>JANQAB010000006.1:5000-711795 GCA_024707265.1 Sporocytophaga sp. | reverse complement strand
GGATGTACAGATACAGCGTCTGTTGTAATAAACATCAATGGTCAGCCAACAGTATCGGTAACAACACCAGCTGCAGTTTGTGCCCCAGCGACAATAGATCTTGGAACTTTAGTATCAGGAGCCGCTTCATATAGCTACTTCTCAGATGCATCTGCAACAACAGTATCTCCTCAGGTGGTAAGTGCCTCAGGTACTTATTATATAGTAGGTTCTAATGGAGCAGGATGTACAGATACAGCGTCTGTTGTAATAAACATCAATGGTCAGCCAACAGTATCGGTAACAACACCAGCTGCGGTTTGTGCCCCAGCGACAATAGATCTTGGAACTTTAGTATCAGGAGCAGCTTCTTATAGCTACTTCTCAGATGCATCTGCAACAACAGTATCTCCTCAGGTGGTAAGTGCCTCAGGTACTTATTATATAGTAGGTTCTAATGGAGTAGGATGTACAGATACAGCGTCTGTTGTAATAAACATCAATGGTCAGCCAACAGTATCGGTAACAACACCAGCTGCAGTTTGTGCCCCAGCGACAATAGATCTTGGAACTTTAGTATCAGGAGCAGCTTCATATAGCTACTTCTCAGATGCATCTGCAACAACAGCATCTCCTCAGGTGGTAAGTGCCTCAGGTACTTATTATATAGTAGGTTCTAATGGAGTAGGATGTACAGATACAGCGTCTGTTGTAATAAACATCAATGGTCAGCCAACAGTATCGGTAACAACACCAGCTGCGGTTTGTGCCCCAGCGACAATAGATCTTGGAACTTTAGTATCAGGAGCAGCTTCATATAGCTACTTCTCAGATGCATCTGCAACAACAGTATCTCCTCAGGTGGTAAGTGCCTCAGGTACATATTATATAGTAGGTTCTAATGGAGCAGGATGTACAGATACAGCGTCTGTTGTAATAAACATCAATGGTCAGCCAACAGTATCGGTAACAACACCAGCTGCGGTTTGTGCCCCAGCGACAATAGATCTTGGAACTTTAGTATCAGGAGCAGCTTCATATAGCTACTTCTCAGATGCATCTGCAACAACAGTATCTCCTCAGGTGGTAAGTGCCTCAGGTACATATTATATAGTAGGTTCTAATGGAGCAGGATGTACAGATACAGCGTCTGTTGTAATAAACATCAATGGTCAGCCAACAGTATCGGTAACAACACCAGCTGCAGTTTGTGCCCCAGCGACAATAGATCTTGGAACTTTAGTATCAGGAGCAGCTTCTTATAGCTACTTCTCAGATGCATCTGCAACAACAGCATCTCCTCAGGTGGTAAGTGCCTCAGGTACTTATTATATAGTAGGTTCTAATGGAGCAGGATGTACAGATACAGCGTCTGTTGTAATAAACATCAATGGTCAGCCAACAGTATCGGTAACAACACCAGCTGCAGTTTGTGCCCCAGCGACAATAGATCTTGGAACTTTAGTATCAGGAGCAGCTTCATATAGCTACTTCTCAGATGCATCTGCAACAACAGCATCTCCTCAGGTGGTAAGTGCCTCAGGTACTTATTATATAGTAGGTTCTAATGGAGCAGGATGTACAGATACAGCTTCAGTTGTAATAAACATCAATGGTCAGCCAACAGTATCGGTAACAACACCAGCTGCAGTTTGTGCCCCAGCGACAATAGATCTTGGAACTTTAGTATCAGGAGCGGCTTCATATAGCTACTTCTCAGATGCATCTGCAACAACAGCATCTCCTCAGGTGGTAAGTGCCTCAGGTACTTATTATATAGTAGGTTCTAATGGAGCAGGATGTACAGATACAGCTTCAGTAGTAGTAATAATCAATGGTCAGCCAACAGTATCGGTAACAACACCAGCTGCAGTTTGTGCCCCAGCGACAATAGATCTTGGAACTTTAGTATCAGGAGCAGCTTCATATAGCTACTTCTCAGATGCATCTGCAACGACAGCATCTCCTCAGGTGGTTTCTACCTCAGGTACTTATTATATAGTAGGTTCTAATGGAGCAGGATGTACAGATACAGCGTCTGTTGTAATAAACATCAATGGTCAGCCAACAGTATCGGTAACAACACCAGCTGCAGTTTGTGCCCCAGCGACAATAGATCTTGGAACTTTAGTATCAGGAGCGGCTTCATATAGCTACTTCTCAGATGCATCTGCAACAACAGCATCTCCTCAGGTGGTAAGTGCCTCAGGTACATATTATATAGTAGGTTCTAATGGAGTAGGATGTACAGATACAGCGTCTGTTGTAATAAACATCAATGGTCAGCCAACAGTATCGGTAACAACACCAGCTGCAGTTTGTGCCCCAGCGACAATAGATCTTGGAACTTTAGTATCAGGAGCAGCTTCTTATAGCTACTTCTCAGATGCATCTGCAACAACAGTATCTCCTCAGGTGGTAAGTGCCTCAGGTACATATTATATAGTAGGTTCTAATGGAGTAGGATGTACAGATACAGCGTCTGTTGTAATAAACATCAATGGTCAGCCAACAGTATCGGTAACAACACCAGCTACAGTTTGTGCCCCAGCGACAATAGATCTTGGAACTTTAGTATCAGGAGCCGCTTCTTATAGCTACTTCTCAGATGCATCTGCAACAACAGTATCTCCTCAGGTGGTAAGTGCCTCAGGTACATATTATATAGTAGGTTCTAATGGAGTAGGATGTACAGATACAGCGTCTGTTGTAATAAACATCAATGGTCAGCCAACAGTATCGGTAACAACACCAGCTGCGGTTTGTGCCCCAGCGACAATAGATCTTGGAACTTTAGTATCAGGAGCAGCTTCTTATAGCTACTTCTCAGATGCATCTGCAACGACAGCATCTCCTCAGGTGGTTTCTGCCTCAGGTACTTATTATATAGTAGGCTCTAATGGAGTAGGATGTACAGATACAGCTTCAGTAGCAGTAGTAATCAATGGTCAGCCAACAGTATCGGTAACAACACCAGCTCCGGTTTGTGCACCAGCCACGATAAATCTTGGAAGTTTAGTATCAGGAGCGGCCTCTTATAGCTACTTCTCGAACTCAGGTGCGACAGTTGCTTCTTCCCAGGTGGTAAGTGCATCCGGTACTTATTATATAGTGGGGACTAATGGCGCAGGCTGTACAGATACAGCATCAGTATCGGTAGTAATCAATACTCAACCAACAGTTGCAGTAAGTGTTCCGGCAGCGGTTTGTGCCCCAGCGACTATAGATCTTGGAACTTTAGTATCAGGAGCCGCTTCATATAGCTACTTCTCAGATGCATCTGCAACAACAGCATCTCCTCAGGTGGTTTCTACCTCAGGTACATATTATATAGTAGGTTCTAATGGAGCAGGATGTACAGATACAGCATCTGTTGTAATAAACATCAATGGTCAGCCAACAGTATCGGTAACAACACCAGCTGCAGTTTGTGCCCCAGCGACAATAGATCTTGGAACTTTAGTGTCAGGAGCAGCTTCATATAGCTACTTCTCAGATGCATCTGCAACAACAGCATCTCCTCAGGTGGTAAGTGCCTCAGGTACTTATTATATAGTAGGTTCTAATGGAGCAGGATGTACAGATACAGTGTCTGTTGTAATAAACATCAATGGTCAGCCAACAGTATCGGTAACAACACCAGCTGCAGTTTGTGCCCCAGCGACAATAGATCTTGGAACTTTAGTATCAGGAGCAGCTTCATATAGCTACTTCTCAGATGCATCTGCAACAACAGCATCTCCTCAGGTGGTAAGTGCCTCAGGTACTTATTATATAGTAGGCTCTAATGGAGTAGGATGTACAGATACAGCTTCAGTAGCAGTAGTAATCAATGGTCAGCCAACAGTATCGGTAACAACACCAGCTGCAGTTTGTGCTCCAGCGACAATAGATCTTGGAACTTTAGTATCAGGTGCGGCTTCATATAGCTACTTCTCAGATGCATCTGCAACGACAGCATCTCCTCAGGTGGTTTCTACCTCAGGTACTTATTATATAGTAGGTTCTAATGGAGCAGGATGTACAGATACAGCGTCTGTTGTAATAAATATCAATGGTCAGCCAACAGTATCGGTAACAACACCAGCTGCAGTTTGTGCCCCAGCGACAATAGATCTTGGAACTTTAGTATCAGGAGCAGCTTCTTATAGCTACTTCTCAAACTCAGGTGCGACAGTTGCTTCTTCTCAGGTGGTAAGTACATCCGGTACTTATTATATAGTGGGGACTAATATAGCAGGCTGTGCAGATACAGTTTCAGTAAATGTTGAAATCAATCCACTTCCTGTTGTAGTAGGAAATAATCAAAATGTCTGTGGTTCAGGTCCTATAGATTTAACTGATCCGAAAGTTACAATAGGCTCTTCTACAGGATTGATATATTCCTACTGGACTAATGCAGCAGCTACAATTCCAGTAGGAGATCCAAAAGCAGTATCAACCGGTACATACTATATTGAAGGAACAAGTCAGGAAGGGTGTAAGGCAATTCAGCAAGTTACAGTAACAGTAAGTCCTTTGCCTGTAATCAATATGCCATCTGAGTTTACTTTCTGTCCTTTGACAGACCCGGTATTCGAGATTGAAGCAAAAGGTACAGGTGGGGATACTTACCTCTGGACACCTGGTAATGTAGCTTCAAAGATTTTACCTGTAACAGAACCAGGAGTTTATCAATTGACCTTAATTAATTCATTGACTACTTGCAGTGTTCAGAAAGAAGTAAAAGTTATTGAAGAATGTGCTCCTGAAGTTTTCTTCCCGAACGTGTTTACGCCAAATGGTGATGGTAAAGACGATGTATATCAGATATTTGGTCACCATGTTGAGAACTTTAATATAACAATCTTTAACAGATGGGGTGAAATCATCTTCCAAAGCAATGATTTAGAAAAGTCATGGGATGGTTACTATCTGGATAAGATAATGGAGCAGGGAGTATATCCTTGGACAGTTACTTATGAAGGTTCAGGAAAGTACAAAGTTCCTCATGTTAAGCAAGGGTCTGTCTTACTTAAGCGTTAATTAATTTAGAAGAGGATTTAAATAAAAAGGAGGCTGTTTTCAAAACAGCCTCCTTTTTATTTAAAAGATATTAATATTGTAATTATTTAGTAGGAAAAATTATCTGAAGATTCCCCCAAAGTATTTTTTTCTTTTCAGTGTCACTAATCAATTCCTTCAGGCTAAAAGTCTGGAATAATTTTGTCTCCTTTGAAAATACCGTTTCCTTATTGAGTTCTGTTTTGTATTCAGGGGAAATATGAGTTCCAAAAGAAAGTATTTTTGATGTCGAATAGTCTTTTAATGCCTCATTCAGGTCAATTACACTGCCATTGGGTTGAGTGTATAGGTATATGTCTGATTCTGAAAGTTTTACAGCCTGAAGAATTTTAAAGAGAAAAGTTTTTAATTCGTTTGTTGCATCCTCCTCATTGATAATGATAACTGCTCTTTTGGAAATCTTAGTTGATCCAAGTTCTTTTTTAAGCTCTTTTAGATTAAATGAATCGTCCTTTTTAATTTCCTTGAGCGGTTTGTTTTCTTCTTTTTTTATCTCAGTATGCTCCTGGTTTATTTTAGGAATAGCTGGTGCAGAAGGCAAATCCGAATGTTTTTTAATGATCAGGTCTGAGGATTTTTCCGGAATGATATATACAAAGTCATTGAATAAATACTGAACAGCTTCCGGATTAAGTAGATAATTATTAAGACTCATGACACCAATTTAATCAAAAATGAGATGAAGTGAATAACCTGTCATTAAGTTTCTTTTTAAAGGAGAAACGAATGGTTATCTTTGCGCAAAATTCTATAAAAGGAAATAATAAAGAGCATAAATAAAAATTAAATGAAAGGTCCTATCTCTCAATTTATTGAAAAGCATTACCTGCACTTCAATTCGGCAGCTCTTGTAGATGCAGCCAAAGGTTATGAAACTCACCTGTTGGAAGGCGGGAAAATGATGATTACTCTGGCCGGTGCAATGAGTACTGCAGAACTAGGAAAGTCTCTGGCAGAAATGATCAGAAATGATAAGGTTCAGATCATTTCCTGTACAGGAGCTAATCTGGAAGAAGATATTATGAATTTAGTTGCGCATAATTCGTATAAAAGGGTGCCTCATTATAGGGATTTGAGTCCTCAGGATGAGTGGGATTTGCTTGAAAATCACTATAATAGAGTTACTGATACCTGTATTCCTGAAGAAGAGGCTTTTAGAAGGCTTCAGAAGCATATATATAATATCTGGAAAAGTGCGAATGATAAAGGAGAGCGTTATTTTCCGCATGAGTTTATGTATAAAATCTTGTTATCAGGTGAGTTAGAGCAGTATTATGAAATTGATCCAAAGGATAGCTGGATGTTGGCCGCAGCTGAAAAAAATCTTCCGATTATTGTACCAGGATGGGAAGATTCTACAATGGGGAATATTTTCGCATCTTATTGCATAAAAGGGGAATTTAAAGCAACTACAATGAAGTCCGGTATTGAATACATGATGTGGTTGTCAGATTGGTATGTGAAAAACTCTTCAGGAAAAGGAGTAGGATTCTTTCAGATAGGTGGAGGGATTGCAGGAGACTTCCCAATTTGTGTTGTGCCAATGTTGTATCAGGATATGGAAATGGAAAATATTCCATTCTGGAGTTATTTCTGCCAGATTTCAGATTCTACAACAAGTTACGGTTCTTATTCCGGAGCAGTGCCGAATGAAAAAATTACCTGGGGGAAGTTAGATATCAACACTCCTAAATTTATAGTAGAGTCCGATGCTACTATAGTTGCACCGCTAATATTTGCCTGGATATTGGGTTGGTAAAATAAAACAAAGTTACCATTAGTAAATAAAAATGTTATGGAGATTCAAACCCTTCATAACATTTTTTTTTATAGAGAGGTTAATAAAATATGTCTAATTATTTCAAATAATAACATTTAAAATTTATGGGAAATCTCTTATATATCATTGCTGTGGTTCTGGTTGTTTTGTGGTTAATAGGTTTTTTAGGCTTCGGAGACGCAGTGGGGGGGATCATTCACGTACTTTTAGTCCTGGCTGTCGTGGCATTTCTCCTTAGAGTCATTAGAGGAGCCTGATATAAGAATTGAAATTTCAGATAAAAGAAGAAACAGAGGCGACTCAATTTAAGAAGCCTCTGTTTAATTTTTTATTCTTTAAAAAGAGAACGAAGCTCAGTTGCGTCTTGTGCTTTTAATCTTCCAGCCAGAACTAGTCTCAATTCTCGCCTTCTCATGGCACTTTCATAAAAACTCTTTTCTTTCTCAGTCTCAGGAACGAGTTCGGGGACTCTTTTCGGATTACCATTTCCATCCATTGCAACAAAAGTAAAGAAAGCTTCATTGCTCTTGATTTTTGTTCCGGAAGGTATATCTTCTGCCCAAACTTCAATGTGTACTTCCATAGAAGTTGAAAATGATCTTGTGACTTTGGCTGTTAATGTCACTACATTTCCAAGTTTGATCGGACTGGAAAAAGATACATTGTCTACTGAGGCTGTCACAACAACGCTGTTGGAGTGCTTTTGTGCACTAATGGCAGAAACAATATCCATCCAGTGCATCATTTTTCCACCCATCAGATTATGCAGGGGGTTTGTATCATTAGGTAAGACCAATTCTGTCATGGTTACCAGAGATTCAGAGGCGAATTTTTTCAAGGTTTAAATTTAAAGTTTTTGATTACCAACCATCTTTTCCGGTCAAAGGAACAAAGCGGAAAATACCATGTTGCTCCTGTTTTATTTGATTATCTGAAGTTTTAATGATTCTGATCATATGTTGGGATTCTTCGTTTCCAACAGGAATTACCAATATTCCACCTGGAGCAAGCTGCTCTACTAATTTCTCAGGAACGTGTGGTGCGCCGGCCGTGACCAGAATTTTGTTGTAAGGCGCAAATTGGGGTAATCCAAGAGTGCCGTCCCCGCAAAAGACATTAACTTTATATTTTTGAGAAAGTAAAAAGGCTTTAGCCTTTTCATACAGAGGTTTAATATATTCTATTGTGTAAAGCTTTGCCCCCAATTCAAGTAGGATGCTACTCTGATATCCCGATCCGGTTCCAATTTCAAGGACTTTTTCTCCCTTTTTTATTTCCAGTAGTGAAGTTTGAAAAGCCACAGTATAAGGTTGAGAAATTGTCTGCCCTTCTCCAATTGGAAAGGCTTTATCTTCATAGGCATGTTCAAGGAAAGCTTTCTCAAAGAAAAAAATGACGGGGTACTTTTTCAATAGCTTTTAAAACCTCCTCATTGCCTATTCCTTTGTCTTTCAGTTTTTTAATCAATTGCCTTCTTAGCCCTTGCGTTTTATAATTATCCTCCATGATTAAACACTTAAATTTTAAATTTTAACCTTTATAAAAAAAACTATATTTTTGAGTAAATTATTCCAAAGAGAATATTTTTAACTCCGCTTACTTTAAAAAAGAAGAACAATATTCAGGAATTTAAAATAGTTTGTAAAATAAAAGGCTTTTTAAAGTTGAAAAAAAAATACCATATCTTTAGCTATGTTACCTTAGATTTTTTAGCAGCTGCAATAGCATGGTTGTTTTTTTTCTTTTTAAGAAAATACATTTTAGAAGAAAGTGGCAGGCAGTTCAGTATGCTATTGATCCGGAACGCATTTGTTATAGGTACCTACTGGGTTGTTTTTTATGCTTTTTTTGGATTCTATAGAGATATATATCAGAAATCGAGAGTGAAAGAAGTTATGCTTTTGCTAACCACTACATTTCTGGGGTGTGTCTTAGTTTTTTTTATACTCTTTCTAGATGATGCCGGTGTTAATCGGTATACAGCATACTATAAAACTTTTATTTCATACTTCTTAACACAGTTTATCCTCACAACTCTTTTCCGGGTTGCTTTAATCTCCAGGATAAAAAATCTTATAAAAAATAAAAAGCTGAGTTTTAAAGGTATTATAATTGGTTCAGATAAGAGGGCCAAAGACATACTTTTGGAAATTCAGAAAAATGCATCTGTAATAGGTATAGACGTAGTCGGTTTTGTAAGGGTTCATCAGGAGAATGGGAAAGAAATGGAGCAGGAGGTAAAGTTCCTTGGAAACTATACGAGTCTGAGTTCCATAATTTCTGAAAATAAAGTAGAGCATGTTATTATTGCGGTAGAGCCAAATGAACATGATAAAATTTCAGAAATTCTAGGATTACTGACCGGCAAAAAGATCAGGATAAGCATTATTCCTGATGTTTATCATTTATTACTAGGCTCAGTTAAAATACATCAGGTTTTTGGTGTTCCGTTGATAGAAATCAATCAGGACCTGATCCCTTTATGGCAGAAAATTGTGAAAAGGGGGTGGATATTGTGGCTTCGATTATGGTATTGACCCTAGGCTTTCCATTTTTGTTGTTTGTTTCCCTTATGACAAAATATACATCCAAAGGGCCAATATTTTATATGCAGGAAAGAATTGGTAAAGATGGGAAGCCCTTTAAAATTATTAAATTCAGAAGCATGTATGTAAATTCTGAAATGATGGGGCCAGCCTTATCATCTTCAGATGATGTAAGAATTACACCGTGGGGAAAATTTATGAGGAAAACCAGGATAGATGAGTTTCCACAATTTTTTAATGTATTGATTGGCGAAATGTCTTTGGTTGGGCCAAGGCCTGAAAGGCATTATTTTATTAGTCAGATTGTAAAACATGCACCGCATTATATTCATTTGCACAGGGTTCGCCCTGGAATCACATCTTTAGGGCAAGTGAAATTTGGATATGCTGAAAATGTGGATCAAATGGTTAAAAGGCTTAAATACGATATTTTGTATATTGAGAATATGTCCCTGGCAATGGATTTCAGAATCATACTTTATACTGTTCTCATTATGATTCAGGGCAGAGGAAAATAAATTTTTATATGTTTACTGGAATTATTGAAACGTTGGGACGGGTTATTTCCGTAGAAGCCTTACAAGGAAATCTCAGATTTAAAATTGAAGCTTCTTTCGCAAATGAACTGAGACCAGATGAAAGCGTCTCCCATAATGGAGTTTGCCTTACCGTCACTAATGTCAATAGACAAAATAATACTTTTGACGTAACAGCTATTGAGGAAACCTTGAGTAAGACAAATCTGGGAACTCTTAAACAGGGTGATTTTGTAAATCTGGAGAGAGCAATGCCTGCCTCCGGACGTTTTGACGGGCATGTAGTTCAGGGCCACGTGGATCAGACAGGTATTTGCAAAGAAGTTGTCAATAGTAATGGAAGTTGGATATATGCATTTGAATTTGATTCTTCAAAAAATGGAATCGTAGTAGAAAAAGGTTCTATTTGTGTAAATGGAATAAGTTTAACTGTTGTAAATGCGGAAAAAAATTCTTTCTCTGTAGCCATAATTCCTTATACTTACGAACATACAAATATTAAATCTGTTGAAAAAGGAAGTATCGTTAATCTGGAATTTGATATTTTAGGAAAATATATTCAAAAAATACTTGCAGACAGGTTTTCTTAGTTTTAAATTAATCATAATTAAAGTTATAACACAAATTCCCAAGAACTAATGGATTGCTTAATTGTCGATGATGAAGAAATGTCCAGAAATATGGTTCAGCATTTCGTTCAGCAAACGGATTCCTTAAAGCTCGTTGGTGTTTGCACTAGTGGAATTGAAGCTGCGAATGTTTTAAGTAAAACAAAAGTAGATATTCTTTTCCTGGATGTGGAAATGCCTGAGATGTCTGGGTATGAACTTATCAAATCACTTGATGATCCTCCGTTGGTTGTGCTTATTACTTCTAAAAAAGATCATGCAGCAGAAGCATTTGAATACAAAGTTGTGGATTATTTACTAAAGCCACTTACTTATGCAAGGTTTCTTATTGCAGTCGGAAAAGTGAAGGAGATGCTGGAAATGCAGCAGATTCGTCTTACAAATCGAAATGAACTTTATGTTCGAAGCGAACAAAGGTTTGTGAAAATTAACCTGACGGATATACTGTATATTGAAGCGTTGGCTGATTATATCATGATTTTCACTTCAAATAACAATAAATATATTGTCCATTCTACCATGAAAGGATTCCAGGCAAGATTGCCTAAAGAAAACTTTGCAAGGGTTCATAGGTCGTATATTGTTAATACAGATAAAATAGAGGCTATAGAAAACCTGTTCATTCTCATCAATAATAAGCAGATTCCTATTGGTGCTTCTTATAAAGATGAATTTATGGGAAGACTTAATTTATTGTAGACGTTGAATCTCTGCTTTGGTATTCAGGGTTTTATAAATCAGGTAAAATATAAAGGCAAGGATAATGCCGATCAATGCACCGCAAACAATATCTCCAGGGTAATGAACGCCTAGGTAGATGCGGCTGTAAGCAACTGAAAATGCCCATAAATAGAGCAGGCTCCAGATTTTTTTTCTGGAAATTAGTAATAGAATTGTTGCCAGAGCGAATGTGTTGGCAGAATGGGAAGAAACAAACCCGTACGTGCCTCCACAGCCGATCGGTACATAAAGCTTTGAGTTAATTTCCGTGTCATGACATGGTCTTTCCCTTTTTGCAATAGGTTTTATTATTGAGGACGTAATGAAATCCACCGCGCCGATTAGTGAAATAATGATTAAAATAACCACTATGGATTTTTTTCTGTAGATCTTAATTATTATTCCGATAATAAGTAAATATAATGGTATCCAGACAGCTTTGGCTGAAAGGAAAATCATTGTTCCGTCAAGTGCAGGATAATGAAGGGAGTTGAGATAAAGCATTAAAACTTTATCCCATTTGTCTAATGTTTCCAGCATTTGATTATTTAATATTTACCCAATTGATACCTTTTCTGAGCAGGGAAGTTGTTTCAGCTTCTTTGCTTCCTTCAGTAGGCGAGTAGTTGTATTCCCAATTGGCCGAGGGGGGCATACTCATAAGTATGGATTCCGTTCGTCCATTGGTGTCTAAGCCAAACTTGGTTCCTTTGTCATACACAAGGTTGAACTCTACATATCTGCTTCGTCTGAGACTTTGCCATCTTTTATCGGCGTCTGTGTAAGGCTTTTTCTTTATTTCTGTTTACAATTTCTATGTACAAAGGTGCAAAAAGGTTTCCTACATCTTTAACAAATGCAAACCTGTCTTCTTTTGAAATTCCTTTTTCACGGTCTTCAGAAAGGCGATCAAAGAAAATTCCTCCTATCCCTCTGGTTTCATTTCTGTGAGGGATGAAAAAATAGTTGTCTGCCCACTCTTTGAATTGAGGATAATAGGAAGAGTGGTAGCGGTCGCAAACCTCTTTAAGATTTTTGTGAAAATGTATTGCGTCTTCGGCATTGATATAATGGGGAGTAAGGTCTATTCCTCCTCCAAACCACCAGGTGCCATCATTCATTTCAAAGTACCTTACGTTCATATGAATAATAGGTACCATAGGAGATCGCGGATGGATTACAATAGAAACTCCGGTAGCATAAAACTCATTACCATTTACTTGCAAAGCCCTGGTGATTTTTTCAGGAGCTGGCCCCCATACTGCAGAAAAATTAACTCCTCCTTTAGCGAAGACATTTCCATTTTGAATTACTCTGCTTCTGCCGCCTCCGCCTTCTGCTCTTGTCCAATTATCTTCTTCAAAGGATGCCTTACCGTCGCATTCTTCCAACGCTTTAGTTATCCTTTCTTGTAACTCCTTAAAGAAGCCTTCTATTTCTGTTCTATTCATTAATAATAATTCTATTTGTTGCAGGTTTTTAAAACGTAACCTGTTTTTATGTATGCAATTTCTTTTAAAATTTGATTAGTGTCAAGGAGAAGCCTTAATCAATACTAGAATGGATAACCAATGCCAATGTTAAGTGCTGTCTGACTTGTAACTCCAAATGGAGGTTTTTTTATTAATTTCTGTGCTATGAACCTTTTTCCTTCAGGTTCCCCAGGGTCGTAGATTTTCGATCCGATATCAAATCTGAGAATCAGGAAGGAAAAGTTGAGTCTGATACCATAGCCAAGACATAGAGCTATTTGTTTGTAAAACGAATCTAATTTAAACTGGCTTCCTGGTCTTGTTTCGTCATAGTTAAATGTCCATGTGTTTCCTGCATCTGCAAACACTGCACCATCAAAGAAGCTGAAAATGTTAAATCTGTATTCTAAGCTTGCTTCAAAAAGAATTTCACCTGGTTGCTCAAATTTGTAACCGTTTATAGAATCTTTGTAGGACCCTGGCCCCAATCTTCGAGGTCTCCAGGCCCTGATACTATTACTTCCACCGGCAAAGAAATATTTCTCATATGGTAAAACGAAATTTCCGTCTTTTGCTGAATTTCCGAATGGTCGAGCAATTCCTGCGTTTATTCGCGTGGCAACTACATTAGTTTTGCCTACAGGACGATAAAACCTCAGGTCAGAATTAAGGCGTATAAATTGAAAGTACTGCAAACCAAAGAGTGTAGAGTCTGTCTGCCTTAAAAGCGCTGGAATTAATCCTCCGATTTCAACAAATGGTTTGAAGTATTTTGATTTTTTGACTTTGCCAAATTCACTGTTATTGTAGACAAAATAGGCATTGAAGCTTGTGACAAAAGCTCGTCTGAAACTGACGCTTAGCTTGTTTCCGGATTTGTCAAGATTGTCCAGATAAGATTTGAAAGAATTACTTAGGTTCGAAGTAATAACATTAATGTCTATCAAAGAAACATTGTATTGCTTGTAAATGTTAGGCATCCAGCTATATGTCAGGGCACCTCTGATAGACTGTCTGGTATATTCAGGACGTTTTACGAAATTGTACCCTGACATTAACTTCGTCCTTGGCGCAAATTCTTTAAACTTGAACCTCAATTGTGTCGGGATGAAAATTTGAGGGAATGAAACACTGGTATTTACGCCGTATTCCTGAGTTTTGAAGACCCTGATGTGTCTGAAAAACCGTATTGTCCATCAATGGCGTATCTGAAAGAGGTTTCGTAAACTTCGTATCCTTTCAGGAAATTTCTTGCCCTGATTGTGATATTTCCAAAGGGCCCTGG
This sequence comes from Sporocytophaga sp., assembly GCA_024707265.1. Taxonomy (GTDB): domain Bacteria; phylum Bacteroidota; class Bacteroidia; order Cytophagales; family Cytophagaceae; genus Sporocytophaga. The sequence continues at coordinate 697,784 of JANQAB010000006.1, read as the reverse complement.
AACTAGTGCCTGTCCTACATTCACTCCATATTCCTGTGTCAACTGGAATTTTTGCAAAGGACTGGTGTTAATAAATGCAGTGAGTGTTTGAGCCGAATCTTTATTTTTTTCAAAATTTATATTGACAAACCTGTACATATCCATGCTGCCCAGTTGCCTTTGAGTGATCTGAATTTTACTTTGTTTGTAAAGATCACCGGGGTGAAAACTCATTTTGGAGTTCAGTAACTTTTTAGAGAAACGCTTGTCATAAAATATATAATGGATCCCTCGGTATTCAACAGTGTCTCTTGTTTTCTCCTTCCTGGGGGATATGTCCGTATTAAAGAAAATCTGGGAGATTGTAAATTGATTATGATAATCTTTACCTGAAGGGTTTTGGATCAGGATTTCCATATCTATCATTTTATTGCCGATAGCACTATCTAACTTAAAGAAGATATATTGGCGGCTGAAATCAAAATACCCATTGTCTTTAAGTAATTTAGTTATCCTTTCTCTTTCATCAGATACATCAGATTCTTTATACCTGTTATTAACTTTCAAGGGAGAATCCTTAAGGTTTGCATTCACCAGGCTGTCTATCTTATTATCTTTTATTGAATATTTTATAGATTTTATCTTGTAGTAATCACCTTCGTGGATTTTGTAAACAACGGAAATTTTTCTATTTGAAGTGTCTGCCTTAGAACTGACATCTGAAAGGAAATAACCTTGGGATTGAAGGTAGTATTTCATTTGTTTTTCTGTCAGATTCATCTGAGCTGAATCGTAAATAACCGGTTTTTCTCCCGGAACTCTCATGAGCCAGTTACCTTCTTTTAGATTTTTATTTAAAACCTCAAGACGTTTCTCTTTTCTGTCTTCAAGTCTTCTGCGTTTTTTAGGTTTTTTAGCAGCTTCTATTTTTTTATCATATTTTTTTTCAACTGAATCTCTTTTATTGGCGATTTTTAAAGAGTCATAATTCCTTTTTCCAAGATAGTATATCGCTACGTAGGGTGTTGTGCCCAGAAATTTCCTGTTAGGAGTTTGTTTGTAGTAGACAGAGAGATCATCATAAGGAATTTTTTTGTTTCCTTTAATGGTCTGCCTATACAGAAGATACTCGTTTTCTTTAAGTTGCTTTGTCGGTGAGCAGGCGAAGGTAAAAAAAAGCGTACTTCCTATGAATAAAATATAATATATTGACTTAAAATTCGCCACTGGGTATGATTTCCAGAAATAAACAAAAACTTATCAAATCTTTACAAATTAAGAAATACCGTAAACTGCACCAAATGTTTTTGGTTGAAGGTGCTATAAATGTTAAGGAATTATTAGAGTCAGACTTTAAGATTGAGCATCTCTTTATTACTTCTTCTTTTTTTGAAGAAAATGAAGTTGTCATAAAATCTTCTTTTCCCAACTTTGAATATGCTGATGAGAAAGAATTGACCGAAGCAGGTACACTGGAAAGTAATAATGCTGCATTAGCTATTGTGAATATGAAAGAGGAGAAGCCATTGAAGGTGAATAATGGAGAATTTATACTAATACTGGATGAAGTAAGAGATCCCGGAAATCTTGGAACCTTGATTCGAATTGCAGACTGGTATGGGATTTCAAAAATAATTTGCAGCGAACAATGTGCGGAACATTATAATCCAAAAGTTATTTCCGCTACCAAAGGCTCATTTATTCGTGTAAATATGTACTACTGTGACCTGCAAATCTATCTTAAAGAATTAAATCTTGCCGGTGTAAAAGTTTTTGGAGCATTTCTCAATGGGGAAAATATTCATAAGATAAGTTTCCCTGAAACAGGAGCAATACTATTAGGAAATGAGGCTTCAGGTATAAATAAAGAACTTGAAGGTTACGTGACAGATAAGATCACCATACCTCGGTTTGGTGGTGCGGAATCTTTAAATGTAGCTGTTGCAAGTGCAGTTATTCTCGATAATGTGAGAAGAAGCTGAGCTTAGTCAAGTGCCAACGCATTTTCAGATTGAGGATCTTTCAAATAGAGATCTATTAAATAATGAGCAACATAGAGTAGTGGAGTAAGAATCACTGCAACACTGAACTTGTAGATATAATTAATGATTCCAATGGTAAAGATCTGAGATAAAGACCATTGTGAATCTCCTCCGAAGATATAAAAGGCTATGTAAAGTACCAGGAAGCTGTCAATGAGCTGGGATACAAGGGTTGAAAGCGTTGCCCTCAGCCAGATTCCTTTGCCTGCTGTTTTATTTTTTATGGTATGAAATACATATGCGTCCAGAAGCTGGCTAGTCAGGAAAGCCAGGATCGATCCTATCATAATTCCAAAGCCCTGCCTGAATATTTTCCCATAGGCATAATCTATATTAAAAGGAGTGCCGGAGTGGTCTGTATTGTTGATCTTGATCCAGAATTCAGCAGGGGGAAGGTCTGTAGCGATATAGATGACCCCAAATCCATAAGCAATTAGCACTGCAGCAAGATAACTTATTTTTTTTTACTCCATCTTTTCCGAAATATTCATTAATAATGTCTGTAATTATAAATACAACAGGCCAGATGATAGCACCAGCTGTCAGATTAAAGTCAAGTTTTATGTTGTTCCAAAAAGGGATTTGAGCTGGTTGAAAGCCCAATAGTGCTTCAAGTGAAAAAATTTTAGGTCCGATGATTTCAGCAGTAAGGGCATTAACCAGGAAAATTCCTGTCAGGAAGATGAACAGATTCATCTTTTTTCCTGAAATTGTATTTTTCATAATGGCTCATCATCTATAGTGAATACCAAACCTTCTTCCGCCAGAAAGGAGTTTTGAAATAACGTTTTTGCCTCTGTCAGATGTGGTTCTATATCTTTATATCTTGCGGAAAAGTGACCAAGCAATAAGGATTTAGCTTTGGTCTCCTTTGCAGTCCTGGCAGCCTGGAGAGCTGTACTGTGATAAGTTTCTTTTGCCCTGCTTTCCATGTCATGGAGGAAGGTTGCCTCGTGGTATAATATATCGACACCTTCTATTTGTCTAAACATGGCAGGATTGTATGCTGTGTCGGAACAATATGCGTAGCTTCTGCTTTTTCTGGCAGGGAATGTATATTGCTCACTTTTTAGCAAATTACCTTCTTTGTCTACTATATCTTCTCCTTCTTTTAAAGCAATTATCTGAAGGGGTGTTACGTGGTCAGGAAGTTTTGTTTTATCGATTTTCCTTTTCTTAGGTTTTTCTTTAAAAAGAAACCCACAACAGTTTATTCTGTGTATCAGAGGAATGGTCTCTATAGTCAGATTGTCCAAATCCAGGATAAGCTTTTGAGCTGTGGTATCCAGTTCGGTGAAAATGATTTTAAAGTTTAGGAAAGTCTCCGAGTGTTTAAGCTGGATCGTGATGATTTCGTCCAGCCCGGGAGGACCAAAGAGGTATAAATCTTTAGTCCTCCCGTTTAAGTGCATGGTACTCAGTAAGCCAACGAGGCCTAAGTAGTGATCTCCATGCAAGTGAGAGATGAATATGTAGTTTATCTTCGTAAACCTGATCTTGTATTTGATCAGTTGGAGTTGCGTTCCTTCTCCACAATCAATTAGAAATAGCTGGTTGTTGATTGTAAGTAGTTGCGAAGAATGATGCCTGTTAAATACAGGAGTGGCTGAACTAGAGCCTAGTATTTTAATTTCAAAAGGCAATGCGGTTATTCTTCTTTATTTTCAGCTCTAAGGTTTTTCTCCAGTTCATTCATGAATATTGCGTCAACAGACTCTTCTACTGTTGGAACCAGATTCAGAATGTTGTCAAGATGGGAGATCTTAATCAGTTTCATTACATGATCGCTTACTCCTGTCAAAACAAACATTCCTTGCTCGTTATCACAAAGACGATTTCCAACAAGAATAGAACTTAGTCCTGAAGAATCTACATATTTAACGTCATTCATATCAAGAATGATGTTTTTTGAACCTTCTGCATTTAATTTTACCAATTCTGATTTTAACTCAGGTGCAGTTGCAGAAGTCAGTTTTTCTTCGTGAAGCTGAACAAGACTGTATTTCTCTGTTTTTTCAATCGTATATTTCATATAATTCCCCTTAGGTATCTAAATTTATAAAAAATCTTTTAAAAATCAATTATTAGCATTTATTGCATTAAGTATGTTTTTCTTTATTCTATCCTGAATATCTTCATTAGAACTGGGCTTCTTGAAATTTTCTCCTGTGACTTTTTCGAAAAGTTCAATGTACCTTTCTGATATATTATTCACTATTTCCGGGGTCATTTCCGGGATTTTTTGCCCCTCCTTACCTTGAAATCCGTTTTCAATGAGCCATTGTCTTACAAATTCCTTTGATAACTGTTTTTGAACTTCACCCTTTTTTCTGTCTTTCTTCGTAGCCTTCTGCATAAAAATATCTTGAAGAATCAGGAGTATGTACCTCATCTATCAGATAAATTTTACCATCGGCATGCCCAAACTCATACTTAGTATCTACTAATATCAGGTCTCTGGTTTTAGCTATTTCTGTTCCTCTTTGAAATAATGCTCTGGTATATTTTTCAAGAACAACATAATCTGCCTCAGATACAAGTCCTTGTTTTAATATTTCTTCTCTTGAAATATCTTCATCATGACCTTCACTTGCTTTGGTTGTAGGGGTGATAATAGGTGAAGGAAGAGGATCGTTCTCTTTAAGTCCTTCAGGAAGAGCAACTCCGCAAAGTGTTCTTTTTCCTGCTTTATATTCTCTCCAGGCATGACCGGCAAGGTAGCCTCTGATCACCATCTCCACAGGAAAGGTAGTGCATTTAATCCCAATGGTCACCGATGGATCAGGAACTGATTTAACCCAGTTTGGTACTATATCGGAAGTTGCTTTAAGAAAAATAGATGCTATTTGGTTAAGTACCTGTCCTTTGTAGGGGATGGCCTCTGGCAGCACCACATCAAATGCTGAAATTCTGTCGGATGCTACCATTACAATTTTATCTGCAAATGAATAGACATCTCTTACTTTTCCCCTGTAAAATTCCGTCTGTCCGGGAAAGGAGAAGTTGGTTTCTTTTATTGCGTTCATGCTATAATTCAGAATAGCAAAAATATAAAAAAAAATAACCTTACGATGTTACAAGGTTAATTTTAGTGGATTACTTATAATTTTTTTCCGAGACTTTTACGTCGTTTTTGTATTGTTCGCTTCGAACTTGTTTACCCTCAGCACTATAGTAGTTCCAGGTGCCTGTCTTCTTACCGTTTATATAACTTCCGGTAAACTCGACCTGGCCGTTTTCAAAAAAAGTTTTATGATTGCCGTATGGAGCGCTGTTTTTGTAGGTTGTCTGGCTTTTTACTTTTCCGGAAGGATAGAAGGTCTGCCACACTCCGGTTTTTATTCCATTGGAATAGTATTGCTTCTCGATTAAATGTTCCTCAGAATCATAAACTAAACGTTCTCCATGAATGACATTGTTGACGTACATTTCTTTCGACTTAAGCTTTCCATTGTCCCAGTATGAGATCCATTCCCCGGTTTTGATTTTGTCAAGATCGCCTGTAATGCTTTTGTTTTTTTCTGAATTGCGTTTGCCGTTTGCTGTTTTTTCTGATAATGTAATATAATGTTGCTGCTGAATGAGCTTACCTTCTTTGTTATACAGCTTTGTTTTTTGAGTAACTCCACCATCTTCCGTTTTGATAATACTTTCTTCTGATAGGTTGCCATTTTCATGGTAGGAAATATTTTTTCCGGTTCTAACTCCTGCTTTATAATTAAATACACTTTTGGAAGTGCCATTGTCATAAAAAGAGTAAACGGTTCCTTCAGGCTGCCCGTTGACCATGGTGCCTTCAGAAATCACAGTACCTGTTTTGCTGTATCTTTTAAATTTTGTCTGGTTTTTATTACCATCTTTAAAAGATTCGGTTTCTATCCCACCTTCAGGATAATAAGTCTTGAAGAGGCCTGAAGGGAATCCACCTTTGTAGTTTTCTTCCGTTTCGGGATTTCCGTTTTCATAAAAGGTTTTAGCAGCCCCGTTTTTCTTATTGTCTTGATAAGTGATTTCAGAACGTATTTTGCCGGATGGATAATATTCCTCAACAATTCCGTCTACAGCTCCTTTCTTGTACATGGCAGTACTCTTAATCTTACCGCTGTTGAAATAAGAGGTGATCATTCCATTAAGACTATCATTTTCGTAGAAGCCTTTTTGTAACAGGGTACCTTTGGGGTCGAATACGGAAAAAGCCCCGTTTCTTTTGCCCTCTCTGAATGTTATGCTGGTTTTTACAGCTCCATTTTCATAGTATTCAGTAAGTGTACTATCATATAAGCCATTTTTGACGAAGCCTTCGCCGGTAAGCTTTCCGGAAGGGGCGTATTTTTTATATAGTTGAAGGTCGGAAGTTGATGTTTTTTCATACACTTCTTTTGAAAGGAGGTTTCCCTGAATAGAGTAGTTCAGTTGCTCTCCGATCTTTCTGCCATTGGAGTAGGTAGCTTTTACTTTCGGACTATCATTTTCGTAAAATTCAGCATACGTCCCATCCAGAATGTTGTCTTTATAATTTGATTTTATAAGTATATCTCCTTCCGGGGAAAACAAAGTATAACTTCCGTTTTTAACTGTTGTGTCTTCTTCATTTACATAATACTGTTCTCTTACAGGAATCTTCATTCCCGCGCTATCATATTTGGGATAATAGGTAGAGATCAGCTTCTGACTTTGACCAAGGGCAGGAATGGCTGCCAGCAGCACAAACAGAAGCATTACATTTCTTAATAAAAAGGACATAACTAGAAAAGTTTTAAGCAGAACGTATACTTTGTATTTCTATTAGAAATCTGTCAGACTTTAATTTTTTCGGATAACCAAAGCTGAGGCCCCGCCACCACCGTTACAAATTCCACTTACACCTATAGCTCCATTCTTATTGTTCAACACACTTGTCAGAGTAGTGATGATTCTCGCACCTGAACAGCCAATCGGATGGCCAAGGGCTACTGCACCGCCATAGATATTCACTTTTGCAGGATCCAGACCAAGTTTTATATTATTGGCGATGGAGACTACAGAAAAAGCTTCATTGATTTCATAGTAATCAACTTCAGATGCTGATATTCCTGCAAGCTTGATAGCCTTTGGTATGGCAAGGGAAGGTGTGGTGGTGAACCATTCCGGATCTTGTTCGGCATCCGCAAATCCAATAATAGAAGCAAGAGGTTTAAGACCAAGGCTTTCAGCTTTTTCCTTACTCATTAAAAGCAGGGCAGAAGCTCCATCGTTCAATGTGCTTGCATTGGCAGCTGTAACACTACCTTCTTTGTCAAACACAGGTTTCAAGCCTGGTATTTTGTCAAAGTTTACTTTTGTGTACTCTTCATCTTCTGATATTATCAAAGGTTCTTTACCTCTCTGCTCAATTTTTACAGGTACTATCTCTTCTTTGAAAGCGCCTGATTTTACAGCTTCTGCAGCTCTTTTGTAGCTTTCAATGGCAAAGTTATCCTGCATCTCCCGGGTAATATTCATTTGTTTTGCTGTGTTCTCAGCAGCATTGCCCATGTGATAATCCTTGTAGACATCCCACAAGCCATCTTTGATAATACCATCAGTCAAGGTGCCATGACCAAGACGTAGTCCGAATCTTGCTCTGTCAGCGTAGTATGGAACATTAGACATACTCTCCATTCCGCCGGCAATTACGATATCTGCATTCCCCAGCATGATGGACTGAGCACCTAGCATAACCGCTTTCATACCAGAAGCACAAACCTTGTTAACTGTTGTACAAACCACCGAGGTAGGAAGCCCTGCAAATATTGCTGCCTGACGTGCAGGAGCCTGGCCAAGATTTGCTGTAAGGACATTGCCCATAATTACTTCTTCAACATCCGAAGGGTTGATTTTTGATTTTTCCAATACTCCCTTAATGGCAATGCTGCCTAGCTGAGTAGCTGAAAAATTTGCCAGTGAGCCTCCAAAGCTGCCTATCGGTGTTCTTACTGCGGAAATGATATATACTTCTTTCATGATCTGTGTTATGGTTTTAATGCAACGCTAGCTTGTACGCTTCAAATACAATTCGGTTGAATTTTGTTATGAACTAGGAATGCGTTTAGTCTACTACCAGTCTGGCAAATCCTGTTCTGCTTCAGGTTTTGCCATTTGTTTTTGCTGAAGGTATTGAATTTCATTTTGCTTCATAGCATCAAGAATAGCTCTTGCTCTTTGAAGACTTAGGTTGGCAGCTTTTAATCTATTAGAAATTAAGTCTTCATTCTCCTTATTACCATTTTTTTGGTTTCTCAGTTCATTTTTCTCATTTTCCGGATCAGATTGAGTTCCCTGATGTTCCCCACTTCCTTCTGAAGCAGACTTTTCTGTATTATTAGAGCCTTTGTCTCCCGAGCTGCCAATTGATTCTCCACTTCCTGCCTGGCTTTTATCGGATGCTTTTCCTGTATTTCTCTGATTGGAGGCTTGTTTTTCTTTTTTGTAACGAACTCCGGTTTGATATTGCTCTTCAAGTTTTATCAATTTCTGAATGAGTTCAAAATTGATTCTGGCAGTTTCATTGGCTGAATTTGCTTTAAGAGATTCGGTATAATGATAAATGGCTTTGTTTTTTTTACCGGTCATCCAGAAGACGTTGCCAAGCTGCTGATGAGCAATAGATCTCGTAATTCTATCCTCAGAATTCAGTAAGTTTTGGTATATCTTTTTTGAATTGGATGTGTCCTGAATGTTATAATAGCTGTGAGCAAGGTTTAATAGAATGTCTTCATCCTTGATCTTGTAATTGTTGATGAGAATTGTATAATCCTTTATCGCAAGTTCATACTCACCCTTCTTAAAGTTTTGTTCTGCTGAATTAATATAATTGTTGATTTCCGAAAATCTGTTCAGGAAACTCCAGATAGCGACAAATATATTGGCGAGAAGTAGCAGTCTCATAATCTAATAGTTTTAACAGTGATTAAAACATCCAGGAGTATAAGAAATAAACCAAACAGGAGGAAATAGAAGTATTTGTTTGCGGTGGCATCCACTTTCTGATAGCCTGTTGTTACACCTTCGATTTGGTTGATCCGTTCTGAAAGGTGAGCCCAATCATTCCGGTTGTCGTTTGTTTCGAAATAAGAGCCTCCAGTTATTGAAGCAAGTTTTTTTAACTCGGCAGGTCTAAGAGAAGTGGTTATTTCCTGACCTACTTTATCTTTTTTTGGCCCATACGTTTCAGGTATGTTGCCTCCTGAAGTGGTACCAATACCTAAGGTGAGAAGGGTGATTTTCTTTTGCTTGAATAGCTTTAATACTTTGTCCGGATCTTCTCCAAAGTTTTCCCCGTCAGAAATAAGAATGACAAACTTTCCTACATCGTAAATCTGCGTTTTAGGAGCAGAGAGTTTTTCCATTGCAAGCTGCAGGCCAGAGCTGATATTAGAAGTGCCGCCTACCTGCTGATTCGTAATGGACTTAAGGAACATTTTAAACGCGTCCCTGTCATAGGTGAGAGGGCAGAGGAGGTTTGCGCTTGAAGAAAAGGTGATCAGGCCGATTCGGGCAGAGTTTAGCCGGTCTGCAATTTTTGAAAGTTCCTTTTGAGCTTTTTCTATTCTGGAAGGCAGGACATCATTGCTATTCATAGATCCTGATACATCAAGCACAAAAAAGATATCTTTCCTTGTTGTTTTAATTTCCTTTTTGGTATCTCCGAAAGAAGGTCCGAGAAAAGCTAATATGAAGGCACCGAAATATGCAGAACGCAGGAAGAATTTATAGAAAGACCTTCTCATGTTGCTTTTTATTTTAGATGAAACAAGTATCATCCGGATAAAATACATGAGATAAAACAGGAGAAAAAAATTCCGATAAGTGTATATTCAAGAATACCGATAGGTTTACTCCAGATCATTTACTCAAAAACAAAATTGACATTAATAGAGCGGTAAAATAGGCTTTTTTGAACAATTAATTAAAAAAATATAAGAAAAGAAGATAAAGCGAGAAGTGTAAGCTATTGGAGTATAGAGTTGTAGTGAAAATGTGAGAAAATATTCCAATTATTTTTATGAATAAGTTGGAATATTAAAATAAGTTCCGTTATCTTTGCATCGCTTTTTTGAAAAAGGGAGAGGTGCCTGAGAGGCCGAAAGGAGCGGTTTGCTAAACCGTCGTACGGGTCAAACCGTACCGGGGGTTCGAATCCCCCCCTCTCCGCTGGAAACTAGAAGTAGAAAAGTTTGGGAGGCAAAACCTGCAAAAGATAGCAAAAGTTCTTTAAAGTTTCGGGGTGTAGCGTAGCCCGGTTATCGCGCCTGGTTTGGGACCAGGAGGTCGCAAGTTCGAATCTTGCCACCCCGACTTATTATTCTTTCTTAGGAAAGAGCTGTGATAAAATACTGCTTTGTTCAATTGAACGGGTCCTGTAGCTCAGCTGGATAGAGCAACTGCCTTCTAAGCAGTAGGTCTTTGGTTCGAATCCAAACAGGATCACAAGAAAGTTTAAAAGCCTGCAATATAAAATGTTGCAGGCTTTATCTTTTAATAGGAGAGGTTGAATTCCTCAATGTAATAGAGTATGGGAGGCTAACCCTTAAAAGATGGCGAAAAGTTCTTTAAAGTTTCGGGGTGTAGCGTAGCCCGGTTATCGCGCCTGGTTTGGGACCAGGAGGTCGCAAGTTCGAATCTTGCCACCCCGACTTATTCTTTCTTCGGAAAGAGCTGTGATAAAAGACTGCTTTGTTCCATTGAATGGGTCCCGTAGCTCAGCTGGATAGAGCAACTGCCTTCTAAGCAGTAGGTCTTTGGTTCGAATCCAAACGGGATCACTCACGGATTTCATAGTATCAAATCCGCCACTTTGTTCAAAGGTGGCGGATTTTTTGTTTTTATAACAGATCTATCAGAATTTCCTAAATCATCTTGTTATTTCAAGATTGATTGATGCCATCGCTTCAAGCGATGACATCAATTGATTAAACAGAGATTATTCACCTCATGGAGAAAAAGCCATAAAAAGAAAACGAAATACAGGTTTGATTGACCATTTGGAGGGTAATTGGTATTTATGTGAACATATCAATACTTTGGCGAATTAAAAAAGAAAGTTAACAATGCATAACACTAAATGATATTCTCGATGTTAAGGACGTGTTAACATATTACAGAGAATAGAAATTGGAACGATTGCAACGATAATAACCAGTATAGTTGAAAAAATGAATAGAGAAACTTGGGAGGAGATCATGAGGTATGGGGCTTACTCTCAAGAGTTGGACTGGCTAGCTATTGATAACAAAGGGCAACTTGGAATATTCACCTCGCTACTGAATGCTCCAATACCCAATAATGTGAAATCATCATTTGAGAATTACATAGACTTAAGTCATAGGATAGATTCAGCACCAAAGATAACGTCCGCAATAGTTGAGACTCGTGAGAGAGGAAACTTCAGTGACTGGGTAACATATGCAGAAAAAGGATTTTTCGCATTTGACTTCCAGGATGTCTATCGAAGTGAAAAGAAAAATCAATATGATTTAATAGCGAGACCGGTACGGCCAATGAAGATTGAGGAATTTAATCTGCCATTGCAACTCTTAGGTAGCGTAGTTAAAATTGATTGTGACTTTGATGATGGTGATTTAGATATTGATAAGGTGAAGTGAAAAGGTCCATTCATTACATTGAATCAAACCAACTACTATTGGTAATTGGGGAATCAGAGAAGACATAAGTCATGATGAATTGGAGTCAGAAAAGCAGCAAGAAATAGTAATGCTAATTTTTTTGGTTGAATGTGCGTATTTCTTATAAAGAGAGTTAGTAATATTTAGATGAAATTTTTTGTTGAGCTATATCTCCGCACCTGTGAATAATCAATAGACGATAAAAATTAAAAATGGACCCTGGCTAAATCATCTTGTTATTTCAAGATTGATTGATGCCATCGCTTCAAGCGATGGCATCAATTGATTAAACAGAGATTATCTTCCCACCCAAATAAAAAGCTATGATTTTAGAAGCCACCTTTTTTTATTCCATATTCTTTAAGTGCCTCTATGTATAACTTAATAAACGCCTCATTAGAAAACGGATTTTGGCTTGTGATCAACTCCCGGTCTCTGATAGCAAAGTTTTGTTTAGGCTTTCCATGTTTGTAGTCAAGTCCTAACTTCTTTAACTGTCTGGCAATTTTTCGATTGTATGGTCTACCTTTCATTACAAAATTTTCGATATAAAACTCTTCGAATCCTGATACCGAATTTACCTTATAACCGATAAAGGGATTTTCAGCTTTGGGAATAGAGAGTATCAAAGCTGGTCCATGGCATATCAGACCTATAGGTTTTTTATTTTGGGAAAATGCCTTGAGGATTTCTGACATGTTTTTATCCTGAATAAGATCTACCATTAAACCCTGACCTCCTGGTACTATTATTCCTGAGTATTCATTTATATTTTGAAGAGCACTTTCCAACGACAAAGGACTATTAAACTTTGGATTGCTATTGATAAAGTCTTTTGCTTCCTGAAGCAGCCCTTCTTTTCCTTTCCAATAAGTTAAGTCATAACTTTCCTTATCAATGGATGAAACCATTCCTTCGGGTGTTGCAAAATCTACAACATAGCCTAAATCGACTACTGCTTTATAAGCCAGGTAAAATTCACTTAAAAATACACCTGTCTGATTATAAGTTTTGCCATTTTTTAAATGAAGTTCCTTTGCTGCACTCATTACAAAGAGTATCTTATTTTCCTGTGCTTTTAAAAAGGAAGCTGTCAAAAGAAAGATTGTGATAAAAATTGTTCTGGTTCTCATTAGATGAATAGTTTTAGAATGAATGATTTAGTTCTGCCAAGGCTTCAGACGAAAATCGGATTTCAGAAACATAATTGCATTAACATATGTAAATGGATTTTAAATAAATTTGGCAAGTTATGAGTAATCCTTAACGACCTTAGAAGCCCAAAATAGCGATGATGCAGAATTTATTCTTTTCTCACAAGGAGAGGATTCACCCTATGAGGAGATTTATTTTTGAGGGAGACAAAACCGATAAAAGAGATGGATTTTTTTGTTATAGACTGTTGTTTTTAAATATTTAATTTGGTGTTATAAATGATAACATAGTTACTATCTTCATATAAGTTTACCCATACAAGGATTACAACCATTTATGTGTAATCAGGATCTTAAAACGTAGAAACCAATTAGCAATAAATGAATGCAGAACCATATTTATTATTTAAGGAAAGATGTGTTGATGAATTATACAGTCTTCAGGAAGAATTTAAAAAAAAAAAAGTACGATATAGACAATCACATTAGCTGGAAGTATGACCATGGACTTGGAGTTTTTACACTAAAGTTTCAGGAGCATGAATTCTATTTTGAATATGTAAATGTTGGATCATATTCAAATAAAACACAGACATGGAGATGGTCGTGGGACAATGAGTATACTCCCAATAGTGTGAAAGTAGGAATGGACAAAATTCCGGAATTTGGCAGAGGCAAAGGTTATGATAGTTTAACTACAGGATTAATCGAGGGAGACATAGAAACAGGATGGCAAATGACTGCAATGGCAAATACATTGATAAAAGGATTTGGAGCATACCGAGCACCTTCTGACCCCTTAGATACTTATTTTTTGTTTACGAATGAAGTTGATGAAGAAACTTATAAAAAGCTAAAAGAGAAATATGTTGAATGTGGCACGCATGGATCCAGAAGAAGAGCGTTCATTTGTCAACATATAAACCATAACATAAAGACAGGGTTTGAGGAAGCATTTCCCACCTGGCCTGATATGGAATTCGAATATGATGATGATGATTTCCAGGCATGGTGTGATGAGTGTGAAAAAATAAGAGTAAAATATGATGGATGGAATGATGAGTCTGAGAAGTTTGCTAAAATCAAATTAATATGCGAGACATGCTATTTTGAACTAAAGCAATTCAATATAGGAAATAAGGGACATTAAGATCTTTAAATTTAAAAGGTTTAAAATTTGGTCATTAGGGAAAAAAAGAAATTTCTTTAAGTTTTGTGGTGTAGTGTAGCTTATTTATCATGCCTGGTTTGGGGCCAGGATTACCTCTTTGGTTCGAATCCTAACAGGAGAACAAGTGAGTTTTAAAAATTTAAAGAAAATCAATATTTTAAAGTTTGTTTTATTTTCCGAAACAAGGTCAAGTTTTTCTTTTAAAATCCATTGTATTAAATTATTATCTATATTATTGCCAATTATTTTTACTGATAAAATTTCATCTATTTTTATTGACCTCCAAAATTATTTTGATCAATATAACGTTAGGGGATAAATGAAACGATTACTTGCATTTCTATTTCTGTTTATTTATCTATTAAATCATGCGGTGTATGCGTTGCCTGTATTTAATAGTGCAGATAATAGTTATGAATTTAAAAAGAAATGCAAGTATGGAAGAAAGGATAAATTAATTAAAATTCCTTCTTCCGGAGAAACCAACTTATCCGATAAGCATAAAAAATCAGATAAGAAAATTATAACTTTTTGTTCAGCTGATATACATATTCTTCAGCATAACTTTTTTTTCAGTTATATCACCCAAGCTCAATAATCATTACCAGCTTTATGAAGCCGCTGATTACTCTTGCTGGGGCAATATTCACTCTCCTCCTCCCTGTCTTAATTAGTTAATTTCAGATTACTATTACTATATAGAAGTAATAGGGATAATTATGTCCTTTCAGAATCACTCTGTAAAGTAATATAGCCTTACCTCATTTTTAATGAAGGTACGGGATAACTATGTTGATCAAAAAACTAATTAAAACATTCTATGACAATAGAAATTAAAAACAAGGCAAAAACGATTATACTGATTATTTTAATCAGTATAATCGTTTTTGCATACATCCTTTGTGCTTAGGCCTGTAACAGAGAACGAGCCATTAAGAGACAATGGCAAAGATTTGGTAAACTATGCAGTTCTTATCAGTCAACCTAATCATGTAAAAGCAGTCATTAACACCGCAGAATCGATAACGAAAAATAGCAAATACAAGCGAGATACATTGGTAGTAATGGCCTTTGCCAAATCTGTAGAATTGTTTGTGAAAGATAATGAATTTGCTGATATGATTCTGAAAGGGAAAGCCGCTGGTATACATTTTAAGGTATGTGGCATGTCTCTTCAGCAATTCAATATTGATCCTGCCACATTAATAAAGGGAATAGAAATTGTTCCCAATGGACTTACCCACATGTTTGATCTGCAGATGAAGGGTTATAAAACCCTGGAGTTGTAATCAATTAAAATGCGGGTCTTACTTAATATTATTCAATCATTTAAAACAATTAAAATGGAACCAATTAAAATTTCAGATAAAAATACTCTATACCAATCATCCTCTTCAGCGGTTTTGCTGACAGGACTGAGATGGGTTACCGGCTGGATCTTCTTCTCTGCTTTCTGGAGAAGGTTGATTCTGGAAAATAAATTAGATCCTGATGGAATTGGCTATGTGGGAGAGAAGTTTAATCACTTTTTCCCAAACGCCATTATCGTTAAGCCCATGATTCATTTCATGATCACTCATCCTGATTTCCTGCAAATATTCCTCATCGTATTTACTATTATTGAAGCGTTGGTGGGATTGGGCTTATTGCTTGGATTATTTACCAGAGTCTCTGCATTAGGAGTCTTTTTGCTATCGCTGGGAATCTTATTTGGTGCAGGCTGGCTTGGAACAACTTGTCTGGATGAATGGCAGATTGGTGTTCTGGGTACTATCGCAGGGTTGGTTATGATGGTAGCAGGCGCTGATAAGTTTTCTTTAGATAGGTTGCTCTTTTCAAAATTCCCCAGGTTAAAAGATAAAAAGTGGATTAATTTTGTAGGATCGGGCGACATTCATATGAGCAATAGAGCGTTTACATTCTTTTCTTTGTTCATCGCGGTATTTTCTTTGACAATAACTTTATATACCAATCAAGTCTTTCATGGAGGAGTATGGGGCAAACTTCATAATCTGTCTATGAAACCGAATATTGTAATTTCAGATGCAAAGTATGATAAAGTCAGTGGTCTAAGCTTTGATTTGTTCAGAGATCAGGGGATTGATACTTATGGTGCATTTATTACACGCATTTCTTTGAAAGATATTAATGGTGAAGCTATTAAAGAATATTTATATAATGAACTTTCTAAAATACCTGATCAGGATATTGACAATTATTACATTGCTAAGGTAAAAACAGGCAAAAATAGTTTGATCATTCCGCTTGGAGCCAAAGCAAAAGTTACTCTTCCAATTAACATTGATGAAGGAAGTTATTTTGTTGAAGTGGAAGACATAAGCGGCAAGGTCTGGAAGCATAGTTTTAAAATTCAGAAATTAATATAATGGAAGACAAAGAATATAAGTCGTATTTCAATTGTCTACCAATGATTTAAAAGTATGCCGGTCATTAATTAAACAGGTTAGAAATATACAGAGAAAAATCCCGGCAATTAAAGTGGAAGTCGTAACCCACGGCTTGGGAGTTGAGCTGTTATTCAATAATAGCAGATTTTCCAATGTTTTGAAAGCAATGGCCAATAAAGGAATTATGCTTTTGGCTTGCAGGAATACACTTAATGAAAGAGGCCTGTCTTCTACCTCTGATTTAATCTCTGTCGCAAGGATAATTCCTTCTGCATTTGCTCATCTGATAGTCAGAAAAAGTGAAGGATGGAGTTATATAAAAGTTGGTTTTTGAAAGAAACTTTTAGAAAGGGTGCTTTTAAAAGGGCACCCTTTAATTTTTGGTAATTGGTCGTACTCCTTTTATATATTATCCCAGGCAATCCTTCCATGTTAAAATAATAAGTACTCGAAAGGTTACCTAATTCTCTCAGTTGATATATAATGCTTTAAACCTAAATTTTTATTGTTATGAACAAAATTATACTCACAATCCTGTTGTTTTTTTTTAGTTACCAAGTTTTTCCAAATTCTATTATTCTGAATAGTTTTAAAGGGTCTGCTTTATGTGATACACTATACACAACATACCAGATTCCTCAGGAACTTCAAGGAAAATATACTTATACCGTAGAAGTTCAAAAAAATGATACTTCTAAAGTCTTAGAAATCAGGTATCACTTGCAAAGTGCAGGAAGTGAAATTCTTACTCAAATCACTACCAATTTAAAGAAATACTTCTCGGCTTCTAGGCCGTCTACAACAGCTGAAAAGGACCTCAAGTGGATGGTAGCTCATTTAGTTTATATAGACGGTCAGTTGAAATCAACTCACTTGACTATGGGATGGCCATACAATCCTTGCTATACTTCAAAATCTGATTGCAAGGAGGTAATTATATACAGAAAAAGACTGGAAGATATTTGTCCTGCTGCGGATGTTTATCCTAAGCCGTTTATAAAGATTGTTGATGATAGTATTCTGGTCAATTTTAAAAATGTTATAAAGCCACGTGATGTTACATGTAAAGCTTTGGGGACAAAGGTTGTAAGGGACAGCATTGTAATAAACAAGCTTTCTCAACTTGAATTTATGATCTTTCATGTAGATACTCAGATTGTCTACTGTGTAAATGCACCATGCCCTCCTCTGATTACATTGACAAAAATAGGAACAGCAGATCTCCGCAGTTGTCTTCCGGATATAAATGAAAATCTATTTGAAGGATCATTGCTGTGTAAAAACCTTAGTGTAAACCTCAACCTTCCTAAAAACCTTCAGGGGAATTACAGCTATACCTACAAAGCTGAATTTGTTAAGAATACTTTGGTCATCAATTATTACCTGACACAAGATCGTGTTGGTTGGCTGGAAAAGATCAATATTCTTTTGAATGATGTATTCCCTCCGGAAAATGTGATTCAGGATATAAGACTGGCAGAAATTCTGGTAATTCAGAATGTACATTTAAATGGAAACCTACATGTATTTAAGGGTTATGGACAGCCAACTAACAGATGTTTTGAATACAAAACAGATTGTAATAAAATTACTTTATACAGAAAGTATATACAGCCAATCTGTCCAAACTGGAGTATTTATTCTAAAATAACTTCCAATATTAATGAAGAGGCAGGGGTGATCTTTGCAAATTTTAGTGACTCTATTGTTTTTTCAGAGATAGCGTGCCTTGCTGTTGGTAATTATGTGAAAAGTGACAGTATTCAAATTACCAATCTGAAGAATCTGAAATATGAATTACAAGTGAATGAAATACGGTATTATCATGGAGAACTAATATACAAAGCTCCGGATTATTTTTCATGGTCATCAGCTGTTGAGCTTAATGAATGTGTTATAGCAGGTATTGATAATGCAGAAACGGTAAATAACAAGCCCTGGCCAAATCCTTGTACCACTGACATACATCTGAAAGATCATGCCGGTAAAATTACATTTGCCAATCAGCTTGGACAATTGTTTGTCGTTGAAGGAAATGAAGTCTTTGATGTTTCCGATCTTCCAAGAGGTTTGTATATCGTCACATATGAGAAGGACGGTCTCACCAGAAGGGAGAAGGTAATTTTGAAATAAAAATAAGAACTCCGGTTTTGAAAAATCCGGAGTTCTTTAATTACATTAGTTAGATGTTTTTTAGTATTTCCTTAAAAAGTTATTGTTAAATTTTCTTTAAAACTCAAACTTTGGTCACAATAAAAGTTTTAAGAGCCCTTAGGGTTTTAAAATCGAAGTGATTTTATTTTTTTAAAGAATAATATCTCCACAAATTATATTTTGAACCTGAAAGACAAAATAGAGAATGGCAACAAGTTTTATAGAGTTTAAAAATTATGGTTACTGGTCTAATGATGGATTTCTTGAGGGAATCCTATATCTGCTGAACAGGGAACTGGAAAAGATTGAACCTTCTCAAGAATGGATAAATGATGTAATTAAAGAATGGACCTTTGCATATTCAGTCGGTTTTGTAGGATGTATTCCTGTGTGTTTAGATGAGTATTTTAGCTCTGAAGATAAAGTATCAATATTAAGGCAAGTACTTGAAAAATTAATAAGAGACTTTAATGGGATAGATAATTATATTACTGTACAGGAATTAAATGATAACAGAGTAGGAGGAGATGGAAGATGGGTTGGTATCAATCACGTGGGCTTTATTAACACAGCAGAATTGATGTTGGATTTGATTAACGGTAAATTAAAAACAGATGCTTCAAGTCCTATTGATTATTTAAAATATTAATAGAGCATATTGAATATATTATCTGCAACTTTAAAATTTTTAATAACTTCATTATTCAATGAGGTTTTGGACGAACTCTAAAAGATAGAAACAGAAAGGGAGGGAAAGCTTCTCAACGATTTGAATAGAAAAAGTTAAATATGAATAAAAACACTCTTTTACTTTTATGCCTGTTGACAGCTTGTACTCAGAAAAACGATAGTGTGCAATCAATAATGACTGATGACAAGCTAAATGTAGCCAATGCCGATTCTTTAAGTGATCCTGAAATACAAATTGTTCAGGATACTGTTAACATCATTCAGGATAAATCAAAGGTGATCAAGCTTGTCAATACACTTACAAAAATCGAATCTCCCATTGTTGTTGGTGAGTATAAAAGCAATAACCCCGATTCTTTATGGATAAGAATTTCAGATGAAGATAGTAAACATTTAATTCCAATAGACGCTCTGGGTGACATGCAGGGAGAGGTGTTTGGACTAGGTTATCTATCCTATAATAGTACATATGGAGTTTTGTATCATATTAAATATCCATGCATTAATCCGGAAGATGTTGATGAAATATCAAGCAAAACCATTTTAGTCCTATATGATTCTAATCATGCAATGTCTGATTATAAGATAGTAGGTATCCGCGATTATGGATCTGGATTTTCTAAGATTTATAATTTGGAAAAGGTCATATATCTATACACTTCCGAGTCCGAAAACAGGAGCATCTCTAAAGAGGAGTGTTTGATCAGGAATGGGAAGTTTATAGAAAGTAACCGTACCTCCGTTGAGTTTAAATCAACAAAGCAGGATGATGAGAAATTTAATGCTTATATAGAAAATGCTTTTAACTAGTAGTACCCCTATTTATTGTTCCTTACCCTTTCGAATGTACAAGTTCTCTGCTCTTATGGAAATTGATGATTCCTCCGTGAAGAAGCACTTCTGTCTGTCTTTCGCTCAGTCCATGAGTTAACAGGTATTTAAGATTTTTAGTCTTATTCAAAGCGATATGCCCTTTATTTTTTAAGAAGCTGTCAATGATGCCTGATATTCTGATTTCATCATTCGGATCAATGGTGTCATAATCTGATTCAGTTACGAATTCAAAAGGGATAATTCCGAAATTGATCAGATTTTGCCAGCCAAGACGTGCATAGCTTTTAGCAATGACTGCAATTTGCCCGATATACCTGGGGGCTATGGCTGCATGTTCTCTGCTTGATCCCTGAGCATAGTTATGTCCAGCCACCACTATATGTCCTCCGTAAGTCTCCTGAGCCTTTATAGCTTTAACATAAAACTGACTGTCTATTACATTAAAACTCCACTTACTTATTTCAGGAATATTGCTTCGGTAGGAAAGCACTTTAACTCCCGCTTTCAGAATTTCATCTGTAGAGATATTATCACCCATCTTTAATAGAACAGGCGCTTCAAACGTATCCGGTAATGGACTAAAATCTGGGAAAGATTTAATGTTGGGTCCTTTTTCCAGTTCTCCGATTGGTTCTTCAGAAGGAGCAAGCAACATGGAGGTATTTATGATTTCTTTTTCAGGATTTTTATATTGCGGATATTTCATTCCATATAGGTGTTCCAAATCTCTGGGATCTGTAATTTTTCCTGTTAGGGCTGATGCAGCAGCAGTTTCCGGGCTGCAGAGATAAACTTTGTCATCAAGTGTTCCGGAACGTCCGGGGAAGTTTCTTGGCATCGTTCTCAAGCTATTTTTTCCATAGGCAGGAGCTTGTCCCATGCCAATGCATCCCAAGCAACCCGCCTGGTGGAATCTAGCCCCTGACTTCACCAGATTTGCAAGAGACCCCATAGCAATCAGATTTTCTATCACTTGTCTGGAAGTAGGATTGACATCAAAGGAAATGGAAGGGTTAATCGTTTTATCCTTAACTATTTCACCTGCAATCCAGAAGTCACGGATACCGGGGTTTGCAGAAGAACCGATGACAACCTGCGAGATAGGAGTTCCGGCAATGTCTTTTACCCTTACAACATTTCCAGGACTGCTTGGACAAGCTATCAAAGGCACCAGCTCTGATAGGTTAATTTCATCCGTAAGATCATAAGAAGCTCCCTGGTCAGCAATAATTTCCATCCAGTCCTGTTCTCTTTCCTGAACTTTTAAAAATCTTTTCACTTCCTGATCTGAAGGGAAAACAGTTGTAGTAGCGCCAAGTTCCGTACCCATATTGGCAATAACGTGACGATCCATTGCAGAAAGGCATTCTAATCCAGGCCCATAATATTCAAAAATAAATCCTCTTCCTCCATAAACCCCATAACGTCTGAGCATTTCAAGAATGATATCTTTAGCGCTAACCCAATCAGGAAGTTTTCCAATTAGTTTAACTCCCATGATTCTGGGCATTTTGAAATGCAATGGTTCTCCTACCATTGAAAATGCAACATCAAGCCCTCCTGCACCTAGTGCAAGCATACCAATGGCACCCGCTGCAGGAGTATGACTGTCAGAGCCGGCCATAGATTTCCCAGGGATGCCGAATCTTTCCATATGTACAGGATGACTTACTCCATTGCCAGCTCTGCTGTACCAAAGGCCGAATTTCTGTGCTGCGGTTCTTAAAAATAAATGGTCATCAGCGTTTTTAAAGTCTTCCTGAAGTAGATTATGATCTACATATTGAACGGAAAGTTCAGTTTTAATTTTTGAAATTCCCATCGCTTCCAGTTCAAGCATCACCATGGTACCGGTAGCATCCTGAGTAAGGGTCTGATCGATGCGGATACCTATTTCAGTTCCGGGAATCATTTCTCCCTTTACAAGATGAGATTGAATTAATTTCTGGGTAACGTTTAAGGGCTTTTTCATTTGGAATCTCTTTTGATATGTATAAAACAGAGGAGAGAGAGCAAATGTTAGCAGCGGAAAATTCCAATGATTATTATAGACTTAAATCATAGGGGAGAAGGCAAAAGCGGGAGAATAAAAACAGAGGTTTTTTTAGTTAAATTTGAAAGCTATTTACATCCCAAAATGATGACTGACTTCAATGCTAAGACCTATCAAAGTATGAAGGTAAGTAAAAACAATTGTAGTTATGAGTAACAGTACATTGAAGAATAGTATTCCAAAGGTAAGTTTAACTGACTTATCCCTTTCAAAATTTCTCTGTATAAAATAGGTTATAAACGTAATAGAAATAATTATCCCGAAGCAAATGAGTCCATTTTTAGTTAAATCTTCAATTAACCATATATTTAATGAAGTAATGGTTAAATCGTATGAGCTTTCCATTTTAATAGGAGGTCGAACAATAAGAGCATAGGATAAAAATAGTGACCAACATAATGCTAATGTAATCCCATAATTTATCAGAACTTTGATATCGTCTATCCAGGCATTTGTATTTCCTTTTATCAGATCAATGATAGTTTTGATAACGATAAGAATTAATAAACCAATAGCAACATATGCTGTATATGTTATTAATGAATTGATTGTAGTCATTACCTTATCTTTACAACTATTCCTCCAAACTCTCCATTCGGAAATTTCTCCTGATATATGATCAGGTCTTTATTATTTTCAAATCAAAGGATCAATTCTGATTCACCAACTGTAACGTTTGTCAAAGTTTTATTTTGAATGAGATTAAAATTGTTAATATGTAATGCTAGATCCATATATTGATATTCAATGATATCTCCACCTGATTCTAATCTCCGCATTTTTTCACCTAGCCCTTCTTTAATGAATACAACTCCGTCATCAAAGAATAAGCTTATCCAGTTATCAAATCTCAGGTATACGGAATTAATTAGGTTAGCTCCTTCTCCATTAAAAATAAAACATTCAAGTTTAATATCCAGAAGGGGTTTATGGATATTTTGACTAAGAAGTTTGTCTCCAAAAATATCGAGCATTTATCCTTTACTAAGTTACTGGATGGTATGTTATTGTTTTACAAGTCTATATTTTAATTGATCAATTTGTGGATCTTCTCCAGCTTCTTCATCTCCTTTTGTACTATAAAGGTATATAGTGTCATTATTAAACTGAAAGGCAAAACAGATGGGATTTTTAGATTGTAAATTAAAGCAAATATTGTCAAGGCTTGTTTCGGGGCCACCTATGAAGTCTGTATATATGTAATATTCATTAAAGTCAGGATGTCCTGATAATGAACCATTGCTTTTAAGACTAACTGTGGTGGTATTATTAATTGAGTCGTAAATGAGGAAATCTCCGGAAATTAATTTTTGGTTAACAACATATTGAATTTCCCAGCCAAGGTCATTGTCAGGTTTTTCGTCGGCAACCTTAGTAAATTTCCTTTTATCAATTAGTTTGTTTTGCTTATCATAATGATACAGAAATAGATTGGTTTCATTACCTATTTTTTCATAGCCAAGTTCATAGAAGTTTGAGGCCTCTTTGTAATCAATAATATCGGTCTGTAAATTATTTTTATTCTGACCTGGTTTGAGATATGTAGTAAAACTATACCCCTCATGATTATTCCAACTTGCTCCAACCTGAATACTATCACCTTGGGTATCTCCTGTTATGAGCATTGTCACAATACCATTCAATTTACTTGATGATTTATTAGGAGATTTAGTTTTCTCGATTTCATTGATGTAGTCTGTCGAGACCCATACTCCAATTAAAATAGGAATATAGTTATGTTTCAGGCTGTCAATCAGACTGGACCTTTTCTCAATATTTGAAGTTTTATTTGAACAGCCTGTCAGTATGCAGACTAGGAGAATTATATTTATGAATTGTTTCATCGTTTCTTTTAACTCTCATTCCGTTGTAAATTGAATTTACTGAATGAAGAAATGAATGGTACTGTTGACTTATTTTTACTTACTAATATACTTTTTAAAAGCCGTTAATCAAAGAAGCATAATGGTGAGTCTGAATTTATCTTTTCCTCATAAACTCAAATACTGATTGTGCCACTATTTCAGGTTGTTCTTCCTGAGGAAAGTGTCCGCTTGTTTCAAGTCTGTTTATCTTGGAATTTGTAAATCCTGAAGAAAATTTGTCAAGGTATTTTGGCTTGATAATAGGATCTTTCATTCCCCAGATAAATAATGTAGGTTTCTCTGCTATGACTTCTTTTTTATTCCATAATTCCTGAAACCAGTTTTGATCACGAAGTAATGATTGAGCGAAAGCCAATGTTCCATTGCGCTGTGTGCTGTAGGCAAAAGGTTTAGTGTATTGCTTGAGCAATTGCTTTGGAAGCTTATGGTCTCCAAATGATTTGGGCAAGATATAACGAGGTGAAAAATTGAAGTAACGGTATAAGAAGGGCAGTAGAGGGCTTTTAAGAATTTTACTTAATTTAATAAACTCCGGATCATCTTTGCTGCTCCATAACCATGAGTTGAGTATAACGATATTGTTAACTTTTTCAGGATGTCTGATTGCGAAGTTTAAGCCGATTGGCCCTCCGAAGTCATGCACGAGTAAAGTGATATTTTGAAGGCCTTTATAATTCACAAAACTTTCAAGGGTTTTACTGTGGTTTTGTGTGGAGTAATCATAATGTTCAGGTTTGTCAGACAGTCCGAAACCTATGTGATCAATGGCTATACAGCGAAAATTAGATTTGAGTCTTTTGATGACATTTCGAAAGTCAAAGCTCCAGGAAGGGGTTCCATGAACGAACAAGATCGTTTCTCCTTTTCCTTCATCAATGTAATGAAGTTTGTGCCCGTTTATTTCAAAATAATTTGAAGTAAATGGATATTCAGTTGTATCAAGCCAGTGCATTGTCGTTATTTTCACCAAAGATAGGAACAGCATGAATAACAGATCTTGGTATATACCAAGATCAGAATTTTACACGGTTATACAATTTGCTGAAGTTGGTAGGGTCAATACCCAGGTAGGATGCAATGTATTTATGAGGTACTTCTTGGAGAAGGTGAGGGCTCCGCTGGCAAAAGGTTTTGTAGCGATCTTCTATACTCATGCTGTGCAATTCAATATGACGGTTGATCATCCCGGCCAGTACAGCTTCAGTCATTTTTCTGAAGAGGCGTTCTATCTCTTGAGATTGGTCAAAAAGTTTTTGAAGCTCATCATAAGTGAGATACTCAAGCTCACTATCTGTAAGGCAAGACAGATAGTATCTGGAAGGCATCTGCAACGAAAAGGATTCAGGCATTGCGCAAAGATTCGGGAAGTATGTAAAAGCAATAACATGGGATTTATTAGGAGCTTCGAAATAAGACATTTGAACACCATTCTTTACAAAATATAGTTCCTTTTGTATTTGTCCCGGAGCAGTTAATAAATCCCCTTTTCGTAATATTTTGGTTTTAAGGTTTTGAGTTAATAATTCATAGTCAGCAAGGCTGATGTTGTGAAAGAATTTAAAGTATTCAAATCGTTCCATGGCCTTATGACAATAAAGTGAAAATTAAATTAATTTCTGATTAGTCCTTATTATAATATTCTTATTTTTTTTGAAGAAAAGACATACCCACACATTCCCCCTAAAGCAATTGTAAATATAAAATTGAATATTGTAGGATAGGGGTGGAATCCTTCATGTGCAGGCAAGTCGTAGAACATATCAAATATTATGTTGGTCTTGTGATTGTGATAATAGCATGGATCTGGTATCAGAATTTTATCAAGAATAAAAAAGTTAGCTATAATAGCTAT
Organism: Sporocytophaga sp.; assembly: GCA_024707265.1. Lineage (GTDB taxonomy): Bacteria > Bacteroidota > Bacteroidia > Cytophagales > Cytophagaceae > Sporocytophaga. The sequence goes on along the minus strand of JANQAB010000006.1, from coordinate 671,917 downwards.
TGTCATTCCTGTTAAGGTTGAAAGACTTACTATAGCTATACCTTTTACTGTCATTGGTTTTAGTTATCTGATAGTTTATCCTTTTATTGCTAAATTAGCAGGAGTTACCACACAAGTTACTCTTACTTGAATCTCTCATAGAATTTCCTTTCAAGGGATTCCCTATGATCAGGGTGAGCAATACTGGTCAATAATTTTGCTCTTTCCTTCAGTGATTTCCCAAAAAGATCTACTACCCCGTATTCCGTTACGATAAAGTGTACATTAGCTCTTGTGGATACCACACCAGCTCCGGTTTTAAGATAGGGGACGATTTTACTCTCTCCTCTAGACGTTACTGATGGAAAGGCAATAATGGGTTTTCCTCCTTCTGAATAGGAAGCTCCTCTTATAAAATCTATCTGGCCTCCTACACCTGAGTAGTGCTTGGTGCCTATTGAATCTGCGCAGACTTGTCCTGTCAGATCAATTTCTATGGCGCTGTTGATTGCTGATACTTTATTGTTTTTCCTGATGTTGGCAACATCATTGGTGTAACTTACTTCTTTCATTTTGATAACAGGGTTATTATCCATAAAATCATAAGTACTTTTGCAGCCCATGGCAAACGTAGCCACCACTTTTCCCCGGTCAATGATTTTATCTTCTCCCGTAACTACTCCTTTTTCTATCAGAGGAATTAAACCATCAGAGAACATCTCTGAATGTACACCAAGTCTTTTATGGTTGGTAAGGGATGCCAGAACTGCATTAGGAATGTTTCCAATGCCCATTTGAAGGGTAGCTCCATCTTCAATCAAAGATGCTACATGATATCCTATTTTTTTATCTATTTCAGTAGGAGGGCTGACTTTAGCTTCATAAATCGGGGAATCATGTTCTACCAAAAAATTAAAGTTACTAATATGTATAAGTCCATCCCCATAGGTTCTAGGCATACTAGTATTAATCTGGGCTATCACTGTTTCAGCTGTTTCTATGACAGCTTTAGTAGTGTCTATAGAAACTCCAAGGGAGCAATATCCAAACCGGTCCGGTGGAGATACCTGTACAAGTGCAACATTTACAGGCAGAAGTTTTCTTCTGAAAAGTATTGGGATTTCACTTAGAAAAATAGGAATATAATCAGCTCTTCCACTTTGCGTTGCTTCCCTTACATTGGCTCCGACAAAAAGGGATTTTAAGCTGAAGCTGTCCTTGTATTCTGGTTTTACATAATCCGCTTGTCCTTCCGTATGCATATGAATGATTTCAACATTCTTCAGTTCTCCGGCCCGCTTAACCATTGCTTCAATTAATATCTTTGGCGCAGCAGCAACACTGTGAATAAAAACCCGGTCATTGCTTTTAAGTATTTTTATTGCTTCTTCTGCTGTTGTATAATTCATAGTTCTGAAGTTTAATTCCCTTAACAAGGATTACATTAAATGTAAAGATGTTTAATTCTCTCTAAATTGACAATTCTATAACGCCTTCAGGGCATACCTTATTTCTCAAGTTGTTTAGATGGATATCATTTGGTTTATTATAAGGTGTATATCAATTACTTTGTTTAGAAAGGGAGTAGGATTTGATTTGAAAACTTTCAAAAATATTTGTAGGGAAGAGGACAAAATTCAATTGCGTAAAAATGAATAAGATTAGGCCATTTAATTTATTTCGAAATAATAATAGCTTATAATATTTAACTCACTTCATAAGTATTATTCATCACTTATGATTCTTTTAGCTTAAGATAGATATGTCTTATGTTGTTAACCCCGGTCTCTCTCTCGTCTATATGAAATTTGTTTATATTTTTTATTAAGGGTAATAATTTGGGGAAGCCGTAGTTTCTCGGATCAAAATCTGGTTTCTTTTTTATGATAAAGTTACCCAGGTTTGCCAGAAAAGTCCAACCACTTTCATCGGCTAAATCATTAGCACTTTCAATAATCATTTGTATGGTTTCTGCATCAACTTTACTCAGCGGCTCCCCTTTTACCTTTGGTTTTAAAGCCTTTTGGGTATTGCTATACGTGTCTTGTTGCGAGCTCTTTAGAATTTCTAAATATATAAACTTGTCGCAAGCGGATATAAAGGGTTGTGGCGTTTTCTTCTCTCCGAAGCCAATAACGGTCATGCCGGCTTCTCTGAGTCTAGTTGCCAGTCTGGTAAAATCACTGTCACTTGAAACAATGCAAAAGCCATTGACCTTAGCTGAATATAAAATATCCATTGCATCAATGATTAAGGCGCTGTCGCTTGAGTTTTTTCCTGTTGTATAGCTGTATTGCTGAATAGGCGTTATTGCATTTTCTAAAAGGATATTTTTCCAGCCGGAAACAGTTGGTTTAGTCCAGTCTGCATAAATTCTTTTAATTGTTGGAGTACCATACCTGGAAATCTCTTCCAGCATTTCCTTTACATTTGCATACGGTACATTGTCCGCATCAATTAATACTGCAAGTTTATCGTCTGTCATGTTCGAATTTTTATTTTGTTAACAGTGATGCCAGAATGATTTTTTTTAAAGGATCTAAATTAATTGCATATAATTCTTTAGATTTTGCTAAAGTATTCATACGGGAAATATTATCCAAAGAAGAAGGTAGGAGTTTCGCAATTAAAAGCTTAATCTTCCCTAATTTGTTTATTCTAGAAGCAATTTTTAATCTTTAAGAACAGAGTTTGGGTAAAGTCTGAAACTGAGAAACTGGTGTGTTGGACAAGCTGGAAAGTTGAATAATAGATGGGAGATCAATGATGTAAAGGTGAAACTTCAATTGGCTTTTATTTTCTGATGAAAGGTCAATCGAGAGAACTTTCACAAAGATAAAAGTTTTTAGTAGTATCTTATATTTATACCAGCCAGAATGTAATATTGATTAAACTTACCATAATAATTTTGATAAGCAAAACCCAAAGATGGACTCACTCTGAAGCTTCCTCTGTTTCTTACCTGTTTATTTCCTAATTCATAGTCACAAGTGATTTTGAATTCTTTTCGGAAAGAAGTTCTGTCTCTGTCAGCTGACCTATAGACTGCTTCTGTGTATAAACGTTTCTTTAAAAACCTTGCTTGTGCTCCTAAAGTGTATTCAAAAAAAGTCTGGTTGGCTAAATCTAAATGAGAAAAACCCATTCCACTGTTTATCATTACTGGGTAGATAGGGATATTAAGTTTTATAATCTGCCAGTCCAGGGTATTCAGGTACCCTGTATTATCGTTTATACTTTGTTGTCTGAACTCTGTAGAGAACGCTCCCCAGTTAGCTCTGATCTGAGGGTTGAGAAGGATTGCATTATATTTTCCATAATAACCTCCCTGAAGAAAACCCTCTAATGATACGACTTCAGGGTGTTCATCTCTGGTAGACAAAACATATGTTTGAAGACTATAAATTCCAATGCCAAGTAGCCTGAAACCTTCCAGTAAAAGCCATTCTGAACCCCCATTACTGGAACCGAGGTTTGAATAACGTTCCTTGCTCCGGACTTCCCCTAATTCTTTAATGATTTCACCTACTTGTCCAAAGGTGCTGGAGGAGATCGTAATGGCTAATACAAAGACAATAAGTGTTTTATTCATCTTAAAGGAAAAATGCATAACGGTATATGGACCTGTAAATGAATTAAGATAAAAATAAGTAAAAAGTGCGGTAGTTAAAAAAAACTCCGCACATAAAAATTTTAAGAGGCAGTGTGTTCTTAATGAGGGATTTCCTCGACCAATATTTCTTTTCCATTTTTATCAAAATAGGTACAGGTCATTTTATTCATACAGACTTCCCACTTTTCAATACCCAGTTTTGCGCTCATGCTGATAAAAGTCGGAAAGTCTGATTGCCCATTCTGATGAGCTTTAAGGGCTGCTTTAAACTCTTCAGTTTCACATTGATCATTAATGGATATTGCTTCATACCTTGCAGATGATGAGGTTTTATAGTCGTCGGAGCCATAATAATCGGTGTGACCATCTGTTACAAAAGTTTGATAGAAAGTAACGCCAAGACTTTTAATTTCATGGATGTATGCTGGAAATTCTGCACCTGATTTTACTTTACTGTGAGCCGTTTTGATTTGTTCAATTGTAAACATCTTTTTTAAAATTTTATGGTTAAATGATTTTTTGAATTACATAAATTCATTCTGCATACAATCTGATAGTTATCAGATATTTGTAAAATGAGTATAATGCAAAGGTGTTTTTTAAAAGACATTTGTAATTGTAAAAAATCGTTTTTTAGAGGAACCTCTTAAAGTTTTCAGGTGTGTCTCCGGTGAATTGTTTGAAATCTTTAATAAAATGAGCCTGATCAAAGAAGTTATTTTCGTAACAGATTTCAGTTAATGATTTATTGCTGTTAAGGTTATTAATGATAGAATTAAAGCGAATAATGGAAGCAAATTTTTTAGCTGTAGTGCCTACAATTTTTCTAAACCTTTTTTCGAAGGGACTTTGACTAATGTTAAGTTTTTCGTTTAGCTCTTTAATGCGAATGGTGCCTTTGCTCTGATAAATAAGCTTTACAGCTTCTATGATGAGTTTGTCCGTATGGATGTCTTTTAGTTGAGTTAGAAAAAATAATTCAACAATTTTTATTCTTTGCTGGTCGGTTGTGGCACTGGCAAGTTTTTCTTCTACCTCTCTTACTTCATATTTATCAAAAATGTCTTCAAGAGCAATGCTCAGATTAAATAACTCATTGGCAGGGTTAGAAGAAAAATGAGTAAATCCTATTTCAGTAAAATAAACTAAGATGGTACCGATGTTAGCTGAATTTTTGAAGATTTTATAACTATCGGAGATACCTGTTATTCCGGCAGAGGTTAGTTTGCTTTCAGTATTGTTATGAATAGTTGATAGTTGTCCTTTGTATTGAAATCCGATGACAAGACCTGAAGAAGGAAAAACCTTATATTCATTTTCGACAAGGTTCTCTGACACTACAAAATGTTTGATGTAGGGTTTTAGTTTTTCAGAAGGAGGGTGTTTGTCGAACTTCATTTATACTAAAATACTCAAAAAATGATTTTATTCTGATATTTTATCGTCTTGTGGTATATCCAAAATGCTATTCAGTAAAGAATGGATAATTTCAATTAATAGACAAAAAAAACCTTTTTCCCCTTTAGCAATGATCCCTGTTACTGGCATAGATTTATGTTATCTTATTTTTCCAAATATACCAGAGTTAAATTTTGATTGATAAGTTGTCTTTTAAATTCTCTATATCCTAATTTCTGATAGAGCTTTAGATTTTTTTCACTCTTATAACCGGTAAATAGCTCATATCGATTACAATTATTTAATTGTGTTTCTATTTCTTTCATTAATGTCTGTCCGATTTTTTGGTTTTGGAATTGCCTATTTACGATTAGTCGACCAATAAATGTCGTTTCTTTGTAGCAATATCCACGAACAGATCCTATTATTTGACCATTTATCATGCCTTTTAAAAAAAAGCGTTCCCTGTCCCATTTCTGTTTTAATTTCTTCAATAGTTTGGGTCAATGGTGGGATATTATATTCATTATGAAGTTCCGCTTCAGTTTGATAACATTCTTTTTGAAGGTTTAGTATTGCTTCCAAATCACCTTCATTTGCATGCAAAATTTGTAGATTCATTTATCTTTCTATTGGTCAATTTAAAGTAAATAATATGTCTAATCCCCACCTAGTTTCAAGATGTTGAACTTAGGATATTGTATTTTAATTCTTTCTAAAATACTTATTTGCCCGCCAATAACCAAAGATTAGTATTTAGAGAAAGGGATGCGTTGATTTGCGAAAATGGCTTGCTATAGTGAAACCTTAAATTCATTCGTGAAATCGCGAGTTTGATGAAATATAAATTGTTAATTCTGGATATTTAGGGCAATTGAAGAGCTTGTATAAACTCGGATTGCTTTCTGTTCAAATAAAATATTTTGATTTTTATTTGAAATTTATTTTTAGTTATGTTTAAAATTTATTTACTCCTTTGGGGATTATTAATTTCATTGTTTTCACAAGCTCAGTAAATTTCAGACTTAGAGTTTTGGGGAAGGCCTTATTATGTTACTTCTGATGGATCATTGAAGGATTTGGAGAGATAAGAAGCTTCTGTAACCGCTAAAATCAAAGGAAGTGGTTGGAAGGATACAGATACTTATTTAAAGGCTGGAGGCGAAAAAGTCTTCTGTGCGTATTGATTCGAATAGCAAATTGATTATCTTAGATCATGTTATGATTTGCTCGCAAAACAAACATAACTATAGGGGAGGGGCTTTCATTAGTTCCTCCCTTTAAATTTTAGTCGGACAACAATGATACCTTATAATACCTTACTGAACATTAAATATTCTTATAACAAAATTCTTCATGACATTCTATAACGTTAGCTTTAATATTTGAGAAGCAATAAGCTCAAGTGAAAGTACTTTATCCGCGGCATCTAATTTTATAGCTTCTTTAGGCATTCCAAACACCACACTGCTTTTCTCATCCTGAGCAATGGTTTTTGCCCCTGCTTGTTTCATTTCCAATAACCCTTTTGCACCGTCATCACCCATTCCTGTAAGTAATACTCCGATACTGTTAGCGCCAGCGTAACGGGCAGTAGATCTGAACAGCACATCTACCGCAGGTTTGTGTCTGTTTACCAATGGGCCATCTTTCACTTCTACATAATATCTTGCACCACTTCTTTTTAGCAGCATATGTTTGTTCCCTGGGGCAATTAATGCTCTTCCCCTTAAAACACTATCCCCATTCTCCGCTTCTTTCACTGTAATCCTGCAAAGCTCGTTGAGTCTCAATGCAAATGATTTGGTAAACAATTCGGGCATATGTTGCACAATGACAATACCCGGAGCATTTAGGGGCATCGCTTCGAGCAGCACACGGATCGCTTCAGTTCCACCAGTAGAAGCACCGACAGCAACTACCTTCTCTGTTGTCTTGATCATACTGGTAGCACTGAAAGAACTAATCATGGCATCCGCAGTTAATTTTGGTGCTACCTTCTCGAACTGGGTTTTACGTCCTGGTTTTGATAATGAAGCCGCTTTAATAATATCGATGATCCTCATTTTCGAATCTTCCCAAGACTCGTTGGATTCCAATTTGGGTTTTGTAATTACTTCCACGGCTCCATATTCTAATGCCTTTATCGCTGTCTCTGTACCTTTATCTGTAAGACTGGAAATAATCACGACAGGAATAGGGTGCTGAGACATAATCTTTCTCAAGAATGTCAGTCCATCCATTTTGGGCATCTCAACATCAAGCGTAATCACATCAGGGATTTCGTGCTGTATTTTCGTCGCCGCAAAATAAGGATCAGAAGCGGTGGCCATCACCTCTATAGTAGAATCAGAATTCAGAATTTCTGTTAACATTTTCCTCACCACCGCAGAATCATCAACAATCAAAACTTTTATTTTATTTTTCACGGGTTACAATTTAAAAGGTCAGACAATATCATCAGACTTAACAAATTTCATATGAACTTCACCCGTATGAGTATAGAATTTCAACTTACGGGCCAAACCGCCTCCTAAATGACTTGCTACAATTGGGATCTGCATCTGTTTCAGCATTTCTTTAGCAAGTTTACAGTTCCGCTGTCCGATATTGAGAACATTGGCAGGGGATGATTCTCCCAAACCACCAAAAATTTTAGCTTGCAGAGTTTTCTTTTGGCTTCCTAGACTAATCATTTTTTTCAGCAGCTTTTCAATCGCAATGTTCCCATATTTAGGGAAGGTAAACCTTCACCGTTCCATAATGGAAGCATATAATGATTCATACCTCCTATTTTAAGTACTGGATCATAAAGACAAACTGATACGCAGGTACCTAAGACAGTAATTACTTCATGAGGACGATTATCTGCAAATAACCCAGCTGGATACAGGTAATGTGTTAAAATTTTATTCATTCACCTCCCTGTTGAAACTTTCCCCCGTTAGTAAATGGATTAATGATCTCATTGCGAATATTAGAGAGAAAGTTGCTCTTCATTGTTTCCGGCTGCTCCAGCTTCTTATTCAATTGCTGAATTTGCCCCATAAGATCATTCATCTCCTTTAAGGAGGGCTGTTTTTCCGACAATCGCAATTGCAATTCATGAATTAATTCTACATCTGATAATTTCATTTTCACTGCTTGATCTGTTAAAAACAATACTTTTAAATTCGTCTGAATATAGTAGGTTTAATCAGTTGCAAAGGAACATTCATATCCGTAATAGATTCAGAATGTCCCAAAAAGAAAATACCTCCTTTATTAAGCTTATCGCATAATCGGTTGATGACTTTTTCCTGAGTCTCTTTATCAAAATAAATCAAAACATTCCTGCAAAATATAATATCAAAATTATATGGAACATTATAGGTATGATCCATGAAATTCAATCTTTGGAGGGAGAGCTTCTGCCTTAATTCAGGAACTATTTTGTATGTTTTATTCTTATCATCTTTTCCTCTTAGAAAATATTTTCTTTTTAATACCATAGGAATCACACTGGTTGTTTCTTCTGAATAAATAGCCAGAGCCGCTTTCTTAAGTATCTCTGTGGAGAGGTCAGTTCCAAAGATGGAAAAATTAAAAGGTCGGGTTTCTGCAAATTCACTAGCAACCATAGCGATGGTGTAGGGTTCCTCTCCGCTAGAACAACCTGCACTCCAAATCCGCAAAGGACGTCCGCCATCCCGCCCTATAGTCATTGCTGGAAAGCAATGATTGCTAAGAAAATCGAAATGAATTGACTCTCTGAAAAAATCGGTTTTATTGGTAGTCACGACATCGATCATTTGAATCAGTTCCGTCCTTTGTCCTTCGGGACTGAAAACAAAATCACAGTATTCCTTAAATGAATATAAATTAAGGGCGTTCAATCGTTTTTGAAGCCGGCATTCAAGCAATGTTTTTTTTGACGGTGGCATTTTAATTCCATAATCCGAATAAATCATAGAGCTCATTTTTCTGAACTCCTCATTAGACATTTTTACTACTGAAGTCATAATCTTATTATTTTTTAGAATAACGCAGCAGATAAGAAATTTTGGTATTTATAAAACCAAACAACCATAGTGGATAAAATTACTTAATTGATTAGAGGAATTATCTCCCATGTAAAATATAACTCCGGACATCCCAGTCAAATTAAGGAATTCGAAAATCAATTTTTCATAGTTGTATAATTTCACAGGTTTAAAAATTAAATAATGGTTTCAGATGTGTTTTCTTTCATCTGATGAAGTTCATTGATAGAAAAAACTTCATCAATATTAAGGACCATGATGAAATGTTCATCGTTCTTTATCATACCTTGAATAAACTCAGCTTTATATTTATTTCCTAATGCAGGAGAAGGCAGTATTTTTTCTGATGAAAGCTCAAGTACTTCCTGAACCGAATCCACCAATGCTCCAATGGTGATCTGTTCATTCTCCATCATGATAGAAAGAACTATGATGCAGGAATCGATTGTAAAATCAGTTTTAGCCAGTCCAAATTTTATGCGTGTATCAATTACAGGCAATACATTACCTCTAAGGTTAATTACTCCTGTCATAAAGTCTGGAGATTTAGGAACTTTTGTTACCGTGGGTATTTCCAATATTTCATGTACCCTTTCGACAGTTACAGCAAAAGTTTCGTTTTCCAACTTAAATGATAAGTAAGAATTACTTACATTCAGATTTTCTATGCTCATTGTAAAACTTCGTTATTTATTTGATTAAATATATATTCCTTAATGATTCTGTTGGGATCAACAACAAGAGCAACCTCTCCATTTCCTAAGATCGTCGCTCCTGAAATAACGTCAACATTTTTGTACAACCTTCCAAGTGGTTTTAATACTGCCTGATATTCTCCAATAATAGTATCGACCGATAAAGCTACCCTTCTATCGTCCTGCTTCACCACCACCACCTGATGCAGTTGAGGACAATTTTCCTTTATATCAAATTCATCTCTCAGATATATAAAAGGTACCTGCTCTCCGTCCAGAATTATAAGGTCATTGATCTTATCTACAAATTCTTCATGATTTGCTTCAAAACATTTATCCACATTACCTAATGGTATTACAAAATGTGTAGCATTGATTTTTACAAGCAATCCGTCAATGATCGAAAGTGTAAGAGGAAGCTTAATATTAATGGTAGTTCCTTCGTTGATCACGGACTCTACTTCCACTTCACCCCTGATTTCAGTAATCTGTCTTTTCACTACATCCATTCCTACTCCACGACCAGAAACCTCGCTAACTTTCTCCGCGGTAGAAAATCCCGGAAGAAAAATAAGATCGAAGATCTGACGCCGATCCAGATTCTGATCTGCAGTGATTAATCCTTTGCTGATGGCCTTTTGCCTGATCATTTCCGGATCAATTCCTTTTCCATCATCGCGGATCTGAATAATCACACTATTCCCAGAATAAAATGCTTTTAATAAGATTTTTCCTTGGGCAGGTTTTCCTTTCTTCACTCGCTCTTCTCCCGATTCAATTCCATGATCCAGTGAATTCCGGAAAATATGCATCAGAGGATCTGCCAGGTTTTCGATAATATTCTTGTCCAGTTCTGTATCTGCACCTTCAGAAACAAACACAACGTCCTTATTCAATTGGGTTGAAAGATCTCTCACCAGTCGTTGAAATCGAACCAATAAGTTTTCAATCGGAATAAGACATATACTAAAAGTATTATCTCTTAACTGACGGGTGATCTTTTCAATATTTTCTGAAATACTTACTAGTTCAGAGGAAGCAATCTGTTCTGAAACAAGATTTAACCTTGCTTGAGTAGTTACCAGCTCACTTACAAGACTCATCAATTCATCCAGCTTTTCAGAAGCGACTCTGATGCTTGAAATCGAATTGTCTTTAGAGGTAACTATAGATTTCTCGTTGGCTTTTTCTATCTTACTTCTTACTTCCTTCATTCTATTTTTAGAAGAAGAATTAGTTACCAATCCACCAAACTTTGAAATCTTTTCATCAATGCTTAAAGAAACATCGCGGGCAATGGCAGAAAAACCATCCTGATCAAGCAGGTTTGTTTCTGAAATCTTTCTTATTTCAAGCTCGCAGTCTTCTTCTACGAACATGAAAACATCCCGGATACTGTTTTCTGTTACAGTTCCCGAAACATATATTTCCCAGTATATATATATATCAGCAGGATCGAGTTTTTTAAAATCAGGTAATCGCTCCGTATTTGAAACTGTATAAGTTGCGCCAAGCTGAGACAGATCATCGAGAAGGAATAACACATTAGTCCCTTTTCTCACCAACCCCTTTTTAGGAACAAATTTCACCCAGTAAGTAGGAGAATCCGAAACTTTATTCTCTATCTTATGATCAGAAGAATTGTTTTTTATACTCTCCTCACCAGAAGTACCGTTCAGAACCTCAATGAGACCTCGGATCAGGTTTTCATGATTGATTTTATGGACTGAATTTTCCAGCTCTACGTCTGTAAGCAGTACCCGCAAATGGTCAACAGAAGCAAATGTTATGTTTAGGACATTATCCGTTACAGACATTTTACCTTCCCTGATATAATCATAGAGAGTTTCAAAGTGATGTGTAAAATCTCCGATCCGGTAAAAGCCGAACATTGTGCTATTACCTTTCAACGTGTGCATGATGCGGAAGATCTGTTCTATGATCGAACTATCCGAAGGATTGTTGTGCAATAAGAGGGAAACTCTTTCCAGTTCATTTATGAGTGTGGTGGCTTCCTCAAAGAACACCGCTTTAAATCTGTCCATTATCTAATGACTTTTTCAATGGTGGAAATTAGTTTTTCAGGAACGAATGGTTTTACAATCCAACCTGTTGCTCCCGCTGCTTTAGCTTCATCCTTTTTCGCTACCTGAGACTCTGTAGTAAGGAATAAGATCGGCACATACTGGTATTCGGCTTTTCCGCGGATCTCTTTAATCAAAGCAATACCGTCCTTTTTCGGCATGTGAAGATCTGTGATGACAAGATGAATCTCCTTCCCATCCAAAAACTTCATCGCATCTTCTCCGTCCACTCCTACAAGCACATTATATCCCGCATTTATCAAAGTAAAAGAAACTACTTCTCTTACGCTTTCCGAATCATCAGCTATTAGAATCGTCTTTTTCATTTATTTATTTACCTGATTTATATTAATTACTTAGCATATCGGCATTACGAAGTAATTGATTCATTTCTTCGCTTAACTCCTTTTTGAGGTTCACTTCTTTATCATTATTCCGGAGATAAATCATGAATGAGATAAGTACTTGTAAGCACATAATATCTATCTGGGCAATGTCCATAAGAAGAATATTGTAAGTCTTATGTACCTTTTTTATTTCTTTCAATTCTTTGAAAAAAATTCCGAATGTTTGATGCTAAGATCCCCGCTAACTACAATATCAATGGTCTCTTTATTGTCAGATAGCTTTTTTTGAATATTAAATTTTTCCATATTAGTTAGGTTAAAAAAAAACTATATCTTTTTCGGCATTACTTGCGCCACTTACCTTCGCATTAGATGATGTATCGAAGTTCCTTCTGATAACTTCTTCATAATATTACTAAGAGCAATTTGTATACTTTAATAAACAAGGGATACCCTTAAAATACCTACAAGCGAATTTTTAAATGCCGGATTTGCACCAGGATTGATTATATATTGGAAGTCTGGCTGAACTATAAAGTTATTCCCAAACTGTGCCTTATAATTCAACTCTATTAAACATCTGCTTTGAGTATAACTGATAGGATAAGCTTGATGAAGATGATTATTTATTGATGAATATACGAATCCCAAACCAAGTATATCATTAGAACGGGAAGGTAGTATACCTGTATAAATCAGCCCTGTGCTGAAGTAAAAATCTACTAAATTGGTTTTCCCGGACTAGAGCCTGATTGTAAAAAAGCAGTTACTCCCTGGTTATCTTTAGAATTTTCAGCAATGATTAGTCTGTCCATAGTAACATAAATCCCGTAACTTCCATCCACAGAATTTGAGGAATCGGAAAGGTCTCTGAAATCTCCATTATGATAATATCCACCAATTTTATAATTTCCTTTTACTACCGAATCCTTAATTTCTTTCATCTGAATTTCAAATGTTGAGAATAATCTCTTTTTACCATCAATTTGCCACTTAAGGTTATTAATATTATCCTGAAACTTTAATGGAGATCCATCGAACACCGCTGCCTGGAATGAAAGCTTTTCGGAATGCTTCCATTTGGCATATAAAGATGGTGTGGCATATGGATAGATAGATAAAGGCACATTCAATGCTATACTAGGATACATTCCGAAGGAGGTGTTTAGAAAATTACCGGCAGTAGCATTTACTGCGAAGGTAGAATTCATGTCGAATTGACCAAAAAGCACTGAAAATTTTCTTATATCCTGTCTGTACCAAAATTCAAACAGACTTATCCGGTTTGTTGCTTCTATTCTTGATACAGGCTGTATATCTCCGACATAACGTGCAGATGGATTTCCACCGTGAGCATTAATGGCATGCAGGAACAATTTTCCTCCTTTAAACCATCCGGCTTTTTCAGTTGACAATCCCAAAGATAGATCTATTTTACCCACATAGCTGTGGCCACTTTTTCTTCTACCGTGCATATTGCTTATCAAATCACCTGTGATTTCAGTCCTGAAAGTAAAAGGAGAAGAATTTTGCGCATTACCTTTTAAACTTGCCATTGCAAGGCTTAAAATAATGAAACATTTTTTCATTGGTAATATTTAAAGGGCAGGATAGCAGATATTGAACGATTATTCAGGCTATTCAATATCTGCTATATTATTTAAAACTTTGTAAAATCTGCGTCGGAAACCGAACCATTGTCGAGTTTTATAGCTACGCCATTTATAGGTTTTCCACTTTTAACTGTAGGTGCTTGTTTTGAAAAGCTCTTCTTTTTTGCATATCCATTATCCCCTGAAGTGTTGTACTTTTTACCTTTGTCATGTCCGAGATTAAAGTATGAAATGGTTTCTTCTAGAGAAGCAGCTTGTGCTTCCAGTTCTTCAGCGCTTGCCGCCAGTTCTTCAGCGGTAGCAGCATTATTCTGTATAACACTGTTAAGCTGCTGAATAGAACTATTTACTTGCTCAGCTCCGGTATTCTGCTCATTGCTGGATGCAGTGATCTCCTGAATTAACCTTGAAGTTTTCTGAATATCGGGAACAATCAGCTCTAGTATTTTTCCAGACTTTTCAGCAATTGTTACACTGGTTTTTGAAAGAGCATCTATTTCGATAGCTGCCTGCTGACTTCTTTCAGCCAGTTTTCGTACTTCTGCAGCTACAACAGCAAATCCTTTACCATGCTCGCCAGCTCTTGCCGCTTCCACAGCTGCATTAAGAGCCAACAAATTCGTTTGTCTGGCAATTTCTCCAATAATTGAAATTTTCTGAGCAATTTCTTTCATTGACATCACGGTCATGCTAACTGATTTGCCTCCTTCACTTACATCTTCTGTTGCCTTAAGGGAAATCTTTTCTGTCTCCTGTGCGTTCTGAGTGCTTTGCTGAATGTTACTGGTCATCTGTTCCATAGAAGTTGAAACTTCTTCCGCAGAAGCGGCTTGTTCAGTAGCTCCTTCAGAAAGCTGCTGAGAAGAAGAACTCATTTGTTTGCTAGCAGAACTAATGCTTTCGGCAGCCGTGCTGATAAACGTTAATGTTTCATTTAATTTATTAACCATTTCCTGCAGGTGTTTAAGCATTTCCCCTACTTCGTCTTTTTTGCTTGTATCTATCTTCAAAGAAAGATCACCTTCTGCAACTGATTTGATCGCTTCATTTGCAATTTTTAAAGAGCTCGATATTGAAAGTACAATCCAGATTGCTACTCCCAGGCATATAATAAATCCTAGTGTTGCGCCTATCAATGAAGTAGATATTGAAGTGGCTGCTGTTTCATCTGATTCCTGTGTTCTTTTATCCATCAAGCCTTTTTCGATTTTAACAATTTCCTCAAGTTTATCCCGTAGCTGATCCATAGTTTGTTTACCGGATTTTTTATTTATCAGTACCATCAGATCGTCCATACTCGCCGTTCCTTCATTAATCTTTCTTCTGGTACTGATTTCAATATTACCAGTCTTTTCATGCCATTGAGCCTCAAGATTATCAATTGCTTCAAACCTTGCCACTTGTTCAGGATTATCGTTGACAAGTTGCTTTACTTCGTTAAGCACTGTTTTAAATCTTTTCTTTCCTTCATTATATGGATCCAAATATTCTTCCTCGCCTGTGAGCAAAAAGCCTCGTTCTCCTGTTTCCATATCGATTAATAATTTTCCTAATGAATTTGCTTTTTCGATTACTTCATGGGTATGGTCTACCCATTTTGCAGTTGCAATAAGGGCATTGATGCTATTGTAAGAAACTGTAGCCAGGGCGATGATCATGATCAACACTAGACCGTTTCCAATAAAAAGTTGATGACGTATTTTCATAGATAATCAGGGTTAATAGTTATATATAAACGGTTTATTTAAGAATTTAGAATTGTAAGTATCAAGAATTCAAAGTATGGTATTTTCCTGTAAAATAGAGAGTTGTCCGGATGGAAATGGCTTGTTCATATCCGTTTTTAGATAAAGCTTTCATTTGAATTATACATCTCTGAAATGAATTCTGGCTTCTATTTACTTCCTATGTGAGTACTAATTGTTTATTTACTTCGAATAATTAGCAAACGGAATCGGTCAAGGCTGCCATAATTTTTTTGACCATTTAGCTCAAGATTCAAGATCATTTTATACAGCTAATAATTGTGTCAGCAACAGCACCAAGGCCAAATTTTATTCTTGTATTGGCTATGGGAAGAGCATCACCTCTTAAGTTAATAATGCCTAACAGATAATCAGGTGATTTGGGTATTTTCGTAATTTTGCTTAATTGTAATACGTCTTTGACACGCGATACATTTACAGCAAAACTTAGTTTACTAGCTTAAATGAGAGGTAAGAATGAGTCGTTAAATTTTCATCGTTCATAAAATTGATTTGTATTAAGTAAATTTAAATCGATTGTAAGTATTACGAACTTGCAATGGACTTTCAGGGTGTGCATATTTTTTTAAGATATCCTCTATAATGATTTATCTTTTTTACTATTATTCAGAAGTAAAGCTATAAGTTCGAGTTCTGTGATTAAACCTGTTGCCTCATCAAAAATATAGCTTGAATTTTTCAATTATCTTATTACCCTCTGTATCGTTTCTATAAGTTTATCGGGCACAAAAGGCTTAACAATCCAACCGGTTGCACCGGCTGCTTTTGCTTCTTCCTTTTTGGAAGAAAGCGATTCCGTTGTTAAGAGAAGAATAGGAATGAACTTATATTCAGACTTTGCTCTTACTTCCTTAATAAGGGCAATACCGTCCATCTTTGGCATGTGTAGATCTGTCAATACCAGATGAATTTCTTTACCATTAAGATACTTTAATGCGTCTTCACCATCTACTCCTATCAGCACTTCATATCCTGCATTAATTAATGTGTAACTTACAACTTCCCTTACGCTCTCGGAATCATCCGCTATAAGAATCGTCTTTTTCATGATTTAATAATATTATAATTTCTTTTGTTTGTCTATATCTGTATAAATCTATAGCTTATTTATTTTTTTAGATATAGAATATCTAAAAGACCAGCGCAGTTTAAAATCTTTATCAACTCATCATTGAATTAATCTGCTATGTATATCTCTTTTTTCTTTTTTTGTAAAAGCTTAAAATAGGAGTATAGGACTTGGAATCCTGCATCATCAATATTGTTTACTTCTGAATATGATATAGTATATTTCTTGTATGAATCTTTAATTCGTTGTAATTCACTATATAGTTTTTGTATGTGCTTTAGTGAAATATCTCCTGTAATTTTTATGTCAATATTAGAGTTGTCTTTTGCAAAGGTCTTTATTTCTAACTTCTCCATTTTAATACTTCTTCTTAAAAAAACTCAATATTGTTTTCCTGATTATTTTCAAATTGATTGTCCCGGCAATTATTTATTTCTCTTTCAAATGTCTGGTTGAAAACGTCTCTCTCGCTTTGCATTGTATAGTGATTTATTAATTTTATCACAACTGCTTTTATGTCCTTTTTTCTTTTATGATTATTCTCCAGTGATAGTCGAGAAATTAAAGTATGCCTTTCAATAATGTCCATTATCAGTGTATTGGTCAATGGATTTAGTTCTAAGTGTTTTGTTATGTTGACTGAAGTGGCTTCTATGTGATGTGCTTCTAGCTTTTGTAAATTCTTCTGTATGTTGTCAACTACCAATCTATATTCATCTAAAATCAAATTCAATTGAGCTATATTAAGTGAAGTTATTTCTGGAATGATACAGCTATATAGTATGCCTCCATGGCCAATAAGTCTTTGTTTAAGTTCCTTAAGCAACATATCGTCAATTGTTTCGATGTGCTCAAGTTTCTGTCTCATAGCATCTTGATACTGCAGGTCTTTTATTATGCAGCTTATAGCAGTCTGATTAATAATTACTGTTTTGTCTGAAATATTATGTAGTGAGATATTTTTAATCAGGCTTCCTATTAATAGAAAATATTCAGAAGAACATTTTTGAAGTTTTAGGATTTGTATTTTATTTCCTTCAAGTAACTCTATAATATTCTTAATTATATTGTCCTCTTCAAGTTCTAACATATTCAGTATTTGTAAGGGGATTGTACTATTAGATGATTAATCAGAAAAGCTCCACGGCTATACTTTGGATGAAGACTGTAAAGTAGAATTTACCTTCTATGACAGTCTTTGATAAAGTGATTAAAGCAGGAATCTCTCCAGATGTTTTGCTTTTGACCGAGATCTCAGTTCTTATGTTTATTGGCTTTTTGAAGTTGTTTTTTTCAATATAAAATGCAGAATAGTCTCCGCTATTCTCATCTATATAAAGATTGATTAATTCATTGATGTTTATTCCTAATACCTCAATGCGTCTATATCCGAATATTTCTTCAGATGCCTTATTGAAGAATTCGATTGTTCCTTTTTTGTCAAATGTTATAACAGCATCAACACAACCTTCTAGAATTCCTTCATTTTTAAGTTTTTCAATTTCTATTTCCTTAATCTGTTGCTTCATTTCTTCTTTTGCCTTTTCAAGTTTGTCGCTTAAGGTACCTTTTACAGCTTCCAACTCTTTCATGCTTCTTAAAAGGGTCTCCTCTTTTGACATTAGTTCTTCTGCTTGCTTTATAAGTTCTCCTTCCTGAAGTTTCATTTCCTGTGTCATTTGTCTTGATTCTCCAAGTAATTTAAGGGTTTGTTCATTTGTTTTTACAGAAGATAATGTTGTTGCAATGCTGGTTGCTATTTTTTCTAAAAAATCTATCTCATATTTTTCCAGGTTTCTGAAAAAGGCAAATTCCATTACACCCAATACATCTGTGTTATTACATAATGGCATAATCAATACGCTGGAGGGTAGGGCTTCACCGAGCCCTGATGTTATTCGGATAAAATTTTCCGGAATGTCAGTTAGATAAACATATTCTCGTTCCATTGCGGCCTGTCCTATTAGGCCTTCACCCATCGCTATTTCTTTGTCTTCATATTTCATTCTATCCCATGCATAGGACGAAATAAGCTTCAGGAAATATTTTTCACCTTCTTCATATTTAAGGTAAATAGTGCCTTGGTTAGCATTGATATATTTTATAAGAGCTACGAGTAATTTATCGGATAGTGATTTTTCATTACTTTCATTTCTTAATATTTCAGAAAATTTTGCAAAACCTTCATTAGCCCAGTTTCTCCTCTTTTCTTCTGCGTTTACTTTTTGAAGTTTGTCACACATTCCAAGTAATGCAATTCCTATTTTATCATTATCGCCAAGTTTATCATAATGCACCTGATAGTTTCCATCTCCGATCCTTTCTGCAAAGGAGACCAGATTTGCTTGATTTTCAATGATAGTATTTATTGTTATATGAATGTTTTTAAACTCATTAGGTACTATCGTTTCAATTTTACTTATATCCCCCTTTGCTAGTATATCTAATGTATTAGTGATTTTGTTAATTTCTTTTTTTATTCCACTTGTATATGTTATCAGTGAAATACTAATAATAAAAAGGATTGTGATTACAAAAAGTACAAAAAGTATATTTTCTGATAATTGGATATGTGAGTAAGCTTCTAGCAGCTGGCTTGACAGGATATTAAATTTTGTTTTTAATTCTTCAGTGTTTTCTATGTCGGATAAAAGAATGTTATTGTCTTTTGAAGATGATATTGTATTCTTTATATCTTGATTAAGACTTTTTATTTCAGATATTGTGTTTAATAAATTTTCATTTATAAAAAAGCTAGTGCTTCTAATTTCATCTGCCGTTTCTGTAAATTCTTTATTAATGTCGGAGAAATGATTTCTGATGGTATTTATTGGATAATCTAAAATGATTTGTTCCTTTTCAGATACTGATAGGAGTTTATTTATTTTTTCTCCGGTCTCCTTGTATAATTTTTGAGTACAGTATAGAATTAAACACGCAGATATAAGCAGAGTTAATATAAATCCTTGTTTTTTGCCGAAGCTCATCTCTTACTTTCTTATTAGTTATTTCTATCTTTTATTGATTTACTCTTACGCCGAAAGAAATTTAAGGTTATTTGAAAAAGTCCTATTTTAAGATGACTTTATCGTTTATAGGGATGAGTCTATTGATAAAATATAATTTTACAGAAAAAAAAATTATTGTGTTAAATGATTGAAAATGGTAACTTAATTCCTTTAAGCAATGCAATAATTATAATTTTTGAAAGTTTAAAGGAAGAGGAAATCTTGAACATCTGAAGGAACTGTATTTCTCAAAGATATCAATGGTGGAACGCATTCATCCAATCCTTAGCATCTTGTGGCGGCCATTGACGATCTGTTTTTTACTGCTACGGATCCACGACATGGGAGGGAACTTTGGCATGTGATAACTCCTTCATCTTCCAGAGTATAAAATTTATTTACAGATGTTTCAATAAATGATTTAAGCAAGGCAGCATTAGCTCCCAACTTTATAAACGAAGGGACTCAGGTTAGTGTAGTTTATAATGAAAGTTTTACTAATGGAGTCGTAGATATGTTCAATATGCAAGGTAATCTTGTAAACTCCTTTGAGGTCAATAGTGGCTCATTCTCTTTCTCTAAGAATAATATGAATAGTGGAGTTTTTATCTATAAGGTTAAAAAAAATGGGAGCATTGTTGGTACAGGAAAGCTTGTGATTACTGATTAGAAAAACTATTGTAATGCCTATAATTTAAAGTGCCTGTCTTTGGATTGTTTTTGAAGGCAGGCATTTAGTATTTTATTGATAAAATAATATATAGCCATTAACAAAAATTAAAACTAGTAATTTTTAGAGATGTAGAACATGAAAAATTTCGTTTCTAATACATTAATAAAAATCATCATTTTATAGTCGTCCAGTCTATTACTCCAACTTTAGTGCACCATTTATCATGAGCAGCTTTTAGCTGTTTTACTTTATCAGGATATTTATATGAAATATTATTGATCTCGGATCTGTCAGAGTTAAGATCATATAACTCCCATTCGTTTTGCTCCAGTTCGTAAACAAGTTTCCAATCAGCTACTCTTATAGCTTTATTTCCTTCATGCTCCCAATATAATGTATCATTTTCTGATGTAGCCCCTTTAAAGATATTTATCATACTTTTGCCTTCAGGTTGTTTCAGAGATTTACCATTAAAAGTTTGAGGATATTTTATTTTTGCCAGTTCTATGCAGGTTGGTAAAATATTAATAATATGGCCTGTGGAATGATTGATTTGTCCGGGTTTAATTACTCCTGGATAGTAGGCTATGAATGGTGTAGAAATACCTCCTTCATGCATGTTCTTTTTAAAGAGTGAGAATGGTGTATTGCTTACATTGCCCCAGTTTTTTTGATAACTATCAATATAGTCACCTGTTCCGGGAGTTCCGTTTTTTTGAATTACCAGGTTGTCCTTTTGTACTTCATCACCGCTGCCGCCATTATCTGATAAGAAAATAATCAATGTATTCTTATTTTGGCCAGTCTGTTGAAGCTTCTGAAGAATTTCTCCGATTCCTTTATCCATTCTGTAAATCATAGCAGCATAAATAGCCATTCGCTGATCCCATAAATTTCTGTCACTTTCTGTCACATTAGTCCATTGAGGTATTTTATAGTACCTTGAAGAAAGTTTTACTGTCTTATCCAGAATTTTTTCTTTGATCTGTTTTTTAAATCTTTGTTCTCTGATAGTATCCCATCCTGCAAGATATTTACCTCTGAATAATCGGATGTCTTCTTCAAGTGCCTGAATTGGCCAGTGAGGTGCTGTGTAAGTTAAGTATAAAAAGAACGGATTTTTATTGTTCTTTTGCGCTTCGATTGCTTCGATTGCAAAGTCAGTAATATTCTGAGTGAGGTAATAATTGCTATCTCTATTTATTACCTGACCATTTTGCATAAATGTGACAGTCCTTCCGTCATTATATAACGGCCCGTTTTTGAAATAGCTGCTTCCGTTATTCAACATGCAGAATGACTTGCCAAACCCTCTGTTATGTGCCAATGCTGACTGGGCAGTACCTACGTGCCATTTTCCTGAGGTGATTGTGTGGTAACCCGCCTGTTTCAATAATTGAGCTATTGTAACACAACTATCACTTAAGTAGCCTTGGTAGGCATATGTACCTTTGTTTTGAAGCATATCTCCAAATCCAGCCTGATGGGGATAAAGACCAGTAAGTAAAGATGCTCTGGAGGGACAACAACGGCCGGCATTGTAGAAGTTAGTCATTCGTAATCCATCAAAGGCAAGTTTATCTATATTGGGAGTTGGGATTTCAGAACCATAACATCCTATATCAGAAAATCCCAAATCATCAGCAAGTATGATAATGATGTTAGGCCTGGTATCTGTCTTGGTACTGCTGTTGATTTGTTCAGGAAATTTAACCGCGGAACAAACTAAAAGTAATAAGGAAAGAATTCCCAAAATCTTATTCATAAAATCATCAGTTTCGAAGTGTAAATTTCAAATGTAAGCTAATCCGGAAAGTTTTAATCTTTATATAGTTGAATAATATTTATGTTACCTAAGGGGCATGTAAATTGACTGGTTGATGAGTTACAACAGAAGAAATGAATTAATTCATCTCTTTTAAAGTATCCATTTATATTAATGAGTTTATAGTTACTTTTAGACCTAAGTTAAATGTCTTTGTAAGCTTGTTCTGGTTATTGTATCCACCTCTCAATATCGATAAGTTTAAATCAATAATCAGTTTCATATTAATTTAGGTGATAAGTCAGATTAGTTCTTTTTATTCCGAAATGGATTTTACTAGGGCGGGATTGCACTACTTAAAACAAAATAAATTAGTGTTTATTTTTAATATTAAGACTCTTTTTATACTTTGCTGTATTGTAAATCAGGTGGTTATATTGGAGGCGTCGTTTTAATATGAAAAGAGATATACTATTGGTATTGATTTTTGCCAGCATCTATTTCAAGTCCGGCGCTCAAGCCGTTTTTAAGTCAGATTTTGGTAATGATGACGAGGACTTGAGAAATGCTATTGGCTTGTATAAAGAAGCGATAAAAGAGAACCTTGGGCTCTACAGTGGTTCTCTTTATGTAGGGATGAGTGGTAAAACCAAAGGATTTCCATACTTTAAAAATGAAAGAGTCTCTGTTGGAAATATTTTATATGATGATTTTTATTATCAGAATGTTCTGCTTTTATATGATATAATAAAAGATGAGGTAATTGTAGAGGATTATAACAAATCGAATTTGTTAAAATTATCTGCTGAGAAAATATGCCAGTTTTCTTTTTCTGGTCATCTATTTATAAAACTTATCAAAGATTCGTCTGAGCATCCCATTCCTAAAACGGGTTTTTATGAGCTTCTCTATAGCGGAAATACAAAGGTATATGTGAAAAGGAAAAAAACAACACAAGAAGTGAATTCCGGAGGGGGCATAATAACAGAAATTGAAGAAAAGAATTTTTACTATATCAACAAAGGGAATGAATACTTTCAGGTTAAAAGTAAAGCTTCCATTTTGAATGCCTTGAAGGGGCATAAAAAAGAATTGTCAAGGTATATGAAAACCTTCAACTTTAAATATTCTGGCAATCGGGAAAAATCAATTCTTCTATTGGTTGATAAATTTGATAAACTGAGCACACAATGAGAAACAGTATACTAGGCACAGTCTGGCTATTCAGTGTTTTTATTTCCCTTAACCTTTCTGCTCAGCATTCAAATCAGGATACAATCTCTGGTGATTTTACAAATATAAATTTTAATGAGTTTGTAAAAAGAATTGAATTGAATACTTCATTCAGATTTTATTATTTACCTGAAGTGGGAGATAGTTTAAATGTAAATATAAATGTTTCTCAAAAGCATATTGATGATGTTCTTTCTGTAATCTTTAGAAATACCCAATACTATTATTCAATTGATCATAGGAATAATATTTTTATTAGTAAGGGTTTTCCGGTAGAAACCATTATACCTGAGGTTGCCATGGAGAGTAATGTTCCTGAAAGCAGGCTAAATGAAATTCTGGAAGGACCTTTGAATGTTTCTGGTTTAATTGAGAATAAATTTTTGAGGATAGGAGAAAAAGGAGATAATCAATACGAAAAGGTTACTCTTAAAGGGAAGATTTTTGATAATCAATCAGGTTCGACTATAGGTGGAGTTATATTGTCAGTGGATGGAAGGAATGATGGTGCAGTGAGTGATCAGTCTGGCTTTTATGAAATTAATTTACCACAAGGGAAATATACTTTCAGGATCAAAAGCCTTGGGATGAAGGAAACCAGACGAAATGTAATTTTATATTCTGATGGATCTCTCGATATTCGGATGGAGCCCGAGCTGAATTACGTTGATGAAATTGTGGTAACAGGTAAGGAAAGTAATGTGAAGAGCTTCGAGATGGGGCAGGAGAAAATGAGTATTAAAACCATAAAACAAACACCTACAGTTTTTGGTGAGGCTGATGTGCTGCGTGTTATAATGACACTGCCAGGTGTAAAGACTTCAGGTGAAGCGAGTACAGGATTTAATGTTAGGGGAGGATCTGCTGATCAAAACCTTATTCTATACAATGATGCAATTATTTATAATCCTTCTCATTTATTTGGATTCTTCTCTGCATTTAATCCGGATGTGGTAAAAAATGTGGAGTTATACAAAAGCAGTATCCCTGCCAGGTTTGGAGGAAGACTTTCTTCAGTCCTTGATGTTACTACAAGATCAGGGAGTATGAATAAGTTTGCAGGTACAGGTGGGATTGGTATTCTGACAGGGAGACTTACTATTGAAGGACCTATCATTAAAAATAAGACTTCATTTATCCTGGGAGGAAGATCTACTTATTCTAACTGGTTGTTGAGTCAGTTAAGGAATTCAACATACTCTGGAAGTAAGGCTTCTTTTTATGACATTAATTTTATTGTAAATCATATATTAAGTAGTAAAAGTGAAATATCTCTTACCGGCTACCTTAGCCAGGATAAGTTTAATTTGAAGAAAACTACTTTATTTGATTACAATAATAAGAGTATTGTTTTGAAGTGGAAGTGTCATCATAGTACTAGATTGTCCTCTGAGTTTACCGGAAGTTCCAGTGGTTATCAATATGGAATCACCAATACAGAGACATCATTGAATGCCTATAAGCTGGCGTTCGGCATAAATCAAATACAGTTAAAAGAAGATGTTAAATACGAATTAGGTGAAAAGCACCATTTAACTTTTGGACTTTCTTCTCTTCATTATCAAATTCAGCCTGGAAAGATGTCTCCAGTGGGGGTGGAGTCTCTGGTGGCTCAGGACAAGATTCAGAATGAGCAAGCTCTTGAAAGTGCAATATACCTTGGAGATCAGTATCAGGTGAGTGCACGTCTTGGGTTTGATTTAGGATTAAGATTTTCAATGCTGAATTATTTAGGTCCAAAACAAATTCATGTATATCAGGATGGACTTCCAATTTCGGTGTATAGTATGTCAGATACAATTTCTTATCAGAAAGGAAAAAATGTAAAGACATATCTTGGCCCGGAATTCAGGCTTTCCGGTAGGTTAATGATTAATGAAAATGTTTCTTTGAAGATCGGTTATAATACATTACGCCAGTATATACATATGCTTTCAAATACAGCGACTATTTCTCCTACTGATATATGGAAACTTTCTGATCCGAATATTAAGCCTACCACAGGAGATCAGATTTCACTTGGTCTTTATAAGAATCTTAAAAAAAATACAATAGAAGCATCTGTTGAATTATACCGTAAGCGGATGAAAAATTACCTTGATTATAAAGCCGCTGCTAAGTTGGTTCAAAACCATCACGTTGAAACGGAGGTAATAGCTACAGAAGGTAATTCTTATGGAGCAGAGTTTCTTTTAAGAAAAAATAGCAGAAAGTTAAACGGATGGGTTAGCTATACATATAGCAGAGTTTTTTTGCGTATGAATGACCCGTCACAAGGGGAATTGGTGAATAACGGAGCATGGTACCCAGCCAATTTTGATAAGCCTCATGATTTTACATTCGTAGGAAATTATAAATTCTCGAGAAGGTTTTCTACTTCATTGAATTGTACATATAGCACAGGTCGACCTGTTACGCTTCCTATAGCAACATATAATATGGCAGGAGGACAAAGAATCGTTTATGGAGACAGAAATCAGCACAGAATTCCTGATTATTTCAGAATAGATCTTTCATTGAATATTGAAGGGAATCATAAAATAAAGAAGCTTTCACATAGTTCATGGACAATAGCTGTCTATAATTTAACCGGAAGAAAAAACATTTATTCAGTTTATTTTAACAATGATAATGGTAAGATACAGGGGTATAAGCTTTCTATATTTGGCCAACCGATTCCTACAATTACATATAATTTCCGATTTTAAAAATCATGCCTGGTTTGAAAATTATTAAATACATCATTGCTCTTTTGATTCTGTCTTTGACCTTTTCAGGATGTGAGGAGCCTTATAATCCTCCGGCGGTCAATGCACCAAATAACTATTTAGTAGTGGAAGGAGCTATTAGCTCAGGTATTACTTCATTCAGACTTACAAGATCAAGCAGCTTGTCTAAACCGATCAATGATAATTTTGTGTCAGATGCTAAAGTACTTGTTGAATGTACTTCCAACGAATTATATACTTTGGCCTATAAAGATAGCGGATACTATGTTTTAGACGGAATGGAGTTAAATGAAACTCTTAAATACAGACTTAAGATTGAAGCTGACGGGAAAGATTATGTTTCAGAATATGTGGAAGTTAAAAATGCTCCGGATATAGGTGAAATAATCTGGGAAGGCCAGTCTGACGGTGTTCAGCTGTATATCAATACTTCAGATCCATCCGGCAAAACGCGATTCTATAGATGGGAATATGAAGAAACATGGCAGTTTCATTCTGCTATGAAGTCAATGTTGATTTTTAAAGACACTGTAAAAGTTTACAGGACACCGGAAGAAGATATATATGAATGTTTTAGCTCATCAAAATCAAGAGATATATTGCTAGGTACTCCACAGAGTCCACAGTCTACTGAGATAGTCCATCAGCCATTGACTAAAGTTACATTAAAAAGTACCAGATTGCAGATGTTGTATAGCATTTTTGTGAAGCAACATGCAATTGATGAAAAAGGGTTTGAATATTGGCAAAACCTGCGAAAGATGACAGAATCAGTAGGGACTATTTTTGATCCTCAACCTGCTCAGTTCAGAGGAAATATTAAATGTGTCAGCAATATAGATGAAATAGTGCTGGGATATGTAAGCGCAGGTAATATGACAATGAAAAGAATTTTTATTGATAGAGGGGATTTGCCTTCAAACTATATTTTGCAATCGGAATATGATCGCTGTAATGAATTTGAAGAGGATTTTGGAACTAGTTATGGGTATTTGACTGGGAGTTATGTGCCGGTCAGATCTGTAACGGACTTGCAAACAGGCAAAGTTACATTTTATTATGGATACGTAACCTGCGTAGACTGCAGAAGTAAGGGTACCAAAACAAAGCCGGATTACTGGCCGCAATAATCTTACAATTGTAACTAGATTCATGAAACAGCTACTAAAACACAGAATCATTTTAATTGTATGGGCAATTTTGCATTTGCAAATTTATAATGATGCTTTTGCTCAATCAGATACTTTAATAAGCATTGTTAATAATTTAAAGACATACAGCGAAAATCATTTTCAGGAAAAGATTTTTGTTCATATTGACCGTGGAGTCTATATGACAGGTGAGACATTATGGTTTAAGATATATCTGGTAAATGCAAAGAACCTTAAACCTGCAGATTTAAGTAAAGTGGCTTATGTCGAAATTCTGGATGACACATACAAGCCTGTTTGTCAGAAAAAGATAAGTTTA
The DNA here is from genome assembly GCA_024707265.1 of Sporocytophaga sp. Taxonomy (GTDB): domain Bacteria; phylum Bacteroidota; class Bacteroidia; order Cytophagales; family Cytophagaceae; genus Sporocytophaga. The sequence continues at coordinate 644,453 of JANQAB010000006.1, read as the reverse complement.
ATAGGTGGTGAAGGGGCAGGGGTAATAGACCTCACTAACGGATTAAAATCAGGTAATTATACCTTTCGTGCTTACACCAATTGGATGAGGAATTATAGCCCTGAGTTTTTCTTCCATCAATCTATTAAGGTTATTAATGTATTTAAAAAGTCTGCATCCCCAGAGGCATCGAGTATGCTTCCGGAATATGATATCAGGTTCTTTCCGGAAGGAGGATATCTTGTAGCAGGGATTCCGACGAAATTGTCTGTTAAAGCTTCAGATAAACAAGGCAAGGGTGTTGATTTTAAAGGTTATATCTTGAATGAACGTAATGATACTCTTGAACAGTTCAGGCCTTTAAAATTCGGAATGGGTAGTTTTATTTTTACTCCCAAAGATTCCGTTCATTATAAAGCCTTAATTATTTCAGAGGATCAAAAGGAAAATTGGGTGGTGTTTCCAAAAGTTTTGTCAAGTGGTTATGGAATGAGGTTAAGTAATGAAGGTGATGAGAAAATAAAAATTGATGTTTCAATTAAATCAGAGAATAATCTGAATAGCTATGAACCGGTTTATCTGGTCGTCCATAAGCATGGAACATTGCAGGTCGCTGAATTAAGCTTTTTTCAAAACGGGAAGACATCTTTTATTGTTGATAAATCAAGGTTAGCAGATGGGATTAACAGCTTTACAATCTTTAATAAAGCAAAAAAAGCTGTTTGTGAACGTCTGTTCTTTAATTATCCAGAGGATGCTAGACTACAAGTGGAAGCTCAGACTGACAAAGAAGTTTATTCATCAAGAGAAAAGGTTGAAGTAAGATTTTTAGGGCCAGGTCTTACTGAAGAAGATGCTGCAAGTCTTTCGGTTTCAGTCTTTCTTAATGATACGCTTGAAGATGAAGATAAATGTGATATTTTTTCTCATTTATTGCTCTCTTCGGATTTAAAGGGCTATATAGAGAATTCGAATTACTATTTTCAGCAATCGAAGAAAGAAACTTCAGAGGCATTGGATAATCTATTGCTTACACAAGGGTGGAGAAGGTTCGACTGGAAGGATGTATTCAATCCTGAAAATACTCATATAAGTTTTATTCCGGAGTACGAAGGGCATTTCATAAGAGGCCGAATGACTGATTCGAATAGTAGAGGTATGCTTAATAACTTATATATGTCCTGTCCGGGAAAGTCAGTTGTTTTTTCTATGACAAGAAGTAGTGTAAACGGAGAATTTGCCTTTCCATTGAAAGGTTTATATGGATTAAACAATCTGGTTTTTCAGACAACTCTTCAAAGTTCCGCACCTTCAATAGAACTTTATAATTGCTTTTCTGAAGAGGTTGCAGAATATAAATCCAAGCCTTTATTGCTCTCTGATGCCTGTAGAGAAAGTGTTCAGGATAGAAGAGTTAATTCCAGTATAGTTAAGGTGTATAATAAAAAGCAGGATTCAAAACAAACGTTTACCTCAGAGAGGCCATTCTATGGAGTAGCAGATAAGATATATTTTCTTGATGATTATACAAGATTTCCTAAGATGGAAGATGTAATCAGAGAATTTGTCCCTGAAGTTTTCCTTCGAAAAAAGAAAGAGGGTTTTTATTTTTTGGTAAGTAATAACCTTTCTAAGAAAGTTTTTGATGATTCGCCATTAATGCTTATTGATGGTGTTCCGGTATTTAACATTGAGAAGGTGCTTGCATTTGATCCTAAGAAAATTGAAAAGCTTGAGATAGTCGCAAGGAGATATTTTCATGGAGCATTAAATACTCCTGGTATCATAAGTTATTATACTTATAAAGGAGACCTTGGAGGTTTTGAACTAGACCCTAAGTCTCTGGTGATAGAATACGAAGGTCTTCAAATGAAGAGAGAGTTCTATTCACCTGTTTATTCGAATCCTGAAGATGTGAATAGCCGAATTCCTGATTTTAGAAATCAATTGTTCTGGTCTTCTGATATAAAGCTGACTGGAAATAAAGAAGGTTCTGTTTATTTTTATACGTCAGATCAAAAGGGAACCTATACAATACAGATACATGGATTGTCCATAAATGGTAAAGCAGGATCTAAAAGACTTAATATTGAAGTTAAATCAAAGTAGTTGAAATGTGTTATTGTGTAATTATAATATGTTGATTGTTTCAATTCTGAGATTTAGGCGTTTTATTTTCAATAAAAATAAACTCTACTCTTCTGTTTTTCTTTTGGCTCTCTTCATCATTTTCAAAAGTTAAAGGTTTTGTTTTTCCCAGACCGTAGGATTGAATCCGTTTGGGATTTATACCTTTTGAAACGAGGTAATCTTTAACAGTCTCAGCTCTCTTAGCAGATAAATCAAGATTGTATTTAGTAGAACCATTGCTGTCTGTGTATCCAATAATTGTTATTGTCCAGTTTGGATGATTTTCCATTGTAAGCACAACTATATCCAAGTCTTCATAGGAAACAGGGAGAAGTATATGGCTATCATAATTAAACTGTACATTTTGGAAAACATAAACTCCTGGATTTGGTATGATTTCCATTTCAGAGCTTAGCTGATCAGTTGATTTTTGAGTTGATATATATTTTGGACTTATATATACCTCATCTATATAATAATAGGCGGAGGTTTTCAGTAAGGGTTCTGATGTGTTAATATTTGCCAGGCTAAATGATTTAGTATTTTTGTTGTCGCTGAAGTTTCCTATGGTCAGGTATTTTTCATTCCCTTTAGCTACATACTCCATTTCGAGTAGTTCCCATGATCCTGATTGAGGGTCGAAAGCTTTGTCCTTTATTCTCTCATAAGTCGCATGTGGAATGTTATGGGAATATTTATACAAAGTATTCGTATCCTGAAGTGAGAATCCTATTCTGTCAATGCTATATTGGGAATAGGAGGCTAATTTGTACCTGAAAGAGATATTATATAGTTCTCCTTTTTGTAATGGTTGCAGAAGTCTTACCTGAAGATATTCACGGAAACCGTTGTTCCCCTCCCATAGGATAAGTCCAGCAAATCCATCACCTTTATACGGCTCAGTTACACCGGTTAAATTATGTGTGCCCATTTCACCTTTGCTACACTTGTTATAGAGGTCAGGCGTTCCGTTACTTGGAGAATTCCAGTGAGGGGCAATTTTCTTATTGGAGATGTTATTGTTGAAGGTTTGAGGGCATTGAAAGATTTCTTCAAAGCCTGGATTAGGCACTAAATTCTGTCCTGTTCCATGTAGGGGTATTGACAAAAGGGATATAAAAAAATATAAGTACTTCATTTGGAATGTCGATTAAAAATTTAACTAATTAGGGTTAGAGTCATAAAGTTAATTAACAGTATGAAAGCCTAAATAATAATCTTTTTTTTATCATTTAGGGTCAATTGTATATCCTAAGATAGCAATTGGTTTGTATCGAGTTGAATAGTTTTTGATTTTTTTCCAGAATACTGCTACCTCGGGATATAGTTATGTGTATTATAGTTGTACATGGGGCACTCATGGCAAAACTTTTATAGTTATTGAAGGTTGCGGATAAAAGGGGAAAATTAACCTTATTAGAAGTCAGAAAGTATATGCAAGATCTTATTCTTAAGATAATCTATCTCTGTGCCATGGCATTGCTCTTGTCCATGGTGGAAATGTAAGATGAATTGTTCTGTAATAGTATACTCTTGGTTTTCAATAGAGCTTATTGTTTCAGAGAAGTGTTTCTTAAATCGTTTTTTATGTAGTCCATCCATTTTCTCTACCAATTATTATTGATTGGTAGGGGAAATGTATCTTAGTATATTCTCTTTGGAGGTGATTTCAGTTTCCTTCAAGGATTAAAGCCTGCAAGTTTTTGTCAAAGTTTATTCCCTTATCACAATTGGTGAAAAATACATATGCAGTTTTGCATTTGTATGCATCATGAAGGCTGCTTCAAACCCATGATTATTTCCGGCATGAACATATAAGGGGCCATAGGGAGACTGAAATCTTTTTTCCGGATATGGTTTGCATTTGTGCTAAGGAGATAATGGTTTATTAAGAAAAAAAGAGAATAGATAGATGAATGAGATGTCTCATGGATAGAAGTAAAAGTTTATAAATGATATTTTAGATAGTTGAAATGAGTAGCTAGCTTATATGCTAAAAGTGTTGTAATGCCATTAAAAAGGTATAGATTTATTTTAAGTGAATCAGAAAAGATGGCTCCTGGAAAGTGGGGAGATTATTTATTGTATTCCTGGTCATTTCCAGTGATGTTTTTTTAAATGGGAAAATGTGAGGCTTGCATGTTTGAATCCCCAGATGTCTTTAAAAAAACATCTGAGGGGATAGGTAAAAAGTTATATCAGATTAAGATTTAAAATAGTGACACCTTCACTGTTATCTGTGCTTAACGCTATATCCCGGTTCCAGGTAGCTATATACGTCCAGTCGGAATCTTCAGCCCAGGTGAGCGTATCGAAACTAGTGGCTTTTTTATGAATTCTTCTGACATACAAATCCACGTTGTCCTTTACCCACATATCATCACCCCGAATGCGCAGCTGAATGGTCAGGTGCCCACTTAAGCCGTTAGAGAATTCAAATCCATAACCTGGATAAGGCATTGGATCCTGACCGACGCCTGAAGGAAGTTCAGGCGTTTTGTCATTTCGCCTTGGTAATTTTGTTGGTCCTATATAATCATAGTTGCGAATGGCACCGCGCTCCAGATCGTCCTCAGTTGGATAGTCTAGGTTCAGCAATCGAAGTTCTTTACCGTCTCTCAATATCGAAGCTTGTACTAGATTGTCTGTTCCCGCATTTTGAGAGTTTGCTGTTTCTACTACTAGTCTGATTGAACCGATCCACATAATATCTATTTTTATGTTATTTTAGAATTATGGTTGTTAACCGGTTCTACTTTGAATAGTTTATGAGAATAACATTGTAAGATCTTATCTGATTAGGAAGGAGTGGACAATCGAATTTTAATATTGATCAGATTCCTGTTCTGTATCTGAAGAGAGGTTAGGGATTAGGTTTAATTTGTAATATTTATATCGTAAATGACTATTGTCGCCATAACTGTCGTCTTCGTAAGTTTTTAAAGCAATTGCCTTATCGCTTACCCATATCATATCGGAAATAGACCAGTCAGTGGCATAGTGTTTATAAGCCGGAGTTATTCCGTTAATTCCATTTCCCAGGGCTATATTAAATACAAATAACTCTGCTCTGTGCCGATAATAATTCACATAATCAGGGCCGTCAAAAGAAGAACAAACTATCAGTTGATCGCATGTTGAAGAAATCAGGATGTCTGTTATTCCTGCATCATATCCCGAAGGCAAATACAGCCTTCTCCCGGTTTCTTTTTCGACTAAGTATGCTTCACAAATTTCGTCACAATTGTTAGTAAAGGATAGTCCGGAGCCACGTATGAAACCACCAGGTTCCATGACGCAGGTTCCTTTGTAATTATATTTGAAGTATTCGAAATCATCTTCGGATATTTCAACCAGGTCCGGGTTCAAATCAACAAACAGGGAATCGTTAAATCCTATTAGTGAATCACCAGGAATTATTTCATTTTGAGTTATATTGTTCTCTATGGTTGACTCAGATGTATCGGAATTAATTCTATCAGTAAGATCTACTTGAGGTTCATTGTTTATTTGATCAATAGGAGTGCAGGCTGTAAAGGTAAAAGCAAAAACGAATATGTAAATAAGGCTTTTCAATGGTATTGTCTTTTTAAAATTTACCCAAACTTGTATATTATTTTCCCTGAAAGTATTTTTAATCTTCTCTGTTAAAATACATATAAAATCAATCAAAATATCTAAAAGTAATATTAATTAAAAAAAATGAAGATAATCTTAACGTGCATTTCATTTCTTCTGCTAACTCCTATAGGGGGATTAAAAGACCTTAGAGAACTTTTTAAAGAGGAGAATGTCAGAGTTTATAAGATACTAGCTGAGGCTCAGGGAGATCTTGATAAAGATTCTATTAATGAAAAAGTTGTAGTTTATGATACGGGAGAGGAGGGAGACATGGGGACTATAAGAAACATAGAGATATTCAAGCTTAGCGGAAAACAGTGGAAGTTATGGCATTCGAGTAGTGGAGCTGTTTTGCCTAGTCAACATGGAGGCCCCATGGGAGATCCTTTCGAAGGCGTTACTGTAGAGAAGGGGTGTATTGCAATCTATCATTCAGGAGGAGGTCGGTATAAATGGTTTTATACTCATAGATACCGATTTCAGAAAGGGGAATGGTACTTAATCGGTACTACCATAAGATATGGAGAACCTGCATGTAACTTAAATACTTTTGATTACAATTTGTCAACAGGTAAAATTGAAGCTACAATTGAAGAATGGCCGTGCGAGGAAGAAGCAGAGGACGAAGGTGAAGATAAGAAGGAAGAATTCAGCTTTGTTGTCAAGCCTGCAAAATTACCACTTATGGATGGATTTTATCCGGGCGATAATAAAGTTCAAATATCTAAGAAGGATAAATCATTCTATTATTAGTGGGATCAGCAGGTAGTACGTTTAAAATTGTATGTTAGCAACTAAAAATTAAAAGCAAGTTGATTTAACTTGCTTTATAACTTTACTGAAATGTTATCTGTCTATTTAATAAGCACTTCTTCTGCAACAGCCTTCGCTGCCTTTTCGATGATAGATATAACAGCTTCAGGATTGGATACAAAAATTGCATGACTCCCTGCTGCTTCCACCGAAATGGCTCCCGCACGTTTTGCCATAGAATGCTGTGCTTCCGGTGGAACCATCCTGTCCTCAGTTCCGATAAGGTACCAGCTGGGTTTGTTTTTCCATGAAGCCTCGCTAATCACGCCGTTTACTGCATCTATTCCCCAGGGTACCTGAGACTCCGCCATAAATTTCGCTTTATCAGGATCTACATCAGCCGCAAATGCTTCCGGGAACTTTTCCTTGTCAAGCAGAACAAAGCCATCCTTTGGAGGCAGTTGTGGTGGAACCGGAGCTCCAGGAATAGGCTCTTTGGTAAGAGCTGCAACAGATTCTCCTTTGTCAAGGGCAAAGGCATTAATATAAACGAGTCCTGCAACTTTTGGGTCGTTTCCGGCTTCTGTAATCACAGCTCCACCATACGAGTGGCCTACAAGAATTACAGGTTCTTGCTGTTCTGCAATAATCCTTTTCGTGGCTGCAACATCACCTTCAAGGGAAATAGTGGGATTTTGGACAATTGCTACTTTATATCCTTTACTTTTTAGCTTCTTATAAACAGCCTCCCACCCAGATCCATCCACAAAGGCACCATGGATAAGGACAATTGAAGGAAGGGGCTCTTCTCCCGCAGGATCTTTCTTAATATTTTTTTGGTCTCCCATATCTATTTTCTTTTAATAATTAGATTCCTTCCAAAATCAACTATTGTCAGTTTAATGAAGTTCATTATCAATCTATGGAGCTTATTAAGAGGCGATATGCTTATATAACGAAGAGGGGGAGCTGAAGCTATAATGGTTAGCGAATAGACACAGGGGGCTTTATTAAATTTTTTTTAAACATTAATAAAGTTACAGGTTATATTATTTACAAAAGAGAAATTTAAAAGAGGAGCATAATTAAGTTATTTTATTATAAAAAAACTCTTCAAAAAATGTCATTCTATTCTAACATTTCTGATACTCTCCAGTTTGGCCCATTCTTTTTAAATAATTATATCTAACCATAACTATTATAAAGTATGTTTCATCACATTAAAGATTTACAATTTAATGCCAGGGTTTCTAAGGCTGATCCTCAATTTGCCACACTTCTTCTTGAACAATTCGGAGGTGCCAATGGCGAACTTAAAGCTGCAATGCAGTATTTTACTCAGGCATTTTCTGTCAGACAGGCTTATCCTGAGAAATATGACTTGTTGATGGATATTGCTACAGAAGAGTTAAGCCATTTGGAAATTGTAGGAGCTACCATCCAAATGTTGCTTAATGGTGTAAACGGCCAATTAAAAGAAGCAGCTGATAAGTCAGAAATTATGGAAATGCTGATGGGGAAATCTGCAAAGGAAAATCTTATTCATCAGGCTACAACAGCGCCTCAATTTGGAGTGCTTACAGGCGGGGGCCCTGCTGTAACTAATTGTCAGGGAGTTCCATGGTCAGGCGCTTTTGTGGAAGCTAACGGAGACCTTACGGTAGACTTACGTTCAGATATAGCCGCAGAATCAAGAGCCAAAATTGTATATGAATATCTGATGCAGTTTACGGATGATCCTTATGTAAAAGAAACTCTGAAATTTTTAATGACAAGAGAAATTGCACATATGCAGATGTTTGAAGCAGCTCTTGAAACTATAAAACCCAACTTTCCTCCGGGAGTTTTACAAGGTGATCCAAGATTCAGCAATGTTTATTTTAATATGTCAAACGGAGCTACAGTGAAAGGTCCTTGGAATGAAGGAAAATCTACCGGACTGGCTGAGACCTGGCAGTATGTTGATGATCCTGTAAAGCATGTTAATGAAACAGAAGGATTGCTTAAGCAACCAATCAAAGGTACAGATGCAACTCAGGAGTCTGTGGAGATAGCAAGTAAAGAGTTAGGTAAGAAAAGAAGCCATGAAATCAGACAAGCAATTCCTAAGGGTGAAAATCAATGGAGTACTTATAAAAAGGATAAAACCTCAAGTTCAAATAAGTTGTAATACTGATCTCATTATTTTTTATATAAACCAAAATCCAACTATGATATCAGTTGGTTTTTGGTTTAATGTTATTATTCTTTTTGAACATAAATAAAGTTTGGGGTTATGTAAAATATTAACACAAGATTATGGAAAAGAATAAACTTCATTTGGTAGATTACTTCACAAAAGGAATAAACTTTCCTCAAATAATAAGTATATTTTTGATCTTATCTCTAAGCTCACTATTAGGTTGTAAGGATGATGATAATGTTAGTGCTCCTCCTCAGCACGTTCAGACATTATCTGTTGCAGATACTGCTTTTATGAGAAATGCAACTTTATTTAATCTGGCAGAAATAAATTTAGGGCGTCTGGCATTAGCAAATGCATCTACCGATAGTATCAGGCTTTTTGGAGCATCTATGGTTAATGAGCGTACTCTGGCTCAAACAGAACTTAATGCTATTGCCTTGCAGAATAGTGTTTTGCTTCCCCAGCAGCCTGATTCTGTGCATAGAGCTCTGGAGCAACAATTGCAGTTTATGACAGGATCAGCATATGATGATTTACTAATCTCTACGATAATAGCAGATCATCAATATGCCAGGGATATTTTTACAATACAAATCAATTCGGGTGAAGGGCAGGAGATTATAAATTATGCCAATAAACACTTGCCTCTTATAAATGAAGAGCTGCAAACCGCTACTAGATTACAGGGGCAGATTGTAAGATAATTGTCTATCATCATTATAAGTTTGGTTTTTGTTACACCTAGTTGTAATTATAAAAATCAGGTTTTATTTATGAAATGTGGAAGGAATTCTAATAAAAGATTCTGAATAAGTATTGATTCAATAAAAGATTTCACTCTATATCCCTCTCTTCAAAGAGAGGGATATAGAGTGAAAGTTATTGATTTTATAAATTTTTATTCAAGTATTTTTATCGTCAATTGTTGTCTTCTCATCTGGATAATTATATCAATGTACTTTATGGTTTTAATATGGAATTAAATAACTAATCTTATAACTTAAAATTTTAACAAATATAAGGGAAAGTCAGTTGCCTTTGTATAATTCAGAAAAGTTCCCGGAACAACATTTTTTGGCCTTCTGTTATAAGGTGTAGCAAAATTCGAGCTAAAGAGATGAAAGGGAAGATGAATGAAGTAGCTCAGGTAGAAAAAGCAAGGCTTGCTGAGACGAGTAAGGATCTTATCAAAGATTTATACATATATGCTTACCCTCTTGTCACCATGGAGATGACAAGAAGAATAATGACCAATACGGAAACATCAACCGGAAAATTTGCACCTATGGGGCAATTTGCAAAATTGAGAATGTATCCGCCCTCAGAAGATAAGGAAGTAACTGCCCCCAATGCAGATACGCTTTATACATTAGCCTGGCTAGATCTTTCCAATGAGCCTTATATCTTAAAGGTTCCTGATTTTAACGGTCGTTATTTCATGTTGCCAATGTTAAGCGCATGGACAAATGTATTTGCAGTTCCTGGTACAAGGACTACAGGAACGGAGCCACATACTTATGCTATCACCGGTCCTGACTGGAAGGGTGAATTACCTGCAGATGCAGAAGAGATAAAGGCATCTACCAATATAGTATGGATATTAGGACGAATATATTGCAGTGGCAGTGAAGAAGATGTCAGGCAAGTTCATAAACTGCAGGATGAGTTATTATTAACACCTTTAAGTTTTTATGGTAAACAATATAAAGCTCCTTTAGGCAAAGTTGATTCTACAATCGATATGACAAAAGCAGTCAGAGATCAGGTTGAGGAGCTTTCTTTGCAGGAGTATTTCAGTATTTTTATAAAAATGCTTTTGAATAATCCTCCATCAAAAGATGATACTTCTATGATAAAAAAGATGTCTCAGTTGGGGCTCAGTCAGGGAGGTGAGTTTAATATAAATGATCTGGAAGGTATATCAAAAGTGGAATTAAGCGGAATTGCCTCCGAAGCTCAGAAAGAGATATCAGGATATCTTAAAGATGCAACTCAATTAATTGATGGTTGGTCTGTTACCAAACATACCGGTGAATATGGAACACAATATCTTTTAAGGGCTTTAGTGACTGCAGTAGGCTTGGGGGCCAACAGACCAGAAGACGCTATTTATCCGGTCGGAAAAACAGATGAGAATGGACGACCTTTAAATGGAAGCAATAAATATGTGATTCATTTTGAGAAAGATCAAATACCTCCAGTAAAAGGTTTCTGGTCTCTTACAATGTATGATTCAGGTTACTTTTTCGTAGATAATGAATTGAATCGGTATACACTTAGTTCGCGATTCGATTTCAATTTTAATAAAGATGGGTCTTTGGATTTATATATTCAGCAGGAACATCCTGGAAAAGAAAAGGAAAGCAATTGGCTGCCTGCTCCGAAGGGAGAGTTTATTCTTATGTTTAGATTTTACTGGCCTGAAAAGGCAATCATTAATAATAATTGGAAAATACCTCCGGTGAGAAAAGTATAAACGGATGTCTTATTAAATGGCTTGTCTTATGATAAGCCTTTTTTTTTTGAAAGTACAAGAAAAAGATCTCCTGACTTTATCTTTCTTCTATAGGACATAGACAACTGATGATATCTTTGCATTGTTGGGCTTGTGAAATATTTGGAGCAGAAAGAATAAAAGTTGAACAGAATTTTCGCCGGAACATTTTTTTTTAGTGTAGGTTGTAACAGATCAAAATGACCATTATGATAAGAAAAACATTATTTACAGTTTTATATTTATTATTGTATGCAGCTTATTGTCATGCTCAGGATTGGAAACACTATACAGCAGATGGACCAATTTATTCCCTTGCAGTAAAAGACGATACTATTTTTGCTTCCGGTCTTGGTGGTTTGGTCAAAACACACCCTTCATTAAACTCTCCAATAATTTATACCAGACTTACTCCTGGTTTTGATAGTTATACAACTATAGTGCATGGGGTTTATTTGCTTCCTTCAGGAGAGGTTACTATGAAGAAAGGTACGGATTCATATATCTATCAAAATGGAGTTTTTACGAAAGGGACATTGCCGGATTTTACCACGGCAGTCACAGACAAGGATAATAACGTCTGGTTTGGTAGGTATGCAGAAGGACTAAGTAAGTATGACGGACAAACCATTACTAAATTTTCTACTACTCTATTTGTTGATGATATTGATATAAACGCAAGCGGAGATTCAATCTGGATACTTGGCAATCGGTCTATTTTACTGCTTATCAATGGTGTACTTACCACCGAGATTAGTTTTCTGGATTTCCCTCCTAATGTAATGGAACTATATTCTCTTAAAGTTGATAAAGATAGCAGGTTGTGGGTTGAAGTGGAAGAAGTTTTTTATCCTGAAGATCAGGATAAAAGTTATACTTCTGAGGTTCTTTATTGCCTGAAAAATAAAGAATGGATAAAAGTGGATGTTTTGGGAGAGATACATGCAATGGAGAAAGGCAGTAATGGAGCTGTTTGGGTCAGTACACAATCTGATCTTATTCATTATGATGATATAAATTTAAAGCAAACTTATCCTTACGATCCAAAGATGGTTGGAGTATTTAAAACGACTTCTATGCATGCCTATAAAAATGGCGTACTTTTAGGGGGAGATGTAGGAGGTGGGTTATATTTGTTTGAAAGTGGAGTGTTTACCAAAATACCTACATCCAACTCTGGTTTACCATCCGGTAGTATAAGAAAAAATGTTGTTTGATAAAGATGGAAATGCATGGATTAACACAATGGGGGGGCTGGTTAAGTACGATGGCGAAAAATGGACTAAATATGATCAATATAATCCGATTTTAAATGGCATTTTAATATCAGACATTGCTTTTGATGACTCAGGTGTTTTATGGGTTGCATCAGACAATGTGTTATACACATTGTCTAACAATGTACTGGTAAGAAAAGCAATCTTTTCAAAGAAAATTTATTATATTGAAAAAGGTAAAGATGGTTCTGTTTGGCTTGCGTTGGATGGCAGAATGGCTAAGTATAGTACCAATGAAGTTCGTGAATTGTACTGGGAAGGATTAACGGAAAAGGAAAATATTCGGGACATTGCTGTCGATTCAGATAACAGTGTTTGGATAGCTCTTTATGACAATGGTCTGAGAAAATTTGATGGAGTCAAGTTTATAGATTACTCTCAGCATCTTCCAAGTACCTATCTTACATCTGTAAATATTGATAATAAAGGTATGGGTATCTTCACGGAATGCCGGTACTACAGTATTTGACGGCAATGTCTGGAAGAGTGTTAATACAATTTATCCTGATTTTCCGGAAGTATCTGTTGAAAAAATTATGTCAGAAGGTGATACTCTGTGGGTAGCTACTACCATTGGAGTTGTGAAAATAGAAAATGATGATTTAACTATTTATGCTGATGAAGAATTTAAATTACCGTCTGCTGATGTTATTGATGTTGCAAGAGATAAGAATGGAAATCTATGGTTTGGAACCTCACAGGGTTTAGGGATTTGGAGTGTAGGCGTACTTACCTCCGTAAATGATTTTTCTACTGTATCTATACCACTAAGTTCAGTATATCCTAATCCTGTTTCTGAATATTTTACTATAGGTTTGAAACCAGCGACTGTTGGAGGTAAAAGAAGGGTGGAGGTTGTAAATATTAAAGGTTCTGTTATAGTGAGCAGTGAGCTTGCAGGGACAGAAGATAAAGTAATAATTAATACTGCTGATTGGAATTCCGGTATTTATGTGTATAAAATATATTCAGAGGAATCAATCGAAACAGGTAAAATAGTAAAGCAATAATACTATTTCTGGTTTTGAGTATGTGTTTTTATGGCCTGTCTTTTTGACGGGCTTTTTTACTTCTTTATAATTTAGAAGTGCCTGTAGATTCAATAAAGAGATCTATTCCTAGAACTGATGCTTTAGTACAAAATTACCCAACTGATCCAGGGGAAGTGTTTTCTCGACAGCATTCAGTTTGATTGCTTCCTTTGGCATACCGAAAACAACGCAGCTTTTTTCATCTTGTGCCAATGTCAATGCTCCGGCTTCTTTCATTTCAAGTAATCCTTTGGCTCCGTCTGAACCCATGCCAGTCATAATAATACCAATGCTGTTTTTCCCAGCATTCATTGCAGTTGATCTGAACAGCATATCTACAGAAGGCTTGTGTCTGTTCACAAGAGGACCGTCTTTTAGTTCCACATAATATCTAGCACCGCTTCTCTTAAGTAACATATGTTTATTTCCGGGCGCAATTAAAGCCCTGCCACGGATAACACCATCTCCGTTTTCTGCTTCTTTTACATCTATTTTACATAGGCTGTTGAGCCTGGTGGCAAATGACTTGGTGAAGAGCTCAGGCATGTGTTGGACGATAATAATTCCCGGAGCGTCAGCTGGGAAGCATTCCAGAAAGGTCCTTATGGCTTCGGTTCCGCCTGTAGAGGCACCTACTGCAATGACTTTTTCTGTTGTTTTAAGAAGGCTGTTTGAAGTTTTGATTTTTTCAAAAGAGTTGGAGATTGGGAGCTCTGGAGGAAATATTTTTTTTCTGATTACTTTTGATTTAGCGGCAGCTTTGATCACCTCACAGATTCTGGTTTTGTACTCTTCAAAAAATCTTCTGGAGTTTAACTGAGGTTTATGTAAAACTTCTACGGCACCTGATTCAAGCGCTTTTATTGCGCTATCTGTTCCAGCCTGAGTCAGACTAGAGATAATCACCACCGGGATGGGACGTTGAGACATAATTTTTTTAAGGAATGTAAGTCCATCCATTCTTGGCATTTCAATATCTAGCGTGATTACATCAGGAATTTCTTCCGCAATTTTTGAAACGGCAAAATAAGGATCTCCCGCAGTTGCCAGTACTTCCAGCTCAGGGTCGGAGTCAATAATCTCTTTTAGGACCTGTCTGATTACAGCTGAATCATCAACAATCAGTACTCTTGTTTTTTTCATTATCTTAATTTCTGATTATTTTAATTGGCTTGACCAGCACGTTACCTGTGGCTGTATAAAAAACGATCTTTTGGGCGAAAGGAGTTCCGACGCAGGACTTTATGATAGGAATTTCGTATTCGTGAAGTATTCGTTTTGCCAAAGCAATATTCCTTAATCCTACATTGAATTGAGGAAGTAAGTTTTTATTCATGGAACCTCCAAAGATTTTTGCCTGTAAGCCTGAAGGTTTTGCACCCATACGAATCATTCTCTGAATGAGTTCGGGAACAGCGTAAATCCCATATTGACCGGTTTTAGAAAATCTCGTACTATCCGGTAAAACGAAATGGTTAATGCCACCTGTTTTCAGTTCTGGATCAAAAAGACAAACTGAAACGCAACTTCCTAGAATCGTTATAATCTCTGTCGGTTCTTTACTCACATAGATTTCTTCCGGATACAGGTATTTCTTGTTCATACCTAAATTTTTCTGAATACCGTTGGCTTTACCTGAATCAAAGGCAGGTTCATATTTGTTAGCGATTCAGAATGTCCTATAAAGAGATAGCCTCCAATCTTCAGTCTAGCGCAAAGTTTTTTTAATACATTTTCCTGGGTGCGGTTATCAAAATAAATAAGAACATTTCTGCAAAAGATAATGTCAAAATTATTAGGTAAATCAAAACTTTCATCCATAAAATTCAACCTTATAAAATTAGTTTTTCCCCTCAGTTCCGGTATAATCCTAACAGTTTTATCTGTCGCACTTTTGCTTTTTAAAAAATATTTCCTTTTGATTGCTAAAGGAATAGTCATTGTTCTCTCTTCTGGATAAACTGCTAAAGCTGCTTTTTCCAGAACTTGGGAGCAGATATCTGAGCCAGTAACAGAATAATCGGTCCCAGACCAATATTCTCTTAATTCTTCAAGTACCATGCATGTTGTATATACTTCTTCTCCTGTAGAACATCCTGCACTCCAAATATATATCTTGTTGTTTTTTTCTTTATACTGAGGAAATATATGTTCACGTATAAAATCAAAGTGCATTGACTCTCTGAAGAAGTCAGTTTTATTGGTTGTAACTACATCGATCATGTGAATGAGCTCTTGCCTTTTCCCGGTTGCACTGAATAAGAAATCACAATACTCTTCATAGGATTTCATATTCAGGTGTCTGAGCCTCTTATTGAGGCGGCTTTCCAGAAGTATTTTTTTTTTCAGGAGGCATTTTTATACCGCAGTATGCATTTATGAATTCGCTTAATTTCCTGAAAACCTTTGAGGACATGGTTGTCCTGAAATTTTGATCATGTTCAAGGCCTTTACTCACTAATTGCATCTTTTTAATTTTATTCAGTCAAAAAAGAATTTTCATTATAGGTATGAATTGTTGTCATACTTCTTCTTTGTTTTATTTTATAATAGTGGATGAACAAAGAAACAAACAGTATGACAACAATTAGGGGTGATTTCTCAATTAGAATTTTTCGTACTCCTTATCAAGTGAGTCGTTTTCTTTTTTTAGATTTATCATAAATCCATTGTTGCTTTTGCTTTTCACATTTGAAGGATGATTGTTAGGGGCAACCCGATTGACAGTTGTTTTTCTTCTTTGACCATTGGTATGGGTGTCTATTCGGAAGAAAGCAATTGTATCTTGTAATTGTTCTGCCTGGCTTGCAAGTTCTTCTGCGCTTGCTGCCATTTCTTCAGAGGTAGCGGCATTTTGCTGAATGATCTGGTTGAGCATCTGTAAAGCTGTATTTACCTGATCAGCTCCTGATGTCTGTTCAATACCAGCGGCACTAATTTCTTGTACGAGTCTTGATGTTTTTTGAATATGAGGTACAATTTCTTCAAGAATTTTACCCGAACGTTCAGCGATCGATACACTTGAAGATGATAAAGAATTGATTTCATTTGCAGCTATCTGACTTCTTTCTGCAAGCTTTCTTACTTCCGCTGCAACAACAGCAAATCCTTTTCCATGTTCGCCTGCTCTTGCAGCCTCCACTGCAGCGTTCAGTGCTAGTAAATTGGTTTGACGTGCTATTTCTTCTATGATAGAAATCTTTTTTGCTATATCTTTCATAGAACCTACTGTCTGATTTACTACAGTACTTCCTTCCTGAATATCGTCAGCTGCTTTCAACGCTATCTTTTCTGTCTGCTGAGCATTTTCATTGTTCTGCTGAATATTAGCTGCCATTTCTTCCATTGATGAAGATACTTCTTCTGCAGAGGCTGCCTGTTCATTTGCTCCCTGTGACATCTGCTGAGAGGATGCACTCATCTGCTGGCTTGCTGAAGCAATTTGTTCAGTTGCATTATGTACGTTTCCTATAATCTCTTTTAATTTGGATATCATGCCTTTAAGATATTCAAGAACTTCACCGATCTCATCTTTATTATCGCTATCGATCTGTATCAAAAGATTACCTTCAGAAACCTCTTTAACAGCAAGCTTGGCTTTTGATAAAGAATTTATAATTGAAGATATAATCCAGAATGATATTCCGATGGCACCTATTACTGCAACAATCAGAGAGATGATCATGTTTTTTTGGGATTCAGCGTAAAGTTCTGCATTCTCTTTTGCGGCAAGTGAAAGTTCCCCTTCATTTTTCTTTACTATCCTGTATATGATGGCTCTGCATTCTACAAATAATGGAGTGAGTTTGTTATCAGATAGACTTGATGACGCGGCCTTGGATGAATCTGTGTTGATGTCAATAGCAAGTCGTTTGAAGTCATCAAAAGCATCCAGGTACTCATTCCATTTCGCATCATAACTGTCAAGGATTTCTTGTCCTTTAGAATCAGCCAAAGACCTGAGGTCTGCAAATCTACTTTTCATTTCAACTTGCCTGTCAATAATTTCCTGATGGATTTTGGTGAGTTCTGCACGATCTCTGGAAATGATAAGTGCTTTTTCCCTCTTTCCGATAAATTGCAGGTCTTCACTTACTTTTAATGAATGCGCAAGTCTTTTAGAGTTTATTTCTACTAAGGTGGTTACACTTTTATTGAGTTCAAAAGCAACTGAATTTCCTATATAAAACATGTATGCAGCAATAGCAATTAGAATTGAGAAAGCTAAAATCAGCCTTCCTTTTATTGTTAAGTTCATTATTTTTCTAATTAAAAGTTTGTGGTTAGTTTTTGTATTTTAAAAATTAGCTGATTAAAGAATCTTTGACTATGATCAGTTCATCTGCTGAAAAGACTTTATCTATATTAAGCAGCATTATAAATTCGTCATGGTACTTAATCATGCCATCAAGAAACTCTGCCTTATATTTACTACCGATGCTTGGAGATGGCTGAATTTGTGATTCTTGAATTTCAAGTACCTCCTGTACTGAGTCTACCATAGCTCCAACTATAATGCTCTCAGAATTCATCTCAACATTAATAACTATAATGCACGTATTTACAGTACATTCTGTTTGGGATAAACCGAATTTAATTCTTGTATCAATAACTGGTAGTACATTTCCTCTAAGATTAATGACCCCTGTCATGTATTCTGGAGATTTGGGAACCTTTGTTATGTGTTGGACTTCAAGTATTTCAAGAACCTTTCCGACATTAGCCGCAAATGATTCTTTACCAAGCTTGAAGGTCAAATAAGAATGGATGTTGTCATTTATTTCCTCCTTCATGTTGTAACTATCATTTTTGAATTAGAATATTCTTTAATTATTTTATTTGTGTCCAGAACCAAAGCAACAGTGCCGTCTCCAAGGATGCTTGCTCCTGAGATGATCTCAATGTTTTTATAGAGTTTGCCAAGTGGTTTTAACACTGCTTGATATTGACCCACTATTGCATCAATGGTAAGGCCTATTTTTTTATCATCAGATTTTACCATTACTATCTGCTGTAAGTCGGGTGGGATAGAGGTATCACAAAATTCTGTGCGAAGATTAATGAAGGGTTGTCTTTCTCCATCAAGAACTAACAAGTCATCAAACGCATCTTCAATATATTCTTGGGTTACTTCATAGCATTTCTCAATTACGCCTAACGGAATTATATAATGAGTGTCGGAAATTCTTACCAGCAGTCCATCGATGATTGATAATGTCAGGGGGAGTTTTATCGTAAGGGTTGTACCTTTTCCTGGCATCGAAATTAAATCTACTTCTCCTCTTAAGTCAGAGATCTGTCTTTTGACAACATCCATGCCTACTCCTCTTCCTGAGATTTCTGTAACTTTTTCTGCAGTTGAAAAACCTGGAAGGAAAATCAGATTTAAAATTTCCTTTTCAGTAAGGGATGCATCTTTAGGAATAAGATTTTTTTTCTTCTGCCTTTTTTTTAACCCTTGTGAAGTCTATTCCCTTACCATCATCTGTTATCTGAATATTGACATTTGAGCCAGTATAGAATGCTTTGAGCAGTATAGTTCCCTGGGCCTGCTTTCCGCTAGCGATCCTCTCTTCCTTTGATTCGATTCCATGATCAAGGCAGTTACGAAGAATGTGTAATATCGGATCTGACAGATTTTCTATGATGTTTTTGTCTAGCTCTGTATCAGTACCTTCTGTAATTAATTTAACATTTTTATTTAGCTGGGTTGAAAGATCCCTTATGAGCCTTTGAAATCTGACAACTATAGTTTCAAATGGCACAAGACAAATAGAAAAACTATTGTCTCTTATTCTCCTTGTTATTTTTTCAATACTCTCTGTTATTTCCGATACTTTATTGTCAGTAGTATTTTGCGTGAGTACATTAAGTCTTGCCTGGGCTGTTACCAGTTCGCTCACGAGGCTCATCATTTCATCTACCTTATTTGAAGAAACTCTTATTGAAGAAATAGCACTTTCCATCTTGCTACTATTTCTTGGTAAGTCATTTTCCTGTATAGGTTCTTCAGGTGAAATAATACTATATTTATCAAGCAGAGTCTTTATAGAAATACCTATATTATCGGATAAAGATGCTTCCTTAAGGTCATCGGAAAAATTTGGAGAGTTTATTAAATTATTTTCGCTTATCTTCTCTACCACAAGTTCCGATTGAGCATCGGCAAATAGAAATATATCCCGGATATCATCTTCATTTTTTGTGTAAATAAAATTGTACCATGTAACGTAACATGCATTTGGGTCTAATTCCGGCAATTCAGGTACATCTGATAGATCAGCAATAGTGAGAATGATTCCGAGTTGGGATAAATCATCTATAAAGTACAATGGATTACTTCCTGAATGAAATATATCTTTTGCAGGTTTAAACTTTACATACCATGTTGACGCACCTTCCTGAGATTTATTAACTTTTGGCTCTTCACTTGAATTATTGGGGGTATTGGATATGGATGAAAGCTCTTTTATTGCTTTCATCATGTTTTCATGGTTTACTTTATTTGAAGCCCCTTCAAGGTTTTCGTCTTGTAGGATACTTCTCAAATGATCCACAGATGAAAGCGTAACCGATATGATCTGAGAAGACAACTCTAATTCATCTTTTCTTATATCGTCATAGATGTTTTCAAGATAATGGGTAAATTCACTGACTGCCTCAAAACCAAACATTGAACTGTTTCCCTTCAGAGTGTGCATAACTCTGAATATTTCTTCAACATGAGTGGTAATGGCATCTTCATTTTCAATTTTGAGTAAAATTTTCTCCAGTTGTTCAAGCAGATCACTTGCTTCTTCCAGAAATTTCCTTCTAAACTGGTCCATGATAAATTATCGGATTATTTTTTGAATGGTAGCTAATAACTTTTCCGGTACAAATGGTTTTACTATCCATCCTGTGGCACCTGCGGCTTTTGCCTCATCTTTTTTATTTTGCTGGGACTCTGTTGTTAAAAAGATAATCGGAACATATTGGTATACAGGATTGGATCTGATATTTTTTATCAATTCTATTCCATCCATATTGGGCATGTGAAGGTCTGTTACAACCAGGTCTATAGGACTGCCATCAAGATACTTCATTGCATCTTTTCCATCAGATCCTGCCAGAACTTTATATCCGGCATTTACCAGCGTATAACTAACAACATCCCTCATGCTTTCTGAGTCATCTGCGATTAGTATTGTTTTTGTCATATATTAGATCATCTAGGATTTACTTAAGAGATTTTTAAAGCCATTTCTATCCAATAATAAGGAAAGGTCTTTAGGAAGGTTTGCAGTAGTAGTGAGTTCTTTACCTTCTTTTAAAATTGTTCTTTTTACCGAATAAAGGATTTGTACCAGTGTAAGGTCTATGTTCTCAATATTATTGAGATGAATGGATATTTTTTTTGAAGTTGTTACGGTGCCTAAAATCTTTTGATAGATACTCTCAGAGTTGCTAACAGTAAGGTTGCCGCTAAGCAGTATCTCGGTATTATTTTTCTTTTCGTTTATCTTTATTGCAAAACTTTTCATAGAGTGTTAAAAAAAAATGTCATTATCATTGTTGTAACTAATTCTGTATTTCTCCTGCATATCAGGAATGCATGCATATAAGACGTCTCTTTCAGATTGCATGGTATAAATAGATTGGACTCTCATTGCGGCCTGGTCAATAGATTGACTTGAATCTGAGACTTCAAAATTTATAGATGCCATTACTTCCATATTTTGGGTTATCTTAGAAACCAATGTTCCTATGCTAAGGGAATTATTAAATGGAATAAAAGACCTAAATACATTAGAGTTATTTAGCCTGTTTTGCTTCTCAAATTTGTCAAGATCCTTTCTAAGGGCGGAGCAGATGGATATGTATTCATTATAAGCACCTTCAAGTTGTCTTATATTCACTTCAGTTATTTTGTTTGAATGTATTTTCAGCTCTGCAGTCCCACCATTTGCACTTTCAGTATTTTTTAGTTCCTGAATGATTAATACATTGATCATGATTATATGGTCAAGGCGTTGGGAGAGGATGTCCTGATATTGAAGATTAGTTGTTATGCTGCTAATGACTTCATCGGAAGAGATATTTGGCTCGTAATGATTTTTCCAGTCTTCATGCATAGGATATCCTTTAATGAATGAAACAATATTTTTAAAGTCACTGGAAATTTGTTCAACTAAAAGTCTAATCTTTTTATTAACTACTTCAGTCAGTTGTATATACTGTTCTTCGGACTTGTATTGCTCTTTCATGCCTGCAGATTAGAATAACTCAACTGATATACTCTGAACAAATGCGGTAAACAGGTACTGGTTTTTATATTTTGATTTAGATATAGTAATAAGCACAGCTGATTCTTCATGGTTATTATTAAATATGTTAATCTCACTTCTGATATCAAGAACTTTTCTTTGTTGGTCATTGAAGTATTCCCAATACATGTCAGTATCGGTTATTTTTAACTCCATCTTAATCAACTCTCTGATATTTTTATTCAATACGTTCTCTCTTGAGACATTCCAGATTGCTTCAGCAGATTTGTTGAAGAACTCTATCTTCCCTTCCTGGTCAAATGTGATCACTCCATCGACACAACCTTCCAGTATAGATATGTTTTTGTTTTTTTCTGATTCAATATCGATAATTTGCTGTCTCATCTCTTCTTTTGCGTCTTCCAATTTTATGTGAAGATTTTCCTGTGTAGCTCTGAGCTCTTCGGTATTTTGCCTTAGCTCTTCTTCCTGTGACTGAAGATTTTTAGCCAATAGCCTGGATTCATCAAGAAGCAATCTGGTTTTCTCATTAATTCTTGCGCTTGCTATAGATGAAGCAATTGCGTCGCCGGCTTTTTCGGAAAATTCGATTTCAAATGGTTTTAATTCTTCGAAGTATGCCATTTCTATAATACCGCAAAGCGTGTCGTTACTTTTTAATGGTAGAATAAGTATGGAGCCTGGATTTGATTCTCCCAGTCCTGATGTTATTTTGATATAATCTTCTGGAATATCTGTCAGATAAATGGTTTCCAGTTCCATAGCAGCTTGTCCTATAAGCCCTTCTCCAAGATCAATATCTTCTTGAATGTTTTTCTTACGATCCCATGCATAGGTAGCTTTGAGCTTCAAACGTATATCTTGTGCTTCTTCATTCACAATGTAAATTTTTCCCTGGTTTGCCCTTGTGTATTTTATCAGGCTGTGGAGTCCATGTATACAAAGATCTTCCAGATTGTCATTATGCGCTCTTAATACGTCAGAGAATTTTGCCAGTCCTTCAGTAGTCCAGTTTCTTTTTCTTTCTTCCTCAGTTACATTTGATAATCTTTGGGCCATGTTTGTCAATGAACTGCCAAGTTTATCATGATCTCCCAGAAGTCTATATTTGTAGTTGACATTTCCATCTCCTATATTTTCAGCGAAGACAGCTAGCTCTTTTTGGTTATGTATAATGGTATTTATACACTTTGTGATTTCTCCAAGCTTGTCGTCACTGTGATAATCTATTTCACAACTGATATTACCGGTCTTTAATGATGAGACTGATTTTAGAATTTTGTTAATAGGGGTTGAAACGGTTTTGTTGTAATTGTATATCAGTATGCACAGAGATGCAAGTACGCATATAAGTATTATGCAGCTGTATAAAATATGTTGTTGTTCAATAGCATTGCTCTTACTTTCTATCAGCTTTTCAAGATCTTCATATGCTTTTATCTCCTGTGTGATAAGCTTGCTGAACTCATTTTTACTGATTGAAGGTTCTTTATATGATTTTAATACATTAACTAATGTATGTGTGCTTCGCTGGATATTAACATGTGTATTTAAATAATTTGAATTGTTAATTCCTGAAAGATTGATCAATTCAAGAGCTTGTTTGATATTAACAGAAGATTGAGGATGGGTACTTCTTATTAAAGACAAAGCCTTTTTTTGTAATTCTATAGCTGTTATATGACCTTGTGCAATTTTTAATTGTTCATTCTTCAGATCTTTAAGGAATCCCCAAAGAAGAAGTAGCAGAATGGTAATAACTAATGTAAATTTATTCTTTAATGAAACTAATTTATTTCCCACTTTAAATATTAATATAAAAATTTATTGACGTAGGGAAGTGATACGAATCATTCTAATAATGGTTATAAATCTATAGGCTTAGGTGAGATCTGGTTTAGGCTATTTAGCTTAATGGGATTTTAGTTTATAACGGGGGTGCTTAAAATAGAAGTACTTAAGGTTGAATTATGAAATGTTATTGTAAAGCTAATATGTGATATACACAATGTAAAAATAATTTTTCGTTTTACTGGTATGAATAATAATCCATATTTTGTGATTTATAATACTGTTAGGTGGCAGTGTATTCTCAAAAAAAATCTAAGTTGGGAGACATTTAAACTGTTTTTTACTTATAATTTTACTGATTTTTTATTATAAATAATATTGGAGGGAATTCTATCCTAAATATATTATTTTCTCTATAATAAAGCGATGAACGTTCAAACCCCTCTGTAATTTCTTAGAAGCTTGGTATTACTTAGGCTCAGGATTTGTGGAATGCTCAGTGTTAACCCTAGTACAAAGGAATGATTTTAAGGACAGGAAGGTGAATATAAGTAGTGTTCACTTTTAGAATTTTTTAGTCAAGTAAAGAAGTTAAATCTATGCCCATGATGAAGCGTTGGATCTTTGATACTTCTATTCTCTAATGTGTTAAATTGATATTGTGGCTAGTATTCTTTAGGTGTCTCTCCTTCCTGTCTGATATCTTGTCCCTTTTTTCAAATGAATAATAGTTAAGTTGTAATTCCCAACTTTATATTCTCATTGAGTAATCAATATTTCTTCTATGATTTAATTTATTTATGAAGGATTTGGAACGTTCATAATCAAAGCTATAATAGTATTAATGTAAATTGAAACGTTGGATGATGTGTCATGTAAAACAGTCATTTCTTGTTTGCTTTTGGACTTGAAAAATAATATAAGGTTGATGATGTCGGTTTGATGTGTTGCTTTTATATATTATGATTGACAATCACAAGTTCAAATGTTATACGATTCATTGTAAATGAAGTCAGCTAAATGTTCTGACTGTTTGATGCCTTTGTTCTTGGTTCCTTTTATTAAATTACATAAGCATTTTTATAAAAATATTTTATTTTACTAAATAGTCTCGGTTCGATTAATTTATAATTCCTGTCATACATATTCAGTTAACTTAGATCAACCAGAGAGGAGGTCGTCTTTCTGTCTTTCCATCTGTTGAGTCTACTCTCTGCATATGGATTCAATTACTACTAAAGCTTTGGGTATATACCAATTGGATAAATACTATTTTGATCAGCTGAAGTACGTGCAGAAAATTTTTTGATTGATATAATTAATAGCAGGGTGGAAATAAAGAATTATTTATGATGTATTTTGTATGATGTCACGATGAGGTTCAATACTGTTTTCAGTTATTATCTATTAACATTTGATCTTTTCAATGTCTTAAGAGATTCCAAAATAAAGTGAGCGTATATTTTAGAAGCATATTTTCTGTACTCAGTTAAAAATGTTTTTGAATGAGATTGATTGTAAGAGTCACTATGGCTGGCATAGCCTGGATATAAAATATTTTTCTGCTAGCTGATATTGCTCCATAAACCCCTGCAATAATTATACAACTAAGAAAGAATGTAGCAATATTCACCGACCAGCCACTATCCGTAATGAAAAGAGACCAGATTAGCCCTGCTGCCAGAAAGCCATTATATAATCCCTGATTCGCAGCAAGTCCCTTAGTCGGTTTAAATAAATGTTCCGGTAAGGATTTAAATGTTTTCTTACCAATAGTTTCCCATGCAAACATTTCAAAGTACATAAAGTACAAGTGCTCAAGTGCTATTACTACAATTAATATTTTTGATATTGTATTCATATTTTTACTTCTGTTTTTGAGTAATTAGTGGAGAAATCCTGTTCAGGATTTTTTACAAAAGTAAAAATAAGCATATAAAATGAAGTATATGCTTTAGAAAGGGTGAGGGGGCGTGAATTAGAATATCTTAAATCTTCATTATATATAGCAATAATGCCATAGCACAAATGTAGATGATTTTTAAAATGAGGTCTTGCATAACAAACAGGTTCTTAGAAAGAAATTTTTTTGTATTCGGAGCGGTATATATAAATGATTATAATTTCATTTCCGAAACTATTTCCTCTACACATAACCCCCCTCTTTGGTAACTCAGAATTTTGAAAAAAATCAAAAAAAATGTATTTATTATTAATTGCCAGATCCCTGAATTCTCGAAATCTAATCCATATATCATCGAAATTATCTTAATAGAATTTGTTTAAACCCAATTTTAAGGAGGTAAACCATTATTTTCAGAAAGTGCCTTTGGGAAGCGTTTTTTCTCCTAGTTCTCAGTCGATCTTAGACTTTTGAAGTAGTAAGTAGAATGGCTAGGCTTAGTGAAATTCATCAATTTACGTTTTGGGTGTTATTTAAGTAAGGTTAGAGGTAGGGATTTTGTTGGTTTAATATCAATGAGTTATGGTTTTGTAAAGATTTAATTAGATAAAATGATGTAATAAAATGTAATTGGTTGTGTTTGAGTTAAATTTATTTACATTAGCTAAAATTTTTTTATAACATATTAACAACCAATACCTATGAAGAAAAAAACATCTACTCATTTTTGTCCTTTTTATGCAGACTTTGTTATTCAGAAGTCATGCAGCAAAAATTACAGTGACCAATAACTCCGACAAGGCCGATATCATTACCATCAGGTTGCTACATTCTAATGCTAAAGTAACCATCCGTGATATAAAACGGATCTATTCAGTATCAGGAAAACTATAGCAACCTTCAGAATGGGCAGACCGATATTTCTTATCTTCCTGCCGGTCTTTACTTATTAAAACTGGAAGATGAAGCAAATCCATCCGGAAAAGTTTTTAAACTGATTAAGCAATAAGCCTAACCTTACTGCCACTTACTGAATTCCCAATACCATTAATGTTTGGGGATTTATTTTACATTCATTGTTTTCAGTGCTATAGTTTTGTAGTTGAGGATTATATATTTTATAGTTTTTAAATTTTTACAATCTTTTAAATCAAAATTTATGAAAAAAAAACATCTACTCTTTTTTATCCTTTTTATGCAGACTCTTTTTTTTAAAAGCCATGCAGCAAAATTTACCGTCACCAATAGCGGAGACAATGTAGTCGGAGGCTTGAGATATTTACTAGACAATGCTGGTTCCGGTGATACCATTGTGTTTGCTCAAACACTAGTCGGAGCTACAATTACCCTTTCTTCAAATATTATTGTAATTGACAAAGATATTACCATAATAGGACCTGGAGAAGATAAATTGAGTGTTTCCAATAGTCTTACGTCGACACTATTCAATATAGAACCTTTTGCCAATGTATTTATTAAAGGAATAAAAATACTTAGTTGTGGGGATTATGATCAAATCCTGCAAAACGATGTATCGGGAGCCATCTATAACCAGGGGAATCTTACATTAAAACAAGTAACATTCAATGATAATCAGACTGGAGCTATTTATAATAAAGGGACGATCTATATGGAGAGGGTTACACTTTATGCTAATTATACTCAAGGAGACAGATACCCCGGGAGGGCTTCCGGACTGTTTAATAGGGGAACTGCAACGATCAAAGAATGTATCTTTGATTATAATATCAGTGATGGATCTTCAGTGAATCCAACAGGGATAAGGAACTCCGGTACGATGTACATAGAAAAAAACTTCTATTACCCGAGGATGGTCTGCCGCGACTTCTGTAAATGAAATCGGTACTATTACAAATAGTGGAACGCTTCAATTGGTGAACTGCACTATTAGTGGAAATTATTTATCTTCCGGGATGTCTTCTTCATGTTCGGGAGGAATTTACAACTCAGGTAATTTGAATATTGAATATTGTACAATTACAGACAATACATTTTCCAGCTATATTTCTGAGGGAGGATCAAATGGCCCTAATAGATCTTATAAGGCAAGTGGTATATATAATAAAGGTGTACTGTCTCTCAAAGGTACAATCCTGGCTCACAATGGCCCTAGTGATATATACTATTCATATTATGGAGGAGTTAATTATGTTGAAGAGGCGGATGGAATTACAACTACTCCAATAAAGGATTACGGTTATAATGTGATAGGTGTAAATAATGGACTGAATCTTAAGACCACCAATAATATCCTTGGAAGTAGTAATGATTTCTATGATCCGTTCTTAGAGCGTTTGAAAAATAATGGAGGTTTTTCAGAAACACATGCACTTTCAGATAGTAGCAGGTGTATCGATGCTGGAGGTACTTCTGCTACTGTTCTTGTGGATCAGCGTGGGGTATTAAGATCGAAACCTGATGTCGGGGCGTTCGAACATGTTTATGAACCTTGGTCGGTTGGAACTTCGATCGTTTACTCAGATTGGAATGACCTTAAATTGACAGCAACATTTAATCATAAAGAGACTCGTCTGGAGGTAACTCATGTTCCTGGTTACAAAAAACTTAAACTTGGATATGACAATATCGGGTTGTACCACGCGAACAAAAATGTTATATCAGGAGGCAATGATACCTTAGAAATATTATTGTATTCTTACGGGATTGTTGATTGGAATAGAATTGAAATTAGACCGAATGGAAGTACTTCTAATCCCATTTCCCTGGGTAAATATGTTGACAATTTTGGAAGCTTGCCTTACCACCTCAAAATACCTCTTTCCGATTTTGATTCAAGTATAGACTTCTCTCAGCTTATTCTGTTGGAATTTCCTTATAGCAATAATGCAAACTCTTTTAAAATAAATATTCATAAAATTGCTTTCACAGGTGGAACAGAGCCTTTCCTTTGGTTTGGAGATGGTAAAGTGGATAATAAATTCGATGGTGGTGGGACAGGTGGACAATTGCTAGCCAAGTTATATATGCAAACCAGTTTGGATCAGATTGCCAAAGTAGAGTATTTTGCTAACTCTGTGAAGATTGGAGAATCTTCGACAGCTCCTTTTACTTTTGATTGGGAGGATGTAGAAAGCGGGGAGTTTGAATTTGTAACGGTTGCACATACAGTACATGGCAGTATTTTAAGATCAAGTCCATATAAAGTCAATGTAGGCACCCGTGTTTATAGAGAAGCAACAGAAGAAAGTATTGAATCCACTCAGGTTGAAGTTTACCCAAACCCTATTGTTGATATTCTTAATATTAAATCAGCTAATCAAAATGCCCGGGTGGTCATAAGGGATATCAATGGAGCTATCCAGTATCAGGTGCGTTATTATAATCTTCAGAATGGCCAGGCCGACATCTCTTCTCTGCCATCAGGTTTATATTTTTTGAAGTTGGAAGATGAAGGAAATGTATCCAATAAAGTAATCAAATTAATAAAGCAATAAACATACATTATTGCCTATGATTGAATTCCCCATCACCTTTAAGGTTGAATGGGGAATTCTGTTATGTTTATGATGTTTTCGTCAAATATTTGTCTTATGGCATTATTGTCTTTGCTGGCAAAAAGCTCATACATCTTTTTTACTGTCTCAATATTTCCCATTTTATCTGATGTCTATTGCTCTGGCATAGATTAGTTGAGTTTAAACCCACATGAAATGAAAGTCTGTGCGTTCATCACTATAACTTTCCGGAGTAAGGTGTGAGAGCTGCTACCACCATAATGATCTGTTATTTGATATTTCCAGTGATTATATATATATCCCGGACCGAAGTGAAAATCCCAAAAAGAATTGTTCATTAAACGCCGGAACCCCAAGATTAGTCTAAGACCATATAAATCGGAATCGATATTGTCCAGATTCTGATCGGATCCGCACTGAGTACCATCCTCATATCCAATCGACATATCTTTAAACCACCTTTTTTTAAAATATACCCGGTGCTTTATAATACAGATAGTTGTTTCTCGTAAAGTTTATTTTATAATCAAAATTGAAAGAAAATTCATTTGTCGCTATGTACTCATAGTTATGTCCAATAATAGGGAAATCCAATGATTGCTTAATAAGGCTATTGGAATTTCTTAAGTAAAAATCAAAAGTTGGATTAATAGCGAACAAACCTATAAGGACCAGATTAATCCCGGCTCCGCATCTGAGGCATCTTTTGTTACTATCAAGTGCTGTGCTGATTAAGTAATCTCCGGGAATACAAGCAGGGAAATCCTTACTCAAACTTGTACTAAATAGTACCAATACGATAGCAGTTTTAAAAATATTTTTCATCTCTGAAAAAAATTAAGTTGTATGATCATATTTACCACTTTTAGTTGAGAAATAAACATATTAAGCCTCAATAATCCCCCCGAAGTTTCTGTGTAAAATGGTTAAATAGTAAGAACGAGGATCTATGAAATTGATTGATTTGTAGTGTTATCCTAAAATTGTTTCTACCCTTCTGACTGCAAGTAATGTATATTCTATAAACTTGCCTACAATCCTCGTTGGAAACTAGGTCTATTTCCTTACGGGAAAATCTTTTGTTTGTAAGGTTCTTTGATCCAGTAGTTTGTGTAAAAGCCAGTGGGGGAAAGGCATGCAAGGTTTTAAAATGATATCTTATTGAGTAAATTCGTTTTTTATAAAATGTAAAACAATCATGTATAAAGCGTTATCAGGTCTTTTAGGTATTTTTATCTTTTTTAGTTGCTCCAAGCCCGTTCCTTTGGAACAGATCTCATTTGAGAATGGAGAATGCTATCTCGGAGAAATAAAATTTACTGGAACAACTAGTGGTAGCACCAGTTCAATAAAAAATATTTTTATGATGTTTCCGATGTCTGTTTTTTCCGATTCAGTTATGCTGAAGTTCGATGACGGTAATTTAACTGATTTGACGGGTTATATTAAAGGCGGAAAAACTCTGGAAATAGAAAGTGAGAAAGATAATGAAGATGTCTTCACAGAAATAAGAAATTATAAGCCAATGAAATATTTCCCTGACAGGATAACTTACAAAGCGACACTTAAAAACGGACGTTTACATGGCAAGCAGATTTATTATTATCCTAAAGATGGATTTACTTTTTTAAATAAAGTAAAATCTGAACAGGAATATACCGAGGGAGTTGAGGAGGGCAGCTACACTGAGTGGTATGAAAATGGTGATAAAAAAGCAGAAGGACAGTATACTAAAGGTTATATGCATGGAACATTTTATACTTATTTCGATCAGGATGAAGTCGTACAAGAGAAAAGGATTTATAATAAGAATAGGTTAGCAGAGCAATTTGTATATAGCTTTAATAATGTCCTTCTTTCTGATTATAAAGATGGAAAGGAGACTGTTTATCCAGTGAATGGTGAAGTTGTGACAATCAGGAATGGCAGGAAGATTATTTCAATATATAAAAATGGAGTTAAAGATGGTGTTGAAAAGGAATTGTATAGCAATGGAGATCTATGCGCAGAAACCTATTATAAGGCAAATGAAAAACACGGAAGTCATAAAGTGTATTATGAATCAGGAGAACTCAATACTGAAGAGATCTATGCTGATGGTAGATTGAACGGCCCCTCAACAAAGTGGAACAAGGGAGGCCAGAAAAGCGGAGAATATAATTTTGTGAATGGTCGATATGATGGAGTAATTAAGCAATGGTATCCTGATGGTAAGGTGTGGAAAGAGATAGCTTTTACAAATGGAACTAAAAACGGAATTGAAAAGTCCTGGTATAAGAACGGCCAGCCTGCTAAAGAAAATGTTTATGCAATGGGTAAACTTATCAAGTGTATGGAATGGTATGATGATGGGGAAAAGTGGAAAGAGATCAATGAAGAAACGTTGGAGAACGGAGATGTAGTTGTTCATTACCAGTCCTGGTATACCAATGGTAATAAAGCCGAAGAGTATCAAAGATACAATGGTCAGAAGCATGGGCTTTATGAGAAATGGTATTCTAACGGACAAAAAAGTACTGAAATTCCTTATGAACATGGGCGCAGAGTGGGACCGGAACAGAACTGGAATAAAAACGGAGTTCAGTTGTAAACTGGGATCTATGAGATTAAAGGATATACAGGATTGTTTGTCTGAACTGGGATTAGTGGGGTGATAGGATAGACAGGATTATTTGTCTGAACTGGGATCCATGGGATTATAGGATAGACAGGATTATCTTCGAATACAAAGAAGTTTTGTTTGATATATGCTGGGTTTTTATATTCGACCATTTAGGTGGAATATATAGGTATAAGAGATGACATGTCTATCTCGTCATTTGTCGGAACTGGGATCCATGGGATTAAAGGATAGACAGGATTATCTTCGATACAAAATAAGCTATGTTTGATATATGCAGGGTTTTTATATTGACCATTTAGGTGGAATATATAGGTTTAGGAGATAACTATTATCAGAGATAATGCTGTCTATCTCGTCATTTGTCGGAACTGGATTAAAGGATAGACAGGATTATCTTCGATACAAAATAAGCTATGTTTGATATATGCAGGGTTTTTATATTGACCATTTAGGTGGAATATATAGGTTTAGGAGATAACTATTATCAGAGATAATGCTGTCTATCTCGTCATTTGTCGGAACTGGATTAAAGGATAGACAGGATTATCTTCGAATACAAAATAAGCTATGTTTGATATATGCAGGGTTTTTATATTGACCATTTAGGTGGAATATATAGGTATAAGAGATGACAATTATCAGAGATAATCCTGTCTATCTTATCATTTGTCTGAACTGGGATCGATGGGATGACGAGACCGACAGGATTCTCTTCGAATACAAAGCAAGTTTTGTTTGATATATCCAGGGGTAAACCGACTATATTTTGTATAAAGGAAAAAGAGACGACTATTGTCAGAGATAATCCTGTCTATCCTATAATCCCATGGATCCCAGTTCAGACGATTAAAGGTTATTCTGGATTATCTTCGAATACAAAGAAAGTTTTGTTTGATATATGCTGGGTTTTTATATTCGACCATTTAGGTGGAATATATAGGTATAAGAGATGACATTTATCAGAGATAATCCTGTCTATCCTATAATCCCATGGACCCCAGTTCAGACGATTAAAGGATATTCTGGATTATCTTCGAATACAAAATAAGTTTTGTTTGATTTATGCAGGGGTTTTATATTGACCATTTAGGTGGAATATATAGGTATAAGAGATGACATTTATCAGAGATAATCCTGTCTATCTCGTCATCCCATGAATCCCAGTTCAGACGATTAAGGACAGACAGGATTATCTTCGAATACAAAGAAAGTTTTGTTTGATATATGCAGGGTTTTTATATTCGACTATTTAGGTGGAATATATAGGTATAAGAGATGACATTGATCAGAGATAATCCTTTCTTTCCCATCATCCCATGGATCCCAGTTCAGACAAACAATCCCCATGAATCTCTGTTTAATGACGCTTTTTCGGGCCATAATTCGTTTTGGTTTCCTTTGGCTTTTGCGGTGTGGATTCTTTAGAGGGAGCTAGTTCACCGTTTTGATTTTCTTTTATCTTTTTAGGTTTTGATTTAGGTATTGAATAGGAAGGACGAGGATTTGAATAAGACGGACTTGCATGAAAACTAGCGCGTGGCATTCTGAATAAAAGTCCCAGATGTGCACTAATCAAAGACGGTACTGCCTCTCTTTTGATGTGATTATAAAAAGGTGCGGAGTATGAAAAATGGTCAAGATCGGTGAAAGGTGTTTTTTGCGTTCCCTGGTAGTAAGTCACTTTTGCATCGACCATTAACCATTCGGTAACCTGTAACAGATATCCCGCCGATATTCCGAAAACAGCCATCGATTTTTGATATTCACCTCTGGGGTTATTGTAAAGAGTAGTATGCATGTTGTTAGATATTCTTTCATGAGATGTAAAGGTTCCTAATCCGAAGCTAAGTTCGAGGTATGGCTTGAGTAGTCTGTTTTTTTCAAAGGTAAATCTGCCAAGAAGCGAGAGGTAGGAAAAGGTATTATAGAAACGCTGCGTACTTTTCAGGCTATCGCCAGCCGTACTTTTAAAATACCGGTTACCCTGTTCTGATACTTCGACAGCAGCTCCGATTCTCAGAGAATAGGGAAGCTGATTAAATACAGGAAGTTTTCTTGAAAGATAAATAAAGGAAAGGCCTGGACCTGCTTTATAATTTTCTCTATAAAATCCGAAGATAGGAACCAGGTAATTTCCATACCCACCCAGAAAAGCTCGGTTAACGGTGTTTTCCTGAGCAAAAGATAGAGTAGGAAGAAAAAATGAAATATGGAAAAGTACAATGATTAGTTTTTTTTTCATAGTTAGCAGTTGAGTGGTTCTATTAAAATTTCATATACTAAAGACGATACAAAAAATATGTTTTGTTGTTTATCAATAAAAATGCCAGAATTTTTTGTTTATCAGTGCTTTGTGGGCACTTCCCTCGAGTTGCCTCTGAAATATTTTTGAACAGGGATTTTAGGGGATTCAGAGAGATAGACAGGATTTTCTTCGAGTATAAAATAAATTTTGCTTGATATATTCAGGATTTTTCAAAGCGACCATTTTAGGGCGGATGTATGAATGAGATGAACTTTTATCAGAGATAATCCTGTCTATCCCATCATCCCATGGATCCCAGTTCAGACAAACAATCCTATGGTCAATCTTAAGAGTAATGATTAGGTAGGTTAAATATTTATGCCTCAGATAACTTAGCTTGAAAAATATCGTAAGTTGTAACACTTTGTTTTTATATTTGGCGAAGAGATATTTTTGGAGATACTGATTTAGTTTTTTTGAGTAGGGGAAATGCAAACAGACAAGCGGATATTGTTAATACTGGATCTT
Organism: Sporocytophaga sp.; assembly: GCA_024707265.1. GTDB lineage: Bacteria > Bacteroidota > Bacteroidia > Cytophagales > Cytophagaceae > Sporocytophaga. Next base: position 610,129 of record JANQAB010000006.1, on the reverse strand, counting down.
GATGAAACATTGGTCCATGCCACTAAGACGGAATTAGACAGAAAAGCGGATTTTATAGTATTTAATTATCACATATATAAACGACCATTTTTGGATCAGTTTATCCGTTTTTGCTCTGGCAATTTCAGGTTGGCCATCTGGTCGTCTGCATCTGATGACTATGTGGAGGAAGTGGTAAAACGTATTATTCCTGATGATATAAAACTTGACTTTGTTTGGGGGGAAGCAAGTGTACTTATAGCTTTAATGTATCCGGTATTGAAACGGATGGTTATGTTGATTATGCCAATCATTATAATTATATCAAAGCATTAAAGAAGTTAAAGAAGAAAGGATACAATATAGAGAAGATTCTGATTGTTGATGATACTCCATTTAAGTGTAAAAGAAATTATGGCAATGCTATTTATCCCAAAGAATATCTAGGTTCTGAATCAGATGATGAGCTTAATAAGCTCGCATCTTATCTTGATTCTATAAAGAATGTTGAGAATGTGAGAGGGATTGAGAAGAGGGGGTGGGGAGAGCTTCATTGAGAAGAAAGTGAATGTTATGAAGTATAAATTATTGGTTACGTTTGTTATGTTTATTAGCTCTATCAATAAATGTGCAAAGTGGTGAAGGATGGTTACTAGTTGATTATTTAACACAGTTTAAATAATTTAAATAACATATACTCTGGAAAGATCAAATTAAAAATGTCCGTTGTTTAGATTTAACGAAAAATCTGTTATGTATGATTTCAAAGATTTCGATAAGGTTTTGTTTTGTTATGAAAACAAAATGGAGTCACTTACTATAAGTACTGTGGGAAGATTCTTAAGAAATTCTATAATTGAAAATTTTATAAAAAATGATATTGAATATTGTCCCGAAAATCATGAGCCATTTGATCCTGACTTTGATATTCCGGTTAAGGTAGACAATGTTTTCTTTAAGGTAATATTAGTAGTTCACTCAATAAAGAATTCTTTTTTATGCATAGCTGATTATGAGGGTGGGATTAAGGATAAAAATATTATTGGAAGGGTAAATGGAGTGTTGAATCAAACATTAATAAATTTAAAATATGCTACAAAAGTACAATGGTATAGGCCGGAAGATGAGGGTTGGTTAATTGAAATAAGGAGTTCTAATTTTTAACCCAAGTATGGCTGCGTTTTATAACCCCATACTATACTATCCATGCTCAGACCATAGGCCTCTTCTTTGATCTTCGTTTACGAGGATTTTCGATTGTGTCGCTATTTATTAATAAATTTGTTCTTAATCAACTATTGCTTATAGCTATAGTTTACTAGCGGAATTATTTAACACAGTTTATATAACAAATAACATTGAGCCCTTATAATAGAACATTAGTTATTGTCCTTTATTTGATATATGTTCCGGTGCATATTGTGATCCTGTTTTTTGTGTTAAATTATATAGAGCTTTATATAAGGGTTTTATATCGTTCGAAATTTTTTGATATCGTTTTTCCGATTTTTCTTATAGGTATGTTTATAGTAAATCTTAAGTATTGGTACAAACTATATAAAAAGATACCTCGTGATCAAGATTTCTTACTTGGTTTAAATTTTATGCTTTTAATGATTGCAGCAGTTTTATTGTTCATTATTTATGATTTTCTGATGATTTTTTTTCTTTAGCTTTTTTGAGACTGGACGATACAATCGTCATTCTCGGAAATCCTCGTTGCAAACAAAAGCTAATGGTCCCTAAAAAATATCTATACAAAGACTTTTCAAATCAAACTGGCCATAGAGATCGCTTTCTGTATTATTTTGATCAATTATCAATGTGGACTTAAATGTATATGGAGTGGTATTTTTCCCCCAGGAAGTCTCGCTAATTATAATCGACTTGTCGGTTGGAATAAGAAAGTCTCTTGAAACGTTTCCGTTTGGATTGCCATCATTGAGATTGCCATTTGAAAAGATCCAATCAATCAGCTGACCATCCGCTGTGATGCTGATTAGAATATTTTTGCTTTTGTTAAATCCTGTTTTAATGCCATTAAGTTAAGGCAAAATAAAGTAAAACTATGTGAATAAACGGGTGTAATTATTAGATTTGGGTAGAAAAAAGAAAAGCCCCGTAATAGGAGCTTCTCATAGTAAAGTAACTTGTAAAGTCCTTGAAAACCTTACCACGCAAATATATGAAGAAAATTTTATCGACCGTAATAGACTGTCGGTAAATAATTTTACAAGAGATCGAGCTTTTAATTTTTCAGACCTGATTATCTTTCTGTTACAGAAAGATAATGGTTCTTACCAGAAGGAGATCAATTCTTATTTTGATAGTTTGGGTCTATCAGCTGCATTATTTCCAAGTTCAAGTGCTCTTTGTCAAGCAAGGTCCAAATTATCACCTGATGCATTTATTGAACTAAACAGAAAATCTGTAAAGGCTTTTTATTCAGATTCAACATACAGAAAGTGGAAAGGCTACCGGATTCTTGCTGTAGATGGTTCTACACTTCAGCTACCCAAACATTCAACAATTGAAGAGGAGTTCGGAGTACATATGTTCGGACCGAAAGCAGACAGCCCGAAGTCACTTGCCAGGATATCCTATTTGTATGATGTATTAAATGGTTTGGTACTAGACTCTAGGATAGATAGTTTCTCTACATCCGAAACTGATATGGCTTGGAAGCATCTGGAGCATGTGAGCAAAAACGATGTGGTTCTTTTTGACAGATACTATCCAAGCTATCCGCTGATATTCTCATTAAAGTCTATGGGGACAAACTTTTGCTTCAGGATGAAGAGTGATTGGTGGACTATTGTCAGAGAGTTTACTTCCGGAAAAAATAACGATGAAATTGTTAGCCTTAGAATACCATCAAAATATAGGAAGTGGGCAGAGGAAAACGGCATACCTCAGACTGTTCGTGTCCGGTTAATTAAGAAGAAAAATAAAAACGGAGAAATTGAAGTTTTTTGCACATCACTGTTGAATGAAGAGAAGTATAAAAGAACGGCAGTATTGGGTCTTTACAAGGAAAGATGGAATATTGAAGAGGGATATAAATTGATAAAAAGCCGACTGGAGGTGGAAGATTTTTCAGGCATCCGGTCAATTGTTGTAAAACAGGATTTTTACATAAAAACATTGCTTCTGACCATTAACGCCATATTGTGTCAGAAGATAAACCCTTCAAAAAGCAAATCTTCTGGAAGGGTTATCAATATAAATAAAACATTGGGCTTGAGTACTACAAAAAAACTATTTCTAAAAATAGCATTAGATTGGACTATTGAGCAGACAGTGGATTTTTACACCAATACTATGATCGGAAAATTCAATTACTCAAGAAAAGGACAGAAATGTTCTAGAAATAAAAAGTGTCATAGGAAGTATAATATGAATTACAAAACTGCTTAACTTAATGGCATTAAATCCTGTTTTATCTAATTCTATGTGTAGCAGGTATAGCTTCTCTGTTATTTTTATATAAGAAAGAATGGAAATCTCTTTTGTCTCACTCAGATTTAAGCAGTCGGATGTGTCTGTGCAGTCCATTTCTCCAAAAGGAGAATATCCATAAGGATTTACTGTTATGGGAAGTTTTTCTTTAAGCCTTGATACTAAGAATAGACTATCTTCTGCCCTGAGTATTTTTCTTTTTTCTCTCAATGATTTATTTTCATCTTCTGTAGAGTAGGGCAAATTTGCAGCCCGCGCTCCTTTTATTATTGATGAGATTTTAGTTTGCGAAAACCCACTTGAAAAAAACAAAAAGAAAATATATGTTAATAATATTAATCTCATTATATAGTATAGTTAATACCAACGTCTGGTGTACTATCAAACCTGTATCATAATATTACAAAAAAAATCTGACCTGCACTATACTGTTCGTGCAGGTCAGGATTGCTTTTAAGATTAATTCACACTCAAATTACACTGCTTTTCTCATCTCATTATCCGCATGTGTTAAAAAATCATACAGCAGATAAAAGTTCTCTGATGTTACTTTTAGATCAGAGTCATAGACGTCGTTTTCAGCATAATAGATGTACATAAAAAAGACATAGATCACTGTTTGCATCAATTCCTGCGGAGGAACTAGCGAAAGTAGTTCGTCGAGTTGATCGATGATGTGCTGGTTGAGAACAGTGTCTTCTTTCAGGACAATTGTCTGTTGGTTTTCCTGATTTTTCCCCATAGTTGTTTTGGTTGTTTAAGTGCTTCGTTCCAAAAGAGGTTTGGTTTAGACAAAAAAAAGATTGCGTGGAAACATTAGCTACAACTCCTAGGTACCGGCGAAGGAAACCCGAATAAAATAGCTAAGTCCACGCAATAGCGGAACACTAGCTATTCTTTTATTCTTAAATTTTTCGCCGGTTTTAGGAGAAAGAATAGGCTAACGCAATATTTTTATATGTAAAAATCTTTAGTCGTGTTTTGAGTCGATAGTGTTCTGGTTTAGTTGAAGTTGCAAAGATAGAAAAAAAAGTTGAAAGCTAAAAGTTAAAAGTTTTAAGTGGGGAAGAAACCTAATTACTGGAGTCTCAATTATATATTCATCTTCATCACACAATGTACGATTCAATTGTTTGGTTTTTCTGAATCAGGATTGATGGGAATTTTAGATGGACAGGATTGTTAACCTATTTCAGAGATAATCCTGTCTATCCCACCATCCCATGAATCCCAGTTCATACTTTTATCCCTTCATCTCATAGTTCCCAGTTTTCGATTCAAATTTTTTATCTATGTCCATCAGGTTGACTACCTTTCGGGTTAATACTTTCACCTGGATTACTACCTCCCATATTGTTATTGATGCCAGGCTGATTGCTTCTCATGTTATTGCCTTTGTCTGGCTGAATTTCAGTATTTTGACGCTCTCCGGGTTGATTGCTTTCTATATTGTTATTTCCTCTTCCTTGTGAATTGTTATAATGGTTCCCATCATTATTAAAATCATGATCATGGTGATGCCCATGTCCACCATCATAGTTGTAATAAGGATGTGAATAATTGTATGGATAGGAATAGTCGTAAGGGGATGAGTAATTATAAGGATAATCATAATCATAATTGTAGGGATACCCTGTGCCTCTATAATCAGAGTCGTAATTGTCGCCACCGTGACATCCACTCAGAATTATGATGGATGTCAATACGGTTGTAAATAGTATTGACAGATTTTTCATAGTTTTAATTTGCTTTATATCAGAACAAATGAAAGGAAGGAAAGAGTTTTTTAGGGTTGGAGATGCTGTAAAATAAAATTGGTATCTCCAGTGATCTGAAATAACTGATTGCTTATTGAACCTTTTTTATTTCGAATAAGTCCATGCTGATTGACTAAGCAGAAGTTAAAAGCTGAGCAATGAATGCAGAAGGAAATTTTTCAGGGGATTGTAGGGGGGATATCTTTCCTGTTGAGATTTAACTTTTGACCTTGCAATCTTTCTATTGCTGTAGGAAATATTATATTAGTATCTAAGAGTGGCAGCAATTGGGTGGACAGTCTTCAAACAATTAAGCTTATTACAACAAAATGAAAACGTTGACAATTTTTTTGACTTCAATTTTTATTACATTCAGTTTGAAAGGGCAATTCTTTAATGAAGCAAAAAGGCTTTATCCAAAGTGAATAGTTTAGATCAAGTAGATGAATTGAATGGTCAGCATCCGAAATGGACTATAACTACTGACCTTACATCGTATCTGAAGATAGTAGATTTCCGCAGATCGTTAAAGTTAAAGAAGGTGATACTTCAAAAAACAATATACACCTAAAGGACGAATTTTCCTTATTAAGATTCTGGCAGAAGGGATAAAGAGTTTTGTATGGTGAGGAATGTTTTCCTCGATGGTAGAACGCTTTCCAAACCAACAATAGATTCACTAAGCAAATTAATAATAGATCGATATAACAGCGGTGTATATTTTGGAACACTTGTAAATGACTATAACATGTAATGTAACCGAACCGTGAGCTGGGGTGGTTTTATAAAGTAATGTTACTTGAAGCATTTGATTCGGTAGTTCGAAATAAAAATAAAGAATTTGTTTACTGTGGATAGAGATGATGAAAAATGGTGTTACTTAGTCTTGAAAGCTCATTCATTACTAATGTGGCACTATAGCCAGTATTTAAAAGTTAGGAAAAATAAAATGATACATACTTTAATCTTTATAGGGGATCTTGTTTTTATCCATCACTACAGATAGCCAGGCTCAGAATAATAATGACTTTTTAAGCCTGATTGAAAGTTACAAGTTTGAAAGCTTACCATTTTGTGTAAAGTATTCGGATGTTTATAAATCAAGTATTGATAACAATAGCTTTTATATAAATTAAGGTTGGGGAGAATATCCTCGTGGAGATACTGTAAATGATATTCTTGTCAGAAAGTTTTTATTCGAAGGTAAGAATGTGGATATGTTCAGAATCTTTGGGACAAAGATACTATTGGAAGAGTGCCAATTGATGATTATTTGAAGTTAAAAATTGTGTATGTAAGCATTGTGCTTATTGCTTATTAAAGCTCAGAAATATATGGGATAGTTTTTTGTATAGATGATTTAGGTGGATCAGAAATGTATTTCTGCACATATACTAAAAAGGGAGAATTAATTTCAAAGATCCCACTTGCATTTTATATACATACAGATTCTTACACTACTGAAGACGGAGGAAGGGCACCTTTTTACTCGGAGAAAACCGGATGTATTAATAAAGACTACTCAATCATCACTTATGCCGATCCAGAGGAAACGCAAAAATATAAATTATCCGCCAATGGTAAAATAATAAAAATTAAATAGGTGTAACATGCTTAATAGTTCTCATTGGGATCAAGGACTATTGAACTATTAAAGGCTGTCTCTCTTGAGACAGCCTCTTTTAAAAAGGAAGATTTTCGTTTATTGTACGATAAGTTTGTAATAAGTGATTTTATTCTCAGAATGTAATGAGACCGTGTACATACCTTTAGGATAGTTACTCAAATCAAAAGTTTGAGAATAGCTACTTGTTTGAGTACTCTGTTTATTCTCAATGACTATCTGTCCATAAGAATCTATGATTTGAGCAAGTACCTCAACTCCGTTTTTCTGTTCAAATTCTACTATTACTATTCCGGTGCTTGGGTTAGGGTAACACTTGATACCAGCCATAGATGAATTAGTAATTCCTGTACATATATCCACATTAATATCAGAAGAAGCACTTGCAGTACATCCATTCGCATCTGTATAAGAATAAGTAATGGTTGTTGTTCCAGCTGTCGTTGGAGTGAATACACCGGAGGTTACATTAGTTCCGCTATATGTTCCGCCTGCTGGTGAACCGAAATTAAGGTTTATTTCTGTAGTTTCCAGGCATACATCAGTTAAAGCTGCTGCTGTAACATTTGGTAAGTGATATACATTAATATCAGAAGAAGCACTTGCAGTACATCCATTCGCATCTGTATAAGAATAAGTAATGGTTGTTGTTCCAGCTGTCGTTGGAGTGAATACACCGGAGGTTACATTAGTTCCGCTATATGTTCCGCCGGCTGGTGAACCGAAATTAAGGTTTATTTCTGTAGTTTCCAGGCATACATCAGTTAAAGCTGCTGCTGTAACATTTGGTAAGTGATATACATTAATATCAGAAGAAGCACTTGCAGTACATCCATTCGCATCTGTATAAGAATAAGTAATGGTTGTTGTTCCAGCTGTCGTTGGAGTGAATACACCGGAGGTTACATTAGTTCCGCTATATGTTCCGCCTGCTGGTGAACCGAAATCAAGATTTATTTCTTTAGTTTCCTGGCATACATCAGTTAAAGCTGCTGCTGTAACATTTGGTAAGTGATATACATTAATGTCAGAAGAAGCACTTGCAGTACATCCATTTGCATCTGTATAAGAATAAGTAATGGTTGTTGTTCCAGCTGTCGTTGGAGTGAATACACCGGAGGTTACATTAGTTCCGCTATATGTTCCGCCGGCTGGTGAACCGAAATCAAGGTTTATTTCTTTAGTTTCCTGGCATACATCAGTTAAAGCTGCTGCTGTAACATTTGGTATGTCATATACATTAATATCAGAAGAAGCACTTGCAGTGCACCCATTCGCATCTGTGTAAGAATAAGTAATGGTTGTTGTTCCTGCTGTCGTTGGAATGAATACTCCAGAGGTTACATTGGTACCACTATATGTTCCACCGAGTGGCGAACCGGAATTTAATGTTATATCAGCATTTCCTTTACATACGGCATCTAATGCTGCTGCTTTTACAGGTGGCGCTGAGTTTACAGTAAATGTAGCAGAAGAAGAGTGCGAACAACCATAGGGATCGATATAATCATAAGTAATGGATTGTGTTCCGGCTGTGGGGTTGAACTTTCCATCTAAAACGCCTGTCCCTGAATAAAATCCTCCTTCAGGAGAACCACCGGTAAGTGTAAATGGCTCCGCATTACTGCAAATATCTGACAGACTAAATATAATAGGATTAGCAGGACAAATTACCGTGATACTGTATGGTGCAGACCCTGAACATCCGCTGGCGTCACTGGCTGTCACTGTAAAATTAAAAGTTCCGGTAGCTGTTGGGGTTCCGGATATTTTACCTGTAGAAGAAAGAACTAGTCCCGGAGGTAATGCACCTGCTGTAATGCCAAAGCTGGGAGGACCCAGTGCTCCTGTCTGACTAAGAGATGCAGAGTAACTTGTTCCAGCTATGCCATTGGTTGTAAGAGATGTAGGGGAAATAGTGAAAGTAGGACAAACGTAGGGCGTATAAGCAAAGTTATCAATTCCTATAAACTCACCATTTGTATTGGTTACACCTGCAGAAGTAACAAAGTAGCGAAAAGCTAGTCGACCAGATGTTGGTGCTGGCAAACCGGATATAGTAATCGTATATTGGGTCCAGGTAGTAGGATAAATACCTGTAGTCAGAGTTGTATTGATAGATAATAATAGTGTAGCGAAATCTCCAAATCCATTACCCGTTGAACCAACGTTGGTACTGGCACCATTGGTACTCAAGCGAACCTCGAGACGGTCGGGATACTCATCTGGTGAAGTTTTACGTGTGTAAAATGTAATGACGTCACCATTTCTAAAAGTACGGTTAGGCGTTAAAAGAAAGTTATTAATTTGTCCTGTGTTAAGTACATTATAAACATTGGCACTAATATAGGAATTAGCAGATCCATTGTATGCATTGAAAGTACCACCTCCTTGCATCCAGCCTGTTGTTCCTAAAGGATTGCTTTTATTGGACAGTGACCAGCCATTATCGGTAAGCTTACTTATATCATCAAAATTTTCAGTTATTATTTGAGCTTTCAATGATGAAGATAAACCGATAAGAAGTATTATAAAGGTGATAAATAATGACGAATGAATAGTAAAAGGTTTTTTCATAGGATTGTTAAGTGGTTTTATGGCGCAAAAAATTATTTATTTCTGTTTAGTATAGCTCTACACTGTAGAGGAAATAATTCATGAACTTATATTCTAGAATAGTAGATTCGAATAACCTTCTTACGCTTTTAACTTATTAATGTTAAGGGGTAATCATTTTATCATGTAAGAAAAAGAGTTTTTAAGTGATAATAATTATCTTGCTTAGTTCAGATATTGTGAGTTGTAGTTTTTTTAGCTAGTTGGTATTTTGTGAATATTTATATTGTAGTGGGGTATCTTATAGGGTTTTTTGGACTATGAGTTCTTTATATAAGTGATAAATATTTTTCAGCATACCTAAATATCTCTTTATTTTTGTAATAATAATACAGAAAGTTAATGATATGCTCTAGGATGTATATTGGTCCTGTAAACTTTGTGAACAGGCACTTCTCAAAAGGTTTATGTGTGTTTTTAAGTAATCAAATAACCATATTTAAACAAGTGTTCAGAACTTTTTAAGTTTGGGATTCTTGTTCATACCTATCTGGAAAAAAATGTATAGATATTTCAAGCTTTTGTTTCTTTCCGAAATGGGAAGGGTATATCCGTCCTGGCATGTTTTGCATTTTACCTTAATAGTTCGTTTATAGTCCTCGTTTAAAATCGAGAACTATAGGACTATAAGTTATTAAATCATATTACTGTTAATGAGAAAAAAAATAAAAAAATAAAAAAAGCTCCGGGAACTGGAGCCTTTTTAAAAAACAGTTAGTGTGAAAATTGTTAAGTTTTCTTTCATCTCAACTCCTTCTTTCTCTTGAGTGGACTTATTGGGCAAGGCCATGCCTACTCAGTGTGGGAAGATATATGCAAAAAAAGAACTGTAAGCGGTCATAAGCTTACTGTATGTTTGGATCATTTTTAAAGACCGTTGTCAATTCATTACGGAAGTTGGAAATGATTTCTTTTTCTTCTTTACTTATTCCCTGAAACGCAAAAGCTACCAATTCCAGAACATCTGCAAATTTTTCATATTCGGAAAAGGGGCCGTGATGCTTAAAAATATCAATAGCTTTGGAATAGGCTTCTTTTACAGTCTTTGACTTTTTGTCTTCATAGTTAAAAGACCAGATTATATCAGAAGCCCATTTGTTATCTTTAAGGACATCTTCAAGTGCAACCCTTTCCTCATTTTGAATAGCACCGTCTGCTTTTGCAACTGCATAAACCAGTTCTCCAAAAGCTTCATAAAGTTTATCAATTTCAGCCATTTTTAATTTTTTTAAAAAATATAGATAGAATAATAGTTAAATATACTATTAATTATCAGAATGATAAGAAGTAAAAGTATTCCTGGTGATACAAATAATTTCTATAAGATTCCCAAGTTATATTATCCTGTTTTTAACAGGATCCTGATTGAGCAATCCTTTCATAGCTTTGTACATATCAGGAAATCTTTGTTTGAAATCCTGCGGTTTCTCAAAGAAATATACTACAGAGGCACCAAAATATTTTTCCTTATTAACTTCCTTGTAACTCCTGAATTGACTTAATCCTGTATTGATGAAATATTCCGCCTGTCTTTTAGAAACACTCTGCCAATTCCTGAAAGCAGATTCTCCGAAAATTGCTGCACCCGTTGTTTGTATCAGGTTTTCTTCAAATAAAGCTTCAGCCATCAGCTGAAGTCCAGGATTGTATCCATCCTCAGTATTGGTAATACCAAGCTCAAATTCCGACCATGATAATTTAAAGGTTTTGCTATTACCTTTCTTTACACCCCAGTGCGATTCTTTCTGACTTACAACAATCGTCTTAAAGTTTGAAAGAAACACAGGTCTTAATCCTATTGTAAGCTGAATGAAGGTAGCTGCTATTGTTACTTTCTTTTCATCAGAAACATCATTACCTGATTCGTCTGTGATATTTTTATTAATCAGAAAGTGATTTACTCTTTGCTCAAATCTGTTTTTATAATCTGAAGAAAGTTTTGTATAGAATGGATTCTTCTTTTTGAGGATTTCTTTATGTTTAGCAGGAAGGGGTTTCAGGTAACGAAATAATTTTAAAATATTAATCTGTTTCCATTTAAGAAAATAATAGATAAAAACGATGAGGACTAAAAGGAAAGGAAGACTAAAGAAAAAAATAGCCCCCGCCGCATTCATTTCGCCCTTTGGTCCGCGGTACGTTCTCCACAATAAAAAAAGAAATTGCATTAGTGAAAAAGTTTTATTGAAAATACTAAAAATGGGAGAAAGTTATTATGTTTTTTTCAGACTTTTATTTTAATGTCATCGAATGGTTTCAGTATCAATTAAAAAGCTCCACGGATTTGTAAAACCCTTCCTGCTGTATACTCGTTCAAGAAGCACCAGGATTTATTAATTTTTAAATAATAACCATGTTTATAAAAGTTATTCCTGAACATAGTGTTTGATTCATCAGCACCTTTATTAATCTTTAATCTTTTTACAGTTAGTTTATGACTACAGCCAGTTCAATAATTTTATTCATGTTGAATCCTTATGCATCCTACCAGATGACCCTGCTGGAACTTCGTCACATAGATAATCGCCTGGAAGCAACTGTCGAAGCTAGCCCCGAGGTATGGGAGTATGTTGATTTATTGATGTTTTTTAATCTACGTTGGGACGTTAGAAATGAAGGATCTATAAGTGGTACAAAGACTGTTCAGATTAAAATGGTATTGGATAAAAATATCTACCAATCACTAGTCTCCTCAGGGCAGTTGTTAACAGATAAAAATGCATTTATAGAATCTCCAGCAGAACATGCTATGCGAGGAACATCCAACTGGTTTGCACTAGAAGTTACCGAAGAAACGGATTTACCGGACAGTTTAAAAGAATTAGGTTCATTGAGGGAAGGTTTTTCAACAAAATGGAAAGATGATTATTGAAATTTACATAGGGAATAGAGGTGCTGTAAATATGATTGAACTAGATCACTCTAGCAGATTGACGATTGAAACTACAGATGTTTGACTATGAAACTAGCAAATATCACTTAATGAAAATATGTTGAGTGAATTGATTTAAGCACTTTATTAATTTCCGTCCTTTACCAGGCTTCTTTTTATCTATTGAACATCTTTATATTCACTTTCGATATAGTAATCATTGCTATTTTATTATTATAAATTATATAATTGAATTAGTTTTGTTCAATTATTTGAAACAATTTTCTTATGCAGTATAACAGAAGAGCTTACTTAACCTCTACATTTATTGAATGGCTTTTATGGATTGGGGGATCCGTGTTACTTATTTTTATCTTAAAATGGTGTATTTCAATATACGGTGGTACCACTTATGAAATGCATGTTTGGATCTCTGCAACTCTTTATCTTTGGTATGTTTCTTCCATGAGTATTTTGGTGGGAAGTACCTATTTTGTGGCCCGGGCGGCTCAGACCGACTTAGAAAGAAGGCAGAATCATCCTCAAAAGCCTGAGGGTGTGAATCTGGATAGCGATTTAGCCCGGATTAAGAAAATTAAAAAACGCTCGGCTATTTTTGCAATTATAGTCCACACGCTGAATGCGGCCTTTGTGTATTATATAAGTCGCCATATTCCAGGAATTACTCCTGAATTTAGAATTTACGCCACTTTAGGTGTTTTAGCCATTGCTGCTATTAAGCCTGGCTTTGCGGCAATCAACAGCTTGCGTCAAGAAATTTTTGGTATGCAGGAAGCTGCTGATTACCCTATCAAAAGTGTTGCAGATCTCTGGATTAAAGTGGACTCATTTGGTGATTATGAAGAGCGTCTGAAAGAAACTTTCAAAGCGATAGAAGAGGCGCAGAAAAACTATAACGAAATGGTGACACTCAAAATGAGTGAAATAGCCACAAGCTTAGAGACTTATAAAACTACCTTACATAAGGATTTTGAGCAGGAACTTTTGTTGGTTAAATCTTCAGACACTATCAGGGAGCAGGCTTACAATGAATTGAAACAAGCTCAGGTGCCTATTACAAAAGAAATCAGCAAAATTCTGAATGCAATTCAGTCTTTAAAAGATTTTGTCATAGAGTTAAGAGATAAAAACATCAAAGGAGAACAATTGATGTCAGCGCTTAAAGAATTTGGAATCGACTCCTTGTCTGACTTAGATGTAACGTTTCAGAAATCGATTGTAGATAGAAATCCAAAGTTGTAGGAGGGTATCTCTGACTTTTAAAGTAGCTATTGCCATTTCTAAACCTGATATTCAAAGGGGGCGTCATTAATGATGATGCCCCTTTTTAAATCTATATCCAACAACACTGGCTATGTTTATGGAGATAACTTATATTATGGAGGACATTATAAAATAAGTCTTAAGTTTCTTACTAACAATCCTCATTTCCAATTGACCTCTAGCAGGGAGACGAATTTAATTTTATCCTTTGTTTTAAGCTTATGTTTATTTTTTAAATTGTTGAAAAATGGAAGTCTATGGTTTTTTACTTTCCGCTTCCTGTTTTCTGCTTACAAAAAAATTTCCTTCAAATAGTTACTTTCTATTTTCCTCCTGTGTATTTAGATAAAATGATATAAGCTGAATAGAATTCAACACTTGCGTTTTTGGCTGACTGTACAAAGATATAAAAGAAAAGTAATATCCTTACTGTTATTCTGAATGGCTTTTTTCAGTATAGTTATTTCCAGTGCCGGATGGAAAAATTAAACAGAGGCGTTGTGGAGGCAAGATTTATAAGGTAATTGAGAGATAAGGTGATTTTTATAATAAACAGGAGAAAAAGGATCTTTGATCTGTATATAGTAATCTGTTTGTTAAGATAAAAAAGATAATATACACAGTAGTTAAGAAATATTAAACTTTTGAACATTTAAACAATGAGAAGTCTCTTTACTAAAGCAGTATTTATAGTCGTATGTATAGTTGAACTATGTTCATCGCATGGCTATGCCCAATACTCGTGTGAATCAATGGGTTGGGCCAATCTGAACGGTCAGGATTACGTAGGCCCTGTTACCGGAGGCGGTAATGCTACACCTGTGCAGGTGACTACCTTTGCTCAGTTAAAGGCACAAGCCGAATCTACCGGAGCAAAAGTCATTTATGTAATAAATGATATGGGGAATGGTTATAAGGGAACATCAGGAGATGTGTTAAATGTGAAATCGGATAAAACCATTGTAGGTGTAAAGCCAAACATTACAGTTAAGTGCTCCTGGCAGATAGGTCAGCAAAATATTATTGTGAGAAACCTTATCTGCAGAGGACCGGGGAACTCAAATTCATCGCAGAACTGGGATTGTGTGAATATTTCCGGAAGTGCCAAAAGAATCTGGTTTGACCACTGCACCATTATGGAAGGTGAAGATGGAAACTTTGATGTAGTAAAGGGAGCTGATAATATTACTGCTACGTGGTGTAAATTCACTTATGTTACCGGTGGTGAGCATAATTTGTCAAACCTTATTGGCTCAAGCGATAACGAACCTGCGAGTCATGGAAAGCTGAATGTTACCTATGCATATTGCTGGTGGGATAACGTGAACTCTCGTACTCCAAGATCGCGCTACGGGAAGATTCATGTTCTGAATTGTTATTACAGCAGAAGTGGAGGTACAAGAGCAGGATTTATGGCCAATCAAAGAATAGAAGGTTGTTATTTTGATAATATCAGTAGCCCAATTGGTCTCATTAGTGATGGTGGCCAGTCGGGTATATTTGTGATTGATTGTCACTTCGTTGGAGCCAGTGGTAGCTCTCAGGCTGTTGGAGGATATACGGTGTTTACGCCACCTTATCAGTATTATAAGTTTCCTGCTAAGGATGTGAAATCAGTTGTAACGAATGCTTCTTGTGGAGCTGGTCCTACATTGACAAGCCCGACAAGTTGCGGGTGTAATACAACTCCCAATGTGGCTCCTACAGTAAGTATTAGTTCTCCGGAACATAATTCAGGTTTTGCTGCTCCTGCTTCCATTACATTCAATGCAAATGCCTGGGATGCAGATGGGACAGTAACCAATGTTCAATTTTATAATGGTAATATTTTGCTTGGTAACGCTGCCACTTCACCATATAGCTACACATGGACTAGTGTTGCAGCAGGCACTTATGCAATTACAGCGGTTGCAACAGATGATAAAGGGGCTAAAACTACTTCTGCTCCGATTACCATTGTAGTCACAGAGAAACCTAAGGATTGTGCGGGTGTTGAAAATGGAAGTTCAATATTGGATAATTGCAGTCGATGTGTAGGAGGTAACACCGGAAAGACTGCCTGTCTTGCATCCGGCGAGGCAGAAGATGAAGCTTGCAGTTATGATGGGGTGCTAGAAAGTAAGAATGCAGGCTTTAAAGGAACATCTTATATCAATGTTCCGAATGAGGTGGGAGCTGAAATCACATTTAAAATCAATTCAGCAACTGCAGGTTCTAAGGTGCTTAGTTTCCGATATGCAAGCGGAGGTACTGCAGACCGCACAGCTACAATAAATGTAAACGGTAGCCCTTTGGCTAATCTGGTTAGCTTCCCGGCTACTGGTGATTTTACTACATACAAGTCTGTGGATGTCATTGTTACACTTAATCCAGGAGTCAATACTATACAGCTAATAGCCTCCACTGCAGACGGACTAGCCAATATTGACCAGATAGGGTATGTAAGTTCAGGATTATCCAAAGCTGATTGTGATGTGATTACTTCATTTGATGGAGAACGCAAGGAACTTTCTGTGTCTATTTTCCCTAATCCTAGTGCAGGTAATTTTAATATCAATCTGGATAGGAATGCTGATGTCTTGATAGTCAATGCTGAAGGTGAATTTATTAAGATGTTTAGTAATGTGTCAGACCTTGAATTTGGTAATGAACTAAAGCCAGGTGTTTACTTCGCTAAAATTCAAAACAAGGTCTATAAGTTTGTGAAGTATTAAATAAATATTAAACAGCATTAATGGGCAAAGTTTTGAACAAGGACTCACAAAAAGCGCGTTTTAAAACGCTCTTTTTTGTTTATCCCATTTTTAGATTTTTACAGTCAAACAGCTTTAAATTAAATTAATAGGATTAGGTATTTAGTTCTCATTAACGCAAATGAATTGCGATACCCCCCAATATCTTTAAGAAGAAACTTAGAGATATGAAAGAATTCAAAAGTATAAATTATTTAGAATTTATTGAGAGGTTTAGTTCAGAGTCTGATTGTTATCAATATCTCGTAGACCTTAAGTGGGACAAGGGATATAAATGCAGAAGATGTGGAAATTCAGGATGGGTCAAAGGGAAAAAATGGTATTATAGAAGATGTAAAAGTTGTAGTTATGATGAATCTGCGACATCTGGGACCTTGTTTCACAAGATTAAATTCCCAATTCTAAAAGCATTTCATATTCTCTTTAGAATTTCGACAAAGAAAAAGGGTATGTCAACCGTCGAATTAGCCAATGAGTTTGGCTTACAGCAAAAAACCTGTTGGCTCTTCAAGGCAAAAATTCAGGAAGCGATGAAAAGCAGTGGAAAATATAAATTATCAGGAATAGTTCATGTTGATGAATTTGCCATTGGTATGCCAGAAAAGGATAAACCTGGTCGTAGCAATGGTAAAAAGGTGAAAATTATCTTAGGAGTAGAAATCATTAAAGAAGATAAGGTAGGGCGTGTTTATGCTAAGGTTATTAAAGATAACTCGGCTTCATCCTTTAGGCCATTCTTTGAGCAAAATATTGAAAAGTCAGCTCAAATTGAAACAGATGCCTTCCCTTCATACTCGTCTTTAAAGAACGACTTTAACATCACTCAGTATTATTCGGAAAAAGGAAAAGCATTCCCTGAACTTCACATTCAAATAATGAATTTTAAGAAATGGTTAATTGGCATACACCACAAATGTTCTAGTAATTATTTCCAGAAATATTTAAATGAGTACTTTTTCAGATTTAACAGAAGAGTGTTTGTGAACTCAATATTTCATAAACTGGTCGAAAGGCTTATTACTGGAGAACCTATAACATTGAAGGGAATTCGAGAACTAAATACCTAATCCTATAAATTAATTTAATTTTTTTTTTTAAAGCGTTACTCTTCATGTTTAAGTGGGGTATTCTTCATGAAATATAGCCCGGAGGAGGATAAAAAATAAATTTAACTCAGAGACATAAGTCTTAGATGGAGGTCGGTGGCAGGGTTAGTTTGGAATACGAGAGTGTGTGGAGATATCATGCACTCTGACAGACTTGGTTTCTTTAATTCTCTATTACGAACCTTATAATGTATATCATGTCAACACTTAAACGAATTAAACTGGCGATTCCAGTAATAATAACAATATGGATGGGAGTGACCATCTGTAAGGCACAGCTCCTCGCCTTTCCGGGAGCACAGGGATTTGGTCGTTTCGCCACAGGTGGCAGAGGCGGTGAAGTATACCATGTTACCAATCTGAATGATGCAGGTGCAGGTTCGTTCCGAGATGCTGTAAGTAAACCCAATCGTATTGTGGTGTTTGATATCGGAGGAGTAATAAACATTAAAGACCGTATCATTGTCAATCGGAATATTTACGTGGCTGGACAAACTGCTCCTGGTGGGGGGATAACAATTTATGGCAACGGTTTAGCCTTTAACGGTAGTTCAGGAAATAGCATCATACGATATATCCGGATTCGAATGGGGAAAAATGGAGATGCCGGTAAAGATGCTGTAGCCATATCAGCTGGTACCAACTATATTTTCGATCACGTTTCTATCTCATGGGGAAGTGACGGTACGGTTGATGTAAATGGGAACGGTATCGATAATATTACTTTTCAAGATTGTATTATCAGCCAGGGAATCAACAATAGAAACCATTCTACAGGTGGTCTTTTGCAGAGTGGTAAATGGTCTATGATTCGTTCACTGTATCATAGCAACAAAACCCGTAACCCTAAAGCAAGAGGGGCGCATGAGTTTATCAATAGTGTTCTATATAACTGGGGGACAAATGGCTACATTATGGGCGACACAGAGGGTTTATCAGAATGCAACCTCATTGGTAATTATTTTATTTACGGGCCTTCAAGCAGCTCTGGTTCCCATATCACTAATACAACCCCTTCTTTTAACGTATATGCTAAAGATAACTTTGTGGATGCAAACAAGGATGGAGTGTTAAATGGAACATTGTTGACTGATTACAAAACGGCTACAGTAAAAAATACCCCTTTTGCTCACCCGGGAGTGGGAACACCCATGTCTGCGCAAGCGGCTCTCGATAATGTCATCAAAAATGTAGGTGCTTCCAGAGTGCGTGATGCGGTTGATCAACTGCTTATCCAGCAGTTGACTTCCTATGGCAAACAGGGGAAAATTATTAACACTGAAGATGATAACGGAATAAGCGGAAATGTTGGAACAGTAGCCAAAGGGACCACAACCATAGATACAGATAAGGATGGTATGCCTGATGACTGGGAGAAAACAAGAGGCCTAAATCCTAAAGTGGCAGATGATAAAGGGGATGATGATAAAGACGGTTATACCAATATAGAAGAATATCTTAGCTGCCTGGTGGGTGAAGGGAGCTGCTTTCCGATAGTTATTAAACCTCTTAAATATATTTACAATTATGATAATAGTGGCAATCTTTCATGGGCTAATATCAATAGCTGGAACCCTAAAGCAGTACCATCCTCAATTGATACTGTGATAGTGCGCAATGGAGAAGTTCAGATTAACGGTCTGGAGCATACAGCACCTGTTTATGTGGAAACCAATGGTATTTTAAGACTTGTAAATGGAAACTCAACGGTGAACGACATCCGAATGCAGGGAGGAACATTAAAAGTGTTCACCAGTAATCCGGAATTATCACTCACTTCCAATATTAAGGTAGAGGCGCCTTCTACCTTGATGGCAGGTTCCCAACCGGCTACTGTATTTACTTTAAACGGAACCATCTCCGGAAGTTCAGATCTGACGAAGACCAGTGTTGGTGTACTTCGCCTAAACAGTGTGGCATCATCTTTCAAGGGCAACTGGATTGTCAATGAAGGTAAGCTTCAGGTACGTGCGACCAATGGTCTTGGTCTTTGTGGTGTACAAGTAAAAGCAGGGGCGAGATTAGATATAGAAGCAGCATCAGGTATAAGCATTTATTCACTGAAAATAGACAGCACTGGTGGAGTGGATCTTGATAAAGATCTTAATGTTGAAGTTGCCGTTTTTGGAAAAGAAAATTTATATGCAGGTTCTTATGTGAGCAGTCAACGGCCTTCTTATATAGGAAGTGCTGGAAAACTTTCAGTTAGTAAAAGCTTGTTAAGCTTTGAAGGAAGTACCTTGCTGTGTCCAGGCATGGATCTTACACTGCAGGCAGCATCCGGAACTTCTTATGTGTGGGAAAACTCAGGAGTTCAGGTTGGAACAACATCGGGGTATACCACAGCTCAGCCTGGTTCTTATAATGTTACAGTAGCCAATAGCAATAGCTGCAAGATTGAATCAGCTCCGGTGGTTGTCTCTACAGATCCTTGCACAGTTACAAGTGTTAATTCAGCTAAAGAATCAGAAGCATTGAAAGTGTATCCTAATCCTTTTGCCGATATTACAGGTGTATATTTTACGGGGAACTTCACTTATCTGCTATATGATAGCAGAGGTACTCTTATTGAAGAAGGAGAAGCAACAGATAAGCTTGAGCTTGGTAATGACCTGGCCCAAGGGCTTTATTTATTGAGAATTGGTGACAAATACTTACAATTAGTAAAAGAGTAATTGTTAAATTTTTGTAATGGATTTGATAGGAAAGAGCGTCTTGATGGCGCTTTTTTTATTTCCTTCTGTTTTTTTAGGTGATTCAAGATGTTGATTGTCTTTGAAGAGAAATTTTCTTGAAAAAATGTTACTTCTGAATTTTGAGAAATGTATTCTTAGTTAATAGTGAAATTCAATGGATAGTGAAGTCAATGATGAGTCTAATTTTAAGTTTCAGATAGTTATAAGATGTTGTTTCTACGCTAAATAAAAATATTTCAAATGAAAAAGTATACTTTAATTTTTGCGCTAATCTTTTGTATTCAATCATTCGCTCAAACTCCTGATTTTTCGCTTGTAGGTTTTGCCACTCTTAATGGTGGTACTACTGGAGGGAAAGGGGGGCAACTGTAACTGCTACAAGTTATAGCCAATTGAAATCATATGCAGAAAGTACAACTTCGTATATTATCATTGTTAAAGGAACGATTTCCAATGGTACTACTGGTGGAAGGATTAGTGTTAAATCTAATAAGTCAATTATAGGAGAAGGAAGTACTGCATTTTTGAGTGGAGTTGGATTAGAAATCAGAGATGTTAAAAATATTATTATTCAGAATTTAAAAATCTCTCTTGTAGGAGTATCTAATCCGGGAAGTGTAAATGGTGGCGACTGTATTGTAATTAATGGGACAAGCAAAAATGTCTGGATTGATCATTGTGAAATTTTCTCAGAAGATCCTTCCAAACAGACGGATATAGATAAATATGATGGACTTATAGATATCCGCGACCAGACAGGTTTTATTACGGTCTCATGGTGTTACATTCACGATCATCACAAAGCATGTCTGGTTGGCGCAAGTGATGATGATTTATATGCTGACAGGAAAGTGACTTATCATCATAATTATTTTAAGAATATAATTAAGCGTATGCCTATGTACCGAGGGGCAACCGGGCATTTTTTTAACAACTATATAAAAGGAACTTCTAAAACAGAAGCTAGTTTTTGTTTGGCCAATACATGTCTGAGAATAGAAAAGAATGTTTATGAAACCGTAAATTTCTTGATTTATACTAATTCTTCAGGTACAAAAGGGAATGCTGAACGTATCGATAATATAGGGAGTCAGTCACGAGCCTATCCTCCAAGTTGTAAAGCTAATATACCTTATGATTATTCTAAAGTATTGATAAGTAATACTGCTGATGTTAAAACTATTGTTCCTCAATATGCAGGTGTAGGAAAGATTGGAACTGTCGTAACTCCTGATAAACCTAAAAAGTATATTTATAACTATGATAATAGCGGCAACTTGTCATGGACAAATACCAACAGCTGGTCGCCTAAAGCTGTTCCTGCGAAAATAGATACAGTGATCATCAGAACAGGTGAAGTGCAGATTACTGACTTAAATCATACAGCGCCAATAACTGTGGAAGCAAACGGAATCTTAAGACTGGTGAATGGTAATTCTGCATCTAATGAGATCCGCCTGCAGGGAGGGACTTTGAAGGTATTTACTAGCAATCCGGAGTTTGCACTTACTTCAAATATCAAAGTTGAGGCTCCATCTGTACTTATGGCTGGTTCAGCAGCTGCGACGGTATTCACGCTGAATGGAACAATCACCGGTAATTATGACCTAACCAAAACAAGTGTTGGTGTATTGCGTGTGAATAGTACTGCCAACAATTTTAAGGGAAACTGGATTGTTAGTGAAGGTAAATTACAGGTTCGATCTGTAAATGGTTTGGGGACGTGTGGTGTGCAGGTAAAGTCAGGTGCCAGACTTGATATCGAGGCAACAGGTGCAAGTATATATTCTTTAAAAATTGAGAATACCGGAGGAATTGATTTGGATAAAGATTTTAGTACTGATGTTGCAGTGTTTGGTGATGAAAATGTATTATCTGGTTCTTATACAAGTAATAGCCGTCCTTCCTTTATTGGAAGCAGTGGTAAGGTTACGGTCAAAAGCAGCTTATTGAGCTATGATGGCAACACTGTTTTGTGTCCGGGAATGGATTTGAAATTAGTGGCTGCATCGGGTACTTCATATGTGTGGAAAAGAGAGAATGCACAGGTTGGGACAGGTTCAAACCATATTGCTGTTTTAAAAGGAACTTATGGGGTAATTGTTACAAATGAAAATGGTTGTAAAGTAACTTCTGCAA
The DNA here is from genome assembly GCA_024707265.1 of Sporocytophaga sp. Lineage (GTDB taxonomy): Bacteria > Bacteroidota > Bacteroidia > Cytophagales > Cytophagaceae > Sporocytophaga. The sequence goes on along the minus strand of JANQAB010000006.1, from coordinate 587,844 downwards.
CTGTTTCCGTTTCTGAAGATCCCTGCACTGTTACTGATATTAAAGATGTTAGTGCTCTGAATGAAGTGAAAGCCTATCCAAATCCGTTCACTGACAATACAGCTATCTGTTATCCGGGGCAATTTAATTACCAGGTATTTGATAGCAAAGGAGCGTTAATCATGGTTGGAAATGCCAATAATAAGGCGGAAATAGGTTATGGCTTGAATAAAGGACTTTATTTGATTAAGGTTTTCGGAGATTCTTTTAATAGTACAGTTTTTATCATAAAAGAATAAGGTTATACCAGTAAAATAGTAAAAAAACATATTTTCATTTATCTCAAAGAGGCTGTCTTAAAGGGGGAGCCTCTTCTTTTTTAGTATAATTGATTGTTAAAATTCAGTATTCATCGGTTTTGGATAATAAATTCTCTATTTTTTTTAATAATGTTGTTACCTATAGGTGTCTGAAATTGTATTTCCTGTTAGCATAATAGACAAAAGATGATAAAAACATTCGTTTATTTTATTCTGGCTGTAAGTTTGTTTTTGGCAAAGCTATCCAAGGCTGCTACAGTTCCTGTTCATGATCCCTCTATCGTGATCGTTTATAAGGATGCAAATGGTAATTCTTATCCATCCAATGACGCAGCAGGAAGTCGAACTAAGTATTACTATATTTTCGGAACTCAGGTTGGAGCAGCCTATTCCAGAGATATGATCAACTGGACAGCTTTTACGCCTTCTTTTTCAATCAATGGTACACCTACGAATAATTATTATCAGTTGGTGAAGAGTGAAGCAGACTATGCCGGACATACAACTTCTGAAAGCGTTAAAGGGAATCTCTGGGCGCCTGATATTATTTATAATAAAGCTTTAGGCAAATGGACAATGTACTTTTCCTTGTCAGGGAACGAATTTAAATCCTCCATTATATTATTCACCTCAAGTAAAATTGAGGGGCCTTATGAAAGAGTCGGTTCTGTCGTATATGGTGGCTTTACCAATAGTACTACCAGCATCGGAAGGACGGATTACGCGAAAGTTACAGGAACATCAACGGTTGATGGTCGCTATCTTGATAATTCCGGAAAGTGGGATAATACCTACGCGGTAAGTTGTATAGATCCTTCTGTATTGTATGACGAATCAGGAAAGTTATGGCTGGTATATGGTTCTTGGTCAGGTGGGATTTTCCTTTTAAAACTCAATGAGCAAACAGGCCTTCGTGATTATTCCTATAATTATGGATTAGGAAACAGTCCGGTTTGGAATGGCAATCGTCTTCGCTTTGATCCCTATATGGGCTTGCACATTGCCGGTGGATATTATGTTTCAGGGGAAGGTCCTTATATATGTTATTTGAAGGATGCAAATGGCACCGGTTATTATTATATGTTCATATCTATGGGATTCTACTCTCCTGAAGGTGGGTATACGATGAGAGTTTTCCGCTCAAGTACGATAGATGGACAATATACGGATGTAACCGGTGATAATGCTGTTTTTGATAGATACATTTTTAACTATGGAATTAATACTCAATATGGAATGCCGATCATGCAGAATTATAAGTATAACTGGTGGAATATGGCCAATGTAGCTCAAGGGCATAATTCTGTGTTAAGAGATGAGGATGGATCTGCTTATATGGTGTATCATACAAAGTTTGATAATGGTACAGCCTGGCACAATGTAGAAGTACATCAGCTTTTTTTTAAATGAAAATGGATGGCCTTTAGCTGCTCCCTTTGAATATAGAGTTGGTTTTGGTCTTGCAAAATCGGAGCACAGCAAAGAAGATATTACAGGGAGATACAGCGTGATTACTCATAACTCTGTTGATTATGCTAAGCTCAAGAGTAATCTTGAAGAAGAAATGTATGTTAATGCTGATGGCACAGTGACTGGTGCATATACAGGCACTTGGACTTATATCTTTGCTTCCGGGAAGCATTATATTAGCCTGACCACTAATGCAGGTACTTTTAAAGGAGTAGTATGCGAACAACTCATGGACGGCTTGTCTACCAGAACAGTTGCATTTACGGCTATGAACTCAGATAATGAAAGGTGTTTGTGGGGGTATAAAAGAACTAATACAGCTACTATATCTACAACCAATTATAAAGGCCAGTCTCTTATAGTCGGAGACAAGCAATATTCCCTCACCTGGGATGATTATAATAAATTTAACAAACAGTCAGTTAATGGAGATTTTGAGATAGAATATCTGTTTGACAATTATACTCAGGCTTCTGAAAACTGGCATAACTGGGCCATTGCAATAAAGACCAGTTCAGAGACCTGGCATTTAAGAGCTGATGCCTGGTCTGTAGGAACGTTTACGGGGGCCACAGTCAATCATTTATATACTTGGGATTGGTCACATTTTAAGGATGTTTATAAAAATAAAAAGGTAAGGCTGAAAGTGTCCAGGCTTGGGACTAGTATTAATATATTTTCTTATGTTGATTCTGCATTGGTTTATTCATGTACTTCAACTAACGCTCCTGTGAGCGCAGTAGATGTATACCTGGGAGGAGAAACTTGTTATTTGGATGTTAAAAAGGTTTCAGTTGCGCAATTGGGAACTCGTGAAGTTGTGGGAACTGCCAATGATGATGGAACATATATAGTTCCATTTAATTCAGTAAAAGGAAGTACAACCAGTGTTACAGGCGATTTTGAGCTGGTTTATAAGTTTAATAATTACCACAATCCAGTAAGCACTGATAATTGGGATAATTATATTATTCGTGCTATTTCCGGTGGAAGTACGATGCTTATCCGTGCAGATGCTTATGCTATGGATGTCTTCGGAAGTTTAGCTTACAGCTATGATTGGAACTGGAATAATTTTGTTTCAATTATGATAGGTGCTAATATCGAGTTAAGAATCTCCAGAAGTGGTTCTGCCATTATTTATAAGGCAACAATTACAGCAAGAGATGGAGAGGTATATAATTACCAGGTGGTTCAGACTGGAGCTCCTACGACATCTATGTCATTTGGTTTTACAGGAGAAGAAAGCATGCAGGATTTTTTTGTTGTAGAAAAAATATCTTCTGAAGGTTCTGATATAGTTACAGGACAGACAAGAGCTCAGGATATATTAAATGCTACTGACATTTACTCTTTTGAAAAAATCCTCTATATCAACGCTCCGGATTCAGGAGAAGTGGAGATCTATAATGTAGAAGGGAAATCATTCGGTAGAATTAATTATAACAAAGGGTTAAATCAGATTTATGGATTGAGAGACGGGTTATATATAATAGGAGGAATGAAGGTTATAATATTCTAATTATAGGATTGGTCATTTAATTTGTATTAAAGCCAATACCTCATTCTTAAGCCTTCTTTTGAAAAGAAGAGTGATGATAAAAATATTTGAGTTTAAAAGGGATATAACTATTATCATACATATTGAAGTTCCTCTCCTTAAAGAAAATGATCTTTACTTTGTTAAGTTGATGGCCATGATCTTGTGAATTCATAGCGCGGGGATAACCATGATCCTGTTAATTCAAAAATCCTGTAAATCCTGATTCAGACAATCTCACAATCTTGAAGGGATTGCTAACTTCTGAAAACTAATTTTGAGACACAGCAATTAAAAAACATCCTGGTTGCTTGTGGCAACCAGGATTTGTACAGGGATTATCTAAATTAATATCAATCTGCAATTCTATCTTTTTATTAATTTATATACCGCATTTTCTTCATTCGTATAAGTTACAAAGACATGATAAACACCACCAGGTAAATTATTTATATTGACGATATTATTATTCCCAGTCAGAACATTTACGCCATATTGATTATACATCACACACGAAACTGCATTTTCTCCCACATTAATGAAATCACTGGCAGGGTTGGGATGAATGTTTTCTAGTTGAGAAGTTTTAGTTGGGGTGCTTGTAATTACCGAACAATCTTCAGAATTGATATCCTTGGCAGTAATTTTAACTTCGCTGGTTACAAAACAATTAGCTGCTTCAGGAAATGCCTTGTCTCTTATTCTTAAAAAGTATTTCCCTGCATCTCCATAAAAAATATCTATCTGATCAGATGATGCCTGAGTAGGACCTTTAACTATATTTTCTTCTTCAATGGCTGTATAATACCAGGTTATATCAAATGCATCAGAACTTGCTCCATTATATTTAAGAGGGCCTACAGATAAATTAACTATTTCTTCCGGACAAATGGATAAGTTCTCTGAGGATGAAGTTATTTGTATTGGGTCAGCTTTTTTACAAGCAGGGCAGTTGAGGGTTGTTTGTATCGGATTTGAAACAGAGTAATTCCTGCAAGGGTCATTAATATTAGCTTCTAAAGTTCCCTGAAAATTATTTTTATCGAGGAATACAAGGTTGTTGGCTACAATAACTCTGAAATATACATTGGTGCCATTGCTAAGACCAGTAAGAGTTGGATGATTTAAAGGCAGAATTGAAAACTCAGAAAGTGATTGAGGGAGACCAAGATTAACCCATGACGAAGGATTGTCCGGGGTTGTAGTATATTGAAATAAATAATTTTGAGAATTACTATAGTAGTTTTCCAGATTGTCAGTTACAAGAGCCGTTAGAGTAAACGGATTTCCACAGGCTTCATTTTGCTGAGTAAAGATATCTTTATCAAAGGTTAAATGTACGGATGGAGGGACACAAGCCTTTATTTTGATATCATCAATAACCAAATCATTACCTGTTAAGGTATTGTTTTCGTTATTGATTATTTGAATTTTAGCAGAACTTGATTGCAAAGTAAGACTTCCTGAAATTTTCACCCAGACGCCCCCTCCATCAGCTTGTCTGGTTGCAGTTGCAATTGCTTCGGATGTATTTTCCGGATGACCTAAATCAATAAGCTTAACTTTGACATTGACAGGCGTATATATTCCTGCAGAAGCATTGGTGAAAACAGCGATCCAGACTTCATAACTCAACTGAGATCCAAAACATAACTGAGTAATTTCCTTTTCATAAATAACCTGGCCTAAGGTGTTTTGAGGAGGATTAACAAATAGCGCAGCTCCATCGACTTTGCCTGAATGATCATAGGAAATGTCAGGAATTGATATTATGCCTGTTATATTGTTTGACCATTCTAGCTTGGCACCGGTGATGTTTTTATACGAGTTGTAAGATGTAAGATATCCTGCTATGGTATATGATCCGTCCATCACTGGTCCGGTTGCAGCGTAAATACTATTGAGTGGTGCAGGATTCAGTTTTCTTCGGAAAGGGTTATCTGAGGTAATTTTAATTTCCTTAGGATTAAGAATGTCAGTATAATCCCATACATAGAATGAATTTCCTGTTGGATCACTTAGATCAATTCTTCCAAAGTCTTCTGAAAATATTGTTTGTTTGGTGCCGGTTTTTCCAAATACGGAACAGCAAGGAGCTGAATTTACTTTATAAATATCGGAATATATTTTTGGTCCATTTAATGGAGTGATTGCATATCTGAATTCATAAATCTGGGAGTTGGTTAGTTCATATATTGCCTTGTTGCCTTTGGCAAAAATTTGCCAGGTTCCATTTGTTAAATTTTGCCACTCAATTTCTCCTTGGTATGTATTTTCTGTTTGAAGTATAATTTCTTCCCCTGTACAAACTTCATTACCCTGGGTTGAAACTATTTTAGGGGAAGGTGTTCCGTAAATTTCTATTTTTTTAATACTTACAGTTCTGCAAAGCTGATTGGAAATACTATTTATCCTGAATGAAACACTTCCATCGGCTTGAACTACTCCTGTAAGTCCTGAATTAAGAATATATTCATAACATTCCCCCGTTTTTAGTTGCCTGCTATCCTGACCTTGTACTTGGTTAAATTGATCTGCGTTAAAGATCCATTTTAGAGAGGCAAAGTTAAAACTGCAGGCTTGGTTAGAAGGGTTAATTGGGCTGCAAAAGGTGACTAGTGCTTCCACTTTAGTTCCCGGTTTCAGACCGGTTACAACATAATCAATGATATTGGCATTCCCGGACGCTTGAGGGGAAAGTACTAATTGATAGTCTGGATTTGCTGAACTATTAATAAAATGGGTTTGGTCAAGTTTATAAGGATCGTCAGTGATGGCATATTGAAATGCCGAACCAAAACTGCCTGGTGTAAAATTAGCTGCGTAAGCAGGAGTAACATGAATTTTACCGGGTTGTAATCCATAATAAGTAATTTCATTAATACTGAAATATAGATCCGATTCATTACCTGGTTTGGGATCAAAGCTGGTACCTGATAATAATACCTGTGCTGAGGCTCCCATACTGAATAAGGCAAACAAACTAAAAATAACTATTAGGCTTGTTGCAATGGTAATGTTACAAAGTTTAAATAAATATTTTTTCATGAAAAAATAGTTAGAAAAGTTAAAAGATATATTTTAAATCGAAATTACAAAAAAAGAATAAAAAACGCCATCTATGCTATTGTGAATTAAATGATGATGTAAAATTTAAGCATTAAATATGTAAGCAGGAATAGTATGAAATTTTCCTGATTGTAAACTATAATTGGTAATGTTATTAATACTATAATATATGGATCAGTTTCATAAACTGATATGGGATCAAAGCTACCCGATAATAAAACCCTGTACTGAGCTCCCACTGAATAAAGCAATTAAACTAAATATAACCATTAGAATTGCTGTATTGGTAATGTTACAAAGTTTAAGTAATTATTTTTTTAAAAAATTAGTTAAAAAAGTTTTGAGATATATTTCATATTGAAATTAAAATAAATGAATTAACAACTGCCCGGTATTTTAATGCTAATGAAATGATACTTAAGATATAAAGCATTAAAAACGTTTTTCCAACAATGTAAGTTCTGATGAATATGATAAACTTCAAGATTACTGTAGCATTGATTTGCACTGAGGTACAGCTTTAATATATTTTAAGATACTTAGAAAAAGAAAGTAACTTTTAGGGCGTAGGATCTGAAGTCATAACTGTAAAGGTCGGTCTGTACTTTTGGGTCAGACATTTGCTGCCATCTGATGGAATGTAGGTTATTAGAAGATGATTGAGGGGAAAGAATGTCGTATACAAACAACTGGAATATTGAGTTTTTTAAAGCTAGTTTTAATCCTATGTTCCATTTAACAATCAGCCTTCTGTCAATATCAAGATATGGATAAGTGCTGTTGTATTGGTAGTATTTGGAATAATCCTTTAATACGCCGCTATTTTCAGATTTATAATGGATAATATCACTTCTTCCTCTGAGTCCCCAAAATAAGCGCCAGTCAGAATGAATAGAGAACCATCTGTTGAAGGAGAAATCCATATATGCTTTAGATACATTGGAAGCAAGGTTAAGGAAGTTTTTCCCATCAATTGATATTCCGTCTGATACAGGGTTGATCGTAAATTTAGTAGTAGAATCCTGGCCTTGGTTGTTCTTTAATACAATGGGATAATAATAAGTTTGTCCGTCTATGATTTTGGTGTTGTATTCATTGTCTTTAAATACGAGTTTGTCCATTTGTTTTCCTTCTTTCAGTACATCCGTATTGACCAGTCTGCTTATAACATGGTTAAGGCCGATAGAGAGTTTTCCAATGTTATATTGTATTTCTATTTCACCGTTTGCAAAGTGGTATTTTCCAATGTTGATCACTCGGAACGAAGCCTGATTCCATGCAAACAGATCTTTAATGGTATTGTAAGATAAAGAAGCGTGTACTCTTAAATTCTTTTTTTCATAAAGGCTTGAAAGCTCCCACGAATAAGCTTTCTCTGGTTTCAGAGCTCTGAGTTCCCTGGTGCTTACAGGTTCGATAGGAGTGGAGTTTTCATTAGGCTTTACAGTAGGTACTTCATAATGAGGTTCCTGATATGGTTCCCCCTGATCATCGAATATATTTCTGTTTGGCTCATAATTATCGGCACTTCCATTGTTTCCGGAAGACTGATAGGTTAGCCTGATATTACTGTTCTGGTTAATAGTATATACCATTCCCAATCTTGAATTGATGAATCCTCCTATATTGACGGTACGGGTATGCAAGTCATATCTGATCCCCATGTCCAGCATTATTTTAGGATCAGGGAAAAATACACCTTCGGTGAAAACTGCCTGATTGAAATACGTTACATTTGCAATAATAGGATGGTTTGCCTTTTCCTGCTGGGCGTTTCTGCCAGCAAGGTCTTTTCCGAATATGAACAGCCTGCTGTCTATACCAGTTGCTATCTGAAAAGATTTTCTGTTTATAATGTAAGTGCCGGTCAGGTTAAATCTTTTTTCTCCGAAGGCTTCGATTTCTTTTATTTCTTCGTGAGTTACATTGCTATATGCTGGAAGATTTTGAACTGTGATTTTGCTGGAAACCAGATCCAATCCGCAGTTCAGCTTGACAGGATTTTTTTTAAGCTTAAAATCTTTATTGACCTGAATGGTGATATTGCTGACTTTATATTGTCTTCTATTATTGCCGTTACCTTCTGTATGTCCCCAGTATCCAAGTGGGCTTACAAGTTTTCCATCTACCATTCTGGGAGAAGCTGTGGAATCCGGCACTCCGGCTATTTCAGGCCAGGGATCCATAACAAACATTCCTGCTGCATTGGTAACCTGATGAGTGACACGGGCATATGCTCTCCAGTTTTTAATCTGATAATCTGTTGAAAAGATAAAATTACCAGGAGTATCCCAACTGCTGCCTGTAGCAGGTATACCTGTTGTCGGATGGTCCGCTCTTGTCTGCGGCGATGGCCAGGAAGGTCTTCCGTAAATATGAGGCGTTTCCATACCACTTCCCTGAGACCATTTGATTCCGCCATAAAGTTGTATGGTGCCGCCATTATTAAGTTTTTCTGAAACTGAAAAATTATCTGTTGTACCTCCGGTTCTGAGGCTCCATGTTTCTATACCAGCTTCCAGTAATCTTTTGTCCTGAATATATCTTTTGGTGACAAGGTTGATAACTCCACCGATTGAACCTGATCCATATACTAGCCCGGAAGGTCCTCTAAGTACTTCAACTTTCTCAAGGTCGGATAAGAAACCAAGGTTTAGTTCCGAAAATGCTCCATCTCTTGATTCGGTATTCATCTTATGCCCATTTACCAGAAAGATGAATTTGGTGTTTCTGTCAGCTGCTACTCCGCGCATTCCCCAAATGATGCCATTCCATTTATTGTACATATATTGAAAGCCAGGAACATATATTTCCAGTAATTCAGATAAATGTCTTGCTCCTGAGTTTTGAATCTGATCTGCAGTGATGACTGAAATACTTACCGGAGTATGCCTGATATCCAGGTCTAGGAATGAACCTATTGATACTGTAGAGTCTATGAGTTCTTCAATTGAAATGACCTTCTTCTCAAAGCTTATATCCTGAGCTGTCACTGTGTAGCTCACCAATAGGGACAAACTTAGAAAAATACATTTTAATCGCATGGCGGTGATTATGCTCTTGGGATATACTATATGAAGACAGTAATAAAAAGATGTAAAAAAAATGTTATCTTGGTTATGTTTCTTACTTCTTTCTTACAAATATAAATATAAGGGAATAATATGAATAAGTCAGCTATAATAATAGATGATGAACTTACCAGTGTCGAAGCATTAAGGGGATTATTGAATAGGTATTGTCCTGATATTAATGTAGTTGATTTTGCTCATGGGGTGGTTTCGGGGCTACAGGCCATTGAAAAAAATAATCCTGACCTTGTTTTTCTGGATGTGGAGATGAAGGATGGAGTTGGGTTCGATATACTTCAGCAACTGCCTGATGAGCCAAACTTTCAGGTGATTTTTGTGACCGCATTTGATCATTATGCCATAAAAGCTTTCCGTTTTTGCGCATTGGATTACCTTTTGAAGCCTGTTGATCCGGATTTGCTGGTCCAGGCTGTAGATAAGTCTGTTAAGGTTTCTAATGAAGCAATGGCCAACAAAATCAAAATTCTCCAAAAGAACAAAAATGGAAATGAGAAAATTGTGCTTCCATCCAAGGATGAATTTTTTGTTGCAGAAGTAAATGAAATAATCCGGTGCGAAGCAAATGGGAATTATACAATTTTTTATCTGAAGAACCACCAACCTCAGCTGGTATCTAAAACACTTAAAGAGTTTGACGAATTGCTGTCAGGTTCTAAGTTTCTCAGGATTCATAAATCTCATTTGATTAACCTGGAATTTGTAGAAAGATATCTTCCAAAAGATAGTCAGGTAATTATGAAAGATGGAGCCAGAGTTGAGGTTTCTAGACGCCGCAAGGATGTATTCTTAAAATACTTATTCAACAACTGATGAGGTCTGTTTTCTTCAAATGTTTTTGGGTGTGTTGCTTTGTCCTTACTTGTACTTTGGGCTTTGCTCAAAATGTATTTGAAAATCAATTGCTTTTGGAGGCTCAAAAAGATTTGCAAGAAAGGAAATACGCTCAGGCCCTGGATAAAGCAAGAATAGTATATGATAACGCTGTGGCCAAAGAAGATACTTTATTAAAAGGAGAAAGCAGTTTTATTATTGGGAAGGTATTTCAGAAAAACGGCAGTTACCTGGTAGCTTTAGAGTACCTTTTTACCTCTCTCAAAATTTTTGACAAGAATATTGGTAAGAAATCAGAAGTTCTAAAGGCTTTGGGAGATCTTTATCATGATTGGGGCGGATATAAAAAAGGCCTTGAATACTACAAGCTGGCAGATAGCATCTCTGTTGATCCTGAATTTAGAAAAGGAATCAAAGAAGCTGAAGGAGATATTTATTCGCACCTCAATCAGACAGAGCAGGCTTTATTGGAATATGATAATGCAATTGCATCAAGCTCTTTTAAAGATCTTGTATTTCTTCAAAAGATATATAAGAAAAAAAGCGACATCTTTTTAAAGCGCCATGACTATGACAATGCGCTTTTAATGGAGTTTAAACAGTTTGATCTTGTTACTAAAAGCACTGATCAGCATACAAAGGCTACCATTCTTAATAATATAGGCTACCTTTTTAATTTCAAATCGGATTATGAAAAGGCTTTGGTTTATTTTAAACAGTCCAAGAACACAAGTATTGAAACCGGAGATACCGATTCTCTCTATATAACATTAATAAACATTGGTGCTATTTATAATTTAAAAAAGGATCTTGATTCTTCATTGATGGCACTGAATGAAGCATTGACACTTGTAAGCGTGGATAAAAATAAAGAAAAGGAAGCTACGGTAAGGAACTATCTAGCAGCTACATTGCTAGAGTTTAAAAAATATAGTGAAGCATCAGATAATAATCGTATAGCTATTGACCTGATTAAAAACAGTAATAATTTATCCCTTCTCGCTCAATGTTATTACATGAGGTCTAAAATCATGGAGCTGAAGGGCAAGACAAAAGAACAGAAATATTATTATGATCAGTATAAAAAACTTAATGATAGTTTAAATCTTATATCAACCCTGTTCCAGAGTAGGCAGGCTGAAGTGGATTCTCTGATAAGTACAAAAGAGGCAAAGATTCAGCAATTATTGCTTAATAAGGAAATTGACAATCTAGTTTTAAAGCAGTATAAACTTTTGTCAGAACAAAGAGAAAAGGATATTGTGCTGCTTGCCCAGCAAAATAGTCTTCATAAGATGGCTCTTAAAAATGAGATGCTAAATAAAGAAAGGGTTAGCAGAATGTGGCTGTTGACGCAGAAGGAACTGGAGAATGAAAGGAAAGCTCATGAGATATCGGAGCTTCAGAAGAGTAAGTCGGAGCAGGATCTGCTGACACAGAAGACCTCAGCTAAGCTTAATAAACTGGCTAGAGAAAACCTGCAGAATGAACTTGACATTGAAAAGCAAAGGACTGAATTGAACAAGTCAGCTCAGGAACGTTTATGGATTATAGTTGGCTTTTCAGGCGGGCTTGCTCTTATTTTTCTAGCATTCGGATACTATAGCCAGAGAAAGAATGCCAGAGAAAGTCAGCTGAAGTTTGCCAATCTCGAAATACAACAACGCCTGTTGCGCTCTCAGATGAATCCTCATTTCCTGTTCAATTCTCTTAATTCTATCCAGGGATTTATAAATTCAAATGATAGTGATAAGGCAAACAGATTTCTTGCCTGTTATGCCAGACTGATGAGAAGTATTCTTGAGAATACTTCAAAAGAAATGGTAAGTCTGCATAGTGAACTGGAAGCATTGAAGAGCTATATAGAACTTGAGCAGATGCGTTTGGGGAATTCATTTACATACCAGATAGAAGTGAAAGATATTGAGTCTGATATGGTAGGAATTCCTCCCATGTTGATTCAACCCTATGTTGAAAACTCTATCATGCATGGTTTGCGTCATAAGGCCAGCGGGGGATTACTAAAAATTTCAATTTCCCCATCTGAAGGTTTTCTGAATTGTTATATCTATGACAATGGTATTGGCAGAGAGGCTTCCAGAATAATTAATGAAAGCAGAAGTAAGGATTATAAATCCGTTGCCATGAACCTTACACGTGACCGACTGGAGTTGCTCAATGCTAAAGATCATTCCAATATGGAAGTTGGAATAAAAGATGAGTATTCTCCGGATGGACATCCTTCAGGTACTACTGTAATGCTCAAACTTCAGCTTCTTGAGTATGTATAATTTATTTTTTAAGTATTTTTTTGACTAGTTTATATAGATGTTTAAACACTATTTGTTGGTGTAAATGGGTGGTTGGTCGATGATTTTGCCCTGTAAAACGACCACTTGTAAACCTAAACATACCGTTTGTCATTAAAAACATACCGTTTAATAGTTATCTCACCTTAAGCAGAAATTTCTATAGATATTTGATAAACATCCTTCCTGATGTATTCTTACTAAACTTTTATTGAATGTCCTAGCATTTAAAAATCAAAAGTGTGAAATGAATGAGGGGATTAAATAGGTCAAGGATGTAAAAAAGAATCTTTGAGTAGAAAAAAAGGACTGAAGGCTTGGTGCCTGATACTTAGATTAGACCTTGATTAAAAATATATTTATGGATGCTTTCAGCCGAATAAAAAATATAATTGAGATACCGAAAGAAGACGAAGTTACATCGGTGTCAGATAGCCAGGGTGAGGTATTGTACAGACTCGTTAAGGAAAATGATCTTAAGAGAACCCTTGAAGTAGGTTTTGCTTATGGAAAATCAGGGTCGTACATCATGTCGGCTTCACAAAGTCATCATGTAGCCATTGATCCTTATCAGGAAAGATTCCAGAATATTGGAGTTAAGAATATAGAAAAGCTGGGATTGGGGCATAATCTTGAATTGCATCGAAACTTCTCTCATATCGTACTGCCTCAATTGCTGAATGAGCAAAGGTCTTTTGATTTAATATTTATTGATGGGGATCACAGGTTTGATGGCATCTTCGTTGACTTTTTTTTATGCAGATCGTTTGCTGGATATGGGAGGCTTTATAGTTTTTCATGATACCTGGATGAGAAGTACCTGTATGGTTGAAAGCTTTGTAAAAAAGAACAGAACAGATTTTAAATACATAAGAGTTGAAGATGAAAATCTTGGTGTATTTCAAAGAGTAGGATGGGACAACAGAGACTGGATACATTTTAAAGAGTTTTATACAATGAAGTCTTATAATAAATTTCAGGTAATGGCTGAACTCATTGGTCAAAAGGATGAATAGTATTTTATACTATCTGATCATTGATCCGATTCAATCTCCTGTTTCTTTTGTTGCAGGATTGATCGTAATGAATAGTTCTTATTTGATTAAACAAAATAAAATGACAATGCTAGTGTTCACGGAAATGGGGTTAGAAGCTGTCACAAAAAGCAATTCGAAAATAAAGAATAGAGAAGTAGTCTCAACATGCACCAGTGTTAGAGGTAATTCTCAATGCAAGTTTTAGTTTAGTGTGAGGAATGTTTGAGCTATCAGGGTGGAAGCACCTGAAATACCGCATCATATTTTGAGTATCTGCTCTGATAAAGCTCATTCATGAAATTTTTAAAAGGCTGAAACTGCAAGAATAAAACTGTTCTTTTTATAATCAGAAAGGATTCAGGTCCTTCTCGGGTATTAATTCCATACAGGATTTAAATAAGGTTGCTGAGAATCTGCTGTTCATGTAGTCTTGCCAAGGTAAAGAAACATAATTTTTTAAATCCCTAAGCTATAATAATTATGAGAGTTTTATTTATAACCTTTGAATTTGGAGAACATATTTTGGGGGGAGTAGGGAGAGTGGTAAATGGACTTACTTCCGAGCTCAGGAAAGCTTTGGACTTGGATGTATTTCATCTCGGCTATAGCCCCAAGTATTTATCAGTTTCAGCAAAGCATTACAGATGTAATGCCAATAGCTCTACTAAGCTTATTGCCAGTTACCCTGCTCAATATGTATCAAACTGTATTAAGTTAATAAAGGCCGAAAAGTATGATCTGATACACGTCTTTAACTCTCATTGGATTATTGATAAAATAATATCACGTGTTGTTCAGGAAGCTCCGGAACAGAAAATAGTTTATAGTATTCATAGTATCGCTAAATTTGAAAAGGGAATAAGAGTAAATCCGGTCTCTTCAATTAATTGCGAAGAAATGTTGTTGGAAAAGGCGCAGACGATTCATATTCTGAATAATTCATCCTATGTAAATCTTAGTGCAGTTTATGGAAATATCCTTAGCGAAAAGGCTGTAAGCTTTATACCTAACGGAATCAACGCTGCTGACTATGAAAAGGAAGATGCTGCCTTTAAAAAGAAAATCAAAGCAAAGGTAAGAGGAGCTGAACTGGTTGTACTATGCATGTCAAGATGGGCTCAGGGAAAAGGTATAGAATATTTTCTTGATGCAGCCAGGATTTTGATGAAAAGAGGCTGTAACGTTAAATTTATTCTTGCAGGAAGAAGAAACGTTAGCTGGGAATTGAAATGGGATAGCTATCTTAAAAAGATAGATGATAAAACTAAAAAATTGGGCAGTAATATAATAGTATTGGATTGGGTGAATGATGTTCAAAGAAATACATTGTTTAAGATTTGCAATGCTTTTGTAATGCCTAGTGAACTCGAGTATTTGCCATATTCTGCTCTTGAACCTGTAGCAGCGGGTGTACCGCTCATTTCTTCTGACCTTCCGTGTATAACAGAAATGTTCAAAGAGCAGAATCATTGCTTGTTTTTCCAATCCAGAAATAGTGAGGATCTGGCCTGTAGAATTGAAGAGTTAATGGAGTGCAGAGAGTCTGTGCAATTGCATGCAAAAAAAGCTTCGGAAAAGCTTTTAAAGGAATATGACTGGAGCCTTATCGGGGAGCAGTATTTGAGTATGTACGAGAGGGCAGTGGACGAAAGAAATGTGGAATTGCTTAAGGTAATTTGATGGATGTGCTAAAATGAATACAAAAAAGATTGCAGGATAATAAGTGTCCTGCAATCTTTTTTAGAATAACTCAGTTTATGATGATCTTTTCAATATATTCTTTATTTCCACTTTTAACTTTTAATAAATAAAGCCCTTGTTTGTTGTTTGAATTCCATTTGAAGTTTAATTCTCTGTCTTTTTCCACTTCACCTTCATAAAGCTTTTCCACTTCATTGCCCTGGCTGTCATAAATGTGGATAACACTGTAGCCGTTTTCTTTCATTGATAAAGTGATCGTAACATTATCGGAAGAAGGATTCGGGTAGCAGGAGGCAGTTACATAGGATGAAAGATTCCCGGTTCTTAAAGACGAAGCTCCATTAATAACTGTGAATGAAATTGTCTTTGTCAAGCCAGCCGTGCCTGAAGCATTGCTTCCTGTATAGGGAGTAGCAGATAGAGTGTGATTCCCGTTTGTAATAGGTCCTCCGTTAAATATTCCGTTATTGTCTCCATAGAAAGCGTAAGGTGGCTGATTTTCTGTTCTAATGACTCCATCGTAATTAAAGCGTACACTTCCTACTGTTCCAGGAACAGTAATAGCCTCAAAGTTTAAGTTTTCTGGATCATACGAAGCAAGATTTATAGTAGCTCCGTTAATTATCGGTATTCCGGTGCCTGAAGTGCTTCCTCCTTCAACAATCGTGAATCCATATACTGCCTGGCCGCTCACATGCACTACAAGATCATCATACGCGGTGATACCAAAATTATTTGTTACAGCGAGTCTGAATTCATAACGACCAGGAACGGTAAATCCGGATACAGATGTTGATAGAGCATTTGGATTTGCTATCACAACGAGTATATCAAATAAAGGCGATGAAACAAGCGTCCAAAGAGTAGAGGTAATACTTCCTCCCGGAGCGGATGCACTTCCGCTAAAAGTGGTAGAGGTTGTTGGTAATGTAATTGTCTTGTCACCGCCGGCGTTGGCTACAGGAGACTGCCCATAGTTGATGGCCTGCACAAAGAAGTGAATCGTGGTAGATTCAAGCAATGTACCCGTGCCATTGTTACCTGAGTATTCCTGAGCTAACAAAGTATAATAGCCCTGATTGGAAGGCAGCCATGCGTTATAATTTCCATTCTCATCTCCGGCTAAAGCAAATGGAGGATCGTTCTCATTTCGTACGAAAGAACCGTTCAAGGTAAATTTAACACTTCCTGGATTATTGATGGGATTATAACGGATATTGATCGTTTCCTGCTGATATTTTACGATGGTATCATTCTCCCGCAGAATTCCTCTGTCCTGGTCTGTTTGTGCATTGACCACAGAGAAATACGGAGTAGGTATCAGAGGTACGTTAGGATTGTACTTCCAAAGTTTCTTAACTCCGCTTTCTATAGTTGTAAAATAAAGTACGTTGCTCAGGTTTACGAGATTTCCTGTGTTTGGAAAATCGGTTCCTGGAAATATATCTTTGACGGGTTTGGTGTTGGGAGGAGTTAAATCTGATTGCCATAGTTGATAGTCTCCATCAGTTTCAAGCGGGTTCGAAAAAAAGACATAATCTGATAAAGTTGCAATATCTCGAAATCCGTACGTGTCGGTCTTTTTTACAAGAATAGTTCCTGAAGGTGTTGCGTCTGTACGGAATAAAATAGGTGGCTCAAAAAGAGATATATTGAAAAAAAGCCAGCTGATCATTAACCACTCCAGCGGGAAAAACTCCAGTTTCCTGACCGCCATAGGGGAGTTCTTTTATGATCTTTGTACCATTTTCCGTTCCATCTGAAACATATAAAAGGGCATTGGTAAGTAGCAATCCATTCAGTGAAAAAATTAGTTTGTTTTTATATTCAGCAAAAGCAGTGATGATAGTGGCTAAATCAAAAGTAGGAGGAAAACTTTCTACAATAACTGTTCCTCCACTTGTACCATTACTTTTCCAAAGCTTAGCCGGAAATCCATTTTCAGCAAAAAACAGTGTGCCATTAACATTTGTGTAATTAGGCGCAAAACCAACACCAGGTGAGTCGCTTACTTTTACAGTACCTGCAGCTGTTCCGTTGGTTTTCCATAGCTCTTGTGCTCCTCCTGAGCCATTTGCGCGGAAATAAAGTGTATTGCCTATGACTTCATGGTCATTAAAATCTCTTTGAAAGACTGAGGCTTCCTTCGAATATGGCTCAAGGTTAACCGTTTTTAAGAGTACTGGTGTTCCGGTATTCCCTATTTTATAAAGCCTGGATGTTGTGCCGGTAAGGGCGCCATAATAAAACTCATTATTGAGTACCCCCAATGGTTTTATGTAATCATAACTTGCAACTGAAACGGTACCTCCGGCTGTACCATTGCTTCTCCATAAGCTGAATTGGGTAGTGCCTCTGGTCACAAAAAGAAAGGTGCTGTTGAGTTCAAATCCGATGTAAGGAATTACAACATCACGAAATTCTACCCCTTTTTGACCCAGGTCTTTAAGGAAAATAGTACCTCCTGAGGTACCATTAGAGGTCCAGAGACTATCTTTGTCAAAAAAAATAAACTTTTCCCAGGGCTTCGAAGTTAAAATAACTTTCTGTGGGAATTACTTTAATTACTTCTGGTTGTGCTATTGCTTTTTGTAACAAAAGGAATAAAATCCAACCTAGGAGGTGTGTTTTGTTTCTCATAATGAGTGTGTTATGGTTTTACAATCTGTTGTAAACCATATTCACATCAAAATGTTATAAATGCATAAGGTTGGGCGTAGAATGATATGAAAAAATATTTTAGGCTCAAAGTCAGGACACCATTCACAAATGCCCTTTATCGGTGTCAATATCCTTTTCCTTCGTAAAATTCTAATGTTTTTCTTTTGAGATAGAAGTCATATTCGGCAATCAATTGCTCAAGTTGCGAGGTGACAAGCATATTGGCTGCATAATTATATTCTGTATAATTGATAATTCCTGATGAATATGCTCTCGAAGCATAATTATACTGGGCTTGAAAAGCTTTTGCTTTTTTATCTAAGGCCTTAAAGTTATTGTGTGCTGTTACAAGATCGAGATAAGATCCCTGAATTCTTTGCTCTACCTCCAGGTTAACTTTATCTAATTCTTTTTTCTGTATATCAACATCTATTTTGGATAATGCCAATGCATTAACCTTTAAAAATTTACTGAAAATAGGTACAGCCAGATTGAATGAAACATATTCAGTAAGATTTTGCTTGAATTGTTTTTTTTGTTCTAGCTGAACAAGATTGGAGCTACGTGTAATAACTCCGCCGGATACAGAGAAGGTAAATAAACGAAGTGAATTGGTCGCCTGGCTTCTGTATTGAAGAGCATTAAGCCGGTATTGTGCGCTTTTTATCTCAGGAAGAAAGGTGCAGGCTTTTTCTTTAATCTCTTCATAGGACTCAATTTGCAAGGAATCTGGGATTGAGTTTTTATCTTCATTTATTAAATAAAGATTTCCATTTGTATAGGCCATAAGTTGTTTTAAAGCAAGCTGGCTGCGCTGTGTATTGCTGTTAGCAAGGGTTATAGCAGCCTCTCTTTGAGCAAGCTCAGACTCGACTTCCTGAAGATTTATTTTTGATAGCACGCCTTTTTCAACCATTCCTTTTATCAAATCATATTGAATTCGGGATTGATCTCTCTGCGTGGTGGTTATTTTTATTTGTTCCTGGGCAAACAGAACCTGATAATATGCTGAAATAATGGCCAGAGTAATGTCATTACTTACTTTCTTATTGTCAGTGAGAGTAGCGTTTAATAAGTCTCTGTTTTGCTTTAATGTATAATAATTATAACCTCCGTTGAAAAGGGTTAGTTCTCCTTCAACTGATCCTGTATAAATCTCACTGCTTTGTGTAGTAAGTAAGTTGGTAGCAGGGTCAACGAATAAACCCCAGTTGTAAACGTTTCTTCCTTTTCCTACTATCTCAGGAAGGTAATTGTTTTTGGCAGATTTTAGATTGATTGCAGCTTTTTCACTCTGCAGCATAGTTTGCTGTATAGTGAAATTATGTTTCAATGCATATTCGATACATTGATCAAGTGTCCATGTCTGGCTTTCGTTTTGAGCGACCGAAGGAAACACGAATACGAAACATAAAAGACATATTAAGATAGATAATTGTATCCTGGTCTTTTTTATCCTGTTCATCTGTTATTCCTCGTCAAAAAATAAGTTGGCATGTTTAACTTCTCCTACAGCCTTAATTTCTTTTATGAAATTTTTTCCGCTGTTTTCATCTTTTAATTTAATGTAATAGGAAACCTCAAGCATGTCAGAGCGTTCTTCGCCTAATCCCTTTACATTTACTACTTTATATTTTCTGCAGTACTTTTTTAATTACGTCATTTAATTCCTTGCCATCATTTTCCTGACCAACAGTTATAAGCTGTAATAAAAAATCTCTTTTTCTTGGAGCAGACAAGTTGAATTTTACAATCACAAAATAAATAGATCCTATTACTATCGTTCCTATAATAGCGACGGAAACAAAATCTACTCCACATGCAAGTCCTATTGCAAGAGAGAAAAAGATAAACATGATGTCCATCGTGTCTTTAATTGCCGTTCTGAAACGGATAATAGACATAGCACCAACAAGACCAAAAGCAGCTGCCAGGTTATTCCCTATTACCATAATAACGATAGTTGTAATCATGGTAAGTAATATAATGGAGTTAACAAAGGTGGACGAATAGCTATACCCCCTATATGTTACTCTGTAAAATAAAGAGATAATGACACCACAAAGGAGAGCTACTAATAATCTACCTATTACATCTTTTATTGTTAAAGCATAGAAAAAAATATCCTGTAATTCTTCATTCATAATTTTTATAATCTGTAAAATGGATTTCTTGATAACGAAATTGGTGAAAACCTCATTGTGCCGTAAGTTGTGTGATGAATGTCCAGACCTGAAGAATATTTTGATATTGCTTCAAGTTGCAGACAGAACTCTTCCACAATAGACCTGGCCCATGTAGGCATAATGTTGTAATACTTTATTTCAAGCACAAAGTAACCGGGAGTAACCAGCTTCAGTCTTTCTTCTGAATATAATTCGTCAATAGTCGGATATATTGAAGTTCGTACGTTTTTATCAAAAGTAATTCTGACCTCATCATCAAACTTGCCATGGAAGGCTTCTCTGTCATAGGTTACAAGGTTAACAGGCTTTAATGATTTGGAGTAATAGTAAAATAGAAATTTATTCGCATCTTTTAAAGCTTTAGGGAGCTTTGGCCCATTAATATAATCTTTTGTATTGCCGGTGGTCAGAAGAGATTTAAGATCGCTGTATTTTAAGGTCGCTCTGTGTTTTCCTATTCTGTTGCTAAGCTTTCTTTTTATTTCAAGGAAAACAATGCTGTCTTCATTTAGACTGTCGTACCCTCTTATTCTGAATTTATTTCTGAATTCAAGGCCTTCTTTTTTTTCATAATAATACTCCATGAAAGGAGTATCATAATAGATACTTCTAACGGTATACTGGCTAAGTCCGGATTCTCCAACTTTAGTATGAACGTCCGGAAAAACAAATGGCATTAACCTTGTCCTTAATTCATCCAGCCGGTCATTAGGCACAAAGTACTTCCTTTCGTAACGGAGTTTCATCTATAGAATAAGCTTTGGAATAATAGTTTGGAATATTCAATAATTGTATGTTGGCCACAATGCAAGTTGGTCTGGGCAAATATTCCAGGGTATACTCCCGGACATTTTTTGTCAATTTTCGCAGTAACATAAATCGCCTGTTTGCCTCCTATAATCTGGATAGCATTGTCTATATGACAAACAGTGGCTTCCATTTCACAATCAGAATTAAAAAGTTTGAGTACACATTTCTGGCCAAGGGCAAGATTTTTAAACTCTTTAATTCTAACTGGTGTAACAATGATATAGTTGGATGTATCTACTACATTTGCAAGTACTTCTACTGACGTTAGCCCTCCTTTTTTTCTTTGTAATAATCCGGAGAATGGAGCTTTTATCTGTAAGGATTCTTTTCTGGATTCAAGGACTGCTATCTGTTTGTTAAGATTTTCTATCTTTTCAGCGATGAATTTTATCTGTTCAGGTTTCTCTCCTGTTGACAGCGTTTTTATCTGAGCTTCAGCAAGTGCCAAATTAATTTTGCTCATTTCGTATTCATTCTTCGCAATATCATACTGTTGAGGAGAGATCAATGAATCTTTGAAGAGCTCTGTTTGTCTGGAAATCAGCTTGTCCTGAATAGAAAACCTTTCTTTGGCCAGCGTTAAATTTGTTTCGGCTTCTTTAATTGTCTGAATTTTCTGCCCGGTTGAATATACTTTTAATAAAGCTTTTTCTACGTCTCTTTCTCCTCTCAACTGATTGATCTGACGCATCAGCTCGGTCGAATTCATTATTCCGATGGTTTCTCCTCTTTCAACAAATTGTTTATTGTTTATCTCAGGATTAATATAAAAATCGAATACATCACCTCTTTGAAACTCTTTGCCTGCATAGGAACTGATAACACCAAGCTGATTATTCTTAATGGTTTCCGTAATTCTCCCGTCATAAGTCCTGCCTAATACCCATTCATATGTGGGAAATACTTTTCCCGTTGCATAAACGATATATGTGAATTTAAACGGACAATAAATAACTCCTAAGACAATTGCTATTGCAATTCCAAAATATAAAAACTTCTTCTTCATTGACGGTACTGATATTTACCAATACAATGGCTGAATTTCCATTATATTTAAATTTGACGTAAAGACTTTATTTCATAATATAACGCTGCTTCATGACCAGATTTTTTTGACAATTTTTTTAATTGCCCCGATTTCTTAACAAAGGTCATGATGAGGTAAGTCCTTTATTTTAAAATATTTCCGTAGGTCTTCTGTGTTTTGCCAGATAATAATAATCCATAATGAAAACAGTCCTTTAATTTAGGGAGAACGGCCTGTTTATTGAATTTTACTAATGTCCAATAAATATATATTGGCAGAAACTCCATTATTTTTTTCGTTTGAAATAAAGACATTTTTGTCATTAAAAAACGTTACACCTTCTACTTGTCCTACCTCATCTAATTTTCCGAGTGGTATTTTAGTTTTGGTTCCGGTGAAGAATTCTGTACCATTAAAATCTTTTAATAACCAGCAGAATACTTCCTCTGTCTCTTTACTGTGACCTGTCAGGATTAATTTTGTTCCTTCTGAATTAATGTCAGCATCCGTTATTTTCCCCTGCACATCAAATATCCCTTTTAAACGCGCAGCATGGTTTCCGGGAATCGCAGGTATTTCATATAAACTTGTCTTGCTATCTGAATTGTTCTTGGTGAAAAGGTAGACATGTCCGTTTTGATATATTATAGCTTCAGCATCAAAGTTTGTAGAGGTGTTATTTCTAAAGTCTTTCTGTTCTGGGTAATAAAATTTAATTTCTTCTGCCGTAGAGGTGTTTTCAATGTTAATAGGCGAGGGAATTGGAACTTTGTAAATGACAAGGTCTTTCCTGTTACCTTTGTTATTTCCTATATCTCCTATAAAAAAGTGAGTATCACTTGATGTAAGTGCTTCAAAATTTACGCTGTTGATGCCGGAGATTTTGATTGTTTCTTTTGGTTCACCTGTGACAAGATTTATACTGTAGATCATGTCTTCCCCTTCAGGATCAATGATGGTCCATAATTTTTTATCATAATATTTAAGGCCGGACAATTCCTCAAATTCCTTTTTCAGTTTCCTTACGGTTGAAATATTGCCTGATGTTGAAGGATATGAACAACTGCCATCATCTATCTTAGCCTCCGGGTCATAGCTCGTAGAGTGGGGGTCAATGCATCCCTTTTTCGAATTGCAATTGGAGAGGAGTAAGAATATAACTAAAGTATAAAGAGAAATATTGCGGTAATTCATAATAATTTTTTAATCTCTATAAATAGCGAAATAATAAAAATGTAATAAATCTCAGGTGATTTATAATTATTTTTTAAATATAGCTGATTTTTTTAAATTGAAGCTTCATTTTTATAACAATTATTTGTCATAGGCTTAACTTTATAATAATAATTGAAACGTACAGTTCTAATAAAAATTTAATTTCCATATATAAAATATGGCTTACCGTTTTACTAATAATTTGAAAAATAATCTTTTGATTTTGATTCTTTCTGTTTCATTAATAGGAAGTGCTTTTGGACAGAATGATTCCGTTGCAAACATTAATAAATCTCCCGGAGGACATATTAAATTGGGCTTTAATTACCACCTTCAGTTACAGCATATTGATGTGGCTCCCATAATTTTTTATAGATTGAATAAAAGAGTTGATGCAGGTGTTGGTCTGAATTATCTTTATTACTTGAAAAATGACAATTCGAAAAGCAACAGTGCATATGGAACAAATATCTTTACAAGGATTTATTTCCTGAAAAATTTCTTTCTCCACCTGGAGTATCTCTATAGTAATGTACCATATAGGAATGATCTTAACTTTGAATATCGGAGAGTTTATATTACAAACTTCTTTTCAGGATTGGGATATAGGCAGCCATTAACATCCAAGGTTGACAGTTATTTATTTGCCCTGGTAGACCTTACTCATCGTGACGAATCAACTTATAAAAATTTAGTGGTAGTAAAATTAGGTGTATCTTTTTAATTGAATAACAGCCTTTAATCCGTATTAATATGAAGAAAATAATTATACTTAAAATCTATTGTTTATTGTTTGCAATAAATGCTTTTGCTCAATCTGATCTTGTAATAACTGAAATCCTGTACAATCAACCAGGTAATGATACGCTGGAGTTTATTGAGCTATACAATAAGGGTAATCAGCCATTAAATCTGGCAGGATATAAAGTAACAAGCGGATTTGATTATGTTTTTCCAGCCCATATACTTCAACCAGGCAGTTATGTTGTTGTTGCAAGGTATGCAAGTTTTTTTCGAACAAACCTTTGGATTGACTCCACTTCAGTGGGAAAGCGGTGCATTAAGTAACAGCGGTGAAAAAGATTGTTATTAAAACTCCTTCAGGGGCAATTGCAGATTCTGTAGAGTATGATAACAAAAAGCCATGGAATAATAATGCCGATGGAAAGGGCTCTTCACTGGTTTTATGTGATGTTAATTCTGATAATGCGTTTGGATATAATTGGGATGCATCGAATGATATAGGAGGGATTTTTGAAGATGGCTCTATCATTTATGCTTCACCGGGAGAAGGTAACTCTGTATGTAATGTATCACCGGATACCTATCCCCCTGTTATTAAAAGAGTTTATGCGCCTCAGAATAACATTGTAAAAGTTATTTTTAATGAACCCTTAGATATTTCTTCTGCACAAACAGTTTTCAATTATTCCGGGCTGAATGTCACATCTGCAACGCTCTCTGCTTCCAAAGATACAGTGACTCTTACTCTATCTGCTGCGCTCGAAGTTGCAAGTGTAAATTCAATTAATATAGCTGATGTTGCAGATATATTGGGAAATAAATTTGTTTCTCAATCCATTAGTTTTGTATTTAATAATACTATAGCGCCTCTGGTAATAACTGAAATAATGTATAATAATCCTGGTGCAGACACTCTTGAATTTATAGAACTTTATAATAATGGTTTTGAAGCGGTAAATATTAATGGTTATTATTTTTCCGATGGGATTGATTTCGTGTTTCCATCTATAGTTGTGGGACCTAAACAGTATATTGTATTATGTGCAAATCAAATTTTCTTCAATGATTTTTTTGATTTAACGAATACTTATCAATGGACATCAGGTAGCCTTAATAATAGTGGTGAAACTCTAACTCTGAGGAACGCTGCAGATGCGGTAATAGATCAGGTTGCATATTCATATAATTCACCATGGCCGGAGGAGGCAGATGGGGATGGGCCTTCTTTGAAATTCTGTGATCCGGAGTTGGACAACAACCAAGGAGCTAACTGGTCTTATTCGGACGTTTATGTAAAGGATTATCTAGGTGCTCCAATATATGCAACTCCTGGCACAGATGATGAAAATTGTGATTTATCTTTGTTCGGAAAAAAAGTCGTCTCAAAAGAAAATTACAATTTATCCTAATCCTTCAAGTGGAGTGTTCAGACTTGACCTGGAATCTGGTCGAAATTCTATTGAAGTGGTGAATAGTTTTGGTCAGGTGATTTATTTAAAGGAAACAACTTCTGCTAATGAAGAAATAAATATATCTGATCAGAAAAAAGGTATTTACTATATACGTCTGGTAAACTTGGATAAAGATTTATCTTCCTCAGGAAAAGTTGTTATTGAATAAGTCTTTGTGTTAAGAAATAATAAAAAAAATCGGATGGAGATGCTCTATCCGATTTTTTATTTAACAGGAATAATGTTTATCAAAATTCCATCCCATATTATTTTTTTCTTGATGTGATAGAAGTTTCAGACTTCTTCTGATTAAATGCTTGGCTGGGATTTTTTTATATACCACTTATCTCTCAGGCTTGTCATAGGCTTTTCAAAAAAATGATATAATAGGAGAGAAAGTACTATTGTATAAACCCAATACAAAACAACATCTATATAACTTATATAAGAGTCCAATCCGAACTTTAATAACCACTCATTACTGTAGGGAATCACTCTGAATCTGACGAGTGATAAATTAACCATATATATAGAATAAGATGTGATGCTGACGTATGTGAGGAATCTGTATAATATTCCTTTGCCTGTCTTTATTTCTGATAAAAAAGGCAATAATGCAAGTGTGGCTACTGAGCCTAATGTAAAAGAAATAATATTGGAATACCATCCGAATGAAATGATATGGTTGGTAATGAATAAAAAGTAAATTCTGTCTCCAAGAAGTAAAAGAATTCCTGATATCAGCAATGGTAATTTATGTTTCACCCATAGTGAATGGTAATAGGTGCTGAAAAACGCGCCGAGTACACCGAATACTATATTGTCAAGTCTTGTAAAGACTACTTTTCTGAACTCTACATCCCAATCTTTGAACATTTGAATATCTAGATAACTTTCTTTGTATATTCTTACCAGAACTGCTCCTATAATGAATATACCTATTGATGTAAGCAGACTAATTTTATGTCTTGAAGGAAAGGCTTTATTTGAAAGATATAATGTAACAGGGAATAAGATATAAAACCATTCTTCCACTGCAAGACTCCAGGATTCAAGGAAGAAGCGTTGTTGAGGATAGATCAAATTCTGACAAAAGAAAAAGAAGGAGGTGTATGATCCTTTGAATACCGGTAAAAGTATGTTTAATCCGACTAGAAGTATTAATATAAGATAATAGTTCGGTAAAGTTCTGAACCACCTCCTGATCCAGAAAGCATAAAGATCCTTCATAGAAAGACCTGTATGTAAAGTTTTAATAAGGATCTGACCTATCAGAAATCCGCTTAATACGAAAAATAACTTTACACCATCAAGGTGAGGTGCTTTTATTGAAAATGCCTCATACAGGAAATCGTTGCCATGTTCTTCCAATACAAATATGATGGCTATTGCCCTGAGTATATCAAGTCCGTATACCCTTGATGCGTCACTCGTATTTGTACTGGAAGGCTGCATCAGTCTTCAGGATAAGGAATAAATACAAAATTTGTAAACTCCTCATCTACTACAAACAAACAACAATATTCATCAGGGTTTTTATATGCAGCTTCAAATTCAGCAACCAAATCTTCAGCAACAAGAGCTCTCTGAACAAATTCATCAAGAAATGAAATATAGTAATTCCATTCCAGGGTAAGCTCTTTCCTTCCAATAAGCAATTTTCCAATAGCTATATCGGTTTTTGATATAGGGAAAATGGGGTATTTGGAAATGTTTCTGACTCTTACCTGATAAGAAGCTTCTTTAATAGTATCTGCAACGAGTACAAAGTCTCTTGAAATTGTACCCAAATATTTACCGCTTAGTTCCGGGTCGTTATTCATGATAATCAGTTAATTTTTTCCAACAATGCTACATTCTCCACATGATGGGTCTGTGGAAACATATCTACTGGCCTTACCTTTTTTACTGCATATTTTTCATTCAGCAATGCAAGGTCTCTAGCCTGAGTTGCAGGGTTACAGCTCACATATACAATTCTTTGCGGAGCGAGCTCAAGCATTTTTTGTACAACATGTTCATGCATACCAGCCCTTGGCGGATCAGTGATGATAACATCCGGAGCGCCTTCTTTTTCAAGAAAAGAGGCTGTAAGGATGTCTTTCACATCACCAGCATAAAAGGAAGTATTGGAAATGTTATTGATTGAAGAATTTATCTTTGCATCTTCTATTGCCATTGGCACATATTCTATACCTGTTACTTTTTTGGCCCTGCCAGCTACAAAGTTGGCTATAGTTCCGGTTCCGGTATACAGGTCATAGACATTTTCCTTTCCCGTAAGTCCTGCAAAATCCCTTGTTACTTTGTACAACTCATAAGCCTGAATTGAATTTGTCTGATAAAAGGACTTGGGGCTTACCCTGAAATGGAGATTTTCCATTTGCTCGGTAATATATGGCTTGCCATGAAACAAATGAATATCAAGATCATGGAAAGTATCATTGGACTTCTGATTTACAACATACTGCAGACTGGTTATTTCAGGGAACGTAAGCTTAAGATGCTCAAGGAGTGATTCCACGTTCTCCGTAAATTCTCTTACCTGAAGGATAACCATAAGCTCTCCAAGACTTGAATTTCTGATAATCAGATTTCTCAGAACTCCGAAATGCTCTCTTAAATTGTAAAAGGAATCTTATGTTCTACTGCAAATTTTCTGACTTCAAGTCTGAGAGCATTAGAAGGGTCTTGTTGAAGATGACATTTCTTTATGTCGAGGACTTTATCAAATCTTTCAGGGACGTGAAAGCCAAGTCCGTTTATATCATTAAGGGTATCCTCCGTTCCAATTTCCTCATTGGTGAGCCATCTTTTATCAGAAAAAGAAAATTCAAGTTTATTCCTGTAATTATAAATTGATTTGGCCTGAATGATAGGCAGGTATTCTTCAACATTGATTTTACCTATTCTTTCAAGATTATCTTTTACCTGTTTTTCTTTGTAAAGTGCTTGATTTTCATAAGTTATATGTTGCCATTTACAACCTCCGCAAGTGCCAAAATGCTCGCAAACAGGCGTGGTTCGGGAAGAAGAAAATTCGTAGATATGTTCCGCTTTAGCGAAGGCAAATCTTTTTTTTGTTTTATAAATTCTTAGATCGGCTACATCGCCAGGTGCCAGAAACTCAGTGAAAATCACCTTATCATTTACTCTTGCCACGCATTTTCCCTCGGCTGCCATTTCGCCTATTGTTACTTTTTCAAAGCGAAATTGTTTATCTTTTTTACTCATGGTATCCAAAATTAAACAATAATGAATTATCCTTTGTCTTTAGACGAGAAATATTAATTTTGAGTATGAAAAAGATCTATTTTCTATTTTTTATTCTCTTCTTAAGTTCACAACTATTCGCCAGTCACATTGTAGGGGGAGAATTTCAATTACGCCACTATAGAGGATATACTTATACATTGAGTATGAGGCTTTATTTTGATAAGCTTCACGCAGCAGCCGGTTTATTGGATGCTGATATTGTCATCAAAACTAATATTTTCAGAAAGTCGGACAATGTTATGGTCGGTACTCAGGAGCTGGTCAGGAATATTGATTATACCACTGTTAAATATGCAACTGAAGAATGTGATTTTTTAGAGCGGGGTGTTCAGGAGACCTTAAATCTTAAATATAAAGCCAATATCTTCCTTGATCCTGATATTTATGACGATCCGGGAGGGTACTATATTGTTTGGGAAAGATGTTGCAGGAATGGGGTCATTGAAAATATCAGGGAACCTGATAAGGCCGGTCAGGTTTTTTATCTTGAATTTCCTCCGGTAAAAAGAGCAGGAAGGCCTTTTGTAAATTCTTCGCCCGTTTTTGAAGATATGGTGGCTGATTATTTTTGCAGAAACCAGATGAATACTTTCAATTTCGGAGGATATGACCCGGATGGAGATTCATTGGTATATACTCTTGTAACTCCCTTAAATGGACATGCAAGTATCTATGGGGAAGCATTACCTGATCCTAAACCTGCTCCTTACGATCCTGTTGTCTGGAGAACAGGATATAGCGCTTCCAATATGATTCGCGGAAATCCTGCCTTACAGGTAAATCCCCGTAATGGAATTTTGTCAGTAAATCCGAATGAGGCCAATAATACGCTGTTTGTTGTTTCCATGATTGTAGATGAATACAGAAATAACAGAAAGATAGGGCAGGTGAGACGTGACTACCAGTTTCTTGTAAAGAATTGTCCCGTAAACCTTGGCCCCAAGGTAGACATTGAGAAGCCTAAAGGGCCGGATACGGAGTTCAAAGGAGATACTTTTGTTGTGAAACTAAACGAGATAAAATCCTTTGAGCTCTTATTGTCCGATTCAAGTACAACTGTTTTAAATCGTCCGGCAAACATCCATATTTCCAAAATTAGCACCAATCTCCCTTCCTCTATATTTACACCTCCTGGACCTCAGCAGTTAAGACCTGGTGTAAATGATACCGTGAGGGCGCCATTTGTATTTAATCCCTGTGATAAATTACTGATAGAGGAAGAAAAATTATTTGACCTTGATATTGTAGTAAGTGATGACGGATGCCCCCATCCGCGAACAGATACGCTTAAGATAAAAGTCTTAATTATTCCTCCTCCAGAGAATCCGGCACCTATATTACAATTTGCTCCGGGTGGTAAAATAATTGACGTCTACCCGGGATCTGTCAACAGGATAAATGCAATAGGGCTGGATTCAGCAGACTTTATGTATTTATCGGCAACAGGTCTGGATTTTAATATGGAAGAAAAGGGAATGTTTTTTACTAACATCAATGGGAAGGATTCTATTGCCAACCCGCTCTTATGGATGCCTGATTGCGGGGCTTTGGATCCGGGTGTATTTAATGTTGTTTTTAAGTTAAAAGACAGTAGTTGTGTGCATTCTCATCAGGTTTATGATACACTAACGTTAAGAGTAAAAGATAGTGAAACACAGGTAGATAAGGCTGAACCTAAAAACCTTATAACACCCAACGGCGATGGTAAGAATGATACTTACATTATTGATGGTTTACATGGGGGCAACTGTGAATATCATTTCAGAGGCATAGAAATATACAACAGATGGGGAAGCAGGGTATTCAAATCTGAAAACCCTGGTTTCTCATGGGATCCGGAGGGATATCCTGATGGTATTTATTATTATATCGTTGACCTTAATAAAAAGAAAATCAAAGGTTGGGTTGAAATAATGCGATAAAACTTCACTTAGGGAAGCTTCTCCAATTCCTGCTGCAGCTCCTTAAACGAGGCTTTGCATACGGTATCTATGGTAGTCAGATGAGCAGTAACTTCTGATAGATT
The DNA here is from genome assembly GCA_024707265.1 of Sporocytophaga sp. Lineage (GTDB taxonomy): Bacteria > Bacteroidota > Bacteroidia > Cytophagales > Cytophagaceae > Sporocytophaga. Next base: position 557,100 of record JANQAB010000006.1, on the reverse strand, counting down.
CTGTTGCTGCTTAACCGAAGTTTCAATAAACTCAATATTTTTGTTCAATTCATTAATGCCCATCATCTTAATGGTGGGCTTCATTTTGTGCATTACTTTTCTGAAATTTTCCCAATCCTGGTTGTCATGATAAGTCCTTAATTCCTGCAGGAATTCGGGTGTCTGTTTAAGGAAGATGTCAATCATTTGTTTGATGAATCCTGCATTGTTATCCGATGCATTGATCAGATACGTGAGGTCAGAGTGTTTTTGATTTGTAATCACTGGTTGAGTAGTTTTAGTTGGAGTTGAATATTTTATTACATTACCTGCATTTTCAGCTATTTTGGAGAAGAGATTGGCAGGGCTAAAGGGTTTTAAAATGTAATCATTGATTCCAAATACTTTTATTTTTTTCCTGTACCTCAGACAAAGCCATAGCAGTTAAAGCTATAATTGGTGTACTGTTTTTCGGTTCAGGAAATTCTTTTCTGATTATTTCACTTACCTGATAGCCATCCATTCCAGGCATTTGTATATCCATCAGAATAAGGTCATACTCTTTTTTTTTCAGAAGATCAAGGGCTTGTGGACCATCCTCTGCAATGTCTGCTTGTATATTCTGTTTTTCAAGAAATTTAAGGACTACAAGCTGATTCATTTTATTATCTTCTACAACAAGTAGTCGGAGGCTGTCCAGGCCTTGAAATCTATTAACGGAAGACTCCGGTTGAGTTCTTATTTTAGTCTTCTGGGACCTGGTAAATTTCAGATTGAAAATGAACTTTGAACCTTCTTTAACTTTACTCTCAACCCCTATAGTCCCACCTTGAAGCTCGATTAGCTTTTTGGTGATCGTCAGGCCTAAACCTGTTCCTCCATATTTTCTTGATATGGTAAGATTTGCCTGGGTGAAGCTCTCGAATATTAAAGAAAGCTTGTCCTCAGGTATTCCTATTCCTGTGTCTTTAATTGTAAATAAAATCTGTACCTCCTTGGGCGAAGATTCTATTAAATCTGCTCCTATATCTATAGTACCCACTTCAGTAAATTTCACCGAATTTGATATCAGGTTTAATAAAATTTGATTTAGTCGGAAAGGATCTCCTTTTAGGAACACGGGAATATCATTGCTTACATTTAATGAGATCAGTACGTTCTTCTCTGCAGCCTTAAAAGCAAATGTTTTCTTCAGATCTTCTAATAAGTTGCGAAGGGAAAAATCTGTCTGTTCGAAGAATATTTTTCCAGACTCTATTTTTGAAAGATCAAGGATGTCATTAACTATGGCAAGCAGATTATCTGAAGATGCCTTAAGAGCGTTAAGATAATCTCTCTGTTCAGGATAGTGTTGGCTTTGGAGCAATAGGTTAGTCATCCCAACTACTGTATTCATAGGGGTTCTTATCTCATGACTAATAACGGAAATAAACTGTTCTTTCGCCTTGGATGAGGCCTCCGCAAGTTCTTTCTCTTTTTTTAAAATTTCAGATGTCTCCTTTTGTTGGGTAACATCAATACTATAGCATAAAAGTACTTTGCCGACATCAGGAAATTCTGCTGGAACCTTACCTATCAGGAATGATTTAGTCTGTCCATCCACTATCATTGTTTTTTCAGTCATCCTGGGCTGGCCCGATTTCCATATTTCTTTTTCTTCTGCCTGAACTTTTTTGGCAAGCTCTATATCCAGATAATCAATAACGGTGAGACCAAGAAAGTTTTTGTTTAATCCTGTCTTTGACTTTTGAAAATAAGGATTGATATAGATGATTACTCCTGATGGATTTTTAAGGTATAAATTAAGAGGCAGGTTGTCTATGATTTCCTGAAAATTGATTTTTCCCTTTGAGAACCTGCTCTTTGTAATTTCTTTGGGTAAAAGGCTGAATTGTCCTATTACTCTGTTTTCATTGTCCTTTTGGAAGGTAATAAGGTAGTTTGAATTTTCCCATAGTTGAATGTCTTTGGAAATATTTTCTTTTAAACATAAGTCGAAGAGTTCGAGTAAGGGTTCTTTGATAATACCTTCTTTAAAGAATAAAGCTAATGAAGCACTTCCGGCTTCATTTTTTTCAATGATTTTTCCATCAAAATCCAAAATAAAAATAGGATCCTTAATAATATTCAAGTCAAACATTCAGAATTATCTCCAGCCCGTTAGCAATTTCCTTTTAAATCAATTTTGACCAATTTAATATTCCTTCTGTATTCATAATCAATTATTAAAAAATATTTTTTTTAAAAAATAAACCGAGGAAACTTTGGAGCTTTGAAAAGTTTCCATAGTTTTGTGGGGAAATAATGCCCATTGAAATGAAAGAACGAATAGTAAAAGGCGCAGAAGAGTATTTTCTGAGTTACGGTGTGAAAATCATCACAATGGATGAGATTGCGAGGAACCTTGGAATTTCCAAAAAAACCATTTACCAGTATTATAAGGATAAAAATGAGCTTGTTTGTGAGGTGATTAACAATCATTTAAAGGAAAGGGAGAAAAGCTATCTTCAGATTGCAGATTTAGCCGCTGATCCTATAGACGAGCTTATAAAATTGTCAGAATATATAAGAGATTCATTCCGGAATATCAATTCAATTATACTTTTTGAGGTAGAAAGATATTTTCCAAAAGCCTATAAAAACTGGGTGGATCATAAGGAGAAATGTCTTAAGGTATATATAGTGGATATATTAAATAAAGGTAAGGTTCAGGGACTTTTCAGGCAGGATATCAATGTGGAAATGCTGGCAAGGCTTAGGATAGAGGAGATTCAGCTTGGATTCAACACCTTTGTTTTTCCACCGCTACAATTTCCGATTCAGGAACTGCAGCTACAGTTTATTGACTATTTCCTTCACGGAATCTGCACATTAAAAGGACATAAATTAATTAACCAATATAAAAAAATCCAGGAAGAAGATTGAAACACATTTATATGAAAACACGGTACATTTTTCTACTTACTTTTCTCTGTAGCGTAACAAGAGGATTTGCGCAAACAGACAGCAGTTATACGCTGAAACAATGTATAGATTATGCATTGGAACATCAGTCTATATATCTGAACTCTACTCTGGATGCAGAGATAGCAAAGGCAAGGGTTGGAGAAATCCAGGCAATTGGCTTGCCGCAGATCAACGGTACTGTATCGATGATCGAAAATTCGAAACTGCGTAATATGTTTTTTTCTAAAACAAACCCTTTTGCTACGTTAGGTACTGATGGAGAGCTTACCGGAGATGTTATCGCGGCCAAAAACATTTTCCAGTTGCCCAGCTCAGGAGATGCAGGAGCTACCATTAGTCAGCTTTTATTTGATGGTTCTTATTTCGTAGGTTTAAAAGCAGCAAAAGCTTATCAGAGCCTGGCGCAAAAGACTATTCAACAATCTAAAATTCAGACAGTGGACAATGTGACGAAGGCATATTATCTGGTGTTGATCACTCAGGAAAGAATCAGCAGGCTGAATAGCAGCATCGCCACTCTGGATTCTACTGTTCGCCAATCCAGACAAATGTATGAGAACGGATTTATTGAGAAGATAGATCTGGATAGATTGGAGGTAAGTCTTAATAATTTACTTTCCGATAAATCAAAGTTCGATTCTGGTTTAGACATCAGCAAAATGCTCCTGAAATTCCAAATGGGAAAATCGATGGATGAGCCTATTATTGCTTCAGATACACTCGCTTTAAATAATTCTGAAAGTGTATTGTTAAAGGGAACTAAAGCTAATTACAATGAAAGGATTGAATACGCTTTATTGGAAAATCAGAAAATTTTACAAAATCTGGATCTAAAAAAATGTAAAAGCGGGTTACTATCCAAGTATTTCTGCTTTTGCTACAGGTGGCTATACCAGACAAGATGTCAAATTTGTGAATCTTTTTCAGTACAAATGGTATTCATATGCTCTATTAGGTGTAAATATGAATGTTCCTATTTTTGATGGCTTTGGCAGACATTACAAGGGACAACAAAAGAAGCTTGAATTGAGAAAGACAGAAAACAACATACTTGCATTGAAAAATACAATTGATATGCAGGTTAGACAGAGCGAAATTACTGTAAATAATGCCATCCGGACCCTTGAAGTGCAGCAGAAAAATATGGATTTGGCAACTAATGTTGCAAGGGTGGTAAAAATCAAATATGCTGAGGGGGTAGGAACAAATATTGAAGTTACAAATGCCGAGGACGCTCTCAGAGATGCGCAGACCAATTACTACAATGCATTATATGATTTGTTAGTAGCACAACTTGATTATAAAAAAGCTTTAGGAACATTAGGAACTGAATAATATGAAAAGACATAGAAACACAAACTTAACCAAAAATATGAAAGCAGGATTTTTTTACATAAGCCTGGCAGTTGCAATGTTTGCCTGCAAGTCGGCAAATAATCTGGAGAAAAAAAGAAGCTGAACTGGCTAACTATAAAAAACAATACGAGGACCTGGAAACTAAGATAGCTTCTTTGGAGAAAGAAATATCTCAGGCTGGTGGTAAAAAAAATGTTGTGACTAAACCAGTTTATGTTTCAATAGATACACTGCAGCTTGGAGTATTCAGGCATTTTGTAGAGGTACAGGGTAAAGTCGATACAGATAAAAATATCACTCTTGTTTCTAAAGCAAGCGGAACCATTGAGAAAATCTATGTGCAGAAAGGTCAGTATGTAAAATCAGGAACTCTTCTGGCTTCTATTGATGATGCTATCGTTCAGAAAGGAATTGAAGAAGTAAATACCCAACTTGCCTTTGCTACCAATGTTTATGAAAAACAAAAGAGACTTTGGGATCAAAAGATAGGTTCCGAAATTCAGTTCTTATCTGCTAAAAACAATAAAGAGTCTCTGGAGAAAAGAAAAGAATCTTTAATTGAACAACATCAATTGACTAAGATTAAATCTCCTATTGATGGAGTTGTCGATGAAATTTTTCCTAATCAGGGTGAAGTAACAGCGCCTGGGGCACCTGCTTTCAGAGTTATTAATTCTAGTGCATTCAAGATTTTAGCTGAAATACCTGAGTCTTATGTATCTAAAATAAGAAAGGGTGACGACGCAATTCTAACATTTCCGGATGTAGAAGAAACTGCGAAATCTAAAGTAACTGTTGTAAGTGATGTTGTCAATGCAATAAACAGAAGTTTTCAAGTAGAGCTGGATGCCAAAGGTATTAAAAATCTTAAGGCAAATCTTATCGCTAATGTGAAGATTAAAGATTATGAGAAAGCTGATGTTATCATTATCCCTATCAATGTGATCCAGCACTCAGATCAGGGGGATTATGTATTCATTGCAGACAAAGGTGTTGCTGTGAAAAAAATGATTACTACAGGTAAAACATACCATAGCAGCGCTGAGGTTCTAACAGGCTTGAGCAAAGGTGATAAACTTATTACTGTTGGTTATCAGGATATCGTAGACGGTCAGCCCGTAACATTTTAATAATATTAATGAGAGATTATAAGGGAAGGGTTTCTTTCCCTTAAGATTCTCAAATCATTTTTAATAAGTCAGCTGAAAGCATTTGCTTGAAGCGCTAAGTTAAAACAGACAAAAAAGATGAAAGAATTTAAAGTCAGTAGCTGGTCGATAGACAATAAAACCAGTATATATGTATTGACCATCATCATCACTATTGCGGGTATTTTTACTTATCTCGCATTGCCAAAGGAGCAATTCCCTGAAATTGTTTTTCCTCAGATGTATGTCAGTACGATTTATCCGGGTGCATCTCCGAAGGATATAGAAAACCTTATCACCAAGCCTATTGAAAAAGAGGTGAAGGCCATTGCCGGTGTGAAAAAGGTTACAAGTAACTCCATACAGGATTATTCAAGTGTTGTAGTTGAATTTAAAACCGGAGTTGATGTTGCAGAAGCAAAACAAAAGGTGAAAGACGCTGTAGACAAGGCTAAAACTGAATTACCTTCTCCCAGACAGTATGAGCCGGACGTAATTGAGGTAGACGTTTCTCAGGTGCCTATCATGAACGTAAACGTTTCAGGTGATATCGAACTTGACAAACTTAAAAAGTATGCAGATGACCTGGAAGACAGAATCGAATCTATAAAAGGTATCAGACGAGTGGACATCATTGGAGCCTTGGAAAGGGAAATTCAGATAAACGTTGATAAGATGAAAATGGAGGCTGCAAACGTTTCCATGACCGATATCAGAATGGCGGTATCATCTGAAAACGTTAACCTTTCTGGTGGTTTGTTGAAAATGGACGGTATGAAACGTACCATTACTATAAAAGGTGAATACGAAGATCCTAAAGATCTTAAAGATCTTGTAATAAGATCTTCATCTGGAGCTGTCGTTTATCTTAAAGATGTGGCTGAGGTAGTGGATGGTTACGAAGAAAAAGAAAGCTATGCTCGTCTTGATGGAAAGAATGTAATTACCCTGAACGTAATTAAAATGGGGGGAGAGAACCTTATCGAAGTTTCTGACCAGATTAACGCCCTTATCACAGAACTGAAAGAAACTAAATATCCTAAATCTGTAAACATCACCGTCACTGGGGAGCAGGCAGATCAGACAAGGGTAACATTACACGATCTTATCAATACCATTATCATTGGATTTATTCTGGTTACAATAATTCTGATGTTCTTCATGGGGACAACCAATGCGATTTTTGTAGCGATGTCTGTTCCTTTATCAATGTTCATCGCCTTTATGGTAATGGACGGTGCAGGGTTTACGCTGAACATGATTGTGCTTTTCGGTTTTCTTCTGGCACTTGGTATCGTTGTGGATGATGCTATTGTGGTTATTGAAAATACACACAGAGTATTTGATAATGGGAAAGTGCCTATCAAGCAGGCTGCGAAAATGGCGGCCGGTGAGGTATTTCTTCCTGTACTTTCAGGAACGCTTACTACTTTAGCTCCTTTCGTTCCGTTGCTTTTCTGGCCTGGCGTTATCGGAGAATTTATGTACTACTTACCGATCACTTTGATTGTAACCTTGTTGGCATCTCTATTAGTAGCTTATATCATCAATCCTGTATTTGCGGTTGACTTTATGAAGTCTCATGATGAAGAGCATGTTAAAGGACGTTTTACCAAAGGATTTAAGATAACTTCTGTTATTTTTATTGTATTAGCTGCTATATTATACCTTTCTGGTTCATTTGGAATGGGGAATTTGGTTATTACATTTTATGCGTTATTCCTTCTGAATAAGTTTGTATTAACAGGTGTAATTAAAAACTTCCAGGAGAAAACGTGGCCTGCTGTTCAGAATAAATATGAAAGTGTTTTAAGATGGGCATTACATAAAAAGAATCCACTATGGCTGCTCCTTGGAACAATAGGATTGTTTTTCTTCTCATTAATTGTGTTTTCTATAAGAACACCCAAAGTAGTGTTCTTCCCTGAAAGTGATCCGAACTTTATTTACTCTTATATCTCTTTACCTGTGGGTACAGATCAGGTATATACTGATTCAATTACTAAAGTGGTAGAGAAGAGAGTGTTTAATGTAGTTGGTGAAAAAAATCCGATAATAAAGTCTGTCATCTCAAACGTCGCTGTTGGTGCGGGAGATCCAAATCAGCCTGATCTGAGCGTTTCTCCACACAAAGGAAAGGTAACTGTAGCCTTCGTAAACTTTGCAGACAGAAAAGGAGAATCTTCTCTGGCTTATCTTGATAAAATAAGAGAAGCAGTAAAAGGTATTCCAGGAGCTGAAATTACAGTGGAGCAGGAGCAGGGAGGACCTCCGACCGGTAAGCCTATTAACATTGAAATGAGTGGTGATAATTACGAACTGCTTATTTCTGAGTCTGAAAAGCTTATTAAGTATCTTGAAAACTCCGGAATTGATGGTATTGAGAAGCTTAAGTCTGATGTGCAGAAAAACAAACCTGAGATTGTTATTGAAGTAGACAGACAAAAAGCAAATGCTGAAGGCCTTTCTACAGGACAAATAGGTATGGAAATCAGAAATGCGGTGTTTGGAAGCGAGATTTCTAAATTCAGAGATTTCGAAGATGATTATCCGATTCAGTTGAGATACAACTATGCTCAGAGAAATGATATCGAAGGTTTAATGAACTCAAAAATAACCTACAGAGATATGAATATGGGTGGTATAGTTCGTCAGGTTCCGTTATCTTCTGTAGCTAAGATTAGATTCACTGATACTTATGGTGGTATCAACAGGAAAAATGAGAAGAGACTTGTAACAGTATATTCTAACATTCTAACAGGTTATAACGCTAATGAAGTGGTAGCTAAGATCACCAAGTCGATTAAGGATTTTCCAAGAGCGGAAGGTATTTCTATAGATATGACTGGTGAGCAGGAAGATCAGAAAGAAACCGGCGCATTTCTTGGATTTGCCGGACTCGCAGCGATTGGTCTGATATTCCTGATATTGGTAACTCAGTTCAATTCTGTATCCAAACCAGTTATCATTCTTAGTGAAATATTATTCTCTACAATCGGTGTATTCTTAGGATTCTCCATATTTAAGATGGACATGTCTATAGTAATGACCGGAGTAGGTATAGTGGCCCTGGGTGGTATAGTGGTACGGAATGGTATTCTACTTGTTGAATTTACCCACTACCTGGAAGAGCAAGGTTATACTACTAAGGAAGCCGCTATCCAGGCCGGTAAAACAAGGATGACACCTGTGTTGCTTACGGCGACTGCCACAATGCTGGGATTGATTCCGCTTGCTGTTGGTCTTAATATTGACTTTGTTACCTTATTTACAGAGCTTAATCCCCATCTATTCTTTGGCGGGGACAGTGTTGCATTCTGGGGGCCACTTTCATGGACTATGATCTTCGGGTTGATCTTTGCTACCTTCCTGACTCTTATTTTAGTGCCGGTAATGTACCTTCTTGTAGATAACTTAAAAGTCAAAGTAGGATATAAGAAAAAACATACTGATCACATCTATGCTGGGGAAGTCATTGATATCTCTGAGACCGAAGTGAACAAACCATTATTAAAATAAAAAATAAAGCATACATGCGTAACCGGAATCTTAGTTTTTTATCTATTGTTTTAATAATCTTTCTGGTTATAGATGTTTATGTATTTCAGGGTGTAAGAGTGTTAGTTCACTCTTACACTCCTTTAATCAGAAAACTAATCTATGCATTTTACTGGGGCTTCACCCTGTTTACTCTAGCTGGATTAATGTATTTTGCCGCCAGTCCCGAGAAGTGGACGAGACTGATGAAGGTTATCTATTTCGGGAGTGTTGTCACTGTTTACTTTACAAAATTCATTTATTTTGTATTTCTTGTGCTTGATGATATCATCCGTCTCCTCAGATGGGTATTTCAGAAAGTATCCTTGTTGTTTAACCATCAGCCTCTTGCTTCTGGCGCTGAAATCGAAAGGTCTGAATTTTTATTAAAGGCAGGACTTGCAGTGGCTGCTGTACCTTTTTTCGGAATGGTTTATGGAATTGTATTTGGAGCACATGATTATAGAGTCAGAAGGGTTAAGGTTAAGTTAAAGAATCTTCCTTCTTCATTTGATGGACTTAGAATTGCTCACATCTCCGATATTCACGCAGGGAGCTTTTATAACAAGTCTGCCGTTAAAAGAGGTGTTAAATTATTAATGGAGCAGAAACCGGATTTGGTATTTTTTACCGGAGATCTTGTGAATGATAGAGCTTCTGAACTAGAAAATTACATTGACGTTTTTAAGGAAATCAATGCTCCGATGGGTGTGTTTTCTGTGCTTGGCAATCATGATTATGGAGACTATGTGCCCTGGACAAGCAGAGAAGAAAGAACTGAAAATCTTAATAACCTGATGAATGCCCACAAGAGAATGGGTTGGGACTTGTTGATGGATGAGCATAGAGTTTTGAAGAAAGGGAATGAAGAAATTGCTCTTCTTGGGGTACAAAACTGGGGCAAAGGGGATAACTGGCCAAAGTATGGTAAATTAAATAAAGCCTATTCAGGAACAGAAAAGTATCCTGTTAAGCTTTTGCTTTCACATGATCCAAGTCATTGGGATGCGCAGGTAAGACCTGGCTACCCGGATATTGATATTACCTTCAGCGGACATACGCACGGTTTTCAGTTTGGTATTGAAGCAGCAGGCATTAAATGGAGCCCTGTAAAGTACAAATACAAACAATGGGCAGGCCTTTATAATGAAGACGATCAATATATCTATGTAAACAGAGGGTTTGGTTTCATTGGCTTCCCCGGAAGAATGGGAATGCCTCCGGAGATTACCATTATGGAACTTTCCAAAGCTTAGAGATTCTCTGAAGTCTTTAAAAAATAAGCTATCTCTGCAAGTTGCATCATTACTTCAGTCTGATAAGATAAAAGCTGCTGATCTTTTTTTCAGGTTCATTATTCGGAACTTCTGCGATCAGAGCTTCCTGGTAATGGTTGATTTTTTCCATACACCAGTCCATAAAGTCATCTGCTGAATGCATATTCGGGAACCTTTTTTTATCTTGGAAAACATAATCATATTCCCCTTTTTCAAAAATAGAAAATAATGGTCCGGCAAGAAGATCACTTATAGGCTCTAGTTTATGCCATAGCTGATAGTATCTATCCGTTTTCAAGTCTGGCCTGTGAAAAGCATCCCAGAATATTTCCCTGAAATGGTCCAGTACCTCGGACTTGTTCATCGCTTCATCCTTCATACAATAATAAACAAACAAACTTTTTTAGTTGTTACAAATATAATGGACCTGTAAAAGATTCGATATGGTGACATGTAAAAAATATACGGAATTGCATGATATGATCAAGGATATCAAAATTGCAATGTTAACAACTGTTGAAAGCAATGGATGCATTAGAAGTGTTCCAATGACCACCATGCAAACCGAGTGTGAGGGTTTGGTCTGGTTCTTTACTAACTTTGATTCTCAGAAGGTTGAAGATATTCGTATCAATAACTGTATCAATGTTACATATTCTGACATTCATAAAAATATATTTGTCTCTGTAACAGGTAAAGCTGAGGTAGTCAAAGATCCGGTTAAAATGCAGGAGCTTTGGAAACCTGTACTCACCGCTTACTTTCCGGATGGTTTAGAAGACCCTGATTTAGGGCTTCTAAAAGTTTCTATTGATGAAGCTGAATACTGGGACTCCAGAACAGGAAAAATGATTCAGGTTTGGGAAATGAGTAAAGATGCTGTTAGGTAATTAAAGCTGAAAGCTGAAAGCGTAAAGCTTAAAGTTAAAAGTTGAACCCTTGAGGCTTTTCAACTTTACGCTTTCAGCTTTCCGCTTAAAACAAACAGGTAAAGCTGAGGTAGTCAAAGATCCGGTTAAAATGCAGGAGCTTTGGAAACCTGTACTCACCGCTTATTTTCCGGATGGTTTAGAAGACCCTGATATAGGGCTTCTAAAAGTTTCTATTGATGAAGCTGAATACTGGGACTCCAGAACAGGAAAAATGATTCAGGTTTGGGAAATGAGTAAAGATGCTGTTAGGTAATTAAAGCTGAAAGCTGAAAGCGTAAAGCTCAAAGTTAAACCCTTGAGGCTTTTCAACTTTACGCTTTCAGCTTTACGCTTTCCGCTTAAAACAAATTAAGTTGTCCCTTTTCTGGTCTTTTAAACACTGCGAGATTAAAAGGCTTCATCTTCCGATCGCCAAGATGTTTTTGTACAGACATATGAAAAAGGTCTGCAATAGCTTCAGCAATTGGTCCTTCACCCTTCATTCTTACTCCATATCTGCTATCATTCAGGTTTCCTCCATGACATTCCTTGATCTGGTTTAATACTTTTTCAGCTCGTTCAGGGTAAGCCTGATGAATCCAATTTTCAAATATTTCTCCAATTGAACCATTAAGCCTGACCATTGTATAAGCAGCCGAACTGGCACCTCTTGCAGCAGCTTCCTTAATAATTTCAGGTATTTCCGCACTATTCAGAGAGGGAATAATAGGCGCTACCATTACATTAACAGGTATTCCGTTAGAGGCCAGCACTTCAACGGCTTTAAGTCTGTTGTGCGAGGTGGCAGTTCTTGGTTCCAGTTGTTGTCTTAAAGATTCATCAAGTGACGTAATAGAAATATTTACATGAACAAGATTGTCATCATTCAACTCTTTTAACAGGTCAAGATCTCTGAGAATAAGACTGTTCTTCGTAATGATGCTTACAGGATGTTTATACTTGAGAAATACCTCCAGTAATCTCCGTGTAATGCCGGTTTTCCTTTCCACAGGCTGATAACAGTCTGTATTGCCGGATAGCATAATGGGTTCTGGGGTGTAATCTTTATGGTCAAAAAACTTTTCAAGAAGAGTAGGAGCATTCATCTTCATGATGATCTTTCTTTCGAAGTCAAGTCCTGCACTCATACCATAATACTGATGAGTATTCCTGGCATAACAGTATGTACAACCATGCTCACAGCCTTGATAGGGATTCATGGAATACATTCCCCTCAGGTCAGGACTATCTATTTTATTGACTATTTTTTTGGGATGCTCTTTTAGAAAAGTAGTGGCTTTGTTACTTAATAAAGGTTCATCCAATCCTTCAATATGCTCGGTAACGTAAGTATCTTTTAAATATGGATTTTTGGAGTTAATCTGAGCTCCTCTTCCCTTAATTGAATTCTCTGCCATAATTATTAGTAAATATACTAAAATTATTAGCATATTGATTGTTTGGAATTATTTTTTGCTAAAAAAAACAAAAAATGGAGCTCTGACCTGAAACCTCCGAGCTTTTTACTCGAAAATTGGAGTTCTGATCTGATAATTTTGAGCATTTAGGTCAAAAATTTAAGTTTTGACCTGAAATCTCGAAGGTTTTTTACTCCATATCAGCTTTTTACCCTGTTAGCCTGGTTTATTATCCATGAAATTTGTATTTGGGAAATTCTGAAGAAGTCGCAGTTTAACACTATTTATTCCTGAAAAGCCAGAGACAACAGAAAAATTACCAAAGCAAATGATTAAATTGTGTAAAATTTAAATTGCATATAATGGTCAGACTTGCATTTATTCATTTCTTTTTATTGTTCACAATATTAGTTTTTAGCGCTCAGGCACAAACTCAGAAATCAAGACCAAACTATCAGCTTTTATGGAAAGTTTCGGGAAATGGTTTGTCTAAGCCATCCTATCTTTTTGGAACGATGCACCTTCAGGATAAAAGAGTGTATGATTTCAGTGATTCGGTTTTGGTTAAGCTTCAGGAGTGCCCTTCTTTTGCAATGGAGATTACACCAGACTCTATGTTACAGTATCTCTTTGTTGAAATGGATTTGGATAAAGATGATACTGTCAATAATATCAAAGCTCATCTTTCTACAGAAGAATATGATATTCTGAATAAAAAGGTAATCAAAGAAACAGGACTGGAGATTGATAAACTCACCAAGAAAGACGCGAAATCTGTTGCTATGCTTTTAAGTAAGCCCGTGCCTGGAAAGAAAGATAATGCCACTTTTCTGGATGCTTTTCTCTATAAAATTGCATTACAACAAAAGAAAAAAATGATAGGGCTAGAATATTCCTATGAGTATAACCTACTTGATTCAATAGATGGCAAAAAGAATAAATGGATTTCTGACCTTAAAGAAATCATCTACTTTGATCAGGTAAAAGAATATTCTGAAAAGCTTATCAATACGTATTGGGCAGGAGATATACAAAAAATATATGCTTCTACAGGATTTAACGGGTCTGTAGCCATGGATATCAGGAATACTCGTATGGCCGACAGAATGGAAGAGCATATGAAAGAAATGCCGGTATTTACTGCTGTTGGCGCAGGCCATCTCCCAGGACAGAAAGGAATAATCCAGTTATTAAGAAACAAGGGGTACTCTGTGACTCCGGTAGAGGCAACCTTCACAGGTATGGCCTCAAAGTTTAAAGAAAAGGCTGAGGAAAATGTATGGGTAAACTTTACTAATGAAGAAGGCGGATATGCGGTTGATCTTCCATCCAATCCTTTCCCAAATAAAAGTCTGGCAGATAAAGGTATAACGATATATCTCTATCCGGACATAGCAAGTGGATTGACCTATATGACTATGTCTTTTCTGATACCCATAGAGATAAAGAAAGATGCAGAAGCAAAAATGTTTAAAGCTTCTATTGATAACATGCTGAAACAAAAGAATTCGAAATTACTGAAAAGTAATATGTCTACATTTAACGGTTATCCATCATATGATTTTGAGACTTATACCCCTTCAGATCAGATGTATTCCAAAGGCAAGATGATTCTGAGAAATAAAATTTACTATATGGTTTTCGCAGCATCTTATAAAAGGGAAAATTTAAATGGTCCTGATGCTGAAAAGTATTTTAAATCTTTCCAGTTTATCAATTTTAAGAATCCTGGTTGGCAGGATTATATCTCTGAAGTTGGTGCTTATAAGGTCTCTGTACCTTATAAAATGACTGAAATAAGAAATCAGATGGTCTCAGATTCCAATCAGGTTGTAATAGCTATGGCCTCTGACCCTAATGAAGAGGTGGCATATGGCGCTTCTTATGTTAACTTTAAAAAGGATTCTTCATCTTTGATGATAGTCTGTATATGGCATCTGCCATTGAAAGAATGGCTGCTGCTAGAAAGGGAAAAGTTGATACGATTGCAGATATAGAAATAGCCGGTTTTCCCGGTAAGGAATATATGTTGAATAGTGAAGGCTTCTCAATAAGAGGAAGGGTTGTGATGAGAGGTTCAAGACCCTATACTTATTTTGTAATCGGGGATAAAAAGAAAATTTCAGGAGAGAGTTCTACCAATTTTCTTGAGTCATTCAGATTTATGGATTATGATACTACCACATTACAAACTTTTAGATATAATGATGATCTGGTTATAAATGTTCCCTCAGAGGTGTCTGTAAAGGTTGACTCTTCCTCCTATTATTATCTTTTAAGTTTTGATCAGAGTTTTTATTCTCAGGATAAAAATTCAGGTACCTCTTATAGTTTAACCATTACTTATTATCCTGAATATTATTATAATTCAGAATCAGATTTTTTTAAAGAAGTTACAGACATTCATACCGAAAATGGTGATTCTCTTCTTAGCAGTAAAAATATAACTATAGATGGTATAAAGGGACTGGAATTAGTCGTCGAGAAAAGAAAGACCAATTCCAATGTTAAAGTAGTCCTGTTGCCATCCGGACAAAATGTGTATCAGCTGTATACTCAATATCCGCGAATAGAAAAGGAATCAAGAGTTCAAAAGGAATTCTTTTTCTTCTTTTCACTTGTCTAAACCGGTAACGCCAACTTTTTATCAAAGTAAAGCAGCTTTGTTATTAAAAGATATCATATCTGAAGATTCCCTTACAAGAAAAGAAGCACGCAGATTTTTAGGGCATTATAAATTTGAAAAACAAGACCTTGAACTGCTGCACGCAGCTGTTAGTCGCTCTTATGACGACGATACCTCTAGCATGACATTCTATAGAGTCAGAAAACAACTTTTTGAAGCTATAGAAGGATTAAATGAAAATGCCAGCTATGGCTTTATTGAGAAGATATATCCTGGTCTTGACAGCCTACCGGAACTTCAGGTTGAAGCATTGAAGGTATTGCTTTATTCGAAGTCAAAAGATGGATATGCAGTATTTGAAAAATTAACTGCCGATAAACTTCCTGATAATCAATATTCCTATAATCTATTCAGAGCATTGTCTGATTCTCTTGAACTGAATACTGAATTTCTACCAAAGGTTTTTAAATACATAACGTATCCAGGCTATAGGTCTGACCTGCTTTATTTAGCTTCAACTCTTATAGATAGCAGTAAGATAAATCCATCTTTCTTTGAGCCTTATGAAAAGATAATGATAGACCTCTTTAAGAAGGATCTCGCAGATTTGACAGTAGATAACATAGAACATCAGTATATGCTGGAAGAGAATTTGACTTCGGCAGCTGAGTTGATGAAGAATTTTCCTGAAAATACCTCTTACATAAGTTTACTTGAGGAATTGTCAAAACATAAAAACTGCAATGTTGCAATAGAGGCTGTAAAATTGCTTTTAAGCATTTCAAAAAAAGGTTGACCCTTCTGTGATTGAAAAGCTCGCATCTGATAGAGATTATAGGATCAGGCTTTACAAAATTCTGAAAGAAAGTGAGCAATTGAGGTTGTTTCCTGCAAAGTATATGAAACAAAGTTACTTCGCTGAAAGTGATATGGCAGCTGTTCTTTCTGATGATATGATTCCTGAAAACCTTGTACTTATAAACTCAAAAGTAAGAAAGGTAGATGGGGTTGAAGGAAGATATTATTTGTATAAATATTCTTTATTAAGCGAAGAAGGAAAAGAAGAATGGTATGTTGGCTTAAGCGGTCCACACCCTCTCGACAAAACACAGATTGTGACAGAAGGTGACCGGACTAATTATTATTACCAGACATTAAAAAGTAAATCTTTATCGGAGCATTATAATGCATTGCTTGAAGGGAATCCATATGATTTTTATGACTATTAAAAGAGGGGCGAAAAGCCCCTTTTGTTTTGCTTCATCTATTTACTTTTAGCTTTAAGCCTTCCGCTTTTCGCTTTAAAAATACCTTTTCGCTTCTTTATACCAGTCCCCTGTGCATTTAATGAAATATACACCTGCGCAAATAAATGGAGATAAAACGAATAGCAGAATGAAGTGAAGTTTAAATATCAGAAAGGTGCAAAGGCCGATGACAAATAAACCAATGAAAAAACAAAGGGCTGTAGCGAGGTAAATAAACAGAAGAGTTGGATAATATATAGCTGAATTTCGGAAATTTTCTCTGTTTTTTAGAAATTCTTCATACTTCAGCTTGGCTTCTTTTTCAGCACGTTCCTTTTTTATTTTTGCCCATTGGCGGTATATTTCCAAGGGATCATTGTACTGAAAAGCATAACTATGGCCATATCCATAGCTTTGTTGATAATTGGTATGCTGTTGATAATGAGTATGCTGGTTAGTGTTTGATCTTTGATCGTAAATGAACCTTTTGTGTTGATCTGCAAGTGTTTCATATGCCTTATTCAACATTTGAAACTTTGTATGTGCATCGGGGGATTTGTTTACATCCGGGTGCCAGATTTTAGCTTTTTTTCTGTACGCCTTCCTTATGTCTTCCTGGCTTGCGCTTGGCGGAATTTCAAGAATTTCATAAAATGAAACGGCCATAAACTACCCTTTAGTTTTATTACGAATTTAATAAACTTTATCAATTTTTTCATCTCCAGGTATAACGCAACTGAATTTTTATTTCAGATCTGATGTTACCTTCTGTTTCTTCCGATCCTGTGCCGGTCATGTCCATAAACGGATAAATGTAATAACCATACTTTATCCAATAGCTCAAATGTTTCAATAACCTTCCGTGTAAAACAAGGTATGCTCTGGAACCTTTACCGTAATAGGCTGGAAGTGCATATCCCATTAATACATCTTTCTCAAAAACATATGCACGGTTATCATAGTTCTCTGCGTCCGATAAGGCATATCTCATGGAAAATTTCATACCCCTGAAATGAACGTTTATATCCTGAATGAGAAAATAACCATTGGTTTTCAGATTGTTTTTCCGGGACTTTGTCTGAATGATTTTTGTTGTAAGAGAAATTAGTTCATTTGCTTTATAGTCAAGGCCTAATGTGCGTGTCTCCGTAATAAATGCATCAGTTGCATAAGTAATATTAGTTCCGGAAGCATTTTGCTCCTGATTGGCTTTACGGATCTGTAAGTATGCGAGAGTGGTTTTGGTGGGTTGATAACTAAAACGTATGTTAAAGTCATTACCTCTGCTAGGTTCATAAGTTCTGTATTTTAACCAGGGAAAAGTGTAGGTATCAAAATATGCTGATAGGTTATACTTTCTATTAGGCGTAATTTTGATCCCCCAGTAAAATCCTGTTTCATTTTTATTAGTGGTATTTTCTCCAAATGCTCTGCCGTAAAAGGAATAAAAGTCGTCATCATATTTTCTCAATAAAAATAAGAAGTCAACTTTTTTGTGCAGACTGGCAAGTACTCCTGCCACCATTGCTTTTCCGCCTCCCTGAGAGATTGCGGCTTCTGAAAATAAGGATATATTGTAAAATCTGTAAGCTGCATCAATGCTATAGCAAGTATTGTCCTGACCTTTAAAATCAAAGCTGTTGTAGATGTTGGCCTTTCTTTCAAACGATTTGCTGAAATGAGAATTGATGAAGTTTAAACCGATATTCAGGTTTTGTATTTTATTCCGAAATGTTACAGTAAAGCCCATATCTCTTTGACTTATGGCAGCTTTTTTATTAATCTCTCCTGCAGTCCTGTGATATCCTGTTGTGTATACTGTAGAAAAATATTCATTGGATAATGAGTCAGACATCAAACTGTCCACAGTTGCATCTTTGTTTACCGAAGAATAAAATCCTGTGATCGTTATTCTTTTGTATGCAAAGCTAATGGCTGTTCCTTTAAAAAATCCGCTTTCTGTCACGGAGGTATTGGGCAGTATACCAGTTCCGGCTCTTTTAATTCCAGATATAGCTTCTGCATTTTTACCAAGATAATATCCTGAACCAAATATAAGTCCTTGTCCTGCCTGCAACTTATAATCACCAATGATCAGTGATTTCAGTTTTCCTTTGTTGTATAGACCAATATGAAAGGAGGTAAAATCAAACAGGTAGTAGTTTTTATCCGGATCCCATTTGTATATTTCACCAGGATCCTTTTCAGCAATCAATCCTATACTGAAATCTTTGGTTTTGGATGACTTTATCCTGATATAGGTTTTATAGGGCCTTCCAAGATACTTTGTACTTTCTGATGCACTGGATGAGTAGCCTTTTTTATTATCAGGACTTCTTTCATACTTTATTATTAAATCTCCAGGATTGTTGCATATCCTTGCCAATAAACCATTCCACGAATTGTCGGAAGAGACAACAGTGATAAAGGGTAGTAGTTTTTTTATTGTAAAAAGATCCAGTTCCTCAATGGCCTGTAATTCATATATAGATTCATATCGTCCTGTTATGATTCTATGTCTTAGTATTCCCTCAATCTGTTGCTCGGATAGAAAGTTTATTTTTTGTAAGTCTTCTCTTTCTGCTTTATTAAGATCTATTGGTTCCTGAAAAAGGTCTAAAATATTGTTGAGTATAGCTTCTTGTTCCTCTTCACTGGCAGAAGGAGTGAGTTCATTCAGCATGAAATCCTGGATTTCGTCCTGAGCAAAAGCGATGGTGGATATACTCCATAAAATGATACAAATGACTACAGGTCGTATCATCTGAAAAAGTAATTTAATGTCAGATGATGCGTAGAACCAGCGGCGCTCATTGTGCCTGTAGCATAGGCTATTTCAAAATTGTATTTCCTTATTCCGGCTCCGAAAAACACTCTTGAAGGAAATGTATTGATTCCAGTCCATATTCTGAATCCTTTTGCCGGTGCGTATTCCAGACCTGCTTTCCAGTTTATGGCATATCGGATCTCTTTTTCTGTTTCCACTGTAAGCTGGATTTTGGAAGAAGGCTTCCATAGGATACCAAGTTTCATTACAGTGGGTAATCTTTCTTCAAGATAATTTCTGATCTTCGTCTGACCTATATTGTAGATGTATGCTCCAAAGGAAAGGTCTTTGCTGAGCTCTGCCTGGCCTCCGAATGAAAAGAGAATTTTGTGAACAGTCTTTTCTTCTGTTATCTGTAATTGGAATAAGTCGGCCTTTAATCCCAGACTTACATTCCTGATTTTATGAGCAACCCCAAGACCAAGAAAACTTTCATTATAATTTTCATCTCCATATCTTGAAATATTTATCCCAGTCCACAGCTGCCTGTATGGAAGGGCGACAGCAGCATTGTACTTGTTCAGGGCTTTTATTCCAAAATAACTGGCATAGTATATTCCACAAGCAGAGGCTTGCAAATTGGCTAGTCCGGATACATTGTTAACAACAGACCACAGATCTGCTCCTGTTGCAGAAGTATTTCCCATACCAATAGACCTTGAGCCTGCTGGAAACGGATATCCGGTCCCTGCAGCTTTATAACTTATAAAACCACAGAGAACTAATAAAATCAGGCGTCTCATCGATTATGACCTGATTGGCTCAAGTTTAATTGTTGTTGGAATCCGGAAATCCCGAAAATGACACTCTTGAAATAACATAGCTAAAAGTTGGTTGAAGGTTTGAATTTAAAAGAAGTTTCTGAAAATTAAAATCCCTGAAAATGAGAAATTTATTTTTTGAGAAATAGGAAGATATCCTAAAAGCGGGGAATTCGTTTAGATATAAATTATTGGATTATTTACCGGATATATTTAATTTAAAATCCGGTTTTATTGTCACTCATATTTCTACCCATGATTATTAAAGGAAAAGCATTTTCATTCATCCTCATTTTAGTCTTCTTTGTTTTTATTTCTGAAAGCATTCAAGCCCAGATGACTAAAGAGTTTTATGATGAAGAGAAAACAAAAATTAAAGGAGAAGGACTGCTGGAGAACGGGCAAAGACAGGGGCTCTGGAAGTTTTATGATGAAAACGGCATTCTGGAAGCTGAAATGGGGTATAGTCAGGGACGTGAAGATGGAACTGTAAAAAACTTCTATCCGAGTGGCAATCTGGCTCTTGAAGCGACTTACAAGGCCGGAAAAGAAAATGGTCCATGGAAAGAATATTATAATAACGGAAAATTAAAAGTTGACGGAAACTTTACAGACGGCAAACAGGACGGGGCTTGGAAGGAATATTATTCAAATGGTCAGCTCTCTGTGGAGGGTGCTTATATATTGGATAAAAAAGAAGGAACGTGGAAGGAGTTCTATCCTGATGGTCAGATAAAAATTGATGGAGCCTTGAAGGATGGAAAAAGAACAGGGCCTTGGAAAGAGTATTATGAAAACGGAAAGCTTTATTTTGAATCAGTGTATAAAGATGACCTTGAAAATGCTCTTACAAAAAAATATTACCCTTCCGGGGTATTGCATAGGGAAGGCGCCTTTATAGATGGCAAAGAGGAAGGGGAATGGAAAGCTTATCATGAAAATGGAAAACTTGCTTCCAGAAGTTTTTATAAAGGTGGAAATGCTACAGGTACCTGGGATGAATTTTTCGAAAATGGCCAAAGGGAATCTACCGGAACATATAAAGACGACTTGCAGGATGGAAACTGGAAGTATTACTATGGGGGTGGACAATTGAAAGTTCATGAAGTCTGGACTATGGGAAAATTAACCGATGTTCCTGGATATTATAATGAAAAAGGTATCGGGTTGAGTGCAGGGACTTTTAAAGGTGGTAACGGAACGAGGTTGTTTTATTACGGTTCAGGAAAACTGCTTGCTGAAATACCTTATAAAAACGGACTTCAGGATGGTATTGCCAAATCCTACTATGAAGACGGAACTTTGAAAATGCAGCTTACCTTTAAAGCAGGCAAAGAAGATGGAGGAATGAAGGAATACTTTGAAAACGGAAAGCTTTCAGCAGAAACCAACTGGAAAGATGGTAAAGAAGAGGGGCTTTATAAAGAGTTTGATGAGGACGGACTTCCTGTAGTTTTAGGCTATTATAAAGCAGGGTTGGAAGATAGCCTCTGGACGGAGTTTCATGAAAATGGAAATATCCTTTCTCAGGGCTATTATATTAACGGGGAAAAGGAAGGTGACTGGATGGAATTTTATGATACCGATACACTTGCAGCAGTAGGCGGATATGTGAATGGGAAACAAGAAGGTATATGGAAAGAGTATTACGGTAATGGTAAAATTGCCAGTGAAGGTTCCTTTGAAGATGGCGTGAAATCAGGTCTGTGGACGAGCTTTTTTGAATCAGGTAAAAAATCTATGGAAGGTTATTTCCTTAACGGACTGGAAGATGGATTATGGAAAACTTATTTTGAAAATGGCACTATTGAATCGCAGGGTGAATATTCTGCCGGACTTGAAACAGGACCGTGGAAAGAATATTATGAGAATGGAAAACTGCAGTCTGAAGGTATTTATGTCGGAGGACAGGAAGATGGAACCTGGAAAACCTACTGGAGCAATGGTCAGCTTAATGAAGAAAGTCAGTGGGCTAAAGGAAAGCTGTTGACCTCTGGTGATGTTTATTCTAAAGATGGAAAAGTTATTTTTAAGAGTGGTGTAAAAAACGGTAATGGATATTCCAAAAGCTATCATGAAAACGGAAAGCTGTCTGCTGAAGGAGCCTTTAAGAATGGCTTACCGGAGGGCAAATGGAAATACTATCATACCAACGGAGCCTTAAAAGGAGAAGGAGAGATGAAGGCAGGACTTCGTTCCGGTCCGTGGAAGTTCTTTACGGATATCAGCAAACTTGAAGCAGAGGGTTCATACAAAGACGATGAGCTATCAGGAGTCTGGAGATATTATGACCAAGGAAAAATTAAAGATGTCAGAAATTATGATGTGGAGGGTGAAGATGAAGATCTTTAATATAATAGCCATAATACATCTTGCCAGTGTGATGTCGCATGCTCAGCAGGTTGTTATAGAAAAGTATGATAACGGAAAGGTAAAATCCGAAGGCGCAGCAAAGGACGGAAAGAAGGTCGGTGTCTGGAAATTTTATTATAAAGATGGTACAGTCATGGCTGAGGAGACTTATAACGATGGCGTGCTGGACGGTAAAGTAAAACGTTATGATTTTAAAGGAAGGTTGAGTACCTTGGAAAACTGGAAGGATGGCCTGGAAGAAGATACTGCATACGAGTATTATCCATCGGGTAAATTGTTCAGAAAAGGAACTTATAAAGAGGGCTTGCAGGAAGGAGAGTGGTTTACCTTTTATGAGAATGGTAAAGTAAAAGATAAAGGCATGTATGCTTTTGGTACCGCTACCGGCACCTGGTATTTTTATGATAAAGCAGGTAAGCTGCTGCATGAAGCCACCTACAACAAGGGTATAAAAGAAGGTCCTGCAAAGTTTTATAAAAATGAAAAAATTGAATCTTCAGGAAACTATGTCAATGGCGAAATGAAAGGGGAGTGGACGATTTATAAGAATGGGAAGCCTAATATGATTTATGAGTATTGAGGGGGGAATTGTTTCATGACAGAATTAACAACAGCCAGTTTGTACAGTGTCCCCAAAGTTAGAAGCCATTTAGGAATTTATGTGGGAATATATTGAAGATAAAATAGACAGTGATATATCTAAGTATACAGTCACTCAGAATGGAAGGGAAATAACTTGCGGAGAAGCAGTTAATTTGCTTTGCACTTCTAAAGAATTCAGAATATTTTTTATTGAGTTACTTCAATCAAGTTCATATGAGGCTTATTTTTGGGAGGTTAGGCCTATTAGTATTGATACTACCAGTCAACAATTTGAATTTGTTATTGTAAACGCACCTTCATTATCAAAAATCAATGCTGATAATGCTCCATTCATTAAATACTTCAACCAGGATAAATATGTTACTTCATTTTTTAATTTAAATAAAGATGCCAGGTTGATTGTTCCAATAGGAACAGAAAATTCAAGCCGATACAGTCATATTGCCAATTTTGTGAGATATGCACCATTTGAGCAAGTTGAAATTTTTTGGAAAAAGGTTGGAGAAGAAATTCATAATTCGATTGAAGGAGTTGAGAAGTGGGTTAGTACTTCTGGACTTGGAGTTCATTGGTTACACTTAAGAATTGATATAAAACCCAAATATTATAGTTATCAACCTTATAAGAATTTAAAATATAACAGTTAGCGGGTTGAAGTTGAAATTTGCCGATCCATTTCAAATTTTCTGAATGTTGGAAGAGCATTTACATTTATTATAAATCAATGAAGAAGTCCATAACAGTAGTTTATTTTTTTCTCACAACTTTAATAGTCTTGGATTTACTGGGGCATATATTGCACTTCAGGTATATTATAAGCAACAAGATTAGTGTCTACCTATTTTATTGGGGATGGTTTTTGTTAATACTGTCAGGAATTATCATATTATTTCTGAACAAGGATGTTTTTGTAAGGCTATATTCTGTTATAATGATTTCTTTCGGGCTGTATTGGATTATAGGCGTGATAGCAACTGTTTGGGAGAAGATTTGGTAAATAGAAATAAACGGTTTAATAATTCAGCTCCTTTCCTTGGCTTGTCCCCGATAAGACACTAATGTAGAGTTTCACTCAAAATGAAAGCAGTCTATTATCCTTACCGGCTTAAGTTTTTTAACTTAAGCCCACAAATTAGAGCAAGTCTATTGACTTGCGGATTATAATTCAGATAATTATTCATTCAAGATAGTTTTCAAAAATAGCCCCGATATTTATCGAGGCTATTTTTATATTTTAAGAATAATAAAATAACCGGCTATGTCAACCAAGTACACTATCAATGATCCTGAAGGGTTATATTTTATAACTACACTGTAGGATATGAATTATCAATTTTGACATTTAAGAAACGATTGACCAACTGTTGGCGGTTATCCATGATAATCCATTTAAATCAGGAATTGTTGTGTAAAGTTTATTCGGTGATATCCCGCAAGTCAATAGACTTGCTCTCATTTGTAGGTTGAAGTCAGATAGACTTCAACCAGAGAAGGTTATAGGATTGCTGAGTTTTATAATCTCTGATAATAGAATCGAGCATTTTAAAAATACATTCTTTGAACTCTGGCTTCATGCTTTCAATCTCCTGAATGCGTTGCACCGTTTTTTTTGTCGAAGGATGAATTATTAATACCTTCGCCTGCTAAATAATCTAATGAAACTCCCTGCTCTGGCGCAAGTCTGTGACTTGTGCCTATAAATGAGAGCAAGTCTATTGACTTGCGGGTTATAATGCAAACAATTATAAATTCAAGATTTTTCAAAAATAGCCCGATATTTATCGAGGCCATTTTTATATTTATAGAATAATAGAATAACCGGCTATGTTATCCAAGTACTATCAATGATCCTGAAGGGTTATATTTTATAATACTATATCAGTATATGAATTATTAATTTGACATTTAATGCCATTAAGTTAAGCAGTTTTGTAATTCATATTATACTTCCTATGACACTTTTTATTTCTAGAACATTTCTGTCCTTTTCTTGAGTAATTGAATTTTCCGATCATAGTATTGGTGTAAAAATCCACTGTCTGCTCAATAGTCCAATCTAATGCTATTTTTAGAAATAGTTTTTTTGTAGTACTCAAGCCCAATGTTTTATTTATATTGATAACCCTTCCAGAAGATTTGCTTTTTGAAGGGTTTATCTTCTGACACAATATGGCGTTAATGGTCAGAAGCAATGTTTTTATGTAAAAATCCTGTTTTACAACAATTGACCGGATGCCTGAAAAATCTTCCACCTCCAGTCGGCTTTTTATCAATTTATATCCCTCTTCAATATTCCATCTTTCCTTGTAAAGACCCAATACTGCCGTTCTTTTATACTTCTCTTCATTCAACAGTGATGTGCAAAAAACTTCAATTTCTCCGTTTTTATTTTTCTTCTTAATTAACCGGACACGAACAGTCTGAGGTATGCCGTTTTCCTCTGCCCACTTCCTATATTTTGATGGTATTCTAAGGCTAACAATTTCATCGTTATTTTTTCCGGAAGTAAACTCTCTGACAATAGTCCACCAATCACTCTTCATCCTGAAGCAAAAGTTTGTCCCCATAGACTTTAATGAGAATATCAGCGGATAGCTTGGATAGTATCTGTCAAAAAGAACCACATCGTTTTTGCTCACATGCTCCAGATGCTTCCAAGCCATATCAGTTTCGGATGTAGAGAAACTATCTATCCTAGAGTCTAGTACCAAACCATTTAATACATCATACAAATAGGATATCCTGGCAAGTGACTTCGGGCTGTCTGCTTTCGGTCCGAACATATGTACTCCGAACTCCTCTTCAATTGTTGAATGTTTGGGTAGCTGAAGTGTAGAACCATCTACAGCAAGAATCCGGTAGCCTTTCCACTTTCTGTATGTTGAATCTGAATAAAAAGCCTTTACAGATTTTCTGTTTAGTTCAATAAATGCATCAGGTGATAATTTGGACCTTGCTTGACAAAGAGCACTTGAACTTGGAAATAATGCAGCTGATAGACCCAAACTATCAAAATAAGAATTGATCTCCTTCTGGTAAGAACCATTATCTTTCTGTAACAGAAAGATTATCAGGTCTGAAAAATTAAAAGCTCGATCTCTTGTAAAATTATTTACCGACAGTCTATTACGGTCGATAAAATTTTCTTCATATATTTGCGTGGTAAGGTTTTCAAGGACTTTACAAGTTACTTTACTATGAGAAGCTCCTATTACGGGGCTTTTCTTTTTTCTACCCAAATCTAATAATTACACCCGTTTATTCACATAGTTTTACTTTATTTTGCCTTAACTTAATGGCATTAATTTGACATTTAAGAAACGATTGACCAATTGTTGGCGTTTATCCATGATAATCCAGTTAAATCAGGAATTGTTATGTGAAGTTTATTTGGTGATATTCCGCAAGTCAATAGACTTGCTTTCATTTATAGGTTGAAGTCAGATAGACTTCAACCAGTGAAGTATCAAGTATAAAGAAACGCTGCCAGATAGCAATCCAAACGATAATGTTTCTCAATCTATTTATCATATGCAGATTATTTGTCCCAGATAAAACAGCCAGAATGCCTTCTATTAAAGGATGTCGGAATGGTATTGTGTAATTTTTAATGTAAAAGAAAATACAAGTTGTATCGGGTGAGATGAAATACATTGGCTATATCTTAATAGTTTTAGGAGTCGTTTTGGGATTATTTGCTATGAAATCATTTTGGAGTGACTGGCGATATGAGAAAGCTAGTATATCAGTAAAAGCAGATGTCGTATCGCTAGAGATAAAGCCG
Source organism: Sporocytophaga sp. (assembly GCA_024707265.1). Taxonomy (GTDB): domain Bacteria; phylum Bacteroidota; class Bacteroidia; order Cytophagales; family Cytophagaceae; genus Sporocytophaga. Next base: position 530,286 of record JANQAB010000006.1, on the reverse strand, counting down.
GTAAAGCCAACTGTTGCTAAATTGATATATGTTCTAGCATATATGCGGGATAGCAAGATAGATACAATTGTTCATACTAAAAATGTAAATTATAATTTAGACAAGCCTCTTCCTTCAATTGAAAAATTGAAAGCAGAGCCTCAATACATTCGTTATGTCCCCGAAAGTAATCTAAAGCAAACCTCATTCCCCAATAGGATTATTGTAAATAAAGATGGAGCGTATGACGGTGTTTTTAGATATTCAAATTTTCTTATTGCTTTTGTATGTGGTCTTATCGGTTACATCCTAAAGCGCTGGAAATGACAGTAGTTAAACTATAAAGAATAAGTTTAAAAAAGAAGTATTAAATTTATTTGTAGTTTTGAAATAAAAAAGGATTTGGCATAAGCTCGTATGCAAGTTATAGTTTTTGTTTTTTGTTTGTTGGTAAGCCTCACCATTAATGCTCAGGTAGAGGCAATTAAAGGTGTTCAATACAAGTATGTTGATACTTATAATAAGTATTATTTTAGTAAAGGCGGAAAGGTTTTGTCAGTCAAAATTAGTAATCGTGAAGTTGTGTTAAGTAAGCACTCAATCGAAAGTTTAGAATTAGAGAAAGTGATTGTTACTAAAGACCTACCTCAAGGATACAATTTGGAAAATGTAATAGAATCTAATGGCAGGTATTTTTTATTCTATTCATTATGGAACAGATCTGATGATATTGTACGGTTATGTTATAGAGAAATTGACTTTGAAAATGTTCTGTTAATGTCGGAGGAAAAGGTATTGCTGGAAGCTGATAGGAAGATTAAGAAGGATTATCATTTAAAAGCTCAGTATGGATCAGACATAACCAAAAGATTTAATTTTGAATTTTCAAAAAATAAAGAAGTGGTAGCTATTTTTTATCATTTAGATCGAGAAAGAATAAATGATAAAAAAAGCTATGATGTTATAGGGGTTCATGTATACAATAAAAACTTTGAAAGTGTATGGAATTATGTTTATACAATGCCATATCCTGAAGTGAAAATAAAAAAGTATCAATATGCTGTTGATAGCCAAGGAGTAAGTTATGTGACGGCTTTTGTATATCACAAAGATGAGATTAGCTCAAGAGAGCTGGAAGAGGATAATCTTTTATACCACATTGAGGTGTTAAAGCTTAAGGGGAAAGGTTCGATGGAGAATGTTGTAGTAGATCAAGGAGCTATTTTTGTCCGTTCTGTTGATCTATATGAAGTTGCAGGGGCTGTTATGGTAGGGGTAGGGATGTATGATAACAAACAAAATCGTCGGGCGACTGACGGTTTTTTTACTTTTAGTCTTTCTCCTAAAGGAAGTGTATCAGACGTTAAACATCATGAAATCCCGTTAGATATCATAAATATGAATGAAGATGAAAAGTCACAAAAGAAAAATTTAAAGAAAGAAAGCAAAGGGAGTGCTGTGATGAAGAATTTAGAATTCAGAGAAATGATTGTAAATGAAGATGGGGCCTTGTTACTGATAAGTGAAGAATATTACCGTGTGGCGCACTCAACAGGTGGGAATTCTTACTATTATACCAATCATTTTGACGATATACTACTTACTAAAATAAGTAAAGAAGGAAAACTTGAGTGGATGAAAAGGTTGCCGAAAAAACAAATGCGTGGGGGGTATGGGAAAGGAAACATGTCTTACAAATATATCTACTGGGAAGGAAAACATTATTTGTTTTATATGGACTATAGTTTTAATGAAAGTGATGGGGATTTATTAGTATTTGTAATATCTAATAGGGAGGGAAACGTAAACAAGTATGTTTTGGATAAAACAGAAGATGGGGAGGATGCATTGAAAACTTATAATGTGAGCAGTCTGATAGTATTAGGGCAGAAGAAAATATTAATGGAAGGTGAAAGTTGGAAGAAAAAAAAGAAAGAAAATTTGTGGATAAAGATGAACATACCCAACTAAATTAAAGCTTTGGGGATAGGGAGATAAAAGAAATAAGAGTCGATTAAAAATAAAATAGGATTGGAGGGAGTAAGAATCTTAATGGTTTGATTAATCCCTGGAAGGCATAGAAATAAACAACGAGAGCCACTTCTAACGACGTGGCTCTCGTTGTTTAATGAGGGCGCTAAGTAACCGGTTGCTTATACAGAAGTAATAGTTGTATTTATAATATAGTCTGGTTTAGCATCTCAGTTGTTCTGCATTTTTAGCATCGAGTGAAATTTGAAATAGAGAGTTGATAATATTTAATAATTCCTTGTTATTCTTTTAGTTAACTTTAAAGTGGATATATTTGAGGCTATAACTAAAACGAATCCTTTTAATATTTTAAAATAAGATAAAATGAAATTTATACCAGTATTTATATTCATCTTTCTTGCCTCGGTAATTAATACGTATTCTCAATCTTGGGACAAAACATTCGAATTGTCTGCAGGTAGCGGGACACCAATGGACAGATACGGAGAGTCTGTAAGTATCTCTGATGATGGAGACTTAATAGCTGTAAGTGCAATCGGATATATTGTCGATAATAAAGCAGAGCAAGGAAAAGTATTTATCTATGGCAAGGATCAGGCTGGTTGGACGCTGCAGTCAGAAATTCTTGCATCTGATGGGCAAGTAAAAGACAATTTTGGTATGCAGTTGAATTTGTCAGGTGATGGATCTACCCTCCTGGTCGGAGCTCAACGTAAAACAATTGACACTAATAATTATCAAGGGAAAGTATATGTCTTCTCCAGAAATGGAAATAAGTGGGATGAGACAGCATCATTAATTGCGTACGATGGCGCTGCTAGTGATCAATTCGGATACAGTGTGGGATTATCAGATGACGGCACAACAGCCATTGTTGGCGCTACTAAGGCAAATGGTAATCGTGGAAAAGCTTATGTGTATTTCAGAACAGGATCAACATGGGAATTGCAGGGTGAATTAGTAGCTCCGATAAGAACAGCAGGGGATGCTTTTGGTGGGGCAATCAAATTGACAGCAGATGGTAATATTGCTTTTGTTTCAGCATATAGAAAAGGAACGATTGGAGTTACTACACAACAAGGATATGTATATGTATTCACCAGAACCGGTACCAGCTGGAATTATCTGGCTACTATTCAGCCCTCGGATAAAGCCTCGTACGACCATTTTGGCACTTCGCTCGATGCGTCTTCGGACGGAAAAATTCTTGTGATAGGATCTCTAAATAAGAAATTGAGTAATCTTGACGGAGTTGGCAAAGCTTACTATTTTGAAAAAGAAGGTAATAATTGGATCGAAAGATCTTCATTCACTGCACCAGATGCAGCCGAAGGAGATTACTTTGGGATAGTTTCATTGTCAGATGATGGAAATACACTTTTAATTGGTGCAGGTCATAAATATGTTGACACTATTATTTATCAGGGTAAAGTATATGCATATTTAAAATCCGGAGATGAATTTGTGTTAAAAGACGAAGTGTTCTCCGGAGAGCCGGTGCATTACGATTATTTTGGTGCAGACCTGGCTATTTCCGGAAATGGAAAAACAGCCGTAATTGCAGCACCTTTAAGACGGACTGGAGACTTAACTCCTCAGGGAGAAATTTATATCTATTCAAATAATCTGATTACAGAGGCTCGTATAAAAAATGATGGAAAGCATCATTTTGTTGTTTATCCAAATCCGACAGATAAACAGGTGAACCTGGTGTCTGAACAATTTATTGAAAATATCCGGTTAGAGCTGTTTTCTTCGGATGGCAGACTTATAGATGTTTCCAATTATTTTGGTACCAATAGAATTGACTATACTGTGATGGGACCAAATGGAGTATATCTGATTAAAGTTTTTAATGATTCAGAATATATTGATACTTTTAAATTGGAGAAAAGATAGTATTTGTAAATAAGCTAACTATTATTGTTAAGAGCAAAAAATGCTGTTGTAAAAATAAATGTTAAGATATGGAAGTATTTAATCAATGGCTGGCTGTTAAGTAGTAATTCCTGATTCTATTTTATTGTTAGCATTTTTCAGGAATAAAGAAACTGAATTGTTAGGATTCGTTCAAAGCAATAAAAAAAATATATTCTGATTTTACTTTTATCTATAATTTTTAAAAGCAGTACAATTGTAGTATTTCTTTTAAAATCAGATGTTTGTGGGTATGGGCTTTTAGGTTTGTACCTTTGTTTTTTAGGATTCCTTTACTCTTTTTTATAATAATTCAGATTTTCTTCAGGTTTTAATGTTAAATTTGAACTTTATAAGTGGCTGCCACATTTAAAAAGTGTGCGAATCTTAATTTATGATAAGTACTAAGCTTAAAGATCAATTTATCCGTTTTGCTGTAGTTGGCGGTATCTGCACAGTAGTTAACTATATTATTTTTATTTCTGTTACGGAATTAACACCAATCCATTATCTCGTTGCAGCTACATTGGGTTTCTTGGCTGGAGTTATCACTGGATTTTATATAAATAAAAAATGGACGTTTTCGAAAGATGATGAAAATAAATTTTATTTTTTAAAATATTTTCTGGTTTATTCATTCTCTCTGGCTGTAAATCTTATTATTCTTGAATATCTGGTAGAAAATTATGAAATGCCCAAATTAATAGCACAGACTATTGCTACAGGTACTACTGTATTTTCAAATTTCTTTGGTTCAAAAGTTTTGGTTTTCAAAGCTTAAGTGTACTTGCTGTGCAGGTAAATTTCTGCAATAGGCAAGGCAAAGTCACAGAAAAGATTTTTATAGTTGATTCAATCGTTTTAAGATAATTTGAAGTTTTGAAGAGGAGATGATGGTGTTATTTCAACTTATCTTATAATTCCCATCTTCTTCATAAGAAAGGTAGCATTTTTATTGGTTGCTTTTCCCTGTCTCATTTTGTAATCAAAAGTTACATCATTGTTTTCGATAAGACTTTCAAAACAGAAATTACAGATCTTGTCCGGATATTTTAATTCAGTATCTCCAAGAGCAAGATCATGCGTTGCAATGATAGAAGCGCAATTCAGGTCTTTTAATTCTTCAACCATTGCAATAGATCCTGAAAGCTTATCGTCCGAATTAGTGCCTTTGAGCATTTCATCAATAAGAATCAATAATGGCGTACCATTACGTGCGGAGTCAATGATAAGCTTAAGTCTTTTTAATTCAGCATGGAAGTAAGACGTTTGATCCTTTAAAGAATCTGATGTTCGCATACTTGAATATATATCAAGTGTTGATGCTTCTCCATGAATTGCGCATACAGGACAACCAATCTGGGCTAATAAAGCATTCAAACCGACAGCTCTTAAAAAAGTACTCTTTCCGGCCATATTTGCTCCCGTCACTATCATCAGGTTTTGTGATGAGCCCAGTTCAAAATCATTGGTAATTCTTTTGGATTCAGGAATGAGCGGATGCCCGAGCGATTTGAAATATACTCTTGGTTTTCCTTCTGATATGACTGGGAATATAAATTTCGGATTGTTAAAGGCAAAGCCTGCCAGACTATTCAGTGCATCAAGATATTCGCATGTATTCAACCATTGGCTTACTTGCTCATAGTGTTCTTTTTTCCATTTTTCCAATGCATGTATACAATGAAAGTCATAGAGGAAAAATGAATTCATAGCAGGGCCGAATAAGCCATTGAGCCTGTAATCAAACAAGCCTGTTAGTTTTTTTAACTTTGAAAAAGCTATGTGTGCCTCTTCTGCATTGGTCTTAAAAGATATTAAAGATGCATTGTCGAAATCTTCCTTGCGGATAAGTTCTAGGACTTTTTGGTATCCTGAAAGGTAATTATGTTTCTTACCTATTGTCTGATGATATGCATTGATCTTCTTAACAGTTATTCCATATATTGTCCAATGGAATGCAACAATGAGCATTATATAGCTCCACAGACCGTCCACAAATATGGAGGATATAATTAAAGCCAGACAGATGAAAGGAGTTGTTAAAGAAGCTATTCTTATAAAACCGGTTATAATATCTGACTTCGTATCAAGCCAACTCAACAATGCTTTTTGCGAACTTTCTTCATTGGTTATTTCACTTCCATGTGCATAAAAGTTCTGTCTGAATTCAACCTTATCTTTTAAAACGCTGATTGCTTCCTGTCTTTCCAATATGGATTGTTTGTTGCTGAGTGTCTTTAATAAAATGGATGCAAGTCGCAAAGATGACTCTGGAAGGCAGGTCCTGTTTATGGATTGGAAGAAGGAAGCATCACCAAATAAATCCAGATCATAGGAGTATGGGTGGGAAGGATTAATAAATTCAATTCCATTTTTGAAAAAAGAATAGTCTCCTTCAAGTCCGTTCAACTCCCCTTGATTCAGATCTATCAAAGTGATATAAAACTTCTTTTGTCTTTTCAGGTTGAGACTCTTTATTACAAATGCAATAAAAACAAAGAGTAATGCCGCAGAGCCGAATACAGTGAATGTATTTGCATTCTGAACCAGAAAATAAAGACAAGCCAGAAAGGCGATAGCTGAAATCAATCGGAAAGTGGCGGTCAGACTTTGATCTTTTTCAATTTTGTTTTTTATTTCAATAAATTCCTTAAGCTGTTTTTCGTAAACATCTTTAGGGGATGTATTCAGTTGATTCACCTTATGTAGTATGGATTCTGGTTGATGTTATAAGAATCTTTTATAGTCAAAGTTTTCTATAAATGCTTCTATCTTTTCTTTGGTAAGATAATCTTTAAGATGAATGAATTCCCTTGACATAGTAGACGGGATGTTATTCAGATTAAACCATTTAAGCTCCTCAAATTCATCAACTATTCCGATTGTATCTTCCAGAATACCTTTGTAGTGGGAGATCTGTATAAAGAAGATATAATTTTCTGAATTACCCGTTGTATATCTAATCGAAGGCGGGTCTGTTGACAGTTCCTGATATTTGTTTACTGTATCAGATATTTGTTTGGTAGGAATTAATTCTTCTGTTAATTCTCTTGCTGCAGCCTGAAATAAGGACTCCCCGGTCTCTACACCGCCTCCGGGAATCCACCAGTATTCTTCGCCTTCTTTACTTATTCTTCTTCCAAGCAATACATATGGGGTGTCTTTTTCAGTACAGGTGAAGAATAATAGTTTGGCTTTTTGTTTCATGGACAATGTTAATTATTGAGCAATGTTAAGAAGGATAAATATAAAAATTTACACCGAAGAATTCATTTAATTGAATCCTTAAAAAAATAATGCAGGCCTTTCGGGGTCTGCATTATTTGAATATCAATTGAATGCGTTTTTATTAAGCAAATGCTTTTCTGTTGATGTCAAACTGTTCAAGATAGTCTGCGACTCTTCTTACAAACATTCCTCCGAGTGAACCGTCAATCACTCTGTGATCGTAGGAATGGGAGAGGAACATCATGTGTCTGATACCTAAGGTGTCGCCCTGAGGTGTTTCAATAACCGCAGGTTTTTTAATAACCGCGCCAAGTGCAAGTATGCCCGCCTGTGGCTGCATGATGATAGGTGTTCCCATCATATTTCCGAAAGAGCCTACATTTGATACCGTATATGTTCCACCTGAAAGGTCGTCTGCAGTAAGTTTATTGGCTCGGGCTCTTCTGGCAAGGTCATTTACTTTTTTAGTCAGGCCAATGATATTAAGCTGGTCTGCATTTTTGATTACAGGAACGATCAGGTTTCCACTAGGAAGCGCTACGGCCATGCCTATATTAATGTCTTTCTTAACAATAATTTTATCACCGTCAACAGATACATTAACCATAGGATAATCTTTTAAAGCTTTAACTACAGCTTCAATAAAGATTGGAGTGAATGTAAGTGCTGTGTTTTCTTTTTCCATAAATTCCTGCTTCACTCTGTTTCTCCAGTATACGATGTTGGTCACATCGGCTTCTACAAATGAAGTAACGTGAGGAGCAATTCTTTTAGACTCAACCATTCTGTCCGCAATCATTTTTCTCATGCGGTCCATCTCGATAATTTCATAATTACCGGATAGTGACTGAGCAGGCTTCAATTGCTCAAGCGGAGCGGATGCTTTCTTTTCAGTCTTTACAGGGTCTTTAATTTGTTGCTTTTCAGAGGAAGTAGCTGAGGTGGTTTTTCTTGTCTGAATGTAATCAAGGATGTCATTTTTGGTAACACGTTCATCTTTGCCTGTGCCTTTGATGGACTCCAGTTCTGCCATGGTTACATTCTCCTGACGAGCTATGTTCATGACAAGTGGAGAGTAAAACCTTAATGATTCCCCATTAGAAATATGCGGTTTGGTCTTTATATCATTTGTTATAGCAGAAACTTGCGCCGTTGCTGTTATGTTTGACGTCTCTTCCTTTTGTGCAGGTTGTGCTGCAGGAGAAGTGCTTGATTCATCGCCATCAGTAGCAATAATTGCTATTGGTTTTCCAACAGGAATTACTTCTCCGTTCTGGGCAAGTATTTCTTTTAAAATTCCCGAAGCTGTTGCCGGAACCTCTGTATCTACTTTATCCGTTGCTACTTCAAGAACAGATTCATCCTGTTCGATTTTATCTCCTACATTTTTTAACCAACGGAGTATTGTCCCCTCCATGATGCTTTCGCCCATTTTGGGCATCACCATTTCTACTAATGCCATAAAAGCTGTTTACTATTAGCCTGTTAAGTTAAAGTGATCCTCGGTATTTTGGAATCAAAACCTTGAAATCCGGTCAAAGTTAATATTTTTGAAGGTTTTCTCAATTCTTTTCCCGCAAAGTTTCCCTGATCAGGTTGAAAACGGCGTAGGTTGTCATTTTCATATTATTTTCACGAATATTTCCCAATTGAAGTTTCTTGGTTTGGGTTTTATTTTTCATTCTTACTGCTATCCATATGGTTCCTACCGGCTTTTCTGCTGATCCTCCTCCTGGTCCCGCTATTCCGGTGGTAGCCACCGCAATATCGGTTTTTAATATTTTTTGTACTCCTTCAACCATCTGTAATACTGTAGCTTCGCTTACAGCGCCGTGTTCTGCAAGGGTTTCTTTTTTTACTCCCAGTACATTTATCTTAACTTCATTGTCATAAGAAACGATACCGCCCTTGAAATATTCTGAACTGCCCGGGACAGAGGTAATTGTGGCGGATATCAGTCCTCCAGTGCAACTTTCAGCCGCTCCAACAGTCAGTTTATGCTTCATTAATAATTTACCCAATGCCTGCTCATGATTCTCTTCTCCATACCCATATATATAATCTTCAATGATTTCCCGGAGCTTTTCTTTTTCTTTCTCTAATACATTGTCTGTTTCGGTTTCTTTTTCCTTATCCGTAATTGCTGTCAGCCTTAGCCTGACTCCTTCCAGGGAAGGCAGGTAAGCAAGTTTAATGAAAGATGGAAGACCATCTTCCCATGATTTGATTTTTTCAGCGAGAAAGGATTCACCTATGCCAGAAGTGCGAATCATTTTATGAATGATAACAGGTGGATTGAAAAAAGATCTGATTTTGGGTATCAGTTGTTCTGTAATCATTGCTTTCATCTCATATGGTACTCCAGGCATTGAAATAAGAACTTTTCCATTTCTTTCAAACCACATTCCAGGGGCTGTGCCATAAAAGTTTCTGATAATCTCGCAGCTTGCAGGAAGATATGCCTGTTGCCTGTTTATCTCGGTAAGTTCCCTGCCTCTCCTTTCAAAAAATGCAGTAAGATCATTTAGAGCTTCTTCATGAAGAACAAGTCTTGTGTTGAAGTATTGAGTCAAAACAGGTTTAGTGAGATCGTCTGAAGTTGGTCCAAGGCCTCCTGTAATAATAATCAGGTCTGCCCGAATTTCGGCTTCCTGAATGGCTTTGACCATTTCACTTCCTTCATCACCAACGGATGTTTTTCTTATCACCTTTATTCCAATGGAAGTAAGCTGCTCGCTAATCCATTGTGAATTGGTATCTGTAATTTGTCCATAGAGTATTTCATCTCCTATGGTAAGTATTTCTGCCTGAATAATTTTCATAATAAAAAAACAAAAGCCTCCCACTTTATCGGTAGGAGGCTAAATATCATGAAATTGTCTTAGAATTTATAGCTTATTGAATTTTTTTGTCAAGGTCATATTTCCTGAAACAATTTTTAATAAATAAACACCGGAAGTAAGGTTAGAGGTATTCACTTCTTTGCTGTTCACTTGTGTATCCAGTGATTCTCTGTATACTTCTTCACCCAGTACATTCACTATTGTGATGGTGCAAGTACTGTTGAGTTGACTTAAATTCAAAGTTAAATTATTTTCAACTGGATTAGGATAGATATTAACAAGTCCTTCAATTGGAGCGTTTATAGATGTTGCTACTCTAACGGTTATTGTTTTTATAAGCGTATCATTGCATCCGTAATTATTTTCTGCAATAAGCTTCACATCAAAATTTCCAGGGGTATCGTAAGTAAATGAAGCCAGTGATGCACTAGAAGTATTACCGTTACCGAAATCCCAAACTCTGTTTACTGAATTAGAGCTCTGATCTACAAAATATACTCGGGAATTTATGTCAACTACCGTGTCAGGTATTACAGAAAAGTCAGCCTGGCTGCTTTCGTGGAAGTTCAATGTTACTCTGGCAAGATTGCTTTCAAACAGTGAATCAACACTACTTATGTATATAGTATCTGTTTTGTTAAGATTCTCCATATGATATTCAGACCCTGTAAACAATAAATTTGGAGGTCCGGGAGATTTATAAAAATTAAAGGTGCTACCATTTGTCGGGGCTATTGTTATATCTGTCTGCTGACCAACGCAAAACGAATAGTAGTTTTGTACAAGAGGTAAAGGGCTCTTCTTGATTTCATGGTATTTAGCTCTTGCGGAGCGTGAGCTCATTTTAAGGTCATACAAATCTTTGGCTGCAACATATGCAAATGCGATGGTTCTTGTTTCATTTACTTTCATATTGTAAAGAGAAACGCCTACTACCTGGGAAACATCATAGCCGGCTCCACTGGCTCCGGCTTGTTTCCGGCCTATACCTCTGGATAAAGTTGAGAACTTTTCCTGTGTGGTAAATCCATTTATATTGTCATTCGGATTAATAGTTCCCGCAACATTACCATTATCTATTGAAAAACAAATCGGATCGTCTTCTGTAAGAATTGATATGCCACCATAGAGTCCGTTCAGAAAGGTATTGTAGCAATAACCCATATTGTCAGCATAGTCATAGTCTGCTCTGTTGTAGTCATATTCATTAATATCCCAGTCTGTAAATAAACCTGTGTAAAGCGTATCTATCGTTTTATCCGATGCATTCTGAATAGTATATTCAACAATTACATATGAATCATCCGGATTATATTTCCAGGCATAAGTTCTCTGTTTAACTTTTACTTTGGTGCCTGTGGGTCTCATATCCTGGAATTCCGCGTAGGTTTCTTCATTAGAATGTACCGGCTTTACAAAATTGACAGGTCTTGTTACCTGAAAGTCCTGGTCAGCATTGTATGGTTCTGAACGAACACAGTCTGAAACTGTATTCTTATCAGTTGCAATCATTAATCCCGTTTCATAAATCATTGAGGAATTTTTATAAACCATACCTTTTCCCCTGGTGTTATCCTTGTCGCTATAGCAAAATCGGCCATTGCCAGCAACTGTAAAACTTACCTGATTCGTATCAACAACTCTGTAATCGGGATTGATAAGTAAGCTTATGTACTGGTAATCCAGGTAACTGGTAGTAGGGTCCTGAAAGTCTAGGCGGAACTTAATGATAGCATTGTTGGGGGCATTTTCATCGATAGTAATAGAAAATACATCATCAGTTTTATCTATTGACTGAAGTGTATTTAAAGGCCCTATGCTTATTTTATTATCCTGAATATGAATATAAGGAGCATCGCATGATAAGGTTACATCTAAGTTAGCAGAGGATGGTCGAAGATAATTAATGAATTTAAATGAAAGGTTTGCAGTATCTCCACTATAGGTATAAGTGCCGTGTTGACCTTTATAACTGTATCCTGCGATTCTTATAGCAGGTGAGGTGGAGTCCGTTAGGGCTCTGTACATATTTAATCTTCCTTTTCCCATTTTACCTTTATATTCTAGGTTTTCAGGGAATGTGTCCATTACATCTGCTGTTACTCTGATTAGTTCTGCTGCCTGTATAGCAGAAAGGTTAGGGAATTTGGACCTTACCAAGGCTGCAGCACCTGCAACTATGGGAGTTGAATAGGAGCTTCCTCCGTCTCTTCGGTATTGGTTATCTCCATAATTGGCGGCTATTGTTATATTGATCCCTTGTGCGATAATATCTACATTGGTACTATAAGTAAGTTTCCTTGTTTCAATAAGTTTTCCTGCAGAAGGAGAGTATATGGTATCGCAGGAGGCAACACTTAATACATTGTCATAAGAGGCGGGAAAATAATCCTGCTCTTTATTGGTATTTCCGGCAGCTGCCAGAATTAATACATCTTTTTCTAAGGCTGCGTAGTTAATGATATCCTGCATTGCCTGAGAATATTCTCCGGTTCCTCCCCATGAAAGATTTGCAACTTTGCACCCCTGCCTGGCAGCATATACCAGACCTTGATAGCCATAAGCGATGGCTCCTCCCGCATTAGTAGGAGATGCTTTTATCGGTAAAAACTTGCATTTAAAACCAGTGCCAATTCCCCCTTTACCGTTATCGCCGGTAGCAGCGGCCAGAGATGCTACTTCAGTTCCATGTGGAGAACCACTGGCTGTGGGATTGTTGTCTCCATCTCCCAGATCCCATCCCATAAAATTATCAATGTAACCGTCATTGTCATTATCAACACCATCAATCGGATCATTCCAGTTGAGTTTTATATTATCTTTTAGGTCTTCATGTGTTAACCTAACCCCTGTATCAATAATACCTATTACAGTATTGGTATCCCCTTTGTGTATGTCCCAGGCTTCATAAGCTTTTATTCGGCTAAGATAAAAAAGGCTGGTGTCGTTTGAATTGGTGTAGGGTTGAGCTAAAGGGTCATTAGGAATGTAAAGTAATTCTTCCACAAATACAGGCTCAGCATATTCAACATAGCCAGTTTTCATTAGTAATTCTATTATTTCTTCAATGGTAAAATTTGAAGAATACTTTATTGTATGAAGTCTCTCAATTCCCGAACAAAACTTTCTTTTGTGAGAAGGCTGAATATCAAGATCAGAAAACATAGGCCTGACCTCCTCGATTTGGACTTGCTTAAGCAGTTTTTTTAATTCAGGTTGCAAATCCAGTTTGCCGGACTTTACAGACTCATATACTCCGGGCTTCAATTTTATATTGATTGTATTCTGTAAAATTTTCCTACCTCGTTTGTTGGTAGTAATGCCTGTATTTTCCTTCTTACTTTGAGCGTATGTCTGGATAAAGAATAAGCAGAGGAAAATAAAAAGTAGATAATTCTTGTACATAAGAGGTGATTTTTTTTATTAACGAGCGGGTGAAACCGCGGGTATAATTTTAAATTGGAATTCCTGATGTTGTTGGTGTATCTAAAATACAATTTTAAATTCAAATAATTAAATTTTAATTTGTAATGAAGGTATTTTCAGTATATTGATCCTTTTATTGGATCGAAGGTAAATAATTTTTAATTTATATATGTTTTGGTGTGTTAAAGTTTTGATTGTCATAGTGTTTTGTGTGTGTGCTTTGGGAGGAGATTAAATTGATTCAAACCATATGGCAAATTTCAGGTTAGACAAATAAGATTTTTTAACAGCGTCAAAAAGAATTTATGGGGAAAAGGCATACCTACGAAATGGGCATTATAGGCAATTGTGCGTTTATGGCTCATATTGATAAAACTGCAAATATTGTCTGGATGTGCTGGCCGCAGTTTGACAGTAGTTTTATTTTTGGAGGACTTTTGGATAAAGATAAAGGTGGCGGATTTTCTATTCTCCCGCACGAAGAAAATTTTGTGTCTAGCCAAAAGTATATTGAAAACACAAACGTGCTCGTGACAGATTTTGAATGCTCAGAAGGCAGGTTTAGGGTCACAGATTTTGCTCCGAGGTTTTACCAGTATGAAAGAAACTTTAAACCTCTCATGCTTGTGCGCAAAATAGAACCATTGTCAGGTTCTCCAAGGGTGAAGGTTTCCTGTAGGCCTGTTGGCGAATATGGAGCGCTGATTCCTGAAGCTTATCAGGGAAGCAGTCATATAAGGTTTATTGGGTTGTCTCAGCAAATCAGGTTAACAACAAACATAGCTCTTAATTTTATTGCTGATGAAAGTTCATTTGTCTTGAATGAAGCTAAATATTTAATTCTAACTTATGGTATACCTCTTGAAGCTCCTCTGGAGGAAACAGCGGAAGATTTTCTGTGGAAGACTGTAAAATACTGGCAAAACTGGGTGAAGAGTACCAGTATTGGAATTTTTTATCAGGAGCAAATTATCAGGTCTGCTTTATGTCTGAAAATTCACCAGTTTGAAGATACAGGAGCTATTATAGCAGCTGGGACCACCAGTTTGCCCGAATATCCCGGAACTACCCGTAACTGGGACTACCGCTACTGCTGGTTGAGAGATACTTATTATATTCTGAATGCTTTCCACAATGTTGGTCACTTTGAAGAATTGGAAAGATATTTTCATTATATAGAAAATATTACGATTAATGAAACTGACAGATATCAGCCTCTTTATTCTATTACAGGTAGGAAAGCATTGGTTGAGAAGGAATTACCTTTGCATGGATATGGAGAAAATAACAAACCTGTAAGGGTCGGAAATGATGCTTATACCCATATTCAGAATGATGTCTATGGCCAGGTGCTCGTGGCTTTGCTACCACTCTATGTAGATACCAGATTTTCAGAAGGAGGAAGGTATTATTCTCAACGACTCATCAACCATACGTTGAGAAAAATAGAAGACACCATGTATGAACCAGATGCGGGCCTTTGGGAGTTTCGTCATATTGCTCAGCAGCACTGTTATACATTTTTATTCCATTGGGCTGGAGCTTGTTCTGCTCTTAAAATAGGAAAGTATTTCAAGAACGAAGAGATCATAAGAAAAGCTACTATCCTTAAAGAACTTTCCATAAAGCAGATAGAAGCTTGTTACGATCCTGAAAGGGAAGTTTACACTCAGGCAGTAGGAGGAAAGAATCTGGATGCTTCCTGTCTTCAATTAATCACAATGAGATACCTGGATCCCAACTCTGACAGAGCCAGGAATCATTTGATTGCGCTGGAAGAAGGGCTTAAGACAGATGAAGGATTGTTTTTCAGATACAAACATGAAGATGATTTTGGTACGCCGGAATCTACTTTTTTGATTTGTGCATATTGGTATGTGGAAGCACTGGCAATGGTAGGTCGTACTGAGGATGCTATCAGAGAGTTTGAAAAGCTTCTGCGATTCCAGAATCATCTTGGGTTGTTAAGTGAAGATGTGGAGGCCAGTACGGGAAGTCAATGGGGTAACTTTCCTCAAGCTTATAGCCACGTAGGTCAGCTGAACGCAGCATTTAAAATTGCTAAGAAGCTTGATTTACCGACATTCCTCTGAAAGTAGTAGTAATAAGTTATAAGTGTTAAACTATAAAATTACATTTATAGCTCTTTGTATTTTCTTTGCAAGATTCTAACTATTAGGGTCTTGCATTCTTTTTTAGCCTTTGTTGACAAGTTGCCAATCAGCCTTTTTTACAATATTACTGGTACGAAAATTGGCTGTAAATTCGTTGTAAACTTTAGATACAAGGCAATATGACAGTCAATTATTTTTTAGATACAACCTCTTCGGCTATCCTTTTGGTTGTTCAACACAAAGGTAAAAAAATTAAGCATTCAACCGGACATATTAAACCTACCTCGAATTGGGATAAAACCAAAAAACAGGTTAGATCTATGTTCAACGGCTACGAAAGTATAAATACCGAATTAAAAAGCCTAAAGGATTACGTCGAAAAGATTATTCGGGAATATAAGATCCTGAACGACCACCAGATTCCAACTTTGGATTATGTAAAAAGCCGAATCAATGTTGACGGAAATAACAAACCTATTGAATCAGAAAAGAAAGACGTGAAAACTTTTCAGGATTTAATTAAAGATTATCTGGAAAGTAAAAAGGCTACTGTTAAATCAAGTACTTATACAAATTACAGCGATGCGATAAAAAAGATTAAAGACTTTCAGAAAGAAGAGAACAGCATAATCACTTTTGAAGGGATTAATGCTCAATTAATCGGAAAGTACAAAAGGTTTCTTTCCAAAACCAAAATGGATCAAACCTCTATAAGATCATATCTTAGACAATTCAAATATATTCTTAATTGGGGCATTGAAAATGAATATTTGGCTTCATACAATCCATCTATATTTAAGTATAAGGCAAAAAAGGGGCAAGGCCATATTATATATCTGAATGCGGATGAAATTGAAGCTATTGAAAATTATATCCCCACAAGCAAAACTCATGAAATCGTAAAAGACTACTTTCTGCTTCAATGTTATTTAGGTCTTCGAATCTCGGATATTTTAACTCTTAGAAAGGAGCATATTAAAAATGGACACATAGATAAAGTAACACAAAAGAGTAAAATACGGGTTTATAATCCTGTGAGTGAAAAAGCCAGTGCAATATTTAAAAAATATGAAGACAAACAGACCAAATATTTATTCCCTACTTTTAGCATCGCTACAATAAATACTGCTTTAAAGAAAATTGCTGAAGAAGTAAAGATAAATGAAAATATTGTAACAGTTCGCTTTATTGGTAATGAAGCAATTGAGGAAGTAGTACCTAAATATAAGCTCGTATCAAGCCACACCGGACGACGATCATTTGCAACCAATTTAATTTACAAAGGCTGTCCAATTGCTGTTGTCAGTAAATTGCTTGCTCACTCATCTATTGCTATCACTGAAATCTATTTCAAGGATACCCCAGATGTTATAGCTTTCATTGCAAAGAATTATGTGATGGAACAAGAGATTAAATGATTATAATTTGAAATATAGAAACCTTGGTCAAGCAAGGTTTCTATGCTATCTAAACGAAAAGCAATAGTTTCTTTACATTTTTAATGTGTGGTAAGAATGGAGTACAAATCAACTTTACGGCCTTATTATGGCTTATTATTTATTGTTTCTAAAAGGTTTTTAGCTTTTTGTTTTCTTTCCCTATAAATGGTTGGAATATTCAATATAATAACATGCTCTGGTAAATCAATATTTGGGGAATTTTCATAAAGCCTAAAGATCTCATCTGAGTTTTTTTTGAAAAATTGGGAATAAAGGTTTTTCGTTATAAAACGGATTGCTTTCAAAGAAAAAGAAAAAGAAGAAGAAGTTAGCAGTTTCTGAATGATAAATTTTATTAAACTCTTTGGCAAAATATGGCTCACCTTGGGCTATTGTTTTAAACGGGGATAATGTTAGATATTGACAAACTTTCGTTTTATCCTCACACTTCGTAAAAAGTGTATCCTTTTTCTCCATCAGTAACCTTAAAGAAACATTCTTCCCAGAATCTTTTATTCCTTCAATAATTCTAGCATGAGTGAATAAAACACCTAAGTCCTCAAATTTTATAATTTCATCACAATCCTTTTTGAAAAGTAAAAAGTCATCTTGGGAAATTTTTAGATTTTGGTATAAAAAATAAAGGGGTATACCTTTAGGAAAATTTTCTTTGCCTTTTGAAAATGCTATTAATTTTTTGCATTGATCTAGATCTAAATCATATGTGGAATCTATAGAATGAGCATTTCTTAAGCTTTTTGCTTGTATATAAAATGGAATGTATTCTTCATCATTATTTCCAATCCATAAATGGAGGTCCATTCCTGATCGATTTTCTGCTGCTGAATTTAATTTTTTACTATATGTTGGAGGGGTGAAGACTCTCTTAACATACGAGGGACATGACTTTACTATTTTCCTACATATTATAGTTGTTAATGCATCTTCTCTTATGGCTGAAATTTTTATCTTTTTTTCATTGTCATCTAAAGGAGATAATAAATTCCAAACGTCAGACGAAGCAGCACTGAAACAGTCGTATAAGTCTCTTTCATAATTCAAAAGTATATTTTCTGATTGATTCATAGTATATAAAAGGAATGATATGGTGAAATTTATTAGTAAAATCAATATCATTAAAAGTGTCATGCACCGACAACTTTTGAAGACGATCTTTTGCGATCAATCTAATATACAAGAGTAGCCCAATAGCTGTAGTTAGTAAATTGCTTGCCCACTCCTCAATTGCGATTACCGAGTTATATTTCAAGGACACCCCTGATGTTATAGCTTTCATTGCAAAAAATTATGTAATGGAACCGTAGAACCAATAAGTTTTATAACTCCAAACCCAGAAATCGGGGAATACTCATATTTCTGCATTTGGAGGGTTAAGTTTTACCAAACTCGATGACTTGTTAAGTTCTTTATCTTTGCAATATTCATCCAGAATTTTTTCAAGTCGTTTGAGTATATCAATAAATTTATCAAGATCCAGGTTTCCATCATTGTCAATTGTGAAAGCATCGTCAACTATTGCCAATGTAGAAGTTGCGCCAGGAGTAAACCGATATGGCTTGTTAAGATATACTCCGTTCCTATCTGCGATTGGCTTAATCTCATTTAGAAGTTTGTACAGCGTGTTGATACTTTGTTCCCAATCGGCAATTTTGATTACCAGTTTAATACCATTCTCAAACGCATTTTCTATTTGTATATAGATTTCCCCGATTTCATCTGTCCATTTCCAATAGTACCAGAATCCCAAAAAGCCGCCAGTTTGGTTGGCAACATAACGCCAATCCCCATCATTTAAAAGTTCTTGTAGCTTAATGTAAAATCCTTCGCCAGCTTTCCTGTCCGAAATTATGTTTTCATATTTCGTGAAGGAATTCGTTTGAGTTTCAATAAGGGTCAAGTATTCCTTAAAGTCATTGAAAATTTCATTGTTGATTTGTCGTTTGTTAAGAATGCTCAAAACGATTTTTCGATCAATAATAGAATAACCCTTTTCTGATATATTTTTCAGGGTAGTTGTGCTTTCATTGCCTGTCTTGAGATACACGAACACCAACTTGTAATTTTTGTCCTTGTAATGCTCAGTCGCAATTTGTTTGTATCGTTCTAACTGTTCGGAATGTTCGACTGAGTTGACTTTATCCTCTATTGCTAAAAAATACTCGTCATTAATTTCTGCCCAAATGTCAATATTATTCCATTGTCTGCCAGCTTCAATTTTGTGGATTTCGAAGTCGGAAGGTTGTCCGATAAGTAATTTAACGAAATCTTTTGCGGTTTCAAATAGTTCAGGATTGTATTGACTGCATTTACAATCTGCCCAATTCAAAAGCCATGTGAAGAAGCCGTCTTGTGATAGTTCTTTTGTGGCTATTCTGAAAATGTTTGGCTTGTCTATCATTTTACTTTAGGATTTAATAAAAGAAGAATTTACGGCTCCCTGCTTTTAACTATTCAATGTTCGTCTTGCTAATATAGTAGATAACTTGTTTATTGGTCCCGATGGCACTTATTTTTCATTTGTACAGAGAATATTAGCAAAAGAGTTGATTTCTTTTAACACTGTAAATTATGCACCACGAAGAATTCAACAACATGCCCATATTCAATCAGACTATGCAGATATGGCTTAAAGGAAATATTGTCGACAAAAGAAATTTGCATAATCAAATAATAGTGCTGTATGCATTTAGAAAAAAGTTCTATGAAATATCCTATAGAAAAGAAGATCATGTTATTTTAAAAGTTGAAGAAATTGAAATTGATAAAGTTTTATCAATCTACCAATTTTGAAAAACCTTTGAAAAGTACATTTTTAAAATGATTATAAGCCAATCAAAACTTATTAAAATTTTAACACTTTGGTTATAAAATGTTCATAATCAAACGAAAATATTTTTGCATTAATCGACAAAAGAACATATAATTACATTTTAATGTATTCTGATTACCGCTAGAATCGCTAACATTAAACTAAATGTCAAATTTTGACAAGATTTAAAAGTCTTGATTTTTAAGTAGTTAATAGTATTAGATTAATTATTAAAAATTTAACATATAGCTATTTTTTGCTATGGAAATAAGAAAAAGAAGCGAAGAATCTGAGCGTTTAGTCTCACTAAAAAATCAATTAAGGGAAGTAATCGCAGAAGCTAAGGAATTAAAAATTCCATCTCAATTTTATGAAGGAATAGAAAATGTTCTTGATCTGAAGAAGTATATAATTGATCTTGGAATATGCGAGATTAGAGTAAAAAAGAAATTTGAAGAGTTTGAAAAAGTTTGTCTGGCTATTGCCCAATCAGACTTTCAAAAGATGGAGATTGACTTTGATGATGACCAGGACTTATTCACCCATATCGGCAATTCAATCAATACCATCAGTACTGAACTGGAACATACAACTACCAAGAAACATTACCTGGAAGAGATAATGGATTGGATGCCTAGTCCGGCAATAATTACTAACAGGGAACACGTAGTTTTATTTGGGAATAAATATGCTTCAGCCATTCTTAACCTGCCTAAAGAGAACCTTATTCAGCTAAGAATTGCAAATATCTTTGAAACTCAAACACCATTTGGAACTCCTGATTACCTTAATTCTATTGATAGTGAACTAACCTTTAACACTTTCATTATTCCCTATCAACAAAGTCCGGTTAAGGTTAAGTTATTCGTTAAAAAATTTATGAACCCGAATAACGAAAGTGAAGACGGGTATCTATATGTGTTTTCAAGAATATGGGAGTAAGCTCCCATATTCTTTTAAGATGCTTTCCTTACCTTCTCTAATTGTGGTATAAGATTTATCAATTGAGAATTGTAACTATCCCGTTGCTGAAAATATACAACTTTTGGCATTGGCTTTATTCCAAATTTTTGCTTGTCCTCTGTTGCTGTCAGCCCAAAATGAATTCGCTCCATTTTTAATTCCTTTGCCCGCAAGATTGCCTGAAACAGCATTTGCCTGTAAGTATTGAATTCTTTGAAAGAGTGATCTATACCTATTATCAATGGGTAGTAATTAGGATATGACTTATAGATAAAGCCTATGGCTATAGGAGATTTTTCTTCTCTTGGATCTAAATCTGATTTAAGGGATAGTTGTATAATGTCCCAGTCAGGATTATTAGCCATTTGGAAAAATAATTTCTTGGGAATATCAAAAAGATTTACCGCTAAATTTTTACTCTTTATGTTCTTATAGAGACAGTACCAATGCTCAATTTCAGCTTCGGAAGCCTGTTCTACAAATTTAATATCAAAACTATTTTCAAACTTCAGAACTTCTCTTTTAATTCGGTTCCTTTTCTTTCCGGGTAGCTGAGACAAGTATTCATCCCTGTTACTCCAGCTAAAATCATCAAAAATATGAGAAGGAGGAATTTCCATTTTGATAAATCCCTGATCCATAAAGAAGCTTTTCAGCTCAACATCATTCAAGTCAAAATCTCTTAAATACAGAAATTCAGCTTTACTTCTTTCCTGTTGCTGCCAAACTTCATCAAGCAATGTCATCAATGCACTTTTCCAATCTGATTCTGTTCTGTCAATAAATAAATGATCTCCTTCCGAAAGTAAAGATCCCATCATTAAATATTTTGCTGACAGATAGTATTTGTTATTTTTTCTAAATTCCTCTATCTGGGTGGAAATAGAAGGTGGGGCAAACATATCCTCTTTGCACAAGGCCAATGTAAAAAAGGTAGCTACGATAATCTTTTCATTTCTGTCTTTAACTAGATAATAATAAAACTCCCAGTTATCTTCCTTCTGAGAATTATTCTTATACACTTCTTCGAAAAGCTGTAGAATGTCATAATTAAAGGCTCCTCTATTGTCCATTAAAGAATCCCATAACTCTTTCTGTATTGAACTTATAGTATTATACTTCTCTATATGAAAAGCTGGTTCAGACTTTTCTTTTTTAATATCTGTAACGGGTTCAAACTTGATAATAGATTTAAATCCTCTATACACATCTTCTATTGTTCTGCCTTCTTCTTTAAATGCAAGAGGCAAATGATAAGCAATCCTGTTTATCAGATTTTCTATATCCTCAAATCTATGCTGTAGCGTGATTGTAAAACGGATTCCAGTACAAGTTTCAGGAACAGCCGGGAAAATCCCCAGATTCACATAGAGACCATCATTAGCAAGCCGTTTAACCATGTTGTAGCCCACTTTTGTTAAACCCAGACCAATAAAGAATATCGGACCGTCTGTTTCTGCAATCAGAGGTAAATTGTATTTTCTTATTGTCTCATTACAGAATTGAATCCGCTCCCGAAGCTCTGCCTGTCTATAATAAATTTCGGAGGATAAATGTATTTTGGCCGATGCAATTGAAGCTCCGATAACTGCGGGTTGTTGAGGGCCAGAGTAAGTTAAAGGACCGCCCCAGTTTTTTACTCTGTCCCTTAACTCTGAATTAGGAAATAAAAATACACCTCCGGCAGAAGCAAAACCTTTGGCCAAAGACGTAGCCAAAACCATTCTAGGATGTAATTTGATTTTACTCAAAAGATACCCCTTTCCATTTTCGCCCGCCCAGCTCATACCATGTGCATCATCCGCATATAGCCATAGCTTCGGATATTTTTCCATTAGTGCAATGATTTTATCAATGGGAGCAAAATCCCCATACATTGAGTAAACGCCGTCAATAAAATACCAAATCTTTTCATGCTTTAGAGAGAGCTCCCGAACTTTCATTTCAAGTTCATCTATTCTGCTATGCCTTAACATGGTTACAGGGATACCATTCAGTTGAAGCCTCTTTGAGGCATCCTGCATTGATATGTGTGCCTGATGATCTAGTATTACCGCATCCTCATCGTCTATGATGATAGGTATCACCGCCATGTGTCCCATAGTAGAACAGGTTGAAAGTAAAAGAGGAGCCTGAAACATCTTTACTAAAAGTTCTTCCAGTTCCTCATAGAGTGTAAAAGAGACATAGGTTCTGGAACAGGAGAATTGTGAACCATATCGTTGAATGGCCTCAATCCCCGAATCCTTTAACCTTTGATCTGTTTCAAGTCCCAAATAGCTGCAAGAACCGAAATTAATCATAGTCTGGTTTCTTATTGTAATCTGTCTCCCATCAAATAATGAATCCTGGGTGAAAAGGTGCGCTATCCCTCGATCTTTTGCGATCATTGAAATCTCATTGATCGCATTAATCACACTTGAAGATTTTATATTCTTTTTCATTGGGGTTGAGGTTTAGTAAAAATTGTTTAGTTACTTTATCTGTACTTAAAAATGATTTAGTACTTTTATACGCAACTCAGGAATAAAAAAGGCATGAATTCGACCAATTTCTTTGAAAACCAGTTTACTATAATGTGGATTAAGGATGGAATACTGTATGTAACCTATCAACCTTCTCTCATTGTAACTGAAGAAGTGGCTAAAATTTGTGTTCAGGACAGGTTAAAATTATGCGATGGAAAAAGCTATCCTATGCTTGCGGATGGCAGAACAATCAAATCATTTGAGCGAAATGCCAGAAGTTATTTATCTACAGGTGATGCAATAAGAGGACTTACTGCCGGGGCATTTGTTATAAAGAATCAAATTGAGAAGTTTATGGGAAATGCATTTTTTACTATTAACAGACCGAAGGTTCCTGCAAAACTTTTTACTTCGGAAGATGAAGCTCTGATATGGCTTCAATATTTCAAACATCTAAATTAACAACTAGAAGCCATTAAATAATTCCTTAATTATACCAGCCGCCACTTGAATGATTAAAGAACTTGTAATCAAAAATGAATATTGCAGGGTGATCCTTAGCAATGGAATTCTGCACATGCATTTTAATTCGGATTTATACATTACTCTGGAAGTTGCAAAAATATGTGTTAAAGAACGAATACGGACTTTTGGAAACAAAAGCTACCCAATGCTCATATATCCCGGAAAAAACGCCCATATAAGCCCTAGAGCACGAAAATATCTATCAAAGAAAGAAGCCACTCAATTTATTTCTGCGGGTGCTATCATTGTCAGAAACAATATTCATAAGCATCTCGCAATGGTATTTATAACTATTGACAGGCCAATTATTCCAACCAGATTTTTCACCGACGTTCATCAGGCTTTAAGCTGGCTGGAATATTATAAATTTAAAAATCTTAATTAAAGCCTCGATTTAAATTGATCTATTTCTTTCTTTTGAAGCTCATTAAGCTCCTCTAGTAACCTATTTTTTTCTTCAAGCATTTTTATCTTTTCTTCATATAATTTTCTTTCATTATCATGCATGCCATACTGATTTATGGTATATCCCGTCCCGTGTTGATTATTATTGTAACCTGAACTATGAGAATTCATTTGATTAAAAAACATATGCTCATCAAATGACATTATATCCTGAACAGATAGACCTAATATTTTTGAAATCTGCTCTAATCTCTCTTTGCTAATTTCCATTTCATCCGACTCCATTTTACTATAACTTGATTGACTTACACCTAATAGCTCTGCCATATTTTCTTGCTTAAAGCCTTTTAATTCTCTCAATTTTCTGATTTTTACTCCTAGTGGTAACATCATAACAGTTCTAATATCTCAATAAATATAGGAATATTTTATTTCTGATTAGAAATATTTTATTCCTATGTCCCATTACAACATATTTATATATTTGCCAGTACAATGCTTTAAAAATCAAAGACGTACCAACCAGTTTTGGTTTGCATTAAATTGTATTGTCAAAATTTCAATAATTCTGAATATGGCGGTATTCAGGTGCAATTATAGGAATATTTAAATTTTTAAAATATGAAAAGGATGTTTTTAAAGTTGCTTTACCCGTTTTTATGGGTGTACGATCTTATAAGATTCACATTTCGCAAAGACAAATGTCTCTATGACTATGTCTATGAATTAGGTGAACTGGGAAAAAGAAAAGCGATGGTTGATTCAGACCAACTTGATAAATAAAGCCAAGTCAAAGTCTATCATAAACCACCTTTTATGCCAGCGAATTTGAATCAGTCAGGAGAGGAATTTGGCATAGTGCAGGCAGACAGGAATAGTGTATTGGTAAACCTTTCTATTATTCCTATTTACTATGAATACCTATGCTATAAATTCATTGAAGGGACTAAGTTAAAAGGATACTTAAAACTTGAAGCCAATATTTATGTGGGTTCAGGTGCTATTGCTCCTGAAATAGGCCATGGAATTGTCACCAGAATAGACAATGGACTTGCATATTTTGAACCGGAAAACATTAGTTGTGATATAAGAAAATTAATACCCTTAACTCAACCAACTTTAGTTTTTATACCAAATATCTTAATGTAATGAGGAAGTGTTTAATGTGTGTAATTTTTTTACAATAGAAATTGGAAGGACTACAAATAAAATATAACTATTCTAATGATTCGACAAGCATCGTCATCGATACGACAAAACATTTATGTAATATTTTATAGATATTGGAATTTAATTTTACATTTGACTTTATTAATGGAATCTTAATCGAATATTTTTAAGATTTCAAGTAGATAATAGAAAATAGCTATTTAGAAACTATGCTATATTTTTTTGAAAAAATTCTATATTCAAAAAAATATAGTAAGAAATTCAGTTATTAAAATTATTTAACACAAGTAAAGTTTTTTTTCAAATTTAACTTGTCGACGCAATTCAGTTGCGAAGTGAAAAATTAATCTTGTGATAAATAATTATTCCTAGAGGAGCTCCGCCAAGCCTTTCTTTTTTATAGAGTAATCAAACTAAACCAACTATTTTAAAATGAAAAAGAATAATCTTTTTTGCAGGACAGCTATTGTCTTTTCTTTACTAATAGCTTTATGCCAAACCAATGCTAAAGCGCAGTGGGCAATAACAGGGAACAGTAACATTACTTCAAGTAACTTTCTTGGAACAACAAACGCACAACCTCTTATTTTCAAGACTAACAATACAGAGGTAATGAGAATTCTAAGTACAGGTAACATTGGTATTGGACTAACAACGCTAAACCCTTATCATAAATTAACGGTTTCTGGAAACACCAATCTTATAGGAACAGAGAATGTCTTGCAAATTTCCAGTCCTAATTTAGGAAGTAATGGGGCAAGACACTATATGTATATATCCAATCTTACCTTTTCGGGTCAAACAAATACTCAATATACCAATCTTGGAACCTATGAATATAATGACTCCGACCCAAGTATTAAGAGAGGGAAGCACCTTATACTTCAGGCAGATGCCGAATCTTGCCTTGGGGTAGGTTTTTTCTCTACTCCTCCTCCTGCAAGGCTTTCTGTTAATGGCAATACATTTATTAATGGTAAGGTAAGTGTAGGCAGCTCGTATTACATGCCGATAGATTATACATTTGCAGTGGATGGGAAAATCATAGCTACAGAGGTTGCTGTAAAGTTTAGAAACACATGGCCTGATTTCGTTTTTGAGCCAACTTATAAGCTCCAGCCACTTAATGAAGTTGAAACATTTGTAAAAGCTAATAAACATCTTCCAGGTGTACCGTCGGCTTGTGAGATTGAAGAGAATGGAGTTGTCCTTGGTGATATGAACGCTGTTCTATTGTCCAAGATAGAAGAACTTACTTTGCATTTGATAGCGCAGCAGAAATTAATAGAACAACAAGGAAAAAGAATTGAAGAACTTGAAAAGAATAAATAAAATGAAGGATAAAATTATATACTCAACCTTAGCAGTTCTTACAATTGCAGTTTTGTTTCTTTTTATTAAAGTTTATAAAACAGATAATCGCATTGCTTATATAGATACTGGGAAGCTAATGGAAAACTCAAGAGAAATGCAGCTTGTCAGAAAACAGTTGGAAGCAGAACAATTAAAAATTAAAAATAACATAGATACTTTATCACTCGAGTTCCAGACTGCACTTAAAGATTTTGAAAAAAAATCTTCAGCTATGAATTCAAAAGAAAAGGAACTCTCTGCACAATTATTAAAAGGTAAGCAGGAACAACTGATTCAATATAAACAAGCTGTTGATCAAAAATTACTTGAGGAGCAAAACCGAAAGACCACTGAAGCATTAAAGGCTATAAACACTTACATAGCAGACTATGGAGCAAAAAATGGCTTTAAAATGATTTTTGCGACTTCAGCAGGTAACATTGCTTTTGGAGATAAAGGTGTAGACATAACAGAAGACATTCTTAGAGGAATCAACAACCAGTAAAAAGGTAACGACCACATACTAAATCTATGGGCATGAAACAACAATTGATGTTTCTAATGGGGATGCTTTGTCTTTTTCTCATTGGATGCAAGAAGAGTATGAACTATGATGACCTTGTTCTTTACATAAATAATCCTGAGAATGGGCTTGTCCAGACGAAGGAAAGTGGAGATGTAAAATGTAAACTAACTTTTAAGCCGGCGTCAGTAATGCTTTATGATGAATTTGGTAATAAGCAAGATTCTCTATTCATAGCAAAAGAAAAGGCTTACAGAAGGTTTTATTATTTTGTATTAAATCTTTCCGGTAAAAATGGAGATGTGCTATATGGTAATGAGAACTTTTCTGAGAAGCTTAATAAGTTCACATTTGGTCTTGGTTCCATTGCTTATATGACCACAAACAAGAATGATACAATTTCACTTGCAGATTACTATACTCCTAATCTTTATGGAATGTCAAAATCTACAAGTGTATTGTTGGCATTTGAAAAACCTTCAAAGGAATCAGAATCTATTACTATTCATTTATCAGATCTTGGGGCAGGAAGCAAGACATTTGAGTTTATAAGGAAAGATCTTGACAACATTCCTCAATTACTAACAGAACTTTAAACTGTTTAATAATGAAACTACTTAGAAAAAAAATTTTCATAAAAGGAGTATCAGTATTTTTAATGATTTCATTTTTAAATACGATAATATTTCCGACAATTTCCTTTGCTTTGACCTCAGGTCCAACAGCACCAGAATATACAAGTTTTGAGCCTGTAGATACAACAGATATGGTGGATCTTGCGACAGGTGACCTTACCTACAACATACCTTTATTAGAAGTGCCAGGTTCGGAAGGTGGTTATCCTTTAGGGCTATCATATCATGCTCTGGTAACACCCGATCAGGAAAGTTCGTGGACAGGTTTGGGATGGAATATAAATCCTGGTGCAATAAACAGAATGGCAAATGGACATCCCGATGACCTTTTAAATGCCAATCAGGTTATTACAGATTCATGGCCCGGAGGTAATACCAAAATGTACAGTGTGGGCGTAGGAATTTATATTTTTAATGTCGGGTTGCAGTTTGCCACAGACACATATAGAGGCCTTGGGGTAGGCGGATATGCCGGTGTTGGGTATCCTCTGGGCAATGGAATGCAGATGGGTGTATTTGCAGGTGTTTCACCATATGGGGATGCGTCATATGCTGGCATGGGAGTGTATCTTGGCTCTGGTGTAAAATCTATGGGATTGGGAGGCAATGTTGGGTCTGTTGGGGCTGGAGTTATGCTTACCTCAAGTTCAAAGGGAGAGAAGGTACAAGGCTTTGTCAGTGCATCTGCCGGTCCGGTGATGGATATATCATTAAAAACCGGTAACGATGGTTATTCAAGTTCAATGGGAGGGATGAATTTGAATATGGGGACTGGTAAAACTGGAAGTATTAAAACAAACTCTACAGGCTTCGGGATAACTATTCCTCTTTACTACTTTACCATAAGTCTTGGTTATAATTATAGCAGATATTGGATGAATGCCCTTAATAATGCCAGCCTTTATGGTTCTTTATATGCACCAAATCTAAGTACAACTCCTGCTTCAGGTGTTTCTTTTGATTGCACGAGTATGATATCTGAAAACTCAACCTCTCCAATTGAAACAAATCCGGACCAAGTTATGGGGGGAAGTAAGCCTGCCTTTGATTCTTATATTGTTTCTGGCCAAGGGATTGGTGGAGCCATGCAGCCCTATTATTATGAAAGTGGTTCCATGTCAAGGAGAGATGTCCCAATAGACTATAGCTACAAAACCTATCAGAATAAAGTATCATTCAGATTTGTTAATGATTTTTCGAATTCTTGCGTTTACAATACTGATTCATGGGCTTCTCCGACATTAAGCAGTCTTAAAAATATTGTTTCAGCAATAGGAAAAAACAAAAGGGATTACACAAATGATTCTTTAATGAATTTTAACATGGATTTTAATAAGCCAAAAGGTATGCTTTCAGGTTCAAGGTATATTGAATGGTTTACGAATGCTGAAATCAGGAACAATAAGTACAAAGAGTCAGGTTATGTAAAATACTGTCCTTTCTTTATGCCGGACCAGAAAGGAAGACTTTTAACAGCGGGTGGATATCAATTAGGTTTGGATAATCATATAGGAGGCTTTGTAGTTACGAATGAAAGCGGAGTTTCTTATCATTATACCATTCCTGTATACAATTTTGAGAATACGACCAAGATTTTTGGAGATAATAATTTTACCAGAACAATTGAACGTAAATCTCCATATGCCTACACCTGGCTTTTAACTGCTATTACAGGCCCTGATTTTGTTGACAGAGGTATTTTTGGTGAATTTGATGAAGCTGATTTTGGCTATTGGGTTAAATTTGACTATGGAAGATGGACGAATCAGTACAAATGGAGAACTCCTGAGACCGGGAATGAAATTGACAATATTGCTAGAACACAGGTTTATACTACCGGTAAAAAAGAGCTTTATTACCTTAATTCAATCAGGACAAGAACCCACACAGCTCTTTTTGTCAAATCAATAAAAGATGATGGAAAATCCGTGTCTGATATGGATAATGGTGGATTCGATATAAAGAGAGATGGAAATAACAATGTAACAGCTTTTTCAGTAAGTTCTTTAAAACTTGACAAAATCCTTATTCTGAATAATTCTTTACTAACAGAGAAGCTTATTCAGAATTTTCAGGGAGTTTCATCTCTTTCAGAGCTTAATCAAAATGGAAATCTCGTAGTGAATTTCGGAGGGGTTAATTATCATAATGGGGACGACATTCTTGATGCCTCAGACCTAACCTCAAATCTTAAAACAAGTGGCTATGATCTGAGCAAAGAAGCCATAAAGCAAATAGTATTTACTTACGATTATGGTCTTTGCAAAAACACTCCCAATAGTTATGTCATGGACTATTTCAGCTATTCAAAAGGTCCTTTGAATGGAAAACTTACATTGACAAAAGTGGAGTATCTGGGAAAAAATGGAGAATCCATCATCCCTTCTACTCAATTTGAATATGGAACTGGTGCTAAAAATCCTGACTATTCTCAGAATAAAGATATTTGGGGGAGCTACAAGTCAGACTATCCTACAGGAACAGGTGCAGAAAACATTGAGAACCATACAACAATTGCATCTTCAGCTAATGTAGATGCATGGTCTTTGACTAAAGTAAAGACAGGCCTGGGAGCCGAAATAAATATTACTTATGAATCAGACAAGCATTATAAATCTGTTCTTAATAATTTCAGAAATCTTTCAATCAAGAAAATAGAGAAACAAGTTTCTATAAACCAATTCAAAATTTATTTTCATTCTTCTGAATTACTTACAAATTATTCCGAACTATATGTTGGAAAGAAGGTAAGTCTTAGGAGTCTTATTAGTAAATTTTATCTATCCGAATTTAAAGATATAAGCAGATATGATGATGACAATGCAGAAATAATGTCTATCGGATCTGATTATCTCATTTTAAATACTTTAGCACTATCTACTTATTTTAATGCAACTGGTCTTCCTCCAGGTTGCCCTAATCCGTTTGACTGTTTAATGCTTACTGGAAATGTATTCTTTGATAGGAATGCCTCTGAATATAATGGCGGAGGATTAAGGGTTAAATCCATTGGAGTAAAAGACGGGACAATTGAGAATCTGATTTATTACGAATATTTGAATGGTGTTACTGCTTGTGAGCCTTCCGGTTTTAATGTGAGGTATAATGTGAGTTATATATATGATTTGACCTCAACAGAGGCTATGAATATGCGGAAGAACTATGAGAATGATATCTATCGGAAGTTCTTAAAAACGATTGCAGGTCAACAGGTCATGTCTCCGGGAGTTATTTACTCGAAAGTTCTAGTCAGAGAAAAAATGGTTGATTCTTATAGCTATCCAAGGGAAATTAATGGAACAGGTTTTACTGAATATGTTTTTTCTACTATGGATGATAGTTGGATTCCTCGTGAAGAAAGGACATTAATCTCGGATGCTACTAATAAGGAGTATGCGAAATTATTTAAGATTAATGATTTTAGAGGCAGAGTCGGCTTGTTAAAGTCAGTAACAAAATATGGAGCCAATAACGTTTTACTTTCCAAGACAGAACAGACCTACCTGCACGATCAGGCAGGAAGTAACTTTGTAAACGATCTTAGCACAAGATTTAAGAATCAGGGCAGAATAGATCAGGTATATTTTGAGCGTCGGGATGTAAATGGGGACAAACAGCTTATGATTACTGAAGTTGAAGAATATCCCGTTATACCTGTTGGTTCAAAATATACAGATTATAAACGCGGGATTGTTCAGGAATCAAAAATCTTAGGTTATGATTTTTACTCAGGAAATGTAAATTGTGAAATTTCAAAAGATGCCTTTGGAAAGGAATACAAATCAAAAACAGTATACGCTTATGAGAAATTTCCTGCTATGGGCTCAAAGATTTTTAATAATACCAATAAGAACATGCTGTCTCAGACTACAGGATCTTATCTTTACAGGGTTGATGCGAATAAGGCCAATCCGGTACTTGAAAGTGATTACAATGAGACAGGACTTGTAGGTGCACAGGTAGACTATTGGACAAACTCACTGAAGGTGGAAGGTCTGGATGCAGGAACAACACAACCGGACATATGGAGGAAGAAATGTAGTTATTACTGGGTGGGTGAAGATACTGTTGCTTTGAATCCAAATGGAACTTACAAAGTATCAAAATTCCCAGGTTTTAATTATTCAACTAGTACTAATAATTTCTGGCAGCAAACGGGCGAAATAACTTTGATAGATCCTTATAGCCATGTTTTGGAAAGTCAGGATATAAATGGTTTAAAGTCATCTTTGCTTATGAATCCTAAAAGGCAATATCTCATTGCATCTTCTGGAGGCGCTTCCCGAAATGAAATTGCATATATGAGTTGTGAATTTCCATCAGAATATCCGTCTAGTGGAATATATGAAGGGAATACAGAAGTCGTAAATGGCAAGATTTTTAATGACTCCAATTTTGCACACACAGGGAAGTATAGCCTTCAGGTACCTTCCGGAAAAGACGGATTTAAGTTTAGATTCACTCCAACTATAAATACCAAATATAAAGCCAGTGTATGGGTATATTTGCCTGACACAACTGATGGATATGGGAGCAATATTTCTGATCAATCTCTTAATGTAGTAAGGCTTCAGTATAAAAGAAATGGAACAGTGATTAAGGAGGAGTATAGAAAATTGAGTATGAAAGCAAGAAACCAATATTTATTAAGTCTTGACTTTGAGCCTCAGGATGGTACTATGCCAGTTGAAATAGTCTGTCGCAATCAGAATGCCGGAAGACCGGTTTACTTTGATGATTTTAGAGTTCATCCAATTCATGCTTCATTTTCTTCCTGTGTCTATGACATTCCTTCCGGAAAACTGACTTACATACTGGATCAGAATAATTTCTTTACTCACTATACCTATAACAATAAGGGAGAGTTGATAAGGACAAGCAGAGAATTACTTAATTATCCTACAGAGAGAACTCTGATTGAGAAAGGAATTAATTATGGAAAGGCTCAATAATTTTATAAACATATATAACTGATTTTTTATATGAAAAACATTAAACAGTTTTTACTGGGAGTATCTTTTGTCCTCTATTCTCTTCAGGGATTTGGGCAGGAAATTATCGTTGGTCCCACAATCAAATTTTTAAAGATAAGGGTAAATGCCAATGAAAGTAATGGAGATTGCTCTGACCATAGTCTAGTATCACCTGATAGATCTGATGCCTTGGCCCAAATTAATTTTGATGCATGTTACAGAGACCCTATACATAGGTCAGGGTCAAATTGTTATCAGGGTGATCTCATAGAAACATTTACCAATGGAAATTATACGATGAGTAGTTTAACGAAATATATTGATTTGTATAATTCAAGTGGTAATAGAGAAGAGCACAGATATTATAGATTTGAGAATTTTCCAGCTGGTAGAATCAGAGTGCATTACAAATATCATAAGGAATGGCCTAAAGCACTTTGCCCTCTGGTATGTGCCTGCAATGTTTCAGATCACGAGAGGGATATAACAATATGTAAACTTGGAGCGAACGGAAGCATCATTGCAGGAACAGTTTATTCTTCAAATGGAGACAGAGTAGTAAAGCCAAGTGGAGGAAATGCTACTATAAGCTTGTATTGGGAAAGTAACATAGATTATTGCACTAACACACTTTCCAACATGGCTGTACGAAAGGTTGGGTCAGGGCAAACATTAACATGGCGTAATATTGTATTTGGAAATAGTGGCACAAGAATAAGCTTTTCAGATAATTATTTAGTAAGCGAAAGTGCTTTGGGAGATAATCAGTATGAGATTTTTCTTAAAGATCAAAACGGAAGTATCTTTGGACCATATCTGAAAACTGTAAAGGTTGTGGCTCCTTGTGCTAATAATAGCCAGCTGCTTGTAAATACAGGAGGTGGTACAGCACCTGAGATTATAGATGGTGGCTATTCTATTGGAGGATACAAATTTACAAAAGATGTATTTCACAGTCTTTCATTATCTCTCCCCGCAGCAGACGGTGGTCTCACAACATTCTCAAATTTGTATGACACTTACTTTGATGGCATAAAGGTGACCAACCTTGATAATGAAACCGTAAACATTGGGACTACAGGTTTTACTTACTATTACAAGCTAAAGAAAAACGTCGGATCTTATAATATAACGGCTATTCCAAAAGACTCTGCATTTACATCAAGCTGTCCTGTATTTCCGCCAGTCAGAGTTTTTGTTTCCGGATCAGATCTTTCTGCTTATAGTAATTGCCTTATAATATTACCTGATGATTTGCCCCAATTATTTCCCGATTTAAAAACGGATTGGGGAAGAGGATATGCTTTAACCCATTTTGTATATAAGGTTACAAGTAGTAAAGGTATAATTATAACTCCTGGAGGAACAACTGGAGCTTTGCTTCAGAACGGAGCCATTCTTAAGCTTGGAGATCCACCGATAACCCCTCCTTCACCAGAAAGTCCTGATGTTGTCAGAAACTGGATTAAAACTAAAGTATATGCTGAAAACGGTGATGTCATTGGTGAAACTAAGGAATTTTATGATAATCAGGGTCGGCCAGTACAAAGCCAGTATAAGAACCTGTCTGATAGTGTCGTAATGGCAACTCAGATAATTTATGACAAATATAACAGACCAGCCATTACTACTTTACCTGCTCCGGTTTTGGCAGAGACAACAAATATCACAACTGATAATTGTGGAGAAAGAGTGCTTTCAGGACAAAATATGTACTTTTTATATAATGGCAGATTTGTAACTGGAACACTAGGGACACCTTACCGATATGTTTTCTTTGACAGTTATAGCGACAGCTATGGCAATGTTAACAGATTGAATGATCCCACTCCGGTCGAGAATGGTAACTGGGGATCATTAGGTATGTATTATAGTAATAGTAATACTGCATCTGCCTATACAAATCCAGCTTTGAGAGAAGATCGATTTAAAGAACCTTTTACTCCCCAAACATCATATCCCTACTCAAGAACTATTTATGATGAAGATGGAAGCGGTTTGATAAAAGCGGTTACTTTACCGGGGGATTATCACAAATCTGGTTCTGGAAAATATTCAGTATTGGATATTGTAAAGGTGACGTCTGCAGATACCAATATTCAAAGATATTTTCAGATGAGGGTAGCAGCATTTCCCTCATTAACAAATCCTTCAAACCTGCTGAATAATGCCTATATAGAAAAAACGACTGATAGCGAAGGTAAAGTTTCCATGAATTACCTTGACCGTGATGGTAATTTGCTTATTACCCTTTATGTACCCACAAAGGACAGGTCATTTAACTTTTACGATGAAACAGGTGCATTGAGATATGCAGTTTCTCCCAATGGAGTTAAGGCATTTGTAGGTGATGCACAGAACCCTCCGGTATCTTTCAGCCTGATAGATAAAACGACTTATATCTACAATCATAAAGGGCAAGTCATTGAACAGAGGGAACCTGATGCAGGTGTTACAAAATTTATGTATAGAAAAGATGGAAGCCTGAGATTTTCTCAAAATCAACTGCAACAGGCTACATTTAAATTTTCTTATATAAACTACGACTCTGTTGGTAGAGTGATTGAAACAGGAGAGTTTATCCCTTGCTCGGGCTGCTCACTTCAATTTAATAATGCAGCTCTGAAAAATATTCTAGAGCTTAAGGGGGCTTTAAATGATGGTCTTTTGGGCTCTTATGGTTACAAAAGTGAGAGAATTATTACTTTTTATGATATTCCAGATGTAGCTTCACCTATTACCCAGCAATTTGTTCATGGAGCAATTTCTTATACGGAAAGACCTGGAGTGTCAAAAACATGGTACAGTTATGATGCATTAGGGCGGGTTATAAAAACTGCTCAGCAAATATCAGGTTGGGCAACCAAAACTGTTGACTATACTTATGATCCTCAGGGTGGTATATCTTCAGTCTGCTATCAGAAAGGCCAATCAGACCAGTTTTATCATTTTTATAAATATGATGCTGACACACGCCTGAAAGAGGTTTATACTTCAAAAGATAGTATCAATACTCAATTGGAGGCAAAATATAAATATTACCTTCATGGCCCCCTTAAAAGGGTTGAACTAGGTACTAATGCACAGAATAAGGCATTACAGGGCGTTGATTATGTATATACTGCTCAGGGGTGGCTGAAATCTATTAATCATTGGGATAAAACCAAGGATCCCGGTGTAGATATTAATGACGCTTTTGGAATGACATTCGATTATTTTACCGGAGATTATTCCAAGTCTGGGACAAATATTGGCAGCATGACAACCAACGTTTCTGGGCTTACAAACTATTACAATGGTATTATCAGATCTAATGCCTGGTTTTCCAAGAAGATCGAGGGCAGTGGCCAATCAGAACTGCCTACAGGTTATGCATATTTCTATGATAATAAGTATCAGCTTACCTCTTCAGTTTATGGTGGTATCACAGGAGGAAATTTCGTCTCTTCCGGCAATGCATTTAAAGAAGACAATATTTCTTATGATCCGAATGGTAATATAAGAAGTTTAAGAAGGTATAATAGCTCTGGTGCTGTTTTAAATAACTTTACTCAATACAATTACTCCGCAAATACAAACAGACTTTCTGGCATTACCGGACATTCTGATAGTTATATGTATGATACGATTGGGCAAATTATTCGTATTACGAATTCCTCTGTAACTAAGAATATCCAATATAATTCTGATGGTTTAATGGTTTCCATGTTTAATGGGACCAAACAGGCTGTTAGAATATATTACGATGACAGAGGTAACAGATTGCAAAAGATTAGTTATGGAGCCAACAATAATCCTGTAACCTTTACCTACTACATAAATGATATAAACGGAAATCCATTAGCTATCTATAGGGATGACGTTTCGGATTCCAATCCAATGGAACTTTCGGAAGTTCCTGTTTATGGAGCAGAAAGACTCGGAACATATTTTCCTTCTCTAAATCTGACATTCTATGAATTAAAAGACCATCTGGGGAACGTAAGAGCAACTGTAAGTAACTACAATGGATTAAGATTGGAAACCTTCAGTGATTACTATCCTTACGGTATGGCTTCGTACTTCGGAAATACATACAGATATGGATTTCAGGGAGATTATAGCGAGAAAGATTCAGAAACAGGTTGGAATGCTTTTGATTTAAGGATGTATGATCCACAAATCGGAAGGTGGTTAGGGCCGGACCCTATGAGACAATTTTATTCTTCGTATATTGGCATGGGGAATAATCCGGTAAATGGAGTTGACCCAAATGGTGGATGGGCTGGGCCTCCTGATAAAAAAGGATCAGTTGTAGGCCAGATGGCTCCGGGAACTGATAATGATGGATTAACCTACAGGTGGAATGGAAAAGATTGGGGGGCAGGTTTTGTTCATCAATTACCAGAGATAACGGTTGGCGCACCACCTATAGGAATTGGGGCTCCGGGTACTTATGAGTCTTTAATACCAATTTGGGGGGCTGGAAGGGCTGCAATAAATCATTTTCAAAATGAAAATTATTGGAGGGGACTTGGGTATTCCGCATTGGCAATTTCAGATATATTTTTAGTTAAGGCAGCAACAACTGCAATCGCTAGAGGAACAATAACTTTAGCCGCCCGATACACAGTGAAGCAAGCGGTAAGAAACCCAAGTTTAACGATTAGAGAAGCACGAGCAATGGCTAACATCCCAAGAGTAGCCTCAATGATGAGGGGTAAAGGTGTCGACAGAGCATTCCGTGAATTTGCTAATCGCAATATTATATTAAGAACATCTCAGAAAATTGGCCTTATAAGCCTGAGTCCTATGAATCGTGGAGCTGATATGGTGGGTAAGGGTCTACTGAAAGGTTATTGGTGGGATGTAACAACTAGAGGGGCTTGGGGTAGTCATGTATCCAAATATGGCCCAGGAGGAATTGGTTTATTTTATTTTTAAAAATGATAAAGAAAGAACTTGTTAATCGTTGGAAAACGAATGAAGGACAAAGACTTTTAAAGGAAGTTATAGGTTGCCTTGAAAAGGGCAACTTATTAAATTCTGTTAATGGTTTAGGTAAATTTTCTGGAAGGTGGGACCTAAGGGGAGCCCAATTATCTGAATTGACTAAAAAGCGTAAACTCGAGAGCGGAGGATATTCTTTAGAACAAAGCTATGGTTCTTTAAAAATTAAAAATGCTTTAATTGAATCAGTGGATTTTTCCTTTTCAGATATAAGCTATTCAGTTTGGGAATTGTGTAAGATTTCTAATTGCTTATTTGATGAAACTAAAGCAAAGGAAATTCATTTCATAGCTTGTGAAATTTCTAATACTGTTTTTAGGAAAACTGATTTTTCATATTCCTTTATGAATGAGAATATTGGCAAGGAATCTGGGGCATATAAAAATGTAATTTTCACCGAAGCTAATTTAAATGAATGCATATTTAGCTTTCCCATCGTTAAAAATTCAGTATTCGAAAATTGCAATTTATATGCTACAAACTTCGATGGAAGTAGAATGGAGAACTGTAAATTTATAGGAGAGGTAAATTCCCCATGGTTTAGAGGGTATTCTGTTACAGCACATAAATCCACATTTGGAATCTTTAATAGAATTGACCCCAAAAAATATCCTAACGAAATGAAGGATGTCGATTTTTCTAAGGCCAAATTAATAGGAGTGTCTTTTTCTCATTCAATTGACTTATCAAAGTGTATATTTCCTAATTCTAGTGACTACATATATGTTGAAAATTTGGGAGATCTTATGAAACAAGTACGAGCAACTATTGCATCGG
This sequence comes from Sporocytophaga sp., assembly GCA_024707265.1. Classification (GTDB taxonomy): domain Bacteria; phylum Bacteroidota; class Bacteroidia; order Cytophagales; family Cytophagaceae; genus Sporocytophaga. The sequence continues at coordinate 491,734 of JANQAB010000006.1, read as the reverse complement.
AATGGCAAGGTGAATATAGAAGAAGAGGATTAGTTTTGGTTGATACTGTATACTACAAGAAAGATAAATATGATCAGAGGCATGACTTAATTGATACCTTTCCTGTTCCTTCGAGTGATATTTTATTTGATGAGAAGTTTTTCAATTTGATCAAAGCAACCAACAATCAAAGCAAAAATTAATGTAAGAACACTACTTGGCACTTAATAATAGTACAGGGTTGAAAATGAAGAATTTGGGGGGCAGGTTTTGTTCATCAATTACCAGAGATATCAGTTGGGGGGACTCAGGAGCTTACAATAGGCATAAAGACTTTAAATTATTTCCAGACAGGTTTAGATGTGGCAGGTCTTGTACCTGGATTTGGGGAAGTAGCTGATGGATTAAACGCAGGAATCTATGCTTTAAGAGGTGATTATTTGAATGCTTCTCTCAGCATGGCTGCAATGGTTCCTATTGCTGGAATGGTAGCTACTGGAGGTAAGATTCTAAAAAAAAGGACTTTCGAATGCTGACCTTGTTTATAAAAGTGGTGAAAAGGCATTTAAGGCGATTCCAGGAAAAGGAGGTGTTATTGGTACAGCAAGACATGAATATGCTACTAATTTGTTGAACAGATATCAGAATATATACGGAAGTAGAGGCCTTCTTACAAAGGTTTCAAGAACTTCAAATGGACAAACAGGTATTCTTGATGTTTGGGACACTACAAACAATGTTATTTATGATTGGAAATTCGGAGCGAAAGCATATATGTCTCAAAGACAATTTATGAAATATGGAAATCTTTTTCCTGGTAATAGTATTACAGTATTTAAATATAGATAATTATAATCAACCATTATGAAAGAGAAAAAAATGGGAAAATTAGCTCAATCCGTTGTAGAGTCTGTTTCAAACAAAATTTCTACATCAGTCTTAACTCAAACATTAATGGACTGGCAAAAAGAGTTTCCTGATTTAAAAAGATTTAAATCAACTCAGAAATTATTGAAGAGAATAGGGCCGGCAATAATTGGAATTGAATTAGAAAAGTATATGTCTGATAAATACAGACCTAGATTAGTGTTAATTAATCTGCTAGATACCTCTTACAATAAAATAAGTCCATGTGTATATCAATCATTTAAAAATAAAAAGGGGAATGAGTTGTTTGTAGCATATAAGGATCATAGTCATTTATATTTAGATGCTTGTAAAATTGTAGAAAATGAAGCAAGAATTAGTTTAAGAAATAAACCTACTTTGAATGAAATTATAGAGGGTATTTTTATATACATAGAGGAGGATTTGTATTCGGCAAATCCTTTTGATGAATGCAAATCTATCTTGCTTTTTTCAAGACTGTTACATGATGAAAAAATGAAAGAGTTTTATTTTGATAAAGCTGTAAAATTAATGGAAAAGAAAATTCCACATTCAATTTTGGAAGACTTTACAGGTGGGTTCAAAAGTTGGATAGAGATTATTAAAAATCTTGACTCTGAAAAATTAAATAAACTTCAAGAAGAGAGTATTAATAAGTATAAACTAATTGAAATTTAATTTAGTAGATGTCAAATAAAGGCCTCAACAAAGCTGTCTTGTTGAGGCTTATTTAGCTTTTTGCCGTGAAAAGACTTCGTTTGAGGTCCTTCTATTCCACTTGTCATTTACAAACTGAAACATTTCCATACCATTCTTGTCTAAGGTAAAATTAATATTGTTGCTATAAAAATAATATCCGGTAATGTGCCGATCGCAATATTTCTTTATATAATAAAAGTACAATGCCTGGTTAGGTTTTTAATTACTAATGGGGGGAAGGTAGAGCCTCCTGATGGAAATGGAGGGACATTTGGAGAAGTAAAATATGGTACCAAAGGCATTGTAGACAATAGCTCAGACCAATTCATGTGGATGGGTAAAGAAGGCGGTGGATGGGTTTCGTATTCTGCTGGAGGTACAGTAAGTTTTCGTTTCCCAACTGTAGAGCAAAATTTATTCGGAGAGCCTCGTGCATTCTATTCCGGTATTATGGGGGTTCTTGAGCGTTCGTGGACAGGAGGGGTCGAAGATGGAGTGCAATATGACTGGGATGGGAAACCCATTGGCTTTGCTCCTAAAACTGGAAGTCCTGATTTATTGGGAGATCCTGTTAAAGGTGGAGTAGCAACTTCTATAGCTGCATATCGGGTTCTAAGGAAGTTCTCTAAGAAAGGATTGATTGAGGCGCACAAAATTGTTGAATGGAGGCATTTAAAAAAGCTTGGTATAAGTAGCAAGTGGGATGCACCTGCAGTATTGTTGGGTAAATCACATCATTCCACATTTACTAAAGAGCTTTTGCAAATCCTCCCAAAAGGAGCTGCATATACAAAAAGTCAAATTTTAGATGCATACAGGAAAGTATATAGAGATTTTCCTGAATGGATAAATGCTGCAGAAAATTTATTGAAGTAATAATTAACTTTATAAATGATGATTGAAAATTTATATGTCTTAACATTTAAAGGAAGTGAAAATGGAGAGAGTGGAGAAAGTGTTGGTTCTGAGTATGATCTAAGTGATGCCTGTAAAACTTGTGGAACAAGAGCAAAGTTAAAAGGTCATTTGCGCGTGAAAAAAGTCAAAACAAAGAATTTGTTTTCGGAGACGTATGACGGTGATCATTTGATTTCGGATGATCTTTATCATGCTATTATTTTGCATGGAGCAAAGATTGACCATTTACTACATGTAATTGATTATAAAACTATACAAGAACTTCCCTTTTACCATTTAAAATCCAATTACTATTTTCCAAAAATGAGGAAGGACTCAGTAGGATTGATAACAGAGGATCAATGTCCCACCTGTATGCAAAATGGATTCTATGATGATGTTCCTTTAGGTGGTGTAGGGTTCATTAGGATATATAAGTATAACTATAAGGATATAAAGGATATATTGCCGATGTCTGATGTCTTTTGCACATGGGAACATATCGGTGCGTCCAATTTAACTGCGCATGGGAATAAAGTTGTGCGTTATGCAAGACCTAGATTTATAATAAAAGAAAAAATCAAAAAAATATTGGAAGATTTAAAAGTAAAAAAAGTAGTATTTGAAAAGATAGAAATTTTTGAATAGTCTAATATTAGGTTGTAATTTTAGTGAGGTTGTCTTCTAAGTGAGACAGCCTCTTATTTATGATATTCATTATGTGAATTATGAATGGTATTACCTAGCCTTTCATGAGACGATTATTATCAAATTACTGAATCATAATTTTAGCTAGGTTAAAAATAAGAGGCATACTCCTGATTTAGATTCTTCATTCTTTAAATATTAAAACATTTACAAAAAAAAATGCAATGAGAAAAACTGTACTATTTGTTTTTTTACTAATTCCTTTCATTTCATTTTCACAATCACTCGGAATAAAAGGTGGGCTTAATCATTCCTGGGTAAAATCTTCTGGAAAAAATGACAACCCAATGCCACTCAATGGACCAACAGTTGGGTTGGTATTTTATCCTGGAATCTCCAAAGTTTTTGATATTGGTATTGAACCCTCCTATTCCATATATGGAATGAAAGTTCACGGTTTGCTTGTAGATAATAATGGAACTGTAATAAAGTCTGTAACAGAAAGTGTAAAATATAAATATCTAGAGTTTCCAATTACGTTTAATATATTTCCTGTTAATAAAAAAGTAGTATTGAATTTACATGCTGGTGTTTCTCCTATGATCTTTCTCGCTGGAACCGACAGGTCCAATTCAGTAAGAGTTAAGAATAAACTTCAAATATCTCCATTGTTTGGAGTTACAGCTGGCTATTATTTATCCAAGCATACATTTGTTCAATTAACGGGAAGATATATGTTCACCACGAGAGCTGTGTACGAAAATAGCCTGTTTGATGATACTGTTTATGCAATAAATGTTTTTGCAGTATTAGGTTATAAATTTTAAATGACTGTTTGATATTATTTCTTTGTATTTCTTCTCAAGGGGAGCCCTGCTTATATGGTAATTCTATAAAGGTCAATAAAAATGAAATTGGCAGTATAGTTAAGTCTTTTTGGAATGCATGCAGGAAAGAATTTTGAGTTAGTATATGAAGGTTTTTGGATCCAAATAAAATTTCAGCAAATGAATCTTAAGTTAACTCTTTCTTTATTTTCGTATGTCATTTTTTTAAATATTGGGTCTGCACAATCAGACGATGATTTGTACGGTACACCTAAAGTAGGCAAATACATTCCTGGAGTTTTAGTAAATCAAGCAGATACAATCGAATGTTTTATTCTTAAGAAGGAATCTTATTATTCCGGGGGGATAAGGTATAAATTAAATCTGGATGATAAGAAAAGCTTAAAAGGAAAAATAATAAATATTAATCATCTTCATTTGGAAGGGGAAAACCCTTATGATAAAATCAAATATGCTGGAGATGGTTTATTTATGCAAAAGCTTGTCGAGGGCGATGTAAAACTTTATCAACATATCACTATGGGAGGTGGAGCTCCAGGGATGAGTGCTAGCGGAGCAATTGGAGCAGGAACATTTTATGATAAAACAACATATTATCTACTCAAAAGAAACACAGTTTATAAAATGTCTCGATTTACATTTCGTGATGATTTGGAAAAGATCTTTGCTGGCAACGAAAAATATCTTAGACTTTGCAAAGAGATTAAATATGGTGACTTTATAAAGAATATTGAAAAAATTGTAATGGAGTTCAATAAAGAATCGAGTCAATATTGAAAAGTTTCCATTTGCCGATCGACGGCTCTTAAATAGGATTTATATACCTATTGTATTCTATTAATTGTTTTGGGTTAATTATTAAATATATAATGAAAAGATATGATTTAAAACTGAAGGCTTTTACCCTAACAGAAGTGCTTGTGGTACTTGTTATTGTGGGGATTCTTGTGTTGTTAGCTTTGCCAAATTTACTGCCCTTAATCACCAAGGCTAAAAGTACAGAAGCTAAAATTCAGCTTGAGCATGTTCACACGCTACAAAAAACATACTTTTATGAAAAATCCAAATATTCAGGAGACCTGCCTGCTATAGGATTTATTCAGGAGAAGCTGGTGACTGAATCAGAAAATGGTCAGGCTAATTACAGAATCGAAGTTTCGGAATCTTCTCCTACAACCTTTGTTGTCAAAGCAACTTCAGTTGTTGACTTTGACGGAGATGGGGTTTTTAATGTATGGGAAATCGACCAGGATAAGAATTTAAGAGAAGTAGTGCAGGATTAATTTATGGAAATCCTGCTTATTTTTTCTATATTGGTAGTGTTGGTACTTATTTTTTGGCAGGACCTGAAAGAAAGAGCTGTTAGCTGGTATTTTTTTCCAATGCTGTTTGTCCTGGTAGTTCTTTACAGAATACCGTCAGAAGGATTAGAAAAAATCATTGAAATTACAGGCATTAATACCCTATTTCTTTTTATACAACTGGTAATGGTGTCATTATACTTTTCACTGAAAAATCGTGAATGGATAAACATCACAAAAGAGCATCTTGGAATAGGAGATGTATTATTTCTTTTTGTGATCACTCCACTACTTACACCTGTTCTGTATGTCTTGTTTTATCTGATAAGTCTTTTATTGATAGTTGTAGTTACAATGTTGGTAAAGCTTTTAAAGAACTATCAGAAAACAATTCCATTGGCAGGCCTGCAGGCACTTTTGCTGAGCGGAGTACTCCTTACAGATATGTATGTGATAAAATTTGAAGATCAATATATTTTGAATTATTTGCTCAGATGAGCCAGAATGAACTTATAGCATCTTTGAGAGCTGATCAATTGCAGATATTGACTCCTGATCAGGCATGGCATTACCGTATACTTCCCATGAAAGAAGAGGCGCAAAAGATCAGTTTTTTTATAGATGAAGAGGCCTATGATCCAATGATTGCAGAAGAATTGGAGGTACTGTTAGGCAAAACGATTCTGCTGGAAAAGATTTCATCAGATCTTATTCAAAAGTCTTTAAGTAAATATTATCTCAGGGAAACCGGTGATAGCCGTAAGAAAAGCCAGGCTTATACAGGTACCTCAGAAGATTTTCTCTCCAACCTTATTGCAGAAGCAAAGAATCTTAAAAGCAGTGATATTCACATAGAAATATATGATGAGCGCTGCCGTGTTCGTATCCGTATCGACGGAATGCTTGTTGAAAGGTATATTCTTGAGAAGAATGATTATCCTTCCATGATCAATAAGATCAAGATCATGTCTAACCTTGATATTGCGGAAAAGAGGTTACCTCAGGATGGCCGTATCTTCTTTAATCATAAAGGGAATAAATTTGATATCAGGGTTTCAGTATTGCCCACATTGCATGGAGAGAAAGTTGTATTGAGGCTTCTTAGTAATGATGCGACAAATATAGACATCGCCCGGCTTGGCTTTTCGGAATATGATCTGAAGAACTATTTGGAGGGAGCCAAGAGACCACATGGTATGCTGCTGATAAGCGGTCCGACCGGAAGCGGAAAAACTACTACTTTGTATGCGACTCTGAAGCTATTAAATAAAGAAACCCGAAATATTGTAACCATTGAAGATCCTATAGAATATACTTTGGAGGGAATCAATCAGGTGCAATTAAAGGAAAGTATAGGTTTGAACTTCGGAAGTGCTTTAAGAACATTTCTTAGACAAGATCCGGATGTGATCATGGTGGGAGAGATAAGAGACCCGGATACAGCTTCTATGGCGATCAGAGCTTCTCTGACAGGTCACTTGGTACTATCTACAATACACACCAACTCTGCATGGGGCACTGTCTCTCGTCTTATTGATATGGGAATACCATCTTTCCTGGTTGCAAATACGCTGAATACAACAGTTGCTCAAAGGCTTGTAAGAACGTTATGCAGCTGTAAACAAGAAGTTACTTTTGATTCTAATCTATATCCAAGGCATTTTAAACCATACAGGAGTGTTAGCAGACACTTTTTACCTAAGGGATGTGATCACTGTTTCTATACAGGATTCAAAGGTCGTAAAGCGGTATACGAAGTGATTCCCATAGATTATGAGCTTGCGGAAAAAATTAAAGGGGGAATTTTTGACATCTCAGCAGACTTGAAAGAAAGAAAAATAAAGACATTATCCGAAAATGCTTTTGAGCTTTTTGAAGAAGGTTTTACATCATTAGAAGAAATTTATCCATTACTAGTCAATTTTTAAAAGTGAAAAATAAGATATTATACGTTTGCTGCTTTTTGTTATTTTTTTCTGGAAGCTTATGGGCTCAGCAAAATAGGTATGAAGAGCTGGAGCAAAGACTGCGTGATCTCTCAGCTGTAAGTCCCGGCCTGAATGAAACTGTAGATTTTTCGGTCTCTGGTGCCTCCATTCAGGAATTCCTCAGAGGATTGGCAGAATCTCATAATCTTAATATCAGTGTCGATCCTTTTTTGGAAATTCGTATTTACAATAATTTTACCAGTGAAAAGGTCTATAATGTTCTTCTATTTATAGCTAAAGAATACGAATTGGAAATTCAATTTGTCGGCTCCATCATGTCTTTCAAAAAGTATAGACCTGCACCTATAATTGAAGCTGATTTAACACCAAAAGAAATATTAGTAAAATATAATACTTATAATAACCTTCTTAGCCTTGATCTAAAAAATGATACTCTTGAAAAGGTCGTTAGGAAAATCACTCAGCGAAGTAAAAAGAATGTTATTTTATCATCAGGTTTAAATGGTAAAGTTGTCGATGTTTATATTGAAGAAATGCCTTTTGAAAATGCCATACAAAAGATGGCCTATGCAAATAATCTCAAAGTTGTAAAAACAGATGACGATTTCTATGTAATTAAATCTATTGAAGATGGGGAAGATCTTTTAATAACAAGCAAGAAAAAGAGTAATTACCAAAGACCTCAAATTAATAAGTCTAATGGTAGTTCTCAAAATGGTGGGAATGCCTCAAGTCTATTTGTAGAAGTAAATGAAGATTCTCTCGGGAGAAAAACAATTTCACTTGACGCTGTTAATGCGACTATTACTGACGTAATCAAAGCCGTATCAGAAGAAATGGGAATTAATTATTTTTTGTTTTCAGATATAAAAGGAAACACTACAACAAGAATTAGTGAGGTGAAATTTGATGATTTTCTTGGGAGGCTGCTTCAGGGGACTGAGTATACCTATAAGCTGGATAATAAGATCTATATGATAGGTGAAAGAAAGCTGGAGGGGTTAAGAGCTAATAAAGTTGTTCAGTTTCAATACAGATCTCTAGATGCAGTGCAAGATATTATTCCTGCGGAATTAAAAAAAGGTGTCGAAATTAAAGAGTTTAAGGAGTTAAACAGTATACTACTTTCAGGTAGTCAGCCTCAGATTCTCGAGATAGAAGCTTTTGTTCGTCAGTTAGATAAGGTTGTGCCTATGGTTATGATTGAAGTCATTATGATGGACGTTAAAAAGGGGAGAACGGTAAAAACTGGTATAAGTGCAGGAGTATCAGATAGCGTCAGATCAGGGGGAACAATCTTTCCTGGTGTAGATTTTAAATTCGGATCAAAATCAATTAATGATTTTCTGGGATGGCTTGGAAGTAACAATGTCTTTAATATTGGAAAAGTTACTCCTCAATTCTACGTTGGCCTCAGCGCGCTTGAGACTAACAACAATGTCAATGTAAGATCAACTCCTAAACTATCTACCTTGAATGGTCACGATGCCAATCTGAGTATAGGTAGTACTAGATATTATGCTTTAAAAACTCAAAATGTTGTAGGAAGCCTAACACCATCAAATATAATAACTGAAACATATAATGCTGTTCAAGCTAATCTTTCTATTAATATAAAACCAATCGTTTCCGGTGATGACCAGGTAACATTGAATATTGATGTGAGCATTACCGACTTTACTGATTCTCCTGTAAGTGGTCCTCCTCCATCTTCTACAAGTCAGTTTAAATCAATTGTACGTGTAAGAAATGAAGAAATGGTTGTGTTGGGTGGTCTTGAGAGAACTGAAAGTTCTGAAGGCGGTTCTGGCGTACCATTGCTATCAAGAATTCCGGTTATTAAATGGTTATTCAGCAGCAGAACTAAATCAAAGAATAAAATAGTATCGGTTGTATTTATCAAACCTACCATTATCTATTAATCCATGATTGAGAAACTGAGACAGAAGTTATTCGGACAGAAAAAGGTTGCAGGAATAGAAGTTGTTTTCTCAGCAGAAGGGAAAACTGCTTTTAATTGTGTAATCCTTTCTGTTAATGAAAACCTTGTCCAGATAGAGCATAAAGAAGAGGGAATTGTTGATTTCGAAAGTCTGAAAAAGCTTTCACTTGAAAATATACCTTTGGTACTGAGTGTTACAGGGAGAGGCATCTTGCATAAGAAGATCAATGACGAATATACAGATGATGCCCATGCATTTAGCCAGATTTTCCCTAACTCAAAGTTTGCAGATTATTATCTTCAGAAAACCAAAGCATCCAACAATCAGGTTTACATTTCTTTAACAAGAAAGGATCTTATTGATCAATTGTTGATAAGGTTCAAAGAAATAGGATATTTCGCTACTAGTCTTACGCTGGGCCCGTTTTCAGTTGTCGATCTTTATCAGTTATTATCAATGGAGCTCACCGAATGGTCATTCGGAAGCCATGAAATGGTCTTTGCAAAAGGATTAGTAGATGCTTATAAAATAAAAGAGACCAATGATAATACAGATGTGAAAGCAGGTAATGAATCTGTTCCCGGTAACTTGCTCATTGCTTATTCTTCTGCATTTTTAGGTATTATTGAAAGCGAAGGGGTGCGGGTAGATATTGAAGAAGTTGATTCGCAAAGAAACGAGTTTGAGCAGAAGAAAAAATTTAAACTAATCGGATTTTCCATGTTGGCAATTTTTCTTACTGCCTTATCGATTAATACATATCTATTGACCAGTTACAATCAGGAAAATCAAATATTAACTCTAAAGTTGGGAAAACTTACTGATATTTCTTCCAATTTAGAAGGTGAGGAAAAGGATCTGCGCCAAAAAGAAGTTTTTCTGAGTCAGGCAGGGTGGCTGGCTCCGGCAAGGGCATCCTATTATTCAGATCAGATAGCTGCGTTATTACCTGCTTCTATTACATTGACCAAAATGGCCAAGAATCCTTATAATGAAAAAGAGAGCAGGACCCAGCGAAAAGATATATTTGATAATGGAGTATTAAGGGTGGATGGCTTTTGTGCCAAACCAACTGAACTGAATTCCTGGATTAAAATTGTAAAGGGACAAGAGTGGGTTCAGGATGTGCATGTAGAAGATTATACTTTTGATTCCAAAACAGGATCAGGAAATTTTATAGTGAAAATTGAGATTAAAGGTGAACTGGAATAGTCTGTCATATAGAATAAAAAATAAATACCTGATTGTCGGTGCTATTGTGTTTCTGCTGCTGGCATATTTGCTGGCATTCAGTAAAACTGTTAATCTTTATTTTACAAACAGTAATCTTAAAAAGAAGCTTATTATAGCACAGGAGGCTCCGGAGAAGAGGCGGGTGATGGAGATGAAGTCGAATGCTTTGAAGGAAAAGCTCTCTTCATACTTTGCAGACTCTTTAAAAAATCAGGAACATTTACTCGAAGTGGTTTCTAATTTTTGTCATAAGAATAACTTGCTGCTTAAAGAGTTTCCCAATGAAAAATACCAGGAAGAGAAAGAATTTGTTGTGGGAACTACAGAGTTGAAGGTTGAAGGTAATTTTGTGAATCTGCTGAAGCTGGTACATTTATTAGAACAAAAGGAAGCTGTAGGAAGGGTTTCTTCAAGCAGCTTTGATGCAGTATTTGATAACAAGAGGAAAAAAAAGGTTTTGGTACTGACTATATATCTTCAAACACTCAGAATAAAAAAAGATAAAATAAAAAAGGAAGATGAGAAGGTTTAAATTTTTAGCATTGGCCCTGTGTATGATGTCACTTGCGGCTTGTACAGAGATCTTCGAAAAGGATATTGAAGATAAAGAAATAATAATCTATACACCTAACGATAAGGAGTCTCCTAATTATACTCAGACTTTCTGGTGGAGTCAGATAGATTTTGCGACGGGCTATGAGTTACAGGTTGTATATCCTAATTTTTCTGCACCAGAGAAAAGGATTTTAGATACTGTTGTTACTACTAACAGGTTCCCGTATTACATTGGTCCTGGAGATTTCGAATGGAAAGTAAGAGCTAAGAATGGTGCTTATAAGACAGGATATTATGGCAGTAAATTCAAGATCAAAGCTACAAGTCTTAGTGAGCAGTTCGTTAATCAGAAACTACCTTTAAATGGTTCTAATGTTACCGGAAGTCCCATTATACTTACGTGGGATAAACCATTACATGCTGTAAGGTATGAAGTTCAGGTCGCTATGGAACCAGGATTTAATTCCCCTAAAGAATATCAAGTTGTCGGACAGAGCTATTCATTACCTGTTACTGAAGATAATAATTATTATTGGAGAGTTAAGGCATATGCATACAATGATACAGCCTCGACAGGTTGGGGCAACCATTTTACCTTTAATGTTAAAAATACCCCTCCTAAAGTATCTCCTCTTTCACCTGAAAATGGAGCAATAGATCTTTCGGCAAGTAGCATAACTTTATCTTGGAATAACGTAGGATCGGATTATAAATATGAAGTTTATACAAGAGTCGGAACTTCAGGTGCATTCAGCCTTTATAAAGGCGATCTTTTGACTACTAATACTCAATTTACTGGAGGAAGTTCAGGACAGACTATAAATTGGAAAGTAACAAGCAAGAATAAAAACGGAGTTCCCGGAGAAACAGATAGCGATATCTGGAGTTTCAAAATCAAATAATGAAAGGTAAAAAGATGACATATATCCTCCTGGGGGGAGTTGCCCTGGTATGGGGACTGATATTTATGCGGATCTACAAATCATTGTTTTCCGATTCAAATGTTGCTATAGCCTCAAGGCCCGTAGTTCGTAAAGAGCATCGGTATGAGGTTAAAGATACTTTTGAATTAATATCCAAATACAGGGACCCTTTTTTAGGAAACGTTCAAACCTCAGTGAGACCTGCAGTGTTTACAGGTTCTGTAAATACCTTCGGCAATAAACCTAAGGTTACTCCTAAACCAAAGGAACCCGAAGTGTTTATAGACTGGAGTATTATTTCCTACATAGGATTGATCAAAAATCCCGGCAGCAATAAAAATGTATCTCTGATGTCGATCAGAGGAAATGAGTATTTGATGGAGGAAGGCAATGTCAGAGACGATGTTAAGTTGATTCAGAATCTTAAAGATTCAGTGAAGGTATCATATAGTGGTAAAGAAAAATACATAAAGAGAAATTGATTTTTAATGAAAAAGCTGATTTTTATAGCCTTTTTGATAAGCCCTCTTTTCGTTGCAGGGCAAAAGAAATTTAATCTTCATATACCGAACAGAATAATCGTAAATTTTCTGGATCACGTGGTTTATGCAGAAATAACAGAAGGTAAACCTTTGATCAGAGTCAGTGATGAGTATTTCTATTACTGGTACAGTGCAAACGATATCAAAAGAACACGGGGTGGTTTTGAAGGCAAGCTTTTGCATGGTTTATTCAGTGACTTTTACATGAATAAAAATCTTCGTGAAAAGGGCATGTTTAAGTATGGACGTAAAACAGGAGTCTGGAAGAGCTGGCATTTTAATGGTGAATTAAAAGAAATTTATCACTGGAAAAATGGAAATCTTCACGGAGAGTTTCTTGTTTTTGATGAAAAGGGAAAGCTTACTCAGAAGGGAACATATAAAGATAATCTCTTTAATGGAAAGAGGTACATCTATAACGAATCAGGTGAAGTCGAAATAGAAAAGTATAAGAAAGGGGAATTAAAAGTTAAAAAGGAAAAGAACAGAAAAGGTTTCAGATTAAAACTGTGGCGCAAGTATAAAAAGAAACAAACATCTGTTCCCGATTCACCTGCTGCCAGCGAAAATCAAAAGGAACAACCTCTTCCTGTTCCTGGAGTGGATACTCCGGAATCAAAAAAGAGCAAGAACGCAAAAGCCAGGAAGAACTCTGATAATAAACCTTCTGAAAGCTCTTCAAAGAAAAAGGAAAAGAAAAAAGAGGAAAAGGTGAAAATCAGGAAGATGAAGAAAATAGTTCCTGCAGGCCCTGAAAATAAACAAACCTGAGATGGTCCGGGCGAATGCATTGTTTATCGTACTCGTCATATCACTGCTGGTAGCCCTTATCAGCAGTTCACTTATTTTAGTATCATATCACTATTCGACTGTTCATTATCAAACCCGTTTATACAAAAGACTTTTATCAAACGCACAATCAGGTATTAATTATCTTCTTGCTGAAGAAGGAGAAGTTAGTCTGAACGAAGAAATAATTATTGATTTGTATGGTAAAGAAAATGATTCAGTTGCTCTTAAAAGAATGAACTGGGGAGTTTTTGATCTGGCGGTCGTAAGAGCATTCTCCGGAAATCAACAAGTGATCAGGATACTTGAGTACGGCTATAAACCAGATGCTGAAACAAAATCTGCAATATATATGGCAGATTTAAACAGACCACTTTCGCTTTGTGGAAATACTGTCATTAAAGGAACATGTTATCTGCCAGAATCAGGAGTAAGAAGAGATTATATAGAAGGCCAGTCCTTTATGGGGGATAAGCTCATCCAGGGGGAAATTAAAAAGAGTAAGAATAGTTTACCGGAGTTGAAAAAGGATATTAAAGAAAAGCTATTGTCTCTGCTGGAAGATAAATTAAATCTTGATGAATTTGAACAGCTGCAGGAACTGGATATTGATACAGTCAGACGATCATTTACTGAAAAGACATTACTGCTGAAGCAAAAAACGCATCTTAGTATCAAAAATCTTTACGGAAATATTCTTATCACAAGTGATACCATTCTCAAGATCGGCAGAGACGCAAATCTTGAAGATGTAATAATTGCGGCAAGAGCAGTGGAAATAGAATCAGGTTTCAAAGGGAAATTACAGATTTTTGCAGTTGATTCAGTTTTGCTAGGTGAAAATGTTGAATTGAATTATCCATCAGTGATTGGTCTTTTTAAAAAAGATTTTAAGGTGATGCAGCCGTTTATTAAGGTCTCCAAAGGTGGAAAGGTTAATGGAATCGTCTTCTCCAGCCAGTCAGTATTTGATCTCAAACAAACACTTATTTCAATAGAGAAAGACGCTTTTTTGCATGGTCAGTTATATTCAGATGGATTTGCGGATATTCAGGGTAAAGTATATGGAAGTGTATTCTGTAATAAATTCAGGTTAAAGACATCGTCTTCTTTATACGAAAACTATCTTCTTAATACTACCATTGATGCTACCAAGCTTTCTCCTTATTTCATAGAATCTGCTTTATTATCTTCTGAAAAGAAAAAACGAGTTATCAAATGGCTGAACTGATTCAACAAAAGATAAAAGCCTCTTCACTGATTGAAGTAGTTGTCGCTATGGTTGTAATGGTTATTACCTTTGGCGTAGGAATGATGATTTATCATAATATTCTCAGGTCAGGTATAAATCTTCAGAATGTTAAAGCAGAAATGCTTCTTTCAAAAATTTCTGAAGAAACGATCCGATCCAGATCTTATTTTGATGAAGATATTAATGAAGGGGAATTGATAGTCCGTAAGAAGGTCGGGAAGTATCAGAATAACGCTTTGCTATTACTATTGGAAATTCAGGTATATTCTAAGGAAGAGAAGCTTTTAGCTGAAAGTAATAATCTGATACTGGCAGATGAATAAAGTAAAGGCATATACTATTGTCGAGATGATTGTGACCATGCTTATTACAAGTGTGACCATCAGTATTGCCTATTCCTCATTCAGGATCATCAATGGACAATTCGGGCAATATAAAACAAGAAGTCATAGAAACTATGAACTTGTTTTGCTGGATAAATTTATGATGAAAGATTTTACCAATGCATCCCGAATTGTAAGAAAATCAGAGGGGTATAGCTGTCAGTATCCGGACAAGAATATCGACTATGAATTTGAAGATACTTATATCCTTAGAAAAAGTAATCTGATCGATACGTTTAAGCTTAAAATCCAGGAGCCAAAGTTCTATTTTATGAATGAAGAAGAATTTGTACCCGGTTCATTAATTGATAAAGTAGAATTTACGGGAATCACAGAGGAGGAATCCCTTCCTTTTTTATACAAAAAAAGAATACGGTGCAGATATACTTCTTGAAAAAGAAACAGAGGAAGAACAATGAATGGTATAGACATTAATAAGGTTAAAAAGACTAAGACCAAAGCAGAAGGAAAAAGTCCTTTGCAGGGAGTCATAGACTTGCTCAATAAAGATTTGAGTTTGTTCGGCACTAAGTTGAATGATAAGAAAAAAGAAGCCTTTTATCATGAGCTTGGAATCCTTCTGTCTGCAGGCGTAGATATCAAAACAACGCTTGAGCTTATCAGTGTGGAACAGGCTAAAGAGAAGGACAGGATATTGTTTGAAAAAATTAAAGACTCTGTAATTGCAGGAAACACACTTTCCGGGGCAATTAAAGACACAGGAATGTTTTCAGCTTATGAATTTTTTAGTTTGCAAATAGGAGAAGAAAGTGGAAAACTTACGGTAGTACTAAAAGAACTAGGAGCTTATTATAATAAGAAGATGAAACAAAGACGCCAGATTGTAAGCGCTTTGACATATCCTTCTATAGTGCTTTTTACCTCATTGGCTGCCGTATTTTTCATGATGAATTTTATAGTGCCGATGTTTGCAGATGTGTTCAAACGCTTTGGTGGAGATCTTCCTGCTATAACTAAAATGATCGTTGATGCATCCGGATTCTTCCGAAAGTATTTTTATCTTTTTTTTCTTTTCATCATCTCTATTATTGTTTTTGTCTATTCTCAGCGTCAGGAAATATGGTTCAGAAAGTATGGCAGTAAAATATTATTGAGAATGCCCTTGGCTGGTGAAATCGTGAGGAAAGTGTATCTGGCCAGATTTTGCAATTCCATGACATTGC
The DNA here is from genome assembly GCA_024707265.1 of Sporocytophaga sp. Taxonomy (GTDB): domain Bacteria; phylum Bacteroidota; class Bacteroidia; order Cytophagales; family Cytophagaceae; genus Sporocytophaga. The sequence goes on along the minus strand of JANQAB010000006.1, from coordinate 475,721 downwards.
TGATAGGAGCAAAGATTCCTATTTTGAGATCTATTAATCTCGTAAAGCAAATGATTGGCTTTTACCCTTTGGAAGAATCATTAACTCAAATTGAAAAAGATATCCTTCACGGGATGCCTCTCAATAAAAGTATGTCTGCATTTTCTATTTACCCTAAAAGAATGACTTCTTTAATAAAGGTAGGAGAAGAAGTAAATCAGCTTGATAATTTTTTCGAAAAGATAGCTTTTCAATACAATGAAGAAGTCGAGCATCAGACTTCAATGATCAGTAGCATGATTGAACCCTTTATGATTATATTTCTGGGATTAATAGTAGGGTTTATTTTGATTGCTATGTATTTGCCGTTGTTTCAGTTAAGTACAAGTTTTTGATAAATTAATTGGGTATAAGGATAAGTTGAAGGCTAAAATACCGGAAATCTATCTTTGAGCTCTGGAATATATTTTCTGGTAAAAGACGAGAGCTAGTCGATGTTTGATTATTATACTTAAATTGAATGAACACTTAACTAAATAGTTTAAAAATCAGGAAGCAATCAAGGAACTATTGGCGTAATTAGGCATTTTGCCATAATTTTATAAGTACTGTCTCTAGTGGTTTTACATATTTTAAAAGATGTGTCGTCATCCTTGGTCTTCCATCAAACCTATTTAGTCTGTTAATATCGGATTGTGGAACTACATACAGCTGATCCATTTCTTCTTTTGTCCATTTTAGTCTTCCGAGAAAGTCAGCTTGAATCAATTCAGGTGAATAACTGTAAGTCTCATTTGTATTAAATCTCGCTCGTATCCCCATAAGACTATTCAATTTACTTATCCTTTTGTCTGTACTCACAAAAATTGGAATCAAATTTTTAATTTGTAGTTTATTAATTATTGTTGGAAATATCAAGTCAATTGCTCCATTAAAAATTTTATGAAGCCGTTCATTTATAGGCAAGCTTTTTTTGGGAAAGAAGATATTCTTGAAGTCATCAGAGCCTCCAAATAGATGAAGGCAAAGTACATACATCATCGCTGAAATAGAATCTATTTCTTCTCGCATAAAATGGTTAAGCTCATCTATAGCTTCTTTCCTACTTATCTCATTCTTCTCAAATTTATAATAGAGCAAGATCACCTTCAAACACAAGATGTACATTACAATCAATGGGTGTTGATAAATCGAATCTTGTTGTAAAAAGGGGAGCATACTATCTGGATATTCACCATTGTCAATAACAGGATCTTCTTTCTTTTTATGTTGAATAAATCTATCAAAGTCATTATAATCCAGGTATAAAAGTTGCATCATGGCTTCATGTGTTTGAAATCGCTTTTCTATGTTTATTGAAAAGTCTGACTTTCGTCTTGATGATTCGTCAACTCCGAGAAAAGCAAAAACGTCTAGATCATAACGGCTAACCTGTTCATTTAAATACCTCAATGCATGAATAATCTCTTGGTTAGAACTATTACTAGCAAAGTGTCTTGGATTTAAATAAAAGTCACGATGATAAACAACGATATTGGTATCATAGAAAAGGGTAACCATTTTAGGTGAAACGTTCTGAAATAAATCTTCAAGTGATTGGAAAGTTTTATTTTGAAGATATGTCGATGAAAAATATAACATGATCTAATTCCTTTTCTTTTTTGATTGGTAGTTCTCCATCCTCAGCTTGTTGCAATTAAAAGTGAATAATTTTTGTATTCCAATCTCAGAATCGAAGGATTTTAGTGACTAAGTACTTACGTTTCTATAATTCTGTGTTGTATTCCTTGCTCTCATTTATATGTAGATGGCAAATCGACACCTGTCATTGAATTCGTTGACAATTTGCAATATGTGTTGTTCAATGGTTTTGATTAAGGTATGCGGTAATATCCTTGTTAGACCAACCGCCATAATCCAACCCTCCAGAAATTCCGGAAATCCTGGTATTCCTGAATATTCTTGCATATCAGGTAGTCCTCCTAATCCTGGGAGAGATAATAAAAAACCTTTTCTATAAACACTAACATCATTGTTTGAATCACATAGAACTCCTTTTTCAAACCAAATTAAGGCATATGGAAAATCCTGAGAATGTCAGAAATCCCACAAAGTATCTAATCCGAAATTCATCTTAGTAAATGCTTCTGGATCGAAAAGTTTATTTGCTTGAACGTGCATAAAGCACACAATAATCATTGATAGAAAAAATAAAAGGCCTGCCCCAAAAGAAGCTTTACGAGAGGCACCATTTTTTATCCGATAAACACTCCAAGTCTTAATTATCCAAAAAAATGCAAAAGCTGTACTTGCAATGTTCATACAATTATAAATTATCATAGCCTTGCTATTCCATTCATAAGGAAAAACTTTATTAGTTCCTTTGTAGGAATAATTAATTAATGCCTCATATTCTACTGGAGAAATAAATCTAAGAACTGAAATGTTCAATAGATTCAGAAGTAGATAAAAGGCCATCCAAGTTGGAAATTGATAGGCGTAAACTATTAGCGTTTCAATATATCCCATCTTTCCTCCAAATAGTCTCCATATAAATGTTAATGCAGCTACAGAGACTATTACAAGGATTAGTGCCTCCGCTATAAAAAGTACAACCGAAGAAAAAGCATCATAATTTTCCTTTCCAAATAGCGGTATTGTAAAACTCATTGCTACAATATAGCAGATCGAGAAATAAATCAATGCCTCTCTTATTCTGCCTTCTTCCTTACCTTTTTTGGAAGAGATTTGAAGTACAAAATCTCTTGGAGAACTTATTATCTTAATGTAATTCAGCAAAAATATGGGAATTTCCTTCAAAATGTAATCTATTGTTTCTTTCATAAAGCTAGATAAAAATTTAAGTCAATTAAAAGGATAACTTCATTAGAATGAGATGATGATTTCTAGAAACGTAAAAGTATATAATAAAAGTTACATGATACTGAAAACCAGTGTTGTTAAGTAAGAGTTTTAAAATCTTTCATATAAAATCGGAAGTACATCGGAAAAATTACATCTGATTCCCGAAATTTTCCTTTTTCCGGTGAGTTGGAGGTTTGATTCAGGAAAAACCGGAAATTTTCCAAATCGGAAATCTGGGGCGTTTCCACTGGAAACAGGGAAACTAGACCCAAATCAATCAAATTGCCACTATCGGAAAAACCGGAAAAATGTCAAAATCTTTGGAGGTTTGATTAGGGGAAAACCGGAAATTTTCTAAAATCGGAAATACAGGCGTTTCCTCTGGAAACGGGGAAACGAGACTAAATCAAAATCAAAATCAAATTACCCTATCGGAAAAACCGAAAAAATGTCAGAAATCTATTTTTCCTGATTCTCGTAATTCTCGATTTTTCCGGTGAATTGGGGTTTGATCGAGAAAACCGGAAATTTTCCAAAATCGGAAATACAGGTGTTTTTCACTGGAAACAGGAAACGAGATCAAGAACAATTAAATTACCACTATCGGAAAAAGCGAAAAAATGTCAAAAACCTATTTTCCTGATTTTCAGAATTCCTGATTTTTCCGGTGAGTTGAGGTTTGATTGGGGGAAAATCGGAAATATGGGGCGTTTGCATTGGAAACGAGGAAACGAGAACTAAAATCAAAACAATCAAATTATCGGAAAAACCCGAAAAAATGTCAGAAACCTATTTTTCCTGATTTTCGGAATTCCTGATTTTTTCGGTGAGTTGGAGTTTGATTTGGGGAAACCGGAAATTTTCCAAAATCGGAAATATGGCGTTTCCAATGGAAACGGGAAACGAGACTAAAATCAAAAACAAATTAAATTAACCCAATCGGAAAATCAGGAAAATGCCCAAAATCCTATTTTCCTAATTTTCGGAATTTCCGATTTTTCCGGCAAGTTGGAGGTTTAATTTGGGAAAACCGGAAATTTTCCAAAATCGGAAATCTGGGGCGTTTCCACTGGAAACGGGGAAACGAGACAAAAATCAAAAACAATCAAATAAATTCAATCGGAAAAATGTCAGAAATCTATTTTCCTGATTTTCGGAATTTCCGATTTTTCCGGTGAGTTGGAGGTTTGATTTTGGGAAAACCGGAAATTTGCCAAAATCGGAAATATGGCGGTTCCAATGGAAACGGGAAACGAGACTAAAATCAAAAACAAATTAAATTAACCCAATCGGAAAATCAGGAAAATGCCAAAAATCCTATTTTCCTGACTTTCGGAATTCCCGATTTTTCCGGTAAGTTGGAGGTTTTGATTTGAGAAAACCGGAAATTTTCCAAATCGGAAATCTGGGGCGTTTCCATAGGAAACGGGGAAGCTAGACCAAAATCAGTCAAATTTTCCAACTATCGGAAAAACCGGAAAAATGTCAGAAATCTTTTCTGATTCTCGGAATTCCCTAATTTTTAGATAAGTTGGAGGTTTGATTTGGAAAAACCGGAAATTTGCCAAAATAGGAAATATGGGAACGGAGGATATTATCTATTTAGATTGCCTAATTTTAGAAATCAACTCCTTTAATTCAGTCTGTGTCTTCTCCAATTCGATTTGCAAATTTTTATCCTGCTTATTTTGACTTATTTCCTCCTGAAGTTTGTCAATTTTGATTACAAGTTCCTCGTACTTCCTTTTCATTTTACAAATATTGGAAAAATCGGAAAAACCGGAAATCTTCCAGAATCGGAAATCCCCGAAAAACGCCGAATTTGGGGAAATGACAATCAATAAAAGGGAAATCGGAAAAATAGTCCGTTTTAAAAAATGTGGAATTTCCTGAATGCGATTACCAGAGTTGGAATCGAGTAATGATTAAATAGAAAAATCCTCTAAATGAAAATGATTCAGACAATAAAAATATTCGTATTGTCTGAATCATTATTCACTCCAAAAAGAATCACTTATTTGGAAAAGGCATTCTGCATATTTTTGAATCCAATGATGCTTCCTGCAATGGCATTGAAAAGAAATCTGGAACAGTAAATAATTATAAAAAGCACAACTGCTATAGCCACCCATTTTAGAATAGGAAATTCATCAAATAGGTCTTTATTAAAGCTGGATAAAATATCCTTATTAGTGTACTCCGTTTGGTTCTTGTTCATAACGTATGATTATTTGGTTTAAAGTTTTATGTCGGGCTCCAGTATTAAATCTGCTAAATCTGCTCCTGAAATTATTTGATCATTAACCTCCATAATTATTACCTTACAGTCCAAAACTTTTAGCAATTCCAATGACTTTTTAGCTGCCATTCTTCCTGCTTCATCACAATCAGGTATGATAATAACACTTCTGCCTTTCAACACCATAGCTTTTGAAGCTGTTAAGCCATGAGATCCTCCAGTTGCCAACCATATCAAGAATGGATAATAAGCATAACTCACTATTGCAGTCTTTTCACTTTCAACCAGACAAACCGGCGTTTCGACAGGATATTCTGCTAACTGAAACTCTCCGAATAAACAAGGCTCAAAGCCCTGGTCTTTCTTAAACAGAAATTGAGTTATATATCCTCTGTCTCTATGCCCATTCTGATTGTAAAATACCTTCTTGGCAGTTCGATATTGTCCCAGTGCATCTTTATACCAGAACAGGCAGGCTCCATCTCTGGAGGTTCCTATTTCAAAATATCTTAAGAGCTCTTCACTCTTGTCAGGAATGACAGTTCTAAGCCAACTGGCAAAATTATTCTTATCAAAAGCTTTAAGAGTTTTATTTACTAATTCTTCTTTGATGAATCTGATTGGCTTTACAACTACAGGATTATGTTTGAATCCATTTACAGGAGGTTTTTGGGAGATATTCGGCAGGAAGCATTCTCCGCAGGAATGACAAAATCCGTATATTGGAGATGGGGTATCATTAACAATATAAGGAACAAATTTACCATCCCTGTTGCTTTTCCCACAGGGACAGTTATGTATAACAGTTCTCTTCTTTGAAAATTCAGGCATATCTTTAATCAACTTTAATGAATCAAAAAGGCGTGATGTCCCTTGTTAATGGCTTGACTGTATATATCAACCCATTTTGTTCAAAAAACTTATTTGCAGTTATATCGAACTGTTCAACTGTAATGGAACTGTCTTTTATAAGGCTTTCAATATTTTTAAGAGTAAAAGTGCCTGACTTATTCATTTTGAAATCCTGATCTGTTTGTAGCCACTCATCTAACCTTTTCTCTATCCATGCTAAAGAATCACGTACAATCCCAGTCGTGCTTTCAGGATTGGCTTCTTTTGCTTGTTGTTCTTGTTTTATTCCTTCTTCATCATTCAAACATTCTAGTTCCCTGCATTTAATCTTCTGTATCCATTTACAAACAGTCCCTTTATGGTTTTCATTACCGAACAATTGCTGAGATATAACAGAATAAGAATGGCCGTCTTTGTGCATATCATAAGCAGTGTGCATCATTTCGCTTGATTGTCCGCTATCGGAAGCTTTGGAAGGAAGATGAAGTTTTTCATCTTCCCAACCGACTTCTTTAAAGTCATGGTTTCCCTCTACATCATTGAAACTTTGAAGAAGTAATACCTGTTGGTGGAGCTCCACACCCCCACGAACTTTAAGGTGTTTAAGATATTTGAGTTTTGGATCTTGAGCTGATTGACCAAATCCTATAATAGCATCAGCAAAATTTTGTAATTCTTTAGCTCCAGATAAATGGTTTAATTCTAAAGGCATTCCTTTCCCTATCTTGTTGACATGAGACAGTACAATAATGGTTAGCCATTTGCCTTTCTCCTTATATTCGTTGATAAGCTTTTTAAGCGCCTGCATAACCTTGATAGCGATCTCATTGTCTTTCATGGAGGCAAGACTTAGTGCTTTTAAATTATCAAGGATCAATACCGGTTTATCACCATCCGACTCTTCTATATCGCTTTTAATTGACTTGAAGATATTATCAAAATTGAAACCTCCCTCATTAAAATCAGGATCAAGATCTGCTCTCAGAAAATCATCGGGCGCAACAAGTGTAGGATACCTGTTCCTGATTTGTTTTTCTTGCATTTCAAGGCAGTAATAAAACACTTTTCTTTGCGTTCTTGAAAATTTAAAGCCCAGCCAATATGCAAGAAGAGTCTTTCCGATACCTGTGTCCCCAAAGACTACAGTGATTTCTCCGCTTACAATAAAATTATGAAAGAGCTTTTCTACTTCAGGTTGATTATCGGCAAGCTCAAACCATTTGTTCAATGGTTTGAGTCTTGTTGTTCTGGCTCCCGTCTCCCTATTCACAAGTGACTTAACAGATTGCCTCAGTTTATTTTCAATTATGCCAGTATTATGACCGCTATCAATCATCCTCATCCAGATTAGTAATAGTTATTGAGGGCTGTTAGCACTTTCTTTTTTTAATGCATACATCTTGTGTCTGAAAGCATCCTGGCAATCGCATCTTTTATAGGTATGTTGTTTACCTGCTTTACCATAAGGTAATAGTTTTCCCGTTCTCTGGTAATTACTGAGAGTAACACGGGTCACTCTGAACTCATCGCACACCTCCTGAGTTGTAATAAGTGTTTCGTCCCTTTTGATAATCTGCTTCTGAGCTTCAAGAACTCTTAGTACAGTACGTTCTACAATAGATTGAATTGTAGATTCATTGAGTATTGGTAATGAAATTGTTTCCATATATTATTTAATGCTTGGTGAATAATTATTGTCAATTGATGTTCACAAAGCTATGTGGAATACACATTCACCTCAATATGAAAATATTACAAATCCATAATAGCCTTTATCACTCGCTAACGGATAGAAAAGGAACCAAACGGTCTGGGGTAATCCCTAACAGTCTTATCAAAAATGTATTAATTTAAATAATGACCTGAGATATTACATTTGACCAAAAAATATTGATAAAAAAGTTAGTCGATTTATCTATTTAGAGTATAAAAATAAGCTGAATCATAAAGAAAATTTCCTTTATGGATTCAGCTTAAAAGATTATGCTCTGAAACATTCTTAAATGGGAGATCAAAACAACTTTACAGAAGATTAACTAACACAAAGTATAAATAATGTCGCTGAAGAAAATATACCGCCACATGACGATATATAAAATAATCATTCGAAAATTATTTTAAGTTATCTGATGGATTTAAATTATTACTCTTATCTAATGTTATTTAAAATTCGGATTAAACTTAAAATCCTCCCGTAAAACACCGTTTTCATTATACCATTCTGGCAGACAATAGTATGGGGCTTTTAGTCCCGATACTTTATGTGCAATTAGTCTTTTATATTTTACGGCCTTGCAAAGATGTACAGAAAGATGATTTAATCTGTTTGAACCATAATGCTTAAAATATCTATCTGCATATTCCAGAAAGGAAGCAATTTCTCCACTTTGAACAGGCCGTCCTATACTGTTTATACAATATACTAACTTGGAAACCCAGCTCCAGGACTGATTATAATCTTTTGTACTCCCAAACGGAGATAGTTTTTTTATTTGTTCTTCAAGATGTAGGTTTCTTTCAAACACAAAATTCATTAAGCCATTTACCCTTTTCAACTCCTTATCCGCTTCTGTTATCATTTTTATCAGTTCTTCTCTTGATAAGGTGGTTAAATCCCTGCTTTTTTCAGACATAATAATGAAAATGTTAAAATTTATCGAAGATGTAATGTAAAAACACACAGGACGACTGAACGATCTTACTTTATTAATATCTTTCGAATAGATGATGAATAGTAAATGAATGAATGATTAATCGTTCATTAATCATTCATTCGTTTGGTACTTATACAATTCAACCTATGCTGACTCCTTTTCTTGTTGATTCGTTGCATCAAACCAGAAAAGAACTTTATCGCAATAATTACTCTGTCCTGTGTACAAGCGTATCAGTATTTCTTTGGTATCTTTTTCCAGTGAAAGCTTGTAATTATCAAAATAAACAGGATTGTTTGTTCTTCTGACTATTTTAAAATCATCAATCAGTATTTCGTAGTCGATTGCCTCCCCAATGGAATGATAAAATGCTAAGTGCATTTTAATTTTCTCTATTCTTTCTTCATTAAACTTTTCTTTTTTAATAGCTGCCATATAGTTCTTTGTTTTATTGCTGTCTTTAACTTCTTTTAAGTTTTTCTATACTCATTCGTCGCACTTCAATTAGAAAGCATGTGAAATACAACATTTTCATAGCTGTAATTTATTTCAGTTTAACTCCCTTCAACTTTTCATTGAATCAAAAAAAGGAAGCAATGATTTATAATCATTACTAAATGTTGAATGAAAGGATACTTAACGTTTTTAAGAATCTTCTGAAGCTCCCTGAGCAGGCTTCATAAAGCCGAACATAGTCTCAACATAGCCCTTTTCCTTCATCTTTTCTTTTGTCTCTAAATCATTTCCAAAGAAATGTCGCAAGATACTTCTTAGAGGTTTGCTTAGAGCTAGTCCTAGTGCTGCTGCAATAATTGGAATATTCTTTTTTGTAAGTCCTAGTGCTGCGACAGGTATAGATGCCGCTATGGAATAGTCTTCCAGTACTGTTCCCAGTAATGCACCTCCGGCTGCTGTGGCTGCTCCTATAGCGAATTCTTTCGGGCTTAAATCATATTCAGAATTCTCTTCCTTTGAAATATCGTTATCCTGTTCTAGTGCTGCTTTTTTTACCCTTCTTTTTCTGCTTTTGCTGTTAGAGCTGTTACTTTCTTTATTCTCCGAATTACTTCCATTAAAGTGTTTGGCTAACAGATAGGCTCCGCCTCCGACAAGCAAGGCTGCAAGTATGGCTGTCCCCGGATTATCGCTAATCCAGTTCGCAACTTTTCCAAAGATTCCTGGCTCGGGTTTGGTTTCAGGCTGTTTAGTGAAAGTATTCCCAAATCCTGAAAATGGATTTTTATAATCTTCTGTTACAGTCTCTTTTGGCCTGGTTCTGTTCAGCTTCTCTGTCCAATAAGAAGCATCAAAGGATTTTTTCTCTTTATCTCTTGGTGAAGCATTCCTTCCTCGGTTATTGTATTCACTATAATCCGTCATAGTATTTCGAAGGAATTCATCTTCTTCCTGAAATGAAGCGAGCATCTCTGCATCTACTGTTCTTTCCATGAATGCGCTCATATTATTTTTTCATTTACTGCTCTTACTTATTTGATTTATGAACTAAGCCTTGACTTGTGAAAAAATGCCTTCTGACAATCGCAACGCCTGTAAGCATGTTGTTTCCCAGCCTTGCTGAAAGGATGGAGCCTGCCTGCAATACGATAATTGTTTAAGGTAACTCTGGTAGTCTTAAATTCCTGTATGACCTGCTCTGTGGTGAGCAGTGTTTCGTCGGGCTTCTCACGTTCTTCGCCAAGAATTTTTTGAACTGATTTTTCCGTGGCTCGCTCAATCAACATCTCCAGTTCTTCTATACTGATAGATAAAAATATTTTCTCCTGCATATCTTTTTCGTTGGTTTCCAATAAATATTTTAACTCTTGTATATTATATAAATATCCTTTTTAAGCTAGGTATAGCCATCTTTTAACTTCAGCATAATGTAGTTTCTATTTAGTTGATTATAATTATGAATTTAATTTGTTTATAATTATAAATTTTAAATTATAAACATTACATCAAAAAAAATAGCGGTATCAATTCAATGCAGAATCCACTATCCTTTGAATTAAAAGAATGTTTTCATTTATCAATTTTTCATTCTTTTTATAGATCAATTGTAGTTTGGTTTTGTAATCCTCTATCGCTGATTTGTCAAGCCATTCGATAACTGTAGGAAAAGTATATTGATAAAAAGAAGACTGATAGAGTTTCATAAAAACAAGATAAGCTTCCATGTCATAGCCAATCATTTTGGCAGCAAGTTTTTCAAAATCGCCATAGAGCTTTGAGGCCATTTCGAAAAGCGTATCAAAAGTTACGTTATCCTTATTCCAGTCCAGAGCATTGAAATATTCAAAAGGTTCCAGTCTCATAAGACAGTCTCTAAGTATGGACTTCATGTACTTGTCAAAAAGATGATCTATACCTATACAATACTTTTCATACGGAATACCAATTCCTTTAATATTAAATTTTTCGCCCTGCTTTGCTAATTGATACTGAATGGTTTTGATGATTATTCTTTCCTCGAATTTCTGGAATCCCGGATAGTGTATTTTCTCGATGCTTTTCATATCCTTGTAGTACTTGCCATAATGGCATCGGAGCATGGTACTTCTGCGATTGTAGGTCAAAAGCATGTATAAAGGGTAAGTAAGGGTATTACCTTCTTTAACAGGCTTTACAGATTTATTTAAAAAAAATTTAATCGTTATTTTTTTATTCTTTTTCATAATTACCCCGCAGTTCTTCCCGTTTATTATAATTATACCTCAAAGTTTATAATTTCCCAAGGGGTATTAACAACTTTTTTTTTGAAAAATTATTAACTTTTAATTTTAGTCTGATAGAATGAAGGATAATCTGTCGAAATATTTTAAGGAGATTAAAAAGTTTAATGCCATTGAAGCGGAGGAAGAATTACGCCTTATTGAAAATATCAGACAGGGAGATTTAGTTTCAAGAGAAAAGCTAATTAAAGCTCATCTAGGCTTTGTTGTTAAGACCGCAAGGAAATATCAACGAATAGCCCTGCAAGTTCCTTTGGTAGATCTTATAAGTGAAGGGAACATGGGGATTCTATATGCAGTGCAGAAGTTTAAACCAGAAATGAATGTTCGTTTCCTCACTTATGGAGCATACTGGATAAAGAAATTCATTCAGCGATATATTTGTATAAAAGGCAGTCTTGTTCATCTTCCGGTACATAAAGGAGAATCGCTTAATAAAATTAGGAAAGCCATAAAATACCTGGAAGTTAAAACTGGAGAAAAGCCTTATGCGGATGAAATAGCCGAATACCTGAAGATCCCTGAAGAGGTAGTTTGTGAGCTTTTAGTCTTTGAAGATACTCCACTCACTTTTGATTCTTATATAAAGGATGCTAATAAGGCAGATGTACCGATATTTGAAATGCTTCCTGAAGATACGTTTAAAAGCGGAGAATCAGCTTTGGTGTATGAAGAGGAAAGAAAAAGATTAGAATATCTACTTTCCCAACTCACTTTAAAGCAAAGAGAAGTAATGGAGCTTTATTACGGAATCAATGTAGATTCCTCTTATAATATGGAGGAAATTGCCAAAAGATTGAATATCTCGGCTGAAAGAGTCCGACAATTGAAGGAAGCGGGTTTAAAGAAATTGCAGACAATAACAGGAAAATTGTAATAGACACCATTCTCAGGTAAACTGTCTCCTCTTAACTCTTCTTGAAAAAGCAAGGAATTTTGAGTAACTCAAAATATACCTTGCACTTTCCTGATTTAACGGCAAAAATGAGGAAATTTGAACAAGCATTCTGGATTGATAATATGATATGAATGGAGCAGGATTAACCTAAAAGGAATGGGGAGAATTTTCCCGCCAACTGTAAAGCTGAGAAAATTCCCCAATTTGTCAGCAGTTATATATATAATTACGGTAGTTTTGCAGCAAAACTGATTTTTGAATGAAGTTTAAATCAATTTTACAGGGAATGTGGAAAAATAAATTCTATAGGTACGGTTTTAGACTGTATTTATGGTCTAAAACCACTTCAATTTACTTATTTTTAATTAGTTACGAATTTTAAAAATACTTATAAGTTATAAGTTTTAAGATAAAAAAGAGGCGTTTAGCCTCTTTTTTATTGTCAATTTTTTTATTGTCAATTTTTTTATTGTCAATTTTTTTATTGTCAACTTATTTATTTACAACTTATTACTTACAACTTTTCTCCTTATCTGGTGTCCTTCCTGTGCAAGTGTAATAAGCAGATTTCTCATTTCTGTGCAATAGTCAGGACCACATTCATGAAGGTTATATCTGGCAGATGTTGGTGTGTTTCCTATCTTTAAAGTATAAGCAGAATCTGGCATAGCATTGAATGTGTCTTCATCTGTCCAGTCATCTCCAGCGGCAAGGATAAAGTTAAAAGATTCATTGAGCCATCTGGAGGCAGCTTTACCTTTATTAATGCCGGCATTTTTAACTTCTACGACCTTATTGCCTTCAAGCACTTTTACATTCATGTTTGTTGTGATGAATTGCAAGTGGCTTACTAATTCTCTGGATCTTAACTCTCCTAATGCAGGATCGGATTTTCTATAATGCCATACAAGAGAATAGCCTTTAGTTTCAATAAAGGAACCGGGTGTTCTGGCAACAAACATTTCCAATATAGGCGAAATCTCAGCTTTCCATTCATCAGTCAGATAATCTATCATACTCCAGTAAGGACGACCTTCTCTGAGCCATACCCCGTGTTCTGCAATAAGGTCTATGCTTAGTTTCCCAAACCAGTCATCCAAAGTATCCCTGTCTCTTCCACTTATGATTACAATCTTGTTTTTGGGATCTGAAGAAAGATCTTCAAGTAATCCATATAATTCTTTATCCGGTCTGGCTTGTTTAGGATTTTGTTTAAACGGAACAAGCGTACCATCATAGTCAAGAAAAAGTATTCTTTTTCTCGGCCTTCTTATAATCCTCAATCAGTTCAAATTTAGAATGATTGCTTAATTGTTTTACAGACATTTCGTGTTGTTTTTCTTTTACCACATCCAGACTTCTCATAAATAGCTGTACCCAGTTGTGAATGTCATATCTTTTTACAACTGACTGCAGCTCATCCATTCTTCTTATTTGTTCTTCCTCTGACATTGTCAATGCTTTATGTATTGCATCTGCCATCTCAGGAAGATTATTCGGATTAATTATCAACGCATCAGAAAGCTCCTTTGCAGCCCCGGCCATTTCACTTAATATCAATACTCCTGTTTGATCGATTTTGCTTGCTATAAATTCTTTGCAAACAAGGTTCATTCCGTCTCTGAGTGGTGTTACCAATGCGATATCAGATAATCTGTACATTGCAGATAAAGACGTAAATGGAAATGATCTGTAGAAATATCTAATCGGAGTCCAGTCTATTTTACCGTGTTTACCATTGATTCTCCCAACCAGTTCATCTATTTCGACTTTCAGTTGTCTATAGAGTTCCACCTGATCGCGACTTGGAACTACTATCATGAGTAAGGTTACCTGACCTTTGTATTCAGGATAATTCTCCAGAAAGAGATCAAATGCCAGAAGTCTGTCAGGAATCCCTTTGGAGTAGTCGAGCCTGTCAATTGAAACGATCGTTTTAGTGTCTCCCAGAAACTCATCGTAAGAAGCAATTTCCTTAATTGTATTTTCTGATCTGGCGGCATTATCAAATTTGCTATAGTCAATTCCCATCGGAAAAGAATCCACCATACAGATTCTTTCCTCTACTCTTAATTCACCCATTTTATTATCAAGTCCTACAAGCCTGTTTACAGAGCTTAGGAAGTGCCTGACATCATCGTATGTATGGAATCCAATAAGATCGGATCCCAGCATGCCTTCAAGAAGTTCTTTTCTCCAAGGCAGATTTCTGAAGATCTCAAAGGAGGGGAATGGTATATGCTGAAAAAAACCTATAGATGCATTAGGCAACTTCTCTCGAATCATATTAGGCAAAAGCAAAAGCTGATAATCATGAATCCAGATAATGTCATCATTATTGGCATACTTTAATGTCTCCTCACAAAATATCTGGTTCACAAGTTTGTATGTTTCCCAATAACCTTCGTCAAATGAAGTGTAGGAGGGAAAATAATGAAACAATGGCCACAAAGTTGTATTGCTGAATCCTTCATAAAACCTTTCTATTTCTTCCTTGGTTAGAAAGACCGGGGCCATGTTTTCATTTTTCAGATTTAATGCTATTTCTTCTTTCTCACTGTCATTGGTAACGTATAAACCTGGCCAGCCTAACCAAACATTATCTCCAGATTTATAAATTGATCCAAGGCCCGTAGCAAGTCCCCCTGCGCTTGGCGTATATGACAATCCATCTTCCTTTTTCTGAATACTTACCGGAAGCCGGTTGGATATTATTATGGTCTTTCCCATTGCTCTTAAAAAATTAATTCCTCAGTTTATTATTCTTTAGTTGTTTCCATCACACCTCTGTATATTATTAACCTTTATCTGCTCACTTAGTTAACTATTGTGTTTTCTTAAAAGTTGAATTCCTGTTTTTTGATATTTATTGTTTATTTTTAGCAAAATCTAAAGCGATGAAAAGAGCTGTTTGTGTCTTTATATGCCACATTTTTATAGGTATATCGGTAGTCTTCGGTCAGGAACCTTCTGAAAATCTGCTTACCAACAGCAGTTTTGAAAATCAGACAAAAGGGTGGAATATGTGGGGAGGAGAAATTATTAATGAAGGTAAAGCTGGCAATTATTCATTGAAGGTACATTTAGATAGTCCCAGGTGGAGTGGAGCTGATCAGACTATATTGATTTCTGAAGGAGCTACAACTGCTGAAATCTCCGGCTGGATGAAAACAGAAAATGTAGTAAAAGGAAAAGACCCTTGGGAAATGGCCAGAATTTCAGTTGAGTTTCTTGATGAAAATGGCGGTATGACAGGAGGGTATCCCCCTGTGACTGGTCAGGCAGATGGAACTACAAAATGGACTCGTTATCAGCAGAGTTATAATATTCCGTCAGGAGCAAAAAAGGTCAAAGTTCAGGCGGTTCTGGGGAATTGCACCGGCACTGCTTATTTTGATGATATTCAGATACGTCTGAAAGGAAGATCTGGTGAAGCACTGCAAAAAGAAAATCTTAGTGGTCCAACAGATGAAGGGGAATGGTATGAGCTAAAGCCAGCCACATCCAAAGCCGGTCATTATGCAGACTGGTCCTCTTTATTGGACGCACCTGCCGGAAAACATGGTTTTATTAAAGTGCAAAATGGAAAACTTGCATTTACAGATGGAACTCCAGCACGTTTCTGGGGAGTAAACCTTGTTGCCGGTTCCTGTTTTCCTGAGAGAGAAACAGCAGACTCTCTGGCGATGAGGTTATCTAAAATGGGATGTAATCTTGTTAGGCTTCATCATATGGATGCCCCTTGGTCAGTACCCAATATTTTTGGAAATGTTGGAAACAGCAAGCAACTATCTAAGGAAAGTCTTAATAAGCTAGATTATCTTATTTATGCACTCAAAAAGAAAGGTATTTATATCTTCCTGGATCTGCTTGTTCACAGAGATTTTACAGAAGAAGACGGTGTCGCCAATCGACTTCCTGATCTGGGTGGTAAACAAGTTGCTTATTTCGATCCGAAAATTATAGAATTGCAGAAAGAATATATCCGACAACTTTTAAGTCATAAGAATGCCTATACAAAGCTATTGTATAGCGAAGAACCTGCAATAATTGCTTCTGAATTTATTAATGAATCCTCAGTGTTCGTCCATTTCGGAGGCGATATTCTAACCCCGCATTATAGAAAAGAACTTCAAGATCAATTCCTTTCTAATGGAAACCAGGGTAAGCTGTCTGTTTTTGAGCTTGATTATAATACAAACATTTCTCCGGTTCTTAAAGAAAGGGAAAAAGGAAATACAGGCGCCAGTATGCGTTTTCTTTCCTCTGTTGAAAAAGAGTATTACAATGAAATGTACCGGCTGATGAGATCTATGGGGGTAAAATATTTATTAGCCGGAAGTAATTTCCCCACACCAATTCTTGCTTATTCAAAGGATAATCAGGGGATGGATCTGATTATTACCAATGACTATTGGGATCATCCTCAGTTGTGGAAAATTAACAACAACTGGAATAGGATATTGTATGCGCCTGTTAATAATACCTCTTTATTGAAAAATCCTGACAAAGGATCTATTGCAGCAATTACAAAGTACGTATGGTATAATAAACCCACTATAGTAACTGAATTTAATGCATGTTATCCTAATGAATTTACACTGGATGCACTTCCTTACATTTCAGCATATGGAAGTTTACAAGGGATTGATGGTATTATTCAATTTGACTTTGACGCCACTCCTGTGGGCAAGGATCGCATAACTCCCTTCACACTTTCCAAAATGCCTGAACATTTATCACAATGGGTAGTAGCAGCACCTGTTTTCCTGAGAAATGATGTGAAAACAGCGCCGGGAATCGTCATTGACGCAGTAAATGACAAGATGATTTATGAACTTCCTTCTTATTCTGATTTTATAGATAAAAATTATCATCTTCCTTATGTAACAAGGGTAGCAAAATCAGATAGCGTTGTCAAAGGAGATGATCCTTCAAAATATGCCGGGTTTTATGATAAGGCAAACAAACTAATCACTAGTGAAACTAAAGAACTTGTTCTGAATTATCAGAAAGGAATTCTAAAGGTTAACTCTTCAAGGGTACAAGGAGTAGTAGGAAAGTTAAGTGAAGAAACATTTGACTTACCTATGATAAAAGTAAAAATGAAAAATAAATGGGCAAGCGTAATGCTTGTATCCAAAGATACTTTACCGCTTTCTGTTTCTGAAAATTTCTATCTGGTAGTTACTACACCATGTAAAATGAAAGGCCAGAAGTTTAATGAGACAAGAACAGCACTTGAAAATCCGGGGAATGCTCCTGTATTGGCTCAGGTGGCAGATGGGGAAGTTATATTTAAAGGACTGAAGAATTTGAAAATAACTCCTTTAGGACCAGATGGGGAAAAAATGAAACAATTGCCTTTAACTTTATCAGGAGAAGATAGTTCTTTTGATTTAAAGAAAGCAAAAACTTTTGTTTTTGAAATTAAAGTAAAGAGAAATTAACTTTTTACAAGAAACCAGATGAATCAGAAGAAAATTAAAAATGTACTAGATAGTTTTCAGGAAGGAGTAATAGAAGAGATGAGCTTCTCAGGTTCAGACCTGAATATTAAACTGGAATGCAAATTCTTAGCTCAGGAAGTGAATAACACTTTTCAATATTTTTATTGCGTTCTGAAATCTTGCACTGGACTGCATCTCAGGTATTGGGATGATGAGGATAAAATTGTTGAAGACCCTGCCTATTTGAGTAATCTTTTGTTGGAATTACTTGGTCTGGAATTTTTGAATGACAAAGAGTTAAAGGTGTATGTTAATTGTACCGCACTTGGTTTTGGAGGAAATTTATTCTTTTCAGCATCAGATATCATAGTTTTTGATGAAGATTTCAGGCAAATGGATCCTGAGGAGTTATTATTCCTTTCAGACAAGTACTGGACTAGTCTGATGGATATTGAATAGTTAAAGTGTTGGTCCAATTAGAAGCTTTCTATGAATAGAATATTTTTAAAACTACTACAGCTTTTTATTGTTACTTTTTTTTCATGCAAGGGGACTCAGAAGGCCACTTCCTCCCATATAGAATGCAAACAATTAACTTTTGATATTCATCTGGGAGAAATAAATGGTGTAAAGCCTGATATATCACAGAATGATATAAAAGAATGGTTTCCCTGTTATACTTCTGTTGTAGCTGATGGCAGTGACCACTCATGTGGAGGTGCAATCTTTTATAACGGAATGGGTTTTACATATTATACCTATTGGGATTTTGTTGAAGTGAATAAAACGTTTAAAGGGGAAGTGTCAGGAAAAATATTTCAGAAAACTCGTAAGGAAATCCGTGGATTATTGGGAAGCCCAGTCGACACAAAATATAAAGAAGAAAGACCAGAAATAGATTTTTATCCTTCAACATATGGATGTATCCGAATCGAATATTCCAATAACCGTGCGGTGAAGGTAGCCTCTCATTTTAATTACTGTGACCAGATAGAACTTTGTGACTGAAAAAAAGCTGAAAGCAGAAAGCTTAAAGCGAAAAGCTGAAAGTACAAAGCTGAAAGGTTAAAGTTTAAAAATTACAAAGTGAAATAATGTCTGGATTAGGCTTAACTCAAACCCTTCAAAGGTTTTTACATGGAACTTTCAAATTTATGCTTTCGCTTTAAGCTTTCCGCTTTCCGCCTTAAACTTTTCCACATCAACTTTCCACTTATCACTTAATACTTATAACTTTGAAGAGGGAACTTAATTCCCATATTTCAGATTGATCAAAGGTATTTTATAGTCCCAGTTTTATGTCCAAAGAAAAGGCAAAATCCTCAAGAGGAAAAAAAGAACAAATAGAGCAACACAGACTTCACCTTAGAAATATCACCTTAGATGATTTTGAGCAGATTAAGGAAATAATGGAGTTGGTATACTCCAATGCAGGTGGAGCATGGACAAAATCTGAGCTCAAGTCTATGCTGAAACACTTTCCTGAAGGTCAGATAGGAATAGAAGATAATGGGAAGTTAGTGGCAGCTGCATTCAGTCTTATTGTAGAATATGCTAAGTATGGAGACAATCATACCTATAAGCAGATTACCGGCAATGGGATGCTTACGACACATGATCCGGATGGGGATACGCTTTACGGAATAGATGTCTTTGTTCATCCTGAATATCAGGGGTTGAGGTTGGGGAGAAGGCTTTATGACGCCAGAAAGGAGCTTTGTGAAAAATTGAATTTGCGTGCAATTATTGCTGGTGGGCGTATTCCAGGTTATAAGAAAATATCTAAAAAACTTAGTCCTAAGGAATATATAGACAAAGTGAAAAACAAAGAAATCGTTGATCCCATTCTGACCTTTCAGATGGCCAATGATTTCCACGTGCGTAAAGTAATGACCAATTATCTGCCGGATGACATTGATTCAAAATCCTATGCAACATTATTAGAGTGGATCAATGTGTACTATGAACCTACTGATAATAAGTTATTTGGTGGTCAGAAGTCAATAGTAAGGTTAGGAGTAGTTCAATGGATGATGCGCCCACTTAAGGATTTTAATGACCTGATGCAGAATATGGAATTCTTCGTAGATACGGTCTCGGGTTATAAAGCAGATTTTGTAATATTTCCGGAGTTTTTTAATGCTCCGTTGATGGCTCAGGCAAATAAAGATAGTGCCGCTGATGCGGTAAGAGTGCTGGCCGGATATACTGAAGCCGTCAGAGACAAGCTGGTGAGTTTTGCGCTTTCCTATAATATAAACATTATTGCTGGTAGTATGCCTCTCCTGGAGGAAGACGGATTATACAATGTTTCCTATCTGTGTAAAAGAGACGGAACCTGGGATGTGCAATATAAGCTGCATGTAACTCCTGATGAGGCCAACTACTGGGGGATGAAAGGTGGAAATGATTTAAAAGTTTTTGAAACAGATGCAGGGAAAGTTGGCATTTTGATTTGCTATGATGTGGAATTTCCTGAGCTTTCAAGAATACTGGCAGAAGAGGGTATTAATATTCTGTTTGTTCCCTTCTGGACGGATACGAAGAATTCATTCCTGAGGGTGAGTCGTTGTGCTCAGGCCAGAGCAATAGAAAATGAATGTTATGTGGCCATTTCAGGAAGCGTTGGTAACCTGCCTGGGGTAGAAAATATGGATATTCAATATGCTCAATCCGCTGTTTTTTCACCATCGGATTTCTCATTTCCTCATGATGCAATCATTGCTGAAGCGACCACAAATTCAGAGACAACCCTGGTTGTCGATTTGGATACTGACCTTTTGAAAAAAATAAGGACTTCAGGAACTGTCAGGAATTTGCAAAACCGGAGAAGTGATTTGTACAAGGTTTCCTGGTTAAAAAAATAAATTTTAAAAAAATGTTTAAAAAAGTAACTCCCTGAGTTACTTTTTTTTATTTTTACTCGTATGGGAAAAGGTAAAATTATTCTTCGAAAGTTTTTATTTTAATTTTCCCAACAAATTCATGTTTTTACAGTCATTTTCTATAAGCTGTTTTTGTACATGGAAGCCATAGGGTATACTTTTTGGTAGAGTAAAATTGAAAAAAAATCATTAACCTTAAAAATACAATAAAGCTATGTTCTCTCTATTTGAGTCAAATAAAGATAAGAAATTTAAAAAGCACTTAAGAAACCTGATCTTCCTCGCCAAAGTGGATGGTAAGTTGAATGAAGTTGAAAGAGATTTGATATTTAGAATAGGGCTCAAATATGGCTTGAAAGATTATTTTATTGCAGAGCTGATTGAAGAAGTCCCGGATTTTGATTTCCGCCTTCCGGCAAGCGATTACGAAAGATTTGATCAGATTTATGATCTGGTGCAGCTAATGGTCAGTGATGGTGTGGTTGACGATCACGAGCTGGATTTTTGTGTGGATATGGCTGAAAGATTAGGATTTAGAAAAGCTGTTGTTGGTGTGCTCGTAAGGAAGATTTCACAAGGTGTTAGTAATGGTCAGAACAAAGATATGATAAGGAGAGAAGCGGAAGCTTTTTTAACTAATTAAGTTAGTTGTTCTTATTTTAAATAGAAAAGGGCTGATTTATTTAAACCAGCCCTTTTCTATTTTTAGAGAGAGAATATTTAGCTCCCAAATACTTTTTTTAATAATTCAGATGCTCTTGCAGCAGGGTCTTTTCTAATTTTAGTCTCTTCATCTGCTACGAGCAGAAACAAACCATTTAAAGCTTTATTGGTCGTGTATCTTGTAAGGTCGGTATCTACCTTTTTGACTAATGGAAGCTTATTGTAAAGCGTTGTAATTTCTTGCCACTTTTGGGTTGCAGTAGTATTGTTAAGTGCAGTCGTTATATGTGGAGCAAATGCGCTGTACAAAGAAGAAGTGGTTGTTTTTCTTAAGTATCCGGTAGCGGCAGTATCAGGACCGGTAAGAATATTCTTGGCGTCAGTAAGAGTCATTTGCTTAATTGAGTTTGCGAAAATAGTCGCCGCTTCTTTTGAAGCATCTTCTGCAGCCCTGTTAAGTGTCAGTTCAAATTCATCTATTTGTTTGCCATAGCCGTGCTTACGCAATTCTGTAGCCACTTTCTGACAATCTTCAGGGAAAGGAATCTTAACTTTTGGATTTTTATAAAAACCATCAAGTTTGTTAAGGTTTTGAGAAGCATTAGCAGAACCCAGAGTCAAAGCTTCTTTAAGTCCGTCTACAATTTCAGCCTCAGAGAGCGAACTGGTTTTGGTTGACAGGTTGGTAGGTAATTTAACTCCTCCAACTTTTATCTGACCAAAAGATAAAGTTGAGCCGGAAATTAGCAGTATAGAAGCAAAAGTTTTTAAGGAATTCATAATTTTCAGGGTAAAGTTCTTTGGTTTATTTTCCAAGTTTTATGCCAGAAGCAATTAGGCTATTTATAAACGAATTAGTCTGATGAAATTTTATAGCTTATAGAAGAAACCTTAGCTCTTTTTGTTTCAGTTGTTCTAACTTTTTCTCACTTTTTAAGATACTATTTGACATTTTGAGACCCTGTTTGTGAAAAATCGTGCGGATTTTTATTTCTTAAAATAATAGAGACTACAAGGGAGATAATCAGTCCATAAAATAGGGTGCCTGTTACTGAAGCGAAAAATTGCTGTGAAGGCGAAAAACTTTTTTTGATCTCCTCAATTTGTTTCTGAATTTCTTCCGGACTCGCTTTTCCTGCCATTAAATTTTTACTTTCTGAAATTAAAAATTCAAGGAAGTTGGTGTTTATCCATTTAACATATATAAAATTAAAAATCCCAGTTACAAGACCAGCAAAAAATGAAATGATTACTCCTGCCATAATTGCCTGACTAAAAGATATTTTCCCCTGGTAAATGCTTTCTCTGGCAGTTCTTATACCTAAGTAAATTCCAATACCAAGAATGATCCAGCCTATTAATCCAAAGAAGGGAGCGATACTATATATGTATTCGTAATAAACAACAAGCCAGATGCCTGCTGCTGAGCCTGTAATCAGGCCGTATGAAACTCTTTTATCCATACGGCCAAATTAAGGCAAAAAAAGCTTATTTCGAAAATTCATTTTGTGATTTGTCTGATGTCTTGGCCTGTACTTCTTCTGTTATGTTTATATCATCCAGACCAGCAAGCATTTCGTCCTTCAAAGCTTTGAACTGTTTCATGTCTGATTTTTTAACAGGGTCGCCTTTAATGGTCTTTATTTTTGTACCATCAATCTGCTTGCCATTTTCCCAGAAACGGAAACAAACGTGAGGCCCACTTGCCAGCCCTGTGCTGCCAACATAACCTATTACCTGTCCCTGCTTTACTTTTGTCCCCGGTTTCATGCCTTTCGCGATTCTTGACATGTGAAGGTATTGGGTAGTATGGGTTTTATTATGTTTTACCTTTACATAGTTTCCGTTAAATACTGCAAACTTGGCTTCAGTAACGACTCCATCAGCGACTGACATGATCGGAGTTCCTGTAGGTGCTGCATAATCTGTCCCAAGGTGAGCCTTGAATACCTTTTGTACAGGATGAAATCTTCTTTTATTGAACTTGGAGCTAATCCGGAAAAACTTTAAAGGTGATTTTAAGAATCCACCTTGTTGCAGACTGTTTCCTTCCTCATCATAGAACGCGTCCTTACCATTCTTTCCGAAGTTAAAAGCATAATATTTTTTATTGTCATGTTCAAAACACACAGAATGAATTCTCTTGACATTCAAAGGTTGTCCTTCCAGTGTTACTTCATCAAAAATTATCTTAAAATTATCGCCTTGCTGTATTTTAAAGAAGTCGACTTTTCTTGCGAAAATCTTTGAAAGCTCGTAGGCCAATACAGCCGGAGCATTGATTTGTTGAAGCGTTTCATATAGAGAACCTGTGATGACACCACCAGTCCTTCTTTCTATGGTATCAGTGGCTTTCTGATCTACTAATACTTCAAGGGGGCTGGTTTTAAAAACAATGGTTTGTGTAGGATCGCCATAATAAATAACCCCCCTGGTTACAGAGTCTTTTTTAGATCTTAATACTTCATAAGATTTACCGGCTTGTATTTTACTTACTTTGAATTTGTCTTTTGATTCTGTTATCAGCTGGTTGATCACCTCTCTAGGTACATTATATTTTTGAAGTATAGAAGTGAAATTTTCATTCTTTTTTACCTTTTCTTCAATGATGGATAAGGAATCTATATACATTCCATATTGGATTACCGGAGCAGGAGGGGGAGTTGCTCAATTGTATCAATCCTTTGTTCTTCTTTAAGAGCTTCAATTTCGTTGTTGGATCTGTCTATTGTCAAAAAGAAAAAATAATGTCAGAGCCGCAGTAATAATTATGGTTGCAAGAATGAAAATTCTTAATTGCTTTTTATGCATAATGTAATGATTTTGTAAAAGAAGGATTAATCACTTAAACCTTCGCTTCCCGGAAAAAAATTCCAGGTAAATAAGAATAAAATCCGGCATTTATTGCCTGGTGAAATTTAGGAAAGAAAAGTTTAGTACGGACCTGAATTGAAAAAGTTATATAATTAGTAGTTGTATGTAAAAAAAACAAGGAAGATGTTAACCTTCCTTGCCAATTAACCCTGAAGAAAATTAGTTATTGATTGCAATACTCGTCTTGGATTTTTCAAGTGCCTGTTCTATATCTTTGATGATATCTTCAATGTTTTCAAGACCAACAGAAACTCTGATTAATCCTGGAAGGATCCCTACAGCCAGTCTGTCTTGTTCGGAAAGTTTGGAATGTGTGGTAGAGGCAGGGTGTGTTGTAATGGTTCTTGAATCACCAAGGTTTGCACTGTTTGTAGCCATTATACAGGAATTCAGAAATTCTCTTCCTCTTTCCACTCCGCCTTTTATGATAAACGTAACTATCCCGCCTCCGGCTTTCATTTGTTTTTTAGCAAGAGCGTGTTGAGGATGGCTTTTTAAGAAAGGATATTTGACGGATTCTATTTCAGGATGCTTCTCAAGATATTCAGCTAGTTTTAACGAGTTGTCGCAGTGCCTGTCCATTCTTACGGCTAGTGTTTCAAGGCTTTTAGAGAAGATCCAGGCATTAAATGGTGATAAAGCCGGACCTGTATGTCTGCTGAAGAATCTTACTTCTTTGATCAATTCTTTACTTCCAACAATGATTCCTCCGATTGCCCTTCCTTGTCCGTCTATAAATTTAGTAGCGGAGTGGTTGACAATATGAGCTCCCCATTTAATTGGCTGCTGCAGATAAGGAGTAGCAAAACAATTGTCCACATTAAGAATGATGTTGTGCTTGTTGGCAAGTTTACCTAACCACTCAAGGTCTATCAGGTCCAGTGCAGGATTGGAAGGGGTTTCCACCATGATCATTTTGGTGTTTTTTTGTATTAAACCTTCCCATGTTTCAGGTTTATCTATATCTGCAAATGTATGTGTGATTCCCCATCTTGTGAAGATGTTGGTAAGAATCTGAATGGTAGATCCAAAAACAGATCTGGAAACAAGAATATGATCACCAGATTTCAGGAAAGCAGCCATGCTGGTAAACACCGCAGACATTCCGGATGCAAGTGCGAATCCGTCTTCTGCCCCTTCCATCTTGCAGATCTTTTCAATAAATTCCGAGTTGTTTGGATTGGAAAAACGTGTGTAAATATTACCCGGATATTCGTCTGCGAAGAGTGCACGTGCCTGCTCCGCGTCTTCAAATACAAAGCTGGAGGTCATATAAATAGGGGCTGTATGCTCCCTGTTATAAGTTCTCTCCATCTGATTTCTAATCGCGTTGGTTTCAAAATGATCAAATTGCTGCTCCATTCAATTTAATATTATAGTGATTATTTAAGATTTTCAGACTCTAGACTACATCCAGGGACCAGGTAATTTTGGCCGTTTTTTCAAGGGTTTTTGCTACTGAACAGTACTTGTCCAGAGACAATACAATTGCTTTCTCTATTTTGGAAGTGTCAACCGGTCCTTTTACAATAAATTTGATATGGATATCCTGAAATAAAGATGGGACTGCTTCCGGCTCTCTTTCTCCGTTGATTTCAATTTTGAAATCCGCAACTTCTATTCTCTGTTTTTTCAGAATTGATAAAACGTCAATGGCGCTACAACCTCCTAATCCCATTAGGAGTAATTCCATTGGTCTTGCTCCCAGGTTTTGCCCTCCAATGGCAGGAGAAGCGTCGATGTTTACCTGGTTTCCCTGTTCGTTGGATGCTTCAAAATGGTAAGCATCATTACGTCTGTCTAGTTTAATAAGCATGCTTCAAAATTAAATTATATCCTGATATTAATCCTGTTATATATTCAAAATTATAAATAAAATTCTTCATTTTATAATTTTTGCCAAATAAAATTTTGGATTAGGCATTTTGTTGTATTTTTTTCAAAATTTTATTTTGTTGGGAGGCTTTTTTAAAAAATATTTGCTATTTTTGAATTATACCTTCTTAGAGGGAACTTTTTAAGGAGGGAATTTCTTAAATTTAGAATACAAACCCTGCTCTTCGGAGCTTAACTAATTTTGTAAATGAGCACAGAATTACAAGTAAACAAAGAATTACTAGACAAGATCAATCCTGAAGCTAAGGAGGATATTCTGGAATTGCAAACGAAAATTCAGGCATTCAGAAATCTTGAATTGGATCAGGATAAATTCAGAGCTTTCCGATTGGCAAGAGGTGTGTATGGCCAGCGTCAGGAAGGTGTTCAGATGATTCGTATAAAACTTCCTTTCGGAAAAGTTTCGCCTTTACAAATAGTTAGAATTGCTGATATTTCGGACCGTTATGCTGCTCACAATTTGCACTTGACAACCCGTCAGGATATTCAGATTCACTTTGTAAAGCTGGAAAATGCACCCAAGGTGTGGGCGGAACTGGAAGAGGTTGGCGTAACTCTGAGAGAGGCTTGTGGAAATACGGTTCGTAATATTACAGCTTCTTCTGAAGCAGGAATTGATCCGGAAGAGTTGTTTGATGTTACTCCCTATGCTCATGCTGCATTCAAGTTCTTCCTGAGAAATCCTGTTTGCCAGGAAATGGGAAGGAAATTTAAGATTTCTTTTTCAAGCAGCGATAAAGATTCTGCCTTTGGTTTTATGCATGATCTTGGTTTTGTACCAAGGGTAAAAATTGAAAACGGAAAAGAAATCAGAGGGTTTAAAGTATTCTTAGGAGGAGGGGCTTGGTGCTCAGCCTTTCCTGGCTCATGTTGCTTATGAATTCTTAGCGGAAGATCAGATGATTCCATTGATCGAAACGGTAATAAGAGTTTTTGACAGACATGGAGAAAGAAGTAAAAGGCATAAAGCTCGATTGAAATATCTGGTAAATGGTATCGGCTTTGAAGCTTTCATGAACCTGGTAGAAGGAGAGAAAAAAGCCATAAAATGCAAGTCATTTATAGTTGACAGAGAGGCTGTAGAAACTACTATTCCTGGTCCTGAAAGAGCTTATCCTACAACTGCTCCTTCAGATCCTCAGAAATATGAAAACTGGTTAAAGACCAATGTTTTCGAACAAAAGCAAAAAGGATTTTATGGTGTAAATGTGAAGCAGTTCCTTGGTGATATGCCAACCGATACTGCCAGAGAATTTGCTGCCATCGTACAAAAATATGCTTCTGACGATATCAGAATTACTGTAAACCAAGGCTGGTTATTGAAATTTGTAAGAAAAGAAGCTCTAACAGGTTTGTTTAACGAGTTGGATAAACTTGGTCTCGCAGATCCTGGTTTTGACAGTACTGTAGATATCACTGCATGTCCGGGTACAGATACCTGTAACCTTGCAATCAGCAGTAGTACTGGAATTTCAGGTGAGCTGGAAAGAATGATGAAAGAGGAGTTTCCTGATCTTATCTTCAATAAAAACATTAAAATTAAAATCAGTGGTTGTATGAACGCCTGCGGTCAGCATACCATTGCAAATATAGGTTTTCATGGTATGTCCATTAAAAATGGGAACTATGTTTTGCCGGCAATGCAATTGCTTCTTGGTGGTGGTATAGAACCAGATGGATCCGGAAGTATTGCGGATAAAATTGTTAAACTACCTACTAAAAAATGTCCTGATGCAGTCAGATTAATCCTTGCAGATTATGATGAGTTTGCATTCGAAGGGGAGTACTTCAATGACTATTACAGAAGACAGATTGCCGCTGATAAAACTTATTTCTATAAGAAATTAAAACCGCTGGCTGAGTTGTCAACCCTTACAGAGCTTGATTACATTGATTGGGGACATACTGAAAAATATGTGACCGAAGTCGGAGTCGGTGAATGTGCCGGTGTAATGCTTGATCTGGTTGGCACTCTGATCAATGAAACTGAAGATAAATTAAAGTGGGCTAAAAGAGCTTATGATAAAGGCGCTTTTGCTGACAGCATCTACCAGTCTTATACAACTTTTATCTGCGGAGCAAAAGCTTTGTTAACTTCGGAAAATATCAATTGCAATACTCATATCGGTATTATAAAAGATTTCGATACGCACTTTATTGCTAAGGGGGCATTGCAGGTAAATGGAGCTTCATTTGAGAGCCTTGTTCTGAAGATGAGTGAACAAGAGCCAACTCAGGAGTTTGCTAAAGTTTATCTGGAAGAAGTAGTTGATTTCCTAGCAAAGGTAAGGGCATACAGGGCGCAAAAGTTATTGGTAAACGGATAATCTGATTATGAAAAGTGCAAGATTAACATTAGTCGGAGCTGGTCCGGGAGATCCGGAGCTGATTACGCTGAAAGGAATAAAAGCTCTTTCTGAAGCTGATGTTGTCTTGTATGATGCACTTATTCATCCTGAAATCCTTAATCATATTCCTACAAATACTCCAAAGGTATTTGTGGGAAAAAAGAAAGGAGTATGCCAGTTCCCTCAGGAAGATATAAATAAACTGATTGTAGATCATGCATTTAAATATGGCCATGTCGTAAGGTTAAAAGGGGGAGATCCTTTTATATTTGGTCGTGGTCATGAAGAGCTGGTATATGCGCAGTCTTTTGATATTCCGACAACTGTAATTCCAGGTATTTCAAGCTCAATTGCCGTGCCCGAGTTGCAAGGGATTCCTCTTACAAGACGTGGGGTAAATGATAGCTTCTGGGTGCTTACCGGTACAACCCGAAATCATGAACTGTCTTCTGACATCGAAATTGCTGCACGTTCCAACGCTACGGTTGTCATTCTGATGGGTATGACAAAGCTAAAAGAAATTGTATCAATCTTTCAGGAACAAAATAAAGGTGAGATACCTGTGGCTGTCATTCAGAACGGAACCATGCCTGATGAGAAAATCGGTCTGGGTACTATTGATACTATCATTGATGTAGTTGATGATTTAAAGCTGTCTTCTCCTGCTGTGATTGTAATAGGCAAAGTAGTTGACCTCCATCCGGATTATATCAATGAATTTATATATCAGGAAAAGGCAAGACTTGAGGATGCAAAAGGAGGAATGAATCCGGAAAGCAAAGAATTTTACAGAAAATTGTTTAACTGGTAAGCATATTAAGATTTGGAAAATCTGAATCATAAAGAATTAAATGACAGGAAAGGGAATCAACTCTTTCCTGTTTTTTTTAAGCTGGAACACTTGCAAATACTTGTGGTAGGCGGTGGTTTTGTGGGGCTTGAAAAAGTGTCCGCAATTTATAAAAACTGTCAGAATGCACAGGTAACTCTGGTTGCTCCTGAAATCAAGGATGAAATCCGGGCTCTTGCACTTGAATATCCTTTACTTAAATTAGAGCAAAGAGCGTATCACCAGTCTGACCTTGAAGGAAAGGATCTTGTAATAGCTGCTACTTCAATAAGAGATCTTAATAAACAGGTGCATGAAGATGCAAAAAGAATAAGAGTACTTTGTAATATTGCGGATACGCCTGACCTGTGTGATTTTTATCTTAGTTCAGTAGTTCAGAAGGGCGATCTGAAAATAGCGGTATCAACCAATGGTAAATCGCCGACATTTGCTAAGAGGATGAGAGAATTGCTGGAGGAGGTATTGCCTGATACCATAGATAAAATATTGGATAATCTGAATCATATAAGAGAAAAATTAAGAGGGGATTTTGAATATAAAGTAAAGAAACTTGACGAGATTACGTCAGTATTGAAAGAAAAGAATAAATTTGATCAGAATAAATAAAGTTAATTTAAAAATGAAAGAAATATCTGTAACGGAGCTAAAGGAGCTTATTGGTAAAGGTGAAGATTTTCAACTGATTGATGTTCGTGAGCCTGGTGAGTTTCAGGCAGCTAATCTGGGCGGTGAGCTTATCCCATTGGCAACAGTGCCTCAGAATGTTGAAAAATTTTCCAAGGACAAAAAGGTTGTGGTACATTGCAGAAGCGGAAAAAGAAGTAGTGATGCCATTAGATTTTTAGAGACAAATTTTGGTTATACCAATCTCTATAACCTCAAAGGAGGAATATTGGCATATAAGGCAGAAATAGATCCGAGTTTAAATCCTTAATGCTGAATGAGGGAAAATTTTTATCGCTTATACCAGTTCAATCACTGGGCTAATAAAAGGCTGGCAGAAGTATTAAAGAGTGATTATTGTGAAGAAGGCGCAAAGTTACTAAGTCATGTTGTTAATGCAGAATTGATCTGGTATGGGCGAATAAAAAATGAAACTCATCACCCTATTAAGATTTGGCAATTGCATGAACCTTTTTTACTTAAGGTTTATGCAGTTGAAAGTTCGCTGAATTTTTTTCAGTTAATAGATACCTGTCCTGAAGAGGAATTTTTTAAAGTTGTAAAATACAAGAATTTAAAAGGCGAAGCCTTTGAAACCTGTCTTTCGGATATATTATTTCATGTTGCCAATCATGGTTCTTATCACAGAGGGCAGGTAAATAAAGCGCTCAAAGAGGCCGGTAAAGAGCCTGTAAATGTGGATTATATTACTTTTTCTAGACTTGGAAAAGGCTAAAAGCTGAAAGTGGAAGGCTTAAAGCTTTCAAACGCAGAGTATTAACGTTTAGTTAAAGTATCCTTATTATAAGTTTAGCCTTCTAAGAAATGCTTTGTTGCCTTTTATTTATAGCTTTGTCCTTAGGTTTTAAAGCTTTAAGTTTTCAAAGCAGAACTCACATTTATTAATACTTTTAGCTTTGTGCTTTCAGCTTTTAAAGTCTAAACCGCAAAAAACCAAATGCAAAGGATAAGTTTGGTCCCTTCTGCCTTAAATAAGTAACAATATCTCTTGTTGCTGCACCAAGTTCCCAGGTTCCGTTTTCTCCTACAACTATTGTTAGTCCAAATGGTACATTTGCTCTGGAATCATAGTTTCCGCCGGTATTTATTCCTGTAGATAATCTAACCCATCTGATTGGCTTGATATCTCCACCAATTCCTATGTATGGTTTTTCAAAGTTGCCGGATTCGTTGTTGGTAGGTACTATAAAATCAAAACCAACTTGAGCGATTTCAATTAGTTTTATGCTTGCTCCAAGTCTTAACATTGCAGGGAGTTTAACTTTAATGTTATTTTGGCCTTCCCATTTCAACATTCCGGATTTGGCAAGGATATTTGGTGCTTGTGAGAATATATTGTAGTTGTTTGATCCTTCGGAAGAAATGGAAGCAAGTGTAGTGTCTTGTATGGTATAAACATTTCCGGTATAGTTGATAGAGCCGATATTGGTAAGAGCAGCGCCTATAGTTATTTTTTCATTAATGACAACATTCGCTCCAAAATCAAAACCAAATCCGTTTCCTATAGATTGATAATTGGTGTTGTTAATTGCCGATGGATTATTCGCTGCACCTACTCCGAAGTCTATGTTAAATGCAGGATTAAAAGCTCCAGCCATAACTATCTTTCCATCTTTTACCTGACAATCTGTATAGTTAAAGCCCTGTACATATTTAACCCCAACTCCGGCTGTAATATACAATAAGTCATTACCGAACACTTTACGACCATAATTTAAATTGTATTCCCGGTACCAGTTGTTCTTAATTTTTGATCCGTCAAAAAGTGAAGAAAGTTTTAATTGGTTGCTTGCTATTCCTTCAGCGATTCCTATAGCTTCATATTGAGCATATTTGTCGGGATCATTAGCAACTATTTCACCATTATTCAGGACTAACTGGTCAAAATAGGCAGAGGTTTTTCCCCTGAACAATAGATCTGCAGTAATCCCACTAAATTGAGAATACCAACGCATCGATTCTTTTACCGAAAAGGCAAGTCCTCCTAATTTGTCACTTTGAATGGCAAATCCCAATGCCGTGAGGTCTATATTGGCAGCAACGCCATTTCCGGCAAATTGCTGCGCTGCTTTTATTTTATCCTGCTGATTAAAGATGTCATCGTAATTGGTAAGACTATTTCTAAAAGTTGCTTTACTCAAAGCATTAGAATAGGCAGAAGCAGCGCCTTCCATGAGTCCAATAGTCACATGCTTGGTTTCATATTCAGTATGTAAACCAAGATTGGCTGGATTTATACCTATTGCTTGATAATCAGTTACAAGTGTGGTGGATACTCCACGTCCTGTCGAGGTAAAAGAACTATATTCCTGTTGAGCAAATGATTGACTAATTGAAAAAGCTGTAAAAAACAGTGGTAAAAGTTTTTTCATACATTCATTAATTTATTCAAAATAGATTTTAGTACAGGAAATTTGTCTGCAAGAATCAGGGATTTATTACTTTAAAGCTTTGGTGATAGCTCTTTTAATGAAATAATAAAGTCCTATAAGCGAGGATATTATAAGGAGGAGCGTAATTGCTTTACTCATACTTTCCTGTCCTGGCGCATTTATTGCCTGAATTAGCTCTCCAGCCTTACTTCCTATGTAGCAGAATAATAGTGTACGGGGAAGCATTCCTGCGGTTCCGAAAATGAGGTATTTTCTGAAATTTGCACCCAAAACTGACAGGAGAAAATTCATTAATGCAAATGGAATTACCGGAGAAAGTCTGGACAAGAAGATGATTTTTGACTCTTCATTTTTGAGATTTGATTTAATAGTTGCTGTTTTTTTAAAGCGCAGAAGCGTGTTCATGAAGTGACCGTTATCAAGTTTCTGAGCCAGAAAATATCCAAGTATAGATGCAAATATGTAGGTTGGGATAACAATAAATACAGAATTGATCCCCAAGAAATATCCGGAAACTGTAGCAATAAGCGTGGTATGACACAATCCTGTTGCCATGCACAAACCTAATATTAAGGACAGTAGACTATATTCAGGGAAAGTAAATGAAGAGATCTGTTCCTGATACCTTATTGAAAGGTATATCAGGTATGAGTCTGAAATAAAGGGAGCAAGGGTGAAGTAAAAAAGATAAAATGCAGTTGTCCGGTTGTCTTTTATAAGCTCACGGATTCCTTTTATCATTTACTTCTTCTTTTTGTTATATTGCATGCAATGTTAAGAAAATTCTATTCGTGAATGAAATGGAGTTTTAAAAAACTAAGTTGGTAGCCTTAATGAGGTATTATTAGAATCTTTCAGCAAGAAATAAAAAAGGAAAAAATGAAATTCGGAACCAAAGCAATTCATGCAGGCGTGGAGCCTGATCCTTCAACAGGAGCTATTATGACTCCTGTATATCAAACATCTACTTATGTGCAGGCATCTCCTGGCGACCATAAGGGATATGAATATTCAAGAACCCATAACCCAACCAGAACCGCTCTGCAAAACAGCCTTGCTGCTCTTGAAAATGGCGCGCACGGATTGTGTTTTGCTTCAGGTATGGCTGCAATAGATACTATTCTGAAATTGTTGAAGCCTGGTGATGAGGTTATTTCTACCAATGATCTATATGGTGGAACATACAGAATATTTACCAAGGTGTTTGCTCATTATGGTATTAAATTCCATTTTATACCGATGGACAATGCTAATGAGGTTGAAAAATATATCAACTCCAATACAAAGCTTATCTGGATGGAAACTCCTACCAATCCTTTGCTGAATATTATTGATATTAAAGCCATTGCCAACCTTGGAAAAAAACATACTATTATAACCGTTGTCGATAATACCTTTGCAACGCCTTATCTGCAGCTTCCTCTGGATCTTGGTGTTGATATTGTAATGCATTCGGTAACGAAATATCTATCAGGACATTCTGATGTTGTAATGGGAGCTATCATTCTGAATGACAAAGAGGTGGCTGCAAGACTTGCTTTTCTTCAGAATGCATGCGGCGCTGTTCCCGGACCTCAGGATTGCTTCTTAGTGTTGAGAGGTATTAAAACATTGCACTTGCGTATGGAAAGACATTGTGACAATGCTTCAAAAATAGCACAGTTTTTGTCTGATCATCCTAAGGTTGATAAGGTCTATTATCCGGGCTTAAGCACTCATCCGAATCATGCTGTAGCTCAGAAGCAAATGAAGGCATTCGGTGGTATGCTTTCATTTACACTTAAAGGTGACAAGATTGAAGATGCGAAAAGATTCCTTGAAAGGGTTAAATTGTTTTCACTTGCGGAATCTTTAGGGGGAGTAGAATCGTTATGCGGGCATCCGGCCACTATGACTCATGCCAGCATTCCTAAGGAAGAAAGAGAAAAAGCCGGACTAAAAGACAGTCTTATAAGGCTTAGTGTCGGGGTAGAAGATGTTGAAGATCTTATTGAAGATTTAGGGAAAGCCATCGGTTAATTAAGATGACAGAAGCCTACAACTTTAAAGAGATATAATCGTTTGTATTGCAGAAATAAAAAAAACTAGACACTTAACTTTTAACAATTTAAATTAAAAACACAATGGAAAAAGATAATTTGTATTACAGTCAGGGGAAAAGCGTATCGACGATGAGTCAGTCCTTTATGGCTAATGTATTAATATGGATGTCGGCTGGCTTGATAATGACTGCCGCTATATCCTATCTTTTTGCGAGCAATGATGCATTATTCTCTCTACTTGTTAATGGAAAAGGTGGACTATCTATTTTAGGCTATGTGGTAATGTTTGCTCCTATTGGATTTGTTTTGTTAATGAATTTTGCTTTCGAAAAACTATCCTATGGAACACTGGTGATTCTCTTTATGGCATATGCCGCCATTATGGGAATGAGTTTAAGTTTTATATTTTTTGTATATGAATTAGGTTCAATATTCTATGTGTTTCTCATTACCGCTGGTATGTTTACACTGACTGCAATTTATGGATACACTACAAAGGCTGATCTTACTAAATTAGGAAGTATTTTGATGATGGCTCTTTTCGGAATAATTATAGCAAGTGTTATAAATGTATTTTGGGGGAATGAAAACTTCTCATACATATTGAGCATTATCGGGGTAGTTGTATTTACCGGATTGATAGCATATAAAGTTCAAATGTTGAAAGAAATGTATAATGATGGAAGCGAGAAAGCTGGGAAGCTTGCTATTTTGGGTGCTTTAACTCTATACATTACATTTGTAAATCTTTTCCTTTCATTATTAAGATTGTTTGGAGATAGAAGAAACTAATCTTAAAAATCTACCTAAATAGGGTGCAAAAGTCTGCTGTGAGGCAGACTTTTGCTTTTTATATTGTTGTCAGTTATTCAATCTTGCTTGCTTAAAAAAACAACTATGTCTCAGCAGTTTCTTGAATTAGATCAACTTTGTGTTGAAGTCAATGGGAGATATATTCTGAAGGATATTTCATTCAGGCTGGAAAAGGGGAAATCTATGGCTATCATTGGTCCCTCAGGTAGCGGGAAGACAATATTGGGCAAAGTACTTGCGAACAGAATAGCTCCTTCTTCTGGTACAATTAACTTTTCTTTCCCTGCAGATTTCAGAAGTGTTTTTATCTCACAGCAGCATGATTTCAGGGATGCATCGGAGAGAAGTTATTATCAGCAAAGGTTTGATAGCAATTACGGAGAGGATTTTCCTCTGGTTGAAGAAGAGCTGGTTAAAGCCGCGGGAGAATATTCTCAAACTGAAGTCGGGAGAATTGCAAAACAATTACGAATAGATCAACTCCTCAAAAGAAGATTGATCGAATTGTCAAATGGTGAAGGTAAACGCTTGCAGATTGCAAGAACGCTCTTGCAAAAGCCAGAGCTGATAGTGTTTGACAGTCCCTTTATCGGGCTTGATACGGAAGCAAGAAAGGTGTTGCATAGCATTGTTAATGATTTGATAATATCGGGAATAACTGTTGTCGTAATTACAACTCATGATGAAATTCCGGATCAGATAAATCATGTACTGAAGCTTAAGGAAGGGGAAACCGAGCAATTACTTTCCCTTAAAGAATTTAAAGGGTCTTACAAAGAAGAAGAAAAGGAAAAGACTGAAACGTTTATCCTTCATGATTCGGAACTTTATAGTAATATATACTGGGAGGAACAGGAAGAATTCAATGTGGCTGTGGAGATGCATAATGTCAGTGTTACATATGGAGATAAAGTTATTCTGGATCATATAAACTGGAAGGTTAATAAAGGAGAATGCTGGGCTTTGCTCGGTCATAACGGCTCCGGAAAATCTACCTTGCTTAGTCTTATTAATGGTGATAATCCTCAGGCTTACGGAAATGATATATGGCTCTTTGATAAAAAGAAAGGTTCGGGAGAAAGTATATGGGAGTTAAAATCCAAAATTGGTTATATCTCTCCGGAGCTGCATATTTTTTTTCAACGCAATAAAAGTTTTACAGAAACATTATTTGTTAACTCTGCAGCTCAGAGCCTCGCTGCCGAAGCTTCTTCAGCTGGAATTACGGTTTTTGACGCCCTCGCTTCAGGTTTTAATGACCAGGTGGGATCCTCCGGAAAGATTTCTTCGTGGCAAACAAAACAGGTTAACTTATGGATAGATATCTTAAAACTATCAGATTACAAGTATATGAGGTTACCTCAGTTGTCATTGGGTGTTCAGCGTTTGGTCCTTTTAGGAAGAGCGTTGGTGAAAAATCCACAGCTTCTGATCTTAGATGAACCTTGTCAGGGACTTGATAAATCACAAGTGAAGCAGTTTGTATCTGTGGTAAATGAGATATGCACAACTTTTAATAAGACTTTAATTTATGTGTCACATTACAATGAAGACATTCCTTCATGTGTAAAAAACTATCTAGTATTGGAGGATGGTAAGGTCAAACAAGTAATCAGCTGATTTCTCTGATTACTTAAATTGAAAATTTCTCTTGGCTAAAGCATTTACCTGGTGCAGGATACATGCGTTAAGGTACAAGAGAGTTCTTTTTAGGAAAGACTTGATGCCCCTAATCTGAAAGGATATTGGGAAAATTATTTATATAGTAACTTTCTGCACTCTATTTTATCGGAAGCTCTTACTTCCAGCATGTATAATGATTGGGCAATGTTTGAAGGGAGAGAAAGGTGATTGATTCCTGCTTCAACCTGTTTGGCTTCTGACCAGATAATTTTACCACTCAGGTCAAATATTGAAAGGTTTAAAATGTCTGAATTGCTTACTTTTATGCTAAGCTGTGGGCCTGATTCGGAATAAGTAATATTGGTAAAATTCTCATTCTCTAAATTAACGGATGCAAATGCATGGGCCAGGTAAGAAGTTGTCCCATCTACATCTGTTTGAAATAATTGAAACTCATAAAATCCATCCTGCTGTGGTATCCAATTGATTTCATATCTGGAACCTGTATTTACTGAATTTGATTTTACTCGTGCTATCTCAACGAATTCAGAGTTTTTGTTATAATTTTTTGCTTTGATTATAAATTCTTTATTGTTCTTTTCTGTTGCTGTTGTCCAATGAAGATTAATATTGCCTGATTCTGAATTATAAGATGCAATGAAATTTAATAATGTAACCGGCAATGGTGTGCAGCTTCCGGGATACCATCGGATATCAAAGGGACCATAAAAGGCATTGTCTCCATCCATGATGAGATAGTATCTGGTACCAGGTGTGAGGTTGGTAAATTTGTAAGTGTAATTGTTAGGGGAATCAATTACATTACAAGCAACGTTAGAATAGGGGCCCCCGCAGGCGCCTCTTACCACTCCGGTCTGAACTCTTGTGAAAGTGCGGATATTTATGCTATCGTCCGGACAGGCAGCTATCCAGGTGAACCACGCGGAATTTTCAGTATACCCGCTGCTGCATACAGAGGTTCCGGTAATATCTCCATTGGAAGGAAGTTTTGCCCCGTATTCTGCGTTGGTTCCTGAAACAAATGCATCATTGAGAGATGAATTTACCAGACTTATTGCGCCAGAGCAATCGTCGTTGGATGCAGCGGGCTTAATGTTGTTAGTGCCGAATTTAATGCTCCAGCTTGTAATCTGATTGGTTTCAAAAGAGAAAAAATTAGCTATTCTACCTAATAATCTCCATTGGCCGTTCGGACTTGTTCCGTCATTGACAGAATTTAAACTTGCCATGGGTAAGAATGTTGCGGAGGTAGTGGATGTTGCATTCCAAAATCGGATTTCAGGATTGGCAGGATTCATATTAAATTTAAATGTTCCTGAAACGTTTCCGTCCCCATTACGAATATTGCTTAGCTCAACGATACGACCGTTAGGCGAAACAAGGAAAAGCTCCATTCTGGTGAATTGTTCCGTATTGAATGTTATTTCAACTTCCTCTAGTCCGAATAAAGTTCCGTCTATATCAGGTAATCCGGTTACATTTATTGGATTTGAAAGAAAGTTAGGAGTGGTGCCATTAGCAGCAATACTTACTGTTGAATTATTAGTAAATGTCTGAGCATAAACTATGGGAGAGAAGAAAAGAAGGAGCGCAATGTATTTTATGATGGTCACTGTTGATGTAGTGTTAAGTGAGGTTAATTCATAAAGCACCCTAATTTAAAATAAAGAAATTGTAAAAAATAACTAAAATTTGTGTTTACTTTTTAGGTATGAGATTGTATCTGCCATTCTCATTAGAGAATAACAGAATGTTCTTTAAAAAAAATACTAAATTTCCCTGCAGATTAAATTAATATTAAAGAGTATTTATGGGTAAGTTTTTATGAATATTAATTACAGAAAATTTGAAGATGCAGACAGAACTATGGTTGTGTCAATGATTCAGGATTTTTATAATGTCGACCCTTCCGGGAAAAGCAAAACTGAAGAACAGATATACAAAACTTTTGAAGCTTTTGAAAAACATCCTGATTATGGTTTAATAACGATCTTTAATGATGGAAATAAAATTGTGGGCTATTGCGTCATAGTTAATTTTTATAGCAATGAATACGGAGGATTGATCTTGAATATAGATGAGCTTTATATTATACCAGAATACAGAGGAAAAGGCATTTCAACAGATTATGTAAAATATCTCAAGGAAAGAAAAGATATAGAGTTTGTGGCAATGGAATTAGAGGTGCTGCCCTATAATGCCAGGGCATTAAAATTGTATGAGAAGCTTGGTTTTATGAAATCTGACAGGTCATACCTGATGTTGAAGAAGGATAATATTTAAGGCTGAAAGTTTAAAGGGGAGTATTAAATAAAAAGCCCCCGACTTGTCGGGGGCTTTTTATATTTAATTAGAGTTTGCCTAATAAGCAATCACTAGCTTGGATCTGTAATTATTATTCTGAGCTTTTATGTCAACTATGTATATCCCTGGAATAATTGAAGATGGAATGGTAATATTCATTTTGTTTAAACCATTTTCAATATTTACTTTTCTTTCGAAAACCTTGATTCCATTTAAATCAGTGATGGTAAGGATACCATGAGAATCCTTTGATTTTGAATTAAACTCCATGTCAACTTTTCCAGAACTTACCGGGTTCGGGAAGATAATGAGCCCCGATTTACTTTCTGATGCATTTGGAGTAATGGCACTTACAACGGGCTCCTGAGCTATTTTGATTTTATTACTGTATGTTTCTTTTCCTGTAGAGTCAATCAGTTTCAGGCGATAGTATATATTTTTACCCGAAAAAGCTGGATCTGAGAAATTATACTGAGCTCCTTCAACCTGAGTTCCTCCTGCATTTACAAAACCAATGGAGTCAAATGAAATTCCATTGTTGCTTCTTTCAACTCTGAAAAGCTTGGTCTTATACTCCTGGAAAGTTTCCCAGCTGAGATTAACTTCACTGGTAAGCTTATTTAACTCACCTTTAAAGTTGAAAAGATAAGTCTGTGCAACGGTTGTGTTTTTGATGACATTTACAAGAATGGAGTCAAATTGATTGTCATATTTAACAATAAATGAGGTAAGGCCTTCTTTAGTACCTTTAATAATTCCCTTTTGATCCACATCAATGATATCCGCATTTCTTTTCAGATATGCAATATCATTTGAATAGGTGATATCTCTTGTTATTCCATCATTAAAATACCCAAATACTTTATAGTTTTCCTGCTCACCGTTTTTAAGGTTTAAAAACTTTTCAGGACCAACTATAATAATACTGTCAGCTTTCAGTGTTGTAGATTTATTTACATACAATAAAGTTGTGTCCTTGGATATTAAAGTCAGATCACTGTATCCGTAAGCAGTAACAAGAAACTGATTTAATTCTTCTTTAGGAACAGGGAAGGTAAATGTCGTTTCAAGATTTACACTATCTGCTACCTTATATTCGCTATAGCTGGAATTTGAATTAACTCCCTCATAAAACATTAAGAGATGTTTTACATTCTTTCCATAAGTAACCGTGTATGTTATAGAGTCACCAATGTTTTTACTCAGATCTCTTTGTGACGGGTCGATAAGAATAAAGGAATTTTCCGGAGTATTTTCCTGTGCGGCTAACCTCTTTGATGACTTTCTTGCGTTGTTATCAGTTCCATTGTTTCCCGGGACAAATGGTAGGAAATCATATTTCAGAGGAGTGTTGTCATCTTTAAAGAATGCGTCTTTTGTGAAAGAGGGCGAAGAACCTGATGTCTGGAATAAGTAGGAGGTCGGTTCCTTTAAAAACTCCAAAGCTCTTTCAATTACAAAATAGTCTTCTACTACGCTTGCTCCCGCACTATTACTGTGAGCTATACTTCTTCCAGGATAAAGTTGCGCCATGTCTGTGAAATATGGGCTTGACAAACCTCCTCGCTGGCTGGTAACAGGTACGATAACATCACTGTATTCTCCATTGAAAAGATGTTTCAGAAATAAATCAATTCCAACTCCAGCTCCTGTTGCTGCAGAGTTAAAAAGAGCGGGATTATATAAAAGAACTGCACGACGTAGTGCATTAACCTTTTTGCTGGAAGACAATCCTTCATCGTTAAGATCAAGAAAAGACCATTCGAATCTGTGGACAGTCTGGATAGCATGTTTAAATATGGTGTCATTCAATCGACTGTCTCCATTGAGAATTTCTTTTACCATAGGGTCATTTACTCGTAACTGCCAGGCGCCATTCACATCATCATTATATACTTCAATACGGCCATTGTCATGTTCATATTCATTACCTATAAGTCCGAAATGAATGGCATACCACTTTAGGCTATCGGCAGCCAATGTAATAGGCAAATTGAGAAGTGCTCTTCTGTAAATAGTAATCACCCTTGGATCGCAAACCCAGTTGGCCTGTTGGGAACCGGCATGAGGAGTGTTGAATGTAATTAGTTTATTTACATCGTCTCTGTAAACAGCACCTTGACTTTGGATATATAACCTTGTCATCATACCGCCTCTGCTGTGTCCCAGAACGTCAACTCTTCCTGCCGAAAGACCATTTGCACTACAATTGGAAAGTAATTTGTCTATTCCTTCAGGAATCTTATATGTTTGTTCTGGGGCCCAGAAACGAGGTTCCGGATGTACGGGGTTTTCATGAAAAATTCTCTGTACCTGAAATGGCTTATATTGCTTAGATTCAAGCAGCTTGTTTTCCATTACTTTGAAAGACTGGATACTGCTCCAGATTCCATGAACCATCATTACCGGAGGAAGTACAATTCTCATGTTATGCCTGAAGTCAAAATTGCCAATAACGCCTCTTTTACTTATTGTAAATAAAAGGTCCTGACCGCTTTTTTTCAGGATCAAAGGTTGCAATGTAAGTTGGATGTCTGTATATAAAGTCTACATAACCCGGATTTTCTTCTGTATATAAATTTTTCGGTTTTAAGTGGAAACTTCCGAATTGGTTAGTGTCTCTGTTTTCGTAGTCTCCTCCAAATCCAAATTGGTATTTATTTGAATAGAATCCTTCAAAGTCGGCGGTGTTGTACCTGAATACTGTCGAAGTTGTGCCGTCCGCTGCCATCATTGGAAGATCATTTTCATTGAACCTGATGTTCAGATTGTCTCTGCTGGTTAATGATGCTATAGTTTCATAGTTATTATTATCTTCTTTACTCGGGTTGTCCTTATCTTTCACATGGAAGACGATCAGATCCGAAGGCAGAAATATTTCATTGATTCCATCATCAGTTGCTGCATAAATGTATCTTGATGAAGCCGCCACACCTTTAATGTTGTTGGAAGATAGACCCTCTTCAGTTGTAATCAGAATGTAGGAAGAGTCTTGTTTGAGATCACCTTCTCCTTTGTATACAAGCAGACCATCCACAGTGCCTATGAATACTCTTTGTCCTGCACTTGAAATCGCATGAGGAGCATCTGAATTGATTCTGATTCCGTTAGGTAATAATCTGGAAGGAAGATTCGTACCACTAGCTGTATCATAATACTGAAGCTTGTCTACATACACCCATTGCGCATTTGTATAAACATGGTTTTGGTGAACAGCAAATCCTTTGTTTCCATTAAAGCCAATCCACGGATCTCCTGTTTTTTGCCAATGAATTGCAATTGCTCTCGGGCTTGCAAATGTATTTGTAAAAGGTAGTTCAGGTGTATTGGAACCATCAATGTATCCCAGTAGTGCCCCGGCATAGCTGAATCTTGCAATTCCTGAAAATCTCGTTCCTCCCCCTGACTCTTCAACATCTACTTCATAAGTTCCGAATCCCATCCATGTTTCATCATGTCCGCATCCGACAGATACGCACTGGCGCGTTCCTGCAGTTAAGTTTAATGGAGTATTAATCGTATAAGCAGGGTAGGGCATATGTAACATTGAAAGATTATCAAAAACATTTTTATTTGGTGCTTTGTAACCCAAGCCTCCAGGTGTTAAATAATATCCTGCTTTATCCTGATAAAAGGGAAATCCTGTAATCGGATCTATAATAGTAACTCCGGTGCTCAAAACAGTCAAGTCATGATATCCATGTGCAGCCCAAATTCCCCCATTTGGATCTGATGCAAGTGCCATTGGGTTTCTGCTTGGAGTTCCGTCAAACTTGACGGAAATGAGGTTCATCTTTCTTGCGATGTACTTGTTTCTCTCATTTCTGAGAATTTTGGGAGTGGTGTTGCCATCATTGTACACATAGATACCACCTCCAACAGAAGAAGACCCTGTGCCTCTGACTCCTGCCCAGAGTCTTATCTGGCCACCTTGATTATTGGCAGTCAGGGTTTGTATGGTATAGTTGGTTAATCCCTGAGAGGTGTAGAGGCTTAATGGTCTTGGTGTTTCACCTATCGAGTCCCGGTTCAGTTTCCAGAGACCTGCATTTTTGGTCCCCGCCCAGACATTTCCAACCGGATCAAGTGTAATAGATGTAAATGCTTGTCCGATATTATATTGTCGGACCCTTGGTTCGTCACCTTGCGCGTAGCAAAGCTGAACCAGCAAGGTAAACAAAATAAGAGTACATGCTTTTTTCATGGTTTGTTTATTGTGTGTTTAATTGTTCAAAAGTTTCAATGATTACCAAAAATTGTCAGGACATGGGATCTGACGTTTTAACTTATAATTGTATTTCAATATAATCTCATGGCTGCCCGATGTGTAGTGGTTTATTTTGCTTATAGTATAATCATAGGAGTATCCGACTTCAAATACTCCGTTTTTTTTCGAATGAAACAGCATTCCGGCAAGGAAAGAAAATGAATCTCTTACACGATAAGAACCACCTGTCCAGAGTATATCTCTGTATCTTATTTTCAGATTCAGATCTAATGATGGAGGAGTACCCGTTCCTCCATATTTCAACATAAATGATGGTATCAGATAAAAGTTGTAGTTTGAATTCCTGTCAATCTCATACCCCAGAGGAATTTTATAGCCTGAAGTCAGATAATAATGATAAACCATATATCCGAAGTCATTATAAAAGTTCAGTCTGTTCATGAACAGCTGATTCACTGATGCTCCTAAGAAAAATCTTGGATTATAAAACCACAGACCAGAACTGGCATCTGGCATAGTCTTGTTATTAAACCTAAGTACTTCACCGCCCTGATCAAACTTAAGCTTACTCTGATCAAGATTGATTTGCAAGACGCCCATAAATAGTCCTAATGCAAGCCTGAAATCTTTAAACACAGGGATATTGTAGCTATAGGAGGCAAGAGCAGAGGTTTTGCTGATAGGTCCGGTAACGTCTTTGTATATGAAAGTTCCTGCAGAATGAAAAGGAAAAGCTTTAGTCTTTAGAGAAGGTTTCTTCCTGAGTTTTATAGGAAGGTGACCGCTAAAATAATAACTCTCTGGTCCACCATTAAAGTTAACCCATTGTTTTCTGTATCCCACGGCCATTTCAAGATCTCCGCTTACACCTCCGATTGCAGGGTTCAATACATACTGATTAACCATGTATTGGGTAAAATGTATTCTTTGCTGACCATA
Source organism: Sporocytophaga sp. (assembly GCA_024707265.1). Taxonomy (GTDB): domain Bacteria; phylum Bacteroidota; class Bacteroidia; order Cytophagales; family Cytophagaceae; genus Sporocytophaga. The sequence goes on along the minus strand of JANQAB010000006.1, from coordinate 431,486 downwards.
ACATATAGCAGGTATAGTTATGAACAGAAATAAGAGGAGTTGATATTTAACTTTAATATTCAAGTACAATTGTTTTTACTTATATTATTCCATTACTACTACCCATCCACTAGCTGAGTAGTCGCTTTGGTCTTCACTTCCAAGGAATTCTACAACATAGTAATAGGTGCCGAAAGGAACTTTAGCACCTGCTGAAGTCCCATCCCAAGGTTGCTTATATCCGTCATGATTTTCGTATAAAATATTTCCCCATCTGTTAAATACTTTTACTGTGGTTTTAGGATATTTTGCTAATCCCCTCAGTATCCAATAGTCATTAAGCCCGTCTCCATTGGGTGAGAAAATATTGGGAATGTTTACAGGAATGTAATTATTAATGCTGATCTCTGCGGTAGCTTCGCAACCTTTTCCTTTAGGACCATTGTATACAATGACTTCATAAGTCTTAACCATTTCCTGATCTTGTGCTATATAGTATGGTTTTTTTTCAAAGGTATTATAGGTTAAAGGAGAGAAAGACCCGTTGTCATAATATCCCAGAAATTCCGCAGGGGTCCAGGTAATATGATTAATTGTATCGTAGTTAAGTGGTTTAATAACAAGAGGGAGTTCTACCAGTTTTTCCGGATGGTAATCAACATTCAAAATAGTTTCAGTAAATGAAATCTCAGGCTGCTCATATATCTTAATAGATACAGAATCAAAAGCAGGAGGACAGTAAGAATTAAAAACTTTCAAACTATAAGTTCCTGAAGCCTCGGGAGAATTTAAGTACACAGAGGATCCGGAAAGCTCTTCTGTGGTATTAGTAGAATGCCACTCATAGTAGGTGTCCTTTGTGGTGTTCTTTTTATAATTAAGAATTACAGGACCTCTGTTGATACATATAGTGTCATAATTTTTAGCTATCTGAGCTATAGGGTGTTCATATGCTTTCTGGTAAACAAGATTGGAAGTGTCGGTATCAGTATACAGACAATGATAATCTGATTTGATCTTAGCATAGACTTTTAGGTCAGATATTATACTTGTTGTAAATGTATTGATAGAGTCATTACCACTTAATAACTGATGGTTTTCATTATAAAAACTGTATTTGGGGTGATCTCCTGAAGCCTGTCCTGGATTGGCTTTAAATGTAACTATACTGCCCTCGCACACAGGAGGCATCGGATCTAAGGTTACTTCCGGATAATATGCCTGCACCGGGAGTACTGTTACTGTAGCCTGACTTACCGGACAGACTCCATTAGTAATTTTCCAGGTTGCAATAATAGTATCTTTGATGTCCTCAAAATCTGAAATCAAAGATTCAGGCAAAGAGGTATCTATAATTGCATTGTCAGTGTTTTTATTAATATTCCATTTCCCTGTTCCGATAATGGGAGTATTACCATTAAGTGTTTTATTAGTCTGAACTATGCAATAGGATAATGTGTCTTCAGTTGATCCTCCCACAGCAGAAGGGGTAGGCAATAAGTCAACCTGAATGTTGAAATATCCGGTGTCGCTCTTACATCCTCTATCTGAAGTTTCCTGAATTTTTCCTGTTATATTTTCTGTCCCTGCAATTATATATAATGTATCTGAGACAGAAGGTGTGATAGTTAATTCATTTCCCCCAGAAAGCTCCCAATAGTAACTGCTACCAGAAAGACCTGTTGTGGTGAGGGTTCTGGTGAATCCCTGACAAATAGGATCAAGCAGAGAAACAGGTTGCACTACTGGTGTTGTATCGGCTATAACTGTGATTTTTGCCCTTTCACTTTCGCAAAGGAAGTTTTTTTGGCTTACGTAATAGATAATAGTGGAAACCGTTCTGCCTGCTACAGGTTGAGTGATAGAATCTTGTGTGTTATTATCCTGATACCAGGTTAAAGTATTACCTGCCTTAGGGGTAGCCTCTATTAGTGGCAAGATATCTATAGTCTGACAATATACTATTGTGTCTGTCACTATCGGCGGAGAAGGTACTTCGATTACCGTAGCTGTTTTGAAAAGGGAATCGGAGCATCCATAAATGCTGGTAAATTTGTATTGAACAAGGTAGTCTCCTTCCAGTGCTGGAGGGATAAATTTGCCTTCAGGTAAAGTGTTTACTCCGGTAAAGGTTCCACCCAAAGGAGTAATGCCTGTGATTTCAATTGTATCTGAGCTTTCACATGTAAAAGGGATATCATGAAAATCAACCTGTACAAAAGGATAAACTTCCAGTTTTACTTTAGCTCTTCCAATCTCAGTTCCATCGGTGCTTGTAATTTTAGCATAAAAGCTACTGTCATTGATAAGTGTACTTGCTTGAGGAGTTCCAGTCTGTCTTACAAAAAGACTGTCTTCAAACCAGGTGACAGAAGAGCTTACAGAGCCTATAACTTGATTGTCAAGGTCTGTTAGGTTGAAGGAATTAAACTGATTAGGAGTTCCTTGAATATTAGCACATATTTTTATTGTCGTATCGGTAGGTGTAAGAGAGCATTTACTGATAATCACGGTGTCCGTTTTTGTACAATACTTTTGGATAACAGTTAAAATATATTGCCCTTCTTTATTAACCGAAGGAACAGCAATAGAGTCATGAGGTGAAAATAAAGCGTCTGAGGGGCCGGTCCATTTAAATCTCGTATCAGTAGTAGTCGTACCTCCATCCAGAATTGAGGTGCCACTAATACAGTCCAGTTTCTTGTCACTTCCTGCAGATGCAGTAGGTACAATTCCGGAAGAGGTTACTTCTACCGTATCAGTAATAGCACAAAGATTATCTTTTAACCTGAGAATATATTTTCCGGTAATATTTGTCTGGGTGATCAGACTTGTATGGTCAGGAATATAATCAGCTCCTAGCGGTCCTTCCCAATAGTAATTACCTGGTATGTTCAGGGCAGCACTTCCTTTTAACATTGTATGGGTGTCTCCGCATTCAATGTTTGCATCCGGACCAGCATTAATATCATCTACATAAACAGAGTCTTCTGCTGAAAGAGTGATCTGGCATCCTTCTGGACTAAGAAGGATAATATTGGGAAGGTATTTGCCAGGCAATTCATAAAAGTGGCTTACTGAATCTTTTTTGGATAAATTGGAAGTAGGGGAGAGGTCTCCGAAATCCCAGAAGTAATCTTTAATATTTTTGCCTGTAATTTTTGATGTATAAGGTTCTCCTTTGCAGATATAATAATCATCTATTTTTAAAGTACCATTAGGTCCTTTTATTTTGATCTCTTTACTTGTTGTATCCTTACATCCGTCTAAGCCTGTTACGATAAGTTGTACTGTATATATATCTGCATTTTTATAAAAATGGCTAACTTCAATTTTATCTGTTGATGAAACTTCCCCATCTCCAAAATCCCATTGATAGGTTTTACCATATGTAGAAGTACTTGTAAACGGAAGAGAGAATGTACCTATACATTTCGCTGTATCGCTTCCTACTTCAAAATCCGCAACGGGTTTAACAAGTTTTATATAGTTGCTTTTGGTAACAGAATCTATACAGCCTCCATCATCCTTAACTATCAGAGTTATAGTAAATTTTCCGGTATCTGAAAAAACTGTACTTCCGCTATAGCCTGTTGAAGTCTTGCCGTTCCCGTATTTCCAGGTGTATTGATTGTAATTGGATACATATGCTGAAGAGTTATTAGTAAATGAAATATTGAACTTTCCGCAGCGTAATGTATCATTAGTGTAAAAACTCGCTCTGGGGACGAAAGATGTAACATTTCGCTCGTATTTATCTGTACATCCAAGGGTGTCAGTGATGGTGAGGCTTGTTTTATAATTTCTATAGTAGCTAGTGTTATTGTATTGGTGGCTTACTATGGTGTCTTCAGAGGATGTTAATGAGGTGCCATCTCCAAAATCCCATTTCCATTGGTGAATGGGGGTTAAGCCATTTGCTTTTGAGCTGTCAGTAAATGCAACTGAAAATTTACCTTTACAGAAAGTAGCAGTATCAATTGTAAAGTAAGCTTTAGGACCATTTACAACAATTGGCAAAGGATATTGAAGAGAGTCTTTGCATCCGAATTTATCTTCTATAATTAGCTTGGGATAAAAGACACCGGTATCTTTATAAACATAGCTTGTATTGCCATTGAGATAAGTGCCATAATTTTTATAGTTGAGTGTATTATTTATAACTTTTCTGGCAGTGCTGTCTCCAAAATCCCATGTGTATTTGCTGATATTGCTGGAGTCAATTCCTGTCGTATTGAATTTAACGGTTAGTCCTTTGCAGATATCCAGTATATCCGGAATGAAGTTAGCTTTTTCATCAACTACCGTTATTCTTTTTTTATGTTCAATAATGTTGCCTGAAGTGAGATCCTCAAGTTTTGCTGTTACCATGAATTTTTTATTTCCTGTATTGTCAGGAAATGTATAGGTAATCGGGTTGGAGGCACTGTTGATAATTGTCCCGTCAAAATCCCAGGATATGACCGTTGCATTTGATGTTGTATCATTAAAGGTAAAGGTGTACTTCTGATTGCAGTCAGTACTTCTTGCTACTCCAATAGGGCCACCACCGCCACCACCTCCTCCGCCGCCACCGCCTCCATCATCATCACAGAATTCATTAACTGTGACTGTTTTACCGGTAGATTCTGCAATACATCCCTGATTGGTAATCATCTTAACCTTTACAGTAAATGATCCTTGTACAGGATATGTACCTGAATGCTGATCAACAGAAACGGTATCGGTTTTGCCATTACCAAAATCGTAAACATATTTTACCGCAGGGTCATTAGAGGTAGGCTTCGCTTTGATGTTGATTGTAAGCGGCATGCAACCTTCAATGGGGTTTACGGTGATATCTACAGATGGCTTTTGTATTCTTATGTAATTGTAATTTTTAGTGGCGCTACAACCGGCATCATTGGTAACTTTTAAACGCACAGTATAGGTTGAGAATGCATTGTAACTTTTGCTGACAGGAGAAAGGTCAGTGGTTATAAGAGGGAGAGTGCCGTCTCCGAAGTTCCACTCGTACATGCTTCCATTATTACTGAGGTTGGTAAAGGTAACAAGATGAGGTAGCTGGCAACCGTTTGGTATATCAGGTGTGAAGTCTGCAGTAGGGATAGGTAGTATCTCTACTTCTTTTATCGCGGTATCACTGTAGCAGCCGGAATAGGTATTAAATGTAACATATTTGACCTTCCATTTACCTTCTTTTTTAAAGGTATGGTAACCTGTTTTGTTGTTATAAACGGAATTGTCATCTTCAAAGAACCATTTACCTTCATTACTTATTCCTGTTGTATCTGCTTTTGGATAAATGTATGTCGACGTTCCAAGGCATAGTTTTGAAGCAATATCAAAGTCGGCAGCCGGTTTTCCTATATACACATTTTTTACTCCTGTGCCTTGTACAAATGCACTGCAATTGCCTGGAGCATTTTTGGCGGTGAGTTTTATGCTGTATATTCCGGGTGTTTCATATTCATGATTTATAAAAGGATCATTGGAGTCTAATGAAGTTCCATCTCCGAAATCCCATGTATAATTGAATCTTCCATCTATGGGAGATAAATTTTCAAAGGTAGCAGTGTGAGGTGCGGTGCAACTATAGTTGTTTGTAGAGAGGAAGGCAGGTGTTATTTTATCATAAATCGTTATGAACTTGTCTTTCGGTAACGAATTGGTGCAACCAAAGCTGTTTGTGATGATTAAGGTAGGTGTGTAACTTCCGCTGGCAATATAGTCATGAGATGGGTTTGTAGCAGTGGTGAATATGTCTTTTTTTCCATCATTATAATTCCATTCCCATTTAGTGATAATGCCATCTCCGGCGTTGCTTTTGTCAATGAAATTTATCTTCTGAGGAAGACATCCTTCCTGAACATCAGAAGTAAAGTCTACCTGAGGTTGTTGATAGACTCTTATATCTACGGACTTAGTTAAAGTAGCACCTCCGCCTGAAATGATAAGTGTGGCCTCATATAAACCCGGAGTCAGGAAATTTTTAGTAATGTTTTTCCCTGTTCCAACACCCAGGCTGGCACCTGTAGTTTTGTTTTTAAATTCCCATTGATAAGAAGAAATAGGCCCTGTTGAAGATGAAGCATCGAACTGTACAGTTCTGCTTTTGCAGGAGTCACCTGGTGTGAATGTATCAAAATCTACCTGTATCTGAGCAAATCCGTCATTTATTAAAATTATCAGGCAAATGGTTGTAATAAGTTTTAATACAAATCTTTTCAATTTTGGGAGAATTTAGATTAAGCTGATAATTAATCTGGAGGTCTAATTGTAAAATATAATGTATACAATTTAGTAAAATGCGGGCTATCAAACAATTGAGGTGTGTAAAGTGTGGATAAATAATTGAAACCCTGAGGAAGGTAAGGCATTGATTTTAATGGATTATTCTGCCAGATGAATTTTATGAGTTAATGAAAGTGTGTTTTGGATTAACGAATGTATGTTAATAGTTAATGAAAGTATTATGTTATATAAGACTGTTTAATTTTTGGTTTATTGTTTCTTTATAAGTATAATAATTCATTATATGTTGTTATGACACTAAGTGTTGCTTGGTGATCTTTTAAGGAGTTAGTTGTTGTGGTATCGGTGTAAAAATCCACATTCGTTAAGTCACTTCCTGTGTTGCATAGAGATTTTGTTTTGAAACTATTGATGTGATTTCTGAAAATGTTTTCTTCCTTTAATTTCCTTTCTTTGTAATGGTAACAATGCCGTTTTATACTTCTCTTCATTTAACACCGTGGTGCAAACCTCTTTAACTTCAGGCTTTATTTCTTACTATTTACCTTAATTGACAGTATGAGGAATCCTTTTTGAAATAAGTTATTCTATTAGCTTTTCCAGATAGTATGAAACTGCTTGTTAAGAGCGTCTATCCTTTCATAAGTATGTGCACCAAAATAATCACGTTGAGCCTGAATCAGATTAGCGCCAGAGTTGGCAGTCTTTACTCCTAAAAAGTAATTTAAAGCAGATGAGAGTACCGGTAGAGGGATACCATTCATTAAACCTGAAGAAACCACTGTGGAGAAATCTTTTGCTGTATTATTTAATACAGTTACAAATGGGGAGGCTAATAATATTGATTTTTCTGATTTTAATATTTGAGAGATTTTTTCCATTAGTTCAGATCGAATAATACATCCATTGGTCCAGACTCTTGCAATTTCTCCTAATTCAAGATTCCAGTTAAATTGGTGAGAAGCTTCACTTAAAAGGTTAAATCCCGTATCATGATTGATAATTCTAGCTGCCTGGTACGTGTTTCTCAGACTCTGAATAAAATTATCAGCTGGTAATTTGTCTTTACTTTCGGTATTGTAAACTGTTGAAGCTTTAATTCTAATTTCTTTCATAGATGAAAGGGCTCTGGCCATAACAGCTTCAGAGATGGTTGAGAAGGGAACACCGATATCCATTGCTGCAGTTGTGGACCAGCCGCCAGTTCCTTTTTGTTTTGCCTTGTCAAGGATCTTATCTAAGATCAGTTCTCCATCTTCTGTTTTTCTGAGTATGTCAATGGTGATTTCAAGAAGATAGCTACTCAAGCCATCATTTTGCCATTCAGTAAATGTATCAGCTATTTTGTCTGGTGTGTACTTTAAATAGGACCTCATCAAGAAGTAAACTTCAGCTAAGATCTGCATTTCTGCATATTCTATTCCATTGTGTACCATTTTTACAAAATGACCAGAACCTTCTGGTCCAATATAGGAAATACAGGGTTTGTCCGATTTATCTTTCGCAGCAATAAGATTTAAATAGTCAGCTATTTTCTCATAAGCATCTTTATCTCCTCCAGGCATTATTGAAGGGCCTTTGCGAGCTCCTTCTTCTCCTCCGGAAATACCTGCACCAATGAAATGAATTCCTGACTCATTAAGCTGTTTTGTTCTTTTGTTCGTGTCCTTATAAAAGGAGTTACCTCCGTCAATAACGATATCACCTTTATCTAGCAATGGTACCAGCTGATCTAGTTGTTGATCAACAGCAGAACCAGCCTGAATCATTAATAAGATTTTTCTGGGTTTCTCAAGAGAAGCAACAAAAGCCTTAAGGTCATCAAAACCCAATATGCAACCTTTGGTGCTTTGTTCTTTCACGAAATTAACAGCAATGTTTTCTTCCGAACCTGATAAATGTCTATTAAATACAGATATGTTAATTCCTTTTTCAGCAAGGTTAAGAGCAAGGCTTTTGCCCATCACTCCAAGTCCGACTACTCCAAATTGTGCTAATGAATTCATGCTTTCAATTTCTTTAAAATTTCCTGAACGATCAAATTGGGAGTAGAGGATACATCCACATGAATGCCATATTGAGGTCTTTCCAGCAGACCAAGCTGAGAAATTAATAAGGTAGATGGCATATAATGTCCTTCTCTGTTATCTAATCGTTGCTTAATGATGTCCATATGGCCATCCAGAAATATCCATGTTACAGGTGTGCTGGTGGATAATAATATTTGCCTGTAATCTTCTTTTAAAGCAGAACAGGCTAATACTGCTCCTCCTGTCAATTCCCATTTTTTTAAGTTCTCCGAGATGCTGGTTAACCATGGTAATCGGTCCTCATCTGTCAGAGGAATTCCGCATGACATTTTTTGGATGTTGTTCTCCGGGTGAAAATTATCGCCATCAAAAAATGGAAGGTTTAGTTGTGATGAAAGTAACTTGCCAATCGTAGTTTTTCCGCATCCGGAAACACCCATTATTATATAAATCATTCTGAAAGTTAATGAAAATAAATAAATCCCTGAACAAGGTTTGAAATGGGCTATAATGGTGATTATGCTTCAGATAAAAGGAAAGATGAATCAGAATAAAATCTTTATTCATAATTTAGTGTTGATACATAAAGCTTAACGCAGTAAATTTAGGTATGAGTAAAGAGCCCAAGAAACCGGAAAAAATATTTTATGTATGTACTGGCAGCAAATGCAAGAAAAAAAGGGGGAAGCTGATCCAGAAAAGTCTCAAAGGATTAATAAAAGAGCATAAACTAAGGAACTTAGCAGTAATTAAGACGGGTTGTACCGATAGATGTAAACTCGGGCCAGTAGTTTGTGTACAGCCAGAAAATTCCTGGCATTTTTTTATGGATGTGCCAAAATCGGCCGGATTGTTAGAGGAGATTCATGAAGGGGAAGAAAAAAATAAGGAGTGATTCAAAACCACTCCTTATTTTTTTAATATTTTTTAACTATTCGTGCGTGTATTTAATATCCGGAATCTTTTTGTCAATCATGTAAGTTCCAACACCTTCTTCTCCTATAACTTCAAATAGTTCCAGAGCTCTTCTGAAGATGAACTCTTCCTCTATTTGCTCTTTCAGAAACCACTGCATAAAATGAGCTGTGGTATAATCCTTAACTTTATAGCAAAGATCAACAACTCTGTTTAATGCTTGTGTATTTGCAATTTCTTGTTCCAAACCTCCTACAAAAACAGATTTTAATGATTCGAAATCCTGAGGAATACCAGCTACTTCAGGCGAGAATGCTTTTCCTCCAACATCATTTACATATTTGAAGATTTTAAGCATGTGGTCTCTTTCTTCTCCGGATTGTTTGTAGAAAAATTCCGAGCTGTATAAAAATCCATGCTGATCGCACCATGAGGCCATCGCAAGATATAATGCTGAAGCTTTTGCTTCTAATTTTATTTGTTCGTTGAGGATGATTTCAACTTCCTCAGTAAGTGATGTTTTTTGTCTTACTATGTCTCTCATAATCTCTTCTTTAACTTTTACAGAGGGTATAATTTCAAAACGGGGCAAAAGAAATTTAGTTTACCCAGGAGGTCAAGGTAAATTAATCTTATTACAAAAACAAAAGTTGAGAGGAAAAAATTAAACCGCTACGCGATAAAGTCTTTCAAAAAGTATACTGTTCAACTCCATCATTACCTTGGCTCCGTTTAATATTTCTTTTAGTTGGATGATTTCCAAAGTGTTAAGGACGAATACGCGATTGCTTCCGCATGGACAAATAATTTCAATATCAGATGAAGTATCCGGATTCGAAAGCATTTTTGCAAGATCAATCTGATTTACACGCTTACGAAGTGCAAAGAAACAGGGAAATTTAAAAGATGAGGTTTGTCCTGCAAAGTCGAGGAGGAAATTTCCCTCTTTATCGCATTGATAAACAGCTCCATGAGCTGTTGCAAAAATCTCTTTTAAATATGTTTGTGTTGCTTCCATTGATCTACTATACAAATATACTTATTTAATTAGACTTGTTCCAAATAATAATTAGAATTTTTCTAAATAGTTTGAGGATTGAGAATAATTGGAGTTTTTGATTCTTTAGTAGGGGGAAATAAAAAAAGCCCCGGGAGATCCGGAGCTTTTTAGTTCTGTGAACAATATGATTATTAGTTATTCTCCAGTATTTGGAATAATTCATCAAGTTTTGGAGATAATATGATTTCTGTTCTCCTGTTTTTTTGCCGCGCATCAGCAGATTTGCCTTCAGCTACAGGGGAATATTCTGATCTTCCTGAAGCTACAATTCTTCTTGGATTAATTCCTGAAGTACCCAGAATACGCGCGATTTCAGTAGCTCTTAATACGCTCAGATCCCAGTTGTCCTTTATTCCTCCGGTACCTTTTGATACTGGGACATCATCGGTATGACCTTCTACCAATATGTTGATGTCATTTTGATCCTTCAGTGCATCGGCTAATTTTTTCAAAGCATCCACACCTTTTTTATCTACATCAGTGCTGCCGGATTTAAATAAAAGCTGCTCGCTGAGAGATACATATACTTTCCCGTTTTTTACATTTACAGATAAGTCGCTTTCCTTAAATGAAAGCAAGGCTTTACTCACCTTATTTTTCAGATCTGTTACAGCTTTGTCTTTTTCTGCCATCACTCTTTCAAGCTCCTTAACTTTAGCTTCTCTTTCCTGAAGGTTCGCCTGAAGCTCATTTACTTTTTTCTCAGTTTCAAAAAGATCTTTTTCTCTTCTGGAAAGATCCTTACTCATTCTGTCTATATCAGAAGAGCTTTGAGACTGCAGTCGGTCGTGATTTCTTAACAGTTGCTCGTAGGTATCATTCAGATTATTATAATTGCGTTGAGTTTTTCTTAAAACAATTCCTGTCTGAGTAGTGTCCTCTATAAGTCTCCTTCGTTCCTTTGCAAGGCTGTCAAGGTCTATTGAGTACTTTGTATTCAGGGCCTGAGCAGATTTTAATAATCCATCACATTCCGATTTCTCAGCTTCCAGAGCAGACTTCCTTACGTTTAGATCATCAAATTTCTTTTTCGTTACACAGGAAAATGCTGTGCATGTAATGAGGATCCCGATAATTTGTTTTTTCATATGGTATTCTGGTGTTTTAAAAATTTTGTAAAATTTTTTGTCCTGGCCAAAATAAGCAGGGCTTAACGATTTATCTTAAAGAAATCAAAAATCTTTGTAATGATATAATTTTGTTCTTCGTCTTTCATCTCGTAAAACAAAGGTAAGCGGATTAAACGATCGCTTGTTGATTCGGTTACAGGAAGAGATCTCCCATCATGTTTATTTATATAAAATGGACTTAGATGTAGAGGCAGATAGTGAAAAACAGCTTTGATCTTTTGTTGATTCAGAAATTCAAGCAAATTATTACGATCCTTTTCATCTTTACATAAAAGATAGAATAATTGTCCATTCATTGTTGCTCCTTCTGATAGTATAGGTAATGTAACTACTGATAAGTCCTGCAGAGGTTTAAGTTTTTGAAAGTATTGATTCCAGAGAGTTACCCTTTTCTTAATTATAGTATCCATATTTTCAAGCTGGGCATAAAGAAAAGCAGCAATAATTTCAGATGGTAAATAGGATGATCCTATATCTACCCATTCATATTTGTTGATCTCTCCCCGAAATAGTTTCGCCCTGTTGGTGCCTTTTTCTCTTATAATTTCAGCACGTTCAAAATACTGAGGGTCATTAATGATTAAAGCACCTCCTTCTCCTGCGATAATATTTTTTGTTTCATGAAATGACAAGGTACTAAGCTGTCCAAAAGAACCCAGGGCTTTTCCTCTATAATAGGAGTTGATAGCCAGAGCGGCATCTTCCACTAATGCAATAGAGTGTTTTTGGATGATAGCTGATATTTTTCCCATATCACACGAAACGCCGGCATAGTGAACTATTACCAGAGCTTTTGTTCGCGGAGTAATCAGAGCTTCTATCGTACTTTCATCAATATTAAGAGTGTCCGGTCTTATATCTGCAAAAACAATTTTAGCTCCTCTTAATATAAATGCATTTGCAGTAGATACAAAGGTAAAGGAAGGCATAATCACTTCATCACCTTCTGAGATGTCAAGAAGAATTGCAGCCATTTCCAGCGCATCTGTACAGGAGCTTGTCAGGAGTACTTTTCCAAAGCCAAACCTTTTTTCAAGGAAAGACTGACAAAGTTTACTAAACTTCCCATCTCCGGAAATCTTTCCGCTTTCTACAGCCTGACGTATATATTCTAGTTCCTTTCCAATAATGAAAGGTTTATTATATGGAATCATTAATAACCAAGTAAAGCTAAATCAGGTATACTTCAATCAGCAGTTACATATTTATTTAATAAAAGCTAATTAGTAGTTCGTGTTAAAATACAAAAACAAATTAGATAAGTAAAAAATCCGAAAATGTAATAACAAAATTTTATTTTTAAACTTTCATCTTAATCATTTAAAAGCTCTAAAACAATCTGATATGTACAATCAACCAATGTTAAAAGAAGGCTCACTTAAAGGCAAGGTAATTCTGGTTACCGGAGGAGGAACCGGTCTTGGAAGGTCCATGAGTAAATATTTTCTGGATCTGGGTGCCAAAGTGATAATAGCCAGTAGAAAATTGGAGGTCTTGGAAAAGACTGCCGAAGAGCTGAGAAAAGAAACCGGGGGAGAGGTGCTTCCTGTGGCTTGTGATATCAGAAATATTCTGGAGGTTGAAAATCTACTTTCTGTTTCAATAGAAAAGTTTGGGGTAATTGATATTCTTGTGAATAATGCAGCGGGAAACTTTATCAGTCCTACTGAGAGACTTTCAAGTAAGGCCTTTGATATTGTAGTGGATATTGTCCTTAAAGGAACTTATAACTGTACACTTACGCTCGGAAAATACTGGATAAAGGAAAAGATTAAAGGAGCTGTTTTAAATATAGTAACTACTTACGCCTGGACGGGCTCCGGTTATGTAGTTCCTTCTGCCATAGCAAAATCCGGAGTGCTCACATTGACAAGGTCCTTGGCTGTAGAATGGGGTAAATATGGTATCCGAATGAATGCTATAGCTCCGGGGCCATTTCCAACGGAAGGAGCCTGGAGCAGGCTGTTTCCTGAAGAAGTCAGTAAAAAAATAAATTTGGTAAAAAGAATTCCATTGGGAAGGACAGGAGAACACCAGGAATTGGCCAACCTTGCAGCATTTTTGGTATCTGATTTTTCATCTTTTATAAATGGGGAAGTTGTAACGATAGATGGAGGTGAATGGATAAAAGGTGCAGGGGAATTCAGTTTCCTTGATGAGATTCCGTCCGAAATGTGGGATATGATAGAAAAGAAAGTGCGAAATAAGGGGTAATCTTTTGAAATACAGAACGCTATAATTCTTTCAGAACTTTGACTATTTCACTGCGTAAAAGAATCTTATTAAAAAATATTCATTCATGCCATTATACAATAAGATGAAAAAAAGATTTTTTACGCCCTCTCTGATTGTCCTATTGACCAGCTTATTAGTGTTCTCTTGTGGGGAAAAAGAAGACGAAGTGTCAGGACAGGATGTATCTTCTGCTGCGGATTATAGTTATTCGCAAAAAGAGTTTGATGACATTCTAAAAGTAGGGCTTGATGCTTTTGATGCCAATAACCTCAAATCATCAGGAAGTTGTCCTTCTATTTCTTTTGTGGGCAGTGATTCATTGATTATTGATTTTGGACCGGGCTGTACTTATAATAACAGAGCAAGAAGTGGAAAGATCAAAATCCAGTATAGTGGAAAGTACAATGAAAAAGGTTCAGTTATAAAGTTTTCTCTGGATAATTATTATGTAAACGGTAATCATATTGAAGGAGAGAAGACTGTTACAAATATAACAGATACACTTCCTACCTGGACTATAAAGGTTGTAGATGGTAAAATAACATTTGAAGGTCAAAAGGTGTCTTATTGGAATTCTGAAAGAGTAAGAACATTTGTTGCGGGCTCTGGCTCAACAACGATTTTGGCGGATGATGAATATTCTGTAACCGGAACTGCAACAGGAATCAGCAGAGATGGAGAGGCTTATACTGCATTGATTACAAAGCCCTTGGTGTATTATGTGTCCTGTTTATTCATTGATAAAAGTTTAGTCTATCCGGTTACGGGGATCGTTGATATTACTCCTGAAGGTAAATTGACAAGGACCTTTGATTTTGGCAGTAAGGAGGATTGTGATAAGATTTCAAACATAACTATAGCAGGGAAAAAAACAAGTTCTTTTACTTCCTTAAAAAGTGGAAAGCTGGAGGTAGAAAGCATAAAGTTTTAAAATTGAAAGCCCAGTCGGAAAGTCTGGGCTTTCAATTTTATATAATGTTATATATAGTCACTTTTTGCTTTATTTTTTTCCCTTTAGAATTTTTTTTCGGTGGTTTTAATCTTTGATTAGGATCTATAGATTCCTTCTTAAAAAAAAGTTTAAATTTTTTTTAAGAAGAAAAGGAAAAGTATGTTTCTCAATATCAGAATATAAGGGAAGTTAAGGGAGTTTTCTTCACAAAAAGTCTGAAGAAAAATGAAAAAAAGTTTTGCGAATGTTTGGGATGAATCGAAAATATTCTACCTTTGCAGTCCCAAACATCAAATGGGGACCTTGTCCGATGGTGTAATTGGCAACACGTCTGATTTTGGTTCAGAAGAGTCCAGGTTCGAGACCTGGTCGGACAACACCAAAAATAAAATTGATCCCGGCTTGTAAAAGACCCGGGATTAATTTTTTAAAGGAAAAAAGGGAACTTACTATATATGTCTTACATAAAGCTCTTCTCCGGAACTAACTCCAAATACCTGGCAGAGAAAATCGCTAACTTTTACGGAAAGCAACTTGGTGCTGTAACTCAGCAAAGATTCAGTGATGGTGAAATATATGTTTCATTTGATGAATCTGTCAGAGGTTATGATGTTTTTCTGATTCAGTCAACATTTCCTAATGCAGATAACCTTATGGAGCTTCTGCTGATGGTTGATGCGGCAAGAAGAGCTTCTGCAGCTTATGTAACTGTTGTTGTGCCATACTTTGGCTATGCCCGTCAGGATAGAAAAGACAAACCGAGAGTGCCTATTGCTGCAAAACTTGTAGCAAATCTCCTTTCGGCTGCTGGCGCGGATCGCCTTATGACTTGCGATCTTCATGCTGGTCAGATACAGGGATTTTTTGATTTCCCTGTTGATCACCTGGATGGTGCAGCAATCTTTATTCCTTATCTTAGATCTTTAAATCTTGAGAATTTAATATTTGCTTCTCCCGATGTAGGAGGAGTGGCAAGAGCTAGAGGATTTGCAAAAATCATGGAAGTGGATCTTGTTCTTTGTGATAAGCACAGGAAGAGAGCAAATGAAATTGCTTCTATGCAACTTATCGGTGATGTCGAAGGTGCAAATGTAGTTCTTGTCGATGATCTTGTTGATACTGGAGGTACACTTTGCAAAGCTTCGCAAATTATCATGGAGAAAGGTGCAAAAAGTGTAAGAGCAATTTGTACACACGGTGTTCTTTCTGGTAAGGCGCTGGATAATATAGAAAATTCAGTTTTAACTGAGTTGGTTATAACAGATACGCTTCCTTTAAAACAAGAATCACCAAAAATCAGAGTGCTGACAGTTGCTGAACTGTTTGCAAAGGCAATCAGAAAGCTTCAGGATAACGATTCTATCAGTTCGCTATTTATTATTTAATTTAAATTATAAAACACAATGAATTCATTAGAGATTATAGGGTTTAAAAGAGCAAATCTCGGTAAAAGAGAGTCTAAGCAGCTTAGACTTGATGCTAACGTTCCATGCGTACTTTACGGTGGTGAAGATCAGGTTCATTTCTATGCGCCAATGTTTCTTTTCAGAGACCTTGTGTATACTCCAAACGCTTATAAAGTAGATCTTACAGTAGAAGGTAAAAAATATTCATGCATTCTTCAGGATATTCAGTTCCATCCAGTTAATGATATGATCCTTCATGCAGATTTTCTTCTTTTAAAAGAGGATAAAGAAGTTAAAATGGATGTTCCGGTTAGAATTACAGGTACTTCTCCAGGTGTTATCAAAGGAGGTAAACTGATTTCTAAATTGAAAAAAGTTAAAGTAAAAGCGCTTCCAAAAAATCTTCCTGATTTTGTAGAAGCTGATATTTCTGCTCTTGAAATCGGTAAATCTCTAAGAGTTTCTGATCTTCAGACTGGAAACTTTACATTCCTAAATAATAAGGCACTTCCTGTTGTTAGCGTTGAAACTACAAGAGCGTTAAGAGGAGCTGCTGAAGAAGAAAAGAAATAAGTAAGTAATTAATTTTATAGTTTTAAATCCTATTTGTCTTTGGCAGATAGGATTTATGTTTTTATGGACTTTGGTAAATTTTCATTATGAAATATTTAATATTTGGTTTGGGGAATATTGGACCTGAGTATGAGTTGACGAGGCACAACATTGGTTTTCTGGTATTGGACCGCCTTGCCGATAAGGAAGGGTTGAAGTTTCAATCTGATAGATATGCTTTTGTGGTAGAATATAAATATAAGGGTAGGACACTTCTGCTTGTAAAACCCACTACTTTCATGAATTTAAGTGGTAAGGCAGTCAACTACTGGATGAAAACTCAGAATGTTCCTGCAGATAATATTATGGTAATTACGGATGATATTGCCTTGCCCTATGGTACACTACGGATGAGAGGTAAGGGGTCTAATGGTGGACATAATGGTTTGGGAAATATTCAACAGGTACTAGGCAGTGAGGTATATCCTAGGTTACGATTCGGAGTAGGAAGTGAGTTTTCTAAAGGGCGTCAGGTAGATCATGTACTAGGAAAGTTTACATCTAAAGAGTTTGATGAATTGCCCATTTTTATGGATAAGGCTATTGATGGCGTTTTGGCTTTCTGTACAATTGGAATTGAAAGAGCTATGAATACTGTAAATACTAAATAAATGGTCAAAAGTCTTAATGTGAATTTGTATTGAAATGGAAGACTGTTTCAATTGCTTAGCCTTATTCCAGGAATGAGTCCGATGTTTTTTTGAATTACTGAAATATTCAATTAATCCTGGTTGTTGGTCTTAATGGTAAAAAAAAGACCCCTTAGATTTCTCAAAGGGGTCCCCAGGTAAAAAGATATTAAAAAAAAATAAAAAAAATATCAAAAAGATTTGAGTTTTATTTTCAGTCCATAATTAAGACTTACAGAATATAGATACTTTTTGCACATGAAAGGTTGTAGATAAATGCAGCATTTTTTTTAATAAATTTAAATTTTGATGTAATTTATTTGTTGAGAAGATGATTATTTATTGCTATTTTTTAAATGAATGAGCTTATTATTAATGTGAATGGTTGTTGTGTTTAGATAATTATTTTTGGGTATAGGTAATTTATAGTTTTTTTTGGTTAAAAAATGAATTGTAAGTTTTAAACTTTTATCACTTGTATGTTTAAACATTTAACTCTTTTGCTTTTATTCTCTCAAAAAATGGGTATAAAAAAAGCCCAATTTTAATTGGGCTTTAATAATATAAGGACAAACTGTTTTTAACTTACTGTTCCGCCGTTAGTAATATTATTTACCGGGCTCACAAAGGAAAGTTTACCATCTTTATCTTCCGCCATTAAAATCATTCCTTTAGATTCAATTCCTTTTATTTCTCTGGGAGCGAGGTTGGCTAGCAGACAAACCTGTTGACCGATAATTTTTTCTGGCTCATAATATTCAGCAATACCACTTACTACTGTTCTTGTATCGATTCCGGTATCAAGTTTAAGCTTGAGAAGCTTTTTGGTTTTTGCTACTTTTTCTGCTTCAATGATGGTTGCGATACGAATATCCATTTGGGTAAAATCGTCAAACTGAACTGCCGGCTTTTCCGGTGCTACAGTTTTGCTTGCAAGCTCATTAGCTATCTTGGTATCCTGGAGCTTTTTAACCTGAGCTTCAATGGTTGCATCTTCTATTTTATCAAATAATAAACCTCCCGCTTTAAGATGATGACCGCTGGCTACAAGGTTTTCCTTTCCTGCGTCTTTCCAGGATAAGTTTTCTAGTCCCAACATTTCAGAAAGTTTTACTGCAGTATATGGCATAAATGGCTCTGCAAGAATTGCAAGACTGGCAGATATCTGAAGGCTGATGTTCAGAATGGTTTTAACTCTGGATTCATCAGTTTTGATCAGTTTCCACGGCTCTGTATCTGCAAGATATTTGTTTCCAGCCCTTGCGAGTTCCATCATGAAAGTTAATGCCTCTCTGAATCTGTATGCTTCAATGGAACCGGCTACTTTTTCAGGCAATTCTTTCAGCTTTTCAAGCACTTCTTTGTCTATATTCTCAAGTGTGCCCTGAGCGGGAACAATACCTTCATAGTTTTTGTGTGTAAGTACTACTGCGCGGTTAACAAAATTCCCGAAAATGGCTACCAGTTCATTGTTGTTTCTAGCCTGAAAATCTTTCCAGGTAAAATCATTGTCTTTGGTTTCCGGAGCATTAGCGCAAAGGGTATATCTGAGCACGTCTGCTTTACCCGGAAACTCCTGAAGGTATTCATGGAGCCATACAGCCCAGTTCCTCGAGGTAGAAATTTTGTTTCCTTCGAGATTCAGAAATTCATTCGCAGGTACATTGTCAGGGAGTATATAATCTCCATGCGTCTTCAGCATTACGGGGAAGATAACACAATGGAATACGATGTTGTCTTTTCCTATAAAATGCACAAGTTTGGTGTCCTGATCTTGCCAGTAGGGAACCCATGCCTCCGGGGTTCCCTGTTGCTGTGCCCAGTCCTTGGTTGCGGAAATATATCCTATTGGTGCATCAAACCATACATATAAAACTTTTCCTTCTGTGCCGGGAAGAGGAACCGGTACTCCCCAGTCAAGATCTCTGGTTACCGCACGGGGCTGAAGTCCCTGGTCTATCCAGGATTTGCACTGCCCGTAAACATTGGCCTTCCATTCTTTATGTCCTTCCAGTATCCATTCTCTTAGCCAGTTTTCATATTTGTCTAGTGGAAGGTACCAGTGTTTAGTAGATTTTAGTACGGGTTTTTCTCCGCTTAGCGTAGAGTGGGGATTTATAAGTTCGGAAGGACTTAAAGTGCTACCACAGTTTTCACACTGATCTCCATAAGCCTTTTCAAATCCGCATTTTGGGCAGGTTCCTTCAATATATCTGTCAGCCAGGAACTGAAGTGCTTTAGGATCAAAGTATTGTTCCGTTACTTTTTCTTCGAAAATTCCTTTATTGTAAAGCGTTTTAAAAAACTCTGAAGAGGTTTCATGGTGTACTTTGGCAGAAGTTCTGGAGTATATATTAAAGGATATTCCGAAATCTTTGAAAGAATCCTTAATAATAGTATGGTATTTATCGACTGCCTGTTGAGGCGTAATGCCTTCTTTTTTAGCTCTGATGGTAATCGGAACACCATGTTCATCTGATCCGCAGACAAAGAGCACATCTTCTCCCTTGAGTCTTAGATATCTTGCGTAAATGTCTGCAGGGACATATACACCGGCAAGGTGACCGATATGTACAGGACCGTTTGCATAAGGCAAAGCCGCAGTAATTGTATGTCTTTTGTAATTTTTACTCATATGCTAAAAATAAGAACAAATATATTTGAGAAAACAGACCAAAGGCTGTTTCGTTTTTTTATTAAGGAGTGCAAATATAACTGGTGCAATCAGAAAATTTACTTTTTCTTTTGCAAGGTCAACTATTTTTAAATAAGTCGTGTTAGGACTAAAACAATAAGAAATAGGCTTTTGAGCATAGTTTAGGGTTGTTAGGGAAGAATTATTGAGGTTCTTCGTCAGAAATTAACCTAATTACTAAGCAATTCGAAACTATTTTTTTAATTTTGTAGCTTAGTTTTCACAAAATATATGCAAAGCATCAGGAATATTGCAATTATAGCACACGTTGACCACGGTAAAACTACCCTGGTAGACAAGATCATTCACGCCTCTAAAATCTTTAGAGAAAACCAGGAGTTTAACGATCTGCTTCTGGACAATAATGATCTTGAAAGGGAAAGAGGTATTACAATTCTTGCGAAAAACGTTTCCGTAAGGTATAAAGGTATCAAAATTAATATTATAGATACTCCCGGTCACGCCGACTTTGGTGGTGAGGTAGAGCGTGTTTTGAAAATGGCAGACGGTGTTATTTTGCTTGTCGATGCGTTTGAAGGGCCAATGCCTCAGACGAGATTCGTATTAGGCAAAGCACTTAATTTAGGGTTAAAGCCGATTGTCGTTGTAAATAAAGTAGATAAAGAAAATTGCCGTCCGGATGAAGTCCATGAGTCAGTATTTGACCTAATGTTCAACCTCGGAGCTACAGAAGATCAGCTTGACTTTGTTACTATGTATGGCTCATCCAAACAAGGATGGATGGGACCGGATTTTAGAAATCCTACAGATTCAATTGTTCCATTGATTGATGCAATCGTAGAGCACATACCTGAAGCACCACGTCGTGAAGGAATTCCTCAAATGCAGGTTACCTCTCTGGATTATTCAGCTTATCAGGGTAGAATTGCTATCGGTAGAGTGTTCAGAGGCGAGCTGAAAGAAGGTGCCAATATGTCGCTTACCAAAGCAGATGGTTCTATAAAGAAAGTAAAAATAAAAGAGCTTCACGTATTTGAAGGTCTTGGAAAATTGAAAGTGGAGTCTGTGACAGCCGGTGATATTTGTGCTGTAACAGGTCTTGACGATTTTGAGATAGGTGATACACTTACCGATGCTGAAAATCCGGAGCCATTGGAAAGAATTGCAGTAGACGAGCCTACCATGAGTATGCTGTTTACGATTAATAACAGCCCGTTCTTCGGTAAAGAAGGTAAGTTTGTAACATCACGTCACATCAGAGACAGACTGATGAAGGAAACTGAGAAGAACCTGGCTTTAAGAGTAGTTGAAACAGATTCTGAAGATAAATTCCTTGTATTTGGAAGAGGTATCCTTCACTTGTCTGTATTGATTGAGACAATGAGAAGAGAAGGGTATGAGCTTCAGGTGGGTCAGCCACAGGTAATCTTCAAAGAAGTTGATGGTCAGAAATGTGAGCCGGTAGAGATTCTTGTTGTAGATGTTCCTGAAACAACCTCTGGTAAAGTAATCGAATTAGTAACTCAAAGAAAAGGTGAGTTATTGATTATGGAGCCGAAAGGTGATCTTCAGCACCTAGAATTCAACATTCCTTCAAGAGGTATCATCGGTCTAAGAAATAACGTGCTTACAGCAACAGCTGGTGAGGCCATCATGACTCACCGATTTAAAGCTTATGAGCCATACAAAGGTCAGATTCCGGGTAGATTAAGCGGATCTTTAATCTCTATGGAAACTGGTACTACGACTGCTTATGCAATCGATAAACTTCAGGACAGAGGATTTTTCTTTGTTGATCCGGGAGAAGAGATTTACATGGGACAGGTAATAGGGGAGCATACAAGAGGAAATGACCTTGTTGTAAATATTTTGAAAGGAAAGAAACTGACTAACATGCGTGCTTCAGGTTCTGACGATAACGTTAAAATTGCTCCTAAAGTAAATTTCTCATTAGAAGAGTCTATGGAATATATTCAGGGAGATGAATACCTAGAGGTAACTCCAAAGAGCATCAGAATGCGTAAGATTTATCTTGAGGAAGGTGAGAGAACCAGAATGTCTAAGAAATCAGAGACCGTTTCTTAATCTTTAATGCAAAGAGAATATGGGTATCATGAGCACCGAAAGGCGCTCATGCACTACTCCAAATCAGGGAAAGGTAAGAAGGTACTTCTTACCTTTCATGGTTTTGGGCAGACCTCAAATCATTTCTATGAGCTGGAAGAAGTACTTTCGGATGAGTACACCATCTACAGTTTTGATTTATTTTTTCATGGTAAAAGCTATTGGCCATTTGGAGACCAGCCTCTTCAGAAAGAATTCTGGAATAATTTTTTTGCCGGTTTTTTGGAAAGTCAACAAATAGAAAGATTCAGTTTATTAGGTTTTAGCATGGGAGGGAAGTTTGTACTTTCAAGCCTTGAGTATTATTATTCAAAGATTGATAAAGTGATTCTGATAGCCCCGGATGGCATCAAAACAAGCTTCTGGTACAGCATTGCCACTTATCCCAGGCTTCTGCAGGGGATATTTAAAAGAACCATTGTAAAGCCCCGGATTTATCATAATGTTGTTAATGCCCTAAACAGGTTTAGGCTGCTAGATAAAAGTCTGCAACGATTTGCTAATACACAAATGATTACCAGAGCCCAGAGAAGAAGGGTTTATTTTTCATGGATCGTTTACAGAGATCTTAAATTCAGTACCAGAAAGGTTGTAACGATTCTTAATGAAAACAATATCGAGCTGGAACTCTTCTTAGGGACTTATGACAAAATCATAAATCTGAAGAATATGAAGTATTTTCTTCGTAATCTGAATAATTATAAATTGGAAATACTTACTGCCGGGCATTCTAATCTCATACATGCTGTTGCAAAGTATTTTAAAGGCAGGTAGATCAATTACTCAGAAGAGCATTATAGTTTAATAGATATGAAAGATAAAGTAGTCATCATCACTGGCGGATCTTCAGGAATCGGTAAAGCCTGTGCAGAGGTGTTTGGAAGCAATGGTGCAAAGGTTGTTATAACAGGAAGAAATAGGGTTAATCTTGATGAAACAACTTTATTGCTCGAAAGTAAGGGAATTACAGTTTTGGCGATACAAGCTGATTCGGCAAAAGAGGAAGATAATGAAATGCTCGTGAATGAGACAGTTAAAGTCTATGGCAAGATAGATATACTTATTAACAACGCAGGTATATCTATGAGAGCATTGTTTGCGGATGCTGATTTGAGGGTATTGAAAAAGGTCATGGATATCAATTTTTACGGAACTGTTTATGCGACCAAATATGCCTTACCTGAAATTATTAAAAACAGGGGTTCTGTAGTAGGTGTTTCTTCTATTGCGGGTAGTATAGGGCTTCCCGGGAGAACGGGCTACAGTGCGTCTAAATTTGCCATGAATGGCTTTCTGGAAGCACTTCGTATAGAACTCCTGAATAAAAATGTTCATGTGCTGGTTGCTTGTCCCGGCTTTACGACCTCCAATATCAGAAATACTTCTTTGTCCAAAGACGGAACCATCATCGGAGAATCATCCATGGATGAAGGAAAGATGATGAGCGCGGAAGAAGTAGCATTGAGCATTTATAAAGCAGTAGAACAAAGAAAAAGAGATCTTGTGCTTACCACTCAAGGCAAATCAACAATCTTACTGAAGAAGTTTTTCCCCGGACTGGTTGATAAAGTTGTCTTCAATCATATATCAAAAGAGAAAGATTCACCCCTTAAATGATTTTCATCTCCTACCAGCAGGAGATGATTTTTTTTGATGTAAACAAATTCACCTTCCCAACTGATTCTGTACCATACATCATCTTCAGACCAGACAATAACACGATGACCTTTCTCTATCTCAGCTACAGGATCAGCACCTGCAGAAGGGCCGCTCATTAAATAAGAATGGTCCTTGCTGACGATTCCCTTCATGGGAACGATATCGTAATTGGTGAGGATGTATGCAAAGGACAATACAAAAACGAAGAAGAGAGGACGCAGGCCGAGTTTTTTATTATAAAACTTTTTAAAGATGAGATACAGGTAGATGATTGCAGATACGATAAGAAAGAAGAATATAATGTAATAGTAATATTGGTTGTAAAGCGAAATAAAGTATTCAAGATCTGTAAACGTATATCCTGTAAGCTGGTGTGCTGATGCCAGTTCATCCATTTTATCAAGCACTCTTTTGTCAGGCTGGTATTTGTAGAGAAGGTTCAGGTAATAAAGTGCCATGGTGTAATCGCCTTCCTGCTCTTTGATCATAGCCATTTTAAGAAGCATTCTCGGAGTGAATTTTTCAGTGGAAGAAAGTATGCCGGAATAGATTTTATAAGATTGTGGATATTTTTTTTCTCTGAATAATGAATCTGCAATCTTCAGGGAATCAGCGTAATTGGCGCGGCAAGCAAAGGGGATTAGAAAAAAAAAGGTAAGTGTTGTAAATAAAATTCGCTTCATGTTTTGCAAATATAAAAAAAAGCTTATACTTTTGCATCGCATTTACGGAAAACGATTTCGAAAAAGCAAAAAAAACAAGAATCCGTAGCTCAGCTGGTAGAGCATTACACTTTTAATGTAGGGGTCCTGGGTTCGAATCCCAGCGGGTTCACAAAAGATCCTCTGAAGGCAGAGGATCTTTTTTTATCGCATCTTTAGAGAAGCTAAAGATTTATCAAACAAGAGTAATAGTAAGTTTTCATAGGAATCCGTAGCTCAGCTGGTAGAGCATTACACTTTTAATGTAGGGGTCCTGGGTTCGAATCCCAGCGGGTTCACATTCCGATTTATAATCCTCACTTGAATTTTCAGGTGAGGATTTTTGCTTTTATATTATCTTAATAGAGCCATTTTTGGGGATCATCTGAAAATTTATTGGATCAGTTCTTCTTTTTACCAAATGGTAAATCATAGCTCAAACTATTTGATAATTTTACTCTATGGAAGAGTTAATAGAATACATTTTACAGTTTGGCAACCTGAACAAGCAGCAAATCGATCTGATAAAAAGTAAAGCAACTGAAATAGAACTTCGTAAAGATGAATACCTTTCAGAAGCAGGTAAAATTCCACGGCAGGTTGGTTTTGTTCTTGAAGGTATTTTTCGTTTTTGCTATTACAATAACAAAGGTCAGGAAATTACGGATTATTTAATTGACGAAAATCATTTCGTTACGGACTATCAGAACTTTGAGGCAGGTATGCCTGCTTCCCAATATTTACAGGCAATTACAGACTGCAGGGTGCTTATATTCTCCAAAAAGGATTGGGACGAGCTTTTAAACATCATCATCGGCTGGGATAAGATTGTGATAAAAATAGTTCAGAAATGTCTTGTAGAAAAAATAGAAAGGAGAAGTCCTTTAGTTTCGGAAGACGCTACTACGCGCTATTTATCGTTCATTCAAAAATTCCCTACACTTGCTAATCGTGTTCCTCTTTCTTACATAGCTTCTTATCTGGGAGTTACACAACAATCATTAAGCAGAATCAGGAAAAACATTCGCTAAAATTACTTTTTACCAAATGTTAAACGATTTCATTTTTTAACGGGCAATCTTTGCTTTATGAATTTAAAAAATGAAAATATGAAATCAGCATTAATTACAGGAGCCAATAAAGGCATCGGTTTAGAAACTGCAAAACAACTATTGGAAAAAGGATTTTACGTTTACATCGGATGCCGTGATAAACAAAGAGGTGTGGAAGCTGTCGATAGATTGAAAGCCCAAGGCTTTATAAACGTAGAAGCCATTCAAATTGATGTTACCGATGATCATTCGGTTAAAAACGCACGGACAGAAATCGGAAAGAAAGTAGATTGCCTGGATGTTTTGATAAACAATGCAGGTATTAGCGGAGTGAAGGCCGATGAGCATGGTAAGTATATTCCTCAAACCTGGACTGCCATGGAAGCAAGCATTGATACCTTTAAAGAAGTGTATGAAACCAATGTTTACGGAGTGGTAAGAGTAACACAAGCATTTCTGGATTTGTTGAATAAAGGACCAGAACCGAGAATTGTAATGGTAAGTTCAACTGTTGGCTCATTATCTCTTCAAAGTGACCCTGCCTGGCCTGCCTATGATTTTGGGAAGTTCGCAGTTTACGGCTCTTCAAAATCAGCTTTAAATATGTTCACCGTTCATCTGGCCTATGAACTAAAAGATACTGCATTCAAAATAAACATGGTTGACCCGGGGTATACCAAAACGGATTTTACAAACTATAATGGAGGTGAAGTTGAAGAAGCCGGAAAACGTATTGCAAAATATGCACTAATTGACAAAGACGGGCCAACAGGCAAATTTTTCAGTGAAGAAACAAATCCGGAAACTGGAGAAATCGGCTGGTAACAAAGAACAAACAGATGACAGGGGAAACTCAAATTGTTTTTTCTCGTCTTTACCTTTCTATTGACGATAATTAAGACGTGCAAAAGACCCTTATAGCCTAAGATATTTAACGGAAAGGATTGTCTTAATAGTTTCTCATTTCAAATTAAAATCCTCGGTTGTATCACAGGTGAGGATTTTTTTTGTTAAAGCATTTAAAATCTGCTGATGCTTCAATAGTCAAATCTTTTTACCTAAAAAGTAATACTATGGATGTTGATCACTTCTTTTTGCTCACTTGAGATATGCATCATATAATCAGGTGCTAAATCAATCTCATATAAATGCCAATGTTTTTTATTTAAAATTGAAATAGCATCCTTGATTATAATTTCATTTAACGGAATATTAAGTCCTCTGCCATCGGCCTTTGCTGTACTTTCCTTCTTGGTCCAATAAGCATAAAATGTTTTTAAAGGATTGGTTGATGTTACAATTGTCTTCCATTCACTTTCTGTAAACATAGGTTTAAATTCATTGATAGCTATTTCTTTTACTTTTTCGATGTCAATCCCTATCTGAAATCCATTTGACATGGCTACTGTTGTATATTCGCCGGAATGAGAAATGCTAAAGTCTATATTTAAACATGGTATATATGGGCGTCCGTATTGATTATACTTCAACTGATGTAATATATCCTGATCGTTACAATAGTTCTTGAATATTTTTTTTAATATAAGTTTTCCAAATAAACGTCCCTGAATATCTGTTGGTGATTGATATTTGAGAATATCTGCTCTCATTGAAGAAGGAAGAAAGTTCAGGTAATGATTTAATTTTTTTTGATCGGGTTTGTCGTCAAACCTAGTATAAAATATTTCCATTAATGAGTATTGAAAAATATTAGATGATTGATGAAAAACAGAAAGAGAGCGGTATACAAACTTTCATTCGCATACCACTCTCTTTCTTAAACTGACTTCAATTAAATTTCTTCCACATTGTAATTTTCATTTTCCAGACACTTTTTAATTTGTGCTGCAGTAATGGCTATATATGGTTCTTTAAACAGGGTATTATGATTTCCTGGAATTTTAATCAAAGTGATATTATGAGCTGAGCAGTATCTATTCCAACCCATATAAGGGTCAGGTGAAGAAGAGCTTACGATCTCATCTAAAGCTTTGAACAACACAATTTTTCCATCGTATGGTTTCAACTTATAGTCACTTATCATACTTCTGAATTGATTCAGGAGGAAATATTGAAGGAGTTTCTGAGATTCATTATAAATCAATTTTATCTTAGCTCTGAAAGAATTATAAGAGAAAGCGGCCTTCCAGTGAGCAAATTTGTCTGATAGATATTTCTTAGATGCTTTAGAAACAGTAACATCAGGAGTATATACTTCAAATAAAGATAATAGTCCGATCTCATCTCCTGCAGCAGTAAGTTGTTGTGCTACTTCATAAGCAATGATTCCGCTCGCACAAAATCCGCCAATGAAATAAGGTCCTGTTGGTTGAATCTGTTTCATTTGTTTTATAAACATAGCGGCAACTTCT
Organism: Sporocytophaga sp.; assembly: GCA_024707265.1. GTDB lineage: Bacteria > Bacteroidota > Bacteroidia > Cytophagales > Cytophagaceae > Sporocytophaga. The sequence continues at coordinate 403,719 of JANQAB010000006.1, read as the reverse complement.
TCTGTTCGATCTATATTTAATGGTTCAAATCCATACAGAGGCTGATCGTCTCCAAGGTACTTCGCAAGATTATGATAGAATAAATATCCGGGTAATAGGAATAATGGAGGTTTATTTCCTTTCGGTTGTATGGAAATAATTCCTGTTTTTTTAATTTCTGAATCTCCTTTTATGACCTTGCTGAGCTCTTTGATAGTAGGTGCTTCAAATAAAATGGACAATGGATAATTTTGCCCAAACGCTCTTTCAATTTTTGCCATCACTTTAGTAGCCAGAAGAGAATGGCCTCCTAATTCAAAGAAATTATCCGTAATGCTGATACCATCTCTTCCTAAAGTCTCTTCGAAAATTGCCACTAGTTTTTCCTCTGTAGCACTGAAGGCAAACTCAAAGGTTTTGTTAGCTTTAATATAATTCTTAGTACTATTTGCTAATGCCTGACGATTAATTTTTCCATTAGAAGTCAATGGGAAACTTTCCTTTTTGATCAGGTACACAGGTATCATAAAATCTGGAAGGGTCTTTCTGAGGAAAGTTTTTACCTCTGCTTCCGTTAAGTTGGTATTGCTTAAATAAAATCCTATGATTTTTTTGTCACCGTTGTCATCCTTTAAAATCACTACAGAATCTTCTATCAGAGGATGGCAGGATATAGCGTTTTCAATTTCTCCTAGTTCTATCCTATATCCCCTTAGTTTAATTTGACTATCCTTTCTTCCTCCGAAGTCAATTGTTCCATTTTCCAGCCATCTTCCAAGGTCTCCGGTTTTATATAATCTTCCTTCATAGTTAAATGGATCCGGGATAAACTTTTCTTGTGTACGTTTTTCATCGTTTATATATCCTCTTGCAACCCCTTTACCTCCTACATAAATTTCACCTTGCACCCCAATTGGAAGAAGATTAAGGAATTTGTCCAGAATATAGACTGTAGTATTCGTGATTGGCTTACCAATAGGAATATCATCTCCATTAATATCTTCTATCTTATGATAGAGGGAAAAGGTTGTGTTTTCTGTAGGACCATATCCATTAATGACATCGAGATGAGGAAGCGCTTTTTTAATTTTATCAATATGCTTCGCTGATAACTTATCGCCTCCTACCATCACTGATTCAAGAGGTTTAAAAAGATCAATTTCAATATCTACCAGTTGATTGAACCAGGACACAGTAAACCACATCAGTGTGATTCCATTTTCCTTTATCTTTTCTTTCAGTAATTGATGATCTAATAAATTTTCTTTTGGAAATATGAATAATTCACCTCCGTTCAATAAAATTCCCCATACTTCAAATGTAGATGCATCAAATGAAAAGGCGCCTGTTTTTAATAGTTTGGTGTTGTTTGTTAAATTAGCATAGTTGATATTCTTCACCAGTCTTACAATATTCTTATGTTCTACACCAACTCCTTTCGGATTACCGGTAGAACCGGAAGTATACATTACATAGGCTAAATGATTGGTGAGTATTCTGCTCTCAGGATTGGTATCTTTTTCTTTACTTAATTCTTCATTAAGCTGATCCAGAACTATCCATTGGAAAGAAGAATCCGGAAGATAGTTGAGATACTTTTCTTCACTGATAATTATTCTTACTTTTGAATCAGCCAGCATATAGACAATCCTTTCTTTAGGATATGCAGGGTCCAGAGGAAGATATGCACCTCCTGATTTCAATATCGCTATCATGGATATGACACTCAACTCTGATTCATCCATTAGAATGCCTACCAGTTCTTCTGGAGAAGTCCCTTGTTTTTTAAGATAATGTGCTAAATGATTTGCCTGTATATTTAAATCATTATAGCTGATTTTTTTTCCGTTGAAATTTAGTGCTATGGCATCTGGTGTTGAAAATGCCTGTCTTTCAAATAGCTCATGTACTGAAAAATCCGGAAGATTTCTTTTGGTGTCATTCCATACTTTTGTAAGAACTTCTTTTACCGATTGACTCAATACGTCAATTTGAGAAAGCTTGATTTTAGGATTTGACATCACTTGTTCCAGGAGCATATAAAATGAATTCAACATTCTTTTTATTGTCACAGAATGGAATAAATCAGATTTATACTCTGCAGATACCAGATAACCGTCTTCCTGTTCGGAAACAGAAACAGTAAGATCGAACTTAGCATGTTTATTTTTTAATAATAAATTCTCAGCTTTGACTCCGGTAAACAGCAAAGGATCTTCATGGACATTTTGAAAAGCAAACATTACCTGGATAAGTGAATTTACATCTGCCCCGGTGTCCTTTCTTAATTCATTGGCAAGTACCTCAAAAGGAAGGTCCTGGTGTTGAAAAGACTCTAATAATGTTAGTTTGACTTCTTCTACCAATTCTTCAAATACAACATCTTTAGAAAAATCAGTAGGGATAATTAAAGTATTGACAAAGAATCCGATCAGCCTTTTTGTATCTGCATCTGCTCGATCCACAATAGGAATGGCAGTATTGATGAATTCATTTTGGCTGTATTTAAATAGGAGAGATTGGAACGCACTAAAGAAAGTCATAAAAAGAGTGGCGTCTTTTTCTCTACTGAATTTTTGAAGTGAATTGATAAGAGAGGTTGGTATCAATATTTCTTCATATAAGGCGCTATCAGAAATAACATCTTTACCGCTCCGCTCATAGGGTAATTTCAGTTTGGAAATTTTATCGCTTAACTTATTCTTCCAATAACCTAAAAGTTCATTTATTTTAATCTTATTAAGATATTGTTTTTGAGTTTCAACATAACTGTCATATTCTTTTGTCAAATCCTCTAGTTTTATTTCTTCGCCATCGAGGTTAGAATTATAAAGGTTATTAAGCTCTTCTAATATGATAGCGATTGACCAGGCATCGGAAATGATATGATGTGCAGAAAGAATCAGAATGCTGCTTTCTTTCTTTTTTTTGATTAGACTTAAACGAACAGGAAGATCTTTACTTAGATCAAATGGCTTTTCAGTTTCGTCATCTATTAGTTTCTCAAGAATTATTTCTTCATCATCAGAATTGGATCTTAGAAAATCAGATAAACAATAAACCCTTACTTTAAAGGTCGATTTAAGATTTAACTTAGCCTTAGGTTCTCCATCTACTTCGATAAAATTCTTTCTTAAGTTTAGGTGTTTGTCCAGAAGTTGTTTAAAACTTTTCTCCAATACAGCTATATTCACTTTACCTGACAAGGTAAAAGCTTTTACAACATTGTACGTGGCTTTATTTGGAAGGAATTTGTAGAGAAAATATAGTCTTCTTTCGTTAAATGAAAGATCCTGTAAAGTTGGTTTTTTAAAAAACAATTGATATACGCCGGTCTCTTTATCCTTTGAGGCGATTTGATTTATCTCTTTTTTACTTATAGCTGTATCCAGGGATTGAGTTCTTATATTAGATACTTCTTTTAAATCCACCGGAGTTATATTCTCTATACTTTGTTTTTCGGCAATAAAGGGATTATTGTTTTTAAGGCTATTGGGTATATGAATATTATCTTCCGTAAGTTGTATTTTAGAACCTATCAGAGTAGTCAGTTTTTCAATTGTAAGGTTATTGAAAATGTCTTTCATAGAAAAGTCAGTGTTGAACTTCTTATTGATATACATTTTCAGTTGCATGGCATGGAGCGAATGTCCTCCTGCGTGGAAAAAATTTTCCTGAATGTTAATTTCTTTATTCAGGATCTCCTTCCAAAAGCTGATAAGATCTTTCTCAACATTATTTTTGCTGAGAGATACAGATACTTTTTGTTTAACAGTCGTTTTTTCGTTGTATTTCTGAAGCAGAGCTTTGGAATCTACTTTGTTATTCTGATTAAGAGGGAATTGATCAAGGAGAAATATGTCGGAAGGAACCATATAATCCGGTAGATATTTTTCAATAAAGGTTCTCAGAGATTCTATTGTCAAACTTTCTCCCTCTTTCTGAATGATGCATGCAATCATAATTTTATCTTCATCGTTAGTCCCTTTAACAATGATTTTCCCTTCGCTAACAGAAGGATGTTTTGCCAATATTTTTTCTACTTCCTCTATCTGAATTCTGAATCCTCTGATCTTTATCTGATTGTCATTTCTTCCTAGGAAATCGATATTGCCATCCGGTAACCACCTGGCAACATCTCCGGTATTATATAATATCTCCCCATCAACAAAAGGATTTTTAATAAATCTTTGTGCTGTTAATTCCGGATTATTCAAGTAACCACGCGCGACTCCAGCTCCACCGATATACAATGTCCCGTAGCAATTGACGGGCATACAATTCAGATGCTTATCCAATATATATACCTTGCAATTTGGATTGGGCTTACCAATAGGGATACGGGAAGTAATAGGAGGTGAGTTCTTAGGTATCGTATAGGTACATGAAGAAACGGTTGCTTCGGTAGGTCCATATATATTTAATATAGGAACGTGTTTATTAATATTACTAATATCTGAAAACTTTAAGGCTTCCCCTCCACAGGAAATGATACGTAATTTGGATAAATCGGGATTGATAGAATTAATTACTCTTAATATGCTGGGTGGTGTAGAAAAATAAGGCATATTGTATTTATTAATTAATTCAAGCGTTTTTTCTACGTCTTTTATTTCTTCTTCGGTTGGAAGTACAACGGTTCCCCCTATAGTTAATATTGGGAATAGTTTGGATACTGAAGCGTCAAATGCTAATGAAGGCATGGAAGGAACGATATCATCAGAGGTTAGTTCATACCGGTCTTTTATAAGCATTATGTTATTAACAACACTATTGTGTTGAATTACAATTCCCTTAGGAGATCCCGTAGAACCTGAAGTATACATTACATATGCCGCGTTTTCCGGTTTAACGCTTGTAGTCGGATTAGTTGGATAATCGTTATTTAGCCAGTCGTTATCGCTTATCACAAGTGTTCTGTCTTCTGGAAAATCTAATAAACCTTTTAAACTTGAATTGGTGATTAGTAATTTGGGTTTGGCGTCATCAATCAGTAATTGTAGTCTTTTAGCAGGGTAGTTGGTATCAAGTGGAACATAAACAGCTCCTGCCTTTAAAACTCCTAAAATTGATATGACTGATTCTAAAGATAATTCAAACAATACCCCAACAAGAACTTCCTCTTTTATTCCTCTTTTTATCAATCGATCAGCGATGTGGTTTGCTCTTCTATTCAATTCTTTATAAGTTAATGATTGATCGTTGAATATAACAGCTATTGAATCAGGAGCTTGATCTACTTGTTTTTCTATTAAGTGGTGTAAACATATATTATTTGGATAATTTTTTTCAGTAGCATTCCATTCAAAAAGAATTTTATTGCATTCACTTTCATCCAGCATTTTACATTCGGAAATCTTCTTTTGCGGATTTAGTATTGCTTCTTGTAATAAGTTACAAAAGTGGCAATTAGTATTTTCAGAGATGGTAATTTCCATTAAGTCTAATCTTGCTTCTAGGCAACCGCTTAAGACTTCTTCAGTATTAGATAAATTAATCGAAAGTGCAGGTAAAATATTTTGATTGTCTTTGCTTACTAAGTTTAGATTAAGATTTGAAATGCCTTGTTCTGATTTATCGTCAAAGGAGAAATTAACAACAAACGGATAAGAATCTTTTTTGTCTGCAAATGTACTATCGGTATCTTTTTGAATTTTTTCATTCAATTGTTGAATAAGTTTCTCAAAAGTCGGATCTTCGGAAAGGTCTATTTCTATAAATGATATTGTTTGACTGGATTTTTGATGTATTGAATAATTATGCGCTACTAAGAATTTGTCTTGATCTGTATATCTTTTTGCCAAAGCAATAAAGGCACTAAGTGATAGAATAAATGAAGAAAATTTATCTTCATTAAGAAGCGATAGTTTTTCCTTGAGTATATCTAAACTATTTTTTTGTAACCTTACATTTTGTCTTAATACTTTAACTTCACTTTCCATAGTGTTTTACTAAATTTAATATCTGATATTTTTTGCGCTGCTTAAAAAGCTGATTGTTAATAATGAAACTGATATGAATTTTCTTTGTTATTGAAATGCTACAAAGCTTGTCTTTATTGATAGTTAAAAGGTAGTCTGTATTTGTTAATTTTTGTAAAGTTATTTTCTTGTTTTTTGTTGGTAAAAAATTGTTTTACAAACCAGGTCCTTGATTTTTATGGTAAAGGAACTTTAAAAGTTTGAAAGAAGAACTTTGTATTGAATAAGGTAAAATTACCATGCAAGGGGAAATAGCGTTTTGTGACAATGTAAAAGGAAGAATATTGAATCCCTTGGTAAAAATGATTCTTAAGGCTTTTTGCGAATTTCTGTTACAGTATTTGCAAGTGATGGCTATGACTGATTGAGAAAAAGATAATCAAAATACCTTAGGGTGTTTTATAATTTGTTATGTAATAGTTCACAAAAGGAATTATATTTTAAAGCTGATTTTTTGAGTGGAAGTAAAATATAAATGTTGTCTAACTTAAATTTCATATCTCTGTTAATGCAATGTAACTATATAAAAATGCTAAAAGATCAAAATATAATCTGCCTTGGAAATAATATGTGGGAAAGTAATTTCACAAACACTATGGCAGAAGTCATGACTGTTTTAAGTTGTGATAATAAAATATTGCATATCGATTATGCATTTAGTTTTAAAGACTTTTTAAGGGGCCCAAAGGAAGTTCCCTTTAAAAAGTCATTGGGAATAGAACCAAGGCTGAGGGAAGTAACAACCAGAGTTAATTCAACAATTAATGTATTAAGTCCACCACCAGTGCTTCCCATTAATATAATTCCTTCTCATTCCCTTTTTGTAAAACTATTAAGGGTAAATGCTCGCATTGTTGAGTATACTATCAGGAAAGCTGTACAGCATCTGAAAATTAAAGATCCGATAATTGTTTCAGGATTTAATCCTTATTATGGGACAATGCTTGCAGGTCGGCTTGGAGAAATGTTAAATATTTATTACTGCTATGATGAAATAGCAACAGGATGGAACTCCAATCATGGAGTTTTGATAGAGAATGATTACATAAATAAAGCTGATGCTGTGATTACCACTTCTGATATACTATTCCATAGTAAAAGTTGTAAAACAAAAGAATGTTATTTGATTAAGAATGGGGTTGATTTCAATCGATTTTGTATACATGCAGACAAACCCAAAAATACAAAGAAAAAAGTGGTAGGATATACAGGAAGCATTGATGATCGATTTGATATTGGTACAATGATATATTTGATAGAAAACTTACCCGACGTTGAATTTCTTTTTGCCGGAAGAACTCCAGATGAAAATGCATTGCGTGTTTTGTCCAGATTTCCAAATACACGATGGCTGGGAGCTAAAAAACCTGAAGAAATTCCTGCAATAATAGGAGAGGTAGATTTGGGAGTTGTTCCTTATCTGGTAAATGAATATACCAAAAGTGTGTATCCTTTAAAATTCAATGAATATCTTGCAGTCGGCAAACCAGTGGTTTCATCAGAGTTTGCAAATCTTCCGGAATTCAAGCCTTTTATTCATTTTGCCTCTTCCAGGGAAAGTTTTCTTAATGCTGTCAAAGAGGAATTGAATAATGATAATGAAATTAAAAAAAAAGGAAAGAATACAATTCGCCTCTGGGAATTCGTGGCAGAAGCGAGCAGAGGATTTTTCTTCTATCATTGAAAATGCATTAGAGAAAAAAAGATTTTTTAAATCTACAATTTGAATATGTGAAGTTTTACCTAACAAAGGACTTCCCTTATAAAAAATTATTGAGGGGTGTTATATTCCAAAATTTTAGAACTTGTTATAGGTCATTACGTAGAGAGGTGAATATTTTCCTCTGTCTTATTGATTAGGATTTTAAAAGAACGGAAGAGTGCAGGCTTGATCTGTTAGAAGGTTAATCTATACTTTTTATGGGTGGATTTTTCCATTTATGTAATATTTATTATTTTGTCATACATTTTAGAATTCTCTGTCGGAATTTAGAGATGAAAGGAGTTTTTTAGGTAATCATTTTTGGTAATAAATTTTTAGGCGAGGGAGATATATTAAATAATGATTGTTTAAGCCTGTTAAAAGTTCAATAGAGAGGTTTGTCAAACCTAAGGGTATTATAGTTATACCGGATGTTATTTATAACATTCGTCTGGTTCTATATCAAATTTTAGTATTCATTGATAAATGTAACTTTTTAAAATAAAACAAATATGGCCAACATCAAAAACATTCAAGGATTATCAGGAAGTGATATTGAAAGAGAATTAAGTAATGGAGCAAAATTCGTTACTTTTCAATATTGCATTTCAATTGTGGTAATGACTTTTAGACGCTCAAGTGATATTTATTTTGTCAGACCTGGTGAGTCAACTATTAAAAACAGTATTGGTTTTACACTATTAACATTGGTTTTAGGATGGTGGGGAATTCCCTGGGGACCTATTTATAGCATAGGTTCATTATACATAAATTTGACGGGTGGTAAAGACGTAACCCAGGATGTATTAAATTCGCTTCAGCCTGCAAGCAGTCAGTCTGTGAGCCAGCCGGTAGGTCAGTCCTGATATGCGTTGAAGGAACAACTAGGGTAGATTGTAGGTATAATTGCCCTTTCGAATTTGAAGTCGGAAGGGCTTTTTATTTCTTGCCAGTTTTATGTTTATTTTAAGTGCTCAATTGTATAATAATTTTTCAAGATTATTCATTGAATTACCTTTTCAGTAATTGCTATTTGATTTTAAATAATAGTGCTATATGATTTTATAATTCATGAGGTAATTTTATCGCAGTTTTATCTAATGATTTCCCCTTATCCTTTTTGTTTTTTTTGATTTTTTAAACAGTTCCTACGAGTTCGCTTGTTAGCCTTATATATATAAGCAAATTATTTAAGTACGTGAAAACGAATATTGATTATTTAGAAAATAAGTCTGTTGTTGTAATTGGGGCAGGCATAAGTGGTTGTACTTTGGCTTTGTATTTGGCGAAGAAGGGTTATAAGGTACAGGTTTATGAAAAAAGAATGAACCTTATAAATAACAATGAAATCAAAAAAAGGACAGTAGGGATGTCAATCAGTGAAAGAGGAATTACTACTCTTAAAGATCTGGATTTGTATGATAGTTACAAGTCATTGCTGGTACCTAAATATGGACGTGCTGTGCATTTAAGAAACGGTCAGGCATACTCTCAATTTTATGGTGCTAACAGAGAGGCCATATATACAGTCAACAGAAAACATTTTAATTTTTTCCTGATGGACGCTTGTTTGAAAACAGGCAATGTAGAGTTCTTTTATGGACATAAACTGGATAAAATTAATGTAGATGACAAGACGATAACATTTAGCACCAATAACAATTTTAGTCTAGATGACCAGGATAATAGCAATAGCCCTGAGAAAGCTGTTAAATATGAATATCTGTTTGGCTGTGATGGTACTTTTTCCTGTGTCAGACAGCAGTTGGTGGATCAGGGGTTGGTAAATGCAACGCTTTCTACTCTGGATTACAGATTCAAGGAGATTTATATTCCTCCGAGGAATGGTGAGTATGTGCTGGATCCGAATTATGTACACATATGGAATATAGCCGAGCTGTTGTTTGTAGCCCTGCCAGATGGTAAAAAGGGCTTTAATGGTACGTTGTTCTATACAGAATCATCTGAAGTAAATAAATTGAAGGATAATGAGAAGTTGTTTGAGTTTGTGCAGGAAAACTGTCAGTTTCTTTCATTTATTGACAAAGATCAGTTTATACATGAGTTTAACAGCAATCCAGAATCAAAGATTTCTGAGGTAAAATGCAACAATTGGAATTTCCAGAATCAGATATTGCTGGTAGGAGATGCAGCTCATGCTATGCCTCCTTTTTATGCAATGGGTATGAATACTTGTATAGAAAGTGTGAGGGTATTCGCACATCTTATCGACGAGTTTGGAGGTGATATTGGCAAAGCCATTTCTCATTTCACAGAAAGGAGAATTACAGACACTGAAGCGATGAAAGCTATGGCTAACAGAAATTATAAGAAGCTTAGAAAGTGCCATAACAAAGATTTTGACGAGAAATGGAATCAGGCACATGAGGCTATGAAGCAATCGAATGGGGAATACGAAACAGAATATTTCCAGGTTGCATTCACGAATAAACCGTTCAGCCAGATAGTTGAAAAATATGGACAGGGTGTTGATGTTGAAGAAAATGGTTTACCGGTTATCAGTCATTAACCACTGCTTTAAAAAGGAATAATTGAATGAATGGAAAATGAAATATCAGGTTAAATAAAGTCAATATTGGCTAATGTATCATTTGGGATAGCTTGAGTTAATGCTTAGAATTACTGATCGTAAACATTGGATGGCTTTACCTTTTGTATTCCGATAAAATGTTGTAGCAATTGTAAAACTTTATCCAGCCTTTTAAATTCATACTAAAAGATGTAAATCTTTGAAGTCTTTGCAGGAGTATATCTGTATTAATTTGCAAGGGACTTTGCTTATACTTTTATTTCAGTCTCTGGTAATCATTGTTTCAATGCTTACCAGAGTTTTACCTTTTTTTAGATGTGTATCCTTAATCTTTTATCCAGGTCTACATAACATAAATTTACCTATCTCCACATTCCTCGTAATGGTTGTTCATAATTCTCCTAAGTTAAATTTTGTTTATGGAGCAAGCTTGCTCCAACAAAAGATTCATCAATATGACATTTTTTCTATTTTCTGAAATATCTCTTTTTTTATAAAATGAACATTACATTAGGGCGCAAATATTTAATTCGGATGGAAAAATAACTTTAGGGAATTATTTACGTTGCGGGAGTTTAAAGCACTGATCTTAAAGATAAAATTATTCGACTCGCGGAGTGTAATTTCCCAACAATTAGGTAAGTGCTAAGTTTTTTGTTTTAATACCCTATCGTTAATGACCTTATTAAGTTTGCTTTTCGGGAGGATTGCTCAATTTTTCTTAGGGAAACCTGATACTATTTGGATCAATATAGTTTTTGATGCGATCACTTCCTTTGTTTTTTTAATTATCTCTTTTGCTATTGGGTATATTCTTTGGAATAGAAGAAGCTTAATAAAAAACTGGTTGGTTCTGCTCATCTTTCTTTTCTTTGCAGGCAGTGGAATTAGTCATCTTATCGATATAATCACAATTTGGAATCCAAATTATAAACTGGAGTTTATTGTAAGGGCAATTACTTCGGTTGCTTCATTGGGGGTGATTTATGCCTTATATCTTTTAGCTCCTAAAATTCTGAAATTTCTGAGTAATTTTTTGTCAGATAGTACAAAGGGTTATTGGAATGATCAAGCTAAAGCAATGGAAAAAGATAGGTATTTTATACAAAACCTTGCGGCAGCAAGCCCAAATAAACTCTATGTGTATGATATCAATGAAAAAAGAAATATCTATTCAAACAAGGAATTGAATGAATCTCTGGGTTATAATCCAGATCAGATGAAAGGTATGGGGATATCAATTGTATCAGAGTTAATACACCCCGACGATGTACAGATGATAGAAGACTATTTTGAAGGATTTAAAAATGCAGAAGATGGTGAAGTAAGGTCGATGGACTATAGAATAAGGGATGTAAATGGGGAATATAAATGGTTTTATTCCAGAGAAAAGGTTTTCAGAAGAGATAAAAATGGTATTGTAAGTCAGATTGTCGGAATCGTTATGGACATCACTGAAAGAAAGATGGTGGAGGAGAAACTAAAGGAGAGTCAGTTGTTCAGTCAGAAGGTAGCGGAGACTACACCTGATTCTATTTTTATTGTTGAATTGGAATCCGGAGCAGTTGTCTATATTAATCGGGAGCCGGAAAAATATTTGGGAGTTACTGCTGATATGCTTACGGAATGGGGAGTTTTACATCCGGATGAAAATGCAGCAATAAAAGCCAGATATGATAAGTATAAAAAACTAAAAGATGATGAAATCACTACATTTGAATTTAGTGTGAAAGACCCAAAAACCGGGAAGTGGAATTGGACAGCATCAAGGGAAATACCTTTTCAAAGAGATGCTGATGGCAATGTGACACATATCCTTGCCATTTCAAGAGATATAACAGAACTTAAGGAGATTCAGGATGAATTAAAAGCGGCAAATCAGAATCTGGAAGAAAAAATTAGAGAAAGAACCAAGGAGTTGAAAAAGAGAGAAATCCAGCTGAGCCTTATAACCAATGCAATACCTGCAATGATAGCCTATATCAATAAAGATGGCATCTGCCAGTTTGCCAACCAAAATTTTAAGAAGATCAGAAATGTCTCTGATGGTATAGAAGGATTAGTAATTCAGGATGGGATGGATAAAGAGACGTATAATATTTTTCATGATTTGCTGAGCGGATCATTATCCGGAAAAAGAAACTTCCGCAGAAATTGAATTAAAGCTGAAAAGCATGGTATCGAAGACAATCAACCTCAATTTTATTCCTGATATATTTGACAATAAGGTAAGGGGAGTAGTAATTATGGGGATTGATCTTACAGAAAGAATTGAGTATGAAAAAAAACTGGAAAACAAAAATTCTGAATTAGTAAGGATTAATAATGATCTTGACAATTTTATTTATACAGCATCTCACGATCTGAAAGCTCCGATCATCAATATGGAGGCTTTGGTCGATATTGTATTTGAATGGTATAAAGGAAGTAAATCTCAAGAACAGCAGTCTCTTATTGAGATGATAAAAACTTCCATCGAAAGACTAAAAATCACTATAGAGGAGTTAACAGAAATCAGCAGAATTCAAAGAGGTGTAAATGATGCTGCGGAAGAAGTGTCATTTAAGAGCATTATTAACGATTTTGAACAGGATTACAGGGAGCAGATTAAAAAGGATAACGTTACATTTATTGAAGATCTTCAGATACCTTCAATTCATTATTCTAAAAAGAATTTAAGAAGCATTATATACAATCTTCTAAGCAATGCAATAAAATACAGAAGTGAACAGGATCCCGTGATTCATATAAAGACAGGTAGGTCAGATGATGGAAGAATTATGCTTTCATTTAAAGATAATGGTCTTGGGTTAGATGAAAGGCAGCAACGCAAATTGTTCCAGATGTTTAAAAGGCTGCATACACACGTAGAAGGGACAGGAGTGGGACTTTATATCGTGAAGAAAATGATTGAAAACACGGGAGGAAGTATTGAAGTGGAAAGTGAGCCGGATAATGGATCGACTTTCAGGATTATTTTCTAGATTATTTTTGGAATTTTGTATTATTAAGAATATTTTTCTGTATAGCTTAATTTTTAATATAGTTAGGTTTGCAAAAATGTTTTAGCTATAGCCAATTTTTTCTGTGCAATAGTTTTGATTAAGTCTTAATTTTTTAGGAATTAAAAAATCTAAGTCTCCTTTGGAAGTTTAAAGGTGCCTCGAATATATAGATTAGGTGCTATTTTAAGGGAAAGAATATAGAAAATAGTAATTGAAAGTATAATGGAAGGATTTGAAACCCAATTCCCTTGATCAAAAGTTGCTAAATTTCCAAACTTCAGGTGTTTTACCTCGTATTTTTGGTAAATTTAGTTTATTATTTATGTGCATTTTATTTTTACAATAATAGCGGTTAATATTCAATGTGACTTTTACCATAATCATAACCTATAATCATGGAAATACTGTATCCCAAAGGCCCGGAGTCTGTGCCTGAAAATCTCACTAAACCGACATCTAAGTACAGACTTCACGCATGGCTTGCCCTTGGAGGTTTGTGTTTGTTCGTATTACTTTATTTTTGGCTCATATACTTTTTTGCTTCCACTTCGGTAAAATCTTTCCTGAACATGGGAACAGGAAGTAATCCCTTCCTGAATTTAATAGTCGGAGTTGTAATGGCATTTCTCGCGCTCTTTTTAACCAAAGCCTTATTTTTTATCAAGAGGTTTGATAAGGGAGATGATTTTGAAATAACCGCAAAGCAGGAGCCAGAGCTGTTTAAATTTATAAACGAGGTAGCTGATAACGCAGGGGCGCCAAGACCTCACCGCGTATATTTATCTCCTAGAGTAAATGCTTCGGTTTTTTATGATCTTTCTATTATCAATCTTGTATTTCCAACCAAAAAAAATCTGGAGATAGGTTTAGGTCTGGTAAATGCTCTTACCCTTAATGAATTTAAGGCCGTTCTGGCTCATGAGTTCGGGCACTTTGCTCAAAAGACAATGGCAGTAGGAAGATGGGTTTATATATCCAGACAAATAGCGTCTCACATAGTGGGGGCAAGAGATTGGTTTGATAAATTGATTAAAGGTATTTCGAGCGTTGATCTGAGGATCGCATGGATAGGATGGATCTTAAGTATTTTTGTATGGGCAATAAGATCCTTAATGGATACTTTATTTACCATTGTGATTTTAGCAGAAAGGGCTCTTTCAAGGGAAATGGAATTTAATGCAGATCTTGTTGCTGTTTCACTAACAGGCAGTGATGCCATTGTAAATGGTTTGTACAGACTCGAAGCCGCAGACAATGCATGGGATCAGGCAGTTCAGTATGGGGTCGATGCACTATATGAAGGGAAGGCCGTCAAAGATGTATTTAACCTGCAGAAATATTTCACAAAGAAAATAGGTATCATAATTGATAAACCGGATTATGGAAATCCTCCTGTTTTCGAAAATGATTCTTCTCAACGGATTTTTAAAAAAAATCTTGCAAGTCCTCCTAAAATGTGGTCTACACACCCTTCCGGTTTTGAAAGGGAAGAAAATGCTAAGCGTCTTTATATCAGTGCTCCCAACGACGAACGAAGCTCCTGGATATTATTTAAAGATGCGGAAGAACTTAAGCAAAAGATGACAAAACATCTTTACAAAAATATAGAAATTAAGGACAAGCAGATAATAGAGATTAGTAATGAGCTTGCTATTGAAGAAATTGACAAACGGTATAATAAGGTTTTCTATAATCCCAAATACCGGGGATATTATCTTAAGTATCCTCTCGCGAGAGATGTGACGAAAGTAGATGAACTTTTTGCAGGTCTATATAAGAACGAAGAGATTCACAAGTTGTTGGAGGATTTGTACCCTGAGTCATTGACGCAGGAACTGGAACTGTTCGAGAACAGAAATGAAGAAATTGTAATGCTTCAGGCATTATATGATAAAGTTTATGATGCTCCAGGTGGCGTAATACTGCATGAAGGAAAGAAAATAAAAAGAAAAGAGCTACCTGAGTTAATTTCCAGACTTAAAAGTGAAGTAAAAGATCAACAACAAATATTTTTGCAATACAACCGGAAACTCAGATCACTTCATTTTATTATTGGTGAAAGCTTTGATACATCATGGGGAGACTATCTGAAAGGCCTGGTAAGTCTTATTCATTATTCAGAACATTCTATTGCAATTATTGCAGATTACAAAAGGGTATTTGATAATACGCTAAGAGTAATTCTTGCAGATGGAAATGTTTCATCTTCGGAAATGAACAGATTATTAAGCGATGCCAGGAATATAACCCAATCGCTTGAAGTAGTATATAATAATACTTCGTGTGTAAATCCCGGAGATTTGGTGCTGGCCAGAATGAATTCGGAAAACTGGTCATCTATGCTCGAAGAATTTAAACTTGGATATGCCAATAGTGAAAATATTAATGGCTGGATCGGAGTAGTGGACGGTTGGATAAATCTGGCAGTGAATAGCCTGGATAGGCTGAAAGACGCAGCATTGGAAGAATTGATTTTTGCAGAAGAAAAACTGGCATCAGCATATCTGACTTCTGTCAGCCCTGGTGTGGCTCCTTCAGCTCCAAATATATCACATATTTATCCAATTTTATTAAATGGTAATGAAAGTAAAATCGAGCTTAAGCTGAACTTATGGGATAGGTTTTATTCAGCAGACGGATTGATACCCACTATTGCTAGATTCTCAGTAGCGGCATCCATTATAGGAGTTGCTTTATTTGCCGGCCGTTCTGTAACCGAAACAGACGTGATCATATATAACGGACTGTCAACACCTGTTTCAGTATCCATTGCTGATGATAATGTAAAATTAGAACCAATGTCCAATGAAAAAATCACTATTTCGGTGGATGGTAAATTTACAGTAGAATCCAGGGCTGAAGACGGAACGCTTATAGAACGATTTGAGGAAGAACTCAATAGTGAAAGAGGGACATTTGTATACAACGTTGCTTCAGCAGCTGCAATGCAGGAGTTGACCATTTACTATACAACAAACAATGCTATAATGCCCCACGATGGACCTCAGCAATATGTGCTGGGAGCGCCAAGATGGTTTAAATCTAATGCAGATTATTTATTTGAAGACGCTCCCGAATCTATTAAGATGAAAGGATCTATTGTCTCAAAGTCAATACTTATGGGAATTGTAAGCCCGGCAACGGTTTTATCTTTAGCCAGAGACAAAAAAGACAGTTTGAATCTGATCAGAAATCATATTTTATGGGATGATAGTAAATCAGAAAATATTGTTTCCTGGTTGTCTTTAGTGTCTTCTATGAAAGACGGAGATACTTTACTTGCTGCCAGGTTAAAGAGAAATAAAAGTGAAGTAATCACTCTCAGAAGTATGCAGGATGTTGTTTCTGAGGTTCAGGCCAAAAAGGTTTGTCGTGATTGTGAGGCAAGATATAAGAAAGATCCTGAAAATGCTGATCTGTATTACTTGGCAATACGCTGCATGGAAGATGGTCCGGAACAAGACAATGCATTTATAGATGGTTACAGGAAATGGCCTGGCAATGCATGGCTTTCTCTAGCAGGAGGGTATGCGCTTACAAGTCAGGAAAATTGGGTACTTGCGGAAAAGGCTTTGAGGAATGCCATTGATAAAGAACCTTCTCTCAATAGCGTATGTGTGGACATTGCAAGGATACATAAGTTGAACCATAACGGACAAATTGAAAATACTTGTAATTCAGATTACCTGAACTATATAGCTCAACTGGAATCAGGCACTTTGAAAGATTCCGTTTCATTAATCTATAGTAATTTGTCTAAAGGGTATCTTAATGAAGCATTAAAAGTTTCAGGGAATAGTGGAGTTAATCATTCATATGCACTCAGGCAGATAGCCGCATCAGACGGAGCTTCTGAAGGAGTTGTAGAGGAGTTTCTTCAATTAAGTACTGAAGAGGGACTAAATAGGAATAGTATAGCTCCAACTATTGGCTTGTTGGCAAGAAAAGGTAAAGATATCAATCATTATATGACTATCCTGCAAACTTATTTATCATCTGATTTTGATAAGTTTGATGCATTTGTAAAGTCGCTCCAAAATGGAGAAGCTCCTGAAATTGCAGAAGAAACTATTAAAAGCTTATCGATTCAGACAAAAGGATATGCCTACGTTTTGGGAGCTGTTTATTTAGGAGATAAGTCACCGAAAAGCTGGAAAGAGAAGGCAGATAAAATGCTGTTTGTTACGGAGAGGCCATATTTTGTTTATTAATTAATAAGTTGATACAGGTACATTGAATCAAGGTTGTAATTTTGATTCAATGTACAATTCTGAATTTGGACTTATTCGTATATCCCAACTATTTTAAAAGAATTTTAAAAGATCACTAAATGATTATTTGGAAAGGAAAAGGAATTTTAATATTCCTGTATTTTATAGTAACCATAATAGCTATAGCTATTATGAATGGAATACTTATTGAAATATTTGAAATGGTAACCGCACCAATTGAAATATACGTGGGATTAATTTTTATAGTAACAGGCATCTGGACTAGGTTAACAGCCGAGGATTATTATATTGATAAGGAAGGCCGAAGAAGATCTTTGGATCTTGATAATGAATTATTCTTTATAAAGATGAGTATATGGGGATTGATTCTTCCATTAATAGGAGTTGGACTTCTTGTTTGGGAGTTGATTAAAGAACTCTGTGGATAATAAAATCGAAAATTGGGTATTTTTATGCTCAAGCCATAGAGAGATAATTATTTGCTACAAAGTATTCTGATTATAATTTTCAAATGAGAAAACAAAGTGTTATTATATTCTTTATTCTGTTAATTTTATTTGGTTGCGATTTTAACAAGCAAGTGAAAAAGACAATAGACAAAGAGGTGAAAGCTGCAAAAGCTGAAATGAACAAAGATATTGATATCGCTAAGCTGAATTTTAAAAAGTTGCATGAAAAAGCGCTAAAGCAATCTACTGATAGTATTTTTTCATCTAAGATTACTAGTCTATATGTAAATATATTTATGACATCAAAGTATATCGATAGCTTACGAACAGAAATAAGTTTGCTTGATGATATGGATTTGAATAATATTGAATTACTTGAAAGGAAATTTTTAGATGGAGGGATAGCGGATAGTATTTTCAATAAGGTAAAACATTCATATTCGTTATCTATAGATATTGCACTAGCAGATACAACAAAAGCAAGATTAAAAAAAATAACAGAAACTTATAGTGAAGAAACAAAAAAGCAATTTTTTGAAATGAATAGTCCCTTAGGTTTAATTATGATTTTATATGGCATAGAATCTGAGTTAATAAAAAATGGAACTCGAAGTTTAAATGCACACGTAAATTTGTAAAAAGGCTTTAAGTGTTTTTTGAGTTCTCCTTTAACAGTTAATACCTGATATTAACTTTCCAAGGAATACGGAATCTGATTTTTTATATATTGCTTACTTCTAATAAAGTCCTTAATCCTATTCTTCCAGACTTAGTTAGCCCCCCTGTGTTAAAGAGATGGATATATTTGTCTATAGATAGATATGTCAGTTGGGTTAATTTAATTTTGATTCCGGAGTGATATGATGCTGGTTGTTTATTTAGTGGTACTCTTCCGGAAACCTTAGGTATGAATCCCAAAGAATTTAGTGGTTCATCAGGGGGAGTCGTTATTCTATTTTTTTATATCAGCCTTTTTGGTATGTTTGTTCTCCACCAGGCCGTTCAGCCACCAACAGCCTCTCATATTTTATTAATTAATTTTATAAAGTTTATATGACCTTTTAAGAATGCTTTATTATTCTAAAGGTAGGTTATATCATAAAACCTTGTAAGCTTTTATGTCATTCCCTTTTGTGTGATTGATCTCTAAAAGGTATTGACAACAATGAGTTATAGCCCTTCAAATGTATTGAAGGGCTTTTATAAGGTTTTAATCTCTATATAGTCAATAGGGATAGTATAAATTGTGGTCTTATTTTAATCACTATGAAAAAACACGTACTACTTTCATCCATGCTCTTGCTTGGATCACTAGCCTCTCAGGGGCAGCAGACACAGGAATGGAAAGGCAGGATTGCCAAGAACGCTTCCGAAGCTGTACCTTATAAACTGGAATTTAACAAGCCTGCACCTGAAGGAGCTCCTAATGTGGTTTTGATTCTTTTAGATGATGTCGGATATGGTGCTATCAGCACTTTTGGTGGGCTTATCAACACTCCCAATCTAGATACGCTTGCTAATAACGGATTACGCTATACAAATTTCCATACGACAGGAATATGTTCACCTACTCGTGCAGCCTTACTTACAGGCCGTAATCATCATGCAGTAGGTATGGGATTGTTCCCCCCGCCATTTATCTATGCAGATTTCCCTGGTTATAATGGATACATCCAACCCGAGAATGGAACAATAGCAGAAGCTCTGCAGGTAAGTGGATACAGCACTTATCATGTTGGAAAGTGGCATTTAACTCCGGGTTCCGAATATTCCGATCTCGGACCTTTTCTGAGATGGCCATCTGGTAAGGGTTTTGATCATAATCTAAGCTTTTTAGGAGGAGCAACAGATCAATATAAATTGGATCTGGTAGAAGATAATCAACATGTGAAGACTGATGGTAGTCACTTAAATAAAATTATTACTGACAAATCCATCAGTTATATTACCAAACAGAAATCAATTGCCCCTGATAAACCTTTCTTCCTGTATTATGCAACAGGAGCTGCTCACGCTCCTCACCAGGTAGCGAAAGAGTGGAGTGACAAATACAAAGGGAAGTTTGATGCTGGTTGGGATGTTTATAGAGAAACAGTATTTGCCAATCAGAAAAAACTAGGTGTAATTCCTGCCAATGCTAAACTGCCTGAAAGAAATAATTTTTTGCATGCATGGAAAGATCTTTCTCCTGATGAAAAAAAGGTAAATGCCAGATTCATGGAAGTGTATGCAGGTTTTCTGGAATACACCGATTATGAAATAGGTCGTTTGATAACTCATTTGAAAACTACAGGACAGTTTGATAACACAGCATTCTTTGTTCTTGTTGGTGACAATGGCGCAAGCAAAGAGGGAACGGAATATGGAGTAACCACTCAAAACCCTAATGTTACCTCAGGCTTAACAAATACTTTGACTCGTGAAGATTATAAAAAGTTTATCCAGAGTGAATATGATAGGATAGGAGGTAAAGAAGTTATTTCCTCTGCTAATTATCCTTTAGGATGGGCACAAGCAACTAATACTCCTTTTAAACTATGGAAGCAGGATGCAAATGCTGAAGGTGGTACACACAATCCTTTAATATTTTCTTATCCCAAAGCTGTAACAGAAAAAGGTGGAATACGCAATCAATATGGTCACGTGATAGATATCTATCCTACCATCATTGAGCTAACACGCATCCAGCAACCTGAGAAGATTAAAAATATTGATCAAAAACCTTTACATGGCAAAAGTCTGGCATATGCAATCAAAGATAAGAATGCGCCAAGCACACATACACAACAGTATTACACCATATTCGGAAATAGGGCAATAGTAAAAGATGGCTGGAAAGCTTCTGCTGCACATCATCCGAATCCATTGGATCTCGCTTCATATCTAGGAGAAACCAAGCCTGTCTATGTAAACAATGTAGAAAATGATGTTTGGGAATTGTACAATCTGAACGAAGACTTTAACGAGCGTATTGATTTAGCAAAGAAATATCCAGAAAAGTTAAAGGAGCTAAAGGCCTTATATGATGAGGAAGCTGCAAAATATAATGTCTATCCACTGATAGACATAGAATATTATATCAAGCAAAATATCAAGACTACAGCGGAACAGAAAAAATAAAACAACCAAAACTATATAATGAAACCAAATAGATTTAAAATACTTGCATCAGCAGGTTTGCTGGCGCTTGGTTTTTATGCCAGTGCACAGCACAGTTCTACACCTGTATTTCAGGGAAAGATAGGAAAAACACTTGCGGAGACTAAAGAGTCCCGGCCGCAGAATCAGCCCAAAGCTCCTGAGGGTGCACCAAATATTATATGGATTCTTATTGATGATATTGGTTATGGAGCTTCCACAGCTTTTGGTGGTTTAATCGAAACACCTAATTTTGATCGCTTAGCCAATCAGGGATTGCGTTATACAAATTTCCATACTGCCGCGTACTGCGCTCCGACAAGGGCAGCATTGTTAACAGGAAGAAATACCCATTCTGTACATTTTGGATTCTTTGCAAGCACTTCTTACGATACACCTGGATATGATGGATACTTACCTTTTGAAAAAGCAACGGTAGCTGAAATACTTCGTGAAAATGGATACAATACATTTGCTGTTGGTAAATACCATTTAACACATCCTTCTGATGCTACACAAGCTGGTCCGTTCAATCGCTGGCCTACAGGTAGAGGGTTTGATCATTTCTATGGTTTTCCTCCTGAAACCGGTGCCGGTGATCAGTGGCATCCGATTTTATACCGTAATACACAAAGAGAGCCTGAAGATACTAAGGGAAGACACGTAAATGAATTATTCGCGAATGAAGCCATTAACTTTATAGCTGGACAGAAAGCTGCAGCTCCGGACAAGCCTTTCTTCCTTTACTTCGCGCCTGGGGCAGTACATGCACCTCATCAGGTTTCCAAAGTGTGGATAGATAAATACAAAGGGAAGTTTGATGCTGGCTGGGACAAATACAAAGAAACTGTATTAAAGAACCAGATAGCGAAAGGTGTAGTTCCGGCAGGTACTACATTACCTCCTGCAAATCCTGGCGTGAAGCCATGGGATAAGTTGTCTGATAATGAGAAAAAAGTTTATCTGCGTCATATGGAAGTATATGCCGGTTTCCTTTCACAGACAGATCATGAGATTGGTCGCATCATCGATTATGTAGAGAAACTGGGTCAGCTGGATAACACACTTATCGCCCTACTTATTGGTGACAATGGGGCAGAAGGTGGTGCACGTGAATTCGGCAGATTTATCACCACCAATCCTGATGATACTCGTGAGCAGCAATTGGAACAGGAAGTGAAAAATCTGGATAAATTGGGTACTGAAAACTCTTCAGCTTTATGGCCTGATGGATGGGCAGCTGCAACCAACACGCCATTCCGTTTTTATAAAAGTTATGCAAACTATGAAGGTGGAACCCGTGATCCATTGATTCTCTTTTATCCGAAAAAGATTAAAGATAAAGGAGGAATCCGTCATCAATATTCTTATGTAAATGATATTCTTCCAACTACAATTGAACTTGCAGGTGTAAAAGTTCCAACAGTTATTAACGGCTATCCTCAGGAACCAATCGAAGGGACAAGTCTTGGATATACCATAGATCCTGCGAATAAAAATTTACCGGAAAGACATACTATTCAATATCAGGAAATGACTGGCTCACACAGCCTTTATAAAGATGGTTGGAAAGCATCCTTCCCACATGATCGCACAAAAAGGATTCCGGCATCTGAAGAGAGATGGTATTTATACAATGTACGTGAAGATTTCAATGAGCAAAACGACCTGGCCGCTAAATATCCTGAAAAGGTAAAAGAACTTGCAGATGCATTTGAAGCAGAAGCCTGGAAGTACAATGTGTATCCGTTAAAAGATGACTGGGCAGTAAACAACCAAACTGCTTTTGGTAATGCAAAGAAAATAGTTTTATACAAAGGAAATTTCCTTTCCAGAAGTGCTACACCAAAATTCTATAACGACTCTTATTCTATCACTGCCAATGCTGAAGTTACTTCTACAACACAAGGTGTGTTGTTTTCTTTTGGAAATGCACTGTCGGGCATAAGTCTATATGTGAAAGATAAAAAACTTGCCTTTGCTTACAATGCAGATGGAAAACTGATTGAAGTCAAATCTGAGAAAGAAATTCCTGCTGGAAACGTATCACTGAAAGCGGATGTTTCCTATAGCAATAATGGCAAGAATAAAGCAGTCTCTTTATTTATCAATGGTCAACAGGTAGGTTCAAGAAACCTTGGAAAGATCAGTAATGCAAGCAGCGGATATGATGGACTGGAAGTAGGAAGGGATCTTGGAACAACTGTTACTACTTCTTATAGAGCTCCTTTTGAGTTCAACGGTAAGTTGAATGAAGTTGTGCTTGAACTGATTGAAACTCCTAAACTGGCGGAAGAGCCTGCAAAATAAAATCATGCATTGAAATAAAAGCGTTTCTGTTATGAAGCGCTTTTATTCTCCTTTCCATACTAGACCTGTCAGTTAAATATTCAAATATTATTAAATGATGAAACAGATAAATCAATTGTCAGCGGCCTTATTTCTGGCAGCAACAACCTTTTCTTCTGCTTTTGCTCAGGAGCAAAAAATAGGTGAGGGTAAAATTTCCATTTCATGGCAGGAATCACAGCCTGCTTATAAAACCATTTATGGCGGGAAAAAAGCACCAGCCGGTGCACCCAACGTTATCTGGATTTTATTGGATGATGTTGGCTTCGGAGCAGCCAGCGTTTTCGGAGGGTTGGTGAGTACACCGAATCTGGATAGTCTTGCTAATAATGGGCTTAGATATACTAATTTTCATACCACAGGTATCTGCTCTCCTACACGTGCAGCCCTGATGACCGGAAGGAACTCCCATTCTGCTCATATGGGATTGTTCCCTAGTGCTTCTGTAAGGGCAGACTATCCTGGTTATGATGGCAAGATTCCTAGTGAAAAAGCTACCATTGCAGAAGTACTGAATGAGAATGGTTATGCTACATTTCAACTTGGAAAGTGGCATCTGACACCGGATGAAGAAACAACTGATGCCGGTCCGTTCACTCGCTGGCCTTCAGGCAAAGGATTCGATCATAACTTTGGTTTCCTTGGCGGAGCTACTGATCAGTATAAACCGGATCTGGTTGAAGATAACGAGCATATTAAACCTGATGGAACTCATTTGAACAAATTACTTGCTGATAAGGCAATCACTTATATCACAAGATTAAAAAGCAAAGCTCCTGATAAGCCGTTTTATATATACCTGGCCCCTGGTGCTACTCATGCACCTCATCAGGTAGAGAAAGAATGGAGTGATAAATACAAAGGAAAGTTTGATGAAGGCTGGGATGTATACCGTGAAAAGGTATTGGCTAACCAGAAGAAAAAGGGCATTATACCTGCTAATGCACAGCTGCCTGCTCGTAACTCACTTATTAAAGCATGGAAAGATCTGCCTGCAGAGGAGCGTAAACTATTCGCCCGTTTCTTTGAGGTTTATGCAGGATTTCTTGAATATACAGATTATGAGATTGGCAGGGTGCTAACATATCTAAAGGAAACCGGACAGTTGGAGAATACAGCTGTATTCGTTTCTATTGGGGATAATGGAGCAAGCAAGGAAGGTACAGAATATGGGGTAACTAACAAAAGTGTAGCTTTTGGAAGAGAAAAAAATGACTCGTGAAGAATACAGAAAACATATCTTGAGCGAGTATGATAAAATCGGAACAAAGGATGTAATTACCTCCGCGAACTATCCGTTAGGTTGGGCCCAGGCTACCAATACGCCATTCAAACACTGGAAGCAGGATGCTTTTTCTGAAGGAGGTACACGCAATCCTCTAATTGTTTTCTATCCAAGAGGAATAAAGGAAAGAGGAATAAGGAATCAATATGCACACATCATAGATTTATATCCAACCACACTTAAACTGATTGGACTAAATTTCCCTGAGAAAGTTAAGAACTATGTACAAGCACCTTTGGAAGGATTTGAACTGAATTATTCTTTCTCTAACCCGAACGCTCCTTCAACTCATACTCAGCAATATTATACTATAGCAGGTTCAAGAGCTATTTATAAAGATGGCTGGAAAGCAGCAGCACCACACCATCCTGATTATATTGATTTTGCTTTTTTTGAGGGTGAAAGAAAAACTATTGTATCAGACCCTTCAAAGGATGTGTGGGAATTATATAATCTGAATGAAGATTTTAATGAACGCAATAATATTGCTGCAAAATATCCTGAGAAGTTAAAAGAATTGAAAGCGCTCTATGAAAGCGAAGCGAAGAAATACAACGTTTATCCTTTGATAGACTGGGACTATGCTGGAAGAATAAGGATGCAGCAGAATGCAGTGGTAAATGATGCAAATATTGAAAAGAAATAGTTCTAACAAACAGTCAATAATATCAAAAGCGTTTCACTGTAATATGAAACGCTTTTGAATTTTTAGAACATTACAATTGTTTTTGGTGGATTCTTAGAAGTATAGATAGGAAGGGAACTTATACTTTCCCTATACTACCAATGTAGCTGCTTAAGTACTTTATAAGGTGCCTTATCACCATTGTTCACATCCTTGTTTTTTCGAGATAAAGCATGAGTTAGGGCTTCATCATATGAATTTCCATATCCTATCGTTACGTAGACACTATAACAATCCCAACCTGTAATTTTCTTTTTTATACTCAATGATTACAGCATATCTGTAATTAGCATTGTAGTCTGCGGATGATTCTACCCCGTAAGTATATTTGTCACCATAATATTTCGCTCTCATCTGAGCATCCAGACTAGCCCTTGCCTGATCATAGGAAGCCTTTGTATGTTTCCCTTCCACATATAAAATTCCATAAGCTTTATAATCCTGGAAGTAGTTGCTTCCTTCACGGCAGTCCTGCTTTGCGGGGCCAAATACTCTTCCGAACATCAGATAGCGATCTCCTATTCCCGGAGTAAAGCCACCACCACCGTCACTTCCACCTCCATTGTTAGGAGGCGTTGGTTCCTCAGGATCTGGTGCTGGAGGAGGTATGTTATCATATGTAAGGGTAAAGCCCATAATAACTCTTCCGTAAACTGTCTTACCGGCATTGGTAACAGCATATGCTCTGTAGTAGTATCTTGTAGACGGCTGCAATCCGCTTAATAAAGCTCCGAAAGCACCATTTCCTGAACCGCTGGTCACTTTGCTATCTGCAGTTGTTGGGTTCGGATTGGATGCATCATAACAAATACCCCTGGAAGTGACTACTTCACTACCTTCATTTACAACCTCTCCACCTATTAATAAACTGGTCGTCGTTTTTTCAAAAGAACCTCTGGTTTCTACCACTATGGTTGCATGATCCCTTGTGATAAAGCCCAATACTTCTCCATATATAGTTGTGCCACTACTTGTAATAGCATATGCTCTAAAGGCATATACAGTGCTCGGAGATAGTCCTGAAATGGTGGTGCTATATGGCCCGGCAGCAGTTCTCTGCGATGATTTCGAGTCGGCAGTAGTTGGGGTGGTATTGGTACTGCTCCAGCAGATTCCCTTGTCTGTTATTGCTCCTCCGCTATATTCAGCAATATACCCATGTAAGCTAGCAGACATTCCTGATACAGAAGAACCCGCAGTCCTTACTTCTATATTTCCGGAAGTGAATGTGATCTGATTTCCATAAAAGATCTTACCACTTGGAGCAGCTATATATGCTCTGGCATAATATACTGTATTCGGTTGTAACGGACCAAGATGCCCTTGAAAAGTAGTTGTTTCGGATGGCATCTGGCTGGTTCCTGATCCAGCTGCATAAGCGACAGGGGTTGGACTTGTTCCGAATGCTACGCCTTTGTCTGTTATCGTTCCTGGTCCACTGTAGGTTCCTCCTCCCATTACCCAATTTGGCTGAATGTCGGTTACAGGAGCAGTAGTGATCGTATAGGATGGACCTACTGGTGTAGTAAAGGTAATCTGATTACCATACACTGTTGTTCCATTACTCAGGGTAGCATAAGCTCTGGCATAATAGAGTGTGTTTTCTGTTAATCCGGTGGCTTTTAGATTAAATAAATAATCAGTTGTCCAGGTAAAGGCAGTTATGACTTTATTGCTTAAAGAAGGATTCTGTATAGTACCATAGCAGATGCCCCGGGCCTGAATGTTTTCCTGTCCTATAACTTTGCCACCTATCTCAGCGCTAATGTCAGTAAGATTGGAAGCTGCAAGGGTCGTTACTGAAACTGTGCCTGCCTGATATGTTGTTAGGGTACGTTGATTTCCATAATAAGTACTTCCTGTGCTTAATGTAGCATATGCTCTTACATAATAGGTGGTATTCACCGTTAAGCCGGTCAGTGAACTTGAAAAGGTTCCTGGTCCTGTTCCATCAGAAGTTTTTGAACCGGAGATGGTTGGATTCTCAGCACTACTCCAGCAAACTCCTCTTGCTGTAATCGTTCCGGAAGCTGGTGTAGGAATGTTACCTCCTGATGATGCTGTTGTAGCCTGAATATTATAAGGCAATTCAGTTGTAATGGTAGTTGCAAAGTACACAGAATATTGTTCACCGTAAACAGTTGTACCGGTGCTGTTGGTGGCATAGGCGCGATAATAGTATGTAGTTCCCGGGTT
The DNA here is from genome assembly GCA_024707265.1 of Sporocytophaga sp. Classification (GTDB taxonomy): domain Bacteria; phylum Bacteroidota; class Bacteroidia; order Cytophagales; family Cytophagaceae; genus Sporocytophaga. The sequence continues at coordinate 376,167 of JANQAB010000006.1, read as the reverse complement.
AAGTCCTGTAACAATACTGCTGAAAGCGCTTAGTCCAGTTCCATTGGTAGTTTTGAAATTAGCTATAGTCGGATTTTCAGTTGTATTCCAACACAGCCCTTTAGCTGATATCGTTCCCGTTCCACTTACTGTTCCTCCTGAAGTGCCACTGTATGTTGGTGTTAACAGCATAATATTAGCAATAGGAGTAGTTGTGACCTGAAAAGTAGAAGCTGCTGGAGTTGTAAAGGTTACTTCATCTCCATAATGTGTCTTATTGGTATGATCAGTCGCATATGCTCGTACATAATAGGTAGTGCTAGCCGTAAGTCCGGTTAATGTGCTGGTATAAGTACCTGCACCCTGACCATTGCTGGTTTTACTGTTGCTTATGGTAGGGCCTCCTGCTGTACCATAACAAATACCTCTTTCATTGACGGTCATGCCGCCCTCCAATATAACAGAGCCTCCTGACATGGCACCATTGGATGTAATACCGCTTACTATTGTGGTAGAAATCGTTATAGGAGTGATTTCGGTAGTAAAAGTAACTTCATCTCCATACATTGTGCTGCCGCTAGTAGTAAGCGCATAGGCTTTTGCATAATATTTTGTGCCAGGCGTTAGTCCTGTTACTGAAATAGTGAAAGATCCGGCACCGGTACCTTCCACAACTTTATTACCCAGGATGGTAGGGGAGGAGGACAAGCTCCAGCAGATTCCGCGTTCAGTTACAATATCGCTAACTATAATTTTACCACCCAGTACAACAGAGGTATTAGCGATAGAAGAAGGAATTTCTGTAGTAACCGATGCTACTGGAGAAGGGAGTGTAGTAAACGCAAATTCATCGCTGTAGTATGTTGAATATCCTTCTCCATAGGCATTGACTATGACATAAGCTTTTGCATAATAAGTGGTGTTAGGCTTTAAACTTGTAAGAGTGGTTTGTAAATCGCCACTACTGTTAGCTGTAATTACTTTTGAATCTCCGACAGAAGGATTAGGCTCCACACTGTAACAGATCCCTCTTGAGCTAATGGTGCCTCTACCCGTTCCTTCAATAAGTTCAGCTTTGCTGCTTAGTACTGCTGCATTATGTTGAATAGAAGCAATCTTATTGATCTGCACATCAGCATCGATGAAGTCGTAAAAGAAGAAGAATTTGTAACCGGAGTAAACAGTAGTTCCGTTGTTAAGTGTGGCATAGGCTCTATAATAGTATGCCCCTTCTTTGGTAAGTCCTTTAAGTGCGCTTGAAAAAGGACCACTTCCAGGCCCCTCTGAAGTTTTATTGTTGTCAGTAGTTATAATTATGGTCGGTTGATCTTCAGGTACATCATAGCAAATACCTTTGTTGGAGACTGTTCCTGATCCTTCAATGATAGAATTAGTATAGACATTTCCTGCTTCCACAGTCGCCCCATAAGCAGTGACTGTCAGAGGCTGAGAATTTAGAGGAAGGGTTGTGAATGGAATTTCATTACCATATATAACAGTGCCACTAGAATCGATCACGTAAGCACGAGCATAATACTTGGTATTAGGATTCAGCAGTTGAATAATTCCAGTCTGAGAATGCTCTCCTGCAATGGTTGGTGAAGGAGACAGTCCATAGCAAACTCCATATTCAGAATAAGATCCTGTTCCGTAGACAGTAATCCCTAGGTCGGCACGATTGCTTTCAAGGCGGCCCAGGCCTGATAGTACTGCTGTTAAAGGGTGAAGGGTTTTAAAGGTCCAGCCATCACTATAGTAGGTTACTCCATCTGCTGTGGTAGCATATGACCGGTATATATAATATCCACCTGACTTTAGGTTTGTAAGATTAGTTGTAAAGGATTCACTTTCTGAACCGTCCATCGTCTTGGTGTCTGTCAGATCCGGCAGGCGTTTATCAATTCTGTAATCGGAAACAGTGCGATAGACTATACCTTTTGAAACAATCGGAACACTCGTTCCATTAAATGAAATGTCACTTTTCAGAGTGGCTGTGGTAAAGGATGTTTCAGTTTGTTTATTTTCCGTTACCTTTATCCTATAAGGTGTTTTAAAAGTGAAATATCCAATAAGAGGGGGCTGAGCATCATAGTAACTATATAAGTTATTTGCAGTAATGTATCCTCTTACATAATATGTAGTATTTTCCTGAAGTCCTGTAAGAGTTGCAATAAACGAACCGGTTCCGGTACCATTGATAGTCTTGCTGTTTTCTATCGTGGGATTGATACTTGTTCCCCAGCAAACTCCTCTTGCTGTAACTATTGCATCTCCTCCTAAACGCTGTACAAGTGCTGAAATGTCGGCGGTGCTGTGTGTGATATTTGTAGGAGCCGTCACAGTGATGGAAACTCCTGGTTGAGAACTGATCAATACAACCTTTTCAGGAGAATAAACCACAGGATTACAAGTGCCTTCCGTAACCTTCGCTCTATAAAAGGTATGCTCTGTCGGTTTTACCCAATAATTATTGAAAGTAGCTCCAGGAATATCTGTCCATGTAACAGGCATACCACTAAATGCAGCCGCCTTCTGCCAGACTACTTGTCCTCTGTAGGTATCAAGAGATAATTTTACTGAATCACCCTTAAAAATGATAGGATTCTGAGCTTTCAGGTTTCCGGTAAGGGAAAGCAGTAGCAGGATTAATATTATTCTGACGTTATTATATGAACGTTTGTACATCTTTATCATAAACCGGCAAGCAAATTATTCAACCATTATTTTACGAACTACCAGCAGGTCTTTGCTGGAAAGCTTAATCATGACCAGACCTTTAATATCTTCCGGAAGATCTATTGTTGCATCCAGCGTTCCATTGGAACTATAGAGCACATCTTCATAAACAGAAATTCCCTGCGGATTGAATACCTCTAGTTTGAGCTCTTTTCCAGGAATAAGGTCAGATGTTATAAAAAGTCTGCTGCTTGTAGGATTGGGGTATAAGTTGACAGAAGATGCATATCCATTAAAGATTCCAACAGGAACTCCATTAACTGTGACTGTTACGCTTTTGGAATTACTGCATCCTTTACTGTCTGTTACTGTCATAGTGTAAACTGTAGAAACGACCGGACTTGCAGCAGGATTTGATGTGTTATCCTGGCTTAAGCCCAGTGAGGGAGACCAGCTGTATGTGTAAGGTGAAGTACCACCACTCACGCTCGGTGATCCTCCAAGAACGGTCTGCTGCCCGTTGGTGATTGATTTATTAGTCCCGGCATTCAATGTAAGGGCACTGGGGTTTTGAGTAACAGAAAAATTTAGTGTAGTCTGTGCCCACGTTTGAAAAGATACCAGTAGTAAAAGTAATGGTATCGTGTAAATTGCTTTCATATTCAATTGGAATTTAAATAAATACGTTTTCCATCGGATCAAAGTTTTGATGAAAAGCCGTTAAAAATATCTATTTAACGGAAAATAAAACAGGCTGATAAATCTCCTTTGTGGTTGTGTTAGATAAGCTTTTGGAATAGAGTTGTTTTGGGGGAAATAAAAGTGGTTACTATTACTCAGTATAAGATTCTTAAACTAATTGGCTTGTAATATCTGGAAGAGGATGCGATTAAAACGAATGCAAGACAGGGAGATAAATTCGAAATGATCAATTAAACGACTTATTGAAGAATAAATATTATTACTTACCAATAACTTTTTACGATTAACCAATTTTCAGTAAAGCAGCTCGTCCAGAATTATTTCCAGCGGACAACATATCTTTGGTCAACTACCTTTGCCAGCATTTATTTCTTTATTTTCGTGAAACCCTGGCAAGCCTGTTCGTTTGGTACTGCTGGCTTTAATACGGATAGTTTCAATACTTATTGTTTATGCAGATTTGGTAACTATTGCATTAATATTACTACATTATTTTTATCTTCTAGAGGAGAGCGGAGCTCAGATAGATGGAAATATTTTCTTTACACTGGCTGCTGCTTTTATAGCTTAGGGGAGAAGTGCAAAGTCTCGTATAAGTAAAGAATTATTTAAATAATTGAAAGTAAGAAGCTACTTGATGAATTGGGATGTGTGTGTTGCTTTTTATGAACATTATGTTAGATGTATCTCAGTTTTTAGTTGAATAGTGTATCTTGTATCTTAATTTGTTTAGGCATAAAGCATATAACCTTCACTTCTATGAAAAAACTACTGACCGATTTTATGACCGGGTTAAATAAATTTGAAGAAGATGAAATACAATTTATAGTAGAAAATACCGATGTCAGAGCTTTTCAAAAAGGTGAGATAATACAAAGAGAAGGGAACATATGCGATACCTGTTATTTTGTTTTAAAAGGTTGTATACGTCAATATCAGTTAGTTGATGGAGAAGAAAGGACTACCGCATTTTTTCTTGAGGGTGAGCCTGCAGTTCTTTATTCTAGTTATCTGGAACAAGCTCCTTCTGCCTATTGGCTGGTTTGTACTGAAGATTGTATTTTGATTACAGGCACTCGAGAACAGGAATATGAGTTGCATAGAAAATATCCCAAGCTGAAATATCTAGTGCATACTTTAATGACTCAGGATTATTCCAAGATTGAATATAGAATGAATTTGCTCAATCATCATAAACCTGAAGAAAGATACAGGATTTTAATAAACACCCAACCTGAGCTTTTAAGCAGAGTTCCTTTACATCTGATCGCCAGCTATATAGGTGTTACTCCCGAATCTTTCAGCAGGATTAGAAAACGGTTAATGGAAAATGATAAATCTAATTAAAGTTATTGATTAAGCACCTTCATATTCTGGCTTTGGGAATTTAAATAATATATATAAGCTGATTAACCCGATAATAATTTCACTTACTGTTGCGATTATTAATGTGTCCGAAGGTAATCCATCTAATAGGATGCTGATTGTTCTGGATAAACCATAAGATAAATAGAATAATGCAGCCAATATTATAGATAAATATGTCACACCGGAAATAAAAGCCCCTGAGGCGATCAGTATTCCAGCAGTCATTAAAGTACCCCCGGGAGCCCTTACTTCGCTTAAAATATTTACCTCGTTTTCAAGGTGAATGCCTGCTGAAGCTTCAAATGCAATGGGAGTTAGTAATAGAGACGCTCCGATTATTACCCCGACCATCCCTGTAACAAATAGGAATATTTTGACTGATATTAATTTTTCCATATTGAGTATTTTAGTTATTGATAAGGCAAATGTCTTGTTATGAGATATAAAAAACCTTGACTTAAGGTAAGAAAGTAGATAATGTCAGAAGTTTTTTGACTCAGAAAAACTTTTTTTCCTGAGGTGAAAATTATCTACAGTATTATTATTGGTGGTACGATTCCCGAAAATAACCTTGATATATTTTATTTTTTTCTTTCAGGCCAATTCGGAAGTATTTCAATTCAGTAAATCTTCACAATCAAATTGTAAGTTTGTGTAAATGAAACTCCTCTTAGTAAATTTTTCAGATAGAGATTTACCTGAACTCAAGATCAGTCAGGAATTTTTGCATGATAGTGCATTATCTATTCAGCAGGCATCTGAAAAGTTTATGCTTTATGAATATGATTGTCTTGTTATAAAAATAGATAAGATAGAAACGGAGTGTTATGACTGGTTGAGGCAGCTTTCTGAAAATAACAGGAATGAAGGATTGATATTATTATCTTCCAATGATGCTTTGGAGTATAAGCTTTCGTCATTTGAGCTGGGAGTGGACGATTACTTGGTACTTCCAATGCATCCTGAGGAAATTATTGCCAGGATCAAATCAGTTACAAGGAGAAAAAAAATTCCAGAGCAACTCAAAGATATATATTGGTAACATTGTTATTGATCTCTACGCAAGAACTGTATTTGTCTGGGATCAGCCTTTAAAGTTGACCAAAACAGAATATGATATTTTACTTCATCTTCATGCCAATAAACATAGGGTGGTCTCTAAAGAACTTTTGTCAGAATACCTCTGGGGAGATGATGTGGATAATCTTGATTCTTTTAACATTCTGTTTGCTCACATTAAAAACCTGAGGAAAAAACTCCTTAACTCCAAATCAGGAGTAGAAATTAAAAATGTTTATAAAGTAGGTTATCAGATGATAGAATTATGAAACAAATACTTTTTCCTTTTATTATCACTTTGTTGTTTCTATCCTTTGACATGCAAGGACAAACATTTGCGAAACAGACGCATGAAAGGGAACAATTATGGCTTGGATATTTTAACCAAACCAGATTGTCCAATCACTGGGGATTCTGGCTGGATCTTCATTACAGACGGACAGATCATTTTGTTGAAAGGCCTTTTCAGTTATTGATCAGACCGGCATTAACTTATTTTGTCAGTGATAATTTCAGATTAAATCTGGGTTATGCTTTTGTTGAGCATTATCCTGGAAAGGGGTTAAATACTATTCGTCCGGAAAACAGAACATGGCAGCAGATATGGTGGAGGCAGAAGTATGTTAGGTTCCAGACATTGCAATGGATAAGACTTGAAGAGAGGTTTAACAGGAAGGTTGTTAATGATAAGTTGCAAAGTGCGACAACATTCAATTTCAGGCTCAGATATAATTTATCATTATTTGTTCCTTTGAAGGGGAAAGAAATTGTTGCTAATACCCCATTTTTTATCCTTATGGATGAGGTGTTTGTGAATTTTGGGAAAAATATAGTCTACAATTATTTCGATCAGAACAGATTCTTTATTGGCTTTGGATATCAGTTCACACCACATCTCAATGTCCATTTGGGATATATGAATGCCTTTCAACAGGAAACTGCAGGAAATAAATATATCTCAACGAATGCAGTGCGCTTATTTGTGTTCCATTCACTGGACTTCAGAAAGCACGATCAATAAAACCAAGTATTATTATGAAGTGGATAACAAGAGAACGCCCCAAAATAGACAGGATTGCTTGTCCCTGGCTGATCAGCAGGTTTATTGATGATTCACCGGAATTTATATTCGTTCCAACCAATCAGGTAATTGAGAAGGCAACCGAACTGAATGCTATTCCCTATGATATTCCCGGAGTTGAGTATACTCATGAAGGAGATAGATGCACCTTTGATTATTTCTTAAAGAAACATGGGATTCAGGATAATGCTTTATACAGGCTGGCAGTAATAGTAAGAGCTGCTGACACGGATCGCTATGATCTGGCGCCCCAGGCTTCAGGATTATTTGCAATATCAGCAGGCTTGTCATATAATTTTAAGAATGATCATGAAATGTTAAAACAGGGAATGATTATATATGATGCTCTGTATAGCTGGTGTAAACATGTGAGTGAAGAGACACATGGTTGGGAATTTAAAGGAGTTTAAAGTTGAAAGTCTAAAGTCTAAAGTTGAATTCTCTTGTAAAAGGATTTTGACTGAGGTTAAACCATATTAAATACTATGGAAGAAAATAAAAACATAGTCTCTTATTCCCTTAAGGATCTGGTACTGTATTTCCTTAAGCTTGGAACTATTGGATTTGGTGGTCCTGTGGCCCTTGTGGGATACATGCATCGCGATCTTGTAGACAAATATAAATGGATATCTGAAGATGATTATCGGGAAGGGATGGCTTTGTCTCAGCTCGCTCCGGGGCCTCTGGCTGCCCAGATGTCCATATACCTTGGTTATGTTCATTATAAATTCATAGGTGCTACTTTGGTAGGATTGGCGTTTGTGTTACCTTCATTTCTGATGGTTCTTGCCCTCGGATTTGCTTATGCCGAATTTGGAGGGTTTCCGGCGATGCAAGCCATATTCTATGGAGTAGGAGCTGCTGTAATAGGTATTATAACTTTAAGCAGTTATAAACTTACAACTAAAAGTATTGGAACTGATAAGTTGCTCTGGGGAATATTTACAGTTTTAGCCGTGTTTACCTTTTTACTCGAAGAAGAGAATATGTGGCTGATCATTGCTTCAGGGGTTCTTGTCTGGTTTATGAAGGCACCACCGAAATTTATGATGGTCAAAAGTTTTAGAATGATTGTTCCGCCGCTATTGTTTAGTCTCCCATTGGTAGATACTGATAATAACAGATTGTGGCAGATTATCCTCTTCTTTACTAAAGCGGGAGCTTTTGTTTTTGGAAGTGGTTTGGCCATAGTACCTTTTTTATATGGAGGAACGGTTAAAGAATATCAGTGGCTTACAGAACAGCAGTTTTTGGATGCAGTCGCTGTTGCCATGATTACCCCAGGGCCGGTAGTAATCACTGTTGGTTTTATAGGATATCTTGCAGCTGGTTTATGGGGAGCTTGTGCTGCCGCTGCAGCTACTTTTCTTCCATGTTACATTTTTACAGTTCTGCCTGCTCCTTATTTTAAAAAATTTGGAAAGCATCCTGCTATCAAGGCATTTGTGGATGGTGTTACTGCTGCAGCTATTGGAGCAATAGCCGGGTCAGTAATGGTATTGGGCAAGAGGACACTGGTAGATATACCAACTTTACTGATTGCTTTATCCACAGGTTTTGTATTGTTTAAGTTTAAAAAAATCCAGGAGCCAATCATTATCATAATCATGGCAGCAGTCGGACTTCTATTAAAACTTGTATTGAATTTCTAAGATGAATTATAGAATAACAGAAATTAATACAAAAGACCTCTGTCATTTGCAGAGGTCTTTTTGTTTCTGAATGCCTTCCAAGAGCCTCACTCAAAATCTTTATCTTGAAGAGAAGGACTTAATTCACTTAATGAATAAACATTCTACTACTTTCATGCTCATTAGTGAATTCTCAACTATCAATATGGTCTCTAATCAAAAAATTTCTTTAAGCCCTGATTTTTTACTTTTTACTTGTATCTTTAAACTTTATACTTTTAGCTTTCCGCCTTTCGCTTTCCGCTTTTTTCAAGAATGTTAATCAAAATTTTCTTTCATAAGAATATTTTGCGTTTTTTACCTTTATGATTAGAAATGATTCCCCTTCTGTATTTGAAAATGATCTTATAAAGTTATGGATTGAAGACGGGATTTTGTGGGCTGAATATAAAGAGATTATCTTAAATACTGAAGAAGCTAAAAAAATCGTATCAGACAGAATCTTATTTCAGAATGGAACTGTTTATCCTGCCATTGCTGATATAAGAAAAATAAAATATATCAATAAGGGAGCTAATGAATATCTGTCTAAGGAAGGCAATATTTTAGTTCATTGCGTGGCAGTTATCGTTGAGTCTCATGTAAGTGAAATATTGGGGAATTTTTATTTGAAATTAAGTAAGCCTCCATTGCCGACTAAACTATTCAGGAGTGCCGAAAAGGCGAAAGCATGGGTTGAGGCACAAATGTTAAGCCAGTAGCTTGAACATGTCTCCTTTTTAGTAGTTGAAGGGTATATGAAATCACATGAAGAATATTTACAGGAAGCAATTGACTATGCCATTGATAATGTTCGTTTGAATGACGGAAAACCTTTCGGCGCATTGGTGGTAAAACATGGAGAAGTTATAGGCGTAGGAATGAATGAGGTACTGCATACACATGATCCTACCGCTCATGCAGAAATGCAAGCTTTAAGAAAAGCTTCTTCAAAACTAAAGTCTGAGTTTTTGGAAGGATGTGTCATATATGCCAGCGCGCATCCCTGTCCGATGTGTCTTGCTGCAATTTATATCTCCGGAATAAGAACCGTTTATTATGGCTCTTCCCTTGAGCAAGAAGCATTACATGGTTTCAATGTCAGTCATATATATGCTGAAATAGGTAAATCCAATGAACAAAGACTTTATCCCTTACAACAGTTAAATGTAGCGGAGGCAGAAAAGCCATTTCTGGTATGGCAAGAGGTAAGCAATCCATCTGAATTCGAACCCTGAAATTTTTTCTCTTGTTTTTAATCTAAAGATGGGAGGAGAAAAGGCTGATGATACATATATTCAAAAAAAAGAAAAAAAAGTTTAAAAGATACAGCAGTACATTCTGTTGGAACTTTTACCGGTGATCTTGGAAGAGGCTTGTTTTCAGGATTGATAGGAACTTTTGCTATGAGTCTTTCTCAATTCATTGAAATGAAAATTACCAAAAGGGAAGGTAGTGATTCTCCCTTAAAGGCAGCAGAAAAGGTTTTCGATGTTCACCCTGATAATGAAGAAGCTAGAGGTAAATTGGTGAATTTGATTCATTATGCTTATGGAACTTCATGGGGAGGCTTCAGAGGCATTATAGGAGCTTTAGGGCTTAATGGTATTCCCGCACATGCATTACACTTCTCTTCAGTTTTCGGAACAGAATTGGTGATGCTTCCAGGTTTAAAAGTTGCTCCTCCGGTAAAGGAGTGGGGAACAAAGGAAATCTCTGTTAGCGGGATACATCACATCATTTATGTACTTGTATCGGGAGTTGTGTTTGATCTGCTCAAATCAGGAAGAAAGTCTGTCTGATGTGCCTTGTCGCAATCTATATCTTAGGAGCAAAACAGTTTATTATGACACCTCCTTGGAGCAGGATGCTTTACATGGTTTCGGTGTAAGTCTTTGAACCCCGAAACTCTTGCTGGTGTTTTAAATTCAAACAATGTGGAATGAATATGGGGTTATTGAATTTTAAAAAGAAAAGTGCAGGAGATCGGTTTAAGGAAAAAACCATTCATTCAATAGGAACCATTACAGGGGATTTGGGAAGAGGATTATTTGCTGGATTTATAGGTACTGCAGCAATGAGCGTTTCTCAAATGCTTGAAATGAAGCTTACGAAAAGAAAAGGAAGCGATACGCCTTTACAAGCTGTAGGAAAAGTGTTGGGTATTCCGGTTTTAGATCTACTACCTGCAATGAAGCTGCTTCTCAAAGATAAATTGGTTAATATAATTCATTATACCTATGGAACAGCATGGGGAGGAGTAAGAGGAGTAATCGGTTCTACAGGCTTAAAAGGAACCTTGGCAGATGCTGTTCATTTTTCTACTGTATTGGGCACTGAACTTGTAATGCTTCCAAAATTACATCTGGCGCCTCCTGTAAAGAAATGGGGAGCCCAATCAATCTCAACAAGTGGAGTACATCACGTTGTCTATGCGCTCGTATCGGGAGTTGTGTTTGATCTGCTCAAATCAGGAAGAAAGCGCTAGATGTTTTTCTTCTTTTTTGAGAAATAAAAATACTTCTGAATATTGAAGAAAAAAAGTGGATAGAAGTGTGCATAAGATCTGTTATAGAATTGATAAGCACAACCAACATCTATTCTGTTGTTGGAATTCATGATCAATTGAATAGAAGGCCTTATCTCTGAATACTTACCATCCATAAGGCTATAGTAAATGTTCTTGTCAAAATTTTTAAAATAACTAAAGTCGTAAGGCGCATCCCTTACAGTCATCTGTGCAGCACCATAACTTCTATTCACAAATTCAACATACAGATTTATATTCAAATCATTATAGGTACTGTATTTTGAAGGATAAAGCCGGTACCCTAGTGATATATCATAGTTGTTTGCATCTCCTGCCTGAAATGTAATCTGTTGTTCTTTGTCCTTGTATAGCAAAGGATGGGCATATGCATAGGTGAATGAAATCGCAAACCTCTTGTATAGTTGAGTAATAATGACACCACCTCCATAGCCAGAATTATCCCCCATCAGAAATGGTTCTGATTCATCATGAGGTACAAAGGATTTACAAGCTTGTCCGAATAAAGCTACTCTGAGATGTTTCTGAAAGTCATCTATGCTGATCACTCTTTGCTTCAGGTAAATGTTGATTCCTTCCAGTAAATAAGGATTGGGTTTATAATTGCGTTGGTGATGATTGATAAAAAAATTCTGAAGATTTGGAGGAAACTTACGCATATGATGGTTTGATCCTGCTGCTGTCAGCATTACTGTTGTTTTCCCGGTAATGCCATACATAGCCCTCAGTGCGCCCCAGTTTCTTTGCCTTTGAGATGGAATTTCTTTATATCCTTCAAATAAAAAACGAATACCAAGCACATTTTTAGGAATGGTACTTGCCGGTTCTGCATAAGGGAAAAGCTCCTGAGAATAGCCTCTGAAGAATGAAAATACAAGAAAAAATAAGGTCAGTGTTTTTTTCATAGACTGATGTGATATGCTTTCTGTTTTTCATTATGGATTTTGTCATTTTCCTTAATAAAATATGACCAACGACTATATTCTTTTTTGCTGATCAGACTCTTATCAAGAAATCTGAAAGATCTTTCACCTGAAAGTTTGGACCTTTCTTCACCCAAAATGTAAAATTTATCTCCATTAATCTGAAAGGCATTTCCTTCAAGATTAATAGTGTCAAAATTCAGGGATGTTGAAATTTCTCTGACAGAAAACCCTGAGTCATAGATTTTTTGACTAACTTTTTTAAAGTCTGTTTTATATTTCTTGTGAAAGAACACAATGGCTTCATTAGTGTTCAGATCCATTTTTACAGACTCTACAAAATTCAGTTGGAGTAAAAGCTTTTCAACGCTATTGGAGCACATGGAGCAGGTAAGACCATCAATTCCTATCTTGGCCGATTTGAATTGGGCAATAGAAGAGAAACCACAAAATATTAAAAAAGTCAATATGAGGAGTTTTGTTTTCATAAGGGAATAAAGTGGAAACGCCTAAAATTCAACTTTGTTGTAAAACTTATACATCTGCATTATTTGCCTGTAATTAAGGAAAAATATTGATCTAATACATATCATTACAAAGCTTTCTTTCAAAAGATTTGTGAAGTAATAAAGTGATCCTTTATTTTGTTAAAGAATATAAAGACTTATGGAGTATCATTTATATATCAAAAATATGGTTTGTAACCGCTGTATCAAAGTGGTTAAGGAGGAGTTGGAAAAACTTTCGATAAATGTACAAGACATCCGTCTGGGAGAAGTTGTTATTGATTCTCCTGATGAGCCCAATATGACCAGAATAAAGGAGGTATTGGAGGAAAATGGTTTTGAATTGCTGGAAGATAAGAAAGTCAAACTGGTTGAGAAAATTAAAACACTCCTGATTGACCAGATACATCATCATGAAGGAGAACTGGAAGTCAACTATTCTGAATTTCTTTCAAAAGAGATAGGGAAGGATTATCATACTTTATCCAACTTATTTTCTACTATTGAAAATCTTACGATAGAAAAATATATCATCCTGCAAAAGATAGAAAAGGTAAAGGAATATTTAATTTATAATGAATTAACCCTTAGTGAATTGGCATATAAACTAGGCTACAGCAGCGTAGCACACCTCAGCAACCAGTTCAAACAGATCACAGGTTTTTCTCCCTCAGAATTTAAAAAGCTTAAAACGCATCAGCGCAAGCCACTTGATGGGATTTAAAAGCGAAAAGCCTAAAGCTGAAGGCTGAAAGTTTTTTAGCCCCTCTTCGCTTTCCGCCTTAAGCTTTTAGCCTTCCGCTCTTATCTACAACTCTTTCTCGTAATTCTGTAAGCCAATTCAGACCATTTAATTGTTAATTTGCTGGGGTAAGGAGGATTTGCTTCCTTCGTAAACTTAGCAGACGTATTATTATGAGTACTATAAAGAAAATTTTTCCTGTAGAAGGCCTGAGCTGTGCTTCATGCGCTGTAAGTGTGGAGTCGATTCTAAAATCCATTCCGGAGGTCAAGGATGTTAACGTAAATTATGCCGGGTCTACTGCTCAGGTTACTTATGATAATTCGTTTCCTGTAGCGAAGTTAAAAGAAGCTGTTCAGTCTGTTGGCTATGACCTGATACTGGGAGAGGAAGAGAATAAAACTCCTGAAGCTGATCAGTCTGCTCATTTTAAAAAGCTTAAAACAAACGCTTTTCTATCCCTTGCTTTTGCCCTTCCTGTAGTAGTGATAGGCATGTTTTATCACATGGCTCAATATGCCAATCAGATCATGCTGTTGTTGTCTGCTCCGGTTATTCTGATTTTTGGTAAACAGTTTTTTGTGAATGCTTTTCGATTGCTGAAACATGGTCAGACCAATATGGATACCCTGGTTGCATTAAGCACCGGTATTGCATTTGCTTTCAGTACATTCAATACATTATTTCCGGAAGTCCTGTTAAAACAGGGCGTTCATCCCGATGTCTATTTTGAAGCTGCAGCCGTGGTGATTGCCTTTATCTTGTTAGGGCGAATGCTTGAAGAACGGGCTAAGCAGAAAACCGGAAGTGCTATCAAAAAGCTAATGGGACTACAACCTAAGACTGTAAGGGTTATCAGAGGTGGTTCTGAAATTGAATTAAAGATAGAGGAGGTCTTAAAAGGGGATGAGATTGTTATTCGTTCAGGAGAAAAAAATTCCGGTAGACGGACTTGTTATCTCTGGAAATTCATTTGTTGATGAAAGCACAATAACAGGTGAATCTATTCCTTCGGAAAAAATAATCGGAGCAAAGGTGTTTGCGGGTACTTTGAACCAGAAGGGAAGCTTTACAATGAAAGCAGAGAAAGTCGGTTCAGAAACTTTGCTTGCGGGTATTATTAAAACGGTTCAGGAAGCGCAGGGATCAAAAGCTCCTGTTCAGAAGCTAGCCGATAAGATGGCAGGCATATTTGTACCGATTGTTATAGGTATTGCTGTTGTTACTTTCATGGTGTGGTTTATAGTGGGAGAAGGAGAGAATAGTTTTACCCATGCTTTACTGGCAATGATCACTGTACTTGTAATCGCTTGTCCGTGTGCGCTTGGACTGGCAACACCTACAGCAATAATGGTTGGAATAGGTAAAGGCGCTGAAAAAGGCATTCTTATCAGAGATGCTGAAAGTCTTGAATTTGCTAAGAAAACACAGGTGCTTATATTGGATAAAACAGGTACCATCACCATGGGAAAACCCAGGGTGACAGATGTTTATTGGAAGGAGAATGTTGATAATAAGCCATTACTGGAAGGAATCATTTTAACCGCAGAGCGTAAATCAGGCCATCCACTGGCAGAAGCAGTAGTTCAATATTATAAGGAAAGAAATGTTAATGAAGTGCCTTTAGATGATTTTGAAAGTCAGACGGGGAAAGGAGTTAAAGCTCTGTACAATGGCAATACATACTATTTAGGTAGTCGCAATTTTGTTAAGAACGATATCAAGGCTGAGTTATCATCTGAAATGGAGCGTATATCCAATCAATTTAGCTCGGAAGCAAAAACATTGATTTATTTAGTTCAGAATAAAGATGTATTGGCACTTATAGCAGTTGCAGATGAAGTGAAGCAAGGTTCTTACGAAGCGATACAAAAAATTAAGGATCTTGGTATTGATATCTATATGCTTACGGGTGATACAGCGCAGACAGCAGAAGCCATAGCAAACAAAACAGGTATTGAAAAATATAAAGCAGAAGTACTGCCATCTGATAAAGCAAACTTTGTAAATGAATTGAAGAAGCAAGGGAAAGTAGTCGCTATGGCGGGAGACGGGGTGAATGATGCTGAAGCGCTGGCATTCGCAGATGTTAGTATTGCCATGGCTCAAGGGTCAGACATTGCAATGGATGTGGCAAAGATTACTCTAATGTCTTCTGATTTAAGATTGATTCCGGAAAGCTTCAAGCTAAGTAAATTTACTGTGAATACAATTCGTCAGAACCTTTTCTGGGCCTTTATTTATAACCTGATAGGAATCCCTCTTGCGGCCGGAGTATTGTATCCTGTTAACGGTTTTCTCCTTAGTCCTATGCTTGCTGGACTGGCGATGGCTTTAAGCAGTGTGTCGGTGGTCTTAAACAGCCTTAGATTAAAAACGGTAAGGCTATAATAAATTGTAAATAAAATTTAAAATTATATAAGAACAGAAGTACACATTAGCATTAATTTTATAGAAATAAATAACATAGTAGGTCATGGAAACTCTTCAATTTAAAACAAATATCAAATGCGGAGCTTGTGTTGAAAAGGCTGGTAAAGCTCTAAACGAAGCCTCTGAAATAAAAGAATGGAGTGTTGATACCAACTCCAGCGATAAAATTCTGACAGTTAAGGGTGATGATATTTCTCAGGAGATCGTACAAAAAACACTCGATAAGGCTGGGTATAAAATCGTTTCTTAAATCTTCTGTGAATCTTTGTGTCTTCTCTTGTATTATTTTATGCTAAAGAGAAGGCACAGAGCATCCGGACGTCAATCAAGGTGTCCAGAATTCAACTTCATATAATTTGTTTCCTTTAAATCTGAGAATCCACTCATCTGTCCATGCTTCTCTTGGATTGATCCTTACCAATCTGAACGTTTCCTTTCTTTCCGGATCAAAGTAGTCATAAGAAACCCTTACAGAAACCGGAAATACGTTTTTAACATCTTCAAGTCTTGTTGCATGACACAAAGTTATAGAGGGGTAGGTAAGCCTTAGTGTCGAAGGTGCTTCGGTAAACCGGACAAGCTTCAGATTTACTTTATCTCCATTTACCAGGAAGTCAATTCCCTTATACGACCACATGTAGATAGGATTGGATAAAGGAAACTTTTCAGGTCTGTATAATCCTGATGCACCACACACGCTTGTTTTCTCCGGTTTGCCCAGTCCGGAAAGCAGAGTAAGGGTATCTGTATAGGCGGGTATTGTTCCGATTTTTAGTGTATCGATAATTAACACTTCATCCCAAAGGCTGGGAGCGCAACAATCCTTTGATGATAAACTTCCGGAAGGCTTACCTGCAGAAAGTAAAAGATAAAGCGCAGCAATGTTTATAAACTTTTTGATCATATCATCCCCACAGTCCCTATTAGGAGTAACTGCAGACCATGATAGTAGGTTTTGTTATGTGGGGTTGTTTGTTATAAATGAGTGAGTTATGGGAGGCCTATTGATGCCGTCGCTTCAAGCGATGGCATCAATAAATATCTGATATTTACTCTATAACAATAGGAAAATCATGCCCCTTGGAAAAGGTATATGGATATTGAGATTTTCCATGATACTTTTTATTCATTTCCGGAATCTGATCATCAAGGAAAGACTTTAGTTCATATACCGTAACTTTTCCATCTTTGGGGGCTCCGTCAGCTTCACCTTTCAAGGCATTAAGTAAGATATAAGTAAACAATCCATGTCCCAGTTCACTTACTTCTATTGCTGTTTCATTGCTTCCTGCAGAAGCCAGTACATGTATTCCTGAACTCCTTGCTAATTGAGCAATGGCTTTTTCTTCAATACCTCCTCTTGATGCAAGAAACTCTATGGATCCGCCCGAGTGACAGGCATCCATAATGATGATTTGTTTAAGAGCTTTGATCTCTCTGAATTTCTGCTGTAGTTCGGAAGCTTCTATAGCATCTTTTGCCAGCGTGTTCTTTTCATATAACCGTGTACATTCAGACGGGATAAAGAAAAATTGCTCTTCAGTCATGCTTCCGTGGCCGGCATAATAAAATATGAAAACGTCATTCTTCTGAATGTTTTTGGCTAGTTCAGTCAGCTTCTTCATGATGTTGGCCTTCGTAGCTTCCTCATCATACAATGAGGTAACTTCAATTTTCTTAAACATCTTCTGACTTCTTTTTTTCAGCATTTCAGTAATGGCTTCAGCATCTTCTCTTGCAAAGGTGAGTGTCATGGATGGATTTTTATATTTATCTATTCCTATAGCAAGTATATGACAGGTACTGGCAAGCTCACCTGATTCGGAATGTAACTCTGAATAAGATGCAGAAGATTCAATGCGGTCTTTGCTGAAAGCGCTTGCTTCAAAAATATTCACTCCGTGAACCAGGGATACGGTTTCCTTTAATACGACATGTTCCCCTTTTTTATTAGGCAGGTTTTTAATGTTGCCAAAAGATATTCTCTTGCCGTTATGCAGCACTTTAATTTCATCTGCCCCTCCTCCGTTATCTGTGACTTTAATGTATACTTCCGCTTCAGCTTTTCCTTCTGTTTTCAAAGCAGTTATTTTTACTGCCGGAGGCGGAGTGTTCTTTAAGAAATCATCCACACTTTTGTGCATCCCTGTGCCCCGGTTGTTAAACAGAGAAGGCAGTAGGTCTGGCTTATAGAATTTCTCAATCAGCTGTTCGGTAGAATATAACTGAGTTCCTTTTACAAAGTGAACATAATCCATAGCTCCTGAAGTACCATTGAAATAGCCTTCTTTGGTCAGTACCATCCAGTCTTTGTTCCTGATGTATATATGCTCGAAAAACTCATGGCCTTTATCAAGGTTCCAGAATTTTACGGATCCATCCAGTGATGAGCTAAGCAGCATCCTGCCATCAGAGCTAAGAGCGAGATTGCTGATCTCTGCTTTATGCCCTTCCAGTTGCTTCAGGATTTTACCGTTTTGCCAGTCCCAAATCCTGATGATTCTGTCATCTCCTGCAGTAATTACCTGTGAGCCATCGGGAGTAAACAAAGCTGCATGAACAGGGGAGTGAATCCCGTTAAGCTTTTTTACCATCAATCCTGTTTTGATATCCCATATCCTTGTGGTGCCGTCCCATGAGCTGCTCATCATGATATTCGGCTGAGTGGGATGGAAAGTAACAGATGAA
Source organism: Sporocytophaga sp. (assembly GCA_024707265.1). GTDB lineage: Bacteria > Bacteroidota > Bacteroidia > Cytophagales > Cytophagaceae > Sporocytophaga. Next base: position 357,792 of record JANQAB010000006.1, on the reverse strand, counting down.
ACGACATCGGTATGACCAATGAATGATTTTACTCTTGTTTTAGAATCAGGCTCAAACAGTTCAAGGGTCTTGTCGAGTCTGGCAAGCACCAGATATAAACCATCTGGTGTATAGGAGAAAGTATACGCAGAGTTGTTGTTAAGATCAATACGGTTAACAAGGTTTCCGTTTTTCGAATCAAAAACATTGATAGTGGCATCCCATCCGGTGGTGGTAATGGTTGTTTCGTCAGGACTAAACTTTACATCAAATACAGGGTCGTTATGGCCTTTCAAATCAAATAATTTTTGTCCTTTATCCAACGACCAGATTTTTAAACCTCCTTTGGAATCCCCGGAGACAATCGTCTTGCCGTCTTTTGTAATATCGAGTGAGATAACAGGCTTAGCATGATCAGAGAATTTTGTTTGAGGGATACCAGTAGCAATATCCCAGACTTTTACTTCTTTTCCTGACTTCGTCCTTATAATCTCTTTTCCGTTAGGGAGGAGTATAACCTTGTTCTTTAGTCTGAGGTATTTGGTAATATGAGAATGCCAATAACTATTGGGGTCGTAGCCCATGTCATTGTCATCATTTTCATTCAGCAAGCCTTTAAAGGTTTTGATCTTCTTTCCGGTTATTTTATTGTATTCAGTAACAACGTTATTATCAGAAGCGATAAAAACAGATTCATTGCCTTTGCCCATGGCAGCTGCGGTAATTTCATGATTATCCGGAGCGGGGAAAAAAGCTATTGAATCTTTTTCTCCGCGTTTAAAGACGAAAGCATTTTTTTTCGCAGCGGTGAGAATAAAACGATCATTGTTGCTCAGGTCAATTCCCTTTACATCTTTCAATTCACTACCGTATGTCATCAGGAGCTTACCTGTTTTAAGATCGTATTCTTCTGCTATACTATTGGAAGAAAGTTTTAAGAGTGCGCTACCGTCTTTAGTGAAGACGTTATAAGTGCCGCATCCTCCGCACCACCCTTGTTCCGGCTTAAGCGTGTGCAACAAAGACCAGTCTGAAGTTGCATAAACTTTCGTAGTACGGTTGTCTTCTCCGATGGCACAAAACTTTCCGTCTTTGCTGAACTGAATATGTACTCCAAGTCCAAGGCCCTGATCAGGATTGGTTTCTATTGTTTTTACCAGATTTCCTGCAGGAAAGTCATAAACAGATACTACATCTGCATAACCTGAAGTAAGCAGCAATTTCCCGTCCGGAGAAAATACAGCATCGGTTAAAACCTTGTCAGAAGCCGGGGTGGAGAAAATGAATTTGCCAGTTGCTACTTCCCATACTTTTGCGGTGCCATCAATACTGCTGGTTACAAGGTATTTACTGTCATTGCTGAAGCGGACCCGGGAGATAGAATGTGTGTGTCCTACAAAACTTCTTATTTCCCTTCCTGAATTGATATCCCATATTTTGGCTGTTTTGTCCTTGCTTCCGGTGGCCAGCAATGTCCCCTCCGAATCAATATCAATGCACTTAATAGATGCAAAATGTCCTTTTTGCAACACCGTTTCGACATTGTTTTGAGCTATAAGTCCTGTTATAAAGGCGGAATAGAGGAATAATGTGAGTAATAGCTTATTCATAAATCAGATGATGTAATAATGATCTAATTTACAGGTTTTTAAGCTGATTTACGCTGCTTTGTGAATAATTTATAGGGAAATTTTATTTCCTCTTTTTAAAGGTTTGAAACTGAGTTTTATTGAATCGGAAATTTTTATCAATAATTGAAAATTTCTAAGGATCTCTGTGGCTCTCATCGTTTTTCTGGGTAGTTAAATCAATATATTATCATTTCACCGCAGACTGATTATAGTGTTTATATAATCTGCTTTTTCCCTGAAAATTTTTTGATTAAATATAAAACCGAAAAGTAGATGAGTCCACCTGCAATAGGCGCTACGAGGCACCATGCAACCACAGCATGAAAGATGGCATTACCAAAGAAAATAAGGGATCCCCAGATGTCCTGACGGAACATTCCGGTAAATTCTTCCAAAGGAATATTAAACGTTTTATCTCCGAAAAGATAAGCGCCGAATTTGTAAAAAGGGAGAATAGTGATAATCTGTATAGGGTAAGTGGTGTAGTTTACAAACTGAATTGCTGCCATGTTTACCCTGAATATCAATGCTACAAGCGTGCAAAGTATTGTTGTAGGACCGATCACCGGAAAAGCTCCTATGATAACTCCCAGAGCTACGGTCAACGCTATTTTTTCAGGTGTTGCCCCTTGTTTAATGAAATTGATAAAAAAGCGGACAAACTTAGTCTTACGCAGTAAAGAAAGGTTCATAATCAACTAAGTTAATTTCTTTCCGATTTGTTTTGCCTTAATAATCAAAATATAAAATGACTTTAATTGCAAGGTTATATTGGCTGATTTGTAGCTTTTTTATTTAGTTTACTCTTATGTCTTCCATAAAAAAGGTAAACGATCAATCCCAGGAGCAGCCAGATGAGAAAGCGACTCCAGTTGGTAGCTCCTAATTCAGTCATAAGATAAAGATTGACCAGAAAACCCAGGGCAGGGATAAGGGATAGATTTTTTCTAAAAGCATACCAAGCCGTAATAGCAAAGATTACAATAAAGATGATGACAGGGAATTCTTTTTTTAATGGATACAAAAAATCTCCTGTCATAATGATATAAATTAAAACCTCACTTTTCGCAATCAGAACAAGAATTAATGTTAGAAAAAACAAAACGGGGAGAATGATTTTTCCATTGACATATTTCACCTTAAAGGAATTTGCTGCTTTGGGTGGATTTATCATCACTCCTGCGCAGACAACAGCAAAAGCAAATAAGGTACCTATGCTGCATAAATCAGTAACTTCGGTGAGATTCATGAACATGGCAGGCAGGGCTACAACAATGCCGGTAACGATAGTTGAGAAAGACGGTGTTTTGAATTTAGGATGAATTCGGCCAAAAACTCGAGGCAGAAGGCCATCCCGACTCATGCTTAGCCAGATCCTCGGTTGGCCCAGCTGGAATACAAGCAATACGCTAGTCATAGCTATAACAGCGCTGAAAGCGATGATACCAGAAAGGAAACTAAGGTTGTATTTCTCAAAAGCATAAGCCAACGGATCGCCCACAGCAAGTTCGCTGTATGTTACCATGCCTGTAAGCACAAGCGTTACGACAACATATAATACCGTGCAAATCAGCAGGGAGAGGAACATTGCTTTGGGTAAATCTTTCTCAGGATTGATAGCCTCTTCAGCTGTAGTGGATATGGCATCAAATCCGATGTACGCAAAGAATACGGCTGAAACGCCTTTCATGACTCCACTGATTCCGTTAGGGGCAAAAGGGCTCCAGTTTTCCGGCTGAACATAAAATGCACCCGCAACAACAAAAAGCAATATCACTAGCAATTTAATTGCTACCAGAATATTTCCCGTGACTTTACTTTCTTTGATCCCAACATAAACAAGCATTGTAATAAAGGCAGTGATGATAAAAGCAGGAAAGTCAAATACGATATGGAAACCATTGATCATTGGAGCGTTTTTCCATGCGTTATAACCTTCCATCAGCAAAGGATTGATGCTGGAGGCAGGCTGCCCTTCATTCAATAGTTTAATAACTTCATTATAAGCCCTGGAAGCAGTCAGGAAATCCATTGTAAGGTATTCGGGCATATGCAGTCCGAAGCCTTTAAGTAAAGAAGTAAAATAGTCAGACCAGGAGATCGCTACTGCAACATTGCCGATTGCGTATTCCATTAGTAAATCCCAGCCAATGATCCATGCCAGAAGTTCTCCGAATGAAACATAGGCATAGGTATAGGCACTTCCCGCAACAGGAACAGAAGATGCGAATTCGGCATAACAAAGCGCTGAGAAAAGACAGGCAATAGCGGTAAAGACAAATAATAAAGATACTGCAGGTCCGCCAGAAGCACTGGCATTGCCAATGGTACTGAAAATTCCTGCACCCACAATCGCAGCAATACCGAAAGAAGTAAGATCTCTTAGTTTTAAAGATCTGGAGAGGGAGTGGTTTTCTAGTTGTTCGATTTCTACAGTACTTCTGATAGAATCTTCAATCGTCTTTTTTCTGAAAAAATCTTTTGCTTTCAATGAATTATCCTTTCTGCCATGAAGATATAATATTATGATTAAATGGAAAAATCGGGGATTGAAAATGAATTTGCGGAATCGAGGCTTAGATCTTATGGGTACTTAGAATATAAACGACCATAAGCATATTGTATTTTCAAATATCAAAATGGGATTGAATTGATTTTTGGTAAGATGTATTGCGTTAAGAATCAGTGAGAAGTCAAGGGTGCTTTTGAGGATTGAAAGTATTTGGGTAAGTTTATATTATATATGGGAAATATTTAAGCAGTAATAAAAAGACATGACGGACAAATTTAATTGGGGATATAGCAAACATGATTTTAGTTCTATAGGAGAAACTATATGCAAATATTTCCCAATAGAAAATCCCGATGAATACCTGGAAAAAGATATAAGGTATTTTGTGGGAATTAGGAGAGTTGAAGAAATTTTGAATGAAAACTTTTTTACTAAAAATTATAGAGAGCGTTGGGTGAAGTTCAGGAAGTTTTTAAGAGAAGAGTTAAAAGAGCCATTCCTTGAATCAACAATTGCTATCTATCCTTGCTATTCTGGAATTGTTATTCTGAAAGAAGAGAAGAATAATAATTTAACATACACAAAAGAATTACATTTTTTTATAAGTCTATTAGGGCCATTTTATACTATTTTGGGAGTTGATAAAGCTGAAATTACTTTAGGAGACTTATCTGTTGGGGAAGAAATGTCAAGCAGATCTTATGAAGCAAATCTTGTAATTACAGCTTCCCCTTACCTGGAATATCAGGAACCATTTAGTATGCTTCAGGAAAAAATCATGGAATACTTTCCTTCCTTGAAATTCATTCCATATGAAGTGAATATAGAAAAGGTTGAAGGTATTTCTCTTATTTATCAGGATAGTAAAGGAAATGTTAAAGATTCTGTGTTTAGCGCATTATTTCGACCAGATAATTATTTCAATACTGAGACAAGAGGTAATACCCATTATGGATTTGATGAGTGGCTAATAGTTAAAAAGTTAGACGAAGAAAGAATTAGGGAAATTAAAGATGAGTTATTAAAAAGATCTTTAAAGGTCGAATCCGAACTAACGGTTCATAAGGTATGGAGGTTAAGAAAAGCAAACTATATTCTTCAAAATATTACTATTATAATAGACTTATTTCAAGTAATAGATTTCTCTGAAAATAATTTTGCAACAATAATATACAAAGAAGATGAAGAACCTTTAATATCGAAGTATTCAATAGCAGATGATAGAATTGAAATCGAAAGTTTTCAAGGTAGAATTAGCTTTAGAATACAAGAATTAGGAATTAATGAATTAAAATTAATTCTTCATGTTGATTTTATTGTTAACGACGGAGGGATTTATAAATATGATGTTTTTGAAATGATATTTGAAGTTTATAAATGAAATAAACTATAGGCCATCTTTAATGAGAATTGAGACATGAGAAACAGTATATCCATTTTGACTTTTGCTTTTTTCCTCGCTTGTACTTCACAGGAGGACAAGAAGTCTACAGTTGCTGAATTTTCAGATAGTTCAGCAATGACAAATAGAAGATCTGAAAGATTTTTTCCAGAGAAAAAAAAGACTGAAATATTTGATACGCTTATTGCTGACAGACAAGTAAAAATATCAATTAAGAAAACTTATCTTGATAGCTATGTTTCCAATGAATACGAAGATGAAGGCTATAAACAAGTTGATAAATATAGAGACGCTGAAATAACGCTAATTATTAAGCAAAATTCAGAGATCCTTTTAGATACGGTATTAAGAAAAGAACAGTTTTCTAATTATGCAGACCAGGAGTTTATGGATATTGCCATTTTTCACAACTATTGGTTTAAAAAGTTAGATAAAGATAAAATTGAACTCTTTGGAGTTATTAGCAAACCTGAAACCGACTATAGCCTTGCCTTCTATCATTACTTCGATTTGGCAAATAGAAAGTTAGAGTTTGTTGAATATATTGAAGAGGAAGAATAAATAAGGTTATTTGACTTAGATGAGTATCATTGCATATTCGGAATGTTGAGTGAATTTAATATTGGGAATATATTTAATCCTTAAGATAAAGCTGGGTTTTTAAGATGATCAGAGTATTTTTTCTTTTCCTTTTATGTACAAATGTTTACGGACAAATTGATACAAGTAAAATTAGTATATCAACTAAACAATACTATGAGTTTGATTATGGACCTCCTGAGTGTGATATTGATTATGATTCGGTTATTAATGATGTAAAAGCAATATCTTACCCCATTGTTAAAACTCCGGATGAAACTTTAAATAAAGTGCTGAATAATAACATTCGGAAAATCTCAGGAGTACATGAGCTTAAAGGTTCATTTGAAAAGACAGTAGGGATTCATGCGTGTGAAGACTATTTGTCAGAATATAATTTGACCTATATTTTAAACTTTAAGAACTCAAGATATCTCAGTTTTACATTTTCTACTGATTGGTATTCAGGAGGTGGAGGGAGTGGTGTAACCCATGGTCAAGTTGCATTGACTTTTGATATGGCCAATAGCAAGACCTTATTATTAAAGGATATCATTATAGAGCAATACGATACTGAAGTATATAATATTTCTATTAGTCAATTAAAAAAAGTTGTACCTGCTTTATTCGGAGAGTATGGAGAAAGCAGTAATCCCCAGTTATTTGATTTTACAAGTACACTCAATTTTCCTATAGCAATAAAAAAGGAAGGAGTAGTTATTTACTGGAACTTAAGTTGGGGTGCGCGTTCGGCTGCCGAAGAGGTTATCATTCGTTTTGATAAATATTCACATATATTTAATAGAAATTTCTTGAAAGCGGTAAAGAGGGAATAAGGCAAAATAGCACCAGAAACTTCGGGACAAACATCAGAGATAATCCTGTTTATCTCTTAATCCCATGAATCCCCGTTCAGACAGTTTTTTAATTAAACAATTGCAATGGACTATCAATGTTATAAAGTATTTAAACCAGGATCTTTAAATAAATTAAAGTTAACCACACAAAAACTTGAAAAACCTGGAAAAGGAGAGGTAACGGTTAAAGTAAAGGCCATTGGGCTTAACTATGCTGATATATTTGCCATCATGGGGTTATACAGTGCAACGCCGAAAGATCCTTTTATTCCCGGACTGGAATATGCTGGTGTAGTTGAAGAAGTCGGTGAAAATGTACACGATTTCAAAGTTGGAGACAAGGTAATGGGCGTAACTCGCTTTGGAGGATACACTGAACTTTTGAATATTGATCACAGATATATTATACACTTACCTGATCATTGGTCATTTGAAGAAGGTGCAGCTTTTCCTGTTCAGGTTCTTACTGCTTATTATGGCCTGGTTACGTTAGGTAATTTACAACAAGGACAAGCCGTCTTGATACATAGCGCTGCGGGAGGTGTGGGATTACTGGCCAACAGAATAGCAAAAAAGATGGGAGCTTATACCATTGGTGTAGTTGGTAGCGAATCCAAATTTGACATCTTGAAAAAAGAGGGATACGATAGGTTTTTAATCCGTTCCAATAAGTTTAAAAAAGATGTTACCGAAGCATTGGCAGGAAGAGAATTAAACCTCGTGATGGAAACAACAGGGGATAAGTTCTTTCATTGGAGCTATGATCTGCTTGCGCCCATGGGCCGCGTCATATCCTATGGTTCTGCACAATTTACCCCATCAGGACAGGCGCCTTTTTATCCTCTTTTGTTGTTTAAGTACTTGTTTCGTCCCAGAGTTGATCCTTTATCTATGATAAAAGCCAATAAATCTCTGATGGCATTTAATCTTATCTGGTTGTATGAAAAAGCAGATATCATGAATGAACTGCTCAATGAAATATTTAAGCTGAAGCTTGAAGCTCCCATTATAGGCAGAACATATGAATTTAACGAACTTCCTCAGGGTTTAAGAGATTTCAAGGCTGGAGGGACAATTGGGAAATTGATCGTGAAGGTTTGAGTTGGTGGTGAAGGGGAGCATTTTAAATCTAATGGGCTTGAAATAAATCGTGATGCAATTGTTGTCCTATCAACTCCTCGTTGGGGAAACGAAGATCATAGGTTAACAAAGTCGTTTAGAGGTAATGACATGCACATTAGACAGTCTATCAATATAATGAAACAACAAGAGGTAACAATAGAACTTTACGATAAAAGAGAAAAAGTATCTTCAAATTTGAGCGTTATTCAATTATCTGAACATACATTCAGATTGGTGGAGAATGATATTTTTAATTGCCGTTTAACCAGAGGAACAGAATTTGAAACTCGAATAAACAAAGAGGGGAGACATGAATTAATTCGGATTATAAAGGATTCAGAATATACTACCAGACGATTTCTTCTGTCTCCTAAATATAAAGAGTCTGAATATCGAATATTGGGTGATGAATTGGTAAAGCGTGGTGGATTCTGGCAGGTTGATTTTGGTGGAATTGTGACAGTGAACATTCCTAAAAACTTTGAATTTGATCAGCTCATGAAAGATTTAGATATTAATTTGGAAGAAATAATTAATGAGCAATAAATAATTGAAAGTATTATTTGTCCTTTTAAATATTAAAGTGGATTTGAATGTAGCTGACTCCGTAGAGAGGCCATTTCTGGTGTCTCCAATGTCAATAACGTTGACTTTTAGATGTATTTATTGGAAAGCAAATTTTTTTGCATTAAAAAAATACAGTTATAGCATTGAAGAAAAATAGAAAGGTTCTTACATTAGAAAGTTTTGAGACGCCAGGCATGGCGTCTCTATGGTATTGTAATAGCAGGGTAAATTTTTTATTCAAGCACCTTCAGCATCGACCCAGCCTTCAACATACACTCTTCATATTCCTTTTCTGCATCTGCTTCATAAGTAATCGCGCTGCCTACCTGAAAAGATATCTTCTGATTTTTTTCATCATAAAAAATACTCCTGATGATCACATTCAGATCAAAATCTCCATCGGGTGTAAAGTATCCCGCTGCTCCGGAAAATATGCCTCTTTTGCTTTCCTCTATTTCGTCAATAAGCTCCATCGCCCTGATCTTGGGAGCTCCCGTCATACTGCCCATTGGAAAAGCATTTTTAATCGCCTCCACAGAATCTGTATTCTCATATATTTCACCTGTAATGGTAGAAATCATCTGATGCACCTGTTGAAATGTATGCACTCCGAAAAGATCCTCAGCTATGACAGTACCGGGCTTACAGCTTCTTGAAAGATCGTTTCTGACAAGGTCTACGATCATCATGTTTTCTGCAATCTCTTTTTCGCTTGTCTTTAAATCTTCAATCAGGACAATGTCTTCTTCAAGCGTGGCGCCTCTTTTACGGGTTCCTTTAATGGGTTGTGAAATTAATTTTTTACCCTCCTTTTTCAGAAACCTTTCCGGTGATGCTGATATCAGATAAATAAAATCAACTTTGATTAAACAAGAAAAAGGCATTGGTGAAATTTCATTCAACTTAAGGTACGTATGGACAGGAGAGATGCTTCCTTTGGCTGTAAACTCAATGCAATAATTCAGTTCATAAATGTCACCATCACTTAAATGGTCCTTTATTTTATTTACTTTCTCAATGTAGCTTTCTTTCGAAACAGAAGAAACAGGTGGATGAATGATATGTTGTTTGTTTTCAATTGCATCAATATCAAAAGAATGGATTTCATCGAAAAGAGTTTCAGGATTTTCAGAATGAACAGTCACTTGATTTTCCTCAAACAAAAGCAGGTGTTCCGGCTCAAAGAAACAAATAGAAGGAAACTGAATATATTCAGGATTTTTGCTCTGAAGTTTTTCAATCTCATTTTTAAGATCGTATGTGAAAAATCCGAATAACCAGCCCTGATTCTTGTTTATCCATTCCTGAAGTGAATTGAAGCCGTTTTGATCCGGAGTAATCACTGATTTTTTTCCAACTGCCAATACATTAGGGAAGCCATTGTAGAGATAGGGAATCTGATTGTCATCCAGCCAGGCAAAGTGAGAAAATTTTTGAGCCCATAAGAGGGCTTTTTTTCTGAAATATTCTTTATTCTGAATATTAAAAATCATACAATTGATAATGAGTGAATTACGTGCCGTTATGTACTTTTCCCTCAGTAAATCTAACCAAAGGAATATTCAGGCGCAAAATCAATAATTGAAATCCGTTCCCTGGTTTCCATATTTCTTAAGTAAAAAGTGATAATTTTGCCGTTTAAAATGTTGTCAGGTAGACACAAAGAAAATATTAGCGTTTTTAAGCATTGAATTATCCCGATAATATAGAAACCAAATTAGGTTTTAATCAGATCAGAGAATTGTTAAAGCAGGAATGCCTTAGTACTCTTGGTCAGCATTATGTAGAAAGGATCCGCTATTCGACGGATGCATCCCTTGTTTCTCGTCTGTTGAATCAGACCTGGGAATTTACAAGAATACTCAGCGAGCAGATATTATTCCCTTCTTCCAATTACATAGACGTAACGCCTTACCTTCAGAATATTAGGATCCAAGGGGTTTTTCTGGAACCTTCTGCGTTCTTCGATATCAAGCTTTCTCTAAGGACAATCATTCGTTGCCTTGAGTTTTTTGATGAGAATGAAGCTTATCCTTACCTGAAAGAGCAGGCTAAATCAGTAAAGGCAGATGAGAAGATTTACAAAGCAATTGATGAAATCATCGATGACCGTGGCCAGGTGCGAGATAATGCTTCTCCTGAGTTACTTGAAATCAGAAGGAGTCTAATATCTGAGCAAAGTCGTATCAGAAGAGAGCTGGATCGCCTTTTAAAACTGGCGAAAAGAGAAGGCTATACTGAATCCGATGTTGAAATTACCATCCGTAACGGAAGAATGGTCATACCGGTACAGGCAGAGCATAAGAGGCGTCTTAAAGGATTTATTCAGGATGAATCTGCGTCAGGACAAACGGTATTTATTGAGCCTGCAGAGGTGCTGGAAGGAAATAATGTTGTCCGTGAGCTGGAGTATAGAGAAAGAAGAGAAATCATAAGGATTCTTACAGCCCTTACAGATCGTATCCGTCCCTTTGTTCCTGATCTTCAGAAAGCATATGCTTTTCTTGGTATTATTGATTTTATCAGAGCAAAAGCAAAATTCGGTATTGCAATTAATGCTCAGCTGCCTAAGATCAGCGACAAGCCAATCATAAAATGGAAAAGCGCAAGGCATCCTTTGTTGTTTCTTAACCTTAAGAAATCTGGAAAGACCATTGTACCTCTGGATATAGAACTTACTGAAGAAAACAGAATTCTTGTAATATCAGGTCCGAACGCAGGAGGGAAATCTGTATGTCTGAAGTCTACAGGCTTACTACAATACATGTTTCAGTGTGGCCTGCTGATCAGTGCAGACGAGTTTTCCGAGTTTGGGATGTTTCAGGATATCTTCCTGGATATTGGTGATGAACAGTCCATTGAGAATGATTTGAGTACCTATAGTTCTCACCTTACCAATATGAAGGCTTTCCTTAATTTTTCAGGAAAGAAATCACTTGTGCTGATAGATGAGTTCGGAACAGGTACAGAGCCACAATTAGGGGCTGCGATATCAGAAGCGGTACTGGAAAGGCTAAATGAAAAGAAAGTATGGGGAGTTATTACAACCCATTATTCTAACCTGAAAACAATGGCAGAGAAAACTCCTGGTATTGTCAATGGTGCCATGAGATTTGATCTTGATTTGTTGGAGCCTTTGTATCAGCTTGAAATAGGCCGTCCCGGAAGTTCTTTTGCATTTGAGATCGCTGCAAAGATAGGTTTGGATAAAGCAACAATAGAACGTTCCAGATCAAAGCTGGGAAGGAGTCAGGTAAACTTTGAGCGTCTTGCTAATGAACTTCAGAAAGAAAAGGATTTGTTGATTAAGCAAAATCAGGAGGCCAGAGGGGATAAACAACAGCTTGATAAAACGCTAGCAGAATATAGCAAGCTGAAAGAAGAGCTAGAACAAAACAGAAGACGACTTCTTAACGAGGCCAAACAGCAGGCTAAACAGCTGGTTGCAGAGGCAAATCAGAAAATTGAAAATACGATAAGAGCTATACGTAGCGTTGATGCCGATAAAGAAATAACCAAAACGCTGAGAAAAGAACTGGATCTGTATAAGGATATCGAGCTTCAGCCTGAGCAAGTCATAGAAAAAGAAGAGCCCAAAGAGGAAACCTTGTTGCTAGAAGGTGAAATCAATGTAGGGGATTCCATAAGATTAAAAGGGACAGATACGGTTGGTGAGGTATTAGGCATATCAGGCAAAACAGCGGAGATCGTAATTGGTGATTTGAAATCTAAAGTTAAGCTTGATCGTCTCGAGAAAGTTTCAAGAAGAACTGTGAAAAAGCAGTTTGATGAGGTTTCCAGAAGAAGCACTGCAATGCTGATGAATGAAAAGATGATGTCATTTTCTTCTAACCTGGATCTTCGAGGTAAAAGAGGGGAGGAAGCAATGAAAGAGCTGGAAGAGTTTATGGATTCTGCAATCATGCTGGGTATTCCTGAAATAAGAATCATTCATGGTAAAGGTGACGGAATACTTAGAAATCTTGTAAGAGAGCATCTGAGGAAATACAAACAGATCAGGTCTGTTACCGATGAACATGCTGACAGGGGCGGTCCCGGAGTGAGTATTGTCGGAATGAAATAATAATTGTTGATATTTTTTTAAAAGGATTGTTGATTAAAGAACAATCCTTTTTGTTTTCTTTGCCCCCGAATTTATTGATTTTTAAAACTAGCTTTTGATAATTTTCAATATGGTAAAAAAAATACTGTCACTTGATGGAGGAGGTTCGTGGGCTGTATTACAGGCAATGGCTCTTAGAGAAATATATAAGGATGTAGAGTCTGTCGGCACAAATTGCAGAAACATATTAAATGAATTTGATATCATTGCAGCGAATTCTGGAGGAAGTCTTGTGCTGGCAGGTATGATAGAGAAGGCTGATGAAGATATTGATGAAGTAATAAAAATGTTTCTGGACGACAAGATCAGAGACAAAATTTTCAGCAAACTTACTTTAGGAGATTTTAGTCTCGAGCGTTTGACAAGGATATTTGGAGTGGGCCCTAAATACAAGGCAAGGAGAAAAATCAAAGGACTTGAAGAGGCGCTCGTCAAATCAGGCAGAATAAGAATGCATGAACTCAGAGAAAAAGTGAATTTCAAGCCTCATTTGGTATTGACCAGTTTTGACTATGACCTTCGTCGGGGGGTATTTTTTAAGACTGCACAGGAAGGAAGCAAATATGAATATACGCTTGCACAAGCAGTGGATGCATCTTCCAATGCTCCTGTGAATTTTTTTGACGAACCTGTAAGGTTTAATTATGATCAAAATACCATGCATCAGTTCTGGGATGGAGCAGTAGCAGGTAATAACAATCCGGTTTTGATAGGTATAACAGAAGCGTTGAGAATATTTGAAAAGCTTGAAAGAACTTCAGATAATATAAAAGTGCTGAGTATAGGAACCTCCGGAATACTGTTTCCGGTAGATGGTTTTACCTGTACTTCTTCAGCTGTAAGGCCAGAGCTTGTTTTACCTTTAGGTAAATCCAACCTTAACAGAGATGCCATAAAGTTAAGCCTTTCCATTATTTCAGAACCACCGGAAGCCGCCAATTTTATGGCTCATATGTTATTGGGAGGGAATGAAAAAGAAAATACCCCACGTATAATCCGCATGAATCCTTTGCTGCAGCCGGTGTTGAAAGATGGTAAATGGGCTTTCCCTGCAGGGATCAGGCCGGATGAAGAAAAGGATTTTTTTAGAGTTGACAAAGTACGATATAGATGCAGTGAAAAAATCGGAGATGGAAAGAATTGTAAAATTCGGAAACTGGTGGCTGGCTGATATTGTGGTAAATCAAAGCATTCGTTACGATAGCAAGACATTTAAATGTAAAATTGGCCATAGTAGTTTTTCAGCAGCAAAGGTTGAATGGCTCAGACTAAGTATGTTATTATAGTGATGATGAGTTTAATTGGTTGGTAATTATAGTTTTGTGTTTTTTGCTATGTCAGATAGTCGCTTAGTTTGAAATAATTTCAAAATTCTGAATAGCTGCATTAGTTACTTCTCCTCTTAAATCAGAATATAAAAGAAATAGTTAAAATTTTTCAATCAAACTTTTGAATCAATGCGTTTTTGGGGACTAGTATTTATAGTATTATTTGTAATTTCTTTTCAATCGGCAAGAGCCCAATTAGCAGTAGCATATGAGTACCCTAAAGGTTATAATGCCTGTGGTGAAAATGATCTAACGGTTAGAATAAGAAACACATCTACAACCGGAATTTTCCCGATCATAGCTGAAATCAGTTTTGATACAATAATGAGGCCCGCTTCTGCCGAGACTTTAGATGATGGTGACATTTCAATTAAAGGGAATAAGGTTAGAATTACTTTTCCTGGATTACTTGAAGGGGGAATTCATTGGAGTTTTTAGTGAAGCTTTCCTCAAATGCCGGATGTGAAGCCATCAGTTGCAGCAAAGCATTATCAACCAGAGATACACTTAAGCTCACATACAACAGTAAATCTGAGGTAAGTTATAATGTCAAAAACCTTCAGAGTCCCTGTCTGACTTATGATGAAAAGAGATTTACCAATAGGATAATATCTTCTTTTCTTGGTGATACCGTGATCAGGAAAATTGTTTTAACTAATACTGGTTCAGGTGTTTTTGACGGATATGTGAAGGTTAAAGATATATTTGGTCCTTATGTTTCGGTAATAGATATAAGTGTCGCCAATGCAGATCATTCAGATGTAGCATATAGTCTTGCTAATGATTCTACAGGATTATTTCAGGCAAAGATCAATAACCTTAAAAACGGAGACTCTCTTTTTATAATTGAAAAAGTTGTTATCAATAAATGTATTAAAGGAGAGGAAGGGAAATCTCAAATATATGTTAATTGGGGATGTGATGTGTCTGCCTGTAAGAAAATAAGCCCTTATCCGATTATTGCTCAAATACTCAAGAGTATGAAGCGACCGGAAATTTTGATTACCAAAGTGATTTCAGATGAAAGTAATTGCCTTAATTCTCATAGCACCTACAGTTATGTAATTAAAAACATTGGTCAGCGACCTGCTACTGACCTTATTTTTAAGCTGGCTTCTGCAGATTATAATACCTATACTTATGTACACCGGGACTCATTAAAGCTTAAGGATACATCCGGATTAAAGCTTTTGAATTCTGTCTCAAACAAACTGATTCCAGGAGTACCGGCACCATTTGGATTTGAACATTCATGTATTATCAATGATCCATTGTATAATTGGATGTTTACTTTTGAAAATCTATTCCCTGGAGACTCTTTTATTGTAGAGTATGATGCATTCCATTGCTGTCCTGGGGCAGATACCGCAAATGTTCCTGTTAGTTTTGAAGGCTGGGTTCTTGGTGTCGATTATAAAGACGAGTGCAAAGAACAGTCGTTTAACGCATCCAGTAATCAGGAAGGAAATCCTGTAGCTGAGTTTAAACAGTTTTATGAGCAGATCATCACAGATATGAATGGCCGGTATAATGAAAGGCAAAAATTTGAAATATTTAACTATGGCTTCTCAACAGACTTTTACCGCTTGAATATTGATAGCTCGGCATTTAAAGTGGTACTGAAAGTGGATACAGGACTTGTGTATCTGCCTGAAACTTTAAAGATCTTATCTACTTATGGGAAGTCAATAACAGCAAGTGACATCAAACGTGAAATAGGAGGAGGTGTTGATGGATATAAAGACAGTATGCTTGTGGCTACTTTTATCTTGCCAGATACATTTGAGCTGGATAAAAACTATTTCACCAGGTTTATGCGGAACTCCTCTGTGCTGTTTGATCTGCAGGCAGAGTGCCCTACAAGAAGTCCCGTTTCAAGATTTACTCAGGAGCTTTATCTTATTCCTGATGTAAGATGCAATCAAGCCTGCGACATATTGCTCAGCTCGGTAACTTCAGAAATAAGCGTTCATTGTCCTGGTTGTATAACTCCTGGATGGGTAGCTACCGCTTTTAACCAAAAGAGGATAACACTTGGTGAAAAGGATGAGGATAATAACCGATTGCCTGATTCGGAGGAATACATAAAGGCTGATCCTGCTAAAATTAAAGCCAATAGATTTCTTCCCGGAGATACAGTTGTAACAACTCTATCAGCCTTTTTTCAGGATGGAGATCCCATAGTTGGAAGAACAATTCAAGATCTTGAAAATAACGGAGCTAAATCATTCAAGTTTGATTATGCTTATGTTTCCTCAAAAAATAATATGGGAAAACTCTTCAGTGTTACGGGAGTAAAAGTCTTGATCACTGACCTGAACGGTTCTACTGGTAATCACTTTGAGCCTGTTTATCTTCCTGCATCCACAGTAACCAAGGTCTCTAATGTTAATGATTCTTTGTCTGATGCCCTTTTCTTTTACGATTTAAGTCTGGATACCCTGTATAAATATGGTTTGCCAAAGACATACAGCTACGGAGCTTTTGATCAGATACGAATAGAATCTACATTTAGAGTGCTTGAGTTTTCTGACTTTTACCTTACCAATCCACCTTCAGACAATGATCCGTGGCTTAAGATGGAGCAGCAATCTGTAAATATGATTAGCTACAGCAATTTATTGTATGGAACTGGAGAGAAAGATACACCTTACGATAAAGATGCAGATGCAGGAGCAGAGTTTCCTAAAAATCCGGATTCATTGGATGGCAGTATGATTTATTGGTGCGAAGCTTATGGTGGTGCAGCATCCATGCTTGGTCGTGTTCTGGATAAAAGCATAACTTTGCCTGAAAAGGTTCAGTGCGATGTGTCAGGATCTATCAAAATCTCAGTAAATCCTTCTGGAGGAATATTCAGGAATCCTTTTCCAAATGAGTTTAGAAATCTTTTAAAAATTGATTCTGTTTTTGTAACAGTGCCGGAAGGGTATGAATTCAGAGATTGGACAATATCCAATACAGTCAATAAACCTGACGGCTTTCTGGAGTTTGAACCGTGTGTCGTGACCGACTCTTTAAAAAATGTTAATGAAGCTGGGCCGTATATTAAAATAAAAATTGATGAGCGATTTACAAGGTTAACGGATTATGGTAATTCTCCATGTCTGGATAGATTCACATATTCTGATGAAGAAGCTTCGGTTTTGATTAAGTTTAATATTCACCCTCAATGTGATCTGCAGGATGAGAAAACTGTTATTTATGATTCCCCCGTGCTTTACTATAAGCTTATTCCGAAAAATGATACTTTGTTTAAATTGAAAAAGCTACCGACAGTATTAAAGGTTAATCCCGAATTAAAGCTATCTCCCGTTACAAATGAAATACAGCTAACCAGAAAAACTTTCTGTTATCCTTTGAACATGGAGGAAATGCGTGGTGCAGATGCTCCCTATTCTTTCCTGAGAGTTGTAAGTATGAATGAAAAAATCCAACCTATAGGGATCAAAAATAAAGAAACTAAAGATGAGTTTTTTCCCGACAGGACAGGACTATTTCAATTGGGAACGATCGGATCCAAAACTGTTTCCGAATATGAACTTTGTCTGAATAACATATGTGGCAAATTGTTAGAGAAAGATACTTTATTACTGATCTATGGTTTCGACTGCTATAACTATCCGGACAGCGTCTTTTCCAATATTTGTAAATTTGATACTATCAGACATTATGTTGTTCCTGCAGAACTGAATATTCAAAGCCAGGTTGGAGAAGGAGTAGATGTAGAAATGTGCAAACCATTTTCTGTTGATTTTAGCTACCAGATAACAGGGATTGGCCAAATAGAAAATATGTTTTTAAAACTCAATAGTGGTAATGTAATCGGAATAAATCTTCAGGATGCAGGATTACTTATTGGGCAGAATTCAGAAGATATCCTCAATGATTATTCTAAAGAAGACGCTAGATTTGACTTGCAGAGAGCAATTGGCAAACTGAAGCCAGAAGGTATCAAGGCAGGTGATAATATTAAGATTTCTCTAAAAATGATTGCTGATTGTGCTTTCAAGGGTGATACCATTTCAAGTACAGCGATGTTACTTTCTTCAACCTGTGATACAATATACGGAGATACATTAAAATACATTCCCAAGTCATTAAAAGGATTTCCTAAAGAAGATGATAAATTTCTGTCAGTCGATTATAAAGAAGTGAATAACCTGGGAGGACTTTGGGAGGTGAGTATTAAAGTTAAGAATAATTCAACGGAAACAAGTCAGAATAAAACCAGAGTTACATTTACTGTTCCGGAAGGGTTTGTATTTTCAGCAATGAATAAAGGAGCAAGTCCAACAATTACAGATACGTTGCTCACTTGGAATCTCAATGGCGGAATACTTCCTGGAGCTACTCAGGATCTTATATTTTCCTTTTCAAATGATCCGATTGCCTGTGATTCGATCAATGTTTCAGCGAAGATTACTGATTTGCTTGCAGGATGTTCCGGAGATATTTGTGAACAGAAAGATTCTGTTAATTCATTTAAAGTTCCAGTAAAATGTAATCCATGTGCTCCGACAATTGAAATTCAAAGCAGATGCAAAGGTCTTCCGATAGAAAATAAACTGATATGGAATGAAATTCCGGATTCATATTGTCCGGAAGATAATTTCATGGTTTATGATGTTTATTATTCTCCAAATCGTTCAGGAGCTTTTAAAATGATTATGACTCAAAAAGATTCAACAGTGTTCACCCATAAAAGCCTGACTACATTTGATGGTTGTTATTATGTTACTGCTACAAATTCACTCGGCCATACAAGTGACAAAAGTTCTGTGGTCTGCAATAATACCTGTAAAGAGCAATTTGATTGCAGTGACTTATTTATACCTAATTTGATCACATTAAACGGAGATGAGAAAAATGAAATATTTCAGATAATGGGAGGTTATGTGCCGATTAAGCTGGAGATATACGACAGATGGGGAAGCCGGGTTTATAATAATGAAGATTACAAAAATGACTGGGCAGGAATAGGACTAAATGATGCTTTGTTTTATTACAATATCTCTGTAGATGGATCTGATAAAAATTGTGTAGGCTGGATCCAAGTAGTCAGGGGAGATAAAATAAAATAGCAGTAGAGGTTTACAAATGTTTAAGAATATTAAAATTGTTAATTGAATTTGTTACATTACAGGAAGAAGTTTTTTAATCATTCATTTTTAAATAATCAGTATGAAAACTAATTATGTCTTATTGAAAGTTTTGACAATTGTATTTTTAAATTTGTTCTTTTCCTGTAAAAAAGACGATAAAAAGGAAATTATACCTCAAGTTCAGTTTGTAGAAATCGACGGAGAGCAATATCCAACAGTGACTATTGGTAACCAGACATGGACAGCTACGAACTACAAAGGTCAAGGAGGTAGGCCTTATGATATATTCAACTCAAGACCGGAATATGGAAATTATTATAGTTTTGAGGAACTCCAGGATATTGAAGTACCTGCCGGCTGGAAAATTCCTTCAAAGGAAGATTTTATTGAGCTTGCAAAATCACAAGGTGTTGTTTTCACCGGTCAGAATGCTGTAAAGCAGGATGCCATAAAAAAACTGGTTTCGCAAACACGCTGGTTAAATATTAATGGGAATAACAAGTCGGGATTTGACGCCTATCCAGGCGGTTATGCTATAGAAGTTAATTCTACTCCAATGGATGGGGATATTAGTGAGTTTTGGACTAGTGATACAGCAACGGTAAGCATACAGGAAGGTGCAGACCTGAAAAATCATAACATAAAAATATATCAATACCTGGAAAATGACCCCAGTAAATTTAATATCCGCTTTATAAAGAAAAATAAATAATGAAAGTTTTTTAAAAAAGCTCACAAAGAGTATTTTAAATTTAACTTTCTTGTTTTTTTAACTGATTTATTATTAAGTGATTATAGAGGTTTTGTTTTTTTACTCTAAAATATAGCTTTATTTCCCTTAAAGTAGTTAAGTATAATAATTCATCAATTTTAGATGAATCTTTTTATGAAGTTTTGTGGTTCTCTATTAAAATGTTTTTTTAAGGAGAAAATTACACCGGAAGTATTGTCTTAAAAATGGATTATCCTAATTATTTTAAATCTTATTCAGTTTTTTTGTTAGACAATTACATTGAAGAGTTAACTGAAAATGTAATTGGGATCACAAAAAAGCGGGGAATTCTCTGTTTGCAGGTTTTTAAAGCAATCTTCAGATGCTACCATCTACGCAAGTATTAAAAGAGAATTAGAGGATATTTTGCACGATATCATACATGATACCCCATATGATGCTTTAATAAAAAAAATAGCTTTATGGAAAGACGGGAAAGGTTCTATATTAAGAAAAGACTTAAGTATAAGGGGCATTAATTCAGGTAATTATATAATACAGACAGTTGTACTGGATTTTTTAAGATATTATGAATGCTCTAAAATTGAATTGATTGCTCTGGTAAAGGAAATAACTGATTATTTTCAAACCTCAACCGAAATGGGACTAAATGCAATTGAAGGAATTCAGAATGAAGAGCTGAGTGATAAGGATGAAATTATACATGGGATATTAACCAATATACCTGTCGTAATTACAAGAATCAACAAGGAGGGCAGAGTTACTTATTCTGCAGGAAAAGGATTGGAGCCTCTTGGCCGGAAAGACAATGATACAGTGAATTTTAGCATCTATCACGATTATATTTTCCCCGAAAATATTGAAAATACCAAACTTGCATTGAGTGGGAAATCAGTTTCTTATATAGGAAGATCATTGTCTCTAAGTGGAGAATTAAGAGAGTTTCAGAATTATTTTATTCCTGTTAATACAGGAATAATAGGTTTTAGCCTTGATGTTACGGAAAGAGTCGAGGAGGAAGAAAGATTCCGTAGTTTTATTGATGCGGTTAAAGACTATGCCATATTCAGGCTAAGTCCTGAAGGATACATCAAATCATGGAATGAGGGCGCGGAAGCTTTAAAAGGGTATAAGAAAAGTGAAATCATCGGAAAGCATTTTTCTATATTTTATGACAAAGAACTTCAGGAAGATCATTTTCCTGAATATGAATTGGAGCAGGCGACGAGAAATGGAAAATTTGAAACAGAAGGCTTTAGATTAAGAAAAGATGGATCCCGTTTCTGGGCGAATGTGATTATTACAGCCCTATTCGATAAAAATAATACCTTGGTAGGTTTTACCAAAATCACCAGAAACCTTACTGAAAGAAAGCTCGCAGAAGAGAGACTTAGGACAAGTGAAGAAAGATTCAGATCTCTTGTCGAAGGGGTTAAGGATTATGCTATATTCTTGCTTGAGCCTGATGGAACTATTGCTTCCTGGAATGAGGGTGCAAAGAGGATTAAAGGATACAATGAAGATGAAATAATAGGTAAACACTTTTCCATATTTTATACTGAAGAGAAGAAAAAGCAAAAGTATCCGGAGTATGAACTTGTTCAGGCTGGTATTCACGGTAAGTTTGAAGATGAAGGATTAAGAGTACGTAAGGACGGTACTACATTTTATGCGAATGTTTTAATTACGGCTTTATACGATAATTCAGGCAATTTAATCGGTTATTCTAAAATTACCAGAGACCTTACAGAACGTAAATTTCTTGAAGAAAGCCTTCAGGCAATGAATGCTGACCTGGAGAATAAAGTAAAGGAAAGGACAGATGAATTGCTGAAAACTATAAAAGAATTAAAGAGGATCAACAATGATCTGGATAATTTCATTTATACCGCATCTCATGATTTAAAAGCTCCTATCTCTAATATAGAAGGACTAATCAGCAATTTATTTGAAGAGCTGGGTGAACAATCTTTGTTAAACGTTGACCTTAGAGAAATAAAGGAAATGATGGATATTTCTGTTGAAAAGTTCCAGATAACAATAAAGGACCTTACCGAGATTGCTAAAATTCAGAAGGAAAGTCTTGAAAATGTTGAACTGGTAGGTCTTCCCGAGCTTATTGATGATGTGAAGATTACTATATCCGATCAGATCGCAAAAAATAATGCAGAAATAATTTATCATCTTGATGATTGCAATGAAATTAAATTTGTAAGGAAAAACCTTAAAAGTATTATTTATAATCTGATAAGTAACGGCATTAAATACCGCAGTCCGGATAGAAACCCGATTGTTAAAATAATGTGCAGTTCGGATGAGTATTGCAATACGATCATTTGCCAGGATAATGGTCTTGGTATTAAGGCAGAAAATATTGATAAGATATTTAATATGTTCAAAAGATTTCATGATCATGTGGAAGGGAGTGGTGTCGGATTATATATTGTAAAAAGAATTATAGAAAACGCAGGAGGAAGAATTGATGTGGAAAGTGTAGAAGGGGAGGGGTCTATATTTAAAGTAATTCTTCCCAAAGGAGAATTTGAATTGCATTAAAAGCGAAAAGCTTAAAGCGAAAAATGTCAACTTCCCACTTTAAGCTTTCCGCTTTCTGCATTCAGCCACATTTCCCTCCCGTAAAAAGGGATATTTTTGAAATCCTTATTTTGCCGTATAGATTTTGCTATTTGTCGTCTCTACTTTTGAAAGGACAATAAAGTGAAATGATATGGAAACGACAGAAAAAGATTTTATTTTCCTCACAGATAAGCTGGATTCTCTGATTACCTCAAAACCAAATTTTGTTGCATTCAGATTTCTGCAAGAAACAAAGGAAGGGTATCTTTCTCTGACATGTAAAGATTTGGGAAGAAAAGCGAAGGCACTTGCATTTGTGCTAAAGGAAAAGACCGTATCAGGCGATAAGGTCTTGCTGTTATATCCCTCAGGTCTTGATTTTATAGTCGCATTTTTTGCCTGTCTTTATGCTGATATTATACCGGTGCTTTCATATCCTCCGGATAGCGAAAATATAGATCGTCTCATTACTATTGCAGAAGATTGTAATCCTGACCTTGTCCTATGCACCAATTCTGTACTTTCTCAACTGGATGACTTTGAAGCAAAGAACAGAATACAAAATTCAGCTGAATTAGAAAAAAACAAAAAACTAAAAGCCCTCTTTGACCTATTATGGATACCTTCAGATATAATAAAGGCAAATGGCGTTCTCAGAAAAAAGAAAAGAGGATTCCTATAACAGCAATCAGGTAGCTTTGATACAGTATTCCGCAGGAACTACGGGTATTCCCAAAAGGATAGAAGTAACACATAGATCCCTTTATCTGAACTCCTTGCAGTTTGTCAATGCATTTGATGTTAACTCTGACACGAATATAGTAAGCTGTCTTCATCCATATCATGATATGGGATTTTTAAGTGGAGTTATTGCTCCTGTATTTTCAGGAATACAAACAACTCTGATGGAGCCACTAATCTTTATTAAAAAGCCTTTTAACTGGCTAAAAGAAATAAGTAACCTTAAAGGAAGAGGTAAAGTAATTAGTGGAGGGCCGAATTTTGCCTTTGAAATGTGTTGTCATAAAATCAAGGATGAACAGCTCTCTGAGCTTGATTTGAGACATTGGAAAATTGCATTTAACGGAGGGGATTCTGTAAAGCAGGAAACTCTGGAAAGGTTTACCAATAAATTCACCGTTTGTGGATTTTCACCCAAAGCTTTTGTCCCAGTATACGGACTAACAGAGGCTGCTCCATTGGTATCTGATGGAAGTTTTGGAAGGGGGGTAACAGCACGCAACTTCATTAAATCGCTTTTCAGAAACCATATTGCTGTGGAAACACCCCTTGAGAAGGATTGTGTGAAACTTATTAGTTATGGTAAGGTTCTGAACAACTATCAGGTTATGATCATTGATCCCAAAAGTGGCCACAAGCTTGAGGATGGAGCTGTCGGAGAAATATTAATTGCTGATTCCGGCTTGGCTTTAAACTTTTATGACAATTTAGAATTTTCAAGGGAACATTTTTACAATGGTATCAAATTTCTCAAAACAGGAGATCTTGGATTTATCAAAAGTGATGAATTATTCATTACTGGTAGGCTAAAGGATCTGATTGTATTAAATGGAGCGATTCATTATCCACACTTTATTGAACACAGTGTATCTTATAGCCATCCTGCTTTAAGGAAAGGATGTTGTGCAGCTTTTACAATAATCAAAGAGAATAAAGAGGTATTAGTTGTAGTGCAGGAAGTGTCTAGAGATGCAATAAATAAAGTAAGTGTAGAAGAGCTTCTGGAAAAAAATTCGCAGTGATGTTTTTAATATTAATGGAATAGAACCTTATATGGTTTGCCTTACTTTCCCTTCCTCCATTCCCAAAACTTTCAATGGTAAAATACAAAGAAGTCTGGCGAAGGTTCTGTTTTTGCAAAATACTTTGAAGGTAATTGCCAGGTGGCAAAATAGTCAAAATGAACCTAAAGAGACCAATTATTCAGGTTTAATTTACTTGCCAGCTATAATGCCAAAAGGAAGAAGCAGAGGTGCTATAACAACATTGTATTAATATTTAAACCTATTTTCGGGATAGTAATTAATTTAACAACTGTGATTCCTTGCGGACAGAACCTAATCTCATGGAATTACGGAAACAGTGTACAGGCTTCACTATGAAGGTGTAGTTAACGCGGGTTTTAATATTCCAGTAATGTAGATTTTTTGAATAATTGATATAAATTTTACATAGCTTTTGTAATTCTTATCCTGGTCAAGCCTTGTTTTCGAAGTTTTCTTCCTTTCCGGTAATTGGAGCTAGGAAAAGAAGATATTAACCCTTACTGGGTTAATCATTGAAAATGGAAGAAGGAGCCGATTCTTTGTAAAGGTTATGTATTTAGTTATTCCCTTTTTTTAGCAGTTTTTTTATTTCCTAAAGATCTATCGATAATAAGAAGATTCTTTGAAGAGAACAGAATTGTATCTCTACAGGAAAAGCTTTCACTTGTACGTTTCACTCTCTGTACTTTCTAAAATAGTTGTTTTTCTGGAGTTCTTTCAGAAAACAAAAATCCCTTTTATTACTTCTTTTAATTATTCCATTAGAATGAAAAACATTTATCTGGTTTTTGTTCTATGCGTTCATTCTGTATTTGCCCAAACAAAGGTTTCATTTAAAGAGGCTTTAAGTTTATCAAGAAAAAAATAACCTCTTTCTGAAAGCTGTTGTTTACGATTCCTCAATGGCAAATGCTGATATTGTATCTGCAGGACTTAGGCCAAACCCCATATTTAATAATCAGTTTCTTCAGATTGGCACTGGAAGAAACAGTCCATATCCTGATAGAGGAGGCTATTTAAATGCTTCCAACAGACAGGTATGGTATCAATTTACCAAGCAGTTTCAGACATTTCATAAGAGAGCTTATAAAATTGAATATGCTGAAGTAAACTCCTATATCACTAAAAAAAACATTCAGGATACAGAGCGTAATTTATTATTGAACGTCTCGCTCAAATATCTCGAACTATGGCTTTATAACAAGAATATGGATCTTCTGGAAACAGTAAAAGCCAATATTGATACGCTGGTTAATATAAATAAGGTAAGGCTGAAAAATGAAGTAATAACTCCCTCAGAACTGATAAGGACTAAAATTCTGTTCGAGCAATATTCTTTACAGGAACGCAATACCATGAGAACCTATCTTAATGAGCTTAAAACGCTAGAGGTACTTTTGGGTACCAGTGATTCTCTTGTAATTGAAGCTTCCGATAGCTTGTTCTCAGAGTCATTGATAGAACCATTGGATACTATGCTGAGGATAGCTTTTGAGAAAAGACCTGATATTGCTGCTTTGAATTATGAAAAAGATCTGAGTAAAGTCAATGAGAAACTTCAGAAGGCATACGCTATGCCTAATTTAGAAGCTGGTGGTATATACAATCCTCAAAATTCGGTAAGCTATTATGGAACATATCTCACTTTCCCTATTCCTTTTTTTGACAGAAACCAAGGTGAGATTCAAAAAGCGAAAGTAATGAAGCTGAAGTCTGAAACAGCTTTTGAAGCATTGAAACTGCAAGTGAAGATAGAATTGAGTAATAGCTATAGTACCTATCTTCAGAAAAAGGATAATGTAATACAGGTTCAGTTGATTCTGAATCAATCTAAAGAGGTGCTTGAAATTGTCAGGTATGCTTATCTAAAGAGCAATACTACTATCATTGACTTTTTGGAAGCGCAGAGAACTTATTATGATGCCATGCTCATATTCAACCAGGCGCAATATGATCTCAAAAGAAGTCAGATTGAATTACTGTATGTGGCGTCAGCATTAGACAAATTAACGCTTTGATATCATTAGTTATGTTAGATTATAAATACATTATTTATATAATTATAATCCTGTTGTTTGTTTCTTGCCAGAAGGATCAGGAGAAAACAAGTAATAGTGATTTTTCAGATCCAGTTGTTAAGAACAACGGACAGGTTATAGTTCTTAAAAATGAGAATGGAGTTTTTAAAACTATAGTCGCTACGAAAAAAGCTCTTAACAGTGAATATATGGCTCCGGCAACCGTTGTCGCCAGTATTTTAAAACCCAGATTGAAAGAAGCCCATACCATTATCCTGTTTGATGATGAAGAGCTGAATCAGCTTTATACGGAGTACCTGCAAAGTATAGCACATTATAAGAGAGATTCGGATTATCTCCAAAGAGTGAAGGATATGTACGCTCATAAAGCTGCAACAGGTACTGAGCTGAAGCAGGCTGAAACCGGACTTACTGATGCTGCTACTGAAATGGCTGAGAAAGAAGGACAACTACGTATGCGTGGATTTGACCCTATTACAATGACGGATATTCCTCCCGGTAACATCTGGCTTATTTCTAATGTCCCTGAAAATATTATCGGAAGTCTTAAAAATGGTAAGTCCTGTACTGTTCTTTTTACATCTTATCCAGGTGAAAAGTTTTTCGGAAAAATAACGGCAGTGGGTGATGTGCTTGACAAGCAAACACGAACTGCGAAGGTAAGGATCACACTGGCTAATCCTGGTGAAAGATTTAAGCCTGGAATGTTTGCTAAAGTAAAATTTCCTATTGAAGAAGAAAATGCTTTATCGGTACCTGTCTCTTCTGTTATATCTGTAGAAGGGAAAAAATTATGTTTTTGTAAAGGACAGGAGTATTATAAAGCGGAAGGAAGTCATTACTGAAAATGAGATGGGAGAAGATATCATTCTTTTGGACGGTATAGAAGAGGGCGATTCTATTGTGTATGCAGGGGCAATGCTATTGAAAGGTTTAAGTTTTGGCTATTAATTTCCTGGCAGATGATTTCAAAAGTTATTGCCTTTTCTCTCAAAAACAGGTGGTTACCCATTGTCGGAATCCTTGCAGTGATTGTCGGGGGGATTTATGTTTATACGATTCTCAGGATAGAAGCATACCCTGATATTTCGGACACCAATGTTGTCATTATAACACAATACCAGGGACGTGCTGCTGAAGAGGTCGAGCAGCAGGTAACAATGCCCATTGAAAGAAGTCTGAACAGCGTGCCAGGTGTTATATTCAGAAGGTCCAGAACCATCTTTGGATTGTCTGTTGTCCAGCTTACTTTTGAGGACAATGTTGAAGATTTTTTTGCCAGACAATATGTGTCTGAAAAGCTAAAGAATGCTCAGCTTCCGCCTGGCGTTGTACCTGAGCTTGGGCCATTGTCTTCTCCAACAGGGGAAATTCTGAGGTATGTGGTCCGGGGAAATGAGAACTATACACCAATGGATCTCAAAACCCTTAACGATTGGGTAATCATTCCTAAACTCTTACAAACCATCGGCATTGCTGACATCAGTTCATTTGGAGGTCCAGTGAAACAATATCAGGTTCTGACCAGTCCAGAGCGATTAAAGAAATATAATCTTACTTTAAAAGACCTTATCTCATCAGTCGAAGATAATAACCTGAATACAGGAGGTAATATTATTGAAAGAGGCGAACAAGGCTTTGCTGTAAGAGGAATTGGTGCTGTTACAAATGTTCACGATCTCAGGAAAATAGTTATCTCTTCCTCCGGAGGCGTTCCAATATTTCTGGAAGATGTTGCCAGTATTGAAATCGGGCCTCCTTATCCTTCCGGTATTTTAGGTTATTCCATTCCTGCAGAGGGAATTTTTGAAAATTCTGGTACTGAAGGCATCGTGTTATTAAAGAGGGGAGAAGATACCAAAGAAACCTTGAAAAGACTGAAGGAAAAACTAAACGAAGTGATCAGTAATGATTTGCCCGAGGGTGTTGAAATTCATGTGATCTATGACAGATCCAATCTGATAGATTTTACCCTAAAAACAGTATCTCGTACGCTGATTGAGGGTATTACAATTGTGGTAATTGTACTGGTTGTATTTCTGGGGAGCTTCAGTTCTGCTTTGGTTGTCGCTATTACTATTCCGGTGGCTTTATTATTTTCTTTTATTATGATGAAGATAACCGGAATTCCAGCTAATCTACTTTCTCTTGGAGCTATAGATTTTGGGATCATAGTTGATGGTGCTTGTATCATGGTAGAACATCTTGTCAGATCTATTAAGTCAGCCCCGGTGGGAGACAGGAAAAACGGGATTTATAATTTCACAACTCATTCTGCTCGGGAGATTGGGAAGGAGTTATTCTTTTCTGTTGTTATTATAATCATAGCATACACGCCTTTGTTTGCAATGCAAAGAATAGAAGGAAAGCTGTTCTCTCCAATGGCCTTCACAATTTCTTTCGCCATACTAGGTTCGTTTATCTGTTCTATTACAGTGGTTCCGGTGTTTATCTCGTTTATTTATAAAAAGAAATTTGAAGCAGTAGGAGAAAAGTTTTACAATACCAGAAACAATATGCTCTCATCTTTGGCTGATATAAGTAGAAAGGTAATAGCTCCATTAAAGAAAATAAAACCTTATGAATTGGTACTGATTAGAACAATGCAAATACCTAATTTTGGTTTTTTTTAATCTTTCTGATCATCACCGGAATTGCTTTTCTGGCAGTTCGTACGGGTACTGAATTTTTGCCTCCCCTTGATGAGGGATCAATTTTTTTCAGATGTAATTTACCAAGCGGCATTTCAATTCATAAAAGTGCAAAGCTTGCCCCTGAAATAAGAAAGATTATATCAAAACACAGGCAGGTTAAGAGCATCCTTACCCAAACAGGAAGAAACGATGAAGGAACAGATCCATTCGGTGCCAACAGAACTGAAATCCTTATAAATCTTAATCCTTATAATGAATGGGTAAATGATACATCAAAAGCTGAGCTTGTTTTAAAGTTGAAAAGCGAACTTAAAGCGGCATTTCCTGGAGCTTATTTTGCATTTGGTCAGCCTATTATTGACCAAGTGACAGAGGTAGTAAATGGTAGTGCGGCAGATCTTGCTGTGACTATTTCCGGAGAAAATCTTACAGAGATAAGAAGTGTTGGAGACAGGCTAAATGGAATTATTGAAAAAATACCTGGAGCAAGCGATGTAGGCATTGAGCAGGAAGGTTCCCAAGGTCAGATTGTTGTAAATATTAACAGGGAAAATGCTGCCAGATATGGTATCAATGTGAGTGATATTCAACTTATGATAGAAGCCGCAATTGGAGGTAAAACAATAAGCACTGTTTATGAAGGAACGAAAAGATTTGATCTTGTTATCAGGTTTCTTCCGGAAAGCAGAAGTTCAATAGAGGCTATAAAGAAAATGTTAGTGCCTTCTATTACCGGAAGTCAGATACCTATGAGCGAACTTGCAGATATCCGGATGGTAGACGGGCAAACAAATATCTACAGGGCTGAAGGTAAAAGGATTATTACTGTTAGAGCCAATATAAGAGGAAGAGATCAAGGGAGCTTTGCAAAAGAGGTAGCTAGAAAAATAAAGTCCATGAAGCTTTCCAGAAAGTTCAAAACGACATTGGGTGGGCAATTTGAAAACCTCGACAGGGTTACCAATCAATTGTCATATACCATTCCATTTACTTTATTACTGATAGGTCTCCTGTTATTTATTCTATACAAAGATGCAATCAGTATGCTGATTACAATTCTTTGTCTGCCAATTGGAATACTTGGTGGACTAACAGCTCTTTGGGTGAGAGGTTACTACTTTAATGTTTCCGCAGGCGTGGGGTTTGTATCTTTATTTGGAGTGGCAATTATGGCAGGAGTATTACTCGTCTCCTCCTACAATCGGGAGTTGAGGGATTTATCTTTAGCATTTACTGACCTGAAAGAACTCAGGATAAGGATTATCTCAATATCACTGATTCAGATAAAACCTATTGTGATGATGATCACGGTAGCTCTCATTGGATTACTTCCCGCCGCCTCAAGTCATGGTATAGGATCAGATATTCAAAGACCATTGGCAACAGTAATAATAGGAGGCTTGCTGACTTGCCTCCTTCTTATACCAATTGTTTTACCTAGCATTTACTTTAGCTTTTTTAAATGGAGATTGAAGAAATTGAGCAATGCCAGGAAAAACAGCGAAAGGGACTGATATTAAATGCGGACCTCAATTTTTAAATGAAGCTTCAATCCAATATAGGTGACACTCCCTTGTGGAATATTTCTATTTCTTATTATAGGTAATCTCCACGAAAAGATTCAAAAAGTCTTGCAATGGCCTTTTAATATATTTTATATTTGTCTATCAGTTTGGTAGGGTATTGGGTTTGGTCAAAACCTGCCAGCCAGTTCTGATATGCTCTATGATATAGCCCGGAAATTTCATTTCAATACTGAATGCATTTGGTGGTTCAATCATCAGTTCGATTTGCAGATTACCGGTTTATTAAATAAAACGACCTGTTTGTTTAATTATCAGGAAACTGTTGTATTTGGTGGTTCTATACCTCATTTTTCGATAATTGGATAACAGGTCTGTTTTTATATTTTTTTATCCGCTAAGTCTTATTTGAAGGAACATTCTTATTTTTTTCCAGAATTGGATTCTATTTTTAAAACATAATTACATTTTTCAATTTAATGAAAGACCGATTTCCTTCTATATGTATTCAAAGGGAGTTAAACAGATATTTAAGTATGCAGGAATTGTAATTCCTATTCTTGTTTTTGTTTCGTGCAAAAGTTCGAAACTAGCTTCTATTCAGGAGCTAAATTCTAATTGTAATCAGCAGAATCTCTATAACTATGCAGTAGAAGACTTCCCAAAGCCTTTTTATAATCTTAATTTGGATACAGCACTTTTAGGTCGTTTTTCGGAAGATGGTTTGAAAATAGCAAATGCTATTGGAATTATTGATTTGCTTTCAGAGTATATTGATGCAGAAAAAAAAATATAATTCGACTCCAGGTATTGAGAATAAAATAAGAATACTGGATTTAGACAGAAGGCTTTCCAATGCTATTCAGCGTGCATCCCTTGAGATATCGGCAGTAGCTTCCGAAATTGATTGTGAAGAAGAAAGAGCAGATCAGATCTCTTATTACCTTCAAAAACGGGAAGATGACAGAGAAACAAGGCTCACAGTGGCTGCTATTAGTGTTGGAGCAATTGCAACAATAACTTCAGGGATTTTATTTGCTACCAGTGATAACACAAATATGGAACATGTTATCCAAGTTGGAGGTGGTATTGCTGAAGCTGTATTGGGCTTTATGATTTTTACATCAAAACCGAAAGTAGCATTTTATCATCCCAGAAATCACCTGGAGGAAATATGGAATGGAAAGGAAACTTCTCAGCTTTTTCCGGCGCATGTATGGTATTATTTCAATTATTACAATCCCGGTAAACCTGAAGAACCATCACTTAGGGTTCAGATTTTAAAAGGCTGGAAAGCTATTTATGAATGGGAAAAAAAGGAAAATATGCATAAGCAGAATATGATAGCACTGTTTTTTGGTAAAGGAGGTCAGTATACTTCGGAAACTCTGAAAGCAAGAGCAAGAATGCTTGATCAGTTACAGGCAAATATTACACTGATGAAGCAAGATCTGACCAAACTTGCAACATATCTGGAAAAGGAATAAATAATAGATTTCTTCGTAAGAATTAATATAGTAAAATAATAACAGTAGAATTGATAATAGTTTGGTTGAATGTCTATATAAGGAATAACAAACATATATATGAAGACTCAAATAATAATTGCAGTATGTATTATCTTTAATATCAGCTTATCTGTCATAGGACAGGAGCTACCTGAGAATGATGTGCCAGATGCAGTCAGAAGCAGTTTTTATGAATTATATCCTAATATGTTCGTCTATGAATGGGAGTTGGAAAAAAAGGAAAATGTTTATGAAGCAGAGTTTATGAATAAGGGCATAGAAATGGAAGCAATATTTCGTCCGGATGGCATTTACATAGGTACTGAAATAGATATAAAAATGGAAGACATGCCTTATGATGTGCTAAATGCTTTTTCTCTTTCCGAATATGCAAAATGGAAAGTCGAAGATACTGAGGAATTTATAAAGAAGGAGGGAGGGAGATTGTATATTATTGAAGTTGAAAAAAAGAAAAAGAAAGTGAAGCTCTATTATTCAGAAGATGGAAAGCTTGTTAATACCAAATAAGTATTCCGAACTGAGTATTTTTTCAGAGAAATTAACCAATATTTAAAGAATTTTTAAAAATTAATTATATCTGAATCTTACTCCCAGAGAGCATCCTCATTTTGACTGTTCCTTTTGATTACCAAATAGTCTGTGATGTAAATTAGACTAATAGAATAAAAATTCTAAACAATTTTATATCATTTTCGTTTTGGTATTTTTCGAATAAATTTTGTGTTTTTTGTGATATAAATATATCTTAGCGTTTTACTTAGCTTAAAAAATTTATAATAACCTATGAAAAAATACTACTTAGTAATTTTACTGGTTTGCGCCCTGCTAAGTGCAAAGGCCCAAATTAATTCCGGTAATCCGGCAAAGAAATTCAACTCCAATTCCAGCTACCCCTATGGAATTATGCCTGATAATTTGCCAAGCGGAGGGGAATATGGTAAGTCTCAGGCTGCTGCAGAAGCTTACAATGCTTGGAAGTCTAACTTTGTTGAAGCATGTTCTGGCAAAGGTTTCAGAGTAAAATTTGACCAAACACAGTTTACTGTATCCGAAGGTATTGCATATGGTATGCTTTTGTCAGCATATGCAGGGGATAAAGCCTTGTTTGATGGATTATGGCAATATTACAATTCATTTAAGAATGGAAATGGTGTGATGAACTGGAAAATTAATGGATGTAATAATACAGATCAGTACAATGGAGCAACTGATGCTGAGTTAGATGCTGCAATGGCATTGATTGTCGCAGCTGACCAATGGCCAAGCGGGAATTATAGAACGCAAGCTCAGAATTTAATAAAAATTATAAGAGAGAAAGAAATGCATCCTGATTCCAAGCAGGTACTTAATGGAGATGCATGGGGAACCGGGAATGACTGTAGAAACCCAAGCTATATGTCTCCAGCCTATTTCAGGGAGTATGCAAAAATTGAAAGCAATCAGGCGAGCTTTTGGAACAGTGCTACTACAGTTGCCAACCAATTTTTGTTGACCAACCGTAATTCCTCCACAGGACTGGTAAGTAACTGGGCAGGAAGCAACGGTCAATCTAACGGATGTAATGGCCCGAATGAATATGGTTTCGAATCTTGCAGAAACCCTTGGAGAATGGCCAATGACGTGCTTTGGAATGGCCCTAGCGTGGCAACTACAGGAGCTGATATTTGCGCTAAAATGACTAACTGGCTGAAAGGTCAGGAGAGTAACTTAAAAGGACCTTTATCTACAAGTGCCCAAAGCCCGGCTAACGGTCAATATAAAAACGGTACATTTAGTACATACGCACTGGCAGTAATGGGAACCAACTCTGCTAATCAATCTTCATTGAACGCTTGCTACAACAACGTTGTTGGCTTAGGAAATAATGAAGCTTACTTCAGTGCTACATTGCGTACTGTTACTTTGTTTATGCTGACTGGAAACTGGTGGCAACCAGGTTCAAACATTGTATCTGCAGAAGTTAATATTACTACTCCTGATAACAATTCGACTTTTGATTTAGGCGAATCTGTTACCATTTCAGCAACAGCTACCATTTCTTCCGGTACTATATCAAAAGTTGAGTTTTTTGATGGAACTACATCGTTAGGTTCTGACAATTCATCTCCATACAGCATTTCGACTTCAACATTGGCTGGCGGAACACATGTTATCACGGCTAAAGTGTATGACGCAAACAACACTGTTGTAGCTACATCTGCACCAGTGCATGTAATTATTGTAGGTTCTTCAAATGTTTCAACCACAGGTATTGTTGATATGTTTGAAAAATCAACTGAGCATACCGAGCTTACAGGAGGTAAAGATTGCTCCGCTTCAACTAGAAGTACTTCTGCTGGAATTTTCTGGTGGGAAGAGGTAAATGCCAACACTCCTTTTGCAGCAACTAAAACAAGAGCCGGAGATGGTAAGCTGATTTATACCATTTCACAGGCTGAAAATAAGTATGAGGCAATAGGTTTCGGCTTCGGGGAATACTGTAATGGTACTAAAACTCCTTACACTGTCGACCTTACCAATAATGCAGAGTTGAAAATGGACGTAAGTGCGCCTGAGACAAATACTACTAATCTTGAATTGAAGATTCAATTAAAAGATATCAATGGTAAAATGCTTGTTTTTAATAAATTAGTTGTGAAAAACGGACAAGTCAGAGGTGGTGGTGAGGCTGACTGGAAAACAGGAGCATATTACAGATATGAAATTGGTTTTAGCAAAAACCATGTTACACAAATAGGACAGACACTTGATGACACAGATGAACAGGTTGGACCGAGCTCATTAAAACCAGGTACTACTGTGAATTTTAAGTTTGACTTCAAAAATGCAGTAACAGTAAGTGGCTCTAGTTATCCGGCAAATATCAATCTAAATAATTCAGCATTTGATTACTCTAAAGTAGCATCTGTTGTTATTATAGTGGTAAACTCAACTGATAACGCAAGTTATCAACCAATGGCGTTTACTAATCAGAAAGTCATTTTCAGTGGTGTGTCTTTAGGTAATGCTGCAGCCGGAATTGATATTTGTACACCATTGGCACCAACAGCTACAGCAGCACCTGCTCTTTGCGAAGGTTCTACAGCAGCTGCTTTAAAAGCTACTGCTCTGACTGGAATGGACCTACAGTGGTATGGAACAAATCAGACAGGAGGTATCGCCAGCACTACCGCTACAGTACCATCTACAGCTACTGCAGGAGCTTCTACTTATTATGTTTCTCAAAAAGCAGGAGCATGTGAAAGTCCAAGAACAGCTATAGCTGTTAACGTTAGCTCTGGTCCTTCTTCAAGTGCTGGTCCATCTCAGGCTTCTGTTGTTGGACCTACTGCATCTCTTTCAGGAACAGGTTCTGCTGTCGGAACATGGAGTCTTGTTACTGGTCCTTCAGGAACAAATGTAACTTTCAGTCCTTCTGCTAATTCAGCAAATGTAAATGTAAGTGGTTTAAGTACTGTTGGTACATATACATTCAGATATACAGTAGCTGGAACTGCTCCATGTACTGCGGTAACTTCTGATGTTGATGTTGTAGTAGCAAGCATTACTTCTATCAATAGTGTATTAAACAGCATGGTTGAAATCTATCCAAACCCTGCTACCGATAACCTTGTTATTGATATTACTAAAGTTGATGGTAGCAAATCAGTGAAGCTTGTTGACATGCTTGGAAGAGTTGTGTTTGAAGCTGCTAATGAGAATACTTTAAACGTTGAGATGTCTAACCTGAATAAAGGTATGTATTTTGTACATATTCAGTCAGAGTCTGGAAACCTTATTAAATCTGTTGTGAAGCAGTAATAAGTTATCTCGATAACATAAAAAAAGACCTGCCGAATGGCGGGTCTTTTTTTTATATATGTGATATGTGTATTGTTGAATTTGATATAATCCTATTCTTAAAGGAAATCACATGGAGTATGCTTTTGAAAAGAAATGGAATTTGATTGTACTTTGGATGTAGTGCGTAAAGGATGGATAAAAAAAAACCTTCTCCGTCTGAGAAGGTCAAAAAACGTTGGGGGTGTTTTTATGTTCAACCAGCTATGGTGAATGGCAAAGTTATATAAGTTTTTGAAACCTGCAATAAATCAATAATATATTTTCAAAAAGTTATTTTACTTTTAATTATGACTAAATGATGCAGATAATTTTAGATTCAAAATTTAAGAGCGCTATTAAGAAATAATGAATTCCCACATAGTTCTAGTCCATGAAATTCATAGCATATGCCCTATCGAAAAAAGGTGGTGTAACTTTTATTATTTCAGGTCTAATAAATATTTAATCTTTGATAATCACATTTTTTAATAGTTAAATTTTTGATAATTAATTCCTTCTGGTGGTAGTTTAACCAATTGGGGTGAAGGCTTTTGCAATAATTGTAAAAGATGATTAAAGATTCAGTTAACCTTTACTGACCTTGATTTAGTTGAGTCTTTTTAAAAGTTATGTTTTATCTGACTCCCATTTCTTTCACTTTCAATTAATTCTTTTTTAGGTAACCTGTCATTTAATGCAACTGATTGAATTGTAAATCACTGTAAAGTTGATTTAGATTTGCCTATCAAACTGGTAGACTTTGTTGTGCTTTTTTAAAACACAAGAACATTGTGCAATGGCGGAGCCTTGTCCACGAGTCTGACTCATGCTTTAATCATTGATGGAATTTTATAAAACGATATGAGAATATTAATTACAGATCAAAAAAGTATAAGAGTATTTTTAACTACAATTACTTTGTTAACCATGCATTCTGTTGTCCTGGCTCAATCAGTTCTGAAGGGGAGGATTAGTGATGAAACAACGAAAGAGGCATTGATTGGAGTGATCATCCAGATAAAAGGAACAAAAGAAGGAACTGCAACAAATGAAAACGGAGATTATGAATTAAAGACCAATGTTCCGCTTCCCTTTACTGTAGTTGCACAATACGCCGGGTATGCTTCTAAAGAGGTTGAAGTCTATGAAGAGGAGGCTGAATTGAATTTTACTTTAAAATCCAGGCAGCAACTATCTGAAGTAGTAGTTACAGCTGTCGGTATTGAGAGTGAACGTAAGTCAATCACTAATACCATCACAGAGATAAAAGGGGACAAAATTCTGAAATCGGGGGAACCTAACGTTACCACAGCACTGAGTGGCAAAATAGCTGGTGTGCAGGTAACGAATAGTGGAGGATCTCCTGGTGGTGCATCTCAGATTCGTATCAGGGGTAGTGCTTCTATTCTTGGGAATAACAATCCATTGTACATACTTGATGGTGTTCCTATTGACAATAGTGTGGGAGATCTGGCCGGAAACATTACAAATAGTTATTCTCTTTCTCAACCGTCTAACAGGGCTATTGATGTTAATCCAAATGATATCGAAAATATTACGGTGCTGAAAGGCCCTGCTGCAGCTGCACTCTATGGTATTAGAGCAGCTAACGGAGCCATCATTATTAATACTAAAAAAGGCAGGAACCTTACGGATAAAAAACTCCAGGTAAGTGTAAGCTCATCTGTCACAATAGATGAGATCAATAGACGAATTCAGCCTCGACAAACCAGATACTCCCAGGGATCAGCAGGGCAATATAGTCCAACGAACCAAAACAGCTGGGGAGCATTGCTGGATACCCTTACCTATGCTGTAGCTTCTGCACCCGGTCAAACTTATGACTATGATAAAAACGGGATTATAGTGGGCAAAAGCTCTCCATATTCAAATGGGGTTGCTGTAAGCAGATATGATAACGAAAAGAATTTTTTTGTTAAAGGAATTACTCAGGATTACAATATAAACATAGCGGGCAGGTCAGATAATGGGTCTTACTATGTTTCCCTTGGACGATTGTACCAGACAGGTATTATTCCAACTACGGATTTTGAAAGAACATCAGCAAAGTTTAATGGAGATTATGATTTTACCGAAAAGTTTAAAGTAGCGCTTGGCCTTACCTATGCTAACGATGGTTCTAGCAACAGAGCTCTTGGTGGAGGTTATCCTACATCTTATCTGAGAGGTCTCGCAAATACTCCTGTTAACTTTGATATAACCAATGGATATGATAAGCCTTGGGAACATCAGGATGCATATCAGCTTGCACCAACAGCGGCCAAACCATGGGGAGCTTCTAGATCTTTTGCACAAGGAAATGGCTGGGATAATCCTTACTGGACTCTTAAACGGAATCCTCAAAAAGACGAGGTCAACAGATTCATTGCTTATACACAGCTTGATTATAATTTTTTACCATGGCTAAAAGCAACCTTCAGACCAGGCATAGATTTTTACAGAGATTACAGAAACTCCGGATTTGCTAACGGAAGCGCAGGCGTGGGACAAGGGCTTGTAAACGTTATAAATTTTGTTCAAAAGAACTATAATCATGATTTACTGCTTTCTGGTGAGAGAAACTTAAATCAGGATCTTAAACTTACAGTAAACCTTGGTCAGAACTTTTACAATTCAGAGAGGTATCAACTGACTTCAAGAGGGGACGGTTTGATCGTACCTGATCAATATATGTTGTCTAACGCTTCTGTAGTCTCATCAAATGAAGTTACCATTAGAAAGAAACTGGTTGCTGTTTATGGTAATGCTGTTGTAGGATATAAACGCTGGCTGTACTTTAATGTGACAGGTAGAAACGAATGGTCTTCAGCTTTACCCGCAGGTAAAAATTCATTCTTCTATCCTTCGATAGGTTCATCTTTTATCTTCTCGGATGCACTTAAACTGAAGAATGATTATTTCACATTTGGTAAGCTAAGAACCACTTATGCTGTTGTGGGTAATGATACGGATCCTTACTCTCTTCTTACTTACTATAATAATACAACCTTGTCTAATAACACCCTGCAATCTGCTTATCAGGGTCCATTTAATGGAACAACGACATTGTCCAGTGCTTTGATTCAAGGCAATCAGAACCTCAGACCAGAGAAAATACAATCTTTCGAAATAGGGGGAGAATTACGATTCTTTAAAGGCAGAGTGGGAGTTGACGCAACTTATTATTCTAATAAAAGCAAAGATCAGATTATCCCTGCTACTGTGCCTTATTCAAGTGGAGCAACTGCAGTTGTTAGAAATATAGGAGTGGTAACAAACAAGGGAATTGAGTTGTCTCTTGATGGAACTCCCATAGAAACTAAAGAATTTGCTTGGGATGTGAATTTCATCTACTATAAAAATGTAAGTAAGGTTGTTAAGCTTGCACCGGGAGTAGAACAAATTTCTAACGGTCTGAATAACTCTTCAGTTGCAGGTCAGCCATTCGGAATCATTTATGGAACAGACTTTATCAGAAACGCAGATGGAAAGGTTATTATTGATGATAATCCTGAAAGCACCAACTATGGAAAGCCTTTCATAAATGGATCTCCGACTCCTATTGGAAATCCGAATCCAAGATTTAATGCAAGTTTAAGAAACAGCTTGTCTTACAAAGCTTTTTCTCTTTCATTCCTTTTTGATACCCGTGTAGGTTTTGATATTTTAAATTTTGCAAGATCTCAAATGGTGCTTAATGGTACAGATGCTTCAACAGAATCAAGAGGGGAAAAGATGGTATTTGAAGGTGTAAAGGCAAGTGATGGCTCCGCTAATGATATTGAAGTAGTAA
Source organism: Sporocytophaga sp. (assembly GCA_024707265.1). GTDB lineage: Bacteria > Bacteroidota > Bacteroidia > Cytophagales > Cytophagaceae > Sporocytophaga. The sequence continues at coordinate 318,130 of JANQAB010000006.1, read as the reverse complement.
AAACTCAAGCCCTGTATTCTACCACACTTCAGACAAACAGTCTATTTGTTGAAAAGAACCTTTATTTTATTAAACTGAGAGATATCAGTCTTAGCTATAGATTACCAGCAGCAGCGTTGAAAAGATTTGGTATAAGCGCTGCCACTTTATCGCTTTCAGCTAGAAACTTCCTGTTAAAAACCAATTATTCTGGTTCAGATCCCGATATGATGGTGAGAGCTGGTCAGGTCGGTTCAAATCCTGGGGTTGATTTCTGGACACCTCCCAATACACATAGTTATGGTGCAGCAGTCAATATTGTATTCTAATCATAGTGTTTTGATTAGTAGCTATGAATTAAAGTTATACCGGGTAGCCGGTATTAAACAATCAAATAAGGATAAGTTAATGGAAACTATAAATACTAAAATTAAACCAAGGATTATAAAACCTTTCAAATCGGTTCTATTGGGAATAGCAACATCTGCACTGATATTTTCATGCAACCTTAAAGAAACAAATATCAATCCAAATGTGCCATCTGATGCTTCTGTAAATACTTTATTGCCAGGAACACAGTTATCACTTTCTTTTGCTCAGAGCTCCCAGCTAGGGCCTTATGTGAGTATCTTTAATCAGCATTTTGCAGGTAATATAGACTTCGCATCGACTGTACAGAATTATACTGTAGCCAGTTCTTATTATAATGATTACTGGTCTTCTTTATATCCAGGCACATTATATAATTTAAAAATAATTATTAATAAGTCTAAAGCTTCAGGATTACCATACTATTCGGGTATTTCAAGAATATTGTTTGTTGTGGGGATAGGAACGGCTACTGATGTTTTCGGAGATATTCCGTATTCGGATGCTTTAAAAATCAATACTTCACCCTTGTCAAAGTATGACAGACAACAAGATATTTATACAAATATTCAAATTCAGTTAGACTCCGCTATTCAGGAGCTTAGTAAGCCAAGGACTGCCAATCAGGGTGGAATAGTACCCTCTTCTGACGATGTTATATTCAAAGGAGATATCAGTAAATGGATTGCAACAGCATGGACCTTAAAAGCGAGATATGCCCTCCACTTATCAAAGATTGATAAAACAGATGCTGCAACTAAAGCATTAGAATATGCATCAAAAGGAATCACTTCAAACGCAGGAGATCTAGCTGTGGCTTATACCACGGCTCCAACAACTTCAAATCCTATATTTCAATATGGTTCCTATAGGCCCAACTGGATAGTTGCCGGAAAGGCTATTGTAAACCTTCTGAATGGAAATGAAGCTACAGATCCTGGAAATAAAGTAGTCTCTCTGATTGATCCCAGAAGGCTTTATTTAATAAATCATGCCGGTGGAAAATTTGCAGGATTACCTACTCCCGGAGTTATCGCTTTTTCAACTCCTGGTCCTTTTGTTGCATCAAGAACCTCTCAGGTTATTTTTACATCCTTTGTAGAGAATAAACTGATAGAAGCAGAAGCGAGGCTTATATTGGGAGATGGAGGAGCGCAACTTGCATTGCAGGATGCTGTTCGTGCTTCATTTAATAAAATAGTCACAGATCCTGCAGATACCAATGCAACTGAGGCTAAAAGAACATCTTATATCAATGTCAAGGTCACTTTAACGGGAGATTATGAAACAGATCTTAAAACGATCATTACTCAAAAGTATATTGCTTTATATGCTCAGCCAGAGCCTTGGGTAGATTACAGAAGAACGGGTTATCCTCAGTTGAGTCTGCTCCCTGATGGAGATCATGCTTCTAATCCTGGTGGCGGAATTCCAAGAAGACTTCCATATCCTCAGAATGAAGAAGTATTAAATACGAATATCCCTACAAAATCTTCTGACCATCAGAGTCCGCGCTTATGGTGGGATAAGTAGTGAGAGAGTCAATAAATTCCAGAAGTGTTTTGCTATGCTCATTCCATATGCCTGTATCTCTCTTGAATACAGGCTGGAGTGATGCATAATTTATGATAAATCAAACAATAAACTTGTATGAAAAATAAAATTGTAAAAGCTGGTGTCGTATTCCTGGCCATAGCCTCTGGGGTAACATTATGGTCTTTTATAACTGATGTTAAATCAGAAGATTCTAAAGGTGCAGGAAATAAGCCAAATGTTGTAATTATTCTGGCTGATGATCTAGGCTATCATGATTTATCTTCTTATGGAAATACACTCATCAATACTCCCAATATAGATGCTTTGGGAAAAGAGGGTGTGAAATTTACCCAGGGATATGTAAGTGCAGCATATTGTAGTCCTTCCAGAGCAGGCCTCCTTACCGGAAGATACCAGCAGCGATTCGGCTCAGAGTTTATCGTAGGTTCTGCAGCAACCTGGGGGATTGATAATGCTGATCAGGCCAAGATAACCCAGGTGAGTGAATGGCTTAACAAGTTTGATGTCGTCTTTAATAAAGACCTGGATGTAAAAAAGTTTTCAGGAATTAAGCAAGGACTACCTTTACAGGAAATAACTATTGCCGAATTGTTAAGAGAGCAAGGTTATAAAACAGGTTGGGTCGGGAAATGGCATTTGGGAGAAGGGGGAGATCTGATTCCTTCTAAACAGGGCTTCGATTATTCATATGGAATTCTTGGTGGAGGCACTACTTATGGTGCTGTCAGTGATCCACAATTAATATCACGTCACTTGCCTCATCTGTTTTGGGACAAAGGTGTATTCAAAGAAAAGAGAGCAGGATGGGGAGCAATACAACAAAATGGAAAAGAAGTGGAGGTTAAAGAATATCTGACAACCAGATTTGGTAATGAAGCCGCTGATTTTATAGAACAAAATAAGGATAATCCATTTTTCCTCTATCTGGCATTTAACGCCCCACATGACCCTATACAGGCTAAGAAATCAGATTTTGATTTGCTGACTTCAGTTAAAGACAGCACTGTACGTGCTTACCAGGCTCAGGTAAAATCTCTGGATGACGCTGTTGGAGTTGTTACAAGTAAACTAAAAGAGTTGAATCTTGATAATAATACAATAGTAATATTTCTCAGTGATAATGGGGGGGCTGCTTATACGCATGTTCTGGATAATAAACCGCTTCGTGCCGGTAAAGCTACCAATTTCGAAGGTGGTATCAGGGTTCCTTTTTTTATCAAATATCCTGCAGTGATAAAAGGTGGGAAAGATTTCGATCAGCCAGTCTCTTCTCTTGACTTTTTTACAACAATTGCTGCAGCAGCAGGAGCTGCCCTTCCTAAGAATGTTGATTATGACGGTGTAAATCTTATTCCTTATCTGAAAGGTGAAAAGAGTGAAAGACCTCATGAGAGTCTTTTCTGGAGAGTCGGATTTGCAAAGGCTGTGAGGAAAGGAGATTATAAACTATACATTAATGAAAAAGAAAATCAAGTCTTGCTTTTTGATTTGAAGAATGATGTTTCCGAAAGCCAAAATCTTGCATCTACAAATAAAGAGAAGGTAGAAGAGTTGAAACAGGAACTGGTAAAATGGGAGAATAGCGTTCAGCCTCCACGCTGGCCTAGTGTAATGTATATGAAATATAATAATAATGGCGAGTTTAATTACTTTCCTATCTGATCATAAAAGATCCCTATATGATTTTACAAGACATTATACTTATCGGTAAAAAAATACTGGTCTCTATATTGGTATTTATTCTGCCTGTGGCATTAGTCACTGCCGCAATCTTATTGCTTATCTGGGCCATTAACTAAAATACTTATGATTAAGTTTTTCGAATCTGCAATACAAAACCTCAACGGATGGGGGATTATGGTTTTTATCTTTATCCTCGGGTCTCTTGAACTATTTTTTGGTTTGCTTGAAGGTAAATGGTCAAAGAATGACAAGATACTTGATGTCGTTTGTCTGGTTGTTCCAAGGTTTATCTTTTCAGCTCTTATAGGATTCTTTTCATTAAGAATATTGCCCTTTATTCTTCCCGGACTTAAAAATGCTTTTGCATGGATTCCTTTTACTTTTGGTTTCTTTATCATTCTGGTTACCATAGATCTTTCTCAATACTGGTACCATCGTCTGCATCATCAATTGCCTGTATTGTGGAGGTTTCACAGAACACATCATTCCGCAAGCTATATGAGTGTAGTGGTGAACTCCAGGCAAAATATTTTTTATGTAGCTTTTTTATCTCAGTTCTACATCACAGCAGCCTTGGTATACTTGGGACTCGGCGGACCGGCTCTTTTATTTAACGGCTTCCAGACGGTATGGTCCTATGCTTGTCATACAAGTGTTAAATGGGATAAGGTATTGTATCGGTACAGAGTTTTACATCCTCTTGCATGGTTGCTTGAAAGATTATTGGTGACACCTGCTACGCATCACGCGCATCACGCAGCTTCTCATGGTGATGGAGTAGGATACTACAAGGGAAATTTCGGGGGCATTTTATTTATCTGGGACATCATATTTGGTACTGCCCACATTAGCAGGAAATATCCTAAGCAATATGGTATATCAAACTATGAAGATGATCCATGGTATGCACAGTGGCTTTGGCCACTATTTAAATCACATGTCATAGGTAGTGAGCTGGCGAAAGGTGGTCCTGAAGTAAAAGAAGAGACGCATGATTTAGAGATTATAAAAGAATTACAGAATGCCTAATGTTAAAATAAAGAAATAATGAAAGATATTTTAAAAGAAACCACAAGGGTTGCATCGGCTTTGGTACTGGGTGCTGGGCTTGCTTTGCCTGCATTTTCACAGAATAAACCATTCGAAGGTTCGATTGGTAAAACGTTTTCGGATTCAAAGCCTGATAAGGTTACCTACCTGAAGAAAGCTCCGTCAGGGGCTCCTAATGTCATATGGATTTTGCTTGATGATGTCGGATTCGGTGCTTCATCTGCTTTCGGTGGATTGATCAATACTCCAACCTTTGACAGTCTTGCCAATAATGGTTTAAGATATACCAATTTTCATACGACAGGAATCTGTTCTCCTACAAGAGCTGCATTACTTACGGGAAGAAACCATCATTCGGTTCATATGGGTGGTTTTCCTCATGACTTTCTTTCAGCTGATTTCCCAGGATATGATGGCCATATTCCTGCAGAAGCAGGCACTGTTGCAGAAACATTCCGTGAAAATGGGTATAATACTTATGCTCTTGGTAAATGGCATTTGACTCCTGATGATGAAGCTACTGATCTTGGTCCCTTTGACAGATGGCCTTCCGGGAAGGGGTTTGATCATTTTTACGGCTTCCTTGGCGGGGCTACGGATCAGTACAAGCCAGACCTAGTAGAAGATAACAAACATGTTAAACCTGATGGAAGACATCTTAATGAATTGATTGCAGACAAAGCCATCAGTTATATATACAATCAAAAGAAAATAGCTCCTGATAAACCATTTTTCCTTTATTTTTCTCCTGGAGCAACGCACTCCCCTCATCAGGTAGCCAGGGAGTGGAGTGATAAGTATAAAGGAAAGTTTGATCAGGGATGGGATAAATTCCGTGAGCAGGTTCTGGTCAATCAGAAAAAACTTGGCATAATACCGGCAACAGCACAGTTGCCAGCAAGGAATGCACGGGTGAAAGCCTGGAAAGATCTAAAACCGGAAGAACAGAAAATTTATGCACGCTTCATGGAAGTATATGCAGGGTTCCTTGAATATACAGATTATGAAATCGGAAGAATTGTTCGTCATTTGAAAAATTCCGGACAACTTGAAAATACAGCTATTTTCATTGTTATTGGAGATAATGGCGGAAGTCAGGAAGGCTCTAAAAATGGTGTGATTAAAAGTGAGTTTGCACCCAAGAACACTGTTCCTGAAGATGAAATATTAAAAGAGCTTTTAAAGAATTATGATAAGATTGGTTCGGCTGAAGCTTATACAAATTACCCTATTGGCTGGTCCCAGGCGACTAATACTCCTTTTAAACATTGGAAGCAGGATGCAAATTCCGAAGGTGGAACAAGGAATCCTTTGATTGTATTTTATCCTAAAGGTATCAAAGATAAAGGAGCTGTAAGGACTCAATATAGTCATTTGATTGATCTTTTTCCTACCACTGTTGAATTGACCGGTATAAAACCTCAGCCTGTAATTAAAGGAATACAACAAAAGCCTATTGAAGGAACAAGTCTTGCATATTCATTAAATGATGCAAATGCTGCTTCAAAGCACACAGTTCAATATTATAATATTTTCGGCTCTAGAGCTATATACAAGGATGGCTGGAAAGCTGAAGCCGCTCACACTCCTGCTTTCTACGATCTTATTTCATACCCTGGTGAAAATAAAGTGGAAAGAAATTTTGATAAAGATGTTTGGGAATTGTATAACCTGAATGAAGATTTTAATGAACGTGTAAATCTTGCATCAAAATATCCTGAGAAGTTACAAGAGCTGAAAGCCTTGTTTGATGCGGAAGCCAGAAAGTATAATGTTTATCCTTTAATCGACTGGACGGACTGTTTAAATAGAGGTTCTTTTAAGTCAGTAATAAAAACAAATATTTCAGAAGTAAAAGAGTAGTTATATAAGTGTGGAGGTTGCTTTGCCTCCACCTTATTCACCATAAATTACATTAAACTAAATATGAAGTATTATTCAATGTTTTGCGCATTTTTATTAATTGCTACATTATTTGTAGGTGCTGCATTTGTTTCAGATGAAAATAATTCAAGAGGCTCTCATGAGGTCAATGCTCAGGTTAAAAAAGAAGTACTAAAAGTTCTTGATGATTATATGAATACCTTTAACTCTAAAGATGCAAAGGCATGGCAGTCGACGTATCATTTTCCTCATTACAGGTTAGCGAGTGGTAATATGTCAGTTCTGGAAAGCGCTACATTGGACTCTACGGTTTTTATAAGGCTTGAAAAGTCAGGATGGCATCATAGCAAATGGGATCATAGAAATATAGTACAGGCATCCGCTGATAAAGTCCATATCGATACTCGGTTTTCCCGTTATCGTGCTGATGGAAGCCTAATAGGCGTGTATGAGTCACTGTATATTGTGACGAAAGAAAATAATAAATGGGGAGTTAAGTTCCGTTCGAGTTATGCAGAATGAATATGCAACTCTAAAATATTCGTAATTATAGATTTTAATCTAATAGAGAGAATTTTAACCATAAAAGGGGCAGCATCGCTGTAATTCTCCGTCTAATAATTTACGTTTGTCCCACCGAAGTGTATACAAAGGAGAGTTATAAAAACTCTCCTTTGTAATATTATTAAAAACTCAAGGTTTATTTCTTAATAACTTTATAAGTTTTCAAGGTACCATTTTCTTCTATCATTAGAAAATAAATACCTTTTTCAGAAATATGCTGACCAATATTATAATCTGTCCCTGAAACCAGATTTTGCTGAATAAATACAACCTTTCCTTGAGCGTCGGCAATTTTAAGATTATAATTATCTGCTATTTTTGCAGCATAATTCAACGTAAGATCATCAACGAATGGATTCGGGAATGCAGCAATTTCATTGGCTGTCATTGCATCTGTGTTTGACTCAATAGCAAAAGAAGAATTTTCAACTTTAAGCCCTGTTCCTCCTGAAGTAGCGCAACCGAAATAAGTAGAGCGGTTAGGATCATTTGCATCAGCAGAAGCTGTAGAACCGTGTGTTCCGTTTGATTTACCCGATACTTTGTTATAAGCAACTTGTCCGCTTTCCTCTGTTAATTCCCAAGCGCCTATGAGACCAGTTTCAGTGCCAACAACTTTCTTATAAGAATTGTTGTAAATGTCAGCAGATGTTCTTGCAATGTTCCAGATTCTCAGATTGGAAATGCTTCCTCTGAATTCAGTGTTGCCTATAGATCCAGCATCATAACCAATGTTTAGAGGGCCAGGAGAGGTAATGTTTCTGGTCAGATATCCTACACTAAGGGTACCAACAGAAACTCCGTCAACATAATAGGAAATTGTACCAAGATCTCTTGTAACTGCTACATGGTGCCATTGATTGTCTCTTAGATCAGGGCTGCTAGGAGCTACCCAGTTACCAGTAGAACCTCCTAGTTGTACAAATGGTTTTCCGTCATACCATAGTCCGAATAAGAAACCATTGGCAGTATTGGTTCTATAAGAAGCTATTTGAGGATAAGAAACTTGCATTGGATCTGCTTTGATACGTGCTTCAAATGTAAAGTTACCAGTGCCTAGATCTAATTCTGAATATTTTGGAATTTGTACATAATCATTAATTCCATCAAAGGAAAGTTCTGGAGCTGAGATTCCGTCAATCTGGACAGGAAGACGATAAAGACTAGTTGTTCCGGTACTTTTGCGTGTATTGAATACTGTTGGCAATACTGCATTGGTTACAACTCCAGTTGCTGGATTTATAGAACCTAATTTACCATCATTGTTGATTGCGTAAATCATCTTGTCATAACCACCTTCTAGTTGAGTATTATCATAGTTACCACTAAAAGTTAACTGAGTAAATGTACCTCCTGATGATAGCTTATAGAGTCCTCCTGCTTTTATAGAAGATCCTGTGCAGTTGCTATTGGAAGGGTAGAGTATAGATGCAGAAATGTAAAGGTTATCCCACTGATCGTATTCTACACCACTTATTGCTGGTCCGTTAACACATTGCCAGCCTGCTGGAACAGGAGAAGGAAGATTATAAGTACTTAAAGTATTTGTAGAAAGGTTAAGCTGGAAAAGATAATTGTAACCCGAGTGTCCCCACGCAAGCTTTGTCCCTGTGAAGTTTAAGTCCAGGTCGGTCTGTGCATATGAAGATGGACTTCCGGCAGGTTTTGTAAATAAAACAGTTCCTGATGAAATTCCGGAGGAGCTGATCGTATATACTTTTACATCATTACTACTTACAGTATATAGTTTGTATGTTCCTCCGGACCCAGCCGCTGAAACTTTGGAAACGGTAAATGCTACTTGATTTCCTCCGAGTACATCGATTAGAGTAGTATTATTAGTAACTACAATGCCTCCTGTACTGCAATCCACTAACGCATAGGTGAGTGCAACCCCTGTCATAACTGCTGTTTTGCTATATATCACATAGAATTTTTTGCATTGACCAGGTACTGGTATAATTGCAATCTGTGCTAATCCAGCCGTATAACTACTGTATGAGTTAAGATATCCTACCTGATTACCTGTAGGGTCAAAAATATAGTTTTCCTGAACATAAAAAAGAAGGTTCCCGTTTTCATCAAAAGTTCCATTGTGTGCTGCATAGGAAGTTGGATAAAAAATGTTAGGAAGTGCTGTGGCTGAAGGGAAAGCTCCAGTGAAATCAACAACATTTGGGTACATCGCCCATTTTTTTGCTTGTCCATAGCTTAGACAAAATGATGCTGCCATAAGAAGCACCAGAAGTACATTTCTTTTTTTCATTTTAGTTGATTTAAAATAATGGTTGATTGTAAAAGGATGTTAGCTACTCATCCATAGATATCTATTTATTTTAAGGCGCAATGAGAGGATAAATGTTACAACCTAAAGTGAGAACTTTTTTAAAAAAAATATTTTAGGTAGTTGAAAAAAATGAATGGTATAATATTCTGAAATAGATGAAAGTGTATTCTGGTTTAATGCTGTTTGGTTGATGATCTTCTGTATGATTTTTTAGTTAGTGTGTCAGCCAAAACGTGTCTGAAATTTTCTACAAAACATCTGTCTGTAATTTCTTTGTAAAGATAATTTCGTTGAGAAGCTGGAAGTTTATTGTGCTCCTGAACTTCTTCATTGGAATATCTCTCCATAATTTTAGAGCTTGTGCACTCACAATAATTTTTTGTTTCGGAAGGGTAATAGCTTTCCAGCCCGCTTTCTGTCACACAGGTTTCAATTAACATAGCCAAATCCTGATCTTGTCCTTTCTTATATGCAAAAGCGATTTCTTTGAAGAAGTAAGCAGAGATGGCAATGGCAATAATTTGTGACGGAATAAAGTAGGCCAGTCTGCTTTCACGTGGCTGCACTTCAGTTGCTGTTATTCTGAAATCTTTAGTCATTCTTTGCACGGAAGGTTTGGCAAAGAGGTAGGAGGAAAGGCCTATTCCGAAGAGAAATAAGAATGTTGGATCATGATTCAAAAGGTAGGAAAATAAGCAAAGAAAGTTTCCGAAAAGAATAATAAGCCACTTTCTGAAGCTTAATCTTAGAAAGGATCTTACTTTAAATCTTGTATTTTCATTAAGTAAATTTTTTACTCTGGAATAGTAATAAAGCCTTGATGCAATAAGGAAACTGAATAGAAAGGAGGGGCAAATCCAGGTTAGTAGTTCATTTAAATCCTCCCTCTTTAATGAAGGAAGGAATAATACAAAGAAGAATATGGCTAATTGCAGCAATGCAATCATCCAAAAGGTTTCTTCATTTCTCTTTACAAATTTTGAATATCTGTCTTGTTCCAAATTTTCAGGATTTATGAAAATCCTCAACCTTGATGATTTCATGACAAAAGTCGTATTCATAAGGTTGATTTGAACAGATAATCACAATTCTATCCTTTATGTTTTGGATAATTTCAGTTTTATACCAGTTTATTCCTGCCGAATCAAGATTAACTGTCGGTTCATCCAGGAAAAGAATTTCAGATTCAGTATACATTGCAAAGCCAAGTTTTACCCTTTGCCTCATCCCTGATGAAAAATATGTCAGTTGTTTATCAGACGATTTTTCTAGGCCAAGTATCTGAATAAATTCCTTTTTGGAAAGATTGTTCTTGAATTTCTTAAATATAAGATGGAAATCTATTATTTCTCCCAGGGTTAATTCTTCAATTAGGTCCTGATATGGGGCTGTAAAAGTGAGCTTTTGGTAAAGATGCTCAGGAGAAATTTCTGTGGTATCTGAAAAATATTTTACTTTTCCTTCATTCGGAGAAGTAAGCCCGGCAAGTATTTGAACTAATGTAGATTTTCCAGAGCCGTTTCTGCCGGTAATGGCATAGGATTTATTTTGCTGAAAATTCAGGTTAAGATTTCTGAAAAGCCAATTCCGGTCAAATCTCTTGCCTAAATTTTCAGCGATAATATTCATGTTTTACTGACTGAACCCCTTCATAATACCTCTATCGGAGCTACGGATGAAATTTACAATCTCATCTTTCTCTTTTGAAGAACTAAAGTTCACTTCAATATGATCTAATGCTTTTGAATTGTTATATCCTCTCAGATATACAGTCCTGTATATTTCCTGTATCTCATTGATCTTGTCGTTGCTGAAACCCCTTCTTCTAAGTCCGATAGAGTTAATACCACAGTAGCTTAGTGGTTCTCTGGCAGCCTTGGTATAGGGAGGTATGTCTTTTCTTACCAGCGAACCTCCTGAGATCATAGCATGAGCTCCTATTCTTACAAACTGATGCACAGCACTGGAACCGCCAACTATAGCATAATCATCTACAGTTACGTGACCTGCGAGCTGAACTGAATTGGCCAGGATACAATTATTACCAATGATACAATCATGAGCAACATGCACATATGCCATTAGAAGGCAGTTTTTGCCAACTTCGGTTTTGTATTTTTCTACAGTACCTCTGTTGACAGTCACACACTCTCTGATAACACAATTATCGCCAATGATAGCTGTGGTTTCTTCTCCTGAGAATTTAAGATCCTGAGGAGGAGCAGAGATAACAGCTCCAGGATAAATTTTAACGTTTTTACCGATTCTGGCACCTTCCATGATGGTCACATTCGGACCAATCCAGGTTCCTTCATCTATTTCAACATTTTTATGAATTGTCGAAAATGGCTCAATTACAACATTTCTGGCAATTTTTGCCTGAGGATGTATATAAGCTAAAGGTTGATTCATAGGGATTTTCCTGTGTCTTTCCTTACAATACTAGCAGACATTACTGCTTCACATACCAGATTATTACCAACAAATGCCTGCCCTTGCATTTTAGCAATTCCTCTTTTTATAGGAGCCAATAACTCGCACTTAAATATTATCTGATCTCCGGGTACTACAAATCTCTTGAATCTGCAGCTTTCTATACTTAGGAAGTAAGTCCAATAGTTGTCAGGATCCGGTACTGTATTTAAAACTAAAATTCCGCCAGTTTGAACCATTGCTTCAATTTGCATTACACCTGGCATTACAGGGTTTCCAGGGAAGTGTCCCTGAAAAAATGGCTCATTGATGGTTACATTTTTGATACCTGCTACTGTAGTCTCGTCCAGATAAAATATTTTATCAACTAGCTTGAACGGATATCTGTGAGGTAATGCCTTATATATTTGATTTACATCAAGTACAGGAGGCATGTTTGGATCATAATGAGGGATCTGATTTTTAGATGCCTCTTTCATGATTTTTTTAATTTTTTTAGCAAATGCTACGTTCGCAGCATGTCCTGGGCGGGCTGCCAGGATTTGAGCCTTTAATGGCCTTCCTACAAGAGCAAGATCTCCGATTACATCAAGCAGCTTGTGTCTCGCAGGTTCATTTTTATAACGTAATTCAAGGTTATTAAGAATACCTTCTTTCTTAACCTCTACTTTTTCCTTATTAAATAATTTTGCAAGGTGCTCCAGCTCATGATCTTGTACAACTCTGTCAACAATTACAATGGCATTGTTCAGGTCTCCACCTTTGATAAGATTTTGTTTCTGAAGCATTTCCAGTTCATGAAGGAAGCAGAAAGTTCTACAGGAAGCAATTTCTTTAGAAAACTGATTGATATTGGTGAGTGAAGCATGCTGACTTCCTAAGACTGGTGAATTATAGTCTACCATTACGGTAACTCTGTAATCATCAAGTGGAAGAGCTGCAATTTCTATGTTCTTTTCATTGTCTTTATAGAAGATGCTATGAGGAACTTCAAAGAAGTTTCTTAATGCATTTTGCTCCTGAAAACCAACAGTCTCCAATGCTTCCACAAAAGGCTGAGAGCTTCCATCCATTATCGGGGTTTCAGGACCATCAATCTGAATGAGAACATTATCGATCTGCAATCCCATTAGTGCAGCAAGCGTATGCTCTACTGTACTTACTCTTGCTCCATTTTTTTCAATTGTGGTTCCTCTTGATAGGTCAACTACATAGTCGACGTCTGCTTCAACAATAGGTTGGTTCTCAAGATCAACCCTTTGAAAAACAATCCCGTGATTGGGTGGCGCAGGTACAAAAGTCATGTTAACTTTTACTCCTGTATGTAATCCTACTCCTGAAATAGATACGGGACTCTTGATGGTATGCTGTTTTACGTTCATTTAACCTTATAAAGTCGGCAAATTTATAATTTTTTCCTCAAGTTCCTCAATTCTTTTTTGCAAATCCGGAAGTTTTCTGAAAACACTGCTGGATTTCAGAAATTTTTTATAATCAAATGCAGGGGATCCGTGTATGGCAGTCCCTTCTGTTGTTACCGATTTGCCAACACCCGATTGAGCTCCTACGCTAGTTTTATTTGCCAGTGTGATGTGTCCAACAATTCCTACTTGACCAGCAATAACACAGTTTTCTCCTATTTGGGTAGATCCTGAAATTCCGGATTGTGCAGCGACCACTGTGTTTTTGCCAATTTCAACATTGTGTGCAATCTGAATCAGATTGTCAAGTTTTACACCATCATGAATTACTGTTGATCCCATGGTTGCACAATCTATAACAGTATTGGCTCCAATGTCTACATGATTTCCAATAATTACATTACCTACCTGAGGAATGGTTTTGTAAGTACCATCCGGTTGCGGTGCAAATCCAAAACCATCGCTACCTATTACAGAACCTGAATGAAATGTACAATAGCTTCCGATTTTTGAATCAGAATAAATTTTTACTCCGGGAAATATAATGGTATTGTCACCAATTGTAACATTATCTCCAATATAAGCCTGAGGATAAATTTTTACATTTTTACCGATTTTACAGTTGCTCCCTACGTAGGAAAAAGCTCCGCGATAAATATTCTCTCCTGTGGTGGAATTTTGGCCGATATAAGACGGGTTTTCCACACCGGTTTTCATAAAACTAATGAATTTGTGATATTCTTCGAGTAATGTAGTGAAACTGGAATAGGGATCGTCAACTAGAATTAAAGTGGTTTTAACTTCGCTTTTGGGAACAAATTTCTTGTCTACTATAACAGCGGAAGCTTGAGTGGTATATAAATAAGGTTCGTATTTTAAATTGGATAAAAAGGAAATACAACCTTCCTGACCTTCTTGAATTTTTGCCAGTTTGCTGATTTTCAGGTTATCACTTCCTTTGACTTCTCCCCCAATTAAATGGGCAATCTGTCCTGTTGTAAATTCCATTAAACTAATTTAAACAAATTATTAACTATGAACCATCTTACAAAGATACATTTTTAGGCCAGCATAAATAATGTTTTTTTACTATTTTACTTATAGCCTTTATGTTGGGAAGATCAGATGCCTGGGCGACATCTAATACTTGTCCCTTTTTTGTAAGAACATTTATTTTATTGCTTACCGGAAGATATGCTCTATTTCTTAAAACTCCATTTACAACAAAGTATTCCGAATTATCTTCAGGTAATCCTAGATTTTTAACTACTTCTTTTTTTAATTGCTCAATCTTCTCTTCTTCAAATTGAGTTCTTGATATTTCAATTCGGAATAACTTTCTTTCTAATAGCTGGTTGCATAATAACGACAATACCGGGTCTTTATGATTTTTCCAAATTTTGATTGCTCCCCACAAGTCATAATCATCGAGGCTGGTAAAAGCTTCAAGATAGAGATGATTTTGAGTAAAATCTTCCAGTGTTATTTTTTGCTGAAGGAAAACATTTAATGCCTCTGACGCAAATAAGTTTTCCCCAGCCAGAGATAAATGCTGAGCTCTCCTTATTATCTGAATCAGCATTTTTTCTGCACACACGGTTGTTTTGTGCAAATAAACCTGCCAGTACATCAGTCTTCTGGATGATAGGAAATTTTCAATGCTATAAATTCCTTTTTCTTCTATAACTAATTCGTCATCAATGATATCCAGCATTTTAATGATCCTGTCAGCTCCAATAGTACCTTCCATAACTCCGGTAAAAAAGCTGTCTCTCTTAAGGTAGTCCATTCTATCCATATCGAGCTGGCTTGAAATAAGTTGATGGAAAAATTTCCGCTCGTATAAGTTGAGAAACATTTTTATGGTAAGATCTAGTTTCCCATTAAACTCTTTATTCAGCTTTTCCATAATAAGGTAAGAAAGCTTTTCATGGGCTATATGAGAAAGCAGGGTTTTCTCCAGGGCATGTGAGAAAGGGCCATGACCAATATCATGCAACAGTATGGCAGCCAAAGCGGCTTCTTTTTCTTCTTCTGATATCTGATGCCCGCGGCTTCTTAATCTGTTCAAGGCCATACCCATTAAATGCATAGCTCCGAGGGCATGATGAAACCTGGTATGGAGAGCTCCTGGATAAACAAGGTCAGTAAGTCCTAACTGCTTTATTCTTCGCAATCGCTGAAAATAGGGATGCTCTATTATATCAAAAATGAAACTTCCGGGAATTGTAATAAATCCGTAAACCGGATCGTTGAATATTTTCTTCTTATTCAAAACTTTTTAAGTTAACGAAACTTATTGATAAGGATTTAATGTACTTTTAGTGTTTACGAATTTTAATTCTATGCAAAGATATAATATTTTATGGGCGGACGATGAAATAGATCTACTTAAACCCCACATAATTTTTCTTAATAATAAAGGCTATGATGTGACTCCTGTGCCCAGTGGCGCAGATGCATTAGAGAAATGTAATGAAGAAAAATATGATATCGTCTTTCTTGATGAAAATATGCCGGGAATGACCGGCCTGGAAACATTAAGTCAGATAAAAGCAATAAAGCCCAATCTTCCGGTAATCATGATCACTAAGAGTGAAGAGGAACATATTATGGAGGAGGCCATTGGAAGCAAAATTGCCGACTACCTCATTAAACCATTAAATCCTAATCAAATATTATTGAGTATCAAAAAGATATTGGATAATAAAAGACTTGTTACCGAGAAAACCAATATCGGTTATCAGCAGGATTTCAGAAATCTTAGCATGGCTTATAACGATCGCATCGGGCATGAGGAGTGGGCTGAGATATACAAAAAGTTGGTTTATTGGGAGTTAGAGATTGATAATACCGAAAACAAAAGTATGAAGGATATTATCGATATGCAGAAGAGTGAAGCCAACAAGAACTTTGCTGATTTTATTATTGATAATTATGAGTCATGGTTAAATGATGCAGGTTCTTCCAAACCTGTTCTTTCTCATCAGATTATGAAGAAGAAGGTCTTTCCTCTTTTGGAAAAAGACCAACCTTTGTTTTTTATCCTTATCGATAATCTCAGATACGATCAATGGAAGGTTCTGGAGTCTACCATTAATACCTATTTTAACGTGGATGAAGAAACTAACTATTATTCAATTTTACCTACGACTACTGCTTATGCCAGAAATGCAATTTTTTTCAGGATTGCTGCCTTCTGAAATAGAGAAAAAATTTCCTCAGTATTGGGTTAGTGACGAAGAAGAGGAGGGGAAAAATAATTTTGAGGAAGAGCTTTTAAAGGCTCAGTTAGGAAGAAACAAACTTGATATCAAGAGCTCCTATAATAAAATTATCAATATTACTCACGGCAAAACTTTGTTGGATAATATCAACAACCTAATGAACAATAAGTTGAATGTGATTGTCTACAACTTTGTCGATATGCTGTCTCATGCCCGAACGGATATGGCAATGGTAAGAGAGCTTGCACCTGACGAATCAGCCTATAGATCATTAACCAACTCCTGGTTTCAGCATTCTCCATTGCTGGAAGCTTTAAAAAGGATTGCTGAGAAAAAAGGGAGAGTGATCATTACTACAGATCACGGCACAATAAGGGTAAAAAAACCATTTAAGATAATCGGAGATAAAAGCACTAATACTAACCTGAGATATAAGCAGGGGAAAAACCTGGGCTTTGATGAAAAGGATGTATATGTCTGCAGAAAGCCTGAGCGTATGTTTCTCCCTAAAAGAAATGTTTCTACAGCTTACGTATTTACAATTGAAGATTATTTCTTTGCCTATCCGAATAACTATAATTATTATGTCAATTACTACAAAGATACTTTCCAGCATGGAGGTGTTTCTTTGGAAGAAATGATCATTCCTTTTATAACCTTGTCTCCAAAGTAGGGTTTAGTTGGTGAAGTAAATGAATTGTCTGGTTGATAAATTTTTGTAAATTTACCGACCAGACAATTCTTCTTTCAAGTGATTCATGGGAGAAAGTATACAACCTATTAAAATTTTACAAAGCACGGACCTTTCTGAACTTAAACAGGTAGCTGCGGAAATAATTAAATTTGCCGATGTGGAGAAAGTATGGCTGTTCGAAGGCGAGATTGGAGCAGGAAAGACAACTTTAATAAAGGAAATTTGTAAAGGGCTTGGCGTATCTGAAAATGTAAGTAGTCCTACTTTTGCTCTGGTAAATGAATATCTTGGAGCTAACAGCAATAGCATTTACCATTTCGATTTTTACAGATTAAAAAGTGAAACTGAAGCACTTGATATTGGCAGTGAAGAGTATTTTTCTTCAGGAAATATTTGTCTTATTGAGTGGCCTTCAAAAATAGAATCTCTTATTCCTCCACATCATTTAAGAATTTCTCTAAAAGTAGATAATAATCAACAAAGAATTTTTCATCTTTCTAAAACATGAAAAGCAGCTTAAAATCGGGTATTGAAGCTCTGGCAAAAGAACATGCCTTATATCCTCAGGAGGCATTATTGAAAATTCCTGAAGGTATAACCCGTCTTAATATTGGTATTCCCAAGGAGGTACAGGATCTGGAAAATAGGGTGTGTCTCACTCCCGAGGCTGTAGCATTGTTGGTTAACAATGGTCACGATGTGGTGGTCGAAACAGGTGCCGGTGTATCTGCAAAATATTCTGATAACGAATACAGTGATGCCGGCGCAAAAATAGCTTATTCATCACAGGAAGTATTTCAGTCTAATATTGTATTGAAGATTGAACCGCCAACTATACAGGAAATCAGTATGATGAAGCCAGGGAGCACGTTGTTTTCTGCACTTCAGATTTCTACGCTTACTCCGGAACTTCTACAGGCTATCAACAAACAAAAGCTGATCGCGCTTGGCTTTGAATTTATTGAAGATAAGGTGGGTGGAATGCCTGTGGTTAGAGCTATGAGTGAAATAGCAGGCAGTACTGTTATGCTTATTGCGGCCGAATATCTCAATAGCAAAAATGGAAAGGGAGTCATATTAGGCGGAATTACAGGTGTGCCGCCTACAAAAGTGGTTATTCTCGGAGCTGGCACTGTTGCAGAATATGCAGTTCGTGCTGCAGCAGGATTAGGATGTGAGGTGAAAATTTTTGACAATCAGGTTTATAAACTCAGAAGATTAAAACATGATTTGGGGCTTCAGATTTATACTTCTACAATAGATACTATTACTTTAAGAAAAGAGTTACGGGAGGCGGATGTAGTGATAGGCTCTCTAAGGTCTGACGAGGGAAGTCCATGCGTAGTCACAGAGGATATGGTGGCTGAAATGATGCCCAATTCAGTGATTATCGATGTAAGTATTGATCAGGGTGGTTGCTTTGAAACAAGCAGGGTTACCAGTCATAAAAACCCTATCTTCAGGAAGTATGATGTGATCCACTATTGTGTTCCAAATATTGCATCAAGAGTTGCCAGAACAGCGACGACAGCATTAAGTAATATTTTTACTCCTATTATTTTGCAGATCGCTAAAAAAGGAGGGACTGAGGAGTTGATTTATTCCAAAGAATGGTTCATGAAAGGAGTTTATTCCTATAAAGGGAGTCTTACCAATCCTTACATAGCTAAGAAGTTTAATATGAAGTATAAGGATATGAAATTGATCTTAGCTGCCAGATTTTAGAAAGTTGAAAGTACAAAGCTGAAAGTACTGATGATCTATAATAAAAAATCCGGCCAATATGACCGGATTTTTTTATTTAGCTATTATTTGGGAATAATACTATTCATACATAATATTCATTTCTACACGCCTGTTTGCCTGTCTTCCGGCATCTGTATCATTGGTGTCTACCGGCTTTGTTTCTCCGAAACCAGCAGTTGTGATTCTGCTTGCATTTACACCTTTGGTTCCAAGATAACGTTTAACAGATTCTGATCTCCTTTTTGAAAGATCCATGTTGGAGTTATCATCGCCAACGTTGTCAGTGTGTCCTTCAAGGTGTAGTTTTGATCTCGGGTTGTTCACCATTACAGAAGCAAGTTTGTTCAGAGAGTTATATGAGGAACTGATAATTACGTCACTGTTTGTTTCAAACAAAAGATTTTTAAATGCCTCTTCCAGCGCTTTCTTTTCTTCAGGTTTGATTTCTGGGCATCCTTTGTTAGATTTTACTCCGGGAGTTCTCATGCATAGATCATCATAATCTCCAACACCGTCACCATCTGTATCTACGAAAGGAGGAGGACAACCTTTATAGGCAATGATGCCTCTTTCCTGGGGGCATTGATCGTCTTTGTCCTGAATTCCGTCTCCATCCGTATCAGGGCAGCCTCTGAACTGGGCTATTCCGGGAACATCAGGACACTCATCTTTATTATCCATTATTCCGTCCTTATCTCTGTCTCCCCACGGACATCCTTTGTTTTCTTTAGGTCCGGCTTCATTTTTACACTGGTCTTCGTAGTCATAAACACCATCAAAATCAACGTCGTAAGGACAGCCAAAAGTTGTAACAGGTTCACCTTTAGGGGTATGGATACATTTGTCTCTTCCGTCAGGCACTCCATCACCATCGGAATCTTTGTCTTTCCAAACTATTTGATAAGGTTCTTGCTTTTTATTTCTTCCTTTTTTGGCCGCCTTAGCTTTCTTTTTAGTCTGTGCTGGATTTTGTGCAAAAGCCTCTTCTCCAATAAAAGAAAGTATAAGCAATACTGAACCAAAGAGTATTAATTTTTTCATGCTACAATACTTAAAGTTGATCTAAACATTAAAAGTAGTGTACTGAAAAAATGAAAAAAAAGGCTGAAAAATTTTTGTCAATTTTCAGCCTTTTAATGGAAAAAAGTTTAAAACAGAAACCTTATAAATATAGACTCGTAAAATGCCTTTTATTAAAGATTGGCCAGACTTTTTTCCAAAGCCTGAATTTCTGCTTCAGCGTCTGCTTTTTTCTTTCTTTCAAGCTCTAGTACCGGTGCAGGTGCTCCAGTAACGAATTTTTCATTACTTAGCTTTTTCTCAACGCTAGCAAGAAATCCTTTTTTGTGCTCCAGTTGCTTCAATAGGTTTTCCTTTTCTTTTTCAACATCTATTGAGCCTCCAACAGGAATATAAAACTCATTACTGCGAATAATGAAAGTGGAAGCACCGTCAATAGGCTGTTGCGTTGTTTCTATGCTCTCAATACAGGCAAGTTTCTTAATTATAGGACTAAACTTGCTTATCAGTTCAGCAGGAACATTTTTAACATAGAGCTTCAATGGATCAAATTTTGCAATTTGTTTTGCATTCCTGATGTTTCTTATATTAGAAACTATCTCTATAGCAAGGTCTCCATGTTCAATAGATTGTTTGTCTATGGTTTGGCTTGCTTTAGGCCATTCAGCAACTATTATGCACTCTTTCTGGGATCTTTCCTTGATTTTATGCCAGTATTCTTCCGATATAAAAGGAGTAAATGGATGAACTACTTTAAGTAGCTTTTCAAAAATATCAATGGTCTTTGTATAAGTTGCCCTATCAATTGGCTGTTTAAAGCCTGGCTTTATCATTTCAAGATAATTTGAACAGAAATCATCCCAGACTAGCTTATAAACATTCATAAGAGCATCAGATAATCTGTATTTTGAAAAGTTGTCTTCCAGTTCTATAAGAGCAGCTGAAAATTTGGATTCCATCCATTCAATAGCAGCCATATTATCTTCATTATTTCCTTCTTTTATTTCCCATCCACTAATAAGATTATAAGCATGGTAGATCTTGTTAGTAAAGTTTCTTCCTTGCAGACAAAGCTTTTCATCAAATAGCAAATCATTTCCTGCAGGAGAGCTTAAAAGCATTCCAACCCTTATTCCATCAGCACCATATTCTTCAATCAGATCTAATGGATCAGGTGAATTACCAAGAGATTTAGACATCTTTCTGCCCTGTTTATCTCTTACTATACCAGTAAGGTATACTTTTTTAAATGGTATTTCACCACGGAACATATAACCTGCCATGATCATTCTTGCAACCCAAAAGAATAAAATTTCAGGAGCTGTTACAAGATCATTAGTAGGGTAGAAGTAGTTAATGTCTTTGTTTTGCGGATCCTTGAAACCGTCAAATACAGATATAGGCCATAGCCAGGAAGAGAACCAGGTGTCCAGCACATCTTCATCCTGTCTTAAATCTGAAGCTTTTGTGCCCGGATAGTTTTTCTGAAACTGCTCTAAGGCTTCTTGCTCGGTGAATGCTACAACAGGCTCTGCTTCTGGATTATTAATGAGATAATAAGCTGGGATTCTTTGTCCCCACCAAAGTTGTCTGGAAATACACCAGTCTTTGATGTTTTCCATCCAATGTCTGTATGTATTTTTGAATTTGGAAGGAATAAGCTGAATCTCATCATTCATCACTGAAGAAAGAGCTTCTGGCTTTTTCTCCAGAAACTTCTTCATGTCTACAAACCACTGAAGAGATAATCTTGGCTCAATTACAGCATCTGTCCTTTCAGAATATCCTACACTGTTTTTGATATCTTCTGTCTTTAGTAAAAATGCTTTTTCCTCAAGTTCTTTAGAAATGAGCTTTCTTACTTTGAATCGGTCTTCGCCTACATACAATTGTGCCTTAGCGCTGAATGTACCATCGTCATTCATGATGTCAATGATTTCAAGGCTATGTTTCTGGCCTAGTGCATAGTCATTCACATCATGAGCAGGGGTAACCTTCAGGCAGCCTGTTCCAAATTCCATGTCAACATATTCGTCCATTATCACAGGAATTTTTCTTCCGATGAGAGGGACAATAGCTTTTTTGCCTTTCAGGTGCTGATATCTCTGATCTTTTGGATTGACACAAATGGCGGTATCTCCGAGAATAGTCTCAGGTCTTGTAGTGGCTACTGTAATGTAATCTTCAGAGCCATCTATCTGATATTTAAGGTAATAAAGTTTTGAGTTTACTTCCTTGTATATAACTTCTTCATCTGAAAGAGCTGTTTTTCCTAGAGGGTCCCAGTTAACCATTCTGTTACCTCTATAAATAAGGCCATCTCTATATAATCTTACAAATACTTCAATAACAGCATCAGACATCTCTGGCTCCATTGTGAATCTGGTTCTGTCCCAATCACATGAAGCGCCTAGTTTTTTTAGCTGTTCAAGTATAATTCCGCCGTACTTCTCTTTCCATTCCCATGCATATTTTAAAAAATCTTCTCTTGAAAGGTCACTTTTCTTAATACCTTTTTCTCTCAGCATTGCAACTACTTTAGTCTCAGTAGCAATGGAGGCATGGTCAGTTCCCGCTACCCAGCAGGCTTCTTTTCCTTCCATTCTTGCTTTTCTAATCAGCACATCCTGGATGGTATTGTTAAGCATGTGTCCCATATGCAAAACACCTGTGACGTTTGGCGGAGGAATAACAATTGTGTATGGTTCCTTATTTGGATTAGGCTTTGCTGCGAAAAATCCATTATCCATCCAATAGGAATACCATTTGTTTTCAACTTCTTTGGGACTGTATGTCTTTTTAATTTCCATCTTTATATTTGGTATGCTTTGCGAACCGGCAAAATTAAAAATATTTATTGCTTAATAAAATCTGCTTTTTCCGTAGAACAATAAATAAGAAGTTTGTTGCTTACAGTTTTCAATTTAAAATAAAAAGTCTAAATTAAGGTTGGCCGAAGCAATTCTCCCTCTTCCCTATATTGCTTCAGGAACTTATTTCTTCTAGTATAAAATGTAAGATCTTAATTTACAGTACAGTAAATGAAATTAATCTTTATTCCTTTTAGAAGAGCTCCCAAAGTAGCCTGAAGTGGGTAATTGCTTTCAAATTTTCTTTATAAGAAAAAGATATTTGGGACAAATTAATCGTTATTAAAAGAAAACGATTGAAGGCGGTGATAGATGGAGGATTTCAGGCACAATTTGTGTAAAGATTTTTTCGGTACTTTTTTATTTTAATTATTAAAGGGAAAATTTAGAAAGGGTGTGTTATGCCAGAGAAAAAGTTTAATAAAGTTCTCCTTGTTGATGATGATAAAATCAATAATTACATAAATCTCAGATTAATAAGGAGAATTGGTTTGTCAGAAGAGATTATTGTGACAAATAATGGTCAGGAAGCCATTACTTATCTTAAAACATGTGATAAGAACGAGCTTCCTACTCTGATTCTGCTGGACATTAATATGCCAGTAATGGATGGATTTGAGTTTTTGGAAGAATATGAAAAGTTTAAGTTTAATACTGTTGAAAGGCCTATGATCGTTGTTTTAACAACGAGTACCAATACTAATGATATTAAAAAGGTGGAAAGTTCTCCGATTGCTGCAGGATATATAAATAAACCCCTGACAGAAGAGAATCTGCTGGGGTTTATAAGAAGAAATGCTTCGGTGGTTTAGGTTTAATTACTAGTTCATCTTTTCCAATTTTTTATTACCTGTCTTAATTGTTTCGACAGGTTTATTTTTTTCTAATGATTCTTCCTGACTTGCTGACGGAGACTTATAATTCTGAACAATTGTCATCTCTTTGATGAGGTTTTCAGCACCTGCATACTTGTCCACAATAAATAAGATATATCTGATGTCTACTGAAATAGTTCTTTGTAATTTTGGTTCATAGATAATATCTCCACTCATTGCTTCCCAGTTGCCGTCAAAGGCACAACCAATCAGATGTCCGTAAGCATTCATAACAGGGCTGCCTGAATTTCCTCCGGTGATATCATTGGTTGAAATGAAGTTTACAGGAAGGGTTCCTTTAAATCCGTATCTCCCATAATCTTTTTGATTGTATAGGTCTATCAGTTTTTTAGGAACTATGAATTCTTCGTTATTAGGATCTTCTTTCTCCATGATCCCTTCAATAGTAGTATAGTATGAAAAGTGTGCCGCATCTTTTGGGTAATAATCTTCAACAGAACCATAGGTTAACCTCATGGAAAAGTTAGCATCAGGATAAAGTTTAGCGTCTTTATTCATTTCCCTGATTCCTTTGAGATATAAGTTGTTAGCGATTTCCAGTTTTGCGAAAATCATTCCCAGGAATGGTCCGGCAAGTGTTCTGAAATCACTGATGATTGATTGACTTGTTTTGAATGCAGGATCTTTTTCAAGCACTTTTGCTGAAGGCTTTTTAAGAAAATTATCCATTTTTTCTTTTGATGCAAGGATGGAATTTGAAAATACATAGGCAGCAAATTTAGAGAAGTCACCTTTGTATTTCTTGTCTACTTCTTTAAGGACTGAAGGTACCAGCTTTGGATTTACATTATCATGATACATTTGTAACAGTGCTGCAAAAATCTTTTGGTCCGTTGGTAGATTATAATTTTTAAAGAATTCGTCAGACAGTTCTTTAGCTGCTTTAGCTGCAGCCTCGGTTTCCTGTGGTGTCTTGGCATTTTGAAGTGCCTGGTAAAATCCATTCAGTTTATATGCAAAAAGAAGAATTTCTGTGCCAAAGGCAGCTTCTTCAAGATAAGTATAGGCGGGAGCAACAATTTTATATTCCTCATATGTTTTTTCAAATTGAGGAAGCAAATCACCATAGGTCTTTTTTCTTTCAGGATCAGAATCTGCCCATTCCTGAAATTTTTGCTCCCTGGCTTTCTTTTGATCCGCAACATCCAGTCTTCTCAAACCTTGATTTTGACCTATGAAATATTTGTAATAGTTACTTACCTGAGCATAATTAGAAGCATATTTGATTCTTATCTCAGGGTTCGCATCCATATCTTCTCTCATTAGAGCCAGTCTTTTTTCCCTGATTTTGATTTTGTCAGGGTTGGTGATTTCATATGCAAGTTTAACACCTCCGGATGTAAGGTATCTTTCTGTATTTCCCGGATATCCCATTATCATTGTGAAAGAACCTTTTTCGTAACCATCCAATGAAATGGTAAGATGAAATTTAGGCTTTAACGGGACATTGTTCGCTGAATATTCAGCCGGTTTGCCGTCTGGTCCTGTGTAGACCCTGAACATGGAAAAGTCTCCTGTATGTCTTGGCCACATCCAGTTGTCGGTGTCGCCTCCGAATTTTCCGATACTTGATGGAGGAGCTCCTACAAGTCTGATATCTTTAAATACTTCATAAACAAACAGGTAGAATTCATTTCCTTCAAAAAAACTTTTGACTTCTGAAGTATAATGCGTTCCTGCTATTGCTGTTTTTTCAAGTTCTGCAGATACCTGTTCGATTTTGGCTTCTTTTTCATCAGGGTTCAGGCCTGCGCATTCTCCCAGAATTTTATCCGTTACATCTTCCATTCTTACCAGAAAAGTTACGGTGAGACCAGGAGTAGGTAGTTCCTCAGACATTTTTTTTGCCCAGAAACCATTGGATAGATAGTCGTTCTCTACTGTACTGTGAGATTGTACGGATTCATAACCACAGTGGTGGTTGGTAAGGATTAGTCCTTTATCAGATATGACTTCTCCGGTACAGTACCCTCCGAAATTTACAACAGCATCTTTCAGGCTTGAGTGATTTACACTATAGATCTCATCTGCTGTCAGCTTGAGACCTTTCTTTTGCATATCTTCATAGTTAAGCCTCTTTATAAGAAAAGGAAGCCACATTCCCTCGTCGGCACGACAGAAAGGATTTAAAAAAAGCAAACAGACAGTAAATACAATAAGTTTTTTCAACATGATATTCTTAATAGATTTTTGGTAAAAAATATAAAAGCTTAAAATGCTTTAGGGATTAAATTGTTTAACAAAAGGATTAAATACCACTTGTAATGGTCAATTCAGAGCAATATATTGGAAAAAGCTGAAAGCTGAAAGCAAAAAGCGTAAAGCAAAAAGTATAAAGTCAACATGTCACTTTCCGCTTTAAGCTTTTTGCTTTCAGCTCAAATAGCTGCTTTCAGGCTTAAAAACAATCCAGTCTGAAGTTGTTTATTCACGGAATATTCAAATCTGAAGACAAGATCATAATAGGTGACAAGGTCAAATCCTGCACCACCGCCCCAGAGCCACTGATTGGCAAGTGTGGCATTACCAGGATTATGTGAATGGTCGGCTACATATCCTGTGTCAAAATAGGTTTTCAGATAAAGGGTGAGGGGGATACTTCTGATTTTTTCGGTTGGGAGAAAGCCCAGTTTCTTTTCTGTTTTGAAAAGCCTGTATTTTATGTTGCTTTTAAAAAGGCTATAGGAGGATCCGTCTATTACAAACAACTCATATCCGCTTATGTAATCTTTCATATATCCCAATCCACGAATGTTAAAATAGGGTTGTTTGGAAGGAGTTGAATATTTAAGGGCGCTTCCGGCAGCTACAAAAAATCCTTTACCGAGCGGTTTATAAACGGATCCTTCTGTTTTTACAGAAAATATATTTACGTCATCAGTGTTTAAAAGTCCCTGCTTATCTACCTCAGCTTTGATATAAAAGCCATTTAAAGGATAATAGGTGATATCTCGCCTGTCATAGGTAAAGGTGTATTTCAAATCAAAATAGGTTTGACGAACCCTTTGTTTCAGGAAATAGTCAGGATTTAGTTCTGCAATTGTATCTGATATTTTGTTTGCAAAGACCCCAAGGCTCAGGCTATGAAATTCATAAAACTTCCTTCTGTAAGAAAATGTGAGGTTGCCCGTAATTCTTCGTCTGACAAAATTCTTTCCTTCAAAATATGCCAATTCATTTTCCAGTGTTTGATATGGAATTTTTTTGTTTTGTATGATACCGGCAAAAAGGACTAAACCAATCCTTTGTTTGCGGTCAAGGTAAGGAATGGTATAGGTGAGTTCAGCTTTAGTAGAAAATCCTGCATTCACTTTTAATCTTAATGTTTCATTCATGCCTCTTACATTTTTCTTAATAAAGTTTATCCCATAATCAATTCTGGAAAGGTCCCGGTTTCTGGTGTACCACCATTCGTTGAAATTTCGGTCGGCAAGACTTAATATAGGAAGGGGATAAGTGAAAAGTCTTTCTTTTACAACAATGTATAATTCTCGGAAGGTTGAGTCTCCGATTAAGATAACATCTGCTTTCAGAAATAAACCTGTATTAAAAATCCTGTTTCTGGTTTTTATAAGAAGTGGTTCAAGATCCTTTTCGAGAATTGTATCTCCTGGCTCAATGCTTAATTCTCTTAAAATAATTCTGTCTTTGGTTCGCTTATTTCCCTCCAGTTTTATGTTGTTAATAATAATAAAGGAAGTATCGCAGGCTTCAGATGGAGAATGAATCTGTGCCGAAATGAGGGTTGGAACCAGGAAGGCAATAAATAGAATGAAAAACTTAAAAGACATTTAAACTGATTCCGGCGAAAATTGAGGTTGTTTTATTATTAAAAATGCAAATATTTGCTCATTATTAATAATATCCTTGTTGTTTTATATTTCCTATTTACGAAGGAAACAGGAACTGTTCTATAGGATCAGGTGGTTGAAAAGAAAATTATGTTAAAAATATTATTAACTCCATTTAAATGGTTGATATTGTTGCTGGTAAAGATCTACCAGCTGGCCATTAGCCCTTACTTACCAGCAGCCTGCAGGTATCACCCGACTTGTTCTGCTTATTTTATTGAAGCTGTAGAAAAATATGGTCCGATTAAAGGTAGCTGGTTAGGAATAAAGCGAATAGGGCGTTGCCACCCGTGGGGTGGCAACGGTTATGACCCCGTTCCTTAGCTTAATTCATTCTTTTTGCGGTAGCTGTTTATTAAAACAAACAGACCAGCAATAATTAACGGTATACTTAAAAGTTGCCCCATATTATAACTCATCGTCTGTTCAAATTCTACCTGAGGTTCTTTAAAGTATTCGTAAATAAATCTCAGGGAGAATAATATCACTACAAAAAAACCAAATATTCTTCCTTCTGGTGTTTTTTCTCTTTTTCTATAGTATACTCCAAAAAACAAAAATAAAAACAGGAGAAAGGACGAAATGGCTTCATATAATTGTGAAGGGTGTCTTGGAACTCCCCATATTCCAACTGTTACTTTCTGAGCTTTTTCTCCTTCAAGTTTTTCAACTTTAATAGGTGGATTTTCTGCATATACAATATGTTCATCGTATTCTCTTTCAATAGTCTTTCTAATTCCTTCTTCTACAAATGTCCTTATATCCTTTTCATTGTTTTCTTCACCTGGTACTTCAAAGCTTAAGTCAACTCCTGCAATTGTTCTTCCTGCCTCATCAAGACTATCTTTCCCATTAAGGCTCATTTCAATATCGTAAATGGAATTTTTGTGATTTTCCTCAAGCAGGTCTTCCATGCTTCTGGCAAAGATAAATCCTCCTTTGAAGCTTGTCGGTTTTCCGATAATTTCAGAATTCATAAGGTTTCCCAGACGGATCAGACATCCTGCAAGGGCAATGGTAATAACCATACGATCCAGAACATACAGGTAGCTTTGGTCGGTTTGCTTTTTAGAATAGAGGTAAATAGCTATAAGAATTCCAGCCGCCGCACCATGACTGGCAAGTCCTCCTTCCCATATTTTCAGAATGTCGAGTGGATGGGTCAAATAATATTCCGGCTCATAAAAAAGACAATGTCCAAGTCTTGCTCCGAGAATAGTAGCCAACACCATATACACAGTAAGTGTTTCCACATA
Source organism: Sporocytophaga sp. (assembly GCA_024707265.1). Taxonomy (GTDB): domain Bacteria; phylum Bacteroidota; class Bacteroidia; order Cytophagales; family Cytophagaceae; genus Sporocytophaga. The sequence continues at coordinate 289,343 of JANQAB010000006.1, read as the reverse complement.
CTTTTCTGATTTACCCTCGGACTTATAAATCCAGATTAAAATTTGTTGGCCAATTAGAAATCCGAGTGCGAAAAGTAGCCCATACCACCGTACTGTTAAGCTTCCTATTGAAAATAACTCGGGAGAAGCTTCCCAGAGAACAAAGTTAAAAGTCATGCTGTATATTTTTTGGCCTGCAATAAAATCAAATCAGAATTAAAATGAAAGAAAAGATTTATAAATGGAAGTAATTGCATTATTTTAATTTTACGCTTTATGTATTTGCAATTGATTGATAAAGTTATCCACAAAATTTGGCCTTATAAGCCTTATTAACACTATGTATTTCGATCAACGTAGATTTTGAATAGATTGAAATTGATTTTTAAATAAAATAAATAGCTTATTGTAATATTTTAATTTTAGCAGTTTAACTCTGGTGAAACATCATCGTATAAAGACATTACGTGATCAAATTTTCTTTTATGAAAACACCGCGATCTTTTATGTCCAAGGGAAAACCAAGAATAAGGATTCCACTATTGAATATATGCCTCTTATTTTTATTCTATTTTTTGTTTTTAAAATTTTTTACAGATGAATCTTTTTTCAAAATGCTGTCTTCAAGTTTAGATTCATACCATTTACCTGAATTTAACTGGAAATATTATAGATGATTTACCCTTTTTGATTAATTCTCAAGCTTTTTTAACTCATTTTTAAATCCACTGTTTAAAATCGGAAACCTGCACCATGTTTTTGGGTCGACATTAAACTCATCAAGGTGGAAACCAGGCGCTAATCTTTCTCTCTTCCATTGATTTCTGGACCACATCTTGAAAAATTTGTCTACATAGGATTTAAGTAGTGAGGCCTCAGTTTCATTTTCTTTTACCAGAATATTAAAAACTTCTAAAGGTGATTTTTTGTCTTTGATAGCAAGGTTTTCTATTTTCACCAATAACCAATAAGGCATGAGGTCCTTCTCATCGGTCTGAGTTTTTTCCACTGGTCTTAATTCAGCAGTAGGAATCAGTGAATTAACAAAACGCAAGCCCGGTTGTTCCAGATTTATTTCAGCCCAGAGCAGCCATTGTTGAATAAAATGTTTGTCCACACCAGCAATTGGAGCAATACTACCGGAAGTATCTCCGTCCATTGTAGCATATCCGACATCTCCTTCACTTCTGTTCGATGTAGTGATTAATAAAGCATTATTGATATTTGCAAGCATCCATATTATTGGTGAGCGGCTTCTGGCCTGTATGTTCTGCAAGGTGATATCATGCTTTTCCCAGGTAAGAGGATGTTCCAGCACACGTTCGATTGTTTTTATATACCCTGAAACCTGATCCTGAACATCCCAATGATAGAATTTCGCTCCAATGGATGCAGCCAGCTTCTCTGCAGATTCAAATGTTTCTTTTCCGGAGTTTTTAGTAGACTGGTAGGCGCAGGTTAGAACTTTTTGAGTAACTATTTTGACTTGTTTTTCATACGCTTCAGACTCAATGCCGGGAATAGGAGAGAGGCCGCCTTTATTTAAAAATTCTGTTACTCCTAGTTCTTTTATGCCTTTTTTTAATCATTTCAGAAACCATCACTGCACAGGCAGAACTGTCAGCGCCACCGCTGAGAGATAACACAAATCCTTTGCTATGGCTTTTGCGCATATAATCAAAAAGTCCGAGGGTGACAGCTTCCCAAAATTCGAAGTTCTTTTCTCTGTCATCCGGATGCAGTGGAGCATCAGATACTTTTCCTGTGGAAAAATCAATGTCAGCATAGACCAGGTTGAAGTTCTTAAAGGAAAGTCTGTCATTACGTTGTATGAGGGTCCCATTTCTGGAAATCAGAACTTCTCCGTCAAAAATCATTCTGCCGGCTTCATTTCCTAATAGGTTTGCGTAGAGATAAGTACACTTGAACCTTTCTGAACTTCCGATAATCAGGTTATATCTGAAATCAGATTTGGCAAAAGCAAAGTGGCTTGCACTGGGGTTCAGTATAAGGTCCACATTCATTTTACAAAGCCTTGAAGCAGGCCTAACATCATCCGGCCTCCAGGCATCTTCGCAAATTTCATAACCTACTTTAACACCATCAATTTCATATAAGATGTCGCCGAAAGGATATGTTTTTCCTTCTATACTAAAATTCTCAATCTGAGAATGCTGCCAGGGAGTAAACCACCTTGGTTCATAATGTACCCCATCGTTTGCCAGGAACTGCTTAGCTGAAATGCCGAGAATTTCTTTGTTTCGAACAAGACAGGCACAATTATAAACCAGGTTGTTGAATCTTATAGGGAGCCCAAAGCTTACTGTTATGTTTGAGGTATAAGGAGTAAGCTCAATCAGGTGTTGGAGGGCTGTTTCTGTTACCCAATCGCTTAAGAACCAATCTTCGCAACCATAACCTGTAATACAAAGCTCAGGCAGACAAAGGATGTCGACCTGATTATCCCTTGCTTCATTGATTGCAGCTTTAATGTTAGATATATTATTATCCCAATCTAAAGGAGTTTGGTTCAGTGTGGCGCCGGCAATTCTCATATACAGATAGTTTTGTACATATAATCAAACCAGAAAAGATTCGATAGGATCAAATGTAGAATTTATGATTTAATAAATTTAAGAAAATGTGACTTTTCAAATAAAAATGAAGCAAAGAAATTGAATTATAGAAGACTGAAAACTTTCAGCAAACTTATCTTTAAAAGAATAAAAAGAGAATTGGGGAACGTCTAAAGTATAGGTGAAGTTGAATTAAAGGATTTAAACTGAGTAATTATTTGATTTCTCTAATCTGACAAGCTTTTTCAGCTGCAGCCTGTTCTGCTTTTTTCTTACTAAATCCTGTTCCTGTACTTACGGGCTCATCTTCAATAAGCACCTGGGCAGTAAATTCTTTATGATGAATACTTCCTACTTCTTTGATGATTACAAACTTAATGTCTTTAGATTCCTTTTGTGCCCATTCAATTAAGACACTTTTGAAATTAAGGTTATTTTCTATAATCTCATTCAGGTCGAAATGTGGTTGTAAAAGTCTGGTAAGGATAAATTTTCTGCAGGATTTAAAGCCTTTATCAAGATACACAGCTCCAACCAGTGCTTCAAGGGCGTCGCCATAAAGCGACTTGTGGGTATTACCGCCTCTGCCGGGATTAAACTCTACAATTTTATTGAGTCCTATTTTTTTTCCAAGCTTATTCAGTGATTCACGATTTACGATTCTTGATCTGATTTCAGTCAGGAAACCTTCATCTTTATAAGGGAATTTTTTGAAAAGAAATTCTGCTATGACAGCCCCGAGGATGGCATCACCAAGGTATTCAAGTCTTTCGTTTGAGCTACGGACACCAAGCTTATCCTCTTTTGCGGCAGAGGTGTGACATACAGCAAGTTTGTAAAGGTTAAGATTGATGGGAGTTTGTCCTGTTATATTTGCTATTGATTTAGCAAATGTATTTTCCTTTACCAGCTGTTTATTAAACAGGTGCGAAATTCTCCTTAAGTAGGAAATCAAATTTTAATAGTTTTTAATATAATAATAAAACAGATTCTGAATTGAATAAATTTAAGTTCAGCTTTGAAAGCTAAAAATAAAAAAAAGGTGTTAAATCTTCCAAAGAGTTAACACCTTATAATGTTTAAAGTTAATAATTTTTTTTAAATTTTACGAAGAATAATAGAGCAATTATGCCCTCCAAATCCGAATGTATTGCTCAAAGCTACATTTATAGTTTTAGCTTGTGCTTTATTGAATGTCAGATTAAGTTTAGGATCAACTCTTTCATCATCGGTAAAATGGTTGATAGTAGGAGGAACTGTCTGATGTTTGATCGCAAGAATACAAGCAATAGCCTCGATAGCACCGGCAGCACCAAGCAAGTGGCCAGTCATGGATTTAGTAGAACTGATGCTAAGCTTGTAAGCATGTTCACCAAATACTTTTTGTATTGCCGTAAGTTCGCTGATATCACCAAGTGGAGTTGAAGTTCCGTGAACATTGATATAATCAACATCTTCAGGCTTCAGTTTTGCATCGGCAAGAGCATTATTCATAACACTTATTTGTCCTAATCCTTCCGGATGTGGAGCAGTTAAGTGGTATGCATCAGCAGACATACCGCCACCGATTATTTCAGCATAGATTTTAGCGCCCCTTGCCTTTGCATGTTCGTATTCCTCTATTATAAGTGCTCCAGCGCCTTCACCAAGAACAAATCCATCTCTGTCTTTGTCGAATGGTCTGGAAGCTGTAGAAGGATCATCATTCCTTTCAGAAAGTGCTTTCATGGCATTGAACCCCCCGATTCCGGCTTCTGTCACAGCTGCTTCTGATCCTCCTGTTACCATTATGTCAGCCATACCTAATCTAATATAGTTAAAGGCGTCAACAATAGCATTGGTAGAAGAAGCGCAAGCAGAGACAGTCACGAAATTGGGACCTCTGAAACCAAACTTCATGGAAATATGACCGGCACTAATATCGGCGATCATTTTAGGAATAAAGAAAGGGTTGAATCTTGGAGTACCATCTCCAAGTGCAAATCCGGAAACTTCATCCTGGAAAGTGCGAAGACCGCCTATTCCTGAGCCCCAGATAACACCAGCTCTATCTTTGTTTATATTATTAAGATCAAGATTTGAATCTTTGATAGCTTCATCAGATGCCACTATAGCATATTGAGTAAAAGGGTCCATTCTTTTGACCTCTTTTTTGTCAATAAAATTTTCTACATTGAAGTTTTTAACTTCGCAGGCGAATCTGGTTTTTGATTTTTCAGCGTTGTAGCGGGTAGTAGGAGCAGCACCACTTACTCCAGTGGACAATGATTTCCAGTAATCTTCAACATTGTTTCCTATTGGGGTAAGTGCGCCTAATCCTGTTACAACAACTCTTTTTAAATTCATAAAAGAATTTTGAGAGGGAATCTAAAGAAATTATTGTTTAACGTTTTGCTCCAAATAAGCAACAGCTTGACCAACAGTCGAAATGTTTTCAGCTTGCTCATCAGGAATTGATATGTTAAATTCTTTTTCGAATTCCATGATTAATTCTACTGTGTCTAAGGAGTCAGCTCCTAAGTCGTTTGTGAAGCTAGCTTCTGACGTTACCTCAGATTCTTCTACACCTAATTTGTCAATAATGATACTCTTAACTTTTTGTGCTATTTCTGACATTGTTTTAAATGAGTTTAGTAAAACACGGTGCAAAGAAATACATTAAAAACTATATTGTCAAACAAAATTTTTTATTCTTCATCAAAAACATAATAAATTTTCCACATGCAACTTTTTAATTATATATTTACGTCCCTTAAAATAGGCCTATAGGGGAAATAATGATGAAAACTACAAAGCTAGTAGTCGATTATGAGTATGATTTTGAGTTTTTTGCTATAATTTCTTCAGTAAAGGCTCATAAACTAGCATGGTCTATAAATAAGGTGTTAAACATCAATCTTTGTAAACAGGAAGATATTAAACTTGACTTTATTAAAGATTGGAAACTGGTAATCACTAATTATATTTACGAGAAAGAATACAGTGTTTTCAGATTATTGAAAAATAGATCCTGCGAATCGGAGAATCTTCCCAAGCCCTTCCTGGTCCCCGAGCTTAAAGAATATGACTATTTTATTCACATGTCCGGAGAAGTTATGCTGTTTGAAACAGCCGAACTGTTTGAAAAACTTAAAGAATTGCAAATAGTACAATACGTAAAAAAAATTGAAGTAAATAAATTAAAGTCTAAAGAAAACTTAATTTTTTGAAAATGGAGCAGATTAACAAAAAGACAAAAATTATTGCAACAGTAGGACCAGCTTGTAACACGAAAGAGAAATTATGGGAGCTGGTGCAGGCCGGTGCAAATATTTTCAGATTGAACTTTTCACACGGAAGCCATGAAGGACATCTTCAGGTGATCCAATACATCAGAGAATTAAATAAAGAGCACAATGCTAATATTGCAATTCTTCAAGACTTACAAGGACCAAAAATCAGAACCAACGAAGTTGAAAATAACGGTGTTGAATTAAGAGAAGGGGCACAAATAATCATTACTAAAGAGTATTGCATGGGTACAAAAGAGAAGATAAGTACTTCTTATCAGTCTCTTACTTCAGACGTGAAACCTGGCGATGCTATCCTTATTGATGATGGTAAAATCGAGTTAAAAGTACTTTCTGCTAAAAATGGTGAAGTTACTGCTGAAATCATTTATGGTGGTATCCTGAAATCTAAAAAAGGTATTAACCTTCCTAATACGAATGTTTCTGAGCCTTCATTAACTGAAAAAGACAGAAAAGATCTTATCTTCGGAATTGAGCAAGGACTTGACTGGATCGCTCTTTCTTTTGTTAGAAGGGCTGAGGATATGAGAGAACTTAAAGAGATTATCAAAAAATCAGGTAAGGTTATAAAGGTTGTTGCAAAAATTGAGAAGCCTGAAGCAATTGCTAATATAGATGAAATCATCGCTGAAACTGACGCTATCATGGTTGCCAGAGGTGACCTGGGCGTTGAGGTGTTAATGGAAGATGTTCCGATGATGCAGAAAATGATCGTGAAAAAATGTGGCATCGCTGGAAAACCGGTAATTATCGCTACTCAGATGATGGAAAGCATGATCACGAATCCTCGTCCTACCAGAGCAGAAACCAACGACGTAGCTAATGCGATTATTGATGGTGCAGATACAGTGATGTTGAGCGCTGAAACAGCAAGCGGTGAGTATCCTGTACTTACTGTTCAGAGCATGGCAAGAATATGCGCTTCTGTAGAAAGACAGGCTGAATCTATTTACAATAAACACACTAATAAAGAAGATTCATCATTCAGCGACAGTGTAATTGCAACTGCCTGCACACTTGCTGATCATGTAAATGCAAAAGCTATCATCGGTTTGTCTCAGTCTGGTTATTCTGCATTCAGAATCGCGAGCCACAGACCTAAAGCGGATATCATCATTGTAACATCTGACAAAGCAATGCTTACTAAACTGAGCCTTGTTTGGGGAGTAAAGGCAATTTATTATGATAAGTTTACTACCACTGATGAAACAATCCAGGGGGTTAGAGATCTTCTAGTAAAAGAAGGTCTTTTGAAAAAAGGTGATACTTATGTAACTACGGCAAGTATGCCATTTACTTATACACAAAGAGCAAATACTCTAAAATTAGGTGTAGTTGAATAACATTTATCTATAAATATTTATTATAAAGGGACTGTGTTTTAATTTTTACAGTCCCTTTTTATTTTTAAGCATATATGGAATTGAATATAGACTTATTAACTAAAATCTGCGAGCTTCCAGGAGCTCCCGGCTACGAGCAAAAGATCCGGACCTTTGTTATCGAACAGATTGAATCTCTTGTTGATGAATTCAGAATAGATAATCTGGGAAATGTTATTGCTTTAAAGAAAGGCTTGTCCGGAGCTAAAAGAGTGATGGCAGCTGCTCATATGGATGAAATTGGTTTCATTGTTACCTATATCAATGAGCAGGGATTTATATTTTTTCACCCTCTTGGAGGGTTTGATCCTAAGACACTCACTGCGCAGAGGGTGATTATCCATGGTGGTAAAGATATTATAGGTGTAATGGGAAGTAAACCCGTACATGTGATGTCTCCGGAGGAAAAAAGTAAAACCGGCCAAAATCGAAGATTTTTTCATTGATACTGGTATGACCAAAGAGGAGGTAGAAAAATATGTCTCCGTCGGAAATCCGATTACAAGACAAAGGAGTCTGATCGAAATGGGGAATAATATCAACTGTAAGTCTTTAGATAACAGAATCAGTGTGTTTATTCTCATTGAAGCATTGAAGCAAATTCAAAATCATCCTTATGATTTTTACGCAGTATTTACAGTGCAGGAAGAAGTAGGTTTAAGAGGGGCTACTACGGCAGCACATCAGATAAACCCTGATTTTGGAATTGCCATTGATACTACTATTGCTTATGATGTTCCGGGAGCAAAACCTCAGGAGAAAATTACAGAACTAGGGAAAGGAACTGCAATAAAAATTATGGATTCTTCGGCCATTGCGGATTACCGAATGGTTAACTATTTAAAGCAGACAGCTTCAAATCATTCAATACAATGGCAACCTGAAATTCTTACTGCTGGAGGCACTGATACTGCTCCGCTTCAAAAGGGAGGAAAAATGGGAGCTATAGCCGGGGCTATTTCAATTCCGACCAGACATATACATCAGGTGATTGAAATGGTGAATAAAGATGATGTGAAGCACTCTATTAACTTATTATCCAGAGCTATTGAAGGGTTAGATAAGTTTGACTGGAACTTTTAAGAGCTGAAAGCTTAAAGTAAAAAGTAAAATACACCTTGTCAACTTTAGACTTTAAACTTTCAGCTTTGTGCTTTCAGCTTTACGCTTTTATATCAGTATCTCTTTACCTATTGCCTCTATTAATAAATGCTCTGAGTTTCCCTGTTTCTTGAAGAGCTTTCTGATTTCTCTTTCTGGTTCACCCATTGGTTCATCAGATAAATCAAAAGTTCCATAGTGCATGGGAATGAAATATTGGGCCTGAAGTTCCTGATAAGCTTTAAAAGCTTCTTCGGGATTTACATGAAAGAGATTCATAAGATAGGAGGGTTTATATGCTCCTATTGGCATCAGGCAATAATCAATGGGCGGTACACTTTTCTGAATTTCTTTAAAATGTGCTTCATAAGCAGTATCTCCCGCAAAATATAAAGACTTGTTTTTCCCTTTTATATAAAAGCTTCCCCATAAAACTTTATTAAAATCATTCAAACCTCTGCGATGCCAGTGTTTAGCAGGAAAGAAGATGATGTTGATAGGAGCTGATTTGAATTGCTGGTACCACCCGGCTTCCTGAATTTCTCCTTTAAAATCAAATTCATTGAATAGCGTTGAGATATTTAATGGACCTAAGACTTTTACAGAGGGATTATTGTCCAATATAATTTTTAGTGATGGTACATCAAAATGATCCCTATGTCCATGTGAAAGTAATAAATAATCAATATGGGTTAAATCTTCAGGGGCCAGAGGGAGTTCAGTCTTCCTTTTAAGAAAGGGTAAATCAAAGAATACGGGATCGGTAAGAATCTTTATGTTGTCGATTTGAATATAAAAAGTGGAGTGCCCCAACCAGACAATCATATCCTGATCGCTTTTTATAAAGTTGTTTTTGACTGTGGGAACTTTATAATTTTCATTTTGCTTTTTCTTCTCTTTGGGGATTTTTGCTAAACTTCCACTTAAGTACTTTTAAAAATGAGTTTTCATCTTTCGTATAGGAGTTTGTAAATTCCCCGTCAACTAATAGATTACCAGGATAACCAGCTTTGATCGTATGCAAAGAGGGATTATTAACATATTTTGTATTGCTCACAATGTTATTAGTAAAAAGTTAAAACCTGATATCTAATAAATAGATTAAACATCAGGTTTTTAAATATACAAACTGAATAATTAATTCAAACCATTAGATAGATAAGGAGATGGAAATTGCTCCATAATTCCGTTTATCTGACTTGGTAACAAATTTTCAAACATCGATGGACTATTTAAAGATTCACTGCTGTATCCTCTCCAGATCAATTGATTTGTTTTACGGTCTATTACATCAATCACAAGAGTCCCCTCTTTATACTGAACTTTTTCGCTAATATTCCCCAATATCTGAGGCCTGTAGATACCTGCTCCATAATAAATACCATCTGGTGTAGTATTGTACATGTTTATTCCTCCGAAATAAGTTGTATATGGGTATATGTTATAATCATTTGTAAGATAATTATACATGGTATAAGGTTGTTCGAAATAATTGTAAAACCTGGGAACTGCAAGGTTGGGTTGGTTCACAACCAATGGAGTATTGGTATACCTTTCTCTGTTTTCCATTACTATAGAATATGTAAATAAAAGGTCTGGATTCAGGGAGTCCAGGTATAAACCTTTATCCCACAAATCACTGTTCACCATTCTTTTTATTTTCAGTTCAATCAGCTCATTATTATATAAGCTCATTACATCATTCAATTCTTCTCCTTGCTGTTCAGGTAATTGTTTAGGTAGCCAGGCAAATGTCCTGAACTTGGAAAAATCCGTATCAGGATTATAACTTGTATGTGCATTACTTCCTGGCTGACATCCATAAGACAGAGTAAGTACCACCCCGATAACTAACCACACTAATCTTTTCATCACTACTTTCCTCCTTATTTAAATAATTTGTGGTCATAAAAAATGTTTGACATGCAAAAGGTCAAACATTATTGAAGTGTCAGCAGATTAGGGATCTAAGGGGAATTTAGCACTATGCCGGATCTCAAATTGTTTTGATAAAAAAAAGGAATATGAAAATAGTGCTGATGATAATGTTTGCAATGGGATGGGGCATCAGTTCCTTTGCACAAATTGATACGAATACAACAATTATAGGGAGAAATACCGACCTTTATTCAAATCCGGGCGTGAACAGTTCTCCTGACGAATCTTATTATTCTATCAATCCGACAGTTCCAGGTTCAATTGATGGAACTAAATTAAGGAATGAAACAAGTATATATAATAATAACCCTGCAACAAATCCAAATATTAATCCCAATACTCAGGTGAATCCTGGTATCGAGTACAATGGTGGGCTTCCCGACAATGGACAATTGCCTGGTGGGGGAATGTTACCTAATAACGGAGGTTTGCCTAATAACGGAGGGCTTCCCAATAATGGTATGTTGCCTAGTACATCAACTCCGCAACCATCTTCCAGTGCACCTGGATCAAGCCCTGGTTCTATTGGGCCAGGAACTAATATAGGCTCGGGGTATTAAGTGCGGTTTAATAAAATGGCGGCCGCTTAACTCAGGCTGCCATTTTATTAAAGTTTTTTTGATGTGTGAGTGAGGAATAACGGATCGTTTTGTTGATTTTATTCAATTGTCCATTCATCGGTTCTGAATGAAGAAGCCGGTAAGCCTTCTTTATTAAAAAAAGACTGGGCAAGGCATCATTAGTCCATTCAAAACGTACTGCTACGGGGGCTTTTACTTTGGGAGAATAAATTGTTACAGTATTATTTATAATTGTTGCTTTAGCTAGATAAAATAGTTTGTCACTTCCTGCAATGATAAAACCTTTGAGTTCTTTTCCTTCTTTGGACTTAAGACCATTAGATGCATTGTCAAAAGTGATTTTAATTTTCCCATTTTCTATTTTCATGAATTTAAAGGAAGGACTTTTGGCTGATATGGTCTTGAAATGATATGTTTCTTCAAGAGCTAAGCGGGCCAATCTTTCACCGACAGGTTTTTTATATCGAGGGTGGACATCTTTTACATTTTCAACAACATCAGAAATGATAACCATACCTGTTTCTGGAACTTCCAAAAGTTTTGACTGTTGTTCACGAAGCAGTACACCATTCATATTATTTCCATATCCACTGTAAGGAGCTATTTGTACATAATAAAAAGGCAGCTCTGATTGAAAATCTTTTCTCCAGTTGAATATTAACTTTTCCATCAGCAGTTTGTAAGAGTATGGATGGTCTACATTTGATTCACCTTGATACCAGATAATCCCTGCCAGCTTAAATGGGATTAGTGGAGCAATCATTGAGTTATAAGCCATACCCGGAGAAGAAGGGCACCATGGCCTGTCGATATCGCATTGTTTGTCTGCAGCAGCTTTAAGAAGTGAATCTGAATCTATCATACTTTGGGGAACCCATACCTCAGCTGGCGTACCTCCCCAACTTGAGTGAATAAGGCCTATCGGTACTTTTAGTTCAGTGTTAAGAGTTTTGCCAAAATAATAAGCTACAGCACTAAACCATCTCAGAGGTTCACCAGAACAAAGATTCCAGTTGCCTTCTCCTTTCATCTGTGGAGTAGAAGCGGCCGATCGTGGTACCTGAAATAATCTCATCAATGAATCATTGATCTGTTCTAAGTAAGGCTTTCCGTCGGCAGAAACGTCCATATTCCATTCCATATTAGACTGACCAGAACATAACCATACATCTCCAGATAATACATTCTCAAGCATTTTCTTCTCTGTCCCAGCCTTAATTGATATCGTATGAGGTCCACCAGCAGAAGGTGTTTTTATTGTGGCTTTCCACATAGATGTATTGGAAACTTTAGTTTGAACCACTATTGTATCCCAGCTTACCTGAATCTGGATATCCTGTGTTGGTCCTGCCCATCCCCATATAGGTATCTCAGCGTTTTGTTGAATTACCATGTTTGACGAGAATATTGCTGGCAGACGAATCTGACCCATTGCAAAAGGAGTAATGGTTAAGAAAAGTAATATTAAGATGGAGTTTCGTATAGCTAACATCTGGTTTGAATTTTAGGGATTTAAATATATAAAAAGTCAGAAAGACAAATTATGGCCAGAATTGATTATTAAATTAGATAAAAAGTGTATAAAAAAAAAGAGGCTATGAATATAGCCCCTTTAGACATAAATGCTTTATAAATTTTATCTCACTTTCTCCAGTGCCATTCCTGTATACCTTGGAATTTGAGTTCCAAAGAAAAACTTAGTGATTGCCAAAGTGTCATCCGCAAAATTTCTTAAAGCAGGATAATCCGGATTTAACATACGATTCACTCTTCTGGCTTTTTTGCTTACCATAAGTTGAATGTATTTTGCGTTTAAAATAGCCCAGCTTCTTATAATTCTGGCCCTTTTAGGAAAGAATGTTCCCTTCTTTAATTCCCGGTACCACGCTTTTCTTCTTAGTTTTCTGGCGGTTAATCTCGCTGATTTTTTAGCCTGAAGTACTAATCTTTGGCCTCTTTTAGAAAGGATATTATATTGCTTTTTGGCTCCCTTTCTCATTCCTTTCCAATCAACTTTGGAGAAGGATTTTTTCACTGATTTAGCAATTTTAGTAGCTGAATCTCCTATGCTTTCTGTATACCTGTAAGCATTCTTTCTGACAGATTTTAAAGTTAACGCACTACTTCTCATGATTTCTTCCCAATTAGTTTAAATTCAATAAGAGAAATTATTTATCTCTCTCTATTGTATATTTAACCAACTGTTGAAGGGATTGTTTGTAAGGAGAGGATGGAAACGTATCGAGGATCGAGTTCGCCTGATTCATGTATTTATTCATGATTTCCGTGGCATACTCAATGCCTCCGGAATTTTTCACAAATTGAATTACTTCAGCAACTTTCTTGGGATTATCGTTTTGATTTTTAACGATGTTAATGATTTTTCTTTTTTCCCACCAGCTGGATTTGCTAAGAGCAAAGATCAGGGGAAGTGTCATTTTTCTTTCTTTTATATCAATACCGATAGGTTTACCTATAACAGCTTCGGTATTATAGTCAAAGAGGTCGTCTTTTATCTGAAATGCCATTCCAACTTTTTTCTCCGAAAAGTCTGGCATTTTCTATCGAGTCTGTATCAATGCCGGACGAGGCAGCGCCAACAGCACAACATGAAGCTATGAGAGAAGCGGTTTTCTGACGGATAATTTCGAAGTATACTTCTTCTGTAATGTCAAGATTCCTTGCTTTTTCTATTTGAAGCAATTCACCTTCACTCATTTCCTTTACAGCATTGGAAACAATTTTAAGTATGCTGAAATCATCATTCTGAAGGGAGAGTAGTAATCCTTTGGAAAGCAAGTAATCTCCAACAAGCACTGCTATTTTATTTTTCCAAAGTGCATTAATGGAAAAGAATCCGCGTCTGTAATTAGCATCGTCCACCACATCATCATGAACAAGTGTGGCTGTATGGAGCAATTCAATAAGCGCGGCGCCTCTGTACGTAGATTCACTAATGCCTCCACATGTTTTGGCCATAAGAAATACAAACATCGGCCTTAATTGTTTGCCCTTTCTTTTAACGATATAGGTCATGATTCTGTCAAGCAACACTACGTTGCTTTTCATAGAATCCCTGAATTTCTTTTCAAAATCCTTTATTTCGTCTTCAATCGGAGCTTGTATTTCTTTAATACTGACAGCCATGATACAATATTACAATCTATTTATACTGTTTCCAAAGGGCTGCGCTTATAAAAATTATTTTATTAATTTAAAATTATGATTATCATTCAGGATTCTTTATCAATTTTATCTGTATTGGTTTTCAATAGTTTAAAATATAATAGTTCATTTTGGACATTTATGGCAAAACATATTTTACTTAAAAACAGACAATTGACTTTGATAAATCATTCAAGAAGACTATTGTATGATCTTTCCTATACTTCAGACGGAAAGGAAAAGCCTTTGATAATTTTTCTGCATGGGTTTAAAGGGTTTAAGGATTGGGGTAATTTTGACCTTATGATGGACTATTTTACTCAGAAGAATTTTGTTTTCATTAAAATGAATTTCTCCCATAATGGAACAACCATTGATCGTCCATTCGAATTTATTGATCTTAATAGTTTCGGAAGGAATAATTTTATCATTGAGCTTGATGATGTTCAGGCTATGATAGATCATGTATTTAAAGATGAAATTATTCCCGGAACCGAGTGGGACAAAAGGAAGCTGATACTGATAGGCCATAGCAGAGGAGGATCAATAGCTATATTGAAGGGAGCTGAAGATCCAAGAGTAAGGGCGGTAGTATCACTTGCAGGAGTTGCAGATCTGAAAAAGTTTTTGAATGACAGGGATATTGATTTATGGAAAAAAGGAGAAACAGTATTTGTAAACAATGCAAGAACAGGGCAAAAAATGCCTCTTTATCCTCAGTTCCTGGAATCTTATCTTGAAAATAAATCAAGGCTCGATGTTATCACTGCTGCTTCAAAATTAAAGCATTTTTTAATTATTCACGGATCAGCAGATCAGACAGTTCCCGTCGATAACGCTTTTGCCTTAAAAAACAGAAATCCGGTTTCCGTATTGAAAATTATTGAAAATGCGGATCATACATTTGGAGGCAGGCATCCTTATACAGATCAAGTGCTGCCGATGAATTTTAAAATAGTATGTGATCTGATAGCAGAAAATTTTCATAATGCTGAATTAGAAAACTGAGATTGTTTTTTCCCATTTATATTATCCGAATTAATCTTCTCTCTTTTGATGTTATTAAATAAAGGTAGGAGATATGGATAAGTTACTGCTAGCTTCGGACTTTTCAGATAGTTCAAATAATGCATTAAACTTTGCTAAAGGGATAGCTGCGAAAGCAGTATCGGAGGTCATTGTATTCAATTCGGCCCCACTTCCTGTTCTTGAGCCTACTGTTCCAACATTTATGATGGAGAAAATACTTGAAGATCAGGAATCTTCTGCAAATGAAAAATTACGTCAGTCATGTGATCTTGTAAGTGACGAAAAGTATTTTAACGGAAGCCGAATAAGTTGTGAGTACAAGTTTTCTTCAGGAATAGCTGTAAATGAAATAGCAGAAGTTGCCCAAAAAGAAAATGTTGAATTGATAGTAATGGGAGCTTACGATAATTCTATTACTTCAAAATGGATTGGAAGTACTACAATTTCCACTCTGGATCATGTTGTCTGTCCTGTTCTGGCTGTACCTGCAGACGCTACGTATCAGGGATTCCGACATATTGTATATGCATGCGGTCTTCGTGATGATGACCATTTGGCAATTGATGAGGTAGTGAATTTTGCAAAGATCTTTAATGCCAAGGTAACAGTGCTTCATGTTGCTGATCCTATAAGTCTGCGTCTTGATGTTGTGCTCTTTGACAGGTTGAGAAAAAAAAGTAAAAGCTACTGATGAATTTGGTAAGGTTAAATTTGAAATGCTTGTTTCGGAGCAGCGGTTTGATGCTATTGAGAATTATCTTTCTGAGGAAGATGCAGATATGATTGCATTAATGAAACACAACAGTTCTTTCTTTAGAAAGCTTTTCAAAAAAAGTATGATTGATAAAAGCTTATATAGAACAGAGGTTCCTATGTTCCTATTGAATGAAAAAAATTATAAAAGTTAATAATATGATAGCGGATGAAAAAAGAAGATTGATCTCCTGGCTACATTTTGACGAAAAGTTGTGGTTAAATAAGCTGGAGTTTTGTAAAGACGAACTGAAAATTTTTCAGGAACGTCTGGAAGAGATTGCATCAGATTACACTGATATAAATGTTAAAATTCAGATAGAACAATTCCAAAATAAGTTCTTTATTCAGCATGATGAAATTATAAAATTAAAACACGATATCAATCGCATGGGAAGAGTACTGGCTGATTTTGAAAAGGAATTCAGCAATGCTGTTGATGAACGAACTGCGGATGAACATTATAATCTAGAAGAAAGAATGGATAGCTTTAATGAGATATTCGATGATCTTAAAGCAGATTTCAGGGCTTTTCTTGAAAAGTATATGTAAAACATATTAAGCCTTTTAAAAGTTTAATGAACTTAGGTTTTTGATTTTAACTTAGGTTTGCATATATTTTCTTGTGCTTGATAAATCAGGATTTTCATTCGAACTTTTATTCCATGCCCTTTCTGAAGAAAAGGTTGTGGATTTTTTATTATCTGATCCTAAGAAAGGATTAACTGCAGAGGAAGCCAAAAGCAGAATTGCTCAATATGGCGAGAATAAGCTTGAGGAGGTAAAAGAAAAGTCTGCTTTTAAGATATTACTGGAACAGTTTCAGAATCCGATAACTTATCTGCTGGCTGGAGCTGCAATCATTTCATTGTTTTTTCATGATGTTAGCAATTCTCTCGCTATTGGAGGAGTTATTCTCATCAATGCCCTTATTGGCTTTTTTATTGAACTACAGGCAAGAAAATCGATGGAAGGATTGAAAAGTCTTGAAATTTCTCTTGCCAAGGTTATCAGAGGTGAATTATCCGAAATCAATTCCAATTTACTCGCGATTGGAGATCTGGTTTATATTAAAGCCGGAGACATGGTTCCTGCTGACGGAAGACTTGTAACTCTTAATAATCTGGAGATAAACGAATCTCCTCTTACCGGTGAATCCCTTCCGGTGGATAAGGTATGCGAGCCTCTTCCTGAATTAACTCCTCTGGCTGATAGAACCAACATGGTCTATAAAGGAACATCTGTTATAAAAGGGAACGGCTATTTTCTTGTAACTGGGACAGGGGTACATACCGAGCTCGGTAAAATATCAACCATGACACAGAGGGCAGAAGATACATCAACTCCTCTGGATCTGAAATTGGAGAAACTTACCAAAACTCTTATCTGGATTACTGCAGCTATGGCTTGTATTTTTATCATAGCGGGTCTTTTCAGAAAACAGGAGTTTTATATTATAGTGGAAACAGCTATTGCTCTTGCAGTTGCCGCTATTCCCGAAGGCCTTCCAATTGTTTCTACCATCGCACTTGCCTATGGAATGCTTAGACTGGCCAAAAGAAATGCCATAATAAAAAAACTTTATTCTGTTGAAACGCTGGGAGGCACTAATGTCATCTTTACAGACAAGACTGGTACACTTACTGAAAATGTGATGGAGGTAAACATCATCGCTTTTCCTCATAAGACATTGGAATTGAAAAATGATTTTGAAAAGCGCCAGAATACTTTTTTCAATAGCGAAATAGCAGATGTTGAAAATTCCCTGCATGAGTTGTATCTGACCGCTGCATTGTGTAATAATGCCATCCTGGGCTTGTCTTCGGGGAAAGCGATCGGAGACCCGATAGAGATAGCTTTGCTGAGACTGGCATATTCAGGAGGAATAGATACTAATAATCTGAAGGATGAATATGTAAGAGTTCATGAGACTCCTTTTAGCTCAGATACTAAGATGATGGCTGTATTGGTCAGATCTCGCGATGAGTTTATTGTAGCATCAAAGGGTTCTGTTGAAGCGATCCTTTCCCATTGCAGCAGTTATCTTAAAGAGTCAGAAGCCTTACCTGTTGATGCTTCTTTCACCGCCCATTTGAATAAGGAGGCTGAAAGGATTTCATCAATGGGGCTGAGGGTGCTTGCTTTTGCAATCAGGCATCAGGCAGAGGAGGAGCAAGAGTATCTTAAAGATTTAACTTTCATCGGTTTGGTTGGTTTCCTTGATCCGCCCAGACATGATATAGGTTTTGCAATGGAAAGTTGTAAGACAGCTGGAGTTAAGGTGATTATGGTTACCGGTGACCATCCTAAAACAGGTTTCACCATTGCCAGGAAGATCGGCCTTGTAGAGGGGGAGGAGGAAGAAAGCGCACTGATGACAGGTACACAGCTTCAAGCATTGGATATACATGGGAAGGATAAAAAAGTTGTAATGAATACGCGTGTTTTTGCACGAGTCACTCCTGCTCAGAAGTTAGAACTTGTCAGCCTTTATCAGGATGAGGGTAACATTGTAGCTATGACTGGAGATGGTATTAATGACACACCTGCACTGAAAAAAGCTGATATTGGAATTGCCATGGGAACACGGGGAACTCAGGTAGCTAAAGAAACAGCTGATGTGGTTTTAAAAGATGACTCATTTGTTTCTATTGTAGAAGCTATCTTTCAGGGAAGGGTTATTTTCCAGAATATAAGAGAGTTTATAATCTTTCTTTTATCCTGTAACCTCAGCGAAATAGTTCTGGTGGTTGCTTCCGGATTCATAGACCCAAGAATTGTATTACTACCTATTCAGATTTTATTTCTTAATCTGATTACTGATGTTTTCCCTGCTTTGGCCTTAGGCCTTGGAAAGGGGATAGAAATGTGATGAAACTTCCTCCACGGAACCCGGAAGCACCAATGCTCGACAGGGGTGACTGGAAATCGCTAATCGTTTATTGTATATGTATTTCAGGCTCTATCCTTTGTGGTGTCTTGTTTTTTGAAAAATACTACGCAGATGAACCTGTAGTTATACAGGATATGATATTTTATACACTTGCTCTATCTCAACTCTGGCACGTTTTTAATTTGTCTTCACGAAAAAGTTCATTCTTTATGAATGAAATCACAAGAAATAAATTTGTCTGGATGGCACTTGTTTTTTGTATTTCAATACTGGCCATTACAGGAGTGTTTCCCGGGGCTCAAAAGATATTGCAGGTGAAACCTCTATCAGCAGAGGTGTGGGAATGGATAATTCTGATAAGTCTGATGCCTGTAGTTTTAACTCAGCTCCTGAAAAGGCTTTTTAAAATAATAGATTGAAATATAATTAATCCTGGTTTGGTAAGGTAATAATAAAAATAGTTCCATAATTTACTTCAGATTTTAATGATATAGTGCCATTGAGCCTGTCTATAACTTGTTTTACTATATATAAACCCAAGCCGCTGCCAAAGGATTTTTTCAGAAGCTCTGAAAAACATTTCAAATATTTTCTGATGGTAAGAAGGCTCTATTCCGGAACCGTTATCTTCTATTTCAATCTTTGCACCTGTTTCTGAAATAGAGATCCTGATTTTCAGAAAAGGATCTTGCTGTTCCAATGAATGGTATTTAATAGCATTGGATATCAGATTCATGAAAATGATTTTCAGCCTGTTTTCATCGTTATAGAATTCGTAGTGTTCTTCAGTGCTCAGTTCAATTTTAATGTTTTCAGCATTGTCCATAAATTTTAAACTTTCCAGACATTCGTTAACAATAGCTGTAAAGTTGATTTTAGAAGATAAGATTCGGAGGCGATTGTTTCTTGAAAAGTTGGTCAGGTCTGCAATAAAGGAATCCAATCTTTTAACACTGCTTTTAGCTTGCTCTATACATTCATTGATAATCATAGGATCTTTTTCTCTTTTGATCAGATTTAGTAATCCTGTGATACTGCATAAAGGAGCTCTTAAGTCATGTGATGCTCTGTAAACGAAGCTGTCCAGTTCAAAGTTGATCTTTCTGAGTTCCTGTTCTGCGTTTTTTACTTCTGTTAAATCAATAGAGACCCCCAGGATATTGACTTCCTTATCATAATTACTGATAAAGGGAACCTTTGTTGTATGAAGTATTCTGTTTGTGCCATCAAGGTGAGTTATATTTTGTTCCGAGAGAGTAACTATTTCTTTAAGGAGGGTTACTTTAATATCACTTTCCTGGATGCCTCTCAGTTCGTTATCATCCTTAATGAAGTGGCTGTCGTCTTTACCAAGCAAATTGTGGATGGTGGTGCTAAAGAGTTCAGCCTGTGCCTTGTTTACCAATATATAACGGCCTTGATTGTCCTTGAGGAAAATAGGATGAGGGACTAACTCAATGATCTCATAAAGTTTGTTTCTGTTGTCTTCAATTTCGGATTCAAACCTTTTGGTTTCGGTAATATCCCTGCCTAAACCATAAACTGTATTTTCAGTAACCTTAATTACTTTAGTCCACTTAATCCATTTAACATTGCCATTTTTAGCTACATATCTGACTTCAAGTGGGTCTTTAGGAAATGCTTCCTGACCAAAACTTTTATAAATTTTTGATGTGATTTTTAAATCTTCAGGGTAAATAAAGCGGGAAAAATGCATGGTGCAAATTTCTTCTTCACTATAACCCAGCATTTTCGCAAAAGCTGGGTTTACTTTTTTGAAGTATCCATCTCCACTTGTGATGCACATACATTCTTCCGAAAGGTAAAAGAAGTCATCCAGTAAGTAATCTGCCACAATTATTTAGTATAGGTTAAAATAGTATATCGCTAATATAAGGAAGGATACTATGATTAATCGAATAAAAACTATGACGAAAAAAACTTTAATTGAAAAATTCAATGAAACCCTGCAGGCGCAATCATTGTTTTTTTTAAAAGAGTATGGTGATGATTGGGTGGAAAAAAAAAGTACGAGATTGGTCTTTAAGACTAATTAAAGTTTTTAAATCGGATTTTAGTAAACAGAGGAAAAAATATGTTGATAAATCCACTGAACCTGAAGAACAACCTGAAAAGAGACTGGAAAAAATAAGAGCAGAAGAAGTACAGGAAGATTTTATGATTACACCTCCAAACAAATATGCAGTTACTGAAACGGGGCAGATCATTAGGCTGCCAGAGAGAAATAAAAAAAGGCATAGGTGGTCGGGATATAATAAAGAACCCCGCATCTAAATGGGGGTCTTTATTACAATTAATTATTTTTTCCATTTAATTCCACACCCTATAGCTTTTGTTTCAGGCTCTTTAATTGTTTTGTCCTGAAGCAATTCATTAAGAGCATTTTCAGCATATTTCTTCTTCACGTCTTGCGCGCTTTCCGAATTGTCATCAATTGCCCCTACGTACTTTACAATCAAGTCATTATTGACTTTTTTCAGTATATAAACATGGGGAGTTTTAAGGGCACCATATGCTTTTGCTATATTCTGAGTCTCATCCAGAAGATAAGGAAATGTAAAATGCTTTTCTGCAGCATTCTTCTTCATGTTTTCATAAGAGTCTTCAGGATATGCAACAGGATCATTAGGATTAATAGCTATTACAGGGTACCCTTTTGATGCATATTTCTTATTGAGCTCTTCTATTCTGCCTTCATATGCTTTTGCATAAGGGCAATGGTTGCATGTGAAAACTACGATATAGCCTTTAGCATCAGCATAATTCTTTAGTGATACATTTTTACCGTCAATATTTTTTAATGAGAAATCAATTGCCTTATCACCTGGTTTGTATCCTGTAGTCTGAGCTATTGAAATTGAAACTGAGAACAATAACAAGATCGCTAAAATGTGTTTCATAAATAATAGGTTTATTTTTTGATTAATTCTTTTTTGATCAAATTAATAAGTTCTTCAGAAGTTGCAAAGGTTTTTGGGTAATGGGTACGATTTCCTTTTTTATCCTGCAGAAAGGTATAAGGAATATCGCCTCCCCACTGAGGATTAAGCTTATTAATCCAGATGTTCGGATCTTCAGTGAGCAATACGCATTTTCCAGGCAGATTATTATTGTTAAACACTTCTCCTGCTTTGTCTTTTTTGGAAGTAAAATCCATTGATACAAAAAGGAACTTGACA
This sequence comes from Sporocytophaga sp., assembly GCA_024707265.1. Taxonomy (GTDB): domain Bacteria; phylum Bacteroidota; class Bacteroidia; order Cytophagales; family Cytophagaceae; genus Sporocytophaga. Next base: position 267,456 of record JANQAB010000006.1, on the reverse strand, counting down.
GGTTCATTGTTACTTAACTTTCCAGCTTCGGCAAAATAAGGGAGCTCCTCAATGCACGGTTTGCACCAGGTAGCCCAGAAATTTATCACTACGACAGAATCTTTTGTATCCTTTATGATCTTATCTAATTTGTCATAGTTTACAACCTGAATCTCCTGACTGTAACCTCTGAATGTAATTGTAAAGAGGATTGTGAAAGTAAATACGATGAGTTGTCTCATGATTTGTTGTTGGTATTGTTGTTTTTCTTTTTAAAGAATTTTTTCTTTTTCCCTTGTGAAGGTTTGGGCCTGGCTTTTACCTCATATGCCGGACCTTCTCCCAAAAATTCAGGAAGAGGCAATTTGGGTATTTCTTTCTCAATGAGTTGTTCTATACTGTTAAACTTTCTTACTTCTTTTTCATTGATAAAAGTCATGGCAATACCTTTGCTTGAAGCGCGTGCAGTTCTTCCAATCCGGTGTACATAGTCTTCAGCATCATGTGGTACATCGTAGTTCACCACAAGATTAATATTTTCTACATCTATACCTCTTGAAAGAATATCTGTAGCTACCAGAATCTGCACCTCTCTATTTCTGAATTGGTTCATGATCTGCTCACGTTCAGATTGCTCAAGGTCGGAATGAAATCCTTTAACAGAGAAGTTTAGTTTTTTAAGTTCTTTCTCAAGTATTTTTACATTTTGTTTGGTAGAACAGAAAATGACAATAGATGGAAGTTCCTCTTCTTTTCCTTGTAAGAGTTCTTTAATCAAAGGAAGCTTTTGATTATCGTAAGCCATATAAGCTCTTTGATCAATCCCTTCTGCAGGTTTTGATATGGCTATATTGATCTCTACAGGTCTGAATAATATTTTATCTGCCAGTTGCCTTATTTTAGAAGGCATGGTTGCTGAAAAAAGTATGTTCTGCCTTTGTCTTGGAAGATAATTGATGATTTTAACAATATCATCATAAAACCCCATTTCCAGCATCCGGTCAGCTTCATCCAAAATCAAATGTTTCAAATCTGCAAAGGAGATTTGAGCAGATGTAAGGTGGGCAATCAATCTTCCAGGCGTAGCGATTACAATGGGAGACCCTTGCTTCAAAGCATTTTTCTGCTGTTCCCAAACACTTCCGTCATTGCCTCCATAAACAGCAATGCTGCTAACTGATGTATAAAAGCTGAATCCATCTACCTGTTGATCTATCTGAACAGCAAGTTCTCTTGTCGGAGCAAGGATCAAAGTGTCTATTCCAGGATGAGGATGGAGATGGTTCCTATGAATGATAGGTAAAAGGTAAGCTGCTGTTTTACCAGTACCTGTCTGTGCACAGGCAATAATATCTTTATCGTCCAGGATGGCAGGGATGGCAAGTTCCTGGACAGGAGAGGGGGTTTTAAATCCAATGTCTTTCAGAGCCTGTTGAACTGCGTCATCCAGGTTAAGTTCTTCAAATGTCAAGATAATGATGGTTTAGTTTAAAATAAAAATCCCCGCAGAATGCAGGGATTTAATTATTTATTGGCTTATAGAAAGTAATTCTACTTCAAAAATGAGCGCAGTGTTTGGTCCGATAGATTCTCCGGCACCTCTTTCTCCGTAAGCTAGATTAGAAGGTACAAACAGTCTCCATTTTGAACCTACTTTCATAAGTTGTAGTGCTTCTACCCAACCTTGAATTACACCGTTTACAGGGAAAGTTGCAGGCTGACCTCTTTCTACAGAGCTGTCGAACACAGTTCCATCTATTAAAGTACCATGATAATGTGTAGTAACTTTATCAGTAGCTTTAGGAGTCGGGCCATCACCTTCTTTGATTACCTGATATTGTAATCCGCTAGGTAATGTTACTACACCTGGCTTCTTCTTGTTTTCTTCAAGAAATTTTTGTCCTTCAGCCACGTTTTTATTTGCTTTCTCCTGTTGAAGCTGAGCAAAGTATTCATTGAGAATATTTCTTGCCTGCTCTGCAGAAACAAGCAATTGTTTTTTGTCAGCTACATCTTTAAAAGCCTGAGCAAATGCATCTATGCTTAAGTTTTCAAAACCTTGTTGTTTAAGGTTTTCTGCGATGTTGGCACCGAGCGCATAGCTAACAGTGTCGATTTTGGTTTTTAATGTAAAAGTTTGTTGTTCCATTCCTTTTTTAGATTTTTTCTGTGCGAAAGAGGGAGTAGACAAGGCTAATATTCCCAATCCTGCCGCAGCAAATACATTGACTAGTTTCATTTTTAATGGTTTAAAAAGTTAATATTTAAGCTCAATCAAAGAATTTTGTTCTCCGGAGAGATTTCTTTTCAGAAAGTTTTTTCTTTAGATTTTTTCGGTCGGCAACGGAGGAAAGTGTTGGCTTTGTATTTATCCGCTTCTTGGGCTTTTTTAAAGCATTTTCAATAAGTTGAATAAATTTGGCTTCAGCAAGTCTCTTATTTCCAGTCTGAGTTCTTTCCGATTGTGCAACCACTCTTAGCTCTCCTTCGGAATTAAATTTGTGGCCAAGCTTTTTAAACAGTAGCTGTTTTTCTTCCTCTGTAAAATGTGCTGAATGTGTTACGGAAAAAATCAATTCAATTTTGGAATTGACTTTATTAACATTCTGTCCTCCTGGTCCACTGCTTCTGCTAGCCTGAAAGGTTACTTCACGCAGCAGGTGACTGATTTTTTCCGTAATCATTATTTCTTTTTAGAAAGGAAGGTCGTCTGTAGATTCTCCTGAATCAGCTCCGAAAGCATAGCCTTCGGATGGTTCATCTGAAGATTGACCGCCACCTATAGTGTCTATTTTCCAAGCCCTTACATCTGTGTACCAACGTTCATTATATTCTCTGGACTCAATGTTGATACCTACTTTCACTTCATCACCTGATTTTAGGTTTTTAACAATTCCAGCTTTGTCACCCCAAGCGGAACAGCAAACCTTTTTTGGGTATTGCTCATTAGTGGTTTCAATTACAAACTCTTGTTTTACCCAATTTCCATTTTTTCCGGAACCTGTTTGTTCCGGAAGGATTTTAACAACTTTTCCTGTTAATTCTAACGCCATAATTAAAATTTTGCCAAAGATACATTAATAATGGAAAAAACCGGAAAACTTGGTTCTCCGGTTATTCACAAATTTTTATTTTTCTCTGGGTTCCAGCCAGTAAAGTTCATAACCGAAATAGTTGTAGACATCAGTAAGGTATTCATAGCTAGGTGTTTCCGGCCAGTTTTCTGTGATGAAACCAGGTGCGTTATGCAGCCTTTCCAATGATACATCAAGTGTTAAAGAATCTCTTTCCGGGTTCAGTTCAAGTGCCTCAAACGGAACAGCATACAACTTTTCACCCATTCCGAGAAAACCTCCATGTGTAAGTATCGCATAAGAGGCCGATCCATATTCCATATCAATAATTACATCTTTAATGCGACCCAGCTCTTCATTTTCAAAATTATTTACTTTGGTTCCTATCAAATCCCCGGCAGGAATTAATCTTGGACCTTCTCCTCCTCGAATCATAATCTTAAAACTTTTAATAAATTCCACCTTTTAAATTCAACATCGGAGAACATATGATCGTTCTTTTGTTATTCTTGTCCAAAAAAAATCTAAATTTGATACAAAAAAGTAAAAATATGAATAAGTCTTTGTTGACATTATTAGCGATATGTTTTGCTGTTTGTTCTTTCGCACAGCAAAATAAAGCATTTCCTGAACTGTCTGGGGTAACAGTAGATGGAAAAACTGTGACTTTGCCTGCGAGTTCAAAAGGTAAGTATACATTGGTAGGTATTGCATTTTCAAAAAAGGCAGAAGAGGATCTTACAAGCTGGATGGACCCAATGATGAATACTTTTCGTCCAGGAACCAAAAAGACGAATGTTCTGATTCCTGAATATGATGTGAATATGTATTTTGTACCGATGTTCACTGGTTTGAACAAAGCCGCTGCTGCTACAGCAATGAAAAAGACTAAAGAATCATTGGATAAAAGGCTGCATCAGCATGTGGTATTTTACAAAGGAGATATGGATAATTATAAAGATCCTCTGAAATTGAAGGATAAAGAGGTACCTTATTTTTTTGTTCTGGATCCGGAAGGAAATATTGTACTTACTTTGAATGGTAAATACACTGACGAGAAGATGGAATCCATCGAGGAAATCCTTGAGTAAAAAAATATAAAGCTTAATTGAAAATAAAGGGTGTTAAACAAGGCCTCAGGCTGTTTAACACCTTTTATTTTTTTACTTTTATACAAATTGTTATCAGGAAGGTTATAGTGGGGATATTTGAAAAAAGATTTAAAGATATGCAAAAAGGTAAAACAGCGTTGGTATTCGGAGCAACAGGACTAGTAGGGAAGGAACTAGTAAGCATTTTAACAAATGATGAAAGATATGAATCAATAATAATTTTCGGAAGACATTCTTCCGGCTTTGCAGGAGGAAAAGTTAAGGAGATCATCACAGAGTTAAACAATAAATCTTTGCTGGAAGCTGAAATGACAGGAGATCATGTTTATTGCTGTCTTGGAACGACTATCAAAAAAGCGAGAACAAAAAGAAGCTTTCAGGAAAGTAGATCTTGGATTGCCAAAGCTTATAGCTGAAGTGGCCTCTGTTACAAACATTTCGAAGATGATCGTTATTTCCTCTATAGGAGCAAGCTCCAATACCTCCAATTTTTATCTGAAGACTAAAGGGGAAATGGAAGAAGCACTTACCGGTATTCTCAAGAGTAGAGTTTATTTTTTACGTCCCTCATTTCTTCTCGGTAACAGAAGTGAGTCCCGCCCTGGGGAACAAGCCGGAAAGTTTTTAATGAAATTGGTCGGACCTTTATTTCGTGGGAAAATGAAAAAATATAGGGCCATAGAGGCACATACGGTTGCAAAAGCTATGATCTATATTGCTAATGCAGTTGAGGATAAACACGTTTTTGAGTCAGACGAGATTGTAGATATTTTAAGTTGAAAGCAGAAAGCGCAAAGCTTAAAGCGTAAAGCAAAAAGTTAAAAGCTTAAAGTAAAAACTGAAAAGATGTTCGACCTGACACCATGGAGAAAGGGTTGAAAGTAATAATGCTTCCTTTTCTTCACTTCAACTACATTGAGTTATTGTTTTTTCTGACAATTTGAATTCAAAGTTATCTGCTTGATAGACTTATGTTTTTAATTATTTTTTCAATTTTTGTAACTTCAAAAATATCTATTTGTCGGGTGTTTTTTATAAAGAAATTATTTTCTAAAATCTCAATTTCTAAACCTTCCATTCCCTCAAGTTTTTCAATTATTTTATTTAATTCGAAAAACTTTTTAGTTTTATTGATTGTAAAGGATTCGTAGTTAGTAAGTTTAATTTCATCATCATCTCTTATTAAATCCAAAAGCTTTTCAGTAGCTGTTTTTTCTCTTAAGTAATAATGACCATAACTCATATTTAGCGTTATCCAAAACATACATTGTGTCATGTATGAAATCGATCTAGGGCCTGATACTGCTACAGTGGGGAAAAGCAATAGGCCAGTACAATATTCTATTTGAAAAGGACTGGAATATGTCCATCCTTTATACTTACTTAGAATTTTTGTCTGTTCAAGTATTTCAATTTGATCATTACTTAATTCTGCTTTTCGATATTGAGCATTATCTTTAAAATGATTCAGGGCTCTTTCGGTCTCTCTTTCTTCTTCCGTAAATAGCTTCGTAATATCAGTTTTTGGAATTGTTATAAACTCGGATTCTAGGTTAATCCATTTTTCAGACTCTGCCTCCTCTAAGGTATATTTAGCGCCAGTTTCCGGATTAGTTATGTGTTCATCTTTAAGACTTTGTTCTAAATATTGATTATATTCCTTCGCTTCTTTTGAAGCTTTCATTAATCCTCTTACAATAATAAATACTATAAATATAAGGATAACTGATATTGATATTTCAAACATTACTACCTATATATATTCTGAATAAAGGTACTGAAAATAAATAAAATGGAGGGAATAATTCACTCAATATTAACTAGTTCCTATTTAGCTTTAGACTTACTCTTCAAAGTACAAGTTAAAGCTAAAAGCCGAAAGCTTAAAGTAAAAAGTCTGAAGATGGGAGGTTGTTGAATAATTGCTTTTAGTTTCTTTCGAAGGAAATATAATCAATATAGAAATAATCATGCAGTGTTGGGTCGACTGCAAATAGTTCTCCTGTCTTTTGATTCTCAATGAGGACGATGTCGTGGTCTTTTAAAAATGGGACACCAAAAAACTGGTGAACATTTGTTTTAAACAAATAAAGCTGGGCTATTTGTGGTTTTGCTTCCCAATTTCTATCCAGGTTATACTTTTTAAAAAGATAGTTACAGGTTGTGGCAAAGAAGGTTGAATAACCAACACAATGAGCAGATTTGGTATATATAAGCTTATTGGGGTCATTCGTCTTCGGGTCGACTGAATAATTTAAATGTTTTGCAGTAGCAGTAAGTCCTATCTTTATTATATTCTTAATGTCAGTTTCGGAATGATCATTCACATTTACTTCAATATAGGAGATAAGTTTTTGATCTTGTGGTATGTAATTTTGCCTTTGTCCGATTGATTTATAAGTAACAAAACAGTTGTATACCCATCCACGAAGAAAGAATATGATTGTCAATAAAAATAATATTGAAAGAAGTATTCGTATAGTAAATTTCATTAATAAAAATTCTTGATTCGAAGAGCTAATATATCTCTTATCCGTTTTCCTTTTTATAAGTACGAAACTTAGTTCCTTTGGTAACACTTTTTCTGTAACCTTCCACCTTCCAACTTTCAACTTTAAACTTTTGACTTTTGACTTTTAACTTTCCGCCTTCCGCTTTGTGCTTTAAGCTTTTCGCTCTAAAAGAACAAGCTTAATTCCATACTTGTTTATCAATTAGGATCATATCGTATGGAGTATAAAGATTATTATAAAATACTTGGTGTCTCCAAAACTGCTTCGCAGAATGAGATTAAGAAAGCTTTTAAAAAAGCTTGCTGTGAAATATCATCCCGATAAAAATCCGGGAGATAAGGAAGCTGAAACAAAGTTTAAGGAAGCTAACGAAGCTAACAGTGTTCTTAGTGACCCTGAAAAAAGGAAGCAATACGATGAGATGGGAGACAATTGGAAGTATTATGAGCAAATGAAAAACCAAGGAGGAGGTGGTGCTTATAATCCTTTTGGTGGAAGTGGTTCTTATGAATATAGCAGTTCCGGAGGCTTTGATGCAGAGAGTTTTGCTGATTTTTTTGAAAACATATTCAGCCGTTCTGGAAAAGGTAAAGGAGGATTCTCTTCCGGTGGTCAGTCTTATAAAGGAAACGATTTTCAGGCAGAGCTGGAAATAACGCTGGAAGAAACTTATCGAGGTACCGAAAGAATTGTAAACGTTAACGGTCAGCCTTTAAGAATAAAACTGAAACCAGGGATCGCTGATGAACAAGTTATTAAGCTAAAGGAGAAAGGTGGCCAGGGCGCAGGGCGAGGCAAACCAGGAGATCTGTATATTACTATCCGAGTTGTTAAGCATCATAAATATGAACGTATAGGAGACAATCTGTATGTTGATGTTCCTGTAGATCTCTATACCTTGATTTTGGGGGGGAAAGCGGAAGTCAATACCTTAAAGGGAATGATAAAGCTTGATATCCCTAAGGGAACAGACAATGGTAAAGTATTAAGATTGAGAAATCTTGGAATGCCGGTTTATAATGAACCGGGAAAGTTTGGCGATCTATATGCAAAGGTAGTTGTTCAGTTACCTAAGAATTTATCAGAAAAGGAGGAAGCTTTATTCAAGCAGCTGGCCTCTTTTAGAGAATATGCTAAAGTTTAATTTATGGCATTTGAAATTCAATTATACAATTATGATTCCCTTATAGAGGAAGATAATTTAAACAGGATAATAGCTTCTGTTCCTGAACCTTCAGAATACTTAAGTCATCTATGGAGAACTATAGGCCACGATGAGGATGATTTTGAAGAGGCAGTGTGTAGGGCTAAAATGATTCTTCAGGCTCTTCACATTCCTGAAGAACTGAATTTTAAAAAAATATTCAGAAGTTATGATGGTCGTACTATAATTACTGATTATAAAATTTCAAAGCTGGGGAGTTTTTTGATTCTTATGAATGGACATCCATTGCATGAGACAACTGCAGGATTTCAGTTGTACCTGATACAACGTTTTTTCAATACCGGAAAGGAAAACTATATGTAAGTGTTTGTTTGTTGTGAATACAAGAGGGAATTTAAAAGTTGTCTGGTTATGAAAAAGATTCTTTGTCCGGTAGATTTCTCTGATGTTTCATACAGAGGAGTAAATTTTGCCAATGAAATAGTTAAAGTTACCGGAGGTTCGCTAACCTTAATCAATCTGTATCACATCACTCCGATAGAACCGGGAACTGCAAGCTATCTATCAAGTGATATTGTTACTCAAGCAGAGGAAGAAGCGAGACGCGGGTTGCAGGATATTATCAATGGCTTATCCAAAGGAGATAATGTTATTTATGATTATGTTGTAAAATATGGAATTCCGGAAGATGAAATACCTCATTTTGCTAAAAAAGAAAATGTGGACATAATTGTGATGGGAACCGAAGGCGCAGAAGGTTTAAAGAAAATTTTTATGGGCTCAGTTACTGCTACAGTAGCAGAAGAATCTGGCTGTCCTGTATTGGTTGTGCCCTCCAATGTGGAATATCATCCGATCAAACAGATTGTATATGCTACTGATCTTAAAGGAAATGAAACAGAAGGTATTTCCTTTGTAGTTGAACTAGCACAATTGTTCGATGCACAGGTTTCATTTTTCAGTATTCAGAAAAAACATAATTATGAAGAGGAAGAGGAATTTATAAAATATGCTATGGATAAATTACTTTTCAACCAGTCATATGAAAAAATGAGTTTCGATCTGAATGAAGGGGATGATATTGAAACTGGTATTAATTATTATGCCAAAAGAAAGAATGCGGATGTTCTGGTATTGGCAACGCATGAAAGAAGTTTTCTGAAGAAAATATTTTCTCGTAGCCGTACAAAAGAAATCATATACAATCCTGAATTGCCTATACTTGCTGTTCATAAAGTAGAAGAGCATGTTTCAGCTCAATAAGGAAATCTCTTTTGTATATTGAAATAGGGAGGGATAACTATGGCTTAAATGTTATCCTTAGTGCCAAAGCTGAATCCGATATTTGATTTATTGGCACTTTTCTTTGATGCTTTAAAAGTTACATAAAGATAATTTTCCTGGAATGTGACTGAAGGAAAATTGTCAACAATATTGTATTCCTTTGAAAGTTCATCAATAATAGATTCTACATCTGTTATTGCAACTCCATTGTTATCAAATTTCAACTCGATTCTTTTAGTAACGATCTGTATATTTTTCATAATATAATATCCGGTTTGTATAAATGCTACTTCCCTAAGAGGCGTCCGAAGTGATGCTATAATTTAATATAATACTTATAATATTCAAATTGTTTTCCCTTACCCGAGGAATTTCCCCTTTATTCTAATAAATATTAAAAACAAAAAGAAGAAAAAGTTTTTATGATGGATGTATTTTGTTTGAAAACGGAGGGTATTGATGTTCCGGAAAATTTTGTATACAATAGCAAGAAAAATTTCTATTCTGGGGAAATTGATTTTTGAAGCTTACAAGGAGTGGGTTAAAGATAAAGGTACCAATCTTGCTACCGGTCTGGCATTTTACCAGTCTTTGTCAATTGCTCCATTGGTGGCGTTTGTATATTTGCTTTCTTTAAAGACATTTGGTTTACAAAAAACCAAAGAGGTAGTTCTTCCTGTAATTGCTGATTTTTTTCCTCCCAACTTTGTAGATGTCATAAAGTTTTTACTGACAAGAGAGAAAGGATTTCCTCCTTCTGATAGATCGACCTTTGTTGGTGTTACTATTGTGACATTTATATTAGGAACTGTCAACTATTTCGCGCAATTAAAAGATTCCATAGAACTTATATGGGGAGATGTCAGAGATCGCTTTGGTTTTATCGAAGCAATCAAAAGAAATTATGATGATATTAAAACAACTATTTCTTCATTGTTGGTTATATCCATCTTTGTAATCATTAATGGTATATTACCACATCCTTACCTAAGTCATTGGTCGGCAATCTCTTTTGGTAATGGTTTTGGAATTGAAATATTGAAAGTATTAACACAAGTATTTTTTATATCTGTTCTTTATACATTTTTCTTCAAGTCCATGCCACCGTATTCTGTGAGTATAAGGGAAGCCCTTCCTGCAGGAATTATGGGAGGTGTATTGCAGGAGATAGGAAGAGAAGTCATGATAATTATTGTAGGCAAAGAAACTGATACAGATATTACCGCGTCGTTGTTATCCTTTCAGCTTTGGTTTTTTTACAGCAATATGGTGCTTATGTACTCAGCCGAGTTTTCCAAAGTATACGTGTTTTATAAAAGGAATACTACCCTTAAAAATATAAAATCTTTTTACCCTAAAAATGAGTGAAAAGAAAAAACATAGTGGCAAAAAGCTGAAGTTTCCTCAGGATATAATAGCGGCAGCTACAGGAAGTGTTGCTGCATTACCTGAGGGTATGGCTTTCGGTGTTATGGCTGGTATGAGTCCCATTCATGGTTTATATGCATCTATCATTGGTCCTTTTATTGGTGCATGGACTACCAGTTCTGTATACATGGTTGTATCAACTACCGGAGCATTGGCTTTGGCAACAAGGGGAGCTTTGCATGGTGTCACTCAGGATGAAAAGATTCCGGTTCTGGTGTTGATAACTGTTCTTGCAGGTCTTATTCAGGTTCTAATGAGTGTTTTAAGACTTGGCTTTCTTATGAGGTTTATATCAAACTCAGTGATGAGAGGTTTTTTAAGTGCAGTAGCTTTAACTATTGTACTGAGTCAGTTTGAGGATGTCTTCGGGTATTATGCAAGTAAGCATAGTAATAAAGTGCTGAAGGCTTTAGATGTTATTTTACATTACAAAGAATTTAATTACTATGCATTGGGCATAGCATCATTGACGATTATTCTGACACTTTACCTTGAAAGAACCAGACTCAAACATTTTTCAATGTTTTTTTCTTTAGCAATAGCAACACTTATAACTTTTTTTATAAAAATATCAGCGCTCAGACTCGTAGGCCATGAAAATAAGATACCGAATGAGTTGCCTTCATTTGTATTTCCTCCATATGAAAATATTCCTGATGTTTTAATTTCATCTTTAGCAATTGCTCTGATTGGCTTCATACAAGGGGCAGGCGTGAGTCATATGAGGCCTAATCCCAACGGTAATTATCCGGACTCAAACAAGGATCTGAGGGGAGAAGGCTTTGCTAATATAGCTTCCGGATTTTTTACCGGCATACCTGTTGGTGGATCTGTTAGTCACACATCTGTATTGACTGCAGCAGGTGCGTATTCCAGGTGGGCAACCTTTATTTCAGGTATTATGATTGGCTTGCTTGTATTTACTACGAGCGGATTCATTGAGCAATTACCAATGGCAGCTTTAGGAGGCATACTGGTTATTTCAGGATTTTCATCACTTAGTCGGGAAGGGATTTTAATAATATGGGAAACAAGTATTCAGGCCAGGTGTATTATGGGGTTTACCTTTATTGCAACACTCGCAGTTCCTATTCAATACGCAGTGCTGGGGTCGGTGGTACTTACTTTTATCTTGCATATTGTAGAGGCTTCTAATCGGGTTAAGTTAAAGGCATTGATCGTAGCAGATGATGGTTTTCTGAAAGAAATACCTCCACCCTCCGAGATTAAAAGCAATGAAGTGGTAATGCTTAATCCTTCAGGCAGCCTTTTTTTTGCAGGAGCTTATGTGTTGAAAGACCTTTTACCAAAAGCAGATCATGCAACTCATTCTGTTGTGATCATTGGCTTAGGAGGAAGGAAAGAAATCGGAAGTACCTTTGTTACTGTTATCAAGGAATACCATGAATACCTAAGGGAACATCATTGTATATTAAAATTAGTAGGGGTGGGACAGGTAGTCTATCATCAGCTGGATAGAACAGATTTATTGGAAGAGATAGGGATAGAAAACGTATATCGTTTTGACACTGAATTGGGAAGACCTATGATGCATGCCCGCAGGGATGGATATCAATGGATTAAACAGCAACAGTAGCATTTAAACATATATTTTTACAGGAGGTTTGTATCACTAGTTTACAATAGATGCATACTTATGAAAGATATTACAATTCGTCCTGATAAATCCGATATGGTTAATGAAGCACCACATCCTTGTATGGTATGGGTACCAGGAGGAAAGTTTACAATGGGTTCGGATAAGCATTACCCGGAGGAAAGTCCAGCTCATGAGGTGCAGGTAGAAGGATTCTGGATGGATAAGTTTAATGTTACGAATCAGGAGTTTGAAAGATTTGTACAGGAGACTTCCTACATTACAATAGCCGAGCGCCCTCTGAATGGTGAAGATTATCCGGGAGCAGATCCAGCCATGCTTTTTCCAGGTTCCCTTGTTTTTCAGAAGCCTCAAAAAAGAGTTGATCTGAATAACTATATGAACTGGTGGGCTTTTATCCATGGAGCAAACTGGAGGCATCCTGAAGGGCCGGCAAGTGATTTGGAAGGAAGATGGGAACATCCAGTCACTCATGTAGCCTGGGAAGATGTTGAAGCTTATGCTAAGTGGATTGGTAAAGAACTGCCTACGGAAGCAGAATGGGAGTTTGCAGCGAGAGGTGGACTGGAAGGCAAAGTCTTTGAATGGGGGGATGAGATGACTCCTAACAAAAAGATGATGGCTAACTTCTGGCAGGGGGAATTTCCCTGGCAGAACTTTAATCTTGACGGTTATGAAAGAACATCTCCGGTAGGAGTATACCCTCCAAATGGATATGGTTTACATGATATGTGCGGCAATGTCTGGGAATGGACGCAAGACTGGTTTATCTCAATGCATAAGGTAGATAAAACAAAAGCATGTTGTATTCCTTCCAATCCAAGAGGAGGAGAGAGAGAGGCAAGTTTGGATCCTCATCAGCCCGATATAAAAATACCAAGAAAGGTTCTTAAAGGAGGAAGTCATCTTTGTGCTCCTAATTATTGTTTTCGTTTTAGACCTGCTGCCCGCTCTCCTCAAATGATTGATTCAGGATCTTGCCATATTGGGTTTAGGTGCATTTTAAGAGTTAAAAGCTGAAGGCTAAAAGCTTAAAGCGAAAAGTATATTTCGATACTTGTTGTTTGTGGTAAAAAGCATGAATGAGATAAGTATTAAGTCTACCTGAATATGTTTAAAGATGAAAGTAGTGGTTAAAAGGACTTTTCTATTGCTTCTTTTAGTAGCGACAGCAATATTATTTTCTTCTGTCAATTATTTAAAGATGAGCGATCCTCTTCCTTCATGGAAGGAAGGGATGAATAAAAAGGCTATCCTTTTGTTTGTGGAAAAGGTGACCAGGGAGGGTAGTATTGATTATGTTAAACCGAAAGATCGCATAGCTGTATTTGATAACGATGGAACGTTGTGGCCTGAACAACCGCTTGTGGAGGGGCTGTTCTTACTGAAGACAATCAAAGCAATGATTGCCAAAGATCCATCTTTGAAAACTAAAGAACCTTTTAAGGCTGTGATTGAAAAAGATACAGCGTTCTTTGAAAAGAATAATCAAAAAGGAATTATGCAATTGGCTGTAGCCGCTTATGGCAATAAAACGGAGGGGGCTTTAGAAAAAGACATTGCCACTTTTCTGAAGAATGAAAAGCATCCAAAGTACAATGTACCCTTTACTGAATTAGGATACCTGCCAATGCTGGAGCTTCTGGCATTCCTTAAAGACAAAGGTTTTGAAAGCTGGATTTGCTCGGGAGGAAATGTAGAATTCATAAGGGCATTTTCAGAGCATATTTATAGAATACCTGGTCAGCAGGTGATAGGGAGTACCCTCAAAATGGAGTTTAAAAGAGTTGATGGAAAACATGCTTTATGGAGAGATACCGTATTGCAGAGTTTTAATGATAAGGAAGAGAAGCCTGTCAATATCAGCTATCATATAGGAAAAGTTCCTGTATTTGTTGCAGGTAATGAAAAATCTGGGGGAGATATAGCTATGCTTACATATTCAGATGAAAGAAAAGGACCTTCCATTCAGCTCCTGATAAATCACAATGATGCTGTAAGAGAATTTAGCTATCAGGAAAAAGATAATGCTTCTCTACAGGCCGCAGCCGCTAATGGTTGGAATGTTATAAGTATTAAAGACGATTGGAAAACGGTTTTTAAAAAATAAGCTACAAGCTTAATACACCCATTCCTTTTGATGAAATGAATTCAGTTTTATTGAAGCATCTTTAAATGCATATTTTTTGGTATAGATAAGTTCTCCATGCCTGTCAAACCTGAAATGCTCACTTTCACTTACGGAAAGATCTAAAAAAATAGAAGAATTACTGCTTACGATGGTCCATATTTTGCCAAAAGTAAATTCGTCATAATAGAGATAAACTTTTGCTTCTGTCTCAGCCTGACTATCATTTTTAATGAATTCACCTTTTATAATAGGATTTTTAACCGACCTGATCTGAATGTAGTAAGGCTTTGTTAAATCATGATGATTACCATAGAATTCCAAAATTCCGAGGTCTGAAGCGTCGTTATTAATTGTCAGGTAATTTTCTTTGTGACTTTTGAGCTCCATTAACAGTTTAGCCATAATTGAAAGTTTTAGAAGTTAATTGCCTCTTTTACTTGATTTTAACTTATAACGTTGCAATATTCTAATTTATTATAGTATTTTTCAATACCGTAAAGAGGTATTTTTATGAATAATGCAATTTTTTAAAATAAAAATCCTAATTGAAGGTTAAGGTAGCTCTTGTCCGCGCTTAAACCATATGTTCCGGTAAAAGCTAATCTGTTATGTATCTGTAGGTAAAGTCCTGGTCCATATCCATAATGCAGTTCCTTGGACTTTTCATTATCAGCCCATACACGGCCGTAGTCGAAAAATAAAATCAGTCCGATTTTACCTGGAAAAAGGTAAAAATTGACATCAGCAACTTTTACTCTGGCTTCAATATTTTGATAAAAACTGGATCGGCCATAAAACCGGGTTCTTCTATATCCTCTCAGATTGGTAGTACCTCCCAAGGTATTGGACTGGAAAAATTTAAAAGATCCGATATTAGTGCCACCTCCGATTCTTGTAGCGAAAGTGGTAAATCTCATGAATTTAGGGGTATAGAAAAATGATATGTCCGGAGCAATGTTTACAAATTGCTGTGACCTGCTTATTTCCTTGTAATAGGCGATCTGAGTATTAAATCTTATCCCTTTTTTAGGGAAAATATTATTATCAAGGGTATTAAACTGATAAAATAGTTTTACTCCCAGATAATTGTTTCTGTCAAAGTCATTGGGAACTGTTTCTGCTTCGGGTGTTGAGATAAAGCGATCCGGTGTATCCTCAATTTCCACATATTGAAATTGGGGACCTATTCCAAAAATCATCCTGGTATTTAAATTTTTATAGAATAGAGGTGAAAATCTGAAATTATGGGCTTTTACCCTGAAGTAATCAATAGAAGTATCTGGCGGAATCACAGTTTCATTACCCATTCCAAAATAGTTGAGTGCGTACTTGGGACCAAAAATCAATGCATCAAGCATAAGATTCCACTTGCCTGCTACTTTTTTGAAATCACCGAAATAGTTGACGGAAAATGCCTGGGTTCGGGTGGAGTAGTTGATGGTTCCTGAATGATATGATGCATAAGGATATTTTCGGAATCCAAATGATTTTCTCAATACCCCTATTCCAATAAATATTCCGTCATCCACATTGTATTGAAATGAGGGTCTGATGGTGGTAAGATTGTAGTCATAATCTGATCGGTCGTATGAAGTCGAATCTGAATTTACAGCATCTGATCTCATGAAGATAATCTTTGTATTGGTCATTAACTGATTGCCCAGGTTCCCGGAAACGTATGAGTACTGGTTAAAGAAACTTGCATAATTGGTGCTGTCATTAAGTTCTTTCGCATGTTCGTCTTTAATAACCCTCACCTGAGAATGCCTTCTGTTTTTTCCTGTTATGTTAAACACATCATCTCCTCCTAATCCATATAGCCTGATTTCTCTGGTTTCTTTCCCGAATACAAGTCTGTGAAATATAGTATCAGAATCGCTGTTTAATACAGTTACTTCTGTATTGTGACCATCGAGTCTCTTGATAATAAAGGTTTCCTTTTTTGAAGAGCCCGTCACATCGATATCTTTAGCGAGTAGTTTGTAATATTTTGAGGCTGCCTTGCCCAGCTTGTCCCTACGTGATTTTAACTTAGAGATAATTTCATTTCCGTGAAGAGGAAATATATTTTCAGGCATATGTTTAACCGCATCTTCAATTACCTGATCTGTTAATTCAGCTTTAAGGCTGTCAGCTATATCCAGCCAGTCTTGTTTTGTTAAAGCTGCAAGCAATGGCCTGTCCAATGATTTAGCACTCATGTTAAGCCCTACAATGTCGTCGTATTTATAGGTGAAATTTTCATTGTTACGAACGGCCCATTTTCTGCTTGCTATATAGGGGATGATTCCGTCAGCTTTATAAAATACATGATCCCTGTCCCTGGGTATAGGTTTGAATAATGTTCCCTTGCCATAGTCGTAGGTAGCCCATCTCCACTGGTCATCATGTCTTCCCCAGTCACCGATAAGCATATCAAATAGTCTGGTTCTGGCAAATAACCTGTAGTCAACAATGTTGTCATTGTCTTTGAATTTTTTCTCAAACATTTTTCTGGTGCTTACCACGTTCTTTGAATTTCCCGAACTGGCAAGGTGAGACATGTCTTCATCAGGACGTTCTTCTATAAAAGCAAGCATATTTGCAAATGTGGGTGCAAATTTTCCTAATGATGAATCATAAGGGACATAGATGAGCTTAGGGTTCGTATAAAAAACCTTTGCAGCCCTGGCAAGTGGCGGAATTACGAGTTGGCCGTAAGGGTTTTCTGAAGAGGCCTGATCTTGCAGAATTTTTGCAATTACTGTTTTCTGCAGCTCATCTTCAAGAACACGCGTCGGGGTTTTATTGATTGACCTGATTACATATTGTCTTCCGATTGAATCTTTGAGGTGGAGGTTGGTTGTTTGTCTGCTGCCCCCTTGTTTTATTGGTGTAAGGCCGCCATAAGCAGTATCGGCTTTGAATACTTTTACCTGAATGGGGGTTGTCCACTCTTTTCTGTAATGAGTTCCGAGAAGTATCCTTTTTGCAAACCCAGCTTTATAATTCTTGTTAGGAATAGTAGTAATAAGGATTCCTTTGGGCTGTTGGTGCTCTTGTGCAAAGCTTTGATGTATCCCACAAAACCAAAGTAATAAAGTTATATAATAAAAATATTTATATATCAGATTCACGTCGTCGAAGGGAAGATTATTATGTTTAAACAAGGGGTTAGGTGAAATGTTAAAAAAAATTAACCTGAAAGGATAAAGAAAACAGGTTTTATCCGTGAATAAATTTCCTCTTAAAAAATTTTATGCTGATTTTCTGAGTCATGAAAATTCCAATAATCTATTATCTTTATCGAAATTTTAATTTTTATCAATTAGTTTTCTATGAAAAAACTTTTATCTAAACAATTAGCATCCATTATCCTTGTCGGCTCCATTTTTTTAAATCTTGATGTGGCCGCTCAAACTTTTAAATTCCCGACTTCCGGGAGTACTACTATTACCACATGTTCAGGCCATTTGTATGACGATGGTGGGGCTGATGGAAATTATACTCCCGACTCTGAAGGTATAGTGACTATACTTCCTGAAAATGGTAAGTTTGTCAAACTTACGCTAAATGATTACACTGCTTATTTTTCTGAGCTTGAAATATATTTCGGGGATAATACCAGTGCAAAGTCAATAACTTTTGAGAGTTTTCTGGTATCAAGTTCCGGACCGCATGATGTGTTCTACGGTTCACCTGTAAATGGAGCCATTACTTTAAGATTTAAAACAGGGTATGAAGCATCTGGCCTTGATTTTACAATTGAGTGTTTAGATGAATATCCTTTATATGATTTTTATCTGAGCGAGGGGTCTGGAATCCCCTTAGATACTGTACCGAAGGGTGTCAATCTTGGAACGGAATCATCTCCTCAAAATGCTTCAGAGACTCCTACCGGTCCATACAAGATGAGCTATTTTATTTCCACGGATAAAGTTCTGGATGCAAATGATCTGAAGATTTATGAAGATGTGTATACTTCTATCTATAAAGGAACATTTACATACATCAATGAAGGTGTCTTGCAAATTCCATTGGAAGTTCCTGTAGGGAAGTATTATTTTTTCACAGTAATGGATTATGATAATCTGTTTCCAGAGTCAGATGAAACTAATAACTTTTCAATTGATAGTATTTATGTTATAGAGCCTACTGTCTCTGCATCCATTGAAGACTGGGAGTTGACTCCGGAAGCCAATAATGCAGACAATCAATTCGCCTTTAAATTTATTGCTGAATCTGTTGGAGAATTAAGAACTATTACAAGCCTAGATTGGGTGATAAAAGCAGGCACTACAAAGGATATTAACAATGCCTCTGTGCGACTTGCTGAAGGGATACTTACTAATGTAGACAGATTTTGGAATGATGAATCAAAAGGCTCCTTTATACCTTCAGAAAATGGTTTTACTCAAAATGGAACATACTATATTTTTCTTCAGTTAGATCCGGAAGGGAAGCTGTCTCTTGTAGGCGAAAGCATTTTAATAGATTCCTTTAAAATTGATAATAGCATAGATAAAGCATTTCTACTACCATTAACTGGTAATGTAGTTATTAATTCATGTAATGGATTTGTTTATGACAATGGCGGTCCTGATAATTGGTATAAGATCTCTACAGATGGAAGTTTGACAATTTATCCTGATAGTCCTGATAAAATTGTTGTGGTTACTTTAAACAATGCGAGCCTTGGCATCTTTGATGATATAAAGATTTATGATGGTGATGGAGGTTCTTCTTCTGAACTTATGGAAGAGATTACAGATGATTTTACTGAGGAGAATAAAAAGTCATTTAAAGCTTCAGGGAAAGGTAAGCCATTGACTGTTGTATTAAATTCTATGAATTCATTTGGGGGATTTAATGAAGGATTTGAAGCTGAAATTTCTTGTCCTGTGATTGCATCAACAAGAAACAGACTTGTTGAAGAGCTTACAGTTGGTCCTAATCCTGCAAATTCTTTTCTTCAGATAAATATGCCCAAAGGTGTAAATCAGTTTACAGGAAAGGTTTATTCTAATGATGGAAAATTGATGAAATCATTTTCTAATGAATCAATATTGGATCTTGCTGATTTTGTATCTGGAAATTATTTAATATTGTTGACGCTGCCCGATGGTTCCGTAGAACCGAGAAAATTTATAAAAAGATAGGTCTTCGATCGATTTTTAAGTTATATCTATAGTCCAATTTAAACAAGGCTCCTTTGCAAATAGGAGCCTTGTTTATTGGAAGAATTCATTTTTATTCTTGTGGTATTAGCTTGAAAAGTTATCCACAACTTTAAGATTATTCATAGCCGAAAGCTTCACTTTTTATTTTTTTTAAGTCTTGCAGTTAACAGAAATCTTACTTTAAGGTAGTAATGGTATTTATGTTGGAAAAAATATAATTTTGTAAAGTGAGGTAAAATTGTAAATTTGCTATATGAAATTGATTACAATTGCACTCGGAACAATAAAAGCTTCAGCAGGTGGTTTGTTTTTCATTTCGATCATCTCTTTTCTATTCTCCGACCCTGCTTTCGGACAGCATCCAATTGAAGCTAATAACGAACTTAAGTTAGAAGCAGAGAGGCTCTGGTCTACAATAAATATTGGCCAGTTAAAGGATGATATAACTTCAGAGGCTAATGTCAGCAAGTCGGATGTTAATCTTTTCTTTCGATACCTTGAACCTGAATGGGGTAAAGATAAAGTCACATGTTTCAGAAAAGTATTAACCGGTGAAATCAACAGCTCTAATTTTAATGAATACCTTTCAGATTTAAAATCCCGATATGTTTCTTTATATGCTTCGTTTGCATTAGTAAAAAATGAATTTGCAAAAGAAATAGCTGCTATTGAAAATCATGTTATGGACGCTTCAGGAAAGTGTGTTAACATGGATTTCGAGGATGGAAATTTTAATGGCTGGAGCGGTCAGGTGCAGAGCAGAGGTGGTTTTAATGGTACATCGCCTATTGTCACCAATCCGGGATTTGGTCAGCATTGTATTATGACCAAAGCACAAAGGGACCCTTATATACCGAATCTTTCTGTAGTTGCTCCTGGAGGAAATTATTCCGTACGGCTCGGTAATACAGAAGCTGGAGGACATATAGCCAAAATGACACAATCATTTACAGTTGAAGAGGGTAATGCCATTCTTACATATCGATATGCTGTTGTGCTGGAGTCACCAAGCGATGATAATACACACCAGGGTATGGCTAGCCCGCATTTTCAGACCAAGCTTTATGACCAGGATGGTAATGAAATTACCTGTGGTGATTATACCGTATCTGTTTTAGGGTCAAATCTCTCCTCATACACCCATGTTTGTTCAAGTGGGAATTCTGAATTGGTGCAAATTACATCTAACGCAGGATGTGGAAATACAAGAGCCCCTGCGGCAAATTCTATATCACAACCTAATGCCAATAATAGTTGTGGTAACAGGATGGATTTGTACTACAGAGATTGGACAACTGTTGCTATAGCTTTAAAAGATTATGTCGGACAAACTGTTACTGTTGAATTTTTAGCTTCAGATTGTCAGCCTAGTGGTCATTTAGGATACGCCTATATAGATACCGATTGTAATAATTTATCTTCTCCGGAGGATCTAACCATTTGTTCTTTTAAAGAGACGAAGGTATTGACCGGCCCTCCCGGTTTTAGGTCTTATGAATGGGGCCCAGCTGGCAGTTTTCAGGGATCAGGAACAAATCAGTCTGTTACCATTAATAAAGCAGGTGTTTATACCTTAAAACTAACTACTGTATCTGATAACAATTGTATTGTTAATTTAACTTATACCGTAACGGATAGTTGTGTTCCCAGAGAGTATACAGCTCAGCTATGCGAATCGGTGAAAGGTTCAGGTAAGGCAGATGAAGTAGATCTGAATTTTTATAATTCTATTGTAACTGAATCTGGAGATTGGGGAACAGTGCAGTCATGGCATTCGCTAAAACCAACATCTGCCAATAGCTATTTAATGGCTGCTGTTGATAATATTACTGTTTCTGATGGATCTGTTTATTATGCTATAACTGCTTCTCCCAACAGGATAGATACTGTATCTATCAAGTTTACAATTAACACACTTCCTGATATCACATTCCCGGATATAGATTCTGTTTGCGTCGGAAGTCCGGCTTTTAAAATTCCGGGAGTATTGCCTACAGGTGGTGTATTTTCTGGTACAGGCATTAATGCTACCGGTACATTTACACCTAGTACTGTAGGAAGTTTTAATTTGAAATATGAATATACAGATATTAACACCTGTAAATTTTCGGAGACTAAACCTATTGTAGTAGTACCTAGGCCTACTGCTGAAGCAGGTCCTCCTCAGTTATTGTGTGAAAACGCATCAACTATTAATCTAAATGGCTCTGTTACCAACACCACAGGTGGATCATGGAAAGGAGGAGCCGGGGGAAGTTTTAGTCCTCTTGGCCTGACTTCATTCTATACAATAACTGATGCAGACAGAAATGCCGGATCTGTTTTGTTTACCTTATCAAGCTTTGCAGGTATTTGTCCTCCGGCTACAGATCAAGTACTTGTTACTTTAGAGAAGTTGCCAGTCGCAGATGCAGGAAGCCCTCAAAGCTTTTGTGAAAATACTCCTTCAATAACCCTAAATGGAAAAGTTACCAATGTGCCATCCGGAATATGGGAAGGTGGATCCGGTACTTTTCAGCAGAACAGAAACACTCTGAACGCTATTTATATTCCTCATGAATCAGAAGTAACTGCCGGCACTGTAACCCTCACACTTAAATCTGTTGGGCAGGATAAGTGCCCATTAGACCAGTCTGATGTAACGTTTACATTTGAAAAGCTCCCTACTGTAAATGCAGGAACAGGAAGTCTGTTATGTGAAAATGCTACAGATATTAATTTAAGCGGGTCCTTTACCAATGCAACCGGAATAATATGGGTAGGAGGAAGCCAATCTTTTGATGATCGTACAAAAACAGATGCAGTTTATAAAATATCTGACAAAGATAAGACGTTTGAGAGCCTTCCTATCTATATAACCACTACTGGAAATATATTATGTCCTCCCGCAATTGATACGGTGATTTATCCTTTTGAAAGGCTGCCTGAAGTAAATGCAGGTACAGGAAGTACGTTATGTGAAAGTAACCCTGTTATCAAACTTTCCGGGACTTCTTCAAATAGTCCTGGTGTTATCTGGGAAGGAGGAACGGCAAGTGGATTTGTTTCGCCATTGAGCCTTAACACTGATTATATACCAACAGCAGCAGAAATAAATAACGGGGCCATCGCTTTTATTCTAAGTAGCACAGGGACTAAAGTTTGTCCTCAGGCACAAAGCATAGTAGCTTTTAGTTTTGAGAAAATGCCGGAAATCGACGCCGGTCCTGATCTCACTGTATGTGCTAATAATATAAATATTTCCCTAAAGGCTACTATTCATAATGCAACAGGTGGAATCTGGAAAGGAGGGACGGGTACTTATGATCCTTCAGTAAATAACCTTGAAGTAAATTACTTTCCTGCAAAAGAAGAAATCGAATCGGGAACTATTATTCTTTCCATTTCATCTGAAGGTTCTAAGGTTTGCCCGCCAGTGACAGATACTGTTAAGATTTTAATTACTCCGGCACCAGTTGTGAATGCAGGTCCGGATGATACGGTATGTATAGCTTTGCCTCAGGTTCAGCTAAGTGGCGTTTCTTCTACTGGTAGTGCCATATGGTCTGGTGAAGGTATATTTGGTGCAGGAGCTTCTTCACTTGTCTATACCCCTTCTGATAATGAGTTAACATCGGGAATAGCATTGCTGATATTAACTTCTGACCAAAATGGTAATTGTCTGCCTGTATCGGATACAATGGAGGTGAAGATTGAACCACTCCCTTCAGTAGATCTTGGAGAGGATTTGGTTGGTTGTGATGGAGGTGTTTTGTCTATCACTGTTGTTAACGCCATGAAGCTTAAGTATACTTGGGAAGAGTCCGGTGTAGGTCTACTTTCGGATACATTAGGTGTCATTTCTATTCCGGTTAAAGAAGGGAAGGCCACTTATGTGGTTAAAGGGATAGACAGACTTGGATGTGATGCGACAGACAGCGTTGATGTTATTGGTATTCCAGAACCTAAAGTAAGTCTTTCCGATACTGCAGTCTGTCTGGGTAATGTAGTAGTGCTGGATTCAAAACCTTTGAATATTGCTAATAATGTTTCTCTTAATCCTTTATTTACCTGGTCTAAAAATGGAATTATTATAAATGGGAATAATAGTCCTCTTTTGTCTGTATCAGAGACAGGTTTATATACAGTAACAGCCAGTTTGGGCAGTTGTTCCGGTACTGCTCAGGCAAGAGTTAATATGTACCCATTTCCTGGAGGAGCTTTTAATAAAATCAAACATTGCTTTGAAACAGGAAAAGAGCTAGAGCTTGATGCAGGTGCAGCAAAATCTTATGTCTGGAATCCTTCCGGGGATACAACTCAGAAGATATTTGTGACCATGCCTGGAACTTATAGTGTAGAAATTACCAATGAATTCAATTGCTCTGGAATTGATAATATTGAAGTTAATGCAGTTTGTCCTCCAAGACTTTTTATTTCGAATTCATTCAGTCCCAATGATGATTCAGTCAATGATTTATATGATGTTTTTGGCGCTCATATTGGGAAGTTTCGAATGCTGATATTTAACAGATGGGGAGAGGTTATATTTGAAAGCAATGACAGGTATGTATTCTGGGACGGAATATATAAAGGGGAGCCAATGGTAGAGGGGGTGTATCCATGGACCATCATTTATGAAGGGGATTCAGAGGAATATAAAGGTCCTTATACAATGACAGGTAGCGTTACAGTTGTCAGGTAAGTAATTTATGAGTAAATTTATTCTAATCATATTTGCAGGAATGCTTATGCTTTCATGTGCTCCGGAAAGGTACAGGAAGGATAAAGCCAATCGCTTATCT
Source organism: Sporocytophaga sp. (assembly GCA_024707265.1). Taxonomy (GTDB): domain Bacteria; phylum Bacteroidota; class Bacteroidia; order Cytophagales; family Cytophagaceae; genus Sporocytophaga. Next base: position 243,209 of record JANQAB010000006.1, on the reverse strand, counting down.
GACAAAGCAGATCTTGCAAGTGATTTTCATGCCAAGCAAGCTGTAAATTTTACGCAGAGAAATATTGACCGTAAGGATAAAACCGAGAGAAAAACCAATAAGAGAAAGGAAAAGATTCAGGATCAGCTTAATGAACTGAATGCTCCTAAGAAGGTTGCCAAAACAACCAGAAAACATACAGGTAGATTTAATCTGTATTAAAATATGAAGTACAGGAGGTGTTTTTATAAGGTAATATGGGTGATTATACTGTCATTAGGTATAAGGTTTTCCTATGCTCAGGATATTCAGTTTTCGCAGTTTTACGCAAACGTTTTATATCTTAACCCTGCCTTTGCAGGAAGTGCTCACAGTGCAAGAGCTATAGCACATCAAAGATTACAGTGGCCAGGTCTGGAAGCCAGATATACCACATCCTGTGTTTCTATTGATAATTTTTTTAACAAAACAGGAGGTGGCGTTGGTCTTATGTTTTTGAAAGACTGGCAGGGAACAAAACGGATCAGCTCTACGGAGATCCGTATGCAATATGCTCAGGAGATCAATCTGTCTCCAAAGCTATCTGTCAGAGCAGGAGCAGAAATAAATTATATCAACAGGTACCTTAATTATTCTTATCTGACATTTCCCGATCAGTTCAATGATGATGGATTTACCAATACTCAAACGAAAGAACCTTTTGGTGCTACTCAAAAAGGATTTTTTGATATGGGAGTCGGTACGATGTTGTACTCGGAATATTTTTGGGTTGGCTTTGCTGCTCATCATGTAAATACTCCTGATCAGTCTTTTTATGGTAGCGGTTCTGATTTGCCTGCTAAATTTTCCCTGATTGGTGGGTATAAGTTTATCCTTGAGAAAGGAAAAACCAAGGGAGATATACCTTCTGATGAAGACGTGTATATTACTCCGACTTTACATTATAAAACTCAGGGAAAGTCTGATCAGCTCGATCTGGGTGTTTATGGTTTGTATCATAGACTACTTTTGGGTGGATGGTACAGAGGGATTCCTCTACTAAAACATTACAGAGCCGGAATACAGAACAATGAGTCTGTCGTACTTCTGATAGGTTATAAAGTACATCCGATCAGTATTTCCTACAGCTATGATAGTACGGTGTCGGAACTTACCCGAGCCGGAACAAGAGGTGCTCATGAGCTTAATATTACTTATTTATACCACTGGCCTCCTAAAAGGCGAAAGCCCTATAAAAAGCTTCCTTGTCCTACCTTTAAAGGGTCATAAAGTGCTAAGGGAATTCGGGAAGGCTTTAATACAATGGCAATTTCTCTGAATGCTGAGTTTATCAGGCTAATAAACATTTTTTTAAGAGATATAATGGAGCATCAGAAGTACAAAGACAAAATAATGAAAGTCATCAAGTTTTTGTATATCAGTAGTTTGTTCTGTTTTGGGATTCAGATGCATTGAGATTTCTAAAAAATTAATAGAAAATATAGTATATTAGTAAGCTTCGACAGCTTATTATTCAATGTTTTCTAAAGCTCATTATCCTGATATTTTAATGCCAGAAGATCTGGATCTTTACCTGGCAGATGGTTGGTTTCGTTGGGGGCAATCTATATTTACCACAAGTTTTCTGAATTTTAACAGCCAGTTTTACAAGGCTATATGGCTAAGAGTTGTTCTCTCGGATTTTAATGATGATAAGACTTATAGAAAGCTTTCCAGGTTAAATGCTGCTTTTAGGGTAGAAATACAGAAAGCTTCAATTACACCAGAGAAAGAAGAACTTTTTCAATTATATAGAAATGGAATTTCGTTTAAAGTTTCAGAGTCCCTTGAAGCCCTTCTTTTTGGAACAGACCAAAAAAGAATTTACGATACTCGGGAAGTATGTATCTATGATAATGAAAAACTCATAGCCTGCGGATTTTTTGATATGGGGAAAGATAGCGCTGCAGGTATCAACAGTTTTTATAATCATGAATACAAGAAGTATAGTCTGGGAAGACATATCATTTATAGTAAAATGATGTATTGTAAAAACCTTGGATTGCAATACTTTTATCCTGGTTATTTTGCTCCGGGATATCCTGCCTTTAACTATAAACTGGATATCGGAAGACCTGCATTGGAATATCTTGATACCGCCGGTGAACAATGGCTGCATATCAACAACTTTGATTCTGTAATAGGATCAGTAAGTGAGATGAGAGAAAAACTGACCAGTCTAGCAGAACATCTTAATGCTATAGATATAGAAGCAAGGGTGCTGACATATAGATATTTTGATGCCAATCTTGTTGCAGACTTTAACGGATATAATTTGTTTGATTATCCGATGTTTATTTATTGTCTTGAGTTTGTGCCTGAAGTTATCAATCCTGTTATCGTTTATGATTTCCGTGATCAGAATTATCATTTAATCAGGAATATGAGTGTGGGGATGACTGATAAAATTGAAGATCATTCCAGTGAATATTCTGCTCACCTAATGAAACCAAGACAAGTAATATTCTCTTCTGATAATCCTGAGATCATGGCCAACATGATTGCATCTGCGTTCAGAAGTAATATGAAAGCTGAAAGTTAAAAGCTAAAAGTATAAAGTATAAAGTATTTACCCCCTTTCTTGTTGAAGTCTACATGATTTCAATAAGAAAAAGGGGCTTTTTTATTCTCCCAATCCAGTTGCTATCAATAGATGCGCATAATGATGTTTCACATGCCAGGCAGACATAGCAATGGCTTGCTTCTGATTCAGCGTGATTTTCCGGACGGGATGATAATAGGATAGCTCAAGTTGTTCAGGTGTCAAAGATCTTATCAACCCCGCATATCTTTTTGCTATTCCTTCGAACATCAGCAGTGAGTCATCAATAGATGATTGAACTCCATCATGTGTATTGGCCCATGCATCAATGTTTACCAATGTAATTTCCTTGTAGTCATTTTCAGTAAGAACTTTTTTCATTCTGAAAAAATGCAGAAGTTGCATATCGGCCACGTGATTGTATAATTGCTGTACATGCATCGATCCATTACGATAAGTTTTTGTCAGATCAGAAGGGGAAAGACGTTTAGCCAATTTGCGGTAATTAGAAGGGGCCTCTTCAATTGCTTCTACTAATGCTTCCAGTTCTGCATCGCTTAAGCTCTCTGGCGCTACAAATGGACCTATTGGGAATTTAAGTCTGGATAGTTCGGCTTCGTTTATCATGATGAGTTGATTTAACGGGCAAGTTTAAGTCTTTTTGGGATTCTTCCAAATTTCCTTTTGGAAAAATGAATGAGAAAGTGAACTGATAAAAATAACAATGCCACTCTGAGTGCATCAGAAAAGAGAATTTTTTAAAAAAAACTAAACTATTTTACCCTGATTGGTTATGCTTCCCTGCCAGAATAATTAGTGGGTATGACCCTTGTTTTCAATGGTTGATGAAGCAAAAGCTTTTTAAGTATTTGATCTTTTACCTGCTCAATATTAAAATTCTGGCAGTATCAATTTTTTCTAATAAGGGACTTATTAATCAATATTTCAAAATTTTTAACCTAAAACACTATGAAAAAAAAGAAGATGGAGGAATCAATTGTTATTGACAGGCCCTTATTTTATTTGTCTCAGTTTCAACTAAAGCAGTTTCAAATGTACCATGTGGAAGTGGCACCACGCAGACGACAGTTCTCGGAACAAACTGCAAGAATTGTTCAGTATTACAACCTTTACTTGCTGTGGATGATGATACCAGCTCATTCTCGACCATTAAGCTGGCGCAGGATATCCAATATGGGTATGTTGCTAAAAGAATCAAGTTTTCGTCGGAAGGGACAAAGAAGGATCACATAAAAATCAAATTGTCATTTTCTGATTCGGTTTACGATCGTAATTTAATTTCAAACATCTTTATCTCAACTGTGATGGGGAATAATATTAACACAGAGAGGGTGAATTTCAATGACAAGGATGTGAAGCTGTTGTGGTCTTCTCTCCAGGATGTCATAGTTATTTTCAATCCTGATGAAAATTTTCAAGGTGTTGAAATTTACCTTAAAGCAGAAAATAACAATAAGGTCAGAACCGTAAACCTGCATTACGCAACTGTACTCCTTGCTGCACCTGTAGTTCAAAAAGAACAAGTGACTACCTGCAAAGGTCAGCCCATAGTATTACATGCTATAAAACCTTTGGGTGCAATTTTTAAGTAGATACAGTTTATTCTCCGGATGTCTTTATGCTACAGATATCTTGAGGGGCTAAAACGTCAGGTTAATTACGAATTTGATACCGATGTTATTCAACATAAAACTATCATGCAATAAGATCGGATTTTATCCTCTATGTGTTTGCACTATGATCGTTTAATTATCGAAAAACACCGCAGCCTATCAGGTGGAAGAGTGCGTGGTGAATTTTATAAAGTAAAAAATATCAGATCTTGAAAAACTATATAATTCCACAGATTCCAGATGGATCCAAAGTAGACAAGCTACTTATTTTATTTCGAAAAATGGTAGATGAGTAAATGGTTTATATTATAGTTTGAAACGTATATAGGAATTCAACATGAGTTGGTAGGTTGTAGTAGTATTAATGGATATGCTCCTATTAAAGTTTCTTCCTGAATATCCGAAAGCTGTATACTTTGCTATCATTGGTGGGCATGAGTATACTTTCCAGTAATAAAATAACATCTATGATTGTGAAAGCCTGAGTTGATAAGTCCGGTTACTAATCCGTGCACGGTTCTAATGGACTTACCATGGACAGACAAACCACTTTTACAAAAGCACGCCAGCTAAGGAATATGATGCTTCTGTGAGTTAAAAAGCTTTTTATTAGGCTCAATAATGTTCCCATTACCTACACTTCATTTCTATAAGCTCAATTACCGTTTAATGATTGTTTAGGTTTTTTTAGAATTCTGGTAAAGGGGAGTTTTATTATCTATGTTGTTTTAATTCAACGAGTTAATTTTTTGCAGCTAAGGGGCATATGAGTAGCCTGTCAAAGAGTATCAAAAAATTGTAAAACATATATTATATTTATATAAAAGCATTATTATTTCTATTATGAAAACTTACATTTTTGTATTTTTTGGGGGGATATTTTCTTTATCATCTTATTGTCAAATACCTTCAATAATGTCTACTGTAAGTCTGAATATACAACGCTTTAGTTGTGAGTCTCAGTTACTTTTCACAGCAGTTTTCCCTTAACTGTCACTCAATTGAAATAGACATTTAATCCTGTTAACCTATTCATCTTGTAAATTCTGATTAAGACAAAATTGAATGAAAGAGTTTCACCAAAGAGGTCAATTGCAACAATGCGGAGGAGCACTTTTGCGTTGTGTGTATTCGTGAAATTGGAATTTAATTATTATATTATTTGAAAGTTTTTTTATTAATTTATTTCATTATAAAATTTATATGAAAGACAGAGTTTTAGTAAATCTTTTACTATTCAATTTATTGTTTTCTTTTTCAGCTCTGGCGCAGAATCAGCAATCTTCTGTAAAAGCATTTCCTGAGAAAAATATCAACTGGTACAATGCAGATCTTAAAGAGGATAAAATAGCAGGAGTAAGTGTCAATAAAGCATATAAACTTTTACTTCAAGGGAAAAAGACCCGTAAAACTGTTATTGTTGCTATTATAGATAGCGGTGTAGATATAGATCATGAAGATTTAAAGGGCAGGATATGGGTCAATGAAAAGGAAATACCGGGTAATGGAATAGACGATGATGGAAACGGATATGTGGATGATATTCATGGCTGGGGATTTCTTGGAAGTGATAAAGGCAAAAACATTGAGACAGAAACTTATGAATTTGTAAGAATTTTCAGAAAATATGATCCTGTTTATAATAATATAAAATCAGAAGCAGAGGTTCCAGCTGATCAAATGAAGGACTATAAGTTATATCTTAAAGTCAAAGCCAAACATGAAGCTGAAGTAGCGGAACAAACTAAGTTGAATGATGCCCTTAAGAAGTTTGAAAAGGTATTTACGGATGTTGAAAAAGTTGTTCTTACACATCTTGGAACCAGCACGTACACGGTAGATGATTTGAAGGAGATTACCAATGCAAGCCGGAGTGTTTCATATGCACGCGACTGGTTGCTCGATAGATATAAACAAGGGTTTAGCCGTGAAGAGTTGGAGAGCATGAAAAAAAGGACTGAAACACAACTGAAAGAAAATCTGAATTTAAGTTATAATCCAAGAGTGATCATTGGTGATGATATTGAAAATATAAATGATAGTATTTATGGAAACAATGATGTAAAAGGTCCAAGAGCAGACCATGGCACCCCGGTGTCAGGAGTGATTGGAGCAATACGTGGCAATGGAACGGGCATTGATGGAATTGCTGAAGATGTCAGATTTATGGTCTTAAGAGCTGTGCCGAATGGAGATGAATATGATAAGGATATTGCCCTGGCTATTCGCTATGCAGTGAACAATGGTGCGAATGTGATCAATATGAGCTTTGGCAAAGAATTTTCTCCACAAAAAAAGTTTGTGGATGATGCCATCCGATATGCGGAAGAACACAATGTCCTTCTGGTGCATGCAGCAGGTAACAGCGCTTATAATATTGATGACATCATTCATTATCCTAGCAGGACTTGCAATGATGGGAATATGGTCAATAATTGGCTGGAAGTCGGAGCAAACAGTATAAAAGCCAATAAGACGCTATGTGCCAGTTTCTCTAATTATGGGAAAAACAATGTTTCTTTATTTGCTCCCGGAGTGGACATAGTTTCTCTCGCCGAAGAGAATATGTATACTATGGTTAATGGAACCAGTTTTGCAGGTCCTGTAGTAACAGGAGTTGCGGCCTTAATATGGTCTTATTATCCGGAACTCACCGCTATTGAATTGAGAGATATCTTATTGAATTCATGTACTGATTTAAATAAAAAGAAAGTACTCATTCCGGGGGGCAAGGCAGATGCTTCTAAAGTTTCATTTTCCAGTCTTTCATCTACAGGCGGAATTGTGAATGCCTATCAGGCTCTTCTGATGGCTGAAAAAATAGTAAATGAGAAAAAAAAGGCAGTAATCGAGCAATAAAATAATCAATTAACCAAGAATCTGTATCGTGCTGTTAACTTGATTAAGTAATTTGTTGAAATAACAAATATGGAAGAGGGCTGTAGAAGTTAAAAAAAATGCAGTAATTGCCTTTATATTGGAATTTATTCTGATTGTATTATAAACCATAGCAATTCATGATTTTCTAGTACAGGGATATGTAAAGAACCTTGCTATAGGTTTTTTTATAATCGTAACGATTGTTTTAGAGCTTTCAGTAGGATTTAGTTGTTTATTTATCATCTAACGGATTTACTTAATGAAAATTAAACAATGATATTATTGCTATTTGTGAGCACTATTATTTATACCTATTTGAAGTAACGTATCATAAAAGTATCTACACAAATTCTATAAATTATTCCAATTAACTTCATTTTTCTGCAAATCATTTTTTTGCTTTTTCCATAACATTTAAGACCTTAGCGTCTCAATTTAAAACTTCCAGCTATGCAAACAGCAGATTCAGCTAATCCTCAGTTTGAATTGGCAGTACAATTTGTCAATAATACCTCACAGAATATTTTCCTTACCGGGAAAGCCGGCACAGGGAAAACTACTTTTCTCAGATATATAAAGCAACATTCTCACAAGAAACTGGCGGTATTAGCGCCAACAGGAATTGCAGCTATCAATGCAGGAGGTGTTACTGTACATTCATTTTTTCAACTTCCCTTTGGAAACTTTTTACCGCTTGAAAGTAACAATGTAATGCCTGAAGGTAATTTTTTTAACCGTCATATGCTTTTAAAACAACTTCGGTTTGGTGGAATGAAAAGAAGGTTATTGCTGGAGCTTGAGCTGCTTATTATTGATGAAGTATCTATGCTTAAGAGCGATTTGCTGGATGCAATAGATTTAATATTAAAGCATGTTCGAAAGCAATTCAATGTACCATTCGGAGGAGTACAATTAGTCTTTATTGGTGACCTCTTGCAGTTACCTCCGGTAGTCAATGAGGAAGACTGGAAAATACTTAAACAGTTTTATGCAAGTCCTTTCTTTTTTGATTCACAGGTTTTGCAAACAGCGCCTCCGCAATATCTAGAGTTAAAGAAAATTTATCGTCAGACCAATGACGTTTTTGTCGGCCTCTTGAACAGACTTCGAAATGATCAGGTTCTGCAGCAAGATCTGGATTTGTTGAACAGTTATTTCAAGCCGGAATTCAAGCCACAAATTCAGGAAGAATATATAACCCTTACAACGCATAATAGAAAGGCTGAAGAGATCAATCAGAGAGAGCTGAATAAACTTGACGGTAAAGCGCATACCTATAAAGCAGAAATAAAAGGAGACTTTAATGAAAAAACGGTGACTGCGGAAGTGGAGCTCATACTTAAAGCAGGCGCTCAGATCATGTTTGTAAAGAACGATAAAGGAGAGAATAAAAAGTTTTACAATGGAAAATTAGGTGTTATAAGCAAACTGGAAAAAGAGGCCGTGTATGTTCGTTTTTCTGCTACTGATGATGAATTTAAAGTAGAGAAAGAGACATGGAATAATGTTCGCTATAACTTCAATAAAGAAACAGATGCTATTGAAGAAGAGGTGTTAGGTTCATTTACACAATATCCACTCAGGCTCGCCTGGGCCATTACGATTCATAAAAGCCAGGGATTAACTTTTTCCAAAGCAATAGTGGATGCAGGAGAATCATTTGCGCCCGGACAGGTATATGTGGCATTGAGCAGATTGACCTCTTTGGAAGGATTGGTTCTTTATTCCAAAATTAGATTAGGTTCTATAAATACAGACCAGCATGCACTTGACTTTGCATTGCTGGAGAGAGACGATCATAGTCTTCATCAGGATCTTAAAGAAGGAGAGAAACAATATGTACATTCTAAACTTCTAGAAGTATTCAGTTTTACTTCACTTACCGATGTCCTGGAGCAATTTCAAACAAGTATGTTTGACAGAAGACTGACTTTTCTGGATGAAGCCACTGAATTAACAAAAGTACTTTCAGAAAAGGCAAAAGTAATGGAAGGGGTAGCTGAGAAATTTGTAAAACAAATGGACCAACTCTTAAAGACCGCCTCTGAGGATAAATATGTAAACCTACGGGAAAGGGTAGATGCTGCAGGAAACTATTTTTTAGAAACTATGAATAATGAACTTTTCATACCTCTTGAACAGCATTACGACAATGTGAAAAATCTGAAAAAGGTAAAGCAATATCTGCAAGATCTCAATGAATTATCGGACTTGATTAAAAGGAAAAAATACCAGCTTGAGCAAGCTATGCAGTTAACAACGAGTTTAGCTGCTGGTTCTGATCCGGCATCACTGATACAGGAGTTGCAGCTATCAGGGAAAAAGAAAGTGGAGATGGAGAAGGAAGGGGACGAAGTAATAGAGAAGGAACCTAAAGTGAAAGCAAAGAAAGGTGATACACAAAGGTTGAGCCTGGAGTTATTCAAGCAGGGCAAAACAATTGAGAAAATAGCGGAAGAAAGAGGACTTAACAAATCCACCATAGAAGGCCATCTTGCTTCATTTATTTTTACCGGAGAGGTTGCAGTGAATGATATTGTAAAGGAAGATAAGCTGAAAGTTATTGTTGATGTAATTGAAGAAATGGGAGACCTTAGGATTTCGTTATATAAAGACAGGCTAGGAGAAGATTATAGTTATAGCGAAATCAAAGCGGTACTGAACTGGAGAGCAGTAAAATAGTAACAGTGAACAGAAATCGAATTAGTAGAAATTATTAACTGTTCACTGTTACTGTTCATTGTTATTGTTTAATAATGGTAAACTCAACTCTCCTGTTTTGTGCTCTTCCTTCATCGGTATCATTGGAAGTAACAGGCACAGACTCACCAAACCCTTTGCTTGCAAGGCGTTCGTTAGATATTCCTTTTGCTATTAGATAATCTACTACTGCTTTAGCCCTGTTTTCTGAAAGTGCGAGGTTCGCATCGTCTTTACCTATGTTATCGGTATGACCTGAAATTAATATTTCCACCGCATTGTTTTTTGATAAAAAGTCAACGACACCGTTTAATTCGGGAAATGATTCAGGTTTTAATTCAGACTTTCCTGTTTCAAAGAATATATTGTTGAGCCTGATAACTTCACCTGTTTTAGCGGGAATAAGATATAAATCCTGAACGATCTCTTTGTATTCTTTTAAATTTTTCAAATCAATGTTTTCGCTAACTGCATAAAAGCCATTGGCTTCTCCTTTATACCCATAGAAGTCACCGGAAGGAAGTATGATCTGATATTCTCCTGTGGTTGGGTTAGAGCTTGCAATTCCTGCTTCTTTTCCGCTTGGCAGGATATTATAACTGATGTTGGCTTCAAGTGGCTCTTTGGTTTTGGCATTGCGAACGACCCCTCGGATAAGTACTACAGGATTTGGTTTGATATCTTCTTTTAATTTTATCTTTACTATATCAGAACCTCCAAAGGTATTACTGGAAGAGACGATATAAGCATACTCTCCTGAAGCGGGAATGGTATAATAAGCATCCCAGTCATTAGTGTTTACGGATGGACCGAGGTTTACAGGCTTACTCCAGCTTTTCCAGGTACTGTCAAGTCTTTTAGTCATGTAGATATCATTATTGCCATATCCACCAGGTCTGTTACTTGAAAAGTATAACGTTACTCCATCTGCTGCTATAAAGGGAGCCATCTCTGTATATTCAGTATTGACATCAGGACCTAATAACTGAGGCTCAGACCACACACCTTCTTTCTCGAGAAAACTTACATACAAATCATGGATATTTCTACCTGAAGGATCTAAGTAATGAATCATGGTTTTATTATTGCTTCCCATGCACAAACCAGCGCTTTTACTTTTAAACAGTTTTTCAATTTTCTTTATCTTAATTTGCTGCGGATCACTCCACCCATTTTTGGTAAGTCTGCAAACAGAATATCCGGAACCCAGATAATTCCCATTCTTATAAGCGCCACGGATAAGTCGCTGATTACCATCCGCACTTTGATAAAATATAGAATTGTAATGAGCTCTGTTAAATGGTTTTGTCAGATGTTTAGCCGCAGACCATTCATTGTTTTCAAGTTTACAATACCAAATGTCTTGCGTGTTTTGTGGTGCAAGAAAATTTTGAGGATCATCTTCCCGTACAAAAAATAACTTTTGTCCATCAGGAGTAACATAGGGGTGAAGCTCATCGTATTTTGAGTTCACCATAGGGCCCATATTGATGTGGGATGATTTTTTTTCAGTGGATGACATACATAGAATTAACACAAGCAATCCACATAGATATATTAAACGTTTCTTCATAAGTGATAAATGTTATTCGCTTGTATTATAGCTTGATTCAGGAGCTTCATAGCCGAGTATTGATAACTTCTTTCTCATAATACAGAAAGATACATTGCCTGCAATGTAGAAACCATCAATCGGGCGTACACCTATTTCTACACCATAGGACATTCCCCTGGTTTTGATATTATAATCTTTCACTTTTCTCAGCTCTACTGGTAATACCTGCATGCCGAATCTGAACCCGAAAATTTCCGGGTCAACATTACTTTTGTAGTTCACTCCATCAAATTTTGCCGAGGTGGCAGGTAATATCAAAACATCCGCAAACAGTCTGGTTCTTGCTGAACGTATGGCTTTTCCATCCGTGTCTGTGTTGATAAATACGTTTCTGGTAGACACACTTAACAGTCCGACATACATCCCGGTCTTTCGATAGTTTATCTTGGAAGGTATAGCCGGGACATTTTCAATATCTCTTGTACCAAATATCCCTCCGACAGAATAAAATCCTCCTCTCACACCCAGTGCCATATGCTTGGTGGCCGGTACATTAATACTTTTAGTAGTTGTGACAGTGTAGGATCCTCTTCTGGAGGATGAGGAAGATAATATAACTCTGGTGTTAACTCGTTTATTCCGAACAGTTAAGGTATAGAAACCACCCAGTTCGACCTTAATGTGGTTGTTTAACTTATCTTTGTCTTGGCCCGATTTGCCCATTGTTAGCCATCCATAGTGAAATGTAAAATCTCCTCCCAGGTTTTTTTTATAATTGGCTGTAGATGATAATCCAATATTAAAACTAGCTCCATCCATATTCTTTGCACCCATGTCTAAATGCAAAGCGTCCAGATAAAGCCAGAAATTAGTTACGTCAGCTGGGTCATCTTTTAGAATTTTATAGTTTACCATTTGAGCATTCGAAACCGGAATGCCTCCAACAATTGCAAAAAAAAGCAATGCAAGTAATTTTTTTCTCATAATCCAGAGGGGTAATAGTGATTAAAATTTATTTAAAGATTTGTTTCGGAATTTTATTTGCACCCTTCAAAAGGAGGTCTTAATGAGAGTGGTGAAACGGGGGGATTTTTTTTTAGATACGCCCAAACAGCATGAAAGAAGTCAAATATTATAATTCTAAACTTCTTTGTACTTCTGTTTTTATGCTTGTTTACCAGGTATATAGCCTGATACTTATTTTTTTATACCAATAAATGGGAGGAAGGGCTTTTAAGCCCACTTTAATAAAAGGTCAGGTCCAGGCGTATGTATTTTTACTCCGGAATCATACCTTAAGATGCTTTAGACTCGATAATCATTTTATAATCCGAAGAAATTTCTGTTGGTATAAAATTATGATTTGTGAAAAATGGGGTGGTTTGAAATTTATTTCTTTAGAAAAATTTTAAATACTAAATGAATTTTTGAAGGAAGGGAGAGACAGCTTCAGAACCTGAATCAGGTTTATGGGAAGAGTAAATTAAGGATGTTGGAATATTGTTGATTCTGGTATTCTTCTTTTAGGGGATGTTTTTCAAATTTCAAACTGACATAAATCTGTAAATCAAAATTTGTGTTCTCAGAAAATAATGTAGTGCTGAATTTCAGTATTTTTTTTAAATGAAAGATACAAGGGCGGGTGATCGGTTTATATTAAGCTGTATGATGCTGTAATGATAGAGCTTTAAACAAACGTAAAATGGGGGTCGTTATACTTTTGAAAAGCCTGTAAATCCTGTCTTTTGTCGTAATACTATGAAAACTAATAACAAAATATTATTGCTTATATTAATTTTATTTTTGTCGAGTGTGTCTGTTTCTTTTGCCGGGGAAGAATTACCAGATAATAAAAAAAAAAGAAAGAGAAGGCCCCTGTCGGATTAACATATAAATCGGAATCTAAGAGGAAGGACGATGGATTCCATGATTACTTTCTTAATGTACAGCTTGGTGGATTCTGGGCATACAATAATGCTTCTGTGAAGCTGAATTCACCTGAACTTGAAGGAACAGATATTGATCTTGAAAGGGATTTTGACTTAAGTAAAAATAAGTTTTTCCCGAGAGCTGACGTGATCTTCAGAATAGGAAAGAGACATCAGATTGCAGCTTCTTTTTTTGATCTTTCAAGAAAAAAATCCTTAGTGCTTGATAGAAATATATCTTACGGAGATACCACCTTTTATGTTAACTCAGGTCTTGATGCAAAATTCCGACTTACCTCTTACGGTATAGAATATCGATTTTCCATCGTTAAAACCCCTCTATGGGAAGCAGGCGTTTTGCTTGGAGCTAAAGGCTTCAGAGTATATGGCAAAGCTGAAGCACATTTGAATGGTTTTAGTTACGGAGTTACGAAACAATACTGGGCCCCTGTGCCTCTGCCAGGTGTGCACGCGTTGGTTAACCTTGGTAAACATGTTGTACTGAGAGGCGTCGGAGATTATTTTCAATTGAGTTTAGATGATTGGAATTTTAAGGTATGGGAAGTAAGACCGGGAATAGAAATTTATCCGATAGAAAACTTAGGCCTTTCATTCTATTATCATTACCTGGTAGCAGATGTAAACAAGGTTCCGGAAGAAAATGTAAACGGTTTTTTTAAGTATAAAATCAGTGCAGTTTCCGGACAGCTTACTTTGAGATTCTAGTCTGATTTTGATGATATTGTCTGATTTTAAGTTACTAAATAGAAGAGGTTAAAATTTGATTTGTTTTGTGATGATTGTTTACAAAACGTTTTCAAATCAGTAACAGTTTTCAAAAAGAGCAGTAGCTCTAAAAATGATAATTATGAAGAAGGGCAATATATTCAGTAAATTATATTTAACGTTTGGAATGTTGTTTGTTTGTGTAGCAAGTGTTTTAGCTCAGATATCGTCAGATAAAGATCCTAATGCTGATTTTAGTCAGTTTAAAACCTTTGGGTTTAAACCGGGAACTGTAATAAATCAAGGAAAGACAGAAACCAATAATACCATCATGGATAACAAGGTGGATAATGCAGTAACTTCAGAGTTAACAGCAAAAGGTTTAAAGAGGGATGATAATAATCCTGATCTGGTAATTTCTTATACGGCCGGAGCCCAGGAGAAAACTGAGTTGGAAGATGCCGGTCCTGGTTTTGCTGGTCCTGGTATATATGTAGCAGATGGTTGGTGGGCTGATTCATATGATGATTTCTGGGAGAATACATATAACGAAGGAACTTTGATGATTGATGTAAAAGATGCTCAGACAGATGAACTGGTTTATAGGGTATATGGCGCCGGAGAGGTTAAGAATAAATCCAAAAAACAGGAGAAAGAAATAAATAAGGTTGTTCAGAAGGGGTTCAAAGACTTCCCTCAGCAATAATCTGTGTTGATATTGAATAAAATGAAAACAGGTTGCAGAGATGCAGCCTGTTTTTGTTTATGGATGAGGTCCCTTAAAGAGAACATTTTTGTATTTAACGACCTTATTTTTAAAGGGAAGAATTTAAAAAAAATATGGCTTTATATCAAAAAGATGATCATCGTAGTAGCTTGTTAGATGATATTTATGCGTCTCCTGATCTTGGTGTATCAATGCCGAAATACAGGATACCTGAAGAGGAACATGATCCAAGGGTTGCATATGCTGCAGTACATGATGAACTAATGCTTGATGGCAATTCAAGGCAAAATCTGGCAACTTTCTGTCAGACTTATCTGGACCCTGAAATTCATAAGTTGATGGATGAAGCAGCAGATAAGAATATGATTGATAAAGATGAATATCCTCAGACTGCTGAAATAGAGTCACGCTGTGTGGCTATGATAGCTGATTTGTGGAATTCTCCTGATGCGGCCAATACGATTGGGTGTTCGACTACTGGATCGAGTGAGGCTGCCATGTTAGGGGGGCTGGCTATGAAATGGAAGTGGAAGGCTAAAAGACAGGCTCAGGGAAGACCCACGGATAAACCTAATCTTATCTGTGGTCCGGTACAGATTTGCTGGCATAAATTTGCCAGATATTTCGAGGTTGAATTAAGAGAAATACCTATGGAGCACGGAAGATTACTCATGACTCCTGAAGAAGTATTAAAAAGGTGCGATGAAAATACTATAGGCGTTGTACCAACATTAGGAGTAACCTTTACACTACAGTTTGAAGATGTTAAAGGAGTATGTGAAGCTCTTGATCAGTTGCAAAAAGATACTGGGTTGGATATACCGATACATGTAGATGCAGCAAGTGGAGGGTTCGTGGCTCCATTTCTTTATAAAGAATTGCTATGGGATTTCAGATTACCAAGGGTTAAATCGATCAATGCTTCCGGACATAAGCATGGCTTATCTCCTTTAGGAGTCGGATGGGTAGTTTGGAGAGAGAGGCAGGATTTACCTGAAGAGTTGATATTTAACGTTAACTATCTTGGTGGTAACATGCCTACATTTGCGTTGAACTTCAGCAGACCAGGAGGGCAGGTCATTGCTCAATATTATAATTTTCTCCGGTTAGGGAAAGAGGGGTATAGAAGGATTCACCAGTCATGTATAGACACCGGAATCTATCTTGCAGATGAGATAGCAAAATCTAATCTTGTAGAAATGATCTATGATGGAAGAGGAGGTCTTCCAGGATGCTGTTATAAGCTTAAGGAAGGCTTGGATACAAGTTATAATTTGTATGATCTTTCTGAGAAGCTTAGAGCAAGAGGATGGCAGATTGCTTCCTATTCTTTGCCTGCCAATGCTCAGGATACAGTGATTCAAAGAATATTGGTCAGACATGGTTTTACTCATGACCTTGCTAATCTGTTGCTCGATGATATGTCTCGTGCAGTTGATTTCTTCAAAGCACATCCTGTTTTAAAACAAATGACAAGGGAAGAAGCCGGTGGGTTTAATCACTCTTAAGGTTAATATTTATTTATTGTATTCGTTCTCAGTTTTTGAGAACGAATACCAATTTTTTGAGGTCAAATTTATTTTTAGAACATTTTTATACCTGCCTTGTTGAACATCTGATATTTTCAGTCTTTATAAAAAAAAAGCTGAAATTTTATTCACTAAATAGAAAAGAGTTATGTTCAGATTTAAGGATGAAGGTCCAAAGGTAAAAAAAGATGCTATCCCCGTTAAGCAGGGTACTATTACTACTTTTGGAATTTCCATGATGACCTGTGCCTGTGTATTAAGTCTGAGAGGATTGCCAGTGATGGCTAAGGAAGAATTAACAATGTTTTTTTATATAGGTTTTTCAACACTTTTATTTTTGATTCCTGTATCTCTTGTTTCTGCAGAATTGGGAGGGGCTTTTGGAGACAGACCAGGTGGTGTTTATACTTGGGTTGGAGAAGCATTTAATAAGAAAACAGGTTTTATTGCCATATGGCTGGAATGGGCACAGACAATAGTATTGTACCCTACAGTACTTGGCTTTGCATCAGGAGCATTCGCCTACGCGATAGGTAGGCCGGATTTTGCAACCAATGGAATGTTTGTAGGCCTGTTTTCAATTTTTATATACTGGGTGGCTACTTTTATTGTTTTCAGAGGTTCATCTGTAATTCAGAAAGTAACAAGTTATGGATTTATTTTAGGTACAGTTATTCCTGGATTATTGATTATAGGTTTTGGTGCAACCTGGTTGTTTATGGGTGAAGACATTGCATTTATGCATCCAAATCCTGATGATGTAAATATCGCTAAGATGGTTGACGGAAAAGCAGAACCTCGTATCCTGCCTTATTTTAGGAATATAACGGATGTGGCGTTTCTTGCAGGAATAGTATTGCTTTTTTCCGAGTGGAGTCTCAGGCGGTGCATGCAAATGAATTGAAAAATCCGGCAAAGCAATTTCCTCAGGCTATGTTGCTTGCTGCATTGATTATATTTACCATATTTACTTTAGGTGCATTGTCTGTAGGTGCAGTCGTCCCCGGAAATGAAATTAACGTACAATCTGGATTGATGCAGGCTTTTTATAGAATATTTAATAAGTTTCAACTGGGATGGCTGACTTATATTTCCGGATTGTTAGTGACCTTTGGTGCTATCGCAAGTGTTCTTTCCTGGCTGTCAGGTCCCAGTAAGGGACTTCTTGTTACCTCTAAAGACAAATTACTTCCAGATATGATGAGCAGGACTAATAATAAGGGAATTCAAACAGGAATACTATATCTTCAGGGAATATTTGTCACTGTATTAGCTTCTTTATATATTTTTATGAAAGATGTGAATGTTGCATTTTTCCTTTTGACAGTTCTAACTGTTGGTCTTTATCTGATCATGTATATGTTGATGTATGCAGCAGCTATAAGATTAAAATATACACAGCCAAATCTTCCGCGTTCATATAAAATTCCAGGTGGAAATGCAGGGATGTTTGTAGTTGCAGGTGTTGGTTTTCTAGCAGTATTATTTTCTTTTGTGCTTGCATTTGTGCCTCCGTCCCAGCTTCCAATAGGAAGTCCTTCAACATATGTTGGGATGGTGATTTCAGGAACATTATTTTTTACCGGTCTTCCTTTTTTGATTTTTTATTTGAAAAGAAGAAGAGGCATTGATCTGAGTGGCAAGCCTAATGTATGAAGTGATAGTGAGCTAATTGAGAATATAAGATGTTCAGAAGTTTCATTTTAGATGTTAAATTATTGTTCATCAATTCTTTTGAATGCAATCTTTAATTCTTTATTTAAACCTTTTACTGCGTATCTGGATTCAAATACCAGCATAATGCTTGCACCAAACAGAAGGAATATGCCTATCATTCCCAGAACTAAAGGTATTGCATAAAAATTTAAGGGTGTGAGTTTAATTACAGCAAGAAAGATACTTGTTGCAAAAAAATCGCAGAGGGCTAAGTACTGAAACCATAAGCTATGCTGGAGAAATTTTGACCGGATAGCCATTATTCGGAGGACGTCTATAGAATAGCGCGTTTCTTTTTTAATTTCCTTGTTTTCTGGTTTGTTATTATAATCCTGGTTTATCAGGTTTATTAATTCTCGTACTCTGTCCATTACTTTTCCCGCTCTTGTACTGGTTGTTAATATAAGACTTAGTGTTGCCATTATTAAGAAAACAGGGATTATCATTGCGGAAAGTATAGCTAGAGTTTCCTGAAATTTAGCTTTATCCATATTATTAAATTGAATTAAAATTAATGTTGAATTTTGGTTGTCAGTATTTCTCTACAGGAATCATTTCACCATACTTATCAAAAGATTTTTGAAGAACTTCAAGACTGGAAACATCAAGATTAACAATTCCAGTAAATGGCCTGTCAAGATCGATAATAAGTAACATAATTGAAGTTATAATTACTGCAAGGCTAATGGAAAATTTCAGTTTGGGGATCTTGGAATATCCATGGTAGAATCCGGTAGAAAAGAAAGAAAATGTCGCAATGAGCACGAGTATATATATTATGGTGACAGGGGCTCTATTCTCAATTGCTGAGGAGATGTTGTCATTGGTATCTACAATATTGTTTAGTGACTGTATGATAAGACTTGTGTTGACATTAGGTTCGAGCTTTCCTATTTTCGCTGACTTTGCCCAGATTGTTACCTGTAGATTTATTAGTTCAGTTTGTATTTCATCTTGTCGTTCCGGTGTTGTCCTGATCTTATATTGATCATAATACTGAATCTTTGTTTTAAGATATTTCTTTATAAGGGTTCTAAGGTTTGTTTTTATGGTACTGTCCTTTAGTAGGCCTACTCTGAAATAGGCTGTTCCTATACTAGTTGCCTCTTTATTAATTAATTCCCTTCTTTCTTCAAATCTTGCAGATGAAATACTAAAAGAAAAAGCAAGTAATATTCCCAGTAGAGATAAGGATCCGCTCTGGATAGAAGAGATGATAAAAAAATCATTACTGTTTGTAGTTTCCATGTTAAAGAAAATTCTTCCCTGACGAAACCCTATGAGATATGATATAATAAATAATACTAAAACTATTCCTATAGATATCCATTCATCTATAAATGTAAAGGGATTGTTAGTTGGGAAATATGTCATAGGTAAGAACGCTTCTTCCAGACACAAAACCTGAATTTTAACTTCATGTTCTGATTTTAATTCTTGATATAAATGAATTGAATTTTTATTTCTCTGAGGGATGATACAAAAAATATTCATGCTGTTGTAACATTTTTATACCATACCTGTTTGGCTTGGAAATCCTGATGCTAGAAATGAGTAGGTTATCTCATTTGGTCAGACCTGATGTATTGTAGATATCTAATAATACAAATCTATACTTTAATAAATATGCTAAGGATAATGATGTATGAGGTGATATTTTATAAGAAGGGTTTTAGACTGGATGATCTGGCTAGATACGACAGCTTTCTGATAAATTAAAGTACCTGGGATAATTAACAATGTGTTTTTCTTCAATACTTCTTAGAAGTAAAGTGATATTCTTATCAATGAAAAGGTCTTAACTTATTTATTATAATTATGAAAATTGCAAAACCAAACGTAAAACAGTCAATATTGGGAGGGCTAATAGCCCTATTATTAATTAGCATAGGATTTTTCTCTTTTACTCGTAATAAAGAAAAAGCAAGAGAAGAAAATATCAAAGCAGCACTAAAAGAGGCTTATGATAAATTTAAAACTTTAAAGGGAGGAAAGAATGCAGATTATATTCCTTATCTGGCAAAGGTCGATTCTAACTTTTATGGAATCGTAATAGTTACTACTGATGGAAAAGTTTACCCAATCGGAGAAACTAAATATGAATTTGGTATTGAATCTATTTCAAAGGTATTTACGCTGGCCCAGGCCTTACAGGAAAAAGGCGGCAAAGTAATAATGGATAGCATAGGTGCTAATGCAACAGGTCTACCATTCAATTCAATACAAGCGATCGAAATAGAAGGGCAACAGCCACAAAATCCATTCGTCAATGCTGGTGCTATAGCTACAGTTAGTCTTTTGGATCCTAAAAACAACCAGGAGGTAAAATGGGCTAAAGTCCAAAAAAACTTTAATCGCTTTGCTGGTAGAGAGCTTAAAGTTATTGATGAATTATACAAATCGGAAGCTGCGACAGATCAACATAATGAAGCGATCGCCTTACTATTGAAGTCATACAATAAGCTGTATGATAATCCAGATATCGCTCTTGATGTATATACAAAACAATGTTCATTTGGTGTCAATGCGAAAGATCTTGCTGTCATGGCCGCTACGCTGGCTAATGATGGAGTTAATCCTTTGACTAAAGAGAAAGTAGTGGACTCAAAACATATCCCACAAATATTAGCAATAATGAGTACTGCTGGACTATATGAAACTACCGGCGATTGGATGTTTAAAGTTGGCTTGCCTTCAAAAAGTGGAGTAGGGGGAGGAATAATTTCTGTAGTTCCAGGACAAATGGGAGTTGCAGTATTTGCACCTCCTTTAGATAAAGCAGGTAATAGTGTAAAAGCACAAAAAACAATTGAATTTTTATCCGATAAACTGAAATTAAATCTATTCGCAGCGCGTAAGTGATAATATGGTGTTGAATTATACTTGACCATAAATTATTTGAACTACACTCGTCATTGTCTTTGTCCACTACAGAGACAATGACATTACTGAATTGAACCTGGAAATACTATAACTTAAGCTTATTTGAATTCATGTGGGGACGGAAGAACCTGATAATGGATTTTTTGTTGATTAATGCAAGTTCGTTTCTTTAGCATAAAAGGCTAGTTCTATTTTCTTTTAAATAATATTTTATTTCAAATTCATTTGAATGAATAGGCCCAAACCATATATTAATAAATGGAAAGTTTACTTTATAATAGCTCTGTTTTCAACGTGCATATTCATAACTATATTAAAGTATAAGGATGTTTCAGCTAAGACAATCACTCTTTCTCAAGCTACAAATTATGAATTAAATGATTCTCATTTCCATCTCACTAATTACATTCAGAAGGGAACTGATATACGTAAGTTCTTAAATATTATGGGAGATAAAGTAGAAAGGGTAGCCTTGTTCGGTATTCCTCTTCAGCAACAATGGTCTTATAGAATTTCAGGCGATCATGCACCAAAGTATTATTTAGAAACAGATGCTCCATTGTATTACTATTCCTTTACTGATGCTTACATAGCCATGATCTATAAATCTTTATCAAAGGAACATCAAGCTCGATTCGATCCTATGATTACAGGATTTAATCCTACGGATATGTATGCCGCTGATCATATAAAACGAGTATTACTGACCTTCCCGGGAGTATTCTCCGGGATTGGAGAGTTTACTATTCATAAAGAGTTTGTTTCACCCAAGGTGGCAGGAGATGCAGCAAGTTTATTAGATCCCGCATTAGACAGTATTTTTAGTTTTGCAGAAGAAGTAGGATTGGCTGTTATAATTCACAATGATATTGACGTACCATTCGCTAAGGAAGATAAAGAGCCTGCTTACTTTAAACAAATGAAAGATCTTCTTAAACGCCATCCTAAAACTTCAATCATCTGGGCTCATATTGGATTGGGAAGAGTCATCCATCCTGTTCAAAGCTCACCAACAGAGGAAGCAACTTTGAGGAGCAAAAATCAAATACAATTAGTTCGGGATATTTTAAATGACCCAAAGTTAAGTCATGTACATTTTGACATTTCCTGGGATGAAGTGGCTAAGTATATAGTAAGAAATGATACTACTGTTCGTGCCACGGCCACTCTTATAAATCAGTTCCCTGATAAATTTCTCTTTGGAACGGATGTGGTTGCACCCGATAATCAGAAAGAATATTTACAAGTATATTATCAGTATGATCCCTTATGGAAGTCTTTATCTAAAGAAACAAAAGATAAAGTATGCAAAGGGAATTATGTAAGAGTTTTTGACCAGGCAAGAAAGAGCGTAAGAGCATGGGAACAAGCTCATATAAATATTAAAACCAAATAAAATTTTAGTTGTAATTGCTTTACCATCCATTATCTATATTCTACCTATCATGAATAACATTCATTATTTAATTTAAAGAATATTAAAAATGAAAAACCTTAAGAGAATATCTTTCATTATAGTTATGCTATTTCTTCTATTAATTCATTCTTTACAGGCACAGGAAGATAAAGCACCTACTTCTGAATCATCATCTAAGAAGGAGCATGTCGACAGTATGCAGATATATGGCTTTGGAATGGGTGATGGGGGATACAATTTTGATCGAATAGATCCTGACTGGTATGATGTTGTACGACCAACAAAATTACCAGCTTTCAAAAATGAGTTTCAAACGAACGGTAACACTTTTTTTTTCTGCGCGTCAATCACGATTTGGTGTAAAAAATTATTTTAATACTCGTTTCGGGCAAATGAAGACAATCTTTGAGATAGATATGTTTGGAGTGGGTGTGGATGCTGGTCAAACTACCATTCGTTTACGTCATGCTTATGGCGAATTGGGTCATTTTGGTGCAGGACAAACGCATAGCCCTTTTATGGATATTGATGTGTTTCCTAACGTATTGGACTACTGGGGGCCTAATGGTATGGTTTTTTTTCGTAACGTGCAAATACGTTACATGCCTATTAAAAAAGATAATAGTCAGTTGACTTTTGCATTAGAAAGACCAGGTGCCAGTCAGGATGCGGGAAAGTTTGCAGGCAATATTGAGCTGGATAGTATAAAACCTAGATTTCCGCTTCCTGATTTCTCTGCTGAATATCGTCAGATAGGAAAGTTTGGTTATGTTAGAATAGCTGGAATTATAAGGAGAATTATGTGGGAAGATCAGAATGAGGATTCGATGGACTTGTCTGGTGGAACAGTGGGATGGGGCTTCAATGCAAGCACCAATCTAAACCTGGGAAAGAAGGATATTTTCAGAGGACAGTTTGTATATGGAAGAGGAATACAAAGTTATATTAACGACGCTCCCAGTGATGTTGCACTCAAAGATGATCTGACTCCTTCTCCAAAACCAGTTAAAGCGGTTCCTGTACCAATGATTAGTTTGGTAGCTTTTCTTGAACATACATGGAGTAAGAAATTCAGTACAACTATCGGTTATTCATTGTTAAACATTCATAATACTAATGAGCAGGATGATGATGCATTTCACAAAGGTCAGTATGCCAGTGTTAACTTACTCTATTTTCCAACAGACAATCTGATGGCAGGAATAGAATATCAATGGGCAAAACGAGATAACTTTAATGATGATTGGAGTTTTACAATGAATAAAATTCAGGTTTCTTTGAAATACAAATTTTCAGGAGTAATATATAGAAGGGTAAATTAATCATTGACGGGGAATATTGATACATTGTAACAAATCAGTATGCCTGAGTTTCTTTTCATTTACTTTACAGGAACTAAATACCTGACCCAATTATTATAGGAGGTTTTGACTTAAGTTAACGGTTTACAAACGATCTGAAATATTCGTCTTTTTAGTGCTATTCATTTGAATAAGTCTTAGGCATAAAGTCAGATGCTCTCCAGTGAAAAATAATCTTCGTAAATTAATGAAACACTAATTATCATCGTTTCTTTCGGAAACCAGCCCTATCAATTAGAAGATATGTTTTCTTTCTGCTTTTAAATATTCCTGATGACGTGCTCAAAATGCTATTTTGTAGCCCTTATATTTGTATGGTAAAGTTAAGACTCAGAGGCTTCTGTTCTACTTTCACTTTTTTAAGTAAGTAGGTAAAGTAGAATTAACAGAATTTATTTTTTTTTATTATTACTTATGTAGTGTTATATTTACTACGTAAGTAGTTTGTAATTTGAAGCGCTTTATATCCATATTTCTGATCATCAGTTGTATAGCTGTCATTTCACTCAAGGATACCCTTAGGAGTATTCACAGTCTATTGCACCATATTCCTAACCCGTTTCACAATCATAGTCACGTACATCATCATGATCATGGTCATGGTCATCATTCTCATCATTCAGGGGATGAACATGGTCATACTCATAGAGCTGATCATCATTCTAAAGATCAACATCATATACATCATCATTCATCTGAGGGACAAGATCATTACTCCGAATCTTCTCATGATGAAAAGGCAGTAAAGGAGGTACAGGAAGGTGATAATCTTGCACATGACCATGATGTACTGGAGCATTTCGGATTAAAAAATCAGAAAGAAGAATCAGCTTCTGGTGGAAGAAAAAAAGGAGAAAAGAAATCGTTCAAGTTTCAATGGTATCCTGGTGTTTATTACCAATATGATTTTTATTTAAACGAGAGTCTTTCAGGAACATATTTTTCAGGGAGTAATAACTTCTTTTTAATCTATAACCAAGGTCCTCCTTCACCTCCTCCGGAATATACCCTTTTGTAAATTTTGTCTTCTGGTTAAATAAATTAAAAATATGCGGTGTTTTTTTGACGCTGCCTGGTAATGATTTGCCCGGAATTAAATAATGATCCATGTGGATCAGGCTCTATCCATTCTTTACAATGGAGATAGGGAGAATTATATTCTTATCATTAATTGAATTACAATGAAACAATACATGTTTTTTACAGCAATATTCATTTTGCTGGGCTGTCCTGCTTTTGCTCATGGTATCATCAAAGGCAGGATAGTTAACTCCAAAAATGGAGAGCCTTTGAGTAATGCAGTGATTATTCTAAGGGAGAATAATTCGATGCTTTTAAGTGATGAAAGCGGAGCTTTTGAATTTAGAAGATTGGAATCGGGTATATATCATCTGGAATGTTCCATGTTAGGCTTTAAATCTAAATCTCTGGAATTGTCGGTAAATGAGAATGAGACAAGATCTGTAACCATAAGAATGGATGAGGGGTTTCTTCAGATCAATCAGATTACCGTGTCCCCACACAAAGAAATAAATTATTTCAATGCAATAGACTTTCGTTTAAGACCAACCCAAACCACACAAGATCTGCTAAGGCTTGTACCTGGTTTGTTTATCGCTCAACATGCCGGAGGGGGAAAAGCAGAACAGATATTCATTAGAGGTTTTGATGTGGATCATGGTACGGATGTTACCATTTCAGTTGATGGTATGCCTGTAAATATGGTTTCTCAAGCTCACGGTCAGGGATATGCGGATCTACATTTTGTAATCCCTGAAACAATAGAAGGGATGGACTTCTCCAAAGGCACGTACGATGCCAGAACCGGCAATTTTAATACTGCCGGAGCTGTCCGGTTTCAGACTCTAAATTATCTGAAAAAGAATGTAGTGAAGTTTGAAGCAGGAAATTTTAATACTTACAGAGGCCTGTCGATGCTCAAGTTGCTCGATAAAACGGATTCGACAAACTCACGAAGGCAGAATGCTTATGTGGCATCTGAGTTTGTGGCAACTAAGGGATATTTTGTCTATCCGCAGAACTTTGACCGGTTGAATATCATGGGTAAGTATACCGCAGACCTGAATAGTTCTTCAAGTCTTAGTCTTTCGCTTTCAACGTTTTCAAGCCGATGGGACGCTTCAGGACAAATCCCTGAACGGGCGGTAAGAAACGGACTCATATCCTGGTATGGAGCCATTGATCCCACAGAAGGAGGTAATACTTCAAGAAGCAATGCCAATCTTTCTTTGGTAAAAACACTGAATGATGGAGCAGTTATTAGAAATCAGATTTATGGAATAAACTATAAGTTTAAACTGTACTCGAATTTCACCTTCTTCAAAGATGATACACTAAATGGAGATGAAATTTTTCAGTATGAGGAAAGGAATATTTTCGGATACAATGGTTCCTATTCAAAGAGCTATGAGATGCTGGGAATAAAAGCATCCACCGTTGCAGGTGTTGGTCTCAGGGATGATAATATCAGAGATATTGGCCTGGCTCATACCGTAAGAAGGAGAGTACTCAATGATATAAAGAAAGGCGATATTGACGAGACTAATGCTAATGTGTATGTAGATCAGTCATTTTATCTTTCTTCTAAAGTTACCCTGAATATTGGTTTGAGATATGATGCTTTTACTTTCCGATACAATGACAGGCTTTCCGATACTCTTGGCAAATCACGAAGTCTGAATGTATTCAGTCCAAAAATCAACCTGTATTATAATCTTACACAAGGAGCTCAAGTATATCTTAGTGCAGGCAAAGGGTTTCATTCCAATGATACCAGAGTAGCAATAATGGATTCCGTCCGTAATAAAATTCCGGCTGCTTATGGACTTGATCTGGGAACCAATCTGAAAGTTGGCAACAGGATTATTATCAATCCGGCCTTATGGTTACTAACAATGGATACAGAGTACACTTATACAGGGGATGATGGTACAATAGGTTCCGAAGGAAGAAGCCGTCGATATGGTCTTGATCTGAGTGCCAGAGGACAATTGAATAAATGGTTGTTTTTTGATTTTGATTTTAATTACTGTAAGGCGAGGCTTACAGATATTTCTAATGAAACCGGTTACCTGCCTTTAGCTCCAAAATTATCAAGTATTGCAGGACTTAGCATCCGGAACCTTAAAGGGTTTAATGCAAGCCTGAGGTACCGCTACCTTGGAGAAAGGCCTGCAGCAGAGGATAATTCTATTGTAGCACAAGGATATTTTATTATGGACGCAGTAGTAAATTATACTGCGGATAGATTTCAGATTGCTCTATCAGCAGAAAACTTGTTCAATCAAAAATGGAAAGAAGCGCAGTTTGCCACTGAATCAATGTTGAGAGGGGAGAGTGAACCCGTTACAGAAATTCATTTTACTCCAGGAACGCCACTATTCATTAAGGCAGGAATAACCTATTTATTCTAAAAATAATATGGAAAGGGGATATTAAACATTCCCTTTCCTGTTTTGCTGAACGATAGATTTTAGTGTTTAGTTATACTTTATATAACTTCAAAAGTCCGGGCTTATGACACTCATTAATTTCGCTAGATCCGAATTTGTAAAGTCAGTGAAAGACGGTTCAAAAAACTTTACAATAAGAAAAATGAGGAAACACCCTTTTAATAAAGGAGAAAAGTTACAATTGTATACGGGACTCAGGACAAGACATGCGATCAAACTAAGGGAAGCTGTTTGTAAAAATGTCTGGGATATTAGGATTGAAGAGGATGAAGGAACTTTTTTATTTAAACTGAATGGCCGTAGGCTTTCTGATGAAAGGGTTGAAGGAGTGGCCAGAAAGGTGGGATTTCCAACGGTAGATTCATGGATTAAATATTTTAAGGAGAAATATGAATTTCCTTTTGAAGGACAATTAATAGAATGGTATTAATTAAGTTTTCAATGGAATAATTAATTGCTTGAATATTAACTAAGACCCGATTAAGAGGTTAATAAGGAATATCTGAAGAATCTGTACTTGCTTTGCTGGACAGATTTAGTTTTTATGATATTACTTTAAAACCTCAAAAGAGGATGTGGGAAAATAGCTTTATTGTAATAGAGTTCCTGGCAATTGCATCGGGCTGCCTTTCCGGTGTACTGCATGCCCTCAGGAGAAATTTTGATATTGTTGGCGTAATGATTATCGGGATAGCATCCGGGGTGGGTGGAGGTATATTAAGAGATGTTTTGATTAGTGATGGACCTCCTTTGGTGATTAAGTATGAAAGCTATCTCATTACGATTCTGTCAGCAACATTTATAGGGATGTTTTTTGGAACGTTAATAGACCGGTTACAAAAAGTAATCTGGCATGTTGATGCTTTTTCTCTTGGCTTTTTCACAATAGCAGGAATGCAACGTGCATTTCTTAACGATCTGTCCGTATTACCTGCACTATTCCTGGGGGTAATTACGGCTACCGGTGGAGGATTATTGCGAGATGTATTGTCAAGGGAAACTCCGATAATTCTATTGCCAGGCCATCCGCATACTCTTGCATCACTTTTTGGAGGATTAGTCTATATGGTATTTATAAAGCTATTTGGTTTTGAGATAATCGTAAGTGAAACAATCGGAGTAGTAGCAACCTACATTATAAAGCTATTAGCCTTAAGATATGATCTTATTGTTCCCACTCCTCCGGATGTTATGCATCATATACAAAGAATTTTGACAAAGCGAAAGAGTAAAGGGAAGGAGTAGATAAGGAAAAAGGAATTCAGCTTGACTTATCTTGAATGGATTTTCTTTCATTTAGAATTTGTCTTGCAGCATTGATTGCTTGACTGATGTGTTTCCCTTCCGTAATAATGGTCTGTAGTTGCTCATCTGTGTAGTTAGAATACAGCATTTTGAATTTTTCAAATTGTTCTGAATAATCTGCTATTTCCTTTTTAGCGGCAATTTCAGGAGCAGATTTGAAAGTTTGTATCAAAGATTCGTTAATCCTTTTAAAATTGAAGAGATAAGTTATAAGGCAGACTAAAAAAATAAAGGGTTGATAGTGTAATTTAATTGAATTCAATTTGATAAACCCTGTGATTTCATTAGATGTGAAATTTACAAAATTTCCAAACCCCAATAATAAGGAAATTAACAAAATGTATTTGTAGTAAGTCCTGTACTTGAAAAAAGCAATATAATTTATTGTCAAAACAACGAATGCTCCATATTGCTTTATTGTAAGGTGGAAATGATTACCCCATTCCTCCATATTCAAAAGGGCCGAAATGACGGAAGAAGCTGAAAAAAATGTTAGAATAACAACAGGAATAAGCTTCTTGTATTTTATGAAGTATTGTTTCATGAAAGAATATAACCCCTTATAAAGATTAATATAAAACTATTTATTTAATGAAAAAGCACGACCCATTCAGATCGTGCTTTAACTTTTAACTTTCGACTTTTAACTTTCCGCTTTCTGCTTATTTCACACTTTCCGCAACAGCAGGCTCAAAGAACATTGTTTTATTCAACGCAATGATAGCTTTGTTAAAGTCTTCACGGTTTACAATGAATTGAAGGTTTACTTTTCTAAGGGAGAAACCTGCACTCTTAATATTTACATTTGCTTCAGCCAATGCATTGGCAGCTTTTCCAAGTACTCCCGGCTGATCCATGTTAGAGCCGATCATACAAACGATTGCTACTTTTTCAACCGCTACTTTCTGATATTCTTTCTCTAATTCATCAACCAGCTTTTGTTTAAAGTCTTTCTCCCAGATTACCATAGAGATGCTATTGGCACTTGTAGCTTTGAATATATAGCTCACTTTAAAAGATTCGAACTTTTGCATGATCTTTAGGTCAGAACCTACTGCGCCTACCATAAGAGGATCGAAGATCTCAATGATTACAGCCTTAGGAGTTCCAGTGATCACATCCACTTTTTTCTTTGGAGAAATATATTCTCTTGTAATTAAAGTACCCGGATGCTCTGGTTCAAAAGCATTTTTTATTCTAAGATCAATGCCCATCATTTCAAGAGGCTTAGATGCTTTAGGGTGAATAGCTTCCATTCCTACATCTGCAAGCTGATCCGCTACATCATAGTTGGTGTTGCAGACAGGGATACAGTTCTCAACGCCAACGATGTTAGGATCTGCAGAAGATAAGTGGTATTCTTTATGAATGATTGCTTCCTGAGGTTTTACAGCAACTGCGATCTTACAGAAAGTAACTTCAGAATATCCTCTGTCGAATTCTCTCATAATACCTTCTGTACCTTTTGTATAGCCGGTAACAACGCAGATGGTTTTGGAGAAATCTATGTCTTTGAAGGAGTGCTCAATGCGCTGATCTATGGTGAAAGGATAGTGATCATCAAATCCTCCGAGATCGATAAGCGTTGCATTGATGCCATGCTTCTGAAGAATGTTTGCAAATACAAATGCTGAATGAGACTCCCCAAGAGATGCAAGAATCTCTCTTGAAGCCTGAAGAATGTTTTCACTGCTTACATACCCCGAAGCAAGCACGTTAGCCAGGTTCTCAAGGAATTTTTCGGCCTGAGATATTTTATTGGCGATGTATTCATCAGCCAATTTAAGGTCAAGACCAAGGTCAACGTATTTTTTATTGATCTCCTGAAGCTTTTCAGTAGTTTCCTTTAAAGGTTTGTGGAAGTCCTTTTGTTGGGTAATATGATGGTAAACTCCGGGTTCTCCTGTTTTCTTATTTTCCAGCAGCCAGTTGGTGACTCCGGAAAAAGCGGAAACAACAAAAATTCTGTTATAAAGGTTTTCCTTTTCTCTGCCATATAATACGATGTTTTTCATTACATCATGTAGGGCAGTCATACATGTTCCACCTATTTTTTTCTACCGTAAGCATTTTGAGATTTATGTTATATATTCACTTTATGTGTCTGACCAAAAAAGAAGTCCAGGTTAATATTCATTTAAGAATTTGTGTCCTGAGTTATAGACCGGAAATTAAATTGATTTCCCCGCTATTTTAGTACCCTCTTTACTTATGCAAATTTATAGCAAATTAAAGAATTTTTAGTGTTTTAGGCACGGCGATTTTAAGTTTGATAGTAAAGAATTTTTCCAAAAACGAATGGAAAATACCTTGTTGAGGGGCTTTAGGGTGAGTGTATTTGTTATTGTTCTGTTAATCAGTATGTTGTTGGGGTGTTGGGAATTGCGGAGATCACCTCTTCCTGGTTAGATTAGATTGAATGTCTGTATTGAATATTTAACCTGCGTTTTGAAGCTGGAAAATGTAATTTGGAATATAACACAGGGGCATTATACACTACCCCTGTGTTATTATATGTTTTATAGGATTGGTGTTATTTGTCAGAGAGTTAACTGATGGTAGCCTTTCGGTTAAAGCTAATATGAAATAAAATTTTAGTTTTAATGTTATCTTTACAGCCAAATTTAATTCAAGATGCAAAGACTAAATTTTTTAAAAGCTATAATCCTGACATTTTCATTTTTATTCATCGGAAATATATTGTCTTCCTGCAAAAGAGACAATCCAAATCCTTATGTGAATTTTACCCTGGATCTGAATGAGAATACCAATTCGGCTCTAAGAATGCCAGGAGGCTCTGTAGTTAGCAATGGTGCGATCATTGTGAGTTACTCCAACTCTTACATTGCATTTTCAAATTCATGCACTTATGATGGGTGCGGATTAAGCTATTCATCCATTTCCAATCATTTTATCTGTTCCTGCGACGGTAGTGAATTCGACATTCATGGAAGATTTTTATACGGTACGCCAAGCCCTAATATCCCTAAATTTAATGTAACTCAGAGTGGTAGCTTATTGACTATTATTAGTCAGTAATCCTACTCAAACAAAAGATTCTAAGCCTGGTTGCATATTAGCAAATAGGCTTTATATGCAAAATGAGTATTTGTACTATGTGGATGAGTGGATCATCGCTCTGGTATTGGTTATTATACTGGCAATATTTTTTGAGCTCGGCTATTTTCTGGGGTTTAAAAGACATGTGCGGAAAGGGGGAAAAGACGAAGAT
Organism: Sporocytophaga sp.; assembly: GCA_024707265.1. Classification (GTDB taxonomy): domain Bacteria; phylum Bacteroidota; class Bacteroidia; order Cytophagales; family Cytophagaceae; genus Sporocytophaga. Next base: position 211,583 of record JANQAB010000006.1, on the reverse strand, counting down.
ATCGGTGCGATACAGGGTGGTATTTTGGGTTTGCTGGGAATTATGTTTGCTTTTACATTTTCAATGGCCGCTTCAAGGTTTGATTCCAGAAAACTAGCTATTCTTAAAGAGTCTAATGCCATAGGAACGACTTATCTCAGGGTATCACTTTTGCCGGATTCCATAAAGCCTGAAATTTATGCTCTCCTTGAAAAATATGTGGATTACCGCCTTATGTACGATCGTACTACCGATCGTAATAAGATGAGTACCATTATTGACAGTTCTGAAATTGTGCAGTTAAAGATCTGGAGAATGGCTTCAAACAATGCTGTATTGAATAATAACTGGAACTCCTCACTATTCCTGAGTACACTAAACGAAATGATTGATCTGTCTGCAGAAAGATATGCCGTTCAGCTCAATCATGTGCCGGAGATCATCCTTTACCTTATGATTTTGCTGTCTACCATCAGTACATTTACTCTGGGCTTCGGTTGCGGACTGGAAAATAACAGGAAGTTTATTTTTTCCTACAGCCTAATCTTTCTGATAATTCTGGTATTCATGGTGATTATCGACCTCGACAGGCCTTTAAGAGGGGTGATCAGAGTGGGGGATAAGAGTCTGTTAGACCTTGACAACTCTATTGAAAAGTTTTCACCCTTAAAATCAGATGGTCGATGATTAAACATCTTTTACTCTATACCTGTTGTATTTATTCTTATCAAGGTATAATTCATGCAGGTCATAAAATTTTCAGGCTGGAAAATATTTTTTTTATCAGGCATCCTTTTTACGGTTAATGCCTGTAAAGACCCTGATCCTGTGAATGATCTGGAACCTTTTCAAAAGGATTTATATATATCAAACAGGGACGCTTCGGCTAATTTTTCTGATTATAAAACATACTTTCTTCTTGATACGCTTCAATTGATCATAAAAGATACAGTCAGCATCAATAAAGATTATCTGACCGAGCGTTTGATCATTCAAACTATCGATTCCAACCTTCAGAATTATGGATTTGCAAAAGTCAACAAAAGTCAGAATCCGGACGTCGCAGTGGTTGCTTCTGTATTAAGGTTTAAGGAATCAGTTCCTCTTTCTTATTCTCCCACTTTGTTTGGGCCAGGAGTATTTGGGTATGCTTCTTCCAGCGAGTTTGGTTTCCCCGGGTATCAATATTCGGCCCCTGATAATTTTGGTTTTTATTCTTTTGATGTAGGAAGCCTGACTATTGATATGCTTGATTTGAAAAATGCTCCATCAGCAGGAAAGCTTAATGTAATCTGGAATGGCATTATAGCAGGTTCAGCTAATGATTCCCTTGTAGCTAATCCACAAAGGGTGATAACAGGTATTAATGTGTTGTTTCAGCAATCGCCGTATTTAAAGGATGGAAAATAAGTTTTAAGTTAAAAGTATAAAGTTGAAAGCTTAAAGCCAATAGATATAACTAAAAGCAATGTTTTGTGTGAATTTACTATGTGACGGATCATTGGTACTTTGTTTATTACTTACAAATTGCCTTTCAACATTTTATACTTTCAGAAAATGTGGACTAGTATATTAAAATCGATTTGTATAGTGTGTTGTATTACTCTTGCAAATATAGAGACAAGGGCTCAATACAGGAATTTGTTTTTATATAATTATTCTGCAGGTCAAGCGGTCGGGACACTCAATGAGTTCATAGATAAAAAATACTATGATGGATTTCATATCGATTTAAGGCATTTTTTCAAAGAAGATTATTCCTTTGGATTTCGCATCGGATGGAATAATGTAAAAGCAGTTCTTGACCGTCAGAGTTTTCAGACTGATAAGGGAACTGTTTCTGCTATCCAGACAAGGTATATGAGTACCTTGCCTGTGGTGCTTAATGCTTTTTACTACCCTGTGAAGGGTAAATCTTTCATACCCTATGCAGGTGGCAGTCTTGGGGTCTATGTGATGGATTATCAGAAGTGGTTTGGTCCTGTCGAATTTAAGGATAAATCATTCAGACCTGGAATAAGTCCGGAGATTGGCATATTAGCACCCATAAAAAAATCAGAGATAGGTGTAGGCGCCTTCGCCCGGTTCAACTATGTCGTATATTCCCATGAGGAAGTGAAAAATTTGATGTATCTGGAGTTGGGATTCATTATTTTGTTGGGGGATAAAAATGGGAAAGAGGAAGTTAAGTGTGATTAAAAGCTAAAAGCTGAAAGCTTTAAGCGAAAAGTTGCTATTGCTAGGTTATTTCTTAATCCGTAACTATTTCAAATGACAAAGATTAAATTTTATATTTTTCCTTCTTTAGATCTTATAGAAACGATTTAAACTTTAGGCTTTTCGCTTTCAGCTTTTAAAAAGGTGGTACGAATTCGCCTGTGCTGTCGGTGTTACAACCAGATCGTTAATACAGACATGTGCCGGTAATGAGGCGCAATAGTATACTATGTCAGCGATGTCTTCTGCTCGCAAAGGCATATATCCTTCATAAACCTTTTTAGCTTTATCTTCATCTCCCTTGAAACGAACAAGGGAAAATTCTGTCTCCGCTGCCCCTGGATGTATTGCTGTTACTTTTATATTGTGCTTAAGTAAATCTATGCGCATGCCTTTGCTGATGGCATCTGTGGCATGTTTTGCAGCGCAGTATACATTTCCGTTTTCATAAACTTCCTTCCCGGCTATGGAGCCTATGTTTATAATATGGCCTTTGTTGTTTCTGATCATGTAGGGAACAATTGCCTTGGTTACATACAGCAATCCCTTGATATTAGTATCTATCATAAAGTCAAAGTCCACTAAATCTGCATCAGCGAAGTTGTCTCTGCCCATTGCACCTCCTGCATTGTTTACAAGTAAATCAATAGATTTCCATTCCTCAGGGATGCCGGTAGCAGTATAAGATACCTGATCTTTATCTGTAACATCAAAGTCATAAGCCAGAACAGAGGCACCATATCTTTCTTCAAGTTCCTCCTTTAGCACCTTTAAGCGTTCTTTACGTCTTCCGGTAATAATACAGTTCCAGCCTTCAGATGCAAATTTCTCAGCGATTGCCTTTCCAAAGCCGGATGTGGCACCTGTTACAAGAATAATTTTCTTTGTCATCTAGTTAAATTTTTTATCCTTAAGTGCCATTATTCTTCTGAATGACTCTTCAATTCTGCTTTCTTTGATTTCTCCTGACTTGACAAGCTTCTTAATAACAGCATGAATCTGAGTTGCACTGATTCTGTCTTCAAGATGAACGTTGTTACCAAAAAGTAAGATGTCTACTCCTGCATTGATTGAAAGCTTAATAGCGTTTTCTAGTCCATAGTTTTTACTTATGGCATTCATCTGCATATCATCTGAGAATACAACTCCGTCAAACTGAAGTAAATCTCTCAGTATACCATTGATGATGGGCTTGGATAAAGTTGCAGGAAGGCATGAGGTGTCCAGATGGCAATTGATAATATGTGCAGTCATTACAGCATCACAATTCCCGGATCTGATAATATCCCTGTATGGCCAGATCTCCATAATCTTCCACTGATTGGTGATGTCTACTATTCCCAGGTGAGAATCTACAGATGAACTGCCATGCCCCGGAAAGTGCTTTAAAATGGTTTTTACCCCGAAGTCATGATGACCTTCTATGCTTAATAAGGCTTGTTTGGTAACAATCTCCGGATCTGCAGAGTAACTTCTTCCGGCTTTGTAGATCACAGGGTTTTCTTTGTTAAGGCCGAGATCCACATCTGGAGCAAAGTTGAGATTGATGCCCAGTCCTTTAAGCTCTTTTGCAAGATTTCTGGTATAAAACAATGTTGAATCCGGATTATTAAGATTTCCAAGGTATTGGGCGGAAGGCATTTTTACAAACCCATACTTTTCTTTTAATCTGTGTACTTTCCCGCCTTCTTCATCAATAGTGACAAAAAGAGGAATAGGAGCTTCCGCCTGAAGATCTGCAATAAGTTTTTTTAGCGTTTCTGCAGACTTTGTTTTACTTATGTTTTTTTCAAAAATGATAACGGAGCCAATTTTGCCTGCCCTTAATTCTTTTCTTAAAGAATCATTTGCAGGTAAAACGGTCCTGTCATTCAAACCGACAAGGATCATTTGCCCGATCATTATATCGAGGCTGTCTTCAGATAATATTGGTTTGGATTTGGTTTTTGATGTTTCGACAGGTTTGCTCTTCGTCTGTAAATATTTTTCCTTTGTTTTACAGGAAATGAGAATTGTAATTAGTAAAAATAAAATTCTGATTTTCATTGTGATAATAGTGATTATAGCAAGTGTCATCCTTCTAAAACCAATAGAGCTACCTGCTGTTTGCCAAAGATAAGAATCTTTAGCTATTAAATAAGTTGTAAATTGGCAGTATAAACTCGTAAACATGACTATGATCAGAGCTGTCATATTTGACATGGATGGAATTCTTATTGATTCTGAACCTCTGTGGAAAATTGCAGAAAAAAGAGCATTTGCCAAAGTAGGTCTTATGATGACAACAGAAATGTGCAATCTCACGATGGGCTATAGAATTAATGAGGTCACGGACTATTGGTATGATAGAAAACCCTGGCAGGGAAAAAACAAAGATGAAGTGACTGAAGATATCATTCAGACTGTAATCGATGAAATCAAAGCGAACGGAAATGATCTGAAAGGGGTGAAGCGCTCTTTAAAATTGTTGAAGGAACAAAACTATAAAATCGCACTTGCTTCTTCTTCTGCGATGAGAATTATTAGTGTCGTGGTAGATAAACTCGAGATAAGGGAATATTTTGATGCAATATGTTCTGCCGAAACGGAACCTTTCGGTAAACCTCATCCGGCAGTATTTATTACCGCCGCAGGTAAGCTTGGAATAGATCCACATCAATGTCTTGTTATAGAAGATTCTGTAAACGGAGTGATAGCAGGTAAAGCAGCCAGAATGAAAGTCGTAGCCATACCGGATGAAAGTCTTTCCGGGGATAAGAGGTTTGTGATTGCAGATTCAATCTTGCCGGATCTTGATCATTTAACTTTGGATCTGATCAGAAGCTTTTCTAACAAAAACTGATGCCTTCGCTTTAAGCGAAGGCATCAGTAGAACATGGAGGTTCTTTTCTTACATTTCAAGCACCTCAATATTTTTTTTCATTCCTCTTACCTCTGTAATCATCATAAAAAATACTACAATGTTTGCAAGTATACCGGGGTTCATGATTCGGTTACCTATTTCTTTTGCCATTGCTTTACTACCTTCTCTTGCTTCTGTTTTTCCATTTTCGTCTGACATAGCCTGGATGCAGGCGCATTCCCAGCTTTTAGCTCTTGCTACAGATACGCTGAAGTTTAATAGTTTTCTTTCCAGCTTGGGAATCATTTTCGCAAGGGTTCCCAGGACAGGAGATAAATAGAAAATATCCTTCTCTAGCTGGACAATAGCAGCGGAAAGTATTTGATTTATTTTGAAATAATCTTTACTAAGATTGATAATCTCTTTACCGGGAGCTATGGCTACACAGGTATTGGAAAGGTCATAATTAACGTGTGCATTTACTCCAAGCAGCAGGTGCTGAAGGATGGTATGTTTCTTTTTCCCTGTTTCAAAGGCATTGAACCAGGGACTATCAGACTCTAGGGTATTATTGTGATATTTTTCAAAAGCATCCAGGTAAAAGTTGGCAAAAACTCTTACGAACTCAGTCATACGCAAATTATCTTCAAACTTTTTATTATCGATGGCATTTTTTATTCCGATAGATATACTTTTATAAAAAGCCGCAAAGTATGCGTTCCTGTTCCTGCCTTTCTCCCAAGAAGCTATTATTTTATCCAGTTTTGTTAAGGTAGATTCAATAGGCTGATCTTTTAAAGGACTACTTTCCTGCAACATGGCTAGTTGTGAATTTTTAATTGAAAGTATTCATTTTTGTGATGAATACAAAAAAAAAGCATCTTGTATCTGGTTGAAATTGAATGGTTATGCTAAGATTGTGAACAGTCAGATCAGGGTAATGTTAAAATAGTAGAGGTTAAACTATTGGAGGGGAGAAGAGATGTTAAATAATGTTCCGGTACTAACGACGTTACCAGCCACTGATATCAACAGGGCTAAGGAGTTTTATGAAAATAAACTTGGTTTAACGATCGAGGAATTTTATGAGGACATGATGGTGCTGGACGCCAATGGTGTTAAAATTACAGTTTATGAAAGGCCAAAGCCAACTAAAGCGGATCACACAGTGATGACGTTTGAGGTGAAGGAGATCGAAAATGAGATCAATGGTCTCAAAAGCAAAGGGGTAGTCTTTGAAGATTACGATATGCCTGACTTAAATCTGAAAACCAATAAAGATCATGTGGCTGTCATGGAAAATGACAAAGCCGCCTGGTTTAAGGATTCTGAAGGCAATATCCTTTGCTTGCATGAGACTCTTGTAAAATAATTCGAATTGAAGGGTGCTGTTTTAGTTTCATACTAATAAATACAGGTAGTTCATTGACACGCATGAACTACCTGTTCAATTTTTTTAAGCTGAAAGTTGAAAGTAAATCTCGCTTTATATAAAGCTTAAAACTTAAAAGGCTTAATCCTTCTCTCTATTAAAAAGAAGGATTTATGATGGAAATTAATTCTTACTTCTTTTCCAGAAGCGCATCTGCTGCCAATATCAGAAACAGATAATCAGTTGTGCCGCCTCCTAGTACATATTCTGTCTGTTGCCATAAATAAGGCCACTCCAGAAGCTCAGGATAGTCTGGTCGGATCAGCGCTGTTCCGGAAGCAATTCCTCCTGGTATATAGGACCAGTCGTCTCTGTTGAATCCGTATGCTACCGTCAGTGATTTTGAACCTATGCCTGAAGCAAAGGAAGATGTATTGGAACCCGGATGACAGCCAAGAATAAAGTTCATGGCATGAAGCATATAGATATCGGGAAATATATCCGGAAACGAGGTGTGCAGGAAATACTGCTGAACTCCAAAATTCTGTATCCCCCAACCTGCTCCCCAGATATAAGGCTCATAAGGGATGCCATAAGGATTTTTCTTTTCCTGCTCATCTACCTTCGCACGGAATGCTTTCACGGCTTTAAGTATACTCTCTTTATATTTTTTATTGTTTATAAGAGAAAAACTTCTTCCTATTACATAACCCGTCTGCTCTATATTCTTGCTGATAAGGTCCGTGTGGGCAATGAGAAAGTCAGCATACTTTTTATCTTTGGTTGTGATCAATAATTCATTTGCCAGTTTAACTCGATGTAAAGGATCACTTTCTTTGGTCCTGTTCCAGAGTTCCAGAGCTATGGCAAGACTTTTTGCTGCAAGGGTGTCGTTGAATCCTTTCATCACTCTTGAAGCAGAAGCTAAAGCGGCACCAGTATTAAGCTCTCTCTCAGGATTGTTTTCTGTAAATACCCATCGGTCGTCAGCAGATCCGGGATAACCTACTTTAGGCTCTGTTGCGGAGGTATTGATTACATAATCTTTATTGTCTGTCATGTTTGCCGGATCGCCAAGTAATACATATTGTCTTAGTGTCGGACAAATAATACCTCTGTATAATCTTCCTAATGATTCATATCCTCCTACAATGGATAATAGCCCATGCTCTATCTGCTGAAGCATATCCGCTTTTCCATCTGGCTGGTGGATTTCGGTTATTTTATTTACCTGATCTATGCTTGTATTATCATAGTTTGTTTTAAAGAGTTCGTATGCAAGCGAAAGTCCATGAACTGTTTCTGCCTGAGATTCTACTCTTAGATCAAAGTCTCCTGCGTCGTGCCAGCCCCCTCGGTTAAGTCCGCTCACTCTGTCTCCCGGAGCATGTTTGCACAAAGTAGAGCTTCCTTGCTGATAACCATCAAAGTGGTTGATATCTGTTGGTGCCATACGTGCATCATCAAGGTGACAGAAGCCATGCCATACTTTGTATCTGTCGTTTACTTTCATGTGACACATCTGAGCAGGAAGAAAAGTCTCCAGTGTGGGCTGCCATACATTTCTCTTAAATACGCTTTTGCTGATCTGAAATGGTTCGGTAGTATAGGTATTGTATTTTACTACATACATGCCGGGCTGCTGAACGGAAGTAAAATCAAACTTCAGGTATTTGTAACGAATGAATTTTCCCCAGTCATTAGGAGTTGTTTCCAGAACTTTAACCATTGTTCCGTTTTCTCCGATACGATAAAGTGTTACAGGATACCTTTGAGTTTCTGAAGCGTCAAGCTCTACTACTGCTACTTTTTGCTGAGCAGGATGGTATCCTACCTGTGAAATCTGCACTACAGGTTCATATTTCCAGCCTGCTATGGCATGCGGAGTGATAAGCCATTCAATGGCATTGTTGGTAGCTCCTTCCGGAACCAGTGATCTTACCACAAACCAGCCATTGTTATGTTGGGCTCTTCCATCAATCAGCTGTAATTTGTTTCCCTTGAGATTTTCAATAACCAATCTCTGGAGGTCAGATTCAGGAGCCACTACAAGTTTGGTTCCTTCGGCCATAGGAGTGGTCTGGTATTGCTTATCCTGATCTATAAAGCCCGGTCCATTGAGCTGTCTTGGGAATATCCCAAAGCTTTGATCCATATAATAGGATTTGCCAAACAAAATACCCGGAAACAATTCAAAGTTAAAACCGACTTTGTCTATCCATTCTTTTGGTAAAGGCTCATCTAGATCTACAATAACTCTTACAGCATTGCCTTCCGGCTTGATTTTTAAGGTATAGGAAAAATTAAGGTCAGGATAAATGATGGGGTTAAAACCTTTTCTGTTCTTCTCATGATCAGGATATTCCATACGTACGCTGATCTCATTTTTATTTCTGTCAACCATGCGTTTGCCTACCTTAGGAACTGGCTGCCACTGACCAGGAGTAGGCTCAAGTCTTAGGTCTCCATTGGTGCCTATTCTAAGGCCATTTTGAATAATACCAACTCCTCCCTGGTGGCTTTCAGGGTAGAAGTCATGAGCCAGCATTACATTGAGGCCGGTCATTTCAAGGTATTCAAGATCATTTATTTTTAAAGTTTCCTGTTGAGCTTTTAAAGAATTGGAAATGATTATAAATGAAAAAAAGAAAAGACGGTAAACTAATTTATTCATTCGTATTTAATTGATGGATTGATTATATTAAAAGACCTATAAGGATTATCCCTTATAGGTCTTAAAGAACTTTCTTTAATTGTTTTGTAAATTGATTAAGACTTCACCCAAATTTCCTCTTCTGAAGGAGAGAGACTTTAATGTATCTGTTATTAACTACATCAATTTTAAATCTCCGAATCTCTTCGTCGACTGTTCTCTTCTCTTCTGGAGAAGGGATGAGGTACATTAAATTTGAAAGGAGAATTAAATATCTAATTTATACTATTACTCTGCATCATTATTAAGTATGATACTGCTTTTTTCATTCATAAATGCTTCAATAGAAAGCGTCAGATAAGCAAGAGGAGCATTCCAGTTGATGGCAATTTCATTAGAGGCATAGCTGCATACATGATCCAGATACGCTTTAGCAGGAAGTGTAGAGGAATAGTTGGATCCAGGACAATCATTTTGATCCTGCATCTGAGGATTTGGGCCTCCGGCAAGGAATCCTGGAATAGGTTCTTCAATACCATCAGCTTGTGATGGACGATGATGCGGATACATGGTAGATTTCTTCCCGAATCCTGTTACATATGAATAGCCTGTACCATTTCTTCCAAGCAGATAATCAAGAGAAGAAATTGCAGCATTTAGATAAGCATGATTTTTAGTAAGACTATATGCCTGTAACAATATTACACCCTGATTGGCCGCAAATGAATTGCTTCCCCAGGTGAAGTGTCCTTTGTTTTGCCCCATTGGAACTCCAAATGCAGATTCAGTTAATGCATGGTTCTTATAAACGTCTGCAAGTTTAAGAAGCGCATTTTTTACAGCTTCATGGTCCGGAGTTTTAGAGAAGCGGCTAAGAGAAATAAGTCCAAGTGTATTAACAGACTGCCAGTCCGGTAGGTTAAAAGAAGCCAGGTTCTCTTTTACTTTGGCATTTTGATAATACACAGGATCACCTGTAGATACGAACAATTCTATATTGGCCCACTGAAATTCGTCAGCAACATTCTTGTCGTCATAAGCTCCGGTAACAATAGCAGGGAATTTTTCACTTATTTTAGCCTGATCATATAATACAGAAGGGTTTTTAGTTGCCCATTCCATCGCCTTTTTACTAGCGTATAAACATTTCTCAGAGAATTTAGGAAGTTCTTTTTTATACTTATTGAATACTCTCGCAGCCTGAGCCATCACAGCTGCATAGTCTAGAGTAGCGGCAGTTGTTTTTTCTACTACATATCTTTTCTGATCTGCTTCATCCGGCATTATAAAACCATCGAAGTTAGGATTGGTCAGTTTGTGATATACACCTCCGTCCGCATCTTGCATGGTAAGCATCCATTTGATATTATATAAAGCTTCATCAAGGATATCAGGAATTTTATTATTGCTTTCCGGAATGTTTAGTTTTAAAGTATCGAAATATTCAGGGTTATGCTCATAAGCACCCAGTAATGTATAAGTTGATATGCCAGAATTGACTATATATTTATTATAATCACCTGCATCATACCATCCTCCGGGAGAAGATATTATAGATCCTGCAGGTCTTTTATCTGTTTGAGCGGAAGGGTGAATGTACACCACAGTATCAGGATGTCCTTCCTTTCTTGCAAATTTGCCAGCATATTTTTTTTGAATAGGAGTGGAGGCCCTTTGGTAATAAAATGCTTTTACAGAAGCTTTACCAAGATCATGATGTACTTTTTTATTGACTTCAAATGAATGAGAGTTGCCGAGGCCCGGAATATATAAATGATATTTTCCGTCTTTTTTCAGACCCGAAAAATCTGCTTTGCTGGCTGTTTCGTCAGAGAATTCCCATTTGCTTCCTTTTTTTAGGTCACCCTTAAATGCCGTATCTTTTTTCGCTTCATCGATGACGAAAAATTTTGTAGCATCTGAATTGACAACAATGGCAACTTTAGACGCTCCTGGATAAAATCCAACTTGATTTAAACGGATGTCGTCAGTACTTTTTTGTGAAAATGCAGTTGTGCTTCCTAAGGACAGGATCGTGAGTAAGCCAACTGCAGCGGTTGAAAATTGCTTTCCTCTTAACGTTTTTCTTTTCATTTGAGTGGTTTTATGTGATCAATGAGATAATTATTGCTCTGTTTTATTCAAATTACCTAATATTATAGTGCCTTGTCAAGCACAAAAGATACACAAGGCATTGGTATACAAGAATTAGTTATAAATGATTGGGCACATAGTAACCAAAATCAAGAATCTATGTTTATAAAAAGTTGATATTTATGCGAGTTAAAAGATTTCGCTGAGGCGGTTAAATCACTTTTAAAAACTTCGGTTTTTTATATTAAAGTTTTCAACATATAGTATTGTAGTTAAGATTTTAAAGGTTTAATAAGTTTATTGTATAATGACGATAGGCAAAACGAGGGTTGTTGTTATTGGAGCAGGAGCTGCAGGAATCATTTGCGCCAGAGAGTTATCCGTTAGAGGTTTTTTAGTAACAGTTCTGGAATCTAAAAACTATGTTGGGGGAAGGGCACATTCAATTCATCCGGAGGGTTTTTCTTATCCGATTGAAACAGGGGCTGAATTTATTCATGGGGATCTTCCGATTACCCAAAGTCTTGTCAAAGAAGCGGGACTTTCTACGATAAAAGTAGAGGGCCAATCCTGGCACAGGCATAATGGTAAATTGTCGACTTCTCAATATTTTATAGAAGAATGGGATCTGCTTATGGAAAAGTTGCAGACCCTTGAACAAGATATATCTATTGGCGAATTTCTGGAAAAGGAATTTTCCGACTCCCGGTTTGATGCGCTTCGCAGGTCTGTTATTTCATTTGTAGAAGGTTATGATGCTGCTTCTGTTTCAAGAGCCAGTGCTTTTGCGCTCAGAGAAGAATGGCTGAATGAAGATTTTGATGCCCAATACAGAATAGAAGGAGGGTATTCGAAATTAATGAACTACCTTAAAACGGAATGTGATAAGAATGGAGTCAGCTTTTCTTTTTCAGAAGAAGTAGAGGAAATTCAATGGGATGCCAATAAGGTTCGAGTTCGGACAATAGCTGGTAATTTTTATGAATCTGAGAAGGTAATTGTCACCATTCCGATAGGGGTGTTGCAATCAAAAAAAACAATTCTTTTTGAGCCTGAAATAAAAGACCGGTTAGAAGCTATTCAGAAATTAGGTTATGGATCTGTAGTAAAGTTTTTAATAGAATTCAAAGATAAGTTCTGGCAGACTATTGATCCTTTGAATGATGGGATAGGCTTGAAAAAAATGGGATTCTTTTTTTTCAGACGCATCCATTCCCACCTGGTGGACTCAATACCCAGCTGACAACACTCTTCTCACAGGCTGGCTAGCAGGACCGAGTGCAGAAAACTACAAACACAAAAGCGAAGAAGAAAGCTTAACAGAAGCTGTAAAGGCCTTAGCTTATCTATTCGGTTTAAGTGAAGAAGAAATACGTAGTAAAATTAAAGCCTGGAGAATTATCAACTGGACAGAAGATATTTATTCAAAAGGAGCGTACACATATCCTACTGTAGAAGCGCCTCAAGCACGCAAACTATTAATCATGCCGGTTGAAGATGTTATCTATTTTGCAGGAGAAGGGTTGTATGAAGGACCCGAAGGCGGAACGGTGGAAGCTGCCTTTAGAAGCGGATTGAAAGTAGCTTCTGAGCTGAAAGCAAAAAGCTGAAAGCTTAAAGTTAAGTCACTAATTAATACTTTCAGTATTCAGCTTTTTGCCCTCTTCTTAAAGGTATTCGATTAAAAAAAAACATAATTGAGCAGAAAGTAGAAAGCACCAAGCACAATCGCCTGAAAGGGTTAGCTTTCCGCCTTCAGCTTTATGCTTTTAGCTTTCCGCTTTAAGCTTTCTCCCACTTCTTAAACGGCTTATTTGAAAGATTCGAATTAAAATATCTTTCATCTCCACTTACCTCTTTATCAATCCATGCGGGAAGGGAGAAACTTTCTTCAACAGACTCCAGTTCTATCTCAGCAATAATAAGGCCTTCGTTGTCTCCACTGAATATATCCACTTCCCAGAGCTTTCCATCGTAAACGATTTCATGCCTTACTTTTTCAATGCAATTGGAAGCAAACAGGTTCAGGAGTTCATTCGCATCTTCAGTAGGAATTTCATATTCAAATTCAGCTCTGACTATTCCATCCGTTTTTCCTTTTATTGTTAAAAAGCTTTTATCTTCAGCAATCCGTACCCTTATTGTCTTTCCGGGTTCGGTAGAAATGTATCCCTGTTTAAGATATGAGGCTTTGCCCTTGGGACTATTTTCCCAGATTTCTTTCTTTATTAAAAATTTTCTTTCGATTTCTTGTCCCATTTTATTTTAAACTGACTACTTAACTGAACAATAAAGATAAGTTAAAATAGATCTGTTTTTATTATTGTTAAATTCTTTGATCCGCTTCATCCCTAACTTTTCTGCAACCTTTATCGATGCAGCATGATTAAATGGCATGTTGGCATAAAGGCTTTCAATGTTTAATTTTTTAAACCCAAATTCCATCACAGCTTTTGCCGCTTCAATTCCAAAGCCTGAATTCCAGAAGGGTTCATGAATAATGTAACCCAGGTCATGAACCAGAACATTGTCTGTTTCAGTTTTTAATATTCCACAATCACCAATGAACTCATCAGTTTCTTTTAAAAAAATCGCATAACGCCCAAATCCATTTTCTTTATAAGATTGAAGACTTCTTTCAATCCACTTTTGGGTTTCATTTATTGAAAATGGGGTAGGCCAGAAAAACATAGTTTGTGGATCTGAAAAGACTTTGTGAGCAAGGTTTGCATATTCAGGTTTGTATTCTTTGAAAATCAATCGGTCTGTTTGCACCGCTATCATAATTGTATAGTGAAATTAAAGGTAAGAGATTGATTTTAGTTTTTCATTAAAAGACTCGTTTATATGCTGCACGGGTTTAGTAATTATTTGATTTTTAGAAGTTTCTAATTGATTTTTCAAGTGAAAATTAAATTCCGAAGAAATGTTGTTCTGAAAAATCTTTTGCCTTATTTTTGGTTTAACCAAATGGTTAAACCTTTTAGTTAAATCTTTTAGTTAAACCAAAATGTCAAATTCTAACGATTCTAATACACAGGAAATTATAAAAAAGACTGCTAGGGAAGTCTTTTTTGAGAAAGGTCTTGATGGGGCCAGAATGCAGGATATTGCTGATAAGGCTGGGATCAATAAAGCATTGTTACATTATTACTTCCGGTCTAAGGAAAAGCTTTTTGAAATCATTTTGGATGAAGAGAAGCAAAATTTTATGCGCTACCTGGAAGATATTATTACTTCTCAGGACTATACTTTTTTTGAGAAAATTGAAAAGATCATCGAGAAGCAAATTGATAACATGATCAATGCACCTCAATTGCCGAACTTCATCATGAATGAGATCATCAAAAGACCCGAGCTGATGAATCATATGATTGAGAAAAGTGGATTTAAGAGGGTCTTCGAGGGCTTTGTAAAACAAACTAGTGCAGAAGTAAAGAAGGGTACTATAAGGAATATTAAAGGTGAACAGTTGATGATGAACATCATGTGTATGGATACCTATCCCTTTATTGCAAAGCCTTATTTTATGAACCTTATGGGTATTGAAACTGAAGCCGAGTATCTAAAGGTAATGCAGAAAAGAAAAAAAGAGGTAGTCGAATTCGTGATCAATGCTATCAGGCTTTAATTTTTACTCCAACATTTTATAATAAAATAAAGAACCTCAATATACTGAATGAATAATAAGCTATGAAAAAGAATAGATTTTTAATCGGATTTTTACTCTTGATCACATCGGGGAGTTTCGCTCAGGAATCTTTTACATTAAAAAGTGCAATAGAATACGGACTTCAGAATAATCTGAAAATGGGCAAGGCCTTTAATGAAAAGGACAGAGCGAACCAAAGAGAAAAAGAAGCATTCTCTAGTTATCTGCCTCAGGTAAACGGAACAGTGACGCTGGATGACAACATTAAACGGCAAGCTATGGTGTTTCCAGCAAATCCTCTTATGCCGGAAGGTGCTACTGTGCGTATGGGTACTCAATTCAATACTGGTGCAGTAATACAACTTGATCAGACAATCTTTGACCAGGCTGCAATGCTGGGAATAAAAGCTGCCAGACCTAACAAAGCAATGGCTGATCTGAAATACCAGCAATCTGAAGAAAGCATTATTTATGATGTATCTTACAGTTATTATCAGGTATTTGTTTTTAAGCAGTATCTGAATCTTCAGCTGGAAAACAAAAAGAAACAAGAACAGTTGCTGGCTATTGCAAAGCTTCAGCTTGATAAAGGAATCATTAAGAAAAATGATTACAATAAAATACTTGTAACGTTGAACAATACTTTATCGCAACTAAGTCTGGCCGAACAAAATCTTGAACTTGCCAACAGCCGCCTTAAGAATGTGATGGGACTTCCGCTCGATCAGGAAATTATACTTACGGATACAGCAATATTAAAATCAAATGTAAGGGTTGCTAAAGAAAGCGAATTCGATGTACGCAACAGAACTGAATTTAAACTACAGCAGACTCAAATCATATTTCATGATCTTGATGCAAGGAGGATAAGAGGTACTGGGCTTCCTAAACTAACTGCTTATGCGCGTTATGGTGTGCAGGCAATGGGAAATGATTTTCAGGAGTCATTTAACAGAAAGTTTGATTATTCTTCTATCGGTTTAAAATTAAGTGTTCCTCTTTTTGATGGACTAAAAAGAAATGCACAATACAAACAAGCCCGCATTGATATGAAAAATGCTCAGACAGATCTGTTATTAAATGAAAGATCTTATCAGGTCGAATACTCTAATGCAAAGGTTCAGTTAAACAAGTCTGCAAGTAGTCTTGAGAATAATGAAAGCAATCTGAAGCTTGCAGAAGAGGTTTTTCAGACTACCACATTGGAATATCAAAGAGGGGTGGCGGGCTTATCAGACTTGCTTAATGCGGAGTACTCCTATAAAGATGCTCAGGTCAATTATATAAATTCATTGTTAAACTACTATACTGCTCAATTGGACATAGAAAAGTCAAGCGGTACTCTTAAAAACTTTGCTTCAAACCTTTAATATTTTTAATTATCATATATATGAAAAAGAAAATTATAGTAATCTCTTCTGTATTGGTTATTGTTCTTTTTATCGGATTTAAACTTGCATCCAACAAAAAGAAACTGGATGCGAAAAATAAACCTGCAATTAACACGAATGTTGCCATTCCTGTAAGTACTGCACTTGTGGCATTGGGGCCGGTGTCAGGTGAAATGATTAAGGTTGGTACTGCAGCAGCTTTTCAGGAAGCGGATGTAATGGCTTTATCTTCAGGAAAAATATCCAGACTTAGTATTGATCTTGGTTCTTATGTGAAAAAAGGCCAAACTATTGCGTCATTGGATACCAGGCTTCTTCAGCTTTCTCTGGAAGCTTCTGAGCTTGATCTGAATAAAATGAAAAAGGACTATGAAAAATACAATGAACTTTTACAGGGAAATGCAGCAACAGAAACGCAGGTAACTGACCTTCAGTTTAAATATCAGACCTCTGCTAATAAAGTAGAGCAGATCAAAAAACAAATAGCTGATGCTCATATTACTGCTCCTGTTTCCGGCAGAATAACAAAGAAGAACTATGAAGAGGGAGAGTTTGTAAATCCAGGCGGAGCTATTGCAAGTATTGTTGATATTTCCAGGCTTAAAGTAAAGGTAATGGTCAGTGAAAAAGAAGTTTACACTTTGAAGGAAAATCAAACTGTAAAAGTAACTGCGGATGTGTTCCCTGATCAGGTCTTTACTGGAAAAATCTCTTATATAAGTCCTGCAGGCGACGAAGCACATAACTATCCTGTGGAGGTTATAATAAACAATTCATCTTCGAACGGACTGAAAGCTGGTACTTATGTGAAAGTTGAATTTGGTTCTAAGTCTTCAGAAACATCTTTGCAAATTACCAGAGATGCTCTTATTGAGAGTATCAAAAATCCAAGTGTATATGTTGTGGAAGGTGATATTGTGAAGAAAAGGAATATTAAAGTAGGCAGAGAGTTTGGTTCTACAATAGAAGTACTTGATGGGCTTATAGAAGGCGAGAGAGTTGTTACTAATGGTCAGATCAACCTTAATGATCAGTCAAAAATTCAAATTGTAAAATAAGGTTACATAAATCAATAATATTATGTCAATAACCGAAGTTGCAGTCAAAAGGCCTTTACTGATTACGGTAATATTTACCGTTCTCATACTCTTTGGTATTATTTCCTATAAAGAGCTTAATTATAATCTCTTGCCAAAGTTTGAGGCCAATGTGGTCACTATTATGACGACCTATCGTGGTGCTTCTCCCGACGAAGTAGAAAACTCTGTTACAAAGAAAATAGAAGAAGCGGTCTCTGCTGTAGAAGGGTTGGACAGGCTAACTTCTTCCTCAATGGAAGGGGCATCTGTTGTAATGATTCAGCTTAAATCAGGGGTCGATGTTACCAAAACCCAGCAGGATGTTCAAAGAAAAGTGGATGGAGTTCTGGCTCAGTTGCCTGATGAAATAACAAGACCTGTAGTAAATAAATTTTCTACGGACGAAATGCCTGTCATGCGTTTGGGTGTAAATGGAAACCTAAGCCCTACTTTGTTGTATGATCTCATGGATAAGAAGATCAAACCTCAGCTCGCTAACGTTTCCGGTGTTGGTCAGGTCACTGTAGTAGGTGGTAATCCCAGAGAAATTAAGGTAAATATAGATCAGAATAAATTACAGGCTTATAAACTTTCTATTACTCAGGTTTCCCAGGCTATAAATGCAGCTAATAAATCTTTCCCGTCTGGTAAGGTTGAAACATCAAGAGATCAGTTCTCAATTAAATTTGATGCCAAGATCGGAGATGTAGATATACTTAGAAATCTCATTGTAAAACAAAATACTGATGGAAGTAAAATATATCTGAAGGATATTGCAGAAGTGGTGGACACTCAATCGGATGTCACTGCGATCAACCATGTTAATGGTATCCCATCTCTTGGTATAATAATCTTAAAGCAAACGGATGCCAACGCTGTGGAAGTTTGTGATCTGGTAAAGAAGAAGATCGATGTACTTGAAAAGCAGTATGCTTCAAATGGACTGAAATTCGATATTTCTGTAGACCAGTCTAAGTTTACTTTGGCTTCTGCAGATGCTGTTATTCACGATTTATATCTTGCCGTGTTTATCGTTGCAGTGGTGATGCTCATGTTCCTTCACAGTGTGAGAAGCTCATTGTTCGTTCTGGTAGCCCTTCCTTCGTCGATGATTCCGACATTTATCGCAATGTACCTGCTGGGCTTCTCATTGAACCTGATGACGCTGATGGCGTTATCTCTGGTAGTTGGTATTCTTGTGGATGACAGTATTGTGGTTTTAGAGAATATCTATCGACACATGGAGATGGGTAAGGATAAAAGAACTGCATCTCTGGATGGTAGAAGTGAGATAGGATTTACAGCTCTTGCTATTACCCTTGTTGACGTAGTGGTATTCGTACCTCTAGCGATGACGTCAGGCCTGATTGGTAATATCCTCAGAGAGTTTTCTCTTGTTGTAGTGTTCTCTACACTAATGAGTTTAATGGTTTCATTTACTATCACTCCTCTTCTTGCTTCAAGATTTGGAAAGCTGGAAGTGTTGAATCCTAAATCGTTGTGGGGAAAAATTAATATAGGATTTGAAAATTTCCTTGATTCCATAAAAGAGGATTATGGAAAACTTTTAAGATGGACATTGAGTAGCAAACGCTGGGTGCTGTTAGGAACAATTATTTTGCTTATAGGCTCTTTTGCATTGCTTCCATTGGGATTTATCGGAGCTACATTTATCAGCTCAGGAGATCGTGGTGAGATGAGTGTAAAGCTAGAGCTGGCATCACAAAGCTCTCTTTACCAGACAAACATGATGGCTCAGAAAGTTGAGAGAATGATCATGGCTAAACCCGAAGTTGTTAAGGTTGTGACAACCATTGGTTATAGCAGCTCCAGTCCATCATCTGGAGGTGGTTCCAATAGCAATATAGCAGAGATGACAGTTGTGATGGTAGATAAAGAGGAACGTAATATTTCTGCGGAAGATTTTGGAGTTCAATTGAAAGGTGAAATAGCACAGATTCCAGGTGTAAAAGTAACGGTGAATCCTGTGAATATAACGGGAAGCAGCGGCGAATCACCAATACAGGTTGCGGTAAAAGGTACTGATATGAAAGTGATTCGAGAAGCTGCAGCAATGATTAAAAAAGCTGTTAAAGGTGTACCTGGAACTCAATATGTTCAGTACAGCGCTAAAGATCCTAAGCCTGAAATTGAAGTAACGCTTGACAGAGAGAAGATGGCCCAGCTTGGCCTCAGCGCAAATGATGTAGGGATGACACTTCAGAATGCCTTCAGGGGAGACGAGTCTTCTAAGTTTAAAGTGGATGGAAATGAATATGATATCTTCATCTCCCTGGATAAGTTTGACAGATCCAACATTGAGGATGTTAAAAAACTTTCTTTTGTAAATAATAAAGGTCAGAATTTCCAGCTGGATCAATTTTCTGAGGTGAAAGAAAATATGGGAGAAAGTGTGCTTGAAAGAATTGACAGATTATCCACAATAAAAGTAAATTCATCTGTTGTAGGAAGACCAGTCGGAACTGTCGGACAGGAAATACAGGCTAAAGTCAGTAAACTGAATCTTCCTGAAGGGGTTTCAATAGAGTACCTGGGAGATATGCAAAGACAAAAAGATGCCTTCGGAAGTCTTGGTTTAGCCTTGATTCTGGCCTTGGTCCTTGTTTATCTTATCATGGTAGCTCTTTATGAAAGCGTTGTTTATCCGTTTGTGGTATTGTTTGCAATCCCGGTGGCTACTGTTGGTGCATTCCTCGCATTGGCTCTGACAATGGAAAGTTTAAGTATCTTCTCCATAGTTGGTATGATCATGTTGATTGGACTTGTTACCAAGAATGCGATTCTTATTGTTGACTTCACCAATCAATTAAAAGAAGAAGGCCATACTGTAAAAGAAGCATTGATTGAAGCAGGTAAAGAACGTCTTCGTCCGATCCTGATGACGACTATTGCAATGATCGTAGGTATGTTGCCAATCGCATTATCCACTGCATCAGGCGCAGAAGTAAAGAACGGCATGGCTTGGGTAATTATTGGCGGTCTTACAAGTTCGTTGTTACTGACGCTTGTAGTGGTACCAGCGGTTTATATGATTGTTGAGGCAATCATTAATAAATTCAAACCAAAGAAAAAGGAAGAGCCGCAGACAGGAACAGAGGAAAAGGTCGTGATCAATTTACCGGTAATGCAGAATTAAAAAATGTCTGAACTGGGATCCATGGGATTAAGGGATAGACAGGATTATCTTCGCAAAATGAAATTCCGTTAATCTGTCAATCTGATTAATTTCGATTTGATTTTATAAAAAAAAGGCGGTCAGTTTTGATCGCCTTTTTCGTTTTATATTTCGCAGTTTTCTCTTTTTCAATGAAGAAAATAAATCATAGATAATCCTGTCTATCCTTTAATCCCATGGATCCCAGTTCAGACAATATTTATTTACCATTCCCTAATCCCAGCCTTATACTCTACAGCTCTGATAAATTCAGTCTTAGCCTGTGCATAGTCATTGATATCTTCCCATTCATTTTCTGCCAATGCACATTTTAAAGTGTTATAAGCTTCTTTTTTCTTCCTGATGTTCTCTCAGGAAATTTCTAAATGCAAGATGTCTTATCCAGAAAGGGGAATTTAGTTCTACCAGGTGTATCTGATGCGTTCTTTTATTCTCAGTTGATTTGGTGAAAAATCTCCGGTATGGCATAGTGTCTTCATATACAGAAATATAAGTATAGTTGCATGTTTCTATAGGAGCTATAAAGTAATTAGCTTTTGAAAAATCAGGTACTCCTATCAGAATATCTATGATTGGCTTAGCGCTAAGACCTTCTATGGAAGTACTTCCTATATGTTCAATCTGAATATTTGAATTTTGTGTTGCAGATGAAATAAGATCTTTTTCAATATCAAAGAGGTTCTTCCAGTCTTTATTATAAGGATGTAATTCTACTTTCATCTTTCTTATATCAATTGGTCAGTCCTAGTTCATTGGTCAGTTTATAGAATTCATTGATGGCTGCTTTATTTATTAAATCTCCATAACTGTTACCTGCTATCTTAGCAGTTGAACGTAGTTGCGCACATGAAAGGCAAATCTGAATTTGAGCTATGACTTCATCCTTTCTGTAGAATATAAATGCCAGGTGAGGCTCATAACATGCAACTATACTAGGGTTTTCATAGGTTTTACTGCTACCCAGAATTTTATTTAATCTTACTATCTGATTAGCTGATAACTTTTTAGTCTTTTTAATAGAGCTGATATAATATCCACTTTTACCTATTGGCATATAGGTGTGCTCACCTTCAAACCCAATATAATCAATACCAACGACAGAATCGCATTGAAAACCTTTGGCATGTGAAAGGTTATTGTTGATAGCAAGTTTTACCGGTTTATCTTTTCTATAATACAATCGCTCACGTTGTAATGGGGCAGACTCGTTTAAGCCATTATCAAAATCAAAGAATAAAAGTGCTGTAAGTAATAGATATAGGTATTTCATCTACAATATTAATATGTTAAAAATCTTTTATTAGTCTTGAACTATTCACTATGTTACTTCTTTCAATATTCAGACCTATTATTTCTTTAAATGTCTCTCTAAAAAATCAACATAATGATCGATTAATTCACTCGGATTATTTTTTTCAAATACACCAAAACCTATGATGAAAGTTGGTTCAGGCATTAAAAACCTGGAAGCATTATTGACTGATTCTATAAATTCCTGAGCATTTCCAACAGTTGCAATACCCATATGCAGTTTTTCCAACCAAAGAGGATCTTCCAATGTATTGTACGTCAGGTAAGGGATAAGAAAAGGGACAAACCTTGAAAACTCTGGGTTTATTTCAGTATAAAGTCTTTGGTCCTCCCATTTACCGATTGGAAAAGCTTGTGGGCCTGGGGTATTCATATGAAAGAAATACTTTTCTTCAATCAGTTGGTTGTAATCGCAAAACTTATTAGCCTCTATTACTTTAAATAAAGTTTCCCATATGTCATCTCCTGCTTGATTAATTATTTGATAAGGATGAAAAGATGCACCAATGGTGATTGTTCCATTATTACCTGTTAGAGGCTGTATTAATTTATAGAAACCGTCTTTGTCATCCGACATACGCATGGGGTTCCCCTGGGTAAATCCCCAGATGTATTCTTTTCTAAAGGAATTGAGTGTTATTTTTTCAGAATCTTTTTTGGAATCCATGAGTAATTAGCTTTTTTGATAAATAATAATGAAGTATAATAAAAACTAAAATCCTTTTAAATAGCTGCGCGATTTTTACTTTGTAAAAAGAGTTGAGCTGTCAAGCTAATGATCCATCCGCACATTAAACCTAAATATTTCAAATCCCTTACTGCGGATACGAAAAAAAATCCAATAACATGATGAACGCGTTCACTTTCAGGTACTGATTTGTTATAATGGATTGTAAAGCTTTCATAAGGAACATGTGAAAACCATATGATAAAAAGATCAAATGAAGGTGGTATTAATGGCACAATCAATTAAACGAGAATAAAAACTATTGTTGAAATGATTAGCGGTTTGGTCCTACCTTTGGGATTTTTTTGAATTAGAATGAAGGGGACGAACATAATATAAGGCAGAACCCCAATCCACCAATTATCCATGATACCGGTTATGACAGTTCCCCACCTGTTATGAAGCACTTCTGGTACATAAGTATCTTTAAATAGATTTTTTGTAAAGTATTCTTCTGAAATGGTATAATTGATCAGGTGGAAGAATATGCCATAAAGTATACCTGCTAGCAAAGAAAAGAAGAACAGATGTGTTAGTATTTTATTTTTGCTCATTATTATTCTTAATCCAAATACAAATACATCTTTTGCCATTGAGCAAGTCTGTTTATCCTTATTTTCCATCACATTACTAGCAAAATTCAATGTTTGATTTATAATGACATTTGTTTTTATGTTATCCCTGTTTAAAATTACTTAAAACCATCTTTGAATCCATATCCACGATCTCATATTTACACGATTAGTTTTTTAATAATTTTTAAAACTTTTTTATTGAATTTTCAGTAATTATTGAAAGTTTAGAAATTGTTTCTATATTTGTGATATGAATTTTGAAGAAGGTAAAAAGCAGTTTATTCAGACTTGGGGAAAACTGGGATCGGAATGGGGGATTAACAGAACTATGGCTCAGGTCCATGCCCTTTTGCTTATCGCTCCAAAACCGCTTAGTACAGAAGAAATCATGGAAGAGCTAAGTATTTCCAGAGGTAATGCTAATATGAATATAAGGGACTTGCTCGGCTGGAATCTTGTTCACAAAGAGCTGGTTCCTGGTGACCGTAAAGAATATTTTGTTGCAGAAAAAGATATCTGGGAAATTGCTAAAAGAATTTCCAGGGAAAGAAAAAGGAGAGAGATAGAACCGGTGAAAAGTGTCCTGCATCAATTACAGGAGGTTGAAGGGGACAGATCGAAGGATGAAGTCAAAGCCTTTACTGATATGATGAATCAGCTTGGCGGATTTGTTGATAAAATGGATAAATCGGTTGATATCATGCTTAGTTCAGATCAGAGCTGGTTCTTCGGAATGTTATTAAAGCTTATTAAATAAGCTTTTTTATTTGGGTGTAATTTTCAATAATTTCTGAAAGTATGAAAACTTTAAAAAATCATGTGATCATTTACGATGAAGAATGTCCCATGTGCAACCTTTATACATCTGCCTTTTTGAAATCCGGAATGCTGGATGTGAATGGACGTGTTGCTTACAATAAAATGGGAATGGATATCACTTGCAAACTTGATAAAGATCGGGCGAGGAATGAAATTGCCCTGGTAGATACTGAAGAAGGCTCTGTTTCTTATGGCCTGGAAAGTCTGTACAAAGTGATTGGACATAATATCCCGCTTTTATGGCCATTGTTCAGATTCAAGCCATTTAATTTCATCATGAAGAAATTGTATTTCTTTGTCTCTTATAACCGGAAAGTAATTGTGCCATCTGCAGATTCAGGCTTCAACGCCTGCATTCCTGATATCAATAAAAAGTATAGGTTGGCTTTTATTCTTTTTGCATGGATCGTTTCAGCATTGACCATAAATGCTTTTTCTGCTCGTCTGGTCCCTCTGGTTCCCGCTTCAAACCTATGGAGAGAACTGCTGATCTGTGGTGGTCAGTTAGTATTTCAAGGTGTGCTGATTTTTTTCTTAAACAAAGGAAAGATATTGGATTACCTTGGTAATGTCATTGCAGTTTCACTGATAGGTTCTTTACTATTGCTGCCTGCCTTATGTTTTCCTTATTCAGGGGTTATGTTTTCCAATGTGGGATATCTCGGCTATTTTCTCATTGTGGTCGGTATCATACTACTGGAGCATAAAAGAAGAGTGAAGCTTCTGAATCTGCCTTCTGTATTGACTTTAGGTTGGCTCATTTATCGTCTCATCGTTTTATTAATAATACTTTAAATACTACTTGTATGAACAGAATAATATTAGCAGGTGGCTCAGGCTACCTGGGAATCGTGCTCGCAGATTATTATAAAAATAAAGTTAAAGAGGTCATCATCTTAACTAGGGGAAAGAATGAAATGAGAGATAATATCCGATGGGTTCACTGGGATGGTCAACATATATCAAATTGGGTGGAATGGATGGAAGGGGCTGATTTACTAATCAATCTCACCGGAAAGAATGTCAATTGCCGCTATACGGATGAAAATAAAAATGAAATCATAAGCTCCAGGGTCAATACAACGAATGTCCTGGGAGAAGCATTAATGAAATTAGAAAAGCCTCCGAAGGTATGGATACAATGTGTTTCTTCCACTATTTACAGGGATTCCAGAGATAAAGATATGGATGAGTTTTCTGGTGAAATAGGAGAGGGCTTTTCTGTAGATGTCTGTGAACGTTGGGAGGAAGCTTTTGATAAACATGAGATACCTAACGTAAGGAAGGTTGCATTACGCATTAGTTTCGTCTTAGGCAGAAATGGAGGAGCATTCCCAACTTTGCATGCTCTTGCCAGACTAGGGCTTGGAGGGAAACAAGGAGATGGACAACAATATGTAAGCTGGATTCATGAAAGGGATTTTGCAAGGATTGTTGAATGGGTTTATAGTAATGAAAAGATTGAGGGAGTTTATAATTGCACAGCACCTCATCCTGTAACAAATAAAGTCATGATGTCTGAGCTTAGAAAAGCAGCAGGAATACCAATTGGTTTGCCCTCTCCTGAGTGTTTGTTAAAAGTTGGAGCATTTTTTATTGGAACAGAACCGGAGCTGGCATTAAAAAGCAGAAAAGTAGTTCCTGCTAAATTAGTAAACGAAGGATTTCAGTTTGAATATGACCATCTGGAATATGCACTTGAAGATCTGATGAAAGGTTAATCTATAGAGCAGATACAACATTAAAAGGCCCGCTTCTGAGTGAAAACGGGCCTTTTAAGTTAATGATCAAATTTAAGGAAGTAAATTTTAGTCAAAATTACCTGCCTGATATAAATTTATCTTAATGTTATAATTAATCCTCTTATCGTCCACCTTAACACTTAAAAAGGAAAGATTTTTAGCTGAAATATTTTGTCTGAAAAATCCCATCTTCTCATTGCCAATAGCTTGTTTTTTAGGAGTGGTAATGTATCCGCCTCTTAGCTCACCATCCGGTGTAAGGATGATTTTGATCGTAGACGGTAAAAGCTCTTCCTGATAAGTCTCGCTTTCTATAATAAGCTTACCTGTCAGGTTCTCTTCAAAATTCCACTCAATCATGTTGGTTTTTGAATTCAGATCAATTGTTTTAATCAACTTTCCTTTGGCCATAGCAATAAGAGTTTTTAAGTTGGAACTGCAGGTTTATACGGTGGCCTTTAAGGGAAGTTGATATTGTGAATAACTATAATTTTTTAAATTTTTAGTTGGATTTTTTTTGAGTTAATCAACCATTTAAAATCCATTGCTTTGCATTGGTATTATTGGTGAATAAGCGAGTTGGCTTTGCCGGCGGATTTAATACGAAATACATATTCGCTAATGACCTCTTCATATCTGAATTAGTCACTACCGCAATTTTCGATAGTCCTTCATAACCATCTTCAGAAAAAAATCTCCAGGCCTGGGGTTTAAAAATTCTTAAATCATGAGATAAAGTGACTATAGCCGGAAACGTTTTGCCTTTTTGCAATTCCAACCTGTTTTTCAAAATTTCCTTTGCAACGCTTAATGTTATGATCGCGTCGCTTTTGTAGTGCGCATGTAAAATTTCATCTTCAAACCAAAGTTGTATGTGCTGATCCTCAAATATTATGTCCATAGTTTTTCTTAAAAATCCTTTAAAGATAAGAAACATTATAAATGTCTGCCCAAATAAGGTGTTTATAATGATATTTTAGTACGTGATTTTTGGTGTAAGTATTAGATTATTAGTATTATATGTAACCGCTTTTTAAATATTGTAGTCCATAATTAGAGAAAAGTGGATTTAAGATTTCTATTGACCAGACTACCTTTGGATATAAATTTTAACGATATGATTCATTTATCCTTAGAAAATAAAAAAGCTAAGCACCTGAAAGTGCTATTGATATTTTTAGCTGTATCATCTCTGATATTTTTACTGCTTCATGGACCTATTCCTCAATCGGTTTCCTATCATAGTTTTGCAGATCATAATACTTTTTATGGTATCAATAATTTTTACAATGTTGTTTCAAATTTTCCATTTTTAATGGTAGGAGCAGTTGGAATATTTTTTATTCTGAAACACAATTTTTCATTGAAGTCTGCAAGACTATGTTTTTTTATCGGTATATTCTTTACCGGATTGGGCTCTGCTTATTATCATTATGATCCGTCATCATCCACCCTGGTTTGGGACAGACTTCCTATGACCATCACTTTTATGTCTTTTTTTGCGTTTATCCTTTTCAGGAACTTTTCATTTCAAAATAATGATAGCATATTGGTTGTATTGCTTCTGATTGGAATATTCAGTATTGTTTATTGGCATGTAGGAGAGCTGAAGGGTAATGGCGATTTGAGGTGGTATGCGCTGGTTCAGTTTTACCCTGTTGTTGCCATTATTATTATTTTGCTTTGGAATGGAAATGACAGGCAAATGTTGGGAGTTATTCTGTGGTATATTGCTGCAAAGGTTTTTGAAGCTACTGACGAAGCGTTTTTATCTTTGACTGAAGTGGTAAGTGGTCATACCATCAAACACCTGATGGCAGCTTGCGCAGCAATGCACCTGTTAGTTTTATTCTATTTTGAAAATAAAGCAATGAAGAAGAATTTTTAATTATGAAAAAAGTCGTTTCGATTATTTACAAATCTATCAAATATGTATTTGTTATCCTGATCCTGTATTTCATCACTGCTTTATTATGTACAATCATACCTGTTAATAATTCCTTTACTGAGGATGAGAAGGGTGTTCAGATCTTTATCAGATCCAATGGGGTGCATACGGATATTGTAGTACCTGTAAAGGATTCTGTAAAAGACTGGAGTCAGGAATTAACAGGTTTGCCATTATACAGTGACAACCAAATCAGATATGTAGCCTTTGGATGGGGCGATAAGGGGTTTTATCTTCATACTCCTACATGGGCTGATTTAAAAGTTTCTACAGCATTAAAAGCTGCATTCTGGCTTAGTACTTCTGCAATGCATGTTACCTATTATCCTTACAAGCCAAGAACTGATGAGTATACCCGATCAATTTATATTTCCTCTGAGCAATACCGTGAACTTGTAAATTATATCAGGGATTCATTCAGGTTGAATTCAGATGGCAAGTTTGAGATAATCAATTGCTGCAAGTATTCTGGTCTGGATAATGAATTTTATGAAGGCAAGGGTGTATACAGCTTAATGAAAACATGTAATACCTGGACAAATAAAGGCCTTAAGGATGCAGGGGTAAGAACCGCACTGTGGGCGCCTTTTGAATGGTCTGTGATGTATCACAGAAAGTAAAGTTGATTAAAACGATGTTTCTCCTGTAAGATGTGGAAGAGAAGATATTAGAAGGTGCTGGAAAGAAGTGGAAGATGATTTTTTCATAACTATAAAATTAATGGTTCTTAATTTTATAGTTATGGTTATCTTTTAATCAAATAAGTCATCTATTATGCCATTATTCCCCGAATCAAGGTCATCGTTTGCCTTCTGAGCAGGGATTTTTCCTTTTTTGACATAATAAATTATGGTTAGTACGATTCCAATAAATAAAATAATAAAAATAACTGAATAAACCATTGAGTCAACCTTTGTTATGATAAGGTCAAATTAGGGAATTTTGTCCTTAATTCAAATTCTACTAATATAACATCTTTAGTAGGTACTTATTAATCAGTGTGTATTTAACCATCTGGAAATGTGAGTCCTGTTTACATAGACTTCTGAGCCAGGAGGTGCATACATGGTGTTATCTCATTATGTAGGTTGAAATACCTGTATGTTTTTAAAACATATTACTTTGAAAGTACTTGTGTTAATAGATATTGTTATGTCTTCAATTTCAAACAAGAAACTAAAAAGTAAATTTTATGAAAATTCTAGTAATTGGCGGTTCTGGCCTTATCGGAACAAAGGTAGTTGCCCAACTACATCAGAAGGGCCATCAGGTGATTGCTGCTTCTCCCACTACAGGTATCAATACCATTACCGGAGAAGGTTTGGCTGAGGCAATGGAAAATACTGATGTTGTTATTGATCTAGCTAATTCTCCTTCTTTTGAAGACAATGCCGTAATGGAGTTTTTTCAGACTTCTGGCCAGAATTTATTGGCTGCGGAAATCGATGCAGGTGTAAAGCACCATGTGGCACTTTCAATAGTGGGTGTCGACGTCATGCAGAACATCGGTTATATGCGTGCAAAAATGGTCCAGGAAAATCTGATCAGACAATCGGGTGTGCCTTATGCTATTATCAGAAGCACACAATTTTTTGAGTTTATAGGAGGCATCACCGATAAGGCAACACAAGGAAATGAAGTTCATCTTTCTGATGTACAGTTCCAGCCTATAGCTGCAGATGATGTAGCCTCATTTGTAGTTAAATATGCCCTGGCGGCCCCTGTTAACGGTAAAGTAGAAATCGCAGGGCCAGAACGTTTTGATATGTATAAGGTAGTAGAGCGTTATCTGCAATACATCAAAGATACACGTAGTGTTATATCTAACGGAAAACCTGAATACTTTGGAGGAGAGGTTAATCATACAGCACTAGTGCCTGCAGGAAAGGCAGAGTTAGGAACGATTAGTTTCGAGGAATGGTTGAGCAAGCAATTGCAGCATGCGTAAAGATTAAAGCCCTTAAGCAAATTGAAAGAGGTCAAGCGTCATTAAACTCCTTTGCGGATTTTCAGGAAGGTATATGGTCGTGATTTTAGATTAGATGAAAAAAAACACATCATATTTAATCCAATAAATCATCAATAATTTCGGCATCATGTACCGATTCGTAATCATTGTCCACCTTCTGAGGATGGGTTATTTCCTTTTCTGACACCATAAATGGTGATGATTATCATTCCAATAAACATAAGGATAAAGATGACTGAATAGATCATAGATTTAATTGTAGAAATTGAAATCTCAACTTTGCCACTTTGGATACGGTAGGTACTAAATTCAGTTGTCTTCTATCACTCTAACAATTAAAAACTATTAGAGAAAATTTTTATAACTGCATTGAATTCCGTTCATCTGGTATGAATTGAGTTTACTCTTCTTTAGACTGAATAGAATTAGGTTCATTGAGTCCCCATTCTTTCTTTATTCGTTCTTTGTCTCGCTCTGCCATTTTCTTAGTTTGATTGGTATTTCTTTTGGCAATAGCCGTGATATCTTTTATCATTTTATCAATGGTCATAGTTATCTTGTATTTATAAGTTACTCGTCAAAAATAGATACCCACAACGCAAACCATCTGCGTTCCCCTTTGTATTTTTAAGAAATAGCTTTTTAATTGGAAGAGCCAAAGGATCCATATAAAGCCTTAAACTATGACCAGGTTTTTATTCTCCTGAAATTGGTAGAGTAGGGAAAGAAGAATATCCAGGATATGTGAAGAGTTAAACCGAGTCCGGAATAAACACTTCCTTTCTGGTCGTTTCGTGCAGCAGAAGAACTTTAAAATGAGTTAGGTTAGGTTTCTGCCGGAAAAGAATTACAAAGCTTATAGAGAGGCTAAAAAGGCAACAGGGCAGGACCGCCTAACAGTTAATGTATGGTTTAGTCATATCGACTTTATAACACTTCCTTTCGATAGCTTCGATTAGAAAAAATAATTACTTTATTGTTTTGATATCCAGGATAGTATAGTGATTTTGCTCTTCACCATAGCTAGTTGAACTAACGGACCCCAATCCGTTTACCCTGGCAGCTGGTCAGGGGTTTTCTTTTTTAATCTGAAAATGTATTTTTTGTTTAAAAGGACTTTTAGATCTCTAAAAAATTTCTTCATTCTGTTTTTAATAATTAAAAATTTGTTTTTTATTATTTTAAAATTACTTTTATCAAACAAAATTCTCCATTTCTTATTTTTTTAGAGATTTTATATTCCCATGAAAACTTGTAAAGTGCAGTTTGAGGCTAGATTTACTCATATACTAGACTTTTTTTGAAAAGTATAAAAAGATGTTGGCCCCTTTTTTAGTTTTGGATGATTTAACTTTTACAATTGAAAACGTAGGATCCTACAATGAATCTATCGTTTTGAAATTTGATAATTCTCACTATCAGATAGATTGTAGATTGGATAGACTTATATTTATATATGAAGGAAGTGGGGATACATTACAAAACTCAAATGGACCTATAAAATTATTTATGAATGTTTTAGAGGCCTACAAAAAGCTGGACACTTTTGGGAAAATTAAAAATATATTGATTGCGCATACAGCTATTAATGTCCTTGAAAAGGATCCAAAAGAGATTTTAGTTGATTTTAAAAATAAATATTTGAACAAGGCCGTTTTAAATTTTGTAGATAGTGAAGATATTGCTATTATCTTAGAACGAGGGAATGAAGATTATCATATCAAAGTTGATTTTGGAATTTATTCACCAAAGGACTTTGTTAAACATTCTATATCTAGATTTAATTCAGAATATAATCTTCAGTTTAAGGATAAATTTGGAGTTATGGCGGTTTGTCAGATTAGTGAAAAAACTAAAGAATGTGATTTCGACAAGTTTAAAGTAATATTTAAAGAAAGCCTTAAGATAATTCAGAAAATTGGATATGGAGAATAATGAATACTTAACTAAAACTAAAGAAAAATTTGAATTCGAAGTTCCGAGTCCTGAACAGACTAAAATTGAAGAGGGAGGACTTTTTAATAACAAGAGCTCAAAATTTTCTTCTGAAAAGGAATCTGAGTTGTCAAACATTGAGATCTCAAATCAGGGAGTAGTTTTTGCAAATTGGGTTAATATTGCTAATATTTCGGGCAAGGTCTTGGAAATATTGGATGATCTTGTAGTAGTAGATTGCCTCGTTGACGTTTCTCCAAAAAGATATGAAAAAAGGATGATCAGGAGGACTTTATTTAAAGATATTTCCTTAAATATCGGAGGTTTACTTATGATTAGGGTATTCGAAAACCCTCCTGAAAGTAAATTTGTTGTTTTAGATGGAGAAGGAACTGTTCCTGAATCTGATTTTTCTACAGAAGGTCTATTTAGTAATATTGAGCAAAATAGATTATTTAAAAAATAATTAATTAAAATTCCATTTTTGTTTTTTAGTGCTTAAAGTTTTTTTTAAAAATGTTGGCCAAGGAGACTCAATAGTTCTAGAATGGCCTGATGAGGAAGGTATTAATCATATTGGAATTGTTGACTGTAAAAGATTTAATTCTTCTAATCCAGTTTTAAACCACCTAATCTATTCTGAATTTAAGGTAATTGATTTTGTTTTTTTATCACACGCCCATAGCGATCATTACTCAGGGCTTAGCGAACTTTTAGATTATTGTGAGAAAAAAGGAATTGTAATTCAAAACTTTTATCATACAGCCCAAAAATCTCAGTTATCAATTTGGAAGAGGTGTCTTTCTATGAATGAACTGATGGATTTTTCAAATTTATTAAGCAGGATCGATACATTAATTGAAAAAAACTTAATTATAAACCCTGCAGAAATTGAAGTTAATGTAAAAGAATTTAAATTAAACCAAATATTCAATTTAGGATTTTTAGCCCCTTCCTATAAAGATTATCAAAACTTATTGAAACAAGAATATCTATATTCAGAAAATAAGTCTAGTACTGTGCCTGATATGAATTTGGTTTCAACGATACTTAAGATTTATAACGATAAGTTTTACATTCTTTTAACCTCGGATTCAACAATCAGTTCCCAATTAAGGGCTGGAACAAAGGATAAAACACTTAATGAGGGCGAATTAATATTAAGTCAGGTGCCTCATCATGGTTCGGAAAATAATTATATCCATTCTTTCTGGAAAATGAGGAAATTTAAACAGAATACACCCGCTGTTTTTTCAGTTGGCAATAATAGAGCACATAAATTGCCTAACTTTAAAGTTGTAAACGAAATTTCGAAACTAGGTTATAAAATATATTCAACAAATTGTGTATTTGGAATCAAGGAGTATTGTAATATACCTTCCACCACCACTTCTACTAATTTATCAATGAATTTAGATTTTGGCACAACTTTAATTGAAGAGCAGGTTACATCTCCTATTTCGGACGATTATAATGGAGAGAAAGTTTTTGAAATTGATGTTAATGGCTCTGTTACTTTAGTTTGAAAGAAGGAACTTTCTTGAAATCTTACCCCGTAATATCCCTGTAAGCAAAACTCGACTTTTAACTCGAAAAGTCCTTTTATAAAAAAATAGGCTAAATAACTGAATTTATTAGTGCACCCGGAGAGGTTCGAACTCCCAACCATCAGAACCGGAATCTGACATTCTATCCAATTGAACTACGGGTGCTTAAAAAAGGAATGAGGAGGGATTCCTTTGAACCCACTCCTCATTGATATTTTTATTCTTATTTAGAAAGAACTTCTTTTACTTTCGCAGCTGCATCTTTAAGCACGATAGCAGAGAATACTTTAAGACCAGACTCTTCAATGATCTTAGCGCCTTCTTCTGCGTTTGTTCCTTGAAGTCTTACGATAATTGGTACTTTTATATCACCAATTTTTTTGTAAGCTTCTACAACACCATTAGCTACTCTGTCGCATCTTACGATACCACCAAAGATGTTGATAAGGATTGCTTTTACATTTGGGTCTTTCAGGATAATTCTGAAACCAGCCTCTACAGTCTGAGCGTTTGCTCCACCACCTACATCAAGGAAATTAGCAGGCTCACCACCGGAAAGCTTGATAATATCCATAGTAGCCATAGCAAGACCAGCACCATTTACCATACAACCCACGTTTCCGTCAAGTTTTACATAGTTAAGGCCAGAGTTTGAAGCTTCTACTTCCAAAGGATCTTCTTCGTTAAGATCTCTTAGTGCTGCAAGGTCTTTATGTCTGTATAGAGCGTTGTCATCAAGGTTTACCTTTGCGTCAACCGCAAGAATTTTGTTATCTGAAGTCTTTAAAACAGGGTTGATTTCAAACATTGCAGAATCAGTTTCCTCATAAGCTTTATATAAAGCCTGGATGAAGTTTACCATTTCTTTGAAAGCCTCACCTTCAACACCTAGTTTGAAAGCAATCTTTCTTGCCTGAAATCCTTGAAGACCTACACGTGGATCTATCCACTCTTTAATGATTTTTTCAGGAGTATGCTCAGCAACCTCTTCAATCTCCATTCCACCTTCAGTGCTGGCGATTATAAGGTTTTTGCTTGTATTTCTGTCCAATAGAATGGACATGTAGTATTCTTTTGGTTTGCTTTCTCCCGGATAATATACATCCTGAGAAATCAGAACCTTGTTAACATGTTTGCCTTCAGGACCGGTTTGTTTAGTTACCAGGTTCATACCGATGATCTTCCCTGCAAGATCTTTAACTTCATCAAGGTTTTTAGCTAATTTAACTCCGCCGCCTTTTCCTCTGCCACCTGCATGAATTTGTGCTTTTACAACATACCATTCGGTACCTGTCTGCTGGTTTAGTTTTTTAGCGGCTTCTACTGCTGCTTCAGCTGTTTCTGCAACAATTCCTTCCTGTATACGAACACCGTATTTTTTCAGAATCTCTTTACCTTGATATTCATGTATATTCATGAGTAAATTAATAGTTAAAAGTTTAACACCACAGATGTTCTTTTCTGTCAGGGTATTCCCATCTATCGGAAGAACGGCACGAATCTATCATTTTTGGCTTTTAATTTCAAGAAAAGAGGGATTTTTAATCCTTTTAGATATAAATTTGTTTTTACAAAGTCAGAATGAGTCAAATTATGATGCTGGAAGCAAGAAATATCTATAAGGGTTATCCCCATCTGGAAGTTTTAAAAGGGATTGATTTACAAATTAAGCAAGGTGAGATTGTCTCTGTAGTAGGGGCTTCCGGAGCAGGCAAAACCACACTCTTGCATATTCTGGGGACGCTCGATAAACAGGATAAGGGAGAGTTATTTATTAACGGAGTTAATCTGAATCAGATCGGGGAAAGAGAGCTTGCGTTATTCCGGAATAATCATATCGGTTTTGTTTTTCAGTTTCATAATCTTCTTCCTGAGTTTTCTTGTTTTGAAAATGTATGTCTGCCCGGATATATAGGCAAAAGAGATAAAAAACAAGTGGAGGAGAAGGCAAAGGAATTGCTTGATCGACTCGGATTGTCCCAAAGGCTTAATCATAAGCCATCTGAACTTTCCGGAGGGGAGCAGCAAAGGACAAGCGTTGCGAGAGCGCTTATCAATTCTCCCTCAATCGTATTTGCCGATGAGCCAAGTGGTAATTTAGATTCAAATAATGCCGAAGAGCTGCATAAGTTATTTTTCGAACTTAGAAATGAATTCAATCTTACTTTTGTAATCGTTACCCATAATCAATCGCTTGCGCAAAGTGCTGACAGAAAGCTTGAAATGAGAGATGGAAAGATTGTTTAAACACACGTGCTTTTTAAGGTGTATCGGTAGGTAATATTGGTTTTTTTGTTAAATGTGTCAGTTTAATTACTTTTGATTTATTGTTAATGTTATAGTGTTTTTTGTTGTATTTTATTGATTTTTAGGGTTTTTTTATTTTTATTTTGCTTTAAATAACAAAATTTTATTACATAGGTTTAGTGTGTAGGAATGAGTGTAATAAAATTGGAGTTTTGAAAATTATTTAAAGTAAATTATTTGATATAATAACTACTGCGATGAATACTATTGAATTTAATAACCTAGTCTATACAGCCTCCAAATCTTTAAAATATCCTGCTTTAAAGTTTACTCATAATCAGGCTGACGCAAATGATCTTATTCAGGATACCATTCTAAAGGCGTTAAAAAATAAGACCAAGTTTAAGAAAGGTACTAATATAAAGGCATGGCTTTATATAATTATGAAGAATACTTTTATAAGTAATTATCATAAGATAGATAAAAGAAATAGCCTGGTAGATCCGATTGATGACGACTATACTCTGAATGTGCCTAGTACTATTACTTATAATGATGGTACTGCCAATGTTGCAATGGAAGAGATAAATAAGGCAATTAATTCACTGGATAAAGTGTTCCGTGAGCCTTTTATGATGCATTTTTCCGGATATAAGTATGAGGAGATTGCTCAAAAGTTGAAAATTCCTATGGGAACGGTGAAAAACAGAATTCACGTTGCTAGGAAAACTTTAATGAGTGCACTTAAAGATTATAAAATTTAAAACTTACTGAATTCAAAATTGAAGAATGCCAGGCTGATTAGTCTGGCATTTTTAGTTTAATTTAAGTTTAAATATTACATTTCTAATATTGTATAAAATGTGGTAATGATTACATTGATTTATTTTTGGTTTTATCCTGTAATAAAAAGTGTAAAATACGTTTATTTATATAAACTCTTTTATTGATATACAGTAAATTAACATATATATGTTGATAACATGGGGAGAAGTTTGGTGTTTAAAAACTGATAAAAATGCTTGTATAGTTTTTAAAAAGTGTAAAAAATAGTACATTTGTTACATAATAATCACAACAAGGAAATGCTAACAACAAGAAAAAATATCAAACAGGAAAAAGACTTTATTAAAACTGAAGAAACAGAAAAGAAGGTAGCCTCTCTAAGCCCACTTCAAATTAAGGAAGCACTCTTCAAAAAGAGATATAACATTTAATCCGAATTGAATCGGTGACAATCAGGTCAAAAAAAATAACCTTACAAAAGAACATTAATAACCTTAACCAAAAGAACTTATGACAGCTGTCGAATTTAATGAGTTAGTATATACGGCATCAAAATCACTGAAAATACCCGCGCTAAAATTCACGCATAACCATAATGATGCAAATGATCTGATTCAGGATACTATTCTTAAAGCTTTAAGAAACAGAACTAAATTTAAGTCTGGCACTAATATTAAGGCTTGGTTATATATCATCATGAAAAATACTTTTATCAGTAATTACCATAAAATTGATAAAAGAAACACTTTGGTTGATCCGATAGATGAGGGGTATAATTTTAATGTTTCAAGTACCATTTCATTCAACCAGGGCGCCAGCAATATTGCTTCGAAAGAAATTTATAAAGCAATCAATAAGCTGGATAAAACCTTCAGAATTCCCTTTATGATGCACTATGAAGGATTTAAATACAACGAAATAGCTGACCACCTAAACATACCAATGGGAACAGTAAAAAACAGGATCCACGTCGCTAGAAAAAACCTAATGGAATCTTTGAAAGAATACCAATACTAAAACGCAAATAATCACATCATAAAAACCCGGGGCAGTTTTTATTCAGTACTGTTCTGATTCCAGGAAATCTAATCGTTTATATAAAATGATTGCAGTGTGAGAAAAGGAACTGCCTTGGGTTTTTATTTTTTTATATTCCTCGTATAAATTACTTTTATCCTTTAGAATACTTCATCTATATATTGTCATTGTATTCTTGCAGGATATTCATAAAATATTACTCCAGTACTTCGGCTATTCTCAGTTCAGACCTCTTCAGGAAGAAATTATTTCCTCAGTTCTGAACGGGAAAGATACTCTTGCCTTGCTTCCGACAGGTGGTGGAAAGTCTCTTTGCTTCCAGGTACCGGGACTTGCTATGGAAGGCCTTTGTATTGTAGTTTCCCCTCTGATCGCTTTAATGAAAGACCAGGTGGAAAGACTCAGAGAAAAAGGTATTGTTGCATTTTCAATTCACTCCGGACTTTCTTTTAATGAAATTGACGTCATTCTGGATCGATGTGTATATGACCAGGTAAAGTTTTTATACCTGGCTCCTGAAAGACTATCCTCTGAATTGCTTATTCAAAGGGTGAAAAAAATGAAAGTTAATCTACTTGCAGTGGATGAAGCGCATTGCATCTCTCAATGGGGGTACGATTTCCGACCTTCCTACCTGGAAATCGCTACATTCAGACATGTTATAGGTGATTCAGTTCCTGTAATGGCATTAACAGCTACCTCAACTCCTGCAGTAACCCAGGATATCCAGGATAAGCTTGAGTTTAAAGCGCCAAACGTTATCTCAAGATCTTTTAAAAGAGATAATCTTTCATTTTCCTGCTTTAAGGAGGAAAATAAGGAAAGAAAGATTCTGCAGATACTAAAAAATGTTCCAGGGACCGCTATCATTTATGTCCGTAACAGAAAGAAAACGGAGGCTTTAGCTGCTTTTTTGAATAAAAATAAAATCTCGGCATCTTTTTATCACGCCGGCCTTGACTATTCTACAAGGTCCAAAAATCAGGACTCTTGGATTAATAATAAAGTAAGAGTAATGGTCGCTACCAATGCCTTTGGTATGGGCATCGATAAGCCGGATGTTAGAACAGTTGTCCATTATGATTTTCCAGAAAATCCTGAAAACTATTATCAGGAAGCTGGCAGGGCAGGAAGGGATGGGAAACGATGTTATGCCGTACTTCTCTTCAATGATAAAGATATTGAAGAACTTGAAGTTAAAGTTGAAAGTAATTTCCCTAGTGCAGATATAATTAAAAGGGTTTATCAATCGCTGGCAAACTTTTACAGACTTGCAGTTGGATCCTCTCAGTTTATAAGTTTTGACTTTGATATGGAAACATTTATCAAGACTTATAAATTGCCTAAAATACAGTCTTATTACGCCTTAAAAAGATTGGAACAAGAGGGGATGATTCAGATGAACGAGGCTTATTATAATCCTTCCAAAATTTTTATTTCCACTGATAAAACAAGGCTTTACGAATACCAGCTGCGCAATCCTGAGGATGATGTTTTCATTAAATCCATATTAAGAATTTATGGGGGAGAGGTATTCTCTAATTATGTAAATATCAGGGAAACAGAAATTGCTAACTACATTCAAAAATCTCAAATGGATGTTACCAGAAAACTTAGCTTTTTAGATCAGAAAGGTTTGTTAGTTTATGAAAAGCAAAAGGATAAACCTCAGATAGAATTTGTAATGCCGAGAATGGATGCCTCCGTATTACCTTTGGATTATAAAGATCTTGCTAAACGAAAGGAGCTTTATAAGACGAAAGTGGATGCGATGGTGGGCTATGCCACGAATTTAAATAAGTGTAGGAGTTTAATCCTGCTGGAGTATTTTGGGGAAGAAAATGGGGAAAAATGTGGTTTGTGTGATGTATGTCTGAAGGAGAAAAAAGAGGAAGCAAAAGATAATATTGAAGCGGAACTGTCAGTGAAAATCATGGATAAGCTAAAGAATGGTCCTTTGTCCCCTGAAAATCTTGTGTTTTCTTTTAGTTCTACCGAAAAAGAGGAAGTACTCAAAATTTTGAGACGTCTTGTCGATTCGGGATTGTTGGTTTATCTTGACGATGGCAGTTTATCTGTAACTAAGGATATATAATAATAAAGCTATACTAAAAAATGAAAATAGTACTACTGGATGCTGATACCTTGGGAGAGGTGCCCGCAATTGACGACTTTCATCAACTGGGAGAATTTATAAAATATGGATTTACAAAACCGGATGAAGTCATTACTCGCTTAGCAGGGGCCGATGTTGCTATTACGAATAAAGTGGTTTTGTCTAAAGAGGTATTGTCTCAGCTACCCGATTTGAAATTAATCTGTGTTGCAGCGACGGGTACAGACAATGTTAATGTTGCATTTGCCTCAGAAAAAGGTATTCCTGTTAAAAATGTCAAAGGCTATTCCACTGACAGTGTTGCTCAACATACTTTCTCATTGCTTCTTCACCTGGCTGATAAACTTGAATATTATAATAATTATGTCCTCAGTGGGGAATATAGCAAAAGTGAAATTTTCACTTCCTTGGTTCGCCCATACTGGGAAATTAAAGGGAAAGTTTATGGAATCATCGGACTTGGGGCCATTGGTAAAAAAGTGGCCAATATAGCAACTGCTTTCGGAGCAAAAGTAATTTATTATTCTACCTCCGGAGTGCATGATGATCCGGATTTTAAAAGGGTAGAGCTGGATGAATTGCTAAAACAAAGTGACATCATTTCCATTCATTCTCCCTTAAATGATAAAACCCGTGGTTTGTTAGGGGAAAAAGAATTCAGCTTGATGAAAAAAAACGCAATCTTAATCAATGTTGGAAGGGGGGGAATCGTTAATGAAAATGC
Organism: Sporocytophaga sp.; assembly: GCA_024707265.1. Classification (GTDB taxonomy): domain Bacteria; phylum Bacteroidota; class Bacteroidia; order Cytophagales; family Cytophagaceae; genus Sporocytophaga. Next base: position 171,624 of record JANQAB010000006.1, on the reverse strand, counting down.
CCTTATCGAAGCTTTAAATAATGACAGAATTGCAGGCGCAGGTATCGATGTTTTTGAAAAAGAGCCGATGACAGTTGCTAGCCCTATTCTGAAAATTAAAAACAAAGAACGACTTATTGTTACACCTCATATTGCCTGGGCAAGTATTGAAGCAAGAAATAGATTGGTTGAGGGGATTATTAGTAATATTAAGGAGTGGACAGGCGAAAAGCTGAAAGCGTAAAACGTAAAGTTGAAAAGTGACAATTTTACATAATGGTAGCAAGGAAACTTTAAAGATAGTTACATAAAAAAAGAGACTGAATTTCAGTCTCTTTTTTTATAGCCTATGTTTATATAATCGCTTATTGAAGAGCAGCAACACCTGGAAGCACTTTGCCTTCCATGTACTCAAGAAGCGCACCACCACCTGTAGAAACGTAAGATACATCATCTCCGAAACCAAGGTTGTTGATTGCAGCAGCAGAATCACCACCGCCGATAAGAGAAAATCCACCTTTTTTAGTGGCATTTACAACTGCCTTAGCAACAGCTACAGTACCTTTTTCAAAACTTGGCATTTCGAAAACTCCCATCGGGCCATTCCAAAGTAAAGTTTTAGAATTGTCAATTACCTCCGAGAAACTTTTCTGAGATTCCGGTCCGATGTCAAGTCCCATCCATCCGTCAGGAATATTTCTGTTAGGGGCAATTTGAGTAGCTGCATTGTTATCAAATTTATCGGCAACGACTGTGTCAATTGGAAGGATTAGGTTTACTCCTTTGGTTTTAGCTTTTTCGATAAGGGTTTTCGCTAGTTCTACTTTGTCAGCTTCAAGGAGAGATGTTCCGATATTTCCTCCAAGCGCTTTTGCAAAAGTATAAGACATTCCTCCTCCGATGATCAGGTTGTCTACTTTATCCAGAAGTCTTTCGATAATAAGGATTTTGTCAGAAATTTTAGCTCCACCCATGATCGCAGTGAAAGGCTTATCAGCTTTTTCAAGGATTTTGTTAGCATTGTCTAGTTCTGCCTGCATTACATATCCGCAAATTCTGTCATTGAAGAATTTAGCAATAATTGCAGTAGAAGCGTGGGCTCTGTGAGCAGTTCCGAAAGCATCATTTACATACACATTCCCAAGTTTGGAAAGCTTTTGAGCAAAAGCTTCGTCACCTTTTTCTTCTTCTTTGTAGAATCTTAAGTTTTCAAGTAAAAGGATCTCACCGGCCTTTAAATCTGCAGCAAGTTTTTCAGCATCATCACCAATACAGTCTGTTGCAAATTTTACTGTAATGTTAAAGGTTTTATTAAGGTAAGCAAGAAGATGTTTCAATGAGTATTTTTCTTCATATCCACCTTTGGGTCTTCCTAAGTGAGACATAAGGATAGCACTTCCTCCGTCTTTTAAAATTTTGTTAACTGTCGGAATTACAGCTTTAAGACGCGTGTCGTCGGTAATTTCGTATTTATCGTTTAAGGGTACATTGAAATCAACCCTAACCAAGGCTTTTTTACCTGAAAAATTAAAGGTGTCTACAGTTTTCATATCGCAAATTTTAAGGAGGCCAATATTAAAGAAATCTTGGTAAAATAAAAAAGGTGATATTGAATTATCACCTTTTTTTGATATTGGGAAATTAATTTTTAATTATTCTGCGTGAAGCCATGCTTTTTTAGCCAGTAGCGTGTCTTCCTCTTCAACATTATCAGGATCAGGAACACAGCAATCTACGGGACAAACCGCTGCGCATTGAGGTTCCTCATGAAATCCCATACACTCGGTACATTTGTTCGCAACAATATAGTAAAACTCGTCTGATACAGGCTCTTGAGGATTTTTTGCATCCATCGTAGATCCATCTTCGAGTTCAATCTCATTTAATTTAGTGCCTCCTGAGTAATTCCACTGTACACCGCCCTCATAAATTGCTGTATTCGGGCATTCCGGCTCACAAGCTCCACAGTTAATACACTCATCGGTAATCATTATAGCCATGACGTACTCCTTCTTTATTAAATAATATATTTGGTTTAAAAAGTGTTATGAGGAACAAAATTAATCACAATTTGATTCTCAATCAATATAAATCCTAATTTTGCGGAAATACTACAATTTATTATTAATGGAGACAGGACTTTCCAAGAGGGCAGACGCATTTGCTTCATTGGGGAAATATTTAAATAATTTATCTGATAATGAGTTGGATATCTGGGCCAGACAGGTGGAAAATAATAACAGCTGGTTTACAAATGCCAATGTAAAACAGGCTTTGAATGGAATCATTGCTTTATTGGATGAAAAAAAACTTAAGCAATGGATTGAGGGATATTCCTCCGCTTACAAGTCCAGGAATGTTGGGGTCGTAATGGCAGGGAATATTCCCGCTGCCGGCTTCCATGATTTTTTATGTGTTCTTTTAACCGGACACCATTTTTATGGAAAATTAGCAGCAACAGATAATGTTCTCCTCAGGAAAATTGCAGCATTATTGATTGAAATTGAACCTTCTTTTGCTGCTAAAATTTCTTTTCAGGATATGCTCAAAAATATGGATGCATATATTGCTTCAGGAAGTGACAATTCTGCCAAATATTTTAAAGCTTATTTTTCCAAAGTCCCTCATTTGGTTAGAAAAAACAGGTCATCGGTGGCTATTCTTAATGGGGAGGAAGGAGAGGGGGAGCTAAAACTTTTATCAGAAGATATCTTCACTTATTTCGGACTGGGATGCAGAAATGTTTCAAAATTGTTTGTTCCTCATGGATACGATTTTGATTCCTTTTACAAAAACATGAACAAGTTTGAAGGGATACTGAATTATCATAAATATGCCAATAATTATGATTATCAGAAATCAATTTTCCTCCTAAATAAGGTTGATCATTTGGATAATGGTTTCCTGATGTTAAAAAGGGATGAGCAGATTGTTTCGCCTATTTCCGTTGTCTACTATGAGGAGTATGAAAACCTGACATCTTTACAATCAAAATTATCTTCTAATCAGGAAAAAATTCAGGTTGTGCTGTCAGCTAATGGTTGGTATTCGGATTCTGTTCCCTTCGGAAAGGCTCAATGCCCTACACCATGGGATTATGCTGATAATGTTGATACTATGAAATTTTTGATGGAGTTATAAATAAAAAGCCCCCCGACCAAGTTCGGGGGGCTTTTTTTATCTCATAATTTCAATCCATCCTTTATATGCTTTACCGTTTGGTAAAAGCAGATCATAGAAGTAAACTCCATCCGGCTGATCTTCTCCATCCCAGCTATTATCGTAATTGTCGCTCGCAAAAACTCTGCTACCCCATTTATTGTGAACATAGAATTTGGATCCGTATGGTATTGATAAAATTTCGAATCTGTCATTTATACCATCTCCATTAGGGGTAAACATATTCGGTATAAAGAATCCTGATCCTACAACTACTTCTTTTTCTACTTTACAACCATTTCCATCCTTGATATAAATTTTATATTCTCCTGGAGAAAGGTTACTATAACTGTTCAGTGTTGAATCTGCTAATACATAAGTTGAATAAACCTGGTCATCGTTGCTTATTAAATAGAACGGTGTACCTCCCTGTATGTCATAAACATATATAGTACCCGAATTGATTTCTCTTGAACTCTTAATCACATATATCTCAACAGTAATAGGCTCTGGCTCAGTGATGATGATATTAGAGTTATGGATAGTATCATAGTCAGTTCCATTGAACAGGTAATACCCGTTGATGGTAAATGGCACATCGCAATTTCCATCCTTAATACCCATTGAATAAATACCTGCACCTAAATCTGTGATGACATTATTAGTGCTCTTTTCAATTGTGTTAAGGTAATAAGTGAAAATTGGAATTCCACCTTGTAAAGAATCGATGGAAATCTCTCCTTTTCTCTCATTGAAACAAGGCACATCTTTGGTTCTTATATATGGCATTGGTCCAATACGAATTAAGGTTGTATCAGCATGTGCAAGACAATTATTGGCATCTTTAATTTTAAAGTGATATGTATTTACAGAAAGACTGCTGAATACATTAGTGATGCCATAAGAATTATCGTCAATAGCATATTGATATGGTGTGATACCGCCAACTCCATTTATTGTCACGCTACCTTCATTTGAACAGGTGATTTGTTTTACATCACTCATGATAATCTTAATCTGCTCCGGCTCTGGAATTTCAAACGGATATGATACCGGACATTGATCATCTTTATTGGAAATTACAAGTGCAGATTTTCCACCAGAGAGATTATCAAATTCACCTGTATTGTTCTTGGTGCCATTTAAGGTGAAAATATATGGTTGTAGACCTCCGGTTATATTGGATAGTTTAATAGAACCATTGTCATCACCAAAACAGTCAACACCTGTAATGTCAGTTATTATATTCGCGATATTTATGGTATCCGGAGCTGTTACTTTTGCTGACAATGAATCCGCACAACCATTCTTGTCGATTACTTTTACAAAATAATCATTTTGAGACAGGCTCATGAAATTTGGAGTGGTGATGAAGGTACCATTGTTTATGGAGTATTTAAAATCTCCATTACCACCTGATACTTGTAAATGTATTTCTCCATTATTTGAATTTGCACAAGGTTTGATAGTTATAATGGTATCAATGCCAAGAACAAGCTTTTGAGGTTCTTTAATTTCAACAGGGAAGTCATACAAACAACCTGAATTGTCAAAGATTGAAAGGGTATAGGTACCTTTATCTAATCCTGTAAATGTAGAATCTTGTTGAGGTATTGAAAATTCATCAAGCGCAAACCAATATCCTCCCGCACCTCCGGTTATATTTGCAAGTGAAATGGTACCATCAGACTTACCAAAGCAGGATACATCCTTAGATAAATTGTCAGCAGTAAGTTTCTTTAAGGAAACATTTACAGAGTCAACTTTACTTTCACAAGTAGAAAGGTAATCTAAAACTACAACCTTTATTAAAGTATCAGAAAAGATCGGTTTTGAAAACTTATTAGAAGTCTGATAGCTCTTTCCTCCGTCAAATGAATAAGCTGAATAAACCTCAGGAATCGTGATCGTTACTGTTTTTGATTTACAGATAGGATTCGGATTCACTATAGGGTTAATTTCCATTGGCAGAGGTTCTTTGATTTCAAACTGATCTATGTATGAGCAGTTTTTAGCATCCTTAAAGTTCACGATATAAACACCTGCAGGTAGATCATAATTGTTAGGTCCAGTCAAGGTACTTGGTGTCCATAAAAAATTAGAGTATGGTGCTGTTCCTCCTGAGATATTGAGATGTAATTCAATCTGTCCGTCTGATTTTCCATTACATGATACATCTTTTACTGCACTTGCATGATCCACAATCAAGGTATCTGGCTGTGTTATAATAAAGGTAGTGTCTTTACTGCATGAATTCTTGTCAGTAATTGTCACTTGGTAAGCTCCTGCTCTAAGATTGGTTATTTTTGCAGTGTTATCTCCTGTGTTCCATAAGTAAGCGTAAGCAGGTGTTCCTCCTGTCGGAGTCATTTCTATAGATCCGCTATTGCCTTTGTAACATTGAACATTTGTAACTATAGAAGTTGCATGTAACGGTGTTGGTTCAATGATAATAAAGTTTAAGGTTTCGCTACATCCACTGGCATCAGTAATTTTTACGCTATATGGACCTTTTCCTAAATTCTGAATATTGTTTGTTGTTACTCCGGTATTCCACAAGTAACTGTATGGGGAAGCTCCTCCAGAAGTAACATTAACATTAATACTACCATTGTTTAAACCAAAACAAGTAATGTCTGTTTTGATTGTGTCATATGCAAATCCATCTGGCTCTTCGATTACGAAGTTGGAATCTAATGTACATCCGTTTGCATCCGTTAATGTTAGGTTGTAGGTTCCTGCACCTAAATTAGAGATTCCCTGAGTTGTAACATTTTCAGGCCATAGATAGGTATATGGAGCTGTACCGCCCGTCACGGCAGTAATTGTGATGGTTCCATTTGTGCCTCCTTTACAAACAGGTTCACTGATATCAGCAGTAATGGCTAATGGTGCTGGTTGGCTTACAATAAAATCCGGTGACTGATATTTACATCCTTTGTCATCAATAAATTCTACTGAATAGGTACCAGGTGTTAGATCAGTAATATCTTGTGTTGTTGCTTCATTTGACCATTTAGTAGCAGGAGCCCCGTTTCTAGTATAAGTATAAGGAGCAGTTCCACCGGTTACAGAAGTAATGTTAATCACACCGTTCGCAGCTCCATTACAGTCAGGATTAGTAACTGCAGCAGTTAAGTGCCATTGCAGCAGGCTGAGTAAGAGTAAAAAAATTTTTAAAACATCCGTTTGCATCCGTTACTCTTATTTTATAAGTTCCTGCAGCAAGATTAATATTATTCTGAGTATAAGTAGCACCGTTTCTATTATAAGTATAAGGAGCAGTTCCACCGGTTACAGAAGTAATGTTGATCACCCCGTTCGCAGCTCCATTACAGTCAGGATTAGTAACTGTAGCAGTAAGTGCCATTGCAGCAGGCTGAGTAAGAGTGAAAGAAGAGTCTTTAAAACATCCGTTCGCATCCGTTACTCTGATGTTATGAGTTCCAGCAGCAAGGTTAATATTGTTCTGAGTAGCAGGAGCCCCGTTTCTAGTATAAGTATAAGGAGCAGTTCCACCGGTTACAGAAGTAATGTTGATCACCCCGTTCGCAGCTCCATTACAGTCAGGATTAGTAACTGCAGCAGTAAGTGCCATTGCAGCAGGCTGAGTAAGAGTGAAAGAAGAATCTTTAAAACATCCGTTTGCATCCGTTACTCTGATGTTATGAGTTCCAGCAGCAAGGTTAATATTGTTCTGAGTAGCAGGTGCTCCGCTCCGTTTCTAGTATAAGTATAAGGAGCAGTTCCACCGGTTACAGAAGTAATGTTGATCACCCCGTTCGCAGCTCCATTACAGTCAGGATTGGTAACTGTAGCAGTAAGTGCCATTGCAGCAGGCTGAGTAAGAGTAAAAGAAGAATCTTTAAAACATCCGTTTGCATCAGTTACTCTGATGTTATGAGTTCCGGCAGCAAGGTTAATATTGTTCTGAGTAGCAGGGGCTCCGTTTCTAGTATAAGTATAAGGAGCAGTTCCACCGGTTACAGAAGTAATGTTAATCACCCCGTTAGCAGCTCCATTACAGTCAGGATTAGTAACTGTAGCAGTAAGTGCCATTGCAGCAGGCTGAGTAAGAGTGAAAGAAGAATCTTTAAAACATCCGTTCGCATCCGTTACTCTGATGTTATGAGTTCCAGCAGCAAGGTTAATATTGTTCTGAGTAGCAGGTGCTCCGTTTCTAGTATAAGTATAAGGAGCAGTTCCACCGGTTACAGAAGTAATGTTGATCACCCCGTTCGCAGCCCCATTACAGTCAGGATTGGTCACTGCAGCAGTAAGTGCCATTGCAGCAGGCTGAGTAAGAGTGAAAGAAGAATCTTTAAAACATCCGTTCGCATCCGTTACTCTGATGTTATGAGTTCCTGCAGCAAGGTTAATATTGTTCTGAGTAGCAGGAGCTCCGTTTCTTGTATAAGTATAAGGAGCAGTTCCACCGGTTACAGAAGTAATGTTAATCACCCCGTTCGCAGCTCCATTACAGTCAGGATTAGTCACTGCAGCAGTAAGTGCCATTGCAGCAGGCTGAGTAAGAGTAAAAGAAGAATCTTTAAAACATCCGTTTGCATCCGTTACTCTGATGTTATGAGTTCCGGCAGCGAGGTTAATATTGTTCTGAGTAGCAGGGGCTCCGTTTCTAGTATAAGTATAAGGAGCAGTTCCACCGGTTACAGAAGTAATGTTAATCACCCCGTTAGCAGCTCCATTACAGTCAGGATTAGTAACTGCAGCAGTAAGTGCCATTGCAGCAGGCTGAGTAAGAGTGAAAGAAGAATCTTTAAAACATCCGTTTGCATCCGTTACTCTGATGTTATGAGTTCCAGCAGCAAGGTTAATATTGTTCTGAGTAGCAGGAGCTCCGTTTCTAGTATAAGTATAAGGAGCAGTTCCACCGGTTACAGAAGTAATGTTAATCACCCCGTTAGCAGCTCCATTACAGTCAGGATTAGTAACTGCAGCAGTAAGTGCCATTGCAGCAGGCTGAGTAAGAGTAAAAGAAGAATCTTTAAAACATCCGTTCGCATCCGTTACTCTGATGTTATGAGTTCCTGCAGCAAGGTTAATATTGTTCTGAGTAGCAGGGGCTCCGTTTCTTGTATAAGTATAAGGAGCAGTTCCACCGGTTACAGAAGTAATGTTAATCACCCCGTTAGCAGCTCCATTACAGTCAGGATTAGTAACTGCAGCAGTAAGTGCCATTGCAGCAGGCTGAGTAAGAGTGAAAGAAGAATCTTTAAAACATCCGTTTGCATCCGTTACTCTGATGTTATGAGTTCCAGCAGCGAGGTTAATATTGTTCTGAGTAGCAGGGGCTCCGTTTCTAGTATAAGTATAAGGAGCAGTTCCACCGGTTACAGAAGTAATGTTGATCACCCCGTTCGCAGCTCCATTACAGTCAGGATTGGTCACTGCAGCAGTAAGTGCCATTGCAGCAGGCTGAGTAAGAGTGAAAGAAGAATCTTTAAAACATCCGTTTGCATCCGTTACTCTGATGTTATGAGTTCCAGCAGCAAGGTTAATATTGTTCTGAGTAGCAGGAGCCCCGTTTCTAGTATAAGTATAAGGAGCAGTTCCACCGGTTACAGAAGTAATGTTGATCACCCCGTTCGCAGCCCCATTACAGTCAGGATTAGTCACTGCAGCAGTAAAAGCCATTGCAGCAGGCTGAGTAAGAGTAAAAGAAGAATCTTTAAAACATCCGTTTGCATCCGTTACTCTGATGTTATGAGTTCCTGCAGCAAGGTTAATATTGTTCTGAGTAGCAGGGGCTCCGTTTCTAGTATAAGTATAAGGAGCAGTTCCACCGGTTACAGAAGTAATGTTGATCACCCCGTTCGCAGCTCCATTACAGTCAGGATTGGTCACTGCAGCAGTTAAAGCCATTGCAGCAGGCTGAGTAAGAGTAAAAGAAGAATCTTTAAAACATCCGTTTGCATCCGTTACTCTGATGTTATGAGTTCCAGCAGCAAGGTTAATATTGTTCTGAGTAGCAGGGGCTCCGTTTCTTGTATAAGTATAAGGAGCAGTTCCACCGGTTACAGAAGTAATGTTAATCACCCCGTTCGCAGCTCCATTACAGTCAGGATTAGTCACTGCAGCAGTAAAAGCCATTGCAGCAGGCTGAGTAAGAGTGAAAGAAGAATCTTTAAAACATCCGTTCGCATCCGTTACTCTGATGTTATGAGTTCCAGCAGCGAGGTTAATATTGTTCTGAGTAGCAGGGGCTCCGTTTCTAGTATAAGTATAAGGAGCAGTTCCACCGGTTACAGAAGTAATGTTAATCACCCCGTTAGCAGCTCCATTACAGTCAGGATTAGTCACTGCAGCAGTAAGTGCCATTGCAGCAGGCTGAGTAAGAGTAAAAGAAGAATCTTTAAAACATCCGTTTGCATCCGTTACTCTGATGTTATGAGTTCCGGCAGCGAGGTTAATATTGTTCTGAGTAGCAGGTGCTCCGTTTCTAGTATAAGTATAAGGAGCAGTTCCACCGGTTACAGAAGTAATGTTAATCACCCCGTTCGCAGCTCCATTACAGTCAGGATTGGTAACTGCAGCAGTAAGTGCCATTGCAGCAGGCTGAGTAAGAGTAAAAGAAGAATCTTTAAAACATCCGTTCGCATCCGTTACTCTGATGTTATGAGTTCCTGCAGCAAGGTTAATATTGTTCTGAGTAGCAGGAGCCCCGTTTCTTGTATAAGTATAAGGAGCAGTTCCACCGGTTACAGAAGTAATGTTAATCACCCCATTCGCAGCTCCATTACAGTCAGGATTAGTCAAATATAAAAAATTTTTCTTTGATTCCTTTATTTAAAAATTGGGTTTTCCCTTTAATTAATGGCTTTTTTTTAAAAATGGTTTTAAATAAATTTAAAAAAAAAGGAATTGGTTATTAATATAAAAAAGGTGTTTTTTTCCATCCACTCCATCTTTAATTTTAACTGAATATGTCCCAGTTGCCAGACCTGTACGGTTTTGAGAAGTTACCAAATCATTCCATTGGAAAAAAAAGGGGGTTGTCCCCCTGAAACATTGAGGGTAATAGATCCATTGTTGACAGTGCAAGACGTATTGGTTATAATAGCGACAACGGAATAGGCAGCGGGATTAGTAATATTAAATGAGGTGTCTATTTCGCAGTCATTAACATCTTTTATTTTAAGACTGTAATTGCCAGTTGCCAATCCAGTTCGGTTTTGAGTAGTTATTCCATCGCCCCATTCAAATGAATAAGGAGCAGTTCCACCAGAAACGGTATTAATATTAATTATACCGTTATCTAATCCACAGCTTGCATTGATTACAGTTGCAGTTAATGACATGGCAACAGGTGAAGAAATCGTGAAGCTGGAATCTATGATACATCCATTGGCATCTGTAATTTCCAAAGTATAGGTTCCGGCGGTCAATCCTGTACGATTCTGAGTGCTGGGACCACTTACCCATGAATAGGAGTAGGGTGCTGTGCCGCCTGTTACGGTGGTGATATCTATGCTTCCATTCGGCATTCCGCAGGTTGAATTTGTAACAACAGCAGTTAATGCTAAAGGTGTTGGTTGTGTTAGGGTAAAGAAAGTATCTAATTCACAATTATTATTATCAATGATTTTGACATTGTAAGTTCCTGGGATAAGGCTAGTTCTATTCTGACTTGTTGATCCGTTATCCGTCCAACTGAAAGTATATGGCCCTGTTCCTCCTGATACTGACAAATCAACAGAGCCGTCAGCTCCTCCATTGCAATTGATATTGTTTAAAACGGCTGTAACCGACAAAGGTGTCGGTTCAGTTAAGTTAAAAGTAGTGTCTTTGCTACAATTATTGGCGTCTGTAATATGAACCGTGTAGGTCCCGGCTTTTAATCCTGTCCGATTAGAACTTGTTATAGAAGCATCATCGTCCCAGTGAAAGTTATATGGGGGAGTAGCTCCTGAAACTAAAAGATTTATACTGCCACTATTTCCTCCGTTACAAGTTGGATTTGTGGAGGATCCTGTCAGTGCAAAATTATTAGGGGCTCCTAATGTAAACGAAGCAGTTTTTTCACAATTATTGGCATCTGAAACTTTTACAGAATAAGTTCCTGCGCCAATGCCGTTAAGATTTTGACTTGTAGCAAGATTACTCCAGGAATAAGTATATGGAGGGGTACCTCCTGTTACATTCAAATTAATATTTCCATCATTGCCTCCTGAACATTTGGGAGCAGCTATGTATCCACTTAGTGATATTTCAAGAGGAGTTGTAAGTAATATAGGCTGAGAGCACAATACTTCTCCTGGAATACTTATTAGAAGTATGTAATTTGCAGCAACTAGATCAGTGAAAGAACAAGTTTTAGAAGTTGTTATTATTGTTGTTCCTAAAGGGGAAAGTCCACCATATAAAATATATGTATAATTATTAGAGAATGTGGTCCCAATAATCTCGACATCTACTTGTCCTGTATTGGAACCGAAACAATCAATATTTTTTTGGGAGACGGTATATGTGATACCTGATAAATTTAAAACACATTGGGCATATGTATGGGTATTTGCCCAAATAAGCATAAATAGTATAATACAGCTGCAAACTATTTTTTTTAATGTTTCCATCGGTCGTCTCAATTTTCAGAAGAAATTGTAACTGATTGCTGTATTATTTTCTTTGAATCGTCAACTATTATGAAGATGAAAGATCCTGGGATAAGATTATTTAACTCAAGTTTTCCCGTACTTTCCTTTCTTTGGTATGCTGATGTCTGGCTATGTATATCAATAATATATGGAGGATTCCCTCCTGTTATGTTCAATTGGATATAACCATCATTAGCATCCTTAGAAGATGCATCTTTTGTTTTTACTGATACGGATAAATCCGATTGGTTTTTAGAAACTACCTGAGCAAAAGCCTCATTAATGCAGGCAAATGCACTTGTAAGTGTAAAAATCATGTAAAAATAAAAGCGTAACATGTTTACAGTATATCTTAGATTAAATGTGTTTATTTCTTGCTTTTACGCTATAGATTAATACAGGGTTTGCCTTTTTGCCACTTTTGGGAGGATTGTTCGTAACTTTTAATTTTGAGGAGAAGAATATAATACCGGATAATAATTCGTTAATGGAGGTTAAAATTTTATGGATTTTTCAATTATTAGTTACTCTATATCTATATAGGAGTTTTTTGGTATTATTCTTTTTTGTAAATTTGTCTTGACAGGGTGGTATGCAAGAAGCAACTGCCTAAATTGACATTTTTACAATTCTCACAGGCTGGTAAAGAACTAAGGTGGCTTACCAGCAAATGTTTTATTAATCTGCCTTTAACATTGAAAATACTTCTATTATGAACACGTATAAGGATTACCTCAAGGAGATCGAAGAACGAAAAGCGCAAGGACTTCACCCAAAACCAATTGATGGTGCTGAATTACTAAGCGAAATCATTGAACAAATTAAAGATACCAATAATGTTTATCGGGAAGATTCACTTAAGTTCTTTATTTACAATGTTTTGCCTGGTACTACGAGTGCTGCCGGGGTGAAAGCTAAGTTTTTAAAGGAGATTATTCTGGGAGAATCCCTAGTTAAAGAAATTACACCAGCTTTTGCTATTGAATTGTTGTCCCACATGAAGGGAGGGCCTTCCATTCAAGTATTGCTTGATCTTGCTTTAGGTGATGATGCTTCTATTGCTAAAGAAGCTGCCAATGTACTTAATACACAGGTTTTTCTATATGAGGCGGACACAGACCGTTTAAAAGAGGCATTCAAAAGCGGTAACAAAATCGCTAAAGAGATTATTGAAAGTTACGCAAAGGCTGAATTCTTCACTAAACTACCTGATGTGCCTGAAGAAATTAAGGTAGTTACTTATATTGCCGGTGAAGGTGATATTTCAACTGATTTACTTTCTCCTGGTAACCAGGCTCACTCACGTTCTGACCGTGAACTTCATGGGAAATGTATGATTTCTCCTCAGGCACAAGAAGAAATCAAGGCATTGCAAGCTAAACATCCTGACAAGAGTGTGATGTTGATTGCTGAAAAAGGGACTATGGGGGTAGGTTCATCAAGGATGTCAGGTGTAAACAACGTGGCTCTTTGGACTGGGAAACAAGGAAGTCCATACGTTCCATTCGTTAATATTGCTCCAATTGTTGGCGGAACAAATGGTATTTCTCCGATTTTCCTTACCACTGTTGACGTTACCGGTGGTATTGGGCTTGACCTTAAAAACTGGGTAAAAAAGTTGGATGCTAATGGCAAACCTGTTCTCAATGAAAATGGTGAACCTGTCCTTGAACAGGCATATTCTGTTGCTACCGGCACAGTTCTTACGATCAATACCAAGAAGAAGAAACTTTACAATGGCGATAAGGAGTTGATAGATATCTCTAAGGCATTCACTCCTCAAAAAGTAGAATTCATTAAAGCTGGAGGGTCTTATGCAATTGTTTTCGGTAAAAAACTTCAGACATTCGCTTCTAAGGTTTTAGGTATAGATATTTTACCTGTTTTTGCTCCATCCAAGGAGATATCCAATGAAGGACAAGGTCTTACAGCTGTTGAGAAAATATTCAATAGAAACGCTGTTGGTGCGACTCCGGGGAAAGTGTTGCATGCTGGGTCTGACGTTCGTGTAACTGTCAATATCGTAGGTTCGCAAGACACTACTGGTCTTATGACTGCTCAGGAATTGGAGTCTATGGCTGCTACCGTGATTTCACCAGTTGTTGACGGTGCATACCAGTCAGGATGTCACACTGCTTCAGTTTGGGATAAAAAAGCTCAGGCAAACATTCCAAAACTTATGAAATTCATGAACGACTTCGGTCTTATCACTGCTCGTGATCCGAAAGGTGTTTATCACTCTATGACCGATGTAATTCATAAGGTTCTAAATGATATTACTATAGACGACTGGGCAATCATTATTGGTGGTGACTCGCATACTAGAATGTCTAAAGGTGTTGCTTTTGGTGCTGACTCAGGTACGGTTGCCCTAGCACTTGCTACTGGTGAAGCTTCCATGCCAATCCCTGAATCAGTGAAGGTGACATTCAAAGGAGATATGAAGGCTTACATGGATTTCCGTGATGTAGTACATGCTACACAAGCGCAGATGCTTCAAAAGTTTTCCGGAGAAAATGTATTTCAGGGCAGAGTAATTGAGGTTCATATCGGAACTCTTACCGCTGACCAGGCATTTACCTTTACTGACTGGACTGCAGAGATGAAGGCAAAAGCTTCTATCTGTATTTCTGAAGATGCTACCTTGATTGAATCTCTTGAGATCGCTAAGAGTAGAATTCAAATCATGATTGACAAGGGCATGGATAACAAAAACCAGGTTCTACAGGGATTGATTGATAAAGCTAATAAGAGAATTGCTGAAATTAAATCTGGTGAGAAACCAGCTCTGGCTCCTGATGCAAATGCAAAGTATTATGCTGAAGTTGTTGTTGATCTTGATCTGATCGCTGAGCCAATGATTGCTGATCCAGATGTTAATAATGCAGATGTTTCTAAGCGTTATACTCATGATACGATCAGACCTCTGTCTTTCTATGGAGGAGATAAAAAAGTGGATCTTGGATTTATCGGTTCTTGTATGGTTCACAAGGGCGATATGAAAATCCTTGCTCAAATGCTTAAGAATATTGAAGCACAAAAAGGTAAAGTTGAGTTCAAGGCGCCCCTTGTAGTAGCTCCTCCAACTTATAACATCGTAGATGAATTGAAGGCTGAAGGTGACTGGGAAGTATTACAGAAATATTCCGGCTTTGAATTCGATGATAATGCCCCTAAATCTGCGGCACGTACTAAATACGAGAATATGTTGTATCTGGAACGCCCTGGATGTAATCTTTGTATGGGTAATCAGGAAAAAGCAGAAAAAGGAGACACTGTGATGGCAACCTCTACTCGTCTTTTCCAGGGAAGGGTTGTGGAAGATGCTGAAGGTAAAAAAGGAGAGTCCTTGCTTTCTTCTACTCCGGTTGTAGTACTGTCAACAGTCCTTGGTAGAACCCCGACAATCGATGAATATAAAGCTGCAGTGAATGGTATCAATCTGACTAAGTTTGCTCCTTCAAATAAGCAGTTAGTAAAGTAGTATTTAGTAAGTTAGCTATATTAAAAAAATGGAAACCATCCTGCAAAACAGGATGGTTTTTGTTTATATACCTATCCTTGATTTAAAAATTTTGCGGTAAGATTGTTGTTTTTAATTACCCTATTTTACTATTTTAACTTTTAGTGTGTTCAATTGTTAACCCTTTAGATATACTGAAGTAATTATGGCTTTCGATTTAGAAATGATTAAAGCTGTTTACGCTCGTTTTGAAGAACGTATTGAAGCAGCAAAACAGGTTGTAGGCAGACCACTCACATTGACAGAGAAAATTCTTTATTCTCACCTTTTTGATGGTAAAGCAAGTCAGGCTTATGAAAGAGGAAAATCTTACGTGGATTTTGCTCCGGACCGGGTAGCAATGCAGGATGCTACAGCTCAGATGGCATTGCTTCAATTTATGTCTGCAGGTAAAAAGAAAGTCGCAGTTCCTTCAACTGTACACTGTGATCACTTAATTCAGGCTGAAATCGGAGCAAAGAAAGATCTTGAAACTGCCAATAAGGTAAATAAGGAAGTGTATGATTTTCTTGCTTCCGTTTCTAATAAATACGGTATAGGATTTTGGAAACCAGGCGCTGGAATCATCCACCAGGTTGTGATTGAAAATTACGCTTTCCCGGGTGGAATGATGATAGGTACAGACTCTCATACTCCAAATGCAGGAGGTCTTGGTATGATAGCTATCGGAGTTGGAGGGGCTGATGCTGTGGATGTGATGGCTGGGATGCCGTGGGAACTGAAATTTCCTAAATTAATAGGAGTGAAGCTTACCGGAAAACTTAACGGTTGGACTTCTGCAAAAGACGTAATTCTTAAAGTTGCCGGTATTCTTACTGTAAGTGGTGGAACAGGTGCAATCCTTGAATATTTTGGAGAAGGTGCTGAAAGCCTAAGCTCTACAGGGAAAGGTACAATCTGCAATATGGGTGCTGAAATAGGAGCTACAACTTCTCTTTTTGCTTATGATCAAAAAATGAAGGCTTATCTGGAAGCTACCGGAAGAAAAGATATTGCTTCTGAAGCTGATAAAGTTGCCAAACATTTAAGATCTGATGATGAAGTTTATCAAAATCCTTCAAAATTCTTTGATCAGTTAATTGAAATCAATCTTTCAGAGTTGGAGCCACATGTGAACGGTCCATTCACTCCGGATCTCGCATGGCCTATTTCTAAATTTGCTGAAGCTGTTAAAGAAAAAGGATGGCCTGCAAAATTGGAGGTAGGTTTGATTGGTAGCTGTACAAATTCATCTTATGAAGATATAACAAGAGCTGCTTCTATTGCAAAACAGGCAGTCACCAAAAAATTAAAAGCGAAATCTGAATATACTGTTACTCCTGGCTCAGAGTTGGTCAGATATACCACTGAAAGAGACGGCCTGCTAAAAGTATTTGAAGATATCGGAGGTGTTGTGCTTGCGAATGCATGCGGCCCTTGTATAGGACAATGGGCAAGACATACCAGTGATCCTAATAAGAAAAACTCCATCATTACTTCTTTCAACAGAAACTTTGCTAAGAGAAATGACGGAAACCCCAATACTCACGCATTTGTAGCTTCTCCTGAAATCGTTACCGCATTTGCGATAGCGGGTGACCTTACCTTTAATCCGATGAAGGATAAGTTGAAAAATGAAAATGGTGAAGATGTAATGCTTGATGAGCCACAGGGTATTGAACTTCCGATTAAAGGGTTTGCTGTTGAAGATGCTGGATACATTGCTCCAGCAATAGATGGTGATAAAGTGCAGGTAATTGTTGATCCAAAATCTGACCGTCTTCAACTTCTGGAACCATTCCCTTCATGGGAAGGAACCGACCTTAAAGGTTTGAAACTTCTTATTAAAGCAAAAGGGAAATGTACCACTGACCATATTTCTATGGCTGGTCCATGGTTAAAATACAGAGGGCATTTGGATAATATTTCCAATAATATGCTTATCGGAGCTGTTAACTTTTACAATGAGGCAACCAATAAAGTTAAAAACCAATTAACAGGAGCGTTTGGCGAAGTTCCTGCAACTGCAAGAGCTTACAAGGCTAAAGGAATTGGGTCAATTGTAATTGGAGATAATAATTATGGTGAAGGTTCTTCCAGAGAGCATGCTGCAATGGAGCCTCGTTTCCTGGGAGTTCGTGCTATCCTTGTAAAATCATTTGCCAGAATTCACGAAACAAACCTTAAAAAACAAGGAATGCTGGCTTTGACTTTTGTAAATCCTGCAGATTATGATAAGATTAAAGAGGATGATAGCATAGATATTCTCGGATTGCAATCATTCGCTCCCGGAGTGCCATTAACAATCGTATTGAATCACTCTGATGGTTCAAAAGACGAATTTAAGGTTAATCATACCTATAATGAACCTCAAATTGAATGGTTTAAAGCCGGTTCTGCTTTAAATCTAATAGGTTTGAAAGAAAAAAGTAGTAAGTAAATTCTGAATGAGAATAAATAAAAGAGGCCTTTCTGATTGAATGGTCTCTTTTTATTAGATTAAATATTTCAGTTGAATAGCTGGAAACTATTATTTCATTTTATTCCGCTTGATCAGATAATTCAATAAGATTTGATCAAATCCATTGTTAATGTCAGCTTTTATAAAATCAATTTTATACTGCCCTGCTTTTATTTTGATATCTTCAAAGTATTGCTTGGTCGCAGCAAGGTAAGCATCCTTAACTTGTGAGGGATTGATTTTTACCTTTTGCCCTTTCTCAATGTCAATAAACTCATATGGCCTTTCTTCAAAATTGAATTCCTCTTCTGTTTTTGAATCGATTACATGAAAAAGTAAAACCTCGTGATTGTTGTGCTTTAAATGTTGAAGAGCAGGGAAGATGCTGTCTTTGTCCACTCTGTTTTCTAGCATATCACTGAATATTATTACCAAAGACCTTTTGTTAATTTTATCCGCGATCTGATGAATTACATTAGCCACTCCTGATTTTTTTTCACTGAGCTTTTCCTTCAGAAGGTTTTCTAATTGAAGGAAAACGGAATGAAGGTGACTAGGAGTTGATTTAATTGGAGTAAGAATTTCTATATCTTCGGAGAAGGTACAAAGCCCTACTGCATCCCTTTGATTTTGAAGTAGGTATGCCAGAGAGGCTGCAGCCATGGTACTAAAAGTAATTTTGCCCAGGTTTTTTTCAGGGTAAAACATAGAAGAAGAGGTGTCAATCAATAAAAGGCACCTTAAATTAGTCTCCTCCTCATATCTTTTAGTATATAAACGGTCTGTTTTTCCATAGACTTTCCAGTCGATATGTCGGGTACTTTCACCGGTATTGTATAATCTGTGCTCGGCAAATTCAACTGAAAAACCATGGTATGGAGATTTGTGCAGACCAGTAATAAACCCTTCCACCATCTGTTTGGCCAGGAACTCAATATTTCCAAATTGCCTTATCGCATTTAAATCTAACTTCATTAATTAATAACTTTTTAAAAATCCGGAAATCCCTTTTTTCTGAAGCACGGCTATTTCGGTATCTCCGTTCTTTTTTTCGTAAGGACCAATAAGTAGTCTGTTGATAATGGTATTTTTGACTTTGATCACTTCAATATAAATATTATTTGAATCAATTTTTTTCTGAAGCCTGTTAATTTCTTCGGATAAAGCTTCGGAATCTTTGTAAGCACCCGTTTGAATATAATATCCGCTTAATTCAGCTTCATTGAAGTTAAAATCATATGTTCCAGGGGAAGAAGGGAGGGGATAATCAGTTTTTTCCTCAGTACCTGAATTGGCCAGAAAATTTGTGTCCTGTGTAATTGGACTATTAGCCAAAATTTCAATTTTAACCTTAGTTATACCTTTTCTGACAAAATTCAGCTCTTTGGCAGCGTAATAAGATAGGTCAATTACTTTCCCTTTTGCATAAGGCCCTCTGTCATTAATAGTGACAATGACAGAACTGTCATTAGAGAGGTTTGTTACTTTAACTATTGTATTAAAGGGGAGAGTTCTATGGGCTGCTGTGAGTTTATTTTTGTGGTATCTATCTCCGGAAGCTGTTCTTCGTCCATGAAATTTGTCAGCATAGTAGCTCGCTAACCCTTCTTCAGAAGAATTAGTTTGGGCAAACAACACTACCTTCCAAGTGAAAAATAGAAAAAAAGAAGATTCGTTTTTTCATACAGCGGTTATAACGATCTGTTCAGTTAAAAATATACAAAAATTTAATAATGTAATTTTTTTTGTAGAATTTCACTTTTTTTTTTGAAAGAAAAGGAAAGTTTTATATTTTTACTTATAAGTAAACAAAATTATCCAAGGACTGTGGAAGAGAATAAGGATCAAGAAAAAGTAGAAATTTACTCTCAGAGAGTAAGAGCAGGGAAAAGAACGTATTTCTTTGACATTAAGTCAACACGTTCAAACGATTATTATCTTACGATCACTGAAAGTAAGAGGAGGTTTAAAGATGATGGGTATTTTTATGAGAAGCACAAAATTTTCCTTTACAAGGAAGATTTTGACAAGTTTCTTGAAGCTTTAAAAGGAACCATTGATCATGTTAAGACTGAATTGATGCCTGATGTTGATTTTTCGAAATTCGAAGATAATGGGGAAAGAGAAAGAGATGAAGAAGGGACTAGCCCTGGAAGTGAAGAACTAACCTGGGATTAATATAAAAGCTAAAACGATATTTTAGCTCCTTAATTATAAATTAAGGAGCTTTTTTTGTTTTTGAAACCTTCAAAAATGCAATTTGTTTATATATTTGCAGTAAAAATAAATTTAAGATGGGACTTCAGTGTGGTATTGTAGGATTGCCCAATGTAGGGAAATCAACTTTGTTCAATGCACTTTCAAACGCTAAAGCAGAAGCGGCTAATTATCCTTTTTGTACAATAGAGCCAAACGTAGGGGTGATTACTGTTCCAGACGAGCGTTTGATTACTTTAGAACAATTAGTTAATCCGGAAAAAGTTTTACCAACGGTAATAGAATTTGTTGATATCGCAGGTCTTGTAAAGGGGGCAAGCAAAGGAGAGGGGTTGGGAAATAAATTTCTTGCCAATATTAGAGAGGTGGATGCTATCATTCATGTCGTCAGATGTTTTGAAGATGAAAACATAGTTCATGTTGGTGGAAAAGTGGATCCGATTTCTGACAAAGAAATTATTGATACAGAACTTCAACTTAAAGATCTTGAATCTGTAGATAAAAAGATCCTTAAAGTAGAAAAAAATAGCAAAGGCAGGTGATGCCAAAGCTAAAAAGGAATTAGCTATTCTAAACCAGTTTAAGCAAACTCTGGAGAGTGGAAAAAATGCCAGAAGTCTGCAGCTGAATAGTGAAGATGAGCTTGAAGCTGTAGCCGATTTACATTTATTGACAATTAAACCTGTTATTTATGTTGCAAATGTAGATGAGGCTTCTGTTATCAAAGGAAATAAATTTGTAGACATATTGAAAAATGCGGTAGCAGAAGAAAATGCTCAGGTAATTATCGTATGTGCTGCAATTGAATCTCAAATTGCTGAATTACAAGATGCTGAAGAAAAGAAAATGTTTCTTCAGGAGTATGGTCTTGATGAGTCCGGGTTGAATAAACTAATTAAAGCTTCTTATAAATTGCTGGATTTAATTACTTATTTTACAGCTGGTGTAAAAGAAGTGAGGGCTTGGACAATAAAAAGTGGGTGGAAGGCTCCTCAAGCAGCCGGTGTTATCCATTCCGATTTTGAAAAAGGATTTATTAAAGCTGAAGTAATTAAAATAGTTGATTACGAGAAGTTTAAGACGGAATTGGCTTGTAAAGAAGCAGGCAAAATTTCAATTGAAGGAAAAGAATATGTAGTCGAAGACGGTGATATTATGCACTTCCGATTTAATGTTTAAAACAATTTTCCTTAACTTAGTGTTGTATCCAGGTAAAATAAAAAGTTTTTTATTAAACGATTTTTTAAAATTATTAAGATTTGAGAGTAAGAATAGTTTTCGGCTTAACAAACAAAGGGGCTTCGGTACCCTTTCACCATCAGTTTTTACTATCCGGGTTAGTAAATTCTGTTATGGACAGACACAGGATTGAGTTTCCTGATTTCGACTTATATAATTTCTCGGGCTTAAAAGGACAGACCAAAGTTGGGAAAGAAGGCTTGCACTTCTATTCTAACAAAGTAACTCTAGTCTTTTCAAGTCCTAATGAACATTATATAGAAGTTTTCGTCAGGGCATTATTTAAAATGCCTCAGGTTGAAATCGGCAAGTTATTACTCGTTCCCCTCACCGTAGAAAGAGAAGCAGAACCTCAGCTCAGTACAGAGGTGAAGTTTATCTGTATATCTCCTTTGGTAATTATCAATCCGGAGGAAAAAGGAAGTGATCCCAAAAAGTTCATTAGCCCTTCTACAGATATGTTTTCGGATATGCTTTATGAAAGTACGATGAGCAGGATGGAAAAATCTAAAAGATTTACGGCTGAAGAAATAGCGTCTTTCTATAAATTTCAGATAGTTCCTGATAAAGACTATCTGACAAAAATCAGAGAGGAAGAAAAGAAGTTTGCTCGTATTTTCCCTGTTTTTCATAAAGCTGAAAAATACGAGGTGAGAGGATATACTTTCCCATTTACACTATATGCGGATCCTAAAGTACAGCAGTTTGTATTTGATTGCGGTCTAGGTTTTTACGCTTTTAAAGGCTTTGGAATGCTGGATATTGCCAATGCAGATCCGAACCAAAGAACTACTCCATTTCTCGTTAACAATGATTAGTGATATAAACGGAAGAAACTAGTTTCTTCCGTTTATATTTATTGACTTGTAACCTATCACAATATCTGATCTCGCTCCCGGAGGTCTGTAATAAACTATAAAATCATATAAATTCTGGGTTGCGAAGTGAGAACCTTCAAAAAATACTTCATCACTGACTCTGCTTCCTTGCGGCACGAACGCATATCTGTAATTGTAATAACCTTGTTTTAATAAAGTTTTCAATTGATAGGTGTTTGTTTCACTGTTAAATAATAATTCCGATCCAGGGGCTAATTCATAATTATTAAATGATCCTACTATAAATACCTTTCCTGGCACCGGTCCTTTAGTATCCAGTGAAAAGTTTGTGAATATATAATCAGGTTCCACTTCTTTTGTCTTGGTTTCATAATGCTCCACAACAAAACGTCCGTCAATATCAGGATACAGGGCATAGGCCTGGTTATTGGTACTCAAATCTCTCTTTAAAAATGCTTCTGCAAAATCTGGCTGAATTGAAATTTTATCTACATTAATATCATTAAACTTGACACTTCTTGTACTGAAGGTCCTGAATTCATTACCACCCGGGAAATTGTTTTCAAGGTTAAAATAATTATATTCCAGTTTATGGATATCTTCCTGTACATATAAGGGCTGAAGATTGTCTATAACCTTATCCCACCTGTTGTTCTGCCTAATAACTACCTTTACAGAACCTCTTGGATTTATAATTTCCATATTGGGATACAATATGTTAAAATCCAGTTGCTGATGGGTGAAGCGCTGGCTAATCCCGGTAGATGGTTTTTGCTCTACTACAATAGCTACCCTGCTATCAAAAACAATAAATCTTTTGGTTAAAATAATGTCCGATTCATCACCGCTTCTGTATACGACTGCAAGGTAATTGCCTGTAACTTTTACCCTTGGTAGAGTTATTTTGTAATGAGTATAAGGAATCCGCGTTCCTATTGAGGTCTTCCTATCCTCAATAAAACTTTCATTAAACCCGTCAAGATATTGAACTGTGCTAAGGCTCGAAATAGTCCAGTCTGCATTGCAATGAATAATTTTAAGATATAAACTGGAGGTACCTTCTCCTAATTCATCGAATTCAAGAATCATTGGTGCATTCTGAATTAGAGGAACGATAGGGGTATTCAATTCATCATTGGTTCCGGAATTAGCAGGATATAGCAATACCGTTTTAAATGCATCTTCATATACAAAATCTCTGGCAAGTAAGGTCTTATCCTGTGATTGTAAATTACTGCTAAAGGCAAATTGAATAATGCCGGAAATAAATAGGAGACTAAAAAGTCTCCTAAAAAATTCAGTTATAATCATACTATTTTTGGTCTTCAAGCTCTTGGATTTTTTCTGCATATTCATCCCATTTCTGCTGTTCTTCTTCCATTTGCTGACGAAGCAGTTCATATTGAGAATTAGTATCTGCAAGTTTCTGAACATTACTATAAACGTCCGGCTTAGCCAGTTCTTCTTCTAATTTTGCTTTTTTATTTTCCAGTTCCGTTATTTTGGCTTCCGTTTTATCCAGTTGATTTTGTAAACTCTTCAGTTCTTTTAGGATATCCTTTCCTGGATCAGTATTATTTTTAACAGGTTTTTCTTCTGTTTTCTTAGGAACTGAAGAACTTGCCTGCGATACCGGATTTTTAACTCTTTGTTCCTGCCAATAGCAGTATTCTTCATAAGTACCAGGATACTCTTTTATTTCATTATCTTCAATAAACCAGATTTTATTCGCCACTTGTGAAACAAAATGTCTGTCGTGTGAAATTACAATATAAGTGCCTTCATACTGTTGAAGCGCCTGTATCAGAATATTCACAGAAACAATATCCAAGTGGTTGGTTGGCTCATCCAGCAAAAGAAAATTGGCTTCTGAAATAAGGGTTTTGGCAAGTGCTACCCTGGATTTTTCCCCTCCCGATAATACTTTGATTTTTTTGAAAACATCATCATTGGAAAAAAGAAAACATCCCAATACTGTACGTAACTCTAACTCAGATTTGTCACTGCCAGCTTCTTTAAGTTCATCCAGCATAGTGTTGTTTACGTTTAGAGCTTCAAGCTGGTGCTGTGCAAAAAATCCCTGAAGAACGTTATGCCCTTCTGTTCTTTCTCCTTCAATATTTTCTGTACCTGCAATGATTCTTAAAAGAGTAGATTTCCCTTTGCCATTTGCTCCTATTAATGCTATTTTATCTCCTCTTTCAATAATAGCATGGGTGTTCTTTAATATATTAAGTTCTCCATAAGACTTTGATATATTTTTTAAAGAAAGAATTGTTCTGCCAGGGTTTTTGCTGAATTTAAATCGAAAGTTTACTCTTGCATTTTCTTCGACTACATCCTCGATCATATCCATACGTTCCAGAGATTTGACACGGGATTGCACCTGACGTGCTTTGGATGCTTTTGCTTTGAACCTGTCTATAAAGCGCTCGGTCTGGCGGATTTTGGATTGCTGGTTTTCAAATGCTCCTCTCTGAATTTCCGATCTAAGTGCCTTTTCTTCTAAATAGAATTGGTAATTGCCTGCATAAATATGAAGATTTTGTTGAGCCACTTCCACAACAGTTTTTACAGTATTATCAATGAAGTACCTGTCGTGAGAAACCACAATAATAGCACCTTCATAGCTTTCCAGATATTTTTCTATCCATTGTATAGAAGGAAGATCAAGGTGGTTGGTCGGCTCATCTAGAAGGAGGAGAGACGGTTTAGCTAAAAGAAGTTTTGCAAGCATAACGCGCATCCTCCAGCCTCCTGAAAACGTTTTTAAAGGTTTTTCAAGATCCTTAGTTGAAAAGCCAAGTCCCTCCAGTATTTCTTCTGCTTTAGATTGAATTGAATATCCATCCAAGGCTTCAAATCTTTCCTGTAGTTTAGTTAGTTTGTCAACAAGAGAGTCCTTATAATCGGTCTCCATTTCTTTTAATACTTCATCAATTTTCTTTTGAAGGGCCATAGCTTCTTCAAATGCCTGCATGGCTACATGAAGTATACTCTCTTGAGAATCATAAGATAAAAGATCCTGATTAAGAAAACCAATAGTACATTCTCCACTCCTCGAAATGTCACCTTTATCAGGTCTATACTCTCCGGTAATCAGGCGAAGCAGTGTAGATTTACCAGTTCCATTGGCACCGATAAGTCCAATTCTGTCTTTAGGCTTTATATGTAGGGAAACATCTTCGTAAAGTGGGCGACTACCAAAATAGAAAGACAGATTGTTTATTGAGAGCATAATTAATAATAATGAAATAAAAGGTAAAGTTAACCAAATAAGAGGAGTATGTAAAGTTTTATCAAATAATGAAGGCCTGCCTGTAAAAGTTCAATGCTATTAATTAATTTTGTATTAAAATAACTCTGATGGAAAAACCTGCTTTTGATGATATTTACATGGAACTTGCTGTGAATCTTTCAAAAAGATCTCACTGTGTAAAACGGCAAGTGGGAGCAGTGCTGACCAAAGATACAAGAATTATTTCCATTGGTTATAATGGCCCGCCTGCAGGCACCCACAATTGTGATGAAGAATGGCCGGCAGATGGTTGTCCCCGAGATTCAAAAGGGAGTTGTTCTTTAGCTTTACATGCTGAGCAAAATGCAATTATTTATGCGATAGAGAATGGTGCAAAAATAAAGGGTTCAACGATTTACGTAACATTATCCCCTTGTATTGCATGTGCCAGAGTTATATTCAGCCTTGGAGTTTCCAAAGTTATATTCCTTCATTCATATGCTGAATATAAAGGCATTGCGAGTGATGAAGGTGTCGACTTCTTAAGGAAATTTGGGGTTGAAGTTGAAAAATATAAGGGAGAGTTACCTCATTTTACACCTGACGATGTCAGCCGAGGATAATATTATATCATATTAACCTCGGTCTCTAATTCAATACCGAATTTTTGGAATACTGATTTTTTAATATCCAATGAAAGATTTTTGATTTCATCACCACTGGCATTACCACAATTTATCAGAACCAGGGCCTGGTGTTTATGAACGCCAGCATTTCCAACAACTTTTCCTTTCCAGCCACACTGTTCATTCAGCCAACCTGCCGGAACTTTTACTTTTCCAGGCTCGCAAGGGAAAAAAGGTATATTAGGATATTGAAGCTTGAGATTTTCAAATTGCTTTTCCGGAATTTCAGGATTTTTAAAGAAACTTCCAGCATTGCCAATTACTGCAGGATCCGGAAGTTTTGATTTTCTTATATGAATTACTGCATCACTAACATCTTTAGCTGTAGGCTTAAATACATTCATTTCTTTTAATGTATCTGTAATAGCTCCGTAAGAAATATTAAGATGCGGATTTTTTTCCAATTTAAAAATCACGTTGGTGATGATAAATTTTCCTTTAAAATGCTGTTTAAAGATGCTGTCTCTGTATCCAAATAAACAATCCTGATTGGTAAAAATAGCTTTATCTCCGGTTGTTATATGGATAGCTTCCAGGCTTTCCATGCAATCTTTAACTTCTACACCATAAGCTCCGATATTTTGGACAGGTGCGGCACCAACACAGCCAGGAATCAGAGATAAGTTTTCCAATCCCCCAAAACCTCGTGCTACTGTATATAATACAAGGTCGTGCCAAAGTTCTCCAGCTCCTGCTTTAATATAAACAGAAGTGTCATTTTGACCGATAATTTCAATGCCCTTTATTTGGTTATGCAATACAAGCCCGTCAAAATCTTTTGTAAAAAGAATATTGCTCCCCCCTCCAAGTATTAATCTGGGTAGCATTTTATATTCTTCATTATCCAAAATTTCTAACAACTCACTCTCATTTTTGAATTGAGCATACCCTTTTGTTTTGACATCTATTCCAAAAGTGTTGTATTTCTTTAAGTTAAAGTCTGATTTTATTTCCATTTAAAATAAAAATTCTCCTATTAAAACCCCAGTTTTTTTAATTCTGTTCAAAGTTAACTTTTCAAAAAAAGAAAATGATGATGTAGATCATATTTTACATTTCGATGTAAAAAAACTTATGCACATTTTTTCTGATTCATGTAAGGAATAGGTAAGTTTTTGAAGATGTTATTTTCTGAAATTGAAAATCATAATGAGTTGAATGCATGAGGTTTAGTAAGTAAAAGTTGATGTTTGTGGTTAATTATTTGATTTATAAACTTTTAAAATGAATTGTCCACAAAGTTTAGTATTTTTTGTGGAAAAATGTTATTTAAAATGATTCTAAATTATGGCTGTTTTTTTAGTTTTTAAAATGTAATTATTTGATTTTCAGTAGTATTTTATTGGGAAGGTCCATAAGGTCATATTTTCATTAAAATTGCTCTAAAAACATTTTTGATTAATTCAATTCCCATACTAGATTTGTGCGACTTTATAAAAGAGTATGCCCAAATTAACGGATAAAACTAATTTTAACATGTCCTTAACCAATACCATCAATCGCTCGGCGATTACTTTGTTATTACTTTTTCTTTCACTTTTTGTCAGTTTGCCATCGAATGGTCAGGACAAACCGGCTGCGGGTGCAGCAGGAGCCGATCCAGAAAAGGTAGCTGAAGGTGCAAAGTTGTTTGAAGCAAATTGTAAGGTTTGTCACGCTATCGATAAGGTAGTTGTTGGACCTGCATTAAGAGATGTCGAGAAAAGAAAACCTATCGGTTGGATTGTTAACTTTGTTCACAATTCTTCCAAAGTTATCGCTAGCGGAGATCCTTATGCTGTAGAACTTTTCAATAAGTTCGGAAAAGCAGAAATGAAGTCTTTCCCGGAACTTTCTGACGATCAGATTAAAAACATTGTTGAATATATCAAAAGTGCGCCAAAGGTTGAGGATGTAAAAATACCTACCGGAAAAGATGGAGAGCAAACTGAAGCTCAATCTGACGAAGGTGGTTATTCCGGTATCATTCTAATCCTGATCATCATTGTTCTTGTTTTGGTTCTTGTAATGCTAGTTGTGTTCCTGTCAGTATTGAAAAGATACCTGAAGGATAAAGAGGAAAAACTTGCAGAAGCAGATCAGGAAATAGTAAATCAAAAATTTGACGTTCTGAAAGTAATAAAAAGCAAAGGATTCCTTTCTATAGTAGGTATCATCTTTGTTGCATTGGCTCTTAGAGCTTGCTGGAATAACATGTTATATGTAGGCGTAGACCAGGGATATGCTCCAATCCAGCCAATTCCATTCTCTCATAAACTTCACGCAGGTCAGTACAAAATCGATTGTAACTATTGCCACACGGGAGTAACCAAAGGAAAACAAGCAAACATACCATCTTTGAATATCTGTATGAACTGCCACACTCATATTAAGAGTGGCCCAAGATTCGGACAGGATGGAATTGCAAAGGTTGTTGATGCTTACAATTCAAATAAGCCGGTTAAATGGGTAAGAGTACATAACCTTCCTGATCTTGCTTACTTCAACCACGCTCAGCACGTGCAAGTGGGTGGCATAGAGTGTAAGACATGCCACGGTCAGATCGATACAATGGAAGTAGTTAGACAACACTCACCTTTAACTATGGGATGGTGTATCAATTGCCACAGAGAGACTGCGGTGAACGGAAAAGACAATGCTTATTATGACAAGCTGCTTGAGCTTCACTCTAAGAAAGGACCATTGAAAGTTGCAGAAAACGGAGGTCTTGAGTGTTCAAAATGTCACTATTAATCAATTTAGAAGCCTAATTCATTTTATATAGATTCTTATGAAAGATAACAATAAAAAATACTGGAAAGGAATTGAGGAGTTATCCAACGATCCAGAATTTTTAAAGCATGCGCATAATGAGTTCCCTGAATTTTTATCTGTAAAGGAAAAAGGAAGCAAT
Organism: Sporocytophaga sp.; assembly: GCA_024707265.1. Lineage (GTDB taxonomy): Bacteria > Bacteroidota > Bacteroidia > Cytophagales > Cytophagaceae > Sporocytophaga. The sequence continues at coordinate 142,796 of JANQAB010000006.1, read as the reverse complement.
GACGCTTCTGATGCACCTGACAGAAGAGATTTTTTGAAACTATTAGGCTTTAGTGTTGCTGCAGTTTCCCTTGCTGCTTGCGAGGCTCCTGTGAAAAAAGTTATTCCATATGTAAACAAGCCGGATGATGTTGATCCGGGAATTGCAAACTGGTATGCATCTACATACCAGGAAGGTGGCGAATATTGCAGCATCCTAGTGAAAACTAGAGAAGGAAGACCTATTAAAATTGAAGGAAATAAACTTTCTCCGATTACAATGGGTGGAACAAGTGCGAGAGTACAGGCTTCTGTTCTAAGTTTATATGATACTGAAAGATTAGAGTTTTTTGTAGAGGAAGGTAAGGCGGTAAAAGTGAAGTCGGTTGCAGAGTATGCTTCCCTTGATAAAAAGATCATTGATAAATTAACTGCAGCTCAGGCTTCAGGAAAATCTATAAGAATTGTTTCTCAGTCTATTTTAAGTCCTACAACTAAAAAGGCAATTGAAGAATTTAAGGCAAAATATCCAGCAACTGAACATGTAGTGTATGATGTTCTTTCAGCTGATGGTATCCTTAAAGCAAATGAACTGTCTTTCGGACAGAGAGTAATTCCTTCTTATAATTTTAGTGCAGCAGATGTCATTGTAAGCTTTGGCGCTGATTTCTTGGGAACATGGATTTCTCCGATAGAATATGCAAAACAATATTCTAAAACAAGAAAACTAAGTGCTAATAAGAAAACAATGAGTAAGCATTATCAGATCGAAAGCAATTTATCGCTTACCGGTTGTAATGCTGATACAAGGTTACCAATAAAGCCTTCTGAAGAGGGGCTTTATGTTGCTGCTTTATACAATGCTCTTTTTGGTGGATTAAATGTTAAAACACCAAGCCATGAGGTTATTAAAAAGGCGGCAACTGATTTATCACAAGCTAAAGGAAAATCATTGGTTGTAAGTGGATCAAATGATCCGTACGTACAGCTTTTAGTAAATAAAATCAATAGTGAATTAGGCAATTACGGTAAAACTATTGATTTAAGTACTCCTTCTTACCAGAAGCAGGGAAGTGATGAGGCTATCCTTAAATTTATCAATGAGGCTAAATCAGGTCAGGTTGGTGCTGTTATATTCTATGGGGCTAACCCTGTTTACGATCATCCGAAAGGGACAGAGCTGAAAGATGCACTAAAGAAAATATCACTAAAAATTTCCTTTAGTGATCGTATGGACGAAACTTCATCTGAAGTAGATTACGTATGTCCGGACCTTCATTTTCTAGAGTCATGGAATGATGCTGAACCTAAAAAAGGATTTTTCAGCTTAACTCAGCCGACTATTACTCCAATATTCAAAGGTAACAGAGCTGCTCAGGAGTCACTTTTAATTTGGTCAGGTAACAATACAGATTATTATACATACCTTGTAAATAACTGGAAAGCAAGATTGACAGGAGGTAATTTCCAGGAATTATGGGATAAAACGCTGCATGGCGGAGTATTTCAAACTCAGTCTTCAGATGCTGGAGAATCTGGAAGTGTGGCCAATATTAACCTAAGTGAAGTTGAAGAGAATATTAGTAGAAATTATAAATCAACCTCTGGAATAGAGCTAAGTCTTTATTATAAAGTTGGATTAGGTTCAGGGTCACTTTCAGCTGGAAACAACCCATGGCTACATGAATTGCCAGATCCAGTTTCTAAAGCTACCTGGGATAACTATTTGGCTATTCCTAAAAAAATGGCCAATGAGATGGATATCAGCCAAGGTGATGTAGTTGCTCTTACAGTTGATGGAAAGAATACAGGAATTGAAGTTCCTGTGCTAATTCAACCAGGTCAGGCCAATAATACTGCTTCATTGGCTCTTGGATATGGAAGAACTAAAGCTGGAAAATGTGGAAATGAGGTTGGTAAGAATGCATATCCTTTAATCAAAGTTAAGGGTAACAGGCTTGATTTAAATGCAGGTGTTGTAACATTTGCTAAAACCGGTGAAGAGAATAAAATAGCTCAGACTCAGACACATCATACTGTAATGGCACGTCCAATTATTCAGGACGCTTCGCTCGCCGAATATCAAAAGGACGCTGGCGCAGGAAGGTACAAGCCAATGATTCATACTAATCTTTATGGAGAGAAGAAGCCAACTGAAGTAACTGTTTGGTATGAGCATGAAAAGCCTAACCACTTATGGGGAATGAGCATTGACCTTAACTCTTGTATTGGTTGTGGAGCATGCGTAGTGGCTTGTCAGTCTGAAAATAACGTTCCGGTAGTTGGTAAAAAAGAGGTGCTGAACAGAAGAGAGATGCACTGGATCCGTATTGATCGTTATTATAGCAGTGATGCTGAAACAGATATAACAGGAGAGTATTTTGAGAGTGAATCTGGAGTTAAAGACCTTGAAATAGCTGCAGAAAATCCTACAGTAACATTCCAGCCAATGTTATGTCAGCAGTGTAATCACGCACCTTGCGAGTCTGTTTGTCCTGTAGCCGCAACTACCCATAGCAGCGAAGGTCTAAACCAAATGACCTACAACAGATGTATCGGAACAAGATACTGTGCAAATAACTGCCCATATAAAGTAAGAAGATTTAACTGGTTTAAATATTTTGAAAACGAGGAGTTTGACAAGAACGTCAGCATGAACAACTTCCTTGGTAGAATGGTGTTGAATCCTGATGTAACTGTAAGATCAAGAGGAGTTATGGAAAAATGCTCTTTCTGTGTACAGAGAATTCAGGAAGGAAAGCTTAAAGCTAAGATGGAGAAGAGAAGACCAGTTGATGGTGAAATCGTTACAGCTTGTGCTTCAGCTTGTCCTACAGATGCGATTATATTTGGAGACAGAAATGATACTGATAGCAGACTACACAAAGATAATGCTGTTGAAAATGCAGAAAGATCATATGCAGTCCTTGAAGAGCTTAATGTTCAACCAAACATTTTGTATCTAACTAAAATCAGAAACTCTTAATTTAGAACTTATTACAGATTTTTAATATAAAAAAATATGCAAGTTACTTCGCCCGTAAGACCGCCTCTGGTAACAGGGGGCAAAACTGTCTCTGATGTTACTCAGGATATAAGCAGGCACGTAGAAAATAAACCTACTAAATTGTGGATCATAGCATTCACACTTTCTTTAATCACACTGGCTTATGGTTCATATTGTTTGTGGACTACTTGGTATGAAGGAATTGGAATGTGGGGATTGAATAAAACAATAGGTTGGGCATGGGATATTACCAACTTCGTATGGTGGGTTGGTATTGGTCACGCAGGTACTCTGATTTCTGCGATCCTTTTGCTCTTCAGACAAAAATGGAGAACATCCATTAACAGAGCTGCTGAAGCGATGACAATCTTTGCGGTTATTTGTGCTGCAAGTTTTATCGTAGCTCACATGGGTAGACCATGGCTTGCATATTGGGCGCTTCCTTTGCCTAATGCTTTTGGATCACTTTGGGTAAACTTTAACTCACCACTTGTATGGGACGTATTTGCGATCAGTACATACTTCACTGTTTCGCTTGTGTTCTGGTACATAGGTCTGGTTCCAGATTTTGCTACAATCAGAGAAAGAGCAACAGGAGTTAGAAGAGTTGTTTATGGTGCTCTAAGTTTAGGATGGGACGGTTCTGCAAAAGCATGGCAGAGATATGAGGCTGTCAGCTTAGTGCTTGCAGGTTGTTCTACACCACTAGTATTATCGGTTCACACTATCGTTAGTATGGACTTTGCTACCTCAGTAATACCTGGTTGGCACGCAACAATTTTCCCTCCTTATTTCGTTGCTGGTGCGATCTTCTCAGGTTTTGCAATGGTGTTGACTCTTATGTTAATTACAAGAGTGGTATTCAGACTTGAAGATTACATCACTGTTGAGCATATCGAATCGATGAATAAAGTTATCGTGTTAACAGGTTCAATCGTAGGTATTGCATATTTATCAGAATTTTTCATTGCATGGTATTCTCACGTTCCTTATGAAAGTTATACATTCATAAACAGAGCCTTCGGAGATGACTATTGGTGGGCATATTGGTCTATGATGACTTGTAACGTAATTTCTCCTCAGCTTTTCTGGTTTAGAACAGTAAGAAGAAGCATTGCATGGACATTCCTACTTTCAATAGTTGTAAATATTGGAATGTGGTTCGAGCGTTTTGTAATTATCGCAACTTCACTTTCGAGAGATTTCTTACCTTCAAGCTGGGCTTATTTTTCACCTACCCTTTATGATATCGGTGATTACCTGTTCACTTTTGGTTTGTTCTTTACACTTTTCCTTTTATTTGCTAAGTTTTTCCCTGTAGTAAATATGGCTGAGGTAAAAGCAATTATTAAATCATCATCTGCAAAAAAAAATACTAAATAAGGAATATGTCAAAAAGCACAAACTATATAATAGGAGTATTTAACGATGAGGATGTACTGATGGATGCGGTTGGCACATTAAGATCATCCGGTGTTAAAATTCAGGAGGCTTATACACCATTTCCTGTACACGGTTTAGATGATGCTTTAGGTTATAAACCATCAAACCTTCCGATAGCAGCATTTCTTTTTGGATTAACCGGGACAATCTGCGCATTGTTGTTAACTATTGGTACTATGGGCTATGACTGGCCTATGGATATAGGAGGTAAGCCTTATATTCCACTTCCTAACTTTATACCAGTTACTTTTGAGCTTACAATATTATTGGCTTCATTAGGTATGGTAGCTACTTTCTTGATTATCAGCAATCTTAAGCCATGGGGGCATGACCCGTTCATGTTCGATGGAAGAAGTACAGATGATAAATTCCTTCTTGTTATTGATTTGGATAAAAATAAACTGGATAAGGATGCTCTTACCAATTTATTCAAACAGACAGGAGCTTCAGAAGTAAACTCTAAAATTGTTGAAAATCATTAATATTATTTTCGGACATGAGAAACGCTTATAAATACACATATATATATTTAACCCTTACTGTAATCTTTTCTTCTTGTGTTGACCAGAAGAAGTTTGAAAACATAGGAACGCATGAGAAACCCAATGTTGAGTTTGCACCAAACATGTATCATTCAGTGGCTTATGAGCCATTAACTCAAATCACTGATACAGATGCAGGTTTATGGTTAAATTCAAACGGTAGTGATACAGGGGAGTTTTATAACTCAAATCCATACAATCCTCATAAAATGAATATGAGAGAGCCTGCTGCTAATACAGTTAGGTTTAATAATGATGGTTTTTTACCATATCGTCTTCCAAAAGATTGCCTTGATTATGCGGCAAAGACTCTTGTTAATCCATTAAAAGTTAATGATAAAACAATAGAAGACGGAAAAATTCTTTATGCTAAGTTTTGCGCTCACTGCCATGGAGAAACTGGACAGGGAGATGGGCCTGTAAATGATGCTTTAAAAGGGGTAGCTAGTTTAACTACCGGCTCCGTAAAAGATGCAACTCCAGGACACATTTTCCATGTGATCACTTGGGGTAAGGGTAGAATGGGAGCTCATGGTAGTCAGTTAAACCAGGAAGAACGTTGGAAGATTGTTTCTTACGTAAAAGAAAATTTACAAAAAGCTGAAGCGCAACAATAAAACACATTAAATTTTTAACTCATGGTAGTCGAAGAAAAATTTGAATTTACAAGCGGGGCTAAAAAGAAAATTATAACAACCTTTGTAGCTGGTCTTGTATTAGCTTTAATAGGAATATTTGTAATAGGCTCAAGAAGTCACGGGCATGAAGAAGCGCATGGAGCCGGTCATTCTAAAGAAACGGTTGCTGCTTCAGCTCAACATCATGATGGTCATGAAGCAAATGCTCACGATCATGCAGAAGCTGGTCATCATGAAGGAGGGGAGCATGCAGAAGGTCATCACGGTGCAACTGGGATTGCTTTAAGAGTAATTAAAAACCTATGGCATAACAGTGTCTTCTTTACCGGTATCGCTGTAATAGGTGTATTCTTTATCGCTTTTAATTACATAGCTCAGGCTGGTTGGTCTGCTGCTATTAAGAGAGTACCTGAGGCATTTGGATATTACATTCCTTTTGCTGCAGTATCTACAATTGCTCTTTTCTTTCTATTTAAGCAAGATTTATTTCACTGGTATCATGATGGTTTGTACAATCCGTTTTTAGCAGATGGCAAAACTCCTAATCCAGAATATGATCCAATTATTGCAAGTAAAACTTGGTATTTAGGAAAAGGATTCTATATATTCAGATTATTTGCGTACTTCATTCTTTGGTTTTTAGTATGGTTTAAATTAAGAACCAACTCTTTGAATGAGGATTTAAATGCTGATTTGAAATATCATGACAGCAGCATTTTTTGGTCAGCAATTTTCCTTATTATCTGGGGGGGTAACTTCTTCTACTTCTGCTTGGGATTGGGTTATGTCAGCTGATCCTCACTTCTTCAGTACAATGTTTGGTTGGTATGTTCTGGCAAGTTGGTTTGTAACAGGTCTTGCATTTATTACCTATTTCACAGTAATGCTTAAAGAAGCCGGCTACTTATCTTTTGTAAATGAGAACCACTTCCATGATTTAGGCAAATTTATGTTTGCATTCAGTATATTCTGGACATATATCTGGTTTGCTCAATTCATTCTTATCTATTATGCTAACATACCTGAAGAGTCTTATTATTTCGTTGAAAGATTAAAGAATGACACTTATAGTCCGATATTCTTCCTCAACTTGATAATTAACTTTCTTTTGCCTTTCCTTATATTAATGACAAGAGATGCAAAGAGACAAAGAATAATTCTAAAGGTAGTTGCAGTAGCAATTATAATTGGACATTGGTTGGATTTCTATATCATGTTAACTCCTCCGATTTTGAAAAATGAAGGTGGTTTGGATGCTAATTTCTTGTTTATCGAATTAGGATTGGCGTTAGTATTCGGTAGTATATTTGTTTTCTTGGTAATGACTGGATTGTCAAAAGCTTCGTTAGTTGCTAAAAACCATCCAATGCTTGAAGAAAGTATCCATCATCACGTAGTTTAATTAGGAATTTAACTTTAATTAATAAATTAAGATAAAATGTTAGGATTATATATAAGCATAGCTGCGGTTCTTATCCTTGCTATTCTTTTCCTGGTATTCAGGATTCAGACATTCATTGATATTGTCAGGGGAGCTAGTACCAGGAGAGTAGGAACGAGCAATAAAGTTAATGCATTTTTACTGCTTGCCTTCTTCATTGTTTCTACAGCACTGTTTATCTGGTATTCTGTACCAGCGTCAAAGTTTTTCCTTCCAAAAGCAGTTTCTGAACATGGAGTAAGAACAGATCAGATGTTCTGGATAACCATGACCATTTTGATAATTGCGTTTATCGGTACAAATATCTTCTTGTTTTCTTTTGTGTTTAAATATCAGTTTAAAGAAGGAAGAAAAGCATATTTTTATCCTGATAATCACAAACTTGAAATTGTTTGGACTGTAATACCTGCAATTGTAATGGCTATCCTGGTTTATTTTGGCTGGAAAGAATGGTCTGCAATTACAAGACCTGCTCCTGAAAATGCTGAGGTTGTAGAAATCATGGGAAAGCAATTTGCATGGCAGGTAAGGTACCCGGGTAAAGATAAAAAGTTTGGTGGTTATAATTATAAATTGATTGATGCTACCAACGAAATGGGTATGAATTTAAATGATCCTAATACAAAGGATGATTTTTTACCTAGCGAAATACATATACCTAAAGGTCAACCTGTATTATTAAAAATAAGGGCAAGAGATGTGATTCACAGTGTTTTTGCTCCTCATTTCAGATTAAAAATGGATGCTGTTCCTGGACTTCCAACCAAGTTTTGGTTTACACCAACCAAAACAACTCAGGAAATGAGAGAGGAGCTTGGAAATCCTAAATTCAACTATGAGATTGCTTGTACTGAGGTATGCGGAAGAGGTCACTTTGCAATGAGATATGTTATCATTGTAGAAGAGCCGGAAGAGTATGAAGCATGGTACGCGGCGCAAAAGCCTTGGTCAGAATCTAACCTTGAGTATATTTTATCCAAGGTTGATGAAAAGAGCAAAGGATTATATCCTGCGGCTCCGGCACCAGCTTCAGCACCTGTATCAAAAGCAGATACAGCAACTGTAGCTGCTGCGGATACTTTACAACAATAGCGTTTCATTAAATTCTTACTAAAATCGAAAAATATTTTCTAATAATATGTCTGTAGCCGAAAGTCATTTGCACGACCATCATGATGATCACGAACATGATCACCATGATTTACCTTGGATTAAAAAGTATGTATTTAGCGAAGATCACAAGGTTATTGCCAAACAATATCTGATTTCAGGTATTATCTGGGCAATTATCGGAGGCGGTTTATCATTACTTTTCAGACTTCAGTTAGCTTATCCAGATGCTAATTTTGAATGGTTAAAACCTATATTGGGAGGATGGATCCAGAATGGGAAATTAGACCCTGAGTTTTATCTGGCACTTGTTACAATGCACGGAACAATCATGGTGTTCTTTGTATTAACTGCAGGTTTGAGTGGTACTTTCAGTAACTTCCTTATTCCTTTACAAATAGGAGCGAGAGATATGGCTTCAGGATTTCTGAACATGTTATCTTACTGGTTTTTCTTTGTATCAGGAGTTATAATGTTGATCAGCTTATTTATAGAAACGGGTCCTGCTGGTGGTGGATGGACAGTATATCCTCCTCTAAGTGCATTACCTCAGGCAATTTCCGGTTCCGGACTTGGTATGACATTGTGGTTGATCAGTATGGCGTTGTTCATAGTTTCTACTTTATTAGGTGGTCTGAACTATATTACAACAGTTATCAACTTAAGAACCAAAGGGATGTCATTTTTAAGAATGCCACTTACTATCTGGGCATTCTTCATCACTGCGATCATTGGACTTTTGTCATTCCCTGTACTATTTTCTGCTGCTTTATTATTAATATTTGACAGAACTTTCGGTACAAGCTTTTTCCTTTCTGATATTTATATCGCTGGTCAGGCATTATCATTCGAAGGTGGTAGCCCTGTTTTATTTCAGCACCTTTTCTGGTTCTTAGGACACCCTGAAGTGTATATCGTATTGCTACCTGCTCTTGGAATCACTTCCGAAATAGTAGCTACAAATTCCAGAAAACCAATTTTTGGATATAAAGCTATGATTGGTTCTATGTTAGCTATCGCTTTCTTATCTTTCATTGTTTGGGCCCATCACATGTTTATTTCAGGTATGAATCCATTCCTGGGATCAATATTTATGTTCCTTACTTTGATTATTGCAGTTCCATCTGCGGTTAAGGCATTTAACTATATAACAACTCTTTGGAGAGGAAATATCATTTTCACTCCTGCTATGTTATTCTCTATCGGTCTTGTATCATTCTTTATTTCTGGTGGTTTGACTGGTATCGTTCTGGGTAACTCTGCTGCTGATATTCAGTTACATGATACTTACTTCGTAGTAGCTCACTTCCACATAGTTATGGGTAGTGCTTCATTCTTTGGGATGTTAGCTGGAGTTTATCACTGGTTCCCGAAAATGTTTGGAAGAATGATGGATGATAAACTTGGATATCTACACTTCTGGATTACCTTCATCGGTGTTTACATGGTGTTTTTCCCAATGCATTACATTGGTATCGCCGGTTTCCCTAGAAGATATTATTCTTTTACAGGATTTGATTTTACTCAGAGCTTTACAGACTTGTCTCAGATTATCACTATTGCTGCAATTGTAACTTTTGCTGCTCAGTTTATATTCTTATTCAACTTCTTGTTTAGCATATTTAAAGGTAGAAGAGCTACTGAGAATCCTTGGAGATCTAATACACTTGAGTGGACTACTCCTGTAGAACCAGGTCATGGGAACTGGCCAGGTGCTATACCAACAGTTTACAGATGGGCATACGATTATAGTAAGCCTGGAGCTGAAGATGATTTCATACCTCAGAATGTTCCATTCTCTGAAACAAAGGGATCTAACTTCCCTCATGAGAATGAACAAATGGTTGCTGAGGCAGGGATTACTCATGGAAAATAATTCAGACTATAAAAGATTCGGTAAGGTAACTTTGGTTACTTTAATTGCAGTCTATTTATTGATATTGGCTGGAGGAATTGTAAGAAGTACAGGATCAGGCATGGGATGTCCTGACTGGCCTAAATGTTTCGGAAATTATATTCCTCCAACCCATATCAGTGAACTTCCCTTAGATTATAAGGAGCGTTATAAAGTTCACGGTTTTGAAGCTGAATTTAATCCGGTAAAAACCTGGATCGAATATATTAATAGATTGATGGGGGCTGTTGTTGGGTTCTTAATGTTGTTAGTCGTAAGCTTCTCTGTTCCATTAATAAAAAAAGATTGGAGCCTGTTTGCGTTAAGTTTGCTGACGCTTTTCCTGATTGGTTTTGAAGCTTGGCTTGGGAAGTTGGTCGTTTCTTCAAATTTAGCGCCGATAATGGTCACAATACATATGGGTGGTTCTTTGGTTATTGTAGGTTTGTTGATCTGGATTCTGATCAAGACATTTCCGCAAAACTTTACATACTTTAGCGGACCTGATCATTCTAAATTCAATTTCCTGGTTATATTTCTTTTGATTTTAACATTCCTACAGATATCAATAGGAACTCAGGTAAGGGAAGAAATTGATATAATCATTGTGGAAAATAACAATGCTAACAGGGAACATTGGATTGATAGTTTAGGGGAGGCCTTTTTATTCCATCGAATTATAGGCTATGCATTGTTGATCTTGTCAGGGTATTTGTTCTTTGGATTTAAAAAGTTTATTGAGAATAAAGTAATTATTAGGTCTGTTTCAGTGGTTTTCTATTGCTTACTGATAGAGGCAATCACAGGAATAGCATTAGCTGTTTTCAGCTTGCCACCGTATCTTCAGCCATTGCATTTATTATTAGCGACAATAGTTTTCGGTATACTGTTTTTCGTATTTACAATAATAAATGTTAACCTGGAAGGTTTTAAGATGAAAGCAAAATTGAATTATTAAAATGCAGTCAATAAGTAGATTAAATATTCTTCACCTGGTGGGGTTTAAGTCTAAGGAGTATTTTAGATTATTAAAATTCCGTCTTTCCCTTACTGTGGTTTTTTCTGCGGGTATGGGGTATATTTTGGGTGGAGGAAAGTCAATTGATTGGACGTTATTTGGAATATTTGCTCTTGCCGGAATGTGTCTTACCGGAGCAAGTAATATTCTGAATCAGGTTTATGAGAAAGATTCTGACAAATTAATGGATCGTACCAAAGGCCGTCCTGTGCCTACTGGTAATGTAAGTGTTCCGGAAGCTGTGTTTCTCGCCTCTGTATTAGGAGCATTGTCCATTTTCCTTTTTAACGAATTCTTCAATTTTAAAACGGCTATTTTAGGCTTTGCTTCATTGGTTTTATATGCCTTTGCCTATACTCCTTTAAAGACAAAAACTCCATTAGCTGTTTTTGTAGGAGCCATTCCTGGAGCATTGCCTCCAATGATTGGTTGGATAGCAGCAACTAACAAATTTGGCTGGGAACCAGGTATTTTGTTTGGAATTCAATTTTTCTGGCAACTTCCTCATTACTGGGCTATTGCTTGGGTATTAGATGAAGATTACCAGAAAGCAGGTATAAGATTATTGCCAAATGCAGGAGGAAGAACTTCAGAAACTGCATTTCAAATAATGATTTATACTTTATTCTTAATCCCGTTAGGGTTTATGCCTTATTTTTTAGGTATGACTGGAATAACTTCTGCGATTGTTACTCTAATTGCGGGAATTTTATTTCTGGCTCAAACCTTTTATCTAATGAAGGAGTGTTCAAAAAGAGCAGCGCTGCTGATTATGTTTGGATCTTTCCTTTATTTACCAATAGTGCAAATAGCTTTTGTTTTGGATAAGGTATAGTTAAAATTATGAATCAACACGAATTAAATCTACAATCAAGCGAGCCTCAGAAGCCGCTGTCAATGCACCCGAAAAAGTTCGCTTTCTGGCTTTTTCTTGTGACTGTATTGATGATTTTTGCTGCATTAACTAGTGCATATATTGTGAGAAGGGCAGATGGAGGTTGGTTGGAGTTTCAACTCCCTTCGATTTTCTGGCTTAACTCAGTCATAATCGTTATTAGTTCAGTGACAATGCAGCTTGCATATTTTGCAGCTAAAAAGGATAGTCTTGAGAAGACAAAATTATACTTGTTACTTACCAGTGTTTTAGGATTGGCCTTTTTAGTAGGGCAGTTTTATGCCTGGGGAGATCTTGTAGAAATTAATGTATTCTTCGGAGGAAAAGGTAGCAATCCTTCAGGTTCGTTTCTGTATGTATTAACAGGTATGCATGGTTTGCACCTGATTTCTGCAGTAATCTTCCTTTGGGTTGTGTTTGCGCAAAGTTTCAAATATAAAGTTCATTCAAAGAGTATGCTTGTAATAGAATGCTGTACAACGTATTGGCATTTCCTTGGTGGACTTTGGATATATTTGTTTGGATTTTTATTACTTAACCATTAATTTTTCATAAAAATAACAACATGGCAACAACAGCAGTCATTGACGAAAAAGAAAAAAAGAAGTTTGTGGGGTGGAGGTGCTGAACCCCTTAAGGCAAGTTATGGAAAGCTGATGATGTGGTTTTTCCTGCTTTCTGATGCTTTAAGCTTTTCCGGATTATTAATTACTTACGGTTTAAGCAGATTTGCACATAATGCATATACAGGGAAAATAGCTGATTTCGTACCTTCAGCGAATTATTGGCCAGTGCCTGAAAAAGTGTTTACACACATTCCTTTTACTCATGATCCATATCCTCTTGTTTTTGTGGGAATTATGACATTTATCCTTATTATGAGTAGTGTTACAATGGTTCTTGCTGTTGAAGCTGGTCATAGAATGGATAAAGAAGAAGTGTTAAAGTGGATGCTTTGGACAATCATTGGTGGTGCTGCCTTTTTAGGCTGCCAGGCTTGGGAATGGGCGATCTTTATAATAGGTGATAAAGGTAGAATGTTAGCTGACGGAACCATGTTCTTCGGTGCTAACCTTCATCAAAATGAATACGGTCCGGTATTATTTGCAGACTTGTTCTTCTTTATCACTGGTTTCCACGGTACACACGTACTAAGTGGGGTAATTATTAATATGATCGTATTCTATAATGTTGCTATCGGAACTTATGAAAGACTTGGTCATTATGAAATGGTTGAGAAAGTAGGTCTTTACTGGCACTTTGTAGACCTTGTTTGGGTGTTTGTATTTACTTTCTTCTATCTGGTTTAATTTAAATATTTAAGTTGATATAAAATTATGGGACACGGTCATCATACAACAGCACATGCTCCTCAGGTGCTTCCAAAGGATAAAGAGAAAATTAAAAAAATCTGGATGACAGCTCTTATCCTTGCGGTTGTAACTGCAATAGAGTTCTTATTAGCATTTACAATGGAAAGAGGTGTATTACTTACATCTATATTTGTTCTGTTAACGTTCGTAAAATCTTTCTACATAGTAGCAGAATTTATGCACCTTAAATATGAGGCAAAAACTTTAATCTGGTCGATTGTAATACCAACGCTTTTTATCGTTTGGTTAATAGTAGCCCTATTAGTTGAAGGAAATGCAATTTTGTATTTCAGAAATCTTTGGCAATGGTACGCTGGTTTAGTTAAATAATCAGATAATGAATAAAATTATTAAAACCGGTATACTAGTTTTACTTCTGGTAATACCGGTTTTTCTTTTTCAGTATTTTAAGTTCTTTGGGAAAAATCATTATAAACTTCCTGTTTTTTTTGCAACAGATTCAGTTTTAAATGATAGAGGACAATATACTATAACGGAAGCGCATGAAATCCCTGATTTCTCCTTTAAAAATCAGGATGGGATAGAAACTAAAGGGAAAGAGGCAAAAGGAAAAATTCTTGTTGTTGATTTTTTCTTTTCGCGTTGCCCGGGAATTTGTCCTCAAATGACAAATCAGCTTATCAGAGTCCAGGAAAAATTCAAAGAAGATCCTCAATTTCAGATCCTTTCATTTACTGTCGATCCTGAATATGATACAGTTGCAGTATTGAAATCATATGCCCAAAGATATGGGGCAATTCCTGAGAAATGGAATTTCCTTACCGGTACGAAGGATTCTATCTATACTCTTGCCCAGAAAGGATTTTTCATTACTGCTATGGAAGATAGAGAAAGACCTCTTGATTTTATCCATAGTGAGAAACTCGTTCTAATAGATAAAGAAGGCCGGATCAGAGGATATTATAATGGAACAGATTCTGAAGAAGTGGATCGCTTAATCACTGAAATACAAGTTCTGCAATATGAATACGCAAATTAATCCTCTTATTGAAAAAAAAGATAATCTCTATCTGATTATCATTAGTATCCTGTCAGTAACTATACCAGTATTGGTTTCTGTGCTGTTTTACCTTCCCCAAACAGGTAAACTGGGTGATTTGGATGTTTCTTTTTTACCTCATCTTAATGCGGTATTAAACACCTGTACCTCTATCGCACTTTTAGCAGGGTTTTACTTTATAAAATTTAAAAAAGATGCAAGATTACATAGAACAGCAATGCTGATTTCTTTTTTGTCTTTCAAGTCTTTTTCTTATTTCTTATGTAATTTATCATTATCATGGGCCGCAAACAAAATACGGAGATATTGATCATAATCTAGCATTGGATGCTGCTGAAATAGCTGCTGTCGGTTTCACCAGAACTATTTATTATATCATTCTGTTTACCCATATTATATTGGCAGCAGTAGTTGTGCCCTTTGTTTTATTTGCTATTTACTTTGGAATATCCAATCAGCTTTCAAAACACGTGAAAATTGTCAAATGGACTTTTCCAATCTGGTTGTATGTAGCTGTTACAGGGGTTATAATTTATTTAATGATTAGTCCTTATTATAGAGCTTAAAATTTCTGTCAATATGAAAAAGGTGATCTTTGTTTTGATACTTGTTTTTGTAGTAATGATGGCCGGATCTAGTGATTTACTGGCCCAATGTGCTATGTGTAAAGCTACTGTTACGGATAATGTGGAATCCGGACAAGGGATAGGGCAGGGCTTGAATAAAGGAATTTTATACCTCATGAGTGTCCCATACATTATTGGCAGCTTTATTGCTTTTTTCTGGTATAAAAGCAGTAAAAAGGATAGTGAAAAACAGCAATTCCTGGACAAAATCAAATCAAAATTTGCCAAATAAATCTTCGTTATCTTAATGTATACCTCTTACGATTGATACCTTGAAAAATCTTTTAAGAAAGAACATATTTCTATTTTTATCCCTTCTGTTTTTTCTATTATCATTCGTAACCTGGAATTTTTTTAATAATAGCAGTGAAACAATTAATAAAAAAAAGATTGTCAATGCTATTTCCGGGCAAATTGAACTTTTCCTACAAAAAAATGAGAAGTCCTCTGAGCTTCTGTTTAATACCCTTGAAAATAAATCAAGATATTCATTTTCAAGTTTAAATATACCATCTGATTACCCTTATTACATTTTCAAAAATAAACAGCTTATTTACTGGTCAGACTTCAGGTTTGTTCCTCTTTATGATCATGTTAAAGGGGAGTATTCTGAGAAAATTCTATTTCAGAAAACAGGTAAATACCTTGTATCGCAAAAGAAATTAGTTACGGAAAAGGATGTTTTTGAAGTTTATTTCTTAACACCTGTAAGAGCATATATCAATCAGCCCGCGACATTTAATGATATGGTTGCATTTAAGCCTATCATTAATGATAACAATGTGCGTGTTCTGGCTAATCCCGCCAATGATCCTGATTTAAATATACATTCTCCTCAAAATGAATTTCTGTTTTCTATTGAGTTTTTTGAAATCAATAAAATCAAGAGCAGTTCTCTTTTATTTACCTATATAATCCTTAGCTTTCTGGCCTTGGCTTTTCTTGTTACTGCCATTTACAGGGTCGCTTTAAAAATTTCTGAAAAGAATTTTGATCTTGCTACAGTAATTCTTGTATTGAACCTCCTGGTGATAAGAATTGCAATGCTATTTTTAAATTATCCTTCATTTTTGTCGGATATGGGCCTGTTTAATCCAAAGTACTTTGCTTCATCTGTTTTGTCTCCTTCATTAGGTGACTTATTGCTGAACTTTATCTTCCTTTTTCTGACTGGGCTTTTTGTATTTATGAACTTCCACCGTTCAAGATTATTACAAAAGGCGAATAACCTTTCCAGAATTTTCAGAAAAGCATTTTCAGTAATATTGATCATCCTGGCATTACTGATTCAGCATCAGTTTTTCTTTATCTTAAGAGCCATATCGCTTAACTCGACGTGGTCAATTGATATTACAACAGATATTAGTTTCGGATTTTTCCGGATATCATCAATTGTTGCTCTTGTTTTTGCCTCTATAAACCTGTTTTTATTACTCCATTTGATTGTTAGGGTATTACAGTTCTTCTGTGATAACCAGATTTTAAAAATCATCTGGGCTAGTATCATAGCGTGGTCTATATTTTCTGTCTTTTCTTATTTTATCCTCGGTGGAATTTCTATATCGGTAAGTCTTGCCTGTCTGGTCTATATATTAGTTATATCATTCCTTAAACTGCCAAGACAGTTTATAAGATTTCGTTATGGAACTTATATCTATCTGATATTTTCCGGATTGCTGTCAGCCTTTACAGCTGCGGTTTCCATCTATGTGACCCAGGAAGAAAAAGAGGTAATAAGAAAACAGAAATTTGCCTCTCAGTTAGTCATAGATAATGACGTCTTAGGTGAATATCTTTTGTCAGATGCTTCTAAGAAAATAAAGGAAGATATCTTTATTAAAAGCAGGCTTGTTACTCCCTTTTCTTCGAAAGATATTATTGAACAAAAGATCAAGAAGATTTATCTGTCTAACTATTTTGATAAATATGATGTTGCAGTTTCGGTATTTGATGCCTCTGGGGATGTCTTTGAAAAGAAATCATATTATGCCAACTATTTTGAGTTATTGTCAGAGCTAAAGAAAGGCCAGCACAGAACGGAGTATAAGAATATTTACTTTCAAAAGGAAAATCTGAAGGACGGATTCAGAAGGTATATATGCTTTAATGAAATTGAGAAAAATAATGTCATTATCGGGTATATCATTATTGAATTAAAGCATAGAAAGATCATTCCCAACAGCGTGTATCCTGAGCTTTTCCTTGATAAAAAAGTCTTTGAAAACTTTGATAATAAGAACTATCATTATGCTGTATTTTCAGACAGTGCCTTATTGTATAGTTCTGGTAATTTTAATTATGACAAAAACCTTTCTGTTATTGACCTTTCCAATAAAAGGATTTATAACGAAGGCGTCAAGCTAAAAGGATTCCACCATCTTGCATTCAGACCGGGCAATGGGAAGATCATAGTGGTCTCTTCCCCGGAATATGCTTATGCAGATATATTTTCCAATTTTTCATTCCTATTTCTCATCCTGATAGTCAGTATACTATTATTCATAGTAGGATATGCAGTTCTGTTCAGGTTTAAGAAAGACACCATGAGCTTATCGGCAAAAATTCAGATTTACCTGAATATTGCCTTTTTCCTGCCTCTGTTCATTGTGAGTGTTATTACACTGAGTATTATCAGTAATACTTACAGAGAAAACCTATATAAAGCCTTTATTAAAAAGGCAGAAAGCATAAGCGGCAATATTTCAGTTTACGTTGAGGGGTATAAGAAGGACAATACAAAAAGGGAAAAACTGGAAAATACAGTACTGCAAGTATCGCAGTTTACGGAGTCTGATATTAATATTTTTAATAACGGCGGAAAATTGCTGATCTCCAGTCAGCCTGCCATTTACAATGCCGGAATTGTTTCTGAAATGATGAATCCTAAGGCTTATTCAGGCATCATTGAGACCAGAAAAAATGTTGTGATGCTTACCGAATCTGTCGGAAAGCTTAACTATAAAAATGTATATGTAGCTATTCGGTCCTTTGAAACAGGGAATTTGCTGGGGATTCTGAGTATCCCTTTCTTCGAATCAAAAGCAGAGCTTGAAAAGCAGGTAATTGAGGTATTGACGACCATCATCAATATATTTGTCACCATCTTTATTGTCTTTATTGCATTATCCTATTTTGTAAGTCACCTTTTGACCAATCCATTGAAAATCATTACTCACAGGATCCGTCGGACCTCTTTTGGTGAGGAAAATGAACCTCTAGAATGGAAATCCAAGGATGAAATTGGTTTGCTTGTGGGTGAATACAACGAAATGCTTGTAAAGCTGGAAGAAAGTAAACGCGCACTTTCCAGAAGCGAAAAGGAGTCGGCCTGGAGGGAAATGGCCAAGCAGGTTGCTCATGAAATTAAAAATCCGCTTACCCCAATGAAACTTACTATTCAGCATTTGCAAAGAATGCTGAAAGATGAAGCAGATAATGGAAAGGCTGTTACACAGAGAAGCCTGAATACTCTTTTGGATCAGATCAACAATCTGAATGAAATCGCCACTTCATTTTCTTCATTTGCAAAAATGCCTAATCCTAAGTCTGAAAGAATTGAGGTGTCCGGAATTGCGGAAAGTGTGGTAAACCTGTACAACAATAGCAAAGATGCCGTCGTTGAGATTTTTAAGGAAGCTGGGAAATATTATGTCATAGGTGATGAACAGGCTATGAATAGTATCTTTACTAACTTGATTCTAAATGGAATCCAGTCTGTGCCTTATGAGCGTAAACCTCATATCCAAGTCATTTTCAGGGAGGAAGATTCTAAAAATCTTTTGATTGAAATCCGTGACAATGGTTCCGGAATTCCTGAATCTGTGAGGAGTAAAGTATTTATACCTAACTTCAGCACTAAATTCAGCGGTTCAGGTATCGGTCTTGCGGTTGCCAAAAAAGGGGTAGAACACGCAGGCGGCAAAATCTGGTTTACAACTGAGGATGGAATAGGGACTTCATTTTTTATTGAATTGCCATTAATTCATTGATCTGAAATTTTCAAGAGCATCGGTCTTATGTTAATCAGTTTGGTTACTTTGGTTAACTTTACATGCAGGTTATTCATTTGTCTCAAACATCATTTGAATATCCAGGTGGAATGAATTATCAATACAGGATACTTTTACTTTATTTTTTTTTACTATCAACTTCTGCTTTTAGTCAAATAGATAACAAAAGGTGCAAGTGGGTTAAGTTCACGTCCGATCCTTTTGTTCTGGATTCAACAGCAATTTTTCCGGGATCTTTAAGAGTCGTTTATCCGGCTACGGGAACAATCATAAGTCTGGAAGGGGAAGTAGTAAAACTGAAATCGGATAATGCTCCGGACTCTGTATTTCTTTGTTATCAAATTTTTCCATTCAATATTACTAAGCCTGCATTCAAAAGAGATCGCAAAACATACGATTCAGGATCATATTACCGCGAAGATTTTACCTATAAATATGGAGTGCCTCAGACCAAAGAAGAATTGTTCTCTTCACCAGGTCTGAATAAATCTGGTAATATCAGCAGAGGAATATCTTTCGGAAATAATCAAAGCGTTTTTGTGAATTCTGTTTTGAACCTCCAGCTCGAAGGAAAACTTTCTGAAGATGTCTCAATCACTGCTGTGATCTCGGATCAAAATATACCATTTCAGCCCGATGGAAATACTCAGCAGATTCAGGAGTTCGATAAAGTATATGTTCAGCTTCAAAGTAAAAATGCCTCTCTCATCGCCGGTGATGTGGTAATGAAAAATAAAAATTCAAACTTCCTTCGCTACTACAGAAATGTGCAGGGCGTTCAGGGGGATTATTTTTATAAAAAGGATTCTACAATTTCTTCCGTCACTTCAGTCGGTGCTGCACTCTCGAAAGGAAAGTTTTCCAGTATGCAGTTTGGGTATGGTATGCCTAATGAACTGCTGGAAGGTGTGCAGGGCCCTTACAGGCTGAGGGGACCCAATGGAGAAAGGTTTATTGTTATCATGGCCAATTCTGAAAGAATCTATCTGGATGGTAAATTACTCACCAGAGGATTTGATTTTGATTATATCATAGATTACAATCAGGCTGAAATTACTTTTACCAATAATATTCTTATTACAAAGTTTTCCCGTATCAGGGTTGACTTTGAATATTCTGATAGAAATTATTCCAGAAGTATTATAAACGCCAGTCATCATCAGACTTACAAGAAGGCCGATGTTTACTTTAACTTTTATCAGGAGAAAGATAATCCTCAAAAGCCGATTAACTATGAACTTTCTAATCAGGATAAATACTTTTTAAGTCTGATTGGCGATTCGATCAATAAATCCTTTATTCCCGGTGTGGATACTGTCTCTGAGTTCAGCACTACCAAAGTGCTCTATAAAAATATAGGCACTCAGGCTAATCCTATTTATGCTTATAGCACCAACCCGGACAGTGCAAAGTTTCAGTTGAGCTTTACGCAGGTGGCTTTTGGTGCAGGAAGTTATGTGCAGGACATCAATACGGTAAATGGGAGAGTTTATAAGTATGTAGGTCCCGGGAATGGTAGTTATTTGCCTGTGTTGCTTGTCGTTACTCCAAAAATGAAAAACATGGCCACTATTGGCGGGGGGTATGCTTTAACCAAAACTGACTATGTCTTCGCTGAGATTGGGTTTTCCAAAAGTGATCTGAATTTGTATTCTGAATTGGATAGTGAAGATGATAAAGGAAAAGCCTACAAGATTGGCTATATCAATAAAGGCAGGACTTTTTCGGGATTGCCTTCCTATAAACTTTCAGGATCTATAGATTATGAATATGATGAACAGGACTTTGCTTTCATAGACAGAGTCCGGTCAACAGACTTTGACAGGGACTGGAATGCCAATAGCGATCTGAAATCCTCGGATCATATCTTCAATACTTTCTGGTCTTTTGCCAAAGATCCTGCTAATGCATTCACCTATAAATTCAGCCGCAGAGACAGAGGTAATGATGTAAACGGAAGTCAGCATGCAGCATCGGCAAACAAATCATTCGGCAAACTGCAGCTGATGTCCAATGTTTTTTATATGAATAACAATACGGCTTCTAAAGAAGCGAATTGGAAAAAGATTTAACCTGAATACCTTCTATACGACCAGGTATTTTATTCCGGGAATTTCTTATACTGAAGACAAGAATATTATAAAAGATTCTACAGGGAGAATCATTGCTTCCAATATGTACTACGATGAAATGAAAATGTACATAAAAAGCAGTGATACAACTCAGATTACCTACTTTGTTGACTATAGTGTAAGAAATAATGAACGGAACGCTGACGGGGAGCTATACAGGGATAGTAAGTCTCAGACAACCAATGCCGGCCTTTCAGCAAGAATCAATGATAACAATCAGATAAATCTGATTTCAACATACAGGTATCTGAACAACTACATGGTAAGTGGTATCAGGCTGCCCAATGAAGAAACCGTAATGGGCAGGCTGGACTGGAACTCTGATATTCTGCAAAGACATATTCGCTCCGAGTTGACAATTACTACTGGCACAGGACGTGAATTAAAAAGGGAGATTGCCTTTATCCCCGTTGTAACAGGGCAAGGAACGCATGTCTGGGTAGATTTGAACAGTGATAAAATTCAGGACCTGAATGAGTTCTTTGAAAAAAAGTATGATGATCCGAACGGAGAGTTTATTAAGACTTTTGTTCCTACAGATGAATATATAAAGGCTTATACAAATACCTTCAACTATCGACTGGACGCCAGTGCTCCCAGAAAGTGGGCTTCCAATCCCCAAAGAGTAAAACAGTTTTTCTCAAGGTTCTCAAGCTTTTCCTCCTGGACTGTCAATAAAAAAATTACTGACGCTGATTTGATGAGAAGGTTCATCCCTGTAAGTAATAACATAGAAGATCAGAATATTTTGAGTATCCAGGAAGCTATCCGTTCTACTTTGTTTTACAACAGATCAAATCCGAAATATGGCTTGGATCTTAGCTATCTGGTGAATGATAACAAACAATTTTTAGTACAAGGTTTTGAACGGAAGCAAAACTATGAATTGAAGTTTGGTTCAAGAGTAAATATCAATAGTTTCTCAAGTTTTAAAATGCAGGCGGGTTATGGTTTAAAGAAAAACAATTCAGATTTTCTCGCCAATAGAAATTATGAAATTCAGTCTTATAAAATCAGTCCTGAAGCAGCATATCAGCCTAAAAATAACCTAAGATTGACTGCACTTTTGGGATATACCAATAAAGCAAATGTATTCTCAGAATCGGAGGGAGAAACGGTACTGATTTATGAATCTGGTCTTGATGTCAGGTTTAACAAGGTTTCCAAAAGAACTATCAATGCAGTAGTTAAATATCTGAACATAAAAAGCGATTTTAAATCCACAACACTGAATTCCCCATTGGGATATGAGATGCTGGAAGCCTTACAGCCCGGCAATAACTTTACCTGGACTTTCAACTGGCAGGAGCGACTGGCAAATGGATTGCAGCTTTCCTTTAACTACGAAGGAAGGAAAGCTGGAGAGAATAAGATGATTCATATAGGCAGAATGCAGATTTCTGCCTTATTCTGATGTTGGAAGAAAGACTATCTGTCTTTCTTCGCTTTCATATCTCTGATCAGTTTGTTGGCAAAAATAAAATCCTGAAGTTCTTTTACCTCTGTATCCAATAGATCTTTGTTGCTCCCTTCCCATACTTTCTGGCCTTTGTAGATAAACATAATATGTTCGCCTATTTCTAGCACAGAGTTCATGTCGTGGGTAACTACAACTGTAGTAGTGTTATACTCTTCCGTAATATCCTTGATCAGATTGTCAATCTTAATGGCTGTTTGAGGGTCAAGACCGGAGTTTGGTTCATCGCAGAAAAGGTATCTGGAGTTCATCACAATGGCTCTGGCAATACCCACTCTTTTCTGCATTCCTCCACTGATTTCCGAAGGAAATAGCTTGTTTGCATTTTCAAGGCCCACTCTTTTAAGACATTCATTTGCCCTGTCCATCTTTTTCATCACGCTTCATCGTGGTAAGCATGTCAAGAGGAAACATGACATTTTCCTCCACTGTTTGTGAATCAAACAAAGCGCTGCCTTGAAATAGCATTCCGATTTCTCTTCGGATGGATTGTTTTAATTCAGAGTCTGCGTTAGTAAAATCACGCCCGTCAAAAGAAATAGTTCCTTCATCTGGCTTTACCAATCCAACGATACATTTAAGCAAAACACTTTTACCCGTACCACTGGCCCCGATAATAAGATTCGTTTTACCCTTTACAAATTGTCCGGTGACGTCGAGAAGAACCTGTTTATTATTAAAAGACTTGGATATATTTTTTATTTCAATCATGACTTAAAGTAAAAGTTGAGCAAGGAGATAATCAGCGCAAAGCACGGCTATACAGCTGTTGGTTACAGCTTCCGTACTGGATTGTCCTACTTCCAGAGCTCCGCCTTTGGTAAAGAATCCCTGATAAGATGAAATTGACGAGATTAGAAATGCAAATACCAATGATTTGATAATTGCAAAGGTGATGTTGTATCCGGAAAATTGATAACGAATTCCGTAGATATATTCTTTTTCTGTAATTACACCTGTTAGTACACCTGCAAGGTATCCTCCATATATGGATAGGAAAGCTGCCATAATCACCAGTAAAGGAAAAGTTAAGATAGCTGCTATGATTTTAGGAAGAATCAGATACGAAGCTGAATTAATACCCATTACTTCCAACGCATCCACCTGTTCGGTGATTCTCATTGTTCCGAGTCCGCCTGCAATATTAGATCCTACTTTCCCTGCCAGAACAACACAGGTGATGGTAGGAGCCAGTTCGAGAACTGTCATATCCCTGACGATTGTACCGATGATATAAAGTGGAATAAGTGGGCTGACAAGATTGTATGCAGTCTGAACTGCTGTTACCGCACCTATGAAAGTGGAGACAATAACTACTATAAATACAGAGTCAATACCGATGAGAATAGCCTCATCTACAATTCTTTTAACATAAACATTAAAGCGCTCCCTGTTTACCAAAAGAGTGCTCAATAAAATCAGGTATTTGCCGAAGCTTTTCATCAGAAGCTTAATTTAGCCACGAAATTAATTATATTTCAAAAAAATAGTATAAAAAGCATAATTATAATATAAGCTGGTTAATATGAAAAAGGTTATTGTGGTCTCTGGTGGGACCCGGGGAATAGGAAAAGCGATCGTTTTCAAGTTTGCGGAAGAGAGGTTTGATGTCATTACTTGTTCGCGTAAAGCAGATCAGCTTCAAACACTTGAAGATGAGTTTGTCAGGAAGTTTCCAGGTAGCAAACTGACTTGTGTCCAGGCTGATTTATCCAAAAAGGAGGAGGTAACTGCTTTTGTCAGAAAGATTAACGAAGTAACTAAAAGAATTGATGTGTTGGTCAATAATACCGGCATATTTCTTCCGGGGCAGATACACAAGGAAGAGGACGGAGCACTTGAGTTTCAGATTGAAACGAATCTTTACAGTGCTTATTACCTTACCAAAGGTCTTGTTCAGGGAATGATTGATGAAAAAAGCGGGTACATTTTTAATATTTGCTCTACTGCTAGCATTACAGCTTATACCAATGGTGGTTCTTATTGTATTTCAAAATTTGCCATGTACGGAATGACCAAGGTACTTAGAGAGGAAATGAAACCTCATAATATTAAAGTTACTGCTGTGCTTCCGGGAGCGACATTAACTTCTAGTTGGGAAGGTGCAGGACTGCCTGATGAGCGCTTTATGAAACCTGAGGATGTGGCAGATGCGATCTTTTCTACCTACAGTTTATCGAAAAATACTGTTGTGGAAGAAATTCTTTTACGCCCTCAAGAAGGTGATATCGGTTAATAATTTACGATTGTAAATCTTTTTTTATCTTAATAAGGGGAAATAATGATCTGATACAGGATAGTTATTTCCCTTCATTTTTTACAGTTTAGAAATGTAAATTAGTTAAAGTTGAAGGAGGAATAATTGTTTTTAATAAATTGATAAACAGTTTAAATGAGCAGATTTTTTAGACTACCCTGAAACGGAAATTTACAATTTTAATCAGGTGACAATTGTAAATCTTTACAATTGTAAATCGTTGTAGTATTTAAAATATACAATTATTAATTTTGAACAGGGATTCATGGGATTAAAGGATGGACAGGATTTGGTTAAGTCTTAAAAATCCTGCTAATCCCTTAATCCTAAAAATCCGGATTCAAACTATTTCTCTGAAGGATTATCCTTATGGTTAAGGAACTATTATTTATATTTGTTTAAAGCTGGAAGCGAAAAGCTTAAAGAAAAAAAGTGGGACGCTTCTTAGAAGTAGGGTAAGTTTATTTTCTGAGCTTGGGAAGGAAAAATTGATACTGTGCTTTCAAAATAGAAAAAAAATGGAATATCTGGCAGAATGAGGAGTTATATTGCAAACTATTTGTGACTTTCAGATCCCTTCACAGGCTTAGAATGACAAAGTAGGCTGATGGAAGTATTAACAGCTTTCCAGGCCTTTCGGATTAATTTCCCGCTCCATGTCCTGTGTCTCACAGGACGGAATCTTTCCAAGAGAACGGAAATAAAATTGCCAGATAAAAAAGTATATAAACAATACGTGTAAAGTGCTTCTCCATCAGGGGGAGGATTTAGGATAAGACTCAAATCATTAATAAAAATACATTCTCTCAATGGGATCAATTGCTCCTTTAATTAAAGCCGGTTCTTACAAATACAACGACAATCTGATTCAGTATTCGCGTCGAAAAACCATCGAAGTGAATATTGGTGATGTACCAATGGGGAGAAACAACCCTATCCGTATCCAGTCCATGACAACAGTTGATACCATGGACACCATGGGGTCTGTAGAACAAGCTATCCGTATGATCAACTCCGGATGTGAATACATCCGGATCACTGCTCCAAGCGTGAAGGAAGCTCAGAACCTGGAAAATATCAAAAAGGAACTTAACAGAAGAGGTTTTTTTGCACCTATCGTAGCTGACATTCACTTTACTCCAAATGCTGCAGAACTCGCTGCCCGCCTTGTTGAAAAAGTCAGAATTAATCCCGGAAATTATGCTGATAAAAAGAAGTTCGAAACGATTGAATATAGCGAATCTTCTTATCAGGCCGAATTGGAGAGAATCAGAGAGAAATTCATTCCACTTGTAAATATCTGCAAAGAATATGGGACTGCTATGAGAGTCGGTACCAATCACGGCTCTCTTTCAGACCGAATATTAAGCCGTTACGGAGATACTCCTCTGGGTATGGTGGAATCTGCTCTTGAGTTTGTCAGAATTTGCGAAGAGCTGAACTATTATAATATCGTCCTGTCCATGAAGGCAAGCAATACTCAGGTCATGGTGCAGGCATACCGCCTTCTGGTGCAGAAGCTGAACGAGGAAGGTCTGAAACCTTATCCGCTTCACCTTGGGGTAACAGAAGCTGGTGAAGGAGAAGACGGAAGAATTAAATCTGCCGTGGGAATCGGAACTTTGCTGGAAGATGGTTTAGGAGACACAGTAAGGGTATCTCTTACTGAAGATCCTGAGTTTGAAGCACCGGTTGCGAAAATGCTTGTTGACAGATACAACATCAGAGCAGGTCACAATTCAATAAAGCCGATTGCGCATGACGAAAGTCCTGTCAATCCATACATGTATCAGAGAAGAGATACAAGAGAAGTCATGAACATCGGAGGTGGCAATGTGCCAAGGGTGATCATTGACTTCAGCAAAGTCTCTGATAAGAAGATGGATGATCTTAAATCCATCGGTCATTTTTATATGCCTTTGCTGGATAAATGGAATATGAACGATCAGGGGGCTGACTTCATTTATACAGGAAATAACAGAGTGCCTTTTATGCTTCCTAACGGTCTGAAGGAAATTCTGAACCACTCTGTATGGCTAAGAATGGATGACAGAACGAATATTTTCCCATTGATTACGCTGAAGGATTACTTCTCAGCAAAGCCTAAACATAAGACGCTTAACTTTATCCAGCTTACCATAGAAGACCTTGATGATGAGGTGATGGATAAACTGAGAGATGATCTTACTGCAGTCCTGATCATTGATACGTTTAACCTGCATGCCCTTCCTGAACAAAGAAGAGCCATTTTCGAACTGATGATTAATGAAGTACCGGTACCTGTGATCCTTATGAGAAAATATCCATCTATGGAAGACGAGCAGTTGCAGCTTTATGCAGCAACAGACTGTGGCGGTTTATTAATTGATGGTCTTGGAGATGGAGTTTTACTCAGTACAGAACTTGTTAATGTTAAGAGCAAGGACCTGCATCTGAAGCTTCTAAAAACCCTTAATACAACCTCTTTCGGAATCCTTCAGGCAGCGAGAACCAGGATGTCGAAGACGGAATACATTTCTTGCCCTTCCTGCGGAAGAACGCTTTTTGACCTTCAGGAAACAACAGCTATGATCCGTAAAAGAACAGATCATTTGAAAGGAATCAAGATCGGAATCATGGGCTGTATAGTAAATGGCCCGGGAGAAATGGCAGATGCGGATTATGGGTATGTGGGAGTAGGAAAAGGAAAGATTGCTTTGTACAGAGGACAAAATGTAATTAAGAAGTCTGTCCCTTCAGAAAATGCAGTAGATGAACTCATAGAGTTAATCAGAGAAGACGGAAAATGGCTTGAGCCCAATTCAACAATATTAGAGTAAGACGATGAAATTTAAAGACTATTTTGCTTTTGGATCGCTGTTCGGATATTTCTTCAGGAAAAAAAGATCCGAACCGTCCGAAGAATTTCAACTTAAAAGCAATGCATGCTATCAACAAGCTGGCAATGCTGATGTTCCTCATTTGTGTGATTATAATTATCTACAGAGCTTTATTCAGGTAGTCCATTGAATATTGAAGATTTTCGATCTTATTGCCTCGCCAAAAAAGGCGTCACAGAAGAGTCTCCATTTGGAGAGGAAACTGTGGTATATAAAGTGATGGGCAAAATGTTTGCTTTGGCAGACGTAGATCTTTTTCAAAGTGTTAATCTTAAATGCGATCCTGAAGAAGCTGTGCTCCTCAGAGAATCCTATCCTGCTATTCAGCCCGGTTACCATATGAACAAGAAACACTGGAATACGGTAGACATGGATGGATCTCTGGATGATAAATTCATACGCGGACTCATAGATCAATCATACGAACTGGTGGTAAAGGGCCTTACCAAAACTCAGAAAGAATTATTAACTAAGATTTGATAAAATTTAAGAAATGAAGAGAGGTACTCTTTTTTTAGCTGTTGGACTGCTTTTTTCACTTGCCGGCAACGCTCAACCGATTCCATTTAAACAAGGAGATAAATACGGATACAAAAATAAAATAACTGGTCAGGTGGTGATCAATCCGATTTACGACAGGGTGGTTCCGTTTTCGGAAGACAGGGGATTGGTCAGAAGACAAACCAAAAACTACTTTATAGATCAGGAAGGAAAAATCAAAATTGTTCTGGAGTATGATTCTGTGCTTTCATTTTCCGAAGGTTTTGCAGCTGTAAAGAAAAATGGTACCTGGGGATATATTGATAAACTGGGTTTAGTAAAAATCAAACCACAGTTTCCGGAAGCATCTTCTTTCAGTCAGGGTATGGCTGTTGTGAAAAAGGAAGGAGGGTATGGATACATTGATAAAACCGGTAAAGTTGTAATCGCACCTGAATTTGGTAATGCATTTGAATTCTCCAATGACCTTGCTGCTGTAAGTAAAGACGGAAAGTTTGGTTACATCAACCAGAAAGGAAAAGTGGTAATACCATATGCATATCAGGAAGCTGGTAACTTTATGGAAGGAGCTGCCATCGTAAAGAAAGGTGATGCTTACGGAATGATTGATAAGACAGGCAAAGCTATATTACCGGTAGAGTATGAGTGGGCCTCAATGTTCTCTGACGGACTGGTAAGAGTTCAGAAGAACAAGAAGTGGGGCTTTGCAGATAAGACAGGATCAGTAGTAATACCATTAAGCTTTGACTGGGCTTCAGACTTCAAAGATGGACTTGCCAAAATAAAAGTAGGTAACAAATACGGCTTCATTAACAAAAGCGGAGCAGAAGTGATTAAGCCAATCTATGACTGGGTTGAAGACTTTGATGGTGATGTGGTGATGGTAGTAAAGAACGGAACCTGGGGCGCATTAAACAGTACAGGCGAGACCGTAGCTCCATTCAAATACAAAATAGTAAGACCATTCTCTGAAGAAAGAGCCATCGTCATTGAAGGCGGTAAATATGGTTATATTGACAACAAAGGAAAGCTTGTCATTCCGGCAGAGTATGACTATGCCTATGACTTTGTAAATGGTTGGGCAGAGGTGGTAAAAGATGGTAAGTCAACTTTCATTGATTTGAAAGGTACTTGTGTGAAGTATTGTAAATAAGCGGAAAGCTTAAGGCGGAAAGCTCAAAGTTTTTTTTCTTAAGGGGAAAAGGCTTTGGGCTTTTTTTGTGAGCATCTATACTTTCAGAATAATATGAATGTATTTTAATTGCCCAAAATACACGTAGGTATTTGAATAATAAAACAACGAATAAAATTGGAACCTCTAATAAGAACTTTAATCCATTTAGCATTTTTGTCATATACAGTTTTTCTATTTTTCAATCTTGAAAAGTACAAAAGACTCGACATCCCAGGAAAAAGACCCAAAAATTATATCCATGAAAACATTACATGATCAGATTTCGACTTTTTTGTCAGAATGCTCTTTATTTAAGGATGTAATAATTAGCAAAGGGAAGTTAAGAGTTGATATTCTTAATAGGGAGGAAATTGTGTCTTTGTATGAATTAAGGCTTGAAATTGCAGTTGAAAATTCAAATGAGGTTGGTATAGAATTATGCTCTGATGTTATAGAAAAAATTTCGAAAATGAAAGGTACTGATCTATATTCTATTTTATATACAGATGAGAATATGAAAATTACAGGTTTTATTGATGAATATGTTAAGGACATTTATGTCTTTTAGAAGTCTATCTCTTAAAATGTGTCGGATGGAAAGACCCAACACCGCGGAAAATTACTTATTGCTTAGTTTAAAATAATTTTATGCTTGTTGTAATATTTTTTATCTTATTTAACTTAGTGGTTTTCGGGTTCGTGCCGTTGAAATTCTTGAACAGATTTAAATGGACTTTTTATTTTATATATCCGAATATATTGATCTACCCATTTATACATGATATAATTATAACTGCTCTTGAATGTGATGGTACAGCGAATTCTCCTTGTGGATGTGCTTGGGATATTACTTACTTAATTTATGATTTATACATTTTGGCTATTGTATTAATCATTCAGGCTTTATTCAACAACTTTTTGGGCAAGATGATAAATGGAGTAATCAGTAGATTACGATTAGGATAGTCTTAGAACTACTAAACTAAAAATATATGGCCGCTTATGTAGGTGATTTAATCCACTTTAAAAATGGAACTCCTTCCTTTAAAGAAATTCAGTCGCGATTTTTTGATCAAACAGGTTTACAAATGACCATATCTACAACATTAAATGTTAACAGGATAGACCAGCCTTATGAACAGTTGATTTCGCAGGTTTTCCAGGACGCAAAGCAATATTCAGATCTTGTTACTGAGTATCGGGTATTGTCTGATACTTATTTCGAAAAATTCAGAAAGGAGCGAAAAGAGATGCTTCAACAGATTAAAGAAAAGCAAGAAAAATTGAATCACATTGCTGAATTTAGATTTAGCATTGCAGGATTTTATGAAATTAAAATCGACTTCGGGTATGAATTCATTGATATTTTATCTTGCCCTGGCCATTATGGATTAAATTCTTTAATTAAGACTCTCATTGATTTGGGTGGTGAATTCGATGATGATAAATATATTGGTCTGAAAACATATCCGGAGAAATGGAAAAAAATGAAACAATGGCATAGTTATAAATGGTATAACAGGCCGAGGAAATAGTATAACAGTTATTCTAAACCTCTGAATCCAGATCTCTCAAGTTAACATTTAAAAATATATGGCAAAAATAGAGAAGAGTGAAGCTCCAAGTGCAAATGAGATAAAGGCATTTTTAAATAATATTTCCTTTTCTATTCCAAAAGAGTTTGTAGAATTTTATGAGCAATCAAATGGAGCCGAAATAAATTCAGAGAAGGCTTATACTGTAGTATTATGGCCGATCACCGAAATGATTCAACTTAATAAAGATTATGAAGTAGAAACATATGCCCCTGAATTTTTCATTTTTGGTTCTGATGGAGGAGACACTGCATTTACAATAGAAAAGTCTACAGGGAAAATTTTTGAAATGCCATTTATTGGAATGGGAAAAGAGGAGGCAACTTTTAATGCAAGTTCTTTCGATGAGTTCTTGAAATCAAGGTGAAGCAATGTACTTTTATTGATTATCATCGTTCCATAATCCTCCAATTCTTTTTTACCTCATTACCTTATTTATCTTTTAGTTTTTTTTATAAATTCAGGTTTATTAATTGAATTCAGTATTTTGAAAACCAGCCTAGAACACCTGCCGGAACACAAAAGAGAAGAGTTAAAGCTCATCACGGATCATATTGTAGAGCAAATGCAGCCTGATTATGTTTTGCTGTTTGGCTCCTATGCCCGTGGTAACTGGGTAGAGGATGAGTATATGGAAGACGGTATTCTTTATGGATATAAGAGCGATTATGATATCCTTGTAGTTACTGAAACCAAGCTCGATAATGCCTTATCCAATAAGTGGAGAGAGCTTGAAAAATATGTTGCCAAACTTTATACTACGGCTCCTGTAAATCTTATCCAACATAGTTGGGGATATCTGAAAAAGAGAACTTGCTCATGGCAGTTATTTTTTTATAGATGTCGTGAAAGAAGGTATTATTCTTTATGACAATGGGAGAAACATAGATTCTCCTATAGCTGTACCAGAGTTTATAGATCCTGAAAAAGTAAAGGCAAGAGCTAAGGAAGAATATGACTTGTGGTTTGAGAGCGCAGGAGATTTTTTAGATCAGTTTCAATTTGCCTTTCAAAAAGCGAAATATAAAATAGCTGCATTTCAGCTCCATCAGGCAACTGAAAGATTCTATACAGCGTTACTTTTAGTCTTTACAGGCTACAAAGCAAAAATTCATGACATAGAAGAACTCGGAAGTCAGGTAGAAGCTGTAGATATTGAGTTTAAGAAAATTTTTCCCCGAGATACACCAGAGAAGAATTCACAATTTATACTTTTAAAAAAGGCTTACATTGATGCCAGATACAAAAAATCATACTCCATAAGCAAAGAAGATCTGGAGTATTTGAGTGAGAGAGTAGAGGTGCTACGGGATTTGGTAAAAGCAAAATGTGAAGAGAGGATTGGGGAATAAGAATTGTAATCAATATAAAAAAATGAATAAGTTTATAGGAAGTATAGTTTTTTTTTAGTTTTTTGTCTTTTTTAACATTCTTCCGGATATTCTCAGGTTAATGAAAAAAAGTTCTGTATAGCTCATCCTACTAGTGAGGAATATAAAATGATTATTGAAAAAATTTTTATTTCTGCATACTTAGAGTATTACAAAGGTCCGGAGGAAGGCGTTTACTCGGGAAATAGTTATGAATGGATTGTTTCTGTTATCAATAAAATTATTGAAAAAGATTTTAAATCTACATTTGAAAAATTAAACTCTAAAAATTGTAGTGCAGTTACTTATTCTCTTTCATATGAATTAGACAATAAAATCATTACAATATATTTAGTTTTTAATAATGGAAATAAAGAAATAGGAAGAGTTCCTTATTTATCGGGCATATTAGGGAAAAACCATTCTAATCCCATCAAATTACATGCTTGTAAAAAGGAAATAATTAAAATCTTTAATGAGCTAAACTAAGATGGCTTATCCATTGCCTGTAATGAGGCAGGCTACGGAGGAGAGAGAAACTAGATACTAATGGGTGTTGTTGTAGAATAGTACAGAAGGGCACACTGTTACAAAAGCGTGCCAGGTAGTCCCCCTACCTATTGGCAGTTTAGAATATTCTTAATACTTATCTATTTCTAAAACCTTATAGCTTTGGAGAGATCAATCCAAGCTATCGAGCCAGGTTTCTGCTTCTTCTGCTGTTTTAAAGCTTCTTTTGGGGAAGTTGGTAGACTGCGCCAGGGAATCAAGTTGAAACTCGGTGATGTCATTTTGGATGATCTCAGCTACTTTGGTTAACCCTGCTGCCAGTGTAAGCTTTTGGGCTTCGGCGTGGAGCAATTTTACGTCTTGTGGGTGGGTTTTCATCTCTGAGGCATCTGTAAGGATGCTGAAGCCAGGTTTTAAATCTTCCAAGGCCTTTTTCCAGTCATTGAGGTACTCAGGCACAGCGTCTGTATTGCGCCAAAAACCTATGAGCTTGAGGTAGGCTCTGTTTTTGGAAGTAGATACTGATAAACTATATGCTTGGTTGTCTGCAATAATTTTTTTCATTATATAAAAAATTTGTTAAAGATTCTACGGAATGGGGAAGGCTAGAGTTTTAGAAAATAGGCATTTAGAATATTATTACGGATTTAAAATCCAATGATAGGAGCTGAAATTAAAAATTTCGAAGAGCGGTTCAGAGATCTTACATTGTTTCTTGATATTGCGATTTACGAGTAAAACCATTCCCGAGGTGTCAGGCATTTTGGCCTGACACTCTATCTCATATTACTCAATTTTCTTATTTATCTTTAAGTTTTTTTCTAAATTCATGTTTATTAATTGAATTCAGTATTTTGAAAACCAGTCTAGAACACCTGCCGGAACACAAAAGAGAAGAGTTAAAGCTCATCACTGATCAAATTTTAGAGCAAATGCAGCCTGATTATGTTTTGCTTTTTGGCTCGTATGCCCGTGGTAACTGGGTGGAGGATGAGTATATGGAAGACGGTATTCTTTATGGATATAAGAGCGACTATGATATTCTCGTTGTTACAGAAACCAAGCTCGATAATGTTTTATCCAATAAATGGAGAGAGCTTGAGAAATATGTTTCTAAACTGTATACTACGGCTCCGGTAAATCTTATCCATCATAGTTGGGGATATCTTAAAAGAGAGCTTGCTCATGGAAGTTATTTTTTTATAGATGTCGTGAAAGAAGGTATTATTCTTTATGACAATGGAAGAAACATCGATTCTCCTATAGCTGTTCCGGAGTTCATAGATCCTGAAAAAGTAAAGGCAAGAGCTAAGGAAGAATATGATTTGTGGTTTGAAAGTGCCAATGATTTTTTGGAGACATATAGGTTCAATTTTGAAAAAGAAAAATATAAAATAGCCGCATTCCTGCTTCATCAGGCAACTGAAAGATACTATACAGCTCTACTTTTAGTCTTTACAGGCTACAAAGCTAAAATTCATGACATAAAAGAACTCGGAAGCCAGGTTGAAGCAGTAGATGATGAATTTAAAGAAATTTTTCGCCGTGATACACCAGAGAAGAATTCACAATTTATACTTTTAAAAAAGGCTTACATTGACGCCAGATATAAAAAGTCATACTCCATAAGTAAAGAAGATCTTGAGTATTTATGCAAGAGAGTAGAGGTATTGCGGGATTTGGTAAAAGCAAAATGTGAGGAAAGGATTGGGAAGTAAAGAATCAATAGCATTTAGGTGGCATAATGAATACTGTAATAAACTAACTGGATTAACAATTTCTGATTATAGAATTTACTTCAATGAAGCAATAATTTAAAATGTGTTTGGGGGGAAGACCAGATACTACAGGAAACCACGAAGCCCGAAGAATAATTTCTTCGGGCTTTTTATTTCCGGTAAACAAATCGGTTAATTTCTGTAACTGAATTTGTTTTATATTGCTGGTACGAATTCTGTTGATTTTCAGATAAATAAATTCGATTCGTTATGCCATCAGAGAAATCCTATAAAGAAAACGCTCCTCATCGCGGTCTTAGCCATTCTTCCAGATCTGCGTCCAATGCAGTCAATGCGATGGCATATGGAAAGATAACAGGTACTGGTCCTGATCATATTCAGAATAATGGCTATGGTAATGCTGTCATGCAGTCAATGAGCACTTCTTCGGGTATTCAGTTGAAAAAAGAAGAAGATGAAAATATCCAGCTCAAAGAAAACGAGGCTAAAGAGAATAATACAGGTTTGCCCGATGATCTGATGTCAGGCGTAGAAAACCTTTCAGGAGTCTCCATGAATGATGTAAAAGTGCATTACAACTCTGACAAGCCGGAGCAGCTGCAGGCACAGGCTTATGCTCAGGGAACGGATATTCATGTAGCATCCGGGCAGGAAAAGCATTTGCCACATGAAGCCTGGCATGTTGTACAGCAGAAACAGGGAAGAGTGCAGCCCACCTTACAGATGAAGGAAAAGGTGAGCATTAATGATGATGAAGGATTAGAGCATGAAGCAGATGTAATGGGAGAGAAAGCCCTTAAAGTTTCAGACAGCGCTCAGCCTCCTGTTCAGAAGAAAAAAGCTGAGTTCAATGTAGCACAAAGGAATAAAAAATCTACCAAGGTTCTTAAAGATGAAAATATGGCAGAACCCAAAGTAGGTAAGCAAGATATTGAACTGGCAAAGAATATTCATGAAGACCTTGAGGCAATCTTTGAGGATGTGATGGAGATTGATAAAAAGAATATGATGGAGAAGACCCAATATAATTCCGGTGTTTGTCTGGGGGGAATCATATTACCTCCGTTGCAAAGATTTAAAAGTTTAAAACATCTTATAAGCTGCTGTCGACTTGAGAACCTTGGTAACGGATCGGTAAGACGAGGTATATATGAGTTGTTAAATAATGATCTGAAGAAGAAAATAATACTCAATACCTTGACTACAATGGATCAGGCAAATCAGCTGGAATATTTGAAGGAAAGTAATTTTGGTAGTAAAGCAAAATTTGGGTGGAAGGTTGTGGTAGAGGTTCAATATTACAGGACAAGAACATCTACCAATAATTATTTTCATAAAGATACTCTAGGCACTACTTTGTTTGTGAATCTGAATTATATGAATAAAAAGAAAATGATCGGTCCTGAATATTTGGTTAATCCGATGGAAAGTAAAGAGCACCTTGCAAATATTGCTAAAAGCTTGCCTAAAGAGTTTCTTAAGGACAAGAAAACAGTAATGAGTCAATTGGCCCAACCTCAGATAATAGAAGTTGTGGAAATACCAGAATATGGATTTGTTACATTTGTTGACGAAATGATCAATCATTCTTCACCAACAACAGAGCATAGAAAAGTAAAAGGAAGTGCTATCCATGCGTTTCTTAGAGATAGAGATGTAGATAAATACAATGAGTATAAAACAGCATATGACAAATGGAGTAAACGCTGGATAAACTGGAGTTATGAAAGTTATCTGCCAGATGGCGAAGGGTTTGATGGGCAGGATTGGTTGAGTGTACTTAAAAAAATCGAAAACCCCAATGCTAAGTATGATAGAAATGAACTACGTTCCATGGATCCGGAAGGAAGAGTATTAAGTGATGACGAAATCGAGAAGTTGATCCATGTTGCTGGACATGATAATTTCGGTATTGTTTCAATTCCCAAGAACATGGAGGAAACTAAAATGACATCAAATGATCGACCGTTGAAACGAAGGATGAGTATGAAATTAGATCAAGAAAAGGATAAAGACCATTCTTCAGAGAAAGAGGTAGATGGAAAGCGATCCTTTTTAAGGACATGGGTAAGAGCTGAGAAGGTTGATAATGATGTCCTAAAGCCTGATTGGAAATGGACTCAGCAAGGAGGAATAGGTTAGGCTTCACCAGAACAAGCTTGTATCATAATACTCCGCTGGTGAGTTATATTTCGTTATTTGACGGAGAGTATTAATAATTTTTTATAGATCCACACCTCGGCTGCTGCCTCACGGTCGAATAAAGGAGTTTTTCTCTTGGAGGAAGTTTCAAGGTGAAAGCCCAAATTTCACGGTAATTACAGATGATTATTGGCAATAAAAACAAAGATTAAACAATCCAAAGATATGAAAGTTAGATTCCTGTTTTCGATCCTTAATTCATGGAAAAATATTACTTAAATAAATACTTTATGAGGATATTGCAAATCAATATATCTGGTATTGGAATATTATCCTTACCCTTATTAGTGCTTGGAACGACTAGTATTATGAGTTGTTCTGACAGTGAAGGTAACAATCTGAAAAGATTAAAAGAATCAGATTCTATGATAACCGAAGAATCAAAAAAAGTCAAAGGATTTAAGATTAATATTGAAAAAAATACTTTGGAGAACAAAGATTTTCGAAAGGTATTATATACTTCAACGCATTCCCAACTTGTTCTAATGAGCTTAAAACCTAAAGAAGAAATCGGAGAAGAAATTCATCCGGATATAGATCAGTTTTTCCGCTTTGAAGGTGGAAAGGGAAAGTGTATTATAGACGGAACAGAATACGAAGTAAAGGATGGCGATGCAATTATAATTCCGGCAGGCGCTAAGCATAATGTAATAAATACAGATGCTTCTAAAGAATTAAAAATGTACACCATTTATTCCCCACCACATCATAAAGATGGGACTGTACAAAAAACAAAAAAAGATGCGGAAGCAAGTAAAGAAGAATATGATGGAATAACTTCTGAGAGGAATTGATATTAAAATAAAGAATAATGAGAGCCAGTTTAGAGCTACTGAAAACTATGTAATAATAATCAAAGCAGCTCAACTGGCCACATTTTCCTATGCTAACTCCCTTGTTCCCTAAGGCAATTCTCTATTTTCCTAAGTTGCCCTTTTTTCGTCTATGTCGAGATTTTTGCAAAGCCATGGATAAGATAGCTCTGAAAGAAAATAATAGAATCAGATAAAAAGATTAAAAGACAAAAATATTGTTGGAAATAAAATTTGTAGTGGTGTCAGGTTTTTCAACTTGACAACCCTACAAATAGTAAGAATAGGCAGCGCTATTCCTGAGCAACGGCAATTTTATATGTCTCTTTGTGCGAACCATACACCACATCTAAGAAGTAAAGACCAGCAGGGTGTTTTATAATCATACTGTTTGTCTGATTGCCATGTAG
The DNA here is from genome assembly GCA_024707265.1 of Sporocytophaga sp. Classification (GTDB taxonomy): domain Bacteria; phylum Bacteroidota; class Bacteroidia; order Cytophagales; family Cytophagaceae; genus Sporocytophaga. Next base: position 104,742 of record JANQAB010000006.1, on the reverse strand, counting down.
TATAACACTTTCTAAGATGTCTCCATGGATATTTTTAAGGTATGCCACAGACTTGTCAGAGATACCATTAAGATTAATATTTAATCTCCCCAGTACAGGATTAGGATATATTGATAGCTTCCCATTGATGTGAGAACCTTTGTTTTCTGTTATATAAACAGCAGTGCAGGGTGAAATGCCGATACACTTGGTGTCAGAGACTCTTACAGCGTATTCTCCGCTATGAATGGGCGTAAAGGTTTGGGATTTTTCACCCGAAATCGGAGCAAAACCTTCATCGCAATTTAACCACTGGTATGTTGCATTTTCAGTATTGGATATCAGGTTAGGTCCATCAATTGACAATGTAGACGAGCAGAAGCTTTTTTTATAGGCTTTAGCGGAAGCGTCGCCTGACATATTGATTCCAAACACAAGAATGTCCTCGTCGGAGTCTCCATCAATATCATTAGAAAAGACAAAAGGAGCATTAGATACAGGTTCAAATGGAGAATTTATCATTTCGCTGAAAGTTCCATCGCCATTGTTAAAATACAATTCACTTCCGTAACTAAATGAACCAGGAATTAATTTGCCAGTTTGAAATATATCAAGGTCTCCATCTCCATCAAGATCTGTTAATACAGCATCTCCGCTTCCTAATGTGTTAAATGATTGAGGGGATTGGAGAAATCGTCCTGTGCCGTCATTGAGATATAGCCTGGCTTTTTCAAAGGAGCTATAACCGTTTCCGACTAAAAAAAGATCCAGGTCATTGTCATGGTCGAGGTCCGCAAAACAGGCTCCTCTTCCTCCAAAAGGGGGAAGGAATGTTCTGTAATCTCTTGTAAAAATTCCGGAGCCATCATTTATATAGAGGGTATTGGAGTAGCTGAAACCAGTGTGGCCTTTAATTAATACGTCCTGGTCATTATCATTATCGATATCTGCAAATACTATTATTCCGTTTTGAACTGCGTTAAATCGAGAGTCAGACTGAAGAGTAAAATTTCCATTTCCATCGTTTTTGTAAAGGTTAATTGCAGCTTTTCGGTTCACATCTTGTCCTGTTATCAGTACATCCTGATCCGAATCGTTGTCAATATCAGCAAAGGCTATATAACCTTCTTGAATTCCTTCAAAGGTTGTACTGTCTTTAATGGTAAATTGTCCCTTTCCATTATTGGAAAACAAAATAGCGTGTAGTTTTCTGTTCATAGATCCTGTAAGGATCAGATCCAGATCATTATCGTTGTCTACATCTGCAAAGGCACCATTAGGAGATATTAATTCTGGAAATTTAGCAGTTGTATCATCATTAAAAAATCCATTGCCATCATTCAGATATAGGTGATGTGGCCTACTTCCCAGAACTAAAACATCACTGTCCGAATCTCCATCTACATCTCCTAATACAACTTGATTAAAACTGGTTTCATGATAGAATGGGGTATTTAAAATTGGAGCAAATTGTCCGTGTCCATTGTTTATATAAATATTTGTTTTGATTAAATTGACTATTAAAAAGTCAGGGGACTTGTCATTGTTTACATCTTGAAACTTTACAACAGACCTGTATTTTTCCGATACAAACTTTTGGTTCTTCTCACTAAATATGCCCTGACCATCATTCTCGTACAAAATGGTAGTATAATTCAAAGAACCAATATCTCCATTGATGATGATATCTAAATCTTTGTCATTGTCTATATCAGTAATGTCCAAAGAGGCCTCTTTAAGAGGTGGAATAATTGTGTAGCTTTCTTCAAATAGGCCGTTTTTGTTTTGATAAATTTTAGTTATCAGACTTCTAGTGCCATTTAAACTTTGTTCTCCAGTAAGTATCAGATCTGGACTACCATCTCCATTTAAGTCGGCTAATTGCGCAGCACTCCAATCAAGAGGAGGAAATATATTGGAATTATCCTTTTCAAACGTAAGAGAGCCTTTATTAATAAATAAGGAACTTCGGAAACCTCCGGTAATAAACATGTCTTCGTAACCATCATTGTTAACATCTGCAAATGTGACAGCTCCATAATGATTGTCAGGATAGGATACAGGCATTGGTGTAAATTTTCCTTTTCCATCGTTCGATAGTATATGAGAGGAGTATTCATCTGAAAGAAACAGGTCCAGATCTCCGTCTTTATCCAGATCTTTCAAGACAGTCATGCACTTGTCTGAACTTCTGAATTCATTGAGGGATGATGCTGTAAAAATGCCCCGCCCATCATTGAGATAAAGTATTGTAGCTTTATTATGTAATGATCCATATCTACCTGTCAGTATTACATCTTCGTCATTATCTCCATCTACGTCTCCAAAAGCAATTGAACCTCCTTGAAATTTTTCAAAAATAGTACCTTCTACTTTTGAAAAATTGCCCTGTCCGTCGTTTCTATACAAAGTTGTGGAGGATGCATTTGAGTTATTGCGAGCTAATCCTGTTGTTAACAGATCAAAATCTCCATCATTATCTATATCTGAAAAAGCGACTGCACTAATACTTAAGTTATTAAGTTCCGCGGTAAGTTGCAGGGCCGGCGAAGAAGGGAGCACTTGGTTAAATTCAAAGCTTTGGCCTTTCAATGCAGATGAAATCCATGTTAAAGCTAAAAGATAGATGTAAAAATTCAGCTTAAGGAAAAGTGTTTTAAGAAGAAGCATTTTAAACAATTTATAGTTATAAAAAATTAAATCAATACCAATATAATGTTTATTGTTAATGTATTACTTTCTTTTAATTGATTTTTAATTTCGCTTTCATAGAAATAGTCAATTATAAGGAGAAAAAATGAAAGGAGAATCCCTGGAAAACCTATAATTTGGTGGGTTCACTGTGTTTAGGAGTTTGTGATTGTTACTTTTTAATATTCAATCATTTATTGTTTGAAACCAATTGCAGTGATTTTGTAATTAGTACTAATCTGTTCGTCTTTAATAAATTTATTCCTTGTAATTAGTCGATTGAGTTGGTATATTTAATTATTCTTTAAATTTTAAATTTTTTGCAATGAGATATTCTTTAAGTTTAATAATCCTTAATCTGATTGTTTTATTTTCTGCAGAAGGACAGATTTCCTTTAAGCCTAATGTTGGATGGTTTCCAGATGGTTTTAATGTAGGCTTTAACACTTATCCATATGAAATGAAAGATGTTGAAGTTGCGGACTTGAACAATGATGGAAAGCAGGATCTTATTTATATATCTGCAAAAAAAATTTCGGTGTTAATCGCTTCTGATCACGGTATTTTTAAAACACCTGTTGTTTCGACCGTGTATTCGGATATTTCAAGCAGAAGCCTTCTCAGTTTTGAGATTGGATATTTTAATAATGATGCATATCCTGATCTGTTAATTATGGAGGACAATGGATCAAATTTTTCTGTCTGGCTAAATGACGGTTCAGGACAGTTTGAAAAACTAAATTCAATTTTTTTAGGAAACGCTAACTATAACTATTGTTTAGGTGATTTTAATAAAGATGACAAAGTAGATATAGCTGTTTCGATATATAGCTCATCAAAGAGTCAAATGCGAATATACACAGGAGACGGAAATGGAAATTTCTCTCAATCTTATTCTTTTAATGTAATCTCAGGACGTTTTCATGTTGATGATTATAATAATGATGGTATTCCAGATATTGCTATTGCAGGATTTGATAAAAAAATAAGTGTGTATATATCAAATGGTATTTTTGAATATGAAAATACCGAGTATCCAACAAAACAGTATATTAATGATCTTACTTCAGGAGATTTTGACGGAGATGGAATTATTGATATAGCTGGTGGAGCAATCACGGTTGGAGTTGTTCTCTATAAAGGAAAAGGTGATGGAAAGTTCATGGGTCCTGTGGAATATCCCAATGGTAATGTTGGTGAAGAGATGAGGAAAATAAATCTGGACGAAGATGAGAAAGATGAATTAATAAGCATTAGAGGACAATGTGTAACAATCTGCCAGTTTAGTCCTGAGTTTAACGTGGTATCTTATAATGTTTCAATTACCAATCTATATGAGATTGCTATTGCAGATGTCAATAATGACAATGTAAAAGACATCATTACAGCATCTATGAACAGAAGCAATAGCTCAATTGTTAGAGGAAATGCTAATGGAACGCTCAATGCTCCATATTCTTATCCCGGTTTCTATAATATAGCCTTAGGAGATGGTGATCTGGACGGTAAAAACGATGTTCTTGTAAGAGAACCTTATGGTTCCATTGAAAATTACTTAGCGTGGTATAAACTAGATGAGCATGATGTAGCCAGAGTACAAAATAAAATGCTCTTTAAGAATCTTTCGCATATTCATATTGGAGACGTAAACGGAGATAAAAAAGATGATATCCTTATACATTCATCAGATTCATTAAAATATTCCCCAATATTGTCTGACTTTAAGTTTTCTTCCTTTACTTTTTTGGATACTTTAAAAGGTAGTATCAGAAAAATGATAAGTGAAGATGTAACCGGTGATAATATAGATGATTTGTTAATTTGTTATTTTGTGAATAACAGATACTTTTTCAGGATGTATAAGTCACAGCCTGACGGAACATATTCTTCTGAACCTTTGATTAACAATGTGTCTACTATTGGATTAGCAGATTTTAATAATGATGGTTATAAAGATATTATATATTTTTTTTACGAAGAGAATGAATATAGGCTAGGTTTAAATGATAAGGGCGGTAATTTTATCATTACAGATAGTTTTAAAAACATTCGCAGTAATTTTTTCATCGGAGATATAGATAGAAATGGAGTCCCGGATTTGGTTGTAAAAGATGGACTTTATAGAATGAGCATATATTATTGGATTGAATCAAAATTTGTAAAACAGTCAGTTTATGTTTATAGTCCGGTTGGGGAGTTATACATAAACGGAGTGGCTGATCTTGATAATGACGGTGACGATGATGTGATTACCAACTGGAGTCATGAGAATGAATATACAGGATCAACAAGAATTCATTCTTTAGAAGGCAATGTTTGTAAAGAGGTGTTTTTTTATAAAACAGACTGGTTTGCACTAGGTTGGACTTTTGACCTGAATAATGATGATCGAATTGATCTTATACAGGAAACAAATACCGGATTTGTTTTTTATTTTAATAGTTCTGACATTGTAAGGAAGCCAGTTATCAGTAATTTCTCACCTAAGAATGTTAGAGCGGGAGATAAAGTAACAGTAAAAGGTATAAACTTTTCTGATGCCGTTGAATTATCAGTTGGAGAGGAAGATATAGATTTTTCTATCAAAGATAAAAATACTATTGAGTTCATTGCTCCATCAGGATTTGTTTCTGGTACACTAACAGTGACGAATAGTTCGGGGAAAGACGAGACGCCATATCTATTGAGGGAAATATTTGTGACATCTGTTAATCTTAGTAAAACTGAAACATTCAGAATATTTCCTAATCCCGCTGAAAGTGTGATAAGCATGACAGGCTTGAATGTGGGTGAGGAAATTAAAATATATAACGTACTGGGTATTGAATGTAAAAATATTATAGTAGAGGATTCTTATGTGGTTGTAGATGTTGAAGGATTTAAAGATGGAATCTATAATGTTTGTTCTTCGGGTAGAAAGTTGGGGAAATTTGTTGTGGTGAAATAATTAACTAAATGATGTTATGGTATCTTTGATGCGTATCCCGGATGCTCAGTCTTGTAGGTGATTGTGTATTTGTGTGTTCAAGATTTGTTGTGTCAAGTCATTCTCGATACTTAACTCATTAATTCTCTTTCTAGAAAAAAGTGTCGGGTCGAAAGACTCGACACAAAAGAAATCCAGCTAGGTCACATTTTTTTTTTCCACAAAAAGTCTTTCCTCATCCCTTGTTCCCTAAGTTCTCCTTTCCTCACCTTTATCTTTTTTCAATATTGACATTATGATATTGTAAATATTAAAAGCCTTTGTATGAATAGACTTGTTATTCTCGCTATACTGTTTCTTTTATGTTCCTTTTCAGGTTATGAAAATGCTCCTGTTGATAAGGAGAAGTATGAAACTGTAAAAACAAATTTACAGTCGCAAAGACAGAAATTTAAAGCACGGTATGAAGCTGCTTCTTTAGCAGGAAAGAAGGTAGTCCTTTCTGAAGTAGGTAAATATCTGCATAAGAGCTTAATAGATTCTATTTTTTACTATTGGTATGGGACTAAATGGGATTTTAATGGTTACACCAATAAGCCCGGAGAGGGCATTATTGCCTGTGGCTATTTTGTGTCTACTACACTTAAACATTGCGGGCTTACTTTAAACCGGTTTAAGCTTGCTCAACAATATTCTTTGGAGATTGTAAAGAGAATAAGTAGCGGCGATTCTGTCCTGATTTATAGAGAAATAAATGCGCAACAATTTCTTCAGAAAACTAAAGGGAAAATAAAACATGGATTATATGTTGTAGGCCTCGATAACCATGTTGGATTTATGCTGTATGAAGGTTCGGAAGTTTATTTTATTCATTCCAGCTATTTTGATCCGGTTGCAGTGGTGCGCGAAAAGGCGTCTGAATCCAAAGCTCTGGCAACCTCCCGAACGTTTGTGATGTGTAATATCAGCAGCAATGAAAAGCTTATCAAAAAATGGATAATGGGAGAGGAGATAAAAAGTTCCCATTTTTGAGCCAGCTCCTTTGTCCTTCTGGAGTAAGTATATTTATTATTGACATTCCTGTGTTGATGGACTTTCGACTTGACGCTTTCCATTATATTAGCAATAAAAGGGGATAGAAAAAAACGACATCACAGGAAAGTATGACAGATGAAATTAGCTATTTTATTTATTTTGTTATTTGTGATTTTTTTCATGAAAGGAATTGTCCATTTTATCTTTTTGACAAAAACAAGGGTGATGCCTAAGATACCTCAACTCTATAAAAGTAATAAGGATGAGTATAACAAGAGAATAACAGTTTATATTAGATTCTTTTATTCATCAATACTTTTCCCTATTCTATCAAATGAAAGTGATAAAAAAATGAAGGCTTTTAAGAGGATTATCAATTGTTTAATTTTTTATTCTATATAGGCTTAATTGCTTTAATATGGGAAATGAACTTCATAAGTTTGTAATAATCTATTCTACAAACTCTTTCCTTCAGACCAAATTCTTTTCAAGTAGAATAGCTTCTTTCTAATAGTCGGGCCAACAGAACTGACCTCCACAGAAACTAGACATATTTTATCCTATATTTGCCGTATAAGTTTTTTAAAAAGGGCATTATGACGCGTAAATCAATTCGCTTTTACATTATCTTATTGACAATTGTTTTTTCACAAAATGTTATAGCTCAGTATAATTATGGAACCGTCCAATATATACCATCAACAATAAGTCAAAAAAATATTGTTTCTGATGGGGGGGATTTGTTTGTAGGAGGGTATTCTGAGAAGGTAGAGGTGTATTCCAAACAGGAGGATGGTACCTGGAGTTTTAAGCAAACATTGACTCCATCTGATAAATCATCTGCTTATCCCTGGAATTGGTATTATGGATCTACACTTGCCATGCATGGAAAGAATGCTATTGTAGGAGCCCAGTACAAGCGTTTTGATGTGAAGGAAGAAGGAGGCGTCTATTTTTACCATAAAGGAGAAGATGGTGTGTGGTACGAGGAGCAGATAATTTCACCTCCTGCAGATGCGAATTATAATTATTATGGAGGTAAAAATCTTAATGTTTATAATGGCAAAGCTACAGTATCACATAATAATGGCTATCCAAGATTTGTACACATCTATCAAAGACAAGACAATGGTACCTGGATAATTCAAGACACTATTACCGATCCTGAATTTTTAGGGATAGATGGTCAATTGTCTCATTACAGAGATAGTCTGTTTATTACAGGTGTATACAATTACTTAAACCAGAGAGTAAAAGAATATCAGTTAAAGCCTAATGGCGAGTGGGTAAATATACAGACATTTACAGACAGTATAACCAATAAAGATACCTATTATGGCGACGTGCTGTCAGTAGACAATGATTGGATGGTATTAGGTTATAATTATTATAGTCCTATTAATGAAGAAGATAAAGTATTAAACAATGCAGGTTCGGTTCATTTGTTTCAAAAAGTAAATAGCAAATGGGTTTTAAAACAGATATTAACAGAAGAAAATCCGGTGGAGTTTAATAATTTTGGAGACTATGTAAGCATTAAAGATGATATATTGGTCGTCGGTATTCCTGGCTATAAAAATAAGGAAGGTAAAAGTGTGGGTGCTATTTCTATTTATAAAAGAATAGAAAATATATGGACTAGGATACAGACAGTATATGGGGATGCCGCTACAAGCTCTTCAAATTTTGGTTCAGGAATAGTTATTCAGGGAGAGCAAATTATTGTATCAGATTCAAGAGGAATACATATCATTGAAAATAAAAAGGACTGTAATGGTGTAATTGGAGGAAGTGCTCTGCTAAATAATTGCTTAATATGTTATGGAGGCACCACAGGAATTGACTCACTCCAAAGTGTTGAATTATGTCTTGCTTCTAATACCAAGCCTCAAAACAATATTATTATAAAAGCCAGCCCTAATCCTTTTGATAGAGAAATATCGGTAGAATTGCCTTTAAACGCTCAGGGATCCATTGCGGACGCAACCGGCAATATTGTGATTCATGCGATCACAAATGAATCTACCAATACAGCTCATTTAGCTCCTGGTTTATACTTTTTGATAATAACTACGGAAAACGGACGGCATATCGTAAAAATGATGAAACAGTAATAATCTTTTTCCAGTGCTGTCAGGTTTTTAAACTAGGTAATCTATCATTTAATGTGTGTCGGGTTGAAAGATCTGACACCACTGAAGCTTATAACTAAATCAAAAACTTTCGTTATATTTTTATTAAACCTGTATTTGAAATCTTCATTTTCCATAGAGAAAGGATTGGACGAGAGTCCTTCCGGAACAGTGATTTTAATAAGCGAAGGCCGCTTAAAATTAGAAAATTAACCTTATAGGAAGTAGCCCGCCATGGTAATAAATGAGAATTTAAAAAGAAAAGGGCGCTGATTATGGCGCCCTTTTTATTAAAATAGTGTCTCAAATAAAATGCTACTTGCCTTTATAAATGATTATTATCTTTTGGATTTGGCGGATAATGTATTGCCTTCTGATAAATTGATGTTTTCAATTTCAATATATCCATTAATTCCAGTGGCATGTGCATTAGTAACAGTAAGCTTAATCGTCTGCCCTTCTAGTGCAGGATATTTTTTAGTTTTAGTAAGACCGCCTGATTGATCAACAAACTCAATATAAACTTCTCCTTTTTCAAGATCACTGTATGAAGATTTAGTTGTTAGTGTAAAAATTTCTCCGTCCTCCCAATAGTCAAACATTCTGCTAATTCTTACTCTCACGAATCTGGATTCAAAATTAGTAGAATTGATATCCTGGATAATTGTTAATTCGTCATATCCGAAAACTCCAGCTTGTACCCATCCTCCGGATGAAGGAGTATAGGATGTACCGTTGAAATTGATAAAATTTTCATATACCACCTGTTTTGCTTTAACTGTAACAGTTGCCTTACCTGTCGCTGAACCACCATTTCCATCAGATATGGAATATTCAATTACAGTTGTTCCCACATCACCTATAGCAGTAGAGATATTGATTGTTTTTTTGTCATTAGCTATTGTTACAGTGCCTTTTCCTGAAAGAAGTTTTGCAGATGAAATGATCAGCGTATGATTATCCTGATCAGAATCATTTGCTAGTACTTCGATTGATGTGGAAGTGCCTTCAGTTAACGAAGCCACATCGTCTTTGGTGACAGGAGGAGTATTTTGTGTTGAATTGGTTTGTGGTTTTGGATCTTTGTCTTTTCCGCATGAAAATAAAAGTGTGGAAAATAATCCTGCTAAAAAAAAATACTTTTTCATTTTTGATTTATTTTAATGGTTAAAAATTAGTTTCTGATTATGAAAATTGAATATAATGGTAATTATAAAATTGATTTGTAATCAAGAAAACCCATTCGTTTGTGAAAAATAGTTCATGACTCATACCCTAAAATGGATAAAGGAACCAAGTTTAAATCCATCACCATACATAATAGACCTTAGGTTAAATCCGGGTTTAATTTTTTTGCATAAGAATCTGTAGGCCAAGCTGGACGTGCTTTAGACAAAACTGTATTAGAACTAAGAATACGATTACAACTTTGATATAAAAAATCATCTGCAAAAAAAAACATTTTGGATGGCCGCAATATACAGTTTTTTTTTAAATCGTATTTGCAAATTACATTGGAATTGAAACAAAAAAGGACAAAATTATATGCCAATTGCCACCCATATTAAAATTGGAAGATATGCTTATTTTAAAGCAGAGGTGATAACATCAACGACGACAGTGGAGCGACAAATTGGTGACTTCAAAAAAAGATAATTTGGTAAAGGATTTAGGTAATATAAAAAGATGAGAGAAATTCAATTTCTTTTTTTCTTTGCTAATCAATTCAAGTTTTCCTGATTCCAAATCAGATTTATGTTCCGTTAACATTTTTTATGGAGAGCCTCATTGTCGGTAAAGAGGCAGATGTTACCTGACAATGTCATTATTAAATACACATTGCAGGATTAGTTATTCCGAAAATCAACTTTTCCTTTGTAGAAGTAGTATATATTGCATAAGGGCAAGCAGTTAAAGCCCGGAAAAGCAATGAAGGAAGTAATTTGAAAAATATCAGTACCAGGAATATATATAGTCATGGCAAGCAGTAATAACCGATAATCAGTCAAAAAAACAATTGTACAGTAATTAAAAATGGTGAAATTAACTGCTTTCAGAAAATTAGCCCTTTCATTACCGGAGGTTACAGAGGAGCCACACTTTGAAAAAATCTCTTTCAGAGTTAAGAAGAAAATTTTCGCAACATTTGATGAAAAGAATAAAAGAGCAATTATTAAACTTTCGGAAATTGATCAAGATCTTTTTTCTTCTGCTGCTAAAACGATTATCTATCCGGTTGATAATAAATGGGGCAAACAAGGCTGGACTATTATTGAAATGAAAAGTGTAGATCAGAAATTATTTGATGAGGCATTGGTTGTAGCTTATTGTACTGTGGCTCCTATGAAACTTGCAGCACTAGTAAAACAAAATGACAACGGTTAATAACATTATCCGCATTAATAATCTAAGTATAGTTTAAGATTAAAACTAAATTTTACAAGCCTTAATCTTTGTATTTATAATTGGTAAATTTGATTATGCATTGGATATGATATTCAAAAGAAAAATAGATTAAAATGAACATTAAAAAGATTACAATTTTATTGTTTTTAGTTTCGGCAGGCATTAATGCAATTGCTCAGGATTACTTCATTAAAGGTAAGGATACTGTATTCTGTCAGCAATTGGAATTTAAACTTAACGCTCAAGAGTATTTAAAATCTGTAAAATATACAGATGAAAGAGGGAATGCCTCAACCATTACAGATAGATTTGAATTGCTTGATATCATTACGATTTATCAAGGAGGCATTTATCTTGATAAAATTCCTTTAAAAGCAAACAAGCCGGATAGCTATATAAGATATACAATTAGAGCTGTTGATGGAAAGTTAAGAGTTTATCTTGCAGAACAAGGTTATGTTCATAATCCCAATCCAAATTTTTCAGGTCCTTCGGGCATTTACAGATTTTTTCTTAAAATGCCAGATGGTACATATTATAAGATTAACAGTAAGAAAAATATGAAGACTTACATAATTCCTTATTTAAAACAATGTTCGGAATTTAATAAAAGTTATAAAGGTGATTTCAGCAGTAAAGAAGATCCTTTTATGGAAATGATAAGACTATACAATTCATTGTGTAAATAGTCTTTGCATTTGGAAGTTTCTGTGAAAGTAAGCTTAAAATGACCAGTTTTAAAGCAAAATGCCCCAAAAAGTATCTAACTTTTTGGGGCATTTTTTGTGGTTTGAAAAAAGGATAAAATCTCTCTTAACTTAGGCTAAACCCGGTATTGATGGATTTAAGTATTTTCTTAATTCCTCTTCTATTTTTCCACATGGTACAAAAAAAGGGTTTGTCGGTAATTTCAAAAACAACTGCCCCTATAATTACTTTATAGTTGCCCTCTATTGGTCCTAGCTGGGTTTGAATAGCATAATTTCCACTTAATGTATCGCCTTCAAATTTTCCTCCTTTGGCAGTAATGCCTGTCCTTGCTTTTTCTATCAAGCCGTCTATCGGTTCATTAAATTCAATATTGAAATTACACTTTCCCATTTTAAATCTCTATGTTTTAGTTTGTTATTTAAGAAAAATATTTATGAATAGATCCAATGTTTTTACAAATTTAAGTATCTCTTTCTTTTTTTGTACGGTTTCTATTCATAAAAAAACAGACTTCTTTTTTTATCCGCTTTTCAGATTTAAGTTTATATAATCTAAACCAATAAAGGGAAGATAAGATTTACTATAGCTATCCAAAATATGTTAATTTAGGAGAAAAAAATAGCCTGTCTATTAAGACAGGCAAAGGACAAATCAATATTACTTCCTTGAATCTGCAAATGAAGAATAAAAAGAGTACCGGCTTTCAGACCAAACCATCTAAACCAATGGTTTTCAAGGTAGCTGCGGAAAGTGATCTTATGAAATTCCTGATTGAAATGTTACCACACAAAAGCAGGACACATATCAAATCTTTATTATCTCACAAACAGGTTTATATAGATGGAAAGCCGGTAAGTCAATTTAATACACCACTTACTGTGGGGCAGGAGGTATCTATTTCCAAGGAAAATATCAGGACGGAGAACCCTCTTCCCGGGATAAAAATCATGTATGAAGATAAGGATCTTATTGTCATCAATAAAGCAGAAGGATTATTATCGATAGCTACAGAAAACGGAACGGATGAAACCGCCTATAGCTTGTTAAGCAAATACCTGAAGGCTCAGCATTATAGCAATCGAATTTTCGTAGTCCATCGTCTTGATCGTGATACTTCAGGAGTAATGATGTATGCCAAAAGTCAGCGTGTACAGGAACTATTGCAGGAAGCCTGGAACACCAATGTAACAGAACGAACCTACCTCGCCATTGTGGAGGGTGTTCCTGAAAAAGAGAAAGATACAATCAGTTCTTATTTAAGGGAAAGCAAGGCCTATAAAGTTCATTCGAGTAGAAATTCCGTTCCAGGTTCAGAAAAAGCCATCACCCACTATGAAATACTCATAAATACAGGTGATTATAGCTTGATGAAAATAAATCTTGAAACTGGTAAAAAGAATCAGATTAGGGTCCATATGCAGGATTTAGGACATCCTGTTATTGGAGATAAGAAATACGGATCGACCCAAAATCCAATCAAACGGCTTGGACTTCACGCCTGGGTATTGGCTTTTACCCATCCCATTACAAACAAGGAAATGAGGTTTCAGACAGAGCTACCGGGAAAGTTCAGAAAAATTTTCCCAAATGCATTGAGTGAGTAACAGCAGTCAAATGAGGAATTTTTTCTTCAAAAATTTCTACTTATAACTTTGTCTCAGTCATTTCAGATCTTGAAGTTTAAATGTTATTTTTACAGATAAATCTGGGAACCTATAAGGTCATGATGAGGAAATTGAATAACGATTGATTTGCACCTTAAATTCAGATAGTTACTCTGATTTAATCCGGATTAATAATTTTGGAAATGGTAATAGGATTAAGAAAAAGTTCGAGGGAAATAAACTAATTAAAAGGTTTAAATGCACTATTTACCAAATACAAGAGTTATATTGTGGTAATTTTGTAAAAATCCAAAGACCAAGATGGGATTTTTGCAGGTCTTTTTAAAAAACAATTCATGGTAAAAGTAGAAACTTCAAAAACTGTCAACAAAGAAAAATTGTCTTTTAGTAATATTTCACGACCGGTTTTATTGGAGCTCAGAAAACAAACAAAGGAGTATTTCGATAAAACAGGCAAGGTTACAACAGGCAATACCCAATTATTTATAAAAGCCCTTATAATCGTTTCAGTCTTTTTTATTTGCTATCTAACTATTCTTCTAGGGGCGGTTTCATTTGGTATTACCCTATGCCTCTATGCCATAATGGGGTTTGCGGCCGCTGCTCTGGGCTTTAATCTGATGCATGATGGCGCACATGGAAGTTTTTCAAAAAAGAAATGGTTGAATACGCTTTCTGCCTATAGTATAAACCTTCTGGGAGGAGATGCCGTGCTTTGGAAAAATAAGCACAATATGATCCATCATACCTATACGAACATTGAAGGGTACGATCAGGATATTGCTCAGATGCCGGTTTTCAGACTGAATACATTGCAGAAAAAATCATACCTGCATAAATATCAACATATATATAGTTTCTTTATTTACGGGCTATCTTCTCTCCTTTGGGTATTTCTTCTTGATTATCAAAAATATTTTAGTGGTAAAATAGGCAATTTGAAAATCAGCAACTTTAAAACCTCAGATCATATTATTTTTTGGTTTACAAAAGTCGGCTATTTATTAGCTTATCTGGTTGTACCAGCTATTTTCAATGGTTGGGTTGTTACGTTAACCGGTTTTCTTGTATTTCATTTTGTCCTTGGATTGGTGCTTTCGGTTGTCTTCCAGTTAGCCCATGTTGTTGAGAATACAGAATTTTCTGAACCTCCTGCAGAAGGTAAAGTTGAAGATGAATGGGCTGTTCACCAATTAAAAACAACTTCTAATTTTGCAACCAATGATCCATTCGTTACCTGGTATACCGGTGGTTTGAACTTTCAGGTTGAACATCACCTTTTTCCAAATATTAGCCATGTTCACTATCCGGAATTAAATAAGATTGTCAAACGTGTCTGTTTAGAACTAAATGTTCCGTACAATGAATATCCGACCTTCTCTGCAGCACTGGCATCTCACCTTAATCATCTTAAAGAAACGGGAAGGGCTTAAATTCGCGGTGATTTATTGTGATAATCAATTCCCTTTACAAAAAGGAAAAAATAACAATTAATTAAGATTTAAAAGCCCGTAGGTATATAACCCACGGGCTTTGTCTTTTTTGTCAGGATTATTGAATGTAATGTGAAATTTTAAAACATAATTGTTTTATACTAGCTACATTTCATCATAGCTGTGCATAGAGATAAAGATACTTTCATCTCCTTAGCTTAAGAAATTGAATTCCACTTTTATCTTCATTTTTGATATAGTCAATCAGAAGTAAAACCTGTTGAATTGGAAAAACATTGTATTTAACCTTAGGTTATTTAAGCACTTTGTAATTAAATAAAAAAAGGTCATGAAGAAATGTTACAATTCTAAATATTTGAGTGTTTTAATTTCTACAGTTTTATTTTTTTTGTTTTTGTCAGATAGTAAAGCTCAGGCACCTATAAATGATGATTGTTCAGGAGCGATTGAACTTACTGTTGATGCTCCTTATGTAAGTGGGAATGTTAAGAACGCAACACGGTCTTTGCCAGGGTGCTCTGCTTCTGGAGGGCAGGCGGGTGGAAACTCAGACGATGATGTATGGTATAAATTTGAGGCAACTTCACCATACCTTATCATAGCAGCGCAAGGATCAGAACAATTCAATGCTGTTCTGGAGGTTTTTTCAGGGGAATGCTCCAGTTTGACAACTATGGATTGCGCCAGCGAAGGGAAAATAGGGAAAGTAGAAAAACTTCCGCTTAACTATTATATAACAGGAAATACTTACTATGTAAGAGTATATGATTTAGGTAATGGAATGCCTGCAACTACCGATTTTCAGATAAAGGTTTATACCGCAATTCCTCCCTCAAATGATAATTGTGAGCAGGCTAAGCCTGTTACAGTCAATGACCGTTGCTTGAGAAAAACAGAAAGCCAGGAGGGGGCTAATGGATCTGGTCTTAAACCAAGTTGTGCCAATGGGGCTGCAGATAATGATGATATCTGGTATTCTTTCGTGCCTAAAACCTCCAATGTAATTATTAACGCTCATGCATCACATAATTACCGGGCGGTGATGGAGGTATTCGATGGATGCGGAGGAAAACCTATTGCCTGTACTACCACTGTAAAACATAATATGGCGCTTAAGCTGGCCTTTCATGATTTAAATGAAGAACAGACTTATTATTTCAGGGTTTTTAACTATTATCAACCTTTGTCCAAAAGCCAGACCTTTGAGCTTTGTGTTTATGATCCTCCGGCTCCCTCAAACGATGAATGTAGCGGAGCAATTGAAATTATAGGAAGCGACACATTAAGCGGGACAGTGGATGCTGCGACTGCATCATCAGGTTACGCGGCTCCTTGCTCAGGTGCTCCGGATGACGATGTCTGGTATAAATTTACTGCAAAGTCAGTTCAGGAAGCATTTAGCCTCTTTCCAACACCTTATTTTGATGGAGTTTTACAGGCTTTTGATGCTTGCAACGGTCAGGTTATCGGGTGTGTTAATGCGGGTGGAAGAAATAAAGTTGAAATACTATCCTTAAGCAATCTTACGGTAGGCCAAGAGTATCTAATCCGTGTTTTTACAAATGAAAATGTTGCATCAGTAACAGCGGATTTCAAAATTGCGCGAACTTCAGGACCAGTTGCAATCTCAAACGACGATTGTGCACTCGCTATAGCTATTCCTGTAACTGAAGCAGTAAACAATATAACCGGCTCCCTTGAAAATGCCTCTCAATCTAAAGGACCATGTAATGGATCGGGTGAAGCCAATGATGTCTGGTATAAATTTACAGCTGCTTCAAAAGCTGCAACAATTAAATTAACCCCTTTGGATGGTGCAGACCTGGTTTTGAATATCGTTTCGGATTGTTCCGGTAGTAATATTGCTTGCGTTGATAATACTGGTGAAGGTGAGGAGGAAACCTGGCAAAGTGATAATCTGACAATACATCAAACTTATTTTATCAGAGTATATGATTCCAATGGAGGAAACTATAATTCTAATTTCATCCTTAGCTTATCAGGTAAACTTGAAGTGCTGTCTATTCCTGATATAAATAATGAAAAAGGCTTGACTGTCTTTCCGATTCCTGTAGAAAATGTTTTGAATATTCAGGATTATAAAGTTCAAAAGGGCAATTTAAGCTTGTGTGATTTACACGGAAATGTGTTACTGAATGAACATGGTGATTTAAAAAATAGCTATGATTTATCAACCATTAAGCCGGGTGTATACATTCTGAAAATTGTTTCTGAGGATAGAGTAGATGCAATTAAGATCATCAAAAAATAAGATTTTATAAACTACAGTTTTATTATGAAAATCAAAAGCCGGAGATTATCCGGCTTTTATTTGATAGCTATGTTAAAGAAGTTTTATGTTCTTTTAATTTTACCCTTATACAGTATTCTTTCCAAATAGCTTTGAATTCAATGGAACATGAAAGGTATATGACAAAGGATTATTCATCCCATGAACCACGAAAGCTCGTAACCCAGTTGATTGCAAAGTACCTTTCATATACAATACCTTCATTAAATTCTTTGATATTTAATTGATTGGATTGAGACTGATAGAAAGCCCAGTTAAGTCTGAAAAGCAGGTCAGCCTGGTCTAGTATTTCTGTTGCAGGCCTGAGAGTTGCAGAGGTTACAAAATCTTCAGTACTATTCAAAAATGAAGGAAGGTGTTCAAATATTAAGTTGAAATTTACCTCCTCAGGTGGAAAATTCAGTTGATCGGATTTGTTTATTGACCACAGCAACATCCATATTGACTCTGCACGCCAGGCTATGATCGCTATTTCATCATTATTAAATTCAGGTTTTTCGAAGAGTAATTCTTCTTTGGGAGAAATCTTATTCCATAACCCTTCTTCTTTCAAAAAGTTAATTATCCTATTTCTCAGCTCAGGATCAAAGGCCGTACAATTCAAATAGGAGAGAATCAGGATGCGTTCTGCAATTTCCTGTGGTGTTTTTAAGGTTATATTATATTCTTCCTCTAAAGGCGGCAAATTGTCAAAAACAGGAAACCCATGACTGCTAAGGAAATTCTCTGTATGTTTTTTTCTTTTTGATGCTGTCATCTTGGATTACCTTAAACTTTGTAATGAAACGGGTTTTCAGTAGTCAGGTTTTCCCTTATTAAGTTTTTTTTTAATAAATTCAGGTTATTATTAGAATACAGTATTTTGAAAACCATTCTAGATCTTATTTTTAAATGGGGCGCAAGTAAACGTGAAGAATTCCAGATTGAGAATGTTGGAGTTTTAAAACTTGACAAAGATGGGACTGATTATTTCTGGTTTGGAAATATTCCTGACATTTTTCAATCAGGTATTCATTTGGAATTGGGTATAGAAGTGGATGGTAAAGTATACCCTTCTGAAGAACAAATAGAGTTGATTAAATATTTACTGGGAAATAAAGAAACGATTAGTGATATACTATTTCTTTACATGGAAGAATCTTTTCGCGGTACAAAGTGGGAAAAGAAGAAAGAAGAACTAGAAAAGATGTACTTCATATCAGCTATTGAAATAAAAAGAAATTCCAGAAACGTTTGGGTTGTGCTTGAACCAGAGGTTTATGTGCCTACGATCTTTAATTTTTTCCCAAGGTTTACATTAAATGATTATAATATAGTTTGGAGTAATGTGTAAAGGGTTGTTAATTTCTTATAATCATCAGTGACTATTAGAATATTAAAATGATTCTTTGAGTTCTATTTTTTATATCTTACCATGAAAAAAATTAATCAGGAAGTCCTCAAGCTTTATGATGACCTTAATAGAAAATACGATGGAGATTTGGGGTTATTAGATGAGCGATGGGCTTCAAAGGCAGATCAACAAGCGTTTGCGAGAAGGGAAGCCGAGTTTGTTATGATTAGTCAATATATTGAAGAACTTCACTTTTTAAATGTTAAGTATTTATCAGAAGATCTTAAGAATAGAACTGTAGCTTACTTAAAGCAATTGGAATGTAATTTCAACGAAGAGGTCATTGTTATTTTAAGAAACAGAATTCTTTTAGCACCTTAATTTCAAGAGAAAGTCAGCTTTTAATGTATTATTATACTTTTTTTATCTCCAACTTTTGCGCTGAAGCTTTATAAAATAAAACCTTAATTAAATACAATATAACGAAGCTTAATATTATACCATATACCAGTTACGAAAAAGACCTTCCTCAGGAAGGTAATTACATACTTGGACAAGTAAGAGATTCTTCCATTATCGTATATCAGGCGTTTAATGATAAGATTGCAGATTATGCAATAGCCAATCAGAAGTTCGGTGGGGCAGATTACAGCTTATCAAGAATGACATGGATTAAACCGAATTTTCTCTGGATGATGTACCGAAGCGGTTGGGCTGAAAAGGAAAATCAAAACAGAATATTGGCAATTGAAATATCTATAAGTGGATTCTCAGAATTGCTGGAGCTTGGCGTTCTGACAAGTTATGATAGTCGAATTGAAAGTGAACATGAATGGAGGACTCAGTTAAATACAAGCGAAGTGAGAATTCAATGGGATCCCGATCATGGTCCCACTGGAGAGAAGCTTAAACGCAGGGCTGTGCAGATTGGCATCAAAGGAACTGCCCTTGAAAGATTTAATAATAGTTTTATCAAATCGGTTACTGATATCACTGATTTTGTAAAAGAACAAAAAGCTAACCTGGATCAGGATAAAGAAGATTTTTGTGTGATACATGAAAACATCGTAGAGGTAAGTGAATCATTAAAACACAAGTATTCAATACCGGAAGCATTTACAAAGAGAGAATTATAATTAAATTACCGATAACTTCACTTTTTAATAAATATAAATAGTATGAAATATGTCTTTTGATCTAAAGCTTGCAGACAGAGTAAGGAATTATTTATCCGAAATACCAGGAATAAAAATAGAGGAAAAGAAAATGTTTAGCGGACTGGCGTTCATGGTTAATGGTAAAATGTGTGTAAATGTGAGCGGAGAAAACCTGATGTGCCGGTTTAATCCCGAAAAACAACAGGAAGTTGAAAAGAAAGCCGGCTATTTACCAATGGTAATGAGAGGTAAAGAGTATAAGGGATATTGCTATGTGAGTCCGGACGGCATCCAGAAGAAAAAAGATCTTGAATACTGGATGGAGCTGTGTCTGGAATTTAATAGCAAGGCTAAGCATCAAAAAAGAAGAAAAAGTAATCACTCTGTTTTATTTTTTTTAGTCATATATAATCTGATAGGTGATCAATCAGTATTTTTCTTAAAATGAAATAGTATTTATTTTTTGATAAGAATCCCTTATTTCCCGATAAGAACCCCATAAGCATCAGGAATTTTTACACCTTTAAAGTAATCAGTCATCGCACAAAATATCAACATAGTAACCAGCAATCCTGTGCCGATCATTATCTTAGCCTGGCTCTTTGGATTAAGACCCAGTAAATTCCTTTTCGTCCTTTTGCTATGTGTTGCAGCAATGTGTCCGAAAAATGAAAGTATTGCGAGTGCGTAATATGGTAGAAAGAATAAATTAAATGGAAAGGTATTTAAACCTGCTGCTCCAAAGTAAAAGTTGGTATCAAGTTGTAGCAGATATCTTCCTAAGATAACCGCAGTGATATGGAAAAAGAAAAATACTGCGAGATAAAGCCCTGACCAGACCTGAATTTTTTTCAAATGAAGTATTGGCTGTTTTTATTTTGGTCCGAAAAAGACTTAAGCCGGAAATAATCTGAAAAACAATAGCTCCCAGCAGGATCAATTCAATGAAAATATTTCGGTAATAAAACCTTAATTTTTCCATCAATTCAATGTGTTCTGTTATCCCCCACAGTCCGATCAGGTGGTTCATTAAATGTATGCTAACAAAAACGGCTATAAATATTCCGGAAAAGTAATGTCCTTTTTTCATCTCAATGTGATTTTTACCAAAGGTCAAACTACTTTTCTGATATTCATTTGATATAAATCAAATTCGGTTTTTAGGGTTTCGGATTCTGCTCAATGTCTCTAATGTAATACCAAGATAAGATGCTATGTGAGTAAGTGGAACCCTGTTGGTGATGTCAGGAGTAATTTTTAAAAGGTTCTCAAACTTTTGATGAGCCGTTTCAAACTGAATGGATGCAACGCGTTGTTGCAATTGGAGTAAAGTTTTAACTACTACTTTATTGAGAAGTTTCTCAAAGTCATGATATTGATCAGATAAGGATTGGATGTGTTCTCTTGAAAGTTCCAGCAACACAGAAGGTTCAAGGGTTTCTATTGCATGAGGACTGGGGATATTTAAAAAGAAACTGTTGATGGAACAAATAAAATCACCTTCAAAAGCAAACCAGTCCGAAACATCCTTTCCGTCTTTAAGATAAAAGGCCCTTGCACATCCTTTAATCAGAAAATAAGCCTTATCTGCATATTGTCCTTCTTTAACAAGAACAACAGATTTTTCCAGTACTAAAATTTTTGATTTGTTCTGAATGTCCGTTTTGCAAGCGTTGGAAAGGGGGGAGTAATTTTCGCTGATAACATTGATGATTGAAGCGATATCTGAATGTGTATACATAATGAATAATAGGAAAGTAAAGAGCTGCAGATTGCCCCCTTTACTTCCGAATTTAGCATTATAATTTTACAAGTTTCATAACTTTATTGATCTGTTTTTTCTGATCCTCGATTTTTAAGAAATAAACGCCCGGACTTAAAGATGAAAGATCGATTTCCCTTCCATCAATTTGTTCATAATTCCCCTGGTATGAAATAATACCATTCATATCAGTGAGCATAATCTCAGCATTATTGTACTCGGAAGAGAGTGTAATTTTCCCGGAAACAGGGTTAGGGTAAAATGAAAAACCTGTATTAGTCAGGGTACCTTCACGACTGTTGCTCACAAACGCCTCCTCTTCAACTTTTATATGAACAGGAATAGATGATATCGTATCACCAAAATCAGAGAATGCTATAGCAGTTAGGTTATATTCCCCTTCTTCTGCATCTGTCCAGGTTATTGAGTAAGGAGCAGAATAATCTTCTTCCAATTTATCAGTTCCTTTGTAAAATTCTACCTTGCTTATATAGTCAGGGGAGCTAGCGGGTAAGATGTATGCATATAGATCCCCTCCGGTGCCAGTTCCAGTAAAGGTATTGTTAATTTGAGAGTCTCCGAACCATAAAAATGACGTTGTCCCTCCTGTAAATTCAATCTTTTTAATCCCGATTTTATATGGCTTTGCATTGTTACTGTATGGAAGTTCAAGCAAGGTAAGTTTGGTGAAATCAATCCCTTTAAAATCTGATAAAGGGATTGAGATGGTAGTAAATTCATTTCCTATACCTCCGATCGGGATGTATTTTGAAAGTGGTATTTGATTGATGCCATTTCCGTTAGGGCGTATTTGCAGCTTGTTCCATTCAGTATTGCCGTTAAAATCCTTGAGAGTGATTTCCAGTTTCGTATTTCCTCCTGCAAGAACATTACGACTACCTTGATAAAGTCCTGTAGAGTCAAATCCTATTTTTAGCTTTTTGTATCCTGAAGTATTGTTTATTATAAGTAGAGGATTTTCCTCAATAAATTTAGCCTTTATAAGTATGTCTGATTGTGTTGTAAACGTAGCTCCATTTAATGGATTAGTAATGGAGATTGCAGGAAGGTTTATAAATTCATAAGCTCCGATATCCGGACGGGTTCTTTGAACTCCACGCTGGTCAAAGGATACAGCACCTGAGTTAAATCCTCCGTTAATGCATGGGCTACCTTCTAAAAGGGCGTGAGTCTCTGTTGATCCGCCATTGTTTTTTAAGGGGCCTATAATCGGATCTAAAGGGAAAATTCTGTTTCCTACCTTATTAGTAGCAGCAGTAAAATTTTGATTGTCGTCAATGCCAATAAAGTTATACCCCAGATCTATAATTTGGGCAGGGGGAGAACTTTCTATGTCCAGGCGTGCAGTTCCATCATATGAATAGTGATATCCATCATTGTCTTTAATAAATCTTTTCATTAACTCATAATTCCATTGAGGGCCGTTTTGAGCGATAATACAGCCCTTAACACTCAAAACATGTTCATTCAATATGCCGCTTCCTGAATTACCTGTCCCGTGACCTGATATATTATGGGCTATAGTACAATATTCCATATTCAATATACCTTGGTTAGAAATTCCTCCTGGAGTTGCAAATTTTCCACCACCAAGGTTATTACTGACAGTACTGTTTATAAGATCTATTGTGCCGGAATTACCTATGCCGATATTGTTACTTCGGCTTATGGTTGTGTTGTATATCTTCATAGTACCTGAATTGGATATACCACCTGTTCCGTCGTACGAAAGGAAATAAAAGTGACTTCTATTGTTATCAAAAGTACATTCGTTAACAATAGCAGTTCCTGAATTCGTTATCGCGCCAGCGCCTCCAGGATACATATCAGCGATCGCATAATTATTTGTAATTTTGGATTTTGAAAGAGTTAATGTACCAAGGTTATACAGGCCTCCGGCACTGTTTTTCGTTATAATAATATTGCGGGCAGAAAGTATGCCTTCATTATAAATTGCTCCGCCTGGCTCTCTTTCGAAACGTTTGTTATTTCCTTCAGTTAGTGTGACACCAGAAAGTTCAAGATTTCCATTTGGGGTTATTTTAAATAAAGCAAATTGGTCGTTCCCGCTTAGGCTAAGCTTATATTCTCCTGGACCAATAATAACAAGAGGTTTGTTAATTATAAGAGCGCCTTTTGTAAGGTTAATTTTACCACCTGTCAACCCTGTGGAGAAAATAATGGTATCTCCAGACTGCGCATGGTCTATAGCAAACCGCAGAGAACCCGGTATCGAATCCAGTTCAGTAGTTACTGTTATCTTAGCGGCGTTGCTGCTTAGCGCAAACATGCTGCAGATTAAAAATAGAAGTAAAGTGTGTCTTTTTTTCATAGTTTAATTGGTTAAAGATTTAATAAAAATTCTGAAATCTGAAATAGGAGTATTGAAAATACATTACCCTTTAAATAAAAATGTATTGTGATGTAATTATAAAATATTTTTATGTAATTCAGTGAAAAATATTAGTTTTTTTTTGCTTTCTATATACTCAATAGACTGATTCTGATGGATTTTAATAAGGGGAGCAATGTGAATCTTTGAAGTGGATATAAAACCATTTTTTATAAATTTGTATAAATAAACTTTTATCACATATGAAAAATATTTACACTTTTTGTTTTCTGATTTTTATCATGTCTCATTCGTTCGGACAAAATATCGTTTATGTAGACGGTACTGCCACAGGCAGCAATTCCGGAATCTCATGGAAAGATGCATATAGAAGTCTTGTAGATGCTATTGCTAATGCTCCTGACAATTCAGAAGTTTGGGTGAACAGTAATTCTACATATGCTGTGACAAAATCCAATGGTCAGTCTGATAATATCATTGTTTCAAAAAAACTAAAGCTATATGGTGGCTTTACTGGTATAGAAACCAATAAAAGTCAAAGAGGGAGTTCTCAAACATTCGTAACCGGTGATTTTAATCAAAATGGTAATACGGAAGATAACTCTAACAATGCATTTGTTATTAAATCTGAGGTAACCATAGATGGATTTGTGTTTCGTTTTTTTAATTGTCAGGAAGAGCAAAGGTACCAGGCTGTCATAGCTGTGGATACAAATTCAAGACTTTTATTGAATAACGTAACGTTCACGCTTAACCAGGGTACATCAAGAGGGGTGTGTATTGCAGCATATAAAGGTGCTTTTGTTAATGCTGCCAATATAAATACAATATATAATGGCGGGAAAAAATCAAGTTCTCTGTATGTCAGAAATGATGATGCGGTGTTTCAATTTAATGATTCTCAATTTGAAGGAAATGGTCCAGGAGTAGATTTTGGAGGTTATGTATTTTATTCCTTGAGAAATGGTAATCCAAGTCATTCTCTTAACGAAAAGGTTTTGTTGGATGTCAGAAATTGTAAGTTTCAGAATAATTCAATGGCTATAAACTATAGCTATTTTGGAAGTGTTTCCTTTAAAAGAAATGATTTTTACCTGACCCTTCAGTCAGAAAATACTTTTAATACTTTTGGCGATAGTACGAGTCTTGTTATTGATAGTTGCAGCTTTAAGGGAAGGTATAAAACAACTTTATTGTATGCCAGTGGGCAGAAAAGTATCAAATTTACAAGGAATAAATTCGACAATACATTTGAGGATGATGTCTATTTTTTTAACATAAATAATTGCCCGGAAGTAATATTTGAAGATTCTGAATTCCTTTTTCTTAAGGGATCAATCCCTTTGCATATAAGCGGAACTGGCAATGTGATTTTTAAGAATGTTAGTTTTAATAATGGTGCAGCAAGTAGTTATTATATATACATTGTTGCAAAGAAGTTTATTTGTGAAAATTCTGAGTTTAGTCGCATTTCAACTAGTCTGGGTAGCTATATTTCTGCGGACTCCATGGTTATTAATAAAAGTAGATTTAATCAGATTGCAGGCACTTACCCGATATTACCTTTGGATATGGTTCAATCAACAATGATTGATTCATGTGAGTTTTCACAGATTTGGCCGTCTCAGCCTTTATTCAGATTAGGGGGGATCAAAGTCTGATTGTCAAAAATAGTCAGTTTAAGTCTATGGGGATGAATACTAATAACCCTGGAGCCCCATTAATATTAGGCAATTGGGGAGGTAAGGTATATTCCATAAATAACCGTTTTGAACAGTTGTTTACTTATGGGTATTTGATGAATAATAGTGGAGAAACTACTTTATTTGGAAATATTTTTGAAAACATATCCACTCCATTGGCATTATTGCACAACACAAACTCCTTATCAGTATTCAATTGTAATATAAAGAACCTGGATATTCCATTGTTTGTTAACAGTGCTGTTGAAGCTTCTCCTGATGTGAAATTTGAACTAATAAACAGTGTTATATACACTAGTAATGATTCGATAGTTTATTTGAAAGATAATTCCGGAAATTATAATGAAACCATTTCTAATTGTTACTCCAATAAATTCATTTCAGGAGCTAACACTGTTATTAACTCTGATATAACTTATGACGATTTATATTCATCGGTACATTCTGGAAATCTTCAGGATAAGGGGCAAATGGTTTCAATAGACAATTTTCCTTCACTGGACATAGCAGGGCAACCGAGGGTAATTTTTAACGGAATAGACATCGGAGCAATTGAACTTCAAAATACGATTACATCCGTCAATCATAAGATAGGAGAAGAGGGCATTATAAATTGTTACCCAAATCCGTTCTCAAATCTTATTTACTTTGAAAGTGATGGGAATAGCATAGTAGAAATATTTGATGCAGAAGGAAAGAAGGTAATAGATATTAATCCAGTTCATGGTTTAAATAGAATTGCAACAGAAGATTTAAAATCTGGTATGTATTTTTTGGTATTAAATAATGGTAATAAGATCTATAGGTTAAAGTTGGTCAAACAGTAATAAGAAGTATAAGAAAGTCTTGATTGAATCAGGACTTTCTTTATATTTTTTAATGATTAATTTTTCCAAACGAATAATCTTTAAAAGTATCGCACTCTGCTATCCCTATGTCTGTATCCGACTAAACCCCTTATTACTTAATTCTTTTCTTTCAGCTTTTAGCCTTTACCTTTTCGCTTTTAAACAATATTTTTTCTCAGCCTGTTAGTTTAATAAATGATTTACTAACTAATCGAAATGAATAAAATGGAAAAGGTAGTACAAAGAAGGGGATTACTTTCAAATCTAAAAGGAGTAGTAAAGTCAATTGTGTTTTCAGGTCTGGTATTTCTAGGTCTGCAAAATGCAGATGCACAGGTGACTTTTTCTTTAGGTCCTAAAGGAGGAGCAACGTTCTCGCATTTGTCAAAGGATAAAAGTAATCAGAATTCAAGGAATGGATTTGTTGCCGGTGCTTTTGCAAACATCGGTCTTGCACGTGTAATCGCACTTCAACCAGAGGTACTTTATAACCAAATGGGTACCAAAGGGGAATTTGGTGGTACGAATACCAGACTTAAAAACAGTTACATCCAGGTTCCAGTGCTGTTAAAGCTGAGATTACCTCTTGGAGCAGTTTATCCTAATATTTTTGCAGGGCCGTCTTTTGGATTCAGAAATAAAGCTAGATATACTATTACTGATACAGAAACTGGTGAGTCAATTGAATATGGTACAACAGCGGTTAAAAAGCATGATTTTGGTGGAGTGGTTGGTGCAGGTATCGATATTAATGCCGGTCCTGTGTTCTTCACTGTAGACGGTAGGTATGGGTTTGGATTTGATGAAATCAACAACGATATCTATAGGCTAGATGCAAAAAACCGTCAATGGGCTGTCTCAGCAGGTATTGGCTTCTTGCTTGGTCAGAATAAAAAATACTAAGGTCTGAAAACTAATAAAGCAAAAAGGCTGCCCGGTAAGACAGCCTTTTTTTACTTTATATGTTATAATAGTGTTTTAAATTACAAGATTGACAATCTTGTTTGGTACTACGATTACTTTTTTGGGAGCCTTCCCTTCAAGCCACTTCTGTACCTGGTCATTAGAAAGTACAGTTTCCTCTATCTGCTGATTTGTAAGGTTTCGAGGAAGGTCAAGTTTAACTCTCATTTTCCCGTTAATGGAAATAGGATATTCAAAACTTTCTTCTGTCAGATATTCCTGTTTGAATGCCGGATAAGTAGCTTTAAGTATGCTTTCCTTGTTGCCAAACTCTGCCCATAACTCCTCTGCAATATGCGGAGCATAAGGAGAGAGGACGATAAGAAGATCGCTAAGAATTTTCTTTTTGTTACACTTCAATGCCCCAAGTTCATTTACACAAATCATGAAAGTACTTACAGAGGTATTGAATGAGAATCGTTCAATATCTTCTTCTACTTTTTTTATTGTTTTATGCAATGCTTTATATTCTTCCTTGGTTGGTTCTGCATCTGAAATATTAAGCTTTCCATTCTCATCGTGACAAAGATTCCATAGTTTTCTAAGGAATTTAAATACACCTTCAATTCCGTTAGTATTCCATGGTTTGAATTGCTCAAGCGGACCTAAAAACATTTCATACAAGCGAAGTGTATCAGCTCCGTATTTAGCAACAATGTCATCAGGATTTACAACGTTATATAACGACTTAGACATTTTTTCTACTTCGCTACCGCAGATGTATTTGCCATCTTCAAGGATAAATTCAGCTTCAGCAAAGTCTGGTCTCCATGCTCTGAACGCTTCAGTGTCGAGTACGTCATTATTGACAATGTTTACGTCTACGTGCAATGGGGTTGTGTCATATTGTTTTCTTAAATTATAGGATACATATTTTTGCGTTCCTTTAATTCTATATACAAAGTTAGATCTTCCCTGAATCATTCCCTGGTTGATAAGCTTTGCAAACGGCTCTTCGCTGCTAACATATCCGATATCCTTTAAGAACTTATTCCAGAATCTTGAATACAACAAGTGACCTGTTGCATGTTCTGCTCCTCCAATATATAAATCAACCTGATTCCAGTATTTTTTCTTCATCCTTGCCTACCAGTCTTTCTGAATTCTTAGGATCCATGTAACGTAAGTAATACCAGCTCGATCCTGCCCATCCTGGCATTGTGCTCAGCTCAATATTTTTCGAAACAAAGTCTTTGTTTCTTCCCAACGGAGGATCTCCAGCTTCTGTAGGTCTGTATTCGTCAATAGGTGGGAGTATTAATGGCAACTCAGCATCTTTGAAGATTACAGGCATTCCATCACTGTCGTATGACACAGGAATTGGCTCCCCCCAGTATCTTTGTCTTCCGAATATTGAATCCCTCATTTTAAAGTTAATCTTGGCTTTACCAATTCCCTTCTGTTCTATGAATTCAATAGCTTTTTTAATAGCTTCAGGTACAGTAAGGCCATTAAGGAATGCACTGTTGATCATTGTCCCTTTTTTCGGATCAAAATCATCTTTGGTAATATCTGAACCTTCACCTTCCTGAACAGGTATGATTGGAAGGTTGAAATGTTTGGCGAATGCATAATCTCTCGTATCTGAAGACGGAACAGCCATTACCACTCCTGTACCATATCCTGAAAGGACATAATCAGCTATATAAATTGGAATACGCTCTTCATTAAAAGGATTAATCACATAGCTACCTGTAAATTGACCTGATACAGTTTTTACATCACTCATGCGATCTCTTTCAGACCTGTTCTTTGCTGTTTCCACATACTTTTCTACTTCTGCTTTTTGATCAGGAGTAGTAAGCTCTGGGATTAGCTCGTGCTCCGGTGCGATAGAAACAAAGGTGACACCGAATGTAGTATCTATTCTTGTCGTGAATACTTTTAATTCAAGATCCTTGCCTTCAACTTTAAAAGTAAGTTCAGCGCCTAAAGATTTTCCTATCCAGTTGCGCTGCATTTCTTTCATCGGCTCAGGCCAATCAATAGTATCAAGGCCGACAAGTAAACGCTCTGCATAAGCGGTAATACGCATGCTCCATTGAATCATTTTTTTTCTGATCACAGGATAGCCTCCACGTTCAGAAACGCCATCCTTTACCTCTTCATTGGCAAGCACGGTTCCAAGTTCAGGACACCAGTTTACCATAGTCTCGGATAGATAAGTAAGACGATACTTCAAAAGCATTTCTTGTTTTGCTCTTTCTGAAAGTTTTTCCCAGTCTTCCGCAGTGAAAACAGGAGTATCTTCATCACGAACAGCATTGACAGATTTATTTCCTGAAGTTTCAAAGATCTTAACCAAATCTTCAATAGGCTCAGCTTTTTCCTTGTCTTTATTATACCAGTGTTTGAAAAGCTGAGTAAATATCCATTGTGTCCATTTGTAATAATCAGCATTGCTGGTCCTGACTTCTCTGGACCAATCGTACGAAAACCCGATCTTTTTTAGCTGTTCTTTATATCTCGTGATATTTTGTTCAGTTGTGATGGCCGGATGCTGGCCTGTTTGCATTGCATATTGTTCCGCAGGAAGTCCGAAAGAGTCAAAGCCCATCGGATGCAATACATTATAACCTTTGATTCTTTTGTATCGGGCAACAATATCAGTGGCAATATATCCCAGCGGATGTCCTACATGAAGTCCTGCACCTGATGGATAAGGGAACATGTCGAGGGCATAGTATTTTGGTTTACTCTGGTTTGTGTCCGCTTCGAAGATTTTGGAAGCTTCCCACTTATCCTGCCACTTTTTTTCAATCTCCTGAAAATTATAATCTGCCATGATAGTATTAATATTATTTTTTGGACTGCAAAAATAGTTTTTTTAAGCAGTTTTTTTCAATAACAGCTTATTGAAGTTTAAAATTCTAACGGAGAAAAACATAGGATTTATTCAGGAGGTGAATTGAAGAAACAAAAATGATTTGGGAAACTTATACGAATTATGACCGTATCACACAAGTGGTATTCAAAATCCTTAAAATTTGGAATTGAATTAATATTTTTTTATATTTATCTAATATCTCTAGTTGAAAACTTTAATAATTGAAATTTTAATCTTATGAAAAAAGTAATTTTCAGCGTAATCTTCTCAGTTCTTGTTGCTTTCGGTACTTCGTTCGCAGCAGTTGCTTCAGATTCAAATATCTCTGTTGTAGTAAAGGATAAAGACAAGGATAAAAAGAAAAAGAAGAAGGACTGCGCTTCTAAATCAAACTGTTCGACTTCTAAAAAATCGTGCTGTGCTTCAAAAGGAGCAGAAAATAGTGCAGCTCCTGCTGAGCAGAAAGCAGCTGAGTAATTTTTAAAATAAAAGAAATTTAAAGTATAAAAGTGGTCCCTTTAGGACCATTTTTTTTTGTAATTTCGGGGGCAATAATTTGAAGTTATGAAGCAGTATCATGAATTGATGACACACATTCTTGAAAAAGGTGTGAAAAAGGAGGACAGAACAGGAACAGGAACAATCAGCGTGTTTGGATATCAGATGAGGTTTGATTTGTCCGAAGGGTTCCCTGTCGTGACGACTAAAAAGCTTCATTTAAAGTCGATTATTCATGAGTTACTTTGGTTTCTGAAAGGGGATACCAATATTAAATACCTGAAGGAAAATGGGGTAAGTATCTGGGATGAATGGGCTGACGAAAAAGGGAATCTGGGTCCTGTTTATGGATATCAGTGGAGAAGCTGGCCAACTCCTGATGGTGGACATATTGACCAGATTTCAAAGGTAATCGAACAAATCAAAAAAACTCCTGATTCAAGAAGGCTCATCGTCAGTGCCTGGAATGTAGCAGATGTAGATAAAATGAAGTTACCTCCTTGCCACGCATTTTTCCAGTTTTATGTCGCTGAAGGCAAGCTTTCATGTCAACTGTATCAGCGCAGTGCAGACGTTTTTCTGGGGGTGCCATTTAATATCGCTTCTTATGCATTGCTGACAATGATGGTCGCGCAGGTCTGCGGATTACAACCGGGTGATTTTGTCCATACTCTGGGCGACGCACATTTATATTCAAACCATCTCGAGCAGACAAGACTTCAGCTTTCAAGAGAACAAAGACCTCTTCCTCAAATGAAAATTAATCCTGCTGTAAAATCTATTTTTGATTTTAAATTTGAAGATTTTACACTGGAGAATTATAATCCACATCCGGCTATAAAGGCTGATGTAGCGGTGTAGAGACGCCATGCTGGCGTCTCCCTATTCATCAGGCAGGTGTCTCTCATTAATAGGGTGGCGCCTCCTGTCCATCAGGAAGACATATAGCTTATTGGTAAAAATTTTTATCAATAAAGTTTTACCTTAAGCATTATTTAGGATGTCTTTAGAATAATCAGATATCAATAGATCATACAAAGCATTTTTTTCCTTAAACTGCTTTCCTTCAATACATGCCAGTTGGCTTATTCCTGCAGTGTTTGTGCAGAATACAAAGTCAGCATGTAATAGATCTTCTTTAAAATATTGCCCCTCTACAACTTTAATATGATGCTGTTTTGCATAAGATAGAATTTGTTTTCTTACAATCCCTTCAATACAACCCGTTTCAAGAGATGGTGTGCATAAGGTTTCTCCTTTAAGCCAGAAGATGTTGGAGGACGTACTTTCCGATACGAATCCATCCGTGTTAAACAAAATCATTTCATCTGCTTCCAGTTCCTTTCTTTTGATACTTGCAAGAATATAAGGAAGCGCATTACACGTTTTATATCTGGAAATATAAGAGTATGCCAAGGGCACTTCTTCAAAGAAAAAGCAGGATCTTTTTACTGAAGGAGCTGTAGTGAATTCTGTTGCATTGATTAAATATTGAACAGAATTATCAGCAGGAGTAAAGAGCCCGCCGGGGGAGCGCCATAGTTGTATCCGGATTCTGGCGGTGGCTAAGGAGTTTTCTTCTGCCAGTTTAATAATAGAAGCTTTTAACTCATCCTTAGATAGTTTTGAGCAATCAAGAAATAAAGCTTTGGCTCCGTTGATCATCCGATTGTAATGGTCATCCCAGAATAACAAATTTTTATTTTGAAGCTTAATTGTTTCAAAGATTCCATCACCATATAAAAAAGCTCTATTGGTGGTGGATAAAAGCTGGTTGTTCTCCACTGGGTAATGTTCTCCGTTTAGAATGAGTTGGCTCATGGTAAGATTTTTAATCAGTCAATAAAAATTATTTTGCTAATTTAGCAGGAATTTAAATTTAAAAAACTACATGGAAAAGCAGTTATCAGTTGCTGTAATAGGAGGGGGAAGCTGGGCTACGGCACTTGTAAAGATTCTGTCAGAACAAAATATATTGATTCAGTGGTGGCTAAGAAAGCAGGAGGATGTAGATCATATTCTCACATATGAGTCAAATCCAAGATATGCAAGTGATATTCATATTAACCTTACAAAGGTAAAACCTACCTCAGATCTTAAAAAAGCTGTTGAATTATCTTCTGTCTTAATCCTCGCTGTTCCATCAGCTTTTGTAAAAGAAATTCTTCTGTCGCTGGATAAAGAGAACTATCAGAATAAAATCATTGTGTCAGGAATAAAAGGGATGATCCCTCACGAGAATAAGCTTATCACTGATTTTCTTTCTTCTGAATTTGGAGTTAAACCGGAACAGCTCTGCATCATTGCTGGTCCATGTCATTCTGAAGAAGTTGCGATGGAAAAGAAATCTTATCTTACTATTGGAGCTTCAGATCTGGAAACAGGAAAAACAGTTGCTGGGCTGTTGTCGTGCCGATTTGTAAAATCCTCTGTTTCTCTTGATTTGTATGGGATAGAGTATGCTGCAATAATGAAAAATATAATAGCAATCGCTTGTGGTATTACTCATGGCTTAAATTATGGAGATAATTTTCAGGCAGTTCTGGTTTCAAATGCCATGCAGGAAATCTCCAGATTTGTGAATGCGTTACATCCTTCAGATCATCGGGTGGTTTGTTCCTCTGCATTTTTAGGTGATTTGCTTGTTACGTCTTATTCCCAGTTTAGCAGAAATCGTACTTTTGGAAATATGGTAGGAAGGGGGTATTCTGTTAAATCCGCTCAGATAGAAATGAACATGGTTGCTGAAGGGTATTATGCTGTGAAGGGAATCAATGAAATCAATAAAGAATTATCCATTGATATGCCAATTATAAAAGCAGTCTATAATATTCTTTATGAAAAAACTTCTCCGATAACAGAAATAAAAATAATGGAAAGTAAACTCACTTAAATTCTTTAAGGCATTCATAAACTCTGTGGATCGGAAGTCCCATAACATTAAAATAAGAGCCTTCGATTCCTGTAATTCCAATAAGTCCTATCCATTCCTGGATACCATAGCTCCCGGCTTTGTCGAAAGGTTTGCAAATTGCTACATAATGTTCAATTTCAGCTTCGGAAAGATCTTTGAAGTAGACTTTAGTAGTGTCTGAAAAAGATATTTTCTTGTCTTTATGTAATAGGCAGACACCGGTAATTACTTCGTGGTATTTTCCTGACAGCTCCTTGAGCATCCTGCTTGCATCGAGAGCATCAACAGGTTTTTCTAGTATCTTTCCATCAACTAAAACTGTTGTATCCGCTGCTATTATCAGACTACTTTGTGATTCTTCACAAAATGATTCTGCTTTTTTTTCGGCAAGGTATTCAGAGATGCTTCTTTTGGGTATATCAGAAGGATAATCTTCCGGAATATTTTTACTTTTTACCAAAAAAATAATCCCTGCTTCCTTTAGTATTTGTTGCCTTCTGGGCGAATTGGAAGCAAGGATTATATTTAAATTCTTATTCAAATCTTACTATTTTTTTACTATTTGATCAAGTTCGGCGTATTTCTGCCACAGACACTTTTAATCATTTCTGAAGCTCTTATATCTCCAAGTTGTTCTGCTTGTTTCAGGTCAAGGCAGGCTTCAGAGTTTTTATTCAATTGAGCATAAGCAACTCCTCTGAAATAATAAGCTTCTCTGTCTTTTGGATTTAACTCGATTGCTTTATTTAAATCTACTATAGCTTCTTTGCTTTTGTCAATTTCAGTAAGATATGCTCCTCTGTTAAAATACGCATCTTTATGGTTAGGGAAAAGTTCTACTGCTTTATTGAATTTTTCCAGTGCAGCTTTGCTATTTCCGTTTGTTGCAAATACTTCTGCCCATTGGTAATATGCTTCTTCAAATTTAGGGTCAATTTCAGTTGCTTTTTGATAATCTTTATCCGCACCTTCAATATCCATCATTTGAAGTCTGGAATAACCTCTGTTGTAGTAAGAGAATTTATCATTAGGGTCTAGCTCAATTACCTTTGTGTAATCTTCTATGGCCCCTTTGAAATCATCAATATGGTTTTTGGCAAAACCTCTGTAGAAGTATGCATAGTTGTATTTTGGATACAACTCAATTACTCTTGTAAAATCAGCGATCGCTTCTTTAAATCTTCCATATTCATTGCGGGCAAGACCTCTTTTGTAAAGTGCTTCAAAGTTATTTGGCTGTGCAAGTTCTATAAGGGTAGTATAGTCTTTTATAGATCCGGCATAGTCGCTCAGAAGATATCTTATATTAGCTCTGTGAGCCAGCGCTTCAGGATCCTTTGGAGAGTGAACCAAGGCTTTTGAAAAATCGTCTATTGCTCCTTTTTGGTCTCCGATCTGCTCTTTGGCAATACCTCTTTTGATGAATGCTTTAAAGTGATTATGGTTAAGTTCCAGTACATTGTTAAAGTCTTCTATTGCAGACTCATTATCTCCAATTTCTGTTCTGCATATTCCTCTATTGAAATAAGCTTCTACATTTTTAGGGTCTTTTGCCAATACTTTATCAAACTCTTCAATAGCACCCAGAAAATCACCTTTTTTGTATTTAACATTTCCCTTTTCGAAGAAAGAGGTGTCAGCTGCAGTTTCTGCAGAGGCATTTCCTATGATGGAAACCAACGCCATCAGTAATAGCAATGATTTGAGAATAATATAGTTTTTCATATGACCTGATTGTATCGTAAAGATTTGTAAGTGTTTTCAATTTTGATCAGTAAGGTCATAAAAGACCAAACCTGCTAGCATTTTAGGGTAAAAGAATGTGGATTTCTCAGGCAATATTGCATTATTTAAAACTGTTTTCCCAAGAGTTCTCATGCTTATCCCTTTTAATATTAATCCAAAATCCGCCTCTCCAGTCTGCACTTTTTTCGATAATTTAGTAAAGTTATAAGAAAATTTTAGATTAAACCAGTTTTTAGGCTGTTCTTTTTTAAAGTTTTCTAGATATTTTAATACTAAATAGTCAATTAATGCCATTTTTTGTCCGGCCTCATTATAAGCTTTATTATTAATAAAATGTTTAACTTTTTCATTAATCGGTTTAAGAATAAATGATTGAGATTTCAGGATTAATGCCCATTCACCTCCATCTTCCTGGGCGGTGAATGCCTCTACGCTTTCTGAAGAAAATGGTTGCAAATGAAAAAAAGTCTTTAAAATTTGAAGTAATTTTTCTTCATTAAATTCACTTAATTTTACTAACCTGTGAAAAGGTAATATTCTGGCAGGTTCATTCTCCATCAAACTGATATAAGCCGGAATAAGGGCGTTTTTGCCATATTTTTTATTAAAGAGAATCATAGTCTGATACCTGTGATGCCCGTCGGCGAGAAATAACGGATAGCTTTTAAACAGTTCGGAAATATCCGTATAAGCATTGTCTTCAAATTTTTCAAGTTTATGAATGGTACCAAAGTTATCGGTAAAAATTGAAATTAATATGGTAGGGTTTTCCAGATAATTGCGAAGCCTATGCTCCGGATCAGAGTAAAGCAGATGAATAGGAGAAGAATTAACTTGGTATTTTTCAAGAAATTGTATTCCCTGTTCAACTACTTCTGAATTAATTCCTTCATGTGGTAATACACTTTCTTGTCCCCAGTCCTCAACTTTTAACCCAGCCATTATACCCATGCGCTTATAGAGCTTTCCACTTAATGGATGTGTGTATTCCTGTGTGTATTTGTAGATTGCAGCTTCTTTTTTTTTCAATACTCCCTTTGTTTTCCATTCTTCAAAAGGAAAATCATGGCCTTCTGAAATTTTGGGGTAGGTGAGTAAAATACTATGAAAGGGTATTTTGAATAGAGATTCAAAATCATTACTAAACTCTTCCTGAGGCATTAAAGGAAAAGAAAGTTTAGGAAGTGACTGTAAATCATTGTACATATACACTTCCAAAGGAAAAATTTGGGCCATAAAAGATTAACTGTATCTTCTTTTCCAGACTGAGTTTTCGACAGTGCTTTGATTTTCCGTTGCAGACTTATTACTAATTTTTTCAGTGAAAAATTTTCCTGCGAATGCCATAGCAATTTCTTCACCCTCTTTATCCAGATTGATTTTTAAATTTTCAGGTGAAAAATGTTTTTTTACAAAATGGGTGTCAAATTTTCCTGAAATAAACGCTTCATGCCCCATAACAAACGTACCAAAAGGCAGAGTCGTCATAATTCCAGAAATTTTGTATTCAGATATTGCCCTTTTCATTCTTTGAATAGCTTCTGTCCTGGTACTGCCATAGGTAATCAGTTTTGCAATCATAGGATCATAGAATACAGGTATTTCCATGTATTCTTCGAAACCATCATCAACCCTTATTCCTGGCCCCTGTGGTCTTTTGTATGTGATGAGTTTTCCGATATCCGGAAGAAAGTTGTTTGCAGGATCTTCAGCATAAACCCTTAATTCGATTGCATGACCTCTTATAGAGATATCTTCTTGTTTGTACGATAAAGTGTTACCCTCCGCAATATTAATTTGCTCCTTCACCAGGTCTATTCCTGTTATCATTTCAGTTACAGGATGTTCAACCTGAAGTCTGGTATTCATTTCAAGGAAATAAAAGTTGAGCTGCTCATCTACGATGAACTCAACAGTGCCAGCTCCATAATAATTACAGGATTTAGCTACTTTAACCGCAGCTTTTCCTATTGCCATCCTTTTTTCGTGGTTTAAAACAGGAGAGGGGGCTTCTTCAACTACTTTCTGATAACGTCTCTGAATGGAGCATTCTCTCTCAAAAAGATGAATCACATTACCGTGCTGATCTCCAAGTACCTGAACTTCTATGTGTTTAGGAGATGCAATGTATTTTTCGATAAAAACAGACCCATCTCCGAATGCCGATTTAGCTTCGCTGGATGCCCTTTCCAATTGCTCAGCAAATTCTTCCGGCCTTTCTACAATTCGCATTCCTTTTCCTCCACCTCCGGCACTTGCTTTAATAAGAACGGGGTACCCTATTTCAGAAGTTACTCTGAGTGCTTCATTAATATCGGTTATTGGTTTGTTTATTCCTGGTACCATTGGAATATTATAGGCGGCTGCGGCATCTTTTGCCGCCAATTTACTTCCCATTATTTTTATAGAATTCGCAGATGGTCCTATAAAAATTAAACCTGATTCTTCTACCAGGCGTGCAAAACTTTCATTTTCGCTTAGAAATCCATATCCGGGATGTATTGCATCAGCACGGAGCTTAAGAGCTGTTTCAATTATTTTCGAACTGTTTAGATAGGAAGCGGAAGAGGGAGCAGGACCAATGCAAACTGCTTCATCAGCGTATTGAACATGAGGAGACAGGCGGTCAGCTTCACTAAAAACAGCAACAGTATTGATGCCCATTTCTTTCAAAGATCGCATGATTCTCAGAGCAATTTCACCTCTGTTAGCGATCAATACCTTTTTGATTTTTTGCATTTTTCTGATCCTTAGTAGGGGTCAATAATAAATAATTAAATCCATTAATTTTATACTTTTTTTAAGAATAAAGGAGGTATTTTATCAGAAACCATATTTCAGTATCTGATTTTAATGCTTACATTTGTACGATTTTTGGATCTGGAATATGATCAGAATAAGTTTTGATTTGACTATAATTAAAATTTACTACCTTGGATTTATTTGATAAATTAAAAAATGACAAAGGACCGCTAGGAAAACACTCTTCGGTCGCGCACGGATATTTTGCATTCCCAAAACTAGAAGGCGAAATTGGCCCCAGAATGAAGTTCAGGGGAAAAGAAGTTTTAACCTGGAGTTTAAATAATTACATCGGACTTGCAAATCATCCCGAAGTTCGTAAAGCCGATGCTGAAGGAGCTGCAGAATATGGTTTGGCTTTTCCTATGGGTGCAAGAATGATGTCCGGAAATTCAAACCTTATCGAAGAGTTTGAAGCTCAGATTTCTGATTTTGTGAAAAAAGAAGATACAATGCTTCTTAATTTCGGATATCAGGGAATGGTGTCCGTGATAGATGCAGTGCTTTCACGCCATGATGTAGTAATTTATGATAGTGAATCTCATGCTTGTATAGTTGATGGAGTAAGGCTGCACCAGGGAAAAAGATTCGTATTCCCTCACAACGATATTGAAAACCTTAAAAAACAACTTGAAAGAGCTACTAAATTAGTTCAGGAAACAAAAGGTGGAATCCTTGTGATTACTGAAGGCGTGTTCGGTATGGCAGGTGACCTTGGTAAACTAAAAGAAATAGTAGAGCTTAAGAAACAATACCAGTTCAGGTTATTTGTGGACGATGCGCACGGTTTCGGAACAATGGGAGCTACGGGTGCAGGAACAGGTGAGCATCTTGGGATTCAGGATGGTATTGATATTTACTTCTCAACTTTTGCTAAATCAATGGCTAGTATCGGTGCATTTGTTTCAAGTACAGAAGAAGTCATAGGTTTTTTAAGATACAACACAAGGTCTCAGATTTTTGCCAAAACATTGCCAATGGCATTGGTAGTGGGAGGAATGAAAAGGCTTGAATTGCTGAAATCCCAACCTCAGTTGAGAGAAAACCTTTGGAATGTTGTTCGTAATCTGCAGCAAGGTTTGAAAGATGCCGGATTTGATATCGGTAAAACAGAATCTCCTGTTACTCCCGTTTATCTAAAAGGTGATGAAAGTGAGGCTGCTCAGTTGATAATAGATTTAAGAGAAAACTATGGCATTTTCTGTTCGATAGTTATTTATCCTGTAGTACCGAAAGGGATTCTTGAACTTAGAATTATCCCTACTGCAATGCATACCCTTGAAGATGTTAAGCAGACAATCAAAGCTTTCCAGGAAGTTTCGTATAAACTTCAGAATAAGCTTTATACAAAATCGCTTTCAAATATTTCGATTTAATAAAAACATATTGAAAGTAAGGTTTTCTACTGTTAAAGAAAGAAAATCTTACTTTTCTTTTGAGTAGTATTTTTTAATTTCTTAATTTAGAACGTTTTAATAACCTAAATTTTTATAATAATGAACAGATTCGAACAACTGAAAAATCTTGTAATGTCGCTGGAAGGTGATTTTGCAAAATTTTATGAAAAAGAAAATGCAGCAGCAGGAACCCGTGTAAGGAAAGGTATGCAGGATCTTAAAAATTTAGCTCAGGAGATTAGAGTTGAGGTTCAGGATAAAAAGAATAACGAAGAACAATAAAAAAAAGAGGCTGATTTTCAGCCTCTTTTTTTTATTGTTAGTTTACTTCAGTTATAGCTTGTAAGATCCGTTTTCTGAGATTCTGAGAAGCCTTCACTAATGGTAGTCTTACATTATTTTTACAAATTCCTTTATATTCAAGTACTTCTTTAATGCCTACAGGATTTCCTTCTTCATACATTAAAGGATTAATTTTCCCAAGCTTAGAAATTTCGGCTTCAGCTTCAGCATGTTTTCCTTCAGAGGTGTACTGAATGGATTTTTTGAAATGAGCAGGAAATGCGTTTGCAAGTACCGAAATAACGCCAACACCTCCAATTGCTCCAAAACTTGCAGTTGTCATATCATCTCCGCTGATAAGCAGAAAACCTTTAAGACTTTTATTGGCTATTTCTGCAGCTTGCTTCAAGTCGCTGTTAGCTTCTTTGATACCAATTACATTTTTAACATTGGAAAGTCTGATGGTGGTTTCCGCTGTCATATTGATTCCCGTTCTGCCTGGAACATTGTACAAAATTACCGGCACCGGGGACGCTTCTGCAATTTTCTTATAATGCTGATATATTCCTTCCTGAGACGGTTTATTGTAGTAGGGACAAACTGACAAAATTGCACTGATCCCCTCAAAGTTCGTATTTTTTATACGTTCAAGAACCTCTTTTGTATTGTTACCTCCAATACCAAAGACAACTGGTAGTTTGCCCTTATTTTCTTTGAGTACAAAATCTAAGACTTGTTTTTTTTCTTCCTGACTAGTGGTAGGAGATTCACCCGTCGTTCCATTTACTACTAAATAGTCTCCTCCATTGTGACTTACGTGATCCAGTAGTCTTTTTAATCCGTTAAAATCAATACTATCGTCATCACTGAACGGCGTTACAAGTGCTACTCCGGTCCCCGAAAAAATACTCATTTTTTAACTCCTGAATTTTTTTGTACAAACTTCCATTAATCTGATCAACGCTTCAATGCCTTCTCCTTTTTTTAATTCGGCCATTACTTCCAGAATATTTTTATTGTCTTCTGAAAAAATTCCTAACCGGCATTTCGCTTTGCTTGCAGATAAAATATTTTCGAATGGCAAAAATGGTGAAATATTAATAGAATATAAATAGTCGAATTCGGTTTTTATAAAATTATTTATTTTTTCGTCCCGATAAGTGCCATTCCATTTTATATCGCTAAAGGAAATTCTGGTAAAGGGGAAATCAAAAGCACAATTGTTGGTCATTGAATTACAGATGATTACTACTTTTTTTCCTTCTTTAATCAGACTTTTTACAAATATAGAGATCATTTCATTGCCTTTAGGGTTTTCATTGCTGATAAGAATTCCTACTGTTGAAGATTCTTCATAACTCAGACTTTTCCTTTTGGCTTTGTTATTTTTTCTGTTGTAATAAGTTCTAACTCTTAAAAAAAACTTTTTAATCATCTTTAACTATTTTAACATGTTTGTAAATTCATCCTCGGAGATCATTTGAATACCAAGCTTTTGCGCTTTCTCAAGCTTGGAAGGCCCCATATTTTCTCCGGCAATCAAAAAGTTTAACTTAGCTGAAATACTGGAAACTACCTTGCCTCCATTTTTCTCTACTTTTTCCTTAATGCTATCCCTGCTGAAATTTTGGAAGACTCCTGAAATAACAAATGTTTTTCCTTCAAAAATATTGCTTTCGAATTCAATTACTTTCTTCTGTGCTTCCATCTGAAGCCCGGCTTTTTTTAGCCTTTCAATAAAAAAACGGTTTTCTTCCTGTGCAAAATATTCTACTACACCTTGTGCAATTTTTTCTCCTATTTCGGGAACTTCTCTCAATTCTTCAAAAGAGGCTTTTGCCAGTGCATCTATATTAGAAAAATAATCTGCAAGTTTTTCCGCGACAGTGTTTCCTACATATCTGACCCCGATTCCAAATAATACATTTTTGAATGGGACGGTTTTGGAGGCTTCTAAGCCCTTTATAATATTGTTAGCTGACTTTTCGCCAAATCTTTCAAGACTGCAAAGTTTTTCAAATGTCAGATCATATAAGTCGGCCGGGTCTTTAACCAGTCCCTTTGCATAAAGCTGATCCACTGTTTCTGATCCTATTCCTTCTATATTCAGTGCTTTTCTTTGAATAAAATGCTCAAGTCTACCTTTGATCTGAGGAGGACATCCTTTCTCATTCGGACAGTAATGTACTGCTTCACCTTCTTTTCTGATAAGTGGTGTTCCACATTCAGGACATTCGGTTATGTATTCTATGGGAATACTGTTTTCTGGTCTTAACCCCAGATTTACACCAGTAATCTTAGGAATTATTTCTCCTCCTTTTTCTACAAATACTGTATCCCCGATACGCAGATCAAGTCTTTTTATTTCATTGGCATTGTGCACTGAAGCTCTCTTTACTTTTGTTCCGGCCAATTGTACAGGTAGCAGGTTGGCAACAGGAGTAACGGCTCCGGTTCTTCCAACCTGATATTCTATTGACTCTAGTAAAGTGCTTGCTGTATCAGCTTTGTATTTATAAGCTATTGCCCAACGAGGACTTTTGGCTGTAAAGCCAAGAATTTCCTGTTGTTTATAATCATTTACCTTTATTACAATGCCATCCGTGCCAAGCGGAAGATTAAATCTTTCTCTTTCCCATTTGTTGATATAGTTCATTACCTCCTGAATGTCTTTACATCGTGCATAAGAATCTGATACATTAAAACCCCATTCTTTAATTTTTATTAAGGCCTCATGGTGGGATTTTATATCCAGATTTTCTCCTAGCAGACCATATACGAAACAGTCCAGTTTTCTTTGCGCAACGACTGAAGAATCCTGCATTTTTATTGTGCCAGAGGCAGCGTTTCTGGGGTTTGCAAGCAGTGGTTCTCCGATATCTTCCCGCTCTTTATTGATTTTATTAAAGGAATCGAGAGGAAGAAAGACTTCTCCTCTTACTTCGAAAAGAGGAGGTATGTTATTGCCTTTTATTTTTAAGGGAATGCTTCTGATCGTTTTTAC
The DNA here is from genome assembly GCA_024707265.1 of Sporocytophaga sp. Classification (GTDB taxonomy): domain Bacteria; phylum Bacteroidota; class Bacteroidia; order Cytophagales; family Cytophagaceae; genus Sporocytophaga. Next base: position 61,862 of record JANQAB010000006.1, on the reverse strand, counting down.
ATTGGCAGTGACGTCATCTCCACGAACTCCATCTCCTCTGGTAGTGGCTTGTTTAAGAATTCCATTTTCGTACGTTATACTCATGGCCACTCCGTCAAATTTAAGCTCCGCTATATATTCGAAATTGGTACCAATTGCCTTCTTTACTCGATTATCAAATTCTATAAGTTCTTCCTCTGAGTAGGTGTTGCCTAAGGAAAGCATTGGGTAAACATGATAAACAGTTTTGAATTCTTTGGTAATAGTACCACCAACCCTTTGGCTGGGAGAATCTTCTTTTTTAAATTCGGGATGTAAATTCTCAAGTTTAATTAACTCTTCAAGTAATTTATCAAATTCAAAATCAGATATCGCAGAGGTGCTTTGCTGATAATATAAATCATTATAGTAATTGATCTTTTCTGTAAGCTCTTCTATTCGTAGTTTGGCCTCGTCTCTGGTCATCTATGGTTAAATGAATTGTTTTTAACTTTTTCTAAGTTATAATTATACAAAAATAAATAAAGATATAGTTTAAAATGCATTGTAATGGGAAATATTAAAGTACACGAACTAATAGAAAACCGTTGGAGTCCAAGAGCATATCAGAAAAAAAGATGTGGAAATTGAAAAACTTCAAAGAATCTTTGAAGCATCAAGAAGAGCACCTTCAGCAATGAACGAACAACCATGGAGGTATATAGTAGGATTAAAAAAAGATGGACAGGTATGGAGAAGCATTGCGGATAGCTTGAATGAAAGCAACCAGATATGGGCTCAACATGCTCCGGTTCTGATTTTGACTTTAGCAAAAAAGCACTATACCCGAAATGGCGCAGAAAATTCCAGCAGGCTTTATGATCTCGGACAGTCAGTGGCGTACCTTTCTGTTCAAGCTACAAATGAAGGGTTGTTTTTACATCAGATGGGAGGGTTTACCCGAGAAAAAGCTATTGAAAATTTAGAAATCCCTGACGAATTTGAACCTGTAACTGTAATTGCTTTAGGCTATAAGGGAGATTTGAGTTCGTTGCCTCCAAATTTACAAGAGCGTGAAAAACAGATGGTAAATAGGCTGCCGCTTAATGAGTTAGTCTTCTCAGAGTGGGAGAAGAATCTTTTTGCTGAGAAAATGTAGTTAACAAACTTAAATCTCACCCTGTTATATTTTAAAAGTTCTTTAAATAAAACCACAGGAGGGTAACGATGATTTTCGATATAAAGCATGATGGGAAGAGTCAGAAATTCTTTATCGTTATAAATGGAAAGGAATGCAATCTAAAATATGAAAAACTTTCCGGTCAGATTTATGAGGTTAAGCAAATGTTTGTTCCAAAAAATTTGAGAGGCCAGGGAATTGCAGGTAGAATTGTGGAATTTTCTCTGAATTTTGCCAAAAAAAATTTTATTAAGATTAGGACATCTTGTTCCTATATTCACAATTTCATAGAAAAAAGAAGAGAGTTTAAGGAGTTGTTGGTCACAACCTCCAAAGAGCCTGCAGTAACTATATAAGCCCTGTTAACCATCAAATAAAAATCAACTTCATCCTGATTTTTCAATTCAGAAAATAAATATTAGTAAATTCGTTTAAATTACTAAAAATATGGATTGAGAAATCCGGATGAAGATGTTTTGGAAAAAGTGTGTTAGAATAATTAAACTGACCCTGATTTTTTTTCTGGCCAGTTCCTTACTTTCAGTTATAATTTTAAGATTTATTCCTCCAGTTGCAACACCTTTGATGCTTATCAGATGTGGTGAGCAGATCTGGAATGGTAAATCCCTAAAGCTTAAAAAGGATTGGGTGTCCTTCGAGGAGATCTCTCCAAATTTAAAGAGGGCGGTAATTGCATCGGAAGACCAGCGTTTTATGGACCATCATGGATTTGACTTTGATGCGATAAAAAAGGCTATGCAGTACAATAAAAAGGGAAAGAAAAAAGTGATTGGAGCCAGTACGATTAGCCAGCAGGTTGCAAAGAATGTTTTTCTATGGCCATCCCGATCATGGGTGAGAAAGGGATTCGAGGTTTATTTTACGGTTCTTATAGAAATATTCTGGAGCAAGGAAAGGATTCTTGAGGTTTACCTTAACATTGTGGAGCTTGGAAATGGGGTATATGGAGCAGAGGCAGCGTCACAATATTATTACAGTATCAATGCAAAAAAACTTTCTAAAGATCAGGCGGCCTTATTAGCCGCAATACTACCCAACCCTTTAAAATGGTCCCCAACCAAACCTTCGATGTATATTTTAAAGAGGAGGAACTGGATCAGACAAAATATGGCAAGGATGGGAAAGCTTGAGCTTTCATGATAGGTTCAAGTCAATAAAAAAGGGTTCGAATAATTTCTCCGAACCCTTTTTTATGTTTTATTTTTAGTATCAATCTACTTTTTTCATAACCAAAGCGGTTCTGTTGGTCAGATAAATACTTAAAGACTGGAATTCATCGGTTTCGTGGATAAAATCTGTATCAACTCTTCCAAATCCACCAAATTCTTTTTCGTCGGAGTTTAAAATGATTTTATACCTGCCCATTTCCGGAGCTTTGAAGCGATAACCGAAAATTGAATTTCCAATGCTGAAGTTAAATATAAATATAAGGTTGTTCCTTTCGAAAATGATAACCTTATTAGCAGAGTCCATATTGATTTGTCTTCCGGGTAATGCGGATACAATATGATTATCTTTGATGCAATGAATCATTGCTTTATCAAAGTTAGCAAGGTATTGATATTTTAGATTTTTGCTGTCTACCAATGTCCATTGTCTGCGGGCATATTTATAACTCCAGTTGTTTCCTTGTCTTGGAAAATCAATCCATTCCGGATGACCGAATTCATTTCCCATAAAGTTTAGATATCCTTCTCCTCCCAATGATATAGTAAATAGACGGATCATCTTATGAAGGGCAATCCCTCTGTCGATAACTACGTTAGGATCATCAACCAGCATATGGAAGTACATCTCCTTATCCATAAGCCAGAATGCAAGTGTTTTGTCACCTACAAGCGCCTGATCATGGGATTCTGCATAGGCAATTGTTTTTTCCTTCCATCTCCGGTTGCTTAAAACTGACCACATTTCATTAATGTCCCAGTCTTCATCGGCTTTTTCTTTTAATATTTTTATCCAATAATCAGGAATACCCATTGCCAGCCTGTAATCAAATCCAACCCCGCCATCTTCTACAGTTCTGCAAAGACCTGGCATTCCACTTACATCTTCAGCTATAGAAATTGCATTCGGATTTACTTCTTTTATCAGTTCATTAGCAAGCTGCAGGTAAGTAATGGCATCCCATTCTACATCACTTTTGAAATATTTGTCATAATGATCAAAGGAGGTGGAGCCATGATGAAAATACAGCATTGATGTAACACCATCAAATCTGAAGCCGTCGAACTTGTATTCTTCAAGCCAGAATTTGACATTGCTTAGCAGAAATTGCTTAACTTCCCATTTTCCATAGTCAAAGATTTTGGAGTCCCATCCTTCGTGATAACCTCTGCCTCCCGGATGGAAATACTGGTGATCTGTTCCGTCAAACTCATTAAGACCTTCTGAAAGATTTTTTACTGCATGAGAATGAACAATGTCCATGATAACGGCAATCCCCAGTTCGTGGGCTTTACCGATCAGGTATTTTAGATCCTCCGGATTACCAAAGCGGGAAGAGGCTGCAAAAAAGTTAGAGACATGGTAACCGAAAGACCCGTAGTAAGGGTGTTCCATTACTGCCATTAACTGAATTGCATTGTATCCGTAATCTTTTATTCTTGGAAGGATTTCATCTGCAAATTCAATATAAGTACCAAGTCCTTCTTTTTCCTGAGCCATGCCTACGTGAGCTTCGTAGATAATTGGTTCTTTGAGAACATCCTGAAGATTCAGGTTATATGGTCCCCACTGGAATGGGAACGCCTCAAACCAAAGTTGCCCACTAAAATCATAAGTCTGAGGATCCTGAATGACCTTTTGCATGTACGCAGGAATTCTGTCCATAGCACCATTATCGGCTACTACATGAACTTTAATTCTGCTTCCATGAACAAAAGTGTCTTTATATTGATCGTAAGGAAGAAAAATTTCCCAATCCCCTCTGGGATTTCTGGCAAGAGAATGAGAACCTCTGTTCCATTGATTAAAATCACCAGTTAAGAACAACTGGTGAGCTTTAGGTGCCCATTCTCTATACCACCATCCGTTTTTTTCACTATCAAAGTTAACCCCATAGTATTTATGAGCGTCAGCAAAATTGCTAAGGCTTCCATAAGCCTTTTGAATTTCACTAAGAGCTTTATGATATCGTTCAAGACGAGCTTCAACGTCATCATTATAGGGTTCCAGCCAGGGATCGTCCTGGATAAGAGGCAGTTTTTCTTTATCCTTCACTGTCATTTAAAAAAGTTATTTAGCTTAATAATACACGCTATAACTCTAATATAAAAATTATTGTTTAGAGAATTAATAACTTCTTTAAGCAATAATTTTTCAATCAGAAGTAATTAACTCATCTTCTGTAGTGCCAATTCTTGCAATAAGGATACTTTGGGTACCTTCTGAATATGTAACTAATGGCCTCTTATGAAGATTTATTGATTTTCTGATATATCGGATATCTACTTTTTTTGTTGTCTCTTTATCTACAGTTTTTACACTGTCTGCATTTAAAGAGTCTTTTGGTGTAGGGTCTGGTATAGATCTAGAACTTAATGTGTCTGTTTTTTTTCTCAGGCAGTGGCCTGTTCAATTTATCTGTTTGCCCATTATATGGACTGCAGGCAAATACATTTCCCAAAAAGAAGATTAAAATGGTGATATTCAATTTAATAGGTGACATAATTCCCTCCTTGAAATGGTGCTGTATAAGATTAAAACAAAAACTATGCTGTTTGTTTAATCAAAAAGAGGGTCAAAAAATGCAAGTTGGATTTAACTAATATTTAATTAGGAAAATCAGTAAGTTATGTTAAGAGGTTATGAAATAAACAGAGAAAAAAATTATTCTAAATCTTCAGATAAATTATTTATATGAAGTTCATTTACTGAAAGTGTTTCTGAATCTACATCCATTACAAATGTTTTGAGTTTACCATTTTGCTGCTTAAATCTGATGAGACAACGTTGATTTGTTTCCCATTCAAAGTTGACTGTCTTGTCATTTAGATCAGAAGTATAAATTTCTGTTGAAGGTGCTTCTGATAATTCCATACCTTTTAATCCGAAGCTCACCGTAAATGGATCTACTAGGTTAGGTTTTATTCCTGAAATAAAAATCGAAAGCGACCCATCAGGGGAGGATGAATATATGCTCATTTCTTTCTTACCTGTGCAGGAATATAGCACAAGGGTGGCCAGGAAAGAAATAAGAATCTGTTTCATTTAAGGAGGTGTCTGAATTGATAATCAAACGTAAATAAAATGGTAGTTAAACACAAGAATATCATTAAAAAAAAAGATAAGTATATCACTTACCTGTCAATGGTTAAATCCATAAAGGTTAATCAGGAATATTAAACATCTTCTAAAGATACCTTCATCTGTATTTTATTTTATCACTCAAGACAGTATCTTTAAAGATCAGAGAATAAAAATGAACTTATTGGACTCAACCCTAATTTAAATTCAAGTACAATGAAAAAGATATTTTGGCTATTATTTTTTCCGGTTGTCCTTTTGTCAAGCTTCAAGCCAAGGGAAATGACTTCGGAAACGAACAAAAGAATTTATGAGGCAGCACCGGATTTTACCCTCAATGATATTGATGGTAAAAAAGTTTCGTTGAGCGACTTCAAAGGCAAAGTAGTTTATATGGATGTCTGGGCAACCTGGTGCGGTCCATGTATGAATGCGATTGCCCTTTCTCATGAACCCAAACAGGAATTCCTGGAAAATCCTGAGGTGGTTTTTCTTTATGTTTCTATAGACCGGGAAAAAGATAAATGGAAAAAAGTCGTTAAAAGAAAAGGAATTGAAGGAATTCACGTTCATTCTTATGAAGGTAACGAAAGTTCAATTCTTGCTAAATATGGAGTTGTATCAATTCCCCGCTTTATTCTGATTGATAAAAACGGAAATATAGCAGATCCGGATGCTAAAGCACCTTTCGAAGACGGTTGGTCTGAGGATATTAAAAAATTACTTGCACAATAGTATTGGTATTGACTAAAAGACAATTTAAATTGGGTTCTTTTTAGAACCCTTTTTTGTATGATTAGCTTTAAAGACAAAAAGATTAAATTCCTTTGGGTAGGATTCTGGAGTTTTGCTCTGTTCATTGCATTATTCATTTTTTCTATATCCGTAAACCTGTTTGGTTTATTTGGTAAAATTCCTTCACTTGAAATTCTTGAAAATCCTAAAAGTGACCTTTCTTCGGAAGTTTACACTGAAGACAATGTGTTGATGGGAAAATATTTTAAGTATAACAGATCTAATGCAGATTACAATGATCTGCCTGTTGATCTGGTTAATGCACTGATAGCTACGGAAGACGTTCGTTTTTATAAACATTCAGGCGTAGATTTTAAAGGTACTTTTGCTATTTTTCTCTATGCTGTTACATTTCAGAAGAGGGGATCTAGTACCTTAAGTCAGCAGTTGGCTAAAAATCTTTTTCAGATGAGACAGTCCAAAGAATATCAGGGGCCACTTAGCAAATTTATGCCCGTAGTAAAATTCAAGGAAATAATCACTGCTACGAGACTTGAAAGAGCCTATACAAAAATGGAGATTCTTAATATGTATCTGAATACGGTAGAGTTCGGAAACGGAACATATGGGATCACATCTGCAGCCAGGAAATATTTTAATAAAAAAACATCGAAGCTTACTACAGAAGAAGCTGCCATGCTTATAGGCTTGCTTAAAGGTCCAAGTGTTTATGACCCCGTCAGAAAAGAGGAAAAAGCATTGAACAGAAGAAACACGGTTCTAAGTCAGATGGTAAAATATAATTACTTAAGTAAGGATCAGTTTGAAAAGCTTAAGCTGAAACCACTTGCTTTGGATATTACTTACGAAAATCAGAATACCGGTCTTGCTCCTTACTTCAGAGACTATATAGAAGATTATCTTGTCAACTGGTGTGATGAACATGGGTATAATCTTTATGCAGATGGTTTGAAGATATATACAACTATTAATTCAAAAATGCAGACCTACGCAGAAGAGGCGGTCTCGAATCATATGAAGGCACTTCAGAATGCGTTTTTTGCAGAATGGAAAGGTAAGACTCCATGGGCTACAAATAAACTTGATGATAAAAAGTTTGTAGAAAGATTTGCAAAAAGGTCTGAAAGATACAGGGTACTGAAAGCGGAGTTGGGAAATAATCCGGAAGAGATTTTCAGGGAAATGAACAAGAAGGTTAAAATGAAAATCTATACCCTAAACGGTACTAAGGATACTACGATGAGTCCGATGGATTCCGTGAGGTATTACCTTCATTTCTTGCATACCGGAATGGTAAGTATGGATCCTCATAATGGACAGGTGAAAGCCTGGGTAGGGGATGTTAACTTCAGATATTTTAAGTATGACCATGTGAAAAAAGGCGCAAGACAACCAGGGTCAACATTTAAACCTCTGCTTTACGCTTATGCAATAGAAGAGAAAGGTTTAACCCCTTGCTCTAAAGTGCTGGATACTCAGGTTCCTTTCACAATGCCTGACGGAAAAGTCTGGATACCCAAAAATAGCAATAATAATTACTCTAATGACTATATGACCTTGCGTCTTGGAATGGCAAAGTCAGTGAATACTATAGCTGCTTATCTGATGAAATTGAGCGGTCCGGATTCTATCGTTGCATTTGCTAAACGCCTTGGTATATCTTCTCAGCTGGAAGCTGTTCCAACACTTGCTCTTGGAACCAGCGACGTGTCGGTTTTTGACATGACTCAGGCTTATTGTGCTTTTGTAAACAACGGATACAGATTTGAACCATTGATGATTACCAGAATCGAAGATAAATATGGCAATGTTCTGGAAGAATTCAGAAATATTCCTGAACAGGTTATTTCTTCTGAAACTGCAGCATCTATGGTTTATATGCTCAAAGGATCAGCGGAAGAAGATGGAGGTACTGCCAGAGATCTGGTAAGAAAATTTAACATTACAAGTGAAGTTGGAGGGAAAACAGGTACTACACAAAATTCAGCAGATGGCTGGTTTATGGGTATATCACCTGATCTTGTTTCTGGTGTATGGGTTGGAGGGGATGACAAAAATATTCACTTCCCGGATATGAAATTTGGACAGGGAGCAAGAATGGCTTTACCTATCTGGGGATTGTACATGCAAAAGGTTTTGGCTGACAAAAATTTGGGTGTAAAAACGAAATTTGAAATCCCCGAATCTCTCAAGTCTTCCTTTGATTGTGAATCTGCCACTGATGAAGTTGATTCTACTATAGTAGATCTGATGCCTTCCTTTGATTAACATAAAGCACGAAACACTTTATTCCTTTGTTTTTTGATAAGACAAAGGAATAAAGTTATGCCGGAATTACCAGATGTTTCTGTCTTCAAAGATTATTTTGATAAAACTACTTTCAAAAAAAAGATTGAAAGAGTTGAAGTTTTTGAAAAGAGGATTCTTAAAGGAACCTCAGAAAAAGAACTAAACAAGTCCCTGAAAGGCAATTTTTTTAAAAAATCAGATAGGTATGGAAAACATCTGTTTGCAGAAATCGGGCCTGATGTGGGGTTAGATATTCATTTCGGTATGACAGGTGATCTGGAACATATTGATGATCTTTCTAAAATTCCTCCTTATACAAGATTACTTTTTGTTTTTCAGAACGGAGAAGGGTTGGCCTTCGAAGATCAGAGAAAATTCGGACATATAAGCCTTGTCCATAACTTTGATGAATTGATCTCTCAAAATAATTTAGGAATAGATGCCCTGAATATTACTGCTGAAGAGTTTCTCGAAATCATTCATGCAAAGAAAGGAAAGATCAAATCTATTCTGATGAACCAGTCATTGATCTCCGGCATTGGAAATTTATATGCAGATGAAATTCTTTTTCAGGCAGGTATCCATCCAAAGTCAAAGGGAAATCAAATTCCTGAAGATATAATGAAGAAGCTTTTTTCAACAATGAATAAGGTTTTGAAAACAGCTATAAAATACGTTGCTAAAACAGATGACTTCCCACCTGATTTTTTAATAAATCATAGAAAGGAAAATGAGGATTGTCCTGGTAGTTGTGGCAAAATCGACATTATCAAAATAAACGGACGTACTACTTATTTTTGCGACGCTTGTCAGGAGCTTTATTAGGCTCCTTTCTTCGAACTATTAAATATTCAAGGTTACCAAATGCAAATGTATCCGGGTGATCTATATTTATATCATTGATCTTACCAGACCAGGTTTCTATAATATCATGCTGTGTATTGAAAGGGCCCTTATCAAAATCAACTGCCCGAATGGTAATCTTATCATCAGGAGTACATAGAAAATAGGTTGATTGGTATGGCTTAGTATATTGAATTACATTTTTTATTTGCGGACTGTGGTAGATATAATCCTCACCGCACTGAATATCCCAGAAAAGATCAGGAAAACCTGTACCTCCAAAAGCATAGTCGTATTTTGAAGGGTCACAGACCTTTGTATTCAGTTTGAATTTCAATACTTCGATGGATGTATATATAAGCTCAGGGGCATTTATCTGAAATTTAATTTTCTTTGAAGCTACTGGTTTATGTGAAAAATAGTCAACTTCTTTAAGATCACTTTTCAGGCTATCTTGTTTAAAACGAACAGGAATTGCCTCAATTATCAGGTTAAGTTCATGTATTCCTTTCGACAATTCCAGAGATCTGATCGGAATGGAGCAATTGAAAATTCTATTACCTTCTTTAATCAGCAAAAAATCATCATGCAGACTCAGGAATTTTTCAGAATAATAGTTGATTGGTGATGTATATTTCTTCAAGCCTATGCAGGATAAAGAGATATATAAGGCTTCGATTCCCTGTGTTTTTAGTTCTTTCCAAAATAGATCAGATGAAGCAACTTTGAAGTCAACTTGTATCACTTTGGACTTCTCATTTGTAAAGGTGTCAATGCTGTTTATATTAAATTTAAATCCATTTTCAAGCGAGTCTATTGTAGTATATTTAATACCTGTGTATTTCATTTGAGAGGGCACATGGCTGTTGTTATTAGATTCATGGTGGGAGGCTTCCTTACATGAGGGTATCAGGATAATTAAAAGTATTGTTATGAAATTGGCTAATAAATTTCTTTCCATTGAGTTTTTCACTCCTTTTTTCATTCGTTAAATATTTTTTTACTAATTATTTTGCTAATAAATTTATTTTCCAGAAATTTTTACTAATAAAATTAGTATATGTAAATTTTATGGTGTTTATTTGCTAAAAAACATCGTATTTATGTTAGTCGCTACTAAAAGGGGTTTTAAATTAAAATATTTTTTACGTAAACCTATACCCAATTCAAGATTCATACAGGTGAATTACCTGTTTGAAGATAATACGGGATTTTTCATTCATGGTGAAAAACTGGTCGAAAATAAAAGCAGTTTGAGCAGAATGATTAGTAATGTATTACAGGATATCAATATTTTGATTTAATTAGTGGATATAATTTAAAAGAAACATGACTCTGATTAGTGACAATATTAAGCATTTAAGAAAGCAAAAAGGATTTACTCAGGAACAATTGGCTGAAAAAGTAGGGATAAAAAGATCATTGTTAGGGGCTTATGAAGAGGGGAGAGCAGAACCTGGTTTGTATAACCTCATCATGTTTTCTAAAATACTGGAAGTATCTGTAGATGCGCTTATTAGTGGGGATTTAAAAGATCCTGAAAGCTATAAGCAAATGATGCAGAAAGATATTGAAGCTAAAAAGTTAAGAGTACTTTCAATAACTGTAGATAAAAATGACAATGAATCAGTTCCAATGGTTCCTCAGAAAGCAGCTGCAGGTTATCTCAACGGTTATGCTGATCCTGAATATATAGGAGACCTCCCTAATTTTTATCTACCGAACTTTAAAAATGGAACATTCCGTGCTTTTGAAATTTCCGGAGATTCCATGTTACCTCTTATCTCAGGTACTATTATCATAGGCCAATATGTGGATAACTGGAATTATGTCAAAGATGATCAGACGTATATTGTTGTGACCTCAAAAGAAGGTATAGTTTACAAAAGAGTCACGAATTATTTAAAAACGAAAGAGGTATTTCTTTTATCATCAGACAACCCTGTTTATTCTTCTTATGAGGTGCATCCCGATGATATACTTGAAATATGGGAGGCAAAAGCATTCATCAGTACCGAGTTTCCAAAACCAGATATGTCAATAGAAAAGCTTGCTCATATGGTTGTAAATATGAAAGAAGAACTTAAAAATCTGAAGAAGTAAGCTTGCTTACTTCTTCGATATTTTTTCAAACATTTCGATAAGTTTTGTTACACTTTTATCTTTTTCTGAAAGGTTAACTACTCCTTCGTTCGCTTTAAACCAAATCCCTTCACCGGTATTAATATAATATCCCTGAGCATTACCGGGTGTAGGTAGGCTGTTTTCATAAATGTATTCAGGTAAATAAACCGTCTGAAGCGTATTCTTCAGGTCTTCCCACTTCAATTGAACAGTCTTTTTCTGATCGTTTTTTTCTATCTCAGCTATAAACTTTCGGGATTTAAATTCAGGTTTGAGATTTATAGTTATAAAGTCCTGGGGAAAATTCTTTATAAAATTAATTTCTAATTTGCTTTCTTTCCCTGAAGTTTCATAAATAGCCTGTGTCACTTCTTGTATCAGGTAAGCCCACTCATCAATATTTTCAGGAGATCCGGATATAATTTTAGGAGCTTCAATCAGGACTTTTATCTCTGATTCCTCTTTAACAAATGTTGATTTATTAATCAGGTTTAGAATTGGATCAATCCACACAGAACTTAGACTGCCATTCCAATTATAGTCATCGTCTAAAGTAAATCCTTCATCTAAAATTTCTTCTTCTGTGAGTTCTTCACGTCCAATATATTTAATATTAAATTCAACTTTGAGCAGATTGTTTGCGTTAATAAATTTCAAATGGATGGTGTTGGTGTAAGGGGGGTAAAGGTCAAAAGGTGTAAAATTTATTTCAAAACTGTGAAAGTTATTCATATTTGATTTGTTTTTTTAAATTTTATAAATATTTTTCAACGCAAATTAGTACAAACGTAAATAATGAAAGGTTTAAAAAGTATTATCTGTGATACAATATTAGGTGAAACAGGTATTAAGTTGACAGCCAAGGATTTGGGTATTAAGTTCGAAGCTGATGGTGTTATAGTGAAGCTTTGGGATTTCGAAGTGCTTAAAATGGCTATTCATGGGCACAAAGATACAGATACTGCTGAATTTGCTGAAGATTTATTAGATGCTCTTTTTGAAGAATATTATGACTTCAGAGAGAAGGTCATTGAGTTGAAGCTGGAAGATTTAAATCAGCGTTGGAGACCTTTAATTATTGACACAATTACTCCAATTTTAAAGAAAAATAAGGTTAGTCAAGGAGTATTGGATGTGTTAGATTATGAGTTTGTAGATATGGGATATGTAAAAACACCATATTCTAACCCTGATGAAGAAGAATGGGGCTTCCCAATTTTTGCTCTGAGAATAACTGATTTTGAAGATTTGGAATATTTGCATACAATAGATGCTTATTCAGATTTGCAAAAATTTGACTTTGAAGGTCTTGTTAAGGATTTTCTCAAAAAGATAAGATGATTTTACAAATTTGATAATACTAGATAGGCCTGTTCTGGTAAAAGGAACAGGCTTAATTATTACTTTTAGCTGTCTTCAGTTTGTCAATTTTTCCTGAAGCCGTGTATTTGAAATATTTACAAAATATAAAATATCTCGGCACTTCATATTTGGGCAATCCTTTTTTTAATAACTGAAGAATTTCTGATTTTGAGCTTTCAAAGCCTTCGTAATAAAAAGCCAATGCTTCTCCCAATTTCTCGTCAGTATTTTTGCTTAAAAAGAAATTTCCTTTGTAATTATTCTCCTTCAGGATCGCGTTAATCTTATCTTCTATTGATTCTATCTGAAGTTTTATTCCACCTGAATTAATGATATTATCAATCCTCCCAAGCCAGGTGAATACTCCTTCTGAATGAAATTGAACAAGGTCATTGGTTGTGATCCATTGATTGTTGGTTACTACGCCTTTAATTTCGAGACAGCCTCTTGAATCTATTCTTGTCTCTATACCATCAAATACTTTAAAATAATCGGATTGCTCAGGCCCATTTAATAATTTTAAAGCTATATGACTTACAGTTTCTGTCATCCCATATGTACTATAAATCGGAACTCTTAGTTTCTGAAGTCTGGATTTCAATGATTCTGAAACTGCTGCACCACCTACTATGGCGGCTTTCAGCTTATTTAATCTTGCAGTACTTTCTGGATTATTCAAAATTGTTTCCAGCTGAAGCGGAACTATGGCTGTAAAATCAAATTCAAATTCCTTGGGAATTGAAATAAAAGGATCTGAAACAGGGGGAGGATGTAGGCATTTAAATTTCTTATCAATGATCTGACAAGCATCATTTTACCGCCAATCATATTAGTGTTGATGCAGATTAAGGCTCTGTCACCGGATTGCAGATGAAGTGCTTTTATCGTGGCCTTTGCACTTGCTTCCATTTGTTCCCTGCTTATCTCAATGACTTTAGGATTTGAAGTTGATCCTGAAGTCTGCAGATAAAAAATCTCTTTGTGATTCAGCCAGTCCTTTAAAAAAGCGATTGAGGTGGATTCATAGTCATCTGAAGGGGTGAAGAGATTCAGCTTTTCTAATTCAATTTTTCGATTGTTAAAATAGATATCCACGTGATCAAAACTAAAGTATTATAGAGAAACTTTGCAATACATTCAATTCTTGTTTCATCAAGGAAGTTACGCACTTGAAATGTTACTTGCCATATCTCTCTTTAATCTGCTGCTTAAAGAAGTTGAAAACCTTAGTGTTGTTTTCTATACTGGTTTCTATTTCCAGAATCTTCGCTTTACCAGATGTTGTTAATAGCTTTGGTAATACAGTGTTTAAAGACCCTGTGTCGTTGCAATATAAGTATTCAAGGCCAAATTCATTTGCAATATTATTTGCCTTAAGGTTTTGTCTGGTAATAAAATATTCCGGTCCTTCTTTCAGATTTTTAGGGCCATCGATCATGTTAAAGATACCTCCACCATGATTATTTAATAAAACAATTCTTAAGTTATCTGGCAGGTAATTATTCCAGAAAGCGTTTCTATCATAAAAAAATGCAAGATCTCCTGTCAAAAGAAATACCAGTTTATTTGTGCCTAACGCATTGCCTACAGCGGTGCTGACCACTCCATCTATTCCGCTTGTACCTCTGTTGGCTCTTACTATAGTTCCTGATTTGATAAAACTTCCTAAATAATTAGCATACCTTACAGGCATGCTGTTTGATAAATGAAGAATATTTTCGGGATATAAATTTTTTATGACTTCAAACGCGGCTTTAAATTCTGAAAACTCTAAAAGATTTGGAAAGAAGTTGTTAAGAAAAGTCAATCCTTTCGTATCCATATCAATCCAGTTGTTCAGCCATGCATCACATTTAACTTCACCTTTAAATATATTGAAAAACGATACAGGCTCTACCGGAATAATATGAGTGAGGCATTGATAAGTATCAGCACCTTCACCTGAAGGATCTACATGCCAATGGTATTTTGGTTTATATTTTCTTAAAAAGGATTTTAAACTTTTAGATAATACGGAGTGGCCAAATGTGATGAGCAAATCTGGAGTAAGCTTTTCTTGTTCCGTTTCTCCCGAAAGAATTATATCAATGTTTTGTATTGAATTTGTACAATGAATATTACTAATTGGCTCTGCCCAAACTGGTATATTATGAAATGCTGAGAATTCAGATACTGCATTATTTAATTTAATATCATCATTATTTTGTCCACTGAGCAATACTACTTTCTCACTTTGATTAAATAATTGAATAAGTTGCTGCAAGCTTTCGGTATCGATTGAAGTTTGAGCATTTACTTTTTCAATTATTTTAACAGCGCTATATTTTACATTACTGCTGTTTTGAGGGTAAAATGGCTCACGCAGAGGGATATTGATATGAACCGGGCCTTTAGGGTAGGACTCAGCTAAGTTTATTGCTTCGGATATAGTTCTTTGAATATGCCAGGAAGAGTCCGGATTTTCATGATCTGTTGGAAGCTGGAAGAAATTTTTTACATGACTTCCATAAATATGCTGTTGCCGGATGGTCTGTCCGTCCTGTTGATCTACCCATTCAGGAGGTCGGTCAGCAGTAAGTATAATCAGTGGTATTTGTTGGTAAAAAGCTTCCGCCACAGCAGGTGCATAGTTGAGAGCGGCAGTTCCACTGGTACATAAAAGTCCAATGGGCTTCTGGGTCTCAAGTGATAAGCCTAATGCAATAAATGCAGCCGATCTCTCATCTGTAATTGTCCTGCTTGTCAGTTCGGGATGCCGGACTATGGCTACAGTAAGAGGGGCACAGCGAGAACCAGGGGATAATACAAAGTTTTTTAGTCCTTTTCTAGAGCAGATTTCTGCAATATTATAGATTGATTCCACAAATATTATTGAAGATGATCAAAGAGTGATTCTAAAGTGTACATTTTATGATTGGTCTCTTCCAATTCATTTGCTGCCACTGAATCTTTTGTAATACCGGCTCCTGCAAAAAAGGAAACCTTCCCTGACTGAATTTTGCAGCATCTGATATTTACATAAATACTAGTTTCGTTATTTATTTTGATTGGTCCAAGGAATCCAGTAAATAGTTCTCTGTCATATTTTTCCATTTCCGTTATAAAATTAATGGCCGGCTCTTTCGGAGTGCCGCATACAGCAGAAGTAGGATGGAGAAGTTTTAACATCTTGTATAAAAGATCAGGAAAAGGGACTTCATTGATATTAACAGAAAAATCTGTTCGCAGGTGAAACAGATTACCAGCCTGCACGGTTCTTGGCCCTTCGTCTTCATATTCCCGTAACCGGATAGATTTAAAGCAGTTGATAATGTATCTGCTTACTATTGCCTGTTCTTCAATCTCCTTTTGTGTCCAGACTACTTCATTAAGTTTTTGAATTCCTGTTACAGGTTTAGTTGCAGCCAAAGCAATTGTTTTAAAGATGTTATCTTTGGATACACTTGCTAGAAGTTCCGGAGTTGCACCAATCCAGGTTCCCAAGGTAGGATGACTTACCAGTGAAGTGAAAGCTTGTGAATGTTTTTGGCAAAGCTGAAGATAGAATTGAAAAGGATTAAATCCGGACGGAAGTTCTTTCTCTTTGGAACGGGAAAGGACAATTTTTTTAAATCTTTCTTTTTGAATTTCTTCAACAGCTTTTTCTACAAGCTCTTTAAATTCCTGAGTCTGCTTTTTGTTGTAGTTCTTAGAACTGTATTTTTCCTGTTGGATAGAGGTAACCTCATTATAATGATATTCAAATGAATCGGAAAGGGATGAATCCGGAATATTATTTACTTGTATCTCAGTTTGGGAAGTGTTGAAATAGATATCAGGCCTTATTAAAATAGTCTCTTGTAAGTCTGGGTTGATAAAAGGGCTTAAAAGAAATCCTGATTCGATCTTCTCATTAAACTCAACTTTATTAAGAGTTTCAGAAAAATCAATGATGATGGAAATGTCGTCTCTACCTGGTTCTTTCCAGACAGCGACAGCAATTCCAACGTTAAAAGAAGCAGTGAATAAGCGCTCCAGTGTTTCTTCAGCCCGATCAAAACTTTGAATAAAGCCAATGCGGGTACTCAATCCCTTCATCCGATAATTGTATTTACTTTTTAGGTACTATGGCAACAGTTAGTCTGCTGATACAAACTAATTCTTTTTTTTTCATTTTCAATTCTGATATCCCAGATGTGCGTGTTTTTTCCGAAATGAACCAGAGAAGCTTTTCCATAAACATATCCGCTTCGAACACTTTTAATATGATTAGCGTTAATTTCAAGGCCAAATGGCGCACATTGCTCAAGATTGACACAAGACGCTGATCCTATGGAGCCAAGCGTTTCTGCAAGTACAACAGAAGCACCGCCATGCAGAAAACCCATTGGCTGATGGGTGCGGTTATCAACAGGCATTCTGCCAATGATATAGTCTGCGCCGACTTCTATGTATTCAATCCCTAAATGCTCTACCATCGTATTTTTGGATAGTTTATTAAGGTCCTGAACAGTAATGTTGGGATTAATCATTATTTTGCAATACTATATTAGGTACAAAAGTAGAACAAAATTGAAAACGAAAAAAATTTACCTATTAAGACATGGTCAGACAGATTATAATCTGAAAGGAATTGTCCAGGGGAGTGGTGTTGATACAGATCTGAATGAGACAGGCCAGAATCAGGCAAAAGCATTTTATAATTCTTATAAGTATGTTCCGTTTGATAAAATTTATATTTCAGCCCTAAAACGAACCAAACAGTCTGTACAACCATTTATAGATCTGGGCATTCCTTATGAAACTTTAAAAGGACTCAACGAAATCAACTGGGGTAATAAAGATGGCCAGATGATAAGTGTTGATGAAAATACCCAATATTGGCAGCTGGTAAGGGGATGGAATTCAGGAGATTTTGAACTGAAAATAGAAGGCGGGGAAAGCCCGCGAGAAGTAGAAAAAAGGCTTTTAGATGCATGGAATCATATTATTTCTAATGATAAAGAAGAAAATATTTTAATTTGCATGCACGGAAGGGCAATGAGGATATTGCTTGCCTCCATTTTACACAATGATTTGAGAAAAATGGAAACCTTTGAACATCATAATCTTGGCCTCTATGTATTGATTTATTCTCAGGAAACAGGATTAGTGATAGAAAAATCGAACTGTATGGAACACCTTAAAAATTTATTTTGTTAAAAAAAACTGACATACATATATTTGCAAAATATGAGTATTCGTTCATGTAATGTTTTTTATTCGTGAATAGAATTTTTTCGTATTAGTGAAGATTAAATTGAAATTATAATACCTAAATAGCATAAATGTTAGCAAAAGTAAAATTCATCGACGTAAAGAAAACTGGTTTTTTTTCAACCGTCAGAGAAAGAGTAGACAATTATTTTACAGAGAATAATATCTCGAAAACAGGTAATACTGCAATGTATGTTAAAACTGTATTCTTTTTGGGAGGATTATTGTTATTCTATGGTTTAATAATTTCAAATCAATTCGGACTTCTAACCATGTGGGTGTTAAGCGCCATACTTGGAATGTTTGCTGCATTTATTGGATTTAATATTTGCCATGATGCGATTCATGGGTCTTATTCTACAAATACCTTCCTTAATAAAATTTTAGGTTATTTATTTAACCTTATAGGTGCCAATGCTTATTTGTGGAGTATAGCTCACAATGTGGTGCATCATACATATACCAATATTCACGGTCATGATGAAGATATTGAAATCGCTCCTGGACTTATTAGATTAAATCCTGAAGAAAAATCAAATAAGATACAAAGATATCAACATTACTATGCATTTTTTTCTTTATTGCCTGGCAAGTCTTTCATGGGTAATGAGAAAAGATTATATCAAATTCTTTAAAAAGAATATTGGAACTCACGTGAATGACCATCCAAAAAAAGAATATGTAAAGCTGTTTCTGTTTAAGATTCTATATTATATAGCCTTTATAGTTCTTCCACTTATTTTTGTTGATATTACATGGTGGCAATTCATTATCGGTTTCTTAACAATGCACTTTGCAGAAGGACTTGTACTAGGGCTTGTGTTTCAGCTTGCTCATGTGGTTGAATTAACAGAGTTTCCGGATACAAATGAAGATGGAAATATTGAAGAAGCCTGGGCTGTGCATCAAATGCGTACAACTGCTAATTTCGCAAGAAAAAGTCCTATAGCTGCATTTTTATGCGGTGGATTAAATATGCAGGTGGAGCACCATTTATTTCCTAAGATTTGCCATATCCACTATCCGGCAATTTCTGAAATCGTTAGAGAAACAGCTATCGAATTCGGTATTCCTTATCACGAATACCCATCTTTTGGAAAAGCATTAGTGTCACATTATAAGGTTCTGAAACGATTTAGCAGGCCAGAAATTGAAAATGCAGCCTAAAAAAATAGGGTTAAATCCCTAAGAAATCATTATCGGTTTCTTAACAATGCACTTTGCAGAAGGACTTGTACTAGGGCTTGTGTTTCAGCTTGCTCATGTGGTTGAATTAACAGAGTTTCCGGATACAAATGAAGATGGAAATATTGAAGAAGCCTGGGCTGTGCATCAAATGCGTACAACTGCTAATTTCGCAAGAAAAAGTCCTATAGCTGCATTTTTATGCGGTGGATTAAATATGCAGGTGAAGCACCATTTATTTCCTAAGATTTGCCATATCCACTATCCGGCAATTTCTGAAATCGTTAGAGAAACAGCTATCGAATTCGGTATTCCTTATCACGAATACCCATCTTTTGGAAAAGCATTAGTGTCACATTATAAGGTTCTGAAACGATTTAGCAGGCCAGAAATTGAAAATGCAGCCTAAAAAAATAGGGTTAAATCCCTAAGAAATATAGATTTTAAGAAAAAATATCCCCACTCCTGTATATTTTCAGGGTGGGGATAGTACTTTTTGCGTTTTATTTTTAAATTTGGTCCGTTAAAAACTTGTTTTGAAAGGTAGTTATACCCTATTATTACAGTTTGAAATTAATTTCTAAGCATTAATTAAACAATTGCATTTAGTACAATGGCTGAAGTGATCAGAATGCCCAAAATGAGTGATACCATGACTGATGGTGTTATTGCTGCGTGGCATAAAAAAGTAGGAGACAAAGTAAAGTCCGGAGACGTACTTGCTGAGGTTGAAACTGACAAGGCTACAATGGAGCTGGAATCTTACGAGGATGGTACACTTTTATTTATAGGTGTAAAAGAAAAAGAATCAGCTCCTGTGGATGGAGTAATTGCTATCATTGGAAAAGATGGAGAAAATATCGACGGGCTTTTGAGCAGCGTGGGTAAAGGTGGTGCAGCTCCTGCATCTGCTCCTTCAGAAACTAAACCTGAGCCGGCTCCTCAGAAAACAGCGGCTAAAGTTGATACATCAAATATTAATGCTGAGATCATCAGAATGCCAAAAATGAGTGATACCATGACTGAAGGTACCATCGTTGCTTGGCATAAAAAAGTAGGTGATAAAGTTAAATCCGGGGATTTGCTTGCAGAAGTAGCTACCGATAAAGCTACCATGGAGTTGGAATCATACAATGACGGTACATTATTATATGTAGGAGTTAAGGATGGAGAAGCTGTGGTTGTTGACGGTGTGCTTGCTATAATAGGAGAGCAGGGTGCTGATTATCAGACATTGCTTTCAGCAGCAGAATCTGGAACATCTACTTCAGCTCCTGCAGCAAAAGAGGAGAAAAAAAGAGAGTGCGGCTCCTCAGGCAACAGCTCCAACATCTTCTGTTTCCAGCGATGATCATAGACTGAAAGCATCTCCACTGGCTAGAAAAATTGCAAAAGATAAAGGTATTGATCTGAAGCAGGTCCATGGATCAGGAGAATTCGGCAGAATAGTTAAGAAAGATATAGAAAGCTTTAAAGCTCCAGCAACCCCTGCATCTACTGAAACAAAAACTGTTTCTGCACCTGCATACGTAGGTCAGGAAGGTTTTGATGAGGTACCTGTTTCTCAAATGAGAAAAACAATTGCCAAAAGACTTGGTGAAAGTAAATTTGGTGCTCCTCACTTCTATCTTACCATGGAAGTAAATATGGATAAGGCTATTGAAGCGAGAGCAAGCATCAATGAAGTTGCTCCTGTCAAAATCTCCTTTAATGACATGGTAATTAAAGCTACAGCAGCAGCTTTAAGAAAACACCCGAAAGTGAATTCATCATGGTTAGGCGATAAAATAAGATACAATCATCATATTCATATAGGTGTTGCAGTTGCGGTTGAAGAAGGTCTTCTGGTGCCAGTTCTGAGATTTGCAGATAATAAATCATTATCCCAAATTGGAACAGAAGTAAAAGAGTTAGGTGGAAAAGCTAAAAACAAAAAACTGTCACCTGCTGAGATGTCCGGAAATACTTTTACAATTTCTAATCTGGGAATGTTCGGTATTGAAGAGTTTACAGCAATCATCAATCCTCCGGATGCAGCAATTCTAGCAGTTGGAGGTATTAAACAACTGCCAATTGTTAAAAATGGTGAAATAAAAATAGGTAATGTAATGAAGCTCACATTATCATGCGATCACAGAGCTTTGGATGGAGCGGTTGGTTCTGCATTCCTTCAGACTCTGAAAGAGTTCTTGGAAGATCCGGTTAGAATTCTGGTTTAGAAAAAATAAAAGAATAAGCCTCTCAACATCCGGGAGGCTTATTTGTTTATAAGAGCGAAGTGTATTTAAATTTTTTAAAGATTTTTAAGAAGAATGGAAAAAAATTAAATCAACAACTGTAATTTCTGTAATTCATAAAGGTGAAGTTGCAATCGGAGCTGATGGGCAGGCAACACTTGGCAATACAATTGCCAAAAGTAATGTCAAGAAAATCAGGAAGTTATTTGATGGGAAGATCCTTTGTGGGTTTGCCGGAAGCACTGCTGACGCTTTTACATTACTCGAAAGGTTGGAAGAAAAACTGAATTCCTATGGGGGGAATCTTAAAAGGGGGGCAATTGAACTTGCAAAAGACTGGAGAACAGACAGATATCTGAGGAAATTAGAAGCAATGCTTATTGCAGCAGATAAAGATGAAATACTGATTATCTCAGGAACTGGTGATGTAATTGAACCTGACAATCATATTGCCGCAATAGGTTCAGGGGCAATGTATGCTCAATCTGCAGCATTGGCTTTAAAAAAACATGCACCTCATCTTTCAGCGGAAGAGATTGTCAGAGAAAGTCTGAACATAGCTGGTGATATCTGTATTTACACCAATCATAACTTAATTATAGAGACTCTTAAGCAATGATTCAAATGCTGCACAACCCCAGGTGTACCAAAAGCAGACAAGCTTTGGCTATTCTGACGGAATCTGGTGAAAATCCTGAAATAATTGAATACCTGAAGAATCCTCTTACTATTGAGGAGTTGCAGGATATCATAACCAAACTTAAAATAAAACCTGAAGAACTGGTTAGAAAGAAAGAACCTTTATTCATTGAAAATTATAAAGGAAAGACCTTCACGGATAAGCAATGGATTAAAATATTATCAGATAACCCTGTTCTTATAGAACGCCCGATTTTAATTAAAGGTAATAAAGCTGTTATTGGCAGGGAAGAAGCTAAATTAAGAGAATTGCTGTAAAATCATTCACACAAGGATTCTGTTGAGTTATTAAATCGTCATTTTTTCCTATATTCAGTAAAAAATGATTTTAATGATTTTACGCTCAGCAATGACAGCATTGTGTCTACTGTCATATTTCAATAGCTTTGGACAGATTATCCCTCCCGAAAAAAAGAATTTTAATTTAGGAATTTATGATGGAATAGGAGGAGTTAATTTTTCTCCTATTCCAGCGGCTGATATTCAGGTTTTAAATACTACTTTAAGATTGGCGCCTGGGAACGACTATTGGGCTGTAGGAGTTTATCAGGAAATAATGCCATTGTCAAAAGTATTTTACAATTGGAGATGGATCGTTTCAGGAGGATATGGATCAAGAAAGGAGGAGGGACTTTTCTATGGAGGGGGGCCTACTATAATTTCTAAAGGAAATTCTCTTATTCTACTTACAGGTTTAAAGGCTTATTTCGGATCCAGATTTTATTCTCAATTTCAGTTAGGATACATGAATACTCGTTATAAAACAGAAAACTTTCCTGATAAAAGAGAAAATGGAGTTTATTTCGAATTTGGTCTTGGGGTGAATATTTTCAAAAGCTTTAAGAAAAAGACAGAATAGATGAATTTTCTGGGGCATTTATATTTGTCAAGGAGACATTCTGATGAAATTGTCATAGGAAATTTTATCGCGGATGGAGTTAGGGGAAAGGAATTAAAAGAACTAACCCCTGAAGTTTTACAAGGGATAAGGCTTCATAGAAGTATTGATGATTTTACAGATAAGAACGCTTGGGTAAAAAAGAGCAAACAGAGACTTTATAGTGAGTATGGAAAATATTCTCCTGTTATTGTTGATATTTTTTACGACCATTTTTTGGCAATAGAATGGGAAAGTTATTACCCTGAAACCACACTTAACGACTTCGCACAGGCTTCTTATGATTTGTTGGAAAGCTACCCTCACTATCTTACACAAAATGTTAAGTTTCTCCTGACCCATATGAGAAACCAAAACTGGCTCTACAATTATTCAGAAATAAAATCACTTGAGAAAACCTTTGAGGGAATGTCACGTCGGGCTTCTTTTCCTTCCCGTATGGAGACTGCCTGCAATGCTCTTATCAAGGATTATGGTTTGTATAAAGAAGAATTTAACACTTTTTTCCCGGAGATTATAAGATTTGTGGAAGAGTTGAGGATTTAGTGATAATACTGATTTTTTGAGTGTTCCGAATTTTTTGAGTCAATATTTGTTATAAATCCTAAGCACTTATTTAAACCGGATCTTTCTGATCCAATTTAAATTAACCTCTATGGGATTTCTTTTAAACACTTATTTATTCCTTTCTGAATCAAAAGATATAATGGTTGGAAGTTTTATCGGTTCAAATGTAAAACCAGCAAAAGTTGATAATTATGGCCTGGAAATCAGAAAAGGTATTTTAGCAAATCACCTTGTTACTAATTTTAAAAGATCTCATTCTAGTTATCTTGCGAGTCAGAAGCGTTTAAGTCCTAAATTTTCAAAATACACCGAGGACGTGGTGGATCTTTTGTACGACCATCTTTTAGCATCCACTTGGAAAGAAAGATCAGGATATCCATTTCATGATTTTGTTCAAAACCTTTATCAGGACCTGCTGGAATTTCATTCTGTGTTTCCCTATAAGATGAACAGACTCTTACCCTTTATAATTTCTAATAATTTATTTGGTCTCCTTGAAACTATGAATGGAGTTCATAAATACATAAAACTAATGGCCAAAAGAGATACTTTAAAGGGAATTTTGAATATGCTATTACAGATTTTCTTGAAAACTATGTGGAATTCAGGAAGGATTTTAATGTTGTTTTAAAAGATCTGACTGATTTTGTCCAAGCTGATTGTAAAATTATTCTTGAAGAGAATTCTCAGGGTAAAACTCCTAAGATCATCAGAACTTATAAGTAAGAGATACAATTCCGGTTTGATTGACATAAGTTGGAATGATAGAAATATTTGAATCTTTCTTTCTTTTGTGAATTTCCGGAATTAAAATTCCCAAGGCTACACCAATTGGAATACCAGCAATGATATCAGTCGGAAAATGCTGTCCGTTTTGATATCTGAAATATCCAACAAGTGCAGGTGGAATTGATGCTGCAGTCCAGATAATCCATTCATTTTTCATATCAGGGTAATAGTCATGAATAACTTTGGCAGCAAAAAAGGTGGACGCTGCAGCAGCTGCAGGGTGCCCTGCAAAAAATGAATTTAATGCACCTTTACCCGTCCTTTTTTCCATTTCCACTTCCGCATTGTAAACATAAGGTCGTTTCCTCCTGGTCTGACTTACCCCCCAGGTATAAATGACACCCATGGCCCCCATAGTTTGCAGATATAGTGTTACTATTTTTAATCCATCATGCCTGATATTTTTATCTATGAGTGTTAAAAAAGGAATGGCAATAGAAGTATACAAAGCTGCATCTGAAAAGACTCCTGCATGATCATAGTCCTTTCGGGCTGCTCCTCTGTCAAATGCATTAACATCTGCCGGACTTAAAGTCACCACATATGCACTGTCCAGCCTTGGCTTGGCCCTCAGCTCCTTTAATCCAAGTAAACTAAGTCCGCCTGCTACAGGAATAGAAATAACATCAATCGCTCTGACTCTATAAGGACTAGTCTGTGCGAGGCAAATATTAAAAGTATTTATTAATATAAGTATCGTGGTTAGTACTACTTTTGCCATTTTCAAAAAAAACTTGCAGTGTTATGATTTAACCTCAGTAGTGTTGAAAATGTTAATTCAGGTGATTATTCTTCTTCAAAATTGATGTTCTTTCCCAAGGTTCCTTTCCAACGTTTCCAAAAACTTTCTCTTTCTGTAATACTTATAAAGTTTTGAACCTGCGCTGTAGAATCTATGATTTTTGGGTCTATTTTGTTGATTTGTTTTAAAGTGTCAAATACTATGGGGATATGGGTTACATCAAGTTTAAATTTTTTGCCAAACCTTCTTAATAATTTATCCTGATATGGATCTGTAGCCAGTGCAATTCTTTTAAATCCCATTTTCTGGGCCATCTTATAAGAGTAATAGAGGTTTTCAGTGCTATGCTCGGCTTTGGTTTCTGCAAAAATGTTTTCTTTGGGGATGCCAAGAGCTTCACCATATAATGCCATAATCTTACTTTCGACATAAGGAGTATATACAGCACTTCCGGAATAAATAATATTTTTGGCAATACCTTTCTTATAAAGATATTCAGACCAATAGACTCTTATTTTCATTACAGGGTGCCAATTGCCATTTTCATATGGATATGGAATTCCGGGAACAATAATGGCATCATAAGGCTCTGATTGCATTGCTTGATTAAGGCATCTCTCGGGTTTGCGTGTTGCACAAGAAGTGAGAATGGCTAAAAAATAAAGTAGTCCTAATGGGAAAAAATATTTTCTCATAAAATAAAGATTAAAATTTACTTATGATTTTACTTAAGTCAAAACGTCGGCCTGCATAAAATCTGATGTTGCCGAGGTGGTAATTTATTGATGATTGTTCTGAATTGTCCATTGAAATATTATCAGTCGTTAAATTGAGCCCGGCATAGAACTTACCTCCATTGTATCCTGTGGCAAAACGAATCTGGGACCTTAATGCAATTTTTGTTTTAGAATAAAAATAATCCATGTTTTCTTTTTGTCCTTCAAAATTTACTAATGCAATTCCCGGAATTGCAGAAAGCGTTATAAAGAAATGCTTACGGATTACTAATGTATAGGCATAACCAACTCCGGCACCAAATGTTAGTGTTTTTCCTTTGATCAGATATGCTCTGTCGTTAAAAGCTGACTGAAGCTGTTTGGGTATAATGCTTGAATCAGACTGAAGGTTAAAGAAGTTTAAATACCCGCCAAGCAGAAGAGAGCCAGCTCTTTGCTTCTGTGCTTCGTCCTGGATAAATGCAGCCCGATATGAAAAACGGCTGGAATTAAGAATATAATAAAAACTTCCTCCTAAGGCTAAGGTGGAAATATCCGGTCTTTTAGGATAGGGATCAAATTTTGAATTCCATGAAGGATTTAGTTCTTTTGGATTTTCAATGTAAAAGCCTTTGTAAGACTGAAGGTTCAGATCGATAATTGTTTTCCTTCCATATCTGCTGGCATTCAAAGCTCTTTGGTATGTTTTACCATACTTATCATTATCATTATTGATGAAAGGGATATTGAAGGCTAATTCAAGACCAACTTTCTTGTGATAACCTGCTAATCCTATTGCAAGATTTTCATTCGGTTTATACTTTAAACTTCTTTTACTGTTTTTGTCATAAATATTAAAGTAATTACCTCTGGTAATAAAGGTCGCTTTTGCAGTAAGCAAATTCGAATAACTTATGATGTAGAGCGTGTCGTACTTTTGTTGTTTGCTGTTTTGGTCTTGGGAGAAACTTAAATGTGTTGACAATGAAATGGTTATTAAAGCGACCAGTCTGAAACAGGACATCTGTATGTATTTCTCAATATAGTTTCTCAAAAGATACATATTTCCGACTTATTATCTGTATTAAAATTGAAGAGGGTGGGTACTATGATTTGGAACGAAGTAAAATTAAACATTATTTAGCTTTCCCTATTTTACTTTAGCTGGCTTTTATTTAAGAGTATTCTTATGAATAAATAAATAAAATTGTCAAATTTAAGTCAGTATAATTGGAGTTTTATTTTTCAGACCAATGAAAATTACCATCAGCGACGATATCATAAAGGATTTTTCTAAAGCTTCTTCCAGAGAGTGGTTGGAAACGAATGGCTTAGGGGGATGGGCAAGCGGATCTTTATCCGGTGCCAATACCAGAAGTTATCATGGGATGTTTGTTGTTGCCACTAACCCTCCGGTGGGAAGAATGGTTTTGATTTCAAAACTCGAGGAGTTTATTAAGTTTAAAGGAGTAAAATTCGAGTTAAGTGCCAATCAATTTCCTTCCAACATATGTGCTAGTGGTCTGGAATATTTTGAAAAATATGAGCAGGAGTATTTTCCTGTATTCCATTATAAAATCGGAGATAATATTGAAATAGTAAAAACGATTGCTGCTATCTATGAAGAAAATACAATCGTGGTCACTTATGAAGTAAAGAAAGCAGTTGATGAGTTTGAGCTGGAATTAAAGCCTTTTATTTCTTACAGGGATTATCACGGATTAATTAAAGAGAATAAAAGTTTAAAGTGGGAAGCTGTATTTGGAAATGGAGTTCTGAAAATGGATCCTTATGAAGGTTTACCACCATCCTATATATTTCTTAAAAATTCTAATTTTAAATTTACTCCGGCATGGTTTCTTAATTTTGAGTACAGGGAAGAACAAAACCGAGGTCTCCAGTTTTCCGAAGACTTGTTTAGTTATGGGAATTTCAGTGTTAAACTGAAACAGGGAAATAAAATCGGAGTAATTATTTCAGACAAGGATCCTTCAAGAAAAGATCCGTTTAAACTGATTTCCTTCGAAAGAAAACGTAGGGAAAAAATCACAAGAAATATTCCGTTTAAAGATGACCTTTCTCAAAGACTTGCTATAGCTGCTGATCAATTTGTGGTGAAGAGAGGAAAGAATCTTAAAACAATTATTGCTGGCTACCATTGGTTCTCTGACTGGGGAAGGGATACGATGATTTCACTTCCGGGAATTTGTCTGGTTACAGGGAGGTTTGATGAGGCCAAGAAAATACTTAAAGCATTTGCCAAAAGTATTGATATGGGAATGATTCCCAACAGATTTCCTGATGTGGGGGAAGAACCGGAATACAACACCGTGGATGCAACTTTATGGTTCTTTATTGCAATTAAAAAATACCTCGATTATTCGGGAGATAAAACTTTTGTTCTAAAAGACCTCTATTCTTCTTTGAAAGATATTATTCAATGGCATGATCGAGGTACAAGATATAATATAAAGGTTCAGGAAGATGGTCTTTTATATGCCGGTCAGCATGGTGTTCAGCTTACCTGGATGGATGCAAAAATTGGCAATTGGGTTGTAACGCCAAGAGAAGGCAAGGCAGTTGAAATCAATGCACTTTGGTACAATGCTCTGATGATTCTGGGTGAACTGGCTGATCTCAAGGGTGAATTGAAGGCTAGTCGTCAGTTTTATGAAAGGGCAGGACATATTAAGAATGCTTTCCTTGATACTTTTGTAATAAAAGATCAGGGGTATCTGTATGATTATATAAATCAATATGAACACAACAGTTCTGTAAGGCCAAATATGCTTTTTGCTATCAGTTTGCCTTATCCGCTTCTGGATAATGAACTATCAGTTTCAATACTAAAGATAACAGAAGAAAAACTTTTAACTCCGGTTGGATTAAGAAGCTTGTCTCCTGATGATCCTCAATACAAAGGCAATTATTCCGGAGATCGGCTTGCAAGAGATGGGGCATATCACCAGGGAACTGTGTGGGGATGGTTGATAGGACCATACATTACAGCAAAGGTAAGACTTGAAGGAGATAAAGGAAGACGGGACGTAGAGCAATGGATTCAAAATTTTCAATATCATCTCAGTGAAGCAGCAATAGGCAGCATATCGGAGATATTTGACGGAAATGAACCTTATGCTCCTAAAGGTTGTGTTGCTCAGGCCTGGAGTGTTGCGGAACTTCTGAGAGCCTATCTTGAAGATGTAAAGGAGGTCTTTAAGAAGAAATAATAGACTCTATAAAAAGAAGTTAGTAGCAAACTTGAATACAAAGTTATCTCCAAAATGAGGTAATGCATAAGGGCCATATCTTAAGAATACACCGGCACCTATACCTACCCTTAAACCAGCTAGATTTATAACAATTACGTTGTTCAGAAAAGAACCTCCTTCCATATATCCTTTCTCCATTGTTTTAAAGGGAATCTGCTGATGATATTCCGGATGATTTAAACTTCCTATTCCGATATTATTGATGATCCATAAGGAAGGTGTGATGGACTTAGTAATAAATAACTTTCCAAAATCATGAGAAAAGAACAAGCTCGCATATTTGTTGCTCAAAAACTCATTGAATTTCATTGTTTCAAAACTATTATGAAACACAACTGACGTGTTCCTATAGCTACCTTTCTGGTTATAGAGTTTCATATATGGAGCATCTCCGGTAATTAAACCGGTCTCTAATTGTATTCCGGTTTTTCCAAGGAAAAGTATTCTCAATGTTTCCTCTATCTTTAAAGCAAATCGATTATAACTAAAATCTCCGCTTACACCTTTCTTAATGCCTTTCTGCCAAATAAATGAAATAACAGGGTAGTTAGTAGGCTGAGGATATTTCCTTTTTAATACATTGAAATATTGTTCCCCAAATGCATATCGAAATCCAAATTTGAATTCTGTAAAATTAAATTTTAAACTGTCGGTGCCCCGATAAACATAATCGTAAGTTGGTCTGTGCTGACTATTGTCGAAGGACACCATCATATCCATGTTTTTAAATGGATGATAAAAGACTGAGTTTTCCTGTTCAAATACAAGGTCCAATATTCTTAACCAGAATTTTCTTAAAGCTTCACTGCTGTACTGATATCTGTTATAAGGATAAAAATTGGCTCCCGCCTCTCTTAAGTCATAAGAGAACCTTGCATTAAAAGACAGCGGAACATCATAAAAGGGTTTATAAGTAAAGTCAGCTCCGTATTTGAATTTTTGATCTCTTATACCATAACCAATATACCCTCCATATTTAATTTTATCTGAATATTTTTCGTTGGTATGAGCTCCGAAACCAATCCTGGTTCCTTCTACTTTGTTAAATGTCAGGAGTCTGTTTACATCTATATCTATTTTCCGAAAAGGAATTTCTCCATAAAAAACTTTTTTCTCCGAATGTCAGAAAATTCTCGACATCTTTTTTATACTTAAATGATTCAAAGTAATAATAAGTTATAGAATCAGCATGGGTAAGAGGTTCTTTTCTTGTAACCTTCCAATACTGCTCACCTTTTTTGTTTGCGCGCTCGGAGTAATTGAGAATTACTTCATTAAATGCTTTTTTATTAAGATAAGCATTGAGATTGACATCAAATATGTATGAATTGCCATTAGCTATATACTTTTCTGTTCCTCTTGAAAATACGATAACAGTTCTTGTTCTGGAGGGGAACCAGACATTTTTGTCTGTATGAAATAAATAAGATTGAAGTAGTTTTATCTCAATTTTTCCTTCTTCATATGGAGAGACATTTAAATGCTGTATCGCATACTTATTCGTGTTAATAAAAACAGTGCCCTTCAATCCATCAAAATATCGATCACTCCGCGGATTAAACTTAATAACATAAACAGTGTCCTTATTGGGATAAATGGTATCGATCAAGTTGAAGGCATATCTGTGAAATACATCTCTGTTAAGAGGGCTAGGATAGCTTTTCCCTGCAATGTTCAGATAATCTTTATATAGAGAAGCATTCTGTACCTGATTGGCCTGAACCATCAGCAAAGGAAGATCAATTCCTGAAGATTTGGCACCGTTAAGCTCTTCTCTCTGATGTAATTGGTCTATAAATTTTTTTTTCGCTTGAAGTCTCAATCAGAATAAAATGCTGTTCTTCTTTTAACTTTTTAAATGAAAGAGAAAATTTCTTAAAAATGGTACTGAGAAACTTATTTGATTTTTCAACTTCAGTTGTAGCAAGACTGAATTTATTATAGGTTTTATAACTATAATAATGCATCTTCTCAGGATTATTCAGATCTTTATGATCCATTACCCTTTTAATTATCTCCGGAGCAATAGGATCAGAATCCTTTGATATTTCAAAAAAGAGAAACTTGTTAAGTTTTACTGACAGGACACTGTCAAAAGGAGGATAGAGGGTGACAGGTCTATGCATATAGAGGTCAAATGTTACCTTCTTTAACATGGATTTATTTTCGATAAGAAAATTTCCATCTATATCTGATAAATAATCGATGGAGTCATTAACTCTTATTTGGACGAAAGGTAAACTGTTCCCTGAAAAGGTTTCTTTTACATTTCCTTTTAATGTGTCTGTTTGTGCAATTAGGGCTTGGGATAAAAAAAGCAGGATTATAAAAATCCCTGTGCTTGTTAACTTTTTTAAAAGTACAGGGGAAACATTTTTCATTTCTGATCAAATAATAGCTTTTTTAAGTGATTTAAAGATTCCTGATTGTTATTCTCTAATATAGTTCTTTGTAAACTTTGTTTTTCCCTGGTTGTTAAATGCCAGCTTAAAACAGCTCTATCAGCAGTTTCTTTCTTTTCAACTTCTTCCGGATTAATTTTCTTTTCTTTTAAAATGCCCCAATATCTTGGTTTGGGAATGTATTCAAAATTTACAACATGAATCTTTCCATTAAACCATCCATAAGCGCCTTCAATCAGGTTGTCGTTGTTGAAGTCTTGAAGATAATCCCAATTATTATATAAACTTCCAATTGGTGTAAACATTTTTTGAAAAATAGATGTCTCTACTTTTTTCTCGATCGGACTATCTTTCTGGGAATCTCTTATGCACACAAACACAACTCCACTGGTATTCTCACTAATCCATTCTTTGAATACATATAAAAATCTCACCGCATCCCTGATTCCAAAGTTGTCAGCAATCCCTGCATCCATTATTTCCATTGGTGGTGAACTGGGAAGTTGCACATTAGGAGTAACATATGGGAAGGTTGCACTCATACGCATTGCGCTTAAAAAGCGCAAATTTTTAGCGTCTTGCTTTTCATAAAACCTTTGAAACTCAATTCCTTTTATCTTCTGATTCAGGTCAACTTCTTCTGGAGGAGAGGTCGACATATAACTGCAATGTTGGCTGGAAATGAATAATTTCCTTCCATCGTTAATGACAGTTGGAGACATAATAATCAAAGGAATAAGCGCATTCTGTTCCGGAATTTTATAATCGCAGACCTTTTTATCAAGCACATGTTCAAGGTTGCTATTAAGTTGTTCTTCGAATGCATAACCTCTGTCTTTGAGATATTCATAATTTCCATAGTTAAATTTCTGGAACCGGAAGAAAATGTCGTTTACAACAAGGCTGAAAATGACAGGATTGAGTACATCTTTGGTGATGTTCTTAAAGGCATATTCTGAATAAAGATCAATGTTTTCTCCCTGTTTTTTCCTAAGATAAAGTTCTCTGAAGTAACTGGCACCTACCATTCCTCCGGAGGCCCCTGTCATAAGAATGGAATGGTCCAGTAATCCTCCGTTAAGTGTGCTGTCTACATATTGCAATGTTCTTGTAGTCCAGGCAGCAGCCCTTTGTCCGCCTCCACTGACACAGATAAATACCATTTTAGGTTTTTCTGGTCCTGTAAATTTATTTTTCCAGTTGTTCAGAATAAGTGTAGTCGAATCGGTGTCAGTTTTAAAATTTGAATCACTACTCAGATCGTTAAGTCTTTCGAGGCTATATTCTGCGGGAGTATTATTGTAGTTGATGCCATAAGCCTGGTATTTGGAATTGATAATGTCATATTTTACCAGAAAGTTAAAAATCACCAAGGCTGCAACCAGGGCAGTAATCGCCCACCCTCTTAACCAATAAGAAAATGCACCGGTAAACATGATGAAGATCGAGAAGAAAAGTATGCAGCTTGCAGCAGCAGGTATCTGGAAATAAGAATTATCTCTGAAAAGTCCGAGAATGATAATGACAATAATTACAAAAATTTCAACAATTACTGCATTCAGGTGATTCTGATCAAATACCTTTAATAAAATTTCCTTATCATAATTTTTGTAAGGTTCGACCTTGACGAATTTAAAAGGAAAATCCAGGTAATGATTTACAATGTATTTGTTCTTTTTAGCATTTTTTAATTTCCTTAATACATTGACTCTGTTAATGTTAGTCTTCTTTAGTTGCCTGTCAAGGTTTGAAGCCAGCTCCTTGAATATATCCTTATTCGTAGAACTGAAGTAAAAAAGCAATAAGAAAAGCGTAACACCCACACCTAAAAGAAAACTAGCTACTTCGAGAAAAATTTGTGTATTGGTTTGAAAACCACTTTTGAACTGAAAGCGAACAATATTGATTGAATAAACTATTAGAAATGCCAGTGGTATAATACTGTTATTCAGGCAGAACTTTGTAAAAGGGCGGGCAACAGTGCCTAGAAAGTTAAAGCGGTAACTATCAAGTATATACGTTGTGATATGGAAGGATAGGATAAATATTCCAACGGCTACACCAATTATCAGAAAGCCTTTATAATTAACCTGATTCATGTATTCCGGGTCAAGGAACAAATAAGGAATTCCAAGGATGTTACCAATGTTTGAAGTGACAAAACCAAACAGAACGAACCACAAAGCCAGGAGTATCTGATTTTTCTTGAAGTGATTAATCAAAAGTTGTGCGGGGAAGGAATAATATAGATCCTCCAGGGTCTTATTCTTGCTCATTCTATTCATGAATACACAATTCCTCCTACATATACGAAAAAGACAATTTTAAATATTAAAAATTATTAAAACAATTAGATAAATATTAAACGGGGTATTATTTTTTTAGTATCCAGAATTCATAACTTTGTAGTTGATTTACTGAAATGGAAAATATTAGAAACTTTTGCATCATAGCTCACATTGATCACGGAAAAAGTACTCTTGCGGATCGACTTTTAGAATTTACCAATACTGTATCTAAAAGGGAAATGCAGGCCCAGGTCCTTGATAATATGGATCTTGAGCGAGAAAGGGGGATTACCATAAAGAGTCATGCTATCCAGATGAACTATGTGTACAAAGGAAAAACCTACGTACTTAATCTGATAGATACACCCGGTCACGTTGACTTTTCTTATGAGGTTTCCAGGTCTATAGCTGCCTGTGAAGGTGTTTTACTTTTAGTAGACGCATCTCAAGGTATTCAGGCTCAGACTATTTCAAATTTATACCTTGCACTTGAGCACGATCTTGAAATAATTCCGGTATTAAATAAAATTGACCTTCCTGGTGCTATGCCTGAAGAGGTAAAGGATCAAATGGTAGATCTTGTTGGATGCTTAAGAGAATCAATTATTCCTGCCAGCGGTAAGGACGGAACCGGAGTAGACAAGGTGCTTGAAGCAATAGTTGAGAGAATTCCAGCTCCCAAAGGAGATAAAACAGCTCCTTTACAAGCTCTGATTTTTGACTCAGTTTATAATTCATTCAGAGGTATTGAAGTAATATTCAGAGTTTTAAATGGAACAATCAAAAAAGGAGATAAAGTAAAATTCGTAGCTACAGATACCGTCTATCATGCTGATGAAATAGGCATTTTAAAACTTGAAAAAGAACCACGTGCGTTGATTGAAGCAGGTGATGTGGGGTATCTTATCTCTGGTATTAAAAGTGCGAAAGAGGTCAAAGTTGGTGATACAATAACAAGCTTTGATAATCCTACAAAAGAAGCCATTGTTGGTTTTGAAGATGTAAAACCAATGGTTTTTGCCGGAGTGTATCCGGTTGAAACAAGTGATTATGAGGATTTAAGAGAAGCTATTGAGAAACTTCAACTGAATGATGCATCCCTTGTCTGGGAACCTGAAACTTCAGCAGCATTAGGATTTGGCTTCCGTTGCGGTTTCCTTGGAATGCTACACATGGAAATTATTCAGGAACGTTTGGAAAGAGAATTTGACCAGACTGTTATAACTACTGTTCCTTCTGTGTCGTTTCACGCATTTGACAATAGCGGTAATAAACATATTGTAAATGCTCCTTCAGAAATGTTAGATCCTTCAAAACTTAACCGGATAGAAGAACCCTTCATCAAAGCACAGATCATTACAAAATCTGAATACATTGGCTCTATTATGACTCTTTGCATGGAGAAAAGAGGTATGCTGAGAAATCAGGTTTATCTGACTACTGACAGAGTAGAAATGATCTTTGAAATGCCTCTTTCTGAAATGGTATTTGATTTCTTTGACAAATTGAAAACGGTTTCTAAAGGTTATGCTTCACTAGACTATGAATTGATTGGATACCGTGAGTCT
This sequence comes from Sporocytophaga sp., assembly GCA_024707265.1. GTDB lineage: Bacteria > Bacteroidota > Bacteroidia > Cytophagales > Cytophagaceae > Sporocytophaga. The sequence goes on along the minus strand of JANQAB010000006.1, from coordinate 26,483 downwards.
ACGATGGTAAAACTTGATATTCTGCTCAATGGAGAAAAAGTTGATGCACTTTCTGCTATTGTACATAGAGATAAAGCATATGATTGGGGTAAAAAATTGTGCGAAAAACTGAAAGAACTCCTTCCAAGACAACAATTTGAGATCGCAATCCAGGCGGCAATTGGTGCAAAAATCATTTCCAGAGAAACTGTAAAAGCATTAAGAAAAGACGTTTTGGCGAAGTGTTACGGTGGAGATATCTCCCGTAAGAGAAAACTTCTTGAAAAGCAGAAAAAAGGTAAGAAGAGAATGAGACAGGTGGGTAATGTGGAAATACCTCAGGAGGCATTTATGGCTTGTCCTTAAAATTGACTAATATTATTTGTTTCGAATACCAATGAGTGAATTAAAAATGACTACCCAACTGATCGACGGAAAAAAAGTTTCGCTTGAAATTAAACAGGAAATAGCAGTAGCTGTAGAGAATATAAAAAATAACGGAGGTAAAATTCCGCATCTGGCGGCAATACTTGTGGGGGATGATGGGGCAAGTCACACTTATGTTGGTGGCAAGGTTAAAAGTTGTGAAGAGGTAGGTTTCAGATCTACACTTATTACCTATGAATCCAGTGTCTCGGAAGAAACGCTTCTTGCCAAAATAGAAGAAATAAATAATGATCCTGAAATAGATGGATTGATCGTTCAGCTTCCACTACCAAAGCATATTTCAGTAGAAAAGGTAACTGAAAGAATTCGTCCGGAAAAGGATGTTGATGGGTTTCACCCTGTAAACATTGGAAGGATGAACAAAGGACTACCAGCTCATATTTCTGCAACCCCCAACGGTATCTTGATGCTTATAAAACGTTATGGAATCGATACTAAAGGGAAACATTGTGTCGTGGTGGGTAGAAGCAACATTGTTGGTTCTCCAATGAGTATCTTAATGGCTAGAGATAGTGAGCCTGGAAATGCTACAGTGACTCTTTGCCATAAAAATACCGTTGATCTTGCTTTTTATACTCGTCAGGCGGATATCATTATTGTTGCCGTAGGTATACCAGGATTGATCAAAGCAGATATGGTAAAAGAGGGTGCTGTGATTATAGATGTAGGGACTACCAGGGTTCCTGATGCTTCTAAAAAAGCAGGTTATGCTATTAAAGGAGATGTAGACTTTGAAGCAGTCGCTCCTAAATGCAGCTATATAACTCCGGTTCCTGGTGGTGTAGGGCCAATGACTATTGCTTCTCTTTTATTAAATACACTTGCTTCGGCAAAGGGTGATGTCTATCAATCAAGATCTTAATAAAATATTAGAACATTCAGGTTCCATCCTTCCGGTGATGGAATCTTTTTATACTATCCAGGGAGAAGGTTTTTTTCAGGGGCATGCTGCATATTTTATCAGGCTTGCAGGGTGTGATGTAGGATGTCACTGGTGTGATGTAAAAGAATCCTGGGAAATAAAAGGACATCCTGTCTATTCAGTTGAAGAAATTGCTAAGTACGCATCTGTTCATACCGGAAGAGTGGCTGTAATCACAGGTGGAGAACCTTTGATATATCCCTTAGCGCAATTAACAGAATCCTTAAAACAATTTCAGTTCAGAACTCATATTGAAACCAGTGGTGCTTACCCTCTTTCCGGAAAATGGGACTGGATTTGCCTTTCTCCTAAAAAGTTTAAAGCTCCTCATCAATCTGTTATAGAAAATGCAGATGAGCTCAAAATTATCGTTTTTAATAAATCTGATTTTGAATGGGCGGAGCAGTTTGCCAGGCAGGTAAAACCTGAATGCAAGCTTTATCTGCAGCCGGAATGGTCCAAACAAAATGAAGTGCTTCCGCTTATTATTGAATATGTAAAAAGTAATCCTCAATGGAATATTTCGTTACAGATTCACAAGTTCATGAACATCCCTTAATGAATCTATGAAATCAAAGATCTTCTTTTCTTTTCTGTTTCTTCTATTTTTCTCTTTATCTGCTACTTTCGGTCAAAACTATAGCTCTACAAATAAAAAAGCCATTAGTCTTTTTCAGGAAGCTGAAGAGCTTGTCCGTCTCCGTAAGTTTAACGAAGCCATAAGAGCACTTGAGGCTTCTATTGCTAAAGACCCTCAGTTTGTGGAAGCCCACTATAAACTTGGTGGCATATTAAAGCTACTTGGAAATACAGAAGAAGGAAAGCAGCATTTTTATAAAGCAGCCGCTATCTTGCCAAATGATAAAAGATTTTATTTCGGATACTATACTGCAGCTGAATTTTACTTTAACGATGGTGATTATGAATCTGCCAAAAAGTATTTTCAGATGATGCTGGACCTGAAACCTAATGACAAAAAAATAACTGAGGAAGCTACCCAGCTCTTGGCTAAGGTTGAGTTCGGTATTAAGGCTAAGCAGAATCCATTGCCGTTTAAACCTGTCGTGATGAGCCCTAAAATTAACAGGTTTTATATTCATGGATATCCTGTCCTTACTGCCGATCAGCAAACAATCATCTATTATAAAAAAGATGGTCTCACTCAAAAAAGACGATGAGGATATTGTTGTCTCTGATAAAGTAAATGGTGAATGGTCCGATCCTTATTCCATTTCAACTAATATCAATACAAAGTTTAATGAAGGCGCAGCTACCTTGTCAGGAGATGGCAAAGTGCTTGTGTTTACATCATGTAACAGGCAAGACGGTTTTGGCTCATGCGATCTATATATATCGTATAAAAACGGAGATGCATGGACCGAACCTATAAATCTAGGTGGAAATATCAATTCTCCTACATGGGAATCCGAACCCACGATTTCTGCTGATGGCAAAACTATTTATTTTTCTTCTCTCAGAAGGGGAGGTTTTGGAAAAGAAGATATCTGGTTCACTAAGATGGATGAAAATGGCGAATGGTCTCCAGCCAAAAACCTTGGAAAACCAGTAAATACTTCAGGTAGAGAAGTGGCGCCCTTTATTCATGCGAATGGTAAAAGCCTCTATTTCTCATCCTCTTATCATCTGGGAATGGGAGGGTTAGATATCTTTACTTCAGAGTTAAAAGATTCAAGCTGGTCTGAACCTGTAAACCTGGGATATCCTCTTAATGGTCCTAGCAACGATGCTACCATATTTATTACCTGCGACAGCAAAAAGGGATTTTACACTGTATATGAGAAAAAGGATATGCGTGTATCCAAAGCATTTCTTTATGAATTTGATGTTCCTGAGCAAATTCAGGAAAAGCACAAGAGTACTTATTCCAAAGGAAAAATATTTGATGCTGTTACTAAAAAACCACTGGGAGCAAAAATTGAACTTGTTGATTTGAAAACAGGAAAGGTTAATCAATGGGTAAAATCTGATAGCATTAACGGTGGTTATCTAATCGTATTAACAGAAGGGTCAGAGTATGCCTTGCATGTTAGCAAGCCAGGTTATATGTTTAAAAGTGTACATTTTGATTTTAATAACCCGAAAGTGTTTGATGCTCTTGCTTTAGATGTTTATCTGGATCCAGTGAAATCAGGTGCAGCTGTTGTTTTGAATAATATATTTTTCCCTTCAGGTTCTTTTGCACTTGAGGAGAAGTCAAAAACAGAGCTGGATAAAATCAGTATATTCTTAAAGCAAAATCCTAAAGTGAATATAGAATTTGGGGGGCATACGGATGATGTAGGTGCCGATAAAGATAATCTTACCTTAAGTACGAATAGGGCCAAATCAGTATTTGATTATTTAGTAAAATCGGGTGTAGCAGCTCCAAGAATGAAATATAAAGGTTATGGGGAAACTGTTCCTTTGTTACCAAATACTTCAGATGAAAACAGGCAAGTTAACCGAAGGATAGAGTTTAAAATTTTATAGATCAATCATCTAAAGAACTCCGGATTACCGGAGTTTTTTTTTAGTTTTTTAGATTTTTTTTTGCTGAAAAAGCGACCGCATATTTTTTCCAACAAATTTATCCTATTGGAAGTCTAATATATAAGAGCTATAAACTCTATAACTTTTAATATTATTCTACCCTATGGAAAAGAAGCAATTATTATTATCTGCATATAAATATATACAGCTTTCAATTCACATGTCTAAGCTATACGACCGTGAAAGAGAAATTTTCAGATATATTTATGCTTCTTCCAGAGGACATGAAGCTATTCAGATTGCTACAGGACTTCAGCTATTACCTTGTGATTTTGTTACACCATATTATCGGGATGATAGTTTAATGCTGTCTATGGGATTTACTCCTTATGAATTGATGCTTCAGCTTCTGGCTAAAAAGGATGATCCGTTTTCTGCAGGTAGAACCTATTATTGTCACCCAAGCAGCAAAAGGGAGGACAAACCAAAGATCCCACATCAAAGCAGTGCTACAGGTATGCAAACCATTCCTGCTACAGGTGTTGCATTGGGAATGCAATACTTTGAGAAGATTCAATCTCCGTTGTTAAAAAAAAGGACCAGCCAATGAGGCACCTGTTGTGGTATGTTCCTTAGGGGATGATAGCATGACAGAAGGAGAAGTGAGTGAAGCATTACAATTTGCAACCTTAAAACAATTACCAATTTTGTTTCTGGTACAGGACAATAGCTGGGGTATTTCAGTCACCAGCGAGGAAAGCAGAGCAATGGATGCCTATGATTTTGCAGGAGGTTTTAAAGGGCTTAACAGAATGCATATTGATGGAAGTGACTTTGAAGAGTCTTTTGAAGGAATGACCAAGGCATTGAATTATGTTCGTTCGAAGAGATCTCCTATACTTGTACATGCTACTGTTCCTTTGCTTGGACATCACAATTCCAATGTCCGTATGGAAGTATATAGAAGCGAGGACAATCTTGCCAGACACGCCATGAATGATCCTGCATTTAAATTGAAACGCAGGCTGATTGAGATGGGTGTTCCTGAAGATGAATTGAAGCGATTGGAGACAAAAGCATTAAATGAAGTTCTTGATAGTTTTAAGAAAGCACAGAATGCTGACGATCCGGATCCGATAACTGTCTTGGATAACGTCTTTGCACCCACTACTGCATTTGTTGAGAAAGGTAATCGTACTCCTGCGAATAAGTCTAAGGTTTCTATGGTTGAAAGTGCATTACATGCAGTTGAAGAGATTATGGAAGCAAACCCTGAATGTATTTATTACGGTCAGGATGTCGGAAAAAAGACTGGGGGGGATGTTTGGTGAAGCAGCAACACTTGAAAGTAAATTTGGTAATGATCGTGTCTTTAATACACCAATACAGGAGGCCTTTATCATAGGATCGACAGCAGGTCTTTCTGCAATTGGAGTTAAGCCGATTGTCGAAATTCAATTTGCTGACTATTTATATCCGGGAATGAATCAACTGATTACGGAAGTGTCAAAGTCTTGCTATCTCAGCAATGGCAAATTTCCTATAAGAACTTTGATAAGAATACCCGTAGGAACAAGCATTGGAGGAGGCCCTTACCATTCCGGATGTATTGAATCCTTACTGTTGACAATAAAAGGTATAAAGGTAGTTTATCCCTCGAATGCTGCGGATATCAAAGGGTTGATGAAAGCTGCATTTATAGACCCGAACCCAGTTATTATGCTGGAGCATAAGGGACTTTATAGAAGTAAAATTCCCGGAACTCAAGATGCAATTATGGTCGAGCCAGATGCAGACTACGTACTCCCACTAGGAAAGGCTAATCTGGTATTACAAACTGAAAATCCGGAGTGTGTTACTATCATTACTTATGGACTTGGAGTTTACTGGGCAAAAGAAGCAGCCCAACTCTTCAAGGATAAAGTTGAAATCATTGACCTCAGGACATTATATCCATTAGATGAAAGTTTGATTTTTAAGGCGGTTAAAAGATCAGGAAGGTGTTTGTTATTAAGTGAGGCCTCTGTGGAAAATTCATTTATTCAAGCACTTGCTGGTCGTATTCAGAAATTCTGTTTTGAATATCTGAAAGCGCCTATTTATACAGTCGGGGCCTTGAATGTTCCTGGATTACCGGTAAATATTGGATTAGAAAATGCTGTATTGCCGGATATTCTAAAAATTTCAGAAGGGATCAATGATTTATTAACCTATTCAAAGCAAAAAGAATTTATTTGAAACCTCTTAATTTAGGTGGTATAATTTTATTTACGATCTTCTTTTAGTCATAGAGAATACTAGAAGAAGGATTTTAAATTCTGTTCGTTTTTCTGTAAAGAATATTTACATTATATTTATTTTTGATCGTTATCAATAATATTATCAATTTATCAAGCAACTACATTTTTTGTTTTAAGAGCATGATTCATATCTATAGGGCTAATGCATTCGGAGATGTTTTATGGACAGAGCCTGTAATCCGTTATCTCGTTTCAAAGAACCAGTATGTGAATGTTATAACCAATTATCCAGAGGTTTTTGAGAATTATCCCAGTCCATATCTTCTTTTAAATAAGCCTGTCCCTAAATGGAAAAAAGAATTTGCTGAAAGTATTGCCTTTCCTGGGGTTTGCAAAGAAGATAATTAAGCTGGACATGGCATATGAAAAATCACCTAAAACACATGTTTTAAAAGCTTACTTCAAAGCAGCAAAAATTAAAGATGAATCTTTATCTCTTCCGAAAATATATTTATCCGAAGAAGAGAAGAAAAGAATGATTCCTGAGAATTATGCAGTGCTTCATATCGACAAAAATCCATTAAATCATAGAAATATTTATGGAATAGATTGGAAAGAAGTTGTTAAATATATTCAAGGGTTAGGGTTGAAAGTAATTCAGATATCTAAAAATGGAGAAGACCTTTATGGAGAATGGTATAAAACAAGGGATATGAGAGAGGTGATGTCACTTGTTTATAATGCCTCCTTATTTGTAGGACTGGATTCAGGACCAAGTCATATAGCAGGGTGTTTTGAGATACCTTCTGCCATATTTTTTGGGTCAGTCAATCCGGAATACAGACACCTGGATCATAAGAATAAAATATTTCTGCAGCAACCTTGTGAATATGCAGGATGTTATCATGAAGTGGTTAGCAGCCGGGGAAAAGATTGCCGATTAGTCGGACCTGAGGGGATTCCTAAATGTTCCCTTCATACCACTGAATATGTTTTGAATGCATTAAGGCTGTTATCTCATGATATCAAATTGACATAATAAACATAGGCAGAGGGGTATTAATGCTTCTCTGCATACTGTTTAAGATTTTCCAATCCTTTGTCAAAATCTTTTTCAAGCATGTCTTTTACCATAAAACCCAAATATCTTCCAATAGGATAATCTAAATTCCCTTCATTTTTCCAGGTCACTTTGGTGCCTCCTTCAACTGGTTCAATAGTAAAATAAACCTCAGATTCAGATTCCATAGGTGTCAGAGTTGAAAGCTTTGAATGAATCATGGTAGGTCTCTTTGTCTCTGTAATGATCATGTAGCCTTTACCTGTTTTTTCACCTTCCCAACTATATTTGTGACCTGACTTTGAAGGTTGCCCTTCTACAATTTTCTTAGTTGTGGGATCACTTTCAGACCAGGGATTCCAGTCTTTAAAATCGTTGTAATCAGAAATTTCTTTGTATAGCTTTTCCGCGGGTTGCTTGATTACAATACTTCGCTGAACTGAATAAGTTTTAGGAAAGAATAGTGCTACGATAAAGATTAAAAGCAGAAAACCCAGTAAAGAAAGGAGTATAGTTCTGGCAAGTTTCATAAAGTTTTATTTTTTGCTGAAATCGAAAACAATAAAGCAATAATTAGTTTCAATATAGTTTGTTCTGAAAAAGATTAAATAAAGAATCTTGCTTTAAATTTTTAACGTTTTATGCAATCAGCTTTGTAAGTCTCACAGCTTGTGAAATTATCTATAAGTAATAATTTCATTAATGAATAATTTATTGAACTTGCTTTAGAGCCCTCAATCTATATAATAAAGGAGGATGTGAATAATGCATAAACACATAAGCCGGATGCGGAGTAAGGTTGCTTAGGTTTTTGGTTGATAGTTTTTTCAAGGCTTCTTGAAGAGCTATACTACTATAGGTTTCTGCAGCAAAACGATCTGCTTCATATTCATTTTTCCTCGAAACAATATTCATTAAAAGACCTGTAATGTGGGAAATCGGAGTATATAAAATTCCGAAGGCAATTAAGTTAATGTGGATTGCTAAATGATCAGCCCCCAAAGCCTCTGATAAATTTTTATTAAAGATGAAGTAGGAGAGAAGGAAAAGCATAAATCCGGTTTGTATAATCCCAAGGATTAGTCCTGTGATAATATGTTTTTTCTTGAAATGTCCGATCTCATGCGCTAACACGGCAACGAGCTCTTCTTTAGTATGATTGTTAATCAGCGTGTCATAAAGTACCACTTTTTTCTTTGGTCCGATACCGGAGAAAAATGCATTTGCTTTAGAAGATCTTTTGGATCCATCAATGACAAAGATATTGGTTAAAGAGAAGTTATTGATTTTGCTATATTCTTCTATAGAATTTCTGAGATCTCCAGCCTCAAGAGGAGTAAGCTTGTTGAAAAGCGGGACAAATATACTTGTATAAAACATATTGATCACAAGCATTACTACCGATAAAATAATCCAGAAGTAAAGCCAGAAGCCTGGTCCAATAGTCGTAACCATGAAGATAAAAAGCCATATCAGTAAACCACCCAAAACACCACCAATAAAATATCCTTTTAATTTGTCCAGGAGGTATGTCTTGATGGTGGTTTTGTTAAATCCGAATCTTTCTTCAATAATAAAAGTCTTATACAATGAAAAAGGGATATTGATGATATCTGAAAAAAGAAAGAGTATCCCAAAGAATACTAATGCTAATGCCGTTGGATTCTGAAATTTTAAACTTAATTGTTTGTCCAGCCATCCAAAAGCTCCTGTGAGAATAACAATGATAATAAGCAGAAAGCCTAATGTGCTGGATAAAAAACTGAATCTGGCATTGGCTTTATAATAATCCTGTGCCTTCTTAAACTCTTCTTCAGTATATAAGTCTTTTAATTCCTCAGGTAAATCTGTTTTTTGATGTTTAAGATTTAAATAATCAAGTACCTGTTCAAGTACAAAATCAAAAGTTAATATTCCAAGAATAATATATAAAAGACTTTGAGGATCCATCAGAATTAAGCTTTCTGCTATTTTTTATTTTAATAATAGGTTTTCTTGATAAGGTAATTCTTAACATAATCATTAACACCTTCTTCAAGGGTATGGAATGGTTTTGAATAACCGGCAGCTTTTAACTTCTCCATCTTGGCTTCAGTAAAATACTGGTATTTGTCACGAATATCTGCCGGAGTGTCAACAAAACTGATATCTTCTTTTTTGTCCATTGCCTTAAAGGTGTATTTGGTCAGATCAAGAAATGTTCTGGCTTTTCCACTTCCAAGGTTATAGATGCCCGAATGTTTTCTGTCTCTCATCAGAAACATGATCACCTCGACAACATCTTTTACATAGACAAAATCCCTCATTTGTTCACCATCTTTAAATTCGGGATTATGAGATCTGAAAAGTTTCATCTTGTCACTTGCGCTGATCTGGTTGAAAGCATGGAATATGACACTGGCCATTCTGCCTTTATGGTATTCATTAGGCCCGTAAACATTGAAGAATTTAAGGCCAGCCCAGAAAAAAGGTTTCTTAGGTTGATTCAATGCCCAAATATCAAAATCATTCTTGGAATCTCCGTAAGGGTTTAATGGCTTAAGTTTTGGAATGATCGCTTCATTATCTTCATATCCAAGTTCGCCAAGCCCGTATGTAGCAGCAGAAGATGCATATACTAACGGAATTTGGTAATTCACACATGCATTCCAAATTTTTTGAGAATATTCAACATTGAGTTTATCGAATATTTCTTTGTTGAATTCTGTAGTATCTGTTCGAGCTCCAATATGAAAGATGAATTCAACATGTTCATAGTTTTTATCAAGCCAGTTGAAAAAATCATCTCTGTGTACTTTTTCCTGTATCTTTTTATCAACCAGGTTTTTATTTTTTTCTTCATTGCTGAAATCATCTACAGCAATTATATAATTAAAGTTTTCAGCATTTAATTTACTGATAAGGCAGCTGCCTATAAATCCTGCTGCTCCGGTCACAACCATCATAAAACAAATAGTTTCTTTTTGTAGGGTGAATTTTTAAGAAAGGCTAAATTTACAAAAAAAAGAACGATATAGAGGGTGAAAAAGGTTTATTTGCTATTGCTGATTTTTTCTTTATCTGTTTCCCTTGCATGTAAAACGCATAAGGAAAAGACTATTAACTCAAATGAAAATGTTGAAAGTGGTCCTGGCAGTGAACTGCATGTACCAGTAAATGTCAGTCGTGTACTAGGTCTTTGTCCTTCTTCCACTGAAATCCTTGCTAGTATATGTCCTGAAAAAATGGTAGGGAGGACACAAAACTGCAACTATCCTATATCTGTTGAAAAACTTCCTGTTGTAAATAACTATCCTCTTGATATAGAAGGTCTGATAAAGCTTCGTCCTGATTTGGTTTTAACTCTTGACGGTATAACTTCAATAGATGACATAGAAAGGATAGAAGCCTTGGGTATTCCTGTTTATGTTCAGAATTTTAAAACCGTAGATGAAGTATTTGAAGGAATAAGAGAAGCTGGTAAAATATGCGGTGTTGTAGAAAAAGCTGATTTACTGGTAGATTCACTGATGCTGGTAAAAGATAGTTTATTAAGGAAAAATGTCGGGCAAATGCCTTCTGCTATAAATATTATTTGGAATGCTCCAATTTACGTTCATGGATATTATTCCATTATGACTGATAAACTCAGAATTGCAGGGTTTAATAATATTATAGACTCTTCATTTAAGAAAACTTCTCCGGAAGTGAGCCGGGAATTTCTTTTATCAAAAAATCCTGACATTATGTTTTGTGGATTTGGAGATTATGAAAAGGATTTTTTTAATCTTTATCCAGAATTGAGAAGGCTGAATTGTTACAGGAACAAAGCTATCTTCAAGATTACGGAGGATTTACAATCCAGGCCCGGACCCAGAATTTTAGAAGCTGTAATGGAACTTAAAAACATTTCGAATAATGCCAGGTAAGTTGATTGTTCCTTTATTGTTCATATGCACGATCGCTTTACTGTTTTTTTCTCTAAGTATAGGGACTTACAGCATTACTCTTAATGATTTGAAAGAATGTATCCTCAATTACGATAGAAGTAATGATGTTCATTATGTTCTGATAAACTTAAGACTTCCGAGAGTAATCCTTGCCTTTCTTGTTGGTGCAGCGCTTGCCTTTAGTGGATATTTAATCCAGATCATGGTCAATAATCCACTTGCCGATCCATATCTGATGGGAACAGCTTCTGGTGCTTCCCTTGGAGCTAATTTGGTTTATATTGGATTAGTGCCATTTACGATTTTCGGATTCCAGATGACACCTGTATTTGCTTTTGCCGGTGCAGCGGGAGTGTCTCTGTTAGTAATTACCCTTGCTTATGAAAAAGGGCATATAAATCCTGCTAAATTGTTGCTTGGAGGGGTTGCATTGTCCTCTTTCCTTGTCGCACTCATCAGTTTATTAATCTTTTTTTCTGATACAGAAAGTAAGCTAAAAGCAGTAATTTTCTGGAGTATGGGGAGTTTTGAAAGGGCAAGTTGGGATTTTATTCCCCTATTAGGCATTACCTTAGTTATTTCAAACTTTATATTTTTATTTTTCCAAAAACACATAAATATTTTGCTTTTGGGCGAGAGTCGCTCATACACATTAGGCTTAAAAGTTTCACAACTCAGATGGTTTATTTTGATTTTTATCAGTTTAAATACAGGGTTTGCAGTGTCAACATCCGGCCCTATTGGATTTGTCGGTTTGTTTATTCCTCACTTTGTCAGAGCCTTGTTTGGAATTACCGGACGGTATAATATTCTGTATGCCTCGTGGATAGGTGGTTTATTTATTCTTGGATGTGATTATGTGGCCAGATTAGGCTATCCACCAGCCGGTTTGCCAATCGGAATAATTACTTCGTTTTTGGGAATTCCTTTCTTCGTATATTTGCTACACAAAAGGAATTATTCCTTTTCCTGAATAATCTGTTAGAAAAAGATTGATGATTTACGTTTCGCGAAAAGAACATTTTAATGCAGCCCATAAGCTGTATAATCCTAATTGGTCAGAGGAGAAAAACAAGGAGGTATTTGGTCCTTGTGCGAATTCAAACTGGCATGGACATAATTTTGATTTGACTGTTACTGTGAAAGGAACACCAGACCCAGACACAGGTTTTGTAATAGACTTAAAAAAAGTTAAGCAAAATCATTCGAAGTGAAGTTATAGAAAAGCTTGACCATAAAAATTTGAATCTCGATGTAGATTTTATGCTTGGGAAAATGGCCAGCACAGAAATTCTGGCAATGGAGATTTGGAAAATTCTTGATAAAGAAATTAAATCTATATCTCAGGCAAGATTGCATTGCATCACTCTTTATGAGACACCGAGAAACTTTGTGGAATATTATGGAGAATAGAGGACTATCCATATGAAGTATTATGTAATATGCGGTGAAAGATCAGGAGATCTTCATGCTTCTAATCTCTGCAAAGAAATTAAACAGCTCGATAACAATGCTCAAATTAGGGGAATTGGAGGGGATTACCTTTCCAATACAGGAGCAACTCTATATTCTCATTTTAAAGATATTGCATTTATGGGCTTTTGGGAAGTATTTAAAAACCTAAATGCCATAAACAAGATTTTGGAGAAAACTAAAGCTGATATTCTTTCCTATAAGCCGGACGTCCTTATACTAGTCGATTTTGGAGGGTTCAATTTAAAGATTGCGGCTTTTGCAAAATCACAAGGAATTAAAGTCTATTATTATATTACCCCAAAAGTATGGGCCTGGAATCAAGGCAGGGCTAATAAAATCAAGAAGGTTGTAGACAAAATGTTTGTAATCCTTCCTTTTGAAAAAGACTTCTATAAAAAGTTTGATTTTAATGTTGATTATGTTGGAAATCCTGTGTTTGATGCTGTCGCAAATTTTAAGCCCGATCCTGATTTCTTAAATAAACATAACCTGGAAGGGAAACAGCTTATTGCAGTTCTTCCCGGTAGTAGAAGACAAGAAGTGGAAGCAACATTGCATTATATGGTTTCCGTTCTGCCATCTTTTCCTGATTTTACATTTGTTGTAGCAGGTGTTTCAAATCTACCTTTGACTTACTACGATAATTTTAAAAGAGAGGGTAGGGTAGCTGTTATTTTTGATGAAACCTATAATTTATTATCACATGCTAAAGCAGCAGTTGTAACATCTGGTACAGCAACACTGGAGACTGCATTGTTTGAAGTGCCTCAGATAGTTGTTTATAAAACAAGTGCAATCACTTATAACATTGCTAAATTCCTTATTACTGTTAAGTTTATATCCCTTGTTAATCTCATTGCAGGATATGAAGTAGTAAAAGAGCTGATTCAATCAGATTTTACCCCATCTAACTTAATTTCAGAATTGAAAAAGATTATATACGGAGAGGAAAGGCAAGGACAGTTGAATGGGTATCAAAAGATAAAAGAGATCCTTGAGGGGCCCGGAGCTTCAAAACGAGCCGCGGAATTAATGGTGAAATATCTGAATGAAAAATAACCAAATGATTATTCGATAAAAATGAAAAAGGGCTTTTACAGAGAAGCCCTTTTTCATTTATTATAACTTAAAACTTATAACTTCCTTATGCTGCTTTCAGTTTATTGAATTTAGATTTTTCAATTTTTTCTACAGCATAGTCTCTTGTAATTACTAGTTTTTTAATTTCATCCTGAGATGGCAGTTCAAACATAGCATCAGTCATTACTGCTTCACATATAGATCTTAAGCCTCTCGCACCTAATTTGAAATTCACAGCTTTTTCAACTATAAAATCTAATGCATCTTCCTCAAACTCGATCTCAATATCTTCCATCTTAAACAATTTCTTGTATTGTTTTACAATAGCGTTTTTGGGCTGAGTTAGGATCATTCTCAACGTTTCTTTAGATAAAGGCTCCAGATAAGTAAGTACAGGAAGTCGACCTATTAATTCCGGGATTAAACCGAATGTTTTTAGATCCTGAGCTGTAACATATTGAAGTAAGTTTTCTTTGTCTACAAAGGTTTGTTCTTTGTTTGAAAAGCCAAGTGGCTGAGTGTTTAATCTGCTTCCGATCATTTTAGAAATGCCGTCAAAAGCACCACCACAAATGAATAGAATGTTTTCTGTATTCACCGCTATCATTTTCTGATCCGGGTGTTTTCTTCCTCCTTGAGGCGGGACATTTACCTGTGTTCCTTCAAGAAGCTTTAAAAGTGCTTGCTGCACGCCTTCTCCACTTACATCTCTCGTGATTGAAGGATTGTCTCCTTTACGGGAAATCTTATCTATTTCATCGATGTACACAATACCTCTTTCAGCTGACTCTACATCATAATTTGCAGATTGCAGTAGTCTTGTTAAAATACTTTCAACATCTTCTCCCACATATCCTGCTTCAGTTAGTACTGTCGCATCGGCAATACAGAAAGGTACCTGAAGTATTTTGGCCAATGTTCTGGCAATGTAGGTTTTTCCTGTTCCCGTTTCACCTACCATGATGATATTAGACTTTTCAATCACGACATCATTTTCCTCCTGTTGCTGCATTAACCTTTTATAATGATTATAAACAGCTACAGACATTACCTTTTTGGCCTCGTCTTGTCCTACAACAAACTGATCCAGAAATTTTTTCATTTCCGATGGTTTGATCAGATTGAACTTCGGGACACTGTTTTTATTTTTGGTTTTAACTTCTTCGGAAAGTATCTGTTGAGATTGTGTGATACATCTGTCACAAATGTGAGCATGTATCCCGGATATCATTAGTGATACATCTTTCTTAGATCTTCCGCAAAATGAACAGGTGATTTGAGCCATTATTTTTGTTTTTCTTATTCCATCCCTATTTAAAATTGGGACATTTTTACCTTAAAAATGTAAGGATTCAAAACATCCCAATTTTTAACAAAGGTTTTTTAAATTAAGTTTTATTATTTGGTTCTGAATAGAACTTCATCAACTATTCCGTATTCTTTTGCTTCTGTAGATGTTAACCAGTAATCCCTGTCAGCATGTTTTTCGATCATTTCGTAGTCTTTCCCGCTATGATGAACAAGAATATCGTAAAGTTCCTTCTTTAATTTAAGAATTTCCCTGGCAGTGATTTCTATGTCAGATGCCTGTCCCTGAACGCCTCCAAGTGGCTGGTGAATCATTATTCTGGAATGTTTTAAAGCCGATCTCTTATTAGCAGCTCCTCCACACAGTAATACAGCTCCCATTGAAGCGGCCAATCCTGTACAAATTGTAGCTACATCAGGGTTGATGTATTGCATTGTATCATAAATACCAAGACCTGCATATACTGAACCTCCAGGGCTGTTGATGTACATAATCACATCTTTGTTTGAATCAGCAGATTCCAGGAACAGTAATTGAGCTACAACAATGTTAGAAACATAATCATCTATAGCAGTGCCGAGGAAGATAATTCTGTCAGCCATCAGACGTGAAAAAACGTCAATGACAGTCGCTCTCATTTGTCTTTCCTCAACAATATTGGGAGTCATATTATTTATGTATGGAAATGCAGTACTCTCTACTTGTTTAATGTATTGATCCACTACGTTGCTGCCAATATTCTGATCCTTAATGGCGAATTTTCTGAATTCTTCCTTATTTATCATTTTCATTTTTATTAGTGTTGCACAAATGTAAAAAAAAAAGTCCTTTTTACAAAGGACTTTCAAAAACTTTACCAATTAGAAATTGTTGCCAAAACGTCAGTCTTGAGCTTCTGCAATCTTTCTGAATTCTTCAACATCTACACTCTTGTCAGCTATAGATATTTTTGTTTTTACGGTTTCAATAACCTTTTCGTTAACAAGCTGCTCATACATTTTTATGTAGTTTTTGCCATTGTCTTGTTTTAGATAGTTATCTGCAATTTTGTCAAAAGTCTCTTCAAGTTCCGCCCCAAATGCCATACCTCCAAATTGCTGTTTTACCATTTCTTTTGTCTTGCCAATGATCTCGTCGTTCTCAGCTTTAATGTCGTTTTCTTCGCTGATTTTATTCTTTATCAGAGTCCATTTTAACTCTTTAAGATATAAATCAAATTCGTTGTCTATCTGCTCCTGAGTTATTTTGCCATTGTTAGAAACCAGCAACCACTTTTTCAGGAAGTCTGATGGTAATTCAATTTGAGTATTTTCAACAAAATGTTTTCTGATCTGATGGTTGATCAATAGATCAGATTCTCTTCCGTAATTTTCTTCAATAGTGCTTTTAAGTTTAGTCATGAATTCTTCTTCAGACTTCACTGCATCCTTGCCAAAAACCTTGTCAAAGAACTCTTGATTTAATTCTGCTCCTTCTGATCTGCTGATTTTAGTAACAGTAAGGCTAAATATTCCTTGTTTTTGCTCAGCTTCTTCTTTAGAAAGTCCTGTAGCGTAAGCTATATCAGCTACATCATCAAAAGTTTTCTCTATTTCAAAAGTGATTTTATCGCCTATTTTCAGGCCTACAAACTTAGATAACTCTGATTTTTTAATTTTGTTTGTAGGAATAAGACTTTGAAATTCGAAGTCACCGTTTTCTTCTTTCAGATCCCCATATATAAAATCTCCTTCAGCAGAAACTTCCGGGTTAGTAGATTGCCCAAATTGATTTTTAAGATTCTCAAGTGTTTCGTTAACAACCTTATCTTCAATTTTAATGTTGTTTTTAGTGAGTTTTACATTAGGAGATAGGTCCAGATTGAATTCTGGTACTAAACCTAAATTATAGTTAAATTCAAATTCTTTTTGGGTCTCCCAGTTAATATTTTCTGTTTTCTCAGAATCAGGAAGTGGTTCACCTATAATCGGAAGTTTGTTTTCTCTGATATATTTTGTGATAGAATCGCTTAATATCTGATTGATTTCATCAACCAAAATACTTTTCCCATACATTTTTTCAACTAAAGAAGTCGGAACTTTTCCAGGTCTGAAACCCTTCAGTTGGACTTTCTTACTGTACTCTTTTACCTTTTCAGCAACTTTAGGTCTGTAATCAGACTCATTAAGATTCACTTTTAAGGTTGCATTGGTGGCACTTTGTTTTTCTAATGTAATTTCCACTTTTGTCCGATTTTATTCTATTAACAATAAGGTACCGTGTTTAATTTAAAAACCCTCAGAAGATTAATTCTGAGGGTTTCAGTGCGGATGGAGGGACTCGAACCCCCATGCCTCGCAGCGCTAGATCCTAAGTCTAGTGCGTCTACCAATTTCGCCACATCCGCATTGGTTATCCAAACTTGATTCGCTTTTTTGAACTTTAATACTGTTCTGTTGTTCAAAATTGCGCTGCAAAGGTAGCAAAGAAATTATCTATCATGCAAGAAAATATTTCATTTTTTTTAAGTTTTTTTTCTTTTTAATGTTAAGTGCCTGATAGGTAGTTTGATGTACATTTGTAACGTAACAAGTTGACTTCCGTAGAACGAATTTACAGTGATTTCAAGTTTAAATAAAATAGGTTTTGCGTATTTTTGAGACATGCAGACGGTAGATATTGAAAAGGAAAATAAAGAAATTATTCGCAGGTATAGAAAGTTATTAAGGCATGCCAAACCCTTCTTGAAAGATGACGACGCGAAAATAATTAAAAAGGCTTTTTTTACTTCTCTTCAGGCTCACAAGGATATGAGGCGGCGCTCAGGGGAGCCATACATTTATCACCCTCTGGCTGTAGCTCAAATAGCTGTGGAAGAAATAGGATTGGGAACGACTTCAATCATTGCAGCTTTACTGCATGATGTAGTAGAAGATACCCATTTAGAGATAAGTGATATCGAAAGAGATTTTGGTCCAAAGGTAGCCCGAATTATTGATGGACTTACTAAAATTTCAGGAGTCTTTGAACATGGAAGTTCACAACAGGCTGAAAACTTTCGGAAAATGATTCTTACTCTGTCAGATGATGTGAGGGTTATTTTGATTAAGCTGGCAGACCGACTTCACAATATGCGTACGCTCGGCAGTATGCCAAGGGAAAAGCAATTGAAAATTTCCAGTGAAACCATATATCTGTACGCTCCTTTGGCTCACCGTCTTGGTTTGTATGCAATTAAGACGGAACTGGAAGATCTGTACTTGAAGCATACTGACCCGGAAGTTTACCGAGGTATCGCAAGAAAGATCAATGAGACTAAAGCTGCACGTGATAAGTTTATCAAAGACTTCATTGAGCCGTTGCAGACAGCTCTTGATAAATCAAATTTTGACTTCATTGTTAAGGGGCGTCCAAAATCCATTTACTCCATTTGGAATAAAATAAGGAAACAAAATACACCCTTTGAAGAGGTTTATGACCTTTTTGCAATTCGAGTTATAATTGATACCCCTTACGAAAATGAAAAAGCAGCGTGTTGGAAAGCTTATTCTATCGTGACTGACTTTTACAAGCCTAATCCAGACCGTCTGAGGGACTGGATTAGTACTCCTAAAGCAAATGGCTATGAATCCCTTCATACTACTGTAATGAGTAAATCAGGTCAATGGGTAGAAGTACAGATTCGTACCAAAAGAATGGACGATATAGCAGAAAAGGGATATGCTGCTCATTGGAAGTATAAGGAAGCTACACAAAGTAAAAGTGAATCAGGATTGGAAGAATGGATCAAGAAGGTTAGGGAATTGATCGAAACAAATGATTCTTCTGCTCTGGAATTCATGGATGATTTTAGAACGAACCTTTTTCATGAAGAAGTCTTTGTTTTTACGCCAAAAGGTGATCTGAAAATTTTACCTCATGGGGCAACTACTCTTGATTTTGCCTTTGAAATTCACACTCAAATAGGGATGCACTGTCTTGGTGCCAAGGTGAATCAGAAGCTTGTCCCTCTTAGTTATATTCTTAATAATGGGGATCAGGTTGAAATCCTTACCTCAAGCAAGCAAAAGCCAAGTGAAGACTGGCTTAAATTTGTCGTTAGCTCAAAAGCAAGAGCCAAAATCAAAGATTGTCTGAAGGAAGAAAAAAAGAAGATTGCTTCAGACGGTAAAGAAATTGTATTAAGAAAGCTTCATCAAATGAAGCTTGATTTGAATGCTGAAACTTTAAATCAACTTCTGAGCTATTTTAATATGAAATTCCCTTTAGATCTCTATTATGATGTCGCTAAAGGAATTATAGATCCTAAAGAAATTAAGAAATTTCAGGAGCCTAAAGAAGTTAAGAAGCCTGAAAAGAAAGAAATTGTTGAACATAAACCCCAGGAACCAAAGAAATCCGGAGATCCCAACGCAGATCTGCTGCTTATTGGTGATGATATGGAAAAGATTGATTACAAACTAGCAAAATGTTGTAATCCAATCCCTGGAGATGATGTGTTTGGCTTTGTAACTGTTAATGAGGGGATTAAAATTCATAGGACTACTTGCCCAAATGCTATTGAATTAATGTCACACTATGGCTATAGGGTAGTAAAAGCCAAATGGACTGCTCAAAAAGAACTGGCATTTCTCACTGGGTTGAAAATTAATGGAATGGATAGAGTTGGGATTGTTAATGATATTACAAGAATAATTTCCAATGAGTTAAAAGTAAACATGAGAAGTATCACTATTGAAACAGAGGACGGAATGTTTGAAGGTAGAATCATGTTATTTGTTCACGACACAAAACACCTTAATAAGCTCATTATGAAATTAAAAAAGGTGCAGGATGTAATTACAGTCAATCGTTTTGAATCCTAATTAATAGGTATTTATTTGTAAATCAGATATATATTTTTGATACAGTTGAAACTATTCGAGTTTTGACTTGTGATAGAAAAATTTATCTTTGTATCTTTGGAGGCTTTATGCAGCAGGCGAACGAAAATATTTTTAACGAGGTAAGGAAAATATTTACCGCATACCTTGAAAATAAGGGGCTTAGAAAAACCCCGGAAAGATTTGCTATATTAGAAGAGATCTACACTAGAAAAGGACACTTTGATGTTGAATCTCTTTATATTAGTATGAAGAACAAGAATTATCGTGTAAGCAGAGCTACTGTTTATAACACATTGGATATTCTTGTTGAATGTGATCTTGTTAGTAAGCATCAATTTGGGAAAAATCTTGCTCAGTACGAAAAATCATTCGGATATCGGCAGCATGATCATTTAATTTGTACTGAATGTCATAAAGTTGTAGAGTTTTGTGACCCAAGAATTTATAATATACAGACGATGGTTGGGGAATTATTGAACTTTAAAGTTCTACACCATTCACTGATACTTTATGGGGAATGTATAAACGCTCAATGCGAAAATAAAAAGGAAATTAAGGAAAAATGAAATATACTTCAGAAGTAAAGCAAAATATCTTGTCAATTCAGCTTCAGGGAGATCTCATCGGAGAAACGAATGGAATGGAATTAGTTGATCTCGTTAATGATAAAATAAACGAATCAATTATTTTGTGCAGCATTGATCTTTCTCAGATAAGGTATATGAATAGCAGTGGTATTGGAGTTTTAATAACCATTCTGACAAAGTTTAGAAATAAAGGAGGAGAAGTTGTATTGGTAAGCCCTTCAGAGCAAATTAAAAAATTACTCATCATTACCAAGTTGAATGCTATTTTTTTAATAGTTAATTCACAGGAAGAAGCAATTCAAAAACTTATTCAAAAATAAATATTAATAATAATGGCTGTAGATATTTTGTTGGGACTTCAGTGGGGAGATGAAGGTAAGGGTAAAATAGTAGATTTTATTGCTCCGCGTTATCAGGTAGTTGCTCGTTTTCAAGGTGGACCTAATGCAGGACACACTCTTGAATTTGATGGAATTAAGCATGTGCTTCATCAAATTCCATCTGGAATTTTTCACGACTCTATTATAAATATCATCGGTAACGGTGTTGTATTGGATGCTATCATTTTTAAAAAAGAAATTGATGGTCTGAAAAAATACAACGTTAACTTTAACAAGAACCTGTTCATTTCCAAAAAAGCTCAGCTAATAATTCCTACACACAGGCTATTAGATGCGGCTTCAGAAAATTCCAAAGGCGAAAAAGAAAATAGGTTCTACATTAAAAGGTATAGGCCCAACTTACCAAGACAAAATAGCAAGGCAAGGACTTAGAGTAGGTGATATTATTGCTGAAGATTTCAAAGCTAAATATCAAAAGTTAAGAGATGCTCACAAGACAATCCTTGACTTTTACAAATTTGATTATAGCAATCTTGAGGCTCTTGAAAAGGAGTTTTTTGAAGCTATCGATCATTTGAGAACATTTAATTTCGTTGATAGTGAATATTTCATTAATCAACTAATAGCTGAAAAGAAAACCATACTAGCTGAAGGTGCCCAAGGCTCTCTTCTTGATATAGATTTTGGTTCTTATCCTTTTGTAACTTCATCAAACACTATGGCGGCCGGGGCATGTACTGGTTTAGGTATTGCTCCAG
>JANQAB010000003.1 GCA_024707265.1 Sporocytophaga sp. | reverse complement strand
TAAATAACGAGAAGAGTTACTTAAGGGCGTATGGGGAATGCCTAGGCTCTCAGAGGCGAAGAAGGACGTGCCAAGCTGCGATAAACTACGGGGATCTGCTGAGAAGAATTGATCCGTAGGTGTCCGAATGGGGAAACCCGATATTCTGAAGGGATATCATCCGAAAGGAAGCGAACCCCGGGAACTGAAACATCTAAGTACCGGGAGGAAGAGAAAACAAATAGTGATTCCGTAAGTAGTGGCGAGCGAACGCGGAATAGCCCAAACCTAAATTGTTAAGGCAATTTAGGGGTTGTAGGACCACGACATTGTTGCGTAAATAAACTTAAACTACATGGGAAGGGTAGACCATAGAAGGTGAAAGTCCTGTCAAGGTAAGTTTGCGTAATATAGTGGTATCCTGAGTAGGGCGGGGTTGGAGACGCCCCGTCTGAATCTGCCAGCACCATCTGGTAAGGCTAAATACTACTGAGAGACCGATAGTGAACCAGTACTGTGAAGGAAAGGTGAAAAGTACCCTGAATAAGGGGTGAAATAGAACCTGAAACCGTACGCTTACAACCTGTCGGAGGGGTTATTGCCCTGACGGCGTGCCTTTTGCATAATGAGCCTACGAGTTACTCCTCACTGGCAAGGTTAAGATTATATATAATCGGAGCCGGAGCGAAAGCGAGTCTGAATAGGGCGTTCAGTCAGTGGGGGTAGACGCGAAACTTTGTGATCTACCCATGACCAGGATGAAGTGCCGGTAACACGGCATGGAGGTCCGAACCGGTAAACGTTGAAAAGTTTTCGGATGAGTTGTGGGTAGGGGTGAAAGGCTAATCAAACTGAGAAATAGCTCGTACTCCTCGAAATGTTTTTAGGAACAGCCTTGTGGTCGAGTCTGAAAGAGGTAGAGCTACCAATAGGACTAGGGGGAGTCAAATCCTACCAAATCCTGATGAACTCCGAATGCTTTCAGATATACACAGGAGTGAGGGCTGGGGTGCTAAGGTCCCAGTCCAAAAGGGAAAGAACCCGGATCAACAGCTAAGGTCCCCAAATCTATTCTAAGTTGAACTAAGGAGGTTCAGCTGCAGAGACAGCCAGGAGGTTTGCTTGGAAGCAGCAATTCCTTTAAAGAGTGCGTAACAGCTCACTGGTCGAGCGGCAGAGCATCGATAATAAACGGGCATCAAGAATAGTACCGAAGCTTTGGGATTGCAGCAATGCAATCGGTAGAGGAGCATTCCAAACCGCGGCGAAGGCGAATCGTAAGGTTTGTTGGAGCGTTTGGAAAAGCAAATGTAGGCATAAGTAACGATAAAATAGGTGAGAAACCTATTCGCCGATAGACTAAGGTTTCCTGATCAACGTTAATCGGATCAGGGTTAGTCGGGACCTAAGGAAAAGCCGAAAGGTGTATTCGATGGACAACTGGTTAATATTCCAGTACTTGCATTAAGAGCGATGGAGAGACGGAGTAGTGAAAGGTCTGCGCACGGACGGAAGTGTGCGTTAAAGCCAGTAGGTATAGGTTTTGTAGGAAAATCCGCAAGACTTGCTGAAGGTGATAGTACCGTGAGGCTTCGGCCAAATGGATAATGACCCTAAACAGACTTCCAAGAAAATCTTCTAAGCATATTTTAATGGAACCCGTACCGCAAACCGACACAGGTAGTCAAGGAGAGAATCCTGAGGCGCTCGAGTGAATCACGGCCAAGGAACTCGGCAAAATAACCCTGTAACTTCGGGAGAAGGGGAGCCTACCCAGCGATGGGAGGTCGCAGAGAAATGGCCCAGGCGACTGTTTAACAAAAACACATGGCTTTGCGAAATCGAAAGATGAAGTATAAGGCCTGACACCTGCCCGGTGCTGGAAGGTTAAGGGGGAGGTTAGCAGCAATGCGACGCCTTGAACTGAAGCCCCAGTAAACGGCGGCCGTAACTATAACGGTCCTAAGGTAGCGAAATTCCTTGTCGGGTAAGTTCCGACCTGCACGAATGGTGTAACGATCTGGGCGCTGTCTCAGCCGTGAGCTCGGTGAAATTGTAGTCCCGGTGAAGATGCCGGGTACCCGCAACGGGACGGAAAGACCCCATGAACCTTCACTATAGCTTTACATTGACTCTGGGTAAAGGATGTGTAGGATAGGTGGGAGGCTGTGAACTGGTGCCGCTAGGTATCGGGGAGCCAACGTTGAAATACCACCCTTTCTTTACTTGGAGTCTAATCCCAAGCATTTGGGAGACAATGTATGGTGGGTAGTTTGACTGGGGTGGTCGCCTCCAAAAAAGTAACGGAGGCTTTCAAAGGTACCCTCAGCACGCTTGGTAACCGTGCGTAGAGTGCAATAGCAAAAGGGTGCTTGACTGTGAGACAGACAAGTCGATCAGGAACGAAAGTTGGATATAGTGATCCGGTGGTTCCGCATGGAAGGGCCATCGCTCAAAGGATAAAAGGTACTCTGGGGATAACAGGCTGATCTCCCCCAAGAGCTCACATCGACGGGGAGGTTTGGCACCTCGATGTCGGCTCGTCACATCCTGGGGCTGGAGAAGGTCCCAAGGGTTCGGCTGTTCGCCGATTAAAGTGGCACGCGAGCTGGGTTCAGAACGTCGTGAGACAGTTCGGTCCCTATCTGTTGTGGGCGTAAGAAGCTTGAGAGGACCTGACCTTAGTACGAGAGGACCGGGTTGGACGAACCGCTAGTGTATCTGTTGTGCCGCCAGGTGCAGCGCAGAGTAGCTACGTTCGGTCGAGATAAGCGCTGAAAGCATCTAAGTGCGAAACTCACCTCAAGATGAGGCTTCTTTATAAGGGTCGTCATAGACGATGACGTTGATAGGTTGCAGGTGTAAAGACAGTAATGTCCTAAGCTGAGCAATACTAATTACCCGTAAACTTTCCGTTAGCGCTGTGTGTTATAGTATATATCTTTTTCTCAGATGTTGTCATGACCTTAAACTGAAGGTTTAAGAGTCACAAAAAATAAATAAAAGCATTAAAAACCTTAATGGTGATTATAGCGCGGGTGTTCACCTCTTCCCATTCCGAACAGAGAAGTTAAGCCCCGTGGCGCTGATGGTACTAGGATAACACCCGGGAGAGTAGGTAGTCGCCAACCTTATTATTAGAAAGCTCTGATATCTGTTCAGAGCTTTTTTTATTTTATACCTATTATTCTTAACTTCTTAAAATTAATCCCTGATTGTCCTTGAGTTAGTTTGGATCAATCGGAAAACCTGGGGAGTGATATAATTTATTCAAGCATAGATATTTGCAAGTCTAAATAGAAAGAAAGTTACATTTCTTACTCCTCTGAAAGCAGATTTGAGGCTTTGATTTTTGCATTAAAAGATTCAGTGGAAGCATTGGTACTGCGGTTATCAATGAAGTTTAATATGGTTGGATAGTGAGCTTCAATCGATCTTTTCACTGTCATGAATGATTTAAATCCTGCTTTCTCTATCTTATCATACCATTGAGCCAGTTTAGTAAAAGCTACTCTTTTATCTTTTACAGTCTGAAAAATATTGCCTAACTGTATTGATAGATTGTATGCCGTTTCAAGCGATGGATAGAGTTTGAAAAGAATTTCGCCTCTGTGTATTTGTGATGGAGTCCATTTTGATTTTGCCTTAAATAGCAAGTACCTGCTACGAGCCAACAATTGTTTTAATGAATCTCCATTTTCATAAATATCCGGGATAAACTTTTTCCCTAATTCTTTACTGAGCTCAAACTCTTTATTCTCTTGTTCTATCGCTTCCCAGCGAAGCTGAATTCTCATTTCCTGCACTCCATCAAATGCAAGCTTCTGAACATGGAATCTATCTGTAACAAGAGTAGCTTTAGGAAATGAATATTTGACTATGTTTTCCATTGAAGCTGCCATATCCAGAGTTACTTCTTTTACTTTATGCCTTTTATAATCAGGTATCCTGCTCAGAACTTCACGTACTGTCTGGCTATTGGTACCTTTGATCATTGCTACAAGACATCCCTTTTGGCCTCTGGCTTCTTTATTAGTGATAACTGTATACAACTCTCCCTGAGAAAGAGCTGTTTCATCTATACTTAAATATGGACCAAGATTATCTTCATAAAGGATCCATTGCTCGGCATGTTCTAGTTGATCCCAGCAATGAAAATTGCTAAGATGATCTCTGTATTGCTCTTCCAGAAGTTTGCCATCAACTCCAAAATAACCTCCTAAGCTTTTACAGCTTACCGGTCTGGAATCGAGATATAACTTTTAAAAAAGCCGCGAATTCCTTTGTCATTCGCGTTCCTTTGGCTACATGTTCCCAGTTCCGATAAACGATCGATCCCTCCTCATCTTCCCATCTCCTGCGTCTGATAAAAAGAAATACATCTTTGCCTCTGATTGGAAAATCCTGAACTTTTATTTCATCAAAAAAGCCCTTGCTGGTGAGCTTGCTTGTCTTAAACTCTTCCGGTTTTATGTTTTTCTCTTCAAGATAAATATTCAGTACTTCTTCTGTATGAGCAACTTTGGTTATTGAAAAGAAATCAAGGAGACCTGAAGGGAGTACTAAACTAACTAAATTATAATCTTCACTCTGCATAACTTTGTACAAAATAAAGATTTTTTAACTTTCCCCCCAGAAATTCCGATTGATCCGTTAGTTTATAATAGGATTATTAAACTTGTGAGGTTTTATCTTATCATTGGTTTAATAAGATGCTTACTTTTTTGTGGATATAAATTAATAGTCTATTCTTATAGGTTGCCAACTACGACTTCGTAAAAATTGTCAAAGTTTAAGTATTCTATGGCTGTTGTTTGTATTTCTTCAGAGGTAATTTTGGTCAGTGTATTAAAATAATTTTCGTAAAAATTAGTTGGCAAATCGTTAAATAATAAAGTCTTAAATTTGTCTACTTGTGAATAAGACGTATTTATAGAATTAATAAAGCTACCTTTTAAATAATTTTTTACAAGAGTCAATTCTTCTATATTAACTGTATCTGATTTCAGTAAGTTAATTTCTTTATAAATTTCCTCCAGAGTTGCTTTTGTATTTTCTTTATTTACATCAGTTCCTATAACTAAATAGCCATTATTTCTCATGACAGCAAAATTTGAGTGTATTCCATAAGTATACCCTTTGTCTTCTCTTATATTTTTCATAAGACGGGAGCCAAAGTAACCTCCTAAAATTTCTATTAGAACAGATGTCTTAAAATAATCTTTATGTTTGATTGTGAAAAGTGGGCAACCTAACCTTATTGAAGATTGAACCGAATTTTCTTTCACAATGAGATCTTTCGTGGGTTTTCCCCAATTGGCTGCAGAATCAAATATCTGAGTATTATTATTTAATTGATATATGCCGAAATGCTTGTTAATTAGTTCGAAGTAATTTGTATTTCCTCCTCCCGTAATAAGGATTGTAGCATTTCCTAGTGCATAATATTTTTTATGGAATTGAATCAGGTCTTCTCTTGAAATGGAACTGATACCTTCTTCAGTCATGCAACTTCCATAAGGATGTTGCCCAAATAATAGTTTTCGAAATCTTGCTGAAGCTAAAAAAGCTGTTTTTTCCTGATTTACTCGAAGTGATTGGGTGCTTATAAGTTTTACAGTTTCCAGTTCTTGTTCGGGAAACGTTGGTTCTGTGATTATTTGGGAAATTACAGGTAATAATTTATCCAAGTGGCGTGCCAGACAATATATAGTAAGTGCTGCCCTATCGAAGCCACTATTTAGTTCCATAAACGCTCCATAGAAGGCAATCTTTTCCTGTATTTCTTTGGCAGAAAAGTCTGTTGTACCTTCTGATAGCATCTTAGAGGTAAAGTGAGCTACACTTTCTTTCGTCTCATATAAACTTCCTGCTTTAAATATTATTTCGAGTCTAAGAACGTCCTGAGCTCCTGAAATTAATTGATAAAATGGAATTTTATTATTAAGCTCGTTGTGCTTTGGTAATAAAATATTGTGAAATTTTAATTGGTTTAAATCAGGCTCCTGCGTTCTTATCAACATCTTTCAATTATTCTGTTATAGTTTCAATATCTCTTTGACTTTTGCTTTCGAAATTGAAATGCAATGTAAATCGTAACGTTTCAGCAAGTGGATTGTTCGACCTAACAGGAACCAGGTAGGCAAAGTCTAAACCAAAAACCTGATATCTTATTCCAAATCCCAATGTAAAATACTTCCTGTTGCCTTTACGCGGATTCTCATAGAAATACCCGCCTCTTACAGCAAATAGATCATTGTACCAGTATTCTACACCACCTGATAAAATGACTTCCTGCAATTCTTCTTTAAGTCCTCCTGGAGCATCTGAAAATGAACCAAATACTCCACTTAATAAACTTCTTTCAGGGTCTTTACCTTTAATAATAGCCCCTGTGGAGTCATCTCTCAATGGTGGGGTGGGAACAAGAAGTTTATTAGCATCGATTGCGAACACAATTTTGTTGTATGGATCAAGTTCTGTAGTTATTGCAGTACCTACTCTTAAACTGGTGGGGATAAAGTCTTTCTGACTACTATTGGTATAAGATATTTTTGCTCCAATATTAGACAGCATAGCACCAAGTGCTATGTTTGTATTGGTACCGCTTATTATATAGTCGTTATTAAAATACACTCCTATATCTCCAGCAGCAGTATTCCCTGGCTTGGCAGCAGTTGTTGCGCCTCCACTATTGATAGAAATATTACCGGACAAGTTGGAATGTATGTATTTAAGACCAACAGCAACACCAAGAGTTTTACTTAATTTTCTAGAATAGCAGCCTGTGAATGCGAACTCTTTGGGACGAAAGTCTTGCATTACATTGCCATTAATATCAGTAAAGGTAATGTTACCAAGATTGAAGTAATTCATTGAAATCCCAATAGCTTCTTCTTTCCTTAATTTTTTGTACCCTGATAAGTATGAAAGGGACATATCATTAACAAGCTTTCTAAGCCAAGGGGTATAGCTGATAGCGACTCCCATATTTTTCTCAGCAAATGCTAATTTTGCTGGATTCCAGAATATTGAATTGGCATCAGGAGAAATTGCAGCGCCAACGTCGCCCATAGCGCCGGACCTTGCATCCGGGGAAATTGTCATGAATGGAGTTGCCGTCGTTATTGGATTACCTTCTTGCCCACCTATACTAACTTGGGCATCGGATATTTGAGTGCTTAATACTACAATGCTTAAGCTAAAAAATATTTTTTTTATCATTGGTGTGAATTTGAATTTCAAAATTAGAATTTTAAATCAATTATTAGTTAAGAACTACTAGCTTTTGGTATTTAAATTTATGATTACCGTCTCTGAGAGATTTGACATTTAATTTATATACATAAACTCCTTTTCCTATTTTATCACCGAAATCATCACGGCCATCCCAATGGATCCCGGAGACATGGCTTGGGCTTGAAAATAATCTGTTTGAAATGGTCTTGATAAGCTTCCCTGAAACTGTATATATCTGGATCATAACGTCTATATCTTCACCCGCTCTGTTATGATCAAAATGGAATTCCGTGTTGTTTGAAAAAGGGTTAGGGTAGTTGAGTATATGCTGAAGGCTTATTGATTCATTGTTAACAACAACAAATTCCAGATATACTTCAGCAGAATTATTATAAGTATCCCATGCCCTTATTTTAATAGAATGGTTGCCTGGTGCAAGATCTTTAAGAGGATAATTCACCGTTCCATTTTTATAATCATCTAAACCGGAGCTGTAAAATTCATTCAGGGTAATAACTTCATTTGAATTATCAATTGTCATTGAAATTTCATGACCAATACCAGCAGAAGCCAAATTTATTCCGTTTTCATCAAATAGTTTAATGATCAGTTTGGGATTAGAACCTGTGGTGCCTCCGAAAACAAAAGATTCATCATTTAAATATGGTTTAATAACCGGTGGTGTATTGTCTTCTGCTGCATTTTTATTTGTTCCTCCAATTATCAAATCAAAGGAGGCTCCTGCTGCATCTCTTAAATTGGGAGAATTGCTAGCGTAAAAGCTGGCTTTACCATTACTGTATTGGTATGAAATATCTTTTGGAATAACAAATTCTAATGAAAACTTACCATTCTTAATGGATGCTGGACCGTCGTATATAAGACTATTCTGCAACCTGACGCTTGTGATTGGGTTTTCTATTGTTGTAATTATATTCTTTTTATCGTAAAGTGTTAGGTTTAATACTCCATTGTAGTTTTCAACAATACTACCTGCAGATCTTACCTCACCTTCAAGTTTAACTTTTTCAAGCGCTTTAATCGTATCACTTAACATCTCTGAAACATTTATGCCATTGACTTTGGTAAGTGCAATATCTTCTATCGGATAATTTAATGTTAATGCTGGATCTCCTAATAATGAATAATTCCTGTTATTAATACCTGAATTACTCTTATTTTTAGTTGGCATCATGATTTCTCCTAACCTTTGATATCTGTTACCTTTCTTCTGAAAAAGAGCATTATAGAATGCAACATTTATAGCTTCATTCGTATTTGAATATACTGGTCTGGTCGATGCAAGTGAACCAATGGCTCCTCCATTTGCATTTAATATCGCGGTTTCAATTCCGGATACGACTCCTGGATAATCATATCGGCCAAACTGGCAAGTCGCAGCTACCAAAAATGGGAGTTGATCAATGTTTTTCCATTTCGAAATGGTAGTAGCATTAAGGATATTTTCCTGAGCCAGTTGCAACTCTCCTCCATGTCCGGTATAGTTTAATAAGAAGATTCCTTTATCTATATCATTTTGAATTACTTCAGCTACTGCAGGAGAAGTAGGTCCTGATGCTGTATAGACCAGTGGATATGCAGCCATGTATACTTTATTAATATTGTAGTTTGGCTGATTTTGTTCAAGCTTATTTGCCAATAATTCGGCAGAATTTAAATGGAGGTTACTGTTGGTTTGATTATCAGCAACTAAAGTGATTCTGTTTCTCCATTTCCCAAGAGACTGATTACTCTTATACGTTTTAATTTTGTCAACAATAGCATAAGCCTCAGTAGCAGTTTTGACTGGAAGTCGTCCTATTCCTACATCTAAGGTAGCGTCACCACTAATATTTTCAACCCATTCTCCTTCAAAAGAATCCATAAATCCATAATAATCATCGGAAGAATAAGAAAATATTGGATGTAAAGATTGACGTGATTCATAGGTAGGAACAAAATTTGTATTATTCGTCAATCTTTCTTTGTAATCCACTGAGCAATCTCCGAATAAAGTTACGTAATGTAGGCTATCACTAGGGGTGCTCCTGTCATAAACCATTTTAATAAAATCTCTGATAGCTGTAATGTCCTGGGCTCCGGACGAAAACTCATTGAATATCTTTTTTACTGTAACTACATAGGTATCCTGATTGTCATAAGATTTATGGAATTGAGCCAGTTGATTTGCCGCATCTTCAAATTCATCAGTGGTAACGATAATATTTTCAGGAATATTTGGAGCAATAATCCCATGAAGGTTTTGATTTGCAATTTTACCGATATAACCTGGAGAACTAAGATTATTTAAGTTGAAAATTACAAATTCTTTTAACGTACTTGTGTTGGTTGAAAAGACTGTTGCGTCTGTAACAAAGGAATAATTTTGCTTTTTTACATACAAAGGATCTGTAACATCCCATATTATCTCTGTTCCTTGTGTGCCAGTAATTTTAAATTCCGAGATGTTATAATTAAGACTTGGTATGGATCTAAATGAGGTTTGATTACCATAAAGTCGTAATTGTTTTTGGATAAAGATTTCAAAATAATCATGATAACCTCTAGCTTCACTTTTGCCTGCTTTATTAAAAACATATTTTATTGATATGTTTGAACTGTTATTAATTGCAGAGCTATTGATTTTAAAAATTTCAGTTTTCGCTTCTCCCACATAAGGGTACTCAACATTAGGATTTTCAAAATAGGCCGAATTGGTGAAATTATGAGAGCCAAGAACCACATTATTAAGGAATATATTGAAGGAGCTTGCAGCTGAAGACCTTCCCACGCATGAAGATTTCAAGTAGATGTCACTGTTCGGAATAATACCGGTTGCATCAAAAGGATACGTATATTGAAGGTTGTAGTGGAATATGTCTCCAATCCAGAGTCTGCCACTAGGCTTTATAGGCTCCACCATTACTTGCGCTTCATCTTTTTCAAAAAAATATCTTTCGTCAAATTGAGTAAAAGTTTGTTCTGCACCCGTTTCTGATGCCTGTTCAGGTATGCGGAGTCCGTTATCGGGACCTACAGTAAGAAAGTAATAAGCAAAATCTGAATAAATATTGAAAGTATGATAAAACCTTTCATTGATGAGGTCATGTGACCAGGTATGTGGACCAGATCCATAGAAAAGAATAAAATCCCCCTGATCAAATTTCCCATCGTCTTCTCCTGAAACATAAATAGTATTTTCAACAAGGTCGTCATATCTCGGATCCTGATTTTTCTGAGAAAGCATTCCTCCTCCATTTCCATAAATCTTGATTTGTTTAGGATTTATGGAGGATGGGTTTATTCCAAGATTTGTAAGGAAATTATAGTCAATTTTAAAAACTCCAGAATTGGATATACTTAACTTATGCCAATCTCCTGAAGCTAATACCGAACTTGAAGTTGAAGTTGTTCTGGCAGTTGATTTCCCTGATCTTTTAATAATTTTGCTGGGAGATGGAATAGACTCTGGTGTTTGAGTCGTTTTATAAGTATAGGAAAATTTATGAATTTTTTGAAATGAGCCGGCTGATGCCTTAATTGGAACAATATAAATTTCACTTAATGGTTTGCCTTTATAGTATCTTATAAAAATTTTGGTTTCGAAGGCATCTGCAGGAGTATTTTTTATAAGATCTGCATCTGTAGCGCCCATAATTTCTATTGAATCAGGCTGAATACTAATTTCCTGTACCCTTTCATTGTATATCCTCAGCACAAAAGAAGGTAAATAATCCTGAGGTTCGACATGAAATGCTTCTTCAAAATTAGGAACTAATCTTGTTTTTGCTTGGTTATCTAACACAGAAACCGGATACGTCCATTTTATTTTAATGGAGTTCTTAGAGTCAGAATTTTGAGCTTTGGCACTGAATGTGTATATCAGTAGAAGAAATAATAGCCTCGTTTCTAATTTCATAGATAAAAAAAACAACCGTTTATATTTTGCCAATTTTACAGGCAAGATATAAACGGTATTTTAAATTGTTTATTATGCTTATTTATTTTAAAACTATATCCTTCCATAATCAGGTTGGCTATTAGCTTTTTACAGATTATACCAATTTTTTCCCTTGTCAGGTTATTTCATCTAATTCAAGTCTATTGTACTTACCCACGATAACTCGAGAAAAATTTGATTTCTTGGGTTGTCCAATCCGAGTCTATTGCTTCCGACTGATAATTAGGTGTTTTTGTAGTGTCACATCTTAACTCAGGCAATTAAACAAATTCCTATTTGGTTTTTTTGGGTATTGAATTATTGATGACAGACAAAATTACATATAAAATTACTATTAATGGTATGGCGGCTACTTTTATTAAAAGCAAAAGGATTAAGCTAATTAGTAAGAAAATATAAATAATCTGATTTTCTTTCCAGTTGAATGTCTTAAACTTTAATGCAAACAAGGGAATTTTAGAAACCAGAAGCAATGACATTATAATGCTTAGAGAAATAACAAAATAAGGATTGAAGATGATATCATTCAGATTTAATTCCGTATTAAATTCTGTTATTAATGGCAAAGATCCAATGAGAAGTGCATTTGCCGGTGTCGGTACTCCGATAAATGAGCCGGTTTGTCGTGGATCATTGTTGAATTTAGCCAAACGGAGTGCGGAGAATACCGGAACAATTAATGGAATGTAATTTATACCCAAAGGAAGATTTTCATTTATAGATAACAAATTGTAAAGTATTATGCCAGGTAATAGTCCAAATGTAATAACATCAGCAAGTGAATCCAGATCTTTCCCAATAGGAGAGGAAGCTTTGACAAGTCGGGCAACAAATCCATCAAAAAAGTCGAAAATTGCTCCTGCAATGATCAATAGCGCTGCATTTACAAGATTACCTTTAAATGCTTCGGTAATTCCGATACATCCGGACAGAAGGTTTAAACAAGTAATGAAATTTGGTATATGCTTTTTTATGGTCATTTTATGATTGCACAGTAAGGATTGTAACGTTTTTCTTCTCCAATGGTGGTGGAAGGACCATGGCCGGGAAATATCTTGGTATGATCCGGAAGAACAAAAAGCTTAGTTTGTATACTATTAATTAATGTTTCAAAGTTTCCTCCGGGAAGATCTGTTCTTCCAATACTCCTGTTAAAAAGAACATCTCCTGCAATACAGAATCCTTGCTCTTTACTATAAAGAGCTATATGTCCGGGAGCATGACCTGGAACAAATAAAACCTCTAATTCTGAATTCCCGAATTTTACTTTATCCCTTTCATTCAGATAGTACTCCGGCTCAGCGCCATGATATCCGGCGAATCCATAATTGAATGCATAGCTTTTAACCGCTCTTAACAGATTTAATTCTATGGGATGTATGCCCAACTCTACTTTGTAATAATCTTTTACAAAACTATTACCTAAAACATGATCTACGTGACAGTGTGTGTTGATCAAAAGTTTTACCTTTAAATCTTTTAATTTAATAAAAGCTTTAAGTTCTTCCTGCTCATCTTTTTCATAACAGCCCGGATCTAGTATTAGCGCTTCTCCGGTTTCGTCGAACAGAATATAAGTATTTTCCTGAAAGGGATTAAATACGAATGAGTGGATCTGAATCATTATAAAGTTTTACTTGCAAATTCGATTTGTAAATTACCAATATTCATCGGAATAGTATCTAAAATGTTATTGTTTTTTGGTAAAGATAAATTGAAACCATTTCTTTTTAATTTTATTAAGATTTGAAATAGAATTTTCTCTTTAAAAAAACAATATCATTTGATATATCCTCAGCCTTAATTGAGAATAAGGAGTTTCTGAAATTTTGATTGTTGCTTTCCGTCGGAAAGAGATTTTACAGAAACTTTGTATACATATACTCCTTTACCTATTTTGTCTCCGAAGTCATCACGGCCATCCCAGTATAAATTAGAAATATGGGCCGTTGAAATATAGAACCGTTCTGATATGGTTTTGATTAATTTACCTGACACAGTATAAATCTGAATCATTACATCAATATCATCTCCTGCTTTGTTGTGATCAAAATGAAATTCAGTATGAGTCGTGAAGGGATTAGGATAATTCAGAATATGTGAAAGGTTAATGTCTTCATTGTTTACAACAACAAATTCCAGATATGTATCGGAAGAATTATTATAAGTATCCCAGGCTTTTATTTTTAAAGAATGATTTCCGGGTGTAAGGTTTTTCAAGTTAAATGTAACGGTTCCGTTTTTGTAATTGTCCAATTTGGTTGTATAAAATTCATTTAAGATGATAGGCTCATTGGAGTTATCTATTATTAATGAAATCTCATGACCAATGCCTGAAGACGCAAGGTTTATTCCACTTTCATCGGATAAATTAACAATGAGTTTTGGGTTAGAATTTGTAATTCCACCAAAGACAAATGACTCATCATTCAGGTATGCTTTGATAATCGGAGGAGTAATGTCATCCGCAGCATTTTTATCAGATCCTCCAATAATTATATTGGCAGAAGAGCCAGCTCCATCTTGTAAATTTGGGAAGTTACTGGCATAAAGACTTATTTTACCTTTGTCGTACTGGTAAGAAATATCTTTTGGTATTATAAACTCAACTGCAAATTTACCATCTCTAATAGATGCATTTCCGTCGTAAATAAGCTTATTTTGAGTGCTAAATTTTGTGATTGGTCTATTTAATGTGGTGATCGAGGTCTCTTTGTCAAAGAGTGTAAGGCGCAAGACTCCGTTGTAATCTGATATAATATTTCCTCCTGATCTTATTTCTCCTTCTATCTTTATCTTTTGCAAAGCTTTAATGGTATCAGGTATTTCGCTTGTGTTTTGCCCGTTTATTTGTGTTACAAAAATATCTTCTCGAGGATAGTTTAAAGTAAGACAAGGATCTCCAATTAAAGTAAAGCTCCTGTTATAAATGCCAAGTGTACTATTGTTTTTGGTCAAAAGAATAATTTCACCAAGTGGTCTATATTGGTTTTCTTTTTTTAGAAAAACTGTTTTATAAAAAGCCTCATTAAGGGTCTGACTGTAACTGTCATATGCTGGCCTGGTAGGGGCTAAAGTGCCTATAAAACCACCTTCCCTGTTCCTCAAAGCAACCTCCACTCCCGATTGGATTCCTGGATAATCGTATCTCCCGAATTGGCATGTAGCAGCTATTAAAAAGGGTAATTGAAATTGATTTTTAAGGTTCGCAAGGGTCGTGGTATTAAGAATATTTTCCTGAGAAAGTTGTACCTCATTGCCATGTCCTATATAGTTTAATATTAATGTGCCTTTTTCAAATTCCTTTTGTATCGCTTCATTAGCCAAAGGACAGGTTGCTCCAGATGGCGTGTATAATAAAGGATATGCAGGAAGATATATTTTATTGAGATTAAAGTCCTTGTCTCTATTTGTAATGATGCCAGCA
This sequence comes from Sporocytophaga sp., assembly GCA_024707265.1. Classification (GTDB taxonomy): domain Bacteria; phylum Bacteroidota; class Bacteroidia; order Cytophagales; family Cytophagaceae; genus Sporocytophaga. The sequence goes on along the minus strand of JANQAB010000003.1, from coordinate 1,213,792 downwards.
TGTATTTCTGCTGCCCTTATGAAGGAAGCAGTGTCAGAGTCTTTGGGGCGTATATTCCCTACAATCAAGGTAATGTTATTGCGCCACTTTCCCAGTGATTGATTTAATTTATAATTTTTAATTTTTTCGACAATCTCATAACCTTCTGCTTCTGTCCTTACAGGAAGTCTGCCGATACCTATTTCGATTTTGTCATTGACATTATAATTTTCTTCCCAGTTCCCTTCATTATCATCAAAGAATCCATAGAAATCATCGGATGAAAAAGAAAATATTGGATGCAACGATTCACGGGATTGGTATACAGGAACAAAGTTTGTATTGTTTGATATTCTGTTTTTATAATCCACTGAGCAGTCTCCGAAAAGAGTAACAAACCTAAGGCTGTCACCTGGCTTGCTTCTGTCATACACCATTTTGATAAAGTCTCGGATCGCGCAAATATCCTGGGCTCCAGATGAAAACTCATTATAGATTTTTTTTACTGTAACTACATAGGAATCGAGATTGTCAAAGACCTTATGAAATTGCGCTAATTCATTTGCAGGCCTTAAAAATTCATCTGTAGTTATTATTAAATTATCTGGTATACCTGATTGTGTGAGACCATGTAGGTTCTGATTCTCAACTTTACTCTCGAAGGCTGGACCGCTTAATTTTGAAGGTTTGAATATTATATATTCCTTTAATACGGTTGTATTAGCGGAGAATGATGATTGCCCTGATTTAAATTCATAGTTTTGATTTTTAACAGAAAGTGGATCTGTAATATCCCAGATGAATTCTGAATTGTTAGTATTCTCAATACGATATTCAGATATTGAGTTATTCAGTCTTGGTATAGATCTGAAAGCAGTCTGATCTCCGTACATCTGAAGCTTTTTCTGAGTAAAGATTTCAAAAAAATCAAGGTAGCCTTTGGCTGCTGTTTTACCATTTTTGTTGAATGAATATTTAATAGAAATGTTGTTTCCCTGAATGTTAGAGCTATTCATTTTCCATGTATCAATCTTATATTCTCCCAGATAAGGATAGTCTAATGAAGGATTTTCAAAGATTTTTGTAAATTCATGCGTTCCCAGCGGCATATTGTTTAACGAAACATTAAATGAAGTGTGACCGGAGGCTCTTCCTATAGTTGCAGATCTGAAGATAATATCAGTATTGGGTACGAGTCCTCTGGCGTCATAATTATAAGTATACTGCAAATTGTAGTTGTATATATCTCCTATCCATAGTCTGCCACTGGGGATCCATGGAGTTGTCATTACCTGTGTTTCATCTTTTTCAAAGAAGTACCTCTCATCAAATTGTTCGATAGTTACAGTAGAATTACTGAGTGATGCATGATCACTGATTCGGAGACCTTTGCCAGGGCTGGTAGTAAGAAAATAATAGGAGAGATCAGAATATAGGTTGTAGGAGTGACTAAATGATTTGTCTGTTTCATTATATCTCCATACATGCGCACCAACTGCATAGAATAGTATATAATCTTGAGGATCAAATTTTCCATCATCTTCCCCGTATACAAATATTGCATTCTCAACAAGATCATCATACCTCGGGGTTGAATTGCTTTGAGGAAGCATACCACCTCCATTACCATATATTTTCAGTTCTCTTGGATCAATGTCGGACGGATTGATGCCTGAATTTATAAGGAGGTTGTAATCAATTTTAAAAACTCCGGAATTAGAAATGCTATATTTAAACCATTCGCCTGAAGCAAGCACTGAGTTTGGAGCAGAGGTGTAACTGAGGTTTGACTGATTGCCTCTTCTTATAATTTTGGTCGGACTAGTTGTGAGAAAATTATTTCCTCTGCTTTTATACTTGTATGAAAATTGGGTAAGTTTTAAGTACGAGCCAGAAGAGATTAATATTGGAACAATAAAAATATCACTCACTGGTTTGCCTTTGAAATAACTTATGGAAATATAAGGGGTAAATTTATCCTTAGCTATCCCCCTTAGAAGCTCCATTGTTTCTGCATCTATCATTTCAGAAGAATCAGCCAAAACATCTACTTCTTCTACTATTTCATTGTAAACACGTATATGGTAGGAAGGAAGGAAGCCATGAATTTCAAGGTGGTTTGCCGAGTGGAAGTCCGGAACTTTTATATCATTATCTTTAGTCTGCAATGTAACTGGCTTCCCCCATTTAATGCTTATTCCGGAATTCGAGTTGATATGTTGAGCAATAACGTTGACAGAAGTTATCAGTAAAAAGATAAAAAGTAATTGAATATATTTCATTATTATAAAAATTGTGTGAACAACAAAATCATCTGAAAAAAGTCAGACGAACTTGTAAACGGTCTTATTTGATACTTATTATTCTGTGAAATTTTTTGAGCGAAAAAAATAATGGAAGTTGCAGAATAAGAATTGGAAGAAGGTTAGAGGGAAATACTAAATATAGCTTTAAACCGTTAAATCTGAGTTCCAGAATATTCGTAGATATAGGTTTGAATCATAATTGTTTGATTTTTTTCACCAATAAAATTGAGATTCCAAATATCAATTTTCCTGATAAATGTATTTAAATTACCGAATGATTTATGATTACATTATAGTAGGGCAGGGCGTTGCTGGTTCAGTGCTGGGATATACATTAATAAAAAAGGGGCTTAAAATCCTCATCGTTGATGGAGGTGGTAATAACTCCTCAAAAGTGGCAGCGGGAATTTTTAATCCTGTTACAGGAAAGAGGATGGTTAAGACATGGAAAGCAGAGCAATTATTTTCATTTTTGAATGAGTTTTATCCTGAGATGGAGAAAGATCTGGATGCAAAGTTTTTTTATCCAGTTCCTATTTTCAGGCCTTTTGGCTCTATTGAAGAGCAAAATCATTGGGTAAGTAATTCTGATGAGGCTTATAATAAATTTTTAAGGGTGGTTACCTCATCAGATGATTTTCCTATTAATAAAAACAAACATTTTGGCGGTCTAAGACTTTTTTAAAGGAGGTTATGTAGATACAGTAACATTGCTTTCTGCAGCATTAGGGTATTTTGGTAAAAGGGAAAGCATTATCAGTGAAAGGTTTAATTGCTCTGACATAGTATTTGAAAATGAAGGTGTAAGGTGGGGAAACTACAAAGCGAGAAAAATTATTTTCGCTGAAGGGTTTCAGAATCAGTTTAACCCGTATTTTAATTGGATTCCATATATACCTGTAAAAGGAGAGGTTTTAACATTAAAATCTCAATACCCTTTGAAACAGATTATAAGCAAAGGAGTATTTGTAGTTCCATTGCATAATGGAAATTTAAAGGCCGGGTCTACATATGATTGGAAAGACTTGACGGATGAGGTTACCCCAAAGGCCAGAGAAGAAATTGAACATAAATTGAAAGATCTAGTAAGTTTTGATTTTGAATATGTAGGACAGGAAGCCGGAATTCGGCCATCTACGAGTGACCGGAGACCAATATTAGGATTACATCCCAAATATCCTGAGCTGGTAATATTTAATGGTTTAGGTACAAAGGGAATAAGTTTGGCACCTTATTTCGCAGAGCATTTATTTTCTTTTCTGGAAGAAAATAAACCTCTGGATAATGAAGTTAATATATCTAGGTTTGAATCATTCTTTACCGCCATTGATGGCTAATATATTATGCGTTTTATTTATATCTGGTTCCTCTCATTGTTTTTAATATCAACTGCTTATTCTCAGGCTTACATAGATCAGTTTGGAAAAAACAGAATTCAGTATAAAAGCTTTAAGTGGAGAGTTTTTACAACTCACAACTTTGAAATATTCTATAATGAAGGAGATATGGAACTTGCTCAAAGTGCCGGAAGGTATGCAGAGGAAGAGCTAGAAAGGGTAATTGAGCTAATTGGGTTTACTCCATATGATCGCATCAGAATGATTGTTTATACTTCTCCTCAGAAGAGTGAGCAAAGTAATATTGGTCTGGGTGAGGATCTTGTGGTTGTTGGTGGCAATACAAGCTTTGTTAAATCCAGAATAGAAGTATCATATAAAGGAAGCCAGGTAGATTTTAAAAAGGAGATTACATATGGTATTACAAAAATACTTCTGAATGTGATGATGTATGGAGGCAGCCTTAAAGATGTAGTTCAGAGTTCTTATTTGCTTTCATTGCCTGAGTGGTACATAAGAGGGCTTGCAGCTTATGTTGCTTATGGTAACTCTCCTTATATGAATTCTCATGTAAGAGGTGCTTTAGAGAGAAAAAAGTACAAAGTCCCTGCAGCTTTAACCGGGAAAGAGGCTGAGCTTGCAGGTCACGCTATCTGGAATTATATAGTTGAAAAATATGGCCTCTATACGGTGCCCAATCTTTTAAATTTAACCCGTATTGTAAGGAACGAAGAAGCAGCAATAGAGAGCACTCTGGGGATTCCCTATTCGATTTTTTTAGCTGAATTCAGAAACTTTTATCTGGGTATAAATAACAACTTGAAAAAAGAGTATAAAGAGCCTCAGGAGGATAAATATTTAAGATTAAATTCTTCTAAAAAGAATGCTTTAAGTGTAGTGAAGGTAAATTCTAAGGGGAATAGAATGGCATTTGTGAAGTTTCAGGATGGGAAATATCATTTGTTTACTGTTGAAATTACAGACAAAGGAAAAAAGGAATCAAAATCTATAAGAAAGGGAGGTACGAGGAGTGCACAGCGTGATTTTGATAACCACAATCCTACCTTTGCATGGAAGTCAGAAGATGAACTGGCATTTATTTATACAAAAGGAGATAAGACATATTTAGAAATTCACAATTTGAAAACCAGAGATAAGGTAAAAAAGAAGATTACTTATTTCAAAAATGTTTTTGATTTTGCATTTTCTGAAGATGGAACTGCGATAATATTCAGCGCTGATAAAGATGGGCAAACAGATTTGTTTCTAATGGATAATGCTCGGGGGGGCATGAAGCAAATTACAAATGATATCTTCGACGATCTTTCTCCATCCTTTTATGGAAATACCAGAGAAATTATATTCGCATCAAACAGGAGCTCCGATACACTCGTCCTTCCCAAAAAGGAAATTTATAAACCTTTGGAGCAATACTCTTTATTTAAATATAATGGAAGTAACAAATTAGTAAGGTTTACTAATGACATAAATGTTATACAGCCTGTATTTGTAAAATCTACAAATTCAGTTTTGTTCATTTCGGATGATGATAAGATCGATAATTTATACAGCCTTAACTTGACAGATAAAAAGCTTTCCAGGAAATCTGCTTTTTTATATAATATTAAATCTTTTCATATATCAAGTGCCAATAATAATTTGGTTACAATAAACAGAGTGGGTGGAAAGGAAAAAGCTTACTTTTTTCCTCACTACAACCTGGATTCTGTTTTTACTAGACTCGAACCCACCTCTACTGAAATTAAAGAGGGGTCTGACGATAAGGTAATCCGGTCAGAGAAACAGGAGTTTGAATTCAACTCAAAAGATAAGATTAAAGTAATAAATCTAGACGATTTCAGATTTGAGTCTGAATTAAAGGATACCACTGATAAAAGCAGGGTGGCTGGAATTCCGTTAAGGCAAGAACCTGCCGACACAATTAGTAATAAAAATCAATTACAGAAAAAAACATCATTCCTTGGGCCATATCCATATAGAAACTTTTTTGGCATTGATAATGTCATTTCCACAATACTTATTGACCCATTGAGAGGGTTGGGAATATTACTTGAAGGTCAGATGTCAGATGTTCTTGGTAATCATAGAATAAACGTAGGAGCTTTTGGCGTTGCTGATTTAAAAACTAATAATATATTCGGAGAATATATTTATCTGAAGAAAAGAGTTGATCTCAAAGTTAGATATGATAGAAAAAATTTGTTTGCTTCTAATGAATCAACTTCTTCCCAAATATATACGCTTAATAAATTAACGTTTACAGCATCATATCCTTTTTCTGTCTATTCCAGGTTGAGCGTAAGTCCTTTTGCAGCTTTTACCAGAAGATCTGTTACTGAGATGACCTCTAAAGATATTACCCAGGGTTATCAGGGCGTGAATCTAAGCTTTGTTTATGATAATACGATAAAGCTTGGGTTAAATATGATTGAAGGAACAAGATTTATTCTTAGCGCAGAACAGTATGTGGCAAACGGTTCCTCTTCCAACAACTTTGGAAAAATCAATCTTGATCTCAGAAGGTATCAAAGGATTTATAAAGAAATTGTTCTTGCTGCCCGTGTTGCTGGGGGGGCATTCACTGGTAATGCCAAGAAAAACTTTTTGCTGGGAGGAATGGATAACTGGTTGTTTAACTCAACCGACAATTCATCACCTAACAGTCCATTAGCTATATCTCAGTTTAAAAATAATTCCGATTTACTTTTTATTGAGTACTCAATGCCAATGAGGGGTTTTATTTATAATTCACAGTTTGGGTCACGTTATGTGCTGATGAATGCAGAGCTACGAATTCCCTTCAGAGCTATATACAGACAGCCAATTTCTTCTTCATTTTTAAGAAATTTTCAGTTAGTAGCATTTACTGATGCCGGATCTGCCTGGACAGGTGATACACCTTTTAGTAAAGACAATAGTATTAACACAACAGTTGCCGGAGGAAATGGAAATCCATTTACGGCTCAGGTACGAAATTATGTGAATCCATTCCTGGTTGGTTATGGGCTTGGAGCAAGGACACTTTTGCTTGGATATTATGTAAAAGTGGATGTAGCATGGGGTATTAAAAATAATATTGTTCAGTCTCCTATGTTTTATTTTACTTTCGGATATGACTTCTAATATCTTTTTTGTGAATTATAAGGAGTGGTGATGTTCATTTAATAATGCTATTTTTTCGCTATAAAATACTCTAAATGAGTTGTTTGTGTAGTTTTGCTTAGTTGGTTTGTCATTTTACATGAGCCTTTTTTAATTGCTTCCTGGATTCCTTTGTTAGTAAGCAATTCAAGTTTTCCACAACCTGTAAGCCTGTTTCGACGTATGTTTTCATTTTTATAATACCTGTATACCCTATGAATGCTGAACATTAAAAGAAAAAAAGTTATCAACATTTCGATATATTTTTGTGTAAAACTATTGTACAATACTGGAATTCATATAATTTTGACATAAGATTTTAAACACAAGTTAAATTTTTAAAAAAAAATGAACAAAGCAGAATTAATCGACGCAATCGCAGCTGAGTCAAAACTTACTAAAGCTGATTCAAAAAGAGCACTTGATGCATTCCTAAATGCAGCTTCTAAAACTTTGAAAAAAGGAGATAAAGTTATCATCATTGGATTTGGTACTTTCTCTGTAGCTAAAAGAGCAGCAAGAACTGGTAGAAACCCACAAACTGGTAAAACTATTCAGATCAAAGCTAAGAAGGTTGTAAAATTCAAAGCTGGTGCTGATCTAGCTAAAAAAGTAAAATAAATAGTTAAAAAGCCTGATTTGAAAAGAGCAGGCTTTATTTATTAATGACTTTAAATAAGAAGGGCTCCCATTGGGAGCCCTTCTTATTTTACTTGATTTTGAATTCTTTCTTTACAGCTTCCACATGATCAAGTTTTTCCCATGTGAAGAATTCAACTTTTTTACTAACAGTTTTCTTTATCTCTGTTTTCTTCTTACCATCATCTTTTAGCTCTACATAAGAAAGTTCAACTTCTTTTGTAAATGGCTCTCTTCCCATATGTCCGTATGCAGCGGTTTCTGAGAAAATAGGGTTTTTAAGGCCTAATCTTTCCACAATAGCTTTCGGTCTCATGTCAAAAACATTCAATACTTTTGATGCTATTTGAGCATCCGTCATATTTACTTTTGCAGTTCCGTAGGTATTGACAGTTAAAGAAACCGGTTTTGAAACTCCGATTGCATAAGCAACCTGAACAAGAATTTCCTCTGCAACTCCTGCAGCAACAAGATTTTTAGCAATGTGTCTTGCAGCATATGCCGCACTTCTGTCAACTTTAGAAGGATCTTTTCCTGAGAATGCTCCACCGCCGTGTGCTCCTTTACCTCCATAAGTATCAACAATAATTTTTCTTCCGGTCAATCCAGAATCTCCGTGAGGGCCACCGATTACAAACTTCCCTGTTGGGTTAATGTGGAAGATAGTTTTGCTGTCTATAAGTTTTTTCGGAATTACAGCAGGTATTACTTCATTGATCATATCATTTTTGATCGATTTTAGCATATCAGCATCTTTTCCGAAATCATCGTGTTGAGTAGAAATGACTATAGTATGAACTCTTTTTGGCTTGCCGTTATCACCATACTCAATTGTAACCTGGGATTTTGCATCCGGACGCAGATAGGTCATTTTCTTTCCTTTTTTTCTAATCTCCGCAAGTTTTTTTACCAGTCTGTGAGAAAAAGCCAATGCCATAGGCATATATTCCGGAGTTTCTGTTGTTGCATAGCCAAACATCATTCCCTGATCACCTGCTCCCTGATCTTTGTCAAGGCCTTCTCCTTCATTAACACCCTGCGCTATGTCAGGAGATTGCTGGTGAAGTGCAGTAAGTATACCGCAAGAGTCTGCCTCAAACATGTACTCAGCTTTTGTATAGCCGATTTTCTTAATAGTATCTCTTATAATATTCTGAGTGTCAATAGTAGCCTTAGTAGTAACTTCACCGGCAACTACAACTAATCCTGTAGTAACCATCGTTTCACAAGCAACTCTTGAATGTGGATCCTGCGCCAGGATTGCGTCAAGGATTGCGTCTGAAATCTGATCAGCAACCTTATCAGGGTGACCTTCCGACACGGATTCTGAGGTAAATAGGTATGACATTATTTTTTAGGTTTAAAGGTATCTTTTTTTGAAAATAACTAATATTCAAAGTTAAATTAAAATCCATTAACACAAAAAACTTAAACATCAGTTTCTTCCGAAAAATAGAAATACAGCAGGCCTTTTATTAAGATCTGGTATATTTTGTTTCCACTCACTAAGTTTTTTTGTTTTGATGAATTGCTGAGGTCCGGTAATATCGCAAGCGATACATAGTTGTGTTTCAGGATTCCCATGTGCAATTATATCTTCCAAAAATTTATTATTTCGGTATGGTGTTTCAATGACTATCTGGGTAGCTCTCTTATCCCACGCCTCTCTCTCGAGAGCTTTAAAAGACTTGATTTTTTGATCTTTATCTATAGGGAGATATCCTTTAAAACAGAAATACTGGCCGTTAAATCCTGATGCCATCAATGCCATAAAGATTGAAGATGGCCCAGGAAGCGGAACTATGTCCCATTTTTTTATGCGCAATTGCTACAGCCAAGGCTCCCGGATCAGCTATACCTGGACAGCCAGCTTCGGATAGAACACCAATATTTTTTCCTGATGGTATAGTATCAAATAATTTAACAGCATCTTCCTTGGAAGTATCTTTATCAAGTTGATAAAAAATAAGACCTTCGATTTTTCTACCTGTTTTGAGTTCACTTATATATCTTCTTGCTGTTTTAATATTTTCAGCAAAATAATAATCGGTTTCTTTAATAACCTCCAATATCGCTGGAGCCATCATCTGAAGTGCGGTGCCTTCTGCCAGTATCGAGGGTATCAGATATAATTTTGAAATTTCAGATTTTGGAGTCGACATTGTATATATATTTGTTTAACAATTAAACTGCTGAAGAATGAGTGAATTTCAAGGATTAGGAAAAGGATTAATTATTGGCGGCATTATATTTATCGTAATTGGATTGGTATTATTGTATTCTGATAAAGTACCACTACTTGGCAAACTTCCAGGAGATATTGCCATTAAAGGGAAAAACTGGTCATTCTATTTTCCTTTGGCGACAAGCATTTTACTTAGTATACTGATCTCCTTTATCCTATTTGTTATCAGAAAGTTATTCTGAATCAAACTCAAAAATGAGGTTTATAAATTCTACAGGTTTATCAGCATGAATCCAGTGACTTGCCCCCTCAATTGTTTTTATCGTAGAATTTGGAAAAATTCTTTTGATAATTGGTTCATCTGTGGCTTTTATATAATCACTCTTGCCGCCTCTCACAAATAAAGCCGGAATATTAATTACCTCTGAATCATTAATTCCTGCACCTACAAATTCAATCTCTTTCGTGATTATACTAAGGTTTATTTTCCATTTGAATTGTCCATTTTCATCTCTGCCTAGATTCTTCAATAGAAATTGTCGGGTGGGTAAATCTTTTATTTGCGCAGCTAATTGATTATCTGCATCTGTTCTGCTTTGAAGGGTTTCAAGATTGACGCTGTTCAACCCCGCTAATATGGTCTGATGGTGTGGTGCATAATATCTCGGTGCGATGTCAGAAACGACTAGTTTTCTAACCAACTCAGGATATTTCTGAGCTATTTTCATACTAGCCTTTCCACCCATTGAATGGCCTACAATCAAAGCATTCTGAAGGGAGTGCTCTTCCATAAATTCTTTGATGTCATCAGCGATCACATCATAATTCATTGTATCACTCCAGGGGGAATTTCCGTGGTTTCGTTCATCTACAACGTATACATGATATTCTTTTGCTAATTCTTTAGCTATGGAAAATAAATTGTCTGAAGATCCAAATAGTCCGTGTAAAAGAATCAATGGATTCCCGGAACCTAAATCTTTATAATATAATTTCATCCTTTAGTTTAGTTCTTTAAGATACATTTGGATTGTATTCTCTAGCCCGAAATACAGAGCATCGCAAATAAGTGCATGCCCTATCGATACTTCTTCTAGGTTAGGAATATTGTCTTTTAAATATTTCAAATTTTTTAGATCAAGGTCATGTCCTGCATTAAGTCCTAGTCCGAGAGCAGCAGCTTTCTTGGAAGCAATAATATATTCAGAAATAGCCTGTTTCTTGTTTATTGAAAAGTTTTTGGCATAAGGTTCGGTGTAAAGTTCCACCCTGTCTGCCCCAGCTTCCGCGGCCCCTTCAACCATTTGTTCAACAGGATCGACAAAGAGACTAACTCTTATACCGCATTCTTTAAAATCCTGGATTACTTCTTTTAAAAAATCTTTATATTTTATTGTATTCCAACCCGCACTACTTGTTACAGCTCCAGGAGGGTCAGGAACAAGCGTTACCTGATGGGGCTTTATTTCTTTTACAAGATCAATAAATTTACCTTCAGGATTCCCTTCAATATTAAATTCTGTTTTAATTACCTCCTTTAGGGCATATACATCGGCATATTTAATATGTCTCTCATCTGGTCGAGGGTGAACTGTTATCCCTTGAGCCCCAAATCTTTCACAGTCCAAAGCCACGCGGATTAAATCGGGATTGTTACCTCCTCGGGAATTTCTCAATGTGGCTATTTTATTTACATTTACACTTAATCGGGTCATTGTTTTTTCTTTTTCTGAAAAATAATTTGACTATTTTTGACGACAAATAAATCCAATATTCTATTAAATTTCAAAACATGAGTTTAAAAGAAAAAATCGATGCTGATATAAAATCAGCAATGCTTGCAAAAAACAAAGATGAATTGCGTGCATTAAGAAGTATAAAATCTCTTATTTTACTTGCAGAAACTGATAAAGGCGCTCAGGGAGAGGTCTCAGCAGATGCAGAAATTAAGCTGTTGACAAAGGCAGCCAAACAAAGAAAAGAATCAGCGGAAGTCTATGCAGGGCAGGGAAGGACAGATTTAGAGAAAATTGAGCTTGATGAATTAGCAGTAATTGAGAAATATTTACCTAAGCAACTTTCTGAAGATGAAATAGCGGCAAAACTTAAAGAAATAATTACAGAATTAGGCGCTAAAGGTCCGGGAGATATGGGAAAAGTGATGGGGGCAGCAACAAAGGCATTTGCTGGAACAGCAGATAATAAGGTAGTTTCAGCATTAGTAAAATCATTGTTGAGTCAATAGGAATAAAGTGGAAATCTTTGATATAGTAGTAATTCTGATTCTTGCACTTGGAGGTTATGCAGGATACAAAAAGGGACTGTTATTGGAAATAGTTACTTTTCTTGCATTCATAATTGCAGTGTTGTCTGCATTTAAACTTCTTAAAGAAGGAATGAATTGGATTCAACCATATATGGAAGATTTCCCTCAAATGCTTCCGTATGTTACATTCACGTTAATCTTTTTGTTGGTTTTTATCGGAATTTACTTTTTTGGAAAATTCTTAAAATCAATATTAGATTATACGTTGCTTGGAACGTTTGATAGTGCTGCAGGTGCATTTGTTGGTGTATTAAAGACAGCTTTCATAATTAGTCTGTTTATTTGGTTGACAAGTGCGGCCAAACTTGAGTTTATTTCTACGTTCGGCCAGGAATCATTTGCGTATCCTGTGCTGGCTTCTTTTGCTCCAAATACCATCCATTTCGTAAGCTATATCATACCCTTTCAGGATATTTTTCCAGCTTTGAAAAAGATACTTGAAAACCAAAAGGCTTGATAGCAATCATTGATAATTTAGATTCATACACATATAATCTTCTTCATCTTTTTCAAAAGCAAGGTGTAGCATGCAAATGCTTGCGGATAGATGAAATTGAAGATCTTGAAGTTCTGAATTTTTTTTCAGGAATCGTCTTGTCTCCCGGCCCTGGAAATCCAAAAGATCAACAACTTCTTTTGTCTGTCATTGAAAAATACTGGAAGCGCAAGCCAATATTAGGAATATGCCTTGGACATCAGGCAATCGGATATTTTTTCGGCGCGCCAATAATAAAAATGGATAAGCCTATGCATGGTAAACTTTCGTTAATAAAAGTGAAGCATAAGGACAGAATGTTTGAAAATATTGAGGAAGAGTTTAAGGTGGTTCGATACCATTCTTTAATTCTGGGAAAATTACCACCCACGCTTAATATTTTGGCTGAATCAAGAAATAAGGAAATTATGGCAATTGGCCATAAAAAATACCCGATTTATGGGCTCCAGTTTCATCCGGAGGCCGTTTTATCTGAAAATGGTGAAAAAATTATTCAAAACTGGCTGAGTTTATCCTTTACGATAAAGTAATATTTCAAACTTTGTTTTAATTTGCACGTTAATAAAATTACATCTTCACATCATGACTTTTACAGTTAAGCAAGAAAAAGAATTCAAATATATTGACGAAGGTAAAGGCGAAGTTCTTCTACTGCTACATGGCCTTTTTGGAGCATTGAGCAATTGGGAGGGAGTAGTTAAAGAATTTACCTCTAACTACAGAGTCATAATTCCTTTAATGCCTATTTATGAAATGCCTGTAAGGTCTGCAAGTGTAGAAGGTTTGGTTGCTTTTATAGAAAAGTTTGTCAGCTTCAAACAGTTAAGTGATCTGACTTTACTGGGTAACTCACTGGGAGGGCATGTAGGTCTTGATTATACTTTAAAAAATTCATCAAAGGTCAAGAGGCTGGTTTTGACTGGAAGCTCAGGCTTGTTTGAAAATGGAATGGGCGGGTCATATCCCAAAAGAGGTAGTTATGAGTATGTAAAGGAACGGGTAGGATATACCTTTTACAATCCCTCAACTGCCACAGAAGAGCTTATTAAAGAAGTTTTTGACATAACAAAAAGTATCCCCAAATGCATGAATATTGTAGCATTGGCAAAATCTGCCCAAAGGCACAATATGGCTAAAGATGTACCGAATATTAAAATTCCAACACTGTTAATTTGGGGACTCAATGATACAATAACACCACCATTTGTGGCTCATGAGTTTAACAGGTTAATTAAAAATTCTGAGTTACGATTTATCGACAAATGCGGACATGCTCCAATGATGGAAAATCCTGAAAAGTTTAATGCTTTTGTTCACAAATTCCTGGAGTCTACTGTATGATTGCCGAAGAACTTATAAACCAGATGATTCCTCCATTGAAGGTCTCTGATTCAGCAGAGAAAGCAAAGAAATGGATGGAAGAATTCAGGTTAACCCAGCTGCCTGTTGTTGAGAATAATAATTTTTTAGGACTTCTTGAGGAACAAGCATTGTATGAAAAGGACGACTTTTCCGGACCGATTTCAAACATCAGGTTAGTTAATAAAGAATTAGTTGTAAAGCCCTCTTCTCATTTCTATGATGTAATAAAGTTGGCATCTAAAAATAAATTGCAGATTGTGCCTGTAGTTAGTGATGATTCAAAATTTGTAGGAGTTATTTCTGTAAATGAAACTTCATTTGCTATGGCTCAGATGTTTGCAACTCAGGGGCCTGGAGGTATTATTGTGCTTTCAATGCTGGATAAAGATTATTCTTTGTCTCAGATAAGTAGATTAGTAGAAGCAAACGACGCAAAGATTTTAAGTTCATTTGTTTCTAATGATGAACTGGATCCGAATAAAATAAAACTAACCCTCAAATTAAACAGAACAGACCTTACAAGAATTATTGCGACTTTTGAAAGGTATGATTATAAAATAATTGCTAATTTTCAGGAAAATGAACTAACAAGTCACGATAAAGAAAGACTTGATTTACTGTTTAAGTATCTGAATATTTAGAATGAAAATAGCAATTCACGGGAGAACTTTTAATACTGACGCTATTCCTTTTATACAGGAAATGTTTGATAATCTTAAATCTAGGGAAGCTGAAATCCTTGTTTATAAGAATTTTTCAGTGTTTCTTGATAAGGTGGGAATTAAGTATCATAGTGCCAAAATTTATAGTTACCATGAGGAGTTAGAAGATACAGATTTTTTATTCAGCATTGGTGGAGATGGTACCTTTTTGGAATCTGTCTCATTTGCAGGACCTCAACAAATACCTCTTCTTGGAGTAAATACCGGTCGTTTGGGATTTTTAGCAACAACTCCCCGCGAGAAAATCTTACAGGCAATAGGTTCAATTTACAAGCATACCTATAAATTCGAAGAAAGAACCTTGATTCATCTGGATTCTGATATCGATTTGTTTAATGGAGTCAACTTTGCTTTGAATGAGTTTGCTATATTGAAAAGAGATATCTCCTCTATGATTGTAGTCCACACTTATATTAATGGAGAATATTTAAATTCGTATTGGGCAGATGGTTTAATTATTTCAACTCCAACGGGTTCCACTGGATATTCTCTAAGTTGTGGTGGCCCTTTAGTTATGCCAAGTACAAACAATTTTATCATTTCCCCAGTTAGTCCGCATAACCTTAATGTAAGGCCAATGATTGTTCCGGACAGCAGTATTCTATCTTTTGAAATAGAAGCGAGAAATAAGAATTTCCTAATTTCACTAGATTCCAGATCAAAGTCAGTGCCTGTTAAAACAAAACTGACGGTCAGAAGGGAGAAGTTTAAAGCAAAAATAGTTGAATTAGAAGGTTATAATTATTTTCAGACCCTTAGAAATAAACTAAACTGGGGTTTAGATTTAAGGAATTAATTTTTAATTTAATAAGAAAAATTTGACTTTATTTGTTACCTTAGCGTAATAATCGAATTAATTTTATTTCTTGCAAGAAAATTATTGAGTTTTAAACTCTTATAGGATATGAAAAAGTTATTGCAATTAGGACTTTTATTATTTTTAATTTCCTTTTTCAGGGAGGCGTCATTCGCCCAAGAGTTCAACAAGAAAAATCGCTACTATAGCGTTGGTGTTACGCTTAATGCAATGAACTATGTAGGAGAGTTGGATCCAGGTCCGAGTTTTGTTAGACCAGGTATAAAACTTACAAGACCTAACTTTGGTATTGAGGGCCTTGCAAGGCTGTATCCAAGAGTTTCACTCAGAGGAGCTATTTCTTACGGAAGAATAAAAGGTAGCGATAATAAAAGCTCGAACTACAATGATAAAAACCTCTTCAGGAGAGCAAGAAATCTTTCAATGCGGAATGATATTCTTGAAGTTAAAGTAGATGCGGTTATTGATTTGATAGGGCATAGGGGTAAATATGTAAGACGTGTTGATTTTACTCCTTATGGATTTATAGGTCTGGCCTATTTCCATCATAATCCTAAGGCTCAAAGCCCGGGAGCATTTGGCGGTAAATATGTCGCTTTAAATTCACTACAGACCGAAGGGAAGTCTTATTCATTAAATCAGATAGCAATCCCTTTTGGTTTAGGGGTTAGATATAAATTGTCAAAACAGTTAGATCTTGCTTTTGAAATAGGATGGAGATATACCTTTACAGATTATTTGGATGATGTAAGTTCTTATTATGTTGATAAAGGAGATCCTGAAACAGATCTTGCTGCTGCAATGGCAAACAGAACACTTGAAGGTGGAATAGAAAGAGATCCTCAGTTGTTTGCAAGGTTGGGTGCTGAAGAAAGATTGCAGTTCGATTCAAATGGTAAATTAATTGGAATCAGAGGCGTGTCTAATCCGGGAGACCAAAGAGGTGATAAGAATAAAGACTGGTACATCGTAACTGGGTTTCATTTAACTTACATTATCCCTCCAAGAGTTGTTTGTCCTAAGTTTAGATAAAAAAATAAAACTTTCATTGAATAGAAAAAAAAATCGAATAGCAGGAAGGTTTCTTTCTGCTATTTTTCTCTTTATAGGTTTATCAATTTCTAATGTTAATGCTCAGGTCCATGAAATTGGATTAGGTGTAGGAGGTTTCAACTATACAGGAGAACTTGCAAGAAAATTTAATCCACTATTCTATCGTCCGGGAGGTGAGCTTTTTTACAGGGTTAATTTTAGCCCGGTATTTGCAATAAGAGGAGCTTTTAGCTTTGGAGAAATTTATGGCTCTGAATTAAAATCAAAAGACCCTGTTGCCAAATACAGAGCGAATGAATTTAAAAATAACCTCACTGAGATTTCAGCTACTCTTGAATATAATTTTTTTAATTTCAGGGCTCCAAAAGATTCCCGAAAGGCTCAAAGTTCTTCAAGGATTACTCCCTATTTTACAGGTGGTATAGCTTTCTATAATACCCAACAAGACCTCGGAACGGGAAATAATTTTTTAAATGTGGCTATTCCTGTAGGGCTTGGCTTCAAATTTCAGTTAACGGAACATTGGAATCTGGGGGGGGAGTTTGTGGCAAGGAAGACATTTACAGATTATCTTGATGGAGTTAGAGAAGGTACAATCAACTATCGGAGAACCGGGGATATTTTAAGAACCGACTGGTATTATTACACCGGATTCACTGTAAGCTACACATTTTACAGTGTCAAATGTCCTGCTATTTATCATAAATAAGTATTTCATTTTTCAAAAGTCGAATCATTTTGTACCTTTGGTTTTCTCATTGGGCCAAAGGTAGATGAACTTAATTGAACAAATTGATAAGACTAAAATTCCAGCTCATATTGCTATTATTATGGATGGGAACGGCCGATGGGCCAAGAAAAAAGGAGCAATAAGCAGAATTTTCGGTCATAAAAGCGCTATTACTTCTGTTAGAGAAGCAACCGAAGCCTGTGGAAAAATTGGAGTTAAATATCTTACACTTTATGCATTTTCCACTGAAAACTGGAATAGACCTAAAGAGGAAGTAGATGCCCTTATGCAACTGCTGGTTTCAACAATCAAAGGAGAAGTAAAGAAATTAAATCAGAATAACGTTCGTCTTTCTACTATCGGAAATTTTAAAGATCTGCCTAATTCTTGCCAGAAGGAACTATCAGATGCAATTAATGCTACTAAAAACAATACAGGGCTTACTCTTACGTTAGCTCTGAGTTATAGTGGCCGATGGGATATTTTGGAAGCTACAAGGAAGCTTCTGGAAAAAGTAGAAAAAAACGAATTAAAGTCGAAAGACCTCACAGTGGAGATGATTTCGGATTATGTTTCAACAGCGGGTATTCCAGATCCGGAGTTAGTAATCAGAACCAGTGGTGAGTTTAGAGTAAGTAATTTTCTGTTATGGCAAATTGCGTATTCAGAATTTTATATAACTGATATTTTGTGGCCCGATTTCCGAGAGGGCGATTTGTATAATGCAGTGCTTTCTTTTCAGAAGAGAGAAAGAAGATTTGGTATGGTCAGCGAACAACTGAAACAAGTTTAATGAAAAGATTTTTTTTAATTGCACTAATAAGTATTCTATTGCCTATTTCGGTTCTGTTAGCTCAACCAATAAAAAGGGAGTACATAAATCCAAGTTATTCTAACCCCGAGCAATATATTATCGGAGGAATAACCGTAAGTGGAATTCAGTTCCTGGATCCTCAAGCCGTTATTGCTATTACCGGTTTGAAAGTGGGAGATCCAATCACAATACCTGGGGAAGATCTTACAAATGCCATTAAAAAGCTTTGGGATCAGGGGTTGATTGGTGATGTAGAGGTGTCAGTTCAAAATCTTGAAGGAAGAAAAATATTCCTTGATTTCAATTTAAAAGAGAGGGCCAGACTTTCTCGTTTTGTATTTAAAGGGGTTAAGAAAAACGACGAAAAAGATCTTAGCGATAAAATTGGCATTTCAAAAGGCAAAATTGTCAATGATGCGATGATCAAAAATGCTCAAAAGAAAGTTAAAGATTTTTATCTGGACAAGGGGTTTCTTAATGCAGAAGTTACGATTACTCAGGTAAAAGATACGGTAATTGCCAATAGCATCATTCTGAAAATCAATGTAGATAAAAAGCGTAAAGTCAGAATTCGCAATATCATAATTGAAGGGAACGAGTCTTTCAAGGATAAGAAGTTAAAAAAGAAAATGAAGAAGACAAAAGAGAAGCGTTGGTACAAGCTTTTCACAACTTCCAAACTTCTTAAAAAGGAATATGAGCAGGATAAAGCAAATATTATCGAATATTATAATTCTCATGGATTTAGAGATGCGGAAATAACATTTGACACCATATCTAAGCTTAATCATAAATCTGTCAACATCAAGATGGATATTGACGAAGGTAAAAAGTACTATTTTGGAAATATCAACTGGACAGGAAATTTTATTTATGATGACAAAACACTGAATAGAATTTTAGCAATTAACAAAGGTGATGTATACAATATTGCGAATCTTCAGAAAAGGTTAAATTATAATCCTAGTGGAGCAGATATCAGTTCATTATACCTGGATGATGGATATCTCTTCTTCAGCGTTGATCCGGTTGAGGTGTTAATTAACGGGGACTCAATCGATATTGAGATGCGTATTTATGAAGGACCACAAGCGACTATAAAAAATGTAACTGTCTCTGGAAATACGAAAACGCACGACCATGTCGTATTACGTGAAATAAGAACATATCCGGGACAGAAATTTAGTAGGGCTGACCTCATCAGGTCTCAGAGAGAAATTGGTCAATTAGGTTATTTCAATGCTGAAACCATAGGCGTGAATCCAATTCCAAATCCTCAGGAAGGTACTGTTGATATTCACTATACAGTCGAAGAGAAGCCAAGTGATCAGATTGAACTTTCCGGAGGTTGGGGCGGTTACTTTGGTTTTGTTGGTACTTTAGGTCTTGTATTCAATAATTTCTCTGCAAGAAATTTATCCAAACCAAAAACCTGGAGCCCGCTGCCAGCTGGAGACGGACAAAGACTCGCGTTACGTCTTCAAGCAAATGGTAGAGCATATCAGACTTATTCGCTATCATTTACAGAGCCTTGGCTTGGAGGAAGAAGACCTCAGTCATTCTCTATCAGTTTGTCGAGATCTGCGCAGAATTTATATAACAGAGTCTCTGGAAAGTATAACGCAGGACACCTGTATGTTACAGCTGCAACAGTAAGTTTAGGTCGTGAGTTGAGATGGCCTGATGATTACTTCTCATTAAGTAATTCTCTTTCTTTTGTGAGATATGACTTAGATAATTACTCTTCACCTTATGGACTTGGAGTTGGTTTTTCATCAGGTTATGCAAATAATTTTTCATTTATTACATCAATTTCCAGGAATAGCGTTAACGATTTTACATTCCCTACAGGAGGATCAAATCTTAACTTAACCATAACAGCAACTCCTCCATATTCATTATTTAATGGCATTAATTACGAGAATCCAAATTTATCTCAACAAGAGAAATACAGATGGGTGGAGTTTCATAAATGGATGTTGGATCAGTCATGGTTTGTTCCTTTGGTACCTCCTAGGAAGCCCGGAGGACGTAGTCTTGTACTGAATCTTAGAGCCCATCTAGGATTTATAGGGTCTTATAAGAGATCTACTGGAATTGGACCTTTTGAACGATTTATTATGGGTGGTTCTGGTATAACAGGATATAATTTCTTGTTAGGTTCAGACATTATAGGATTAAGGGGCTATCAGGATAATATTATTAAGCCAGCTCCACAGGGTGGAACAATATTTGACAAATTAGTTGCGGAAATCAGATATCCTGTCAACTTGAGCCCGGCACTGTCTGTGTTCGTTTTGGGCTTCTTTGAAGGCGGAAATAACTGGAACAATTTCCAGGACTTCAACCCGTTTAAGGTGTACAGATCAGCAGGTGTTGGTACAAGAATATTTATGCCAGCATTTGGAATGATTGGTCTTGATTGGGGATATGGTTTTGACGCATTCCCAGGATATAATAAAGGAAGTAAAGTGACTTTTACAATCGGACAACAAATCCGCTAAAACATGAGAACTTTAGGATTACTATTATTACTTTGTCTGATTACACTTAGCAGTAATGCTCAAAAGTTTGGATATATTGATAGTGACTATATTCTGAAAAAATTACCGGAATATTCTAAAGCTGAAAAGGAACTAAACATGCTTTCTTCCAAGTGGCAGGCAGAGATCGAAAAGATGAAGAAGGAGTATGAAAAGATGCAAACGGACTTTAAAGCCGAAGAAATTTTGCTCACTGAAGATATGAAAAAGGAGCGCCTGGATACTTTGGCTGGAAGAGAAAAGGCAATTAAAGAATATCAAAAAAAGATTTTTGGTTTTGAGGGGATGATATTCCTGAAGAGACAGGAGTTAATGAAGCCGGTGCAAGATAAAGTGTTCGAAGCCGTTGAAAAAGTAGCTAAATCAAAAAGTCTACAGATTATTTTTGATAAATCCGGAGATCTGGTAATGGTATATACCAATCCTATTCACGACTATACTGATTATGTACTCGAAGAACTAGGTCTTGGTGATCCTAATGACACTGCGGAAAAATAACCTTAAATTAAATTTTCTATTATATTTACGACATGAAAACAAAACTATTCGTTACTGCATTTTTGCTTCTATTTGCTGGAAATTTTTTAGCCAGTGCACAGTCAAATTTGAAATTGGGTTATACTAACCTTGATTATATATTAGGATTATTACCTGAAGCAAAGAAGATAGAATCAGAGTTGAAAGATTATGAAAAACAACTTCAGGCTCAATTGCAAAGTAAATATACTGAGTATGAAAAGAAGCTTCAGGACTATCAAAAAGGCGTTCAGGCAAATTTGTTTACTGACCTTATAAAGGAGGACAAAGAAAAGGAGTTGATGAATATGCAGAATTCTATCAAGCAATTTGAAGAAAATGCACAGACTAGTCTTCAAAAGAAACAAGTGTCTTTGTTAGAGCCTGTGCTTGAGAAAATTCAAAAGGCAATTGATCAGGTAGCAGAGGAAAATAACTACTCTTATATTTTCAGTACTCATGCTGATTATGGTGGGTCTGCTATTATTCTTTATGCAAAAAGCAAAGAGGATAACATCTCCGACTTGGTGCTTAAGAAACTGGGAGTAACGCCTCCAGCTGCGGGTGCAACAGACAATACTGGCATTGGAACAGGAAGTGGAAGTGGAACTACAACGCAGCCAAAACCAGCTGAATCTAAACCAGCAGGATCAGGAGCTCCGGTAAAAAAGAAATAATTAATATACGTTAAGAATAAAAAAGCCTCCTAGTGAGGCTTTTTTTGTTTCAGCTCTCATTTTACTTTAAACAAATAAAGATTTTATACCATTATAATTTTATGAAAAAACCTGATTTTCTCAAGGTTGGTGACATTGTTGGGATAGTAGCTACAGCTAAGAATTTTCTTCCTGAAGAGCTCAATGCTGGTATTGAAATTATCAGAAGCTGGGGATTTGAAGTCAGGGTTGGAAAAAATTGTTATAACCATTACAATCAGTTTGCAGGAACTGACGAAGAAAGATTCTCCGATTTACAAGAATTTTTAGATGATCAGGATGTAAAAGCAATTGTTTGTGCAAGAGGAGGATATGGTACTTCAAGGATTATTGACGATATAAGTTTTAGTGGATTTGAAACACAACCCAAGTGGATTGCGGGATTTAGCGATGTCACTGTTTTGTTATCTCATCTGAATTCATTGGGTTTTCAATCGATACATTCGAGCATGCCAGTGGTCTTTGGTAAAAATAAAAACCATCATTCTATTTATACACTAAGAGATATCTTATTTGGAAAACTTAGTACTTTTTACTTTCCATTTCATGAATTAAATCGGATAGGTTATACAGAAGGGCAAATTGTTGGAGGCAATCTATCTATTCTTGTTTCACTTATAGGGACCAGTTCTGATATTTCAACAGTGGACAAGATTTTATTTATTGAAGATGTTGGAGAAAATCTTTACAGGATTGATAGGATGATGGTTCAGCTCAAAAGAGCTGGAAAGTTGGATAAGTTAAAAGGCCTGATTGTAGGCCATTTTAGCGATATGTCAGATAACATCGTGCCTTTCGGGAAATCAGCTTTTGAAATAATTGCTGATGCCGTTAAAGAATATGAATATCCTGTCGGGTATAATTTTCCGGCAGGGCATGAAGAAGACAACAGAGCTTTTATATTCGGAGCAAAATATAATCTTGCCGTAGAATCAAAGGAGACTGTATTGGCCTACAATATCACAGAAAATTTAAATTATTCTTCATAAACCGTCTGAAGAACTGTCTGGCCCACGGCTTTTAAAGTGTTTTTATCAATTACACTCATATTATCATTATGAGTGTGCCAGTATGATCCAAAATAATTTCCATCCGAATTATCAAATTCTATAATATCTATCATTGGTATTTTGGCTATTTGATTCACATAAAGATGGTCATCAGTTATCTGAGGAGTCTCCTGGTAAATAAAGTGTTTACCAAATCCAAGTCTGTTTGCTATGTCCCATACTTTTTTAACTACAGAGGGGGCAAAGACCATAGAAGTTCCTTCCATTCCGAATTTAGCATCTTTACCGCCAACCATATCAAGCAAAATGCCGAAGTATGCGGTGTAATCACCTTTGTTCTTTGCCCAATATTGAGAACCCAGACACCATGAATCATGCTGCTGAGGTCCCTGATGGAATTCAGGTTGCCCATAATCTTCCCCATCAAATAAAATGATATCAACCCCTACATTTGGCTTTTTATTTTCATTAAGCAACCTGGCAATTTCTATAAGTACTCCAACACCACTAGCTCCGTCATTTGCTCCAAGTATCGGACTCTTTTGGTTTATTGAATCCTGATCTGCAAATGGCCTTGAATCCCAATGAGCAGTCAGTAATATTCTTTTGGTTGCTTTTAGATTAAATGAAGCTTTTATGTTTTTAAGATTCAGCATTTTCCCATCAAAAGCTTTTGCCTGAAATTCCTGCACAATTATAGTGTCTGCGAAGGATTGTAATTTTGAAATAAGAAATGTAGCACATTTCTGGTGAGCAGGAGTATTAGGTACTCTTGGACCAAATGCAACTTGCTGTTCTACAAATTTATATGCTGAGTCACTGTTAAACAGAGGCGCAGGGACTAAGGACCTGGATACCTGAGGTTGCTTATCCTGTTTTGGTTTATCCTCTCCGCAGGAAAGAAGAATAAAGAAAGAGAATGCTGCAATTATTGCTATAGAAAAATTATTCTTCATATGCCCAATCAATAGAGTTTTTAGAGTCTCTTATTACAAGACCCGCTTCTTTAAAATACTTTCTGATTTTATCGACTTTCTCATAATCTTTGACAGATTTTGCATCCTTGTAAAATTCAAGTAAGCCTTCAATTAAAGATTCATTTTCATTAATTCCTTCCTCGACAAGCCCAAGAATATTTTCAGTTATGTTAATAAAAGTATCTTTTACTTTACTTAGAGTTTCGGAAGTAATTTGATTAATATTTAGTGCACCTGTCTGAAATCCATTTACTTTTTTCAAGAGGTTAAATAAGCTGGCAATAGTTATTGCTGTATTAAAATCATCATTCAGCCCTTCGAAACAAGCGTCAGATAGCTTTTTTAGTTCAGTATCCAAAGCTTCATTGCATGGTTCTGAAATCTCAGGATTCTGACTTAGAGATCTAATGAGCTTTAAACCATTCAAAAGTTTTTTATAACCTTTTTGCGCCGCAATCAATGCCTCATTTGAAAAGTCTAATGTGGATCTGTAGTGAGCCTGCAAAATAAAAAACTTGATGGTCATTGGCGAATAAGCCTGCTTTAACAGAGAATGTTTTCCGGAAAAAAGCTCATCCATTGTGATGAAGTTTCCGAGAGATTTTCCCATTTTCTGCCCATTAATGGTGATCATATTATTATGCATCCAATATTTTGCTGGTTCAGCATGATTTCCAGCGGTTGCTTGTGCTATTTCACATTCATGATGAGGGAACATTAAGTCCATTCCTCCGCCATGGATATCAAAATGTTTTCCCAGGTACTTGGTGCTCATTGCGGAACATTCAATATGCCATCCTGGGAATCCCTCTCCCCATGGCGATTGCCACTTCATAATATGTTCCGGAGATGCTTTTTTCCAGAGCGCAAAATCAAGAGCATTAGCCTTTCCAGACCCATCAAGCTCTCTTGTTCCGGTTATTAAATCCTCTATAACTCTTCCTGAAAGCTTTCCATAGTGGTTTGATTTTGAATATTTAACTACATCAAAATAGACCGAGCCATCTACCACATAAGCAAAACCACTTTCTATAATTTTTTCAGTAAGATCAATTTGCTCAATAATATGGCCGCTTGCATGTGGCTCAATAGAAGGAGACAAGATATTCATCTTATTCATAATTCTGTGGTAAGCATCAGTATAATACTGAACAACCTCCATGGGTTCCAATTGCTCAAGTTTTGCCTTTTTTGCAATTTTGTCTTCCCCTTCGTCTGCATCATTTTCCAGATGACCCACATCAGTAATATTTCTTACATATCTGACTTTAAATCCGAGAAATTGAAGGTATCTGAAAACTATATCGAATGTTATTGCTGCTCTTGCATGACCTAGGTGAGGATCCCCATAAACTGTTGGGCCACATACATACATTCCTACATAGGGTGCAAGTATGGGTTCAAATACTTCCTTCTCTCTGGAAAGTGTATTATAGATTTTTAACTCCATATTCATGCTGCGAATTTAAATAAAACAAGGGTAATGACTCGATAAAAATTAATTTTCTATAAAAACGTTTGCAGAAATCGGGAAATGGTCAGATCCCCAGACAGAATTATGAGTGTTAAATTTGATAAATTTGATTTGTTTCGAAGCAAAAATATTGTCAATTCTTAAAAATGAATATTTCCCTGAATAAGTAAATCCGAATCCATTTCCCTTTTCCTCAAATCCGTTTTTCAGAAGATTTTTGAATTGCTCATAAACATAACTATAGGGAACATCATTAAAATCTCCACAGACAATTGTAGGATAAGGGCTATTTTGTACATGGTTCAGTATTTGTTTTATTTGTTCAGCTCTTTCGAGAGCTCCATTTTTATATTTTCTTATTGATGTAAATAAAAGCTCTTTTTCAACTTGAGTCCCTGAAAAAATTTTTTGGTCAATATTCATTGACTGTAGATGGACATTGTAAACTCGCAGAATTTTATTTTTACTTATATTAATATCTGCGAATATGGCCTGGTTGAAGGTGCTGCTCTTGAATTTTACCTCCCCGGATTTGAGAATTTTATATTTGGAAAATATTGCCAACCCAAGTTTTTGAGGAGGAATATCATAATATGGAATAATGCACGAGTTAGCGTAACTTTTTTTTTAAGATTTTAACTGTGTTCAGATCTTTAATATTTTTGTTTGTATAAAACTCCTGGATACAGACGATCTCAGACCCACTTTTTTTTATCCAATTGATTGAGTTTTGGGATCGCTTGATTTTTGGATCATCCTGATTATGATATGCATTAAAAACCCGGACATTATAGCTTAAAATGTTTATTGGCTCTTGTTCTTCTTTTTGATCTAAGCTTAATTGAAATGTTCTCCCGATGTATTTATAACCAGCCAAAAGAAATAGGGAAAAAAATAGAATTGATTTAAAATACTTTTTTTTAAAAAAATAAAAAATGATCAATGAAATATTAATTAAGGCAAAAATCGGAATTAATAAGGGTATAAAAGTAAAAATAGGAACTTTTTGCGGAGGAAATTCATTTGAAAGGTATACGAAAAGAATTCCCCCCCCAAATTAGAACTGTGAAAATTAAATTCACTGAAAACCAATGGTGTTTAACGGATTTCATTGAAAGTATTATTTGTGTAAATTAAATTTAATTTTAGGTAATATTTTTTGAAAAAAAAGAATTTTGGTTAATTTTGCATTGTTCAAATTTAGGATAAGTATGATTAAGAGGGGACATAGTCCCCTCTTTTATTTATAAATTGTTTAATGAAGATAGAGGAGAAGATACTTCAGATTGCAGAAAAAAACCTTTCCAGTGATGATTTGTTCATTGTTGATTTGGTGATTACAGGCAATTCTGGTAGGCAGAAGATAAGCATAACTTTGGATGGAGATAATGGAGTGGATATCGATACGTGTGCTTATTTGAGCAGAAAGGTTGGAAACGAGATCGAAGAAACTAACTTAATTGATGCTGCCTATGTATTGGAAGTTTCTTCTCCAGGGATTGATCAGCCATTGAAACTAAAGAGACAATATTATAGGAATATTGGTCGAAGAGTAAGTGTTACATTATTAGACGATAGTCAAATTAATGGTCTGCTGAAAGAAGTTAATGAAGAGTTAATAGTTCTGGATGCAGAAAAAAAGATAAATCGTCAAAAAAAATTATAATAGAAAGCTGTCAGATCGCTTTCAGTGATATTAAGAAAACAAATGTTCTAGTTTCATTTAAATAAAGAAATGGAGAGTTCAATATTAATCGAGTCATTTGCGGAATTTGCAAAATTTAAAAACATTGATCGTCCGACAATGATAAGGATTCTGGAAGATGTTTTCAGAACAATGATCAGGAAGAAATTTGTCACAGACGAAAACTTTGATGTGATTATCAATGTTGACAAAGGTGACCTGGAAATTTGGCGAATTCGCGAAATCGTTGATGATGAATTTGCTGAAGATAGTTTTGATTTTGATGAGAATAAACATATTTCACTTACTGACGCAAGAAAGATAGAGGCAGATTTTGAAGTAGGAGAAGAGGTTGCTGAAGAAGTTAAGCTTATAGATTTTGGTAGAAGATTAGTAATGACCGCCCGCCAAACTCTAATACAGAAAATTAAGGACCTGGAGAAGGATATCCTTTTTCAGAAGTATAAAGAAATTGTTGGCGAAATCATTGCCGGCGAGGTGTATCAGATTCTGAATAAAGAAGTTCTTTTGTTAGATGGAGAAGGTAATGAACTTGTTTTACCACGAAGTGAACAAATTCCTAAAGACAGATTCAGAAAAGGTGATAGTGCAAGAGCTATTGTTCATCGTGTAGAAATGCACAATGGCAATCCTAAAATTATCCTATCCAGAACATCTCCTGCTTTTCTTGAAAGGTTATTTGAAAGTGAAGTTCCTGAGGTTTATGACGGTCTGATCTCTATTAAAAAAGTAGTAAGAGAGCCGGGAGAAAGAGCGAAAGTAGCTGTAGAGTCTTATGACGATAGAATAGATCCTGTAGGAGCATGTGTCGGAATGAAAGGGTCCAGAATTCACAGTATTGTTAGAGAGTTGGAAAATGAAAATATTGATGTTATCAATTTTACAGACAATCTGGAACTTTATATTGCCAGAGCTTTAAGTCCTGCTAAAATTGGAAATATCAAAATTGATGGTGATGAAGGGCGCGTTTCTGTATTCTTAAAACCGGATCAGGTATCGCTTGCTATAGGTAAAGGCGGCCAAAATATTAAGCTAGCTAGTAAACTTGTAGGTATGGAGATAGACGTATTCCATGAACTTTCAGAGCAGGAAGAAGAGGATGTCGATCTTTCAGAATTTAGCGATGAAATTGAATCCTGGATTATCGAGGAGTTAAAAAAGAGTTGGTCTGGACACGGCTAAAAGCGTGTTGGCTCTAACAAAAGAAGACCTTGTAAGAAGAACAGAGCTAGAAGAGGAAACGATTGAAGATGTTCTTAGTATTCTGAAGCAAGAGTTCGAATAAAATTACTTTTACAATTATTATTATTACAATATTAGGTAATGACTGAAGAAAAAATGATGAGGCTAAGCCAGGTGGCAAGAAAACTGAATGTAGGTCTTTCTACAATTACAGAACACCTTGCTGCTAAAGGCTTTGAAATTGAAAATAATCCTAATTCAAAAATTACGCTTCAACAATTCAACTTGCTGATGAAAGAATTCGAATCATCAGCACTTGATAAAAAAGAAGCGTCTGGTCTCACCATTGGTAAAAAGCATTCTGACAACATCATCATCGAGTCAGAAAATACAGCTGAGAAAAAGAGCTAAAGAAGAAGATGAAGAGTTCTTCATTAAAAATACTACTCCTGAAAAAAGCAAACCTGTTGAAGAGCAGGTTGTAAAAACGGAGCCAGTTAAGGAACAGCATGCAGAAGCAACTTCAGAATCAGACCTGTCAAAAGTAAAGCTGCAGGGAATAAAAGTTTTAGGGAAGATAGATCTGAATGAAAAGAAAAAGCCTAAGCCTAAAATTGAAGAATCTGCGGAAATAATAGAACCTAAGCCCGTTGTCGAACAGCCTAAGGAAGTTAAAAAAGTAGAAGAACCGGTAACTGTAAAAGAGGAGCCTGTTCCCGTAAAACCCGTAAAAGTGGTTCAGGAGGTTGCTGAAGTTAAGGAGCCAGTAAAGCCTAAAGTGGAAGAAGAAGTTCCTCCTGTTGCGCCTGAACCTAAGGAAACTAAAATTCCGGAAGTGCAGAAGGAAGAGATACCTGTGGAGGAAACTGCAAAACCGGTTCAAGTGACTGAAGAAGTAATCACAAAACCTCTGCAGCAAATGCCACCGGTTGTTAAACCACAAGAGGAAGAGGAACTAATAAAGGCCAAGGCTGATACTTTAAAGGGTCTTACTGTAATGGGTAAGATAGAATTGCCGGATAAGCCTAAGAAAAAGGATAATAAGCCAGTCGCCTCTTCTGATGACAAAGACAAAAAGAAACTTAAAAGAAAGCGTAAAAGGCTTAGAATCCCTGGTAAGGAAGGGCAACCTACTGTTCAGGCAGGAGGATCCCCTCAGACTCAGACAGGTGCAGGAACACCATCTAGAGACGGCAGACCAGGTAATGCCAATAGACCTGGAAATGCTAATCGTGATAATAACAACAGAAACAAAAACTTTAAGAAGCCAGTTGTAAAAGAGGAGGTTTCTGATAAACAGATTCAGGATCAAATCAAAGCTACACTTGCAAAATTAAGCGGAAACAAAGGGCCTGTTAATAGAGCAAAATACAGAAAAGATAAAAGGTCTGCATTTGCTGAAGCAGAAGAAGAAAGAATGCTCCATGAGCACGAGCAGGCCAAAGTACTTAGAGTTACAGAATATATTTCTGCAAACGACTTGGCTGTGATGATGGAGGTTTCTGTCAATCAGGTTATTTCTACATGCCTTAGCCTGGGTATGTTTGTTTCGATAAATCAAAGGTTAGATGCGGAAGCTATTACTGTCATCGCAGATGAATTCGGGTACACTACAGAATTTATCTCAAGCGATGATGAAGAAATCATAACGGAGGCTGAGGATCGCCCTGAAGATATGGTTGAAAGAGCTCCTATCGTAACAATTATGGGACACGTCGATCACGGAAAGACTTCACTCCTTGATTATATTAGAAAAACAAAAGTAGTACAAGGCGAGGCTGGAGGTATTACTCAGCACATTGGTGCATACAATGTCACTACAGATTCAGGTAAAAAAATTACATTCCTGGATACTCCAGGTCACGAAGCGTTTACAGCTATGCGTGCCAGGGGAGCTAAAATAACGGACATTGTAATTATAGTTGTAGCTGCTGACGATAGTGTGATGCCTCAAACCAAAGAGGCAATTAATCATGCGATGGTTGCCGGTGTACCAATAGTAATTGCCATCAACAAGGTAGATAAACCTACTGCTAACCCGGATAAAATAAAAGAAGAACTTGCTAAGGAAAACATACTGGTAGAAGATTGGGGTGGAAAGTATCAGTGTGAATTAATATCTGCGAAGAGTGGAAAAGGTATTTCTGAATTGTTGGATAAAGTTTTATTAGAAGCGGAAATTCTGGATTTAAAGGCAAATCCTAATAGGAATGCTTCTGGTACTATTGTAGAAGCTTCTCTCGATAAAGGCCGTGGTTATTTGGCTACAGTTCTTGTTCAGAGTGGTTCTCTTAGTGTTGGAGATGTTGTCGTAGCAGGCGCTCATTATGGTAAGGTTAAGGCAATGACTGACCATAGAGGAATTAAAGTGAAAAAGGCAGGTCCATCTACTCCTGTTCAGCTCCTTGGCCTAAATGGTGCTCCTCAGGCGGGGGATAAATTCCATGTTATGGGATCTGAAAGGGAAGCAAGGGAGATCGCAACTAAGAGGGAACAATTGCTTCGTGAGCAAAGTATCCGTACAAGAAAACATATTACACTTGATGAAATTGGAAGAAGGCTTGCGATTGGAAACTTTAAAGAGCTTAATATCATCGTTAAAGGTGACGTGGATGGTTCAGTAGAGGCACTTTCTGACTCATTGCTTAAATTATCAACTCCTGAAATCCAGGTTAGAATTATACATAAAGCTGTTGGAGCAATTTCAGAATCGGATGTATTGTTAGCTTCTGCATCTGACGCAATCATTGTTGGTTTCCAGGTAAGACCGACTACAACTTCAAGAAGGCTTGCTGATCAGGAGGAAATTGAAATCAGACTTTACTCCATCATTTACGATGCAATCAATGAGGTGAAAGATGCTATGGAAGGTATGCTTGAACCGAAACTTGAAGAGGTTGTTGTGGCAAATGTTGAAGTAAGAGAGACATTTAAGATTTCAAAAGTTGGTACTATTGCAGGATGCTACGTGACTGATGGACTTATCAGAAGACAAAGTAAGGTTAGAGTTGTAAGAGATGGTATCGTTGTCCATACAGGCAAGCTCGATTCATTGAAAAGATATAAAGATGATGTAAGTGAAGTGAAATTCGGTTATGAGTGCGGATTGAGCTTCCAAGGCTTTAATGACCTTCAAGTAGGAGATATAGTGGAGGCGTTTGAAGAGAAAGAAACAAAACGTACATTATAGTTTTTTGAAAGCTGTATGTTAAAATAAAAAAGCCCCAATCTGGGGCTTTTTTATTTTAACAAATAATCTGATAGTTGATACAGATTACATTGAGTTCATTTTTTCTTTTGTCTTCAGAAGTTGACGTTTCAGGTTTTCATACACTAGGTCAACAGCCTCTTCAAATGAAGCAGCCTGCTCTTTTGCCATTACAGATGTTCCCGGGAGAAAAAGTTTAACGTGCACAGATTTGTTGCCTTTGACATCGTCGGTTTCGACACGAAGGTAAACATCTCCTTCAGTGATTCTATCATAAAAAGTTTCAAGTTTGTCCAGTTTTTTCTGGATAAAATCTAGTAACTTTTTGTCTGCGTCGAAATGGATAGATTGCATTTGAAGTTTCATAGTTATATAATTTAAAGTTATCAGTCATGCTTTTGGATGTGCCTGCTCAAAAATAGCTTTGAGCTTATCCAGAGAATTATGAGTATAAACCTGAGTTGCGGCAAGGCTGCTATGCCCCAGCAAATCTTTAATAGCATTCAAATCGGCTCCTTTGTTGAGAAGGTGAGTTGCAAATGTATGTCTCAAAACATGGGGACTTCTTTTTTCCAAAGTAGGTATAGTCTCAAGGTAGTTTTTTACCGTGCGGTAAATGAACATAGGATAGCCTTGATCTCCCTTGTCTGTTATAATTAAATATTTATTTGGCCTTTCAATCACCTTTTCTCTCTCTTTCTTATATATATTAATAAGATTCATTAGGTTTTCGTTCAGAGGGATGATACGCTCTTTGTTTCCTTTCCCTTTGATTTTGATAATACGCTCAAACTTGTTGATGTGTTCTTCTTTTATGGAAATAAGTTCAGATAAACGAATGCCTGTTCCATAAAGAAGTTCAAGGATAAGTTTATCCCTTAATCCATAAAAGTCCTCGGAAAATATAAACTGATCAAGAAGTTTTAAAATGTCATTTTCCTCAACGAAATGAGGTAATTGTTTATTAATTTTGGGTGCTTTAAGACGAAGAGTAGGGTCTTTCTGAATGGTGTTTTGCTTAAGCAGATACTTATAGAATGATCTGAGACAAGCGATCTTTCTATTTATAGATTTGGCCGTTATTTCGTTTTCTGCTAATGTTACAATCCATGCTCTGATCATTTGGTATGATGCTTCAGAAAGGCATAGCAATCCATAGCTGTCTTTGGAAAAGGCAGAAAATTGATTGAGGTCGTTTTGATATGAAACAAAGGTATGATTGCTATACCTTTTTTCATATCTTATATAGTTTAAATACGATTCTATCATATTAGTACTACCTGAAAGTCAGGTAATACTAAACATAATAAAAAAAATCTTATTTCAAAAGAAAGAAACTATATTGTTTCTTGCTCATTAAGTTTTTGTCTGTAGACAGCTCTGATTTTTTCAGTTCTTTTGGAAACAGATTTTTTTTCGTAATAGCTTCTTGCGCGAAGTTCTTTCAATACGCCTGTTCTTTCGAATTTCTTTTTAAATCTCTTAAGAGCTTTATCTATTGACTCGTTTTCTTTTACGTTGATGATAATCATTTAATTTCAATTTAAGGGATGCAAATATAAGTAATTATTCACAAATATGCACTTGTCCGGATTTAAAATTTTTAATTTATTAGGTTTTTACTTATAACTATTTTTTGAATTTCTGAAGTTCCTTCTCCTATGGTACAAAGCTTTGCGTCTCTATAAAATTTTTCTACCGGGAAATCCTTTGTATATCCATATCCACCAAAAATTTGTACAGCTTCGTTGGCAATTTTTACCGCAACTTCGGATGCATAGTATTTGGCCATTGCCGCTTCTTTAGTCATATGAATTCCTTTGATTTTCATATCTGCGGCTTTATATGTAAGGAGATTTGCGGCCTCAAGTTCGGTGGCCATTTCTGCCAGTTTAAATGAAATTCCTTGGAAAGAAGCGATAGGTTTATTGAACTGCTGGCGTTCCTGTGAATATTTCAAAGCTGCATCAAAAGCACCTTCTGCAATTCCAAGACTTAAAGCTGCAATTGATATCCTTCCTCCATCTAGAACTTTCATTGCCTGAACAAAGCCATCGCCTTTATTTCCAAGCATTTGATCCTTATGGACTCTTACATTATCAAATATAAGCTCTGTTGTTTCAGAAGCCCGCATTCCCAGTTTATTTTCTTTTTTTCCTGCACTAAACCCGGGAGTACCTTTTTCGATTATAAATGCAGTGGAACATCTGTGCTCTCCCGGATTTCCGGTTCTTGTAATCACCACAGCAATATCACCTGATTTTCCATGGGTAATAAAATTTTTCGATCCATTTATTATCCAATAATCCCCATCCTGAACAGCAACTGTTTTCATATTGCCGGCATCAGAGCCTGTATTGGGTTCAGTCAGGCCCCAGGCTCCTATAAATTCAGCGGAGGCAAGTTTGGGCAAATATTTCTTTTTTTGATCTTCATTACCGAAAGATAAAATATGGCCAGTGCACAGGGAATTGTGAGCAGCCACTGAAAGACCAATCGCTCCATCAATTTTGGATATTTCCTTGATGGCGGTTATGTATTCAAAATAAGAGAATCCTGCCCCTCCATATTGTTCAGGTACTAAAACCCCCATTAATCCCAATTCTCCCAGTTTTTTAAAGAGAGGAATTGGGAACTCCTGTTTTTCATCCCATTCTAATACATGAGGTTTTATGCTTTTCTTGCCAAAATCCTGTACCATTTTGGCAATCATTTGTTGATTTTCGTTGAGGTCAAAATTCATACTCTAAAAATATTTTTTTTTTAATAAACGTTGTATTATTTTAATTTGTTGAGAAAAAAATTGAACTTTTGGTTCAAATCGAAAAAAAAAGTAATTCCAACATTGTGCCTCTTGATAAAGTTATAAAAAAGTAATGCTATCTTAGCAAAAGGAATTATATTGAATTTTTGGTAAACCGTTAACTTTATAATCATGAAAATTACAGTTGTAGGAACAGGATATGTGGGTTTAGTAACAGGAACCTGCTTTGCTGAAACAGGCAATTTTGTGACTTGCGTCGATATCGACGAGCAAAAGGTCTGCAAAATGAAGGAGGGTGTTGTGCCGATCTATGAGCCGGGCCTTGATATTATGTTTGAAAGAAACATTAATGAAGGAAGGTTAACTTTTACGACAAAACTCGAAGATGCAATAGAAGGAGCAGAGGTAATATTTTTGGCTTTACCAACACCTCCCGGTGCAGATGGAGCAGCAGATTTGAGCTTTATCTTAAAGGTAGCTGAGCAGCTAGGCTCTTTAATTAAAGATTATGTTGTTGTTATTGATAAAAGTACTGTTCCAGTTGGGACTGCTAAAAAGGTAAGACAAAAAATTGCAATGAATTGCAATTGTGAGTTTGACGTTGTGTCTAATCCTGAATTTTTAAGAGAGGGTGTTGCTATTGAAGATTTTATGAAGCCTGACCGCGTTGTAATAGGAACATCTTCTGAAAGAGCCAAAAAACTTATGGAAAAGTTGTATGCTCCGTTTGTAATGCAGGGAAATCCTATTCACATGATGGACGAAGAGTCAGCAGAGCTTACAAAGTATGCTGCCAATGCATTTCTTGCAATGAAAATTTCATTTATGAATGAAATAGCCAATCTTTGCGAAAAAGTAGGTGCGAATGTGGATATGGTCAGAATGGGGATTGGTACCGATAAAAGAATTGGTAACAGATTCCTGTTTGCTGGTGTGGGGTATGGTGGAAGCTGTTTCCCTAAAGATGTTAAAGCTCTTGTTAAGACAGCTAAAGATAATAACTATGACTTTAAAATTCTAAATGCAGTTGAAGATATCAATGAAATTCAGAAAACTATAATGATTCCTAAGATTAAGAATTTCTTTAAAGGGAATCTTATGGGAAAAAGAATAGCAATTTGGGGGCTTGCTTTTAAACCAAATACTGATGATATCAGAGAAGCACCAGCTTTATATATCATTAACTCTTTGTTGGCAGAAGGTGCTGAAATTGCAGCATTTGATCCAGAAGCTATGGATAATGTGAAAAAGATCATGGGTGACAGAATTACTTTTGTCGATAACCAATACGACGCATTACTTAAGGCAGATGCTTTAGTAATTGTTACCGAATGGCCGGCATTCCGTACCCCTGACTTCCCTAAAATGATTCAGAGAATGAACGCGAAAGTAATTTTTGATGGAAGAAACGTATTCAAAACAGAGCAAATGAAAGAATTAGGCTTCCATTATGAATCTATTGGTAGAGAAAAAGTAACTAGAGATTCCATGTCTGGAGAAAAAATTACGATTAGTAAAGATAAAATTATTGAAAACTAGGAAGTTACTTAGAAATGTATAATAAAGCTACGACAAATAAAAGAGTTTTAGTTACCGGGGGCGCCGGCTTTTTGGGGTCACACTTATGTGATAGATTTATCGCAGAAGGTTACCACGTAATAGCAATGGACAACCTTATCACTGGAAATTTAAGAAATATTGAACATTTGTTTCATCTGCCACAATTTGAATTCTATAATTGTGATGTTTCCAAATTTGTACACGTCCCTGGCAATCTGGACTATATTCTTCATTTCGCCTCTCCGGCAAGTCCGATAGATTATCTGAAAATTCCTATTCAGACGCTGAAAGTTGGTTCATTAGGAACACACAATCTTTTAGGATTAGCCAGAGCTAAAAAGGCAAGAA
The DNA here is from genome assembly GCA_024707265.1 of Sporocytophaga sp. Classification (GTDB taxonomy): domain Bacteria; phylum Bacteroidota; class Bacteroidia; order Cytophagales; family Cytophagaceae; genus Sporocytophaga. The sequence continues at coordinate 1,177,861 of JANQAB010000003.1, read as the reverse complement.
TCCTTGTAGCTTCAACATCCGAAATTTACGGAGACCCACATGTTCACCCTCAAAATGAGGATTATTGGGGAAATGTTAACCCTATTGGTCCTAGAGGAGTTTATGATGAGGCTAAAAGGTTCCAGGAAGCTATCACTATGGCTTATCATACTTTTCACGGCCTTGAAACCAGAATAGTGAGGATATTCAATACCTATGGGCCTAGAATGCGATTAAATGATGGTAGAGCCCTTCCTGCTTTTGTAGGTCAGGCCATCAGAGGTGAAGATCTTACGGTATTCGGTGACGGATCTCAAACGAGATCATTTTGCTATGTTGATGATCTTGTTGAAGGTATCTACAGATTATTATTGAGCGATTATGTATATCCTGTAAATATTGGTAATCCCGATGAGATTACTATCAAAGAATTTGCAGAAGAAATTATAAAATTAACGGGGACGTCTCAAAAAATAATTTATAAGCCTCTGCCAACAGATGATCCTAAACAAAGAAGGCCCGATATTGCCAAAGCAAAAGAAATTCTTGGATGGGAGCCTAAAGTTTCCAGATCCGAAGGGCTAAAAGTAACTTATGATTACTTCAAAAATTTACCTTCTGAAGAGTTGAAAACAGAGCCTAAAGAATTTTCGAGTTATTCGAAATAATTTTTTAGGAGAAATATCATTTATAATTAAAAAGTCCTGCCAGCAAAAGCTGGCAGGCTAATTTAAAGGATGAACTTTAATATATATGATGATATTGTAGCCAGGAAAAAGAGTTTATGTGTGGTTGGATTAGGATATGTTGGTCTGCCAATTGCTCTGGAATTTGCCAGGAAAGCTAATGTTGTCGGGTTTGATATAAACGAAAGTCGAGTTGGTCTAATGCGACAATGTATAGATCCAAGCGGCGAATTGGGCAAAGAAGATTTCTTGGGAAAAAGTATCATTTTTACTCATTCAGTTGAGGATCTCAAAGAGGTGAATTTTTTTATTGTAGCAGTTCCTACTCCGATAGATGCATTCAACCATCCGGATCTTAAACCATTGATATCCGCTTGTAATACAGTAGGAAAAGTGCTGAAAAAAGGCGACTATGTTGTGTTTGAGTCTACTGTTTATCCTGGTTGTACTGAAGAAGATTGCATTCCTATATTGGAAAGGGTTTCTGGCTTAAAATTTAATGAAGATTTTAAAGTAGGATATTCTCCGGAAAGGATAAATCCGGGCGACAAAGAGCATACTCTTGCGAAAATTATTAAAGTTGTTGCGGGATCTGATGAGCAGGCAAAAGATGAAATAGCTAAAGTTTATGCTCTTGTTGTAGAAGCTGGAATTCATAAGGCTTCTTCAATCAAAGTAGCAGAGTCAGCTAAAATTATTGAAAATACTCAGAGAGATCTCAATATTGCGCTGATGAATGAGCTTTCAATTATTTGTGATAAGCTTGGAATTAATACTTATGAAGTACTTGAAGCCGCAGGAACTAAATGGAATTTTTTAAAATTTACTCCGGGATTGGTTGGGGGGCACTGTATTGGTGTAGATCCATATTATCTTACTCATAAAGCTAAATCATTAGGGTACAATCCGAATGTGATTCTTAGTGGCAGGTCAATAAATGATAATATGGGGGCTTATATAGCTAAGAAAACTATTCAGCTTCTGATTAAAAAAAATAAAAATATTAACCAAAGTAAGGTCCTAATCATGGGGGCTACATTTAAGGAAAATGTAGAGGATATCAGGAATTCAAAAGTCGTGGATGTGATCAGAGAGTTAAGATCATTTTCTCTGACTGTAGATATTATAGATCCGCATGCATCTTCTGAAGATTTTGAGCATGAGTACGGAATCAGCATAAATAAAAAAACTGTGGGGCCATATGATGCCATTATAATGGCTGTGCCACACAAAGAATATACATCTCTCGATCTGTCCTATTTTAGTAAATTGATGGATCAGAATTCGATTTTTATTGATTTAAAAGGGATGTATCGGAATCAATTTAAAAATTTGACATATTGGAGTTTATAAAGAACATCTATGAAAACCTTTAGTAAAAAGATATTGATAACAGGAGGAGCCGGATTTATTGGATCTCACGTTGTAAGGCTATTCGTAAATAAATATCCTGATTATTTGATTTATAATCTTGATAAGCTTACTTATGCCGGAAACCTCGCGAACCTTACAGATGTAGAAAAGGCGCCAAACTATAGGTTTGTGAAAGGCGATATCGTAGATACTGGATTTATATCTGCCCTTTTTAATGAACATAAGTTTGATGGAGTAATACATCTGGCGGCAGAAAGCCATGTTGATAGATCTATCGAAAATCCAATGGAATTTATTTTTACCAATATTGTCGGAACAGTGAATCTTTTAAATGCTGCTAAAAGCATCTGGAAAGACAATTATGATGGAAAGGTATTTTACCACGTTTCCACAGATGAGGTATACGGCTCTCTTCATGATGGAGGATTCTTTACAGAGACCACATCATACGATCCCCAATCTCCATATTCAGCTTCAAAAGCAGGCTCTGATCATTTCGTGAGAGCTTATCATAATACATACAAAATTCCTGTTCTGGTAAGCAATTGCAGCAACAACTATGGCCAAAATCAATTTCCTGAAAAACTGCTTCCATTGATGATTAATAATATTATCAACAAGAAGCCATTACCTGTATATGGTAAGGGAGAGAATATCAGGGACTGGCTTTATGTTGTAGATCATGCAAGAGCTATTGATGTTATCTTTCATAAGGGAAAGATCGGTGAAACATATAATATAGGCGGAAACAATGAATGGAAAAATATTGACATAGTTAAGCTTGTATGTAAAGTAATGGATGAAAAGCTGGCAAGACCTGCTGGCGAATCAGAATCACTCATTACCTATGTTAAAGACAGGGCTGGTCATGATCTGAGATATGCTATTGATGCTACTAAAATAAAGCAAGAGCTTGGATGGGAGCCTTCGCTTCAGTTTGAAGAAGGGCTTAATATTACAGTTGACTGGTACCTGAATAATCAGGAATGGCTTGAAAATGTTACTTCCGGAGCATATCAGAATTACTATCAACTTCAATATAGTTCAAAATTCTAAGAATGTTTCAAACCCCCTTTCATAAAGAAAATTTAAGCAAATACAGTTTCCTGGTAACAGGTGGAGCTGGATTTATAGGGTCTAATCTGGTAGAATATTTACTTAAGTATAATGCAGGAAAAGTAAAAGTTCTGGATAACTTATCTACCGGATTTTATCATAATATTGCCGCATTTGAAGAGCATCCATCATTTGAGTTTATAGAAGGGGATATTAGAAATCCTGAAACTTGTCAAAAGGCCTGCAAGGGGGTTGATATTGTTTTTCATCAGGCCGCTTTAGGCTCTGTACCGAGAAGTATAAATGATCCAATAACATCTAATGAAGTTAATGTAAACGGATTTTTAAATATGCTTGTCGCAGTCAAAGACCAATCTGTTAAAAGGATGGTATTTGCTTCCTCTTCCTCTGTATATGGAGATAATCAAGAGCTGCCAAAGATGGAAGATAAAGTGGGTAATGCTTTGTCACCCTACTCGGTCTCTAAGAAAATCAATGAAATGTATGCAGATGTTTTTTCAAAAATTTACGGTGTAAACTTGATCGGTCTCAGGTATTTTAATGTATTTGGTCCTCGACAAAATGTGCAGGGAGCTTATGCCGCTGTTATACCTAGATTTATAGAAGCATTTCTGACAGGAGGAAAAATTATATTTCATGGAGATGGTAGTCAAAGCAGGGATTTTACCTTTGTGGAAAATGCAGTGCAGGCCAACATCAAAGCAGCATTTACTGATAATCCCAAGGCATTAAATACTATTTACAATGCAGCTTTTGGGGAGACGATTTCTTTGATTGGTGTTTTTGAAAAATTGCAGGAAATTTCTGGGAACAAGGAAATCCAACCTGAAATTCACCCTAAACGTGTCGGAGATATTCAGGATAGTCTGGCAAATATCAGCAAAGCAAAATCACTGCTTGGGTATGAACCTGCAATAAAAGTTTCTCAAGGACTGGAAATAACATTTAACTGGTATAAGTTTAATCTTGAATCAATAAAAAAATAAAAAAATGAAAGGTATAATTCTTGCCGGAGGGTCTGGTACACGATTGCACCCATTGACGCTTGCTGTCAGCAAACAGCTTATGCCGGTTTATGATAAACCAATGATATATTATCCTCTATCAATTCTAATGTTGGCGGGAATCAAGGATATCCTTATCATTTCAACACCTCATGATATGCCTAACTTCAAGAAACTCTTGGGTGATGGTAAAAATCTGGGTTGTACTTTTAGCTATGCGGTTCAGGAAACGCCTAACGGTCTCGCTCAGGCTTTTGTAATTGGGGAGTCATTTATTGGAAATGATAAAGTAGCCCTAATTTTAGGGGATAATATTTTTTATGGTTCTGGTTTAAGTAACTTATTATTTAAAAATAATGACCCTGATGGCGGTGTTGTATTTGCCTATCATGTCCAGGATCCGGAGCGTTATGGGGTCGTTGAATTTGACAATGACAACAAAGTTCTATCTATAGAAGAGAAACCCTCAAAACCAAAATCTAATTTTGCAGTACCTGGATTATATTTTTATGACAATCAGGTAGTCGAAATAGCAAAATGTCTTGAACCTAGTCCTAGGGGGGAATACGAAATCACAGATGTTAATAAAGCATACCTTGAGATGGGTAAATTAAAAGTAGGTATTCTTGACAGAGGTACGGCTTGGCTTGATACAGGGACATTTCCTTCGTTAATGGCGGCAGGGAATTTTGTCCAGGTAATAGAAGAAAGACAAGGGCTGAAAATTGGCTGTATTGAAGAAGTGGCTTATCGAATGAATTTTATAAACGATGAAGGTTTAGAAAAACTTGCAAAGCCTTTATTAAAGAGTGGATATGGGACTTATCTTCTGGATCTTTTAAAAAATAAAGCCTGATAATAGTCCGCAGATTATAATAATGGGAGGAGGAACTTTGGTGAACTGAAGTAAACAGAAGGTTCCTCCCATTATGAAATAACTCACAATACTACCTTGCAAAGGCTGAAACAGAACTATTGCGGTTGCTGTAACAATACCTGCACTGACTGCATTTATCCCTTCAAGAGAAGCTCTTACAGCTCTATATTTTTTTAACCTGTCCCAAAAACGGATTATAAAGAAAATCATAATGGTCCCCGGCAGAAAAATGCCTGCAGCTGCTACTATAGCTCCCAAGATCTCACCCCCAAGTCCAAACTCCCGCATTGATAGTGCTCCAACAAATGAGCTGAATGCAAACAGAGGTCCGGGTAAGATTTGAAGCAGAGCGAAGCCGGAAAGAAATTCTTCATGTGTTAGATATTGTTTCTGATCAAAAACAACAAATTCTTTATAGAGCATAGCGCTTAATGCCTGGCCTCCACCAAAAATAAGGCTACCGTTTCTAAAAAAGTTTTCAAAAAGCCTGATAGGCAGTGCATTTGTCATTTTGCCAAGTAATGCTGCACCGATAAATATTCCGGCAAAAAGAAAAAAGTTAGACCATTCTATTTTTTTCAGGCTAGCGCTTTCTTCTATGGGTTGTTTTTTAAAACGAAAAGACGTAGTAAAGCCTCCCAAAATAAGGCAAATAGGAAATATAGCTGGTGTTTGAATAAAATAACAAATTACAGCAGATATAATAAAGAGCACTATACTTGTCTTGGTTTTTACAGTTCCGCTACTGATTTTATAAGCCGCAGATGCGACAAAGCCGACTGCCATAGGTTGAATAAATCTCGTAAAGTGTAATGGAATGCTTTCGTTTTGTAAATAGGAAATTGCAATTGCCGCAATTGTCATGATTGACACTGTCGGCAAGATCCAGCAAAGTAATGTAAGAAAGGCAAGTCTAGGTCCTCCAATTTTAAATCCTACAGCGGTTAGCGTTTGTGTTGAGGCAGGTCCGGGTAATATCTGACAAAATGAATTTAATTCTATTAATTCAGCTTCCGTAATATAACCTCTTTTTTTAACCAATATATTAAAAAATAAGGCCAAATGAGCTTGAGGGCCCCCAAAAGCAGATAGGGAAAGGAGAAATACATCTTTTAAAAAAATAAGATGTCTTACTTTTTTAATTGAGATAGCACTTTCGGTTTTATGTAATGGGACCTCAGGAAGCAATGGTGTCGAAGGGATTTTTTAACTTTTACACTTAAATATAGTTATTTCGGAGAAATTTTAATCTCACAAACAATCAAACTACTCTCATATGATAAAGTTTAATTTTAATTTGGCAGTACTGCTCTGCCTATTTTTAGCCTCATGTAATTCTCAAAATGAACAATCGAAGGAAGGCGAAAATGTAGATACAATTGCTGCTGACAATTCTTCGGCTGATAAAGAAGCATCTGCAGAAGATACAATTGGAGTATTGAAAAGCGGAGAAATTACATTAAGACCTTTAGTTCAATCTCCGGATTTTCCTGATGCTATTCTTGAATTGAACAAACCTGAAGAAAATGGGAAGTTGAAACCTGGGAAGGTGGAATTTAATTATGAAATAAAAAATTATGAGCTAAAAGGTCAGACCTCTGGTTTTTGTCATGACAAATGTGCCAATTCCAAAGATGGTCAGCATATTCACCTGATATTAAATAATGAGCCCTATTTGGCTAAATATGAGCCAAAGTTTGAAGAGGAATTGAAAGAAGGTCATTATGTTGCATTATCCTTTCTATCACGGTCTTATCATGAAAGTTTAAAACACAGCCAGGCCTATGATTTACGTCAATTTGTAGTTGGTAAGGCTGTTAATAAAAATTTAGATTTGACTCAGCCGATGCTGTTCTACAGCAGACCTAAGGGGGAGTATGTAGGTAATGACACCAAAAATATTCTATTGGATTTCTACATCGTAAATACGGATCTGGCTGAAAATGGCAATAAAGTGAGGGCTACGATTAATGGCAATGAATTTACAATAAATCAATGGAAACCCTATTTAATTGAAGGTCTGCCAATGGGTGAGACGAAGATAAAACTGGAATTGCTGGATAAGGAAAATAAGCCAGTTAAAGCACCTTTTAATCCTGTTGAAAGGACGATTACTTTGAAGCAAGCTGCGAGTTAAATGAATTGAAACTGGGAGGCGCTCATAAAGTGCCTCCTTTTTATTGGTGCAGGACCTCTCTTAAGATCTTAACTGACTTTAATTCACCAAAATTTTCAATTTGTTTATTAAAAAACATAAGAAGGATTTCGAGTAATCTTTGGCGAACCGCATTAGATATTTTTACAGGTTCAAAAAAATCTGTTCCGATAAATCGATTTATATTAGCTTCCTCTTCTTTTGTAAGGATTATGGCAGTGGAAGTAATTATATCTTTGGCTGATGAAGGGAAAATACCATGAAAGGAGGATAGCTGAAATAGAAAATGGATATGAAAATTTTCATAGTCAGATTCTAAAGAATCAAGAATGATAAGGCTTTTATGCAAAAAGAAGAATAAGTCCTTGTTCGCTTCTTCTTCTTTTAATGTTTTTATTAATACTTCTGCAATCATTAAAGCAATGGTTGTCTTCTTCACGTCATACGGAAGACTTTTGTATGGCTGGTTGCAGTGTATTTCTGAAATTCTGTTCAGACGTACATTGTGCTTTTGGTAAACAATCAAATCAAGGATCGTGAGGGGTTGGAAAAGTGCAATCTTACTTTTGTTTTTGCTTCTAACTCCATTTACTATATAGCTCTGAATGCCAAGCTCACTGGTATATATCTTGGCAATAACAGAACTTTCCTTATACTTAATAAAATTTAATACTATTGCCTCAGTTTTTACAAGCATTATTCAATAACTGCAATTTTTGCTACCATTGACTCTTCTCCGTTTTCAGAAGAAGAAAATACCAGATAGGTACCCGTCTCGGCCTTCTTGCCATTGTAATTCTTTCCGTTCCAGGTAGCAGTACCTCCTGCAGCTTTTGTCTGAAAAATAAGATTGCCGTTAATGTCGGTTATTTTAACATTTGCGTTTTGGGCAAGTCCAGAGATGCCCACAGTTCCTGAAAATCCAGGTGGCACAGGGTTGGGAAATATTTTTATGTCCTGAAATTTGTCAGTAGCCTCAGTAGATTCTCCCCGAAAAGATATAAGCCCTTTGGATGTTGCAATGAAAACTTCACCGGTCCTCTCCATAATTGCAACATCATTAATGATGTTGGAAAGAAGCGGGCTATTGTCAACGGTAAAATGATGTATTACTTCTAGCCCCGTTTCACTGAGAAGCCAAAGACCGTTTTCTGTACCTATCCATTTTCTGTTTCCGCCATCAACTGTAATGCAATTGATATTTTCCTGGTAGAGTAGTGGATACCCTTCATAAATTGGTTTTACTGCATCAATAGTTGGTAACTTAAGAACTGAAGATATGTTGTAGATGATCCCAACACCAGTCTTGGTCCCAATCCACATATCCCCTTTTTTGTCTTCAGCCATACATGTTACGGATTTGTGAGGTAAGCCACCATTGCCGGGAGTGTCATCCAACGACCGTTTGGAATTCGTCTTTTCATTGAAAACTATTAGTCCGTCTAACCTATTAGGGATAACTCTTATCCATTTTTGATCATAGCTGTCTATTAGCAGATCAATATTGTACCTGATATTGTCAAGAGTAATAGGGTAACTTTTCCAGACCGAATCTTTACTCAGCGAATAAAGTGCAGGTGAAGTTGAAGAAGGAAGAAAGCTATTAAGAATCCATAAAGTGCCATTTTTGTCAACTTTTACATCGCTTGTCAGAACAAATGCCTCGCTATTATTACCTTTTGTATCCAGGAGAGGAGAATTGGTGGGGTTGTAAATGAATGTTTGATCATTTTTTACTTCTAAAATGCCACTTCCGTAAGAAGCAAAGTACAATTTACCGTTAAAAGGATTGTAGGCACTATGTATTATGTCATATGCACTAGATATAATGCCAGAATTTGTCCAGGTTTCATTTTGAAAGATGCTATATTGACCTCTTATACCAGAGGTGAAATATGTTGGTCCATAGCCTCCAGCGCAAACTACTATTTTATCTCCATAAGCATTTACCTTAAATGAATTTTCACTTTGAGGAGAGTTAATCTCAATATGCTGGATATTTCCATTAGATACTTTAAATAAGCCTCCACCGTTCAGATCTGCTACCCATAAGTTTCCGGCTTTGTCATAAGAAGCTTCTTTGGGCCTGTTATATGGATATCCCGACTTTAGCTCATAACTTCCTATGTTTTCGACTATCAAAAGATTGTAATTCATGCCGCAAAGAAGTTTATTCCCGCTCAGATTAACTGTGGTAAGACCACCGCTATATGGAAGGTTCGATTTTTGCCATTTTTGATTTGAATAATAATAAAACCCATCATTGATTGATCCTGCTATTATTATATCATTCAGATTGTTGACAGTCCTGATGGATGATACTAGTCCATCCTGAGTTTGAAATATATACCAATTTGAATAATCAAGGAGATTTATAGTCGGTGAAAATTGAGCAACCATCAGTCCTTTATCTGTAGCTGCATAAATACTGTCTTTGTTTTGATTAAGTGTACTTGAGTAAACTTTTAAGGTTGTTCCATTTGGACCAATATTCGTATAGGATTCCTTTACTTCTTTCTTTTGAAGATTTATAACTAGCAACCCAAAATCTGTAGATAAAAATGCAAACTCCTTATTAAAATTGATATGGTTAATAACCTTACTTCCAACAATATCTTTATTTTTGACATCGCTTAAATTGAAGAGTGATCCATCCTTTTCAATTATATCAATATTGGCATCAGCGTAGGTGATAACAGTTTGGCCGGTGTACTCATTGAACTTTATACTTGTATAATCTACACCTGAAAGGCCATCAGATTTTGATAGGGGAGAAATGCTGTTATCTGTCGGGTCAATAACAGCCAGACTTCTTAGATTGGCCGTAGCGTAAACTTTATCACCTGCAATTGTAAGGCCTGTCCAGGAATTATAAGGTAAGTGAGTTCTCCAGCTTCCCAAAGGAATGGAGTTTTGAGAATAAGAACTTCCTGTTTGTAATAAAAGACAAAGAAAGATTAAAAGTGTAAATCTAGATTTCATAATAAAAAGATATCTGCTCAAATATAACTTCGAAAAACATTAATTATTACATTCTACTAAAAAGGAAAAGTGAATATTTTTTTTCAAATTTGATAAAATCCTGGTTTTATATAAAAAAATAAACCAATCCGTTTTATAAAATAAAAGAGTAGAGTATGTCTGTAAGAGTTAATTTACCTAAAAGTGAGTCTTATTCGGTTGCATTAGCAGAAAAGCTTACTTCTGAGTTTTTCTCTAATAATTTAACTATATCTGGCAGTCAGATAGTCCGATTTTGTAAAATTGATCAGGTTAATTTTTTTGTGTTAAAGGTTTTAATGGATAAGTGGAAGGAAGAAACAACCAAACTTAGGAGTCCATACTTTGATTATGAAAATGAGGAAGTTAAAAATGGAGTGGAAGTGTTTTTAAATCTTCTTTCGAACCATATCTTAATAAAAAAGGAGTTTTTCCGTCCTCTGCTTCAGAAAGCTATTTATGAGGCTATTATTTATATCATTAATCCTAAAGAATATATTAATGCAGAACTCATTCAATCAGGACAAAATATTGAAGGATTGAAGAAAAATCTTAAATTCTTTAAGGTACACAAGAGATTTTCAGAAAGTATAATTAACAAGGTGAAGCCAGATACTAAAGAAAATGAGTATAATGAAATGGCAAGCCTCTATTCTGAACATTCAGATTATTTTGATTCTATTCAGCCCATTCTTGAGCAGTTTTCGTCATTGCTTGTAATTAATCCTAAGGAGTTTATTTTAGAGGAGCAGGTTACATCTTTGAATGTTGAAGAAAGAAAAGAAAGCAGTAGTAATACTAAAAAGTCCATTGACATTCCACCTGTTATGGAATCGCCTTCCAGTCCGGCAAAAGAAAACACAACACTTAATCAAACCTATTCCAAAGCACAACTTACCCTGAATGATATGCTTAAACAGCAAAATGTATCAAATTCAGGGGTGCATGTGAAAAGCAAAATTTTTGATATAAAATCTGCTATTCCACTTAATCAAAAATTTATTTTTATAAGTGAGTTATTCTCAGGTCATAGTGGAGAATATGAAGCCGCAATTGCAGAAATTAATAACTGTTCCGAATTGGAAGAAGCCAAACAATTATTAAAGGATAAATATCTTCCAAAATGGAAGTGGGATTTGACCAGCAAGACTGTTCAAGACTTTTTTGAAATTGTAAGTCGTAAGTTTTATTAGTGACTCAATAGTTGTCGTCTGTGTGCATCCAGCTTTAGGAATATAAAGAGGAGAATCGTAAATGACCACAGTGATGAGCCGCCGTAGCTGAAGAATGGCAGGGGAATACCTATTACTGGGAAAATGCCTATTGTCATTCCTATATTTACCATAAAGTGGAAGAATATAATGCATGCAACAGAGTAGCCGTAAATTCTGGCAAATTTATCTTTTTGTCGTTCTGCAAGATATACGAGTCGCATCATAAAAAGTACATACATTACGATAAGGATAGTACTCCCAAGCCAACCATGTTCTTCTCCGATAGTGCAAAAGATAAAGTCAGTACTTTGCTCTGGTACGAAGTCAAATTTAGTTTGTGTACCTTCAAGAAAACCTTTCCCAAGAAATTCGCCCGAACCAATTGCAATCTTGGACTGCGTAACATTATAACCAGCTCCGAGCGGGTCTATATCAGGATTTACCAGAACGAGAATTCTCTTTCTTTGGTGGTCTTGTAAAACTTTGTTTACAAAGAAGTCTACGCTGAACGCTGTCGCAATGCAAACTATACAACCTACTAGTACAAAGCAGGATCTAATTACTAAAGTCCTGACTTTGGTACTTTTTTTCCTGGAAGTGATAACATAGATAAGGGCGAGAATCCCTAATCCTACTATAACCTGAGCAATGACATTGGGGGGGAATATAAGGGCTAGAATAAATAGTATGACACCTACAAACCCAAGAATAAGTATGATAGGAGATAGTCCTTCTCTATAGAGAACCAGAATAAATGCACTAAAAACCAGGACAGATCCTGTTTCGTTCTGCAGTAAAATACATATTGCAGGCAGGCCGATGATCAGGGCACAGACCAGTTTGGTCTGAAGTTTTTCGAATTTTATATTGATTTTACCTAAATAGGTTGCAAGAGCAAGGGCAGTTATAAACTTGGCAAACTCGGCCGGTTGGATTCTCAATGAGCCTATTTCAAACCATGACCTGGAACCTTTTGCTTCCGTTCCAAGGAAGATTGTGGCAATAAGTAATAAGATCATGAACCCATACATAATGTATGCAAAGGTGTTGTAAAACTTATAGTCAATTACAAGAATCAGTATAATGAGGACCGCAGATGTCCCTATCCATACCAACTGTTTGCCTGAGTTTAAAGAAAAGTCAAAAATATTCTGATGTGCTTCTGCATCATATACTGCTGCGAACACATTCAACCAACCTGCAACCACGAAAAAAGCATAGAATCCTACGGTTAACCAATCTATACTTTTTGATAAATTATCATCTTGACGCATATTATTTTTTCAAAGCTGTCTTATTCCTGTGGATAAAATCTTTTTCCAGGATGTATTTTTCGATATGTGGTTTAGTGATGGTATCGTTCAGGTATTTTTCCATCATTAATCTTGCAATAGGGGCCGCTGTCATCGCTCCGAATCCTGCATTTTCAACAAAAACTGCAATGGCAATTTTAGGATCTTCTTTAGGAGCAAATGTAATATATACAGAATGGTCCTTTCCGTGAGGATTTTCAACGGTTCCGGTTTTGCCACATACTTTCATTCCGTCGATTCTGTTAAAGATTGAAGCAGTTCCTCCGCTAACAACCATTTCCATCGCGTCGATTATCACGGGGTAGTACTTTTTATCAACTTTTGCGTAATGTTTTTCCTTGTATTGCTCCGGAACCTCATTGTTTTTTCCAATATGTTTTATAAAATGTGGAGCATAGTAAAATCCTTGGTTTGCAATTGTAGCTGCCATATTAGCCATTTGAATCGGTACGATCATCACCTCACCTTGTCCAATATCAAGAGATCGTATCGTCGAATGTTTCCAGCCATTATAACCATACCATTTGTCATAAAATTCCGGAGATGGAATATATCCTGCTTTCATGTTAGGTAAGTCTACGCCGAGTTTTTGACCAAATCCGTATGACATGATCAAATCTCTCCATTGTATATAGCCAATTCTGGAATCTTTAAATTTATTATCATTTTTCCCTTGTTGAATCATGTTTCTAAATGCCATATAATAATATGGATTGCAGGACCATTGGATTGACCCCAAGAGATTTTGCGGGGATGGGTGATTGTGACAATTTGGTCCCCATGATCTGTTACATGCAAACGTAGTATGGGGCGTTAAAATTCCCATTTGCTGTCCTACAAGAGCCTGAACGATCTTAAAAATTGACCCTGGAGGGTACATTGCCATTAGTGGTCTGTTAAATAATGGTTTTAAACTATCTTTCTCCAGTTTTCTGTAATTTTCAGAAAAATGTCTACCAGCCAATATATTTGGGTCGTAGGAAGGGCTGGAAACAAAGGCAAGAATTTCTCCGGTTCCAGGTTCAATTGCTACGACACTTCCGATTTTATTTTCCATCAGCTTTTCGCCGTATTGCTGAAGTTCAAGGTCAATGCTTGTATAAAGATTTTCTCCAGGTACAGAAATGGTATCATAAATTCCATCTCTGAAAGAGCCTTTTTCTACTCCTCTAACATTTACCATCATGTATTTCACGCCTCTTTGGCCTCTTAACAACTCTTCATAATTAGCCTCGAGGCCAGAGATGCCGATGTAATCTCCCTGTAGGTAATACTTATTTTCTTGTTTTTCCAGTTGCTTTTTAGAGATTTCGCCAATATAGCCAAGTGCATTTGCAAGGCTTTTGTGGGGGTAAGAGCGAATGGTTCTCGCCTGGGGGTAAAATCCAGGGTAGTCAATCAGAAAGTCCTGTACCTTGGCAAAGTCAGCTATAGAAAGTTGTTTTAGAAAAGCAGTCGGTTTTACGGTTGAATATTCCCTTGCTTCTTTGATCTTTTTTACAAATTCTTCTTTCGTAATCCCAAAGCGTTTGCAAAAGGTTGCTGTATCCTTTATTTGTACTTCCTTTGGGACTACCATTAGGTCAAATACTGGGGTGTTGAAAACTAGTATCTTTCCTTTTCTGTCATAGATCAGACCACGGTAAGGATACTCGATAATGCGGCGCATAACATTGTTCTGGGCTTCAAATTTATATCTTGAATCCAGTACCTGAATAAAAAACAGCCTTACAATAAAGACTGCTCCAGTCAATATGAAAATCAACTGAACAATATTTTTTCTATCTCTGAACATTTATCGTTTGCGGGAGAAAAGCAGAAACTGTAACAGGGTGAAAACCCCGAAGGTAAATATTGAGCTTAATACAATTTTGCCTATGACCTGAAAGAAGACATTAAGCCCCCAGGCTTCAATGGCAAAAAGAAGCGTATGATGTATAAATATGAGTACCGCGGCGTAAGAGGCGAACCATTGGAACCCAAGAGACTGGATGGAGATTTCCATGGTAGCATCGTAACCACCTCTAGGGGTAAGCACATTTATTACATATGGACGAATATAAGCTATGAAGACACAGGCTGCCATATGCATACCCAGGGTGTCATAGAATACATCTATTGTAAAGCCAAAAGCCATGGCAATGACCATGGTGAGCATATGCGGAATCTCGTATGGCAGCATCAGAATGAAGCCAATGTAGATATAGCAGAATGCCAAATTGCGGAAGGCAAAATTTCTGAATATCAAAATTTGTAATGCCCAAAACAGGACAATCAGAAGTATGGGCATTATGATTGATCTGCTTCTCATTCGTAAGATGAATAATTGTTCTGGTTTTCCAGTGAATCCTTTTCTGCTTTTAGGTAATTTTCGATGATATATACGTATTTCAGAGTCGTAAAGTCAGTCGCCAGTTTAACATTGATTTTGTAAAATGGTTTTCCCTGATCTATTTTGAAATTTTGAATCCTTCCAATTAAAACTCCTGGAGGAAACAGGGTGTTGTAACCTGACGTAACTACACTGTCTCCAATCTGGAAATGGTGATGTCTTCCCACATATTGAAGATCTGCTATAGCAGGGTCCATTCCTTGCCATTTTACAATTCCGTCAATTTCCCCATCTGCGATTTTTGCAGAGACACTCCATTTTTCATGTAACAACGATATAATTGTTGAGAAATTTTCAGAGCAAGACTTAACTTTTCCGACAATACCATCTTGAGCCATAACCCCCATACCGGGTTTGATTCCGTCAAGACTTCCCTTGTCTACTGTAATATAGTTAGTAAAACGGCTGGTGGAATTATTTACGACTTTGGCCGGGATGTAATTGTATTGATTGGCTTTTAAAAATTCTGATTTATTACCAATAATAAAATCCTTTTTCTGATATTCTTTGGTAAGTAGTCGCTTCAGCCTTGCGTTTTCTCCAGCAAGCTGAGCGTTAACATCCTTAAGGTTAAAATACTCAGTTACGTTGTTGGTGGTCTGAAGAATTTCACCAACAACGTAATTTGAAGTATTAAAATAGGATGCGCTTTGATAACTGTTGTTTCTGATTATGAGCCATACGCATATGGCTTCGAGAATCAGAAAAAAAAGAAATGCCTTATATTGGTATAAAAAATGAAATAACCTGTGCATTTAAATTTTAAGTCATCAATACTGCTCTGTATTTATCAAATTCTTTTATGGCCATTCCGGTCCCTCTTACTACTGCGCGAAGTGGATCTTCAGCTACGTGTATCGGAAGTTTGGTTTTCATTGCCAGTCTCTTGTCCAGTCCTCTGAGAAGCGCTCCTCCTCCTGTAAGGTGAATACCATTATCATAGATATCAGCACTAAGCTCTGGCGGAGAAATTTCAAGAGCTTTCAGCACAGCTTCCTCTATTTTTGAAACGGATTTGTCAAGTGCAAAAGCAATTTCTGAATAAGTTACTTTTATGATTTTCGGAATACCTGTCATCAGGTCTCTTCCTCTGATTTCATAATCTTCAGGAGGATTGTCAAGTTCCGTAAGTGCTGAGCCGACTTCGATTTTTACTCTTTCTGCAGATCTTTCACCAATCAGCAAGTTGTGCTGTCTTCTCATGTAGTCGAGTATGTCTTTGTTGAAGACATCACCAGCTACTCTGATAGACTGTTCGCAAACAATACCTGAAAGTGCAATTACGGCAATCTCTGTTGTTCCTCCTCCTATATCAACGATCATAGAACCTACAGGTTGTTCGATGTCAATTCCAAGACCGATGGCAGCGGCGATCGGCTCGTGTATCATATAAACTTCTTTTGCGCCTGCATGTTCTGCAGAGTCACGTACGGCTCTTTTTTCTACTTCAGTGATTCCTGAAGGGATACAAATGACCATCCTGTGAGATGCACCGAAGAATCTTTTTCCTCCATCAATTAACTTTATCAGGCCTCTGATCATGTGCTCGGCAGCATGGAAGTCGGCAATTACACCGTCTTTCAGAGGTCTGATGGTTTTGATGTTCTCATGAGTCTTCTCATGCATTTGCATTGCTTCCCGGCCAATGGCTCTTACCTTACCTGTAATCTTGTCAAGGGCAATGATTGATGGTTCATCAACCACAATTTTGTCCTTATAGATGATTAAGGTATTTGCTGTTCCCAGGTCAATTGCGATATCACTGGTGAAAAAATCAAATAATCCCATGCTTATTAAAAATCCTGATTTAAACTAATCCTTTTAATACTGTGAAATTTACAAATTTGTTTTTAAATCAAAAGAAATTAAACTCATTTTTAGTGCTTGAAATGCCTGAATCCAGTTAGAACCATGGCTATCTCATGTGCATTGCAATAGTCTATTGACTCTTGATCTTTAATTGACCCTCCCGGTTGTATTACTGCTTTAATACCAGCTTTATCAGCTATTTCAACGCAATCAGGGAAAGGGAAGAATGCATCGGATGCCATAACTGCTCCTTCAAGGGAGAATCCAAAACTTTTGGCTTTTTCAATCGCTTGTCTGAGTGCATCTACTCTTGAGGTCTGACCTACTCCGCTTGAAATCATCTGTCCGTCTACTGCCAATACGATTGCATTGGATTTGGTATGTTTACAGATTTTGTTGGCAAACAACAAAGCTCTTTTTTCTTTGTCGGATGGAAAACGATTGGTTACAGGTTTTAGTTCTTCCTCTGTTTCCTTTTTTAAATCTTTTTCCTGCTCTATAACTCCGTTAAGAAGTGTTTTAAACTGTCTTGAAGGGAGTGTAACGGATTTTCTTCTTAATAAGATTCGATTTTTTTTCGAAGTAAGTAATTCTAATGCATCTTTTTCAAAATCCGGGGCAATTAATACTTCAAAGAAAAGCTTGTTTAGCTCTTCTGCTGTTGCTAAGTCAATTTTAGATCCGGTGATGATAACACCTCCGAAAGCAGAAACCGGGTCTGCAGCCAATGCTTTCAGGTACGCTTCTTTGGGAGTGGCAGCTGTAGCTATGCCACAGGCATTATTATGTTTAAGAATGGCGAATGTCGTGGCGCCTTCAAATTCATCTATTAATCCAACAGCTGCATCAATATCAAGGAGGTTGTTATAAGATAACTCTTTTCCGTTCAGTTTCTCGAACATATCATCAAGCTTGCCATAGAACACACCTGCCTGATGAGGGTTTTCTCCATAACGAAGAACCTGGAAGTCTCTTACACTTTGCTTAAAGTGTTTTATTTCTTCTCCGCTAAAGAAATAATTAAAGATTGCTGTGTCATAATGTGAAGAAATATCAAATGCTCTTCCTGCGAAAAGTCTTCTTTCATTCAGATCCGTTTCTCCTTTTCTTTCAACAAGAATATTTTCAAGCATAGGATACTGATCTTTTGAAGCTACAATCACAACATCCTTAAAGTTTTTAGCTGCTCCTCTGATCAGAGAAATTCCGCCTATGTCAATTTTCTCGATGATATCTTCATCAGAAGCACCAGATGCAACAGTTTCCTCAAACGGATATAAATCTACGATTACTAGATCAAGGCTTGGAATGTCATATTGTGCCACTTCTTTCTGGTCTTGTTCAAAATCTCTTCTGAAAAGAATTCCACCAAAAATTTTAGGGTGTAGTGTTTTTACCCTTCCTCCAAGAATTGACGGATAGGTAGTTAGTTCTTCTACCGGAGTAACTTTTATGCCCAGGTCTTCAATAAATTTTTGGGTGCCTCCAGTGGAATAGATTTTAACACCTTGCTTGTCAAGAAGTTTAACTATTCTGTCAAGTCCGTCTTTATAATAAACTGATATAAGGGCAGATTTAATTTTTCTTGGATTCATTATTTACTTTTTAAATTTTCAGGAAATAGGATTATATGTTTTTGAACAAATAAGCGCATCGATCACTTTAGGAAAGTGTTCGTGTTCAAGTGCTTGTATTTTTTTTGCGAGTGTTTCAGCAGTGTCTTCGTCGGTGAGAAAGCATTTTGCCTGGAATACAATTTTTCCCTTATCGTATTCTTTGTTTACCATGTGTATGCTGATTCCGCTTTCTTTTTCCTTCGCCTTTACGACAGCTTCATGCACATACATGCCATACATCCCTTTGCCTCCATAGGATGGAAGTAATGCAGGGTGAATATTTACAATGGAATTAGGAAACGCCTCTATCAGATTTTCAGGAACGAGCCATAAAAAACCAGCCAAAATGATCCAGTTTACTCCTAATTCTTTGAGTTCATTAACTATGATTGATGATTGAGAAAATTGTGCTTTGTCAAATACGCGCGTAGCTACTCCCAGCGCTTTTGCGCGCTCCAGGGCATAGGCATTTTTATTATTGGAAAGCAGTAATACTACTTCAGCACTTTTATGCTCCTGAAAATATTCAATAATTTTTTGTGCATTTGAACCGGAACCGGAACAAAATATTGCAATTTTAACGGGCAAGGGATTTTGATTTTAAGGATGCAAATATATAATAAGATTAGACAAAAAGCATACTTAGCACTCCGGTAAGCATTATTACCTTACAAAAAATGCTTAATTTCTTAAAATCTATAATAGTATCTGCCCTCGAAAGGTAAATCAAGAAGATAAAAAAGGGAAAAATGACAAAAAAGATATTATATCCGATAAAATATAAATTGTAAGGATTCTCCCTCATTAGCCAAAAGTATCCTATGATAAGAGAGACAATGAAAATTATTCCGATGATAAACAGAAAGGATTTTGTTTTTCGGATTCCCCAGATTATGGGTAATGTTTTACAGCCAAAGTTTGCATCTCCTTTAACATCTTCCATGTCTTTTACGATTTCCCGGATCAGGGAAATAAAAAAGGCAAAAACAGCATAAACGAGAACCGAGATATACCGTTCTTTCGCAAATATGCCAACAAGCATAATTGACAGTGCGGTAAGGAAGGATATGGCTATATTTCCAGAAAGGGGCTGTCTTTTTAATTGGTTTGAGTAAAGCCATAGCAGGAAACCGCAGAAGGCAATAATAATCCCAAGTCTTAATCCCATCATCAATCCGGCAATAATTCCAGTGCCATTGAGAATAAAATGGAAGATCATTGCAGTCCTTCTTTTGAATATTCGCCCGATTACAACTCTTCCTGGTTTATTAATAATATCAATTTTAATATCATAATAGTCATTAATAATATATCCGGCTGCAGCAATGCAGACTGTTGCTAATGTGAGTAACAGGAAGGAGATGTTGAATGGTTTATTGCTATTAACTTTAATAAGGAAAAAAATAGACAAACAACTGGGAAAAAAACAAAATCAGGAGATTATTAAACCGGATAAGTTTAATAAACCCCTTGAAATATGTTTTTAAATGCAGTTTTACCGGTCTTGGCATATTTATGTTTTTACCATTGATCTATTAGCCATTTACCCTGGGCTTTCATTACTTTTTCAATGACATCTCTGACTGCTCCTCGCCCTCCATTGTAGGGAGAAATATACTTGCAAACATCTTTAATATCTCCAACCGCATCGCTGGGGCAGGTGGGCATTCCAACCAATTTAAGCATTTTAAGATCAGGAAGGTCGTCCCCCATGTATAAAATGGAACTTTTGTCCAGATGTTTATCATGTAGGTATTCATTGTATACAGCAAGTTTGTCTTTTACTCCCATGAAAACATCTTTTATTCCAAGAAATTTTAGTCTTTTGGAAACTCCTTCCTCAAATCCTCCGGTAATGATAATGATGTTATAGCCACTTTGCAGCGCTTTTTCAATGGCATAACCATCTTTAATATAAAAATTTCTAACGTGTTCTCCTGTTGAAAATGCTTGAATGCTTCCATCAGTAAGAACACCATCTACATCAAAAAGAAAAGTGTTAATTTTTGAGAAATCAGAATGTTGGCTTTCCATGAAAATTAGGATTGTGAATGAACTTTAATAATATTCTCCGTAATGTCTTTATAAATTTTCTTAAAATCTTCTTTATTGTCAAGAATTTTCAGATGATCTCTTATTGTTGAAATATCTTTTCTTACTGCGGGGCCTGTTTGAGCTTTAATAGGATCTATTTCGAAGGCTTTTTTCAGTGTTTCGGAAAGCAGAGGTTTGAGTATAGTAAAGTCTATGTCATCCTCATCCAGCATAGATTTAGCCATGTAAAGCAAATGATTTGCGAAATTTGCTGAAAAAACGGCTGAAAGATGGATAAGCTTTCTTTTTTCTTCAGAAGCCTGAAACGCTTTTGTAGAGATACTCTTTGCTAAAGCCAGAATAAGTTTGGCTGTTTCTTCATCAGAGCCTTCTGTCAGAATCGGAATGTCTTCCCAGGAGACCTTTTTCCGTTTGGTGAAAGTCTGCAGAGGATAGAGGCTACCGAAATGTTCGAAACAGGATAAAATGGATATTGATTTGGTGCCAGAAGTATGAAGCAAAATACCATTTGGAGGAAGGGTAATCTGAGCGGAGACTTCTTCTATGGCATCATCGCTCACCACAATGATAAAGATTGTAGATGTGCTTTGGGAAAAGTTCAGGCTTGAAACCTGTGCAGCATTGTATAACATGCTGCACAGGTTTTTCGCTGAAGAGGGATTTCGTGAGTATACTTCATTCACAAAATGCCCGGCATTTTCAAGAGCAGGGGCCAGATGACTGGCCAGATTGCCCGAACCGATCATAGTTATCCTATTGCCCATGCTTCGAAAATTTAAAAATTATTCAGTGTTTTTGTCTCTCATTTTAGCAAACTCCTGATATCTTCTGATCATAGCAAGTAGGAGACCTGCAACCAGTACAAGAGTTCCAATCCAAAGGATATTGATAAATGGTTTTTCAATTGCTTTCAGAATGATGTAATCTTTCTGGGTGGTATTCACAGCAAATGTAAATTCCTCTTTGGTCGGATCAATATTCAGGAAGCTGATTTTTATTCCCAGGTCTTCGTTGACATCAGGAATTTGTCCGGCCAGTCCTTCTTTTACCTTAATGATATATATCGGATGAATGCTGTGATTTTTCTCCTTGTCAAGCACGTGGAAATGAGCCATTACTGCAGCATCTTCCTGGGTCAACGGCATTCCCGGAACGTACTTTACCCTTTCAACTTCATGAAGGATGGTTACATAGTCATTGATAAATACAGTATCTCCCGGCTTAATAGTGTATTCTTCTGTTGGAGACCATTCCTTTTCTTCGTCCGGCGAAGGGATGGAAGACACGTGAGCATAAAGGTCCTTATCATAGAAGTGTTCAATGCCTGGTGAAGCAAGAAGCCCCATGGTTGGGTTAACCTGTGCTCGTGGGTAAAGGGTGAATGTATCTCCGTTAGCTTTAGCTATTAAAACTTCATAATAAGTGTTTTCAGGGTATATTTCGATTGTATCTCCTTTGTCAAAATACTTTTTCCCTTGGTGCTCGATTGTTTTTTTAGCCAGAGCCATGTATTTGTCATCAAGCAGAAGCAGGTGTTCTTTTTTGATGTATCCCGGGAAATCTTTGGCTTCAAGCCTTGGTCCAATGAATTTCAGCTTGTAGTCATTCATCTCTTTCCATTCATTTCTCCAGAGAAGAATATTATCTCTGTTAAAATCATCCCCTGCTTCCTTGGAATAAATTAATCCTGTGTTGTTAAGAGAGATGATTTTTGAATATCCTGATGAAAATAGAATTCCGAATAACATCAGAGCAACACCTATATGAGCGATAGCTCCCCCAGTCAGTTTGTAGTTGTTTTTAACTATTTTGAAAAAGATGCTGATATTACTGATTACTGAAAATAATGCAGTGGTAAAGAGCAGGATATAAGTCGGAGTGATGTCGATTTTATTCATCATCGTCAGACAAATCAGAGCGCTGGAGATAAGTAAAGTTAAGATCAAAGGTATGCTGATCTCTTCCCAGAGCTTCTTGCTATCCATCTTTTTCCACCAGAAAAACTGACCGATAGCAGAAAGTAATGCAATTAGTATTCCTGCCCAGATTTGGAATTTGGTATAATGTTCGATCTGATCTGCCGGTGGGGCAATGTTAGATTCAATTCCTATCCAACCAAGGAATTTATTGTACACAGGAATTGAAGTGGTATAAAGAACCTGAAATGCGGCCAGACAGAATACTACTACTCCGATAAATATCCAGAATTCGCGGGAGTAAACAGATACTTCTTCATTCTCTTCTCCTCCAAGTTTTTTCCAGCGGACTATGATGAATATTACAGCTACAATGGTAAGTGCAAAAAGAAAAAGCAACAGTTGTCCTGAGAGCCCAAGGTCCGTAAATGAGTGTACTGAAGAATCTCCAAGAACCCCGCTTCTTGTAAGGAATGTAGAGTAAAGAATTAAGATAAACTGTGCAGTGATAAGTATTACAGATGCCTGGAGAGACTTATTACTGTTTTTGAAAATAAGCATGGTATGAATTCCTGCTACAAGAATCAGCCAGGGGACATATACTGCATTTTCTACAGGGTCCCAGTTCCAGTAGCCGCCAAAGTTTAGTGTTTCATATGCCCAATAAGCCCCCATCAAGATTCCGATTCCCAATGTAGATGCTGCAAATAGTGCCCAAGGGAAAGCAGGTCTGATCCATTCTTTGTATCTGCCTTGCCATAATCCGGCCATGCAATAAGCAAAAGGAACAAGGGTTGCGGCAAAGCCCGGGAATAGAGTAGGAGGGTGAATCACCATCCAATAATTCTGTAACAGTGGGTTCAGGCCTGTACCATCCTCAGGGATGAAATTGGGATTGTTTTGATATACAGGGATATCTCCCATGTAATCTTTCAATAATATAAATGGAGAACTACCAATTTTAAAATCTAGTCCTGGGATTACAATTCCCAGAATCATTGAGCATAGGAACAGCTGCACTAGACAGAAAATGGCCATAACAGGAGCTTCCCAGGTTTTATTTACTTTGATAAGAATTAAACCAAGAAGTACATTCCAGAAAGTCCAGAGTAGAAAACTACCTTCCTGACCTTCCCAAAAGCAGGAGATCATGTATTCGGAAGGAAGATTGTTGGACGAATGGCTCCATGCATAGTGGTATTCGTAGTAATGCTGACTTATGATGGTAAATAAAGCTGCAACTATGCCAAATACAGCAAGTGAGTGAATAAAAAAGATGACTCTGGCAAATCTGAGCCAGGAATCTTTTTTTACTAAATCTATTGATACTGTAGCTTTTCCGAAGGAAATAGTAGCAAGTATGGAAAATATAAATGAAATGATGACACAAAGATGACCTATGTCCCCCAGATATTCGCGCATGAATTCGATAGTTTAATTAATTAGCCTTCAGTTCGGTTTCTTCATATTTTGAAGGGCATTTCATAAGGATTTTGTCTGCTTTAAAGATCTTATCCTGAGTGTTGCCTATAATTACAATTTGTTCGGCTCTTTCAAAGTCCTGTGGTTTAGGGTTGAGATATACTACTTCCTGTTCCTGGTTATTCTGATCTATTAATTTGAATGCAAAATAATTAGGATCCATTTCCGGCTTGTAGTAAAAATCTGTTAGCTGGCCATTGACGTCTTTTTTAACTTTGCCAACTACGTGCACCTTGCTTTTTTTTCCGTCCGCTGCCATTTCGGCGGCTTCTTTAAATGAAACATATGAGCTTGTGTCTCCGGATGTTGAAACTATCACTCCGACGCATATAGCGATAACAATGAGGCCTATAATGTGAGTCTTTTTCATGTTATTTTTGATGCTCGATTTCGTCTTCCAATTTGGTTAGTTTTCTGTCTAGTACAACAAGGTATACAATGATACCTGTAAGTATTAGTACAAAAGTTCCCACTACAACATAAATTTTGCCTTCTTTTCTGAATGCATCAGCCATTTCCACATTATCAGAAGTAGAACTTTGACCCAGAATTGGTGTGACAAAATTCAATGAGAACAACAAGACGAATAGAAAAAACAATTTTTTCATAGATTAATTCCCCCACTTAATAAGGTGTTCGATATTTTTAAAGCGTATTCTTAAAGTTGTGATCCACCAGCCTAAAAGGGTAAAACCAATAATGGCAGGGTAGAAGACTAATCTCATTTTGCTGTCCAGGTCATATGCATTGAAACCCGGATTTCCACCGTTCCCTGGGTGAAGAGAGCTAGTAAGTCTTGGCAGCACAAAAATCAAAGCGAGAAATGCGGGATATGCGAGGATGTTGTAAATGGCGCTGATTTTAGCTTTCTGAACAGGATCAGAAAATGAGCCTCTTAAGATAAAATAGGCAAGGTAAATAAGAAGCCCGATAGCGGATGCATTTTGTTTTGGATCGTTGCTCCATGGTTCACCCCATGTAAATTTCGCCCAAAGCATACCTGTCACAATGCCCAATATCCCGAATACGATGCCGGTATTGGCTGATTCTACAGCGGTTTTATCATGTTTCCAGTTTTCGTTGGATAGATATAGTACGGCATTTACCACAGATATCCCCAGCATAATGATCATTGCAAACCACATTGGGACGTGGAAATATAAGTTTCTTATAGATTCATTAAGAATAGGAAGTCTTGGTACGGGAAATAAAAAACCTGCAATCAGTGTGTAGAACAAGAGAATAATTGTCAGTATTTTCCACCAGTTGAGTGGACCTTTTTTTGTGTTTGTTGTCATGAGGCCGAAATCTACGAAATTACCTTTTTCAGCTTCGCCAAAGGTAAGGAAATAGTAAATATGTTACAGTTATTATAATTACATTTATAGAGAGTACAATTCCAATCTCATCAATACTTAACGATCTATCCAGTCCATCCATTGCAGCTTTTGAAATTTTGATGATAAGCAATAATAGCGGCAGAATCACAGGAAAGCCAAGAATGGCCATTAATGTGGCATTATTTCCTGCTTTGGCAGCAATAGCGCTAATCATTGTAAGAGCTGATGCAAACGACAGGGAAGCGAGCAAAATGTTAATTATAAATAACAAATTGTCTTCTACTCTATTGTCCATGACCAAGGAGTAAAATGCGAAGGCAATAATTCCCAGAAAAAATCATTAGAGCAGCATTGTAGATGATTTTGGAAATAATAAAAGCCTGAGGATTTGCTATGGTATAATAATAAATAAATCTCTGCTGTCGTTCCTGGAAAAAGCTTTTAGATATAGCATTTATGGAAATGAAAAGCATTATGATCCAGAATATTGCATTCCATGTTGAGGGGGAAAGTTGCGACGTTCTGACTCCTATGCTAAGGTAACATATGAAAATAGCTCCGCCTACGTACAGTAAGATTCCCCCGAAGGCATATTTTTGTCTCCATTCAAGGGTAAGATCTTTTTTTTATCAAGGCAAATATTTGGGCCAGCATTTCATGTGCAAAGATGGGGAAAACCCATTGATCAAAAAAGTAAATTTTTCTAGTTTAAATACCTATTTAAAGGAAAATCCGACCGCTAAACGTATATTTGTGATATTGAACTTTTGAAACGATGAAAAAAAATCTTTTAACTCTTAGTTTATTATTTTTTATGGGGGTTACCTCTTTTGCACAAAAGGTTGACCCTAAAAATGTTATAAAAATTGGATTTCCTGTAGTATTTCTTGGGAGTGTGAATTTAGCCTTTGAAAGAGCAATTAATGAAAAGGTCTCATTCCAGATTGCAGGTGGTTACCGCCATTTAGTGGATGATTATGGCTTTACATGGCCGGATGCTGATAATACTAGAGGAGATGATTCAAAAATATATACTGGATATACAGTAGTTCCTGAACTGAAATACTATTTAACAAACTCAACATGGTCAGCTCCCAAAGGGTTTTACATTTCTGCATTTGGGCGATATGGAAAGTATGATGTGGAGTTTCAGGATAATACGAGTACTAACAATGATTACAACGCTAAATACAGTTATACAGAATCAGGAGGGGGAGTTTTAGGTGGTTTTCAATTTATTGTAGCGAAGGTTCTCGTAATGGATTTTTATATAGGACCTCAATTTAAAAGAAGAACTTTGCAACCAATTATTTGGGAAACACCAGGAGCTATCCCTGTTAAATCTAATCCTAAAAATGCTTCTAATTATATTGGATTAGAAAAAAATGGACAAAGGCCAGGTATAAGAATTGGATTTAATATAGGTTTCGCATTTTAAAATACTAACAAATCATAAAAAAAGCCTTCCGACTTTCGGAGGGCTTTTTTATGATTTATCCTCTCGTAAGAGGTATTTCTAATGCTTCCTTAATATTTTTTGAATAGTTTACTATATGCTGTGCTCGTCTGATAGGTAAGGGTAGAATCATTATCAAATTTGTAATTCCAGGCCGGCATATTTCTATTGTCCAATATGATGGTTTTAAGGCTGTCTTTTTTTCGGTAACCATTCATCGTAAAGTTTAGGACGTTCTTTTTTTTATTAACGGTATAAGTCCCGAAGATGCTGTCTACCAATATAGTATCGCCTCCCAAACCACTTCTGAGATAAAGTAAATGATAGTTTTTGTCTTCTGTAAAAGTGTAGGAAGTGTTGAAGTCAGTCCACTTTCCTACAAGACGCGGGTCCGAATAGTTTTCGTCTTTTTTACAGGCGAAAAGGAACGGTAGTGCCAGAGCGAAAATGTATAACTTACGTTTCATGCTATAAATTTAACTAAAATTTAAATCCCAGAGACGGGGCAAGGTAAATTGAGTAGAAAGTCTTGTTCCCGGCATCCTGATTAGCCTGAACTCCCAAAACCAGGCATCCTATCAGATGTTCCGGAATTATAACCGTTTGGTATCCAATACCGAGGCCACCGCCTAAAGGTCTTGGTTTTTCGATAGGTACATTGCTATTTACATTTTTAAGTTTTCTCCAGTGATTGTGAAGCGTATAGGGGCGCGTATTGCCATCAAAATAAATGAGGTTGCCATATGTTAAACTGCCCTGAATGAATATCCCTTCGGGAGCCATGGCTAATGGATAAAACCGCAGAAGTCCTTCGGCAAGGTAGCCGTCTTTCAGAAAGCTTTCTTCTTTTACTTTTATATTATTTTTACCGCTGCCTGTGCTTCCTAGTTTTGCGAAAATGTTAATGCCCAGAGACAATTTACTGCTTAGCGGATATTCGAATTCTATTGAGGCGGTGTTCCAGAAAAACGCAGGAGAAAGTTTAATGTTGAAACCTTTAAAAGGACTCTCTTCTGTGGCAATATGTTTATAATAACGATAAAGGGAGGGCCTTTTTTTCAAAATCTGATGAAAATGAGGATAGAGGGAGTAAAAGTGCAAAAAGGTAAAAAATCCTTTTCATTTAATTGTATTGGAAATAGTAGTAATATAAAGTTATGAATAATAGTTGGATTAAACTGATATTGACAGTGCATTTTAACTATAAGTGTTACTTTATCATCTATAAAAGTAAAATTTTTCAGATATATTAACTAATACTTAAAAATATCCCAAAATGGTTCTACGACCATGATTAAATTATAGTTATATATTAATAAAATGCCCAAAATGAAAAAAGGCAGGCTCTTTTAGGAGTCTGCCTTTTTTCATTTTTCATATTGGTTAGCCAATTATAGCTTCGGCAAGTACAATGATCTTATTGTTAAGTACTTCCACAATTCCGCCATCAATTACAAGGTTTTTTACTTGGTTATGAGCCTCAGAAATTTTTACATTTCCTTTGTCCAGTGTGCTGATGATTGCTGCGTGGTTGTTAAGTACTTCAAATGGTCCTTCAGTTCCGGGAAGGTTTACTGCGACAACTTCGCCGCTGAATACCTTTTCGTCAGGAGTTATGATTTCTAGAAACATCATTCTAATGTTTTATAGTGAAATTTTTAATGAGGATTTAGAAAGAAAGAGGAATGCCGTTAAAAACAACATTCCTGATTCCTCATTAATTATTTTGCTTCTGCAAGAAGTTTCTCCCCTTTAGCAACTGCCTGTTCGATGCTACCAACAAGGTTGAATGCAGACTCAGGAAGGTGATCATGTTTACCATCCATAATCTCATTAAATCCTTTGATAGTATCTTTAATGTCAACAAGAACACCTTTAAGGCCAGTAAATTGCTCTGCAACGTGGAATGGCTGAGACAAGAATCTTTGTACTCTTCTAGCTCTGGTTACCACTAACTTATCTTCGTCGGAAAGCTCGTCCATACCAAGGATGGCGATGATATCCTGAAGTTCTTTGTATCTCTGAAGGATTTCTTTTACTCTTTGAGCACAGTCGTAGTGGGCATCACCAAGGATGTCTCTTGTAAGAATTCTTGAAGTAGAGTCAAGAGGGTCAACTGCAGGGTAAATTCCAAGCTCAGAAATTTTTCTTGATAATACGGTAGTAGCGTCAAGGTGAGCGAAGGTAGTTGCCGGAGCAGGGTCAGTCAAGTCATCTGCAGGTACGTAAACTGCCTGTACAGATGTGATTGAACCTCTTTTTGTTGATGTAATTCTTTCCTGCATTGCACCCATCTCTGTTGCAAGTGTAGGCTGATAACCCACAGCTGATGGCATACGACCAAGAAGAGCGGATACCTCAGAACCTGCCTGAGTGAAACGGAAGATGTTATCGATGAAGAAAAGGATATCTTTACCTTGTCCTTGCCCATCTCCATCACGGAAATATTCAGCTACAGTAAGACCTGAAAGCGCAACTCTTGCACGTGCTCCAGGAGGTTCGTTCATCTGACCGAACACAAATGTAGCTTTTGATTCTTTTAGTTTTTCGGTACTAACAGCAGCAAGATCCCATCCACCATGTTCCATGCTGTGTTTAAATTCATCACCATAGTTAACAATACCAGCTTCAATCATCTCACGAAGAAGGTCATTTCCCTCTCTCGTTCTTTCTCCAACACCTGCAAACACAGAAAGACCTGAGTAAGCTTTTGCGATATTGTTGATAAGCTCCTGAATCAATACGGTTTTACCTACTCCTGCACCACCGAACAAACCGATTTTACCTCCTTTTGCATATGGCTCGATAAGGTCAATTACTTTAATACCGGTAAAAAGAACTTCTGTAGATGTAGAAAGATCTTCGAATTTCGGAGCGTGTCTGTGGATAGGAAGAGTTCTGTCTCCTTTTGGCTGAGGAATACCGTCAATTGCCTCTCCGACTACGTTGAAAAGTCTTCCTTTTATATCTTCACCAACAGGCATTTGAATAGGAGCACCTTTGTCTATAACTTCCATTCCTCTCTGTAAACCGTCTGTACTCTCCATAGAGATGGTTCTTACCCTGTCTTCACCCAGGTGCTGCTGACATTCAAGTACAACTACCTGGCCATTCAGTTTTTTAACTTCAAGGGCGTCCAATATTCTTGGAAGTTTTGTTTTAGTCCCTTCAAAGCTCACATCTACCACAGGTCCAATTACCTGTGTTATTTTACCGATATTTGCCATTATAATTTAAGCTGTTAAAGTAAAGTATGGTTAAATTTGCGAGTGCAAAACTACTGGTTTATTTAATCATTACAAAATGGGCAATATTTTATTTATCCATAACATCAGTAGTTCTTTCGAATTTTTTGTTACCTTTTATTGAAGAGTAATCTTTTCATTACAAAGAGAAGTAGTTACAGTCGAAAATGTTTGTCAGAGATAAAATAGGTGGGAATCAGGAGTTAAGTATAATTCTGAATGTGGTTCCTTTTCCTAATTCTGAAAAAAGTACAAATATTTTCCCATTATGGTAATTTTCTACAATTCTTTTCACAAGTGTAAGGCCAAGCCCCCATCCCCTTTTTTTAGTAGTATATCCGGGTTTAAAAATTTCCTGAGCTTTTGATCTTGGAATCCCTTTTCCTGTATCTGAAATATCAATAGCAATTTTTCCATCATTCATTCTTACTATTCTGATGTCAATTCTGCCCACTCCATTCATAGCGTCAGTAGCATTTTTACAAATGTTTTCTATAACCCATTCAAAAAGAGGCTTATTGATTTTTGCTGTGGCAGATACTTCTACGTCTGAAATGATGGAGAATATGACTTTACTCGAAATTCGGGGTTTGAGATAGTCAATATTTGATTTAACCACCTGATAAACATTTTCATCAGACAAAGTAGGGACGGATCCAATATTAGAAAACCTTGCCGTAATCATTTCAAGTCGAACGATATCTTTATCCAACTCTATAAGAGCTTCTTCGCCCTCATATTTGGGATTGCTTTTTAATAATTCCAGCCATGCCATCAAGCTGGATAAGGGAGTGCCAAGCTGGTGGGCGGTTTCCTTGGCTAGGCCAACCCAAACTCTGTTTTGTTCCGCATTTCTGGAATAACTAAAGGCCAGATAGGCAATAATTGCAAATATGGCAATTACTGTAAGCTGAATGAATGGATAATAAACGAGTTGAGTTAATAAGTATGAATTTTTGTAAAAGATGTAATTTTTTAGTCCCGGACCGAATTCTACTACAATAGGCTCATGTTCTTTTTCCATTTCGGAAATTTCAATCTTCATGAACTCAATTCTTTCAGCTTCAGAAAGGCCATCAGGAATAAATAAATTTTTCTCACTAATGGGTAATTTATTTTCATCTGTCAGAATTACAGGAACTGAGTTGTTGGCTTCTATAATTTCTTGAAAAAGAAAGGTTAACCCTCCGCTATTTTCCGGACTTATAGCAGTTTTAAGTCCCTTGGCATACAGATCTATCAGCTTTTTCTCCCTCTCTGCCAGTTTGTTAACCAGACTTTGAGTATAGTAAATTGATACTGTGCCAATCACCACAGCGATAATTAATATAATCAGCTTGAATTTTGATCTGTTCTGATATATGTCAAGTGTCCTTAACTGCGTAAATTCCATTTTTCAAAAATACTTTTTTCCCGAAGAAACAGGAACATTTTTGCTCTGTCTTATATTACTACAATTAAAATATCCTTTTTCTTACATTACCTTTCGTATTTAGAAATTTAAAGGTTATTTTTGCAATCCCACTTACAAAAGGAATGATTAATAATTTTAAAGCGGTTAGTATATCCTATAAAACGGCTCCCCTGGAAGTCAGAGAGTTGCTCTCTTTAAACGAGGATTTGTGTAAGAAACTGATGCTGAGCCTAAAAGAGTTCACTGACGCTTCTGAAATATTAATCCTTTCTACCTGCAACAGGACAGAAATTTATTATTCTTCCAATTCAGAGTTCAGTAAGGAAATTGTAAAACTGGCTTTTCTTCAGAAAGGAATTACTGACGGAGAAAAGTATTACGATTATTTTCAGATTATTGAAGATCATTCTGAGGCTGTTCTTCACCTTTTTAATGTTAGCATCGGTCTGGAATCTCAGGTTGTGGGAGATATGCAGATTACCAATCAGGTAAAGCACGCTTACCAGTGGGCTGCGGATATGGGTGTAGTTGGTCCGTTTTTACACAGACTGATGCATACTATTTTCTTTACCAATAAAAAAGTTGTTCAGGTTACTCCTTTCAGAGATGGAGCAGCTTCTGTAAGTTATGCCACTGTAGAGCTGGCTGAAGAGCTTGCAGCAGAGCTGGTAGAACCTAAAGTGCTGATCGTTGGATTAGGCGAAATGGGTGCGGATGTATGCCGGAATTTCTCAGGAACCAGCCTTAAAAATATCACCATTACCAATCGTACCTATTCTAAAGCAGAAGAGCTGGCTAAAGAGTGTGGAGTTAAGGTCATCCCATTTGAAAATCTTTGGGAGGCAGCAAAAGAAGCAGATGTAATCATTTCTTCTGTGTTCAGAGATGAGCCTTTATTTACCAAAGAAGAAGTAGCCGAACTGGAAATTTTATCTTACAAATATTTTATTGATATATCAGTACCAAGAAGTGTAGAAAGCAAAGTAGAGGAAATTCCCGGGGTATTGGTGTACAATATAGATCACATCAAAAACAGAGCTAATGAAGCTCTGGATAAAAGAGTCAATGCTATTCCGCTGGTAAGAGAAATTATTACGGAAAGTATTGTAGATTTTAATGACTGGGCTAAGGAAATGGTGGTTTCTCCAACCATCAACAAATTAAAAAATGCATTAGAACAGATTCGTCAGGAAGAAATGTCAAGATATTTGAAGCAACTGAATGACGAAGAGAGCAAAAAGGTAGATATGATTACCAAAAGCCTGATGCAAAAAATAATCAAGTTACCGGTACTTCAGTTAAAAGCTGCCTGCAAAAGAGGGGAAGCTGAAACACTGATGGATGTTCTGAATGATCTCTTTAACTTAGAGCAGCAACCGGAAGAACTTAGAATAAAAGATAAGAACTAAGGGTTTAAAATATTCGTTAAAAAACTAAAGCAGGGCAAACTTCCCTGCTTTTTTTATAGTTTTAGCCTTGATGAATTTAAAAAAGTCATTTTTATTCCTACTGTGTTCTTTAATCTCTCAGGCAATGACCTTGGCGGGTGGGCAGGACTCATTAATTACTGTAAAGAGAGAACAACTTGAAAGTAATAAGAAAGGCCAGTTTATCCTTCCTAAAGAAAACATCCTCGAACTTCATAGCGATTTTACTCCCGTAAAAGTAGTGTGGCCGGGTGAGGCTGATCAGATTGGTTTTGTAGATAAAAAAGGAAAATTTGTCATCGCTCCTGAATATAATGTGCTGATCGAGTCTTTTCAAAATGGTTGCGCCATAGTCGGTAATTACAAAGACTCTAAAATCCTCAAGGGGGTGATTGATGAGAACGGAAAGGTTATTGCACCTCTTAAGTATGACTCAATAGCGCGTATTTCAAAAGCAGTATTTTCCTGCAAGCTGGATGGCTATTATGATTTTTATAATGCCGGAGGAATTCGGTTAAATGTAGAGAAACTCACGGATTTTAAAGTAGAAGGGAATTTTGTTTCGGGAACCAATATTGAAGCAGCACAAGGGGTTTTTGATCTGAATGGTAAGTTGCTTTTGCCTTTTCAATACAAAAAGATAAATATCAGAGATTCCGGAATTGAAGCAAAGAAATATCCCTTCTGGCAGATAATGGGAAATGGAAAGGTTTTGTTTACAATCCATGCAGACAGTCTCCAGTCTTTTCTGCCCGGTTTTAACAGGTTTTTTAAAAATGAATATGTAGGAATTTTAAAGAGGAGCGATATTCTTGCTCCCCCTGTATACAGTAGTATTGAAATTCTGGAGCCAGGTTATTTTATTGTCAGAAGAGAAAAACATTTCGGATTGATCGATAGTGCAGGAAAAGTAATACTGCCTGCCATATTTGACAGCATTGAGAAAACCAAGAATGCATCTCTTTTACAGCTTTTTTCAAAGGATGGAGAATCTGTTTTTAATAAAGGCACGAGGCAAGTTGTATTCCGGAATGAAAAGGCCATTCATGTCTTAGATAGTATTTCTTTTGCTTTAAAAGATAAAAACGAGAAATGGGGAGTCGTTGATGTGAATGGCCACGCTATTCTTCCATTTGAATACGATTCAATAGGATATAAGAGAGGAGGCTTATTTGAAGCCGGCATCATTACTGAAGGAAAGCTCGAAATGGGCGCTATTGATTCGGAAAAGCAATGGATCATTTGTCAGGGAGATCTCGAGCTGTTTAACCTGGGCCTGCTTGAAGCTAATGAAGAACAGGATAGCAGTGGTTCGATAAAAAGAAGGAGCATTTGTAATCTTAACCCATATAAGTATGCTTCGTATGAAAAATTTCCCAATGGTTTTATAAAAGTGAAAAACTATAAAGGCCAGATTGGGTTGATCAACAGCAAAGGTAAAGAAATAGCAGAACCTGTATATGACTCACTAGCCGCAGTTGCTGATACGCTCGATCTTTTCTATATAAAAAAAGGAAAGAACATCGGGCTCATAGATGGGGACGGCGTATTTGTGTTCAGCTTTAAAGATGATGTAACGGAAATACAACCTTTCGAAAATGGTCATGCTGCATTTAAGAAGAAGGGACTGTATGGTTTTATAGATTTGAATGGGAATGTCAGAGTCGCTCCGAAATATCCTAAATATCAGAATTTTTCAGATGGTTATGCCGCTGTTGTGTTGTTGGGGAAATGGGGGTTTGTAGATAAAAATGAGAACATCGCTGTACAGCCTCATTATCCTCAGGTTCGTCCAATGAGGAAGGGAGTAGCAAGAGTTTCAACCGGACCCAATAAGTGGAAGTTTATTGACTCGACAGGAAAAGATGTAAACGGGAACGTCTACAATGAAATCACTGTTTGCGGCAAAGGCAGATATAAGGTCTTTAAAAATGGTAAAGCTGGTTTGGCTGAGATCAACGGAAGAGAGTTAATTGTTCCAAGATATGATAAGCTATTAGATTATGAAAATGGAATAATTGAAGTGAAGAAAGATGGTAAGGCAGGATTCATTGATGAAGCAGGTAACTTTACCATTCCTCTGGAATATGAAGACGTAGCATACGATAAAATTAATCATATATACTTTCTGCAACCAAAGCCGGAAGAGAAGACATCTTTAGAGCTTACTTCAGATAAAAAATAAACCAGCTTATCCACTTACTAAATGCCAATAAGAGTTTTTATTATACTGATTTGTTGTCTTTCTTTTTCCTTTTCAATTGCACAGGAGAAGACTTCTCTGACCTATAGCGAGGGACTTGCAGCTGTAAAAAAGAAGTTGCCTGAAGGTGTGCGTTTTGGGTTTGTGAATGAAGATGGCAAGCTGGTGGTGAATCATAAGTATGATACGGTCTATAAGCCTTTCAGGCAAGGGCTGGCAAATGTCGGGATATACGGGAAAGCAGGTCTGATCAATAAAAAGGGGAAAGAGGTCATTCCGATTCAGTATAAAGAAATCGGAGAAATTTCAAGGAACATCATTCCTGTTAAGAATGATCAGGGTTTGTGGGGATTTTTAAAGAAGGACGGAAAGAAGATCACTGAATGTCTCTATAACAATTACCGGTTTTCTCACAAAGGTAGAATTATTGTTCAGTACAAAGGTAAATGGGGTATCATAGAAGGCAACGGCAATCAGGCTGTAAATTTCAGCTATAACTACATTCAGTATCTTGACGGAAAAAACTTCAGAGTGCACAGAATAAACAGCTGGCAGGTTAAGGATGCGAAAAATAAAGTGTTGGCAAGTTTTGAATTTGACTCTCTGAAGCCCGCATCCGGAAATACTTTTATTTATTCCCTTGTTGGAAGTTAT
Source organism: Sporocytophaga sp. (assembly GCA_024707265.1). Lineage (GTDB taxonomy): Bacteria > Bacteroidota > Bacteroidia > Cytophagales > Cytophagaceae > Sporocytophaga. The sequence goes on along the minus strand of JANQAB010000003.1, from coordinate 1,142,173 downwards.
GGTCTCGTTGCTCTGGATGGAAGCCTTCTGACGGATCCTGTCTACGATGAAATCGGGCAGTTCAAAGGCAGTGTAGCACCGGCACAAAAGGATAAGTGGGGAGCAGTTAATCTGAATGGAAAAGAGGTACTCCCGTTTTCGTTTGATAAGATCATTGTTGAATCTGCATTTATCATTGCCGGTAAAAAAGATACGCGAAGGTTTCAGGTACCAGCTTTACGACCATGAAGGCAAATTACTGGGTAAACATGATTTTGATGAAGCAGGCTTGGCTTCTGAAAATCTTTGTGCTGTAAGAAAAAAGACTCTATGGGGCTATGCTGATAAAACAGGTGAGCTGGTAATACCCTGTAAATACAGAGATGTGTCTGTTTCTCCCGAAGGGTTGCTTGAGGTAACAACAGTATCCAATCAGAAGATGGTGTTGAGCAGAAGTGGTGAAACTATTGTTGAGCCAGAAGACTTTTCTTTTTATAAAAAAGGAATTTACAGAGTAAACGCTGCTCAGAAAGCGAGCTGGATTGTTTCCAAAAACAGCTATGAAACTTTTGAGAAGGTAGGCAATGATCATTGGATTGTTTCCAAAGCCGGTAAATACGGTATTATTAATACTTCAGGGAAAGAAGTAATCCCTGTAAAATACGATGAAATACTTCCTCCATCCTCCAATGGCTATATTCCTGTTTCTTTGAGTCGCAAATGGGGCATCCTGAATATGAGCAATCGCTTCACTGTTCCTCTTACTTATAAGTTTGAAAGAATCTATCCTTATAAAGATGGGTTGTTTCGTGTTGTGGTAAATAAAAAATTCGGGTTCATTGATGGTGATGGCAATATGTGGATCTCTCCGCAATATGCCCAGGCAAGAGACTGCTCGGAGGGAATGGTGCCTGTAGTGATAAGAGATAAATGGGGCGTATTGGATAACAAAGAAGTGCTGAAAGCTCAGCCGTATTATGAATCTGTCAGTGATTTTAAAAACGGTTCTGCAATTGTGAAAGAAGGCAGCAAATGGAATCTGATCAACAAAGAAGGAAAGCCTTTGCATAGTATTCCTTTTGATAAGATTGTTGCCACCAAATATGAACGTTATTTACTTTACAAAAGCAATAAGTTAGGTCTTGCCGATAAAAATGGTGAAGAAGCGCTTGCTCCTAAGTATGACATGATAGAAGAACTTGGAGATAACAAGATAAAGGTGAAGAAAGACGGCCTTTGGGGCATATTGGATTATAATGAAAATATTGTATTGCCCATAGAGAATGATGTAGTGATATATGATTCTGCAACAGGCAATTTTTTTGCAGGAAAAAAAGGGGAAGCTGGAAGTGATGCAAGTGAAATGAGCGGAAAGCTTAAAGCGAAAAGCTGAAAGTAAAAGGTTCTTCGCGTTAAAAACTTTTAAGCTTTATGCATTCAGATTTCCGCTTTATCAAAGTACTTTAAGCTTTTCGCTTTCCGCTTTAAGCTTTATTAAAGTTCCACTCCAAACCTTGCTCCAAGCTCCTTCAGGTCCTTTTCTACAGGAGCTAACAATGGTATTCCCTTTTCCATTCTTTCTGCTTCCATCTCTCTTTCGGGGTCTCCGGGAATAAGGACTTTTTCTCCTTCTATTGCTTTTGCTGATCTGAATCTCGAGATCCAGTTGTCCATGTGTGATTTGAATTCTTCTTTTGGTCTCCAGGCGTCTATGCGCATTGCTCCAAAGAAATGTCCTATGCCTTCTCCGACAGGATCTGCAGGTGGGGCAAGGAAGCTAACGAATGGTGGAACCCATGGTCCGTAGTTGGCTCCGGAAAAGACTGCTGAAAAAATATCAACTATTGCTCCAAGGCAATAACCTTTGTGGCTGCCGTGTTCTCTGTCTCCACCCAGTGGTAATAGGGCACCGCCGTCTTTTAATTCATGTGGGTTTGTGCTTTGTGCTCCTTCTCTGTTCTGGATCCATCCGTATGGGGCTTCAAGATTTTTTCTCTGAAGGATTTCAAGTTTGCCATTCGCAGCAGTTGTAGTTGCAAAGTCAGCTACAAAAGGAGGTTGCTTGTCCGCTGGTATGGAAACAGCTATGGGGTTGGTTCCCAGTAATCTTTCTAAAGAGTATGTAGGCGCTACGAGCGGACTAGCATTCGTCATTGCAATACCAATCATATCTTTCTCCAGACCCATCATGGCGTGATAACCGGCAATGCCAAAGTGGTTTGAGTTTTTTACTGATACCCATCCTGTTCCGGCTTTTTCTGCTTTCTCTATGGCAATCTGCATGGCTTGTGGAGCAATCACGAGGCCTAGCCCTTTGTCACCATCTACTACTGCTGTCGATGGTGTTTCGTGAACTATTTTAAGTTTAGGGTTGGCATTTATTCTTCCGGCTTCCCAGAGTCTTACATATCCGGAAAGTCTTGCTACTCCGTGAGAATCAACTCCTCTGAGATCGGCAGATAATAAAACCTTAGCTCCAAGTTGGGCGTCTGCCTCTGGGCATCCCATTTTTTTAAGAATATTTTCAGTAAAGGAAAGTAATTGATGGTAGGCGTACATAATGCTAAATTTGTCTGCTAAACTATCAAATTAATAGAAAAATTTCTATAAAAAATTTTAGAGATCCACTAATAATGCTCTTAAGAGCGTTGATAGAATTGTGTTTTTTATGGTATATCGATTGCTTTTAAAAGAAACTTTTGAATAGCTTTACATTTACCTTTTAGCATATATCAAAATATAGGTTGTTTGGTTATAATAAGTATTGAATTTGATTGCCGATATTCATAAGAAAATTATCAGATAGTAATTCCAAATTAGTATGAAGAAATTTTTTATAATGGCCTGCATTCTTTTACAGTTTCAGGCTTTTGCACAGGATAAGAAAAACCTGAAAGCGGAAATAAAGCAGGTTACAGTATTCCTTAGTAAGGCTCAGGTAACGAGCTCAATCAATACCCATCTGGATCCTGGTTCTAACGAGCTCTTGATAGATGGTCTCCCTGCTGGTATTGACAAACAAAGCATTCAGGTTTCAGGAAAAGGTGATTTTGTGATCATGGCAGTGAAACATGAACTTAACTTTGTAGATCCTCAGAAGAAAAGTAAGGAAATGATCGTTCTGGAAGATTCGATCCGCTTTTATCAGAAAGAGGTAAAAAAGCTGAAAAGCCTGAACGATGTGTATGCCAAGGAAGAACAAATGATTCTTGCCAACCAGAATATAAAAGGAGAGCAAACTGTTACTGCTGATCAATTGGAAGATGTGGCTGATTTTTTCAGGGAGAGACTTGAAGAGATTAAAATTGAGGTGATTGATAATGACGAGAAACTGAGAGTGATTCAGGAGAAAGCTGACAGGTTTCAAAGACAGTTCAATATTCTTTTTAATGAAAGAAATAAGAATACAAGCAGAATTACGGTTTCTGTTTCATCTAAATCCGGAGGAGCTGCTCAACTTGAACTACAATATGTGGTAGCAGATGCCGGTTGGTATCCTTTGTATGATATCAGAGTGAAAGATACCAAAGGGCCAGTGCAGCTAAACTATAAAGCTCAGGTCTATCAAAATACAGGCCTGGACTGGGATAAGGTTAAGATTAAATTGTCTACATCCAATCCAACTCTTGGCGGAACCAAACCGGAGTTGTATCCATGGTATCTTAGTTTCTATGAGCCTAAGCCGGTTGTCAGATCTCCAAGATATCGAAGTGAGGGTGATAGTTATTATAAGAAAAAAGAAGCTAAAAATTCATACGAAAGTGAAGATGCTGCAGGAGCCCCTGCTCCAGCAATGTCAGTAAGTGATTACACAACTGTTGTTGAAAATGCCACATCTGTAGAATTTGATATTGCGTTGCCTTATACCATTCCAACAGGAAATACTCCTCAGCTGGTGGACATCAAAAGCCATGAAGTAAAAGCAGGATTTCAATACACTGCTGTGCCAAAGGTTGATCAGGACGCGTTTTTAGTAGGTAATGTAACCGATTGGGATGAACTGAATTTATTATCAGGCAATGCCAACATCTTCTTTGAAGGAACCTTTGTTGGCGAGTCTTTCATCGATGTTAACAATACCAATGATACGCTATCACTTTCTCTTGGAAGAGATAAGAAGGTTGTGGTTAAAAGAAATAAGCTAAAAGACTTTACGAAGAAAAATTTCATAGGCTCGAATAAAAAAGAAGAATTTGCTTTTGAAATTGAAGTGAGAAATACAAAGAAAGAAAGCATTGAAATTCTTGTTGAAGATCAGATCCCTGTTTCTCAAAACAGCCAGATAGAAGTAGAGACGATAGATACAGGAGGAGCTGCCTATAACAAAGACAATGGTAAGCTTCAGTGGAAATTAAACCTGGGAGCCGGAGAAACTAAAAAGCTGTTGTTCAAATATTCGGTGAAGTATCCGAAGAATAAGACGGTAGGAGGGTTGTAGTTGTCTTGCGATAAAAGCATTGTTTTAATATAAGAGAGGTCGGATAATTTTCTGACCTTTTTTTTATGTTGCTAGAAGATCATTCTGCTACTGTGTCATCCTGAGCTTGCGAAGGATCTGATAGTTATAAAAATGCTTGCTGGTTCAAACAGAAAATTGCCAGATAGCTAAACTACATTTTTTTTTGAAAGCTCAGATGTTTCGCAAGCTCAACATGACACCAGCAAGAATCCTCTAAAATGCCCAGACCCTTCAGGAGAAGAGTCTGGGATGAGCTTTATTACTTTAACGGGCACTAAATAATATCCTATACTTTCTGTTAAAATAAATTATTTACAGCTTTCAGCATAAAAAACCGCTGCACTCACCTGTGCACCCATGGACTGCATATTTTTATATTCTCCCGCTTTGATCTTATTTGCAAGCTCAGGGCAGTCGTTATAGAAACCAGCGGTATAGTCTGCTACTTTATTAGGTAGCAAATGTCCCATTAACTTCATTTTCTGGTTACTTTTTTTCATGAGGCAAATGCCTGCTCCCGAATCCATGTTAAAACGATAAAGGCCTTCATTGTCAGAGATGGGTGTTTTATAGTGCTTATAGACCTTTACTTTGTCATTTTCATGATACACTCTGAAAAGTTGATAGCGTTCGGCTCCATTCATCCCACTTTGGTATTTTATAGATTCAAAAGTCGCTTTGTTAAGAACCAGCTTGCTTGTATTATCAGCTGTAATGTTCAGCTTTCTTTGTCCGTCCGGAGTGTCCATTACAAAGAGGGCTTTGTGTTTCTCAGAGGTAAAGCAATCATCATCTTCTAGGTTGTAGATCCAAAGTTCTCCATCAATTCTGTTATTGTCAAAGTCAATAATGTGTCCAGGCAATGCTACATAACCCATTGGCGGCTTCTCTCTTGGGATAACAGGCTTAGGACGGACAATAACCTGAAGGTTTCCTGCCGGATGAAACTTCAGTGTAGAGTTCATTCCTGGTCTTTCAAGGTGTCTGGTAACAGTGTTATTGGTTGCAAAGCATTTTTTCAGATAAGTGACATTAGAAAGAATTCTTTTCCCATCACCTGCATCATAATCATTTGCAATAATCTCATTACAGGTTTTTTCGCAGTCATCCAGCTGCTCAAGCCAGAACTGAGAAACAGCAAGGTTTATAAGATAGGCATACTTGATCTTTCTCACTTTTTTATCAGTAGCATCTATTTTGGATGCATTGTCCTGCCAGTATTTTAAGGTAGGAGCAAGGGCAGTTCTTGTCGCTTCAATAGACTCAGTGTGGGTTGCAGCTTTTAATGCTGTAATTGTTTTGTCAAGCTCTTCATTGAATGGAGCATATTCCGGATTCTTCTTCAGATCTACTCTCCACATAATGTCATTCACATTGATAGGCTGAAAACAATAGGTAGTGCGAAGATTGGAAAATGTGCTGTTGAAAAGGCCTTTATAAGTAGTAATGAAATAGTCGTATCGTTTGGAAGGAAGCATTTTCTGGATATAGTTAATCGCTTCCTGTTTAGATGGAAAGGTCGGGGATTTAAAAACGATCGGCTGATTAATAGTTGCAAACCCGATATTCTCAATTTCTCTTCCATTAGTATTGTCTGTCAGCTTCACAAAAGTCGGAGCAATCATGTTTGACAAGACATAGAAACCTGGCAGCTGAACCGCTTTGCCCTGAGCATCCTTCGAATCATAGGTGGTATTTTCAATGGATTCGGATATGGTTTCGTATTTATCAATGATGACGTCCATAACTAGATCTGAGGAACGAGGATCCTTAACATAATCAAACCCCTTAAGGTATACTGCATTTTCAATGTCAGCATCTTTTAGCTGAAGTTTGGCAAGATATTCCGGATCGGAGTAAAGATTTACGGAATAGGTCTTGAGTGAATTAAGCGCTCCGGACCTTGGTAAATCCATGTACTTTACATTGATGATGGCTTTATCCAGGTCTATTTTCTGAGCTGTTGAAATGACTGAGATGAATAGTAAGTAAAGTAAAATTATTTTTTTCATTGGTTTAAAAATGTTTATATACCAGGTTGTTACGTGTAAAAAATGTTTAATATCTAAATGTAGATAAGAAATTCATTAAGAGAAAATAATTCTTTTTCTTGTAGTCTTTTTAGTCCTGTTTTGAGGGAAAAAGGACATTTTGCTCGTTATTTTTCTTTAACTGATCGACTCGTGGTTGATCGCTTTGGCGAGGACGCCTTCTTTCAAAGCATAGGCCGATACCCGGATTTTTTTCAAGCTGATATTTTTCAACTATATAGTTAATGAGAATACAGGCCACTACAATCATATCCACGCGCATTTCTATCATGCCCGGAATGATCATACGTTCAGCCCTGTTTTTCTTCAGAACCTCCTGATAGGTTTGTCTGAAGCTGTCCAGAGGTAAATAGTATTCCTTTTGCTTATCGTTTAATGAAATCCCTTTTCTGAGCGCATCTATGTCTGCAAGTGTGTCAAAGGTTCCGGAAGAACCGACGAGCAGGTCAGGTTGAAAAATTTGGACAGCAGCAGTAAGGGCAGGTAACTTCTCTTCCAGATAATTGATCACCTGATTGACCTGATCATTTTGGATAGGATCAGAAGGTATGAAAAGGTCCAGCATTCTTTGAGCTCCGATTTCAAAGCTCTCTTTCCAGAAAATTTTATCAGAATTGCAGATAATAAATTCTACGCTGCCACCACCGATATCCATGATCAGACTTTTCTCTGAGCCAAGGTTAAGTGCATTTTTAACTCCATGGTAAATCAGCTCCGCTTCGCGTTCTCCGGAGATGACCTGAACAGCAATGTTGAATCTGCTTTTTATTTCTCTGATAAAGTCTTCACCGTTTTTCGCGCTTCTTACTGCACTCGTGCCAGTCGCAAATATTTCATTTACCCCAAACTCATCCATTTTTCTTCGGAATTCCGAAAGTGTAGCAAAGGCTCTTTCAAAGGCTTCAGGACTGATCATGCCTTTGGTGATTCCCCCTTGTCCGATTTTTACAGCGGTTTTTTTCTTAAACAAGACTTTATACTCACACGATTCCGTCTCTATAATCAGGAGATGAAATGTGTTAGTTCCCAGGTCGATTACCGCAATTTTTCTAGGTGCCATATATAAAAATATCCTGACAAGATAAGCAATTCCCGTGTTTTTGAGGGATAGAAAATGAAATTTACCAATATTACTAAAGCCTGGATTTATAAAAATGTTTAAATGAAAATTTTACTTTTTTGAATATCAGTGTGTTTGTGGAAATTTGATTGCTTTCTCCCAAAGAAAGAAGAAATTTGATATTTTCAGGGATTCAGAATTTATTTTGAATTCAAAGTTTATCTTTAGAGCTAAATGAAAACAACCAAAGAAAAATTTGAACTTCTTGAGAAGAAAAATCAGGATGCTATAAAAGGTGGGGGCAAAGAGCGCAATGATGCTCAGCATGCCAAAGGGAAACTTACTGCCAGAGAAAGAATCGGATTGCTGCTGGATGAAGGAAGTTTTGAGGAAACCGGAAAGTTTGTGACACACAGAAGCCGGGAGTTTGGTCTGGAAAATGAGCAGTACCTGGGTGATGGCGTGGTTACCGGGTTCGGTAAAGTAAATGGAAGATTGGTGTATGTATTCAGTCAGGACTTTACAGTGTTTGGAGGTTCATTGTCAGAAACACATGCAGAAAAGATTTGTAAGGTAATGGACCTTGCAATGAAAAACGGTGCTCCCTTAATCGGTCTGAACGATTCAGGAGGTGCGAGAATTCAGGAGGGAGTTGTTTCATTGGCAGGTTATGCAGATATCTTTTATAAGAATACCCTGGCTTCGGGATTGGTACCGCAGATATCTGCGATTATGGGGCCTTGTGCCGGTGGAGCGGTGTATTCTCCTGCGATTACAGATTTTATCATGATGGTGGAGAATACCTCCTACATGTTTGTTACTGGTCCAAACGTAGTGAAAACCGTAACTCATGAGAATGTAACTGCCGAAGAACTTGGCGGAGCCTCTGCACATAGCGTGAAGAGCGGGGTGACACATTTTGCATGTGCGAATGAAATAGAATGTTTAGATTATATCAAGACCTTGTTGAGCTACATTCCTCAGAATTGTGATGAAGACGCACCAGCGTACGCATACACTCCGGGCAATGAATTCCGTCCTTCTTTAAATTCAATCATTCCTGATAATCCCAATCAGCCTTATGATATGAGAGATGTGATCGGGCATATTGTGGATGAGGAATCTTTCTTTGAGGTGCATAAGAATTTTGCAGAAAATATTGTAGTAGGTTTTGCAAGACTGGCAGGCAGAAGTATTGGCATCGTTGGGAATCAGCCTTCCGTGCTGGCCGGTGTACTGGATATCAATTCAAGTACCAAAGCAGCAAGGTTTGTTCGCTTCTGCGATTGCTTTAACATTCCTCTGCTTGTGCTGGAAGATGTTCCGGGATTTCTCCCGGGAACACAGCAGGAGTGGAATGCGATTATTACCAATGGAGCAAAATTGCTGTATGCTTTTTCTGAGGCTACTGTTCCAAGGATTACAGTCATTACAAGGAAGGCATACGGAGGAGCTTATGATGTGATGAATTCTAAACACATCGGCGCTGATCTGAATTATGCATGGCCTACTGCGGAGATAGCGGTAATGGGTGCTAAAGGAGCAGCGGAGATTATCTTTAAAAGAGAAATAGCAACTGCTCAGAATCCGGAAGCCAAGTTGCAGGAGAAAATAGATGAATATACCGATAAGTTTGCCAACCCTTATCTGGCGGCAAGCAGGGGGTATATCGATGAAGTCATCATGCCTGAGGAGACCAGGAAAAAACTGATTTCTGGTTTTGAAATGCTTAAAAATAAAGCAGTCGCAAGACCAAAGAAAAAACACGGAAATATCCCTTTGTAAATTTAAAACTTAGAAAAGTATTAACCGTTGAAAGATTCTGTTTATCAATATTGTCAGTTGTTTAAATGAAAGCTTTAACGAATTGATTAACAAGGATAATGTTTTAACGATTAATTCCGGTTAAACCTTTAAAAGACATAAGAGTAACTATAGACATAAAATTATGAATCAAGAGAGCAGGACATTTTTAGAGAAGTACCTTAACAACGCTTCTCCCACAGGTTTCGAATGGACGGGGCAGCAGCTTTGGCTGGATTATATCAAGCCATTTATCCATGAATATTTTACAGATACCTATGGAACGGTTGTTGGAGTTATAAATCCTGGAGCTCCCTATAAGGTCGTGATAGAGGCACATGCAGATGAGATCTCATGGTTTGTAAACTACATCACCAAGGATGGATACATCTATCTGAGAAAAAACGGAGGCTCGGATCATGCCATTGCTCCGTCGAAGAGGGTTAATATCCATACCTCAAAGGGTATGGTGAAGGGCGTGTTCGGATGGCCTGCCATTCACGTGAGAGATAATGAAAACGACAAACCGCCTACTATGAAAAGTCTTTTCCTTGATCTGGGCTGTGAGTCTAAAGAAGAGGTAGAGGCACTGGGTGTTCATGTTGGTTGTGTGGCAACCTTTGAAGATGACTTCATTGAGCTGAATAATAAATTCTATGCAGGAAGAGCATTGGATAACAGAATCGGTGGTTACATGATTGCGGAAGTTGCAAGAAGAATTAAGGAGAATGGCAATCAGCTTCCTTACTCTCTTTATATCGTTAATGCTGTTCAGGAAGAAATCGGTCTGCGTGGTGCAGAGATGATCGCACACAGAATTAATCCTGATGTGGCGATTGTTACAGATGTGTGTCATGATACCCAGTCGCCAGCCTACAATAAAGTTCAAAGCGGAGATTTATCATGTGGTAAAGGGCCTGTGCTTACTTATGGTCCTGCAGTGCAGAACAATCTTCTTTCTATGATTATCAAAACTGCAGAAGAAAAAGGTATTCCTTTCCAGCGTGCTTCTGCCTACAGAGCTACCGGTACTGATACGGATGCATTTGCTTATTCCAACAGCGGTGTTTGTTCTGCCTTGATATCACTGCCATTGAAGTATATGCATACCACTGTAGAAATGGTATCAAAACAGGATGTTGAAAACGTTATCAATCTGATGTATGAATTCCTGCTTCAGCTACCGGCCGGGCATGATTTCAGATATATAAAATAATAAAAATTTAAAAGGAGAGACGGTATGGATAAATACTATATGAAACCTCTGGTTCTGGTGTTTCTATTGATAATAGCCCCTGTGGCTGCCGGACTTTACGGCGCCATGCATGATCAGATTTCTTATACAGTCTCTCCTGAATTTTTTCTTAAGTTCAGATTCCCTCAGTTTTTCGGAGCAGATCTTTCCAACTGGACAAAACCTGGCAACGAGCGTATCGGGGCTGCTATCATTGGCTTTCAGAATACTTGGAAAGTAGGAGTACTCTTAGGTATCATACTTGGATGTGCAGGTTTTATGCATAAAGATCAGAAGGATATGTTCAGGCATACCTTACAGGCTTATTTTGTTACCATGATCATTGCCTTTTTCTCCGGCCTTACTGGACTGTTAACCGGCATCTATTCAACGCATCATATTTCTTCCTTACCAGAAGGCATCTCTGATCCTGTATCTTTTAAAGCTGTAGAAACCATGCACAACTTCAGCTACATGGGCGGCATCGCAGGCATGCTGATAGGGGTGTGGTGGCATTTGTATAAGAGGAGGAAGAAGGAGGAGGTGATGGGATGAGGGATTTTTGGATGGTGATGCTTTTAAGATATTCAATGTGATTTATTCTGTTGTAAATTTTTGAAACTAAGTGGTTGGTTGGGCGTATGAGTTGAGGGTATTTTTGGGAGGCATAAAGTTTTTTTAATTTGTGGTTTAAGAAAATTAAACTTATTTGGCGTTTATACGAATGTTCTCGGCAATTAAAATGAAAGACATCATCACCCTTGAAAATATAGAACAATTTTCAGTTCCTATTGAGGAGCACCCATTGAAGTGGATGTTCTTAGATAATGAAACAAGTTCGATATCTGATGAACATAAAGATCAAATATTTGCTCTTAATTCACAGGCTGCTAATTTTCTTTGGAATGTTGAGTCTCAATTTAAGATATTCGGAAAGGAGTTTTTTCAAGGAGAATTCTTTCAAGATAATATCAAGTGGAATTCAGAAGACAAATCAGATCAAGAGATTAAAAAATGGTTGTATAATCTTTCTATCCCATTTTCAAATAAAGTATTCGTGTCTATTCAGCCTGCGTGGGGATTTATCATGACTTGGAAAATGGTAATTAAAAACCATGATGGACTATTCCGTGCAAATGATCAAACTATATGGGATAAAACTTTAAATTGGGGACTTGCATATGACCACAATGATGAGTTTTATTTTGGTAAGAATAGAATTTATAATTCGGATATTGAATCTGAGAAATTAGCGGAGCACAATAGGATGATTCAGGAGGCAATGGAACAAATTGAAAAAAATAAAAATATTAAAAGGGATAAATTTCTTCAAAATCCCTATTTAATTGATAGGAATAAATCAAAAGAATAAAAAATAAAACTGCCGAGAACACTGCATATACTCGACCACCGGGAGCACAAAGTTCAGTGCTTTTGTAGCCTTTCGTTTCGGCGGATAGGAACTGCATCAAAATCCGGTGGCCAAGCATATGCTTAACGTTAGCTGCAATTCTTATGACCGACAAATCTCAATATTTAGATGCCCTTATCGAAGTTGACAAGAAGTATTCAAAAGAAGTTGACCTTAGCAACAAACCCATTTTTGAACTTCTAGTAATAACATCATTTATTAAGGCGCTGGAGATAAACTTGATTATTAACAAAGAAGCCTTTCAGGAAAATTCCTTTTTATTCCTGAGCAATTTACGAGGAACCTGTGAGGAATTAATAACGCTTAAATTTTTACATGACAAATTTGATGAAACGGACAGGAATACTCTTTTAGATAAAATATCTCAACTGCAATTAGAGAATGATATTTTAAAACAATTTGACTTTTTACAAAAGTACAGACCATTTCAACCAACAATACCACCAATTAATCAAGCGGAGAATCCCCAAATTAAGATTAATGAAATTCTTAGTCGTAATGGAATAAGCACAAAGAACAAACTACCGCCAACTGAACAAATGGCGAGGACGATAGGTTTTTCTGAGTTTTATGAATTCATGTACCGTGCTTGTTCAAGTTTTGTACATTTTAAGCCCGGAATATTATTAAGAACAGTTTGGTACGACAATCAAAATGTTGGCAATATTTCAATTTCAAATTTCAACAGATATTATTGGGACTTCTCTTCATTTTATGGCGTTTATCAGTTTCTGGTATTATATAAAGAATTTAAAAGTATTATAGACATCAATAACATTCTGACTTCAGAGATTGATATTCTAAAAGAAAGCTTCAAATCAAGACACTTTCCAGAGGTAATAACTTTTGAAGAACTTAATATCACGAGACCAAAGACAAAATGGACTGTAGTAAACCTTTTTTTGAAGAACCAACTATTCGAATAGAACTGCAGCTAATAACTAAGTTTTCGTGCGGTACGGAGTGCCGAGCAAGAAAACAGTGTTGCACGGAACCTTCGGTAGTTTAGCAATGCACTATGGGTAAAGAGGCTATTTTTAATGGGATATAAAAAAGTGGAGATGTTTTTTTTCGGAGAGTTATTATCCTTTTTATAAATACATTTTAAAGCGGTTGTTTGGTTATTCTATAATTCGTTAGAAGTTTATTTACTATTTGATAGTGTTTTTTTAGCCTGGTCAAAGCTTCGCCGGAACTGCTCCGGAATAGGATAGTTCAATTAAAGAGTTATATCTGTTTAATGAGTATTGAAAACTCAGGCGGCCCGCGCTTGTAATCGGAAAATAACAATGCACAGTTTTCGGTAATCAGGAATGCACAGTTTTTGGCAACAAGAGTGCACAACCTCTCTGGTTGAAGGTGTGCCGAGAATGAATAGCGGCATTAAATAAAGCTTTTCAATGCTATATAAAAGATGAAGGTTGGCCCTTTATTGGCGGTTTACAGTGCAGCATGTCCCAATATATGTCGGGAAACAGCCAATAAACAACCCTACGGTACTTCTCAGGCAATGGTGAGGTATTGAGCGGTCAGGGAAAAGGTCCGCCAGCTGGCGGATTATGTGAGAGTAAAAGAGATGAACGCAAGTGAACCATTGATGAAGTGTCGAGAAAGAGTACTTACTGTCAAAACCATACTTTCTTCATTGTATAGGAAAAGCATAGCAGATACCTGTTTGCCGGCTATGCGGCAGTCGTCATTATGGGGGCATGACTTTTACCCTACCAATTAAAGCATGTTTATTAACTTACGTTCTATAAACGATGAGCTCTTCTTCATCAATGTTTTTTTTGAATGCTTGGTGACCTGAAATAGTGTGATAATCAGAACGTAATAATCTTAGCCATTGAAATCTCCAAAGCTTTTGAGATCTCATATAATGAATAAAGCGAAGGAGCAACTTTTCCATTTTCTATTCTTTCAATAGATTGCCTATCCTTATTACAAGCCCGGGCAAGGTCAGACTGACTCCATCCCTTTTGGGTTCTTAATTCAACGATGCGGCGATCTATTGTACTTATGTGCCCACTGGCAGTTTTAACAGAATTGAAAATTTGTTAGATTAGGGGTATAAGAAAAATAAACGCCCATATGAAGTTTATTCAAATGTTGGCGGTAATTACTGACTATGAAGAAAGCGACAATAATATTTGTTTTAGGACTTTCATTTTTGACTTTTAAAAGTCAGTCACAGGACATAGATTCTGCCTGGAGAAAAGTACCAATGAGTGAATTCTATACAAGGTATTCGCCAACTGACTATTTGAGAGTGTTAGAAGAAGACTTCAAAGACAAAAAAGAAATCAGTGTGTTCACGCTGACAACGGCTCCTGACAATTGGATAAGAGAAGAACATATAGAATGGCTCATGAAGCTTATTTATAGAACTGATAGTACAAAAAGTATTATGAACGTTTATAGTTCTTATATGCCGACCGATAAGTATTCATCGATAGGGAGGGAAGCGCAGAACTTAGTTAATTGTTTCAGGAATAAGAAAAGCTATCCTGACTTTCTTAACTCCTTTGGTCCACCGGACAAAATAAAAGCAAAAGAATTAGTTGACTGGTGGAAGGGATATAAATTGTGGAAGCAGTAACTACCGCCAACAAAAGCTATAAGTCATGCCGGCACAGTTGATATCAATTTATTATTTTCGGTGTGCCGCCACGCCTTATAGCAAAACGTTATCGGCAACCAAAAATAGAGTAATAATTAACAAAATTTTTTCATATGACAAGAGTTTGGATAAGTGAAGTAATTTTTAGCGATGACACAAAAGTTACAATAGAAAAAAATGACATTATTGTTTTAGTTGGACCTAATAATGCTGGCAAAAGTGCTTCTTTAAAAGAAGCTGCAAGTTTGTTACAAACAAAAAATAGGAAGGGTAAAGTATTAAAGGATATAACAATTGAAAAGGATGGTGATAACAATGAGTTGATTTCATTTTTAGAAACATTTTCAAAAAAAGAATTTACAGGAAATCCATTGCCCTCTTATCAAGGATATAAATTCAATATATATGAGCAAAATGCCAAAAACCATTGGAGTAGTTATAAAAATGGATTAGCAGATTTGATTCATATATTTGTTCATACACTAACTACTGAAGAAAGATTAAAAGCAGCAAACCCTCCAAGTAGTATTAAGATTACTTCTCAAGCACCTCAACACCCAATTTATTTTCTTCAGAAAAATGATAGGCTAGAAAAACAATTTAGTGATTATTTTAAGCAAGCTTTCGGAACAGAGTTAATTGTCCATAGAAATGCTGGTAACGAAGTTCCTCTTTACGTAGGCGCCAAACCAACACCATTAGCGGGAGAAGATAGAGTTTCGGAAGGCTACCTTAAAGAGCTTGAGAAGTTAGATTTGCTTCATCAACAAGGTGATGGAATGAGAAGTTTTGTCGGAGTATTGCTTAATGCCTTTATTTCAAACCATTCAATACTATTTATTGATGAACCTGAAGCATTTCTGCATCCTCCTCAAGCTCGACTTCTAGGTAAAATGTTAGCCAAGGATTTGCCGTCAGAAAGGCAGTTGTTTCTTTCAACCCATAGTGAAGACTTTCTAAAAGGTCTTTTAGATTCAGGGGTTTCAAACTTGAAAATTATTCGGATACAAAGAGATAATTCAATAAATAAAGTAAGTGTTCTCAATAGTACGGATATCAACAACATTTGGAATGATTCACTACTAAGACATTCAAATGTTTTAAATGGGCTATTTCATTCAAAAGTCGTAATCTGTGAAAGCGATTCAGATTGTAGATTTTTCTCTGCTTTACTATCTACACAATATGACAATTCTGGCTCAATTGCTCCCGATATACTTTTTATTCATTGTGGTGGTAAACACAGAATACCCACGGCGATAAAAGCTTTAAAAAATTAAATGTTCTACTTAAATTAGTTTCTGATTTTGACGTTCTAAATGACGTTAATCCAATAAAAGAAATATATGAAGATCTAGGAGGAACTTGGACAGAAGTAGAAGCAGACTGGAAATTAGTAAAAGCTGAAATTGAAAAAAGAGACCTGAATTTTTAACATCAGAGTTAAAAACTGAGATTGATACTATACTTCAATCAACAACAGAAAGAATTATTCCTAAACAAAAAATTTCTGAAATTCAAAAGGCTCTTAAAAAAGCATCTGCTTGGTCTGAGGCTAAGGAAGTAGGAAAATCATTTATTCCAAGTGGCAATGCAACTCAAGCATTTGAGAGAATTTAACAAAAGTTTAAGGAAAAAGGATTTTTGATTCTTGAAGTTGGAGAACTTGAGAGTTTTGTTAAGAGTGTTGGAAATCATGGACCTAAATGGGTAAATGAGGTATTGGCAAAGGACTTAACATCTGACCCTGAACTGCAACAAGCAAGAGATTTTGTTTCTTTGATAGTGAAATAAAAAGGCTGCCGATAACATAGTGTTGTAGCAATTGCAGGGTGAAGTATTAAAGGCAAGTTTAATTCATTAAAATTCCATACTTTTTTATTATTTTATTAGGCGTACGGGTTGCATCTGATAGGGTAGTGAAGAGCTCTAAAACCTGCAACTGCAACAACACAGCCGTTGTAGCGCATTGTTTTAACGACATGGAAACAGAGAAAACATTCAGAACAAAGACGGGTTTTTGTCACGTGACAGCTGACAAAATAATCTTAACAAGAGACGGAGTAATTGGTAACATTTCAAGTGTGACAGTTGGAAACAACATCTCACGAATACTCATCATTTACGGACTTCTTTCAATTGGACTAATCTATTTTGCTTACAACAGCTATGTTAAGGGTGACACTGCAATGACTTTATTCTTTGGACTCATTGGACTGTACTTAATCTATGGAATAGTAAAAAGCAGAAACAACTCCTCGACACCAATAATTGAAAGGAAAGACATTAAAAATGTGACTTACAACGCAGGGACGTCCGGACTGACTCGACCCAGATTTGAAATTGAGTTTAATGACAACGGACAAATAAAGAAAAGATTGATAATGTTACCTAGGACATTAGGTGGTGGACAAAGCGAAGGTGACAAAGCGGTGCAGATAATGAAAGACGAAAAGCTATTGAGTTGAAAACAACGCGCTACAACACCGTGTATATGCCATGGCGCTGGAGCGGAGAGAATTAATTTTTATTTTTGCCAGCGCCACGTCATATACACCAACGTTACAGGGCATATAAAAAAATATCGGATCACTACCAGATAATATCGGCTCGTATCAGCTCAATAATCCCGAAAAATGATTAAATTTGTGCCATGAATAATGGTGTTTATAATTTTAGGCTTAACCTAAACTGGAGATTAATTAACACAATAAGCCAGATTGATAGATTTGATGCTTCCTGGACTTCAATTGAACGGAAAGAAGGCCAAAGTTTAAAGCAGTTAAAAAGTATTGCCACAGTGAGAAGTGTAGGTGCTTCAACAAGGATTGAAGGTTCAAGGATGAGTGATGAAGAAGTTGAAGTTCTTCTCTCAAAAATAAACATATCAAAACTTGAGGATAGGGATTCCCAGGAAGTTGTTGGATACTTTGACGCATTGGATTTAATATCTGAGAATTATGAAAACATTGACATATCAGAAAGTAGTATAAAAAATTTACATAATATTCTTCTCAAACATAGTGAAAAGGATTCTTGGCATAAGGGAAGATATAAACAACATAGTAATGCAGTTGAAGCGAATTATCCAGACGGATCAAAACAATTAATTTTTCAGACAACAGAACCAGGTTTCCCAACTGAAGACGGTATGAGGGGAATGATTGATTGGTATAGAAATGATCATGAGACTCACCCCTTGGTAAAGAGTGGAATTCTTTCATATGAATTTGTAAGCATTCATCCTTTTCAAGATGGGAATGGAAGGTTAAGTAGATTACTGTGTACTTTGTTATTGCTGCAGAATGGATATAAGTGGATTCAATATGTGAGTCTTGAACATGAAATTGAGAGCAGGAAAACAGAATATTATAAAGTACTTAGAAATTGTCAAGCACAAAGACCCAATGAAGAGGTAACTGAATGGGTAATTTTTTTTCTTGATTGCCTTTTAAATATTCAGAAGCAGCTAATGGCAAAATTAGAACTGCAAGGATCAGCATCAAACTTATCACCAAGGGATAAATCAATTTTAAATATAATATCAACGTATCCTGGAATTAAAACCGGTGAAATTTCAAAAAGAACAGGATTGCCAATTTCATCAGTCAAAAGAATTATTACTGATTTTCTGGAAAGCGGTTTAATAGAACGAAATGGAACAGGGCCAGGAACGAATTATAGAATTACCTAGAATGACAATACGCCCTGTAACATTATGTATAAAATATGCCTGGCTTATAGGGTAAATTGGAGTGTTCTGCTTTTAATCCCGCACATTTTGTTTATTTTTATAGGCGTGCGGGCTTTCCTACAGGTTGATACTATGTTCATTAAAACCCGGCACATTCATACATTTAGCATTACCCTGCAAAACAATAAATCTGTTAAAGTAGAAATAGTATAAAATGTAATTTTAAATTAGATGAAGATATTTTTTTTCCTATTAGGTGCATTGTTGGTTGGAACGGCTGGATTGTTTGCACAAACCAATGTCTATTATGTGGATGTTAACGGCAATGACGGCAATGTGGGCTCAAAGGAAAAGCCCTTCGCGACACTCAATAAGGCAAACGCTGTCGTGAATGCGGGCGATACCGTATGGATTCGTGGCGGCGTCTATAACCTCCGCGATACGATTTATGTCAAGACTTACAACATATCGGCGGGCATTCACTTGACTGCGAGTGGCGAAAGCGATGACAAGCGCATCCATTACCTTGCGTATCCTGGCGAACGGCCGATTTTTGACGGAACAAACCTCTTGGTTGGGGAGGGTTACGACCATTACGATGGTACAATCCAAAGTGTACAGTACACCTCGCCAATCGTGGTCGAAGCAAAATACCTGCACCTGAAAGGGTTCGAGGTTCGGGGCGTTCCCATGAAGCATAATTCAAATTCTGGTATTTATATTCTTTATAGCAAGCATATCTTCCTGGAACAAATTGATAGTCACCACAACAGTGGTCCAGGATTCTTCGTCAACGACGGACGTGCTAACGGCGGCGGTCATTACTTTTTGAACTGCGACGCCCATGACAACTATGACCCTTATGGTCGCCAGGGCGATGGTGAAAATGCCGACGGTTTTGGCGTGCATTACCAAGAGAGTGGTGATACCACCAAGTTCTATGGATGTCGTGCCTGGTGGAACAGCGATGATGGTTTTGATTTTATTAATCAGGAATTTCCCGTAGTTGTGGAGAACTGTTATGCCATGGGAAATGGCTACAGCGATTATGGAACCCAAACGCCGCCAAGCGGAAACGGCTACGGCTTTAAGATGGGGGAAAGCAAGACAGGCAAGGGGCGCCATGCCATCAAGTATTGCGTCGCTTGGAAAAATAAAGCCTCAGGTTTTTATGCAAACTACACCAGCGTTGGTAGCAAATGGTTCAACAATACCTCCTACAATAATGGAGATCGTTCCTTTAATATGGCGTCTACAACCTATGATTCTCAGGGTAGAGAAACAGCCCCAGTCGCCGTGTTGACGGGCGACAATGTCCATGTGTTGAAAAACAACATTGCCTACCCGAACACGCTTTCTCGTATCGGTGGCGAAAACGCCAGTGGCGAAAACAATACCTGGAACTTGAATCTGAATTTGACTGAATCGGATTTCTTGAGTGTCGATGACCCGAGCATGACTATGACGGGCGTAGACCTCTCGATGATAGCGGGGGCTTTAGGCCCGCGCATGGCTGACGGTAGTTTGCCTGATGTTAATTTCTTGAAGCTGACGGCAGGGAGCCGCGCAATTGACAAAGGGGAGGATATCGGGCTGCCCTTTGCCGGGAATGCACCCGACTTGGGGGCGTTTGAATATTCAGACATAATCACTGCAACACATAAAAAAGTGTTACCATCGGAGTGGAATTTATTTTCAACAAATGGTATGCTTACTATTGAAGGAAAAAATATAGAAAGTGTAGTAATATCGAATAGTAATGGACAAATAATAGAAACAAAAGAAGTTGATGATACAAATACTTATATCCATTTTAGTATAGAAGCTAAAGGATTGTACATTGTAAGGGTCGCGACAAGTACTGGTGTTTCGGTTAAGAAAGTGTTTTTTCAATAGTGTCATTAGTAATAACGCAGGGTAACAATATGTCAATGGGGCTATATCAATTCAGAAGGTGAAACCGTAATCCAATGCCAATACGATAACGAAAGACCCGCCCCTGGTTGAAGTCTATCTGACTTCAACCCTCAAATGAATGCGAGATTATAAACTTAACGATGATCTCTCTTTTAATAATAGTTTTTCTGAATACATGATGACCGGGAATAGAGAAATAATCAGAACGTAACAACCTTAGCCATTGAAATCCCCAAAGCTTTCGAAATTTCAAATAGAATAAAGCGAAGGAGCAACTTTCCCATTTTCTATTCTTTCAATAGATTGCCTATCCTTATTACAAGCCCGAGCAAGGTCAGACTGACTCCATCCCTTTGGGGTTCTTAATTCAACTAGCTTTACACTCTTATGTCCACTAGCAGTTTTAACAGAATTAAAAATTTGTTAGATTAGGAGGTAAAAGAAAAATATACACATTTGTCGTATATTCAAATGTTAGCAACCATAAACCGCACTGAAAAGACAGCAGGGTTTCGGTTTGATAGTGAATCACTTTAAAACGCATTCCTGTTTTATACTTAATGTTAGCAGCCATTATAAGACGAAAAACATAAACGATGAAAAAAACAATAATTACAATATTAACCTTTGTAATCGGCCAGACAGTTTTAGGACAGGTTTCGGGAAATGTAAATTACCAAAATCAAGTTAGGTTTTCTGACCAAAACATCAATATAAGCTTTCCGTCAGACGTGTTGGTCGTTGGTGTAAAAGGTTTGGCAAACGTAAAAGCGGACACTTATGTTGCTATTTTTGGCGTTACGCAAGCAGGTAAGACAGCCGAAGAAGTGAATGAACTTATTGATAAGAGAATTTCAGCTTCATTAACCGAAATAAAAACAAAAAAAGGTATAGAAACCTATGTTGATATGATTTCCTTTGTTCCTGTTTATGAGTTTGAAGTAGAAAAGAAAGTTTTTAGCAAGAAAAACTATAATGAAATTCCGAAAGGTTTTGAACTGAAAAAAAACATTCATATTAAATATTCAGACCCTAATCAACTTAATGATTTCATCAGCAGTTTATCAAAAGAAGAAATTTACGATTTAGTAAGGGTTGACTATTTTTCAAGCAATCTTGAAAACATCAAAAAGGAATTGATGAATAAAGCAAAGCTTTTAGTACAAGAAAAAACAAAAAACTACGAAACTGTTTTAGGACAAGTATTCACATCAATTGAAAAACGAGTAGCTGACGGTTATAAAGTTGTTTTTCCTGTAGAAATGTATAAATCATACGAAGCTTACAACAGTTCTTCGCTTAATCTTAAAAAATCTGCAAATGTTAATTATACAGACAAATCAACGACTTTATATTATCAGCCAATTGTTGACAAGGAATTTGACTTTGTTATCAATCCGACAATTCTTGAACCTGTGATTCAAGTTATGTATGAAATCAAACTGACAATAAATCGTGAAAAGAAAGAAACTACTCCAACGAAAGAATATATGTTGATTACACCGAACGGAGAAATGAAAAACTTGAATTTAAATAAATAACGACTGTTAACAGCGGCTTTGTGCAATGGCGGTTGACGTGGTATCCGAAGGTTGTCGCTTTCTATTTACATTAGCGGTGGCCGGCAGTTTAGCGTTCCCAAGCCGCCACTGAGACAATGCCGCGAACCGTTAGTGATCATGAGATAGCCTGATATAATTTACTCGATATTTTTAATAACAATTTATGAATGAAAATTGCTTTGAATTAATAATCGATGGTAATGAGTTTAATACTTATAAAGAATTTACTGAATATTTCAGTGAAAAATTCTTAAAACAAAAATGGAATGGAGGATTGGATGCATTTGAAGATATTTTATTTCAACGGTTTGGATTGCCATACGATAATTTTAAGATTAAATGGATTAATTCAAAAAGGTCATATGAAAAACTAGGTGTTGAAGAAACAATTAAGTGGTATAATGAGAGGATAAAAAATTGTTATCCAAGTAATGTAAAAATTATGCAAGATCGATTAGAGCTTTTAGTTATTGGTAAAGAACGGACAATTTTTGAAATGCTAATTAACATTATAAAAGAACAAGAATCTGAAGGTGATTTAACTCTGATATTGGAATAATATTTAACTGAAGTTACCTTAAAAAATTAAGAATTTTTAAAGGTCGAATAAACAAACACGAACCGGTAACATCTGGTTGTAATTAGCGCAGGCTTTAGTAGTATTTGTCGGATTCAGAGCTTAATCTATCGCACTTTTTGTTTATTTTTATTGGCGTGCTATCAATATCTCGGGGGATAGAGAGGCGCTCTATCAGGACAAGCCCGCACTAACTACAACCGAACCGTTATACACTATTTAAAATGAAAAAGCTTTATACTTTTATTCTGATTGTTTTGATTGCCCACTTATCTTATGGACAAACAGATATCAAGGAACAAATTCCTTTCGATTTAAAAAACTCAAATGTATTAATTATTCAATATAGCTATGATAATTGGGACACTCAATATATCGATAGTACTTATGGCCAATGGGTAACAAATAGATACGGGAAAGATCTTTTATATATGAATTATATTGAAGCTTTAGAAGAGGCAATTAATGTTCTTAAAAAAAATAAAATAAATTATAAAATCATCACCTCAGAGCTGAAGTCAAATTATGAGAATTATAAATACCTATTTGACTATAAGCAAATAATTATTGACAATCATACTTCCATTATTGCTGACAAACATTTAGGTGGATTCTTTTTTATGGACATTAAAACTAGCAGGACGTTTAAACCGATAGTGACAAATAAAAAATACATTGGGAAAATAATAAAAAAAGGATTAAAAAACGGTGTGTAATATTGTGTAGTTTCCATCCCTCCCTGATTGGGGTCTGTCTGACTTCAACCCACCAATGATAGCAAGTTAATTAATTTGCAGGAGGTTACCGATGAACTGTACTTTAATCAGAGTTTTTCTGAATGCTTGATGGCCTGGAATAAAAAATCAGAACGTAACAATCTTAGCCTTTGAAATCTCCAAAGCTTTTTTCATATAATGAATATAGCGAAGGAGCAACTTTCCCATTTTCTATTCTTTCAATAGATTGCCTATCCTTATTAAAGCCCGGGCAAGGTCAGAATGACTCCATCTTTTTTGGGTTCTTAATTCAACGATGCGCAGACCAATTGTATTAAGTCCAACTTTTAGGTTTAAAACTGTCATACAACCTTAAGCCAGAGAGGAGAGGTTTATATTCATGTGACCATTAAGCAGTTTTAAGAGAGTTAAAAATATGTTAGATTAGGGGTATGAGAAAAATAAACGCCTTATGGTGTTTATTCAAACGTTGCCTGCAAGCTATACCAGCCATCCTGGAATAAAATGGATATAAATGTGATTATTCCGGTCTAAACTGAGCCACCTATTCCGGACTAAATTGAGCCACTAATTCCGGTCCAAACTGAGCCAGTTTTAATTGTCAAAAATTGGTTATTCCGGACTAAAGTGAGCCACTTAAATTTGTATTTTTTCAACTTTAAGAACTGCCATTCCGGCATAAACTGAGCCACCTTGTTTTGATTTTGCAACTGTAACTTCAGCCTTTTAAGCTGAAGAATTTATGGCTAACAAAGCTAAAACCATGTTGCAAATACGCAGACTCTTACAATTACTCATTTCAGGACTTTCTGAGCGACAAATTGCCAATACCATAGGAATGAGTCGTAATACCGTCGCTACCTATTTAAAACGCTTTAAAAGCAATGGCAGTGACTTTAGCCAATTACTATCCCTCTCAGATGAAGCTCTGGGCAGCATTGTTTACAATCATTCTGTTGAAACTAGGAAAGATGAGCGATATGGTCGCCTGTCCCCTAAGTTAGGACATTATCTTTCAGAGCTTAACCGAACCGGTGTAACACGGATGTTGTTATGGGAAGAATATCGCAGAGAAGACCCTGATGGATATTCCTATCAGCAATTTTGCGAACACATAAATACCTTTATCCAAATACGTAACGCAGTAATGCCCCAACAACACAAGCCTGGGGAAGTATTAGAGATTGACTTTGCAGGGAAAAAACTATCCTACATAGACATAACAAGCGGAGAATTAATAGAATGCCCTGTTTTAGTCGCAGTATTACCTTATAGCGGTTATACTTATGTTGAGGCCTTGCACAATGCCACTCTTGACCAGTTAATCGGAGCATTAAACCGCTGCTTGCAATATATTGGAGGTGTTCCCTCTTCAATCCTTACAGACAATATGAGGCAAATGGTTGTAAAAAGCGATCGTTATGAACCATCTTTCACTTCTCTTGCAGAACAGTTTTCTGTTTTCTATAATACCACGCTGAGCGCAACTCGTGTAGCAAAACCCAGAGACAAAGCTCGTGTAGAAAAGTCAGTAGATTTGGCTTACAAACGCATTTATGCTCCATTAAGAGATACACCGGTATATAGTTTGTCAGAGCTGAATCATCATGTAAAAATACATCTGGAAAAGCATAATGGCTTTTTAATGCAGAAGAAGGATTATTCCAGAAAAGACCGCTTTATACAGGATGAAAAAAACTCTACTTAAGCCACTTCCATTACAATCTTTTGAAGTAAAATATGCTGTCAGTGCCAAAGTACAAAAAAACTATCATGTATTGCTAGGCCAAGACTGGCACTACTATAGTGTTCCCTATCAATACTTAGGCAAACAAGCCACTATCATTTATGATAGTACTCATGTAGAGGTCTATCTAGAACACAAACGAATAGCCAGCCATAAAAGAAACTTCCAGAAACACCGCTATACAACCATAGACGATCATATGCCCAAGAATCACCTTCAATATAAAGATGCTCTTGGCTGGGATAAAGATTATTTTTTACAAAAAGCGAAACCTATCGGTGAATACTTTTTTCAAGCAGTGAGCAAACTGCTAGAATCAAGACAATTTACTCAGCAGGCTTTCCTTTCTTGTCGTGGACTATTACGTCTTGCCATAAATATGGCAACACAAGAGCTGATAATGCCTGCAGGATAAGCCTGAATGCGGGCTATCTGTCATACAAATCTATTGAAAATATACTATCCAATAATACGGACAAGAAGGAGGAAGATTTACCTCAAATCAAAATACCTATCCATGATAATATCAGAGGCCCAAAGGAATATTAATATTAACCCATTTAAATAAGACAAAATGAATACCAAACAAACACTTGAACATCTCTCCGATCTCAAACTGACAGGAATGAGCAAAGCTTATGAAGCATTACTGATGATGCCTGTCCATGAACAACTTTCACTGCATGAAGCAATGGCCAGACTGGTTGAAGCAGAGCAGCAGCACCGAACCCACAAGAAAACACAAATGTATGTTAGACTCAGTAAACTGCGATATAACGCAGTTCTGGAACAAATACACTGTTCTCCTGAAAGAAACCTTCCAACAGAAAAACTGACAATGTTGGCTGACTGTAGTTTTATAGAAAGAGCAGAAAATGTTCTGATAACAGGAGCTACTGGTTGTGGCAAAAGTTATCTGGCATGTGCTCTCGGAAGGCAAGCTTGCTCAATGGGTTATAGAGTGCTTTATCTTGGAATGACAAGGTTGCTTGAAAAAATAGCACAATCAAAACTGGAAGGTACTTATGTAAAAATGTTAAATCAGATGGAGAAAGTTCACCTAATAATCCTGGATGACTTCGGCTTGCAGCCGATAGACAATAATCTGAGATTAGCCCTCTTACAAATGATGGAAGACCGATATGGTAAAAAGTCTATTATGATAACATCCCAGCTGCCAGTAAACAAATGGCATGAATATATAGGAGAACCTACACTTGCTGATGCTATCATGGACAGAATGACAGCCAATGCACACAAAATTGAATTAAAAGGAGAATCTTTAAGAAGAGCTAAATCATCCAAAAAATCTGCCTAAATTAACATTGCAAAATTAAAACAAGGTGGCTCAATTTAGTCCGGAAGGGTGGCTCAATTTCACCGGAATTATCATAAATGGAAAGACTGACAAATAATTATGGAGATGTCCATGAAGAAGTCAAAAAGGAGCTACTTAGTTTTGACATTGCAAAGAATGAAGAGTGTATTATGTATTATTTGGAAATGCCTTGGTTTCCAGGTGGTCAATTTTCATTATTTTTATTAAGGGATATTTTGACAAACCATTACAAAGTAATAGAAAAAATGTGGGACGGTGTCAATGATCATAAGCGGTTTTCAACAGGTGTTTACAATTTAGACAGACTGTGCATAAAGATCAAAATAACTGAACTTTCAAACCAAAATCGCCAACAATTAGAGAATATAATTTCTGATATAAGATATATTCCATCGACAATTAATAGAGATGGTTATATTGTGCTTGATGGCGTTGAATACGAACTGAACATTAAAACCAAGACATTCGAGAAAAATTATAAATGGAGAATTGCGAATGAAAATTTAGAATCCTTTACTCCGCTAATTGACTTTGTAACAACTCAAATTCAATAAAGGGCCAGCAGGTACATTAGTTTGTTTCCAGTGCAGGGTTAAGCTAAGTATTTAAAATTTACAACTTTTACAAACATATTAACAATGGAATGTGTCTGGTTGTAAAACCTGCACCTTCAACAACCCCTGCACGTTATGTCTCATAAAAATATATGTTAGCTCTACTTTTAATACTTATATTTCTCGCATTTTGCATATTAGGATACTGGTATATCAGTATGCTAATAAATTTTTTAAATCTTTTAGGAAAGGAAATTGATGAGGAGTTAAATAAGCACGGGTATATTTTGCTTGAGTTGAAAAAAGCTAATACTAAAGATTGGAATAACAGCCCTTTTGAATCTTTTACAATGGAGCCAGCGATATTAATTAATGGATCTCCGACAAATCAAAGTTTTTATAGGAAAATTAAGTATAAAAAAGAAGATCAAATTGTTAATGCTTGGGTAGAGATTAAGACTAGTCCGTTCAAACATACAGAAATACAGATTAAAGATATAAAACAATAAACGAGACATGACATTGTGTATAAAATATGCCTGGCTACACCATGTAGCGTATATTCAAATGTTGTATGCCATTTAATCTTGGATAATGACGGAGAGGAAACAACTGATAGGAATAGGATATTGGCATAGCATCTATGAATCTTATTTTCCAGATCCAGGAAATTTTGTTGATAAAGAATGGGACAAAGAGGAAAAGGAACGGATATTAAGATATCTCCAATCGGGACGGTCAATACCTTATACAACCATTGGAGTTAGTTGGTGTCGATTTAGGTGCGGAGTAAATCATTTAGGAGCAGGTGAATTAACAGATTGGAAATACGTTTGGCCAGAAGGACTAGCTCATTATATTGACAAACATAAAGTCAGATTGCCGACTGATGTCGTTGCGTTCATGTTATCGAATAAAAATCCTGAGGGTGTCAGCGGTGACGATATTAATATAGATTGGACCTGGTGGAAAAAACAGAAGGGGTTTAATACGGCAATTACAACATTTAATGACCCGCTTGACATTGGAATACTTTCCATTATTCAGAACAACAGCATACAGAAGCTTAAGCAGGGCGACCTTTTACGAAAATATCTTCTAGACTCCTATGGCGTTCGGGGGAGGCTAGACGCTATTGACAAAATTATGTCGGGAGAAGAAGTTAGGATAAAAGGGCGATTCAAAAATGTTGATGACTTTATTTCTGACCTTCGTCTCGTAGGACTGCATGGCAAGTTCGAGAAGTTAACAATTGAAGATTACGGTAAAGATTAGATGGCTGGGAACAATGTATATAAACCATGCTGGCAAAGTTTGATGATTAGTTATAAATTTGGTCTGCCGGCAAGCTTTATATACTTATGTTGTGAATAATTTTTTGCAAATGAGGCGCTCAAAATGAACAACATGAGGTATTTAATGATCGACAGGATACTGTCAAAGGATGTCCTAATCAGACAAGGACAAAGAATTAACGACATTTTGAAAAACACAATTGCTTCTCGGTCTCAAATTACGGACATACAGATAGACAAGATTGACAAGTTAGTGAGAACATCGGAAAGGACGATGTCTTTAGGTTGGTGTCTGTATACACTCCCTTCGAAGACTTCACTCCCATCACGTTTGACATGGTCTTTAGTTATGACGATTTGAATGTTACAGAAAGTGTTGATTTGGTTTTAGAACATATCGTTTTTTTTGCACAACAATTACCTTTTGAAGTTACCTTTAGGACATCATTGTGAGATATATGTTAAAAGTAATTCTGGACCGCCAAAACTATTCGATCAACTTCCGATTGATTCCTATGATCGAGTAAAAATTGGGATTTGTAATAAGTCTGATTGGAGTACGCTCCGGAATAAGCTTGAGATTTCGAGAAAAGAAATGGAAGAATGGAGGCAGAATTCAAAGAACTATCCGCAACAACAGCTATAAGACGTAAAGGTATAGTGGATGATCAAATTTATTATTTCGGCGTGCTGCCACGTCTTATAACCAGATGTTGGGCGACCAATTGTTTTTATGACGAGTCAACTACTAATTCGTCTGACCATTTTGATTTTTTCATCTTGTTCGACCAATAAGTATGTATTCAATGCTGATAGGCTTCAAGAGATAGGTCAATTAACTGTCGACAAGGAAACAAAGCGCGATCTCGATAATGGACACAAAGACGTTTCTCCTAATTATTTAATTTCTATTGGAGAAAGTATTTATCCTAATTCTAAAAAGTTCGACTTAGCAACTCCGAAAAGTTTTGAGAAAATCATGAGCGGTTTTCGACTTACTACAGAATATTACTACACACCTTCAGACAGGATGGTGAGGGTGATCTTATATCAATGGGACAAGGTAGGATCAGGTAGTCAAAAAGCAGAGTTTCAAAAGCAGTTTGAACAGTTGGGGCAATCGTTGACAGACAAACTAGGACAACCGAAAGAAATAGAAATCAATCAAAAGGAATACAATGACGAGACGTTTCGTGACGGGATTAAGTGGGCGGGTGAGGTGAACGCATATTTATTTATATTCTGTAACGATAGGACAGAATATCGACAGATACGATTAGCCATTTATGGGGATTGAGAAACAACTGGCTACAACAAAAACTATAAGCCATGACGGCATAGTTGATTTTTAATTTTATTATTTTTAGTGCGGCCACGCCTCATAGTAAAACGTTGGTAGTAATGCAGATGCAGACAAAGAGAAAAATGATTGACATAATTAAATTTTATAAGGACAAGAAGAAGTACTTCAAGGTTCAACGACAAGTGGCAAAGGACGTCTTGGAAAAAAGTCATGGCTATGTCGTGGACTTTTCGAAGAGCTTTGTTCTGTTACAGGATACGGATGACTTTCAACTGGATGGATATTCAATTTTTCCTGTCAGTTCAATTGCAGAAATACAAAACTCGGCTACGGACAAGCATTATGATAAAATAATGCATTTAGAAGGTTTGACAGATGAGGTTTGCCATAAGCACAAAATTGATTTGACGAGTTGGATTTCTATTTTTAAGTCACTTAGAGCATTGAAATTGAATGTCATTATTGAAAACGAAGATCCGAGTGACACGACTTTTGATATAGGGCCAATAACAAAAGTCACAAAGACAGCAGTTTATGTTCGGTACTTTGATTCAAAAGGCTATCTTGATAACGAATCAACTAAGATACCATTTGACTTGTTTACGATTGTAAGGTTTGACGAGCGGTATGTCAACACGATGAGTAAATACTTGCGAGAACGAAAGTCCAAGAATAAAAAATAGAGGGCTGACGAAAACGCACTACCGCCAACAAAACTTATATCATGTCGGCAGAGTTTGATGATTAATTAATAAATTGGTCTGCTGGCACGCTTTATATGCGGATGTTAGCGGCAATGCTGACAGGCACACCATAAAACCGACAAATGAAACAACGGACACAAATACTATTTACAATTTTCTTTGCCGCTTATCTGACCACAGTTTTGCTGACAGATATTTCGCTGACAGGATTTTGGACAGATGTAGTGGTTTCAATTTGCCTTTCATTTTTTGCTTTGCGACAAGTGTCCAAAAGCAGGACAGACAGAATTGGGTTGACATTAATTCTAAAGACAATAAATATTTTGTGCTCATTAATTGTCTTTGGACTTCTAGGGCTAAATCTTATTAATCCATTTGCTTGGGACACATTTAAACTTCGCTGTTTTTATTTCCAGTCGGTTGACGGACGACTTTTCAATGCGTACTTTAAACCGGTTGGAGCGTATTCAGGTGGCTATGGAAACTTTTGGATTACAGAAACACCAAAATATTTTCCTGTAGTTGAATGGAGAGTTTATTGGGACAGGACAGTTCATCATGACTTTAACGACGATACCTTTGACGGACAACCAATTGACAATTATGAAGTAGTTCGTAGTTATATAAAGGACGATGTAATTGACAAACAAAAATGAAACGAGAAGCACATGCCCGTAACAAGGGTTTGTGTCAGGGGCTGAGGTGCAAGGTTGGATCTTTGTACTTATTATGACTTTCCAGAACTTTCCATAATTGATGCAAGCTGAAAGAATAATTTTTTTCTACAGACAGAAATATTTTTTTTATTTTACGTAGAGTAAAAACAAAGAAATTTCGGATAAACAATTTTTTAAGTATGATTAAAACATTACTTTTTTTGCTGGCGACCACAGGTGCAATTGCAACCTCTGTTTTTGCACAGGCAGAGTTCGGGATGAATGTGGCAGCATTGGAAAACGGATCCCGGTTTACAATAACACCGCCTTCCTACACTCCCAATAGTGAGAGGGCGAACCTTCAGAAATACTCACCGGATGCCTTGCTGGATCTCAGTACAAATGTTTGGTGTTCAAAGGATGGAAGTAAAGCGCCATTTGAATTTGTTATAGAGCTGGCTGAGTCCTATTCAATCACCCGCTTAGAATTTGATACCAGGGTAGAAAACTATCCTGGAATAGCTGCCAAAAATGTAAGAGTTGGATTTTCTCTGAAAAGCGCTACAGAGGGGTTTGACGAATTTGTCGAATATACGTTGGAAGAAAACAAATTAAACAGATTCGAAACCGAACCAATACAGGCCCGGTGGATAAGGCTGGAGGTAACTTCCAATTATGGAAATCCGAAGTGGACAGAACTGAGTGAATTCAGAGTTTTTGGCCATCCAAGGCATGAGAGGGTTAAGCCCATTGATATTTCCGGTACATGGGAAACAAACTGGCAGAAGATTAATTTTTCCCAGAATGGAAATTCATTTACCGCAACATACTCTTATGATAAAAATAACTCATCTGTGATAAGCGGAAGGGTTTCTGATGGAAAGATTGATCGTAACAGGCTTGAATTCCGTTGGGAAGAGAATAACAACCTGAGAGGGAAAGCAGTGTTGTATATGAATGAAGAAGGCACCTTGTTAAGTGGAAAGTGGTGGAACGATACCCGGGCAGATGATTTTGGCCTTTGGGTTATGAAAAGAAAAGAAGCCAAACCAATGGTATATCAGGTAAATGAAGATACAATAAAGTTTGGAGAGCAGAAAATTGAACTGGGCAAGAAAATCGTAATTCATAATCTTTTGTTCGTACAGTCAAAGGCAGAGCTGATGCCCGGGGCAGCATCTGAACTGGACAAACTGGTTGCTATTCTTAGGTCTAATCCAAATCTTAAAGTAGAGATCTACGGACATACCGACAATATTGGTAAGCCTGAGTTGAATCAGAAGCTTTCAGAAGACAGGGTTGAATTAGTGAAGAATTATCTAATTAAAAATGATATAAAGCGGATTCGAATAAAAGGAAAGGGATTTGGAGGAGCGCAGCCTGTAGCAGATAATTCAGATCCGGAAGCCCGTAAGTTCAACCGAAGAGTGGAATTTGTATTATTTTAGATAAGTTGCTGCGGGGGGGCTGGCTCCGGTATAAAGCATCTTTAAGACGCATCCTGAAATTTAGAATTGGTTTTAAAAGGGGCAGTGCGGCCTGCCAGGGGAGGCCAGGATGAGATCCATGTTTATGTACCGCCTGGCAGTTTTAACGAAATTTAAAATTGTTAGATTGGTGGTAAAAGAAAAATATATGTCACTTGGGGTTTATTCAAATGTAGGTATCAAGCAAAATAATAAGGTATGGAGAGACGAGATATATTCGGACAACTTGAAATGGAAGAATATTATTGGGGTGACGCTTTTGACGTCATAACTACCGGCAAAGACATCTCGACAGAAGGGGCGAGATTTGAACTGCTCGACAAGGTTTGTGGTAAAGAGAATTTAAATTGCCTTGGGGCAGGATGGAAACAATTGACATATTACGAAGCAAACGAATTGTTGAAAAAGGCTTTAACTTATGACTTAGCATATTCTTCTGCCAGGTTAGCACCTGATGAAAAAGTTCAATTTTTTAAAGACGAGATTTTAAAAGATACTCAGGATACATCAACTTATTGTTTTACAAACTGGTCTGGTAGTCCTTGGGACATAGAACAAGGAGGGAGCTGGAATCCACTTACAAAAAATACATTTGATATGGGAATTGTTTTCTTAACTCCGGCTAAGTTAATTTTTGCCTATTTTATAAGCGAGGATTAATACGTCAGGTGACTGGCCCAGTTGAAGTCAAAAAGACTTCAACTTACTAATGATAGCAAGTTTAATTAACAGGAGTGCTATTAATGATGAACTCTACTTAAATAGTGATATTCTCAACGACTACAAAGACGAAGATTGTGACACAGTAATATTTTACTTGAATCATCATCTTGAAGAATTTAAAAAAAAGAACTTTCAAATCTTGTAAACTTTGACAATACCACAACAGAACCTGAACAGCAGCTTTTGACAAAATTGAAATTAGTTAGAGTCGGACTTTATCCTGATAGTGAAGATAATTTTGTAACTTTTGATTATTCAATTGGACAAGACATAACCAATTATTTGGTAGTAACTAATACTGACGAGAATGGGCAATTGGACTATATGACAATGGAAAGCTAAAAGACTACTGTCAACATCGGTTTGCAATATCGCAGCTGAAGTGCTCTATGACACAGTTGTCAAGGTTAATAGTAGGAATTCCGTTGAGTTTTTCAATAAAAAATGCACCCCAATCTCCAAGCCAATAAACGTTATGGCACATTAAAAAAAACAATTATGAGAAATTTATTTCGATTTATATTGCTTGTAGTATTACTAACAGCATGCAGTAAAGAGAATAATCTAAAGGAATTAGAAAAATTTGACACTACTTCTTTGTTGATTAGTTTATCGATTAATGACACAATCGCTGATAAAGATAATATTGATAAGAACTTTAGAATTTCTACATTTTATAAAGGAGAAAAATTATCGTTTTATCCTTTAAATGGAAGAATAACTTTGCCGATTTTTGATACTATACCCGAGTTTAATATTGAATATAAAGATTTAAAAACTGTATTCAAAGGGGATATGCCTAAGTATGAAGGGAAACATGTTTTTACAAAGAATGCAAGTGAAATTAATGTCAGCGTGGATACATATCCTTTTGACAGTTCTTCTGTTCATAAATTCAGAAGTAGGGAATTGAATCAGCATAATTACTTCTTATTTATAAACACTAATTCAATGGGTTGGAATTGGAGTGCACTCGAAGAAAAGTGATGTTATTGAAACTTAAACCCGATATGAAATTCAATTTGTTTAAAACTATAGAGATCTATGTTCATAAGTTGCCTGGCACTTACAAGAAGTTGGCGGTTCAGTGCTTAAATGAAGTTTTGAGCTACGTAACAAGTTCAGTGCAGTCGGACAGTGTTCGTCTCCCAAATCGCCAACTCCTTGTAACTATCAACCGTTATGGCCAATTAAAAGTATAAAATATGTTGAAATTTATTCTATTAACTATAGCTGGAATTTATTTGTACCACGATTACGTATCAGATAAAGGACAACATATAAAAGCCAAAATAATTAACGGATTTGTAATCGGACTAATCGCCTTTATGTATGCTGACTCTTTCAGATACTTAGGATGGATGATTAGAAAACCAAGTGACGTAAAAGAGCTTTGGCAAACTTCAGTTGGATTCATACCTGGACAACTACACTTAATAATTAATATATTAAGCGTACTTATAGGAATGGCCTTAATATACTTTGCATCCAAAATGACAAGAAGGGATGAAGTGGGACGAACATGGACTTTAAGAATACTTCCTATAATTGCAGTAAGTGAAATAATATCTTTTTACAGAGGTTGGATTAGCGACGGTTATGATTCAATAACTAATCAGATTTTAGCAATAGGAACTGGGACAATTTTAATTGGAGTAATAACACTTCTAATAATCAGGATATATAGAAGTGATTTTATGAATGATTTCTTTAACCGAAAGAATTTGCATCCAATCGAAAACCAATAATTGCGTGCAACACTAGATTGTAGCCATAGCGGTCTTTATGTAGGGTTTCAAAGCTTGAATTTTTAATATAAAACAAAATGAAAAAAATAATCCTGTTAACATTCGCCATACTCGTTGTGACAACAATCAACTCTTGCAAGAAAGATAAGGAGCAAGAGCCGAAACCTGCTACCAATAAGGGCGTTACAGCTGAAAAGACAGACGTAAAGACTTATGAAATTGTAAATCTAATAGCCCACGTTAATCTAGTAGATAAATATAATGCTACTTTTGGTTCAGCTGCAATAGAACTATTAAAGACATCTGACAGCACACTTACTTTTTATGTTCCTGATATTGCGGAGGGTGAAGTTTTATTAAGATTTGACTTAGCAACAATAAAGTTTAAAGTAACCAAAACAGCAGAAGTCAATGCAAACCAACTTATCACTAATTTAACTCAAAATTTTGATATGCAGGTTAGTTTACTAAATCCGTCCACTACTGATGAAATAGCGGAAGTTAATAGCTTAAACCAATATAAGCAAGAGGTTATTTCATTGTTCAACTCTCTAACAGACGATGAAAAACTCCAGGCGATATTATTTTACGAAGCTAATAAGGAAATATTCAAATCGTTTGCGAATAGCACATTTACAAATTTGAATACTTCTACTGCAATGAGATTACAATCTGAATGTCCTAGAACAGATTTCAAATCTTATTACGGATGTACTGCTGAGAATTTAGGTAATGCTGCGATTGGTTTGAAAAATGCTTCTAAAGAGTTTTTGAAAATGCTTGCCTTAGCAGGTGCATCAGCATACTTAGCGCCTGCATCGTTCGGATTATCCGCATTCGGGACAACACTTGCTTTAGGAACTGCTGGGTATTTATTGATAACAGAAGTCAGGCCAGCAGCATTACATTTCAAACATTCTTTATTCCCTTTTTTAAACGCAAACTGGATTTTTAGTAAGGCATTATTTCAAGCTACAGGCGAAGTTTTTCAAGACCAAATAAGCACAAGCCTTAATCTAACACCTAAATTCCGATCCTTAACTGCAAATGATGGAAATGTAAATTCGGGTAGTGGGTATTTTATCAGTGCAATGACATCTTTGAGCGGGTACTGGAACAAGTTGACTTCAATATTTGGTAACTTCCCAACCTACAAGAATACTGAAGAATCAACGACTTTAGCCACGAATGAGATTTCAATATCAAACATTTCAAATTCCAAAGTTCAATATCTTGGAAATACAGGACAGTCAGTAAAATTCAAATCTCTTTCAGGGAATGAAGAAAGTTTTAGTTATAACATTAGAGTATCCAAAGAAGGATTTATTGAAGAAAAAACACTCACAGGAAAAGTTTTAGCTGTTATAGATTCTACATATATATATGAATCAGCGGTAGTTGGCAATTGGACGATGACATGGAATAATGGTGAAATTAATAAATTTACATTTAAAACTGGCGGTTCTGGTATATATTATTGGATGCAATGTTCATCATGTGCTGAAGGAAATAATATAGAACCGGAAAATCCCGTATATCGAATTACTTGGTCTATAAGAAAGGTTACAACAGGTGTTTGGTATCTTGATTTCAATTATCCTGATAGAGGTTGGTCTTCAAGTACTCAAATTTTCCTGACTCCAAGTATACACAGTGGTGTACCTATTGACGGCGGTTTGTACTTTTTAGGTGTTAAAGATTGATTCTTATTAACCGTAAAATAAAACCTGCCCATAACAAGGCATTGCCTAAAGCGGGGTTGAATGGCTTCGATTGGACAGGCTGAAGTAAATCAACTTTAATAATTTTATTCAACGACACTACTAAAATAAACGACCTTCGGCATTGCCGAAGTCTTTATACGTCATATTAAGAAACACAACACAATGACAAGAAAAATCAAATCAATCGGAATTCTTTTGTTTATAGCTTTAGGACAAATCGTTTATGGACAGACTACCGACAAAGAGAAAGCACTTGAAAAAGCCCAGGAAGCTATCAAGCTAATGGACAATGGTAAAGTTGACGAAAGTATTAAACTGCTTAAGGAAGCTCAGGAACTTGACTCTGACAGATTTGATTATCCTTACGAATTGGCTTATGCCCACTATCTGAAACAAGATTATAAAGGTGCTATTAAAGTATTGGAAAAAATCATTGAGCACAAAGGCTCTACTGAACTACTTTTTCAACTTTTGGGAAATAGTTATGATATGATAGGCAAGACAGACAAAGCGTTTGCATCCTATGACGCAGGGCTTAAGAAGTTTCCAAATTCGGGTATTATCCATTTAGAAAAAGGGAATATTCATTGGCATAAGAAGGAGTATAATAAAGCGCTGGCTTATTATGAAAAAGGAATTGAAGTTGATCCGAAATTTCCGTCAAACTATTACAGAGCCGCAAGAATATATTGTAGCTCAACCGAAGAGGTTTGGGGAATGATATATGGTGAAATTTTTATGAATTTAGAGCGCAATAGCAAAAGAACCGCGGAAATAGGTAAGATGCTTTATGACACTTACAAACGTGAAATAAAGTTTACAAGTGACACTTCAATGACAGTAAGTTTCTGCCAGCAAATGGCTATAGGTGTCAATTCAATTTCTGACCCAAAGAATTTTAAACTTCCGTTCTGCTTGGTTTTCGAGCCGACTTTACTTTTGTCTATAGCTATTGAAAAGGGTATTGATATCAACTCTCTTGACAAAATAAGAAGTTCTTTTGTTGACAACTATTTTACAAACGGTCATGACAAAACATATCCGAATGTTTTATTCAGCTATCAGAAAAAGGTAAAAGACGCAGGACACATTGAAGCCTATAATCATTGGATTTTAATGAAAGGAGACGAAGATGGATTTGGTAAATGGTATTCGGAAAACAAAGACAAGTATAATAGTTTTATAAAATGGTATGTTGAAAATGGACTTAAAATTGATGATACAAATAAATTTTACAGGGAACAATATTAAGTCAGCGGACAACAGGAAAGCTACTTGCAACTGGGGTGTCAGGTGTTGCAAAAATCACCAGTAGTTTTTCAGTTGAACTTTAGAAATGATTTAGGCTTTTTTACTTACAGCTCAAACCCGTTTGTTGATTCAAGAACAAACGGGAAGTTTAATGAACAGGGACAAATTATAGATATAAAAATAAAAAGATATAATAGACTTCAATATCGAATTTAAACTAATATTAAAATAACTTTCTGGAATATGCCAATAATTGAATTTACAGCAGGGAAGCTACCAAGAGAAGTAAAAGATAAACTTATAACACAACTTACAGACATTTCTGTGGAAATTACAGGAATACCAAAGCATTTGTTTTTTATAACAATTAATGAAAAACCTGACGAAGATATTGCTGTTGGAGGCGTTAGTGTGCAAAAGCTAAAAGAAGAATTAAACAAACAAAAATAACAACGAACTGCTAACATCGGTTTGGCAATATGGCGGCTGAGGTAATTCTATGAAACCATTTGAGAAAGGCTCAACAGTATGAATTCTATTGAACTTTTGTGCTAAAATCCACTGCATCACCAAGTCGAAAACCTTTAAGTGCAATTCATAATGCATTGGAAAGAGTTAAAAAATCAAATTTACTTTGAGGACGGAACCTTACGAGATATTTATGTTCTCAATACAAATATTGAAGACTGGGAGAAGTGGGTTGATATGGTTAATAAAAAGTATAGAGTAGAATTTTGGGATGGCAAGACTGACTTGAAAACTGATAGAATTGATTTTGTCACTGTAAAAGAATACTGGGATTTAAACGGGCAGAGAGAAACAATCACTGCGACAATTTACTTGGGATCGATTACAGTTAATTGTCATTTCTTTGACGATTCAGAAATAGAAAATGACATTGATCCAAGAGAATTTAAGTCTGAAGACGATCATATAAAGCTGATTCACTATCTGAATGACATTTCTATTTCGTTGGGCAGAGAGGTAATTGTGACAGATGAGAGTATAAGGGATTCAGTATTGATCCGGAAACAATAGCGAATGCGTTTTGAACAGAGCTTAACACAAGCGATGAGTAGTGTTGGCGAACCTTATGTCTAATGCTAATTCATATTTTATATTATCATTCAAATTTATGACAGATTACTTTAATTAGACTTTATATAAAATTCAACGGCCGTTTTCGATTGGGGCTACAAATTAATAAAGCAAATGAAATATCAACCTATACTTCCATTTCTATTCATTTCAATTTTCTTCTCATCTTGTTATGAGAAAGTGGAGTCGAAAAAAAGTGGTTGTCATTGAAGAAACTAGTAATTTAGGCACAATAGGAGAACATATTTTTATTAGTGAATCTGATTCAATATATCAGAAACTTTTGTTAGTTATTTAGATTCAAATACAATTAATTATAAAGTAATTGCTTCGTCTAAATTAGTTGATTGCCGGCAAGTTCTTGAAGGTAAAGCTGTGAACAAATATCCTGATTTGGATCCTGATTTGGATGGATTCGCCTATTCGGCAATTAAATATTATGATTCTCAAAATGACAGGATAGCAATCAGAATTCAATGCCATACAATTGAATTGGCTAGACTGGAAGTTCCTGAAACCTCAGACAGTATCGAATATTGTCAAAAGCTTTTTAATGGAGAATTAATGATAAAGCAAAGCCTGTAAGATTGTGTAGAAATGCTTACCTGGCAAGGTTGCAAGAATACACCTCTATTGGTGTAAGTCATCAATGGAAAATAATAAAAGAAATGATTCTATTTGGTCCAATAATATCTCACAACTGGGGAATGTTATTCTGGCTGATTTCGAAATTCGACTTACTATCTAGAAATGAATGGGGGTATGTTGAACCATTAAAAAAAACAGATATTAAAACTGAAAATACCCGACGACTTGGAGTAGTGAGTGTTTTAGTCGCATTTCATTTGTTGGATAAGAATTGCATCAAAACTGGTGGAGGAGCGTATGCTAATTTTAGCGGTAAATAAAAAGATAAACAGACAATGGACGAATTAGATTTTGGATGGGAGTTCGGTGCAATAATGCTCCTACTTTACGGATTGTTTTATTTCATTATGTTGGCAGTCAATTATCTGTTGGTTGTAGCTCTCGGTGGACAAATCAAAAAAATAACTGACAGGATTGTTGGCGAAGACAAGAAGAGCATCTTCAGGACCGCCTTGCCATTTCTCATCTCTTCGACAATAATCTGTTTGAATTTTATTATATTATCTTTCATTTCTAATATAAGCAGTCCATACAACATTCCTGGAAGAATTTTAACAGGGGTGGCATCGATATATTTTCATATTGGTTTTATTGGTTATATTATCGGGATGACTTGTTTGTCATTGACAAGGTATTCGTTCACAATGAACTGGACAGTAATCGACAGACTTAAAGGTTTCAAGACGGTATTTAATTTCATCTTATGGACAACAATTGCTATCATTCTGACATATGGTTGGAATTTTTTATTTTCCAATTGGTTATTCTCTTTTTGTTTAGCATCTCGTCCCTTAGTACTCCTGATGGAATTAGCAAATCCTCTCTTAGCAATCCTGATGACATATTTATTTTTAAAATGGCGAAACATAAACAAATCGACAGCAAGCATACAGACAGAATAACTGCCGCTAGCACCTGCTTTGCATTACTGGGCAGATAGTGTAGATAGAAATTTTATTCTATGGGATGGACAATTATAAGATTTAATGGACAAGGAAAGAAAGATGCAAGGCTCTCTCAAGAATTTGAGATTAAAGGTTTTGATCATTTGAATTTAAAAAACTTCAGGGTAATTAAATTTTTAGATCCATACGGTGATTATTCCATTGGTGCCAAGCAATTTGACGATTTAACAAAAGATCTGAAGGAACTGGAAGAAGTTAAAAAAGTCGAGCCTAAACTATTAAAGGAACTTGTTCAACTGATAGATCAATGCAAGAACGATCCCAATTCATATTTAAAAATTTTCGGGGATTGAGCTTGAAGCGCCAACGGCTAACAAGCTATATGGACAATTTAAATTCGTTGATAATAAATAAATTGAGGCAAAATTAAAGGACGCAGATACTAGAGTTGTTCCTTATTATTGTTTGACACTATCTATGATTAAAGAATTGTACCTCTAATGAACTTTATTGCAATATGAATCTTTATACTTCGACATCCGAAGGAACCCAATGCCCGAAAACTTTGACTTTAATTAATTGTATGAAGATATAATGAAACAAGCATTTATAATAACTCTATTTACAGTTTTAATGTGGAACTGTAATCCAGACAAAATTAAACAGACAAAAGAAAAGAATGAAAAGTTAGCTTTAGATACAACAGGTTATTCCTTAAAAGTAATTGATGACCTGCATGAAAGGTTAACGCTAAAAGACTATGACATAAATTTGGTCGATTACATTAACTCGAAACCTAATAAAGTAGATTCAACAAGAGAAGTTGTTTACCTGCTTCCATTTGGCAATATGAAACCAGAAGTTGAGAAGATCATACAAGGTGAAGTAGAATATTTAAAAGCATTTTTGCAGTTAGAAGTAAAGGTATTAGACCGAATACCTTACGATAGTATTAGAAAAATAGCTTCTATTCAGACACGATTGGTTCAAACTTCTGATTTTGAGTATTACTCAAAAATGAAAGGAGGAGCACCAACCTTGACAGAACAAATTCAAGCAAGGTCTTTTATTGATGCGGTTATGAAAGATAACAAACCTAAAGATGCAATTGCGGTATTAGGAATTACCGAGCATGATATTTACAATGATCCCCAAGGTAATTTTCTATTTGGTATATCAGAGTTAAAAAATGGTGTTGGATTGATTTCTACATTCAGATTAATTGACCATGGCCCGGAAACAAAATATAACATAAGGAAAGTAGTGCTAAGCAAATCGTAAATATGTTTTCGATTTCTAATGTTAAAGACTTTAAATGTGTTTTGAATTATCACAATGGTATAAATAATTTATATCAGGGTAAATTTGACTTATCTCCACGAGCATTAGAAAAATTAAGGTATGCAATTGGATTTGATTATTTAAAACGGTTTGAAGACTTAGCAAAACTTTGGAAGCAAGAGAATAATAAAGCTGAAGCGAAATATTATGAAGAATGTTTACGCAGGACCAAAATAGCAAGCCACTAAGAGTGTATTGTTGCAATTGCAAGGTAGTGAGTTGTGGGTAAGATTGCTCTTTGAAACCAGCACTTAGTTAAAAAAAAACTGTTTTGGTTTTCTGAGTAAACGGATATCTTACCACTTTTAAACCCTGAACATTGAGTGGCTTAGTTTGTTTGCTCCATTACCTTTTTTGCCGTACCTTATTTATTATTTAACATTCTTTAACCATATTTGAAAGAATGTTATCACAGCTGTATTCCTAACCAGATACAGCTTCGTAGAAATAATCTGAAGGGCACTAGCATTATAGATGATAGAAAATCATAATTAGAGTTCATGAAAGTTACCTATCAAGGTCCTTCCCCGCAATTGATGCCATATATTCGGACCTATTATACCGTTCGTTTTAATATGCACTCGGCTCCTGCCGACATTAAGGTATTTCCGGTTGGCAATCCACAAATGATTTTTTATAAGGAAGGTGAGGTTACCACTTATATAAAAAACAATACATTTTTCTTTAAAGAACCAACCCTCCATGGACATATCCTTCAGCATTTTAAATTTAGAATATTACCAGAATCGGAATTTACGGGCATCGCCTTTACACCTTTAGGGATGTATAAATTATTGGGTGCTAATGCCAACGATGTAAGAGACCACATTAAACCACTGAGTGGGTTTGTAGATAACAAAGAGTATATTCAAAAAGTAATGCAGGCAACAAGTGATGAAGAAGTAGCTGCTGCCCACGATGCATTCTTCTTGGAGAAGCTGGATGCACTCTATCCCATTCCTCCGGTAATAGACCAATGTATAGAAGATATATGCGCTGTAGGAGGAGAAATTTCCGTAGACACACTTGCAAAGAAGTATAATTGCAGCAGACGCTATCTTGAGAAGCACTTTTCTTATAGTGTAGGTAATAGTCCCGGAAATTTTGCTAAGCGAATTCGTTTTCTTGAGGTCATAAAAATACTGGAAACCATTTCTCCGGACAGAGAACAACAGCTATCTAATTTTGATTTTTATAATCGTGCTCATTTTTTAAAAGACTTTCGTTACTATCTGGGCGAAGACCCATCTTTGTATTTTAAAAATACTCATCCTCTGTTCGATATTATCATTCGGGGATTTTACCTTATTATTGAAAAAAGAAATTCAGAGGGTTTGTTAAAATAGCAAATCATAATTTGGTATTCTATAAAATAGGATGGGCTAATCTATGATTAGATCACCCAAACAAGATAGGAAAGTTTTTCTGAAGCCCCGGAGGGGGTGGTGTTGTGTCTGCATAGGGTGGAGCCCTATGTCTGATTTCATTGCATTATGAAATCAAATATTTTGATTGACAATTCCTGATTCAGAAAATCTAACAATCCTGAAGGGGTGATATAGATAACTGGGCATTGCCTTGATGCGACCCCTTCAGGGGCGTATGTTATTAGTTTGCTATTATCTATAAACATTTAACCTCTTCAATGTCAGTTTTTTTCAGACTTACAGGGCTTTGCTGTATTGATAGAAGTCTTGCCTGTCCCCAAACCATATTATCTCTTGCTGTTGCCCCTTTCCCTAATCCAATAATTCAAAAAAATCTGTTGTTCGCATTTTTTACAATGTTATCAATGGTATTATTTAACTTCACCGATTAAGACTTATGCGTCTGTAAGTGAAATAGTTATTTGTTACATTCATTCATTCAATACCTATTATGATAAAAAAACTACTTTTAATCAATCTGCTACTTAGTTTAGGAATTGCAAAAGTACTTGCGCAGGGCTGCTTGCCCAAGGGGACTATCGAATCTCTTTATTCATCTCAAACCTTTGACAAAGACACAAACAAAATAGCTCTTAAAGTAACAACATCTGGA
This sequence comes from Sporocytophaga sp., assembly GCA_024707265.1. GTDB lineage: Bacteria > Bacteroidota > Bacteroidia > Cytophagales > Cytophagaceae > Sporocytophaga. The sequence continues at coordinate 1,098,485 of JANQAB010000003.1, read as the reverse complement.
AACTTTCAAGGGCTTAAAGAATTATTTTCCAGCGGAGAAGAAGTGTCAGAATATATAATGGCACATAATGGGATTGAATATAAGTTGACTTTGGGTGAACAAATCGATGACCAGTATTATAGATACTTTATAACCCCATCTTTTAAGTCCGCTTATGGACTAATTAAAGCAACTTTCTATGCAGATGCAGATGATGACGGTATTCCCTGTACTCGGGACTGTGATGATAATAATGCAGCCATCATAACTATCCCCATACGATGGTATGCGGATGCAGACGGGGATGGTTATACAGGGGGTGTTTTTGTAGAAAGCTGCAATAACCCCAGCAACAGTTCTGTTAATTATTATTTAGCAGGCACTGCACCTGGAGGAGATTGTAATGACAATGATGCCAGTATCAATCCGGGAAAAACGGAAATATTACTCAATGGAAAAGACGATGACTGCAACGCAGGTACACCGGATGACCCTTCTCCTGCCAACACTCTACATTTTGATGGAACAAATGATGGGGTAGATTGTGGTAATGCAGCATCTTTGCAAATAACAGAAAGCCTTACCTTGGAGGCAATGGTAAAATTTGATCAGTTCAAAACGAATATCTATGAGGGGAATATAATAAACAAAGAATCCAGTATCGGTAAAAATGGTTACGCATTGCGTGTAGGCAGCAGTGGTATTATTAACTTTCTACTGGGCAACGACTCCTGGATAGAAACCAATACCGATGCCAATGTGCTGCAAGTCAATACATGGTATCATATCGCCTGTACATGGGATAACGAAGCCAAGATAGCTGCTATTTTTGTAAATGGTGTGCTGAAGAAACAAGCAAGCATTCCTCAGCTTTCCGGAATAGGAGTTAGTAATAGCAATTTGTGGCTGGGAGCTTATTATGCATCAGGCCGTAACCCTAATGTAACGATGGATGAAGTGAGAATATGGAACATCGCTCGTTCTCCTAAAGAAATTGCCAATGGAATGAGCTGTGAGCTTAAAGGTACTGAGCAAGGGTTACAAGCTTATTATAAATTTAATCAGGGCATTAATACCGCCAATAACAATGTCCACACAACTCTTATAGATGCGACAGCTAATACCAACAACGGGGAGTTGGTTAATTTTTCTTTAATCGGAACGACCTCTAACTGGCTTGATGCTTCTCCTATTATAACAGGTACGCCTTGTAATGTAGCCCCTGTTCTTGCATCCATCGGTAACAAAACAACTGACGAAGATTTTGAACTAAGTTTCACTGTGACTGCCGAAGATGAAGAAACCTCCACTTCGTTAAGCTATAGCCTTGATGCTGCTTCTATAGCCAAAGGTATGAGTATTGATGCCATAAGCGGGGAATTTGAATGGACGCCTGACAATACCCAGGCAGGAGATCACGATGTAACAATTACCGTAAGTGATGGCGCACTTGACGATAGTGAAACGATTACCATTTCGGTAAATGCTGTTTCTGGTATAGGAAACAAATTATCACCTGTTTTTTCTTTATATCCAAATCCGGGTGCAGGGCCCTTGTTTCTTCAGTTGTCTGCACCTAACAGTGGAACAGTGCGTGTCAGCTCTATGGAGGGGCATATCATATCTACTGTAACTTTTGAAAATACAGATGCTGTTATGCTTGAATGGGAGGGGATTCCAGGATTGTATATAGTAGAGATGCATACTAAAGAAGGAACTGTTGCAAGACAGAAGATGATCAGAAATTAAGATCTTATAATTACAATGCAAAAGAGGCTGGCTTTGAATTTAAAGCCAGCCTCTTTATTTTTTTTGTCTTTGGTGATTAGAACCATTATCTGGTCTGGTTGGGCAACTACTTGGATGAGCGAAACCCCCAAAGAAAATATTAAAGGCATTCATTTTACCTCGCTCTTAATATGTTGACTTGGTACAATTTCATTAATAGCATTATATTCTTTCATTTTTAGGTTTAAAGCTGATAAGTTTAAACCACAGAAATTAAGGTTCTTATAGTTGAAAAAAACAAATTTAAGTGGCTCGCTTTTGTCCGGAATAACCAATTTGGGCACTTGAAGCCGGCTCAGTTTAGTCCGGAATAGTTGTTATGTGGGAATTAGAAAAAGTTCTGCGTTTTATCTTCATCTTTCTTAACTTTCAGCCTGATCACTAACTCGCAAAACTGAACGGATTGGTTAACAGACAAATCAGGTTGTTAGGATTGTTGGTTTGTTAAGAATGCCAGAGACTCAATAGTTTGTACTAAATGATGCAGTCTGTAAAAGAAAAATTAGTAAACACGCTTCAAATACCAATTGATCGGGTAGAGGAATTGTTAGGTATCTGCGTTATCGTTACACATGAGAAAAACGAAGCTGTAGAAACAAAAAATGGTGTATTTGACCGTTTGGGATATATTATCAATGGTGCTGCCCGAATTTATTATGTAAATGAAAAAGGCGAGGAGATCAGTTATTTATTGCAAGTAAATGAGGACGTAATTGGGGACTATGCAAGCTATTTAACAGGCGAAAAATCTCAGGCAAAAATTGAAACATTGTTGAGGACAGAAGTCCTTTATTTTGAAAAAAGAAGTATTGAAGAACTCATAACGAAGGACGTTTTTTGGCTAGGTTTTGCAAAACGTATATCTGACCTGGCTTTTCTTTCAGCGAAACAAAGGCTTGACGAGTTGTTTTTTTATACACCCGAACAACGCTATTTAAACCTTTTAAAAAAGTCACCGGAAATTCTGGATAAAATTCCTCAAAAATATATTTCATCCTATTTGGGCATCACACCACAATCATTGAGCAGAATTAGAAAAAGAATTTACTAAAGTAGAAATTAACTTAAGTGAACGTCTTTTCCTTTTTAGCGCCATAAATTGTCGTAGAAATCAAAAGTTAATGACAATGAAAATAGCAATTATAGGTGGCGGCATTGGCGGTTTGACAACAGCATTAGCCTTAAAGCAAAGCGGAAAAGAAGTAGTAATTTACGAAAGTGCATCAGAAATTAAACCTGTTGGTGCCGGTATTGTAATGGCAAACAACGCTATGCAGGTTTTTAAAAAGCTTGGCGTTTGTCATAAAATAGAAGAGGCAGGTTGTAAAATTTCGAACATTAAAATTACGGACGCTCAACTCAATACACTATCCTTAGCAGACCTTACCAGGTTTGAAAACAAATACAAAGTTTATAACGTCGCCATTCATCGGGCTGACCTGCAGAAAATTTTAGCCAATGAAATCGGTTTTGAAAACATTCAATTATCCAAGCGCCTATCCAGAATTGACAAAGGAAATGATTTCAAACTAACTTTTGAAGACGGAACAGTGGTCAATGCTGATGTTGTAATTGGTGCTGATGGTATAAAATCAGTTGTGAGAAAACAATTGTTTGGATCAGGCAATATCAGGGATACGAAACAAAGATGTTGGAGAGGAGTAGGGGAGTTTGATTGGGTTGAAAAATACAACAATCAAGCCTTCGAAGCGTGGGGAAAAGGAAAACGTTTTGGCTTTGTAAAAATCAGCGAAAAGAAAGTCTATTGGTATGCGGTGATTAATGAATCTTTGATGTATGACAATGAACACATCACGGAGTTGTTTAAAGAGTTTCACCCGGAAGTTGTACAAATCATTTCAGAAACACCCAAAGCCAATATTCATTTTAGCGACATTATAGACTTAGAGCCAATCACAAAATGGCAAAATGGAAAAGTGTGTTTAATAGGTGATGCAGCTCACGCCACAACGCCTAATATGGGACAAGGCGCGTGTCAGGCAGTGGAAGATGCATACGTCATTGGAAGATTATTTGCACAAGGTAAAAGTGCTGAAGAAGTTTTTAGACAGTATGAAAAATTAAGAATGGCCAAAGCACATTTCATTGTCAATACAAGTTGGAAAATAGGAAAAGTTGCACATTGGGAAAATAATGCTGCTATCTGGTTGAGAAATGCACTGGTAAAAATTACGCCTGAGTTTGTCAATGAAAGACAGTTGGATAAAGTTTTTGATATTGAATATAATGTGTAACAAGGTTTAGCGGAGTCTAATCTTGTTGTCAATAATATTCTTTTTTCTCAAGTATTGAGGGTGTAATTGTCTGAAAAAATACAAAGGGGTATGTCCAGGAGTCCACTGTACATACTAAGTTTAAATTTATTAGCTTGCAGGAAACGATTGGATGTACATATATTCAAAGTTATCTGGAAGCATAAAAAGCAAAAACATGAAATATACTTTTACATTGTTATTTGGATTTTTGGCATTTATCTCATTTGCTCAAAAGAATAAAGAAGTTAAACTAAACTGGAAAATTGAAAGGAATGAAAATTTATCATATCAGACAGTAATGAATGAGATAGATACTACTACGATTGATTTCAACTTCGGAAGGCTATATAAAGATTTTTCAGACAGTACAAAAACTCAAAAAGCTCAAAACTTATTCAAAAAACTAAATGAGTCATATAAGAATATCGATTTAGTGGCTAAATTGACTAATAAGGGTTATGGAGTTGTTGATATTGTATTGGAGACAAAACCAAAAGATAAAAATGTAAAATCAGATTCTTCAGGGAATGGACCACAACAAATGATGAAATTTATGAATCAGGGTGTAATGCTACGAGGTTCAGTATATGAAACCGGAGAAATCCATAGCTTTTGGGTGAATAGTAGTCAGAGAAACCTGATAGCATTATTTTTTCAACTTCCATCTAAACCTGTAAAGATTGGAGATACGTGGTCATTGGATATTAACTTGATTTCTAATGACCAAAATTTTATATGCGACTCTTCATTTAAGTTAAACAAAGTGACATTTGTTGATTTAAAAAAGATAAAAGGAGAAACCATAGCCGTACTTAAATATGAGATTATTGAATATGTAAAGGGAAGTTTTAATGCACCTTCGTTTACGGGTAAAGTAAATAAAACAGAAACAATGATGGAATTTACTTATCAAGGGATTGCTGAATTTTCAATAGATAAAGGTAGATGGATTTCATACGATGGAATATTGGGGATGGAAGCAACCGGTACAATGACTGCTCATGCAAAAAAAGAAATTGTCGCTTATTGAGTAAAATAATGCTGACAGATAACATTCATTATTCCAAGTATCGTACTGTAATTATTAATTATTAAATTAGTTTGCCTGTATGCCTTAATTTGTATGAGGTCAGCATCAATAAAATGAAACATATCATAACTTTTACAATTCTATTTTCACTTTTCTCCTGTAATGAAAATAAAGAAACAGGAAAAGAGAATGTTATGGTTGATCTCAAGCACCTTTGTAATAACCAGATCTTTTTATTAGAGAATCCCAAAAGCAACTGGGAGATTCCATTGGATTCTATTGATAATTATAATGAATTCATATATCACGCTCGTGTACAAAATGGTAAGTGCGAATTTCATCGCATAACTTCTGATAGCTTTGATAGTCAGGATTTAATTGATGTCAATAAATTCTATGGTTCCAATGTATATCCTTATATTAAGGTAAATGGAATGGACGTATCATTATGTCAATTATTGGTAACCTCTTCAGGGGGCTATTTTGCGAATGCAAAAAATATTATTAGAATAAATTATTATTCGAAGAAGCAGTTTGAAAGAGAAAATTGGAAAGAAAAAATTTATAAATATTACATTGGCTTAAAGGGCACTGATATTGTTGATTCCCTTAGTTCTAATAGGCTGGAAGTTCCTTTAATTATTCTTTCATTCCATGGAGAAGCTTTTAAATATATTACAACAATATTAAAAGAAATTACTGAAGGATACATTACAGTAATAGATAGTATTTCAAAAGAGAAATTTGGAAAAGATGCCTGTACCCTTACTTCCAATCAAATAAAAATAATCAAAAGTGAATATCCATTAAATATTCGCCTAATAAGAATGTCATGAAACTCAAGTTGATTTTTATTATTGGTCTGTTTTTATTTCAGAGCAAGGCAAAGGATGATAGATCCCCCATAGCCATTGACATTAAGGTGGAGAGGGAATATGAAGTAACAAAAAGTAAGGATAATTACATTTTTAATTTTCTTGACAATAATTACCTGGTTGAAGCCGATTCGTTTAAGCAAAAGTATTTTGATATCAGTTTGACCTTTAAAAACACTTCAGATCGGCAGGTTGAGATATGGTTAATGAAATGTTCATTTGAAGACAATCTCTTAGTTAATAACAATTACATTTTCATTAAGGGACATGAATGTGACAGTAACTTTCCTTTTCCTGTAAAATTTAAACCCGGAGAGAGTAAGACGTATAAGTTGACACTCGTTAAATCAATCCGATTTGATTATCCATGTCAGTATTGTGTCTTTGGGCCACAGGTTGAAGAGACGAAAATTGGTTTAATTGTCATTGACGATTATTACGAGCCTAATTACAATATTTTGAGTTATGACCTTGCGATGGAAGATAAGAGCAAATGGACAATCGTTTGGAGTAACTCATTAAAGTTGCTGGGGAAACAGCCAGAGCCAATAGAAATAAAATAAGTGGATAGAATTAAATTTTGGTACTTTATTTTTAAATACAGTATTTTATTATTTATTTTTAAAGACGTGCTCACATGGGTAAATCTGAATAAATCTTACTCATTATGGCCTTGCACATTTCTAATACTAAACCTTTAGCCGCAACCCTAAAAAACCTTCAGAACAAGAAAATGATTGGCAATTTGCTAAGCAGTATCCTGGCAGTAATTGTAATGGCATAAAAAGGAATACACAATAAAAGATTATCAATTTTGACAAACGAATTTAAAATACAAGACCTTGAAAGTGACATTGTAAGACTTGTTCCTCTTACGGAATCAGATTTTGAAAGGCTCTATGATGTAGCTTGTGATCCACTGATTTGGGAGCAACATCCTGCTCCTGACAGGTATAAAAGAGAAGTGTTTGAACGCTTTTTTAATGGTGCTGTCTCAAGTTGTTCAGCTTTCAATGTCATAGATAAATTAACAGACAAAGTCATTGGCTCAACTCGTTATTATGACTATCTGCCCGAGAAACAAAGTGTAGCAATTGGTTATACATTTTTAGCAAGATCATTTTGGGGAGGGCAATACAATAAATCAGTAAAGAAGATACTTTTAGATTACGCATTTCAATTCGTGGATAAAGTATATTTTCATATCGGTTCGACTAATTTTCGTTCTCAAAAAGCCATCGAAAAAATAGGTGCAACAAAAGTAGGTGAATTTGATATGGATATTAACGGTGAAAAGTTATTGCACTTTGAATATTTGGTCCGGAAAAATGATTGGGAAAATACAATCAAATAAATTAACAAGCCACAAGAAGGTTTATAAGGATGATTCTTCAGGATCAAAAGAAAATAGGGGTTATACATATAGTAACTCAGATCATAGCATTCATCGTGTTTACAAAAGGGATGGGAATGCTTTTGCTTCTGGCATTAGCAGAGTTTAATGGTTGGGTGATGCTTGTATTGTGGCTTATCTTTAATTTTTGGGGAATTGTTTTACTTGTGAATGTTACCGACAGATTATTTAACAACTCACCTTCAGTATTGATAACACAAAAAAGATTTTACTGATCGCATTATTGGCAGGAATCATTAGCTACTTTTTTGAGTTGATTTATTATACATTCCATTTTTATCATAACGGTAAAGATTTCGATCTGAACATATATAAGGATAGCCTTTGGAGTTCAATGAAATATGTACCACCTGTAGTTGCAATAGGTGAATTGTTTAGAAGGAATTCAGGCTTTCTCCGAAAAATAAACGTTTAGTAAAAAAGCAAAAGAATAGGTATAACTCATTTCCCTGAAGGACTGATAAACTTTATTCCAATCAATTATTTTTTCCGAATGATTGATGCTCTTAAAAAAGATATATCTACATAAAACAGTATTCTTGCATTGTAAACCGGAGATACTTAAATTGTAGATTTGTAGGTGTTTGTCTACGAGTGCTTTAGCAAAAAAGAAAAATTGTTAGTTTAGTGGTAAAGAGAAATGTAGGTCATATGGCATATGCTCAATGTTAAATGCAATTGATAAAAATAATGTCCGATAATAAAGAAGATAAAATAAAAGAGTTTGAATGGAGACTACAAAAGTTTCAGGAGATATTCGAGTCATTTGCTCACGAAAAGAAGATTAGCCAATCCAATAATGACGCCGCCGGAAAAATAAATTCAATCTTATTTGAAAAGGCTTTCATTAACGAAAATGATTTACTTGAGATTAAACGATTAATTAACTGGACAGAAAGGCAACTCCATTGGGATGGTGTATCTTGGATGGACTATAAATTGCATGTAAGAGCCTATCTTGGCTTCAAAGGATTTAAGATTGATTTACCGGGAATATAAAACTACGCCTAACCGCAAATATTCTTAGCAGGTCTGTACTGTAATTGGTAAAAATATCAACAATGAATGTTTCGTCTTGCAGAGATTTGACAGTGTTTCAATAGATTCTAAAAGAATAGTTTATGTAGTTGATATTCAAAATAGGAAGTTGTTGCAAAAATATTTTAAGCATTATTAAACGGAATAATTACAAATTGATGACCAATGCACATGCAATGTTAGCGGACATTGTACGATTATTGATCAACCTATTAACCAAATAAATTTTCAAATCAACCATTAGCTGAATAATTACAATATGGAATTCTCACCTTTCAACAACATTGTTAAACTATGTCTGCAAGGAATGGCCCTGGAGGACAAAAATCAAGCAGAACAGGCTAAGGAAGTATTTTTGCAAGCCTGGAATGAAGCAACCAATGATTTTGAAAAATTTTTGTCAGCTCATTATGTTGCCAGGCATCAGGAAAATGTCACTGACAAATTAACCTGGCTTGAAACGGCTTTGAAGTATGCATCAACAGTGAATGATGATACTGTTAAAAGTGCTTTTCCTTCTCTTTATTTAAACATAGCCAAATGCTATGAGCACTTGAATAACCCTGATAAGGTAAAGGAGAATACTGACTTAGCCATTTCCTATCAATATAATCCTTCAGATAAAGGCCCCTTTTATCATGGGACTAAAGCAGATCTGAAGGTTGGGGATTTGCTGATCGCTGGCGGTATTTCTAACTACAAATCTGAGATAAAAATGAATCATATTTATTTCACCGGTTTAGTCAATGGCGCCGGGCTTGCTGCTGCTTTATCAAGAGGCGATGGAAGGGAACGAGTGTATATCATTGAGCCAACAGGGAGTTATGAAAATGACCCTAATCTTACTGATAAAAAGTTTCCCGGCAACCCTACCCGGTCATATCGCTCTGAATTCCCATTGAAAATTATTGGAGAAGCAACAGAATGGGTAAAGCCTTCTCCAGAAGATTTACAAAAGTTTCGTGAAAAAGTAGAAGCCAATAAAGGTGAAATAATCAATTAAGCAAAGCAGGAAAGGTTGAAATCTTTTGGACTTCAATTAAAAAAAACAAAATAATGAACTTCAATTTTTTTAAAAGTAATAAAAGGAAAATGATTAAACCAACAACAAAAGTTTATAGGAAACAGATTATAGAAGGTTATTCAATACCTGCATTTATAAAAAATGGAAGTTATTTCTTTTCAGACCTGGATGTATATGAAAACGGTAGAGTTGAATGCTGGAACTTTGAAGATTTTGAACATTTTAAGAATGACGTAAACAGAAATTGGGTGGTTTTAAGTATCCCGGACAACAATAAAATTTCAATACACGGGTTAGGAAGTTGGACTATCAATGAAGGAGAATGGTTATTTAATAAAGAAACTTTTATAGAGTATGTCCAAAACCTGATAAAAGAACTTAATCCTAATTTAGAGAACATCTATAAATACAGCGAAAAGACAATCAACGGAATTAGAATAGGAGAGAGGGGGGAAGGGACAGTCTATAAGGAAATTAAAAATCATCCAAACGATTTTTTTCCTGAAAAGATAAATGGACAAAGCCTAAACTTGTTTTATAAGGATATAGATAGTTTTTGTCTTGTTAAAGTAAATATATTTAGAGATAATACAATCCAACTGTCCAGGTTGGAAAATCCTATTGATTTGACTTTAGAAAGGTTTGAACAATTTATTCAGGAAGGAAAAATATTGACAGAAGTTCCTTTAGATTCAATGGTATCCATATATGGACTGGGAAGATTTAAAATAACAGAAGTTCAGTATGCTTCAGAAATAGAAGAAAAGGTGATTGAAGTAAAAGATATTTTGAGAGAATTAAATGGCCTGCCTTCTTCAATAGACCTTTGCAGGCAAGCACATCAAAACTATATCGCAGATCCGACAATTGAAAACAGAGACAAACTTAAAATCGCTTACGAAAATGTTCCGGATCATCAAAAGATGTATGTTGGAGATATGGACACGAAAGATATAGAAGTAAGAATGATCATTTATGGAGAAGATGAAATTGAAAACTGGTCACATTATCAGGCTGCAAAGGCAATGGGACAACCATTGCCGACAATAAAAATAACCAAACCAAATGATGAAAAGAACAACAGTTAAAATGGATTAGCCACTTAATGGAGCGAGGATGTATCCATCTGGATGTTTGGTAGAATCCCCTCCTGGTAGCAAGTTTTCTGGAGAAAAATCCTCCGTGAAGCACAAACCATAACCCAAAAATAACCGACAAAAATCAATTTAATACAATGAATAACCTGATTACAATTCTGGCAAATAGTCAACGACAATTTATAAATCTGTCAAGAATATCAATATTTATAGTAATGGCCTGGATTGGTGGTCTTAAAGTTTTCCAGTATGAAGCAGACGGAATTGTGCACTTTGTGGCAAACAGCCCCTTTATGTCGTTTTTTTATACTAAAAAAGCACCAGAATACACCAACTATAAAAATCCTGAAGGGAAAACAGTTCAAAAAAATATTGACTGGCATAAGGAAAACGGTACCTATCTTTTTGCTTATGGTCTGGGGGCAGTAATTGTAATTATCGGAGTTTTAACATTATTGGGAATCTGGTATTCTAATATAGGGTTATGGGGTGGCTTACTTACATTTGGAATGTCATTGATTACACTATCATTTTTAATTACTACCCCTGAAGTATATGTGCCCAATCTTGGCGGTGACTTTCCAACACCGCATTATGGATTTCCCTATTTATCAGGGGTTGGAAGACTGGTCTTGAAAGATGTGATTATGATGGCTGCCGGATTAATTTGTGCCTCCGACTGTGCAGGGAAAATTAAGCAGAAACAGGCTAAGCGTTACCTTGTAACAAGTTAGGATTTTAGCTAAATCCCCGGTTTAAGTTTAAAACCTGCTGATTTCGAAAAACACAAGGAATTAATTTTATTTTGTTTAAGTTTTTGGTTTACTTTATATACAAAATAGCCCTGCGTTCGTGAGTGCCATTGCTTCTTACTCTATAAAAGATCTGGAAATTCTTACCAATATCAAAAGTCATACAATTAGGATATGGGAGAAACGCTATGGTATATTAAGTCCTGACAGAAGCGATACGAATATCCGCCGTTACTCTAATGATGACCTGAAAAAGCTTCTCAATGTCAGTTTTTTAAACCAGCATGGATTTAAAATTTCAAAGATTGCAGAAATGTCAGATCTGGAAATCCGGCAAAAAGTGCAAGCGCTCAATCTTGGCAACTCAGAAGAAAATAGTCTGATCGACAGTCTGATAGTGGCAATGATAGAGCTTAATGAAGCCTATTTTCTCAAAATTTTTCATGCTGCAACCATCAGGCTGGGTTTTGAAGGCATTGTCACTGAAGTCTTGTATCCGTTTTTTGGCAGGATCGGAGTAATGTGGCAGACCGGAGCCATAAATCCCGCCCAGGAGCATTTTGTAAGCAATATCGTACGACAGAAACTGATTGCGGCAACAGATGCACTTTCCTATGTGCCGAGGCAGGACTTACCCGCAGTAATGTTACTGCTTCCGGAAAATGAAATGCATGAAATGGCTTTGCTCTTTTATAATTATGCCTTGCGAAGCAGGCAGTATCCTACTATTTATCTTGGGCAGGTGGTGCCGCTGGATAGTCTGGAACGCATAGTGCAGATAACCTGTCCTCAAATACTGCTAGCCTGTATGACCAATCAGATGGATTACTCATCTATACAGGAAATGATAAAAAATATGGCTGAAGTTTTTGAGGGCAACATTCTTCTTACCGGAAGTGCTTTGAAGGAGTATAGCCTTCCTCTGCCGGCCAATGTCAGGATATTTGACCGTCTGGATGGTTTGCTGGCTGTTATTTGATTTTTCAATCCTTTTTTAATAGGTAGCCTTTACTCGGTTGAACAAATGACTGCTCAATTTTTTTCTGAAAGTAATCAGTATCTGTTTATCCAATTTTACCCTAAACAGTCTTTTCGACAAGATTCTTTCACTCAAACTTCTTCTTTAATTATTTAAAAAGTTGTCTCTTTTGTTCTGACATCGATTTGAAAATATTTTCAGTTTAATGGGGTCTAAGTGACTGACCTTGTTTTGCTTTTCTTCCATTTTACGCAAACAATTGTTCTTCAATTAAGTCTTTCTCTTTTCGGATAACAGCTTTTCAGGCAGGCATTCGTCCTGGCCAGTCAATAAAATTTTATTGGTAAAAGTAATAGCAGTTTAATAATTTTGTTTAACTTTATTTTGAAAAGGTTAAACAAAACTAAAAATTGATTTATGGATATGAAACCCAAAGCGATTGTAGTAGGAGCAGGTTTTTCGGGACTATCTGCCGCAGCAGTTCTGGCAAAAGGAGGCTTTGAGGTGCATATTCTTGAGAAAAACGCTCAGCCTGGAGGTAGGGCGAGAGTGCTGAAGAGAGAGGGCTTTACTTTTGATATGGGGCCGAGCTGGTATTGGATGCCAGAAGTAATGGAGCAGTTTTTTAACCGCTTTGGCAAATCGACTTCAGATTTTTTTGAATTACGCAGACTCGACCCTTCTTATCAGGTGATCGGACGTGAGGGGTGTTCTATGGCTGTACCTGCCGGTTACCAAGCGTTGCGTGAGTTCTTCGAAAATATTGAAACAGGAAGCGCTTCCCGACTGGATGAATTTTTGAAGCAGGCCCGGCTTAAATACGAGAAAGGGATGGGGGAATTTGTGTATAAACCTGGTCTTTCTCTCAGAGAATTTGCCGATATGCGCCTATTGAGGTCAGCACTTAAACTCGATCTTTTTACTTCGTTTTCAGATCATATTCGCAAATATTTCCGCTCGGAGGTATTGCTTCAGATGCTTGAGTTTCCGGTACTGTTTCTCGGGGCTACCCCGGACAAAATTCCTGCTTTGTACAGTATGATGAACTATGCAGATCTGAAACTTGGTACCTGGTATCCAATGGGTGGGATGGGGAAGTTGGTCGATGCTGTGGTGCAAACAGCCATTGATGCCGGAGCTTCTTTACATCTGAATACCAATGTTTGTGGTGTAAAGATAGAAGGTGGCCGAATTGTTGCTGTCCGGACCGATAAGGGAGAGCTGGAGGCTGATGTAGTGGTTAGTTCAGCGGATTATCATTTTACAGAGCAGCACCTGTTGCCCGAAAAATTCAGAAATTATTCTGCACAATATTGGGATAAACGGATGATGGCCCCATCCTGTCTTTTGTATTACGTCGGTGTCGACAAAAAACTTCCCCGGATAAGTCACCATAATTTATTTTTTGAAGAGAGCTTTAGTCGCCATGCAAAAGCTATTTATGAAAAACCTGAGTTTCCTGATAGGCCTTTATACTATGTCTGTTGTCCTTCACAAACGGACGACACTGTCGCGCCGGAAGGAATGGAAAATCTCTTTATCCTGATTCCTGTGGCTCCGGGACTTAAAGATACACCGGAGATCAGAAAAAAATACTTTGAAGATACTATCGAAAGGCTGGAGGCCTACTGTGGAGAATCGATCAGAAAGCATGTAGTAAGTTATTCAGATTATGCGGTCTCTGATTTTATCAGTGATTATAATGCATTCAAGGGAAATGCCTACGGCCTTGCCAACACGTTGTGGCAGACTGCAGTGTTCAAGCCGGTTATTAAAAACCGGAAGTTAGCTAATATGTACTACACCGGTCAGCTGACGGTTCCCGGACCCGGGGTACCTCCTTCTTTTATTTCAGGTCAGATTGTTGCCGATTATATTATTAACCAGTATAGAAAATTAAAGAATATCCATGAAACTACTGTTTGACAGAATTTCAAGGGAGTGTAGCAGGAATATTACACAACGCTATAGTACTTCCTTCTCTCTGGGCATACGTTTTTTGTCGGAAGAGCTTCGCGATCCTATATACAGCATTTATGGCTTTGTAAGACTGGCTGATGAAATCGTTGATTCCTTTGAGGGATACAGACAGGCTGAGATGTTGAAAAAAACTCCGGGAAGATGTTTTTGAGGCAATTGATCATCGAATTAGCATCAATCCGGTGCTCCATAGTTTTCAGGAGGTTGTCCATGCCTATGCGATAGACAGAGAACTTATAGAAGCGTTTTTGGACAGTATGGAAATGGACCTGGAAAAACGATTTTATACCAGATCTTTGTATGAAAAGTATATACATGGTTCGGCAGAGGTAGTAGGCCTGATGTGTCTGAAGGTATTCTGTAACGGAGAAAGGAAGCTTTATGAACAATTAAAGTTTGCGGCTATGCGCCTCGGGTCTGCTTTTCAGAAGGTTAATTTTTTAAGAGACATACGTGCTGACTATCAGGAGCTGGGTCGTATGTATTTTCCGAATGTTGACTTCTGTAATTTTACCAACGGCCAGAAACAAGTTATTGAATCGGAAATTGAAAAAGACTTTTCCGAAGCGCTGACCGGAATACGTCAGTTGCCGAAAGAAGCCAGATTTGGGGTAATGCTTGCTTATGTTTATTATCAGATGCTTTTGAAAAAAATCAAAGCCGTGCCGGGGGAGCACATTATGCATGCCCGTGTACGTGTGCTGAATTCTCAGAAAATCGCTTTACTTTTATATACATGTGTAAAAAGTAAGTTAAATCTTATCTGATGAGTCTGTTTTGGGGGATGTTTTTTCTTTGTTCTTTCGTTGTTATCCAGGCCGATTCCGGATTGAAAGAAGCAAGAACACTTTTCTTTGCAGCAACAAATGATGACGGAATAAAAAGGTTTTACAAAGAAACAGAAAGGCCGCAGGGAAATTCAGACCTTGAGAAGGCTTATAAGGGTGTAGCAACAGCTATGTATGCAAGTGTTGTATCTTCGGTGTTTGACAAGTTGTCGTATTTTAACAAAGGCAAAGGGCTGATTGAAGAGGCTGTCAGAGGCAGTGCTGATAATCCGGAAATACGTTTCCTTCGTTTTGCGGTACAGGCCAATACGCCTGCCATGTTGGGATATAATGGCAATCTGAGAGATGACAGCAGGTTTATTATTGAAGTACTTGAAAAGGGGCAGGCTGACTACAAAAGTGATTACTGGAAGAAAGCCATTCGCTTCATGCAGAACAGTGATAAACTGGACAAGCACAATAAAGAAAAATTGAATCAAATGATATCAAAATGAAGCAGGAAGTTATACTGGTAGATGTCAATGATAAGGAAACCGGGGTGATGGAAAAACTGGAGGCTCACCGACTGGGTGTGCTGCATCGTGCTTTTTCAGTTTTTATATTCAACAGCCGGGGAGAAATGTTGATTCATCAGCGGGCTGCAGGTAAATATCACGGCGGTGGCTTATGGACGAATGCCTGTTGTTCACATCCATTGCCAGGGGAAACATTGGAAGTTGCAGTATGCAGGAGACTTTCACAGGAGCTGGGGATGAGCTGTGAGGTAAAGAAAGTCTTTGACTTTGTTTACAGGGCAGAAGTGGAAAACGGCCTGACTGAATATGAATTTGATCATGTTTATATTGGTGTTACAGATACAGATCCGATGCCGGACAAGGATGAAGTACAAGCCTGGGAGTGGCGTAATCCCGATGAAATCCTGAAACACATGCATTCAGAACCGGAACGCTACACGGTCTGGTTTACTGAAGCGCTGCCTAGGGTATTAGAGGCAATAAGAAAAAATGAAATAAGCTGAAAAGTGATGATGAGTTTTTTAATAACCATAGGAGTTTTTCTTTTAATGGAAGGGGTAACCTGGTGTACGCATAAGTATGTAATGCATGGGTTTATGTGGTATCTGCACGAAGATCATCATAACCCGGGCCACAAAGTCCTGGAGAAAAATGATTTATTCTTTGTGATATTTGGTTCCATCTGCTTTACCCTTATGTTGTCGGGTACATATGCCGGGTTTGATTGGAAGTTTTTTACGGGACTGGGAATTATGATGTACGGAGCAGCGTATTTTCTCGTGCATGACATACTGATTCATCAGCGTTTCTCCTGGTTTCGACATACAGACAATATTTATTTCAGAGCGCTGAGGAAAGCTCATAAGATACATCATAAACATTTAGGTCCGGAAGATGGTGAATGCTTCGGAATGCTGTGGGTTCCTGTAAAATATTTTCGTGAGGCTGCCGCTTACCACCGTCTGATAAGAAAGAATAAGTAATGACTATAAACGAACACTGGTATTATCTGTTGATCAACTTAGGCTGTATCAGCATACCTTTTATTTTTAGCTTTCATCCCAGGATACAATTTTACAAACATTGGAAAGCTTTTCTGATCGGTGAGCTGGTTATGATGTTGGTCTTTATTCCATGGGATATGCAGTTTACTTCAATGGGTATATGGGGATTCCGTGATCGTTTTTTATCCGGAATATTCCTGGGTAACCTGCCGGTGGAGGAATGGATGTTTTTCTTTTGTATTCCCTATGCATGTCTCTATACGTACCACTGCATCTCTATATTTACAGAGGGTAAACGTACTCCTAAGATATTTGAGGTACTTCCCTGGATTTTTGTAGCATTGTGTATAGGCGTAGCGATTTTTTATTATCAGCATTTATATACACTGGTCGCGCATATCTTATGTGCTGCATTATTGTTGTTTCACTTGCTTATTCTTAGGAAGCCATATCTGTCGGTATTTTTGCTGACATTCTGTATTCTGTTGGTCCCGTTTATCATCTCTAATGGTATGTTGACTGGTATTGCATTTTGGGAGTATCCTTTTATTAACCTCTTTCCGGAGCAGATTGACGAACAAATCGTATGGTATGACAATAAGCATACACTTGGAGTCCGTTTGTTTACCATGCCTGTAGATGATTTGTCTTATGGTTTAACAATGCTGTTACTGGTTGCTACCGTATATGAAGCTGTGAAGTCAGAGTCCAAAGTTGTTGCCTCTGTATTAGAAGAGCAACATTGATGATAAACCCTGCTCGTTCTGGTTTAGGAAAAGTTTTAGACTCGGTGTAAAAGATAAATGAACGGCATTTGGTGATTGTTTATCTTCATATGCCGACTTTTTCCCAAGGGTTGACACTTTTTTTTTCGTTGAACCTATTTTTTGCATTTATACCACCCGAGCGCAAAGCTCCATCCTGTTTTGTTACATCAAAAAAATGTTACCTAGGTAGTTAATAGTATGTGGTATAGGCAACTTCTTTTGCAAAAAGACGTAGGTTGTAACATATTTTATATATTTGCTATTGGGACAATTTTTAATGCTATGATTAGATTTTTAGGAGTTTGGGTGTTGTTTTTTATATAGCTTAAGATACGTCAGTAGTTTTTAAATAGAAATTTTAATAGAGTAACAACATTTGAATAAACGCCATATGGCGTTTTCAAATGTTACCAGCTAGTAAATAAAACATGCCAGATAAAAATAATCTACTGTGAATAAGAACGAAAACATATTGACAGGATACTGCTTTTTAGCAGCTCTCACTGAGAATCAAAACGACCTTTATAATCAGGTTTATATCCCAATCTGTAAAAGGGCTTTAAGTTTATACAGTCTCAGAGGCAAAACACACGGGAGTGCTGCTGACATAAAATCTATAATCTCAGAAGAATATGGAATTGATGTTCCTTTACTAATTATTAAAAAACTTATTAATGCAACATTTAAGTCGTTGTCAAATAAAGCAAGAAAAAAATATAACTTTAATGTATTTCAAAACGGGGAACTGTTCGAAATACAGAAGTATTCGTTCAGCGATTTAGAGATTGAATACAAAAAGGGGCAGCGAAATGCGATGGCACTCCAAGAAGCCTTTCAAACCTACTTAAAATCAGAAGATATAGATACTACTGGGCAGCCTCCATTTTCTGCATTTTTGGATAAAAACAAAAAGCATCTTGCTGCTTTTTTTAAAAATACAGGAGACATAAATGGCGAAAGTGTCGAAATTAGCTATATCTATCATGTCACTTTCTTAGAGCATATAGAAACTAACAATCATAATTTATTTGAAATAGCAAAGGGACTTTTCATTGGATCCATCGTTGCTGGCTTTTTAGAGTCGGGTTTTGATTTAGAACCAAAATTTGAATCTAATGAAATTTATTTTTTAGATACTCCAATAGTTTTAAGGGCGCTTGATTTACAAAAAGAAGAAGACACTCATCCAATTAGGGAATTACTAGAAATTATTAAAAAAACAGGGAGTAAAATAAAAATTTTGTCTATTACGATTGAAGAAATTCGAAATGTAATAGCAAATGCCATTGGAAATTATAACAATTCCATTCCAACATCTACTATAAATGAAGCTTGTCTCAGACTTGGGAGAAACAAAGCATGGTTAATTACTTATAATGGTAATCTCGAAAAGAATATCCTTGAAACTCTAAATATTGAAAAAGAAATTATTCAAGACACCTTCATTACAAAGAACGAAACTACGAAAGATGTAAAAGCCCTTCAAGAAAGGAGAATCAGAAAAGGGAATGCTTTACATGATGTGCTAAGTTATTTGTATGTACGATCTTTACGTGGTAGCTCTGTTTCTCTTTTTCAAAAGGCGAAAGTGTGGTTTCTAACCAATAATACAGAATTGCTAAAATTTAATCGAGAAATTAATCCTAATGGAGGAATTACTGAAATTGTATTGCCAGATGCTTTAACAGGTTTATTGTGGTTAAAGAATCCAGCAAAACTCATACACAAAGTAAAATCTGTTGGGCTAAGTGAATTAATGGCAATAACATTAAATGAAGAAATTGCAAGCAATGAATTAATTAATGAATTTGAGTCAACAATAAAAAGTGTAGAAGGAATTACTCAGGAAGATTATAGAATATTATTAGAATCAGTCGCCCACGAATCAGCAAAAAAAATTGAACAATTTAATGAGATAGCTGAACAAGATAAAGATCAAGCAAAAGTAATTGCACAAAAAATAGTTGCCAAAGAGAGAAGCCGTAGGGCTAAAAATCAAAAAGAAATTAAAGATGCTCAATCAGCACAAAAAGAGGCTTTATCAATAAAAGAACAAGAAGAAATTAAGAATAAGGAACTTTTGGAAAGACTTGCAAAAATCGAGCAAGATTTAAATAAAACACAAGCTGATGCAAATAATCAATCTGAATCCTCTAAAACTCAAATCGAAAAGCTTACAGATGAAATTAACGCGCACAAAGCTTTAGTTCAAAAACAATACATAAGACTTTTTATAGGGTTGGGATTTCTGATCATATTTATTTTGATACTAATTTTTAAAGAAAACATTGATAAGATTTGGGCATATATTACTGGTTTTATCACAGCATCTGGATGGCTTTGGGGGCTTGGTTCATTTTTGATAAATATGTATAAACTTATTAAGGGAAAATAAATATAAATACCAGCTGGTAACATTGTGTATAAAATATGCCTGGCTGATGTGCGAAAGTCGAGGACAGTGCTCCTAAGTCCCACACATTTTATTATTTTTAAATGCGTGCGGGGTTTCAGCTCAGATAGAAACTGAAGTGGTTCTAAATCCGGCACATTTTATACACTAATCGTTGTATGCAATGCGAAAAAAAAGCCACCGCACAAATAGCACATTTGGTTTTTGCCGACACAAAGGCAAACGCTAAAAAAACCAAAGAGCTATTTTTTGCTAACGCTCTAAAAGGAATAAAGAATTTGATGAAACAAGACAAAAGAAAACACTCCAAACTCCAATGCCTCAACACAGGATTAATCCAATACTTATTGAGCGGTATGGTTAGGGTAAACCACCTCATTAAAGAAACAACAGGCGTATGAACCAGCATTTATCCATCAGAGTAGCCTGGCACGACAGCAAATGGAACGGGGCTGTTTGTAATCATCCTTCGCAAAATGCTTTTTGCCTGAACCTGCCACGTATTTATGGAGAAAAAGATGATAACGCAGAAGAGGCCATTTCTGGAAAACATTGGGCAGAATTAGATGATAAACAACTGCCCCCCTGCAAAGCTGAGGGTGGTAGCTTTATGAGCACTCGAAAGTATTTCCGACAGTTCAATCACCCTTATAATAAACCACGATCCAAAGAGATACCGCATCTCGCTTTAAAGACCACAACTCTTGAAGTTCCGCCCTACAGTTGCTTTGCTGTGCCTTTTTGGTGGATGTTAAGAGGAAACCAGTCCACCATACGTGAATGGTATCCAGATATACCACATGATGAAAATCCACCCTTCTCTTCATCGTGGGTCTATACTAGCAAAACACAGGAAGCCTTGTTAAAACGCTTCTTTGAGCCCATCAAAGAAGAGCAATCTCTGGTTGTTTTCTATGTCAAAGGAGCTAATCCAATAGATGAAGACAGCCGCAGACTGATTGTGGGTGTGGGTTCAATTAAAACAAAATCCAAAATTTTAAAATACAACACTTCAGCCGATTATACCTACCCGTTGTGGGATAGATTGATTACCCACGGTATCCGCCCAAATGATGCCACAAGTGAAGGGATTCTATTACCCTATCATGAATATCTGGAGTTACCAGATGATTTTCAACTGAAGACCAAAGAAGGAAAGAAAAGCAAGCAAGATCTGCTCAATGAAATCAAGCTCACTTTGCAAGAAACTGCCAGCCGCCAAGAAATCATAGATGAGTTTGCCTATGGTAGCGAGCATGTCAATGATAGTTCTATTTTGGTGGTGTTGGGTAAATTACGCAGCATCATCGAGCGCATCAAGGATCACGGTATAGTTAAAGATGTATGGGATCAACATTTGCTTTGGATAGATAAGCAAATCGGCAAGGTAAAGGAAAGCATGGGGCCATTCCCGGCATTTGGAAATGCACTTTTGGCATTAGGTTTTCAGTATGGTCATTTGTTGGAAGAAGATTTACGAGCCGATAATCACTTAGGCACAAAAGACAGCCCTTGGGATGCGTGGGAAGATGCTATTTACGGTCGTCTAAATCTTGGTAGAAAACCCTATTCTGCTGACCTGCCACATTTTCGGGATATATGGCTCAACGAAACAACAGATCGAAAGAACTTATTAATACTGCTTTCCCGATTTGAGCTTTCAGACAAACAAATTAAGAACTGGTTTGATGCAAGCACCCGTAATAAACTCGGATATAAGTCAACTGATGCCGAGCTATTACTCAACCCTTACCGAATTGCTGAATTGGATGAAGGTGATCAGGAAAATTACCCAATTGCAGTTGAGACATTAGACAATGGTTTGTTTGAAGATAAGGCCATTCAGGGAGAGCATGTGCCAGAAAAGCCGCAATTAGTTGATTCCCCTTTGGATCAAAGACGTATCAGGGCTATCATCATCCATGTGCTAAAAAGAGCAGCTGAAAATGGAGACACGTTGGTGTCTGTTTATGAAATTATCGAGACTATCAACACACTTAATGTGCAACGGACAACTGTATTGCCAGCCAACTATGTGGTTACGAATATTGAGTTCATCAAAGAACAAATCAATTGCATAGATCAAGAAGAAATTCAGTCGCTTCAACTTGCGAAGTACAATGACATTGAGGCCTATTTCAGAAAAGTACTAATAGCTCGATCCAAAAAGCAATTGGAACCTGTAGATGAAAATTGGGAAGAATTAATCAAACAAGTTATTGTCAATAATGGGATAACCTTTGAAGCAAGCAATTCCAAACACGCAGCTGCACTCGCAGACCAAATAACTGCACTTCAGCGAATAACCGGAAGGAAAATATCTGTATTACACGGCCCTGCAGGTACTGGGAAGACTACTGTTTTAGGAGCTTTATTCGGTTGCCAATCGCTCACAAGTGAAGGAATATTACTATTGGCACCAACAGGCAAAGCCCGGGTCAAGCTGGGTAAGATGGCGGGTGGTGAGGCTTACACAATAGCTCAGTTTTTGAACAAACAAAAACGCTTTGATTGGAACCGAATGAAACCACGTTTCTCGGGTCCAGAGAAGTACAAAGGAGAGCAAAACGTGATTGTAGATGAATGTTCTATGCTTACTGAGGATGATTTGTATGCCTTGATGCAAGCCTTGGATTTAGGGCATATCAAACGTCTTATTCTCGTGGGTGATCCATATCAGTTACCACCCATTGGTGCTGGCAGGCCTTTTGCAGACTTATGCACCTACTTGGATAATTTAGAATCAGGAAATGATGATTTTGAAGCTACTGAGGCTTTAGCTAGACTTAAAGAAGTAGTGCGAAACGTAGATGGGGCAAATTCTGACACCCTAACCTTGGCATCTTGGTTCTCTGGCTTAAAACCGAGTAAAGATGCAGATACTATTTTTCAGAAATTAGGCGACAATGCCTTGCTCAATGACTTGCATGTGGCAACTTGGGAGGATGAGCAATCATTGGTAAAAGCATTGAATGCGTTGTTAATTGAGAAGCTTGGGCTTAAGGATGAAAAGGATTATGCCCAATTGAATGCCTTCATAGGAGTAAATGGCGAAAAAAATTGATACAGGGAAAATTGAAGCTTTCCAATTACTGAGTCCTGTGAAAGCACCGTATTGGGGATCCTTTAATCTGAACAGAATTTTCCAGAAACAGTTTAGAACAGGTTTAAAAGGAACTGTTTCAATTGGTGAGTATCAAATTGGACTTTATGATAAGGTTATCCAAACTATCAATGAATGGAAAGAAGGTTTTCCAGGTGGCGAAAAGCATCAACTATCGAACGGACAGCTAGGCTTGGTGAAAGCTACTAATAAAGGTTTTGCAAATGTAGTATTTGCAGGCGTTGACGATAAAATCACCTTTGGATACAGAGGACAGGGACAAGCCGAAAATGATTCCAGTAATCTTGAGCTTGCTTATGCCATTACAGTACATAAAAGTCAAGGAAGTGATTTTGATTACGTTTTCCTAGTCATTCCAAAAACAGGACGAATCATTTCCCGCGAATTAATTTACACCGCTTTAACCAGAGCCAAAAAGCAATTGATTCTATTAATAGAGGGCGATACACCCCAATGGATCATCAACCTATCCAAACCGCAATTCTCAGAAACTGCTAAACGCAATACGCATTTATTTACTTACTCAGTAAGAGAAGAAAAACATAGTATTCCTTTTGCAGAAGGACTAATTCATAAGACCAAGAAAGAAGGCTTGTTGGTTCGGAGTAAATCTGAAGTCATCATCGCCAATATACTCGTAGAAAAGGAAATTGAGTTTGAGTATGAAAGGGAATTTATTGGTAAGAATAATCAAAAGCGAATTCCTGATTTTACTTTTGTTGACGCAGCAGGTGACTTAATCATTTTAGAGCATTTGGGCATGATGTCTTGGCCAAGTTATAAAGCAGATTGGGAAAAGAAACTGGATTTCTACAAAGAAAACGGCTATAAATTGAACGATAATCTGTTCACTACTACTGAAAGCGAAAAGGGCGGAATTGATTCTTTGGCTATTGAATCAGTCATTAAAAAAATTGAAAAGTTTATTTAAATGAAATTAAATAGTAACATAAAAAAACACGGGGAATTTAAATTCTGCCATGCCATCACATAAAGCCATACACATTGTCAAGTCGCACAAACCAACCGCACAACCAAAACTTGCCAATAAGTATGTCTTTACCACCGCTTTTAAAAAGAAAGCACAGGGATACAACAATGGCTAAAAAAACATAGGGGTTTGCTGGTAAATCGGAAGTTCAGAGCTTCTAGAAAGTCCGCAAATCCAAAATTTTGATAATGAAAAAGAAAAGTAAATTATAAAAATATTTGGCTTGGCTAAGTGGTAAACCGAAGGGCAGTGTTTCAAACTCCCCTACGTTTCTTAGCCGGGTCGTTGACGGTCATAGCAACCGAACACAAATCAAAAAGAAAAGCTCCATTTTAAGAATAAAAATTTCAATTCATTTTTTGTAAATTTATTATTTAATGAACCGGTAAATATGGCCAAAAGTAGAACATTAAATGTAAATGAATCCAACATAGCAGTTATTCATCAAAATGAGACCGATTATATTAGTTTGACAGATATGACGGCTTCTTTTAAGGAAGGAAGCGGGTTAGTTGGGAAATGGATTTCTAATAAAAATACATTAGAATATTTGGGAGTTTGGGAGAAAATCAACAACCCACATTTTAATTACCCCTCCTCCGTGGCCTGTCCCCCGACAGGCCACTCTATATTTGGACTCTTGTATAAACTTTAGAAGATCATAAGTGGTCTCTAACTTTTAGGGAAATGGAAATAGGTAAATTTGGATTATTAACTCATAAATTGGAAAGGTTTTAGCGAAAGGTTAATTGTGGCCTGTCAGGGGACAGGCCACGGAGTAGCACCAAAACGTTATGGACCATTTCAAGATACAACACAATGACAAGAAAAATTAAAACATTAGGACTTTTTCTGTTTATAACTGCAGGACAAGTTGTTTACGGACAAACGACCTTTAATTATCAGAAAAACTTTAAAACTATTCTTGAAAAGACAAAGGACCCCAATGACAAACTTGCTTACGAAAAATTATTAAAACGTTTTACTTCAAACGACACATCATTGACCGACTTTGAAGTGTTGGCTTTGTTAATTGGTTTTACAGACAAACCAGAATATAAACCATATAATTATTTGAGTAAAGAACGGGAAATTTATTCATTAAATGGTGAAGGGAAATTTCAAGAAGCGCTTGACTCTGCAAACATATTTCTACAAAAACACCCAGTAAGTCAGCAAGCAATTATTGAGAAATCTTATTCATACTACAAACTTGACAACAAAGACAGTGCAGACTTTTATAGGTATCAGTTTAGGCGAATAATGCAAGCTATGGATTTCAGTGGAGACGGGAAATACAATCCAATTTTTGCTTTAGGACCTGCTGACGGGCAAAATTATATCCAAAAATATTTAGCAGCTAAAGTAGGTTTAATGGGTTCGGGTAGAGACAAGAATGGCAACTTTCTAGACATGCTTGAAGCAATTTACAAAGACTCAACCTCTGAGAAATTATATTTTATAATTCAACACGCGACTAATAAAATGTTTTCTGAAGAAGAATTGAAAATGTTTGATCGTAAAGACAAGAAAAAGTAGAAAAACAAATAAAGCAGTGGACTATTTTTGCGAAAAGGTAAATTGAATAATGACTGAAAAAAATAATTTACAGAATGAAGCAGCATTATTGGGTGAAATTACTGTTCTTATTGAGCAAGGACATTCCAAAATAACATCTCAAGTAAATAGTACAATGACCTTGCTTTTTTGGCAAGTAGGTAAGCGGATTAATGATTTTATCCTGGAGCATAAACGTGCCGAATATGGAAAACTAATTGTCGTTACACTGTCACGACAATTAGAAGAACGCTACGGGCGAAACTTTGAAGAAAAGAATTTAAGGCGAATGCTTCAATTTGCTGAAGTTTTTCCCGAGCCTGAAAAAGTCGTTACGCTGTCACGACATTTAACTTGGTCGCATTTTTTAATTTTAATTCCCTTGAAATCAGGGGAACAAAGAATTTTTTATGCAAAAAAGACAATCGAAGAAGGATTAGGTGTCAGAGGTTTAAGAAAGCAAATCGAGCAAAAATCCTTTTTGAACGAACGGAGATTGCTAATGTGCAATTACCTAATAACGAACACCGTCTTTCAGGCAGGTTTAAAGATCCTTACCTGTTAGACTTTCTTAATCTACCGATTGGTTATCTTGAAAATGACCTAGAGTCAGCCATATTAAGGGAATTAGAGAAATTTATTTTAGAAATAGGAAAAGGATTTGCTTTTGTAGAAAGACAGAAACGAATGATAATTGATGGAGAAGATTATTATTTAGATCTTCTTTTCTATCATCGAAAATTAAGAAGATTAGTAGCTATTGAATTAAAGATAGGAAAGTTCCAAGCTAATCATAAAGGACAAATGGAATTGTACCTGAAATGGCTGAACAAATATGAAAGACAAGTAGGGGAGGAAGCTCCGGTAGGACTTATTCTTTGTGCAGAAGCAAGTAGAGAACAAGTAGAATTATTGGAAATGCATAAAGATGGTATTATTGTGGCTGAGTATCTAACTGAATTGCCTCCAAAACAAGAATTAGAAAAGAGATTGCATAAAGCATACTTAGAAGCAAAAGAAATACTTGAGAAGAGGAAGTTAACTGAGTAATGAATGAAAATGCACAATGCGTTGCTGGCATAAGTTTATCTAACTTAAGCCTAAAAATGAATGCAAGTCTATTGACTTGCGGGTTCAATAAAGGCAGAGAAATTTAAAATTCAAGATAGACTTCAAAAATAGCCCCGATATTATCGGGGCTATTTTATATTAAAAGAATAATAAAATAACCCGCTGTGCTATCCAAAAGCGGAAAGAAGCGGCGGATACCAGGAGTGAACTGTTGTTGTAGATTATTTTAGACTAAAATGTCAGTGAAGTTCATTATTTATGTTAATTGAGAAATGACCAATGAGTTGTAGAATAGTATTAGGGATATTGCTTGTTGTTCTGTTAGGTTGCAATGACAACCGTCAGAATAATACCTCCCAGGCAACAGAACAAATGAAAACACCTTTTGATACCATTGTAGGTAAAAAGGTTTTAACAGACGAAATAGCTGGTTCGGCCTATAGAAAAAGAGCAATTGGTTATTTCGTAATTGTGGGTAATGACACGTCAGACTTTGCCTGTATTTTTACAGAGTCCAAAAGTGATGGTAAAGTGTGGATTGATTTGAATATTCCTTACTTTAAGAAAACAATGACCTACAGTCAAAGACTGAAAGAATTAAAAATGATTTTACCCAAAGCAGCTCTTGATTTTAATTTCGACTCATTGACTGGCATATCCTATGGCAGATTGATTTTAAGCGGAGATCTTGCAATTGACGTTACCAATCAGTATCGGCAAAGATTTGGAACGAGTGACAAACTTCAAAGCTACGATGTCGTCAGGCAATTTCTTAAAGAATCAAAACTGGGGACAGACTTAAATACTTTATTTAAGGATTATTCAATAACGGTTGATAACGTCTATCCTGAAAAGCTTTTTTTCACGAAACGTGAAGATCTTTACTGGGCGAGTATGATCGGCACGGATTCAAGCGACGTTCCGGGAAAAATACTGGACTGTATGACGAATGTGAAATTGAGCAAGAAGTGATGAGCATCCATTTATAACGATAATTTGATTTTTAAAAGAGTTGATCCGAGAATATAAATACAATCATATCTGTAATACAATACAAATAATGGACGCAAGAACGCAAATTATAAAAGATTACATTAAGGCCTATAATGCATTCGATACAGATAATATGATTCGGGATTTCGATGAAATGATACTCTTTGAAAATGTTCAAAACGGAAAAGTCAATTTGTCTATTAGAGGGCTTGAAGCATTCAAACGGCAGGCTGATCAGGCGAAGGACTATTTTGAAAAAAGACAGCAAACTATAAGATCAGTTCAACATGACATAAATGTTTCTGAGATTGAAGTTGATTATTATGCTGTGTTGGCAATGGACTTTCCAAATGGATTGAAAAAAGGAGAAGAGTTAAAGTTACAAGGAAAATCTATTTTTGAATTTAACGAGAACAATAAAGTAATCAAATTGACAGACCTGAGCTAAAAGCAATGTAATAATCAGGCACTGGAAATTAAGTAATCGAAATTAACTATTAGATTCCTGTATCAAAGCCAAAAATCTCATCCCTAATCCTTCTCCTTTAGGATACATTTTTATCAATGCGGTAAAGTTATGAAATCTTGAGAAAAGTCCTGACCTCGAAGAGGTCACATGTTTATAGATAAGAGCAGACTTATAACATACGACCCTGTAGGGGTCGCACCAAGGCAATGCCAAGCTATCTATAAATATTCAATCCCTTCAGGATTGTAGGATAGTCTGAATCAGGATTTACAGGAATTTATAATTAACAGGATATTGGTTAGCTTAGTGTCATGGTCTTCAGGAGAGGGACTTTCATGTGAGATCACCTGGGATACAATCCAGTGACTATATTATAAAATAACAAATAAAATAAATGGAAGAGACATTCAATGAAAGTATAAAAAGAGAATTGGAAATCCTTTCCAACAGTCCTATTCTTATGAAGGAGTATAGGCAAAAGAAGCTACTACTCTGGTTGGTGAGAACGCTTATGACCATTCTTATATACGTACTATTCTGGGAGTATAACTGGGTGAAGTGGACGCTTATACTAACGGTTCCGTTGAATCTGTTTAGTTTATTTACTATTGTAGGTTCTGGTTACTTGTTGAAAAGGAAAATTGAAAAGCTCAGGAACAAATTAAACGACGCAAATCAATTATAAGAAACTTTAAAGTTAAGTATAAGGAGAATTGAAATTCTGTACGAAAAAACACAATGACTAAAAAAGCTAAAGTTATCCCCGTACATTCACTTCCCGATGGATCAGAAGGAGGGATTGTCATTGGAAGAATGTCAGGGAAAGACATACCATTAGAAGAAGTAAGTCATTCTCACCGACACGATTTTCATTTTTTTATTATACAGGAAAAAGGTACCACTACTTTTGAAATTGATTTTAAAAAATACAAACTAAAAGAATCTTCAATATTATACATCCATCCGGATCAGGTGCATCGGTTTTTACAAACAGACAATATAACTATATGCGGTTTGCTCATCAACAATGAAAACCTTAATCCTGAATACCTGCATCTGTTGGAGGAAATAGTGCCAGCAGAACCGCTGGTAATAAAAGAGGAAAGATTGTCTGTAATAACCGACACAGTCCGGTTATGTATCAGATCTTTTGAACGTACATCTGACATACTGTATCATTCTTTACTTAAAAATAACTGCAATGCATTAGTTGCTCAGATTCTTGTTCATTATCTGGAGCGCTCTAAACCTGCTGATAAGCTTTCGAGATTTGAGATTGTTACCAAATCCTTTAAAGCGTTGTTGGAACGTAATTTTGCAACAGCTAAGATGCCTTCTGAGTACGCTCAGCAACTCAATATATCTGTTGCATATTTAAACGAGTGTGTCAAAAATGCAACAGGACAACCGGTTTCCTATCACATACAGCAAAGGGTTATACTGGAAGCCAAACGCTTACTTTTTCATTCTGATAAATCTGTGAAAGAAATAGCAACAGCACTGGGGTATCAGGATTATGCCTATTTTTCGAGATTGTTTACAAAAGTTGCAGGAATGGCCGCTTTAGCATTTCGGAGTAAAAACCGCGATTAGTCCAATACTTACTTCTTTTCTTACATTGTTTACATTTGCTGCTTGCAGTTTCTTTGTATAAGAATTTAATGTAACAGACAATGATTTCAAGCCTGCCAAAATGGGTCAGTAGTTTATTCGGAAATGCATTACGGCCCAATGCTAGAGTCATGGAAACGTCTTACTTAAGTCCGCATTTGAAAAAGATACGTTTTCAGGGGGATATTTCCAGCTGGAATTTTCAAATCGGATATGCAAGCGTCATTCGCGTGAGTGAAACCGAATTCAGGAATTATACCATTGCTTATCATGATACTGACAATGGCTTTTTTGATATTGTTTTTCATATTCACGGCAATGGAATTGGAAGTGAGTTTGTCGATTTGCTAAAAACAGATGATGAACTATTTATCAGTCAACCGCGAGGGAAAAGGTTTTATGAATCCCCTATAAAGCGACAATGTATTATCGGGGATGAAACATCATTAGGTCTGGCCTGTTCTTTTCTTCCCTTATTAAAACAAGGCCTGCATCAGTTTCAATTCATTTTTGAACTGGATGAAGCACATAAAAATGTTCCTCATTTATTAGGTCTGGAAAACTGTTTAGTGGTTTCTAAGAAAACTTTCAGGGATGAAAAGTGGATACTAGATCTGCTACCTGTTGACGTAGCTGATTTGCAGAATACCTGCTTTGTTTTAACGGGAAATGTGAGGTCGGTGCAGGCTTTTCGTAAGGTGTTAAAAGACAATACAACTGTTAAAATATTCTCCCAAGGGTATTGGCTTGAAGGGAAAAAAGGATTGTAAAATTTTAAAATAAAAATAACTATGGCACATACACATCATCACCATGCACACAAAAGCAAAATAACAATGGCTTTTTGGCTTAATCTTTTATTCTCGATCGTTGAAGTAGTGGGAGGGATACTTACCAACTCAACAGCAATTATTGCAGATGCCTTTCATGACTTTACAGATGCCCTGGCTATTGGCCTGGCAGTGCTGTTAGAAAAATTATCTGGTAGAAAACGTACTCCAGGATTCTCTTATGGATACAAAAGATTTTCCCTTTTGTCTGCATTGGGAATGTCTTTGTTCTTGTTAATTGGTTCTGGGGTGATGTGCATTGGTGCTTACAATTCATTCGTCAATCCGGAGGTAATGCACAGCGAAGGCATGGTGTGGCTGGCGATTTTAGGGATAGCCGTAAATGGATTTGCTTTTTTGAAAATCAAGCACTCTCAAGGATATGAACATGATCATAATCATTCGGACGATACTGATTTTAATAGCAGGGCAATAATGCTGCACTTATTGGAAGATGTCTTGGGGTGGGTAGCGGTTTTAATCGGAGGAATCGTCATCTATTTCACTAACTGGTATTGGATAGATGGTGTACTAGCTTTGGTTATTGCAGTTTTCATTGGATATAATGCAATACAAAACCTGGTCCGCACCATGAAAGTTTTGTTGCAATCCGTTCCGGAAAACGTTGACCTGGAACAACTATCCAATGAGCTCATTCAGATTGAGGGAGTCGAATCTATTCACGATCTGCACATCTGGACTTTGGACGGTAATTATAACATTGGATCACTACATGCCGTAGTAAATAGCATTGCGGAAGACAAACAAAATGCTGTTCTTTCAACTGTATTGCAATTAATGGAAAAACATAAGATTCAACACCCTACTGTCCAAATTGAAACAAGTAGCGTTGCAGATCTCTTATGTTTTAAAATAATCCCTGCTAAGTACAATGATATTTCTTAAGACAAAATCATTTATTAGCATTTGATTTTGTCTTGAGAAAGAGAAGTTTGATAATGAAATTTTATGCGGAAGGGTTGTGTAATCTTAATTTTTGCATATATTTATTAAAATTGTTTAACTAGTGTTTTTATTCTTTAATTTATGAGAAAGATTTTTTATTCTATTGTTTTATTAATTGGTATTTTTTATTCATGTAAGAAAACTGATATTGGGGTTGATAATCTTGACCTTACACAATCTTATCGTTTAAAAAAAGAAATTCATAATCCGAATGAACGTACAGAAGCTGTCGATTCATATTTTTATAATGAAAATGGTTTAATATCCAGGATTGAATCTGTTAGAAGGACTTTTTACGTTATGCATTCAGGGCAGGTGGTTGATGAAATAGATACTGTTTTACAAACGTTTGAGTATACTAATGGGCTTTGTACAAAATGGAATATTCAAAAGAAGGGGAGTCCATTCATTTTAGATTATTATGAATTCAATTATAATACAAAGAATCTTCCAGTGTCACGAATTCATTACAAAAAAGAAGCTCCAACAGAATATAGATCATATGTGTATGACAATTCTGATAGGTTAATTAAAGTTACAGATACTGTTAATACAAGCCAATACAGAAGGTATGAGTTCACTTATGGAAAAGATAATAATATAGAGTCTATTGCCGAATATAATGGTAATAAGATTACTTATGTTTCTCTTGACGATATGGTAAATTATACAAAGGCCATAAAAGGACTACCTCTTTCTTTTGCATTCGATGAGTCTTATCCTTCCTATCCTTCTTACTTTTCGTTGTCTCCTCATAATAAATTAATAGAAGTCAGCCAAAGTGGGTATGGTACCAAGGACACGATAAGTTATTTATATCAATATAATGAGGTGGGACTTCCTGTTAACAGGAAAACGTCCCCGGGAGGAGCAACTGTCATATTTGAATATGAAAAGAAATAAGTAGAATTAATATTTAAAGTGCGGATCTTGTATCCGCACTTTTGTTTTTTAAATGTTCATTAGTGAACTCGTTCATTTAATAAGATCTCTGTGATCTTATGGTTGCCATATTACAGAGAAAAATGAAAGGTGATATTGATGAGCTTTCTTGAAAATTTAAACGATAAACTTTTATTCAATCATTTATGTCTACAATTCTAATGATTGACATGGACAATGAATCAGGAATTCAACTTCTTCAAACACTCAATGCCTTTGACCCGTAAGGCAGACTACTATTTAGGTTGTCTTGATGGTTCCGTATTTATAGATTTAAACCTTTCGGATGACAATAGAATATATCTCAGAAGGATTTCCTTTGATGGATATGGATGTTGTAATCTAAACGATGTGGTAAACAGTTTAAGCTATGAAGATTCTCTCAGGTTCATTGAAGAGTTCAAAAAAGAAAACTTAGATGATAAAGTAATAACTTCATTAGTTAAAGAATTGATTAAAATTAATAAAGATCATATCTGGAAAGATGCAATTGAAGAATACAGCTTAATTGAAAAAGAATAATAAATGTATGGAGAGGCAATAGTCAATTTTTAGGGGTATGTTACTTTTTTATTTTTATTCTAATCCAGGCAGAAATTTTAGGCCAATTAACGAAAGCTAATGATAGACAAGCAGGACATAGAAATAAGGAAACCGGTTTGGCTTGCTTTGTCTGAGTTCTATCTGGACACTGAGTTGACCAATGAGGACTTTGATCGTATCGCAGTTATTTTTCAGAATTCCGGACTTACCTTAAATGAGCTAAAGGAGATTGATTTGTTTGAAGTGTTTACTCTTCTTCAGCAAAACCTATTAAGCATTACCGGAGCGTGGACTGGTTTTGATGAAGATTGGTTATTGGTTGAATGCGAAAAGCGTTACAGGCGCAGGAAAAATATTTTACATAGACTAAACTGTAAATTTTGGAATATTTTCTTTTATTGGATGCGTAGAAATTATTGGGAACAAATTGAAAAAAGAATGTCTGCTTTTTAATTTGTTCAAGAATAGTTAACCAATGTTTAAGGAAGTGCACCTAAAGATGATTGATAGAAATGAATAATTTGAACAAGAAATTTAACATCATAAGCTTTACAGCTGACGATAAACAGTATTATCCTGCTTCAATGAAAAAGCAAAGCTGGATGCCCAAAACTTATGTGAAGCACACAGACATAGAAATACCAATGGGACAATCCCGATATGGCGGGCCTGTAATGGATCTGCCTGTAGGATTAGATCATCCGGAAGGATTGCGGTTTGCAGGACAATTTGACCTGGCTCAATTCTCTCCATTTGACCAAACAGGACTTCTTCCTAAAACCGGACAACTCATTTTCTTTGCGGATATTTTGAATGACACAGGAAAGGTGATTTATGCAGATGTGCCCAATAGCAGTTTGGTTAGAACAGAAAAGGAACATGAGGATAATTTCTTTTTAGGTGTACTGGTTGATAAGGTTTTTGCAGACGAAGAATCTTTTGCTGATCGCTTTCGTGAAGCTGAAGATGAATGGGAAAAAGAACATGCCAATAAAGAGGGAATGATCTGGGATAGTTTTGCCGGAAGTGAGCAATCGAAGATATTTGGCATTTATACACACTGCCAATATGGACAGGAAGAAATAGAACAAATAGCTTTTTCTGATAGAATTTTGCTTTTGCAAGTGGGTGAAAACGGATTTAATGATGAAGGTATTTTTAGTGTTTTAATTAACCGTGAAGACTTGATAAATAAGAATTTTGATAACTGTGAATTTGCCTGGGGGCAATCGTAATGAACAGGCATCAATATAAAGATTTGATCATTGAAGTGCTTGACGAACCCGGATATAAGATAGGTTCCTCTGATAACAGTTTCGGTTACTCAAAACATTACTTTGGTGAAGAGGCTAAAGAATATCCGGCTTCCATACGTGGTGTAAAAGTCTATCAAGATGAACTCATTGTCAATAGTTGCATTCTCATTGGATCTGGTGGGGCAACTGCAGTTCATGAAAAATCCTCACTTCTCGACAGTGACCAGCTGTTGATCTGTTGTTGCGATACTGTATTTTGTCTGACGCTTCCCGACCTCAAATTAAAATGGAAAACAAAGGCTGACCCATCGACCTGTTTTCAAATTATCAGGCAGCAGGATCATTACCTAATACATGGTGAACAACAAGTTTCAAAACTTGACAAAAGCGGAAATAAAATATGGGAATTTTTCGGTGCAGATATTTTTGTATCAATAGACAAAGACGATGAATTTATTATTGAAGATGATGGACTTTTGCTTACTGACTTTAAGAAGACGAAATATAAAATAGACTTTGATGGAAGGTTAATTTGGGATACAAAGAATGATACATATGTAAGGCAGATAACAAAAATATTATGAAGATTGAAACCTTTAAAGTTCACAATGTATTTGGCGGTAGAGACGTGACTTTATACCCTACAGTGATAGAACTTAATGGAAAGAAATATCTAATAGACTGCGGTATGAAGAAACTTTTGAGGAATTTGTAGCCGGATTGAAAGACTTACAGATAGAGGTGTCTGATTTATACGCTATCCTGTTGTCGCACGACGATATAGATCATGTGGGAGCTCTTTCTTTATTTAAAAGCAAAAATCCGGATTTGATTGTATACAGCAGTAGTATAGAAGCACCTTATATCTCAGGAATGAAAAAGTCTGAGCGGCTGCAGCAAGCGGAAGATTCATTAATCAATATACCAAAGGAGCACAAAGCCTGGGCTGAGGGTTTTATTGAGCAGTTAAAGGGGATAAAAAGAATTGAAGTAGATTTGCTGTTAGAGGATAATGAAATCATAGAAGGCGAAATAGAAGTCATTTTCACTCCTGGCCATACAAAAGGCCACATCTCGTTTTATGTGCCATTACAACAACTGGTAATAGCAAATGATGCTGTTGTGGTGGAGGAGCAAGGTTTAGATATTGCAAATCCGCAGTTCACATTAGACATGCATCAAGCAGTAAAATCAGTAGAGAGAATCAAGCGGATTTCTCCAAAGAAAATGATTTGTTATCATGGCGGGATTGTAGGGGAGGAGATCTATGATAAACTGAATGCTTTGATAAATAGATATAAGTCGGCTATTTCAAATTAATCATCTATTTCATCTATTGTATTATAAATAGCATACTTTTAGGGATAGTCAATCTGAAACTGAAACTGTTTTTAAAATCGATGGATATGAGAAATTGCAAGATGCATTCGAAAATGTAGAACTTGATACTGAAAATCTACAAAATGCAAGAGACTGGTGCGAGCAAATTGTAATTGCAAGATTTATGGAACTTATGACATGGGCACACAGGAAAGCAAAAGAACAAAATTTGAATTGGGGAAATATTCCAATTTATTTTACAGAGCACTCTTATGACTTCATCGTTAAGTCAGTCAATTGAAGAAAAGGAAAATCATTTTGAATAATTCCATATGAAAAGACATAAGATTGAATTTTACTTTCTATTCAAACACAACAGAGCAACCAAGTCTGCTCAGGTCAAACTTGTAATGATGCCATCAGGTAAATGAAAAATACACTTATAATAATATGCTTTCTTATTATAACACTTGCTGGATTTGGACAGCCTAAAGTTCTTTCCAGCCAAGAAGTTGATTCGATATTTACTTCGGAGGTTAAGCGTCAATTGAATATTCGGTTCCCGCTTTTCAGGGTATATGAATATTCAGACCATTCAGGCAAACATTACCTTGTCTTAGCAGAAGATGGTTACCCTGAAAATGACATCCCAAAAAATGATTCAATTCAGGGTTTAAGTATCAAAGTGGACAATGAGCAACTTAAAACGGAATGGTCAATTTCTGACTTTAGACTCAAACAGGGAAGCGAGGTTTCAGAAGAAACCTCAATATGGTTTTGGGCGAAATATATTTCACTTGTTGATATAGACAAAGACGGATTTTCTGATCCTATAGTCATTTATGGGACTTCTGGTCTTAATGGGACTCAGGATGGGCGTATTAAGATTCTTACTTTTTATAAAGGCGCCAAAAGGGCCATCAGGCATCAAAATGGTATCCTTGACTCGGAAAGACATACGCAGGTAGACAGTTATTTTTACAACCTTCCGGTAGAAATTCAGGGGTATGTGAAAGGTTTGATGCTGAGGATGATGAATGATAATGATGCACTGTTTCCTAATGGCTGGGAAGAAGCGATGCAAAAGAAAAAAATAAGGATTGATGAGCGTTAGAAACGCAAGCAGGCAAAAACTCGTTTCAATGGTGTAATGAAGAATATGAAAGTCCTGCCATTAGATAATGACGACCGGAAAGTGATGCGAAAGGAATTGTGGCATCATGTACTCATCTACCTGATACTCTTATTCCTTTTGTCGATTATGATGGGTAGTTTTGGCATCATTGTGCTCAAAAACGTTCCCGATGTTTATTCCACTCTCATCTATCCAATCTTTGGGCTTGGCTATCTGGGATTTGTCTTTTTTAGATTAAAATCAATGATAAATGAATACAGACGTAAAGTCAAGCATGTGAGGTCTGGAAGGATAAGCGATAAGGGAAAAAAAGGTAAGTTGTTGCTGGTCAGGAAATCCGGGAGTTGACTTAGCAATTCAGCCAATAGTGGTAGAGCATTATTTTACAATTGATCAGGAGTCTGTTTATGTTGAGGATAAATACTATGATATGTTTTCTGATTCAGACTGTATTGATATTCATTATTCAATGAGGACCGGAAGGATCATTAAAATCACTAAAGCATACTCAGCGCAGAAATAAATTCAGAAAAGTAGGGGCTGGGCGCAAAATCCGATTTTTAGCTCATTTACATTTTTTATTCCTTTTGCATGTTATATAAACCTGGGCAGAAGGTTTCAGGTAGCAAACTCCCCGGAATTTCCTTCTAAATTAGATGGTATGTACAGGTTGTCCATTTATTCCAATAAAATTTGATCATCTGAAGAATTAAGCAATTTTGGCCTTTTCAGGAGAAAAGCTGCTGAACCAGCGGGTAACTGGGAGATCCATCTAAAAAGCCTATTGAACCCTTGAATTTTGGGTCAGAATTCAATAACTTGGAAGTTTCTGTTACCTATAAACTATACACAAGTGATGTATAGAGGATACTTGTGGATGTCTATACCACAGAAAACACAACAAAATAATTATATTTCACAATAATGAAGCTATTATATCAATGGACTGTTTCTCTGCCTTTATTGGCGTGCCTGCTTTTTCTTTTCGGGCTATATATATGAAAGTGTAACCTTTCAAATTATAGCAGGTTTTCTTCTCATTGGTTCCGTTATGTCCGCAGTTCACCATTCAGAGATTATTGCTCATAGAGTCGGTGAACCTTATGGTACAATAATTTTAGCTGTAGCAATTACAATTATTGAGGTGTCTGTAATTGTTTCTCTGATGATTTCAGGTGGTGCTGAAGCAATATCCTTAGCTCGTGATACTGTTTATGCCGCCACGATGCTTATCTTAAATGGTATTGTTGGTTTATGTCTTTTCATTGGCGGACTTAAGCATCATGAACAGACCTTCTCAAAGCATTCTGTAACTATAGCTTTAGTGTCTCTGGTTTCAATCATAATGTTTACGCTGATACTCCCAACATTTACAAAAAGCATCTCCGGCCCCTATTATTCTTCTTCTCAGATGATTTTTGCTTCGGTAGCTTGTATACTCATTTATAGCTCATTTATTTTTGCGCAGACTATCAGACATCGAGAGTATTTCCTTACAAATGAACAAGGTACAAAAGAAACCATTAAACCTTTTATAACGAAACGTTCACTTATTACGAGTGCGGTTTTTCTTTTAGTAAGTTTAGCTATAGTAGTTTTGCTTGCTAAGACTCTGTCGCCCAGTATTGAGGAAATAATAGTCAGTTATAATCTGCCAAAAACATTGGTGGGAATTGTAATCGCGACGATTATATTACTTCCTGAAGGAATTGCTGCCATCATTGCAGCAAGGAATAACAAGCTGCAGACAAGTCTTAATCTGGCTTTGGGCTCAGCACTGGCAAGTATAGGACTTACCATTCCTGTTGTCTCCATTGTTTGTCATTTTTATAATATTCAGATCATTCTTGGTTTGGATTATCTTTCTATCTTACTATTGATGCTCTCCGTCTTAACGGTAATGTTGTCACTTAATAGCGGGAGGAGTAATATCGTATATGGAACTGTATTGCTTGTAAACTTAATGGCATTTGTCTATCTCATTGTATATCCGTGAAATATCATGTGGGTAAAAGGATGATTAACTACTATAAACATTGCAAATAACTTCAGTTTGGGAAAAGAAGCTAACGTGCGATTGCGGGATATCTGTGATTATTCAAGTTGATTGCTTTTAAAAGGATTTCTGTTTAATCAAGGATCTGTGATAATTTACTCAAAAGTACTTTCAGATGCAGCTGGAATGAATAGCTTTATGAGATTGTAAAATAGAGGTTGATATTTTCATTGGGAAAGATTCAATTTTCAGGGATGATGTGATTTAATTGTAGAAGATAGCAAGCCGCTAACGTTTTCTACATGATCTGAAAAAAAACTATTATCAGGATTCGCTTAATGATGAATTAGAGAAATTTCAATAAAGGGGCTGACATAAAGTAATAGTCAGCCCCGTCAAATTACAAATCTCTTTGTTTAAGGTTTTATTTTTTATTCTACACCTAACTGTGCTTTTGCTCCAATGATGTGCGTTTCGTCTTGTGTTTCAATAGCAAAGGAGCCATATGCTAATGGCGCAGCAGCAGCACGTTCTATGGTTTGATCAAAAAGATTGTCCCAGACTTTTCCGCCTTGTTTTATGTATTCGGCAATGAGTGCTTTGAGACTTTCTTCTCCGAAAACAGTCGCATGTCCGGAGAAGTCTTGTGCAATATCACCGACATGAGCAGTTGACCAGTCAATTATTCCGGAGACACAGCCATTTTGAGATGTGAGTACATGACCTGCATATAAATCACCGTGAATAAAACGTGTAAAGTGCGGCCAAAGAGCATCATTATCTAACCACTTTTGGTAACGGGTTTCTAATTCATAACTGATGCCCAGTTCTGATTTTACAATCTGTAAACGATCCGCAATTTCACTTCTCAAGCTTTCAGGTTTTACAATCTTTAACCCATTTACAGCGACCTGCTCTTCGGGAATATTATGAAGTTGTACCAAAGCCTTTGCTAAAGAAGGAATGTATTGCGGACTATCTTTATCCATATTCCAGGTTACTTCATAGGTCTGTGTGTCATATGTCAAAGCGGGTTTTCCATCTAATAGCGGATATGCAACCAGTTTCGGTGTCGCAATTTTCCAATCAGGAACCTGTATCGAAAGATATTTGCTGGCCAGTTGTAGAATGCATTTTTCCTTTGCAATCTGATTTCCCAGGTTATGGCGTCTTGGAATGCGCAGTATCCATTGGTTTGCATCTGTGTCATTTGCAAAACCAACTTTAAAGTCGATTCCCATTTCGTTGAATTTTATTTCGTCCGAAAGAAATAATCCATGTTCTTTGGCAAGTATCTGAATATCTTTAATTTTCATTTTAAATTGTTTGTTTATTTTTATTGATCAGTCATTGATTTTTTGTTTCGCTAATGCTCTTGCCCAGCCGCATCAAAGAATGTGTACAGAACGAAAGTATTCCAATGGAAATTACCAGACATCCACAAATCAGAAAGGTGTTGGTGACTCCAATATGTACTGCTATAAGTCCCGTAAATAATAAGCCGATTACGCTGGGTAAAACTGCCAGGCTTAAATAAAGGGAGAACACTCGGCCTAACATATTAGGACTTATTTCTATCTGTAAAATAGTTGTAAAACAGGCTGAGAAAATAGACAATGCAATTCCTCCGAATGCTGTGGCTAGAACAAATCCGATAAACCATTCGGACGGTAACCAACCGGATAGTATAAAGGACAATCCTAAGATCAGATGCATTGAATTTATTAGAATAACCTTTGATACCTTTATGGTATATATGCCTAAAATTGTTCCACCAATCAACATCCCGATTCCCCACGCTATTTCTATGACACTCATTTCCCACTTTCCACCTTCGTAATGTCCCATTGTTAATAATGGAAACATAATTGCAGCAGGCATAATGAAAAAGGTTATTGCCATAGAATAAAGAAAAAGAAAACCCAGACCTCTGTTTTTTATAACAACGTTGCAGCCATCCTTTATTTCAGCTATAACTGTGTGAATCGATGATCTTGTAACCGTTATGATATGTGGAATTCTGACAAACAGTAGCGAAAAGATTGCTACAACAGCTCCGATAACATCTAAATACAATACATCAAAAATAGAGAGATGGGTTATGGCTAACGTTCCAACTGCTGGTCCGGCAATACTGCTTAAGGATTGTAGCATCTGGTTTATTCCCGATACCCTGAGCAGTTCCTTCTCAGGAACAATAAGGGGAGCCACAGCCTGTAATGCCGGTGAATGAAAGGCGTTGCCGATTGACCGTAATCCTAGCATGACATAAAGCCATAGGAGGTTTGGTGTTTTATTCTGTAATAAAAATATCATGACTAACGCACATATAGCTATAAAGGCATCAGAAATTATCATGATTTTTTTACGATTCCAGCGGTCTATAAAAACGCCTGCAAAAGGACCGATAACGGCCTGTGGCAGCATTGCTGCAATTCCTGCATAGGCCAGTACTTCTGCGGACTTATATTCCAAGCTGAGCCAGATTGTTATTGCAAATTGTACTGCATGGCTGGTAAGCATTGATATGAATTGCCCGACCCATATATACACATAGGTCTGCAACCATTTATTATTTTCCATAAAATTTATTTGAAAGTATACAACAAAGCCAGAAGAGCAATTGATAATTGTCTTCTAAAAGAATGGAGCACTATAAAGTTACCCGAATTATAAAATCCAAGGTTTGGCCATTTGTCGTATTTCTTGAAAAGTTGTAGGTGCAAATATAAAAAAAATATTTGATTAGAATGTGAATTATGGTTTCCGGGTCACTTTAAAGGTCCACATTGCTTTATGGATTTTGCTTTCGTCACTGATTTGTTAATCTTGTAGTTTTGATATAATTATCTGTTATTATTTTGACTTAGATAAAACGTAAGCCTATACACTAGGTTAATAAAGTACTTCCTTTCAGGGGGGAGTGATGGGACATGGCAAGGTTTCCCTGCTGCTCCCGAAGGGGGTGATGTTGTGTTAGAATAGGATGGGGCCTTATGTCTGATTCATTAAATTATGAAAGTTAAATATATGATAGGGGTTCCTTAAGTTGACCATATCCTTCAGGAGAAGGAGTTAGACCGAGGTGTATTAAAATTTTACCAATGTGTTCATTGTCGTTGATAAGACTTAAATTGCTAAT
The DNA here is from genome assembly GCA_024707265.1 of Sporocytophaga sp. Classification (GTDB taxonomy): domain Bacteria; phylum Bacteroidota; class Bacteroidia; order Cytophagales; family Cytophagaceae; genus Sporocytophaga. Next base: position 1,056,820 of record JANQAB010000003.1, on the reverse strand, counting down.
CCTATTACCTAATATAAAATAATGAGCGAACAAATTCTAAAGAATATAGCTTTCATCAAAGAGCGTATTGCAAATGCCTGCAAACAAAACGGTAGAAACCCGGATGAAGTAAAATTGTTACTGGCTACTAAAACAGTATCTGCCAGTCGTATTAAGGTAGCTTTAAATGCAGGTCATACACTAATAGGAGAGAACAAAGTACAGGAACTAAAAGAAAAGTATGATGCCTTACAAGAAATATCCCATGTTAATCATTTTATCGGACATTTACAGACCAATAAAATCAAAGATTTGCTGAATTGCAATGTATCCTGCATTCAGTCTGTGGACCGTTTAGATCTGGCAAAGAAATTACACCAGCGATTGCAAGCAGAAAACAAAACCGTTGATGTGTTGATACAGGTGAATACTTCATTTGAAAAAAGCAAATTTGGTGTAGAACCTGACCATGCTATTGAATTGGTCAAAAACGTTTCGGAGTTAGATACCTTAAAAATAAAAGGACTGATGACCATTGGGGTATTTAGTGCGCATGCGGAGAAGGTTCATAAATGTTTCCGGTTACTTAAAGACATTCAACAACAAATCATTGCATTAAATTTTTCAAACATAGAAATGAAAGAGTTGTCAATGGGGATGAGTGGTGATTTAGAAATAGCTATTGCAGAGGGGGCAACTATGGTAAGAGTTGGTACGGCGGTCTTCGGACAAAGATCAACACCAGATAGCTATTATTGGAATGAAGGAAGAAATTGAAAATGAATGTGTCAGTAAGCTGCGTTCCAGCAAAGAACCAATAAAAAAAAGGACCCTTATTTTTTTTGTCTTGAATATCAATTTATTTAACTTAATCTTTTATTTAATAAAACAAGGGACAAGTTCAATCTTACCCTTGTTTAAATAAAAATTATACGACTGAAAGTGTTGTGTGGCAGCCACCATTTTAAAAAGAGATTAAATTAAATAAATACAATGATTAAATATGTAATTCAGATAATACTACTTTTTTCATTTTTTTGTGTATTGACCAATTGTTCAAATAAAATTCAATCGAAAGGACTATCAGTTCAGCAAGTAGAAATCAATAGTGATAATAAAATTGACGGAGTTCCTCAGGACTCCTTAATTTATGCTACCAGGCCCGGTAGTGTGCTTTTAACTGGAATTCCTCAATATCGTTTAGTGACCATTTATAAAGTTAATCATAGGAAAAATAATACAACTTTTATTGGGTCGAATGATTTCCATTTCAATTATAATGAAGAAGAATTGGATGGTAATAAATGGCATGGTCATTTGATGCCAGGACTTGAGGCAGTGTATGGATATAATATGGTTAATGTATCCCATTATGATACCGTAAAGCAACAACAAAAATACTTTTTTTGAAAAACCTGTTTTGATAAAAACATTATATTATCCATCCTTTTTAGATGATACATTGAATCATAAATTGGTAACCCGGAATTATTTTATGATTTCAGTTTATGACGAAGACACAAATAAAGATGGTGCTATAAGCGTAAAGGATTTAAGGAGATTTTACCTGTTCGATATTAAGGCTGAAAATAAAAAAGCACTTATTTCAACTAACTATTCAGTTTACAAATCTGAGTATGATCAAGCCAATGATTTCGTTTATATATATGCAAAGTTAGATGAAAATAAAAACGGTCAAATTGAAGAATTTGAGCCTGTTAGTATTTTTTGGATTGATTTAAAAAATCCGGAAAGAACCGGTAGGAAATATTGAAAGTGGTTGTGATAAAGGAATTGGAAGATTAATCATGGTCCAATTTAAATCCCTGTCCTTAAAAAGTTTTATCCTGTATTCTTAGATACTATTGTCATTAATTACAATAAAATGAATAGAATTTTTTTAGTCCTCTTATTAATCTCATTTTTTTATTTTGCTGACGCCCAGCAATCGATTAATAAAGAAGTTGCAGTTATTGATGTGGAACCTTTAACAAAAACCTCTGTGAAGCCAATCAAATACATCAAAACGAAGACAGGTATTGAGGTGGAATTTGAAGATGAATCAAATGCTTTCCCCAAAATTATAAGTGTGAATAGACCGGATGTTGCAGAGAAGATAAACCTGATGCTTCAAATCTCTTATCTTTCCCAGGTCCCTGGAAAATACAAGGACAATGATCCTTATTATTATACAGATAACAATGATGAATGTGGCCGAACAGTATTTTTAGGTTATTCAATCATTACAGTAACTAATAAAATTTTAAAGGTAGAACTTAATGGTGAAAGAACCAATTGCACCGGAGTGGGATTTGCTAACGAAAACAAGCTTGAATATTTCGACTTGATAACGGGAAATAAAATCGTATTTGATGATCTATTTGTTAAAGATCATTTAGCAACTCTTAAAGCAGAAGTGATTAATTCCTTTAAACAACAATTTGATAATTACGAAAGGAATATAAAAGACAAATTAAAAACTTCCAGCGAAAAGAATGATCCGGAAATATATCAGGGACAATTAGAATTATATTCTCAATGTAAAAAATATACCTCCGTAGAAAGTTTTAGCAATTATGTTTTTAAAGTTTCAAAAGGAGAAATCAAAATAGTGAGAAATGAATGTTGGAGTAATGAATTTGAAAGAGGGGTTGATGAATATGCTTCCCCATCATTTATATTTATATTAAGTGATTATGCATCAAAGTTGTCAGAGTATGGGAAATATGTAATGGGTTATTCTGAGGTGTATTCTCCAACCCGGATTCTTGAAAGTAAAATTTTAAGAGGAATGATTGCTGACAAGTATCCCATTACTGCTGTAATAAAGAGAATAAATAGGGATGGTTCTCTTGATATGTATTATTGGTATAATAAGGTTGGCATTCCAATTGAATTGCATGGTAAGCTGATTAATGGAGTGGTAACCTTGATTGAGAATGATTATCACAATGAAACTGAACACAGGTGGATCCCCAAAGCAAATATATCCGCGAAAGTAACCAATACAAAAATTGAAGGTTCCTGGGAAAATTATAAAACGAAGGAAAAACTAAAGCTCACTTTAGATGTAAATTAAAACTACATGGTGATTAAAACTACATGGTGAAGGGCTTTTAGATATAACACTATCAATGATTTGGGATAAAAGCATAGAACAACTGGAAAATGATTATTGGCAGGATTATAATTTTCCTACAGGATTAGTCCGCAGATGTCATGAGTATAGAAAAATCAGGTTGAAAGATTTAAGTTCTTAGCAGATGACAACATTAATCGGACAAAATATTGGAAGGAATTATGTTGTCAGAATTGCTTTGAAAAAGCTTGAAAGCAATATTTTACCTGATGATGATATATACCCCGGAGCATTATTTTTAAATATATTGAAGATGGGACCTGAATTTTGGAAGGGGGAGAAAGATTTATGGATAGTGGTGTTCGGCCTGGTCAATAAGTGGTATGATTCTATTTTGCATAATAATGACGATAATCTCTTAGATGATTTAATTGAGCAGTTGAATGATTTTAAGAATAAGATAATTGATTTATAATCACAATGACCATATAGAATTCGTTCTTATGTATAGCTGCAACTTTTGTACATCTGGTAAAGTTCTTTTGATTTGATTGGAATTGCTTTGAAGTACTGCTGTATTTTTTTTAATAATCAACTGAGATTGGTATTTGTTATTACTTACACATTGTCACATTATTTAAACAAAAGAAGCTGCCCTTTTTTGGGCAGCTTCTGAATTAATGAACGGCTGTTCCTTTATTGCAGAATCAGCTTTTTGATTGTTGTTCCGCTTTCATGATCAATCTTCACAAAGTAAGCACCACCTGGCAAGGGCTTCAGGCTTAATTGAAGGTTATTTTCCTCACATGTTTTTTTGTATACAACTTCTCCAAGGGTATTGGTAATAGTAATATCTATCTTTCCTTCCAGTGCAGTTTTTATATACACCTCACCACTTGTCGGATTAGGGAATACTTCAGCCTGAAGCGTGGTTGCTTTGCTATGAGTGGAAGTCGTAATCATCACTACGCTCTCAGACTTTGGAGACAAAATAATTGGTGTACCGCTGGCATTAACAGCTTTGTTTGCAGTAAAACCTATGGACAAATATTGTGCACTTGGCTTCAGTCTCATTTTCAGGTCTGCAATTTTTCCATAACCGGTTTTAGATGTTTTGTCAAACCGTATAAGAGACCCGTCAATTCTTCCGATAGATTCAAAAGCTTTGTAGACTCCAATCGTTTGTGTACCTACAGCGCCCAACCAGTTATCTCTGAATGATAGGGAGGCTGAATTGGGTTCCACTGCATCCGCATTGAATTCTAAATTGAATGCAATTCCATAAAGGCTGTTTACGGGGGCAGAACTCTTACCAGTCCAGATCTCAGCCTCTATGATTTCTCCTGGTACTGGTGGCTGTGTAAATATCAGGAATAGGTCAGCATCTGCTGCTACTCTGAGGTTACTGGTTTTCGGATGAGTCAGTCCGTAGTTTCTCATAATAGCCAATGTATCCTGGAAGTATACAACCCCGTTGCCGTCGCAATCACTGAACTTCATATCAAGGCCATTGCTTTGAATTTTATTCCAGTTCAGTGCATCAAAAGCTTTCCATTCAGTTGAGATAGAAGATCTTGGAATACCGGTTTCTCCAAAGTTCAGACCGATAGGAAGCATATCATAAACATCCGCTACTCCGTTATTATCAATGTCTCCGGGCCATACAGTACTTGCCGGAGAAATTTTGAAAATTTCACTGATGTGATAAACTTTCGGATCGAGTGGATCACTTGCTCTCAACAGGACATTAGTAGAGGTAATTTGTGGTACTTTCCATTGGTAATAAAATGCATTATAATCTCTTTTCGCATTTTCTGTTATGAATACCCATGATACTCCATTGTCTATAGAGTATTCTAATTTGACATAATCAGAGGTAAGATTGGCTGCTCTTCCTGAGACATACACTTCTGAAGATTGTGTCAGATCATCACCTGCTTTAGGATATCCGATCAGGATAGAGGGTACAATCTTGATATCGAAATGACTGTCACTTACATCACTTACACAACTTGATGCATCCATAATCTTAAATACACCTGACAGGGTTGCTGTATTGGGCACTTGCCAGGTATATGAGCCGGTGTTGGGTATGGATGTTATGAATTGCCAGTCAAGGCCTCCGTAGGTAGAGTACATCAGGTTTACATTTTTGACTGTTCCTGTAGTGGTCCACTTTATTTCATGCTCACTATAAGTATCCCATACTTCCCCTCCATTAGGACTGGTAAGCTTCAGCTTTGAAGAAGTGTTCACATTCTGAATTTCAAATACTGCATCACTCACGTCATAGATCAACGGATCTTTTGAATCTTCAACTTTTATAAGAACTTTTGAAGAACTCAATTCTGGTAATGGCCAGGAGGCATAATTGTTATTGTAGGTAGGATTTGCAAAAATTCTGGTCCATGTCAATCCATTGTCTGTTGAATAATAAATATATACAGAGCTTGAGCCCTGGGATTCCCATCTTATATTGGTATTCACACATGCAGTCAGTTTTTCTCCTCCGTTAGGGAATTTAACAGTAATCTCCGGTTTTGAAATGGTTAAAGGACTTTCATTCATGCCGTATACCAATGCATTGGAAGCAGAACTTACTTTGATAAACACTTTTGCGGATGAAATGTAAGGTACAGTCCAGGCAAAATAGTTTTCAGTTGTAGAGCCGAATTTAGTCCAGGTTTTTGCTGAGTCAGCAGAGTAATACAGGTTTACTGCCTGATTGGCAAGGTTTCCTGTAGACCAGGACAGGTATTGCGTAGTTCCTGGGTCCCAGTTTTCCTTACCTTCAGGTTGGGTAACATAAATATAAGGCACTGCTTCAATTTTAAATGGACTGCTTTGCGCTACAGCGCAGCTTGCTTTGTCTGATATGCGGAAGAGTGCATTGATAGACGGATCATTTGGTACTCTCCATTTATATGGTCCGTATGACCAGATATCTTCAATGAGTTTCCAGTTCGTTCCTCCATCTATAGAATATTCAAGTAAAGCATTGTAAACATTACCTGTACTTTCCCAGCTGATTGTCCTTAGGCTACCGGTCTGTATGTCATTAAATGCTGTGTTTAATTTCAGAGAACGAAGAGGATTGTTAATGCTGAACATTACATCTCCAATGCCAAAAGCGCTTTCGTCTCCTGAATCGGTAATCTTTACAAAGCATTTAGTTGAATTTTCCTGAGGTACAGTCCATTGATATTGATTTGGACTAACATTTTTAACGATGTTTTTCCATGTAGCTCCGCTGTCAGCAGAATAATATATGTTTACAGCATTGCTAGGGGAGGTCCAGTATATATTGGTTCTCATACAAGCGCTTAATTCTTTTCCATTGCTAAAACTTATATATGAAAAAGTCGGCTTGACAATCTTGAATATATATTGAGATGTCGCGTATATTGAAGGATTTCCGGCATCTGCAACTCTGATTACACAATTATCAGTATATGTATAAGGAACTTTCCAATAGATAGTAGATCCGGGATAATCAGATTCTATAAGTGTCCAAGATCTTCCACCGTCTGTTGAATAATGAACATTCACCCTTCCGTTGGTAAGATTTCCGCTGTTCCATTCTATTTCATGATATGTTCCCGCAGTCCATTGATGTACATCATCCGGACTTTTTACTGAAATGAAAGGAGTGGCTTTAATTGTAAAAGAAGCATCGCTCTCATCTGCAGCGCAGCTGCCTTTGTCACTGATTCTTATTTTGGCAGTTCCCGGATTATTATAAACCGTCCAGGCTTTTGAACCTGTATTGGCTATCTGTTCACTATGAAAAAGGTCTCCGTAAGTACTATTTTTAATAGAAACTTCCAGTTTCACAAACTTTACTTCTTCAGGTGCAGTCCAGGTGATGTTGTGGCTTTCGCCGGTACCCCAGGTTTCTCCTCCATTAGGGGACGTAAGTTTTATAGTAGGTCTGGTATTGTCGATTGTAAATACAGCGTCGCTAATATCAAATTGGGTAGCATCATTCGGATCTACAATTTTTACAAGACATTTCGTAGAACTGATATCAGGTACCATCCAGCTTGAGCTGTAGTTTCCTATTAAGCCACCCGGGAAGCTTGTCCAGGTTGTTCCTCCGTCAGTTGAATAGTATAGATTTCCTTTATTGTTTCCTGCCCAGGTAACAGTGGTATATGTACATGACTTTAATGTCTCTCCTCCATTCGGATAAAGGATGGTAAATGCCGGCCTTATCATGGTGAAAACAGTATCGTTCATATCATATATTGCAGGATTATTGAAATCACTAACCTTTACATAGCAGTTTACCGAACCTGAATTGGGCAATGTCCATGAATATGCTCCGTCATTAGCTTCTTTCTCAGTTATAACTTTCCATGTCCTTGCTGAATCTATCGAGTATTCGATTTTTACAAAAAGAAGAACCCATATTCGTAGAAGTCCAGAATATCGACTTAACAGTATTTCCATACCAGCTTTCACCTCCATTTGGCCTTGATATTCTTATTTTTGAATATTCAATAGTAAAGGCTGCGTTGCTGATATCAGAAATAGAAGCATTTGCAGCATCACTGATTCTGACAAGGCTGGACGAAGACTCTGAGGATGGTGCCTGCCAGTTAAAGATTCCAGTGTTGGTAATGGTATCAGATATCAGTGTCCATGAGGTCCCTGAGTTAAGTGAATATTCAAGTTTTATTTTTCCGGTTAAAAATGCTGCATCCCAGGTTATTGTTGTCTGGCTGCCGGCAACTATCTTTTCTCCTCCGTTTGGAGAGATCAGGCTCAAAGAACCTGTGCCTGTTATATTGAATGAACCATTGCTTACATCTGAATTACAGATATTGTCAATGTCTGATACTTGTACCAATGTTTTTGATGAAGATACTTTTGACGGCAATGTCCAGCTGTAGGAGCCTGTATTGGCGATGCCTCTGGTGATGTATGTCCAGGTTGCTGCATTGTCAGAAGAATATCTTATGCTAACGGACTTTACTGAAGCGTCGCTGGTCCATGTTATTGTTTTTTGGCTGCCGCTAGCCCAGCTTTCCCCACCGTCAGGGCTTGTAATTTTAATGGTAGGTACATAATTGTTGGTGACGGTAAAGGTACTGTTGCTGATATCATACGTTGTCGTATCGCCTTCTGCTGTAATTTTAAACAGGCATTTGTCGGAGTTGATAGGAGGGACAGTCCAGGTATATGAATGTATTCCGCTTAGTCTGTCCCGGGTAGTGATCCTTGACCAGGATTTTCCATTGTCGCTGGAGAAATATAAAACAACAGCATTGTACCATGTATTAATCCAGGTAACCGTAGATGATGCACAGGAAGAAAGAATTTCACCTCCATTATGCGACAGTAATCTTAATTCCGGAGGAGCTATTGTGAACGTGCCACTACTCATTGCTGTCAAAGTAGGATCGGAGGCTGCTGTAACTCTTATTCGGCATAGATTGGAAGGAGTATTGGGTATCATCCATAGATATTCCATGTTAGAAGGCTGCTGTGTGGCAATACGTGTCCAGGTTAGTCCATTGTCTGTTGAATAATCGACATTAACGGTCTGCATAGGAGCATTGATCAGGTTCCACACAATATAGGTTGTAGTCCCGATTCCGAGAATTTGCCCTCCATTAGGGTTGGTAAGAGTAATAAGTGGGATTGCTTCAATAGAGAAAGTAGCATTGCTTTGATCTGTAGCACATCCTCCGTTATCACTTACCTGAATCATGGCCTGTGTAGAAGATATATTATTGGGAACAGTCCAGTTATAGGAGCCATTATTAGGCACACTATTGGTAATGGTGTTCCAGGAAGTTCCATTGTTAACGGAATAACTGATTCTTACCGTACTGATAGTACCGGTGTTCGTCCAGGTAATATTTTTCTGGGTATTGCCTTTAAGTACTTCCCCTCCGTTAGGACTTGTAAGGGTAATGGCAGCAACATTGTTACTGATACTGAATGCCTGCTCTGAAATATCGTTCAGTGAGGAATTGGAATAGTCCTGCACTCTGATCTTATTTTGTCCTGAAGCAGTGGAGGGGACTTTCCATGTGTAAGAATTATAAGTGTAATTGTTGATGCCACTCGCTATTGTGCTCCAGCTTACTCCATTGTCTGTGGAGTGACTTATAGTTACTTTGTTAGAGGCCTGTTCGCTTGTCCATTCAATTCTCTGCTCAGAGCAGGATGCCCAGTTTTCTCCGCCATTCGGAGAGGTCAATGTAATGTTTGGATTGGAAATAGAGAACGCTGTATTGTTTATGTCGAATGTTGAAGGATCATTCGTATCGTAAATTCTGATAAAGCATTTGTCAGATTTTTCATTTGGTACTTGCCAGTCAAATTCACCTCTGAAGTTATATCCTCCTGTAATGAGTTTCCATGTTTTCATGCTGTCAACAGAATATTCAAGAGTCAGATTGATTGACTTAAGATTTCCACTTGACCAGTATAAGGTTTTATAGGTTTTGGAATATATTTTCTCGTACGTATTCAGTGAGTTAATGGTGATGAATGGCATTGGTATTACATTGAATACTGCATCGCTTTGGTCGGATATGCAACTGTTTGCATAATCAGTGACTCTGACAATGTATTTTGAAGTAACATCACCTGGCAGTCTCCAGTCATATGAGCCTGTGTTAGCGATTCCATTGCCGAGGTTATACCAGGTTGCTCCTGCGTCTGTTGAATAGCTAATGTTGACTTTGTCACTGACATTCACTCCCGTCCAGGTAATAAGCTTTTGTTTCCCTGTTCCCCAGCTTTCTCCACCATTTGGACTGGTAATTGTAATAGTGGATGCACCTGTACTTTCTATGGAAAACTTAGCATTGCTGATATCTGAAATAGTTTTGTTATAATAATCAGTTGCTTTTACAAGACAATTGGAAGATATATTGCCTGCAACATTCCATGAGTAAGTATTGTTGCCTGTGGTTGTCGGAACAGCACTTGTAATAAGGTTCCATGTTGAGCCTCCGTCAGTTGAGTAGAAAAGACTTGTGTAATTTGAGATGCCGAGACTGGACCATGTTATTGTAGCTGTTGTACATCCGTTCAGTTTTTCACCTCCGTTAGGATATATTAAAGTAAGTGCAGAATTGATGTTAAAAGCAAAGTTACTTTGGTCATATACGCAGGGATTACTGTTGTCAATTATTTTCACAAGTGCATTGCTGCTTACTGTTGCAGGTAGTGTCCAGTTATAGGAGCCTGAGTTTTTAATATTATAGGCAATGAGATTCCAGCTAGTGCCTCCGTCAGTGGAATATCTCAGGTCAACATTTGCAATGTTGCCAGTGTTTTCCCATAGTATTGTTTTGGTTGATCCCGTTGGCCAGTTTTCTCCTCCTATTGGACTTAGAACTTCAAAAGATTTCAAACCATTATTGATTGTAAATGGAGTGGCGTTTTCAGAAGAAAGGTTAGCTGTCGTGCTTACAACTTTGACACGGCAGGACTTTGAAATAACACCTGGAATAGTCCATTGATAAGTCTTTTTGCCGGTCTCTGTTGATAAATCGGACGCAATGGTTTTCCAGGAGTTACCATTGTCTGTTGAATATAATAAATTGACATATCCTGAATAGCCTTTGCTGGTCCAGCTGACAGTCTGACTGGTACATCCCAGCCAGTTTTCATTTCCGACAGGTGCTGTTAAAGTAAGCAGAGGTTTCACGATGCTGAATCTGGAGCTGATGCCGTAAGTATTGCCATAACTAGCTCTGATAAAGCAATTATGAGAGACAACGTCCGGTACTTTGTAGTATTCATTCACGTCAAAATATGCGGAGGAGATTCTTTTCCATGTTCTTAACGAGTCAGTTGAAAGTTCCACGATATAGTTAGGAATATCAGAAGATCTTCCTATTGTGGCTTTGAACGAGGCGTAACTATATAAAGTGTCTCCTGTTTTGGGGGATGACACTGTTAAAGATGGAAATATTTGTACGGTAAAGGGCGCTTCACTTACATCTGTGACACATGAGTTATATGCATCTGAAACCGAAATTTTATATTCAGATGAACTTACAGCAGGAGGATACCACGAGTATCTGCCTGTGTTTGATGCGCTGCTGTTAATAACTTTCCATGTTGTGCCTCCATCGGTTGAATATTTTAGGCTAACATAGCTTATGCTTCCAGCAGTTGTCCAGAAAATAGTTTTATCTACCCCAGCCTTATAAACCTCGCCACCATTAGGAGTAACAAGAGTTAAGCCAGGAGATTCCGGATTGCTGATTATAAATGGGCTATCTGAAATATCAAATAAGTCTGGCTCATTGGTACTGGTAATTTTAATAAGACATTGTGGTGAATTTATAGTTGGTACAGTCCAATTATAGGAATTTCCATACACAGAGGTAGCAATGGAGTTCCAGGTGATACCTGCATCCGATGAATAAAACAGGTTATGGTAATAAGGCCCCAGGTTGGTCCACTTAATTTGACTTACTGTACAACTGTTAAGCGATTCGCCCCCATTGGGCGAAGTGATTGTTATAAATTGTCGTATGATAGTAAATACACTATCAGATAATGCGGTCAAAGAAGGGGTAATAAAATCTCTGACCCTAATCTTTGCTTTTTCTGATCCTATATCAGGAGTTTTCCAGGAGTAGCTTCCTGTATTGGGTTCCTTTGCTGAAATAACAGACCATGTTTTGCCTGAGTCAAGGGAGAAATCTATTGATACGAATTCTGAAAGACCAAAGGATTTCCAATTGATAGGGGTGTTTGAAAGAGAATTAAAAAGAATCCCCTGCCCTTGGAAAGGTAATGCTGATATTAGCCGTTTCTGTCACACGGAAGCTGGCATCACTAATGTCGGATATGCAACCTGTGTTGTCTGTAACTTTAAGGAGATAGTCTGATGAAGCTTTGTTTGGTATAGTCCACTTATATTTTCCGGTATTGTTCATTGAAAAATCATTGGCATAAAACCAGGTAAGGCCTGCATCATAGGAGTACGATACATAAACAGAGGGTACACTACCGGTAGTATTCCACTTCACTTCCTGCTGACTTGAGGTGCCAAAATTTTCTCCTCCGTTCGGTGCCAGCAGTTTTAAAGTGCCTCCTGTATACTGGATTGTGAATGGAGATGAGATTTCAGTAGTTGCTGGATTGGTTTTACTCTGGAGTTTGATCAGACATTGTGTGGAGTTTATTCCTTCCGGATTCCAGCTTCTGGAGTTATTTCCAGTATAGCTTATTATACCTTGAGAAAGAGTTTTCCATGTAGCTCCATTGTCTGAGGAGAAGAGGATGGAATATTCATTAACGCCTTTGCTTGTCCAGGAAATAGATCTTGAGACACATCCCGTAACTGTTTCACCTCCTGCAGGAAACGTTAGTGTTGTGTGTTTGACTAAAGAGAGCGGAGTGAAGTTTATCCCGGATAATGCAGGATTACCGGCTTCACTTACTCTGAAGAAGCAGTTGGTCAAATTGGTATTTGGAGAAGAGAAGGCGTAAGTGCCATCATTTACTTCATTGGTTGCTACTTCGGTCCATGTTTTCATCGAGTCTGATGAAAATTCAATATTTACAAGCGCTTTGCTGTCAAGTTTATTGCTGTACCACTTTACACTACGGGAGTTTTCATCCCAGCTTACGTTAATAAAAGGGTTTTCTTTTATGGAAAAGTTATTGTTGCTATAATCGACAATACAAGGTTGTGCATTGTCATTGATTGCAAGTCTGTAATTATTAGCGGCATAACTTGGGACGGTCCACAAATAGGAACCTGTATTGGGAATTCCTCTTGCAATTGTTGTCCAATAAAAATCGCTGGTAGTATAGTATTGTAGCGTTACATTGTCAACGGTTCCTTTGGTTGTCCAGGTAATTTTTTTAAGGCTACCAGTATTAAGAACTTCATTGTCTGTAGGACTGGTTATTGTTAAGGCATTGCCGGTGTAGTCAACTGAAAAGTTGTCGCTACTGTCTTTTAAAGAATAGTATGTATCTGTTAGTTTTATTCTGAATTGATTTGACTGAATTCCGGGAACTGTCCATTGATATGAATTTTCCGAAGCAGATGAAGAGGTACTGGAATTTATAGTAACCCAGTTGTTACCACCATCAATGGAGTATTCAATTTTTACATATCCTCCCTGTGAAGGGCCATCCCATTTTATAGTCTGGGGTGTACATCCTGTTAATGTTTCTCCACCCATAGGTGAGGTAATTTTAATTCCTGATTTGAGAATAGTAAATGCAGCATCATTAATATCGTAGATGTCCGGATTAGAAGCAAGGCTTGCTTTTATGAAGACTTTAGTTGACGGTTCTGCAGGAATTTTCCAGGAGTAGATGTTTTTGCCTTTAATGACATCAATTAGCTTCCATGTTTTTGCAGAATCTAATGAGTATTCTAGTTTTACAAACGAAGAGTCAATATTTTCTGAGCTCCAGTATAAAGTAAAATTATTACCTGATCTGAACGTCTGTCTGTCCATAAGGGAGCCAACAGTTATAGATGGTACTTTTACTATTGAAAATGGCTTGTCTGTAATGTCAGTAGTGCAAGTGTTTGAATAATTGGTTATACTGAAGATACAATTCTGAGAAGGCGTGTTCGGTACCTGCCATTTATAACTTCCTGTATTTGGTAAATATGAAGACAAAGTTGTCCATGTATTGCCTCCGTCAATTGAATATTTTAAACTTACATAATTAATATTTTTTGACGTTGTCCATGTGATGTTTTCAGATGTGGAGGTCCCAAGCGGTTCGCCTTCATTAGGATAAGTGATTTTTATATATGAGGTGTCCGTTTTGACTATTGAAAACGCCTTATCGCTTATATCCTCATTTGCAGGGTTTGCGACATCCTTTATTTTTAGCAGGCAATTTTCAACAGCGATGCCGGGAGCTGTCCATTGTGCAGTGTTATTGCCATCTTTATTTGGGAATGAACTGGTGCCAATCTGATTCCAGCTTATTCCCATGTCAGGAGAATAAAAGAGGTTTACATTTGACGAGCTTCCTTTACTGGTCCAGGCGATATTGTTTGCAGCGCAGCCACTAAAGGATTCACCTCCAGCCGGAGAAGTAATCGTGAGCGATGGTTTTCCTATAGTAAAAGTTTCATCGGAAATGTCTTCTGTTTTATTATCGCCACTGAAGGCATTGCTTATTTTTATAAGACATTTTGTGGAGTAAATAATGGGAGGGTACCAACTATATATGCCAGTGTTACTTATAGTTGAGCTTATCTGGGTCCAGGTAGAACCACTGTCTGTGGAATAACTAATATAGACGTAGCTTGATGAAAAGTTGCCAGTTGTCCATTGTATATATTGGGCTTTAGAAGGATATATTGTGTCTTTTGAAGTATTGGGAAAATCAATCCTGAAAAAGGGAGCAGGGACAACATTGAAGTAATTATCGCTCATGTCTACAATGCACTCATTCTGAGCGTCAGTTATTTTTACGAGTCCTTTTGATGTGGTTGTAGGAGGGACTGTCCATAGGTACGAGCCGGTATTTGGAACTGTTGTGGCAGTGGTCCAGCTTCTACCTTCATCTCCGGAAAAGGAGATGTTTATGTTGTCTGAAAGTCCGTTGCCTGTCCAGGTAAGATTAATTCGCTGGCCGGTTTTGAGACTATCTCCACCATTGGGAGACGTTAGTTTGATATTGGCAGCTGAATTTTTAGTTATACTGAAGTTGTTACTTGTTGCTGTAATCGTCGGTGTATAAAAGTCAGATATTTTAACAAGATATTGAGCAGAGCTTATTTCGGGTGTCGTCCATTCGAAAGAATTGTTACCAGCCAAATTTAAAACAGAATATCCTGCCTGATTCCAGGTGTGGCCGTTGTCCGATGAGTAATATATGTTGACATATGGAGATGTTCCCTTGCTGATCCACTTAATGTTTTTTTTACTGCATCCGGTGAGGACTTCCCCGCTGACGGGTTGTAAAATTGTGATAGAAGGATTGGCAATTGAAAATACAGCATTGCTCACATCAGCAGGGGCACCGTCAGGATAGCCGGAAACTTTTACCAGACAGTTGTCTGATACTGTATTGGGAGTGATCCAGTCAAATACACCATAATTGGCTTCTGCTGTTGAAATTTTCTTCCACGTGGCTCCTGCATCTGTGGAATAGTGCAGGGATACAAATGCAGGACTGCTGGAGCTGCGGTCCCAGAATATTTTGGTTGATGCGTTGGTATAGAATATTTCTCCTCCATTGGGTCTGGTGATTGTATAGTTGGCCTGCTCTATAATAGAGAATGTAGAATCGCTTTCTGAAAAAATACAGTTGTTTGTATAATCACTGATTCTTATAAGGTATTTAGAACTTATATTATTATAAGGTAATATCCAGTGATAAGTACCTGTGTTTTCTGCTGAAGTATCAACATTAAACCAGGATGTACCATTGTCCGGGGAGTATCTGATACGGACCTTTGATATGGAGCCTGTTTTATTCCATTTGATCAATTGTTCGCTTGTTGTTCCCCATTTTTCACCACCAATTGGGCTTATGAGTTGGAGTGAAGAACTGGTTGTACTTGTAATTGAAAAGGGAACATCGCTGATATCAGAATCAGTGGGGGTAAAATAATCTTCAATTTTTATAAGGCACTGATTGGACGAAACCTGAGGCAGATTCCAGGAGTAGGTTTGAGGATAATAGCTAATCGATCTGGCAATGGGTTTCCATAGTTTACCTCCGTCGAGTGAATAATAAATGTTTATTCTGCTGACAGAGAAGGAAGTTGTCCATGTAATCTCCTGAACGGTGCAGCCAAGATACGACCCTCCGGAGTTAGGTGACGTGACAGTGATTGCCGCTTTTGTATCGATGTTAAAGGACAATAAAAGGACACACAACAATGCGTAAAAAACTTTTTTCATAAAGCTTCCGATAAGTTTTAGCAAAAATTAGTTTTGAAAATCTTCCGAATAGATCGGATTAATAAAATGTTTAATTCCTTGAAAAAGAGTATAAAGTTACCTATAAATACGGGAATAATAGTATGATTTTTTCTGTGTTTTTTGAAAATAATGTTGGCATAGGAGAAAAAACACAAGTTTGTATACCTAAATATAATGAGATGGCTCCGGTGGCTTTCGGTGTAATGTTTTCTTGTCTCCATGAAGTTGATTGAATTAAGGACTAATTAATGGGAAAGGGAAAAAAGTAAGGTGTCCATCGAAAAGATTTTTTTCTTGAAAAAGTGAAAATTGCTTTGGGATTTGTACTATCGGGGCCTGACTAATAGGAAATTACTTTCAATTAATTTAAAGATAACTCAGATGAATAGATCTGAAACTGCCTGATTGGAAGTTTCGGGTGAACAGAGATATTCTTCAAAGAAATGCTCTACGGTTAACCTCTGATAAGCTTTACCATTACTCAAAGCTTGCCAATGAGGTTTGGTATCCTATAACTTTTGCCTAAATTTATTCTCTTATGTTTTAGCTGATACATTAAAAATGAACCACAGTAGTAATATGTATATCAAAGTTTTTATTCTTATTTTCTGTGTTCAGTTATCTACAGACCTCGTTGCGTATACTTCTTATAAGCGTAATCATCGTTCATCTTCATTTATTGACAATAGAAGTGATAGTACAAAAGCAGAACTTCCTTTATTAACATTTCATCTGGGAGGCGCATTGGCATTTCCCTCTATCAGTATGAGATTAGCAGATGATCAGAATGGTGGTAATCCGGTACATATACAAAATGATTTATTGCATCATGGATATAATCTGGTTCCTAAGTTGAACGTGATGATTGCCTTGAAAAATTCTTATCGTTTTACATCTGATGTTTATTTTGTCCTGAGCAGTAAATCAGCGACTTTAGGAAAAGATATTCATTTGGGGAATCATAACTTTGAGGGTGGAACAAAAGTGCATTCACGATTCAATTTCTTTGCAGGCAACTTATCCTACATACAACCGCTTAGTAAGAATAGACGATATAACTTAGGCGCATTATTTGGCCTTGCCGGAGCACATGCATTCTTTCGCTTATATGATGAGGTAAAAAACGCCACAGTAGAAAGAGCATTATGGTTTGTAAATCCAATTGTGGGATTAGACGTGTATGGGTATTTGGCCAAAAAAGTATTTTATCGTGCAGCGGTAAAAGTTTCAGCTTCCCCTTTTAATAAATACTCTTATACTTATTTTACTTTTAAGCCCTATATTGAATATCACTTTACAAAAAATATCGGTATAGGACTCAGGATGGATTATATGAACATGTCAATTAAAGACATTCATCAAAGACAATTTAAAGGCAAGTTAAATATGAGTCTTCCGGTGATTTCTTTGGTGGGAGTAGTTAGATTGTTTTAATGAGCTGGCTATTTAGTGGTACAATGTAGCTGTAGAAATGTCTTTGAATTTATAGTGCGTATTAATTGATATCATCACTTGAAGAGATGGCATCAATTAGAGTTCCTATTAATGGTTTTTGAATTTTCGATATAGAAATTGAATTATAAGAATATTTGCCAACGCAAATCCTGTTAAAATAAAAAATATAAGTATTCCCCATACGGATAAGCCAAATAAAAGAATTTCAGGTAATGTATACTTTAAATAATCTTTCAAAATAAATCCGCAACAATCAGTATAGTCATAGGTCAATAAGATTACCATGCTGATGTATCCAATGGTGACTGCGATTATTATTTCTTTTTTTTTCTTTCATTTTACATTGTCTCTATATTCTTGCTGTGTCTATGATTGACTAGGTCTTTAGAGTAGTTTGTGGTTTAACTTCTGCCTACACAAGCAGCCAAGGTCATTTATCCATATCTATTGCTGTGACAGATGTATTTTCTTTCTCCGGATACTAAATTTTATTATTTCGTTATCATAACATATCTGATAATTTCCATTCCTTAGCCTGGTTATATCTACATTTTGTCCTTCTCTTCGGAAATACATAAATCCATTTTCATTTTGTAATTCAAATAAAATTGAATCTTCAAATATGAACATTTGATTGTTAGCTGAAAGCTTATATTTTACAGGTTTTATGGTTGAAGTAAAATATACGTTGTCAGAAATACTGGAATATCCATTAATTCTAAACTTATTTGTTCCCGGGGAGAAATTGACCTTGGTAGAATAGTAATTTTCAGCGTCCCAATTTTGATTGACCTCGGAAACCATAGCCCACCTGTTGGATTTTAATTGTTCAATTATTAAAGGAGGTCTACTACCAACAGAATCATTGTAACATTTCCACGACAGCACTCCATCTTTATCAAGCTTTAATGAGTCAAATCTTATCTTACTTGTTTTGGGGGATGACATAGGATTAAGAAACTTTGGTCTACAAGAATCTTTGTGATAAATGCTAACATTTACCATTTCTCCTATTGGAATTTTCAGGCTGTTCAAATCTAGTTTAATAGCACTGCTATTGAGGTTAGTATTATATATACCATCATTAATTTTAATGCTATCTGTGCAAAAATGAACAAAATCAATTGAATATGGATTTTGCACGTACCTATTTTCACCAGTATGTAATGCAGAAAATTTTAGCAGGCTTTGCCCTAGAAGAGGTGGTGTTAAAAGTATATGTATGAATGCAAGATATTTCATTTACAATGGCCAAGTTTCTTCCTAACTATGTGTTTATATTATTCATTTATCCTTACGGAAATATATCATAAAGGGATGATATTTAAAAAGAGGAGTATATGGTTGTATAAAAAGCTGCCTTCTGAGCTTGTCTGTGATTTGCCTCTACCAATAAAAAGCACATTATAACCTTCCATTTAAAATAACAAGAAACTAAAAGGAAAATTCCGAACGAAAACTATTGCTTCGGGATTCTCTTATGTGGTGTTTAAAATGGAAAGGTATTTCGCGTCAGCAAGTGGTTAATTAAAGATTTGTATTTAGTCACAAAAATGGAACTCCGGCTTCATTACAAAAAAAAGAAAAGCTGTATCCATTGACGGAACAGCCTTTCTTGTGTACAGGTACTCTTGTTGTGGTCTTCGTTAGTTATTTGATAGTCGTTCTCGATCTTTACTTATTTCTAGTAGTATAGCTATTTAACCATAATTAACTTTTTGCCGATTTTTCCATCTTCGCCATGGACAATCAGACTATAAATTCCCGGAGTACATTCCTCAATTTCCCTTATTGTTAAGCGGTTTTCGTTTCCTGTTATCGTCTTATCAATTATCAATTGACCTATAGATGAAAACAACTGGACTGAAGTGATCCTTTCATCTGATTCAATTACTAACATATCATCAGCAGGGTTAGGTAAGACCTGTAAATTATGGAACTGAGACTTCTGTGCATTTGATGTAATGACACAGGTTCCTGGTAAATTATTATCCAGAAATTTTAACCTGGCAGTAAACCATTTTTTTAAAGTATCAATTTCAGCTGCGTAGGAAGTTACGCGATAGGCGCTGAACCAAAGATCTCCACCAGGGAATCCCGGAAATCCGCCACCACCGTTGGTTTGAAATAATTTTGTCCATTTGCTGAAATGACGAGCCTGTGCTTCATTGAGGGTATCAGCATAAGCATCAATAAAGGAGTGGATGTAAGCATCACTCAATATACCCTGGCGAAGCTCCATATATCTGCATTTAACTTCATTGGCAAATTTGGGATCCTGCAGAAGCCTACCCCACATGGCTGGTACGGGAAGTGTTTCACACCCTTTATGAACCCAGGCTGTAACCTGATTCCCTTTGCAGAAATTACAGTTTCCGTAAGCCAGATTCAGATCCCAGACAGGACCGGCTTTTAGCTTTCCTTTCGTCCCGTCCTTTTGCATTTTTTCTTTATAGAAGAAGGCGCTTCTTTTAAAACCGTCTGAGTTTAGGCTCACTTCGGTATGTATAAAGTAATCCAGGAAGGATTGTAAGCTGATATACTTTCCGTATCCGTTTACAGGGTCATTGAAGTTGGGTGATTGAATAAGCGTTTCGACGGTGTCAATATATTTTCGAATATATTCTTCCTGAGCGGGCTGGATGTTTTTAGATTCCGGATAATGATACAGCCATGTAACGGTGGTGGAAGGTGTGCCTCCAAAGCCTCCACTGCCGGAAACTACTCCGGGTACAGTTGAATTAAAAGCTTTGTCATCAGGACTGTTTTGGGCATCAATCTTCATGATGTATCCTCCGGTGAGATCAATTCCGGAAATGTCTTTGGCTTTAAGAGAAGCAGTTTTTACTCTGTAGTCACCACGTTTTATACTTTCTGTTAATACATATACACCCTGATAGTCACCGTTTAGTACCAGTTCAACCATACGGGTTCTTGGGCCCCAATGATCCATTTTGTTCCACAAATGATAGGCCAGAACGTTACGAACCATTGAGATGTCGTTCCAGGGGGCATATAAAACCCAGTCTTTTTCTGATGGCATTCCCAATAATGAAGTGTCCAGGTTCTCTCCGGCAGCATCACGGGTTTCCAATCCATATTGTTTCTGATCAAAATATTGTGAACTGTTCCCGCGAAGTTCTATTCCAATGTTTCCCACAAAGTTAAACTGGGTGTTGTTAACCTGATTGCGGACTCCCTGACCATTGTATATGATCTTCATGGTCGCACTTATTTTCGGCTCATCCGGAATTGTCTGACCGTTTGTCTCCAACAAAATAATCGGAAGATTGGAAGAAGTGAAATTTACTTGTGCAAAACAAAGTGCACTGGAAAGTAATAGAAAATGAAGGAAAAAATACTTCATACGTTTTTTGTTAAGATTTAAGGTATAGTTGTGCTTGTGACTAAGACTTTATAAATGTCCTTTCACGTTGCCTACCTTTTGAAAAATGCTTAACTATTTGTTACTTATGAGGTATTTTTGGGTTTTAGGATTTTAATGTTTATTCTGAGTAGGTTGGAAAATAAGAATGGTGGCCATTTTTTCCTTGCCTTCATTAGAAATAAGCATTGTTCCATTTGGTGAAAAAGCTATCCCTTCTGCTTTTGGGAACAAATCTGGGTTTAGTTTTGAAATGTATTTGATGTTGCCTGTCCTGTCAATTACGATCAATAAATTATCTGCAGCAGATAATACATAGATTTCTTTAGTCAGTGGGTGAACAGCAAGATCTGAAGGGCGAAAGTTAAACGGCTTTAACTTGCCTTTTGCTGTATATTCTTTAGGCTGTTCAATATTGAATTTCAGGGCAAATTTTTCTATTTCATTCAAATTGATCCTGTATGCAGGTTCTGAAACAAATTCCTTTTTAATCAGATCATATTCATAAATATATCGCTCTGATTTATTGTCAGCGGGTTTGCTTTTTCCGGCTATCAGAAGCCTGTTTTGCAAGCTGTCGTAACATAGTCCTTCGTTATTGGATGTTTGTAGTAAAGGGGTGATATGCTGAATTTTTTTGCCTCCTGTATGAACGTTGAAATTATCCCACTCTGTTAATCTGCCATCGCTGCGCAATACATAAAGGGATTTATTGGTATAGGTCACCCCTTCAAAATCTCCATCTTGGTCAAACTTATGTTCGTGTTCAATTGCTTTGTTATTGATATTATAAATGAATGCTGTGCCTATTTCATCCTGAACGCAGGCCAAACGATCTGAGTCAATGAACGTTACTCCTGATACCTCATTTAAAATTTCAGGAAGGGTATAAGTCATGGATGGCTTATTTAAGTCATAGGGCAGATTTCCGGAAGTACTTTCGTTACTGCTACCTGTTTTGCCTGAAACCTCCTGAACGTCTGTGGTTATATTTTGAGAATTGCATGCGGAAATTAGAAAGGTAATAAGTACTATGTGAAGTAAGGCTTTCATCTCAAAAGTAAAATTTAAAGTAATGTTTATTCTATGATTCAGAATATAAGCTAATTCAATTAAGTTATAATAAAATCTAAACTAAGACCGATACTAACTTTAGTTTCAACGTTAGATCTGGCTTTGAGATTGTTGATGATCGGTTTTACATTAAAATTCTTATAAGGATTGTTAATCTTCCAGAGGATTTCCTATCTCATCAGTAAGAATTTTTTGTACCCTGCCTACTTGTCCATCATCCAGTTTAACCTTTATTCCTCTTGAATGGTGGAGGGAGCTGGTAAGAATGGCTTTTACGATTCCATTGGTAAGTTGTCCGGTTGTCTGATCTTTTTTTAGAATGATCTCTACTTCCATTCCGGGTTTGATATTTTTGCGGTATTCGTTTTTCATATAGTTATTACAAATATTGCTGTCAAATTTAAGATTTGTGGGAGTGATAGATTATACTAAATTCAATAATCTGGGTCATTCATTTTTTCTTGGATTTCGAAGCCTTTTAACTTCTAGACTTCTTGCTCCGAAATTAAGTAACAATCCTTTATCCATATTATAAGCGACCAAATAATTTAAACCTTGAGCAAGATGCACATCTTCTAGTTTTATTTTTGCTTTAAGCTCTACAATTACTTTGTTTTCAATTAAGAAGTCGGCTCGCCTTGTTCCTATCTCTTCTCCATCATAATATATGGGCATTTCTTTCTCTCGTACGAAATCTATTTTCGATTTTCTTAATTCAATTGCCAAGGCATTCTGATATATCACTTCCTGATAGCCATTGCCTAGTGTTGAATGTACTTTCATAGCACATCCTATAATTTCAAATGTTAATTTGTCTTTAATGGATTCTTTCATAGCTGGTTAAAAATTATAACTGGATTAATACTTATATCTCAATAAGCCCCGAATCTAATAATTTTCTGTTAATGATGCATCGGGATTAATTGGATTAATGGATTTATTGGATTTGATTTCAGCCTGGTGCGGAAATTTGTTTACAGTTTTTAGTTTGAATACTGAAATGAGCTTACAAGGTCTGCAAATTGTAGTTGATAAAAAAAACTAATCCTGTTAATCTGATAAATCCCATAAATCCAGATTCTAATTTTGAATCGGGATTTATAGGATTAATGGATTTATTGGATTTGATTTCAGCCCGGTACTGAAATTTGTTTACAGTTTTTAGTTTGAATACTGAAATGAGCTTACAAGGTCTGCAAATTGTAGTTGATAAAAAAAACTAATCTAGTTAATCTGATTAATCCCATTAATCCAGATTTAATTTTGAATCGGGATTTATAGGATTAATGGATTTATTGGATTTGATTTCAGCCCGGTACTGAAATTTGTTTACAGTTTTTAGTTTGAATACTGAAATGAGTTTACAAGGTCTGCAAATTGTAGTTGATAAAAAAAACGAATCTAGTTAATCTGATTAATCCCATTAATCCAGATTTAATTTTGAATCGGGATTTATAGGATTAATGGATTTATTGGATTTGATTTCAGCCCGGTACTGAAATTTGTTTACAGTTTTTAGTTTGAATACTGAAATGAGCTTACAAGGTCTGCAAATTGTAGTTGATAAAAAAAACTAATCTAGTTAATCTGATTAATCCTTTAAATCCAGATTCAAAATCTTTAGTTTGAATACTGAGATGTGTTTACAAGTATTTAGAGAGTTATAGTTTTTAAGAATACTAATCCTGTTAATCTGATAAATCCCATAAATCCAGATTCTAATTTTGAATCGGGATTTATGGGATTAATGGATTTATTGGATTTGATTTTCTGCCTGGTGCTGAAATTGGGTTTACTTTTTTAATTTGAATATTGAATAAAGGTTACAAGTCTAGAGAAGTGTAAATTTCTAAGAAAAACTAATCCTGTTAATCTGATAAATCCCATAAATCCAGATTCAAAATCTTTAGTTTGAATACTGAATTGCGTTTACAAGTATTTAGAGAATTATAGTTTCTAAGAATACAAATCTTATTAATCTGATAAATCCCGATTATCTCTTGATAATCTTTGTTGAAATAATTTCCGTTTCAGTCTGAACGATTACTGAATAGAATCCAGGAGCAAGTGTTTCGCCTATAATAATTTCATTTGAATGAATCCCTGTAATTTTTTTCTGCTATGGCTCCTGAAGCAGATATGATGGTGATGGACTCTATGGATCCTTTATTTTCAAGACTTATAGACGTGAAGTTGTCAAATGGCAGAGGTGAGACACTGAAGCCGGACTTTATAGCACCTGTTGTTGATGTCACACATTCCGTTTCAGATTTATTGCAGCCGCAATTTCCGGGAACTAGTTTATCCGGGTCATTAGGACATTCATCACCAGCTGTGGCAACATAACCTACAGGCTGTGCGCATGCGCTAAGAGAATTTTCAGCATCTCCCTGTCCATCGTTATCTGTATCCTGATACCATACTTCCGAAGGGATTTCATTAATCTGAGCAGGCGCTGAAGTTGCTTTGCATCCGTTAGCATCTGTTATTTCCACAGTATAAATTCCTGCCGATTTTGTTTCATAGAGAGGATTTACACCTTTTTTACTTTGTCCTTCATACCACTGATAGGAAGTACCTCCAGGGCTGGCTGTAAGAATAAGAGATTCACCTTGACAGAAGCTGCTGGATGGGGCAGTGATGACAGCTGTAGGCAGGGTATGTACAGAAATCTGTTTTACCTGAGAAGTCGCCTTGCATCCATTGGCGTCAGTAATCTCAACTGAATATGCTCCTGCCGTATTAGCAGTGTAGGTAGATGCGGTTCCCACCTGAGTTGATCCGTTCAACCATCTATAAGAAGATCCTGAGTTGGTTGTAAGTGTTATGGAAGCCCCTTCACAGAAGCTGCTTGCCGGAGCTGTAATATTAGCTGTAGGTAATGCATTTACGGAAATCTGTTTCACCTGAGAAGTCGCCTTGCATCCATTGGGGTCAGTAATCTCTACTGTATACGCTCCTGCAGTATTAGCCTCGTAAGTAGATGAGGTTCCTACCTGAACTGATCCGTTCAACCATCTGTAAGAAGATCCTGAGCTTGCTGTAAGTGTTACGGAAGCTCCTTCACAAAAGCTGCTTGCCGTAGCTGTGATAATCGCTGTAGGTAGTGCATTTACGGAAATTTGTTTTACTGCTGAAGTAGCTTTGCAGCCATTGGAATTAGTGACTTCGACAGTATATGCACCGGCAGTTTTGGCAGCATAGGTCGAACCGGTTCCTACCTGTGAACTTCCATTCTTCCAGATATAGGAAGCTCCTGAGCTTGAAGTCAGAACAACAGATTCTCCTTCACAGAAACTGCTTGTGGCTGAAGTTATGATGGCTGTCGGCAATGCTGATACGGTTACAGTTATAACAGAAGACTCACCTGTAGCATTTGCGTTGTCAGTTGCCACCGCTTTAAGAGATAGAGTACCTGCAGAACCAGGAGTATAGTCAAAAGTATAAGGTGATGAATTGTCAGAGCCTAACAAGGTTGAGCCGTTGTAAAAATCAACTTTTGAAATACTCCCGTCTGAATCGTTTGCAGTGGCAGTTAACGTTATTTTTGTTCCGGCACAAACAGTAGATGCAGATGAATTTATAGTTGCAGTAGGAGATTGATTTACCGGTGGAGTTCCGCAACCACATTGCGTAGGTCCGTCAAGCGTAGCACCAGCTCCGCAGGAAGTATTCGTAACAAGGTTTTGTACATTACTTGCAGCTGAAATAGTTAGAGAATAAGGAGGTGTAAATGCAGTTCCGCTACCCTTTGTATTTCCACTGGTATTGGTGAATATGTTGTTTCTTTCTGTGACAGCCTTAAAGTCATTTTCGTAAAGATCAATTGGTTTGGTTACACCGATGAAAACATTGCTTTCTATTAATAGATCGGCCTTGTATCCTGCCCTGATACAGCTTTTAGAAACTGTGCTGTTAAAGAGATTATTTACAAGATGTATTTTCCCAAAGCGAACCCGGGGCATTCTTTCTACACATCCTTGTCCCCACCAGCAGTATTGAAATGTAACTCTCAATTTTCCATCATCACCGGTAGCGCCATCAGAACTCCCGATAAGGTTTGTATATCTATGGTCGTTAGATCCTCCGGAGCCGCCTGACTTTGGTGGTTTTAGATAACTGAATTTACACCAGGTTACAGATATATAGTCAGAAGCTGTTTTGATGTCAAAATTTCCATCCATCCCATCTCTGAAATCACAATGGTCTACCCAGAAATTCTGACAGTTTTCAAGAGTAAGGTTATCATTACCGTCAGCATCATAGGCTCCCGGACCTTCAAATGTCAGGTTACGCATGATAAAGTTTGTACATCTCTTGATATAAAAAATTCCTGATCCGCTTGCTGTCATGTCTACTGAAACCATTTTGGAATTTGGCAGTCCGATGATGGTTTTTCCGGTCTGGTCCTGAATGGTGATGCGGCCATTGGTAGGGAAGGTGATTGTACCTTGTACATGTACTACTTTTACTGAAGCTGTAGTGAGCGCGGATT
The DNA here is from genome assembly GCA_024707265.1 of Sporocytophaga sp. Lineage (GTDB taxonomy): Bacteria > Bacteroidota > Bacteroidia > Cytophagales > Cytophagaceae > Sporocytophaga. The sequence goes on along the minus strand of JANQAB010000003.1, from coordinate 1,030,460 downwards.
TCAAATCTGCATAAGTGCTAACAACTTTAGGGGTTGCGGAACCTCCTCCGGTTACGCTACCGTTCTGAGTGGCCCAGCCTACTACTTTGCACTGGTCCTGGGAGTGGGCAATGGTAGCAGTTAATAAAACAATTGAGGCTAAGAGTAACTGTATACTTCTTCTCATGTTATATGTATTAATCGTTATCGTTTAAAGATGTGTTCAATTGTATTGCTAATACCATTGAATTTTCCGGAGGTAACGTTTTTTGAATTTTTATTTTAAAAAATTGAAAGATATCCTGTTTAGGATATTCATGGATTTGAAGTTCAGATATATGTGGTACGCACTAAAACAGAACTGACAGAGATCCTTTTCTCACAAAGAACACCGAGGGCTATTGGTCGCCCAGAATTTTAAATAGCTCAGCATGGGACTGGCATATGAAAGCAGTTTCTCAGAAGGAAGGTTCAATACATCGTTTTTTCTAAAGTCTTTCAACTATGGAGCAACTGCTAAAACATCTGAAGTTAATAAAGGATTTATTTCCTTAGTTTAAACCAACCTTCTTAAGCTGGTCTGATGGTCTTCATATTAGAATAAATGAATTATCTTTTTTGTATTCCGTTAAATATTGTTTTTTATAAAAAAATCATGTTTTGCAATATTTGATTGTTTACTTAATGACCTTTCATACATACCCTCTATAAGTCAAATAATATAATTTCTGGTTCGGGATTTGAGTTTTTGGTGTATGTGGTTGGTTTTAAGGTTTTTGGGTGTGGTTGTTCCTTGGAGGGTTAAATGGCACAATTGAATAAAAAGATCATTAATAAAAAAACAACAGATAAAATATGATTCTAAAATTTACCAAATCTTTAATTCTGTTTTCCGTTCTCTTTTTTGCAGGACAGGTTTACGGTCAGAAGTTTGAGGCAGAAAATGCCACACTCGCACCGGCAACAAGCAATCCTGCAATTGTTCAGGGCTGTGACAGCTGCTCAAATGGTGCTATTGTATCCACCAGAGAGTCTGGGTTTACATTACCTCTTACCGTTGTTAAAGAAGCAAAGTACAATCTATATATCAAAGTCGGTGCTCCTTATGGTCCGAAGATCAATACGATAAAACTTGATGATCTTACAACCTCACTAGAGCTGACTGAAAATACAGCCTTTTTAAGGGTGAAAGTAATGAGCAACCTCAAACTTTCAGCAGGAGCCCATACGTTCGTTTTTGAGAAAAGCTGGGGCTGGGTAAATATAGATTACATTGAGCTTGAAGAAGTAGAGCAGCAATTTTCCGCTAAGCTGGAAGCAGAGGAGGGCACTCTAACACCTTTGACAAACGGGGCTGAAGTGATTACATGTGCATCTTGTTCAGGAGGTAAAGCTGTAGCTACAAAAGATAGTGGCTTTAAAGTCGATGCCATAATCAGCAAAGCCGCGAATTACAATATCTATTTAATGGTAGCCTCTCCGAATGGCAATAAAACCAATACTTTAACTTTAGACCCAGGGACTCCCAATTCTCTGTCTGTAGATTTTACCAGCACAGAGGTTGAGTATGTGAAAATTAAAGTTGTTTCAAATCAGAAACTTACTGCTGGTACCCATGTGATTGAAATTAAAAAGAGCTGGGGCTGGATCAATATTGATTATATAGAACTGGAAGAAGTAGCAGGAGCCAGATTCAACCTGACACAAACTTTGTCTACTCCAAATCCTACTGATGAAGCAGCTTGTCTTTATAATTATCTGCTCCAGAACTATGGTCAGAAAATCATTTCCGGAGTAATGACTCTAAACAGCTTTGATGAAACAAACAAATTAAAGACACAGACAGGTAAGGAGCCAGGCCTTATAGGGCTGGACTTTATGCATAATAACAGGGGGTATACCTGGTATGATGAGCAGTTAAATCTTAAGGATGCTAAAACCTGGGCAGCAAAAAATGGTATTGTAACATTGATGTGGCACTGGAGGGATCCAATGAGAAAAACGGAAGTGTTCTACGCGCCTGATGATAAGAAACCTGCGAATGAAGTGACGGACTTTGATATCTCCAAAGTAAACGACCCGTCTTCAGCTGAATATAAAGCTATGGTGAACGATATCGATGTTATATCCCAAAGGCTCCTTGAGTTCCAGAATAATAATATTCCTGTCTTATGGAGACCTCTGCATGAGGCTGCCGGTGGCTGGTTCTGGTGGGGTGCAAAATCAGGAGGTGATTTACAAAAGTTGTGGAGATTGATGTACGACAGAATGGTGAACGTACATGGTTTGAGAAACCTGATATGGGTATGGACAAACAATGGTAATGATGAGCAATGGTATCCGGGAGATGATTATGTAGATATGGTTGGTGTTGACCTTTACAATGTAAATGGAGATCATGGCTCTCAGATATTGAAGTTTAATGCCTTAAATGACAGGTATCAGGGCAAGAAGATGTTGGCGCTTACTGAAGTGGAGGCAAGTCCCGATGCTGATCTGCTGATAAGAGATGAAGCAGCATGGTCATGGTACATGCCCTGGTATGGCGATTATGCAAGTGGGAACATTACAGCGTATACAGATTGGAATTTGTGGAAGAAAAACTTTGCGAATGATTATGTTCTCACTTTAGATGAGTTGCCTGCATTGAAAGATGTTTGCACCATTACCAGTGTTGAAGGGAAGAGTAATGCTGAAACGGCTTTTGAAGTTTATCCTACCCTTGTAGAGGATCATTTAAACATAAAAGCCACTCAGGGACTGAGTTCTGTAGCGGTATACAATGCTATGGGAGAACTGATAAGCAAATTCGAAGGGAAAAACGATAATTTAGTAGTACCATTTTCAGAGCAAAGACCAGGAATGTATTTTGTAATCATAAATGAAACTAAAACGTTTAAGGTGATTAAAAATTAATTGTTAACAATTAATTATATAGGTAGAAGGGCTGTTGTATTCGCAACAGTCCTTTTGTTTTTATATTGGTATTGGTTGGGTGACATACTTCCTAATAGTATTATTTTATTTTTTATATGAATGTGCTCCTGTTGTAAATGATTGAGAATCTGTGGAGTTACTTTTTTATTTAAAATTCATTAAATTGTATGGCTAAATCAAAATGACTTTAATGAAACAATTACTTTTTACTACCGCATTCTTATTGTTTTCCTTAAGCCTTTTTGGACAAACTTCCGATTTAAAAAAGATTCAGACACGGAAAATTCAAGGTGCCGTCAGACACGGATGGTGATTATGTTATCATTCGAAGGGGAAACCGTCAGATTGAGTTTATGGAAAAAATCGGAGTGCAAGCTGTGTTTATTGTAAACTGGAAAAGTGACAGTATTTATACACTACGTCCTGCAAAAAACTCTGTCAGGTTATTTCCGAGGTTTCCTAAAAATGCCCTGATAACAGTAAGAATACTTCATGCAAAAGAACATTCTTATATACAGTTGACAAGTTCTAATTTTGACGAGTATAAATATACTTCTGAAATTTTTAAAGTTGAAGACTAAAATTTGAGGATTCATATTACTGTTTATCAGTTGTCGACATATGACTTTTAAAGCCTGTTGAGTAATAATTTTTTATATGAAAAAAATCTACGCAATTTTATTCTTTTTTCTCAGCTCCTGTTTTTACGATCCAATAAGCGGCATCGATTACGTGATAGTGAATAATTAAAAGATAAACTGACAATAAAATTTATTCCTGATAATTAGAAAAAGGATAGTTTATATGTCTATGAAATCCCTCCGAATGGATCAAATATGGTCCTTCAAGATAAAAGAGAGATTTTGCAGATGATTTTTATAAAAAAGAGATGACGTCTTTTAAGAAGCTTGAAATTTTTGTAAATGACACTTTGTTCCAGAAAGACTGGAGGCAAAGAGGAGAATGGGAATATAAGAAAAATAACATGCATCAAGTTTCTTATACCCTGGTAATTGACTAATATGTTTAATTTGAAACGATATGCTTATCCTTCTTTGGGGAGGCTGAAGCTGGTGCAAGCGTCTTCGCTTGTACCCAAAATATTTTAAGCGTCTCGCTTAAGCAAATAGAAAACCTACTTTAAATAAAATACTACAAAAATTATTCAGGTCTTTGGTTTACATTTTTACTTTTTATATCTGTAATGCCCGATAATTTTGTAGCTGAATAAACAATCTTCCATAACCTGTCCTGCTCCTATATTATGAACTACCAGATGCCTTTGTCCATCGGCAGATTTGTTTTTAACCACAATACCTATATGCGTTACAGCACCATATAAGTTCCAGCAAACTATATCTCCCGGCAGATAATCTTTCGGATTTTGAGAAATAGGTTGTGAGCTGTTATGTCTTGAAAAAAACACCATGAGATTAGGTACGCGCCTGTGGTCTATGTTTTTATCTGGCTTTGCAAGTCCCCATTTGTTGGGATATTTGCTGAAGTTGACTTTCATGTCTTCATGCACTTCTTTCTGAAGGTCAATGCCCATCTTTCTATATGTTCGTATTACAACATCTGTACATACACCTTTACCATCAGGAACATCTCCATTAGGGTATTTAATCACAAAATACGTCGGATCATATACAACCTTTTGTTTGGTTAAAACTAGGGCAGAGTCGGCTAATCGATCATGAAAGTTTGTTTGAGCAAAGGCAGAACATAAAGTCAGCGGGAGAAAAAGGATAACTAAAAGATTGATCTTCATAGGTAGAACTTTAAAAAAAGGCTTAAGCAATTTGACAAAAGTTCAACAAAAGAAGTGCCAGCTTTAGGGGGAATTAAATATGTATAGAGAAGAGAGTAGTTAAGGTGTTGATAATAATGGTTGTAGTTTTATCTATGATAGTCGTGCCTTCCTAATTACTTTTCAACTCTTGGCAAATTCACACGAATGTGTTTCGAAAAGTCCTGAGAATGTTCACCTTCTCCTGCCTGGGCGACATCGTTAATCTTTGAAAGTTTACGCAACTCTTCAAAAGGTATTGTGGTATTAATAAAACCAGCAGCATAAAGATACTGATCAATAAATCCATTCAGGAAATGATATAAATTAAAGCGACCTTTTCGTCCTGCCTTGTTCGCATAGCGAATTATATTAATCGTGCAGTTATTACTCAGAAGGTGATAAAACTCTGGATGATCTGCCAGTTGATTAACTCTTGATAAATAGATTAATAGAAGCATTCGGGCGTTTTCAGGTGCGATTTTTATAGGGTAAAGGTATACTTCTTCGTGTCTGTGATTGGTACGAACACCCACAATATCCCTTTCATCTCCGACCACATAGATCAACTCAAACTGCTTAAAAAGTGAAGCAATAGGAGCAAAACCTTCCCCAACTTCTGGTCGTGTTTCTATGGATATGCAAAGAGGTAGGGCATTGTCAAAATTAAAACTGACAAACGTATGGCCTACTGGTCCTACATGCCAATAAGAGATGAAAAAGTCTACGGAAGTCAGGTGGGAAAGCAGATAGTCTCGCTCTTCCAGCCGAACGGTAAAGTCATTATAAGATTTATATATAAAGTTTCTATAACCTGATATGTGAATGGTGTCTCCATTGATTGTTGCCCTGGGCATCACGGCAACGTCCGGACGCCATTCTCTTTTATGAGAAGGTTTAATTGTAAACCACCAGACAATGAGCCCCACATAGGCCATAGCAAAAATAAAAATCCACTTGGGCTGTCTGCTAATCCAAATGGCCCAGATTCCAAATGCCAGGAATAGTATGGCTAGGACAAGGCGTAAGACAAATATCGGAAGATTGGAAAAGTATATTGCCAGTGTCCCCCATAATAGGAGAAAGAAAATAAGAATCGAAGAAAGTATAGATCCTAAAATCCCTAACAAGTTTTTCATACACTATTAATATCAGATATAACTTAACTGAAGGAGGGAAGTTATCTTTTCTGATAAATAATAGGAGTATATATCTGACGATAAAAATAGGAGCTACATTTAGTTTGTCTTTTCAGAGGAAATATTTATTTAAAGAAAGTAATATCACAATTAGGTTCTGCTAAAGGTTGTAATAGTGAAAGTTTAAGTTTGATGAACTGGAAATTCAGCTAGTTGTCAGATAAATCTCTGTTGAAAAAGAAATAATAAAAATTAAAACTTATAAGGCTGTATTTGATACTCAATGATTCCCCGGTTTTGTTTCCAGCCGCGGTAAATTGATGAAAACCTCCTAAAGAATATTGGTACTGCAATCCATATTCAACCCTTCCGAACCTTTTGCCTTCACTTCCGATCCTTATTTCTGCAAGAAATTTTGAAATAAAGAGGTTATGATAGCTTTGATTTAAAAATGCAATTTCAAGCCAGTCAATAGACAATCCTGAGGTAACTTTGAAATTTTTGTAAGGATTAGTAGGATGATTGAAATTGTAGAATATCTGAATCGGAACCTGGCGATCAATAATTCCGATGGATGAATCTATGCTAAATAGGCTTCCTAAAGAATTCCTTAAATCCTTTCGGGAGTATTGCTGGTAGCTGATTACCGTCCCTGTTTCAATCCCCAGCCGGTCTCCCAGAATATACTGTCCTAAGAATCCGGCTGAATAAAACGCATTACCTTTTAATTCATAGTTGATGTTGTTGATACTGTGTTTTGCTGCCAGAGTAGGAATGCTGATGCCAAGTCCTGCCTTTGCTCCCAGGCTTATGCTGCTCTGAGCAAAAACTGGTTTGCTCATAAATAGAAATAACGGTAAATAAAAAAGAGTAAATAAATACTTCATAAAAATGTTATTTATTCATAAAACAAATAATCCATATTTTTTATTGCTTCAAGCTATCTAGTTCAATTTTTTATAGATGGATGCCTACAAAAGGTAGTATTAAAAATACAATAATGCATTGAGACTATTCCTTTATAAACTCAAATGATACTTATGCAAATCTTATTTAAAGCTATTGGATTCATGGGCTATATTCGCCGGAAACTAATTATAATTTATGAGATTATTAAAATTTACTCTAATGAATCTTATGGTGGGGGCGATGTCGCTTTCTGCTATTTCTCAAACCCACATGATAAACTCATCTGATGTGCCTTATGCGCACATGGGAGAGAGTGTGGCACAATATGGTGGATACTCCTTGTTCGGAGCATACGAAGATGGCGTAATGACCCCATCAGGTAAAACCTACGCAGGTGCTGCTTACCTTTATAACAACAATGGTGTTCTTGAAAGAAGTTACATGCTTACAGCAGATTCGCTTCGCTATGCAAACGTAGGTCGTTCTGTTGCATTAAATAGTAATTTTATTGCCGCAACTGCTACAGGAGTTATTATTACTCAAGGTTCAAGACCATGTGTATATATTGCAGGTAAAACCAACGGTGTATGGAACAATAACTTCAGCTATAGCATAACTGACCCGGAAGTAGCAATAACTACTGAACTACAAGTGGCTTTGGATGGTTATGGAACACTTGCGATCGGATCCCCAGGGACGGAAATCAATGGAGTTAGGACAGGAGCGGTTGTTATCTATGAATTTGTAGGTTCACAGTGGATCAAAAAACAGACACTTACACCTCCGAACCAGGTTGTTGATGGCAAATTCGGAAGAGCCATTGCGTTTCATAATAATATGTTGATAGTTGGAGCCCCGCAGAGTGGTGGTGGCCGAGTATATACTTATTCTAAAAACGGAACATGGAACCAATTAAATGTATTCCCTACAGGTGGGATTACTTATGCAGGTGCTAACCTGGGTCATAAAGTGGATATCTCTGACAATACTGCTATTGTAAGTGCTCCAGGACATAACGGTACAGGAAGTGTTTTCTTTTTAGAGTTGAGTAATAATCAGTGGGTCGTTTCTTCTCAGATTTCGAACCTAAAGGCTGCTTCTGTTGCTATTGAAAATATAAAGGCTGTGGTTGGAGTTGATAATGCTGAGTATTCTGGAAATGCAACAGCTGTTCAGTTCTACTTTAAAGAGTGGAATGGCTGGAATCTGAAGAAAACCAGAACAAGCACTGAAGCTGGAGATAACTTCGGATATGATGTGGATATCGAAGGTAGCAAAGTTTTGGTATCAAGAAAATATGCTGATAAAGGCAGTATTCCAAATGTTGGAGCTGGAGTATCTTATGACTTCTGGAGCACTATCTACAGCAGCTCAAGAGAAGCCGAAGAATTTGAAGGTGCTGTTGATGTAAATAATTTATATCCTAATCCATCTACGCTTTCTGAAGTTACATTTAATAGTAGTGAAGAAATTTTGCAAGTGGATGCTTATGGCCAGAATGGAAGCTCTATTAAATTATCTTTCGCCGGAAATAAGATTGATGTGACATCTTTGACTCCAGGTTTGTATACTTTGCAGATCAGAACAGTTAAAGGTGTTGAAAGCAAAAAGCTTTCAGTTCTTTAATATAGTTTTTTTTAAAAATATGATAAGGGGTGCTCTTGAATGCATCCCTTATTTTTTGTTATTGATTTTTCTTTTAGTTCTTTCGCTACTCTTTTGTTACAAGGCAAAACTACTTTGGATATGCCTGTTCTGTGCCTGTAAAGTTAGGTTATAAGAGCCTGTTTAAATTAAAGTAAGTCGCAAACTCCATCAGTTTTCTGATATATTTCTCCCCAGGAAGTTGAAGGAAATCCTTTGGGTTTTAAACAGAGATTGTTTCCTCATTTAGGTGCTTTTGATATTAATAGATGTTGTAACTCGTTGATAGTCTGTGAGCAATTATTCAGTGAGGTGATGCTTTTATTAATTCAAAAGCTATGTATGTAAAATCGGATATTAAGTTCATAGGCTCAAGGGCTATATTCGACGAAACCAAAAATTAATAGCTTATGAAATTTAAAAAATTTACTTTACTAAGCCTGATCGTGGGAGCTATGTCGCTGTCCTCTTTTGCTCAAATCCACATGATCAACACTTCTAATACGCCTTACGCACATATGGGGGAGAGCGTGGCACAATCTAACGGATATTCTGCGCTTGGGGCCTACGAAGATGGAGTCGTGACTTCTTCAGGAAAAAAATTATGCAGGTGCAGTTTACCTTTATAATAACGGTGTTTTGCATAGAAGTTATAAGCTTACAGGTTCAACGTATAACACTGCAAACCTGGGACGTTCTGTTGCAATAAATGGTCATTTTCTTGCTGCAACAGCTACAGGATATATGCCTATTCAAGGTACAAGACCAAGTGTTTTTATTGCAGGTAAAACGAACGGAGTCTGGAATAATTCGTTCACCTATACCATAAATGATCCGGATATTGTGATATCTAGTGAATTGCAGGTGGCATTGGATGGCTATGGAACACTTGCTATAGGCTCCCCGGATGCAACAATCAATGGCCTTGCTTTTGGATCGGTCTTTATCTATGAATTTAACGGTTCGCAGTGGGTTAGGAAACAAAGACTTACACCGACTGTTCAGTCTGTTGGCGGAAAGTTTGGTAAATCTATTGCTTTTCACAATAATAGGCTAATAGTTGGAGCTCCGTTTAGTAATGGTGGCCGTGCCTATATTTATACTAAAAATGGCGGAAGCTGGTCTAATTCAAGTATATTTCCTTCGCTTATAAATACATATCCCGGATCTAAACTAGGTGATAAGGTTGATATATCAGATAATACAGCTATCATAAGTGCTCCCGGACACAATGGCACAGGAAGTGTGTTTATTTTGGACCTTCAGGGTAATAGTTCTCCTTATCAGATCTCAAATTTAAAAGCCTCTTCAGTTGCTATTGAAAATGTACAGGCGATAATTGGTGTAGATCATAATGAATTTCCAGGAAATGCGAGTGCTGTTCGATTTTACTTAAAGGAATGGAATGGCTGGAATCTGAAGAAGACAAGAAGCTCTACAGAGGCCGGTGACAACTTCGGTTATGACGTAGACATTGAAGGAAGTAAAGTGATTTTATCAAGAAAATATGCTGATAAAGGCAGTATTCTGAATGTTGGAGCAGCAGTACTCTATGACTACTGGACCACAATAAACAGCAGCTCAAGAGAAGCAGGTGATTTCGATGAGGCTGTTGAGGTAAATAATTTATATCCTAACCCATCAACGCTTTCTGAAGTTACATTTAACAGTAATGAAGAAATTTTAAATGTCAATGCTTATAGCCAGGATGGAAGTTTAACTCAATTGTCTTTCTCAGGAAATAAGATCGATGTGAAATCTTTGACTCCTGGTCTTTATACCATACAGATCAGAACAGCTAAAGGTGTAGAGATTAAAAAACTTTCAGTTCTTTAATACAGGTTTTATTTTTTACAGAAAGGAATGCTCAAGGAGGGCATTCCTTTTTTTATGAGAATAAATTCGTATTAAAGATTGTTGGATATTGGAACAAATATCGAATCAGATAATTTTCTATGTGTTCAATTGTTATTAATTATTCTGATGATAGAGATGTCATCTGTTGGTCTTAATCCATAAACTTCTTCAAGATTGTTTATTTTCTTGGTAAGCATGTTTTTTATTTCATAATGCTCTTTGTCTAATAAGAGGTAGTTCACCGGATCTATTGTGATATCAGATTTCCTTTTGTCCAAGCTCTCAAAGGTACATATTCCATCACTACTAATGCTTATGTCGCGGATATCATTAATAGTAATAACTTGTTTTTGTTTTTTATACCAATCTTCAAAATCTTCTCCGAGGTGATACCCTAAGTAATCCGGTATATTATCCTGTTCAAATTCTGTTATATTGCCATTGATACATACGACACCATCTCCAATAACGAATATTTGGCCTGTGTTGCTGCTGAAATCTATAATCAATAGTACTAATGTGCATAAAAGTTCATCGTCTTTAAGGAATAAAGTGTTTTTCACCTGCTTTAGGTTCAGCATTAAAAGCTTTAAAATTTCTTTTATATCATCTTCAATAGAACTGTTTTTCTCTTTATCGTATAAGGTCTGATAACTTCTTTCAACGGCAATTTTTCTTAAGAGCTTTCCTACAAGGGTTGAAGCAAAGTAACTGTCAGTCCCCATTGTACATCCGTCCATTAAGGCGAATAACATTTTCTGATTGCCAATACTTTCTATCACTGCATAATCTTCACAATGGTTGGTGTGGTGTTCACCTATCTTAACTGTTTGATATATTCTCATGTAATGATTTATAGATACCAATAGATTGACTATAAATATCTACCGTTTTATTTTTTTAATAGAATCAATTCTTTTTTGATTAATGGATTATAATTCTGAACAAAGAAAGATGCCTCGCGTCTTTTATAAAAAAAACTATAGAATCTAATCACCTTTTACAATATTCGTTTCCCAATCAGAAAAGACTATAGATTGATTATTTTCCTTTAATGTAATTTCAATGTTTTCTTTATTGCTGTCTTTAATGGAGATTAAAATTTCAACAGGTGTATCTTTCCTTCCTTTTGTCAGAGTTTGAATGGCGTTAAATAATTTTTCCTTATCTAAGAATAAATAGGTTCTTAGAAAACTTTCTTTTCCGGTATTAGTGAAATACAAAGTAATATTCTGAGGGAGGAGCTTAGGGCTAAAGGTATTTAGTTGGCTATACGTATAGTCGTATCCCCAAAATTGTCTGTCTTCAAAATAAATACTTTTTAACTCTCCCGGGCCTTTAATAGTGTATGCTATCGGAAATACACTTTCTTCCAGGTCAATTCTTGCTTTGAGCCTTTTGCTATTTTCTTCAATGGTAAGATTACCCGTAAAGATGTTTTGCTTTATGTTGGCATTATAAAGATGAATAAGCTCAATAAATTTTGTCTTTTCTTGTTCGCTTATCTCTTTAGGCTTTATCTGATAAGTATGCCGGTGTTTATTCTTTGTAGTGTATATATTCACTTTTCCGGTTGGCAGAATTTCTATCTGAAGATTCAGTCTTGCAATGTCATCCGGATATTTGTTTATTTTAAAATCATTAAAAGGGAAATCAATGGTGCCGGTATAATAGGTGTCTTCAACCGGCGAGTACCAGGAGATCAACAGCTTGTCTGAATTGAGGGGAATAAATGTGTTATCAGGTTTTTCTGCCGGATTACTCATTCTGATTTTGTCACGGATATTTACTTGTTTGAGTGATGCTTCAGAATGATACAAGCTTTGATTACCAATAAAGATAGAAGATTTTTTTCCATTAGTGGTGTTTGTAACCTCTAGAGGTTCAATGAAAAGGGGAAGCTCATTGTAGTGTAATATCTCAATGTTGGCTTTTACATAATTCTTAATGTGATCTGATTGAATCGAATAGTGTCGGATAGTAACTATTCCATAGTACAACACAGGACCACCAACAAATACTGCAAGCCAGGAGAAAAATACGGGCTTATTAAGGATGCCTGTTTTGAGGTAAGTAATGTAGAAATACATTCCAAAACTATAAACAGCGAACAAGCCAATGCAAATTAATAGTTGTGAAGAAATAATTTCAAACTCACGCGAAGGACCTGTCCCTTTGCTGTCCCCCATGCCTTTGGCCCAAGCAAGAAATAACTGAAATCCAAAAGAGAATAAAAAGGAAAATGTCAGTCCGAAAATGATTCCTCCTTTTAACCCAAACTTGTACATGATTGCGAATTGAATCGCTGCAATAATTGAAATGCTAATAACAATAAACGTATTGATTTGAAGTCTTTCTATCTGGTAGCCATCCATTTTTTAATGTGTAAATTCTGTTTTGTATTGATAAGTACACAATATCGGTAAATTATTTTTATAGCCATAGTTGTTGGTCTTTTTAAGAACAAGTTGTCAATCAGGGCTGGTTGATATGTTTGTAACTTTACTTTGAATAGTGGGATGATATGATATTTCTATTAAAGGCATCTCTTGCCGATCTCACTATGGTTGTATTAATTTTCATCCTCATCATTGCTGATGATGTTTATGGGCATTTGTTTATTGTTGATGGTGATTTTTTAAATAGGCTTTTTTAATGTAATAAGAGAACTTTCTTATAAAAAAATGAATGGCTTGAGGTAATCTATAAACATATATTTGCCATTATTGTTTGTTTTTTTTAGAACATATCTTTTTTTAAATTGGTTGAATAGATGAAATGGAGCTTCATGTTTATTGGAGTAATTCTTTTTTCAAGAATAGTTATCGCGCAAACCAATACCTATTCCAGTCCGGAACCTGTTCAAAGCACTGTTCCATCTAAGATGAATCATGAAACACCAAATCCTTTTAAAGGATTTGGTAGTCCCCGGAAAAACTTCCGTGCATTAAACATCGATAATTATTATTCCCCAAAAATTCAGGGAGTGACAGAGGTAGGAAATGTATTGCTTCTTCGCGGAGTTTTTGCAAATAGGAGACATATGGTGAGAGTTACTCTTCCATTTGTTTCTGTTGCTACTCCTGCAGGGTATAAGTCAGGTATTGGTAATTTTAATATCTTTGATATAATTCGTCTGACTAATGATAGTGCAAGAGTTCATTTTGGAATAGGACCTTTACTTAGTATTCCCAGCGCAACTAGCTCAATCCTTGGCGTGGATCAGTGGCAGTTCGGTGGAAGTGTTCTCATAGCTCATGTCACTCCATCAGGAGTTATTGCCGGAGGATTAGTTACTTATCGGACTTCTGTCTTTGGCAATATAGCAGGACAGGATAATGGTGGTTATCTTACGTTCCAACCTGCGTTGCTATTGAGTATAGGGAATGGATTATATGGAAGAAGTATGGGAGCTACTTGTATCTTTGATTTTAACAATAAAAAAACACTTATCCCATTGGGAGTTGGAATTGGTCAAATCTTTAAAGCAGGGAATGCAATAGTTAATATTTTTATAGAACCGGCATTTTCAGTTTATAGTGAGGGTAAAAACTTGCCCGCTTACCAGATTCTTATAGGGATGTATTTTTTTCTGGTTAAAGGATAAACAGCCAGCTAATGTTCTGGTAGATTAAGATTCTTATTTTGTCAATGCTTATCGTCTCATTTTTTATAATAGGAATGCGTTATTTTTTTTGATGGAGGGGGATGAGTAAAAGCTGTTTTCATTGACTCTTTTCAAGATATTTTTATTTAATGTTTGAATAGTAAAATGTTCATGGGTGTTAACTTTTTTCCATCAATATTAATCATCAGAACATTTTTAATAGCTTTAGGTTTTTCCTTTCATTGCATTGTTATTATTGATTAGTAGGTTTAAACTCAATAAATTAAATGAGCTCATCAAACGCTGTTCCCATGTTAATTTTCTTTGTTATCCTTACTGTAGGCATATCATTGGCGTTTACTGCTTTTGGCATGTCTCCTGCCTCTGTTTCTGTCGGTATTTTTTCTTTTATCTTTGCCATAATCGTTTCATCTTCCATTAAAATTGCCAATCCATGGGAGAAGGCACTCGTGTTGCATTTAGGTAAATTTCGAAGATTAAAAGGTCCCGGTATGTTTTTTATTTTTCCAATCATAGAAACTATTCCTTATTGGATTGATACAAGGGTGATAACGACTTCATTCAAAGCAGAGAAAACACTCACTAAAGATTCTGTTCCTGTCAGTGTAGATGCGGTTTTATTCTGGAAAGTTCTGGACCCGACAAAAGCGGCATTGGAAGTTGCCGATTATCATAGTGCCATTAGTTGGGCTTCACAAACAGCATTACGTGATGTTATTGGAAAAACTTTGCTCTCCGAGATGTTGGAGGGAAGAGATAAAATTAGTGATGTGTTGCAAAAAATTATTGATGAACGTACGGAACCCTGGGGCATCAGGGTAAATTCTGTAGAGGTGAAAGATGTATTGATTCCTCCCGGACTGGAAGATGCCATGTCTATGCAAGCTCAGGCAGAAAGGGAAAGACAAGCCAGAGTCATTCTTGGTGATTCGGAGAGGCAGGTTGCTGAAAAGTTTGGAGAAGCAGCGAAAACTTATGCAAATGATCCTGTTGCTTTACACTTAAGAGCCATGAATATGCTTTACGAAGGATTAAAGAAAAATTCCACATTTGTTATTGTGCCAAGCTCTGCGATAGATTCCATGCAGTTAGGAGCAAGGGAAGGATTAGCAACATTGCCAAATGGAATAAATAAACAGAATGCCAAAGTGCAGGCTCAATGAAACGGAATTAAAGTGACTTGGAGTAAAAGTCTTACCACTCAAGTGTTGGTCAAAGATTTTTTGCTGACATGCACCCGGGTATCAGCCTGGTTGGATTTTCTCATCTGTATCGGGCCATACCAAAGCCAGAATCCTGTTATTGTAAATACCAGGAGGGCCAGTCCCATGATAGTTGAGTAAATAAGCTTGAACGCATTATTGCTCAAGCCTGTATAATAATCTAATATTGACCCGTCATGAATTTTTTCTATAAAATCGGCACGTCTTCTTTCTATATGTAAAAGGTTACCAGTGGCCCCGTCCAGTTGAATGCCCCAGAATTGATCTGCAAATACGAATTTCACCATTCCCTTGTCTTTTCTAATGTCTATGCGCTCCAGTTCCGGAGATAAGTCAGCAGATACAGAATCATGCAATATCTTACAAGCTTGTTGATGAAGGCTGTCTATGGAAAGCCAGTCTTTTAAGTTGGTTGATGTTCCCTTGTAAGACTTTGCAAGAATTAACCCATTGCTGTTTTTTTTCCATGCTAGCAACAGACCGGATATAGATATAAAAAAGAAAAATACGAATAAAAGGGCTCCAGTCACACGATGGATCTTCCTGAAAATTCTAAGTAGCTTAGCTTGTTTTTGTCTGTTTTTTTCTGACATGACCTGTACTATGAAAATATCTGGATATGATTTCTATCCGGTGTAATATACAAATATAGTTATTTCTTTTTCCTGATGGAAAACATACCAGTGGGGGTGAGAGATCTTTTTTCTAAAGGAATGTAGAGAATAAAATTACTATGATAGTCAATCGGGACGTATTAGCAAATCCTATTTATAAAAAAAGCGCAAGCTGTAAAGCATGCGCTTGCAAGATTATATAGGCTTAGTCTATGATCGCTTATATAAGAATTTTATAATAAGTTTTTTTGAGTTGAGATCCTCTGTTATATCTACAGCCATGCTATTGTTACGAAAATATTCTTTAATGGAATTAAGGGTTGTATTAATGTCTTTCCCGGAGTTAGATATTGTTAGTTTGTTGCCGTTTTTGGATACATTCTCAATGACAAGAGTTCCTGCAACGAAAGTCTTTTTCTGCTATAACATCTTTCACCTGAACATCTAACTCAATATCCTGCATTGTAAATTGAATGTTGCCGAACCCTTGTATCAAGCCAGCAAAGGTTTTTTGTTTTAGCAGATCAGGATTAAGATTCTTATATAGATTAACAGCTTGCTGGTATTCGTTTAGTTGTTTTTCTGAGCTGTAGATTAATGGTTTAAAATCTACTAACTTAAGGTTTAGTTTGGATACTCCTATTTGAGATTTAGGAAAGCACACAGCCTCGGCGTTCCTGAAATCAATTCCGCTTTTACTATAGTGAAGTGATTCAACTCTAAAGTATGCTTTGCTGTCCAGGTCTTGTATCTCTGGCTTTAAAATGGTTCTGTCAAATTTAAAAGCAAGCATCGGAATCAGCAGAGTGGCTTCGGAAAGGTCTGGATTGGCCTTGTTTTTAACATAAGAAATTTTTATGTAACTAAATTCACCTTTATTTAAACAAGGATTTAATATAAGTTTTATTCCATGTTTGTCGGGAATTCCAACTTCCAGTTGCTTATATGTTGCGAAGTTGAGAAAATCTGAAGGTGGTCCACCAGGTTTTGGAAATGCAAGGTATTCTCCTCGATAATGCAACTTGCTTAGATAGTTGCTGATGGTTTCATGAAATTTAAATTCATACTTTATAAGTTGAACCGAATCAAGCTTCTCCGATAACAATGGTCCAGAGATCGCATGGCCAATCTGGTCAGAACAGAAACACGGAACATCCTTAGGCCCTTGTATCCTGTTACCTTTTTCGTAGGATCTCTCTTCTATTAGTGTTCCTGTGGTGTCAAAAAACTGCCATTTTCCATTTTCTTGATCTAAGAAATAGGAACCACTTAGGCTAAGTTGGCCATTCTTGTACCAGTTTTTCTTTTCCCCATGTTTTTGGTTGTTTTTATAGTGGGTTATGGAAGCCTTTTGGTTATTGTAATGCCAGGTCTCCAAAGGACCTTCCAGTTTTCCTTTTACATAATAGGATTGTTCTTTAAATGAGCCATTTTCATAATACTTTTTGCATACTCCTGTCTCTTTGCCATCTGTTTTTTCAACTTCATAACTTATTGTGCCATTGGGGTAGTAGTTTCTTTGGAGGCCGTTAAGTAATCCATTTTTATATACAAGATGCATATTTAATTTTCCATCTGTATCATAAGTTTTTTTATAAGTAAACTTGTCGTTTTTAGGAAAAGAATTATCATATTCAAATTCGCTATCAATTATTCCATTTTCATTATATGCTTTCCAGATTCCTGAAGGTACACCCATTTTAAAAAAACCAGATCTTTTAACTTTGCCATTTACCTCATACCAGGTGTATTTTCCGTCAGGGACTCCATCTTTTAATGTCCATTCAATAGCTAATTGGCCGTTAGGGTAGTAGGCTTTGAAGTATGAATCGGGCCGGCCATTTTTAATTACAGTTTCAAATTTAACCTGCTTATTGTCATAGTAGCTGGCATGATAGCCATTTGTTTTGTTTTGTGAAATTTTTAGGTTTTTATTTTTAGGATTGTTAAAACGTGTATATATGTCCTCTATCCAATACTTGTCCTGAGTAGTGTCTTTAGGAACTCCCAATGTGTCTCTTCGATAGATTTTGGGATAATAAGATTTACCATCCTGTGTCCACTTTAGTTCATATATAGACTGATGCTTTAAGCTTCTCAAATTGCCATTTGGGTGCCATTCTACTTGGGGAAATAGGAAATAACTTTCTTCTTTTAATTGTCCATCAGTATAATAAGAAGCTTTCCATGAATAGGTGATTGTATTTATACTGACGAAAGTATACTCTTCTGATTCTAAATTTCCATTCGCATCCCAATAAACTTTTTGAACCGGGCCTCTGTCTTTATAAACAGAAGTTACTATTGTTGCTCCTTGCTTTTTGCAGCGTATAACTTTCCAGTCTCCCTTTTTGGTTGTATCACAGGATGATTGAGCCTGGAGGTGGAAAAAAGAAAGGCTAAGGACTAGAGTGATAATTAATTTTGAAAAAAGTTTAATCATAAAATTTAAAATCAAAAATCTAGAAGGGCAAGATGAATAAATTATTGTAACCATAAGGTTTTGTGTGGACAAATATACTCAAAAGCTATCTCTTTGGCTTGGGCTTAATCGAAGTCTTTATGTTGTCTATCTTAACAATCCTCAAAGAGAGTTCTGATATAAAAGTGTCATGTAGTTCATTATCATTGATTTGTTTGTTTTTGATAACTTTGGTTCTGTAAGTGGATATTGAAGGAAGAGCTTGTAAGGCCATTATAAGTTTTATATGAAATTTTGAAATTAATTCACACTGGAACATTAAGACTAAAAACAATAAGCCTCCGTAATAAAAGACATCGTGAAGGCTTATTGTATTTTTTTATGCCGCTTTCAACCCTCTGTAATAGCATTCAGAAACTGCAGCAGGAAGAAAAGATCTTCCGGTATTTTTTACTTCCCGAACTTCAACTTACTAAAAAAAGATTTGATTGTATTGCTACTAGTGATCAGAGATTTGGTGAAGGAGATTTATGAAAGGTGGGTTTGGTAGAGACGCCATGCTGGCGTCTCAAAACGTTCAATAATAGTAAGGCTTTCCGTTTCAATAAATATTTTGATTACATATTTTTTTTCCGTTAGTTATTTGGGTTTATAATTGGATAGGACCGCTGTGATTGCCAAATGAGACGCCAGCATGACGTCTCTACGTTGAAGGCGTTGTAATATGAATTTCCCCAAGTTTAGTTTAAAAGGTTTAGGATATCGAAAGGTAATCTTTAACAATCTTTTCAAACTTAATGAACTCGTCAAAAGGGAAGTCATTTTGTCTGTTGGTACTGTAAATTTTATCTTTCATTAATAAGAAAGATTTTTTTAACTGCAGATAAGCAATGATTAAAAATCTTTTTAATGGTATTTCAAATTCTACTGTTGGGGTAAGCTCTTTTATCTGTTTTCCAAAAGTCTCATTAAACCCTGATACTTCAACGTGCAGCATATGTTTCCTCTCTTTTATTCTTCTTAGTTCAAATTTCTCCCCTCCAGGTTCGCCATACCAAAAGAATGTAGCACTTTCCTGACCTTCGATTAGGTTGGATAATGCTTTGATAAAATCATAATAAGGATCTCCGAATACGTGAGTGATTGTTACTTCATATGAATTCCCGCCAATAAAGATCCGGCAAGTACTCCATCCATGAGGATTCATGGTGAGAATAAAATCAATGTCTTCTGTATTTTGTATGTTACTAGAATCTGTCATTCTATTGTCAATTGTTTTGTTTTAACCGAGCTTCAATCCCTTCTTTTGCTCTAATGTAATTTTCCTGCCTGCGCCTAGGTGAATATATAGATGGTGCTCGTACTGCAATCAGAAAATCAATTATTTCTACTCTGTTTAAGTCGTCAAAATTTTTTCCTTCAAATCCATAACCTTCTTTCAGATGGCTGTATTCTCTATATTCCGATCTGATGTGATGGTTCAGGCAATCTTCATTGCTAAGATATTTTTCCATTCCAAAACCTATCTTAATTGCCAGTAACCTGTCATATTCTCTTGTTGGTTTTCTGTGTCTAAGAAGATAGATTATATCCTGATAAGCTGCTTCATCGCAAGAGCAATTTTGTTCGGTTCCCATACCGTTTTTATAAAAGAGATTTTGTATCAATCTCTCTATTAATTCAATTGTCAAAGACGCATCTTTTTGCTTTGGATATAAAGTGAAATAGAGCTCTTTATATTCCTTTGGAAGGGGAGGTTCTTTTTTTGTTTCCGTTGTATATGCAATTAACTCCTCTTCTGTAAGATATTTTTTCCATCCATTGATTAACCAGAAATATCCGGCAGAAATCAAGAGTATAAAAATGAATACTATACTTAATGAAATTTTATATCGTTTTTTCATTTAGGATACATAAATTTTTGATCCAGACTAATGATCTTGAATAGCCTATGTTTTTGTTAGAGGATTAATTAAATGAGAGTGTTTTATTTTCACGTTGAAGTTCCTTTAAAAATTCTTGTCTCTCCTCACTATCTTTCATTTCGGATCGCTTTATCATTTCATATTGAGTTCTAATAATTTTAATACAATCTGTTTCAGCAGGATATTTTTCTGCTAATTCATAGAGATTCTTAAAGTACTCGATTAATTTATCTCCTACATCCATGAATGGAAATGTATTATCCATACCATGCAGTAAAAAATACAAATAATATTTCTGGGTATATTGGGCATCTTTGGCAAATAAAAAAGATGGATTGGAATTATTGAATTTTTCCCACCAAAGCAGTCTGTCAAAAAAATCCTGTTCTGTAATCATGATGGCAGCATCATTTTGAAACCAGTTTTTGTTTTCATAGTTTACCTGGTCCAGGTATTCGATCATGTTTTTTGAAAGCTTATTATAGAATTTACTAATAAAATCTCTGTCCTGCCCAATTTCAATTATCCCTTCCGGATAATTAAAATCGAATCCATTTTTCCTTAATTCATTATAAAAGTTTAATGCTTTCTCTGCTGCTTTCCTTTGTTCGGAGGTGATTACAAATGGCGTATAGTCTGTAGTATCATATTCTAGAACGCTATTTAATGAATCCGTAACTAAATCATAATACTTACTAAAAATGTAAAAAAGTGAATCTACTTTAGATGTATCACTATTGGAAATAAGTTTACTTAATTCATTACTTGCCAATCCGATACTGGAAGGTTTATGGCAGTCTAATCCATTTAAATAGTTTTCATAATTTATATATAAACTATCCGAAATGAATGTGGGTAAATCAATTCTTCCACATTCCTTTGGGATTACATAAATGAAAGGATCAGGCTCTTTCTGTTGAGCTAACTCTTGAGGATTACTTTTTTTCCTCTTGGGGAGACGAACAAGATGCAAGGATAGATAATAACAAAAGTGTTGGAATATGAATTTTAATCATAACGGCAAGCGATTTTATATTCAGATAGAATTTGACCAGTTATTGCTGTCTTCATTGTGTCGGTCTCCATCTATTTTCTTTCAATTTAATCATTTTTAAAGTCATTGAAATTATTAAAAGAAATAGATGGTGAGTTATATGAAATGTATGTAAAAATGCTATTGTATATCGTAGAGACGCCATGCTGGCGTCTCAAAACGTTCCATAACGGCAAATTTCCCGTTTTCAATAATCATTCAATTACGTAATCTATTTTTTGCTCGCCAAATAGTTAGTTTTATTATTGGATAAGACAGCAGTGATTGCGAAATGAGACGCCAGCATGGCGTCTCTACGAATTGTTGATAAATCAACATTCAATCAGTCGTATGTTCAATTGTTTGAAAATCAAAGTCAATTGGGTAAATTGGCTTCTCATCTTAAATAGATAAAACCTCAATTGGTATGACTTCAGAAAAATCTCAAAAGACGAGCACTATTCAGAGAAGCAATAGCAATTCTTCCCGGTCCAACACAAATTCAATGGAATATGGAAAGCTATCCGAAGCCGGCCCGCAGCATGTCCTGAACAATGGATATGGTCAAGCTGTAGCACAGTCAATGAGCTTTTATAGTCCGAATGTGCAGTTGAAAAAAGATGACCAGGAGGAAGATATACAACTAAAACACCAAGGAGGTTCCTTAGTAGAAAATAACACAGGAATGCCGGACCATTTAAAGTCAGGAGTTGAAAATCTCTCAGGAATTTCCATGGAAGATGTGAATGTTCATTATAATTCAGAAAAGCCAGCTCAGCTACAGGCCCATGCTTATGCCCAGGGAACAGATATTCATGTCGCACCCGGTCAGGAAAAACATTTGCCTCATGAAGCCTGGCATGTGGTACAACAAAAGCAAGGAAGGGTACAGCCTACAATGCAAATGAAGGGCAAGGTAAATGTGAACGACGATAAGGGACTGGAGCATGAAGCAGATGTGATGGGTAGGAAGGCCATTCAATTCTCAGGTAACAGTCAGCAAACTGTTCAAAGGTATGAAGGTAATTCAGATTCAAAGGTAGTTCAAAGAAACGAAAGGTCGGCTGAGGTGTTGGGTGGTAAAAAAATGGCGGAGCCAAAAGTAGGCGTCCAGGATATTGAGTTGGCTAAAAGCATACAGGATGATCTGGAGAAAGTTTATCAGGATGTAATGGACATAGATCATATGGGTACTATGGACAGTGCAAATTATAATTCAGCTGTGTGTCTCGGTGGAATTATCCTGCCCCCATTGAATGGATTTAATAATCTTCAAGATCTTATAGAAAGCTGCCGGTTTGTGAATCTTGGAAAAGGGTCAGTGACTCGCGGAATTTATGAGTTGCTTAATGAAGAACTAAAACGAAAAATAATCGTCAATACATTGTCCACCATGGAAAAAGCAAGTCAGGTGGAATATTTACAGGCAAGTAATTTTGCAACAGATGAGGAATCGGGATGGAAGGTTGTTGTAGAAGTTCATTATTATAGGACAAGACCCACCACCAATAACGTATTTCATAAAGATACACTAGGTACCACTTTATTCGTAAATCTTAATTACCTGAACCAAGAGAGGATGGTAGGGCCAGAGTTTGTCATCAATCCAATGGACAATGAAAAGCATATGTCTGACATTGCCCAAAGTTTGCCTGAAGAGTTTCTTCAAGACAGACAAACTGTGATGGACCAGTTAGACGAACCACAAATAATAGAGGTTGTAGAAGTGCCTGAATATGGTTTTGTTGCATTTGTGGATGAAATGATCAATCACTCGTCTCCTACAACGGAACACAGAAAAGTAAAAGGAAGTGATGTTCATAGATTCCTGAGAGAAAGAGATAATGACGCTTACAATAAATATAAGGGAGCGTATGACAAGTGGAGTGGTCGATGGAATATTTTCTGGAGTTATGAAAGTTACCTGCCGGATGGAGGAGGTTTCGATGGTGAGGATTGGTTAAGTGTGTTTGAAGAAATCAGGGATGAGAACGCTATGTTTAACAGGCAGGAGTTACGCGCTATGGATGTAGAACAAAGAGTGCTAAGCGATGCGGAGATAGAAATGTTGATTCATATAGCAGAACATGGTAGTTTCGGGAGTGTTTCAATACCGAAGGCTGGGGGGCGCAGCAATATGACATCGGATGATCGACCAATGAAGCGAAGAATGAGTATGGATTTAGATCAGCAAGGAGGAGGTAACCTGAGCAAGGAAAGTGGAGGAAAGAGGTCATTTTTCAGAACATGGGTGCGAGCTGAGAGGGTGGAAACTGAGGTCGTTAAGCCTAACTGGAAGTGGGATCAAAAAAGGTAACTTGAGACTCTCTTGCTATGAGAGTTGAGGTGTTGCAGGATAAGGTGAAGGAGGTTGTGAAGGGAGGATTGGAGAGTAAGGGGACAGTATAAAATTTTATACTATGTTCAATAGTACAAAAAATAAGGTCTGTCAGGGCATGTAAATAATAAAAATGTACTAACTATTTCAATTGTGTATTTATTTTATTGGAAGTTGATCCATTGTGGACACGTAGAGACGCCATGCTGGCGTCTCAAAATGTTCCATAATAGTAAATTTCCCGTTTTCAATAATCATTCAATTACGTAATCTATTTTTTACTCGTCAATTATTTTGGTTTATTATTGGGTAAGACAGCTGTGATTGCGAAATGAGACACCAGCATGGCGTCTCTACGCAGGGACTACATAATCAATTTTCCCTCTGCGGTGAAAAACTGAATTATTCACCGCAAATTTGCGGTAAATAGATTCAATGAAAAAATAAGCCTTCCGATTAAAGACATCACGAAGGCTTATTTTGCTATTTACGCCGCTTTCAGCTCCTCTGCCGCGGTATCCAGAAACTGCAACAGAAAGAAAAGATCTTCCGGTATTTTTTCAAATGGCCATCCGAGCAGGATGTCGGGTTCTTGAGCAATAGCTATTAAAAACAGATCTCTCAAGCCACGACTGAGTCTCTCTGCCGGAACGACCTCCAGAAAGACATCCAGTTCTTTAATGATAGTATTGTTGAGTTTTGAATTTTCAGGAAGCTTGATCTTCCTGCGTTTGGGCATATCTCCGCCTTGCGGGATATCCTGGTTGAACGGTTCTGCTGGCATTTTATAAAAATGGTTTGCCCGGTAGGAGTTGCCAACAGAACATGGTTCGTGCTCCTGAACATTACTGATATCAGGCTCCTCCGGGCAATAGGTTAATGCTGTAGTATCTTTGCAATACCACTGTGTTTATACTACTAATAAATTTTTGTGGCATTGCTACCACGTTCTGTTGGCGGAATAAAAGTATGAAATTTTATCACGAAACCAAAAATTTGTTGCTTCTAATTGGTTAAAATATAGATCATTAACGTTTGAGTTTAAATCGTAAAGTTTTTTTTGATATATTCGATTCCAGAAAATAGCAACAATCTTTTGAAGACCAGTATCGACTTTCTTCCGGAACATAAACAGCAGGAGCTTATTGCTATCCGAGATCATATCATTCGTACGTTTGATCCAGAGATGATCATTTTGTTCGGATCCTATGCCCGCAACGAGTGGGTGGAAGATCGTTATATGGAAGGTCACATCACTTATGAATATAAAAGTGATTTTGATATACTTGTCATCTCCCGAGTTGAACTGGGGCCAAGACGCAATGGCAAATGGTTTAAGATGGAACGTGAAGTAAAGAGCCTTCCTGTGCTGACACCTATAAGTCTTATTCATCATGGAATAAAATTCTTCAATAAAGAGATTCGCAAAAGCAGTTACTTTTTTATTGATATTCTGAAAGAAGGCATTATGCTTTATGATACTCAGAATTTTCAATTGGCTGAGCCTGTTGTTTTAAATGAGGAGCAGTTAAAGAAACAGGCTAAAGATGATTTTGAGATGTGGTTTGGAAGTGCGAATGGTTTCTTCATGCAATATAGCCATGCTCTTCATGTTGGAAATTATAATATAGCTGCATTTGAACTGCATCAAGTTACAGAACGCTATTATACTGCACTACTTTTAGTTTTCACGGGCTATCGTCCCAAATTGCATGATATTAAAAAGCTTGGAGAAAAAGCAGCGCAAATCAACATAAGATTCAAATCAGTTTTTCCTGTTGATACTCCAGAGAACCTGGCCCGCTTTGAACTACTCCAAAGAGCTTATATAGATGCTCGTTATCAGAAGACCTACACTATTACTAAAGAGGAGTTGGAGTATCTTGCTACGCGAGTGGAGGTGTTAAGGGATTTGGTGAAGGAGGTTTGTGAGGAGAGGATTGAGGAGTAGAGGGTGGAAGGAGGCTAACGATTTGAAGTTTGAAAAGCGTCGAAAATCGAAGCACGAAAGTTTGTTTCTTGTGTCAAAGTTTAATAGAAGAACAGATGATGAATTTTGTACTGAGCCTTTGGTGTGCTGATGTTAGGTATTACCTTGCACTCGAATGTGATTTGCTTGCCTGTAGAAATTTACTTTTAACTATGTTGGTGGGCTTGGTACTTCTTTGATTTTAGGGGGTAAACTTTGTAAAAGAAAGAAATGTTCCAATAAATGCGTTAGGAATAATTGCTGAATTTTTCAAAATCAAGAAAGAGATGAATTAGCTCCTTTTTTTGCGCATGGCTTGATATGAAAAGATATGGCTCAAAATTTTCAAACTTATATGGATGTTTCAAGCTGTCATTTATAGAGTAAACATCGTTTATTTTAAAGTTTATTTTTTCTACAATTTTTAAAGGATTCCCCTTTAGGATATAGCCTAACATTAGCCCTTCCTTCTCGTAAATTTTATTGATGTATTTCCCCATTCCTTTGTCTTCGACGTATTCTGAAATTAGAAAATTTGCATTTTTGTTTTTGTAGTTTTCTTCAACAAGTAGTTTTGCTTCAACACCAAAAAAAGAATTTGGTTTTATTTGAAAGTGTATAAAACATAAGTCATACTTTTTTGCTTTTTTGGGTTTTGTTCTTCCCTTACGAATGGATTTTGTAAATTCTGGAAGCTCTGGAACAATGGTGCATTGAATATCAGTACAATTTATTTGATTCTCAATATGGCCATATAAACCTGCAGTAATCGTGGGTTCATCTATTGAAAAAATTACTTCTTCATCAGCTAGATATTGATTATAGCCATCAATAATCAATTTTATACAGTCATATTTAACAATATCACTTATGTGTTGAATTATATCTTTATCAATATTGCTACTGATATTTGAACTGTTATTGTAATTGCTAATAATTCCCATCAATTCTTTTGGTTTAAAAGTTCAATTAATAAGCTATCAGCATCATTTAATGCTAAGGCCTTTGTCCAAAATCTTTTTTGATTGGGCTTAATTAAGTAGAAAGCATTTTTTATTTCATACTTAATTACTTTTCTGTAGTAAATACTTTCAGTATTGTCTGCATATATTTCACTATTTATACTTTTTAATATATCAGAGATGTCTTCATCTGAAAAAATAATACCTTGGTTTTTATTGGTGAAATTAACCTTGATGCATACCAAATCATCCTCTTGGTATGCATTGTTGTATATTTCAATCCAAATATTAAAATTGGTATTTTTAAAATATTTATTTAATACAGAAATGTAAAATTGAGCATATTCCTGAAGTTCCTTTTTTGATGAAATGGGCTGCTCTGCTTTACTCTTTTTATAATTATTATGTAGTACAATAGAATAATTAAGTGCATTGTCAACAAGAGCCTTTTCTTCTTTGGTTATTTTTAATTCAGAATAAATTATTTCATCAATTTCCGATTGTATTTTGTCAAATTTTTCAGAGTAATTCATTTCTAGGCTTTCACTTGAAATGATTTTTTTGATTTTATCAAAACAGATTGCTAATAAATTGATTGTTTCTGTTGAGAATTTTTCTGTTAATGCTGGAAATGATATGGCTTCTGTGTTTAGAACTCTATTTCTCTCTATTCCCCAAGAAGAACTAATTAAAAAGAAGTAATAACTAGCTAGCGAAGAATTTAATGCAGTAGTAAGTGCTTTGTGATATTTTAAACTCTTTGACTTAATAGTAAAGCCATAAACTGATTTTAAAAAGACACAGTCAAACTCAACTAAAGATGCACAATAGTTTGCGTTTTTTGTACCTTCATTTAAAAGTATTACAGGAGATGTGAAAATTTTCTTGTTATTTTTCCGGTAAAGCAAATGTCTATTGCCTAATACATTTAATCCTTTTTGGGAAATACTGTATTGCTCAATTTTATCTTCCGGAATAAATAAATTATCTTGAAGGGGACTATTCCCAAATGGTTTATTTTGCTCTTTTATATGAAGCCCGCCTCCTTTAAACTCAGTTTCTACTAATTCATCAATTGAAGGAATGCTTTTGAGTTTTGAAATAAATTTTAAGTCCCTAAAGCCTCCAAACATTGCAATCTTAAATATGTTGGAGTTGGTTTTTATTACTTCATATAAAGGAATGTATTTTATTTCAGAAGCGTCAATAGCAATTGTCTTTCTGTTTTGAATTGATAGCTTTGTTTTGGGAATGCAATAGATTATACTTTCATTAGTTGGTATGTCTAAATTTGTCCTTTTTTGGTAAATCAATAGTGCGGCACCTTGTTTTGCCTTGTCAAATAAAATGTCACTTACAATGGAAAAGTTTGCAATTACATTTACTCTGTTTTCTGTAAAAAAACGTAAGCGAAAATTATTTTCATTTTGATTGGTTTTAAACAGAACTTTGACTGAGGTTATAAGTGCAATTTTTGCTTTAGGGGCAATTAATGGCATGTAGGCTAAGAAAGCGTTAACTATATCTCCTCCAACATTCCATTTTGTTCTAATAGAGAATTCTTTAATTTCTGTTTCTAGATTTCCTCTACGCCAAGGCGGATTTCCTACAACTAAATCAAAATCATTTTTAAAGAAAGACTTTACTTCTTTATTAGTATGATCAAAATTTTCATCGTATTGACAAAAAGTGCTAGCTTGTAGTAAATTATTCCCAAATGTTTTGTCTTCTCTTTCTTTGACTTCTTTTTTAGATGTCCAAATAATAAGAGGAGAAAATTTCACTTTATGTAAAATTTTCTTTGGGTTCATATAATGCAAAAAGGTTAGATATAAACTAAAAGCAGTAACCTTTATAGCTTCTGTATGCGTTTCAATTCCAAAAATATTTTCTGCCAAAAGTTGTTTAAGAGTTTTTTCATCTAATTCAGTTTCATTGTTTGAAAACTTCCAACGTTCAATAATGCGCTTAAAGCCTTCAACAAGAAAAATTCCGCTCCCGCAAGCAGGGTCTAAAATTTTGATATTGTAATTACAATCATTTTTGCTCGGCATTGGTAAAACCTCATTGTAAATAAATTCAACCAACATTTGAGGCGTATAAAATGCACCGGATTTTTTAATTATATTTTTTGTTTCATCTTCCTCACTCATAAACTCCTCATAAATTGCACTGATCAATTCTATGGGAATGTAATTGAAGTCAAACATTTTAAAACCAATTGAAAGTTGGTTTTGAGCAAAATCTAATGAGCAAGAATAGCATTGATAAATTATATTCAGAATGTCGTTATTTTGAGAAACAATTATTCGTTCTTCATTAGATACTGGAAACAAATCTCCATTAAATTTTTCCTTTAAAAAATCGAAAAGGTTGTAAGTGTCGTTTGTGTTTTTTAATAAGTCAAAAAAGTTTTTTGCGTTAGTTCGATTCGAAGGATAGTCTTTGGGAGTTAAAATATTTCTGTCTTCCAAATACAATGTAAACAAACTTCTACCAAGTAAATCGTGTATAACATTAAATTCTACGTCAAATTCATTATGAAGTTTTTTTTCTCGCTAATCTTAACTGACTTATTAATTTTTTATCTACCCTTTGTTGAACTTTTACTTTTAAATCAACTCCTAAAACACTTTCACTATCTAATTTAGATTGTCGTAGAAGTTCAGCTAGCCTATTGAGTTCGTCCTCAGTGGTCTTGAAACTTTCCAATTCAATACTCTCAATATTATTTGCACTTTCAATAGGTACTGCATAATTGTCAATAATTTTAATAACATCAGGAGTTATGATTAAACAAAGAGGAGTTCTACCCTCATTCCAAAATTTTCTTTGGAGCTCTAATACTTCAGTTGGTTTATAGTTACTAAGTTCCTTGATGTAAATTACTGGAGTTGTACCAGTGAAATATATAGCATCAAGCGCTATATTACTATCATTAAACGCATTGTGTGAAATGTATCTTTGAAATGAAAACTTGGAGCTATCGTTTTTTGTATAATTATTTTTTGTAATTAAACTATTCTCCCAACCTGCTTTGGTTATGATTTTTTGCAGTACTAAGTTGGATGATATTGTAGGCATAGTTTACTTTTAAAAAAGTTGAGCGAAGTTATAAATTTTGAGCCTAAAAAAATAGACTAAACTTACAATATTATAATTTAATTATTATGTTCGATTTCAGGTGCTTGAATATTCATTGATTAATTTAACCAGTACTCTAGTTATTAGGACTATTTTTTAAACAATTCTCATAGGTGTACATGCATGGCGTCTCTATATAGTAATTTACATAATCAATTTTTTCCCTTAACTTGCCTCCTCAAATAAAATCACCTGTGCAACTACTCCCATCCGACCTCCATAAAAAAATATCTACAGCAATCACCGTCTATGATAAAAACGAAGCAGAAAGCATAGCTTACATTCTTATGGAACACTTCTGGACTATCAATAAAACAGATGTTCTGCTTAATCAAAAGACAACAGAAGTCAACGAAGAAGAACTATCATCATTAATCAAAAGAATAAACACTGCCGAGCCCGTCCAGTACATCACAGGGGAGACTTGGTTCTATGACAGGAAATTCAAAGTCAATAAACATGTACTGATTCCGAGGTTTGAGACAGAAGAACTTGTTCATCTCATCATCAACGAACATAAGAAGAAACAAGATCTTCGTCTGTTGGATGCCTGCACCGGTAGCGGATGTATAGCCATAAGTCTCAGCGCAGGGTTGAATACAGCACAGACATTTGCCGTTGATATCAGTACAGAAGTATTGCAGACAGCAAAAGCAAATTCCGACCTGAATAATACCCACGTTACTTTTATACAAGACGATCTTCTTAAGCCTGATTTAGAAAAGCTTCCTGAGAATCTAGATGTTCTGGTCAGCAATCCGCCTTATGTAAAAGAAAGCGAAAAGGCACTCATGCATTCCAATGTGCTTGATTATGAGCCGCACCTTGCCCTATTTGTTGAAGATGATAATCCGCTGATTTTTTATAAAGCCCTGGCAGGGCTTGGAAAAAAACTCCTGAAACCGGGCGGGAAAATTTATTTCGAAATCAATGAACAACTGGGAAAGGAAACGGCCGAAGTGCTGAGAACTTTTGATTTTCAGAATATTCGAATCATTAAAGATCTGAATGGAAAAGACCGGATAGTGGCAGGAGAAAAAATCTAATTGAACAAATTACGCTATTCAGGCTTATGGATTAGAATAAGTTTAATTAAAATAAGCATTAGCCATTGGAAAATCCTGTCCATCATGTAAATCCATTATTGATTACTACCTATAGTGGATTGATTAACAGTTACAATGTTTTTAATGCTTAATCCTGGTTTAATTTGGATAGGAATTAAAATTAACTTATTTTTACTTTCAAGCGACTTTAGGGGTGCCGGAAAAGGCTGAGATTATACCCTTGGAACCTGATTCAGTTAACACTGACGAAGGGAAAAGTTAAAGACCTCTCCTCTTTATCTCCAAACTCCTGAAATCGTTGCAATACAACTAAATTCCAAATAAATGGAAGTGATTGTCAACAACGAAAGAACACCAATTACATCAGAGAAGCTTAGCGCTCTGTTGGACCAGCTAAACATCAAGGAATCCAAAGGCGTAGCAGTAGCTATCAATGACAGAGTTTTACCCAAGAAACACTGGCCAACTCAAACCCTCAAAGATCAGGACAAAGTAACAATTATCAGAGCCACGCAAGGAGGCTGATTCTTTATATTTTAACCATTTTAATATGAGAAAAGACAAAATTCCATCAGCAGAAAGCATCACAAGAGATCCATATACAGGGTCACGTAAAATCTATGTGAAAGGTACTTTCCATGATATAAAGGTGGCAATGAGAGAGATTTCTCTGACTGATACTGTTTTTAAATTCAATAACAATAAAACAGAGAAAAATCCTGCTGTCACAGTGTACGATACCAGCGGACCTTATACTGATCCGGATGTTCAGATAGATGTTAAGAAAGGGCTTCCAAGACTTCGTGAAGAATGGATACTTAAAAGAGGAGATGTGGAAGAACTTTCTGAAATATCTTCTGATTATGGTAAACAGAGATTCTACAACAACGAACTTGATCACCTTCGTTTCGAACATATTAAAAAGCCACTAAAGGCTAAGAAAGGTCATAATGTAAGTCAGTTGCATTATGCTAAAAAAGGCATCATCACTCCTGAAATGGAGTACATCGCCATCCGCGAAAACCAGAGAATACAGGAAGTGCAGAACCTCGGCTGTCAGCATGCTGGTCACAGCTTCGGCGCTAATACTCCTAAAGGCTTTATCACTCCTGAGTTTGTAAGAGACGAGATTGCTGCAGGTAGAGCGATCATACCAAATAACATCAACCACCCTGAAAGTGAGCCGATGATCATCGGTAGAAATTTCCTGGTGAAAATCAATGCCAACATCGGTAACTCTGCTGTTACTTCAAGCATAGAAGAAGAAGTGGAGAAAGCAGTTTGGGCTTGCAGATGGGGAGCAGATACCATCATGGACCTTTCTACAGGAAAGAACATCCATGAAACAAGAGAGTGGATCATAAGAAACTCTCCTGTACCTATCGGTACTGTACCAATTTATCAGGCACTTGAAAAAGTAAATGGTAAAGCAGAAGACCTTACCTGGGAAATCTTCAGAGATACTTTGATTGAGCAGGCCGAGCAGGGAGTGGAT
The DNA here is from genome assembly GCA_024707265.1 of Sporocytophaga sp. GTDB lineage: Bacteria > Bacteroidota > Bacteroidia > Cytophagales > Cytophagaceae > Sporocytophaga. The sequence continues at coordinate 998,386 of JANQAB010000003.1, read as the reverse complement.
TACTTCACTATCCATGCTGGTGTGCTTTTAAGATATGTGCCGCTTACTGCGAAAAGAGTAACAGGTATCGTGTCAAGAGGTGGTTCTATCATGGCGAAATGGTGTCTTGCGCATCATAAAGAAAACTTCTTATATACCCACTTCGAAGAGATCTGCGAAATCATGAAAGCTTATGATGTTGCATTTTCTCTTGGTGATGGTCTGCGTCCTGGTTCTATCGCTGACGCCAACGACGCTGCTCAGTTCGGTGAGCTTGAAACACTGGGCGAGCTGACAAAGATCGCCTGGAAGCATGATGTACAGGTGATGATCGAAGGTCCTGGTCACGTGCCAATGCACCTTATCAAAGAAAACATGGATAAGCAATTGAGAGAGTGCCATGAGGCTCCTTTCTACACGTTAGGTCCATTGACTACTGACATTGCTCCGGGTTATGATCATATCACTTCAGCCATCGGTGCTGCAATGATAGGCTGGTTCGGCTGCGCAATGCTTTGTTATGTAACTCCTAAAGAACACCTTGGTCTTCCAAACAAGAAAGACGTTAAAGACGGTGTAATTACCTATAAAATTGCAGCACACGCTGCCGACCTTGCCAAAGGTCATCCGGGAGCTCAATACCGCGACAATGCATTGAGCAAAGCAAGATTTGAATTCAGATGGGAAGATCAGTTCAATCTTTCTCTTGATCCGGATACTGCAAGAGAATATCACGACGAGACATTACCTGCTGAAGGTGCTAAAGTTGCACACTTCTGCTCTATGTGCGGACCGAACTTCTGTTCTATGAAAATTACTCAGGATGTTCGCGATTTTGCTGAGAAACAAGGGTTGTCAGAACAGGAAGCTCTTGAGGCCGGAATGAAAGAAAAGTCTTCTGAGTTTACAAAAACAGGAGGAGAAATCTACATATAGATTTCCCTGAATGCATGCAACTCATTGTCATAACGAATGAACAACCTTTAAAAAGGGAGCATGATTTACTTCATGCGCTCTTTGAAGAAGGTCTGGAAGTTTTGCATATCAGAAAACCCTATAGTGCTCTTCATGAAGTAGAAGCTTATGTAGACGGGATAAATCCTGCATACTACAATAGAATCTCTGTTCATCGGATGTATGAAGTTGTTGAAAGATTTCCTTTACGAGGTTGCCATTTCAGCTACGATGCTTTCAAAGAAGACAAAAAGGATTTAAAACTGATACATAAACTCCGGCAAGACAATCGTTTGATCAGTTGTTCCTGTCATTCTGTTGAAGATCTGAAAGCAGCTAAAGAAATAACGGATTATCAGTTTATCAGTCCGCTGTTTGACAGCATCTCAAAAACAGGGTACAAGGCAGGAATAGATCTCTATGAGTTAAGCAAATTTCTATCAGATCATAATACAACTACATTCGGATTAGGTGGTATTGATCAGCATACCATTCCGCATTTGAGGAATACAGGATTAAGCGGAGTAGTTGTATTGGGGATTATCTGGAAGCAGTTTGCTGAAGATGCAGATGTTAAAAAAGCAGTTCAAAGATATATATTGCTTAGAGAAACGATAGCCCAAGTGGCTCAGTAAGAATGAACAGAATAAGAACAAAAGTTCTTTCCATTGCAGGATTTGACCCAAGTGCAGGAGCAGGAGTTCTTGCGGATATCAAAACTTTTGAATCGCATAAAGTTTATGGTTTTGGGGTGGTATCATCCTTGACGGTTCAGAATGAAAAAGAATTTCTTTCCAATCAATGGATTCCTGTTGAAGCCATACTTCAACAAATAGATGCCTTGTTGAAAGAGCATAAAGTGGAGTTTGTCAAGATCGGATTGGTAGAAAGTTATGATGTTCTTCTGAAGTTGACTGAGGTGCTGAAAGGCTATAATCCTAAGGTGAAAATTATCTGGGACCCTGTGATAAAAGCCAGTGCTGGCTTTACATTCCATGAAGATCAGAACCAGGAGAAGATAAGTAAAGTGTGTTCTGCCCTGCACATGATCACACCTAACTGGCAGGAAATACAATTTCTTGTTCCTGGAAAAGATCCAATGGAAGCGGGCAAATACCTTAGCAGCTTTTGCAATGTTTATCTTAAAGGGGGGCATAATAGTAAAGATGAAGCAAGGGATTATTTGTTTTCAACGGATGGAAAAGTTTATCCTTTTAAACCTAAAACGATAGTTGAATATCCTAAACATGGCTCTGGTTGTGTGCTTTCATCTGCCATTACAGCAAATCTGTCCAAAGGTTATCCTTTAAAAAAGGCCTGTATCAGAGCTAAAGACTACATTACAAAGTTCCTTGCAAGTAATCAGACTTTGCTTGGAAATCACAAAGGTTAAATCAATATGCGGATTTCAAGATTACATTATATAACACAAGATAATATTCCAGGCTATACTCATGCTCAGCTTGCTGAAGAGGCATGCAAGGGCGGTGCAGACTGGGTACAGTTAAGAGTAAAGGGCAAAGGCACAGCGGAGTGGAGAAAGATTGCGGAGGAGACGCTTGCTGTTTGTCAGAAATACAATGCAAAACTCATCATCAATGATAATGTGAGGATTGCGAAAGAGATTGGTGCTGATGGTGTTCATTTGGGAAATGATGATATGCATCCTGAAGAGGCAAGGGAAAAGCTGGGGGAAAAGTTTATTATCGGTGGTACTGCTAATACTTTCTTTCATCTCGAATCCAAATTTCGGTTTGCAGATTATATCGGACTTGGTCCTTTTCGTTTTACCAGTACAAAGGAAAAACTGAGTCCAGTACTTGGTGCTGAAGGGTACGAGCAGATCCTTAGCTCATGCAAAAGCTCAGGGATAGATATTCCGATCATTGCTATCGGAGGAATAAAGGAAGATGATCTTGATGGAATTTTCCAAACGGGCATTTATGGAGTAGCTATCGCTTCAATTGTCAATGCTGCTGAGAACAAAGCTGCAGCAATGAAGAATTTTATTCAGCGTTTAGAAAAGTGTCGCTTCAATAACTAATTATATGAAACCACTGGTAATTGCAGGCAAAATATTCAACTCAAGGCTTTTTACAGGTACAGGTAAGTTCTCTTCAGGTAAGCTGATGCAGGATGCCCTGCTGGCCTCCGGCTCCGAACTTGTTACTGTTGCTTTAAAGCGTGTCGATTTGAAAAAACAGGAAGATGAAATTCTTCCTTATCTGAATCATAGTCAGTTCAATTTATTACCCAATACTTCCGGAGTCAGAAATGCTAAAGAAGCCATCTTTGCTGCTCAGCTAGCAAGAGAAGCTCTGGAAACAAACTGGCTTAAACTTGAAATACATCCTGACCCTAAATACCTTCTTCCGGATCCTATTGAAACATTAAAGGCTGCGGAAGAACTGGTAAAACAAGGGTTTATCGTGTTGCCTTATATCAATGCCGACCCGGTTCTTTGCAAAAGACTTGAAGAAGTCGGGACTGCTGCGGTAATGCCTTTAGGTTCTCCCATAGGTTCTAATAGCGGCCTGCAGACCAAAGCGATGCTTGAAATTATCATTGAGCAAAGTAAAATTCCTGTTGTAATCGATGCAGGTATCGGCGCTCCGAGCCATGCTGCAGAAGCCCTTGAAATGGGAGCAGATGCTGTTCTTATCAATACGGCCATGGCTGTTTCAGCTGATCCTGTGAAAATATCAGTTGCTTTTAAAATGGCAGTGGAAGCAGGTAGAATGGCTTTCGAAGCCAAGATGGGCAAATCAATGAAGGAAGCAGTGGCTAGCAGCCCTCTTACAGCATTTCTTGACGAACTATAATCATGAGCAGCTTCATCAACGTTTTTGAAAGATATTCATGGGAAGAGGTAAAGGAAAGCATCTATTCTAAAACAGAAGCAGATGTTCGTATTGCTTTGAATAAAAAGAAACGTGATCTTGAAGATTTCAAAGCATTGATATCTCCCTCTGCTGTCCCTTTCCTTGAAGAAATGGCAAAGCTCAGCAGAGAGCTGACGCTGAAAAGATTCGGAAATACGATTCAGATGTTCGTTCCGATGTATCTTTCTAATGAATGTCAGAACATTTGCACTTATTGTGGTTTCAGTCTTGATAATCCAATGAGGAGGACAACCCTTACGGAAAAACAGATTGAGAAAGAAATAGAAGTAATCAAATCCTACGGCTACGACCATATTCTGCTTGTAACAGGGGAAGCCAACAAAACGGTAGGTGTTGATTATTTTGAAAAAGCCATTAAACAAATCAGGCCTCATTTTGCCAATATCTCCATGGAGGTGCAGCCATTGGATCAGGACGAATATGAGAAGTTTCTGCCTCTTGGTATTCATGGGGTTTTGGTTTATCAGGAAACTTATCACGAGGAAAATTATAAATTTCATCATCCTAAAGGAAAGAAATCCAACTTCGAATACAGGCTTGATACTCCTGATCGTTTAGGTAGATCAGGTGTACATAAAATAGGTCTTGGTGTATTGATAGGACTTGAAGACTGGAGAACAGACTCTTTCTTCAATGCCCTTCATCTTGATTATCTTGAAAAGACTTACTGGAAAACAAAATACAGCGTTTCATTCCCTCGCCTTCGTCCTTACGCAGGAAAAGAGCCTAAGGTAGACATGTCAGACAGAGAGCTCGTGCAGCTGATCTGTGCTTATAGAATTTTTAATGAAGAGTTGGAGTTGACTATATCAACCAGAGAAAGCGAGAAATTCAGAAATAACATTGTCAAGCTTGGTATTACTACTGTGAGCGCAGGCTCTAAAACAGATCCTGGAGGATATGCTTCTAATACAGATGCTTTGGAACAATTCGAAATTTCCGATGAAAGAACACCTCAGGAAGTAGCTTCTATGATTAGAGATCAGGGGTATGAAGTGGTCTGGAAAGATTGGGACCAGGGACTTTAAGCTGAAAGCGTAAGGCACAAAGCTTAAAGTATAAACTTTAAAGTTTCGGCTAAGTTCAAGTCCTTCTCCTTCAGGAGAAGGATTTAGGATGAGGTCTTTTAAGTTATAGGTAGAGTTGAAACTTCGGCTGGTTCAAGCGTCTTCGTTTGGACTCGGCTGGTTCAAGCGTCCTCGCTTGTACCCAAAACATTCAAGCGTCCGCTTAATAACATAAATAATCAATAGTAAAATATTGGATCAAGCGGATGCTTGATTCATAATAGGTCCTAGCGAGGATTGCTTGAACCAGCAGAGTAAGAGACTATCAGAGCCCTGAAAGGGGGGAAAGTATGTCTGCATAGGGTGGAGCCCTCTGCGATGTTTAAAGTTGAGGCTATTAAAGTTTCCCATAGTCCTCGCTTGAAGCGAGGATTTCCGAGGAAAGCGATTGTATCGCTTTCCTTAACCATGAGAGATACCCAGATTTGATAATTACTCTGAAGCAAAGTATTACCACAATCTGTAATTAATTATTACCAGATACAACCATAATTAATGTTAAATTATGTTCAGCAGCGAAGAACTAAGAAGATATAACAGGCACATCATTCTGCCTGAGATGGGAATAGAAGGACAGCAAAAGCTGAAGGCTGCAAAGGTGGCTGTTATCGGCGCAGGCGGACTCGGTTGCCCTGTTCTGATGTATTTGGCTGCTGCAGGTGTGGGAACGTTAGGTGTTATTGACGGTGATATCATCGAAGAAAGTAATCTACATCGTCAGGTTTTATACAATCAGGAAGATGTTGGAAAGTCTAAAGCCGCAACAGCTGCTGAAAAATTAAAAAAATCAAATCCTTTCATAAATGTCATTGCAATAGAGGATAGACTTTCTTCTGAAAATGCATTGACGATTCTTGCAAATTACGATATCATAGTAGACGGAACGGATAATTTTTCTACAAGATATCTTTCCAATGATGTTTCTGTAATTTTGAATAAACCACTTGTATCTGCTTCCATCTTTAAATTTGAAGGACAGCTATCGGTATATAATTATCAAGGCGGACCATCCTATCGTTGTCTTTTCCCTGAACCTCCCGGTCCTGGCGAAATGCCATCCTGCTCAGAAGCCGGAGTAATTGGGGTACTGCCGGGAGTATTGGGCACCTTACAAGCCAATGAAGTTATTAAAGTCATCACGGGAATAGGTGAGCCGCTTTCCGGGAAATTGTTAATCTTCGATCTGCTTAGTTTAAAGTCATCGGCAATTTCATTTCAGAGAAACGAAGAAAACTTTGCTATCACAACTCTTGGTAATTATGATTTCAATTGCGAAATCCCAGAGCTTGAATTTGAACCTGGTTATAAAGAACTAACTGTGCAGGAGCTTAAAGCAAAGCTGGATAAGAAAGAAAAGGTCTTTTTGCTTGATGTGCGGGAAGAATACGAATATGAGATCTGCAATCTTGGAGGAAGGCTCATACCTGTCAATAGAATTCAGCAGCAGGTAGATCAGATTCCGGATAATATTCCGGTAGTGGTATATTGTCACCTCGGAATGAGAAGCGCCATGGTAGTTAAGTTTTTAACTGAAGAGTTTGGCTTTAAGAATTTATATAACCTGGAAGGAGGGATCCATGCATGGTCCAGACAAATTGATCCAAAAATACCCGTGTATTGAACTATTCATAAAAAGATAGAATTGATACTTAATATGTTTCCGGCTTAAATGAATTATAAAAGGGGAAAAATCCAATTTATTTATTATTAAATAGCTTTTTATATTGAAAAAATTAAATTAATTTTGGCCGGCAAATAGATACTTTAAATTTATTTGCAATGTCTCTAGATTCTTCTAAATTCCTTTTTGAGGCTTTAACATACGACGACGTATTGTTATTACCTGCGTTCTCGGAAATCCTTCCACGCGAAACAAGTACAGTATCTCAACTTACCAAGAATATACAAATCAATATTCCGTTGGTGTCTTCCGCTATGGATACTGTGACTGAGTACGAAATGGCAATTGCTATGGCTCACCTGGGAGGTATTGGATTTATTCACAAGAATATGTCCATCGAAAAACAGGCTGATCAGGTAAAAAGAGTAAAGCGTTCAGAAAGCGGTATGATCCTGGATCCTATCACTTTAAGTGAAGATGCTACTCTTGGAGATGCTCTGCAGATCATGGAGGAATTTAAAATCGGAGGTATTCCTGTTATCAAGGGAGATGGAGTTCTTGCCGGAATTTTAACCAACAGAGATTTAAGATTCGAAAAGACTAAGACTAAGAAGGTCACTGAGATCATGACCAAAGAAAATCTGATCACTGCAAATGAGGGAATAGATCTTATAAAAGCAGAAGAAATCCTGCAGGAATTCAAGATTGAAAAATTGCCAGTTGTTGATAAAAACTATAAGTTAATTGGATTAATCACTTATAAAGACATCCTTAAGAAAAAAGGGAGACCAGAGGCATGCAAGGATCAGTTTGGAAGATTAAGATGTGGTGCAGCAGTTGGTGTAACTCCTGATCTTATAGATAGAATTAAAGCTCTTGTAAAAGCAGGAGTGGATCTTATAAGTCTTGATACTGCACATGGACACTCAATATATGTGATCCAGGCTGTAGAAAAAATAAAAACAGAATTTCCTAACCTTGAAGTGGTTGCTGGTAATGTAGCTACGGGGGAAGCTGCTCTTCGCCTTGCACAGGCAGGCGCTGACGCGGTAAAGGTTGGAATAGGTCCCGGTAGTATTTGTACTACGCGTATCATTGCAGGTGTTGGGATGCCTCAGCTTTCTGCGGTATATGAATCTGCAAAAGCAGTAGAAAAATTGAATGTGCCAATCATTGCTGATGGTGGTGTAAGGTTCTCCGGAGATATTGTTAAAGCAATTGCCGGTGGTGCGAGCAGTGTGATGGTTGGTTCTTTACTGGCAGGAACTGAAGAAGCTCCAGGTGAAGTAATCATATACGAAGGAAGAAAATTCAAATCCTATAGAGGTATGGGATCTCTTGAGGCTATGGAAGATGGTTCAAAAGACAGATATTTCCAGGATGCAGAAGATTCAGTGAAGAAGCTTGTTCCTGAAGGAATCGTTGGAAGGGTTCCATACAAAGGCCTTGTGTCGGAAGTTATTTATCAGATGATCGGTGGTCTTAAAGCTGGGATGGGATATTGCGGAGCAAAAGACATTGAAGCACTTAAGAGAGCCAGATTCGTAAAGATTACAGCTGCGGGAGTTAAAGAAAGCCATCCTCATGATGTTCATATCACCAGAGAGGCTCCGAACTATAGTTCCAGATAAAAACAAAAGTTATATTAATCTTTTAGTAATTTCACCTTTTGTGTCATTATTCTAATAATGATTCAAGAGGTGATTTGTCTGAAAAGGATTATAAATATTGAATTAAAAGAAATTTTTTTAAACTCAAAGGATCGCTGATTTCGAATGTCTGTTAAAGGGTATTTTAAACTTTACCTGATAATTTCAATTGTCAGTTGGTTAGCCTTGGTTATAGGAGACCTGCTGACATTATACTCATTAAGTCATGTTTTTGATTTCTATCTGACAGACTTCTGGAGAAATGTGCTTCTTACAAGTTTTTTCCTGTTTACATTCCTTCTGTTTAAAATTAATATTGGTCAGAAAAAGAGCTCTAATTTTATAGAGATGCTCTGGCAGGTATTCATATTCGGAGCTACAACTATCCTTATTAGTTTGCTGGTCAAGTTTATGCTGTTTTTGTTCGGCACTCCTGTTTTCAAGAAGAACCTGCTGTTCAATAACCTCATATACCATTTCAACATAGCCCTGGTAACAGTATTTCTTGCCAATGGATTTTATGTATGGAAAAAAATGATCCTGTATCAGAAGAGTAAACAGCTCAATATGATTTGGCTCGTTTTTGAATTGCTGGCTCTGTTGAGCATGCTGACCAATTTTGCCTATTTCGATATCTTTAATTTTAAGATATATCTGTATGCAATTCCGCTCTTCCTTTTCGGAATGATACTCTCTTTTAATCTTAAATGGGTAGCATTCCTGAATTATAAGCAAAAATGGCAGAGCATTTTGCTGATCGTACTGATCATTGTAATCGGATTTACCTTTTTACAACAGATTTATGAACAGCATTTTGGTACAATCCTTATTATAGACCTCGCTCAGAACCTGTTTATTGGAGGTGTTTCTTCCTTTATCCTTTTAAACTGTTTTTCAGCGCTGCTTGTGTTATTGTTCAACCTTCCTACGTCGTCTGTTTTTGAACAGAAATTTGGAGAGGTAATGATATTTCAAAAGTTGAGTCAGTCTATTCAGCTTGGAAATAAGGAAGATGAAGTGCATGAAATTCTGATTGACAGCAGCTTGAGTACCATTTTTGCCAATGCTGGCTGGCTGGAGATTGTGGATGAAAAAGGTAATTTTAAGGCATTTATCAATAAGGGGATAAGTGAAATAGATGTCTTTGAAATTAAAAAAGTCCTGAGAAAAAATCACTTTAATATTGATAATCAGCCTCAGTATATAAAGGATGCCAAAAGTCTGGAACACTCGGAAAGAATTCAGAAACTTCCTTTCAAATCCCTGCTGATTATTCCTTTATACAGCCACAAACAGAAGCTGGGAACTTTAGTCTTACTTAAAAATGAGACGGATGGATTTGATAAAGAGATGGTGGATATAATCTGCAGCTTCGTGAGTCAGGCAAGTATAGCGATCAAAAACTTCAGGTTGATCGATGAGGCGGTTGCAACAGAAAGATATCAGGAAGAACTTAAAATTGCCAAAGAAGTACAAAAAAGCCTTTTGCCTCAAAGTCTGATTTTTAATATCAACTTGCAAATCACAGCTTTCACCAAAGCTGCCGATGAGGTGGGAGGTGATTATTATGATTTTTACGAATATTCCGATAAGAAAATCGCAATGGTAATTGGAGACGTATCCGGTAACGGTACCTCAGCGGCATTTACCATGGCACAGATGAAAGGAGTGTTCCAAAGTCTGGTTCAAACGGGAATCCCACCTGACGAATTCATGGTCCAGGCAAATAAAGCTCTGGGCAGAGGATTGGAAAAGTCCTCATTTATCACTCTTACTTTTCTGAGTATAGATACCGAAAATCAAACCATTGAAATTGCCAGGGCAGGGCACTGTCCCGCCTTATTCTTTAATAGCCATACTGGTGAGATAAGTTATCTGAAAAGCAAGGGTTTAGGTTTAGGGATCATCAGAAATAAGGACTATTCCAAACACATAGAAAAGAAAAAGATAAGCTATAATAAAGGGGATATTCTGATCCTATATACAGATGGAATTATTGAAGCGACGAATGAGTTAGGTGAAGAGTTCGGTTTTGACAAATTAAAAAATCTTTTATATATTCACCACGGCTTAAATACCAAGGAAATCAGCAACTTAATACTCGAAAAGTTCTACGAATTCACAGGAACTCAAGCACTTCACGACGATTATACATTCTTAATAATCAAATTTGTATAAGCTGAAAACCAACTTTATCGAATAACCGTAAAAAGCAATGAATATTTCAATTGGGAAAGAAGAGGAAATTTACCTTATAGGAATTGAAGGAGATCTTGATGCAAGTTCATGTATCAATTTAGACAAAGCAATTTCAGAGGCGGTTTCTGCAGGAGAAAAGAAAATTCTTATCGATTGTACAAATCTTAACTACATATCTTCAGCTGGGCTGGGAGTCTTTATGTCATACATACAGGACTTTGAAAATAACAAAATCTCAATGGTTCTGTTTAATCTAAGTAAGAAGGTAAAAAATGTATTTCAGATTCTGGGCCTCGATGAACTGATACAGATTGTAGATTCGAAAGAAGCAGCGAAGACATTAATAAATGAATCATAAATTGCGCATAGCTTGTACAAAAGAAAGTCTTAAGGAAATCAGGAGGTTTGTAACTCAAACCCTCACTGATCTTCATTTGCCTGAAATTGAGGTGAATTTGCTTGTACTTGCTGTTGATGAAATCTGCGCAAACCGTATTATACATTCCAATAACTGCGACGAAAATCTTCACCTTAATCTCCTTATTTCAGAAACCTGTGATGGACTCACCTTTGAAATCTCTGACAAGGGTGCTCCGTTTGATCATACTCAATACAGTGAACCAGACATCAATCAGCTTGTAAAGGAAAAGAGAAAAGGAGGCCTAGGGCTGATGCTGGTAAATCGCATCATGGATTCTATTGAAGTTTTTAAGGAAAAGGACCTTACCGTATATCGACTTTTTAAGAAGCTGACAATTTGTTAGTTGTTTTTCAGCTTGTTTAAGGCTACCTATTTTACTTTATCCTGCTCCGGACTAATTTTTATTAAAAAAAATCATTAAAATTGCGCCTGTAAAAAGAATTAATTGAAATTTTTTACCTGATTCAAGCGTTATCTAAGCTAAAATTCAGCAGAAAAATTTCAATTTCTTAATGTTATTTTTTACTTACTGGAACCAGTATTCTTATAAAAGACGCAAAAATTTATGAAAAAAAGTTTTGTAGCATTTCTTTCAGCTGCCCTGATCGTATCAGGTTGTAAAACTTCCGAAAAAACTTCAAAAACTGCGACAGATCCATCTGTAGCTGTTATCGGCGGTCAGCCGGTGAATGAAAACGAATTTGTTTATGTCTACAACAAAAACAATTCAAGCTCTCCAGATGCCTATACGGAAAAAAGCATCAAAGAGTATCTGGACCTTTATATCAATTTTAAACTAAAGGTAAAAGAAGCTGAATCTCTCGGAATAGACACAACTAGTTCTTTTAAAAAGGAACTTGAAGGCTACAGAAAACAACTTGCCCAGCCTTACCTGACTGAAAAAGGTGTAACTGAACAGCTTATTAAAGAGGCTTATGAAAGAATGAAAGAGGAAGTAAGAGCTTCTCACATTCTCATCAATGTTAGTCCTGATGCTGATCCTAAAGATACTCTCGCAGCTTTTAATAAGATAAATGAAATCAGGCAAAAGGCACTAAGTGGCGAAAACTTTGATAAACTGGCAAAACAATATTCTCAGGATCCTTCAGCGAAAACCAACGGTGGTGATCTTGGATATTTCACTGCGCTTCAAATGGTTTATCCTTTTGAGGATGCAGCCTACAAAACTCCTGTAGGTCAGATTTCTCAGCCTGTAAAAACAAGATTCGGATACCACATTATTCAGGTAAAAGACAAGAGAAAGTCACAAGGGCAGGTAAGAGTATCACATATCATGGTGAGAGCTACTACCGGAACCGCTGAAGCAGACTCCTTGGCCGCTAAACAAAAAATTGACGAGATCTATGCAAAAGTGAAAAAAGGTGAAGACTGGAATCAATTAGCAAATCAATTCTCGGACGATGTTAACTCTAAATCAAAAGGAGGAGAACTTCCATGGTTTTCAACTGGCCGTATGATTCCTTCTTTTGAAGATGCAGCTTTCAGCCTTACAGAAGTAAATCAGGTCAGTAAGCCTGTTCAGACTCCTTACGGTTGGCATGTTATCAAACTTCTTGAGAAAAAAGGACTTGAACCTTTCGAAGAACTTGAACCAACTTTAAAAGCAAAAGTATCTAAAGATTCAAGATCAGAGCTTAACAAAACAAGACTGATTGAAAGACTGAAAAGAGAAAACAATTTCACAGAAAATGCTAAATCTCTTGAGCTGGCTATCAGTAAAACAGATTCTACTCTGCTTGAAGGTAAATGGCATTTTACACCTGATACTAAAAACAACCCGGTTCTTTTTAATGTAGGCAAACAAAACTACACTGTGAACGACTTCCTTTCTTTTGTAAAGGAAAAACAAAGACCAAGGAAAAATACATCAACAGCTCAGTATGTTAAAGTACTTTATAAGGAGTATGCTGATCAGCAATTGCTTGGCTACGAAGAATCTCATCTTGCAGACAAGTATGTAGATTACAAAATGCTTGTTAAAGAATATAGAGATGGTATCCTATTATTCCAGTTAATGGATGAAAAAGTATGGTCAAAAGCAATTGAGGACACTACAGGATTAAAAAGTTATTTCAACCAGAACAGAGATAAATTCAAGTGGGACAGAAGAGCCGATGCCGTGATCTTTAATGTAAAGGATAAAGCGACTCTAGAGAAATTAAAGACAGAACTTGCGAAAGGTAAATTTGAAGTAAAAGATCAGAAACTTTCATCCGTCAACTTTAAAGCTAATAATTCTGATATCGAAGATTCATATAAAAAAGAATTGGATAAAGTTGTAAGCCAGTTACAGAAAGATAAGCATTTGGTTCTTGAACTTTCTGCTTCAGCTGAAGCAAAGGAGCCAGCTACCCTTTCTCTTATGAGAGGTGCAGGAGTTTACAACTATATCAAGTCTAAAGGTGTAGATTCAACTCGAATTATTATCAAAGACCTTGGAAAAGGTAATCCTAAAAAAACAGAGGCAGAGAAAAATGCTGACAGAAAAGTAGGCTTGGTGGTTTACTCTACTTCAAAGAAAGCTCTTGAAAATACTTTCAATCAAAATGCTCCGTTAACTCTTCAGGTAACTGAAGGTAAATTTCAGAAAGGGGATAATGAAATCCTTAACTCAATAGAGTGGAAAGAAGGAACTTCGCAGATTGAAAAGGATGGAAGAATCTACTTTATCAAAATCAATAAAGTAGAAGAACCAAGATCCAAAACTTTCGAAGAATCAAGAGGTCTGGCTATCTCTGATTATCAAACTTACCTTGAGCAGGAATGGATTAAAGATATGAAGAAAAAGTATCCTGTTTCCATTAATGAACCTGAGATTCAAAAACTAGTAAAGACAAAGAATTGAGAATTCCCTTCAAAATCTTTTTAGTTGTAATATTATTTGTCATTCAAAGTTGTCAGCTCTTCGTTACGAAAAACCAGGATGCTGACAGCTTTGAAGACAAACCTCTTGCCCGCGTTTATAATTACGCTCTTTACCCTTCAGAACTGGAATCCGTTATATCCGGCTTGCACGGAGCCGACAGTGCAGCAATTGCAGATGCCTATATCCAGAAGTGGACAACTCAGAAAATACTTTTAAGCCATGCTGAGTCTATTATAGACGAAAGCAATGAAGAAATCAATCAAAAATTACAGGATTACAAAGAATCGTTGCTCATTCATACTTTCAAGGAACACTATGTTCGTGAAAAGTTGGATACTTTGATTACTGAAAAAGAAATCCAGGATTTTTATGAAAAGAACATTAAATCGTTCGAACTAAGAGAAAATATTTTTAAAGGTACTTTTATTAAGATACCTAAGGATGCTCCGAAAATTGATAAAATTAAAGCTTTACTGGCATCTAATAACGAAAAAGATAAAACAGAGCTCAGATTGCTTTGCCTTCGTCTGGCTTCTTTTTATATTGTGGAAGATTCGCTCTGGCATAATTTTGATGAGACTATAAAAAATACCCCCTTTGATGATATCTCAGGAAAAAGACAATTTCTGGAAAAAACAGTTTTAGGGGAGCGTGCTGACGATAGCAACTTATACCTCATTAAAGTCAAAGATTATAAAAGCAGCGAGCAGATTTCTCCTTATGAATTTGCTCGTAATCAAATCAGAGAAACATTGCTGAATCAAAGAAAAATTAATCTTATTAAATCGCTTGAAGAAAATTTATATAAGCAGGCAAAAGAAAACAATGAAATCAAAATCAAGTAACACTATAAAGCTTTTCGTATTTTTTACTTTTATACTTTTAACTCTGATATCTGAATATTCTACCGCTCAGGTTCTGGATAAAATAATTGTAAAAGTCGATAATGAGATTATCATGAAGTCAGAGTTGGAGATGAACTATCTTCAGGTTTTGGCCAGTCAGGAAAATGTAAGCGATGCTTCAAAGCTCAAGTGTCAGGTTCTGGAAACTTTAATCATTAATAAACTTCTGATTGCAAAAGCTGAAATAGATTCCGTAACTGTTGAAAAAGTTCAGGTTGATGAGCAGCTCGACAGAAGAATGGCTTACTTCATCAGTCAGATCGGGTCAGAAGAAAAGCTTGTCGCTATGTATAACAAGAGCATTGATGATTTGAAAAAGGAACTACGTGCTCAGGTAAAGGAACAGCTGATTATTCAAAAAATGCAGGATAACATTACCAGGGATTTAAAAGTTACACCGGGAGAAGTGAAGAGATTTTTTAATGAAATACCTAAAGATAGTCTCCCTTATTTTTCTACAGAAGCTGAAATTGGACAGATTGTAATGATCCCCAAAATAAGTAAAGAGAAAAAAAATGAAACCAAAGAACAGCTAGAGCGGATTAAAGCTAAGATTCAGGAAGGAGGAGACTTCTGTAAGATGGCAGATATTTTCTCTGAAGATCCAGGCTCAGCTAAAAATTGTGGTGAATTAGGTTTCTTTAAAAGAGGAGAACTCGTTCCTGAATATGAAGGAGCTGCTCTGAAACTTAAACCGGGAGAACTTTCAGGAATCGTTGAGTCAGAATACGGATTTCACCTTATTCAGATGATCGCAAGAAGAGGTAATGAATTTAATTCCAGACATATTCTTATTAAGCCTACTTCCTCTGCTCAGGACATGACTACGGCTGTAAGATTTCTGGATAGCTTAAGGACTGCAATCTTATACGACAGTATTACTTTTGAAAAAGCAGCAAAGAAGTTTTCAGAAGATAAAAGTACAAATTCATCCGGAGGGCTTTTTATTGACCAGGAAACAGGAAGTTCTCACATTCCGATGGAAAAACTTGATCCTGTAACTTTCTTCCTTGTTGATACTATGAAAGTAGGGTCAATTACCAAACCTATTCCCTTCAGAATGGAAGATGGGACAGAAGCATTAAAAATAGTTTACTACAAAAGCAAAACACCACCACATCAGGCTAATCTGGAGGATGACTATCAGAAAATCCAGAAAGCAACTCTTGCTGAGAAAAAGAATAACGCTGTCAATAAATGGTTTGATAAAAATAAAGGAGAAGTATTTATTGATATAGATGAAGAATTTAAGGACTGTGAATTGATGATAACCCAGTAAAAAGATAAACATGGAAGCGCAAAAATCTGAAGTGGCTCTGGCAGATGAATTTTTTGACACGAGTAAAAAGCTTAAAGCGGAAATATCTAAAGTAATTATTGGTCAGGACGATGTTGTAAATCTTGTTCTCACAGCAATTTTTTGTCAGGGACACTGTCTTTTGGTTGGTGTACCAGGTCTTGCAAAGACTTTGCTTATCAATACCATTGCTTCGGTATTAGACTTGAATTTCAAACGTATTCAGTTTACCCCTGATTTAATGCCTTCTGATATCGTCGGCTCCGAAACACTTGATAACAACAGAAACTTTAAATTTGTAAAAGGACCTATTTTTGCCAACATCATTCTGGCAGACGAAATAAACCGTACTCCTCCTAAAACTCAGTCAGCACTACTTGAGTCTATGCAGGAGTTTTCTGTAACAGTTTCAGGTAACATTTATAATCTGGAGAAGCCGTTTTTTGTGCTTGCCACTCAAAACCCGATAGAGCAGGAGGGAACGTATCCTCTTCCTGAAGCGCAGCTGGACAGGTTTATGTTTAACCTGTTTCTGGATTATCCTTCTTATCAGTCAGAACTTTCAATTGTTAAAAATACTACAACGGCGAACCGCCCTATAGCTAATAAGGTTCTGGATAAAAACCAGATTCTGGCTTATCAGGATCTGGTAAGAAAGGTACCTGTGCCCGATAATGTAATTGAATATGCTGTAAAACTGGTTCATAAAACAAGAGCAAAAAGCGAACATGCACCTGAGATAAGCAAAAAATATCTGGAGTGGGGGGCTGGTCCGAGAGCATCTCAATACCTTGTTGTTGCTGCAAAATGCAATGCATTGATGCATAATAAATATTCTCCGGATATAGAAGATGTTAAGGCTGTTGCCCCTTCTGTATTAAGACATAGAATAGTCAGAAACTTTAAAGCCGAGGCGGATGGAGTTTCTGTTGATGACATTATTTCTAAATTACTTTAATTAATTAAAAGCCTTTAAAACAGGATTAATAGATGAAATTAAAGTTCATTTATTAATCCTGTTCTTTTTATTTCTTTTGACTACCTGCTTTTCCCTTCCCCGTTTCCTTAGACTTGTTTAACTCTGCTTCAATAATATCTCCCTGCTCGTTGGAAATGATCAGCTTATTACCTTCTAAGTATTCTATGCCTTCCGATTGAATGCCTATTGCGAATGGCGTACAGTATAAGGGAGTGAGACTTAGTTGCTCTTTTTGATTATCCGATTTGAAAATATATATTCTTCCATAAGATAATAGCGCAAGCTGATTGTTGTCTTTATTTAGCGCAGCACTAGTGATCATGCCTTCCAATGGAATTTCAGCAATTTTTTTTGCTACCTGCTCTCCGGGCTCATCGGGAACCATATAAACCTTTACCGGGTTACTAGTTCTGTTTTTAGAAAATAGGTAAAAGTTGTTTTTATACCAGACAAAAGCTTCACAATCAAAGTCCCTTTCGCTTTTGAGCGGGGGGAAGCTTTCCTGATCTTCATAAGAAAAAAATACAATATCGGTTGTCTTGGAAACTGGGTTGTATTTATATATCCTTAAGTTCTTACGCTTGTTGTTATTGTTACCGAAATCTCCGATGCAAAGGTTGCCTGCTCCGTCCCTTGTCAGATCTTCCCAATCTACATTGTTTGCATCAGGGATGATTATAGAGTCTTTCAGTGAACCCTTTTTATCAATTTCAAATACTACAGGTTTTCCTCCCGAATCATTATTAGTATAAAATAAATCTTTTGCAGATCCATAGGTAAGGCTGGAGCTTTCATTCACCTGAGGTGGCATAGTGCCTGTTTGTTTGTAAGAGTAAACTACTTCCTGAAAGCCAAAGCCGGTACAATCTTTTCCTGCAGGATTAAGCAAACTTGTCACAGTTGCCAGCGCTGCAATGATACTTAATTTAACCATGTTTGATGTGTGTTACTATTTTATCTTTGAATTGATTTCGGTCTGACCAGTACTGACGGCTATTGAGCTTGAGATAATTCCAGTTTTTGTTTTTCAACGTCATTGGCAGATAAGCATGGAAGTCTTTTATAGAAACAGATTGAAAGTATAAATTGTCATCTGTTAATACCAGTGAACGATATTGATTGTTTTCTGAAATGGAAAGATCAGAAAATGAAAAATCATTTGTCAGTGTTTTGCCCTTAAGCTCTTTTTCCATCAGACTCTTAACTACAACTGAAAGATGTACATCTGAGTTATTGCCAGGAGATGTGAAATCTTGTTTCCCTTTACCTTCGGAGATGACATGAGCATATTGAAGATATGCTTTCAGCAGCTTTGGCCCTTCATGTTTGGCACTGCTGACATCCATTTCAGAAGGCAAAATGCTTGAAACAATATAAATCTTTTCCTTTGCTCTGGTTATAGCAACATTCAATCTGTTGGCTCCTCCGTCCATATTCAACGCACCAAACTGCATTGCCAGCCGGCCTTTCAGGTCTTTTGCATAACCAATTGAAAAGATAATAATATCTCTTTCATCTCCCTGTACATTTTCTATATTCTTAACAAAGAAATCATCTGGCAATGTCATTGCTCCTGAAGCTGTTTGTTCATACAACAAATCCTGGATTAATGAAGCTTGGGTGTAATTGAACGTAACAACGCCAATGCTTTTATTTTCTTTCAGTAGCTTCTGAACAAGTTTAACAATATGGGATGCTTCTTCCAGATTGGAACGCTTCTCCCACATACCATTGAGCTTAATGAACTTTATTGCAGTATCATTACTGTTGATATCATTTTTATCCGGAATCATTTTTAGTCTTCCTTTATAAAAATGATGATTGGAGAATTCTATTAAGTCATTGGTTTTACTTCTGTAATGTCCCTGAAGATATACCTGCATCAGATAGTTCTGGCCAAGGTGCAAGAGAGATTCTGCTTCTGCATCAGGATGGTCATCCGTTTCATCATCAAATCTCACCTGATAAAGATCTGCTGGCTTGAGCTGCTTTTCATCACCAGCAATTACAATCTGCTTGCCTCTGTACATTGCAGGTATTCCCCGCTCAGCAAAGCATTGTGAGGCTTCATCAAAGATGACTACATCAAATAAAGGATCAAGTGGAAAAATACTTGAAACAGATTCCGGAGAGGCCATCCAGCAAGGGATCAGCTCAAACAATTCTTCATGAAATTCCTGAATCAATTTTCGCAATGGCCAGATCTTCTTTTTCTTACTGACCTGATGTTTAAGTTCTCTGTAGGTTACCCTGTTGCTTAGCCTGTTGTACTGTATTGCATTGTAGGTCCTTTCTTTGGCTCTTAACAGTAAAATATCCTTGCTGATTTTTAGCTTGGAGTCAATCGAACTTATAAGTTCTTCTTCCAGCTGCTCAAGCTTAAAAGTGCCTGCAGCTTTTAATACCGGATACTTATTTTCTATATGATCTATCCATTGCAGGTAAAGGCTATTCTTAAATATTTCAAGTGCTTTGTTTCCATCTGCTGGCTCCTCGGATAAAAGCTTTTGCAGAGATGTTTTTTCATAAGGAGCAAGTTTGTTTTCAAGCTCATCCATTTCTTTGAGAAAGTCGAAATCCTTCTTTAAGCTTGTTTGAAGGTCTTCAGCAAAGGTCTTGTCTTGTATTATTCTTTCGGTTTGAGAAGTAGTCAGATGGTTTAACCAAACTTTCTGTTCTTTTTGATAGGCATTGGCTATTCCTATCAGCTTTTCCCAATTACTAATAAATTCACGATGATCGGAATTAGTAGAGAAGTTTGTTTTTAGTTTTAATTTATGATAGATCTCCTTAGCTTCTATTGCCTTATGCAGGTGCGTAAACCACTCTTTGAAGATTGGTAGGTTAAAAGAATCCGGCACCTCTGAAATCCATGAAGAATCTTTTAGTTCGCTAGTAATTTTTTCAAATCTGATCCTGTTATTTATTCTTTTAGAAAGTTCTTCCAATCCATAGCTATCAAGGCTTAGTCCATTGCTTGCAAGAATTTTTGCTACTTCCGTTTTGTCTTTGGAAAAAACAGACCAGATGATTCTTGTAAAAATATTCCTTTGTGTACTGCGAGCCTTCTCAATCACAGGCAGGATAGTGAATAGCCTTTGATCAGTAATACTGGCCTCTATTTCGGATTGTGAAAAACAATGTTCAAGCTCCTGTTCTTTTAATCTTAACCAGCTTTTGTCTGTTTTTTTATTTTGTATAAAAATAAATGAATCAAATATAGCCTGATCATTTAAGGTTTCCAGAAGGTTGGTTAGGTCATGCTGCTTATCCGAAACGGCCTTTATATCAGAAAGTGTCAGTGATTGTCCTGTAAGCGAAAGGACCTCTTCAAAAAGATTTGAAATATAGACTGGAATGTTATCTATTATTTTTTTTGTCTCTCTTTGATCTGCATTAGACAAATTGGCAAACGATTTCCGATCCTTCCAGACATAATTATCTTGCCTGAAAGAGTTGTATTGATAATAAAATTTTAATGTTGTTGAAAATGCTTCAAGAGTCTGTTGCGTAAAGAACTTAAATTCATCCTTTAAATCTATTATCTCTTTTTCAGGATCACTTTGGAGATATAGTTGTTTTACAGAAATACCAAATTCCTTTTCATCAAACAAGGCTTGTTTGTAGCTTTCCAGTTCTTCTGTGAGCTGATCTATTTTTCTGCTTATTTGCAGAAAATTACGCTCAAGAGACATTGCATCAAGACTGCTGTTTTCTGTTTTATATTCATCAAGCCTGTCAATCTGAGATTCTATTTTAGAGTAAATGGCTTTTCTGTCATTTTTAAAATCATGGACAAGACATAGAAAGGATTCTATCCCTGTTTGTTTAAGTCTTTCATAAACAACATCAAGCGCTGCACGCTTCTGAGAAACCAGCAATACTCTTTTTCGTCTTGCTATAAAGTCACAGATGAGATTACATATAAATTGAGATTTGCCTGTTCCCGGGGGCCTTGCACAACAACAGATCGTCCTGACTTTACCGCTTTGATAGCATTTTCTTGTGAACCATCAAGAGGGAAAGGGGTAAAGGTTTGTTCCTCTTTTATCTTAAATCCATTAGAGACAGGCGTTTCTTCCGCTGCGTTGGTTCTTGTATCAAAGAAGGAACTTACATCTTTGAATTCATCTCTTTCTATGATGCATTCATAATCGGGAACAAGATAAGAGCCTGCTTGCGGAAACATTCCAAGAACAGCTTCCGGAAATAATTTTAACTCTCCGTTAAAATGATTTTCTTCAAAGTCCTCTCTTGTATATTCTTTAAATGAAGTAAGTTTATCAGCCATGAGATCCTGGTTGAAGTTTAAAGAGACAGGACTCTCTTTAAGCAACTCATATAAGGCCGTGCGAAAGGCCAGGGGATCTTTGCTGAAATCATCAAAGTCTTCTTCAATCAATTCATCGCTAAGAGTTATTTTATTGAAGTGTATATAGGCAAGCAGCAGACTTTTGTTAAAAGAAATGTTCTGATCTTTCCTGAACTCTAGCTTCCAGGTAAAGCCATTGTGATAGATATTAACGGGAAAAAAAAGCAAAGGACATCTGATCAATGTGCCGTCCAGTAGTTTTCCTTTTACAAACGGATAACCAATATAAAGATCTTTAGCGCCACGTTCCTCAAATACCAAGGCATCTTGTCTTTGTATCTTCTTAAGTCTTGAACTGACTTCATTTATTTTTACATTGCGGCTATCGGCAATTTCGCAAAGATTTATTTCTGTCTTTCCGGCGATAAGCTGGCTCAGAATATCAAAAGAAGGTTTTTGATAAACAAAATCAAGATCATGAAGATCCAGGTCAGAAGCTGTAAGCCTGAGCATCAGCAATGACTTATTCTGTCCGGTAAGATTTGTTAACTTCTTTAGATATGATTTTAAAACTTGCTGCATCTTTCAGGCTGATTATTTTTTATAATAAACCCAAAGTTCATCTTCTTCAATTTTAATGACTTCTTCGGGTTTACCTCTCATACCTGGTGCAGGTATACCATTTTCAAACGTATGTGGAGCCTTGAATATTCTGACTTCATCATAAAGGCCTTCCGAAATAAACAGGTTTAATAGAACTGAGCCTCCTTCAACAATAATTGATTGTATCTTACGTCTGTATAAGTCATTAAGTACAGCCTGTATAAAATCCTCTTCATGAAGTTTTATATAGGTGACATTGTTGCTTTCTTCATCCTTTAAAAGGTTGTAACAGAAAGTTTTTTGAGAACCATCAAATAAGTTAAGATGGGGAGGCAATTCAAGATTTCTGTCAATAAAAACTCTTACCGGATTTTTACCTGGCCAGTCGCGGGTATTCAGTTGGGGATTGTCATACATTGCAGTATTTTTTCCTACTGCTATAGCATCTTCCTCTGTCCTCCATTTGTGAACGAGCTTCCTTGAAATTTGTCCGCTTATCCATTTGGATGAATAGTCGGTGCGTGCAACGAATCCATCGGCAGTTTCCGCCCACTTAAGGATTACATAAGGCCTTTTCTTCTGAATAAATGTAAAGAAGCGGGCATTCAATCTGTCTCCGTATTCACTCAATATGCCGGTAATTACTTCCATACCATAATCCCGCAGCAACTGAATTCCTTTACCTGCAACCAGTGGATTGGGATCCGTATTGGCTATAATAACTTTCTTGAAAGGATATTTAATAAGTAATTCAGCACAAGGAGGAGTTTTTCCATAGTGAGCACAAGGCTCAAGCGTTACGTAAATATCAGCTCCGTCAAGCAGTGATTTGTCAGAAACGGAAGCAATGGCATTTACTTCAGCATGTGGCCCTCCGTAAACCATATGCCATCCTTCCCCAATCACGACTCCGTCTTTTACGATAACACATCCCACCATAGGATTAGGGCTGACCTTTCCACGACCATTAGCAGCAAGGTCGAAAGCACGTCGCATAAATATCTCTTCCATTTTCTTATTCAAGCTTTCCGTTTTACAAGTTAATCTATGATTCTGAGAATGGCAATTTTCAATACAGAGTGTTTGGGGTAGATTAAAACCATATAAATGGTTGATATTGATGTGGTTTCTCTGTAATAGAAGCCTATATAACTAAATGTTTATGATAGGAATTTCTGATAAATTCAGTATTTTAGGAATAATATTTGTAAACAGGCTATGAGATTTTTGGAGGTTATCTACGTAAAGTACAAACAAATTCAGAAGTCTTATTTCAAAATTGGGTTTTCACATTTTTCTATCCGGTAAAATTTAATGGGATTATTTGACAAATTAAGAAATGAGTTTATCGATGTCGTTGAATGGCTTGATAATACTCAGGATACAATGGTTTACCGTTTTGAGCGGTACAACAACGAGCTTAAAAATGGAGCCCAGCTTACAGTGAGGCCAGGACAAGTAGCCGTATTGGTAAATGAGGGAAATCTTGTTGCGGACCTTTTTAACCCGGGAAGACATGAACTGACAACCAGTAATATGCCAATCATGACGACGCTAAACAGTTGGAAGTATGGCTTTAACAGTCCTTTCAAAGCGGAGGTATATTTCTTCAATATGAAGGAATTTATCGATATGAAATGGGGGGTAAAAGAACCCGTGTATTACACGGATCCAAGGTTTGGCATTGATATAGAAGCAAGAGCATTCGGGACTTATACCTTTAAGTTCAAAGATCCTAAACTGTTTCTCGAAAGGTTTTCTGCTACAAACGGTATTTATACTACTGATTTCATCACTGGACAATTAAGAAGCATCCTCGTAATGGAGTTTTCTGACAAATTGAATGAATCAGGAATTCCTGCAAATAAACTGGCCGGAAATCTCAAGGAATTGTCCGAAATTCTTCACCCGATGATCAATGCGAGTATAGAGGCAAAATACGGACTTACCATTCCTACATTCCTGGTTGAAAGTATATCTCTTACAGAAGAGGATAAGCGCAGATTAAAAATGATAAGTGAAAAAATGGCGCTGGGAGACAGTAGTACTTTTGTGCAGCAGGATCTGTTGGATACTATGAAAATATCTGCAAAACAGGGTGGAGGAAACCCTGGTGTGGACATGCTTGGCATGATGATGGGAATGAACATGATGAATCAGAATAACATGATGAACGTGAATAATAACCCTCAGCAAATGAACAAAGGCAGCATGCCGCCTCCTGTGCCGGTATCCACATATTTTGTCGCTGTAAACGGTCAACAAACAGGTCCTTTTGATGTTAATCAATTGTCACAATTTGCTTCCCAGGGACAATTCACCGCCAAATCCATGGTCTGGAAAAAGTGGTATGCCAGCCTGGGCATTGGCAGAGCAGATTCCGGAATTATCAGTGATCTTTAATAATACGACGCCACCTCCGATTCCACCTCCAATTCCTCAATCATAATTTGTTACTTCTGGTCCTGCCATTTTTCAGGGCCAGAAGCATACCTTTTTCATGTTAAAGTTGATCTTTTTGATAAATGGAGCAAAATCCTATTGTAAGTGATCTGGGTAATACTACCGGATGCAAAAGTTGTGGAGCTATATTAAAATTCGCACCAGGTACGAACGCTCTTCAATGTGAATACTGTGGTACTGTAAATGAGATTGTGATATCTAATGACGCAGAGGAAATCTTAGAACTGGATTTTAATGCCCATGCAGATCTTGACCTGAATTTACAGGGGGAAAGCCATCAGATTTCCAGTGTAAAGTGTACAGGCTGTGGTGCCGAATCAACGCTTAAACCAAATGTGACCGCGGACGAATGCGCTTTTTGCGGTACTGCCCTCGTCCTGAAAAATGCACACATCAAAACAGTTCTAAAACCTAAATCTGTATTGCCTTTCAAAATAGATAAGAAACAGGCCTATAAAGATTTTGGAAAATGGCTTGGGGCTTTATGGTTTGCTCCAAACGACCTGAAGAAATATGCAGTGTCCGAGAAATTAGATGGAATATACCTGCCTTACTGGACTTTTGATACGAATACTCAGACGGACTACACCGGACAGCAGGGTATAGACAGATACGAAACAGAATATTATAATACAATTGAAAACGGGAAGACTGTTACAAAAACAAGAACCAGGGTGGTTACGGATTGGTACTATGCAGCAGGGAGCGTTGCAAATTCTTTTGATGATGTTCTTATAAATGCATCTCATTCTCTTCCCAGAGACTATGTAGAGGTGCTGGAGCCCTGGGATCTGGATGGTTTGATGCCTTTCAATGAAAATTACCTGGCAGGATTTAAAAGTGAAAGCTATCAGGTTGGTCTGAAAGATGGGTTTGAATTAGCCAAAAGAAAAATCAAGGGTACCATAGAAGACACTATTCGTCGGGATATCGGAGGTAATCACCAGAGGATTCATTCTACTGACACAGTTTATAGCAATATTACATTCAAACATACTTTATTGCCATTATGGATCAGTTCCTTCAGATACAGAGGGAAATCCTATAGGTTTCTGATCAATGCCCGGACAGGTGAGACTAAGGGAGACAGGCCTTATAGCTGGATGAAAATTGCGGGTACTGTGGTTTCGGGTATTGCCACGCTAGGCTGTTTTGCCCTTGATATTACCACTGGTATTGTAGCTTTGGCTATCTTTTTAATTTTGCTTTTTAAAGTATTCAAATAAACCGCAGCGCTGCTGTCATTTTTTTTCCAAACGAAAAAGAATTCTGGGAAGCAAAAGAAAATGAACTTTGTCAGACACAGGATGGGGTGTGGTTAATTCAGCCTATACTTTCTTAAAGTCTTATTATTCAGTGTAAATACTTTTAAATTAATACATTTTATCAGGCTTTATAAGCTTAAAATCTCTCCAATAGACTAATTTCGGAATTTTTCATTCCCGGGTATCGTTGAAAAATACGTATCTTTACACCCTTAAATTTTATTTTAAAATCTCCATGATTTCAGTTGACGGACTTACTGTAGCTTTTGGCGGCAGAACCCTATTCAGCGATGTTACTTTCAACATCAATGATAATGACAGAATAGCCCTTATGGGTAAAAACGGTGCCGGTAAATCTACTATGCTAAAAATAATTGCCGGTGTCGATAAACCGACAAAAGGAAAAATTACCGCACCCAATGGAGCTGTTATTGCCTACCTGCCACAGCACCTGCTACTGGATGACGATAGCACTGTTTTTGAAGAAACTTCCAAGGCATTTGCTTCTATTCTCAATATGAAAAAGGAAATAGATGCCCTGAATAAAGAACTTGAAACAAGAACAGATTACGAATCTGAAGAATACTATAAAATCATTGAGCGTGTTTCTGAAGTCAGTGAGCAGTATTATTCGATAGAAGAAATTAATTTTGATGCTGAAGTAGAAAAGACTTTGCTTGGATTAGGATTTGTGAGAGAAAACTTCTCAAGACCTACAAGCGAATTTAGCGGCGGCTGGCGTATGCGTATTGAGCTTGCAAAGATCCTATTGCAAACTCCGGATCTTATCTTGCTCGATGAGCCTACCAATCACCTGGATATAGAATCTATCCAATGGCTGGAAGATTTTCTGGTAAACAGTGCAAAGGCTGTGATTGTAATCTCCCACGACAGAGCTTTTGTTGATAATATTACAAACCGTACCATTGAAGTAACAATGGGACGTATTTATGATTACAAAACAAACTATTCTCACTACCTGCAATTAAGAGAAGAGCGTCGTCAGCATCAGCAAAAGGCATTTGATGAACAACAACGCTTTATTGCAGACACTACCGAGTTTATTGATCGCTTTAAAGGCACGTATTCAAAAACACTTCAAGTGCAGTCCCGTGTCAAAATGCTTGAGAAGCTTGAGCCAATTGAGGTAGATGAGGTAGATACTTCATCTCTGAATCTTAAGTTTCCTCCCGCTCCTCGTTCTGGTAATTATCCTGTAATTGCCAATCAGTTAGGAAAGACTTATGGAGATCATGTTGTTTTCAAAGATGCTTCCTTTACCATCGAAAGAGGTCAAAAGCTTGCATTTGTAGGGAAAAATGGAGAAGGTAAATCAACTATGATAAAAGCTATCATGGGGGAAATAGACTATGAGGGGAAGCTAGAAGTCGGCCATAATTCAATGATCGGCTACTTCGCTCAGAACCAGGCATCCTTGCTTGACGAAGAGCTGACCGTGTTCCAGACAATTGACAACATTGCTGTCGGTGATATAAGAACTAAGATCAGAGATATTTTAGGTGCTTTCATGTTTGGCGGTGATGCTTCTGCTAAAAAGGTTAAGGTATTGTCAGGAGGAGAAAAAAACAAGGCTTGCAATGATTAAATTGCTTTTAGAACCGGTAAATCTTCTGATCCTCGATGAGCCTACCAACCACCTGGACATGAAAACCAAGGATATCCTTAAAGAAGCGCTTCTTGCTTTTGACGGAACAATCATTCTCGTTTCTCACGACAGAGATTTCCTTAGCGGCCTGGCTACAAAGGTTTTTGAGTTCGGAAACAAAAGGGTGAAAGAGCACTTCGAAGATATTAACGGGTTCTTGAGAAATAAGAAAATGGAGAACTTACGTGAGATAGAAAGAAAGCAAAAAGCTTAAAGCAATAAGCTTAAAGCTTAAAGCTTAAAGTTGAAAGTTGAAAGCTTAAAGTTCAAAGTGTGAAAGGAAGTTAAAAACTTTGTACTTTATACTTTCAGCTTTCTTAGTATAGAAAATGCAAATAAGTATAAAATATCAAGTATAAAGTTTAAAGTGGGAAAATCAGGTTATAAACTTTCAGCTTTCAGCTTTTAGCTTTTAACTCAAAAAAGTATGTTAGACAAGATAAAAGGCGTTTCGGAAGAAATAGAGCAATTTCAGATAGATACAAAGGACAGTCTTGAGAAATTCAGGCTGACGTTTATAAGTAAAAAAGGTAAGGTTACAGAATTATTTGATCTCCTGAAGCAGGTTCCCAATGAAGAAAAAGAGAGCGGTTGGAGCTGAACTGAATGTTCTGAAAAACGCAGCACAGGCCAAGCTTTTACACTTTACTGAAGTATTTGAACAGGCAACCTCACAGAATGCTTCTTCAGGAAAGGATCTTACGCTCCCTGGAATTCCTGATCTGAATGGTACGCGTCATCCGCTTTCGATGGTGCGCGAAGAAATTACCCAGATATTCGAACGCATGGGCTTCAACCTTTCAGAAGGCCCTGAAATTGAAGATGACTGGCATAACTTTACTGCTCTGAACTTTCCTTTGAATCATCCTGCCAGGGAAATGCAGGATACTTTCTTCATTGAAAAAAATCCTGACATTGCTTTAAGAACACATACTTCATCTGTGCAGGTAAGAGTAATGGAAAGTCAGAAGCCTCCTATCAGGACTTTATCTCCGGGAAGGGTGTATAGAAACGAAGCAATCTCTGCGAGAGCGCATTGTGTATTTCATCAGGTAGAAGGTTTGTATATAGATGAAAATGTAAGCTTCGCAGACCTGAAGCAAACCCTTTATCACTTTGTGAAAGAGATGTTTGGAAAAGATACAAAACTTAGGTTCAGACCTTCGTTTTTCCCTTTCACCGAGCCTAGCGCAGAAATTGACATCAGCTGTTTGATTTGTAAAGGAGATGGTTGCAATATATGCAAGCATTCCGGTTGGGTGGAAATTGGTGGCTCTGGAATGGTAGATCCAAATGTGCTTGAGAACGCAAAGATAGATTCTAAGAAGTATTCAGGTTATGCTTTCGGAATGGGCATTGAAAGAATTACCATGCTCAAATACCAGATCAAAGACCTTCGTTTGTTCACCGAAAACGACGTGCGATTCCTGAAACAGTTTACCTTTTTAGGGTAAATGGATAAGCGGAAAGCTTAAAGCTAAAGGCGTAAAGTCTAAAAGTAGATTCAGCTTCCAATAGTAGCTTAATTAAGTATTGACTGTTAACTCAATATCATAGAGCTTAAGCCCCCGGAGGGGGGGATGTTATGTCAGCATAGGGTGGAGCCCTATGTATGCTTGAATTAGTAGCCTAATTAAATATTTGCAGTTAACACAATGTCATAAAGTTTAAGCCCCGGAGGGGGTGA
Organism: Sporocytophaga sp.; assembly: GCA_024707265.1. Classification (GTDB taxonomy): domain Bacteria; phylum Bacteroidota; class Bacteroidia; order Cytophagales; family Cytophagaceae; genus Sporocytophaga. The sequence continues at coordinate 969,529 of JANQAB010000003.1, read as the reverse complement.
TGTTATGTCAGCATAGGGTGGAGCCCTATGCATGCTTAAAGCTTAAGTTTAAAAAGATAATAAAAAAGCAGCTTTTAACGGCTGCTTTTTTATTGTTGTACTTTCATTTTTTAGATCAAATTTAGAATTAGTCATATAAAAGTCCGCTTAATCAAAATAATCAATCACTTTTTATACCTAATAATCGATTGATTAGAATAGATAAGTTTTTAATGTCTTATCCCGATTTAAGCCTGAGTAGAAGATTGAGATAAATTCAGTATTAATACTCCAATAAGAATAAGTGCGATGGCTATTACTCTGCTAAGAGAAATACTTTCATTAAAAACAAGCATCCCAACTGCTGTAAGTAGCGCAGTACCAACGCCTGACCATATGGCATAAGCAGTGCCGAGCTCAATTTTTTTAATGGACAGGTTAAAGAAATAATAACTTATGATATAAAAAGCTATCATTAAAATAGTAGGTATGATCTTCGAAAAACTATTCGAAAATCGGATCATCACTGTGCCTACAACTTCTGTCACAATTGCGAGAGAAAGATATATCCAGTTCATAACAATATATATTTAGAGGTGAAAGCCGCCTCAAAAGCTATTGTCGGATGAATAAGTGAAAGAGGATGGAATTTGAATCAAGTTTCACTTTCTCATCAGGGCAATAGAATTCCCTTGAGACAAGCTCATTATTGATTTTATTATCATTGATTTGTATCGGGAGTTTTGTAAAGAAGGAAAATGCAATTTCCTGGTCCCGTTTTATGAGGGGACTTTAGGTATCTAATAACTCTCTGAAAAATTTAAGGAATTGCATATAGTACTTAAACCCGATTTTGCTACTGAGGGTTCCATTTGCCTGATCTGGGTGTAATGTGTTGATATTTAATGTTTAATATTGGGGAGGGGAGTGTGCTTTTGTTAAATCAATTATAATCTGGCAGATTTTCAGTGACTTGAAAATAATGCTGAATAGGTTTCAAAATAAAATAATCTTTTTCTTTTGGGTTATTTATCTGGTTTTCATTGTTTTATGAAGTTTGTTTTTCGTGGAAAAGCATTTTTGTTTTTTGTATCTACCGTAATTTTTTTTCGTATTAATCACCCAAACAAAATAAAAAAGACTATGATCCGTTTCAGACAACTATATTTCAGCTTAGTTCTGTCATTGTTTACACTGGTTTCAGTTATTGCTAATCCTACAGTTGATAAAGTGAAGGTCAAAAACTATCTGTTAAAGACGAATCGCACAATTGGTTTCGCACACATGGTGGTGAAAAAGACCAAAGTATTTAATGGAAATCTAAGTAAGTCTGTTAATCATGAAAGGCTTGCTAGGAAGTATTATAATGAAGGTCAACTTGAGAAGTCAGTATACCATTCTTACAGAGCACGGACTCTTGCCAATGAAGTAATAGCAGAGAACAAAGCAAAGGCTCCAATGGACGCATCCTTTACAGCAGAAGAACAACAGATGGCAAGCGGGAAACCATCGGATCAGGAATTGGATGATGAGCTGGCAAAAGAAGTACCGGCTAGTGTAAATGGCAAAGATGAAGACCTGATGAATGGAAACCTCGATATAGATATTCAGTAAAAAGGCAACATTATGAGTAAGAGCAAGAAAATATTTCTTTGGAATATGATTAAGTTTTCTTGCTCTTGCTCAAACTCTTGCTTACAAAAGGTATTCTGCAATAATTGCAGAAGCTGCACCAAGTACAGAAACAAGGAGTCTGTTCGCTTTAAATTTGTGGTTAGGGCTGGTCTCAAAAAAGATGGTGGTAGATATATAAAGGAAGTTACCCGCGATTACCCCAAATAAAAAGATAAACCAGTTGACCTCGAAGAATTCATGATCAAAGGCCCAATGACTGAGTAATAATCCCATCGGGGAGGCCAATGCAAAAAGCACTAATAGTAATACTGCAATAACCTTGTTTCTCAAAGAGAATACAAGCACTGACATAAGTGCAAATGCTTCCGGAATTTTATGCAATATCAATCCGTACAACAAGGTATGTGATTCCCCATGGCTATGGCTGTGGGAAGGATGTGCAACAAGGGTTCCTTCCAGAAAGGCATGAATACAAATTGAGATTAAAAGTGAGTATGGAATTTGAGAATGTTCAAGCTCATGATCATGGATATGAATATGCCCATGCTCTACCCCTGAAGAAAAGTATTCAAGTACCATTTGGAAAAAGAAGCCTGTAAGCACCGCAATTCCCGCAAAGCGTATATCTCCGGATTCCACGAATAGTTCAGGAAGGATATGCATTACAGTGATGCTGAACAGATAGGCTCCACTAAATGACAGTACGACCTTGAATCTTTGAATATTAAGATTTGGAATGAAAAACACAGCTAAGCCTGCCAGCAAAGCCGAACTAAATAGGAGCAGGAGTGATGTTACCATTCTATAATTTTAATTTTCTTTCTCCAGAATAAAGATCATCCGGTCACTTTCTGACTCAAAAGGCTGAAGTTGGTAGTCTCCGTATAAATTCAGGATTTTGAGGCCCGCAAATTTAAAATAGTTTTCGAATTCTTCCCGCTTTACACCTTTTACTCTTTCCTGAAAATGTAATTCGGAAGAACCATCTTTAATTCTGATGTCTTTTATAATCCAGCCTTCATCTACCATTCTGCTTATCTTAAATTGAATGCCATCAATGACAGCTTCATTTTTTTGCTGAAGATTGCGGATTACTTTTTCTGTATTGAAAAAATCGAGTACCATTCGCCCTTTTGGACGAAGTGCTGTAGATGCTGCTTTTATGGCCTGGATATTATCATTTTCTTCATCAAAATATCCAAAACTGGTAAAAAGGTTAAAGATATAGTCAAAGTGATTTTCCGCAAATACATTCCGCATATCATGTACAAAGAAATGCAGCGTTTCATCCTCTGATTTTGACGCAAAGGCAATGTTTTCTTCTGATAAATCAATACCAGTTACATTCAATCCCTTTTTATGCATGTAAAATGCATGCCTCCCTCTTCCGCAACCAAGGTCAAGAGCTGTCTGACCTTCAACAAACTTCAGTTGTTCCTGAAGATTATCTATAAAGTTTTCCGCCTCTTCGAAGTCTCTATGCTTATATAATATATGGTAATAGGGGGAGTTAAACCATTCACTAAACCACTCTTTTTTTGCTTGCGCCATAAAATTGAATCCGCAAATTTACATTAAAATTCAGTAGTGAGCTCTAGCTTTTTTAAGCTGATTGAAAAATTATGACATCGGCTTAATGTCAATGTATTAGATTTTGTGGCTCGTTCAGGCACTTGATAATCAGGATTCAGACATTGCTAAAATTATTCGCAAAATATGAGGATGGCTGATGCTGGTCATTTAAAATATCGTAAATTAGAAGAAAATTGTGTTAAAGTATTCTTTTTGAAATGCGCGAAGACTATTTAAAAGGCGACAACCAAAATTTTAATTCAGGGGAAAGGGAATTTGAAAAAGCCTTGCGTCCGCTAAGCTTTGAGGATTTTACAGGTCAGGATAAAATCGTTGAAAATCTTCGAATATTTGTTGAAGCTGCAAAGCAAAGGGAAGAAGCGTTGGATCACGTATTGCTTCATGGCCCTCCGGGCTTAGGAAAAACCACGCTTTCAAATATTATTGCAAATGAATTAGGGTCCGGGATTAAGATTACTTCCGGGCCCGTCCTCGAAAAGCCCGGTGACCTTGCAGGGCTTTTAACCAATCTGGAAGCAAATGATGTACTCTTTATTGATGAAATACATCGTCTGAATCCGGTAGTGGAAGAATATCTTTATTCTGCCATGGAGGACTACAGAATAGACATTATGCTTGATTCCGGTCCGAATGCGCGTACAGTACAAATCGGATTAAATCCTTTCACTCTCATTGGAGCAACTACAAGAGCCGGCCTTCTAACCTCTCCTTTAAGAGCCAGATTTGGAATCAATGCACGTCTGGAGTACTATGATGCAAAATTACTTACAAGCATTGTAGAGCGCTCTGCAGGCATTATCAATACACCTATTGATGAGGTCGCTGCTTATGAAATAGCAAGAAGAAGTCGTGGAACGCCTCGTATATCTAATAATCTACTGAGAAGAACCCGTGATTTTGCCCAGATAAAAGGAAAAGGAAGGGTTACGATTGAAATAGCAAGAATGGCTCTTACTGCCCTGAATGTGGATCAGAATGGACTGGATGAAATGGATAACAGAATTTTAATGACCATCATAGAAAAATTCAAAGGTGGTCCTGTTGGGATTTCCACTATTGCTACAGCGGTCGGGGAAGAGGCTGAAACCATTGAGGAAGTTTATGAGCCATTCCTGATTCAAGAGGGATATATCAAAAGAACTTCCAGAGGCCGGGAAGCCACAGAATTGGCTTATAAGCATTTGAAAATAAAGCCAAACAACCGCACAGGAACACTGTTTGATCTGGATCATTAAGCTTTATGTTTTCATCAAAATCCAAACATACCCTGCTCATTAAGAATAAAGCAAAAGAACTGGGCTTTGATTATTGCGGCATATCCAGAGCTGATTTTTTGGAAGAGGAAGCTCCAAGACTGGAAAACTGGCTGAAGAATAATTATCATGGGGAAATGAAGTGGATGGAAAACCACTTCGATAAGCGTCTTGATCCTCGTAAACTTGTAGAAGGTTCAAAATCTGTGATTTCATTCCTGCTGAATTATTTTCCTGAAGAGCCCGTTGATCAACAGTTAAAAATTTCCAAATATGCTTATGGTAAGGACTATCATACAGTTATAAAGGATAAACTCAAAGAATTAATGCTTCATATGAAGCAGGAAATCGGAGATTTTAATGGCAGGGCATTTGTTGATTCTGCTCCTGTAATGGATAAAGCCTGGGCTGAAAAAGGAGGTTTGGGTTGGAGGGGAAAAAACAGCAATCTCATCAACCCTAAAGCAGGAAGTTTCTTTTTTATCGCAGAACTCATTACGGATCTCGATCTGGAGTATGATGGTCCGATGAAAGATTATTGCGGTACTTGCACCAAATGCATAGATGCTTGTCCTACAGATGCTATTTCTCATGCTTATGTGGTGGATGGAAGCAAGTGTATTTCCTACCTTACGATAGAACTGAAAAATAATATTCCTTCGGATTTTAAAGGAAAGATGGACAACTGGATTTTTGGCTGCGATGTCTGTCAGGATGTTTGCCCCTGGAATAGGTTCTCCAAACCACATAATGAGCCTCAGTTTTTACCTTCTGAAGAATTTAAAAACCTTAAAGAATGGACAGAGTTGACGTCAGAATTATTTGATGAGGTATTTAAAAAAGACGGCTATAAAGCGAACAAAATTTGAAGGGCTTCAAAGAAATATAAAATTTTTAGCCTGATTCCCAATAATAGTGATTATTGAAAATCAGGCTTTAATCAGGTTAAACAAAGCATCTGTTAAGAATTTCGTGCTCCTTGGAAAAATTTTCGTAGCACCACTTTTTCAGATCAATTAACTCTTCTTCAATTAAATCTCTGATACTTTTTTTTAATTCTTTTTCAAAAAGTTGTTTGTCAAAACTTACTTTCTCTAGAATTAATTTTACGTATTCAAGCATTTGATTTAAATAGTTTTTGGTTGTTAGGTTTTTTTTAAGTTATTAATTTGAAACCAAATCTTACATTTGATTTGACTTACTTTACTAACCTTATTAACGCCTTAATGTTGTAAAATGTTTTAAGTTTTTTCACATTTCTCTAATTTTATCCCTTAGAGTTTGGAGTCAGGGAAATGTGACGGGGTAAAATTTATCGGAAATGTTTTTAAAAATGGTTGAAAAATTACTTTTAAGTATATGCTGCAGTCTTGTTTTTTTAACATGTAATCTTTCAGCCCAGGATTTAAAAATTAAATTCTCTGACCGTTCTATCCGCGAGGGAGAAATTTTTACCGTTACTCTTACAGTCCCTACTAAAAAAGTAAAAGAAATCAGCCCATTTCCCGAAATCGAAGATTTTTCTAAAAAGCGAACAATTTTTCACAGGGAAAGAAAAGAAGATGTATTTATCGCAGAACAGGAATATTTACCTTCTAAGCCCGGTGTTTTTACGCTTCCTTCTTTTACAATTTCGGTAAACGGTCAGTCATATCGTTTTAATGGTACTAAGATTACGGTAGCTTCGGGTAAAATATCTCCGGAACAAACAGCTGAGGATAAATCGGGGAAAAAAGAAGAATTCTCTCCTTCTGAGCTGGATGCAATGTTTCTGGTGGAGAGCAGCCAAAAATCGGTTTTCGTCAATGAAGGTTTTGTGCTGTCAGCAAGTTTTCTTGTTGCCAAAGATAACCCTTCCGAATACAATTTTGTCGATCTGAACAAGCAGGTGACTGGCATCATTCAGGATCTGAAACCCGCCGACTGCTGGATAGAAGAAATCACAACTCCCGGAGAACTCAAAAAAGATACTGTAAAATTTCATAATAAAATCTACAACAGGTATCGCTTATACAAAGTATGCCTTTTTCCATTGGGTGCTGGGACTATAAACATTCCTTCAACCAGTTTTAAGATTTTAACTTACGCTACTTTAAGGACTAAAAATGAAATTGAGAGAAAAAGATGAATTCAAAATGTTTAAGTCCGGGGGAATTGCAATCCAGGTATTACCATTGCCCGACCATCCTTTGATGGATTCAGTGGCTGTCGGTATTGCAGAACTACAGACAAATATCTGGAAGAAAGTCTTGGAAGTGAATGAGCCACTTAAAGTTTCATTAAAGCTTACAGGAAAGTTTAATCCAGCATTGGCTGAAATGAATGTAAAAGAATCCCCGGATTTTGAAATTTATCCCGAAAAGGAAGATCTGAAAAAAGAAGAGAAGGGAGGAGATGTTCAATTTACCAAAGTTTTTAATTATGAATTTCTCCCTAAAAATTCCGGAAATATTAAGCTTGCAGATTGTTTCTCTCTTATTTATTTCAATACTTCAAGCAAAACTTATGATACTCTGACTCCAAAATTTATGATTTATGTAAAAGGAGAAAGAAAAAGTGAGTATATTTCAAGTCACGAAGACGGGTTTTACCAGCTCATCGATAAGTCAAGCAACAAACTCAGACAAGGAGAGAGGGATGATCTTACAAAGATCTTAACCAATATTATCATCCTGTTTATGCTGGTAACCACCATTATTTTAATTATCAAACGATGAGTAATAGTTACGGAAAATTATTTAAAATCAGTACATTCGGTGAGTCTCATGGCCGTGCAGTTGGTGTCGTACTGGATGGATGTCCTGCAGGTCTTGATCTGGATCTGGAATTCATTCAAAATGAATTGGACAGAAGAAAGCCTGGACAATCCAAAATCACCACACAAAGAAAAGAAGAAGATAAGATAGAAATCGTTTCCGGAATATTCGAAGGAAAATCAACTGGTACACCTATCGCAATGTTGGTCTGGAATGCCGATGCAAGAAGTAAGGACTATTCACATATAGCAGACAGATACAGGCCTTCTCATGCGGATTTTACTTACCAGGAAAAGTATGGAGTGCGTGATTACAGGGGAGGAGGAAGAAGTTCTGCAAGAGAAACGCTTGCAAGGGTTGCTGCCGGAGCAATAGCTAAATTATTCCTTGCTAAATATGGTATTAAAATCAATGCCTATGTTTCTCAGGTAGGTGGTCTTGCACTTCAGAAAAGTTATAAAGAACTAAATCTTGAGGAAACCGAAAATAACATAGTGCGTTGCCCCGATCCTGCAATGGCTGAAGAAATGATAAGCCTTATCGACAGCGTCAGAAAAGATTGCGATACTATCGGTGGTGTCGTTTCATGTGTGATTCACGGTACTCCTGTAGGACTTGGCGAGCCGGTTTTTGATAAATTACATGCAGAACTTGGAAAAGCTATGCTAGGAATCAATGCTGTAAAAGGATTTGAATATGGAAGCGGCTTTGAAGGTGTGAAAATGCTGGGCTCTCAGCATAACGACGCATTCTATATCGAAGGAGACAGAGTAAGAACAAAAACCAATCATTCAGGTGGTATTCAGGGCGGGATTTCCAATGGTGAGGATATTTATTTCAGAGTGGCATTTAAACCTGTAGCTACTTTGATGAAGGATCAGGAAAGTATCAATCAGGAGGGGGGAACAGTAACAGTTTCCGGCAAGGGAAGACATGATCCTTGTGTAGTTCCTAGGGCTGTACCTATTGTAGAAGCCATGGCCGCATTAGTACTTGCAGATTCACTTTTAAGGAATAAAGTAATAAAACTATAAATGGTAGAAAAGCCAAAGAAGAGCTTTCCTCTTTATTTACAAATTCTTCTGGGAATGGTTGCCGGAATCCTCTGGGGAATTTATGCGCCCGGGTTTTCAGAAGGTGCAAAATTTACTGTAGATTATGTAAAGCCATTCGGAACCATCTTCCTTAGGCTGCTTCAGATGATTGCAATTCCTTTAATTCTCACATCTTTAATTTCAGGAATTGCAAACTTAAAAGACTTTGCTAAAGTCGGAAGGATCGGAGGAAAAACGATCCTTTTATTTTTTTGTACTGCTATTATTGCCACTTTTCTTGGGGTTACACTTGCTGGTTTTATCAAGCCGGGAAAAGTAATTTCAGAGGAAACCAGAATTCAGATGCTTTCTCAGTACCAGGAAGTGACAGAGAAAAACATTTCAGCATTTGAGAAAGTCCAGGAAACTCCTCTTTCTCCATTGATTGAAATAGTGCCGCCAAACTTCTTCGGCGCCGCGTCAGACAATACCCGCATGCTTCAGGTGGTGTTTTTTGGACTATTTTTCGGAATAGCGCTTACCAGAATCTCCTCAGATAAAGCTGCTACTGTAGTTGGGTTTCTTGAAGCAGTTAATGAGGCTTTGTTGAAAATGGTCATGATGATCATGGCTGTTGCGCCAATAGGGGTGTTCTCATTAATGGCTTCTGTACTTGTAGAACTGGCAGGAAGCGGAAGTCAGATGGTTCAGCTTTTATATTCACTTCTTTGGTATGCGATCTCGGTATTAATCGGTCTGGCAATTATTCTGTTTGTACTTTATCCTCTCATTTTTACTTTTTTCTCCGATGTGAAATACGGTCAGTTTTTCAAAGGAATGAGACCTGCTTTTTTGCTTGCTTTCACCTCAAGTTCAAGTAATGCAACCCTTCCGGTTACTATGGAAAGTGTAGAGCATAACCTGAAGGTGCCGGCTGAAATTACAGGATTTGTTTTGCCCTTCGGTACTACCGTAAATATGGATGGAACCGCACTCTATCAAAGTATTGCTGCTGTATTTATAGCACAGGCATTTGGTCTGGACCTTACTTTTTTTCAGCAAATCACTATTGTCTTTACTGCAACACTGGCCGCTGTTGGAGCAGCAGGAATTCCCGGAGCCGGAATGATTACTTTAATTGCGGTTCTGAAAAGTACTGATATACCAATAGAAGGTATCGCTTTGATCCTTGCACCGGACAGAATCCTGGATATGTGTCGCACTGTTATAAATGTTGCCGGCGATGCAATGGCCGCAGTAGTTGTTGCCGGATCCGAAAAATCAGGGGAGAATTCTTAATATTATTTCGTAAATTTGATTCGTTGTAACAAATATTTTATTCCATTGTAGAGAATGCACTTGGAAATGAGTTTGTTCCACTAAAATGAATTAAGTTAAGTTCAAAATTGTTCTTCCATTTTACCATTCAAAATCATGGAGTCTACAGAAAAAAGAGTTATAAATATTTATACAGAATCAAATCCTAATCCGAATTCTCTGAAGTTCGTGACGGATTTTCTTCTGGTATCGGAAAGCGTTGATTTTCCTAGCCCTGTAAGTACGGCAAATTGTCCTCTTGCTCAGGATCTTTTCCGTTTTAGTTTTGTGAAGAGGGTATTTTTCTCTTCTAACTTTATCACCGTCACAAAATCAGATGATATTGAGTGGATGGAAGTCACTCCAATGATTAAATCTCTGATTAAAGGTTATCTGGAGGAGGGAAAGCCTCTTTTCAATGAAAAATTTGTTCCTGAAAACCTATCTCCAACTGCTGGAGATTCTGAAATTGTTGGAAAAATAAAAGTAATTCTGGATGAATATATCAGACCTGCGGTAGAGCAGGATGGTGGCGCTATTACTTTTAGTTCTTTTAATGATGGTGTGGTTAAAGTAATTTTACAAGGTTCTTGCAGTGGTTGCCCTTCTTCTACAATCACTTTGAAGGCCGGTATCGAAAATCTTCTTAAAAAGATGATTCCTGAAGTGCAGGAAGTTGTGGCTGAAAATGCTTAATAAAAAATACTAAAGTATTATTGATAAAGAGCTCTGATGGGCTCTTTTTTTATTTTAATCTGCCCTAAGAAAAAAATAAGCTCTGGTGTTTAATTCCAGAGCTTAAAACTTCCCTAATTGATTAACTTTTTCCCGATAATTAATCAAACGTAAGACTTCACGATATTTAAAAACGTTGTATCGGGATCTCTTTTTTTTGTAAATTATTTTAGTACGTCAATTCCTGCACTATAGGTCTTTTCAACTTCATCCAGAATATCAGACACTTCTTCAACACTTCCTGCAGTTACAATTCTTTGTCTGAATGGTTTAAAATTTGGGAAACCTCTGAAATAGTTTGTGTAATGAGGTCTCATCTCGAAAATTCCGGTTTTCGGTCCTTTCCATTCTACAGATTTGATTAGATGTTGCTTGCAAACTCTTATTCTTTCTGCAATATCAGGCTCGGTTAATTTTTCTCCTGTTTTAAAAAAATGCTTGATCTGATTAAAAATCCAGGGATTTCCTATGGCGGCTCTTCCGATCATTATTCCGTCCGGACCAAATCTGTTTTTATAATCAAAGGCTTTTTCAGGGCTATCTATATCGCCATTTCCAAAGATTGGAATGTGAATGCTTTGCATTTCTTTAACTTTGGAAATCCAGCTCCAGTCAGCTTCTCCTTTGTACATCTGATATCTGGTGCGGGCATGAATGGTTAAAGCCTGCACACCAACATCCTGCAGTCTTTGAGCTACTTCAAGGATTTTGATGTTTTTTTCATCCCAGCCTAGTCTTGTTTTTACAGTTACCGGCACTTTACACCTTTTGACGATTTCCTCAGACATTTTCTGCATTTTAGGCAGGTCTAGTAAAATTCCGGCTCCGGCTCCCTTACAGGCTACTTTATTTACTGGGCAGCCGTAGTTGATGTCAACCAACTCTGGTCCTGCCTCTTCGGCTATAGCCGCAGCTTCCCGCATGGCCTCGATTTTGTCTCCGAAGATCTGAATGCCAATGGGACGCTCATAGTCGTAAATATCAAGTTTCTGCAGACTTTTTTCAGCATCACGGATCAACCCATCTGCTGCTATGAACTCGGTATACATCATGTCCGCACCATTTTCCTTGCAAACAGCCCTGAAAGGGGGATCACTAACGTCCTCCATGGGAGCAAGTAAAAGAGGGAATTCTCCAAGTTCTATCTGACCAATTTTAACCAAAGTTGTATTATTTAATTATTAAGAGCTCCTGTATCTTTTTTTGAAACGGTTCCCGCAATTTGTCGGAGCAATAAAGTAAATTTACCAACTTTTATGGAAAATATTAATAAATCTGGTAGCGGAATGCCGGAAAAAACGCTGGGCGTATTCGTTGTATTCTTAGCAGTTCTTGGAAGTATGCTAGTTGGCAGTGGATTAGGACACATTCTTCTTAAAGATGTTTTTGGTATCAGTTTTAATTCTGAAACTGAATTGCTAAATCTTATAAAAAGTTCCCCGAATCCTCAGGCCTTGATTTTGAAAAGTCAGGCTGTAAATGCTGTTATCACTTTTTTAATTCTGCCGATTTTATATATGGCAATATTCAGGCATTCGTATTTTAAAAAATTTAACCCTGCCACTAAAAGGCTTCCAATTTTTCTTGTTTTGGCAATTATTATTTTTTTTATGGGAATGCCACTCCTTGCTTACCTGGTGGATTGGAATAAGGATATGAAATTACCTTCAAGTCTTAAGCCGCTTCAGGATTGGATGGAGAATAGCGAAAACCTGGCAAAAGTACTTACTGAAACTATTATTTATTATAAAGATAGTGCATCATTTGTAGTGACGCTTTTGGTTGTTGCCCTGATTCCGGGTATTGGAGAAGAGTTGGTTTTCAGAGGTATAGTTCAGAATGAGTTAAAAGATATTCTTAAATCCCCTACAGGAGCCATCTGGGTTACAGGATTTTTGTTCAGCTTTATTCATTTTCAATTCTTTGGATTTTTCCCAAGAATGTTTCTGGGGGTCCTTTTTGGATACTTGTATTATTGGTCAGGTAGTATATATGTATCCATGTTTGTCCATTTTATGAACAATGCACTTACCCTTGTTCTGGCCAATATGTATAAACAAAAAGATATCAGCTTTAATCCGGATTCCTCAGAATCTATACCGTTTTATTCTGTTATAATCTCGCTCATTGCTTTTTCTTTTTTTATTTATTTATACAAAAGGATTTCAAAGGAAGCAGGAATAACAAAATAATTTCGGCTTAATACCTTTTTTTTTGCTAAACTTGAATTGGAAACCGCCAGGTTTTTAATAATCATAAATTAAGGGAAATGAAATTAGTTACTAAAATCCGTAACATGGGCAACCTCACCCAGCGGATTATTGCCGGTCTGGCCGGAGCATTTATTATGATCAGTGCAATTTGTTTTAATGAATGGAGCTACTTTGCTTTGTTGTTTACAATATGCCTGCTCTCTTTGGTCGAATTTTACAATCTGATTGAGGTTGCTGAAATTAAACCAAATAAGGTATTCGGAGTGGTTTCCGGAATGATGATTTTTACACTTATTTTTCTGATAGAAAAGCAGGTGCTCACTTTCGAATGTTATTTTCTGTTGTTTCCGTTTCTGTTTCTTCTTTTCCTGATGGAGCTTTTCAGGAAAAACGATAAACCATTTTTTAACATAGCCTTTACATTCTTAGGGAATATCTACATAGCTCTTCCATTTGGTTTACTTAATGTATGCGCATTTTACCTTCAGGAATACAATTTTCATATCATTCTGGGTATTCTTCTCATTCTTTGGGCTAACGATATAGGCGGCTATGTTGCAGGAATGGCATTAGGTAAAACAAAATTATTTTTCAGAATCTCTCCTAAAAAAACCTGGGAAGGAAGTATCGGTGGTGGCTTATTTGCACTCGCAATCGGGTTCATACTGTCATTATTCTGGAAAGAACTTGACACGCTTCACTGGCTGATAATGGCAACTATTATTGTTGTAGTTGGCAGCTATGGAGATCTTGTTGAATCATTGTTGAAAAGAAGCCTTGCTATTAAAGATTCCGCACAAACAATTCCTGGTCACGGAGGTTTCTTGGATCGGTTTGACGGGCTATTGCTCTCATCACCTTTTATAGCAGCCTTCTTAAAGATTTTTTCATAAACAATAAGGCTTCTTCTCCGTAAACGTTTCGACAAAACAAGAAAAAAGCGGATATGTCATATATAGAACCAGCACCAATTAAGGATAAAGACAACCCTTTAGAATCGATGATGTCCAGATTTGATCTGGCAGCCCAAAAGTTAGGACTTGACAATGAAACTTATAATGTCTTGAAGAATCCTGACAAACAGGTGATTGTATCTTTGCCAATCACTATGGATGATGGCAGGATTAAAGTATTTTCAGGTTACAGAGTTATTCATAACACCATACTCGGTCCCTCAAAAGGGGGAATCAGATATGATATGGGAGTTACCTTGGATGAGGTAAAAGCACTTGCAGCCTGGATGACCTGGAAATGTGCTGTGGTTGATATTCCTTATGGTGGCGCAAAAGGTGGTATAATGTGCAATCCCAGAGCTATGTCCAAAGGTGAAATTGAACGGCTTACCAGGGCATATACTTTATCAATGTTGGATGTATTTGGTCCGGATAAAGACATACCAGCTCCAGATATGGGTACTAGTCAGCAAGAAATGGCCTGGCTTATGGATGAGTATTCTAAAGCAAAAGGAATGACGGTAAATGCTGTAGTAACCGGAAAACCATTGGTACTTGGAGGTTCATTAGGCCGTGTGGAAGCGACAGGCAGAGGGGTAATGGTAAGTGCACTTGCAGCAATGCAAAGGTTAAAGATGAACCCAAGTCAGACGAGCTGCGCTATTCAGGGATTTGGTAATGTTGGGTCAAATACGGCCAGACTTCTGGAAGAACGAGGCGTTAAAGTGAAAGCTTTAAGTGATGTAAGTGGAGCGTTTTGGAGTGATAAAGGGATTGATATTCAGGATGCTCTGAAATATAGAGATAAAAATAATGGGATGCTGGAAGGATATCCTAATGCAGAGAAAATGCTTGATGCTGAAGGGATTATTACTTGCCAGGTTGATCTTTTAGTGCCAGCAGCCAAAGAAGACGTAATTAATATTTACAATGCCCCGAATATAAAAGCAAGGCTTATTGTGGAAGGGGCAAATGGTCCTACCAGTGCAAGCGCAGATGATATAATCAATGAAAAAGGGATAATGGTAGTTCCGGATATACTGGCCAATGCCGGTGGAGTTACGGTATCTTATTTCGAATGGGTACAGAATCGCCTTGGACTAAGATGGCCTTTGGAAAGAGTGAACAGAAGGTGTGACAGGATCATGAAAGAAGCTTTTGAAAAAGTTTACAGCACATCACTCGAATTTAATGTTCCTATGAGAATTGCCGCTTACATTGTTGCCATAGATAAAGTAGCAAAAACATACAAATTCAGAGGAGGATTTTAATCTTTTATTATATTTGTTGCTTCATTTATTTAAAATATGGTAATTCATAAAGAAGGATATAAAATCCTTACGTATCTTTTTGTAGTTCTTTTGATTGTTAACCTTGCAGTATATTATTTATTGCCGGAAAGCACAGCTATTCGCTGGACAGTTTGGGGGATATCTGCATTTATTTATTTAATGATCTTGCAGTTTTTCAGAAGCCCCCGCAGATTAATTATGACAAATGACAATCATGTCATAGCTCCAGCAGATGGGAAAGTGGTTGTAATAGAGGAGGTTGAGGAGCCTGAGTTTTTTAACGAGAAAAGGAAACAAGTATCAATTTTTATGTCACCTGTTAATGTGCATATTAATAGAAATCCTATTTCCGGTATGGTAACTTATTTTAAATACCACCCTGGTAAATATCTTGTTGCCTGGCATCCAAAGTCCAGTACAGAAAATGAAAGAACAACAATTGTTGTAACTGCAAAAAATGGAACAAGCATATTGTTAAGACAAATTGCAGGAGCTCTTGCTAAAAGAATTGTGTGGTATCTGCAAGCCGGTGAAGAAGTGAAACAAGGAGAAGAATTGGGCTTTATAAAGTTCGGATCAAGAGTCGATGTTTTTCTTCCATTAGATGCCAAAGTTAAAGTATCTATTGGTGAAAAAGTGAAAGGTGGGTCAACTGTAATTGCAGAGTTTAAGTAGTTTGATAGCTGAAAAAAATTTATTTGTTAAAATTCTTGGAGCAACAAACTATTCATATTTAACTTCGTTATTAGAATCTAAAATTTTAAAAAGGAATTAATTTGAGCTTATGAAAAACAATACTCTTGACGACCTAAGCGATGATGAGCTTTATGCTAGTTTTGAAGCTTATAAAGCATTGCTGGATGCCGGACTATCAAAGGACCAAGCCCTTTCCAGAACAGGTCTGACAGCACAGATTGTTAAAGACCTGGAGGATGAAGAAAAAGACAATGGAAGAGGAAGATGAGTATGACTTCAAAGATGAGTGGGAAAATGCAGATGACGATGATGCGGGTTTTGATGATGATTCTAATTGGAAAGAAGAAAACTTTGATGAAGAAGGAAGCTGGGAGGATGATGATGCTGCTAGCAGCGGATGGGACGATAGATATTAATAGAAAATATTTTTATTAGAATAAAAGCCCTGACCTTCGGGGCTTTTTTATTTATTGACTTTTTGTTTCCTTTACATTTTTCTAAATCAAAGGAAGTTAAAATGGAAAGAAATACAATCCTTGCAGAGTTAAATAGCGCAGCAGAGGTTTTGAACAATTTTATCAGTTCAGACCAAAATATAAAAGCTATAGAAGTTGCCGCAGAGTTAATGATACACTCACTGAAAAATGGTGGTAAAATCATCAGCTGCGGTAATGGTGGCTCTTCTTGCGATGCGATGCATTTTGCAGAAGAGTTAACCGGAAGATATAGAGAAAACAGAGAGCCTATTGCTGCAATATCTATTTCTGATCCTAGTCATATTACATGCACTGCAAATGATTATGGCTATGCATTTGTTTTTTCAAGATATGTTGGTGCATTAGGAAGACCAGGTGATGTGTTACTTGCAATCAGTACCAGCGGAAATTCAGAAAATGTATTAAAAGCTGCAGAAGAAGCTAAAAATAAAGGAATGAAAGTGGTTGGGCTGACTGGAAAAAATGGAGGGAAACTTGCCGGTCTGGCAGATGTCGTTGTTAATGTTAGCCATCAGGGATTTGCAGACAGAATACAGGAAGTACACATAAAAATTATTCATATATTAATATTATTAATCGAAAAAGGGCTGGCTAAATAAGTCCTTTTTTTAACTCTTTCAACTTGCTAAGCTATGGTTGCCAAAACTTTTGGAAGCGCCGTCTATGGCGTGAATGCCTATACTGTTACTATTGAAGTAAATATAGGTCAAGGTACTAAATTTTTTATTGTAGGTCTTCCTGACAGTGCTGTCAAGGAAAGCGAACATCGGGTTGAATCTGCACTTAAAAACCTTGGCTATGTAATGCCAAGACAAAAGGTGGTTGTAAACCTTGCTCCTGCTGATATCAAAAAAGAAGGGTCTGCTTATGATTTACCAATTGCTTTGGGGACCCTTTTAGCATCTGACCAGATTATTGCTGAGGATTTTGATCAATACGTAATTATGGGGGAGTTATCCTTAGATGGAAAACTGAGACCTATTAAAGGAGTCCTTCCCATCGCAATTGAAGCAAGGAAACAAGGTTTTAAAGGTTTTTTACTGCCCAAGGAAAATGAAGCAGAGGCTGCAATTGTTAATAATCTTGACATTTATGGAATCTCAGATCTTCAGGAAGCCATTGATTTTTTCGAAGGAAAAGTTCAGTTAAGGCCATTAAGGGTTGATACACGATCCATTTTCTTTAATCAGATTAATAGTTATGATGCTGATTTTGCCCATGTACAAGGTCAGGAGAATATTAAAAGAGCATTGGAGATAGCTGCTGCAGGTGGTCATAACGTAATCATGATTGGTCCTCCTGGTGCAGGAAAGACCATGTTGGCCAAAAGGTTGCCCACTATCTTACCACCACTTACTTTAAATGAAGCCCTTGAAACAACCAAGATCCACTCTGTTGCAGGGAAATTAAAAGGAGCAGGAGCATTGATTTCCACTCGTCCTTTCAGGTCGCCTCATCATACAGTTAGTGATGTAGCTCTTGTAGGTGGAGGTGGACATCCTCAACCTGGTGAAATTTCTCTTGCACACAATGGTGTTCTTTTTTTAGATGAATTGCCAGAATTTAAAAGGACTGTACTCGAGGTAATGCGGCAACCTCTGGAAGAAAGAAAAGTATGTATTTCAAGAGCAAAGGTTTCGGTAGAGTTTCCATCTAATTTTATGCTGATCGCCAGTATGAATCCTTGCCCTTGCGGCTATTATAACCATCCTGAAAAAGAATGTGTATGCGGGCCTGGTGTTGTGCAAAAATACCTCAATAAAGTAAGTGGACCGCTTTTGGATCGGATCGATTTACATGTAGAAGTAACACCAGTCGGTTTTGATCAAATGTCTTCGATCCGGAAAACCGAAAGCAGTGGAGAAATCCGGGAGCGTGTTATTAAAGCTAGAGAAATTCAGCAGAAAAGATTTGAGGAGCTGCCGACAGGAGAGAATCTAATTCATTCAAATTCTATGATGCCTTCTCAAATGGTAAAAGAAATATGTATAATTTCAGAACCTGGGAAAAATCTGCTTAAAAACGCTATGGAGAAATTAGGCCTCTCTGCCAGAGCTTATGATAGAATTTTGAGAGTGTCAAGGACAATTGCGGATCTTGCAGAAAGTGAGGAAATTAAAGTCGAACATTTGGCAGAAGCTATTCAATATAGAAGTTTGGATAGAGATGGCTGGGCAGGATAAATTTTTATGTCAATTCCGGAACTTTATTTATTCGTATTAAATTATGAATTCAGGAGTAGTTTCACGGTTCTCCTTTAAATACAATTATTTCCGGAATATCTGGCATGGTTTTTATCCTAAAATTGATTACCTTCACAATTAATATTCAGCAATATGAAAAAACATATACAAAATTTGTTTTTTATAGTCTTTATGGTAATCTGGGGCCTTGCGGTTTCAGAAGCCCAGACACATCAGATTGCTGTTGTTAGTAATCGTTTTGATCCGGATGTGTTAAATGTAGGTCCAAATGATACTATTGAATTTATCTGGCAGGGAAATGGAAATTCTTCAAGTTTGCATCCTGTAAAAGCCAATGATAATTCATTTGCTTCTACCACTGGATTAACCTCATATAAAGTATTAGTTAAAAACCTGACTCCGGGAACCAGCTATCCATATATTTGTACTACCCATTCTTCCATGCAAGGGACTATAAATGTTTCTGTAGCAGCTAGTCTGGCGGATCTTAAAGAATCTAAATATGAGTTTCATATTTCTCCCAATCCATTTGAAGATGAATTAAATCTTACTATTTTCCCTGGAAATAAAAATATTAAATTTATTAAAATCTTTGATATTATAGGAAAAGAGGTAGCATCCATAGATTTAAGTAACAAGGTTGGGCCTTCAGCTTACAAAGTTGACTTTTCCAATCTCAGGCCAGGGCTTTATTTCTGCAATGTATATTCGGATAAGGGTATAATTGAAACAAGAAAAGTTTTAAGAAACAGGTCGTAGTATTTAAGCTGTTTCATCATAATATTTAAAAAAAGAGATTCCAGTGGGATCTCTTTTTGTGTTTTATACCACAATGTAACTCATCATCTATATTATATGTTTTGCCATGTATTTTAGAACATTCAATAAAGGAGGGGTAATTAATAGTCAATTGACAGAATTTTGCTAATTTCGCCTTCCATAAATTTTTAATTGGTAAAGATGTATAATTCAAATTACTCAAAACTAAATAACCTCTTGGGGTGGTTGGTTTTCATTTTTGCAACAGCTGTTTATGTGCTTACCATTGAGCCTACGGCAAGCTTTTGGGATTGTGGTGAGTTTATCGCCTGCTCCTACAAATTACAAGTACCTCACCCTCCGGGAGCCCCATTCTTTTTATTAATAGGAAGAATATTTTCTTTACTGGCTTCTGACGTAACCCAGGTGGCCTTTTGGATCAATATGGTTTCTGCCTTATCCAGTAGCTTCTCGGTATTATTTCTCTTTTGGACTATCACTCTGATTGCAAGGAAATTTGCAAAAGATTATGAGAATCCGACTCTTGGTGAGAAAATAGCAATATTCGGTAGTGGGGTAGTAGGAAGCCTTGCATTTACTTTCTCAGATTCATTCTGGTTCTCTGCAGTTGAAGCAGAAGTATATGCAATGTCTCAGTTCTTTACAGCATTCGTTTTCTGGGCAATTTTAAAATGGGAAACCAAAGCTGAACAAACAGGAGCTGACAAATGGTTGCTTCTTATTGCTTACACAATTGGTCTTTCGATAGGTGTTCACTTGTTGAATTTACTTGCAATACCAGCACTTGCTTTTGTTTACTACTTTAAAAAATACGATATCACAAGGGTAGGAGTAATATCGACATTCCTTATAAGTGGAGTGATCATCGTAGTGGTATTGTCCGGAATTATTCCAGGCTTACCCTCTGTTGCGGGAACTTTTGAGATTTTCTTTGTAAATAATCTTGGCCTTCCTTTTAATTCTGGTATCATATTCTTCGGTATTCTATTCCTTAGTGCTTTGGTATTCGGAATCGTTTATTCAATTAAAAATCAAAAGTATATTCTAAACCTAAGCCTTTTAGGATTGACTTTCATTCTTATCGGATACATATCTTATGGTATTATCCTTGTCAGATCAAACTTCGATCCTCCGATTGATGAAAACGATCCTGAAAATGTAATCAGCTTTGTTTCTTATCTGAAACGTGAACAATATGGTGACAGACCGATCTTCAAAGGTCCATTATTTACAGCAGGTTATCCGATTGACGTAGAAAAAGGAGCTCCACTATACAGAAAGGATAGTGCAAGCGGCCAGTATGTTGTTTTTGATTACAAGATGGATTATATCTATGATCCTAAACACGTAACATTATTCCCCAGAGCCTATAGTACTCAGCCACATCACGTAGAAGCTTATCGGAGTATGATGAACCTGAGAGAGGGTAAAAAACCTTCTTTCTGGCAGGACAAAGGTTATATGTTCAGTTATCAGATTGGTCACATGTATCTGAGATATCTAGGGTGGAACTTCATAGGAAGAGCCAGTGATATTCAGGATAGTGATGTATTATGGCCTTGGGATTATTTTAAAAAGGATTTACCTGAATATCTGAAAAACAATAAAGCCAGAAATAATTTTTTTCTTGTTGCCTTTTATATTAGGTGTTGTCGGTTTTGTATACCTGTTTAGTAAAAGTAGAAAGGATGGAATTGTTGTTTCCTTGTTATTTATCTTTACCGGACTTGCAATTGTAGTATACCTGAATCAGCCTCCTGTAGAACCAAGAGAAAGGGATTATACTTTTGCCGGATCATTTTATGCTTTTGCTATCTGGATTGGATTGGGCGTGTTTTTCATTGCTGATCTGATGGAAAGAGTGATAAAAAGCGAATCAACGAGATCTGTGATTTCCTTTATCCTTTGTCTTTCAGTCCCTGCTATAATGGGCCAGCAAGGTTGGGATGATCATGATAGGTCCAATAGATTCTATTCTGTAGATTCTGCAAAAAACCTTTTAAATTCATGTGCTCCAAATGCTATTCTTTTCACTGGTGGCGATAATGACACTTTCCCTCTCTGGTATGTTCAGGAAGTGGAAGGCTTCCGTACCGATGTTCGTGTATGTAATCTGAGTCTTTTAAATACTGACTGGTATATCAAACAGATGAAGCAACAGGCTTATGAATCAGCACCGCTGCCAATATCCTTGAATTTTGAAAATTATATTCAGGGTAAAAATGATCAGATTTATTTTGTTGAAAAGCCTCAGTATAAAAATGGAATCAACCTTGCTGGTTATATTCAGCTGGTGAGAACAGATAATCCGGAAATTAGACAGGAAAGCGGGAGAGGGGATTACTATACGACACTTCCTTCAAAAAATTTATACCTGAATGTAGATAAAAATGCTGTTCTGGCAACTGGAGCAGTTCCTGACACACTCAGAGGTCAGGTTCTTGACAGACTTGCATGGAATATCGGAACAAATACTTTGGAGAAAAAAGATCTTATCATCCTTGATATGATCGTTACGAACAATTGGAAAAGACCGATTTATTTCTCGACTACATTGTCAGGGTCAAATTTCTTGAATCTTAAAGATTATACTCAATTAGAAGGTTTGGCTCACAGATTAATGCCGATAAAATATCCAAACGCTTCTCAAGGCTTTGTTTATGATAAGGTAATGTATGATAACATGATGAAGAACTTCTTCTGGAGAGAACTTGATAACCCTAATGTTTACTACGATGAAAATTATTTCAGAATGACAGTAAATTCGAGGTCTCAGTTCTATCGTCTTGCTTCAACACTTTATAATAACGGAGAAATAGAAAAGGCAAAAGAGGTTGCAGAACATTGCTTTAAAGTAATGCCTGATGATCCTATTACTTATGATATTGCAACACCTCCTTTTATTCAGATTTTCTTTAAAACTGGAAATGAAAAAATGGCGATGGACATTGCTAATAAAATGGGGAACAGAGCTATTGAAAATCTTGAGTATTACAAAAGAGAAAGGATACCATACGGAAGAGATTATGAGTTGAACTTCTACATTCTTGATTCAATTATAAGAGCGCTGAAAGAAGGTGGAAAAGCCAAGGAAGCAGCTAAGTTTGAAGAAGTGCTGATGTCATACTCTTATCTTTTTAATCAGTAAAATTAATTTAAAGAAATACAATCATCACAATGCCAGGCTTGTCCTGGCATTGTGATTTAAAACGAATACTCAATGGAGAGAAATTCCCCGCATAATAAATCAGAATTGCTTTTCGGTATAAGACCGATCATAGAAGCCATAGAAGCTGGTAAAGAAATAGATAAAATTCTTATTCAGAAGGAGCAATCTTCTCCTTTAATGAATGAATTGTTACAGGCTGCATTTCATCATAAAGTACCCGTTCAAAGAGTGCCGGTAGAAAAGCTGAATCGTATAACCAAGAAAAATCACCAGGGAGCGATTTGCTTCATGTCCTCTATTGTCTATGCTTCTTTGGATAATGTAATTTCTGATTGTTTTCAGTCAGGCACAGTCCCAATGATTTTGGTGCTGGACAGAATTACTGATGTTAGAAATTTCGGAGCGATTGCAAGGACAGCAGAGTGTATGGGTGTTCATGCTATTGTTATCCCTGCGAAAGGGGCTGCCCAGATAAACAGTGATGCCGTTAAAACTTCAGCAGGAGCATTGAATCACATTCCAGTCTGCAGGGAGGAAAGTCTTATTAAAACCATAAAATATCTTAAGGAAAGTGGGTTGTCTGTAATAGCATGTACAGAGAAAGCGCAAAAGACAATTGCTCAAGCTGTATACAATGATCCTGTTGCAATTGTGGTGGGCTCGGAGGAAGATGGTATTTCTGATGAAATAATTAAAAAAGCAGATGAAATTGTAAGGATCCCGATGGTTGGAAAAATTGGATCTCTAAACGTATCAGTAGCGGCGGGGATGATATTGTATGAAGCCGTTCGTCAAAGAGGTGTATAGAAAATTAAAAAAAGAAAGCCCCGTTGGTCGGGGCTTTTATGTTATATGAACTTTGAGTCTTTTTTATTCTTGGTGTCTGAAACAAAGTCTTTAACTCTTTGCTCATGATCTTTTTTGCAGATCATAAGAACATCGTTGAATTCTGCAATTATAAAGTCTTCAAGGCCTTCTACCACTACTAACTTTTCTTTAGGTACTTTTACAATACAGTTTTTTACATCGTAAAGCATCGTATTGCCTTCTATCACATTGCTGTTTTCATCTTTATTGGATAGTTCATACAATGATTTCCAGGTACCAAGGTCACTCCAGCCGAAGTCGCTAAGCATTACGAACACTTCTTCTGCTTTCTCCATGATTCCGATGTCAATGGAAACATTCTTACATTGAGAATAAGCAGTCCCTATAAAGTTCTCTTCTTCTTTTGACCAATACTTACCACTGCCTTCTTCAAAGATTTCAGCCATTTCAGGCAAGTGTTTCTGAAAGTTATTTATGATGGCATTTACATTCCAGATAAAGATACCTGCGTTCCACACAAAGTCACCACTTTCCAGAAACTTCTGAGCCAGTTCAAGCTGAGGCTTCTCTGTGAAAGTTTTTACCTTTTTTATTCTGTCAGTGTTTTCTTCAATATATTGAATATAGCCATATCCCGTGTCCGGCCTGCTTGGTTTAATACCCAAAGTAATAAGCTTATCACTTTTCGCAGCGGCATCCATTGCGATTTTTATGGTAGACTCAAACTCGTTTTCCTTAAGAATAACATGGTCTGAAGGCGCAACTACCATGGTTGCATTAGGATTGCTTTGTTTTATCTTATAACATGCATATGCCACACAAGGTGCAGTATTTCTGGCTATAGGTTCGCTCAGTATCTGCTCATCTTTCATGAATGGCAGTTGTTGCTTCACCAGGTCAGCATATATTTTGTTTGTCACAACCAAAATATTCTCTTTTGGAAGAATATTGAAATATCTCTCCGCGGTTTGTTGCAAAAGAGATTTTCCGGTACCTAATACATCGTGAAACTGTTTTGGAAATTTTTCTCTGCTGAAAGGCCAAAATCTGCTTCCGATCCCACCGGCCATAATCACCACATAATAGTCTTTATTCATTATGTTTTTAATTTAAAAATTGATCTTAATTAAGATTAGACAAGCCCTTCTTTTTTAATAAATCATGTAGATGTATAAAGCCCTCTACCTTTTTCCCGTTAACAACTACCAATTGGGTTATGTTATTCTGCTGCATAATATTTAAAGCATTAACAGCATATTCCTCGCTTTCTATAGTTTTAGGATTCGGGCTCATGATATCGATTGCGCTAATCCCCTCAATCGTCCCAAATTTGTCAAGCATTCTTCGTATATCCCCATCAGTAACAATACCAATAAGTTCTTCATTTTTGTTGACAACTGCAGTAGCTCCAAGTCTTTTTGATGAAATTTCAAATATCACTTCTTTGATCCCTGCATTTTCTTTAACTACCGGTCTGCTATTGTGAGGAAAAATATCTCCCACCCTTAAATATAATCTTTTTCCCAGAGAGCCCCCAGGGTGATATAATGCAAAATCGCTGCTGGAAAAGTTTTTCATTTCCAAAAGACAAACAGCCAAGGCATCTCCAATTGCAAGAGTAGCTGTTGTGCTAGTAGTTGGAGCCAGGTTGTTTGGACAGGCTTCTTTTTCTACTGTGGCATTCAAAATAAAATCAGCTTCTTTAGCAAGAAAGGATTCTGTATTGCCTACAAGAGCAATCATTTGACATCCAGTTCTTTTAATCAGAGGTACGAGCACCTTGATTTCTGGTGTATTGCCGCTTTTGGAAAGACAGATAACTATATCATCCTTTTGTATCATTCCAAGATCACCATGAATGGCATCTGCTGCATGCATAAACACTGCAGGCGTGCCTGTAGAGTTAAGCGTGGCAACAATCTTATTTCCTATAATTGCACTTTTTCCAATACCTGTTACAACAACTCTACCCTTGATTCTTAGGATTGCTTCTACGGTTTTCTCAAAATCTTCATTAATGAAGTCTACAAGCTTTTTTATTGCATCAGCTTCACTCAATAAAACATTTATTGCTGTATTTCTAATATTTTTTACTAATTTCAAGGTAAGGAATCATTCGATTGTTTACCTGACAAATATATAAAGGTTTTAAGATTTAATGATGTTAGATGAGAAAATGTTAGTCGAAAATGAAGTTGAAGTAATCGGGCAGCTTAAGGCTGTATTTGGTTACAATCAATTTAGAGGATATCAGGAGGAAATTATTAGCAATGTTTTAGCCGGGAAAAACACTTTTGTTATAATGCCTACAGGCGCCGGTAAATCTCTTTGCTACCAGTTGCCGGCAATCATGACAAAAGGTACGGCCATTGTCATCTCCCCTCTTATCGCTTTAATGAAAAATCAGGTTGACCAGTTAAATGCACTGGGAGTCAATGCACAGTTTTTAAATTCAACACTGACAAAAGTCGAGATTAACAAAGTAAAAAAAGAAACTCTGAGTGGTGATATAAAACTACTTTACGTAGCTCCGGAGTCTCTGACTAAAGAAGAAAATATCGAATTCCTTAAAAAGGGAAATATATCTTTTGTTGCAATTGACGAAGCCCACTGTATTTCTGAATGGGGGCACGACTTCAGACCTGAGTATAGGAAAATAAAAAGCATTATAGACCAGCTTGGTCCAGACTTGCCAATTATAGCACTTACTGCTACTGCAACTCCAAAAGTCCAAATAGATATTCAAAAGAACCTCCATATGGAGGAAGCGGCTTTATTTAAATCCTCATTTAATAGAAAGAATCTTTACTATGAAGTCCGCAAAAAACACAATACCAAAAAACAACTAATTAAATATGTACTTGACAATAAAGGGAAGTCAGGTATCGTCTATTGCCTTAGCAGAAAAAAAAGTAGAAGAAATAGCAGAACTGCTAAAAGTCAATGGCATTAAAGCATTGCCATATCACGCTGGGCTTGATGCTAGTATAAGGATGAACAATCAGGATGCCTTCCTGAATGAAGATGCGGATGTAATTGTAGCTACCATTGCGTTTGGGATGGGAATCGACAAGCCAGATGTTCGCTATGTAATTCATTATGATGCACCAAAATCTCTGGAAGGATATTATCAGGAAACAGGAAGAGCAGGACGGGATGGACTTGAAGGGAACTGTATCATGTTTTATACCTACGAGGATATACTGAAACTTGAGAAATTTAATAAAGATAAATCAGTAACAGAGCGTGATAATGCCAAACACCTGCTTCAGGAGATGGCAGCTTATGCAGAATCTTCTGTATGCAGAAGAAAGCAGTTGTTACACTACTTTGGTGAAACAGTAGAAAAAGATTGCGGATTTTGTGATAACTGTATTAAGCCGAGAGAGAAATTCGAAGCGCAGGAGGAAGTCGTGCTGGCAGTTAAAGCAGTGATGCAAACGGAAGAAAGGTTTGATGCAAGTCATTTAAGTCTGGTCCTTGCAGGAATGGAAAATGAATACGTCAAAAGCTACAATCATAATAAATTAGAGGTTTTTGGCAAAGGAAAAGATCAGACTATAGAATATTGGAATTCTCTGTACAGGCAAATTGTATTACAAGAGTTGCTTGAGAAAGATATAGATAATTTCGGTATTCTTAAAGCTACAGAGAAAGGCCTTGCATACCTTGAAAGCCCTGTACCTCTGGCATTCAGTAAAGATCATGATTTCTCAGGTGAGACTTCGGAGGAGGAAATTGAAAAACAGGCATCTACAGCTAAATCTTATGATCCGGCACTTTTTGACTCTTTAAAGGCTTTAAGAAAGAAAATAGCAAAAGACAAAGGCTTACCTCCGTATGTCATCTTTCAAGACCCATCTCTTGAAGAAATGGCTACTACTTTCCCTACAACAAATGATGAACTCAGTCATATCAATGGTGTGGGGATGGGAAAGGTGCAGAAGTTTGGAAGACCTTTTATTGAGCTGATTAGGAAATATGTTGAGGATAATGATATCGAAACAGCTTCTGACGTCGTAGTAAAATCTTCTGTAAACAAATCCAAAATCAAAATTTTTATTATTCAGCAGATTGACAGAAAAATTGACCTGGATGAAATAGCAGAAGCCAAAGGTCTGACTCTGGCAGAACTGACAGAAGAAATAGAACATATCTGTTATTCAGGTACCAAGCTCACTCTGGATTATTATATAGATCAAATCATGGATGGAGATAAACAGGATGAAATCTATGATTATTTCATGGGGGCAGAAAATGATAACATTGCCGTCGCAATGAAAGCCCTGGGAGGAGACTATTCTGAAGAAGAAATTCGTCTGATGAGAATTAAGTTCTTGTCAGAGCTGGCAAACTAAACTTGTACATATAAGCAAAATATACGCATTATAATTTAAATGAATATTCTAATTGTTGGGTCGGGAGGAAGAGAACATACCTTCGCTTGGAAAATAAAACAAAGTCCACTTTGTAAAAAACTTTTCGTGGCTCCTGGAAATGGAGGAACAGGGGAAATTGCAACAAATGTACCTATCCAGGTCTCTGAGTTTGAAAAACTAGGTAGGTTTTGTCTGGAAAATAAGGTTGATCTTATACTTGTCGGACCGGAAGTGCCGCTGGTTGAGGGTATTGTTGATTATTTCAGAAGTATAGACTCCTTAAAACAGATACCTGTTATAGGTCCGTCTAAAGAGGGTGCTCAATTGGAAGGTAGTAAGGATTTTTCCAAAAACTTTATGGTGAAATATGGAATTCCTACTGCTGCATCTAAAACTTTTACCGCGAATGAGCTTAATCGTGGTCTTGAATACATTGAGACGCAAAGTCTTCCTGTTGTGCTGAAAGCTGACGGTCTGGCTGCAGGTAAAGGAGTTATCATTGCTCAATCACATGAAGAAGCAAGGGCAGCATTGAAAGAAATGCTGGAAGATAAAAAGTTCGGAGAAGCTAGTGCCAAAGTAGTTATAGAACAATACCTTGATGGTATTGAATTATCAGTGTTTACTATTTCTGACGGATCTACCTATAAAATTCTTCCTGAAGCCAAAGATTATAAAAGAATTGGTGAAAAAGACACCGGCCTGAACACAGGAGGAATGGGCGCCGTTTCTCCTGTTCCTTTTGCCGATAAGGCATTTTTGGATAAGGTTGAGAAAAAGGTGATTATCCCTACTATTAATGGTTTGAAAGCGGAGGGGATTGATTATGTAGGATTTATTTTTTTCGGCCTCATGAATGTTAATGGGGAACCATTCGTTATTGAGTATAATGCCCGAATGGGAGATCCGGAAACTGAAGTAGTAATTCCAAGAATCAAAAATGACTTTTTAGAGGTTTTAACTAAAGTAGCTGAAAAAAAACTTCACCAGGTAAATCTTGAAGTGTCAGATCAGACAGCCACTACAGTAATGCTGGTAGCAGGAGGGTATCCTGAAGATTATGAAAAGGGAAAAGTTATTTCCGGTCTGGATAAAGTTGGTGAAGTATTGGCATTTCATGCAGGAACAGCATTGAAAGATAATAAGATGGTTACAAACGGAGGGCGGGTTATCGCCCTCACGGGATTAGGATCGGACATTCAGGGTGCTCTTGCAAAATCAAATAAAGCCGCAGAAAATGTGACCTGGGAGAAAAGGTACTATAGAAGAGACATCGGGCTCGACCTTTTGGCTTTAATTGAAAAATAAAGAATATATTTGTAAATCATTATTTTAGATGGATTTACAATTTTTACATACATACATATAAATATATATAGGAGATGGGATGCAGTTCTTGTAGTTCCGGAGGCGGGTGCAGCACAGGTGGTTGTGGAAAAAGCGGAGGGTGCTCGTCTGGCGGATGCAATAAAATGAATACATTTGACTGGCTCGGAAACATGGAGCCTACCAGAATATCTTCATTTAAAATAGCAGAAATACGTTTTAAGGGCGGAAGAAAAGAATATTTCAGAAATGTCAATGACATTGAACTTAATAATGGTGATCCGGTCATAGTGAATGTTCCTAATGGACATCACTTGGGGTTTGTCTCTCTGCAGGGTGAGTTAGTACGTCTTCAGATGAAAAAGAAGGGTGTTGTGGATGATGATCAGATTCGTGATATTTACCGCATTGCCAATGCAAAGGATCTGGAAAAATTTGAAAATACTCATAAAAGAGAGCTTCCAACACTTTTCCGTACCCGTGAAATAATCAACGAGCTGAAGCTTGATATGAAACTGACAGATGTTGAATATCAGGCCGATAATACTAAAGCTACTTTTTATTATTCTGCTGACGACAGAGTAGATTTTCGTGAACTGATTAAATGTCTTGCTACTGAGTTTAAAATCAGGGTAGAAATGAGGCAGATAAGTCTGAGACAGGAAGCCGGTCGTCTCGGGGGGATTGGTTCGTGCGGAAGGGAACTTTGCTGTTCAACTTGGCTTTCGGATTTCAAAAGTGTTTCCACTTCTGCTGCCAGGTATCAGAATCTTTCTTTGAATCCAAGTAAACTTTCTGGTCAATGCGGAAGATTGAAATGCTGTCTCAATTATGAGCTGGATACTTATGTGGATGCTTTAAAAGATATTCCTACCGTTGAAGATCCGCTGCTTACCGAAAGAGGTGAAGCATATTTGCAAAAAACAGATATTTTCAAGAAAATCATGTGGTTCGGATACAGAGAAGATACCACTTGGTACCCGCTTTCTGTTGACAGGGTTAATGCAATTCTTGAATTGAATAAAAAAGGAGTAACTCCAATATCCCTTGATGAAAATGATACTTCAATTCAGGATGAAGAGAAAAAGGCCGAAGACGATTTGAATGAACTGAAGCGTCTTGATGAGAAGTATAAAAAGAAGAAAAAGAAGAAAAAGAAATCAAAAAGTTCTAATACTGTGAATGCTTCTGGAAGCGTTCAGGGGGAAACCTCTGGTTCAGACCAGGAAAGGAAGCCGCAGCAAGAAAGAAGGCCTCAGGCTCAGAAACAACAGCAGCACCCGAATAGAGAGAAGAGCAATCAACCTAATAGGGAAAAAGGACCTTCTTCTCAGAATAATCCAAGGGAAAAACAGCAGCAGAGAGAGAATACTCCTAGGGATAATCAGAACAAAGGAGGTCAAAACGTTCCTAGGGAAAATCAGAACAGGCCAAAAGGAAATCCTAATCAACAGCACAAGGGCAATCCAAATCATCCTAGAGGAGGGAATCCTAACAGACAGGGACCTGATCAGAAAAATACAAATATTAATCCGAATTCTACGCCGGACAAACAAGTATGACGAAAAACAGAATTTCGACTTTTATAGTCCTGATTTTATTTATTTTAAGCTCCTGCGATAAATCGAGAATATACGAACAGAATTTCGATTTGCCTGATAATAAGTGGGATGAGAACAAGGAGCTTGTTTTTGATTTTGAGGTGCCGGATCACAGACAAATGTACAATGTGTTGTATAATGTGAGGTATTCCGTTGATTTTCCTTTTTATAATCTCTATGTAAAATACAATTTATTGGATTCTGCTGGCAGGGAGCTAAATCAAAAGCTTCAGGGAATGGATCTGATGGATTCCAAAACCGGAAAACCTTTTGGTAAAGGAGTAGGAGGAGTTTATGATTTTAGAGTATTAGCATTACCTAGCTATATTTTCCCTTATTCAGGAAAATACAAATTGAAAGTAAGGCAATACATGAGACAAAATCCTCTTCCTCACATTTATTCATTTGGATTAAGAGTAGAAAAAGCCGGAGCTTAATACATGAAATCAGCTTTTGTCATTTGTTTGTTGCTATTGTTTGGTGTTTTATCCATTCAAGGACAACAGATTGATATAAAGGATATTGAGCGGGCTGTAAAAAATCCGGAAAGCAGATTTTTCTATCCTCTATTGCTCAAAAGGTTTAATTCCCTGGATACAACTTTAAAGAAGGAAGATTTTAAATACCTTTATTATGGTTTTGCATTTCGGGAAAACTACTTTCCTTTTGAAATGGATGACCTTGAGAAGAGATTGAAGGATTTGAATTATGCAAAGCAATTCGATAATGTGATCGATCTGGCAGATAGCATTTATCATTCAGTGCCGACTAATCTGACCGTTCTTTTTGAAAAATCTTATGCTTTAAGATCTTTAGCTAAAAAGGAAGAAGTGATTGCAAGAAGCAAATACAATGTTTTACTTAAAGCGGTACTTTCCTCTGGTGATGGTAAATCTCCGGAAACAGCTTATCAGGTTATTTTCTTTGGGGATGAAATAGAGGTGCTGAGTGCTCTTGGGTTTAAGATTATAGAGAGGCAGACCATCCTCAAAGACAACCGCTTTTTTGATGTCTGGATTCTGGGAAAGAATAAACAAAAGTTGGAAAAACTTTATTTCGATGTAACTATTCCTCACAAATTTGAAGAGGAGCAACTCATCAAAGAGTTGAAGGATAGCAATTAATTGACTTTGTAAACAAAATTTTATTTAACCGGGAAGATCAGTCTGCAGAATGAATTTTTGTTTTGATATATTATTTTTGCTCATCAAACGTTTCTAACGGGTAGAAAATAAACTGGAATGGCTTTTTTTAACTTCCGCAAGCATACTTTATGGCTTTTTATTTTAATGGGATTGGCCTCTCCTTCATTTGCACAAAATGATGGTTCGTCTGACTCGTTCGCTACTGATTCTATTCCGGATATATTGGTTGCCGCTGATAGTATTCCCAATAAAGCCAAGAAAAAGAAAAGGAAGAAAAACGTTTTCTACGGAATAAAAACCCGCAAAGGATTTACAAAAGTGGGAAGAGGAAAGCAGGTTACCATAGAAACTTTTCACTTGCTGAAAACCTACAAAGAACCTAATCCTTATGTGGGGGAATACTATGTTTTTGATGTCCGAAAAAGAAAGGTACTAAAAGTTACCTCCATTAATCAAAAGGAACTTCTTAATTATAGAATTCTACATGGTCCCTATAAGAAAACCATAGGTGGTGATGTAGTGGAATCCGGCGTTTTTTATGTGGGTACAAAACATGCACGATGGGAACGATATGGAAAGAATAATATCTTGATTGATAAAGTCAAATTTTACAAAGGCTGGCCGAAAGAATCAGAAATCACTTACTTTGACAACGAAAGGATAAAAGTAAAAGAAGTAAAGCCACTAATTAATAAGCAGCTCAATGGTACTTATTGTCTGTTTAATGAAAAAGGCTGGACCCTGGTTCAGGGAAAATATATAGATGGTATTAAGGTCGGGATCTGGGTAGAATATTTTACAGACAAAAACAAGCGCAGAAAAGAAACCCAATATCCGGCGAGCCCATACAAAGAAGAGCAGTTTGAGCCTTATGTACTTACTGAATGGGATAATGAAGGGAATTTGATTGTCCAGAATGGAAAGGCAGTCCCAGTCACCAAAACAGGTGGAAAGGATCCTTCCGGAAAGAAACAGGCTCAACGACCTCCTAATAGTAATAGAAACAGGAAACAGTAAATCAGTAACAGAGAACAGTAAACAGTAACAGTAAACAGAGAAATAACAGCCCCTGTTTACTGTTACTGTTTACTGTTCTCTGCTAATGAAAGGCGTCTTCAAAGTGGACAATTTCTTGTCCGGTTATCGCAACAATATCAAATCTGATCGGACCTTTCCAGTCATTTTCAAAAATAAAGTTCTCTGCGGCAGTCATAACCAGAGAAGCTTTTCTGTCAGAGACAGAAGCTTCCGGAAAACCGAATTTTGAATTCTTTCTTTTTTTGACCTCTACAAAGACCAGCAGATTATCCTTTCGGACTATAATATCGATTTCAAGTTTTTTATAACGGTAGTTTCGAAAGAGTACTGAATATCCTTTTGTCTCCAGATATTTTCCTGCCATGTCCTCCCCGTTTTTCCCCGAAATTACATTGTTTCCCATTAGCTTTTTGTCGTTAATGCGTTAATGAAGTATCTTTGTATCCTGAAATTCAGGTGTAAAGCTATAAAGTTGTGAATGAAGTAATTAATAAAAAAGTCTTTTTTGAAAATCTTGGTCTTATCAGTTACAAAGAAGCCTGGGACTATCAAACTAAGCTTTTTGATGAAATTGTATCTGTTAAACTTTCAAACAGAGGACTACCTGCGGAAGACCAAAAGCCTACACCCAATTACCTGTTGTTTTGTCAGCATCCCCATGTTTACACTCTGGGAAAAAGCGGAGATGCGGGGCATTTGCTTCTTCAGGAAGATCAGCTTAAAAAGAAAGGGATTGAATTTTACCATATCAACAGAGGTGGTGACATTACCTATCATGGTCCGGGGCAATTGGTTGGTTATCCGGTGATAGATATGGAAAACTATTTTACCGATATTCACAAATACCTGAGATTATTGGAAGAAGGAGTTATTCAGACTATTGCGGAATTTGGTATTGCAGGAGGACGAATTGATGGACTGACTGGTGTATGGCTCAATTCGGAAACACCTGAAAAAGGACGAAAAATTTGCGCTTTAGGAGTAAAAACCAGCAGATGGGTAGCCATGCATGGATTTGCGCTGAATGTGAATGCCGATTTAAATTATTTTAATAATATAGTACCTTGTGGTATTTCAGACAAAGCCGTTACTTCAATTGAGGCAGAAATTGGAAAGAAAGTAAACATGGAAGAGGTCGAAGCCATTTTGAAAGAAAAGCTTACAGCTTTATTTGAAATGACCATTGTTCAGAAGTAAATTTCAAAATCAATGAAAAAGGATATTTTATTCCCTCAGGTAGAAGGTGTTTCCGTTGCGGTTGTCAGAGAAGGTGAAAGCGGAGAGTATAGTTGGAATGTTTTCATGATTAATGAAAATAAATTTGATTTAAAGGACATAACGATTCGTTCAAAGGGGTATGGCCCAAAGGAAGGAGATCAACAGATTACATCTACATTAAGGCATCATATTCAACTGCTTCCATCTGAAGGTACACTTAAAATTGAACCGATAGATCCGGCTGTTTTTCATTTATATAATGAATACTGGATCAGTTATTATGTCAATAATCAGATTTTCGATAAGAAATTTATTTTCGTACCGGAAAGTATCATAGAAGAAAATCTGGTGTTTATTCCTCAACTGGAGCTTCAGGGAATTTTACACACCTGATACCTGATTTACAGCATATATTTGGAAAAAGGATTTTTATCCCTAAAATTTAGGGAAACAATCAGCTTTTTAAAATGGACATACTAAAAAATGCCGGGGACATTTTATTCCTGGATATTGAAACTGTCACAGGTACGGCCTCGTATCATGAGCTTAGTGACAGGCTACAGCATCTCTGGACGAAAAAATCAGGGGTGATTGATGATCAGAAAGAACCTGATGAACTTTACTTTGAAAAAGGGGCTATATTTTCCGAATTCGGAAAAGTAATCACTATTTCAGTAGGTTTTTTCTTTTTTCAGCAAGGGGAGTTATCCCTTAAAATAAAATCTTTTTGGGGACACAATGAAAAAGAACTTTTAGAAGATTTTAAACGACTGCTTGAAAGATTTGATCCCAGAAAACTAAGACTATGCGCACATAACGGGAAGGAATTTGATATTCCTTATTTATGTCGCAGAATGCTTATAAATGCTATCCCAATTCCTGAAGCATTAAACGTATCAGGAAAAAAGCCTTGGGAGATCCTGCACTATGATACATTGGAAATGTGGAAGTTTGGAGATAGGAAGAATTATACATCTCTGGAAACATTAGCCACTGTATTCGATATCCCGACAAGTAAAGATCAGATGGACGGAAGTTACGTCAATGTGTCTTACTACAAGGAAGATGGACTTGATGCCATCAGAACTTATTGTGAGAAAGATGTGCTAGTCACTGCTCAGGTTTTTCTGAAGTTACATTGTCTTGAACTGGTCAGGGAAAAAAAAATATTTTGTTTTGCAATTGATGAATAATTTCTTTTGTTTCGGTTAATTTATTTGAGATCAGAATATTACACAGATGTCTGCTAACGGAGGGAAAAAAAGATGAGTTTTTGCTAGATGTTCGAAATTTAAAGACATACTTTAAATCTGAAGATAATATAGTAAAAGCTGTAGATGATGTTAGTTTTCAACTCAAAAGAGGGGAAACTCTTGGCATTGTTGGTGAATCTGGCTCAGGAAAGTCTGTGACAGCACTTTCGATTATGCAGCTTGTTCCCAAACCTATGGGGCAAATTGTGGGAGGAAATATTTTATTTAATTCCCCCAGTAAAGGAATCCTTGATCTGACGAAAATAAGCGAACGAGAGATGCAGAAGGAAAGAGGGAATGATATTTCCATGATCTTTCAGGAACCAATGACATCTCTCAATCCGGTATATACCTGCGGAGATCAGGTGATGGAAGCCATTCTTTTGCATCAAAAACTTTCCAAGACAGAAGCCAAACAAAAAACTATAGAGCTTTTTGAAAAGGCAAAACTCCCAAGACCCAAAGATATATTCAACGCCTACCCTCATCAGATTTCCGGTGGACAAAAACAAAGGGTAATGATTGCCATGGCCATGAGCTGTAACCCATCGGTGCTAATAGCAGATGAACCTACTACTGCTCTGGATGTTACAGTACAGGCAAGAATTCTGGAGCTGATGTGTCAGCTCAGAGACGAAAATGATATGTCTATTATTTTCATTACACATGATCTTGGTGTAATAGCAGAAATTGCCGACAGGGTAATGGTAATGTATCACGGAAAGGTCGTGGAGTCAGGCACTACTTACGATATATTTAATAATCCTCAGCATCCTTATACAAAAGGTCTGCTGGCTTGTCGCCCGAGACTGAATATGAAATTAAGGGTATTACCCGTGGTTTCAGATTTTATGGAAAAGGATGAGTCTGGTAATATTGTAGAGAAAAAAAGATCATAAGTTTTCTTCCGTTGGTCATGCCTTGCTTTACAACTTTGTTTCCGAAGACGAAATCAAAGATCGCCAGGATGACCTGAAGAAAAAGGAACCTCACCTCAAGGTTAAAGACCTTCAGACCTATTTTCCTATCTCTAAAGGGTTATTTGGAAAAGTTACTGATTATGTAAAAGCAGTAGATAATGTTTCATTTGATGTTTATCCCGGTGAAACGTTAGGACTTGTAGGGGAGTCAGGTTGTGGAAAAACAACACTTGGAAGGACAATTTTAAGATTAATAGAACCAACCGGCGGAGACATTTATTTTGAAGGAAAGAGCATAAAAGATGTTCAGGGGGAAGATATGAGAAAGTTGCGCAAAGATATGCAGATCATTTTTCAGGATCCGTATTCTTCGCTTAATCCAAGAATGACCATTGGGGAGGCTATCATAGAGCCCATGCGCGTAAATGGAGTTTTGGAGAGTGACTTCCAAAGGAGGAGGAGAGCAGTAGAGCTTCTGGAAACAGTAAGTTTAAGTGCAAAGCAATTTGAAAGATATCCGCATGAGTTTTCAGGTGGACAAAGACAAAGGATATGTATTGCCCGTGCTTTAGCATTAAATCCTAAATTTATAATATGCGATGAATCTGTTTCGGCATTAGATGTTTCGGTTCAGGCTCAGGTGCTTAACTTATTAAATAAGCTTAAAGAGGATTTTAACTTTACCTCTATTTTTATCTCTCATGACTTGTCTGTTGTGAAGTTTATGTCTGACAGAATTCTGGTAATGAACAAAGGTAAAATAGAAGAAATAGGATATGCTGAAGAAATATATAACAACCCTCAATCAGAATATACAAAGAAATTGATAAATTCAATTCCAAAAGGAGACCTTGCCGCCATCAGGAATGCTATGTTGAAGAGGAGTCAGGGTCGGTAACCTCAATAGTCATGACAAAAAGCAGAAATAAGAAGGATAAGCCAGGACATGAAAATAATATAAAAGACAAGCTTTTGAATTTGCTTAGCAGAGCAAAATCAAAAGCATATTCTTTTAAAGAGATTATAAAAAAAGTAGGCTTAAAAGATCAGGCTGTAAAAGGTCAATTTGCCACAGAACTTGATAATCTCGTCAGGTCGGGTCAGGTAGCTAGAACACAGAGCGGTACCTACAAAATCAATTATAAGTCAGACGGAGATCATATTGTCGGTCGAGTAGATCATGTCAATCAACGATTTGCCTATGTGATTTCAGAAGATTCTAAAGAAGATATCTGGGTGAGTGCGAATAATCTGAAATTCGCATTTGACGGAGATATCGTAAAAGTACTTCTGAAAGGTAAGAGGGATAGAGGTCGCAGTCCGGAAGGGGAAGTCGTTGAAATACTTGAAAGAAAGAGAACCGATTTTGTCGGAAAAATAGAATTATCTCCACGTTTTGCTTTCGTTGTTCCTAACAGCAGAAAAATTTTCTACGATATTTTTATTCCCTTAGATAAAATCAAAGACGCCAAAGAAGGCCAGAAAGTAGTAGCGAGAATAGTTGAGTGGCCTGATAAAAATCATAATCCTGTTGGTGAAGTAATAGAGGTATTGGGCAATGCAGGAGAAAATGATGTTGAGATGCATTCTATAATGGCCGAATACGGCCTTCCATGGGAGTTTCCTGAAACTGTTGAAAAGGATGCAGACCGAATTCCTGTCGAAATTCCAGAAGATGAAATAAAGAAAAAGACGGGATTTTAGGTCGATTACTACTTTTACAATAGACCCCGTTGATGCAAAAGACTTTGATGATGCGCTCTCTATAAGAAAACTTGAAAACGGAAACTGGGAAGTGGGTGTTCATATTGCTGACGTGACACACTATGTAAGGCCTGGAACACCGCTTGAAAAAGAAGCATACAAAAGAGCTACTTCTGTTTACCTTGTAGATCGGGTAGTTCCGATGCTCCCGGAAAAACTTTCCAATAACCTCTGTTCTTTAAGACCTCATGAGGATAAGTTGACATTTTCGGCAGTCTTTGAAATGAACCATCAGGGGAAAATACTGGATGAATGGTTTGGTAAAACCATTATTCATTCCGACAGAAGGTTTGCCTATGAAGAAGTTCAGGAAATTCTGGAGGGAAAAGATGGTGATTTCAAAGAGGAAATTTTTGCTCTTGATGAATTAGCCAAGATAATGAGAGCAGAGCGTTTCAGAAAAGGAGCAATTGCTTTTGAGACAGTAGAAGTAAGATTCAAACTGGATGATAAGGGTAAACCTTTGGGTGTTTATGCAAAGGTCAGAAAAAGATGCACACAAGCTCATAGAAGACTGGATGCTTCTTGCGAATCGTAAAGTAGCCGAATATGTCTACTTTATGAAGAAAGGTGATGAGAAAAATACCTTTGTGTACCGTATTCACGACCATCCGGATCCTGAAAAGCTTAATTCACTTGCCATTTTTGCAAAGAAATTTGGTCATAGTCTGGATTTGAAAGATAAAGATCTTTCCAATGCATTAAATAAACTGGTAACCGACGTTGAAAATACTCCGGAACAAAACGTGTTGCAAAGTTTAGCCATAAGATCTATGGCAAAAGCAAAATACACGACGGAACCGGAAAAACACTTCGGTCTGGCATATAAGCACTATACCCATTTTACTTCTCCGATCAGAAGATATCCTGATGTAATGGTACATCGTCTGCTGGAACATTATCTCAATGGAGGCAAGTCTGAGAACAAGACTTATTATGAGGATCTTTGTGAGCACTCTTCTGACATGGAAAAGGTAGCTGCAGAAGCGGAAAGAGCTTCCATTAAATATAAGCAGGTAGAATTCATGGAAACCATGATTGGTCAGGAGTTTGAAGGTATTATCAGTGGAGTGGTAGAATTCGGAATGTTTGTAGAGCTTGTTGAAACGAAATGCGAAGGAATGATTCGTCTGAGTGAACTGGAAGATGATTTTTATGAGCTTGATGCAGAAAATTACAGAGTAATAGGCAAAAGAAATAAAAAAATATTTACTTTGGGAGATCATGTAAAGGTGAAGGTGATGAACACCAACCTTGAAAAACGAAGTATAGATCTTGCATTTGCCGGAAAATGATTTTCAGTCAAGAAAGAGCTTTAAATAAGCTTGACGCTGCATTTAATGCACACAGTCCGGGTAATTCCCCCGTTGAACTTTACGAACCAATAAACTACATCATATCCCTTGGGGGGAAAAGATTGCGGCCATTGCTCACGCTTATGGCCGCAAATTTATTTTTAGAGGAGTGGGACATGGCTATCAAACCGGCCATGGCTGTA
The DNA here is from genome assembly GCA_024707265.1 of Sporocytophaga sp. GTDB lineage: Bacteria > Bacteroidota > Bacteroidia > Cytophagales > Cytophagaceae > Sporocytophaga. The sequence goes on along the minus strand of JANQAB010000003.1, from coordinate 930,453 downwards.
GAGTATTTCCATAATTTCACTTTGATGCATGATGATATTATGGATAAAGCACCTCTGAGAAGGGGAAAACCTACCGTTCACGAAAAGTGGAATATTAATACCGCAATACTTTCCGGAGATGTAATGCTTGTGAGAGCTTATGATCTCTTGTTGGAATCAGAAGATTCAAAACTTCGCGAAATAATCAGGGCATTCAATGATTGTGCAGCTAAAGTCTGCGAGGGCCAACAGCTGGATATGAATTTCGAAGGTGCCGATAATGTGTCCATTCCGGCATACCTGGATATGATTCGTAAGAAAACTGCCGTCCTTCTTGGTTTCAGTCTTAAGCTTGGAGGAATTATTGGTGGTGCGGAAGAAAAGGACCTGGAGTTGCTGAAAGAATTCGGAGAAAATATAGGTCTGGCATTTCAGCTGATGGATGACCTTCTGGATGTTTATGCAGATCAGGAAAAATTCGGAAAGAAAGTAGGAGGAGATATTGTAGCGAAAAAGAAAACTTATCTTTTAATAACTGCTTTGGAAAAAAGTAATGAAGCTGGAAAGAAAAAGCTTATTTCTCTGCTGGAAAATCAGTCCCTCAAAGAGGATGAAAAGGTAAAAAAAGTAAAAGAAATTTACGATTCTTTGAAGATAAAGGAACTAACTGAGGCTAAAATGTCTGAGTATTATAATGCAGGTATTCAAAAGTTAGAAAAAGTTGAAGCCCCAATAGTAAGGAAATCGCATCTGCTCCGTTTTGCAAACGGACTTATGAAAAGAGAAAGTTAATTATGATTACGATAGCTTTAATACTTATTACCGTAGGTTGCAGTTTTTATGCATGGAGTAACTCATCGGTATATTCAGGATGGATGTTAAATCCATATATGGTCTCCAATAAAAATCAGTATTACCGGTTTATCACCTCCGGCTTTATTCATGGAGACCAAATGCATCTGTTTTTTAACATGCTTTCATTTTTCTTTTTCGGATTAAATCTGGAAAGAGAAATGTCTCCCTTAGGTTTTATAGCATTGTATCTGCTGGGGATAGTAATTTCTGATATTCCGTCTTTTTTGAAGCACAGAAAAAGTCAAAGATACAACTCACTGGGAGCTTCAGGAGCAGTGTCCGCGGTGATATTTGGCTCTATATTGTATGACCCGTTAAATACAATTAGTTTATTCTTTATATTGAGGATGCCTGGTTTTGTATATGCCATTCTGTTTCTGATATACTCTTATTATATGGGCAAAAGGGATGGCGATTATATCAATCATGATGCACACTTTTATGGCGCTGTGTTTGGTGTTGTGTTCGTATTACTGACAGGTGAAGGCAATATTCTTCAAAATTTCTTTGAGCAGGTCAGTCACTGGAGTGGACTTTTCTAACAGTATAATCAAATATTAATTAACTAATCCCATTGCTGTTGTGAGGCGATGGGATTTTTCTTTTGTATACTGAGAGTGAACTGAATAAATCATGGAAAAAATCCTTCTGTAGAGACGCCATGGTTGACATCTTCTTGTTCAGAGTATCGACATTTGATTGTTTACGGAATAATGGTGTTTGTTGACCGGAAAAATAAAGCGTTTAACAAGAAAGGCATTTAAAAGTTCCTATAAATCACGTTATTGGATTTATTAAAAAAGTGGTTGATTATGATAAACAAGACAATTTTCGGCTTCAGTTTTTTGAATCCTTAAGTTGTTCGGAATAGATGGTGTTTGGTCAACACAGAGGAGAGCCCTGTGCGCGGGAAAAGGAATGTGATTATTATAAAAAGCACATAAAACGAAAAAAGCCTCTATTAAGAGGCTTTTCGTGAAATATTTTATTTGTTAAAATATTAAGCTTGAGGGAAAGGCTCAACAGAAACGTAAGATCTGTTTAGTCTGCCTTTTTTAAATACTACTGTACCTGCAGTTAAAGCAAAAAGAGTGTGATCTTTACCGATACCCACGTTTTTACCTGGGTGGTGAGCTGTACCTCTTTGTCTAACAAGGATATTTCCTGCTATTGCAACCTGGCCACCAAAAACTTTAACGCCAAGTCTCTTACTATGTGATTCACGACCGTTTTTGGAACTACCGGCCCCTTTTTTGTGTGCCATTGTGTTACTTTATTTAGAAATTTTTTCGATTAAAACTTTAGTTAATTGAGCTCTGTGGCCATTTCTCTTTCTGAAACCTTTTCTTCTCTTCTTTTTGAAAACGATCACTTTGTCTGCTTTCTCCTGAGAAAGGATTTTTCCGGAAATTTTAACTCCACTTACTACAGGAAGACCAACCTGAGTATTTGCACCGTCAGAAACCAAAAGAACTTGTGTAAATTCCACTTTAGAACCCTCAGTTCCTTCTAATCTATCTGTATAGATAAATTTATTTTCTTCTGCCTTATATTGTTTTCCGGCTATATCGACAATTGCGTACATAACAGTATTATATCTTTTTAAAAACGGACTGCAAATATAGGTACTCGAAATTGAAAAAACAAATCATTTTTTAAAATATCTATGTGGAAAACTATTTTTCTGGATTATAATGCCTGATCTCTATTGAAAAAGTACAAAATGTAACTAAAAAATAACCTGTATTTTATTGTTATTTAATAGGTTTTGTTATATTTACTAACATGATTTTACTACCTCCCATCATCGTATTCTTCCCTTTGATTTTTCAAGTCGTTTTTATCATATTTGTAACACAACTTTTCCAAAATCCTTATTTCATTTCCGAGAGTTCCTTTCTTTTAATAAACAGGAACAGGGGATTTTTTTCCTTATATAATACAGGGCAGGATAGTAAAGTTTGTCAGATTTTTCCCAGGATGAACAGGGGAGAATCTCTAAATGTTTTGATTAAAAGAAATTAGATATAGTAATATGGAAAAAAAAGAACCATTACTAGAGGAAAATAAAAACAGGTTTGTCCTTTTCCCTATCGTTCATGACGACATCTGGCAGATGTATAAACAAGAAGAAGCCAGTTTCTGGACTGCTGAGGAAATAGACCTTACCCCTGATCTCGCCGATTGGGAGAAGCTTAATGAAGGAGAAAAGCACTTTATCACTCACGTTCTTGCTTTTTTTGCAGCAAGTGATGGTATTGTAAATGAAAACCTGGCAACAAGCTTCCTGGAAATGGTTCAATATCCTGAAGCGAAGTGTTTCTACGGGTTCCAGATCATGATGGAAAATATCCATTCAGAAACTTACTCTTTGCTGATTGATACTTATGTTAAAGATCCGAAAGAGAAAAGTAAGCTTTTCAATGCGTTGGAGACTGTTCCATGCGTAGCGAAAAAAGCTGAATGGGCAATGAGATGGATTAGTCAGGGATCCTTTGTGGAGAGGTTACTTGCTTTTGCAGCTGTAGAGGGAATTTTCTTCTCTGGTAGTTTCTGTTCTATTTTCTGGTTAAAGAAAAGAGGATTGATGCCTGGGCTGAGTTTCTCTAATGAATTAATTTCAAGAGACGAAGGGTTGCACTGTGATTTTGCATGTTTATTATACACTAAGTATATCGTTAATAAACTTCCGGAGGAGCAGGTTGTCGCTCTGATAACGGATGCTGTAAAAATCGAGCAGGAGTTCATCACAGAAGCCCTTCCAGTAGATCTTATCGGAATGAACTCAAGACTGATGTCTCAATATATAGAGTTTGTTGCCGACAGACTTTTGGTTGCACTGGGATGTAGTAAAGTTTACAACGTAACCAACCCATTTGATTTTATGGAGATGATATCTCTTCAGGGTAAAACTAACTTCTTCGAAAAGAGAGTAGCAGAGTATCAAAAAGCTGGAGTAATGAACGAGAAAGACAACCACAAATTCTCATTAGACGAGGATTTTTAGAGGTAAGATTTCCGCTTAAAATTACAAAAGCTGAAAGTAGTTGAATAAATAAAGAAATTGATCGAAAAAATGCTGGAATTAAATTATAAATGCATAATTTAATTCAGTCAAAAAACTAATAACCTTTACCCCCAGATATGCTAGTAATTAAACGAGATGGCAGACGAGAGTCTGTGAAATTTGACAAAGTCACGGCGAGGATTGAGAAGCTGTGCTATGGTCTTGACATGAATTATGTCAACCCGATTGATGTAGCAAAAAAAGTAATTGATGGAATTTATGACGGGGTAACAACCGTGGAGTTGGATAATCTTGCTGCTGAAATCGCTGCTTCTCTGACAACTAAACATCCTGATTACGCCATTCTTGCTGCAAGAATTGCTATCTCTAATCTTCATAAAGTAACAAGTAAGTCTTTCTCTAATACAATGAAAAGACTTTATACTTATGAAGATCCGAAAACAGGCGAAAATGCTTCTCTTCTTTCTAAAGAAGTTTATGAAGCAATCAGAAAAAATGCATCTGTTCTGGATTCAAGCATTATCTATGACAGAGACTATAACTACGATTACTTTGGTTTCAAAACCCTTGAAAAATCGTACCTTCTGAAATTAGACGGAAAAATAGTTGAAAGACCTCAGCACATGTTGATGCGTGTTGCTATAGGTATACATACTAACGATATAGATGCTGCGATAGAAACCTACAATCTTCTTTCTGAGAAATGGTTTACACACGCAACTCCTACATTATTCAACGCTGGAACACCGAAGGCTCAATTGTCTTCATGCTTCCTTTTAACTATGAAGGATGATAGCATCGAAGGTATTTATGACACTCTGAAACAATGCGCTAAAATTTCACAATCTGCCGGGGGGATCGGATTGAGCATTCATGGCGTAAGAGCTACAGGGTCTTATATTAAAGGAACAAACGGTACCTCTAACGGTATCATTCCAATGCTTCGTGTTTTCAATGACACAGCAAGATATGTAGATCAGGGTGGTGGAAAGAGAAAAGGTGCATTTGCGATTTATCTTGAGCCTTGGCACGCAGATGTTTTTGAATTCCTTGATCTGAAGAAAAACCACGGTAAAGAAGAACTTAGAGCAAGAGATCTTTTCTTTGCTTTATGGATTCCTGATCTTTTCATGAAACGTGTGGAGGAAAATGGTGAGTGGTCATTGTTCTGTCCGAACGAGGCTCCTAACCTTGATGAGACTTACGGAAAAGAATTCGAAACACTTTACGAGAAATACGAAAAAGAAGGAAGAGCAAGAAAGACTGTAAAAGCGCAGGAACTTTGGTTTGCAATTTTAGAGTCGCAGACTGAAACAGGTACTCCTTATATGTTGTACAAAGATGCTGCTAACAAGAAATCAAATCAGAAAAATCTTGGTACTATAAAATCAAGCAACCTTTGCACTGAGATTATAGAATATACTGCTGCTGACGAAGTTGCTGTTTGTAACCTGGCTTCTCTGGCTTTACCTAAATTTGTTATTGACGGTAAATTCGATCACCAGAAGTTATACGATGTTACTTATGTAGCAACGAAAAACCTTAACAGAATCATCGATATCAACTACTATCCGGTAGAAGAGGCAAGAAAATCAAACCTGAGACACAGACCTATCGGTTTGGGTGTACAAGGTCTTGCCGATGTGTTCATTATGTTGAGAATGCCATTTGAGTCTGAAGAAGCAAAAGCATTAAATACTGATATCTTCGAAACAATCTATTTCGCAGCGATGACTGCATCTAAAGATCTTTCAAAGAAAAACGGACCTTACGAAACATTCAAAGGTTCTCCGGTATCTAAAGGGATATTCCAGTTTGACATGTGGGGAGTAACACCTACATCTAACAGATGGGATTGGGATTCATTGAAGAAAGAAGTAAAACAGCACGGAGTGAGAAACTCTTTGCTTGTTGCTCCGATGCCTACAGCTTCTACTTCTCAGATACTTGGAAACAATGAGTGCTTTGAACCATATACTTCAAACATCTATACAAGAAGAGTACTTTCTGGTGAGTTTGTGGTTGTGAATAAGCATTTGATGAGAGACCTGATCAAACAAGGTTTGTGGAATGATAAGATGAAAAACAAACTTATCGAAGCAAACGGATCTGTTCAAGGTATCAAAGAAATTCCTCAGCATATTAAAGATCTTTACAAAACAGTTTGGGAGATCAAACAAAAGTCGCTTATCGATATGGCTGCTGACAGAGGTGCTTACATCTGCCAAAGCCAAAGCTTTAACGTACACATGCAGGATCCGAACTTCGGAAAGCTTACTTCGATGCACTTCTACGCATGGAAAAAAGGTCTTAAAACAGGCCTATATTACCTTAGAACAAAAGCTGCTGCAGATGCTATCAAGTTTACAGTGGAAAAACAGGCAGATGTTGCTCTTGAACCGGTTGTAAACAAAGAAGCACAGGATGCAGCATACGCACAGAAAGCAAGCGATATGGCTTGTTCCCTTGACAACCCTGAAGGTTGCGAGGCTTGCGGAAGTTAATCAGTTGGCATTATTAAATTCAAATACAAAAAGCCGGAGGTGATTTTTAGCCTTCGGCTTTTTTGTTGAAAAAGGAGTAAGAAATTGAATAATAGCTGCCTGCTATGGAACAAATATTTATTTATAATACTTATCTTAACTAAAACATTGGATAAAAATGCCTAACTTATACATAATAGCGGGGTGTAATGGGGCAGGAAAGACTACAGCTTCTTATACTGTTTTACCTGAAATTCTAAACTGTAAGGAGTTTATAAATGCGGATGAAATTGCAAAAGGACTATCTCCTTTTCAGCCTGAAACTGTATCAATTCAAGCAGGACGAATTATGTTGAATAGGATTAATGAATTGTTGAATTCTAAAGCCAGTTTTGCGTTTGAAACAACACTATCTTCAAAAAGTTACGTTAATACGGTCAAGGAAGCCCAAGAGGCAGGATATATTGTTTCTTTAGTTTATTTTTGGCTTAATACAGTTGATTTGGCTATAGAAAGGGTAGGCATTCGGGTAAAAGAAGGGGGACATAATATTCCTGAAGATATAGTTAGAAGAAGATATAAGTTAGGAATAAGGAATTTGTTTGAACGTTTTATTCCAATAGTAAACTATTGGATGGTGTTTGATAATTCACGAGACAGTTCTGTTTTAATAGCTGAAGGTGATAAAAGTGAATCAAGCACGATTTACAATGAATCAATTTGGAACGAAATAAAATCGATAGCAAATGGACGATAGATTTAATGAGTTGCGCGAAAAAATTGTATATGGAGTTAACCTTGCTGTGAAAAGAATGATTGAAAAGAAGAGTTTGGAGGATGGAGAACTGGTTTATTCAAAAAATGGCAAGATTATAAAGGTTAAGGCCCGGGATTTAAAGAATAATCCTGATCTTTTGAATGAAATTGAATAACAAACAAAGCCGGAGGTGATTTTTAGCCTTCGGCTTTTTTGTTGAAATGAAGTACATTTGTACTGTATCAATAGTTTTAAGCGGATGCTCAATTTTAAGTTTAAACTTTGGCTGTCCTTAGTAATAATAGGTTTGACTGGGGTCGCATCACTTTTATTGTCGGATTTACCATTAGGGAATTTACCTCCGGAAGTAACAGAAAAAATCCCTATAGAGACTCTAAAATTTATTATTCTGATAAACCCAGCAATGTTAGTGTTCATTGCTACAACTATTGGAACCATTCTTTACGACAAGGTAAACCTATCCGCACCTTTTTTTGAAAAACTACTTGATAAAAGAGATACTCATTCCTTTAGCTTAAAAGGAATTGTTGTAGAAGGTAGTATCCTGGGAGTGTTAGCAGGGGTGACGATTATTGCCATAGCATATTTCTTTAAGCCCTATTTGCCTCAGGTCTTGTTAGATTCCAGTGATAATGTGAGGTTAAATCTGATCACAAAGCTCTTATATGGAGGTGTTACGGAAGAGCTGTTGTGCCGCTTCGGTTTGATGACTTTATTTGTCTGGATACTTTATAAGATTTTTAAGAGCCTGAATGCTGCAATTTATTGGACCGCTAATGTGCTGTCAGCTGCTTTGTTTGCATTAGGACATCTACCTATGGTATTTCAGATGACAGCTGATGTGACCTTTCCCGTTTATGTATATATCATTCTGGCTAATAGTATAGGAGGCTTTCTCTTTGGTTATGCTTACTGGAAAAGGGGGCTGGAGAGTGCTTTTATTGCACATGCTTTCGCTCATTTGACAATGGTGGGGGTGAACTTAGTTGTTAGTTGAGACCCATAGAAATAAAATTTTCTGCATCGCAAAGTTCTCCATTTACAGAAGGGGACAAAGCTTTAAAATTCGCACAAGAAATATAATATATTGGCAATAGCTCTTTTAGTATGTCAAAATTCTTTGGTAAAACCTGGTGGGGAGAACAGTGGTTGCATTCTCTTACAAATATTGATTATGATAATCGCCTTCCGCGGGGAGTTACTTATGCCAGAAACGGCTCTGTCAGTAGCATAAAAATTGAAGAAAACATCATTTCTGCAAAGGTAAGGGGAAGTAGACCCAAACCTTATGATGTTATGATTGTAATACCTCCATTTTTTGAAAATGGCATTGAGGATTTAATTGAGGCTATTGCAGAAAAACCTTTTATAATTTCCAAATTATTAAACAGGGAGCTTGATCCTGAAGTTCTTTCTATTGCAGAAAGGCTGGGACTTAAAGTCTTTCCGAGACAATGGACTGATTTTAAAATGCAATGTTCCTGTCCGGACTGGGCAGTTCCCTGCAAACATCTCGCAGCCGTTGTTTATAAAGTAAGCGCTGAAATAGATAACAATCCTTTTCTTGTATTTAGTCTGCACAGGTTAAATATTGCCGAGCACCTGCAAAAAAAGAATATCCTTATTCAGCAGCCTGATAAGAATGATATACCTGATTTAAAATCACTTTTGGTAAAAGAAAAGGCAATTAAAGATAAGAAAGTAAAAAAGGATAAATCAGGCAAAGAAGGGAAAAGTGTCGCGCTGAATCTGTCTGCGATCCCGGTTGTTACTGAACCTTTGATTCAGCTGCTGGCAGATAATCCCGCTTTTCATCACGGAAGCAAAAACTTTAAAGAATCTTATGCCTATTACTTGCGAAGAACAGTGCGCAATGCTGAAAAGGTTGTATTGGACAAAACTCCTATAGGTGTTTTTTTTCCTGTACTGAATAAATCTCTGATCAGTCCTGATACTTCTGTGACTGTACAGGTATCGGCAGAGTATGAAGTAACCAGTGTGATGGATGGTAAAACTAAAGTCTGGTTAAAACAACTTATTCCGCTTTTATGGAATATACCTTCTGTATCTATTGACCAGTATCAGCCATCCGTTATAGCCCTTAAGAAGGCATTGCAACTATCGCTTAATCTGCTCGCTAAAGGAGCTGTTGTCCCTCAGATTTTTCAACTGAAAAATAAAAAAAATGCAGTAAGATGGCTTCCTGCAATGCTAAGCAAAGAAGTGAAATTGCTTACAGAGCAGTTTCAGCAGGATGTGACATCTGATATTTATTTTTATGAGGATAAAAAAAGCATACCTGTAGATAATGAGCTTTCTGCAAATATCCTCTCTGCATTCTTGTCCGAACTGATTCCTGCACTGAATGATACTGCAAAGTCTGATGATACATTCCTGAAATTATTTTTTGAAAAGTTCAACTATACCTTTAACGGTCCTGGAGAGCAGGCGCTCAGCGGCGGGATTCAGATGTGGCTGCAAAAATATTATCTTGCTCAGGGGAAGTTTAATCCTGTGATTATCGTGGATGAGCTGAAGAATGATAGCTTTAGAATTAGTCTGAAGATTCAGGATAGGGACAAGGTAATGGAGAAGCCTTTTAATTTGTCAGAAGTGCTTAAGCAAAAGAAGTATGAGGCTGTTCGTTATGGAATATTACAATCTCTGACGCAGCTCTCCGCCTTTATACCCGGATTGGATCAGTATATCAATAGCAATGGGGAGGAAGAGTTGCACATGAATATGCAGACATTTGGCCCATTTCTTATGAATGCGATACCAGCGATTAAGATGCTGGACATAAGTATCCTGCTGCCCAAGTCTCTTGAAGAGATTATAAAACCTAAAGGCAGTCTGCGTGTGAAAAGTAAGCCTACATCGGGTAATGCATTTATAAGACTTGATAAGTTACTTGATTTCGACTGGCAGGTATCCATTGGTAATGACTTATTGGATCAAAAGGAGTTTTCCAAGCTGGTAAATAAATCTGAAGGACTGATTAAATACAAGACCAGTTATATCTATGTCAATTCTGCGGATATAGAGAAGTTACATAAGCATTTTTCTCAGGCTAAAAATCTTTCTCCGTTTGAAATACTTCGAACTGCTTTAAGCAATGACTACTATGGCGCCAAGGTGTTGCTTACGGATGAAATTAAAAAGCTTATAAAAGAACTTACTACTCAGAAAAATATTGCTTTGCCTGAAAACCTTAATGCTGTATTGAGGCCTTATCAGCAGAGAGGTTATTCCTGGCTGTACTCCAATGCAAAGATAGGTTTTGGATGTGTGCTTGCCGATGATATGGGTTTGGGAAAAACGCTTCAGGTAATCACCACATTGCTCAAGTACAAAGAGGAAGGAGTTTTGGATAAGAAAAAGATTCTGATCGTAGCCCCAACAGGTCTGCTCACCAACTGGCAGGCAGAGTTTACAAAGTTTGCGCCCTCAATGAATGTCCGGCTTTATCATGGTTCTGCAAGGCAATTAGATAAAAAGGAAAAATACGATGTATTGCTTACAACTTACGGAGTAGTGCGAAGCGACGCAGATGTGCTGAAGAAGCTTAAGTGGCATGTTGTGGTCACTGATGAGGCTCAGAATATAAAGAATCATGAGGCGGCTCAGAGTAAGGCAATAAAAAGTATTCCAGCCGATACATTTATTGCAATGAGTGGTACACCTGTAGAGAATCGTCTTTCGGAACTATGGAGTATAATGGATTTCTCCAATAGAGGTTTCTTGGGAAATATAAAAGAGTTTAATGAAACCTTTGCAGTGCCCATACAAAATCAAAATGATCTGAAGGCAGCAGAAAAGCTCCGAAATGTATCAGCGCCGTTTGTGATGCGAAGGCTCAAGTCTGATAAGACAATCATCAGCGATTTGCCGGATAAAATTGAAATGGATTGTTTTTCTCATCTTGCTCCACGTCAGGCAGCCCTTTATGAAAAGACACTCGAAGAAGCTATGGATGCCATAGAGGGGATGCCAACGGATAAAAAATCACTGTTTGTAAGACAGGGGCTTGTATTACAAATGATCTTAGCTTTGAAGCAGATCTGTAACCACCCGACTAATTTTTTAAAGAATAAAGTTTACGATCCATCCCTTTCCGGAAAGGCAGAACTTCTGTTTGATAAGCTGGATAGCATAGTAGAGGCCGGAGAGAAGGTTTTGGTCTTTACTCAGTTTAAAGAAATGGGCGATCTGTTGAAACGCTTTATAACAGAGCGTTTCGGAGAAGAGCCGTTGTTCTATCACGGTGGGTGTTCTCTTAATGAACGTAAGGAAATGGTTGAATCTTTTCAGACGAACAAGAAAAACAAAATATTTATCCTTTCGCTGAAAGCGGCAGGAACAGGTTTAAATTTAACCGCTGCCAATCATGTGATACATTATGATCTCTGGTGGAATCCAGCTGTAGAAGCTCAGGCTACAGACCGGGCTTATCGTATCGGACAAAAGAGTAATGTGATGGTTCATAGATTTATCACGAAGGGGACTTTTGAAGAGCGTATCAACGAGATGATTCAGAGTAAAAAAACCCTGGCTGAGCTTACTGTTAATACAGGTGAAAACTGGATAGGTAATTTAAGTAATAAAGAGTTGAAGGAGTTGTTTACGTTGGGTGTTTGATGGATTAATATTGATGCCATCGCTCTAGGCGTTGGCATCAATTAAATGCTACAATTTCAGGTTTTAGTTGATTTATTTTATTTTTTTAGTTCTGTCGAGGGATCGATTTCAGTCAGAAAAAGACCGTCATTTTTTATTAAACGCAGGTCATCAGGTAATTATTAAGTTCTCAAATAGTTCTAAACTATTCGGTAGTCCAAAAGGTTATTAGGTGGGAATTTTCCCTAAGATGGCTTATTCAGATGAATAGAGAAGAAAATATCCGAAAAATATTGGAGTGTCTGCCTGATGGAATATTGGTTACCAATAAGGAAGGGGAGATCATCTATGCCAACGCTCAGATCGAAGCGCTTTTTAACTATAAACGGGAAGAGCTTTTAGGGAAACCCACTGATATACTAATACCTGGAGATTATCATAACGTACTTGATGAATATCGAAAAGACTTTTTGGAGCATCATCATACAGAACCGATTATACATTTCAATGTCATACTCAGTGGTATAAGAAAAGGTGGAGAAATGTTTGAGGTGGCAATTAGTCTAAGTCCATTGGAATCTGATCCGTATGGAGTTGTTATTATCTCTGCTATTCGGGATATTTCAGAAGTTATCCGTGTAAAAGAAGAACTGAAAAGTACTCAGGAAATTTTTCAAAGGATCTTTGAGTCATCTCTTAATGGGATAGTAAAATATGAAAACAATAGAAATGAAAAAGGCGAAATCGTCGATTTTAAATATGTAATAGCAAATAAAAGAGCTTTAGAGCTGACTGGGAGAACTGAAGAGGAGATGATCGGCAAGACAATCATCCAACTCAATCCCTGGATAAAGGATTCTGACATCTTTAAAATCATGATTAGGGTGACTGAACGAGGCGATACAGAGGTTCATGAATTTCAGGTAAAGAGAAAAGAAAAACCAGTCTGGTACAAAGCTAATTTTATAAAGGTGGATGATGGAATTCTTCTCACCTTTGACGATATATCCCTTGCCAAACTAGCTGAGGAAAAATTAAAAGAGGCTAATCAGGAGCTGGAGCAAAGGGCTGAAGACAGTACGCTTGAGTTATTAAGATCCAATGAAAAGCTCAAAAGTATTAATGAGAAACTTGATCGGTATGCCTATATGATCTCTCACGATTTGAAGTCTCCGCTTGCAAATATCGAGGGGATTGCATCTTCTTTAAAGGCTGATTATGCCGGAGTCCCTTTAGATGATGAAGGGAATGAAATGCTTGAAATGATGACAGCCAAGATTAATGACATGCGTGACATTATTGAAAATGTATTGCAGTCAGCTAAAGATGCCATCAGGAGTAGAGAAAGCATTAATTTGGAGAAAACAGTACACGAAATAATTGAAACACTTAATCCTCCTTCCCATTTTCACTTTTTTATTCAACAAGGCCTTCCACAGATTAAATATCCTCGTGCATCCATTGTACAGATATTACAGAACCTGTTGAGCAACTCCATTAAATATATGGATAAGCCTAATCCATTAATAACCATTTCCTATTTTGAAAAAGAAAGTTATTACACCATTTGTGTTGCAGATAACGGCATGGGAATACCTCAGGAAAGATTGAAAGAAATATTCAATTTATTTGAAGTCGCCCATTCCGGCAAGTATGACATAGAAAGTCACGGAATTGGATTAACAATCGTTAAACAGCTGGTAGAAGAAAACGGGGGGTAATATTTGGGCTGACAGTACATTGGGAGAAGAAACTAAATTCCAGTTTACTGTTCCTAAGAAGTAGGTTATTTTCAATAGTCGGAAGGCCTTCCTTAATGCATTTTTTGAGAACATAGCATCTTGCCTTTAAGGTAAAGATATCTAAGCAGGGAATTTGATGGAAAAGCCTTCCGACCATATGGAAATTAATTTGTCTTCAAAGCGAAGAAAGAAATGCTGCGATATTTTAAGCCTTTCTTTGGGGCACTCCCAAGATCTACTTCATCATTTGATTTTATTCATTTCTTTAACTAAACTTTCGATCAGAGTTTGGGCATCACGATATTTTAATAATGATGCTGATTGTCCTGCCCAATAAGATTTGAAGTCAGGATTGTTGTCTGCGCCTGGTGGATATGCTTTTAAATGACTCATAAATTTTCCCTGTAATGGATAAGGAGCTAATAAATGTTCACTTTGTTTTAAGTCGTCTGTTAGTCTATTGCGTATTCCTCTGGAAAGCCTTCCTGTAAAGACTTTTGTAAGAGTGGTGTACTTTGCATCTTCCATAAATAATTTGTCTTTATGGTCTTGAGTAGCGTTTGATTGTGATGTAGCTAAAAAGGCAGTGCCCATTTGAACAGCATCTGCTCCTAATATTAATGCCGCTTTTACTCCCCGGGCATCAGCAATACCACCAGCGGCAATGACAGGAATTTTAACATTGTCTGCAACCTGTGGAATAAGTGAAAATGTCCCCGTTAAAGAATTTTCAGCAGAACTTAAAAATGAAACACGATGTCCACCAGCTTCAAAGCCTGTTGCAATTATTGCATCTACTCCTGCATCCTCTAAAGCGACGGCCTCGTCAGCAGTGGTGGCGGTTCCAACAGTTTTTATGTTCAGAGACTTACACTTTTCTATTATGATATCAGATGGAATTCCGTAAACGAAACTAAATACAGCTGGCTTAGCCTCAAAGATAGCTTCTATTTGTTCTTCAAATTTAGGTCCCAGATTGCTCGGCCTTTCTGGTACGGGTAAGCCTAATTCATTGAAATATGGTTTAAATAATTCGCATAATTGGGTATAATCATCATCAGTATAATTTTCCAAGCCTTCATCTCTGTCACTTACCCATAAATTAATGTTGAATGGTTTATTGGTGAATTTTCTTATTTCGTTACAAGTTTCAATTATTTCTTTAGCAGAAAAGGGTTGACCTCCGAAAGAACCTAATCCGCCTGCATTTGAAACTGTAATTGTAAGTTTAACAGATGAAAGGCCTCCTCCAAATGGTCCTTGTACTATTGGGTAATCGATACCTAATAGAGTTGTAAATTTTGTTTTATTCCACATTGTCTTGGTAGGTTAAGTGTTGATTGATTAACAAGTGCTGAAAGGTAGTGCCTGACGTATCTGCCAAAGGATCTGTTTTGGTCACATTGGTCTTTTCATATAATCGCACTATTATAGCTTTCCGACAAGTTTGAACTGTAAAACAAAATCATCATAAATTAATTTATCGCCCAGATTGTCAATATATTTTCCAGATCCATATCGAATGTTGTATAATGTTCTGTCAATAACTATTTCGCCTAATGAATGAATGAAGTCTGTAAATATTTCAACCGTAGAAATAAAGATAACCGGATGTGAAATATCTTTGATCGTTAGTATTCCGCTAATCTTATATTTGTTCAACTCAATTTGTGTTGCATTAGTAATTACGAGTTTTGAAGTACTGAATTTATCTACCGCAAAAAAATCATCATTTTTAAGGTGAGCTAAAAAATCATCGTGTGTCTTTGAGTCTTCAATATCGGTGATTGTAATTGATGTCATATCAATTTGAATTTCACCTCCTGAAATAATATTGTCTTTAAATTCAATAAAGCCATTAGCGACATTGATACTGCCAGTGTGTAAGCCTAATACCTTTTTGCCGGTCCAGTTTACATTACAACTTGCTTGTTGCATTTGAAATTTTGCCATATGATTTTAAATTAAAAGTTTATGGCACAAAGTTCTATTGGAATGGGCAATTGGTAAAGGACATACATCACGAGTTTTTTGTGATGTATGTCACACTATTTTGAAGGAGAGTTTAGCCGGCTTAAGGTTTCTCTTGTAACACCTAAATAGGAGGCTATAAGTTGTTTGGGTACTTTTTGAGAAAGCTGAGGATATAGTTGTAATAATTGATCGTATTTTTCTTTAGCATTGTTGCTTAATAATGAAAGAATTCTTTGCTGCAGCGCAACGTTTCTTTTATTAGTCTTCTTTCTGAAAAAGTGTTCTATTTTGTGGATTTCAGCACAAAGCTTTTCTCTATGATGATACGATAGGCAAAGTACTTCACTATCCTCAATACAATCGATGTTTATAGTTGCTTTTGTCTGACTATAATAAGCCTGATAGTCAGTGATCCACCAGTCTTGCATTCCAAACTGCAATATGTGCTCCTTGCCGTTTTTATCTGTAAAGTATGATTTCAAACAACCATTTAAAATGAAAAAGTCGTTGGTAACATCTTCTCCTTCCTGGATTACAAACTGATGCTTTTTATATTTCTTAGTAACAAAGTGTGACAAAACATATTCAAACTCTGCATCAGTCAATTGGGTTATTTTTTCTATCTGCTGTCTTAAAATTTGGCTCATTCACTTTGAATTTTTTATCCGCTTTGGTCTGTGAAAAGTATCTTGCAGGCTTGGCGCTACCATGCAAACAGGTGTCTGTTTTTATTTCAAAATAACAGAATAAATGGATCTTTCAAAATTCGTTGCAGATAAGGGCATGGGAATACTTCAGGAAAGATTGAAAGAAATATTCAATTTAATTGAAGTCGTTCACTCCGGCAGGTATGATTTAGAAAGCTACGGCATCGGATTAACCCTCGTAAAACAGCTAGTAGAAGAAAATGAGGGAAGTATATGGGTTGACAGTACATTGGGAGAGGAAACTAAATTCCAGTTTACTGTTCCTAAGAAGTAGATTATTTTCAATGTCTGGATCTTTTCTGGATTCAGTTTTCTTAATAAGCATTTAAAAAACTCCTATTATTGGCAGGTCTTGGAGGTATACAGATCAAGGAATAGTTGTTGTGCTTATGTACTTTGCTCGATTAGTTTTATCAATTTTTCTTCTAAAAAGTCAACAGTCAATTCGCTGTCAAATTCTTTTTTCCATTGATTGATCCACCCCCTTTCCCTCGCAATAGAGATAGCTTTGGCGTTTTTAATTAGGTTTGAAAAAAAACTTTTGTCAGAAACTTCAATAGATTTTTTCTGATAGAAGAAATCTAAATCGATATCTAAGATGTAATTGGTGTTCCATTCAATTGGTTTTAAACATAATTCAAACCTTTTAATTTTTTCACTTAGAATATCCGACTCAATAGACATTTCAGGTTGCGAAGAATGACAGTTAACAATAATTCTAGTATTATCTTTATAATTCTCACGATCATCCACATTAATTAAATCTTCAATTCTGGATTTTGAACTGTCATAAGAAAGTATTAATACTTTATCTACAAATTCACAGCGAATTGCAGCATCAATATGTTCGTCATGTTTTAGATTTTTTACTAATTCAAAATCTCCATCTTTTAGCTTATTGATTAAATCTTGATTTGAATCTAATTTTTTTGAGATCCACTCTGATTGGAAAGCTCTTCTAGTATCAGTGTGATGATCAAAAGATAAAATATTAGGTTTCGAACTTTTATATCTTGCCCAAAATTGAATTACTTCATTATGAGATTCACAGATAAAAATTTCTTTCTCGTTTATTTTCTGAATGTTCATTTTTAATTATAAAACTGTATACGGGTTGGTATTTGGAGAAGGGGGAAAGTAATTCTATCTTTCTTTATGTTCATACGTTCTATTTTAGCCAGCCATAGTTTGAAGGGTTCAGCTTTAGGAGAGGGAATAGATTGAATTATCCTTAATAGTTCTTGAGCGTTAGCACAATTTAATTTTTGTTTCCCCCTGTTGTTTCTATTAGAAGGGAGGGGACAATTTGTCCCCCCTCTCTTGTGAAAGCAGTTCATCCCGCTTCCTCATTTTTTTACTTCCTCAACTCTTCCCCCGCTTGTTCTTTAAACTTACCTTTCATTTCAACTAACTCAAGATACACCTCTTTTGCTTTCTCCTTTTCTCCTGTAGCTGCATAACTTTTTGCCAAGTACCAGCGGGCTTCTTCATAGTCAGGATCTGACTTCTTTACATCAAGGAAATGGATACAAGCTTTCTTGTATTCACCTTTGTTATATAAGTTCAGTCCAATAGCAAAGCCAGTAGCTCGTTTGCTGTTCCCGTTTGCTATAAAAACAGAATCCTGCATTACAACATCTGCTGCTGCCGGGACAGCTGCTTTCTTTCTTGCTTCTAGCTTCCTTGATTTACTGTTTTTCTGTGTAATCTCTTCAATAGTTTCTGATTTGTATTCAAAGTTGTTGTGTACTTCTTCAGATAGTTGATTTGCCTCTTGTGTCGCTGGAGCAGAAAGTTCTTTAGCTTGTTCTGTGATCACCGGATGCTCCTGTATTTCACGTATTCCTTTGGCTTGCTGTTGTACCTCTTCATCTTTATCTGATACGGCAGCTATTTCTTCCTCTGGTATTTCAGGGATTAGAACGCCATCTGAATAGGTTTGATTTCTTTGCAGATGTTCTTTTTGCAGTGGTGCTATAGCAATGGTGCTATCAGCATTTATAAGAGCATTGTCATCTTTCGAATTTGCTTCAGTTTTTTTAACGGAAGCAACTGGCTGGTCCTTCGTCCAATTCTTCTTTAGGATAAAGAACAGACTTCCGCCAAGCAACAGGAATCCTGTAATTGCTGCTGCAATCTTTGTCCAGTTAAACGTTTTCTTTGGCGGAGTAACTTTGAATACAAGAGGTTTACCTTCTCTCTCAATGGATTTTTCTTTATTACGCATGGGTGCAGCAGCTGGAGCCCTGGATAAGGATGCTTCCTCCAGCATCACTTCTTTCTTGCTGAAGTCAACAGCTTCGTCCATGCTGATTTCAGTTACAGGTTCCTCTAAGCTTGCACTTAATATTATCTGAGACTCCAGATGATTGACTTCATCTATAGAAGCAATGATATCTTTTATAGGATCTTCTTTGCCTATTGCCAAGCCTTCCATAGCGTCACTACAGAATTCACAATGAAGGGCGTGCCTTTCTACAAGGTTTCTTTCTTTATTGGAAAGACGATCATGCAGGTAGTCCATCATGACCTCCAATGGGAGACATTTATCTTCTTTAGGAAATATTTTGGTTGGGTCAGTCATCTGTACTCCTTTCCATGCAATTCTTCAGATTGCGTTTTCCATTCTGAAGAAAGCTTTTAACTTCATTAGAGGAATAGCCGGTGCTTGCTTCAATTTCTCTATAACATTTCTCCTGCAGGAAAAACAAGTCAATACATTTGCGTTGTTGTTCCACCAGTTTTTCCATACAGTTATCCAGTTTCAAAAGGTTTAGTTCTTTATCCTCTTCTGATGATAGATGCAAAACATACTCGTTTTGCATAATCAGATCAGGAATTTTTTCATTTTCTGAAGTTTTTTTTCTTAAAACCATCAAACAATGATTTTTTGAAACGGAGTACAACCAGGACTTGAAGTTGCTGATTTCATGCTTTTTAAGGTCTTCTATAAGTTTCTCAAAAATAGTCATGACGGCATCTCTGCTGTCTTCCTCGTCCTTGAGGTACTTCATACACAGACCAAACACAAGGTGGGTATACCGGCTGAATAAAACTGCAGCCAGAGACATATCATCTGACTCCTTATATAAAAGGAGCAGTTCCTGATCGTTTAGCTCTGAACGCATTTCTTTATCACCGATACGCATGTAACAAAATAACTTTATAAACTTTCAATTACCAAGTTTTTGATTTTAAAGTTGTCTTTCTGAATTGGTTAACGACTTCACTCTAAATTCTTTCCTGAAAGACATGGTTAACTTAACAAATTTTTACTTTGTTAAGTTGATCTGTTGTCAGGGAAATCCATGACATTTAGATAATCAAGATTCTGTTAATTCTAAAATCCTGATTCAGACTATCTCACAATCCTGAAGGGATTGAATATTTATAAATAGCTCGACATTGCCTTGGTGCGACCCCTACAGGGTCGTATATTATTTGTCTGTTCTTATCTATAAACATGTGACCTCTTCGAGGTCATGACTTTTCTCGGACTTTCATGGATTTGCCGGATTAATAGGAATCTTGTCTTTCCCTCGACCATGGTCAACCTAAAGAATCTTTATTTTGTTAGGATGCCCTTCTACTGAAAGAAAGGACTTTAATGGTTATGGTATTAGTCTTTTACGTTTTGCTCTCTGAAAGTTTATATACTTTAATTTCAGTATGTTAAAATTATTTTAAAAATTTTTGCTTCCCATTTATGGAATTTTTCCTGCCTCTGCATCTATAGAGAAATTTAACTTTTAAGGATAAACTCTATGAACCCAAAGTATCAAAAATTAATTCCGCTATTCAGCCTTATTGCCGGATTAGGTTTTACTGGTTATGCCATTGGATCTGCATTAAACAAACCTCTTAATTTTAACGGATGGATGGAGCGTTTAATGCAAAGGATAGAAACTTTTAACTCCAGTCATCCGGAAGAAAGAGTGTATTTACATATCGATAAGCCTTTTTATAAACCGGGAGAAAGTATCTGGTTTAAAGGGTATGTTCGCAAAGGCGCTGATATGACTGCCAGCAATATCAGTGATATTTTACAAGTAGATTTGATCAACCCCAAAGGTAGTGTAGAAAAGCATCTGGAGCTTATCTGCAAGAACGGTAGTGTGCTGGGAGACTTTCAGTTAGGTGAAAATGCAGCAGGTGGCATTTACAAAATAAAGGCTTATACAAACTGGCAAAAGAATGAAACAGAAGCTTTGTTGTTTGAAAAGGAGTTCACGGTGCAGAATGTAATCCTTCCATCTGTGCTTTTAAAACTCGACTATGATAAAAAAGCATTTGGTCCCGGAGACCTTGTGAGTGTTACAGCGGAAATAAAATCTTTAAACAATACTCCTGTGGCACTGAAAGATTTGAAATACGTTGTGCAGATCGACGGTAAAAATTTTTTAGAAACCAAAGGCAGGACAGATGAAGAAGGTGTACTAGCTCTTTCTTTCGGGTTGCCGAAAGACCTGACCAGCAATGATGGTTTACTGAATATCCTTCTGGAGCACGAGGGTAAAACAGAATCCATTTCGAGATCCATTCCGATTGAGTTAAATACGATCGACCTTAGTTTCTATCCTGAGGGAGGAGATATGCTTACAGGGTTCAATTCAAAAATTGCATTTAAAGGGATTAACAGTTTTCAGAAACCTGCTGATGTGGAAGGATATGTAACTGATACTAAAGGAAGAAAGGTTGCATCCTTCAGTAGTTTTCATCAGGGCATGGGAGCCTTTTATCTGAAGCCTGAAGAAGGCGAAGTCTATACAGCGCATATTACTAAACCTGCAGGGATCAAAACAACTTATCAGTTGCCAGAAGCTGCACACAGAGGATATGCTTTAAGTGTATCAGAAAATATAAAGGATAGGATCACTGTGGAGTTATCATCTACTGAGAAGGAGGTGTTGACTGTTATCGGTACAATCCGGGATAAAGTAGTGTACAATGAGAAATCAAACGGTGCTGCTGTTTGCAGGCTTACTGTTGCTACAAATGATTTTCCGATGGGAGTCATTCGTTTTACTTTGTTCGATAGTAAGGGATTTGAAAGAGCAGAGAGACTGGCGTTTGTGAACAGAGACAAGCAACTGAAATTTTCTCTTACAACAGATAAAGAAAAATACCTGCCAAGAGAAAAGGTTAAGCTGAATGTTAAAGTGACAGATGAAAGAGGAATCGCTATGCCGGGCAACTTTTCTGTCTCTGTGGTAGATGAAAAATTACTTTCTTTTGCTGATGATCGTTCAGGTAATTTGCTTTCAAGATTATTCCTTGAAGCAGACATCAAAGGAAAAGTAGAAGAACCTGCGTTTTATTTTAACAATAAAGAAGCCAAGTCAGAGCAGGCCCTGGATTACTTACTGCTTACTTCCGGTTACAGAAGATTTACCTGGAAACAAATTGCAAACAATGACCTTCCTGAAATAAATTTCCAGGCTGAAAAAGCAATACTTGCAGGGAACGTTGTGGATGCCTATGCCGGAACCCCATTGACCAATGCTACTATTGAAATACAAGGAAAATCCATCCGTACAACTTCAGATAGCACCGGAAGGTTTGTACTACCTTTTGTTGATCTGAGTGAAATAGTTACTCTGAAGGTTACTGCTAATAACTATGCTCCATTTGTAATGCAGGTAAATCAGTATAGTGATCAAATTCAATGTCATCTTTATAATGTGCGTAATCATTATTATTACAAGGAGGTCCCAGCCGCAGCAGGTAATATAGAGATACGGAAGGCTGAGCGTCCGAGAAGAGCAAAGGGTATAGCAGATGATTTTATGGAGCAAGAAATTGTAAGGGCAGAAGAAATGGTAATGGAGGAGAAGGTAGTAATGGCAGAGATGGAAATAGTTGGAGATGCTAATCAGGAGAAAATTCAGGAGGGAGCATTGAATGAGATACAGGAAGTGGCTGTAGAATTTGCAAGAAACATTTTTGATGATGGAAATTTTGATGCAATGAAAAAAAGAGCATTGCCTCAGTCACTACCTTTGGTAGCTAAGTATTACAGAGCAAGACAATTTCCCGCTGTTTCGTATCAAAACCAGTCAGTACCGGAGATAAGAACAGATTTCAGAAGTACCATTTACTGGAATGGAATGGTAGAAACGGATAGAAATGGTAAAGCAACAGTAGAGTTCTTCAACAGTGATGAGGTAAGTTCTTATAGAATAACACTGGAAGGAATTTCTGATGATGGTACATCAGGTAGAAGTGAGCAACTTTATTACACACAAATGCCATTCAGTATGGCTGCCAAATGCCCTGCTGATCTGATAAGTGGTGATAAGGTAAGTATTCCGGTGACACTGAAGAATAATACCATGGCATCTCTTAAAGGGTTGCTAAAGGTAAATGTGCCATCAAATTTAAAATTAAATACCGGACTCAATTCAGACATTACTATTGCAGCCAATACTGCAAAGTCGATAGAACTGGAGTTTGAAGTACTTTCTAATACAGGAAAAGATAAACTCATCATAGCCTTTGCCGGCAATGGATTTAAAGATGCTTTCGAGCAGGAAATCAATGTTCATGCTAAAGGTTTTCCGATGACTATCTCTTTATCAGGAAAAGAAACAGAGAAAGAATTTAATGTGGCAGTGAAGCACATGGTTCCTGGCTCTATGAAAGCACAGCTGGTTGCGTATCCATCCTTGATGACAGACTTGCTTAAAGGAATTGAGTCCATCATCAGAGAACCTTACGGATGTTTTGAACAAACCTCTACAAGTAATTATCCGAATCTTTTGATAAAAAGATATCTGATGGAAATGAATCAGGGTTCTGAAGCAAGTGTTAAAAGAATGAAAGCCCCGGCTAATCTGGAAGCAAACCTTGATAAAGGATATGCCAAACTTATTTCTTACGAAACACAGGAGAAAGGATACGAATGGTTTGGAAGTACACCAGCTCATGAAGCGCTCACTGCTTATGGATTGATGCAGTTCAATGACATGAAACAGGTGTACAGCAAAGTGGATCAGGCTATGATTGACCGTACAGCCAATTGGTTGATGGGCAGAAGAGATGGAAAAGGTGGATTTAAGAAAAGCGCTCAGGCACTGGATCAGTTTGGCAGAGCTACAGATGATATCACTAACGCCTATATTGTGTATGCTTTATCTGAAGCAGGTTATAAGGATATAATGAAAGAAGCGGATTATGCATATGATATTGCATTGAAATCAAAAGACGCTTACCAGCTTGCTTTAGCTGCCAATACAATGTATAACCTGAATGAAGGTAAAAAAGCTGAACGGGCTGTATCTTTGCTTGAGGCGATGCAGTTAAAAGATGGAAGCTGGTCAGGAGCAATTCACTCTATCACCTGTTCGACGGGACAGTCTTTATTTGTGGAAACTACTTCACTGGCGGTAATGGCTTTGTTGAAGGAAGGGAAGAAGAAAGAAAAGTTAATTCTGGATGGAGTAAAATATCTTGTTAGTGCAAGATCTGCGCACGGAGGTTTTGCTTCTACCCAGGGAACTGTGCTTGCTTTGAAAGCGCTTACTGAATATAGTATTCATGCAAAGAAAACTTCTGAAGACGGAACCATTGTAGTTTACATAGATGGTAAGAATGTAGGAACAAAAGAATATAAAGCAGGAGACTCTGGTGAGATCAGTATTGATGGATTGGAATCTTATCTGAAGGAAGGTAACCGTGAAATAAAGGTAAAATACCTTGGTGTGAAAGAGCCGCTACCATTTACATTAGGTATCAATTATAGCACCACATTGCCTCCTTCAAGCACAGCGTGCAAAGTTGGTTTGGATATCAAACTGATCAATAAGAATGTTCGTGTTGGTGAAACAAGCAGACTTACTGCTGTTATCTCTAACAAAACAACAGACGGACTTCCGATGACGATGGGTATTGTAGGAATTCCATCTGGAATGTCGGCACAGCCTTGGCAGTTGAAAGAGTTGCTGGAAAAGAAACAGGTAGACTTCTATGAAATCAGAGGCAATTTTGTATACCTCTATTTCAGACAAATGGCTCCTAAAGAAGTAAAGACCATTCACCTTGATTTGAAGGCAGAGATCCCGGGAGCGTATGAATCTCCCGCAGCAAGTGCTTACCTGTATTATACCAATGAATTCAAAAGTTGGGAAGAGCCTGTAAAGGTTACTATTGAAAAGTAGATATTGCACAACATCAATTGAAAGGGAGGGAAGCCTCCCATTTTTTTTGGTCCAAGCGTGGACGTTTGAACGTTGTTTGAGCTTTTACCCCGAAGTTATGACCTTGAAGCTCCGATATTCAAGCTCTTACCCTGAAATTTTGACTTCGAAGCTCCAATATGCGAGTTTTTATCCTGAAATTATGACCTCAAAGCTCCGGCATTTGACCTTTTACCTCGAAAATATGATCAACAGCTCTGTATTCAGATTTCTAAATCTCCCAAAGTAACGTTATTTTTACCTTTCACTTACTAAATAAAGAGACTAATGAACATAGATTGGAAAACAGCAAAAGAATACGAAGATATTACTTATAAGAAATCCGGTGGTGTTGCGCGTATTGCCTTTAACAGACCTAATGTAAGAAATGCTTTCAGGCCTAAAACAACTTCAGAATTGTATGATGCTTTCTATGATGCTTATGAAGATGCGTCTATAGGAGTTGTACTTCTGTCTGCTGAAGGTCCATCTACCAAAGATGGTGTATACTCATTTTGCAGCGGTGGAGATCAGAAAGTAAGAGGAGATAAAGGATATGTAGGCGAAGACGGTCGTCATAGGCTAAATATTCTTGAGGTACAAAGACTTATTCGTTTCATGCCGAAAGTGGTAATCGCAGTAGTTCCTGGCTGGGCAGTAGGTGGAGGACATAGTTTACATGTTGTATGTGATCTTACTTTGGCAAGTAAAGAACATGCGATCTTCAAACAAACAGATGCCGATGTAACAAGCTTTGACGGAGGATATGGATCGGCATACCTTGCCAAAATGGTCGGACAGAAGAAAGCCAGAGAAATCTTTTTCCTTGGTCGTAATTACAGCGCTCAGGAAGCCTTTGATATGGGAATGGTGAATGCTGTAATCCCTCATGCTGAATTAGAGACTACTGCGTATCAGTGGGCACAAGAGATATTGGAAAAATCTCCGACTTCTATTAAGATGTTAAAGTTTGCCATGAACCTTACTGATGACGGTATGGTAGGTCAACAGATATTTGCTGGAGAAGCGACCCGTTTAGCCTACATGACAGATGAGGCCAAAGAAGGACGTAATGCCTTTCTTGAAAAACGTAAACCTGATTTTGATAAGATGGGATATGGGCCTTGTTAATGCTTAATTATAATAATAATGAAATCCATTTCCTGATATCAGGAAATGGATTATCACTTAACTTTTTAAATTATACCTCAATTTTTCTCTTGCAATTTAAGCTGATTGATTATACTAAGAACTAATCTTTTATAGTAATTTAAATTCCATTATGTTATTAATTATTTTGTTGCTTTTGTTTTTTATTCCATTTGTAGGAACAATTGTCATTATAATCATAGCCATTAAGAAATCATTAGAAAAAAAAATCTCCTGAATTTATTGAAGGTGAAAAGATAAAAATGAATATAAAAGTTAATAAACTTAAGGAAAGTCTGGATGCTTGGAATGAGTATGGTATAGGTTCACTTTCAAGTACAATAAACTACTATTATGTTAAAAGTGTAACAAATAAGGCTTCAGGCCATATACTTTCTAATGATAATTCTCCGATCGTAGCATTTCAAAGAATTGAAAGAGTGCTTTCTGCAAATTGCAGAATACTGGCGGCTACTACTGATTTTGAGATTTATTATGAGAAAAAAGGGCAAGCCATTATGATTCATTATAATGATCAATATTTGGGTCAGATTATGTATCAGATGGAAATTATGGATTCAAATAACAATTACATTGGTGAAGTAGATTTGCGAAGGGGAGCCGGAGAACAAAGTATTGTAATTAATAAAAAAGAAGTGGCAATTTTAAGAAAAGCCTCGGATATGTCCTTTTTCAAAAAGAATCCTTTTTACAAAGATGAAAGAAGAGTTTCGGATAGAAATCCAATGTTTATAGATGTTGATCCCGGTGCTCCTCATCAAAGAGTACTAGTCTCTATGGATGCCACTGAAGAGGATATCAAATGGGTAACAGTAATAAGCATTTTTGAATCAATTTATTCTGGCCTAAATTTTAATGGCTAGGAATCTACATTGTAATACGATACTTCAGCCTAAATTATTTCCATCTATAGTCAATAATGGCAAATTATTTATTTTCAATTCACTATTATCGAGAGTTAAATTAATCAGTTGAAACTGTAATTGAATGAGTAATATTCCCTGTGTAATTATATCCCAATATTAATTAACTGTAACTTCTTCAATCTTTCGTGTAATCTGTAACCTTTCATATACAGCAACATTTCCCATCAGTAAAAGCATTCCATAAAATGTATCTTCAATTGGAATGGTAAGCATAAGAATCCCTGAGTTCTCGTTGTTATCATACCATACTATCGGATGCTCAGGACCGGTCTCAGTGAGCATGCCATTTTCTATAAGACACGGGAAAAGAGTAGAAAAGGGAAAGCCAGATAAAAGGAAGCTGTCCAGTCTGTTTTATTTGGTAAAATTGTGTCTTTTGATTGAAATTGGAGCTTTTACAAAGAAGGAAAAACGATTTATCAGAAAATTGATCTTTCGGGGGGATGGAGGCTGTTTTATGGTATCTTTTATAATGGAAAATGAAAGTTAAGGTAGTACGTCTTCCATACGGCATCAATGGTTCAGTCTCGCAGTACTCGGAGTAGTGCGACTGGCCTTTTCTCGAACAATGTTTTGGTGCGTCCTATGCTAAGTTTCCCATTGCCCGCATCCCCTGATGCTATTAAACATAGCTTGAGTAAAGAAACATTGATACGTATCACTGGTTTAAGTAATTAATAGCACATACTTGCCGCCGGGCTGTACGCACAATAAATATATGAGGATTACTTCAACCTTCAGGACTAAACTAACGAAACTTGCCGAGGAGATATTTACGACAACACTTGAGAGTCATCCTGGAGTACACACTAGCATTAGCCCCGATGGCATACAAAATTGAAATTCCAACCAACTAAAGCAGTATTATTTAACCAAGGAGGAAAAAGGCTTATGTGTACAGCAGCAAATTATACAGCAACAGATCATTATTTTGGGAGAAATCTCGACCTGGAATATTCCTATAACGAAACGGTAACTGTAACACCTCGAAACTATGTTTTCACGTTTAGGCAGGTAGATGCACTCCGTTCACACCATGCGCTTATTGGCATATCTATGAATGTCGACGGATACCCGCTCTACTACGATGCAACGAATGAAAGAGGCTTAAGCATGGCGGGTCTTAATTTTCCGGAAAATGCAGACTATAAACCTGAAGATCCGAACAAAATAAACATTACTCCATTTGAATTTATTCCATGGGTATTAGGGCAATACGAGAAGGTTGCAGAGGTAAAAGAAGCTCTTAAGGATATAAATCTTGTGAATATCTCATTCAGCAAAGAGTATCCCTTATCACCCCTTCACTGGATCATCTCAGACAGAGAAGAGTCCATTACCGTAGAGTCCGTCAAAGAAGGCTTACATGTGTACGACAATCCCGTCGGGGTACTGACGAATAACCCAACGTTCGACAAGCAGCTCTTTAATCTTAATAACTACATGGCACTATCGATTGACCCACCGAAAAATAATTTTGCTCCTGATTTAGAACTTGGTACGTACAGTAGGGGTATGGGTGCGATTGGATTACCTGGTGATCTATCCTCTTCTTCAAGGTTCGTAAAAGCGGTATTTACTAAAATGAATTCCGTCTCGGGCAATTCTGAATCTGAAGCGATAAGTCAATTCTTTCATATTCTTGGCTCTGCCGCACAGCAACGTGGTTGTGTTCGATTAGGTGATAAATATGAAATTACTATCTATTCTTCATGCTGCAACACTGATAAAGGTATTTACTACTATACGACCTATGAAAACAGCCAAATATCAGGTGTTGATATGCATAAAGAAAACCTTGATAGCGAAGAAATCATTAGCTATTCATTAGTTGAAGGTCAACAAATAAAAATGCAAAATTAAGGAGAATAATTCTAAGTGGTGCTACGGACAGGAGAATCAGGGAATTCAGGTGTCATTGGATCAGTATAGGGATTTAGTAGAAGTTTATTCAAATTAGATTGGCCTGTTATTTCTAATTTTCCTGGCTTGGTTGATCACAAAAGATTGAAAAGCTTGTTCTTCATGAAGAGCTTTGTTTCATAGATAAGGTTAATTGTTCATGAATTGATGTTCACTTTAATCATTCTATCATAGACAGGAGTTTAAAGTGAACATCATAGATCAGACTTTAGTCAGTATCTGCTCTCTAATTTATAATTATGAATTTTATCGTTGTATAGATTATATTGGTATTTGGACTTGCTCCGTCTGAACCCCTTTCTGATTTAATTTGAACCTCATCAGTGCCGACAAAATTTGAGGCAGGTGTATATTTATAAACTACTTTTCCTGTATTGGTTTCTCTTTCTACTATGCTTACAGAATGGTGGGTTGCTTGTTTGGATATAGATGCTCCTTCTTCATCGCCAAAAATTCCCAAGTCAAACAGGTAAGTTTCATTAGCGCTGATTTTTACATTTATTTCATTTGGTACAGGAAGATCGCAGCCAGGACCGTCTGAGTCTTTTTTACAGGATGAAAATAATGTTGCTAATCCAATTAAAAGTGTTAGTGTGCAAAAGAGTTTGTTCATAAAAAATGATTTTAAAGTGTATGTTTCTAAATTAATCATTTACAAAATAAAATTCAATTGGACGGTAGCTTTTAGATTTAATGGGAAGCAATATTGACTACTTATATTCACTCCCATTAGATTTTCTGTATTCTGTTGGATTAACCCCCTTATATTTTTTAAAAGTCTTGTTCATATGACTTAGGTCTGTAAAACCGAATTCGTCACAGATTTCACTTAATCTCATGTCTGTGTAGAGCAGCCTGGTTTCAATAAGTTTTATTTTGTATTGAGTGATGTATTGCTGCAGACTTTCACCGGTATGTTTTTTAAAATACTCACTTATGTATGTAACAGAAATGTTGAATCGATCGGCTATCGTCTCAGCTCTTAAATTTTCGGGAGCGTATATATTTTCATGGATATGGTTCAATAGTGAAACCGAATCTTTTGATGGAGGTGATATAACTCCTGGAAAATTCATGAGGGTTATGTTTCTCGCAGCTATTGTTATGATAGTGTTAACGATTTGTGTTATAACCTCGTGATGATTGGGGTTGCGTTTTTCAATTTCACCAATAAGTCCTAATGCCAGGGCTCTGATCAGAGGCTTATCTGTTACTGTTTTTAAAATACATCCGGGAAGGTGATTATGATTATGAAAAATATACTCAACTTTTTGGATCCATTCTTTGCTTTGATTTTTTAAATTGCTGTCATTAAAACGGATAAACAAAAATTTTGTAAGAGTAGTTACTTCAAAGCTATGCTTGTCTTCGGGAAAAGGAAGAAATAGTTTATCCGGGCAATAAGGAAGATTGTGTTCATTGACGATTTGTATTCCTTCACCTTCAAGGACGAATATCATTTCAAAAAATGTGTTCTTATGTGATCTGGCAGTGTATTCATTTACTTCCAGTACGTCAAGCTCAAAGGGTTGATGGATATTTCGGATTTCCATACCTGTGAATGTACAAATATATCCCTTGTTCTTACAAGTCTCTGGTCAATTTTCAGGATAAATTTGATCCAGATAAAAATCATATCAATATGAATACAACAGCTTATTTATTACTGAGACTTGCAATAGGTGCAAGTATGTTTGGTCATGGTCTGGTTCGTTTTCCAAAGCTTTCCGCATTCAGTAACTGGATGGTATCGGCATTTGAAAAATCAATGCTTCCGGATGTATCAGTACGACTTTTCAGTTATGCATTGCCTATCACAGAATTTGCTATCGGTTTTTTATTAATTGCAGGACTATTTACTGAAGTAGCTTTGATATCTGGAGCAGGGGTTATGATCTTCCTTATATTCGGAACTTCTCTTATTGAAAACTGGGAAGCAATTCCTTCTCAGTTAATTCATGCTATTGTTTTCATAGTCTTATTGCAGTTTAAAAGCTCTAATAGTATTTCTCTTGATCAGTTGTTGTTTAGAAAATAAAACTGTTGATTTTCAGTTAAAGGGGAGAGTACTTTCTTTTTCCCCTCGTTCTATCATAAATTTCTTAGATCTGAAATGCAGATTATGAGTCAGTGTGCTGGAAAACTGCTTGAGGTCTTTTATTTCATTGTCCGGTAAGTTGCTTTCCGAGTAAATAAAAATTCTTCTTGAGGACTGTATCTGATCTTTATCCATCCAGTCTGTATCTCCATAGAACTTTGCTTTTAAACTGAAATTAAACGGGCCCTCAGTCTCAAACTCCCCAGGAAAGTCTTTGGGTGAGGGGAATGTAACTTCGTTGTCAAACTGAAACTGAGTCTCTCCGTATTTTAGCTTTCTTAGGAGTTCTTCAAAAAAGGACCGATCAAGGTTTTCTTCTGAGACATAGAATGATGTGAACGCCGTAAATGCTGTAAAATCATAACAGATAGCCCCGTAGACAAATAATCCATCCATTTCAAGACGCATGTGAACCTTAACGCAATTGTTGAAATCATTGTCGTAATATTCTTTAAGTGTTCTTATGGCCATCTTTTTAATTATCGGTAGTTTCAGTTACTACTTAAATTAGCCCAAAAAAGTTGTTGAGTCGGGATTAGCAGGATTAAGAAATTAACAGGATTAATTCACAAAGAATCTATTAATAGACAGGATATCCATATGATTCACCATTGGTAGTTTGTAGTGAAATTAAATCCCAGTAATTTAATAATCCGATTAATCCCGATTCTAAAATTCACAGCAATTGAATTTGCATGTGTGAAGCTAAGACAGTCTTTTGTTACTAATTGATATATTTCTGATACTCTGTGATTTTATTGGCTAGTCTTTTTCCCAGGTATTTGTTGCCAGCTTGCAATTCATGATGGATTAAACGTGCTTCGTCAATGTATTCCTTTTTTTCTCATTAGTCCAATAAAAAGGAGGGGCATATAAATTACATATTCTGTCGGCCATTTTGATTGCCCATATTTCTTTAGGCTGCTCTTTTATCCGCTTTAAGCTATCAAGCATCTTTTCTTTTTTTCGGTTATGTCAGCATTTTTAGTCAATGCTAAAACGCCGTTAGCTACTGCGCTGCCGAACCTGGATAAAATATCATCATAAGATAAGGAAGTGTCTTCAATTGTATCATGAAGAATTGCGCATTTAATAGCTAAATCGGAGTCCATCCCATCTTCTATAGTAATAGCAGTCATAATTTCAAAAACGACACTGCCGATATGATTGATATATTCTATCTGCTCTCCCTCATTCGGACCTCCGTACTTTTGTCCATCGTGGAGTTTGGTTGCTAATTGCCATGCATCTTGTATTGTATCAATTGACCATTTATTCATTATACAGATTGTTTAAATTTTACTGATAAGTAATTGGAATAAACCAATTTTATGCAAAGATTAGTCGAATGGGGCAAATGCCGTTATTTTCCAGTTCTTATCAATTTTTTTAATTACTAAATGTTGTTCTGCGGAATAGATTAAGTCACTTGTCTTAACATATCCTTCCATATTTTGGTTGATGGTATTAATTTTTGTAAAATCTTCATGCATAAAGTTCGGGTCCATTTCTACAATGTCATAGCTTAAAGTGCCCAGCTCTTTAGAAGTGATTTTAGGTTCTTGATAAACCGTCGCATGAGGAGAAATGCACACTGCTGTGAAAAACCAGTCAAAGTCGTATTTATACTTGCTGAATGCCTTATTAGATTGGGCATATGGAATGCAAAAATACCTTCCTTCGACATCATCTTCCCATGTTCCTCCCATGTTTAAAATCTGAGTCAAATTGGGCCATAACACGGATTCATTAGGTTTGTCAAGGTCCCAGTTTTGAGAGAACTCTTTTATACCATTTATGCCACCCCCATGACTAACAATGATGGCAGTGTCCAGTATTTTAAATAACTCTGAAGTGTCTTTGTTAGAAACAATATTCTTCAGGTTGTTTATGAATAGAACCAAAGAAGAGTCGCTTCCGCTTTCGTCAATTGGCAAAATTTTATATTCTGCCAGCTCTGCTTTTATAGTCGTATTTTTATTAGCTGATTCTTTGTCAGAATAAATTGTATCTGCAAGATTATTATCGGTTTCTAGCTTATGGTCAACACAAGCCATAAAAGTCAGCATTGAAATAATGAATAGTAGTTGTTTCATTTTTCGTAGGCTTATGACTGTTCTTGATTTATTTACTTATCTGCCACACACGTCTCTTTTTCATTATTTCAAAAATTCCCAAAGGTAAAATTGCAATTGTTATTCCTTGTAGAAATAGCAATCCTATTCCTAATAGGATTGAGTTTGTATATTCAGGATTACCATTTTCAGTCATATAATCCCAAAGAAAAGAAGTTGCAATTAATGCATAACGCTCGAAGTAAAATCCGATTTTTATAAAAAAAACAACAAAGAGAACATATGAAAAATTAGATGCTAGTTTCCTTATTAATAATGTAAAAGGTAAAACTAAAGGAGATAAGAACAGTATCCAGTATTCTAGGTTATATTCTCCCATTTCCCTAAATTCCAACTCTCCCGGGTGTATAGCTATATTGATAAATGTGTATATCCACGTTAATATTGCGTAAATAATAATTAACCAACAAATCAGATTCAATACCTTTTTTGTTTGATATCGGTTCTTGAAGAAAAGTTCAATAAGAAATAAAGTCAGTATTGCAGGAATCAAAGTATATATAAGATTCCATTCTAATATTTCTATTATTCGATTAAATAATTCCATTTATTTTCCAATACAATTGTATTCCTGATAATCATCATTTGAAAGCAGAAGTCATCAATGGAATTTATACAACCAGAGACTTTACTTTTTAACAAATGAAAAAACTTTCTTTCCTGCTATTACCAGTCCTACTACCACCCCCCGCAACTAATCCTATTAAAAACTCTTTGATAACATCATGTAGTCCCTGGAACAGATGATGAAGTGCTTCTATGTTATGAACAAATATGCCTCCTGAAACCAGAAGTAGCGCAATGGTACCAACGATAGATAAAAATTTAATAATGTAAGGAAGCAAGCGGACTAAGAAATGACCAACTTTTGATACCCATCCTTTATTATTGGAATCCCTTATCAGTTTATAGCCAAGGTCATCTGTTTTAACCAGGAGGCCCACTAAACCATATACACCAATAGTTGCTATAATTGCTACCACTGACACAGTAAGGATCTGTATTGTCAGACTTTGGTCTAAAACAGTTCCTAATGCAATGATTACTATTTCAATAGAAAGAATTAAATCCGTCCTGACTGCGGATTTGATTTTCTCTTTTTCTGCAGCAGCATTATCTTCTTCAGTGCTTTCAGCTTCAGTCTCTTTGTGGTCTTTAGCATGAGGAAAAAAGTATTCAACAATTTTCTCAGCTCCTTCATAGGCTAAATAAAAACCTCCAAGAACAAGGACAATTTTTATAACTATAGGAAAAAAGAAATTAAACAATAAGGCTAGCGGGATAATAATAAATTTGTTAAGTAAAGATTTTTTGGTAATTGCCCAGATTACAGGTAGTTCTCTCGAAGAAAGATATCCTGTTGCTTTTTCTGCGTTTACTGCTAAGTCATCACCTAAAATTCCCGCTGTTTTGCGTGTTGCCATTTTGCTGGTTATCAGAACATCATCCATTAATGAAGCGATGTCATCTAAAATCCCCAGAATACCAGAAGCCATAAAATTTTGATTTAAATATTAATGTTAAAGATACGGATTATTCACTAAAAAGTCTGTCGTTGTTTACCGGAGAAAAGGATTGATGCCATCGCTTCAAGCGATGGCATCAATTAGAAATCAGTTAGGAGTTTCTTAGTGAAAAGAACAGTTGGCTTGCTGTGGATGAAACGGAGCTGATTTGTTCGGGTTGAGAATCAGTTAACTTTGTAAGGGAAGTTTTCTAAAGCGATGACAATAATTCCGGAAGATATTCATACATTTTTGTATTGGGTAAAAGATAGAACAGAGGCATATTGGGCCAATAATTCAAATCTTATAAATCCATTGAAGGATGACACTTGGCTTCATGGTGCAAAATGGATTGGGTTGGAAGAAGCTCAGATTGACGAGATTGAAATTAAATACTCAATCTGGTTTACTCTGGAGCATCGGGCTTTTTTAAAAGTTTTACACACATTAGACCGTAAAAAGCCTTTGACCGAAGATCATGTTTTTGAAACACCTGATGGGGTTTTAATTACTGAAAAATCAATGTTTTATAATTGGCTGACAGATGACAGTGAAATCAGAATGAAGTTACACTGGCCGTATAAAACTATCCTGCACGATGTTCTAAAAAGTACATGGTTTGACTCCTGGGGAGAGATTCATCAATCTCCTTTGGAAAGAGAAAGAATCTTTGCAGAGTGGTATAATCAAGCACCTGAATTATTGCCATTGTATGCTCACCGGTTTTTAATAAGTGAACCTCAGCAAGGAGGAAATCCTGTTCTTTCAGTTTGGGGAGCAGATACAATTGTTTATGGATGGGATCTTCGAAGTTATTTACTTAGTGAGTTAGAGGTAGAGTTGGGTTTAATAGAACCCTATTTTGAGGAAGAAGACCAGGAGTGGTATTACTGATCTATAAAAGAAGCTCAGCTCATCCGTGATCATGGAAATATGGCCAATAAAGAAATTCCTTTCTGGGGTAAATTGATAGAACACTCAAGCGGAGGTTGGTTTTACAGCCCTTCTGAATGGTATAATAAGTTAGATTCGGATGAGTCAGATGGAAAGATTGATGGTTAGATCTTCATCATTCATTGGTTTTCTCTGATGTATAGATATCCGCAATTTATTAACCTATTATCAGAATTCAGACGGCTATGCCAGATGCTTGAAAATGATGAGTGTTGAAAAGGCTTGTTTGTCAGAGGTTTGTTGATTGGGAAGATGAAACATTTATTAAGCGAGAATCAACGATTGTTAAGGGAAAACAGCATTAGGTTAATTGTCGTTGGGTTCTTCATCTTGTATATCATATACTTATGCAAAAAACAAAACCGCATGAGAAAACTTAGACAATCTATTTGCAGCATTTTAATGATGCTGGCCATTGGCACTGTTAGTGCTCAAACCCCCGCGACTGAACTGGTTTATCCGAAACCTCAGCATCCATCAGAATTCGGAACAGCTGTTTCAGTGTATGATCAATACACCGTTGCTGCCTCCGAATTTGAAAACGATGTGTACTTTAACGGAAACACCAACACTTACTTCGGTACCGTAAGATTATTCAAGAATAATCAATTTGTGAGAAGGTATACCCATGGAAATGGCGCAAACCTTGGATTAGGAAAAAAACATTCAGTTGCTATAGGACAACATGCTATTGTTGCAGGAGTCATCTACAGGTATCAAAATAATGTGCAGTCCGGAGGTGTATTACTTGCACACAGATTGACTAATGGTGATTACGAGAGTTCCTTTACTTCGACATTAGTTGTGGACCCAGTCGATAATGAAGCCAATCTTAATTTTGGTGCTGCGGTGGCAATTGATGGAGACTGGATTGCTGTTGGTGCTACCGGAAGACACAATGCTCTCGGTGGTGTTTATATGTTCCAGAGAACAGGCGATAAGCAGTGGTCAAAACGAGGATGGATATTTACACCTATGCTTCCATCAGGAGCCAGATTTGGTAAATGCATAAAAATATCAGGTGGGCAGATGATCGTTACAGGAGGAAGCTCCGTTTACATTTACTCATTACAAAATAATGGGACGTGGTTACAGGATTACGCGTATACCAATTCGCTGTATGGTTATTCTGATGTGGATATTACCAATAATTATGCTGTTGGCGGAAGAGATGGGGAGCCAGCATTAGTCTTTAAAAAATCAGGCAATAATATTTGGTCTCTTTATCAAACAATCACAGGAACGCAGAGATTCGGATTAAATGTAGCTATCAGCAATCAGAACCTGGTTATATCAAATGACTTAAAAATTTTCTATTATCAACTTCAAAACAACTTCACGCTAATCGGATCCATGTATATTCCATCTACCAATGCTGCTACAGGCAGACTTGACAAAGTTAGAGTGGGGTCTGATGTCGATATTCATAATGATCGAATCATAGCCAGTGCAGTTAATACCAATTATCTTAATGGACCTAATCAGGGAGCTGTATTTACAGACTTCTTTTACAACGGATTCGCAAATCCGAACCACTTAAGAAAGGAAAGTTTTGAGACAGAAACGGCTTCTCAATTCTCCATTTACCCGAACCCTTCAGTTTCTAACGTATCCCTAGATTGCCAAGGTGTGGTATTAAAAGTAACTGCAACTAACAGTGAAGGAGTTAATATACCAGTAGAATATAGTGGTAACACTCTTTTGGTAGAAGACTTCAAACCTGGTTTGTATTTCTTTAATGTTGAAACATCTACAGGTTCTTATAAAACCAAGTTTGTTAAGCAATAAGTACATGAATCATTTGACTTGTCCAAAATAACGGGGCAAGGATATTGATACGCTCCATTTGAATAAGGCCTCGGAAGGAAATCTTTCGGGGCTTTTTTGTTTAGGCTAGAAATCATAAAAAGGATTTTGATTAAATGTTCTGGTCTGGATTGATGCCATCGCTTGAAGCGATGGCATCAATTATAAAAGTTGAATGATTGGGATTAGAGGCTTTTTATTCTGGGAGGGAGGATTATTGGGGGGTATCTTCTTCTATTCCTGTTATGCCACCGCAAGTTAATAAACTTGCTTTTATTTGTGGATTGAAGTCAGATAGACTTCAACCAGAGAGATAGATTATTAGGATATTTTTATTTTTCTCCTAAAATTGTCATTTTTCCATTTGAAATTTCTTTTAGATGTATCTTAGAAAATTTCATTAATATACTTTCTGATTCTTCTAGTGAATAAGGATTTATTTTTTTTGATCTATACTGTTCTTCAATATAAAATTGAAGATAAATTAGGCCGTCAGTTTTGATATGTTGAAGTGCTTTATCTAAAATTTCTGTTGCTTTTCTTCTGTCAAGAAGATGCAAAAGATCACGGATTACAATTAAACTGAATTTTTTATGGCTAGGCAATTCTGTTAGATAATTTAAAGCATCAATGTAAATAAACTTAAAAGTATTTTCGAATTTATTTTTATTCAATGGCTCACCCATTCCATAATATTTGTGAAAAACTAAATATCTATTAAATGGAAATTTTTCCTCAACAGTTCCAGGTACTAAATCTTCAGGGATGACAATATCATCGGGTCGTGGAATATAAATGATTTCTTCCTTTAAATCGATTCCCATGTATTCTGATATCGGATATGTGTAGTTTAAATAAATAAAATTAGATGGCTCATAAAAACCTAAATCAAGTATTGAAAGATCTTTTTTAATGAAAGATTCTAGTGTGGAATTCTGATTGAATAATGCCATAAGTTTGTTTCCTATGGGGAACTTATTAATATTCGCTTCTCTTATTTCTGACATTTTAAATTACAATTTTAAATAGAAGTATTCATCATTTCATTTCCTTCAACCCTTATTTTTTACCCCATATTCAAAGTCAAAAAAATCTGCAATAGGTGTATTTAGGCCTCTGGATATTTTTAAAAGTGTAGTTAGAGTTATATTGGATCCGGTTGATGTGAGCTTTACAAGATTACCTTTGTCTATTCCTGTTTTATGGGCCAGATCTTGAAAAGACATTTCTTGTTCCTGCCTTAATTGATTTATTCGTTCACCAAGTTTCTTTAGAAATTCTTCGTCTGTCAGCATTCTTATTTCTCTTTGCAATTCTAAGATTGAGAAAAAAAAATATATTTTTCGGTGGTTTATATGCCACCGTTTACTTTTTTGTTTATATTTGTTTTAAAATCAGCCAATACAAAAGCTATGAAACAACCTCAACTCTTTCCCAAAAATCTCAATCTCGTCAAGCTACCGGCTAAAGAAGAATTGACCATATTTTTAATTGCAGAAGATATCAGAAACCGAAAGATCATGAAGCGTCTGGAGAAGGAGGGCTTTGATACTGCTTATGCAGGTGATTTAGGCAAGCTTGTTTTTGGTCTGATAGGTATTGATAACTGAACAGACGGGCTCTATACATTTTATTTTAATCAACTGGATGAACATGCTGTTGAGCTTGATTTGTCAGAGAATTCAGAGCTTCATGAAAAGGCATTTTATATCTACAAAGAGCTTTTGATATGGAGGTTTACTGGCTGATGAGCGCTGAATAATTTAAGCGGACGCTTAGAAAAAAATGGTCCAAGCGAGGACGCTTGAACCAGCAGGATGAAAATTAGATATCATCTTCTATTACCTGGTGCAGGTGCTGTTATAGGGCGTTTTTTAGTTTTCTGTCGGTGGTGAATATTTTACAATGTCAATACCAACTCCATTAGGATCTTGAATTGCAAAATGTCTGTCGCCCCAAGCTTCGTTGCGGATATCAATTTTGATTTCAACACCTTTGTCTTTTAACTTTTTGTAAATACCATCCACGTCATCAACTTCAATAGTCAAATAAACGCCTTGATTTTGAAAAGGTGCTTGAAAAATCGGTTGCTGACTTGGGTGGTTTGGAAGCAAAAAACTTATTTCTGCTTCGTGATTTGGCGTGTGCAACAAGAGGTAAAATTCATTTTCAAATGTTACGCCAAAGCCCAATGTCTGTGTGTAAAACGCTTTTGTTTCCGCTAATTTTTCTGTTATGATACCTGCATTTAATTTCATTTTGTTTTCTTTTTTACTTGTTGAATTTTTCTGTGAACAGCCCATAGCCAAAAGGCAAATCGCTGTAATGGTTAAAGCTATCCGTTTCATTATTGTTGAATTTAATTAACGGAACAAAGTTCACACAAAATAAACACTTGAAATAGTAAAAATCGGACAAGTTCATCTTCAAAAGGCTTTGCTGGGTGTCACTCCATAAAAATTTTTGAACTCTTTAATGAAATGTGATTGGTCATAATAACCTACATCAAAGAATAATTTGTTTTGTCGTAAACTTTGACTTGAAGGTTTTGCTTTAAGGATATTTTGAAAGCGGACAATCTTGCTGAAAGTTTTGGTGGTATCACCTATATAAAACTCAAAGAGTCTGCGAAGTTGTCTTGTGCTGATACCAGTGTTTAATTCTTTTTCAACGTCAAGAACTCCGAATTTTTTCAAAATAATTTCTATCGCTCCGTATAATCGGTTGTCACAGTCAAATGTGGTTTTTGTAATTTGGTCAAGAAAATAGTTGTCGAACAAAGTTCTGATTTTTTCTTTTTGTTGATTTTCGTTGAAACTATATGTAATAAAGTCGGACATATGCGGAACAACTAAATGCAACTGTTCAAAGCGATTACTTAATTCCATTGCGTTTATCCCAAAAAGTTGCGGAAACATTGTCGGTAAAAATCGAACACCAACATAATTGAATGTGTTTTCGAGCGGAAATTCAGTAAACTTCTTGCAGAAACCCATTACATAATTTTCCTGCGGATTATTGAGTTCAAAATAGATGTCGATACAACCGTCAGCTACAACACGATAATTAAACTGTTCGGTAAGTGTTTGTGTTGTTTTCAGTTGCCAATAGCAATAAATGAATGGTTGAAGTTTTATGTCAGGTAAAAATTCAATATAGGTAACCTTTTCAGCCGATTGCTTTACTGTCGGTTGGATTGGGTTGTATAAGCTTCTTATTTCTGTCGCTAGGTTCAATTTTTTTGTTAGTACGATGTTGGTTAAATGCCCTATATCAACAAGTACTGCACTTGAATAGAAGCAGGAAGGGAATGGATGGCTATTGGTTTACTAATTCTATCAATAATAACTAAATTTTTCAGATATTAAATTCTTAAAAATTTCTTCAAAGGATTCCATGGTTTCATAGTTTTTTTGTTCATTAATTTCTGAATCTTTAACAAATTGTAGTAATTCTTCTTTTGAGATCACTTTTATGAATTCCGGATAATTTATCTTTCTCTTAATATCAAATTTTACTATAAACAGATTTGCATTTGAATCAATAAAATATTCCTCATCTGGGTGCGATTCAAATAAAAAATGATTTCTAGCGCCTAGATATTTTATAAGTGAATTAAAGGTCTCCCATACATTTCCTGCTGTTGAAAAAGATAGAAATGGACAATCAATCTTAATATTCTGATTCTTTGAACTCCAGAATTCTAAAACTTTTTCATATGGAGATTTACTCGAACTCATATTCTTCTTTAAAAGGCCATACCATTTTGTTGTTGGCAAAAGTATTTAACTTCTCAATCATTCGCATCGTATCCATGTCCTCCGTCACTCTGATAATCGTGTCCATAGGTTTCATTATTGCTATCATTGAATCCTGAATCACGTTTTCCTTTCTTAAACTTATCTGAACCTGGAGTTGGCTTTTCTATAGTTTTGATGATTATTATCCAGAAAAAAGGTATGATCCAAATAAAGATATTGTGTAATAATTTCTGATTGTCCGTGAACAGTGTATTTGTTCTATTGAATTGAATTGCAAAATTCAAAGTGTATATAAAGTAGACTGCAAATACAATTGTCACAAAGTGAATCATAAGTCCTTTTATTTATTCAGTTGAAGGAAAATGTCTCTAGTTTATTTCTGTTAACGTCTATGTTATAGTCTTTGTAGGTTTTAGCGCACTTCTCTTAGCATTTACTATATAATTACTCAAAATCATAAACTGTCGTCTTTATTCCTCTTGAGGATAATTCCTCTCGTATCAAAGGCTCTATATCTTCCCACTTTCCACCAGCTAAACCACATCCTATCCTCGGCATATGTACGGAAGCATTATTGGTTAGCGCAAATTCTCCTACTTTACTTAAGCATTCTTTAACGGCCTCATATCGTATCGGTGGAATTCCTTTTAAATTTGGTTTGATATTTCTCTGTCCAATCATATTTCCAACCCAAATATCATTTTCTACCTGTACAAATTGGACTTCACCCAATTCAAATTTATCTTTAGATTGATGCCATTTTCTATATTCAGTTTCAGGTGATTTCCACTTTTTAGAAATAGCCATGACAAACCCTTTTCCCCATCCACCAATATCATTACAGACATGAACTATAATTTTGTTTCCTGTTCCCACAGGTCTTGTAGCATCACCTTTTGTATATTCTATTGTTTCCATTGACATGGGTATTAAATAAAACTAGGCTTAAATGTATTGAGGAGAAAGTAAGATTGAAAATTGCTGAGCGATACAATCCTGGGGGGTATGTGAATCGTTTTGTTTCAATTTAACTTCGTCTTCGCTTACAGATTGAAGTATAATGATAGTTATTCTGCCTATCATCCCAGATTATGTCTGCTTGCTTGATTAAAGTATTATATCTATCCATATTGTAATAATGATCATCTTTTTGGGGGGAAATGTAATCTTCTCTTAACACCGAAACATAGATTAGTCCGTCTTGGCTAAGTAGAGATATGCATTTATCAAAAACAGTTTTATCATTAGGGGGAGATAATTTGTGAAGAATATTTTTTAAAATTATAAGATCATAGTTTTCTGTTATTGGTGTAGTTGTAATGTATTCTATAACATCAGTTTTTAGCTGAAAAATGAATTTTCTTCTAAACCAGTCTATATCAATAGATTTAGTGATTGTATCTTCAGTATTTGAGAGAGTTCGATTAAATAGAGATAGCAGGAGTTCATTGGGAAAATACTCATACCTTTCAGGTAAATATTGTTCAGGCTGAATATGATATATTAGAAATTCATCATTAGCATCAACACCAGTATAATGAAAATCCGCATGCAGGTAATTATTTATTAAAAATTTGAAAATCTCAGTTGGTCGACCGCAGCCTAAATCTAAAATTCTTAATTTTTTGTTCGGAATTTTTTTTTATAAGTTTTTGAAACTCTAAATTCATTTTATTGATTGAAGTTATGGTTTTGTATAACGATTAGACTATGATTTTGTCTATAATATAGCCACTTCGCTATCAATTCTGAGATAAAGATAGTGAAAATTGAAAAAGTATCCGCTACCTACAACGAGGCATAGATTATAGTCTAGTGATAGCTAGTATATAACCAACAACGGAGTGATAATCCAAACTAATATGCCTATTGATATAGTTACTTTTCTGGTCATATATAAGCTAATATTGAAATATCCGCCATACGGAGCATATCATTCTTTTACCTCTAATCTAAAAATTTTTAATTTTAAAGAGATGAGAAAGCTTCCCAATTCATTTCCTTTACCCCTTATTTTTTGCCCCACATTCAAAGTTGAAAAAACTGCAATAGAAGCATTTAAGCCTCTGGATATTTTTAAAAGTGTAATACGTATTATGTTAAATCCGGTTGATGTAAGCTTTACAAGATTGTCCTTGTCTATTGCTGTTTTATGGGCCAGGTCTTGAAAAGATATTTCTTGTTCCTGCATAAATTGATTGATTCGTAAGTTGTCAATTTATTTTGTCAGTCGTCGGATTGCCACTAAATGTCCAAACAATACTGTCGGAACAACAACTGTCGGTAATAAGTTGAATGGAAAATGCAATACAGCTATGTTTGGTTGCTCAAAAGCCAATTTCTGAAACGGAGATGGAAAAGCAAATACTGCTGTAATTACAACGTTCAACAAAAGCAAAAGGCAGATAATGTTCCACCACAATAAAAGTCTCTTGTTTTCTATGCTTGTCCGAAAAGCCAGATAGCCAACGATGGGGGCCGTTATGCCAGAGAATAAATCAAAGTTTGTTCCCTCAAATGTCATATAAACAGACACAACGCCTTGATGAAAGAGCAATGTAAGAACAATTTCAACAGGTATACGAATGCTGTGAAAGTAAGTCAGTGTTTGTAGGTTAATGTCATCTATGAATGCCCTGCCTTTTTCTGTTAAGAAGATGATGGCTATAAAGACCAAAGTCGGGAAGATACCGAAGAGCATTAGTCGTGGCGGCATTGTTTGGGTGTCTTGATAAATTCCGCTAAGTCCAAGAGCAGATTGCAAAATGGTCCAACCGATGGCAATAATCAGAAAGACTTTGGATATTGTCGCAAAGTAGAACCAAATGATTGTTCCGATAACTGTCAGTCCGAATAGTATGCTTATGCATATTGGTAGATTTTCCATTTTTTATTTCAGAAGATGCAGATCTTGTTTAGGATTTTATAACGTTATATTAGATTTTGAAATGTTTTAATT
Organism: Sporocytophaga sp.; assembly: GCA_024707265.1. Classification (GTDB taxonomy): domain Bacteria; phylum Bacteroidota; class Bacteroidia; order Cytophagales; family Cytophagaceae; genus Sporocytophaga. The sequence continues at coordinate 886,879 of JANQAB010000003.1, read as the reverse complement.
ATCCTCTTGAAATAGGTTTGTTTTTGAATATCGATACTAAAATATTCATTTGTGAAATAATAATCAACGAATCAGGTAAGGTAGTTATAGTTTTAAAAGAAATCTTTCGATCTCTATGTTGAAGTAGTTGATGAAATTTTTCTTAATTCAATTATGATCTTCAACATCCTTTCTAACAAAACTTTGCAATAACACAGTATACTGTGTTACGCCGTATTATAACAGTTTTTATCTTTGTGTTAATTAAAATCAACCAACACAAAAGCTATGAAACAACCACAACTCTTTTCCAAAAATCTCAATCTCGTCAAGCTACCTGCTAAAGAAGAATTGACCATATTTTTAATTGCAGAAGATATCAGAAACCGAAAGATCATGAAGCGTCTGGAGAAGGAGGGGTTTGATACTGCTTATGCAGGTGATTTAAGCAAGCTTGTTTTGGGGCTGGTAGGTATCGAAAACAGAACAGACGGGCTCTATTCATTTTATTTTAATCAACTGGATGAACATGCTGTTGAGCTTGATTTGTCAGAGATTACAGAGCTTCATGAAAAGGCATTTTATATCTACAAAGAGCTTTTGATATGGAGGTTTGATGTGTAACGGGACAATTAAGGCTTTTGATACAAGGATGGGATGATTGAATAGTGGTAGCGATACAATCGCTATTCTCGGAAATCCTCGTTAGAAGAGCATAGGGCTCCACCCTATGCTGACACAATTCCACCCCCTGCAGGGGCTTGAGGGAAATTTAATACTAATGAGTGTACCAGCCCTGGAAGGGCGGCTTTATGTCAACGTAGGGTGGAGCCCTACGTTGGAAACGAGGACTATTGAGTTGATGCCATCGCGTCAAGCGATGGCATCAATAATAACAGCTGAAGGATCTTGGTCAACCCTACTTTGAAAACTATGCAATTATGTTTGATTTACTTCACTACCGTAGCTTCTAATTCTACAGTCAAAGTTGCAAAGAGCCCTTTAACTTCAAGCAGTGTCGTGGCTTGTTTAATGCCATGCTTGTGAATGAACGGCACGTAAACATCCATACAGGTGGAGAAAAACTCTTGTACTGATGTTGTGTAAACATTCAGTCTTACAATGTTTTTTACTTCGTAACCAGATTCGGTGATAAGCGTTTCAAGGTTCTGAATGGTTTGTATCAATTGCGAACGCATATCAGCATTGCTTGGTACACCGTTGGCGTCAATAGCTACTTGTCCCGAACAGTAAAGTGTTCCGGAAACATTTTTTACTTCTACTGCCTGTGCGGAGTTTGTTTGTTCGCCCCAAACCCACGGATCAATCGTTCTTTTTTCCATCTTGATTTTGTTTTACTTGTTCAACATGGTACAAAATTAAAGTGGGTAATGACAGCCTTATGTCAGGGGTGTGAAAGGAATTAATGATATTTGTCAAAAAACTCTTGCAAGGTCATTCCGTGGGGTTCAAATTTATCGGGAAGTACTTCAAGTTTTTTAATTCTGTCTAATCGAAAATACCGAAACTCTTGTCGCAAACGGCAGTAGGCAATCAGTAGCCAGTTTTCTGTGCTGAGTAAGGCAAAAGGTTCAATATGTCGGGTGGAGGTTTGGTTTTGCTCGTTGGCGTATTCAATTTTGGTGAGGCAATAATTGGTCAATGCAAATTGCAGATCCGATAAGTTGTTGCTGTTTCTTTCTCTGTTAATATTCTGGTCAAATCGGGTTCTTTCAGAAAGTAGGTCAGCTTTGACTTTTATGCTGTAATTCAAAACCGATTTTATTTTATCTACGGCTTCGGTGTAATCCTTGATAAACGAAGTGTCTTTGTTTTTGAGAACTAATTGTTCTGCGATTATGAGCGCGTTGGCTTGTGCTTCGGTAAACATCACAGGCGGAACTCTGTAACCTTCCATGAGCGTATAACCTTTCCCTTCTTCCGTTAGAATCGGAACGCCTGCCTGTTCCAAAGCTCTGATGTCTCTGTAAATGGTCCGAATACTCACCGCAAATTTGTCCGCCAATGCTGTAGCTGTCAAAAGCCGTTTCGTTTGCAACTGAGTTAAGATAGCAGTCAGTCGTGAAAGTCGTTTGGTATCGTTGTCTTGCATGCGTTAAATTCTGGGAGGTGATTTTCGGTTGGTGGTGCTGTTTTGAATTGGTTTAAAGTATTGTTGTTGAGGAGACTAATGTTTTGCAAAGCCTTGTATTAAAAGGATAGTGGTAGTAATACAATCGCTCTTCTCGGAAATCCTCGTTGGAAGAGCATAGGGCTCCACCCTATGCTGACACAATACCACCCCCTACGGGAGCTTAGAGGGAAACTTAATACTATTGAGTGTACCAGCCCTGGAAGGGCGACTTTATGTCAACGTAGGGTGAAGCCCTACGTTGGAAACGAGGACTAATATATTGATGCCATCGCTTCAAGCGATGGCATCAATATATTGTGTGTTGTAAATTAAATTTTTATCCGAATTGCTTAGGCCTTAATCCTTTGGCGGCCAATAGTGCTATTTCATCAATTCTCTTTTTTCTTGTTTCCATTCTTTTAGCCGTTACAACCCAATGCAACATTGCTATTTTGATTGATCTGGATTGGCTCTGAAAAAACTCCATTGAACTTATATCCTTATTCAGTTCGATTTTTAAATCCTCCGGTATAATCAATTCTTCAATATCGTGCATGGTATCCCACCTTCCATTCTCTTTCGCAGTTTTGATGCTTTCAAAACCCGCCTGAGTCATAAGATTATTGTCGATGAGTCGTGAGACTTTTTCCTTATTTATTTTTGACCAGGTGCTATTAGGGTTTCTTTTACTAAAATATTGCATATACCTTTCGTCGTCAATGGTCTTTTTAGTGCTATCTATCCATCCATAACAAAGAGCTTCATCCACTGCTTCACTCCAGGTAAGGGAAGGAATTTTAGTTGAGGTCTTGTAATAAACAAGCCAGACCCCCTGTTTTGACTGATGATTTTTCTCTAACCATTTTCGCCAGTCTTTGCGGCTTTTAGGACAATATGTTTCTATTTCTTTTTTTAGACATTTTGACTAGTAAGAAAGGGATAAGCCATCTGGAATTGGGACATCATACAGAGATTGTTCATTGTCGATATTGCAATTGCTTGTACGTCTATAAAAATGAATTGATACAAAAGTATACCTGACCTGTGACAACTGTATGTCAGGAGTCAGTAAAAATAAAATGATATTAGTTGGGGATGTTCAAATGGTTGACTTTTAGGAATATATAGTATTTGAGTTTCCGGACATACTGGGCTTACTCTGTCTTTGCCATATTTATGATTCTGATTAATTTCTTGAATTCATTGTAATTGGAACCTGCCTTACTTAAATCAATATTTTCATTCTCGATTTTATTGATATTTATTTCACTATCTACAGGATAGTCTGCTTTTTTACCCAGACATTTGATAGGGGTAGACTTACAGTAATAATATCTGTTTTCAGTGTAATGTTCGGTTTGTTTTTCTGACCATAAATCTCTGTTAATTCCTTTTGAGAAGGAAAAATATAATTCATTGTTATTGGTCAGGTAATATTCTGTAGTCCTGTCTGAAGCCCCTTCCGGGTCATCATGACTGATGCTCGATATTAATTTGATTTGCCCATTCTTATCCTTAAAGACAAAAATTCTTTCATCACTCAGTGCGCTTATCGTATCTTTTTTATACTTGAATAAAACAGGACCTGCATAATATATGATGTCATTTTTATCATCTCCCAGGTAAATCGCTGCATCATTCGGTACCAGTTGATATTTATGTTTTCCTGATGATTCGTATAATTCAAATACGCTTAACGAGCTTTTTATTTCCTGAGTCTTTTGATAAAGATTCCTGATCTCTTGTATACGAGCGTTTGTATCAAGGCAGGATTTACTTTGAGAAAATACTATTAAACTTTTAGTTATTAAAAATACTGTGATATAAAATCTAAGGTGCATGTTATTAATTGTTGTTAATGGTAAGTAAGCTCATCATTTCATGATCCGCAATAGTGGGCATATTTCTCTTTTACCTCAAATCTAGGATCTTAAAAAGACATTTCTTGATTCTCTTTCAGTTGATTTATTCGGTTGTCAAATTTTTTAGAATTACTTCGTCTGTTTGCATTCTAATTCCTGTTTGAAATTAGAACCAGCAATACCATGTTATCGGTATTTTGTGTCTTCGATTCTGTAATTGTGAGTTTAACTTCTAGTTTTCTAAAAATCTCGTTCTTGATAAGGTAATCCTTTTTGATTTTCGCAATATGTTTTTAAACTAAATAAAAACATTGCCCAATTATAGCTACACCAACGATAAAAGTCAGTTCGTTCTTTCCAATCGAAGTGTTTAAGGATAACCGTTGTTTTGCCATTTTTTTCCGTTAGTTCAAAAGATATTTTCGTTCCTACCCATTCTACATCAGATTCCAGACATTCCCAAACAATTTTGTTGTTCTCTTTCAGTTCAATGATTTTAAATTTAGTCAAATACCCTTCATCAAAATCAAACTCATTTACAAAACCAATTTCAGGTTTTACTTTTAACTTTTTTGTCCATACTTGTCCTAAACCTTCTTCTGAAGTTAATGCTTTATAAACAGTTGAAATGGAGGTTTTGAGGTAATTGATCTGTTCTATACTTTCCATTTTTTCATTTATTTGATGTACTTTTATTATAAGTTATTCTTTGCAGATGTTGCTGAAGTGAATGCTAAGTTTGATATTCGTCATATGACGCATATTTCTCTTTAACCTCTAATTTAACAAATTTTTAATTTAAAGAGAAGGGAACGAATTCCCAATTCAAGTCGTCAGAGGAAACAAGGCCTTATGAAAAGGGCACTTTATACTTACAAGGAGCTTTGATATGGAGGCTTATGTTATGATCGGCGCTGGTTCAAGCGTCCTCGCTTGGACCTTATATTGCTCAAGCGTTCGCTTGATCCTTATAATTAATGGAATAATTTAAGCGGATGCTTGAAAAAAAAGGTTCAAGCGAGGACGATTGAACCAGCAGGGCTCGAATCAGCAGGAGGTTATGTTATCTAATAAAATTTTTCTCTGTCAAAACTCAGGAACAATTTCACCCACTATAAATCTACAATCAATTGGTTTATAAATTGAATTTTTAGACAAGTACATTTTAAAAATATTACCCTCTGATAATACAAAGTCACTTAATCCGTCTTCATTGAAATATCCTTCCATAATAATTTTAGGAATGGCTCCAGTTACTGTTGAAATTTTTTTGTTTCTTACTTGTAAATCAATCTTGATTAAACTATCCGTTACAATACCTGTTGACTTCAATAAAAAGTAGTCTGCTCCATTCCACTTTCTAATAAAAGTTTCCAAAGTAAAATTGTTACCGGGGTATAAATAACTACCACCACAATTAAAAAGATAACTTCGGTCCTCGTAGATAAAAAAGTTCCCTGGTAAATTAAAGTTTGATGCAACTAAAAACTGTCCATGCAGATTAGCTGTATCGATTATAAGTCCAGAAGGTGATAGGTCAGTTTTGAGGCTTTTTATCCAGTTTAGTTTTACCTCTTTATATTTTTTAACTTTTGAAGTGTCATATTTAGTTAAAGAATAAATTTTAAACTCATTTGAGAGATTAATTGGTGACAAATAGATCCCTTTTTTTTCAATTAAAATGATAGTACTATCACTCTTAGAATAAGAAGTATTACAAAAGAAAAGTATTCCGATTAGTAATATATGTTGTCTTAGGTTCATATTTCTGGTGGCAGATACGTATAAGAGTACATCTTTTAAAGAGATATCCTAGCAATTCAGTGTTTAAAGAGCAGAAGTTTCTGGAGAAATTAGTTCCGCTACTTCATTAGTTGATGCATTAATTCATACAGTATTATAGTATATTAGAATGAGTCATATAGCCTATAAAGTTCATTTACCTCTAATTTAAGAAATATTTATTTGTAAAGGGCAGTGAAAGCTTTCTCTTTATGGGCGTGAGATCAATGCTGGTTTAGGCGTCCTCGCTTGGACCTTATATTTCTCAAGCTTCCGCTTGATTCTTTATTATTTTAAAATGTAATTAGTGGAATATGTTAAGTAAGACTAAAAAGAATGATTGAGCCTGGCTGCTTAACCAGAGCCTTTTTGAATACTATCTTTTTTAAGTAGTTATACTTAGGTTGCTCCGATTAATCTCTTATTTTCAGAAAAGAAAAGACTCAATGAAGATTTAAATTAATCGGATCGATATAATTTTTAGATGAAATTATCCCCTTTTCTTATCCAGTAAACTGGTATTTTTCCATGTTTCCGTCGAATTTTTGGGATTTTCAATTTTCTGAATGATTCCATCAACGGATATTTTTATAAATTCGTGTTCCTTTTTTAAAATTTCTGATTCATCAGATACTCATCATTGAAAAATTCATCTTTATGAAAATTTTTAAAAGAATAGAGGCTTTAGTTGTCATTTCACTTGTTTGTGCAATTAATGCAATAGCCCAGACTATATCCGTTACAGCTCCCAATGGAGGAGAGAGTGCGTATGTAGGAAAAGTATTCGCTGTCAGGTGGACCAGTTCCGGACTTTCATCAAGTTTTGTAAAACTGGAATACTCTGCGAATAACGGTGCGCAGTGGAACCTCATTGAATCTGGTGTGAACAATACCGGTACTTACAACTGGACGGTACCTTCCAATGTCTCTTCACAGTGCTTGCTAAGAGTGAGCGATTATGGAGATGCAACCGTCAATGATGTCAGCGATGCTGTCTTTTCCATCAAACAACCATTTATAACAATCACATCTCCCAATGGAGGGGAAAGCCTGACCGGTTGTGCAACACAAACGATTACATGGACACAGGGAGGTGTGCGTGATTATGTAAGCCTCTACTATTCCTATGATGGTGGAATCAATTGGATTTATGTGGGAGATGATTATATCGGTGATAATAGTAATACATATAGCTGGCCTGTACCTTCAGTAGCTTCCAATAAATTCAGAGTTAAAGTGGCAGGTTATTATGAATCAAATATTAAGGATTCCAGTGATGCGAACTTTACTGTTGTACCTCCTGCAAACGCTCTGCAAATCACATCACCCAATGGAGGTGAATCTTTTTCTGCAAGTTCTTTTCAGCAGATAAGCTGGACCACAACAGGCACGATAGGGAATGTTTCTCTTAGATACTCTGTAAATAAAGGATTATCCTGGGATTGGGTAAGAGGTAAAGATGGTAATATTGCCAATAATATTGCCAATACAGGCTCTTTTAACTGGCTTGTGCCATCTGTAGCGGCTTCAGGTAACTGTATTGTACAACTTTATGAAACTAACAAGACCTGTAATCTGGATTATAGTGATAATTTTTTTACAATTGACAATAGTCCATCTATATCAGTTACCTATCCATTTGGCGGGGAAAAAATATATGCGGGAAGAAACTATACTTTATACTGGAGTTCTTCCAATCTGCCTACTACTTATGTAAAGCTTGAGTATTCTTTAAATAATGGAGGTACGTGGGTGACGTTAACAAATTCTACTTATAATTATGGTAATTATGGCTGGCAAATCCCTGAAGGGATAAATTCGACAGAGGTCTTATTTAAAGTAAGTTCAGCTTCCAACCCGGCTATCTATGATATAAGTGATCAGGCATTTACCATTGCTCCTCAGGTGATTCAGGTAACTGCACCAAATGGAGGGGAAAGCATTGAAGGATGTAGTACTTATAAAATTACCTGGGATCAGGTAGGGGTGCAGGATTATGTGAAACTGTATTATTCTATCAATGATGGAAATGACTGGGTATTTATAGCAGACGACTATGTCGTAGATAATTCCAATTTTTATAACTGGGTAGTTCCTTCTATTCCTTCCACTGCTATTAGAATTAAAGTAAGTGCTTATTATAATGCCAATATAAAGGATTCCAGTGATGCGGCTTTTTCTGTAACTCAGTCTCCTAATTATTTAACATTAATATCTCCTAATTCGGGGGAGGATTTGCCTGCAAGCTCCATACAAACCATCACGTGGAATTCTACCGGTACTGTTGGAAATGTTTCTTTGAGGTATTCTCTTGATGGGGGAGCCAATTGGGATTGGGTAAGAAATCCTGCAGGAACCATTGCGAACAATATTGCAAACACAGGATCATTTGAATGGATGCTTCCTTCTGATAAAGAATCCTCTAAAGGTTTAATTCAGCTTTATGAATATAGTAAAACCTGCAATATTGATTATAGCGATAACTTCTTCTCTGTTAATAATAATTCTATCATTACAGTTGCTTTGCCAAATGGTGGAGAAAAAGTGTATACAGGAAGAAGTTATTCGATTACCTGGAGCTCTTCCCATCTGCCTACACAATATGTGAAGATTGCCTATTCTGTAAATAATGGCTCGACTTGGCAGATTATTACCAATTCTGCATACAATTATGGAAGCTATGGCTGGACCGTTCCTGAATCATTGAATTCAACACAATCGTTGATTAAAGTCAGTGCTGTTGCGGATTCAACAATTTTTGATGTCAGTAATCAGGTCTTTACTTTTGCTCCTCAGGTTATTCAGGTCACTCAACCTAATGGTGGTGAAAGTATTGCCAGTTGCGAAACATATACTATCAGATGGAATCAGGAGGGAGTTCAGGATTATGTGAGGCTTTTTTATTCCATCAATGACGGAAAAGACTGGATCTTTATTGCTGATGATTATATCACTGACAATACCAATTTCTACAACTGGGCAGTACCATCTCTTCCTTCAGTACCATTAAGAGTTAAAGTAAGTGGATATTATAATGCAAATGTAAAAGACTCAAGTGATGCCGCATTTGCTGTGGCTCAGGGTTCGAATTACCTTACCTTAACATCTCCCAATTCAGGAGAGACATGGTCTTCCAGTTCAATACAGACAATCAACTGGACAACCACAGGGACAGTTGGGAATGTGTCATTGAGATACTCCCTTGACGGTGGCGCTAACTGGGAGTGGGTGAGAAATCTTGCAGGAAACATTGCTTCCAATATTTCCAACAGTGGTACTTATGACTGGCTACTCCCTGCTGATAAGGTTTCCTCTAAATGTCTGATCCAGATTTATGAAAACAGTAAAACCTGTAACATAGACTATTCGGATACTTTATTTTCTATAAATAACAGTCCGATTATCACCGTTGCGACTCCCAATGGTGGTGAAAAGATATATGCAGACAGAGCCTATTCTATTACCTGGGGTTCATCCAACCTGCCTACGACTTATGTTAAAATAGAGTACTCTATCAATAATGGTGATACCTGGCAGGTAATTACCAATTCTGTTTATAACTATGGTAACTATAGCTGGACTGTTCCTGCTTTTCTTAACTCTGATCAATGTCTTATCAAGGTAAGTGCAGCTGCGGATGCTTCTATTTTTGATATAAGCAATAAGGCCTTTACCATTGCTCCTCAGGTAATTCAAATTACTCAGCCTAACGGTGGAGAGAGTATTCCAGGTTGTGGTACCTATACAATCCAATGGAATCAAGAAGGAGTGCAAAGTTATGTAAGGTTGTTTTACTCCATTAATGGAGGTAATGACTGGATTTTTATAGCTGATGATTATATAGACGACAATACTAACTCTTATAATTGGACAGTGCCGTCTTTGGCTTCCAATGATATAAGGATTAAAGCAAGCGGTTACTATAATGCCAATGTGAAAGATTCCAGCGATGCCAACTTTACAATAACACAAAGTGGAAATAAGCTGACGCTTATTTCTCCTTCAGGAGGGGAGAACTGGAGTTCCGGTTCGGTTCAGACCATCAACTGGTCATCAGAAGGAACAGTTGGAACTGTGTCTCTGAGATACTCTTTTGATGGTGGAGTCACTTGGGATTGGGTAAGAAATAAGGATGGTGCAATTGCTAATAATATTGCAAACAGCGGCTCTTATGAATGGTTATTACCTGTCAACAGGATTTCATCAAAAGGGCTGATTCAGGTTTATGAGTATAATAAAACTTGTAATTTAGTTTATAATAATTCCTTTTTCTCAGTAAATAATGATCCTGTCATTACGCTTACTGTTCCGAATGGAGGTGAAAAGTACCATGTAGGTCAGACCTATACGATCTACTGGGCATCTTCAAATCTTCCTTCAAATTATGTAAGACTTGAATACTCCGCTGATAATGGTGCTACCTGGAACCTGATCAATAACTATACCTATAATTATGGAAATTATGGCTGGAAGGTTCCTGAAATAACTGCTTCCAATGCACTGATCAGAATTACTTCAATGCAAAGCGCTACAGTAGCAAACCCAATATCTGATGTAAGCAACAACAGTTTTTCAATTTCTTATCCTGTCGTTACAGTGCTGACTCCAAACACAGGAACTGAAATTTGGAAGGTAGGGGAGAACAAGACAATCTCATGGAGTGCTGCTGGACTTGCTGCCAATGCTAATGTTAAAATAGACTTCTCTGTCGATAACGGTTTGACTTATTCACCTATCACAGCTTCAACACCAAATAGTGGCTCATTCATCTGGACGATTCCAAGCAATGCGGTGAACTCTTCAAAGTGTTTTGTAAAAGTTACTTCACTTGACTTTGCAGCAAGCTATGACTCTAACGATGTTGCCTTCTCTATTATCAAACCTGTCGTAGGGATTACAGTGCCGAACGATGGACAGATCTGGTATGTCGGTGAATCAAAATCCATACAGTGGAGTAGCCTTGGAGCTTCTGAAAATGTAAAACTTGAATATTCTGTAAACGGAGGCGAGAGTTGGAATAACGTCATTGCATCTGCTCCTAATACTGGATTCTACTACTGGACTATTCCATATTCTGTAACACCATCAACTAACTGTTATATCAGACTCTCTGATGTCCTGGATCCGACCAATAAGGATACAAGTGATATACCTTTCACTATTGCGAAGCCTGCGATTGTATTGAATGTACCGAATGGAGGAGAGCAGTGGTATGTTGGACAAACAAAAACGATTTCCTGGACCAATAAAGGATTTGCTTCTCCAAATGTCAAGATTGAGTATTCAGATGACAGGGGAACAACCTGGGATGTGATTGCAGCTTCTGTAACCAACACAGGTTCATATAACTGGGCAATACCTTCTTCAATACAGACTTCATCTGATTATTTAATCAGGGTTTCTGATCTGGTAGATGGTTCTGTTCAGGATCAAACCAATGAACCTTTTACCATATTCAAACCAAGAATTACACTTAATGTACCTGTAGGTGGAGAGACATGGTATCAGGGGCAGGCAAAAAATATTAGCTGGAGCAATATCGGTGTCGTTCCGGGCACCATTAAAATTGAATATTTTGATGGTGAGCTTTGGAAAACCCTTGTATCTTCTATTGCAAATACTGGCTTTTATACATGGAATATTCCTGCAAGCATCAATCCTTCCGAAAACTATCTCATCAGGTTGAGCAGTAACGCTGATGCTTCAATCAGAGATTCAAGCAAGACGGCTTTCAGAATTGCAAAACCAACCATATACATAACTTCACCTGTTGGTGGAGAAAGCTGGTATCTGGGACAAACAAAGAAAATTACCTGGGTTTCAGCAGGGCTTATTTCGAATACGATAAAAATTGAATACTCTCCGGATAATGGTATTACCTGGAAAACTATCAATAATGCGGCCAATAATTCAGGTTCCTACAACTGGACCATTCCTGTTTCACTGACAGCAACCAATCAATACCTGGTTAAATTGTCGGATGTAGGAAGCTCTTCTGTAACAGCAGAGAGCGGAAATACATTCTCTATAAAAGAAAGCAGAAAAGGAGATCACTTCAGTAATCCGATAGTTATTAATTCATTCCCATATTCTGTAAAAGATACTGCGGATTTATACTCTGATAGCTACACAGGAATGACCAACCAGCCGTCCAATGACGTGTTCTACAAGTTTACTGTGCCGGCTTGTGTTGATTCATTTAGCATCTCAACAGTAGGGTCAAATTTTGATACCTACCTTCATCTGATAGATTCAGCTCAGGCAGTTGTAGAATTCAATAATAACTATAATGGCATCTATGCTGGTATTAATACCAGAGCATTAACTCCCGGTAAAACTTATTACCTGGTTGTGGAAGGAAATGCTTCGGCAACAGGTATCTATAATCTGACGGTTAATACTTTTAATAATGCACCTAAAATTTCTGTAGTAGGGAAAATTACTACTGTTTGTAATGGCGATCTTGTGGAGCTGGTTTCAAGTAAGGCAAGCACTTACAACTGGTCTACAGGAGCCGCTACTGCAAAAATTTCAGTTACTCCTACAGATACTACAGTATATAAACTCACAGCAACTACTGCCAGAGGATGTACCTATAGCGACAGTGTCAGAATCAACATTATTCCTGTTGTTGCTCCCGGACAGGTGAGTAATATGCTTCCGACAGATTCAACTCTGAATCTTGGACAGCCCCTTGAAGTTTCATGGGTTCCGGCACAATATGCATCTACTTATGATATCTATGTGTGGAGAGCAGATCAGGCAGTGCCGACAACTCCGAGATATTCCAATATCAGTCAGATCAATTTTAATGTAAGTGGTTTGGATTATGGAGTGTTGTACAAATGGAAAGTTACAGCTAAAAATTCATGCTTCCGTACAGAAGGTCCTGTACAAAGCTTCTCTCTGAGAAAGTTGCCAGACCTGCAAGTAAATTCAGTGAAGACTCCGATGGCTATTTACAGTGGTCAACCGCTCACTGTAACATGGGAAGTTAAGAATACAGGATTGGGAAGTACAGAATCCAAGGTGTGGAGAGATGGGGTTTATTTATCTGATGATACCCTGTTTGATGCCTCTAATGATGTTCTGATAGGTAGCGTTAACAACCTGAGCTACCTTGCTGAGGGGTTAAGCTACAGCCAGACAGCTACGTTTACTATTCCTCAGACTACTGTAGGAGATTATTTTGTATTTGTAAAAGCAGATGTATACAATGCTATCCTGGAGTCTGATGAAAATAACAATACCAAGTTTGATACAACATCAGGAGTATTGAGTGTAGCAATCCCTCCTAAACCGGATCTGGTTGTAAGTTCATTGGGGGCACCTATTGCTACCTTCTCCGGAAGTAAGATTAATGTTACTTATAAAGTGACTAATACTGCAATTGCTCATGCAATGGGTAATCTTATTGCAACACATTATCAATATTATGATTATTCATTAAAAAGGTATTGTTACTTTGATGAGCATTACTGGAAAGATGCTATATATATTTCTCAGGATTCCGTCTTCAGTACTGCAAGAGCAAAATTCCTTACAGATGTAAGTGTGAAATTAAGATCACCGAAGTATCAAGGGGGCTTCCTTTGTGATAATGCAGCAAGCTGGTACAACATTCCGGATTATTTACCAAAAGACAGTTCTTATACGAAAACTGTACCGGTTACAGTGCCTCATTCCTATTCAGGGCAATATTACATTTATCTGCTTTCAGATGTGTTGAATAATGTGGATGAGCTGTCAAATGTAAATAACTCTCAGAGAAGCAATGTCATCAGTGTAACTTTAACACCGCCGGCTAACCTTGCAGTAGAGAAGGTAACAGTTCCAGCTTCAGGGTTTTCAGGAAAACCTTTAACTGTTAACTGGGAAGTGATCAATGGTGGTGCCAATGCTCCCGTTGAAAATGTTTGGACGGATAAAGTATTTTTATCTAAGCTGGATACTTTTAATATAAAAGAATCTATTGAAGTCGGATCTATTAATAAGTCCAACGGATCTGCTTTAAAACCGGATTCAAGTTATACTGCCGGATTGACCTTTAACCTTCCTAATGGTATCTCAGGGCAATATTATGTTTACGTTTATTCGGATTTTAATAAAGAGGTATTTGAATACATCTACGAAGAGGACAATATCAAACGCTCTTCTCCGATAAATATAAATCTTTCACCATATGCAGATCTTAGGATTCTTAATATTTCAGTAAAAGATACCATCAGAGCAAATACTGAGGCTGAAGTTTCCTGGACTGTAACAAATCAGGGATTAGCTGCTGCCGGTCCTTCATGGACTGACAGGATCTTTATATCTTCTTCCCCCTCCTGGTATGCAGGTAATGCAACGCAACTGACTTCGGTAACACGAGGTCTTGCACTTGAGCCGGGAGCTGACTATTCTGAAAAAGCAACTATAAGAATTCCAAGAGAATTTAAAGAAGGAACTTATTACCTGTATGTCTATACCGACATTACAGATAAGATATATGAATATACAAATGAAGGTAACAATGTTGCGAAAAGTGACTCATTTGGTACCAGAGCGAAACTGTATATTCTTCCTCAGGTTGTTGCAGATCTGAAAGTTACGAACCTTAGTGCTCCGACATCTGCGGAATCAGGAAAGAAAATTCCTGTAAGCTGGAACGTAAAAAATATCGGTAGCTCTGCAACCAATGTGGATTTCTGGAACGATCTTCTGTTTATTTCGAAAGATACAGTTCTGGATAATTATGATGCCCAGTTAACTTATAAGGCTTATAACGGAGGCTTAGCTGCCGGTGCTGATTACCTTTTCAGTGAAATGGTTACTATTCCGAATGGTTATTCAGGTAAATATTATTTACTGGTTTCTTCTGATCATAACCTCCGTGTAACCAATGATACAGCTAAAGCAAATAATAAGGCCAGGTTTGAAATAAATATTGCGCTTACTCCTCCGCCGGATCTGATTGTAAAAACTATAGAAGCACCAGCTTCTTTACTGGCAGGACAAGAGCTGAATATTACCTATACAATAGAGAATGCCGGTCCTGGTGCCACAATTGAAAACACATGGTCCGATCAGATTTATCTTTCTAATGCAAGAGACCTGAGCCGCTCTTATTATATAGTAGGTAGCTTTACAAGAAGCGGCAATCTCTCTGTTGATGGAACTTATAATGCTACTGCAAAGATTAAAATACCAAATTATCTTTCAGGTAATTATTATCTCATTGTAAGGACTGATTATCAGAACAGAGTATTTGAGCACAACAAAGAAGATAATAATCTTGGTGATGCTGTAGTTACAATTGTTGTCCCTCAGCCTAGTGATCTTGTAGTTAACAGACTTAACATTCCTTCTTCCTCTGAGCCTGGTAAAGATGTAGAGGTTTCATACTCAGTAAAGAATATCGGTAGTAATCCTGCCATAGGTAATCTGAGGGATCTTTTGTTCTTCTCAAAAGATCAGCAATTGGATCAGGCGAATGATCCTCTCTTCGGAACCAAAGACAGATATATTCAGTTAAACCCCGGCGATTCAATTTCAGGAACTGTTTCCTCAAAAATGCCTGGTTTGCTTGAGGGTAACTATTATGGTATTGGTGTGACAAACGCACTTAATACCATTGTAGAAACTGATCTTAATAATAATACCAGAGTTTCTGGTAATCAGTTAAATGTCTCTATCAAAGAGCTTGTACTGGACGTTGCGCAAACAACTCCTCTCGAAAGAGGTGATCTGCTTTATTACAAAATAAATGTACCGGCAGACAAAGACCTTTTGATAACGCTTAAGAGTAACAGAAGCAATGGGTCAAATGAAATTTATGCAGCCTATAACAGAGTACCTTCATTAAATGATTTTGATTATATATTTGAAAATCCGAATAGTGTTAATCAACAGCTGCTTGTTCCTACTACTAAAGCCGGAACGTATTATCTGTTAGTAAAAACACCGACCAATTTTAACAATCTTCAGAATGTAACAATCCTTGCAAAAGCATTACCTTTCAGTATTATAGAAGTGAATGCTGATACGGTCGGACAAGGTATTGTTACAACAAAGTTGAATGGCGCAGGATTTAAAAGAGAAACGAAGTTTATTCTTGTTTCTAAGTCCAATGTGCCTGTTGATACTGCTGAAATAAGAACTTACATGAGCAGTATGCAGGTGGATGTTCGTTGGGATCTGACAAATGTTCCTTTTGGTACATACAACATTAAGGCTGTTAACCCAACTGAAACGTTTACTCTTATTAATGGTCTGACAGTAGAAAAAGCTACTGGTTTCTTAGTAGACTTTAATGAGATAGCACCTGATCTTGTAAGACTTGGAGGAAAAGCTCAATACACTTTCTATATACAGAATATTGGAAATGTTGATGTTCCTTTCATAAACGCGGATCTTTCTGTTCCAGCAGCAACGAATATTGTAAGCTTTACAGC
Organism: Sporocytophaga sp.; assembly: GCA_024707265.1. Lineage (GTDB taxonomy): Bacteria > Bacteroidota > Bacteroidia > Cytophagales > Cytophagaceae > Sporocytophaga. Next base: position 870,686 of record JANQAB010000003.1, on the reverse strand, counting down.
AAGCAAGCAAATAAGAAAACGTAGTAGTTATACAAGTCAGAGTAAAACATTTGAGGATTTCTATCTTGTAGATTCTTATAAAGTCATTCCTCTGCTGGGTAAAGATGTAAGGCCGGGAGAAATTCTTGCTATGAACCTGATCGTAAGTCATTTTACATCAGAGTTCTTCACTGTAAGAACAAGAGCAGTAGGATACACTGCAGAAAGGTATATCTCTCAGCAAGTAAATTCCGCTGAAACTACAAGAAGGACGATTCTTCAAAATCCTTCTGCACCTGCAGACTGGAGAAATTTTGCGGTAGACAGTACTGCTTATATGGATTCTGTATTGGCGGTTTACTATCACGAAGGTATATTCTCTCCTGCAGAATTTGCAAGAGCAAATGTACAGTGTAGCTCCTGCGGATCTCAACCGCCTGTTTTGGTTAACGGAAACTTTACTTTCAGTCCGGGTAATAGTCCTGGAACTTTCAACGGTACTAATGTAATTTTCGGTGCTGGTCACGATTATCTGTGGGAAATAAATAAATATGCAGGGGTAGCTGGTGCTAATCCGGGTTGGGATCTTATTAAAGCATCAGGTTCTATCCAGGTCACTGCAACACCTTCGAATCCTTTTGTTATCAGAATAGCATCTTTAGATTTTTCTAATAATCCAAATCTGCTTTCAGGGTGGTATCCTGCTGTTGACACAAGCTGGACGATCGCAGTTGCTGCAGGAGGTATTTCAGGTTTTGCAGCGGATAAGTTTTCTATTGACATAAGTCGTTTTGCAACTTATAATAATCTGCATGGCGGTTTCTTCTATGTGAGACTGGCCGGAACAGATACATTAAAATTATGCTTTAGCGCATACAAGCCTGGTATAGGACAACCAGGTGTTCCTGGTGCACCGGGAGGTAGCGTAGGTCAACCGGGAAGTCCAGGTGGTCCTGGCGGTCCTGGAAATGGAACGACACCTGCAGGTCCTGGTGGCCCTGGCGGTCCTGGTGGTCCGGGTTCTCCCGGAGGCCCTGGTGGTCCTGGTGGTCCTGGCGGTCCTGGAAATAGTCCAGGAGGCCCTGGTGGTCCTGGCGGTCCAGGTGGTCCTGGAAATAGTCCTGGCGGTCCAGGTTCTCCCGGCGGTCCAGGTGGCCCAGGTGGCCCTGGCGGTCCTAGTGGCCCAGGTGGTCCCGGCGGTCCTGGTGGCCCTGGTGGCCCAGGCGGTCCGAGTGGTCCGAGTGGTCCTGGCCCAGGTGGTCCTGGCGGTCCAGGTGGTCCTGGAGGCCCTGGTCCTGGCGGTCCTGGTCCTGGTGGTCCAAGTGGACCAAGTGGACCGAGTGGCCCAAGCGGCCCTGGTGGTCCGGGCGGCCCTGGTGGTCCTGGCGGTCCTGGTGGACAACCAAGATGCGGTAATAACGGAACTATTGGAACGGCAATTTGTAATACATTCTTTACAATAACCGGTTGTGCTATAACTGTCGGAAGCTGTGCTGAAAGTTTATTTGAATCTGTTGCTCTGACGCCTGCATGGGGTGTTGCGAACTGCTCTATGGGGGCATTTGGTTGCGGTTATGCTATTGGCGGATTGTTAACAGATCCTAAATCACCTCCGGGATGGGGCCCTGGTCCTGGGGATGTCGGTTGTGTGCCTGGTGGATTTAATATATTGGGAGCTGCTACAGTGTTGAATTGTATTGCACAGAGAATTATATGTAATCAGGTGGTAGCATCATGCGATCCGAATGATATCATTGGTCCGAAAGGATATGGAGAAGGCAAATATGTTTCAAGAAGTGAAGTGCTGCCTTATACAATCCGTTATGAAAATGATCCGGAAGCTGCTACAGCTCCTGCTCAGAAGGTTGAAATAAGACAGGTGCTTGACAGTGACTTGAATCCTTTAACATTCAGAGTTAAAGATTTCGGATTTGCTGACTATGTATTTACTGTAGATGGAAATGTATCTTCTTATTTCAATACAGTGGACCTTCCTGATTCATTAGGATATGATCTTGAAGTAACTGCTGGTATTGATATTGAGAAAAATGAAGCTTTCTGGGTCTTACAAACCATAGATCCAAAAACTGGATTACCTCCTGCAGATCCATTAAAAGGTTTCCTTGCACTTAATGATTCAACAGGTGTCGGAGAAGGCTTTGTAAACTATACGATTAAAGCTAAGAATAACGCCATTACCGGAGATTCAATACTGGCTCTTGCTGAAATCGTGTTTGATATTAATGCTCCGATCATAACTCCGGAGATATTTAATATCATTGATGCAGAGCCTCCTGTATCTAAAATAAAAGTTTTGAGCACGGACAGCGACTCCATTAGTGTAACGGCTATGATAGTGGATGACCTGAAAGGTAGTGGCGCAAAAGCTTATGATCTGTATGTTTCAGAAGGAAATGAAGCTTTTAAAGTGGTAGCTTCAGATATCCCTGCAGATAGCACTTTTAAAATTGCGGCAAGAGTAGGGGAAGTGTACTGTTTATATGCTGTGTCAAAAGATAATGTAAATAACAAAGAAGCTCAGAAACTTCAGGCAGACACTTGCTTTATTTCCACTGGTGTGGTTACAGGAACAGTAACTCCGAAGGTTGAAGGAACATTTATACTTTATCCGAACCCATCTGATGGATATAAATTTAATGTTCTTATCACTGGCCTTGAAAGTCAGGAAACGGTAACTCTTGAAGTAATAGATGTTCTTGGAAGGTCTATGTTTACTACAGACTTTAAAGATGCTGCTTATTTTATCGATTCAGATGTTAAACTATCACCTAAGCTGGATCCGGGAATTTATTTCGTTAATTGTTATACGAAGAAAGGAAAGACAGTGAAGAAAATGATAGTTGAGAGATAGGAGACTGAATAAAAGTTACTAATTATAAAGGGGCTGCGGTAAGAGAAATCTTATGCAGCCTCTTTTATTTTTAGGTTGGTTACAAGCAGTGCAGAGCCTGATGTTAATTACTGCTATCCCTATGATGATTGTAATGCCTTATCTGGCCAATTACATGAGGCTCTCTCAAGAGGTAACAGGTGCCTGGCTTGGAGGAAGTATAGATACTACGTGCTGTCGTTTGCTTCAGGCTCTCTCGTATGTGAAACTGCATTAAAAATAAGTACTATAGTTAAATTCAGTCAGAATGTTTTGTTAGGGATTGCAGCTTTTGTTATTAATATTTATTGGACCTATATTAACAATCCTCAGTTGGGAAGAGGTACTGAAAAGCCCACACTTGCAGTAATATGGGAAAGATTTCCAAAATTTGTTTTAGGTTTTGTAGGCGCTTCCCTGATATTTTCATTTGTTCCAAGTGCCAAGGAGACTAGTGTTGTTAAAGACAGTATGAAAAGTATTCAGACACCATGGTTTGTACTTGCATTTACAAGCATAGGACTTGAAACAAAGTTTTCAGATCTCATCAATCAACGCAATAGGAAACCTATGTATGCTTTTCTGATTGTTCAAGATTTTAATACTGTTGTTACGCTGGTAGTTGCTTCTTATTGTTTTGTTAATTTATTTTGCTGCTATGCTGGTTCATGCGTCCTCGCTTGGACCCAAAACAATCAAGCGTCCGCTTGAATTATAAAAATGTAACAAATTTTATTATAAAAAAGACAAGCGGACGCTTGAAGAATAATAGGTCCAAGCGAGGACGCTTAAACCAGCAGAAGGATCTTTTTAGTTACTTTTTAAAAGTGTATCTTTCGGCTCAATATTTTTTAAACAGCTATGAGTCGAAAATACAGATTTGGGAATCAGGATCATTTACATTATGTCACCTTCACAGTTATTAACTGGATAGACTTTTTTATTCGAAATGAATATCGAGATATTTTGATAGGTAGTATAAAGCACTGTCAGGAGCATAAAGGTCTTGAAGTGTATGGGTATTGTCTTATGCCGAGTCATTTTCATATGATAATAGGGAGAAATGGAAATATGAAGTTGGGTGAAATTGTGCGGGATTTGAAATCTTTTACTTCATATTCTTATCACAATATTTTAGAGAAAAAAATGACCTGAGCGAAAGCCGACGGGAATGGATGCTTTGGATGATGAAACGTGCAGGAATAAGGAATAGTAATAATTATGATTTTCAGTTTTGGCAACAGAATAATCATCCAGTTGAAATCTGGACTCACGAAGTTTTTTATCAGAAGTTAGACTATATACATATGAATCCTGTTGTGGCTGGTTTTGTGGAATGTCCGGAGGATTGGCTTTTTACCAGTGCCAGAAATTATGCGAATAAAAATGGATGTATTGATATTCTTTATGTGTAGTGAATATCTATTTACTTGTTTATTTTGGTGAAAGCTACATGTTCTTCTTGCAGGTTCAAGCGTTCTTATGCTGGTTCAAGCGTCCCCGCTTGGACCCAAAACATCCAAGCGTCCGCTTGTTTTTTATGAATAAAATTTAGTTTTTTTTATATTTCAAGCGGACGCTAGAAAATAATAGGTCCATGCGAGGGCACTTGAACCAGTGCTGTTTTTGTTTAATTACGTAACTATAAATTTTTCTTTGAGTATATTTATTTATCATCACCTCTTAATATTAACCTTGAAAATTATGTCTTTGAAACATAGTGTTTTATTTAAGTTTAGCCTGGTGTTCTTATTCTTTTCTTCTATAAATGTATTTGGTCAGGTAGCTGAATCTGCAGATTTTGAGCAGTTTTCAAAAGGGGCCTATTTTACTAAAGCGGAATGGCAAACAGCAGGTTTTACAGTTCCCTGGGTAAATGGATTTGATATGAACAGAGCCATTGTTGATGATGCTTATTCTAAAAGTGGCTCAAAGTCGCTTCGGCTTTTTTATCCAAAGGGACAATTTGGTACAGCCAATACAGGAGGACAAGCACCCTTAATGGTGCCTCCCCGTGATGAATATTTTGCCTCGTATTATGTTCGTTTTAGTGAAGACTTTAGTTGGGGAACTAAAAGTGAAGGAGGTAAGTTGCCCGGGCTTTCAGGTGGCGGACGCTGCAGCGGTTGTGCTACATGTACAGGAAGTAATGGTTTTACTGCAAGGTTAATGTGGCGTCCTGCAGGGAAAGCCGTTATTTATTTATATCATTTGAATAAAGTCAATCCACCTTGCGGAGATAATTATGATATCGTTGTAGATGGAAAAACTTTATACTTTGAGAAAGGTCAGTGGTATAAGATTTCTCAGAGGGTGAAAGTGAATACTGGCAATAACAAAGATGGTGAAGTGGAATTGTGGATTAATGATCAGCATGCACAAATAAGGCTTTATAACGGCTCTTTAGTAGATAAGCTTTCAGGGATTCAGTTTGTAAGCAATGGGGATAAAGTAGATGCGCTTTATTTTTCTACATTCCATGGAGGAAGTACAGCAGACTGGGCTCCATCGGTCGATTCATATATCTGGTTCGATGATATTATTATTTCAACTGAGGTATCAGATGTGGTTAATGGTACTGTTACTTCAAATGTACAAGCGCTCAGAAAAAAATCATAACTCTGAAATATCTCCTATACCTGCAAAACAGAATGAGATAGTGCATGTGCAGGGTGTGACAGAAAATTCAACTATAGAATGGATTGATATGATGGGAAAGGTTTTTGCTAAGAGTGTGGTAGATAAAGGAGGTATCGTCATTGTTCCTCAGGTTAATAAGGGTATTTATCTTATCAGGTATTTTGATCGAAATGAAGTAGTGATTAAGCGAATTGTTGTGGAGTAAAGGAAAGATTATAGAAATAGCTTTTAATCATTCCATAGGTTATTAATTTTCCTTTTTCTTTTCATCCTTGTTTCAATAGTATTGTAACAAGATTATCTATGGTATAAAAAATCTGTAGAGAAGATATCTCCTAGATTTTTTGTGTATATTAATATTTTACTTTTTAATAAGTGGTTAATAATTAGATGGTAGAGTAGTTTTTTATTTAAAATGTACATTTTTTATTTACATATGTGAGTAATTATTTCCCATATATTTTTTGACGATGCTCCATATTGCTGTATTTTTAATAATAAATATATTTTAACATGATAAAACTAAATTTTTTTAAATCGTTTCTATTCCTATTGGTATTAGGAATATCTGTTTCTTGTAAAAAGGGAAGTGATCCTGCTCCTTCTTCTAACAACTCTAATAATGGAGGAAGTAATAGTGGAGTAACTTTTTTAAAGGTAGGTACGACGCATACGTATCTTTATACTGGTTTTTTTGGTGGAACTGTTACTACCAAAGTTGAGCAGGAAGTTGGAAAAGATACTTTTATGGTAAGGAACACTTCTGAAGAAGTTACTACAATTTACCCAACAGTATATTATGTGTTAAAAGATGGAAATCTTTCTAGTTCTTTCAGACTGCGCGATCCCAATACTTATTTTATCAGATGTAAATTTAATGTTCCCGTGGGAACTTCATGGAGCGGAACAGAAAATGGTACCGCTTTTACCTGTACCATTGATTCTTTAAATGCTACTGTAAATACCGGGAAGGGACTTGTTAAGGATGCTATAAAAGTAAAAATAGTTATTAGTGGCAGAACAACTTATAATTATTATTCTCCGACATTAGGCTTGTTGGGAACTGGTTCTTTCGGATCTGAGGCAGAGGCGCAATTGGAGGACTATACTATTTCTAATCTGGCACCTTCTGGAGCTGCATATCCGATTACATATGGAGATTATGCATTTATGAAAGTAGGTAATAAATGGAGATATTCTGAATCAATATTCGGGGGGGATGAAGACTTTGTCAATATAAGCATAGAAAGCAAATTGCCGAATGCCAATATCTACAAGGTAAAGGTAGCATATGAATCAGATGCATCAAAAACAGCATATCAATATTGGTATGAAGATAATGGATTGTTGATGGTTTATGAGGACGGTGAAAGTTTACTCAGTGCAGATCCTATTTATATGAATGAATCTATTGCAAAAGTCGGGTATGGCTGGGCTGGAAGAACAGGTTTAAATACGTTGTTTATATATAAAATAACAGACCTTGATTCACCTCAAACTACCTATTGGGGAGAGCTTCCATCGATGGGTATCGCCGTTTCCAATGGACTGTTTGCTGCACAAACCAATTACTGGAATAAAGATAAGGGTAATGTTTTGGTTTCGGGACTGCTTTCTAGGGATGTAGTAAGTACTAATGTGAGAAAAGGATCTGATAATAGAATTATTATTCCTGGAATTAATTTTTAATTAATAATAACAATGTAAGTCTGATCAACAGATCGGACTTACATTGTTTCTTGTTTTCTTCTTCCTTGATTTTTTTATCTGAAGGCACTTATTCCCCAGCTCAAAGAATAAGTCTGAAATTGATGTCTTCATGATCCTAACAGTGCATTAGCTCGAACAGCTTATTGTAAAAAGATTCTGAATAAAGATCCAAAGGAAAGATTTCAGGTAGTTTATGCAATCGCAAAAAAAATCAGTAAATGAAAAATTATTCATGATATGAACCAAACAGATGTTATTATGTCTACTTGGCAAAGAGTTATAATGGCTGCAAATGATTATTATGAACCTGCTAAGTTTACAACTTTTATAGCATATGAGTGGTCTGCAATATCAGTCGGCCAGAACCTTCACATGGATATCATTTTCAGAGGAGATAAGGCTCCGGAAAATACACATTCTAGATCCTAAAACAGGAAAAGCACCAGCGATAGGAAATACAGTTGATTTTACGACGTGGCATATGAAAACTCAATCGGAGATATAGAATTAAAAGGTGATTGGAGTGATCTGGATTTTGATCCTTCTGTAGTAGAGGCCTATTACATCAGGTGATTGAAATTCAAATACCCAGGCGGTCAACATTAGTTGCAATCAAAGCTGGTGGAGAAGTCCATAAAAATTACAGCTTCTCCTATCTGGTACACTCCTCAATAGTAACTTTAATCAAACGGAATATAATAAAAAGCCTGGTTGATTGCAGACTTGGCTTTTGTATTATATAATTGAAAAGATTCATATATATGATCAATGATATTTACAAGGATTTATTATTTATTCATCCAGCGTTTGAAATCACCAACCCGTTCTCTGCTTACTATAATTTCTTCAGAATCCAGATTTTCAAGGAATACCTGAAGCCTGCTGTTAATGTGATATTTAATGGTTTGTATACCTGTTTTCTGGATAAGGTATTGCCTGTTTACACGAATAAATTTTTCCGGATCAAGCATCTGCTCCAATTGTCCGAGTGTATAATCACAGATAATTCTTTTATTGTTTTTAGATAAAATATAAGTTGTCTTTTCAATGCTTTTACAGCAGTGTATTTCATCTGCCAAAACAGGAATTAATTTATCTCCAACTTTAAATGTGAATTTGCTACGATAGTTTGAAGTTAAAGTTTGGGTTAAGATCTTATCTGAAGAAGGGGTGGCTGTCCAATTGCGAAACTTGTCCATGGCTATTTTGAAATCTTTATAGTTTATCGGTTTAAGCAAATAATCAATGGCTTTAACTTTAAAAGCTTTTAATGCAAATTCATCATAAGCGGTAGTAAAAATAATTGGAGCACTTACATGTATTTCATTAAAAATTGAAAAGCACATGCCATCTGCCAGACGAATATCCATAAATATAAGGTCAGGCGAATCATTGGTGTTTAACCATTCGATGACATTTTTTACTGTGTCAAAGCGTTCGCATACTTTTATAGAAGGATCATACATATTAATCATTCTCGAAAGATGGCTTGCTGCTCGTCTTTCATCTTCTATTATCAATACTTTCATGACTGGTCAATGTTTTATTGTTGTTTATATGCTCTGAAATTAAAGGAATGTATACAGTGAAAAAGAGATTGTTTTTTTCTATTCTGACAGGATTATTAGTCAGGAAGCTATATCTCGAAATCAGATTATTTAATCCCAATCCTGTTGAAGAATTGCTTTCGAGACGCCGTTGAACATTATTCTTAATTACAATATATTCTCCTTCTTGATATATCTGAATGATTAGTGGTGCAGCAGTTGATATGACATTATGTTTAACCGCGTTTTCAATTAAGAGCTGTAGACTGACTGGGGCGGTATGAAATTTTTCTGCATCTGCAATGTCAATCGATACCTGAATATTTTCTTCAAATCTTATTTTAAGTAAGAATATGTATGAGCTTATGAATTCCAGCTCAAGATTTAAGTTGATGGTTTCTTTTTTACCGTGTTCAAGTACATATCTGTATACTTTAGCCAATTCACTGACGAATGTTACTGCATAGTCCGGTCTTCATAAACAAGATCTGATAATACATTAAGACTGTTAAACAGGAAGTGAGGGTTTACCTGGTTCTTGAGAGTTTCAAATTCTGCAATCAGAATTTCTTTTTTCAGACGTTCTGCATCTATTGCCAGCTTTTTAGATATTTTAAGATATTGTTCGTTTGCTTCAAGGTATTTTATAATTTCCTTTTGTTTCTTATCATTATCCTTTCGCAAGGTATTGATACGATCAGCTAAAGCAAATGAAAGTAGGATTGTCTCAATAGCTGTTCCTGCAGTAAGACTAAAATTGGTTATCCAGTTGTAAGGTAAAATCCCCTCATTTTTCAAGATAAACATGATATGACCAAAAAAGAAGATAGACCACCCTGCAAATAAATATTTGGCAGTTGTATTTCCTTTTTGATTAGCTGTTATAACACATATGTAAAATAAAATACAACCGGTCAAACCTAATATATCATAAACAATTTCTCTTAAATAATAGAACCCGAGAATGTCGAGGATAAAATGAAGCAAGAATAGATATGCAATACATCTTACAGCAATAAATAATCTATACGAATATTTTTTAATTTCTAGAAAGGATTCTATGAAAAGGGCAGCAGCTGTACCTACTAATGCTCCTGTAATTGAATACAACCAATAAGAAACCTCAGGTGTGTCAGGTAGGATAAATCGGTATCCATATCCAAAGAGCGTGAGCTGCGAAAGTGTGATCATGATAGCATAGGCTACATATAGCAAATACATCTTATCCCTGGTGGAGGTGTATATAAACAGGTTGTAAAAAATCATACTTAAAAAAGTACCAAGGTATATGCAGAATAGCATATCCTGCAGATTCTGCTTACTTAAAATTTGTTCAGTATTTCCAATAAAGAGAGGGCAAATGATGAAGCTTCTGGAGCTTGCATATATGTAGCAGTCTACAACTTCATCTTTGTTTAGGGGGATATTGTATGTCGGGTTTTGGTGATAGGTATTATTGGTGAATTTGTCTCTTCTGAAATTTCCTGCATGAAAAACTTTTATAATATTACCATTGCTTACAACATATAGGTCTGCTGTGTCCATTTGAGGGTGTGATAGCTCAATCTTTAACAAGCTCTGAGAAGAGTTATTTTTGAGACTGAATTTAAACCAATATGAACCGGGTTGCAGAGTTTGGATCTCTCCATTGGTAAATTTGAATTTTTTTGAAATGATGATATCATCTATTAAAGTTGGAGAGGTTGCTTTAAGGAAAGATACTCCCTGGTTAAGTGAAAGCACCTGGCTGGTGTCAGCATAAATTATTGTGTCGGCATTTTCCCTCTGAGAAGGAGTTGTTGAATTGCATCCTGATACTATCCATAAAAAGCAAAGCCATTTTATATAAAAGCAAATACTAATAGATGTCGGTAATGTCATTTTGGGTTCGGAATGTCCGATTAAAAATTTATAAAAGTAATAATCATTAGTTCTTGCATTCTGTAAAATAAACTGATCTCCATTCAATAAAATATTGTGCTGCGATTATATTAATTTTTTTTCAATTGATCCTGGAAAATTGACGGTTCAGTCAGAATAAAAATTTCCTATGTAGGAAGATTTGTATTCTTGCTTTGAATTTTAATTCGATTCTTGCGCAATATCGGTTTAAACGCGAATGCTGAAAAGCGAATAGAGTAAGCAAACTGAGTCTAACAAAAAAATATTATGAAAAACACATTCTTAAACAAGTTTACAAAGGTTCTTTCTTTTTCAATATTTTTAGGTGCATCATCAGCAATGGCACAAAATGTTTTTCCTGCAACTGGAAAAGTAGGTTTAGGTACCAGCGCTCCTGCACAGAATCTTGAATTAAAGCAAAACAATGCAGCGGGGGCATTTCGTCTTTCCTGGGGATCATCCTATCCTTCACTTTTCACAGAATTCGGCTATCCGGCAGCTGGTGGTTTTGTATTGAATGCTAAAGCTAATGGATCATGGGCGCGTTTCCATTTTAAGTGTGATGATGTTGAGAAATTCTTAATCCATAAAGATTATCTAAGTGCATCTGTTCCATTCAGAGGTGATCTTGCAGTTGATCAGAATGGTGCAAATGGTGGATTAAAATTAGGATGGGGAGGACAATATCCATCGTTATTTACTGAGTTCGGATATCCTGCTGCAGGAGGATTTGTAATTAATGCGAGAGCAAACGGATCATGGGCAAGAGTTCATTTTAAGCTTGATGGTGTTGAAAAAATGCAGATCAATAAAGATTATGTTTCTGTTGATGGGTTATTTATAGCTGAGGAAATACAAGTGAAAAACGTAGGCGCTGACTATGTTTTTGATGATTCTTATAAATTAAGGTCAATTGATGAAGTTGAACAATTTATAAATACAAATAAACACCTTCCTGATGTGGCACCTGCCTCTGAAACTGAAAAAGGTATAAATGTAGGAGAATTTAACGAGACCTTACTTCGCAAAATCGAGGAGCTTACACTTTATATAATTCAGATTAATAAAGAAGTTGAAGCATTAAAAGCAGAGAACATAGAATTGAAAAAAATAATTTTTTGTTTCTCTATTACTCTACAATGTATCAAACTTCACTTCGCTAATTATGAAACAAATCAATACATTAAAACGACAACAAGGCAGATCTTTATCTGTCATATGGCTATGTTTGTTTTTGCTTGTTGTACCGGTTTTTGTCAATGCCTATGTTATTGAAAATCGTCCGGTGACAGTGAAACAGCCTGATGGAAAGGAATTGCATATATTCGCTTCCGGAGATGGTTATTACCACTGGCTCCATGATGATAAAAATTATACCATTGTAATGGATGCTCAGGGATTTTATGTTTTTGCGGCTGTTAAGGATGGTTTATTGGTTCCTACAGCTTACAAAGTAGGGTATTCTAATCCGGCTTCCTCAGGATTGGTGCCGGGCTTGAATTACAGTGAAGAGAATATTGTTAAAATCCGAAATAAGAGAGGCGGTAATATTGTTCATCCATCTTTTATGGAAGGGATTAATGAAGAAAGAGCTAAAAATCCTAATGCCAGGTTTGGTGCAGCAGCTATGAACCCCATAGTATTATTCATTCGCTTTAGCGGTGAATCGGAATTCAGTGATGCAAAATCTGTCTATACCGATGTATTTAACTCTACAACCTCTCCTTCTTTAAGAGGTTATTATAGCTGGAATTCATACAATTCACTAACGATTAACTCTACTATTCTTGGGGGGACTTCTACAACCATTGCTTCTTATCAGGATTCACACGCCAGATCTTATTTTCAACCTAAGACGGCAGCGAATCCAAATGGTTATGCTGATGACAAGGCCAGAGGAAGCAGAGAAAATAAATTGTGGGAAGATGCTATCAATAGTTTAAAATCAAAAGTGCCCTCTACTCTTAATCTGGATGAAAACGGAGATGGACTGATTGATATGATTTTCTTTGTTGTAAAAGGGAGTGAAGATGCCTGGAACGACCTTCTATGGCCACATGCAGGAGGTATTTCTTCCGGAACTTCTATTAGAATTAATAATAAAAAACCCGGTAGTTTTATGTGTGTCTTTGAAAGCTGGCACGATGTAGGTTTATTATGTCATGAAACGGGACATGTACTGGGAGCTCCAGACTTTTATCGTTACAGTCCAAGCCCAAAGATTACTCCGTTAGGAAGTTGGGATCTTATGGCAAATCAGAATGCGATTCCGCAATCTATGTCTGCATATATTAAGTGGAAATATATGGGCTTCATCAGTTCTATTCCTGAAATTAAAGAAAGCGGATGGTATACTCTTAAGCCATTAGGAGAGGATAAAAATGCATTTAAAATCCGTTCTTCTGAATCCGGTGAGTTTTTTGTGATAGAATATCGCAAGAAAACAACGTCTTCTTATGAAAGTCAGATCAGCGGTTCGGGGCTGGTCATCTATAGGGCCAATAGCACTCTTTCAGGAAACGGGTTCGGCTATCCTGATGAGTTATACGTTTACAGACAAGGCGGGATAGATTCTGTTACTAACGGAACTTTAAGCAGGGCTTTTTTCTCCGGACAAGCAGGAAGGACTGAATTTACGGATAATACATCTCCCAATGCATTTATGACAGATGGAAGTCTGGGGCATTTAAATATAACTAATATTAGCGATGCCGGGAATACTATCACTTTCTATTATGAGCGTAACTGTACTAACCCGACAACTGTTTCTACTGTTACTTATTCTGGTTCTTCTACCATTCCTTCACTGACTGCTACTAAAACTTCGATTAAAACTTCGGGTGCATTGACATTGGCTGCGAGTAGCAATAAGACATTTGAATCCAAGCAGATAACATTGACAACTGGTTTTACAGCTACTGCAAATTCAAATTTCCGTGCTAAGAAGTACTCTTGTACTTTGGAGAAAATGCCTGTAGTGACGAGAGTGCTTGCACAGCTTGCTGTTACAGTTGATGATGATATGTCCTTAAATGATATTTCAACAAGTGCAGGAGGCTTGTCATTCGTTCCATATCCGAATCCGACAGAAGGAGAGGTTCGCCTTATTTCAACGGGTAGAGATGTAACAGCTGATGCTTTTATTCTCGTGTATAACAATGCAGGAATGCTTATTCAAAAAATTCCTGTTAAAGATACGTTAGAAGAACTGATAGTAAACTTAAATGGTCAGCCTGCAGGGTTATATCATATAAATGTTGTGTCAGGGGATCAGTCGGTTACACGAACTGTTTCTATTCGTTAAATATAATAAGTAAACCATATTTTATAAAGGGCTGTCTTCAAAAGGACAGCCTTTTTTTTTTTATGTCATTCTCTTCGTATAAAGATTTTAATTGCGCCTGCTCATCATAGATAGAACAGTTATTTGCATTTTTTAAAAAATCCGAATGTTTACCTTTTTTAGGTCTCCGTGTAAAGCTAAAATCTCCGAAAGATTTTAAAGCGTTCTGGCTAATAATCTATTAGCTCTTTTGGTAACATAAGGTTTTGAAGGATTTACAACATTCATAAAATGAAAAGCATACTAACTAAAGGACTCTTATTATTCTCATTCCTTATGGGAGCTCATTTCTTTGCAAATGCTCAGGATCCGAACTTTCACATTTATTTGTGTTTTGGACAATCCAATATGGAAGGGCAGGGCACTATAGAAAGTCAGGATCAAACTGTTGACAGTCGATTCAGGATATTACAAGCAGTTAACTGCTCAGGAAAACCACAGGAAACCTGGCGTACAGCAACACCATCATTATCCAGATGCAATACTGGTCTAGGCCCTGCTGATTATTTTGGCCGTGAGATGGTTAAAAATCTTCCGTCGAATATAAGAGTTGGGGTTGTGCATGTGGCTGTTTCCGGTTGTAAAATTGAATTGTTTGATAAAGTGAATTATGCCAGCTATGCTAACGGAGAGCAACAGTGGATGAAAGATATTATTGCACAATATGGTGGTAATCCTTATGGAAGACTTGTTCAGTTGGCCAAGCTTGCGCAGAAAGATGGAGTGATCAAAGGTATCCTGATGCATCAGGGTGAGTCCAATAGCGGAGAGACGGCATGGCCTAATAAGGTAAGGGGTGTATATCAAAATCTTTTAACGGATCTTGGTCTTACAGCAGCAAATGTACCTTTGCTGGTTGGCCAGGTAGTAGATGCGGCTCAGGGGGGATTATGTGCTGCTCATAATAATATTATCAATAATATAAGCAATACTATTCCTACAGCACATGTCATTTCCTCAAGTGGTTGCACGGCAGTGAGTGATAAATTACACTTTACTTCAGCTGGTTACAGGTTGTTGGGGACCAGATATGCTCAAAAGATGTTGACTCTGCTTCCTCCTTTGGAAGACACTCCTCCTTCCATTACGACCAATTTAAGTAATACGACTATTGCAGAAAATCAAACACTCACCTTAACCATCGGTGCTGGCGGTTCTGATCTTAATTACGTGTGGTATAAAAATGATCAGGTTATTAATGGAGCAAGTTCAGCTACACTTACAATTCTCAATGTTGATGCCAGTTATGATAACAATACTTTTAAAGTTGTAATATCAAATAAATTGGGTACGGTTACAAGCAATACAATAACACTTACTGTTACAGATTTCCTTGGAGTTAAAGTTGTAAAAACTGAAACTCCTGTTATTATTGATGGTATAGAAGATCCAATCTGGAGCAATTCCAATTCTTATCAGCTTAAAAATAAAATATTGACAATAGATAATGATGCAGATTTGAGCGCAAAAGTTAACGTGCTTTATGATAATCAGAGTTTGTATGTTCTATATACTGTTACTGACAATCAGAAGAGGGCTTCATCAACGAACTTTTGGGAAAATGATGGAATCGAACTTTATATCGATGGTAACAATAATAAAGCATCAAGTTATGATGCCAATGATTTTCAGTTTGTGATCAGGTATGATGCAAGTCAGATACAGGAGGGACATGATAAATCTGTTACAGGGATTGTAGCAAAAGCTACGCAAAGCACCACTGGGTATGTCGTCGAAGCATCTGTTCCATGGACTTTAATAGGTGTGACCCCTTCTGATAAAAAAATGATTGGGTTGGATTTTCACGTCAATGATAGTGATCTGGCTTTAAGGGATGGTAAAATTACATGGTTTGCAACGCAGGATAATTCTTATTCAGATCCTTCAACTTTCGGTCTGGGAAGATTGGAAAGCCTTGTGGTGACGTCTGTTATAGGGGCAGATAAGAATAATGTAGCTTTGTTTCCTAATCCTGCGAAGAACACTATCCGGATATCTGGAGTATCAGATAAATTTGCATATAGTATTATGGATTATTCAGGAAAAGAAATATTGTCCGGAACATCAGACATTAATGTGAATATTGAGAACCTGTCTCCCGGTTTTTATGCTATTTGGATACAGGAAGATTCAAAGAGAACAGTTATGAAGTTTATTAAAGAATAATAACTGAATATTTTCACAGCTATCAGATTTTACAAAGTACACCCTTTACATTTAAATTATAGTTAGTTTTAGTTTATCAAGGCTCAGGATGAAATCCTGAGCCTTTTTTTATAAGGTTTATAAAGAGGCTTAAGTTTGTTCTGTTTGCTAATCCTTTTTAATCTTTTGAAAAAAAGTTTCCAATATTTGTTACCCTTTTGTGTCTCTGTTTGTATATGGGTTATTCTAAAGTTTTCAAAAGAGTAATCTATATATGAAAGGACCCTTTCTAAAAGTCATTCAATCCTATAAACCTTTAATTCTTATTTGTTTAATCTTTGTCTCTATATCTGCATTTGCAAGGGAGAACAATAGAATAAGCTATGATAAGAATTTAAAAGCACTGGTTGCTCCCGATGCATGCCAGTATCAATGGTTTTTTAATGGTCAGAAGCTCAATAAGGAGGATGATCAGGTTTTAAAACCTTCACAAACAGGAGAATATTCAGTTCAGCTGATTGATGACAAAGGTGTCTCAACCTTTCAAAGAGTTTTACTTTCTATTGATGCCACCGGAGCAGTTGTAACGATATATCTTATAGGAGATTCCACTGTCTGCAATTATGCAGCATCGGCATACCCGATGACCGGATGGGGACAAGTTTTGCCTTATTTTTTCAATTCTGCCAATGTTAAAATTGACAACAGGGCAATTGGAGGGAGAAGTAGCCGGAGCTTTTATGAAGAAGGTCGCTGGACTACAGTAAAAAATGCTTTGACTGCCGGGGATTATGTCTTTATTCAATTCGGTCACAACGACAGGGATTTTTCAAAAGCCGAACGATACACTTCTGTTGATGATTATAAGAAATTCCTTACCATCTATGTAAATGAAAGCAGGGCAAAAGGGGCTATTCCCGTCCTTGTTTCACCTATGGTAATGAATGCCTGGAGCAACGGAAACATGCGTAATGTTTTTACAGAAAATGGTAACAACTATCGCGGGGGAATGCTTGAAGTGGCTACTGCATTGAATGTGCCTTTTATTGATCTGAATATGAAGTCCTGGAATCTGTATAAAGGTCTGGGACAAAACTATATCTCGCGATTTGTTTATCATACTTATCCAGCAGGTGAATATCCGAATTACCCCAATGGGGTAACAGATGGTACGCATTTTCAGGAAATGGGTGCTATAGAGAATGCAAGAATGGTAGTTCAGGGGATTTCTGAATTAACGGGCAATGCCAATATGGTTAATCTGGCAAAGTTTCTGAAACCCATGTATGAAATAAAAGTTCTTGTCAATCCTGCTGGAGCAGACCAGATGACAACCCGAACAGCAAGTTATCCGGAAGGTTTAACAGTCACTTTAAAGACCTTGCCTAAAACAGGAAGCACCTTTCAGTTATGGAAGAATGCTTCCGGCGGACAACTTTCAACTAAATCACTTACAACTGTCAAATCAGGAACTACAGCAACAAATTTTACTGCTACATATAGAGGTGCAACTACTACTTGTTCTGCCTCAATCACAGCTTCCGGAGCGACTACTTTTTGCGAAGGAGGAAGTGTTACGCTGTCAGCCTCTGGCGGTTCATCCTTTCTCTGGAAAAACGGAACTACTCAGGTTGGAACGTCTCAAACCTATGCAGCAAAGACATCCGGTAATTACACAGTGGAAATAACAGATGCCAGTGGTTGCAAAGCTGTGTCCGTTGCAACTGCAGTAACAGCTCAAACTAAAACTACCTGGTATCAGGATCTTGATGGAGATGGAAAAGGAGATTTAAAGGTTTCACAATTATCATGTACGCAGCCAACAGGTTATGTTGAAGACAACACAGATCTTTGCCCGGATGATAAAAATAAGTCAGAGCCTGGAAATTGTGGCTGCGGAAAAACAGAGTCAAGTTGTATGGATTGTGCAAATATTTTGAATGGAACTGCTGTCGTCGATGCATGTGGAGTCTGTGTTAAAGGTAATACAGGTAAAAAAGCCTGTACATTTAAATATCAGGCAGAAGAGGCCTGTGAAGTGGATGGTATCAGAAATGAAGCTATCAATGCTGGCTTTGAAGGTACAGGTTATGTAAATACGGATAATGCTATCGGTAAATCAGCTACATTTTCTGTTAATGCAGCGTCCTCAGGAAGTTATAGGCTCTTGATCAGATATGCGAATGGCGGAAATGCCAGTCGCTCTTCAGGAGTCATGGTAAATGCAATAGAACAAAACACCATATTGGTATTTCCTACTACAGGCGCTTTTACTACCTGGGCAACTTTAGAGACTGAGGCCTATCTCAATGAAGGTAATAATATGTTCAGGTTAATAGCGAAAACAGCAGACGGCTTACCGAATATTGATTACATAGGTTTTACAGACAATAACATTACTTCCGGCCAGTGTTTGATTACAGGTATTAATGCAGAAGAGGCCAGGTATAATGAGATTTTTTGTTATCCTAATCCATTTACAGGAGTGGTTACTTTGCAGGCTCCTAATGAATTTTCTTATTTAATTTATGATCTGACGGGAAAAGAAGTTGAGTCAGGTAAAGGATTTAATACTGGTTCTGCAGGCAATGAATTGTTACCTGGCATTTATACAATAAAATTACAGACTCAGCAGTCAGCAAGGACTGTACGCATCATTAAAAAATAAATACTGAATAGAACGAATTATAACAAATGAGAAACATTAACAAAATAATCTTTGGTTTACTATTCACTTTATTGTTGTCTCCGACGCTGGGCTATGGTTTTTCAGGGAATGGAATTATAGCAGATA
Source organism: Sporocytophaga sp. (assembly GCA_024707265.1). Lineage (GTDB taxonomy): Bacteria > Bacteroidota > Bacteroidia > Cytophagales > Cytophagaceae > Sporocytophaga. The sequence continues at coordinate 851,736 of JANQAB010000003.1, read as the reverse complement.
GTCAATTGAAATCGCTGGTAGCCCCGGATGGTTGCTCCTATCAGTGGTTTAAAGAAGGTAAACTTATTGATGGGGCCGTCCAGCAGTCTCTTTCAGTGGATGATGGAGGAAATTATACTGTGAAGATTACAGAAGAGTCGGGATATACTTATACAGAAGACATAGCTATTGCTATCAATTCCACCGGAGCCATTATAAAAATATATACCATAGGAGATTCCACTGTTCAGGATTATAATAATGGTTATTATCCCAGAAAAGGATGGGGACAGGTATTGCCTTATTTTTTTAACAGTAGCAATGTTCAGGTGGTGAATAAGGCTGTCGGCGGGACAAGCTCCAAAAGTTTTTACAACAATTTCTGGTCTGCTGTCAGAGATGCGCTACAGCCTGGTGACTATGTATTAATTCAATTTGGGATTAATGACAGGAACAAAGCAGATGCTGCCCGATATACTCCTACAGGTGGAGAATTCGAAAGTTATTTAACGAAGTTTGTAAATGAAACAAAAGCGAAAGGTGCATATCCTGTTCTTGTTTCTACAGTGCGAAGAAACGCCTGGAACGCTGATAAAACAGTTTATGATGCTTATCATGAGCATCCTGTTGCTGTACGTACTGTAGCTAATTCCCTTAAAGTTCCTCTGATAGATCTGGATGCAAAAGCCAAAGTACAGATGGAAGCAGCCGGACAAACCTATACTACTCGTTTCTGGTACAATAATTATGTTGCGGGAGAATATCCCAATTACCCTAACGGGAATACAGATGATGTTCACTTTCAGGAAATGGGCGCTATAGCGATGGCAAACCTTGTTGTTCAGGGAATAGAAGAATTGAAGTCTGATGTAAATGTTAGCAAACTTATTCCTTATCTCAAACCAAGGTATCAGATAGGAATCAATGTGAATCCTGTAGGTTCTGACATAGCAACTACACGTACATCAAGTTACCCCGAAGGACTTACAATTACCTTAAAAACTTTACCTAAGACAAGCGGAAGCTTTCAGAAGTGGAACAATGCTTCAGGGGGACAATTGTCTACGGCAACACTTACTACTGTTAAGTCCGGGACTGCTGCTACAAATTATACTGCTGTATATAAAGGGGCAACAACAACTTGTACTGCAACAATCAATTCCTCAGGAGTAACATCATTCTGTGAAGGTGGAAGTGTGACATTAACAGCATCTGCAGGAGCATCCTATATATGGAAGAACGGATCAAGTCAGGTTGGCACTGCTCAATCTTATGTTGCTAAAACTGCCGGTGTTTATACTGTTGAGGTAACAGCAGCTGATGGGTGCAAAGTTACTGCTCCAGGAGTAACAATTAATGTTCAGCCGGAAAGTACATGGTATGCCGATGTAGACGGAGACGGGAAAGGAGATCCCGCAGTTTCCCAATCTGCATGTATGCAACCTGCTGGTTATGTAGCGGACAAAACAGATCTATGTCCAGATGATAAAAATAAATCGGAACCAGGAATTTGCGGTTGTGGCAAAGAGGAGTCAAGCTGTGTAGATTGCGCAAATGTATTGAATGGTACTGCAACTTTGGATGCATGTGGAGTTTGTGTCGGAGGTAATACCGGAAAAAATGCCTGTACAATTAAATTGCAGGCAGAGGAAGCATGTGAAGTGGAAGGTATCCGCAATGAAGCTATCAATGGGGGCTTTGATGGTAGTGGATATGTAAATGCAGATAATGCCATTGGCAAGTCTGCTACTTTTGCCTTTAATGCAGCGGTTTCTGGAAATTATAAACTGTTAATCCGATATGCAAACGGAGGAGCTGCAAACAGATCTTCAGGTGTTGTTGTCAATTCAATGGAACAAAACAATGTACTTGTTTTTCCTTCTACAGGAGCCTTTACAAAATGGATTACATTAGACACTGATATTTATCTTTATAAAGGTGAGAATATGGTAAAGTTAGTTGCGAAGACTTCCGACGGTTTGCCAAATCTTGATTATTTCGGTTTTACTGATAATTCAGTCTCAGGAGGATCTTGTCTGGTCACCAGTATTTTAGGTGATGGGATGATCTCCAATGATTTTATTTGTTATCCAAATCCATTTACCGGTTCTGTCTTATTAAAGGCTCCAGGGGCCTATTCTTATTCTTTTTATGACCTTATGGGGAAAGAAGTAGAATCAGGTAAAGGAGTTGAAACAGGTCTGGCCGGAAGCGAATTGATTCCGGGAGTTTATTTTTTAAGGTTAAAAACCGAAAAGAATACAAGCACTTTGAGGATTATCAAAGAATAAATTTCTTAAAAAAAATAATTATTAAAATTTTCCTGGACCCCAATATGGATGTAATGATAATTGATTGATTTTTAGTGAATAGTTACTGTAAGAGGTTAAAAATCCCTGCCCTAATTAAATAAGGCAGGGATTTTTAATTTTATTCAAGTTGGGATCTTTATGCTATATTTTTTAAAATATTGTTCACCTCCTGTTATTTCAGTTGTAATAGGTACAGGGAATTTATTTCGAAAATCAGATGTGTAATACAAACTGAAATGAAGAGAAATCGTATATCCTAAGTGTTTTATTGATAGTGTTTTAATTGGTTTGAATGGTAGTTATAAAGTATTTTTAATCTTTATTGAGAAATTCAGCCTCTCTATAAATAATGAACAACAGAAGGTTTTAGTTAGAGATCTTTTAGAAAATATAATTTTGATGAATCCGTCTAATCTGTTTATAAAAAGAAAGAATATTCTTTGTTATAGAGTTCAGGAAATTAAGCAAAAACTCTTTGTTCACATTTCTTTACCATCTTTGTATACTAAATGAGAAGGTTAAATGATAAAGAAATTCTGAAGGCGATCAGAACCGGCGATAATGAGTCTGTTCTGAGTAATCTCTATAAGGATGTCCTTCCGCATATTAAAAAATATATCATCAGCAATAGTGGCTCTTATGAGGATGCTAAAGATATATTTCAGGATACGGTAGTGATATTTTATAATCAGGTCAAGCTTAACAGGTTTGATGAGAGAAAGGAGATAGGCGCCTTTATGTATAGTGTTGCAAGGAATCTTTGGATCAATAAGGCTAAAAGAGATAATAAACTTGTTAATACAGCTGAGTTTGACGATAGTGAAGAGGATGGGATGGATGTATTGGCAGATATGATTACAGCAGAGAAGGCAAAGGCTATAGAAGATTTAATGGAAAGAGTTGGTGAAGAGTGCAAGAAGCTTTTAATGTATACCATATATGATAAAATTAGTCTTAAAGAAATAGCAGTAAAAATGGGCTACTCGAGTGATCAGGTAGCTAAAACATATAGTTACAGATGCAGACAGAAACTGTTTAATCTGGTAAAGGATAATTCTTACATCATATCATTATTTAAGCAATGAGTCTCCCCGATACTACATATGAATTAATAGATCGCTATCTCAATGGTGAGTTGAGCGAAGGGGAGAGGTCTGATTTTGAGGCAAGGCTAAAAACGGATAAAGAACTTGCTGAGCATTTCGAAATACAGAATATAAGTTATCAGATTGTTGTAGGTCAGAATCTCCTTGATTTAAAGGCCAGAATGCAGAAGGACTTAAGCGGTAGTAAGTATACCGGTAATAATAATAGATGGAAGTATTTTGGTGCTGGTGCAGTCTTGTTTTTAGTGGCCATATTATTGTATTTCTTTTTTTAAATCAGATGAACAAGTGAGAAATGAGCCTGAAAGTAGTAGTCCTGTACTAATAGATACTATTACTTCTGCTCCTGAAAATAATGAAATTGATACAGCCTGGAACAATATTCCTGAGGTTACGCCTGAAGAAATTCAGGATAAAAGTACTGTTTTAGATAATCAAAAAGATATTTGTAAAGATACGTTGATCAGTTTTTCCTGTCAGGCAAGGGCAGCTTGTGTTGATCAAAGTAACGGTGCTATTGAAGTTGATTTGAATACCATTAAATTGGGCAAAGCACCTTTCGAATTTTCAATAAATCCCAATGGGGAGTTTGTGTCTGAACCATTTATCGGAGACCTTAAACAAGGAAAGTACAGTTTATATGTAAAAGATACCAAAGGTTGCGTTCGGAGACTGAATGTCAAAGTGGAGGTTCCTTCTATAGATTGTAAATAGTACTAATGTTTAGAGTCTGTAAATTAAAAGTGAAATTGTAAGTCCTTTAAATGCATTTCAGAGTTCTTCTGTATAGTATTTTGTTTGCTTTCCTTGCTTCAACAAAAGCTAAGGCTCAAAACGTATTTTTTTCTGCGAACGATGACAACTCTGCTTTTTTATGTGAAGATGGAAGGATATTTATAACGGGTGAAAATAACGTTGGTCAGCTCGGAATAGGTTCTTTAATTCCTTCCAATGTTCCTATAATGATCTCTGGAATTAATGGTGGAGGAATACTTCCAAGGTGTAAGCAGATTTCCTTAGAGGGGGTGACAACTTTTTTAGCTCTTACCAATTCAGGCGATACCGTACTGGCATGGGGACCTAATGATCGTGGACAAGTTGGTGATGGAACAACGGAGAAAAAGACTTACTCCCTATATTGTCAAAGGTGTCGGTGGAACAGGTCATCTTAGCAACATAAAACAAATTTCAACAGGAAATGCCACTGGTTATGCCTTAACCAATGATGGAAAAGTACTTAGCTGGGGTGGTAATGCAAGTGGCGAAACAGGTACCGGAGATTTTACTGATCCTGTATATAATCCTTCTTATGTGCTGAAAGCTCCTGGCGATACTCTGAAGAATGTAAAAGCTATTAGCGGGGGAGGTACCTTTTGTCTGGCATTATTATGTGATGGTAGTGTGTGGGGGTGGGGAAAAAATCACGTCGGACAACTTGGTCAGAATAATAAAACTAATTCTGCTTATGCAATTCCTGTTAAAGATAAATCGGGAAAGGGTGTTCTTAATAATATTATAAAAATAGAAGCTGCTGATAATTACTCCTATGCATTATCTGGTAATGACACACTTTGGGTTTGGGGCCCTAACTGGGATGGCAGACTTGGTACAGGGAATAAAACGGACCGCTTATTGCCGGACTATGTACGAAGTATGGATGGTGCCAAACATTTATCTGGTGTAGTTGAAATCGCGGGAGGGCAGGGTGTGTCGCTTGCTTTGTTAAATGATAAGACTGTTTATTCCTGGGGACTTAATGACCACGGACAGTTAGGTAGGAATGATACGCTGGATTCTGCTCTTCCTGTAAAGGTTAAAGATCCTTCTGGAACAGGGGACTTACAGGATGTCAATTATATAGCAGTCGGAGATATTCATTGCATAGTTAGGAATAATAAAAATGAAATATATGTATGGGGAGGAAATACGCTTGGTCAACTGGGGCTTAATGACCATGTGGACAGATGGCTCCCTGTTATGCTACCTTTGCCATGTGAACCGGACAGAGATTTATTTCCAGGTAATGGAAAAATGGAAAATACTCCTTCAGTCTGTGTTGAATCTAATAAAGGGAAAGTTTATATCACTAAATACCATACTGCAATTGAGCGATGGGAACTATCCACTGACAATTTTGAGACTTTCACTCCTGTTAATAATACCAGTTTTTCCATCGATTATTCGAACCTTAAGAAAAAGACGTATTATAGAGTTTTATTCAATGATTGTGGTAAAACCTTCTATTCTCCTGTTGCAATAATAGATATAGACTCATTGACCAGGGGCGGTGTGGTTGAATCATCCGCGAGTGTTCGCGCTCATTTGAATAAAGATACGCTTCATCTAAAAGATTATAAAGGAACCATTTTATTCTGGGAATCTTCAAAAGATAATTTTACTTCGGACTGGCAAACTGTAAAGTCCTCTGATCCATATTGTATTTATTCTGATTTGTCAAAGACCACTTATTACAGAGCTTTGATAAAAAGAGGTAACTGTCCGGCGAAGTATTCTGAAGCCGCTGAAATTAGAATAGTCGATGCATCAGCAGTAAAGGTTTATAACGGCTTTACTCCGAATGGGGATCATATTAATGATGAATGGGTGATAGATTTTATAAATTTATATCCTGATAATAAGGTAGAAATATATAACCGATGGGGGCAACTGGTTTACAGAAACAATTCGTATAATAATGAATCTAATGTATGGAGAGGAGATAATAATATTGCTGGTAAAGAGCCTTTAGCAGACGATACTTATTTTTATGTGATCGATTTGGGAGATGGGAGTCCGGTAATAAAAGGATTTGTAGTTATTAACAGATAGACTAAAGTTGAATTGTAATTTATATTTGAGCCTGTTCATCAGAAGGAAGAATTATTTGATTTTAATCATAATGTTTCTTCTCAAGTCTGCTTTTGTGTATGCTCAGAATGAACCGATGTATAGTCAGTATATCTTTAATACATTGGTTATTAATCCTGCTTATGCCGGAAGCCAGGGAGATCTGAATGCTACAGCAGTATACAGAAAGCAATGGATGGATATTGATGGCGCTCCTTCTACTCAGACATTTTCAATACATAGTCCCATTAAGAAAAGGAAAATTGCACTTGGTTTATTGGCAGTACATGATAAGATAGGAGTGACAGGAAAAACAGGTCTTTATGGAATTTATGCATACAGAATAAGCTTTAATAATAATTCCAAGTTATCCTTAGGTTTGCAGGCTGGATTTGTGCAGATGGTTTCCAGGTTCAGCAGGATTCAGACAAAGCAAGCCAATGATCCTGGAATGAGTGTTGATAAATCCATATATGTTGCTCCCGGAATTGGTGCTGGGATTTATTGGTACTCTCCCCGGTATTATCTGGGGGCTTCTGTTCCTGATCTTCTGGAGGTCAGAATTAATGAGAATGGAGAAGCTGTTAAATACAGACATCTGTTTATTCATGGTGGTTATGTTTTTAAGCTCTCTTATCAGTTAAAGTATCTTCCAGGATTTCTTGTGAAAGATGTAATGGGTAGTAAAGCCCAGGTTGATATAAATAATATCTTTATTTTAAATGATGTACTATGGCTCGGTATAGGTTACCGGATAGGGACCTCTTTGAATTTTATTGTTCAGGCTCAGCTTACTAATCAGCTTCAGGCTGGTTATTCTTATGATGCGCCTTTCTCTCGCTTTTCCTCTATTGCAGGGGCCAGTCATGAATTTAAGCTGAGTTACAGGTTCGTATTTTTTAAGGATAATGCATATATGCCAAGATATTTTTAATGAGATGAAAAAGTTGCTGGTCATATTGATTTTACTATTAAAAGTTGGAGAAACGTTTTCTCAGACGGTTTTTACGGATGTTAATAGTCTTAAAAATCGTGCTGATTACTATTATAAGCAGTTGGCTTATGCAAGAGCGGCAGACTTGTATGCAGAAGCTTTAAAGAAAAAGAAAAACATCAAAGATTGTGATCTTAACAGAAAAGCTGCAGTGCTGTTTAAAAAGATGTCCAGATATGAAGAGGCGAAAAGGTGCTTTGAAAATATTCAATTATCCGGCCATGCGCTGACTGCTCAGGATAGCATCGATTATTTCAATATCTTACGCGCAATCAACGATCCCAAGGCTGATACAATTTTTACAAAGGTCCGTTCAAGGATTGTTCTGAATAATTTATTCAGAGATAGTCTATATTATAATATCTTCAATTTACCTTTTAATACCGCCGGTTCTGAATATTGTCCTGTACAGTTGCATAAAGGCATGTTTTATGTTACCGAAGAAGAAGATACTTCAGTTGTGAGAAAATATAACGCTTTGAATAATGGTGGTTTTGCCCATATATACCATTCACAGAAAAGTGATACCGGATGGAGCAATGCTGTTAAAGTTGATTTTGACAAGAAGGATGTTCTTCATATAGGACCTGTTGCATTTTATGATAGTCTTAAAGCAATAGTAAACCTGTGCATCAAAGGAGATCAAGAACCATACAGGCTGGAGCTTTATTCAGCTGAATATGATGAATCGTTGAATAAATGGAAATATCTTTCTCCTGTCTCTATAAATAATTCCGAATATTCTGTTGGACACCCGGCCGTAAGTGCGGATGGGCAGCAATTGTTTTTTGTTTCAGATAAGGAAGGAGGATATGGAGGAACTGATATTTACAAAAGTGTATTTAGGAATGGTTCATGGTCTGAGCCTATCAATATTGGCCCCAAAATCAATACTAAAGGAGATGAGAAGTATCCGTTTATGACCGATGATAATATTTTATTTTTCTCTTCTGATGGCAGGTATGGTATGGGAGGGCTTGATATTTATTATGCCGATTTTCTATTCAAAGATACCATTGTTGTAAATATGGGATTTCCTGTGAATTCCAACCTTGATGACTTTGGATTCAGTTATAACAAGAAGAATAAGACAGGATACATTTCTTCAAACAGAAGAAGCAATGGGAGAGATGATGACCTCTACATGTATACTGAAAATAAAGTGTTTTTTGATCTTAGTGTTTTTGATGATTTTGATAAAAAAGGAATTGCTTGATTTTTCCGCAAGTCTTATTGATGCTGAGTTAAATATCCCAATTAGATGTGTACAAGGGGCCTTTCCCAATACAATCAAAGCGAATCTGCGCCCTGGTCATGCATACAGGTTAATTATTCAAAAGGAGGGTTATAAAAATGATACTTTAGATATTTCAACCTATGGGAATGCCGCTTATACGAAGAGGATTAACAAATCAATTTATTTGAAAAGAAAGCATATTTATAACGCGAGCCTCCAGTTTAAAAGTGAATTTTCCAGAGAGAATTTTAGCGGAGCATTAATTCTTATTAATAATATGACAGAAAATACGCTTGATACTCTTGATAATAATACTGCCACGGCTACAATAAAACTGGACGGGGATTGCGAATATATTATTACCTCAAGAAATGGAGACAAGCTCAGATATATTTATGTGGAAAAGAAATCCTTTAAATTGTCTGCTTTGGTGCCGTATTATAATTTATATCTTGGTGCAGCCATTCCTTCAATTTTATATGTAAAAATAAAGGAATGTCTATCTGCAAAGGATACTGAGGGTGCTAATATTCCTGAAGTTACGGTTTGGGATTGGGTAAACAGAAACCAATTCAATATAACCCCTGGTCCTGAGGGTGTTTTTCAGATCGTTGTCATGGATGACCGATTATATGATCTTCTAATTGATGATAAGGAAGTTAGGTTGCAGGGAAGTGAAACGGTACATGGTAAATATTGTATAAAATACCTTCATGACTCAGGTCGTCAGCAATTCAAGCTGCAAAAATAATTTTTATCCCTCCCCTTTAATGGTGAATTAAGTACTTTGTAATCAATGTGATAATAAAAAAGGTTATCTGTTAGGATGTTTTTAATATAAAATAAAATTTTTTAAATAATTATTGTTCACTTTCCATTTTGCCAATTGTATACTACACTAGAAACTGAAAAGTAAACTGTGTTGAAATAATAAATTATATACGGCAATGAAAAACTCTTATTTTCTTAAAGTTATTTTTAGTGCATGTATCCTGTTACACATTTTTAGTAGTGACCTCATGGCACAACGGAAAATGGAAAAGCTTGATCGTGGATTAGTGGCAGTACAAACCAATGGTGGTGTGTTCCTGAGCTGGAGGGTATTTGGTACTGATCCGAAAGCTGTGGCATTTAACGTTTACCGAAATGGAACAAAGGTTAATGCCTCTCCTATAACAGGAGCAACCAATATGGTTGATGCTTCCGGTTCAGCAAATTCTACCTATACTGTAAGGCCTGTTATAGGAGGAACTGAGCAAGCAGATGGAGGTACAGCGACAGTGTGGGGTTCGCAGATTAGAACTATAACTTTAAGTAACCGGCCAAGCAGCAATCATACTCCCAATGACATCAATGTTGGTGACCTTGATGGGGACGGAAAGTATGATCTTATAGTTAAATGGTACCCAAACAACGCGAAAGATAATTCACAATCCGGTGTTACGGACAATACATATCTTGCAGCCTATAAAATGGATGGAACATTTATGTGGATCATTGACTTGGGGAGAAATATTCGTTCAGGTGCACATTATACGCAGCATCTTGTAGGCGATTATGACTCTGATGGTATGGCCGAAGTCGCCTGTAAGACAGCTCCAGGTACCAGAGACGGGACAGGTGCATACCTGAGCAACGGGCCGGCAGCCAATGACAATGATGGAGCTGATTATAGAAACAGTGGAGGTTATGTCTTGTCAGGTCCGGAGTATGTCACCATTTTTAACGGAAAAACCGGTAAGGAAATGGCAACCATTAATTATGATGTACCAAGAGGAACTGTAAGCAGCTGGGGTGATAATTATGGAAACAGAGTGGATCGTTTTAATGCAACTAATGCTTACCTTGACGGCGTAAAACCTAGCATGATTTTCCAAAGAGGTTATTATACAAGGATGGTAATCGCTGCATATGATTGGAATGGACAAACCTTCTCAAGGAAATGGCTCTTTGATTCAAATAATTCAGGAAGTACTGGGGCACGTGGAAATGGAAACCATAGCATTATGGCAGCAGATATAGATTCCGATGGGTTTGATGAAATATTAACAGGTTCTGCCTGCATTGATCACGATGGAAAGTTTAAATGGGCAACCGGATATGGCCATGGTGATGCAAACCATGTCGGTGATTTTGATCCTGACAGCCCTGGTTTGGAAGTATGGCAGGTAAGTGAGAATAAAGGAAGTGAGCCTGATCACTATATGATCCGAGCAAGTGATGGCCGTGTGCTTTGGCGTAACGGAAGTGGAAATGACAACGGCAGGGGGATGATTGGTGATATTGATGCGCGTTATCCTGGTCAGGAGGCATGGTCGAACTCCGTTGGAGGAACGTTTAGAGCGAATGGAACTCAATTTACCACTACCAAACCAAGCTCTGCCAACTTCAGAGTGTATTGGGACGGTGATCTGCAGGATGAATTGCTTACCGGAAACAAAATTGATAAGTGGAATGGTAATGGTTCTTCAAGGTTGTTAACTTTAACGGGTAATTCTTGTAATGGTACCAAGGAAACCCCTAATATATGTGCAGATATTCTGGGCGACTGGAGAGAGGAAGTAATTCTTCATGATGGAGCTAACCGTCTCTACATACATACTACTACTATTCCAACGGATCATAAATTGTATACACTTATGCATGATCCTGTTTACAGAAATGCTATATCGTGGCAGCAATCTTCCTATAATCAGCCTGCTCATCTTGGTTTTTTCCTGGGTGCAGGTGTTGACAAAGCTCCCACTCCAAATATTGTTTTGGTGGGCTCGCAAACTCCTTCAAACCAATTACCAACAGTAACATTAACAGCTCCTGCTAATAATACTAGTTATCTTGCTCCTGCTTCGATTACGATATCTGCTAATGCAAGCGATGCTGACGGTACAATTAGTTCAGTGTCTTTTTATCATGGAACTACTTTGATAGGCACAGATGCTACGGCTCCTTATCAGTTTAACTGGACAAATGTTGCAGCAGGTACTTATTCGATTACTGCTGTTGCTACCGATAACGCGGGAGGAACTACTACCTCAAGTCCAATAACTGTGATAGTAGAATCAACGCCATCATTTAAACTTCAAGGTGAATCTGCATGTGCTGTTGATGGAATTATAAATGAAAATATTAATGCTGGATTTATCGGCACTGGTTATGTTAATGTCAATAATGTGGTAGGTAGTAAAGCTTCATGGGCAATAGCTGCAAGTGCTCAGGAAAATATCAGTCTGACTATTCGTTTTGCAAATGGTACAACAACAAACAGAACTATGTCTGTAGGTGTAAATGGTGTTACCCAGATTGCTTCAGTAAACTTTGAAGGAACAGGAGCATGGACTACATGGAATACTGCAGTAGTACAGATTTCTGTTTCTAAAGGAAATAATATCGTTACACTAACTTCTTTAACTGCAGATGGAGGACCGAATATCGATGAGTTGTCATTTGGCTCCGAGAATATATCAGCAGGACAATGTAATCCTAATCCAGCCAACATACCTCCCATAGTAAGTCTGACATCTCCTGCAAGTGGAGCAGGGTATACCGCTCCTGCTAGTATTCAATTAAGAGCTACCGCAACAGATAATGATGGTTCCGTAAGTAAGGTAGAATTCTATAATGGCTCAGAATTAATCAGCTCGGTATTAACTGCTCCTTATGAGTTCAACTGGACAAATGTGGAGCCTGGTACTTACGTTATCACAGCTAAGGCCACTGATGATCAGGGAGCAGTTACTGAATCTGTACCTGTTACAGTTACTGTGGATCCTGTTATTACTTCTATATATGATAACCTGCATGCCGGAAGCAAAGCACTTGTTGGACCAAATCCATTCAAGAACACATTTAATCTGACAGCAACAGAAAATGTTGAGTCTTTAACTATCGTAAATACTAATGGAATAGAAGTCTACAGACACGGACAACTTTCACAAATGGAGGAGTTAAAAATTGAAAACGATCTTAGTGCAGGATTGTATTTTTTAACAATTGTATACTCTTCAGGAAAGGTAGAGGTGGTGAGATTACAAAAGTTATAATCGCGACTTGTATTGGAAACCTCATCCCTAACCCTTCTTCTGAAGGAGAAGGGAACAGTTGATAAGAAAAATGTTAAATTATAACTGCCATAACTAATAAGATACACATTAAAGTCCCTCTCTTTCAGGAGAGGGACTTAGGGTGAGGTCTTTTAGAGTTTTACATTCACTATCATTAAAGGGACTGTCATGAAGACAGTCCCTTTTTTGTTTCATCAAAAGATGATGTTCTCATTATGCATAACTGGCATTACAAATACATTTAAACATTCATTAGATGTTGCTTTTTAATAAAGTGATTTTATAGCTAGTGAACTAATGAGAAGATTATTATAGTAAAAGTATTTAAATCAATCAGATCATTATTTATTATAAGTACAGCTTAACCTGTTTCTATTGTAGCACAGTTGAATTGTATTCTGAATACATGAAGTTATGAAGCTACCTGAACTGGAGTAGAAAATGAAATAAGATTTTTTGAATAATAATTGTTCACCTGGGAAGGATGAGATTGTAAATAAATAAATCCGGATGAACTAAATAGTAAAACAACTTAAAAAATTAAGCAATGAAAAACTCTTATTCATTTAAAGTTATATTTATTGCATCTATCCTGTTACACATTTTCAGCTCAAGCCTTACGGCACAAAGGAGAATGGAAAATCTGGATCGTGGTTTAGTAGCGGTACAGACAGGAAATGGTGTGTTTCTAAGCTGGAGGGTGTTCGGTACAGATCCCAAAAGTGTTGCATTTAATATTTACAGAAATGGTACAAAGATAAATTCATCTCCGATAACCGGCGCAACCAATATGGTTGATAATGGAGGTTCTGCCAATGCTACCTATTCAGTAAGACCTGTTGTAGGTGGGGTAGAACAGACAGTCGGAGGTACAGCATCTGTTTGGGGTTCACAAATAAGAACTATAACATTGAGCAACCGTCCGAGCACCAGCCATACTCCCAATGACATTAATGTTGGTGACCTTGATGGAGATGGCAAGTATGACCTTGTAGTAAAATGGTATCCTAATAATGCGCAGGATAACGCCAATTCTGGAGTTACGGGTAATACCTATCTTGCTGCATATAAGATGGACGGTACATTTATGTGGATCGTAGATCTTGGAAGAAATATTCGTTCAGGGGCGCATTACACGCAGCATCTTGTAGGAGATTACAATTCCGATGGAAAAGCTGAAGTGGCCTGCAAAACAGCTCCTGGTACAAGAGACGGTACAGGAACTTATCTGAGCAATGGCCCTGCCGCTAATGATAATGACGGAGCCAGCTATGTGAATGGTACTGGTTATATTTTAACGGGACCGGAGTATCTCACTATATTCAACGGACAAACCGGTAAGGAGATGGCAACAGTAAATTACCCTGTTGCCAGAGGAAGTATGAGTAGTTGGGGTGACTCCTATGGAAACAGAGGAGATCGTTTTAATTCTACCAATGCCTACCTTGACGGAGTTAAACCAAGTATGATCTTTCAAAGAGGGTATTATACAAGACTGACACTGGCTGCTATGGACTGGGATGGACAAAGATTGTCAACAAGATGGATCTTTGATTCAAATAACTCAGGAAGTGGCGGAGCGCGTGGTCAGGGAAATCATAGTCTGATGGCTGCCGATGTTGATGGGGATGGATTTGATGAAATATTACCTGGAGCCAGTGCCATAGATCACGATGGGAAGTTTATGTGGGCGACAGGATTTGGTCACGGAGATGCTAACCATGTTGGTGATTTCGATCCTGCCAGCCCTGGTTTAGAGATCTGGCTGGTAAACGAGCAGACGGGAAGTCAACCCGATCATTATATGGTAAGAGCAAGGGACGGTCGTGTTCTTTGGCGTGGCGGAGGTGGAAATGATAATGGTCGCGGTATGATTGGTGATCTCGATGCCCGCACTCCTGGCCAGGAAGCATGGTCTAATTCCGTTTCCGGAACGTATAGTGCAACCGGTACAAGAATTTCTACATCAAAGCCTTCATCTGCAAACTTCAGGGTTTACTGGGACGGTGATTTGCAGGATGAATTGCTTAATAACAATACAATTGATAAATGGAATGGTAATGGTACTTCACGTGTACTTACCTTAACAGGGAGAAGCTGCAATGGTACAAAATCAACGCCAAACCTAAGTGCAGATATTATTGGTGACTGGCGCGAAGAGGTGATCCTTCACGACGGAGCTAATCGTCTTTACATTCATACCACTACCATTCCTACCCAGCACAAGTTGTATACGCTGATGCACGATCCTGTTTACAGGAATGCTATTTCATGGCAACAGTCTTCCTATAACCAACCTCCGCATCTGGGCTTCTTCCTGGGTGCAGGTGTTGATCAGGCTCCAACTCCAAATATAGTTTTAGTAGGCTCTCAAAATCCTTCAAACCAGTTGCCAACAGTATCAATAACAGCTCCTGCTAATAATACTAGTTATCTTGCTCCTGCTTCGATTATGATATCTGCTAATGCAAGCGATGCTGACGGAACAATTAGTTCAGTGTCTTTTTATCATGGAACTACTTTGATAGGCACAGATGCTACAGCTCCTTATGAGTTTAACTGGACAAATGTTGCAGCAGGTACTTATTTGATTACTGCTGTTGCTACGGATAATGAGGGGGGCGTTACTACCTCAAGTGCGGTAACTGTAATAGTGGAATCAACTCCATCATTTAAACTGCAAGGTGAATCAGCATGTTCTGTAGATGGTGTGTTGAACGAAAACACCAATACCGGATTTAATGGAACAGGTTATGTAAATGTCAATAATGCCATAGGAAGCAAGGCAACATGGGCAATTGCATCAAGTGCAGGAGGAAATGTCAATATGACTATTCGTTATGCAAATGGTACAACTGCAAACAGGAATATGTCTTTAGTAGTAAATGGTGTTACCCAGATTGCTTCAGTAACCTTTGAAGGGACAGGTGTATGGACAACATGGAATACTGCAGTAGTTCAGATCTCTGTTTCTCAAGGAAACAATATTGTTACACTAACATCTTTAACTGCAGATGGTGGGCCTAATATCGATGAGTTATCATTTGGTTCCGAAAGTATATCAGCAGGACAATGCAATGCTAATCCTGCGAATGTACCTCCTGTAGTAAGTTTGACTTCACCTGTAAATGGCGGAATTTATACAGCTCCTGCCAGTATTCAATTAAGCGCTACCGCAACAGATAGCGATGGTTCTGTAAGTAAGGTGGAGTTCTATAATGGCTCAGAAATTATCAGCTCGGTTTTAACTGCTCCTTATGAGTTCAATTGGACAAATGTAGTGCCTGGAACTTACTTTATTACAGCTAAGGCGACAGATGATCAGGGAGCAGTTACTGAATCTGCACCTGTTACTATAACTGTGAATCCGGTGATTACTTCTATTTATGATAACCTCCATGCTGGAAGCAAAGCACTCGTTGGGCCTAATCCATTCAAGAGTATATTTAATGTGACTGCAACAGAAAATGTTGAATCTTTGACTATCATAAATACTAATGGAATAGAGGTATACAGATATGGAAAACTTTCACAGATGGAAGAATTGAAAATTGAAAACGAATTTAGTGCAGGATTGTATATTTTAACTATTGTATACTCTTCAGGAAAAGTGGAAGTAGTAAGATTGCAAAAGTTATAAGCTGTTTATTGTTTGTTTTATGATATCAAAAGGGGCTGTCCAATAGACAGTCCCTTTTTTATTTTTCCCGAAATGGTTTAATGAAGTTGTTCATTGTTTAGTTTGCTAGCGAATGATTTTCAATATATTAATAAAGAACCTATTATGGTATTTATCAATAGTGCTGTATAATCTCTTCACTTTTATAAATAATGAGTTTGTATTTCGAATATTTATAATTAAGAATAATGCTCTGAAAATGAAATAAGATTTTTTGAATAATAATTGTTCACCTGGGAAGGATGAGATTGTAAATAAATAAATCCGGATGAACTAAATAGTAAAACAACTTAAAAAAATAAAGCAATGAAAAACTCTTATTCACTTAAAGTTATTTTTATTGCATCTATCCTGTTACTCATTTTCAGTTCGGGCCTGAAGGCACAACGAAGAATGGAAAACCTGGATCGTGGTTTAGTAGCGGTACAGACAGGAAATGGTGTGTTTCTAAGCTGGCGGGTATTCGGTACAGATCCCAAAAGTGTTGCATTTAATATTTACAGAAATGGGACAAAGATAAATTCATCTCCGATAACCGGGGCAACCAATATGGTTGATAATGGAGGTTCTGCCAATGCTACCTATTCAGTAAGACCCGTTGTAGTTGGGGTAGAGCAGGCAGTCGGAGGTACGGCATCTGTTTGGGGCTCCCAGGTAAGAACTATAACATTGAGCAACCGTCCGAGCACCAGCCATACTCCCAATGATATTAATGTTGGCGACCTTGATGGAGATGGGAAGTATGATCTTGTAGTAAAATGGTACCCTAATAATGCTCAGGATAATGCCAATTCTGGAGTTACTGGCAATACCTATCTTGCTGCATACAAGATGGACGGTACATTTATGTGGATAGTAGATCTTGGAAGGAATATCCGTTCAGGCGCGCATTATACTCAGCATCTTGTAGGCGATTATAATTCCGATGGTAAAGCTGAAGTAGCCTGTAAAACTGCTCCTGGTACAAGAGACGGTACAGGAACTTACCTGAGCAATGGACCTGCAGCTAATGATAATGACGGAGCCAGCTATGTGAATGGTACCGGGTACATTTTAACTGGCCCGGAGTATCTCACCATATTCAACGGACAAACCGGTAAGGAGATGGCAACAGTAAATTACCCTGTACCAAGAGGAAATGTAGGTAGTTGGGGAGATACATATGGTAACAGAGTTGACCGTACGAACGCAACCAATGCATATCTTGACGGAGTTAAACCAAGTATGATCTTTCAAAGAGGATATTATACAAGGCTGACACTCTCTGCTATGGACTGGGATGGACAAAGATTGTCAACCAGATGGATCTTTGATTCGAATAACTCAGGAAGTACTGGTGCTCGTGGTCAGGGAAATCATAGCCTGATGGCTGCCGATATTGATGGGGATGGATTTGATGAAATATTACCCGGAGCCAGTGCCATAGACCATGATGGAAAGTTCATGTGGGCGACAGGATTTGGTCATGGAGATGCTAACCATGTTGGTGATTTCGATCCTGCCAGCCCAGGTTTGGAGATCTGGCTGGTAAATGAGCAGACAGGAAGTCAGCCTGACCATTATATGGTAAGAGCAAGGGACGGTCGTGTTCTTTGGCGCGGCGGAGGTGGAAATGATAACGGACGTGGTATGATTGGTGATCTCGATGCCCGTTATCCTGGTCAGGAAGCCTGGTCTAATTCCGTTTCCGGAACATATAGCGCAACCGGTACAAGAATATCCACGTCAAAACCTTCATCTGCAAACTTCAGGGTTTACTGGGACGGTGATTTGCAGGATGAACTGCTTAATAACAATACAATTGATAAATGGAATGGCAATGGCACATCACGTGTTCTCACCTTAACAGGGAGAAGCTGCAATGGTACAAAATCAACGCCAAACCTAAGTGCAGATATTATTGGAGACTGGCGTGAAGAGGTAATCCTTCATGATGGTGCTAACCGTCTTTATATTCATACCACTACCATTCCTACCCAGCACAAGTTGTATACGCTGATGCACGATCCTGTTTACAGGAATGCTATATCATGGCAGCAGTCTTCCTATAATCAGCCTCCGCATCTGGGCTTCTTCCTGGGTGCCGGTGTTGATCAGGCTCCAACTCCAAATATTGTATTGGTTGGTCAGAGTACATCCAATCGTTTACCAACAGTTTCTTTAACTGCTCCAGTAAATAATGCCAGTTATCTTTCCCCTGCCTCAATAATTATTACTGCTAATGCAAGTGATGCAGATGGAACAATAAGCTCTGTTGCTTTCTTCAATGGAACTACTTTAATAGGAACTGATGCCACAGCTCCTTACTCATTTAATTGGACCAATGTCGCAGCAGGGGCTTATTCCATAACAGCAGTGGCTACTGACAATGCCGGAGGAACTTCTGTTTCAACTGCTGTAGTGGTTACTGTAAGTGGTACTCCTGTTGCTTCTTTCAAGCTGCAGGGAGAATCGGCTTGTTCTGTAGATGGTATATTAAATGAAAATACCAACACCGGATTTAATGGTACAGGTTATGTAAATGTGAATAATGCAGTCGGAAGCAAAGCTTCATGGGCAGTGTCTTCAAATGCTGCTGGTAATGTTAGTGTTACAATACGTTATGCAAATGGTACAACAGCAAACAGAACTATGTCTGTTGCTGTAAATGGTGTTACTCAGATAGCTTCAGTAAGTTTTCCTGGGACAAGTGCATGGACGACTTGGAATACAGCATCAGTGCAGCTTTCACTTTCTCAAGGAAATAATTTGATAACTTTATCTTCTTTAACTGAAAACGGAGGTCCTAATATTGATGAACTTACATTTGCTTCTGAAAACATCACAGCAGGGCAATGTAATGCTACTCTGAATACTCCTCCAACAGTTAGTCTGACTTCACCTCCAACTAATGCAGAATTTACTGCACCTGCAACTGTCACTTTATCTGCATCAGCCAATGATTTGGATGGCTCTGTTACAAAGGTTGAGTTTTTTAATGGTTCGACTTTAATAGCCACTGATATTACAGCTCCTTATTCTTTCTTCTGGACAAACCTGTCTGCCGGGGTTTATAATATCACCGCTAAAGCTACCGATAATCAGGGAGCAGCAACCACTTCTGCTCCGGTTATAATCAACGTAAAATCAATTGGTGGTTCGCAGGAAAGTATAACCGGTCCTGCATGCAGTGTCCCAAATGCAACCATATCATTTGAAGTCAACCCTTCATTAAGAAATGGAGCAACGGCATACTCATGGTGGACAAATGGATATAGTAAGAGTTTGTCTGCTGAGTCTGGGGCTGCATATAAAGCAAATCTGGAAACCGGAGAGCATTATTCCGGTGGAGACGTTTGTGTTGGTGTCAGCTATAATGTTTCGCCATTTTATGCTTCTTATTGTACAAAAGTAGATGTTTGTGCTGCAGCCCGTTCTTTGGGTTCAGCATCTATGTCACAGGTAGGCCCTAATCCTTCTGTAGGAGCTTTCAATATCACTGCCCTTGCTGATATTGAGACTTTATTAATTTCTAATACTAACGGAATTGAAGTGTTCAGATATGGAAAGGTTGTACAGGGAGATCAATTGGAATTCGGAAGTTCTCTTAATACAGGTTTGTATACTCTAACCATTATATATGCCTCTGGAAAAGTTGAGGTAATAAGATTACAAAAATTGTAATGTTGTTTTTTATGTTTTTAATAGGGATTTTTTGAATGAGTAAGCCACTGATATCAGTGGCTTTGCTCTTATTAAGAGTTGGCGAAAAAGAAAGCCCCGAATTTCGGGGCTTTCTTTTTTTTATATAATATTGATATTATGTTTTCTACATTCTTCAACCATCTCATCTGGCCATATACTTGATTGCACTTCTCCTATGTGAGCTTTCTTTAACAAGTACATACATAACCTTGACTGACCTATTCCTCCTCCGATACTTTGAGGTAACTCACCGTTTAAAAGCATCTTGTGCCACATGAGGTCTGCCCGGTTTTCACAACATGCTATTTCCAATTGCTTTTTCAATGCGGTCTTATTTACTCTGATACCCATTGATGATAATTCGAAAGATCTTTGTAGTACTGAATTCCAGACAACTATGTCTCCGTTGAGTCCTTTGAATCCATTTTCAGATTCAGTGCTCCAGTCATCGTAATCAGGGGCTCTACCGTCGTGCTTCTGACCGTTTTTTAAAGCTCCTCCGATTCCGATAATAAAGACAGCACCATACTCCTTTGCAATTCTGTCTTCTTTTTCTTTT
This sequence comes from Sporocytophaga sp., assembly GCA_024707265.1. GTDB lineage: Bacteria > Bacteroidota > Bacteroidia > Cytophagales > Cytophagaceae > Sporocytophaga. Next base: position 831,278 of record JANQAB010000003.1, on the reverse strand, counting down.
GAACTTAGGTCAGGATATTTCTCCAATAACTCTTCACTATGTATGAAGTGAATATGCTCAGGAAGTTCCGGATTTAATTCGGGGTATTCTTCACACAGCAAATATTCAGTACGCTTCATTGCAGTATAAATTTGCGTAACTGTCTTCTTAAGAAAATCAATATTCCTTTCATTTTCCGACATTACCCTTTCCCAGTCCCATTGATCGACGTAAAGAGAGTGTATGTTGTCAAGATCTTCATCCGGACGAATAGCGTTCATGTCAGTATAAAGTCCGAAACCTGCTGCAAACTCTAATTTTGCCAGCATCATCCTTTTCCATTTTGCAAGAGAATGAACTATCTCGGCAGGAGTTTCTTTCATGAATTTTATTGGGAAGGTAACAGGTCTTTCAATTCCATTAAGGTCATCATTGATGCCTGTTCCCTTAAGAACGAACAAAGGAGCGGTTACCCTTCTGAGCCTTAATTCAGAGGCTAATTGATGTTCAAAAGTATCCTTGATAAGCTTGATTGCTTTTTCAGTCTTTTTAAGATTAAGGATTGGGTCGTAGTTTTTAGGTATAAAGAGGTGATTCAGCATTTTAATATTTTATAGCAATGTAAAAGTATAAATTCTTATGCTTTTATACACATACTTAATTCTTGGTAGTGGTCAGGGTTTATACTGATGGGGTTGTGTTTTGTATTCTAAAGAAAGAAACACATTTGAATAAAAATGAGTTTTGAAACGATGTAAAACCATTGAAAATTTCTTAATGCTGAAAGGAATAGCAATGATAAAGTTATTACTATTCCTTGTCTTTCAGGAAGATTAGAGGGATTGGTTTTTATCAGTCTACTATGAAATTACCCGGTAGGCCAGGATTGCAATGCGACAAATGGAATTTTACCTGCAATGGAGACCATAGATAAAGCCGGGCTGCCTATGAATTTTGCTTCTCCCCAGCACCAGACCCATACCAGATATAGATCACCACCTGTCATTGCAAAGTAACTTTCGGCAGCTGATGTACTGCTAAGATAAGTTGAGGTTTCTGATTCATTGGAAAAACCGGCTCCCACCAAAGTATTATTCCATAATTTCGCTCTGTTGTCTAAAAGCGTTTTGCCAGATTTAACATCATAAATCATAACTCCTATTCCTCCATTGGTGCTGGCATATCCACTGTTTATGATCCAGTTGAACCAGGAGTAGGTGACGGGCACATAGGCCGTAAAACGTCCAATCACATTCTGAATCGGAGAAATAAATATTCCAACAGCTGCAGCTGCCTGTCCATTAAATGGTGATATCCCGAACTCTCCCGTGTTTTGATGAGCATAACCTATGGCACCGCTGGTCCAGTCTATATCATAGGGAGGGCCCATGATATTATAACGTTCATCAATTCTCAGCATGTACCGGGCTCTTTCTTCTACATCCGCATGTTCTTCTTTTAATTGCTGACGATGTAGCTCATGTTCGTTAAAAGTCAGTTCTTCCAAAGATTTGAAATCAGGAGTGCTCAGGTCCAGGTTATCTATAACGGGAGTCTTATAGGGTTCAGAAATCTCAGTAATTAGACTGGCGCGTCGCTCTTCTGTTTCTGCTTTTTGTTTGAACTCTTTTGAAATTTTTTCATCAAAAAGATTTATAGAATTTTCAGCTATTTCTTTTGTAGGGGCAACTCTTTGCAATAACTCACCAACTTCCGTAATCATATTTACCTCCTTCCGGTTTCTTTAATTTTAAAACCTAAAAATCAGAATCTTAGTTTGCTCGTAAAGGACCAAGGTTAATTGAATTAACAGTTTCTTAGAAAGAGCAGATATTAAATGATGTTTATTTATTGAACTAAAGATATTTAAGCCTACTGAAGCAGGTCCCTGTTAGGTTGGTCAAGCTTTTAGCTTCAATTTTCGCATACTTAAGTTAAAATATTCGAGTTTTTTGCCACAATTTTCGAGTTCTTAGGTTGAAAATTCGAGTTATTTGCTTCAATTTTCGAACTTCTTGATTTTAAAAAGCTGAATTTTTTAAGGTTATCAGTAAAATCATTGAGAGAAAAGGTTCCACTTTTGAATTTGGGATTTTAAATTTCGTTAATGGGCTCTATTTTTACATTTTGAGTGAGGAATTGGGGCTGCTTTTGCAGAAACCTATAAATTTGTGACCTTGTTGAAGTTAGATAACAGAGATTTTCAGGATTATATGAGTAAAAAAACTACCTATAAGGCAGCATCCTCAGTAGCAAAAGCTATTGAGAAGCATTTTGCTCATCAACTTTCTGCTGCCAGAATGAGAGGAGATTCTAATCTTGCCATTGAGCCTAATGTGAAAATGATAGAGACAATGATCGATACTGCGTTCTGGGCAAGTTTAAGAAGGGAAGAAGGGAATTCTACCAAAATTTCAATAGCATTTTTGCCGCCCGAGCAGGCTGGGATTCCAATACTTTTCGAACAGAAAATGGCCTTTACTGCATATCACCTTACCAAGCTTTCCCTTGGAGTAGAGCGCCCTGGCGTTCATTTAGGAGTGTGGCATGAAAATGATCAATTGTTTATATGGGGGTCAACTTTGAAGATTCCAAATCTTTGTTTTGTTCTTGATGTGAGTGAACCGGGTATGTTGGTTATCAAGCATAGAAGGGTGCATGGGTTTGGTAAGTTTGCCAATGTGGCTGTACTGATAGGAGATCAGGTTAAAATTATTGATGAAAACAGTGTCAACCATCCTGATTGTCCTGAACTTTTACAATACCTTTTGGGGTATACCGTCCCTCATTCCTGGAGCGATTCCATGAATGTACTGGTTCAGCTGGCAGTTTCCATGCGTGCTCACCGTCATGGAGGTTCCCTTCTTGTGGTTCCTTCAGATAATGATAATTGGAGAAAGTCAATTCTGCATCCTATTAAATATTCTGTTTCTCCTCCTTATTCCGGCCTCTCAGAACTCATGAGCAAAGATGTGAATGTACGTTCAGAGGTATTGTGGCAGGGGGCATTGCGTACTGAGGTTGAAACTCTTGCCGGTCTCACTGCTGTGGATGGGGCAACGCTAATCAATGATAAATATGAACTCTATGCTTTCGGAGCAAAAATAGGAAGGTCTGTTGGTAATGCGAGAGTGGAGAAGGTTTATATGAGTGAGCCGATTGTTGGTGGAGGGGCAGTGATGATTAACCCATCCAATTCAGGTGGAACGAGACATCTTTCTGCAGCACAGTTTGTTTATGATCAGAAGAGTGCCTTGGCTTTTGTAGCTTCTCAGGATGGTCATTTTACTATTTTTACCTGGTCACCAACGGAAGAAGTTGTTCAGGCACATAAAATTGATACATTGTTATTGTAAGGTCCTTGTGAAGTAAATGCAAATTATTGAAAAGAGAAATCAGACTCCTGAAGAATGATTTATCTATAAAAATTATTAAAGAAAAAAGTCAGCTAATATTTTTATAATAAATTTTATACATAGTATATGGAAATAACTTTCAGAAACATTTCAGACGATGATTATCCATATGTCACCAATATTCTTAACAGCTGGTGGGATGGGAGGGCTATGGTTAATATGCTTCCTCGTTTGTTCTTTAAATATTTTAAAGATACCGGGTTTGTAGCTATTGGTGATAGAAAGATATTGGGCTTTATTATCGGATTTTTCAGTCAGGACGACCATAGAGATGCCTATGTACATTTTATCGGGGTGGATCCCGGATATAGAAATTATAAGATAGGGAAAAGGTTGTATGATTTCTTTGTTGATAGGGTAAAAGGGGCTGGTGTAGAAAAAAATCTATTGTGTAACCTCTCCCTTTAATAAAAATTCAATTGCATTTCACAAAAGGATTGGCTTTGAGATTATGCCAGGAAGTAATAAGACCCTTGACGGAGTAGATTTTTTCAGTGATTACGACGGAAACGGAGAAGACAGGGTTTTATTTGTAAAGCATCTCATTTAACGTCGATTAGATTTTTCTAGCAATTACTCTTGCTGGTGCTCCGTCAGAATCCTTTATTTTAACAGGCATACATATCATTTCATAGGACCCGGGAATGATACCATTAAGGTATAATCCTTCAATGATCCATATCCCATTTCCTAAAAGAGTTTCATGCACGATTTTTCCATTATTTTTTCCTCCTATAGAAATGTAGTCAACTCCCACCACCGAAACTTTTTTCTCTTTGAGATATCCCGCAGCTTCTGATGATAGATATATATAATCTCTTTTGAACTCTTGCTTTGCCCAATCAGAACTGGAGTTTTTAGTCTTAAATATTACTCTTTCATTAGGGATAATATCATGCTGCTTCACTTCTTCGATTGGAATAAACCGGTCATGTTTGATTTCTATAATGCGGGCAGGGCCTATCATCAGATCAAGAGGAAAGGTAGTGATGTCTTTTCCATTTTTTATGAAATGTAAAGGTGCATCGATATGTGTCCCTGTATGGGCACTCATGGAAAGGGTGGTAACATTTGCAGGACCGCCTTTGTTCATGTCAAAAAGTTTACATACCGAAACATCCGGTTCTCCAGGCCAATGAACCATTTTGTTGCTCACCGGAACAGATAGATCTGTCCAGCTTTTTAAGTTATTTAAAGTCTTCATATAGTATTAACCGGAAATCCTGGAAGACAGTTATTGGACGGATTGATTTAAGTGTTAATGCATGATATTTATGGATTTATGGGTCGAAAGAAGGTATAAAGGCAGACAACATGTTTGAATAAGTAAAGTATAATTTCAATCTTGTCTGATTTAGTTTTATGAATGACCGGAAAGTTTTTAAAAATGGGTTGCTCGTGATCAAGGAATTTTGCCCATGAGTTGAATTTTTGTTAAATAAAATTTTATTTTTTAAGGTGTTCATATAGAGGGAGTACCTATTGTTGGGGATAAAAAAAACAATCGTTTTCATATGGATTACGTAAATTCAATATTCAAATTATTTTATCATTAATTAAATTTCTATTTATTATGAAAAGAATTTATTTATTTTTTACGCTATGCCTGCTAACCTTTTCGTCTTTCGCAGGGGGGGATAATATGATCGGTCTTACTCGTAAACTGGGTAAAGACGATGGTATGATCAGTAACGGTTTTTATTGGAATTTGGGGATTGGATTTCCGTCTCTTAAAGCTGTTGATTTTCCTGATTCAAAGCGCGAAAACCAAGGCGTACAGTTTACATTGGAAGCAGGAAATCAGTGGATGTTTGTTAAAAGTAGCCGTTTTGGATTTGGAATGAACGTAAGCTGGTTAACAATCGGAGGAAGTGTTTATAAACCTGAAGGTTTTGATGAAAGTGTTTATGATTTTCATCTCGGACTTTTAAGATTTGGTCCGATGGCTTCTTTTGGCTTTGGAGACAATTTAGCATTAGATGTATTTTTTAATCTTAATCCAACAGTAAAATACAACTTCTGGTCTTCTGATCAGTTTGATAGTAATACCTTGATTTATGGAGCTGCATGGACTCCAGGTGTGAAATTCAGAATTAAGAAATTTGCTGTTGGTTTTGAAAATAGCTTTGGTCGTCTTAAAGCAGTGGATTTGGATAATTCGGCTTTAGATGATGTTAAGCTGTCTTATATGAATCCAAGAATTCTTTTGGGAATGAAGTTTTAATCAATGCAAAAATAAAGCATAAAGAGGTGGGAGTTGGTTTTATATCAATTCCCACTTTTTATTTTAAGACTTTAATTACATTTGTCGGCATTTTTTATAATTGTTTTCCATAAATTAGTTTAAGAAATTATTTTTAATCAGAAGACCCACTTTTGTTTACTATGAAGAAATATTGTTTTATTTTATTATTCTTTTTAATTGCAGTTTCATCAATAGCAAGAGATCAGTTTGTCGGTCTTACAAGTCGTGTTAAAGGCAGGGATATGTTTAGTGATGGCGTTTATCTGCATTTTGGAATTGGATTGCCACGGCTAGATTATCTGGGTAAGGGGAGGTTATTTCAGGGAATACAGCCTTCTTTTGAGTTTGGAAGTCAACATATATTCTCAAAAAATAATAATCTGGCAATTGGAGCAAACGTCAGTTGGGCAACCATAGCAACCAGTATCCGGGATGGAGAAGATATTTTTGGTTGGGACCTGAACCTCGGCCTTATTAGATTCGGACCAATGCTTTCAGCTAAGCTTGATGAAAATAGTGCATTGGATTTCTTCTTTAACCTTAGTCCCACTGCTAAATTTAATTTTTTTAGCTACGATGATCAGGGATATGTTTATTTATACTACGGAGTCCTTTGGGTGCCGGGGCTTAAATTCAGATATAAAAAACTTGTAGTAGGGGGCGAAGTTAATTTCGGAACACTTTTCGTTGATGACCTGGATAAAGAAGATGATCCTGTCTATAAGAAAGCTTCCTATTATAGCCCAAGAGTATTTATGGGACTGAAGTTTTAACTCTACCTGTTATAGGAGCAGCATACCTTTTTATCGTATAGGAAAAAAATAGAGAAGCCTGCACTATCACAGCTTCTCTTTAAACTTTACGCTTTAAGCTTTCCGCTTAAAATTTACTTCTTCTTCGCTTCAGAATACCTTTTGCTTACCTCATCCCAGTTAACAATGTTCCAGAATGCTGTAATGTAATCAGGTCTTTTGTTCTGATATTTCAGATAATAGGCATGTTCCCATACATCCAAAGCCAATACAGGAGTTCCCTTAACTTTTACAATATCCATTAATGGATTGTCCTGGTTAGGAGTTGTTGTGATTTTTAATTTTCCTTGCTGATCAACGATAAGCCATGCCCATCCTGATCCGAACCTTGTTTTTGCAGAGTCACTGAATTGGGCTTTGAAGTTGTCAAATGAGCCAAAAGTCTTGTTAATGTCATCTGAAAGGGCTCCTGATGGAGTTCCTCCTTTTGGAGAAAGGACTGTCCAGAACAAGCTGTGGTTATAATGCCCGCCTCCGTTATTTCTTACGGCTGTGTTATACTTGCTTACATTCTTGCAGATATCTTCAATCGTCTTCCCATTGAGAGCCGGATTCGCAGCGACCTCCTTGTTTAAGTTTTTTACATAAGCATCATGGTGTTTGTCATGATGAATCTGCATGGTCTGAGTGTCGAAGCTTGGCTCCAGCGCTTCATAAGCGTATGGCAAAGCAGGAAGGGTAAATTGTGCGAATGATAATGTTGAAAAGAACAATACTAAAACGCTTAACAATATTTTTTTCATAGGATTGAGTTAGGTTATTATTGGCTAAAATAGTAAGATTTAGATTTAATTATATAATTCTTAATGATAGGATGTTGTATAGGTTTGCTAATTGTATGATTATTAGACTTCAAAAATTTATGGTTGTTAAAAAAGATCAAAAAGAGAAATAGATTTAGTATATTTGCCCCAAGTTTTGGTTTCCGGGTGGTTTGCACCATCGGAATTAAAAGGGAATCAGGTGGAAATCCTGAACAGTTCCCGCTGCTGTAAGCTTTGTAAAACGATTGACATCCTCGCCACTGTCCTAATGGATGGGAAGGCCGTCAAAAGTAAAGTGAGTCAGAAGACCTGCCAGAATCTGTGCATTCGTAGCTTTCGGAGAAAAGGCAAAGGATAAATGCTTCATTGATCAGAATACCTGTATTCACTCAAAGCCGTATTTTTCATTGTTACGAATGATTGTTGAAATAATGATCATCCTGTAATGAAGTTTATTAAGTTTCTGTTTCTGTTACTATCCATTATGCTGAATGAAGCTTTGCATGCTCAATCAGCAGCGGACACAACATCTCAACTGCAAGAGGTGGTGATAGAGGGTAACAGACTGAATACTTTTACAACAGGAAACAAAATACAAAAGATTGACTCAGCAACGATACAACGATTTAAGTCTGGCAATCTTGGAGATTTGCTGACTTTTAACTCTCATCTGTTTATTAAATCCTATGGAATCGGGAACCTGGCTTCCATCTCTTCCAGAGGTACAAATGCCAGCCAGACGGCAGTGTTATGGAATGGTTTTAATGTACAATCACCTACTCTTGGCCAGGCAGACTTCTCTTATTTTCCTGTAAGCTTCGCTGACGATATAGAAATCCAATACGGAGGTGCAGGAGCCCTCTTTGGAAGCGGGGCCACAGGTGGAATTATCAATTTTAATTCTGTCCCTAGGTTTAACAATGGATTAACGTTTGGAGCTTCACTTAATGGGGGAAGCTTTAATTCCTGGCAGCAATCGGCTAATGTCAGTCTTTCACAAAAGAAATTTGTAAGTGTTCTTAAGGTCTTTAATTTTTCAGCAGAGAATGATTTTCCATTTTATGTAGATGATTTAAAAGTGCGACAGATTAATGCCACTGTGAAACAGAAAGGGTTGATGTCTGAAAATTTTTTCAGGATAAAAAAGGATCAGCAGCTGAATGTCAGGATCTGGTTGCAGGATAATTATCGAGAGATTCCGCCATCCATTGCTTCCAGGTCCGGCAACCAGCCTATGCTTTTTGTGAATGAAACACTGGAATCAGATTTTTTAAGATTAAGTTCTGAATGGAAAAAATCGGGAAAGGTAGTTTCTTATTTCGTAAGAACTGCCTATTTCAATGACGGTATGAGCTATATTGATACTCTTGCAAACATGCATGCAGTGACACGCTTCCATACTTCTATTTCAGAAGCAGAAAGTATTCTGAGATTAGGAAGAAATCATTTGTTGAATGTAGGATTGAACAATACTTTTAATCAGGCATCTTCCAATGGATATCCGGATGCCCCCTCTCAGAACAGAACAGCATTGTTTGGATCATATAAATTTTCTTTTCTGAATGATCATTGGAGGACAGTAGTAAGTCTTCGTCAGGAGATGATCGGGGGAAAGTTAATCCCACTCACACCTTCTGCAGGTGTGGAAGGCCGACTCGTTAAATTTTTATCAGTTAAGGCAAATGTTTCAAGAACCTACAAGGTTCCCACTTTTAATGATTTATACTGGAATCCCGGAGGGAACAAAAACTTGAAACCCGAGTCGGGTTGGAGCGAAGAGGTAAGTGTGATAGCCTCACAGTATACAGGTAACAGAAATAAAAATTCTGTAATGCTGACTTTCTTTAATAGTAATGTTGAAAACTGCATCATGTGGCTGCCGGCAGGAGGAACCTGGAGTGCGCAAAATATACAATCGGTATGGTCGCGAGGATTGGAAAGTATTGTATCTATCAATAAAGAAATCAGAGATTTTAAGGTAGGACTCACAGTGCTATACAATTATGTTGTCGCCACCAATCAAAAGGCAAGAATGGCTAATGATAATATTGTAGGAAAGCAGTTGATCTACGTTCCTGTATATTCAGCTCAGGCAACTATGGAGGTTGTATATAAAGGTTTTTATCTGAATTATATTCATAACTATACCGGCAATAGATTTTATACAACAGATAATTCAAAAGTGGTGGAAGGTTATCACCTGGGGAATGTCATCGCAGGAAGGAATTTTAAAGTGGGTAATTCCTTTTTGAATGTACATGTGCGGGTGAATAACCTCTGGAATCAGTCCTATCAGGTAGTTTTAAATCAGGCCATGCCTTTGAGATATATCCAGGCAGGTCTTTCATATATGTTTAATAAACCAAATAAAAGTATAAAGTGAATAATAAAATGAAAAAAGTTTACAAAGCAGGTAGTGAGCATGTCTTTAAATTGCTACGTTACCTTATAGTATCTGTGGTGTTGTGTTGTAACTTATTAAGTATAACACAAGCTCAAAATGTTTCTGATTTCGAAGATCTTACTCTTGGTGAAAATTCTTATTGGGATGGCTCTGATGGTTCGAAAGGATTTATAAGCGGAGATGCTTATTTCAACAATAGCAATAGCGGAGGGTATTTTTCAAACTTTATTTATTCAAATAAATTTGATACAACAACAGCCGGATACACTAATTCTGTTACGGCAATCACCGGAAGAGGATATGGTGGTACGGGCAATTATGCAGTGGTGTATGTTAATAAACCCTATATCAAACTTCAGGGTGATTTAAAAGGAAAGACTGTAAGTGGTTTTTTTGTAACCAACACTACTTATTCTACACTGTCTATGAGAAAGGGAGATCAATTTTCAAAGAAATTTGGTGGAGCTTCTGGTGATGATGAGGACTGGTTAAAATTAAAGGTGAAAGGTTATCTTAATGGAGAAGCAAAAACCTCTGATGTGGATTTTTACCTGGCTGATTATCGCTTTCCTGATAATGTTTTTGATTATATCGTAAACACTTGGCAATGGGTAGATCTTACTCCTCTGGGAAATGTTGATAGTCTTACTTTTGAACTTTCGTCTTCTGATGTTGGAGAATGGGGGATGAATACTCCTGCGTATTTTGCCATGGACAATTTTAATAATCCTCAGTTTTCAGGAAAGCCTGGAACACCTGGAAGCACTGCTATTCACAAGGATAGTGAGCTGTTTAAAATATGGGCTACCGGAGGTTCTGTAGTGAGAGGGTTTCAGGATATTTCAGACAAGGATCTGGGTAAAGCATCTACTGGCGATTTATCCGGGGCTTATGGAAAAGCAGGAGCAGGTTTGGTAAGTCTTGGCGATAGTGGTTATGCTACGCTTACCTTTGATATGCCAATCAGAAACGGGGAAGGTCCCGACTTTGCAGTTTTTGAATACAGCTTTGAGCAGGCGTTTAAAGAACTGGCTTTTGTGGAAGTAAGTTCTGACGGAGAGCATTTCTTTCGTTTTCCTGCAGCTTCTTATACCGATCCTGTAACACATCAGATCGATCAGGCAGGTTCTAATGCTTATCTTAGTGAAAATCTCCTGAACAACCTTGCAGGAAAGTACAATGGAGAATATGGTACACCTTTCGATCTTGAGGAATTAAAAGATGTAGAAGGATTGAATATGAATGCTGTAACGCATGTACGTATAGTTGATGTTGTAGGAAGTATCAATCCATTATATGCAAGTAAAGATGCTGAAGGGAAATCTGTCAATGATCCATGGCCGACTCCTTTTCCTTCCAGTGGTTTTGATTTGGATGCCATTGGTGTAATCAATACAGGTGTACCTGCAGGTATAGTTGGCGCAGGAGAGAGTCGAATCAGTGTTTATCCGAATCCATCTCAGAAAAATCAGTTTGTAAATATTACGCTGAATGTTTCTGTCGATCAGGAGTATGATGTTCAGGTATATGATTTTGCCGGTCAGCTGGTGAAGTCACAGAAGGCAGGATCTCAACAGTTCACCATTTCAACTGAAGACTTTATTGCAGGCATCTATGTATTGAAAGTAGTTAAAGAAGGTGAGGTAATCACAAGAAAATTTGTTGTTAACTAATTTGCAGATGAAGTATTTCACGGGAATTGTTTGCGCAGGTATTTTATTTTTAAGCTCCTGTGTAAGTGACAAGGCCAAAGATGTAAAACCTGAAATTCCGGTAGCAGCGAAACCTGCTGCCGGTGTATTTATTACTAATGAAGGGAACTTCACCTGGGGAAATGCTTCTGTCAGTTACTATAATTTTTCCAATCAACAGGTGACTGAAGATGCCTTTAAAGCAGCAAATAATCGCCAGTTGGGGGATGTATGTCAGTCTATGTCTATTATAAATGGTAAGGCTTACATCGTTGTCAATAATTCGTTTAAAATTGAAGTTGTTACTCCTGATAGTTTGAAATCTATAGGAGTGATTAGCGGCTTAGGTTCTCCCCGTTACATACTGGCGGTAAACGATACCAAAGCTTATGTGACGGATTACAAAAGAAATGCTGTTTACGTTGTGGATCTTTCAACCAACAATGTGATTAAAGAAATACCTTGCAAAGGCTGGACAGAAGAGCTGGTAATGGCGGGGAACAAAGTTTTCATTACAAATATAAGAAAGCAATATCTGTATGTTGTTAATCCTGTGAGTGATATTATAGAAGATAGTATAAAGATTGGCCTGAATGCATATTCTATCAAAACCGATAAATATGATAAGGTCTGGGTGCTTGCAGGTAAGAATGGTTCAGTTGCTGCAACTTTACACAGAATAAATCCTGTGAATAATTCTATCGAGCAAACTTTATCATTTAAAACCTCCGATAACCCTGGTTCCTTGCAGATCAATGGCACAAAAGATACTTTATATTATCTGAATAAAGGCGTATGTCGCTTTCCGGTTTCTGAAGCCTCATTGCCTGTTACAACGTTAGTCTCACAGGGTAATATGTTGTTCTATGGTCTTGGTATAGATCCGGTCTCAGGAGTTATCTATGTTTCAGATGCCATAGATTATGTCCAGCAGGGGATAGTATATCGGTATCATCCGAGCGGAACTTTGTTGAATAGCTTTAAGGTAGGGGCAACACCGGGGAGTTTTTGCTTCTATTAGTACTTTTTTTAGGTAGAATATAAGGAGGCTGTCTTTTCTGAGGGCAGCCTTTTTTGTGGGCATTTGAGAAAGATAGGACGGAATAGAGATATCAAGGTTTTGGCAGGCAGCTTGGATTATCTTAATTTTTCAAGGTAAATGAACGTTCGGAAGACGAAGGCTCTTACCTTACCCCCGAAATTTTTGCTGAAATCTTTAATGCTTGCTTGAACTTCTTTGACTATTGTTCTATAATTGAATAATTAGTAGGGATAAATGAAAAATACACTCATGTGGTGGTGTATATAAGCAAGTAACCTGCAAAGCGAAGTAAATATACTGCTAGAGTTTTAGCATATTAAGAACAAGCTCCTATTAGCGCTCCTTAAATTTGATAGATAATTGAACTTTCGTTTCATATATTTAGTACTTTTGTTATATGTATTATCGACGTAAAGTATTATTGGCTCTTTTAGAAGTTTTTGATAATAAGCTTGAGAAAATTAGCTTACAAAAGTTGCTAATGCTTTTGAGTAAACAACAACAAAAACCGGAGTTTCATTTTGTTCCTTACAAATATGGCTGCTTTTCTTTTCAGGCGAATGCAGATTTGACAACTATGGTTAAGTACAATCAGGTGATAGCTGAGGGTTCAAATTGGGTTAAGATAGATAAAGAGAAATACCTGCATCAGCTGAAAGAAAAGGATCGTCAGGCCTTACGAAATATAAAATATCAATATGGAAACAAGAGTGCTGATGAGTTAATTAAACATACTTACACAAAATTCCCCTATTTTGCTGTGAATAGTACAATAGCTAAGGAACGATTATCCCCAGAAGAATATCAGAAGGTATTGGATTCGAGACCTAAGTCAGATGAAATAATCTTATTTACAATTGGATATGAAGGTATCTCTCTGGAGGAATATATAAATAAATTGATTTTGAATGACATTAAAATTCTTTGTGATGTTCGAAAAAACCCAATAAGTATGAAGTATGGGTTTAGTAAATCTCAATTACAAAATGCTTGTGAGGGAGTAGGAATATCATATAATCATTTTCCAGACTTAGGAATTACTTCCGACAAAAGACAAGAATTAAATACTCAATCTGATTACGATAAACTCTTTAAAATATATAATTCAGAGGTTCTTTCTACCACAAGAAATATTCAAAATAAGTTACTGGAATTATTAGAAAAAGAAGGACGAATTGCATTAACTTGTTTTGAAGCCAACATTTGTCAGTGCCATAGAAAACATCTCGCTGAAGCTATTTCCGAACACCCCAAATTTAAATATCAATTAAAACATATTTAAAATGGCCTTAACCAAAGTCCTGATCACAGTTAAAACGTATCCCACAATATCAAAAAAATACGAAGAGCTTGTATGTACTGCAGGCTTTAAAGAAGATGGGACTTGGATTCGCCTTTATCCAATTCAGTTTAGGAAAAAATCTTATCATGAGCAATATTCTAAATATGAATGGATTGAACTAGATCTAGTTAAAAACACTAGAGACCCACGTCCAGAGAGCTACAGACCTATTTCACATGATGCTCCTATAAAAGTTTTAGATAGAATACCACCTGATGGAGATGCATGGACTGAACGGCGGAAAATTGTATTGCACAAGGTTTACACAAACTTAAATAAATTAATTTCAGAAGCTAAAACTAAGGGAGTTTGCACTTCCTTAGCTGTTTTTAAACCAACCAAAATTGTAGATTTTATATGGGAAGAAGTTGATAGAGAATGGTCTCCCGAAAAATTAGCCCAATTTCAACAATTAAATATTTTTCAAAGAGTAGAAGAACAAAGAGTTGAAGTTGTAAAAAAGATGCCTTATAAGTTCTCATTCGTTTACCAAGATGACGAAGGTCAGTCTAGTACAACAATGATTGAAGATTGGGAAACAGGAGAGCTTTATTGGAATTGTTTTAAAAGGTATGATGGGAATGAACTGAAAGCATGTAGCGATGTCAAAAAAAAATATTTTGATGATTTTGCTAAAACAAAAGACTTACATTTTTTTTTAGGAACTTCTCAAGTACATCATTTTACTGGTAGAAATCCTTTTTTAATAATTGGGACATTTCATCCGAAACACATTTCCCAATTACCATTATTTTAAGACTTTAAATTGAAAATAATATTAGTCTAGCAGATAACTCTGTGTATATGTTATGGGGAGGTTCAGTCCCTAAGTCAGGTGTTTCTCTTTGTCATAGTTTATCGGGGCCGAGAACTGTTTTTAAATGCCCGCCAGCCATATACACTCATCTTTATATGCCATTTTTAATTACAAAGTGAATGAAACCTTATAAAGCAATTTTGGATCACTTTTCGACCGACAGGCAAAGTGAATTTAAGAAAATGAACTTATTTGAAGCTGGCTTTGATGACTTTGGCTGCGTACTGGATCTATATAATTCATTACCGTTTCTCAGATATCATGGGATTGAGAAATATGCCAAATCTCGATTAAAACTTGAGCATGACAATGGTGAAGGAGGGCGGAGTAGCGGTTTTTATTCTCCTGCAGATTCTATATATACACGCTATCTTAATTATTGTGAGCAAGTTCAAATGCTAAATACACTAACTGAGACGGAATTTAATTCAATATTTAACCTTGAATTTGAAAAAAATATCGAGACTTACATATCAAATAGTATAAATAGAACCACTGAATATGGAATAGGAATTTTTTCGAATCTCTTCCACAAATTTCCTGATAAGCAGATACCACAAAAGATAGTTTCTTGGTTCTTTTCCAATTCGACTCCTGATTCATATCTTTTATTTAAGGTAATGACGTCTGACGATTATGCAATATCTGGCATTGACTTTATTTATAAACAAGCAGACATAAATAAACTACTGGAGCATTTTCCAGGTAAAATAATTTACCAATCGAATATTAATTCATTTGACACATACTTAGTGCAGAAAAACAGCACATAACAACTAAGTTTTCGTCTGGACCAAATTGCCAGACGTTGAAATTTTTATCAATTTTTTAGAATGTTTCAATGTTGAGAATTAAGGTGTTATGGTTGAAATCGTTTAATTTTTTCTTGAAATTATCACAGTAATCCTTATATTTATTTCACTAATGAAAATCCGCCATTCATGAAAAAATCATCTAATGCTCTCCTGTTTGTAATTGTATTTATAAATTATTTAACCCTTCAGGCACAAAATATCCCGGAAAGACTTTCGAGTGAAAATATTATCGGCATTGGTAATAATTTGCACTATGCATTTGATGGCAAGCTTGAAACCGTATCCGGTACTAATCAGAATAGTGGAGCCTGGGTTGGTTTGGATTTGGGAGAAAAATATGTAATTGAGAAGATTGCATATTGTCCTCAAAGATTTAACGCCTCAAAATTGCACCTTGGGGTATTTGAGGGGGCAAATAGTCCTGACTTCTGTGATGCTGTACCATTTTTCATTATCAAGGATCTACCAAAGGAGAATATACTCACAGAACAAGTTGTTGATTGTTCTAAAGGGTTCAGATATGTAAGATATGTTGGACCTTCCGGTTCATATTGCAACATTGGAGAACTTGAATTTTATGGATATCAGGGAGAGGGTAATGATAGCAGACTCTATCAGCTAACCAATTTGCCCACGATTACAATTCATACTGTAGATGCTGCTGATATTGTATCTAAAGACAAATATCTGAAAGGAATCGTATCAATAATTTCAGAAAACGGCACGCATCTGTTTACTGATAGCCTTGAGATAAAAGGCAGAGGTAATGTCAGTTGGGAGTTGTTTCCCAAGAAACCATATAGAATCAAGCTTTACAATAAAGCTTCGTTGTTAAATATGCCTGCTAAAGAAAAAAACTGGACACTCATTAGTAACTATGGAGATAAAACTTTAATGAGAAACCTGCTGGCTTTTGACTTAAGCGAACGCTTAGATATGGCTTACACACCGGCAGGGAGGGCAGTAGATGTTATTTTAAATGGAGAGTACAAAGGTACCTACCAGCTATGTGATCAGATAGAAGTAGGCAAGAAAAGAATTGATATCGAAAAAATGGTACCTGAAGATGTGTCTCTGCCTAATTTATCAGGAGGATACTTGTTGGAAATAGATGGATATGCTGATAAAGAAATTTCATGGTTCCGCTCTTCCAGAACTTATACTCCTGTTACTATTAAATATCCTAAAGACGATGAGATTGTACCTGAACAAAAGACCTATATAACATCCTATTTTAATTCAATGGAAAGTGCCTTGTTCTCTTCTGACTATAAAGATGAAACAAATGGATATTCAAAATATATAGATAAGGAGAGCTTCGTAAGGCATTTTTTAATAGGTGAGTTAAGTGGTAATACTGATACTTACTGGAGTACTTATCTGTACAAGAAAAGAAATGAAGATCTCTTTAGGTTTGGACCGGTTTGGGACTTTGATATAGCCTACGAAAATGATTATCGTACCTATTCAATCAACAATAATTCTGACTGGATTTATTCCTCCAGGGGAAGTAGTGCAGGGGAGGCGCGTTCAATAGTCAATCGTTTACTTTCAGATTCTGTTTTATATGAGAAAATAAGATCAGTATATGCCTCTTATCGGGACTGGGGAATATTAAGTGAGTCAGCTTTATTAAATGTCGTTGATGATTATGCAACTGAATTAGAACAATCTCAAAAACTGAATTTTATTCGCTGGGATATCCTTAATACTCGTGTGCATATGAATCCAACCACCTATGGAAGCTATGCTGCCGAAGTAAAGAATGTAAAGGAGTATATCAAAAAGAGATTGATCTGGATGGACAAAAAACTTGATTATACTCCTTCAGTTGTTGCTTCTAATAATAAGAAAAGAAATTCGGAGATCTTTGTACGAACCGATATAAATAGTATACAAATCAACAATCTTTCGCAACCTCAGCACATAGACATCATTGACCTTTTAGGAAGAACAGTTGTTTCCAAAGCAGTATCAGAAAACATTGTTATTAATATAGAAAAGGGTATTTACCTGCTACTCGTTACCAACTCATCAGGAGTTTCGGAAGTTGTAAAATGTGTGGTTCCTTAAGATGTAAGTAGAGGAATTGTAGTTGATTAAAGAAAGACTAATATAATTATTTTTAATTGATCAATAGGTATATATATCTGAAGGATCCTTATCTGTGATTTCAGATAGGATTCACTGGTTGTAACAAATAAGGCTAATGTGGTATACTAAAATGCAAACGCATAAGTTTTATTTTTCTCCTCTACAACTGTTTTGAGGATTTAAAAAAGTCAGAGGCTATTTAAAATATGAAAACAATTTTTACAATATTTATAACACTCTTTATTTTTCACAATGATTTGTTCGGACAGAAAAGGATGGATAGCCTGGTTGGAGAATGGAAGTTGGAAAGTATTTTAGCCCTCAAAAGAATAGTGAGGTGAAAAATTCAGAAGACAATGGATGTGAGAACTTTCTGATAATTAAAATGTATGCCAACAAAAGGCTTAACTTTATTTTTACCAACAACAAGGATAGTATTACCTTTTCAGGCAAGATCGTATTTTTTAAAAATAACACAATTAAGGTAAAGAATAATATCCATGAAATAATATACTTAGGTGAGCTTGAAAAATGTATTACTGCTTCTTTGCGTATGGAGATGCGCGGGATTTTATTCAGGACTTTCAATTACTCAATTAAGGATAATCATTTAGACCTGATTTATAATCTTCCTGAAGATACACACGATGAAAAGCGAATGGTATTCCAACGAATAAATTAGGTAAAGAGTAGTAGCTAATTATTATTTTGTAGCCATAGCAGTTGAATCAGAAAATGTTTTACGTTTTCTTTAGTTGAAATAACTCAATTAAGTTACCGGAAGGATCTACCAGTAAAATTTGTGAGCCCGCGGGTCCTGGTAAAATTTCATTTCGAAAATGAAGACCCTTTGCTTTTAATTTTGACACTTCCGAGACCAAATCTTCTACAACAAGTTCAATGCGATTCCAGCCTCCCGGAATAGGTATAGTTCCGTCAGGCATTGGGCTGCCTCCTGAACTCTTTCTTCCACTAAGTAATAGTCTTAAATTCCCTCTTGTCACATCCGCAAATGCCGGTGAAGCGTTGGTTCCTAGTGTAAAGCCTAAATGTTTTGTGTAAAATTCAATTGAGGTGTCGACATCTTCAACTATATATCGAACATTTACTTGATCTGATTTCATAAATTTACCTTTAAGTAATTTCTAAAACAGTATTATACTCATCTTTAAAACCTGAGAAGAATCATAAATGTTATAAAATTACAAAAGTCCGGGGGAGAGTTAGAGTATTTTAGTTAAGACCGTTTTGATGTACTTTGTTAAGAAGGAAAATCAATGCTATGATTTCAGGAACTCCAGGTGCATCATTGGTGGTATCAATGCGTTTCTCTGTGAAATTTATAGTGATCTCATGATGTAACATGTAAGGGTTAATTGAAGCCATTAATAATTTTCTTATTCTTCCCCTTTTATTAATGAACGATATGCATTATCATCATGATAATAAATCGTTGCATCTTTCATCTTTTTTATCTCCTTTAAAGTGTATTGTTCTTTGAACTGTTTTTCACTGATGTTGAGATATTGGAGGCGCTCGTCATTGGTCCATTCCACAAAATAAAAATCTTTTCTCTGCGCACCTTTAAAGTCCATAGAATATGCAGTTGTACTGTTGATAAGGATGATTGGTATGGGATTGTTGGAGATGATCAGACTTTGGGGCAATTGGTTTACTTCATTAACAACCTCATTGTTTTTCCAGCTAACTGTATTGTAACCAACCCCACCGTACCACTGAAGGCCATTTTTGTATGTTCTGTATGCCGGATATATTAGCCATAGACAAAGAACGGTTATCAGATATTTTTTATATTTAGAATTTTCAATTGCCTTATCTATAACTATAAAGGTAGCAATCATAAGAGGAATAAATACAGGAGAAAGGTATCGGTCATCGAAGTCACAAATGTCTTTGATCGTATTGATGAGGATGAAAAATCCAAGATAGGAAAAGATAAATGAGGTAAGTCCGTTGAAAGCTGGTGGTAATTGTTTTCTTAATTTTAGACTATAAAAGACAAGAGCAATTATAAGAATAATAATGAATGTTAATTTTACAAGAGAGGTTAGTGAGTTTGGGATAAAGTATGTTGATATGATTTCCAGTGCATCCATGATATTTTTAAGGAAGGATTTGGTTCCTTTGCCGTATTCGATTGATAAGCTTCCACTTACTATGTAATTTCTTATCAACCAAACCCCTACAAGAAAGCCTGAGTATATTGTATATGAAATAATGTTTTTTATTTTTTCGGCAATGCTGAAATTACCTGAAAGTGTTAAAGCAATGACGGTGCTGAAAATAAAGGTGATTCCGATATATCGGATATAAAAACCTGCTATAGAGAAAAGTACAAGCAGGAAAAAATGATATCCCGGTTTTGTTTTCCAGATATGTTGTGAGTGCAGAAAGATACGCAACTGAAAAAACTATAAACAATAAATCTGACCAGAGGAATACTCCATTCTGGATCATAACTGCGGAAAGTCCTAAAGAACTATAAGCAATTAGCCTGACAATTGAATTGTTAATTGATTTTTTCAGAATAAATATGGAAACGATGAGCAAACACAAGAAGAAAATAGCATTGCTCCACATTGCAAAGGTAAGGATGTCTAATCCTGTGTACTTATAAAATGAAAGCCATAGCGCATATCCGGGAGGGTATAAAGTTAATCGGTTGCCGTGAATGTCCAGAAACAGATTGGCGTCAGCAAAAGACCTGGCAGCCTGTACATAGTATCCTGAGTCATGGGTCAGCTCTATTCCATTTGTTCCGGTAATCAAAGGAATGAGCGCTGTAAAAAATAACGTTAGAATAAAATAAAGAGTAAAAGTTATTTTACGGGACATAGGGTAGTGTAATCTTAATTTTATGAGACGGCATGGTCCATAGCAGTAAAAATAGAAAAAGCTGCCATAAAAATACAGCAGCTTTTTCATAAGCACGAAAAACTTTAAACTTTCAGCTTTAAACTTTCAGCTTTCAGCTTTATACTAATGTCAGCTCAACACTTCTTTTAATGAAGCTTGTCAGGTCATTACCTTTCAGCATTCCCTGAGAAAGTAACGCGAGGTCAAATGCCTGTTTTGCAATTTTTGATTTAGCTTCATCTCCGTCAGCCTGAAGGATTTTCTGTACCGTTTTGTGATTAGCATTCACGATTACATTGAATTGATCAGGGAATTCTCCAAATCCTGTTCTTCCGCCCATAGCCATGTCTTTCATCCTTCTCATAAATTCAGGCATAGTCAAAGATACAGGAAGTTCATCTATTGGAAGAGATTCCACTGTTACAGTCATATTTGGACTGCTGATCACTTTTTCAAAAATCTCCTTGATCGATTTTTGCTGATCTTCATTCAATACGCTTTCAAGCTTTTCATCTTTATCTATAAGCTTTTCCACAGTATCAGCATCAACTCTCTTCAGCTGGAATTTTTCATTTTTTCTCTCAACAAGACCAATAAAGTGGCTGTCAATTAGTGTATCTAATAATAGAACATCATAACCTTTTCTTTCTGCAGACTGAATATAAGCATCCTGCTTTCCTGGATCTGAGCTATAAAGCGCAACAATATCCTGGTTCTTGTCAGTCTGACTATCTTTGATGCGTTCCTTGTATTCGTTTACAGTGAAGAACTCATTCTTAAGGTTTTTGAACAGACAGAAGTCTTTAGCTTTTTCGTAGAACTTATCTTCACTGATCATTCCATATTTAATGAATACGCCAATGTCATTCCACTTTTCTTCAAACCCTTTTCTGTCATTGTTAAACAACTCGGATAGTTTGTCAGCTACTTTTTTAGTAATGTATGTGTTAATCTTCTTCACATTACCATCTGCCTGAAGATAGCTCCTTGAAACGTTAAGCGGAATATCCGGAGAGTCTATCACACCATGAAGCAACATCAGGAATTCAGGAACAACATCTTTTACCTCATCAGTAATGAATACTTGACGGCTGTAAAGCTGAATCTTATTTTTTCTGTACTTCAAACTCTCCTTTGAGTTTAGGGAAATATAGAATACCTGTAAGATTGAAAGGATAGTCAACATTCAGGTGAATCCAGAATAGAGGATCTTCAGTGAATGGATAAAGCTCTTTATAGAAATTGATGTAATCTTCGTCTTTCAGTTCGGAAGGCTGTTTGGTCCAGATTGGATTTGGATTGTTGACAACCTTTGCATCAAACTCAATTTGAACAGGAAGGAATTTACAATACTTATCAAGAATGTTCTGAAGTCTGTATTTATCAAGAAACTCTTTGCTGTCTTCAGCTACATGAAGGATAATGTCAGTGCCTCTTGTAGTTTTATCTGCAGCAGAAATTTCAAACTCCGTGCTACCGTCACATATCCATCTAGCAGCTTCGGTGCCTTCTCTGAAAGATTTGGTTACGATTTCTACTTTTGACGCAACCATGAAGGCGCTGTAAAAGCCTAATCCGAAGTGCCCTATGATCTGCTTGTCTTCCCCTTTGTCTTTATATTTTTCAAGAAATTCGGTTGCACCGGAAAATGCTATCTGGTTGATGTATTTTTTGATTTCATCTGCAGTCATACCGATACCATTGTCGCTAATGGTAATGGTTTTCGCATTTTCGTCCAATGCTACGGTAACCTTAAGGTCGCCGACTTCTTCTTTACACTCTCCGAATGAAGCCAGTTTTTTTAATTTCTGGCTGGCATCTACAGCGTTGGAAACCAGTTCCCTAAGAAAGATTTCGTGATCCGAATAAAGAAATTTCTTGATAATCGGGAAAATATTTTCGGTGTGAATGGATAAAGTACCTTTTTCTTCTGCCATTGTATTTTTATATTTAATTAATTTTCTGTTCGATAATTTTCAAAAACCATTCCATTGAAGGGGGAACTGTCAATCTGACAGTAAATTAATGTAAACATTGTCGTTAATACTTTTTGTAGTTTAAATTATATCTATCAATTTTGAGGTTTGATATTTTAATATGGAATTATATCCTTTAAAGTTTAACCCGATTTTTAAAGAAAAAATTTGGGGAGGACAA
This sequence comes from Sporocytophaga sp., assembly GCA_024707265.1. Taxonomy (GTDB): domain Bacteria; phylum Bacteroidota; class Bacteroidia; order Cytophagales; family Cytophagaceae; genus Sporocytophaga. The sequence goes on along the minus strand of JANQAB010000003.1, from coordinate 808,823 downwards.
AAGATTAAGACTATCCTTGGAAAAGATTTTAGTCCCTTACCAAATTGTGGCGAAACCTGGGAAATCTCCGGTGTAAAAGGAAATGTATCCCAGGTAAGTGAGGGGGTATTGAAAGGCTGTGGCTTGGATGTGCTGATCGAAGAGTATAAAGGGAAACTTGTAGGTGAAAGAATTTATAAGGAATTCGGAAATGAATTCCCTTTGCTCGTAAAATTTATTGATGCAAATGAAGATTTGAGCATTCAGGTACACCCTGATGATAAAGTTGCCAAGGCTAAGCATAGTTGCTTCGGAAAAACAGAGATGTGGTACGTTTTTCAGGCAGAAGAAGGAGCAAGGCTGAACACAGGGTTTCAAAAAGGAGTAACGAAAGAAAAGTACCTTGAATACCTCGAAAAGAAGAAGCTGGAAGAAGTTCTGAATTTTGAGGAGGTAAAATCCGGAGATGTATTCTTTCTGCCTGCTGGCAGGGTACATTTTATCGGTAAGGGTATTCTTCTGGCTGAAATTCAGCAAACTTCTGACATTACTTACCGAATCTACGATTTTGACAGAGCGGATGGCAAAGGCCAGAAAAGAGAACTGCACACGGAACTGGCTCTGGATGTGATTGATTTTAACCACTATTCCGATTATAAAACACAATACACAGACAAAGTCAATATGCCGGTTCAGCTTGTTCAGAATGTCTGCTTTACAACCAATTTACTGCATGTAGACGGTTCAATCTCCCGCTCATATAAAGGTCTTGATTGCTTTGTGATTTATGTTTGCTTCGAAGGGAAGGCAGTTATTAAGTACGGGAAAAAGTCCGTAAACATCCAGAAGGGAGACTCTGTGCTGATCCCTGCAACTATCGAAGAGGTAACAATAGAAAGCATTGAAGAAACCAAGCTTCTGGAGTCTTATATAGATTAAATCATCATCAGAATATTGATATAAGTTTGGATCCTTCTCTTCTTTAAATCTTTAAAAGGGAAGGATTTTTTATTTTGTTAAGTTTCTGCTTTAGTTTAAATTTTTTATAGGTTGTGAGCAGGGATGAAGCTGTTTTCCAAGTCTCTTATCTTACTATTGTGAAGTTCTTTTCAAGTCTCCCGGAGGAGTGGTATTTTGTCACCATTGGGTGGATCCCTGTGAAAAAAAAGTTGGTAGAACTAAATAAAAAAAACAGGAATTGATGCAAAACCCCGCAAGCAATTCCTGGTAAAAGACAAACCTCAGCTTGCCATTTTTTGCTTTTGTACAGGAGGTACTGCTTTAGGATTAATTTTCGCTGCCTGCACTGTAGTTCTTTTGACTTTGTTCTTTGCTCCTGCATTATTTCCGGATTTCCAGATGAGATAATAAACAAATATGGATAAGACAATTGTGCCAATAGAAGCAAGCATTGTAATTCTATAAGTATTTACATCTTCAATAGCTTCAGCATGCGTAACAGGTATTACAAGTATATATGTTATAAGAATTAATAAGATCTTCTTCATAAGTTGTTGGGAGTAAATGTTCCTCTTATTTGAAGAACAGGAGCAGGAAATGTTATGTTTGTGAAAGTGTTAGGGCCTTTGATTTTATTGGCGTCTGGAAGGAATTTACTTTTTGTAAAAGTGAAAAGCGCCCGTCTGGTAAGGAGTACAGACTGCAATGGAAAGTATAAAAAAAAGAGGCAACCTGTTCGGGTTGCCTCTGCCTATTTTTTTTAATATTACTAAGCCTTATTGCTTTTGTAGTAGTTGATCAAACCGTTTGTAGAAGCGTCGTGAGAGGTTACTTTCGTATCGCCAGGAAGTTCTGCAAGGATCTTTTTTGCAAGTTGTTTGCCAAGTTCAACTCCCCACTGATCATATGGATTAACACCCCAGATCATCCCTTGTACAAATATCTTGTGCTCATACATCGCCACTAGTGCACCAAGGGTTTCAGGTGTCAGTTTCTTGAAGAAGATAGAGTTCGTAGGTCTGTTTCCAGGAAATACTTTATGTGGAAGTAGTTTCTCCAAAGCTTCTCCTTTTAATCCTTCTTTCTCAAGCTCTGCTTTTGCTTCAGCTTCTGTTTTTCCCTTCATTAAAGCTTCTGTCTGTGCGAAGAAGTTTGCCAAAAGTTTTTCATGATGATCGCTTACCGGGTTCTGAGTTTGCACAGGAGCAAGGAAGTCAGAAGGGATAAGTTTTGTTCCCTGATGTATCAATTGGTAGAAAGCATGCTGACCGTTAGTTCCCGGCTCTCCCCAGATGATAGGGCCTGTCTGATACACGCCTTCAATAACATCTCCGTCTCTTGTAACTCTCTTGCCATTGCTTTCCATATCTCCTTGCTGGAAATATGCTGCAAAGCGGTGCATGTACTGATCGTAAGGAAGTATTGCATGAGACTCTGCTCCGTAGAAGTTGTTGTACCAAACACCTAGTAATGCAAGGATGGCTGGTATATTATTCTCAAGAGGTTCGTTCCTGAAATGGTTATCCATATCATGAGCACCTGCAAGAAGCTTTTCAAAATTTTCAAATCCGATGTATACGGCAATTGACAAGCCTATTGCAGACCATAGAGAATATCTTCCTCCAACCCAGTCCCAGAACTCGAACATGTTTTCTGTATCTATACCAAATGCAGATACTTCTTTGGCATTTGTAGAAAGCGCTGCAAAATGTTTAGCCACAGCCTTTGGATCTTTCGCTGTTGCAAGGAACCAGCTTTTAGCTGATTCAGCGTTGGTAATAGTTTCTTGAGTTGTGAAAGTCTTAGATGCAATGATAAATAGTGTAGTCTCCGGATTTACAGCTTTAAGTGTTTCTGCTATATGTGTACCATCTACGTTTGAAACAAAGTGAACATTAAGACCTGCTTTTGCATATGGTTTTAATGCTTCAGTAACCATGTAAGGACCAAGATCAGAGCCTCCGATACCTATGTTTACAACATCAGTAATAGATTTGCCTGTATATCCTTTCCATGCGCCGCTTCTGACCTGTTCACAGAATTTTTTTCATTTTATCAAGCACCTTGTTTACTTCAGGCATCACATCTTTGCCATCAACAATTACAGGCGTGTTTGATCTGTTTCTCAATGCCACGTGTAATACAGCTCTGCCTTCGGTGTTATTGATCTTTTCACCTTTGAACATCGCTTCAGTCCATCCTTTTACATCTTTTTCTTTTGCAAGATCAAAAAGGAGTTTCAGAGTTTCTTCCGTGATTCTGTTTTTAGAATAGTCAACAAGTATGTCATTAAACTTTAATGAAAACTTGTCAAAACGAGATGGATCTTTCTCAAACAAGTCGCGCATCTGCAGAGAACTGGTTTGGTCAAAATGCGTTTTTAGTTTCTGCCAGGAAGCAAGCTCTGTTAATTTTTTCATAAGTGTGTTTAATTCTGTTTTTCCCGATGAATATCAATTACCTACTATTTAGTGGCGCGGAAATAGATATTCACTATTTCGATTTTTATTCGAAAAATCCGCCAAATATAAGAAAATGATATAAAATTATCGGGATTTTCCCAGATGCATTATGGCTAAAAGCTACAAAATCTTAAACTCTGTTCTTCGGTTCTTTTGTCTGCCTTCTTCTGTAGCATTGTCAGCAATTGGCTTTGTGCTGCCGTATCCTTTGTATATCAATCTGTTATTGGATATGCCGGCAGAGGTGAGGTATTCCGAGACTTTTTGAGCCCTTGTCCTGGATAGAGCAAGGTTTGCATCAGCATTTCCTGTGTTGTCAGTATGCCCTGAGATTTCAATTTTTATGGAAGGATTTTCTTGTAGCAGCTTGACAAGCCTCTGTAATTCAATGGTTGACTCAGGTCTAAGATCAGATTTACCCGAATCAAAAAAGATATTTTTCAGAACTACCGTAGCACCAGACTGCGCACTTTGAAGCTGAACATCATTTTTTAACTCTTTATATCCGTCTTTTTCTGAAAGAAAGACATTTTCCGAATAAAATAATTTTCCTTTTTTCTCAATCGTGATCCCATAATTTTTACCTGATGGAAGCACTACCATATATTTTCCGTTTGCACTGTTAGAGGAGAATTTCGCAACTACCTCTCTGCTTGAGTTATCAGTAATGGTGATATCTGCATCCAGAGGTTTACCCGTTTCATCTTTAACAGTTCCTTTGAGCAGTGCCAGTTCGGGTTCGTCGCTTACCGGCATTCTCACCGAATATAAATCCTGCCTTCCCTGTCCGCTCTCTTTATCAGAAGAATAATAACCGATTTTACCATTGGCAGAAAGTACAAAATAAACATCATCTCCCGCGGTGTTAAGTGGGTATCCTAGGTTTACAGGCGTGGACCATCCACCGGAAGCAGTTTTCTCAGATTTGAAAATGTCAAAACCTCCCATGGTAGAATGTCCTTTGGAGCTGAAATAAAGGGTCTTTCCGTCAGGGTGAATAAATGGAGCATCTTCGTCGTAAGGTGTATTGATGCCTTCCAGCTTTTTAGGTACAGACCACTTACCACCTATTGTTCTTGAACAATAGTAGATGTCTCTGTTTGCCTTAAAGTTTTCAGCTCTTACAAAATACAAGGTTCTTTCATCAGGAGAAAGACATGCAGATGTTTCGAAAAAGGGTGTATTAATGGAAAGGGGTTCAGGTTTGGTCCACTGATTTCCTTTTTTCTCAGAAATATAAATATCTCCTCCGTTACTGCTTTTGTAGATAAACATTGTTTCTCCCGACGGAGCTATTCCTATACAGGCATCATGCAAATCGGAGTTAACCGGGGCTCCCATATTTTGTGGGGTATCCCAGGCTCCTCCTTTATTCTGACTTACATAAATATCTTCAAAATAAAGCCCATCATATTCCTTTTTTCCTCCAGTAGAACCTGTTCTGCGGGAAGTAAAATAAAGTTCGGAAAGATCCGGAGTGATATAAGGAAGATATTCCTGAAACTGTGTATTGACAATGGGGCCGGCATTTGAAATTTTATAATCAGCAGGGTTTTTAATATAACCTTTTCCGTACTCGCATTCGTTTATGAGTTTGGATATTGCTCTTTTATTTTTGTTACCCGGATCAGATTTCTTATAGTTTTCAATAGCCTTATCGAAGTTGTGGTTAAGATGATAGGATTGGCCAAGAATGAAATACATTTCACTGGTTGGAGCCTCTGAGTTGGCAACAGCATCGGCTGCATATTTCAGAGCCTTGGTTTTGGGAGACGTCAGCAGGTAACACTGTGCTATCCTGAAATTAATATAAGGATCGGTTTTCTTCTGTTCCAGAGCCTGTTCATATTGTCCGAGCGCCTGAAAGAAATTTTTTTCCTCAAAAAGCTTGTCCGCTTTTTTGATTAGCTTTTCATCCTGACTAAAACTTTTTAATGATTGAAAAAGAGTGAAAAGTATCAATAGAATTTTAGTGTATTGCATAAGCTCCAGGATTTATATGGTTTTGGCGCAAAAGAAGACGATTACGACAAATTTGGATATAAGCTTGAATTACTACAGCTTAAAAAGAAAGAATGTCAGAAAACTAAAGATGCTCCCTGACATTCTGCTGATATATAAACGAAAATTATTTTTAAATATTGGACTATCTCAGTCTGTCCACTGATCTTACAAGCTCTTCATCTTTTCTGATAAATCTGTTTGCCAGCATATTCAGGATAATACCGGCTATGGGAAAAAAAGAAAGCAATGTCAAAGCTTTCTTCATAAAGGGTAAAACCTATCTTTTTAACCTCATGAATGGCATAAACATTAGCGCCGATGAGAGCAGACATTAGAAGGGAATTAACCAGACCAAGCTTCATCTGAAACAGTCTGTTTTTGTACTTGAAAATAGATATCAAAGCGGTCACCGCTGCCACTATTGCAATCGCCGCTATGTAGGAGGATGCATAAACAACGTCGTTCGGGTTGGTGGTCTCGTATGCCTTAAAGGAATTTACAATGATTTTCAGGCCAGTCTGAGGTTCAGTTTTTTCCCAAATAGGAAAAAACAATGTAAGCACCATCACTACTGCCACAAAAAAGAGAAGGACTGATTGGATTCTTTGAATCATCTTAGGATCGTTTTTAAATTGCGAAAAGCAAAAATAATATCATTTTGTTTTAAATTACAACTTTCTTTGAGTGGAGGTAAAGTGAAACGTTATTTTCTAGAGGTTGCCTATAAGGGGACAAATTACAGTGGCTGGCAGATACAGAAAAAATGCTGTTTCGGTGCAAGAGGTGATAAACAAGGTATTTAATGTGCTGTTCGGAGATCATATAAATACTCTTGGAAGTGGTCGGACGGATACCGGTGTACATGCAGAGCAGCAATTTGTCCAAGTAGAGCTGGAAAAAGACCTTACCCAGGATCATTTATACAAAATCAACAGAATGCTTCCTGAAGATATTTCAGTAAAAAGAGTTTTTGAAGTGAATTCAGAAGCAAATGTCCGATTCGATGCCATTTCAAGAAGATATGAATACAGAATATCAAGGGTGAAAAATCCTTTTTTGTTTGAGTTCTCCTACTTTTACCCTCGTCCTATGGATATATCTCTTCTGAACAAAGCATCTGCTTTGCTGTATAACTATTATGACTTTCAGAGTTTTAGTAAGGTTAAAACATCGGTGGAGAATTTCCTTTGCACGATATACAGAGCTGAGTGGGAAGAAAGGGGAGAATTATTGATATTTCATGTGGAAGCCAACAGGTTTTTGAGGGGAATGGTCAGAGCTCTAGTTGGTACCCTTATAGAGGTAGGATTGGGTAAAATTTCAATCGAAGAATTTAAAGAAATCCTTGATAAAAAGGACAGGAAAGCTGCAGGTCGCGCAGTACCTCCGGAAGGATTGTTTCTTTGTGAAGTGAAATACCCGAAAGAAATTTTTCTGAAAGAATAATTTTAAAGAAGAAAAATTTAATCAAAGCATTAATAATAAGGTTCTTTAGGCGGAAAAGGAAAAATGGGGTTTAACTTTCTTTTACTCCTCTTAGTTTTTAGATTACTTTTGCTCAAAATAATTGAAGCATTGTGAAAGATAATAAAACGATCAGTGGGAATTTATTTGATCTGAAGATCCTGAACAGACTTTTTCAATACCTGAAGCCTTACAAAGGATCCTTCCTGTTTCTGATTTTCCTTACCGTTCTCTCAGCAATATTGGGGCCGGCTAAGCCTTTGATTATCAAATATACGCTCGATACATATGTTCAGAACAGTGATGCAATAGGTCTTAGAAATATGGTCCTGTTGCTTTTGGGGCTACTGGCTTTGCATTCGATTGTAGAGTATTCGCATACATTTATTGCCAGCTGGCTTGGGCAGACTGTAATCAAAGACATCAGAATTAAATTGTTTTCACATCTTGTCAGATTTCGACTGAAGTTTTTTGATCGCACTCCTATCGGTACGCTTGTTACAAGAAACGTGTCAGATGTCGAAACCTTATCGAATGTTTTCAGTGAAGGGCTGGCTTCCATTTTGGCAGATTTACTGCAGCTCGGAACGATACTTGGTGTAATGTTTTATATCAACTGGAAACTTACTTTGTACAGCCTTTCCATGTTGCCTTTATTGTTGCTTTCCACTTATATTTTTAAGGAAAAAATAAAAAGCTCATTCAATGAAGTGCGCACTGCAGTAGCCCGTCTGAATGCTTTTGTACAGGAACATATCACAGGGATGAACATTGTTCAGATCTTCAACAGTGAGGAAAGAGAGTTTGAGAAGTTTAAAAAAATCAATGAGGAACATAAGGTTTCAAATCTGAAGTCTGTCCTCTACTACTCAATCTATATGCCTGTGGCAGAAATCATGGCAGCAATCGGAACTGGACTTTTAATCTGGTATGGCGCTAATGCAGTGATGAAGGAAATGGTGAGCCTCGGAGATCTTGTCGCATTTATTTTATATATCTCCATGTTCTTCCGTCCGATCAGAATGATTGCAGACCGCTTTAACACTTTGCAAATGGGGATTGTTAGTTCAGACAGGATATTTAAATTACTGGATAACGAAGAAGACATTATTCCAAATGGAACTTATAAAGCTCAATCATTTCAAGGTGAAGTAAAGTTTGAGAATGTTTGGTTTGCTTATTCAGAAGAAGATTATGTTTTAAAAAATATTTCTTTTGATGTAAAAGCAGGAGAAAAGGTTGCTTTTGTCGGCGCTACTGGTGCGGGAAAATCATCAATCATTAATATTTTAAACAGGTTCTATGATATCAATAAGGGAACAATCCTGGTAGATGGGGTTGATTTAAAAACGTATGACCTGGATTATTTAAGATCTCAGATCTCCATGGTGCTTCAGGATGTATTTCTTTTCAGCGACAGCATCAGAAATAATATCACCTTAAGGAATGAATCGATAAGTGATGCAAAGATATGGGAAGCAGCTGAACTCGTAGGTGCAAGAGGTTTTATTGAGAGACTTCCTGGTGGCCTGGATTACAATGTTCAGGAAAGAGGAGCAACTTTGTCTGTGGGACAGAGGCAGTTGATATCCTTTATCCGTGCTATGGTTTATGATCCTAAAATCATAGTGCTGGACGAAGCGACTTCATCTATTGATTCAGAAACGGAAGAGTTGATTCAGAAAGCCATAGAAAAGCTAATGTTAGGAAGAACATCTATTATAATAGCACACAGGCTTTCTACAATAAGGAATTCTGATAAAATTATAGTCATGGATAAAGGTGAAATTAAAGAAACCGGAAAACATGAAGAGTTAATTGCAAGGGGAGGGGCTGTACGCTCAACTTAACAAACTTCAATATAAAAACCTTTTGGAAGCATAATGAATAAAAAACTGTTAATCTGGATTGGTGTAATATTTTTAGCAGCGGTACTAGGAAGTTATGGATACAAAACGCTTGGTGGATTTAATGAACCTGTTTTTAAAGTAAAGGTAGCTCCCACTTTTTATATGTTGGGCAGGCCATATCATGGTATTCTAGCTGATCAGGCTTTTGGCCAGCTTTTTAATGATGCAGAAAAGTTGAAGTCAGGAAGGTTTAAAAATGGGGTAGTTGCAGGTTATTTTTATAATGAGACTGAAAAAGGAACCGATACCATAAAAGCTTTTGTAGGCTTGCTGTTTGAAGATTCTATTGCTCCGATAAAAGGTTATTCAATGTTGAGGATTAATGAAAGAAAGGTAGTGGAAGCAACAGTAAATGCACATTTCCTGGTAGCTCCTGCAAACATTTATCAAAAAATTAAGGCCTTTGGAGAAGAACAAAATATAACTGTAAAAGCCTCTCCGGCATTGGAAATTTATCCCAAAGAAAGACAGTTTGTGATACAGATTCCGGTGGTGAAATAGTTAAAAGCTTAAAGCGGAAGGCTAAAAGCTGAAAGACCAGGTTGGAGCTTGTTCCGTTTTTTCCGTTAGTGTCCATGTAACTTTGTTCCAGCTGTTTAAAATACTAATAATGGATAAAGAATTGTTTCTTTACCATTTAGATATAATTAAATGTTTATTTTTTAATATTTTTTTGCCTTTATTTAATACTTTGTTTTATAAATTCTTATCTTTCTTTTTCTTACAATAAGTGAAGTGAGTAATTAAATCCCTTCTGATAAATTTATTATTAATCACCTGACAAACATTCAACTATAACCCCAATACCCTATGAAGATTTATACAAAACCTTTTTCATTACTGGTTTTATCTCTTTTATTCGGGCAATTGCTTTTTGCTCAGCCGGAATCAAATACAGAACACTACAAGGCTCCTAAAGCCGCTTCAGCTCCTGTTATTGATGGAAATGCCAATGACGCTGCATGGAATGACGCAGCCTGGGTTCCTATCAGCAATGTTTATATTGGTAATCCTGTAACACCGGAGGATTTCAGCGGCAGGTACAAAATAGTTTGGACAGAAGATCGATTATATCTGCTGGCGGAAATTACCGATGATATTTTAAGAGATGTGAATTCTCCTGCACTTACTAACTTCTGGGATGATGACTGCCTGGAACTTTTCCTAGATGAAAATAAATCAGGAGGAAATCATCAGTTTAATTTTAACGCTTTTGCCTATCACATGGCGATCAACAATATTGACGTGGCAGACTATGGTACAGATCAGCAGCCTCATTTATTTAATGATCACATCACTTCTGCTAAGACGCAATCAGGCACAACCTATACTTGGGAAGTTTCTGTAAAGGTATTCGGTGATAATTTTGCTTTTGGACAAAACAACACTCCTTTAAATTTGAATGAAGGAAAGATAATGGGTTTTAACTTGGCTTATTGTGATAATGACAGACAGCAGACAAGAGAAAATTTTATAGGCTCCCGCTACCTGGAAAAATCTATAGCAAACAATGGGTATATTAATGCAGATGTTTTCGCCACGCTGGAGTTGGTTGCCGGTTCTGTTACTACCAATATTGATGCTCCAGGCAATCAGGATGCTTTAATGATCTATCCTAACCCAGCTGAAGAAGGCATTATTCATTTAAATCAAACATCTGACGTAGAGATCTATAATGCGCTCGGAAATCTTGTTGCTTCAGCCAAGGCTGTTTCAACAGTGGATATATCATCTTTTTCTAAAGGATCATATCTTGTAAAGACTGATAAAGGTGAGGTATTAAGGTTTGTGAAAAAGTAAGATTATTATTATCAGCCATGAAAAAAATATATTAAGACTGGCTGTATCTATAATAAAAAAAGCTAAGCATTCATGACGCTTAGCTTTTTTATTTATGCAATGGGTAATTCATTAAACCTTATTTTCTTCTTCCAGCTGTTTGGTATATAAAGTTTTATAAATTCCATTAAGCTTCATCAGACTTTCATGGTTGCCTCTTTCCGCAACTTCACCATTTTCCAGAACAATTATCTGATCCGCAAGCTTCACTGAAGAGGCCCTGTGAGAAATGATGATGGTGGTTCTGTCTTTCATGATTTTCTTAAGGTTGTTAAGAATAGTGTTTTCTGTTTTTGTATCAACAGCAGAAAGACAATCGTCAAGAATCAAAATCTTAGGAGACCTCGATATAGCTCTGGCAATGGACAATCTTTGCTTTTGTCCCCCAGAAAGGGTAATTCCTCTTTCTCCCAGAACAGTATCAAACTTGTCTGGAAACTCTACAATGTTGTGGTACAGATCAGCATCTTTAGCAGCTTTTATGACCTGATCTTCTCCTATGAACAACGAACCAAATGCTATATTATTTCTGATGGAATCACTAAACAGAAAGACATCCTGAGGGACATATCCACATTGTGCTCTTAAGGATTGAATATCATAATCCCTTATAGGAACATTATCAATTTTGATGCTTCCTTGCGAACTATCGTAAAGTCTTACCATAAGATTGGCAATGGTAGATTTACCGGAGCCTGTTCCTCCGATAATAGCTAGAGATTCTCCCGCCTTTACTTTAAAGGAAACACCATTAAGGGCAGTTATTCCGGTATCAGGATAAACAAGGGAAACATTGTCAAATTCAACTTCTCCTTCAAGATTTTTGGTGAAATTTTTCTGAGAAACTATATCCGTCTTTGTTTTCAGGAATTCATTGATTCTACCCTGTGAGGCTTCAGCTTTCTGCACCAGACTGGTCGTCCAGCCAAGAGAAGCTACTGGCCAGGTCAGGCGGTTGATGTACAAAAAGAATTCCGGAATATTACCATAGTGTAATCTTCCTTCAATCAATTCATTACCTCCCACATATAAAACCATGATTGTACTTAAACCAATTAAGGCTAAAATAACAGGGAAGAAGAATGCATTTACCCTTGCAAGTTCCAGAGACTTAGCCTTGTATATTTCACTGGCATCTGCAAATCCCTGAGCAATTTTGTTCTCCCTGACAAATGACTTAGTCACTCTTATTCCGGAAAAAGATTCCTGAGAGTATGTCGAAAGCGCGGAAAGCTCTTTTTGTATAGCCAGAGATTTTTTAACAATTAGGTTTTCAATCAGAAATATAGAAAGCGCAAGAATTGGCAGCGGAAGCAATACATATAATGTAAGTTTTGAATTTGCGAAAAACATGATAGGAACAGTGACCGCAAAAAGTACGATCAGATCCAGGATGTACATCACTGCAGGTCCTAAATACATTCTCACATTGCTTACATCTTCTGAAACTCTCGCCAAGAGGTCTCCGGTATTGTTTTTTCTGTAAAAACTAAGGGGCAAAGTCTGGTAATGCTCATAAATTTCGTTTTTGAGGTCGAATTCGATAAGCCTTGAGGTGCCTATTATAGTCTGCCTCTGAAAATAAAGGAAAAGCCCGCTGAGTATTGCCATCCCTATAATGGCAAGTCCGGCAATGGCTATGTTATAGGTAAAGTCATCAGTCTGAAAAAATATTTTTTCAATTCCTTTCGTACTGGTCCTGTTGTAACTTTCAGTAACATAGTTAATTGCCCACCGAACAATTACAGCAGGTACGGTAGCAAAAATTTTTGATAAAATTATAAAGCCGAGTCCAAGTAGAAATTGGGTTCTGTACTTGTAGAAATATTTATTGAGGTAATTTAACTCCTTCACAACGAATTAATACTTAATTTTAAAATCCACCCCTTCTTAAAATTGAAAAGGAGTGAAAAAAAAAACTAATATTGCTCCCAGGATTTAAGAAGGTATTCGACCCAAAGATAAACTAAATAAAGTTTAAAAAGTTGAAGTCCGGAAGATTCTGAAATTTAAAATAAAAATACAAAAAACGTTCTTTACAATTCTGCGATGTTAAACAGGAGGCTATTACGAGTAAAAGTGATGCAAACGCTCTATGCACTAAGTCAGTCTGAAGTGTCAAATTTTGAGCTGGGAAAAGATTACATGGATGAAAAATTTGCTCCGGATCTGAATGCCCCGGAAAGGCCAGACTATGAAAAGCTGCACAAACAAAAGGAGCATGCCAAAAAGGTATACGAAAGAAGTTTTTTACATCAGAGTGTTATTGATACTGAATCTGATCCTGAAGTAAAAGTTGCAGTCCTGAATGCAAGAAGTGAGTTCAAGAAGCAGGTCGACAAAGACCGCAAATATTTCAGAGTATTGCTGGGTGAAAATGTAAATTCAATCTATGAGAGATACATCAAATTTCTGATGTTGCCATATAAAATCGCAGAAGAGGCAGAATTTAACTTTAACAAGAATAAAAATAAATTTATCATTACTCCGGAAGATGCTCTCAATGAGATCAAACTGAAACAAAACAAGTTGGTTGAAGCTTTAGCGTTGAATAAACATATTGAGGCTGCAAGGATCAAAAAGAACATCAGCTGGAAAGAAGGGGAAATTGCAAGTATTTACAGGGATATTGTCCGCCCGGATAAAGAATATCGGGAATATCTAATGAAACCTTCTGAATTTGAAACGGATAAAGTGTTTGTTCTTTATCTTTTAAAAACACTGATTTTCAAAAGTAAAATTGTTGATGGGTTCTTCGAAGAGGGTGATATTTATTGGACAGAAGATAAGTCTATCATAAAAAGTCTGGTAGTTAAAACCTTGAAGGAAATAGAAGAGGACAAACCGGAGGATTTTGAGCTATTGGAAATTTCAGGCAACTGGGAGGAAGATCAGGAGTTTTACAGAGAACTTTATGATAGAACTGTAGCTGGTGAAGAGGAGTTGGAGAAACTTGTTGAGGATAAGATTAAAAACTGGGATATTGAAAGGTTAGCAGCAACAGATAAAATTATCCTTAAACTGGCCATCGGAGAAATGATACATTTTCCGAGTATTCCTGTGAAAGTAACCATTAATGAGTATATTGAAATTTCAAAAGAATACAGTACACCTAAAAGCAAACAATTTGTAAACGGTGTACTTGATAAAGTCTCTGAAGAGTTGGTGAAATCAGGGGTTATTAAGAAAAGCGGAAGAGGCTTGATAGACAACAAATAAGTTTTAAGTAATAAGCTTAAAGCTAAAAGAGGAAAGCTAATCGTAGAGACGCCATGCTGGCGTCTCCCTGTCCTCTGGCAGGCTTTTATTTTAAGAGCGGGAAATTCATTAAATCGAGAAGCTATCACCTTAAGTGGGTCAATTAGCTAATACTGGAATGAATGGTGTAGGCTAAGCTAAGTTGAAGTATTTAGGATGAAATCTTTCCGCTTTCCGCTTTTAGCTTTTAGAAAAGACTAAAAAGTTATAAATATAAATTTATATTGACATGAGCAAAAGTTCTAAAACCTTCCTGGCTTTTCTGGCCGGTGCTGCAGCAGGCGCAATCATTGGTATCCTTTACGCTCCTGATAAAGGAAAAAATACCAGAGATAAATTAAGCTTTCAGCTTGATAAATATAAAACCAAACTTCAGGAACTTATTGCTCAGTTAATGGAAGAAAAAGATTTGCCTCATACTGCAGCCAGAGCAGAAGGGCAAAAGGTAATCAACGATACAAAAGTTAGAGCAGAGGAGCTTCTGGGAGATGTGGAAAGCCTGATAGATCAGATAAAAGGTCGTAAGTAATTTTTAAATAAAGTCCCTAAATTTTTGAATTATGAAGAAGCTGGTTACTCTAATTCCGGGCGATGGAATAGGCCCGGAGATTGTTGAATCCATTAAGGAAATTTTCAGTGCAGCCGGCGCTCCGATCGATTGGGAGGAAATAAACGCTGGCCAAATTTCTGTCGACAAGGGCGGAAAACTTATACCAGATGAGTTGATAGCTTCTTTAAAAAAGAATAAAGTCGGTTTGAAAGGACCGATCTCAACTCCGGTAGGCAAGGGGTTTAAAAGTATCAATGTGCAGCTCCGCCAGCTGTTTGATCTTTATGCCAATTTAAGACCTTGCAAAAATATTCCAGGCCTGGTTACTAAATTCTCAAACGTAGACCTGGTCATTGTAAGAGAAAATACAGAAGGACTTTATTCCGGGTTGGAATATTACGACGAACGCCTGGGTATTGCAGATTCAATAGCTCGTGTAACTAAAGTTGGGTGTTACCAGATTGTTAAAGAGGCATTTGAGTATGCTAAAAACAACGGCCGCAAAAAGGTTACTCTGGTACATAAAGCAAATATCCTTAAACAAGCTGGAGCGCTCTTCCTTCAGGCAGGCGAAGAAATTGCCAAACAATATCCCGATATCCAGAAAGACGAAATTATTATCGATAACATGTGCATGCAGCTGGTTGTCAGACCAGAAAGGTTTGATGTGATCGTTACAACCAATCTTTTCGGTGATATACTTTCGGATCTTTGTGCCGGCCTTGTCGGTGGTTTGGGAATTGTTGCCGGAGCAAATATCGGAAAGGAAGCTTCAATATTTGAAGCTGTTCATGGCTCGGCTCCGGATATTGCAGGTAAAGGTATTGCAAATCCTACAGCTATCCTTAAATCTTCTGTAATGATGCTTGAGCATATGGGAGAGCACGCAATTGCAAAAAAAATTGATAAAGCTCTTGATCTGACGCTTTCTGTCAAAGATGAATGTACTGGTGATCTTGGAGGAAAGGCTTCAACCAAAGAGTTTACAAAAAATGTTATAAAGAAGCTTTAATACATTTTAATTAACCAACACCTATATATGAAACGCGCTTTTAAACTAATATTTTCTTTGAGTCTTGCAGGAGCGTTGATGCTTTCTGCATGCGAAAAGAAAGGTGAGGAATCAACCGGAACTTCTGAATCAACTGAATCATCTACCACAGGAGATTCTGCAGATGTGAAAGAGGAAGAAGAACTTGCTGCAACTCAGATAACCTTTGCTGAAAGTAGCCACAATTTCGGTAAAATCAACGAAGGAGAAATTGTAGAACATACTTTTACTTTCAAAAATACAGGAACAGCTCCTCTTATTATCAGAGATGCCAAGGCTTCCTGTGGGTGTACCATTCCTGAATGGACTAAAGAGCCTGTACAGCCAGGGCAGGAAGGAAAGCTGGAAGTGAAATACAATAGCTCAGGAAAAGAAGGAAAAATCAGCAAAACAGTAACAGTATTTGCCAACACTGAGCCTGCAGAAACAAAGCTGGAAATAGAGGCGGAAGTAATTACAAAAAAGAATCTGTCAGGCCCTTATAAAAACCAATAAAATCTAAATATTACATTACTAATTAAATTATGAACCTAAACATTTTATTGCAGGCGCAACAAGGAGGAGATCAGTGGGTATCCCTTGTTTTTTTCGGTGTTATCATTGTGGTATTCTATTTCTTTATGATCAGACCACAACAGAAAAAGACAAAAGAACAAAAGGAATTCAGAGAAAGCGTTAAGAAGGGTGATGATGTCGTTACAATTGGAGGTCTTCATGGAAAAGTTTCCAGTGTAGAAAGCGACGATACTATCATTCTGGAAGTAGATAAAGGTGTGAGACTTAAATTTGAAAAATCAGCAATTTCTGCTGAGGCAACTAAAAGAACTCAGACTCCTGCTGCCAAATCTTAATCCGATTGAGTAAAGGTAAGTTCATATTGGGTATCAAAGCAGACTGGAGGGCAGTAATACTATGTATTGTAGCTGCCACTACATTCTGGTTTTTAAATGCTATGAATGATGATTATACTTCCAATATTACTTACCCAATAATATTCGACTATCCGGAAGATAAGCTGGTAGCTGTCGAAAAACTTCCATCCAAAATCAGAATCAATGCTTCTGGTTATGGATGGAATTTTTTTAGGAAAACATTTTGGTATAAAACCGCCCCAATTCACATTGAAATCAATCGGGTGCCTAAGAAGAAATACATGTCTTCCGAGCAGCTTTACCAAATTGTGAAACAGCAACTGGATGACCTTAGGGTAAATTATGTATTAACCGATTCTTTGTATCTGCCATTCGAAAAACTCAGAAAGAAGAAAGTTATAATAGCTGCTGACACTTCAAAAATTTCTATGGCTCCAGGTTACATGATTGTCGGGCCAGTCAAGATTTTTCCCGATACACTCACTGTCCGGGGGGGCTATTCACAGGTAAAGGACTTTCCCGATACTTTAAACCTATTTATCCCTCAGACGAATATCTCCTCTTCCTTTGATGAGGATATAAAGACTGAAACTTCTTACTCTCCTGATATTGTTCTGAGCGTACCTAAGGTTAAAGTCAAATTTGAAGTAGAGAAAGTGCACAAAGAAAATATTGTCCTTTCGGTTCAAAAAGTGAATTTCCCTGAAGGAAAAAAAGTTATCTGAAAAAACTGTCATCTTGTCTTACTTTGTTAATAAAAATTCCAGAAACCAGGCAAAGGAAGAAGATTTCAAGGTGGTAGTAGATTACCATAATGTGAATCGGGACAAGACTATTAAAGTAAAACTGATTAAGAAACCATCTTTTGTTTACAGCTATTATTTTACCCCCGCTTTCATTAAAGTAAGTGATGAAGAATAAGCAGATTTTGAAGATTGGAATTACTGGTGGCATTGGCAGTGGTAAAACAACTGTCAGCAGGGTGTTTTCAGTGTTGGGCATACCAGTTTATTATGCAGATGACAGAGCGAAATGGCTGATGGAAAATAACAGTGAAGTGATTCACGGTATATCCGCGCTTTTTGGAAAGGAAGCATATTCCGCAGGAAAACTTAACAGGTCATTGATCTCATCAAAAGCTTTTCATAATCCTGCTTTACTGGAACAGCTCAATGCTTTAGTTCATCCTGCAGTGGGGAAAGATTATGCAGACTGGCATTTATCTCAAACAAACGTTCCATATACGCTTAAAGAAGCTGCATTACTTTTTGAGGCAGGTTCTTACAAGGATCTCGATAAAACGATTCTGGTATTGTCTCCCGAAAATCTTCGAATAAGGAGAATAATAAAAAGGGACCCGTTCAGGACACAGGAAGACATTAAGGCTATTCTTGAAAGGCAAATGAAAGATGACGAGAAACAAAAGCTGGCGGACTATAGTATTCTGAATGATGAAGCTCATCTGATTATTCCACAAGTTATTAAGATTCACGGAGAACTAACCTAAATATTTTTTTTCAAAAACAGGAATTGGTTAAATTTGGTCTCCATTTTAACCGATATTCTATGAGATTTTTATTAACTGTCCTTGTACTGTTTTTAGGACCTACTTCAGCTTTACATTCGCAAACCCTTTTGTTAAACAAGGAATTTGGCTTAGGAAGCCCATACTCCGAGCCCGACGGAAGAAATGATATTGTCCGGATTTCAGATACTGATTTTATTACGTTAGCCAAAGTAAAAGGCAGTCTGACGGGGAAATCAGAATTTTCTCTTGAAAGATATAACAATGAGTTGAATTCATTATGGAAGGTAAGTCTCAATGTTGAGGCTTACGAAGATTACAAAGATCTTTTCTATAACGGTAAAGATTTGGTTTTACTTTCCGTCATTCATAATGAAACAGAAAAAAAGACCAGAATGGAAGCATATGGTTTTGATATTTCAAATGGCTCAAGAACATGGACTAAAGAGCTGGAGGCTTATGATGTAGGAGAATGGGAAATGCACCCCCATAAGGGAAAAGTGAAGGAAACTTTCCTGGATGTGGTTTGCGAACATGCTAACCATAATTTCGTCACCCCCTTCGAATATAAGCATAACGTTCACTTTTCCCCTGACAATAAAAAGTTTGTTTCCTATGTGTTTAATTATGGAGAGAAAAATCTGACTGCCAGTGTCAGTGTATACGACAACCAATGTAATCTATTGTCAAGAGGAAAAGTTGGTATTGATAATGACTTCGTTAATAATGGTATATATGTAGATAATGATGGATTGATCTATCTGATTAATGTAAATAACTATGGAAAGGTTAATTTTATCAGATATAGCTTAGAAAGCAAAGATTTTGACATTATAGAGTTTCCCGGTTCAAATCATCAGAAAGATGATTTTCATATATCCTTTCAGGATGATGGTATCTATATCGCCAATCTGGAACTTTCTCAGGAGAAACTAACAGGTGTGAAATATACAAAATGTAATTTTACCCAGAAGAGCATTGATATGATTGTCTATGAAGAGTTGACGGATGAGATGAAAAATACAATATCAAAGGAGCGGAAGAAGAATAAAGGCCTGAAAGGTGAGGAGAACTGGATGGATTACGATCTTACTCACTTTATCGTTAATGCTGATAAATCAGTCATGATGGCCCTTGAAAAAAGAGATCTTTATGCAGATGGATATCCTCATATAAAGAAAGATGCATTTGATAAATCTCATAATGTTGAATTACTTGGTCACGTGCAGGCGGAGGGAATCATCCTTTTTTCTTTCAATAAAGATGGTGATAAACAATGGAGTAATTACCTGGCAAAAAATCAGGTGTATCCTGCGAATGATGGTTTGAATACAATTTCATTTGTTCTTGATAATTCTCCTAAAGATCATATCCGGATCCTGTATGCCTCAACTGAAGGAATGGATGCAGCTCCTCACTCTATTAATATGATTTCATTCGACAGGAAGTCTGGTAAGGTTGTAAAAAATATAGTACTGCCTAATCAGGATAAACTGGTTCTTGTAAGGGATTATACGCTCTTTCTGGATGAATCTAATATCGTGTTGGTTGGTAAAAAAAGGCTTATTGGGAAAATCTTCTTCCATAGCCAAATTTAAGCTTTAGACAGCCATTTGCATCGGGTAATGGAAAGTTGTACTTAATTGAACGAAATTCTCAAAATCCTTTGTTTCCTAGATATTAACGTGTATAACAATTTGACTTTTCGGAGGGTTAAATAGTTATATACGTTTTTTGAAAAAATTGAAAAAGGAGGATGAGATGACGCTTAAAATTAATCATGATCAGCAGTATAAAAAGTTTTACATAGATATAGCTGGCCGCAGCGCAACACTTAAATACGAGAGATTTGACGGCATAATCGACCTGCGTGTTTTATTTGTTCCCCAGAATCTGAGGGGCAAAGGCATCGCTAAAAAAGTGATAGAACATGTAGTGAAGTTTGCTAAAAAGAATAACTTAAAAATTAAAACATCCTGTTCTTACATTGCCAATTACCTGATAGAGCATCCTGAGTTGAATGAAATGGTATTGAAAAGACAGGAATTACAAAATATTGTTTTAAGCGATAATTGATTTTAATAGTTAATGTGTTTAAAGAAAGAAGCTTAATCCAGATCAAGGGATTCAAGCTTCTTTGCTTTTATACGGGTTACCAGAACAACAAGCAATGTCATACATCCTCCAAAAATGACAGAAGGCACCACACCTAAAAATCTTGCAGCAACACCTGATTCAAATGCTCCAAGTTCATTTGATGATCCTACAAATATATTATTAACTGCACTTACTCTTCCTTTCATACTTTCAGGAGTAAGTGTGTGAACAAGAGTTGAGCGAATAATGACACTGATAGAATCAAAAACTCCGCTTATTAGTAGTGCTGCAAACGATAGCCAGAAGTTTTTAGAAACCGCGAATACAATCATTGCCAGTCCAAACCCGGCTACTGCACCTAGCATTTTTAACCCGGCCTTTTGTTTTATAGGCTTATAAGCCATGATTACTGCCATTGTCACCGCCCCTAAGGCAGGAGCGGCTCTTAGATATCCGAGAGCCTGTGGACCTTCATTTAAAATATCTTTTGCAAAAATGGGAAGCAGTGCTACCGCTCCTCCAAACAGTACAGCGAAAAGATCAAGACTGATAGCGCTTAGAATAAGCTGATTGGTGAATACGAATTTGATCCCTGCTTTAATTCTTTCAAATACAGAACTTGCAGTTTCATCGGAAGGAGGTACAGGTCTGCTTTTAACCAAGCTCATGAGGGTTATGGCAATAATCATAAGAGAGAGATCTGTAAAATAGGAAATGCTGATTCCATGGAATCCATATATAATTCCTCCCAGTGCTGGCCCTCCGACAGCAGCAGCCTGCCAGGTACTTGAGTTCCAGGTGATGGCATTGGCATATATCTCTCTCGAAATCAGCTGTGGCATAAAGGAAAAAAGTGATGGTCCTATAAATCCTCTTGCAAATCCGCTTATGAAGATTACTATATAAATGGGCAAGGCATTATACCTGGAAAGGAATGTTGAAAGGTCAGTTGTAAAATAAAACAACGAGCCTGTGCAAAATAGTAACAGACACATACAGGCCAGGATGATTCTTTTTCTAGGTATTATGTCAGCTATATGTCCGGCAATCAGGGAAACAGAGATAGAAGGAAGAAACTCTGCAAGTCCGATCAGACCTAATGCAAGCGGGTCTTTTGTCAGGTCGTAAATTTGCCATCCAACTACTACTGTCTGCATTTGTATAGACAATGTCAAAAATAATCTGGAGAAGATAAATAATCTGAAGTCCGCTATTCTCAGTGCAGCGTAAGGATCGTGCGATATAACTTTCATATGTCATCGCAAATGTAATCAAGTTCCTTCTGGAAATTACAGCAGTATAAAACAGGTAAAGAGAAATAATTTAATGCTTATTTTAAAAATGTATTGTTTTTCTGATAAAAGAACGTAAAATTGCGATATAAAATTTTTTCACATGGCTATTACAAAAAGGAATGAATTTCAGGCGCATCAGGTGAAAATTTCTGTATTGGCAAAAGCTCTTGCTCATCCGGCCAGAGTCGCTATTATGGAGTTATTAGCTGCAAAAGGGCCTTGTTTGTGCGGAAGTATCGTTAATGAACTTCCATTGTCCCAGTCAACTATCAGTCAGCATCTTAAAGATCTTAAAGAAGCTGGACTTATTAAAGGTGCGATAGATGGGCCAAGGGTGTACTATTCTCTGGATGAAGAACAGTTTAAATTGTCTAAGATTTTCATGGACAGATTTTATAATGAATCTTTCAGAGCAATAGAGAATACAAAGAAAGTTTTACAGAATTAACTCTAAAAAATAATCTGATTAAAAAGCGAAAGTTCCACCGGGGCTTTCGCTTTTTTATTGATTGCTATTATTGCTGCCATCAATTCAATGAGCATCTATTCATCATTCCTGTTGAGCGAAATATGATGCTTCTCATTTTTATTCCCAAATCTTAAAGTTTATGTTAAGAAATTGTTAATAGCGGTGCGGTCACATCAGGTAAGGTGTATTCTTTATTTGGCGTTTTTTAACACTGCCTTAACATTGGATATAATTTGTTAATATTTCCTTAACTGTATATAGAGGTCTTATCAGTTCGGTTCTATTTAATTTTGTTGCCGATAAAGAAAAACAAATCCAAACTGATATGAATAAGTTTTATTCTATTTTATTTTTTCTCTTTTCAATTCTTGTTTTTACACAAAGCAATGTGTTTGCTCAAACAGGCAGTGTCTCAGGAATTGTAAAAGACTCTCTAGGTGAATCATTGATCGGAGCAACTGTATTCGTAGAAGGGACAGGGCTCGGAACCGCAACAGGTATTGAAGGTGATTATTTGATTAAAGGGGTAAAGGCTGGAACGTACACTCTCAAAGTCGAATATCTTGGTTATGAAAATAAGATGGTGCACAATGTAATCATCAAAGCAGATGAAACGACAAAGCTTGATATAGTGATGAAAACAGATCCTGAGCAAATTGCTGAAGTAGTTGTTACAGGAACTAAGGTAACCAACAGTGAAAAAGCTGTGGTGCAGGAAATCAAAGAAAGTGAGGAAGTAGTAACCGGAGTCTCTGCAGAACAAATAAGTAAGTCGCAGGACAGAACTACTGCAGACGTTATGCGCAGAATTCCGGGAGTTACTGTTGTAGACAATAGATTCGTTGTTGTCAGAGGATTAAGTGAAAGATACAATGCAGTTATGCTTAATGATATGATGGCTCCAAGCACTGAGATTGACAGAAGAAGTTTTTCATTTGATGTGATACCGAGCGGACTATTGGATAGACTATTAATCTATAAATCTGGTGCTGCAGATCTTCCAGGTGATTTCGCAGGTGCAGTAATTAAAGTTTATACCAGAAATATGGTAGATACTAATGTTACTCAGATAGGATTCTCTCTGTCTGACAGAGTAGGGACAACTTTTAATAGCCTTCATCTTGAGAAAGGCAGCGGAACTGATTTCATTGGAGTTGATTCCAAAAGAGGTCTTCCTTCAGGTTTTCCAAAAGACAATTTAAGAAACTACTATAGCAATCAGCTGTTTGATGTAAGTAAGTCATTCAAGAATTCATGGAGTACACAATCAGTAACAGCATTGCCTGATATGAGATTCAATATTAATCTTTCAAGAAAATTCTTTGTGAAAGGTGTTAAGGTATCAAACATATCTTCAGTAAACTATACCAATGCTTATACATATTTCAAGATTTCAAGGGCTTCATATGATGCATATGATGAAAGCACTCAGAATACGCCTCAAAGAACGAGTATAAATGATGCTCAGTATTCAAAAAATGTTAACATTGGACTTATTTCAAACTGGACATTTGAGTGCAATTCAAGAAATAAAATTTTATTCAGAAATTTATATACAAGGTTAGGAACGAGCCAGACGACAGAAAGAAATGGAGTTGATCTGATGAATAAATACGATCTGCAGAATCTTGCCATTTGGTATTTAAGCAGAGGTATCTACATGGGCCAGTTGCAGGGTGAGCATAATCTTGCAAATGATAAGACTAAATTTATCTGGACTGCAGGCTATAGTAATATAAACAGAAATGAACCTGATTATAGAAGAGTAAGATCTCAAAGACCTACAGGATCGAATGAGGCTTTTCAGATACAGATTCCATCTTCAGCTTCTACATTTGATGCTGCAAGATTTTATTCCAATATGAATGAAAACCTTGTGATGACAAGCGGAGATCTTGTGCATAATTTCAGAGATTCGGATACGACTAAGCCATTCATAGTAAAAGGTGGTTATTATTTTGAATATAAGAAAAGAGATTTTGAAGCAAGATGGTTATCCTATAAATGGGCTGATTTTGAGAATCCTTCATTACCGGAAAATCAGAATTTTAATGGTCAGCCTGTTGACCAGATATTTGGTCCGGGAAATATAGCCCACAATAAGCTGGTGATAGAGGAGGGAACCAACCTGACAGATGCTTATCAGGCCAACAGCTTTTTATCTGCAGGATATGTCGGAACTTCTTTTGGCTTTCTTAACAATTTCAATCTTTCAACAGGACTACGCTTGGAGAACTATCATCAGGAGCTGACTACACCATCATTCAATGCAAATGACAAAGTTAATTCTACGAATACGAATTTACTGCCATTTGCCAATCTTAGCTATACATTCAGTGAAAAGATGCTTGTAAGAGCTGCATACAGCAGGACTGTTAACAGAGGTAATTTCAGAGAGCTTGCACCTTTTTCATATTACGACTTTGAATATAACGTGAACTATGTCGGTAATCCAAAATTAAAAATTGCAAACATTAACAACTATGATCTGAGGTGGGAACTATATCCTACACCTTCTGAGAATATAGCTTTGGGCGTTTTCTATAAAAGTTTTATTAATCCCATAGAAATCTATAACGAGCAGGGAGCATCTTTACCTGTATTCACCTATGGAAATGCACCAAAATCAAGCAGTGTGGGAGCAGAGCTGGAGCTTAGAAAATCTCTGGCTTTCATTTCCAATAGTAAGTTTTTAGAAAACCTTAGTCTGGTGTCAAATGCTTCTGTTATAAGAAGTCGTGTAGACCTTGGAGATACAGATATCAAAGAAAAGTCAAGGCCAATGCAGGGGCAGTCTCCATACGTGATTAATACAGGTCTTTATTACAACAACCCTCATACACGTTGGCAGATTACATTGCTCTATAATGTTATTGGTAAGAGAATATTCCTTGTTGGAAATAACATTACTCCAACCATTTATGAAATGCCAAGAAATGTAATGGATTTAACTGTTACCAAAGGCATCACTGATAGATTCCTTGTGAGATTTGGAATTCAGGATATCTTTAATCAGCAGTATAAATTGATGTATGATTCAAACTTTGATTCAAAGATCACATCTGTTGATGGGTATTTTCAGAAGAACAGAAGGGGGCAGTATATAACAGCTGGTATATCTTATTCTTTTTAATTGATATTGTTTCGTTGAATGAAAAAGGGCCTTTGTCGATTAACGACAAAGGCCCTTTGATTTTAATATTTACTAACAAACGCATAACATTTGCTTAATACTGGAAGCTTAGCTTTGTGAAGCTTTAAAGGTTAAAACAAATAACAAATTAAATTATGAAAAGATTATCATCTGTTTTTCTTGCTGCGTTAATGGCGGTAAATGTTGCATGTAAAAAAGATAAAGACGATTCTACTGTATCTCCATCAAATGATGTTGCACTTGAAGGTACTATAACTCAAAGCTTAACTCTTGATGCAGGAAAAAAATATATACTGAGAGGTAATGTTTATGTTGCTGCTCCTGCTGAGCTGACTATTCCTGCAGGAACTGTCATTATGGGAGATAAAGTAACCAAAGGTGCTCTTATAATTAACAGAGGAGCTAAAATTCACGCTACTGGAACGTCCAGCAATCCAATTATCTTTACTTCTGCTGCACCATCAGGTTATAAAAACTATGGTGATTGGGGAGGTATAGTAATACTTGGAAAAGCTCCTAATAATGGTGGTGCAAATGTTAAAATAGAGGGTGTTACTGCTTCTACAGGTGATAATGGTTTACACGGTGGTACTGATGCTGATGATAACTCAGGAGAGTTTCAATATGTAAGAGTTGAGTTTGCTGGTATAGCTCTTTCTCCTGATAACGAATTGAACGGTTTAACTTTCGGAAGTGTTGGTCGTTCAACTAAAGTTGATCACGTTCAGGTATCTTTCTCTGGTGATGATGCCTTCGAATGGTTTGGAGGTACTGTAAATGCTAAATATCTAGTAGCTTATAGAAGCTGGGATGATGATTTCGATACAGATAACGGTTTCTCCGGTAATGTTCAGTATGGTATTGTAGTAAGGGATCCCAGTATAGCTGATATTTCTCTTTCAAACGGATTCGAATCAGATAACGATGCTGGTGCCTCTACAAATCCTCCATTAACATCTGCACAGTTTTCAAACATAACAGTTCTTGGACCTTATGCTTTCAAAGTAAAGGCTGTGTCTTCTGCATCAAAGAAAATATACAATTATACATTTGGAGATATCAGCGGAAGTTATGGTCAGGGAGCTCACCTAAGAAGAAATACTTCACAATCAATTTATAACAGCGTTATCATTGGTTTTTCAACTGCTGTAAATTTTGAGAAAACTAACTCTGGTTCAAAATTCTCAGGTAACTTCTTAAGCAGATATAAAACACTTGCTGCATTCAGTTCTGGCAATGGTAATGATACAACAGGTTTTGCTGCTAACAATAGAACTCTTGCAGGATTTAACCTAGCAGATTACTTTGCTGGTGTAGTTAATCAGAAGATAGATTCAAGTTCAAATGTTGCAAACATATTCGAACTTTCTAATCCTAATCCATTATTGAAAGCAGGTTCGCCTCTTCTTTCAGGTTCTAAAGCGGTACCTGCAGGTCTTGAGCAAAC
Source organism: Sporocytophaga sp. (assembly GCA_024707265.1). Taxonomy (GTDB): domain Bacteria; phylum Bacteroidota; class Bacteroidia; order Cytophagales; family Cytophagaceae; genus Sporocytophaga. The sequence goes on along the minus strand of JANQAB010000003.1, from coordinate 782,487 downwards.
TTCATTCGTAGGTGCATTCGATGGTTCTAATAACTGGATGCAAGGATGGACAGAGTTTGATCCTAAAAACAAAGCTTACTAAAATCCAATCAAATAATTCCTTAAAAGCCGGAAGCACCTGTTTCCGGCTTTTTTATAATCTAAATATCTGAAGCATTATAAACAGGAGAGATCATGCTAAAGAAATCAATAATATTTATCTTATTAACTAGTGTATTTTTGTCTTGTACGAAGTCTTTTAATCCGGAAAACCTTCTTACTGCTGGGCAAAAAGATAGTTTGCTTACTGCACTGATTATTCAAATGGATAAACTTCAGGCTGGTGCCAATACGCAGACACGTTTTGAAGAACAATTCAGAGAGGGATATGAGCAACGCAAAAGATTTTTTTCATTAGATCAATACTACATTGATAAAGAAGGGTTTCGTTATTTTATGGTAATAAGAAGGGTGCCAAGTCTTTATGAATCCAACAAAAGAGCGGAGGCTGGAAAATTCAGAAAAGATGCAAATGGCAAAATTACAGACTTTGAAGAGATCTTCCTGACACCTATTTTGTCTGATGAAGAAGCTCACGATAAAGGTGTAATCTTGCTTCAGGAATATATCACAAAAGGCAATATCGAAAAGTATAAAAACGATATCACTTATGTGGAATTTCCAAATCTTACCTGGACTTATAATAAAGAAAAACAGGCTTGGGTTAATGCAGGTTTAGATAGTTTGCTAAGAAAGAATTGATTTGTTGTTTAATTTCATTGTTTACAAAGCCCGTTATTTTTAGCGGGCTTTTATTTTATCTGCTGAATGGTATTTGTTTTTACTCTGTAGTTTTGCGATTTTTAGTATTATATTTTTCAAATGGAGAGCCTGTTCAAAAGAATAGACAATAGCGGAGTTGTTGCTTTCAGAATTGTCTTTGGAATTATCATATTTATTGAAACCTCTGGGGCAATACTTACTGGGTGGGTTTATGATATTTTTATTGAACCAAAATATGTATTCAACTATATCGGCATTGAATGGCTAAAGCCTTTCCCTGGCAATGGAATGTATTTCTATTATATAGTAATGGCATTGCTTGGTCTTGCTATAGCAGCAGGATATTTTTACAGGTTGGCTTCCCTTCTCTTTGCTTTTATGTGGTGGGGGAGTTATCTCATGCAAAAGGCTCATTATAATAACCATTACTACCTGATGGTCCTGCTTGCGTTCTTAATGATGTTTATTCCTGCTCATAAAAGGTTTTCGCTGGATGTTAAAAGAGGAGCTGTCATTGAAGAAAAAAAATGTGCAGCATGGTGTCATTATATTTTAGTATTTCAGATTTCGATAGTCTTTATTTTCGCAGGTATTGCAAAGGTAAATCCAGACTGGCTTGCTATGAAACCACTTTCATACAAGTTTGCTGAGTGCAGCAACTGGCCAATAGTCGGATGCTTATTCAGATCTGACTTCATGAAGTATCTTGTTTTTTATGGCGGACTTTGTTTTGATCTTTTTATAGTGCCTCTTTTACTTTGGTCAAAAACGAGGAAATACGCTGCTGTGATGGCTGTTTTCTTTAATCTTTTTAATGCCATTGTATTTCAGGTAGGTACATTCCCTTTCTTAATGATCGGTGCATTAATTCTTTATTTCCCTCCTTCTTTAGTTGGTAAGGTTTTATTTAAAACCCAGACTGTGGCTCCTTTAACATTGGATGAGGAAGGTAAGAAGCCTTCTCTAGCTTATATCCTTATGCTTTATGCGGTGGTTCAGATTTATGTACCACTACGCCACTGCCATTATGAAGGAGATGTAAACTGGAATGAAGAAGGTTATTCTATGGCCTGGAGAATGATGTTAAATTCCAAGCATGGTACCTTATCATTTGTTGTAAAAGATGCGAAGGGAAGGATACTTATGCACGATTATCCTCAGCATAAAATATCAGTTTCTCAGTATCACTCCATGTGTTCAGATCCTGATATGATATGGCAATATGTGCAGTATTTAAAACATGAGATGGAAGAAAAAGGAGAGAAGTCTGTGCAGATCTTTGCCGACTCTCATTTAAGTTTGAATGGAAGAGACCTTGAAGTTTTCATTGATCCCAAGGTAAATCTGGCCCAGGTTACCTGGAGTCATTTCAAACATTCAGACTGGATCACTCCTATAAGATAATTATCACAATCAATCAGATTCAGATTTTTCTTTTTTAAAGAATAAAAACTTCTTTTTCTTTTTAGTCTTTTTAGTATCCATTTCCTGAAATTCAGTATCTCCTGTATCTCTTTTTGTCCATATAGTATCTATTGCAGGCTTTATGAGAGGAAGAACTGAATCTTTAATGATGATAGGTTTAATTTCATTTCTGATTGGTTCGTCAAGGTTCGGTTCCTTAATTAATACAACATCTTTGTTTTCATTTGCTACTTTTTGAATCATAGGTTTTGAAGTAACAGCATCTATGTTTCTATAATCGTTAACTTGAATTTGTGTAAGCGGAACTCTATGTGTTTTCTTGATCACCGGTTCAGGTTTGGTCGGCTTTATAGTCAGGAAAAAGTCAGCTTCTGAACGCTCAAGTCTTTGGAATAATTTATCATAATTGGCGCTGTCTTTAGCAAGTGTTAATCCTTCGCTGGCTTCGTAGGCAATCCCGTTTTTTACTTTAAGACTATCAAGACATGATGTTAAAGCAGATAACAATAATAAAATATATTTCATCTTGATTGTATAGTGAGCTATGTATATTTAAGCTTTGCAAAATGAAATTTGTTTTAGACGCCTTGTTCTCTTTGATGTGGGCTTTACATCTGTGTTTTTATCATAAGGGATAATTTAAAAATACATAGGGATGGAAGTCAGGTAAAATAAAAAGAGACTGCCTGAAAGGGCAGTCTCTTTTTATTTATGAAGATCCTTTAAGTATTACAAATGAGCTTCAATTTTTTGGCTAAGAACATTCTTAGGTACAGCGCCAACTTGTTTTTCAACAATTTTTCCGTTCTTAATTACCAGAAGAGTAGGAATGCTTCTGATCCCAAATTTTGCTGAAGTGTTAGGGTTGTTGTCAACATCTACTTTTCCTATTATCGCTTTTCCTTCATAGTCAGCAGCAAGTTCTTCTACAACCGGACCGATCATTTTGCAAGGTCCGCACCATTCAGCCCAGAAATCAACTAGCACAGGTTTATCTGTGTTGGTTATATCTTCAAAATTAGCGTCTGTGATTTCTATTGCTTTTCCCATATTTTTAAAATAAAAAGAGGTTTATTAATTATTACCAGACCGTAAACTTACTATTTTTTTAAATATTTAGTTTCTATCAAAATAGAATTTTATACTCCACCTCATTAAGATTTTTTAACTGGTCGAGTAGTGTATTGTTTGGATCTACTTTGAATTTTCGTGAAAACAGCTCAACGTGAATGTTTTCCGTATCATCAGAGAGCGTAAACTTTAATTCCGTATTGCCCAGGTTGCTTGTGATTACTTCCTCCAGACTATTTAATGTCTCTGGTTTTAATCCCTGAATATTTAATTTTACAGATACTCCTTTTACCATTTTTTGCCTGATATCAGCCAATAGGCTAATATTAAGCGGTTTGAATTCCCATTGGTCGCCGTTATACCTTTGTTGCACTTTGCCCCGAATATGTAAAAACTCTCCTGGTTTTATCCAATGTGCAAACTTCAGGTAATCTTCTCCGAAAAGAGCCATTTCAATTTTACCATCAAAATCTTCCAGGCTGAATACGATAAATGATTTACCGTTTTTCATTTGCCTGACATTCGCTGTTCCTACTATCCCTGCTACAGAAACTTCTCTGTTCTTAAAGTCAAATACTTTATCAGCAGGACAAGTACAGAAATTGTCAATTTCCATTCTGTATTGATCAAGCGGGTGGCCTGAAATATAAAATCCTACGACATCACGCTCAAACTTTAGTTTCTCAATTTCGCTCCATGGTTCGCAATCCGGAATTTTTGGTTTAGCGACTTCGACACTACTAGAACTACCAAACAGGCTCTGTTGGTTCGCATCTTTATCTTGCTGATAAGCAGATCCGTATCTGATAATTTTTTCTATTGTGCTTGTATTATCTTTCTCTGCAGTTACAAAGAAGTATTGTGCACGATGGAGTCCGAACGAATCAAATGCTCCAGCATAAGCAAAGCATTCGAATGTTTTCTTATTCATGGTACGAAGGTTCACTCTTTGTACCAGATTAAACAGGTCTGTATAAGGACCGTTTTCTTCTCTTTCAGAGATAATTGCTGCAATGGCAGCTTCTCCTGCTCCTTTGATTGCCCCTAGTCCGAAACGGATTTTACCTTCCTTGTTAACGTCAAAGGTCATGGAACTTTCATTGATATCAGGCCCTAGAACTATTAATCCAATTTTCTTGCACTCATCCATAAAGAAGGAGATCTTGTCGATATTACTCATGTTATGAGTTAATACCGATGCCATATATTCCGCCGGATGGTGTGCCTTTAAATAGGCGGTTTGGAATGCCACAAAGGCATAACAAGTTGAGTGAGACTTATTAAAGGCATATGAGGCAAACGCTTCCCAGTCTGTCCAGACTTTATCACTGACTTTGAGGTCGTGACCATTTTTCTGGCAGCCTTCCATAAATTTACTCTTCATCTTGTCCAGAGTAGCCTTGTCCTTTTTACCCATGGCCTTACGAAGAACATCGGCATCTCCCTTGCTAAAGTTGGCAAGTTTCTGAGACAGAAGCATTACCTGCTCCTGATAAACGTTAATTCCATATGTATCCTTCAGGTATTGCTCCATTTCCGCTATATCGTAAGTGATAGGCTCTTTGCCATGCTTACGGCGGATATAGTTAGGGATGTATTCGAGAGGACCCGGACGATAAAGGGCGTTCATTGCGATAAGGTCGGAAAACTTATCGGGTTTCAGTTCCTTCAGGTATTTCTGCATACCCACGGACTCGAACTGGAAGGTTCCGTTGGTTTCGCCCCTTTGGTAAAGCTCAAATGTTTTTTGATCTTCCAGATCTATTTCATCAATCTCAATTTCCAGCCCTTTGTTCTTTTTGATCAGTGCAAGTGCGTCCTTTATAATTGTCAGGGTTTTTAATCCCAGAAAGTCCATTTTGATTACTCCCGCATCTTCAATCACTTTACCATCATATTGGGTAAGCAGAAGATCGGAATCTCTGGAGGTTGCTACCGGCATCAGGTCGGAGAGGTCCTGGGGAGCAATGATGATACCAGCAGCGTGCACGCCTGTGCCTCTCACAGAGCCTTCGAGTACAAGTGCTTCTTTCAGGACGTTTGCCTGAAGATCTTTTCCATTCAGGATCTCACGGAGTTTTTTTACTCCTTCCATGTCATCGCCGTTCAAGCCTTCTTTTTGACTTAAGCTTCCTGGTCCGTCAATAGGTGCGGTAAGTACTCTATTTAGCTCAATACCTGGTTTTTCAGGAACCAGTTTTGCCAGTGCATTGGAATCACTAAGCGGAAGATCAAGCACTCGGGCAACGTCCTTGATACTCATTTTAGCCGCCATAGAACCGTAAGTTACGATTTGAGCTACTTGAGTTTTTCCGTATTTTTCAACAACGTAATCTATTACTTTTTGCCGACCAGTATCGTCAAAGTCCGTATCAATATCGGGCATGCTCTTTCTGTCCGGATTTAGGAAACGCTCAAAAAGCAGATCGTACTTGATCGGATCTATATTGGTAATACCAACACAATAGGCCACTGCAGATCCTGCTGCCGAACCCCTTCCTGGTCCGACGAATACGCCTATCTCTTTTCCTTTATTGATGAAATCCTGGACGATAAGGAAGTAACCCGCAAATCCCATCGTTTTGATGGTAAACAACTCGAAGTTGAGGCGTTCTTCGATTTCAGGTGTTATTTCCCTATATTTTTTTCTTGCTCCCTCAAAGGTTAAATGTTTTAAATATTCCCACTGATTAAGTACATCTGCATCCGGCCCGGTATTGACTTTAAATGAATCAGGAATAGGAAAGTTGGGAAGCAGAATATCTCTTTTGAGTTTCAGACTTTCCACTTTATCTACGATCTCTATTGTATTATCGACAGCGGAAGGGACATCGTGGAAAAGTTTCCCCATCTCAGCTTTAGTCTTGAAATAAAACTGATCATTATAAAATGCAAAGCGGGTTCCTTTGGCAAATGCGCTATCGTCAGAAAATTCTTTGTTAGTAGGGGTACTTTGTTTTTCTCCGGTGTTGATGCATAGCAAAATGTCGTGTGCATTGGAATCTTCCTGATCTACATAATGAGAATCATTGGAAGCTATAATTTTTACCTTATGTTTCAGGGCAAATTTTATAAGCACTTCATTTACTATATTCTGTTCCGGAATATCGTGACGCTGAAGCTCTACATAATAATCTTCTCCAAAAAGATCCAGCCACCACTTGAAGACTTTTTCACCTTCTTCTTCTCCTTTTTTTAGAATCGTTTGTGGTACTTCGGCTCCTATACAGCATGTGGTAGCAATCAGTCCTTTATGGTATTTTAAGATTAGTTCCTTATCAATTCTCGGATACTTTCCGTAAAGTCCTTCCATGTATCCCAGAGAGCAGAGCTTGGCGAGGTTTTTATATCCTTCAGCATTTTTAGCGAGCAGGAGCTGATGGCGACGGATGTCCTTATCAGTTTTGGTAAACGATTTTTTATGACGGTCTTCTACGAGATAAAATTCACAGCCGACTATTGGTTTTACATTGTATTTGTTTGCTTCTGCAACAAATTTGAAAACTCCAAACATGTTCCCATGGTCGGTAATTGCAACAGCTTTCATCTCATCTTTCTGAGCCTTTTTCATTAGGTCAGTGATGTTGGCTGCTCCGTCAAGAAGGGAAAATTGAGTATGTACGTGTAAATGTGCGAAATCCGGCATTTCGGGTATTGGACAATAATGTTGAATTCTAAAATTAATTGATATTCTTCAAAAGTTTTCAACAATATTGTGAACAAAAATAGTCCGATGTCGGATTCCGCCTCTTTACTTTTTTTGCTTTGTTTCGTCGTATTTATGTAGTGCTTCTATAAGCTTTTGCTTATTAAGGCTTTCAAAATCTTTAATTTTTCTTAATTCTGCTCTTTTTCTCAGTTCTTGGATTGGCAACATCTCCAGGTTTTGCCTTTTTCTTCCAAACTTAGAATCCTCAATGTCACCAAGGTCCTCACTTTCAGGTCCGTCAAAATATTCGGGGTTTTCCATATTTTACCTTTTGAAAATACAACAAGGAAATGGTTGAAATGTTAGGTGCTTAAAATCCTTCTTTTGCGATTTTTACACCTTTATTGTCCTGATTTGGATAAAGGATTTCCCGAAGAATTTCCGGCGCATTATGAAGCTTCTGGATAAGGACTTCAAAATCCTCTTTTAAAACCTGGTTGGGACGATTAAAATAAATTTCTTCCAGAAGAAGTATGATGAAGAACAAAGCGCTTGCATAAAAAGCTATAACAGTCGTGCTGAATATGCATAAGTTGATAATGGTTGATTTTAAAAATTCTTTTAAGGTTTTCATATCGGTAGTTCATTTTTTAGTTAAAACAAAGCCTATATCCCTTACAGCTACACCAATCAAGTCTACGGTAAATATAAGTATTACAATTGTTTCTGTCAATGCTATTTTACGGAAATTTTTTCCGGCTTTTTAGCGTTTATAAACGTATTCCCACATTCAGTTTAATCAGCTTTGGAAGAAAATTTTCACTCAATCGAAAGGGCAAAGAAACTGGTACTTTCTGATGGTATCGTTTCTCAGTCTATGTCCGGTTTTAGCGGCGGTCCCGTATTGATTGCCTTTGCATTATTATTAGGCGCATCGGGCTTTCAACTTGGATTGCTCGCTTGTATACCTGTTTTTGCCAATCTTTTTCAATTGTTCTCTGTTTGGTTTTTGAATAAAATAAAAAGCAGAAGGAAGGTCTGTGTTTTATTTTCTTTTTTTAGGAAGATTTCCTTTGCTGATATTGGGGGTTGCCTGTTTGTTTTCCGAGGGAAGCTGGTTGATTTACCTTCTTATAGGGGTTATGTTTATTCATAACTTTGTTGGAGCTATTTCAGGCGGTTCCTGGACTTCCTGGATGCATGACCTCATCCCTTCAGATCAGCTTGGAAGGTTCTTTAGTAACCGAATCAGATGGGCACAGGCTTTCGCAGTCGCAGTGTCATTTTTTACCGGATTTGTACTTGATCATTTTGCAGGACATGAAAAGATGAGGTTTGTCTTCGGCTGCTTTTTCCTGGTAGCAGGTGGGTTGGGCTTACTCAGTACTTTTTTGCTTTCGCAAACTCATGAACCTGCTATGAAAGAATTCCCCGGATTCTCCTTGAAAGAATTGACGAGACCTTTCGCTAATGAAAACCTGAGAACACTTATTGGTTTTACTGTTCTGTGGAACCTGGCTTCAAATTTTGCTACACCTTTCTTCTCTGTATATCTGCTCAGCCAGTTGCAATATCCTGTTAGTATTGTTATTGGTCTTACAGTGTTAGCTCAGTTAATTACTATTTTGTCTCTGGGGTTTTGGGGTAAATATTCTGATACTTTAAATAATAAGGCTGTGCTCAGGATTTGTGTGCCTTTGTATATGCTGGCTGTTCTTACATGGACTTATACCACCTTTCCTGCTAAGCATATGTTTACGCTGCCTTTATTGGTGATTATTCATATAATGATAGGCATAGCTAATGGTGGAATATCTCTGGCTGTCGGGAATATCGGTCTAAAGCTTGCTCCAAAAGGAAAAGGATCTGTTTTTCTTATTTCTATGAATATGAGTAACTCCATTTTTGCAGGCTTTGGTCCTTTACTGTCAGGGATGGTATCCGGTTATTTTACTCTGAAGGACCTTTCAATAGGCTTTAACTATTCAGGACCTGATATGAAAGAGGCCATCCATTTTATAAGCTTGCAATCATGGGATTTTCCTTTTGTATTCTCGGTAATTCTTGGAGTTATAAGCTTTAGATTTCTTGCAAATCTTAAAGAGGGTATAGAGATAGAAAAGGAATCGTTATGGAGAAATCTGAAAAATCAACTGGTTGGCGACTTGAAAAATATAACTCTTTTCAGGCAACGTAAGCCTTTGTCTCTGTCAAAGGCAAAGAAATATTCTGCATTAGTGAAGCTGGATAATGAAAACAATGATGATCTGATTTATACTTCACCCAAAGATTCTTCAGGTTCTTTTTCTTAATGCTTTGTAGCATTTGATGATTTATTGTAAAGACAAGTTTCTGGCCATTTCAAATTATCATAAATAGATAAAAATCCTCTTGATGCCTCCTGAGATTTATATGGGAAAAGTGGCTTTCAGGATATCAATATATTATTGAAAGAAAAATTCCTTATTAGCTGAATGAGCTCTTTTGCCAAAAAGACATTGTTCATTTATAAATTAATATATATTCTGTCTGCTGGGTTTTACAGAATAATGATAAAAATGAAGTTTAATCTATTACTCTGACCCTGAATTTTCAATGTCTTTTTTGTAATCTTCAATAGCACTATAGATACCCCAGGCGGAATCAAATCTGCCTGATTCTGAATTGAGAAGTTTATAATCAGTAGTATCCGTGATAAAACCTGTTTCCACAAGTACACTTGGCATCGAAGTTTTCCATAATACCAGAAAACCTGCTTGTTTTACCCCTCTGCTATGTCTCTTATTACTAAGTTTAAATTCAGTTTCGATCTTATGGGCAAGCTTCATGCTGCTATGCATAAAAGCATTCTGGTATAATGAGAACAAAATGTAGGATTGAGGAGAATTAGGATCAAACCCTTCATAGTTCTCTTTATGGTCATCTTCCATCAGAATAGATGAGTTTTCTCTCTGAGCTATTTCAAGGTTCTGTTCTGTTTTATGAAGGCCCATGCAATAGGTTTCTGTCCCATGCATTCCGGCAGGACCGGAATTCACATGCACTGAAATAAAAAGATCTGCATGATTCTTATTCGCAATACCTGCCCTGTCATGAAGTTCTACAAAGCGATCATCTTTTCTGGTAAAAATAACCTTTACATCCGGCATGTTTTCCTGAATCAGCTGACCTACTTTAAGGCTTATGTCAAGTGCTATATCTTTTTCCTTGGTTTTGTTCTTCAGGCATCCTGGATCCTTTCCTCCATGTCCTGGATCAATAACAATAGTTTTTACCCTTAGGGATTTACGCTCTAAGGGAGTAAATGAGAATAAAAGTAATGTAAGACAGAATCCTATTGATAAGACCTTTTTTACCATATCCTTTAGGATAAAGATTAGTATCAACTAAAACGCGTAATCTGTTAGTAAAATTACAAAATATTTTGAATAAGGAAAAGTTTTACAGCGTCGCTTTCCAATAGAACGGTACTGTCTGTTAAAGAAAGTGGTTGAATTATTTAATAACCAAAATAGAGCTTAATGTAGTTGTAAGTAAATAAGGCGGTCTTTTGTGAATTTTAGCATGAAGAAAATCTATATACAAACCCTGATTTTACTTTTCCACTCGTCAGTACTCTTTGGCCAGCAGTCTTTAGTTAATTCTTTTTCAGAGATAAAATTTGAACCGGAAATAAATGAAAAGACAGAATTAGTATCAGAACCTTGTGGAATTAATTATATGGACTGGAACTTAAATTTTCTGGACGATTTCAATGGTTCTGTCAAAGACTTATCTAAAAACTGGTACTTGTTTGCAGACAATCACGGTCCTGATGAACTGCAAATTTATAAATGGGAACAGTTATCTGTTTCTGGTGGAAATCTTCTGATTAAAGCAGACTCTCTTCCTAAATCTGAAACAGCCTCTAATGGGATCACTTATAATTATGCTTCCGGTTGGATCCATTATAAAAATATGGTGAAAGGAAATGCCCTGTTTGAAATTAGATGTAAAATGCCGGAGGGCAGAGAACAGACTTTATGGCCTGCTTTCTGGATGTGGAATGGCAGTTGCTCTCCTCAGGCCGACGGATACAGGGAAATAGATATCTTTGAGTATTGGGGTAATAATTTCAAATGCGGAACAAATAACGTCTTCTGGTGTGATGGAAATAGAAATAGACAGAGTTGTTTTATTGAATATTGTGAAAAGCAACCTGACTTTTTCAATGACTTTCATATTTTTTCTGTCGCCTGGCTAAAAGATAAACTTGTTTTTTACATCGATGGAAAGGAGATTAGAACTGTAACCGATCATGTTCCTTCCGTATCAGCAGAGATGTATTTGATTGCAAACCTGGCTTTGGGGAATTCTCCTTCTATTTCTGAAGTAAAATTTCCTCAGTATTTTACCGTAGACTGGATTAAAATTTATAGTCTGAAAAACGCGGAAAATATGTTGGACACCTGCACCCAAATTGAGGATTGTAATAAAACAAGTTCTGTTGAACAGATGTTACTTAAATCAGCAACAATAAAGAAATAATACTACAATCCTTATTGAACTTTTCTTTTAAGATCTTTTCTGAATTTCAGCTTGAAAAACTGACGAATCCAAAACATCATAAACCCTGTATTCATGAGTTTATTCAGAAAAGGTGAGCTGGAAAAGTAAAATTTAGTCATCGTAGTTTCGATGAATCTTGGTTCAAAAGCTTTTGAATATTTCTTTATCAGGTTTTCTTTAATTGTAAAAAAACTCTTGTCGGCATTGCCTTTACTTTTATGCAGCAAATGAAAATTGACTACATAAGCATTGTATCCTAATATTGAGGCAATTATGCAAAGATCTGTTCCATAAAGATGAAACCCTGAAAGGTCACCGGAAAGAGCCAGATTCGCTTCTTTTTTAACCAGTATAAAATTTTCATCGACAGAAACAACTTTAGCAGGAGGGTGTCCGCATTTGCGAAATACACCATCACCTTCTGTAATTCTATATACTTTATTTTTAATTCCAACAGCACCTGCATTTCCAATGATGCCCCACTTTGGATCCTTTGCTTCTATTTCAGCTATACGCTGTTCAAGCATATCAAGATTGTCATAGTTTAAAAGAATATCCTGATGACAAAGGATGATGTATTTTCCCTGTGCTTCCTGAAGGAATTTATTTAGTCCGGAAAATGCTTCGTAGGCATTGCTCTGACTGTTGTCAATATGAAGATACTCACAAAAAGAAGTGTTAAACCCTGCATTTACAAATGACTGAAGCATCTCCTGATATTCGTCAGGATTAGTAACCAATGTACATATGGAATACTTAAATGGAAAAAGTTGCTTTCCTGAAATAGCTCTAGAGGTTACAGGGTTTAATACTTCCAATGCTTTAAAATCTTATTTCTAAAAATGATTATTATATTTCATAGAAGAAGAAAGCGCAAAGTTGAAGTACTTCTAATACTTTCAGCTTTGCGCTTTCAGCTTACAATGCCTGCATAGCAGTCAGCTTGCTATAGACTCCATCTTCAAACATTAACAGTTCCTGATGAGTACCTCTCTCTACAATTTTACCTTTTTCTATAACCAGTATTTCGTCTGCATTCTGAATGGTACTCAACCTGTGTGCAATCACCAGAGTCGTTCTGTTTTTCATCAGATTGTTTAGAGCATCCTGAACCAGTTTCTCAGATTCTGTGTCAAGAGCAGAAGTAGCCTCGTCCAGAATCAGGATCGGAGGGTTCTTAAGAACAGCTCTGGCTATACTCAAACGCTGTTTTTGTCCACCTGATAATTTAACCCCTCTATCTCCAATAACAGTATCATAACCGTTTTCGGATTCCATTATAAAGTTATGCGCATTCGCAATCTTAGCAGCCTGGACAACCTCTTCCCTTGACATATTCGGCTTTCCAAATGCAATATTATTATGGATTGTATCATTAAATAACAAAGATTCCTGATTGACAATACCCATCAGATCTCTCACTGATTCTACAGTACAATCTTTGATATCTATACCATCAATTCTTATGCTGCCAATTGTAGGATCATAGAATCTTGGAATAAGATCTGAAATGGTTGATTTTCCACCACCAGATGGTCCAACCAATGCAATAGTTTTACCTCTCTGTAGCTTAAAGTTTACACCATTAAGGATAGTTTTGTGCTCGTCATAAGAGAAATGAACATCTTCAAAAGAAATTTCTTTATCAAAAGTCTTCAGTTCTGTAGCGTTAGGTTTATTCTTGATGGCCGGCTCAGTATCTATTAATTGTAGTACTCTTTCTCCTGCAGTGATGCCATGTTGTATCTGAGAAAACGAGCCTGTCATAGCCTTTGCCGGTCTCAATACCTGGCTGAAGATGGCAATGTAAGCGATAAACTCTTCAGGTTTCAGAGAGTTATTTCCTTCCAATACCATTGCTCCACCATATAAAAGAATTCCTACAACTACTGTAACACCCATCAATTCAGACACAGGAGAGGCAAGTTCGTTTTTCTTTACCATTGTTCTGGATGCTGTTGAATATCTGATGTTCTCCTGGTGGAATTTTTCCTGAACATAAGATAAAGCATTAAATGCTTTAATGACACGCAAACCTGTAAGTGCCTCATCCAATATGCTCAACATAATTCCCATTGAAGTTTGAGCATCAGAAGTAGCTTGTTTCAACTTTCTTACAATTGTAGCTATAATTAATCCAGATACGGGAATAAAGAAAATCGTGAAAAACGTCAGAGATGCAGATAGCTTGAAAAGCGCAAAGAAATAAAATATGATTGTTACCGGTTCACGGAAGAAAACAATCAGAGTATTTGTGATGGATCCTTGAACCACTTGTACATCGCCGGATATCTTGGCCATGATATCACCTTTTTTCTCATTTGAGAAATAGCTCAGGTGCAGATTTAGTACATTATTAAATACTGTTTTTCTGAGATTCAGAAGGGTATGAATTCTTAAGTCTTCAAGCACAATCTGCGAAAGATATTTGAATAAATTGGATAGCAAAACTGATGTGAAAATAACACCACATATATAAAAAAGTGCAGCCAGCTTTTGATCAGATGATTGAGCTGCTTTATACAGATAATAATAAAATATCTCCTTGAAATAATCATAGCTCAATGTGAAAGAAGGTAATTCTGTCACTTTATTCAAAGATTCAGCAGAATTCTCAGAGAACAACAGATTAAAAATAGGAATAAGAAGGGTAAAATTTAAAAGCCCAAAAATAATGCTCAGCAACGCAAAGATTATATATGGAATTGCAAATTTTTCAAGAGGCTTGGCAAAAGCAATGAGCCTTAAGTATATTTTCATGATATTGAATAGTAAGCTAAAATATAAACTTCAACAAAGTTATTAAATTATATCCATTTTAGTGAAGGTGTTCCTGCCGGTAAACTATCAGCCCTAAAATTTGACGATCTTTTTCCCGTTTAATTGTCTTCTTATTTCCTTTACCACAGCGGGTAATGATTTTTTAATTCTTGACGCTTTTGCTAATTCATTAATTTTCATACGGGTAGCCAAAATAGCATCTTTTCTTCGAACTACTTCATTTAAAGCTTTGATGTAATAAAACTTAAAGGATAGAATTTTGAATGTAAGGTTAAAAAATACCTGTAAAATGTATGCAAACAAATAAAATCCTTCCAAATGAATAAGATGCAGGAGTACCTTATTCCTGAATGAGGTAACTTTTATCTTTTTGCTTTTATGATATTTCGAAATGGTGGCACTATTTGGATGAAGACAAACGGCCTGTGGCTCATAATAACATTTCCAGCCTAGACGCCAGGCTTTTATGCCAAGGTCAAGGTCCTCATTGTAGAAAGGAGCATAAATTTCGTCAAAACAACCTAATGCAAATAACTTTTTCCTGTCGACAAGACTGTTAGCTCCGCTTAAAAAGAAACTCGGGATCCAGAAAGAATCCGAACTGTTTTCAAGGCAATAATTAATAGTACCTTTAATGGTAGCTATCTTAATAAATGGATATTTAGCAGTATCCTGAATCTTGTTGTCTGTCATTCCAATGATTTTGCCCATTACTCCAAATGTATTTTCAGAATCAAAGTATTTGAATTGATTCACAAAATATTCCGGAGTGAGCATTACATCATTATTGAGGGCAAATACTAAATCTTTCGTTGCCGCTTTTATGCCAAGGTTTATTGTAGGAGAGAATCCTTTGTTTACTTCATTAATGAGTAATATAATTTCTGGATATCTTTCCCTTAGGAATGCAATGGAATCGTCAGTCGAACAATCATCTGCAATGATGATTTCATATTCAGCTTTGCAATATTCAAGAGCATTATAAACAGAAGGCAGATTTTCTTCAAGAAGTTTTTTGCCGTTATAATTTGGGATAACTACTGATATACTTTTCTGATTCATTTGTTCCAACCCTCTATTGTTTCAAAGACCTTATCTGTTTTAAAAGTCTCTATACATGCGCAATTCCCTCCTTTGGCACAGTCAAAGCATTCTTTATCAAGCGAGAGTACTGTAGAAAATTTTCCTATTGGCTTCCACCTTCCTGCATGCATTGGTTTTATGGAAGGATAAAAACCTATTGTATGAATTCCAAGTGCAGACGCAATATGTAAAGGTCCGGTGCTGCATGCCACAAGACCATCTGATGCTGCAATTACTGAGATGAGTTCACCCAATGTAACTTTGCCAGTCAGGTCAACCATTTCAGGTAATGAAAAGAAGTCTTCCTGTTCATTACGTATTTTCTGGCCTTCCTCCTTTGTTCCTGTTATTACCGGGGTAAATCCGGCAGAAATTAATTTCCCGGCAAGAGAGAAGTAATTCTGCAGAGGCCATTCTCTCGCGCTTCCTTTTGACTTTGGATGTAAAATTATTTTTTTCTTCCCTTTGTCTAGTTCTGATTGTACAACTCTTGGTATTTCAGATTTAGGAGATACATCAAGTAAATTTCCCAATGTTTCAATTGAAGGAATTTCTTTTATCTTAAGCCCCTCAAGTAATTTAAAATTCAATTGAGCTTCATGAAGATCAGATTTTTTCCTGGAAAAGCTAATTCTTTTGTTTGCATATAACCAGTGAAAAAAACGATGACTAGTGCCAACTCTGACAGCTATTCGACTTTCTTTGCAGATTTTTGCAACCTCCTTATCAGGATATACAAATAAAACAGCCTCAATATCCTTTGATTTTAATAAGGAAGAATCCTCTATAAGTGATTCTTTAGATATGAATTCATCAATAGAATTACAAGCCTTTATTAGATCTGAAGTATATTTTTTTCCGAGAAATAGAATTCTGGAATTTGGAAAGTGATGTTTAAGATATGCAGCCAGAGGAAATGTAAGTACAACATCTCCTAGATTATCAGTCCTGCTTATCAAAATGTTTTTCATATGCTATAAAGGTTCATAGACCCTCTCTTCTAAAATTGCAAAATGTAATTAAATCAAATGCTATCAGTAAATATTAAGTCAGGCTATTGTTGACGTTCATCCTTATGGATTTCGTATAATGAAGGCTGAACATAATAAAGAATAAACAGAAAGTAAGGCCAGTCTTTGTTTCTAATGTATCTTCAAAGAGAAACGATACTGAAGTAATGGCATATATTGCCAGGAGAATTTTAGATCTATAATTTTTATTTGAAAATAATGGGAAATAGAAACATGATAAAAAGATAATAAAACCCAGAATGCCAGTGGCTGCTAAAGTTCTAAGATACTGGTTGTGGGGACTTAATCGGTTTTCAGCCTCTACATATGGGAAATTTTTTGCATATCCTTTTCTTACTTCAGATTCAAGGTTGCCTTCTCCAACTCCAAATATTGGATGTTCTCTGAAGAGCTGAAACGTTACCTGTTGGGAAACTAATCTTTTGCCAATAGAATAATTGTTAGCTTTTTCTTTGATGTCACTTAGGTTCCAGTCATACTTTGTATACCCCCATTTATTTTTTAAGGTATTCAGTGAAAAGAATGATATTCCAATTATTGCAATAATACCAAAGAACAGGAGAAGGCCTTTTTTGAAGTTTTTTGATGCTAATAAATAGAAGGTAATTAAAATTAAAACAACATAAAAGGCGACTAGCCCTGATCTAACTGCAAGCAAATGTTGATAAAAGATTAAAAATATAAGTATAATTATGTTTAATCCTTTGAAAAAAAAGTCGTTAAAGTAGTTTTTTTCTAATAGATAATATGATAGGAATACAGAAAATGTAACCATGAGACTAAAGCGCACGTGATTAACCGGAGTAGGAATGAGATGGGATTTACCATATGCCCAATCGAAGTATTCTTTATTTTGAAAATAAATAGAAGTGCTTCCAATAGCACAAACGAATACCATAACCATGAAGATAAAAAAAATGTCATAATACAGCTTCTTCGGAAATGGTGGAAGTACGGCAAATAAGAATGGTAAAGCAAGAAATTGATAGTGTAATTCAAATTGCAATGCAGCGTACTTTTGATTTTCAGGATCAGTTCGGAGTAGGCTGATTATGAAAGCAATGAAAATTATAAAAAATACAGAAAATCTTTTTTCGACCAGGAAAACATTGAAATTTCTGATTTTTAAGATAAAATATAGTAGAGCTAGTCCGGTTAATGCTAATATACCTTGGTTTGCAAGAATATGTATACTATCCATTGTAAAAATGCCAGTTATTATGACAAAAAGACATATCCTTACAAATATTAAATAATATCGGTTTTGAGAATCCATTAATTAAGGGTAATAATAATTTGTGTTTATGTAAAGTAGTTGAAAATTAGATTGTTGTGTTCTTTGAGAAACGAAACACAACAAATGCAGAAATTTTAATGTTCTACTTTAAGGAATCGTAAATATGGTACGATAATTACTTTATTCATTAAGTAAAATTATAAATAATACTTTAAATGGAAGAGAATAGAGAAAATATAAGAAAGGATTTAAGCAAAGCGGAGAAAGATGCTCAGTTTGAAAAGGAGTTTATGCCTTTAATTGATTCTCTTTATAATTTTGCTTATCGTTTGACCCTTGATGAGGACGATGCAAATGATCTTGTACAAGAGACCTATTTAAAGGCATATCGATTCTTTAATTCATACGAGCAAGGTACCAATGCTAAAGCCTGGCTGTTCAGAATATTAAAAAACAGCTTTATTAATGATTTTAGAAAGAAAAGCAAGGAACCTTCAAAGGTTGATTATCAGGAGGTAGAATCTTATTATAACTCTGATGATGTGGATGAAAGCATCACTACCGACCTTAGGATTGAATCTTTGCAGGAAATGATTGGGGATGAAGTTGCTACTGCGCTCAATGCATTGGCCGTGGATTTCAGAACTATCATTATTCTTTGCGACCTTGAGGGGTTTACTTATGAAGAAATGGCTAAAATTCTTGATATCCCTATCGGTACAGTGAGATCAAGATTGCATAGGGCCCGAAACTTATTAAAAGAAAAGTTGAAAGCTTATGCAGGCACAATGGGCTATAACAAATAAGAAAAATTCCGTATGATTGCGAACAATTTAACTCGAATGGATAAGGGAAACAAAATCTCTGAATGTAATGAGTGTTTGCATGCGCTTCATCTATTAATAGATGGAGAAGCTTCTGACAGTCAGAAAGAATTTCTGGAAAAGCATATAGAAGAGTGCATGCCATGTTATCAAAGCTATAATCTTGATAAAAATGTAAAGGAGGTTTTAAAAAGTAAAATTGAAAAAAAGCCTGTTCCTTCGACCTTAATAGCGAATATTAAGGATAAATTGAATGAAAATTTTTAAATTTGTCTATGGAAGATGGCAAATTAATCATTTTTTCAGCTCCCTCTGGATCTGGTAAAACGACTATTGTCAAGCATCTGCTTGCCAAAAATAATTATCTCGGGTTCTCAATTTCCGCTTGTACGCGCGATAAAAGAGGTCGTAATGAAACTTATGGGAAAGATTATTATTTCCTCACCCCAGAAGAGTTCAAACAAAAAATGGATCAAGACGAGTTTGTTGAGTGGGAACAAGTATATCCTGGCCAGTTCTATGGTACTTTAAAATCTGAAATTAACCGAATTTGGAGTGAAGGGAAAAGTGCGGTATTCGATGTAGATGTTAAAGGTGGACTTAGTCTGAAAAAGTTCTACGGAGATAAAGCTTTGGCAATTTTTGTCAAATGCCCATCTATGGAAGTTCTGGAACAAAGGCTTAGAGAAAGAAAAACAGATACTGAAGAAAGTATTTCTGCAAGATTATTTAAGGTGAAATTTGAAATGAGCTTTGAGAATCAGTTTGATATAACTTTGGTTAACAATGATTTGGAAGAAGCGTTAAAAGATGCTCAACAGCTGGTAGATGATTTCCTTGCCGGAAAAATCAATTTTCCCCAAAAAGGCTGATAGATTAGCGCTGCATGAAAGTTGGTCTTTTTTTCGGTTCTTTTAACCCTATTCATATCGGTCACCTTATTATCGGGAACGTAATGGCTGAGCATGCCGATCTTGACGAAGTATGGTATGTAGTTACGCCCCAGAATCCTCTGAAAAAAAATAATACCTTGCTTCACGAGTTTGACAGGTATGATATGGTGAACCTTGCAATTATGGATCATCCGAAATTTCGTGTAAGCGACGTGGAGTTTCATTTGCCTAAGCCTAGTTATACTATAGATACGCTCACTTATATCCAGGAGAAATTTCCCCAAAATAAATTTGTGTTGATTATCGGGGAGGATAACCTTTGCCAACTTCCTAAATGGAAAAATTACAACAGTATCCTGGAGTATTTTGAATTGTATGTTTATCCAAGACCTAATTCAGGTGATTGTGATCTGAAAAGTCATAAAAATGTTAGATTTGTGGAAGCGCCTTTGCTGGATATTTCTGCCACTTACATCCGACAGTCAATCAAAAAAAATCTTTCAGTGAAATATATGATAACTCAAGAGGTAGAGATTTTTATTAAAAATAAAAATCTCTACCGTTAATGTTGAATTAAACAGTCATTATTTCAGCTTCTTTCTTAGCCAAAATCTGATCAATTTTTGCAATAAAGTCATTAGTCAAAGTCTGCACTTTTTCTTCGGCTTTTTTGATCTCATCTTCAGAAGCACCTTCTTTTTGAAGTTTTCTTAATTCTTCATTTGTGTCTTTTCTGATATTACGGATGGCGATCTTTCCACTTTCAGATTCACCTTTTACTTGTTTTACAAGTGCTTTTCTTCTCTCTTCTGTAAGGGGAGGCAATGAGATTCTAATGTTTTCTCCGTCATTTTGTGGGTTGAAACCAAGGTTACTGTCTTTAATAGCCTTTTCAATTTCAGAGATCAACTTTTTTTCGAAAGGCTTGATCAGAATCGTCTTTGCATCCGGAGTGGTAATTGACGACGCTTGCTCTAACGGTGTTTCTATACCATAATAGTTTACTGAAACTCCGTGAACCATTGACGGCATTGCTTTGCCAGCACGTATTTTAGTGAATTCAGCTTCGGTATGTTTCAACGCTTTTTGCATTGAATCCTTTGCTTCGTCCAGATATAATTGAATTTCTTCCATTTGGAAAAATAAGTTATATAATAATAAAATTACATTGTTACAAGTGTACCTACATCTTCACCTTCCGCAATCTTCAGAAGGTTGCCAGGCTTATTCATATCAAATACGATAATTGGTAAACCGTTTTCTTTGCAAAGGGTGAAGGCTGTCATATCCATGATCTGAAGGCCTTTTTGATATACTTCCTTAAATGAAATATTGGAGAATCTTGTTGCTGTTGGATCTTTTTCAGGATCTGATGAATAAATTCCGTCCACTCTTGTTCCTTTAAGAACAGCCTGAGCTTCAATTTCAATAGCTCTTAAACTTGCTGCTGAATCTGTTGTAAAGTAAGGGTTTCCTGTACCTGCGCCGAAAATTACAATTCGCCCTTTTTCAAGATGTCTTACCGCTCTTCTTCTTATAAACTGTTCACAAACTTGTTCTATCTTGATTCCTGACATTAGTCTTGTATAAAGACCGACGTTTTCCAATGCGCTTTGAAGTGCCATCGCGTTTATCACAGTAGCAAGCATTCCCATATAGTCGCCTTGAACTCTGTCTATTCCTGTAGCCGCAGCTTCAACTCCTCTGTATATATTACCTCCTCCGATAACAATTGCCAGCTGAACACCTTTATCACTTACAGCCTTTATTTCTTTTGCATATCTCATGAGAACTTCCGGATCGATACCGTACTTTTGATTTCCCATTAATGCTTCTCCACTTAGTTTTAAAAGAATTCTTTTGTATTTCATTTCAGAAGATATTTTACCGCAAACTTGGCAAATATAATAATGATTATCTAATTATTAAATTATAACCTGATCAGTACCTGATTTTTTTCGACACTCTGTCCTTCCTTTATCTGGATACTTTTAACAACACCGGATCCTGGAGATTTAATAAGATTTTCCATCTTCATCGCTTCAAGGATCATTACAGGATCTCCTTTCTCTATGGTTTGACCTTCTTTTACTTTTATTTCTAAAACTTTTCCCGGCATTGGAGCTTTTATGTCATTGAGAGTTTCGGACCTCTTATTGCTGACTCCAAGTTTTTCCAGCATTAGATCTCTGGTATCCTGGATCGTAATCTGAAGCTCTTTGTCATTTATTCTTAAATGGAGAATCTTTTGCTCTTTGTCGAATTTTAATACTTCCACAGAATAGCTTTTGTTTTCTCTTATAATATGATAAGATTTTTGATAAGCCAGTTCGGAAATGTCCCAGTTTAAAGGACTTCCATTAAGGATAAGCTTGTCACCTTCTTTATGAAACTCAATAAAATTTTGATTACTAGTTTTTATTTTTAACATTTCAACATTATTTCGTTCTTAAATATAATTAAATCATTCAAAAAACAACTGAGTATGAGTTTTTCTGTTTCAACAGGGAGGTTACTTCTGATACCCCTCTTGCTGCTATTATTTTCTTGTAAATCATTGAAAAAAAGTGATAAAACTGTACAGGTAGCTGATAAGGAGAAAAAAAGTGTTTCTACTTTCAAGACAAGTAATGGACCTTATCAGCCTTCACGGACAAGGCCAGTAGACTTACTTCATACTAAACTGGAAGTTTCATTCGACTGGAAGAATCAATACCTTAATGGCGTAGCTTATTTAACTTTTAAACCTCTTTTTTATCCTCAAAAAGGACTTGTGCTGGATGCAAAGGGAATGGATATTCATTCTGTTGAATTGGTAACTCCCAATGCAATTCCGTTAAAATATTCCTATAATAAGGAAAAGCTGGATATTACTCTTGATAAGGTTTATCAAAGAAAAGATACTTTTCTGATCCGAATAAAATACACAGCGAAGCCTAATGAAATTAAAAAGGGAGGGAGTGATGCAATTACTGATGATAGAGGGCTGTATTTTATAAATGCAGATGGAAAAGATCCGCAAAAGCCAGTTCAAATCTGGACGCAAGGAGAAACCGAAGCCAATTCTTGCTGGTTTCCTACCATAGATTCTCCAAATGAAAAAACAACTCAGGAGATGTTTATTACAGTGGATTCTGCTTTTAATGTTTTATCTAACGGGGAACTGGTTTATCAAAAAGCCAATAAAGATGGAACCAACACCTATTATTGGAAACAAGATCTTCCTCATTCACCATACCTTTTTATGATGGCAATAGGAAAATATGCTATCATTGAGGACAAAATGACTGATACCCGTTTTGATTGGGATGATTTTAAAGTCAATTATTATGTTGAACCTCAGTATGGGAAGTATGCCAAATCTATTTTTGGAAATACACCAGAGATGATTGCTTTTTTCTCCTCATTGTTAAAATATAAGTATCCATGGGATAAATATTCCCAGGTTGTAGTAAGGGATTTTGTGTCAGGTGCTATGGAGAATACTTCTGCATCAGTTTTTATGGAAGCTCTCCAATCTGATGATAGAGAATTGCTCGACGAAAGCTGGGATCCAATCATTGCCCACGAGTTATTTCACCATTGGTTTGGCGACTTAGTAACTGCCGAATCCTGGGCTAACTTACCATTAAATGAATCATTTGCAAATTATTCTGAATATCTGTGGCTGAATCATAAATATGGGAAGGATGAGGCAGATCAACATGCCGAAACAGAAGAAAAGCAATACTTTGATGAAGCAAATCACAAGCAGGAACCTTTAATCAGATTTCACTTTCACGATAGGGAGGAGATGTTTGACAGGCATAGCTACAATAAAGGAGGAAGGGTTTTACATACTCTAAGGGCCGTTGTTGGGGATTCTGCCTTTTTTGGAGCTCTGAATTTGTATCTAAAACGAAACCAGTTTAAACCAGCAGAAATTCACGACTTGAGACTTGCATTTGAGGAGGTCACAGGAACTGATATGAATTGGTTCTTTAATCAATGGTTTTTAGCTTCTGGTCACCCTAATCTTAAAATTGAAAGTCATTATAGCAATGGTATGCTTGGTTTAACTGTAGAACAGCAGCAAGATACCTTAAGAACCCCTGTTTATAGACTACCATTTAAACTTGATGTTTGGGTAAATGGAATGAAAAACACTTTTAATCTTGAACTCACAAAAGCCAAACAGGACTTTTCTCTTCCTTGCGCTGCTCAGCCAAGTCTTGTACACTTTGATCCTGAAAATGAAGTCTTATCTAAGAAGTCCCATGAGAAAACAGATGAAGAGCTTATTTTCCAGTTTAAAAATTCAGAGGGGTACTTTGGGAGAAAAGATGCCTTAGTGGCTTATTTTGATCTGAGTAAAGCTGAAAATCAGGAATTAGCTCAGGCAAAATTTAAAACTAAAGAGTTTGAGACTCTTTTAAAAGGGGCTCTAAATGATCGATTCTGGGGGATAAGAGATTATGCTTTGGACCAGTTTTCCAGGTATGTTATTCCAAATATTGAAAATTATATACCTGACCTTGAAAGGATAGCATCGTCTGATTCCAAGCCTGCCGTTAGGGCACAGGCTATTTATTTATTGTCTTCTTATGATAATAAGAGATTTGTCGATCTTTATTATAAAGGACTGGATGAAAAAGCTTATTCAGTTGTTGGAGCGTCGCTTTCCAGTTTGTTAAAGGCAAAAGATCCAAATATTGAAAAAAGAATTCCGGAATTTGAATCTATTGATAATATTAACATCATCATTCCTTTAGCCAATTACTTTATTAGTGTAAAGGATACTTCCAGATATTTATGGTTTAAAAAGAATATGCAAACGTCAGAAGATCGACGGACTTATGCATTGTTGAGTTATTTTAGTCAATATCTTGCGATACTTCCGGAAGAAGAAAAGAACGATGGGAAGCAATTGTTGAAGAAAATATCTGAAACAAATAAACATGAAGTAGTCAGAAATGCTGCTAATTATTATCTGCAAATGCTTAAATAGAATATTTTATTAAAAAAAGTAAAGTTAAATACTTGATAATTAGTGTGCTGCAAAATATTTTAAAAAAAAAAATAATAAAAATAGGTACGAAAATTTGACTTATATAAAAAAGTGCCTATTTTTGCAGCTCAATTTTTTAAAGCAGCAACTTTAAAGGGTTGACTTGAAAAGGAAGTTTTCAAGAAAAGTTTGGGGAGATACCAAAGCGGCCAACTGGAACAGACTGTAAATCTGTCGTCTTATGACTTCGAAGGTTCGAATCCTTCTCTCCCCACAATATATTTTATAAAAAATAGTTTCGAGAAAAATTGGGGAATTGAAAATGGTTTGTTTACTTTGCGGACCAATTTCGATTCTGAGAAAGGGAAAAATCTCAGACTAGCCAAATTAATTAAAAGCGGGAGTAGCTCAGTTGGTAGAGCGACAGCCTTCCAAGCTGTAGGTCGCGGGTTCGAGCCTCGTCTCCCGCTCAATTTTTTGAGCTTCCTGGAGAGGTGCTCTTAAGCCGGTGTAGCTCAGGGGTAGAGTACTTCCTTGGTAAGGAAGGGGTCACGGGTTCAATTCCCGTCACTGGCTCATAAAATTCAAACTCAGAGCAAGTCAGCTTAAGATTGCATATTCCTTTATCGCATTTAAAATAATTATAAAATTATAAATTAACAATAAAACCGAGGATTTTCAAATATGGCTAAAGAAAATTTTGACCGTTCCAAACCTCACGTGAATATAGGTACTATAGGTCACGTAGACCACGGTAAAACAACTTTGACTGCCGCAATCACTAAAGTATTGTCAGAAAAAGGTCTAGCAGAGAAAAGAGATTTCTCTCAGATTGACAACGCTCCTGAGGAAAAAGAAAGAGGTATTACTATCAATACTTCTCACGTGGAGTACGCTACAGCCAACAGACACTATGCTCACGTTGACTGTCCAGGTCACGCTGACTATGTGAAAAACATGGTTACAGGTGCTGCTCAGATGGATGGAGCTATTCTTGTGGTTGCTGCTACTGACGGACCAATGCCTCAAACTAGAGAGCATATTCTTCTTGCTCGTCAGGTAGGTGTTCCCGCTCTAGTTGTTTTCATGAACAAAGTTGACTTAGTTGATGATCCGGAACTTCTTGACCTTGTTGAGATGGAAGTTAGAGAACTACTTAGCTTCTACGAATTCCCAGGTGATACAATCTCTATTATCAGAGGTTCTGCTCTTGGTGGATTGAACGGTGATGCTCAATGGGTAGCAACAATCGAGGAACTAATGGAGGCTGTTGATAAAGATATTCCAATTCCTCCACGTATGACTGAGCTTCCTTTCTTGATGCCAGTTGAAGACGTATTCTCTATCACTGGTAGAGGTACAGTAGCAACAGGTAGAATTGAAAGAGGTATCATTAACTCTGGTGAGGCTGTTGATATCCTTGGTATGGGTGCTGAAAACCTTAAGTCTACAGTTACTGGAGTTGAGATGTTCAGAAAAATCCTTGACAGAGGAGAAGCTGGAGATAACGTTGGTCTACTTCTAAGAGGTATTGAGAAAGATCAAATCAGAAGAGGAATGGTAATCTGTAAACCAGGTTCTGTAACTCCTCACTTAGAATTCAAAGCTGAGATTTACGTTCTTTCAAAAGAAGAAGGTGGAAGACATACTCCATTCTTTAACAAATACAGACCTCAGTTCTATATGAGAACAACTGACGTTACTGGCGAAATCATCCTTCCTGAAGGAATTGAAATGGTTATGCCTGGTGACAATATCACAATCACTGTAAAACTAATCAACTCTGTTGCGATGGAGAAAGGATTAAGATTTGCGATCAGAGAAGGTGGTAGAACAGTAGGTGCTGGTCAGGTAACTGAAATTTTAAAATAAGTAAAAAAATAAACAAGGGTGCGTTTTTGAAAATTATTTTCGAGAACGCACTTGTTTATTTATGAGATATTCTCTAACTTTGCACTCCCTTTTCAGGGGTGTGTAGTTAAACGGGTGTAGTTCAAGGGTAGAATAGCGGTCTCCAAAACCGTTGATGGGAGTTCGAATCTCTCCACCCGTGCACAGGAAAATAAGTCAAAAATGAAAAAGGTAATAGATTTTCTAAAAGAGTCAGTTGAAGAGATCAGAAGTAGAGTTTCCTGGCCGAAGTTCAGTGAACTTCAGGGGAGTACTGTCCTTGTTCTGGTTGCTTCTATCATTTTTGCACTAATAATCGGAGTTATCGATTATTTATTTAAAAACGGTATGTCCTTCATTTACGAAAACTTCTAAAAGGGGGATAAATCGATGAGTCAATTACAATGGTATGTTGTTAGGGCGGTAAGTGGTCAAGAGAAGAAAGTAAAAAGCTATCTTGAAAACGAAATCGTAAGACAGAATCTTCAAGAGTTTGTTCCTCAGGTTCTAATACCTTCTGAAAAGGTATATGAAATGAGAAATGGGAAAAAAGAGGGTACGTGAGAGAAATTTTTTTCCTGGTTATGTACTAATTCAAGCAGATATAAATCACGGTGAAGCAGCGCACATTATTACGAGTATTCCTGGAGTTATTGGATTCCTTGGATCTAGTGAATCAGGTGCAGCCTCAAAAAAACCTGTACCATTAAGACAATCTGAAGTTAACAGGATTCTTGGAAAAGTAGATCAGGTTGATGAGAGAGAAGAAAAACTAGAGACTCCTTTTATAGTAGGTGAACTGGTTAAAGTTATGGATGGTCCATTCAATGGATTTACCGGTTCTGTTGAAGAAGTATTTGAAGAAAGAAAGAAACTCAATGTTATGGTGAAAATATTCGGAAGAAATACACCCGTTGAGTTGAATTATATGCAAGTAGAAAAAGTTCAGTAAAATGGCAAAAGAAATAGGCGGATATCTGAAATTGCAGGTAAAGGGCGGAGCCGCAAATCCATCTCCTCCAATCGGTCCAGCATTGGGTAGTAAAGGTTTGAATATCATGGAGTTCTGTAAGCAGTTCAATGCTAGAACACAAGATAAACCAGGTGTTTTATTACCAGTGTTAATAACAATGTACAAAGACAAATCTTTTGACTTTGTTATTAAAACTCCTCCTGCTCCAATACTTTTAATGGAAGCAGCAAAAGCAAAAAAAGGATCGGCAGAACCTAACAGAAATAAAGTAGGATCGGTTACCTGGGATCAGGTTAAAACTATCGCTGAAACTAAATTGCCAGACTTAAATTGTTCTAAGATTGATTCAGCGATGAAGATGATTGCTGGAACTGCTAGAAGTTTGGGTATAACAATTACGGGTAAAGCTCCTTGGGAATCTTAATAGGAAATTGACATGGGAAAACTTACAAAAAAACAAAAGCAAGTAATTGCTAAATATAACCCTGAGCAGGAATATTCTCTTGTAGATGCATCTAATCTACTAAAAGAAATCACTTTCACAAAGTTTGATGCTTCAGTTGATATCGACGTAAGATTAGGTGTTGATCCTAAAAAGGCTGATCAGATGGTGAGAGGGGTAGTTGCTCTTCCTCATGGTACTGGTAAGGATGTGAGAGTTCTAGTACTTTGTACTCCTGATAAAGCGCAGGAAGCAAAAGATGCTGGTGCTGAGCACGTTGGCCTTGATGACTATATTGCTAAAATTGAGCAAGGTTGGTTAGATATCGACGTAATCATTACGATGCCTACAGTAATGGCAAAGGTTGGTAAATTAGGTAGAATTCTTGGTCCAAGAAGCTTAATGCCTAATCCTAAAGCCGGAACTGTAACTCTTGAGGTTGGAAAAGCTGTTAAAGAAATTAAGCAAGGTAAAATCGACTTCAAAGTAGATAAATACGGAATTATTCATACCAGTATCGGTAAAGTATCTTTCACTCCTGACAAATTACAGGAGAATATTAATGAGCTAATTCAAGTAATTTCAAAATTGAAGCCAGCTTCAGCTAAAGGTACTTATATTAAGAGTGTTTCATTGTCAAGTACAATGAGCCCTGGTATAACAGTGGATAAGAGTTCAATTTCAGGAATATAAGAAAATGACTAAAGAACAAAAAGCTCAGATCATTGAAGAGTTGAGCCAAAAATTTGCTTCGAAGAATTACTTTTATATAACCGATGCTTCAGGTCTTTCTGTTGAGCAGGTTAATAAATTCAGAAAATTGTGTTTCAAAAAAGGTATTGAATATACAGTTGTAAAGAATTCTTTGATTAAGAAAGCTTTGGCAAACCTTAATACTGACTATACCCCTTTTAACCAGGCAGTGTTAAAAGGCTTCTCAGGAATTCTGTTTGCAGATGCAGGAAATGCACCAGCAAAATTATTGAAAGAGTATCATAAAGAAGGTGGAAAAGGGTTTAATAAACCTACCCTTAAAGGAGCTTCTATTGATGGTGGATTGTTTATCGGTGAAGATACTCTAGATCTTCTTAGCAATCTTAAATCTAAAAACGAACTTATTGGAGATATCATTGGATTACTTCAATCTCCTGCTAAAAATGTTGTTTCAGCTCTTCAAAGCGGTGGAAACAAACTTGCAGGAATCGTTAAGACTCTTTCTGAAAAACCAGAGTAATATTTCAGAATACTTTATAAAAAAAATAAACATTAATCAAATTAGTAATTTTTAAATAAATAATAAAATGGCAGATTTAAAAGCATTCGCTGAGCAACTTGTAAATTTAACTGTTAAAGAAGTTAACGAACTTGCGCAAATCCTGAAAGATGAATACGGTATCGAGCCTGCTGCTGCTGCTCCTGTAATGGTAGCTGGAGGTGGTGGAGGAGCTGCTGAAGCACCTGCTGAAAAAACAGCTTTCGATGTAATCCTTAAAAATCCAGGAGCTGCTAAACTTGCAGTTGTGAAACTAGTTAAAGATCTTACTGGACTTGGATTAAAAGAAGCTAAAGATCTAGTTGATTCTACTCCAAAACCTGTTAAAGAAGGTCTTCCTAAAGCTGAAGCTGAGTCTCTAAAGAAACAATTAGAAGAGGCTGGAGCTGAAGTTGAAATTAAATAAGGTAAGATTACCTTTAACAGCCTTAAAAATAATTTCAAGGCCTGGCAACATAGTCAGGTCTTTTGCTGTTTGTGGGTATAAACCTTTAAGGTCCCCCTTGATTTAAGTAATAATATTTAAAAATTATTCACTAACCAAACTTATAAAGCATTGGCTATCAATAATAAAGGAGAAAGAATAAGTTTTGCTTCAAGAAAATCTCTAATTGATTACCCGGATTTTCTGGATGTGCAATTACAATCCTTTGAGGATTTCTTTCAGATTGATACGCCCTCTGAAAGCCGTACACAGGAGGGTTTGTATAAAGTATTTGCGGAAAATTTCCCTATTAGCGACTCAAGGGAAAATTTTGTTCTCGAGTTTATTGACTATACAATAGACCCGCCCAAATATTCCGTTGACGAATGTATTGATAGAGGTCTTACTTATTCTGTGCCTCTTAAGGCAAAATTGAGACTTTCCTGCAATGACGAAGACAACGAAGATTTCCAAACAATAGAGCAAGAGGTATTCCTTGGGAATATACCTTATATGACTCTTAAGGGATCTTTTATAGTAAACGGTGCAGAAAGGGTTATTGTTTCTCAGTTGCACAGATCTCCCGGAGTTTTTTTCGCTCAAAGTAAACATACAAACGGAACAAAACTGTATTCTGCCAGAATTATCCCTTTTAAAGGGTCCTGGATCGAATTCGCTACTGACGTTAATAACGTTATGTATGCCTATATCGATAGAAAGAAAAAGTTCCCTGTTACTACTCTTTTACGTGCTATCGGATATGGTTCAGATAAAGATATTCTTGATCTATTTGGTTTATCAGAAGAAGTAGATGCTAACAAAGCTTCTTTAAAGAAAGTTATCGGAAGAAAACTGGCAGCAAGGGTACTTAGAAGCTGGACTGAAGACTTTGTTGATGAAGATACAGGAGAGGTAGTTTCTATTGATAGAAATGAGGTCCTATTAGAAAGGGATTCTGTTATTTCTGAGGAAGATATCGATACTATCCTGGATTCAAATACAAAATCAATTATTCTTCATAGAGAAGATATAAATATAGCTGATTACACTATTATTTATAATACTCTTCAAAAAGATAATTCAAACTCTGAAAAAGAAGCTGTAGAAACTATCTATAGACAGCTTAGAAATACAGAGGCTCCTGATGAACAAACAGCAAGAGATATCATTCATAATCTTTTCTTCAGTGATAAGAGATATGATCTTGGTGAAGTTGGTAGATATAGAATCAACAAGAAGCTTGGTCTTGAGATTGCCTCCGATATCAGAGTATTAACTACTCAGGATATCATAAGCATTGTTAAATATCTTATTGGTCTTATAAATTCTAAAGCTGTTGTCGATGATATTGACCATTTGAGTAACAGAAGAGTAAGAACTGTAGGAGAGCAGTTGTATAGCCAATTCGGAGTTGGTCTAGCCAGAATGGCAAGAACTATCAAAGAAAGAATGAATGTAAGGGATAATGAGGATTTTAAGCCTGTTGATCTTATTAATGCAAGAACTCTTTCTTCTGTAATCAATTCCTTCTTCGGTACAAACCAGTTATCTCAATTCATGGATCAAACAAATCCACTAGCTGAGATTACACATAAAAGGAGAATGTCTGCCCTTGGTCCTGGTGGTCTTTCAAGAGAAAGAGCAGGTTTCGAGGTTCGTGACGTTCACTATACACACTACGGTCGTCTTTGTACTATCGAAACTCCTGAGGGACCAAACATCGGTCTTATATCTTCTCTTTGCGTGCATGCTAAAGTAAATAGCATGGGCTTTATCGAGACTCCTTATCTGAAAGTTGAAGAAGGTAAGGTAAGCTTGAAAGACCCAGTATATCTTACTGCTGAAGAAGAGGATCGTCATAACATTGCTCAGGCAAATGCTAAAATCGACAACACAGGTAATTTTGTGTCTGATAAAGTTAAAGCAAGGTATGAGGGTGACTTTCCTGTAGTTGAACCTGATAAGTTATCATACATGGATGTTGCGCCAAATCAGATTGTTTCTGTTGCGGCTTCTTTGATTCCATTCCTTGAGCATGATGATGCGAACCGTGCATTGATGGGGTCAAACATGCAACGTCAGGCTGTACCTCTATTGAAGCCAGAAGCTCCTATTGTTGGAACTGGTCTTGAAGGTCGCGTAGCTGTTGATTCAAGAGCGCTTGTGACTGCAGAAGGCGAAGGAGTTGTAGATTTTGTTGATGCTAAGAAAATAGTTATCAAGTATGATCTTAACGATGACGAAAAGCTTGTAAGCTTTGATACAGAAAGTAAAACTTATGATCTTGTTAAATTCAGAAGAACTAACCAGGATACTTGTATAAATCTTAAGCCAATAGTATTTAAAGGCCAAAGAGTTAAAAAAGGTCAGGTTCTTTGCGAAGGATATGCCACAAATAACGGAGAGCTTGCTCTTGGTAGAAACCTAAAAGTAGCATTCATGCCATGGCAAGGGTACAACTTCGAGGATGCTATTGTTATATCTGAGAAAGTTGTTCGTGATGATATCTTCACTTCAATCCACATTGAAGAATTTGAACTCGAAGTTAGGGATACAAAGAGAGGGGAAGAGGAACTTACTTCAGAGATTCCAAACGTAAGTGAAGAAGCTGTTAAAAACCTTGACGAAAACGGAATTGTACGTATCGGTGCTGAAGTTAAGGAAGGCGATATTCTGATTGGTAAAATCACTCCTAAAGGAGAAACCGATCCAACTCCTGAAGAAAAACTTCTTAGAGCTATCTTCGGTGATAAAGCTGGAGATGTTAAGGATGCTTCACTAAAAGCATCTCCATCCTTAAGAGGTGTTGTAATTGATACTAAGTTATTCTCTCGTCCTAAGAAGGATAAAGACATCAGAGCGAAATCCAAAAAGCAAGTTGATACTCTAAAGGCTAAATATAGTAAGGACCTTTTGGGAATCAGAGCTACCATGATTGAAAAAAATGGTTGAATTGCTGGATGGTAAAACTAGTAATGGAGTTAAACACAAATTTGGAGATGAGATTATTTCCAAAGGAATGAAATTCAATAGAAGAAATATTTCTGAAAACGTTTTCCCTGAGCGTAACAGCTATAGAGACGAAAGTACATACAATGTACAGGAAGAAGTAAATCTTTTAGGTGATTTAATTCTTGAAGGGTGGACTTCTGAGGAGAAGATCAATTCAATGATTCACAGTCTGGTTAAAAACTACAATAGAAAAAGAAATGAACTTTCAGGAAGATTTAAACGTGAAAGATTCACTTTGGAAGTTGGAGATGAACTACCAGCTGGTATAGTTCAGCTTGCTAAAGTTTACGTAGCTAAAAAACGTAAATTGAAAGTGGGTGATAAAATGGCGGGCCGTCACGGTAACAAAGGGGTTGTGGCTAAAATAGTTCGTGATGAAGATATGCCATTCCTTGCAGATGGAACTCCTGTAGATATTGTTCTTAATCCGCTGGGTGTACCTTCACGTATGAACCTTGGTCAGATTTATGAAACTGTTCTAGGATGGGCTGGATTAAAACTTGGCAAGACTTACGCGACACCAATCTTTGATGGTGCAAGTGAGGAAGAGGTTGCAAACGAATTGAATTTAGCAGGTCTACCTTCTTTTGGAAGAACATATTTACACGATGGATTGTCTGGTCAAAGATTTGATCAGCCGGTTACTGTGGGTGTGATTTATATGCTGAAACTTGGTCACTTAGTTGATGATAAGATGCATGCTCGTTCAATCGGTCCATACTCATTGATCACTCAACAGCCACTTGGAGGTAAAGCTCAGTTCGGAGGTCAGAGATTTGGAGAAATGGAGGTTTGGGCTCTTGAGGCATTCGGTGCAGCAAACGTTCTTCAGGAAATTCTGACTGTGAAATCTGATGACGTGATAGGTAGAGCAAAAGCTTATGAAGCCATAGTTAAAGGCGAAAATATGCCTAAACCAAATATACCGGAATCCTTCAACGTATTGGTTCACGAGTTAAGAGGCCTTGCGCTGGAAATCACTTTAGACTAATCATTAACCAAAGCTGCCGGATTCATCCGGCAGCTATTCATATTTTTTTAAGTTTGTTTCAGGATATAAAACCTAAAAGATGGCTTTCAGAAAAAATAAAAAATTAAATCAGGACTTCTCAAAAGTCACCATTAGCCTTGCTTCACCTGAATCCATTTTGGAAAGCTCTCATGGAGAAGTAACGCAACCGGAGACGATCAATTACAGAACCTACAAACCTGAAATGGGTGGACTATTCTGCGAAAGAATATTTGGTCCTGTGAAAGATTGGGAGTGTCATTGTGGTAAATACAAAAGAATTAGATATAAAGGTATTATCTGTGATAGATGTGGGGTTGAAGTAACAGAGAAAAAAAGTTAGAAGGGAAAGAATGGGACACATAGAACTTGTTGTTCCAGTTGCTCATATCTGGTATTTCAGATCTTTACCAAATAAAATAGGTTACTTATTAGGTTTACCTACTAAAAAACTTGATCAGATCATTTATTATGAAAGATATGTTGTTATTCAGTCAGGTGTTAAATCTGAAGATGGAATCAACTACCTTGACTTCCTGACAGAAGATGAGTATTTGGATATTTTGGATAAACTTCCAAGAGAAAACCAAATGCTTGATGATGAGGATCCGAATAAGTTCATTGCGAAAATGGGTGCGGATGCTTTAGAAATGCTTTTATCAAGAATTAAACTTGATGAGCTTTCTTATAGCTTAAGACACGCAGCAGCCAACGATACTTCTCAGCAAAGAAAAGCAGAGGCTTTAAAAAAGACTTAAAGTAGTAGAAGCTTTCAGAGATGCAAGAACCCGTATTGAGAACAAACCTGAATGGATGGTTGTCAGAATGGTTCCTGTTATTCCTCCTGAACTTCGTCCTCTTGTACCTTTGGATGGTGGTCGTTTTGCAACATCTGACTTAAATGACCTTTACAGAAGAGTTATTATCAGAAATAACCGTCTGAAAAAGACTTATTGAAATAAAGGCTCCTGAAGTAATTCTTAGAAATGAGAAACGTATGCTTCAAGAGGCTGTTGATTCTCTTTTCGATAACTCAAGAAAAGTAAATGCGGTAAGAGCTGAAGGTAACAGAGCATTGAAATCTTTAAGTGATATGCTTAAAGGAAAGCAAGGTCGTTTCCGTCAGAACCTTCTTGGTAAAAGGGTTGACTACTCTGGTCGTTCGGTTATCGTTGTTGGTCCTGAATTGAAACTTCATGAGTGCGGTCTTCCTAAAGATATGGCAGCTGAGTTATTCAAGCCATTTATTATAAGAAAACTCATCGAAAGAGGAATTGTTAAGACCGTTAAGTCTGCTAAGAAAATCGTTGACAGAAAAGATCCTGTAGTTTGGGATATTCTGGAAAACGTATTGAAAGGCCACCCTGTATTACTAAACCGTGCTCCGACACTTCACAGGTTAGGTATTCAGGCATTCCAGCCAAAACTTATAGAAGGTAAGGCGATTCAGTTGCATCCACTGGTTTGTACTGCATTCAACGCCGACTTTGACGGTGACCAGATGGCGGTACACGTACCACTTGGTCAGGAAGCTATTCTTGAAGCATCAGTATTAATGCTTGCTTCTCATAACATCCTTAACCCTGCAAACGGTGCGCCTATTACTGTACCATCTCAGGACATGGTTCTTGGTTTGTACTATGTTACTAAAGGAAGAAAATCAACTCCAGAATATCCGATACTTGGTGAAGGAAAAGTTTTCTATGGACCGGAAGAAGTTGTTATAGCCCTTAATGAAGGAAGACTTTCTCAACATGCTCATATTAAGGTTAGAGTAAATGTAAGAAATGAAGAAGGTAGCCTTGATAACAAATTGATTGATACTGTCGCTGGTAGAGTTTTATTCAACTTACTTGTTCCAGAAGAAGTTGGTTATATCAATGAACTGTTAACCAAGAAAAAACTTCAGCAAATTATCGGACACGTATTCAAAGTAGCCGGTAATTCAAGAACTGCACATTTCCTTGATGATATCAAACAACTAGGATTTATGTCTGCATTTAGGGGAGGACTTTCTATTGGTCTTTCCGATGTTAAAGTTCCTGATGCTAAAAATATTCTTGTTCTTCAGGCGAAGGAAGATGTGGATGCTGTTTGGAACAACTACCTAATGGGATTGATCACAGACAATGAAAGATATAATCAGGTAATTGATATCTGGACAAGGATCAACTCTCAGATCACTGAGACGCTAATGCAGCAACTTGAGAATGATCAGCAGGGATTCAACTCAATATATATGATGATGCACTCAGGTGCTAGAGGTTCGAGAGAGCAGATTCGTCAGCTTGGTGGTATGAGGGGGCTTATGGCTAAACCTCAGAAAAACCTGCAGGGATCTATCGGTGAGATCATTGAGAACCCGATTCTTTCTAACTTTAAAGAAGGTCTTGACGTTATTGAGTACTTTATCTCTACCCACGGTGCGAGAAAAGGTCTTGCTGATACAGCTCTTAAAACAGCGGATGCGGGTTACTTAACAAGAAGACTTGTAGACGTTGCGCAGGATGTTGTAATCAATGAACCAGATTGTGGTACTCTAAGAGGACTTACAGTTACTGCACTTAAGGATAACGAAGAGGTTGTTGAACCGCTTTCAGAAAGAATTTTAGGTAGAGTAACTGTTCACGACATCTTTGATCCTATTACAAATGAATTGGTAATTGGAGCAGGAGAAGAAGTGGATGAAAATATTGCAAGAACAATTGACGAATCAGCTATCGAATCTGTAGAGATACGTTCAGTGTTAACTTGCGAGTCTAGAAGAGGTGTATGCGCTAAATGCTATGGTAGAAACCTTGCTACCGGAAGAATGGTAGAAAGAGGAGAAGCTGTAGGTGTTATCGCTGCACAATCTATCGGTGAGCCGGGTACGCAGCTTACACTTAGAACGTTCCACGTCGGTGGTACTGCTTCTAACATTGCTGTTGATGCTTCTATCAAAGCTAAATTTGAAGGTATAATCGCGTTTGACGAAGTTAAATCTATCGTTACAACTAATAACGAAGGTGACAGAGTAGATGTAGTGATGGGACGTTCTGGTGAAATAAGAATTATGGATGATAAGAACGAGAAAGTTCTTATTACGAACCATGTTCCTTATGGAGCTTTCCTTAAAGTAAAAGAAGGTGACAGAGTAACCAAAGGTCAGGATATCTGTAACTGGGATCCATACAATGCTGTAATTCTTTCTGAGTTTGACGGAAGAATCGAATTTGAAGCTATCGTAGAAGGTGTTACTTTCCGCGAAGAGTCAGATGAGCAAACAGGTCACAGGGAAAAAGTTATCGTTGATACCAAGGATAAATCTAAAAACCCTGCGATACTTGTCCACTCTAAAAAGGGTGAAACAAAAACATTTAACATTCCGGTAGGTGCCCACCTTGCTGTTGAAAACGAGCAGGAAGTGAAGGCAGGTCAGATTCTTGCAAAGATCCCGAGAGCTGTAGGTAAAACAAGAGATATCACTGGAGGTCTTCCAAGAGTAACAGAGTTATTCGAGGCAAGAAATCCTTCTAACCCTGCTGTTGTTTCTGAAATCGATGGTGTAGTAACATACGGTGGTATCAAGAGAGGTAACAGAGAAATCTTTATCGAATCTAAAGATGGTGTTAGAAAGAAATACCTGGTACCTCTATCTAAACATATCTTGGTTCAGGATAATGACTTTGTAAAAGCAGGTTATCCATTATCAGATGGAGCTATTACTCCTTCAGATATCCTTGCAATCAAAGGTCCTACTGCTGTTCAGGAATATCTCGTAAACGAAATTCAGGAGGTTTACAGACTTCAAGGTGTAAAAATCAATGACAAGCATTGCGAAGTTATAGTAAGACAAATGATGCAAAAAGTAGAGATCATTGAAGCTGGTGACACTAACTTCCTACAAAATCAAGTTGTTGATAAATTCTCATTCAGAGAAGAAAATGACAGCGTGCTTGACAAGAAGGTTGTAGTAGATGCTGGAGATTCTGAAACTCTAAAACCAGGTATGATTGTTACTGCAAGAAGATTGAGAGACGAGAATTCAAGCCTTAAGAGAAAAGATATGAAACTTGTCACTGTAAGAGATGCAGAGGCTGCAGTTTCAAGACCGACTCTTCAAGGTATTACTCAGGCTTCTTTGGGTACAGAAAGCTTTATCTCTGCTGCATCATTCCAGGAAACTACAAAGGTACTGAGCGAAGCTTCAATCAGAGGAAAAGTAGATTATCTACAAGGTTTGAAAGAAAACGTTATTGTAGGTCACTTGATTCCTGCAGGAACTGGACAAAGAGAGTACCAGTCCTACATTGTGGGATCTAAGGAAGAATACGATCAACTTAATGCTTCTAGAGAGGCTTTTCATCAGGCTTCAAAGAAGGAAGAACTTCAGGAGAAATAGTATTTTAGCATAGATGTATTAAGACCTTAGGCATTCAGAAATAATTGAAGTCTAAGGTCTTATTTTTTATACCTGTTTTAGAATTTAATAGAAAAAAATATGGCAGACGACAAAAAGAAAAATCAACATGCTGAGCAGAATCAGATTAACATAGAGTTAACTGAGGAAATAGCAGAAGGTGTATATTCTAATCTGGCAATGATTGCTCATTCAAATAGTGAATTTGTTATTGATTTCATAAGGTTAATGCCTGGAGTACCTAAGGCCAAAGTAAAGGCAAGGATTGTTATCACTCCGGAGCATGCCAAAAGATTGGTTGTAGCCTTGAAAGAGAATGTAAAAAAATATGAAGAGGCTTTTGGAGAAATTAACAATACAGAAGATTTTCCCCGATTCCCGATGAATTTTGGCGGTACAATGGGAGAAGCCTGATTCATTAATTTTCGATAATTAAAAATAATTAAATAAGATTATTGTAAATATCTATAAATTAGCTAGATTCGCTTCTCTTTGTTGTGGTTGACATAGAGAATGGATCTTTCAAACAGCAAAAAAGCTCCCCGGATTTTCCGGGGAGCTTTTTTTATATAGGTAGCAATCCTGAACCAATATTTTTTCAGTCAGGTTTTTTTATATATGATGAGAAAGGGATGAAAGGTACTAATATGAATAAAAAAAGTCCTTCTGGCCATGGATAATCGTTCTTGTAGTTATCCTTGTAGGTTCATGGATATATATCAAGAAGACAACAGGTGATGTAAATCAATCAGGTGAGGCAGAAGAAATTGTTATTTATGAACCTTTTCCTGTTGATAGCGATAAGGCTGATGTTAATTCTCTTCCTAGAAATTTTAACAAGGAACAAAGAGTCGTCGACTTCCTTGAATTTGTAAATTCTAAAAAAGCAAAAAAATCTATTGGAAAAGATAATGTGGTAACATTGCAGGCCATTGTAAAGATGTCTCAGGCATTAAATGCTATTAGTACGGAAAATAAACGTAATCCTGAAGTTGTAGAGAGGCTGAAAGAGTTTAACGGAAAGGTAAATGATATGATAAAAAATCCAGCGCTGACAGATAATCCGAGTGATTTGAAGAAAATATTTACCTCTACATCAAAGGTTGTAACTGAAATTCAGAAGGAGAATTTTCCTTCACTCGATAAGGAGTCTAAAAATATAAGTAATATGGCAGGCTCTTTATCTCCGGACAAATCTGTAGAAGCACAGAAAAATAAAGTTGAGGATTTTTTTGTTGAGGTAGCAGATATTATTGACGAAATGGAGCAACCATCATAAAGGAGGTGTATAATGGAAGATGAGATGGAATGGAAAAGACATTTAGTACGCTTTAGTGGTTTGAAGCACAGCAACCTGGTGGAAGAAGAAAGTTTTCTCGGATATGAGGTTGTGAATGATAAAGGTGAAACCTTAGGAAAAGTATCAGATCTCATTATAGATCCAATTGAAGGAAAGACAAAGTTCATTGATGTTATAACGAGCAAGGAATTTAGTCATGGTGGAGGAGAGCGACATTTGTTTATTGCCCTTGGTTATTGTGAATTCAGTATGCCATTACAAACTCTTCTCTTAAGAGGTATAGATAGAGATCTTTTATTAAAATTCCCAATTGTAAAAGGGGGAATCGTAACTTTGGATTATGAGCATACGCTGAGGGAAGTGCTTAGCCCGGAAAGTGCATTGGAATCGATTAAGACGGGGTATTATAAAGAAATAACAGATGAACCTGGCCTGTTTGATCAGTCACTTCTTGCGCCCAATCCAGACCACTATTTTAGTAGCCCAAATCCTTAGTAGGAATAGGCTAAAAAAGAAGAGGTTGATTTGTACATCAACCTCTTCTTTTAATATTATTTTTCTGCAAGTTTATGTCGATCAAGAAACTTGCCGTATGCTACTTTGTATTCTTCAATATCAGGTGCAAGTTTTAAGGCTGTTTCATAACATTCAAGAGCATTTAACAGTAAATTTTGATCTTCATAAAAGGTTGCCAGAATTATTTTATTTAAAGCAGTTTCTTCATTCAGATTAGCTTTCAATTCTTCAGCTTCTTTACTTGCTTTAGCAGCTTTATCATCCGGAAGATATTTAAAGGAATATCCTTCAAATTTTGCAAAGTGTTCAGCCCCTTTTGTTTCAATCTGATATCCGTACACCTTATCTTTTTGAATATTTAGCTTACCGAAATCAAGGATTGCAAAATTATTATCAACCTCGATGCTATATACAGGTTCATCAAAAAGATTTTTAACAGTTACTGCATAACTTTTTGCACCGGCAACAGGCTTCCATTTTAATAGTATTGGCAATCCGATTACGAAAGATTCTTTTGGAGCAAGCACTTTGATAGCAGGTACATCTCTTTCCACAGATCCGGTAACATCCATATACTTATGTCTGTTTGAAGCCATTTTCTCAGAACCACCGTTAGAGATTTCGCTTGTAACATAATCAACATATTTTTTTGTTATGGAGCTATTCTGTGTTGCAACTTCACCATTCAGTTTTGCTACTTCGTATACACCAGCCTTTTTTATTTCAATGGTTTTGCCACTTTTATGAACCAGCCCTATATATCCGTTTTCATCTATTGAAAGTTTATCATCTTTTAATAGTTTTTTACCTGGAGTAATAGCCTTCCAATCACTTGAACCTGACGATGCATATTTGTTGGCCCCTTTAGTAGCTAAGACGGTAAAGAGATTATCCTGCGCAAATACAGTTGTCGAAATGAAAAATAATAAGCAAATAATTTGTAAAGCTTTAGTTCTCATAAGCTTGTCCTTTTTTGAGTATATGTAAATTTAGCAAATGTTTCTTGTATTTGTTTATTAAAGGTATTAAAACGCTGTAATATAATTCAGTCATGTTCCCAGTCAAGAATAGTGCCACTGTAGCCAGGGTAAAATCGATTTTATAGTTATATCGATGAAATATCATGATTACCAGGAAAATCATAACTATTGC
Organism: Sporocytophaga sp.; assembly: GCA_024707265.1. GTDB lineage: Bacteria > Bacteroidota > Bacteroidia > Cytophagales > Cytophagaceae > Sporocytophaga. The sequence goes on along the minus strand of JANQAB010000003.1, from coordinate 741,803 downwards.
CTCGAGTAAAGTAAGAAACAAACTTGCCCCGTCATACCAATGACCTAATTTTAAAAATAGGTAAGAAAATAAGGCAATGTTGAAAAAGATGATTATAAAGTTGACCAGTAGGGTGAAAAGCCAGTTTGCATTATTGACATAATTACCATTTAAAATCATAGATATCTTATTGGCATGAATAACGACACCATACATATCCGGATTGGCTTTCCCAATGTAATTAATATTCAATGGGGTAAAAAAGCGGTCTTCCCAAGTTATTTTCTCAAAGTTAGGTCCCAGGTATCCCATCAATACAATTTTATCTTTCATAAAAGATAAATCTTCCATCTCAAAAATCTGACCTACATCAAGAGCAAAATATTTTATGGATGCATTAGGATTAACATCTCCATGGATTTCAATGTTTCCTGCATAGTTAATAACCTCAACCGTATCTTTTCGCTCAAGCAAAGCATCTACAGCAGCAGGATTAATATAACCGGCTAATTTTGCAGCAAAATCAAGTTCTATGGTATCAACCTGACTTTCAAAATACATCTTGTTATTACTTCCATACTGCCTTACTTTTTTCCTGTAAACTTCATATTTACTGAATTCCCTTGATGTTTTAAATTTATCATATCCCTCAGAGATCATATTGGACATGCCTGTTTCAGCATATTGAGAGAACATAGGATGACTTGTTTCAAGACTATCACAAATGTTGCCATCGCATTTGCTTACCTTACTGACGAGTACAAGGTTTTTTACTTTTGAAAAAGCATCCGCAAGCAAAGAATCTCCTTCCTTGTCTTTGGGTTTTCTGAAAAATGCATCTATGCCTATTACCCCTGGATTGAAAGCATTAATTTTGTTAACCATTTCGGCAATACCAGCTCTGTCAAGGTTGCCGATGTTCACTAATACTATATTGGTATCAGCTTTTTCACTTTCTTTAAATTGGGAAAAATAAAGGTCAGTGATTTGAAAATCTCCAAATGTTTTAGATACCGGATTTAATACATCTGAATTAATTTCTATCTGAGATAAAATCCAAAGGACTATCATTGTAAAAATGGTGGCACCTATAGAGTCTCGTAAAATCTTCCTTTTCATAAAGTGAAGTGGAATTTCGATGGATACATTTAGTAAAAATAACTTTTTTCCTGATTTTAAATTGGAATATTTTTAGTCAGTATTTTATTTGCAGGCATGTCTCAAAAAAAAAACCGACTAGATCTTAAGTCGTATTACGATGGAATTTTAAACGGGGATAGATTAATACTTTCAAAAGCTATTACTCTAATAGAAAGTTCTTTACCGGAAGACCAGGACCTGGCAGATCTTCTTATTCAAAAAATATTACCTCATTCCGGAAATTCCTTGAGATTAGGAATAACAGGAGTGCCAGGAGCAGGCAAAAGTGCTTTTATCGAAAGCTTTGGCAGTATGCTTGTAAATACAGGCATGAAAATAGCTGTTCTTCCGATTGACCCTTCAAGCAGATACAGCAAAGGAAGCATTTTAGGAGATAAAACAAGGATGGAAAAACTTTCTTCTCATCCAAATGCTTTTATTCGACCTTCTGCATCTGGCGGTATGCTTGGGGGAGTGACATCCCGAACACAGGAGGCCATTCTCCTTTGTGAAGCCGCAGGATATAATTTAGTTTTTATTGAAACAGTTGGGGTGGGACAGTCTGAGGTAAAGATCTCTGAATTGACGGACCTTGTATTGCTTCTGTTGGTTGCCGGTACCGGGGATGAGCTTCAAACCTTGAAAAAAGGAATTATGGAAGTGGCAGATGTCTTTATCGTGTCTAAAACCGATGGTGAAAATATGGAAAGAGCTTTAGAATATGCCAAAGCCATAGAACAAAGTCTTAGTTATTTATCGAAAGATTCCGTACAAGTGTTCAATTGTTCCTCAGAATCGGAATATGGGCTTTCAGAGCTTTGGGATTATATCAGGAGTGTTGAAAGTACCAGCAGATATGATGGAAGCCTTAATGAAAGAAGAAGGCAACAAAATTACTTCTGGTTGGTTGGGATAATCGATCAGATGCTTCATAATGAGTTTTATAAAAATGAGGAAGTACAAAATAACTTCCTAACAATGAAAGACTCCGTAATGAGAGGGGAAATTTCAGCTCAGGAGGCAGCTAAACAGTTATTTAATATTTTTAAGGGAAAAGGACATTAAAGAATATATTTTGATATTTTTACAACACCAGGATGTTAATTTAAATTGAAAAAGGATGATTAAACAATCTTACAGCTACACAGATCAGGAACAAATAATCTGGACAACCCTTTACAGCAGAATTATTCAATTCTTGCCTGAAACTGCAGATGATATGGTTTTGCAAGGCATCAAAAGAATAGGCTTCCCTGCTGATCATATTCCGGATTTTGAAGATCTGAATCAAAAAATAAAAACCTTTTCGGACTGGGAAATTGTGCCATTGGAAAATATGGTGGAGGATAAAGAATTTATCGGTATGCTTGCCAGCAAAAAATATCCTTGCAGAACATGGATAAGAAGCCAGGAGCAAACAGAACATGAAGAAGATGTTTATGATATTTTTCATGATGTGATTGGGCATACACCATTATTGACCATACCATCCTATTGTGAGTATCTCACGGGTCTTGGAAAACTTGCACTTGAATATCTTGAGAATGATAATGCCATTTCTTTGCTAAAAAGAGTATACTGGCATTCGATTCAGTTTGGTATAAAAGCTTCTGAGCAAACTCTGAAGATTTATGGTGCTCATTTGTTGTCATCAAGAAGCGAAACAGCTTATTCATTGAGCGCTGGAGTACCAAAATATGATTTCAACGTTGGCAAGATGATGGAAACCCCATACATCAAAAACAGATTTCAAGAGAGATATTTTGTAATTAATAATTATGAAGAGCTATTCAATAGTCTGGATCTGGTGAAAAAGGAATTGAAGAATAGAATATAATTTATTGAATGGATACCTCATTATTTAAGTCTGTACGTTTTTCGCAGACTACAATTACTGAATTAATGATACCCTCCTATGCAAATTTTGGAGGTAAAATACATGGGGGAATCCTTCTTTCCCTCATGGATAAAGTTGCCTATGCATGTGCAGCTAAGCATTCCGGTGCATATTGTGTAACAGTTGCAGTTGACAACGTCGAGTTTTTACAACCGGTTGAAGTAGGGGACCTGGTATCTTTGCATGCATCGGTTAATTATGTCGGTAATACATCTTTAATTATTGGCATAAAGGTGATAGCAGAAAATGTCACTATAGGAAGCGTAAAGCATACTAATACTTCTTACTTTACAATGGTTGCTAAAAACCTTGAAGGAAAGTTGCAGGAAATTCCAGGTCTGGTCCTTGAAACAAGGGAAGAGGTCAGGCGATATCTTGAAGCCATTAAAAGAAAAGAGTTAAAGTTTCAGTATAAAGAACAGCTTAATAATGAGAAGTCAAATCTAGCTATTGATGAAGAGTTGTATAAACTCGAAAAAGAAAGATGTGTCCTGAAACTAAATATTGACACGAAACCAACTTCATGAATACGGTAACAAAAGAACCGCCTAAGAAAAGTATTCTTATTCTAGTTTCTTTCTTTTTTGGTTGGTTTGGAATTGACAGATTAATGTTAGGTTATAAATACTGGTGGCTGAAGCTTCTGACTTTTGCTGGTTTTGGCATCTGGTGGTTTGCAGATCTGGTGATGATTATTTTTTCTATACTCAAACCAGCTAAAAGGAAAATGGAAAATCAGGAGTTTTAATTGGTTTCCAGATAACTTATATGACCTTATAAGGGAAGAATATTTTAAATTCAGTTCCCTTTCCTTTTTCGCTGAAGGCCTCAATTTTTCCACCTGCATTTTCTATTATTCTTTTAACAATATACAATCCAACTCCGGACCCATCTACATGGTCATGCAAACGTTTGAACATGCCAAAGATTTTACCTTTATCTTTTTCCTCAAAACCAAGCCCATTGTCTTTAATTGAAATTACTGCATAATTTCCTTCTATCCACGATTTTATGAAAATCTCCGGTTTCCTATCAGACGATTGATATTTAATAGCATTACTGATCAGATTAAACAAAATGCTTTTAAAGTTTTTTCTGCTGAATGAGATTCTTTTACATTGGCTGAAGTCTGCATCAATAATTGCTTCAGACCCAACTATCATTTCTAAAAGAGTAAATTTTATATCTTCAAGGAAATCTTCAAATTCAACAATGGTTTCGTCTTCATTAAAGTTCTTCTGAATTTTTGAAATTTCAGTTAAGTCTTTAATGGTTTCTTTAAATCTTAAAATACTAACCTTCATCAGTCCTATGATAAATTTTATATCATCGTTTTCCGCGTCTATCTGAAGGTCAAGAGAGGCAATAAGACCTTCTATATTTGAAATCGGAGCTTTAAGGTCGTGAGAAGCAGTATAAACAAAATTGTCAAGGTCAGTATTGATTTTTTCTAAGGCTTCATTTTTCTTGATAAGTTCTTCGGTTCTTTCCCTCACTCTTGCTTCAAGAAGATTATTATTATCTATCAGTTCTTCCTGGGCTTTTTTCAGATCATCATTTGCTCTCTGAATTTCTTCTTCAGCTTTTTTCCGATCGGTTATGTCCTGAGCTATCCCATGAATACGGATGACTTCCCGTTTTTCATTAAATACTGGTTTAGCCTTAATATAAATGTATCTGTCTTGTCCGTTTTTCTTTACTTTTTGCTCAAAAGTAACCGGAATACCAGTTTTTAAAAGGCTTTTGGCATGTTCATCAAAAATGGTCCAGTCGTCTAATGCAACTTTATTTTTAACATCATTAAAGCTTATGGAAATCTGCATGGGATCAAAACCCAGCATCTTGTATAATTCATCAGAGAATGTAATTTCATTAGTAACAAGATCCCATTCCCAATTGCCAAGGCAGGCAAGTTCCTGAGCTTCGAGCAAAAGAGATTTACTTTTTCTTACTTTTTCCTGAGCTTTTTTCTGTTCTGTAATGTCCTGAACAATCCCTAAAATAAGAATTGGTAAACCATCCTCTTCTCTGCGGAATACAGTTTCCCTTTTATTCATCCATCTCCAATCTCCATTTTTATTAAGAAAACGACACTCAGATTCTAGAATTTGATCTTTTGCCTGTTCAGAAAACAAGTCTATCCAATTTTCAATATTAATTTGGTTTTTAGAATGTATTAATGACTTAATTTTAAGAGGAGACATGTCTCGAACCTCTTCAGGTGTATAACCTAATACCTCAGTAATAGCCTTGTTTACATATACTATTTTTTTATACCGCGTATCAAAAACATACAGGACATTTGGAGTTGCATCCGCTATCTGGTTAATCAGCTCTCTTGTTTCCTTTAATTTATCTTCAGCTTTTTGGAGCGTAACATCGTCGTTGTGCAGGATCCCACTTGCAATATGATTTCCTGAAATATCCTTAATAGGGAAAATGCCATTCAGAACTTTGACTTCATCTTTGGTGTCTTTCTTCTTGATTTTTTTGCTTTTGGAAGCAATTACATTTTCCACTAATTCCTTCTGCATTCGTTCCGGAATAAGAAGGATTAGAGAATTTCCTATTACTTCCTGTTCCTGATATCCAAAAAGCTTTTCTGCCTGTTTATTCCAATGGGTTATTTTTCCATCTATGTTTATGGATAAACAAGCATCATTGTCTTCCTCTGATTTATTATGTCGAAGTTTCCTTTTAAATATTTCATTTTCAATAAGATAAAAGGCGTCTTGAAGATAAATGAGCAATGTGGATGAGACTTCGGAGTCAGAGGTATATTGGCAAATAAATTTAATAAGTAGTTTTTTGTACCTAAGAATAAATTCCTCTGTTTCGCATACAGTTAGCCCAGATTTTATCAGTAAATCAATTATGTTTTTAATAAGAGGATCATCTCCCTGACATTTAATACCTTTAAATAGAAGTATCAACTGCGTTAGAAGTCGTTTCTGGTCACGGGATTTGTTTAAAAAATAATCCTTTATCTCATTATTCCCCTTCTCCAAAAACTGACTTTTGATAAAGTTTAAAAAATAGCTGAATGTAATTGGTTGGACAAGTTCTTCTTTCATTTCAACTGTTAGCTAAGTCAAAATTTTATTTTATTCTGGGAAAAACAATAATCTCCGTAAATTGTTATGAATGTGGACTATTTTAACTCATTTTGTGGAAAAGTTCAGATGGATTTGAATAAAAAACTATTTTCTTTTTTTAAAAACTTAACTCTACTTCTTTTTCAGAAATTTTCTCCAGTAAAGGTTTAAGAATCAATTTTGCATTTTCTTTGGTTTGATCCATAATTTTCATCTGAAGCGCAGTCTTTTGCAAATGCTTTTCAGCTTCTTTATAAGCTGCATCTATTAGATCTGATTCCTGAAAAAGTCCTTTTTCTATACTGTAAATTTTGGAGTCAGAATGGTTAATCTTAAAATAACAAAGTTCAGGCTGTGGCAACTGAATGGAAACCTTGTTGCCAGAGAACTTTATATTTGAAGTATCTATTTTTGTCAGATCGATGCAACCGACAACCTCTCCGCTTGCGATCAAAACTGCTTTAGGATCAGGAAGATACCACGGGTTTTTAACTTCATGTTCCACTATATCCTTTAAATAGTATTTAACTACTTCCAGTTTTCCTAAACTAATTATTCTTTCCTGTATGAGATGGTGAGAAGAAATTGTCTTAATCTCATCACTTTTTTCTTCATTATTAAAATTAGTTTTATAAATGATAAAACCAAATAAAATAGCTAAAAACCAGGGGAATATATAAATTAATATCTTTTTCATGCAATTAAAATCCAGCTTTACTAAAGATACTAATTTATTCTACTCTTTTTCCGGAAAATTTTATAATTAATATGATAAGGGCTGTGCCGAGGCTGAGATTAAAAATCCAGTGGAGGTTTATCAAACTGAAAAAAAAAGACCAGGATGCTTATTAAAGCTATTGTCGCGGCATATGGCAATTGAGTCTTAATATGTTGAATATGGTTACAGTCAGATGCTATGGAACTCATGATGGTAGAGTCTGAAACAGGAGAACAATGGATGCCAAATACAGATCCACTCAAAATTGTTGCAATCACATTATAGGTAATACTTTCTGTTTCAGAAATTGAGAGCCCTGAAGATGCAGAAATCATCCAGCTTACGGGTACCAGCAATGGATATAAAATTGCCATGGCTCCCCAAACTGATCCGGTAGAAAATGCAAAAGTTGCAGCTAGCAGAAAACTTACAAATGGAAGAAGACTTGGTTTAATATAGCCGGTTATCACAGAGGAAAGATATTCAGTTGCATGAAGGTCCTCAGTGATTTCTGCCAGTGACCATGAAAAAATCAGAATAATTATGGCTGATAACATCACGCGGAAACCATGGATCATGATTTCTGTGGTTCGTTTTAGAGATAAATTTTTATGCAATAAAGTTAATAGAAAAGCAGTCAAAAGACTTGAGAATGATGACCATAGTAGCGCAATGTAAAAGTCTCCGTTACCTAATAATTCCCCAAGTTTTTGAAAAATGCTGATATTCTTATTATCAAATTCATACAAATGTTTCCAGACAGATGATAGATTTTGGCTTGTTATGGGGATACCTTTTCCCAGCATTTTTTGATATATGTTTTCCGTCCCTGTCAGAATTAAGCCAGCAATAGCTGAAATGAAAAGCACTGCTAAGGGAAATGCTGCATTGATCCACCTTCCTCCGTTTTGAGATTCGGGATGTAAAATTTCAACAATATCTCTTTCTATGTTTTTTTCAATTGATTTATCATTTTGCTCATTTTTAATGCCGGCGCTTCGAGCATTTACCTCAGCATCTGCCATTTTATTAAAATCTTTTTTGGAAACTATTAAAGCAAAAGATAATATCAGCATAAAGATTGGGTAATAGGCATATTGTAATGATTTAAAAAAGATGGAAAATGCAGAGTTTCCCAATCTTAAATAGGATGCTGCATCGTGCACATAGACCATTTCGGCTCCTGTCCAGGTCGTGAAGAAAGCTAAAGAGGCAGCTGAGGCTGCAGTTGTACTTACAATAAATGCCAGCTTTTCTCTCGAGACTTTATATTTGTCTGTAATCGGCCTCATTGTATTTCCTACAATGAGGATATTTACATAATTGTCGAAAAATATGGTTAGGCTTAAAAACAGGGTGGTTAATTGTGCACTTCTGGAAGAGTGAGCAATTCCTGAAATTTTATTTACCAAGCCTGTTAGACCTCCATTTTTGGCAATGAGAGCAATCATTCCACCAACCATAAATGCAAAGGAAATTAATGAAAGATGTTTACTGTCTCGTAAAACTTCCAATATGTAGGAGTCTATTACTCTAAAAAAAGCCGGGATAACATTAGAAAATTCAAATCCTATGAGTAATAATACGCCGACAAATACGCTTAGGAATAAAGATGTAATAACCTCGTGAAAAATTAATGATAAGGCGATCGCTAGCAATGGAGGGATGATGCTAAGCCAATCAGGCAAATGTCGGATTTTAATACTATAAATATCGGTCTGATTCTGAGGTTTAAAGGTGATTTCGCTTGAGTTAAATAAGGTGGTGGTATATAAAGCCTTACCTTGGATAAATTCCAGTACTTTAAGTTCCTGATCAATGTAGAAGCCAGTTTTTCCGTTAAAGGTCGAATCAGGAGTGCCTTTATTGTTTAACCTGACAATTTGAATTTCAGCAAATTCATCGCCGATTATATAATTGGGTGCAGAAAACTTATAATCCGTTTTTGCGTACAATTGGGATGTTAGAGGAGAGGATATAAAAGAATAAACTATAAGAAGAAGTAATCCTCTCATAATTATCAGGTTTTTATTAAAATAATAGTCCCGCAAAGTATCCTATTTTTTTAATAAACCGTTTTAGATCACAATGGTTAGCAACAATATGTCTTTTTTGTCAGAAGAAATAATGAATGATAGAAATATCAATTATTACAACAGGTTGGGAGTAAACACCCTTAAAGAACTTGCAGTAAAAGGTGGATTTGCAGATTATCCGGATCTTTGGATGGTAAACTCAAGCCTAAAAAGTGCCAATGCAATCCTTGAAATTGGTGCAGGATATGGCAGATGTATCGATTTTCTGATGAAGAATAAATTTCAGGGGAAAATTATTGCTCTTGAAAAAAGCCCGGTATTATTTGATTACCTGACTGAAACCTACAAAAATGTTGAAGTTGTATTTGGTGATATTAAAACCTATTCCATGGAAGGAAAGGTAGATGTGGCTTTATGGATGTGGTCTGGTATCATAGACTTTTCTTTAGAGGAGCAAAAGAGTTGTATTAGCAAGGTCGAAGGATTTCTTAATAAAGGGGGGAAGTTGGTAATTGATGTTCCTAAAATAGGTTTTCAGACTTTTGCTCAGCATTTGGATAAACAAAGACTTCATATTTCTAATGAGTATGGTACTTTGGATTGTTACATACCTTCATTTTCAGAAATTGAAAAAATAGGGAAGGAAGCTGGGTTCGGTATGGCAGAAGAAATTCACTACAAAACCACAACATTAAAAGAACGGACGATTTATATCCTGACAAAATAAAAAACCCGGTTTAAGCCGGGTTTTTTTTATGGTGCGTCAGGCATATTTATTTTCTCTAGGGTGCAAGTCCCGAGTGCGGGTTGTAGTGCCTAGCATTAGCCAAAAGCAAGGGTGTCGTGGGTGACTGCGAATCTGAAGGAAGCTTACGGCAAACATTTGAGCTTACGAACAGAAACTGCATAAGAGGCAGATATTACATGGATAATGTTGCCAAAGAAACAAAAGTCCGACACTACACAGAATGTAATAATGTAAATGCAGAAGCTACATGAATGGAAAGAAAATAAATTTACCCTGAGAGATCTTGTAATATGTTGGTAACGAGAGAAGCGCATCTCGAAGCGGCAACTAATAATAGGGATATTACTGGGTATTGCAAGAAGTCAGCAGAGGTCATAGTAGTGAAGGTAAACGAGCTTCGTGAAAAAAAAAGCGGAGAGGTCTCACAGGAATCACGAAGGGCCGAATGTTAAAATTGGGTGGATATCAAGGAACTTAGAAAGCGAAAAAAAAAGTAAAAGCCGAAACACGTAAGAGAACTGCTTATATGAGGATAAGTCGGAAACTGAAAGTAGAATATAAGAGGAGCTTAGCCATACTAAGAAGAGATGATATTACACTCAGGATGCGTAAAAATGAGTTTAAGTAAATGCTAGAAAATATATTAACCTTTAAGAACCTGGAAAAATCCCTTAAAGCGGTAGAACGCAATAAAGGAGCCAGTGGGATAGATAATCAGCAGTTCGATAGCCTTCGACCTTTTATCTATACCCACTACCAGGCTTTACGGAAAAGTATTCTAGAAAGCAGTTACAAACCAAGTCCAGTAAGAAAGGTAGAGATACCCAAACCAGGAGGAGGAATGAGAATGTTAGGTATTCCCACAGTCTTAGACAGGTTTATCCAGCAATGTATTTACCAATTTTTAAGTCCGCTATACGAGATTGATTTTTCTCCCCGCAGTTATGGATTCAGACCAGGAAAGAATGCTCATCAGGCAGTAAAGAAAGCCCAGGAATATTTGCAAAGAGGCTATACGTGGATAATCGAGCTTGACCTAGAGAAGTTCTTCGACAAGATGAATCACCAGAAACTGCTATGTCTTGTTTCAGAGAAGATAAGAGATATCCGGCTATTAAAATTAATAGGCTGCTATCTTCGGAGTGGTATAATGGAAGGAGGAGTAACAAGTCCCCGTAGTGAGGGAACGCCACAAGGGAGTCCGTTAAGCCCCTTACTGTCTAATATTATGCTACACGAATTGGACAAAGAGTTACAAAGACGAGGGCTTAAATACGTAAGGTATGCGGATGACTGCAGTATCTATGTAAGAAGTGAAAAGTCAGCCAAACGAGTAGCAGAGAGTATCAGCAAATACATAGAAGACAAGCTACTCCTAAAAGTTAACAGATCGAAGACGAGAATCAGCCGTCCAAAAGAAAGCCAATTGCTAGGTTTTTCCTTTTACAAAATGAAAGGAGAATTCTTGATAAGACTAGGTGCTCAAACATTGAAAAGTATCAAGGAAAAATGTAAGAAGATTACAAGTTCAAGAGACGCGACAGCTGAAAGTATCAAACTCAAGAAACTGGATGATATAATTAGAGGTTGGGTAAACTATTTTAAGATAGCACAAGCTATGATTAAATTGGAAGAACTTGACGAGCAGATCAGAACACGTTTGCGTATAGCAAAATGGCGTAATTGGAAGCGGATAAGGACCAAAATAAGTAATCTGATCAAACTAGGAGTGTCAAAGTCAAAGGCTTACCAGTGGGGTAACACAAGCAAAGGCCCGTGTAGAATAGCACATAGTCCAATACTTAAAAGAACCCTTACCAAAAGCTTCTGGAAGAAACAGGGATACCAAGGTTTTTCTTACTATTACAGACAAACTCAAGGACAGCCATCTATGTTTTAACAAACCGCCGTATACCAGACCGGTACGTACGGTGGTGTGAGAGGACAAATAGCCCAATAAGGGCTATTTTCCTACTCGATTAATTCAATAGAAATTAAGCTTTTGCAGCCATATTATCCAACACGTTCATCACTTCTTTCACGTGTTTTCTTGAAGTCTGAAGTAACTCCATTTCTTCGTTGTTCAATTTCAGCTCGATTACTTTCTCGATTCCGTTTTTACCTAAAACAGCCGGAACACCAAGGTAGCAGTCATCAATACCATATTCACCTTCAAGTTTGATACACACAGGAAGGATTCTCTTCTGATCTTTCACTATAGCCTCAACCATTTGTGCAGCTGCAGAACCTGGAGCATACCAAGCAGAAGTACCCATCAGTTTCACAAGCTCTCCACCACCGTTTTTAGTTCTTTCGATGATAGCATCAAGTTTGTCTTTAGCAACAAGCTCGGTAACTGGAATACCACCTACAGTAGTATATCTTGGAAGTGGAACCATAGTATCGCCATGGCCACCAAGCAGCATTCCCTGAATTTCTTTTGGAGAACATCCGATCTCATCTGCAAGGAAAGCTCTGTATCTTGCAGTATCAAGGATACCAGCCATACCGATCACTTTGTTTCTTGGAAGTTTTGAAGCAAGGTGAGCGCAATAAGTCATAACGTCCAAAGGATTGGAAACAACGATGATTATTGCATTAGGAGAGTATTTTACCACATTTTCAGTAACTGACTGAACGATGGAAGCGTTTGTAGAGATAAGGTCATCTCTAGTCATACCCGGTTTTCTTGGAAGACCTGAAGTAATTACTACCACTTCAGAACCAGCAGTTCTGGAGTAGTCGTTAGTTACACCAACTGTTTTCGAATCGTAAACATTGATCGGTGCTTTCTGCCAAATATCAAGCGCTTTACCTTCTGCGAAACCTTCTTTGATATCAACAAGAACGATTTCATTTGCAATCTCACGATATGCTAAAACATCGGCACAGGTTGCTCCAACGTTACCTGCTCCTACTACTGTTACTTTCATAGTAAAATGTGATTTTTTAGTTAATGATTATAAACTAGGCGTGTAAATTTATCCAAAGTATGTCAATATTAAAATGTTTTTTGCCAAAATTGACCTCAGGAAAGAGGATTTACGGAGATTTTTAAAGTATTTTTAGTGTTTGTCGTGATTTTGAACCTGTCATCAATTCTCATTCCTACTATCCACACGATTTTTTCATCACTGATTATTACTAAGGTATTCTTTTTTAATAGTAAGGGCGTTTTTTGGTCAATCAAAAAATCACTCACTTTTTAAAGTTTTTCATTCCCAGAGGAATGAATCTGTCACCGGGTAACCAATTTCTAACTATGAGAGGGAATTTAAGAGCAGACCAATCAAGGTAAGCTGTAAAATTATTTGAATGGACATTAAACCCATCATTACTTATTTTGTTTAGCCCAAATGAAAAATTTCCGAAAGTAAAATTATTAAGATGTTCGCTTATCTTTAATTCTTCAGCTACATGTGAGTCATTTAGGAAATTGATTAACAATGATTGCCGGTCTACATTTAAAACATGAGATTTAGAATAATATAAACTCCCGGTAGTCCTTGTATTCAAAATATTCACTGAATCCTTATAGGTAAAGCCATATTCTGTTAGCAGTTCGCTTAATACAATGGTTGGCTCCGGTTCCGAGAGAACAGTTTCCAGGTCAATTCTGATGTCAGAGCCACTGTAGGAAAGAGCCCTGGATTTAATTTCATTAATCTTGGATTTGAAGAAGTGTGCAACAGCACGAATTTTTTCAGTGCTTTCAAATGCAGTCTGTTCCAGGCCAGGATTGATTTCTTTTAGAACAGGTATCACTTTGTGTCGGATAAGATTTCTGTAATATTTTGTAGAAGCATTTGAAATGTCTTCTCTCCATTGAAGATTCTTTTCCAGTACAAAACGATCTATTTCTTCTCTTTCACAAAAAAGAAGAGGTCGGATTATATTTCCATTGCGAGGTTGTATGCCCTGCAATCCAGCGTATCCAGTGCCTCTGGTAAGGTTTAGCAGGATTGTTTCAAACAGATCATTTAAATGGTGGGCAGTAGCAATTGAATCAAAACCTTTTTCAGATGCTAATTTTCTGAACCAGGTATATCTCAATTCTCTTGCAGCCATTTGAATGCTAATTCTGTTATCTTTGGAGAATGTTTCCGTTTCAAACCGTTCGGAAAAAAACGGAACCTTATAGTGAGTTGCAAGTTTTCTGACAAATTCTTCATCCAGATCAGAGTCGGTTCCTCTAAGCTGGAAGTTGCAGTGTGCAACTCCAAACTTTATTCCGGCCAAATGTAAAAGTTCACACATGGTCACACTGTCTTTACCTCCGCTTACAGCTGCCAAAACATATGTAGATTTGGAGATGAGCTGGTTGGCTGAGATAAATTGGCGGAATCTTTGTAACATATGAGAAAAATTGCTTTTTTGATTAATTTTGGTGAGATAAATATACAAATGAGATATTGCTTATATCTGTTTTTTCTGCTGGTTTTTATTCCCGACCTGGTAAATGCGCAGGGAAAAATAGACCTAGTCCAGGCAAAAGAACTGGAAGGTATTATTGTTAATGGCGTTAACATAAGGAGATTAAAAGGGGATGTGATTTTTAAACAGCAAGGAACATACCTCTACTGCGATTCAGCTTATCAGAATCCAAAAAATAATTCGATCGAGGCATTTGGAAATGTCCGAATGAATCAGGCAGACACGGTCAATCTTACCTGCCGGAATCTTCTTTATGAAGGAAATACCAAAAAGACGATTGCCAAAAGGAATGTAGTGCTGAAAGATAAAACAATGACTCTTTTTACCGATATTCTTCACTATGACCTTTCTGCAAGAAGAGCATTTTATCCAAACGGTGGTACTATCAAAGATGAGAAAAGCACTCTTACAAGCAGGGAAGGGTATTATAATCTAGGAGAGAAGGTATTTAATTTCCGGAAGGATGTAAGAGTAGTAAATCCATCTCAGAATTTTGTCCTTACTACTGACAGCCTTGATTACAACTCGTATACCAACATAGCTTATTTTAAAGGTCCGACCAAGATCATTTCTCCTGACGGAGTTGTTGTTACTACAGAAGGTGAATATAATATCATGAGTAAAGTGACTGCAACTAAAGAAAGATCTAATGTACAGTCGGGTAATTTTGATATAGAGGCAGATAATCTGGATTACGATGAAAGGCAAGGAAATGGAATAGCCAAAGGCAATGTTATTTTAAGAAGCCCGAAGGACAGCGTACAGATACTTGGGGAAAGGGCGAATTACTGGAGTAAGAGAGGAACCTCAAAAGTTTTTGGAAATCCGGTAATGAAAAATTATTCCGGAGGAGACACACTGTTTCTTTCTGCGGACACTTTAATATCGCTGGATTACCCTGAGAAAAAAATTAAGAAACTGATCGCATTTAAGAATACCAAAATATTCCGTCATGACCTTCAGGGAAAATGTGATTCGCTGGTATATGATTTTGCAGATTCAACGATCTATTTTTATGGTGATCCGGTTTTGTGGAGTGAAAAAAATCAGATAGTAGCAGACTCAATAAATATTCTCCTTGTTAATAATAAAGTATCAAAGATGAATATGAAGGTAAATGCATTTATGGCATCTATTGATAGTCTTGAAAATTATAATCAGGTAAAAGGGAAGAAAATGGTAGCACACTTTCAGGAAAACAAAATTCAAAAGGTTGATGTGAATGGAAATGGAGAAAGTTTGTATTTCGCTCTGGAAGGCGATTCAGTGGTAATAGGAATGAATAAAGTAGTTTGTAGTGATCTGATTGTTAGATTCAAAGAAGCTAAGGTAAATACCATCTCTTTTATTAAAAGTCCGGATGCTAAATTTATTCCTCCTCATGAAATTTTAGAACCTGAAACCAGGCTCAAAGGGTTTGTTTGGAGAGGTAAAGAAAGACCCACTAAAAAGGATGTTTTAGGAGTGCGGTATGTCAATTAGTTAAATAGATGCGTTATATCCCATGATTTTATGGACTTAAACTGCCTGTAAAATTAATTTGGATTAAAATAATTAGAAGAAAAAGCATATTTTGTTTACTTTTACGGTCTTATGAAGTTAGGTTTTGCTAAAAGTCTTTTGTTGGGGTTCTTGATTTTACTGTCTTCATGCAGTGAATTTCAGCGAATTCAGAAAAGTTCAGATGTCAACAAAAAGCTAGAGGCGGCGATGAAATATTATGAGAAAAAGGATAATTACAAAGCCAACGTCCTTTTGGAAGAAATAATGCCCTTGCTAAAAGGGAGGCCTGAAGCTGAAAAAGCACAATTTGTATTTGCCAATACCTATTTTAATGATAAGCAGTATATCATGAGCGGCTATTACTTCAAGGATTTGTATGAAACCTATCCAAGAAGCGAATATGCAGAACAAAGCATGTATATGCATGTGAAGTCCCTTTATATGGATAGCCCCAGCTTTAAGCTTGATCAGGGAAATACAGATGAAGCATTGCAGACAATTCAGATGTTCGGAGTGAGATATCCCCAAAGTAGCTATATGGAGGAGGTAAACAGAATGACGGATGAATTGAATGCTAAAACAGAGTATAAAGCATTTGAAAATGCAAAACTTTATTATAAAATAGGTATTTATAAGTCTGCTGTCGTAAGTCTCGGAACATTTCTGGACAGGTATCCGTCAGGGAAGTTCTCGGAAGAAGCTACTTTTATTCAATTTCAGGCCCAGTATAATCTGGCTAAAAATAGTGTATTAAGATTACAAAAAGAAAGATATAATACAGCACTTGAGTTTTATTACGGGTTCATTGACAGATTTCCGGATAGTAAGTTCAAGAAAGATGCTGAAGAGTTATATGATCGGATTACAGAACGTTTAAAGAATTTTCAAAGCTAATGAACAATAAAGCAAAAGTTACTACTATTCCTTCGTCAATAGTGACGAGAGATCTTGAAAAGTTATCTGCACCTACAGGAAATATTTATGAGTCTCTTGTTGTTGTGGCAAAAAGATCAAGACAAATTTCTTCAAAAGTAAAAGAAGAATTGAATAACAAACTGGCTGATTTTGCTTCTACAGTTGATAACCTTGAAGAAATCTTTGAAAACAGAGAGCAGATAGAGATTTCCAAGTTCTACGAAAGAATGCCAAAACCAACGAATGTAGCTATCGATGAGTTTTTCGAAGGAAAAATTCATTTCAGAAAGCCTAACGAAGAGAAATAATTTATGTGAATGATGCTTCGCGGAAAAAAAGTTATACTTGGTGTTTGCGGAAGCATTGCGGCATATAAAGCAGCTATATTAACAAGACTATTGATAAAAGAAGGAGCAGAGGTTCAGGTAATACTGACACCATCTGCTTCTTCATTTATTGGGCCTCTTACATTTTCAACACTTTCCGGAAAACCTGTTTATGAATCTTTAATCAGAAATGAAGCAGGGGAGTGGAATAACCATGTAGATCTTGCTTTATGGGCAGATCTGATTCTTATAGCACCAGCCACTGCAAATACAATTTTTAAGTTGGCTCATGGTGCATGTGACAACCTCCTAACAGCAGTTTATCTTAGTGCTAAATGTCCTATAATGTTTGCCCCAGCTATGGATCTGGATATGTACCGGCATCCGGCAACTAAAGCAAATATTGAAAAACTAAAGTCTTATGGCAATATCATTATAGATGCTGAATTCGGTTTCTTGGCAAGTGGTCTTGAAGGTGAAGGACGTTTAGCCGAACCTGAACATATTACAGATTTTGTAAAAAAATATTTCCAAAACAATAGCAGGCTAGCAGGGAAGAAAATATTGGTTACAGCCGGACCAACCTATGAACCTCTTGATCCTGTCAGGTTTATAGGCAATCATTCAACTGGAAAAATGGGTTATGAAATTGCCCGGCAGCTTGACCAGCTGGGAGCTTCTGTCACTCTGGTATCAGGTCCTACTGCATTAAAATGCCCTTCGGATTCAGTTAAATTAGTGAAGGTGCAAAAGGCAGAGGAAATGTATAATGCGGTGATGACAAAAGCTGGAGAGGCGGATGCTATAATACTTTCAGCTGCGGTTGCAGATTATACTCCGAAAGAAGTTGCAGAGCAGAAGATCAAAAAAAAAGAAGGAAATTTGAGCCTAGACCTGGTAAAAACCAAAGATATTGCAGCTGCAGTAGGGGCAAATAAAAAAGCAGATCAAATATTGGTTGGATTTGCTTTAGAAACTGAAAATGAAATTATAAACGCATCAGCAAAGCTGGCAAATAAAAACCTTGATTTTATAGTCCTCAATTCTCTCAGAGATGATGGTGCAGGTTTTGGATATGATACCAACAAGGTAACATTTATTGACAGATACAATATGGTGCAGACTTTTGAGTTAAAAAGTAAGAAAGAAGTTGCTTCTGATATCATTAGTGAGTTGTTGAAGCATCTGGATCTGAAGAAGAAATAGTAGGGCATTCCATAAATATAAAATTCAGTAACATACATAGTTTTTTGCTGTAACTCTCCACCTTAGAAATATGAGAAAGTACTTAATAGCTTTGATTTTTATACTAACAAACTTGGTTGCTTTTGCACAGCAGGGTGAGTTGAATTGTACCATTACAATTGATGCTGAAAGTATTGAGAATAGTGATAAAAAGGATGTTATGACCCAGTTGAAGGCAGCTATGCTGGAGTTTATGAATAACAAAAGGTGGACAACTGATGAATATAAGCCGGAGGAGAGGATTAACTGTAATATTATGATCACGCTTACAGGTGTTTCCGGTCAGAGCTTTTATGAGGCTACAGCCATGATTACCTCTACCAGGCCTCTTTATAATACCAATAAAGAAACTATGATTCTCAAGTTTCTTGACAGGAAGTTTAATTTTGAATATGTTGAAGGAAGTGCGATTTATTATACTGAAAATACCTTTAATGGCAATCTTACCGCAATGTTGTCTTATTATGCCTACTTGATCCTTGCTCTGGACTATGATACTTTTGGGCAATTGGGAGGGACTAAATATTATGAGAAAGCGAGAGATATTGCAAACATAGCACAATCTTCTCAGGCCGTAGGTTGGGATCAACTAGAGACAAATGGGAGATATTCATTAATTCAAAATCTTACCAATACACAATTTGCGCCTTTTAGAGAAGGCTTATATATTTATCATCGCCAGGCAATGGATAAATTTTTGATAAATGCAGATCAAAGTAGAAAGGATATTATCACTGTTTTTGACAAAATAAAAACTGTTTATAACATCAATCCGACTTCCGTTGTGATCAAGAATTTTTTTAATGCCAAAGTAGAGGAAATAATAAATATTTATTCCCAGGCCACTCCGGAAATGCGTCAGCAGGTCGTAAATTCACTGCGACAGATGGATCCTTTAAATTCGGATAAATATAATAGGCTTCTTAAGCTCTGATCATTCTTCACTCTACCTATTTTTATTAAATTAGCATATAATTTAATAAAAATGGGAAAAAGGCTTATCCGAATACCTGCAAAGGACATTCCTTCCAAGATATCATCTGTTGTTTCAAAAGAAATCAATATCGTCATGCACGATCAGACTACTCTTTTCGGAAGTCTTGTTTCGGCAGATGATCAAAAGCTCTTGCTGAAAGACAGTAGATTAGACCTACACCCCATTGATTTTAAGAACATTCGTGAAATAATTTACGATTATACAGCCTCCTTTTAATTATGCTTAAGAATCTTTTAATCAGGAATTATGTCCTGATCAGCGAGCTGGAACTGCAACCATCATCGGAGTTAAATATTGTAACAGGTGAAACCGGAGCAGGAAAGTCTATCATGCTGGGTGCTCTTGGTTTGTTGCTTGGCAACAGGGCAGATGTAAAAGTACTTTTCAATGAAGAAGAAAAATGCATCATTGAAGGTGCTTTTGATATTTCCGGATATGATATTGAAGACCTTTTCAAAGAGGAAGATCTTGATTATGAAACTCAGTGTCTTGTAAGAAGGGAAATAGCACCCAGCGGCAAATCCAGAGCATTTGTAAATGATACTCCTGTAAACCTTGATTTTCTCAAAAAGCTGGGACAAAGGCTTATGGATGTGCATAGTCAACATGAAACACTAATGTTGGGAGCATCTTCATTTCAGATAGGAATTGTTGATGCTTTTGCAGGAAATAAAGCTTTATTGGAAGACTATAAAAAGCTATATAAGGAATTTAAAGATAAAGAAGCAGAACTTGTTGAAGTTACACGATTGGCAGAAGAATCTTCAAAGCAACAGGATTTTAATAC
This sequence comes from Sporocytophaga sp., assembly GCA_024707265.1. Lineage (GTDB taxonomy): Bacteria > Bacteroidota > Bacteroidia > Cytophagales > Cytophagaceae > Sporocytophaga. The sequence continues at coordinate 721,983 of JANQAB010000003.1, read as the reverse complement.
TTTTCTTTTAGGTGAATTGGAGGAAGCTGGTTTACAAAACGGGGAACAGGAAAAACTGGAAGAGGATCTTAAGTTGCTTGAAAATTCAGAAGAAATTAAAAGCAAGCTCAATCAGATGGTGAGTATACTTTCTGAATCAGATCAGGCAAGTATTGCTGTATTGCAGACTGTAAGTAAATTGTTTGATGGAATTGTTAAGTATTCCCCATCCTATGAAAAATTGCGTGAACGCTTTCAAAGTATTGTAATAGAGTTAAAAGATATCAACGGAGAACTTGAGGAAGCGGAACAAAAGATAGATTATTCTCCTGAAAAAATTGAAGAGAAAAGAGAACGTCTAAGCTTAATTTACAAGCTTGAAAAGAAACACCATGTAAATACAATAGAGGAACTTATAGCGATTCAGGGAGACCTTGAAAATAAAGCGGGTGCTAATTCAGATCTTTTTGAGAAGATCGAAACATTAAAATCTGCATTGGTAAAATTGGAAAAGAGTTTGCGCGAAAAAGCAGTTAAACTGAGTAATCAAAGGACTAAGGTGATACCAGGCATTAAGAAGGAACTGGAATTATTACTAAAAGAGGTAGGTATGCCGAATGCTAGTATGCATATTCACTCAGAAGCTACTGAGCTTGGTCCTTTGGGGATGGATAGAATCAATTTCCTGTTCAGCGCAAATAAGGGAATCGCACCTGAAGAACTTAAGAATGCTGCTTCAGGAGGAGAGTTTTCAAGACTTATGTTGTGTATCAAATATATGCTTGCGGATAAATCTTCTTTGCCGACTATAGTATTTGACGAAATTGATACGGGTATTTCCGGAGAGGTAGCGTTTAAAGTTGGAAAGATGATGAAGCAGATGTCTAAAAACCACCAGGTGATAGCCATCACTCATTTGCCTCAAATTGCGGCACAAGGTTCTGCACATTACTTCGTATATAAAGATCATTCAAGTAAAAGGTCTGTTAGTAAAATAAAAGAATTGACTAAAGAGGATCGTGTAAAAGAAATTGCACAAATGATAGGAGGGGAGAAGCCATCTGAAACTGCAATGAAAAATGCAAAAGAGTTGTTGGAAATCAACGAATAAAGGGAGAAATGTAAGATATTTATCCTGGAATTTTTGAATGAATCCGGGAGAATAATATTTTTGCGAGTTGATTTTTAATTAAACAAAGAAAAAATGGCTTATAATCTCTTAAAAGGTAAAAAGGGAATCATATTCGGAGCACTCGATAGTAATTCCATAGCATGGAAAGTTGCTGAAAAAGCACATGAAGAAGGTGCTTCATTCACTTTAACCAATGCGCCCATAGCTATGAGAATGGGAGAGATCAATAAACTGGCTGAACAATGTAGCGCAGTGGTCATTCCGGCTGATGCTACATCTCTGGAAGATCTTGAAAACCTGTTTACCAAATCTCTTGAAGCTTTAGGAGGTAAAGTTGATTTCATCCTTCATTCAATAGGTATGAGCCCCAACGTGCGAAAAGGGAAGGATTATGGAGATCTTAACTATGAGTGGTTTCTTAAAACTATTGATATCTCAGCTCTTTCTTTTCATAAGATCATGCAGATTGCGGAGAAAAAAGATGCTTTGAATGAAGGGGCTTCCATCGTTGCGCTTAGCTATATTGCTGCACAGAGAGCGGTTCCGGGATATAATGATATGGCAGAAGCAAAAGCTGCTTTGGAATCTATAGCAAGAAGTTATGGTTTACGACTTGGACCTAAAAAAGTAAGGGTAAATACTGTTTCGCAGTCTCCTACTATGACTACTGCAGGTAAAGGAATCTCTGGTTTTGATGTATTTGTGGACTTTGCAGAAAAATTATCTCCACTTGGTAATGCTTCTGCTGAAGAATGTGCTGATTATGTCATTACACTTTTCTCAGATCTTACGAAGAAAGTTACAATGCAGAACTTATACCATGACGGTGGTTTTTCTTGCACAGCCCTTAGTGATGAGTTCATTCAGTCATTTTATAACAAAAAGTAAATTATAGAAAATATATTATTAGATCTTGCAGGCAGGCTGAGAAGTCTGCCTGCTTTCATTTATGTCTAAAATGTTGAATGGACTGTAGATTGTAGTTTTTCCTGAAACTATTGATTTCTTTTATGAAGTAAGCAACTAAAGCGACATTGCCACCAGTTAATTTTTTTTTATATTTGTTTCCATATAGAGTAAGAATCAAAATCTTTTTAAACAAACTTAATATTCATGCAAAAACTAAAATTATTTTGTTGGGTTCAGGTCCTGGTGTTTTTATTCTCTTGCACAAAGCCTGAATCAGGTGCCAATTCAGAAGAAAAGATCAGTTCTGAAACTGCAGATAGTGTTGGCGATGGGAATTACAATGCTCATAAGACTTCAGAAGAAATAGTAATAGATGGTAACGGAGATGAAAAGAGCTGGGAGAAAGCGACATGGGCTCCTCTAAAATATAAATGGCTTGGGGGAGATTACACTCCGGAAGATTTTTCAGGCAGATATAAAATTCTTTGGAATGAAGACAAAATCTTTTATCTGGTTGAAATAACAGACGAAATTCTTAATGACCAAAGACCTGATCCATTCAACGATTGGTGGGAAGATGATTGTCTGGAGTTATTTATTGATGAAGACAAATCAGGTGGAAACCATCAGTTTAATCACAATGCTTTTGCCTATCACATAACATTGGATTATGATGCAGTAGATATTGGTCCAGATCAGAAACCGCATTTATATAATAAAGATGTGGAAACCAAGAGAACTAAGAATGGAAACGTTTACACTTGGGAAGTCGGAATGAAAGTATTTAATGATACCTACAAAGACGGAGAAGACAACGTACCTGTAAAACTTACAGAAGGAAAGAAATTAGGATTTGCGGTTTCGTATAATGACAACGATACAACAGGTGGCAGAGAGAATTTTGTTGGATCAATGGAGATACCAGGCGAAGATAAAAACAGAGGTTGGATTGATGCGGGTTTGTTCGGAACTCTGGAACTTGTAAAGTAGTTTTTCTAAATCAAAAGAGGCTGTCTTTTCTTTTGAAGACAGCCTCTTTTAATTTAAGTATTTTCATTAATAAGTTTTTTAAGTATATCCTGCGCAGCAATCGCAATAACTGTCCCCGGTCCAAAGATTCCTGATACTCCTTTCTCATAAAGAAAATCATAATCTTTCGGTGGAATGATTCCTCCGGCAACAACCATTATATCACCCCTTCCTATTTTTTTCAGTGCTTCGATTAATTCGGGAATGAGTGTTTTATGTCCACCTGCAAGACTTGATACACCTATTATATGTACATCACTTTCAGCTCCCATGCGCGCAAGTTCTTCAGGTGTCTGAAATAAAGGAGCAAGATCAACGTCAAAGCCCAGATCAGCAAAAGCTGTTGCAATTACTTTGGCTCCACGGTCGTGACCATCTTGTCCAAGTTTTCCAATTATAATTCTCGGCCTTCTTCCATCCATCGAAGCAAATTGATCAGAAAGTGCACGAGCTTTGTCCATGTTGCCTGTGTCAGAAGATTCTCTTCCATAAATTCCTGAAGTAGTTCTAGTCATAGCTTTATGTCTTCCAAAAACTTTTTCCATTGCCATTGATATTTCTCCTAATGTGGCCCTTTTCCTTGCCGCTTCAATAGCTAGTTCCAGAAGATTACCTTTTCCTGCCTGAGCACAATTGGTAATGGCATCCAAAGCAATAAGTACCTCTTTTTCGTTTCGCTGGGCTTTGATTCTGGCAAGGCGGTCAATTTGTTTTTCTCTTACCTGAGAGTTGTCTACTTCAAGAAGATCAAGTTTACCTTCTTCTTCAACACCATATTTATTAACTCCAACTATGATATCCTGGCCAGAATCAATACGTGCTTGTTTTCTTGCTGCTGCCTGATCTATTCTGCTTTGTGGAATTCCAGCCTCTATTGATTTGGCCATTCCTCCATGAGCCTCAATTTCACTGATGAGTTTTTCAGCTTTAACTATAAGCTCATTTGTCAGATATTCCAGATAGTATGAGCCACCGAATGGATCTATGTACTTACAAAGATCTGTGTGCTTTTGAAGATATAGTTGAGTGTCACGTGCTATTTTAGCAGAAAAGTCAGTAGGCAGCGCAAGTGCTTCATCAAGTGCATTGGTATGTAATGACTGTGTATGGCCAAGCACTGCAGCCATGGCTTCAATACAGGTTCTTGTAATATTATTAAAAGGATCCTGTCTTGTCAGGCTCCAGCCGGAAGTCTGACAATGTGTTCTTAATGCAAGTGACTTTTCATTTTTCGGATTAAATTCTTTCAGCATCTTAGCCCAGAGATAACGGCCGGCTCGCATCTTGGCGATCTCCATAAAGAAGTTCATTCCTATTCCCCAGAAGAATGAAAGTCTTGGTGCAAAGTCGTCAATGTCGATACCAGCTTTCAAGCCAGTGCGAACATATTCCAATCCATCTGCCAATGTATAAGCAAGCTCAATATCTGCAGTAGCTCCGGCTTCCTGCATATGATAACCGCTTATGCTGATAGAGTTAAACTTAGGCATATGACGAGAAGTATATTCAAAAATGTCCCCAATGATTTTCATGGATGGAAGCGGAGGATATATATATGTGTTCCTTACCATGAACTCTTTTAATATATCATTTTGAATAGTACCGCTAAGCTTTGACGGAGGCACACCTTGTTCTTCCGCAGCAACTATGTAAAATGCTAAGATGGGGATAACCGCACCATTCATTGTCATAGAGACTGACATCTGATCCAAAGGAATTCCTTCGAAGAGTATTTTCATATCTTCGACTGAATCAACAGCTACTCCAGCCTTTCCAACATCTCCGGTAACTCTCGGATGATCAGAATCATATCCTCTATGTGTCGGAAGATCAAATGCTACTGATAAACCTTTCTGTCCTCCCGCCAGGTTCCTTCTATAAAAAGCATTTGATTCTTCAGCTGTGGAGAAACCCGCATATTGGCGGATAGTCCAGGGCTTTCCCAGATACATGCTGGCATATGGCCCTCTAAGGAAAGGAGGGCTTCCTGCAGGATAATCATCATAGATAAAGCTTTCACCGTCTATAATGGTAAATAGATTTTTTACAGGTATTTGTTCTGAAGTCAACCAAACTTCCTTCTCCTTATTTGTTGTAGAAGATGGATCAGGGAGTTGATGGTACTGTATTTTTGAAAAGTCTGGTTTCATAATTTTATTTGACTGCTCTTTTACGTTTTGCTTCCGAATAACCACCTGTCTCTTCAATTGCTTTAAATTTCTCCCAGGCTATTTCGCTTATTTTTGAAGTAACAGTTTCTATGAGGTAAGAACCGGCTAATGGATCCATAACTTTATCCATAAAAGATTCTTCTCTTAATATATGAGCAATATTTAAACGTACTCTTTGATAAAACTCTTCCGCAACGGAATCAGTCGATGATGTTTGGCTGTTTATTTTAATAAAATCAGAATTACCTAGAATCGCAGCTGCAAACTGAACAGTATTGGCAATCATTTCATCATTTTCACTTTTAACAGATGACTTTGATGGAATCAGTTCTGAATGAAAATTTGTATAAACTGAATTTCCAGGCAGAAGAAGTGCCTTTAATTTATTCCAAAGAGATCGGAAAGCTCTCAGTTTGGATATTTCTATGATAAAGTTTTCACCAATGGACGTATGAAAATGAATATTGGATAATATGACTGCTTCGGAGATTCCCTTTTCTGTGAGGAGATCAAAATATTCAACAGCTCTGGCAAGAGAATCAGCTAATTCAGTTCCAGGGTCCTCATTTGGCTCAGAAATTCCTAAAAAAGAACTTGTTGAATCGTTTTTTAAAAACGTTTTGGACAAATTATGGATGATATCATCCTTTTCTTTTAAATAAGTGTTGGAACAGAGATTTAAAAAACTGCCAGATGGGATATTTCCCCAAATTTCTTTTTGCCCACTCTCAGAGATTTCAATGGTAAATGAAAGGTCTTTTAATAATTCTTTGATAGAACTCAAACTAAAACTTTTGCTATCCCGGATTGAAATTTCTATATGATCTGCATTGAATTTTTTTGATTTTTCAATTTCTTTTTTAAGGGAATTTAAGTCCACGAAATTGATTTTATAGACCACTTTCCAATTGCCAAAATTTTTGTCAAAAAATGACACCTTTATACGGCTTAAATCTGCTTTGGTATAAAATGGTTCGATATTTATATTTAGCCCTGTATTCCAGACTAAAGAATTAAGATCCTGAAGCTTTAATTCTGCTTTTATTTTGTTGATCCACAGGTTTTTATCTGTTTTTTGGAATAGGCTGTTTAGAGACGTTGAATGTTCCACAGGTTCTTTTTTTTTAAAGCTATTAAAAAAATCAACTTAGGGAGAAAAAGATTATAAAATCATTCGTTTTTTACGTCTAATTTTACATGTAGTAACATTTTGATTGTTGTATATTTAAAAGAATTTATTGCTTTATTTTAAGAATATTCAAGGGTATATTTCGTAATTTACAAGCCCTGAAGGATATGAAAAAGTCAAGTCCTCATTTCATTTTTTTGTTAATTATTTTTTTTACAAATTTGTCTCCCCTCCAAAATCAAGGAGGACGATTTTTTCAAAAACCCTTTAATTATGCTAATTGTAAAAGACTGTAAAACAGTGTGGAACAACTGTCTCCGTATCATTAAGGAGAGTGTAGGCGAGCAGAGTTTTAAAACTTGGTTCGAACCTATAATCCCAGTAATGTTACAGAATGACGTTTTGACAATTCAGGTTCCTAGTCAGTTTTTTTATGAATGGCTTGAAGAGCATTATGTTCAGGTTTTAAGGAGAGCGATTGATACTGAACTGGGCGCTGACGGAAGGCTGGAATATTCTCTGATGATGGAAAAAGAATCAGAGCAATCCAAATCTTTTGTGAACCAGGTTCAGGGAAAACCGAATGGTAATGCAAAAAATGTAAATTATAACGCTCCTCAGACCGTTAAGAGTCCGTTTGATTTAAAAGGGCTGGATAGGTTTTCGTTCAGTTCACAGTTAAATGTAAACTATACTTTTGACACGTTTATTGAGGGAGATTGTAACAGACTTGCGCGTTCGGCCGGGTATGCAGTTGCTAACAAACCGGGAGTAACATCTTTCAATCCATTGATGATCTACGGAGGTGTAGGTTTAGGTAAAACCCACCTTGTACAGGCAATAGGAAACAGAATTAAGCAAAACAGTCCTGACAAATTTGTTCTTTATGTATCATCAGAGAAATTTACGAATCAATTTCTTGATGCAATTAAAAACAACAATACCCAGGAGTTTGCTAATTTCTACCTTCAGGTAGATGTACTGGTAATAGACGATGTACAATTCCTGTCTGGTAAAGAAAAAACTCAGGAGATATTTTTCCATATCTTTAACCACCTGCACCAATCAGGTAAGCAAATCATTATGACGAGCGACTGCCCGCCAAAAGATTTGAAAGGATTACAGGAAAGATTATTATCCAGATTCAAATGGGGTTTAACTGCAGATCTGCAGCAGCCTGATTTTGAAACAAGAATTGCGATCATTCGCAAAAAGATGCAGTCTGAAGGTGTAGAAATCTCTGACAGCGTTGTTGAGTACCTTGCTTACAGTATAGATACCAACGTAAGAGAGTTAGAAGGTGTATTAATCTCTTTGATTGCACAATCTTCTTTAACTCAGAAAGAAATTGATCTTGAACTTGCGAAGCAGACACTGCAGAGCATAGTTCAAAACATAGAATCGGAAGTGGGTATAGATTATATCCAGAAATTTGTTGCCGAATTCTTCAACGTGACTGTTGATTCTCTTAAAGCGAAAACAAGAAAGAGAGAGATTGTGATAGCAAGACAGGTTGCTATGTATTTTGCAAAAGAATATACTAACCTTTCATTGAAATCAATCGGTTTCCATTTTGGAAACAGAGATCACAGTACCGTTATACATGCTTTAACATCAGTAAACGACTTAATGGACACTGACAGAAAGTTCAATGCAACCATGCAGGAGTTAATTAAAAAACTGAAGTTGAAAGCTGCTTAATTTGAATTTTTAGGGTTACTTTTTAATATACTGAGATGCCTGATGGAAACATCAGGCATTTTTTGTGTCATGTGTGGTATTATGATGATTTGGCAGAGTCCAACGAATAACCTACGTCTTAGAGAGGTATCAAAAAAGCAGTATTCTTATCTCTTCAGGAAAAACACAAGGATAGGTCCATTTATAACTGTATTAAATTTTGTAATAGAAGCTGAATGTCAATTTGATTCTTTTATAGACACTCCTCTTTTTGTAGCAACTATAGCATCATAATAATCTTTCCCATCTTGCATTTCACCAGGCACATTAGTGCGAGTTATTTCATTCTCTTTTTCATGATCAATGTTACAGTATTGATTAACCTCTACTTTGCTTGATTGAATAAGATGTACACATTTCATTTTTGCCTTCGCATATATGATTACATCAGAAGTTTTTTGCTTACCTTTTTTCTGACTTTTTCATGCCCTTATTATTATTATGCCAGTATAATATCTCAGTTCATCAGATATAACTAATTATTCAATAATTAATTTTCTTCTTCCCGTTCCCTATCTGACTTGTGGTTATTACAATTTCTTAATTCCGGATTTTTATCGAGTGACTCAAGTGCTTTGATAAAGATAGTTTCAATCTTTTTTAGTTTTGCTGTAAAAAGAGCTTCTGCCTCAAGTGAATCCACATCCAGCTTTATTTTATCAATATGAATGTCTGTTCCGATTTCTATATTTGAGAAATTAGAAAGCTGGGCTTTAACAGAAATAGAAAATTTTAAATTTTCAGCATCCATGCTGACCCTTCCGGCTTTTAATGAAGGAACCTTCAGAGTCATATCGGACTCATTATCCGTTTCGCCCTGAGCATTGGATTGTTCTTCATGGTCAGAAAGATCTTCTGCTTTTGCATTTTCCTTTTTCTTTGACATCAAACTTTACTTTTAGCAGTCCCTTTTATAGTTCTACGTTCTTCTTAAGAACATATACTAAGACTTATTTTGTTTAAAGGAAGTCCATTGCTTCCACAATACGGCTCACCCTAATTTAGTATTCACGAAGCGAACATTGCTAATATTATTTTTTCAAATACAGCATTCAGTTTTTTATTTATCTTCTTTTATTAAAGAATAAATAAAGCTTCTTAATTGAAAACAAATTATGTATATGCATGTTCAAAAGTGACTAATTTTCTTTTAGTACTTCATGAACTTTAAATAAGCTCCGCTATTCAAATAGCTCTTCTTATATCTAATTAAGAACTTGATCGAAGGTGCTGGGGATCTAGCAAAACAAAGGTTGAATTAAATAGCCTGACTCATAAGGCAGATTTTATCAAATAATAAAAGTTCATTTATCAGGTAACTGTATAAGAAATTTTTACATTGTTTAAGGGCGAAATTTTGTTCCTTTAATACCCTTAAAGGTTGAAGGAATTTTTTTCTACTTAAGTCTTACAAAGTAGCATTCAGGAGGAATATCAAATGTCTGAATTCCATAACCTCCAGTAGAAGGAAAGGAAGAATATAGTTCCATCGTTTTATTGGCAATGTCAATACTTTTAACAATACCACAATGCCCCCAGGTTATTGTCCAGAATTGTACAAAGTCTCCGGGCTGAACTTCTTCTAGTGTGTTTATGGGTATTCCTTTTCCGTTTTCAGTAAGTGCGTAATATACGCCCTTGGGTATGGGAGAATTGGTTAATCTCAACAGATAAATGTTTCCATTGGAAATGATGCGAATTCTCTTTTTGTCTTCTACTGAGAGTTTTATGAAGTTTTTAAGTATTCCAATTACCAGCTCGGTACATACAGCTTTTTCATATGTCGGAGAAATTTTTGGTCCGTTTTTAATTACACAATTGATCACTTTAATGTTAGTTGGTGGGATTTGAACAATTTTAACTGTAATTGATTGTTTGCTTTTTGTCGGAAAAAGAGCCGCTAATAAAATACAAATACTAAAAAATCCTTTAATCATAAAAAAAACTGTTTTTATCTGATAACGGCTGATTCACAAATATATGTTGGAATAATGCCTGTACTTCTGATATATTGTTCCGCCATTTCTGGCTGAGTTATTCCGGTAAGTATTAATGCAGTGTCGAAGCCAAATTTGTTTCCGCCCATTATATCAGTATGCAGGGTATCTCCAACCATTAGTATATCATTTTTATCTACCAGGCAATTGTTGCAAGCATGTTCAAATGCAAAGTTGAAAAGCTGCGAGTCTGGTTTTCCAAATCTGATAAATTTCTTTCCGACAACATTTTCAATCAATTCAGCAACTCCCCCTATAGCAATGGCAACCTGTGATTGAGAGACAGGATAAGTTGTATCTGTGTTAGCGACTATCACAGGAATATTTCTGTTACGAAGCAGGTTTATAGTTTTATTCAAATCCTTATTCCAGTCGAAACCTTCATCATCAAGCAATACAAGAGCATTCACTTCTGCAATATTATCAAGTTCAAGCTGGCTGATTGGTAAGGTTTTTAGTCCAGATCTTTCTATATAATGAGCAGAGTTTTCAGTTCCAAGATAAGCTACGGTGCCATGGCTGACTTTAAGGTCAAGATATTCTTTAGCCAGCATTCCGGATGAAATTATTCTATCAGGAGTGATTGCAAAAAGTCCCAGCTTATGGTATGATTCGGCAAGCTGTGCAGGACTTCTGGATGCATCATTGGTGAGAATAAAGTAGTCTTTATTCTGTTCCTGGAGATAATTAAAAGTGTGTTCTATGCCTGGTATCAAACCCTTGTAATTTTTCAAAACTCCAAATGCATCAAAAAATATGACCTTGTATTTTGAAACGATGGATTTGAAATCTTGTAATTGCACCATTTTGAGTAATAAGTTTTAAGTAATAAGTAAAGGTAAAGATCTCTATTGCGTGTTCTAATGGTTATAATTGAAGCTCATTTAAGATTCTATCTGCATTGAATTCTTTTTCTATGGAAGGGAAGTAGGTTTCATAAGCTTCTCTTTGAAGTTTGGTTGCATATATCTCATGAAAGAAGTATCTACCATGCTTGATTACATAATTCAAAATAAAGAATCTGTATGATTCTTTCAGGAAAAGAATTTCATTTCTTGTAAGTGGAAATACTTTATGATACTCTTTCAGGAAAAGAATAAATCTGTCTTCCATTAATGGTCCTATTACATAACTGAATACTGTTCTGTCTCCAATATCTGAAACGACTCTGCTGAAAAAATAGAAGTCTAATACTCTTGAGCTCATCCTAAACCAGTCATAGTCCCAGCGGGAGAATAATTCAAGTTTATCTGTTACAGAAAAATTTCCAATGTTCCAATCTACAAAGACTGGAATGTTTTCAAAGGATTTATAATTCAGCAGTTCAATATTCTTGAGAAAAGTTTTACACTGATTTCTTAGGTAGTCAACATGCATTCTGTGCTCATATTGTCCATCTTCAGTATCAAGGATCTCAAGGAGATGTTCGATATCTGACACAAGTGTTTTGGAAGATTTGGGGAGTACGTTTTTTACTTTGGCACAGGCTTTATGAAATTTAGCAATCTCTCTTCCGAGCTTGATAATATGTTCCTCTTCTAATCGCCTTGGGAGCTTTTCCATAACGCGTATGGGATTGTAAAATACAACCCATGCATCTGTAAGTTTTTCCTGATATCTGTAAGTATATACCTTGTTGTTTTTGACGAGCGATTTGGCCAGTACATTTTCAAAGGGAAAGAGCAGATTATTTGATAGGGCATGGATAAGTCTGTGGTCTTCTTTGAAGTGTTCATACTTTCCAAAATAAGATAGCTTGGCTATAATTAAATCTTCATCGTCAAAGGTTACTCTGAACACGTGATTAGTAGAAACCTTTGCGCTGATATCTTCAATTTTAGAAATGGTTTTGGATGCATCAAAGTTTTTCCAGGCTTCTTTTATAATTAGAGAGTAATCTATAATTTTCATTTTCAGAGTTATTAATTCCCTTTGTCTGTAAGGTAATTTTAAAATATTTAGCAGGTATGATTAAATGATTTCAAAGTATCTTTTTAATTCCCAATCTGTAACGTGCTTAGAAAATTGTCTCCATTCCCATTCTCGAGTGCTGACAAAGTGGTCGACGAATGCAGAGTCAAAGAGTTCTACAGCAACAGGACTGTTTTTCATTGCCAGACTTGCCTCTAGAAGGTTAGATGGTAGTTTGCCGTTCTCAAGATTTTTATAGCCGTTTCCCTCTGTTGGTAAGGCCTCAAGTTTCAGTTGATGTTTTATTCCATACAGCCCGGAAGCAAGTGCAGCAGCCATTGCCAGATAAGGGTTGCTATCTGAGCCGGGAACTCTGGTTTCTAGTCTTGTCAGGTCTTTTGAGGTATTTAATACACGCAAAGCAGTTGTTCTGTTATCAATTCCCCAGGTAATGGTTGTAGGAGCCCAGGCACCTTCAACAAGTCTTTTGTAGCTGTTAATGGTAGGGGCATACATTGGCAGAATAAATGGAAGACAATAAAGTTGGCCAGCCAGATATTGTTTAAAAAGGTCACTCATTTTATTTTCTTTAACTGGGTCAAAGAAAAGGTTGTCTGATTTGTCGAGACTCCAAAGGCTTTGGTGGATATGTCCGCTACATCCGGGTAGTTCTTCATTCCATTTAGCCATGAATGTAGCCATGATACCATTTTTGTAAGCAATTTCTTTCACACCTGTTTTGAATAATGAAGCTTTGTCTGCTGCATTTAAAACACTGTCCCTGAGCAGAGCTGCTTCATAAACTCCAGGCCCCGTTTCGGTATGAAGCCCTTCCAGAGGTACATCAAATTTTAATAGTAAATCAAAGAGATTGTGATAATAGGTAGTTTCATATGAAGGTCTTAAGACGGAGTATCCAAACATGCCAGGAGTAAGGGGATTGAGTTTGGTAAACTCTTTCTCTTTTAATGTTTGTGGCGTTTCTCTAAAATTAAACCATTCGAATTCCTGAGCAAACTCGGCATGAAAGCCCATTTCAATGCATTGTTTCTCTATTGATTTCAATAAGCTTCTCGGACAAGCTGCCAAAGGCTTACAGCTAAAATCTGCAATAAAGAATGGGAGATCATTTTCCCATGGAATTTTTCTGAAAGTAGAAAGGTCTATAGCGCAGGGAGCGTCAGGATATCCTGAATGCCATCCTGTCACTTTAACATTGTCATAACAAGCATCTCCGCTATCCCACCCAAACACGACATCGCAGAAGCCTATGTTTTCCTTAAGGCCTTTCAGAAATTTGTCACGATGGATAATTTTCCCTCGAAGCACACCATCTATATCAGTAAACGCAAATTTTATTTTCTGAATAGAATTCTGCTCTATGAAATCAATGATTTGACTGTGATTCATTTATACAACTTAAAGGGTAATAAAATTGAAATTTTAAAACTTTACAGTAGGGGGAACAATAAAGAGTAAAAGCTCTGTAATGATTTATCATACAGAGATTATAAAAATCTACAGATGATGACCCTTCTACATGTTTTTCAATTTGGTGAAAAACATGTAGAATGTCAACAATCTTAAAAGTGACTTAATGTTTGAGAGAAATTATTATTCGCCTTCAGTTTCTTCCCAGGCTTTTTTCAGTTCCTCAGCAAATATTTCTTGAGATGCAAATCCTTGTAATTGAATTTTTTTTGCCTTTTGCTTTTAGTGCATCCAGGATTTCAAGAGCTAAATCAAGTGGTTCAAGTTCTGTGCCGGTAAGGTCCGTATCCCAATTGGTCCCTGCAAGCAAGCCATCTTCTTGCATACCTATACACCAGTTTTCAAGAAAGTCGCCCAAGGGGATAGAAGCTGGTGTGTATTCAGCCCAGTCTTCACCTGCGCAGGCGGCAGCAGACGCTTCATCTGACCAGAATGCAATAACATCTGCATCTTCATATTCCATAGAAGAAGAGGTCGCAAATCCGTCTTCTGTTTCTAGTCCCCATACCAGTTCTGTTTCAACAACCTGTTGAATAAATTTTTTGTGATTTTGGTCAATTGTAGCCTGATCCTGTGCCATTGTTTTAATTGTTTAAACCGACAATTTTAGTAATTTATTCGTTTTTCAGCAAAAAGAATAAAGTATCAAATTACTCATAATTAACCTGAAAATTTAATTTTGTTTACTGATTTTCAGAATGATTAGCACTGGATAAATATTTTGTAGGGAGAATGTAATTTTTTCTGAATAAAGTTAAAAAATATCCACATTTAATTTTGAGCTTCTTATTTCAGGGATGGACTGTAATAGTAGTTTATTTTTTCTTCCATTTATTCCGGAGGTAAATACTACTGATGATTGGAAAAAATTGAAATATTGGTTTGATCGAGAAATGTACCAATGTCTTGAGTCCACTCTGTTTTATATTTCAAAAGGTAATTTACATGGCCTGCCAAAGGATAAGTTTTTAGTTCTTTTGAGCAATGGAGGTTGGAATATATAGCATTGATTTCTTCTCTGCTAACTCTTTTATCCTGCTCGCCATAAAGTAAGAGTGTATTACATTTAATTTTCCTGGCATATTCAACAGGGTTATGATCAAAGGCCCAGAATCCGTTTGTTAGTCCTCCCCAAAAGACAACCAGCCCGGCCATTGGAAAGACAGGCGCTCCAACAGCTTTAAACCTTGCTTTGGTGGCTTCATACATCGTTCTAAAAGGACATTCAATAATGATTCCTTTAGGCTCCAAAGGGTAATCGGCAAGGGCTTTCATAATTGCTGCTGCTCCCATTGATGTTCCGAATAGAAAAATATTTCTTTCACCATTTTCTTTTATGTAATCATATGCACTTTTTACATTTTCAGCTTCTTTATATCCAATAGTTGTTTGTAATCCTTCTGATCCACCGGAACCTATAAAATCAACCATAAAAACATTATAACCGAGGTCAAGAAATACATCTGCTTTATCTATCATAGAAGACTTTTTTCCGCCATATCCGTGAAAAAGAATGACAGTACCTTTGGATTCCTCATTTCTAATGCTCCAGCATTCTATTTTCTTGTTGCTTTGAAGTACTATAGTTTTAAATTTCTGATGAGGTTTTTTGTCATTCGAAGGCTTGGGAATCCTTATTCCCAGAAGCATTATTTTAAGTTTTTCTGCTTTGGTCAGATCTTCGGGTTTCTTAGGCTTTGCCAGTTTTTCTGACGAAAAATGAGTGAATTTATAGCTGTGAAAGATGGCTACAATGTTGGTGAAAATGAAAAATACTATGAAAACAATGAAGAATGCTCTAGCTATCTTTTTCATTTTTTTACTAAGATGGTTGAATTCTTGATCAAATCAATACCCGCTCAATTTATTGATAATTTTGAACGGGTATTGATTCAAGCAGATTATTGATACGATTTTTCGTAGGTATCAAAATTAAAGGAATTAAAGATAAATTTGCCAGGAGAAGCTTCTTCAAGTGAAACAACATTTAATCCTCGGTTGTTTGGTGAAAATTCTATGTTGTTGATTTTAATATTTGACTCATTTCCCTGAGATGCGCCTGCGCTTTTAACGTAAAAATTAAGGTCATAAAATTGTCCCCAATATTCAACCAAATTGTTCGCACCAATGGATTCATTAACAAGTTTGCCATTGTGAAAAACAGCTATATAGGATTGTCGGAATCCAAGATTTCTAAGGTTAGCGCCAAAGGCATTATCAAAATCATTTCTAAATTGCGGGGAAATAGCATTGATAGCTTCATCTTTTGCAGAAATAAGAACAAGTTGTTTAGACTTTATCTGGTCTATAATTGTTTGAATTTTGTCATACTGTCTTTTAATAATCATTAATTAATGCCATTAAGTTAAGGCAAAATAAAGTAAAACTATGTGAATAAACGGGTGTAATTATTAGATTTGGGTAGAAAAAAAGAAAAGCCCCGTAATAGGAGCTTCTCATAGTAAAGTAACTTGTAAAGTCCTTGAAAACCTTACCACGCAAATATATGAAGAAAATTTTATCGACCGTAATAGACTGTCGGTAAATAATTTTACAAGAGATCGAGCTTTTAATTTTTCAGACCTGATAATCTTTCTGTTACAGAAAGATAATGGTTCTTACCAGAAGGAGATCAATTCTTATTTTGATAGTTTGGGTCTATCAGCTGCATTATTTCCAAGTTCAAGTGCTCTTTGTCAAGCAAGGTCCAAATTATCATGTAAGACAAAGATTCTGATGTGTTTTTTTCTATTCAATATCAAAAAAATCTAAAATTTATGGGAATAATTTTTTTTATGTATTATTTTTATAAAATGGACCTAAAAGAACTTAATTCCGGTATTGATCAAAATACACATTGGTATTATCAAACGAAGAAAAAACCATTGTTGTCTTTTGTTGAAAAAATTGTTAGTCAAGAGAGGAACTTAAATATCCTCGATATTGGTTCTGGGTCTGGTTTTTTTTCAAATGAAATCTCTGAACAATTTGGTGATAAAGTTGGAGACATAATACAATGCGATATTGGATATTCTGAAGAAGATATAAACGAATGCATTGGTACCCGGACAAAGCGTATTGTAAATCTTCCTGATTCTATTTCAAACACGATAATCATCATGATGGATGTTTTGGAACACATTGAAGATGATAAAAAGTTTTTACAGGAAATAGTTAGCAGATGTGAAGGAAACAATAATTATTTCTTTATTACTGTCCCTGCTTTTGAAAATATCTGGTCTGGACACGATGTTTATTTGGGACATTATCGCAGATACACAGTTGAAAGTCTAGCGCGCTTATTGGTAGATCAGGAAATATATTCAGTACATTACATATTTGGAAGTTTATATCCAGCAGCTTACCTAAAAAGAAAATTATCTGGAGGTAGTAATAAAGAGGCTAAAAGTGATATGAAGCCTATATTTTCATTGGCAAACAATATTCTGATAAAATATTTTACACTTGAGAATTCTATTTTTTCAAACAATAGATTGTTCGGTTTAACTTGTGTAGCTAAGGGTAAATTGAAAAAATAAATTGATGAAGATCTCCATAGTTATCCCAGTATTTAACGAATCTCAGAAAATTGTAGAGTCTATATCTACAATTAATTCTTTTTTCAAAGAAGAAGAAGTGGAAGTAATTATTGTTGATGATGGGAGTTCGGATAATTCCGTAGAGCTTATTAATGGATGTGCTTTTAAAAATGTAGAAGTAATAAAGTTAGGAATTAATCAGGGAAAGGGCATGGCGGTTAAAACCGGAATGTTGGCAGCCTCAGGTGACTTAATCCTCTTGACTGATGCCGACCTGTCGGTTCCTATCGTTGAGTTTGTTAAATTAAAACAATATATAACCGATGAAACCCCAATTGTCATAGGTTCACGCGGTCTTAGTGATTCTAATGTCAATAATTCATTTCTTAAAGTGCTTCTAGGTAAGATCGGAAATCTGTTTATTCAAATACTAGTTCCAGGAATTCAAGATAGTCAATGCGGGTTTAAATTATTTTTAAATAAACCGGCTAAAATACTTTTTAGCAGACAAAAGCTTAGTGGGTTCGGATTTGACTTTGAGATTTTATTTTTAGCTAAAAAATTGAATCTGGGAATTAAAGAACTACCTATCACCTGGAAAAGCGCAGACAGAAAAAGTAGTGTTAAGTTTTATCATTATTTTTTGACATTAGCAGAGCTTTTTAAAGTAATGTACAACGCCAAGACAGGAAAATATAATCTTTCAGAAGTCAAAGAAATTGAAAAAGCTAAAAGCGAAGTTTTGCCAACTAACTCTCACATCTGATAGACTCTTAAATCTTTTTTTAAATCGATTTTACCGGTATTATTGCTTGAATAATAGATGATATCTTTTGTCATTTACTTTTAATGTTCTTATCAATTAGGATCCCATATATAAAATCTGTTTATAAGGCTTCTTTTATGCTTAACTATTTTTACCGACAGTAATTTTTAATGCAAAAGCATTGTTCCTTTTAATAATTCATCATTATAGCCAGATATAATTTTTTCTAAATCTTTAATAAAATCACCATACTTAATTTCTGCTAAGAGCTTTAAGTATGTTTCATTGCCAGCGAACACTTTTTTAAGATCATCTCTGAATGTATAGCGTGATAATTTATAAACATTGCTGTTTTTTACAATATAACAACGCCTCTCAATAAATGTGATACTCGAAGGGGAACCGAAAGGCAGTAAGACAGGGCCTGTCGATTTTAGAGAAATATTATCATATAACTTTACAGGTCCATTCACCAGTTTTAACATAAGAAAAGAATAACTTCCGTAATAAACCCTGTCATAAGTGACAGTATCAATTGATAAATGTTGTATTTTCTCTGGTTTTATTTTCAGTATTTTCTTATCATCAATATTTACTTTGTACTTTATCTTTCCTTCATAGTAACGCTCTTGATTGTAGATAAAGCAATTGATTGTCTCATTAGACATAGTAACAATTTTACCCTGTATATATGGTTCTTTCTGTTTAACATTTACAGTATCACTTTTTTTTTCTGGGCTCACCATATAAATCGTCCTGAGCCTGACTTGACAAATGCATTAAACTGATTAGAAATAGAAAGATAAGTTGAATTAAAAAAAGTCGCATGATATAATTTTAGGTTGAGATTATTTATTAAAAGTATGAAACTGAAATTTCTATAATAGTATTTGAAAACCTAAGATCTGAAAATGATAACTTGATAAGAGGATCAATTATCCAAAGATAAACTTCCTGATTTCAGGCTGGTTATTATGTAATAAAGTATAAAGCACAGAAATGCAAAGGTAGATATGTATTGTAACTCATAACCATTTTTCCAGTGAAAGAAACGAAACGATCGTCCTGAAAGTACCAAAATCAGAATCAGTAATTTTCCCCAGTCTAATACTTGTTTGGGACGTTTCGAATTAAAATGAACGGAATATAATACGACAATTGAGATTATGGCAAGTCCAATAACCGGACCTGCACCTGGCCAATGCATTATTTTTAAGATGCTTCCAATAAAAACCATTGCTATGGATATACTTGTGAATCTAAACAGTGGGGATTCTTTGAAAGTCCCGTTTTTATAAAGCAGATAAAAACCTGCATATTCTGCAGTGACTTCTGCAAGATTTGCCCAGCGTTTTAAATCATCGCTTTCAAACATAATGTTGAAAGTTATTGTCACAAAACCAATAGCGATTGCTGCAATGAGCATCTTATTACTTACTTTCATTCGTATTGAGTTTAAGAGAATGGTTATACCTTTGAACTAATAGCTGTATGTTTTTTAAAATTTGCTGATCAGTTAAATTTTCAATTTCGTTATTCAATTCCGCGTTATCGAAGAAAATTCTCTTTGCCTGATATTTATTTATACGATCTATTTCATAGAACATTTTCCCTCTAACGATGAACCGTTTGTATGATTTGTTTTTTGTATAGATAGGTTGGGGAGCATATGGCATTCCACTACTGGGAATTGTTGTATTAAAACCTAAACTTTCAACTTCTCCTCCATAGATTTTTACCTCTCCATCAACAAGCCTGACCAATAGGTAAGATTTAGTACCAAATGAAAACCGGTCTAGTGGAGGATAGCCATCTATTTCTAGATGCAGTATATCCTTAGATTTTATTTTTAATGGCTTTGAAGCATCAGATGATATTTTATATTTAATCTTTCCTTTGTTGTAGTAGTCGTTATCTCTATCCAGTATAAAGCAAGGAATGGTATCCTTAATTGTAATTAGCTTTCCTGATTTGTATATATAGCTAATCGGTGGAAGCTCATCATCTATGTGATTCGGAGTTTGAGCATAAAGTGTATTGGCAATGAATAAAAATACCAACAGAAGTAAGTAAATTTTAGAAAGCATGGAGTGTTAAAAAATGAAAGAACAGGTTTTATTATGTCTATCTGAAAGTACGTTCCGTTGATGGTATCAGTTATTGATGATTTTCAGATTTTGATTTAACATTATTATTATAGTTAATAACTAATTGTTTTATATTTTTTAAAAACTTCTGATAATCCGTTTTTTCATATTGCTTCAGAAATTCATTGTCATCCGGGAAGATTTTCTTTATATCTGAAATTGACATTCTTCTCGAAACTCTGATGATCAATGATTCCCTTACAAGAAAATATCTGTCGAGATTCGGATTGTTAGTAGTGTTTAAGCCACCATTGCTGTAGGTGCCATAATCATCAAAGCCATCTACAGCCGTCTCATAAAGTTTTACATCTCCGTCAACATGTTTAACCATCAGGTAGGATAATGGCCCATACGGAAGCCTGTCAAATGAGGCAATGCTATCTAAAGAGAGGTGAAAAATGTCTTTAGATTTTATCTTTAATGTTTTAGCATCGCCGGGTTGAAGTTTGTATTTAATATTTCCGTTAAAATAATAGTCGTTTCCTCTCTCAAGTATAAAGCATTTAATTGTATCCTTCAGGGTAACAATCTTGCCAGGCTTGTATTCAGAAGATCGGATTTCTTCATTTATGTGATTTTCTGATTGGGCAGATAAATTTAAAGAAGAAAGTAATAGTAGTATAGTTGTTAGTTTTGAAAGGTTCATTTAAGTGAATGAATACAATTTGAAAGAATTGGGTATATAACAATAGAAACAATTAGTTGGATGCCATCTTGTTATAATCGTTTACGATTTCTTCTATGTTATTTATAAATTCTCTATATTTTATTTCATGGATGAGTTTTTCAAATTCGGGGTTATTAGTAAATATTTTTTTTAGCGATTCTCTGAATGTTAGTTTTGACATTATATAGATCTGATCATGTTTGACCAAATAGTAAAAATCAGGTGTAGGCCTTGCGTATATCATGGTACCTCCCAATGCCACTGTTGTAGAACTATCGTTATTCAAATTTTCTTTGTATAGCCTCACAGGTCCACTTGTAAGTCTTTTTAGAAGAACGAATTCATTTTGTACATTATTTATTCTATCATAAATTTCCTCATCGTTAAATTTTATTTGGACCATGTTTGCTGATTTGATTTTTAAAGGTCTCTTATCATCCGATTTTAGTTTGTATCTTACTTTATTAGAATATTTGTTTTCCCTTTCTTCCAAATAGCATTGAATCGTATCCTTTTGAGTGATCATTTCTCCCCATCGGTAAGTTCTTTCCATTAGTATTTGGGCAAACAAGGAATTTGTTATACCAGAAAAGAAAAGGATAATAATGAATCTCTTTAAAAGCATTTGGATTTTTAATTTTTTTATGAGAATGAAGAAGAAGTTCTCATTTTCCTCCACTTCTTCCAAAAATACAAAATTATACTGACTATAAACTGGTCTAGAAGTGGAAGAATCTCCCATTTTCTCCCACTTTTTCGTTTTTTCCCTTCTTAACAAATGAAATCTATTTATTGTATTGGTATTCAGTTAGTTGGTGTGATTTTTGGCTTTTCTTGTTGGCATAGGTTCTAATAAGGTTTCAAAAAAACAGGTCTATTTTTGTGTAAAAGTGTAACAAAATGGTGGATTATGGTGTAATTTATCCACAAAGTGGTTTGAAGTGGTAGAAAGTGGTTGATTTTGGAATTTTCTTTTCTATATTTGTATAGGGTGATTCTAGACTAATCCCGATAATAAATGTCCTATTTCTCGAGTGAGTATGACTGTAAGATGGACGCCAAAGGACGCCTTGTCCTTCCGGCACGCATAAAAGCCAATCTGCCAGAGGCTTCTGAGAATAGTATTGTCATTACCAGAGGATTTGAGCCTTGCCTTGTTGTCTACCCGATGAATGAATGGAAAAAAGTATTCTCAAAAGTATCGGGACTCAATGAGTTCAATGAAGAGTACAGAAATTTCCAAAGGAATTTTTTTAGAGGAAACTCGGAAGTGGAGCTGGATAACAACGGAAGGTTTCTGATTCCAAAACCCTTGCTGCGACATGCCCAGATAGACAAAGACGTGATAGTCGTTGGTTTGGGAAACAGGATAGAACTATGGAATCCTGAATTGTATGAAAAATTCCTGATCAAAGATCAACAGGAGTTTGCGAAGCTTGCAGAAAAATACCTGGGCAATGAGCCTGACCAGGCTGATAAAAAATAAAGAATTAGAATGGCATACCACGTTCCGGTTTTACTGAAAGAGTGTGTAGATGGACTGAATATAAAACCTGATGGGATTTATGTAGATCTGACATTTGGTGGAGGAGGGCATTCAAAAGAGATTTTGAAGCACTTGACAAGCGGTCACTTGTATTCATTTGATCAGGATCCCGATGCCAGAAATAATGCGGATGAAATAACAAGTAGTTCTTTCACATTTATAGATGCAAACTTCAGATATCTGAAAAGGTATTTAAAGCTGCACGGGGTTACTAAAGTCGATGGTATCCTGGGAGATCTGGGTATCTCTTCTCATCAAATTGATGAAGGTACCAGAGGATTTTCTACCCGTTTCGATGCGGAACTGGACATGAGAATGGATCAGCAATCGCCCGTTACAGCAAAGGATATTCTGAGAACTTATTCAGAAGATCAGTTGCACAGGATTTTCGGAATGTATGGTGAAGTGAAGAATGCCAAGACACTTGCCAACGCTATTATTCAGGCAAGAAACAGGGGAAAGATTGAAACAACAGGAGAGCTGATTTCTATCTTAAAACCATTAGCGCCACGTGGAGCAGATTTTAAATATGCAGCTCAGGTGTTTCAGGCATTGAGAATAGAAGTCAATGAGGAGCTGAAGGTGTTGGAAGAAATGCTTACGCAGACAGGAGAGGTATTAAACAAAGGCGGCCGACTGGTAATCATGTCTTATCATTCTCTGGAAGACAGGCTTGTAAAGAATTATATCGCTAAAGGTAAATTTTACGGAGAGGTGGAAAAAGACATCTACGGAAATTTTGAAAGACCTTTAGAGCCTGTAAATAAAAAGCCATTGGAAGCTGGAGAAGAAGAAATCAAAGCTAATCCAAGGGCAAGAAGTGCTAAGTTAAGAATTGCTGAAAAAATATAAGATGGCTGAAAATACAGTTAAGCAGCAGCAAAGAGAGGAAAAGAAAAATCTGTTTTCGATGATGGGTAATGCCATCAAGGTAGATAAGATTTTTGAAGAGGGATTACCGGTAAAATATCTGCCGTACGTGCTGTATATAACAGGTATAATAATTTTCTACATCGGCAATACACACTATTCTGATAAGACAGTAAGACGAATAGGAAAGTTAAAAGCAGAAGTAGATGATCTTAGAGCAGATTATACTACCCTCAAGGCTGATTTAATGTATTACAGTAAACAGTCTGAAGTAGCTAAAAAAGTGAGTCAATTAGGATTGGAAGAAAGTTCAGTACCACCATATAAAATTATTTTAAAAGACGGTGAATATTAAAAAATCCATAGTGCTGAGAGTGAGAATGGCATTTCTTGTCATTCTGTTATTCTCATTCGCTATCATCGGAAAAAATTTTATATATCCAGTTTGTTGACGGGGATAAGTGGAGAAAACTTGCCGTTGAAAATCTAGTTCAATTCAGAAAGGTTAAAGCTACTAGAGGTAATATCTATTCAGATAATGGAAGCTTGCTTGCTACTTCACTACCTTTTTATAAAGTAGCCATAGATCCTAGAATTGCAGATGAAAAAGTATTCAGAAGCGGAATCGATTCTCTGTCCCAACTTTTGTCTGCATTTTTCAAAGATAAATCTAGCCTGGAGTATAAAAGGAAACTTTGGGATGCCAGAGCAAAGAAAGAAATTCAATATCTGGTTATCAATAGAAAGATGATCAACTTCCAGGCGAAAAAGCAGATGATGCAATGGCCGATTTTCAGAGAAGGAAGATCCAAGGGAGGGGTAATATTTGAAAAGGTAGATAAAAGATTCAGACCCTTTTCTTATCTGGCAATGAGAACTGTTGGTTTTATCAATGAAGATAATAAAGGAGCTGGTCTTGAATATTCCTTCCATAGGGATTTAGGTGGAACTGACGGAGAGGCTTTGTTTATGAAAATTGCCGGTGGAGAGTGGAAGCCAATGCATGATGAATCTGAAGTCAGACCTAAGCAAGGGATAGACATTCAGACTACGATCAATATCAACATGCAGGATGTTGCGGAGTCTTCCTTATTAAGGCACCTTACTGCCCATGATGCTGATTATGGCTGCGTGGTGCTGATGGAAGTCGCAACCGGCGAAATTAAAGCTATTGCTAATCTTGGCAAACAATCACC
Source organism: Sporocytophaga sp. (assembly GCA_024707265.1). GTDB lineage: Bacteria > Bacteroidota > Bacteroidia > Cytophagales > Cytophagaceae > Sporocytophaga. The sequence continues at coordinate 697,764 of JANQAB010000003.1, read as the reverse complement.
TGGTGTTTATGCGGAGAATTATAATTATGCTGTCGGAAACCAGGGGTTGACTGATCCGGGATCAACATTCAAATTAGCTTCTGTTATTGCTTTGTTCGAGGACTCTAATATTGAGTTGGAAGACAGCGTCGAAACAGGAACAGGTACTTATGAGTTCTATGATAGGTTGATGACCGATTCAAAGCCTGAAGGTTATGGAACAATAACTTTTCAGGAAGCTTTCGAAAAATCTTCAAACATAGGGATAAGCAGAAAGGTAAACGAACATTTCGGCCTTAATCCTCAAAAGTATATTGATTATATCCATTCATTAGGATTGGCAGATCCCATAGGTTTTCAAATGCACGGAGAAGCTAAACCTTTTATTAAAAAACCTACCGACAGAAGCTGGAGCGGAATTTCGCTTCCATGGATGTCCATTGGGTATGAATTAAAAATATCTCCATTGCAGACTCTTATGTTGTACAATGCAGTAGCAAACAACGGTAAGATGATAAAGCCGATAATTGTTAAAGAAACAAAATTGGCAGACAAGACTTTGAAGGCTTACAATACGGATGTTGTAAGGGAAAAAATATGCTCGGATAATACCCTGTCTAAAGTCAGGAAAATGCTTGAAGGGGTGGTAGAAAGAGGAACAGCAAATAATATTAACAATACAATCTATAAGATTGCCGGAAAAACAGGTACAGCTCAGAAGATTAAAAACGGACAATATATAAAAGATTACTATTGCTCTTTTGCAGGATATTTCCCTGCAGATAAACCTAAATACAGCTGCATTGTTGTAATCGATAGTCCTAAGGGATATAGAAAGTATGGAAGCGATGTGGCAGCTCCTGTTTTTAAAGAAATTGCTGACAAAATTTATGCAACAGATCTTGATCTACACCTTCCGATTGCAAGAACAAAAGTAAGTCCTCAGCACGGAATTTTTCCGGTTATTAAGGGAGGATATCATGAAGATCTGAATTATTTGTGCAATGAACTGGGCATATCAAATCACCCTATCAAAGATGCGAATGAATGGGTGATGGCTAAAGCTGTCAATAATGCTGTTATGTGGCAGCAAAAAGAAGTGATTCAGGGAGCAGTGCCAGATGGTACAGGCTTAACATTGAGAGATGCATATTATGTCTTTGAAAATGCCGGACTAAGGGTAAAACATGTTGGTCATGGTAGGGTATCAAGACAATCGATGCCTCCTGGTGTCAGATTAGTTAAAGGTAGCACCATTTATATCGAACTTGAATAATGGCTATTCTAAAAGACATATTATATAAGGCATCACTTGTCTCTATCTCCGGAATTACGGATACAGAGGTTGATAATATAACCATGGATTCCCGTGCAGTAAAAGATAAAACTCTTTTTGTTGCTGTAAAAGGGACTCAGGCAGATGGGCATCAGTTCATTGATATGGCCATTGACAAAGGTGCAAATGCCATTGTTTGTGAAATTATGCCATCTCAATTGCGTGAGGGGATTACCTATATAGAAGTAAAGGATAGCAATGAAGCGCTAGGTATTATTGCATCAAATTTCTTTGGAAATCCATCTTCAAAACTGAGTCTTGTAGGAGTTACGGGTACCAATGGTAAAACCACTACTGTGACACTTTTGCATAAATTGTTCAGAAGCCTTGGGTACAATGCTGGGCTGCTTTCAACAGTTGAAAATAAAATCAACGATGAGGTCATACCAAGCACCCATACAACTCCGGATGCAGTTACATTAAATCAATTGCTGCACAAAATGGTGGAAGCTGGATGCACGCATTGCTTTATGGAGGTGAGTTCGCATTCGATAGTTCAGCATCGCATTGCGGGACTTACGTTTGCAGGAGGAGCATTTACCAATATTACTCACGATCACCTGGATTATCACAAAACCTTTGAAGAATATATAAAAGCTAAAAAGATGTTTTTTGATAACCTTCCTTCTACAGCATTTGCATTAATTAATGCAGATGACAAAAGGGGAATGGTGATGATTCAGAATACAAAAGCCAAAAAGCAAACCTATGGTCTTAAGACCATGGCTGATTTCAAGGGGAAGCTTATTTCCAATACCTTTCATGGAATTGAACTGGAAATAGACCGCAAAGATGTCTGGTTTAAATTGATTGGAAGCTTCAATGCATACAACCTTCTTGGCATATACGGTATTGCAGTATTATTAGGAGAGGACAGTGAAGAAGTATTAAAGGAGCTTTCAAGTCTTGAATCTGCAAAAGGACGATTTGAGCAGATCATATCCAAGGAGAACATAACTGCTATTGTAGACTATGCCCATACTCCTGATGCATTAAAAAATGTATTGGAAACCATTCAGGATTTGAGACAAGGCAATGAGCAAATCATAACGGTGGTGGGTTGCGGAGGAAACAGGGATGCGGCCAAGAGACCGGTAATGGCGGATATAGCATGCAAGCTCAGTAATAAAGTTATTCTTACTTCTGATAATCCGAGAAATGAAGATCCTATGGATATCATTGCACAGATGCAAAAAGGAGTAAGTCTGATGGATCAGAAAAAAACGATGGTGATCACTGACAGGAAAGAAGCCATCAAAACAGCCATTATGCTTGCCGGAGGAAATGACATTCTTTTGATTGCAGGAAAGGGCCATGAAAATTATCAGGAGATTAAAGGAGTAAAGCATCCTTTTGATGATAAAGAAACAGTAAAGGAATTATTTCAACTACTAGGAAAATAAATTATGAGAACGATTGGGGCTAAAAAACAGGATCAATTGGTTGAAAAAACATTTAAGCTTTCTCTCAGCATTATAGAGCTTTATATAGAGCTAATCAGAAATAATGAATTTGAGATTTCGGAAAAACTGCTTAGAAGTACAACCAATATCAGAGGCAATGTAGAGGGGTCCTTGGCAGCACTTGACAATCAGGATTACATGGCAAAGATCGCAGTGGCTACCAAAGAAGCTGTAGAAGCAAGATACTGGCTGAAACTTATTCAGATGAAACACACCATCACCTGGTCAGGAGATCTATGTGTAGATCAGTTGAACGAGATTATTAGCATCCTAGCATATATGACTCAGAAAGGTACTAAGAGTAATTTAAAACTGGACATTCATAACCTTAACTAAAAATGTTCTATTATCTTTTTAACTATTTAGAAAGAGAATTCGACTTCTTCGGAGCCGGGGTTTTCAGATACATCTCGTTTAGGGCTGGAATGGCAATGATTTGCTCATTGTTTATCGCTATGTTTTTTGGTCCTAAGATGATCAATTTTCTGAGAAGGCAGCAGATAGGAGAGACGATAAGGGACCTTGGTCTTCATGGTCAGATGGAGAAAAAAGGAACACCAACTATGGGAGGTGTCATCATAATAGCAGCCATTATGATTCCTGCTCTTCTCTTTGCTAAAGTAGACAACGTTTATGTGATTCTGCTTCTGATCTCAACAGTGTGGATGGGGCTGATCGGATTTTTGGATGACTATATAAAAGTATTTAAGAAAAATAAAGAAGGGTTACAGGGGAAATTCAAAATCATAGGACAGATTGGGCTGGGGCTTATTGTCGGACTAACACTTTATTTTAATGACAATGTAGTAGTAAGAGCTTATCTGAATCCTGCTATCAGAAATTCGGATGGATTGATCTCTTCAAACTTTGTGGATGAAAAATCAATGATTACCACAATTCCATTCCTGAAAAACAATGAGCTTGACTATTCTCAGTTGTTTGGGATTTTTGGAGATCAGTTTATCTGGGTATTTTATGTATTACTTGTAATATTTATTATCACTGCGGTATCTAATGGAGCAAATATCACAGACGGAATAGATGGTCTTGCTGCCGGATCTTCTGCGATCATTGGTGTCGCTCTTGCCGTTTTTGCATATGTATCAGGAAATGCAATTTTCGCTGATTACCTGAATATCATGTATATTCCTAACAGTGGTGAAATGGTAATTTTCGTCGCCGCTTTTGTTGGGGCATGTATAGGTTTTCTTTGGGTTAACTCTTATCCTGCCCAGGTATTTATGGGAGATACAGGGAGCTTAACTCTGGGTGGAATCATAGGGGTGCTGGCAATTGCAATCAGAAAGGAATTATTAATACCTGTACTTTGCGGAATTTTCCTTGTGGAAAATTTATCCGTTTTAATTCAGGTAAGTTACTTCAAATATACCAAGAGAAAATACGGAGAAGGTCGAAGAGTATTTCTAATGTCTCCGCTTCATCATCATTATCAAAAGCAAGGAATGCATGAAGCGAAGATTGTAACGCGGTTCTGGATCGTAGGTATCCTTTTGGCAATTTTAACTTTAGCTACATTAAAGCTTAGATAGTTGTTCAATGGCAAAAAATCTCGTCATACTAGGGGCAGGTGAAAGCGGTACAGGAGCAGCACTTTTGGGTAAAGCCAAAGGTTATTCTGTTTTTGTATCCGACAAAGGAGTGGTGGCGGATAAATATAAATCTATTCTGGCTGGAGAAGAAATTGAATTTGAAGAAGGGAAACATGATGAAGCCAGAATTCTTAATGCTGATTTGATTATTAAAAGTCCGGGTATTCCTGAAAAGAATGATCTGATCAAAGCCATAAGAAAAAAAGGGCATTAAAGTAATTTCTGAAATTGAATTTGCATCTTATTATACAAAGGCCAAATTTATTGCCATTTCAGGAAGCAATGGAAAGACGACTACAACTCTCCTGACTTATCACCTGCTTAAGAGACTTGGAGTAAATACAGGTCTTGCTGGCAATATAGGAGATAGTCTTGCAAAGCAAGTGCTTGAAGATAAGTTTGAGTACTATGTACTTGAGCTAAGTAGTTTTCAGCTGGATGACATGTTTGACTTTAAAGCACATGTTTCAATACTTCTGAATATTACCCCTGATCATTTGGATAGATATGAATACAAGTTTGAAAACTATGTAAACTCCAAATTCAGGATTTTACAGAATCAAACAAGTTCGGATTATTTTATCACTTTCACTGATGATCCTATTATATCCGGACAATTAAAGACTAGAGAACTGAAACCTCAATTGCTTTCCGTATCTCTTTCAGAGAAAAATGGTAAAGGAGCATGTCAGTCTGGTGAAAACCTTAAGTTCTCTTTAAGCAAGGATAGCTTTAGCTTCCCTGTAAACAAACTTCCATTAAAAGGGAAGCATAATATGGTCAATACGATGGCTGCTGTGCTTGCTGCAAAGGCAATAGGTCTTGATGAGAATAAGTTTGTTGAAGCAATGTCTGATTTCAAAAATGCTTCACATCGTCTGGAAGATGCAGGGGAGATCAATGGTGTGAAGTTTGTAAATGACTCTAAAGCTACAAACGTTGATTCGGTGTTCTATGCTTTGGATAGCTTTATAGAACCATTGATCTGGATAGCAGGTGGTTTGGATAAAGGCAATGATTATAGTCAGATTGAACAGTTGGTAAAAGATAAAGTGAAAGCTTTGGTTTGCATGGGTAAAGATAACTCAAAATTGATGGAGTTTTTCTCAGGCAAGGTTCAGAAGCTCGAAGATACGGACAATGTAAATGATGCTGTTCAGAAGGCATTTGCATTGGCAACAAAGGGAGATGTGGTATTGTTGTCTCCTGCTTGCGCTAGTTTTGACTTGTTTAAGAACTATGAGGATAGAGGCGAAAAGTTTAAGGCGCAGGTACTTGAGTTAAAAAAAGAAGTAGTAAAGAATTAATTGAATATGGTAAAAACCTGGTTACAAAAGAACTTAAAAGGAGATCCTGTGATCTGGGGGATAATACTATGCTTTTCATTGATAAGTATTCTTGTAGTATATAGTGCTATTGGAAGTCTTGCTTATATGAGGATGAAAGGTGATACGGAACATTATCTTTTTAAGCATTCGTTCCTGGTTTTTTTGAGTTTGGCTTGTATGTGGGTTGCTCATAAAATTGACTATAAGTATTATTCAAAGTTAAGCAAGCTGGGACTTTGGCTTAGCATTCCATTATTAGTATTTGCCTATTTTAAAGGCGGTGATATTAATGGAGCGAGCCGATGGTTTATTATTCCTGTTATCAATCAATCATTTCAGCCATCAGATTTTGCCAAACTTGCATTAATTGCCAATCTGGCAAGTATGCTTGCAAAAAGACAAGCTAATATTGATGATTTTAAGGAATCATTTATCCCAATTGTATTGTGGAGTGGATTAATCTGTGGATTGATAGCTTTGTCTAATTTATCAACTGCGGTTCTTTTATTCAGCACTTGTTTATTATTGATGTTTATTGGAAGGGTGCCGTTTAAGTTTTTAGCAATGTTGGTCTTAGTTGGGGGCGTTTGTGGTACCATAGCGTTAAAGTTGGGACAAAGGCTTGAAACAGCAATAAGCAGGTTAGAGTTTTTCTTTGTCTCAAAAGACATTCCTTTTCAGGCAGAACAATCATATAAGGCAATAGCTACAGGAATGATCTTCGGGAAAGGACCGGGACAAAGTGTTCAGGGAGAATTTCTTCCGCATAGTTATTCAGACTTTATCTATTCTATAATTATAGAAGAGTACGGGTTCATAGGAGCATTTATAGTATTGTTTTTATATCTGGCATTATTGTACAGAGCAATGCTTACTGTTTCAAACAGTGAAAGAGCTTATGGCGGCTTGCTTTCAGCAGGTCTTGCTTTTAGTCTGGTAATACAGGCTATGATTAACATGGGGGTTGCTGTTGGATTAGGACCTATTACCGGTCAGCCGTTACCATTATTAAGTATGGGAGGAACCTCATTATTATTTACCGGAATTTCTTTGGGAATTATATTAAGTGTAAGCAGGGGAGATATTTCTGAAACTAATTTTGAATCAAAAAATGGCCTCAAAAAACAAACCGTATAGAGTAATCATAAGCGGCGGTGGCACTGGTGGCCATATCTATCCTGCTATAGCTATTGCGAATGCACTGAAAGCAATCGACAGTTCTACTGAAATCCTTTTTGTAGGAGCAAAAGACAGGATGGAAATGGAGAAGGTTCCTGCTGCCGGTTACAAGATAGAAGGTTTGTGGATTAGCGGAATTCAGAGAAGATTAACAGTAGATAATTTATTATTTCCTGTAAAGGTCATTTCAAGTATCTGGAATGCAGGCAAGATTATAAGTGAATTTAAGCCTGATATTGCAATAGGAGTGGGAGGTTATGCAAGCTGGCCATTGTTATTTGCAGCTAACTGGAAAAAAATTCCTACAATGATCCAGGAGCAGAATTCTTATGCAGGTGTTACCAATAAATTACTTGCAAAAAATGCAAGCAAGATTTGTGTAGCATATGAAAGAATGGAAAGATACTTTCCTGGTGACAAGCTGGAGCTTACAGGCAATCCGGTAAGAAAGGATATTCTTGATTTTGAAAGTAAAAAGCAGGAAGCCTTTTCATATTTCAATCTTCAGGAAGGAAAACCTGTAATATTAGTAATAGGTGGAAGTCTTGGAGCTAGAACTTTGAACAATAGTATACTTGCAAAGATTGATGAGTTGAAAGCTAGTGGTGTTCAGGTGATCTGGCAAACAGGGAAATTTTACTTTCAGAAAATGAAAGAAGAAGCAGGGCAGAAAAATAATCCGGATGTGAAAGTGCTTGAGTTTATCAGCAGAATGGATCTGGCATATGCAGCTGCAGATGTCGTAATTTCAAGAGCTGGAGCGCTTTCTATTTCTGAGCTCTGCCTGGTAGGTAAACCATCGGTATTAGTACCTTCTCCGAATGTTGCTGAAGATCATCAGACCAAAAATGCAATGGCTCTGGTAGAAAAGAATGCAGCTATCATGGTGAAAGACATTGAGGCCTCTGAGAAGATGGTGCCTGCAGCGTTGGATTTACTGAAAGATCTTAACAAGCAAAAGGAGCTTTCTCAGAATATTAAAAAGCTTGGTAAACCTGATGCAGCTGTTAATATAGCAGAAGAAGTGATTAGGATAATTGAAGCTTAAAGCTGAAAGCTCAAAGTTTAAAGCTCAAAGTTAAAAGTGATAAGATTAATAGGATGGATTCAGACTTTATAAGTCAATGAAGTCCTTTAAAAATAAGCAGATATTTTTATAATAGTTTGAAATTGGAAAAGTTTAACAACGTCTATTTTATTGGTATAGGCGGTATTGGTATGAGTGCATTGGCAAGATGGTTTCGTGGAAGCGGGTATCATGTTGCCGGTTATGATCGTACCAGGACTACTCTTACCGAACAGCTGGAAGCTGAAGGGATGCTCATTCATTATGAGGATGACGTTAAACTTGTTCCTTTAAACTTTATGAATGATGCATTGATCGTGTACACACCTGCGATTCCTGCTGATCATAAAGAACTTAATTATTTCAAAGCGCAGGGAAGAAAATTGTGGAAGAGATCTGAAATCCTCGGTAAGGTTACAGAAGAAGTATTTACAGTTGCTGTTGCCGGGACGCATGGCAAGACAACAACTTCTTCAATGATAGCTCATATACTTAAATATGCAGGTAAAAATGTATTTGCATTCGTAGGTGGAATTACCCAGAATTATAAATCTAATCTGCTGGTTGGAGACAAAAGCGCAGGGGAACAGATAATGGTTGTTGAAGCAGACGAATATGACAGATCTTTTTTAAGATTAAGTCCGGCTATTACAGTCATTACTGCCATGGATCCCGATCATCTTGATATTTATAAAGACGAAGCGGATTTTGTTGATACCTTTAATCAGTTTGCCGGACAGGTGAAAAGTAATGGAGTTGTTTTTGCTCAAGGAAATTGTCCTGTCAGAAAACTTGATAACAGCAGAACTTTAAATTTTTATGGTGAAGCTGGCTCTGATTTTTCTCCTTTCAATAAAAGAATTGAAAAGGGATATTATATCTATGACCTTAAAACACCTGCAGGAACTATAACCAATATTGCACTGGGAGTTCCCGGAGATCATAATGTTCAAAACTCCATTGCTGCGTTTGCAGTTGGCCTTCAGTTAGGAATTCCGGCTGAAACAATTAAAAGCGCGTTAAAGGAGTATAAAGGTGTAAAGCGTCGCTTTGACTACATTTACAGATCTGAAAAGATAACGTATATAGATGACTATGCACACCATCCGACAGAAATCAAAGCATTTCTGAGTGCAGTGAAGGAAGTGTATAAAGATAAAAAGGTTACGGCAATATTTCAGCCTCATCTCTTTTCAAGGACGAGAGATTTCATGGATGGATTTGCTGAAAGCTTAGCAATACCGGATGCGTTAATTCTTCTTGAAATCTATCCGGCAAGAGAGTTGCCGATACCTGGAATAACTTCTTCTGTGCTGCTTGACAAAGTAAATTTGACAGAGAAAAAGGTAGTTGCAAAGTCAGACTTGATGAAAACACTTGAGTCAACAGAAACAGATATTCTTGTTACAATTGGAGCGGGAGATATAGATCAGTTTATAGAACCAATAAAGAAATTACTTGAAAAAGAAGCCGGTCGCTAATCGTTTCAGGATAAAGAGGAAGGTATATTATATCCTCGGATCCATAGTGCTTTTCACCCTTATCAGCTTTGTTGAGAAGAAGCAGGCTGATAGAGAAGTAAAGGCAATCAATGTTCATATCGATTATGAATATGATAATTATTTTGTGACAGAAGAAAAAGTATTGGACTTAATATCAAAGAACGGAAGCGATCGTATTATTGGTGCTTCCTATAATGATATTGATCTTAAAACGCTTGAATTGAGAATAAAAAGTCATAAATTTGTAGAGGAGGCGCAGGTATATAAAGATCTTAAAGGTAATCTAACAGTTGACGTAAGCCAGTGCAGGCCGGTAGCAAGGGTTGTGCAGTCAGACGGACCGCATGCATATATCGGAAGTAAAGGTAATACACTTTCAACTTCAGATGAGTTTACTGCAAGAGTATTACTGATAGATGGATCAGGTTCTGCAAAACTAACGAAGAAAGAATTTTTCGAATCTGAAGAGGGTAAACCATATCTGGATCTTATAAATTTTCTGGATCAGGATAAATTCTGGAAAGCGCAAATCGCTCAGTTGACAGTAGAGAGAAATGGAGACATTTCCATGTATACTCAAATCGGAGACCAACTTATCTTGTTTGGAAAACCGGAAGGAGTGGAGAGTAAATTCAAAAGGCTGAAGATTTTTTATAAAGAGATTCTTCCGACCAAAGGATGGAACTCTTACAACAAAGTGAATCTTAAATTCAAGAATCAAATTATTTGTGAATAATATTATTACTTTTTACATCCTATGCAAAAAGATAAAATAGTAGTCGGTCTGGATATTGGTACAACCAAAATCTGTGTGATAGTGGGCCGCAAGAATGAATACGGAAAACTGGAAATTCTCGGAATGGGAAAAGCAGTTTCCGAAGGTGTGATACGTGGGATGGTAACTAATATTAATACCACAGTAAATGCTATAACCAAAGCTATTAAAGAAGCAGAGGAAGCATCAGGTATAGATATAAAAGTGGTCAATGTCGGGATCGCAGGACAGCACATTAAAAGTTCCATGCACCATGGCAGCATTACACGTCAAACTACTGATGATGAAATCACAGTTGAAGATATCAACAGGCTTACAAATGACATGTATAAAACTGTAATGCCATTTGGTTGTGAAATCATTCATGTGATGCCTCAGGATTACATTGTTGATTATGAGGAAGGTATTAAGGATCCTGTTGGGATGACAGGCATAAGACTGGAAGCTGATTTTCATGTAATCACTGCTCAGACAAATGCTATCAGCAATATCAATAAATGCGTATTAAGATCTGATCTGGAAATTGATAACCTGATTCTTGAACCTTTGGCTTCAAGTCTTGCGGTTTTAAGTGATGAAGAAAAGGAGGCAGGAGTAGTGCTGGTTGATATTGGTGGAGGTACGACTGACCTTGCAATTTTTCATGATAATATAATTCGCCATACAGCAGTAATTCCTTTCGGTGGAAATATTATTACTTCTGATATCAAGTCAGGTTGCAATGTGATGCAGAACCAGGCTGAGCTTCTGAAGATCAAGTTTGGAAGGGCTATGGCTGAGGAAGCTAATGGCAATGAAATCGTTTCAATACCAGGATTAAGAAACAGACCTCCTAGAGAGATTTCAATAAAAAATCTTTCTCACATCATTCAGGCGAGAATGGAAGAGATCATAGAGTTGGTGCATTCTGAAATAATATGTTCAGGATATGAAGGTAAACTTGCCGGAGGTATCGTTATCACAGGTGGAGGAGCTCAGCTTCAGAATGTAAAGCAGCTGTTTGAATATATGACTGGCATGGATGCAAGGATAGGTTATCCTAACGAGCATCTTGGAAAGAGTAGGATCGAAGCTGTAAAGAGTCCGATGTATGCAACTTCTGTAGGTCTTGTATTGGCAGGTTTTCGTGCTATTGACGACAGAGAGAACAAATACATGGACATGGATTCAACCGGAAAGCAGGTGAATCAACAAAAGAAAAAAGAAGATAACAGTACTCAATTTTTAAAGAGAATCATTGACAGAACCAAAGGTCTTTTGATCGATGATCTTGATGATAAAGGTGATTATTAATCAAAAGAAAATTATTAATTTTGTAATAATACGGGACTGTTTAAGTTTAAGTAAGTAAAATTCAAAGTAATCAATATAACTCTTAATAGAAGCATTATGTCACAGCTTTCTTATAAGTTCGATTTACCCAGTCATCATAAGTCCATCATCAAGGTTATTGGTGTTGGTGGTGGGGGAAGTAATGCTGTCAATCACATGTATGGCATGGGCATCAAAGACGTTGAATTTGTTGTCTGCAATACTGATGTACAGGCATTAAAGGCAAGTCCTGTCCCTACTAAGATTCAGATTGGAGTCAATCTGACAGACGGATTGGGAGCTGGAGCAAATCCTGAAAAAGGGAAGAATGCTGCTATTGAAAGTAAAGAAGAGATTCGTGAGTTTTTAAGCAATAATACCAAAATGCTTTTCATCACTGCCGGAATGGGCGGTGGTACAGGCACAGGAGCAGCTCCTGTTATTGCAAAACTTGCTAAAGAAATGGATATACTTACAGTTGCTATTGTAACAGTTCCATTTTCATTTGAAGGTAAAAAAGAAAAGACTTCAGGCAGATAATGGTATTGCGGAATTAAAGCAGTACTGCGATACAGTGCTTATTATTCTTAATGATAAGTTAAGAGAAATTTATGGTAACCTTGCGATCCGAGATGCTTTTGCTCAGGCAGATAATGTCCTTACCAATGCCGCAAAAAGTATAGCAGAGATCATTACTGTAACCAGTGAGGTAAACGTAGATTTTGAAGATGTTAAAACCGTAATGTCGAATTCTGGTGCTGCTGTGATGGGATCGGCTGTTACAGGTGGTGAAAACAGAGCAAGACGTGCTGCTGAAGAATCATTGTCTTCACCATTGCTTAACAATACTGATATTCATGGTGCCAAGAAAATTCTTCTTTCGATTATGTCAGGAGATCAGGCACAGCTTACTATGGATGAGCTTACTGAAATCACAGACTACATTGAAGAAAGAGCCGGAGATGATGCAGAAGTTATATTTGGTGAAGGTATTGATGCAGCTCTTGGAGATCAGATTCGTGTTACTGTTATTGCTACTGGTTTCCACGAAAAGGAATTTGTGCCTGCAAAAAAAACGGTTATTGATCTTGAATCAGAGCGTCAGATCAACGTTGCAAAGCGCGATGTGATGCCAGCACAGCAATTTACAACTCCTCCTGCTAACAGAGTTGAGCCGCAACCACCTGCAAATCAAAATAATGTTAGAAGAAATCCGGGAGAGATGTTGTCTTTTGAGTTCGATAATCAAAAAACTCAATCTCCTGAAATAAGAAGTTATGATTTTCAGGATGAAAGAAGAAACAATGAACCATACTTTGAAGGACCTAAGAAAACGGATGATACTCCGAAATATCACTCATTCGATATGAAGAAGCCTCAGACTAATGAGGATTCATATTATGAGGAGGAAAAAAAGAGGCAGCTTATGCATCAGGCTAATGAGAGAATCAAGAAGTTGAAAGGACTTAGCAGCATGAATACATCCATGAACCCTGATGAGTTCAAGGAAAAGCTGGATGTTCCTGCATATATGAGAAAAAATGTAAATCTTCAGGATTACCCTCATTCTTCTGAAAGAAATATCTCGAGGTTCAATTTGAATGATGATAATGAAATTCTAGGAAATAATAAATTTCTTCATGACAATGTAGATTAATTGTCCGAATAGTTTTATTTTTTGTCAAAAAGTAACCCTAAAACCGAAAGGCCTTGTTGTTTGACAAGGCCTTTTCATTTAATGAGTAATTTTGATACAAATAGGAAGAGTAATTTTAAGAAAAATTCGGGATGAAGTCTCTTTTTTAAAAAAGAAAGTAATTTAGCCCGGAATATTATAATTTAAATTTTAAACTTATAAATTTCAGGTATTGCAGAAGTTGCTTCAATATTAATATCCAGGTCTTTTAATGATCCATTGGCAATATCATAAACCCAGCCATGTATGATGGGAAACTTACCATTTTTCCACTCTTCCTGAATTACTGACATTTTTGAAAGGTTATAAACCTGTTCCATTACAACAAGCTCAACCATTCTGTTAAATTTAGCTTTTTCATCTTCTATAGCACCCAGTTCTTCCTGATACTTTTCATAGGTGTCCTTGATGTTACTTAGCCAGTTATCTATCAATCCAAGTTTCTGATTGCCCATGGCAGCTTTAACTCCTCCACATTCGTAATGACCGCAGACAATGACGTGCTTTACCTTTAATACACTTACTGCATATTGCAATACACTCATCAGATTAAAGTCTGTTTTGATAACAAGGTTTGCGATGTTTCTATGTACAAATATTTCTCCTGGATCAGTCTGTGTTATTTCATCTGTGGCTACACGACTGTCTGAACATCCTATCCACAAAAATTTAGGGGCCTGACCTTTTGCCATACGTTTAAAATAATCCGGATCAAGGTCTGTTCTTTGTTTCACCCATTCTTTATTTCTGTCTAGCAAGGCATGAAAGGCGTTTTCATCAGAGTCAAGTTTGTATTGAGTTTTGATCAGTTCAGTTTTTCTTTGTATGTGATCTGAGGCGGTTTTAAAATCTTCAATTACCTCAGCAATATCATTATCAATAAAGGAAGCTTTAGAGCCATCTATGACTACATTCTTGTCTTTAGGTATATTATTTAATTTGGTAATAAGCTGAGGCTTGTTAAGAAAAGACACATCTTTGTTTAACCGGACATAGACGGTGTCTCCCTCTCCATCTCCTTCAACAGAGATAGCAGAATGGAAATTGGTTCTGACAACAGATATAACCCCGACAATGCTACCGATTAAAATTCCAACAAGGAGGTTTGTTGCCAGGGTTGCAATTATTGTAATTGCGAATGGGATAAACGAAGCCCAGCCGAGGGAAAATTCTTCTTTAAAAATTGCAGGTCTTGTAAGTTTGAATCCAACACCTATAAGTACTGCAGCAAGGACACCCAGAGGTACATGATGCATGTATTGAGGTATTAGAAATACAGCTAAAATCATAAAGATACCATGAATAATTGCAGATACTTTTGTTTTGGCACCTGAGTCTGCGTTTGCTTTACTTCTTACAATTAATGCTGTTAACGGCAAGCCTCCCAGTAATCCTGATACAATATTGCCAGCACCTTGAGCAAGCAATTCATGGTTTACATGAGGTTGCCTTTTGTGTGGGTCAATTTTTTCAATAGCTTCCAGTGTAATAAGGCTTTCAATAGAAGCAAGAAGGGCAAGAGTAAAAGCCAGATAAATTATTTTTCCATTAAAAAGTAATGAAAAATCAGGAAACTTAAATCCTTTAAATAAATTGGTGTCCGGAATAGAAACGAGTTCACTATCTGGAAGCTGTATGTTAAAGTATAATTCAAGAATGGCATAGAATAATGTACCTGTAAGCATTGCTACAAGAGCGGATGGAAACCACGAATATTTACTTTTAAGTACAAGATCCCAGAAGATATATACTCCTAAGCTTATAAGGGTTATCAATAGTACATAAGGATTAATGTGCTCTAAAGCATTAGTGATCATTGAAAATTTGCCATTCTCTCCTGAGTCCATAAACTCGTCTACTCCAAATATTTTAGAGTGGTACCCCAATGCATATGGAATCTGTTTTATGATAAGAATAAGTCCTATTGCCGCAAGCATTCCTTTTATGACAGAGGATGGAAAGAAGTAAGCAATAATACCTGCCCTTATCACACCGAATAATATTTGTAATACACCTGCAAGAACAATTGCTACAGTAAATGCTTCAAAGCTCCCCAGGTCTCTGACTGCACCTGCTACAATTATTGCCAGCCCCGCTGCAGGGCCACTTACGCTTAACTGTGATTTACTGATTAGTGACACCACAATTCCTCCCACTATCCCGGCTATAATACCTGAGAATAAAGGTGCATTGGAAGCGAGACTTAACCCGAGACATAGCGGTAGAGCTATAAAAAAGACAACTAGCCCGGATGGCAGATCATGCTTCAGATCCGATAATTTGTAATTAATCATAAAATTTTAAATCCCTCTGTTGAATAAAAAGTTTAAAAAATAAAGCCTTAGCTTTTGTATAATTTTTGCCCGTAGATCTTTCAACTTATATATGTTATTTAACTTAAGTCTTAACTAGGAATGAATAAGTATGGCTCTTGGGCTCATTAATTATGAAGATAAAGGAGATTAGAGCGCTTAATTATAGTTTTAGAGAGTTTTTAAAGACTCTCTAAAATTCTATAAATGCGCTGACCTGAGTTTCTATCAGATTTGAAACAAAAGAGTCCAAAATTATCCCCTCCTGAAAGTTGTTTTCTACTCTTGAAATTCTGGGTTTTATTGCCAATACATTCATACCAAGATAATTTAGAATGTCTGTAAGATGGCTCAGGGCCAGGGCTCCTCCCATAACTCCTGATGAAATACCCACTAGCGCTCCTTTTTTGTTTTTGAATGTATTGGGATAACTAAGTCCATCGATAAATCCCTTTAAAACTCCTGGAAATGAGTTATTGTATTCTGGAACGATAAATACAAACTTGTCGGAGTTTTTAATGTATTCAGATAATACATTGAAATCCGGATCCTTACCAGTATTTTCATATAGCGCAGAGAATATAAACTTTTCAGGTAGCTTACTCAGATCAAGAATCTGACTTTCGACCCCGTGTTGTGTTAAAAGCTTTTGATAGTATTCTGCAATTTTTATCGAATTGGATGGGACTCTGTTAGTGCCCGATATTATTGTGATCATAAAATGTATTTGCCGGGATTACATATGCCTGTTGAATTGGTCTTCTGAAAGGCTCCTTTATTATTTTAATATTAAAGAAAATATAAAATTTTCAGAAATGTAAATATTTGAAAGAAAAGCTTCATTACTAATGATTTGTGCTTATACCGTTATGTAAAACTATTTTCCTTATATTTTTTAGAATAATTTGTTCTTAGTCAGATAATTCTGATTATGGGAAAAATGGAAACAAAAATTTAGCGAAAATTATTTAGCTTTTAAGTATAAGGTAAGGCATATAATACAGGTTTTTTATTTAAAGAGATGTCCTTCTGTTAACTCAGATTTACTTCAGAATCTGTTCTTAAATTTAAATTCTGAGTGAATTAGAAAGATGGTGCATAGTCACTCTGTTAATAGTCATCCTTATCTGTAATTTCCCCGAATCTATTTCTTAGTATTTATACGTGAGACGGAAGAAATTTGTGAAAAACCGGAAGGAGTATTGATCTTAATAACTTTCCTTGCCAATATATGCGTGAAAGTCTTGATAGAAAGGAAGGTAGGGGATTTCTTAATAAAGGGGCTTGTAACGTTTTTCGAACAAAACACATCTTACATTGTTGTAAGCCACATGGAAGTATAGATCTATAAATCAGAAACATTACTGTCTATTGATGGAATACTCAAACTACTTAACTTTTGTAAGACATTCTTAGGTACTGTTCCTAAACAGCTATTACCTGTATCTAAAAAAATTTGTAAGAAACATAAGTGTTCATTAATATTAAGGTTGTCTCATTTGCTAACAACAAAAAAATAAGGTTTAAGGCCAATTATTGAATGAGACGGGTCTTTTATTTAAATGTTTAATTTAGTAGTAATGAAAAAAAAGTATCCCTTACTATTCTTGTACTTGTGTTCTCTCTTTATGCTTTTGCACAAACAGATAGTCTGATTTCTCCTGTCAGTCCTGCTCCAACTGAGGATAAACCTTTAAAGTTTTCGCTCAATAAAGATGGATCAAGATATTTTCAGGTTACCTTTTTGAATCAGACATGGGTAAGATTTAATGAAAGCAATCCTGGAACTACCGTATTTGGGGACCATGAGAAAAATACTTTTGATATAGGATTAAGACGTACACGGATTCAAATGTATGGTCAAATAACAGATAGAGCTTTTGTTTATTTGCAGTTTGGTATGAACAACTTCAACCGAACCTATCAAATGGATAACAATCGAAAAATCCAGTCATTTTTTCATGATGCATTAGGTGAGTACCGACTTACTAAAGGCAATGAGCTAAAGCTTGGTGGAGGTTTGACCATCGCCAATGGACTTTCACGATTTTCAAATCCAAGTGTGGGAACTATAATGACATTGGATCTTCCAGTTTTTGCTCAGGCTACAGTGGATCAGACAGATCTTTTTTCCAGAAAGTTAAGTGTATATGCCCGTGGGCAGTTGGGCAAGCTAGATTACAGAATAGTATTGAGCGATCCATTTTCGGTAAATTCATCCGGAGCTTCCATTGCGACCAATGCTGCTGGCAATATTCAGCCTATAACCAAAAGAGTACCTGATTCTAAGGATGCAACATTTGCCAATATCGGTCATACATATCAGTATCAAGGGTATTTCTCTTACAATTTCTGGGAAAAGGAACCTCATCTTACTCCCTATATGACGGGTACTTTCATGGGAAAAAGGAAAGTGTTGAATCTTGCGGCAGGGGCAATCTATCAGTCAAAAGCAACATGGCGACTTAGTGAGGACTCAATTACGAAGTACGATGATATGTTTTTGTGGTGTGTCGAAGGGTATCTTGATAGCTATATCAACAAGGATAAAAATGATGCAATCTCAGCATATATTGGTTATTTTAATTATAATTTTGGTAAAAATTATTTACGGTATAATGGTATTATGAATCCGGCAAACGGATTAGTTAATCCTACCAATGCTCCCTCTGCGTCCTTTGGTAATGCAGTACCTATGATGGGAACAGGACAGGTTATATATGCTCAACTTGGATATTTACTTCCTCATGAATCTGGGAAGCCAGGGATTATGCCATTTATAAGCTACACGCGTTCTGATTTTGATAAGCTTAAAGATCCTGCAAATGTCTATGATATCGGAGTTAATCTTTTGATGAATGGCCATAAATCAAAATTGTCATTTGATTATCAGAACAGGCCTGCTTACAATGCAGATTATAAAGTCAGCCAAAGAAAGAGCTGCTTTATATTGCAATACCAGATTTTCATATAGTAACAGTTTAAGTAAGTTTGTTTATTTGTTGAGGAGGAAGACGTAATAGTCTTCTTTCTTTTTGTAAAAGAAGACCAATCAATTCCGCTATGAAAATTTTAATAATTGAAGACGAAAAGGAGCTGAGGTATGATATGGTGAGCTATCTGTCTCAAGAAGGCTTTCTCTGTGAATCGGCAAGAAGTTTTAGTGAAGCAATTGATAAAATAGGCGTTTACGAGTATGATTGTTATGTAGTAGATATTATGCTTCCAGGAGGTACTGGACTGGATCTTGTTAAGACTATTAAGGAACAAAAGCATCAGGGTGGAATAATTATTGTCTCAGCAAAAAACTCAATCGAGGATAAAATAGTTGGTCTTGAAATTGGTTCGGACGATTACCTTACAAAACCATTTCATTTATCTGAACTTAATGCAAGAATAAAATCTATTATCAGAAGAAGAAGTTTTAATGGTAATAATGAGATTCAATTCAATGAAATACGTGTATTGCCAGACTCCAGGCAAGTTTATATCAACGGAAAAGAAATTTCACTTACAGCAAAAGAATACGATCTTTTGCTGTTTTTTATAGCCAACAAGGGAAGGGTAATTCCTAAAGACTCAATAGCGGAACACCTATGGGGTGACTATATGGATCAGGCAGATTCATTCGATTTTATTTATACTCACATAAAGAATTTAAGAAGAAAACTAGTACAACAGGGAGCGAAAGATTATCTTAACACTGTTTACGGTATAGGATACAAGTTCCAGTCTGAATGAAATTACTACAAAGAACAACCCTTTATTACCTCTTATATTCACTTTTTATATTTGGAATAGGAACAATTCTATTTTATATTTTTATTAAGATTATACTTTGGGATGGGATAGATGAAGCTATTCACCAGGAGAAAGTACAGCTTGTAGCTAATCTTAATTATGAAAAGATAGGGGAAGGCCTTCAGCCTAGTATGGATGTTTCGATTACACCTACTCTGGAAGAAGAGGTTGAAAATGATAAATATAAAACCATACCTATTTATGATTCACTTACCAAAGAATATATCGATTTCAGGCAATTAACCTCTTATCATAAAAAAGGAGAGGATTGGTATAAAGTGACAATAAGACAGCCCCTTGCTGAAGCTGAATCATTACTTAATAGTATTTTGCCCGTAGAAATAGGCCTCTTTTTGATACTATTGGGAGGTGTGTTACTGATGAACAGGTTTATACTTGCTAAAATATGGCAACCCTTTTATGTACTACTGGACAAGTTGAAAAAAATATAACCTGGAAACTACCAAGGTTATTCTTTATGAGCCTACCGATATCATTGAATTCCGAGATTTGAATGTCAATGTCGAGAAAATGACAGAACGTATCTACAAAGATTTTCTGACTCAAAAGGAATTTAATGAGAACTCTTCACATGAAATGCAGACTCCGCTGGCAATAATTAAAAATAAGCTTGAATTGCTCATTCAGTCGAAAAAATCTCACCGAGCAAGAGATGCTTCATATTCAATCCATTTTCAGTGCTGTAAAAAGACTGACATTATTGAATAAAGGATTATTACTTCTAAGTAAAATAGAAAACAGACAATTTACCCAGAAAGAAAATGTTAATCTGGAAGAGCTACTTCAGTCAATTTTTAACCTTCTGGAGGAACAAATCATTGATAAAAATATCAGTACAGAAATAGAAATTAAAAGTAATGGAATGCTTTTTACAAATCGGGTACTTATAGAAGGACTGCTCAATAATCTTGTCTCCAACTCCATAAAGCATAATGTACAAAATGGAAAAATCACGGCAGAGCTTACAGACAAACATTTTATGATTACAAATACCGGCACATCTCTTAATTTCCCTGCTGACGAGATGTTTGAGCGTTTTCGAAAGGACTCATCTGTAGAAAACTCTGTAGGACTAGGATTGTCTATTGTGAAAAAAATATGCGATTTCCTGGATTATAAAATTATTTATATCCATAAAGAGGGGCTACATACCTTGGTTGTAAATTTTTAATCTCTTATAACAATTAAGTATCCCCCTTAGATTTCAACTTCAAAATGTTCTCAGAATTCTAAATTACCTTTATTAATAAAATAAAAAAGGTGATGAAAACATTATTCTGGACACTCATCATGACCGTTGTTGTGATATTGTCAGTAGCTACATACACAGTTGCCAATAGGAAGATTTTGATTACTCCAATTCATGTAACTTTTGATGCAGAAAAGCTTTTGCAAAAAATAACGCTTACCTGGATTCAATTGCCGATACAAATCAGAAAGTATATCTCTGACCATTTTTCAGGTTGCAGGATAGAAGAGATGAATGAATTAAAGACACAGAAGTCAGATAAGATAGAGGTATTCTTATTTAAAGACCATTACAGGTATGAACTCCTTTTTAATAAAGAAGGTGAACTTTTGAAACAAGTTAAGCATGTTAAAGAAAATCAATAATATAAGTTAAGTTTGTTAAAGGAGAAGTGAGAGGCTGTCATAAAAGGCAGTCTCTTTTATTTAACAACCTAATAGTTTTTCTTCAATCACCTTCCAGTCTGTAAACTCAACAGATGCTTTCAGCCCAGATAAATCAGGCGTTCCGAGGTAAAGTTCGTCGAATTCTATTCCATTTGCATCAAGCCATTCGAGGGTAACTTTACCAATATTTTTTATTCCTGAATTGTAAGCGGAAAGGTGTCGCTTGGTGAGGATAATTATATAGTGTCCGGCTTTCCTTAGTTTATTGATCTTTTCTTTAGCGCCTGGAAAGGGTATTAAGTTTTCAAAGGTCTCATCATCTTTTTTAACAGGACATATTGTTCCATCAAGCGTAATAAATATTCTCATCATTTTTTATCCCTCTTTACAATAGAACCTGATTCTCTCAGTTTGGTTAATTCAAAGGAGAAAGTGGATGGAGAACAATTTGATAAATCAGTGTGTTCTCTTAATAGAAACTTATATTTATTTTATTTCTTTGTGTAGTTAATTATAATTTTGAGGCTGTACATCTTCAAAATCTCATCCTCTGAAGATTACAGCCTCTTATATTTATGCTTTTGAATAAAGCTTTTTGTCGATATAGTCTTTTACAATTGTCTGGAAAATTTCAGCCTTCCTTTCCCATGAATTTGCTCTTGCACGTTCATATCTTTTTTCTTTTTTTTTCTTTTGAGTCAAGGATCAACTCTTCTTTGATTGATTTTAACATCTCTTCTTTCGAACTGCAAAATCTGACAACATCTTTATAGTCTTTGATAAAGATGTAATTAAATGCTATGACAGATTTGCCTGCAGAAAGGTATTCATTCAGTCCTACCTCTAGTGGAGGATGTGAATCTCCCTTATTAAGAATAATGCCAATGTCAAAACCTGATAAAAGTTCTGCAAACTCATCTCTTTTTTTTATTCCTATATGAGAGAAGTTGGGATACATTTCAAGCTTTTTTAATATGGTATTATCAAGCACTTTTCCTGAAAAGACGAAGTTGACATCTTTCAGATTTTCTATAAGGTATATTGCTGCGGCTATATCAAAATCCTTATCTATGATCCCTATCGAACCGATAGTGATAGATTCTGATTTTTGTACAGACATGCTCCTTTTGTAAAAATCTTCAAATCTAACGCCGTTTCGTATAAGAAAGGTAGCATCCTTAAAGCATCTGATTTTGTTATATAGAATTTCGGTATTGGCAATGACTACATCTGTAGCTTCTATATACTCTTTCTCAAATAATGCATGCTCATGAGGCTCCTCTTCAACCGTGCCTTCAAATGTATAATAGACGTTGAGGGTGTCGTTAAATTTTTTCAAAAGTGCTAAACCATAATCAGGATTAGCCCCTGATATAAAAATGATGTCTGAAAGGTTTAAGAAATGAATGCTTTTTCTTAATTCTGTTTCTAGGATGCGGGCATTAAATGCAAGTAATTTTTTATAAATCTCCTTATCCTTTATTTTGTTTAAGGGTAAAACAGGAGGAGGGGTTAAAATATATACATTTGAGCCTGTTCTTGATTGCTGGGCTCTTAACCTGTTATCAAGATTAAGCATCTTTCGCACAGGAACTTCTTTTTTTCCTTTTATACTGTCAAATATATCGCTGATAGAGTATTGATTTTCTACATAAAGCACAGTATTGTCGCGGCTTAATTCATGCATGATCTCAATCAGTGGAGAAGGGTTGCCGCATTCCCAGTGCTCATTTCCAAGACATATAAATGTAAGGCCTTTTGTCATACACTTGTTGTTTGAATTTCAAACCTTGGTCTTTTATAAAAGTTTGTGGGAATTGTTAAATTTACTTTGAAGACATTTACTTTTTGAAATACCATTTTCCCTTGCTCAAGGGAAGATATTTCGAAAGGTGAAATACATTTTTAAGGAATATGGATCAAAAAAAAGATTGTTAGTAGGAATATAAATGATGAATAAAATTAAAATACTTGCACTAGGGGATTCCTATACAATAGGAGAGGATGTTGCTCAAAGTGAAAGCTGGCCATTTTTGCTTAAAAGAAATTTGGAAAATAAGTGTTTTTCCGTTGAACTGAAAGTTGTGGCAAAGACGGGTTGGACAACAGGTGAACTTGATACAGCTATAGAGGAAAGTAATTTGGGAAAAAATGAATATGACCTGGTGTTTCTTCTTATAGGTGTAAATAATCAATACAGAGGATATTGTATTGATAAGTATCGAAATGAATTCAGAAGGCTTTTATTAAAAGCAAAAACATACTCAGCATATAATTCTGTGTTTATATTATCTATCCCGGATTGGTCCTGTACTCCATTTGCCGCAGAAAAGGATAAAGAAAGAATCTCAGAGGAGATAGATGCCTTCAATAGAGAGAATTTCGAAGTGTCTGAATCTGAGGGGGCTCTTTATCTTAGTATTACCGGGATTAGTAGACGATCGGCTGACGATCATAGATATACAGCTTCGGATGGCCTTCATCCGAGTGGATATCAATATGAGAAGTGGGTTGAGAAGATTATGCTAAAGATGGATTGGTCAGCCCTGCTTTAATTTAATAATGAAGGGCTGATACTGATTGAAGTTAACTTTATTTTGCATTGTCAATATGGTAGGCCCTCGTACCATGTATACTAACATCAAGTCCTTCCAGTTCTTCTTTTGCTGTAACTCTAAGCCCAATGGTCTTATCTATAAGGATGAAAATTAGATAGGTTAAAGGAAAAACAAACAGCCCAGTCGATGTAATTCCTATTACCTGACTGATAAGTTGCTTCGTTCCATTGATCTCTGCCAGATCCCCCATAAAACCTAAAGTAAGAGTCCCGAATATTCCACATATCAGGTGAACTGAGATTGCACCTACAGGATCATCAATTCTAAGTTTATCAAAGAGGAGTACCGCAAGGACTACCAATGTTCCGGAAGTAAGTCCAATAATAATCGCTTCCGAGGGCATCATCTTATCTGCTCCGGCTGTAATAGCAACAAGTCCTCCAAGTATTCCATTCAAAACCATACTATGGTCAATCGTTCTTGTTGTGATAAAAGAAGTTGTCAGAGCTCCGATTGCTCCAGCAGATGCAGAAAGGCATGTCGTGACAAGTACAAGAGAGACCAGTTTAGGATTTGCTGATAAAACAGATCCTCCATTAAATCCAAACCAGCCAAACCACAATAGAAAGACGCCAATGGTAGCGAGTGGCATACTATGACCAGGAAGAGGAATTATTCTGTTGTCTACATATTTGCCTATTCTTGGTCCAAGCACAATAACCCCGGCGAGTGCGGACCATCCACCTACAGAATGGACTACTGTAGATCCTGCAAAATCGTAAAACTGGACATCCATTTGTTGCAAAAATCCTCCACCCCAAGTCCAGAAGCCTATAATAGGGTAGATAAAGCCCACAAGTAAAAATGAAAAGAGAATAAAACTCCATATTTTAATCCTTTCAGCTACTGCCCCGGATACTATCGTTGTAGCTGTAGCAGCGAACATAGCCTGAAAGAGAAAAAATGACCAGAATGTGAAATTGCTCGTTTCTAAGTTGGAGCTCACTTCAGGTTCAGCAATTCCAAATCCTGAAAATCCAATAAAATTTCCTTCAAAGAGGTTGCCAGGATACATAAGATTATATCCCCATAGGCTGAATATCAGGATTCCCATTGCAGGCATTATAGTATTTTTAAATAAAATATTAGTGGTGTTTTTGGATCTGGAAAGTCCTGATTCAACTGTTGCAAACCCCAGATGCATAATGAACATCAGAGCAGTTGCTATCATCATCCACATATTATTGGAAAGTAATGCGTTTCCGGCAATTTCAGCTTTGAGACTATTAATGATTTCAGCGTTTATGAAAAGGGAATCATTATACACTGTAATAATATTTGAAGTTGAATCAATATTTCCAGTTGCAGAAGCGTCGAGTAATGGCTGGTTCATTTGCTATGGGAGTGTGTATTTTAGTAAAAGCGGATTATGGTAAAGGTTAAAGTGCTGTAATGTCCCGTTCGCCAGACCTTATCCGGATTGCTTGTTCAATTGGGGAGATAAAAATTTTTCCATCACCTATTTCTCCTGTTCTCGCGCTGCAGAGAATAGCATTGATGATTTCATCCACTGATTCATTAGATGCGACAATGGTTATTTTGGTTCTGGCAATCGAACCAAGATCATATTCCTGTCCTCTGTAAACAGTTTTTTCACTTTTTTTGATTTCCAACACCTTTTACATCCTGAAAAGTGAAAAAATCAATACCTATTTTATGGAGTGCATCTTTCACAGGGTAAAAGTGAGATGATCTTATTATGGCTTCAATTTTTTTCATATGCCTCTGTATTTTATATATACCGTATCTGTTTAATTCCTCTGATAAATTTTTAATTCTTTTTATCTTGGATTAATTATATATTAATGATCTGTTTATATAAGTTAAAAAAATAACTGTAAATTTCATAATTTATATATAATATTTGATTTTTATATTGAATTTAGGTGTAAAATAGAACAAAAATGAGGTATAATAAAATTGTGTTAATAAAAATAAGGTGTGTTTAATGTTTTTTGATTTTTTATTATGGTGTTTTTTGTGGTAAAAAGTAAATTTTTTTTAGTTAAAATCTATTCACATTACCTTTAAAAGGTAATTATCTACACTGTTTAGAGGGATGAATTGGATTAAAATTTGTAAAAATGAAAACAATAAGCATTGCAAATGTTTTATAAAATAACTTCGTTGAAAGTGTTTTTAAATGAAATGCCCTGTCTTTTTAAGATTTATTTTCCTTATACAGGTATTTCTGTTTTTTGCTCTGCAAACTTATGCGCAGGTCGAAAAAAGCGGATTCTCTGCTATTTTTAAATAGGGATACTTTATTTAAAAAACTCTCGATTAAAGAACTCTTTATTTCCAGAAAAGATACTTTTTTTTTGAAAAATGATACTTTGGTTATTGTTAAAGATTTGGTAATTAGAGAAAAGGATACTCTGGTTCAATTTCTAAAGCCCATTTTGAAAGATGGTAAAATTGAATTTGTTGAGAGTAAGGAAATTATACCTAAAATAGATACAGTTATTGTTCATCAAGATACCATCCGCACTAAAAATGAACAAGTATTTAAAGATATTCGGCAGTTCTCACAAAAAAAGAATTTTTTATCTCAGCTAATTAAGAATTTTCTTGTCTTTGAAGAGAATGATGCAAGTCAGACCAAGCCTGAATCCAAAGAAAAAAGCGATGAAAGGTATGCAAATTATGAAAATAAGATCATCAGGAAAATTGATATCCGAGTCCTAGGTGTATTCGGTCCATCAGTGGAGAATCCAGACAAAAAACCAAAGGGCTTTCTTGAAAAAAGCGGCAATGCTTTACATATTAAGAGTCAGAAGTGGATGATAAAAAGGCGATTGTTATTTACCAAAGGAGATCTGGTAAATTCTCTTACGCTTAGTGAAACGGAAAGATTGCTGAGAGCTACAAGTTATGCATATGATGCAAAGGTGGTCATTGTTGATTATGAAGGAAAAGATAGTGTTGATGTAATTGTGCTGGTGCAAGATGTATGGAATATTTCTGTAGGAGGTGGTTTTGATCAGAAAACAGGTTCAAAAGGCTTTTTTATTCAGGATGCTAATTTTGCAGGGTTAGGACAACAGCTGCTTACTGATTTTACTTTTAATAAAAGGTATCCCAAAGGAATCAATTTTTATGGGAACTACAATATCAATACATTTCAAAAAGGACTAATTAATGCAAATGTTTCTTACCGTTATGCATTTGGGTTAAATAGTTTTATTTCGGGTATTAACAGAGAATTTCAGACTCCGGAGATAAAATGGTTGGGAGGTATTAATTATTCAATTCTAGAGCTTTGGCCTTATAATCTTCGATTTGATAGTTTTACGGTGGGTCAGAAGATAAAACTTTATATGGGAGATGTTTGGGCAGGTTATGCATTTCCCTTTCTTGTAAAAACTAAAAATGGAGAGGGGAGTAGATTGATTTTTGCTGTAAGGGCAGTTAAGTATTTATATGAAAATGTACCTGAAAAAAAAAGAAGGAAGGTATTTTACATACTATTCTTCTGAAAGTGCTTTTGCCGGTTTAACTTATATAAACAGACGTTTTTATAAAGACAGGTATATTTTCAGGTTAGGCAGAACAGAAGATATACCAATAGGTAAAATGATGGGCATTACGGCTGGTGTTAAAAAAAAGGGACGGACCACTTCTGCCTTATGGAGGGATAAATTTTACAATGGCTGAATTTGTAAAAAAGATTGGATATGTTTCGCTCACAGGTGGATACGGATCTTTCTGGAGAGGGAACAAAATGGAGGAAGGCGTTTATTATGGGAGGTTACTTCATTTCACCCCACTGATTACCTTTAGAAACTGGAAGTACAGAAATTACATAAGTTTCAGATATACTAAGGGGTTAAATCAACTTGATGGATATTATGTCAATATCAATCGGGAAAATGGATTAAGAGGGTTTATTTCGGAGGGAGTGGTTGGAACGAAGAAATTTGTAATTAATATGGAATCAAATTTTTATCCTCCATTAAATTTACTTGGATTTAAAATGGCATTTGTCCTCTTTGCAGATTTTGCATGGATAGGACAAAATAGAAATTTTTTGACAAGATCAAATTATTATTCTGGATTTGGACTTGGATTGAGGTTCAGAAATGAACACCTAGTATTCAGTATGGTGCAGATTATGGTTGGCTATTATCCTGATGCAATTAAGCTCAATAAAACACCACTTCAGTTTTATGAGCGATCAAGATTTTTTTATAACTTTTTAGATTTCAATTACTCCCGTCCCGGACAGGAACCTTATATATAGATTAAATTTGAAATAATTTTTTTAAATTCAAATTTTAAAACCCACTAGTATATGATTTTTTTATTATAAAGTAGGATTTTAATATAATTAATAGAAAAAAAAGTCTTTCTTATTTGAAATTAAAAATATAATATTGCAACCTGTAAATAGTCGTGTCCTTTGCTAAGCTGAAGTCATAAATTATTTAAGCTAAATAATTTCGACGCTAATTTTGGTACTCATGTAACTATTTTATGAGCTTTTTTAATCTAGGGGTTTTGCTGAAAGAGCTTTTACTATATTAATACAATGAACTTAAGATAAAGTTCATACCAATTTGATGTATTTAATTTTACTTAATACAAAATAGAATTTAGTTCACTTAAATAAATTGTTTATCGTTTGAAAACGCGTACTAAACTAATCATCTTTTTGTTGGCATGTTTCCCCGGGTTTTTTGCCTTTGCGGGAGATCCCCCATCTGAAGAGCAAAAGAGCTCAGCGCCACTGCTTCTCAGAAAATTGCCTGTTAAAAAAATACTGGGACTTAAATCATCTACTTCAAATGCAGAGACCCCTGCCGGGGGCTACAAGAGATGGTCTGGTTTAAAATATTCCGGTTATGCGAGATCCTTTACACAGTATCGTGTAATGCCTAACTATTATTCAGGAAATCCTAATCTGACCGAAAAGTCACTGGTATTCAATGGTGTGGAAGCCTTCAATGGATCACTTCAGGGATATCAGGAGCCATTGTTTTTATTGCGTCTTGAAGGAAATCCTACTGCGAGAACTTTCTTCAAAATTGAATATGCAATGGATAATCAACTTACCGGGGTTATAAAAGATAACGGTGGGGTTATTGAAGGAACGAATACAGCCTTCAACAGAAGAATTTCTACTTACAGAATTCTTCAATTTGAAGGAAGTGCCAATACCGGTATCGGAGATTTTAAATTAATCGCCGGTGGAGGTGTGCTTTGGCACAGAGTAAGTCCATTTACCTTCTGGAACTATGAGTATCGCGATGACCTTTTTGAACGCTATCCATGGGAACCGGAAGGTGCATCGTTTAATAGATATAATCAGTTTTACGCAACACAAAACATAGCCAGAGATGCTCGTTGGGGAAACACCGCAACCCAAGGCTTTATTTTAGAAGCTAAAAACATGCCTTTAGGTTTTGGAGGTAATATAGTTTATGGAAAAACTGATAATAGTGGAGGATTTACAGCTGCAAAAACCAAAAGCCCAAGGAACCTCGTTGCAGGAAGGCTTGATAAAGGGTTTGGGATGCACAAATTTGGTTTAAACTATTTTAATCAGTTTGGTTTCCTTGACATACAAGAGCTTTTCAAAATCAGACAGCAAATTGCAACTATAGATGGAAGGTTGAATCTTAATAATGTCAAGATTTATTTTGAAGGAGGAGTTGGTAGGTTCCAGGACTTTATAGCTCAAAGAGATCAGGAAAATGTTATTCTGAACAATTATTCGAAAAGCAATGTCCTGGCCTCAAAGAATCCTATGAAGGTAACAAAGGGCGACAATTATGGAACAGATTATAACTGGGCTCCAACAATAATGGGGCAGATTGATGTCACCAAAGAGGCTTTTAATGTTCCGGTTAACCTAATGATGTATTACATTGATAAGGCAGTAACCAACATCAATAGCCAAGTTATGAATACTGCGAACCCTCATGCGTTAGGAACGGCAGAAAACATAGGTTCAATATACGATATTACAACATACTATGGTGGTGTTACAGATATTCAACAAATGGCCAACAACAGATGGGGGGGGTATCTGAAACATGAAGATACTTACGGTAAGCTGAAAGTTAACATAGGTACAGGATTCGCACAGGAGATTGAAAACCTTTATGATTCAATAAGCTTCCAGCACAGAGCCAATTCATTTACCAGATCAAGGTTTGCATTTTTTACAAGAAATAATGGTCCTTACGGGAACATTATGAATATCTATAGAAGAGCCTTTGAAGTACTAGCAATAACAGATACAGTTAGCGATTATAAAAAGGGATTTAATAGTATTGACCTTAATCTCAAATACAAGCTATCATTTTTGGGAAGAGAATTGATCCTGTCAAATTACAATAACTATAGCTCTG
Source organism: Sporocytophaga sp. (assembly GCA_024707265.1). Classification (GTDB taxonomy): domain Bacteria; phylum Bacteroidota; class Bacteroidia; order Cytophagales; family Cytophagaceae; genus Sporocytophaga. Next base: position 667,776 of record JANQAB010000003.1, on the reverse strand, counting down.
TTCAGCCAGGTTTTTCAGCGATTCCTAAGTTTTCAGACAAAGCATTCCTTCGTTATTTCTATGAGGAATTTATGGCATTCTATGCATTCAGACCAAAACTTACTTTAATAGGATTTGTGAGCTATGAAAAAGCCTTGGGTAATAATAGGACACAATTGGCAGATGCTAATGGTGAAATGATTATTGATGAGACAACTAAAAAGCCAATAGCGGATCCAAATGGAAAACCTATTAATCAAAGGGGATATGGATATGGGCTTGGATTTGATTACGATTTTTCAGGCAGGGCCGGTCTTTATGTCAGACACAGATGGTTTGACCACAGGGATGTAAACTTTACTAAGGATAGGTTTAACGGACAAGAGACTACGGTTGAATTAAAAATTTTCTTTTAATAACTATTACAAAATTTAAGAACTGATTTAAATGATAACTTATAATATAATGAGCAAGAAATTTTTACTTGGTTTAGTAATTTTTATTGCTGTCTGTATTCAGAATACAAACGCCCAGACAGTTTACTTTAATGGTCTTGGAAGAGCGCTTGTTACAACAGACCAATTAAAAGGAAATGTATTGACTATACCTGATGCAAATCCTTTATATCAAGGATCCAGAACTGATTCTGTAATAGGGAGACGTGGTACAGGCGGATACACTATATTTGATCTTGGCGTTAATGCTCAACCAAATGAAAATTTAAGGGCAAGCGCAATTCTGAGAATTAGAAACAATTTTGGAGGGTTTTACGGAAACGAAAGCTCAGTGTTTTTCAGACAGCTACGTATTGACGGGGTTATTGCAAAAATAGTAAAATATGAAATAGGAGATATTGATTTAGGGTTAACTCCTTATACACTATACAACTTTGACGAATCTTATCATGATTATGAAGCTGACGTATTTGCAATCAGAAGAAGTATTGTAAATTATGAAAACTTCAATTTCGGAAATAAATGGAGGATGCAAGGTGCGCATGCAAATGCTAACTTTAGATTTACACAAGGAATTGAAAAAATCGGAGTAAGAGTTTTTGCAGCAAGGGCAGGTAGAAAAGACATTCTTGATTTGGCTACTCCTGACAGAGTTAATTGGGGTGGAAGACTGGATCTGGTTCAGAGCAAATTTTTCCAGATTGGTGGAAATTATATTCAAATGTTGGATTTAACCGGAACTGTCGCAAACAATGTGTATGAGTTTGATAATAAGGTTGCTACCGTTGATTTTAAACTTGGATATGAGGATGATCAAATCGGGGCCTTTTTATATGGAGAAGCTGGTTTTTCTAAATACTCTTTCTTCAGAGCTCAGGATGATTCAACTGTAAGTAAAGATGGAAATTTTTATGATATTGGAGTTTCTGGTGAGTATAAACCCTTGAAAGTAAAATTGTTTGCATCTTATAGAAATGTGAGCGATAACTTTAATAGCCCTGGTGCCCAAACCAGGAGAATTTATGATTATGGAGCTCCTGCATTATTTACCACTGTGAAAGAAGGTGCTGCGATCAGACAACCTGGTTTATTAGATAGAATTTCTGAAGAAAATATCAGAAACTTAAATATCATGCCTGTGTTAATGACATACAGACCTGAATATAATAACATAACTCCTTATGGAACAGCAACTCCAAACAGAAAAGGTGTATCGTTCGGTGCTTCTGTTGGAGAAATGGAGAAGGTTGTGAAGGGAGATGTGAAAGTAGACTTATTGTCAGAGGTTATTGGTGAAGGTTCTACTGATACAAGAAAATTTACTGGAGTTAGAGGAGGTTTATTCTTTAATGTTAACAAATTGATTAACTGGGAAAGAAATCTTGGTCTTAATTTCGGTTTCAGATATGAGCATACAAAAAGAGACGGAGGAAATCAGATTGACCTGAAAAGTACGTTAATAGATGCAGGATTCAATGTTGAGGTTGTTAAGAGCTTTGATATAATAGCAGGATATAAGATGTTGAATGCCAAAGGAAATGAGTATGTTTTGGTAAGGAATGCATATAATGATTTGGTTAACCCTGTTCAGGGATATTCTGACATAACTGCTGCAAATACTATTTCAAGTCAGCTATTTAATCAAGGTTTATTCGCTGCTGGTATCAGATATAGATTTACTAAAAATACTTACTTTACCGGTCAGGCTGTATTCTATAATAACAAAAGTAAATTACAGTCAACATCTTTAGGAGATTTTGATTACAAAATCAATCAAATTTTCTTAAATTATACAATGGTATTCTAAATTTTAAGACCATTTCTTATGAAAAGATTTAAAAGAAATTCGATTTTATTGTTATCAACTCTTTGTGTTTGTATCCTTAGCATCAGTTGTAAAAGGGACAAACATCCAGAAAAAATGATAGGACCTGAATACAGAAATGCAGATCCTGATTTTTTTGTAGTTGATGATGCATTTACAATGAGCCCCTCTAATGAGGTGGATTTAACTAAGGCTTTAGTGGCTTTTGATGCAAAATTTTCTCAGGAAGTCACTTATTTTCTAAAATTGTCGAGCAATAATGGAGCTTCTGTGAACTTTACAGGTAAAGCAGCAGATCTGAGCAAAATCAAATGGGATGGGGGACACAATGGGTTATATTTTTTCAATGCAAAAGATAGTGTTATTGCAGAGTTAAGTTTCCTAGGGTCTAATAAAATTTTAAAGGATACTTTAACTATCAAAACTCCTAAATCATATGGAGTCCTTGTTAATGATTTTGAAACAGTAAAACCTGCTGGACATAAGAAGTTCCCTGCTAGCTGGTATGTTTTCGGAGGCGAGGCTGGTACCGGACTTAGTGGTGCTTATAATGGAGTTGTCTCATATCCACAAAGTATAACCGGAGTGAATTGGAATACTTCTTCAGTTAAACCTCCTTCCGGAAATAATTATTATTATATGTCAGGATTAGACGTTAATAATGATTTCTATATTGACGGAGCAGGGGGAATAGTATCTCTGAATTTAAAAACAACAAACCCTGATAGTGTATATTACAACGTGTTTGTATATGGAAGAGGTTTTGTTAACGATAAAGGTTCGCTGAAAATCCAGGAGAATGATAATGGAAAGGGTGGAATAGAAGACAATGAAGATGAGCTTTTCTACGATTTCAAAATAAATTGGACAGGCTGGAAGCTTATATCTGTGAAATATAGTGATTTCTCTTTTACCGCAAGTATTGTAGGAAATAGAATCAGAGAACCGCATAAAGCTGGAAAGGTTGGATTTACTTTACTTTCTGATCCAAGTGGCGCAAGCACTCAATATGGATTTGATTATCCAATCTTTACCTACGGTAAACCTTTACCTCAAAATTAATTAGGACATTAACAAATGAAGAAATTCTTTAAATATTCAATAAAGGTACTTTTCTTACCTGTCATATTTAGTGGCTGCGTAAGCCTTGAGAAAGCCACTTTGGATGACAGTCATCAACTAGCTGTTGCTGAAGATCCGGAATATGGGGTTCCGGTTCTGAAATTCAATAAGGGAGTTGTGGAAGGGTTTTCAAATGAAATATACAGCTGGTGGGTTGCCAACGAGCAACTTGCTTTGGCTAAAAAAGGAGATACCTTAAAGATCCAAATGAAAAATGTTGGACCGAAATGGGAATGTTTTGGTAGCGCTATAACAATGCTTGATTTTACAGAAGCCTCTGTACTTAAGCTTAGAATGCGTTCTGAAGGTGCAACAGCTCCTAATGTTAGTATCAGATTCCGTGATGCTAATGGATACATGGCTGATATGATCCCAAATGTTAAAGTGCCAAAATCTGGTCCGTTTCAGGACTTTTACTACAACTTCACTGGTAAATGGAAACAAGCGTGGCCTGAGTCTAAAGAGGTTGATGCTAGAATTATCAATGAAGTATTATTCTTTATTAATGGTGGAGGAGCCCCCTATACTGGAACACTTTACATTGATGAAATAAAAGCAATTCCTCTTTCAGAATTACCTGCGGCAGGTCCTGCGGCTGTTGGCGGAATCATTGATGATTTTTCTGAGCCAATCGATTCCTGGTGGGCTGCTGATAAAATTAACCTGATGACTGAAGGTGAAGAGCTTGCTATTAGTGTAACTGGTGCTGGTCCTGGATATGAGTGTTTTGGTAGAGCATTTGCAATTAAAGACTTTAATAAAGCTGACATTGTAAGGGTTAAAGCCAAGGCTATCGGTGACAGTGAACCAATACTTAGAGGGGATGTGAAAGATTCTGAAGGTAGAGTTACAAATGCAAGTGTAATTTCTCACAAAATTGCCTTGAATGAATACAGAGATTACTTCTATGACTATAAAGATAAATTCTCTCAGGTTTATCCAGACAATCAAACTGTAAATCCAGCTGAAATAAAGGATATATTATTCTTTATCAACCCGGGAGGTCCAGCTTTTGAAGGAAAGATTTACGTTGATGAAATCGAAGTGATTACAAGACAAAAGTACAATGAATTAACTGGTCAGGGAAAAGTAGAGGAGAATAAAAAAGAGGAGTCATCTTCATCTTCTTCTAACACAACCACACCAGCTACAGTGTCAGAAACTGCAACTGCGAAAGAAACTCCTGCTTCATCGGCATCAGAAGCTCCTGAAGTAAAAGAAACTGCAAAGGCTAAAGAAGCTCCTAAGGCCGCAACTACTGCAACAAAAGCAGTAGTTACAGAAAAAGAAGGCAGCAGTAGAAACAAAAGCTGTTGCTGAGAAAAAAGCTGAAGAGCCTGCAGTTGTTGAAGCTGTTAAAGAGGAAGTCGTAGCATCACCTTCACCTGTAAATTCTAAAATTGTTAGCCTTGATAATTTCAAGGATGGAATTGCTAAGTGGTATGGTGTAAGTGATAAAGTGAAACTTTCAAAAGCTGGTGAAAATTTGAAAGTAGAATTGAATGGTGTAGGCCCAATGTACGAAACCTTCGGAAGGGGCTTCTTGTCAACAGACTTTACTGCAACGCCCGTTGTTAAAGTAAGAGTTAAAGCGGATAAAGCTGGTCAGCTAAGACTTGATGTAAAGGACATTGATGGTTACTCTACAAATCTTAAGCCTGTAGTGCAGTCTATTGCTGCCGGAGACGATTTTGTTGATTTGTATTTTGATTTTACTGATAAATTCGAACAGTCATTTCCTACTAAACAGAAAGTAAATCCTGCTAAGATAGTTCAGATATTATTTTATGTTAATCCTGGGGGAAAGGCCTTTACAGGAAGCCTGGTGATTGACGAAATTAAAATGATGACAGCAGATGATGCTAAGGCAAAGAAATAATTTTGCCTGACCATTTTAACTCTGCCAATTATTGTTCGGATTTAAATAAAAATATAATTAGCTTTGAAGCTGTTTCCGTAAGGGAACAGCTTTTTCTTTTATTAAACTAATCTTAAAAAAAGCATCATTTAAAACATTTTATGGAGAAACGTTTATTTTCATTGAAAACCCTGATCGGTTCAATGATATTTTTAGCCACCTTGCTAGGCCCTGCTTATGGGCAGAAAAAAGGATCTAAAACTCCTGCGGCTTCTGCACCTGTTGTAATGACAGATGCTGAAGTAGAAGCCAAAGTTCAGGAACTCTTGGGTAAAATGAGTATAGAGGAAAAGGTTGGCCAGATGACTCAGGTAAACCTTAACGTTGTCCTTAAAGGCGGTTACGGCAACATGGATGGAACTATTGATCCTGAAGCTTTGAGAAAAGCTATAGTGGATTATAAAGTTGGTTCTCTTCTTAATGCCATTAACCATGCTTACTCTGTTGAAACTTGGCATCAGATTATCACTGCAATACAGGATGTTGCTACTAAGCAAACTCCGAATAAAATTCCAGTGCTTTATGGTATCGACGCTATCCATGGAGTAACTTTCACTTCTAAATCAACTCTATTCCCTCAGAACTTAGGAATTGGAGCTACTCGTAACCCGGAATTATCAAGACTTGCAGGTGAAATCACTGCTAAAGAAACAAGAGCATCAGGTATCAGATGGAATTTTGCTCCAGTTTTAGACGTAGGTAGACAACCACTATGGCCTAGATTCTCAGAGACATATGGTGAAGATGTTTACTTAGTAACCCAAATGGGAGTTGCTTCTATCATTGGGATGGAAGGTAAAGACGGAAACCTTAACAGACTAGACAGAGTGGCTTCTTGTATGAAGCATTATATCGGCTACTCTTTACCTCTATCAGGTAAAGACAGAACGCCGTCTTATATTCCTGAAAGAGTTCTGAGAGAGTATTTCCTTCCTCCATTTACTGAAGCTGTCAAGGCAGGTTCAAGCACTATCATGATTAACTCAAGTGAAATCAATGGTGTTCCTGTTCACGCCAGCAAATATCTTTTAACTGATATCTTAAGAGGTGAACTAGGGTTTAAAGGACTTGCTGTTTCAGACTGGGAAGATGTTATCAGACTTCATACTAAACATAGAATAGCTCAGACTCCAAAAGAAGCAGTTAAACTTGCAGTAAATGCAGGTATTGATATGAGCATGGTTCCTCATGATTATTCTTTCTATGAATATCTTGTTGAACTTGTTAAAGAGGGTGCTGTTTCTCAAGCAAGAATCAATGAAGCTGTAGGAAGAATTTTAACTCTGAAGTTCAGAACAGGGCTTTTCATCAATGCTTACCCTGAAAAAGATGCTGTTAAGAACTTTGGACTTGCTGAGTATAAAACTGCTGCATTAGAAGCTGCAAGAGAATCTATGACTCTTTTAAAAAACCAAGACAACATCCTTCCTCTTGCTAAAGGCAAGAAGGTGTTAGTTACCGGTCCTGCTGCTAAATCAGTTACAGCTCTTAATGGGTCATGGTCATATACTTGGCAAGGGAACGAAGCTAAATACTATCCTGATACTACTGCTTATATCTTCAATGCTATAAAAGCTAAGAATACAGGTGGAACTACGCTTTATGCCAAAGGATCTGAGTTTGATAAAGAGGCAGATGCTAAAAAAGCCGTAGAGCTTGCGAAAACGGTTGATTATGTTGTTGTATGTATTGGTGAAGATGCTTATGCAGAATCTCCTGGAGTTATCGATGAACTTGATTTGCCAGAAGCTCAGCAAAAGTTAGTTGCGTCTCTTTATGAAGCAGGCAAGCCTGTAGTGATCGTATTAGTAGAAGGAAGACCAAGAATCATCAGAAAAATTGAAGCAGGTGCAAAAGGTATCATTAATGCTTATATCCCTGGAAGCCAAGGACACAATGCTATTGCTGAAGTTCTTTTCGGTGATGTAAATCCAAGTGGTAAACTTCCATTCTCTTATCCAAGATTCAGTGGAGATATTATCCCATACGACCATAAATATAGCGATAAAGTAACTGAGCTTGCACCAGGTCAAATGGGAGAAAATGGTTATAAGCCACAGTGGCCTTTCGGATATGGCTTAAGCTATACAAAATTTGAATATTCAAACCTTAAAGTAGGTTCATCTACTCTTAAAGGAAACGGAACAATTAAAGTATCTGTGGATGTAAAAAATGCAGGTTCAAAAGCTGGTAAAGAAGCTGTTGAACTTTATACAAGAGATCACTTTGCTACAATTACTCCTTCATGGATGAGATTAAGAAAATTCAAGAAAATTTCTTTAGCTCCGGGGCAATCACAAACTGTGGAATTTGAGCTTAATAAGAGTGACCTTGCTTTTGTAGGGATGGATAAGAAAACATTTATTACTGAGCCAGGTGCATTTGATGTTATCGTTGGTGAGTTAAAGGCTTCATTCAACTACGAAGACTAATTCGAAAATAAAAAAAATAAAAAAGGGCTTTCCGAAAGGAACAGCCCTTTTTTATTTTAGTTATTTAGTTACTCAGTTATTAATTTTTCAATCATGGGAAAAATCAAGTCTATAAATCCATTTACAGGGCAGTTATTGAAAGAATATGAATCTTATTCTGAAGATAAACTAAAGGAAGTTTTAGCCAATTCTGAAAAGGCATTTAAGGTCTGGAAAGATTATTCTTTTGAAAAAAGAAGTTCTTTGTTCAATAAAATAGCTGGCAAACTCAGGGAGAAAAAAGGATTGCTCTCTACCCTTATGACTTCTGAAATGGGGAAGCCTATAAAGGAAGCAGAAGCCGAAGTAGAAAAATGTGCCTGGGTCTGTGAATACTATGCTGAAAATGCTGAGTTTTTCCTTAAAGATGATTTGATAATTTCGGATGCTTCTGAAAGCTATGTTGAGTATGATCCTTTAGGATGCATCCTTGCAATTATGCCATGGAATTTTCCTTTTTGGCAGGTGTTCAGATTTGCTGCTCCAACAATTATGGCAGGAAATACAGGTATTCTGAAGCACGCTTCCAATGTGCCTCAATGTGCATTGGCGATACAGGATTTATTTGAGGAAGCAGGTTTTCCCAAAGGGGTATTCCAATCTGTATTAATTTCCGGAGAGGAAACAGACAGACTTATTGCTCATAATACAATTAAGGCTGTGACCTTGACTGGAAGCGAACAGGCGGGAATGAAAGTTGCTGCTTCCGCAGGCGCTCATCTTAAAAAGACAGTTCTTGAGCTTGGGGGAAGTGATCCTTTTATCGTCCTGAAAGATGCCGATGTTGAAGATGCAGCAATGTGGGCAGTGAAGGCCAGGATGATTAATAATGGTCAAAGCTGTATCGCCGCTAAACGATTTATTGTTGTAAATTCGGTTAAGAATCAATTTGTTCAGGCCATGGTTAAGGCGATAAGTGAATTAAAACATGGAAATCCTTTGTTTCCGGAAATTCAGGTTGGTCCTCTCGCAAGAAGGGATCTAGCTGAAAGCCTTTTCACTCAGGTGCAAAAAAGTATTTCATTGGGAGCTTCAGTAATTATTGGCGGGATACCTCCTGCTGGAGCAATGTTTACGCCAACAATACTTGATGATGTAAAGCCTGGTATGCCGGCGTTTGATGAAGAACTTTTGGCCCCGTGGCTGCCATAATAAGTGTTCAGAATGAGCAGGATGCAATCAATTTGGCTAATCAGAGCAAGTTTGGGCTGGGGGCTTCTATCTGGACAGGAGATTCTGAAAAAGGAAGGGCTTTGGCAAGACAAATAGAATCTGGTTCGGTATTTATAAATGGTATGGTGAAATCAGATCCCAGGCTTCCATTTGGTGGCGTCAAACTATCTGGATATGGAAGAGAGCTGGCGTCATTTGGAATTAGGGAGTTCGTTAATATTAAATCAGTTTGGGTTAAGTAGGAATAGTATAGCCCATCATTCTATAAACTGAGTATCCCAAAATTTCATGTATTAACAGACTCCATTTTGAGAGTGCTCTTTCTGATGGAATAATTAAATAATCAGGTGTAAATTTGCCATCAATAGAATAATAGTCTGCAGGATAGGCTGTAACATCAATGCCTGCTTTTTTGAAACACCCTTTAGCTCTCTTCATGTGAAAAGCTGAGGTGACAAGCAGAAAAGGGCCTTTTAAATTTAATGAATCAATCAACTTTTTTGTAAACAAAGCATTCTCTCTTGTATTTCGGGATTTAGTCTCTAAGATCATTGCATTTGATGGAACTGCTGCAGTGAGAAATGTTTTTTTCAGACTTTCGGCTTCAGGAACTTGTTTGCCTATCACAACAGCTGCACCTCCTGAAATAATGATTGATTTAATTTTATGAGTTTTGTATAACTGAAGGGTATGAAGAACTCTGTCAGCACCTTTATTATAGTAAATACGATCTTTAGGAGATTTGTTTGACTCTGTTACCCCTGTCAGAACAATGGCGGTATAGTTTGTTTGCAGATCAGCTATCGGGACTGGAGCTTCTTCCCAAAATAAGAGGGCTTTATTAACAATATATTCGTTTGAGAAAAATAGAAGCAATATTGTTGCAGATATAACAGCTACTTTTTTTCTCTTAAGGTCTTTGGTATATAAGGAATAAATAAGAATGCCAATGATCCAGATCATTGGCATTACTAAGTAGAATAATATTTTAGAAAGTATAAAGAACATTCCGAATCCGAGATATGAAAAATCTTATCTATAACTTTAACAGCTTGGATGTGAATATACCATCTTTTGAAATAATTTTAATGATATAAGTTCCAGCCTTCAACTCGGATAAGTTAATCTGATGTTGAGCGAAACCATTCAGGTTTACATTTTCCTGATAAATATTCTGACCCAAACTATTTATCAAAACAACCTCTGTTTCTCCTATCCTATTAAAATCGATAGTTATATGATTGTCAAACGGATTTGGATAAATTCTGAAATCCGGAGACTTTATTGATGACTCGTTACTTAAAACTCGATCGCCGATTGCATAGAAATTAAAATATTTGCCAGAGATGGATCGATAGGTTCCATTTATTGGGGTTATTTTATCTACATCCATGTCCACACAGGCAAATATGGTATCCTGACCAGAGGGAGCCCATGTTGTAAATCCAATTTGGGTGTCAGACTTATTATAATTAGGAAAACATAGCATGCCATTATTGCGACCCAGGATAAAGCTACCTTCCGATGTTTCAAGGTTAGTAGCGACCATATCCACATAACCGACAAATTCATCTATTATTTCATATACAACAATATGGGGCGAGTTTTTGGAAAATGAAGGATTACCAATGCTGATATCCTGAGGAAGGTCAGCATAAAGTTTAGTTACTATTCCATCAGAAAAATCATTTTCAGCATTGTCCCATACTTTAATAAAGTTCACATCCCAGAAAACTACACTGTCCTTATCTCCCTTAATAACATTATAACAATCATACATAATGCTTTCTCCATGATGATCCCATTCAAGTGCATCAGCATATTTAGGGCCTTTGGATCTTATAGAATCCTGAGTAAAGGTTGGATTGTATAAAATAAAACGTACCCAAGGAGATCCTGCTGAAGTTTTCCTTACATAAATAGAAGAATCTTCATCATCGGTTACAGCAGCTATTTTAGTCCCGTCTTTTGAGACAGATACATTATTCCACTTTCTGGAATTATCAAAGATACTTTCATCATTACTTACTGTGTATATTTGTTTGATCACTCCTTCCGGAGTTACAAAATACATAACTCTTCCATTATCGGAAACGCTTGGTTTTCTCCCCACTTGAGTAGAAGTTATAAGAGTGCTCACAGATGTAGAAGTTTTAATTGTTTCAAGCCTGTAATTTTCTTTTATTGTTTTAGTCACAAGCAGATATTCATCACCAGGGTTTTCAGGAAGGGATTCCTCGACTTTGGTTGCTTGTCCTTCAAGAATTCCCACCTGATCAAAAGCTGTTTTGGCTTGAGCAACTTCATTAGAATTTTCTCCATAAAGTTCAGATGCTGCATTAACCACGGATATCCTCAGGTCAATAAAACGGGAAGATGCAAATAGGTATTTGGTCATTGCCAGATAATAAACTTCTTCAGCTTTTTCTTTGGAGACCTGAGTGGCAAATAAATAAAATGCTTTGTTGGGAATACCGCTGTTTATATGTACCCCTCCGTTATCACTTGTAGTATTTACAAATTCATCCATGTGTTGCGGCTGCCAGCAATAATCTGACTTGGATGAACCTCCGTTATGAGGATTTGATAAGTCTCTTAAAGCTCCTGAAGGAAACAAAGTAAAATTCTTCGTAATAGACTCACCGATTTTCCAGTCATCGCGATCGACCAATGCTCCAAAGATATCAGCTAAGGATTCATTGATAGCTCCGGATTGTCCGGAATATCTGAGATTGCAACTGTTTTGAATAACACCATGTGTCATTTCGTGTGCAGCTACGTCTAAAGCCCCTGCCAAAGGTTTAAAATAAGTACCCCCATTCCCATAAGCCATCAGTTTGCCGTTCCAGTAGGCATTTTCCATAGATTTGCCTCCATCGGTTACATTTATTACAGAAATAATATTTCCTCCCTGACCATTCAATGAATTCCTGTTATGAGTGTTTTTGTAATAGTTGTAGCAAACTTTAGCATTGCTGTGAGCTGATACAGCTGTTGAGCTCCAGGCGGAGTGGCTGGCGGAGGTAATTTGTGCAATGCTGGTAAGATCTGTATTGCCAGCACTCATGGTCCATATTGCGCCTACCGGTTGTTCGGGCAATACCGATTTCCCGGAGCTGAACATAGGATTTGAAGTATCAATCAGGTAATATGTTGCGCCTGCCTGGTAGCTGGTTACATTTTGGTTTACCCCATTCAAGTCAGGTGCTGTACCAGTAGCATGTATTGCTGTACAGGTATGATTTTCTTTGAATATTATTTTACCAGTAACAGCACTTACATAATAATGATAGTGATCAATAAGATTTGGCCTTATGCTGATTTCCCATGCCAACTCATAAAGCTTAATCATTTCTGACCTTGGGACGATTACAAGGCGTGCTTCAGGATCTTTATACTCAAGAATCTGTTGTTCCTGTATAGTTAAAGCCCTTACCTGGATTGTTTTTTTTAGGTCACTTACAGCAGTTTCAATTACTTGTCCTGCATTAACAGATGGGGTAGTATTCAGATTAGCAGTTACATTTTCAATTTGTCCGTGAAAAGTGTGATTGCCATCTTCACTCAGATGAATTATGCCGTCGCCACCTAATACTGGAATTCCTCCAACTTTTTGTGAAAAACGGATGTGTCTTACATCTTTTTCCGGAGGATTTTGAATCTCAAATTCATTGGTATTATTGTGGAGTTTTAAAACTGGTTTAAGGTCATTAAGGAAATTTGCAGCTTCTTTTTTGCAAAGTTCAGTAGAAATTAAAAATAGTTTCCGGGTATTTTTTGTTCCTGATGGTTTTCGCTTAATAAAGTAAGGCGTCTTTTTTTCCTGATCTAAAGAAATAAAAAATGATGCATTCCCAGGGCTTACAGGTACACTGTTGAGTAAATAAGGAAGAGCATTTCTGTTTAGTCGACCATCAATCGTTCTATCAGAAGCATTTCTGAGGAAGGATTGTGATTGGGGATTTCTTTTTTTAGAAGAAAATAGGTCAGGCTTGGAATGTTGTGCAAGCGCTCCATTAATAATCAGAATGGTGATAAATAAAAAGCAGGAAATTTTTTTCATCTTTAATTTTTGTGTTGAGAGCTATTTGGACGATCGATAGAATGAAATCCACGTATTTTTATTTAAGGAGTTTCATTTTGATTATACTTTCCGCAACTTTGAGTAAAAATTTTTTAAAAGGTCGAAAGTTACATTAATTTTGAACCCTGATTTTTAATCAAAGGTAAAAAAGCTCGATCTCCCTTGAAAAGTTTTAAGTTTTTTTACAATTAATCATATTGGGAACTAATATTATATTTTTACGCTTAACCGCTTCTATAGGGTTAGTAAAAAATAATCTAAAATTGATTTTATAAGTCTGATGGTTACTATTGGTGAAAAAAAGCTCGATTTGTCTGAAATTGAAAGAATATTGACGGGTAATGAGCTTATTGAAATTCATACATCTATTGAAGAAAGAATAAGAAAGAACCATGATTTTTTAAGCCATTTTTCAAAAGATAAGCTTATTTATGGAATTAATACGGGGTTTGGGCCAATGGCTCAATATAGAATTGACGAAAAGGATCAGATAGATCTTCAATACAACCTTATAAGAAGCCATTCTTCAGGAGTTGGTGCAGTATTACCTGATACGTATCTGAAAGCCGTAATGGTTGCCAGATTAAATTCACTTTGCCAGGCATGTTCAGGCATTCCGATTGATGTGGTTGCCTTGTTAAAAGATTTGATTAATAATGAAATATATCCTGTAATATTTGAGCATGGTGGTGTTGGGGCTAGCGGAGATCTTGTTCAGCTCGCTCATCTGGCACTTGGCCTGATCGGAGAGGGAGAAGTATCCTTTAAAAATCAACTGAGGCCTACTCCAGACGTTTATAAGGAATACAATATTTCCCCTTTAAAAGTCAGTGGAAGAGAAGGCCTTGCTATTATGAATGGTACTTCATGTATGACAGGAATAGGCCTGGTTAACCTTATCCAAGCGCAAAAACTGATCGATTGGAGCACCTATGCATCCTGTATGCTGAATGAGCTTGTCAACTCTTATGATGATCATTTTTCCAGTGAATTAAATCAGGTAAAAAGGCATAAAGGTCAAAGGGAAATAGCAGAGTCAATGAGAAATATTCTCCACGACAGCAAGCTTACAAGAAACAGGCAGGACGAGCTTTATAAGAAGAAAGTAGAAGATTATGTGCTCGAAGATAAGGTGCAGGAATACTATTCTTTAAGATGTGTTCCTCAGATCCTGGGACCAATTAAAGATACAATCACTTATGCAGAAGAGGTTTTGATTAATGAATTGAATTCTGCAAATGATAATCCGGTAATAGATTCGATTGCTGAAAACGTATTCCATGGAGGTAATTTTCATGGGGATTACATATCCCTGGAAATGGATAAATTAAAAATCGCCATCACAAAACTATCCATGCTTGCTGAGCGGCAATTAAATTACCTGATGAATAATAAGCTCAATGGTAAAATTCCTCCTTTCGCAAATCTTGGCAAGCTCGGTTTGAACTTTGGAATGCAGGGAGTACAGTTTACAGCAACTTCCACCACTGCAGAAAATCAGGTTTTAAGTAATCCAATGTATGTTCACAGTATTCCTAATAATAATGATAATCAGGATATTGTCAGCATGGGAACCAACTCTGCTTTGCTTACTAAAAAAGTCATTGAAAATACCTTTGAAGTACTATCAATCGAGATGATGTCGATTCTTCAGGGAATAGATTACCTGGATATTGAAGACAAACTTTCTGCGAAGACAAATAGAGTGTATCAAGAATTAAGGAAAATATTTCCACGTTTTGAGAATGATCTACCTAAATATGGTGATATCAAAAAAGTCAAACAGTACCTGATTGAGAATAAGCCTGATAATATTTAAAAAATAGGGAAAGCCTTGAAATAAAGGCTGTGTAGAAATTTATTTTATTATATTTGTAGAGAATATCTACACTTATCCAAAATCATTAACCTGATTTGCAGGAGATTGTTTGAAAGAAATAATAAATTTTTTTAATAATGAAATACGCTTTAGTTACAGGAGGTTCAAGAGGAATTGGAAGAGCAGTGTGTCTGAATCTCGCAGAGATGGGCTATAAAATTCTCATCAACTTTCAATCAAATGTTCAGGAAGCTGAAAAGACTCTTGAATTGATAAGAGAAAAGGGAAGTGATGGAGAATTAATGCAATTCAATGTTTCACAAAAAGAAGAAGTTGAAGGTGTTCTTGGAAGCTGGATCGAAAAAAATCCGGATAAAGTAATAGAGGTGCTAGTCAACAATGCCGGAATCAGAAAAGATAATCTTCTGATGTGGATGAGTGAAGAAGAGTGGCATGGAGTACTTGATATAAGTCTTAACGGATTCTTCTACATTACCAGATTGGTGGTTAAGGGGATGTTGGTTAATAAATATGGAAGAATAGTAAATGTTGTTTCGCTTTCAGGAATAAAGGGAATGCCGGGACAAACAAATTATTCAGCCAGCAAGGCTGCTATCATAGGAGCAACCAAAGCTCTGGCACAGGAAGTAGGAAGAAGAGGGGTAACTGTCAATGCAGTAGCTCCTGGCTTTATTGTAACAGATATGACAAAAGATATTAATGAAAAAGAATTTAAATCATTAATTCCTTTGGCAAGATTTGGAACTGCAGAGGAGGTTTCGAATGTTGTAACTTTTTTAGCCTCAGATAAAGCATCATATATTACCGGAGAGGTAATATCTGTTAATGGAGGATTGTATACCTAGTATTAATTAGAATCACCTAGAATAAATGAACAGGGTAGTTATTACAGGAATCGGTATTTATTCCTGCTTGGGAACAAGTCTGGATCAGGTGCGAGATTCCCTTTTCAAAGGAAAGTCGGGAATTGTATTTGACGAAGAGCGAAAAATAATGGGTTTTCGTTCGCCACTTACAGGAATGGTTGAAAAACCGGTTCTGAAAGGAATACTCGACAGAAGGCAAAGAATTGGTTTGGCTGAGCAAGGAGAATATGCTTACCTGTCTACTTTGGAAGCAATAAAAAATGCTAAACTCGATGAGGAGATCATTGACAGAAACGAGTTTGGAGTGTTGTTTGGAAATGACAGTTCTGCAAGAGCTGTAATTGAAGCAACAGACATCATAAGAGAGAAAAAAGATACTACTCTGGTAGGTTCAGGTTCTGTATTTCAATCAATGAATTCAACGGTAACCATGAACCTGGCTACAATATTTAAACTTAAAGGTGTTAATTTCACGGTTAGTGGTGCTTGTGCAAGTGGCTCTCATGCCATTGGTATTGGCTACTTTCTGATTAAACATGGCTTGCAGAAAGGTGTAATTTGTGGTGGTGCCCAGGAAATAAATCCATTTTCAATGGGTAATTTTGATGCTTTAAGTACGTTTTCAGTGAGATTGGATGAACCTACAAGGGCATCAAGACCTTTTGATAAAAATAGAGATGGTTTAGTACCAAGTGGTGGTGCGGCCACTGTAATTATTGAAAGTTATGAGTCAGCAGTGGAAAGAGGTGCGCCGATACTTGCTGAAATTATCGGATACGGATTTTCTTCTAATGGAGGCCATATCTCGCAACCAAATGTTGAAGGTCCCGTAAGGGCTCTGGAGATGTCTCTCAGAGATGCTGATATTCCTGCCAGTTTAATTGATTATGTAAATGCTCATGCTACCTCTACTCCTGTGGGAGATATGTATGAAGCAAGAGCACTGGATTCTGTGTTTGGTGGTTCAAAGCCGCTGGTGAGCTCAACTAAATCTATGACAGGCCATGAATGCTGGATGGCGGGAGCTAGTGAAATAGTATATTCATTGTTGATGATGCAAAATGACTTTGTTGCTCCAAACATCAATCTTGAAACCCCGGATGAGGATTCCGCAAAATTAAACATTGCTACAAAAACAGTTGAAAAGAATATTGACACATTACTGTCTAATTCATTCGGCTTCGGAGGAACCAATTCCTCACTAATATTAAAAAAGGTAAAATAAAAACATACTTAAGGTAAAATGAAAAATCAGGAAATTATTGAAAAAATTAATGGCTTTTTGGTAGAAGAGTTTGAGGTTGATGCAGATAAAATAACTCCCGAAGCTAACCTGAAAGAAACCCTTGGTCTTGATAGCCTGGATTATGTAGATCTTGTAGTCGTTATTGAAAGTAATTTCGGATTTAAAGTTAAAGGTGAAGATTTTGTAGGAATAGTAAACTTCCAGGATTTTTATAACTACATTTTAAGTAAAGTAGGCGAGAAACAGGAAGTTAAGTAATAATGGCCTGGAAAGGAAAAACCCAGGGTTCCTTATTAGGGCACAAAATATTTGTTTTCCTGATTAGGCACCTTGGTCTTAAAATCGCATACCTGGTACTTCGGTTTGTTGCACTTTATTATTTGCTTTTTTCCTTAAAGTCAACTAAATCTTCATTACATTTTTTTAGAGAAATTCTCAAATATAAGTACTTCACGGCCTGGCTTAAAGTATATCAAAACTATTATATTTTTGGTCAAACTCTGATAGATAAAGTGGCTATCATGGGCGGAATCAGAAATAAATTTACCATCAATCATGACGGCCAGCTCCACCTAAGGGAAATAGCAGCCCAGGGTATGGGTGGGATCTTCATAAGTGCCCATATTGGTAATTATGAAGTGGCAGGTCATCTTCTAAATCAGATCAATGCAAAAATAAACATAGTCATGTTCGATGCAGAGCATGAAAAAATTAAAAGTTATTTTTCGGAAATATATGGAGAAAGGCCTGTCAATATTATCCCTGTAAAGGATGATCTCTCTCACATCTTTGAAATTAATAAAGCCTTAAAGAATCAGGAAATTATCTGTATTCACGGCGATAGATATGTAGAAGGTGGAAAGGTTATATCCACTGATTTTCTTGGAAAAGAAGCTCTCTTTCCACTCGGTCCTTTTCAATTAGCAAAAGCTTTGAAAGTTCCTTACAGTTATGTATTTGCAGTGAAAGAAACAGATGAGCATTATCACTTCTTCGCTACACCTCCTAAGATAAGTAACGGAAATGTGGAAGAAATGGTGAAGGAATATGTGACAGAAGTTGAAAGGATGGTAAAAAAATATCCTGAACAATGGTTTAATTTCTATAATTTCTGGTCAAAAAACGCACATTCATGAAAAAAGTACTTGTTCTTTGGTATTCACAGACCGGTCAACTGACAGCTGTTGTGAAGTCAGTTTGTTCGGGGTTGAATAAAAAGGACGTAGCATTTACTTTTGAGCAACTTCGCCCAGAAAATGATTTTAATTTTCCCTGGTCTGCAGATGAATTTTTAGATGTATTTCCTGAAACCGTTCATCAGGAGGGTGTAAAGATGAAGCCTCTGCAAGTTCAGAATTCAGATTTTGACCTGGTGATTTTCGGATACCAGCCATGGTATTTATCGCCAAGCCTGCCTGCCTGTTCATTTCTTCAGAGCGAAGAAGCAAAAAGAATTTTAAATGGTAAGCCGGTTATAACTGTCATAGCTTGCCGAAATATGTGGATTTCCAGCCAGGAAAAGGCTAAAGCCTATATCAAAGCCGCCGGTGGAAATCTGGTTGGTAACATAGCATTGTTTGATAAATCACATAATCTTGTCAGCCTTGTTACAATCATTGGATGGCTGATGAAGGGAAAGAAATCAAACTATTGGGGATTTTTACCATCTTCAGGAGTTTCAGATGAAGATATAAGGGGCGCTTCAGCTTACGGGGAAATAATCTATAAGTATTTATCAGAAAATCAATTAGAAAACCTTCAGGATTCTCTTGTAAAAGCAGGGGCTGTAGAAATCAAACAGCCATTGATGACCATGGAAATGACGGGATCTAAAATATTTAAAATCTGGGCTAAAGCAATCAGTAAATTAGGTCGTTCCGGAAATTCAAAACGAAAAACAGCTTTATCATTTTTTTTATATTATTTAATATTTGTGATCATCATCGGTACTCCGATTATGTTTGTGGTTGCAAATATTAAAAGACTATTACTTTGGGGACCTATGAAAAAGAAGGTTGCTTATTTTTCCGGAGTAAAGTAGAAGAGGCTTCCAATTCAGACAGGTAAGAAATTTAATATTTTAAGTATTATTTTTAGCGATTCTTAATAGGAAATCAATTAATTTTACTCTTTGTTTGACTAAAAGTTTTTAGTTGGCTATGGCTATTGGACGGCAACTAAAATTTTTCATAAGAGAAGTTATTAATGAAGGAAGTATTTATAACAAGGGTTGCGAAATATTTGCCTAATAATCCGGTTTCGATTGATGAAATGGAAACTTATCTGGGATTTATTAACGGCAAACCTTCGAGGGCTAAGAAGATAGTATTAAGGAATAATGGTATTAAAACAAGATATTACGCTCTTAACAAAGAGGGTAATATAACTCATAATAACGCTCAGCTGGCAGCAGAAGCTGTCAGATCTTTATTCGATAAATCTTTTAAGGAGGATGACATAGAACTGCTAGCATGTGGTACTTCTTATCCTGATCAAATTATGCCATCGCATGCAATTATGGTTCACGGATACCTTGGAGGGAGGCCTCTGGAAACATATTCTCCCATGGGTAACTGTTGTTCAGGAATGCACGCGCTAAAGATTGGCTATATGTCTATTCAGTCTGAAAATACTTCTAATGCAGTAATTGTAGGATCAGAACTTTGTTCTCCTATGCTTCAGGCAAAAAATTATGAAGAGGAAGCTAAAAAGATTGGGGAAATGGACGAAAATCCGATACTCGCTTTCGAAAAAGATTTCCTCAGATGGATGCTTTCAGATGGATCAGGAGCCTTTCTCCTGGAAGATAAACCAGCTGACAATGGTTTGTCCCTAAAGATAGAGTGGGTTGACAGTGTATCTTTTGCGAATGAAGTGGAGACTTGTATGTATGCTGCTTCTGACAAAGATGAAAATGGAAATCTGATAAGTTTCAAGCAAATGGAACCTAAAGCCATTGCAGACAATTCTGTAATGGCAATGAAACAGGATGTCAAATTGCTGGATCAGCATATTTCTCAATTGGCAGCGAGAGCGTTAAAAGGGATTTGTAAAAAGCGAAATTTTGATGTAAAAGAAATCAGTTACGTACTGCCACATCTTTCATCAGAGTTTTTCAGATTGAAAATTGCAGAAGAGTTAATTAAGAGCAATCTCGATATTCCTCAGGAAAAGTGGTTTACTAATCTCACCAGTGTAGGAAATATCGGAGCAGCTTCTGTTTTTGTAATGGTAGAGGAGATTTTAAATTCAGGGAAATTAAATATAGGTGATAAATTATTGCTGGCAGTCCCTGAAAGTGCAAGGTTCTCTTATTCGTATGCACTTCTGACTGTCTGTTAAGTTTAAAATTTTACTAAAATGAATTTCAATAGTCCAATTTACGAAGGCGATGTCGTTGTAAACATGGTTCCTCAGAAAGAGCCATTTGTCATGGTAGATAAGCTTTTGTATTCTGATGATGTAAAAACTATAAGCGGACTAACTCTGAAAGAGGATAATATTTTTTCTTATAATGGTTTTTTCAGAGAACCCGGACTGGTAGAAAATATGGCTCAAACAGCTGCTCTTCGCATGGGCTATGAAATTAACCGACAAAAATCTGATAACAGTGGTGATTTAAAAGGTGCTCCTGTAGGCTACATCGGTGCAATTAAAGGGTTGAAAATTCATTCCCTGCCACCAATTCAATCGGAGTTGATCACTGAAGTGAGATTTGAAAATGAGGTAATGGGCGTCCTGCTTATCAAAGCATCTTGTACCTGCAATGGAAATGCAGTAGCAGAATGCGAAATGAAAATTTTCGTCAAAAAAGATTAATCTAACTTTTATGGAAAAAGATCAGGTTCCTCAGGATCATGGTGCCCTTGAAGGCGTCAGAAAGGTGTTATATGCAACTGATAAAAACGGTACTTATACAAAAGTTAAGACTGCCGGTTGGGAACCTGAAAATATTGCTCTCGATCAAGCCTGGGAGGTTATCAATGAAAGAGTAGAACTGGCAAGACAAAGGGTTTTATCCGGCAAAGCCAGTCCATTACTTTTTCACCTGGAAAAAAATATGATTACCAAAGGAATGCTGGCAGATTTAACAGGTATTTCATGGTTCAGAATTGTCTGGCACATGCGTCCTTTCGCATTTGAAAAATTAAGTCAGAAAACCCTTGAGAAATATGCCCGTGCGCTGAATATTTCTGTGGCACAACTTATAAAACCAGAATAATCTTGGAAGTGGAATTTGAACATAATCAGAGTGCGCATTGTGAAAATGGTGCTGTATCGAATCTATTGAAGTTTCACAACCTGGGTATTTCCGAGCCAATGGTATTTGGTATAGGCTCTGGTCTGTTTTTCAGCTACCTTCCTTTTATAAAATTAAACGGAATACCAGTTACTTCTTATAGAATACTTCCAGGGTGGATATTCAAAAGAGTGAGCAACCGGCTCGGCATTTCCATGCATTCAACAACTTTCAGAAGCGAAACAAAAGCAATGGAAGAACTGGATCGCACTTTGGAAAAAGGCTTGCCTGTCGGGTTGCTGACAAGTGTGTTTTATCTCCCCTATTTACCTAAAGCTTTACGCTTTCATTTCAACGCTCACAATATTGTTGTTTTTGGGAAAAGAAACGGGAAATATCTCGTAAGCGATCCCGTTCTGGAAGAGACATGTGAAATAGATTATGATGATCTGGTTAGAGCCAGATTCGCAAAGGGTACTATGCCTCCGAAAGGGAAGATGTACTATCCAACTGTAGTACCTTCTTCATTTGATTTTAAACCGGCTATAGTAAAAGGAATCAAGCAGACTGCGGGCGATATGCTCAATGTGCCTATTCCTCTTTTCGGAGTAAAAGGAATTCGTTTTTTGGCTAAAAGCTTAAAAAAATGGCCGGATAAACTTGATGAAAGAAGAGCGATTTTATACCTGGGTCAGGTGATCAGAATGCAGGAAGAAATCGGAACCGGAGGCGGGGGATTCAGATTTATTTTTGGAGCCTTTCTTCAGGAAGCGTCCAGTCAACTCCAACAGCCCTGGCTTCAGGAGGTAGCTCAGGAAGTTACAGAAACCGGAGACAGATGGAGAGATTTTGCATTTGAAGCGGGAAGAATCTGTAAAGGGAGAGCTTCTTCTGCAGTGTCTTATAAAACCTTATCAGATATATTATTGGAATGTGCAGATCGTGAGAAGGCAATATTTACCAAACTGAAAAAAATTACCTTATAAATAGTGGTTCAGGTAAATAATCTTTATAAAACCTATCAAAAGGGATTTGCCCCTGCGCTTTCGGGTATAAATCTGAATATTAGAAAGGGCGATTTTTTTCGGTTTGCTCGGTCCTAATGGAGCCGGCAAAACTACTTTGATTTCAATTATCTGCGGACTATCATCAGCTAATATCGGTACTGCTTATATGAATGAGACCGATATTCTCAGATATCCTGAAAAAATTAAAAAATACTACGGCCTGGTTCCTCAGGATATTGCTTTATATCCTTCTTTAACTGCTGAGGAAAATCTTCTTTTTTTCGGGAGAATGTATGGATTAGCTAACCAGTCCTTAAAGGTTGAAGTTGAGTTCTGGCTGAAGAAAATGGGGCTTTCAAATCATCGCCATAAGAAAATCAATGAGTACTCCACAGGCATGAAGCGCCGTGTAAATCTAGTTGCAGGAATATTGCACAAGCCTTCTATTATCATTCTGGATGAGCCCACAGTGGGAGTGGATGTGCAGTCAAGAGTGCTCATTCTTGAAACTTTAAAAGAAATCAACCGCAAGGGAACAACTATTATCTATACAAGTCACTACCTGGAGGAAGCTGAAAATCTTTGCAGCAGAATTGCGATCATAGACAAGGGGAAAATCATTAAAGAAGGTGTGCCTGCAGAACTGATAGCGGAGGAGAATCGGTATTCGAATCTTGAAGACCTGTTTATTAACCTGACAGGAAAGGAACTGAGAGATTAGTATGAGAATTTTTTTTGCTATATATAAAGAGCTTTTAATTCTGATGCGTGACAAGGCAGGTCTTGCGATCTTGTTTCTGATGCCTTTAACAATGATTATCATCATGGCATTGATTCAGGATGGTCCTTTCAGAGATTATCAGCAGGCTGAAATAAAAGTATTGGTGCTTGATCAGGATAGAGATGAATGTAGCAAAGCAATTTATCAGGGTCTGGGTCAGGCAGGGATATTTAAGGTAACGGAAGCAGAATATTCAAAATCGGATATAAACACTATCAGAGAAGAAGTTAAAAAAGGAACATACAAAGTTGGTGTAATTATTCCTCCCGGTACTTCGCTCATGTTGCAAACCCATATCAGAAGAGATATCGGCAGAGCTTTTGGTGAGCTTACTAATGGTATTTCTGAAGAAGCTAAAGATTCTTTATTTGCCGGTATTCAGGTTATTTATGATCCTGCATTACAGGCATCGTTCAAAAAATCGGTTCAATTGGCTTTGGATAAAATTCTTGACGGATATCAGGCCAGTCAGTCCATAAAGATCATCTCACAACATCTATCTCAATATTTTCCTAATGGCAATCAGTTTAACATAGATACCAGAAGGTTTATACAATTAGATCAGAAATCCGCGATGCCTGAATTAGAAGGTCTGTCCTTGAATTCAGTGCAGCATAATGTTCCAGCCTGGACCATCTTTGGAATTTTCTTTATTGTCCTTCCTTTGGCTGGAAGCATCATTAAAGAAAGAGAGGATGGCAGTACCTTAAGGTTAAGGACGATTCCCGGGACTTCTTTAGTAGTAATGATCGGCAAAGTCTTAGCCTATCTCTTAATTACACTTGTGCAGTTTGTCCTGATGATGTTGGCGGGAGTTTTTTTAATGCCTCAACTTGGATTACCCCCCTTGACCTAGGGCAAAACCTTTCTGCCATTATTTTAGCAGTTGTATCTATAGGGATGGCTGCTACCGGGTTAGGAGTGCTTTTGGGAACAGTATTTAAAACGCATCAGCAATCTTCTACATTTGCAGCCGTTTTCATAGTAATACTTGCTGCCATTGGTGGAATCTGGATACCTGTATTTGTGATGCCGGAAATATTGAGGAAAATGAGTGTTATGTCTCCGTTGGGATGGAGTATGGAAACGTTTAATAACATATTTCTCAGGGGAGCTGGAGTGCAGGAAATATTGCCTGAAGTGACAGCATTAACCGGTTTTTTTGGTGCAATGCTAATTATGGCCTATTTTTATAATAAATTTAAAGTCAGAAGTTAGTCAATACCAGGTTTATAACAAAAAGAATTCAGAATTTAATAATTAAGAGTTGGAAACAAATTTACTAGTTGCCAGAACAGAGATTAAAGTCAGGTTTTGTGAAGTGGACGCCATGGGAATTGTCTGGCATGGAAATTACCTCAAATTTTTCGAAGATGGCAGGGATGCATTCGGGAAAGAATTTGACCTCGATTTTGTTGAATTATATAGTTCCCAAGGATATTTAACTCCTCTTGTAACAGCAAACTGTGATTATAAAAGGCCTTTAAGATTACAGGAGAAGGCAATTGTAGAGACTACCTTTGTACCAACAGAAGCTGCAAAAATTATATTCGACTATAAAATCTACAGGGATACTTCACAAGGAAGGGAACTCCTTACTACAGGAAAAACCATTCAGGTTTTTTTAAAAGACGGGGAACTTTCAATCACAAATCCTGATTGCTATCAGCAGTGGAAAGAAAAGTGGCTTTATAAAAAAGGATGAAATCAGTTTTTTTAATATCGGATAATGTCATCACCTCTCTCGGGTTTACTACCGGAGAAAATGCAGTAAAAATGAGGGAAAAATGCTCTGGAGTAATACTTTCTGAGGATCGTTCTATTTCCCCAGTTCCCTTTTATGCATCGTTGGTGAATACTCCTTTATTAGAAGAAGCTTTTTGCAGGTTAAATTCTAAAGTTGAGTATACCAGACTTGAGAAAATGATTATCACAAGTATTTCGGATGCTCTGAATAAAACTAAAATTGATCCTGCCTCCGGTGATACTTTGTTTATTATTTCCACAGCCAAGGGAAACATAGATCTGCTGGAAGAAAGGCAGAATGGCAGCTTTCCTAAAGAACGTTTAAAGTCGGCCGTAATGGCCAGAGTGATAAGCTCTTTTTTTTAAAAATCCTAATCAGCCGCTTGTCGTATCCAATGCTTGTATATCTGGTTCTGTAGCTATATTGTTGGGAAAGAGAATTTTAAATGAGGGGAAATACAGAAACATAATTGTAGCAGGAGGAGATGTTATATCTGAGTTTACAGTATCAGGTTTTCAGTCTTTTAAAGCAATAGGCAGCAGTCCGTGCAGACCGTATGACGAAGGGAGAGATGGAATAAGTCTTGGCGAAGGTGCAAGTACGGTTATTCTTTCCGTTGAATTGCAAAACAGCACTTCTATTGCAGTAAGGGGAGGAGCAATCACCAATGATGCCAATCATATTTCAGGTCCGTCAAGAACAGGAGAGGGCTTATTTCTTGCAATTGACGGAGCGTTAAAAGATGCTGTTGCTACGGCAGAAGAAATTGACTACATATCAGGGCATGGTACTGCCACAAATTATAATGATGAAATGGAATCCAAGGCAATTCATTCAGCCAGACTGGAAAATGTGCCGATGAACAGTCTGAAAGGATATATAGGTCATACCCTTGGAGCAGCCGGTATTGCAGAGTCTGTGATGGCAGCTTATTCCATGAAAAATAATATACTCTTTGCTACAGCAGGTTTTTCTAAAATGGGAGTTACTCAGCCGGTAAATGTCTTAAGTGACTGCATGGAGAAGAAATTGAAAAAAGTTTTAAAAACAGCTGCCGGTTTCGGAGGATGCAATGCAGCGTTGATTTTTGAGAAACAATGAGTAGTAAAGGTTTTATAAAATCATATTCGATCATAAGAAATAATCAGGCCATTCTGAATGGTGAAGAATTTCTTAAGGGAGCACCGGAGGATGACTTTGCTACCTTTATCAGAAGCCTTTACAAACGACTTGAAATAACACATTCGCCATTTTATAAAATGGACGATATGTGCAAGCTCGGGTTGATGGCAACGGAGTTGATTTTAAAAGACGCTGCAATTAAAGAAAAATATACGGAAACGGAGATTGGTGTGGTACTTTCGAATTCCAGTTCAAGTTTGCATACTGATACTTCTTATTATGAAACAGTTAGGGATAAGAATAATTACTTCCCCAGTCCTGCTGTATTCGTGTATACTCTGCCTAATATCGTGATCGGGGAAATTTGTATCAGAAATAAGATAAAAGGTGAAAATACTTTTTTTATTTTTGAAGAATATAATCCTGAATTCATTACAGATTATGTCAATAATCTCTTTTCTTCAGGAAAATTAAAATCGTGCATTGCTGGCTGGGTAGAATTTTGTGAGGGCAAATATGAAGTGTTTCTATATCTGGCAGAATCCGATCAGGGTGATAACACTATTAAGCATACTACAGAACAAATAAAAAAAATATATAATTTTTAAATTTTTATCATGGAAGATTTAGTAAACCAATTAAAGGTTCAGATAATAAAGGCCCTTAAACTGGAAGATGTAAAACCTGAAGATATCAACCCTACAGCTCCTTTGTTCGGAGACGGTCTTGGGCTTGACAGCATTGATGCTTTGGAGCTTATAGTTCTTTTGGAAAAAGAATATGGCTTGAGAGTTGAAAATGCGGCTTCAGCTAAAAAGATATTTTTATCGATCCAATCGATGGCAGATTACATTGCGGAGCATAAAAAAGCATAATAAGGAATGAGCAGAAAGGTTGTCATTACCGGTCTTGGAGTTATCTCTTCCATTGGAAACAATGTGCAGGAGAATTATAACTCATTGACATCTTTAAAGCCTGGTATAGGGCATATTCAAAACCTTGATACTGTTCATAAAAATATCATTCCTGTTTCCGAAGTAAAGTTCTCTGATAAGGATCTAGCTCATATGGCCGAATTTGATATGAGTCGGCCAGTGACAAGAACTACTTTGTTAGGAATCATTGCCGCGAGGGAAGCATATCATTCAGCAGGCCTGGATAAGGTGGCAAAACTCAGGACAGGTTTTATTTCAGCTACTTCTGTAGGGGGAATGGGCAAAACTGAAATGCTTTATCAAAAGTATCTGGATCCGGCAGATAACGGGGACTTCATGAAATTTCTTGAAACTCACGATTGCGGAGAAAGTACGGAAAGAATTGCTGAAGCATTGGGTATCAAAGACTATATGACGACCATTAGTACTGCTTGTTCTTCGTCTGCCAATTCAATTATGCTGGGAGCAAGAATGATAAAGGCAGGAATGCTTGACAGGGTCATTGCCGGAGGGGTGGACTCTCTTACTGTCTTTACAATCAATGGCTTCAATACATTGATGATCCTGGATAAAGAGCATTGCAGACCGTTTGACGATAGCAGACAAGGGCTGAATCTTGGAGAGGGTGCGGGTTATATTGTGATAGAGTCTGAGGAAGCTGCAAAAGCAGGAAACAGACCCATTCTGGCCGAAGTAAGCGGATATGCGAATACCAATGACGCGTATCATCAAACAGCCAGCTCTCCTGATGGTCAGGGAGCGTTTCTGGCCATGAAAAAAGCCCTTGAGGTAGCTGGATTAACAGCAGAGGAAATTGACTATATCAATGTTCATGGTACAGGTACTCCCAATAACGACTTATCTGAGGGTACAGCGATGACAAGACTGTTTGGTACCCAAGTTCCTAAATTCAGTTCTACCAAATCATATACCGGCCACACGCTAGGGGCTTGCGGTGGTATTGAGGCTGTTTATTCTACTTTATCTATAATGAATAAAACCATCTTCCCGAATATTAACTTTAAGGTGAAGATGAAAGAACTGGATCTAGCTCCTGAAACATCGTTACTATCAGGTGTCGATATAAAAAGTGTACTTTCTAATTCTTTCGGATTTGGAGGAAATAACTCAGCTCTTGTTTTTAAGAAGATTTAAATGATGCAGATTTATATTAATGGTCTTGGTAATGTCTCCCCCAGAATACGCTGGACAATTCCACTTTTCTGGAAGAGATAAAATATCATCAGGACTATTTTAAAGTAATAGAGCCAAATTACAAGGAGTTCATTTCCCCTGCCGCTGCCAGAAGAATGGGCAGGGTTATAAAAATGGGAGTTGCTGCTGCCAATTATTGTCTTAGAGATGCAAAAGTGGAAAATCCCGATGCAATCATTACAGGAACAGGCATGGGCTGTCTTGAAGATACTGAGAATTTCCTTTGTAATATTCTTAACAACAAGGAACAGTTTTTAACTCCTACATCATTTATCCAGTCAACGCATAATACTGTAGGAGCCCAGATTGCTTTGCTGCTAACCTGCAATAATTATAATTTCACCTATGTTCACAGAGATCTTTCATTCGAAAGTGCTTTTGTGGATTCAATACTCCTTCTGAAAGAAGGAGAAGCTTCCAATGTCCTCTTAGGTGGAGTAGACGAAATGACACCTAACCATTATTCTATTCATTCGAAAAAAGGATTTTGGAGGAAAGGAGTAACAACGTCTGAGTTTTTTTACGAAAATTCAAAGGGGACAATACCTGGAGAAGGTGCAGCATTCTTTACTCTTTCTTCAAGTCCAAAGGATCCTTATGCAGCTGTGCTGGCTGTGGAAATACTTTTTAACACAAATAGCCAGGAAGATCTTAAAAAGATCCTTGACAGAATTTTTTCTTCCAATAATCTCGAGGCGAAAGATATTGATCTTATCCTTTTAGGTGCCAATGGAGATCAGGAAGGGGATAGGGTATATTCAGAGTTTAAAGAAAATTTCTTTAAAGAGAATAATGCAGCGGCCTATAAAAATCTTTGTGGAGAGTATTCGACCTCTACAGCATTTGGTGTTTGGCTGGCTTCTCAGATATTGAAGAAAAAAGAAATTCCTGCAGGTGTTTCTTTAAGTCGTACTCCCGAAAAGGAAGTAAGTAAAATTCTTTTATATAACTCTTACAACGGAAATCATTCTCTCATTTTATTATCCTCATGTTGAGGTTTAAGCTTGTCAGCGCGTTATTTTTCATCATTTCGGCACTGCTCCTTTACCTGGCGATCGAAAAAGATTTTTCTTTTTGGTGGCTGGTCCTTAATGTTTTAGTGTATTCTGCTGTTGTATTTTACGGGGTGACCTATCTCAGTGCAGGCTTTTTTGTAAAGGCTTTTTGTTCTGGGCCCGATAGTAAGAAGGAATTATGCATAACCTTTGATGATGGACCTCATCCTGAAATAACCCCAAGAATATTACAGATTTTAAAAGAGCATTCTGTTCCTGCAGCTTTTTTTGTCATCGGAAAAAACATAGTAGAAAACGAAGCTTTATTAAAAAAAACGGATCAAGAGGGACACATAATAGGAAATCATACCTTCAATCATTCTTTCTGGTTTGACCTGAAATCACCTTCAGGCATGAAACTTGAATTGAAACAGACCGATGATAAGATCAGGGAGGTTTTGGGGAAATATCCCTTGTATTTCCGACCACCTTATGGAGTAACGAACCCTCCTTTGTATAAGGCACTTAGAGGTACCAGATATTCCACCATCGGATGGAATGTTCGTTCCTTTGATACTGTTGTTATGGGTAAAAACAATTTATTGGAAAAACTGAAAAAAGCACTGAAACCGGGAGCTATTTATCTTTTTCATGATACCAATGATCGAACTGTTGAGATTTTAGAATCATTTATTTTGTATGCAAAGGAAAATGGATATTCTTTTGTATCAATTGAGAAGTTTGTAAATAAAGATGCATATGCTTTTAATTAAGAAATTCGGATTTTTTCTTTCGTTTATTTTGGGACTTACTACCATTGCTTTAAGTCAGCATGCTGGTTTTACTCCGCTTACAGATTCGGTTTCATTTAAAAATAATCTTGCTAAAACAGCGAAAGAAACCAGGACCATTCAAAGTGATTTTGTACAGGAGAAAAACCTGAGCGTACTTGAAGAGAAGATTATTACTAAAGGCAGTTTCATGTTCAAAAAGGATAACATGCTGAGATGGCAATACACTGACCCTTTTCAATACCTGATCATCATGAATAAAAATAAAGTTTTTATAAAAGATGATTCCAGGGAAAACAAGTATGACATGCAGTCAAATAAGATGTTCCAGGAGATCAACAACATGATCATTAATAGTGTACAGGGGAATGTGCTGAACAGTAAGGATTATCATATCAAGTATTTCCAGAATGAAAAGTATTATCTGGTTGACCTTACTCCTCTGAACAAAAACATGAAAGGTTTTCTGAAAACCATCAGTTTATACTTTGACAAAAAGGATTTTACAGTCTCTAAATTGACCATGACTGAGCCATCAGGGGATTATACTAATATAGCTTTCATTAATAAAAAAGTAAATGCAGAAATTTCAGATGAGAAGTTTCATATTAAGTAGTATTCTGATACTTCTGCTTTTCGCTTGCAAAGGATCTAAAACAGCCAGTACAGGAGAAGCAAGCAGGCCTTTGAAATCGGGAGAGCTGGTGTCGCTTTTCAAAAGTGACAGTGGTGCATTTGTATATAAAACTGCTGTAGATGTTTATGGACATTATCTTAGTGGTTTATTAATTATAAAAAATACAGAGCCGGATAAGTACAGACTTGTATTTACCACCGAAGTAGGAGTTAAACTTTTTGACTTTGAGCTGGGGCCTTCTGATTTTTTTAAAGTGCATTATTGCATTGACCAAATGAACAAAAAGGTAGTAATCAACCTTCTCCGGGACGATTTCAGGCTATTGCTCATGAATCCGTTAATTGCATCTGAAGCAGTTGTATCAAAAGATAGCACACATGTAATTTACAGACTCAGAGGAAAGAAGGAAGAAAATGCTTATTTTTACAATCTTGAAGATGGGCAGTTGTCAAAAATAATGACCACTTACGGAAAGAAATCCAAGGTTAAAGTGGAGATCTTATTCAATGATTATATAGATAAAGTCCCTTCAAATATTCTGCTGGATCATCAGAATATCAAGTTGACAATAAAGATGAGTCTTTTGAAAAGATAATATGTTACAAGAGAAGAATTTCTATAAAGTACAAACCGTAGAGCCGGTTGCAGAAGGCTCGCTTAAAGTAAGAGTTGAGCTCAACGAAAAACATAAAATATTTGAAGGTCATTTTCCTGGGAATCCTGTTGTGCCAGGGGTGTGTATGGTACAAATGATCAAAGAAATGCTTTCATCAGTCTTAGAAAAAGAACTGATTTTGGTAACAGGCGATAACCTGAAGTTTATGAATATTGTAAATCCTGAGGTAAACAAGTTTCTTGATTTTGATATCAACTATAAACATCAGGAAGATTCTGTTATTAAGGTTAACAATACCATATTTTTTGAAGATAAAGTATTCTTTAAGTTTAGCGGAACCTTCAAATAGCAGCTATTCAGAACTGATTAATATTTTTTGCTTTTAAGGAATTAAACAAGTGGGGAATATGTTATTAATCGGCTTTTTGGCTTGCAGTATTCAATATCAAATGATTCATGATATCTCTGAAAAATACCTATAGGGAAAAGTTTGACAAGCTTAAGTGTTGTGTGTTGATTCCTACATACAACAATGAAAAAACTTTGTCCAAAGTGATCGGGGATGTGCTGGAATATACTGGAAATGTCATCGTTGTCAATGATGGCTCTACAGATTCTACCCGCGATATTCTTGAATCCTTCACCCAAATTAAAGTAGTTCAGCAGCCTCATAATATGGGCAAAGGCATGGCCCTTCGCACAGGATTCAAAGCTGCTTTTGAGCAGGGATATCAATATGCTATTACCATAGATTCTGATGGCCAGCATATGGCATCAGACCTCCCCGTGTTTATTGATAAGATAGAAAAAGAGCCTGGAACCCTTATTGTAGGTGCAAGGAATATGGAACAATCTTCTGTACCAGGGAAAAGCAGCTTTGGACATAAGTTTTCCAATTTCTGGTTTTGGTTTGAAACGGGTGTAAAACTTCCGGATACTCAGTCAGGATACCGTCTTTATCCCCTGGAGCCATTATATAATATGAAATGGTTTACAAGGAAATATGAATTCGAAATTGAGAATATAGTCAGAGCTTCCTGGAAAGGTGTAAAAGTTGATTCTGTACCGGTGCAGGTTTATTATGGTAAAGAACGTGTTACGCACTTCAGACCATTTAAAGACTTCAGCAGAGTAAGTGTTCTGAATACTGTATTGGTAGTCATTGCATTACTCTTTATCAAGCCGTTCAAAGTAATCAGAAGTCTCAATAGAAACAGCATATCTGATTTTTTTCAAAAAGTATGTTTTTAATAGAGATGAATCTGATCTGAGAAAGACATTATCCATAATGTTTGGTGTTTTCATGGGCATTGTGCCGATATGGGGGTTCCAGCTGATTGTTGGAATTACGCTCGCGCATTTGATGAAACTAAATAAAGTGCTTTTTGTAACTGCAGCACACATTAGTATTCCTCCAATGATTCCCATTCTTATTTTCCTAAGCTATAAGGCAGGAGGGATGGTTTTGCCAAATGGAAAAGATGTTTTGATTTTCAAAAGAGATATTACTTTAGAAAATGTTAAAGCAGATCTCTTTCAATATACAGTCGGAAGCATGTTGCTTGCAGTAGCTGCAGCTGTACTGTTTGGTCTTATTACTTATTTGCTGTTAAAAGTTTTTCCTGCAAAGCAAAAGCTTAATACTGAAATTTCAAGCTGAAATATTAATGTCGGGTCTGTTTCTTAATCTATATAATTTTTTTGAAAAACGAAGATGGCTGCTTGCAGTCATTATTTGTTCTGTCATTGCCGTAGCTGGATATTTTGCTTCTGGTATTAAAATGGAAGAAGATATTTCCAAGATAATGCCCAAGGATGAGAAGATCGCTAAAATGAATCTGATCTTCCAGAACTCTAAGTTTACAGATAAACTTATCTTCCATCTTTACCTTGATGACACTACCGCAACTGATCCGGATAAACTGGTTGGGTTCTCAGAAAACCTGGCTGAAGTACTGAAGGAAAAATATCAGCCTGAATATATCAAAGACATCAACTACAAAGTATCTGACGATATGATGGCTCAGGTATATAGTAGTTTTTACGAAAATATTCCTTTATTTCTGGATGAAAAGGATTATGCTGATATCAACCTGTTGACCGAAAGACAACGCCTTGATTCAACGATGGCAAGGAATTACAAGACATTGATATCTCCTGCCAGCATTGTAATGAAACAGTTTATTATTAAAGATCCTGTTGGCATAACTTTCATTGGATTAAAGAAACTTCAGAATCTTCAATATGAAGATAACTACGAATTATATAATGGCAGTATTGTAACTAAAGATAAAAAACACCTTGTGTTTTTTATTGATCCGGCTCATTCAGGAAATGAAACAGCAAAGAATGCTGAATTTATAAAAGGTATAGATGCAACGATAGATAGTCTGCAGAAGATAGAGGGTGGAAAAGTAAAGGCAGAATATTTTGGAGCAATGGCTATGTCGGTGGGTAATGCCGAAAGAATTAAAAATGATATTACCATAACGGTATCAATCGCTATCTCAATTCTTGTAGTATTTATCAGTTTGTTTTTCAGAAGAGCAGCAATTGTATTTCTTATATTCCTGCCTGTCGTCATTGGCGGGCTGATTTCCCTTGCTTTATTAACCTTCTTCAGACCCAATATTTCTGCCATAGCTTTGGGGATGGGTTCTGTATTACTTGGTATTACGATAGATTACTCGCTTCATATTTTTACCCATTACAAGAGCACTGGTTCCCCTAAGTCAGTAATAAAGGATGTTACCACTCCTCTGTTATTAAGTTGTCTTATCACTGCGTCTTCATTCTTCTGTCTGATGTTTGTGAAAAGTGAAGCTTTACAGGACCTTGGTTTATTTGCGGCAATCAGTTGTATCAATGCTGCTTTGATTGGTTTAATTGTGCTTCCTCATTTTCTTAAGAAGAAGAAGGTTGAAGAACAAAAAGCAGAAGATCAGGGAAGTCTTTCTTTCGTTCATAAATACACTTCCTACGAATTTGACAGAAATCCTTTTATTATAGGGGCAATCGCTGTGGTTACCATTATCTGTGCGTATACTTATCATTTGGTTGAATTTGAAAGTGATATGCTTAAGATGAACTATGTTTCTGATAAGCTTTTTGTTGCCCAGGAAAATCTTAATAAAATCAGTTCTGCTTCATCCAAATCAGTTTACCTGGTCTCCAGCGGAAAAACACTGAATGAAGCTCTGGCAAGCAGCGAGAAAGTCGCTGATCAGGTTGAAAAGCTGAGAGAAGAGGGTGTCATCCGCAAGTATACTTCAGTTAGTAAAATGCTGATCAGTGATAGCCTTCAGAAAGAAAAGATCAAAAGGTGGAATCATTACTGGACAGATGAAAAGAAAGCTTTAATCAAAAAAAATCTTCTGGAGTCTTCTGCAAAGTATAAATTCAAACCTGAAGCATTCGCTGGATTCTTTGAACTTCTGGATAAGCAATATCAACCAGTGTCAACGGAAGAGCTTGCTGATGTAAGAAAACTGTTCTTCAATGATTTTATAACAGAAAGTAAAGATCTGACTACAGTCGTTACTTTGTTAAAAGTTGATGAGGAAAATAAAAAACAGGTCTATGCAGATATTCATGAAAATGATAATCTTACAATAGTAGATAAAAAATATCTTACTGATAAGTTTATCGAAATTCTGAATAGAGACTTCAGCCTTTTGGAAGTACTGTCCCTTGGATTGGTATTCTTCATACTTGTAGTTTCTTATGGAAGGATAGAACTTGGGTTAATAGCGTTTGTTCCTATGTGTCTGAGCTGGCTGTGGACACTAGGACTTATGGGAATGCTGGGAATTAAGTTTAACATCGTTAATATCATCATCTCTACGTTTATTCTCGGTCTTGGTATAGATTACAGCATATTCATTATGTCTGGTCTTCTTCAGGAATACAGACTGGGACTTAATAACCTTGCATCTTACAAGACATCGATTTTCCTATCTGCATTTACCTCTATTGTTGGAATAGGTGTTCTGGTATTTGCACAACATCCGGCTTTGCAATCAATCGCATTCTTATCAATAGTAGGAATGTTTTCGGTGATTATCATTTCCTATACTGTTCAGCCTTTACTGTTCAGGATGTTGATTACCAACAGGGCAAAAAAAGGGTTTGATCCGTATACTGCTGAAGGGTTATTCTTCACATTTGTAGCTTATACCTATTTTCTTTCAGGATGTCTTTTGTTAAATGTAGTTGGTCCTGTTGTCCTGTATGTCCTTCCTGTCAAGGCAAGTAAGAGAAAGCTGATCTTGCATTATCTGCTGATGTATTTCAGCAGGTCCATGATTTATATAATGAGGAATGTAAGGAAGAAAATTATCAATGAAACTGGAGAAGATTTTAGAAAACCAGCGGTAATCATCGCGAATCATCAATCATTCCTGGATATTCTGGTTACTATCATGCTTTATCCTAAGATGGTAATGGTAACGAATGAATGGGTATGGAATTCTCCATTCTTCGGAAGGGTAATCCGATCTGCTGATTTTTATCTAGCAAACTCAGATCATGAGGCAGGATTGGAGAAGCTGAAAGGATTGGTTGACGAGGGTTATTCAATTATTATTTTTCCGGAAGGAACAAGAGCGGCAGACAAAAAAGTTGCCAGGTTCCATAAGGGAGCTTTCCTTATGGCAGAGCGCTTAAAACTTGATATTCTCCCACTTCTTCTGCATGGTACAGGTGATACAATTGCAAAAGGAGACTTACTTCTGAAGAACGGAAGGATCACAATGAAGTTCTTGCCAAGAATAACCCCGGAAGACAAGACATACGGGGAGACCTATTCTGAAAGAGCAAAACTGATCGGAAGATATTTCAGAGGAGAATATCAAAAGCTTACAGATTCGGAGGAAACAGTAAATTATTACAAGGATAGGTTAATCAAGAACTATATTTATAAAGGACCTGTTCTGGAGTGGTATCTGAGAATAAAGTTAAGGTTAGAAAATAACTACGAGTTTTTCAATACAGTTATACCTAAAAAAGCTATGATCACTGATTTAGGATGTGGTTATGGATTCTTATGTAATATGCTTGGTTTTCTATCTGAAGAAAGAAAAATTGTTGGAGTTGATTATGACTCTGAAAAGATTGAGGTAGCTAAGAATGGATTTGCCAAACCTACGAATGTTGGTTTTGAAGCTGCGGATATTACTACGTATGAGATACCAGCTTCAGATGTGATTATATTGAATGATGTCATGCATTATCTTCCTGAAGCAGCACAAACAGAGCTGTTGAACAATTGCTTTAACAAGCTAAACCTTGGTGGCATGCTGATCCTGAGAGATGGAGATGCAGATTATCAGGAGAGACATAAAGGTACGAAGCTAACGGAATTCTTCTCTACACGTTTTGTCAAGTTTAACAAAACAGAAAATCCGCTTTCATATCTTTCTGGTAAAGAGATCGTAAAACTGGCCAAAGACAAAGGGCTTGATGTTGAAATTGTAGATAATACAAAGCTGACATCAAATAGAATTTTTATCATAAAAAAATAATTTTTTAGAATGCCACAATTTGATTACGTAATTATTGGAAGTGGCCTGGGGGGCTTATTATGTGCGTACACACTTACCAAAGAAGGGAACTCTGTTTGTGTTCTTGAAAAGAACAGACAAATAGGAGGGAATCTTCAGATATTCGTAAGGGATAAAGCGATATTTGATACTGGTATCCATTATATAGGAGGCTTGGATAAAGGACAAAACCTTAATCAATACTTCAGATATTTCGGATTGATGGATAAGCTAAAGCTGAAGAAGCTAGACGAAGATTGTTTTGATGTAGTTTCTTTCGATCAGGATGAGAAGGAATATCCTTATGCGATGGGTTATGAAAGGTTTAGCGAAAAGCTTATAGAACAATTCCCTTCAGAAAAGGAAGCGATTCAAAAATACTGTTCAAAGCTTAAGGAGATAAGTAACTTTTCACCACTATATAATCTGCGTTACAGTGAACAGAGCTTTTTTAATACAGAGTACCTTTCTGTAAATGCCAAAGAATATATTGAATCTATTACTTCAGATGTAATATTGCAGAATGTACTCGCCGGTACCAATCCTTTGTATGCGGGAGTTGGGGAAAAAACTCCTCTTTATGTACATGGGCTTATAATCAACAGCTATATAGAAAGCGCTTACAAATGCATTGGCGGAGGAGCTCAGATTGCAACCATTTTGACGAAATCAATAAAAGAAATGGGGGTGAAATCCGGAATTATTCGGAAGTAACAAAATTCTGTTTCAAGGGAGATGAAATTGAATCAGTGGAATTGACAAATGGAGAGAGGGTAGAAGGAAAACGATTTATTTCAAATATCCATCCGAGTAATACACTTGATATGGTTGAGCCTGGAAAAATCAGAAAGGCATATTCAACAAGGATTCATAACCTTGAAAATACAAGTTCAGTTTTTATTCTTAATATAGTCTTAAAACCCAAAACACTTAAATACAGGAACTGCAACATCTATCATTATAAAAATCCGGATGTGTGGAACACACTGAATTATAATG
This sequence comes from Sporocytophaga sp., assembly GCA_024707265.1. Classification (GTDB taxonomy): domain Bacteria; phylum Bacteroidota; class Bacteroidia; order Cytophagales; family Cytophagaceae; genus Sporocytophaga. The sequence goes on along the minus strand of JANQAB010000003.1, from coordinate 630,172 downwards.
AAGACAACTGGCCGCTCGGTTATGCATTGTTCTTCCCTGTGAGCAGACAGGATGAGGAGTATGCCGAAAGCCTTACTATAATGGCTTACATGAAATATGAAGATGTTGCTCCATGGGAGTTTTCTTTTCATACCATACCTCACCACAGAACGAATAGAGGTGAAGGCTATGAGGATTTTAAAAGCAGGAAGGCTGAAAAGCTGATTAATGAACTTGAAAAAAAGAATCCCAGGACTAAGAGGCAAAATCAAATCATACAATACTTCTACTCCTTTGACTTACAGAGATTATATAGGCACTAAAGATGGAAGTATGTATGGGGTAATGAAAGATTACAATGATCCTATCAAGACTTTTATTCCAACTCGTACTAAAGTGCCGAACCTATTCTTTACCGGCCAGAATATAAGCTTACACGGGGTATTGGGTGTTACAATAAGTTCAGTTACTACCTGTTCTGAATTTTTTGGTATGGAATATTTGATTAATAAAATTAGTAAAGCTTAATTCAGTCATTGAAGGAGCTGCAGGAGCGGTCGGAAGTGCTTTCTCCTGGGCAATAAAAAACTCGCAATCTGGTTTTTTTTTCATTGAATAGTTATTGCTGTTTTTTTTTGCTTTCAGATAGCAACAGGTTTTATTATCTGCAGGCAGTCCGTGAAGGATTTGATCATAGAAATGTTTAACGGAGGGGGAAAGGTTCAGCAGTTCTATGTCAATAAAAAAACTGTGTTTATGGCCTGCAACGTTATCAAGACTCACATAGGTTGCATTTTGAGCAAGAGGTCTTCTGTGTTTTTTCCCCAGATAACTTTTGAATGTCAGAAAATATGCTCCGGTAAGTATTATATCACGTCTGTTTGAAATGATATAGATGTTTTTCTGTAGAGCAATATTTTCGACCCACTTAGAATGCTTTCTTTGTTTCACTGCAGGTGCATTCATCACTATATTTTCAAAAACTATTGAGGAGTGCTGAAATCCGGGCGAATTTTTGATCAGTTCATTTCCAAGGCTATGCAATAACATGGTATATTTGATATTGTTATCATATAATGCACGATAGGTTTTTACCTCATTGATCATCTTTCCAAAGGAAGTAACGGCATTGTTCACGTTTACTATAGAAGTATGAAAGTTTTTCCAAAAGGGTAAAGTTTCATCTCTGGTAGGATAGTCAAAAGCTACAAAATTTACGCCATACAGAATGCTCATGCGCAAGCCTCCTTCCAGCACATCAGGAAATGTTTTCCCATCTCCATGCACATAAAAGAGAAAGTCTTTATTTGAAGGCATTGCTAAAGCTGCTTCTTCAAATGAATGTTTGATTTCCAGGTTCCAGGTTTTGTTTTTCAGCCTTGCTACCACATAATGCAGATGACCAGGTGAGTCCTGATCTTTACTGAATATCTGAGTTTTATCCAAAGAAAACTTTCTTGTAGTAATGATGACTACAACCGTGTCTGATTCTTTTTTTTCTATATCGTTAATTTTGATTCTTTCCCAGGGAATGTATGTGTAGCCAGGCTCTTTCACCTGCGATGTTGCAGGACTTCCGATTATGAATGAAAAGATAAACAAAAGCAGATAAGCCAGATTTTTTAACATAAATTCAATACCTCCCCGGAGTCTTACTTATATTAAAGTAAGTCAACATATAAGAGAATTGTTTTTATGTGTAGTGTTTATACTTTTGAGGAACAGGTTCTATGTGTCAATGTATAGTTAAAATTTTAGGTATTTGTGGGAATAAAAATTTCAACCCTTGATCTTATGGTATAAGGTTAAAAAAATTACTTCAGGTTCTCAGAAAATTCACCAGGTTTAAATTCCTTTTCCCATTTCGCTATAACCAATGTCGCTACTGTATTTCCTATAAGATTGGTAATTGCCCTAGCCTCGGACATAAATCTGTCTACACCTAAAAGCAGGGCGATGCCAGCTACAGGAAGTTTATCTATAGATGAAAGTGTTGCAGCAAGCACAATAAAACCTCCTCCTGTTACAGCTGCAGCGCCTTTGGAGGTAAGCATGAGAATGCCTAGCAATGCGATCTCATCCCAAAGGCTTATAGGAGTATTGGTTGCATAGGCTATAAACATGGTAGCCATAGTGAGGTAAATAGAAGTACCGTCGAGGTTAAAAGTATAACCTGCCGGAATTACCAGTCCCGTAATAGATTGAGAGCAACCAGCCTTTTCCATTTTTTTCATTAACCCGGGTAAGGCAGGCTCGGAGGAGCTGGTGCCAAGTACAAGAAATATTTCCTCTTTTATATATTTTAAAATCCGGATAATAGAAAATCCGGACAACCAGCATATTATTCCAAGAATAACAAAGACAAAAAAGAGGCAGGTCAGGTAAACGGATGCCATGAGCTCCCCCAGAGATAACAAACTTTCAATGCCATATTTACCAATAGTAAAAGCCATAGCCCCAAAGGCTCCTACTGGTGCTGCCTTCAGAATAATTGAAACAACCCGGAAGAAGAAATGATTGAGGTAATCTATTCCTTTCACGAGTGGATCCCTGTATGTACCCATCCTTGAAATTGCAAATCCTGAAAGAATACCCAGAAACAGCACCTGAAGAATATTACCTTCTGCAAAAGCTCCGAAGAAGGAATCAGGGATAATGTCCAGAAAAAAGGTAGTTGTATCAAATTTTTTGGCTGATTCTGTATAACTCTCAATGCCTGAAATATCAAGGGAGACCGGATTGACATTCATTCCTTTGCCGGGTTTTAGGAATTTGGCAACAATAAGTCCTATAACAAGCGCAAGGGTACTCATTACTTCAAAGTATACAAATGCCTTAAAGCCTATTCTTCCTATTTTCTTATTTTCCTTGACACTTGCGATACCCGAAGCAACAGTAGTGAAAATAACTCCGGGTACAATCATTTTAATAAGTTTAATAAAAGCATCTCCAAGAGGTTTTAATTTTGCTCCTGTTGACGGAAAAAAATATCCTGTTAAAACTCCTGCCACTATAGCGATCAGGACATAAAAGTAAAGTGTATGGTAAAACTTTTTAGCAGAAACAGTTTCCATCAGTATAGATAATTTAAGACCGGTCCAATTGAGGAATAAAATTAAGCAATTCTACTATTATAAAAATTCAGCTCTTTAATAACCTTGAAATTAATAATATATATGCGAAGTGAGGAATATGTCGTATTTTCGAGGAACAGATTTGTTGGGTTGAAAGGAAAAACTAAATGAAACAAAAACCAGAGCGATTTTTCTTTATTATTAATCCTATTGCAGGAGTGAGAAGTAAGGAAGATATTCCACAAAAAATAAAAGAAATTTTCAGCGGCTCAGGAAGGTATTATGAAATAGCATTTACCAAATGCAAAGGGCATGCAACAGAACTGGCTCAAGAAGCGGTAGATAAAAACTTTGATGCAGTTGTTGCTGTGGGAGGTGATGGTACAATCAATGAAGTAGCCACAGGTCTTATAGGGCAAACACCTGCTCTGGGGATTATCCCGCTTGGTTCAGGAAATGGTCTTGCAAGACATTTACAAGTTCCTATACACATTCAGAAGTCCATCAGATACCTGCTCGAGGCATCTCCGATTTCCATAGATCATTGTCGGTTAAATGACTTGCCTTTTTTTTGCACGGCAGGTGTCGGCTTTGATGCCCTTATCGGAAAAGTCTTTGCTGAACAGAAAACCAGAGGTTTCTCTACCTATCTGAAAACAGTTATTACCGAATATAAAAGCTATAAATGTGAAACTTATAAAATCAAGCTTGACGGAAAAGAAATTGAAATGAAGGCATTTCTTTTAAGTTTTGCCAACGCTTCACAATATGGTAATAATGTATTTATTGCTCCTCAGGCAAGTCTGCAGGACGGTTACATTGATGTCTGTATGATGCATCCTTTTCCATCAAGCTCTCTTTTGAATCTCGGGTTTAAGTTGTTCACCAAAAAAGTGAATAAATTTCACTATCTGGATATTATTAAAGCCAAAAATATTGAAATAGAAAGAGGATCATCTGGTCCGGTACATCTTGATGGAGAACCGGTGGATATGGAAGCCAGTTTAAAAATATCTATAGTGCCTAATAGCTTAAGAGTTTTATCAGTATGAAAAAGAATAAGAAGAACAGAGATGGGGTAGTATTTTCTACCAACCCTGATTTTGAATTTCAATACAATCAGGAAGAAGAAGTTACGACCTTACCTCCTCAGCAGCAGGATCTCAGAATTCAGCTGGACAGAAAAGGTGGAGGAAAAGTTGTTACGGCTATTACTCAGTTTGTCGGTAAAGTGGAAGATCTTGAAGCATTGGGCAAAGAGTTAAAGCAGAAGTGTGGTGTAGGAGGAAGTGTGAAGGACGGTGAAATATTGATACAGGGAGACTTCAGAGATAAAGTGATGGCCCACCTCCAAAGCAAAGGTTATAAAGTAAAGAAGATAGGAGGTTAAACTCTTAACTATAATAAAGCAAATATTAAAAAGCTGAGCTGTTGAAAGGAGCTCAGCTTTTTTTATTGAAGTACTTTTTGTTTTCAGTATTTTTTGAAGAAGGCTGAATGGATTGATTTTCACAATGATTTACGGGAGGTGTCAACAATTTCATTTTTAAAACTGTTGCATTTAAAGAAATAAGGAACTGATTAATGGAAAGAATACTTGTACCCGTGGATTTTTCTGGTTACTCACAAAAAGCTCTTGAAGCAGCAGCATATATTGCTTTGCAAAAGAATTGTGAAGTGAAGCTGCTCCATGTAGTGCAGCAAGTATATGTACCGAAGATAGGTTCTTTTGGTGATCCATTGTTTGAGGATGAATTGCAGATGGATTATCAGGCAAGGATCATGGAAGTAAAGCAAAGACTGTTAAAGGGATATGTAGACCGTTTGAAGGCAAAAGGTATTAAGTCCAGCGGTACCATTGTTCAGGGAAAGGTTTCAAAAGAAGTGCTTTTGCATGTTGCAGAAGAAGAGATAGATCTGATCATAGTGGGTAAGAAGGGCGAAAGTGATATTGAAGAAGTATTATTCGGATCCACTACATTAAAGTTGATCAGAAAGTCAGCTGTTCCACTATTGATATTGAAGAATACAGAGGTTCCTTTTAAAGTGGAAACAATTGTTTTTGCATCAGACTTTGAAGAGCCAGTTCAAAAGATAGTAGGAAAAGTGAAAAGTATGGCAGAGGCATTTAAGGCTAACCTTCATTTTCTTAAGGTAAATACTCCCTCTAATAACATTTCTGAAGCGAAGGTCCAGAAGACGCTCGATGAGATCAGGGAGGAGTTTAAGTTAGAAAATCATCCTATTCATATGGTCTCTGATAAAACAGAGGAAGAAGGTATTCTACATTTTACCAAACAAGTAAATGCAGATGTAGTCTGCCTTGTCAATCACGAAAAGAAAGGGCTGGAAAGGTTTTTTAGTGATAGTATTTCGGAAAATATTGTAAAAGAATCTGATTGTGCGATTGTAACATATAAACTTAGAAAAGAGATGTCTGCCGGAAAAGCGGCAGTTAAACAAGAAAGAAAACTTAGTATAAAAGACCGGCAGCGGCATAGAGATGATTTGTGAGTTTTGATAAAGTGATGAAAGAGATGAAAAAGATTAACATAGTGACTTCTGTTATTGGATTCGCCTTTATCGGCGGAATTTACCTTTCAGGTTGTGAGGAAAAGAAATCAGAAGTAGGGTATAGTGATTCGGCAACTTCAATGTATTCTCAACAGGAAGACCAGAATAAGAAGGAAACTTCAAAAGCTGAAATGGAGGAAGAGAAAGAGAAGTTAGAAAATAAAATAGAAGCTTTAGAGAAAAAGGCTGATAAAAAAGCAGACAAAGGCTCTCAGGTAATGAAGCAAAAAATTACAGTTTTAAAGAAAGAAGTGAGAGGGTATAATTTTGATTCCACCAAAGCAGACGCAGAGGAGGGATGGACTCGCTTCAAGTTAAAAATAGAGACGGCTGTAGACAGCCTTGAAAGAAAGATCTGATTTAAATCAGATCTTTTATTTTTTCCAGGTCAGAAGGAACATCTATTCCCACACTCTCATAAGTTGTAATCTCCACTTTTATATTAAATCCATTCTCCAGCCACCTTAATTGTTCCAGAGATTCTGATTTCTCCAGACTGCCAGTTTCAAGAGAAGTGATCGCCTTGAGTATATCGGCCCTATAAGCATAGATACCAATGTGCTTATAAAATTCGGCTTTCGAAAGCCATTGCTCAGGCTCAGCCCCTCTTATATATGGAATGGTCTGACGGCTGAAGTAAATAGCTTCTTTATTTTTATTAAAAATAACTTTTGGTGTATTTGGGTTGAAAAGGGTTTCCTGGTCTTCTATCTTTTTAACCAAAGTAGCCAGTTCTGTTTCTTTGTTAAGTGCGGAGGCCAGAAGGTCAATCTGCTCAGGATGAATGAATGGCTCGTCCCCCTGAATGTTGATGACAAAATCAAAATCACCCGAAGTTTTCTCCAATGCTTCAAAGCACCTGTCAGTGCCGCTTGGATGTTCTTCCTTTGTCATCACTACATTTCCCCCAAAGGTTTTGACATGGTTAAATATTTCATTATTATCAGTGGCTACTACCACATTGGAAAGTAATCGGGCTTTTCCTGCCTGTTCATAAACCCTTCTGATCATTGATTTTCCGCCTATTTCTACCAAAGGTTTAGCCGGAAATCTCGTGGAAGCATATCTGGCAGGAATTATTCCTAGTATATTCATTCTTTAATATTAGTGTTAAGAATTCAATTAAATTTTTGATCACATTCAGCTTTCTTCACCACATGAAATAGACCTAATCCTGAAGCTTTCTTTTGAAGGTGGAGGATTTCGGTATCTGCATGAAATCTGTTCTCATGCTTAAAGCAAACTTTGTTTCACCTTCACTTTACGCTTTCTGCTTGTTTTCCTTTGTAAACCTTGTCAAATGCTTATTTTTGCAGAAAAAATACAAATAAAGCTTGTCGACACAAAATCTAACATCCTTTTCTTTTGACGGACTGATCTGGAAAGTAATTCCCGATGAAATAAATCATTTGCTTGTAGTAGAATATAGAAACTCAGATAAGCATCTTGCCGATTTCAGTGCGATAGATTTGAAGAAGAAAAAAATCAAATGGCAGGGATTAAAAAAAAATGAGCCGTGGTGGATAGGATTGGAGGCTGTTAAAGACGGATACATTTACCTGCATGGTTTTAAAGACATCCAGAATCCGGAGCATAAAGGGATTATTTCGGTCGCATCTGATTCTGGCAAGGTATTGTGGGAAGAAAAAACATTAAGTTTTGGTGGAGTATTTTCAGAAGGTATTCTTGCTTTGCAAAATGAAGAAGAAGAAAATAAGGTCTACTTTTTGCTGGATCTCAAAACCGGTAAGCAAAAGAAAGAATATTCTGAAGTAGAAGTTTTAAAAAAACTCAATCAGGTTTTTCGGGAAAAGCAGAAAAGTAATATTCAGAATGCACTGCATTTTACTCAGGAGAGCGAATATTTTCCGAAACTATCTGAGTATGTGCAGGAAGTAACAGGAGAACAAACCTCATTGGCCTTTGATTATGCTGAGTATAAAAATTTTATAATTATTTCTTATTATATTTACTCAGATAATAAACTTCAAAATCTCCTGTTAATAGCCAATGAAGAGGGGGATGTGCTTTTGAAAGAAATCCTTGATAGGAGTCCTAAGGGAGTGGGAATGGATACTTTCTTCTTGCTGGAGAATGCTGTAATTTTTGTTAAAGAAAAAAAGGAACTGATAATTTATGAATTATAAAGCTGTGTCTCTGTTGAAGTATTTTTTGATCCTGATTTTATTTATCTCTTTGTCTGATGTGTGTGCAGGTGTACTGGATTCTATCGGAATAGAGAAGAAGGACTCAAAAGTATTTGTACTTCATAAAGCAGATCCTAAAGAAACTTTATATTCTATTTCAAGAAAATATAAAGTAACTGTCGATGAATTAAATAAAAATAATCCTGAATTGTCAGCCGGGTTAAAGGTAGGGCAGATCATACGTATTCCTTATAAAGGATCGGTTGCGGCCGTTTCATCACCTGCCGGATCTTCGGTGTCGGCTTCGGCCTCTTCCGGAGGAGCGGGAGGCACACATACAGTTGAACCCAAAGAAACACTTTATTCACTTTCAAGGAAATACAATGTTACTGTTGATGAAATAAGAAAAGCAAATCCAGGACTGACGGAGTTAAAAGTGGGGCAAACGGTCAATATTCCTGGAAAAGCTGGTGGAACAAGCACTGCAAGTGCATCTGCTAAATCTGAAGTAAAAAAAGACGAACCTAAAACTACTTCAACCCCAAAAACTACAGGAAAAACTACCCAGCAGCAGGAGTCTGTATTTGTGGCCCCAACAGATAATTTTAATAAAGTTACAGAAAGTGGTTTTGCTGAAGTAATTGAAGGAAACAGTGATTCTCCAAAATATCTTGCTTTGCACAAAACAGCTCCTGTAGGTACCATTATACAGGTGAAAAATGAAGCAAATGGACAGAAGTTGTTTGTACGGGTTATAGGAAAGCTTCAGAATGGAAATCTTGAAGATAAGGTGATTATCAAGATTTCTCAGAAAGCTTATGAGCGTTTATCAGGGGTAGATAAAAAGATGCCTGTTCAGATTTCGTATATACCATAAAGCTGAAAGCTAAAAGTTTAAAGCTGAAAGTTGAAAGTAGTGTCTTTGGCTTAGCCTTAGTCATCAGTAATTTCCAACTTTATGCATCAGGATGCCCAAGACTTCCAGTTAGCTTTTTGCTATCGAAATTGATAAAGTAATCTACTAATTTAATTATATCCATGATTCTTTCCTTCTTTTTAAGGCGATGGGTCAGGGATAAGGACTTTATTGAAAAAATTATTTAGGTGAAATTTGAAGCGCTTCGGGATTTTCTCGAAGAAAAATACCAGCAATACAATCAGCCGGGGTTTATAGAAAATGATCCGGTTTGCATCCCTCATCGTTTTTCTAAAAAACAAGACATAGAGATCATGGGTCTTTGGGCTGCCGTATTAGCCTGGGGACAAAGAGCGACTATTATCAACAAGTGCAGGGAGTTGATCGTATTGATGGATCAGTCCCCCTATGATTTTATCAGGAATCATAAGCCACGTGATCTAAAGGTGTTTATGCAATTTAAGCACAGAACATTTAATGCTACTGATGCCCTTTATTTTATAGAATTTTTTAAAACTTTTTATGAGAAACATGAGTCATTGGAAGAAGCCTTTCTTATTGGGCATTCGAAAAAATCCATTAATGTAGAAGGAGCTTTGTCTGGTTTTCATGAAATGTTTTTTAGTCTGGAAGATTATCCTGAAAGAACAAAAAAGCACATTTCAACACCTGCCCGGAACAGTGCCTGCAAAAGATTAAATATGTTTTTGCGCTGGATGGTAAGGAAAGACAATAATGGAGTTGATTTTGGGATATGGAAAAATATTAAGCCCAGTCAGTTGGTTTGTCCCTGCGATGTCCATGTAGACAGAGTAGGGCGGAAATTAGGATTAATTGATAGGAAACAAACAGATTGGCAGACGGCAGTGGAATTAACAGAAAATTTAAAAAAGTTTGATCCTAAAGATCCTGTAAAATATGATTTTGCACTATTCGGCATGGGAGTAGAGGAGAAGTTTTAAAACAATATTTTTGTGTTTTTTGGATGTGACAAAGGGAAACGTGTATTGCATGAACTCTTAAAAGCCTCAGTATTAAAACCGGACAAGCATTATTTTTCAGGAGTAAATTTTTATTATATTAAATTTTAATTTTTTTAGAATTATCCTTCAGATTCTTACCAACAATTCAAGAGGCAGACCTGTTATATTTTCAAAGGAAAGTACAATAATCCTCTTATGAAATCAGAAAAAGAAAAAATATTATCGTCTCCGCTAATTGGGGGCGACAAGGTTAGAAACCCTGAAGGAGAAGATCTTGGAGAGATCAAAGAATGGGTGATGGATACAGGAAAAGGAAAAGTTGAATATGGAATCCTGTCGTTCGGTGGATTTATGGGAATTGGTAACAAGAATTTTGCTATCCCGTACGAAGCTTTAGTTAAGGGGAATGACAATAATCACTTTGTTTTGAACGTAGATAAAGAGACTCTGGTTAATGCGTATAGTCAGATAGAGCACCAGGGAAAGTCTTACTACATATACTAAAGTAAAAGGGTAAATTTTCTCGATTTTGTCCTTTTAGTTGTGTTTAGAAGTTTTCCCAAGAAAAATATAGTAAATTAGTGTAATAATTGCTTGAGCTTCGGCACGATGAGTATTTTTGAATCAAAAGGAAAAAATCTACCACAAGGGGATAGAACTTACAAGAAGTTTTTGGAAACAGCCAAATATTGGCTGAAAGAACTTGACTTCTATGGTTCTAATCAGTTTAAAAAAGTAACAGCAAATTCAGCATGGACTATTGGTCAGGTATATGATCACCTGATCAATGGTACCAGAGCTTACCATATGCGGGAAATAAGAAAATGCCTTGAAAAAACCGGGGGGAGTGAAGAAGGGAAGAAGTTATTCAAAGGGCATGTCGTATTTTTTCTGGGAAAGTTTCCTGCCATAAAAATCGCAGGAGTCGATCCTAACGGATATGTTCCTGCCCAGCCGGAAAGTCCTGATAAAATGAAAGATGAGTTTTTTAAGTTTTTCAAGGAAATGCAAAAACTTGCCAAAGACCTTGATGCAGCTCCATCTACGTATAAAACAATGCATCCATCACTGGGAATGCTTACAGGGCAGGAGTGGTTTCAGATTATTGAAATGCATTTCCGTCACCATCTAAGACAAAAAAGCGAGATTGATAAATCTATCAGAAGCTTTTATAAGGAAGAAGATTCTTCAGAGTTGCTTCCTGAAGCGGAAATAGATGACTATATTTCGTAAGCAAACAGAATTCTAAAACCTTTGATCCGGGAACAAATCCTCGTATTTGACGGCTATTGCCGGGTGTGTATTAATCTTATCAAATTGATTAACATCACAGGACTGTTTCCTGCGGAAAAATGCATTTCTTATTACGAGCTATCGACTGACTTAAAATCACTGATCGACGAAGAACGTTTCAAGAATGAGATGGCTTTTCTGGATCCTTCGGAAGGTGTATTGTATGGTCCTTATGGGATCAGAAAAGCTATTTGCAGCAATACCGGTTTTATAAATGCACTTGTTAAGATCCCCTTCATTTTCAGTATTTTTATCTTTCTTTATAAGATTATCGCCTATAACCGATATGTAATCTTATTGCCAAAACAGGCAGCACTTGAATGCGATTGTGGCCCTGATAAAGAAAAAAAATACAGGAATTATTATTTTATTATTCTTTCTGTTTTGAGTCTGGGAGTTGTAGCAACAGCTTTAAAAATTGCAGGACTGGAAGGCTTTTGGTTCTGGATAAATCTTTCGATATTTCCTTTGCTATACAGCCTTGTTTTGGGAAGTTATAAAATTTTGTACCCCAATACATATCACTTTGATTTGAGACAGCATAGCATTACTTCTTTGTTTTATGCTTTTGCAGCAGGGGTATTGATACAGTGGCCAATAAGTTTATTGGTGAAGCAATATGACCTGATTCCAGTGTTTCTCATTGTTTCAGGTATTGTATTTTTTGTTTTATATAGAAGCAGAATAAATTTTTTGCAGCTTAAGCAGACCTTTGTGTATGTTAGTGTGTTTTTTTTGTTCCTTATTCCGCTCATTCTTTTATTGTTATAATTGGTCTTTGAGAGGGATTTAAGGCATAAATTATTAAGACGATTAACCGCTTTATTGTATGAGTAAAAAAAATAAGCCCCTAAAAGGAGCTTATCTTTTTATATTAAATATTGATTGTTAGCTTATTTAACAGTGTCAATATAGCTAATAAGGTCAACAAGTTTGTTTGAATAACCCCACTCATTGTCATACCAGCTAACTACTTTCACGAAGTTCTCATTCAAAGAGATACCAGCTTTAGCATCGAAGATAGATGTTCTTGCATCGCCAAGGAAGTCGTTAGATACAACTTCATCTTCAGTGTAACCAAGGATACCTTTAAGTTCACCTTCAGAAGCCTCTTTCATTGCTTTTTTGATTTCCTCGTAAGAAGCACCTTTTTCTAAACGGCAGGTAAGGTCAACAACAGAAACATCAGGAGTAGGAACACGGAATGCCATACCTGTAAGTTTACCTTTAAGAGCAGGAATTACTAATCCTACAGCTTTAGCAGCACCTGTAGATGAAGGGATAATGTTCTGGTAAGCACCACGACCACCTCTCCAGTCTTTAGCAGAAGGACCGTCTACAGTTTTCTGAGTTGCAGTAGCTGCGTGAACTGTAGTCATTAAACCTTCTAAAATTCCAAATTTATCGTTAAGGACTTTAGCAACAGGAGCAAGACAGTTAGTAGTACAAGAAGCGTTAGAAATGATGCTCATTTCTTTCTTGTATGTTTTGTTGTTAACACCCATTACAAAAGTAGGAGTATCATCTTTTGCAGGAGCTGAAAGGATTACTCTTTTAGCGCCGGCTTTAATGTGCTTGTCGGCAGTATCCTGAGTAAGGAACAAACCAGTTGATTCCACAACATATTCAGCACCAACCTCATCCCACTTTAGGTTTGCAGGATCTTTTTCTGCAGTAACTCTGATAGCTTTACCATTCACTACAAGTTTACCATCTTTAGCTTCAGCAGTTCCGTCGAATCTTCCGTGAGTAGAGTCATACTTAAGCATATATGCCATGTAGTCTACATCTATCAGGTCATTGATTCCAACGATTTCAATATCCGGTCTGTTTACTGCAGCACGGAACACCAGTCTGCCGATACGACCAAATCCATTAATACCGACTTTTATTTTAGCCATATTGATTTAGATAATTAGGGTTTAAAAACAAGGAACAATATTACAATAAGTTGAAACTAAAAGCAAGATTGAATTTGGCTTATTAAAACCAGAGCTAAAAAATGTTTACTGAAAAATGATTTAAATAAATTTTCAGGTATTAAAGAAAAAAAATATCAGATCTTAAAGTCTTGAAAATTATAAGCTTTCAGCTTCGGTTCATCCATTTTAATGAAAAAAATAAAAACTTTTTTTGCTTATGTTTTGCAAATTAAAATTGTCCCGTTATCTTTGCGCCACGTTTAACGAAAACGTCTCCGGAAAAGAGAGTAAATATTAGCAACCAAAGATATTTGGCCCGTTCGTCTAGGGGTTAGGACGCCAGGTTTTCATCCTGGAAACAGGGGTTCGATTCCCCTACGGGCTACTTAAAATGAAACCACTGTAATTAAAATTATGGTGGTTTTTGCTTTTAACAATTTCATCTTATCTCAAAAGTTTGTCGAAATGGCTTGCTAAAGGAGAAGATAAATAGAATCCCAAATAGTATTTGGCCCGTTCGTCTAGGGGTTAGGACGCCAGGTTTTCATCCTGGAAACAGGGGTTCGATTCCCCTACGGGCTACAAATAAAAAGTAAAACCACTGTAATTTAAGTTGCAGTGGTTTTTTGTTTTTACATAGGTTATGCAATAGATTCTCTGGAATATATAATCTTGCTAATCTTTAGCAGGTGCAAAGATTTTTTATATGTGGATTTTTATAAATCATATGATCATACCAGGTATCTGAATTCCACAAACAGACCAATAGCCATATTCCTGCACGAGATTTATGAAGCCTTTTCCACTGTATTGTTCAAAAGCTTCAGCTGATCGGTTTCCTTTCCATTCAATAAAAACTTCTATGGAAGCTGAATATTCATCATCGATTCTGGGATCAAGGAGCTGTAATGATAAGATATCCCTATCAGAGTAATAAGCCTGAAAGCATTCTATAATATACTTCAGTTGATGTTCGCTTACTTTTTTTCCTGATAATGCAGTAAATGACGGAGAGTAGAAAAAGTGTGTGTATTCCGGATTGCCTTTAAATATATGGTTTATGAATTCTTCAGTATTGTGTGTGATATCATAAACATCATTTGGATGAAAGTCTTCATAGGTAAAACAATGTGTCATACCAGTTATTCTAATGTTATCGATTTCGTATAGAAATAATTCTTCGATGATAAATCTGTAAAGTTCTTTATCGGGGACCTCCGCAAGAGTTGTTAAAGAGATATTTTTCTCATACATATAATCCAGAAGATGATTCAGGGTTTCTTTAATTTCGTCTTCTTTCAGATCTTTAAGGATCTCAGGCTTACCAATAAATTCATATACTGAAATGAGTTCTCTTTCATGAGTCTCCCTGTTAAAGTATTCTATGTAGTCAAGAAATTCCTTTTCCAGATCAGGTGAGATTTTTTTCTTCTTCAAAAAAAATTGCTCCTGTTTCTGCAATGAGTTTTGCTTTGCGAAATTCATTCTCAAACTGAAGATCGCTCTTGTTTGTTTCCATTAGCTGTTGTTTATATGGTTGAAAAATAGGGTGGTAAGTTAATGTATTTCTTTGGATTTGCATCACATTCAAAAAAAATGAATTTCTTAGTCTGGTTTATTTTGGGACCTGTTTCAGAAAACGATGCAAAGAGTATAAAGGCTGTCTCATGTACATAAGACAGCCTTTGACTTTTTATTTTTTCACTACAAGTCCGTTGTATTCAGAAGCTGAATTATTTGCTTTAATTTTTAAAGTGTATATGCCCGGTTTTATGTTGACTGATTCAAGATCCAGTACTATATCATTTCCGAGATCAACATTATCAGTTTTGAAAATGATTTTTCCCATGTTGTCTATCAAAGCCATACTTCCTTTGCCATTTCCTTCCGTTCTGATATTGAGTATATGATCAACTGGGTTAGGATACATGTAAAGCTTTCTTGAGTTATTTTTAAATAAGCTTTCAACTACTGCATACTTAACAGTTATGATAAAGCTTTCAACTAAAGATCCTCCGAAGTCGTCACTTACAGTTAAATAAATGGTGTCATTTCCTAAATCAGCATTGGTGGGCACTCCGGATAAAGTACTTCCTTCCAGGCTTAACCAGGTTGGTATAGTTCCAGAACCTGATCTTACGGAGTAGCTTAATGTATTGCCGTCTGCATCGGAGAAATAAGGTGACAAATCATAGGTGAAACTTTGGCCTGTATAGGCTGCAGTATCGCTAATAGCAGAAGCATGTTCAGGAGGCCTGTTGCCCAGGATATTTAGTGTAAAGGCGTCAACTGCATAAGTTCCGTTATCTTCAGCTTTCACAAGTATTGTATATTTTCCCCCGTTCTCATATGCAGGATTGGCTGTAAAGGTGTGCGTCTTTTGATCAAAGGATAACCAGGAAGGCAGTTGAAACATATTTCCTAAGAAGGAAGAGTAGCCGATACTAGTTCCCCCGCCGAAAGTATTTTCAGGAATGGTATATGTCCAGGTTTCTCCGCTTCTGATTGTATAATCCAATAATGGATTTGAAAGATAGACACGACCAATAGTGTTGTATGGTTCACAATTTTCTTTTGGAGATTCAGCGTTTTCAGGATTCATTCCGAAGAAGCTGCTTTTCTGATAATAAAGCATGAATCTGTCAATTCTGAACATGCTTGCTCTGCCTGAGAATTGAACTGTATAGACACCAGGTTCGGGAAAATCAACATATATGTCATGGAATGTTTCACCCCATGAAGTTCCTAAATGTTGAGTTTTAACAAATCCATACCATTCGTTTCGGGCTCCTATCATGGCTTTAAACCAATTGCTTCCCATTGTGCCGGTGCTGTCATTACCGATTTTCGTTATAACACCTCCATGAGGAAATCTTACCCATACATCATTGTCATGATAGTTTTCTCTGAAAGCTCTCATTTTAAAGCTATGACGACCAGCCTCTTTTACTCTGAATGTGTAAGTCAGCTGACTCTTTCCAGCCACTCCTGTTGCGTCCCCTCCAATGTATCGGATATATCCTGATCCTGTATGTCCCGGCAAATCATTTTGTACAACCCAAAATCCTCCGTTTAGGTTGGTGGATTCCATCTCTACGGTTATAATGCTGTCTTTTTGAATAAATGTACAGCTGTCAGTTACCTGCGCTGATGCAAGGTTTAGACCAAACAAATAAAATATTATTGCTTTTATCAGTAGATTATTCTTCATAATTAAAATTTTAAGTTTTAATAAAAAATCAATTCGCAGTTTATATATAATGATATAGCTATAAGGATTGTTTTCTGGAAGGCCTTTAGCTGCTGATAACTAGTTGGATATAATTGTGCAGGACTTTACTTAAGAGGATAATCAATAAGGTGAAAAAATCAAGAATTTTATGAGTGTTTATATTATGGATTATTAGGAAATTATCTTTTTAAGATGTCAGTCAATTGTTTGATAGAAGATTAATATTTATCTATCTATATCAGAGAAATTCTGTAAGGTAGGATTATAACGCCTGCTGTTCTATCTTTCTTTGTATGATATATTGATATGAGGTAGGTCTTGTAATGACAATGAATGGTTTACGGATGAATGATTATATCCTTTAAACTAGGTAAAAGTATTTGATAAAAGTATATGAAACCTCCTATAAACATCACATCTTAATAAGATGAATGGTGCAATTCAAAAGATTTGAAGTTCAAGATTAGTTAAAAATAAATACTGCAATTGGTAACTATAACATACACGTTTCGTTAACATGGCGGAATAGGTATCAGGATAAATACTGTATACTTTGAAGGTATAGAAAGGAACTGAAGGTAGTTTTATTTCATATGTAATAAATGTACAATAGTTATAAATTTTGCATTAAAAGGTAAGTGTATATTTGAGTTACATAAGGTGTTATTAAAGGGGACTAATTTTAAATACCACATTATAATCTGAGGTTTATATTTCTACAACCTATTCTATTCTATAATTAAAATCTAACAATTGCTGTAAAAACAAGAGAATTAGTTACTGATTCAGATGTATACTAATATCGATTCAATTGAGAACATGTTTACAATTGCTCAATACTAGTGTATATAAATCCATTCTTATTCTTCTTTAGCTTAGCCGCATAGTCTTTATGAATCTTTATGAAAGGTTTCTCATAATTAATGAATGTTTATAAAGTATGTCTAGTAACATTATAGTCTTTACAGATCTAGACTTCTAGTGGAATTATAATATCAGATTTTATCTCTTTATTTCTACTTATAGTTTGAGTTTTCGTCTTCTCTTGCATTCTTAAATGAAATATTTTCTACTCGCCATTTTAGTTACAATAGTTTTATTTGTTGATATAAGTAAAGGATACGGCCAATGTAGCAGTTGTTCTGTAACGGTCAATGTCAGCGGTACTTCTTCTGCTGGAATAACAGCTACTGCAGCCAATCAAATTGTATGTATAACAGGATCTGGAACCTATAATGGGAGTATTAATTTGAATTATCAAAACAACGTAACGTTGTGTGTTGGTAACAATATAACAGTGAGTACTTCAGCCACTGTTTCGAATACCCCCACAAATGCCAGAATTAATAATTACGGTACATGGAACAATTCTATGAATGTCGGGTCAGGCTTATACCAGAGTGGAGTAATCTATAATAACTATGGAACAGTTAATACTGATCAGATTCAGTTAAATTCTAATACTATAAATAACTATGGCTCTTTCAATGTAACTGGTGGTGTAATAGTGAACAGTGGTTCCAACATAAATACCTTCGCGGGATCAACGATGTATATGGGCGGGAATCTTACAGTAAATAGCGGTGGAATTGTCACACTTGCGGGAGTGATGGGCGTTGGCGGATCAGTTACTAATAATAATATTATAAGAGGCGGCGGCGGACCTTGTGGAGGATTGGATGTTACCGGAACTTTTACCAATAATGGATCAGGCATAATCCAGAATAACGGCGGATTGGTTATTAACAAAACACCGTCTCCCAATTCAGGTACTTTGGAACCAACAGTTGGTGTAAGTAACATAAATCCTAGTATAACCAGCCAGCCGTCCAATGTTTCTACATGTCCCGGAGGGAATGCAAGTTTTACTGTAGCAACTACCCCTGCTGCAAATACTTATCAATGGCAAGTACAGACAGGAGGAGCAGGACCATTTACAAGTATAGCAGGTCAAACGGGAAGTACATTAAATTTATCGGGTGTAACATCCGGAATGAATGGTAGTGTATACCGCGTTTTGGTTTACTCCTGTCCGAATTTTGTAATTTCAAATTCAGCAACATTAACAGTAAACCCAAATGTAAGCGGGACTATAGCTTCAACAAATGTGAATTGTAACGGAGCTTTAACTGGTAGTATTACCATTACTCCTTCGGGCGGAAGCGGGAGTTATCATTATTCTATAAATGGAGGAACAACCTGGCAATCCTCAGCGACTTATACCGGACTTGGTGCTGGTAGTTATAATGTGCGTATAAGAGATGCAGGAAATACCTCTTGCTCAGCGATTTTAAATGCATCATATTCTATTACGCAGCCCGCATTATTAACGGCAAGTATAAGTAAAACAAATGTATTGTGTAATGGAGCTTCCACCGGAGCAATAACCATCACCTCTCCGTCAGGAGGCGTTTCTCCCTATCAGTATTCAATCAATGGAGGATCTTATCAGTCAAGCGGATCATTCACAGGTCTTGCAGCAGGGAGTTATACATTAAATATAAGAGATGCGAATAATTGTGTTGTGGCGCTTCCAAGTCAGTCAATTACTCAACCATCTCTTTTATCAGCGACAGTGAGTAAAACAAATGTATTGTGTAACGGAGCTTCCACCGGAGCAATAACCATCACCTCACCGTCAGGAGGCGTTTCCTCCTATCAGTATTCAATCAATGGAGGAGCTTATCAATCAGGCGGCTCATTTACAGGTCTTGCAGCAGGGAGTTATACATTAAATATAAGAGATGCGAATAATTGTGTTGTGGCGCTTCCAAGTCAGACGATAACTCAGCCAACACTCTTATCAGCGACAGTAAGTAAAACTAATGTCTTGTGTAATGGAGCTTCCACCGGAGCAATAACCATCACCTCACCGTCAGGAGGCGTTTCTCCCTATCAGTATTCAATCAATGGAGGAGCTTACCAATCAAGCGGATCATTTACAGGTCTTGCAGCAGGGAGTTATACATTAAATATAAGAGATGCGAATAACTGTGTAGTGGCGCTTCCAAGTCAGACGATAACTCAGCCAACACTCTTATCAGCGACAGTAAGTAAAACAAATGTATTGTGTAATGGAGCTTCCACCGGAGCAATAACCATCACCTCACCGTTAGGAGGCGTTTCTCCCTATCAGTATTCAATCAATGGAGGATCTTATCAGTCAAGCGGATCATTTACAGGTCTTGCAGCAGGGAGTTATACATTAAATATAAGAGATGCGAATAATTGTGTTGTGGCGCTTCCAAGTCAGACGATAACTCAGCCAACACTCTTATCAGCGACAGTAAGTAAAACTAATGTCTTATGTAATGGAGCTTCCACCGGAGCAATAACCATCACCTCACCGTCAGGAGGCGTTTCTCCCTATCAGTATTCAATCAATGGAGGAGCTTACCAATCAAGCGGATCATTCACAGGTCTTGCAGCAGGGAGTTATACATTAAATATAAGAGATGCGAATAACTGTGTAGTGGCGCTTCCAAGTCAGACGATAACTCAGCCAACAGTTCTTTCAGCTTCAGAAACTCATACAGATGCACTTTGTAATGGAGCTTCAAGTGGAACCGCAACAATTACAGCAACAGGTGGAACAGCACCTTATTCAGGAATAGGAACATTCACCGGCCTGGCAGCAGGAACACATTCATTTACAGTAACCGATGCAAATGGATGCTCTTCAACTGTATCAGTAGTGATTGGTGAACCAACAGTTCTTTCAACTTAAGTGAAACCCATACGGATGCGCTTTGTAATGGAGCTTCAAGTGGAACAGCAACGATCACAGCAACAGGTGGAACTGCTCCTTATACAGGAACAGGAACTTTTAGTGGACTTGCAGCCGGAACACATTCTTTTGCAGTAACCGATGCAAACGGATGTTCTTCAACTGTATCAGTAGTGATTGGTGAACCAACAGTTCTTTCAATAAGTGAGACGCATACAGATGCACTTTGTAATGGAGCTTCAAGTGGAACAGCAACGATCACAGCAACAGGTGGAACTTCTCCATATACAGGAACAGGAACTTTCACTGGACTTGCAGCCGGAACACATTCGTTTGCAGTAACCGATGCAAATGGATGTTCTTCAACGGTATCAGTAGTAATAGGAGAGCCTACAATTCTTTCAGTAAGTCAGAAACTCATACAGATGCACTTTGTAACGGAGCTTCAAGCGGAACAGCAACGATCACAGCAACAGGTGGAACTTCTCCATATACAGGAACAGGAACTTTTAGTGGACTTGCAGCTGGAACACATTCTTTTGCAGTAACCGATGCAAACGGATGTTCTTCAACTGTATCAGTAGTAATAGGTGAGCCGGCAGTTCTTTCAGCTTCAGAAACACATACTGATGCACTTTGTAACGGAGCTTCAAGTGGAACAGCAACGATAACCGCAACAGGTGGAACTTCACCTTATACAGGAACAGGAACTTTTAGTGGACTTGCAGCGGGAACACATTCTTTTGCAGTAACCGATGCAAACGGATGTTCTTCAACTGTATCAGTAGTGATTGGTGAACCAACAGTTCTTTCAATAAGTGAGACGCATACAGATGCACTTTGTAATGGAGCTTCAAGTGGAACAGCAACGATCACAGCAACAGGGGGAACTTCTCCATATACAGGAACAGGAACTTTCACTGGACTTTCAGCAGGAACACATTCATTTACAGTAACCGATGCAAACGGATGTTCTTCAACTGTATCTGTATTAATAGGGGAACCAACAGTTCTTTCAGTTTCAGAAACCCATACAGATGCACTTTGTAATGGAGCTTCAAGTGGAACAGCAACGATCACAGCAACAGGCGGAACAGCACCTTATACAGGAACAGGAACTTTTACAGGTTTTGCAGCAGGAACACATTCTTTTGCAGTAACTGATGCAAATGGATGTTCTTCAACTGTATCTGTTGTAATAGGTGAGCCTATACTTCTTTCAGCTTCAGAAACTCAAACAGATGCTCTTTGTAATGGAGCCTCAAGCGGAACCGCAACAATTACAGCAACAGGTGGAACTGCTCCTTATACCGGAACAGGAACTTTCACAGGTCTTACAGCCGGAACTCATTCGTTTGCAGTAACCGATGCAAATGGATGTTCTTCAACTGTATCTATTGTAATAGGAGAGCCTTCAATTCTTTCAGTTTCAGAAACTCATACAGATGCACTTTGTAATGGAGCTTCAAGCGGAACAGCAACGATAACAGCAACAGGTGGAACAGCACCTTATACAGGAACAGGAACTTTCAGTGGACTTGCAGCTGGAACGCATTCTTTTGCAGTAACCGATGCAAACGGATGTTCTTCAACTTTATCTGTATTAATAGGGGAACCAACAGTTCTTTCAGTTTCAGAAACCCATACAGATGCACTTTGTAATGGAGCTTCAAGTGGAACAGCAACGATCACAGCAACAGGCGGAACAGCACCTTATACAGGAACAGGAACTTTTACAGGTCTTGCAGCCGGAACGCATTCATACACAGTAACCGATGCCAACGGATGTTCTTCAACTGTATCAGTAGTGATTGGTGAACCAACAGTTCTTTCAATTTCAGAAACTCATACCGATGCGCTTTGTAACGGAGCCTCAAGCGGAACAGCAACGATCACAGCAACAGGCGGAACTTCTCCATATACAGGAACAGGAACTTTCACTGGACTTTCAGCGGGAACACATTCATTTACAGTAACCGATGCAAACGGATGTTCTTCAACTGTATCTATTGTAATAGGTGAGCCGGCAGTTCTTTCAGTTACTGAAACACATACAGATGCACTTTGTAATGGAGCTTCAAGTGGAACAGCAACGATAACCGCAACGGGCGGAACTTCACCTTATACAGGAACAGGAACTTTCACTGGACTTTCAGCGGGAACTCATTCTTTTGCAGTAACCGATGCAAATGGATGTTCTTCAACTGTATCTATTGTAATAGGTGAGCCGGCAGTTCTTTCAGTTACTGAAACACATACAGATGCACTTTGTAATGGAGCTTCAAGTGGAACAGCAACGATAACCGCAACGGGCGGAACTTCACCTTATACAGGAACAGGAACTTTCACTGGACTTTCAGCGGGAACTCATTCGTTTGCAGTAACCGATGCAAATGGATGTTCTTCAACTGTATCTATTGTAATAGGAGAGCCTTCAATTCTTTCAGTTTCAGAAACTCATACAGATGCACTTTGTAATGGAGCTTCAAGCGGAACAGCAACGATAACAGCAACAGGTGGAACTGCTCCTTATACAGGAACAGGAACTTTCACAGGTCTTGCAGCGGGAACGCATTCTTTTGCAGTAACCGATGCAAGCGGATGTTCTTCAACTGTATCAGTAGTAATAGGAGAGCCTACAATTCTTTCAATAAGTGAGACACATACAGATGCACTTTGTAATGGAGCTTCAAGTGGAACAGCAACGATAACCGCAACAGGCGGAACAGCACCTTATACAGGAACAGGAACTTTCAGTGGACTTGCAGCCGGAACGCATTCTTTTGCAGTAACCGATGCAAACGGATGTTCTTCAACTGTATCAGTAGTAATAGGTGAACCAACAGTTCTTTCAGTTTCAGAAACCCATACAGATGCACTTTGTAATGGAGCTTCAAGAGGAACAGCAACGATCACAGCAACAGGCGGAACAGCACCTTATACAGGAACAGGAACTTTCACAGGTCTTGCAGCCGGAACGCATTCTTTTGCAGTAACCGATGCAAACGGATGTTCTTCAACTGTATCTGTATTAATAGGAGAACCAACAATTCTTTCAGTTTCAGAAACTCATACAGATGCACTTTGCAATGGAGCATCAAGCGGAACAGCAACGATAACAGCAACAGGTGGAACAGCACCTTATACAGGAACAGGAACTTTCACTGGACTTTCAGCGGGAACACATTCATTTACAGTAACCGATGCAAACGGATGTTCTTCAACTGTATCTATTGTAATAGGTGAGCCGGCAGTTCTTTCAGTTACTGAAACACATACAGATGCACTTTGTAATGGAGCTTCAAGTGGAACAGCAACGATAATCGCAACGGGCGGAACTTCACCTTATACAGGAACAGGAACTTTCACTGGACTTTCAGCGGGAACACATTCTTTTGCAGTAACCGATGCAAATGGATGTTCTTCAACTGTATCTATTGTAATAGGTGAGCCGGCAGTTCTTTCAGTTACTGAAACACATACAGATGCACTTTGTAATGGAGCTTCAAGTGGAACAGCAACGATAACCGCAACGGGCGGAACTTCACCTTATACAGGAACAGGAACTTTCACTGGACTTTCAGCGGGAACTCATTCTTTTGCAGTAACCGATGCAAATGGATGTTCTTCAACTGTATCTATTGTAATAGGAGAGCCTTCAATTCTTTCAGTTTCAGAAACTCATACAGATGCACTTTGTAATGGAGCTTCAAGCGGAACAGCAACGATAACAGCAACAGGTGGAACTGCTCCTTATACAGGAACAGGAACTTTCACAGGTCTTGCAGCGGGAACGCATTCTTTTGCAGTAACCGATGCAAACGGATGTTCTTCAACTGTATCAGTAGTAATAGGAGAGCCTACAATTCTTTCAATAAGTGAGACACATACAGATGCACTTTGTAATGGAGCTTCAAGTGGAACAGCAACGATAACCGCAACAGGCGGAACAGCACCTTATACAGGAACAGGAACTTTCAGTGGACTTGCAGCTGGAACGCATTCTTTTGCAGTAACCGATGCAAACGGATGTTCTTCAACTTTATCAGTATTAATAGGGGAACCAACAGTTCTTTCAGTTTCAGAAACCCATACAGATGCACTTTGCAATGGTGGATCAACAGGAACAGCAACGATCACAGCAACAGGCGGAACAGCACCTTATACAGGAACAGGAACTTTTACAGGTCTTGCAGCAGGAACGCATTCTTTTGCAGTAACCGATGCAAACGGATGTTCTTCAACTGTATCTGTATTAATAGGGGAACCAACAGTTCTTTCAGTTTCAGAAACCCATACAGATGCACTTTGCAATGGTGGATCAACAGGAACAGCAACGATCACAGCAACAGGCGGAACAGCACCTTATACAGGAACAGGAACTTTTACAGGTCTTGCAGCCGGAACACATTCATTTACAGTTACGGATGCGAACGGATGCTCTTTAACTGTATCTGTAGTAATTGGTGAGCCTATACTTCTTTCAGCTTCAGAAACTCATACCGATGCTCTTTGTAATGGAGCCTCAAGCGGAACAGCAACGATCACAGCAACAGGCGGAACTGCTCCTTATTCCGGAACCGGAACTTTCACAGGCCTGGCAGCAGGAACACATTCATTTACAGTTACCGATGCAAATGGATGTTCTTCAACTGTATCAGTAGTAATAGGAGAGCCTACAATTCTTTCAATAAGTGAGACACATACAGATGCACTTTGTAACGGAGCTTCAAGTGGAACCGCAACGATAACAGCAACAGGCGGAACAGCACCTTATACAGGAACAGGAACTTTCGGTGGACTTGCAGCTGGAACACATTCTTTTGCAGTAACCGATGCAAATGGATGTTCTTCAACTGTATCAGTAGTGATTGGTGAACCAACAGTTCTTTCAGCTTCTGAAACCCATACGGATGCACTTTGTGGATCTTCTACAGGAACAGTGACTATTGTAGCAACAGGAGGTACTGCACCATATACAGGAACAGGTACATTTACCGGACTTGCAGCCGGAACATATTCTTATACAGTAACCGATGCCAATAATTGTTCAGCTTCGGTATCAGTGGTCATAAGTCAACCAGGAGCATTAGTCGCTTCAGAAACTCATACCGATGCGCTTTGTAACGGGGCCTCAAGCGGAACAGCAACGATCACAGCAACAGGCGGAACTTCTCCATATACAGGAACAGGAACTTTCACTGGACTTTCAGCGGGAACACATTCATTTACAGTTACCGATGCAAACGGATGTTCTTCAACTGTTTCCGTAGTAATTGGTGAGCCTATAATTCTTTCAATAAGTGAGACTCATACCGACGCACTTTGCAACGGCGCTTCAAGTGGAACAGCAACGATAACAGCAACAGGGGGAACTTCTCCATATACAGGAACAGGAACTTTCACTGGACTTTCAGCAGGAACACATTCATTTACAGTTACCGATGCAAACGGATGTTCTTCAACTGTTTCCGTAGTAATTGGTGAGCCTATAATTCTTTCAATAAGTGAGACTCATACCGACGCACTTTGCAACGGCGCTTCAAGTGGAACAGCAACGATCACAGCAACAGGTGGAACAGCACCTTATACTGGAACAGGAACTTTCAGTGGACTTGCAGCCGGAACACATTCGTTCCCAGTAACTGATGCCAACGGATGTTCTTCAACTGTATCAGTAGTGATTGGTGAGCCGGCAATTCTTTCAGTTTCAGAAACTCATACCGATGCTCTTTGCAACGGATCTTCAGATGGAACTGTAACAATAACAGCGACAGGCGGAGCAGCACCTTATACTGGAACAGGAACTTTCACTGGTCTAGTAGCAGGAACACATTCATTTACAGTAACCGATGGAAACGGATGTTCTTCAACTGTATCAGTAGTTATAGGAGAGCCTACAATTCTTTCAATTTCTGAAACACATACAGATGCACTTTGTAATGGAGCTTCAACAGGAACCGCAACGATAACCGCAACAGGCGGAACAGCACCTTATACAGGAGCAGGAACTTTCACAGGTCTTGCAGCAGGAACGCATTCATACACAGTAACCGATGCCAACGGATGTTCTTCAACTGTATCAGTAGTGATTGGTGAGCCGGCAATTCTTTCAGCTTCAGAAACCCATACTGATGCACTTTGCAACGGAGCTTCGAGTGGAACAGCAACGATCACTGCAACAGGTGGAACTGCTCCTTATACAGGAATAGGAACATTCACTGGCCTGGCAGCAGGAACACATTCATTTACAGTAACCGATGCAAACGGATGTTCTTCAACTGTATCTGTTGTAATAGGTGAGCCGGCAATTCTTTCAGTTTCAGAAACTCATACTGATGCGCTTTGTAATGGAGCTTCAAGTGGAACAGCAACGATCACAGCAACGGGCGGAACTTCACCTTATACCGGAACAGGAACTTTCACTGGACTTTCAGCAGGAACACATTCATTTACAGTAACCGATGCAAACGGATGTTCTTCAACTGTATCTGTTGTAATAGGTGAGCCGGCAATTCTTTCAGCTTCTGAAACTCATACTGATGCACTTTGTGGATCTGCTACAGGAACAGTGACTATTGTAGCAACAGGAGGTACTGCACCATATACAGGAACAGGTACATTTACCGGAC
Organism: Sporocytophaga sp.; assembly: GCA_024707265.1. Taxonomy (GTDB): domain Bacteria; phylum Bacteroidota; class Bacteroidia; order Cytophagales; family Cytophagaceae; genus Sporocytophaga. The sequence goes on along the minus strand of JANQAB010000003.1, from coordinate 603,693 downwards.
TTGCAGCCGGAACATATTCTTATACAGTAACCGATGCCAATAATTGTTCAGCTTCGGTATCAGTGGTCATAAGTCAACCAGGAGCATTAGTCGCTTCCAGAAACTCATACGGATGCACTTTGCAATGGTGGACCAACAGGAACAGCAACGATCACAGCAACAGGCGGAACTGCTCCTTATACCGGAACCGGAACTTTCACTGGACTTGCAGCAGGAACACATTCTTTTGCAGTGACTGATGCCAACGGATGTTCTTCAACTGTATCAGTAGTGATAGGTGAACCAACAGTTCTTTCAGCTTCTGAAACCCATACGGATGCACTTTGTAATGGAGCTTCAAGTGGAACAGCAACGATAACAGCAACAGGTGGAACTTCTCCATATACAGGAACAGGAACTTTCACAGGTCTTGCAGCGGGAACACATTTATTTATAGTTACCGATGCAAACGGATGTTCTTCAACTGTTTCCGTAGTAATTGGTGAGCCTATAATTCTTTCAATAAGTGAGACTCATACCGACGCACTTTGCAACGGCGCTTCAAGTGGAACAGCAACGATAACAGCAACAGGCGGAACGGCACCATATTCAGGAACAGGAACTTTCAGTGGACTTTCAGCAGGAACACATTCATTTACAGTTACCGATGCAAACGGATGTTCTTCAACTGTTTCCGTAGTAATTGGTGAGCCTATAATTCTTTCAATAAGTGAGACTCATACCGACGCACTTTGCAACGGCGCTTCAAGTGGAACAGCAACGATCACAGCAACAGGTGGAACAGCACCTTATACTGGAACAGGAACTTTCAGTGGACTTGCAGCCGGAACACATTCGTTCCCAGTAACTGATGCCAACGGATGTTCTTCAACTGTATCAGTGACAATAGGCGAACCTACAATTGTAGTAGGTTCTGAAACTCATACTGATGCTCTTTGCAACGGATCTTCAGATGGAACTGTAACGATAACAGCAACAGGCGGAACAGCACCATATTCAGGAACAGGAACTTTCAGTGGACTTTCAGCAGGAACACATTCATTTACAGTTACCGATGCAAACGGATGTTCTTCAACTGTTTCCGTAGTAATTGGTGAGCCTATAATTCTTTCAATAAGTGAGACTCATACCGACGCACTTTGCAACGGCGCTTCAAGTGGAACAGCAACGATCACAGCAACAGGTGGAACAGCACCTTATACTGGAACAGGAACTTTCAGTGGACTTGCAGCCGGAACACATTCGTTCCCAGTAACTGATGCCAACGGATGTTCTTCAACTGTATCAGTGACAATAGGCGAACCTACAATTGTAGTAGGTTCTGAAACTCATACTGATGCTCTTTGCAACGGATCTTCAGATGGAACAGTAACAATAACAGCGACAGGCGGAACAGCACCTTATACTGGAACAGGAACTTTCACTGGTCTAGCAGCAGGAACACATTCATTTACAGTAACCGATGCCAACGGATGTTCTTCAACTGTATCAGTAGTTATAGGAGAGCCTACAATTCTTTCAATTTCTGAAACTCATACAGATGCGCTTTGTAATGGAGCTTCAAGTGGAACAGCAACGATCACAGCAACAGGCGGAACTGCACCTTATACAGGAACAGGAACTTTCACTGGACTTTCAGAAGGAACACATTCATTTACAGTAACCGATGCAAATGGATGTTCTTCAACTGTATCAGTAGTAATAGGAGAGCCTACAATTCTTTCAATAAGTGAAACCCATACTGATGCACTTTGTAATGGAGGATCAACAGGAACAGCAACGATAACAGCAACGGGCGGAACTTCACCTTATACAGGAACAGGAACTTTCACTGGACTTTCATCGGGAACACATTCTTTTGCAGTAACCGATGCAAATGGATGTTCTTCAACTGTATCAGTAGTAATAGGAGAGCCTACAATTCTTTCAATAAGTGAGACACATACTGATGCACTTTGTAACGGAGCTTCAAGTGGAACCGCAACGATAACAGCAACAGGCGGAACAGCACCTTATACAGGAACAGGTACATTTACCGGCCTGGCAGCAGGAACACATTCTTTTGCAGTAACCGATGCAAACGGATGTTCTTCAACTGTATCAGTAGTAATAGGTGAGCCGGCAGTTCTTTCAGTTTCAGAAACCCATACGGATGCGCTTTGTAACGGATCTTCAAGTGGAACCGCAACGATAACAGCAACAGGCGGAACAGCACCTTATACCGGAACAGGAACTTTCACTGGACTTGCAGCCGGAACACATTCGTTCCCAGTAACTGATGCCAACGGTTGTTCTTCAACTGTGACAGTTACAATAGGAGAGCCAACAGTTCTTGTAGCAAGTGAGACTCATACTGATGCACTTTGCAATGGAGCTTCAAGCGGAACAGTAACAATAACAGCAACAGGTGGAACTGCTCCTTATACAGGAATAGGAACATTCAGTGGACTTGCAGCCGGAACACATTCGTTCCCAGTAACTGATGCCAACGGATGTTCTTCAACGGTGACAGTTACAATAGGCGAACCGACCGTTCTTGTAGCAAGTGAGACTCATACTGATGCTCTTTGCAACGGATCTTCAGATGGAACTGTAACAATAACTGCAACAGGCGGAACTTCTCCATATACCGGAACAGGAATTTTCACAGGTCTTGCAGCCGGAACACATTCGTTCCCAGTAACCGATGCCAACGGATGTTCTTCAACTGTGACAGTTACAATAGGCGAGCCGGCAATTCTTGCAGCAAGTGAGACTCATACCGATGCACTTTGCAATGGATCTTCAAGTGGAACATTAACGATCTCAGCAACAGGAGGAACTTCTCCATATACCGGAACAGGAATTTTCACAGGTCTTGCAGCCGGAACACATTCGTTCCCAGTAACCGATGCCAACGGATGTTCTTCAACTGTATCAGTGACAATAGGAGAACCTGCAATTGTAGTAGCTTCTGAAACTCACACTGATGCTTTATGTAATGGATCTTCAGATGGCACTGTAATAATAACAGCAACAGGAGGAACAGCTCCATATGTTGGAACTGGAGCATTCACAAATTTAGCCGTAGGTACTTATTCATACCCAGTAACTGATGCAAATGGATGTTCTTCATCTGTATCAGTTGTAATAGGAGAACCGGCAGTTCTTTCAGTTTCAGAAACTCATACTGATGCGCTTTGTAATGGAGCTTCAAGTGGAATCGCAACGATATCAGCAACAGGCGGAACAGCTCCTTATATCGGAACAGGAACATTCACAGGTCTGGCCGCGGGTACATATTCTTATCCCGTTACCGATGCCAATGGATGTTCTTCAACAGTATCAGTAACAATAGGAGAACCTACAATAGTAGTAGGTTCTGAGACTCATACTGACGCACTATGTAATGGATCTTCTGATGGAACAATAACAATAACAGCAATAGGCGGAACAGCTCCATATATAGGAACAGGTACATTTACTGGTATTTCAGCTGGAACCCATTCGTTAGCAGTTGCTGATGCAAATGGTTGTTCTTCAATAGTTACAGTAACAATAGGTGAGCCAGCTATTCTAACAGCAAGCGAAACGCACACTGATGTATCGTGTAATGGAACTTCAAATGGAACGGTAACGATCTCTGCATCAGGAGGAACTTCTCCATACACTGGAACAGGAACATTTACAGGTCTTTCAGCAGGTACATACTCATATATGGTAACTGATGCCAATAATTGTACTTCAACAGTGTCAGTAACAATTGGTCAGCCAGTGACTTTAACTGCAAACGAAGTCCATACTGATGTTTCGTGCAATGGATCTTCAAATGGAACTGTAACAATTGCAGCAACAGGTGGAATAGCTCCGTATGCAGGAATAGGAACATTTACAGGTCTTTCAGCAGGTACTTACTCATATATGGTAACAGATGCCAATAGTTGTACTTCAACAGTGTCAGTGATAATCGGTCAGCCGGCTATTTTAACAGCAAACGAAACTCATACTGATGCATTGTGCAATGGAGTCTCAAATGGAACAGTAACAATCTCAGCAAGAGGTGGAACAGCACCATACAGTGGAACTGGTACAATTACGGGGCTTGCGGCTGGTGCTTATTCATATTTAGTAACAGATGCCAATGGCTGTACTGCAGCAGTGTCAGCAGTGATAGGAGAACCAGAACCGTTAACTCCGGGAGTAATTTCAGGTGATACTGCAATTTGCGCCGGTGAAAAAACTAACCCTCCAACCATTACCGGAAACAAGGGTGGGAATATCACGTGGCAATATGCAGAAGCTCCTTATACCACCTGGGTCAATGCCCACAATGACTTCCCATATATTCAGACAGAACATGAAAAGACAAGGCAATACAGAGCTCAGGTTTCTGATTTATGCGGTAAAGTTGAATTTACAAATGTTATTACGGTTACAGTGAATCCATTACCAGAGCTAAATGCAGGAAAGGATACCGTAATCACTGAAGGTAAAAAGGTTCAGTTGCTGGCTACCGGTGGAACAACTTATGTGTGGATGGCAGATAAGAGCTTAAGTAATCTGTTTATCCAAAATCCGATTGCGAGCCCTTCTGAAACAACTATATATTCAGTAGAGGCGACAAATGAGTTTGGATGTAAGGCTAATGATGAAGTAATGGTATCAATTATTGGAAGAAGACCTGTTACAATTCCGAATACATTTACTCCAAACGGTGATGGAACTAACGATGAATGGATTATTGAAAACATAGAAGATTATCCTGAAGCTACTCTTGAAATTTACAACCGATATGGAGGTATAATAATCAAGTGGGAGAGAGACATCAACTCATGGGATGGAAGAGTAAAAGGTGTAGAGATGGCAGTAGGAACGTATTTTTATATATTAGATCTAAAAGATGGATCTGAGCCCATCGCAGGATCAGTAAGTATAATCCGATAGTTATGAAAAGAATTTTAATATTATTAGTGCTGATAATTGCCTGTATTGATCTGTATGGTCAACAGATACCGCAATTCTCCCAGTATATCTGGAACAGCTATCTGATTAATCCTGCCATAGCTGGAGCTGATAACTTTATTGAAGCCAAAGTTGGGTATAGAAATCAGTGGGTCGGTCTTGAAGGGGCGCCACAGACTTACTACCTTACTATTCAAGGGCAGAAAGGTAAAAAGTTAATTAACAGAGAGGACCTTGATGTAGTAAACAGAAGAAGAAACAGAGGATTTAAGAAGCCATTAAATGCGGTGGATAAAGCGTTGGGGTATACTGGTAGAAAATATCCTACAGCTCCTGCATCATTTAAGCTAAAAGGGCATCATGGATTTGGCGGACAAATCATGCATGATAGAATCGGACCTTTCAGTACACTCGGTGTTTATGGTTCATATGCTTATCATATTCCCCTTGCCCGTGAAACTTATATGTCTTTGGGAACTTTTTTGGGTATTAAGCAATATAGAATTGACGTTGATAGAATAACTCTGACGCAGGCTACGGATAATGCTATAGGCTCAGCAAATCTGACGAGTATTGCCCCCGATGCCATGGTGGGATTAATGGTTTATGCTCCCAAGTATTATGTTGGGATTTCTATGGATCAAATGTTTAACAGTAAATTGAAATTCCAGAATACTACTGCTTTTGCGGTATCCGGAACCGGTAGTTTATCCCCGCATTATTTTCTGATGGGTGGTTATAGGGTCAACCTTTCAGAAGAATTGGCAGTGGTACCTTCTGCTATTGTCAGATATAATCATGGAGCTCCGCCTTCGGTTGATCTTACTGCAAAATTTAATTACAAAGATCTTATATGGGCTGGTGCTTCTATGAGAGCCAAAGATGCATTCATTGTGCTGTTTGGAATTTCTTACAGAAATATGCTGGATATCGGTTATTCTTATGATATGACGACCAGTCGAATTCGTCAGTTCAGCAGAGGAACACATGAAATTGTACTTTCATACAGAATGGTAAATAAACCTACAACAGGTTGTAAACCAAGTTATGTATGGTAGACCACCTCAACCATTGTTGGTTTGTATAAAGTTTAATACTTGTTATATTTAAAAATGAATTTCATAAAACAGTATATCTTAATCTTTACATTTATTCTTGTTGGGGCTTTAGTAAGTCATGGTCAACCCCCTGCTAACAAAAAGGCAAAAAAACATTATGAGTACGGTGTATCGTTTTTTGCAGATGGTGACTATAAAGGTGCATTGGAAAACTTTATAATTGCGGAGAATATTGATAAAGAACATTCCGGTATTAAGTATTATCTGGGGGCATGTTATTGTGAATTAAAAAGTTATTCAAAAGCATTGTCTTATCTGGATGATGCGAAATCAAAAGGATGTGCGATACGAGAGCTGAATTTTTATTTAGGAAGAGCCAATCATTTAACCCATAATTTTAAAGAGGCCATTCCGTATTACACGGCATTTCAGCAGCAGTTGAAAGGATCGGAGAGAAACAGAGTACAGGAATTGGATAATCTGATCAGGAATTGTCATAACGGAATAAAGCTCATCGCAATGCCTCTGGAAATTAAAGTACAAAATCTTGGACCTAATGTGAATTCAAAGTTTCCGGATTACAATCCTGTTATTTCTGCTGATGAATCCATTCTTTATTTTACATCACGAAGAGATAATAGTACTGGCCAGATGCTTCATGAAGACTTTCATTATTATGAAGATATTTATTTTTCAAAAAAGGATACAACATGGTCTCTTGCAGATGGTGTTGGGAGTAAGATAAATACAGAGAGTCATGATGCTTGTATAGGTCTAAGTGCCGATGGGCAACAAATGCTTATTTACAAAGCTACTTCTAACGGTGGTGATTTATATATAAGTAACCTGGATGGGAAAAACTGGTCATCTCCGAAAAACCTCGGACCTAGAATTAATTCCCCTTTCTGGGAATCGAGCGGAAGTTTGTCTTCCGATCATAAAGTCTTGTTTTTTACAAGTAATAAACCTGGGGGCGTAGGTGGTACAGATATTTATATGACCAGAATGCAGGATAACGGTGAGTATAGTACTCCTATATTACTGGGCCCACAGGTAAATACTCCGGACGATGAGTTGTCTCCTTTTATTCATGCAGATGGAAAGACCCTTTATTTCAGTTCGAGAAGTTATAACTCTATGGGAGGTTTTGATATTTTTTTCGGTTGAAATAGATCTTGAAACTGGTGAAATATTATCTAATCCTGAGAATATCGGATATCCGATCAACACTGCAGATGATGACGTTTATTTTACGTGGTCTGCTGATAATTCAAGAGCTTACTTTTCTTCTGTAAGAGAAGGAGGGAGCGGAGAGAAAGATATATACATGCTTGAAAGAAATGTAGCTCTTGCTCCTGTGGTTGTATGGAAAGGACGTGTAATAGATGAGTTGACATTAAAACCTATTGATGCTAAGATTGAGATATCTGATAATTCTACTCAAAAGCCTGTAGGTAAATTTTTGCCAAATAAAAGTTCAGGTAAATATATCATTGCTTTACCTACCGGACGTAATTACAATATTGCGGTTGAATCGGAGAATTATTCTTTTTATTCAAAAAATCTTGATGTTTCAGGTCTTAATAAATACGAAGAGATTGATGAGGATATCTACCTGAAGCCTCTTAAAAAGGGTACTATCATTGTGCTTAGAAATATATTCTTTAATGTAAATGAAGCCTCCCTAAGACCTGAATCTGAAATTGAGCTTACAAGGATTTATAATTTTTTATTAAAATATCCCAATATAAAATTAGAAGTATCCGGGCACTCTGATAGCGATGGTAATCGGGGATACAACATGGAGTTATCTAAAAAGAGAGCTGCTACTGTTACGGAATACCTGATTAAAAAAGGAATAAGGGCAGATCGGCTTATCAGCAATGGTTATGGACCTAATAGGCCTATGGTGCCTAATGACAGCCCCAAAAATAAACAGCTTAACCGTAGGACAGAGTTGATGATCGTTGAATAAAAATAAGGATCCCATCAGGATCCTTATTTTTTATATATCAGCTAAAATGCTTTTCCAGAACCAAATTAATCTTCTCTGCGGTCAGTGGTTTGTTAAGATATCCCATTACTGAAGGGTGATTTTCCAGTTTATTGATATCGTTTTCATTAGAAGAAGTTGTAAGAACGACAATTACCGGATCACTTGAAGTATGTGTTTTATAGGAATTCAGGAATTCAAAGCCATCCATCACAGGCATATTGATGTCTAGAAGAATTAACTCAGGACAGGTAGCGCTTTTATTAAGATGGTTAATAGCTTCTCTTCCGTTTAATGCTACATTTATTTCGTTAGCTATTTCAAGCTTTTTAAGAAGCCTGGCATTTAAAAAATTATTTACGCTATCATTATCAACGAGAAGAATTTTATCAATCTTTTTCATTGCAATATTAAGTTTAGTTGTTTGAAAAGGTTAAAAAGTGATAAACATAAGAACAAAACAGAATTGAATTATTCAATATTAATAATTTGTGGTTTAAAAGCAACTCATTATATGCCTTTTCTATTCTGTTTCTGCCCAGCTTTTAAATTTAATGAATGTTTCATTTGCAGCGTTGATGATTGTGTTATCGTCCTTTGCTGCTGCGCTATACTCTGTTAATGCCACACAGAATAATTTCCATTTCTTGCCTGTCTCTTCTCCATACCCGCTGAAGAAGCTAACCCCGGAGTCTTTATCAAGTAAAAGGTTCTCTGTGATTATTCTGGATATCATCCTGCCCCCGAGCGTTGAACCTTCCATTACATAAAGACATCCCAGGGCCTGAGACAAAGTTTTGATTTCGGGTAGGTCCTTACAAATGTCAATTTCACTTTTATAGCCAAGTCTGTAAAGGTCCTCTTTTATTGCATATGATTTTCTTCTAGTTTCTAAATCAGGAAGATAATTATGGATGTCAGAAAAACGGTTAATTGAATCTTCAAGCGGCTGAAAAAAGCCGTAAAATTTAATGAGTATCTTTTTGTAAGACTCAAGGTTAAGCTCCCGATTCATTACAGGCTTCATGACATTACTATTTTCCATAGCAGCATGATTTTCGGCGGTTTGCTTTTTAATTTTATCAAGAAGCATAAATCCTTAAAAGAATAATTCGGTTACTCAACTAGTTCTGGCTTCTGTTAAGAATATCAATAATCGATTTTTGAAGTTCGTCCGCAGCCTTTAGTGTTTGGGGTGTCCAGGCCTTGGAAGTATTTTTAACAGTTTCTTTCCAGGTGCTGAATGAGTTTCTGGGATGATAAGTTTTCTGATCAGATTCAAAATGAATGGCTTCATCAGGATTGCCCCCCAATGAACAGTCTGAACGATTTCCGGACGAAATCCGACAATATATTCACCTCGTTTTCCAGAAATAGGAATCACAATTATTCCACTCGCTTCCTCTTTGTATTTATAATTTGCATCAAGTTCCAGCAGGGTTGTGTCTGAATGAAAAGTTTTATCAATCTTTTTTACCTTCAGCCAATAAGCAAGTTCTTTGATAAATGAAGATTCAGGAGTTTTACCCAATTCTTTGATTTTGTCATTACAAATTACTACAGCACCTTGTATGTCAAGAAGCTCCAGTAAATTATTATTTTCAAGCAACCCATCGATAAAGTTAGGTGTTGAGTTCATTTGCCTGTAAAGTCTTGTCTGTATCGAACTAAGTTGAGAGCTTACAAGCAGATCATTTTGTTTTTCGTTTAATACAAGCTGGGTAGATAATATGTTAGACAATAACTCAAATGCAGACCTTAAATCATATGGTATTTCTCTGGCAACTCTATGATGACAGGAAATCAAGCCCCATAACTTATCATTTTTTATTATAGGCGTTGACATAGAAGTCTCAACTTTCATATTGTGAAGATACTCAAGATGAACCGGAGCTACAGCTCTTAAATTACAATCTCCGAGATTCGTATATCTGAAAGTACTTGGATTCAGTATGGGGTTAAGCTTTACAGCCTTATAACTTCTGTCAGGAATAAATCTGTATGGATTATTAAAGTACAATTCTCTTGCTTGTCTGGGGATATCAGAAGCGGGGAATCTTAGCCCTAAATAGGCATCCATACCTTCATTTTTAGCTTCAGCAATTACCTGCCCATTCCATGATTCGTCAAACTGATAAATCATGACTTTGTCAAAGCCTGATATTCTCTTGATCTCTTCGCAAGATATCTGACTGATCTGTGTGATACTATCAACATTTTTGAGCTTTGCAACAATGAATTTAACGTCTTGATAGAGGTAAGAAAAATCCTTCTTGATAACAGGAACTCTTTCAAGTTCTATGATCACTTGACCATCTTTAAAATGGGCAATTGCAAAACATTCATGATTGTTAAAGCTGAAGTGTAAAGGAATTCTTTCTCTTAAACTATCATCATTGATTTTTAATAAAAGAGCTTCATAGTCATCCTTTGACAAAAAAGATGACAGAGCATTGTTTAGTACTTCCTGCACCTCCTTATCAAATAGCTCTTTTATATTTTCACTGACTTGTATAATTGTCCATTTTACTTTTTCAAGAACTATAAGTGCCCCATAGGGTTGGATGGTATTAATAAAATTCAGAGGCAGGTTACCGCAAAATTCTGAATCGTAGTTCTTTTTACTAGGGTTATTTTCCATGAGTAATTTTTTTTGAATTCGTTAAGTCATCACTCAGTTGTTGAATGTTATTTGTCTTGAGAAAAATTTTAAATGTTGTTCCTTTATCCAGTTTACTTTCCACATTGATCTTTCCTCCTGCATTTTCCACGATCTTTTTTACAATATACAATCCAATTCCCGTACCGTCCACGTGAGCATGGAAGCGTTTAAACATACCAAACATCTGATCAAGCTTTTTCTTCTTCAATGCCAAGACCATTGTCGCTAAATGATATTGCTACAAATTCACCAATAGCTTCAGAGGAAATTTTAAGGTGGGGGGCTCTGTCAGGGTGCCTGTATTTTATACCATTGCTGATAAAATTATAAAAGATACTCCTAAGGTTCTTTTTTGAAAATAGAATGAGAGGAACCTGAAGATTGGTTTCAAGGGTAACGTTATTTTTATTAAAGGAATCTAATATAGATAATTTTGTTTCTTCGATAGTTTCCTTCAGGTCTATTAATTCCTGATCTATCATAATCTCTTTCTGAACTTTTGCAATTTCAGTCAGGTCTCTTATGGTCTCTTTAAATTTGGCTATTGATATATCAACCATTTCCAGAAGAGATTTAAAATCATCATCTTCGCTTTTTGGCAATATCTCCAGTTTTATTGTTTGAACTAGCCCTTCAATGTTCAGAATTGGTGCTTTCAGGTCGTGTGAGGCTGTATAAATAAAATTATCAAGGTCGGCATTAATTCTGACAAGGTTTTTATTTGTTTTTTCAAGTTCAAGCTGAGTCTTCTTTAGTGAAGTAAGATCAACTATTGACCCGATTATTCTGTAAGGCATTCCATCTTCGAAATGGAGAATGTAGGCTCTGTCCAGCACATTGGAATAACTTCCATCTGATTTTTCAAATCTGTATTCTTCCTGCCACTGAGTTTTACCCTGAGTGATGCTGTTTTGTACGCTCTCAATTATTTTGTGCCGGTCTTCAGGATGTATCTTTTCAAACCTTGATTCTATACCTTTGGCTTCATCGGTATTTTCATATCCGAACATGTTTTTGAAACCTTCATTCCACCATACAGTATTGGAGGAGAATTCCCAATCGTAGATAGCATCGTTGGTGGCCAGTGAAAGTGCTTTGTAGCGTTCCTGACTTATAGTAAGATCTCTGGTTCTTTTCTCAACTCTTTCTTCCAGATGATCATTTAGTTGCTGAAGGTTTTTCTGAGTCTTTTTTAAGTTCTTCATAAGCTTCTCTGATCCTGAGCTCTGCTTCCCGCTTCTCGGTAATATCAACGATTGTAATGACTAAAGTCAGCCCCGTTTTTACCGCTGACAATTCAAACCACTTATGTTGTTTTTCGCTATACTGTTCAGTATGTAATAAGTCGTTGTTTTCATAAGCCATTATAAGTTTTTCAAAGATCTCTGGAGTTATGATTTCCGGAAACTCCGACTTCAGAAGTTTGCCATTAAAGTCTTCCGTTTTTTTTCTGAATATTTTTCCTAAAGTGCTGTTGGCTAGTACAAAGCTCATGTCAGTAATATTCCCATCGGCATCCTTGATTGGTTCCAGAGCCATGATTCCGTTGAGTGAGCTGTTGATGACTCCTGAGATTAGATTGTTCAGGCTCTTCAGATATGTAATATCAATAAAAGTAATAATTGCTCCATCCACTGTCTGATCCTGCTTGGTATAGGGCATTATTTTCATCTGATACCACAAGTTGTTGTAGGATTGGATCTCCTTTTGCAACGTGGATTTTGTGTTGATCACATACTGAATATCATCTATAAGCCTGGGGTGGTTGATGTTAATAGAAATATGAGCAATAGGCCTGCCTATATCGGTTTCAATAAGGTTTATTTGTTTTGCTGAAATAGGAGTAAATTTTCTGATAACTAGATCCTTGTTGATGAAAATCTGAGATATGTCAGAACTTTTGAAGAAATTATTCAAATCATCATTAAGCTCAATCAATTCTTTTATCTTGATCTGAAACTCTGCATTTACAGAGTGAAGCTCTTCATTCAGTGACTGAAGTTCTTCATTCGTACTTTGTAATTCTTCATTTGCAGAGACCAATTCTTCATTTGAAGACTGCATTTCCTCATTTGAGGTTTCCAGTTCTTCAACAGCAGTTTGAAGGTTTTCTCTAGTTTCCACCAATTCATCTTCAAGCTCCATGATACGTTCTGACGTAATGTACTTTTGCTCGCTGAGGTCTATGGTGATCTCTTTTAAAGGTGTTTCCGTAGCCGGTAATTCTTTAAAGAATATCCAGTAAATTTTTTTATCAGTCTTTTTTTCTGTGGTTGGGGAAATAATGATTTGTATGTTCCGTTTGGAATGCTCTTCCTGAAGTGTTATTCTATCAAGTTTTATTGTCTCATTATGTTTGATTGCCTTGCGGATAGAAGATCCCAGTATTATGGATAGTTCTTCCGATACTATTTTTAGTATATTCAATTCAAGATGTTTTGGCTTAAAATGAATATACTTTTCATAGTCACCAGAAGCCTGGGTCAGCTCATAGTTCTCATTGATACAGACTGCACTAAAGCCTGAATGAGTAAGCAACAAATCTGTCAGGTTAGGTGCAGGAGCAGAAGGAAATGCAAAGGGCTTGTGAGAAGACTCCGGGAATTTAAATAAAGAAGGGTTATGGAGCGTGAACCCTCCTAATCCTCCATAATTCTCAGCTGATAATTTTCTTTTGTTACTTGTTTTCTGATATATTCTGTGTTTTTTATGTAATTCATGAAATTCCTGGCTCAGTTCTCCAATGTTTTCGCTTGTTCCGAGGAATAAATATCTGCTTGGCTTTATACTGAAATAAAACTTGGATAAGATATTTTTCTGTAATCCCTGATTTAAATAGATGAGCAGGTTTCTGCAAGAAATAAGATCTATTCTGCTATAGGGAGCATTTTTAATAAGATCGTGCTGAGCGAAAACGATCATCTTTCTTAAGTGGCCATTTATTTTGTAATGATCACCTGACTTTTCAAACCATGTTTTTAAACGGGCATCTGAAACATCATTTTCAATAGAAGCCGGATAAATCCCTTTGGATGCAGTCTCCAGCGCAGCTTTATTGATATCGGTTGCAAATATTTTTACCTGATGCGTAAGTCCATGTTTTAAGATATACTCCTGCATAAGGATAGCAATACTGTAAGCTTCTTCTCCTGTACTGCAGGCAGCTACCCATATTTTTATCTCTTTCTCATTTGTATTAAACAGTGAAGGGATTACTTCCTGCTCCAGAATATTGAAAGAATCTTTGTCTCTGAAAAATTTTGTAACGCCAATAAGAAAGTCCTGAGCAAGTATATCAAGTTCTTCTTTATTCGTGTGAAGGAATTCCCTGTAATCAATAATCTTTTTAAAGTTATTCAGAGCCATCCTTTTGGCGATTCTTCTACTTATGGTGGATGGTTTGTAGGATGTAAAATCGTTTCCGCCTCTCCTGTGAATGATACTCAGAATTTCGTGAATGATTACTTCTTCCTCATCAGACAATCTGCCTGGAATAATATTTCCGGGAATGTCATGAAGAAAATTGATAATTTCATCAGGAATTTGACTTACTGTGAGAATCATGTCTGCATTGCCTGTGTCAATGGCATTTTTAGGCATGCCGTCGAACTTGGCGGTAAGGGGATCCTGCACGATAGCAAGGCCACCTGCATTTCTAATTTCTTCAAGACCTTTAGTCCCATCAGTGCCAGTTCCGGAGAGTACGACTCCTATTGCATTGGGGCCTCGTTCATCTGCCAAAGACTTGAAAAATATATCAATGGCCATGTTAGGAACTTTTCCGGCTATCTTTTCATGGAGCTTTAATCTGTTGTTGCTTAATGTGATATTTCTGCCTGGAGTGATTACATAGATGCTGCCTGGTTCAATAATGATATCTTCCTTAGCTTCAAAAATCCGCATTTTTGTATGCTTGGAAAGAAGCTGAGGCATCATGCTTTTATAGTCGGGAGACAAATGCTGAATAATGACAAATGCTGCGTTAACCTCCAGTTTGAGGTTGTCAAAGAATTCCATAATAGCTTCCAGTCCTCCTGCTGAGGCTCCAATTCCTATAATTGGGAAACTATTAGATTCTTCATGTGTTAAGTGCGGTTTCACAGATTTCCTGTTAGATATTAGTGAGATCTTTTCTGTCTGAAACTCAAATATAGATCAAAAAATAAAACATTTTTAGTTATCAGAGTTGCCAGAACGATCTTGCCTTTGGTAATTTGCTTAAGCCTTTGTAATTAGATAATTAAGTATTTGTAATGGTACTATTTACACTCTAATAACATTCTTCAAGGATTAATGTTTAATATTAAATAGTATTTTTTTATGAACAGACTAGAATATATCAATCAAAGGCAGATTGAACTGGAACGTAAGATTATGCATTTGCAAGAGAGGCTTTTTCAATTGGAGCTAAAAAAAAGGGAGATTGATCGGTTAAAGGCCAGATGTTCAGAAAGAAATAAATTTATTGAGGAGGTTTTGCTAAAACTTAAAATGACTTTGGACAGGTAAAAAAGAATTAAATTTTTTCATTCATCATAAAGAAGTTTATATATAATTCAGGAATTCTTATTTTCAATTCATTATTCTTTTTCAGATTTTTAGACTTTATTTAGGTTGTAATTTTTGATTATTTTTAAACTTAACTTCTTTTTTTAATAGTATGAACGAAAATTTAAAACTCTTTACTTCCATCGCAGGGAAGTCTTTTTTTAGCTGGTTAAAGGCGGTCCTTATAGGTGTAACATTGTCATTGGTTGGTATCATTACTGCTTTAATTATCAGAGGTACATCATCGGTACAGGATAATGTTTCAAATGATACTTATCTGGCAGCCGCACCAGTAGGGGATGTATGGAGTAACCTTCTGCTTATTGTCTCCATAGTTCTTGTGGTTATTTATATCATGCTTGCAAATAAATATGCTTTACAATCATCCATCTACCTTATCTGGGAAAATAAACTGGCGGATTTTGTAGAACCTTTAGTAGCCAAAGGTTTTAAACAAATTTCTTCAAAGCAACCAGATTGGCTTAGATATGGAATTGACGGAGTAACTGTCAAAACCCGATTGTTGGATGAGATCAGAAAAGATGCTAATGCTAATAAGATCCAGAAAAAAGGTGCTGGACTATGGGTTTAAAAAATTAAGCCTTGATGGTATCGATTTCCAGGATTCCGATTTTAGCATTCAGGCAACTATAGCGGAAAAAATCAAAGCTCAGATAAGCTCAATCGCCAAGCCATCTCTTAAAGTGTTCTGGATAGTGGCACTGTTGCATGTTCTCATTTTGGGTCTTACCGTTTATTTTGATAAATAGTTATATCCATTCTTTGGAATGAATAAAGTCAGAATAATTGTCAGAATACTTATTTTCTGTGTACTCACGGTAATCAGTCAGATTGGAGGGTTAGTATATTTATTAACCCTTTACATTTTTAAATCTCTGGATAAAAAGATTAAAGGTAAAGTTGCATTTACATTATTAAAATTGACCTCGTTTGTAGTTTTGTATTTGATTTCAACTTTTGTTATTGTACCACCAATAGCAGCTTTATTTGGCAGGGTTCCTCTTCCTGTGTTTTCTGCAACTCATCTGAAGCCATTGAATAAAATCACCTTGGTACTCAATCGTAATTATGTGAAACCAGAGCTTAGAAGAGCAATACTGAATGTTTCTGATGAAATGGGTAAGAAGTATTCTGGATCTGAAGTTAGATATCTGGATGCTTGTTTTCCTTTTATAGATCAATTTCCTTTGATGCCTCATTTGAGTCATAGTGATGGCAAAAAGCTTGACCTGGCATTTTTCTATATTAACAGTCATTCAGGAAAAGAAAGCAATGAAAGTCCTTCCTTCATAGGATATGGAATTTGTGAAGAACCACAGCAGGGGGAAGTAAACACTGCTGACTTTTGTAAAAGCAAAGGTTATCTGCAGTACAGTTTTTTGAAATACATCATTCCTCAAAATAGTAAGTCTGATTTTAAATTTGATGCTGAACGTACTAAATCCTTACTAGAGCTCTTGATAAAAGAGGAGCATGTCAGTAAGATTTTTATTGAACCGCATTTAAAGCAAAGATTGAACCTTCAATCCGAAAAAAATCAGGTTTCATGGCTGCCAGGCGGTGAGACATGATGATCATATTCATTTTCAGGTAAAGTAATAAGGTAAAGTCATTGTTTTTTTAGCAGAAATTATTGTAATGTTTTTTGGTATAAAATGTAATTATAGGAAGTTATTTTTTAGTGTATATTGACTTTTTATCGACAAAATCCGGGTACTGCTGATTAAAGTATTTTTAATGGTATTGGTCATTAACAGGTTAGATAGAATACTGACATTTATCACTTTTTGAAAAATGATAAATGTCATTGAATTAATTTGTGATCATTACTAATTTTTCATGTTGAAAAGCAGGAATAGGATGTGATAATGTGTTACAAATTGTAATAAATCAAACCTTTTTCTGAAGTTATTTTTTCTCAAAAATGAGTTAAAATTTTTATGATAAAGTACCGACAACTCAGAATATATCTGACTTAATATAATAGTTGATAGACTTTTTATACACCAATTGTTTAATGTATTATGAAAAATTTTCCCTTTGTCCTGATTAAAAGAAAAGCTCTCAATAGCCTGTTAAAGACGAATGTTGACAAGGAATTTGATATTCGATCAGCTGCAAAATTTGTGAAGGAAATAGAGCAGGGCAACCTTGATGTTTTGTATGAAGAAGAGGAGAAGACCAATCAGATTTTTCAAAATGCCCTGGCCTCTTCGCTGATAAGCATGCGTGATCAAATGAAGAGGATAGCTCGGCAGGAAAGTGAAAGAAAATGGATTACCGAGGGTCTGGCAATGTTTGTTGAAATTTTGAGATCCAATCACAACCTATCTGAACTCTCAGATAACATTATCAGAATACTTGTTAAATACCTGGGAGCTAATCAGGGTGCTTTGTTTTTACTACAAGACGATAGTCCGGAAGATATACATCTTCGGTTAGTGTCATGTTATGCATATGACAGAAAGAAATATTTTGACCAGAGGATTAATCCTGGTGAAGGACTTTCTGGTCAGGTGTTGCTCGAAAGGGCAAGTATATATATGTCAGAGGTGCCAAATGATTATATCAAAATTACATCAGGGCTGGGAGAAGCCCGTCCTACCAATATATTGATTGTTCCTCTTATTGTAAATGATCAGGTATTAGGTGTTGTAGAGATCGCTTCATTTAAAAATATTTTACCTTACCAGATTGAGTTTGTTGAGAAGTTAAGTGAAAGTATCGCATCGACCATTGCTTCTGTGAAGATCAATGAGCAGACAAGAAATTTGTTGCATGAAACTCAAATGCAGGCAGAGCATATGCGCGCTCAGGAGGAAGAAATGAGACAGAATATGGAAGAGCTGGCAACCACGCAGGAAGAGATGGAGCGTAATCAGAAGCTGACAGAAGAAATATTACAGAGGGAAAGGGAGCTTTCTTTGGAGGCTGAAAAGAACAGAGAAATGCTTTCTAAACTAATGAAGATTGCTAAAAGCAAAAATATTCAGGATGGAAACCTTGAAGCTTCTTTAAAGGAAATCACTATTGTATTGGTGGATGTACTTCAGATCAATCAGGCTTCAATCTGGAGTTATGATGAAAGGACAGCCAAGATTCATCTTGAAAACTTATTTCTGCATAGCAAAATGGAATATGTATCAGGTCAGGAATTTTCTGTAAACGAATTTCCCATATACCTGAAAACTCTGGAAAAGGGGCAATCTATAGTTATAGATGATACACTTGAAACGAATGCAATTACTGATTTCCATAAAAGACATGCTGAGTTTAGAATAACAAAATCACTATTGGAAGTACCCTTTTTTATCAACGAAAAGCTGGCTGGAATCATTAGATGTGAAAATCATTTTAATGTAAAAAAATGGACAACACAGCATCTTGAGTTTGTAAAGTCTGTCAGTGATATAATACCAATAGCCTACAAAACTGCGGAATCTAAGAGCTTACTTATTGAATCACAGATTCAGGCAGCAAATCTGAAGGTCCAGGAAGAAGAGCTCAGGCAAAGCATGGAAGAACTGGCAAGCTCTCAGGAAGAAATGCAAAAGAGCATGATTCAGCTGGAAACAATGAAAGCTGCTCTTCAGGTTCGGGAAGACGTATTTGGCCTCACTACAATTATGTCAGAATCGGATCAGTATGGAAACATCCTTATGGCAAATATAAAGCTGTGTGAAGTTTCAAAATATTCTAAAGAAGAACTGATAGGTAAGCCTCATAATATATTCAGACATTCCGATATGCCGAAGGAGCTTTTTAAGTTGTTCTGGCAAACGATAAAGGCCGGAAAAGTTTTCAGAGGAATTATCAAAAACAGAGCAAAAGACGGGAGCCATTATTGGGTCGATGCCACTATTGTACCTGTTTTGGATAATAATGGAGTGATTGTGAAATATATAGGCGCCAGGTACCACATTGAAAGTGATAAGATAGCTGAAGAGTTATATAATAATCAGGCACTTGCATATGGATTAGCATTGCTGAATTCTAATGTCTGATAGGAATTTAATGGTTGAGGAGTTCAGAAAGATGATACAAATCATTTTTTTGAACTGCTTTTGTCATTTTTAGGATAGGAAATGTCTGGTAATTTAGCCTCAGGACGCCTTCAGCTATTTCTGAGTAGGGCGTTAATTTTTATTCTTAATATAATTGAATTTAAATAATGCAGGCTTATGCTTATCAAGTATAAAGGCGTTTCAAGTACTATGCTGCGCGATTTGGCGCTCAGACTCTCTGTTACTATAGACATGAAATTATCAGAAGATCTTCTGAAAATCTTTTTTCAGGAAATGATAAAGGACCTGTCCTCTGAAGAATTAGTTTACCTTATTTCAGGTTTACCTTCCTTTCTTAAGCCATTTTGTTATAAGACGAGAGATGGCCTGGTTTCTAAGGCATCTTTGAAATTTTATCACTCCAATCAGAAAAAGATAACAGATGCTATTCTTCAGGTTTTTGAAGGATATTTAAACCAGGAAGTATATATGGTAGTAAGGGGGAAGTATCTTGAAGTTATTAGAATTGATAGTGATCAAAAAGCTAAAGCAATTGCAGCTTAAGCAATTTCTTAATAACCATAAAACTTTAAGTTGATTTAACCAGATTCCTGGGGTAATTAAATTATAAAAACAAGCGTTCAATAAAAAAGGCTGTCCCAATACGAGACAGCCTTTTTGCTTTTTTAAGATAATGAGCCTCTATTCTTTAATAAAGGTTTTTATATACTGGTCATTTCCATCAGTAATCTTCAGGAAGTAGGTTCCTGTAGTCATACCTACAACATTAAAGTCTGACTGGAAGTTACCTGCTGTACCGCTGATCTCTCTCTGCATCAGCAATACTCCGAGCGTATTGTAGATTGATACCAGCACCTTCTGATTTGCTCCGATTGAATTGTATTCCAGTGTAAAACTGCTGTATACAACATTCGGATACAATTTCATATAGATGCTTTCAGAAAGCGACGGATGAATCGCAACAGGATCTGCAACTGTTTTAATTACATTGCTATATACTGAATGTACTCCTGTTGAATTAACAGCTTTTACTCTATAGAAGTAAACATTGTCCGGAGTAAGGTCTTTATCACTGTAGCTTGTGCTGTTTGCCGGCAATGTGGCAATCACTTCAAAGTCCGTTCCGTTATCAGAGCGTTCAACAATGTATCCTGACTCAGTCGTGGAGTTATCAAGCCAGCTAAGATTGATCTGTGTTGCTGATACTGCCTTTCCTGTAAGGTTAGTAGGTGCTTCTACGGATGTATTTACAGTTATTACCTGAGTTGCAGTACCTGCACATGCATCACCTATTTGGTATGTATAGGTGATGTTAAATGAACCTGTACCTGTTATTGCAGGGTCAAACGTTCCATTAACAACTCCCATTCCCGAATAAACACCTCCGACAGGTTTTCCTCCTGTAAGAGCAAAAGCAGGTGTCGTCAGATCAACAGGAGTTATTGTTTCAAGTGTAACATCAGGGGATTCGGTTACTGTTATGTTCTTGCTTACAGTGGTCAGACAGTTGTCTGTATTAACACTATACTTGATTGCATGGGTACCAATACCTGCCTGGGATGGATCAAACAATCCATCTGCTCTGACTCCGTTACCTGTCCAGACTCCTCCTTCAGGGCTGTACCCGCTGAGGCTGTATGGAGCAGCACTTTTACATATAGTTTCATCAGACCCAGCATTAGCACTATTAACTTTTCCAATAGCAAATACTTTGTCACTGGAATCTGCTTTTGCAGTCACTTCGCTATCTGTTACTCTGATAAGGTAATTATCAGAAGCAGTAACCGATTCAGGTAAAGTCCATATATATGTTCCTGTCGCTGTCTGATTTTCAACGATCGTTGTATACGTTTTACCGCTGTCAGCAGAGTACGAGAGGTCAACAGGATTGGTTCCTGTGCTTAACCATGAAATATTGATAGCAGCGCCAGAGCAGAAGCTTTCTCCTCCGTTAGGTGAAAGGAGTGTAATGTCAGAAGAACCTCCTTTAATATGTGTACATGCTTCTGCGTTTGTTTTCATTCGCTCGATGTTACCTGTGTTGTCTCTTGCTATAGAGAAGAAACAGTAGTTGTAACCAGGAGTACCTTTGAACAGATAAGGTCTGTCTGCTGAATATTTCTGAGCCAGAATGTTATATGGCCCTCCGTTTTCAGAAACATATAGATCATAATTTCCTGGCCCGCTTCCTTTTTCATCGTCTTCAACTTTCACCGTTATCAGGGTAGTTGAATCAATCTCGACAGGTAAAATATTGACTGAAGAGACAGGAGCTTTAGCATCCAGAGTATTACTTGCCTGATTAGTGATAATAGGTTCGTTGGTATCAAATACAATGGAAGCTCTTGCTCTTACCGTATCTCCGGTCTGAACGCTTTCTTTCGGACGGATAGAGTAAGTTACATAACCTTCTCCAGTTCCAAACAGATCATTAATAGGCAGGTATCCTTTCAATGGATTGGAAGGAGGCAAGCCAGTTGCAGGATCAATAGTCTGGAATGTCCAGAACAGTTCGTTTTTAATCACATCTACTCCTGCAATAGCTTCTACATCGTAGCCTAGAGAATCCGGAAGGTCGAGCGTGGTAAAATAACTTGACTGGTTTGCCGGAACTTCAAAGTTGAATTTGCCGAAACCAAATTTCCCAACTCTGAAGCTTAGCGGATTCTGATGGTCATCCAAAGGAACAGTAATGGAAACTCTCTGTGCTGCAGTGGTCGCTGCTGCGGAGTCATTCTCATAGGTAACCTTATAAGACATAGGCTGTGAAGAAGCAACCATTCTATCCGGTCCATACCCTACAGGCCCGATGATTTCATTCGGATCACAAGAGCTGAGGATATTGGTACAGAAGAATTCTTTTCCTATACATGTAGCAACGTTGATAAAGAACTCAACACCACTGGATGAATTCACACAGTTGATTCCATCAATAATCATCTGACCACGTCTCTTAACTTCTTCATTGGTTTCAGAGCAAAGGGTTACAGCTACTGTAAATTTGATCGCATTGGCAGCGATGCTCATTGAAATAGCAGGGTTAAATCCTTTAGCTTCTTTTGCAGATAATGCTCCGTTAAGTCCGTCTGCAACTCCTCCCACCACTGCATTTGCATAGCAGTTATCTATTGGGAATAATGTTGATCCTACTGATATTGCAGCAGAATATGGGTCGCTCGCCTTGGTAGCCACTTTTACAACCTGGTTTGTTACATCAAATGATTTCTTACAAATATCACTTGACGTATTGCTCTCATTACAAGGTGGCTGTGGAGGAGGAGGTAGTTCCTGCTCGCTTGGCGTCCTTTGTCTTGGAGGGACATAATATTTGCTTGTTCTGGAAGAACCAGGTCCTTTTGTTCTGCTTCCCGGTTTTTTCCTTGGAGGTGTTCCTGGAGGAGTTCCAGGAGGAGTTGTCTCTGGTCCAGGATTGATTGTTCCTGTTGGTCCGCTTTCTCCACCAGGTCCTGTGCCGCCAGGTCCTGTACCGCCAGATCCGCCTTCACCACCGGACCCACCACTTGTTGAACCTCCGTCACCAGGTCCGCCAGGTCCACCCGGGCCACCAGTACCACCAGGTCCGGTTGTGCTGGATCCACCAGGTCCACCCTGACCACCGCTTCCTCCACCAGGTCCGCCTGATCCACCAGGTCCACCAGGTCCTGCAGGAGTTGTACTGTTTCCAGGTCCGCCTTGTCCGCCAGGACTTCCAGGTTGGCCATATCCTCCCGGAGCGCCAGGTATACCAGCTTCTCCCGGTTTAGGTATTCTTGGAGTGAATTCAAGTAATAATGTATCGGTACCCTGAAGTTTTAAAGAGAATTTTCCTCCATAAGTATAGTTATGGGCAACAAATCTCGAAGTGTCAATTGAAATCTTGGAAGTTTCAAATGGCTTGATCCCACCTTCTGCTACTGCAATTGGCCAGCTCTTGGTTACAGAAGGCCACCAGCCGGAAAGGTATCCAGGGTAGTTGTCTTCGTCCAGAGATGAAATTCTGACTACAAAAGGATTCGCAGCAGTTGCTGTAACATTAATGCTTCCTTGGACTTTAATCAAATCAAAGCCAGGATCAGCGCCGGATGCACCATTGTATTTGTTGATTTCCCACAGATAATCCTGTCCCGGACCGAAAACGGCTGATGGCAGATTAGCTGTTCCAGGGCTTGCTCCAGGATCATAGTTGAAAGTAACTCCAGCTGTATCATTGTCTTTTGGATATGCAGCATTCAACCCTTCTGCATCAAGACAGCTATGACAAGCGAAATCAAAGCCTACGGTATCTGACTCCGTTAATAATCCGTTGTTGAATGAAGGAGTTAAGAACAGGTCAACAAAAGCTTTTCTGTTACCCGCTATTTCAACTAAACCATCTACTTTGTCTGCTTTTAGAAGTTCGGGACTGGAAAGTATTCCAAGTCGCATAAGTTCAAGGTCCTGATTTAATTTGTTCATCAGGTGTTGCTGATCATATGCGTAAAGTCTTACGGATAAAGGGAAATTGTTGTAGTTAAACTCTCTTAGTCCGAGATTTACAGCAAGTGTAATTTGGTTTCCTGGTGCAAGATCTCTTGAAATAAATGGTATCAACTTGATTCCCCCTATTTCTGTATAGTCCGTATTGGGAAGATCAATATCAAGAGGATAATCCTTTCCTGTGATGATTTTACCTTCAAGTTTCTGAACTTCGACCACTTCTGTTTTTTCAAGAACTGTAAGGTCTCCATGCAGTACAGGTATATCTATGTTAGAAGTATTTCTAAAGGTAAAGGTATAGAATCCGCTTTTACCTTTTCTCAGAATACTTGGAGCCTGAGGGATGTAATCGATAGTATAGGCTTTAGCTGCTTCAACAACCACTCCTTTAACAAGAACCTGTTCTTTGTTATCCGGGTTGATAGCCACAACATCATAAATGCCTTTTGGTGTTGAAGTCAGATCCCAGCGTAACTGTAGTTCCATACTGCTAACCATTTTAACCACTTTAGCAGTAGCCACTGTCGCATTGCCATTTTTTAAAACAATTTTTACACCGTTTTTGAAACCTGCTCCATTTAATACCCCGCTTACAATGCCTTGTCCCATCTGACTAGGAGTAATGCTCAGAATGGAGAATGGAAGGGCTTTAGCAAGCAGTTTCAGTTTCTGATTTCCATTATAACCTACAGAAGATCTGATCAGGATATAATAATTACCGACTTGTGTTTGAGGTACCAGTACTTTCTGATTAGGTCTGTTTGTTTCAGTGTATTTGAAATCAAAATCAGTGCTTGAAGGCACACGGTTGTATGCTATATATACTTCATTCAATCCGTAAGACTGATCACTTGTCAGAGTAAATATAAGGTCAAGATCAGCTTCCACATTTACCTGATAGTACAATCTGTCTTTAGGTGTAAGCACAGTATTCTCAACTACATCAAGATATAATGAGCGTGCTTTTACTGTCAGTGTATTGCTGCTTGTTCCGGTGTTATTGTTGGTATTGATTTCATTCACAGCATTGGAACTGTTGGTCTGAAGCAATCCATTGTATACATCCGGAGTTATTCCTGTTAAAGGAGCAGAGAATGTTCCTCTTATCGAATCACCAGGTAAAAGTTTGATAGATGTGTAATCATAATTTACCAGCATATCCTTGTCGGTCTGCAGAATAAGGTCTTTGGATAAGAATACATTGTTGCGCAGATTTCCTATTGCAGGCACTGTTCCTATGTTTCTCACAGAATAAGAAGCCTGAATCGTATCACCAAGATATGCTGAAGGAGTGAGGTTTAGCCTCTTCACCACCAGGTCAGCCGGTGCTGCGGTAGAAATCTTAATTGGTAATCCAATGGACAGGTTGTTATCATCCTGGTTATTTTCATAGACCTGATTTTGATTATCAGCTTTATAGAAAATGAAATAATCACCATTCAGATAATCGGGAAGTTTAACTTCAATACTATCCGTATAACTTTCATTTTTCTTCAATACCTGATTGTAACCTGATTTTCCTACCTGCACAACTCCTGATTGAGAAGCCAATGCAGGATCAAGAGCCACATATATCGCGTCGGTCCAGTATTTGATGTCTCTGTAAATAGATTGAGCAGCTGTACCACCTTGGTTTTTAACAGTATATTTAACTGTGATAGTCTGACCTGCATAAGCTTCAGAAGGAGCATTCCAGGAAGTTACAATCAGATCAGCCGCAGGGTTTGGAGTAAGGTTGATGGCTTTAGCAGCAATATTATTTTTTTCTGAAGCATCATTTATGACCGTCTTTGTCGGATCCGTCACCAGGAATATAAAGTATTTTCCTGATAGACCTTTTGGTAGATCAACTTCAGCAGATGCATTATAACCTTCCGTTGGTGACAGAGGACTGTTTCTGAAATTATTTACAACTAAGGCTTTATCATTTACATCCAATGCTGAATCTGCAGAAAGGTAAATTCCATCTGACCATGAATTGGCTTTGGTAATATCATTGCCAATATTGTTTATCCTCCAGTCAATTTTGAGTTTGCTTCCGGAATTCCCTGCAGGAGGCACGGTCAGAGAAGCTACTGACAAGTCAGCTTCCAGAGGAGCATATTTGATGTATACACTCTTTGAAATACCTTTCAGGTTGTTTGCTTCACTTCCGTTTTCAAATATATAATTGTGAGGGTCTGAATAAACAAAGAACCAGGCCTCTCCGATGCTTTCAGGAGCCGTAACTTTCAGTTCCAGATTTTTGATTTGTTCAGGCTCAAATACTCCTGTTAAATAATTACTCCTTAAAACATGTACAGGATTCCATGTAGATGTTGAAGAATAGTATAAGTAATCAGAATAGTTTGCTGTAATTCTTCCGGTTCCGATGTTTTTGACCTGATATTTTGCCGTGAATTCTCTTCCTGCATAAATAGTGTCAGGAATTTCAACAGACAATACCGATAGATCCGGATAAGATCCTGCCGAAATATTTATAGTTCCAGCACTTCTTGAAATGTTATTGGCTGTATAGGTATGTTCAAAGACTTTGAACTCTTCATTGGTCACCACATATACGTAGTAATTTCCTGCAATACCTTCCGGAATTTTTATCTGCTTAGTATTGGTATAACTTGAGTCTGCAAGGAATGCAGGACTGTTCGTTTTGTAGAATTTACCAATACTGATTGATGAATCTTTGTTGAAAGTATTTTTTTTCGAAATATAAATATTATCGTACCAGACATTCTCTGATTTATGAGGTCCGTTTGCTCCTATATTTTTTACTGTATAAGAGAAGAATTCTTCTTTGCCAGCAACTGCTGTAGCCGGAACATCAACTTTAGTAACAGAAAAATCAGGAGGAGGAGTGAGGTTAATTGTAATCTGCTCACTTGCCTTAATGTTATTTCCATAACGAGAAGCTTCATCAACACCTTCTTTGTCTGCTGCAACTACAAGGATATAGTATTTGCCTACATATTTAGGAGGCAGATTGATTTCACTTGTCATTGTATATGAACTGTCCATTGCAAGCGGTATACCTGCAAAGTTCATACAAATATCTCTTTGTGTCTTGCTTTTGAGGGCAACAAATGAATAGCCGACATAAACATCAGTTTCAGGAGAATAGGATTCATCTTCGGAAAGATAGATCATGTCGTTCCAGTACTGATCATAACAGCTTGGGGCAGCTCCTCCTCTGTATGATCCTCCTCCAATACTACCGGTAACTATAGGAATAACTCCACTCGCATAAGATTTCTTTCCAACAGCATTGGCCTGGCCAATATTTTTCACCTGATAGGTAACATTGATTTTACTTCCGTTAAATACTGAAGTTGGTACTCCTACGCTGGTAACTGCCAGGTCTGCAGCTGGTGAGGGATTTATAGTAATGACTTTATATATATAATTGTTTTGTTCATTGCTTTCAAGTACATGGCTTCCACCAGTGGTCCTGTCTGTTGAGCATTTGTCTCCTGTAAGGGTTCCGCTACAGGTAGCATGTATGTTATCTGTAATAATAAACAGATAATAAGTGCCAGGTACTGAAGGGAGTATTACTTCTTGGCGCTGCATATAGGATTTATTAGGTTGCAGATAACTAATGTTGTCAAATGTTCCCAGTAATTGATCCTCAGCCGCTCTTAAGTCAAGGTCAGTAGAAAGATATACTCTGTCTTGCCATGCAGCACTTCCGGTTGAAGTCAGACCTGTATTTTTAACTTCCCAGATAAGCTCAATAGGAGTTCCCCCATTCGCAGATCTAGGAATTGTCGTGTCTACAATCTGCAAATCAGGTAGTGGAATGGTTTTGAATCTTTGCACAGAACTCTCGGTAGATCTGCAGTTGTTTTTCGCTATTACCTGCCACTTGTAAAAAATATTATTTGCTAAACCGGATTTGGCAGCAAATGCAGGTCCGCTAATATTCGATGCGAAAGCAAATGATGGTCTTGAAGTTATTGAGTCAGGCCATATGTACAGGTCATATGAAGTAGCACCAAAAGAGGAAGACCAGGTTAGATTTACTGGTACCGATGCATTGATTGCTCCGTCTGCCGGCTTCATGTCGGTGATAGCTGCGGGTGTAACAGGGCTTTTGACGGATACTTCTATGGTTTTGGAAGCTCCTCTTTCACCACAGTCAGCAACGGGTGTTACAGTAAGATTGAATGTTCCGGTTGTAGTCCAGTTTACCTTTACAGATGCTCCTGTTCCTGTAACCGATCCTCCGCCTGAAACCTGCCACTCGTATTTAGTAGCGAATTGACTGTTAACAGAATACGTCCATTCTCCAGGACAAACGTCTGTCAGACCGCTTATTGCAGAAGGTTGATCCGGTACAGTACATAAAAGCTTAAAGGTTTGAACTGGTCCTTCTGTTTGTTTACATGTGTTTCTAGCTACTATCTGCCAGTTGTATATTACACCCTTTGCAAGCTCTTCTGTTATTCTATAGGTGATTCCTGTGATGTTACTTCTGAAAGGTAAGCCCGGCTTTGATTCACTTTTTTGCCACAGATAAAGGTCATAAGAAGTGGCGTCCTTTGCAGTTGACCATGAGAGGTCTAATGGAAGGGTAAGATTTTCTGTACCATTTGCTGGAGTCATTCCTGATACAGCAACAGGAACAGGAGAATTGATAACTGTTACCTGTAAAGTACGTGCAGTTCCTGTCTTACCACATTTTACTGAAGGGTTAACGGTTAATGTATAAGTGCCAGGTGTGATCCAGGAGACTTCTACTGATGATCCTGATCCGGAAATTACTCCATCACCTGTCACTGACCATGCATATTCTATTCCATCAGCTCCTTGGATACTGTATGATTTTTTTACAGGACAAGTTTGTGTCTCTCCTGAGATAGCTGATGGTTGTTGAGGAGTAATACAATTCAGAGTAAATGTCTGTACCGCACTTTCTTTGGATTTACAGCTATTATTTGCTACAACTTGCCATTTATAGGGCTTCCCAAATTCCAATCCGGAGTTAAGAACATAACTTGTTGAGGTTATTTCCTTGTACATCGGACTATTTGGTTTAGAGCTGCCATCCTTCCAAATAAAGATATCATAATTGTCTGCATTTTGACTTGCTGACCAGGAAAGGGTTAATGGCAAAGCAAGATCTGTTGCAGCATCAGCAGGAATCATATTGGAAGCCGCAGCAGGAACAGGTTTGTCTGCGACAGTAACAGTCAATGTTTTTGCAGTACCTGTTTTTCCACATGCTACTGAGGGCGTCACTGTGATGGTAAAAGTTCCTGTTGACGTCCAGTTTACGGATGCAAAGCTTCCAAAACCTGTTATGGTGCCTCCTCCGGAAACCTTCCAGTTGTAATCAACGCCAGGTTGCTGTTCAACATAATAGGTCTCTTCGCCAGGGCATACAGAGGAAGAACCAAATATGGCAGCGGGCTGAGCTGGAGTTACACAATTTAGTGTAAATGTCTTTACAGTGCT
The DNA here is from genome assembly GCA_024707265.1 of Sporocytophaga sp. GTDB lineage: Bacteria > Bacteroidota > Bacteroidia > Cytophagales > Cytophagaceae > Sporocytophaga. Next base: position 574,515 of record JANQAB010000003.1, on the reverse strand, counting down.
TTCCTTTGTTTCACATATTGATTTTGCAACTATTTTCCATTTGTATGGTACCCCATAATCAATTCCGAAGGTTACTTTATAAGAAGTATCTGTAATATTGTTTGCATAAGGATAGGTTAATGAAAAATCATTGTTACCGTAATAAAGGTCATATTTTGTCGCATTAGCTGTTTTATTCCAGGTGAAAATCACTGGCAACGTCAGATTATTTGCATCGTTTGCCGGATGAACAGTTGTAACAGTTCCTAATGGAGGCAATGATACCACTGATATAGTTTTAGAAATGGTATCACTGTTCTTTCCACAATTGCCATTGATGTAAAGTGAAACAGTCTGATTCCCCAGAGTATTCCACTTAACGGTAATGGTTCGACCTTCATTTTTGGTGATGGTTCCACCGGAAGAAACCAGCCAATGAAAGGTTGCCCCATCAAGGTTTGAAGATGAGTAGATTTGTTCTCCCAGACAGGAACTTTCCTCTCCCTGGATGGCATATGGGCGGGTTGGATTAACACAGAATGTTCTTACTACAGGATCTGCAGCTTTATACGTGGCATTCCCATTTTGGGAAGCCTGAATAGTAACAGTTCCAATACCAGTAAAGGATACTTCTCCATTATAAAGCTGTGCCGGTCCAGAGACTGTATATGTTACAGGAAGACCTGAACTTGAGGAAGCATTCAGTGTAATATAATCATCAAAGTTTCGGTCAGGCAGTGGATTAAATGTGATGGTTTGGGCTGTTTGTCCGGAAGACAAAACGCCATTAGGTGAGAGTTGAACTATAATAGCTTTGGTACTATAATCATTTCCCTGGCTATAACCATTTGCATTTGATTGTACTGGAAGAGATTCGCTATTGGAATACCCTGCAGCTATGACATTACCATTTCCATCAGACGTAATTGATCTGATCTGATCGTCATAGCTTCCTCCATAATAAGTAGCCCATTGCCTTGCACCAGAACTGTTAAATTTCAGAATAAAACCGTCATCATCATATTGTGTAGATCCCTGAGACTGATTATATCCTCCGGCTATTGCAAGTGTAGGTAAATTACCTTGAGATGAATAACCTCCTACAAGGATATTATTAGATTTATCAGAAGCAATGGCAGTTCCATAGTCATTGCCTGTTCCACCATAATAAGTGGCCCATAAACGAGCTCCAGCGTTTGAAAACTTTACTATAAACGCATCGCTTTCACCACCGGCATTAGAAGTTTGGTTATAAGCTCCGGTGAGATTCTGAAGGGGGAAATCAGCAGTTGCAGTACCTCCAGTGATTAGTACGTTATTGCCTGCATCAATTGCGATACGACCTGCAGTTTCCATTCCATTCCCTCCATAGCAGGTGGCCCAAACGAGCGATGCACTGCTGTTGAATTTCATCAGGAAGGCATCATAAATATTTGTTCCGGAGAAGTTGATGCTTTGATTGTATGCGCCGGAGACTGTTTTCCCGGTAAACCCGAAAGAGGTAACTCCTGTGATCCAGAAGTTGTTGTTGGCATCTATAGCAATTCCACTTGGATTAATAGAGTATCCACCGTAGTAACTGGCCCAAAGTCTGGCGCCATTTGCATCAAACTTAGCGAAATAAATATCGCCGGTTCCAAAGGAAGTAGAAACGTTAAGTGCTCCGGTCAAGCTTTTAACAGGAAGGTTTGTACTATGTGTAGATCCTGTAACAATGATGTTCCCGGATCCATCAATTGCAATGTCTCCACCCTCTTCATCTTCTGATCCACCAAAGTAGGTACTCCATTGAAGGGCGCCACCTGTATTAAATTTTGCAATAAAAGCTTCTTTGATATATTCATCATTGAATTGTTGCTGATAACCTCCAGAGAGTGTTTTTACCGGGAAATCATTACTTGTTGTACTTCCTGTAATGGCTATATTTCCGTTTGCGTCTACTCCGATACCTGTCAGCACATCATCATCATTTCCACCAAAATAAGTAGCCCACTGGCGAACTCCATTGTTATTGAATTTAACTATAAACACATCCTGGTATCCGGAAAATGCAGTTTGATTATATCCTCCTGAAATATTTTGAGTTGGAAAATCATCGCTGTATGTATTTCCGGCCATATATATATTGCCTGCCGCGTCTGTAGCAATATCAACAGCTTCGTCATGACCAGTTCCACCATAGTAGGTGGCGAATGGATCTATAATAAGGTCTTGGTTTTTGTTGAAACGGGATAAATTAAATCCAACCGTCTTATTGTTTATTAATTTAAAATCAGAAGCTACTTCAACCTTTTGATTATTGATTGTCTGATAAGTATAAGGTTTAAGTTCTTCGATTTTTCCTAAGCTATGATTGATCAGAAGTTGCCCATTGCTGCTAATTGCAGTTCCTTCTATACCTTCATATTCCATTGCTATTTTGGAAGGATCACCTCCAGGATGAACTATAAAATCATACTTAAGTCCCTGGTTACTTGCATAAAAAATAAGGTCAATGTTGGGGTATATTTTCTTATAGATAATTTTTCTGTATCCCGGTACATTGGTAATACCTTCCAGACAATGTTTATAATAAAAGTTGAAATGACCTTCTGCTTTTTCTTCAGAAAGAATTTCAGGACTTTTATTTCCTCCTTTTAAATGAAGGACAACAGTTTGCTCTTCAGAGCTCACCTTGTTGTTTTTACCCTGGTCCTTTAATTTTCCTGTTGCTTCGGAAAATTGTTCCTTTTCTTTTTTAAAGGAATAAACGATCCGATCCTTTAGGAAATAGACCTGGGCGCCCTTGGCAGACATATAATATCTTATGTCCTTCATGGCCTTTCCGTCATGGCTAGCCAGCTGTCCTCTGTTTTCAATGAAAAGAGGAGAAGCATCTTTTTTGATTGTACTGAAATCACTTGCCTCTATTGGAATGAAGGCAGTAAGAAAAAAGCAGCACAATAGATGTAAAAAACGATTCATAAATAATTAATAAAATTGCTGTTAGAAAATTTGTATGTGTCCTGAAATCAGGGATATATATAGAATACTATCAGGTAGTGTATGCTTTTAGAATGTTTTTTTTTGTTCTTAAAAAATTTATTGGAACACAAAGTTAGCAGAAATTCAACAGAAGGTAAGTCAAGTAAAATGGTATTTTTTCTTTAGGATAATCTTCTGGATCCTTAGAGTAATGCGAAGTCTAGAGCTTAATATGGTATTTAAATTAGGTCAGAAAAATCAACTGACGTTTGTCAGAAAAAATCTCCATGCCTATGAATGTTTTATTTTGTTAGGTTAAAATATCAGATTTATTGTTTAAAAATTTAAGATGCTCATTCGGAGGTGTTCTGACTTTTAGATTTATGAGTTCTAAAATTGAATTTATTAAAGTCTGATTAAAATTACACTCTGTTTAGAATTGTTCTAAATAAATTTGTCCTGGGTTTATTCTCTTTTATATTTGTTATTAGGAATCTTTCTAAATAATGAGTGAGCTTAGAATTTTTATACTGGATGATCATTATCTGATAAGGGAAGGACTTAAGAAAACACTTAAGTCTGTGAAGGATTTTATTATTGTAGGTGAGAGCTCGGAACTTACCAATTTACCTGTTTTTATGAATGATTTGAAGCCTGATATTCTTTTCCTGGAAATAGGATTGCATAAAAGACCTCTCGCTGAATTGGTTCTGGAAATTAAAAAAGTGTCACCAAAAACAAAAATTCTGGCCATTTCTGATTGCAGTTGCGAAATGAAGGTTTTCACTTCGGTAAAAGCCGGTGTTTCAGGTTTTATAAGTAAAAAGGCAGATAAGGAAGAAGTTATAAATGCTGTCGTAGAGATTTCTTCTGGTAATGACTACTTTACGCCTGAGGTTACTAAAATTTTGATGAAGGGACTATTTGCCGGAAGGCGAGTTGACAACAATTTTTCCGAAAGGGAGCTGGAAATTATGAATCTTATCTGCCAGGGAGTAACCAACGATTCGATAGCCAGTCAACTTTTTCTCAGCGAAAATACAGTGGCTACTCATAAAAGAAATATTATGAAAAAAGCAGGAGTTAAACGTACCAGTGACTTGATTTTGTGGGCATTGGACAATAAACTTGTTGCCAGAACTTCCTGATGATTACCATTTTTTTAGTATAACCTACCAAATTTTTAGTATTTAAAAACACCAATTTTTCAGTATTGCAACCCAGCACTCAGCCTTCTACCTTTGTGTTGTTTAGAATAATTCTAAATAACTGTCGAAATGAAATTTACAAAGTTCTGTTGGCTGGTATTCTCTATTACTCTTGCGCATTTTGTCCAAGCACAAACAGGCTCGGTGAGCGGAACGCTTCTCGATGAAGAGGATCATGCATGCGAATTTGTTACCCTATATCTAAAAAATACCGCTCTGGCTGCTATTACTGACGAATCGGGGGGCTTTAAAATAGAAAATGTAAATCCGGGAGAATACATTCTTGTCTGTTCCGGTCTTCAGATAAATACAATTGAGATATCTGTTTCAGTGTTGCCAGGCGCGGATACTTCCATTAATCTGAGGGTTGCAAGACCTTCCGATCACCTCAAGGATGTGGTCGTTACCGCCACAAGAACTGAAAAGGTTGCAGAGGACTTGCCAATTCCCGTTAAAGTTATCTCGGGTGCTCAGATCCGTCGTATGGGTTCTCTCAGGCTTAGTGATGTGCTAAGCGAACAGACAGGAATTGCCTTGATCAATGATCATGGTGTTGGCTTGCAGATACAAGGATTTTCAGCAGAGTATACTTTGATACTGCTTAATGGGGAGCCTCTCATCGGCAGAACTGCCGGTACATTTGACCTCTCTCGCGTGGCTGTTGGCAATATCAAAAAGATTGAAATAGTGAAAGGCCCGTCTTCTAGTTTATATGGCAGTGAGGCTTTAGCTGGTGTTGTCAATATTATTACTGAAACTCCACGTGAAAAACTTAGTGGGAATTTAAGAACCAGGTACGGAAACTATAATACATTAGGCGTGTCTGCTGATGTTTCGGCAAATGTTGGTAAAACAGGTGTCTACCTTTTTGCTGACCGTTATAGTACTGCTGGTTATAAGCTTGGCTCTGCTGAAGATAATACTGTTCCTCCTTTTCAGAATTATACCTTGCAGACGGGAGTTGATTATAAGTTTAATAAAAGACTTTCTTTAGCAATTAATGGAAGACTGTCTTTTCAAAATCAGTCAAACACTTATAGTGTCAATGCTGATGCTGGTGGAAAATTCAAAATAAACGATGAAGGTAGTCAAAACGACTGGAACCTGAATCCGCGCATTAACTGGATATTATCGGATAAGACGAAAATAGTCGGTCATATTTACTCATCAGGGTATGCAACCTCTTCCGTGATGAACAGAGCTGACAATGGAATGCTTTATAATGAAAGCATATTCAAACAAAGATTTACAAGACCTGAGCTTCAATACAGCAGAACCTGGAAATATGACCAAGAAACTGTTGCCGGTGGTGGTGCCATTGCAGAATCTGTCGAAGCTACACGCTATACTTCCAAGAAGCATTTTTACAGTATTTACGCTTATCTGCAGCATGACTTTACCTTGTTTAAAAAGTTTAATGTAATAACAGGTTTAAGATATGACCAACATAGTGTTTATGGAGGTCAGTTGAATCCTAAACTTTCAGCGAGTTACAAGATTCATGAGAAGTTTTCTCTGAGAGGTTCAGTTGGAAGGGGTTTTAAATCACCTGATTTCAGACAGCTATACCTCAATTTTAATAATTCAGTTGAAGGGTATAGTGTATTTGGATCTGAAGAAGTTAAAGAGCAAATCGCCAGTCTTCAGCAGTCTGGGCTCATCAGTCAGATTCTTCTGGACCCGAATGGTCTTCAGCCGGTCAAGTCTGAAAGTTCAGTGTCCTGGAATATCGGATGGCTTGCTCAGCCCACAGATCAATTATCTTGGCAGGTCAATTTTTTCAGAAATGATATAAAAGACATGATTGCAACTTCTGCTGTTGCCATCAAAACTAACGGAGGTTCTGTGTTCAGCTATTTCAATATAGCTCGTGTGTATACCGAAGGTCTGGAGACAGATGCAAGTTATAAGGTTCTAAAAGATCTTACACTGTCTGCGGGCTATCAATATATGATTGCCAAAGACAAGCAAGTTGTCAGTGATATCAGCAATGGTCTTTTATACAGAAGAGATCTGGAGACAATGAAGACCACCAAGGTGAAACAAAATGAATATGGTGGTTTATTCAACAGATCAAGGCATATGTTCAATGTGAAAGTTTTCTATACCTCTTCTAAAGGCTGGACAGGAAGTGTGAGAGGTGTATACAGAGGAAAGTATGGTTTTGCTGATACTAATGGAAATCTGATAGCAGACACTGATAATGAATATGTAAAAGGCTACTGGCTTTGGTATATATCAGCCGGCAAAAAATTAATGAATAAGGTAACCCTTCAGGTTGGGATTGACAATGTCCTTGATTTTAAGAGGCCTTTGGTGATTTCAACTATTCCGGGAAGAATATCTTATGTCAGTCTGGAAATAAATCTTAATAAGAAAAATTTAAAGAGTAATAAATAGAATGAGAGTAAAATTATTGACAGTTGTAATGTGCTTTGTAGCTTTTGCATTTACAGCATGTAAAGAAAACAAGGAAAGTGAGGTAGATCCTTCCACACCTTCAAAAACCTCAGAGGTAGTTGCTAAGAATATTGTTGCTATTCCCGATAGCCTAGGTGGTCATTATTCTTTTTTTAGTCTGAACGAAAACAAGAGTATTTCTTACAAAGATTCAGCATCTGATAAATGGGATGTGGCATTTAATAAAACAATCATTATAGTTAACGGAGGAAACAGCGGCCCAGGGCTTGGTGGAGCTTTAATACATACTGGTGTATTTGATGACCTTGCTACCGCACCGGCAGATGGATATAAATCTGATAATACCTCTTCTAAGGCAATAGCCACTGGTTCAGGCTCAGGATGGTACAATTACAGCGGAGCTCCCAATCATGTGATTACTCCTATTCCAGGTAAAGTGTTGGTAATAAGAACTGCCGAAGGCAAGTATGCTAAAGTGGAAATAATCAGCTACTATAAAGATGCTCCTCTGGTGCTGGCCAGCCAGGATCCTTCTTCCGGATGGTATACATTCAGATATGTTTATCAGGACAACGGTTCAACAAGTTTTAAATAAATCATAGTTACAAATAATAATTAAATGCAATGAAGTTAAAATTACAATTATCAGGATTACTTTTTATCTCTATTATATTTGGAGCTTTGGCTCAGGAATATACAATTGAAGGCCCTCGTACGATCTTCGAACTTTATGCAGGTAAGACAGGTGCAGGAAGATCAAAGTTTACTTTTTTTAACTTTGATACAGGTAGAGAAGTTGCTGCTACGGATTCCAATACAGCTAACTGGCATATTGCATTTAATAAAACAACAATTATTCTGAACGGCCATGAAAGTGGAAAGGTAAAAGGACAAGTGCTTAACGGAACTTCTTTCCTTTCGCAGACTTCTGCTCCTGAGTCAGGATATATAGTAGATAGTGCTTCTGGACCATCTTCTAAAGCAATCAATGGTATTAATAGCGGCAATAATAATGGCTACTGGAATTATGACGGAAATGGAGCCAATGGTACACATTCTATTACTCCACTTCCGGGTAAGCTTGTTGCTATTCAGTTGGGGGACGGAAGATATGTTAAGCTCGAAATTTTAAATTATTATAAAGGTGTGCCACAGAATATTCCTGTGGACCTTACTGTTACTAGTCCTTCAGGGTATTTCACAGGAATCGGCAGCTATTATACATTCAGGTATCTGGTTGCACCTGAAGGCACAAACGATTGGAGCCAGTTGGTAACCCAAGTTACCAACCTTGAAGCTCCTCAAGGTGTTGCAAAGTATTTTAACATTGCTTCAGGAAATGTTTTAACTGAGCAAGAGTATGCTCTTAATGCAACTTGGAATCTGATCTTTAAAAACCCTTCAGGACTTGGTACCTATGATAACTATAATGTTGGGATCTATCCAAACGGAGGTACTTTCGGAAGTGCAACAGATTCTTTACAACTACTTTCTTCTGATTTTGCAAGTGTAGCAATTGGGCCTTTCAAAGGCTGGCAGGTATCAACAGCTCCTGTCTGGTATGCCTACAACATGTTAAACCATACTATTAATCCAAAGACTAATCAGACAATTCTTGTTAAAAACTCTTTAGGAAGATATGCCAAAGTTCGCATAGATAGTTATTATAAAGGTGGAGATAACACTGATGCAAACAATTATGGGTTTTATACATTGTCTTATTTCTTCCAGCCTTATGCTACTGATAATCTTAATGCAGAACCTGGTATAGCAACATCAGTAGTTTCATCTCATGCAACTGAGAAATTATCTGTTTTCCCTAATCCCCTGGCTGCTAATGGTGGTATGTTGAATGTTAAATCCAACAGTGAAAACAGCACTATTAAAATTTCGGATATAACAGGGAAATTAGTTTATCAGGACTCATTCTCCTCAGAAACAACAATTTCAGGACTTTCCAAAGGAATGTATATCGTGTCTGTTGAGTCAGAAGGATCTGTTAAACAAGAAAAACTTATCGTAGAATAATCTTAAATATAGATCAGCTATGTGCGAACAAATTCAATTGAGTAAAACAAAAAACGGACAGATATATTGTTGCAATAAATGCGATGGAAAAATATGTCTGATGTATAAGAACATAGTTCAGGGCCTTGTTTTGAATGATTTCTATAAACTGAAAAATGTTATTGACACAGTAGATATTGAGGGATTTTTCCTTAAATATCAAGGGGAACAAAGACTAAGTATTAGAACTTCATTTGCTGATTTGTTTTTTGCTTTTGAAGTCAATGAATTGTATGAGTTAAGAGAACTTATGATGTGTGCTGATTTAAAAATTAAACTCTATGAAAGTATCAAAAACAATATCAACTAAGTTTGGACTTATTCTTTCGTCTCTGATTTATGTAGCGGGAATCCTCATGCTCTCTGCATTTACTCAGGGATATATGAAAGAATCAAAGATCGTGTCTGTCAATGGTACTACTACCGAAATACTATGCGCTCTGGGACTTGAGCCAGCGCTGGTGGGAGTGGATGTGGCAAGCACGTACCCTGCCTCAGTTGAAAAGCTGCCCAAAGTAGGGCACAACAGAAATATTTCTGCTGAAGGAATCGTTGCGCTTAGTCCCGACCTTATTGTCGGGACCGCCAACGACCTGAAAGCACAGACTATTGAGCAGTTGAATACTGCAAATGTTAAAACCAAACTCTTTAAGCAGGAATATTCTGTCGAAGGAACGAAATCACTGATTAGACAGGTTGCAACTGAATTTAAAAAAGAAGCAAAAGGGGAAGAAATAATCCGTCAGTTGGATGCTGATATTGCTGGTTTGAATAAGCCTAAAACAAAGAAAAAAGTATTGTTCATTTATGCCAGAGGAGCAGGAACAATGATGGTTGCAGGGAAAGGCACCCCTGTGCAGAAGATGATTGAACTTGCCGGTGGTGAAAATGCAGTAAACGATTTTAATGATTATAAACCATTAACTGCAGAAGCTCTGGTAGCTGCAGATCCTGATGTTCTCCTTCTATTCGATTCCGGGTTAAAGAGTCTGAACGGAATAGATGGTATTCTTAAAATACAAGGTGTAACTGAAACAAAGGCAGGTAAGAACAAGAAAATCGTCGAGATGGATGGCCAGTTGCTTACAGGCTTTGGGCCTAGGCTGGGAAAGGCATTGAAAGAACTATCCTCTAAAATTCACTAAATATGACTTACGGTAAAAGAGGTATATTATTGCTTTTGTTGGTAATTCTGATTCTGGTATTTCTGATATCATCCGGATATGGAGCGATGAAGATCTCTCCTATGCAGGTAGTTTCTATATTACTTAATAAAGCAGGCTTGCCATTTATTACTGAATTTCAACAAAGTCAGGCTAATGTATTATGGTCTATTCGGTTGCCCCGTGTAATATTGGGAATATTGATTGGAGCCGGACTAGCTGTGTCAGGAGCTTCATTACAAGGATTGTTCAGAAATCCCTTGGCTGATCCAACTTTGATAGGAATTTCTTCCGGAGCCTCATTATGTGCTGTTCTGATGATAGTAATAGTATCATCGTCGAATTTGCTGGAGTCGGTGACGAGTGTTACAGGTTACTATACAATGAATTTGTTCACATTCCTGGGAGCAGGAGTTTCAGCTGTTACTGTTTACATACTTTCAAAAAATGGAGGCAAAACTTCTGTAACGACAATGCTTCTTTCAGGAATAGCGGTGAACGCCTTATGCAGTGCACTTACTGGTTTGATCATATTCTATTCGACAGATGCCGAACTTAGAAACGTAACATTCTGGATGTTGGGGAGCCTTGGTGGAGCCAGCTGGAATACAATACTGGGGATCTTTCCATTTATTTTGATCCCGGTAATGTTGATACCTCGTTTGTCAAAGTCATTAAATGCATTCGCACTTGGAGAATCAGAAGCATTGCATCTCGGGGTTCCTGTAAATCAATTGAAGCTGCGTGTGCTTGTACTTACAACAATGGCTGTCGGAGCGTCCGTTGCCGTTGCCGGAATTATTGGATTTGTAGGTTTGATTATTCCGCATTTGCTAAGACTGGTTGCTGGCCCTGATAACAGGTTTGTCCTGATAGCTTCTTCATTGCTTGGTGCTGTGCTGCTAACTGGTTCAGACCTGATCTCCCGAACAATCATCGCTCCGGCTGAACTGCCTATCGGAATCATTACTGCGATACTTGGCACACCCGTATTCATGTGGATATTAGTGAAACATAAACCTCAAATGAGATCATTCTGATGCTGAGTGCTGAAAGTATTTATGTGAATGCCAGTGGGAAAGAAATTCTCAATGGAGTTTCTTTCAATGCAAATCCAGGAGAGATCCTGGCTATTATCGGTGCAAATGGTGCGGGTAAATCAACCTTGCTGAAAGTAATTTCCGGAGATATATTATTCAAGGGGAATGTTTTCCTTAATGGAAAAAAGCTGGATGCATATAAAAAGAATGAGTTATCTCGGTTTAGGTCAGTCCTTACACAATCCTTTTCTTTAAATGCACCATTTAAAGTAGAGGAGGTTGTGATGATGGGAAGGTATCCGTTTTTCAATGAATTGCCTACTTCCGGCGACAGGCAAATAATAGAAGAGGCAATAAAACTCACAGGTGTAGAACATCTGAAAGAGAAAGTTTATACTGAATTATCCGGTGGAGAAAAACAGAGAGTACAACTTGCAAGAGTGATAGCACAAATATGGTCAGATACTTCAGTGGGAGAACCTAAATATTTATTCTTGGACGAACCTGTTTCGAGTCTGGATATTCTGCATCAGCATAAAACTCTTGCTATCGCAAAAACACTTAAACAAAAGGGATATATCATCATTACAGTATTGCACGATCTGAACCTGACTGCGCAGTATGCAGACAAGGTACTGATGCTTAGGGATGGAAAGGTTCTGGCATATGGGTCGGCAAATGATGTTTTAAACAGAAAGAATATATTCTCCGCATTTGACGTGCATGTTTCAATAGTGAGGAAAGAAGAGAATAGCTATCCTTTCATTATATCTGAGCCTCTTTGTGAAAAGAATCAGGAATGGGATCAAGCTGTTCTTGAAAAGAATGAAATAGAATAAAATTATTACGAATATAAAAAACCATTAACGATTATGGGGACTACAACACTTATTACTCTTAAAGAACGCTGGGGGAAATTTAAAGCTGAAAATCCAATGGTCAGGATAAGGGATGCAGCGAAAGCATTGAATACGTCAGAAGCACAGTTATTGGCTACACAGGCAGGTGGGAATGCAACCGTTCTGAAAGAGGAGTTTAAGGAGATATTGAAAGATGTTACATCTTTAGGATATGTCATGGCTTTAACACGAAACGATCATATTGTGCATGAAAGAAAAGGCGTTTATCAGAATGTTTCTTTTAAAGATGAAACAGGATTGGTATTAGGGGAGGATATCGATTTACGTCTTTTTATGCAAAACTGGAAGTTTGGATTTGCTGTTAAAGAAGGTGAAAGAGAAAGTCTTCAGTTCTTTGATAAAAGCGGAGAGGCTGTTCATAAAATTTATATGACGGAGAAAAGCAATTCATTCGCATATCTGAATTTAGTTGAGAAGTATAAGTCTTCTTTTCAGTCTGCAGAAATAGAGGTTGAGCATTATTCTGATGTTCAAAATGAAGTTGCAGATGATAAAATTGATGTGGAGGGATTTCAGAAAGCATGGGCGAATATGAAAGACACGCATGAATTTTTTGGAATGTTGAGAAGATTTAACGTCACCAGGATACAGGCAATGAGACTGGCTCCTAAGGAATTTGTTAAGAAGGTAAACAATGAAGCTGTAAGAAAAATGCTACAGATTGTTTCGGAAGCTCAGACAGATATTATGGTATTTGCTGGTAACAGAGGTTGTATTCAGATTCATACAGGAACAGTAACAAAGCTCCTTGAGTCAAGACCATGGTATAATGTGCTTGACCCTCAGTTTAATCTTCACCTGAGAGAAGATAGGATTTCAAGTACATGGATTGTTAAAAAGCCAACGGAAGATGGAGATGTCAATTCACTTGAAATATTTGATGAGGAAGGTAATAATATAGCCTTGTTCTTTGGTAAAAGGAAGCCTGGGCTCCCGGAGAGAGAGGACTGGAGAACTGTGCTTGCTTGTTTAAATTAGTTTTTTTGTTTTTCTTAATGTTAACTAACTCCGGGGAATTAATACGTTCCGGAGTTTTTTTTGTTTTAGAACTATAAACCCTGAAGGACACGGTAGTGAACTTGGTTAATCTTTATTTTTGGTCATGTTGAGCTTGCGAAACATCTGAGTTTTCAGAAAGAGTGAAAATTAAGCTATCTGGCAGATTGGTGATTTTAATCGTAAATTATTTTGTAACTATCAGATCCTTTGCAGGGCTCAGGATGACAGAATATCCAATTTTAGTGTTAAATAAACTATACAAAGTTAGCAATTATGTCATTTTAGACACCGATTAACGCCGCTCCTATAACCCCAGAAGAGTCTCCTGTGATATTCTTAACTATAGGAGTTTTTAATTCATCGTTAAAATGGTACTTCTTTACCTGCGCAATTCCAAGAGTATAAAGTTCTTCAATGTTTGAAACCCCACCTCCCAAAACTACAATATCAGGGTCAATTACAGCAAGTACGTTGGAGAGTGCCACACCAAAGTGTTCAAAAAACTTCTGCATGATGATTCCTGCGCCCTTGTTGCCCGTCCGATATAATGATATAATTTCATGCAGTGATTTTTTTTCTCCCGTCAGCTCTTCGTAACGCTTCTCAACTCCTCCTCCTGAAATAAATGTTTCTACACATCCGCGTTTACCACAATAACATTCAGGTCCTCTTTGATAATCAATAGTGGTATGCCCCCATTCTCCAGCTATAGATTGTAAACCTGGTATGACTTGTCCATTATATATAATTCCCCCGCCACATCCGGTTCCCATGATCACTCCAAATACCATTGATTTTCCTTTGCCTGCACCACTAAGCGCTTCAGCCATGGCAAAACAGTTAGCATCATTTTCTATAGCCACCTTTCTTCCGATCCTTTTTTCAAGATCATGAAGAAATGGTTTTCCATTAAGACAAACTGTATTGGAATTTTTGAGCATGCCCGTTTTGGCAGATACAGATCCTGGTGTACCAATCCCAAACGTATGCTCAGCTTCATGAATCACTTTGGTGCATTCTTTATATAATGAAGCGATGTTGTCCAGAATATGCTCATAGCCTTTTTCCTGTTCTGTATTAATCCGCTTTCTGAAAATTTCCTTCAAAGAATTATCCAGAATGATAGCTTCTATTTTGGTACCGCCAAGGTCAACCCCAATTTTAAACATATCGATGAAGAATTAGATTTTTATAAATATAAAAGAATTGAATAAAATGTCTTATAAAATAATATCCGACAGGCCTCATTTCAGTATTGATTTCCCTTGATTCTGGAAACATTTAGGAAGTGCAGAAAAATATTTTTTTGATGCACAAAATGAATATTCCTAATTCCTTACAGAATCCTCTTTTAGTTTTGATACCAATATTAAAGGTGTTTGAAATCTATTTTGAAAGGTGGTAGAATAATGACTAAAATAATGAAGTATTATTTATTATTATTTTTTATAGTGCCAGGTATTACCTATGGGCAGGACTATAACCTCAATCAATTGCTTGAAAAAGCAAAGAATTCATATCCTGTAATAAGAGCGAAACAATATGAGGTAAAAAGTGCCCAGGAAAAGATAGGATCTGCACGGGCAGATTACTTGCCTAACTTTATAGTGGCAGATCAATATACTTATTCAACAAGTAATAATGTTGAAGGAGCCTTTTTTCCTAATGAAGGAACAGCCTTTGCTCCTTCAGGTGGCATTAGACAGGATAATATCTATAAAGGTGCTTATGGAAGTTATACAACTGCCATACTGGACTGGAAGGTAGTCAACTTTGGAAAGGTTTCGGCAGGTATTAATACCGCAAAGGCTGAAAAGTCAAAAGCTGAAAATGATTATGAAAATGAATTGTTTCAGCATCAGATTAAAATCGCAGATTTATATCTTCTCCTACTTATTAATCAACAATTAAAAAGTGTTCAGGAATTCAATCTTCAAAGAGCGGAGGAATACATGAATACAGTCAATGCCAGAGTGGCTGCCGGTCTCAAGCCAGGGGTAGATAGTTCATTGGCTCATGCGGAGTATACAAAAGCAGAATTGTTACTGCTGGAGAGTCAGAGAAATGAACTGTCCTATGCCTTGAAGCTTATAGAGTTGAGTGGGGGAGATCTGAAGGATTCCCTTTCTATAGATACTATGAATTTTTTTAAAGAGCTGCCTACTCAGATAATAACAGATAAAGATAATCTAAAGAACGCTCCTTCTCTCAGATTATATCAATCTATCAGAGATCTGAGCAAAGCCAGAAGTATTTCGATAAAACGTTCATTTTATCCTTCTTTATCTATCGTAGGTACGACATGGGCAAGAGGCTCTGGTATTTCGAGGAAAACAAATGAATACAGAACTGATTTTTCGAGCGGTGTGGATTATCAGGTCTTCAATTATCTGGCAGGTGTAGCATTAAGATGGAATCTTACCAGTTACTTCAAAATACACAGAGATTACAAAAGTGAGAAGTTTCAGTATGATAAATA
This sequence comes from Sporocytophaga sp., assembly GCA_024707265.1. Lineage (GTDB taxonomy): Bacteria > Bacteroidota > Bacteroidia > Cytophagales > Cytophagaceae > Sporocytophaga. The sequence continues at coordinate 559,275 of JANQAB010000003.1, read as the reverse complement.
CCAGCTATTGTATGATGCTCAGGTTTTGCGTCAGACCCGAGAATTGAAAGATTCTGATATGCAATTTAATGTGGCATTAAAACAGGCCCAGTTATCTCCCATTCAGCTGGAAGCTGCAAAGGCTGCTTTTGAGCAGGCTCAGATAAGGTATAGCTCTGGGTTAACGGATTTACCTACGTTTACCCAAAGCCTACTGACTCTCAACAGGGCTGAGGCGGATAACTATATTGCTTACAGCAATGCCTGGCGTGCTTTACTCATGAAAGCTGCAGCAACAGGAGATCTTTCTTTGTTTTTAAATCAGGTGAAATAAATTTTAAATTAACAAGAAGACATGTTTAAATTAATCAGGTCAGCGCTAAGAAACCCTATAGCCATAGTAGTAATGGTTATAGGCATAGGTTTCTTTTCTATGCTCTCGTTGTTTAAGATTCCTGTGGATATATTTCCAAATCTGGATCTTCCGACTATTTATATTGTCCAGCCATATGGTGGTATGGCCCCTGAGGAAATGGATGCATTTATTGCAACCAGATATCAGGATCACTTTCTCTATGTTTCAGGAATAAGAAATGTTGAAGTAAAAACTATTCAGGGATTGTGTCTCATAAAACTTGAATTTTATCCGGGAACCAATATGGCTCAGGCGGCAGGAGAGGTCGCAAACAACGTGTCCAGGGCAAAAGCTTATATGCCGGACGGCACGGTTCCTCCTCAGGTGATCAGGTTTGATGCTAGTTCTGTTCCGGTAGGACAATTAGTATTTGAAAGTAAAACCAGTTCTTTGAATGAAATTCAGGATCTCGCCAGTTCACGTGTACGACCTATGTTCTCAAAGATAGAGGGAGTCTCCAGTCCTCCTCCATTAGGTGGAAACCAAAGATCAGTTGTAATTAAAATTGATCCCAATCTTATTCGTAGTTATAAGCTAACACCGGAAGAAGTTATTAAAGCAGTGGTTGCCAATAATCAACCTTCTCCAGCAGGTAATATCAGAATAGGAAAGAAAACCCTTATGACTCCTGTTAATTCTTTAATAGAACGCCCGGAAGATTTTCTCAACATTCCGATTAGGGTTGGATCAGGTCCCACTGTGTTTGTTCGAGATATTGGTACTGTTGAGGATGGATCTGATATTACTGTAAGTTACGCATTGGTGAAGGGCAGGAGAGCGGTGTATATACCTGTTGTTAAAAAATCGGATGCTTCTACATTAACAGTGGTTAATAATATAAAAGCAGCTATACCTTCACTTCAGAATGCTTTGCCTGAAGAGGTTAATGTCTCTTATGAATTTGATCAGTCTGGGTATGTTACAAATGCATTGAAGAGTCTTGTTACTGAAGGTATTCTGGGAGCTGTACTTACAGGATTGATGGTACTACTGTTCCTTAAGGACTGGCGCAGTGTTATTATAGTGGTTGTGACCATTCCTGTTTCAATTCTTTCTGCAGTTATTATGCTGCATTTATTCGGGCAGACAATCAATATAATGACTCTAAGTGGGTTGGCATTGGCAATAGGTGTACTTGTAGATGAGTCCACGGTTACAATTGAAAATATACATCAGCACTTGGAGATGAATAAACCCAAAGCTGTGGCTATATGGGATGCCTGTAAGGAAATAGCCTTTCCTAAGCTACTCATTTTACTGTGTATTCTGGCTGTATTTGCGCCAGCATTCATAATGGTGGGGGTGCCTAAATCAATGTTCCTGCCTTTGTCTCTTGCAGTAGGGTTTGCAATGATAGCTTCATTTATTCTCTCCCAGACTTTGGTCCCGGTATTATCAAATTGGCTGCTGAAACATCAAGGAGTGCATGAAAAACCTACTTTAGCTCTTGATTCAGATGAGATTAAAATGTTGATCAATGAAGAAAAGCATCAACCCGAAGAACTTACTTTTTTTGAACGGCTTAGAAAACAATATGTCCGTTTATTAAAGAAAATTCTGTTAAACAGGAAAAAGTGGATCATCGCTTACTTTGCATTTACCATTGTGATAGTTGGAATCGGAGTTTATATGATTGGAACGGATATTCTTCCTAAAGCAGGTAGTAATCAATTTCAGATCAGGGTGAGGACAACAGATGGAACAAGGGTTGAAGAGACGGAAAGAATAACACTTAAGATATTAAACCTTATTCAGAATGAAGTAGGTCCTGATAACGTTGAAATTTCATCGGCATTTGTGGGTACGGTTCCATCAAGTTATGGTACTTCTAATATCTTTGTTTTTAATAGCGGTCCTCATGAGGCTGTTATGCAGGTTGCCTTTTCAAAGCATAAAGATATTAGTATAGATGATTTGAAGGAAAAAATAAGGGCTCAAGTAAAGGAGCAGTTGACGAATGTGCGGATATCATTTGAACCAATAGAGCTTGTAGATAAAATAATGAGCCAGGGATCTTCTAACCCTATTGAAGTTACAGTTGCCTCTAAGGATATCAAAGAAGCGAACAGATTTGCCGGTAAGATTTTGAAGAATATGCAGGATATCGCATTCCTGAGAGATGTGCAGATTGCACAACCAATGTCTTATCCTACACTTAAAGTAAATATAGACAGAGAAAGAGCCGGGCAGTTAGGCCTTACATCTACTCAGGTTGCCAGGTCACTTGTTGCTGCAACTTCCTCAAGCAGGTTTACAGATAAAAATCTTTGGATGGATTATAGAAAAGGGCTGGCCTATCAGGTCCAGGTACAAATTCCAGAAACTAATATGTCCTCTGTTGATGATATTGGCAATATTCCTCTTCTGAGCGATCAGTTACATCCTGTACTTTCAGACGTGGCTACTTTTTCAGAAGTTTCAGCTCCCGGACAGTTTGATCGTTCCGGCCCAAACAGATTGGTAACAATAACAGCCAATATCCATGACGCAGACCTGGGGAGGGCAGGGAAAGCGGTAAATAGGGCTATTAAAGCAGCAGGAAGTTTACCCCGCGGATTGGTTGTAGAATTAAAAGGCCAGACTAAACTTTTAAATGATACATTGGATAGCCTGCAATTAGGCCTACTGGTGGCAGTAGTAATTATTTTCCTGTTACTTTCTGCAAATTTTAAATCTTTTAAAATATCCCTGATTGTTCTTTCTGCCATACCGGCAGTGGTCGCAGGGGCTCTATTGACATTGTTAATCTGCGGTGCGACTTTGAATCTTCAATCTTATATGGGACTTATTATGTCTGTAGGTGTTTCAGTGGCAAATGCAATACTTATGATCACCAATGCCGAACAGTTAAGATTGGAGATGAGAGATGCCCGTCATGCCTCAATAATGGCAGCAAACAGTAGAATACGTCCTATTCTTATGACGAGTATAGCTATGATTGCAGGAATGATCCCGATGGCAAGTGGTATGGGAGAGGGAGGGGAACAAGTTGCTCCATTAGGACAGGCAGTTATCGGAGGGTTGTTTGCATCTACACTGGCATCTCTGTTTATACTTCCTGCAATTTTTGTTTCATTGCAAGGGAAATCATCTTTTGATTCTGTTTCCTTGGATCCGGAAGATCCGGAAAGTAAATATTTTAATGCTCACCCAAAACAAGTTTATGACCATGTTTAAGTCAGTAATTTATATAAATGCCTTAGCACTATTTCTGATGGCATGCTCTAAAAAAGAAAGCACTAGCAAAGATGTAAAGATCGTTGATGATGCTCCTGTTGTTGCTGTATCGGAAGTACTGAGCCTTCAGCCGGAAAAGCCACTCCTGTTGCCGGGAGAACTTCACCCTTGGAATAAGGTAAGTATCTATTCAAAAGTAAAAGGTTTTGTAAAGGAACTGAAAGTGGACAGAGGTTCTCAGGTACGCAAAGGTCAGGTTCTCGCGGTACTTGATGCCCCGGAAGTATATGCTGAGTTTGATCAGGCCAAGGGCCAGCTTTCTGCAGCTGAAGGGGCATATGAGGAAGCAAAGGCCAGGCTGATAGCAACTTCTCTTACTTATAATCGCTTAATAAAGGCGAATGCAACCAAAGGAGCTGTAGCTTTAAATGAACTGGATCAAGCCAAGGCAAAGATGTTGGCAGACAGTGCTTCTGTTTCCAATGCCAAAGGAAATCTTGATGCAGCCCGCTCACATTACAGAACCAAACAGGAACTGGTGAACTATCTTTCAATTACTGCACCGTTTGATGGTGTAATTATTGAAAGGAACATCAGTCCGGGTGCATTGACAGGAGCTAGTGATGGCAATTCAAAGCCATTGTTTGTTCTTGAGGACAACTCCAGACTTCGCCTTACCCTTGCTGTTCCTGAGTTGTATTCAAATACGGTTAACAAAGGAGGTGAGGTTACTTTTCAGGTAAGTGCAGTTCCCGACAAGGACTTTAAAGCAAAGTTCGGAAGAAGTGCGGGAAGCGTGCTTGATATAAACAGGGTAATGATGACGGAGTTTGATTATAATAACATTACTAAAGAACTAAAAGCTGGGATGTATGCAGATGTTCAGATACCTGTTGTAAGATCTTCTGCCACTTTATTCGTTCCAAAATCAGCTGTTGTAAATTCGAGTGAAGAAGTATTTGTCATCCGAAATAATAAGAACAAAGCAGAATGGGTACCAGTGAAAAAAGGAATCGTATTGGATACATTGGTTGAAGTTTTTGGTGACTTAAGTAAAGGTGATATTATTCTGAAAGAAGGTTCTGAAGAGATAAGGGATGGACAGAAGCTTAGAGTAAGGGGAGATAAGTTGTAATGGAAGCTTAAAGCGGAAAGCTAAAAGCTTAAAGTAGTAACATGACAAAGTAAGGCTATTTCTAAAAGAGCAGTCTTACTTTGTTTATTATATCTATTAGAGTTTTTTTTGATTTGATTCCTCTCATAGCGTTGCTTGATTTATATTTTGATTTTAATTTAAAAGATAGTATTTACCTCATGAGGTTATTTAAAGCTTTAAGCCTTCCGCTTTCCGCTTTAAGCTTAAAATCTATTTCGAAAGTATCATCTTATGCAACGAATTCCCATACCTGTATTCCACCTTTAGCCCTGAGTGGTCTGCGATTTTCTTTACAATAGAAAGGCCAAGGCCGAGGGAATCACTGCTCTTATCTTTCTTAAACCTTTCGAATAGCTTTTCCGGAGCAGTGATAAGCGGGTGACCGGTATTGGAAACTTCAATGGAGTTGTTTTTTATTTCAATGTTTACAGATCCATGAGATTGATTGTGAACAATGGCATTTTTGATGATATTGGTTAATAAAATATCGGCCAGGTCTGCATGTATATTGGACTGAAATGTTCCTTTGTTGATAAGACTTATGCTGATATTTTTGTGATGATATAAAGCTTCAAATTCTTCAAGTTTACTGCATACCATCTCATTAAAGATTATCAGCTCCGAAGCATTGTATTGTCCGTTATCTATCTTTGAAAGAAGGAGGAGTGCTTTATGCATCTTGGAAATTTTGAAGCACGCATTCTGAATCTCTTCAATCCATAATACTTGTTTGTCTGTAAGATTCTCGCACTGAATCAGGTTTTCAACTTTGCTATTGATGATGGCTAAAGGAGTTTGAATTTCGTGAGAAGCATTTTCAGTATACTCTTTTAGACTCAGGTAATCCTTGCGCATTTTCCCTGTCATCTTTTTAATTACATCATTCAGTTCATTAAACTCATAGATTTGGGTTTCTGAAACCTGTATGTCTTTATCATCTTTGATATCAAATTTTTTAGCTTTGTCCAGCGTATTGTAAAAAGGCCTCCAAATGCTTTTTGACATTTTTCTGAAGAATATAAACATGCTGGAAAGGCCTATATTCAATAGGAACAGCATGGTAAGGGTAATATACCTGATGAGTTCAGTGCTTTCGATCAGAGACTTACGAATACGTATTTTATACCAGTCATTTTTGATTTTATTATAAAAAGTCAGTTCGCGGAATGGGACATCTTCTTTGGTGTATTTATTGTAAAAGATGGTGTCTTTGAAAGAGTCTTCAAATTGAGTCGTATCAAATTTTGATAGTTTTTGGATCTCAATTTTATTTTCCACAAAGTAGGAGCTTTTTGTCCAGTCTCCATGTCTTTTTACAAAGGCTTCAAAATCATGCTTCTCTGCTTTCAGCTTTTCCTCAACTTCTTTATAGATCAGATGTTTTACAGCAATATAGAACGTACCTGCAATAAGCAGATAGGTGATAAAAGAGATTAGTATATAATAGATTGTTGTTTTGGTAAAAAGCTTCATTTGTCCCCGAATTTATAACCGATCCCGTAAACAGAATGTATGTAGTCTTTGCCGCCTTTATCCAAAAGCTTTTTTCTCAGATTTTTAATGTGTGAATATACAATATCCAATGAATCTGCTGTGTCTATGTTGTCGCCCCACAAATGCTCTGCAATGGCAGATTTGGTAAGTACATGATTTTTATTCGAAAGAAAATATAGGAGCAGATCAAATTCTTTTCTGTAAAGAACAACTTCTTTATTGTTAACAAATACTTTGCGTGGGCTGAGATCAACTTTGATTTCATGAAATATTATTTCATTGCTTCCGTTAAAATTCCTTCTCCTGAGAAGAGATTTGATCCGGGCATTTAATTCAGAAAAGTGAAATGGCTTTACAAGATAATCATCCGAACCTGTATTTAAGCCGAGAACCTTATCGTCAAGAGAGTTTCTTGCAGAGATAATGATAATACCTGTAGAAGAAGAAGTTTTTTTCAGATTTTCTACCAAAGAAAATCCATCTCCGCCCGGAAGATTAATATCAACAACAACACAATCATAATTGTATAACATTATCTTCTCAAGTCCACTAGGATAATCATAGGCTGCTTCGCAGAGATATCCTTCTTTTTCCAGTTGAGAATTAATGCTTCCTGCAAGTGCTTTTTCGTCTTCAATTACCAGAATTTTCATAAAGCAAAATTTTTTTAAAAGTAGTGAATGATTCTGGAGTAAAATGGGAAAGTCAGATACCCTTTCAATTAAGTTTTGCATTAAGATTGACTCCCGGAAATCAATTTCAAAAAAAAAGATTTTGTAAAAAAAACGGATGTCTTGTAATCTATATAATTTTTTTGCAATAATTTTGGGTATTTGTATTTTGAAATTTAACAAAATGGAAGACTATCTCTGTAATATGTACTCCTTTCTCCTTGACCGCACGGCGCGTAGAGTAAAGCAATATGCGCAACAGCAGTTTAATGAGAAAAATTTTAATATCACTCTGGATCAATGGCTTGTATTGAGACATTTATATGAACATAACGATTTGAATCAGAAGGAACTGGCAGAACTCCTTTTCAAGGATACCCCAACGCTTACTCGGATCATAGATCTGCTTTGTGAGAAAGGTCTGACGGAACGTAAAATGCATGCCAGAGACAGGAGGTCTTTCATAGTACACCTCACAGATTCAGGTCTTGCAATGGTTAAGGAATTGATGCCTCCTGTTTCGGAAATCAGACTCAAAGCCTGGGAAGGACTTTCTGAAAAAGACTTTCAAGAATTTAAGAGAATTCTTAATTCTATTTATAATAATTTGGAAGACAATAAATTAGGTAATATGTAAATTTTTTCTCCCAAATAGTTGTTGTGCTAATTATTGTTAAGCATATTTGTTTTATTAGTAATTCATCCACCTAATCTCATAATTTTTATGATACACACAGATATTTGCATCATCGGAGCCGGACCTGTCGGACTTTTTGCTGTTTTTGAAGCGGGTTTACTAAAGATGCGCTGTCACCTTATCGATGTTCTTCCGCAGATAGGTGGGCAGTTGTCAGAAATTTATCCTAAAAAACCAATTTATGATATACCTGGCTTCCCGGAAGTGCTGGCTCAGGACCTGGTTGATAATCTCAAAAAACAGATTGACCCTTTTAAACCTACCTATACTTTGGGGGAAAGGGTTGAAACACTGGTTAAAAGAGAAGATGGGACTTTCGAAGTTAAAACTTCGGATGAGACAGTCATAACATGTAAAGCTGTTGTAATTGCCGGAGGGCTGGGTTGTTTTGAGCCAAGAAAACCGGAAATCGAAAACCTTGCAAAGTATGAAGGGAAAGGGGTATATTATATGGTTAAAGATCCGGAGCGCTTTCGTGATAAAAAAATCATTTTAGCAGGAGGAGGTGATTCTGCTTTGGACTGGACAATCTTTTTATCAAACGTTGCTTCAGAGGTAACGCTGGTTCATAGAAATGAATCTTTCAGAGGTGCACCAGACAGCGCGGAGAAAGTATTTGAACTGGCCAAAACAGGTAAAATTAAATTACTCCTAAATGCTCACCTTAAGGAACTGAAGGGGGATAGTTTCCTTGAATCAGCTACGGTAATCGGCAAAGAGAAGGAAGTGAAAGAACTTAAAGCGGATTACCTTATTCCCTTATTTGGTCTGAGTCCGAAGCTTGGTCCAATTGCGGATTGGGGATTGAACATAGATAAAAATGCAATTGAAGTAAATACATTTGACTATAGCACCAATGTTCCTGGAGTTTTCGCTATTGGAGATATCAATACCTATCCTGGAAGTTGAAACTTATTTTGTGCGGCTTTCATGAAGCGGCATTGATGGCACAGAGTGCATTTAAATTTGTTTATCCTGATCAGAAGCTTAGCTTTAAGTATACAACAGTAAATGGTGTCAATGCTTTTTAATTTTTACTCTTATGATAAAATTTGAAATTGAAGATAGACAAGGGAATATACAGGAAGTAGAAATCCCGGAAGATATCAATCTTAGTTTGATGGAAGTCTTAAAAGCTTCTGACTATCCGGTATTGGCTACATGTGGAGGTATGGCGCTTTGTGCAACATGCCATGTAGAGGTGCAAAGAGGTCTGGAGAACTTAGGAGAACCTTCCGATGCAGAGCTGGATATGCTTGACACTTTGCCTGATGCTTCTTCTGCAAGCAGACTGGCATGCCAGATCAAAATAGGAAGTCATTTGAATGGAATGATGTTTAAGTTGAAAGGTGAGGAGTAATAGTATTAAATATAAAAAAGCCCTGCAGGCTTGCGCTTGCAGGGCATCACACTTAAACACAACAAATCTTGTACTTCGTCAAAAATTCAAACTATTTGTTGGTACCTTTGCACTCTTTGTGATGTTGCTTTCTTTTTTCTTTCCTCTCTGCTTTTTTGGCTTCGAGTTTTGCAATCTGTTCTTTGCTTAGTACGCTTTTAAACTCTTTCTCCTGGTCGTCTCTCAATGCTTTCATCTGCTTACGATGTTCTTGATGCATTGCTTTTCTCCTGTCAGAGTATTTCTGATTGATGGTTTCAACTTTGGCTGTCTGATCGTCTGACAATGACAACTCGGTTTTCATCCACTCAGTTTGTTTCTTAGGACTAAATCCTTCTCCTTTTCCTTTATGAGGATGTTTAGGACCGTCAGTCTGAGCATTAGCTTGTGAAACAAACATTACAGCACTCATCATAAGTGCGCTGAAGATTACTTTGAATTTCATGGTGGTCATCATAACTTTAAAGGTTTAGTTTATTCTTGAATTTTAATCCGATTTTTAAACCGGTGTATTTATTGATATCTACTAAACACTTAACACCAAATTTGTGCCTGTTTCTTTCAGCTTTTACAAAGAATATACCAAATCTTAAAATGTAAAGACGAACAGGAATAAATCACTCGCAGCAGACTATTTAAACGAAATGATCACCTTTTGATTTTCAATCATTAATTCAAATTCACCAGGCTCTGTTACGGTCTCAAGGTTCTTGTTTACAAATGCCAGATCGCTTTTGTCCAGTTCAAACTCTACTGTTACAGTTGCTCCCGCTTTGATTTTAACTTTTTTAAATTTTCTAAGTCGCTTGTTATCAGGTGTGACACTGGCAAACAGATCTTTTGAATACAATTCAATACTATGTTTCCCATCCATCTTTCCAGTGTTTTTTACTTCTACTGAGATTTTTACTGTTTCATCTCCTGTAAATTCTTTCTGACTGACTTTAATAGGGCTGTATTCAAAAGTTGTATAACTAAGTCCGAAACCAAAAGGCCACTGTGGCTTGTATCCATTGTATTCAAAACCTTGTGCCGTTTCCTGGATCTTTTCGGTAAACTTATGATCATACAAAACGAGATCGCCTGTGGCTGCAGGATAAGAAAACGGTAATTTTCCATCCGGGTTATAATCTCCGAATAACACATCTGCAATAGCATCAGCGCCTTTAGTACCTGGCCAGTATGCCTGTATTATTCCTTTTACACCTGGTACTATCGAATTGATCACACGAGGTCTTCCCTGAGTCATAACCAGAATCACCGGCTTTCCTGTGTTTATTGCTGCTTTGGCAAGTTTTAATTGATTTGTCGGAAGATCTAAATCATCAATAGCGCCTGGTTGTTCAGCATATGCATCTTCTCCAAGACAAAGAACAATGAAGTCAAAGGCAGATGCATTTTTAAAAATGGACTCGGTTGCAAAATTGACTTCGTTATTATATTCTTTTGATCCGTAAAAGGTAACATTACTTTTGCCTGTTTTTTCTTCGATTGCCTGAAGTATTGTTTTGGTTGTAGAAGGATAATATTTGCTATTATTACCTTGCCAGGTATAAGACCAGCATCCGTGAAGGCTTGGAAGGTTGTCTGCTCCAGGGCCCGCAAGAAGTATTTTGGCATTTTTCTTTAAAGGCAATACCGGACTCGTTCCCAGATTTTCATTTTTTAAAAGTGTAATTGACTCTCTTGAAGCCTGCAATGCGGCAGCTCCGTATTCAGGAAGGTTAAATAACTTTGCAGCAGATTTTTCAGGATAAGGATTATCAAATAACCCCAAGTCATATTTAAGCTTTAATATTCTTCTTACAGAAGCATCGATTGTTGCCATGCTGACCTGACCTTCTTTTACTAGCTCCGTCAAATAGGTGAAGAAGCTGTAATCATTGGGAACCATGCTCATATCTATACCAGCATTGATTGCTATTTTAACAGCTTCTTTAGGTGTTGATGCAATCATGTGCCTGTTATGCAATCTTATAATATCTTCCCAGTCAGTTACTACCAGTCCTTTAAAGCCAAGCTCTTTTCTAAGGACATCTTTAAGAAGGTATTCATTGGCATGAGTAGGTATACCATTGATTTCTCCTGAGTTAATCATTACAGTAGAGGATCCTGCTTCTACAGCTGCTTTAAATTGAGGCAGATAGTACTCTCTGAGTATAATATCAGGAATATGAGCCGGAGTTCTGTCTTTACCTGTTCTTGGGGCGGAATATCCGATAAAGTGCTTCATACAAGATGCAACAGCAGTTGGATTTTTAAGACCATCAGCTTCCATACCTTTGATGGTCGCCACTCCCATTTGTTTGGTGAGGTATGTGTCTTCTCCCCAGGTTTCTGCAAATCTTGACCATAATGGTTGTCTTCCTGCATCCAACACCGGTGAGAAATTCCATCTGATGCCGGAAGCTCTTACCTCTCTGGCGGTTATATTTCCTCCCAGTCTGGCAAGCTCTTCGTTTCTGGTGGCAGCAAGCCCAAGATTATGAGGGAATAATGTTGAATTAAGGGTAAAGGTTGTTCCATGTACCGCATCTATTCCATAGATAACCGGAATTTTATTGGGTGTCTTTTTTACAGCAAGATCCTGAATTTCTGTAATGATCTTATGCCAGGTCTCCACAGAATAGGCTCTGCCGACAGGGTTAAGTACCGAGCCTACTTTGTATTCAAGAATAGCTTTTTTAAGTTTTTCTTTATCAAGAGTTCCGTCTGTATTCTGGTATCCATTGACAGCAAGCAGATTCAGATCTATTTGGGTCATCTGTCCTACTTTTTCTTCAATAGACATCTGAGAGATCAATTGCTCAATCTTTTGATCCTGATTTTGAGCCTGGACATTCTGATAATTGAAAGCTAAAGCCATAATTACTAGTTTACCGGCTTTAGTTAACTTTTTAAATAATCTTTTCATAGGATATTTATTTTTATCATTTAATCGATGGCAAAGAATAGGAAGAGAAATAAGAAATAAATAAGATTTTTTATAAAAAAATATATTTTTGGGGCTGGTAATCTTCGTTACTGAAGGATAAAATTACGATTTGTTACCTGTATTTTATGTCTGTTATTCAGTGTTTTAAATTTATAGGATGGTGAAAAATCATCCAGGAATAACGATCTTGGAAAAAAGCAATTTATGAACATTCGATTTTGGGGACTTTTAATTCTTCTGATTTGTCTGATTCTGCCAATCGGAAAAATGTATGCTGAAATAAATCTTACAAATGAGGTTGAAGATTTAATCATTCAGGGGGAAGATGCGGAATGGTTGGAAGACCTTTCGGGCAAAAAATCATTTGCAGAAATTGCAGGCAAGGGAACTTTTTCAAGATCAGAAAGTGGTGTCTTGAGAAATTTTAATTCCTCTTCTGTCTATTGGATCAGGTTTCATGTAAAAAATAATGCCTCCAGAGATAAAAAATGGGTGCTGGAAAGTCTTACTCCCAATATCAAGGTACTGGATGTCTGGATTCCTGACGAAAATGGGGTGATAAGGCAATATACTTCCGGGTTGCTTCATCAAAAAGCAAAAAGCTATCCTCATAAAAATTATGTTTTTGACTTGCCCTCCGCTCTGAATACATATACGGTTTATGCCAGAATTTATTCGCCTAATGATACTGGTCTTGAATTTAAAATAAGGTCTCAGCATTACTTTACTGCTTATGCCTTGTACGAGTATTTCTTTCTTGGAATTTATTATGGTTGTCTCCTGCTGATGCTGATTTACAACCTGCTTCTTTATCTAACCAACAAGGAACGGGTTTATTTATTTTATTCAGTTTATGTATTGGCCTGTATATTTCTTTCACTTACAGAAGACGGCCTTGGAGTAGAGGTTTTCTGGAAAGGCTTTTCATCCGAAAGCCTTTATCTCTACTATTATATTGCTCCTTTGGTATTTCTTATCAGTTCTGTTTTTTATGCAAGAGCATTTCTTAATTTAAAAATAAACTTTCCTCAGGCTGATAAAGCTTTATTGTTTATTACTCTTTTGTATACTGGATATGTTGGCATTGAAGCTTTCAGAACCTCCAAATTTTCTTTACCAGAGTTGTATATCGTACCATTTGTACTGATCTATGGAATTTCTATCTATATCTATATAAAAGGTTATAAAGCAGCCAGGTTCTTTATACTAGGTTATACGGTCGTTTTTATATCCCTGATTATCCTTCAGCTGAGACTAAATAAAATTCTGGAACCGAATATTTTCAGTGTATATGTCTTTAACTATGGTATTCTTGCCGAAGCCATGATTCTTTCTTTTGCACTGGGAGACAGGTTGAAGATGATCAGGAAAGAGAAGGCAGAAGCGGATCAACAGATCATCCTTCATTTGAAGGAAAATAATGATCTTAAAGGTCAGCTGGTTATAGAGCTTGAAGAGAAAAACCAGCTTGCGGGTAAGGTAAACCGTGAACTGGATATGAAAGTACAAGAGCGGACGAAAGCGCTTCATCAGAAAACAGATGAACTGGCATTAGCTCATGACAAGCTGGAATTGTATTCTAAAAAACTTGCTGAAATGAATATTCAGCTTGATCTTGATAATTGGAAACTAAAGACAAAGGTAAAAGAGGAGCGCAAGGCAAGAATAGTCTCAGAAGAGATTCCTCTGGAAGAGTTTTTAACAACTTTCCCTGATCAGAGTGCATGCCTCAGATACCTCGAAGAGTTAAAATGGGAAGAGGGCTATTCCTGCAGAAAGTGCAAAAATGGAAAGTTTTCCGAAAAGAACTTTTCGAGAAAATGTACAAAATGTAACTACATTGAATCTCCTACTTCCAATACCCTTTTTCATGGCATTAAGATTCCATTGAATAAAGCGTTCTATCTTCTTTATTGCACCAACCTTAAAGCTGCTAAGTATACTTTAGATGAGTTAAGTATGAAGCTGGAGATTGGCAAAAATACCTGCTGGGAATTCAGAAAAAAGAGTACAACAAAGGCAGGAGGAAAAAAGGAGAACGTTGAAAATAAAAGAAATCGAGAAGTGGGAACTCTTAATTATGGATTAAGGGAAGTAATACTTTTAATGATATTGAACTAATGCACCCATATGAGCGGTTATAGGTTCATCATTTAAAAGTTCACTCTCTTATGTCAAAACTGAAAAACCTGCTTATTCTGTTGTTATTGGTATGCTCTATGGTACCGCAAGCTCAAAGCAAAGGTAAGAGTAAGAAAATGCCGGAGAACATATCTGCAGAAAAAGAGCAATTGGTTTTAAACGGATGGGGGGTAAGAAAGAAGTTTTACATGGATCTTTTCGAGGGTGGGCTTTATCTGAAAGAGAGAAGTAAAGATGCTAATAAAATCATCGAGGCTGATGAGCCAATGAGTATCAGAATACATGTCATCTCTGACCTTATAACCGGCAAGAGACTCGAAGAAAACATGCGTTCAGAATTTGACCGGGTTACAAATGGCAATTGGGGAGCTCATAAAGCAAACATTGAAATGATAATGAGTGCTTTTAAAGAAGATATCAATAAAGGTGATGTGTTTGATCTGGTATATCTTCCCGGTTCAGGATTAGCGATCTATAAAAACAATAAAGAACAGGCTCTTGTTAAAAGTCTGGATTTTAAAAAGCTTTTGTATTCGATATGGCTAGGTAATGATCCTCAGGATGCAAAGCTTAAAAAAAGGTATGATAGGCTGAAAAGTGATAAGTTTTAAGTAGTAAGTTTTAAGTAAATGAAGGTGGTAGAAGCAGGGGAGGCCCTGCTTTTTTATTTATCTTTATGTATAAATTTTTTATTAAAATATGGTCAGATTTATCCTATTATTTGTCTTTTACTTTGTCTTTGCTCAAAGTGATGTATATTCACAAGAAGAGGGGAATTCAGAGGATGATTTAGTTTGTTGTTTTCCCATATTGATCTTTGCCAGTTTTAATTGAGAATTTTTAAAATTATGCCTCAATGGGAGCCTGCCATATCAGAAGGAGGCAAACCTATCCATAGTAAGATGGTGTTACCAATAGTGTTTAGGTAATTGGAAATTTTTAAGAAAACAACGTTAAAGTTTATGAAAAATCTGATAATTGCTGCTTTGGTAGTATTTCCAACACTATTGTTGTCAGCTCAGAATGAGTTGACAGATTCATATTTTAGAATAGAAAGCAAATCAGTGGTAGGAAAGCAAAAGAAAAAGCCAGCTACATTTAAAGGAAAGCTGAAAACTTATCTTAAACAAAATCTTCAATACCCGGAAGAGGCTTTGATAAAAGGGCTTGAAGATACCGTATGGGTTACCTTTGATATTGATGTTTATGGTAATATTAAAGATCCTCGTATCGATAAACCCGGGCAGATATTTTTTGACGAGGAAGCATTGCGGATAATAAAACTAATGCCAACCTGGAATCCTGCCACCATCAATGGAGAGGTCGTTTCAGAATGTCAGATATTACCTGTAATATTCAAACTTCCTGAAAAACGACATTCTAAAAAATAATACTCTCTCTCTTATCTTTTATAATTTTCTATTAAACCTCTTATCGTAGCCAGTTTTATCAATTCAGTGGTGTTTTGAACACTACTCTTTTCAATCATATTTTTTCTGTGTGTAGAGACAGTGTGAACGCTCAGGTTTAGTATTTCACCTATCTTTTTGCTGGTCTTTCCTTCTGCCAGTAAAGAAATGATTTCAAGTTCTCTCTTTGAAAATTTATAGGAAGCGCCTGTAGAGCTGAAGTTGCTGGAAAATATTTTTTTAAATAATCCTGTTTCTGATTTCTTATAAACTATAAACTCATTCACTTCATCTTTTTTTAATAGTGATATATCGGAAATCGATAGTATAGAATGAATAGGTTGTCCTTTGGAGTTGACTTTAAATGGCCTCATCTCAAATAAAGTCCAGATATGGTTACCATCACTTCTTCTCATTTTTAAAGTAAAGCCGAATTTAAGTTCAGTTACTTTTCTTTTTTGTGAATACAAATGATAATACTTAAAAAGCAATGGAAGGATTTCATTGTCGAAAACCTCTTTTTGCATGGGATACAACAGGGATAAAATAAATTGGATGTTTCCTTGTATGAACTTTTTTATGATCAAATCCTAAAAGGGATTTGGTGTTGTAACTAAAAAGTCATAACAGCAACTTACATGATTGTATATTCCTGTAATCGTAGCTGAATTGACATTAAATAAATCTAGTGTGATTAAATCTCTTTGGCTATTCTTGATTTTTCCTTCAGGGTAATTATAGAATTTTCTGGTAATGTCTACCAGCTTTCTGTTTATTGAGTCGGAAACTGCTTTTTTTTCCATATGCTTTTTGAAATTGAAAAATATTATACAATCGTATTGGTGATCTAAAAACGAATCTAACTAGTTGTTGAAGTATGTTTTAAATTGTTTTGTAAAACATAATTCAATGAAAGAGGACTTAAAGTTATAGATATTAATGTAACTTTCTAATATTCTACTTCTTAATGAAAAACTTTTGTAATATAAAATGTAAATTATTATTCTATTTCTTTTTTCCTCATTTTATATTTCCAAGAAAAAATCCTAATGATGTGCTTAAAAACCATTAGTAATGTGATTTTTGTAATACTAACTCGCTTGTAAAAGGTAAACATCTGAAATTTAAAAGATTGATTTTTTTTGGATAATCTTCTTTTGATAGATTTTTAGAATACATAGATGAAATAAATATTCCATCGGATAAAATAGTTAAAAAATGAAACTGTCCGGATTTTATAATCGTAAAAATACAGTATGAAAAAGATAGTCTTAAAAACATTAGTCTGGCTCAGATCCAGTTTGGGTTTTGGGCAGAAAAAAGCAAACATTGACATGATTATTGAAGAAAACATGGCAATGATGAAAGAAATAAGAGCTAAGAGAATTAGCTTTTACAGGCATTATAAAAAAGCTGAATCTTACTTATGATTTAGCTTGTGAAGCGTATTCAATAACCTGCAGGTTTTTATTATTTTATTATTGAACTTATATCAGTCAGTTTGGCAGAAAGATTCTTTTTTCTGCTTCTACTTTATTGCCCAAAGTTTAGGGCAATGGTTGGCATACTAGCTACGTACTTCTTCCAAAGTATTTTTTCTTCTTTCTCATTATTATCTTATTTTTTGGTCAGATTCAGTCTGAGTTGTTTTCGTCTAATGGTTTCATCGGGCCATTTTTTTAGCTGTAAGTATTTTTGAAATGTCATATAGCTGGTCTGTTAAATTATACTGTAGGTTTTATAAGATAAAAGAGCCAATTTCTAATAATAACAATCTTTAAAAAGCTTAGTATATTTAAGCATGAACTCTCTGGAAACAATTTTACTTAGTATATCTATCCTTATTATCATAAGTACTATTGTAGCTAAAGTGTCAAAAAAAATCGGGATGCCTGTACTTCTAATCTTTATAGGTATTGGTATGCTTGCTGGATCTGAAGGTCCTGGTGGTATTGATTTTGATAATGCCTCGATTGCACAGAATGTTGGAATTATTTCATTAATATTTATACTTTTTTCTGGTGGGCTTGATACCAACTGGACAAAAACCAAACCTGTTTTGTGGTCGTCTCTAAGTCTATCTACGCTTGGAGTTTTTATTACGACAGGTGCAGTAGGAGCATTTGTTCATTTTCTTTTTTATCTGGAGTGGCCACAGGCTCTGTTATTGGGTGCGGTGGTCTCCTCAACTGATGCGGCTGCTGTATTTTCAATATTAAGCTTAAGTAATCTGAATTTAAAAGGCAAGGTAAAACCATTATTGGAGGTAGAGTCCGGGACGAATGATCCAATGGCAATTTTCCTTACTATAAGTCTGATTGCATATATTACAAACCAAAGCACATCTTATCTTGAATTTTTTGAATTATTTATTCTTGAGATGGGGCTAGGGTTTCTAATAGGCTTTTCAGCAGGCAGGCTAATGGTAGCAATTTTAAATAATATCAGGTTTCCTATTGAGGGTTTTTACACTGTTTTTGCTCTGGCTTTTTCAGTACTAATATATTCCTTTACAGCAAAGGCAGAGGGAAGCGGATTTCTGGCGGTATATGTAGCGGGAGTAGTGGTGAATAAATATGAAGTGGTACACAAGAGAGCTATATATAGATTTTTTGATGGTCTTGCTTGGTTGTGTCAGGCGGGAATGTTTATCACGCTGGGCTTACTTGTATTTCCTAGTAAACTTGTGCCAGTGGTATTTACCGGAATTCTTGTATCTGTTTTTCTGATAGTGGTAGCAAGGCCATTGGGTGTATTTATATCACTCGCAAAGTCTGATTTTGATTATCGTGAAAAGTTACTGATTTCCTGGGTTGGGCTGCGAGGAGCTGTTCCTGTCATTCTCGCGACCTTTCCTTTATTGGCAGGTATCGAAGAAGCAGGTTGGATATTTAATGTAGTGTTTTTTATTGTGCTATCATCAGCTATTGTACAAGGTTGGTCCATATCTCCAATAGCTAAATGGCTGAAGCTTGACGCACCATCGAAAACAAAAATTAAATCACCTGTTGAGTTCAGCTATCCTCCGGATAGCACTATGAAGCTTATTAACCTTCGTGTTCCTGAAAGTCATACCAGTATTAACAAATCTCTGGTTCAGATTCCTCAGTTGAAAGGGAATCTGATTGTAACCATTACAAGAGATAATAATTATTTTGTGCCCAGCGGTGGTACGGTACTGGAGTCAGGGGATATAATACAGGTGTTGGTCGCAAAAGAAAATGTACGTGAATTGAAGGAATATTTCTCTTGATTTGAAGAAAAAGAACCCGAAGTACTTAATGGATCATAATGCTTCGGGCCTTAAAATTTTTACCTATTGGTTAAAGACTATTTCATTAACCATTCGGAGAGAGACTTAATGTCTGTGCAGGGAATTGTGAGGGTTATGTAGTCCTGCGTAAGAATTGTGATAGAGATCACGCTTTGGGCGATAGCGCCGGTTTTTACTTTGGTTCTGCCAACCAGTCTGCCAATAAATTTTAGCCCAAGTTTTTTGTACGAGTCACTTTTCTCATCTAAAACAGCAACTACTGTTTTATTGTTGAGTTCGGCTGAAATTTTTTCGAAATCCATCTCTAAGGTTTGATTTATATTTGGTTAAATATAATTATATTAAAGGGATTCTATGATCTTGCTTCAATATAAGTATTAAAATTTAAATTCAAAAACCATTCCCTATTTTTTATATGTTTATTAAGATTTCATTAAATTTTATCAATGTACCTTATATTGTTGGAGCCACTGAAGCGCTTTGGTCTTGTCAGTGAAGAGCTTTGCAGGCACTTTATGTGATTTGAATTTTATAAAAAAGTTTCCGAAAATTTCCTGAGCTCTGCTTTTAATAATAAATGCTCCTGCTGTCAGATAACATGTTCCTTTGTCTGAGTTCAGAAGCTGCATAGCATCTTTCGTAATATATTTTACTTTGCGGACATCGTTAAGTAATGGATAGTACTGGTTCCCACAAATCTTTATTCTTTTGTCTAAAGCAAGCTCAGCGAAATCGAAATTTATAATCATTTCTTTTTTTGTCTCACAACAAACTATGCCATCTATGATTTTTATAAAAACAAACTCATCTTCATAATGATTCTCCTGGCTTTCCATTTTTACAATTTTCTCTAACGACATTAAATTTTAATCTAGCTAACGATTTATTGCACAAAAAATTTTACAGCGTTGTTAAAATAAAGAAGAGAATTAAACTATTAAAGGCTATGAAGCGATTGGGTTTATTCATTATTTCTTTATTTATATTTTTTATGGTTTCATGTTCTTCCGGAACTTATGTCGGCCGAACATATACCAATAGCTATGGATATGATTATTATCCTTATTCATACTACAACTATGATCCGTCTTGGAATAATTATGGCGGTTATTATCCCTATTCAGATCCCTTTTATCAGAACTACAACTACGGCTATGGTTGGAATTACTATCCTTATAATTACAGATACTATCATAACTATGATCGAAGTATCAATGAGATGTGGTAAGCTTAGCGAATAATAGATATATACCCGTTAATAACCTTACCTTTATCTCCTTTAATAGTATAAGAATATTGTCCCATTGGCAAATCCTGCCCATCAGATGTTTTGCCATTCCAGATAAAAATTTCATTATCGGAATAGGTGTATTCAAATATGATGTGGCCTTGCAGATTAGCTATTGTTATTACATTTTCTTTTGAAATAACAGGCGCTTCCCAGGTCTCGTCTCTTAAAGGGTAAAGAATTACTTCTTTGAAGCAATTTTTCTCAGGGACAATTAATTGTTTTTTAGAAATACAACCTTGTGCATCTTTAATTAAAAGTTGAGCAGGTCCGGAGCTTAACTCTTCAAATAGTGGAAATTCCTGATAGTCTACTCCATCATTAAGTGAAAACTGATAGCCAGGTTTTCCACCTTTTACAGAAGCAAGGTCTATTGTAATTTTTCCTGAACCTTTCTCGTACTTACATGCCGGTTCTATGTGAATAAAAGCGTCTATCGCATCTGCTTTGCAAGGAACAATGTTGTTTTGATTTGTATTTTTTTTCGGTACATGCTCTGTCATTTGATCAGTGACGAGTTTATTGGAACTGGCTTGAGGGATAGTTGCAGAAATTAGCATGATTGAATCTGCCACAGTTTGTAAATCCGATGTTGTCGGAACGGTCTGTGTTATTGGTTCAATATTGTTTTTTTTCTGAGTTGTAATTTCAGATGTTAAGGTTTGAGGAGTACCTTCAATTCTTTCGGGCTGTTGAGTGTCTGAGGATATTGCTGATGCTTCTGAAGGTGATTTTGCAAGGTTAGCTTTTTCAGCTTTTAATTCATTAGTTTTTGGAGATAAGGCGAAATAGGCAATAGCTGAAACCAATATGATACCAGATGCAATGCCTCCATAAAGCTTGTTAAGCTTTGCAGTTCTTTGTTTCAAAGAAATTTGTTTTAAATCCTTTCTCAGGTTAGCAAGGTTCAGTTCTACGATAGCTTCATTCGCAAGCTTTTGAAATTGCACTTCTTCTGCAAGACTTTCGTGCTTCTCCATCATCTCCTTAAATTCAGAAAGCTCCTGGCCGGTAAGCTCTCCGTTAAGGTATTCATCTATCTTCTCAAAACTGGCTCTCAGGTTGCTCATGATTCATTAATTCTTTGACTAAAGGATTTTTTTTCAGCAAACTGATAAGCTGTTGTTTGCATTTGTAGTTTCTGGTTTTGGCTCCGTTTTCAGTCGAAAAACCCATCTTTTTACAAATTTCTTTCATTGACATTTTATGATAGATGGTGTAAGAAAGAAGTTCTTTACATCTATCACCGAGCTGCTCAAGTACTGAAGTTAACAGTTGAGACCTTTCTTCACTTATCATCAGGTCAAGGGTGTCTGTCTCCGAATAATTTAATGTTGTAGATTCTTCTTTATAGACCTTTTCTTTAACCTTTCTCCGCTTCGCTTCATTAATCCATAAATTCCGGGAAACAGAGTATAAAAATGCTCCGACTTCATAGCTGGAATCAAACCGGTTGAGTTTTACTTGCCTGTAAAGGATGACAATGGCTTCCTGAAAAATATCTTCAGCATCCTCAGAATTTCCTGAGTTTTCAATGATTAGTTTTTTTATCCTTGGGAAATAGGTCTTGTAGAGATAAGATAATATCTGAGAATTATCTTTCCCTGCAATAGATTCCAGGATGTAAGTATTGTTGTAAGCCACTGAAACGGATTTTATCAACCTTCCTACAAAGTAAGGAATTAATTGTAACCCCTTTTTTTTGATTTTTATTAAAGTTTCGGATCAATTTATTGAATTTGTAACAAATTTTCATAAAGTTTGACTAGTTTTAAAGTGCCTTGGAAAGCACCAGCTAAATGAGGATTTATCTAATACTTTTAATTTTATCTTTTGGGTCTTTAAATTCCATTGCACAGCAGCTTGAAAATAGGTTTCTTCCTGTTCAGTTATATCAGTTTTCTGAATTTTATTCTTTGATAAATCCTGCCCGGAGCTCTGAAAATTATAAGTATGACATCAATGTAGGTCATAGAGGAAGCGCTGCAGAGGGAATCACTAATCATATAAATTATTTTAGCGGTCAGGTTAAATTTTACCAGAAATATGACCGATTTCATAATGTAGGCCTAAGTTTTACCGGACTTGCAGAAGGGCAATACTTTAAGAAAAATCAGGTAATGGTCAGTTATGCCTGGAATATGCCTGTCGGAAAGAAAAATTACCTTTCCGTTGGGCTGTCATTAGGGGCATTTAATTATTCAATTGGTGCCACGCAACTTACGGCAGGTGCAAACTCCATGACAAGTACAGGAAATGCAGGAGTGTTATTTTATAATGATCATTTTTTTTGCGGGGCATCGGTAAATCAATTAAATAACGGAAGGGTAGTGCCATACAATGAGGTGACAAGGCTTGCCCGTCATTATAATTTATTAGGTGGCAGAATTTTTCATTTAAATCACTATATTTCATTGAAATCCGCATTGCTGATCCGATTTGTAAATGACCCGAAATTTGACAGCGAAAAGCCTTTCCCTCAGATATATTTTGGTACGATCCTAGGTGGATTATTCTCTGCAGGAGCAGTTTATCAATATAGAAATGGTACGGCCCTGACCGCAGGCCTGGAAGGTATTTATCTGAATGACAATAAATTAAATATCTTCTTTTCTTATCAGGTATATAGCAGCCATACCAGACTTAATCTACGTTCGTATGAGATTGGAATAGGCTTTTACATAAAAGAGAAAAGAAGTCCGGTGAAGTTGGAAGATGATGACTCAGAATAAGGGGTTACAATCAAAGGTCTTGACTGTAGTATTAAATACGCAGAAGAATGATAAAAGAATGAGTAAAAGATTCTTCAAAATATTGTTTTGTCTATTAGTGTTTGTGGCAACAGCCGGGCACAGCCAGATTCCCTGGAGCGTGCAGCCTTCCTCTGTCGTCAAAGATATTAGTCTGGATATAAATCGGACTTTGTTTGAAGGAGATACTTTATTGCTAGGGGCTTTTTATGGCAGTTCTACCGGAGACGCTAAATGCGGAGGATATGCCAGAATACCTGGTGATTCCATCCTTCTGACTTATGGGGAAGATGCCTACAACGAAGGCTTTATAGAGGGCGAACAATATCAGTTTAGGGTTTATAATCCTAAAAGAGGTTGCTTTATGTTAGTGAGCTTTCAGGATTCATATACATTCGGAAATTCTTTTTATCTGAATGATTCTTTACTATCGGTAGCTCCTGCTAAGATTTTTTATCCTCAAACAGTCAGTTGCAGGAGCAAACAGGATTTAATCCCTGTAAGTAATAATAATTTATTTACTTGGTTTTCTTCTACTCCCTATGGTTTGGTAATGGATTCTGTCACCGGAACTATCAATACCAGAAATAGCAAACCTGGTATATATGAAGTAAATGTTAATACAGAAAGTTGTCTTGTAAATGACAAATTTGCAATTACAATAACCAATGGAAAGGAGATTTTTTATTCAAAAGATACTACTTCTTCCTGTATGCCAGGGCCAGTTGAGATAGGTACTTATCTTTATGCGGAGAGCTATTACTGGAATACGGGTGATTCAGTGCCATTTATTAATGTAACCAAGTCTGGGGATTATATTTTGGAAATTGAGGATACAAGCGGATGTTTTTTAAAAGACACTATTTCAGTTAAGATTATTAATTTAAATTCCAAACTACTTGGTCGGGATACCATTGTTTGTTCAGGTTCTTTTACCCTGAATGCTCCCGAGGGGTATACATATGAATGGAATACAAAATCAACAGATAGATCTATTATAGTCAATAATTCAGGCCAATACTCGATAAAGGCTAAAAGTCAAAATTGCATTTTCGAGGATTCAATTTATATCAAATTAAAAGAGCCGGTTAAGTTTGATCTGGGTAAAGATACTGTGCTCTTATGTGCCTCGCCATTTATTCTGAATGGTCCCCCAGGTTATATTTATCAGTGGAATACAGGTGAGATATCAAAATCAATTCAGGTAGATAAATCTGGTAATTATTCTCTCCATCTGACTGATGAGGATGGTTGTGAAAGCAGCGACATTATTAATGTCGATTTTTCAAAAGCAGCAGATGGTCCTGTGATAAATCTGGGGGCTGATACCATAATATGTAGCTTATCTTCATTTACAATCAATGCAGGGAAATCAGGTATTGAATATATCTGGAACACCGGAGAATCAGGAGATATTATCGAAGTACAGTCCAGCGGATTGTATAGTGTAAGTGTTAAAGACCAGAATGGATGCTTTAGTTCTGATACAATTGCTGTGGAGTTTAGTGAAGGTTTTGCTGCAGGAAATATTTCTGTTGATATCAATAATCCACCTTGTAGTGAGGAGATAACTCTTAAAGTTATTCCTGTTTCACTGCACGGAACTTACCCTTATACATACGAACTCATAAAAGATGGAATGATCGTAAGTAACAGCTCTGACGGAATATTTAATAATATTCATGAAGGCATCTATCATTATGAAATCAGAGATGCCCAAGGTTGCAAGGCCTTAAATACGAATGATATTATTTCAGTTAAAAAAAATGAACCTTGCCCTGAAAAAGTACTTGCATTTACGGGAGCGTCACAACCTTCTTATTTTATCGGATTTCCAGGTACAACAAAAATTTATGATATGAGCGGAATTCTTATTAAGACTATTTTGACTCCTGCGGAATGGGATGGGACAGGAAATAACGGAGAAATCGTTCCTATGGGGGATTATATTATTGTATCTGGTGAAAATCAAAGAATTGTAGTTACTGTGATCAAATAAAAATTATTATCGAAGAGGGGGTTACATTATAGGTGCCAGTTTGTAGAATAATCAAATTTGCCCTAATTCTTAATCGGCGAACTTATTTTTTATACAATCACGATGGTGAATTTTTATTGTATAAGTGTCTTTGGTTTTGCATTGGTGCAGTAAGTGTTTTGTAATTTTTAAATTTTTTTGGTTGAAATGAAGCAGGTAGTGAAAACTATCTGCTTTTTTTTATGAACATTATTCCTGGAAAATTGTTTAGCTAAATCATTTTTAATCATCAAGCTACAACAATTGTATATGGAAAACTGGTATCAATATATCTTCAATGGAAAAGTATTATTTCTGTTGGTTCTGATTTTCTCCTCCATGTATATTCATTATAGGGGAAAGGTTAGATATACTTTCTTTCGCCAGTTATTGGACCATTCTACCTTTATGGCGCCGATTAATTCTCTGATGTATCTGTTTTCTGCTACTCCTGCCAAACCCTTTCTAGAAGTCTCTAAATATTCTGATTTGAATACATTAAAAAATAACTGGGAAACAATCAGAGATGAAGCTTTAAGTCTTGAAAAAAGCGCATTGATAAAGGGGGCTGATAAATATAATGATATTGGTTTTAATTCATTTTTCAGAAGAGGATGGAAGAGGTTTTATCTGAAATGGTACAATGATTTTCATCCTTCTGCTCTGGAATGTTGTCCGAAAACAGTAGAGCTGGTAAAAAACATTCCTTCCATAAAGGCTGCAATGTTCGTGGTGTTACCGGCAGGTAGCAAACTCCCGGAACATCGAGATCCTTATGCGGGCTCTCTCAGATATCACCTAGGCCTGATTACGCCCAATTCTCCAAAGTGCGAACTCGTCCTGGATGGACATCCTTATTTCTGGAAAGATGGTGAGGATGTTTTGTTTGATGAAACATATATTCACTATGCGGAAAATGCTACAGATAAAGACAGATTGATTTTTTTTCTGTGACATTGAAAGGCCAATGAAATTGAAAATCGGAAAATGGCTCAACAGCTTCTTCGGTTGGTTTATTATGGCTGCAGCAGCTTCTCCTAATAAGAAAGAAGATAAAACAGGAAACCTGAATAGAATATTCAAATATCTCTATCAGATAAGGCTACTAGGCAAAAGAATAAAGGCATATAATAAAACTGTTTATTATGGAGTGAAATATGTTCTTTTCGGCTCTATCATTTACCTTATTTTCTTTTAGAGAATTCTATGGCGGAAAATTTTAAAAAGGACTTTAACAAAAAAAGCATAGGGACTAACCTATGCTTTTTTATTGATTTTATTTTTTATTAGTTATTGTTTTTTTCTGAAGCATTTTTAAAATCACCCATGGAAATTGCCATCAGTTCTTTCATAGTTCTCTGCATGCTGTCTGTAGATCCGTCAAGGAATATTGTATTACCTTTACCATGTTCGGCAAAATTCTTTACGGCTTCTGTCCACATCGAGAACAAAATAAGGGATGAGTTGAGATTGGCTTCCTGCATTTCTTTGGCAGCTTGGGTCATACCTCTTGCTACTTCTTGCCTGAATAAAGCTACTCCTTGTCCGCGAAGCATTGCAGCTTCTTTTTCAGCCTCTGCTGCAATTTTTATAGCATTACCTTCTGCCTCGGCAGCTTTGGTCTTGGTGATAAGCAAAGCCTGACCTTCGTTTTCGGCAGCTGCTTTAAGATTGTTGGACGCAACTACCTGGGCCATGGATTTCATAATCTGGTCATCAAAAGTGATATCATTCATCTGAAGGTCCAATAGGTGATAACCCCAGCTTTCTAGGGTTAAATCAAGCTGTTCTTTTACATCTTCTACAATTTCTCTTCTCAAAGAAAGTACTTCAGATTGTTTTTTGGTTGCTACAAATCCTCTGATTGACCCTTCTACTGTGCGTAT
Source organism: Sporocytophaga sp. (assembly GCA_024707265.1). Classification (GTDB taxonomy): domain Bacteria; phylum Bacteroidota; class Bacteroidia; order Cytophagales; family Cytophagaceae; genus Sporocytophaga. Next base: position 532,586 of record JANQAB010000003.1, on the reverse strand, counting down.
CAGCGCCTGCATGAAATTGGAATGATCTACGAATTTAAAAGCAACATTTTTTATGGTTTCTTCTTTCTGGTCCAAAACCGAGTATAGTAACATGGCAGTAAAATTTACATTGGCCTGGTCAATGGTAGTGGCTTGGAACTCAAGCTCTGCAGAATGGTTCTGGACAGATACCCTGGTGTAAATGGTTTCAATCAAAGGGATTTTCAGATTTAACCCGGGAGACATAATTCGCCGATATTTTCCGAAAACAGTGATTACACCAACAGTTCCCTGTTTTATAGTAACAAAAGAACTAATCAAAATAATGAGGGCCAGGATGGCGAAAATAAGAAAAACGTAGGTCATGATAGTAATAAAGAAAATATATGGTTATATAATTCCTATATCGATATAAAAAGCCAATAGTTGTTGAATTACAAAAAATAATGAAAATCTTTCTTGAAATTTATCCCCGGTTAATGAATATAATTGGGAATTGGGTTGTCAGAGTTTAATAAAAAAAGTCCTGTCTGTTCTTCTTTCCAGACAGGACTTTTTACACTATGCCTGATTGTTATTTACCTTTGTATTAATGCAATAAATCAGATCTTCTATGGTAGATTCCGGAGTTATTTCATTATTCCCTATATCTATTTTAAAAATGTTTTCTACGTTAAATAACAAAAGATTAAAATCTAAAATAGTTAGTTTCAGATCTTTTGTAAAAGATGAAGTACTGTCAATTTTTTTTGAATGGATCAGGATTTCTTTATCCAGAATTCCATAAACAGTTTTTTTAATATTTCTCATAGCAAATGTATTTATAGCTATGACAACGTATTCGGTAATTACCCCTATACAAGGATTTGTAAAAATTTATTTTTCTTTATATAAGAAATTTGGGATTTTATTTTTCGTTGCGAACATTTATTGTGCTATACACATAATAAATTTACTCCAGTTTGCTGAGTCTGGGAGTAGAGTTGTCCTTGAATTTAACACCTTCAGAAATTCCTCCAGTTCGATTCTGTTTATGATACAATTCTTCAGCTTTTTCTGAAGAAACAATTTGTAATTCAGAATAAGTCGTTTTCCCGGAAATAATCGAAAACCCTGCAACTCTTGCTGTTTCCGAACATTCGAGACAGGTTTTGGTGTTTGGTAATGCCTTAAGTCGTAGCTCGGGAATCAATTTCTGACATCTGATACATTGCATGGTTTAAATCTTATCAAGTATTTTATTTTTGTTCTCTTTTCTTAACTCCCCTTACAGCCTCTGCAGTCCAGGGATCTTCAGGCCAGTGGTGTTTTGGATATCTCATCCTGAGTTCTTTCCTCACTTCCTGATAAGTGTTCTGCCAGAAACTTTTCAAGTCCTGAGTGATCTGTACAGGCTTGTATCCGGGAGATAACAAATGAAGGATGACTTTATTTCTTCCTTCGTTTACGGCAGGTGAGTCAAGTAAACCGAAAACTTCCTGAAGTCTCACTGCCAGAATAGGAGGAGCTCCATCTTCTTTATATTGTAGTTTGATTAGCGATCCGCTTGGAACCTTGATATGTGTGGGAGCGAGATGGTCCAGTCTTTGAAAAAGATCCCAGGGGACGATCCCTGAAATGATTCCTTTAATATCCAGCTTTTTAAAATCTTCTTTCTTTCTGAGGTTCTGAAGATAAGGAGCAACCCATTCTTCAGCATTATCTGTAATGTACCTTCGGTTCATTTCAGGCCAGGGCTCTGTGGTCCTCCAAAGATGAAGGCTCATTAAACGTGCCGTCAGCTCATCCGTTTCTTCAGACCAGAGGAGCAAATCTTTGCCTTCTGATTTTATAACCGAACTTAGCATTTGGGATAATTCATCCTCAGGGATGTTTTTAAGAGGACTCGAACTGACTATAATTTCACCGATTTTTATTTCATTTCTGGCAATCAGGATCCCTTTGTTTTTGTCCCAGCCTAATGCTCTTTTACTTTTCTTAAGGTGGTCCAGATTGTCAGGATTAACGGGTGCTGCAAGAAAAATTTTTCCTTCACCTATACCTGCATCAAGATGAGCAATGGCAAGCCAGTTTTCAACATTCAAAGGATCAAACTCTCCAAGCCTTGCAGATCTTCCGTTGGCCAGCCTGTATGAGTTATTGGCTGCATCTTTTTTGATAGCAATTCTTTCAGGATATGCATCTGCAATCAGTTCCCCAACAGAAACAGCTTCTACGGCAGAGTTGTCAATGTTTATATTAAATGTTTTTCTCCAGGAAGAAGCTATACGTTCAATTCTTTCAAGGACATTTTTTTCAGCATCTGTATATGCCTTATTCCTCCATCTTCTTAATGCTTCTATTCTGATTACCATATTGCTTCCGGCTTCTTTGCGCAATGGATCTCTTTCTTCAAGGATTGCCGCAAGGTCTGTAGCAAGTGAAAGCATACCTTTGTGTTTGCCCTCAATCAAAAGGTGCGCAATTCTCGGATGAGTAGGTAATTTGATGATTTCTTTTCCCCTTTCAGTAATTTTTTCCTGCTCATCAATGGCATCAATGTTTTTTAGAAGTTCCTTTGCTTGTTTTACAGCACCCTGTGGAGGTGGGGTAAGAAAGGAAAGACTGTTGATGTCTCTGGCCCCCCAGTTTATTAACTCCAGCATCGTAGGGCTTAAGTCTGCTTCAAGGATTTCAGGAGTTCTCTGATCCTGAAGATATTGATGCGATGGTTGTGCCCACAATCTGTAACATATCCCGGGGCCAAGTCTTCCGGCTCTTCCCGCTCTTTGGTCCGCAGCATCTTTAGTGACAGGTATTGTTTCAAGTTTTGTTAATCCGGTTTTAGGATCAAACTTAGGGGCTCTTGAGAAACCGCTATCCACAACAATCTTAATGCCTTCTATTGTTAAGCTGGTTTCTGCTATAGAGGTAGCCAGTATGATTTTTCTGTAACCACTGGGATCAGGAGATAATGCCTCCTGTTGCTTTTGAAGAGGAAGGTCACCGTACAAAGGTAATATTCTTATACCTCTCTGATCTTCACTAAGTAAATCCAAAGTTTTAAGTATTTCTCCTGTTCCTGGCAAGAAAACAAGGATGTCACCATCATCATGCATTGACACAACTTTTCTTACAGCTTTTGCAATCTGCTGAGGAATAGAAAGATCATTATCCGGAGATAAATAATTAACTGTAACAGGATGTTGTCTTCCACTGCTTGAAAGTATCGGAGCATTGTCCAACAAAGAAGATAGCTGATCGCTATTTAATGTTGCAGACATAATTAAAATACGTAAATCTTCTCTGAGGACAGTTTGCACTTCTCTGCAGAGGGCAAGAGCAAGGTCAGCGTGAAGACTTCTTTCGTGGAACTCGTCGAAGATAACAAGACCAACATTATCAAGAGCATTATCCTGTTGAATCATTCTGGTTAATATGCCCTCGGTAAGTACTTCTATTCTGGTGTCTTTACTTACTTTATTGTCAAACCGCACCCGATATCCGACGGTTTTCCCGACTTCCTCATCCAGGTGCTGAGCCATTCTTGATGCTACAGCTCTGGCAGCCAGCTTTCTGGGCTCGAGCATAAGAATTTTTTTGCCTTTGAGCCATGGTTCATTATACAAAGCAAGTGGAAGTACTGTACTCTTTCCTGCCCCTGGAGGAGCTTGTAATATCAGGGTTGGAAACAGGTTTAATTTATCTTTTATGTCGGGAATAATTTCCTGAATCGGAAGATCAGTTAAGCTCACTTTAATTTTATTATATGAATATGAAAATCAATAAACAATTCAATATTTAGAAGTGCTATTTTGTTTTAAAATTAGAAAGACGACATAAGAAAAGCTATCTCAAAAAAGTTTTATATTGTAACTAACATCTTTTTGATATGAAGAAATGTGTTTTTCTTTTGCTTGGCAATATGTTGTTGTTTTATGTTTCATCCTGTTCTCAGAATAAATCTATGAATACAAATGAAAAATCGGTTGGGTTAGAAAAGTTTCATGTGGCGAAAGATTCTACCCATTTTAATGTTTTGACTCCTGAAGAAGAAAGGGTTATAGTCCATAAGGGTACAGAAAGACCTTTTACAGGAAAATACTACAAAAACAAAGAAGAGGGAACTTATATCTGTAGAAGATGTAATGCGCCTTTGTACAAATCTAAAGATAAGTTTGACTCCTTTTGCGGATGGCCAAGTTTTGATGATGAAATTCCTGGTGCTGTAGAAAGAATTCCTGATCCGGACGGAATGAGAATTGAGATTATCTGTGCTAATTGTAAAGCACATCTGGGGCATGTTTTTGAGGGAGAGGGTTTTACTGCAAAGAACATAAGGCATTGTGTTAATTCTGTTTCTATGGAGTTTGTACCTTTTAAAGAGAAGTAATAATTAAGATACAACAAACAAAAAGTCCCGAAAATTTTCGGGACTTTTTGTTTGTTAGAAACTTTTGCTGTTAATAACGCTCAATCTCAACATCAGTTTCCTGATAAGGTGACTCAGAGTTTATCTCAACATCTCCGTCTCTCTCAATTTCAACATTATCACTGCTGTCGAAATTATATTCGCTGGAAGCATCATATCCTTCATCCATAGGTGTTCTTGCTTCTTCGTAATAATATTCTGTTTTCTCAACAGGTTGTGATGGATTTTCAACGACACTTTCTCTATATTTTTTGTTGTACTGATCCTTAGGCTCACCTCTAAATAGCTTGGTTATACCTTTTACAGGAGAGTAAGCAATACGTGCTATACCTTCGCCTGTTTCACTGACTATTGTGGTAGCCACTTTAAATGGAGCTTCTACAATATTTCTGAATTTAGACTGATGCTTTTTCTCTTTCTTTTTATAGGTTACGGTTTCTGTAGCTTCAGTCATTTGATCGCTTGTAGTTACTAGCTCTTCTTCACTTGTTATAATCTGATCGCTATTATCTGCCAAATCTTCTTCCATAAAGAGCGAAGTGTCACCTCCTGCAGTACTCGCTGATTCTTCAAAAGATGAGGTGTCATTGAGCATAGACGAACCGCTTGGGCATGATGCAGAAGTGTCTTCAAGCATTTCGTCATCCATGTCCACGTCTTCACTTTCGGATGATTCAAACTGATAAGCATCGTTATAGTCTTCCCCCGTGCTGCTATAATCATATTGTCTGTCCTGCGCATCGAGCTGGTCATCATTTATATTATAGTCGTATTCGTCGTACTGTAGTTCATCTGGTCTAGATTTGTCATCGGACATTCTGGATTTGCCAGACTCTTTTTCTGTACAAACATATTCCTGCGCTACTGAAACGTTCCATATCCCTGCAGCCAGCAAAATAACCATTATATATCGCATTGTCGTTTTGTTTTAATTTAAACTTACACTTGCTTAACATTAATGGCTTTTTATTCTGTTCCTGAACTTCTCAAAGGGATAATTATGGATGATTTTATGAACTAATTTCTTCTCATTTTTATTTGGTGTTTTTTTATAAGAATGCTTCTGAAAGGTTATAAACAGAAGGTTATACTATGTTTTTGAACTTAATTGAAGTTCTTATTTTTAATAATAATATAGTATAACTAAGTGAAAAAATTATTGTCTACTAAGAACTGATATTATGGAGACTTCTATATCGAGATATGAGAGAAGGGCACGTTGGATGGCTGCCTTAAAAGGACTCGTTCTTATTCTATTGGGTATTGTAGCATTGTTTTATCCTATTGCTACAATACTTACTTTCGCAATTTATGTTGGTATTACTACCTTAATCACAGGCGTTATTACAACCATTGCTGCTATAGTGAATCATAGAGTTAATGGCTGGGGATGGGCTCTTGCCGAAGGTATTTTGGATATCATTTTCGGAATAGTATTATTGTCGTATCCATTTATGACAGCAATAATATTTCCGATAATGGTGGGTTTCTGGATATTCTTCGGAGGAGTTTTGCAGATATCTACTTCCATTGCCTACAGGTCTGAAGTGAAGAGCTGGTGGTTGGGGCTGGTGTTTGGAATAGTGGCTATTATGTTTGCATTCTGGATCTTGTATACACCTGTATCTTCAGCGCTGGCACTTACCTACGTTATTGGAATATTTGCTATGGTGTTCGGATTGTATTATATTATCAATGCTATTACTCATAAGAGAATCGCATTTTAGATCAGGCTTTCATTATAGATTAATAATGATAAAGACTAAAATTATTTAAATTTAAAAGGAGCTTTAAAAGCTCCTTTTTTGAATGATTTTTTAGATTTATTAAAAACTTAATTTTGTTTGATTTCTCTTGTCGATAAATTTTAAAATCAATCCTCCATAAGAAGCACAGGTAAGGAGTGCAATGATTAAAAATCCTATAAATGGAATCAGCAAGATCAGATGCAGTAATATCAGGATGACAATGGCTATTAACAAAAGCATCCATTTACTCCAGTGTTTTTGTAGTTTGTAATTAGCAAAATTTGCCAAGGCAAGGGACGTAATGACTAGTCCGCAGGAAATGCTAAAGAGGTAAAGAAAAAAATAAAAGTACAGCGATTGGTATACCGATTATACTGATAAATAAGAGTAAAATTGCAAATGGAAATACGATGAAATATATAAGTCCATATCCAAGACTTTTTAATGGAGTATTGGCAAGGTATACACCAGTACTTTGAAATGATATCGGCCAGATGTAGGTAAGCAGGATAAACATTAACACCGCAAATAGAATATGCCAGATTAGAAAAATGGACCGCGATCTAAATGAAGACTGTGTTTGGTCCTTATGTGGAGCAAGGGAACTATCAAAATCAAATCTACCGGAATGAACTTTTGGAGAAACTTTTAATGGTCCTCCTTCCTTCCAATACCTCACATTGCCATTAAATATAGCACTGGAACTTACTGTAAAGTTTTGGACTGCTATTTCAGCTCTTCCATTTAATTCTCCGCTGGTTGTTAGTTTTCCTCCTTCTATTTTTGCATTCCCATCAATCCTTCCGCCTAAGGATATGGTTCCTCCCTTAATGATAAGATTACCCTTAATGGTTCCCTCGCAAAATATAGTTCCTGCATATACTGTCAGGTCTCCATATATTGTACTTTCTTTACTAATGTATACTTCGTTCGCAAATAGGATTACGTCTCCTTTAATAATACTGTTGATGTTGACACTTCTTGCCGCTGCTCTGAAATCATCATTTAAAACAGCTTTTACATCAATTGTCTCAGAAGCTGTTACCAGATCTCCGTTAATGGTATCTTCAATTGAAATGTTTTGCGCTGCCGCGTAAAGGTCACCTTTTATTAAGGCCTTAGATATGAGTTTTTTGGAGGAAACATACTGATCTCTGTTTGCAGAGGTGTCAATAATTACAATATTGCCAGTTTTGTAATCTCCGGCAAGGACAGGATTGTAGTAAGGAATTATTAAGCTGGTAAATAAGGTAATGAAGCTGGAAATCGGGAAGATTTTGGAGCGTAGTTTCATCTTTATAAAAGTTTAGATAAAAACTACGCTTAGAATGCATTGTTCACATGGCTTAGGCCATTAGCACGTGATTATAATTTTCCGGCTTTTGAAGTATTCGGGCAATCCCTTTGCTAACTGAGAAAAAAGCATTGTAGTCTATGTGTACCGGTACTTGAATACGGGCTTCGAATCTTTCCTTCAAGCCCCTTAACAAAGCATTTCCACCGGTTACATGAATTCCATTGTAATAGATATCTGATGCAAGTTCGGGAGGACATGTTTCGAGGGTTTGCACAATGGTGTTCTCGATTCTTGTAACTGATTTATCAATCACACAAAAAATTTCTTTGTGATCGATTTTCTTTGTTACAGGAATTCCTGTAACAAGATCTTTTCCTTTTATAGTGAGTGGAGCAGGAGGGTTTTCAATATCTTCACGAACTGCCCCGATTCGGATTTTTATCTGCTCTGCGGTTTTTAAGCCCACTGCAAGGTTATAATTCCTTCTGAAATGATCCTGAATTTCTTCGTCAAAAGTATCCCCGGCTGTTCTGATTGAATTAAAGGATACGATCCCGGATAGGGAAATAACTACAATTTCAGTGATACCACCGCCTATATCAACAATGAATTTTCCGTCTGGTTCTTCAATATTCAGTCCCATGCCCATTGCTGCTGCCAGGGGTTCAAAAATCAGATATTTTTTTCTTGAATTAAATTGTTCGAGGGCATCGCGTAAAGCTCTCCTTTCTACTTCTGTAGCATAATAAGGGATCCCTGATATAATATGATCAAACCCTCTGAAAGGCAGTTTGCTGGGAAAGATTTTATCAACAAGTCCTCCGAGCATTTTTTTCTGCAGAATGAAAGTCTGCGATAACGCCCCCTTTCATCGGTTTTATAGCTTTGAGATTTTCATGCGTTTTTTCAAACATATCGTACGCTTCGCCACCAACTGCTTTTAAAGAATTGTTGTATCTGTTCAAAACTATGTAGGAAGGTTCTGATAATAAGACATTATTCCTGTCAGTCAGAAGAGTATTATTATTGCCAAGATCAATGGCGAAACTTTTTTCTTTATTGAAATTTAAATTTAACATATGGTTAGTACCCTGTCTGTATAAAGCCTTTTAACGGCGAATTTCCTAAAAGTGATGTCTTTAAATGAATATTATTTGTCGAAGAAATGTAAAAATAAATAGAATAACTAAGATAAAACCTTTAATTTTATTAAAAGTGGATAAAAACTGCATTTCGGTTTTTTACCTTTTTAGAGGTTTTGCGTAGATCACCTTAATGATGTTATAACCTTTGGGGAAGTTATAATTTTAAATAACAGTCTCCGTTAACAAATATGCTTTGATAGTTAGAGGTCAATAATGTGGAAGATCAGGTGAGGAAGTTAACAAGTGATTGTTTATTAAATGATTCGGTATTCGGAGCTCCGATTCTCAATATGTCTGTTTTAAGGTCTTTTCTTTTATTCCTTCTTTACTTTACTTCATTTTCAGTTTATAGCTCGACTCCTATCGAGATAGGGGAAAATGATCCGGAAAAGGATTATCTTTTTGCCGGAGGGGTAATTGAAATTTTTAAAGACACCAGCAGGAAAATAACAATAAAAGATATTGTGGATCATCGCAATGCGGTTTTTGAGCCCTATAATTCTCCTGTTGTGGCTAGTATTCCTGATTCAAAGGCGGATTATTGGATTAAATTTACAGTGATCAACAGAAAAGCTACTGCCGGTTGGACGATAGAGCTATTTGATTTCAGAGTTGATGACTTTGAGCTTTATGTCCCTAATCATTATGGCGGTTTTGAAAAATTTGAAGGTGGAGACAAGCACAATTTTAATAAAAAAAGTTACAAGCATAAAAACTTTGCATTTGATATTAATCTTCCAAGAAATAAGCCTAACGTAATTTACATCAAAATAAGATCAGAGGGACCCGTGGGTATTATTGGTGTCATTAGAAGTACTAAACGATTCCTTGATTATGCAGTGAATGAGTATTTTCTCCTTGCTCTTTTTTATGGAGTGCTTATAGCAATGGCGCTATATAATATCTTCATGTTTGTAACTGTACAGGACAAGACTTATCTCTATTATGTTTTTTATCTGGTAAGCATTATCGTTTATGCTTCTACACAGGATGGTACTGGCTTTCAATATCTATGGCCTGAAATGCCTGAGTTGAATCAGTTTTTGCCTGATTTTTCACTTCTGCTGGTTATTCTGTTTGTAATACTTTATTGCAGAGCTTTTTTACGAACAGAAACTGAATCCATCTGGTTTGACAATATGCTGGTCATGTGGACTTTTATAAGAATGGGATTGTATCTGGTAAGTTTTGTACATCCGGTTTTATATAGGTTAGTTTGCCCATTTACAGATCTGGCTATTTTGGTATTTACTTTTGCTGCAGGTATAGATGTCTGGCGTAGACAAAAATATCAACCCGCATTTTTGTATGTGGTGGCATTTGGATTTTTCTTCTTAGGCTATACTGTATATGTATTCGATCATCTAAGATTTATCTCTCCTTCAATTTTTTATGTTTACAGCCTTAATTTCGGCGTAGCTCTGGAAGCTATTATATTTTCTCTTGCACTGGCAGTAAGAATAAAGGTTTTACTCAAAGAAAAGCAGGATATGCAGGAGCAGATTATATGTCATTTAAAGGAAAAGGAACAATTCAGAACAAAGATTAACAAAGATTTGGAGCAAAAGGTGCTTGAGAGGACACAAAAGCTGGATACCTTTGTTTTTAAAGCCTCTCATGACATCAAGGGGCCTTTAAGATCAATCATTGGTCTGACAAAGGTTGGAGCTAAGGATGTAGAAGATCAGAAGGCTAAAGAGTATTTTGAACATATTCTGAAAAGCACTACAAGGTTGGATCTCTTGCTTTCAGACCTGATTTCGCTTACGAGAATTCAGCAAGCAGCTTTAAAGGAAGAAGAAATAGATTTTAAAGTATTGGTGGAGGAGGCTTTCACCAGCTTTGCTCATCTGGAATTGTATCATAATATTTCGGTATACATAGATATAAACGTTAAAGAGCCAGTTAGAGGTGATAAGTCTCTTTACAGATCCGTGATTCAGAACCTCGTTGAGAATGGGTTGAAGTATAGTGATCCGGCAAAAGAAAATCCTTATTTTAAAGTACTCATAAAATTATCAGGAAGAAAGCTTTCGATGGTTTTTGAAGATAATGGTCTTGGGGTTGATTCCTCGTTAAAAGATAAAATTTTTGAAATGTTTTTTAAAATAGATTCAACTAGTGAGGGGTCTGGTCTTGGGCTACATATTGTAAAGATGGCTCTTGAAAAGATGGGCGGGAAAATAAATCTGGAAACTGCTGAAGGCAAGGGAAGTACCTTTACTATAGAAATTCCTTTGATTAAACAATTGGATTTTGCTTAAAAAAAGAACAGGTTATGATACCTGTTCCTTATGCTTCTCCACTTCCTGATTTCTCCAGGTTGATATCTTTAACAACATTGGATCCGGTTCTGCCAGTGTCAACTTTGTTGTAATCCATTTCGTAAGGTAGAGATCCAGCAGAGCCTTGTCCATCTTTAATAGGATTCTTTTTATTCTTAATTTTTCCTGTTCCTATAAAATCTCCTCCTTCTTCTCCTTCTCCGGAGGATAGTCCGTTGTGAATTTCTTCATCCTCATCTTCAGAAGTGTCTACCATGAAATCTCCGGCTTCTTCTCCTAATCCTGAAGAAAGTCCGGGATGTTCATCTCTTTCTTTCTCAGCTACTATTTCTTCTATATCCCGGTTTTTTGTTTTCATAATTAATCCTTTTATAATTAAAACAAGTCCTGCAAGGGATTAATTTCATTCATGGATTAATCAGGATGAATAACCTGAGGATAGGGGCTTATCCTAACCGAATATTTATCAGATATTTTTCTGAGTGGAGATAGATCAAATTGCAAGGTGTCTAATAATAACCTTCTGCAATGGTCGTCTGTAGTAAGATGGAGGAGGTGCAACTCAAAAACGGTGGCAGAAGGTTGGCCATTGCTCCTCAGTTCAAATTTATGCTGTCTGCATCCGCCGCCATATTTAACAGCAACGGTTAAAATGTCCTTAGTAATTTTGGAGGATAAAATATCATAATCAGGAGCCCTGAAACCTGATGTGGAATCTTTCACTATCTGTATCGCTGGATATTTGTTATTTTCTTCAACAGGAACTGAAGCTGAAGGCCCTTTTTTGCAGGAGAAACTAATAACGAATAATAATAGAATAAATCCCGTTATGTAATTTTTAAAGTTCAACTTGCTCATTAATTTTTGTAGAATTTCCCTGAGATCATTTGATTTTCGTTATGCACGAGGATGATGTAAAGGCCATCTTTAATGGCATTCAGATCGACTTCATTGTTGTTGATGACACCTTTGCAAAGTAAACGTCCACAAACGTCATAGATGAAATAGTCTCCGGTAGTTATCGAGGATTTGAGGTGAAGTGAGCCATTGAGAACAGTGCCTATACTTTGCGGCTGAGTAATTGAAGTGACAATTGAATTAGACTGAATCCAGTCTGCATAGTTGGCAACCCTGGTATATACTCCCGGTTGGTTGGGTGCAGCACAAGCCCCTCCCCAGCTTACGATACCTGTCTGAATGGTTTTATTTTGATTAACATCCTTAAAAATAAGCGGGCCTCCGCTGTCTCCTGCGCAGGCATCTTTACCTCCGGCAAGAAATCCTGCACAAAGCATATTTTCTGTCACTTCACCTTCATAAACCTGTTTGCTATTGCAAACAGGATTTGAGATAATTTTAACCTCAACTTCCTGCAAAGTATCTGCAATAAGGGTGTTAGGTTGAGTATACCCCCAACCCATGACAGTACTGGTTAATCCGTTTTTGGTATAGGTTGTATCATCTTGTTCTGGTAATGATACTGGTGTATTGGTTACAGGACGTTCAAGTTGGATAAGAGCCAGGTCTCCATCTACTGTGACAGGATCATATGTGGGGTGGATGATGATCTTTTTAACGTTAATCTTTTGATATCCTGCTTCAGGTTTGTTTAACGAGTAAAAGTCAAGGAAAACACTTATCTCCGTTGGTTGATAGGGAATTGTATTAGACTCTTCCGTAGTAACACAATGTGCAGCAGTAAGTATCCATTCGTTGTTAATGATGGTTCCTCCGCAATAAATTGAACTCTTCGGTGCTGATACATCAGAATAGCCTATACCAATCATCCATGGATAAGCGCCTTTAGCAGCGTTCTTCCCGCCTATGATTCTTTTTATCTGCGCAGCTGCTGGAAAAGTGAGAAAATGGAATAAAATACAAGTTAGTAAGATTGGTAAAGTCTTTTTCATCTGTATTAGTTTGGTTTTTATAATAGCGAAAATGGTTAAAAATGTTTTTTATAAGAAAAAGTAAAGGCTGATTTTGTTCAGCCTTAATTTTGGGTATTCAGTAGTTTTACAATTTTTTGATGCTTTTCAGTACTTGTGTCTCCTTCCTTAGAACCAAGTTCTTTCCATTTGGTATCAATATCATCGATGCGGTCTTGAGAAGCAGGGTGTGTGCTTAGAAAGTCAGGGATTTCATTGTGATCTTTTTTCTTCTTTAATCAGTTTCTTGAAAAATCCACCAACTCCTCTGGGGTCATAGGGAGTGTCGTAAAGATATTCTACAGCATATTGATCCGCTTCTTTTTCATCTCCTCGGCTAAATTTTAAAGAGAGAAGTTGTTGGCCAATATTTATAAGATCTCTATAATCCGAACCAAATATCAATGAAATTAATACTCCTGTGCCATAAGATTCTGCAAGCTGTTTTACAGTATGTCTGTTTTCGGCATGGGCTATCTCATGAGCAAGTACGCCTGCAAGTTCAGATTCTGAATCAACATATTTGATCAGGCCCGTATAGACATATATGTAACCGCCAGCCACACAGAAGGCATTAAGTGTGTTGTCGTCCTGAATGATTTTTACAGTATAGGGAAAGTGATCTCTGTATTTTATTTTATCAGAATTTATTAATTGGTTTCTGATATTTTCTACATAGGTATAAACTTCCTTGTTCTTTTCCGGATCAAGGACAGGGTATTCGGATTGACTAGCATTGATCTGATAGGAAAATTGTTCTCCCAGATTTTTATCAATATCCAGTGGAATCATCTCCATTACTGCATTGCAGCTGGAAAAGATCATGATTATCAGAAGTAAATACCACCTTTTTATTAAAAACATGGATGCTGTATTTATAAGTGTTAGTAAAATCTTAAACGAATATAAATTTAGAAAAAAATCTGTAAAGGCAAATAATTCTTTTTGTATTGTCTCATTGAACTGGCTTTTTCACTTATTCAAAGCTGAGGTTGGCTAACTCCAGGTGGAATCTAATTTTCAGTCATTTTACCTTTCCGGAAAAAAAAGAATAAAATGAGCAGATTAAAATTATTTGTATTAGGCATTGCAATCTTTTCAATGAACATTGCTTCAAGTCAGGCACTTATTGAACAGGAGGAGAAGCCTCACATTGATGTTGTCGGAACAGCCGTCAAAGAAATTGTTCCGGATGAAATCTACCTAAGTATTATCATCAAAGAGCGATATGAGGGAAAGGGGAAAATAGATGTTGAAAGTCAGGAAATACAACTCAAGAACTCTTTAAAGGAAATGGGGATCAATCTTAATAATTTTTATTTGTCTGATGTCAATGCTGATTTGGTTAGGATTAAGTGGAGGTCAAAAGATTTGTTGAGTCAGAAAGATTATACACTGAAAGTAGATGGGGCTACTGCAGTTGGTAAAGTGTTTATACAGCTGGATAAACTAAAAATCTATGATGCTTCGATTTGGAAGGTTTATCATTCTAAAATGGACAGCCTGATTAAAGAAACGAATATAACAGCTATTAAAGCAGCAAAAGAGAAGGCTGATTATCTATTACGTGCATTGGATGAGCAAACCGGAAAAGTTATTTGGGTAAATGATTCGGGAGCATCTGTTGCTCCGGTTTTGTATGTTAATTCAAATGAACGCCTTGACTTAAGTTTTGGTAAGTTTAAGAATGATGACCTTCAATTTCAGAAAATAAAAATATCTGCATGTATTCAGGTTAAATTCCAGATAAAATAAGTGATAGTAGTGTGAAGGTTAGTAGTTTTCAAGGGAATAAAAAAAGCTGCCTCGTTTCCGAGGCAGCTTTTTAATTTATCAAATTCAGAAGTATTAAACTACAAGTACTTTTTCTTCATGTTGAGAAAGATCCAAACCTTCTTTTTCTTCTTCTTCGGATACTCTCAATGGAGCAACCATGTTGGTTATGATTAGTAGTATGTATGAACCTACAAAAGAGAAGGCAACCACAATACCTAACGCGATAAGGTGTGATACGAAAAGAGTTGTTTCTCCAAATGCAAGACCATTTCCTGAAGCAGCAGAGTTTACAGCAGTGTGAGCGAAGATGGCAGTTAAAAGCATACCGCTCATTCCACCTACTCCGTGGCAAGGGAATACGTCAAGCGTATCGTCAATTCCTGTTTTAGCTCTCAAGCTTACAACAACATTACTGATTAAGCTGGAAACAACACCTATTACAAGGCTGGAAGCAATTGTAACGAAACCAGCAGCAGGAGTGATGGCTACAAGTCCTACAACCACACCAATACAGAATCCCATTGCAGAAGGTTTTTTACCTTTAACAGAATCAAACAGAACCCAAGCTATACCGGCAGCAGCAGCAGCGATGTTTGTAGTAGCGAAAGCAGAAGCAGCAAGTGCAGAAGCTCCAACAGCAGAACCACCGTTAAAACCGAACCATCCGAACCATAGCAAACCTGTACCTAATAATACAAATGGAATGTTAGCAGGAGATGCTTCAACGTTTTCTTTTCTTTTACCAAGATAAATGGCAGCAGCAAGAGCAGCACAACCAGCAGAGATGTGAACTACGGTTCCACCAGCGAAATCAAGAACCCCCATTTTGCATAGGAATCCTTCTGGATGCCATGTCCAGTGTGCAATCGGAGCATAGATCAATATGCTGAAAAGACATGCAAATAGAATATATGAAGTGAATTTAATTCTTTCTGAGAATGATCCTGTTATCAACGCAGGTGTGATAACCGCAAATTTTAACTGGAAGAAGGCAAAAAGTACCAATGGAATTGTGGATGCCGCTGGCCAAGGTTTTCCGTCCAGTACATTCTGGAACATAAAGAATGAGGCAGGGTTGCCGATAAAACCTCCGATGTCTTCACCGAAAGCAAGGCTGAAGCCGACAGTGATCCATAGTACGGAGATGATACCCATACATATGAAACTTTGTAACATGGTAGAGATAACGTTTTTAGGGCTAACCATTCCACCATAAAAAAGTGCAAGACCGGGAGTCATTAGAAGAACTAGCGCTGCGGATGCAAGCAACCAGGCGATGTCACCTGTGTCAAGACCTTCTGTTTCGATTGTTTTGGGAACACCCGGTAAAGCAAATGCAAGTGCAGTAACAACCAGCAATACCGCAAATGGGACAATTGATAGTTTTTTCATAAGGTAGTTAAAATTTAGTAAAGGTTAATTGTGGATTAAAATTAGTAAATTTTCTTAAAACAAGTAAAATTTTTGGGCATAAAATTTACAAAATATATTTATTGGTGCTTTTTGCCATTAAAATTTGACCTTGTTTTGATTAAAACTAGTAAAAAACCATATTACTACCTAATTTTTTAAAGTAGAATTTTTTCTAGATTAATAATTTCCTGAACTTCTGTTATTTAAAAATGCCAATTTTAAGCGATTTGGCCATTTTTTAAAGCAGATAAGACGAAAAAGATAATTTTCATAAACGATATACCTATATTTTGATGGTATGTTTATTGGGTTTATATGTTTTTGTAAATTTTGGTGTATAAAAATTATCCAATTAATTATTTAGTGAAGACAGTTTTTAAAAGGGATTTTAATTTAAAGTACTTTGTCGGACTTCTGACACCTTTAATTGTCATGTAAAGAAGACCCCAGCTACTCATATTATTAATGTGAAATACTCCTTTAATTAAATTATTCATTTTCAATCTTATCGATTTATTCTAGCTCTTCATCCGGTTTTAATAGGTAATGCTAGTATTCTCTAGTCCTTACCATTAGCCCCACCGTATTAGAAGTATTTTAAATCTGAATTTTTATGGATCCCAAAAAGAAAAGTGTCGTCATTCTTGGAGGAGGTATCGGAGGGTTGAGCGCTGCTCATGAATTAATCAACAGAGGGTTTAATGTCATTGTATTTGAATCAAAGGACATTCCCGGAGGAAAAGCTAGAAGTCTTCCTGTATTAAATTCCGGTAAAGATGGTCGGAAAGATTTGCCAGGAGAACATGGTTTCCGCTTTTTTCCAAGGTTCTACAAGCACATCATTGCCACAATGAAAGAAATTCCATATGGTGATAATAAAAATGGTGTAGCGGATAATCTTGTGGATACCACTCGTATTCAAATGGCAAGGTTCGGAAAGGAGCCTGTTTTGATGCCGGCCAGATTTCCAAGGTCCTTGCGTGAGTTCATTCAGATACTGGCAGATGGGCTTGATCTTAACCTTGGTTTGTCAACTGAAGAAAAAGCTCTGTTTGCAAAAAAAGTCTGGCAATTAATGACCAGCTGCAAAGAAAGAAGAAAACACGAGTATGAAAGGATCAGCTGGTGGGAGTACCTGGACGCCGATCAGCAATCTCCTGCTTATCAGAGTATTTTTGCCAAAGGCCTTACCCGGACCTTGGTGGCAGCAAGGGCAGAAGAGGCAAGTACCAAAACCGGTGGTGATATTTTTATCCAGCTTTTATTTGATATAGCTAAACCTGGCATTAGTTGCGACAGGGTATTATGTGGTCCTACTAATGATGTCTGGATTGATCCCTGGCTTGAATACCTGAAAAAGAAAGGTGTTGATTACAGGTTTAATTCAAAGGTGCTGAGCATCAATTGTGCTGAGAATGCAATAAAAAGCGTCACCATTTCCTGTAATGGCAAGCAAGAGGAGTTTACTGCTGATTATTACATTTCTGCAGTACCTGTAGAAGTGATGGTTAGCCTGCTTAACGAAGATCTGGTAAAAATTGATCCTACATTAAATTACCTCAAAACCCTCAGTCAGAATGTTTCATGGATGAATGGAACTCAGTTTTACCTGAATACCAATATTGATTCGGTTCCGGGGCACTCTATATATATAGATACGCCATGGGCCCTTACTTCTATATATCAGTGTCAGTTCTGGAAGAATTTCAATATAGCTGAGCATGGTGATGGTAAGGTCAAAGGTATATTGTCTGTGGATGTTTCGGACTGGAATACTCCTGGTATACTTTATAATAAACCCGCCAAAGAATGTTCAAAGGAGGAAATTATTAAAGAGATCTGGGAGCAGTTAAAAAAGAAGTCTGAATGTCAACGGTAAGGAGGTTTTGAAAGATGAATATATCCATTCATCATTTGTTGATCCGGATATCGTTTTTGAAAGTCCTATGCGCAATGAGGAGCCTCTATTGGTCAATTGCACCAATACCTGGGACTTAAGACCATATGCATACACCCAGGTTCCAAATCTTTACCTGGCATCAGATTATGTAAAAACCAATACAGATCTGGCTACAATGGAAGGTGCCAATGAAGCCGCCAGAAGAGCTGTCAATAGTATACTGGATGCATCCGGGTCAAAGACGCCCAAGTGTAAGATATGGGACCTGCATGAACCCGGCATATTTACCTTACTTAGATGGAGAGATTTGCAGAGATACAAAAAAGGATTACCATGGTCGCTTCATCAGCCATTTATAATTAAAGTACTTCATAAAATAAGGTTCTGGTTCTATGAAAAATCCGGACGATAACTATGTGAATTTTTTAATTAACCATTTAAATCTTTTATAATTATGGAAAAGCTTTTAAATCTTGAAGTGTATAGTCCTTTGGACTTAAGCTTGTTTGGGATATGCTGTATTTTTTGGTTTCTTGTTTACATCATCGTAATTATAAATATCATTAAACATAAGGTAGTAGAAATCCCGGTAGCAGCAGTAGTTGCAAACTTTTCATGGGAGTTTCTCTGGAGCTGGTGCTTTCATACCAATTTGGGAGAGCTTTTTCAATGGGGGTACAGGATATGGTTCTTTATGGACTTATTTATTATATATAGCATTTTTAAATATGGCCATAAACAGTTTCAGCTAGAGCCATTTAAAAAGCAGTCAGTTATAATTACAGCTTTCGGACTAGCCTTTTGGATGATTGGCTTGTATTTTCTTATTCCTGAGCATGACACAGACGGATTTGGAGCTTTCTCTGCTTATCTTATCAACACTTATATGAGTGCATTTTACTGCTATCAGATTATAAGGCAGCCGGAATTCGGAATTTCTAAAGCAAATGGCTGGTTTAAAATGATTGGTACAGCAGGATGTTCCGCAATGATTTATAATCATTTCTGGAATATTCCCGGATATAAAGGATTAATGGCTTTATGTGCAATTACATTATTCCTTGATCTGTTGTACATATATTTGCAGTATAGCCTGGTGGGAGAGAGAAGTAAAGATGGTAAGATCAGCGTCGTTCCTGCATAAGAAGCATAAAGCATAAAACTGAAAGCAAAAAGTATAAAGTTGAAAGAAAATATTGAATTTTTCATCAGAGTGATTAGTAGATCTGATTTTAAATCTCTTAATTACCTAATAGGGCTTTAAGTGAAATTTAGATTGAGATACTATTCCCTTTTAAGCTATTTACATTGAGCTTATCACTTTCCGCTTTTTGCTTTCAGCCTTCTGCTTTTAAAAACTTATCCGCCTTTTCATAATACCCTTTAATAGTCCGCTTATCTTTTTTCTCAAGTTGTCTAAGCATTAAAGACATTCTTGGATTGCTTTGGAATTTCTTTTTATGTAAATCGATAAATCTCCAGTATAAACTGTCCCAGATATCTGTCCATGGTCCACGGGGATAATCGCTCATTTTTAATATATAGTTAGAACCGGATATATAAGGTTTGGTAGTAATGACCTGGCCGGCAGCAAACTGGCTCATTCCATATACATTAGGTACCATTACCCAATCATAAGCGTCAATATACATTTCCATAAACCATTTGTAAACTTCATCCGGATGTGTTTCACAAAGAAGCATGAAGTTTCCCATTATCATAAGGCGTTCTATATGATGGCTATAGGAGTTACTAAGAACTTTTGAAATGGTATGGTCAACCGGCAAAATTCCTGTGGAGGCGTCCCAGAAAGATGAAGGTAGTTTTCTTTTATGATCAAAATAATTTTCTGTGCGGATATACCTCCCTTTAAATAAATATACAGCCCTCATGTATTCTCTCCAGCCAGTGATCTGCCTGATAAAGCCTTCTAATGCATTGATCGGAACCTCATTTTGATGTTCCATAATCTTTTCCAAAACGTCTACAGGAGTTAACAAGCCTGAATTCAGGAGTGGACTTAAAACCGAATGATAAATAAACGGATGCCTGGAGGAGATGGCATCCTCATACGTTCCAAACAACCTTAGTCTTTCAATTAAAAAGGATTCCAGCCATGTTTGTGCTTCGCTATGAGTAGTGGGGTATAAAAAAGGTGTTGCAGCTCCGGGATTATTGCTGAAATTTTTTTCTATATAATCAATCGCCTCCTTTACAAATTCATTGGCAGGCGAAAAGTGAATGGTAGGAGGTATATGATTTTTAGGCAGCTTTTTCCTGTTGTCATTATCAAAGCTCCATTTACCCCCTCTAGGCTTTCCATCGTCTATCATTAAGTCAAGGCGTTTTCTTTCATGAGAATAAAAATCTGCCATATAAAATCTCTTATCGGAAAAATAGTCCTCAAGATCTCTCCTGGTATTGAGAAACATGGGAGATTCTTCCACTGTTGTTTGGATTCCATTAATAGCCGCATTTTTTTCTATTCTTTTCGATAGCCAGTCATCTGTAGGATCTATATAAGTGATCTGATTGATTTTATTTTTTACCAACTCTTTAAATATCTCTTCAGTATCAGAAAATTTTACCCGGTCAAAGTACATGCAATTAAATCCTTTTGATAAAAATTGTCGCTCATAAGCTTTCATGCCGGCTCTGTGAAATATAAGTTTCTGTTTATGAAACTTATATTGGCTAAAAAGTAAAGGCTCTTCTACAAAACAGATAAACTGATTCTTTTTTCTATGAAAGTTAATTTCAAATAACTGATGAGGAAATATTAAAAAAGCTTGATTCATAGTGTTTTTTAAAAGTTGAAAAGAGGCAATAGGAAGTCGGGTTAATTCGTTATTTTTGCAATTCGGAATTACATTCCTCTCTGCTTACACTGGTGACGGGGGAGTCCGTCACCTCTTTTTTTTCAGTTTACCCACATTTTTTAGTTTATTTTGAATCCTTTTTCTGACAAAACCAGTAATTAGGAGCATTGGTTTAAAGATATGTATGAAGGAAACCCAGACTTTTGATTATCAGCAATTTTTAGAAATACAAAAAGAAAACGCAAGACTTAGAGAACATATCAGTACTCAGGAAAATATGTTCGGAATGACTTTGCGAAATATGGGTGGTCTAAATCAGGAACTTAAGTTTGCCAAAGAAAAAATTAAGGAACAAAATCTTCTTTTGGAGAAAATAGTTGCTGACCGTACAATAGAACTTCTTGCTATCAATAACCAGCTGAATGCCTTGTTATATCGCGCTTCTCATGATATGAAAGGGCCGGTAAGCACTTCTGAAGGTCTGCTTAATCTTATTGAACTTACCAATGATCAGGAAGAGATTAAGGAAATGTCAAATTTAATGAGACTGACTTTGCGCAAGCTAAGCAAGCTTTTAGATGGGCTTTCATTTCTCGGGAGATTAAAAACTGAAAAAAGTATTATATCCAGAATAAATTTCGATACTTTCTTTTCAGAGTTTAAAGATAAACTTTACCAAAACCATGCTCACCGGTTCCCTGATATACATACCCAGCTTCCTGAAAACAGAGATTTTAATTCAGATTCGGATATTCTGAATGTTATCTTCAGAGAGATATTTGAAAACAGCATTATTTTCGGAAGAAACACCCAGCTTGAAATTTCCTTCGTCATGGATATAACACATGATCACATTACTTTTTCAATTACAGATAATGGATATGGAATCAGAGAAGGTGTACTCAGTCTTGTTACAGAAATGTTTTTCAGAGGAAGTGAAAAGTCTGAAGGGAGTGGAATGGGGTT
Source organism: Sporocytophaga sp. (assembly GCA_024707265.1). Classification (GTDB taxonomy): domain Bacteria; phylum Bacteroidota; class Bacteroidia; order Cytophagales; family Cytophagaceae; genus Sporocytophaga. Next base: position 510,919 of record JANQAB010000003.1, on the reverse strand, counting down.
ATTTCTGGTACAAAGCGCTGTAGAACATTTACAGGGAGAGCTCTTTATTTCAAGCGGAGAGAAAAAAGGGACAACAGTAAAGATTGTTATCCCGAATAGTAATTTCTGATTGTTGATCTAGTATGTTTAATCTTCTAATGGAAGAGAAAGGAATGTATTAAAACCTTCCTCCGGAACCACCACCTCCGAAATTACCTTCTCCAAATTCAAAATTATCTTGTTGTGCTGAGCCTTTTCCCAATGTCTCTGCAATTACCACAGCTTCTGCATCAGATAAGTTGAATTCATTTTCTAAATCATCTTTATTTACCGTCAATCCTATTTTAGGAGTTTTCAAAAGCTTATTCACAACCCAGGCAACACCAATCATAAAGACTCCTGCAAGTGTAATTGTTATTTCATGATGCCCAAGACTGAAGTAGTATTTAAAAGTAAATACCGCAAAAGTAATCAGAAGCATGCCAAGCTGAAGCTGTAATCTGTCTTTTTTAGTTACCCCAAAATATATGTATAGCAAGGGTATTGTTGCTGTAGTTACATAAAATAACCAGGCCAAAGGTATCTGCGCGCTTGAGTAATCATTATTAAGCACAGCATTAAGTTCTCTTACTATAAAGTAATTAACGGAAAGGTATAGTGTGAGTAAACAAAGCAATTCAATGATATTAAAATTGTCCTTCCAGATTATCCATTTTTCAGCATAAGCATATCTTTTAACAAGCTGATAGATAAGAAATGTTGTAAGGCAGATTGCAAAAGGGCACACGGCTTTACCTATAGGTCCTGAGTTGGAGACCAGATCAAAAATGAGGTAGATCAGAACTCCGAATGCCATAGCTGTGATCAGCCGGTCCACATAACGGGTTGCAAAGAAAATGAGAATGGGTAGAGCAATTGCAAGTACTTGTATGATGTTATCATTCTCATTATAATAAGGTTCATCATAATAATTATAGCGGTTTAAACTATCTATGAATATAGTTATGGCAGTTATAAAGAGACCGACCGTGGCATATTGCAAAGCATCGTCTACGCCTGCTCTGAAAAACTTTTTTTCTTTAATTACCATCTCGGTTGCGAAACCTGTAATGATAGCATAGATCAATATTCTGAACGTTAACCCAACATCAGCGTTGCTGTCAGAAAATGTTATCAGAGTGATAAGGCCGAGGCTAGCGCTTATTAATATAGAGGTAAAGAGAAATAAGCCGACCCTTATAAAGAAATTAGGAGTATAAAGATCATTTATATAAGTTCCTTGTATCTTATCAAACGTGGGTTCAGAAAATAATTGTTTTTCTTTCCATACCTTAGCCTGCTTGAGAAGTCTGAGATTCTCCAGTGATTTTTTGTTATAGGTAATCATATTTTTAACAGGCTTTTATGATTCTTGATTAGATAAACAGCTAAGGCACAACTACCGATGAAATAGAAAAATCCAAAGTAAGCTAATTCCAGGCCTGCTCCGGCTTTAAACATAAGATAGAAAATAATATAGGTAATGCCTATATATAAATATATCATGATGAAAAGCAGGAAATAGTAAGATTCAAGTTTTCTCGCCTGGAAATAATAGACTCCTCCAATTGAAAATAAAATAAGTATAAATAGGAGGTGGTTGACTTCTGAAAACAAACCGGCCAATGCTGCAATGAAAAGAATATGTAGTGCAAAGTTGAGATAAATAAATGCAAAATGATTTTTCAGATTGATTCTCTGAAGTCCAAAGACCAGGGAATTGAGAAAACAGCCAAGAGCTAATGCTGTCCATATGTATGAGTAGTCAGAGAAGTTATCCAATCCATCAAATACCTCTCGCGGAGTTACTGCTATTCCTGCCCATCCGGCAAGACCTGTGATCGCCATGCTTAAAACTCCTTTATTGTCAAATCTGTATGCAAGCAGGAAAAATAAAAGAGTTGGGATAAGCGTGGCAGTTCCAAATTGTGTTCCGAATACAGTGTATTGAATTTGTAAATAGGTCTCAAGCGATAAAAAAAGCAGACACCCGAGTAATAAAATATAATCATTCCAGGTGGAAGTGCTGATGACTTCATTAAAGGAGAAGGATTCACTTTTTCTGAATGTGTAATAGAAGCACGCTAAACAAGCAAGGCCGATAAGGGAAATGATTGAAATGTGACCTATGGAGTCAATATTCAAATAGATGATCAGACCGGCACCGGCCGAGAAAAGTAAAACACCCAGGTATAATATTGTTTTTACTTCCCAGAAGAGCGAAAAAAAGCTTGTTTTGCTCATAATTTTCGACCTTTTCTTTGTCTTCATTGGAAATGATTCCATCTGTGAGCAAAGTATTTAAAATGAATTTTCTTTCAGGCATGAGAAAGTTTTACGATTTTTAGCATGTTTTTTGGAACGCAATTTTAATAGTTCCAGTTACCAAATTTATGGAAGATAAGAAATTTAAAGGTTTACAGGAAAGGCTTGAAAAATTGTCATGGCCATCCATTTATATGTTCAAGTTTATTGTTCCTACCGATAAAGAAAAGGAGTTAGTAGATATTTTTGAGGGGAGGATTACTGAAAAAAAATATTCCCAGAAAGGCAATTACGTAAGTGTTACATCTACCTTCGCTGTTGATTCAGGCGATTCCGTATTACAATATTATAAGGAAGCTTCCAAAATTGAAGGGGTTGTAGCATTGTAAAATTGTACAATACTGATTTTTGAAAAAAGCCTTCTTTATTCAGGCAAATCCCCAAGTTGTCTCATAATTAGGTGGCTTTTGTTTTTCCCCCGATAGGTTCAGGAGTTATCCTTTAAATTATCTATTTGCCCATCTTAGACGTTATAATAGTATGGAGAAAATCGATTGAGCCTATTTTCTCAGATCAGGATGAGTAATTTTTTAAATGACAGAAATCGGGAAAATACCAGAAAATAAATACAAGAATAAGTGGCTTATCCTTGCCAATGTAGCATTTGGGGTTTTAATGGCTACGCTTGACGGAAGTATTGTTAATATTGCTCTTCCTACGATTAAAACGGAGCTTCAGGCAGGCAGTGCTGTTCAATGGATTGTAATTTCTTATTTTCTTACTACAACCAGTACCCTGCTGATCATGGGCAGGATTTCTGATATCATTGGGGCGAAGCCCGTATATGTTTCTGGTTTTATAATCTTTACACTCGGCTCATTGCTCTGCGGTGTTGCCCCGGGAATATGGTATCTGACGGCCTTTAGAGTAGTTCAGGGAATAGGAGCTTCTATGTTGTTCGCTGTTGGGCCTGTGATCATTGCAAATGTTTTCGAGCCCAAAGACCGAGGGAAGGCTTTAGGTTTAATAGGTACCATTGTCGCCACCGGCAACAGTCTTGGTCCTGTGTTGGGGGGAGTTCTCCTGGGATCATTAGGATGGAAAAGTATATTTTTTGTAAATATCCCGCTAGGCATTATTGCAGTTGTATTTACGCTCAGAAATATTCCCGGCGGAGCTGAAAAGAAAAAAGAGTATTTTGATTATCCTGGCGCATTGTTGTTTTTTGCCGGAGCGATATTGTTTCTGATTGGGCTTTATCTTGGGCCATTGGATGATTTCGGATGGAACAACAAGGTTGTGATATTGAATCTTATAGCAGGGGTAATATTTCTAACCTGTTTTTTCTTTTGGCAGAAAAAAGCACCGGTCCCTATGCTCAATTTTGCTTTGTTTAAAAGGAAAAACTATAGTTATTCAATTATTTCTGCCTGGCTGGCTTTTACATCTACAGGGGCAAACTTTTTTATTCTGCCATTTTACCTGCAGCAGATTTTGAATTATCCTCCGGAACAGGCTGGTTTTATTTTGCTTGCAGGTCCGGCCACTCTAAGTATTGTCGCGCCCATAGGAGGTTTTCTCTCTGATAAAATAGGTCCCCGATTTATTGCTACTATAGGGCTATTGATTACAGCTACTGGTTATTTTTCTTTTACTTTTATTACAGAAAACTGGGACTGGCACCATATAGTCTGGAGGAACGCTTTAATTAGTCTTGGATTTGGATTATTTCAATCCCCCAATAGCTCCAGAGCTTTAAATGCAGTATCTGCACAGCTTCGTGGAGTGGGAAGTAGTGCACTTGCTTTTATGAGAAATTTAGGGCTTCTGATGGGAGTATCAATAGCAGCGGCCATCTGGTATTCCTTCAGAAAGAAAATTGCTTATTCGTCAGGTATTGAGGAGTTAAGCAACCATGCCCAGGTTTACGGAATGCACTTTGTTTATTATGCGCTGACACTGTTTGTCATTAGTGCAGCAGTATTGTCTTACCTCAATGTTCCGGAAGCTGCAGAGGATTAATTACTGTTAACCGAGCGCTTCAATACATTCTTCAAAGGTTCTGTATATTTTACCCCCTGACTGAATTATTGCATAGTGTATCATGAAATTTACGCAGTGGCCAAAATCTTCTATTTCACTGTATTCCGCCTGTTTAGAGATGTCAAACATTTTTTTTGTTGTTTCCGGAATGGTACATTCTGGTTCCGTACAGTAGGCATATATTTTTTTCTTTCTAGCGAATGCCATCCCTATTTCAAAAGCAGTACCATCGTCCATACAGGCTCCGCGGAAAGGGTCGATATTTGCTACAACAATATCAGCCATTTCTATCATCTGGATATTCCCATTGAAGATCTGTTCACATACCAGCTCGGCTTTTGTCGGATCAATCTGATTGTCTAAAGGTATCAAGGCTTTATGCCCTTTCAGCGAAAGAAAACTATTTAATTTTTCAAAGTGCTCTTTTGCATTTTGCCTGAATACATCAGGTCCGGCAAGGTAGATTTTCATTTTGGTATTGATAGAATAATAGTGCGGCAAGATAAAGTATTTTTTCCTTGTCAGTGAATTGTTAAAAATGGATTTTTTTGAAAAATACTTTTCTCTCCAATTATATACTATGGCCAATTCAATTTATGCTTTTTCTGAATAGTGCCTGGATTACAATTGCTTTACATCCGAATTGAATAAAAAAAAGATGAATTTAGAGGATTGCAAAAGTCTTTTTACCAAATAGTTATGGTTTAGAGTTTAAAAGGATAGCAAAAAGGGATGATTTTTTTGTCATAGTTATATTCAATATCAGAATAGTTAAATATTTTTAGCATCTAACTGATTACTTATTTTCCTTTAGACAGTACTAATAGAGTAATAGATTAACCTGTACAATTTTATCATTTTGTATTTATTGAAGAAGAGACCGCATTCTTCCGAATCCACAATAAAGTCATTTATAATAGCTTAAAGATTAATGAACAAGCATCTTGCTTTTCTCAAAAAATACGGTTTGTTGATATTTTTATCAGGCCTCTCATGTATTCAGCCTTTATCGGCTCAAATTCCTTTGGTACTGAATCAATATGCTAAGGTAATTGATTTTCCTTCCTGCAATCCATGTCTCAATCCTTGTAATAAGGTCATAGTGGATGATGTCTCAGCATTTTCTGTTGGTGATGAAGTGCTTCTTATCCAAATGAAAGGAGCTGATATCAGCTGGGGCCAGGATACTACTTTTGGAGACATTATCAGTTATGGTAGCACTGGTTTTCATGAAGTTCTTTCTATAGCAGCTATAGATGCGACAACCAAGCTCATAACATTCGACAATACTATAGGAGGAAATTACTTTGTTGATGGAAAAGTACAGCTTGTAAGGAAGTTTATAGCTCCTGGTGATTATACTGTTCCTCCTGGTGGGGTTACATGTGCTCCCTGGGATGGAAATAAAGGCGGGGTTTTGTTTATGGAGGTAAACGGGATTTTGTCGCTTTCCGGTAGTATAGATGTCACAGGGACGGGCTTCAGAGGAGCAGTAAACCCAAACAGCAATCTGGATATTACTCAATGTGGGACAGGTGGACCAGCAGGTGATGAATTTGCGAATGGAATATTTTTCCTTGATGGTGCTAATCTCCAATGGGCAGGAAGAAAAGGAGAAGGTATAGCTGAATTTAGAAATCCTCAATATGAACTTGGAACAGGCAAGCTAGCCAATGGAGGAGGCGGTGGGTTAAATCACAATGCTGGAGGTGGAGGAGGTTCTAATATGGGAGCAGGTGGAAAAGGAGGGGACTCCTATATAGGAATATCAAATGAATTTTGTGGTGTAATTTCCAATGGGTCAGGTGGCGTTGCTCTTGACAGGATGGGTGGTTTTCGTCTGTTTCTTGGCGGAGGCGGTGGAGCTGGACATGAGAATAACCACAGAGGAAATTCTGGTGGTGATGGAGGTGGTATCATTGTGATTAAGGCAGATAAGATCGAAGGGAATGGAAATAAAATTATCTCAGATGGTTTTATTGGCTTCAACTATGATAATATCCAGGGAGGGAAGGGTGAAAATGATGGAGGTGGGGGAGGTGGAGCCGGTGGTTCTATTAAAATTGAATGTAATGATTTTGGTACAACAGAGCTTACGATTCAGGCAAGAGGGGGAAATGGAGGGAGTCTCACTGCACAGGAACATGGTCCTGGTGGCGGAGGGGGGAGGCGGCTTGGTGTGTTTTAATGCAGCTTCTATAAGCAATCCTTTGGTAAATGTTGTTTCAGAAGGTGGTAATCCCGGTTTAACGGCGGGAGATACCGTCAGCTATGGGGCCCAGGCAGGTGCTCCGGGTATAACAGGATTTTCCTGCTCTACTATTTCTGCTCAACCTCCCAAAGTTATTCTGTTTTCGGCTGGGAGTGACCAAACCCTTTGTAATCCTGGTGTTGCAGTGCTTGATACCAAACTTGAAAAGGCAGGAACTACTTTTACCTGGTATAAAGACGGAGTGGAGCTGACAGCAGAAAAAGATTCGGTATATACAACGAATACTCCGGGTATATACGTGGTGAAGGTGATAACAGCCAATTGTTCATCAACAGATACAGTTGTGATCAAAAAAATAGGAAATGAGGTTCCTGTAAATCAGTATTTCTGTGATAACGCTGGTCCGGCAACGGTTACGCTTGAAGTTGGTAATCCGGAAGCGGCAGCTAAATATGGCTGGTTTACCGAAGAAACAGGAGGTACGCTGGTTCATGTAGGAAACAGTTATACTGTATCAGGATTAACTAATGATACTGTTTTTTATGTGGTAGATACTGTAAAGGTAAACACTGTTCTCGGGCCTACCGGAGTAGGAGCGGCTCAGGAGTATTATATTTCCGATGCTAACCATAATAATATAACTATCCAGGAAGAATTAAGGAAATTTAATGTAATTGCTCCGATAAAGCTCAAATCAGTGGAAGTACAAGCGGCTCTCTATGTCGGTGGCTGTGGAGGTAATCCATCAACAAGGAGTGTTACCGTTGGGCTCTTTCAAAATGGTGTAGCTACAGGACAAACAGCAACAGGAACTATTCAATGCGATGTGCCCACAAAAGTTGTTTTAGATTTTGACATTCCTCCTGGAAATAACTACGAATTAAGAATTGAGGATATTGATGCAGCATTTTTTAAAATAAGTGATGAAGAAGAAGCTTTTTCTATACCATTAATAATAACTCTTCTTCCAAATGTGAAGAAATCAGGTGCGTTTTTTAACTGGGAAGTAGAGTATGGAGCTCCATGTGGGAGAATGCCAATCTGGGCAAAGAAGAGCTGTCCGCTTCCTCTGATGCTCTTATCATTCAGAGGTATTAGTCAGGATGGTGTAGCAAATCTTTATTGGTCTACCGCATTAGAGAAAAATGTTGAAGGCTTTATAATTGAAAGCAGCAGTGATGGATTCTATTTTGAATCAAAAGGGTTTGTATCAGCCAGTGGTATTGGGCATTACCGGTTTCAGGATGTGAATGGGGGAAATAGTCTTTATTACAGACTTAAAATGGTAGATAAAGACGGTACTTTTGCATACAGTCTTATCATACATCTGAATGGTAATAGTGAAGATTATATCAACCTTTTTTCCAAATCCTGCTTCTGAGATATTGTACCTTCAAATGGTAACTTCCGGACAATCATCAGCAGTGGTTGAATTAACGGATGTTGTAGGTAAACAGATTTTAACAAAAGAACAAGTTGTTGAAAAAGGTCTTAATACGCTTTCATTTAATATAGCCTCATTACCTACTGGGGTTTACTTCCTGAGTATATTAACGCAAGGAGGGATTGAAGTAAGGAAGTTTGAAAAGAGGTAAAAGCGATCATTATTCTCAAGCGGATGCTTGAGTAAAAATAGGTCCAAGCGGCCTCTCTTGGACCCCAAATAATTCAAGGTTCTCACTTGATCAGAATATTATTCAATATGAAAGATCATATAAATATCGTAAGAAAGGTAAACCACCTTTCTTACGATTATTTCTGCCCCTTACTCTGCAAATCTTCTGAATACCGCAATAGCATTATGTCCACCAAAGCCGAATGTATTGCTCATCGCCACATTTACATTGTTTGGTTTATACTTGCCTGTGATAATTTCAATTCCCGGTGAAAGATTAATTTCAGATAGGTCATTGGTATTGATAGTCGGAGGAATAATATTTTCCTCAATACTTTTAATTGCTATGATAGCTTCCACAGCTCCTGCTGCTCCAAGCAAATGGCCCGTCATGGATTTGGTAGCGCTTATATGTAACTTTCGATCATTAAATAATCTGTCTATTGCTGCAAGCTCACTTGGATCTCCAAGTGGCGTGGAGGTTGCATGGCAATTGATATAGTCCACCTCTGAAGGTGAAATGTGCGCGTCTTCCAAAGCATCTTTCATGGCAAGGTAAGCACCGATTCCTTCCGGATGGGTGGCTGTAATATGATAAGCATCTGCTGCAAGTCCTCCACCTATGATTTCTGCATAGATTCTTGCTCCCCGTGATTTCGCATGTTCCAGTTCTTCAAGAATCAATGTGCCACTGCCTTCTCCAAGCACAAAACCATCTCTTGTTTTATCAAAAGGACGAGACGCTTTTGAAAATTCTTCGTTATTTTCAGATAAAGCTTTCATCGCATTAAAACCACCGATACCTGCGTCAATAATAGGAGCTTCTGAACCGCCGGCTATAATTATATTGGCTTTTCCTAATCTTAAATAGTTAAAGGCGTCAATGATGGCATTGGTTGATGAAGCACAAGCGGAGACTGTTCCGAAATTTATCCCCCGTAAACCAAATTTTATAGAGATATACCCCGGCACGATATCCGAAATCATCTTGGTAATGAAAAAGGGATTAAACTTTGGCACTTTAGTCTTTGCATATGCGAGCACTTCTTCCTGAAAGGTGACAAAGCCACCAATGCCTGAAGACCATATTACACCTACTTTGTCTTTATTGATCATATCAAAGTTAATTCCTGCATCTTTGAGAGCTTCCTCTGTACTGGCAATCCCATATTGACAAAATAGGTCCATTTTGCGGGATTCTTTTTTATCCAAAAAATCCAAAGGATTAAAATTTTTAACCTCGCAGGCAAATTTCGTCTTGAAGTGTGTGGTATCAAATCTCGATATTAGGTTTGCTCCGCTTATCCCTTGTTTCACTGAACTCCAAAAATCATGGATAGAATTACCGATTGGAGTAATCGCTCCCATACCTGTTATTACAACTCGTTTCATATGAGTGGTTTATTTAGATTAATAAATTATACTTATTAGTAAGTAAGTTCTTTTATCAAATTTTTTTATTGTCGGTTTACTTCGTTGATAATTGCATTTTTTACACTTTGGAAACTAGCCGGACCCATTATTTTGGCCATTTGTGCAGCCGCCATAATAGAAGTGATTATAAGCATTGCCCTGGTTTGGGGATCTCCATTGAATGTCAGACTTCCTTTTTTTAGTCCTTCTTCCATTACACCTGTTAGCCAGTCACCAACAATATTCACGAAAACTATAAGTTTTTGCTGGATTTTGTCATCAATAGTATCCCAGTCTGTTGCAAGTGTGCCCACGAGACATACCTTTTTATTGATCTGGATCTGTTCATAAATATTGAGAAATGCTTCTACCTTCTCCGGTTCGGAAAGAGGAGCTACACCTTTTATAAAATGATCAATTTTCTGAATATGAAGATCAATAACCGCAACCCCAAGATCAGATTTAGTAGGAAAGTGGTAATGTATTGCAGCATTTTTTACGGCTAAAACCTTTGATATGTCATTGTAGCTAAATGCATTATAGCCTCTTCTTCTGATCAGGTCATCTGCAATATTTACAATTGACTCTTTAGTGGAATTCATTGATCTAGATTTTATATTACAAATATAGTACTTACTAGTAAGTAAGTGGCAAGGAGATTTAAAATATTTTTTAGAGGATAAGAAAAATGTGTCTCCTCTATGAGACAGCATTTTTGTATATTCCCAATGCCTTTCCAGTTGAATGTTTATTGTAATCTTTTAACATCTTGATAATCTTCACAATGAATATTCAGTACACTAAAGAGTAAAAGAATTAGAATTGCTGTTGGGCTTAATACAAATATTTCAATTTAATATCATCGATATATTATTTCTTAACAACTTCCCGAAATATTGATTAAAAGAATCATACATCTATAATTGGAAAATCAGGTTAATATTTCCGACCTTTAAGGCGAGTTTAGTTTAGCATGTCTGAAAGTTTAAATAAGGTAGGTACAAAAGAAAGTTTTTCTGATCCCGAATCTTTTGAAAGGATTTTCAGAACATACTACGCTCAGCTTTGTCGCTCTGTTTATAGAATTGTCCAGGACAAAGACGCAAGTGAAGATATTGTGCAGGAGGTCTTTATGAAAATCTGGACTAAAAAGGATGAACTCTCCATTCATCTGACAGTAAAATCTTATCTCTTTGCTGCAGCCTACAACAGCTCATTCAATTATTTAAAACAGCAGAAAAAATTTTCGGAAACTGAAGAGGAAACCTGGATTAATATTGCAGGCAGTGATAGAGCAGATCAATCTCTTCACACTGGGGAGCTGGATGGACATATTAATCAGGCTATCAATAGCTTGCCTCCTGCATGCCGTTCCGTTTTCATATTAAGCAGATACGAAGAGCTGAGCTATAAAGAAATAGCTGAGACTTTACAGATATCAGTAAAAACGGTTGAAAATCAAATGGTAAAGGCATTGAAAGTCCTTAGAGAAAGATTAGCTCCGTTTCTGAAAGATGCCATTCTGGGGTTAATTTTTTTGCTAAATAATTTCTAAAAAAAATTTAAGGTAGCGTAGGGGTATTTTAAAATTCAATTGTCATAGTATCAGATTGGCCAATTAATTAACGATGGAAAGAGAACATCAGGACCTTATTCTTAAGCACTTAAAGAAAGAATCTTCGGGTTTCGAAGAACAATTACTTTCCGAATGGCTGCAGGAAAATCCTTCTAACAGAAAGGAATTTGAAGAGTATGTCCGGACGTGGGATTTTTCCGCAAGAGCCAAAGTTGACTTTGAGCCCGATGTAGACGCTGCCTGGATGAAGTTTAAAGCAAAGGCCGGTTTTGAGCCTCAGCAGACAGCACCGCAGAAGGAAGCAAAAGTCATCAAGCTCTTCGATTTTAATCTTATGTTAAAAGCTGCAGCAGTTTTATTGGTATTTGCCGGCATTAGCTATATATCAATGAAGTTGTTTAATCAAAAGGAAATTCAACTGATTTCTTTTGAAGCAGGAAATGAAAAAAGGGAATTACAGCTTCCCGACAGCAGTAAAGTGTGGCTGAATGCACACAGTAAAATTTCTTATGCCGACGAGTTTAAAGGCGATATAAGAAAAGTAAAACTTGAAGGAGAAGCCTTCTTTGAAGTAAAACGAAATGTTGAAAAACCATTCAGGGTAGAAGGATTGTCATCCGTCACTCAGATACTCGGTACTTCATTTAATGTAAAAGCAATAGCAGGTAAGGCCGATGAAGTAGAGGTCGTTACCGGAAAAGTGTCTTTCGCATTAAAGAATAACGAGACCAGAAAAGTTATCCTGACTCCTGGCATGAAAGGAAAAATTGACAACAACAATGTTGTCTCGGAGAAAATTGATAATCCGAATTCCCTTGCATGGAAACAGGAGAAACTGGTCTTTGAAAATAGTACGCTTGAAGAAGTAGCATCTGCTGTTGAGTCTTATTTCGGGACTAATGTAGAATTTGCCAATCCGGAACTTGTCCATTGCAGGTTTACAGGAACTTTTGAAAAACCTAAATTACAGGAAGTATTGGATGTAGTTTCGGAATCAATGAGTTTAAGTTCTAAAAAAAGAGGAGAATGGCTATATCCTGGAAGGGTCGGGTTGCCAGTAAAATAATCAAGAGAGCGTGTTCCTTACCTTTTCAGGTTGAGATTGCTCAGGTAAAAAATCATTTAATTTATTAATTTATTTCACTAATGAGGCTTATTCAAATCCTTATCATACTATTACTTTGTCTTAACTTTTCCCTATTTGCCCAGCCATCACTGGATACAAAGGTTACGCTTAAGATGAAAGCCACCCAAAGCGAAATACTGAAAACCATTACTGAAAAATATGGAATCAGATTTTCCTATTCGAATAACATGGTTTCGCTTGATAAAAATGTTTCATTAAATGTTCAGGGGAAATCTCTGAAAGAAGTTCTGGATCTTCTCTTTACAGACCATAATGTAAATTATTCTGTAGTAGGAAATCAGGTAGTACTGAAGAAAAAAACAGTTAAGAAATCAGAAGGCGCTACCAGTGATTTAAGGAAAGGTGCAACTTCATTTGTGATTGTGGAAAATTCCAATTCAATCACAATTAATAGTGTATCTACTATAAAAGATGAAGAGATTTCAGAAGATGATTCGGAAGAGGAGGTACAACAAGATGTAACAGACAAACTTGAAGAAAGTCTTATGGTGTCTTCTGACACTACTGTAAAAGCTCCTGTACTGAAAGCGAAGAAACCTAAGGGCGATGATGTAGTAAGTTTGCGGAAGCAATATTTATTGGAGAAAAGGAGATTGAGAGATGAATATCTAACTAAAATGGATAGCCTGACTTCAAGTGGAAACCAGGAAACAAAAGAAAACTTTAAAAGCAGTTTTAAAACGATCTCCCAAAAGCTTAGAGAAGAGTTAAATGAGATTGCAGATAGTATAGAAACCCACGCACCAGTGGGCCTTTGGAAGAGATTACAAAAGTCTGATAGTACTTCTGATTCTCTTTCTGGAAAAGAGAGTCAGGATACCGATTCTGTATCTGCAGATTATAAAACAATGCCTCTTGCAATAACCTTTGTTCCTCCAATGAGTACCAATGGTATGCAAGCTCCGGAAGTTGTAAACAAAACTTCATTAAATATCCTGGCAGGTACTGCCAGAGGACTGGATGGATTTGAAGTCGGAACTCTGGTAAATGTTGAGAAGGAATTTGTCAACGGTGTTCAGATTGCGGGTTTGTCAAACATCGTGGGAAAGAATGTTAAAGGCGTTCAGGTTGCTGGACTTACCAATTCATCTTCAGGATATGCTGAGGGGGTGCAGGTAAGTGGTCTTACGAATGTAGTCAAAGACAGCATGTATTGCTTTCAGTTTGCAGGACTGGTAAACAGCTCGGGAGGAAACAGCCTTGGAGGACAATTCTCCGGTTTGGTAAATTTTAGTAACGGCTACATGTATGGTCCTCAGTGTGCGGGATTTGCAAATGTCGCCAATGGTATGATGACAGGACCTCAGCTTGGCGGGTTCATAAATGTTGCCAATGGAAGCCAGAAAGGTATTCAGGGAGCTGGATTTATGAATATAGCAAAACATAATTCGGAAGGTTGTCAGCTGGCAGGTTTTATGAATACTACCGGTAATTTAAGAGGTGCACAGGCTTCCGGTTTCATTAACATAGCAAAAAAAGTTAAAGGTGTTCAGATAGGTATAATAAACATTGCTGATACTGTTGATGGTGCTCAGATAGGTATTCTGAATATTGCAAAGAAAGGTTATCGCAGATTTGAGATCTGGGGCTCAGAGACTTTGTATGGTAATATTGCTTTCAAAATGGGAGGTTCAAGAAGCTTTTATAACATCTTTGCTTTAGGCGGTCAGGCTTATGATGGTGGCAAATTCAGAACAGGCTATGGAATAGGATTTGGTTCTGAAATAAAGGCTAGTGAGAAGGTATGTGTAAATATAGATGCGATCTCATACCACATCAATGAAGATGGATTATGGACCAATAAACTTAATATACTGAATCAGCTAAGGGTAAATGTAGGGGTTGCATTAGGAGAAAGAACTACCGTTTTCTTTGGTCCTACTTTTAATGTAATGGTGTCTCAGATTTTTGATGGAGATAAAAACGAGTATGGCTCCAATATCGCTCCGTGGACAGTTTTCAATGAAACTTATGACGGCCGTGTTGATAAAGGGCGCAAAGAGAATACTAACGTGAAAATGTGGCCAGGTTTTAACGCCGGTATTAGATTTTGATTTTTAGATACAACCAGTAAAACTCAAGTAAAAACATTTAAAAAATTAAGACTATGAGACTAATTTTTAGCCTTGTAATGGCAATGCTATGCCTAAACTTTTCAGCAATAGCACAACAGGTAACTCAGACCATAAGAGGAACTGTGAAAGATAAACACCTTCAATCTCCATTGCCGGGAGTAAACGTGGTAATCACAAGTACAGATCCTCCAATGGGAACTGCAACAGATGAAAATGGCAAGTTCAGATTTGATAATGTTCCTCTTGGCAGACACGAAATAAAAATAATGTATGCAGGATATAAGGAAGGCATCTCTGCAAACATCCTTGTTACATCAGGTAAAGAGGTTATCCTGAATATGGACATGGAAGAGGAAATTGAGAGTGTAAAAGAAGTTGTAGTAGTGGGGCAGAAAGATAAATCACAAGCCAATAACCAGCTAGCTGTAGTTAGTGCAACGAACATGCGTACCGAAGAAATAAACAGATTTGCAGGATCGAGACAGGATCCCAGCAGAATGGCTTCAAACTATGCCGGTGTTGCTGGCGGAGGAGATCAAAGGAATGATATCATTGTAAGAGGAAACTCTCCGATAGGAGTATTGTGGAGGCTTGAAGGCGTTGATATTCCCAATCCAAACCACTTTACTTTTACAGGTAACAGTGGAGGTGCATTCAGTGTATTGAATAACAATCTGCTTGCAAATTCTGATTTTCTTACCGGTGCATTTCCTGCAGAATATGGTAATAAAACTGCAGCTGTATTTGATGTGAAGCTAAGGAACGGAAATAATGAAAAGAGAGAACATACATTTCAGGTTGGATTGAACGGACTGGAGTTTGCAACAGAAGGCCCTATATCAAAGAAATCAGGCAGTTCATATTTGGCAAGTTACAGATTACTCTCTTTCGAAGCTTTGAATAAAATCGGGGTAGGCTTTGGAGTAAACGGTGTACCCCAATTCCAGGATTTTGCCTTAAAAATTAATGTTCCAACTAAAAAGGCCGGAACCTTTACCTTATGGGGAATCGGTGGTAAGAGCAAAATTTATATCAAAGATCCTGAGCAGGAAATAGACCCAAGTGATCCTTACAAGTTTACAACAGATAATTTTTCATCTGATATGTATGCAGCCGGTATTACCAATGTACATAACATAACACCTAAAACAACTGGTAAGATAATTCTTAGTGCATCAGGCAGCAGAATAAAAGTGGTTAGTTCAAAAATTTATGATATCAAGCCTGAGTTTTTTGAATTTGATATGTCTAATATAGAAGGTCAGTATATTGCTAACTATACCGTTACTCATAAGCTTAGCAGAAGAAATCTTATAAAAGGTGGAGTCATATTCAGGAGTATTTTCTACGACAACAACTCAAAATATTTCGATGATTCCGATAGTTTATTTAAACAGGGATTACAGCAAAAGGGAAGCACAGAATTATTTCAATCCTTTGCCCACTGGCAATTCAGAGTTACTGAAAAGTTAACTTTAAACTCAGGATTGTATTATCAACGTTTGGCACTCAATGGCAGCCAGTCGCTGGAACCGCGATTGTCAGCGACCTATATGGTTACAGAAAGGGATAGAGTAAGCTTAGCTACGGGTCTTCATAGTCAGGCACAGAACCTTGTCCTTTATCAGTATCGTTTCTATGATGATAAAACCGGAACTTATAACCAATCCAACAAAGATGTTGATTTTACCAAAAGTCTTCATCTTGTAGGTGGGTATCAAAGAGCTCTAACTAAAAACCTGAAGTTTAAAACAGAAGCTTATTATCAGCATATGTATAATGTGCCTGTCAGCATTTCCCATGAGAATGGTGCCGGAGTATATTCTATCTTAAATACCGGAGCAGAATATGGTTTTTATTTTCTCGACAGTACTGTAAATACAGGAAAAGGAAGAAACTACGGACTCGAGCTTACTTTGGAAAGATACTTTAATAAAGATTATTATTTCCTTACCAACTTGTCTCTGTTGAAATCCGAATACCAGGGAGCTGATGGAGTATGGAGAAATTCAGCCTTTAACATAGGATATGTAGTTAATGCTCTTGCAGGAAAAGAATTTCATCTGGATGCAAATAACAAAAAGCTGATATCTGTTGACTTTAAAGTAACATCTTCAGGTGGAAGAAGAATCATACCAGTAGATGTGCAGGCATCTCTTCAAAAGGGTGAAGCGGTATATGACTTTAACAGAGCATATGAAACGCAATTAAAAGATTATTTCAGAACAGATTTAAAGATTTCATATAGACTTAATAAGCCAAAATCAAATCACAATTTCTTTGTAGCAGCAGACAACCTGCTCAATACTCAGAATGTACTCACTCAGGAATGGGATAACAAGGCAAAAGAAGTAAAAACCTATTATCAGCTTGGTTTATTCCCATATATGGGGTATAAGGTGCAGTTTTAAAAGCTTAAAGCGGAAGGCTTAAAGCAAAAAGTTTCGAAAGCCTGTATTAAAATTATTTTTATTGAAATAGCGAAGTACAGATTATGTGCTTCGCTTTCTTTTTATTTACAGTATTCTAACTATTCGAGAGACAGTATAGCTTAACTTTTTTCAATGGAACTCCTGTTTATTCTAGTTGGTTTCATATTTGGTTAGACCTTAGCTTTAGACTTTCTGCTTTTCGCTTTCCGCTTTTTCTTATAACTTATAACTTATAACTTATAACTTATAACTTATAACTTATAACCAAAATGAATCTCAGGCAACAGATAAGGCAGGGAGAAAATGAAGTGCTTGATTTTAAACAAACCATAGGCAGTGTTCAGAAGATTGCGAAGACTATAGTAGCATTTGCCAATACAAAGGGAGGCAGGATAATGGTAGGGGTGAGGGATAACGGAAGTATTGCCGGGGCGAAGGCAGAGGAAGAACGGCACATGCTGGAGGGAGCGGCTTCATTTTTTTGTAAACCAGAGATTAGAATAAATTTTACAGAAGAAATCATTGATGGTAAAAGTATATTGATTGCGGAAGTTCCCGAAAGTGATGAAAAACCTCATTATTCAAAAGGGGAAGATGGTAAATGGTGGGCTTATATCCGTGTTAAAGATCAGTGTCTGCTTGCAAGTAAAGTAATGCTGGATGTTATGAAAAGTGATACCAGAGGTTTTGACACTCAGATTACAATTGGAAAAGCAGAGAAGATTATTTTAGAATATCTGGAACATAATGATCGCATCACATTAAAGGCTTTTTGTAAGATAGCCAATATATCCAGGTGGAGAGCCAGCAGGATCCTCGTAAATCTGGTTCGGATGAAACTAATCAAAGTGCTCTCTCATGAAAAGGAAGATTATTATTCATTATAGAAAGTGTAGTACTTTGATTTATTTGACTGTAGATATTTTAATTCAAGCCTTTAGAGGTAGCTATAATGGTTGATAAAATTGTCGTGATATAAGCAAAATTTAAAAGCGACATTTTCATTTACTGGATAACTTCGACCCAACCTTTGTAGATTTTATTGAGTAGTGGATCATGAATGCAATAGTAATAAACCCCGTTAGCAAGAGGTTCATTCATTTCATCGCCAATAGTCTCTGCTATTTTCTGTCCCCATCTGTTATATAGTTCTATTTTAAACTCACGATTTATAACTGTTACAATTTTTAATCCGTCATTCCTGTTATCATTATTGGGCGTAATGAGATTGGGAATAAACGGAGTGCAATCAATAAAATCAATCGCTATAGTATCTGAGACTGCAGCACACTGGTTTTGGTTTATTGCCCAATATCTGCCTGACTTACTGAGACTCCGTTCTGGTTCAATGCTTCCATCATCCCAAATGAAATTCTCTACTTCATTTACTGTCGCCCTTATATTAAGGGACTGTCCTTCGCAAATAATTGTATCATTTCCAATATTGAGCTTTGGAAGATCTTTTATGCTGATTTTAATTGAATCCACAACCGGGCATCCATCAGGAGAATAAGCAGTCAGGAGATATTGTTCTGCACTGTCTACAGTAATTGTTGAATTGTTAGTTCCGGTGCTCCAGACATGATGTTTTAAACCTGGAATCGAGCTTAAAGTAATAGATGATCCTTTGCAGATGGTCGTATCTTTTGCCGGGATAATTAAAGAGGCAGGTGGTTCATAAACATCAATATCGATTGTATCCTTTACAATACCGCATGCATATTCAGCTTCTACTGAATACTTACCTTTAGAGAAAACTACAATTGAATCATAAATGTCCCCTGTAGACCAACGGTATGTATCATAACCGGAGGAGGCAAAAATACTATAAGGAAGCTGATGAGGGCAGAGGAAGGTATCTGCAGATATTTGAAAGAGATCAGTAAACGGATCCTGAACACTAATATGAATAGTATCGGTACTGCTGATACAGCCATAATCTGCTTTCACCCAGTATTCACCTGAAGAAGCGGCTTCAATACCAGATGAAGTTTCTCCGGTTGACCATAAATAACTATCAAAACCAGGTGATGCATCAATGTTTATGGTTGAATCTCTGCAAATTGTAATATCGTTTCCCAGATCAATCTCCGGAGTAATTTTTATTACAGAAACATCATCAATTAAGTAAGTGCCACAACCTCCGTTCGAAACATCTCCAATAGGCCGAAAGGTTAGTGTATTTTGATCATCTCTGAAATTTCCAATGGTAAGATATTCCTCATCTCCGTTTGCTATAAATACTCCTGAAATTTTGACATACCTGACCGAATCCTGAAGCAAACTTCCAGCAGGATTTTCTACTTGAGGGGTAAGGTGATAAAAAGTTCCACTACTTGGAAAAGAAAGGTCATATATGCTATCTTTTGATAAATGAATCCCTAAACCATCTGTAGGTATAGTGCCGCATTCATGTGAAAATACTATATGGCGACTGTCAATATTCGTTATCAGTTTTGCATAAAAAGATACTTCGTATTTACAGCCTGCCTCCAATGGTTGGGAAAGACGAGTGGTTGCATATTGTCTAACTCTATAGGTGCTTATCGTTATAAAAGATGTTCCTGATCTGGGTTTATACCAACCCATATCAAACTGGGTAAATATGATGTCATTAATATTACAGGCCGTAAAATATCGCACTCCATTCCATGAAACAGATTTCCAGTACTTAGTATTAGAATTTTTATAATATCCAGGACTTGGTAGTCCTCTATTTGAACAACTTGGATAACAATAATCATCACCAGCATTATTTGAGCAAGCGAAGTACTCTTCAAAACTTGGATTACGCACTAAATTTTGTTGAGCATTTGTCCAAAGCGGAAAGGCCAATATGAAAAATAAGATTTGAAGTAACTCCTTATTCATAACGCATAAAAATACCCTGACAAAACGCATAGTTTGCATAAGTATTTTAAATATATTTAATTATTTTTCTCCGTTTTAAGAAATGCAAAAATCCTGGCATTGCCAGGATTTTTACTATGGTTCATATTTTATTATTTATTTAATAATCTTTCCGGAAATAGATTCTCCATTAGATTCCATTCTGTAAATGTAAAGACCTTTATCCATATTTATCGTCTCAATCTCTACCATTCCTCCACTTGTTTCAGCGGCTTCAAAGTGTTTATCGTACAATTTTTCACCGAGTGAATTAATAATCGAAATGTTGACAGATTCATTTTTCGGAACATTCATTATCAAATAAGAATCGAAAGGGACAGGATACGCCAAACTCCCGTTGCTCTCTTCGGCCAGATTAGCTAATCTGCAATAGCAATTCAAATATATATAGGACCAGTCTATTGAACTTCCACAATCATTTCCCACCCCTACAGTCAGTTTGTAATAATTTCCGAAACCGCGAGTTGCAAAGAATCCCATGCCACCTGTCCAACTAATGGCAGGAATGGCCGGAATATTGATTGCATTTAAGGCAAGAGAGGTTAGTCCTGATACACCTGCAACGTTTGTGGTAGTGGTAGGAAGAATTGTTCTAATGTATGCTCCACTAGCATCTACCTGATCAATTTGTACAGTATGGTAAGTTACAGTCCCGGAACTATTATTTAAATTATACGAACCCGAATAAACTCCTAAGACAAGCCCTGGCATGGTCTTCACAGGATCATTTGGAACACCTGAAGTCCCATCGTTTAAAGTAATTGATACTGAAGCCGGAGTAGGTGAAGCATTAATTTGTAGCCACCATACAACAGATACGATTTTATCACAGGAATTCTTCACTTGTATTTCCAGTTTGTAATACCCATTGTTGCTATTAAGATGATTGCTGGTTCCAGAAAATGTTCGTAGATCTGCATTTAAAGATGCAATTGTATTCCAGCTGGTGGTGGCTGAGAATGCGCTACTACCCGTAATGACATTTTTACTTGCATCTACTTTCGTAAGTATGATTCTCCCTTGAGAACCTGAAGCAGATACGACTTGATTAATGGCGACACAATTATAATAAGTGTTCCATCCTGGGGATGCATTGTTTTGCCCGTTGATGGTGCTGCTTGTAATTGTGGAAACACCAACACCTCTATTGTAAGTATAATTTTCTCCGTCTATCTGATCAGGTAACCTGTAATAACCTGCTCCTGAAGGACCAGAAACTGCTGTGCTATATATCTGAATTGATAAGGCCGAAGCACTAATTACATCAGTTGAAGGGTTAATTCTACCAAGTCTGCCAGCAGTAGGTGTGCTTAGGTGGTTAACTCCGTATATATAACCATCTCTTGCAAGTTCAAGATGCGATAACTCATAATCTCTTCCGGATGTTAGTCTCGTGACTGTTGCTGTAGAAGTATAATTCGTAATTTTATATATACCTCCGGAAGAGCCATAAGCTGTGGCATAAATTTTTGTTCCATCAGGTGAAAATTCCACCCCATTTACGTGAGTAGTACTAGGTATACTTACTCTGTGAACTTGACTTAGTAATGGATCCCAAATAAAAACCTTATTCAGATTACTGGATCCCCATAAGATATAATCGAGGCTAGTACCAGTTTCGTAAATTTCAGCTTCACGGGTATTGAGGCTATTGAGTCCGTCCGGAAAAGTAGTCAATGAATAATTAACAATTGTTGAACCGGATCCTATCCCTGAAGAGCTAATATCAAAGCTACGTACAGAAGGGTACGCCACGCAATATAGTTTTCTGATATTGCCCGTCTTTATTCTGGATACTGCAATTCCAACTAAATTAGAGGTATTGGTTTCAATTAAGTTCCCGTTACTTACAAAAGTTACAACTCCTGAGGTTGACACATTAATTCTCGCATATAGTAAGGCAACACCTACTGTACCTGTATGCTTTGAATATATTATATACCAGCCAGTGCAACTTCCCGGTACAGGAACGATTGCAATCTCATCCTGCAAATCAACATAGGAGCCATAGTCTCCCAGACTACCTATACTTGTGCCCGAGCTGTTATAAACGGAGTTATCCTTTACATAGAACAATATGTTCCCATTTTCATCAAATACACCATTACTATTTAAGTAAGTTGAAGAGTCAGTGTTTGGTAGGAAAGATGATGGTGGCGTTCCTGTAAAGTCAATTTTGTTTGGAGGAACCACCCAATAATTTTGTTGCGTTTGTGCTATTTACTCAATAAGATACAACATAACACTACTAGTAATGTAATCTTCTTTAGCATGTTGTTAGGTTTTTAGTTTAAAATTTTCAGGAGATTTTCTCCTGATTTAAAAAAGGATATTTACCTGTTGCAACATATATGGTAATTTGGCCATAACAAACTTAACACTTTAACGAAAAAAATACAAGCAAAATCGAAACAGAATACTATTTAACCGAACAAAAGCAGGATTCCATCTATTTGCAAAAAAGCTTGCTTATATAATTTGTAATGACAAAAGTATTTTTTTTGCAAATCGCGATAATAAAGTATTAATAAAATTAGAAACCTGATTCCAACTTGAAACCATTACAGAATAAGTAGTCCTGAGGGAAACCTTCTTAAATATTGTTTTAAATTTTTGTAGAGCTTAAAAGTTTATTCGACTTTATATAACAGGTTTAGAGCTCCTTAATATGTCATTTTTACTTTATTTAGAATAGCAAACCTATTTCTTATTTATTCTATTTCGTAAAATGAAGAGGTTGACCCTTTGAGGCATCCTCTTCTTTGTTTCAGGGGGAAATTATACTGCGCCACTTTTGGTTGAAAAAGTTGTTTAAGTATTTATATAATTTCATTCAGGTTACTTGTCAATTGAAGAGTTGGCACTTCAGGAGGATTTCTTTTTAAATTATTTAAAGCAAATTCAAGGGCGACAACAGTACTAATAGCGTCTTCCGGGGCAGAGAATATTATAAGTGGAGTGTTTCCATTCAACACAATTTTTAGTTTTATTTCTGGGTTTTTCTCGTTGATTGATTTTATAAATGCTCCAGTTTGGGTTTTGTCTTTAAGATAAACTCCGATTCTGTTTCCAAATCCGTTTCTCATATTGATAAATGCTGGCAGATAACTCTCAGAAGTTGGCAATCCAGCATAAACTACTTTCGCAATATGCTCATTGGTGTTGAGGTATTTGGCAATCTGTAATGCATTTTCTGACCTTTTAGAAGCTTTTGAATAAATAGTTTCCAACTTATGAATCAGACTTAAAGGATCATTCGGGATTTCATATTTATTGTAATTGGATACTGATTTTCTCAACAGATCTATCAAAGTTACTTTCGAAGAAGTGCTTATATTTTCAGGTCTGATCACTCCATTCTCTAGGGTAAGATAAGTTGTTTCCTCTGGTGATGATTTTATATTGAATTTTGACCAGTCTGTACTTCCTTCTATAATAACTGCCTGTGGTGTGTTTGGTGTATTGTCGAAGTATTCTGCTGTGCTTTCAATAACGATAGAAGCGCCTTTGCTTAATGGCTTTATAAAATATCCTGCTACACCATGACTATTGTCTACCACAACAGGTACGTTCTTTTCCTTAGCTACAGCAATGATTCTGGCAAAATCAGGAATGCTCAGATCATTTTCACCTATTGTTTCAAGAAATATGATACCTGTTTTATCATCAATTAAGCTTTTAAATTCAGGAAGGGCATAGTTGGTGAGTGATTTAACAGTAATTCCTAAAATCTGAAGCTTTGATTTTTCCTTTCCCTGAAATGTAGAAGGATTAACTGTCACTATATTTTGTCCTTCAGTTAGTAATGTCTTAAATAAAAGGAATTTCGCAGCATGAAGAGATTTTACCACTAAAGCATTTTTTCCACCTTCTAATGCAGCAATGCGCTGCTCAAAAAAAGTTACTTTGGGATTAGTGGTAGCATAATCCTGGCCATATTCTTCAGATTTTTCTGAAGGATTTAAATATTCCTCAAACAAATCAGAATTGTTTTCAGATAAAGTGTATGGGTTTTTAAAAGGATTTTTCATGGCTATATCAGGATTTTGGTGAATGCTTATTTTTATACTCTATAAAATCTATAGACTAAATTAGGTTATGGCGAAGTAAAATCCAAATCATCTATAGGGAAAATTTTAGGTAGAAATGTGTTTGATAGATTAATCGTTTGTTTATCAGATGTTTGTTTGAGGAGTGAAATTGAAAAAATGTTTAAAAAAAAGTTGAATTCTGTAAAGTATACCATCAAATAAAGCTTACTTTTAACATTTGAAGCAAACAAAACCAATAATTCTATATTGAAATTGGTGAATGAAAATATATACTTTAAACAGGGTTCAGATATTACCGGTCAAAATAGACCAAGCTTGGGATTTCTTTACTTCTCCTCATAATCTTTCAAAAATTACTCCTTCCTCAATGGATTTTAAGGTCTTATCAAAAAACGATGGTCCGATACATCCGGGGATGATCATCCGTTATACAGTAACTCCGATATTAGGAATTCCCCTGAACTGGGTCACTGAAATAACCCATGTAGAACATCAGCATTTATTTGTAGATGAACAACGGTTTGGCCCTTATGCTTTCTGGCACCATTTGCATAAGTTTAAAGAAGTGCAGGAGGGGGTTGAAATGGAGGATCTGGTGCATTATGCGCTTCCTTTTGGTTTGATAGGTGCCGCAGCTCATGAACTCCTTGTGAAAAATAAATTGAATGAAATATTTGATTTCAGAACTAAGGTGCTCAGAGAAATTTTCGGAGTTTCCTGATCAATAAATTCATTTTAAAATCCGAATATTGATAAGCCAAACAATGTAAATGGCATTTTCTTATAATCTGATGAATCTGAAAAAAGCTCGTTCTTTAGCTATTCTTCTCTTATTCATGACTTTTGCAATATCTTCAAAGGGTCAGGAAAGCTTCAATAAAATATCTTTCAGCACTGGTTTAGCCGGAAGCACTTTGAAAGACAGGGTGATTTCTTCTTATATCTATAAAAAGAAAAGTATTCCTGTCACAGGAGAATATTCATATAAGGGCTATAAGTCTTTCTTTGGTGCGAGATTTTATTTTTTAAGCAGTAAACTTAAAACAGATGAGAATAAAGGATTCTCTTATTCTGGTGACCTTGGAACTTTTATTCCTGATAAAGTAAGTGGGCTTACTCAAAGTCAGGTTAATTTTTTGATGTTCCAGACCAAGGTGTATGCTCTGGGAAGAATATATTTTGACGACCGATTCAGTCTCGGACTAGGTGGTTTTGCACAATATGATATCATCAATAAAAAATTTCTTGTTCTGGATTATGTAAATAAACAGAAAGAGCGTTTTCTTTCCGTAGGTCCGCAAATTATGCCTGTTTTTATTTCCGGTCAGCATGAATTTCAATATGCTCTTTCAGCGTCTTTATTCAATATCGGTTCAAGGAATTTAACTCCTGAAGAAGGCAGTGGTACAAAAGTTTCCGGAGCATCTTTTTTCAAAAACTATTTTGGTCTTGAAAGCAGACTCACATACAGCTATAGTTTCTCCCAAAACATTGGACTCGACATTAATTATATCTTTTACTACTATCAATACAAGAAACCGAGGAAGGAACAGATGGTTATCCAAAATCTGACTTTAGGACTTGCCATAATGTTTTAACTCTTTAAGTTATAAAAGCTAAAAAAACGTATTCAGTGAAATTCATTCAGACAAAATATATTTATACACTTCTGTTGTTGGTTATATTGTTTTCGGCCTGTGAAAAAGCTTTGATCGAACCCAATGAAAGTTCCTCTGCAGAAAAAAACTTTGAGATCTTCTGGAGTGATATCAATAACACTTATCCCTTTTTCAGTTACGATAAGGTAGACTGGCAGGATGTATACAATGCAAACAGACCTTTAGTGAATGCTTCTACTTCGGACGACGAACTTTTTGAGATTTTTAAGAATATGCTGCGCCCTTTGCTAGATGGACATATCTCATTAAAGAAGCCTAATGGAGTAACCTGGGTAAATGAAAGGCCTCCATATTCCTCTAATTTTAGTTTCAGTCTGGTAAGGGCCAGATATTTGAATAACAAGGTGACATTTGTAACAGCTCCTGAATATTCAGATAAAACCAAAACTGATACGATCATAAGATATGGCTTCATAAACAACAATATTCTTTACTTTCATGTAGGAACATTTCTTACTAATCTTCCAATAAGAGATACTCTAAGAAATATAGTAAGCAGAAATCCCCAATTAATAGGTTTGATTATGGACATGCGCAGTAACGGGGGAGGTATCCTATCTTCTGCTCAAAAGCTTGCTTCTTATTTTACAGGTACAACGCAATTATATGGCTATCTCAAAAACAAAACAGGACCTCTCGATCATAATTTTTCAGAAAACTACGGGCTCTATACTCAGCGAGATGGTTTTGGGGCATTTGGTACAAAACCGGTAGCAGTTCTGACTAATCGATATGACTTTAGTGCAACAGAGCATTTTGTAATGGCTACCAAAGATTTGCCCAATGTTACAACTATAGGTGATACTACAGGAGGAGCATTCAGCCCAATCATTCAAAGAAGTTTACCTAATGGAATTCAGTATACTGTAGTTTCCAGCATTACCACTGATAAGTATAATAATGTTTTTGAGAAAACAGGATTGGCTCCGGAAATTTATAAAACACTTACTACTATAGATTTTCTTGCAGGAAAAGATCCATTAATAGATGCAGGTATTAAGAAAATAACAGAGTAAGCACTAATAAGCATTAACCTTTGTTTTTAATGAAAAGAATTATTCGTTATGAACAGGGAAGATTTGAAAGAAGGGGTTTACGCAGGTTTGATTGCAGGTTTGTTTTTCCTTGTAATTCAAATGCTGTTAATGGCATTGTATCTGAATACTAGTCCGTGGGTGCCGCCAAGAATGATTTCTGCAATGATACTTGGAAAAGGAATTTTAAGTCATCAGGGATTTAATTTAGGAATAGTTTTGTTAGCAGGAATTATTCACTTTGGTGTCTCAATACTCTATTCACTTATTCTGGTTTTTCTTATCCGACTCCAGTCCCTGGCTACCGGAACCCTCATAGGAGTAGTTTTCGGACTCGTTCTGTATTTTATACATTTCTACGGATTTGCTATGATGTTTCCCTGGTTTGCAGAAGGAAGAAATGTTGTAAATGCCTTTGCGCACATGGTTTTTGGAGGTGTTTCAGCATTTGTCTTCAAAGAACTTCAAATCAGTTACCATTCCAAAACCGGATCTTGAAATTTATCAAAGTGAGGTTATTATAGATAAATAGTCTCACTTTGATTAATATCAATACAAGGAAGAAAAATGGAGAATCTACTACCTTTATTAGGCTCACTTTTAACAGCAATAGTGCCTCCGACTTTGTCTACAGAAGTTTTTACAATATAAAGTCCCAATCCGGACCCGGTTGATTTATCATGTCCTCTGTAAAACATTGTAAAAATTTTGTCTCTGATATCGTCTCCTATACCAATACCATTGTCTTCAATATCAATTCTTATTCCATCAGCTTCATTGCTCATGCTGATGAATATTCTGGGGGTATCCGCTGACTGTTTGAAATCAATACTGTTTTCTATAAGATTATGGAGAATACAGGTCAATATAAAAGGGTCATAATAAAATTCCTTAAAAGGAATATTTTTATGAAATTCAATGTCTGATACTCCTGATTTATTAGCAAGATTATTGATAATTTCATTGACCAGAGATTCAGCAATAATGTGTTCTGGTTCCAGAACTTTTTGTTTAATCTTTGCGAGATCAAGGAGATTGGTTAATGTATCATTAAGTCGTTCTGTACGGTTCCTTATAAGTTTAATAAACTGCAATGTCTGATCTTCTTTGATCTCCATTTCGGCAACCATGGTCAGGCCTATTATTGAGGCAAGTGGCCCTCTTAGATCATGAGAAGCTTTGTAGATATAGGCTTCAAGTTCTGCATTGGTTTTCTTTAGTTCGGATTCACTTTTTTTCAAGGCTTCTTCAAAATCCTTACGCTCTGTAATGTCTATAATCACGCCTTCCAATGATCCGGAAAATCCTCCATTGTTAACTAGTCTTCCTTGTTCCCATACCCATTTGATTTTCCCTTCTTTAGTGATAATCCTGTATTCTACAAGGTAAGTGCCAGTATTTGTAGCACCTTGAACTTCTTCCCAGAGTCTTGCCCGGTCATCCGGATGTACCAGCTTCTGATAGGAAAGCACATTGTTATAAAGGAGTTCATTAACTTCATATCCCGTGAGTTGTTTTACTCCATCACTAATAAACTCCATGGTCCAGTTTGGGTCGTTTTTGCATTTAAAAACTGCACCTGGAATATTTGACATGATACTCGTGAGCCTGTTCTGATTTTCAAGAAGCTGATTCCTGACTTTTTTCGATTCCTGTTGTCTCTCTGGAGATCATCAAAACACTGCAAACTTCACCACTACTTGAAAATTCCGGTATCAGTCTTATTGAAAATGAAAGATTCCCCTGACGAGATTTGTAATCATTCTCGAATTCTATTGGAGCTTTTTCTTTAATTGCAATGCGCACCTGCTTTTCAAAAACTTCATACTCATGAGGATCCATACCAAGCTCCCGAAAAGTTTTTCCAATAAAGTTTGAAGGCTGAGATGTGCTGATTTTTCCTACTGTTCTGTTGATGTAAGTAATCTTCGATTCAAGATCGAGCCTTGCTATTATATCCGGAGAATTTTCAAGAAGGGTTTTTAACTCCAGCTCATTTCTTAGTCTGATGTTATTATTTCTGATTCTTTCAGTAATATCAATGCTAAGACCTACAATGGCCAACACTTCCTGATTTTGTTTAACCGGAGTGATTATAGTGTAAAAGTGCTTTTCTTCCTGGTGGATGACAACGTTTTGTTCTCTCGTTACAGTTTCTCCTTTATGTAATTTTTCAAAATCTGTCTTCCATTTTGTTGAAAATTCAGGTGATATGTTGAGATCTTTAAAGTATTTTCCTTTCAGGTCACCGAAGTTTTGAATGGAATGATTATTCTGTAATATGAATCTCCCTTCGGTATCCAGCAGCCAATAGTCATATGGTGCACTGTCAAAGGCAGTTTTAACGGTTTGTTCCAGTAGGTCCAGCTGTTTTTTAACTGAATTATTTTCTGTAACGTCATTAATAATTACAAGCCCTCCTTCTATTTCTTCACCATTTTTGATGGGGAAATACTTAGCATTGTAAAGGGTATTCAGGCCTGTTGCGCCTGGGATAAAAATGCCGTTTTGAGAGATGGGACTTTTACCTTTAATGGTTTCCAAAAACTTCTTTCTTGTTTCTTCCTTGGAGAGATGTGGAAGCACATCAAAAATATATTTTCCTAAGCATTCTTCAGCCTTTTTGCCCGTCTTTTGCTCCATAGTTTTATTCCAGACAGTCAATTTTAATCCTGTATCAAAAGCTAATATGCCATCGGAGCTGCTTTTAATCAGAATCTGAAACATTTCTTGATTAAGATTCAGATTTTTTTCTTCTACCATATCAGGGAAGCAATAAGAATATTAAAGGCTGAAAATAAAATATTTATTTAATTTCTTTTTACTTAGTTATTATTATTTTGGTTTAGCATTTATAACAAGGCAGGACAATTAAGTGTTAGTTTTTTAGAAAAGAATATGTTATTATGAATATAAAATTAGTTTCTCCATCTCTTAAATTATTTTTCTTTTTTTATTTATTATTAAACCATGTCTGTGCCCAGACTTTTACAACAGAAAGCGGACATGCCGAATTTAAGGCAAAAGCTTCCCTCAATAGCTATACAGGCACTTCAGATCAACTCAAAGGAAAAATTAATCTTAAAGACAAAACTGTTTATTTCTCTGTTCCTTTTAAAAGTATTGATACAGGGATAAAAAAGCGAAATAAGCACATGATGGAGTTGGTTGAAGCAGATAAATATCCTAATATAGAATTTGAAGGAAAGATTTTATCTGACTTTAATGCTGAAAAGCAGGGAAGTCAGAAAGTAACAGTCCGTGGCAATTTTAAAATGCACGGAGTTTTAAAAGAAATAACAGTTGAAGGTTCTTTAACAAGAAACGGAGATAAGCTTACAGCCGAAGCAGACTGGAAGGTACTTATTACTGATTATAAAATTACACCTCCAAAAATTTTGGGAAATAAAGTGGAGGATGAGCATACTATAACTATTAAAACCGAAATGGAGAAAAAGGATTAATCCGATATTAGATATGGATAATTGAAGGCCATTGCAGAGAGAAAGCTTATGAATTTTTTATTTTCGATTAAAACTCTCTGTAAATATTATTTTTAATAAAAGCATTTTTTTTATGACATCTTTGTCAAAGCTTATTTATATTTTTGCACTATGATTGAGAAATGGAAAACACTAGCCTCGGAAATAGTATTTAACCATAAATGGTATAAACTACGAAAGGATCTTGTACAACTCCCTGATGGAAAAATTGTTGACGATTATTTTGTAAGTGTAAGACCAGAGGTAGTAGTTATTTTTGCCATTACTAAAAATAAAAAAGTAGTCCTTGTTAAACAGTATAAGCATGGTTCTGGTGAAATATTAATTGAACTGCCAGGAGGAATCTATGATCCTGAAACTGAGAGCCCGGAAGAAGCGGCATTAAGGGAACTTAAGGAAGAAACAGGATACTCCGGCAAGGTAGTAAAGATTGCAGAACTCATAGATAATCCAACCAAAGACACCAACAAGATTCATTTATACGGAGTCAAAAATGCTATTAAGTCAGGAGAGCAGAATCTTGATGATACGGAGGCTATAGAAGTTCTTTTGGTATCGATAGAAGAACTTAAAACTATGCTTTTGCAGGGAGAAATTAAAGTTTCAGGTTCTGTGGCAGGATCAATGCTTGCGCTTCAGAAATTAAACATTGATTAAAATTTTTAGATTGATGCAATTAACATTTTTTCTATTTGAAGGTTAAAACTTCTGCATACTTTATCTGAATAAATATTAGCTAAAAAAATCTGCAAGGTGGAACACTCTGATGTTTCATTCTGAAATCACACAGTGCGTTGTTGAGTGGGTGAAGTACGCCTGCTCTTTGGTCTAAATAAACATTTTAACATATATCATTATATGAAAATCGTAATGTTTTATCAATCTCTCATATCTGACTGGAATAACGGGAATGCGCATTTTTTAAGAGGAATAATTTCGGAGTTGAAATCCAGAGGGCATGATGTCAAATTATATGAACAGGATGGAAATACCTGTATCCAGAACCTTGTATTAGAGCATGGGCAGAAAGCAGTTAAAGAGTTCTATTCTTTTTATCCTGACTTAAGCACAAACTTTTATAATCCTTTAAAATTAAACCTTGATAGTATTTTAAAGGATGCTGACCTCGTAATAGCTCATGAGGCAAACGACCCTGAGATGATTGCAAGAATAGGAGATGTAAAAAGTAAACACAGATTCAAACTTTTATTCCATGTTACCAATCACAGGGTTGTAACTGACAAGGAAGCTATAGAAAAATATAATCTCAGTAATGTAGATGGAGTGCTGGCCTTTGGTGATGTTATAAAGAATATTTTTCTCATAGAGGGCTGGGCCAGAAGAGCCTGGGCATGGCACGAAGCAGCTGATACCCGGATGTTTTATCCCAGAAGTAAATCCTACGAAGGAGATCTCGTCTGGATCGGAAATTATGATGAAGAAAGAAGTGTTGAACTGCAGGAGTTTTTGATTAACCCTGTGAAAGAGCTGAAGCTAAAAGCTAAAGTATATGGAGTAAGGTTTCCGGAGAGTGTTATCAAGGCTTTTAAAGATGCAGGCATAGAATATGGAGGATGGCTTCCTAATTTTAAAGTCCCGGATGTGTTTGCCAAATACCGTGTTACAGTGCACATACCCCGCAGGCCTTATGTACAGCTATTGCCAGGTATACCTACGATAAGACCCTTTGAAGCGCTTGCTTGTGGTATTCCTCTTATCAGTGCTCCATGGAGTGATTGCGAAAATTTGTTTTCTCCGGGTAAAGATTATCTGGTGGCCAGAACAGGAAAACAAATGGTGTTACATCTTGCTGCTGTGTTAAACACAAGCATTAATGAAGCGCTTTCTATTTCAGGTTTGAGAGCGATTAATAAAAAACATACCTGTTTTCACAGGGTAAATGAACTTGAAAAAATCTGCGAAGAGATAGGGATTGATAGATCCAGATTTACCTCCAGCAGACATGAGATATATGTTGCTAAATAAATTGTACTTGTTTTAATTGTTTAATTGTGAGAGAGCCTTTGAAAAGAAGGCTCTCTTTTTTTATATATATGGGGTGTATATAATTTGCTGCAATTAGCAGTGTCATTGCAGTATAAGGGATAAGATAACTTTTTATTTGAAAGTCTTAAACAATCATGGATCATGGTTGGTTAGTTGTTTGAAAAGAGAAAACTCCTAACAAAACATGAAAAAAAATAAAGATCCTTGCAGGTTGCCTAAGTATATTATTATATACTACTGCATGTAATTCCAGTAATGAAAAACAAGCCGAAGTAAAGCAGGCTGCCATTGAACCTAAAAAGGTAGTGGAAGTGACCGTAATGGAAGCTAAAGAATTTGTTGAGAAAGCTGCTAAAGGTGGCATGGCCGAAGTGGAAATGGGCAAACTGGCAGTTAAAAATGCTAAAGACAAGGAAGTTAAAAACTTCGCTCAAATGATGGTAGATGATCATACCAAAGCGAATAATGAGCTGAAGAAAATTGCTACCAAACAAAATATTACAGTGCCTACCTCTATCGGTGAGGAGAATAACATGATGCTAAATGATCTGAAAAAGAAGACGGGTGCAGAGTTTGACAAAGCTTATATCAAACACATGGTAGACGGGCATAAAAAGATGCTTGACCTTTTTGAAAAAGCTTCTACAGAGCTTAAAGATACTGAGCTGAAGAACTATGCTGCTACTAACGTTAAAACCATTCAAATGCATTATGATAAAGCTACTGCTTTAGAATCAAAGCTTAATGCGACAAGTAGCTCCAAAATGAATAATAGCAAGATGGATGAAAATAAAATGAACTCTGGTTCGATGAAGAGTCATTAATAATTTTAGATTTATTTTTCTTAAAAAAACCTGTATTAAAAGATACAGGTTTTTTTATTTGTGCAGCTCACATTTCTTTTTAACCTCTTCGTATTCCTCCTCAGTAATGGAAATAAAATGTCCTTGATCGTTTTCCGTCAGATCTCTGATATAATTTCTCTCAGGAAGTTGTGTAGCTTCTATGCTGTAATACAGATACTTTTTACCTATTCGTTTAATCTCTTCAAAGTACACGAATGAAGATATTTTATAATAAGTATTGTTATTTCCAGTCTTCTTGAATAAAGGAAAATTTACCATTATGATTCAATATTATTTAGCAATAAATTTACGAGTCTAAGGTTATTTTAGGTATAATTTGGTTTATGAGTATTGTTTTTGAAAAAGACAAAAAACAGAATTTTAATTTTGTCCTTTTAATTATCCTGACAGGAATTCTAACTTATTGGAGTTATGCTCCTGTTCTGAAGAATAAATTTACAAATTGGGACGACCCGAATTACGTTACTGAAAGTCCGTTTATAAACCTTATTGAGAAGGGGGATTATAAACCTTATTTTACAGAGAATCACATGGGGAATTACCATCCCTTTACGCTGATTTCTCTATCATTAGATTATCAATCGGATAAATATAATCCATTACCCTATCACAGAACAAATCTAATTCTGCATATTTTAAATTCATGCTTGGTATTTCTGTTGATCTACAGGTTAATAGGGAATAGTTATACTGCATTTTTTACTGCTTTATTATTTGGAGTTCATCCGATACATGCAGAATCTGTGGCGTGGATTGCCGAAAGAAAGGATGTGTTGTTCACTTTCTTCTTCCTTATTTCTCTATGGTTTTATGCAGGATTCGCTAAAGAAAAGAATTATGTTTTTTACGGACTTGCTCTGGTCTTCTTTATTTTCAGCCTGTTGTCAAAGGGAATGGCAGTTTCACTTGCACCAACTCTGGTTTTGGTAGATTATTATTATGGGAGGAATATAAAATCCACAAAAGTTGTTTTAGAGAAAATTCCATTTTTTCTGCTGGCTTTGTTTTTCGGAATGGTGGCTGTTTATGCTCAAAGTTTGGGGCCTGATACAGAAGGGATCCCTGATTACAACTTATTTAAGCGACTGGTATTTGCAGGATATGGAGCTTCACAATATATTTTAAAGCTACTGTGGCCATTTGACCTGGTTGCTTTTTATCCATATCCTAAAGCAGAGATTCCCTATTACTATTATTTCGCTTTTCTTGCTGTCATAGGCCTTTTTACATGGCTTGTTATTTTCTTCAGGACGAATAAAATAATATTATTCTCAGTCATTTTCTTTTTACTCAATATAGGTCTGGTACTTCAAATCCTTCCTGTTGGTAAGGCTCTTATGGCTGACCGGTATGCATATCTTCCTTCCATTGGTTTTTTCCTTTTGCTGGTATTTGCAGTTGAAAGGATTATGAGTTTTAAGAAGGGATACCTGCTTACAGGGGGATACTTTTCTTTTATATTCTCGCTCTTGGAGTTTATAATTATAAACATGTACAAGTGTGGAAAGATAGCTTTTCATTGTGGAACTACGCAATAGACCATATCCCTTCTGATGTTGCTTATAACAACAGAGGAGTGGAGTTTAATAAAAGGGGTGAATACAAACAGGCAATTAAAGATTTTAATAAAGCACTGGAGCTAAACTCTGAACATAAGGAAGCTTATAATAACCTGGGTGTAGCGCTTGCAAATCTTGACAGAAATAAGGAAGCGATTGTAGCCTATAATAATGCTCTGAAAATTCAGCCGACTTATGTTAATGCTCTTTATAACAGAGGAAATGCTTATGCCAAGCTCAACGAAGCAAATATAGCTTTGAAAGACTATGATCAGGTACTTAAGCTTGAACCAAAGTATTTATCTGTTTACAATAACAGGGGACTTGTTCTTAAAAGTCTTGGCAAACTGAAGGATGCATTAAACGATTTTGATAAGGCTATCCTTCTTGATCCAGTTAATGCAGATGCATACAGCAATAGAAGCCTTGTTAAGTATGCATTAAATGATATAAAAGGGGCCATGGAAGATAATCAAAAGGCTATTTCTATAAACCCAAATGTAACGGCTTCATACCTGAACAGCGGAATTGCAAAATGCAGGGTTAATGATTTTAAAGGTGCTTTGGAAGATTTTAATAAAGCAATTACTATTAACCCTTCTGATAAGGAAATCTACCTTAACAGAGGTATTACCTATTATCACATTCAATCTTTAGATCTGGCCCTAAATGATTACAATAAAGCCATTGAGCTTGATTCTTCTTATGGTGAGGCATTTCTGAACAGAGGAATATTAAAGGCCAACACAGGAAGCGTTAAAGGTGCGTTAAGCGATTATGCTAAAGCAATTAATTTTATTCCTGATAATCCCCTGGTGTATGGCAATCGTGCCATCCTGAGATTTGCATCAAATGATTTTAAGGGAGTTATAGAAGATCTTAATAGAGCTATACTTCTTGACTCTTCTTATGCAGATGCATATTGTAACAGAGGTTTGGCCAAAGCCAATCTGAGTGACAAAGCTGGGGCAATGAAAGATTATAACAAGGCACTGGAGTTAAATAAATCTTTCGGTCTGGCTTACAATAATAGAGGGGTTTTACGCTATCAGTCCGGAGATAAAAAGGGAGGGTGTGAAGACTGGCATGAAGCGCTCAAGCTTAATTATGATGGTAGTAAAGCATTTATTCAGGCTTACTGCAAATAAGTGAGACGAATTGCCTTTGGGGGGGCAATTTCAATAATATAGACTCTTATTTCTTTTTATGAATTAAGAAAATAAGTAACGAACTCTAATATCAATGTTTTGGCTGCTGGCTGAAGTTCTATAGAATTAGTAGCTAGGTGAGAGGTGAAATCTGCCAATAATTCATCTATGCGAAGAAGCTGATCTTTCCTTTCGAGATTTTTATGAAAGGAAATAAATTCAACAAAAAGATTTAATCTTAAAACTTCAGTAGATTTTGGAATATCATCCGTATCGGCCTTAGAGTCCAGGAATTTTTGTATTGCGTCCTCCAGTTCTTGCTGAAAGAATTCATATGGGGGCATATCGTCCAGAGATGAAGACATATCGTTATCAGGAGATTTTATTTCTTTTCAGGTCTGATAATTTCAAACTCAACTCTTCTGTTGATTCGTTTATCTTCTTCCGTCTTTTCCTCTATTATTGGCTTCTGACTACCAAATCCAAGCGCTTCAATTCGGTCTGGCTCTATTTGTCCCTTTGCAATGATATACTCTTTAATCGACTGTGCCCTTTTCTGAGATAATTTTAAATTAAGGTCAGAGTTTCCATCAGAGTCAGTGTGACCGGAAATTCTTAGCTTAAGAGTTGGGTTGTCCAGAAGGAAATTTACAACCTTATCAAGGTCAGGCTCCATCTCTGTGAGTATTTTGGAACTTCCTCCTTCAAACTCAATGGAGGCAAACTTCCATTTGTTATATTTCAGTCCAGGAGTATGAAGGTTTAGAGTAGTATCACCATCCAGGTGAAATTTTTGCTCCACTCTGAAGAAATCTTCTCCCTGAATAACCAGCAAGTAATCATTGTTGTCGATCAGATCAAATTCAAATGATCCATCGGGCCTCATAAACTTTGGTGCTACTTCAATTCCATTAGTCAAATCGATAATAGAAACAATACCTTTATAGGGGTTGCCCGTAGTCGTATCTATAAGAGATCCTGAAAATTTTATATTGGCAGTTGGCTGTGCTTCCATTGGAAGCGGGAAGCTATAAAGATCTAGATTCTTTGGGTCTATTACTTCTGTCTTAGCATAAAACAAGTCTTTGGACTTTGGGTCAATTGTAAAATAGTATTCTTCTCCTTGACCGTTTACCAGAGGACCTATGTTTTTAGGTTCACTCCACCTTCCGTTTTTCTTTATGGACTTATAAATGTCCATTGTACGGAAGCTGTAATCTGTAGAATCAAGGTCTCCGAAGTTCAGCAACTGACCATTTGAACTAAAGTAAAATACATCATGAGCTGCATGGTAAAAGGGCTTACTTCATTACCTCTGGTATTGAATATCGGCCCCATATTCTGTGCAGGCGCCCAGCCTTTTGGAGTTTTATAAGTGAAGTAAATGTCTGAGAGTCCGAATCCGCCAATGCGGTCAGATGCAAAGTAAAGCGTATCTTCAGTATGCGAAAGGGTAGGGTGTGAGTCCCATGAAACACTGTTCACTTGAGGTCCTAGGTTTTCCGGCACTGTCCATGTGGAATCCTTAAAGTAACTCACATAGATATCACAGCTTCCCATACAGTCTCTGCAGTCGTATTTATATTCTTCTACAATGCATCTGCTGAAGAACAATGTTTTGCCATCTCTGCTGAGGTAAGCAGATCCTTCGTTGCAATGAGAATTTATGACATTGGAAAAAGGATAAGATTCATCCCAGAACCCGTCATAATTTTTACTTACATACAATTCTTCATTTTCTCTGAAAGATAATTTCGTAGCGCTCAGCTCTTTTTTTTCTTTTGGTAAATACAAGTAAATCCTGTTCTGCATGGTAGCTTGGGCCGTAATCAGGAAATTTATTATCATTTACAAGCTCTCCCATGTTAAGAAACACACTTTTGGGAGGTCTCAGTGTATCAATGGCTTTTCTGTATTCAACAAGATCATAATAGTACTGAAGCGGAACATAATATTCTTTTTTGTCAGTATTTAATGTGTCATAATGCAGTAAGATTTTTTCTGAGTTCTTTACCTCTATGGTGTTTGAGGATAATACGATAAAGGGATTTAGCTTTATTTACACTGCCGAAATTTTCATATAACTGAGCCAGTTTCCACAGTAATACAGGGTTTTGGGAAAAGTTATTTATTCCGAAATTGCTTACATAATTTTCAAGGACAGGAAGTAATTCCGCATAGTTTTTCTGGTCCTCTAGTTTTCGGATCAAAGCCAGTTGCTTTGGATCCTGATAGAAGGGGATTTTGTTGAGATTTTTAAATTCAATGGAAAAATTTTCATCAATGGTTTTCAAAGAATCAGGATTTCCCAAGGAAATATCTCTTGTAGTATAATTTTTTTTATTTTTCTGTGCTGTAGCAGTTTGAAAACTAAAAAAAATAAACTGGGTTATGAATATGATTGATAAACTAAGAGACCTCATTAAAGCGCTTCAAAATAAATTCTGCCTCAGACACTAACGACAAAGTACATGATATATGATATAAAAATCAAGTTTGAAAACGAAATAATTGGCACGAGGGTTGTAATCATTTAATTCTGCATATTATTTTGCGAAAAACTAATAACTTGTGCCATCTTGGCAACAAAATCGTAAAAAGGGAAGGGATAGAAAATGAATAATAAAAAGAAGGAGAGAATTTCAATTTTTTTACCTAAGTTTTTAGAAGGTGATACCGGGGAAATGATCCCCCTTTTATCTCCCGAGGAAGAAGAGGAACTTAATAAAGAAGGGACACCCGATGAATTACCCATACTACCTGTCAGAAATACCGTATTGTTTCCTGGTGTTGTAATCCCGATTACGGTTGGAAGACAAAAATCAATAAGACTTGTAAAAAAAGCCTACAAAGGTAATAGAATCATTGGCGTTGTGGCTCAGGAAAATGCTACTACTGAAGAGCCTCAGATACAAGATCTTTATAGAGTCGGAACTGTTGCGAAAATCCTGAAAATGCTGGTAATGCCAGATGGTAATACTACTATTATCATACAAGGAATGAAAAGGTTTCAGATAGAGGATGTATTTCAGGAAAACCCTTTTATAATTGCCAAAGTAAAAATTCTTGAAGAGAACTTCCCTGATATCAAAAAGAAGGAAGTAAAAGCGCTGCTTCAATCATTAAAGGATTCCGCAAACAAAATTTTAAAGCTTAATCCTGAAATACCGCAGGATGCACAGATAGCCCTGAACAATATTGAAAGTCCTTCTTTCCTTACTCATTTTCTTTCTTCTAATATCAATACTGAGGTAAAAGAGAAGCAAAATCTGCTGGAAATCAATGACGGTCTGAAAAGAGCAACACTCTTGCTGGAGTACATGATGAAGGAAATACAGATGCTTGAACTGAAGCAGGAAATCCAAAGCAAAGTTCATTCTGATATTGATCAGCAGCAAAGAGATTATTATCTGCGTCAGCAAATTAAGGTATTACAGGATGAACTTGGATACGAATCCTCTGACCAGGATATTGAAAACCTGAAAAAGAAGGTAGAAAACAAGCAATGGCCTGAGGCTGTGGCTAAGCATTTCCACAAAGAACTTGAGAAGATCGAACGCATGAATCCAATGGCGTCCGAGTATCCCCTTTCCATGAACTACGTGGAATTTCTTGCGGAACTACCTTGGAGTGAATACAGCAAAGATAATTTTAATCTTAAAAGAGCCAAGAAAATCCTTGATGAGGATCATTTCGGACTCGAAAAAGTAAAGGAAAGGATTATTGAATATCTAGCGGTTCTGAAGTTGAAGAATAACATGAAAGCGCCAATCCTTTGCTTATATGGCCCTCCGGGTGTTGGAAAAACTTCCTTAGGAAAGTCTATTGCCAAAGCTTTGAATCGAAAGTATGTCAGAATGTCATTAGGTGGGGTTAAAGATGAGGCAGAAATTCGTGGTCATAGAAAAACTTATGTCGGTGCAATGCCTGGCAGAATTATTTACAATATCAAAAAAGTACAGAGCTCTAACCCTGTGTTTATTCTTGATGAAATTGATAAAATCGGTTCAGATTTCAGAGGAGATCCTTCTTCTGCGCTATTAGAGGTACTTGATCCAGAGCAGAATTCTACTTTTGTTGACAATTATCTGGAAGTAGAATATGATCTCTCAAAAATCTTATTTATTGCCACTGCAAATTCTCTAGATACCATTCATCCTGCTCTTCTGGATAGAATGGAAATCATTGAGATCAATGGATATACGCTTGAGGAAAAAGCCCATATTGCCAAAGATTATTTAATTCCAAAACAAAAAGAGGAACATGGTCTGAAAGAGGAAGATGTTCAGTTTAGTAAAAAAGCGGTTAATAAAATTATTGAAGATTATACCAGAGAATCTGGTGTCAGAAATCTTAACAGAAAAATAGGTTCGGCAGTAAGAGGTGTGGCTAAGTGCGTTGCAATGGAAGAAAAGTATAACAAGCTGCTGGAGCCGGAGGATATAGTTAAATTGCTTGGTCCTGAGGATTTTGAGAGAGAAATATATCAGGATAATGAGTTGGCAGGCATTGTTACGGGACTTGCCTGGACTTCACATGGTGGAGAGATTCTGTTTATCGAATCCAGCCTGAATAAAGGAAAAGGAAAAGTGATTTTGTCAGGCCAATTGGGAGATGTAATGAAAGAGTCCGCAACTGCTGCTTTGTCATACCTGAAGGCCAATGCTGAAAAATTCGGTATCAACCATAAAATTTTTGATCATTACGATCTGCATATTCACGTTCCTGCAGGAGCTGTTCCCAAAGACGGTCCTTCAGCCGGAATTACCATCTTTACATCCCTGGCTTCAATATTTACCCAGAGAAAGGTAAAAAGAAATATAGCCATGACAGGTGAAATAACACTTCGAGGAATAGTCTTACCTGTCGGCGGGATCAAGGAAAAAATTCTGGCAGCCAAAAGGGCCGGAATTAAAGAAATTGTGCTTTCGACAAAGAACAGAAAAGATATATTGGAAATAAAACCCGAGTACATTAAGGATCTGGTAATTAATTATGTAGATAATGTAGATCAGGTTATTGAAATCGCTTTGCTTAAAACCAAAGTGAAAAAACCGATTGATCTTTCAGTAATTGAGCCACCACTTCCGGGAGCTGGCAAAATGTCAAAAATTGAAATAAACTAAATTATTGTTCGTTTATGAACAAAATAATTTTTTTAAGTAAATGACAATAAGGTTTACATCGCTCTTTTTATTGGTTTTTGGATTTTCTTATACTATTGCCAATGCGCAATTAGGTGGAAGAGCTTCATATCAGTTTCTTAATGTCCCTGTGAATACAAGAATTTCCGGTTTGGGAGGTATCAATATCTCCCAACCCGGAATTGACATTAACCTCATGACTCAAAATCCAGCAACACTTTCTGACTCACTCAGGAACTATCTTTCTATCAATTATTTACCATACCTGGCAGATATAAAGGCTACTATGGTGAATTATGCATTTAATGCAGGTAAGACTGGAACCTGGGGGGTAGGTATGAGATACTTTGATTATGGTACTTTCAGTGGTGCAGATCTTGCCGGGAATAGTACAGGAGACTTCAAATCAAAGGAGTATGCTTTTACTGTAGCGAAATCTCATACAATTAATCATTTTACATTAGGAGCCTCATTAAATCTGGCTTTTTCCCAAATCGGAACATATAATTCAGCTGCCTTGCTTACTGATTTGGGAGGTATATTCCGACATCCTCAAAGAGATTGGGCAATAGGACTTGTAATTAAAAATGTAGGGGTTCCTTTGAAAAAATACGTCCCTGGAGAAACTGTTGATTTGCCTACAGATGTTCAGCTAGGCACAAGCTTCAAGCCTGAACACATGCCGGTAAGAATGTCACTGACAGCTCACCACCTTCACAAATGGGATATAGTTTATGATAATCCAAATCAAAAAGGCAAAGTGGATCTGAATGGTAATGAGATTAAAGAGAAAGTTTCTTTCGGCAGTAAATTACTCACTCACTTTGCAGTGGGGGCAGAATTTTTGATGTCAAGAAATTTTCAATTGAGAGCCGGTTATAACTTTTTACGAAGAAAAGAATTAAAAGAAGAAAGTAAATCCGGAGGAGCCGGACTTTCAATAGGTGGTATGGTCAGGATAAAATATTTTGAATTTGCCTATACAAGATCATTTTATTATATCGGAACAGGTACAAACCATTTTACTCTAACTACAGATTTTAACAGGATATTAAAAAAGAAGATCTGATGATTGATAATAACAGCTATTTAACCCCCAGGCAAATTGTAGAGGAGCTTGATAAATATATAATAGGTCAGCACGATGCAAAGAGAAATGTTGCTATTGCCTTGAGAAACAGATGGAGGCGTATGAATGCCGGACAGGATATGCAAAAGGAGATTGTTCCTAATAATATTCTGATGATTGGTGCAACAGGAGTGGGTAAAACAGAAATAGCCAGAAGACTGGCAAAAGTTGCTGATGCTCCTTTTACTAAAGTTGAGGCTTCAAAATTTACAGAGGTGGGATATGTGGGAAGAGATGTGGAGAGCATGGTTAGAGATCTTGTGGAGCAGTCTGTAAACATGGTCAAAGCCCGCAAGAAAGAAGATGTTAAGGCTAAAGCAGCACAAATAGTTGAAGATATTATCCTTGATGCGCTCATTCCCCCATTAAAAAAGAGTCCATCCGGGATTTTTACAGGAGAAGTTCCATCTCCATCTTCGTCCGACGATGACCATGAACTGAATGAAAGAACCAGAGAAAAGTTCAGGGAGAAAATTAAATCGGGAGAACTGGATGAAAGGAAGATTGAAATTAATGTTTCTTCGAGTAGCAATCCGGGAG
Source organism: Sporocytophaga sp. (assembly GCA_024707265.1). Taxonomy (GTDB): domain Bacteria; phylum Bacteroidota; class Bacteroidia; order Cytophagales; family Cytophagaceae; genus Sporocytophaga. Next base: position 468,552 of record JANQAB010000003.1, on the reverse strand, counting down.
TTGGTGTGATCGGCGGAGGCATGGATGAAGTTTCCATGATGAATATTCAGGAAATGATTAGTGGCATGATGCCCAAAAAAACCAAAAAGAGGAAAGTTGCTATTGGTGAAGCCAGAAAGTTATTACTGGAAGAAGAGGCAGCTAAACTTATAGACATGGATGAGGTGAAGGAAGAGGCCATAAAAAAAGCAGAAAATACAGGAATTATATTTATTGATGAAATTGATAAAATAGCTTCCGGTTCCAGAAAAAATGGAGGAGGTGGCCCAGATGTCAGCAGAGAAGGGGTACAGAGAGATCTGTTACCAATTGTTGAAGGAAGTTCTGTTAATACAAAATATGGGGTAATTCAGACAGATCATATCCTTTTTGTAGCTGCAGGAGCATTTCACATCTCCAAGCCGTCAGACTTAATTCCCGAATTGCAAGGAAGGTTTCCAATCAGGGTGGAGCTGAATAGCCTTACTAAGGAAGACTTTTTTCAGATACTGAAAGCACCTAAAAATGCTTTGACCAAACAATATCGGGCCATGTTGAATGCTGAGGGCGTTGAACTTACATTCATGGAAGATGCTCTGGAGAAAATTGCAGAAATAGCTTTCAGCGTAAATACTGAAGTAGAAAATATTGGAGCAAGAAGGCTTCACACAGTAATGAGCCATTTGTTAAATGAAATAATGTTTGATGTCCCTGAAAAAATTGGCCCAAACGCAAAAATTTTAATTACTAAAGAAATTGTATCCGAAAGGTTGTCCGGACTAGTCAAAAATCAGGATTTAAGTCAGTATATTTTATAGCAAAAAAATATTTTTTTTAAAAAAAAGGCAGATAAGAATTATCATGCCTTTTTTTATGACTAAATTGTTAGTAAACTCGTAACTCAAACAGTATTAGGATTTTTGTGCAAGTTTTATAAGACGGGTTGCAGATTTTTATGACAATTTTTCAAGGCGACATTAACAGGAGTACAGTAATTTTAAGGTTATTTCTATTATCAGGAACTAGCCTTGCTTTTGCATATTTTATTTTTACCAATACCTATGAAGACTCGCTTTATAGCTATTTGATATTCACAGCACTAATAATTGCTCTTGTAGTTATTAATTTATTGTCTTTAAAAGTATTCACCCAAAGCAGAAAGGATGTAATAAATAAAGTCAATGCTGACAATATGGTTACGCTGCTTGACAATATCTCCGATATTTGTTGCATATGCGATAAAGATTTCAGATTCATTTATTGGAATAAAGCTGCTGAGGAAATCTCCGGATATAAATTTGAAGCGATTGCCGGTAAAAGATTCGATGATCTTTTTAAATCGGCATCCACTCCGGAAAGGGATAAACTGATAGGCCAAATGATAATGGAGAAAAGAAAGTCTTTGACTTTTTCTTATGAAGCCTTTATGAAAGGGGTCCTCAATCAGTTTGAAATAACAGTTTTCCCTTCAGGTGAGAACTATATTTACCTGGTACGGAATATTACTGATAAATTATTAATAGAACAGCAGAATAACAGAACAAATAAAATTCTGGAAGCGACTTCAGATCTTGTTGCAATGGTTAATGTTCAAGGGCAGAATGTTTATATGAATTATGCCGGAGTTAAGCTATTGGATGAAAAAAATAACGATGGTAATATCAGAAGGAGTTTAGCAGAAATGCATCCCCCGGATGTTTATAAATATTTGATTTCGGAGGCTATTCCATATGCCCTTAAACATGGGACCTGGCAGGGAGAAACCAGGTTTATCACTTCTGAAGGGAAAATTATTCCAGTATCTCAGGTAATTATTGCCCACCTGGATTCTCAGGGACATCTGGAATACATATCTACCATAGCCAGAGATATTTCAAAGGAAAAACAAGCTGAAGAAGAGCTAAAAAAAATCAATTTTGAACTGGATCATTTTGTGTACAGAGCATCACACGATCTGAGAGCTCCCCTTACTTCCATTCGGGGACTAGTAGAAATTTCTCTGGAAGAAAAGGATACACAAAAGCTTAAACAATATATGTCTTTTGTGGGGGATTCGGCCAAAAAACTTGATAACTATATCATTAATCTCCTTTCCATATCAAGAAATGACCGTCTTGATATGGAACAACGCCCAATTGATTTTTCCATACTCATACAAGAAGCCATAGATGAACTGAGGTTCCTGAAAAACGCAGACAGGATTAATATTTCCTGGGATATTTCATGTGACGGTCAATTCTGCTCAGATCTGATCAGGTTAAAAATTATTTTCAAAAATATCATTTCCAATGCTATAAAGTATCAGCGTATCAATATCACTGATTCATTTCTTTCAATAAATATCAGCGGTACTTCACTATTAATAAGAGCTGTTTTTACTGATAATGGAATTGGTATTCAGGAAGATGCAAAGGAAAGGATATTTGATATGTTTTACAGGGGAACAGAATTGTCGGATGGTTCCGGGTTGGGGCTATACATCGTTAAAAGTGTTATTGAAAAGTTAAAAGGCCGGATACAGCTACATTCCAAGATTTCTGAAGGTACTACAACTATAATTGAGATTCCCGGTTATTCTATGAAAAAGGAAGCCGATCTCGAACTATGAAATATTATATCATTACAGGAACCAGCAAAGGATTAGGAAAAGCAATTGCAGAACGTATTTTGTCTGATCCCGGTAATTTTGTTATAGGAATATCCCGCACTGTCTCTATTCACGACGATAATTACGAACACTTGTTTATTAACCTCTCTGAGGTTGATTCACTCCATAAATTTTACAATAGTATTTTTCCCAATTTCAGAAACCCTTCAAAGATATGCCTGATTAACAATGCAGGTAATATTGGTGAAATAACCTATCTGGGAAAGCAACATGATCGAAAGATCATCGAAGGTTATAATTGTAATGTGATAGCGCCTGCTTTGCTGATGAATGAATTTGTTACCAGGTATAGAAATAATGATGCTTCAAAATTGATATTAAACATAAGCTCCGGTGCCGGAAAAAAGCCTGTGGACGGGTGGTCTGTTTATTGTAGTTCAAAAGCAGCTCTTGATATGCAGACCGCTGTAGCAGCCAACGAAGCCAAATTTTCTCATAGCAATTTCAGATTTTTCTCTCTTGCGCCTGGAATCCTAGATACGCCAATGCAAACTGAAATTAGAAAAGTTTCTCCAGAAGATTTCAGTCGGGTAGAGGAGTTTATTAATTATAAAAAAGAACATATGCTTGTATCACCAGAAAAGGTTGCTGAGAAGATATGGAAACTACTGGAAAATGAAAATGATTATAAAGGAGTAGTAATGTCTGTCAATGAAGTTTAAGAGAGTTAAGACACTCTCATTTTTATATAAATCGGAATGACGCCTTATTTTAAGAATATGATAAATCCGGGAATATTGAATTCTGACGGATGTTGAAATAAGATGGATTAACGACTTTGACCTTTAGCAATCAAAATTCCAGATACTTTAGCAGAGTCTGACAGCGTTTCAATATCTATATTTTCCCTTGCTGATGCGGGCAAAGAGGTGGAATCAATTAGAAAGGTTATGCCAAGTCGTTCAAGTCCAAAGGCAGGGCCATCTTCCGTATTTCCCGCCCAGTCAATATAGTGGTAGCTTTTTATTTCGCCTACCTTAGAGCCGATTCCCAATCCGGATCTTGTTTTATATCTTCTGTCATTCACTTTTATTCTCCATATTTTGCATGAGTCTGTGCATATAGGGTCTATTCTCAGATATCTGGAGGTATCTCTGCTGGTTTTAATGAAATAGGCTTCAAACTTTTGTCCCTCAGATGTAAATGCAGATTTGTTCACCTGGGATTTATCATAATAGTTGAAAATATTTTCAATGGGCATATCAACAGTTAAATGTCCTACCCGCTCTTTAGAAATGGCATATTCATCCGGAACCTCTACATTTCCTCTTTCAGTATAATCTGTTGTTTCAGAACCTGTTGATGTTTTTTTAGAACTTTCACAAGAGAAAAGGTAAGAAACTACGACCAGCAACGCTATCCTTTTATGAATATAAGAAGATGAAAAAGACATTTGACCTTTTAAATTGATTTCAGAATGAAAACTGATATCAATCTAAAAGGTTTTTTAGACTTTTATTGGCCAAATAAATCAGTAGACAGATATCTGTCACCACGGTCACAAATGATACAAACGATCAGTCCTTTTTCCAGTTCCGCAGCAAGTTTAATTGATGCAGCCATAGCTCCACCGCTGCTCATACCTCCAAAAATAGCCTCTTCTTTACTAAGTTTTCTGGCTGTGTTGGTTGCGTCTTCCTGTGAAACATCAATAATTCTGTCTATTCTTGAGGGATCAAAAATTTTAGGAAGATATTCCTTCGGCCATCTCCTGATACCTGGTATTTGCGAACCATCCATAGGCTGAACACCCACTATTTGTATAGATTCATTTTTTTCTTTTAGAAATTTAGATGTTCCCATTATTGTCCCTGTCGTCCCCATCGAAGAAACAAAATGAGTTATCTTCTGATCCGTATCTTTCCAGATTTCAGGACCTGTGCCATAATAGTGAGCCATGTAATTGTCAGGATTCGCAAACTGGTTTAGCATAAAATAACCTCCATCTCCAACTTTCTCATGTGCAAGGTCAATAGCACCTTCCATAGATTTTTCTGAAGGGGTAAGAATCACCTTTGCTCCAAAAGCTTCCATGGTAAGTACCCTTTCTCTGGTAGCATTTGAAGGCATGATGATCTCAATTTCCAGTCCGAATAAACGTGCAATCATGGCGAGAGCTATTCCGGTATTTCCACTTGTTGCTTCTACGAGCTTCATTCCTGGTTTTAATTCACCGCGGGAGAGCGCGCCTTTAATCATTCCGTAAGCGGCTCTGTCTTTTACACTTCCTCCGGGGTTGTGTCCTTCCAGCTTAGCAAAAATTTTTACAGCATTGTTCGGGTTAATATTTTTTATTTCGACAAGTGGGGTATTCCCTACAAAGTCAAGAAGTGATGCCATTGGTGTAAAACTTTTTAATCTATTAATATATAATATTTTGATTATCAGTATCCGGGAAGTCCTTTAATGTCTTCAAGTTTACCGATTTCAATCTGAGCTTTGTGATATACAGTGGAAAATGGAGGGACGGTTTTGGTCAGCCACACATTTCCTCCAACAATGCTATGATGACCAATGATAGTATCTGCGCCAAGGATGGTTGCTCCGGCATAGATTACCACGTGATCTTCAATTGTAGGATGCCTTTTTTTGCTTGCCATACTTTTATTAACGCTTAGAGCTCCAAGGGTAACGCCCTGATATATTTTAACATGGCTTCCGATTACGGAGGTTTCTCCTATAACAATTCCTGTTCCGTGGTCTATGCAAAAGTGGGAACCGATTTCAGCTCCGGGGTGAATATCAATACCTGTCTTTGAATGCGCAAATTCCGTGATAATTCTTGCCAAAACGGGAATCGACATCTTAAAAAGTACATTGGCCATTCTGTACATGGCAATAGCATAAAAACCCGGATAAGCCCTTATTACCTCATATGCACTGGTAGCCGCTGGGTCTCCGACTACAATTGCTTCAACATCTGATTTTAGCTTGTCAAATATACCAGGCAGGTAATCCAGAAAACCATTGGTAATCACTTCAGCTTTTTTGGGTAGATACCTCTGCATCGATTGAAAAGTAGACAATAGCTGAAGGTGCAATTCTTTATATCTTGCTTCAACCTCTTCGATATTTCCGTATTGCTTTTCAGATAATTCCGGAAACATCAGCTTTAAATATTCATTCAGAATTTCATATATGCTTTCAGGCTGGGGATTAGGTTTCGCCAGTTTGTAAGAAAGAAATACTTTGTTAATAAATTCGCTTTTCATCCTGCTTAACAAATTTCAAATTGCTTACCTACTTATGAGTCTATCCCTTATTTCTTTGATATAAAGAATTATAAAGTATATGTAATTTAAACAATTTTATCCTTCAGTGTGGTTCGCGATGCAAATTAAGCAAAATGTGGTAACTTTTATTTTTTCACCCAAAGAGAGTCTGTGAAATATTTATGATCATCATAAAAGTTATGAATTCTGGCAAATCCTGTATGATCAGCAAGTTCTTCTATTTCTTTTTCTGAATATTTTTTTGATACTTCAGTCTGAACACTTTCCCAGGCTTTGAACCCAATAGTAAGATCAAGTGCCTTTAATCTTACACTTTGATTTATTGAGCTGACTAAAAAGCTTTTACATTCCCCTGTTTCAGGGTCGTAATAGGGGAAGTGCATAAAGTTTTTTGTTTTAAAATCACCTGCAAACTCTTTGTTGATTCTTTGCAGTAAGTTAAGGTTGAATTCAGCTGTAATGCCTTCAGAATCATCATAAGCTTTTAAAATCAGCCTTGGGTCTTTTTTTAGATCAAAACCTGTGAGAACCAGATCGCCAGGTACTAAACACCTGCTAAGTTCTGCGTAGAAGCTAAGGCTTTCTTCCTGACTGAAATTGCCGATATTACCTCCCATAAACAGCACTACTTTTCTTTTTCCTTCAAATCTTCGTAATTCAGACATAGCACCGAAATAATCATTGCAAAGAGGATTTAGTATCAGGTCGGGAAACTCTCTATGAAGCTCTGATGATAATAACCTGAGTATATTTTCGGAAATGTCTACAGGAATGTATTGAAAGGCGGCTTTTTTATCCATTAAAAATTTAAGGAGTATCCTGGTCTTAAGACCATCACCTGCACCCAGTTCAATAAGATCAAAAGGTTTATTGTAATGAATAAAATAATCAAGGAGATCTTCCTTGTTGTTCTGAAGAATTTGAAACTCAGCTCTTGTAACGTAATATTCTTCAAGCTTCATTATTTTTTGAAATAAGGCATCTCCTTTGTCATCATATAAATATCTTGATGGTAGGTATTTAGGAATGCTGCTTAGTCCTTTGATCAGGTCTTCCGCAAAGTTCTCCTGGTTGATAGTTTTCACGATTTCTGAAATGTCCATTACTCTTTTATGATATAGAATCTGCCAATCTTATTCCTGTGTATTGCCATCTTTTTTCTGTCTGAAAAAAATTTCTGTATGTGGGACGAATATGTGATACAGGAGTTGCGCAAGAACCTCCTCTAAGTACCATCTGGTTGATCATAAATTTACCATTGTATTCGCCAAGTGCACCGGGTTCTCTTTTATAATATGGGTAGGGGAGATAAGCACTGTTGGTCCATTCCCAGCAATCTCCGAATAACTGAAGACTGTTTTCATTTTCTCTTGGCCTGGGCTCAAAAGTCAGACTTTCCATGAAGTTATTTTTATTGCTGGGATGAGGAGTGTAATGCAGACATGCGCTTTCCCATTCCTGCTCTGTGAGTAATCTTTTATTTTTCCATCTGGCATAAGCATCTGCCTCGAAAAAGCTGATGTGTGTAACGGGGCTGTTTTTATTAATCTTGGTAAGGCCTTCTGTAAGGGTATAATAAAACCAGTAATTGTCCATCTTGTGCCAATATAGCGGGGCTTCTATCTGATTCCGGCTGATCCAATCCCATCCTTCAGAAAGCCAGAAAGTGAAGTTCTGATACCCTTTGTCTTCAATGAAATCAAGGTATTCTCCATTGGTGACAAGACGATTAAGGAATTGAAAGGGATGGAGATATACTTTGTGTTTTCCTCTTTCATTGTCGTAGGAGAAATTATCTGTATCGGAAGTTCCAATTTCATATAGGCCTTCTTCTACTTCCAGGTATTCCTCTGCAGATCCTTGGAGGCTGTTAATTGAAGGAGGGGTTGTTTGCTTTTGAGGAAATAAAGATGGATATAAAGGGTTATGCCCTAATATGTATTTAATATCAGTAATCAGGAGTTCCTGATGCTGCTGTTCGTGATTAATACCAATGGTGATCAGTTTTGAAAGTTCTCCGGAAGGAAATGGAATAGAATCTAATAGCATAATAATAGCTTCATCTACAACACTTCTATATTGATAAATTTCTTCTACCGAAGGTCTTGTCATGTTCCCCCTGTCTCCTCTGAACACTCTGTTTCCAAGGCTTTCATAGTAACTGTTGAAAAAATAGGCAAATGATGGATTGTATTCTTTGTATCTGTCTGCATAACCGATCAGAATGAAGTACTCAAAGAACCATGTTGTATGACCAAGATGCCATTTGGGAGGACTAACATCCATGGCAGGCTGCGCAACGTAATCTTCAGTTTTTAGGTATTTGCATAATGCTACAGTTGAATTTCTGGTTTTCAGATATTGCTCTTTAAGTATCTCCTTCGTCGGTGATACAATATTCTTTTCCAAAATGGAATTTTTCCCCTTCATACTTTAAGTAAACCAGGTTATATTCCTCTTTGTTAAAGTGCGCCGCAATACTTTTAAAGCAAAGAAATTAATACTAGACAGGGAATGTTATTTTAATAGAGTAACCATGAATAAAAGAAAATACCATTTGAGGTTGGGTAGATTTGATTAATGGATGAACCTGTGTCTTTTCTTTTATGAGATGATCGTTTGTTTTATTAATCATCAGATAAGGAATAGGAAGGAAAGATGCTTTTATTGGAAATTTAAGCTTAATAAGGATTTAAGATAAAAGGAATGTTTAATAAATTATAATTTGTGAATTTTAAAGTTATGGCTGCGAATGTATGTGGTAGGGAAAAGACAGCACGATGGATTTTTGGAATTATATTATTTATTGCAGGAATCATTGTTGCAGGTACTGCAGGATGGATAATGGGTATAGGAGGAGTGATATTGATATTAACAGCAATGTTCTCATACTGTCCTGTAAATGCTATGTTTCACAGAAACACTTGTATGGTGCGAAGTCCTGGAAACAGGGATATTAATGATATATGAAAAAAAAGAAGTGGTTATTCACCACTTCTTTTTTTTGTTTTTGATGCTTTTGAAGTATTTTTTACAAGTTTCGTATCCTTAGGTGCCGGTGCGGATGTTGCACGGGCAATAGGAATCTCAAATTCCAGAGTGGTGAGTAACACCTGCTCTATAGGTTTTTGAGGAAGGCCTTCAATTCTACTTATTTCTTTTCCATCCTGTTCGATGATATAAGTAGGAATCTGAGCAATCTGATAATTTTTCTCCAACTCTTCAGGGCTTTTCAGATTTCCATCTACCAGATAAATCTGAATCTGGTCTTCTGTAAAGCCTGCCATATCTGCTGTTTTATATAATTTTGCCAAAGCCTCCTGAGTCTTGTCCTGCCATATACCTCCGAAAAAAACTACTTTTATTCCAGCAGGTAACTGTTGCAGTGAAGCAATTTCATTTTCAAGTGGTATATATCTATTGTAAACTTTCTGAAACCATCTTAAGTCTTCCAGATAATAAACATCTATAGTACCAATCATTCTGTTTTCTGATGACCCCTGATTACTGACACAAGATAAACACACGCTAATTAAACTTAATAGTAAAATTTTTCTCAAACTTTTCATACCAACAATTGAATATTGCACTACTGATACAAGTGTAACAGCTGGTTTTAATGTCTTGTTAATAAAAAAGCCGGCACTCAGTCCGGCTCTGGGTTTCAGAAGAAGTATGTTTTTGATTTTACCTGTTCTTTTCTATTATTTCATAATTATAGGCAAAGGTGTCTAATTCTTCCTGGTCAACGATGTTGCCAGTTGTAATGATTTCTTGCTCTGTATCTAACAAATCAGGGAGGCCATCTGGTAAAATAAAATCTTCATAATTATTTCTCTCATCCTGAAGAAAAAGATGTGGTAAGTCCGGATATTCTGGGTCGTCGATAATATCTATTAAATAGAAATGCCCGGTTCTGATGACTTCAAAAGTAGTATCGCCTGATTTTTCTTTAACTCCTTCTGTCTGTATCAGATACTCATAATCTCCTGATACATTCCAGAAGTATTTTTCATTTTTAATAACCGAATTGATCAGTAATAGAAGCCTTCCTTCTATGCTTTTAAGCAATTCAAAATTCCCTTGATTTAGCACTTTACCTCTCATAATACAGCCCTCCTGTTCTATTACTACCTTAACAGAATAAAAAAAATTATAGTTTTGTATCTGTAATCACTCAGGAAAAATTATGGCACTTTCATTTGAAAATATTAGAGTAGGGAAGAAGTATATTTTGAAAAATTATGGAGAAAAGGCGTTATTTCAGGTTTTAGAGAAAACTGCTGATAATGACTTCAGGGTAAAAGACCTTCAAACCCTTGAGAGTTATATGATTTCTGATCTTATCAGATATGGGAAAGGTAAGGATTATGATTTTTATGAACTTGAAAAGTATTAAAAATCAGTAGATTTAATAATGATGACCTGAGAAAAGTATTGATAATAATCTTAACTCTATAAAAACAATCAATTATTATATGAGGTTTTATTAAATGGAGAGAGGAAGGTGTTATGAGAAATTTAATCATTTTGTTAGCAATGTCGGGATTGTTATCTTGTAAAGATTTTACCATTGCAGAAAGTGCAGATCACTTCGGTACCGGAACTATCAATGAACCTGGTACAGCTGTGAATCCACAACCGGGGGTGGATCTCTATGAAGAAATTAACCGGGAAAATTTCGAAAATATCAATGCTGAGAATATAGTAGATTCATTGCAACAGGGAACTTAATTGGAATTAGTGTCTACTATTTTTTCTTTGTGTTAAATCCAGTTATTCAAAAGAAATATGTCTTTTAGATCTTTTATTGTTACAACCATCGTGCTTGCTTTTTCTGTTGTTTTTTCCATGGCCTTTAAAATTATGAGGCAGGAAAAGAACGCAGAAATGCCTGAATTGATTTATGTAGGTGATGCCATGTGTTCTTGGTGCTATGGTTTTTCACCGGAAATCACTGCAACAAAAGAACACTTCAAAAATAAACTTGAGTTTAAACTTTTGAACGGTGGATTGAGACCTTATACCAAGGAACCAATGGACGCAGAGATGAAGAGGTTCCTGGAAAAGCATTGGAAGGAGGTTGCAAAGATCAGCTGTCAGGCTTTTTCTTATCATATACTGGCAGATTCGAGCAGGTTTGTCTATGATACAGAACCAGCAGCGAGGGCAGTAGCAACGGTTCGTAAATTAAAGCCTGGTTCAGAATTTGATTTCTTTAAAAAGGTTCAAAATTCTTTTTATGTGAAGAATCGAAATACATCAGATATTAATACATACTTGGAGCTCCTTCCTGAGTTCAACATTGATAAGGATTTGTTTAGAGAAACTTTCAACTCTCAACAAATGAAACAAACAATTGCTGCAGAGTTTAAACAGGTTGAGACACTGGGAGTGACTGGTTTTCCCGCCGTATTATTAAAAATAAATGGTCAATATTTAATGATAAGTAACGGATATTCCAAAAGGGGAGAGGTGATCAAAGAAATCGAAAAAGCTTTAGCAAAAAAATAAGGGAGTTTTGCTCCCTTATAATGTATCTTGATCAACTGTTATCTCCTCTTTGATAATTTCACTCAGGCCTTTCTGCTGCCGGTCGGCTTTATTCCAGCCTCTTTCGATAGCTTTCAGTCTTGACTTTTTTCCCGGGTGTGTAGGGAATTCCTTCTCTCTGCATAATTCGTTTACAGCTGCCTGCGCTTCTTTTAAAGATGCACCCATTTTTTTAAAATAAATCCGGAAAACTCATCGCATTCCAATTCTACCCTGTGATTGCTTCCTCCTCTTACCAATGTATGTCCGTTTAGGTGATGTCCTATTTCATGAGCAAGAATGCTGATGGCAGCCCAATTGGTATGTACAGAATTATTTATCGAAGAAATGAAACTGGGATTGTATAATATATACCTTTTGTCTTTCTGAATAATAGCGGTAGCATTTGGTACATTGGCCTGTTTTATTTCAAAGTTGGCTTTTAATCCTATAACGCTAAGTATTGCTTTAATAACAGTTCTGGTATCTTTATCTGAATTGATCCCTGTTTTAAAAATAGATTCTATACTTGTATTTTCGTCAGTATTTCCGGGTGTATTTGCATACGATCCAAAGATTGCTGCATTACAAAATAATAGTGTTATAAGAGAGAGACGGATTTTGGTTTTCATGTTTCTTAAACAAAGTTCGGGGATGAAATCGTTCGGAAGATTTTCAGTTATTAGAATATTTGAATGATAAAACTTACTAATTTAAATATTGAAAATAACAGTAGTGCAAAAAGGCATATCAATGCAATCAGAATTGTCAAAACAATACCATTCCCGTTTCCCTGGTGTTTTCCTTCATAATAATGTTCTTTCAGCAATTCTATATTTCTTTTATTAGCCTTAAAACCAAAATCAAATAAAGTACCTACAAATGGTATACTACCGATCATTGCATCCAGCAGAACATTCAAGCTCATGATAATTACAACTTTCCTGCTTGCTCCATATCTGGTCATATAAAGCATCAGAATTGCGGATACGACAAAACCCGCAAAATCACCTATTCCGGGAATTAGGCCAATTAAAGGATCCCAGCCGAATCTGAGTTTAGTTCCAGGTATTCTGAATTTACTATCAAGAAAATTGGATATTTTTTCAACCCAGGCAAGATTGGGGGCTTCTGTTAAATTTTGATTTTGAATCATTTATAGAATTAATAGTTTTTTAATAGTCAGGTAATCATTGAATTATTTTATTGCCTTAGTTTTGGATTAGGTATAAATCAAGCAATCAATGTCTCTTCTTTTATCTTTATCCGATCCTCATTCAGGGAACATAAAAAAAAATGTTCGGATTAAGTTCATTTTTTCCTGGATTGTCTTATTCCTCACGTTTGTTTTTTGCTGGGAAATGCTAATTTTTTATACTCTTAAACCTTGCACTATTATGCTTGGTGGCATTTCGTTCGGATTGGTTTATTATTTTAAGGGAAGTGGCTCAATTCTTTTTATTGCTTTTTTATCTAGCATTTTGACAGTTGTAGGATATTTAGTTGCCATGTATACCTATTGCTTTGTAGTGCTAACTTTAGATTTGTATGACACTAATTTTTATCTTTCATTTGTACAAGAGCATTTTTCATCAGTAGAATACTGTCTCTTGCTAGCTGGTGTATACTTAGCATATTCTTTAAAAAAATAGCTGGTTCTTCACATGCGAAGGACCAGCTATCATTTGGAAAGAATCAATATCTGAAAACAGCAACCATAGGTTGACCAGCTTCGGGCATTTCTTCCGGACTTACCTCATACACAAAGCCTCCATTCTCAATGGTATATGCAGCAGCTTTAGTAGTTAATGAAGTACTGTCTTTGTCAGAAGCTTTACCCATTTTGGTTTCCTTTGATTGTTCATCATAGGTTCCCCATAAATGATTATTTTTTTCTATAAACAGGGTGTCTACTCTTCCGGCCTGAGCTTCTCTGACGACTTCATCAATTGCATAAGATGTTTTACCTGTGCCTGCAAAAGCATTATAAGTTTCAATTTTCTTTTTAAGTGGTTTGAGCATTTCCGCTCTCATTACATTCAACGACTTTTCAAATATCTCTTGATCAAGAAGGTGATCCGGGTTTCCATTTACGCCTTCTTTGAAAAGGTTTGGATATGAATTGGCCTTTTGATATACTGAATGCATTGAATCGACAGCATAAAGGACTAAAGGAAGTTTTTCTTCATCCCTTAAAGCTTCGTTGATCCCTATATTGACCTGTCTGAAGAATTCTAGAGTATACTGGTCATTGTAAAAGCTGTCTGTATGAGAATGATAAATAGTACCACCTCCCATATTTTTACCCTGCATGGTTCTTTTGGTAAATTCGTATTGGGATAATATTTCATCTATGTTTTGTGGGACAGAAGAGGGAAGTGGGATCTCCTCAAAGTGATATCTGCTATTCCGGAATAATTTCACTTTTTTCTGACTTAAAGCCATTGTATAAAATTTTCCTTCTTCTCTGAAGAAGATAAATAAAGGATCAAGTACAAATGCGTTTCCTACATAATTTTCAGCTTCAAAGGAAACCGGTAAACGGAAGTACCTGATGTTCTCATCATTCATAAATACCGCCAGTCCTTTATCCTGGAGATGCCAAAAGCCGGTATCATTCAGAAGATTAAAGCCCGGCGCTAATAGTTCTGTAACATACTTTTCCTGATAATTCTTTTTCAGAAGTTTGTCTCTTACCTCTGTCAGTTGGTTCTTAAACTGCAGCCAGTCCAGGCCTTCATTTACCTCCATTCCTTTATGATGGGTTGGTATAAATATTGAAATACAGTTTTGGCTTTTAATACCTGCAAGTCTTTCGAAATCTTCCCTAGTTAATCTATCCATATCCGTCCTCATTCAACCATGTTACATCATCAAAACAACATGCACCTTTCAATTAGTTTGATTATTGATAAGGCAAAAATAGTTCAGCGAATGTTGAATTTTTGTGGATAAAATCACTTGGGAAGCAAAGAAACAATTTTATTTTTATAATGTTAAAATCAAACATTTACCGCCCGAGTTGAATAAAACAGCGAGAAGATAGAGTGAGAGCCAACGTGCCTGCTCCTAACTCTTCGTTCTCTCTATCTTTACTATTAATTTGTTTATAGACTTCCTAATCTCAGGCTTTATGGAAAGAAAAGAATTAGTAATGGTTTTTTGGAATGACCTAAAACTCTCCTTTGAACAGCTTGAAGCTATTATCAGGCTGTTGAAGCCAGTGGTATCAGAAATATTCGTATTTTCTAAAACAGAGGAAGGACGTCTTGCTGCTCAATGTCTATGCAATGGCAGCTATGTACAATTTGGAGATACATTTCCTGAGAAGGTACATAATGCTTTCCTTAAAGCGTACATGAAAAATTTTGACTATACAATATTCCTTGATTTTACGGAGATTTCACTTTCTTTAAATCCTCGAGTAATCAGAGAGATATTTGGTTTTCTTGATGAGAAAAAACTTGTAGTGGGACGAAATGAAGTAAATAGAATGGTTCTCTTAGGTATGGCGGGTTTTCTGCCACATGTCTTTGAAGAGAAATTTTACTTCGAAATATTAAGTGAGCCAATTCTGGCAGAAGGATCTTTCAACAAAAAGAATATTATAGAATTAGGAATCTCGCCTGATAAACCTACTTCATACGTTTATTCAATAAAAAAATAATACTCCATTAAGAAGAATATAAAAGAAAAGTACAGTTTAAAGTCCTTTGTATCCTTAAAATATTCCTATCCGAATTTTAATTATTCCATTGCTTTGAAACAATAGCCCTGCATAGTTTTGTTCTTTTCAAAAGGAAGGAACGATGAGAGAGATGAAGGGTTGGCTGTCAGGAGCGTTGATATTCTTTTCAGCAAGTTTAATGGCACAAACAAATCAAAATTACAAACAGCAGTTTCCACCTTCAACAAAAAAAGAAAGTGTTGAACAACAGAAATATTACGGTACTGTTGAAGATGAAAGTCATTACCGTGCAAGTCACAACTATAAAAATACTTTTGCAAAACCCAATGAAGGTACTACTATCTATATAGATTGTGATGAGCCCACGGAGAGTTATTCATCTTCTCAGAAAATCGAGTGTGATTTGTCTGGAAGGGGATACATAGAACAAAACTATAAAAGATCTTTTCCTGCAAGGAAAAAATGATTTGATGTAGATGTTTTATAAATAAAAAAACTCATTGAATAATTATTATCAATGAGTTTTTTTATGAAGCTTTTGTTCTTTATTCTATTCTTTCAAAATAGTAATCTCGGATTTGTTTTCTTTTTTTGTGTCACCATATCCTACTGATTTTATTCTTGCACTTGCGATTCCCTTTTGGGTAAGATAGGTTGCGATGGCATCGGCTTGTTTCGGTGTTACATCATTATGATAAATCTTACGGATATAAGCTGTGGTGTCCTGCGTTACAGTTTCCTCTTTTACTTCAGTAAGTTCAGGAGCCTGCACAGTGTCTGACTTTACCTCAGATATAGAAGTGCCTATTTCAATTGCAGCTGTAGGGTTTTCCTGAAGCCATTTAACCAGTTTATCAAGATTCATAGTTGAGGATGGAGATAGAGTACTTCCCTCAAACTGAATATCGGATAGGTCGATAGCCGTATTTAGTTTTGCAGCAGGCAATTTGAAATCCTGCTCCTTATAAACTGATTTGGTAAGCGTATCCAGCGGAATGCTATTGCCATTATAGAACCATCCTTTGGTGCTGCCATAAGCTGTGACATCATATGTTTTTCCTTTCGGAAGTATGATCAGGTATGGCTCGTCTTGTTTCAGATTTAAAACTGAAATAAGTTTTTTGGAAGGAAGTTCTGTGACTATAATTTTACCTGCAACTGTTTTACCTGTTTCTTCTTTTATTTTTCCAGCAAGCAGAAATACTCTGTCCGGCTGAAACTCAGAGGAAAGTTTACTTCTGTAGATGTCTTTTGATTTGCCATTTTGGGCAGTATAATAAATCATCTCGGCATTGGCAGGAATAGCTGCATAAACCTCATTTTCTTTAGAGTTGATATAGGTGAGCGGAATGGGAGCAGACCAGCTTCCGTCATCTTTACGATGCGTTTTATAAAAGTCAAACCCTCCTTTTCCTCCGGTTCTTTCTGAGCTGAATATCAATGTTTTTCCGTCTGAAAGAATTCGTGGTGAACATTCACAACCTGAATTGACAGGAGATGGAAGTTCTACTGGTTCCCTGAAACCTTCTTTACTTGTTCGTTGAGAAACAACTATTTTACCACAAGGCAGTCCTGTGGATGATTTTTTATCTGTCCATCTAACGTAATAAAGTTGTTTGCCATCAGGGGATAAACTTGGATCTGCTTCTCCCAGAGCAGAATTCAAAGGCTTTCCAGGGTTTTTGGGAGAAGACCAGCCGGTTGGTGTTTTCTCAACCATCCAGATATCATTGCTTCCAATGCCACCGTATCTGTTGCTTGAAAAGAATATCTCATTCCCCATTGGGCTTAGATTATATCCAAGATTGTTGTTAAGCTTAGTGGAGGGGGTATTAAGTGCAGTTACTTCATCTGGCCTGGTCCACACACCAGATTTAAGATAGCTTATTACCGGATACGCTTTTTCCTCACCATAGTTGGAAAGAAATAGTAAGGTTTTGCCATCTGCGCTAACACTGGGGTTTAATTCATCTCCCAGTGGTGAATTGATCGGCTGGCTGAGGCTGGTGCCCTGAGAATAAACCTTTTTTGTTGTGTTGAAACAAATAATGAAAAAAAAGTAAGAATGAAAGTTTTTTCATAGAATTTTAATACTTGTTTGTGGTAATAAAGTAAAAACCGAAGTCAGGTCCAAGCTTTAACGTGGAAAATAAAAAGATAGATAATCTTTGAACCAGATTATAAAAATTTTATGCGATTTTGGATATGGTCTTGAGTATAAGCGAGTAAGTAAATCGGAGTAGTATTTGGAGAATTGAATCAAAAGCACACGGAAATGGTGTGCTTTCTGAAAGTGGGGTTAAAATCAGGAAGATTTTTTCTTCCCAACAGCGACAGGAGCTGATGCAGGTTTAACATCTGCTTTTTCAACTTTCCTTTTTCTGGAGTTTCCAAAGCTGCTCTTAAAGAGTTTTCCTTTTTTTAGATTTTTTATCTCCTTTTCCCATAGTAATAAGTTTAAATGGTTTATGAAAACTGAGAAGCTAAAGTGAAATAATCGTTAAAATGTTTAAGAATATTAGATGTTTTTTGATTTGGAAATACAAAAGCTTGTTTTTTTTATTGCAAGCGTTTGTTAATGAAGGGTATGTTTTTGTTGGTGCTGTTTTTTTGCAATATTTTATGAGGATATTTAAATTTTGCTGGGAACGAATGGATAATTTTATCGTCTATTTAATAGATTTTGATCATTAAGTTAAAAGCATGTATAACTAAGGTATTTTTAATATGAAGAAAACTATGAAAAATTTTTTACCTGCATTATTGATATTTTCCTCTCTAAGCTCATTTGCTCAGTTTAAGACAATTCAGTCTGATAAGACATCTTTTTATGAAAAAAAAGCAGAGAGTGCTACTAGTCACTTTATACCAGTGAAAATCGAAAGCCAACAAGTGGTAAACGAGGATACCCTTTTAACTCATTACCGGGTATTTAAACTAATTGAACCTTATAACGAGGATTGCCAAGCTACTGGCAAAGGATGGTCCTGGATTGGCAAGAATATTATATTGACTAAAGATGAAAGGGAAATTTTTATTAATAGAAATAACGACTCTATCATATTTCATAAGTATGCCGATGTTAATGATACGTGGACTTTTTGGTCTTCTGAGGAAAGCTATTTCGAAGCAACTGTAATCAAAAAGGAGACGGAAACATTTAACATACATGAAGATCAGGTAACTGATTCTGTTATGACGGTTTCTATTACTCTTAAGAAGGCTGGAGATAATAGCCCTTTAAGCCATTCTTTTAATGGTAAAGAATGGAAGATAAGTAAGAATTATGGCTTCGTTAAAACCTATGATCTACTGAATTTTCCTGAAGATATCAATGTCATGTTGTTGGCGGGAATAGAAGAGTTAAGTATTGGAGTTAGAAATCTTACATTAAAGGATATATATAATTTTGAAGTCGGAGATGAATTTCATATCAGAGAATATGAAAATTCTGTAAATCCTCACGAAATAAAGATTATACAAAAGGTAATTGACAAAAAAAATACACAAAACAACGATTCAATAATATACCAAATAGCTGTTCTTAAAAATTCAAAAAAAGTTGAATCAGGAGTAGAGCAGTTTACTATACATGCAGATACCAATATACTTAATGTTCCAATAGCTCTGGGGGATACCGGAATAAATAGGTTGCCATTAATAGCACATAGTGGAGCTGTTTATGTAGATTATACAAGCCAGTTTTTAGATGAACCTACCTCAAGAATGTCCAAACGTTACATCTATGAAAGTTTGATTCCTTCAGATCCTTCAGATTCGTGTTATAAGCTTGTTGTGGATTGGGAAAGCGTGAATAATAGATATATTGAAGGCCTTGGAGGTCCATATAATTCAGGATGGTATGGAATATTTTCTTATGGAAGAGAATTAGTGTATTACAAAAAAGGCTCTGTAGAATGGGGGACACCCTATGATTTGGTCTTGGGAGTTTATGGAAATAAATCAGGTGTAAATGTAAGTCTTTCACCAAATCCAGCCTCAGACCAAATTAGAATTGCCAGCGAAGGTATTCAGAATACAATTTATAAGGTATATAACATTGAAGGCAGAGAGATGCTCACAGGGAACTTTCTCAATACAGAAGAAAGCATTGATGTAAACAGTCTTAAAACCGGCATCTATTCAATAATGATCCTGAAAGATGAAGGAGTTGTATATACTTCAAGGTTTGTGAAGAATTGACAAAATGAAAAAAGCCTAAACCTTTAGTTTAGGCTTTTTTCATTTGGCTCAATTTATATATTAAGATGTTAATTTTTATAAGAACTATGAGAAGATTTTTGTTATTGTTTTTTTTGCTACTGTCTATACACGGATTTGCTCAGTATAAGACTGTTTATTCTGACAGGACAACGTTTTATAAGTACAAAGCGTGGTATGAGTATTTTTGGATGAGCTATCCTAGCGAGTATGTTCCTTTAAAAAATAGAAAGTACGAGTTTAATAGGAAGAGATACTTTATATTCAAATTATAGAATATTTGGTCCCCCCCAATCTGAAGATTGTTATGCGACAAGTAAGGATTACTCCTGGACCGGAAGAGAAATACTAATGCGGGAAGATCAAAGAGAAGTTTTTATAAACAAGGAAAAAGACTCTATTATCTTTCACAAGTATGCCGATTTAAACGATTCCTGGATTTTTTATTCCAAAGGTGATACTTATTTTGAAGCGACTGTAATCAAGAAGGAAATAGAAAATATTGAAATTTATGATGCAGGGATGAGTGATTCTGTAATGACGATTTCTATATACCTAAAGAAAAAAAGTGATGGTAGTATAGTACCTCATGCATTTAATGGAAAGAAATGGAAAATTGGCAAGACGTTGGGATTTGTAAAAACCTATTCTTTACTCAAATTCCCCTCGGATACTAATGCTATCAATATAGTCGGAGTCGACAAATTAAATATTGGAGTTGGTAATTTGACGGAGAAAGAAATTTATGACTTTGAAATTGGCGATGAATTACATATTCAGGTGTATAAAGGGGGGAGCCTTAAAAAAGTAATTCAAAAAGTGCTTGATAAATCATTTAACAAAGATGGAGATTCTCTCATTTACAAGAAATCCATAGTGGAGAATTTCGTTAAAAGGATATATTATCAAGATGGGGAGCTTAAAGAAGAGATTGTGGTAAAGTTGGACACTACCTTTTTGAAAGTTCCATTATATCCGGAACTAGATGGTTTTAATGAGATTCCATGCAAACCCTACAATTATTTTTATAAAGAAGGATTTCCTAATTCATATAATTATCAGTTTATACAAGCTGACCTCCCTTCAGTAATGGTGAAGGCTGTGAACCAATTACAAATACATACTGAGAATGGTTCATGCTATATGCCTATACTGTCTGGTGATTATTATATTGAAAAGAATTATGAATATTGGAAAGGGTTAGGTGGTCCGTATTATTTAGAAAGGGATTATCGTGCTTTTGCACCTACGGGCAGGGAACTGGTCTACTATAAAAAGTCCTACGGAGAATGGGGCACTCCAATGGATTTAGTATTGAGTACTTATCCCAATAAAGTCAATGCTGCTGTTAGCCTTTCTCCCAATCCTGCAACAGACAGGCTCTTTGTTTCAAGTGAAGGTATTGAGAATACATTCTATAAGGTCTTTAATGTGGACGGAAGAGAAGTATTAAATGGAGATTTCATTGGTACAGAAGAAACCGTTGATGTTAACTGTCTCAAAGCAGGAATCTATTCAATGATGATCCTCAAAGAAGGAGGAGTTATTTATACTTCAAGATTTGTGAAGAATTGATTACAAAAAAAATAGCCTTTAGGATATTATTTGCCTGAAGGCTATTTTTATATTTATATATTCAGCATATTCCATCGGTTCAAAGCCTCTCCTGAATCAAGCTTTTGCTTCAAAACAGCAATCAGATTTTTTTGTTGTACCAGGTTAAACTTTGTGATAATAACAGCGGTCTCATATATGATAGCTTCCCTTGCATAATTTTTCTTTCCTTCAAGGGCTGCCAATCCTTCCGATAATACGTCTTCCGGCCTGATGCTTTTATCCTGTTTGCTTTCCAACAATTGAAGCCCAAAGTCTTCGGGAGAGACCAGTGATTCATGGATGTCATTGCCATCATAAAAAATGGCAACAGAACCTCGGATAAGCGTTAATTGTGTTGATCCTTCAAGTCCCTTAAAGATAAGCGCCATTTTACATTCTCCCTGCTCCTTAAGCTGTTTAACAACTTCTTCCTTATAGTGTGGATGTGTGTATCCGGATACAAGATAATTTCCTTGAGTACTTTGAATAGGTTGTAAAAGTTTTTCGAAGGTCGCCAGGAACGGACGTTTAACCATTTCCTTTCTCATTCTCTTGAGGATGAAAAGATCTTTGAAGAATACCTGTTGGTCTAGATAGCAAAATCCTATAGACTTATTTTCCAAAGCTTGTTTAGCTTCGGAAACAGAAATGAGTGGATTTTTACCTGCTAGCTTTAAAAGCTGATGCGAAGTATATCCTTCCTTAGGGGCAACTTTATCGATAGAGTGTACAATACAGGGAATATCTAATGATGCCAGCACTGCTGCGGTAAACAATGAAAAGCTGGCAGTCCGGTTAAAACCATCGTAGCTATCGGCAATATCAATTACTATGGGAAGGTCAGTTTTTACCCGTTCCACTTTTTCCCAAAGTCCTGAAAAGAAAGCTTTGTTTTCAATGAATGTTTCACGCTTTAACCTTTGTGATTCCAGAAAAGCTCCTTTAAGATATTCGGGTGTCTGGCTATCGAATAATTGCTCTATTCCACTTTCAGCTTCCTCCCTGGATAAGTCTTTGTGTTTTATGACTTTAAGGATAAGCCGATAAAATTCATCCTTAGTATTGCCTGTAAAAAATGGTACTATTTCATCTGGAAGAAAATCTGAAGGGGCAGCTTTTGCCTTTTCTATCCATTCCTTTTCCTGAGTATTGGGTTCAAGGGTAAGCATAGCCGTAACCATTGTTGCAATAGTAGTAAGACTTGCATCTGGAGATTTAAATAAATGTTGAAGTTCATTCAGCTCTTCTATTATAAGGCTTTTGCTGCCCTCAGGTCCGATTCCTTTTTTCTTCAGCAATTCTGTTAGTCTCTCCTGTACCATACATAGTATTTTATTTGTCATTAAATCTATAGAAATGTTTTTTAATGTGAAAGATAAAATTGACCGGATGTTTAGATTTTTGAACGAATTATTTTAATCAATTGACCCTGAGGGAGCAAAAACAGGTGGTAGTGCAAAATGCCGGAGGAGCCTTTAAAGCCTGTGTTGGGACTGAACAAATAATATGCTGTTGAGTTGAAATTATGTAAGCAGCACACAAAGATGCTGATTAATCCAATGAGAGTTTTATAATTAGATACGAGGCAGAAGGCGATAATATTATTTTGTATGGAAATACTGGAAAAGGCATTGCCAAAAGTTGAAAAACTTGTGGCAGAGAAGGGGAAAACTATTCTTGCAATTGATGACGTTGAGTCAACTTTAGATATAATTAATTGCACACTGTGTAAAAAATATAATGTAGTAAAGAAAGCAAACGGAAAAGACGCATTTGAATGGATGCATGAGGGAAATATACCGGATTTGATAATTTGTGATTTGCGTATGCCCGAGATGGACGGTTTTGAATTTATTAAACATATCCGATCCAGTGGATTTTTCAGAGAGGTGCCACTCCTAATTCTGTCAAGTTATGAATCAAGCAGTGTGAGGATTCAGTGTCTTAAATGTGGCGCTGATGATTTTATGATGAAACCATTCAATCCTGAAGAACTTGAAATAAGAGTAGAGAATATTTTCAAAAGAATTTATAAGTAAAAGAACAGTATGGAGCTTATTACACAGAAGAAGCTGGCTTATATAGACAATCAGACAGATCGGCTACACTCGTTTTCAAATCGGATGGCAGATGGGTTTGATGTTATTCATTTTGAAAACGGATTTAAGTTTTTCGAATGGCATTCTAAGGGTAATAAAGTTGATGCAATAATTTCTGCAGGACAATTACACAGCCCTAATGGGCTGTTATTGTTGCAGCACTTAAAACAATCGGATGTAGAGCCGGTTCCTTTTGTTTTTCTTGTAGACACCATTACAGGGCCGGTCCGTTCTGAAATGCTTAAACACAGTGTGTCAGAAATTTTCGAACAGGATGTTTCAAAAGATCCATTTGCATTAAGATTAAATTATCTGATTGAAAATAAAATTCATTATAAGCGTGCATATAAAGAGGGACATGTAAGACATCCTGAGTATAAGATTCCTTTAGTAAAGAGGATATTTGACATTGTGTTCGCAACACTTGCACTCATCTTTCTGAGTCCTTTCTTTCTTTTGCTTGCAATATTAATCAGGCTGGAATCAAAAGGTCCTGTGTTTTATGCTGCAAAAAGGGTGGGTACGGGATATAAAATTTTTGATTTCTATAAATTTCGCTCCATGAGTGCTGATGCTGATAAAAAGTTGAAGGATCTTTCTCACTTGAATCAATATAATAAAAATAAAAAGGTCTCTGATAAAAATGAAACTTCAATAGCGGTTGATGAAACGGATCATCATTCAAACCTTTGTGAAGAATGTGCCAGAGGAAACAGAGTTTGTCAGTCTATGCTTTTTCTCGATGGAAAGGAAATTTGTGAAAAGAGATTTCTTTTGGAAAAGAAAGAAAAAGATGCAGCAGCATTTATTAAGATAAGTAATGATCCAAGGATTACAAAGATTGGTAAGTTTATAAGAAATACGAGTATAGATGAGCTGCCTCAGCTTTTCAATGTATTGAAAGGTGATATGTCTATTGTTGGTAATCGTCCGCTTCCGCTTTATGAAGCTGAAAAGATTACAGTGGATCAGTTTACCCTAAGATTCCTTGCACCTGCAGGTATTACAGGTCTTTGGCAGGTGACCAAAAGAGGAACCAAGGAAATGTCAGAGGCTGAAAGAATTCAGCTGGATAATGACTATGCCAGGAATTATTCATTCTTGAGAGATCTGAAAATTATTGCAAAAACAATTCCTGCATTATTACAGAAAGAAAATGTATAGTATGAATACCCTTTGGAATAATAAGCATTCCGCTCATGGTATGCTTCTTTTGATATTCACTCTGTTTTCGGTTACTTCCTTTGGGCAAGTAAATAAGGATAGTGTTATTGTGCTAGAGGATCTGGAAAATCAATTGCCTTCATTAGATCATATCATTTCAATTGCAATTGAAAATTCTCCTTATATAAAGGTAGAGGATGCCAGTATAAAAGCCCGCCACCAGGAAATTCATTTAGCGAGGAAAGACTGGCAAAAAGACATCCAGGCATTTGGTAACTATGCTACAGGTGATCAGAAGTTTGGCGTCACATATGGAGATTTTAACCGTCAGACTAACTTCCTTAATGGATATAGGGTTGGAGTAAACGTGAGTATACCCTTGTTTGATATAACAGCTAGGCATAATAGAATAAGGTTTAGTAAGGCCGAGCTGGAAATGGCTCAAAGGAACAGAGAACGAGTAGAAATTGAATTAAAAAGACAAATAGCAGCTGAATATAATAATCTGCTTGCGGCGCAGACGCTTCTTAAAATCAGAAGCGAAGGCCTCCAGAATGCACAGCTTGTATATCAGATGGCTGAGAAGCAATTTAAAGAAGGAACAATCTCTCTGGAAGATTATTCCTCAGTAAGTAATAATCTTTTTATGGCTGAGTCCAATTTTGAGTTTGCCAGAAAGGATTACAATACAGTTTACAAACAATTCGAATATTTAATAGGGGTAAGTATTGGTTCTTTAATTAAACAAAAATGACCTTTGGTGATATATTTAGGATATTCAGAAAGCACTTGATGCTTCTGATACTTTTTCCTGTAGCAGTGGCTTCACTGGTATACATGAAAACAAGAAAGAGGGAAAAGGAATATGCTTCTACATGTCTGATTTATACGGGAGTTGCGAGCGGGTATAATGTAACCACAGAAGAACATCCAAGGCTTGATCACAACGCGGTCAGCAATGCTTTTGATAATCTTTTAAATACTTTAAAGTCCAGGGAAACAGTACAAGAGGTTTCATTGAGGCTGGTAGCATCTCATATTACCTTAGATAAGCCGGATCTGAGGTATATTTCTCCTGAGAAATATAATGAAATAAGAGCTATTGTGCCAGACTCTGTTTTGCGTCAGGTAAAAGGAGCCACACCAGAGACTACTTACGAAAAAATACAAGCCTATATAGGCAAAAATAAGTTCAATGTATTTTCTGCTCTTGTGGCATCTCAGAATGGCATATACGGAGTAGATAAGATCAGGGGCAGGGTAAATGCTATCAGAAAGGAAAATAGTGATATGCTTGACGTGTCTTATAGTGCTAATGATGCGGCTATTTGTCAGCAGACACTTTTATTGCTTGCTCAGGTCTTTATCAGAAAGTTCAGTGAGATAAAAGAATCAGAAGTAAAGAATGTAGTTTCTTACTATGCCGATCAGACGGATAAGGCAAGAGCAAGACTTAATGACGCAGAACTTAAGCTTAAAGATTTTCAGGTAAAAAATAAGATCATCAACTTCGACGAACAAGCAAAAGTATTGTCGGAGTCAAAACAAACATATGCCGATGAGATTGAAAGGGAAAAAATGATTCTTGCTTCAGCTCAGGCAAGTCTGGCAAGTCTTGAAGAAAGGCTGAAAGGGCGAAAGAATATTATGGAAAGTAATGATAGGGTATTGGCAAAAAGACAAGAACTATCAGATATTAATTATAAGCTCGCTAATGCTAAGAACTTTGGTGAAACAAAGGAAAACCTGAAAGAATTAACAGAAAAAGCTGAAGCAATTAAAAAAGAGCTTAAGGACCTTGTTAATAACCTTTACTCCATTAATAACAGTCAGGAGGGAATTCCTAGTGATAATATCCTTCAGCAATGGCTAAGCAATGTATTGATAGTAGAGGAGAGTGGGGCAAGACTTAAGATCATGCAAGAACGCTATAATTCCTTTAATTCTACCTATA
This sequence comes from Sporocytophaga sp., assembly GCA_024707265.1. GTDB lineage: Bacteria > Bacteroidota > Bacteroidia > Cytophagales > Cytophagaceae > Sporocytophaga. The sequence continues at coordinate 442,418 of JANQAB010000003.1, read as the reverse complement.
ACGATTTCACTCCACTTGGTTCATTGTTACTTACTTTAAAAAGAGAGGTACAGGTTGCGGAGAAGGAATATATGAATAAGCTGGAAGCTCTTAATATGAATCAACAGAGATATCAGAATGTGAAGATGTCAAGCAATATCAAACTTTTGGATCAGCCTTTTTATCCGGTGAAACCTATCGCTTCAAAAGATTTTGTGTTGATTCCTCTTTCAATGATAGCATCGTTTTTACTTTTGATAAGTATTTATCTGGCAATGGAATTATTGGATTCCTCAGTTAAAAACCCTTCAAGAGCAGAGCGCCTCACCGGATTTGAAATAGCTGGTGTACTGCCCAAAGCGACTCAGCGAAACAGGATTACAGAGTATTTTGAAGATTCTTTAATAGAGCAGGCAGTTAACCGAATAGTACTGGAAACAGAAAAAACTGCTCTGGAAAAGAAACCTAAAATTGTCCTTGTCGCCGGTACACAGATTTCAGAAGGGAAAACATGGATGATCTATAAAATGGCAAAACGTATCTCAGATCTTGGATATATTTCTGAAATATTTACTCCGGGTTCAGAGAAAGGTTATCGTCCTGAAAGTATTGATAAAAGGGAAGTTGTAGATATTTCAAAAGTGAAAATAAGACATTATGAGATTATCGAAAGGATGGTTCCGGCTGCCAAGATCAATGAAATACTTAAGACCATAGATAAAGCCGATTTTGTTTTCCTTGAAATACCTTCGCTTCAGGAATATCAGCTTCCACTGCAATTGGTGAAAGAAGCTGACCTTTGTCTGCTTGTACTCAGGGCTGACAGACCATGGAAAGATTCCGATAACTACCTCTCTGGTTTGCTGACAAAGGTATTGAAGTCAAAACCTTTATTGGTACTTAATAAAGTTACTACAGACAGACTGATACAGATTTATGGAAAAGTACCTAAGTGGTTTTCTGCTAAACTTGTCAGTAAGAATGATCTGGATAAAAATGTGACTAAGAAAAATAAAGTATCTTATGATCCGGAATAAAAATATCCTGTGCATGGCGCTTACTACATGGGACAAAGAATTTGTGAATACAGTCGTGAAGATGATGAGTATTTTGAGTAAGCAAAACAGAATTCTTTTTGTCGATTATGAATATACTGTAAAGGATATCATCAATGCTTTATCAGGAAAACAAAAGGTGCCTGTCACAAGAATGATAGGACTTGAAAATCGGCTTAGGACTGTCAATACAGTTTACGGCAGTGAGATACATGTTTTGACTCCACCACCGGTATTGCCCATTAACTGGATTAAAAATGAGAATCCATATAGGGTATTGCTGAAACTTAATGGGAATTTAGTAAGAGGTGCAATTCAACGTGCACTCAGGACATTAAAGATGGAAAATCCTATTGTAGTAAATGGATACAATCCTTTCTTTGGACTTCCTTTAGTGGGTGATTTTAATGAGCTCTTAAATATCTATTATTGTTATGATGAAATTAAAGGTGATCAGTGGTATCACTTTCATGGTCCGGAGATAGAAAAGGAGTATATAAAGAAAACAGATGCCGTCATTACAACGTCTGATGCCTTATTCAAATCCAAGAGTCCGCTTCATCAGAATTGCTTTGTTGTTAAAAATGGTGTTGACTTTGATCATTTCAGTTCAATAGCAGATGTTAGGATAAAATCTCCCCATACTCCAAGAGTTGTGGGTTATACAGGAAGTATAGACGAAAGGTTTGATTATGAACTTTTATCATATTCGATAAAAATGCTTCCTGAAGTGCAATTCCATTTCATAGGAAGGGTTACCAACGAAATGGCAAGAATGGCATTAAAGAAATATCCCAATGCTCGTTTTATGGGAAGCCGAAAGCCATATGAAATCCCATCTCTTCTTAAAGATATGGATGTAGGTATCATACCATATCTCAAAAATGAAGTTACTAGTGGTGTTTATCCGCTTAAAATTAATGAGTACATGGCAGCTGGCAAGCCAGTGGTGATGACTGATTTCGCTAAAATTCCTGAATTCGAAAAGCATGTATGGATAGCTAATAACAAAGAAGCTTTTCTCAACAGTCTCAGAGATGCATTGTATAATGACTCTGTAGAAAAGATGAAGGCAAGAATAGAATTTTCAAAACATAATTCGTGGGAAAACAGAGTTGAGCAATTCTCTTCAATAGTAGAGAGAATGCTGGAGTTGAAAAAGGAAAGAGTTATATGAAGTTTTTAAAAAAGGTTTTGTCCAATAATAATATTCTTTCATTAACAGGTAATGTTATTGCGGCTGGTTTTGGTTTCATAAGTTTTGCCTTGCTCGCAAGAATATTTTCAAAGGAAGATTTCGGTAATTGGATATTGTTCGTTACTGTCTATGTTTTTATTGAATTATTAAGGGTAGGTTTCCTGCAGACACCACTGGTCAAGTTTTGTTCAGGTGTCGATGAAAGGGAGAAAGAGAAGGTAATTGGAAGTGCATGGTTGTTTGCAATTCTGATTACCATTTCTTTTGTGGTTCTATGTTTTTTGCTTAAACAAATAATGCTTTTTTATATTGATTCAGATGGTGCAATCTATTTTTTTAATTACTTCTGGATATTAATCATAATTACACTTCCTTATAATTTCTCATCCTGGATCCTTCAGGTAGATATGAAATTTAGCAAAATTATCTATATACGTCTGATTAGTATCGGAGTATTTATAGTGCTCTTATGCGCTGAAATGTTCCTACATAGAGGGAAAGAATTTATTGTTCAGTCTTACCTGATATCCCATTTTTTCGGAAGTTTGTTTTGTGTTGTTGCCGGATGGACAAATATAAAAAGTATAAGATTTGCTGAATGGAAGAAGGTTAAAGAACTATTTAATTTCGGGAAATTCAGTATGGGCACTATGGTAGGCGCTAATTTGCTGAGGAGCTCTGATACTTTCCTGATCGGCGCTTTCCTTGGTGGAGAAGCAGTAGCTATTTTTAATATTCCTCTTAAATTATTTGAGTTGGTTGAAATTCCTTTGAGAAGCTTTGCAGCAACAGCTTTACCTTCTTTTTCACGATTGGTAAACAGTAAAAATCTTCAGGGGCTTAGTGAAAAACTTGAGCGAACTGCAGGTATGTTCAGTATAATGCTGCTTCCGATTGTAGTGTTTTGTATCATATTTGCTGAATACCTGGTGGTTTTATTGGGAGGTGAGGGTTATGAAGAATCCGCAAATATTCTTAGGATATTTGCGCTTCATGCAGCTTTAATGCCGATTGACAGATATTCCGGTTTAGCTTTGGATGTTCTCAGCAGGCCTCAGCAAAATATGCTTAAAGTCATTGTAATGGTATGTATCAATTCCCTTGGTGTATTCATTGTACTTAAGTACTTTGGTATGTTATGGCCAGTTGCCATTGTTTCCATACTTACCTTTTCTGCAGGAGTCATAATGGGTATATTCTTCTTAAAAAGGGATATTAAGATAATTCCTTCCAAATTATTTTCAGAAGGATTTAAAGAAATCAAAAATTCTGTTAAAAAGTTGAAGAGTAAAATAAATTTCAGTGTTGACTGATGCTTAATCGTGATGTCGTATTCGAAAATGTAAAAAAATATGGTCAATGGCCTCTATTGTTGGTCTTTGCTTATTTTTTAGGTTTGCTGTTTGCCAAAGGTGGCATTGTAATTACCGCTGTAGCGGCTGCTCTTCCGTTAGTGCTTGTGATTTTTGCCATTATATTCTCATTTCCCATATCCGGTATAATTATGGCCATGGTAGTAGGCTTGATTGTGAATGGTGTCACCAGATATGTTTCAGCTCCATTGGGAACATCTCTTGATCTTGTGCTGGTGATAAGCATATTGTCCGCACTGTTCAGTGTTTCTTATGATAATGTCAAAAGACTGAACAATAGCTTAATCTGGGTATTGTTATTCTGGACAGGGTTTACAATACTCGAAATACTGAATCCTGAAGCTGTAAGCTTTGAAGCTTGGTTCTATGCAGTAAGAGCTATATCCTTCTATATTATTTTTTCTTATTATACTGACATTCCTGGTGCTGAAATCAGAAAAATTTGTTGATGTGTTTATTAACTTATGGATGATCGGGGCTTTGGTTTGTGCTCTATATGGAATGAAGCAGATGTATATTGGTCTTGATCATGTGGAGAAGGCTTGGCTGGAAACAGCTGCAGATACGCACATTCTGTTTGGTAAAATAAGATATTTTTCGTTTTGTTCAGATGCAGGGCAGTTTGGTGCCTTTATGTCTTTTTCCTGCCTTGTAGCGATTATATTGTCACTAAAATCAAACTCCAATTTTAAGTCGGCATTTTATTTTATAGTAGGTATACTATGCTTTTGGGGGATGGCAATATCAGGAACAAGAGGGGCTATGTTCGTGTTTGTTGGTGGTTTGTTTTATCTCTTGCTCACCAGGAACTTTAGAGTATTTACACTTGGATTCATTGCGATGGCTGCAGTATTCTGTTTCTTACGGTTTACTTTCATTGGTCAGTCTAATTATCAGATTCAAAGGATGAGAAGTGCTGTAAACCCAAAAAGTGATCCTTCTTTCAAAGTAAGGCTTGAAAACCAGAGAAAATTAAAAGCTTATCTTGCATCAAGGCCAATAGGTGGAGGGATAGGAACAATCGGTTACTGGGGTAATCGTTTCAGTCCGGGAACATTTTTAGCAGAAACACCTCCGGATAGTCACTACGTCAGAATTTGGGCTGAAACCGGAGTCGTTGGATTGACAATACATATACTCACCTTATTATTTATTCTTGCAAGAGGTTTCTATCTGATCTATAACCTTCGGAGTCCATTTCTGAAGCAGAAGATGATGGCCTTGTATGCTGGAGTATTTGGAATTCTTGTAGCAAGTTATGGTAATCAGGTGTTGGGTCAATTTCCTACAGTGGTGTTTTGGAGTATCTCTATTGGTGTTATTTTTCTTGCTCCATCTTTGGATACGGATGAAACTTCGGAAACTTCAAAGCTTATAAAGTCTTGATCAGTATTGGTTTGCAGGCTCCTGTTAACAATCCTGGTTTTGGGAAAGTTCTTCTTTAAAGAACTCATTGATTGATGATGTAATAAGAGAATAGTTGGAACTGCGGAGAGGATAATTTTTTATAGATAATCTGATTCTTTATTCCTTACTGATTCTATTCATGGACATCAAAAGATTGTGGGTTGGTATTATTAAATTTCATTTTGATATGAGAAATGTGAGAGAGGATATTTACCCGTTGGTCTCAATAGTAACAATAAATTATAATGGAGCTGATGTGACATGCGCACTCCTTGAGTCTTTAAGGAAAATTTCTTATCCTAATATTGAAATCATTGTCGTAGACAATCATTCTAAAGAAGATCCTGGAGTTATAAAGGAAAGGTATCCGGAAATAAGGCTGATCAGAAATAAAAATAATAATGGATTTGCTGGTGGAAATAATGTTGGCTTTAAAGCAGCTAAAGGTAAGTATTTCCTTATGCTGAATAATGATACCGAAGTAGCGCCTGATTTTATGGAACCTCTTGTTTCAAAACTGGAGTCTGACCCGGGAGCAGGCGCAGCAACTGCAAAGCTGATATATTATCATAGTGATGGAAGAATTCAGTTTGCAGGAAGTACTGCAATCAATCCTATATCAGGAAGAAATAAGTATATAGGTCAGCATGAAAAAGATAACGGCCAGTATAACCATTGTTGTTGTACTCCTTATGGACATGGAGCTGCAATGATGATTCCAAGAAAGGTTATTCAGGAGGTGGGCTTAATGCCAGAAATGTATTTTCTTTATTATGAAGAACTCGATTTTTGTGAAAGAATAAAAGATGCCGGATATTCGATCTGGTTTGTTGGTAATTCAAACGTGTTTCATAAAGAGTCTGCAACTGTGGGTAAACTTAATCCTATGAAAATTTACTATCTCACAAGAAACAGGTTATTGTTTATGCGCAGAAATGTAAAAGGGTTGAAGCTTTATTTAAGCATGATCTATTTTACTTTTGTAGCATTGCCCAAAAACTTATTGACTTACCTGTTGTCAAAAAAGGTAGATTTTGCCAAGGCATTTATGAAAGGTTATTTATGGAATATTAAGAACAAAGCATTATTGGATAATAAAAGGATTAAACTTGAAGCCGCATGATTGCTATTAAAATTATACTATTAATTCTATTTGTTTATTTGTCGGTCTGTGTATTTTACGGATTTCTGTTCTCTTTTGCCGGTAGGCTTGGTCGTCTGAGAAAATATAAATTGAAAGAGCCATCAGGAAGATTTGCAGTGTTTATTCCATCATATAAAGAAGATGAGGTTATTTTAAACTCTGCAAGAGAGGCATTGAAACAAGACTATCCTCAGCATTTGTATGATGTAGTTGTCATCGCTGATTCATTACAAAGTAGTACTTTGAATTTATTAAAATCTATGCCCATTAAAGTGATTGAAGTTTTCTTTGATAAAAGTACAAAGGCAAAATCACTGAATGTAGCACTCAATCAACTGGATGAGAACCTTTATGACTATGCACTGGTGCTTGATGTTGATAACGTAATGAAAGCAGATTTCATAAGGAAGTTAAATTCTGTAATATCTGTAAAAGGAATCGGAGCTGTTCAAGGTCACAGAGTAGCTAAGAATATGAATACTAACTTTGCCATTCTGGATGCCATAAGCGAAGAAATTAATAATCATATCTACAGGAGAGGCCATCGGATATTAGGACTTTCTTCCGGACTTATAGGTTCCGGAATGGCTTTTCATTATAATTATTTTAAGAAGGTAATGGCTACAAATCATGCTATAGGTGGATTTGATAAAGAGCTTGAACATAAATTGCTGAGAGATAAAGTTAAAATCGAGTATGTAGAAGATGCCTATATCCTGGATGAAAAGGTAGAAAATGCTGAAGTGTTTCAGAATCAGAGGAGGAGATGGATATCAGCTCAGTTGCATTATTTCAGACAATATTTCTTCCAAGGCCTTTGGCATCTTTTAACCAAAGGAAATATGGATTTCTTTGACAAAGCTTTTCAGCAATTTCTCGCCCCAAGGGTGTTACTTCTGGGAGTAACGGGTGTAACAGCTGCATTATCGGCTTTAATTGAGTTTACCTCAGGGGTTCTGGCCTTTCCAGGAGCATTTTACTGGATAAGCTTATTTCTTATTCAGACTCTTGGATTGGTAATCGCGGTACCTAGTGAATTTTTTAACAAAAAGAATATGAAGGCAATTGCTCAGCTACCTAAGGCTTTTATAGTTATGGTTTTAGTACTGTTTAAATTAAAAGGGGCTAATAAAAAATTTATTCATACTCCTCACTCAGGTAGTTCAAAGGTATAGGAATTATACAACTGGAATATTAATTAATCCTTCTTAAATGTGAAGGATTAATTTTTTATTTCTTGATTTACGAGTGTAAGAGGTTCCGTAGGACGTTGTTTTTTGAAATTATATATAATTCCTGCTATCAATACTGTAGCTCCTATTAGGAGCACTCTGATTTGCATGAATTCATAAAGTATGCCGGCAAACAGACCTCCCAGAAAGAAAAAAGATATAATGGTGAACCTGAGTTTAATGGAACTATAAAGCTTTCGCCTTTGCTCATTTTCTTTATAAAAGAATAATTGTGATAACTCAATACCCAGGTCGGTAAAGAGTCCTGTTAAATGGGTAGTTCTCACTGTAGCATTGCTGATTTTTGTTACCAACGAATTTTGCAAACCCATTGTAAAAAGTAATATTGTCGCGATCAGGTTTTCATTATTGTTAATAAAGCTATAGCTCAATACGCCTGTCGACATCAAAATAAAACTTTCAAGAATGATTGGAACTACAAATACAAATCTTGCGCTTTTTCTTGAAAAAATTTCTATTAGAAAACCTGATGTAAATGAGCCCGCAAAAAAAGCTATTATATAAAGAAGGTAAAGAAATGTCTGGGCGATATTCAGCTTGAATGCTTCGTCAATAAAAAAGGCAAAGTGACCTGTGATATTGGTAGTCAGTTTTGCCACTGATAAAAATCCGGCAACATTAACTATTCCTGCCACAAAGGAAAGCAGAGATGCAATCTGAAGGTTATGTCTAAAAGTTCTTTCTCTTCCATGATGAATAAACATTGCAAGTTAATTTTTCAAAGTTATAATTTTGTTCGTATCGGTATTTTTTGCAATTTATTAAAAATAAAAGGAATGTAAAAAAATAGGGCATAGTACAAACTTTATCGCTCCTTTCTTTCCTTCTTAATTTGTATTCTTGATTTTATTTTTTATTCCAGTATATCTTGCTAAACCTCAGCAAGTCGCCAGACTTGATCCTTATATAGTACATAGATTCAGAAAGGTTAAATGGTAGCAGATTTATTTCAATGGAGTTGTTATCAGTGAAAGTATATGTATTTACCTGAATACAATTTCCTTTCATATCCACAATAGCAATTTCCGGATTAGCATTGACCACTTCCGGGATGTTTATTAAAAGCTTGCCGGATACTGGATTGGGATAAGCATTGATATAGTTGCCTGAAAATATTGAAGGAGAGTTCCCTAATATAACAGGCGGTTGCCCTGTAAGATATTCTGTTTGGGGTTTAGAGCTCCATTTTAAGTTGATCAGTTTGTTTTCGTTTTCATTATTATAGCTGATAAAGCTGACATTTTCTTCTGTGATTAATTTATCAATCTTTTCATTACACTTCAGATTGAGGGAAAGCTGATACCTTCTTTGGTCAGGAACATTTGAGAAATCAAGATACAGTATTAATGTGTCTCCATACTGTTCTGATATTGGATCAACTATGTTGCGGGTTTGAATATACTCATAAACTTCTTGTAACGGGGCCATATACATATTGTCTTTCCCTTTTATACCATAATTCAGTTCAAGGGTGTTCATATAATTTTCAAATGTTTGATAAGCAAGGCTTCCACCTTGAAGTACTTCTCCCACCTGGTGAGTAAAGGCTGAATACCACAAGTGATTATCAGGTGCACTTTGATTTGAAATTTCATCTATTTTGTTGATGTATCTATCCAGGTTAGCCTCTTCCAGAAATTGCCTGAACATCTGATAGTTTTTCAGATCTTTGAGAGTATCTGTACTTATCCCATTATAACCATTAAAAAATTTCTGATTATAAATTGATTTCATACCAAGTTTTATTGCAGGTTTTGTATATCCAGTGTCTCCTCCAGGAATTACAAAGTGTGTCATTGTAATGTTAGTCTTTTCATTTACATACTTTATATTTTGAGCTATCTGGTATTCATAGTCAGTGCCAGGGCCTGTCTGATGAAACAAACTATGATTGAGAACATCCCAGTCATTTTGATGTAAAATCTTCAGTTCATCCCATGTCATGTCTTCATGGTTCTTTTTTACATGATTATCTATTCCCTTAGGGTTAGTGCTGCACATTGCTATACCAAGCTTAAAAGGAACCCTACTACCACATCCGTCAGAGAAGTATAGTCCGGGAAAATCTTTATTGTTCTTATTATTTCTTCCTCCATTTATTAATGGAAAAGCATAGTCATATGCGCAAGCCTTTCCATCGTCAAGTGTGAAACTATAAGCGAAATCTTTATTATACATGAGTGGAGATTTTGTAAGACTATAGGATAAAGGTTTTGAGTCAAATATGATTGTTAGTTTGGCTCCTTTCACTTTAGTTTTGGTACTTCTTTTTTTAATAAGATTATTAGATTTATTATCTCGGGTATGTTTAACTGAATTTGGAGCGAGTTCTATTTTTGCAAAATGTTTTGTTGAAGTACTTTGTGGTGGCAGGTTTATTATAAAATAAAATATAACAGAGCAAAGAAGAAATAGGGGAAAGTTTACTACCATTTTTCTTTTATCGAATAACATATGGATGAGGAGTTATTTTAAATTGCTAAACAGGTTGAGGAATGAGAAGTTTTACAAAATTTTTTAAATTAATCAGATATCTTACTTTTAGATAAAGTCCCTTCGGAATACATATGAAAATGGAGCAAAGTATTGTAAATCTTTCACTTTGTAGGAGTTTAAAAAAAGAATTTTTAAAAAGTAATTTTTAAAAATATATAGGGCAGATATATGACCTGCCCCTTTTATCATTTGTTATCCCTTATTACTGTTTAATAAATTTAAGAGTTGCTGTTTTGGAATCTTCTGAAGTCAGTTGCATAAAGTAAACACCAGGTTCAAGATCTGAGACGTTTACTGGAAAATCCATTCCATTACTATTAGTGTTTACAGTTGTTTCTTTCATTGCCTGACTCATGCTATTGTATATTTTAATAGCATAGTTTTGATCAACTTTATCTTTGAAGCTAATGTTGATGATATTTTTAGTCGGATTTGGATAGGCAATAATATTTGAAGGAGAAGAAGAGTTACTCCATTTGATTGAAGAAATAATTGCTGGTTTCACTTCTATGTAATCCCAAGTAGCATTGAAAGTCTCATTAGCGTTTCTGGATGTAGAAATAATGCCTACTGCCAATGTAGTATCTAACCTTTGTATCGCACCTTTGGTTCTTCCGGAAGCTGTTATTGGATCAAAGCTATAGGAAGATTTAGCAATCTGATACATGGGATAAACTGTAGCGCTTTCAGGATCTATGTAAAATTGGAATATAACAGGGCCTGTAGGAATTGTCGAAGTTGGCAGGTCGTTTTGGACGGTTGTAGCCTTTCCATTTACTTCTGTTACGAGAGCTATTCCTCCCTTTCCACCGTTTGAATTAAGGACAAGTTTAATATAGTTGTCTTGGTCGCCATTTCCGATATAAATTCCCTGAGACTGATCATCTTTGGGTGTTGTTGCATTAAAGTAACTTGGTAGAATGGCTGCTGAGACCATATATGTGCCTGAGTATTTATCTACGTTTATTCCAAACTGGAATGCGTTCATCTGGGTATTGATATCTTCGTAAGCATCTCCGGGTGTAACGTCTTCAAGTGTAAGTGCTCCCGCAGCTCCTCCTGCAATCATATTATATGGATCGAACATATTCAGGTAATCTGTTTTGTAATTGGACATAAGCCCTGTAAATCCAAGGCCAAAGAAGCCCGTTCCCGGATCATAGTTGAATAATGCATAATGTGTTGGAATAGTAGTAGAAGCTCCATTGTCTCTGTCTCGAACATAAAGGTCTACAATATCTTTAATTCCATCATTGTCATCATCATCATCTAAAAAATCACCTATTAAGTCTCCATCGAAGTCTGTGGGCTTATCCGCTCCATTGCATGGATCTGTGCCACTTTTGGTCTCCTCATCGTTGGAGTATCCGTCCAGATCATCATCATTAGGGGAATTGGGTCCACTATTACATTCGATCTCAGCTCCCGGTTCAAAGATGTCTATTCTGCTTTTGCCCCAGCTTGCAATCCAAATGGTTCCTGCAAATATTTCACCATCTCCCTGAGCAGTAATATCCAGTGGTTTGGCATCTCCGATTGACCATCCTTTATCCATGTTGACTCTATTGAGCATTTGATTATTGCGAACAGCTGTAGGGTCATCTGTCATCTTTATTCTGAATATATCTCCCTCGTATCCAACAGCTAAAATATCTCCATACATGGCGTTGCCTGAATAAAGATATTCACACATTCCATTGGTAGATTGTTCAAAGTATATAACCGATTTGTCTGCAGCTGTTCCGGCATTATAATAATCAGCCTCTCTGGGGTCTTTCATGCTTTCTGGAACAGGAGGCCAGTCAACCGGAAGGTCGGGTTTATTAATTCTCCATTTGCTTCCACTTATTGGATCGTTTGTGAATAAACCTGCTCCTGATGGGTTAGCTCTTATAGGTGTTGGATGACCTGCATAATAATCACCTGGTTTATAGGTGTTGATATTACCAATATATTCCATGCCATCAAGATTGTTAACTGTAAGAGAACCAGGTTCACCTTCAGGATAATTGTTCGTGACTGTTCCGTTTTCTTTTACAGGATATCCGCCCCAGTTTCTGTTAGGTCCATTATCTATACTGTAAACTCTTCCACTTCTTGAGGGGTGTTTGGTTATAACAATATCATAAGGATTTCGAAATCCTCCAGCAAAAATCTGAACAGGACCACCCGGTACTATCTTTGCCTGGTTGAGCCCGTCATTCCCTCCCCATGGATCATTGACATCACTACCATCAGGGTTATTAGGTCTTGTGGGGTCATCTAAAGTCGGAATGTCATACTTATAAGGATTTTTACCAGTAGGATCAATCTTCGTTGGCATTGCCTCTACAGCTGCCAAATCTACTACAAGTATAGCCGCGGCCAGTGCATATTCTGTAACGTATGTCCATAAAGCGGAAGGTGCTCCTGCATTTGTTCCTCCTCCCTGGCAAACTAAAAGCTTGTCTCCATATTTTACTAATCCGTTGGTTGCATGATTTTCTTCAGATCTAGGAAGACCTCTTACAAGATCTATCTTTGTCCAATGACCATTTTCTTTGTATAATTTTGAAATGATACCAGAGTTTGTACAAAGGTTAACATCTCCGAAGCTCCCAGCTCCAATACGTGCATCGCTGGAGGCTATATAAATGATAGGATTGCTGGCATCACCGTCTACTAGTATTCCGGTTACTTGTCTTTTTCTTTGCCGGATGATTGGTTCCGTCGTCATTGTGATTAGGGATATCTCTGACCAATGTAATAGTTTCAGTATTAGTAGCTGTATAGTCATTTGGACCATTACGTTGTATGGTTATAATTCTTATCTGTCCATCTTGTTGCGAAATATATAATTTCCCGTCTGGACCAAATTGCAGAGATGTGGGGTTAGCCAGGTTAACATTTTTTAGCTGACTCATTGTAAAATTCTGCCCAAACACAATGATCGGAGTGATCATGGGGATTATCAAAATAAACGATACTGTTCTTAAAAAGCTGTACAAATTTTTCATGATGTAGGAATTATTGACATAAAAAATAACTCAATAACTATGTCAGCTGTTCATTGACATAGGTTGGTTTTTAGGGATAAGTTAATATGAGAACCTCCAATGTGAAGGAAGAGAGCACTTTGTAGAAAAAATAAAGATGAGATTTTTTTTGAAAATCTCATCTTTATCTAAATCATTTAGTTACTTTTAATAAATTTGACTGTTGCAGATTGTTCCTGACCTTCAGTAATTAATTGAAAATAGTAGATGCCATTCGGATAATCTGCTACTTTAATCTTATGATCATCGCCTCCAGGAGCATATTCAACTTTTCTTTCATCAATGAGCTGACACAAGCTGTTGAATATCTTTATGGTATAACTTTGTGGTGATTCTTCATTAATATTCATATTAACGAAATCATTTGAAGGGTTTGGATACAAGTTTATATTTTTGGATTTTCCTCCATTATTCCGAAAGTTTATAGATGTAATGCTCCCTGGTGTGACTTCTATATAATCCCAGGTAGCGCTGAATCTATTGCCTGATCCTCTGGATGTAGCAATAAGTCCAACAGCTAAAGCAGTTTGATCATTCTGAATAGTGCTTGCTACTTTAGCCGGCGCCTGAATGGGATCAAAGCTATACATGGCATCCTCTATTTTATACTTTGGATAAATTGTGCCTGTCTCAGGATCAATAGTAAAGTAGAAAATAATGTTGGTTTGAGGAATGGCTCCGGGTAGTGGATTTTGAAGGCTGGTAGCTACACCATCTGATTCTGTCAATAACTCAATACCTCCTGAACCTCCATTTGCGTTTAATGAAAGTTTAATGTAATTGTCCTGATCGCCCGTACCTATAAACATTCCATGAGATTGGAAGTTTTGTGGTGTTCCGGAGCTGAAGTAATTGGGCAATATTCCGGTTTTGACGGTGAAGACACCAGTGTTTTTGTTAGTATTTATACCAACCTGAAAGGCGTATTGCTGATTGTTATTGGTTTGATAGGCATCCCCTTCAGGAACTTCTTCTACGGTAATTGCTCCGATTGCTCCACCTGCAATGATATTATCATTATTGTAGAGGTCTTGATAATTGCTGGTTCCATTGGACATTAATCCTGTTAACCCTACACCAAAGAAGCCTGTTCCGGGATCAGCATTGGTGAGATTAAAGATTTTAGGAATATTATTTTGTAATCCGTTTTGATTATCCAATGCAAAGAAGTCTTGGTTATCCGGAACGCCATCATTATCATCATCAATATCCCATTTATCGCTTATCATATCTTTGTCATTGTCTGCCGGAGAATCGGCAGGATTACATGGATCAGTCTGGTTATCATTTTCTTCTTCATTAGAATATCCGTCGTTATCATCATCAGCAGTAGGGGAGGTATTGCTGCATATGATAGTAGCGGGTTCAAATACTTTTATCAGATTTGCTGAATATACAGCAACCCATATAGTACCTTCAAAGATCTCTCCATCTCCTTGTGAAGTTACATCCAGTGCTTTCCCTTCGAGAGCGCTTCCTAAAGGGTTATCCAAGTTCAGTCTGGCGGCATCTTTATTGTTGAGAACAGCCTCTCCAGTTTCATTGAGTTTTATTCTATAAAGATTTCCGTCGAATCCAGCAGCAAGGATATCACCATAAAGTGGGTTGCCTGAGTATCTATACTCACATATTCCATTGGTAGAATTTTTAAAGTACAGCAAGGATTTGTCAGCGTCTGTTCCAGCTTTTTTATATTCGCCTTGTTTTGGATCTGCAACAGGCACAGGAGGCCAGTCCTGTGGCAAAGGCAAAGAAGCGTCGTTCTTATTATAGCGCCAGCCTGTCCCCGAAGGAGAATTTGTATAGAGTCCCGCACTCTCTGGGTTTGCTCTTATTGGATTTGGATGACCACCATAAAAAGATCCAGCAGTATAATTATCCATATCACCTATAAGTTCAAGTCCGTCAAAGTTGCCGACATCCTGTGATCCTGGTTCTGATGATGCATATTTGTTTGAAGCCATTCCATTATCACCCATAATAGGAGTACCTCCCCAGTTTTTATTAGGGCCATTGTCTACGGTGAAGATTTTTCCTGCTTTGGATGGATGTTTTAATATTAAAACATCATATGGATTTCGAAAGCCTGATGCAAATACCTGGACTGGGCCATTTGTCACTATTTTAGCCTGATTTAATCCGTCATTCCCTCCCCACGGATCATTTTGATCAGATCCATCAGGATTATTAGGCCTGGTGGGATCATCCAGAGTCGGCATATCATATTTATACGGATGTTTTCCTGATGGATCTTGCTTGTCCGGAAGGTTTTCAACTACATTTAGATCTACAGAAAGGACAGCAGCAGAAAGGGCGTATTCACATATGTAAGCAAATACATTTGAGGGAGAACCTGCATTTGTCTGGCCTCCTACAGCTATTAGCATTGTTTTTTTACCATTCCCTTCGAAAAAGTATAGACCATTGCAGGAATGGGTTTCTTCTGATTTGGGAAGCCCTCTGACAAGGTCTGTTTTTGTCCATTTGTTTCCTACTTTCGTTAGTTTGGATAATACTCCGGAATTGGTACAAAGATCGAGATCACCATTGCTGGCTCCTCCAATTCTGGGATCGCTGGAGGTAGCATATAGTACAGGATTTTCAGGTGTTCCTGCAACAGCTATACCTGTCAGAAGTCTTTTAGATGAAGGCTGACTTAATAAACTTCCATCATCATTATGATTTGGTATTTCTTTTACAAGGGTAATTGTTTCGGATCCGGTTACAGTATAGTTATTTGCTGAAGTCCGGTTGATGGTCAATACTTTTATAGCCCCATCCTGTTGTCCAACATACAATTTACCATCTGGTCCGAATTGAAGAGATGTAGGCGTAATAACTCCTGCGTTCTGAAGTGTGCTTGAGGTAAAACTCTGACTAAAAACAAAAGTTTTGTTTAGAACCAGGAACAGAAGAACAATAAAGATTTTTTTCGAAAATGGGTATAAGGTTTTCATGTCAGATAACTATGAATTTCAATAGTTAACTTCTGTGTCTGACCAGTGTTTATGTATTAAAAAAAGGTATAGGGAGAAACAATAAACAATTATTTTTTCTCCCTATACCTTTTTAAATTATTAATGGAAAATCAAACTAATCCCTGATAATCTTTATTGAAATTTTTTCAGATGTTTTTTCCGATACAATATTTACAATATAAAACCCTTTTGGTAGTTCGCTAAAGTCTATGCGCTGACTCTTATTTCCGTTTATCACTTTATTCCCAGTGCTGTTTATTATTTCCCAATATAGACTTTCCCTGTTCTGCGTATCTATCAGATTGAGGTAATCTTTTACCGGGTTAGGATAAATAGTTACTCCTGTCAGTTTATTCTTGATCGATGCAATATTTCCAAGCCCTTCTCCATAGACGCCTATTGAAGCAGGGTTATTAACTCCCGTATGGCTAATGTCTATGAATGATGATTTTAATCCTGCTCCCTTAGGGGAAAAGCATATATCTAAAGGAACACTACTAAAAGGAGTAATGGTATAAGGAAATATCTGGTTAGAAGAAAAACAGAAATCAGGACTGTTTTCCCTAACAGAAATTCCATTGATTTGTATATTATGTGATGTTGTATTTAATAGATTGACAGTAAGTGTTTTTTCAGGTTCCAGATAGTCATGTTCTCCAAAGTTTATTGCATCGGGAACTGTTAGTATAATTTGTTCTTCTATTGAAGAGGCGTGAAAAATTTCCTGATTTGAAAGTTCTGAACTTCCGCTTCCTCCATTGGTTTTACTTCCCGCTGCAATATAAATTTTGTTATCGTAAACAATTGCGTTAGTTGCGTGTCTTCCGCTATCAAGAGGAGCAAGGGTTCTCCATGTTTTCGTGGTGAGATTAAGGGCTTCTGTTTTGTTGAAAGCCAGGTTATTTACTGTTCCAGGTCCTTCTCCTCCAATAACCAATAATTCATTTCCCAATACTACGGAAGAGCATCCTCCTCTTGGAGTTGGTATATTATTAGGTAAGCTTTCCCAAGTCTGACTAGAAAAGTCAAACACATCTATTGGTTCAACTGTAAGATTGTTTGTTTGTCCCGTGGAGACAGAAGATTGTCTTCCTCCGGAAAGGTAGATTTTGCCATTATGTATTACAGCCTGGAAGTGATCTCGGGCATTTGGGGCATCAGGCATAATCTTCCATTCATTGGTTAGAGGGTTGTATTCATCAAACCATGGTACAAAGCCATTATTATGTCCATTAATTATTCCTCCTACAATGTAGAATTTTCCTCCGTATACAACTACTCCGGCAGATCCTCTTCGTCTTTCCACTGGAATGATAGGTCCTTCAGACCATTTATCAATAGCAGGATCATAAATATATATTCTGTCTACAGGTGTTTCAGAAGGATAATTTCCTGTAAATGCATTTACAATGTAAATTTTGTGATTGTATGCTACAGCCTGAAAATGGTGTAGTTCCAATGCTGTTGTCGGGGCATCCGGAGCAGGAGGCAAGGATGTTCCTTTTACCCAATCTTTTGTTAAGGGATCATAAATGTTCACAAATTTATCAACCCCTAATCTTCTTCCTCCTATAAGATAAAATTTGCCATCACATTCAACATAACTACATTCATGTCTATGTATCAGATCATGATCTTCAGATTCTGTCTCCCAATAGCCTGTATCCTGGCAAAATGAATTGTTGCAGAATAAAAGTATGTAAATAAAAAAGAAATGTAATTTTATTTTCATATCAGTGAATTATATTTTTTATAAAAATGTCCTTCTACTTAATTGTCCTGAATAAATTTAAATGCCCTGAGCACTTAACGTCTCAGGTTTATTTTAAAAGATCGGGAATCAAAATTTCTTTGCTTTTTCTTCTTCTATATTTATTTCTCCTTTTTCGGTGAAATAAATTCCAATTCTGGATATTTCTTTTTTTGCTCTGTTATATAGTGCTTTCCCAATAGATCCATCATCCATTAATCTTCTGTCGCTGGTCCACACTCTTGCATGAGGAGATTCCACTAATTGAAGATTTCCTTTTCTTGTAAGACACATAGCCATCCAGCCGTCTTCACTTCTTTTGGTAACCTTGCGGTTGAGCTGATGATAAAATCCACCGACTTCAAGAGCATCGGCCTTGCGATAGGCAAAATTAAAGCCCATCACGTTTACACATTCTCTTTGCTTTCTTTTTATTGCGAAGAAAGCATTAGCGGCAGATTCGTATAATGCTAAGGTAAATCTATTATTATCTTCTCCTGGAATAAATGAATATGTTCCATAACTACAGGAAATTGAAGAGTTGTGAAGTGGCTCAATAATAGTATCTAACCACTGAGCAGGATATATAGAATCTGCATCTGCATTGGCGATTATTGAGGCCTTTGCTGCTTCCAGACCTCCTTGTCTTGCATAGCTGATTCCTTGGTCTTTCACGAAGACAGATCTTACACCGCATCTGTCCAGTATTTCCTGTGTCCTGTCTTTAGAATTATTGTTTGCAACGATCAATTCAGTACGATAGCTGGTTTTTAATTCTGAAATAGATGAAAGTGTTCTAAGGATATTCTTCTCCTCGTTATATGCTGGAATTACAATAGTTACTTCCGGATCATCCTGGTGGAACCTTTTTAACTTTTCTTTGATTTTATCTACTATCTGAAGAGAATATAAATCATTCTCTTTAAACTGAATATTATTATGCCTGTACACCCAAGCAGGCATGGTAAATCTTGACATATCTATTTATGTATTTTAAATAAAATAAAAGAAAATTAAATCTCCTGTTAAAAATAGAACTGATTCAGAAGTGATAGTGTTTAAGACAGGAATAAATATAAAAGGATAATTCCTCTTAATAAATTAAAAACCAGCCTATAGGAACAAACTCTACTTTTATGGAAGTCCCGGATATAATCAAATAACCAACGACCGGGCATCATAAATAAATCTCTAATATTTAACCAAATTAATTTCGAATGAGACGATCTAGTATTTTGATGGCATTATGTGCCATAGGTATTTCTTTTGCCTCTTGTAAAAAGGAACATGACATTGAAAATGTTAAGCCTTCTATGGCTGTAGGTGACAGCGCAGGAGTCGAAGGATATGCTTGTACCTATACCATAAAGGCTAATCAACCTATTGTAGATGGAAGTACGCTTAATATTCCGGCAGGAAGTGTAGTATGTATAGAAGCAGGTACCAGAGGGCCGCTTGTGCTTAAGAACTTTTCAGGTCAGCCTGGAAAACCGATTACTTTTGTCAACGGAAACGGAAAAGTAACGATACAATGTTCTCCCAGCAATGGATATGGATTAAAACTAGCCAATTGTAAATATGTAAAAGTTGCCGGCAATGGCTCTTCTGATCAATATGGAATTCATGTAACAGGATCCCACATAGGAGTTAGCTTTGAGGCATTGTCTACAAATTGGGAAATTTCCAATGTGGAAATAAGTAAGATAGGATTTGCAGGATTGATGGGAAAAACAGATCCTTCATGTGATCCTGCTACATGGAGAGGAAATTTTACAATGAGAGATGTATCTGCTCATGATAACTATGTTCACGATGTAACCGGAGAAGGTTTCTATATTGGAAACTCATTCTATGAAGGTGGAAGAAACCTGTCATGTGGAAATATTTCTCCTCATAGCATTGAAGGTGTTAAAATATATAATAACAGAGTATTAAACAGCGGTTGTGAAGGTATTCAGGTCGGATGTGTTATCAAAGGTTGCGAAATTTATAACAACTCTATAGAGAACTTTGGTAAAGATCCATTCGCTGCAAACCAGAACAATGGTCTTCAGATAGGAGAAGGAACAGGCGGGTTGTGCTATAATAACATCATTAAAAACGGCCCTGGTAATGGTATCATCTGCCTAGGTTATGGTGACAATGTTGTTTATAATAATTTAATTATAAATGCAGGATCATTTGGTATCTTTTCCGATTCAAGATTTACACCTGGCCAGTTTTTCAAATTAGCTAATAATACTATTGTTAATAGCGGGAAAGATGGTATAATGGTTTATTCTGAAAAAATTCCGATGAACTATGTTGTTAATAATATTATTGCAGGACCTAAAAATGGTAAGTTCATTTCAACGAGGAGTGGCAATGTAAAACTTACATCTTCCAATAACCTTAATGCTGCTACTATTGCCGAAGTTAAATTCGTGAATCCTTCAGGTAATGACTATAGAATAGCTTCTGGCTCTCCTGCCCTTGATAAAGGGATGAATACGGCATCTTACGGAATCTCTTCTGATTTTGGCGGAGGAAGAAGACCAAACGGCGCGGCATATGATATTGGAGCATTTGAAGGAAGTAGTTCTTCTCTTTCAAATAATACTCCTAGTGGTTCAGGTGCACCGGCTACTTCAACCGGAACTGCTCAGATCACCAGCTTAACTCTTGTAAATGCAACTACCGGAAAAGATATCATGACAATTTCCAATGGTGCTAAAATAAGCTTTAGTGCACTTGGTACAAATAAAATAAATGTTCGTGCAAATACATCCGCAGGAACTAAAAGCGTGATTTTTAAGTTTGACGGGGTAAATGTAAGGACAGAAAGTGGTATTCCATATACCATGTATGGCGATGCAGGAGTAGGTAACTACAATCCATGGACACCTGCATTAGGAGTACATACTATCACTACGGTTCCATATACTAAAGAAGGAGCTTCAGGAACAGCAGGGGCTTTATATACAGTATCAATTAATGTAGTAAGCTGATAATTAAAGCATAATCATAAGAGGTGTTCGGAAGCCTCTGTTTATGAGGCTTCCGGATATTTTCTTAGAAAAAATATTTCAAAGTATAATTTTCTTAGAATATTAAAGTTTTTAAGTAGTATGAAATGGAGCTCGCAACAGAAAGGCAATATGAGATTTGAAGCTCCGTTTCTTAACTAAACAAATCAAAGCTGTAAAGCAAAATTTGTCAAAATTATTTTCCAATAAACCTCAAATACCTATAAGTTAAATCTCTACTTTTTATCGGGTTCAAGGCAGTTAAATTTCTGCGCAGAAACAATAAGTAATATCGCCCCGTGCTGGAGAAGCACCTTATTAAACAATCGATTGGCCTTTGATTACGGTAAAATTCAAACAAATCTTTTGTACTCTTAACAAAACACATTAAAAATGAGAAGATCTAGTATTTTGATGGCCTTATGTGTCATGGGTATTTCTATTACCTCCTGTAAAAAAGAACATGATGTCACCAAAAATAATGCAGCTGAAAGTAGTTTAGCAGCTGTTCAAGGTTATACATGCGTCTATACAATTAAAACAAGTCAATCAGTAGTTGACGGTAGCACTCTTAATCTTCCTGCGGGAAGCGTTGTATGTATCGAAGCGGGCACCAGAGGTCCGCTTTGGTTAAAGAATTTTCAAGGCCAGGCTGGTAAACCAATTACCTTTGTAAACTCAAGTGGTAAAGTGACTATCAGTGCCTCCAGCAGCAATGGTTATGGTCTGAAATTTTCAAATTGTAAATATGTAAAAGTAGCCGGTAACGGATCGAATGATCAGTATGGTATCCATGTGAAAGGTTCACATATCGGTGTTACTTTTGAAAGTTTGTCCACCAACTGGGAAATTTCTAATGTTGAGATCAGCAACATTGGCTTCGCAGGCTTAATGGGAAAGACAGATCCATCTTGTGATCCGGCTACATGGAATGGAAACTTTGTTATGAGAGATATTTCTATTCATGATAACTATGTTCACGATGTTACCGGTGAAGGTTTTTATATTGGTAACTCATTCTATGCTTCAGGTAGAAACCTTTCGTGTGGAACTATCACGCCTCACACTGTAGAAGGTCTTCGTCTATTCAAAAACAAAGTTGTTAATAGCGGCTGCGAAGGTATTCAGGTTGGTTGTGCAACAAAAGGTTGTGAAATTTTCGAAAACACAATTGAAAACTTTGGTAAAGACCCATTTGCAGCACACCAGAATAATGGTCTTCAGTTAGGTGAAGGTACTGGGGGGAAATGCTACAACAATATTATCAAAAACGGTCCTGGTAACGGTATAATCTGTCTTGGATACGGTGATAACCTTGTGTATAACAACCTGATCCTTAATGCCGGTGCATATGGTGTATATGCCGATACCAGATATACTCCTGGACAAGCATTTAACTTCATCAACAACACGATCATCAATAGTGGATCTGATGGTTTCATGATCGCTGCTGGAAAGATTCCGATGACTAATATTATGAATAACATCATCGTAAATCCTAAATCAGGTAAGTTTATCAATACCAGAAACAGTGCTAAAGTAACAGACAAAAATAACTATACAACAATGAATATTGGTGATGTTAAGTTTGTGAATGCTTCTGGTGGAGATTATCGCCTTGCTGCAGGTTCTCCTGCGATTGACAAAGGTACTGACGTTTCTTCTTTCGGTGTTACTTATGATTTCTCTAACACTGCAAGACCTACAGGTGGAACTTATGATATCGGAGCTTACGAAGGTAACTCTTCAGGAACTCCTGTCCCTAATCCAGGTACAGGTGGAGGCACAACTGATCCAACTACTCCAACAAATCCAACTACTCCGACTCCAACTCCTGGTGTAACAAAAGTAACAAGCATTACTCTTGTTAACGCTGATACAGATAAAGATATCATGACTTTATCTAACGGTGCAGTAATTGATTATTCTAAAATTGGTACAAAGAATATCAATGTCAGAGCTAATGTGGCATCAGGTTTTGCCGGAAGCGTACAGTTTAAATTAGATGGCGCAGTTGTTAATACAGAAAGCTATGCTCCTATAACAATGTTCGGTGATGCTGGTACTGATTATAAGCCAGGTACATTTACAGCCGGAAGCCATAAGTTAGCTGTAACAGATTACTCTGCTGCTAATGCACAGGGAACTGCTGGTGGAACTACTGAGATATCTTTCACAGTAACAAACGGAGTGGTAACAACTCCAACTCCAACACCTACAACTGGTAACTCTGTTGTTAGTTTCACACTGATCAATGCTGAAACAAATAGGGATATCGCAACTATTACCAATGGTGCTACCATCAGCCTTTCTGCTCTTAAAGCAAACAAGATCAATATCAGGGCTAATACTGGAAGCGAAGTGAAAAGTGTTGCTTTCAAAATGGATGGCAAATCTGGCAGAATCGAAAGTGATGCTCCATATGCTATAGGTGGTGATAATAATGGAAACTATGGTTCATATTACCTTGCTTTTGGAAATCACACTGTATCCGCAACTCCTTATTCTCAGGCTGGTACTAAAGGAACTGCAGGAACTCCATTATCAGTAAACTTTAATCTTGTAAAATAAGCAGGTTTAAATATAGTTAAACTTAAATACCCGGCCTTGCCGGGTATTTTTTTTATTAATATTTTTAAACAATTGTTTTTATATTCCTTTTTTATCTAAAAGCTTTGTTGATGATAATCAGATTGTTTCTCCCTTTAACTTTTTTATTCTTTTTCGGGAACTTTAATTTTGAGGAGCCCTCATGCCATTGCGATTTCAGATTATCGCCTGAAACCGAACAAATCAACGGATTAAAAACCCTTGTAAAACCAGGAGATGTGATTTGTATTATGGCTGGAAAAAGGAAAAACCTTCAACTTGTTAATATTGAAGGTGATTCACTCAATCCTGTAAAGGTGATTAACTGCGGTGGGAGAGTAGAGATTTCTAATCAGGTATTAGGCTATGGAATAAAGTTAGACAACTGCCATTATATTAAGCTTACAGGTACAGGAGATGAAAACTTTGAATATGGTTTTTTAATTGACTCCACCAAAAAAGGAGCTAGTGGTATCATGGTTGGCAAAGGGAGCTCAGATTTTGAAATTGATCATCTGGAAATAAAGAATAGTGGTTTTGCCGGTATTATGGCCAAGACAGACCCTGAATGTGATGGTAATTACAATAGAGGTACCTTTATTCAAAAAAACGTATCAATTCATCATAACTACATTCATCATGTTAAAGGTGAGGCACTTTATGTTGGCAACTCTTTTTACACTGGTTGGAATGGAAATAAGAAATGCCCTGATACATTGCTGTATCCACATGAGTTGAAAAATATTAAAATTTATAACAATAAAATTTCGAACACTCAATGGGATGGTTTGCAACTGGGATGTGCAGTAAGCAATGCTGAAATCTTTAATAACACTATTGATAGCTTTGGTCTTGCTAATATAGGCTCTCAGAGAAATGGTATTCAGGTAGGCCTTGGTACTACGGGTCTTGTGTATAAAAACCGGGTTACCAATGGAATGGGTAATGGTATTATCGTTCTTGGAATAGGAGATAATATTATTTATAACAACCTTATTTCAAATTGCGGTGAGTTTGGTATTTTCTGTGACAATAGAGAAGTAAGAGATTCTTCTAAGATAATTTTAGTTAACAATTCTATTTTAAATCCTAAAAAGCAGGGAATTAAAATGTCTAATGAATTAACAGATAACTATATTCTTAATAACATAATAGTAAGGACGGGAGAACCTGGTGAGAAAAAGGATTATTACATTTCCCTTAGCGATGGAGCTGAAGCCAGAACGGAAGGAAACTTTACTTCAAATAAAAAATCATTAATAAAACCTTTGCTTCAAAACGACTTTGTTTCTGAAGTTGCTCAAAAAGGGAAACAGCAGGATGTTTTCGCTGTAGACGAAGATATAAACGGAAAAGCAAGAAGAAAATCAAGAACGCCCGATCCGGGTTGTAAGGAATTTTGATTTTTTATAAATCAAAAATTATTACTATCCCCTGTCTATAAAGGCTTACGGAAGTTTTAAAAACAAATAAAGTGAAGTTGAGATTTTTTTAATATGGAAAAGCTCAACCGCACTTTATCATATTTATTTAACGCAGTATTTTTTTCCTTTGTCTGTTCCGGCTTTTGCTATGGCGCATCCGGATGTAACTGCGACTTTACAATTGATGAGAATATTCTTTATGTCGATGGGAATGTGTTAAAAATTACTCCCGGATCTACAATCTGCATCAAATCATCTGTAAAAAAATATTTGGGTTTTGCCAATATTCATGGAACTCCGGAAAAACCGGTAACAATTATCAATTGTGGAGGAAAAGTAACTGTCAAAAATAATGACTGGTATTATGGCATTAGGGTAAATAACTGTTCCCACTTCAGACTTACAGGTACCGGTGATTCTAAAATAACTTATGGTTTTGCAGTGTTGCAGACGGGAGATCAGATTCCGGGAATCTCCATAGGAATGATGTCAACGGATATGGAAATAGATCATATCGAAATTGCCAATACCGGCTTTGCAGGCATCTTGACGAAGACGGATCCTGATTGCAGCGGTATTCCGAACAGAGGCAATTTCGTTCAAAAAAATACTTTTATTCATGATAACTATATTCATAATACTAAAGGAGAAGGCGTTTATCTCGGATTCCCTCATTACCGGGGTATCATTAAAGATTGTAACGGAGCTTCTGTAAGAGTGCTTCCTCATGATCTTGTAGGCGTGAGGATTTATAACAATCTTCTCGAAAACATAGGCAGAGAAGGTATACAGGTAGGATGTGCAACAAACGATGTTAAGATTTATTCAAACAAAATTGAAAATTACGGAAGAAACAATGATAAATACCAATCCGCAGGTGTACATCTCAGTACAGGTACAACTGGAGAATTGTATAACAATATGATAGCTGATGGCAGTGGGCCCGGTTTGTGGCTTAATGGTGCCGGGGATAATTTTGTATATAATAATGTATTTACCGGAATTGCTAAAAACGGAGACATGGCAATACTGTTGGAAGACAGCATGGTTGCTCCAGGTAAAGGGTATCATATCATTAATAATACGATTCTTTCAGAAGCTTCTTCAGGTGTTGTTCTTAATAATAATTTCAATAGCTCAGGAAATGAATTTATCAATAACATTCTTGTCACAACAAAAGGAGATAATTTCTTCAGTGTTGCCAATCCTAATTCATGGAGAGAAGTTTCGAACATAAGCGCTGAAAATACGGAGGGACTTTATCTGGATGGTTTCATGTTATCCGATAAATCACCCATGATTGATGTTGGAATCGAAGTTCCGGGACTTCCGGTTCCTGATGATTATGTTGGTAATAAAAGACCCAGGGGTAATGGAATAGATATAGGCGCCATAGAATCACCTTATACGAAGGAGTTCGATGATTTTTTAGTTTACCCATCTCCCTTTGCCGGAGAAGCTAAAATAGTCTTTTTCCTGAAGGAAGATACTGAAGTTAGTCTTGGGCTTTATGACGCAAGGGGCGTGTTGGTGAAGGAAATTATACCTACTAAGAAAATGTATTCTATGTCTTATAATTATTCTTTAAGTGATACGGATCTTAGTTCAGGCGTTTATTTCTGTCGTTTGCAGAGAGGTAAAAAGTTTAAAGCTAAAAAAGTAGTAGTGCAGAAATAAGTATGTAATTTGATTGAAAATTTAAATATGAAAACAATTGACACCTTTATAAAAAAAATAAAATCTGATCCTGTACTTAAGAAGATAATCCACAGATTACTCATTCCTAAGAATCAGGCTAGGCCAAGAGCTTGGGTGAAATGGCTGATTAATCCATTGGTGCATAAAAGAGGATCAGGTAGTATTATTCGTCCTGTTACAAGAATGGATGTAGTGCCTTTTAATCCGTTTGTCGTGGGTAAAAATTCTACAATAGAAGATTTCTCTACAGTCAATAATGGAATGGGGCCAGTAGTGATTGGTGACCATGTAAGGGTTGGGATGTCAAATGTAATCATCGGACCAGTGAGTATTGGAAACTATGTTATCCTTGCTCAGAATATTGTTTTATCCGGCTTAAATCATGGGTATGAAGATATCTCTATACCTATTTGCTTGCAGAAGTGTTCTGTTGCAGATATTATAATAGAAGATGAAGTATGGATTGGTGCAAATTCTGTTATTACCGCAGGTATTAAAATAGGTAAACACGCTGTTGTCGCTGGAGGTAGTGTGGTAACTAAGGATGTTCCTCCGTATTCTATCGTTGCAGGTAATCCTGCTAAAATTATTAAGCAATATGATTTTGGTACACAGAAATGGGAAAGGGTTAAAGAACTCGTGAAGCAAAACGGAGTTAACTAAATAATTTGAAGTATGGATGGAATTACTCTTTATTCAAAAATAATTTTCTGGATCGGTCTGTTTGTAGTATTCTATACTTATATGGGATATGGTATTGTTATGTTTTTCTTTGTGAAAGTTAAAAGGTTGTTTAAGGGGAGAAGAAAAATAAGTGATGCTGAGTATCAACCGGAGGTGAGTTTTGTAGTGCCTTGTTATAACGAAGCTGAAGTAATTGAATCCAAAATAAAAAATTCTCTTGAACTGGATTATCCTATGGATAAACTGAAGATAATTTTTATAACTGACGGATCTAATGATGGCACACCGGAAATTGTAAAGCAATATGAGAATATACATCTTTTGCATGAAGATCAAAGAGGCGGCAAGTCTGCTGCTGAGAACAGGGCTATGAAGCATGTTACTTCTCCTATAGTAGTATTCTCTGATGCAAATACTATTCTGCCTCAGCAAACAATTAAAGAAATTGTTAAACATTACGCTGACCCTCTTACAGGCGCAGTGAGTGGCGAAAAAAGAATAATGTCAAAGGAAGCAGCAACTGCCTCCAGTGCCGGAGAAGGAGTCTACTGGAAATATGAATCTTTCCTTAAGCGTATGGATTCGGAAATGTCAACCATTGTGGGAGCAGCCGGTGAATTGTTCTCTTTCAGAAAGGAATTGTTTACGGATCTTGAAACGGATACCATACTGGATGATTTTATGCTTTCAATGAGAATCGCTGAAAAGGGCTACAGGGTGGTATACGAGCCTAATGCCTATGCTTTGGAAACGGCATCTGCATCAGTCAGGGAAGAACTAAAGAGAAAGGTAAGGATTTGTGCAGGTGGGTGGCAGTCCATGGGCAGACTTATATCAGCAATGAATCCATTTAAGAATTTCTGGCTGGCATTTCAGTTTATATCTCACAGAGTTTTGAGATGGAGCATTACACCTGTATTACTCCTTCTGATGCTTCCGGCAAATGGTCTGTTGTTTTTTGAGCATTATATATACCAGGTAATATTTTCAGCGCAGGTTCTTTTTTATATTTCTGCAATGATCGGCTGGTACCTTGAGAATAGAGAGTTAAGGGTAAAATTGTTATTTATACCATATTATTTCTTTATTATGAATTATGCGGTATTTGCAGGATTTATAAGGTTTGTGAGAGGGGACCAATCAGCAGCCTGGGAAAGATCCAAGAGAGGCGCTGTAATTTCCTGATTTTATATAAATATTTTAAAACTCCAATGGCAGCCTTTAATCGCAGTAAAGGCTGCTTTTTATTTCATATCAGTTTTTAAAACAAACATAATCCTTTTGATTTCTTCCTGTTTAATACAAGTTAAAATGGTATTATTCGCAGTTGTTTCCCTTCAAAACAAGCGAAAGTCAGAGATGAAGTTTGTCAGTATATTTTTGTAAACACCTGGCATCATTATAAGTTTTTAATTCATCTCTGATTATAATCTTTATAACTATTGATTATTCCTGGATGATTTCTTTACGGAGGGTTGATGTAATGGATTTTTATCATGTTCAAAACCTTCAGGTTTCTGACCTAAAATGATTTGATTTTGAAAGGATATTATAAAACGTATTTGAAGTTGAAAGCAGTCATCACACTGGTATTTAGGATATGAAATTTAAAGTCTGCTGTTTGCTTATTGGTCTTCCTTTGGCATCTCTCTCGCAGACGATCATTCCCGCTATTGCTTCTTATAAATTCTCAGGCCTGACGTCCTTTTATCATCCGGCATATCTAAACGATAACGGAGCGCAATTTGAAATATATTTTCCACTAAATGGTTATGCAGGAATTGGTAATGATTTTATAAAACATAAAAAACTGCTTTCAGCATTGAGTGGTAATGAGAATGTTCAAAATGATATTCTTGATCACCCTGAAAATTTCAGAAGTTCCAACCGAATCCGCCTGAATGCAATAGCTTTTACTTTTTTAGCATATTATGTTCCTGACCGACTGCGTGGCAACTGGGCATTCAATGCTGGAATGGCAGAGCGTGCTGATGCTGAAGTAGTATTTCCCGGAGACCTTATGAAGCTTGTGCTTAAAGCAGATCAAACTTTTGCAGGTCAGAATCGAAAGATTAATAATATTAAGCTCAATGGAATCTATTACAGAGAACTTTTTATTGGAGGAGCGGGGAGAATTTTTAAAAGAAAAAAATTTTCGATTTCTGCAGGAGGAAGGGTGAAGTTTCTTTGTGGAATAGCATCTATTTTAACCGAAAATGCTTCGGTGGATTTTTATATGGATCAAAGCGCAAAGTATATTGACGTAAATTCTGATTTTGACCTCCATACTTCTAATATTCTGAGTAGTTCTTCAAATCCATGGGGTATTACAGGTATTGGTATGTCGTTGGATGCAGGACTTTCTTTTAACTTGAAAAATTATTCTGCTTCTGTCTCTGTGGTGGATGTTGGCAGTATCAGATTCAAAAAATCTCTTGAACATCTCAGGCATAGTTCATCGATTCGTTTTGAAGGATTCAATGATGATGAAGGTTTCAAAGGAGTTAAAGACGATACTATATTTAATGATCTGACAGTAAATAGAAGTCAGGACCGTTATAAACATGCTTTAAATAAAAGATTGAACATTCTTTTTTCATGGAAAAGTAAGGAGGATGAGAAAATTTTGTTTAATCGGACACTTGTAAGATACAGCAAACACAGGGCTTTTATTTCCTACTCAGGTCTTTTTGATGAATTCAGGTTTAATGAACTTTCCAATCAGTTAGCACTTGGTTATACTTACAACTGGAAAGATTTTTTTGAAATAGGTCCTGGTTTGTTTGCAGGTGGATATGCAAGGATCGGATTGGGATGTATGGCTTCTGTTAAGTATAAATGTTTTACAATAGGTATTGCTACTTCCAATCTGATTCCTTTAGTCACCAGGTGGGGAAAAGGGACAGATGTTTCAATCAGTTCTCTGTTTTACTTTTGAGGTTTTATTAAATTCTTTCGCTCTCATTACTAAGGAAAATTCTAGACGAATTGTTTTAAAAATTAAGTGAATCTTAATTGTTTGTTGATCAGGTTCTTGAAGATAGATATTTTTAATTGATACAATAGAAAAGAAATCTGAATCAAAGGTTCTTCAATGGAAAATAATCTTTCTTAGGCGAACTAATACATAAAAAACACCTTTTTAATATTAATCTGTAAGATTTCAATCTAAAACCTGTCTGGAAATTGACGGAATCTTTATAGATTTGTCCTCTCATTGGAAAAATATTATGCAATTAAGTGAACAGGAACTAATTAGAAGAGAAGAAAGGGAAACTTTGATGAGTATGGGTATAAATCCTTATCCGTCAGAGACTTTTCATGTAAATGTATCAGCAAAAGACATCCATCAGCATTACGAGCAGCGAAAGACGGATTATAAGAATGTTTCCATTGCAGGAAGGATCATGAGCAGAAGGATCATGGGAAACGCGTCTTTTGTGGAGCTTCAGGATAGTTCCGGCAGAATTCAGCTATATGTAAGAAGAGATGATCTTTGCCCTGAAGAGGATAAAACATACTACAATACATTCTTTAAAAAGCTTCTGGGTATAGGAGATTTCATCGGGGTAACAGGATATGTATTTACCACTCAGACCGGAGAAATTTCAATTCACGTAACAAGCCTTACTTTGCTTACAAAAGCATTAAAGCCTCTGCCAATCGTGAAGGAAGCAGAAGATGAAGAAGGTAATAAAAAAATATTTGATGCATTCTCAGATCCGGAGCAGAGATACCGCCAAAGATATGTGGATCTTATTGTAAATCCGGATGTAAAGGATACTTTTATTAAGAGGACAGCTCTTGTAAATACTATGAGAGAATACCTTAATAACAAAGGTTATCTTGAGGTTGAAACTCCGATTCTGCAACCACTTTATGGTGGAGCTGCCGCAAGGCCGTTTAAGACGCATCATAATACCCTTGATATGACTCTTTACCTTAGAATCGCAAACGAGCTGTACCTGAAAAGGTTGATCGTAGGCGGATTTGACGGTGTTTATGAGTTTTCAAAAGACTTCAGAAATGAAGGGATGTCCCGTTTCCACAATCCGGAGTTTACCCAGATAGAGTTGTATGTTGCCTACAAAGACTATAACTGGATGGCTGACCTGGTAGAGGAAATGGTGGAGAAAATAGCTCTAAAACTTCACGGTACTACTGAAGTACAGGTTGGTAATAATGTAATCAGCTTCCAGAGACCATGGAAGAGGTTCACGATGTTTGAGGCAATTAAGCATTTCACTGGCATCACTATTGATGACATGGATGAGAATGAACTTAGAAATGTTGCAAAAAGCCTGGATATTAATGTGGACGATACTATGGGTAAAGGAAAGCTGATAGATGAAATCTTCGGGGCGAAGTGCGAACCGAATCTGATTCAGCCTACATTTATCATGGATTACCCTGTAGAAATGTCTCCGCTTGCAAAAAGACACAGAACGAAAGAAGGCCTGGTAGAGCGTTTTGAAGCTATTTGCAACGGAAAAGAAATCTGCAATTCTTTCTCAGAATTAAATGACCCTGTGGATCAGAGAGCAAGATTTGAAGAGCAGCTGGAGCTAGGGAAAAGAGGAGATACAGAGGCTATGGTGCTAGATGAGGACTTCTTAAGATCTCTTGAATATGGTATGCCTCCGACAGCAGGTCTGGGTATTGGTATAGATCGTCTTGCAATGATCATGACCAATTCAAATTCTATTCAGGATGTTATCTTCTTCCCTCAGATGAAACCAGAGAAGCAGATGCAACAAACTCCTGATGCGGAATATCTTTCCAGAGGAATTCAGAAAGAGTGGATTCCATTGATCCAGAAAGCCGGAATAAATAATATTGAACAATTGAAATCCGCAAACCCCAACAAGCTGTTCAATGACCTTTGCGGAATGAGAAAAAAGATGAAGCTTGAAATCAAAGCTCCCACAATCGATGAGGTAAAATCCTGGATTGAAGCTTAATTTCAAAATTAGATTCAATAAAAGTGTAAGTATCGAAAGGTGCTTACACTTTATGCTTTTAATAGAATAGAGATTCCATATACTTCCTTAAACCTTCATTAACAAAATGAAATTACTTACTCCCGAACACTGGAAAAGCTATGAGCTGATAGACTCGGGAAATTATAAAAAACTGGAGAAGTTCGGTGAATTCATTCTTTCCAGACCAGAACCTCAGGCAGTCTGGGACCCTTCTATGAGAGAAGATGAATGGAGCAAAATGAACAATGCTGCTTTCGTGAAGAAAAAAAGAAGAAGGTAATAAAAACTTTGACAGCGAAAGAGGAGAGTGGGTGCTGAAGAAAGGAATGAAAGAACAATGGTTAATGCCATATGCCTATAAAGGAATGGATCTGAAGTTCAGACTTGGTCTTTCAAGCTTCAAGCACGTAGGAATTTTTCCTGAACAGGCTTCCAACTGGGACTATATCTATGATACTGTTAAAGCCATGCCTGGAAAGCCAAAAGTTCTGAATCTTTTTGCTTATACCGGAGGGGCCTCTATTGCAGCAAAAGCAGCCGGGGCAGATGTAACACATGTTGATTCGGTAAAACAAGTGATTACATGGTCAAGAGAAAATATGGAGGCATCTCAACTGACCGATATTCGTTGGGTGATAGAGGATGCGATGAAGTTTGTGCAAAGAGAAGTGAAGAGGGGGAATAAATACCAGGGAATTATTCTTGATCCTCCCGCTTATGGAAGGGGCCCGACAGGAGAGAAATGGATCATTGAAGAACACCTGAATCAAATGTTAAAGCTCTGCGCAGAGCTGCTGGATAATGAGCATTATTTCTTCATCATCAACCTTTATTCAATAGGTTTTTCGGCACTAATCCTGGAGACATTTACCAGACAACTTTTTGGCGACAGGAAAAATCTGGAAATTGGGGAGCTGTTTCTTCAGGATAGATTTAAAAAGAAATTACCATTAGGAGTATTTTCAAGGTTTAGCTCTGTAAAAGGTTAATCCGCTTTCACAGATGCCATTGCTTTAGTCAATGGCATCTGTGATTTTTATATTTTTTTGATTAGACTTGAATACAATCCTTCCTGCATTCTATCCAATCTGTTTTTAAGCCATAGTTTTTCCCTGTAAATCCGTCCGAAATTTCTTTGAATAACTATTATTCTTTGCGCACAGTTGAATAAATAAACATGCAAATGACATCAGTAAAGCTGTCTTTGCCAAAAGATAGACGCGTATGAGAAGTTGGACAAAATTAATGATGGCTTTGGTTCTATCCTTCACAGGAGTGAATCATTTAATTTATGCAGGTCTGCAGGCTCCTGCTCCAAAAGACACTAATATTGTTGTTCCGGAGCGGATGAATTTCACTTATGCCGCAGAAAGATCCAGGCCTGCAGTGGTTTTTATTCAGACCTATTCTAATTCACCTACAGGTTCTGCTTCTCTTGAAAATCCGCTTCAGGATTTTTTGGAAGAACTATATGGGGGTAAGACAGAAACTCCTCAAGGAGATCAAAGTAAGGATAATGAACAGAAACCAGAGGAGTATCCCATTGCATCGGCATCAGGGGTAATTATTTCAGGAGAAGGCTACATTGTGAGTAACAATCACGTGATTGAAGGTGCTGATAGAATAGAAATTGTGCTGAATGATAAAAGAAGTTACAATGCAAAGATCATAGGCATAGATCCGGAAACAGATTTAAGCCTTCTGAAAATTGAAACCGGTGAATTAACTCCTATCATTTATGGCAATTCAGATATCATAAAAATAGGAGAATGGGTGCTGGCAGTAGGAAATCCGTTTAACCTGACTTCTACAGTAACTGCGGGTATCGTAAGCGCCAAAGGCCGTAACGTAGGTGTGCTGGCAGAGCAAAGCAATATGGCAATTGAATCATTCATTCAGACCGATGCTGTTGTAAACGTTGGAAATAGTGGGGGAGCTTTAGTCAATACTAAAGGTGAACTGATAGGAATCAATACCGCTATCGCCAGTCCGACAGGTTCATACGCCGGATACTCGTTTGCAGTACCTTCTAATATTGTTTTTAAGGTAGTTGAAGATTTGAAAAAATATGGGCAGGTTCAGAGGGCAATTCTAGGCATTACGATCCAGGACCTCGATGCCGCTTTGGTAAAAGCCAAGAAAATTCCGGATTTCCACGGTGTTTATGTAGACTCTGTTGTGAAAGGAAGTTCTGCAGCCGAGGCGGGAATTCAAAAGGGGGACATTATTAAAATGGTTGAAGGTCATATTGTCGACTCGCCTGCGGAGCTTCAGGAAATCGTAGCCATTCACAGACCAGGGGATAAGATCAAATTATCTTATTCCCGAGAAGGTAAAGGTCGTGAGACGGAAGTGCTCCTTAAAAACAGCACTGGCGGAACCAAACTTAGTAAGAAAGATCCTAATGAAATGGGCGCTCTTGTGGGAGCCCAGTTGAAGGAGCTTTCAAAAGAAGAAGCAAAAAAGTATAAGGTTAAAGGTGGGGTGAAAATTGAAAAAGTTCTACCTGGTAAATTCAAAAATGCCGGTATGGCAGACGGGTTTATCATCACACATATCGATAAAATTCCGGTGAAATCCATTGAAGATGCAACTAAGATCATTAATAAGAATAAACAAGATGGTGTGCTGGTGCAGGGTGTTTACCCGAATGGTGAAAAAGCATTTTACGCCATAGCTTTCTAAATTAAATAAGTTGTTTTAAGGGGGAATAAGCAGTCAGGGAGCTATGCTCTCTTCTGCTTATTTTATTTTTATTGAATATCTAAGAAATGCGATTAATTCCCTGCTTTTTGCAGTCAAGTATTTGTAAATAGGTCATATATGTGCTGTTTGGAATTAATTTCCTTTTATGGTTATTAAATGAATGAATGTTCATTTATTTTTGTAGCTAAATTCAGAAATGAGAGCAAGAGACGAAAATAAAGAAATCGCCATCAGGCAGAAGGCTGTGGAGATGATTGTAAAAGAAGGTCTGGATGGGCTCAGTATGCAGAAGCTGGCCAAAGCTGCCGGAGTTTCTCCCGCTACCATTTACATATACTACAAAGACAGAGATGACCTTATCATTCAGCTTGCATTGTATGCCAGTGAAAAGCTGACCTGTACAAGCCTTGAAAATTTTAACCCGGAAATGAGTTTTGAGGAAGGGATGAAATTACAATGGCGAAACAGGGCCAGATTTTTCACCGAAAATCCTACAGAAATGCTTTTTGTGGAACAGATCAAACATTCTCAACATTATGAGCGCTTTGTAGAAGCTAATAAGGGACATTTTAAGGAAGTAATGACAAAGTTTACACGGAATGCCATCAAAAATAAGGAATTAATTGAACTACCTTTTGAAGCATACTGGTCCGTGGCATTTGGTCCTTTATATCAATTAATCAAATTCCACTCTCAGGGTCATAGTTACGCCAATAAAGAATTTCACCTGACTGATGAATTGATGATGGAAACGCTACAGCTAGTCCTAAAGGCTTTAAAGCCATAATTTTTACTGTTCACCAAAATGAATGTTCATTTAAAAAAAAGATCACTATGGAAACAAATACAACAGTGCTGGTCTTCAAGACTAATATCAGCCATAAGAAAGATTTAAAGTTGATTGAACCTCTCTTCAGGAGTGTAAAAGAAATTTCTGCTTGGAGTGTGGATCTGGAAGACCATGATAAGGTACTCAGACTGGAATCTTCTAGAATTGATATCGAGACAATAGTAAAAATGATTAACGAGGCGGGCTTCTTTTGCGAGGAGCTTATGGATTAAATAAAAAATATGACAACTACTATTCAGAAGGAAAAACTCTTCACAGGATACCAGGTCTTCATGATTGCTATGCTGGCTATTCTGCAGTTTACAGTGATACTTGATTTCATGGTTTTATCTCCACTTGGGGTAATACTATTAAAAGAACTTAATATGAAAACTTCTCAGTTTGGTCTGGTTGTTTCCGGTTATGCTATTAGCGCCGGTATTGCTGGAATCATGGCTGCGGGTTTTGCAGATAAATATGACAGAAAAAAAAATGCTCATGTTTTTTTATGTCGGCTTTATTTTGGGGACTGTTTTTTGTGCTTTGGCCACGGACTTTCTTTCACTGCTTATTGCTCGTATCGTCACCGGTTTATTTGGAGGTGTGTTATCGTCTATAGGCTTTGCGATTATTACAGACTTGTTTAAAATGGAGGTAAGAGGCAGAGTGATGGGATTTGTGCAAATGGCCTTTTCAGTTAGTCAGGTATTAGGTATACCTATCGGTCTCTATCTGGCTAATCACCTGAACTGGCATGCTCCTTTCTGGATGATTGCTGGTTTGGGCGTTATCATTGGGGTAATTCTTTTTACATACATGAAACCTGTAACGGACCATCTGAAAATTAAATCAGACCGAAATGCTTTAAATCTTCTTACAAAGACATTTTCCAATACCTCTTATCTGAAAGCCTTTGCATCCACGACATTGCTGGCAACAGGAGGTTTTATGATTATGCCTTTTGCAAGTGCTTTTACGACCAATAATCTTGGAATTCCTCAGGAAGATCTCCCGATACTATATGGTGTTACTGGTATATTTTCAATGATTGCAGGTCCTTTTATTGGAAAATACAGTGATGTATTAGGTAAGTTTAATATTTTCTTTATCGGAACAGTATTTAGCATTGTTACCATGTTGATCTATTGTCATCTTGGTGTTACTCCTTTGTGGTTATTGATAGTTATTAACATCTTTATGTTTTTTGGAATTACTGCCCGTATCATATCTTCTTCTGCACTGATGACTGGCATTCCGAATCCTAATGACAGAGGTGCCTTTATGAGCATCAACTCTGCAGTACAGCAAATTTCAGGAGGAATAGGATCAGGTATTGCCGGAATTATAGTTGTTCAGACATCTGAAGGGAAAATTCTCAACTATGATATACTTGGTTATGTCGTCACTGTAGCAATGATCATTGCTTTGGTTGCGATCTATTATGTCAATAAACAGGTAGAAGAAAAACAACAGACAATATTAAAAACAAGAGAAAACCAGCAGAAGATAGCTGTCGGATAAATCATGTGTATCAAAGCCAATAAACACCTCATCCCTAACTTTTCTTCTGAAGGAGAAGGGAACAGTCGACGAGAAAAATGTTGAATTAATAGTGATAGAACTAATAACATACGCATTAAAGTCCCTTTCCTTCAGGAGAGGGATTTAGGGTGAGGTCTTTTTAGAGTTTTATCTAACGTCCATTATTGTTAACGGGACCTAAATTGCTAATACTAAACTTTTATATAACATAATTACCAATATGAGATTGTTAAATATAATCATTGTCTTTGTTATGCTCACAAGCCTTGCCTTTGCTCAGGGCAAAGATGTTATTTACTCCGACGGCTCCGCTTCTTTAAAAGGATACTATGTAAAGGCACAGGGAGCGAAAGGAAAAGCTCCTGGTGTCGTTATAATCCATGCATGGATGGGAGTTGATGATCATTCAAAGCTTTCAGCAGATAAGTTAAGCAAGTTAGGTTATAATGCACTTGTCGCGGATATTTATGGTGAAAACTCAAGACCCAAAGACAGGCAGGAAGCCGCGAAAACGTCATCATATTATAAAAATAATTATGCTGTTTATCAGTCCAGAATCAAAGCAGCAATTCAGGAACTGATAAAATTGGGTGTAGATCCTGATAAGATAGTTGTAATGGGATATTGTTTTGGAGGTACTGGAGCTCTGGAAGCAGCAAGGGGAGAGCTTCCGGTGGCAGGAGTTGTTTCTTTCCATGGTGGCCTCGGCAAAGATTCTTCACGTACCAATGTTTTAATTAAGCCTAAAGTACTCGTGCTGCATGGTGCTGACGATCCTTATATTTCAGATGCTGATATAAAAGGTTTTCAAAAAGAAATGCGTGATGGGAAAGCAGACTGGCAGATGGTTTATTATGGAAATGCTGTCCATGCCTTCACTGAAGAACGTGCAGGTAGTGATAATTCCAAAGGTGCAGCCTATAATGAGAAAGCAGCTAAACGTTCCTGGGAAGCTTTGGTGGTATTTTTAAAAGAGGTTTTCGGAGCTTAGAAAAAACTTGAATTAGTTTATTGATGCCATCTCTTTATGTGATGGCATCACTTTATTTAAAATAACTTTTCATTATTTCTGTGCCTGTCTTTGTCTCTTATACTTTTCTTTTCCATACTTTTGGTCAGAGCTTCGGTCAGATCTACACCGGTCTGGTTGGCAAGACATATCAGTACAAAGAGGACATCAGCAAATTCATCGCCAAGGTCTTTGCCATCTTCACCTTTTTTAAAAGATTGTTCTCCATATTTTCTTGCCATGATCCTGGCAACTTCTCCAACCTCTTCCATTAAAATAGCAGTATTGGTCAATTCGTTGAAGTAGCGGACTCCCGTAGTTTTAATCCACTGGTCAACAGCTTCCTGAGCTTCTTTTATAGTCATTTAACTTTTATTTTTTGTGTCAATAATAATAGTTACAGGTCCGTCATTTAAAAGTTGCACCTGCATATCTGCACCAAATTCACCCGTAAACACCTTTTTCCCGAGCTCATCCTCACTAAGTTTTATAAATTGTTCATACATTGGAATAGCTTTTTCAGGCCTTGCAGCGTCAATGAAGGAAGGCCTGTTGCCTTTTTTTGTACTGGCATGCAGGGTAAACTGACTCACAACCAGCAGATCCCCATTAATATCTTTCAGAGACAAATTCATTTTGCCTTCAGCGTCAGAAAAAATTCTCAGGTTAATTATTTTTTTTGTGAGCCATTCTGAATCTTCCTGTGTATCTTCATGTGCAATACCTAAAAGAATCAGAAGTCCTTGAGAGATACTGGATCTTAATGTGTTGTCAATGGTAACGGAAGCCTGTTTAACTCTTTGAATAACAGCAATCATTAATAAATTTTTCTAATTGAAATAAAAGTATAAATTTTGTAAAAAAATAATGCAAATGCTTTCCAAAAGCAAATCGGAAGTAATCAATAATATTAAAGAATTCGTAAGCGAGAAAAGAAAAGCCTTAATTACTACAGGAATTGCTATTGTTGCAATATTATTCATCTTCATTGCTTTAAGATTTTATAAAAGTGAAAAGGATACTGTTTATCAACTGCTATCCCCTTCATCAGTAGTATTGATGGAATCTGATGACCTTACAGAGATTATGAAGGAATGCAGGTCTTCATCTTCCTTGTTTTCCTCCGTTCCTTTTTTGGAATTTCTTTACAACCATTTAGATGAAGATCCTCTGCTGGACAGCCTCATAAAATTTTCAGATAAACAAAAGGTGTACATATCCTTAAATGCTGCTGGTAAAAGCGATGTAGATCTTATTTTCTATCTGAAAAGAGATCAGGAAAAAGCGCATTCTGATTTTGAGAAACTTGTTAAACAGGATGCCTCTTTAACGCTTGATCATCGGCTGTTTAATGATATCATGATTTATGATTTAGGCAGAAGGGGAGAGAGAAAGAAGTTTTCCTTCATACTTCATGAAGGGTATTTTATCGGAAGTTTTTCAGGTTTCCTGCTTGAAGATATTATCAGAAACCTGGAACAAGATAAAGACCTTTCCTGGACTCAGGCCAATAAGCTCCAGGGACCCAAATCTTCAACTAAAATATTAATTAATCATAAGAACCTGCCTGATTATCTTTCGCTCTATTGCGCACCAAAATATGTCAAAGGCCTTAAAGAACTCGCAAATTTTGCCTCCTACTCGGGAGTAAC
The DNA here is from genome assembly GCA_024707265.1 of Sporocytophaga sp. Classification (GTDB taxonomy): domain Bacteria; phylum Bacteroidota; class Bacteroidia; order Cytophagales; family Cytophagaceae; genus Sporocytophaga. The sequence continues at coordinate 402,630 of JANQAB010000003.1, read as the reverse complement.
CTGGGAAAAGGAAGGATCTGCATTAATGCTGATCGGCGAGACAGTGGCTGAGGAAAAGCAGTTTCTGCATACTTTTAGAAATCAAACTCCTGTTAATTTCTCAATGGGATCAGTAATTCCTGAAAATGCTTCTGCGATTTTCAGATTAAGCGTTTCTGACTTTTCTGCCTGGTTTACTGAGTATGATAAAATAAATGAAGAAATTCCTTTGAATGGTGGAGCCGATAAACAATTAATGAAGGCTGTCCAGCTTATCAAAGATGAGGTAGTCTGGGTACTCACGGAGCCTGAATTTACTAATAAAGTATTTCAATATGCCATAATAAAGACTTCTGATGGGGGGGCATTTATGAATGCATTCAAATATCTTGCTGATTCTTCTACTTCTGTTACTACCCCTAATCCAAACAGGAAGATTTATGCAGTACATAAAAAGGAGCTTCTTACGCATTTATTTGGTCCTGTATTTTCAGATTTTAAAGAATACTTTATTACAAGTCATGGCAACTTTGTGGTAATCGGAAATCAATTGTCTGCATTGGATACTTATCTCCAGCAGGTTCAGAACGGATACGTTCTCAAAAAGACAGCAGGAATAAAGTTTTTTACAGAACCTTCGAATATTTCACTTTATGTAAATCCTGCCTATTCTGAATCTCTTGCAGGTAAGTGCATTCGTGATACAGAAATGAAAAATAACTGGATCAGTTCTTCAGCTTCTCTTTCTTATATTGGTGTAAGCTTTACAATGGGCTCTGACAAGAAGTTTTCTTTCAGATATATTATTCAAAAAGGCAAAGCCAGTACAACAGGCAAACCTAAATCACTGGCCATCAATAAAACGATACAGTTCAATGCCGGGCTTATTTCGGAGGTCTATCCATTAAGAGTAATATCAGGACTGGAAGAGCATTTTCTTGTTCAGGATTCACTGTATAATACGCATCTGTTTTCCAGGTTTGGTACTTTGTTATGGAACGCCAAAGTAGATGGAAAACTAAGTACGGAGCCTGTTTGGGGAAACATCGACAAGACAGGAAAAGATGAAATAGTTTTTGCAGTAAGAAATAAAATTTATGCAATCAATAGCGCTAATGGTCAGGTTATAAAAGGTTATCCCTTAATTATTCCTGGTAAAGTACATATTACTTCCCTTGCGTTGATTGATTATGATGGAAGTAAAAATTACAGAATTTTTGCAGGTGATGATTCAGGGAATATTTATGCTTCGGATGCTAAGGGAATGCTGCTGGATGGTTGGAAGCCTAAAAAAATTGATTATAGTTTAGTTGGCAAGCCTTTGCATGTAAGAGTAGCTGATAAGGATTACATCATAGCTTTGTCAAGGAAGGGGAAATTGCACGTGTTCAATAGAAAGGGTCAGGTTATTGATGGTTTCCCAATAAAGCTGGAGCATGCAACAACTAGTCCGTTTTTTATAGAAAAAAGTTCCTCAGCCAGCAATAGTTACATAACGATATTATCAGAAAAAGGAGAGTTAATTAAAGTAGATTTTACAGGAAAAATAGCGAAGAGAGTACAACTTTTCCGCTTAAGTCCCGAAAGTAAATTTTCCCTGTATCCTGATGATAGAAACAAATCATATACTATTGTCAGAAAAGATAAAGACCGTTTGGATTTTCTTGATATGTCTCTGAGTCCGTTATTTACTCAGACCAATTTTCCTTTAGAAAAGTATGACATAAAATATATCCATTCAATAGCGGCTAATATTTCTTATTGGCTTGTAAATGACCTTACCAATCGTAGAAGCATTGTGTTTACTCCAAATGGAAAATTTCTAGGCGAGGGATGGATCAAAAGTCAGGAAAAGTCCACAGCAGTTTATCTGGAAAAATATAATGAGGGAAGCTTAGTTAAAGTGAATAAAAAAAGTATTGAGATTGCCCGAATAAAATAACCTTTCGGGATTATTTCTGTAGATTTAATATACAAATATAGATAAAACATAATGGCATTAAGAACTATAATTATCCTGGCATTAACTTTTGTTTCACTGAATATTTTTGCTCAGGGGAGACCTAAAGAAGGGGCAGCTCCAAAGGCAAATATTTACCTTGTAGAGGGTGATTCGGAAAACCTTATTACATATTTGATAAAGAACAAGGAAAACAAGATCAAAGTAAAGCTCGAAGGAGGAATAGAAAATGTAAAGCATACTATGTACGTTACTTCTAAGCATGCTTCTATCAAACCGGATCCTAAAGTGGAAAACCAATATATTATCATACCAAAGGAAGAAAACGTTGAAATCATTGTTGATATTAAGATAGAGGAAGATTACAATCAAATACAGATGGTTGATAAAAATGGAAAGCAGAAAAAGGAAGTTGTTAAGACTCTGACACCAAAGACCTACATGGTAGGTTATGAGAATGTAAAAGCGAATTAGAGCGGTAGAGACGCCATGTCTGGCGTCTCATTTTTCCGCTGCAGATGATTTTTAAGTTTTAGGGGGTGAGGAAAATCCTTTAAGTGTAGGTTAAAAGTCAATGATATTAAAAGTTTTTCAGCATAGGGTTTTACGCCCTATGTTTTTATGTAATTTATTGTATTATTATTTTTTATTTAATTAATGGAAAATAGCTGGAATCCTGAACGTGAACGTGTAAAACAATACAAAGAAAGTATCGGATGGAAGAAGTGGGGTCCATATTTAACAGAAAGGCAATGGGGTACTGTAAGGGAAGATTATAGTGCTTCCGGAAGTGCCTGGGAATTTGTCTCTCATGATATGGCCAGAAGCAGGGCATATAGATGGGGGGAAGAAGGCATTGCAGGCATTTCAGATAATAAATCACTACTTTGTTTTGCTCTTGCACTCTGGAATGGTAAAGATCCGATACTGAAAGAGAGACTCTATGGCCTCTCCGGGAACGAAGGAAATCATGGAGAAGATTGCAAGGAGTTATATTATTACCTTGATAATACGCCCTCTCATTCTTATATGAAAATGCTCTACAAATATCCTCAAAGAGCATTCCCTTATTCTAAAATAGTTGAAGAGAACGGAAAACGGACAAAAGCAGATCCGGAATATGAAATTCTGGAAACCGGAGTTTTCGATGATGATCGCTACTATGATGTTTTCGTTGAATATGCAAAGGCTGACAAGGAAGATATTTTAGTAAAGATAAGTATTACCAACAGGGGAGATGATCATTGCAAACTCACTGTTTTACCTACAGTTTGGCTCAGAAATACATGGTCATGGGATAATAAAATTTTTAAGCCTTCCATGCAAGCTGTTTCTAATGATGAAATCAGCATAAATTACAGACCCTATAAAACTTTTCATTTATATGCAGAAAATCACAGCAGATTCCTCTTCTGTGAAAATGAAACCAACTATAAAAGACTATACAATTTTGCCAACTCTACTGCTTACTCTAAAGATGGTATAAATGATTATATAGTTGAAGGGAAGGTTGAAGCTGTAAATTTTAAAGAGGGAACGAAAGCGTCAGCATTGTATGAGCTTGATTTTGCACCTGGTGAAACAAAAGTAGTCAAGCTCAGACTTACAGACAAGTCACATCATGGAGCGTTTGAGGAGTTTGATGATATATTCAGGCTGAGGCTTAATGAAGCTGATGCATTTTATAATGATCTACAGAAAAATGTTACAGACCCGGAATTAAGAATGATTCAGCGGCAGTCCTATGCAGGAATGTTGTGGAGTAAACAGTTTTATTACTTTAATGTAAATCAATGGCTGGAAGGTGATCCTGGGCAACCAACACCTCCTGAAGAAAGGAAGTATAAAAGAAACAATCAATGGAGGCATTTGAGTAATTCCAATATTATCTCAATGCCGGATAAATGGGAATACCCTTGGTATGCTGCCTGGGATCTGGCATTCCATTGTGTACCTCTTGCACGGTTAGATCCTAATTTTGCAAAGAGACAACTGGTAGTGCTGCTGAGAGAATATTATATGCATCCCAATGGACAGATTCCTGCATATGAATGGAACTTCAGTGATGTTAATCCTCCCGTTCATGCATGGGCCGCATATAAAGTATATCAGATCGATAAAGAGTTTACAGGAAAAGGCGATTATGATTTTCTCGAAAAAGTCCTTCATAAGCTCCTGCTTAATTTTACATGGTGGGTAAATCAAAAAGACATAAGCGGTAATAATATCTTTGAAGGTGGGTTTCTTGGCCTTGATAATATTGGCGTATTTGACAGAAGCCAAAAATTACCTACTGGTGGATATCTTGAGCAGGCTGATGGTACCAGCTGGATGGCTATGTATTCATTAAACCTTCTTAAGATAAGCACTGAACTGGCTATGGTAAGACCTGTTTATCAGGATCTGGCTACAAAATTCTTCGAACACTTTCTCTATATCGCCGGTGCCATTACCAATATTGCAGGTCAAGGTATCAGCCTTTGGGATAATGAGGATGAGTTCTTTTATGATGTGCTTCACAAGCCGGAAGGGGAAAGCATACCAATGAAGATCAGGTCAATGGTAGGTCTGATTCCTATGTTTGCTGTGGAAACTATAGAGCCGGAAATGGTCTCTGATCTTCCGGATTTTAAAAGGAGATTGGAATGGGTGCTGGAAAATCGTCCTGATCTTTCTGTCTTGATTTCCAGATGGTATGAAGCAGGGAAGGGTGAGACAAGACTGCTTTCATTGCTTAGAGGTGCAAGGCTGAAAAACTTATTGCAAAGAGCATTGGATGAAAAGGAATTCTTATCTGATTATGGAATCCGTGCATTATCCAAATACCACAAGGATAGGCCATATGAGATAAAAGTTGATAATAATCTATTCTCAGTGAGTTACCTTCCAGGAGAGTCAGATTCAAAATTGTTTGGAGGAAACTCCAACTGGAGAGGCCCTATATGGTTTCCTGTTAATTTCCTCCTGATTGAATCACTGAATAAATTTTACCATTATTTCGGAGATGATTATAAAGTAGAATACCCGGTTGGCTCAGGAAATATGCTAAGTCTTAATGAAATTGCTCATCATCTGGGAGATCGTCTCATTAATTTGTTTACAATGAATGCAGAAGGCAAAAGGCCCGTATTTGGCAATGTAGACAAGTTAAACAATGATCCTAATTTTAAAGATTATATCCTTTTTTATGAATACTTCCACGGGGATTCTGGGAAAGGTCTTGGGGCTTCTCACCAGACAGGCTGGACCGGACTTGTAAGCGAGCTGATATCTCAGAAATATGAGTTCCTGAATCAGAAGAAGGTTTAGATGCATGAATTGAACTTGTCCGGAAAGGAATCACAGATTCTTAATCTCCGGACAAGCCATCTTTTGTACTCTGTATTAAACTCTTTAATTCAAAAACAGGCTATCAAAGCATTTGTTTATGAGTTATTAAATAATTGCATTATTATGATAATAAGATAAATTCATGTTTAAACTTATTTTGATAATTTGAAATGTTACAATTTTGAAAATACTCTTAAATTTGTAGTATGTTCAATCTTAATTAATAATGTATGAAGTATTTTTTAGCTATTTTTAAAAATGTTGTATTTCTAATATTTTTATTTTGTGTTGTATCAGGGAATTGTATTGCAGAAGAAAACACACCACCAGTGATTTCATTGACTGCAGTAAAACAGGATACAATTATTAGTGGCACCAGTTACATCAATATAGTCTTTACGGCTGTTGCCACCGATTCTGACGGATCTATTGCGAAAGTTGATTTTTATAGTGGGCAAGTATTGGTAGGATCTTCAACAACATCTCCATTTACTTTCAAATGGATTAAAGTTCCAACAGGAACATTTAACCTGACTGCAAGAGCCATTGACAACGAAGGTAGTGTAACTGTTTCCAATAATGTTTTAGTGGCTGTCTTTAACAATAAGTTGCCTGAGGTTTCCATTATGGCTCCTATGAATAATCAGGTCTTTTATGAAGCACTTCAAATTAATATTCGTGTGAAAGCCACTGATTCTGACGGAACTATTAAGAGAGTGGAGATCTACAAAAATGATGTTTTAGTGAGGTCTACTGATCATGGATATGATAATATTTATGAGCACAATCTTATGGGTTCAGAGCCAGGAATTTTTATTATAACAGCGAAGGCCATAGATAATTTTGATGCAGTAACAGTTTCTTCTCCTGTTACAATTGATATACGACCCAATAAAGCTCCAGTTGTAAATATGATTTCCCCGGCTAATGATTCTTATTTTTATGAACCTGCTGATATTGAATTTGAAATTGATGCAATGGACGAGGATGGAAGTATTAATAGGATAAATGTAGTTAATCTATCTGCGGAACTATATGATAATAGGATTATAGCTCAATTACAGAGTCCTCCATACAAGTTTACATGGAAAAATGTGAAAGCTGGTAATTACCAAATAAGATTTATTGTCGTCGATGACAAAGAAAGATCTACATGGAAAGAGATTAATATTACAGTAGTTGAGCCTCAGGTTCCATATAAAGGAGTTCCATGGCCGATTCCGGGTCGAATTGAAGCTGAAAACTATGATATGGGAGGTGAAGGTGTAGGCTTCCATGAACTGGATGGATTTGGATTAACAAATTATTATAGAGGAGATAGAGTTGATGTCGAACAAAATAATGATGGATATCATGTTGCCTACATTCTTAAAGGCGAATGGTTGGTATATACAGTGAATGTTTTAAATACCGGTACATATGACTTTAAAATAAATGCATCAAATTTTGCTTTCCAATCTCCTGGCCAAAAATTCATGCATATAGAAATAAACGATATAGATGTAACAGGACCTATTTTAATTCCTGATACAAAAGACTGGTATCGCTTTCAAACAGATGATGTTCCCGGGATATTTCTGACAGAAGGACTCCAGATCATGAAAGTTGTTTTTGATTCTGATGAAATGAATCTGGATTATGTAAAAATTATGCCTTCTGATGTTGTTACAGGCTTACCTAACCGCTCTTCAGGCAATTCATTGAACATTTATCCAAATCCGGCTCCTGATTTCTTTAATCTGAAAGTTAGTGAAGATATAAGTAGTCTTTCAGTAGTAAATCTGCTTGGTCAAGAGGTGTATGTGGAAACTGATTTGACAAGGGGAGGTGAGATTACTATCGGTGAGGAGCTTGATCGCGGAGCTTATGTTTTGAATGTTTTATATACTTCCGGAAAAAGAGAGTCTGTCAGATTAATAAAAGTTAGATAATAAAAGATTAAATTTTAAGAGTAAATCCAGATTCTGCATCAGGTAGAATCTGGATTTTTTTTGATACCCATGCAAAGGAAGACCCCAATATTTGAGAATTCCTGCAAATAGATAATAGGTTTAAAAAATACCTTTAATCGAAAAGTTGCGATATTGTATATTTTTTAGTATTTGTATTATGCTAATATTTTTTGTTTAATTTTTTATTCAAGACATTTGACATCACCTAGCTATGCCATTTTTAATTTGTATTTTTTCTTAGAATAATCATATATGTTGCTTAAGGGATTAGATTTTTTGTCGAATAAAATGAACAATAATTGCATTTGCAGTTTTAAATCTGGAAATTTTACAAAATAAAATTAAAAACATTCTATTTATGAAGCACTTCTCTTTCATTAGAAAAATAGCTTTTCTAATATTATTTTTTTGCTGGAAGAATAGCTTTGCTCAATACCCTGCAGGATCACTTGTTGCTATGAATGGCAAATTAAAGGTGGTCGGATCTCAATTGACAAACGAATGCGGAAATCCTTTACAACTTAAAGGCTTCAGTTCACATGGTTTGCAATGGTTTTCAAATTGTATGAAAACTTCTGCAATGGACGAACTTGTCGATAACTGGGGCATAGATATCTTCCGTCTGGCCATGTATGTGCGAGAAGAGGGTTATATAACAGACCCTTCTTATTGGAAAACATATATCGATACCTGGGTAGATGAATGTGAGAAAAGAGGTATCTATTGTATGATCGACTGGCATGTGCTGACTCCCGGCGATCCGAATGCTAACCTTACCGAAGCGAAAGAATTCTGGGCTTATATGGCAACTAAACACGGTGGAAAAAAACACGTGTTGTTTGAAATCTGTAATGAACCAAACGGCGTCAGCTGGTCTACTGTAAAGACTTATGCAAATGCTGTAATTCCAGTAATCAGAGCTATTGATCCAAGTACAATTATCATTGTAGGTACTCCAAACTGGAGTCAGGATGTTGACATTGCAGCCAATGATCCTTTAAACTATGAAAACCTGATGTATTCACTACATTTTTATAGTGGTACACATGGCGCATCTTTAAGACAAAAAGGGGATGCTGCAATCGCAAAGGGTAAAGCACTTTTTGTAACTGAATGTGGCTCTTCTGACGCAAGCGGTAACGGTGGTCCTTATCTTTCTGAATTTGATAACTGGGTCAATTGGATGAATTCAAAGAAAATAAGCTGGATCAACTGGAGTTATTGTGATAAAGATGAAGCTTCAGCAGCTCTTAACCCCGGTGCCTGCGATGCGGATGCCTGGAATGACCTTTCCCCTTCGGGAGCATATATGAAAACCAAATTATCCGTTGCTGATAATTTTATTTCCTGTGTCGTAAACACTCCTCCAACAGTTTCTATTACTGCGCCTGCAAACAATGCTACTTTTGCAGCCGGTTCAAGCGTTTTCCTCACTGCAGATGCCGCAGATACAGATGGGAAAATCAGTAAAGTGGAATATTATAACGGTACCACCCTACTGGGATACTCAACTACTTCTCCTTATTCTTTTGCCTGGACAGGAGTTGCTGCGGGAACCCATACCATCACAGCTAAGGCTACTGATAACAGCGGGGCTGCTACTACCTCAACAGCAATTACTGTTGTTGTAACTGCAAACAAAGTTCCAACAGTTTCAATCACAGCTCCTGCCAATAATGCAATTTTTGAAGGAGGGGCTAATATAACGTTTACTGCTAGTACAACAGATGCTGATGGTACGGTCAGCAAAGTAGAGTTCTACAATGGAACTACATTTCTTGGCTCAGCAACTACTTCTCCATATACTTATACCTGGGAAGAAGTTTCTCCCGGAACTTATACCATAACTGCAAAAGCTACTGATGATAGAGGAGGTATTGGTACCTCAACACCTGTAAAGATTACTGTAACAGTTCCTCAAACACCCTATGGAGGTGAGGCCTGGCCTATTCCAGGAAAAATAGAAGCTGAAAATTATGATCTGGGAGGAAGTGGCCTTGCTTATTCTGATTCTGATGAAGGGAACAGGGGGGAAGCGTTCAGAACAGACGATGTTGATATTGAAGCATCAACTGATGTAGGAGAAGGGTATAATATCGGTTGGACTGTCGAAGGTGAATGGCTGGAATATACTGTGAATGTGTCGGAGACTGGACAATACAATTTTAAAGTAAGAGTGGCCGCAACTGCTGCTGGAAAAACCATGCATATTGAAATGAATGGGGTGAATGTTACGGGGGTGATTAAAGTTCCCAATACAGGCGATTTCCAGGAATGGCAGACAGTTATCATTCCTGCAATTTCTTTAACTGCCGGAAAACAAATCATGAAAATCGTTTTCGATTCTGATGAGATAAACCTTAATTATGTTGACGTAGTTGCAGGTAATAAATTACCATCAGTGAGTATTACTGCTCCTGCAAATAATACTACTTATGTTGCAGTAGCATCCTTTACAATCACTGCAAATGCAGCTGATCCGGATGGTAATATAACCAAGGTGGAGTTTTACAACGGAAGTACTTTATTGGGAAGCGATGCAACGGCCCCATACTCTTACGAATGGAAAAATGTTGCTGCAGGCACATATACAATCACTGCAAAAGCAACAGACAATAACGGAGCATCATCCCAAAGTACTCCTGTTATAGTTGTTGTGAATGCTAATAAACTTCCATCTGTATCCTTGACGGTTCCTGCAAATAATACAGTTCTTCAGGACCCGGCTTCAAATGTTTCTTTGACTGCATCAGCCTCTGATACTGATGGATCTATAGTGAAAGTGGAGTTTTATAATGGAACCACATTGCTGGGAAGTGATAATACCTCACCTTATAATTTTACTATACCAAATCTTACAGCAGGTACTTATACTTTAACTGCGAAAGCTACAGATGATAAAGGCGGAGTTTCGACTTCTTCTGCAATAACCATTGTTGTGAACCAAGTTCCTCAGATTTCTATTACGGCTCCTCTTAACAATGCATCCTTTACAGCTCCGGAAAATGTTATCATTACAGCAGATGCAACGGATGAAGATGGATTGATTTCAAAAGTTGAATTCTATAACGGTACTACACTTCTGGGAAGTGATGCTTCGGCTCCATACAGTTTCAGCTGGACTTCTGTGCCTGCGGGAAAATACACCATTACAGCTAAAGCTACTGATGATAAAGGTGGCGTAACAGTCTCTTCTCCTGTTTTATTGACCGTAAACCAGCCACCTTTGGTTACCATAACATCACCTTCAAATAATGCAGCGTTTGTAGCTCCGGCTTCTGTAATAATAAATGTTGATGCAACAGATTCAGATGGCTCAGTTGCTAAAGTGGAATTTTATTCGGAAGATCTCCTGATAGGAACAGATCTCGCCGCGCCTTATAGCTATACAATGTCTGATCTGTCTGTGGGGACTTATTCCATAACGGCCAAAGCAACAGATAATAATGGGGGAACGACAACTAGTTCTGTAGTATCATTTACGGTAAATGACAATCAACCTCCACTTGTGGTAGTAAATTTTCCTTTAAACAACAGTACAATTAAAGTTGGCTCATCTGTTAATTTTGACATATCTGTAAGCGATCCTGATGGAAGTGTTACAAAGGTTGAATACTATAATGGATCACTTTTAATAGGAACTTTAACTTCGGCTCCATTTAATATTAACTGGACTGTACCAGGAGCGGGCTCATATAGCATTACTGTTAAGGTGACTGACAGCCATGGAGCTGTGGCAGTATCATCTCCGTTGCTATTGACTACAGTGTCAAATCAGTCACCCGCGGTAAAAATCACCTCTCCGAGAAATAATGATATACTTTTATCTTCAGAAGAAATAATTTTAACAGCAGATGCTTCAGATGCAGATGGACAGATATCAAAAGTTGAATTTTACATCGGAAGTAAACTCTTAGGTACTGCTGCTAATGCTCCATTTGAATTTACATGGTTAGATCCCGGAGATGGTATTTATACAATTATTGCGGTAGCAACAGATGATAATGGAGCAAAGATGCCATCAGTTCCTGTAACAATTAATGTAGCTCCGGTTATATCCAGCATTCATTCAGGATCATCATCTTTGCAGTTGAAATTATATCCTAATCCTAGTAATTCAGACTTCAGGTTTGTAGTAAATGAAGACATCGGAAGCTATTCGATTATAAACCTTCTGGGTGAAGAGATTGCTTCAGAAGGAAGAGTCGCGGGAGGACAGGAAATTAACTTGGGGGGAGATTTGGAGCAGGGTGTATATGTTTTAAATGTAATTTATGCTTCTGGTAGAAAAGAGGCAGTAAGGATGATTAAAATAAAGTAAATTGTAAGTCCAGAATAAAAAAAGCGGATCATGCTAAACATGATCCGCTTTTTTTATTATTAAAGATTAAATTTTAAAAGAGCAGAGGTTTGGTTTTATTATTCTTTTCCTTTTTCTCCAACAAACACCTGTGATGAATTTTTAAATAAAACGTTGAATGTTGTTAATGAACCATAAATGCGGGTAATATACTGCTGCATATCTACTTTTTCACTATCAGTCATGACAGGGTGTGCATTAATCTTTTGTTCCAGAACTCTTAATCGGTCTCTTAGCATTACGATTTTGTGAAAGAAGGTGTCAAGAGGTACTTCCTTAGGCTTTACAGAATCATCATAAGATTTTATAACCAATGTGCCTTTTTTCCATTTATCTGCAATATGTACTACCTCAGACAGATCTGACCATTTTCTGAGAATGTCGATCAGTGTAGTTTCAACATCATCGGTGCTGATCATATGTCCTTCAGGAGCAAGCAATTCCAGTACTTCAATTTCTTCAGAATCTTTAGGGATTTCAATAATTCCTTTTCCAAAAAAGCCGATCCTGTAATTTCCCAGTTTTGTGCCGGCAACTATTCCTTCGCCGAATCTATTGTGATTAACTCTGGAACCAATTCCAAGTATTCTTTCCATTTTTGTGTAAAATATAGTTTGAAGAATGTTAAAGTAAAACAAGAGTTTTGAAAAAATCAAATCTAAAAAATTAAAGTAAAGACGAAAATATTTGATTTGCATCTTTTGTTACATTGTATTCTTTTAGGAAGAGAATTATATCATGGCTTATTATAAGGTGTTTATAATTTTATTATTCATTAACCATAGAGAAAATCTGTTAGAGCTATATTTAATCTAGATAATTCCTGACCCCATAGCTTTCTTTAAAAGATCACCAGATCTTTTCACATTCATCTTTTTAAGCATATTTTTTCTGTGCTTATAAATCGTATGTTCACTTACAAATAAAGAATCTGCAATTTCTTTGCTAGTATAACCCTGTCCCATTAAATGAAGTACTTCAATTTCTCTATCTGATAGAGCATGCTCTATGTTTTTAGATAAAAAGGATTTTTTAAATATGTTATGGTATACTCCATGAGCATCTTTCTTATCAACAGTAAATATGATGTTGTCATCGGTTTTATAGTGATTAATGTCTGTCACCTGTTTAATTAAAATATGAGCTTTATTATTTTCATCTTTTACTAAAACAGTTATTTGGTGAAGAAACCAATGCTGATGTCCATCCTTGTGGTTAATTAAGGTGCAATAAGATATTTTTAAGTCTTCAACATTATCAGATGTACTATATTTTTCAAGCGTTTCAAACATTAGCGGGAAGATTTTTTCAAGAACAATTTCCAGCTGAGATAAAGGAAAAAGTTTGATAGTCTTAAGAAAACCTTCAGTGTAAAATTCCTCTGGGGAATATCCAAGTGTGCTTGCGATATTGTTGCTTACATATAGATATTCTTTGGACTTTATGTCTATTGCACATACAACACTTGGAAATAATGCCGTGAGTGATCGGAATTGAGGTAAATTTGTCGGTTTCTCATTCGTCTTAAATTGAATAATATCAATTGGGACATATTTCCAGATTACTTTACTTGCTTGTCTGTAATAATCTAGATTAGTCTTAATTGGTTGGATACTTTTCATAAAAAATGTAATAAAAATTTAATAAATTAATTTATCCTGTCATAAAAATGCAACCTTAGAAAATGCATTGTGCTAGTAAATATACCGATTTTTAGGTATTTTAGAAAAGTATGGGTATGTATGAAAGATAAATTAAATATTGAAAAGAACTGTAATCGGGGGATCAGAAAGAATTTCTTCACTAGAAGAATGGTTAAAGAAAAATCATCCAACAGTCAAAAAAAAAGCTGCCTCAAATCCTGAGACAGCCTCTCTAAGGCAAAAAGATATTAAAAAATGATTTGAGCACTTAATTCAAACTTCGCCGTAATCTTAGATTGTAATATTATTATCGATCGGATAAATATTATCTGAGTAAAACTTAATAAGACAATATTAGAAAGGTTTAAGCAAGGGGGCAATTACCAATATTGGTTATTTTTATAGCTTTTTTAAGGTTTGAGCTATAATTAAATTCATGATTGTTTTTTAGTCGAGAAAATAAAGTCATTCATGGAAGGCTTCAAATTAAGCCTGCTTTCATTGCTGCTTTCATCAGGTCTCCGGATCTTTTTACATCCATTTTCTTCAACATATTTTTTCTGTGCTTGTAAACTGTATGCAGGCTGATAAAAAGAGCCTCTGCGATTTCTCTGCTTGAAAATCCCTGGCTCATGAGGTGTAAAATTTCAATTTCTCTTTCTGTTAAATTGGTTGATTCCTCATCACATAAAAAGGATTCTTTATATGTGTTACGATATATACCATTTTGGTTTTTTTGAGCAATAACAAAGGTTATAAAATTGTCATTTTTGAAATCATGTATATCTGTAACCTGTTTTAGTAGCCAGTGCGGATTATTATCTTCATTTTGCCTCACAACAGTGATCTGATTCAAGTACCATCTTTGAGAGCCATCTTTGTGGCTCATTAATGCAGAAAATGAGATTTTCAGATCCATTATATTTCCGGATTGTTTATGTTGGTTGAAAAATTTAAACATTGTAGGAAATATTTTTTCCAGTATTATTTTAAGCTGATTTGGCGCAAATAATGAGAATGTCTTTCTGAAACCTTCTTTATATATATCGTAAGGCTCATGGCCTAGAATAGCAAGGATGTTGTCACTTACAAAAAGATATTCCTGAGTTAAAATATCTATAACACAAATGATATTAGGGGAGTGTTTCAAATGCGGATATATCTCCTGTAGCTTTTTTATTTTTTCAATTTGAAAATATATATCAGGCTCATTTGCTAAAGAAACAATCTCCTCATTAATGACATTCAGTTCGGTATATTTTTTCTGCAAATTGGTAATACCCATAAAAGAATAAGTTTAGTTAATAAAAAAGATTTTGTGAAAAAATAGATTGACCCCTCAAAAGGTTCGATATATCAGGGTATAATAATAATAAATTTAGATGTAATTCTTAAGGGTTAAGCATAAAAAAAACGGCAGATTCAAAATGAGTCTGCCGTTTTAGTTTAGTTTAGGTAAAAAAAATTAGCTGGTTGAACTTCCCAAGTATTACTTAATAATCACGACACAAAAATTGTAAAATTATGGGCTGAGGTCAATAACCACTAATGGTTATTTTTAATGTTTGAAGAGAGAACGTTGGACGGAGAGTTGATCAATTATAGACTAACAGCTACGAATAGCATGTTCCTATTTAACTTTAAAGATAATTATTGCTAAATGAAAATTGATGTTTGAAGATAGGTAGAATGAGCTTTAGTTGTGATTGATTTAAAACTTGGTAAGAGAAAGGTTGGTACGACTTTTAAGGACATGGGGCAAATGAACAACGACAACTTCAGATAATAAAGTTGTCGTTGTTTAACATAGCTGATTGAACTCCCCAAAATATTATTAATGAAAAATCACAGTGTAATATTTGCCAAAAAATGAGCATAGGTCAATAACCACAAATGGTTATTTTTAATAGGGTAGAGGGATGAAAATGAAATGAAATTACAAATTTGTATAACAAAAAAGCCCGAGAAATTTTCCCGGGCTTTTCAATAATAACTTTTATAATCAATTACTTCTTGGGTACTAATGTGAAGTATCTTACACCACCGTCTCCTGCAGGGTCTGCCGTGGGGTCATCATTGTAGTGATGTCTGATGTACAAAGTGTCAGCAGATATTCTTACAATATCATGATTGTAACGTCTGTCATAATATCCAAGGTAGCTTCCATTGCCAAAGTCCAATGTATAGCCAGTTCCTACACCAGAGTTTGCATTTCTGATAATAAAAGGAGCTTTTGTATGTTTAGGATCAGAGTAATAAGTGTCCTGATCTTTAGGTCTTGCTGAACCGGTTAACTCTTTTGCAAAGTTCCAGTGCACGGTTACATTATTACTCTTAGGAGTATATTGGTATTGACGAAGGTTAAATGTAAACTCATTGCTCAGCATACCTTTGTCCCAAGCATCACCTCCGAAGCCCATCGGTTGATCCCACCAGTCAGGAGTTAAAGTATTTAGAGGACCAACACCACCACTTTTACCAGCAGATACCATCACCCATGTTTTTCCATTAGGAGCATCAAGACCACCTGTTAAAAATTTAACAATAGGATCGTTAAGATCAGGATTGGAAAGGTCATCATTTGCAACATTCACTTGCTTGGTAATGGTTGATGATCCTTTAGCGGTTTTCACTTTCAAGGAAATGTCATAAGATCCTTTAAAAGGGAAATATACAGTAGAAACACCAGATTTGGAACTATCTCCATTTGCATATTTAAATGTTAAATCCTGTGGGCCAGGAGTAGTAGAAGTTACCTTAAATGTATAATCATTTACGTTTTCTATTGTAAAATCTGCTGCATAAGGGCTATTCTCTTCAATTACCAGATCTTTAGTAATTGTTGTAGTGCCACCAGCAGAGGTAGTAAGCAACTTTATTTTGTAAGTACCTTTATAGCCAAAGAAAACGGTTTCATTTGGGTTTTTAGATTTTGCTACTCCTCCAAAATCCCATGAAGTAATAAACACTCCAGGAGTTGTATTCCTGAAAGTATAAGTGTTTTTATCATCTGGATCTGCCGGGTCTATTTTTCTCTCAAATACGAAGTCCGCAGAAGAAGGAGCAGGTAAATCTTTATCTTTACCCTTTTGCGGTTTGCAGGAGGAAAAAATTACTCCTGTAATAAGAATATATAAGGAAAGTCTTTTGATATTCATGTTAATTAAGATTTAAATGTTATTTTAATCCTGTTGTTTGCTTAATTTTTCCTTTTGACATATCAATTTCTGCCTGAGGTACTGGGAATACTTCCTGGGCATTGCTGAAAGTATAAGTTTTTCCCATAATCTGAGCAGCTCTTCCTTGTCTTACGATGTCAAAGAATCTATGACCTTCAAGGGCAAGTTCAACCCTTCTTTCACGCCAAATGATTTCTCTTAATCTATCCTTATTAACCTCAGTGACTTCGGGCATATTAACTCTGTCTCTTACTTCTTTCAGATATTTAAGAGCTTTTTCAGTCATACCCAATTCATTAGCTGCTTCTGCTGCCATAAGCAATACATCTGCATATCTGATAATTCTATAGTTGGAAGGTCCATCACTTTGGTTTAATCCAAATAAACTTTGAGGTTCCACATATTTTCTGCAATAAGTTCCTGTATAAGGATAAGAATTGATATCCGCTTTGTACTTTTCATTAAATACAGAATCTCCATCCTGGATTATGGTTGCTTTTAAACGAGGGTCATCATGGCCATCAACTGTCTTTTCTTTCTTAAACTCTTCCAAAAGGTCAAGAGAAGGACAGTTGAAACCCCAACCTCCATTATCTCTTCCTCTGAACATAACGTTGATAAATGTACCTTCATTCCCGAGAGACCAGTCTGAGTTGTTATCCCCAGCCGCTCCACCAACTTTAGTATTGCTTTGAATTTCAAAAATAGACTCAATTCCATTTTCTTTTGCTACTGTATGGACATCAGCATATTTTTTTTCCAGGTCATAAATTTTTGAATTAATTACAGATTCAGCATTGGTTAACACTTCATTCCATTTTCCCAAATCTGTACGAGTCTGATACATTTGAACCTTTGCAAGTAAAGCTAACGCAGCACCTCTTGTTGCTCTTCCTGTCTCAATTCCACCTTTTTGAGGAAGGGCAGAAGCGTCTTTAAGGTCAGCTTCTATTTGTTTGTAAACCTCAGCTGCCGGGGTTCTGCCCAGATTGTAATCGTTAGCACCAAGTACTTTTGTTACCAATGGTACATCTCCATACATTTTTACCTGTTCGAAGTGATAGTAAGCTCTTAAAAACTTGGCCTCATTAATAACTCTGGTTTTAGTAGCTTCATCTGCATTTGAAAGAGGAGCTCTTTCAATTACGAGATTAGCTCTATAAATACCAGTATAGTTTCTTTGCCATGGTAATAAAAGTGCAGGTAAGCCGGCATTTCCTATGAAAGTTTCGAGTGCGTGAAAATCAGGAATATCACTGGTTCCGCTACCGCCTTTTATTGCATCATCAGAAACAACGTCTCCAAAGAAGAAAAGATTAGCGTAAATCTGACCTTTTCTTTCAGTTTCCCAACCCATTGGGTCGTATGCAGCGTTTATTGCACTGTTTAGATCAGATGCAGTCTTATAGTAGTTTTCGTCTGTAACAGCAGCCTGAGGAGTCTTGTCAAGAAAATCTTTCTTGCAACCTCCCAACGTGCTGATCACGATTAAACCGATAAATGGATATATTTTTTTAAACATTGTTAATACGATTTTGAAGGTGATTAATTAAAATGAAGCATTGATTCCGAAAAACCACGTTCTGGCTTGTGGGTAAGTACCTCCTTTGTCAACTCCTATGTCAAGGTATGAACTAGTCACGTTGAAGTCAGGTGTGTAAGTTCCGATCTCCGGATCAAGTCCTGAATATTTAGTAAACGTGAATAGGTTCTGAGCCATAATAAACACTCTAACCTTTTGCAGTTTCACTAGTTGAGGTAATTTATCCGGCAGTGTATAACCTATCTGCATAGATCTTACTCTTAAGAATGAACCACTCTCTACATAATAATTAGAAGGTCTTCTGTTATTATTTACATCGTTTGAAGATACTCTTGGAACATCGTTTGAAGTTCCAGTACCAGTCCATCTGTCAAGCATAGCATCTGAAAAGTTGGAGTTTGGAACACCACCTTCAAGTGTGTATTTGCTTCCATTGAAAAGTTTGTTTCCGTAGCTTCCTTGTAATAACAATGAGAAGTCAAATCCTTTGTAAGCTACATTTCCATTAATACCATAAGTGAATTTTGGTAGTGGGCTTCCAAGGGTAGTTCTGTCTTTATCAGTAATAATACCGTCACCATCAAGATCTTTAAATTTGAAGTCTCCAGGACGTACACCTGGTTGTGCGGTTTGAAGTGCAGCTGCCTCTTCAGCTGTCTGCACGATTCCGTTTGTTTCCCATCCATAGAATTGGGCAATTGGACTTCCTTGTTGGGTAATGTTGGTATATACAGTTCTGAATTGTCCTTGATAAATCGGATCTTCTAATTTGGTTACTTTGTTTTTAATTGTTGTGAAGTTTACACCAACGTTATATTGTAGTTTTCCTATCCAGTTAGTGTAATCAGCAGCAAGCTCTAAACCTTTGTTTAGCATAGTTCCACCGTTGACAAAAGGAGGCTCTTCTGTTCCTGCATAGTATGGTACCTGCTTTCTGTAAATCATATCTGCTGTTTTCTTTGTAAAATATTCAGCAGTGAACGCAAGTCGGTTATTCAAAAATCTTAAATCAACAGCGATGTTGGAAGTAGTGACTGTTTCCCATTTGAGGTCTTTGTTACCTGATCCGAGAGGAGCACTTCCGAAAAATCCACCATAGTTATATCCTGAAAATATGTTGGTTGTGGTAGGGTATTCTGCATATCTGGCCGGATTGTCCTGGTTACCAAGTTTACCGTAGCTACCTCTCAATTTAAAATAGTTTACATAAGATTTGATTGGTTGCATGAATGTTTCTTCAGATAAAATCCAACCTGCAGCTATAGAAGGGAAAATACCATATTTGTTCTTGTCCAAATATCTAGAGGTTCCATCATATCTTGTGTTAACCTGAAGCTGATACTTATCTTTAAATTCATAGTTGATTCTGAATAAATAAGATAGCATAGAGTATTCAGTCATTTGAGAGTTCGCAGTAGCGGTTCCGGTTGCTGAGTTCAAATACCACTGGCTTGGATCATTGTTAAATGTGTTATTTTTTGCTCCACGAAAGTATGAAGCAGTATTATTCTGAGCTCCAAACATAAAAAGGCCGGAAAGTTTATGATTTTCGGCAACTGTTTTTTCGTAAGTTACAGAGTTTTCCCAGATGAGGTTTTTGTTCTGATTTTGTTGCATTACAACTTGAGACTCTTGAAGGTTTTCATTCGCAGATACGAAATATTTCCCATTAAATTGTTGGTTGTCTAAGTTGTTATATAGATATCCCAATGAAGTTTTAACTTTCAGGTTTTTAATAATCTCGTATTCTGCAAACCAGCTGCCAAGGAAATTAAAACCTTTGTATCTGTTGTTGTAGTAAGTTAGTCTGGCAAGTGGGTTAGGAACATCTGTTCTTGTTGCACCTGATCCGAAAATCGAATCACCGCCAAGGCCTGAATACAATGGCGTGATAGGGTCCATATTCAAAGAGTTTGCAATGATAGAGTTGTATGGATCTCCGTCATATAACTGCTTACGATTAAAAGATGCAATGTTCATGAAAGTTCCAACTTTCAATCTTTTTGCAAGCTGGTAATCAAGTTTTGTATTAAAAGTGTATCTTTCATAAGCAGAGTTTTTAAGAATACCCTCCTGAGACAGATAACCACCTCCCAAATAATAACTAAGCTTATCCGTTGCTCCTGAAGCATTCAATGAATAGCTCTTCATCATTGCTTTTCTGAATATCTGATCCTGCCAGTCTGTTCCCGCACCTATTGTATCAGGGTTGTAAAGAACTGTACCGTTATCTGTCATAGAAGCCTCATTTCTTAATGTTGCCCATTCTTTGGCATCGAGAAGGTTATATCTTTTCCATTCACGAGAAACACCGGTCAGATAGTTAAAATCAAAAGTTGTTTTTTTAGGGCTTCCTCCTTTTGTTGTGATAAGGACAACTCCGTTTGCAGCTCTTGATCCATAAATTGCAGCAGCAGCAGCATCTTTAAGGATACTCATAGATTCAATATCGTTTGAGTTAATAGTGCTGATATCAAGTACCGGAACACCGTTTACGACATAGAAGGGACTGGAGCCGTTGATCGTACCAACCCCTCTGACTCTTACGGATAAAGGTGCACCTGGGGCTCCACTGTTCTGTGTAACGCTAACCCCTGTTACTCTACCCTGGATTGACTGGGTCGCATCGATAACAACGTTTTTGTTAAGTTCCGCTGATTTTACAACAGTTACAGAACCTGTAACGTCTTCTTTCCTCTGTGTTCCGTAACCAACGACAACAACTTCGTCAAGTTTGTTGTCTGCTGGCAGCTTCACATTTACAACTGTCTGACTCCCTACTTTTACTTCCTGTGTTACAAAACCAATATAGCTTACAACAAGTACTGCATTGCTATCCGGTACTGATATGGAGAAATCTCCATTTTCGTCAGTGATAGTTCCAGCTGAAGTTCCTTTGATAGCAATGGTAACTCCTGGTATACTTTCCCCATCATCGGATACTATTCTTCCTGTGATAGGAATTGCATCCTGTGCCATTGCCTGCATAAAGCCGACTAAAATGACAGCGAGGGTTAACGCAATCTTAAAAATTCTCGGAGATGTAATAAAATTACCTCTCCGGGAGATTTTCGGTGGTAGCTTTTTTCTCATGTTTAAGTGTGATTATTTGGTTAAATAGTTTAAAATTTTTTTTGACGAATCTGCGAGAATACAAAGAAAAATAATAGGAGGCAAACAAAACCCCCTTAAATTCGTTGTAAATCAATTGTGTGTTGCTACATTTAAAAAAGGTTACATTTTTTAAATGAAAAAATTTTTTAATCAGAATAAATTTTATTATCCTGCATTTTTGGTATTATTTAAATAAAAAATTAAACTAATTAGGTGTGTTCGTTTTTGAAAAGAAGATGTTTTAGTGTATTATTTTATAGTCTTTTTGCAATCTGATGATTTTTGAAGTAGATAAAGCCTTATTTTTTACTTACTAAATTTTGAATAGTAATTCTATGCTTAATAGCAGGAAAAGAGGAGTTGATGAGATAAGGAGGGAGGGCCCGATGAAAGGCTAAGAATAGGGCCCCAACAAAGGTCAGGGCCTATAGAATTTATGCTTCCATTAAAAATCCTTTGATGTATTCATCCAGATCTCCGTCAAGCACATTCTGAACATCGGTGCGTTCTATCCCTGTTCTTAAGTCTTTGACGAGTTTATAAGGATGCAGCACATAATTGCGTATCTGGGATCCGAAATCTATTCGTTTCTTTGTGCTTTCTACGGCTGCTCTTGCTTCGTTTTTCTTGTCTACTTCTATCTGATAAAGCCTGGATTTTAAAAGTTTCAAAGCCTTGTCTTTATTTTGTATCTGTGAACGTTCCTGCTGACACTCTATCACAAGTCCGGAAGGTTTGTGCTTCAATCGTACTGCAGTTTCTACTTTGTTTACGTTCTGTCCGCCAGCTCCTCCAGCTCTGAATGTATCCCATTCAATGTCTGCTGGGTTGATATCAATCTCAATCGTATCATCTACCACCGGATATGTAAAGACACTGGCAAAGGAAGTATGTCTTCTTCCTCCTGAATCAAAAGGTGAGACTCTAACAAGTCTGTGTACCCCGATTTCTGATTTCAGGTACCCATAAGCGAAATCTCCTGTGATCTCCAAAGTTACAGATTTTACACCGGCAACTTCACCAGCCTGATAGTTGACTTCTTTTACACCAAATTTATGGGCTTCTGCCCACATGATATACATCCGCATAAGCATTCCGGCCCAGTCATTGCTTTCTGTACCTCCTGCACCAGGATTGATTTCAATAATAGCGCTTAACTGATCTTCTTCGCCGCTAAGCATTTTTTTGAATTCAAGTCCTTCTACATCTTTGGAAACCTTATTGAATTCCTTTTCAATCTCTGTCTCGTCCACATCCCCGGCTTCGTAAAATTCATAAAGGGTTTCAAAGTCATTGAAGCTATCTTCAACCTGTTTGTAATAATCCGTCCAGACCTTTAGTAACTTAATGGATTTAAGTGTCGCTTCAGCTTCTTTAGGATTGTCCCAGAAATCGGCTGCTGTTGTAATTTTTTCTGATTCTGCTATCTGTTCTACTTTGTTGTCGTAGTCAAAGATACCTCCTCAAAGCAGCAACTCTGCCTTTTAGATCTTTGTATTGTTCGTTTGTCATGCTTATTATATATGTTTTTAAAAGGATAAAACAAAATTAATCTTAGACCTGTTCAGGCTTTTCTGCCTTTCCAGACATGTTCTTCAACTCCTAGTTCAAGGGACATTTTCCTTGAAAGAACAAATAAATAATCAGAAAGGCGATTAAGATAAATAATAATAATAGTGTTTACCGGATGTTGTTCATGTAAGGCTATTACCAGTCTTTCGGCTCTTCTGCAAATACATCTGGTAATATGAGTATAGGAAACAGATTGATGCCCCCCTGGAAGAATAAAGTTCTTCAGAGGGGATAATGCTCCTTCCATCATATCAATTTCAGCTTCCAGTTTTTCCACGTCTTCGTTTAACACCTGCGGCAGTTTCATTTTCTCAGGGTCTTTTCCTGCCGCTAGAATTGCTCCTATAACAAAAAGCTTCTCCTGGATCTCTTCAAGGAGTTCACTTCGTACTTTATTCACTTCCTGATCTCTCACCAGACCAAGGTAGGAGTTAAGCTCGTCGACTGTGCCATAAGCTTCTATTCTGATATCAGATTTAGAAACTCTGCCACCTGATAATAGACTCGTTTGTCCCTGATCTCCTGTCTTGGTATATATTTTCATATTATTCGGCATCTTGATTTTTAACAATCTCATCCTGAAAGACTTTAAAGAATTGTGAAAACTCTGAAGCACTCACATAAAGCTTTAAATCTTCAAGAATACTTTCTCCGTAAGAAACCAGGTTTATCCTTACTGCCTGCAGGACATAAGCCTTAATAAGCGGAACACTATATCTGTTGATCTCAATTCCTTTTAACAAGATGTCATAAGCCTTCTCCGACTCGTTATTTTTTTGATAAAATAATGCCGCAGCAATACGAACCTCTTCATTGAATGGATTTAGCTGTAATGCTTTATCGAAATTCAGCTTTGCATCTTTGGTATTGTTCCTGGCTTCACCATATAAAGCTGAAAAATATGATTTAAGTCTTGAGTCGTCTTCATTCAGATAAACCTGAGAAAGTTGCTTGTTGAGCTCTTCATATTCACCTTTATGCACAAGGTACTTGAGGTAAATTCTGTTTAAAAAGCTTTGAGAATCATTATCCTCCTTTTCAATTACCCCAAGTGCACCGAAGAAGTAATCTGCTTCTTGTATCTTATTTTGAGAAAGATAAAAGTCCATAAGGTCTGCTGTTACTTCTATTTTTGCATTTCCACGTGACATAGAATTAAAAAGCTCTTTTATTTGCTCTAGGTTTAAAGAAGCTTTTTTATAATGGATAAACTGAAGCTTCAGTTCGTCACTCCATGATTTAACTTCTGCAATGGAGGTAGTATTAATGATTTGAAGAAGATTCTCAGTGATTTTATTTATGTTCTTATCTGGAATCGAATTGAGCTGCATTAATATGAATTTACTGCCTTCAAGGTCTCCGGTTTCCATAAGTGAAATGGCATAATAAAGAATATTAGAGCTTTTAAGCTCTGCTTTGCTCTGGGAGAAATAGTCTATTGCAACCTTATATAGATCGTGCTGCATCATCCAAAGACCAAGAACAGAATTGTAAGTTGACGCAAAAGAGGAGTTTAACCTGATGTTGTCAAGTATCTCCTTTCCTTTCAAACCTTCATTGTTATAATAGAAATATAACGCAGTTAAGTAAGTGAGTTGTTCTTTATAATCCTCATTTCCCTGCCATTTTGCAAATGATTGAAGTTGATCAAGAATTTCTTTGTTACCATCTTGAAGATGATTTAATGTTAAATTATTCAGATAGGAAAAAGATTCCAGAGATAAAATACTGTCTCTGATAAAATCATTTTTTAATCCTGACTTATACTTTTTACCATTGAAATTTAAAATAGAAAGCTTGTTTGTCTGATATGCAATTACATCTTCAAAAAGTCCCTGACTGCTGATTGAGTCGGCTTCTGTTGTTAGTCCTTTCCTTGTAAGGAAATTCAGAATGTTTCCGGCTGCCACCGCTTTGTTCTCTTTAAGATTTTTCTCACTGTTAGTCAAATGGAAATAGGTGGAGTCAGACATGCTTTTGTTCATGTAAAGCAGACCAAGATTGTTTTGGATCATGCCATTTTCAGGGAATTTCTGTAAACCTTCCTGAAGTGTAAAAAGAGCAGGAAAGAACATGTTTTCCTGAAAATATATTCTGCTAAGATTTACATAAGCTTCAGCCATTGGCCTTTTTACGCTAGCTGAAGCGAAATAATCAACAGCTTCTCTTCTGTTATTTTCTTTTTCTGCAATCACACCCAGAGAGTAGTTGCTGCGATGATTCTGAAAGTCATTGATTACGCCTTCTCTGTAATAATGCTTAGCAAGGAGAATGTTTTGTTCATGAAGATAAACATCACCTATTCCGTTATTGTATCCAGAGAGACAAAGGTAGTAGGCAAATCGGTTAGAATATAAAAAGAGCGCAAGTACTACTACAAATCCTATTCCCCTCACCATGAAGAATGGTAGCCTTTTGGGCTGGTAAACGACATCATAGACCTTAACATTCCTCGGAAAAAGGTCATAGAAATTATATATGATATAAAGGAAATACGTAGCACCTATTCCAAGATGTGAGTATATAATGGCATATTCTATTGATTCTTTTAACGGATCGTTCGCAGAGATAAATGCATACCCGCAGACAGAAAGAGAGATGATTGCCAGTCCCATATAAAAATAAGCTCCGAAGGGACGGAATGGGATAATGTCATAGAAAAGGGGAGCCCTCTTTTTATATCCCCATAGTCCGACTATCGCAGAAATCAGAAATATCCAGAATGCATTTAAAATCAAACTATCCCATTGGAGAATCAACATCTTTTTTAGAAGAAGAAGCAAAAGATTTCCAAGGTATAAAGCGCTAATAATTAAAAAGTTTAAGATGGAGTTTTTGCCAGCCATGTTTTTGGAGCCAGCTGTAAGAAACACGAAACTGTTAATAATTTCAAAGGAGATGAGAATAAGGAATAGTATTGTAAGTGCAATCGGAACTGCAATTCCGAAATTGGCCATATAATAAAAAGGAGTACCAACCTCGCTGAACTGACCGATAATAATGCCAAGAACAAGGGTAATAGCTGTAAATACCCCAAGCCGTACAGAAAATGCAGTATCTTTTTTAAAAGCCTGAAAATAATAACTAGGGACAAGGTATAACACAAGCATTCCTGCCAGAAATTGATTCCCGTATATTTTAAAAACTCCAAGCAGATCCGTTTTAAGTGTTGATAGAAATAAGGTGAAGGCCAGCATGGCAGCTCCATACCATATAAGATCAAGGTATGTAAAGGTGGTTAGCAATATTATTATTGCAGCTACAGACAGGCCAAAGTAAATGTAGGAGGTTAAAGGATACAGATGAAGACTGCTTCCCTTGAATGTCTGAGAAAGAAGGTAGCTGTCCGATTCAACAGTATATTTAAAAAGGTGCTTTACGAATGTGTCAACTGGGGTGTTTATAGTTTCAGCAGTTGAATCAACTTCCCATTGTATTACCAGTTTATCTTCAAGGTACCATCCGGCGAAGAAGTAAATCACAGCAAGAGCTGACAGGCCTATTGCTGAAATAAAAACTATCTTTTGACTTTTTTCCAGGAGTTCCAGAAATAAATGCTATTCATTTTACCTCACTTTAAAATTAAAGGGCAAACTTAAATCATTAATCGGGTAAATAAAAATTGACACAATCCGGAAAACTAAATAGTTGTAAGTGTTTAAGACTGAAAGCTTCAAGCTTAAGGCATAAAGTTGGATGTTAAGACTAATTAATCATAAAATAATTCTCATCAATCCAATGAAGGGAAGAAATACGCAGAAGTAATTTGCATTAAATAGGATTACTCGATAAATGTTTTAAACTTATTGATGAGTTTTATGTATTTAATCAGATCCTCTTTCGAGATTTTTTAGTGGATATGGCATCTCTTTTCCAGTAGCAGGATTTATTTTGGTCTTTTTTAGGACTTTCATAAAAAACAAAGGTTTGAAAATCTTGATGATGTGAAAAAATGTTGTTTTTTTGGGAAAAAATTAAGTAACTGATTGAAAATTTTCTGGTATTCAGTAAATACCCAAGGACCAGGTGACTCGATCTAACCGAATTTATAGTATCTGTTAAAATATTAAATCCAAAATATGGCCACATTCGGCAAAGATTCCAACCCCGTTGAAATTTCGGGAAATGAAAATACCAATTATGGGGTGCCTTTAGCGCTTATGGTATCACTGTTTTTTATGATTGGGTTCATCACTGTGATGAATGATGTTCTGATTCCTAGTTTAAAAGGGTTATTTAACCTTCATTCCTGGAAGGTGATGCTGGTTCAGTCATGTTTTTTCGGAGCTTATGCGATCATGTCTATTCCTGCCGGTAATCTTATTCAAAAAATCGGTTATAAGAAAGGGTTAGCGGTTTCACTGGGTGTCATGGCCACCGGGCTGCTTTTATTTATTCCTGCAAGTGATCTGATTATTTACCCTTTCTTTTTATTTGCCCTATTTGTCGTGGGTATTGGCCTCACCATACTACAGGTCGCAATTAATCCATACATCGTTGCTCTTGGGCCTGAGGAAACAGGTGCATCCAGGTTAAATCTTGGTGGAGCTCTTAATTCAACGGCAACATTTATAGGCCCTATTCTGGGAGGAGCTTTCATATTGGATAAAAGCCTGACTGATCCAATCCAAAAAGCTGCTGCTGTAAAAGGTCCATATATAGCGTTAGCCATATTAACATTAACTATAGCAGTTATATTGTACTTTTTAAAACTTCCTAAATTAAAGTCAGAAGTGGAAGAGGGGGGAGGTGCTGGAGGAAAGTATATGGAGTTTTAAGCATTTGATTTCCGGTGCTTTATCTATATTTTTTTATGTAGGGGCTGAAGTCGCTATTGGGAGTATCCTTATTCTTTATATGGTGGAAGATCATCTGATAAAGGCTTCTTCTGAAGTGATCAATCAATTTGGTGATGAGAAACTTGCATCTTCTTTATTAGCATATTATTGGGGAAGCGCTATGATAGGCAGGTTAATAGGAAGTGCAATTGGCCAAAAAGTAAGAGCTGAGATCATGTTGAGAGTTGTAACTTTTCTGGCTGTGCTGTTTGTAGGTATAAGTATAACAGGAGTCTTTGATTCGGAATTGGTAAGTATCAAAATTATGATTCTGGATTTCAATCTAAGTTTCCCTATTGTATTTAGAAGTGTTGAAATTCCTTTTTCTATACTTCTCCTGATTCTGGTAGGATTGTTAAACTCTGTCATGTGGCCTTGCATTTTTCCTTTATCTCTTACTGGACTAGGGAAATATACAAGTAAAGGGTCAGGGATTCTGGTAACTATGGTGGCAGGCGGCGCTTTGATACCTCCTCTTCAGGGAAAGCTTGCGCATCTGGTTGGATATGGTTATAGCTTTGTTATTATCCTTATCTGCTATTTATACATCTTATATTTTTCTCTAAGAGGGTATAAAAGCAAAAGGAGCTTTACCTCTGGTGAATAATAATATTGTCGTGGTTTTTATCTTTTTATAAAAAATATTTATTCAGTTTATGGCATATAAGATCACTAATCTGCAGGAGTATCAGGCTGAGTATGCTGCAAGTGTTAAAGATCCGGAAGCATTCTGGGCAAAACAGGCAGACAGATTCCAATGGAATAAAAAATGGGACAGGGTGCTGGACTGGAATTTCTCTGAACCGGATGTGAAATGGTTTTCAGGCGGCCAACTTAATATATCTGAAAACTGCCTTGATAGACATTTAAAGGATAAAAGTGATAAAGTGGCTTTCTACTGGGAGCCTAATGAACCTTCAGAAGCCGGTCGAGCTATAACTTATGCGCAATTGCATGCTGAAGTTTGTAAGTTCTCAAATGTACTGAAGTCATTAGGTGCAAAAAAAGGAGAAAGAATCTGCATCTATATGCCAATGATCCCCGAAGTGGTGGTGGCGGTTCTGGCTTGTGCCCGCATAGGTGCGATTCATTCAGTAATATTCGCCGGGTTTAGTGCCAGCTCTTTGTCTGACAGGATCAATGATGCTAAAGCTGATTTAGTCATCACTTCAGATGGTTCGGTCAGAGGGAATAAAACCATTGCTATTAAAGATATTGTGGATGAAGCACTGGAAAATAGCCCGGGAGTGAAGAATGTAATTGTATATAAGCGTACTGGTCAACCCGTAAAAATGAAATCCTCCAGAGATCTTTGGTGGAATGAGTTAATGGAAAAAGCCAGTCCTGAACATAAAGCTGAAGCAGTAGAAAGCGAAGATCCGCTCTTCATTTTATATACCTCAGGTTCTACTGGTAAGCCCAAAGGCGTTGTTCATACCACAGCAGGGTACATGGTGTATTCGGAATACTCTTTCAGTAATGTGTTTCAGTGCGAAAATGACAGTATTTACTGGAGCACTGCAGATATCGGATGGATTACCGGCCACACTTATATCGTTTACGGACCTCTGCTGGCAGGTGTTACCAGTGTTTTGTTTGAAGGTATTCCTACATACCCGACACCGGGAAGGTTCTGGGAAGTTATTGAAAAATATAAGGTGACACATTTTTATACCGCTCCGACGGCTATAAGATCTTTGATGGCTTGTGGACTTGAGCATGTTACGCCTTTCAAACTTGAGAGTCTGAAAGTGCTTGGTTCTGTGGGAGAACCTATCAATGAAGAAGCATGGCACTGGTATGATGATCATGTGGGGAAAAACAATTGTCCGATAGTGGACACCTGGTGGCAGACAGAAACAGGAGGTATTCTTATTTCTCCGTTAGCAGGCATTACTAAAACAAAACCTTCTTATGCAACACTACCATTGCCTGGCATACAGCCTGTGATTATTGATAGTGAAGGTAAGGAGCTTGAAGGTAACAACGTAGAGGGTAATCTGTGCATAAAATTTCCATGGCCTTCAATCATAAGAACGACTTATGGAGACCATGAGCGTTGTCGTCAGACATACTTTTCAACCTATAAAAATCTTTACTTCACCGGTGACGGATGCCGTCGCGATGAAGATGGTTATTATCGAATACTGGGCAGGGTTGATGATGTGATAAACGTTTCGGGTCACAGAATGGGAACAGCAGAAGTGGAAAATGCAATCAATGAAGATGAGGCTGTCATTGAATCTGCTGTGGTAGGTTATCCGCATGATATTAAAGGACAGGGCATATATGCTTTTGTAATATGTGAAGATATAGATCAGGATCATGAGAAGATAAGACAAAGCATCCTGGCAACCATTACAAGAATAATTGGTCCCATTGCGAAACCTGATAAAATTCAGATCGTAAGGGGATTACCTAAAACCAGGTCTGGTAAAATAATGAGAAGGATCTTAAGAAAGATTGCTGAAGGTGATGTTTCTAATCTGGGAGATATTTCTACTTTGCTGGACCCGGGAGTAGTTGAAGAAATTAA
Source organism: Sporocytophaga sp. (assembly GCA_024707265.1). Classification (GTDB taxonomy): domain Bacteria; phylum Bacteroidota; class Bacteroidia; order Cytophagales; family Cytophagaceae; genus Sporocytophaga. Next base: position 372,624 of record JANQAB010000003.1, on the reverse strand, counting down.
GAAGGGCGCTTTGGTACCATTAAAAGGATAAGGAAAACTTCCTTCAATAGTATTCATCAATAGCAAACTTAACTTAAAGAATACGGTTCAAATAGGGTAAAAGAAAAAACGGTATTGATATGAGTGAGGCTTCAGTAAAAGGATCTACTATCAGTTCAGAAAATGTTATACTGAACAGTAATGATAAAATGACTGTCTTAATACCTGATTCAGAGTTGTCTAAACGATTTGAAAAGATTCCGACAGAAATTTATTCCAATTCAGGAATTGCTTCAAAAGTTGTAGCTATTGAAATAGCACAGATTATTCGAAGCAAGCAGATGCTGAATAAACCATGTATACTTGGACTGGCTACTGGTTCAACACCCAAAGGTGTTTACAAGGAGCTTATCCGTATGCATAGAGAAGAGGGATTAAGCTTTAAAAATGTAATTACATTTAATCTGGATGAATACTATCCAATGCAGCCAGACTCTCTGCATAGCTATGTGAGGTTTATGAAAGAGCAGCTGTTCAATCATGTAGATATACTTCCCGAGAACTGCTATATTCCTGATGGCACGCTGAGTAAAGAAAAAATCGCTTCTTTTTGTCGGGACTATGAAAGCAGAATTGAAATGCACGGAGGTATCGATTTTCAGCTATTGGGAATAGGAGGGAACGGGCACATTGGGTTTAATGAACCTGGCTCGACAATCAACAGTAAAGCAAGACTGGTAGCCTTGGATCACAGCACTCGTGCTGTTGCTTCTCAGGAATTCAACGGGTTGCATAATGTGCCAAGGACAGCTATTACACTTGGTGTATCAACTATTCTCCATGCAAAAAGAGTGATGGCTATGGCGCTTGGAGAGCATAAAAGCAGAATAGTAAAAGCTTCTATAGAAGGTCTGGTTTCAGAACAAGTTCCAGCTTCCTACCTGCAAAATCACCCTCATGCTACTTTTATCCTGGATGAAGCCTCTGCGGCAGAACTTACTCGTGTTAAAACGCCATGGCTTGTCGATACCTGTATCTGGGATAAAAGGCTTATTAAGAAAGCTGTAACAGGTCTTGCTGTATATTTGAAAAAGCCTATCCTCAAGCTTACAGATAAAGATTACAATGATAATGGGATGGGAGAACTTGTGGCGCAGCAAGGCCCTGCTTATGATATAAATCTGGACGTATTTAATCAGTTGCAGAATACCATCACTGGTTGGCCGGGAGGTAAGCCAAATGCGGATGACAGTATGAGACCTGAGAGGGCTTTACCACCTGTTAAAAGGGTACTAATCTTTAGTCCGCACCCCGATGATGATATCATCTCTATGGGTGGAACATTTATGAGACTTCAGGATCAGGGACATGATGTTCATGTAGCTTACCAGACCTCAGGAAATATCGCTGTATCTGATGAAGAAGCACTCAGGTATGCTGATTTTGTTACAGGTTTTGACCAGAAGTTTGGGTTGAACAACTCAGAGATAGATGCTATTTATCAAAATGCCAGAGAGTTCCTGAAGAATAAAAAGCAAAGTGAAAAGGATATTGATGAAGTAAGACAGATAAAGGGATTGATAAGGATTTCCGAAGCCAAAGCAACCTGCAGGTTTGTTGGTATTCCTGATAGTAATGTACATTTCATGAATCTTCCTTTCTATGAAACAGGAATGGTTCAGAAGAAACCTCTGGGGGAAGAAGATATACAACTGACGGTAGATTTGATAAAACAGATCAAGCCCCACCAGATATATGCTGCGGGCGATCTGGCAGATCCGCATGGCACCCATAAGGTATGTCTCGATGCTGTTTTTGAAGCCCTCAGGAGATTAAAAAATGATCCTGAAAATCAGGACTGGATCAAAGATTGTTGGTTGTGGCTTTACAGAGGTGCATGGCAGGAGTGGGATGTTCATCAGATAGAAATGGCAGTCCCAATGAGTCCTGATCAGGTATTGAGAAAGAGATACGGAATTTTCAAACATCAGTCTCAGAAAGACGGTGTAGTATTTCAAGGATCTGACTCCCGGGAATTCTGGCAGAGGGCAGAAGAAAGAAATAAAGCGACAGCAGACCTCTACAACAAGTTAGGCTTGCCTGAATACGAAGCTATAGAAGCTTTTGTAAGATATTTCTATTAGAATTCATATAGTAAGAGAAGTCATTTATCTTATTAATTCTTATGATGAATGACTTCTTTATGTTCTGTGGGAACATTAATGTTTTTGGGATTAGGTATTACAACAGAAAAACAAGAGCCCTTTCCAAGCTCACTTAGCAATGTTATTTTTCCGTTTAGCTTTTCCAAAGCAATTTTTACAATATAAAGACCAAGTCCTGTACCATTTGAATTTTCGTTTGCTTTGCAAAACATTTCAAAAATTTTCGTGTGATACTCCGGAGCTATTCCTAATCCATTATCTGTAAATATGAGTCTTGCTTCCTCTTCAGTACATTCAATTTCTATTTTCAGAAAGCTTTCGTATTTATTGGAATCTCTGTATTTAATAGGATTTTCAATCAGGTTTTGAATGATAGATTTAATCAGGTTTTTATCTGAATAAAATTTGATGGTATCATTTATCCGTATATCAAATGCCATAGATGCGAACTCCGGAAAATTTTTAAAGCTTGATAAAGCATCTGCCACCAATGTACCAAGGTCTATCATTTCATAGGCCAGATTTGTCTTTTTTACTTTTGTAATGGAAAGAAGATCAAACAGAAGCTTGTCAAGCTTTTCAGAACTCTTGAGGATATGCTGCATATAAGGCTCTGCTGCAGGGTCCTGTATATCTTTCATTCCAATTTTTGTCAAAGCGATAATTGACTTTAAAGGTCCTTTAATATCATGAGATGCTTTGAATACAAAAGTGTCCAGCTCAATATTTTTCTCCTGAAGCTCTCTGGTTCTCTCCGCTACCTGTGCTTCCAGCTCTTTTGTGATTTTTTCATTTAATGCTTCATTTTTTTTGTATTCAAGAATGAGCTGATCTTTTAAGACCTGGTTTTCTTTCAATTCCTGAATCATTGCTTTTTGTGCGCGTTCCTTTTCCCTTTTAATTGTGCGGAACCTGTCAGCAAGAGCAAATGAAAGTAATACAACTTCAAACGTGATACCGTAGTTGAAGCTATAGGTTGTGAGTATATTGGGCTTTACAATAGATAGAACCTGCAGTATTTTAATAATGATACTCACACAAATAAATGTATATGCAATAATAAATATTCTTGCAGGATAATAGCTTCTTATAGCCATGTATAGCGTACAGCATAGGACTACAAGAAATGGAATTGCATAAAAGATATAAGAAGGGAAATTGAATTTTATATAAATAAAGTTCAGCGAAAAGAAAAGGAAATAGATCGCAACTGTTCCGAAAACCACAAGTCTTATTGCAGGAAATCTTCTTTTTAATCCCATAAAAGAATCAAAATAGAATACAGAACTGCACAGGAATAATGAAGGGGCGATATACTTATATAAGTAAGGAATTACTTCAGGGTAGTTCTTCCATATAAATTGAAACCCGAAGCCATCTTCTGTAAGGGAAAGAAGGATAGCGGTGAGTACATATATCACGTAATACAGATAAACCTTTTCCTTGGTGCTTGTATAAATTAAAGCGTTATATAAAGTTATGATAATTAAAATTCCATAATAAATGCCAAGATATAGATACTCATGGGTAGAATAATATGAGAAATGCTGTTGGCTTCTTATCTTAAACTGAAAAGGTACATGATGTTGAGATTTTAGCCTTAACAGGAGTTGGTAATTGTGGTTTGCTTTAAAAGGAAGATCAAAAATGATATTTTTGGTTGGATAGTCTCTTTCATAAAAAGAATATTTTTCACCGGTTTTCCGGAATTCGATTAATTTTCCATCTTCAAAAAGATAGAGATCAACTTCTTCCGTGTGAATTGCCAGGACTTCCAGTATCCACTTGGTTTTCTGATATGCTTTAAATTGAATTTCTGTATTAATCCAGTAAGCAGAAGAGGGATTATTGTTATACAGTTTCTGTTTTTTAGGAAATGTAAGAAGCGAAGATATTGCAGGATCTGTAAAGTTTTCATAGGTAAGCCTGCCTGAAAGATCTTCTATAATTGAAAAATGCCTTTCGGATATGGAATAATCAAATCTGTTATCAGTAATAACGATTGGATTTCTGGAACCCGCATTTAGATCGCCAATAAAACAAATTACAGCGAATAGCCCTGAAATGATATTAAGGCCTGCCGATACTCTTGTTTTTCTAATATATTCAAGTAAAAATTGTATCTCCCACATAAAAGTCTTTTACTGGTTAAATAGGATGATTGTGGTTCACTATTTATAGAATAACCATCCATAACACTTATCATGCGGAATTGTTTAAAAAATATTGATGAATTTTCGGAGAGTAATTACCTTTCTTGATTTACATATTGCTCAATTTTCGGGAAGCAAATTAAAAACCATTTGGTATATCTTTCAGGATGTTCCTGGATGTCCAGCTTCAGATCTTCGAGTTTTACAAATTTCCAATCTTCAACCTCATCTTGGTTAATATCGGGTGTCCCATCAAATGTGCCTATGAATACATGATCATATTCATATTCTGTAAGCCCGTTATCCAGTTCTGCTTTGTAAATGAATGAAAAAAATTTTCTGAAGTTTGGTAGAGAATCCCATTTCTTCAAAAAGCCTTTTCTCAGCTTCTTCAAAAATAGATGCACCGTGAGCAGGATGGCTGCAGCAGGTGTTGGTCCACAAACCTCCGGAGTGATATTTTGAAGTAGCCCTTTTTTGTAAAAGGAGTTCATTGGCAGAGTTAAAAATAAAAACGGAGAAAGCCCTGTGCAGCTCACCTTTTTGATGAGCTTCCATTTTTTCCATTAATCCTTTTTCAGAATCATTTTGGTCTACCAATATAACAAAGCTGTTAGTCAAGTCGATATAATTTAAAGTAAGTTCAATGTCTGTTTTATCACAGAGTTTAATGCCAATATAATTTTTCTGTTATATGAAATCCCAATTCTGTTCATTATTATTTTTTCTGAAGGAAGATTTTTAATCTTAATAAATAAAGCATTGAAATAGGCAAATGCAATATAAGTCGCTCTTTTACTGCCTTGTGGGAGTCTCTTTAAGTTTTCCTTTACTATTTTAAGGTCGTCTTCTATAGAGAGTTCCAGTGCAAGCTTCATTTCCTCCGAAAGCCAGTTTTGTCCGATCGCAGTTGTAGCTCTTAAATTGTAATAATGCTTTGATGGATTCTTGAGATTATTAATCTTTAATATTGCAGAAGAAAATTTTTTAGCGGGTATTTCAAGTGTTTTATATAATTGATGATTGCCATCACAGAGGACTTTTAAGATCATTAAACCTAAAGCTTCTGCTGCGCTTGTTTCATGTATTTCCATGTGTTCAGAATGGACATGTGACTGATAGATTTTTAATTCAATGCCTTCTAAAAAAATCCTTATCAAAGCTGTGTCAATTCGGAATTCATTTACTACTATTTGAAAACTATTAAGAATAGGATTCAGGCTGAAGCGTCTTTCTATAGCTTTATAAGTCTCTTTAATGTATTCCGATATTAATTCCTTCTTGTCTCTGTTTTCAAGGCTGCTTACTATCTCTTCTGCTAAAGCAGCAAATGCATAGATGCTGTATATATTCTCCTTGCAATGAAGACTTAATGCATTTATTCCCATAGAAAGGCCAGACTTGTAAGTCTTTGATAAATCTTTGCTGCAATTGATTGAAACTTGATCAAACAGAATATTCATAAGGCTATAAGATAACTATTGGGATGACAATCACTATGATTAAAAAAATGGACATCCGGTTTAAATATGAGTAATAGAAATCAAACCAGAAGGTGGTAAAATTGTTCTGAGTTCTTTATTGAAGCTTCTCTTACACGAGTATTATTTAGTAGTAATTTGAAAGTTATTTGTTTTTAAGTGCCAGAAATTCTTCTTAATTTTCAAATTGTTAAATACTTTTTCACATTGCTTAATTAAGTACAAATTTATGACTAAATTATCCATAATTGCAGCAGTTGCTACATTGAATTCTTTCTGCGCACTCGCTCAGGTGCCATCTTATGAAGGAAAGATTTATACCATGCAAGGCAAGGGTGCAGCTGCTTGGGATTTCAGGAGCGATAAGCAGAAGTTTTTGTCAGACAGCGATTCTGAAAAAGATCTCGTAAATCTAACTGAAAGTATCGACCTGCCTGCTTTTAAGTTAAATTTTGAAAGTAAAAATCAAACCTCATTTGTAACTGCAGAGATTTCTAATCCTGCTTCCGCATCTTTTGCAGAAATACAAAAGATCTACTCAGGAGGGAAAGCATCGGTTTCGCTTAAAGAGGTTAAGAGCCAAAGTTATTATGTAGCAAGACTAAGAGGTGGTGAAGATTATCTGGTTGTTCGTTTTGATAATGTAACAGATGATAAAAAATCTTTGGCAACAGGAGGAGATAATCTTGATTATATAAGCTTTACATATTGGAAAGGATATTTAAATCCAACACATCTCTCTGATTTGAAAAAAGAAGCTTTGGAAGAGCTGAAAAAGGGTAATTTTATGGTGGCTCTTCAAAAAGCTGAGTCATTGTCAAAGCTTGAGAGGGAGAACTATGAAGCTTATTATATCTCTGCAGTAGCCAAGTCTGAATTGGGTGATTTTGAAGGAGCAATAGAAGATTTTAATCATTGTATTCGCCTTAAACCTGACTATGCAGATGTCTATATCAAAAAGGGAATTGTAGAAAGTAAACATGGTATGAGGTCTGAAGCGATTGAAGATTTTACGGCAGCATTAAAGCTGGACTCTTCCAAAGTGGAAGCACTTATTCATAGAGGACATGAATATTATCTTTATAGCAGATATCCTGATGCGATTGCAGACTTCACTAAAGTAATATCCAAAGACCCTCAGAATTTCCAAGCATATTATCAAAGAGGTTTGGCAAGAAACGAGTTTGGAAAATTTGAAGATGCTATTGCAGATTTTACAAAGACAGTGGAATTGTATCCTAAATACAACTATGCCTACTTTTATCGAGGCTTTGCAAAGAGCGCGCTGTATAGATATGCTGAAGCCTCAGCTGATTATGATAACGTATTAGAGTTGGATCCCACTGATAAAGTAAGTTATTTTAACAGAGGTAATTGTAAAAGAGAATTGAAAGATTATAAAGGAGCTATAGCTGATTATGACAAGGCTATTGAACTTGATCCTAAATTTAATGATGCTTATTTCGAAAAGGCGCACTCAAAGTTTTTATCAGGAGATGTAAAATCAGCTATTTCAGAGTATGATAATATCATAGACAAGTTTCCTAATAACAGTCAGGCATATTTCAACAGAGGATTGTTTAATCTACAGTTAAAGAAAGATAAGGAAGCATTGTCTGATTTTACAAAGGCAATAGAGTTAAATCCTAAAGATGGGGAAGCTTTTCATAACAGGGCAGTTGCCAAAGAACAGCTGGGTGATGACAGTGCATGCATTGACGCAAAGAAAGCAGTTGAGCTCGGAGATAAAGAAGCTGCAGATCTGGTAAAATCTATATGCGGTAAATAGTAAACAAATATACTATAATGAAGAGAGGCGGTTTATCCGCCTCTTTTTGTTTCAGCCTGTTAAACATCATTCTGTTTAAAATGTATAGTAATAAATCTCCAGAATGATGTTTAAGATTTTCATTGCTCTCTTCCTTGTTATAATATGTTTAACCTCTGTAAGAATAGAAAACAGGTGGCCAGAGGTATATCAGGTTTATTTTGCAGTTTATAAAGATGATTTAAAAGCAGAGAAGAAGCTGATCCTTAGAAAATTTATTCAGGAAGGAAAAGAATACTTTTTAATAGTTGACCCACATACTCTGAATACTGGCATAATTGAAGCTTCTCAAAAATTTCTCCGAAGGATTACATGGCAAGAGGTCAATCTGGAGTTTAAAAATACTCCTTATATCCGCTTAATCGATAGTTCAATAAAAAACAGCAGTAATGTTCAGGATGCAGGTATTATACACGTAATGCCTGACCAGAAAGGCATTGATCTTACAGTTGATCTTTGTCCGTCTCACAAGCCACTCGATAAAAGGATTTTTACCTCAATAATTACAGAGTTTGAAAAATTTGATCATCCTGTTCCTCTCGCTATTTCTGTTTCAGGCTTGTGGATGGAGAAACACCAGAAGGACCTTGACTGGCTCAAAAAGTTGGTCAAAGAGAAGAAGATTAAAGTAGAATGGATCAATCATAGCTTTCATCATAAGGTAAACGTGAATGAACCTTTGAAAGAAAATTTTCTATTACAAAAAGGAACGGATATAAGTGAAGAAATACTCGATACAGAAAGGAAAATGATTGAAGAGGGATTGATACCTTCCTGTATGTTTAGATTTCCCGGGCTTGTCTCTGATAAATCCCTATATGAAAAAGTTACAACCTTTGGTCTTTTGCCTATTGGTACGGATGCCTGGCTTGCTAAAGGGCAAAAGGCTTATGATGGAAGTATTGTATTGATTCATGGGAATGGCAATGAGCCGCTTGGGGTAAATGACTTTTTGAAGCTTATACGAAAAGAAGGCCCCAATGTGAGGGAAGGAGATTGGTTACTATTCGATTTAAGGCAAAGCCTTACCAATGAAATCCGCTGATAACATTAAAGTCAGCTAAATTGTTAGGTGAGATAATTATTTTAATAGAATTTTAATATATTCATTATCAGTGTTGTATCTAATTGTTTCCGGATCGTTATAAGGCTTGATTAGAAAAGCAGCACTTTCTCCTTTATAGTATTTAACAAATGGTATTTTAATATTCTTATTATTTATGATGAGAGTTTTAATGAAAGGAGGGTTGATGAAAAGGGTTATTAAAGCTTATCTTCAAAAACTACTGGGATTCAGATATTATCTGCACCTGTTTTCCTTATATAAGATCTATTCGCTAAGGATTGATAAAGGGGAGAAAGATTTTCTTCACTTTGTCAAGCTTATCCCTAGAGATGGAATAATACTGGATATAGGTGCAAATATCGGACTCATGACCGTAACACTTGCTAAAAAATTTCCAAAATCTACTGTTTATTCATTTGAGCCGATACCATATAACCTGGGAACGCTTCATCAGAATATTGAGTTGTTTAAACTTGATAACGTTGAAGTGTTTCCGATGGCTTTGGGAAATGAAAATAGTGAAATCGACATGGTAATGCCTGTTGTAGATTCTGTAAAGATGCAGGGATTATGTCACGTAATCCATGATGCTATTCCCAAAAGCAGTGAAGGCGAAACTTTTTCAGTGCCGCTTAGACAGCTGGATAGTATTAGACACCTCAAACATGCTTCTCAGGACATAGTGGCCATTAAGCTGGATGTCGAGCATTTTGAATGGGCAGTTCTTGAAGGAGCTCGAGAGATATTAGAGAAACACAAGCCCGTCATCTATTGTGAGTTGGGTGAAAATGAAAATAGAACCAAAAGTATGGAAGTATTATGCGGACTCGGATACAAGGCAAAAATTGTTGAAGGTAATGACCTGGTTGATTTTGATCAGGAGGTTCATAAAGCTACGAACTTTATCTTTATGCATTAGCATTTTATAAAGACTGGAAGCAAAAGGGCAAGGCTTTGTTAACCTTGCCCTTATTCTTTTCTGAGAATTATTTTTTAAAGATTTTTAGCCTTACTTCCCTTATCTTTTGTAATACACCTTTTTCTTCCAGGTATATCATAGTACTGCGATAATAAACAAGTCCTTGGGTTTGGAATTTTTCCTTAAGTACCTTTTCAAATATTTCGAATACTATAAAACCTATTAATATCGATGCAATCCATTCAAGTTCCGCAAAAGCTGACTTACTAATGATTGTTTTCTTTGCTTTCAATCCCCAAAGGTTTTTAAAGCTTTTGGTTTCGAAGAAATGAGAAACCACAGTACTTGCCCAGGTTCCGACTATAAATCCAAGTAGCCTTCCTGAAAGAATACTATACAGATAGTTTAGAAGTACATCTTTGGAAAAGTATTTTTTCATGGGTGATGAATCCGGAGAATTTTAGTTTATTCCGAAACGACATAATTTACTACTTGTTTCACCTAAATAAAAACGGTTTTTTCGAAATTAAGGAAAATCTTCTTTGAGTAAAATGTTAAAAGAAATGGAATCTGTTTTAGATTGAATGTTGATGAGTATAGCTTTCGCAAGCATTCTGGCATTCATGGCAGATCTCAGCACATCTCTTGCACAATGGAATTTCAGGATGTTTTTCACACTCAGCTGCACAGAGCTTGCATGTCTCAATACATACTTCGAGTTGTTTGTCAAGAACGACAGACCCTCTAACAGACAATTCCCCTGTAATATTGGTAATTCCGGCACAGTCAAGATTTAGTCTGGCACAAATAGAATATTTTGCAAAGTTATTTTCCATTATACATGCTGCTGCACATTTTTTACATATTACAGAACATGCCGAAAGTATCTCTATAAGTTCGTCCTGATTCACCATATTTTGTTTCCTCGGTTATCAGTAAAACAGACTCGATCCTTCTATTGTTATTCTATTGTTTAAGCGATAGGATTTACAGTCTTTTCAGGCTTTGCATGTTCCTGTTCAGGAACGTTTCTGGTTATGAAATTCAGGAAAGGACCAGTCATAAATGTGGTAACAAGAGCCATGATAACCATCATAGTAAATATCTCCGGACTTAGCACACCCAGATCATATCCGATATTAAGGACCACAAGTTCCATAAGGCCTCTGGTATTCATTAAAACGCCTATAGACAATGACCTTTGCCACGAAAGACCTGTAATTCTTGCTGCAAGCGCACTACCTGCCAGCTTCCCAAGAACAGCCAGCACGATGATACAAAAGCAAACGATCCATAGGTGGGGAGTATTTAAAAGGTTTATATGGGTTCTCAGTCCTGTGAATACAAAGAATAGAGGGAGTAATAAAACAAGGGCAACGTCCTCAATTTTTTCGGAAATGATTTTCTTCAGGTTAAGCTCTTCCGGCATAATGACTCCTGCAATGAAGGCTCCGAACAGGGCATGTATTCCAATGATTTCGCAGATATAAGAAGATAATAATAGTACGAGAAAAATTATTCCTGTCATGGATCTGCTAACTTCTCCGTTTGGTGCCTTTAGGTTGAAAAGTTTTTTAAGGCTTGGTTTAATCACATACAACATGAATAGCAGATAAGCGGCGGCAAGAACAATTGTAAGAAGTGCGGAAAGAATAGTGCTTGCTTTTACAATTGCAATCACTGCTGCCAATATACACCATGCAGTAACGTCATCTGCAGCAGCGCAGGTAAGGGAAACGATTCCGATCGGATGTTTGCTTAACCCTTTTTCATGAACTATTCTTGCAAGTACAGGAAAGGCTGTTATGCTCATCGCGATTCCCATAAACAAAGCAAAAGCTACAAATGGTATAGTAGGAGGTGCAAAACTGCTATAGAGGAAAAAAAGAACTTACTACTCCCAGGAAAAAAGGAAATATAATACTCGCATGACTTATAATCACTGCCTGATGAGCCTGGTTCTTTATTGTGGCACTGTCTATCTCCATTCCAACTATAAACATAAAAAGTATAAGACCGATCTGACTTAAAAACTGAATGTTTCCTAAAGAAGATGCGGGGAAAATGAAAGAAGAAACTTCCGGTAGGTATAAACCTAAAAGGGATGGACCTAATACTATTCCTGCAATTATTTCTCCAACTACTGAAGGCTGCCCGGCTTTCTTGAAGAGATAGCCTAATATCCTTGCAAAAATCAGGATAACGGTTATTTGTAGAATTAAAATGCATAGTGGATTATGGATATTACTGTCCAGTCCTGAAAATATAGAGTCATTTTCAGAGGATACCATATGTGGCAATATTCTGTTAGCCTCCAGATTTTTTCCATTGTTTAGTAAGAACCAGATAAGCAGGGAAAAGCCGCCAGTAAAGAGGGTGTAGAAAGCAAGATTTTTTTTCATAAAGTCAGTAAACAAAACAGTTGAGAAGGTTTTTGAAGACCTGATAACCAGATATTATGGTGGCTGCCTGATTTTGTAAATTTATGAAAATATTCTACATGAATGCCTTTGGGATTTTAAAAAAGTTCTGAAAATGTCCAGTAGAATTATTGGGGTACAGGCAATTCTGAAAATAGTAAAATATCTGCAAGAACCTCTGCCTGTATTCTTAATTCCGGTACTGCTGTTGATTCAAAGAGTACCCCTGTAAGTGCAGAACCAAGAGCATAAATGATGGTTTCATTAAAGTGATTTTTTACTTTACCGTCAGGAAAAGCATCTACACCCAAATGAAGAGGGCCCGGATGAATCAATCCTTTTTGAAGCATGTTTTTTATCAGCGGATTGTGTAGTTTTAGATAATTCAGCTGAGGACCTGTGCAGTTAATAACCCTATGAACACTAATGGTTGTTGGGTGTTCATTGTTATTTTTTCTGATGGTGATATTTAATTTTCTCCCATTTTTTTCAATTGTGTTTATTGTGCCAGAATGAATCGCAAGCATTTTATTCTCTAGTAATTCATTAATGGTTATCTGATATTCCTGCGGAATTCTGTGTCTTGATATACTCCATAATCTGTTTAATTTTTTGATGAAAAGCACTTTGTCATTTGTGGAAAAATTCATCCATATTTTCTGATTATATGGCCTTAGACTATCAATAACATCTCTCCAGTCTCCCCCTTGCTGCTTGTGGCTGCGGAGATGTTTATTTACTATGGAAAAAACTTCGGTTAATGAGCCGGCCTTTTCGATTTCATGATAAAAAGACGGATAGTAATGCACTGGTTTATGAACTGCTGGTAAAAAGCCATGTCTGCTAAAGGCATATATCTTACCTCTGTGAGAGTTATAATATAACGTTGTGCATAAATCTATCATTGTTAACCCGCTTCCAAGAATTAGAATGTCTTCTTCCTTATGAATTTTACTAAGGATCGTTTGATGGTCCCACGGATTCGTGAAATACATACCATCACCTATATACTTTTCAAAGGGATCATTGTCTGATTGAGGAGGAAAGTTTCCTGGGGCCAGGACTACTTTATCGCTGATAATTTTTTTCCCGCTTTCAAGTAATATGATTGCTTTATCATTATCCAAAGAGAGATCAATTGCCTCTTCCGTGTGAATGTCGACATTGTCAGGTTGCTCATTCAATTCATGATAAAGAAGGCTTGAAAGGTAGGTTCCATAAAGCTTCCGGGGTACATAGTCTTCATGGTTAAATGGATATTTTTTTCTTTAAGCCAGTTTATAAAATTGTCTTCATCAGATTGGAAAGCGCTCATTTTGCCCGCGTTTACATTCAGCAAATGAAAATTGAATTCAGTGGAATATGCTGCTCCTCTGCACAGCTTTTCAGACCTTTCAATTAGATGTATTTTTATTTTAGAATGCCTTTTTTTTAGTAAATGCAATGTGAGCATGCATCCGCAGAATCCACCGCCAACAATACTGATAGTCTTCATACTTATTAACCTTTAAAAAGAACTGCGTAGAAAAGGGATATGTTTAATGCTTGCAGCTAAGGGTTGTGTATGAAGTAGTAAGGGAAGTTTCTTTATAAAAAAAAATATTCAACTCGTAAAAGAACTTAAGTATAAATAATAGAATTGAAGGAACTCTTCATTTCTATTATTTACTTTTAAGAGGTATTTATCTTTCAATAGAAAAAGATAATCCGAAATTGAGTTCGAAGTAGTTAAGGCTACTGAACTCCTCGTAGGAATAGGCTGCGTAGCTATACCTTGCGGAAACAATAAGTCCCAGACCGTTTTTTAGGTTAATAAGAGTGCCAATCTCAGGACGCAAACCGAAACTTGTTTTAGTCTGTTTATTAAATTCTAAAGTCGAAAAATACTTCTGGTAATTACTTACAAATGCACCAATACCGATACCTGCATATGGCTTGAATGCTGATACAGAATTGAGGTAATAAAAGCCTGTTGCCAGGACAGGAACAGTATTGAAGTATCTCGTTTGTACAGCAGATATATTGCCACCTGTTGTAGGATAATCTTGCCTGTCAAAATATTTTCTGAAATCATTATAACCCAGATTCAATCCAACAGATATATTCTTGTTGATAAAATATCTGCCTTCAATGGAAAAGCCATCAAATAATTTTTTGTCTATGTAGGATTTGAGATCACCGGTTGCAAAACCGATTCCATAGTTGTAAGAGAATAGTGATTTTATATTATCCTGTGCTTTGCTGGTGCTTTGAGCCGAGATCAGAACTATGGTTATTAATATCGGTAAAATATATTTTCTCATCTTGAGTATTATGTCTGTTGGAGTTTTTTGAAATTATTGTCCTGCAAATAAATAGGGAGACTGTTTAAAAAGGCTGTTGATACCATCCTTTGTCCTTTGTTCAGTACCGGGAAACGGACTTGTTAAGGCACCTACAACAACGCCATTCCAGACAATATTTATAGAGTCGGTTGATGATTTTACATTGACCATATCAATTGATAAACTTCCGCTTACAACTGCAGGATTAGTAAATTCTCCTGGTGCTGAGAATGGTTTGGAAAAAGAATTGCATCTGGATTTGCAAGTCCTTCGTAAGTTCCACTGTTGATGTAGGAAAAGTCATTACCACCTGTATAAAATAATAAACGGGAAACAATTACAATAACATCAGGATTTGCATTTTTATCCACTTGAATAAATCCTCTTTGAGCAAGATTCGTATTTATAAGGGATATGAAAGCGGTATCTACGTTCTGATATGGAGTAGTATCGCTGGCAAGTCTTAAAGGGAAAACTTTATCGCTTATAGAATAAGTTTTTACAGTACTGAAATCAAAATTTTTGTCATGATTGGTGACATATACATCCTGTTCCTCAAAAGAAAGGTCATTTGAAGGGTCAACTTTCTGGCAGGAAAAAGCTAAAGCTAAGAAAAGTAAGCCTGTCAGAAACAAATTTATTTTAGACATTGATAAGAGGATTTATTTGAAAATTTAATCGCACAAAAATGATAAAATAAGTTTAGAAAGGCAAAATGGTGTTGAGAATGAGAATAAAGGGCAGATTGAAAAGTATTCTTTCTAAAATCTTTTTACCCGAAACAATTGCAATTGATTTTGATTAATTTATTGATAATGAAGTTGAATGTTTATTTTTGGCTGATTGGGATAATCTTATTCTCCTGCAGAGGAAATCAAGAAGAATATATCAGATTTTCAAAGATTCCTGAAAGTCTGGAACAGGTGTTACATTATAACGACGTAACTTTTGATGTTTCAGTAAAAGGAACAAGCAGTTTGAAAAAAATAACCATTATAATAAAATCTCCTGAACTCAATGATACTTTAATCAGGATAGTTAATGGAAAAGTTTATGGAGTAAAAACAGGAGATCTTAATAATAATAATCTTCCTGAAATTTATGCCTTTGTAATAGGTAGAGGTAATAACGCCAAAGGAAGTTTTGTTGGATTTGAATTTGGTAGTGACGAGGTAGTTCAGCTGGCTTTTCCAGAACCCAATCCAAAGCTTATGGAAGGGTATATGGGACAAGATTCACTTTTTATTCGGGGAAAACACCTGGTAAGGCAATTTCCTGTCTATAATGATTCCGATTTAAGTTTAACCCCCTCTGCAAACACACGAATAATAGAATATTCCCTCGATGACTCACATCCACATAAAGATATTCGCCTTCTGCATCTGGAAAATAGTTATGTGAAATAGCTGTAAAAAATAATTTAATCTTTTTGATTTCGTTAGTCTAAACCAACCCAGCTAATGGAATAATTTGATCGAATTATGAAGAGTACCTTACTAGCTATTTTAGTCTTGATCACCCTTAATGTAATGGGGCAGGATAGCACTTGCGTAAATGCCGATCCGGCAGATTCTCTGGTAGTTTACACGCCTGATTTTAAGTTTAAAAGAGGGATTTACCTTACTTATGAGGATTTTAAGAATAATTCTCCATTACCTCTTTCTGCAATTAAAACCGATCTTGATTCAAATTCGATTCATTTTTTTAAAGACATATTAAGTCATAAAAAAATTTACATTTATGAAAACGGGCAATTGAGATGGCTTAAAAATACAGAATACTGGGGGTATTCAGATGGAAGAAGGGTTTATTGTAATTCATATGGTCGTTTTGCCAGGCTTGATATCATCGGAAGTATATGTTTTTTTGTAAAGGTGTCTCCAATGCTGGACTTCAACGATGCTTTTTATTCTCATGCATACACTCATATTACCAGAAGGAATATGATGGATCCTGGAAGAAAAAACTCAGGCAGATAAATACATCATGAATTTTGAAACCGGAGAAGTGTTCCTGCTTAATAAAAAACAACTTACGAATTTGTTTTCTAAGGATGCTGAATTATTAAATGATTATAAAAAATTTAAAGGAAAGAAGGACGTAAAGACGTTTATGTTTATCATGAAGTACAATCAAAAGTATCCCATATCGTTTCTGAAATAGTATCGTTTAGTTTAATTTCCCAGCTAGCCCTTTTCCTTAATAGGAAAAGGGTTTAAAGGGAAAATCTGATAATTTTTAAAGCTTGTTCAGTGCAACACTTGCCCAATCTTCAGGCAGATTTTTCAAAGCGGCTCTCAACTCTTCTTCCCATTTTGCTGAAATGTAATGAAGGTCATCTTTTTCATACCTATGCTCCACCATATTAAAGGTGTCAGGTTTATACAATACTACATCCAAAGGGAAATCAACATCGTTGGCACTCACTCTTGTTGAATCGAACGATAGAAAACCTGCTTTTAAAGCCTCATTAAAATCTGTTTCGTAAGTTAGGATTCTATTGAGTATAGGCTTTCCATAACCTGAATTACCTATTATCACGAAAGGAGTACTGGGAGAAATTTCTATCCAGTTGCCTTCAGGATAAAGTAAAAACAGCTTATGCTCTTCATCGTCTTCAAGCTGCCCTCCAACTATGGTGAACAGGTTAATGAACAGTCCGGATCTCTCAAGTGAACTCCTGTCTTCTTCAGCTACCCTTCGCAACTGAGAGCCAAAAGCATTAACAACTTTATATAGTCTGTTGAAATTTTTGCTTTCGTTTTCTTCTATCACTTCTTTAAAGTAGGTAAGGGCTTTATCCCTCACTGATCTCAGGCCGCTTGTCATAATGAATACAGCGTGTCTTTCTTTTTGATAAACGTATACTTTTTTGGCAGTAGTAGTTTCTGATCCTGAAGTAATTCTTGTATCTGATATCGCAACAAGTCCTGATTTTAATTTAATTCCTAAACAATAGGTCATATAATGTGAAAAACAATATTTAATAATTTAATCTAAATAGTAATATTATTGTTGTTGCTGCTGGTTTACTTGTACAAGATGGTATGTTTTATTTTCTCCGATAGAAAGCAGTACTCCTTTAATGGGGCTGCAATCGTTATAATCTCTTCCATGAGCCACTTTTATGTATTGAATGTTAACCCGACAGTTGTTGGTAGGGTCAAAGCCTGTCCAGCCCATTCCGGGGATATAAACTTCTGCCCAGGCATGCATTCCTGCAGTGCCTGCATAGGTTGATCCCTGGTCAAGGTAACCTGATACATAGCGACAGGCGAGTCCGTTGCTTCTAGCCATACCGAGGAACAAATGAGTATAATCCTGGCAAACTCCTTTCTTTGACAGAATTACATCCGCTGCAGTAGTGCTTACATTTGTTACTTCTTTTTCATAAGATAAAATGCTGTGAATATGTGAATTTAATTCCAGGGAATATTCAAGCAGATCGGAGCTCCTTTGGTAAATTAAAATTTCATTCTGACTTTCTTTTGGAATAACAGTGAGAGGGGATGCATGGAGGTAAAGAAAATTGTCTATATAAAAGTTTGTGGAATTTATCTCAGCCCACTGCTCATGTGCTGAAGGTCTGAGGTTGTCAATGTTGGTAACTTCTTCTTTTCGGACCTTTGCAGAATATTCCAATTTGAAATTTTTGAAATATCCTGCAGGTCTTATTCTTATCTGATTAAATCCTAAACTGTTTTTAGTAGTGAAAACATCTTGTCCGGTAGAAGTTTTAATCTGGAATTCAATCAATGACTGAGACTCGCATATGCAAGGCGATATCATGAATTCGAAAAATGCTTCCTTAACCGGATATTCGTATTCGCTTATGGACTGATATACAATGTCAAAAAACGTAGACATATTTTTATGTTAAGAAATTTTCTGGTCTACAAGCGATCCCAGTTTATATAAATCATCAAGTGTTTTCTCAAGAAAGGGTAATATCTGGTCTTGAATTTCTTCTATAGTGAGATAATTATAAGAAGCCTGCAGTTTTCCCGCAAAGAATTCCACAGACCCTTTTTCTTCCCCTTTGACGAGACTGATTTTCTGAAGACAATTATTTACTGCTTCCAGGTTAAAGATAATGGATCTTGGGAAATCTTTATTAAGAATAAGAAATTCAAGAGCTTTTTTCAGATTGGGTACGGATTTATAATGTACCCTGCTCATATCATATCCTTCGGCACTTTTTAGCATAGCAATGCACTGATATGTTTCCATGGCCTTTCCGAGTTTCAGTTGTTCGGTTTTTTCAATGTCCCGTACCTTTGCAATCAACATACGTGTCAGCTGTCCTGCTGCTTCAGTATGTATGCCTAACTGGATCAGCGACCATGTTTCATCATGGAGGAGGCTGTGGTCAATATAGCCATTTACAATAGCGCACTGATGTACGACCATTTCGGTGAAGCTGAGTATCTCTTCTTCAGAAAGCGTTTTGCTTTGATAGGCGTTTGCACTATGGTAAAATTTATTGATAGATTCCCAAAGCTCCGAGGAAAGGATATCTCTGGCTCCTCTGGCATTTTCCCTGGCATTGTTGATAAAGGATTTGATAGAAACCGGATTGGTCTCATCAAGTGTAATTTTATAAATAAGATTCTGGTCTTCCAGGTTCAGAATATCTTCATCAAATTCATAACTAAGGCCTGTCATGCATGAAATAGAGTCCAGTACATATTCTTTTTTGGAAAGATTGGGCGCGTCCAAAGCAGAAAAATAATGAACATTCACATAACGGGCAGTATGTTGAGCTCTTTCAAGGTAACGTCCCATCCAAAGCAGACTATTTGCGATTCTTGATAGCATATTATGACTAACCTTCTAATACCCAAGTGTCCTTAGAACCTCCCCCTTGAGAGGAGTTTACAATAAGACTTCCCTTTTTTAAAGCTACTCTTGATAACCCGCCCTTTAGAACAAAGTCTTTATTTTTTTCCCATCAGACAAAAGCTTCTAAGGTCGATATGTCTTGGTTCAAAAAACTCAGACTCTTCAATAAAAGTTGAATGAACAGACAATGACATGATTGGCTGAGCTATATACTTTCTGGGGTTATTTTTAATTCGTTCCTGAAACTCTTTTCTCTGCTCAGCTGTAGATTTGTGTCCCATAAATATACCATATCCTCCCGATTCGTCTACTGGTTTAACTACTAGGTTTTCCATGTTTTCTATAACATACTTAAGGTCATCTTCCAGTTCGCAGCGATAGGTTTGTACATTTTTCAATATCGGTTCTTCCGAAAGGTAATATTTAATAATGTCCGGAATATAAGTATAGACAGCTTTGTCGTCTACTGCTCCCGTTCCTGGGGCATTGATGATCGTAACATTTCCTTCTCTGTAGCAGCCCATTAATCCGGGAACACCCAGTACTGAATCCGCTCTGAAGCAAAGCGGATCTATAAAGTCATCATCAACACGCCTGTAAATTACGTCCACTCTTTTAGCGCCGTGAAGCGTTTTCATATAGACAAAGTTTTTGTCAACATAAAGATCTCTTCCTTCAACCAGTTGTATACCCATGCTTTGAGCAAGGAATGAATGCTCATAGTATGCCGAATTATACATTCCGGGAGTGAGTACGACGCAGGTAGGATTGTCTACTCCTTCCGGTGCGACCGATTGTATCATGGATAAAAGCTGCTCAGGATAATCGTGAACGGGTTTTATGTTATAGCTTGAAAATACTTTGGATAAGGTTCTTTTCATCGCCTCTCTGTTAGAGAGTACATAACTTACACCTGAAGGGCAGCGAAGATTGTCTTCCAATACATAGTATTCTCCGTCTTTGTGTTTAATCAGGTCAGTTCCGGAAATGTGTGTGTAAACTTTACCAGGAGGGGTAAATCCGATCATTTCCTTCAGGTAGTAATTGGATGAAAATATAAGTTCAGAGGGGACGATTTTATCTTTCAAAACCTTTCTATCATGGTAAATATCATAAAGAAACATATTGATTGCTCTGTTTCTTTGAATAATACCCTTTTCCAGGTTTTCCCATTCTTTTAAGGTTATAATTCTCGGAAATAAGTCAAAGGGGAATATTCGTTCAACTCCTTTCATATTATCCGAATAGACAGCAAAGGTGACTCCCTGGTTGAAAAAGGAAGCCCTAGCAAATTCATTCAGCTTCTTTAAATCTTGTAATGTAAGTTTATTGAATAAAGATAAAACTTTCTGGTAGTACTTCTTTACCTTACCGGTTTGGTCGAAGACCTCATCATAAAGGTTTTTCTCCAGATTGTAGGAGGAGAAAATTGAGTTGCCATTGAGTTGGATGCTGTCTTTCATAAAAATATTAATTTTCTAATAATCTAATTTTAGTCATTATGGATAATATATCCTAATCTTTTAGGAGTTTTTTTATTATTATCCCCCAATAAACATGTAAATCAGTTATTTGTTTTATCTTATTTATATGGATAAAAACTTTTATCAAATATTATGTTTATATAATAAAAATAATATTTGTGTTAATTTATCATAAAAAAATTATATTTCGGTTTTTTGCCTTTAAATTTTGATTTTGTTTAGTGAAAATTTTTATTAAATCTGTATATAAGGTTAGAAATTTAACTTGTTTTACGTTAATAGGTATACTTTTTGTTTTTTCCTGTTAAATAATGATGTAAGGTAAAATTATTTACAAAGCTGCTTTAAAGCAAAAAATTTTGGGGATTAGGGATAGATTTTGTTCTTTGGTAGTAAATGGAGCATTTAATTGGATTCTTAAATCAGGTTGAGACTCTGAGTGAGGAGAGTAAAGAAATATTACGGAGATTTTTATATACAGAAAAATTGAAAAAAGGCAGTTTTTTTCTGGAGCTGGGTACTGTATGTAATAAAATAGGTTTTGTGAAGTCTGGAATTATCAGAGTTCAGTTTTTAAATGAAACGGGGGAGGAATTTACAAGGTATTTTATTAGTGAAGGGCATTTCGCAATAGATCTGACAAGTTTTAATGATAAAACTTCATCAAAGGAATATATCCAGGCTCTTACAGATATGGAATTGGTGATTATAACCAGGGAAGCAATGGAGTATTTTGCAGTTCATATTTCTAACTGGAATAGTATTATCAGAAAGCTCACTGAAAAAGCACTTTTAGAGAAGCTGAAGCTAAGTAACGAAATGATGGTGGATGATGCCTATACCAGATATCGTAAGCTTATGGAAAGGCAGCCTGAAATAGTACAGAGAATTATTATCGCATCATACCTGGGAGTTACTCAATATACACTTAGTAGGATCAGAAAACGATACCGCTGAGTTTTTGCCAAAAGGCAAAATTTTTTTCAGTATTCATTCTCTTACTTTGCCTGAAATCAAAATTAATTACAATGACTCAAAAAACGGTTGTGATTACCGGTGTTTCTTCTGGTATTGGAAACGCCACGGCCAGACTTTATTTATCAAAGGGGTATAGGGTGTTTGGATCTGTACGAAATGTCAATGATGCTCAAAAGCTGAAAGCCTTATTAGGTCTTGATTTTTATCCTTTGGTAATGGATGTCAGTAAATGGGATGAAATTGAAAAATGTGCAGAAACTGTAAGGAATGAACTGAATGGAAAACCTCTCGATTGTCTGATTAATAACGCGGGAATGGCATTAGCGGGACCTCTGGAATATCAGAATATTCAGGAGATACAGAATATGTTTAATGTAAATGTTATAGGACTCATCAATGTGACCAGGGCCTTTCTTCCAATGTTAAAAGTAAAAAACCTGAGCACCAACAGGGCTGGAAAGGTAATCAATATCAGTTCTGTTGCCGGAAAAATATCAGCTCCTTTTTTAGGTGCGTATGCCTCGTCAAAACATGCCGTTGAAGCCGTATCTGCAAGTTTTAGAAGGGAGCTTATGCCTTATGGTGTAGATGTGATCATTATTGGTCCTGGTAATGTGCGTACTCCAATCTGGAATAAGGCAGCAAGGTTAACAGAGTACGATCATACCAGTTATAAAAAAGCATACAGAAACTTTATTGATTATGCACTGGAAGGGGAGAAGAAAGGTATGGCTCCTGAGCAAATTGCTGAAGTGATATGGAAAGCCAGTGAAGCAGGACAGGCCTCTGCCAGATATGCGCCGGTTGCCCAGAAGGTCATTAACTGGATACTACCAAGGTCTTTTTCTGATCGGACTTTAGATAAAATTTTCTATAAAAATTTTAAAATGGGCGTTTGATCTAACCTGAGAAAAGAGAAAGCTTACTATTTATATTAAATGGTCAGCTTTCTCTTCTTCAAGTGTAGCCGGTCTTATAAGAAAAGGCTTAGGGTTTATTGCAAAAATCAGCAACTTCGTTTCTTCTCTGTTAAGTTTTTCGTTGATGTATATAACCCCAAGATTTGCGTCAAAATCTATCAACCCTTCTTCTCTGAGCGAGGATAGCTGATTCCAGTCACAAGCTTGAAGATCATTTAATTCAATGCGTTTCAAAGCATAATTGCTGACAGCTAGCTCGAATAACCTGATCGTATTTTCAAGAGCTTCTTTTTCTGAATGGTAATACCATTTTGTCGAACTGTCCGGCCTTTTAAAAACTCTGCCACTGTTGTAAAAAGTAATACCAGGGTTTTTCTCCACAGTATATATGGGAGGAGGACCCTGGAATTCCAGCAATAGATGCGTTCTTATTTTTCCTTTGTTAATCAATTCAAGAACTTGCTTGTCTGAGGCTGATGTTGGAAGCTGAAATTCAAGTGTGTCAAATAAATATTCAATATCCCCATCAGGATGCTCCTTTATAAGTGCTTTCCCAAACTGATCGTAAAAGTATTCATTGACCATTAAAATTCTTTCATCTGAAAGTGTCAGAAGCAGATCGTAAAGTTTGCTTTCCCTGACTTTCAGAATTCGCAATTCATTAAATTTTCTCTCTGCTGATAACTTATCATCAGACTCAAACAAAATAAAGCCGGGCCCAAGCTCGGATTTTTCTCTGACTATCTCGCGGATGATAAATTTATTTTGCTTGTCCAATTTCAATATTGTTGTTTATCGGACTAAGATAAATTATCCAATGTTTTTATTAAACATTTTTTGCCTTAAGAGGAGCCTTTTGTGGATCTAATTGATTTTTGGTTGGATGTAAAATCAGTTTTACCAGGTGATAAATAGAAAATACTTCAGATATAATAACTGATAAACAATAGATTATAGCGAAGAACACGCCTCTGAGTATAATTCGAACAAGTTTGAAAACTATTTTCATAATGTATTACGTTAGGCGTGAAAAATTACATGTGATATAAGAACAACCTGAGAACTTCTTAATTGTTCTATAGTCTGTAAATATGACTGGGAATTTAGAACAATTCTATAGTTTTATTACTTTTAGAAGTAGAAGCAAAAAAGAAGGAAAAGGAAATGGAAAAGCATATCCCAAAGATTGAGACAAGGTATGATGACATGGCGGGCGCAGTATCGTTGAATTTTAATGAAACTATGGATTTTAATGCTTTTTCAGAATCTGTAATGGGGATTAATCTTCTTCAATATGAACCTGTGTCGTTAAGGTTATACCTGAATCATAAAGATATGATAGTTACGGTTTATGCTATTGATAAAAAGTTATTAATTACAGAACCTCAGAATGAAGGAAAAATCAGAGTGAAGAAATTTAAAAGGGAGGTAGCCCCTGAAATACTTTTTTCCTACATAAGACAAATAGATTTCACCCTTGTCAACGGCGATTTTGACATCGAATCTTTTGAGGTAGTGAACTAATTGTTTGTATTGAAATTGCCGAAAGGTCATTGGTATAAATGATAGGTATTTTATTTTTTGATGAAGAGGGTGATGTGTTTCGGGAGGGTTAGTTTTTTAAAAAAGGGTTTAAGAGTTTTTAGCTTTAAATATGGATCAGTAAGATATCTAAGATCTTGGTGGTTTCATTTTTTAAATGACTATACTTATTTATAAACTACATGTCTTTTTCTAATAAGAACTCTTTAGGTTCATTGGTATGATGTCCAGGTTCATGATGTAACCACATTGGATAATTTCTTAAGTATTGATTGCTTTCCTATAACTTTATTGTTATTTTTTAATTTTAAGAGAATAAAATCAAAGTAATGACACCTAAACCATTTCCGGCTTTAAAATCCAAACACCTGGGGGTTCTTTCAGGAGAAGGAGAAATGGCATTACTCACTAAGACATTTGATTGGTCTCAGACCCCTGTAGGTCCAATTGAGCAATGGCCTCAAAGCCTCAAGACTGTTGTGTCTATGATTTTGTCTTCCAAGTTTCCGATGTTTATCTGGTGGGGAGAGGATCTTATCCAGTTTTATAATGATGCTTATCGTCCTAGTTTAGGAAATAAAGGAAAACACCCTCATGCACTTGGACAAAAAGGTAAGGATTGCTGGAAGGAAATCTGGACTATTATTTATCCCTTGATAAATCAGGTGATGACTACTGGAGAAGCCACCTGGAGTGAAGATCAGCTGATTCCGATTTACAGAAATGGCAAAATAGAAGATGTTTACTGGACTTTTGGGTATAGCCCTATCATTGATGATTATGGGGGAATAGGTGGGGTATTGGTCGTCTGCAACGAAACTACAGAAAAAGTTCTTAACTCAATCAGGCTTAAAGAAAGTAAAGATCAATTACATTTTGCAATAGAGTCTGCAGAGCTGGGTACCTGGGAATATAATCCAATCACTCAAACCTTTAAAAGTAACAACAGATTAAAAGAATGGCTTGGTATTTCTTTGAATTCAGAAACTAGCCTGGAGGAGTCTATAAATAATGTTGCCAGCTCCGAGCAGGAGGCTGTACGAGAGGCCATAAAGCAGTCGCTGGAATTCAGCTTGGGAGGTGCGTTTGATATTGTCTGTACGATAATTAATCCGATAACCCAAAAAGAGCGAATCGTCCGTGCTAAGGGCAGAAGTTACTTTGATTTTAAAGGAGAGCCATACAGATTTAGCGGGATTATTCAGGATATATCCGATGAAGAAGTAGCCAAAAAAGAATTGGCTGATAACCGGAGAAACCTTGAATTAAGGAATGCTGAATTGTTAAAGATTAATACTGATCTGGATAATTTTATTTATACAGCTTCTCACGATCTGAAGGCTCCGATCTCTAATATTGAAGGTCTGCTCCAGGCTTATATGTTGGAGGGTTCATTTAACGAAGAACAGCAGTCATTAATTGATATGATGCTTTTTTCTATTGAAAGGTTCAAAACAACAATTAAGGATCTGACTGAAATTAGTAAAGTGCAGAGGGGAAGTAATCAGGAACCTGAAGAGCTTACTTTTTCTGAAATCTATAATGAGGTTATCCTTGATATAAGGGAGCTTATAAAGGTGAGTAATGATCCTGTTATTACTGCTGAGTTTAAAATTGATAAGATCAACTATTCAAGGAAAAATCTAAGGAGTATTATATATAATCTTTTATCTAATGCATTGAAGTACTCTTCCCCTGAGCGAAGACCTGATATTCATTTGTCTACTCAACCGGCAGATAATTTTATATTGCTCACGATATCCGATAATGGCTTAGGGGTAAATCAGGAAAGTCAGCATAAGATTTTTAATATGTTTGAACGGGCGCATCAGCATGTGGAAGGCAGTGGAGTGGGTTTATATATTATCAAGAGAATTATAGAAAACTTCGGAGGAAAAATTGAAATTCAAAGTAAAGAAAACGTTGGAACTAACTTTTATGTCTATCTGAAAAACCTGTAATATAAAGCCAGATCAGTCAACTGATCTAACTTTATATTATAATCGGAAATTTAAGAATGTTGTTCCTGAGCTTTGCTAAATACTTTCTGACATATAAATACTATTAAAAGAATAAGTATTGCTCCTGAGAAAGCCAATCCCATATCCTTTTGAGCATCCCAGATATCTCCCTGTGAACCTAAATATGCAGACCCCTGTTCGGGAAATAAAAGATCGGCAACAGCCCATTCTATCAGCTCATACATGGCGCTAAAGGAAAGTGTTATTTCAGCTGGAAGAAGCCAGCAATATTTGTTAGGAAATTCAAATGTGTTTTTAAACAGGTCTCTCATAGGGTATGCAAGCAGGAAACCAAAACTAAAATGGACAATTCTGTCATAATGATTTCTCGAAGTATGTAGAGCTTCCTGAAGCCAGTACCCAAAAGGGTTTTCTGCGTAGGTATATTTTGCTCCGTATATATGAAGGTTAAGGTAGATAAAAATGAAAGTATAGCTAAGATCAGAAAGTCTGTATTTTTTATATGTAAGAAGCAGGGTAGTTCCGAATATGAAGGTCAATGTATTTTCAAGAAACCAATTGTTTATATCTGAAGTATCTAGTAATGTCCATAGCCATACTCCCATAAATAAAGCCAGGAGTACCAATGGGAAGGTATTCGATTTTTCTTCCGAGAATTTTAAACTTGAAGCTGTAGTGTAATTCATAATTCAGATTTTCTATGTAATGATTTGGTAATGATAGTGTTGTGTAAGTTATGTTTTTTTAATAATAGATATACGTATTTTCAGAGAAACTGATTACTAAACATTTGAATAGTCCCAAGGTATTTTACAAATAATGGTAAAAATTTCCCCAATACTATTCGGATGATAAAAACGATTGAAGTTAATATAGGGGTAAAGCTGGATGATTACGACCTGTATGCAACACTTTCTCCTGGATTGCGGGCGTTGCAAAGTGAAGCATGTGTATTAGTGCCAAAACTAAAGGGAAGGAAAGTATGGATGATTAATTCCACAGCTCAGGGCGGTGGTGTTGCAGAAATGATGCCTCGTCTTATAAGTTTGTTCAGGCAGATTGGAATAGACACTGATTGGATTGTCTCAGGATCTGATAAGAAGGAGTTTTTCAATATTACCAAAAAACTTCATAATCTCATTCATGGAGTTTGCTGCGACTTTGTACATGAAGAAGAAAGAACATTGTATGAACAGGTAAATAAGGAAAATGCAGAAGCTCTGCTCAAATTATTAAAACCGCATGATATTGTGGTGATTCATGATCCACAACCTGCCGGGATGATAAAATTTTTGAAAGGACATTTTCCGCTAAAGTTTATCTGGAGATGTCACATAGGAATAGATCAGCATACTGAGCAAACTAAAAACGCATGGGACTTCCTTCAACCATATACTGAGCTTTTTAACTTTAATGTTTTTTCTGCTACAGCCTATATCCCCGGTCATTTAACCGGGAGAGCTTCAGTAATGCACCCCACAATTGATCCTTTGGATCATAAAAACAGGTATCTTTCAATTCATAAAACGGTTGGTATTCTGAGTAACTCTGGCTTGTTAAGGCCCTACCAGGCGGTTCTTACGCCTCCTTTCTCTAACATGGCTAAGCGACTTCAGCCTGATGGACACTTATCCAGGTCATTTCTTCCTTCAGATCCTGGTTTGTTATTTAAACCATTTGCTTTACAGGTAGGCCGGTGGGATAGGTTAAAAGGATTTTTGGAATTGATAAAGGGGTTTGAATTGATAAAGACCAAGGAATCTTATCAATCCAATCACAGACATAGCAAAAGATTGGAGATGCTTAAGCTGGTACTGGCAGGTCCTGATCCGGCTTATGTTTCAGATGACCCGGAGGCAGAAGAAGTATTAAACGAAATCATTGATTATTATAAAAGTCTTTCAACGGAACTTCAAAGGGATATTGTAATATTGAATTTACCAATGGTATCGAGAAAACAGAATAATTTAATTGTTAATGCCCTGCAGCTTTGTGCCTCTGTAGTTGTTCAGAATTCTATCAGAGAAGGATTTGGGTTAACTGTAACAGAAGCCATGTGGAAGAAAAAGCCTGTGATCGGAGGGTATACCTGTGGAATAAACGAACAGATAATGGATGATATTCAGGGTAAGATTGTTAAAAACCCTTCAAACCCTGAGGATGTTGCATATGTACTGAATACCTTGCTTAAGGAGCCTAAAAAAAGAGAAGTCTTGGGGCACCGGGCCCAGAAGACTGTGATAGATCATTTTTTGATTTTCAGACAAATTTTGCAATGGGTTCATTTGTTTGATAAGTTGTAGAAATTCATATAGTTGGTACTATCAGGATTGGCGTATCTGTGCAGCATGGCATTCTCTCAACATTATCCTGTTCAATGATCATCTGAAATATTCTGCTTGATTTTTCTATACAGATCACGTCAGCTTTTTGCTCTCTGGCAAAGGTCTCCAATTGAATTAATACATTTTTACAGTCACGTATGTGAACGTCAATAGGAGGTGTTTTAAGTGAATGATGAAGGCTTTCAAAGTTGGATGCTATCTCTTTTTTATCGAGCCATTTAAGTCTTTCTTCAGAAAAATATAATACTTCAAACCTGCCGGAGTAGGGACGAATAAACTCTGCAATCCATCGGAAGCTAAGATAGTTCTGGTCTTTTAAATGACTGACAAACAGAAATCTGTTAAAGCTTTGAAAGTTGGCATCTGGAGGGATGATTAATATTGGAAAACCGGACTGGTTTACGATTGATAAGGTCACTTTACTAATAAAGAAATTTTCTTCTTTGTTTTTCCCTATACTACTCATTCCTACCAGATCAGCGTGAGTTTTAGTAATTTCATTGACGATCTCATTTGGTACATTTCCCCAAAGCACCAGCTTGTCATGTTTGATGTCTTGAAGTAAATCTTCCTTTTCTGCTGATAAGAAATGAGGTATAGGTGTTTCTACATGCACCAGCTCAATATTTGCATTACTTAAGGCTGCAAGATCTTTAAGGTACTTGATGGCATTGAATGAATTGTTAGAATAATCAGTGGGACAGACTATTTTGCTGATCATGATTCGATTGGTTTAATGTCTCTTACACAACCCTGTTCAATAATAAGTGTTAAAAAAGGCAGGATAAAAATACCCTGCCTTAGATTTAACTGAATGAATTACTAGCGAAAATCAGTTCCAGGGTATTAAAGCCTTGTTGTGTGCCTTTTTCTACTAAACTTTTAGTTGTTTCGAGGTCAAGCTCTGGCTTTCTGCTCAATATCCATAAGTTTTTCCTTGATTCAGTTCCAACAAGGGCATACTGATAATCAGGATCAACTTCAATAATGTTGTAATCGCCTGTAAATGGCCAGAAAAACTGAACTTTTAACCTTGCATTATCTGATGGATCTGCAACCCAGGCAACGGCTTCTTTTGATTTACTCTTACCTGTGTCAGTCTTACAGGCATTCACTACCTTGATAGTGCCATTTTCATTTAGTGAGTAATTAGCCTTTGAAGCGTAACAATGCTTTTCATACCAGTTAGGGAGTCTTGCAATTTCATACCACTCCCCTGAATATTTTTCAAGGTCTACGTTTGAAGCTACATCTAGGGGAGGCCATTGATCAGTGTTCTTCTTGTATAAATATACAAGTCCTGCTGTTACCCCTGCCGCAGCAATTGCCCCTAAGCCCAGCGTCAAGGTTTCTTTTACCTGTTGTTTTTTTCGTCTGTTCATCTGTCCCTCATTTACTAATGTATAAACATCAATAGGGAAGAGGAAGGTTTCTCGTAAAGGAAACCTTAAGATTTACAGTGGTTTAGTTTCTGCCGAACAACCGAATAATCCAGCTGTTTCTTACTCTGCAACTTGTAAGTCCAACATCATCAGCAACCGTGTTTATCTTATCCATGGTTTTGTCCACGTTCTGAGCCATTACGGTATCTCCAATGAATTTTCCAAGAACACTGCTGTCATTATCCAGCTTTTCGGAGAATGAAACAATATTTGATGACGCGGTTATAGCATTACCACTGGCTATTTTAAGACTATCCGTCAATTGGATCATATTTTCAGATGCACGTTTTGTTTTTTTACCGGTTTGCTCAAAAGCAAGCACCATCTCCTGAACCTGATTCAGCAGTTGTTTATTGGTAAGTAATGTACCAAGTGTTCCCTCACCATTGTTTATCCTTTCGGTCATGGAGTTAATGTTCTGGGTAATATGTTTTGCATTGGTCCCTGTCTGATTTAACTCAGCCAATAGTCTGTCAAGATCCAAAGGTTCTGTAGTAGAAATTTCTTCACCACTACCAAGACTTAATTCCTCAGGAGTTCCTGGGGATATCTTTACATATTTGGTTCCTAATAGTCCTTCATTACTTATGCTGGCCTGGGAATCCTTCTTAATAAATTCTGAAGAGTTCTTGTCGACAGCCATCGTTACCCGTATGTTTGAATCTGATATAATTTGGATTGATTCAACTGCACCTATTTCTACTCCAGAGTATCTTACAGCGTTACCTTCCTTGAGACCACCCACATTCTTAAAGTTTGCAATAAGTTTTCTCTTAGTTCCGAACATCTGCTGATTAGAACCTATGTAAAAGATTAGTACAGTAAGCAGCACAATCCCCAGCAGCATAAAAACCCCTAACTTTATTCTGTCTAATATCCTTTTCTTCTTCATCTTTTTTATTCAAAGAATGCCCTTACCCAATCTTTATCCGATCTCTTTAATTCTTCAAAGGATCCTTCAACATCCATTTTACCCTCATTCAGGAGCAATATCCTGTCAGCGGTTAACCTTGCACAATACATATCATGCGTTACAATGATAGCCGAAATTCCATTGGTGGCCCTCATCTCTAATATTAACTCTATTATTTCTTTAGATGTTACAGGATCAAGTCCTGTAGTGGGTTCATCATATAAAATGACCTCAGGTTCAAGAATTAATGTTCGTGCCAGTGCAATCCTTTTCTTCATACCTCCGGAAAGTTCCTGCGGCATTTTATTAATGGAACTTAACAATCCTACTCTCTGGAGTGCAAGTCGTATTGTAGCTTTAATTTCTTTATGTGATTTGGGGTGAGGTTGTCTTTTTAAAGGAAATGCAAGATTTTCTTCTACATTCATAGAGTCATATAGTGCACCTTCCTGAAACAAATACCCTACTTTTTTACGCAATGCTATCACTTCATTTTCATGGAGATCATCCAGACTTTTTCCGAATACGGAGATATATCCTGAATCCGGTTCAATCAGGCCAATTATAGAGCGAAGCAGAACTGACTTCCCGGATCCTGACTTTCCGATAATGCATAAATTTTCTTCTTTCTTTAAATTGATATTAATCCCTTCGAGTACCTTCTTTCCCTTAAAGGATTTGTAAAGGTCTTTTACCACAATAATATCTTCCTTCATACGAAATTATTTTGATAGTAATGTGACAGCTGTGCTGCCAGCATGTCGAGAAAAAAGATAATCAAGGAGGAAATTACAACGGAGGCATTAGCTGCTTTTCCCACACCGACTGTTCCATAATCAGCTCTGTAACCATAAAAACAAGAAACCATTGCTATTGTAAATCCAAAGAAAAACGCTTTAATGATTGATGGAACAAAGTCATAGAAATACATGTAGTCAAATGCAGAGTTAATATACATTGTGACACTCATGTCATCTGTGATATTTACTGCAACGTATGAGCCTACCAATGATAGCCCTGCTGAATAGATAACAAGGAAAGGCATCGTTATAGTCATAGCCAATACTCTTGTCACTACAAGGTATTTATATGGATCAACTCCTGATATCGACATGGCATCTATCTGATCAGTAACTTTCATGGATCCAATCTCTGCACCAATTCCGGAACCCGTTTTTCCTGCACAGATAAGACCTGTAAGCACAGGCCCTATTTCCCTTATTACTGCAATAGCCACCATGTTCGGGATCAGATCTTCTGCGCCAAAAGTCTTCATGGAAGGGTAAAGCTGCAATGACATAACAAATCCTATAATAAAGGCTGTAGTCGTCACAAGAAAAAGAGACTTGTAACCAAGTCTGAAAATCTGAGTGAATAATTCATCAAGCTCATAAGGAGGAGACCATACCAATGCAAAGAAACGAGAGCTGAATACAGTTAATTCTCCGAGTGTACGAAAAAAATTTCCATTGCTTTTTTCGCTCTTTTCTGTGGTAGTTTCCTCAAGTTGTTCCTTATCTTTTTTCATACCGTAAAAAAACTTCCTCCGTTCTTCCGGGAGTCTAGATTAATAACATGTCAGAACAGAAAATGGCCATAGAATGAATGAAAAAATTCTGAGTGTCCTTATTATCAGTATTTTCAGATGAATATTTTTAACAGCGTTTTAATGTTTTTAATAATTGTATGGTGAAGTTTATTAGTATATATTTGTATTGTTATCTACTCCTGACTGCTTGGAAAAATTTCTTAAACATAAAGTTCTTCCTCTATTAATCCTGGTAAGCATATTGTTTACTCAGGTAGCAGTTAATTATTTCCATCATCATAATGAAAGTTCCTCCAAGGAACTTAGCATTGAAGGTTCAACGGAAAAATGCAAAGTCTGTTCGATTGATCTTTATCATGATGTCTTTTATCAGGATATTCATTCTTTATCATTCCTGCATAAGTACTTTGATATAAAGGTTGACTTTATTGTTGGGATCTTTAATAAGATTAATTTTTTCAAATCAGGCAGAGCTCCTCCTGTCTGCTGATTGTTTTTATCTTGAATACCTTGTCTATGGGTATTTATTCCTTTTAGTTTCACTATTTTATTATTCATTAAGGAAAATGAAAGTACAGATACTTTTGGTATTTGGTCTTTTATTGTTTTCCTCAATAGCCTATGCCCAGGGAGATTCAGCTATTTCGAATACCTGCCGGTTCAGGCTTGAGGGGGATGTTAAAGACGGGGAAACCAATACCATTTTGCCTGGTGCTACAGTTGTGATTGATAGCGGAACAGGAACTGTTTCTGATGAGTCCGGTCATTTCCATTTTACCAACCTTTGTAAGGGAAAGTATAATATCACTGTTACTTTCCTTGGTTATAAAACCATTGTTCAAACGCTGGACTTAAATGAGAATCTTTATAAAACTTTTATTCTTCATTCAGACTCATGCTTGCTGGAATCTATTATAGTAACATCTTCAAAGCCTGTTTATGAAAGCAGTCAGAGCGTTCAGGAAATTGCGGGAAGGGACCTTGACAGAACGAGAGGTTTTTCTCTGGGTGAATCTCTTAAAGGTATAGCAGGTGTTAATACATTGCAGACCGGTCCTTCTATTTTCAAACCTGTTATTCAGGGTATGTATGGAAACAGAGTACTGATCCTTAACAACGGTGTAAGACAGGAGGGGCAACAATGGGGCTCCGAGCATGCTCCTGAGATAGATCCCTTTATAGCTGATAAGATTAAAGTTGTTAAAGGAGCATCCGGCGTTTTATATGGTTCTGATGCAATCGGAGGAGTTATACTTGTTGAACCCAGACCTCTCCGAATAAAAAGCGGGGTAGGAGGTGAACTGAATCTCGCCGGTTTCTCTAATAACCGGCAAGGTGTTGTTTCGGGTATTATTGATTATAGCGTGAAGCAGATCAAAGGTTTAAGCTTCAGACTACAGGGGACGTTGAAGCAGGCAGGTAATTCAAAAACTCCTGATTACTACATGAAAAACACAGCCTTCAGAGAACAGAATTTCTCCTGGGCTGCAGGTTATAAAAGGGAAGAATGGGGTGTTGACGTATTCTATAGTCAGTTTAATTCGAAGATAGGAATACTTTCAGCTTCACACATTGGAAGTCGAGAGGACCGTATAAGGGCTATTGAAAGTCCCGTTCCTCTTGAAACTTCAGGTTTTAGCTATGCTGTAGACAGGCCATATCAAAAGATTTATCATGAACTTGGACGGTTGCATGCTTTTCGGAAATTTCATAACAAAAGTAGTCTGGAGTTGATACTTGCCCGACAATTCAATGACAGGTCTGAATATGATAAGCATAGACCTTTTAAGGATCAGTTTAAAAATGGTCCCGATTCAAGATTTAAAATAACGACGTATACCGGAACTCTATATCTGAATCAGAATTATTTTAAAAAGTATTCAGGTACCTGGGGGCTTAGTTTTATACAGCAGTCCAATACGGTAAGCAGATCTTTTATTCCTAATTTCAGAAGTTATGCCGGAGGTATTTTTCTTACAGAAAGAAGAAAGATTGAAAATCTTGAGATAGAAGGAGGTCTACGCTATGATTATAAATGGATGCGTATTTATAAATATGAAGATGGAGTTATTATTTCTCCTTCATTTGTATTTTCTAATCTCTCAGGTACAATAGGTGCAGTTAAAAAAGTTAACGAACATCTGAAGGTGAAATTAAATATAGGTACATGTTTCAGGCCACCTGCAGTTAACGAACTATTCAGCGAGGGCCTGCATCACGGTATTGCCAGAATTGAAAAGGGTGATAGGAGCCTTAATTCAGAGTATGCATATAATACTTCTCTAACTGTTGATTATAAGTTTAAGAGAATTTATGGAGAAGTTAGTCTTTATAATAATTTTATAAAGGATTACATATACCTGGTCCCGGAGCTTGTGCTTGACAGTTCCGGCAATTACGTTCCTGATTATGAACCAGGGATAAGAGGAACTTTTCCTGTCTTCAAATATGTCCAGACAGACGCTATGTTTA
Source organism: Sporocytophaga sp. (assembly GCA_024707265.1). Lineage (GTDB taxonomy): Bacteria > Bacteroidota > Bacteroidia > Cytophagales > Cytophagaceae > Sporocytophaga. The sequence goes on along the minus strand of JANQAB010000003.1, from coordinate 337,820 downwards.
CAGGGCTTGATTTAACTTTTAATGATTCAATAAGCAAACATTTTATATTCAGCACAAGGCTGTCTTTACTGAGAGCTTATAATACTAAAGCTAAGGAACATATCATCCTGACACCTCCTGCTAATATGGAAAATGGTTTGAAGTATTCATTTAATTTTATTCCATCCCTAAAAGAAGCTTATTTCAAAGTAGGGAATACTATAGTGCTTCAGAAAAAAAATATTCCTTCAGGGCAGGATCTTAAGGCAGCTCCGAAAGGATATGTTTTATGGTCTTTAGAGACTGGCTTTGGAGTAATGGCAGGTAAGCAGGAGCTTAATTTTACATTTACTGTTTATAATCTTCTTAACAAAAAGTACAGGGATTATCTGGATGCTTTCAGATACTTTACTGACGAACCCGGAAGAAATTTTGTGGTCAGGTTAAAAGTCCCTTTTGATTTATCTAAAAAATAATTTCTAAACCTTTAAAATTTATGAACATTAATAATCTTACAATTCTACTGTTTCTGGGAGTTTTATTATCTTTTTCAGCTTGTAAAAAAGATGATGCCAATGTGGCCAATCCTGAAAATCCTAATGAAAATGAATTAATTACTACATTACAGGTACTTCTTACAGATACAGCAAACCCTGCAGACCAGATCAAGGTTACTTTCAGACAAATGCCTGGACATAGAACTTCACTTTCGCCGTTTGTAGAGCCAATGAATTTGAAAGCAAATACAACCTATTCAGCAGAGATATTTTTACTGGATGAAACCAAAACTCCTGCAGATACTCTTTCCGAAGAGGTGAGAAAAGAAGGCAATGAACATCAGTTCTTCTTTAAAGTTCGGAACGCAAACCTAACTGTTTTATATGACGATGCGGATGATAATGGAGTTCCTATAGGCCTTAATAACATTTTCAAAACAGGAGAGGCAAGTACCGGAAGTCTTAATATTAAATTAAAGCACCAGGGAGAAGTAAAGCCTAAATCAGGAAATGGAAACGAACTGCTTGGTTCAACAGATGTGGATGTAAACTTTATTGTTGAAATTGAATAATATTCTGTATTTGATATTTTGGTAACAAAAGGCTCTTCGCTAAAGCGATGAGCCTTTTGTATAATATTTTTCTTAAAATTTGGTTATAAGTTAATTGAGTAAATAAGAACCTAAATGTTCTAAATAGTTATAAAAATGATTTCCTGAGTATTAAAAAAAATATCTTATTTTTATGGTAATGAAATCATTTATATCCATAGCGATGGCAATGCTCCTTTTCCTGGGTGGATTGTTTTGCAACGATATGGAGGAAGTTTTTAAAGTGCCCTCTCTGATAAGCCATTATCTGGAGCACAAGAAGGCTGCCTCTGGTGATTTCAGTTTTGTGGATTTTCTGAAAATGCATTATGGAAGCAGTCATGCACATGATGCCAATAATCCGGATTTACCATTTTACCATCACAATTATCCTCCATTAACTTTCACAATTACCATTCCTTTTGAAATGAACTTCCGGATCTTCAAAAAGGAAATCTTCTATTACTCTCTTTATAAAAGCAATTATTTTTTAGAAATAACACTTTCTTCTTTTAAACCACCCAAGGTTTAATCCTTTTCTTCCTTATTAAATTTTGTTGCTTCTGTCACCCGGAATCAGGCGGTGATGGTATGCTTTTATTTCATTAAGTAATAGATTATTATGATTAATAAGATCATTCGATTTAGTATTCAGAATAAATTGATTGTCGGAGTTTTTATAGCCATTTTATTGGTTTTTGGAGGATATTCCCTTAAAAACCTTCCGATAGATGCTGTACCTGATATTACCAATAACCAGGTACAGGTCATAACATTTTCACCTACGTTGGCTGCGGAAGAAGTAGAGCGTTTTATTACTTACCCGGTAGAACTGCAAATGGCAACTATACCAGGTGTTATTGAAATCCGCTCTGTATCAAGATTCGGGCTTTCTGTAATTACCATAGTTTTTAAAGATGAAGTAAAAATGCTTGAAGCCCGTCAGATGGTGGGTGAAAGGATTGCTATGGCTCAGCAAGAAATTCCTCAGGGACTGGGTAATCCGGAAATGGCTCCCGTCACCACTGGGTTAGGTGAGATATATCAATATATAGTGCGGGCCAAACCAGGATATGAGAATAAATACTCTGCTATGGATCTCAGAACCATACAGGACTGGATCGTGAAAAGACAATTGCTGGGTACCAAAGGAGTAGCAGAAGTCAGCTCTTTTGGTGGTTTCGTGAAGCAATATGAAGTAGCAATAAATCCTGAAAAACTACGAGGAATGAATGTAACAATTTCGGAGATTTTCAAAGCACTTCAGTTAAATAACCAGAATACTGGCGGAGCATATATTGATAAAAAACCAACTGCATATTTTATAAGAGGGATTGGCCTTATTGAGGATACAACAGATATTGATGAAATAGTTGTTAAAAACGTTAATGGAATCCCTGTATTAATGAGGGATGTAGCTGAGGTGGGGTTGGGTTATTCCAACAGGTATGGTGCTATGACCTACAATGGTGAAGGGGAAGTTGTAGGCGCAATAGTACTTATGCTTAAAGGAGAAAATTCTGCTGAAGTAGTCGGAAATGTAAAAGAACGAATAACGAAGATATCCCAAACACTTCCTGTAGGCGTTGAGATTGTCCCCTTTCTCGACAGGTCCGATCTCGTTGACCGTGCTATAAAAACAGTTTCAAAGAATCTTATCGAAGGGGCCTTAATAGTCATATTTGTTCTGGTTATTTTTCTGGGAAATTTAAGAGCAGGATTGATTGTGGCTTCGGTAATCCCTCTCTCAATGCTTTTTGCGATAAGTCTAATGTACCTCTTTGGTGTGTCTGGTAATCTTATGAGCCTTGGCGCTATTGACTTTGGTCTTGTTGTAGATGGTGCGGTAATCATTGTAGAAAGTGTAATTCATAACCTTGTTTTAAAACATCCATCTCTGAACAGAAGACTTACTCAGGATGAGATGAATGAAGAAATTTATGGCTCTGCTACCAAAATGATGAACTCAGCAGCATTTGGCCAGATTATTATCCTTATTGTTTATCTTCCAATCCTGGCGCTGGTGGGCATAGAAGGGAAAATGTTCAGGCCAATGGCACAGGCCGTTTCATTTGCTATTCTTGGAGCGCTCATTCTTTGTGTTACTTATGTACCAATGATGAGTTCCTTGTTTCTGAGCAAAAAGATTTCTCAGCACAAAAACTTCTCAGACAGAATTATGGAAGCGCTGCATAAGGCTTATTTGCCTGTTATTAAAACTGCACTAAAAGCAAAAGCTCTTGTTGTAAGTATTGCGGTGGTATTACTCGGAGTGAGTATTCTGATCTTTATAAATATGGGTGGTGAATTTCTGCCAACTCTGGATGAGGGAGATTTTGCAGTAGAGACAAGGCTTTTGCCTGGAAGCTCAATTTCTCAAACGATTGAAACTTCATTAAAAGCTTCAGATATTCTTTTGAAGAAATTTCCTGAAGTAAAAATGACTGTTGGGAAAATTGGTACTGCTGAAATACCGACAGATCCTATGCCTATGGAAGCATGTGATCTTATGATTATACTGAAAGATAAGGATGAATGGACTTCCGCCGAAACGCGGGAAGAGCTTGCAGAAAAGATGTCTAAGGAATTGGAACAACTTCCGGGAGTTAACTTTGGATTTCAGCAACCTATTCAAATGAGATTTAATGAGCTCATGACAGGGGCTAAGCAGGACCTGGCCATAAAGATTTTCGGGGAAGATATGGAGGTGCTTGCATCACAGGCGAATCAGGTAGCAAACCTTATTAAAGATATTAAAGGTGTTTCTGATATTTATGTTGAACCTGTAACGGGACTTCCTCAGATCACCGTGAAATACAAACGTGGTAAGATTGCTCAGTATGGTCTTGCCATTTCTGATGTAAATGACGTGATCAGGACATCTTTTGCCGGCGCTATTGCGGGACAGGTTTTTGAAGGTGAACGGAGATTCGATCTTGTAGTACGTTTACAGGAACCTTTCAGAAAAGATATAAAAGATGTTAAAGGAATGTTTGTGGTTTTACCTTCAGGCATGCAAATTCCGATTACAGAGGTTGCAGATATCGAATATTCTGAAGGACCTATTCAGATATCAAGAGAAGATACTAAAAGACGAATAGTGATAGGTGTCAATGTTCGTGATCGTGATGTGGAATCTATGGTTCAGGAAATAAGCAGTAAGCTGGATTCGAAACTTAGACTTCCCGCAGGATATTTTATCACTTATGGCGGGCAGTTTGAGAATCTTGTTGAAGCCAAGCAAAGACTTTCACTGGCTGTTCCTGTTGCACTAGGACTTATTTTAATTATTCTGTTTTTTACTTTCAAATCACTAAAGGAAACCATGTTGATTTTTACAGCAATACCTTTCTCTGCAATCGGGGGTATTTTGGCATTGTTGTTAAGAGATATGCCTTTTAGTATATCAGCAGGTGTGGGTTTTATAGCTTTATTTGGTGTGGCAGTGTTAAATGGTATGGTACTGATCAGTTATTTTAATCAGCTAAAAGCGGAAGGTATTGTAAATGTTCAGGAAAGAGTTTTGAAAGGTACTGAAATGAGGTTAAGGCCTGTGATTATGACAGCGTCTGTAGCTTCGATGGGATTTTTGCCAATGGCATTATCAAATACTTCCGGAGCTGAGGTACAAAAACCTTTGGCGACAGTAGTAATAGGAGGCCTGATATCGGCAACTTTACTCACCTTAGTGGTATTGCCTGTCCTTTATACTCTATTTTATAAGAATGAAAATGAAAATAATAAGGCAGGAATGAATAAAGCGTTGTTATTGATGCCATTGTTTATTCTGGGTTTTATGTCTTCCGGTTATGGACAGATTCAGGGGAAGGCATTAACATCTGAAGAAGCATTTAATATAGCTCTTCAGAACAATCCTTCAATGTCAGCAGCAAGATATGAAATACAGGCTCAGGAAGCCTTGAAGAAAACTTACCTGGATATACCTAAGACCAATGTCAGTCTTATGTATGGTCAGTTTAATAGTCTTAATAATGACAATAACATTACTATTAATCAATCTATAGCTTTCCCCACATTTTATACAAGTCAGAATCATTATTACAGAGAGCAGATAAAGGCTTCAGAAGTTAAGGTTGATGTCACAGGTAATGATTTAAAGAAAAATGTTAGAAGTGCCTATTATAATCTGCTCTATTTTGAATCAAGGCATGAGCTTCTGAATTATGAAGATAGTATCTATAATGAATTTATGAAAGCAGCAGATCTTCGGTTTAAAGCTGGTGAATCTACTTACCTTGAAAAGATTACGGCTGAGGCGCAGGTAGCTGAATTCAGGAATCTGATTTTGAAAAATCAGGCTGATATGCAGATTTATCAAAAGCAGTTGAAAGTTTATCTGAATGTTTCGGATAGTATCATAACAGCTGAAAAATTTGGAAAGTTAATGCTTTCTGTTTCGGCGGATACAGCCTCTGTTCACGCTAATCCTTTGCTTCGTTATATGCGTCAGCAATTGAAAGTGAGTAAAGCTTTTGTAGGAGTTGAAAGGGCGAGGTTCCTGCCTGATTTCAATTTTGGATATTTTAATCAGACTTTGCAGGGAATGCAGAATATAAATGGGACAGAACGATACTTTGGATCCGGATACAGATTTCAGGGGGTAATGGCGGGAGTTTCAGTCCCTGTTGTTTTTAGACCTTATCAGGCAAAAATCGCTAATGCAAAGTTGAATCAGAAAGTAACCGAAAGCTTGCTTGAATACAATTCTAAAAACCTTGAGGGAGAATATGCCATGCTTATGCAACAGTATACAAAGAATATCAGCAGTCTCGGCTATTACGAATCAATTGGTCTGAAACAGGCCGATCTTATTATTATTAATTCGCAAAAGGCTTTCAGAGCCGGCCAGATGGGATATGTGGAATATCTGCAGGGCTTAAGCCGAGCTTTATCTATAAAATCCGGATATCTGGACACAATCAATAATTACAATCAAACTGTCATTGCCATCGACTATATAGCAGGAGGAAATTAATCATGAAAGTTTATAATATAATTTTGTTTATAGTTTCTCTTTTTCTTTTTACACTATGTAATTTTAAAAAAGAAGAAATCTCATCAGAATCTATTAAAGGGGCTACTGTTGCCGATACAACAAAGAGTGATGAAGGATTGAAAGTGATAGAGTTGTCTGAAGATCAATTTGTCACAGCTGGTATTGAGCTTGGAGGTTTTGATAAAAGGAACCTTAAAAGTGTGGTAAAAGCAAACGGTTATCTGGAGCTACCGCCTCAAAAGAGAGCTTTTGTTTCAACCTTTATCGGAGGTATTGTGAAGTCTGTAAATGTTATTCAAGGTAAGTATGTAAAAAAAGGACAAACTCTAGCTGTGCTTGAACATCTTGATTTTACAAGGATCCAGGAGGAATATCTTAAAGCTAAAGATAATATGACTTTTCTTGAAAAGGAATATGAACGTCAGAAAGAGCTTTATAATGAAAATGTTTCGGCAGGAAAAGTATTTCAGCAGGCAGAAGCCAACTATAAGGCAGAGAAAAGCAGGCTAGCTTCTTTAAAAGATCAGTTAGATAAGTTAAATATATCCATTACAAATCTGAATAATGGAATTATAGCTTCATCAGTTTCTGTCAGATCTCCTATTGATGGATTTATAACAGAAATTAATGTCAATATAGGAAGCTTTGTTCAGCCTGCTATTCAACTCTTTGAGATAGTAGACAATAGTCATCTTCATGTACAACTAAATGTTTTTGAAAAGGATTGGTATAAAGTAAAACCTGGACAAAAAGTTTTGTTCTCTCTACCATCTGGTAGTGAAAAGAATATTGAGGGTAATGTGTTCTCTGTAGGTAAGACGATTAATCAACAATCAAGGGCTTTGCCTGTACATGTTGAAATAACTGGTAACATAGACCTGGTTCCAGGAATCTATGTTCATGGCCTTATTGATGTTGGAGCAAATGACGTGGATGCATTGCCTGAGGATGCTGTCATAAAAATGGGAGATAATGAATATATCTTTGTACTGTCTGAAGAGAAGAAGATTGAAAACGGAAAGATCTATATTTTTAGTATGGAAGAAGTTAAATCAGGTGTAAGTGATTTGGGATATACAGAAGTGAATCCCAACCAATTATTAAATAATAAATTGATTGTAAAAAAAGGAGCATATTACCTTTATGCCAAAATGAGGCAGGGGGAAGGGGAGTAAAGGAGCAACAATTTTGAGCAAAAGCCACAATATATATATCAGAAATGCTTGCTCTTGCTCAAACTGTTTGTATATTTCCTGTGCTTCAAAAAATGATTTTAGAAAAAGGAACAAACATTAAGTTCCTTTTTTTATTTTTAAATAGCGGGTAATATTGATAAATCAGAGTTATATGGATTCCTCACTAAAGCATATTTTTAATCAGCAACAAATTTTTTTTAATGAACATCTTAGATATCAGGAGATCAGATTCAGAAAACAAAAATTAAAAAACATCCGGAAGTGGATTTTAAATAATCAAAAAGAGATCAGGGAAGCTTTATATCAGGATTTGCGTAAGCCTGAGCCTGAAGCTGATTTCGGAGATATTAAGCCAGTGCTTTGGGAAATAGATCATACACTGGAAAAGATTGATGAATGGGTGAAAGAAAAAAGGGTTGAAAATATTGCTGCCATGTATGGGGTAAAACCTTCAGTGGTCTTCGAACCAATGGGTGTAGTCCTTATTATTTCCCCCTGGAATTTTCCATTTAACTTATCAATCGGACCGCTGGTCTCTGCTATAGCTGCAGGGAATTGTGTGATTCTTAAACCCTCAGAGTATTCACAGGCAACTACAAAGGTCATTATAAAAATGATCGAAAGTTTATTTTCTGAAAAAGAAATAAAAGTGGTTTCGGGTGAAGCAGAAGTAGCGGAAGCATTACTAAAGCTGCCTTTCAACCATATCTTTTTTACAGGAAGTACAGATGTAGGAAAAAAAGTGATGAGGGCTGCAGCAGAAAATCTGAGCTCTGTAACATTAGAGCTGGGAGGTTGCAATCCTGTTATCATTGATGAAAGCGCTGATCTTAAGGATGCTGCTAAGAAGATTTTATTCGGAAAATTTATAAATGCAGGACAGTCATGTCTTTCGGTAAATACCGTTTTTATAGATCATAAGGTTAAAAATAAGTTTGAGAAAATATTATTAGAATATTTTCATAAGTTTTATCCTGATTTTAAAAATGGAAAAATGAAAGATCTGGCTTCTATCATTAATCAAAAGCATGTAGAGAGAGTATGCAGGATTATTGATAATACGATAGCTTCGGGCGCATCAAACCTTCTGGATAAAATTCCTCCACATGAAAATTTCGTACCTCCGGCAATCCTATCACATGTACCATGGGAAGCCGAGATTCTTAAAAATGAAATATTCGGACCAGTCCTTCCAATAGTTGAGTATAGAAGAGTTTCTGAAGTAATAAATTTCATCAGGGCTAACCACAAACCATTGGCGCTTTATATTTTTTCAAAAGAGCAGGATTCAGTGAATTATATAACACAAAGCCTTTCTTCAGGTGCTGTCTGTGTTAATGATACTACATTACAATTTATACATCCATATCTTCCTTTCGGAGGGGTTAATGGAAGCGGTATAGGAAAAGCTCACGGATATAGCGGCTTTAAAGCTTTCTCTAATGAAAGAGCCATTTTGAAACAGAGAGTGGGATTTACGGCAGTAAAGCTGATTTATCCTCCCTACAATAAGAAAGTAAAGTTCTTAATCAGGTTTATAATGAAGTTTCTATAATCAGGAATTACCTCTTATGGAAGCCAATACCTTGCTATTCTCTGATTTTTCTCCCAATTGTAAAAAATGCTTTTCAAATAGATGATAAGAAGCAATGCTGATACCGATAGTAAGCAGAAGACTGGAACTGGACAGAAGGAATAAATTAAACGTATTGTCCTCAGCTAAACCTGACATACTAAAAATTTTTAGCATCAGATTAATTACGATGGTATGATAAATATACATTCCGTAAGTGAATGTACCCAGATAAGAAAAGAGTCTGTTGCTTTTGGACTCTATAGTTTTTATACCTGTCAGAAACGAAATGACAAACATAAAAATAATTCCGAAGCACAATGGTTCGATAATATACTTATATGGAAAATCATATTGAGGAACGATAATAACCAATAAGGCAGCTATTGCATAGGTGAAAATTTTCAAAGCATAGGGACTGTAGCTGATCCATTTTTCAAAATATTCACTTTGCATTACATACAGATAAGCAGGTATTGCACCAAAGGCAAAGTAGTCGAGATTACTTGCCAGGTCCGCAGATACCAATCCATGACTATGATAAAAGATTCTGAAAGGTGTAGCTATCACTATGGCAAAAGCAACAAGGTATAGAAATTTTTTGGGCTTAAGGAAAAGCAAAGCCAGCCCCCATACTATGTAGAAGTGGATTTCAACGCAAAGACTCCATACAACACTTAGGGGGAAACATTAGCGGAATCCCTTTCCAGCATCATCTTATAGTTTTCCATAAAAGTCATAGACCAGATAAGCTTCGGATCATACCCTTTGTCAGATGATGGCAATTGTAACAAATTAAGAATTACAGGAGTGAGAAAGGCAAAGGTGACAATCAAGTAGTATAAAGGTACTATCCTTAGTGTTCGTTTTGTGATGAATTTTATGAAATTGAATGACTGATTTTTAACTTTCTCATTTAGAACTATAAAGGTTATCAGAAAGCCACTCAGGATGAAAAAAAACCTTTCGGCCCCGGTTTTTTGAAGAAAATGAAATGCAGGGAATATGACTAATGGTAAATGGCTTAAGAAAACTTTTAAAAAAATTATAAACCTGACACTATCAAAATGAAAACGCTTTTTGCTCATTATACCTTTGTTTCAATATGTAATTTAGTAAGGATTGGAGTAAATACAATATACTAAACGGTTAGCTGCCTAAACTAATATACTTTTAGGGAGTTTGATATTTTACATGAAAAATCAAAGACTTAAAGGGCAATCTGCTATCGTAACAGGTGCCAGTTCCGGCATAGGTATGGCTATTGCAATAGAATTTGCAAAGGAAGGAGCTAAGGTAGTAGTGAATTATTCTCATAGTGAAAAGGCTGCTTATGAAATAGTTGAAAGTATCGAAAAGGATGGAGGGGAAGCATTTGCAATTAAAGCAGACGTAAGCAGAGAAGGTGATGTGAAGGATATGTTTAAAAAGACTATTGCTACCTTCGGGACTGTTGATATACTTGTTAATAATGCTGGCATTCAGAAAGATGCCAGTATAACAGAGATGACTTTGGAAGAATGGAAGGTAGTGCTGGATATAAACCTGACCGGGCAATTTCTCTGTTCTCGTGAAGCTATTAAAGAATATAAAAAACGAGGCTTTACACAAACTTCCTGTGCACTCGGAAAGATAATCTGTATGAGTTCTGTTCATGAAATCATACCATGGAGTGGCCATGTTAACTATTCAAGCTCGAAAGGAGGAGTGAGCATGTTTATGAAATCAATGGCTCAGGAAGTAGGCAGAGATAAAATAAGGGTGAATGCTATAGCACCTGGAGCAATTAAAACAAGAATTAATCAGGCGACTTGGGAGACACCTGAAGCCGAACAAAAGGTTCTGGAACTCATTCCTTACAATAGATTGGGGACTGCAGAAGATATTGCTAAAGTGGCAGCCTGGCTGGCTTCAGATGATAGTGATTATATTCATGGTACTACAATATTTGTTGATGGAGGTATGGCCCTTTATCCCGGATTTGAAGACAATGGATGATATTCTAACCTAACGTAGGACGCATTCGTAGAAGGGTTATTCCCAGATTAAATGGGAAAAGATTTTTAAATTATATTTTAAATTTTGTGCAATGGAATTTTTTAAACATAATTTTTATTAATATCTGCCACTTCAATTCAGAATTTATATTCGAAAAAGACTTTAGAATATTTTGATGTAGAATTAATTATTTTATAATTGTTTAAAGTTATCTTGTATCAAATTGAGCTAACATGAATAATCTGGTTGAAATAGGCAAAAGGCTTAAAGAGTTTCTTGATTATAAAAAGATGAAGGTTAATGAGTTAGGTAGGATGAGCGATACTTCAGGAACTCAGATTTATAATATAGTAAAAGGGAAAAAATACGGTGTAGATAAATTTATAAGCGTAGTAAATGCCCTTCCTGACTTAAATATTTACTGGTTGTTGTTTGGAGATGGTCATATGTTAAAAGAGACCACTTTAAAATATAATGATGCAACTTCAGGTGAATCAGAATTACTGATAAAGGAGCTCGAAAATCTGAAAGTACTCATCAGTTATCAGGAAATGACGCTTAATGCTTATAAACGGTCTCTTGATATGGCTGCAAGTACAAATGATGATTTGAAAAAGATGGTTGAGTTTTATAGATCTCAGGCGGAGAACAAATCTTCAAATGTTAAAAGCGCCTGATTGAGCCAATCGCTATGACTTTTACACTGAAAAAAATCAATGACCCTAATGTTGGCCACTCAATTGAAATCATAAGAGTGGATGACAAGTATTTTGTAGAGATTGGGGAATATGAGCATGTTGAGTCATTTGCAGATCTTACCCTATTATTGGCCTCCCGCATCGACTTTTTAAAAGCCAGGGTTGAATACTTGGAAAGCGAAATTAAAAAGTTTGATAGCTAACAGGAACTGCATGACAAACTTTTAATCCATTCTATAGCTTCTTTTTCCTTTCTGAAAAGTTTTGCTGGTATAGGCGGCTTATGCAGATTTAAAAATAATGTTCCTGTAATTTCCTGAAAAAGGCTTTCAACTATAAAAGCGCCTGCCCATAACTTTTCAATACATTCAGGACGGGAAAGGTATTCTCTGCTGGCCTTATCTATGCTTTTAAGTTTTCGTAAATCCGAAACCAGAGGGAAATTTTTTTCATAGCAGAGTTTCAGCCTTTGCGTTACAATTTCTTTAGCAATATCCAGTGACAGGTTCTCTGTAAGGTGATTTATAAAAATAATATCGTTATGGATATGAATCTCTACATTTTCATTTACAAAACTAGTCTTCATTCTCATAGAGGTTTTAACTCTCAAAAGTAAATTATTCTATCATTAAAAAAAATATTTGTTGTTGGATATGAGGTATTTGTGCCACAGGGTGAAGAGGAAAATATTATAAGAATGAATCTTGGTCTGATGAGTAAAACATATCAATGAAGAATTATGGGTTTATCGGGCTGATTCATGGATAATTTTATGATAAATCTTTTTTCCCTCACAAACTATTGAAAAAAATAAGGGTTTAGTAGTTGGAAAGGAAGGTCATGGCTGAGAAAAAATCCATCCCCGTTACAGATCTTACAGCAATTGTACTATTAAGACTGGGCAAAGCATTTTGTCTGCTGGGGACAGCTATACCTGTTTTGATACTAATTGGCCGTTTGATAGATTATCAATTTTTATTAAGTATCACCCCGGGTAAATTTATTGTGATGAACCCGCTTTCTTCTATTTGTTTTATCTTGGTAGGTATTGCGATTTGGCTTGTTTGGGACGCTAATGCTCCTCGGAAAAATAGAAGGATATCCAAGACTTTAGTACTGATTGTTTCTTTTATTGGTTTTTTAAAAATACTTTCTCTCTTCCTGGACTTTGACCTGAGATTAGATGGTCTTTTATTTAGAGAACAGTTGGATTTTTATAAAGAAATCTACAATACCTCCTGGAATGAAATGGCTCCCAACACTGCCTTGAGCTTCATGCTGCTTGGTATCACCATATGGCGGATAGACTATAATGCCCGTAATGCAAAGTATTTTCAGTATATTAATTATTTTATTGTCCTCATAGCTTTGCTCTCACTTTACGGATATGTCTATGGTGTAAGGAATCTATATGGGGTATTTCACAAGGTGCCGATGTCTTTTTATTCAGGACTATGTTTTCTGCTTTTTTCAATTTCTGTACTATTTATAAGGCCTATGAAGGGGTCAATGGTTATTCTGGTAGGAGAGAATCCTGCAGAAGTGGTACTCCTTAGGTTTCTAGCATTCGTATTGCCATTGATTTTTGGTTGGTTAAAAATTGAGGGGGAAAGGTTGGAGCTGTTTGAAAAGGAATTAGGTACAGCAATGCTGGCAGTACTCACCTATGTGATATCTATGGTACTTATAGCCCGAAAATCTTCCGTACAATACAGACTTAGAAAAGCCAGGAAAAAAGATAGTGGATTTGATTGAGGAGGATAACAAAAGGTTAAAAAGAATTCTTGATAACTCACCCACCTACATCAGCATCTATGACCTGGAGTCCGGGTTTGTTGTTTATTCCAATAATACCACAAGTATCTTTGGCAATATGGAAAAGATGACTTCAATACCTTTTGAAGATCTGCTGAAATCCATTATACATCCTGATGACCTTGAAAAAATGAAGGCAAGGTTGAAGAGGTATTCTTCATTTAGAGAAGACGAAGCCAGTCATATTGAATTTAGAATGATAGATAAAGACGGTCAAATACGTTGGTTTTATTCAAGATCAATCCCTTTTAAGATCGATAATGGTAAAACGAGTCAGATACTTATTAATGCTATGGATTTTACCAACTTTAAAAAGGCTGAACAAGAGTTGCAGGAGCAGAAGAAGTTTATCGGGAAAATTGTCAGCGCTTCTCCTAACGTAATTTATATCTTCGATATCAAAAACAGACAGAATAAATTTTTTAGTAGAAACTTTTTTGAATCTCTTGGATACAGCAAGAATAAGTTAAACCCGACTGATATTAATTTTCTAAGTACCTTGATATATCCCAGAGATCTGGTGCACCTGCAAAAACATTATCTGGATTTTGTGAATGCACGGAGTTTTGAAATAAGGGAAATGGAATACAGAATTAAAGATGCAAAAGGGAACTGGAGGTGGATTCATTCAAGAGAAACTGCTTTTGCCAGAGATGAGGATGGCTTAGTAACACAGGTTGTCGGAGTTCTACAGGATATTACTTCAAGAAAAAAAGCAGAAGAGGCTTTAAAGTACAGGGAACTTCAGTTAGTAGAGGCTCAGAAAATTGCTCGTGTGGGAAGTTATGATTGGAATGTGAATAAAAATGAAATTATCTATACTGAAGAAGCCTATAGAATTTTTGGTTTTCCAACTGAAAAGAAAATATTTACTATTGAAGATTTCAAGGCCCTACTTTCCCAGGAAGATCTGATTAAGTACGAGATAAATATGTCTATCGCTCTTCAGGAAAGCGATAACTATGAAGGGGAATTCAGAATTTACCTCGCAGATAAGACTCAAAAGACTATACTGAATAAAGCAAAGATTGAGAAGGATGATCATGGTAAGGCCATAAAAGTTTTCGGAACCATCATGGATATAACAACTCATAAACGGGATCAGGAAAAACTCAGACAAAAAAATGAAGAATTATACCATGCGTATGTTCAGCTGCAGGCAACTCAAAGAGAGCTGAGCCTGGCCAATCAGGAACTTGAAACAAAAGTGGTTAAACAGGGAGCTGAGCTTTCCGGAAGTGAAGAACGTTATCGCTCATTTATAAGTAATAGCTCGGAAGGTATATATAGATATGAATTTCGAGATATAGGTCACGTAGACACATTCCTGCCGGCAGAAAAACAGGCCAAACTTATTCTAAAGCATGCCTATATTGCTGAAGCCAATGATATGATGGCCTGGATGCATGGATTCGATTCAGCTGAAGAATTGATTGGGGTAGGGCTCACAAAATTTATTATTCTTCCTGAAGCGGATAAAATTGAAATGATAAAAAATTTTATTTTATCCGGTTACAGACTTTCAGATATTCAGACACCTGAAGTAGATAAAAATGGAAAGCTTAATTACTACCTTAGTAACATAAGCGGAGTTGTTAAGCAGGGAAAGCTTTTGAGAGGTTGGGGAACGCAGAACAATGTAACCCAAAAAGTGCTAACCATGGAAGGCTTAAAAATAAGTGAAGAAAAATACAGGTTTCTTGCAGAGAATGTCCCGGAGATTTTCTGGACTGCTGATCCTGATGGTACTGTAGATTATCATAATAAAAGATGGTATGAATATACGAAAAGCAAGAGGGCTGATTCTTTGGAATGGAAATCTATGGTCCATCCTGATGATTATCCTCAAGTCGAAAAGCTTTGGAATGAGAGTATGCAGACAGGTAAGGAATTCAATGCTCAGTATCGGTTGAAAGGAGCGGGCCAGGACTATAGATGGAACTTAGGAAAGGCTTCTCCCCTCAGGGATAATGAAGGGAAAATTGTAAAATGGATTGGAACTTCTGTTGATATCCATGAAGGAAAAGTGCTTTCACAAACGCTTGCAGAGAAAAATGAAGAGCTCACAAGGATAAACAATGATCTTGATAATTTTATCTATACCGCTTCTCATGATCTTAAAGTACCTATTACAAATATTGAAGGGTTGCTATATATTCTTCTTGAGGAGATGAGCGAGGTTTGTCGTTCTGATAAAGATGTGAATGAAATTCTTCTTCGAATGAACATATCTGTTAATAAATTTAAAAAAGTAATTACAGATCTGACTGAGATTACACGAGCTCAGAAAAGTAACGAAGATGAAGTGGTTGAAATAAAATTTTCTGATATACTGGACGAAGTTCTTTTGATTGTAAGAGACCTGACGGATACTACTGAAACAACAATTCTCACAGATTTTTCTGAATGTTCAACAATTAAATTTTCTGAAAGAAATCTTAAAAGTATTCTGTATAATCTTATTTGTAATGCAATAAAATTTGCTTCTCCGGAAAGACCTCCAGAAATTAAAATTACTAGCAGTTGTGTCGAGGATATGATCCTGTTAAGGGTAGAAGACAATGGTACAGGTTTTGACATATCACAAATAGATAAGGCATTTTCCATGTTTAAGAAACTTCATTCGCGTAAAGAAGGCTCAGGAATTGGACTCTATATTGTCAAAAGGATTGTGACCAATGCAGGTGGTAAAATTGAAGTCGAGAGTGAAAAGGGGAAGGGATCTGTTTTTAAGGTATACCTTAAGAAAAATACTCAATAATTCCTTAATCCGATTTTTAATTGATATTACTTTTTTACCTGAGTCCAACCGACAGTTTCCTGATGTCTTTAGTTTCCGGCATATAATAAACCACAAATATAAGAGTAAAGAGGGAGACTACTGAAAGAACTACGAAACAATTATTGTAACCGAATAGATTTGAAATCTGACCGGTAACATAAGCACTGAGACCTGTTCCTATACCAATGCAGGCAGTTACTACACCCTGGATAAAATTAAATCGACCTGTTCCTTCCGTCAGGTCAGCAATGAGGATGATGACCATTACTCCAAAAATTCCTCCTGCAATTCCATCAAATAGCTGAGTTATTGTCAGGTAAACGGGATCTCCTGTTAGAGTCACCAGTAATGCTCTTATGGGGAGTATTAAAAATGAAACCATAAAAATGCTTTTCCTTTTTCTGTTTGCAGAAAGCTTACCGGAAAGTCTCGCCATTATAATCATTACGAGCTGAGCGATTATAATACAGCAGGACATATATATATAAGCGGTTTCTTTTTCTGTGGTAGCAATTTTCTGCCCAACCAATGTCATCATCGAACCATTACAGAATCCGAAAAGGGTAACTGTGGCCAGAAGTATGATAATATTTTTTTCTCTCACAATTTCTGTATATCCGATAGGTTTGTACTGGATATTACTTACATCTTTAGCCCCTCTTGCGAGGGAGTGATCTATATCACTTTTCTTAATCATCAATACAGATATGCTGCTGGCTATGGCCATTAGTGTCACAAGGTAGAATATTCCTTCCAGGAACATGTAATAGCCTATTGTGCCTGCAAGAACAGCATTAAGTACATTCCCTATGTGATTAAAAGATTCATTTCTTCCTATTCGTTTTGCCAATCGGTCATAACCCACCATTCCCAGTGTTATTGCTGCTACGGTTGGTGTGTAAACTGACGTAGCCAGTCCTATGATGCATTGAGATATGCATATAATTAGAAAGGTTGGTGAAATTACGTCAATCAGACAGGCGATTCCTATCACAAGAGACGAGAACACGATGAGCTTTCTTTTATGATGAGTTTTATCTATCCATGCTCCTGAGGGAGTTTGTACCAATATTCTGATGAATCCGGGAAGGCCCATAATCAGTCCTATATCTGCGGCATTCCAGTTTTTTTCAGTTAAAAGGTAGATGGCAAGATATGGTCCTAAACCGTCACGCACATTAGCTAAAAAAAAGCTTAGGCAATCCAATCCTCTCAAACTCCTCAGTGTAGCTCCCATAGAAAAATTACCAATTCTGATAGATATATAAAAAGATAACTTAAGTTTAAAAGATAGGTTTATCTATTTAGTTGAAATTTATTTTCCTATGGGTAAGGAGGATAAGATTTCTTTAATATTATTTCAATTACATTGTTTATATTTGATTTTTCAGAACAGAAATAAATTAATTGGTAAATGAGGGTTGTACTTTGTCCGGTAGATTTTTCGGAAAACTCGCTGAAAGCTTTGGAGTATGCAGCTGCTATTTCAGCTCAAACTAAAACGAAGCTTTTTATATTAAATAAATTTACCCTGACCGGGGGTGAAAAAGATTGAAGTGAGGGATAACGTTTTTGACAAAACAAAAGAGGAAGCAGAAGATAAGCTTAATGAATTAAGGAATATAATACAGGCAGAGTATAAAGACCTGCCTGTAGAGGTGTCTGTTGCATATGGTATTGAACCTTCTCAGGTAATATTGGATTTTGCAGAAGAAATTAAAGCAGATCTTATTGTGATGGGCACGAAAGGTGCGGGAGGTTTAAAAGAAATTTTTTTCGGAACCACTACAACATCTGTAACAAGTAAGGCATCTGTCCCTGTGCTGGCTTTTCCGGTTACAGCAAAACCTCATTTGCCTAAGTCAATAGTATATGCTACCGACCTTAAATGGGAAGACGAAGCGGTATTATATCCTTTATGGAATTTTGCCATAATTCTTGATGCTCAGCTCACCTTTCTGTATGTCGCAAAGGGCGGAGGGAAAGGAATAGATGTTATCAGAAAAGAAATGGAAAACAGTGAAGGATTTACCAGGATCAGAAGGACTCTGAAAGTACAATTTGCGGAGGTGCAATCCAATGATGTTTTTGGCGCAATTCAGGATTATGCTAATGAGACCAATGCAGGTGTGATTGTTCTGGGAAACCATCAGAAAAAATTACCTTGAAAAATTAAGAAAAGGAGACCTGACTCGTTTGATGACTATGTATACTGAAGTTCCTTTATTAATTCTTCATAAAACCAAATGAAAAGAAAAAAGCAGCGGCGCTGATTTCAGAATTGACTCAATCTGCAGATGCTGTTGCTTCTTCAGTAAACGAAAAATCAATAGATCGATTATACAAAATATTAAGGCTTCAAGAATGGTTACTGAGCAAATTGTTTTCGCTCATGATCTCACCTTGATTTGTAAAGATTTTGTACATAAAGGTTTGGAGAATGACGAGTACTAATAGGTTCATATTTACATCTATTACTGAGAGGCATCTTTATCAAATGCAAAAAATAAAGGAAAAAAATAATAAGATAGTTTTTATTTTATTTCCAAAAGGATATAAGTTTTTTTAAAAATAGGGCAGATTTTAGAATATTATCCTTGAAGCAGTTTTTGAAAGTTATTAAAGTGACTTTAATTTTTTGTTTTTAGTCGATTTATTATAATCTTTCAAGCTTCATTTGATATCCAAAATATAGAAATGGTAGTAGAAATTATCATCATTCTCCTCTTAATCATAGTGAATGGTATTTTTTCAATGTCTGAAATTGCGCTGGTTTCTTCCAAGAAATATAAACTTGAATCTGCATCCGAAAAAGGTAATAAGGGGGCTAAGGTAGCTTTGGACCTTTCGGAAAATCCTGGAAAATTTCTTTCAACAGTTCAGGTGGGAATTACATTAATTGGAATTCTGACCGGGGTTTTTGGAGGTGCCTCTATATCAAGAAGACTCGATAATTATTTCGAATCATCCGGAATATTCGGGAATTATTCTGAGACAGCTGCAGGGCTTATTGTAGTATTCGGGATTACTTACGTTACCCTTATTCTGGGAGAACTGCTTCCCAAAAGAATCGGTATGAACAGCCCTGAAAAAATTGCTTCAGCTATTGCAATTCCGATGACAATCCTTGCTAAAATTGTCCAGCCCTTGATATGGTTACTTTCCGCATCAACCGATCTTTTCATCAAAATTCTTCAACTTAAACCTCAGGAAGATCATTTTGTAACAGAAGAAGAAATTAAAGCAATGTTGGAGGAAGCTTCTGATATTGGTGAGGTTGAAAAGGAGGAGAGAGAAATGGTGGAAAGGGTTTTTTTTCTTGGAGACACTGATGTAGGGTCATTGATGAGCAGCCGGGCCGATGTGGTTTCCCTTGATATCAATGAAGACCTGGAAGTCAATAAAAGAATCATGGCCGAATCCATTCATACACATTTTCCGGTCTATGAAAATGAATACGATAACATCATTGGTATTTTAAGTCTAAAAACATTCAGCTCATCTTTGTTAAAAAAGGAGGACATAGATCTTCGTTCCATGCTTATTGAAGCCTTATTTGTGCCTGTACAGATGACGGCATTTAAACTGTTGGAAAATATGAAAGCCAGAAATACTCACTTCGCTGTGGCTGTGGATGAATATGGCTCAGTAAAGGGAGTGATTACGACTAATGATCTGGTAAATGTGGTCATCGGAGATGTGTACCGTAAAGAGGAAGCAGAGATCATAAAAAGGCAGGATGGCTCTTACTTGGTAGACGGACTAATTTCTCTGGATGAATTTTTTAGATATTTTGAAGTCGAGAAAACTGAAGAAATTGAAAAGGAAGGCTTTTATACTTTAGGAGGGTTAATACTTTACATTTTCAAGAGAATCCCTTCTCCCGGTGAAATAATTGATTGGAAAAACCTACATTTTGAAGTCCTTGATATGGATGGAAAAAGGGTCGATAAAATTCTCGTAAGACCACTAAATGCACAATAATTTGGTACAGCTATGTAACTGTGTAAGTTAAATAAGTAATTTGTTTAGTAAGTTTCTTCTTTGATTTTTAATTTTGGATCCAGATCTTAAATTATTTATGAAGAAGTTAATCTTATTAATTTTTATTATTTTAGCAAAAAACGCTTTTGCACAAACAGATTTTTCCAATCAGGACACTATTCCATCTCCCTGGAAAAAATCAATTGAAACCGGAGCCAATATTAATCAATCTTCTTTTAGTCCCAACTGGAAAGGGGGAGGAGTAAATTCCATAGCAATGGGCTTATTGCTTGATGGTCGTTTACTGTATGAATCAAGTAAAATATCATTTGACAACGTACTTCAGTTACAATACGGAATGGTTAAAAATGATAATGCCATTTACAGAAAAACTTCAGATAAAATATTCTTTGACTCAAAGCTGGGATACCGGGTTTCAAATGACTGGAACGTTTTTGTTTCCGTAAATTTCCTTTCTCAGTTTGCCCAGGGCTTTAAAGTTGTCAAAGATAGTCTTGACAGAGAATCTCAGCAATTGATTTCGAGGTTTATGGCTCCTGGATATCTTACTTCCTCTGTGGGTATGGAATATAAACCAGTCGATTATTTTTGGTTAAGATTTGGAGTAGGTAGCTTTCGTAATACTTTTGTTACAGATACCACAATTTACAGAAATGTGCCACAGAACTATGGCGTACCTATTGGTAAAAAGGTAAGAAATGAACTGGCATTTGCACTTACTGCTAACTTTGATAAAGATATTGCCAAAAACCTTCACCTGTATACCAGGTATGTAATGTTTGCTAATTATGAAAATCTCAAAGCCATTGACTCTCGTCTCGATCTTACCTTGTCAGCAAAAGTGAACAGGTATATCAATGTAAATCTTACTGCAACCGCCTTGTACGACCAGGATCAGGACTATGAGATACAGTATACCCAAATGTTGTCTCTCGGCCTTTTATACAGGTTCTCAGAGTTTGATCCCAAAGAATAACTGAAAGTTTTATACAGAAAATTTTAATCAGATTTATCAAAAACAGGCTTTGTTTTGTTATTATTCCGTAAAGCAAAACAAGCCTGTTTAATTTTATAAGTAGTATGACAAAGTCTAAAATTCCGGTTACTATCATTACTGGCTTTCTGGGAGCAGGAAAGACTACCTTACTTAATCACCTTATTTCTCAACATAAAGAGAAGAGATTCGCAGTGATTGAAAATGAATTCGGAGAAGTGGGTATTGATGGTGCTTTGGTGATGGATGCCAAAGAGGGAATCTTTGAGCTTTCTAACGGATGTCTTTGCTGTACCCTTAATGATGATTTGATTAATGTTTTACAGAAAATACTGGATAGGGATAGAAAGATAGAACACTTGCTCGTTGAGACTACTGGAATAGCTGATCCCGGACCAATTGCCATGACCTTCCTTTCAGATCCATACGTCAAAGAAGCTTTTCGTATTGATGGAATTGTCACTTTAACAGACGCTCAGTTTATAGAGCAGCAGCTGGAAGATCAGGAGGTAGCTTGTAATCAGGTTACAATGGCAGATGTTATTATTATTAATAAAATCGATAGAGTAGATTCCTATCAGACAGATACTGTCAAAAATATCATTCGGCGAATGAATCCAGGAAGCAGGATTTTATTGCATGGAAAAGATTCTTCGTTTGATGTAAACCTTCTTCAGTTAAATGCATTCTCAGAACAAAGTTTTCTGAGTGCATTCAATAATTCAAAGAAACAAACCTATTCCTATCAAAAAGATACTGCATCTTATTCAAATCTTTTGAGCCCCACAAAGCAGGTGAGACATGCAGATATTCATTCTCATTCTTTTGTATTCAAAGCACCCTTAGATGTTCTCAAGTTTAATATTTTTATCAGAGCGCTCTTGACAGAGCAGTTAAATGTATTTCGAATAAAAGGAATTTTGAATCTTAATGCAGTTGAAGAAAAAATTCTGTTTCAGGCTGTGAATAGCCAATATGCTACTGATTCTATGGGCCCCTGGATATCGGAAGATGAAAGGGAAACCAAAATAGTTTTTATAGGAAAAAAATTGAATAATACATTAATACAAGGTGCATTGGATTTGTGTACCTCCCCAGAAGCATTTGAACCCGAAATTTTTTATAATCAGTTGAATAGGATTATTTTGGGAATGAAAAAATAAACCAAGTTGTATTTTATTGGTATTTTTTTGTATTTTTATCTGAACTTTAGATGCTTGGGAAAATATCCTTGATAAGTTATATTTTTTATGTTTACCTTTTCGTCTGAGTAATAATTAAAGAATATATTTTTAGCTGAAATTGTCAAATACCAGAAAAGTTTAAATCTGCATTTAACTTATTTTGAATTGTTATTTTTGGGTATTAGACTATAAAATTGTTATATTTGTCTAAAGCAGTTGTTTTTAAATTATGTTTTTTAAAATTCTTAAGACCATAGAGACTGATTCCTTATGATGACTTTTGAGACCTTGAAAAAATACCATCTGTCCAAAATCAAAGTGGTATTAAAATCCGGAGAGGAATATATAGGAATAATCACTTCTCATGATTTTATAGATAAAGAAAGAGTAGTAATAGACCGAATATCTTTATTAGGAGATCTTAATATCTCTAAAATTAAGTGTGAAGATATTCAGTCTATTTCTTTCGCTCAGGAATAAAAGTAGGTCTAGAACGTATATCTTATTCCAGTGCTTATTCCCCCTTTAATGAACAAAGGACTATTAAATGCCTCTGTGTAAATGGTATTTTCAGCAAATAACATGAGAGGGAAATTTTTAAAAGTGTATTCGATGCCCAGTACTGCGTCAACCCCCATGGAAAATGATTCAATATACTCCTTGTCATAAATAACAGTATTGTTATCTGTATAGTGATAATTGCAGTAATAATTTGAATATCTTGACTGAATTCCTGCACCGTAGTACCACCTGAATCTTGGCAAAAAAGAGACATTATGATGTACAAGATAATGTAGCTGCAACACCCATGGCCTTTCAAGGTGATCATATCCGTCGAATATGTATCCCTTATTTTTAAGACGTCTTTTGTTGCTGCGGTAGTAGTAGTCATAGTTTCTATAAGACCCATTCCGACCTGCTACAAATTCTATAGCTTTGTTTCCAAAATATTTTTTAACGGTAATTCCTCCTGGATTATAAAATTTAAAACCAGCAGTCCAATTGAGAGTCCTTGTAGGAGACGATTGATCATTCTCTGTTTGTGCGGTCGCGTTAATAGAAAGAATTAAAAGTGTAATAATGAGGAAATTTCTAAAGAATTTACTTCCTGAAAATGTTGTCATATTTTTAATAGTTTTTTGATTCTATTGCTATGACAATCCTGTGGTCATAGACCCCTATTCGGAAAAAAAATATTTAGTGAAAGAAAAAAAGGTTAGCATTTACTGACAGGAAGCTCTACCGAAAATGTAGTCATTATACCAGGAGTACTATATGCGTATATATCCCCGTTGTTAGCATTGATAAGCTGTTTGCATAAAAGCAATCCTATTCCAGAGCCCTTTTCGGCGTTGGTGCCTAATCTGGTTTTCGATATATTCGGCTCAAAAAGCTGGTTTAGCAAGGCATCAGGAATACCTATTCCATGGTCCTCTATAGTTATTTGAATTTTGTTATTCTTATCAGAGGCATAGACAATGACCTCTTGTCCGCTATGACTGAATTTGATTGCATTCAGGATAAGGTTTCTGAAAGTTATTTCCATCATGTCATAATCACACCAGGCAAATGTATTAGCAGTTATTGAATTCGTCAGCTTAACGTTTTTATTTATAGCAAGGTAGCCAGTATAATGAAATACATTATCAATAAGCTCCTTCATGCAAATATTTCTCGGGTCCGGGGAATGGTTGGTAAGGTGTGTGCTAGACCAGTTAACTAAGTTGTCAAGCAATTGCTTCGTGTGAATGGAGGATTCTTTAAATTTTAGAGCTACAGCCTTTATTTCCTCTCTCTTTATTTTTTCTTCAAGAATCAGTTCTGTTATAGCCTGAATGTTATTTATAGGGCTTTTAAGATCATGGGAGAGTATTGATAGAAGCCGATCTTTTACAGAATTTAATCTCTCCAGTTCGCTTTTTGTTTTTTCCAATTCATTGTTTTGAGCCGACAACTGTCTTTGTTGTTCTCTAAGCTGATTACTTTTTTCATACAATAGTGTTTCTCCTAATTCTGACAAAGAAAGAAACAGATTAGCGAGAAAGATCATACAGAATATAGCTGTCAGATTAAAAGCAGTATTAATCCATTGATTTACTTCTAAAGAAATATTTGGTGCTGGAAGGGAGAGATTGTATTTGTCAAGGCTATATATGATAGCAATATTGAGCAGGGTAAATAAAATTGAAATATTAAAAAGCGGTCTTTCATTTTTTCCAAAAATAATAAAAGGGATAATGGCAATTGGTATATAAAATACTTTGATATCCAATTCACTTCCCAGGCTGGCAGACATAAATAATACCTGAAGTAATAGTGAAAAATATAATACAATCTTTGCAACTCTTGAAAATCCTGCCATGCAGATCCTCCAGGTGGAGAAATGGACTAAAGCAAAGAACGCAAAAATGAAGTTTAAAGGAAAAAATATTATAAATGAAAAATCCAATACCAAAGGTGACACATAAAAAAATACAAAGAACAGAAGTGTATGCGGTTATTTTAATCCTTTTTGTTTCCAATTGATTTGGACTTGGAGCGATGTCTTCTGATAAAAAAGATAGGATCATTCATTCTTTATTTACAAGTATGCAATAAACGTCTGTAATATTGAATTATAATTTACAATATACCTATTTCTGATTTTAATTCTAATATTAGGACTTTTTTGTGAGTTTTAATGCTGTGGCGGGAAAATACAAATTCTTTTTAGTCCAATATTTTAAAATCCCTGAATAATTTATTCATTATGATGTGTCATGTTTTCACGTTTTGGAAAATTACTGTCTTCCCTTTTATTTAAATATTTCAATTGAAGAAGAGATTTTGTGAAGGCTGTTGGATAATCATATTATAAATGAAGTTAATATTTTTGCAAAAAAGACAGACTATTGGAATCTAGTGATTCTTGGTAAATCGTTGGCTAAAAATTATTGATGGGAACCTTTCAGGAAGAGTTTTTGAACTGTGATGAAGCATTGGGGGATCGCAAATACTTGTTGTAATTCCAAAAGCGAGCCTGGAAAACTAAAATAAC
The DNA here is from genome assembly GCA_024707265.1 of Sporocytophaga sp. Classification (GTDB taxonomy): domain Bacteria; phylum Bacteroidota; class Bacteroidia; order Cytophagales; family Cytophagaceae; genus Sporocytophaga. The sequence continues at coordinate 312,455 of JANQAB010000003.1, read as the reverse complement.
TCGTCGAAATGGCTGAACTTAAATTGGAGAATCGTTCGATAATTTTTACCTTTAATAGCTATTTTTCTGTGCTTTAAGAAATGATTCGGGCAATTATTTTTCCAGAAAAATCTAATTTCAATCCTATTTTAATTTGTCACATATGCATAAAAGTAGTTTTTTAATCCTTTTTTATTTCTTCTTTGTTTTCAGTTCCATTGCCCAACCTGCCGCTATTGATTCGTCCTTCAATAAAGCAGGTGCTTCTCCCGGAATTTTCGAAACAAGATTTTATGGAAAGGAGGAAGAGTCCAGAATGATTGTAGCACAATCGGATGAAAAAATGGTCATGGTTGGAACTTCCCTGAATGGTTCTAAAGGCCATGATTTTACTTATGTGAGAATCAATCAGGATGGAACGCTTGACGAAAGCTTTGCATCAAAAGGCAGGGGATTATTTTCTATTTCAGATTCTACAGATGATTATGCTGAATCAGTTGCAATTGATAAGGCGGGAAGGATCTTGATTGGCGGGTATTATAATACAGCAAGAACTACTTTGCCGGTAATTATCCGATTGACTCCCGATGGCAATATTGACAGAACCTTTGGGAAAGATGGGAAATTTTTTCCTGATCTCACTGCTAAGAAAATGACAAGCATACATACCCTAAAAAGGCAGGGAGATAAAATTTTAGCTGTAGGATCATATATCGATTCGATTGATATGTTTCTAAATGGTCCGACCACAGTTGTATTCAGGTTGAATGACAATGGAGAAGTTGACAGAGCTTTTGGCAGTAAAGGTATTACAATATTAGAAGACGTAGCCTGCTATCAGATTGCTTTGAATGAAACCAGCATTGCCTTAGCAGGTTCTTATCCTATGCCGCTTAAAACATCTTCTGTGACCAATCCTGCCATCGCAATGCTTAAATCCGATGGAACTATTAATACAAATTTTGGAGAAAAAGGCTTTTATAAAAGGACGGTTGTCGCACAGGAAGTAATTGCTGATCTGGCTTTTCAGAAAGATGGTAAGCTGGTAACAGTTGGGCAGGTGAACGGTCAAAGTGTTATTATGCGTTTAACCAGTTCCGGAAAAATTGATTCATTATTTGCAACTGATGGAAGGGTTGTCAATCTTTTTGGGTCTATGGAAGAGGGTAAGTCAATATTTGTTTTGCCGAATGGCAATATTTTAGCTGCAATAGAAGGGGATTATTCTAATTACAATTTTTCGGGTCAAAGATTAAGACTTGTTAAACTGAATGAAAAGGGAGAGTTTGGAGCTTTTTGTTATGAGCAGATTTCAAATTTTTCAACTTTGATTAATAATGCAGTCCTGACCTCAGACTACAACTTGGTTTTTGCCAGAGCAACCGGATATGATTTTAGTGCATTTAAAGTTAAAACGAGAGAAACTACAAGCATAAGATTTAACGAATTGCCAAAACTAAACATCGCGAGTGGCAGTACTCCTCTTGTTGCAAATGCTTCCTTATACCTTCCGGTTTTGTTTAAATCGGATAATCCCAATATTGCTGAAGTCAGAGATAGTACACTGATTGTTACAGGTGCAGGAATTACAATTATTACAGCATATATTGAGGGATCTATAGATTATGATGGCAGTAATGCTACCCAGACCATTTTAGTTTCTCCGGCAGCTGAATTTCTGGTGGGTAAAAACTATACAGGTGCCAAAAAAGTACAGACCTATGCTGTAATTCCTTATAACGATGAATATAATTATGATTGGTCATTCTCAGGAGAAAACGCATATCTGTTAAACACCAGCCAGGAAGGAGACTCTACCAATAAGATTAGTATATATTTCACGGAAACTGCCGGGGACGGAATACTCACCTGCAGAATCTATGATCAGCAAGGGGCATTAAGATCTTTGTTAAGGAAAGAGATTCAGGTGGTGCAGGATGCAACGGATGGTAATATAAGCGAGAATAGCTGCCCTAAAAGCTTTGCCCCATGTTTTGCTACGCATATAAATTCATTCAGGATGAATACGCTGAAAAGCGATTCTTCAGGTTGCCAGGGAACCGGGTACACCGATTTTACAGAATCAGGCAGAACCACAGAACTGTTTCTCGGGAATGTATACACTGCAGATTTTGAAATAGGTTCTTTAGGAAAATCCAGTAAATACATTGGTATCTGGATAGATTATAATAATGATGGTGATTTTGAAGATGCTGATGAATTTGTAAATGCATCCTTCGGAGAAGATTCTCTTTTTTCCGTGAAGCCTATAATTATTAAAAGCTCTAAAGAATACGCGGGCAACAGAAGATTGAGAGTACGATGCAGAACCAATGGACGCTTTACTTCTTCGGATGCATGTATTCTTTCAGGTGAAGCAGGAGAAACAGAAGATTATATGGTTACCCTTAAGGTGCAGGACGCTTTAGAGGCACCGGAAATCATAACTCCTAATGATGATGGATTAAATGATTACTTTGTCATAAGAGGGGTTAACGACAAATCAGACAATAAACTGGATGTCTTTGATAAATGGGGAGATATTAAATACAGCAGAAACAATTATCTAAATGACTGGAATGGAAAATCAATTAATGGAGACCAACTTACAGAAGGTACCTATTATTATGTATTTAAGAATGGAGCTAATGTTCTCAAAGGATTTGTAGAAGTAAAGTACTAAGTTTTAGAATTTAATATATAAAGTAATATACTACTCATGTTTCGTTATCTTTTATTATCAGTATTTTTTGTAAGCCTGACCATAAACACCATGGCACAGCAAATGCCTCTGGTTGCCAATTTCATGTTTAATCAATTGATCTACAATCCTGCTGCTGCTGGTATGCAGGAAACGCAGTTTAATTCAAACCTTGTCTCAAGATTTCAGTGGACAGGTATGAATGGAGCTCCTGTTACCAATATGTTCTGGGCTGATTACAGGTTTCCAGCAAAGAAGATGGCACTTGGGCTTAACTTAAACTATGACAAGTTTGGAGCCAATAGAAATACAGACTTTCTTCTCAACTATGCCTATTATGTGCCACTCACAAGTAAGTGGAAACTTTCCATGGGTTTGAGAATGGGATTTACTTCAGCTAAGTTCAGTACAGCTTATCTGGATAGGGTATGGGATCAAGGAGATCCAGTGGTGGAAGCTTCTAATGTAAGTGCAATGATGCCCAAAGCAGGTGCTGGATTGCAACTTTCAACCAAAAATTTTTATGCAGGTTTTTCAGCCCCTGATCTTATCATGAGCGACAAGCAGAATCTTTATGGAAATGAAGGCAAACCTTTTTTCAGCAAAAAAAGAAACTATATGATGATGGCTGGATACAGGGTTAAACTTAGTGATTCCTACAAACTATATCCAAACCTCAGAATTTCATATTTCCCGGATTCAAAAGTTCGGGCAGATTTAAATTTGATTTTTGAAATCACTGATTACTTCTGGGCGGGAGCTACTTATTCTTCTTATAAAAGTCATGCATTGATGGCTGGCACTCACATAAGTTCAAGGGTGAGGTTTGCATATGCATATGAGTTTAAAAGGGACTTAGGGATTAATTTAAATACCCACGAAATAAATCTGATGCTGAATCTGGATGGTCTGTTTAGAAAAAAATAAAATTATGAGTCGTTTTTTACTGGGAGCTTTCCTTTGTCTTCTTTCTCTGGTTTCAAAAGGGGAAGACAATGAAAGCCGTCTGAATCAGGCTAAGAATGATAAAAAGCTTGCCTTTCTTAAATATAAGTTTGATCAAGGGGAGTATGAAGAATGCATTGATGGAGCTAATAAGTTTGCCAAAAACTATGACAAAGGTAAAATAAGTATATCTGATGCCACAGCTGCAAAGCTGTTGGAAGCAAAATCTTATTTTTCAATGTTGTCATTTGAAAAGGCAAGTCAGATTTTTAATGTTGCTTTAAGTCTTGCCGAAAAAAGTAAAAGTCAGCCGACAGATGAGCACAAATGTTTGCTTTACCTTGCTCAATACCTTAATGAAACCGGAAACTATGCTGAATCGGAAAAGATACTTCGTAAAGTGGAGAAAGTTTCCGGAATTGATAAAGCTTCCATTGAGGAAATGAATTTTTCATCGTCACTTGCAGAACTTTATAAAAACCAAGGATCATGCTTTGAAGCACTTGATATAATTGAAGGGCAGGAGCCATACAGATTAAAGATGGCCTCATCTCAGCTTGTTGAAGAAAAAGATAAAGCGGCACAGGACAAAGAGGTTGATTTTCAGACTCGCAAAGAGACATATTTACATTTACTCAACCTTAAAGCAACTTGCTTATTTCAGATAGGTAAAACAGATGAGGCAGAAATGTTAATAAAAAACAATCTTCTGTGGGGTAATAAAAATCTTTCTTCTTCAAATAGATATGTGATTGAAGCATTAAGGGGAGAAGCGGAACTCCTGAGTAAGAAAAAATCTTTTGCCAGATCAGCCAGCGCTTATGGTCAATGTTATGGCCGTTCGGATGCTGCCGAATATGAGTCATCAAAAGTTGAAGACTTGGTAAATCAAACTATTGAATCTATAAAGGACGCGCAGATCATTCAATATAAGAATTACCTTCGCAGGCTTCAGATGTATGCATTCAGATCTGTCGGTACCAAGGACAGATATGAAATCGCTTATAACTATTGTGAAGCATTCAGGTCCTTTTACGAAGGAGATCTGCAGGCTGCTGAACATAGACTTAATTCATTGGTTTCTATAATTAAGTTTTTGCCTCCCTATCATCCTTATCACTATAAGGTACTTCAACTAAAGGCTGATCTTAAGCTAAGACAGGGAGATCTGAAAAGCTACAAAGATTTATTGTATTTAATAGCAGAGTTTAATTCAAAGTTCAAAGGAGCCAAGTCCCCGGATTTTTTTAAAGCCAATTTGGACCTTGCCTTGTATGAACTCAATTATGGCTCAGACCTGAACATGGCTGAAAAGATGTTTGTTGTCAACTATTCAAATCATCTGAAAAAGGAAATTATCAAAGAGTCTGATCTGAATATTTTTTATCTAAAAGCGTTTGCAAGACTATTGGAGAAAAGGGATAAGCTGGATTCGGCCATTGCAATAATGAAAGATGTCGTAGATGGGTCTGTTCTTCAGCATGGAGAAAAGTCTCCTGAATACGCAGCTGGTATTGCAAAGTTGGGAGAATTACAAATCCTGTCCGGTAAATATGAGGATGGTTTTTCTTCGATGCAAAAAGCTGAATTGGCTATGGAATCGGGAAAGGAGAATCGCAATGAGCTATCGATGGAAGCTTATCTGATTATCTCCAGGCTCTATGCATTTAAAGGGGAATTTGATAAGAGTAAAAACTTGTTGAATAAAGTTGCACAATTAAATCTAGATAAAACAGGATTTGATCCTCTGGCAGATGCGGTGAAGAATGAACAGGTCGCCTCCCTTTATCTTATGACTGGAAATTATTATAAAGGTGAGAAAGAGGTAAAAAAGATCACAAGAGATAAAGGAAAGGATTCTTGAAGGAGGAAGTTTACAACTGTTATCGGTTTATGAAACTTTAGCCAGACTTTTTTTAATTAATGGCAATTATAATTTGTCAGACCAATATTTAAAGCATGCAAAGGATATAGTTGAAAAGGTATTTGACAAACAATCACTGCATCAGGCTGGGATACTAATTATGCAAGGAGATTTTTTCAATGAGATTGGAGATTTCAAGAAAGCAGAAGAGGCCTTTGCTAAAGCTGATGAAATATTTTTATCAAAACTTGGAAAGGAAAATCTGAAGCGATCAGAAACATTGTCAAAGCTTGCTGCTATAAAATACAAAAGAGGGACAAAGATAGTAGAAGTAGAAAAGCTATATCAGGAAGCTGGGAAAATTATACAAAAAAGTGTAGGAGAAAATAATCCACTATATTCACTGCACTTACAAAAGCTTGCAGAATTTTATATTCAGATAAAAAGAACTGAAGAAGCAGATAGACTTTTAGGAGAAGCAGAAAAGTATTGGGATAAAAAGATAGGTTCTGATAACAAGTATAATGCAGAGATAAAATTACTGCAAGGTGATTTAGCTTATAACAAAGACAAGTTTGATGTTGCTGAGAAAAATTATCAGAAGTCAAGGCAACTCTTCAGTAGTATATTTAATGAAAAGCATCCAGGGTACATACAGGCAACAGGCAAGCTTGCCAGATTACAATATATGGTGAAGGGGTATGATAAATCTCTTGAACTAATGGAAGAGATCATTCCGAAGTACCTGGATTATACGAGAAATTACTTTCCGTCTTTAAGCTTCAGGGAAAAAAGTAAGTTCTGGAGTAAAATGAAAGACGAATTTGAATTTTATAATTTCCTTGCTCTTGAAGTATTCGGCAATAAAAAATCCAGATTATCTTCTGAGGTATATAATAATACAATTGCTACAAAAGCTCTTTTGCTCAGTTCCAACATAAAGTTAAGGGAACAGATTCTGATTAGTAAAGATACCGTCCTTATTGGGATGTATAATGAATGGATTATGCAAAGCGAATCTCTTACAAGTTCATTATCCTATACAAAGGAACAACTTACAGCTCAGAATTTGGATCCTCATCATATTGAAGCATCTATTGAACACCTTGAAAAAGAAATGAGCAAACGCTCAGCGCTCTTTAACGGAGAAGAAATTAAGAAAAGGGCTACCTGGAAAGAAATCAGAACAAGTTTAAAAGAAAATGAATATGCAGTGGAAATGGTGCGATACAGATTCTTTAATAAGGTATTCACCGACTCTGTAATCTATAAAGCACTTATAGTTAATAAGCAATCAAACGAATCCCCTGATGTTGTTGCCTTTTCTAATGGTAATGCTATGGAAAAGAAATTTCTGAAGTATTATAGAAATGTAGCAAACATGAATATCAGGGATGAGTACTCATATGATACTTATTGGAAAAATATCAAAAGTGAAATTCCAGATGGAGCTACAGTATATTTTTCCTCAGAGGGTGTTTACAATCAGTTAAACCTTGAAATGATGCCAGCAGCGGACGGCTCTTTTGTTTTAGAGAAGAATCAGATAGTTCTGGTTACAAATACTAAAGATTTACTTGGTGTAACTGAGAACAAAAAGAAGAGCAATAGCAAAGATGTAAGAAAAACTCATACAGACGAATACCTTCTTTGTGGTAATCCTGATTTTTATTCTGAAAAAAATAATATCAAAAACACAATGGTTGTTGCTTTACCTGGAGCCGAGAATGAAGTAAATGAGTTAACAGCTTTACTGAGTGGTACTGGAAAAAGAACGGTTAAGGTTTTAAGTAATCATGTGACAGAAGATACCATTGCTTCTTTCGTCAACCCCAAGGTATTTCATATTGCTACACATGGCTATTTTAAAGAAACCGCAATTCGAGGTAATGATGATGACTTTGCTTCAAATCCATTGTTAAATTCAGGTTTAATGCTGTCGGGAGCCGGTGAAATACTTAGCAATGCCGAAAATACATACGTAAATCAGAAAGATGGTATACTCACGGCTTATGAAGCGATGAATCTCAACTTTGTTTCTACAGAGCTAGTGGTTCTGAGTGCCTGTGAAACAGGTAGAGGAGATGTTCAGGTAGGTGAAGGGGTTTATGGTCTTCAAAGATCCTTTCTGATTGCAGGTGCTGATGCGGTAATAATGAGTTTGTTTAAAGTAAATGACGAAATAACTCAAAAACTTATGCTTTCTTTTTATAAAAAATGGATAGAAAGTGGAAATAAAAGAAAAGCTTTCCTGGAAGCTAAGCGTGAAATCAGAAAGGCATATGACAATCCCTTAAGTTGGGGAGCATTTATTATGATTGAGGGGAGGCCTTATAGAGAACAAACCTTGCAGGCTTTGGTTAAAGAATAAAGGTTTATACTATTTATGATTAATGACGAAGATTTCTCAAAATTACCCCTGGAGGACCAGGCACTTTTTCTATGGGAGCATGGGCAATTTGTAGATCTTAGGAAAGATTTGAATCATACCATTCAGCTTTATGCAGTCGGAAAGCTTTTTTATGAGGTCTGGTATGAAAATGAAGATAATCAAACGGAAAAGATTCAGAAAATTGATGCTGATGAAGTAGTTATTCTTTACCCTTAATCAGGAAACTTAGCTATAAAAGTGCCTCGGAATATGCTGTCTTAAGCATAGTTCGGGGCATCTTTTTTTGCCTATTATTTGGAGAAGTTCAACGGTGTATTTAAAAAGTACAAGAGTTTCTGAAGGTGATTCTGATTGTATTGATACATTTTAGAAATATTTTTATGTTGTAGTGTTTTGAATTTTAATTTGTTGTGAGGTTTGGTTAGATTTTTTATTCTATTTTAATTGGTTTGTCATTGTACAAGGCCTGATTTCAGTGCAATTTATGCTGGTTGGAAAATCAAAGATTAATCTTTAAATTATTCAATAATTAAAAAATATCAGGATGAAATTTATATCTAAAATTCAGTTTCTCTTTTTATTCTGCTTCCTTGAGATTAGCATAAATGCCTTTGGCCAATATCCCGCCGGATCTCCCGTTGCTATTAATGGTAAACTTAAATTAATTGGAAATCAGCTTAGTAATGAGTGTGGAAATCCTGTTGTACTGAGAGGAATCAGTTCACATGGAATGCAGTGGTTCCCTGCCTGCATGAAGGATGAAGGACTGTCTGAACTGGCTGACAACTGGGGTATAGACATTTTTCGTTTGGCAATGTATGTTCCAAAATCAGATAACGGCTATTTATCTAATCCGGACTATTGGAAATCGTATATTGATTCCTGGGTTGATAAATGTGCAGAACGTGGAGTCTACTGTATGATTGACTGGCATGTTCTACATCCTGGCGATCCTAATGAATATGTAAATGAATCAAAGGACTTCTGGGCATACATGGCCACCAAACATAAGAACAAAAAACATATCATTTACGAAATCTGTAATGAGCCAAATGGATATAAATCTGATGGGAAGCCAGTTGTTTGGGATGATATTAAAAGGTATGCCAATCAGGTTATTCCTGTTATAAGATCTATTGACCCAAGTACGATCGTTATCGTTGGTACTCCTAATTTTAGTCAGTCTGTCGATAGAGCTGCCGACTCTCCATTATCTTATGATAACATTATGTATGCGCTTCATTTCTATGCTGGATCACATTACGTTAGTTTAATGCAGATTGGAGATAGAGCATTGGCAAAGGGAGCAGCTTTATTTATTACTGAATGTGGAACTAGCGACGCAAGTGGTAATGGTGGAACATTCTTTGAAGAGTTTAAAGACTGGTTAATCTGGATGAATAAAAATAAACTAAGCTGGATAACGTGGAGCTTTGCAGATAAAAATGAATCTTCTGCTCTTTTGGCGCCAAGGTCATGCGCATCGAATAATTGGACCAACTTATCTGAGTCGGGTACTTTTATCAAAGCTAATATAAACACACCTGCGGATAATTTTATCGCCTGCAACCAATCGCCAAAAGTAAACCTGGTTTCTCCCGCTCAGGATACAACTATCGTTACTCCTGAAAGTCTTTTATTAAAGGCCAATGCAGTGGACCCTAATGGTAATATAGTCAAAGTTGATTTCTATATGGGGGCGACTCTTATTGGTACTGTCAATGCTCCTTCAGTCTCCTATGAGATCAAGTGGGAAGATATTCCTGCAGGGGTTCATACAATTAAAGCAGTTGCCACGGATGAAAAAGGAGCTTTTGGCTCTTCGCTAAGAACAATCACTGTCAACTCGGTAGATGGATTGTTTTCAAAGCATTTATATGGAGCTGCAGAAAATCTCTTCCCAAATCCAAGCAGCAGCTCATTTGCATTTAAGGTATCACAGCAGGTCAGATCCCTTGAAATATTCAACTTATATGGTGAAACAATTGAAGCTAAAGAATCTATAATTCCCGGACAAACCCTGGATTTAGGTAGTACTTTTCCTAATGGTACTTACATGATGAAGGTTCAGTACGAATCCGGAATTTCAGAGATATACAGGATGATAAAGGTTAAATAAAAGTTTCCCTATAAAATTATGATGGGTAGTCTGGATGTACAGGCTACCCATTTTTTTTTTTTTTTTTTTCAAAAACATTGTTCAATCTTAATGTTCTTTCTGAAATTATAATAAGAATCAGAGAGTTATGTTCTCACAATTGACTTGCAAAGTTCTTATAATTCGGCGTCATAATTGAGGGATTTATAATTGATTAAAAATATTTAAAGAGGTATTTCCGATGCAACTTTAAAGGTGTATATTTGATGCAACTTTAAATCCAACTAAAACTATGCTAACAAAATCGGAAATCGATCTAATAAAAGGTACCGTTCCTATCTTAAAGGAGAATGGCCTGTTGCTGACCAAACATTTTTATGAGAGAATGTTTAGGTTGAATCCCGAATTAAAAAATGTTTTTAATATGGGAAATCAGAAAAACGAAACTCAGCAGACTGCATTGGCGAATTCTGTACTCGCTTATGCCGAGAATATTGAAAACCCTGGTGTGCTCTTACCTGTGTTGCACCATATCGGGGAGAAGCATACAAGTTTGCTCATTACTGCGCAACAATATTCAATAGTAGGAGAGAATTTATTGGCTTCAATAAAAGAAGTACTTGGAGATGGAGCTTCAGATGAACTCATTGCGGCATGGGAAAAGGCTTATACAATCCTTGCGGATATCATGATTAATCTTGAAAAATCGATATACATACAAAAGGGAGGTTTGCCAGGTAGTTGGAGTGGATGGAGAAAGTTTGTAATTAAAAAGAAAGTACAGGAATCTGATGAGATTACATCATTTTATCTGTATCCGGAGGATGGAAAAGAAGTTGCATTACATAAGCCCGGGCAATATTTAAGCATCAGAGTTTTTGTAAAAGAACTGGGGATATTTCAGCCAAGACAATATAGTATTTCTTCTGCTCCGGGTAATAAATATTACAGAATTTCGGTTAAAAAGGAAGTTGGACAGGGTGTGGCAAAGGAAGATGGAATAATTTCTAATTATCTTCATAACACATTGAATGAAGGAGATATTGTTGAAGCAACCACTCCTGCAGGTGAATTTGTTTTAAATCTTGAAAGTAAGGGGCCAGTTGTTCTTATCAGCGGCGGCATAGGTCAGACTCCATTTATGTCTATGTTGGAATACCTTTCCGGTGAATCTGAAAAGCGTGAGGTAAAATGGATCCACGGCTGCCGTTCAGCAAATGTTCATGCATTTAAGAATGAAGTCAGCGACCTGAATAAGAAATTTGACTGGCTCGAACATATAGTGTTTTATGATGATTGCTCTGTGTCGGAGGAGAATGTTAAAAAAGGAAGAGTAGAGTTGTCTGAAGTAAAGGAAACAATATTATTACCCGGTGCGGATTATTATATTTGCGGTCCCAAATTATTTCTGGAAAAGACAATAAAGGATCTTGCAGCATTGGGAGTCGATAAGGAACATGTCTTTTTTGAAGAGTTTGGTCCTCAGACATTGAATATAAATTAGAGTATAAAGGAATGAAACTGAATCAATTTACTGATTATGGATTGCGGATTTTGATGTATATCTCACGCAAGCCTTCAAACATGCAAGCTACAACTATTACTGAATTGTCTGAAAGGTTTGGAATATCCAGAAATCATGTAGCAAAAGTGGTTCAGTTTCTTTCTAATAATAAAATTATTGATGCTCAAAGGGGAAGAGGAGGGGGGATTGTATTTGGCGGATAAACCCGAAATGTATAAAATCGGTGATCTTATACGATTACTTGAAATGGAGGAAGAACTTGTAGGGTGCGATACGCCACCTTGTATCCTTGCAGATAGCTGTGGGTTTAAATCTGTTCTTAAAAGCGCATTGTTTGCTTTTTATGATTACCTTAATCAGTATACCTTAAAGGATATCAGCAAACCAAAAGTTACCCGAGCACTTGATAGTCTGATAAAAGGGTAAGATCTCCATATTTAGATTTCTCCATAGATATATGTATTAAAACTGATAGAACTAATAGCAAACACATTATGTCTTTCTCCTTCGGACATAGCCTTCAATCTTACAAAATATGAAGATAGAGTTAAATTATTTTTGACTTAGCCAAAACGTAAGACAATAACCAGGTTGATAAAGAGCTGTCCTTCCAGGTTGGTGTATGCAACAAAGCCGAGTTTCCCTCAAGCCCCCGGAGGGGGGTGGCGTTATGTCAGCATAGGGTGGAGCCCTATGTTTGCTCAAATCCTATAAAATTAATTACCTATTAGTTTCCATTGGCGGGATTAAGCTATATTTAGTCTATTTTGAATTATGCAGTAAGTTGAAAGTTCGGATATCTTTACAACTGCTAACGATTGTATTTGAAAGTGTCTTATCAATTAATGTTTTTGAAACTGTCAAATCATTATAGCTGATTTAGTTTTACAAAATCTAAACTATATGGTTGCAACTGTAAAGTATCCCATTGTTCTGATAAGTGTTTTTCTGTGGATAGGATTCGCCTGCGCCCTGGACTACCTGGAATATAGTATCGTAATTAAGTCTATTCCAGTATCAACTTCTGTTGAAATATTCCTGTCCGACTTGTTATACAACACAATGACTAATTTTGAATGGTTCTTCGTGTTGTTAATCATTGGAACTACTTATTTTACTAACATTGAGGAGATTTTTCCTTTATATATTTTGTTTATTATTCCTTTCCTTATCCTGAGTATTCAAACCTCCAGACTGTTTCCCGGAATGAATTCAGTTGTGATGATAGGAAGAAATAGTTATCATTTATACAGTTCTTTTTTTTATCAGATTCTTGAAGGGATAAAGGTTGTGTGCCTGCTTATATTCGGTTTAAAACTTATAAAATTAAATGGTAATAAAGAGGGGACGAGTTATAGATGATATAATCTGAGCAGTCAGGATTGGTTTATGTCCCAAATAGATCTATTTGTCTTTGATATGGAAACTAAATACCTCATCCAAATTATAAAAATGCATTGAGTTATGGGTAATCGAATTTTTGAAAGTGGTCAGATACTAAATTATTTGAAAAACGAACATCACGATATTTTTGAATTGTGTTACAGAATAAGGGTTGGTCTTTTGCAAAGAGTAGAGATCAAGAGAATTAAGATTTATACAGATTTGTTTTATCATGAATATCTAAAACCTCATTTTGAGCTGGAAGAGCAATATGTTTTTACTGTTTTTGAAAAGGATAATCTTTTAGTAAAACGGGCAGTTTCTGAACATAGAAAATTAAAAAGGTTATTTGAAAAAAATGATAGTATTGAAGAATCGCTTAGCCTTATTGAGGAAATATTGGAAAATCATCTTCGGTTTGAAGAGCATGTTTTATTTGCCAGTTTAATTGAAAAAATAGAGAATAAAAAAGTCTTATTCGTTATGCCTGAACTTAATGAAACTACCATCGAATGGCATGATAAGTTCTGGGTAAATTGAATAGAAATTTTTCATTTTTCTTTCTTGAAATCAGATGGTCTGTAATTGGTGAGTTTTAAGAAAGTGCTGCTAAAAGACGCAAGACTCTGATATCCGACTGTGTATGCTATTTCACTTAAAGAAAGATTGGTTTGCAACATTAATTCAATTGATCTTACCATACGCAGGAGCTTTAGGTATTGAAGGAATGACATGTTCAGTGTTTGCTGAAAAAGTCTAGATAAGGATCTTTCGCTCATCCCAAACCTATGGCTAATACTTTCAAGAGAGTGTGTATCACCAATATTTTTTTCCAGATATTTTAGTATCGGCATCATTCTCTCATGTTCTGTAAAAGGAAGTGCAAAGGGGATTTTTTTTGAACTGATTTCCGGTAAAATATTTTTTATAGCCGATAGAAATAAAAATCTGTTATCACCCGGTAGAATATGGCCATCCCAAGGCTCAGAGTATTTTATCATCTGCATCAATAGATCGTTGATCGGATAAATTCCCATTTGAGCATAAAATGGAGAAGTATTGTCATCATGTGTGTAAAAGAATAGTGATCTGAGTACTGTTCCTGAATGTCCTATTTTTAGTACGTGCGATAATTCCACTGGAATCCAGAAATAATGCCGTGCTGGTATAACGTATCTTTGGTTGCCGATATCCAGATAGGCTATTCCTCCTTCTACATAAGAAAGCTGCCCCTTTGCATGTTTATGATTAGGAATATGTTTTTCAGATCGTTCATGCATGACAAATACTGACTCGGGATGGTTGTCAATATCCGGTAAACTTGCAATCAGACTCATCTTATTTTTAAATAATATTATTATTAATGAACGATGCAATCTATAAAAACATCCTCTTATAAGGAATGAAAAATTTTACAAAATTTATAAAAAAAGCGATTGGCCGGAATCAGCTAATATTAGTCCATTTTGGATAAAATTGAATTATAAAGGACAAATAACTTTACGGCATAAATAGTATCTGAATGTTTAGCTGTCTTAGAAAAATAAGTGTCTTAAGTATTCTTATTATAGTTTCCATTTCCATCCCGGTTTTTTCTCAAGATTCTCTTAACATGCCCATTCCTCTTTACATGGATAACATTTGGCAGAAAGCTCTGGAGAATAGCAAAAAGATTGAACTATCATATTTTGAAGAGTCCATTGGAAAAGAAGAAATCAGGGAAGTACAATATGAAAGACTTCCGGAAATTAAATTCAGCGGACATATCGAACATGCTACAAACCTTGCCATGTATACCAATGGCCTTTTAAATAAGCCTGAACAACATGAGGTTATTCACACTTTGTACAGATTAGGAACAGATTTTTACCTTAATCTTTATGATGGTAACAAGTTAAATCTCTCAGTGGATAAAAGAAAACTTTTACATGAAATAGCCATTGAGCAAAGAAAGTTTACTGTTTCTGATATCAAGCTGCAAGCCTCGGTTTATTATTTAAACCTGATGAGGAATCTGATCTTTAAAGACCTTATGGTAAAGGATATCGAAAATCAGGAGAAGCAACTCGCAGAGATCAGACAATTATATAACAATGGGGTGGTTCTGAAAAGTGATGTGTTAAGGGTAGAGTTAAAACTGTCGAACCAGAAATTACTGCTGGTACAGATTGAAAATAATGTTGCGATAGCAAACCAAAAATTAAACATCCTGATAGGTCTTGGTGATACTGTTGCTGTATTGCCAATGGAGGTTATTAATCCTGAAATGATTTCTTTAAAGCTTTATGAATCTTATCTGGAAGAGGCAATGTCCAAGTCTTTCATCTACCATATATCAGAGAAGAAAGAGAAAATCAGTCATATCCAGCTTCAATATACGAAAGCTGCTGTGAGACCGAAGTTTGGTTTGTACGGTGATTTCTGGCTTGCCAATCCACAGATATTCCTTTTCCCTTATGCTCCCAGTAACTATACACTTGGTATTGTGGGAATCAAGGCGAGCCTTCCGGTCTCTGAACTGTATATCAACAGGCCCAAAGCAAAAGTGGCTCATCTGCATCTGATGAAGGAAGAATTAGAACATCATGATACGGAAGACAAGATAAGACAAGATGTTTATGAAGCCTTTCTAAGATTCAAAGAATCACTTGTACGGATTAATGTAGCCAAGGCTAATATTGACCAGGCTGCTGAAAATGCAAGAATAGTAAGGAATAATTTTTTTAATCAGACTGCTTTAATAACAGATTTACTGGATGCAGATATTCAGGCTTTGCAGACACAGTTTGAATATGCATCTTCCAGAATGGATGCGCAAATTCAATATTATAAGCTTCAAAATATATTAGGTAATCTTTAATGAAAAAGGCAAGGCAATATACGGTAACGGATCAGCTGATCACCAGAATCACAGCGTGGATAGCGGGAGGGATTGGAATTGTTTTATTTATCTGGGGGGTAATAACCTTTTGGGATCTGTATAATAATGAAACAACCAATGATGCTCAGGTGCAGGAATACATTAATCCTGTCATTTCCCGTTCAGGTGGTTTTATTGTAGAAGTGAAATTTGATGAAAATCAGGCTGTGAAAAAAGGTGATACATTATTACTTATTGACGACAGGGAATATAAGATACAACAAGCACAGACCGAAGCTGCTTTAATGAATGCTCGGGCTCAGTTGAAAGTATTGGAAGTGAAAATTGTAACCCTGAAAAGAAGTGCTCAGGCTAGATCTGCAAAGATAGCAATAGCAGATGCAGAACTTTGGAAAAAGGAACTGGAGTTTACCAGATATAAGAAGCTGGTTACTGCGGAATCAGCGACCCTGCAACAATTGGAAGCTGTTGAAGCTGCATATAATGTGGCAAAGGCGGAAAGACTCTCAGCCGAAGAGGATTATGAAGCGTCAGTGTCGCAGGTTGAAGATGCAATTGCTCAAAAAGATGTGGTAAGGGCAGAGATAAAGAGGTTGGAAGCCTTGCTTGAAAGGCATAAGCTCGACGTTACTTATACTGTTATTACAGCATCCTATGATGGTGTAATGGGAAGAAGAACCATAGAAAAGGGACAGATGATTGAAGTAGGAGAGATTTTGGGGTATATAGTCAACAGGGAGACTGATAAATGGGTCGTGGCCAACTATAAGGAAACTCAGATTAAAACAATGGCCATAGGGGATACAGCAGAGTTTACTGCAGATGCTTTTCCTGATAGAATATTTAAAGGAATTATAATCTCCTTATCACCTTCGACAGGTTCCAGCTTTTCTTTGCTCCCGCCTGACAATTCCACCGGCAACTATGTGAAAATTGTTCAACGTATTCCTGTCCGTATTCGGGTAACGGGTTCTTTGAAAGATATCAGTCTCCTGAAGGCGGGAATGAATGTGAATGTTTCAGTACCCAAAAAATAAAAGATATGGTGGAGAAAAGTTTCTTGTTTAAAGAGTGGGTTCCGGAGTGGTTGGTTAAGATTACGCTGTTTATGGTCCTTCTGCCAGGTCTTATTCTTTTCTTCCTTCCTCTGACCAATTTAAATGCTTCTGCTGGTAATACAGGCATGGAGACTTATGATGTATATTATTCTGTGGTGTTGTTCTATGCAGGTTATGCCAGTTTTTTTTCTCTTGAAAGAAGGTTCTTCAGCTTTCTTGCTGCGAAGGAGTATTTTGTAATTATTACATTCATTCAGCTCCTGAGCTCATACATTTGCTTTGTAACAGACAAGACTCTGGTATTGTTTGTATTCAGGTTTATTCAGGGAATGGCATTCACTATGACTGTCAATCTAGCCCTGGCTTTGATATTCATGCGGCTTCATTCAGAAAGGGCAAGGACAATAGGCTATTCTATATTTTTTGGTATGCTGGTTTGCATGATACCCTTTAATAATTTTGCTACCTCTGAAATAGTTGACTCGTTCAATTTTAATACCCTTTATAAGTGTGTGATGTATTCTTATCTTCCTGCACTAGGGCTTCTTTTGTTATTGATGAATGACGTCCGACTCAATGTAAGATTTCCATTGTATAAACTGGATTGGCAGAGCTTTTTACTTTATGCTGTTTTCCTGTGTCTGGTGGGATATATAATGGTTTATGGACAGCAGTATTATTGGCTGGATGATCCTGTTATCCGGAAATGTGTTATTATGATATTTATCATCCTGGTTTTATTCATAATAAGGCAGGCTTTTGCGAAACGTCCTTATTTTAATATGGAGATCTTTCGTTACAGGAACTTTAAAGTGGGACTTCTTCTCATGCTGATATTTTATATATGTCGTTTTGCCTTCGGTATCACTACAAATTACTTTCAGTTTGTTTTAAAGTTTGATCCTATTAATATCGGATTTATCACTTTGTTGAATATAGTAGGAATCGTTTCCGGAGTGATAATCTCCTGTGTCTTTGTTCTTGCAAAACGCCCCATAAGGCTTTTATGGATTTATGGTTTTTCAATATTACTTGTCTTTCATTTTTGGATGATTTGGCTGTTTACTCCTCAGGCAAATGAAAGCGAGTTTTTCATTCCCCTGATCCTTCAAGGATTAGGGGTTGGTTTGATTATGACACCCACTATAATATATGTTGTGTCCTCTGTTCCTGAGAAATACAGTGCCTCGGCTGCAGGAATCTGTTTATTGATAAGGTGTTTTGGTTTTTATTTAAGTATCGCTCTGATCAATTACTTTGAGTTGCTTTCAAAAGGCACTCACTACAATACCTTCCAGGATCATGTTTCAAGACAGAACCCTGTTCTGATTCAGGCTATCCATAAAATTACTCACATGTTATCTATTCATGGAGCTTCAGTTGCAAATACCACCAGGATGACGAATAAGATGCTAGTAAGTTCGTTAAATGTTCAGACCCAGATAAGGTTTTCAATAGACTATTATGAATTGATGTGTGTGTTGCTTGTATTTACAATTATACTTGTAGCGCTCTTTCCATATATTAACAGGACCATCATGGCTCTTACAAGGAAACAGCCATCTCCGTTTTAATAGTACCAAGCACTTTTTTATTGTAAGCTGGATAAGACTAATATCATAATTATAAATAAAATAATAGGTAAAATAATATGAATAAAATATGGATACTTTTAATTATAAGTCTCATGTCAGTGAGCTGTAAGAAGGATAAATATATTTTTACAATGAAAACCATTAAGCTGAATTCTTTCAGAAAGGGAAATATCCCTTCTCAATACCTGACTGTTAAAGTTGTGAATACAGGCTTTGGAAATCACTTATTGGGTACTACAGGAAAATATCCCAGTGCCTTTACGCTTCCTGCTACATTTGCTCTGGATAAATATGTAGAATTACATTTATACAAAGAAGATCATATCAGTATACAATTATGGGGAGATTCCACTGGGTTTATAGCATCCAGTACTATAGACATGGAAGAGTATAAGATCATTTATCCGATAGATATGGAGACCAAAAGTGATAGTGTCAGTTTTTCTGTAATGGGTAGTTGGGAATAATTTACAAAAGAAAATAAATATGGATTTTATACCAAAAGATGACAAACAACTGATTCAGTGGTTAAGAAATTTTTCTATTCATTCAACAACAGTAGGAACTGCATTAGGAATTACTCCCGCAGAAATATCTTCCTTAAATGCTTTAATCTTTGATGTAAGCACAGACCTTATTCAGGGAAGGCTTAATGATGAATATGATAAAAGAAAAATTATGCTGAAGTTTTTAAGCAGTATGGTTAATAAAATGAAGAGCCATCCCTTGTATAATGAACATGAGCATGGAAAAAAGTTGGGACTTGTTTAAAGTCTGTTTTTGAGGAAATATTGTTAAGGGTAGATAAATTGGTTAAGAAGTGCCGGACCTTCCGGCCCGACACTACAATTAACCAAACAAACTTAAGGTTTGAATCCAGTTATAACCGGATCAACCTATATTTCCTGGGGACCTGATCGTTTAAAAAAAAGGATTCTGATTTTGCTGTTATATGTTTAATTAAGCACTTTTTGAAATTACTTCCTGAATCTCATTGGTAATACTGGACTTAGATATCAAGGAATCTTCGTAAAATTCCACAATGCCTGTTTCAAGATTGTGCATAGCTCCTATGATAGCAATTTCTCCTTTTTCAACCATTTGCTCCAATATATAACTTCTGGATATAATAGAATTAACGGCTCTGTAAACATTGATAGAAGCCACATTTTCTACAAATTCTGCATTAGAAGAATTTCTAAGTTTAACATCAGTAAACGTTTTTTCTTCATACACTGCAGGTTGAAGCTTTGCCAGAAGTTCTGATAAATTTCCCATTTCAACATGATCGCAAGCTCCTTTGATTGCTCCACATTTAGTATGACCTAGTACAACCAGTAATTTTGATCCGGCAACTTTACAGGCAAACTCCATACTTCCAAGGATATCAGTATTAATGATATTTCCCGCAATTCTTATTGAAAATATATCGCCCAGCCCTTGATCAAAAATCAATTCAGAAGAGGTGCGGCTATCAATACAACTTAAAATGGTCGCAAATGGCCATTGACCATTTCGCGTGTCATTTGCTTGTTGCAGCAGGTTACGATTAGCTTTTAAATTATTTATAAATCTAATATTTCCCGCTTTTAAAATTTCAATAGCTTTAAGCGGCGTTATTGTAGCCTGAATTTCTTTTGTGCATGTTTTCATATACTTCACGATAATATTAGACAATAGATTAAATTTTAAAGGTTTATTCCTATTTAAGTTTAGGAACTGACAGCTTCCTCCCTGGATGCTTCGATAGATGTCACTCTTGATGAATTATTAATTTTATACTCTTTTCTGAATCCAACTAATTGAACATTGATTTTTTTATCTCTTGAACCAAATTCCAGAAAATCCTTTATCAGTTGCAATACATCATGGTCTATGTATACTGTATGCGATGCATCAATAATTACTGAACTGTTTGCAGGTATATGGATCAATGTCTGTTTGATCGCAGCCTTATTCAGAAATGAAACTTCCTGAGCAAGCTCTATGTGTATCACTTCTCCTTCCTGATGCTCTTCTTTCTTGAAGAAATAGGCAAGTTTGATATTACCCTTAAGTATAAAGAATATGCTTACAGCAAGTCCGATACCTACACCTTTCAGAAGGTCTGTAGCTACGACTGCTACAACTGTTACTACAAATGGAATAAACTGAAATTTTCCATTGTCCCACATGTGTTTAAAAACAGAAGGGTTGGCTAATTTATAACCTATCATAATTAAAACACCTGCAAGACATGCCAAAGGAATTTTATTTAGAATGAAAGGTATTGTCAATACTGCTGTCATTAGAAATGCGCCATGGGCTATAGCAGCAAGTTTGGTTCTACCACCTGAATTAACATTTGCGGAAGTTCTTACTATTACTGAAGTCATCGGAAGGCCTCCGATTAAACCACTAAGTATATTTCCTAATCCCTGAGCTTTTAGCTCTGTATTGGTATTGGTGAACCTTTTAAGAGGATCTAACTTATCCGCAGCTTCAATACATAAAAGTGTTTCAATACTTGCTACAGTTGCAATAGTAGCTGCCACAATCCAAACATCAATATTCAGAATCTGTGATATATCAGGAGTGGCAAATTGCCCTATAAAATCACTCATTGAGTCAGGTATAGGAAGATTT
Organism: Sporocytophaga sp.; assembly: GCA_024707265.1. Taxonomy (GTDB): domain Bacteria; phylum Bacteroidota; class Bacteroidia; order Cytophagales; family Cytophagaceae; genus Sporocytophaga. The sequence continues at coordinate 291,409 of JANQAB010000003.1, read as the reverse complement.
ACAAGGTGTTCTTGCTCGATAATTAAACCAGAACCTGTAGCTTTAAAAACCTCATTGATGATTGTACCAGCGATTACAGCAACCAGTGCTCCCGGTAGAAATTTTATTTTCTTAAGAAAAGATACTTTATTGAAACTTATAAGGATAAGCAACGAAACAATGGTTACAATGATAGCACCAGGATGCGAAAAGTTTACTGAATCAATGATATTGCTCAATAAAGTATGTTTCGATTCCTTATCTATAAAGAAGAAGTCTCCTTCATTAGCGACATCATACCCGACTGCATGAGGTAACTGAGTCAGAATAATAATAACGCCAATCGCAGCAAGCATGCCTTCAATAACGTTAGACGGGAAGTAGTTTGAAATACTGCCGGCTTTAGCAAAGCCTAAGACTACCTGCATCAGTCCTGCAAGCACTATCGCCAATAGTAATGTTTCAAAAGAACCAAGTGTTGTTATAGCTGTCAAAATTATAGCAGTAAGTCCTGCTGCTGGTCCGGCAACACTTATCTGAGATTTACTTAAAAAACCTACTACTATACCTCCGATAACTCCCGATATAATTCCGGAAAATAACGGAGCTCCACTTGCCAATGCAATTCCCAGGCATAAAGGTAAGGCTATTAAAAATACCACTAACCCTGCCAGGATATCAGATTTAAGGTATGTTGAATTGAAATTTCTCATTGATATTCATATTAAGCCTCAAAAGTAAATGACATCACCTTAAAAAAACCTTAAAATGAATAAAGATTGGCTTAAAGGAAATGAAGTAGCAGAATTGTTAGTTTATATTTCCTTCTTGAACAGAAAGTTAACTTCGTGATTATTTTATGTCAGTACATCTTTTCAGTGGTATTGAATCGAAATGATAAGGGAGGAGACTTAATCATATACCTGATACATTATGCTGGAAAATAAAAATTGCTAATAAATTCAGCTCGTCCTAAGTTGTTGGACTTTAGGATTTATAAATTTGGGGAAGCGATAAAAGTATAGATTGTAAAGAAGGATAGCTTATATCATAATCTTATTAACATAAACAAGGGAAGGTGATACGTGATTTGAAGTATATGATTGTTTAAATTTTTTTTTATAAAATAAAAGTCACGAAGTTTAAAATTAAGATTACTTTAATGGAAGTGTGATGGTAAATTTATTCGAATTGGCTTCTTCATTGGCCACATAGGAAATTGTTCCATCGTGCATTGTTAGGATCTTTTTTATAAAAACAAGGCCCAAACCAAATCCTCTTTTTCCTTTGCTGTTTTCTCCTCTGAAATAGCGCCCGTAGATATATTGCCTTTCATTTTCATTTATGACAGGACCGTTATTTATGAAATCTATTTGAAGCCGTTTATTTATCGGTGTAATAACAATAGTAGCCAGATTGTCTATACTATATTGAATGCAGTTAATCATCATGTTGGACAAGGAAGCTTTTAAAAGACGCAGGTTCGCAAATATAGTCAGCTTGCTTTCGTCTTCTATAGACTCGGAATATTTAATGGAAAACTGAAAGTCCGGATATAATACATTGAGTTCATCAACCAAATCAAAAATAAGTTCGTCAATCCGTATTTTTGACAATTTGGGAGTGTTGCCCGATTCAGTTTTGGCAATTTCCAGTAATGAGTTTATGATCTTACTTAAGTTTTCGGTGTCTTCTTTCTGATCTTTTATCAAAAATTTTATTTTATTAATGTCTACCTCTTTCTCAATTCTCTCAAAGTTAGAAACCAGAACAGCAATGGGTGTTTTTAATTCATGCGATATATGATGGACAGCATTCTTTTGAAATGAAAATGCTTCATTCATTCTTTGCATTAATTCATTAAACCTTTGTCCTAAAACGGCCACTTCATTTTTCCTCCCATCCATTACGGCAATTGGTTCATATTTATTTTCAAAGTTAAAATCTTTTATCTGCCGGGTCAGTGCAACGATAGGATTAGTAATTTTTTTGGAAAGGTAATATGACATGAAAATAACCACCAGCACGATTATCATAAACGTCAGAAAGAGTATGTATTTAAGATAGTTTAATTTATGGTATCCTGGCAAGTCATAAGCATTACTGATTCCATAGAACACTTCTCCGTCTTGTACCAAATAGATTCCCAGCACATCATAACGACCGCTTTTCTGCTCTACCTTTGTTTGAAGAGAAGATAGTTGGGTGAGAATATTTATGGTAAGGGGAGTTGGCTTATGGTCCAACCTGGAGTATAGGAGGTTTTTATTCTTATCAAAAATAAAGAGTTTCTGAGCATAAACATCATTAATAGTAATCCTGTCCATAGCGGAAATCAATTCCTCATCTATCTCTTCAATTTTTGTAAGGAACTTTAATGTGTTAATGATTTTCTCCTTCTGTTGTTGGTGGAAGTCTTCAGCACGGTATTCATAGAATAACATATAGATAAAAAAGAAGGCAGCCCCAACCATTACTATAGTTACTACTGAAAAATAAAATAATATTTTTTGCTTAATGCTCATTTTTCGTCAAAGTAGTATCCGAATCCTATTTTTGTTTTTATTGAATCCTTTCCAAAAGGTTTGTCCAGTTTTTTTCTCAGGAAGTTAATGTATACTTCAATAGTATTAGTGTTTGCGTCAAAGGCAGTGCCCCAGATTTCTTTTATCAATTCTTTTTTAGGAACCAGCTCGCCTTTAGATAATACTAACCTCAATAGAATCTGATATTCTCTGGGAGTTAATGTTATTTCTTTACCCTGCCTCGATACTTTTTTGTTGTTGGTGTGGATAACAATATCACCAACAACTAATGTTGCAGAAATTGAATCTTTTACGCTGGCAGTTGTAGTGCTTCTTTTTAAAAGTGAAGTTACCCTTAATATTAGTTCCTTCATGTAAAATGGTTTTGTTAGATAATCGTCGGCCCCGCAGTCATAGCCTTGAACTTTATCTTCAAGCTCATCGAATGCCGTTAATATCAGAATAGGAGTGATTGTATTGTGTTTCCTAAAGTCTTTACAAAGTTCGTAACCATTTTTGTGAGGGAGATTTATATCCAGAATTACACAATCAAAGTCACTTTTTTTTAGAATTTTTTCAGCGAGAAGTCCGTCAAAAACAGTTTCAACTTCCATTTGCTCTGCCGATAATGCTTCTTTGATGTTCTTATTTAAGGCAGGATCATCCTCTATGATTAATATTCTTTTCAATGTAACTTTGGTTAAAGCCTAAATCAAATTTATCATTTAAATGTATGGTAGGCAAATATCCTTTTAATTGGAAGAATGTCTGGTAATCTTATATGCTGAAAGGAAATGGTTTAGGCTTCTACTTTAACTCTGCCATCTTGTACTTTAGTTCCATTCCGAACATAAATGTGAAGACGTGATCAGATTAATACTATACGTCATCATATTGTTGTAGGTAATAACCCTGATGTTTATTCGAAAATGTTTCTTATTTGAATTATCACTTTTGTAGAATTATATTTAAGTAAGCAATCTTTGTTGCTGTATAAAGAAGTATAGGGATCGATTCTAAACTGATTTTTATGCCTGATAGTATAAAAGTAGAAAAGCCTTGTCATGAAGACTGGAGTAAAATGAAGCCTGGTGGTCAGGGAAAGCATTGTGATCAATGCAATAAGGTTGTAATTGATTATACTAATGCAAAGGAAGAAGAGATATTAAATATATTAGACAAAATTCAGGACAAAGAGTCTGTGGCTATTTCAGGTCAGATCAACTTGATAAAAAGCAATCGTATGCAGAAAGCCTGCTAAATGGGTTTCTTGTATTTGTCGATACAAGATTCTCTGTTCGCATATTAAAAAACTCTTTGAATTTTATAGTTGGAATGCTCCTTGTTATGATTGGCTGCCAAAGCAGAACTACAGGAGAGGTAGAGCTTGAAAGAAATGATTTAAAAGATAGCTCCGGTACAGTAAATCAAAGTCTTGTTTACGATACATCAACTGAATCCGGGATCCCTATTATGGGGGAGCAAGTTTTGAGAAAAGATTCAATAATGGTGAAGGACAAAGAAGTTAAGAGTAAAAAATGTTCTGTTCCAAAAGAGGAGATAATCTGATTGAGATTATTGAAGTCATGGGAGCGGTGCCTTCAGATACAAGTAATATGGAGTAAAAGTATTGATTTTTGAATTCTAAAAGTCTGGTAGATGCAAGTAGTTTAAGTTGTATCTTAGTGATGTACAATAAAAAAGCCTTCAATTTTAATTAATTGAAGGCTTTTTATTTGTGGGCCCTGCTGGAATCGAACCAGCCACCTACTGATTATGAGTCAGTTGCTCTAACCGAATGAGCTAAGAGCCCCTTCCCTCAGAAGACTTTTACAAGTCCCCCTTGAATTTGGGAGTGCAATTTTACATATTTGCATTCATATTGCCAAACATTTAAACACTATTTTCATTTGAATTTTTCAGAATATAAAAATATTATTTTTGACCTGGGTGCTGTAATCATCAATATAGATTTTCAAAAAACTTTTGAAGCCTTTTCAAAAATTGGGAATACGGATGTATTACAGGTACTTAAGAAATTTGAAGATCACAGAATATTACATAGGTATGAAACAGGAGAGGTAGATGACAAAGGTTTCAGAAATCTCATCAGAGAGGAGTTTGGAAGCCAATTGTCCGACGACCAGATCGACGATGCCTGGAATGCCTTGCTTCTGGATATTCCTCAGGATAGAATAAATTTGATATTAAAGCTGAAAAACAAATACAGATTATTTATACTGAGCAATACCAATGCAATTCATATAAAGGGGGTAAATACTATATTGAATAAAACTACCGGTATCCCGAATCTGGATAAGATTTTTGAAAAGGTTTATTATTCTCATCAGGTTTTGTTGAGAAAACCGGATGTGGCCATTTATGAGTATCTTCTGAGAGACAAAGATTTAAAAGCCTCCGAAACAATCTTCCTTGATGATAATTTAGATAATATAAAAGCATCTGAAAGGGTGGGAATTACAAGCTTATGGGTAAATCACCCATTGACGATTTTAGATTTATTAAAAGATGCGTAAAGAAAAAATTAAAACATACCTGATTCAGCTTTTCCTATTTGTTGCAACTTTAACTACTACAACTTTAGCAGGTTACACCTTTACAGCTTCAAAGTCTGACAGCTTTGGTGCGATATTACAAGGATTATATTTTTCCATACCTTTTCTTGGTATACTTACCATTCATGAGTTCGGGCATTATATAACAGCCAGATTATATAAAGTAAAAGTAACACTGCCTTATTTCATACCATTTATCACGTTTATAGGTACACTTGGAGCTTTTATAAGGATTAAAAGTAAGCTGGGATCTAAAAAGGAAATCTTTGATATTGGTATTGCCGGACCACTGGCAGGATTTGTTGCTGCTTTAATTTTGTTGTTTTACGGCTTTACACATTTGCCTCCGCGTGAACATATTTTTACTATACATCCTGAATATAAGCAATATGGCCTGGAGTATGATCAATACGTTTACACTCAAAAAAATCCCGACCCCAATGTTGTCAATTACAAATTGGGAGATAATCTCCTGTTTAAGTTTTTTAAGGAATATGTTGCCGCTGATCCTTCATTAGTGCCTAATGCTTATGAACTGATTCATTATCCATTTCTTTTTGCTGGTTTCTGGGCCTTGTTCTTTACTGCGCTGAACTTGCTTCCAATAGGGCAGACAGATGGTGGGCATATTTTGTATGGACTGGTAGGAGCTAAAAGGCAGAGGCAGATAACTCCTGTAATCTTTACACTGTTTGTATTTATAGGGGGATTAGGAATTTTTTTCCAATGATAATGTCTTTGGAAGTTATGTCCCCTTAGGTTCTTTTGAAAACTTTATAGGATTTGCTCCTTTTTACCTGTTTATCCTATATGTGATATTCTCAAAGGTCAGCGAAAGGAAGGTTAATAATTTTTTAATTGCCACTGTTGTTTTTACACTGCAGTTTTTCCTTAGTATTATGTGGCCAGCTATTCAGGGTGCTGTAGGCTACCTGGTGTTTGCGTTATTGTTTGGGCGTTTTCTGGGGATATATCACCCACCGGCAGAAATAGAAGAACCTTTAAGTACCTCTAGAAAAATATTGGGCTGGGTAGCATTGATTATTTTCATCATCTGCTTTTCTCCCCAGCCTTTAATGATTGAGTAGAATTATTTATTGAGTAATACCTTTTTAACAGTCAGTGCATTTCCGTCTGTAAGGTGAAGGAGATAAAGACCATTATTCAGATGGCTTATATCCATTTTGTTTTCTGAAAAGGTATAGTTGTCGTAAAGCTGTTCAGCCATTGCCCGGCCAGACAAATCAAATAATGTTGCCTTGGAGATTTTTCCAAAGATATTTATGATCCCTGTACTTGGATTTGGAAATACATTTGCTTCGAGCTCTTGAACAGGAGGTTTATTTCCAACAGGAAATCCTTTTCCAAAGACAGGCCTGATCATGATAGTGCCGGCAACTCTGTCAAAATGTTCCCATACGTTTCCAAGATTCACATACATTTTGTCCTGATTATCATTATTCTTGTCAAAGCCAATTCCCAGCTGATAAGTATTACCAAAGGACTGGCGATATCCAACATAAAAGGAATCGGTTAATAATGCCGGATTCGCGAGATGATGCCTAAAATAAGAGTTGAGGCCGGTGTATTCGATAATAATTTCCTGAGATGTTATAATCTCTTCATTGTTAGTGCCAGGACTTAAAGACTTCCATACGATTAGTGTGAGTGGTTGTTTGTCGAAGGAAATTCCAACCCTGGGAATATATATATCAATATCAGTGATGGTATCAGGTTGGGTTAATCCAAATTTCAAGGCGAATCTTGATCCTGCAGAGTTAGAGCCTACGTAAAATTCAGCAGAGCCATCATCATAAGCATAATAGTCAGACAATGCAGTACTTCTACAGATACTGTCATTCACTCTGAAATCAATACCATTTTCAATAGTATCTTTAGCGTGAATAGCAAAGCATTGATTGATATAAACGGGTTCACTTGTTTCCGTTATATTAATATCATCAAGATCCCATGCAATAGTTGCCTGAGTAAAGGGGCCAATCAAAGCTCCTTGCAGGTCTCGTTCCTGAAGAAGGTCTTCTGTAGTTTTATCTATCGCATAACTTGTATATGTAGGGGTTCGGGTAATACCCATATTATGAACACGAACATTGCTCGAAGCTGCTTTTGCGCTTCCTCCTCCTGCTACGAACTGATTTACAGGCATTGACTGATAATCTTTAAGAAGGGAAGTAGGAAGAGTGATTGGGGCGGCGTCTGCATATAAAGTATCGCTTTGTGTCCTGTTGGCATCGAGAATGATGTAATCTATATTCCAGATATCAAAAGATCCGCTTTGTCTGCCATAGGAAGTAAAGCGAAACTGAAAGCCAGCATGGAAGAAGGAGGAATCTTTTAGAGGGATAATCTTCTGAAAGAAATTTGATTTATCTGCAATCGGAGGTCTGTTGGACCAAACCGATTTCCATTTGTCTTCCGCATTTTTAAATTCAAGTTTTATAGAATCAATCCTGTTTTCCGATGGATCTCCGAAACCAGAGTTTTGCCAATAAAAACTCATCATGACAGAGTCTGCCGGTGTTAATGAACTTAGATTTATTGGTCTGGATGTAAGATCGTCAGTTTTTCCTTCGGCGGTTGGCAAAGCAAAGTTATAAGGCATTCCTTCTGCATTAAGGCCATCAAAGGTGGCTACTTTTACACTCGGAGGGTTCATGGCATAATCCTGGGAGATGTAAGTTCCGCTTCCTGCTTCCCACCTGGACAGGTCAGGAGTGCCTGTCATATTCTGAGAAAAGTCTTCGAAGAAGGGTAAAGAGAGCGTGTCATTAATAGCAGCCACTCTTGCACTTTTGTTTAATCCTCTGGAAGGATCGTATTCGAGGGGGCGGATAAAGATCTGCCCCCAGGTATTTTCATAGAACAGGAAAAAAGTAAAAAGAAAATAGAAAAATGGAGATCTTATAAAGCTTTTTAGCATATAGTTAATTTTAATGAGTCAAAGTAGTCGGTTGACCAGCTACCCAAACATCAACGATTTCTCCGATTTTTAATTTTTCTCCTGCTGCAGGTTTTTGTCTTATTACTGTTCCTTCCGGCTCTGTCGATTCAGGATCAGATTTTTCTGAAATGGAAAGTCCTGTGCCGGCAAGTAGAACTCTGGCTTCATCCAATGGCATTCCTATCAGATCTGGTATGTCTTTTTCTTCTGTACCTGTTCCATTTCCAACCATTAATGTTACTTTTGTCCCTTTTGATACTGGTGCTCCATGCTCGATACGCTTTCCGTCAACCAGCTGATCTATTACCACATTTGAGTATGGGCTGGGTACATATTGTGTGCCTCCAAGAATAAGGTCATACCCTTTAAGCATCATTTCAGCGCTTTTCAGAGAAAGGTCTATAAGGTTAGGCATTTTAACCTTCGGAGGGTTTAAAGAACTTACAGAGATATAAATCTTTCTGCCATCTTTTACTTTCGACCCTTCAAGTGGGTGTTGAGAAAGCACTGTATGAGGTTTGGATCCGCTTACATAAGTAGAGTCATTGATTTGATATCTCAGATTTCTGGATGAAAGAAATTCGTCAAGTTCCGCTACCGTCATTCCGGTTAGTTTAGGCACCGTTATACTTTCTCCGTGCTTGGTAGCAGAAGGAAGATAGAAGTAAAAGAACATGGCCAACAGTCCGAAAAATAATGTTGCAATAATGATCACATGAATAACTATGTGCTTCCAGGAGTTTGCTTTAAAAATCATTTATATTAAAACTTTTCTGTTATTTCTTTCTATTCCGAATGTAAGTATTTTGTCAATGAAATCATAAGGCTTGTAGCCGTTGATCGCCGTCTGATGGAAAATACAGGTTGCCGGTGTCATACCTGGCAACGAGTTAACCTCTATAACTATTGTCTCTGCTCTGTTATCGTCATATATTTTAACGAAAGCATCAATACGGGCATATCCCTGAATATTAAGAATTTTTGCTGCTCTTTGCAGTTCAGATCTTACCTGAGAAGAAATATATTTCTGAGCTTCAGGATCTTTGCTGTACCTGGCTGGTGTTATATTTTGTCCCTCACCGGCAAGAAATTTCTCTTCAAGAGAAAGGACATCTCCGGTAGCCAAAGTTTCACTTGGCTCAAACATTTCATATTCAATTTCCCCGTTTGCATTATATCTGGTCAGCAAACCTCCTGTAACTTCAAGGAAATGTTTTGCATTGCCTTTGCTCACAAGATCTTCTATCAGAAAGTAATTTTTGCAAGGAAACTCTTCATTGTACTTCAGTTTTAAAGTTCTTGAAGAATCTGAATCTCTTAAATCATCCCATGCAAAAATCAGTTTTGCATAGGCTGTAAGTTCTTCCAGATTATTGATTTTCTTTACCGCAGAGCTGCAACCATCATCAGCTGGCTTGGCGATAATCGGATATTGGAAAGTGCTTTCGATTTCTTTAACAAGCATCTCATAATTATTGGCCCACTCATTTTTGAAGACGAGTTTATGGTTGGCAACCTTTATACCGTTTTCTCTGAGAAGTTTATTCGTTTCATATTTATTAATGGTGATCTGAGAGCTCTGTACACCTGATCCATTATATGGAACGCCGAATTTCTCCAGATTACTTTGAACTACTCCGTCTTCTCCAGGTCTTCCGTGCAATGCAATGAATACCGAATCAACTTTTTCCGCAAGTTCAGGATAACCGATTTCTCTTGGTTCAAGTATGGCATTCCCTGCATATTTAACAGTGATATCTTTCGCTTCTTTTATCACTTTTTGTATAACTGGATGCTTGGATTTTGAATCCGCAGCAAGGACTTTGTCTCTGATATCATCTGCATTGTCCTTCAGCATGATATTTACAGGAATGAGATACAGTTTGTGCGATTCTTCATTACCTGTAAGGAAAATAGGCACAGGCTCATACTTCTTGCTGGAAGCTAATTTCTCAAATATATTTCTTCCGCTTTCTACGGAAATATGTCTTTCGGAAGAATAACCACCCATGATTACTGCCACTTTTGTTTTCTCAGAAGCTTCAGTTTTCAGTCTGTGTAAATTTGCATCAAGTGTGTTTAATAACTGCTTGAATGCAAAAGTCTTCTTACCTGTTTTTATTCTTTCCGCAAGTGATGTTCTTATAATATAGGTAAGGAATTGAGATGGATTTAATCCTATCTCGGCAGCCTGATGGAAAAAGAAACTTGATGGAAGCATTCCCGAAGTGGTATTCGGATCATTCAGGAATATCTCTCCTTCCTGATTGATGAACCCGTCAAGACGTGCATATACGTTGAAATTTAATTCATTGTAAAGACGTTCACATGCTGTTCTGATTCCTTCTATCTGATTGGTTGGAATGTCAATCGGTGTAACTTTCCTGCTCATTCCCGGAAGGTACTTTGAGCGATAGTCAAACACCTCATTGCCTTTGCGAATCTCTGTAGGAGGAAGGGCTACAGCTTTTCCATTTTCATCCTGCACTACAATACAACTGAACTCTTTGCCACTGATAAAACCTTCTATGACGATTTCTTCTTCGTTGTCAAGGCTTTCAAGTATCAGCGTAGCATCAGACTGGTTGAAATGATAGTTAAGATGATCGAAAAGGTGTTCCGGATGGTTAATCTTGTTGCCGCTGATCATTACCGGCAGACCAATGCCATCACGTATATCCGTTAATGTTCTTATAAAATTGATTTTGCCTTCTTCTGAAAGGCTTGTCCAGTCGTGTTTTGAAACCGGCTGCATGAAGAAGCTTCTGTAAACAGCTTTCTCAAATGCCTGGTGATCTTCCTTGCTGATTACCGAAATTCCTATTGAAGATCCCTGATATGGAGCTTTTACCACAAATGGAAGTCCCAGTTCATTTCTGAAATGATGGAAAAAAGAGGATTTGTCTGATTCATTCAGCCAATCAGCTTTTTTCAGATAGAGATTTCTTGGGCCCGGAAATCCTGCATTCTTCATTAGTTTCTTCTGAACGATCTTGTTGATTCCGACTGAAGAAGGAAGTATGCCTGATCCTGAATAAGGAATATTATACCATTCTAATAATCCTTGAATATTTCCGTCTTCACCGTATGGACCATGAAGCGCTAGAAATGCGAAGTCAAAGAGATTCGAAAATTCATCCGGTTGAATTCTTCTTCCGACCTGACGGATAACATGCTCTCTTTCCTCTATGCTTAAATCACCCAGAGACTCGATATATATCTGAAATCCACGAGGAGTAGGGGGAAGATGGTTAAATGGAGGGAAAAAGTCTCTGATAGTACCTTTATATATATATTGCCAATCCAGGAGTATAAAATCACCCACACTGTCAACAAAGACTGGAACGGCTTCAAATAAATTCTTATTAAGGTTGTCATAAACGGTACGTCCACCTGCAAAGGAAATTTCTCTTTCTCTTGACTGTCCGCCAAAAAATATTCCTATTTTCATGATATAATCCTTCTTTTTACCGGTTAAAGTATATTTGGGTTTGTTGTATTAAAAATTAATACCGACAGCAATGTGGTATTATTGTTTTTGTAATAAGTTGAATAACTTCTAGTAAACCGTTGATGGCATTACTGCATGCGGGTCATCAGGAGCTGTGATATTTACAGCAACTACACTGGTAATTTCCGGCACAGCTTTTTTGATCGCTTCTTCAACTCCTGCTTTTAATGTCATAGCTGACATCGGGCATGAACCGCAAGCTCCCAGAAGCTCAAGTTTGGCAACCATATCTTCTGTTACTTCTATTACTCTTACATTACCTCCGTCGGCTTCCAGGTATGGTCTAATGCTATTTAAAGCAGTTTCTACTTTTTCAATTAGTCCGGAATTTGGTGCTGTAGTATCCATTATATTTTTGGTAAGTCTTTTAAACTTAATTTTTTAAACTTTGATTTCCACTCTTTTGGTAGCCTCTGATTCTGCATTTCTGATGGCTACCTGCTGAGCCAATGTTTCTGCCAGTTCCCTGAATGCGTCTGCTATTACATCATTTTGCATTGCTGCAGGTTTCCCATTGTCTCCACACTCTCTGATTCCTTGCACCAATGGTATTTGTCCTAATAAGGGAACGTTATTACTTTCGGCAAATTCTCTACCTCCGTTTTCTCCGAAAATAAAGTATTTATTATCAGGTAATTCAAGTGGGGTAAAATAAGCCATATTTTCAACAACTCCCAAAACAGGTACGTTAATTTGTGGTTGTCTGAACATTCCTAATCCTCTTTGAGCATCAGCGATTGCAACTTTTTGAGGGGTAGTGACAACAATGGCGCCTGTTACGGATACCGTCTGTACGAGAGTAAGGTGAATATCGCTGGTTCCGGGAGGTAGATCTATCAAAAGATAATCAAGTTCTCCCCATTTACAATCTGAAAAGAATTGCTTCAATGCAGAACTTGCCATTGGACCTCTCCAAACCATAGCATGATCAGGAGGAGTAAGGAATCCGATAGACATTAATTCTACACCGTATTGCTTTACCGGAATAATAAAATTTTTCCCGTTTTCCTGAATAACGCTTGGGCGTACATCTTCAAGGTCAAACATGGTCGGCATTGAGGGTCCGAAAATATCCGCATCTATCAAACCAACTTTAGCTCCTAATTTGGTAAGCGCTATGGCAAGATTGGCAGTTACTGTAGATTTACCTACACCGCCTTTTCCTGAAGATATGGCTATAATATTTTTGACTCCCGGAAGCATCGGGCCAGCACTTGTTCTTGCCGATGTAACGTCTGCAGTCATATGAACTTCAACCTTAGCATCAGCCGATACATGTTTGTGAATTGCTTCTATGCATGAAGATTTGATAAGTTCTTTGAGCGGGCAGGCAGGAGTTGTTAAAACTACCGTAAATGAAATTTTATTCCCTTCAGTCTGAACGTCCTTAATCATGTTTAAGGTAACAAGATCCTTTTTCAGATCAGGTTCCTGAACTGTAGATAAGGCTTTAAGAATTTGTTCTTTAGTAAAAACCATCAATTAAATAATCCTTCTGTTGTATCTGTGCAATTTACTTAAAAATGCTCAAAAGTCTTAACAAAACTATTGGCGATTAAGTTGTCCTTTCCCTTAAATAATTGAGTTATTATTCTTTTGGTGAAAATAATACTACTTTATTTTTTACTGGAGGGATGGTTTTAAGGTAGGCATACAATGCCTTTAAATCTCCTTCTTTCATTCCTGCATACATGGTCCAAGGCATCGTGGTGTTGAAACGCCCTGCCTGAACATCCATGTTCATTGCTGCCGAGTCAGAATAAGCCTTAAATCTTTTTACAAACTGCTCTTCAGGCCAGTTACCTATACCCGTCTCTTTATCTGGTGTAATATTCGCTGATCTGACAGTGCCGCCATAAGGAAGGGGAATTCAAATCCTCCGGCATCTTCCATGCCTTCGATTTTTCTTCCTTTGTCCTGTTTGGTATGGCAATCTGTGCAGGCTGCTGCAGTATAAATGTATTTTCCGTATGCTACCTGATCTGTTGTATCTGGAATTTTATGAAAATCAGGTTTCTGAGGAATGGTATTGATAATAAAGTTCATAGGAAAATCGGCTTTAGACTCAGGTGCCTGTTTACCTACAGGTTTTAATGTTCTGAGGTAAGCAATGATGCATTTGATATCTTCTTCATCTATTTTACCATAGGCAGGATGTGGCATCACTGGAAATAAGGCTTTTCCGTTTTTGGATACTCCACTGGTGATTGCTCTGAAAATTTCTCCGTCTGTCCAGTTGCCAAGGCCGACAGGGGAAATATTCTGGGCATAAAATGCGCCAGGAAATCCAAATTTCTGGCTAAATTCTTCCCCTCCACTGCCAAGTGTCCCTTCTATCATCGGCCCTGCAAATTTATTCCAGTTTCTTTCGGAATGACAATCCATACAAACAGATACGTAGTTGGCAAGGTATTTCCCCCTTTCAATTCTTTCCGGATTTATTTCGACTTTCATCTCCGGAGCAGGGCCAACATCAGGTAAAGCTATTTTCATATAGGTCAGAGCGCCGATAAGTAATAGAAAAATGCCTGAAAAGATGAATAAGAGTATTTTAAAAAGTTTTTTCATAAACTATTTCTCAATCAGGTTTTAAAGGTAATAAAAAAACTAGGTCAAAGATACTTTTCCACATCAGGATTAATGAAAGGGTGTATAATCTGTTGATAAGATGTGGAATATTAAAATAGAAATTCATTTTCAATACATTTAAGCTGTTCATTAAAAATGTTAAGATGTTATTAACCTGATAATATTGAGTACTGTTTCAATGCCTGATATAATTTTGTTAAATTTAATACCTCATAATTTTAAGGCAGAATGGCAGTTTCAAAGGAGATCCTAGACAAGATTAATGAAAGCATTGATATCGTAGAAGTCATTGGGGATTTTGTAACACTCAAGAAGAAAGGCCATTACTACAGTGCCTGTTGCCCTTTTCATAATGAAAAAACGCCTTCGTTTGCTGTAACTCCTGCTAAAGGTATTTACAAATGTTTTGGTTGTGGTAAAGCCGGAGATGCTATCCGTTTTGTAATGGACATTGAAGGGTTGAGCTACATTGAGACAATGAGGTATCTTGCCAAAAAATATGGCATAGATATACCTGAAGGTCCAACTAAAGATGTTGACTTTCATAAGCAAAATGAAAGGGAAAGTCTGCTGATCGTCTTGCAATATGCCAAGAGTTATTTCCAGAAGATTCTACAGGAGCATGATGAAGGACAATCTATTGGTTATAGCTATTTCAAAGAAAGAGGTTTTTCAGATTCTACCATAAAGAAATTTGACCTTGGGTATAGCCTGGAGGAGTGGGAAGGCTTGTTTAAACAAGCTGTAAAAGAAGGCTTTTCTATAGAAATGCTGGAGAAAGCCGGACTGGTTGTGCGGAAAGAAAATGCCAATGATAAAAATTCTGTTAGGCACTACGACAGGTTCAGGGCGAGGGTAATTTTTCCAATTCATAATGTTACGGGAAAGGTGATTGCTTTCGGGGCCAGAATTCTGAAAACAGATAAAAACCAGCCCAAATACCTGAACTCTCCGGAAACCGAAGTTTATCATAAAAGTAAAATACTTTACGGGATCTATCAGGCCAAGCAGTCTATTCGTCAGGAAGATAACTGTTTTCTTGTGGAAGGTTATACCGACGTAATAAGTTTGCACCAAGCGGGAATTGAAAACGTGGTAGCCTCTTCCGGTACTTCATTGACAGAGGATCAGGTGCGATTGATAAGCCGTTATACCATTAATATTACCATTCTTTATGACGGAGATATAGCTGGTATAAAAGCCTCCATGCGCGGTATCGATATGATATTGGAGCAAGGGATGAATGTGAATGTGGTAACCTTCCCCGATAGCGAAGATCCGGACAGCTATGTCAGAAAACTTGGAGGAGAAGAATTTAAGAAGTATATAAAGGCTTCCAAGAAAGATTTTATAAGTTTTAAAACAGCTCTATTTTTAAAGGAAACAGAAGGAGATCCTGTTAAAAAAGCAGGAGTGATCAGGGAAATTGTGGAGAGTATTTCCAAAATCCCAGATGCTATCAAAAGAGCTGTCTTTTTCAAGCAATGCAGCGCCCTCATGGAAATTGAGGAGCAAACTCTCATTTCCGAATACAATAAGATTGTCCTCAAAAAGAATCAGGAAAAGAAGCACGAAGATGTTCCTCCTCCTGATTTGCCGCCAGATTTTTTCAATCCTGATTATGAGTCTGTTCAGGAGGAGAAGAAACCTGAAATGACTTCCATTGAGGCACATGAGAGGGAAATATTAAGGCTTATTATAAACTACGCACCTGTAAAACTCGAAGAATCGAAGAGGTTATATGAGTATGTGCTGGAGCAGGTAGAAGACATTGAATTTCATACTGACATATACAGGAGAATGCTTGAGATGGTTAAATCCGAGCATGATATGGGCAATTTACCAGACAAAGGCTTTTTTATTCAGCACAATGATGAAAAAATAAGAAATGAGGCTGTGGACATGCTGGTTTCCAAATATGATTATAGTCCGAACTGGGAAAAGAAGTTTAAGATCTTTATTACCAAAGAAGAAGATAACCTGGCAGAAATAATATATTCCTGTGTTTTAAAGCTTAAAAAGCTAAATGTAATGTTCCTTTTAGAGCAAAATAAGGAACAGCTGAAAAATAATCCTTCTGAAGAGGAGCAGATAAGGCTTATGATGATCTATACCAATCTGAAAAAGGTTGATATGGAATTGGCAAAAATGCTTGGAAACGTAATCTCGAAATGACATTTAAATCATTTTTTGTATTATTGTTACTGTTTAATTCAGTTTTGTACTTTGTCTGGTTTACATTTGTAATCTAAAAAATTAGAAGACAGTAAATTAAAATTCCCGGACCTGAATCAGTAACTATTTTAATTGAGGTTTATTTGAAAATTTTATTCATTAGTCCCCGAGTGCCATATCCTCCTACAGACGGAGGCGCGATTGCGATATACAACACTGTTACCGGAGCAGCAAGAGCGGGGCATGAAGTATATTTACTCTCACTTAACACTCCAAAACATCTACAGGAAGGACCAGTTGTTCCTGGTTTAGTTTACCAGGAAGCAGTTTTTGTGGATACCAGGTTTTCTTTTTTTAAAGCCGTTAAAAATATCATTACCGGAAAATTGCCTTACATAGCTGAAAGGTTTGTTTCTAAAGATTTTTCACAAGCAATTGAAAAGCTTTTGAAAAAAATACTTTCGATATTATACAGTTCGAAGGGACCTATGTAGCCTGGTATGTAGATGTTGTAAAGAAATTCAGCAACTGTCCTCTTGTAATAAGAGCACATAATGTGGAGTATGTAATCTGGGAAAGATTAGCAGAAAATAAAACCAATCCGATAAAGAAATTCCTTTATAATGATATGGTTAAAAAGCTTCGTGTGCTGGAAAAAGATTACTATAATAAATTTGATGGCATAGCCTCTATTACATACGATGATGGAGAACGGTTAAGAGCGCTTGGAATTAATAAATCAATAAAAGTTGTACCCTTTGGAGTGGGGATTGAAAAATTTCTTCATAAAGAGGAAGTTCCTAAAAAGCCTTTCACTATTTTCATGCTTGGTTCTCTTGATTGGAGACCCAATCAGGAAGCTGCAATTTGGTTTGTAGAAAATATCTGGCCAGAGTTAAGCAAGGAAATTCCTCAGTTGGAGCTGCATATTGCAGGGAAAAATACTCCACCAAAAATTTATAAATTAAAGCAAGATAGAGTCTTTATTCATGGCTTTATTGAGGATTCGCTTAAATTTATGCAGGAATACGATTTGATGGCTGTTCCTTTACTTTCCGGAGGAGGAATGAGAGTTAAAATTATAGAGGGTATGGCTTTACATAAAGCAATTATTTCTTCTGCAATTGGGGCAGAAGGAATCATGTGCGAAGACGAAAAAAATATACTTCTGGCCAACACGAAAGAAGAATGGATAGGGAAAATTAAAAATTACTTTAAAGACCCTGAAAGATACCGTAATCTTGGAAACAATGCCGGTCGTCTTGTAGAAAATACCTATTCAAACCAAGTAGTGACAAGAACATTTATCGATTTTTATAAACAACTTATTATAAAGAGAAAGGCATGAAAATACTAGTCGCGCTGTCCAGGTTTCCTTTTCCGATTGATAAAGGAGATAAACTGAGAGCCTTCTATCAGATTCAGGGACTGAGCAAGTACCACGAGGTTCACCTGGTTTGCATCGCCGATAAAACGCCGTCTCCAGCAGAATTCAACGAAGTAAAACAATATTGTAAAAGTATTGAAGTCATTAAAGTTGGAAAGCTGAAGCGTTTTATTAATCTTGGATTTGGACTTTTTAATAATCTACCCTTTCAGGTAAATTATTTTAAGTCTTCAAGAATGAAAAGAGTCATTGGGAAAGTGCTTAAAGCACATTCAATTGACATGTGCTATGTTCAATTGGTGAGGCTGGTTGGAAATATTCCTTTTAGTCTTACTACAAAATACTATCTCGATTACATGGATGCCTTATCCGAAGGCATGCATAAGCGTGTCAAGTTATCCAAATGGTATGAAAAACCATTGGTAAAGCTTGAAGCAAAAAGATTGAGAGATTTTGAAGCAAAGGCCTTTTTTTCTTCAATGGATATTCAATCATTACAGAGTCAGATGCTACTGCATTCCCTTCTGATATTAAAAAAAGACTGGATATTATTCCAAATGGTATTTCCAGTGGATTTTTTAACTTCCGGTCTTTCCCTAAAGATAAGAGCTATGACATTATTTTTACGGGGAATATGGGGTATCATCCTAATATACAAGCATCAAAGTATCTGGTCAATCGGATTATGCCCTTATTGAACAAACCGGATGTGAAAATTTGTTTATCGGGCACCAGCCCATCTGTGGAAGTTCAGAAACTTGAAGGTGAAAATGTGATTGTTACAGGTTTTGTTCATGATATCAGAGACTATCTGGCTAAAGCTAAAATTTTCGCAGCTCCTTTGTTTTCAGGATCAGGGTTACAGAATAAATTGCTGGAAGCTATGGCAATGGGTATTCCGACCATCACCACTTCTTTGGCTAATTCAGCTTTGGGAGCAAAGCCAGGTCAGGAAATTATGGTTTGTGATGATGAAGAGTCTTTTGCAAAAGCAATCCAACAGTTACTTGCTGATCCTGAGTATGCAAAAGAAATAGGAGCGAAAGGAAGACTTTACATTCAGAAAAACTTTAACTGGGAAGTAAGTAATGACCTGCTTGAAAAAGCATTTAGAAAAATATTAAATTAATATCCGCAGAAATTAAATCTGCAAGCTCATATGTCAGAAAAAATTAGACACAATAGAAGAAGCACTCGCTGAGATAAAAAAGGGAAATGTAATCATCGTAGTTGATGATGAAGACAGAGAAAATGAAGGGGATTTTATCTGTGCAGCGGAATGCATAACGCCTGAGATCGTTAATTTCATGGCTACTCATGGAAGAGGCTTGATCTGTGCTCCTTTAATAGAAGATCGTTGCGAGGAACTTGGCCTGGATTTAATGGTTGGGAGAAATACTGCCCAGCATCATACTCCTTTTACTGTATCGGTAGACCTTTTAGGTCATGGATGTACTACAGGGATTTCTGCAAGTGACAGAGCTAAAACCATTAAAGCGCTTGTGGATCCTGCTATAAAACCTGAAGAACTGGGAAGACCGGGACATATTTTTCCTCTGAAAGCTAAAACAGGTGGTGTTTTAAGAAGAGCAGGACATACAGAAGCTGCCATAGATTTTGCAAGACTTGCAGGTTTTCAGCCAGCGGGGGTACTTGTGGAAATTATGAATGAAGACGGCACCATGGCAAGACTTCCGGATCTTAGAAAGGTAGCTGAGAAATTCAAACTGAAACTGGTTTCCATTAAAGATCTGATTGCTTACAGGCTTAAAAATGAGTCTTTGATAAAAAGTGAGATTGGTGTAAAAATGCCAACGGAGTTTGGTGACTTTGAATTACTCGCTTTCCGTCAAACCAATACTGAAGATCTACATCTGGCTCTTGTAAAAGGGACCTGGAAAGAAGATGAACCGGTACTTGTAAGAGTACACAGCTCTTGTGTAACAGGTGATATCTTTGGTTCATGCCGCTGCGATTGTGGTCCTCAGCTTCATAAAGCAATGGAATTGGTAGAGAAGGAGGGTAAGGGCCTTGTGCTTTATATGAACCAGGAAGGACGTGGTATAGGACTTTTGAATAAACTTAAAGCCTACAAACTTCAGGAGCAGGGAAGAGATACTGTAGAAGCCAATCTTGAGCTGGGCTTTAAGATGGATGAAAGAGACTATGGAGTGGGTGCACAGATTATAAGAGAACTTGGTATTACCAAGCTAAAACTTATTACCAATAACCCTGTAAAAAGAGCAGGATTGATAGGTTACGGTCTTGAAATTGTTGATGTTGTTCCTTTGGAAATTAATCCGAATGCTTATAATGAGCAATATCTCATGACCAAGAGAGATAAAATGGGACACAATATTCTTAATCCGAAAAAGAAATAAACATGGTGAAGGGAAAGAAGGCAGCTCCAAAGAAAAAGCCTCTGATATTAGTGTCGAACGATGATGGAATTTCTTTTTATGGAATCAGATTGCTGGTAGACATAATGAAGGAGCTTGGAGAAGTAGTTGTAGTTGCGCCAAGCGGTCCGCAATCAGGTATGGGGCATGCTATTACTATCGGCAATACACTCAGAATTGATGAGACGGATATCTTTAAAGGCGTAAAAGCCTATGAGTGTTCCGGAACACCGGCAGATTGCGTAAAGTTAGCCAAAGACTTTGTCCTTAAAGGGAGAAAACCTGACCTGGTTGTTAGTGGAATCAATCATGGAAGCAATTCTTCTATCAGTGTCCTCTATTCAGGAACAATGTCTGCCGCAATGGAAGCGGCTATTGAAGGAATGCCTTCGATAGGTTTTTCTTTATGCGACTATTCTCCGAATGCCGAAATGGAACATGGAAGAAAATTCATTAAGCAGATCGCAAAACAAGTCCTTGAAAAAGGAATGCCGAAAGGTATTGCGCTTAACGTAAACATTCCTGCCAAATCAAAAGGAAAGATCAAGGGCATAAAAGTCTGCAGGCAAGCCAGAGCTAAATGGCAGGAGAAGTTTGAAGAGCGTAGAGATCCGAGAGGAAGAAGATATTTCTGGATGGATGGCAATTTCGTAAGCCTTGACAATGGTCACGATACAGATGAGTGGGCATTGGATAATAACTATATATCTGTAGTACCTTGTTCTTTTGATATGACTGCCCATGAGACTTTAGCAGAGTTGAATGCAAGCTTTAGCAAGATGAAGAAGGCTTAAAGCAGAAAGCGTAAGGCTGAAAGTAAACTAAGTTAGATTCAAGACTTTTGTAAGCAACAAGAGAAGCATATTGCATACTTCTTTTGTTGTTAAAGCTTATTTTTATGAAATACACAAAGGTTTATTGTGGGATATTTTTAACAATTATAAGTGTTGTTTTATTTATTAGCTCTCTATTCTTACCCGCCTTTACTACGTCTGGAGAGAGCGGTCCGGATATAATTTCCGGAGTTGATGCAGCAATACTAGGGCCTATTATTGGGATAGTTAGTCTTTTTGCTCCGGGAGGATTCTTTTATGGCATTCTCATATTTGGAACATGGTTGGTAAATCCTCTATTTGTTAACCTGGTAGTTCGAAAATTTGACAGAAAAAGGACTTCATGGAAATTAATTTACGGAGTAAATCTACTTGCACTATCATTTGCCTTATTGGGACCATTGTGCGATGAGAAAATGAAATTTAAAGAAGGATATTTGGTATGGCTTTGTAGCATAATGCTGATTTCGTATTCATTTTGTTTTCCTAATCCAGTGAAAGCTAAAATAAGCCCCAAAATAAGAGAAAGAGAAAATAAGATAATCAGGTATAAACCACTTCCATCTGCTGATATTCGAGGGATGCAGAAGCTTAGGAGAAGATAAGTTTTTTATAGATATGCGCTTTAAAATTCAATCTTTCCTAAGGCCGGATATTCTGCTATATCTGATTGTTCTGGGTTTGTTATTTCTTGTAATAAAAGTAAGAGGACTTGTCGCTGATATACAATTGCACGATACTTACTATGTTGTTGAATACAGTTATTTCATATATCCGTGTATTATTCTGTTTGCTATAGAGGGATTGATTTATTCTGCATTTATATTTTTAAAGAAGCATCCGAATTATATACTTAGTCTGATTTATTTTATTGTATCAATAGTAGCTGTTGCGGGACTTATTTCGTCTATGCTACCATTAGTGACACCTCATTTATTGACTCGCAGGTATTATGCTTTTACAGAACCTCTTTATGTTAGCACTAAGGAGGTAACGTTTTTTCTGATAATCTTTTTTCTATCAAAAGCAATCTATGGTTTGAGTCTGGTGTTTAGAAGGAAAGGAGCTTTATGAAAAATACATTGTTATCAAATACGTTCTTTTTACAATAAACTTGAAGATATTTTAATGTCTAGGCTTGTTACCTTTCCTCATTTTACTCACCCACATAAAAAGCGTCCAGATTACTGTAACTGCAAAGACAATAATAAGTAGAAAGTAATAGCGACTAAAAAACTCATGAAAATATGACCCGATAATTACATAAAATGAGGCAATACAAAGCTTGAAAGGAGCAAATTCTATATTAGTCCAGGTGGTTTTTCGTGTAAAGAAGTTCATATCAGTATTGTTTAATTGGGAAATTATTATCTAAAGTTAGAAGCAATACCAATTTCAGGAAAAACTACATCCTTGATATAATCCATTATATACTGTTCGGCTTCTAGGATTTTATCTTTTCTTTTTATAAGTTCTGGTCTTACTTTTTCCGCAATTCTTTGTCTGAGCTCATTTTCCTCATTGGTATACTCTTCTGATTGAAAAGTGTTATCATAGAGAAGAACACAAATAGATTCAATTAAAATATCAATTTTACGTTTTAAATAAGTTTGTTCATCTATTGCTTTTAATAGCATTGGGAAATAATCTAGTTCAGCAAGTAATATTTCTTCATCTTGCTTCATAAATGCCAGGTTCAGATTGTTTCCCCATATATCCAGCAACTCCTGATTCAATTGAGGGCCTTGCCAGTTTGTTGATTGACAATTTTTAGATCCGCATTTTGAACAATCCGTATTCCATATTTTCTGGGAATCAAAAAGGTCAAAAGCTGCTTCGAGTTTAGTCAGAGGGAATGAATCAATGTTTTTACAATCCTTGCAGGTTCTATTGATTTTATATTCTGTATTGCTGTTTAAACTAAGCATAAAGTTCTGCATTGTAAAATTGTGATTATTCAGCTAGGATTCTTTTTGTCATTAAAAGAATATTCCATAAGGCAAATAAGTCGCTACCTTTGTCTGAATGAAGAATATATCGATTACTTTTTTTGTCTGTAATAGTAAGTTGATCCCAATCTCTTTTACTATGATTTCCATCTCTGAATTTTATAAGTGGTAGCTTTAAAGAAGCTTCAAAGGCTGCTGGTTCAATGGAATGTATTTCAGCAATGTTAATTGTAACTGTAGATTTATTGTCCCTACAAATTACTTGTCGAGTGCAGATTACAGTCCACTCTTTCGTGGATTTTGTGAAAAATAATATTGGAGCCCCACTTTTTTCCAAGTCTATAAAGGTTGATAAATGCTGCTGTAAGTCTTTTGGAAGGTCTTTAAAGTAAAATGATGATTCTGTGGGCAAACGATATCTTTCCGCTTTCCACATCAATCTATTGATTAAAAAATCATCAGTTTTTTTCATAAAGTAATTTTCTTTTGAGAAAGTAAAAAATTAGGAAAGGGAATTTAACAAATAAAAAACGAGAGCACTTATCTGACGCTCTCGTTCTTTATGTTTATTTTAATACTCTTCAATTTCAAACTCCGCATCTTTTTCCCAGATCTCCATTTCACAGGGCTTGCAGTTGAATTTGAGTTTATATTCTACCTCTCCATGCTTTAGTACTAATGGTTCAGAGAGTTTTTCTCCCATAGTATCTTTGTTGTATTTCCAGCACTTACCCAGTTCGTATTTTACACAATATTTAGTAACCATAACTCGCGATTTGCCAGGATCCCACTGCAACTCAAAAGCTTTTTCAATATCAGTTACTCCATGTCTGTGATAAAATGCTCTTGCCATTTTATTGGATACATTGTATGTAAAATCAAGTTGAGCAACAGGGTAGGGGTGATCTGTCTTAGTCATCTGGAATTCTTCACGATGATACCCTTTAATTCGTACATCTATCAATTCATCCAGAACAGCTCTCCTGATTTCATTGATTTTAGAGGTTGGCAGAAACCAGTTATCGGATAATTCAATATTAATCTCATCGACAATAAAGGGAGTACTTCCAGCTTTAGAAAGGTTCTTCTTAATGCCAGAAATGGCTTCTCCGCTTTTACTGATTTCCTTAGCAAACTGAATAGTTGAATTGCAGCTATGACCGTCTTCGTCAACAACAGTCAATTGGAATCCATCGCCTGTTTCAGTAAATGTCATCTTAACTCCGATCTTACGAACAGCGCTGTCTTCCCGCTCTACTATTTTGTTGAATTCTGCATCTGAGTTGCGGTAAATCATCGTACCTGCTTTGATAGGCTTAAAAGTATTCGGTATGACAACATTATTCAGAATCACATTAACCTGAGCACCGTCTGCTTCACCTTGTTCATTTACAAAATAAAGTCCGTCTCCGTTATTGAGCAGATCTGAATTCTCAATGATATAGCCCTTTCCTCTTACTTCAATCAGTTTGCCTATCTCTTGTCCCTGAGATTTGGGTGTTTCCCAGGAACCTATTCTTTCTTTTCTGTGATTCAGAAAATAGTCTGTATAACCCCTGTTGAAGCTTCTGTCCATCTCTGGTACGAAATCATAAAAGGTTCTTCCTGAAGATGCTTTTTGAAACTTTTCATTGTTTTCCAGAAAGGTATCTAACTTTTGTCTCAGGTAAGACACATTGTTTTTGACATAGACAATGTCCTTCAGACGGCCTTCGATTTTAAATGAGGTAATACCTGCCTCAACCAGGTTTGGAAGCTGATCACTAAGATCGAGGTCTTTTATTGATAACAAGTGGCTGTTCTCTATCAGTGTCTCGCCTTTGCCATCAATGAGTCTGTATGGCAATCTACAGTTTTGTGCACAAGAGCCCCTGTTGGCGCTACGTTCACCATTGGCAACGCTCATATAGCAGTTCCCGCTGAAAGAAACGCATAATGCACCGGATACGAAAAATTCAAGCTCTACATCCGTAGCATTTCGAATATCCTTTATCTGGTCCAGATTTAATTCCCTGGCAAGTACAACTTGCTTGATTCCCGCATCTGCAAGGAATTTAACATGTTTGGGATCTCGGTTATTGGCCTGTGTGCTGGCATGAATGACAATCGGAGGCAAGTCCATTTCCAGAATAGCCATATCCTGAACGATCAAAGCATCTACACCAATTTCATACAGTTCGTAAATCAGCTCACGACAGGTTTCCAATTCGTTGTCATACAAAATGGTATTGAGTACCACATACACTTTTGCCTTGAAAAGATGTGCATATTCAACCAGTTGTGCTATATCTTCTACCGGATTGGTTGCATTGCTTCTTGCACCAAACTGAGGTGCACCAATATAAACGGCATCGGCGCCGGCATTTATGGCGGCCATGCCCTGATATAAATTCTTGGCAGGAGCCAGAATTTCAACTTTCTTTTTCATATGAACTATAAATTTCCGCAAATTACCCCTGCTTTCCAAGTGAAGAGGGGACTTTGAAGTAGATCAGGTGAGAACAAGGGAAAAAGATTAAAAGTTGCTAATTTGGTATTTGATTAATATTTTATAATGAGGAAGCTCTGTATTTCAATAGATTATATGGTTGTGTTAAATGAGTGGTTAATATTATTCCCTTGATAAACAGCGAAATATATTTATCTAAGGAACACTTTCAAAACAATTGAAAACCAGTCAGGGTTTAAAGAAAGAGTTCATATTTTTAATCGATAAATACTCAAAAGTCCACAAGTCTTGTAAGACTGATGGTAAAACTATCACACAGAAGAGCATGTATGTTTCGGAAATATTTTTTAAAAATCTTTTTGGTATTAACATCTATCCTTGTCTTGTACTTCGGAGTAGTATTGGTGCTTTCCTTAAATTATAAGCATGAGCTTCACGATTTTATTATCAGAAACATTAATGAGAAAGTTAAAAAGCCTGTAAAGATCAGATATATTGACTTATCTCCATTTTCAGGATTCCCCTATATTTCAGTAACACTGCATGATATAGTAGTTCCCAAATCCGACTCCAATGATCGTCCCTTATTAAAACTTAAAAAAATAGAGGTGTTATTAGGTCTTCATCGTCTCTTATTTAAAGATTATCACTTATCTGGAGTGACGCTTTCGGACGGAATCTTTGACGGACGTGTTGATTCTTTGGGGACTAAGGACTTTGATATTTTTGTTAATAAAGATACCACCACTGAGAAACCTAGTCTTTCTGAGATTAAAATTGATAAAGTAAAACTTAAAAATTTTGAGATCTATTATGAGAATCGATACAAACCTAAGTGCATTCATCTCCTGTTTAAAAATACAGAAAGCAGGTTAAGTCTTGATTCAAACAATGTCAGGATTGCTTTAAATGGTACTATATATTCCGAAGAGGTAACGCTCCGTCCTGGAACTCTTTTTAATAAGGCAGATCTTCAGACCCAATTTTTTATAAACTATGATTTTAATGCTAAACTGTTGTCATTTGATAACAGTACTTTAAAAGCTTACAATGATCAATATTTCGTCAATGGTAATGTTGATTTTTTAAATAAGTCTTTAATGACTTTGAATATAAAAACTAAAGATGCCAGTGTGCAGGATATATTCAGTCTGCTTCCTGATAGATGGACAAAAAGTATAGAACTATTGAATGTTTCCGGAAAAGTGAATGCGGAGGCTTCTGTTGCCATAAATCTCCTTCCAGGAAATAAACCCGAATTCAATATCCATTTTTCAGGAAAGGGTTTTTCTATTGAAAATAAATTGCTGAATGCAAATGTTCATGATATATCCTTTCCGGCAGCCAATCTGACTTCTAATGGTAATATGGGGGAAGAACATTATACAATCACTTTTAAAAATTTGAAAGGAGTGATTAATAGAGGTGATTCAATTAAGGCTTCTCAGCTTCTGTTTAGAAATTTTATTGATCCTGATGTGAATGCAGAAGTGGCCTTTAAACTAAGAAGCAAAACACTTTTTGATATTGTAAACTTTGATAAATATTCCGAAGCAGGAGGGAACTTTTTTATAAAAGGGACCTATCATGGTAAACTGAATTATTTATTGGGAAAGCCTACTGTGCCCCCTGTAATTAAGGGTACAGTAAAGTTTCATCATGTCAATGTGAAGCTGAATAAAGTTTATTTCGCTTTTGATACACTGGATGGAGAAGCTGAGTTTGTGAATGATTTTATTAAGATGAAAAACCTGAGAGTACGGTGCGGTAAGACTGATATGGAAGTGAACGGTATAGCCAAAAATCTGTTTAACTCTGTATACAATGATCAACCTGGTCTTGAATTGGATCTTAAGTTTGTCTCTGAACAATTTTACTTCAGTGATTTTACGCAATTTCCAAGGTCTAAAATTAAAAATGAGAAAAGGAATATACGTTTGGTGGAAGGGAGCCAATTTATATGGCCATATAATCTCAGAGCGAGATTAACTGGTAGTACTTCAAGATTTTATGCGCACAATTATCAGGCTAATGATATAGAGCTTGGTATTGAGATGGACACTAAAAACCTCAGAGTGACAGAGTCACTGAATTCATTTGGTGGCACAATGCGTTCTGTAACAGATTTTATTCCCAGAAATAATCATATTCATTGCAACACAGATGTCAGAATTGAAAAGATCAGGATTGATAAAATATTCAAAGCTTTCAATAATTTTGGTCAGCAAATAATTTTGTCGGATAATATCAGAGGTATTGTCAACGGAAAGTTTGACACTTATTTCAGAATGAACTCTGCCTTGGAACTTGATAGCAATTCTGTTTATGTAAAAGGTAATTATGAGGTTCATAAGCTTGAAATGATCAATGTGGAACCTATTATGAAGTTATCAAAAGTAGGATTTAAAGAGGGTGAACTGGAGCGGGTAACCTTTGATAAGATTGAATCTTCTGTTATGATAAAAAATAATGTGATAGATATACCACGTACATTATTTGTGACCAATATCCTATATTTTTATCTGAATGCAACCATACAGCCTGATGGGGAAGCAGAGTTTAAAATGCTGGTACCTGTTAAGAATCTGAAGAAAAATCCGGATACCAGTGACTTAACGAATGATTCGAAGGCTGGTTTATCTCTTCCTTTGAAGCTTAAAGGAAAAGCTGGAAAACTGAAAGTTTTATAGCTTTTCCTTTCAAAATAAACAATACATTTAAGACTTGTCCAGTTCAAAATTAAGCTTATCCTGCTCGATCAACTGTTTGAGTTCTTCTTCCTTGGGCAGATAGAGCAGGTATTTGCTGGCAAACAGGTTATGCTTGTCATTGAGAACGGAATATTTTACAATGGTTTCATCCTTTTCAGAGCAAAGCAAAATTCCGATTGTTGGGTTGTCTCCTTCATTTCGCTTTAGATCGTCGTACATTCGAACATACATGTCTATTTGCCCTACATCCTGATGAGTGAGGTTGCTTGTTTTCAGATCGATTATGACAAAGCATTTGAGAAGAAAATTATAAAAGACCAGGTCAATAAAAAAATCGGAGGTATCTGTTATGACGTGCTGCTGGCGGGCTACAAAGGCAAACCCTTTTCCAATTTCAAGCAAAAACTTTTGGATATGGTTGATGATTGCTTCTTCAATACCTCGTTCAGTATTTTTGAAATTTTGTTCCAGCCCTAAGAAATCAAAGATATATGGATCTTTAATGAAATTTTGGATGGATGGTGATCCTGTATGTTGGGGAGAATGTTTTAACATTCTTTCAAATGCAAGACTATTGATTTCTCTTTGCAACTGTCTGCTGTTGAGATTATTTTGGATAGATTCGGTGAGGTAGTAATTTCTTTTTTGTTCTGTTTCCAATCTCGAAAGTAAGCGATAGTGAGTCCAACTCAATTCGGTACGCAATGCGTTCCAAATTGGGAATGCCGAATAAAAAGCTCTCATATTATTAAGGTTACGTTCATCAAATCCTTTTCCAAATTCACTGGTTAGCTGTTTTGCAAGTTTTTTTAACACATTCTTGCCATAATCTGCTCTTTGTTTTCCTTTTTGTTCATCTTCCACTATTAGTTTTCCGATAGACCAGTAGGATTCCAATAAGGCACTATTAGCCATGCGATAAATCTTTTGTCTGGAAAGCGTAATAATTTCTTTTATAGATTGAAATAAATCTGAGGTGTACGTTTCTGTTTGCATATAAAAACTGGTTGATTCGATTGAAAAAGTTTTAGCTGGTTTCTGCAATGCAGATATTTTAATATAAGATAATTACAAATATCTGATTTTATAGATAAAAGTAAAATATGTTGGGCTGGAAATCAGTGAGTTGTATTGTAAATTATTTCCTTGTATTTCAGATGTCTGTTTAAAATAATTTATCCACACCAGGCTTCTATTTTCCTATTTTTACAGTCTTTCCCATTTAGAAATAACTCTTACAAACATTATTATGAATATAAAACTGAAATATTTCTTTTCCCTGATGCTGATTGCGTCAGGGTTATATCCTTCTCAAGGCCAAACCTTGAAGATTGCCTTCTTAAATTCCTCTTCAGAAGAAACAATCCCCTTGGAAAATATTAAAACAGTTACATTTTCTGAGAATGATGAAGATCTGGAAGTTAATCAACTTAATAAAACAGGTGTTTACAGTTTATCAAATATCAGGAAAATATATTTTGGAGAGCCTGGTATTGCTACCTCCATTACAACGTCTTTCAATAAAAGCATATCCTTGTTTAACTATTTATCAGAAGAAAAAATAGAAATAACAAACAACCTTCAATCTCCCATCTCTATAGAGATATTTGATATAAGTGGCAGGAGGGTCCACGAACAAGTCCTTCAAGAAGGAACCACTACCTTGAGCACCTCTGCTTATACACAAGGGCTCTATCTGATAAAAGCCAATGATTCTACCTTTAAATTTGTTAAGCAATGAGAAAGTATATACTGATTTTTTTGATCAACCTAATCGCTGTTGCCGGTTTTAGTCAGAAAACCATGTTTATCCATAAAGGAAGAATTGCTTTAGGTGTTCCTGTTTCCGGTACTGATAGCATGTATTTCAGCTCTGATAAGAAAACAGCTTATTTTCAAATGGGGGATTCATCCCGCATTCATTTTAGTCACCTCGTAGCAGAAATAGACAGCATAACATTTAGTAATAATTCAGATACTGTGTACATCATTTATGATAACTCTGATGTAAGTATCATCAACCCTTTTGCTTATCTGGGAGTAGATATCTCAATAAAGAGTGCAGAAGTCCAGGTTAACTCGTCATTTGCGAAAAGGGATGTCATCTATAACCTATCCGGAACGTCAGGAAATGGGTATTGTAAATTTTATAGTGGTAAAAGGTTTAATGTACTTCTTGATGGCCTAACGCTTACGAACCCATCTGGTCCTGCCATCAATATTCAGGCAAATAAGAAAGTCACAGTAACCTTGATGGATGGAAAATCAAATTATTTAACAGATGGTAGTACTTATTCTAAAGCACCTTTAAGTTCATCAAACAAGGAAGAAGATCAGAAAGGAACATTTTTTTCTGAAGGACAATTAATCTTTGATGGCACTGGTTCTCTTAAAGTAAAGAGTCTTTCTAAAAATGGAATTGCAAGTGATGAATATATCAGGATTGATAATGGAAATATAGAAATATTATCTGCTTCAAAAAATGGAATCAGAACTCAGGAAGGATTTATCGTAACAGGAGGAAGCCTGGTGGTCAATTCTACCTCATCAGGAATAGATGGAGATAAAAGCTATGTAGATATATCAGGAGGTTCTATTACCATTAATATTGCATCCGCAGGTGTAAGCGGTATTAAGTGTGACAGCACAATTACTATTTCCGGAGGTACTGTCGATGTTACTTTGTCAGGAAATAATTCTCATTCATTTAAAGCTGGTAAAGTGGTTTATATTTCCGGTGGGACTATCAATTCTAAAAACTCAGGAGGAGTTGTACTTACAAGCTCTGGTTCAGGTTATGATGTGGCATATAGTAATGGTATTAAAAGCGACTCTCTGGTAATTATAGATGGTGGAAATATCACACTTGTTCAAAATGGTATTGCGGGAAGGGGAATAGTCGCTGATTCTAAAATAAGTATATTGTCTGGTACAGTTACCATTACGAATAGCGGAAACGGAGCAGTATATACTGATAATACAGGGAAATCCGATACTTATCGTTCATCTGGATTAAAATCTAAAAGGGATATTGATATTATAGGTGGAAATTTAACCATTAAGAGTAGCGGAACGGCAGGTACCGGGATATCACTTTCTGGCAATTTGACTGTAGGAAATGCGACCAGTTCCCCAACAATCAATATAACAACAACTGGAGCCAGAATTACAGTATCTAATGGCAACTATGACCAATCCAAGGCCATTTCGTCAAATCAAAACATAACAATCAATAACGGAAATATAACCATATCTTCAGTAGACGATGGAATCAAATCAGAAGTGTCTACCACATTTAATGGTGGTACAATAGCTATTTTAAATTCTGTCGAAGGGATAGAAAGTCCTTTGATAACAGTCAATGATGGAAATTTTCATGTGAAAGCAAGCAACGATGCTTTTAACGCAAGTTATGGAACAGTGAGCGGAGGTACGAATTCCAATGATGGAAGTCATATTTACTTTAATGGTGGCTATGTGTATGCAAGTTCTGAAACAGGAGATGCATTGGATGCGAATGGAAATATTACTGTGAATGGCGGGACGGTTATCGCGATGGGGCCTTCGAATTTTCCTGAACAAAGTGTAGATTATAATGGAACGCTCCTGGTTAACGGTGGATTTTTTATTGCTTCAGGACCCAATTCGTTCATGGTAACGGCAATGAATGCTGCCTCTGCTCAGAGAGGTTTCTTACTTACTACAAATGCTGCTGTAACCCCCTCTTCATTATTCAGAATACAGGATGCCAGTGGTAATGATATAGTCACCTTTAAACCTGAAAGATCATCATCAGCATTTCTATTCTCATCACCATTATTGAAAACCGGTTCAACCTATTCAATTTATACCGGAGGAACCTCCACCGGTACAGCTACTGATGGAGTATATAGCGGAGGCACTTATTCAGGCGGAACTTTGAAAAAGACGTTGACGATAACAAGTAATGTAACGCAGACGACGTTCTGAGTTGTAAGTGAAAAGTTGAAAGGCTATCTGGAATTTTTGATTTCTCAGATAGCCTTATTTGTTTTTAGTGCCGAATTATTCTAAAGTTCAAAGATTTAAGCTATATTGAGTTTAATCAATTGTTTTAGATAGTTTTTGTACATTTACATTTCATGTAATTTTTTTATTTTCAATGGACTACAGATTAGAATTATTAGATGATTCCACTTTTGAAAATTTAGTGAATAGACTTTGTCAAGAAATTCTGGGGTTGGGTGTAATATCCTTTTCAAAAGGAAAAGATGGCGGACGAGATGGTAAGTTTACAGGTATTGCAAATAAATTTCCTTCCGAAGCTTCTCCTTGGTGTGGTAAATTCATTATTCAGGCTAAACATACAGAAAATCCTGTTTCATCTTGTTCAGATAGTGATTTTAAAAAAGATCATTAAAGATGAAATACAGAAAATTAAGAAACTTAAAGAATCTGGCGATGTTGATTGTTATATAATATTCACTAATAGGAAATTTAGTGGTGTAGGTGGTGAAACTTTATTAAAAAAAATAAAGAAAGATATCGGTTTTGAAAATGTGGAAATTATAGGGAAAGAGTCTTTAAATAATCTATATATCAATAAGTCCAAAGTCCTAATTAAGGAGTTTAACCTTGATATAAATCATATTCCATTTGATTTTTCTGAAGAAGAAATTAGAAAAATTATAATGGAGTTTGGAAGACAGTTAACAAAAGTGAAAGAAGAGTTAAAGGCTGAAGTTGAAAAAATAAAATTTGATTTTGATAGGATTAAAATAGAAGATAAAAATAAAAAGAATGATTTGAGTAAAGAATATTTTGAAAATGAAATTCTTTCTCATTCTTTACAAGATTTTGAAAAAATTCATTCATTCTTGTCTAATCTAAGGAACGAAGAGTTTAAAGAGCAATACTTTGATATTGCAACTGAATTACGAAATATTATTCAAGTAAAGAGAGGGCATTTTGCCTTGTTTGAAGAAGTTTTTATTTTTATTTATAAAAAAGTGTGTGATGGAAATGATATTAAAGGGAAAAGACATGTATATACATTATTGCATTATATGTATTACGAATGTTTAATTGGTATAAAATGATAAAGCCGGATAGACATACAAATCCTAAGTTTTCAATTCTCAATATCAGTGCATTAATTTTATCAGAGTTAAATGCCTTTTATTCTGTACAGTATGACTCTTTATTGCAGAAGGTTGTTGATTCATTAGGGGAAGAAGCAAAGATTAATTTTCCTTATGCTTTGAACTTTTTGTATTTACTTGGAAAATTAAATTACGAACAAACTACAGATTCTTTTAAATCTAATGAAATTAAGTAAGTTATATTGCAACGATGATAGATTTAAGAATATCACTTTTAATCTAAAAGGAATAAGTGTAATATATGCAGATGTGTTGACTAATATTCGCGAAAAGAAAAATTCTCATGATTTAGGGAAAACTAAATTGGCTGAATTGATTGATTACTTGCTAGTAAAAAAAATCGATAAAAAGAATTTTCTTTTGAAAATAACTAATGATCAAGGACATTCTGTATTCAAAAAACACATTTTTTATTTAGAAGTACTATTAAACGACGGAAAATTTTTAACCATAAAA
Source organism: Sporocytophaga sp. (assembly GCA_024707265.1). Classification (GTDB taxonomy): domain Bacteria; phylum Bacteroidota; class Bacteroidia; order Cytophagales; family Cytophagaceae; genus Sporocytophaga. Next base: position 257,767 of record JANQAB010000003.1, on the reverse strand, counting down.
AGGAGTATTGAAAATCATACTAAAACTTCAATTAGTATAAATGAACAAAGAGTGGAAGGTTATAAACCTCCTGAAAAATGGGATTATGAAGATTTAGGAATTGACATTGCCAAACAAACTCTTGAAAGCTACTTTAATTTCGATTTTTTCAAAAGTAAACCTTATGATTACAGAAAAGCTATAAATTATTGTATTAGAATGCAACCTGATTACGAAGATGTATATAGGTTATCTAAGTTTAAAGGAGGAAGCGATATTGATTGGAAGCCTTTTATGTTTGATTTATTAGGTTTTAATGGTGATGTTCTTAGAACGAAGTATGAAAATGATAAAAAACAAGAAAATATTATTGAATATATAAAACAGTTAAAACGGAATTTTTCTGTAAATGAAACTGATAGGGACGAAGTTATTGCTCAAATTGGACTTCAGGAGGCAAAGGCGAAAGATGCTGAAATGAAAATTGATCAATTAAACTTTTATGAGCAAGATAAAAGTTTAATTGAAAATGGAGTAGATGAGATAGAAAATAAGATATCTGATTTAAATACAATTTCCTATAATTTGAATTTTGATATTAATAAACTGCAAAATTCAATAAAGAATAATTATTCATTTGACTTATCCAAAGTCGAAAAAGTTTTTAAAGAGGCTGAACTTTATTTTCCCGAGAAACTTAAAAAGGATTATACTGAATTATTGCAATTTAATGAGGAGTTAACAAAGGATAGAAACCGACTTCTTAAAAAAACTTTGAAGGAGAAAACTTCTCAGCTTAACGAAGTAAATAAAACACTACAATTTCTAAATGATAAAAAAGAAAATTTATTTGGTTTCCTTAGAGATACTGACACTTTTAAACGTTTAAAAGTTTATCAAAAAGAGTTGGCCAAGCTTGAGTCAGAGTTAATTCAGTTAAAAGAGAGATTAAGAATCATTGATATAATTATTGGTGAGGATAATAAAAGGGAGGAGTTAAAAAAGGAAATAGAAGATACAATTAAAGAGCTAAAGAATATTGGCAATCACACAGAAAAAAATGTAAAGTATAAACTAATTAGAGATTTGTTTTCTAAGTATTTTTCTGATGTTATGAATGAAGATACTTATATATCTTGGTCGATAAATTCAAATAATAATGTAGATTTTAAGCCTCCTGTTATTAAAACTAAAGATATGTTGTCGAAGGACACAGCTAAGGATGAAGGACGTACCTATAGAAAAATTCTTTGTGTAATATTTGATTTAGCAATTTTAGTGGCTAATAATGTTGAATCTTATTTCAGATTCGTTTATCATGATGATGTTCTTTCACAGCAAGACAATGGAATTAAAATTAGGCTTCTTAAACTTATTGATTCCATTACATCTTCTTATGATATACAATATATTTTATCAGTCATTAAATCAGATTTACCTACAGATGAAAATGATAATCCAATTTACTTTAGTAAGAAAGATATTGTATTAGAACTTAATGATAAAGATGAATCTGGAACCCTTTTTGGATTTGAGTTTTAGATATAAATTGTAATGTTGCTTACAACCTAATACTTACAACTCCTAAAACTCCACCGGTCTCTGAAATCCCCAGCTTATATTTCCTCGGTTAATATCTTTTGTCATCACAACACTGAATTTACCCGGATTCCACATGCAGGATTTTGAATAATGATTGTATTCTTCAACTTTTTCCTCTTTACAAGGACCATACTCTTTGTTATAAAATTGCTGAATCCCCAGGTAGATATCCGAAGCCTTTTCGTAGTCAGCTTCAGTGATTGTAAAATAGTAGCTGTATAAAGTGTCGTTTTTCATATTGAATTCCAGGTCAGCTTTTTTGCCCATCAGGTCAAGCTTTACTAGTGCTTCGGAATAACCTTGCTTGCCGAGTTCTGCACTTCCGCCTTCAGGACGGGGATCCTTTACTGCTGGAAATAATTCTTTGATTTGTTTGAAAGGAGTTCCAAGCGGTAAATCTTTGATTACCATTAATTTCTTCTTGTCATCTTTTGTTAAACCGAGATCAACCACTTTTTCCTGTTCTACTTCTTCCTGCTTCGGTTCTTCTATCACTACAGTGTCTTTAGGTGTTATCACTACAGTGTCTTTAATAACTTCTTTTGTATCATCCTGAGCTTCCTGGTAGCAGGAAACCAGACCTATCATCATCAGACAGCAAAAGGAAATATTTAATGCAAGCTTCATATTTTAATACTCTTTTCTAAGTTCGAAAATAATGAATAAATCTTAAACAGGGTCTACGTCGCAGACAATAATCGAGTTTTTAAATGCAGTTTCTGCTAGAACTTTATCAATGGCTTCCTTGATTTTAAATTTTATTGCAGGAAGGTTTGCCTTGTTTCGCTCAAATTTCAGGATTATTTCTTCAAGATAATAATTCCTTATTTTGTTGATTAAAGGCGACTCAGGGCCAAGAATTTGTTCTTTTGGGATAAAATACTTCAGTTTTCCGAAAAGCCTGTCAGCGCCCTTAGAAGCGATTCCTGCATCAGGATCCTTGAAAGTAATGCTTATAAGCCGATAGAAGGGAGGGTAATGAAATTTTTCCCTTTCAGAAATCTCCGTATGGAAGAATCCGGAATAATCCTGTTGGAGCAATTTACCTATCACAGGATGGTTAATAGAGGAGGTTTGGAGAATGACTGTTCCCGCTTTCTCTCTTCTTCCCGCCCGTCCGCTTACTTGTGTAAAAGTCTGAAAAGCTTTCTCATGTGCTCTGAAATCAGGGAAGTGTATGAGTGAATCCGCATCCAATATGCCAACAAGATTTACTCTGTCAAAGTCCAGCCCTTTGGTTACCATTTGGGTTCCAACCAGAATGTCAATCTTATTGTTCTGGAAGTCTTCAATGATCTTTTGGTAGCTGTTCTTTTTACGGGTGGTATCCAGGTCCATTCTCTGGGTAGTAGCATCCGGAAACAGCAGTTTTATATCATCTTCTATTTTTTTCAGTACCCAGTCCGACGGTCTTTATTTTATTGGATCCGCAGGCTTCACAGCGTGTAGGAATGCTTTCATGACTTCCACAATAATGGCATCTCAGCTCTTTGTGATAGAGGTGATAGGTGAGACTTACAGCGCAATTATCGCATTTAGGAATATGTCCGCAATCTTCACAGGAAATATAAGGGGCATAACCTCTGCGGTTCTGGAACAGGATAACCTGATTTCTTTCATGAAGACTTTTTTCAATTTGTTGAGTCAACAGGCTGGTAAAGTCACCATGAAGTTTTCGGTCTCTCTTTTCTTTCCTCACATCTACAGCAATCAACTGAGGAAGCTTCGCATTCCCAAAACGTTGTGTTATTTCCACCAATCCCCATTTTTTATTCATTGCCTGAAAATAGGATTCGACAGAAGGTGTGGCAGAGCCCAGCAGCGTTTTGGAATGATGCATTCTTGCCAGCATCAGGGCTGTATCCCTAGCATGATATCTTGGTGCTGGATCATGCTGTTTGTAGGATGTTTCGTGTTCCTCATCAATAATGATCAATCCAAGATTGTCAAAAGGAAGAAAGATGCTGCTTCGGACTCCTACTACAAAAGAGAATCTTCCGGAGATAATGCCTCTCCAGGTTTCTACACGTTCGTTATCCGAAAATTTGGAGTGATAAATACCCATCTTATCTCCAAAGATCTTGCGCAGACGTTGTACGATTTGTGTGGTAAGGGCTATTTCAGGTAAAAGGTATAAAACCTGACTACCGCCACTTAACACATTTTTGATGAGCTCGATGTATATCTCTGTTTTTCCGCTTCCCGTAATACCATGAAGTAATACAGCTTCTTTTTCTCCGAATTGTTCGAGAATGGAATCCTTAGCTTTCTGCTGAGTTTCGGATAAGCTTACTTCTGTAAAAATATTTTCTTCACTATCTTCCTCAAATCTTGAAACAACTACTTCGTACTCTTCAAAGATTCCAGCTTTCACAAGAGATATATAAGGAGATAGAGAGGTTTCTTCGATCAGTTGGCTTTTTTGAATGCCATTTGCATTCTTGTCAGGGTTTTCAAGAAAGCCGGTGAGTTTTATGTACTTTAAAAGAAGATCTGTTTGCTTAGGTTTTTTCTCCAGTTTGGTAAAGAGCTCCTGCATGTTTTCCTTTTGATTATAGGGAGGACAGAGTCTTACTTTCTTTATAATCTTCGGAGTAAATTTTTCTTTTACTTCTTCAAAAACGATGATCCGGTCTTTTTTAATCAATGACTTGATGAGAGAAGAACCGCTTTTCTTCCCAACAATAAGACTTACTTCGTCAAAGGTCAATGCTTCCTTTTTCTCAAGCATTTCAATGATCAGAAGTTCTTTGTCAGCAAATGGTATTTTTTCTTCAAGGTCTTCAAAGTTGGGGTTCAGTTGAATTTTCGATTCACTGCTGACTTTTAGTCCTGAAGGCAATGCAGCATTCAATACTTCTCCCGGATGACACATATAATATTCAGCCATCCATTCAAAAAGCTTAAGCTGAAAGGCATTTACTGAAGGTGTATCATCAAGAATCTCTATAATGTCTTTGGCTTCATATACATCTGGCTCAATAGAATGTACCTTAACTATTATTCCTGTTAATATCCTTTTCTTTCCGAATTGGACAATCACTCTTGAACCAATGTTTACTTTTTCCCTTTCCGTATCAGGGATATGATAAGTGAAAGGCCTTGGTAAAGGCAGAGGAAGCAGAATATCTGCAAAGAGCCGGTCTTTTGTGTTTTCCTTATTAAACTCCACTTATTAATTAAATAGTTTTATGTATCTGCTTCCAGGCTTCGTCAACGGTGGTGACTGGCCATTGGCAGGTATTATTGTAGCATACAAATATCCTTGTCTGATCTCCCGTAGCCGGACGATCAATCAATAGTGGGAACTCACTTCTTGAGGCTGTTCCGGCAAGGATTTTATTAGGGTAAAATGTCTTGTCAAATTCTTTTCTTAAGTTCAGATAATCACTTCCTGAGATAGCAATCTCGGCAGGCGGTTCTATCAGGGAAGTCACAAGACTGGCCCAGTTGGAAACCCATGAAGGATCTGTAGTGATAAGTTTTTTTCATATTAGCAGCCATGCTTTTTGCAAGGTTACCAAAATCAGATCTCTCTAGTAGGATACCAAGCTTATGCATGTTTTGGGCCATTACTGAGTTGGATGCAGGAATTACATTGTCAAAAATTTCTTTTTTCCGGGCAATTAGTTTCTCAGCATTATCGGAGGTGAAATAGAATAGATTTTCTTCTTCATCATAAAAATGCATTACCACATGCTCTGTCAGTTCCTTTGATAGAGTGAGCCATTGTTCATCAAATGTAGCCTGATAAAGAGAGATAAATGCATCTATCACCCAGGCATAGTCTTCCAGAAAGCCTTCCTGACTGGCTTTTCCTTCTTTGTAGTTTCTGAAAAGAACATTGTTATTGATCAGTTTATTCTTTATGAAAGAAGCGTTTGCAAGAGCGAGTTCAAGATAGTCAGCTTCATCAAAAGTTCTGTAAGCTTCTGTTAAGCCTTTTAACATGATACCATTCCAACCCGCGAGGATTTTGTCATCAAGGCCTGGCGCAGGTCTTTTGCTTCTGGCTTGAAGCAGGATCTTTTTCCAGTTTGCAATTGTCGATTTCAGCTCATCCAGTGGAGTTTCAGAGTATTTGGCAATCATCTCATCTGTTGCAGCTCTGAACAGTATATTTTGACCATGCTCCCAATTACCGTTTTCACTGATGTTATAGTAGGATTTGAATAAAAGAATATCATCAGGTATTAATTTTTCAACTTCCTCCAGAGTCCATGTATAAAACTTTCCTTCTTCTCCTTCACTGTCGGCGTCTAATGCTGAGTAGAATCCACCTTCAGAAGAAGTCATTTCTCTCTTAAGCCATTCGAAGGTTTCTTTTACTACTGCTTTATAACTGGGATTCTTTGTTAAGGTATATGCTTCAGAGAAAAGAGCCATGAGCAATCCATTATCATACAGCATTTTTTCAAAATGAGGAGCAAACCACTCAGCATCTGTGGAGTATCTTGCAAAGCCGCCACCTATTTGGTCATAGATACCGCCTTTGGCCATTTCGTCTAATGTTAATACCAGTTGTCTCAAAGCAAGATCATCCTTGGTAAGATGATAGTATCTGAGCAAAAAGAAGTATAAGGTCGGCATCGGAAATTTAGGCTCTTTGTCCATTCCCCCAAGGGTAGTGTCAAACTGAGCTGACATGGCTTTGTAACCTGTTTTCAGGTCTGCTATGCTGAAATCAGTTTGAATCTCTGTCAGACCATATTTTTGCAGTTCAGAAGCATTTAAAGAATTGGTAAAGGATTCTGCGGAATCTTCCAACGCCTTTCTTTGGCTTTGAAAGGCTTTGATAACTTCATTTAGAACATGTTTCCATTGTTCGCGAGGAAAATAAGTACCGCCGAAAAAAGGCTTGGCATCAGGAGTAAGGAATACGTTTAGCGGCCAGCCTCCACCCAGATTCATCTGCTGGATTGCTTCCATGTAGATATGATCCAGATCCGGCCTCTCTTCACGATCAACTTTGATATTGACGAATCCGGCATTCATGATTTCAGCTACACTGTCATCTTCAAACGATTCTCTTTCCATCACATGGCACCAGTGGCATGATGAATATCCGATGCTGACTATTATAGGTTTATCTTCTTTTTTTGCCTGCTCCAGCGCTTCATTTCCCCAGGGTTGCCATTCTACAGGATTGTAGGCATGTTGCTTCAGATAAGGACTACTTTCATTCAGCAGCTTATTGGCTTTTTTAGTTGTTGTATTTCCCTGCATATCCGTATGGCTTTTATTCATTAACAAAAATAAAAAGGAAAACGGGTCATAAAAGCTCTTTTTCCAAAGCCTTGATTTCAGCCTCTACTGAAAACTGACTATTAAATTTATTCAGCTTATTGATCGTATCTCTGAGAAACTTTTGATGAGCAGCAGAAGAAGGGTTAAATGCTTTGTGATTCAGTGCTTTATGGATCTGGTTCCATTCATGTAAAATGGTTAAAGTTTCCCCGGAAATGTAGCATTCGGTAAATTTTTCCCAGATATAATTTTCCGCCATTGAGGTAGGGTGAATCAGGTCATCTTTGTAAAATCGATAATCCCGCAGGTCATCCACCATCAATTCATAAGCAGGAAAATAAAATACATCTTTGAATTTTTCTGTAAGCTCATGCACTGCAACTCTTAAAATAGACTTGCTGACAGAATTTAGGGTAATGGTATCTTTTATATGTCTGACCGGACTTACTGTTAAAAGAATTTTCAGATCCGGATTGAATTTTTTGAGTTGCGGATAGATCTCTGAAAATGCTCCTACGATTTCCTCAGATTTCAGAAGGTATTTACTGAAATAGGAAGAAGGTTTCTTATGACAATTTGCTACAGCTTTATTGTCGGGCAATAGTTTGTATATATAAGAAGTACCTAAAGTAATAATGAGTAAATCTGCTTTTTTAAGAAAGTTATTGGTCTCATTAATCCGGGCCCTTATTTTATCCCAGAGTTGGTTTTTAGTAGGAGCAGAGAGGTCTGAGTGGAAATCGTAGTTATACCATATGTCGTCTTGCTGGATAAAATAATCCTGACTAAGGTATTGATTATCGATAGAATTTTGAAATAATGAAAAAAGTGATAGCGGGTTAAAAATGGTCCCGAAGGGATTGACAAGACTTGGGAATTTGGCATCTTTTAGCTTATTTCCGATGACTTCGGCAAAGCAAGAGCCGGCTGTAAGGATCTTTGATTGGTAGGAGAGAGAGAATCCCTGATTTTCTACCGTTAGTTCAGTTCTTAGATTCATAGTTGTATAAAAATAAAAAATCCCGGATAGCACTACCCGGGATTTTAAAATATTTAAAGTAAGTGCTTAACCAGCAACAACTTTGAATTTTACTTCATGTTTCACTTCTTTGTGAAGATCAAGAATTGCAGAATACTCTCCAACTTCTTTAACTTCAGATTTGAAAGTGATTTTCTTTCTGTCAACAGCAAATCCTTTGTCTTTCAGAGCGTCAGAAACCTGAAGAACTGTAACAGCTCCGAAGATTTTTCCGCTTTCACCTACTTTTGCAGGGATAGTAAGAACCAAAGCACCGATTTTTTCAGAAAGAGCAAGAGCGTCTTTCTTAATTTTCTCAGCTTTGTGAGCAGCTTGTTTCAGGTTTTCCTGAAGCATTTTTTTTGTTGCTGTCGCTAGCGATAACTGCGAACCCTTTTGGGATAAGGAAATTTCTTCCATGACCAGGTTTAACCTTTACAAGGTCGTTTTTGTAACCTAATCCTTTTATATCTTCTTTTAATATTACTTCCATGGATCCAAGAGATTATTTTAGTGAATCAGTTACATAAGGTAGTAAAGAAAGGTGTCTAGCTCTTTTTACTGCCTGAGAAACTTTTCTTTGAAATTTAAGACTAGTACCAGTTAACCTTCTTGGTAAAATTTTACCTTGCTCGTTAACAAATTTCAGAAGGAAGTTAGCATCTTTATAATCGATGTATTTGATACCTAGTTTTTTGAATCTGCAATATTTTTTGCGATTCTCAACTCTGTTTATTGGCTCGTTTACTAGTGTCATTATGCTTTTTCCTCCTGTTTTTCAGCTGATTTCTTAAATTCACCTTTTCTTCTCTTGTTGTTGTAAGCAACAGCGTGTTTGTCAAGAGATACAGTCAAGAATCTCATCACTCTCTCATCACGTTTGTACTCAATCTCCAAAGTGTTGATTGTAGTAGGCTTCGCGTTGAATTCGATAAGCGTGTAGAAACCTGTTGTTTTGTGGTTAATAGGGTAAGCTAGCTTTTTCAGACCCCAGTTCTCCTCGTTAATAATTTGAGCACCCTGATCTTTCAGAACCTGCTTAAATTTCTCTACGGTATCCTTCATCTGAGCTTCAGACAAAACGGGAGTTAAAATGAATACCGTCTCGTAGTTTTTTAATTCCATAATTACTTTTATGTAAAATGATAATTTTTAGGACCGCAAATATACTGAGAATTACCGGAAAATAAAAAAATCTTTAGAAGAGCTTTATTTATAGAGATTATTTTTGTTGTAAGTTTTTGAAATATAGTATTTTGACTGGCTGGGAAACAAACAGGAAACCCCAACGATCGCCTCGTCAGGGTTTCTATATACTTTCAGCTTTAAGCCTTCTGCTCAATAACCTATTTCACCAAGAAACTTCCCTTTCCAATTTCCTGATTCTCCGTGTAAATATGATAGAAATAAATTCCCGCCTTCAATTCATTTCTGTGAATTGAAACTTCATCTCCGGATCCATCTTTTTCAAGAAGTTTAATTGCTTTAGAGTCATAGATAGCTGTTTTGAATGCATTCAAAGCAGGAGATATTCTTATGACTGAAGATTCTGTGATAGGGTTGGGGAACATAATGATGGAATGATTGGAAGAAACCATTTGAGTTCCTGTTGGAATTGATTCTTTATAGGTTTCAGTTTCCTCTTCAGAACTGATAAGAGTCGCGGCTCTGTTGGTGATAACAGGTTCATTGTAGTCAAAATAAATGGCCGCTCCATTGGAAACGGTAGTTTTATCTTCCAGTCCTTCTTTCAGATCAATGGCGAAAGAGATGAAGCCTTGACTTAGTGCTTCGCTTTGGCTTTGGTAGGGGAGGTTGATGTTTTCAAAGAACCATTCGATAACGGCAGGTGTTGATTTGATGATTTTTATTGAATAAGGGTGGCTCGCCTTAATTTTCCTGATTGAATTTAATTCAAGATCCGAATTTAGAGTGTCAATAACTTTAACTGTATAAGCTTCACCATTTCCTGTATTTTGAAACCTTATAAGGTAATCGAGTTCTTTGGTTCCCTTATTGAATTCCTGATAATTAATTTTTGAAGGAAATACCTGTTTATCGTTGGGATCGTAAGAGCCATTTATAGTAAACCTTGTAACGGATGTGTCTCTTAAAAATTGGGGGAATTGACATTGACTTGAACTGTAAACAGTTGTTCTTATATATGCTAAATCCCCTAGATTACTTGTGCAAGATATTGAATCGGTCAGTATGATAGTAGTATCTTGATTTGCATTCAGACTACCAATATTAAATTTAAATATGTTATTTGCTAAAGATGTATATGGGGAAGATGTTTCTTTTAGAAAATAATTGGCTGGCACTTCAATGATGACTTCTATTCCTTCAGCCTTTTGATTCCCGGTATTTGAACATACAATTTTAGATTTTCCAGTAAAACATCGTGTTCTATTCGAGATGATGTTTGAGATATTTAGTCTTGGACAGATAATTTGGTTAAGAAAGAAATTATTATCATTGTTTTCCTTACCTTCTTTATTGAAAGTAACTGAATGAATTGGGATACAATTATTTGATGTATTCCCATTCCGATTTTGAATTGGGGATACTAAGTATGAAATCCCTGTATCTACCGGAATATTATAATACCCATCTTCGTCCCCAATAGCATATTGAGAGTCTTCAGTTCCTATAGCTTGTAAAAATGGAGCGGTAAATCCAGGTTCTCCAGTATTATAAGAACAATTTCCATTAGAATCTAAAAGAACTCTACCTCTTATTGAATTGGTATAAGTATTTCCGTTTTTATCAAGTTTTAATAATACTGTTCTACCACCATAGCTTGTCGTGCAAGATGCAATAATGGTTTCATCGACTGATCTCTTTAAGCTAAAAGGTTGATTATAAAAATTGAGAAGGGAAATTGCTTTATCCCATATAATATTTCCTTCAAGGTCAAATTTTACTATAACAACCCCTTTATCTTTTTCATATCCTGAAATATAGAATCCATTTTGATAAACTTCCAGAAAAATATTCATACTCAGTAATTTAATTGCTGATTTGGTCCATATTGGGTCTCCGTTTTTGTTAAATTTTACAATTTGACTTTGTAAATTAAATCCAATGTAATTGCCATCACTAGTCTGTTTAAATATTAGTAGACATCCTGTAGAATTCTTTTTTGAAAATATTGTATCGCCATCAGAGTTCAACTTTGAAATTATTGAGTTTGGACTATCGTATCCAGCGATCATATATCCATTATCAACATTTTCTATGGCAGTAATGTAAAATGGAAAGGATTTTGTCCATAATAAATTTCCTGCGGAGTCTACTTTAGTAAGATCTTTTTGGTAATCATTGATGTGATTAGTTTCAAATGTTAAAGGGTCATAGGGTATTTTTGTCCACCTGCATCCTCCAATTAATATATTTTTTTGAGCATCTTCAATCATACTATTGGGTTGATAGGAGGGAGATAGAGCTTTTTCCCATAAAGTGTTTCCAAGAGTATCAACTTTCCTTAACGAATATCCCTTTCCTGTATCATAATCATATGTTAATGATAAAAAGCAATTATCGGAAGTTCTGAAAATATTATTTATATAGGTAGTTTCTTTAGAATAAATAATCTTTCCTTTAGAATTGAATTTTAAGAATTGGCGTGGACCACCATCTTTCCCCGTTCCATCCCCATACGAGTAGGTATAAATATTTCCTGATTCATCTGTGGCAATTGATTCAAAAATATTTGGATAGTATTTCCTAAACCCTTGTCCATTCACCCAAAACGGAATAAAAATCAATAAAAACAGTAGAACTCTTTTCATATAAAAAATTAAAATTATTTTTTGCTATATACGAAGTTAAAGGAAATAAGCTTAGCTAAAAAAGAAAAACCCCAACGATCATCTCGTCAGGGTTTCTATATACTTTCAGCTTTCAGCCTTCTGCTTTCCGCTTAAAAATTATTTCACTAAGAAGCTTCCTTCTCCAATTTTATATCCCTCTGTGTAAACTTCAATATTGTGTTTTCCTGGTTTGTAAGCGCTACCTTTTACATAGGTGAAAACAACCTGAGGTTTTCTGTTGTCAAACAAGACATCTTGTTTTAAAGTGTAGAAAATCTCTTTACCTTCAAACTGGAAGCTTCCTCCGCCTGTTCCAACATCAAACAAAGCACTTCCGTCCGGCTCAATTACTCTCAGGATGATCTCTTTTCCTTCTTGCTTAGCTACTTTGTTTTCGCCCAGGTAGAAGGAGATTTTTAGTTTATCAATGTTCTTAGCTTTAAATTCTCCACCATCTTTAATTTTACCTTTAGCCGTGATAGCGTCTATCTGGAAACTTTCTGCTTTTAACACACTGGCGATTGCCACTTTTTCAGCAAGTTCGTTTTGGGTAACTTTTAGTTTATTGATAGTATCCAGGTTGGCGACAACTTTGGTCTGATAATCTTTAATGCTGGAATCAGCTGCGGCAAGCTGGGCTTTAAGTCTGTCAACTTCAGCAGATGCTTCACGCGCGATCTGATTTGCCTTATCTATTTCTTTCTTAATTCTGATGTATTTGCTGTAGTTTGCAGCACTTTCGTTTTTCAGCTTTTCACTTTCGATTTCCAGATTTCTTATTTGTTCTCCAAGTGCCGCAGTATCTCCCCCAAGTCTTTCGATTTCCAGTTTCTTCAGTTTCAGATCATCAATTGCTTTATTCAACTCTGTAGTTGTGCTGTCAATTTTTGCGTTTGCTTCAACAATTGTTTTGTCCTTTTCTGCAATATCGTTGCTTTTATTGATATTGAGGAAAAGTTGTACAGCGTTGATAGCCAACAAGATAATAATGAAAGCAATGATCAAGCCTTTTTTGCTTCCGCTTTTTTGCGTTTCTTTTGGTTCGTTAACTTCGGCCATGATGTTGGTTAATGAGTGTCTTTTTTATTAAAATTTACGTTGTAAAATTAATTATATATTCAATTTTATCAATTTTTTTTAAAAAAGGGTGTTAATTACAGCTTGATATGAGTTTAGATAAAGAATTTTGGGATCAGAGATATGTCTCCAGCGACACTGGTTGGGACGCCTCTTATATAACTACTCCGATTAAGGATTATTTTGATCAACTCGACGATAAAGACAAGAATCTCCGGATTTTAGTTCCCGGATGTGGAAACGCACATGAGGCGGAGTATGTTTTCCGATCCGGGTTTAAAAATGTTTTTGTAGCCGATATTTCCGCTTTTCCCCTTGAGAATTTCAAAAAAAGAGTCCCTGATTTTCCTGCCGAACAGCTTTTGCATGTGGATTTTTTTCTTTTAAAAGATTCATTTGATCTTATTATTGAGCAAACTTTTTTTTGTGCGCTGGATCCAAAACTGAGACCTGAATACGCAGTAAAAATGGCAGAGTTGCTCAAACCAGGAGGCAGGCTTGTTGGTGTTCTCTTTAATGATACTTTAAATAATGATAAACCACCTTTTGGCGGTACAAAAGAGGAATATATTTCTTATTTTCGTCCTTATTTTGAAATAAAGTATTTCGAAAACTGTCATAATTCAATTCCTCCTCGTGCGGGAAGGGAATTATTTATTTATCTGATAAAAAAATAAAAAGTTATAATGATCAAATCCTTTTTGCCGGAAATCAAACATACTGATTCCGGAAACTTCTTTCTGATTGCTGGTCCTTGTGTGGTAGAAAGCAGAGAAAATGTCTTCGAGGTTGCTGAAAAAGTTATCGCTATTACAGAAAAACTTAAAATACCATATATCTTCAAAAGCTCATTTAAAAAAGCGAATCGTACAAAAGGCGGTTCTTTTATGGGAATAGGAGATGAGAAGGCCTTGGAAATCCTGGCAGAGGTAAAAGCTAAATTGGGCGTGCCTGTTGTGACTGATATCCATGAAAGCAGTGACGCGGCATTGGCTGCACGTTATGTAGATATTCTGCAGATTCCCGCTTTTCTTTGCCGTCAGACCGATCTCCTGGTAGCTGCTGCCAATACAGGGAAGGTTGTGAACGTGAAAAAAGGACAGTTCCTTTCCGGAGAGGCTATGAAATTTGCAGTTGACAAAATTGTTGATGCTGGCAATAAAAAGGTTATGCTGACCGACAGAGGTAATTCATTCGGTTATACTGATCTGGTTGTGGATTACAGAAATATTCCTGCGATGAAAGAGACAGGTGTTCCTGTAATTATGGATTGCACGCACTCTCTTCAGCAGCCTAATCAGGCTTCAGGAGTATCAGGAGGAAAACCAGAGTTAATCGAAACAATATCTAAAGCAGCTATAGCGGTAGGGGCAGACGGATTATTTATTGAAACCCATCCAAATCCAAGTGTCGCAAAATCTGATGGAGCGAATATGCTTAAGCTGGACTATCTGGAAGATCTTATGGTCAAGCTGGTGAGATTGAGGCAAGCATTGTAAGCAGAAAGCTTAAAGCTAAAAGCAGAAAGTAATTTAAGGCAACTTTTAGCTTTTAGCTTACAGCTTTAAAATAAAGTGTTGTTTCGGTTGTTCTCTTCTGAAGAACACAAGACCGATTTCAAAGAGGTCAATAGTGACAACCGTTCTGGTATCTTCTGTTATTTCTTTCCAGGCTTGTTCCATTCCGGGTGACCAGTGAATGTCATCAAAGATGAAAAGTGTGTCGTTATGAATTTTTTTGATGCACAATTCGAAATACCTCTTTGTAGCCTCATAAGTGTGATTGGCATCAAAATAAGCAAGGTCTATTTGCGGGATTTTTTCTAATTGAGCCAGCAGAGTGTCGTCGATGTTCCCCTCTATTGTAATAATATTATTGGCTTTGGCAGTTTTGAATAGTCGTTTAGCATATTCAATTGTATCATGGCAGCCTTCAAAAGAATATATGGTGCTTTGTTGAGAAGCTTTAGATAAATACAAAGTGGTTAATCCCACAGAAGTACCGAGATCAATCAGGATGGAAGGATGAAAATGATTTGCCAGCCTGAAAAGTAACTCGGAAATCTTAGTGCTTTTGCCGGAGTTTTTCACAATATCACAGACCAATCGTTCTTTGCTCTGATTTACTTTAGAACCAGCTCCCAGATCATTTATTTGGAGAACTGTTCGGTCAGACAATAGATTGTATCGGATCTTATTCAGATCTTCAAAAGCATAATAGTGCTTTTCCTTTTTGATAATTTCTAAGTAAAGATTAAAGACAAAAGGACTGTGAATAGAATGTTCGTCTTTGGAAGTAAAAAAATATTTTAAATAACTAATTAGAAAAAAGAAAAAACGCTTCACCCGAAAAGAACTCTATTAGAATTTAGTTTAGTTTATAAGGTACAACCATTACAAATTGTGGAATAGCAGCTTTGAATTGTTTTCCGTCTACAATTCTTTCCATCAGATAAGAACCTTTCATTTTTCCCAATTCTGTTTTGAGATTGCAACCAGAAACATACTCATGAGCCTGGCCTGGTTCGATGATTGGTTGCTGCCCTACAACACCTTCGCCCTCTACTTCTCTTATAATGCCATTCGCATCATAGATATACCAGTGTCTTTTTAGCAATTGTACGGTGTAATTGCTGAAATTTTCAATTCTGATTTTATAGGTAAAAACAAAATGAGATTGTGATGGACTGGAATACTCAGGTTGGTAAGAAGTAACCACGCTGACTTTAAGACCATCTGTGATTTCTGTTACCATATTCTTCGGAGTTTTTGAGGTTCTGACTCTTAACTCTAAAGTTAAAGAGAAGTTTGTTTAATTCAATGATTTTGTTTAAAAATCTTTTAGGCTCTGAAAGCTAGATCAAAGGGCACCATTGATGGCAAGGCTATTTATTATAAAATTAATTAAGTACAATTTGTCTATTGAATAATCTGATTTTAAATTGAGACTGTAAAAATTTTAGTTAAATGGATGTTAAAATAGAATCTTCCTGGAAGGCGAGGGTATCCAAGGAATTTGAAAAGCCATATTTCCAGAATCTTGTAACCTTTTTAAAACGGGAAAGGGAAAATCATACAATTTATCCTCCCGGAAATCAGATTTTTAATGCATTTGAGTGGTGTGTTTTTGACAATGTAGAAGTTGTAATTATCGGACAAGACCCATATCATGGACCTGGGCAGGCAAATGGATTGTGTTTTTCGGTGGCAGACCAAGTTCCGCTTCCTCCATCACTAAAAAATATTTTTAAGGAAATTAACAGGGATCTGGGAAAGCCGATACCAAAATCAGGAAATCTTGAGAGATGGGCCAAACAGGGAGTTTTATTACTAAATGCTACGCTGACCGTTCGTGCTAATACAGCAGGTTCTCATCAGAAAAAAAGGCTGGGAAGAGTTTACGGATGAAGTCATCAGGATTTTGTCCACGGAAAAAGAGCATTTGGTTTTTATATTATGGGGAGCTTATGCCCAGAAAAAAGGTAGTATAATTGACCGTTCCAGGCATCTGGTACTGGAGTCAGCACACCCTTCTCCATTTTCTGCTGAAAGAGGATTCTTCGGAAATAATCATTTTAGCAAAACAAATGAATATCTGAGGAAAATGGGAAAGCAGGAAATTGACTGGTAGTTTTTAAGTTGTAAATAATAAGTTGAAAGCTTAAAGCTGAAGGTTAACAACAGTAAGGACTATAAAAAGTTAAATTGATTCTCAAAATAAAGGTCGGAGACACAAAGCCCCCGGAGGGGGGGGTATTTTGTCAGCATAGGGTGTTAGCCCTATGTTTCAGTGAAAGAAAGAAATAATATTATGCATACCCTTGCTATGCTGGCGTCTTTCTATCCAATCAAAAAAAACTATTCTTTAGATATGGAATGAGTTATTTATAGAGCATAAAAAAATCCCGGATTTTGTGTCCGGGATTTTTATTATCTAATAATATTAAAGAATCTGTTCCAGCGTATTTTATCTGTTATGCCTCCGTTCTGATCAAGTGAAAGCCAGATAAACAATGCTTTTCCAACTATGTGATCTGCGGGCACAAACCCCCAGTACCTTGAGTCCAGAGAATTGTGTCTGTTATCGCCCATCATAAAATAGTAATTCTGCTTGAATGTGTATTCTTTAGCTTCCTTGCCATCAATAAACAGTTTATCATCCTCTAATCTCACATTATCCAGGTTTTCGTAATTTTTGATTGTGGTTCCGTATAGAATAATGTTTTCAGGGGTAAGCTGAATTGTTGCACCTTCTGCTGGCACCCAAAGTGGTCCGAAGTTGTCTTCATTCCATATAAATTTGGAAGAATGTGGAAATATTCTCGGTTCAGGATTGCCAGGAGGATTAAGCTGAAGTTCTACGTTCTTGATCCCTTGAAACCCTTTAAACAATTCAGCCTGTTCTTCTGTCGTAAATAGCAGAAATCCATTTTGTACAGGCTGATATTCAGTCACTCCAAATTTTCTGAATTCTTTTGAAGAGAATACCTCCGGAGTTTCCATAAAATATCTGTATTGAGCTTTAGGAGGATCTGTAACTGGTTTACCATTAACAAAAACTTTAGCTTTTTTAATAGTAATAGTGTCTCCGCCAATAGCAATACATCTTTTAATATAATTGGTCTTCAGATCTGTAGGATAGTCAAATTCCGTTGGGAAGTTAAATACTACTACATCATTGTTCTTCACTTTGCTGATACCAGGCAGTCTGTATTGTGGAAGTTGAATCCAATCCAGATATGAAGGTATTTCAGTACCCCAGATTTTCTGATGCGTCAACGGCATCTGTAAAGGAGTTTTAGGGGTTCTTGCTCCATAGTGAAATTTACTTACAAATAGGAAGTCTCCTACCAGTAATGATTTTTCCATGGATGGGGTTGGGATAGTAAAAGCTTCCATGAAAATCCATCTGATAAGGGTGGCAGCAACAACTGCAAATACAATTGCGTCAACCCATTCTCTGGATTTGGATTTCTTTTTTTGTGGTTCTTTTTTCTTTTCCCAGAATTTTAAATTCATACCTTATATGATTTATGAAAAAATAGTTTTCTCCTTTTAGTAATTGATTTTTAGCATATCATCCATGCCGAAAACACCTTTTTTACCTACCAGCCATTCAGCAGCTACTACAGCACCTTTGGCGAATCCTTCGCGAGAATGTGCTGTATGTGTAATTTCAATAGTATCAACGGATGAATTGTAATAAACAGTATGCGTTCCTGGTACCGCATCAAGTCTTTTTGATGTGATTCCTAGCAGACTTTTTTCTTTGGTAGGCTGATTTACCCAACTGTTGATTTTCGGGGTTGCATCTATAATCCCTTCTGCCAATGTAATAGCAGTTCCGCTCGGTGCATCCAATTTTTGTTTATGATGAATCTCTTCCATGCTCACTTCATATTCGGAGAAGGGATTCATGATTTTTGCAAGCAACTTATTAAGATGGAAGAATAAATTTACTCCAACACTGAAATTGGAAGCATAGAAGAATGCGCTTCCGTTTTTTCTACAAAGTTCTTCCAGTTCTTTTTTCTTTTTCAAGCCAGCCTGTAGTTCCGCAAACTACCGGTATTCCTTGCTCTATGCAGTACTTTACGTTGTTGTATGCACTTTCCGGTTGAGTAAATTCTATTGCAACGTCAACCTGATCTTTAGTTATTGAAGTAAGTGAACTGTAGTTTTCAAGATCGATTTTGAAGGGGGCTGTGTGGTTACGACTTATGGCAATTTGCTCAATGGTTTTTCCCATTTTGCCATAGCCCAATAGTAAAATTCTCATTTATTTTATAGTAAAGTTTAACTTTATTCCTCCTGCAAATTGGGAATAATTATAGGAATATAAAAGAGGTTGAACAGATAAAGAAATATCTTCATTTATGTCAAATTGCCTCAGGTGAGCATCTACATATGCGTCTACAATATTTAAAGCATAAACAGCTGTAGTTATGATAATGGAAAACTCAATATCTCGTCTGTAGCTGTCCCTATATACTTTTAATTGATTATCACTGAAGTTCTCAAAATCTCCAGGCTGTCTAGCATCTTGAGTCGTATCTGCTCGGAAACTTATTCTGCTGGCATATGCTTTATTGAATCTGTTATACTCAGTAGAGTTAAAATTTATCCAATAGATCAGTGCTGCAGCTCCTGCATATAAAATAGGGGGCTTCCAGTATCTTCTGTTATAGAACTGTCCTGCTCCGGGTAGGACGGTGGAAAGCAAAGCCGCTCTTCCTGGTCGGTAATTGTGTTTAGGTTTTGATTTTTTTACGGGTGCCTGAGAAAGGGTATCATCCTGGGCTGTGGCCCCCATTGTATTAAAAAAAGTTAAAACGGTTATTAATACAATGGGTCTTACCAGCTTTAATATCATATCTAAAAATTTAATATATCTAATATCCGGTTTAAATCATCCGCATTTACGAATGGGATCTTAATCTCGCCTTTGTTTTGTTTATCACAATTAATATTGATTTTTGTTCCGAAATGTGTAGACAATTTTGTCTGTATATGGACTATTTCAGGATTGAAGTAGGTCTTCTTGTCTTCACTTTTCGATTCAGAAACTTTTGGTTGGGAAGAAGGTTGAGAAAAGGATCTTACCAGATCTTCAGTTTTTCTAACCGATAATTCCTCTTCAAGGATCTTTTTGAAAATGCTCAGCTGATCATCAATTCTTTCAACGGAAATAAGGGCTCTTGCATGACCCATTGAAATTCTGTTATCTCTTACAGCCGCCTGAATGTCAGGAGGAAGTTTCAGAAGTCTTAAATAATTGGTTACCGTGGTTCTGTTTTTTCCCACACGGTCTCCCAGTTCTTCCTGTTTAAGGCTACATTCGGAAATTAACCTCTGATAACTTAGTGCAATTTCAAGTGCATTAAGGTTTTCTCTCTGAATGTTTTCAATAAGAGCCATTTCCAGCATCTGCTGGTCATTAGCGGTTCTTATATAAGCTGTTATTTTGGGAATCTGAGCAAGTCGGGTAGCCTGAAGCCTTCTTTCTCCTGAAATTAACTGATATTTGCCTGGCGAAAGTTGTCTTACTGTAATTGGCTGAATAATGCCCTGAACCTTTATAGATTCAGAAAGCTCCTGAAGGGCTTCCTGATCAAAATGAGTTCTTGGCTGATACGGGTTGACTTCAATGCTGTCAACAGGAATTTCATTGATTGAACTTTCTGGTGCTCTTTCTACTTCTACTTTTCTTTCGGGTTTGGCAGTATCGGAATCCTGAAGTAGGGCTCCCAGACCTCTTCCCAAAACACTCTTTTTTGCTGCAGGTATCTGCGATTTCTTATCGTTCATTGAAATCGGGTATTAACTTAATGCTACTTTATTTCTTTCAAGAATCTCCTGAGCAAGGTTCAGGTAACTGATAGCTCCTTTACTTTCTGCATCGTGAGCTATAACAGGCAATCCAAAACTTGGAGATTCACTGAGCTTAATATTTCTAGGGATAATGGTTTCAAATACCAGATGCTGGAAATGAGTTCTTACTTCTTCTACTACCTGGTTCGATAGTCTAACCCTTGGATCATACATTGTAAGAAGAATTCCTTCGATTTCAAGAGCAGTGTTCAGTCTGGTCTGAATAATCTTGATCGTATTAAGAAGCTTCCCTAATCCTTCAAGTGCAAAGTACTCACACTGAACAGGTACCAGAATTGAATCTGCGGCGGTCAGGGCGTTAACTGTGATAAGACCAAGAGAAGGTGAACAGTCTATAACTATGTAATCGTATCTTTCTTTAGCGTTTTTTAAAGATTCTTTCATCTTTTCCTCTCTGTGATCAAGGCTGATCATCTCTACTTCGGCACCTACAAGGTCGATGTGAGCAGGAAGGAGGTCCAGGAATGCTACATTGGTGGTAAGAATTAACTCATCAGCATTTATTCCATCTACCATGCATTCATAGATACTTTTTTCAATTGTCTTTGGGTTAAAACTTAATCCTGAGGTTGAGTTAGCCTGAGGATCAGCGTCTACCAATAGGGTTTTAAATTCCAGAGCTGCAAGACTGGCAGCCAGGTTGATAGCGGTTGTGGTTTTACCTACTCCACCTTTTTGATTGGCAATTGCAATGATTTTACCCATTTAAATTAAAATAATTAAGTTTAACTGAATCTCCTATTTCCAAATAAAATTAACGCTTTTTCTCCTCATTGTGCAATTATTTTTACTTCAGGTTGTCAATTTAAATTTCAGATATTGATCTGTTATTAGATTGATTGATTTCCTTTGGATAATAAAATCAGACGAAGAGGCTTATTACGCTTCGAAAATCAATGCCGGAATTTTATCCCGACCTCTTTCTAACGAAGCATTTACCTGACGGTTGGTGATAAGCATCAATTTTCCAAAATTTATACTATTATCAGTTTCCTAAAGACATTCAATCCAGAATATTTTCAAAATTTCTGACAAAGGGATTTTTAAAATTAAGATAAAATGAAATGCAGGTAAGCGAATTGTTTATTTTATTATACACATATTTTGCACTTGTGGGGTGTGGAAAGTATGTGGATAAGTGGGAGGTGACTGGATATTAGATAGTTAATTTGAGCTTAAAGCTTAATGCGGAAAGCTGAAAGTAAACAAATCTTCCCAACCCTTCTGAAGAAAATTGGAAAATAGTCAAGAGATTTTAAATACTATTAGATAAAAAGGTTTAACCTGAATATGAAAAAAGCAGAAAGTCAAAACCTCAGTTTTTGACTTTCTGCTTTTTAACTTTAAGCTTTATTATTTTTTCTTTTTCTTAACTTCTTCTTCTCTGGCCTTCATAGCTTCTTCCACTCTTTGCATCCATTTGGATTTTTTTCCTCCTGTAGTAGCAAATTTCTTTCTGTTTTCATCTAAAACAGCTCTGATTTTGTCTTCATCAACAAAACTTTTGATAACATATTGCTGTCCGATTGAAACTAAGTTTGAAACAAGGTAATAGAAACTCAGACCTGCAGGGAAGGAGTTAAGAACAAACATAAAGACAACCGGCATGATGTATGAAACAGATTTCATTGGACCGGTAACTGTACTTACCTGATTGTTTACCCAGGTCAACAATAGGGTGGAAAGGGTCATCAGGAAGGTAAATAAGCTGAAGTGATTTCCATAAGTATCGCTTAGACCCCATATATGAGTGTTCCATGAGAAGATGGAATCATAAGTGGAAAGGTCATTTGCCCATAAGAATGGCTCTTGTCTTAATTCTATTGAGTTCGGGAAGAAGTTGAACATCGCTAGAAGGATAGGAGTCTGTAAAAGTACAGGAATACATCCGCTCAAAGGATTAATTCCAACTTTTTGATATAACTGCATCTGCTCTGCCTGCACTTTCTGCATGTCATCCCCGTTTCTTTCCTTTATTTCGTCAATTTCCGGCTTCAATACCTTCATTTTAGCCATTGAAATGTATGACTTGTAGCTAAGAGGGAATAATATAGCTTTTAGTAAAAAGACAAGTATGATGATGATAACTCCGTAATTTCCTATAAATGTTTCGAAGAAATTAAATACAGGAATTACAATGAATCTGTTGATCAGGTTGATAACAGGCCAGCCAAGATAAACGTTTTTGTCATAATCAGGAGCAGGGATGTCTCTAAGTGTTTGATAATGATTTGGTCCGAAATAAAATTTATATTTTCCATTTCCTGAAGTTAAATCATTATAGGGTAATGATACTGAAGCTTCGAGGTGCTTAAGACTAGTAGTATCTCCTTGCTTTACATAACTTTTAACTGTTCCGTTTGAAAATTCATTCTCTGCAATAAATCCTGCGTTGAAGAATTTTTGTTTCATGGTAACCCATTTAATCGGTTCGCTTAAAGTAGCGCTTTCAGGATCATCGGAGGTTTCTTTTAAGTGATCAAAACCTTCTTTTACAGTATAATAATTTACAGAAGTAGTAATTCTACTTTGTTTAAGGTCATATTCCACCTTCGGAGCTTCTGCTTTCCAGTCAAAAACTACTGGTTGGTTTAACAGAATGCCAGTCATTCCGTCAAATTTCAGGTCATAGTTAACCAGATATCCTTCAGGGGCAATAGAGTAGGTCTGGGAAATCGAATTACCAGGTGATAAAGTAGCCTTAAAGATTATCTTCGTAGTATCGCCTGCGTTTTGAGTCTCAGCCTGATAAAACAGGGTTGATAAGTCAAGATTACCGGTTTTAGATGCAGCAAGAAGGGATATATTGCTATTTTCTTCATTGATAAGATATAATGGTTTTTTCTGGTCGGTCAGATAGTGCTTTAATAGGACACTTTTGATTTTTCCACCTTTAGAAGAAAAAGTAACCTTAATATCTTTATTTTCAGCTTCAACATCTTTTGTTTCTCCAGAAGCCAGATTGGAAAGTTCCCCATATGCAGCTTTTAGTTGTTGTTGTTTTACCGAATCAGGAATTGCTTCTTCTGATTTTTGGGGAGTAACCTGAGTTGTTTGTTGTTGTGCGTTTGGTTGGGGTTTATCTTTTTTTGCCCGAAGTACATAAAGTACAGTAACATCATGGCAGTAATTAACACTATCCCCGTAACCTGATTTTTATCCATCTTAAATTATTAATTATCTAAAAAATATTTTCGGTTATTATTCTGTTTTAGATTCTTTTTCTTTTGAAAATTCAATGGCTGCTTTTACAAATTTAACAAACAGCGGATGTGGGTTTAATACAGTACTTTTCAGCTCTGGGTGAAACTGGGTACCAATATAAAACCTGTGATCCTTTAATTCAATAATTTCAACCAGGCCTGTGTCAGGATTTATTCCGGATGCAATCATACCTGCTTTTTCAAACTGTTTCAGATACTTGTTGTTAAATTCATATCTGTGTCTGTGTCTTTCGGAAATTTTAGATTTACCATAGATATGGTGCGCTTTACTCCCTTTAGTTAGTTCACAAGGGTATGCTCCTAATCTCATAGTTCCGCCCTTTTTGGTGACGTTTTTCTGAGATTCCATCATATCAATTACCGGATTAGGGGTCTTTTTGTCCAATTCGGCAGATGCAGCGTCTTTTATACCTACCACATTTCTGGCAAATTCAATAGCTGCACATTGCATTCCAAGGCATATACCGAAGAATGGTATATGATTTTCTCTGGCAAATTTTACCGCTTGAATTTTTCCTTCAATTCCTCTTTCTCCAAAACCTGGTGCTACCAGAACTCCATCAAGATTACCTAAAACAGACGGAATAGTTTCAGCAGTAAGATGTTCAGACTGAATCCATTTAATTTTTACCTTACATTCATTTTCTGCTCCCGAATGTACAAAAGCTTCTGCAATAGATTTATAAGCGTCAGGCAATTCTACATATTTTCCTACAAGACCAATCTGCACTTCATGGGTTGTATTTTTCAGTTTCCCGAGAAAATCTTTCCAGGTGTCAATTTGAGCTTCTCCTTTATGTGGAAGTTTCAGCTTGGTTAACACTCTTTCGTCCAGTTTTTCCTTTTTCATTAATAAAGGAACATCGTAAATCGTTTCAGCATCAAGTGATTCAATTACTGAATTAACGTTTACGTTGCAGAAAAGGGCAAGCTTCTTTCTGATTTCCGCAGGGATTGGATGTTCTGAGCGACAAACAAGTATATCCGGCTGAATTCCTGATTCAGAAAGTTGTTTTACAGAATGTTGTGTCGGCTTGGTTTTTAATTCCCCTGCTGTTTTTAGGAATGGAACCAGGGTAAGGTGGATCACTAGCGTATCGTGAGGGCCAAGATCCCATCTTAATTGCCTTACAGCCTCAATAAAAGGAAGAGATTCAATATCACCTACACATCCTCCTATTTCTGTAATAACTATATCGTAGTTCCCTTTTTCTCCTAAAGCAAGAAAGTTTCTCTTGATCTCATCCGTGATGTGAGGAATTACCTGAACAGTTTTCCCTAAAAATGCACCCTCTCTTTCTTTTGAGATTACATTATGGTAAATTCTTCCGGTAGTGACATTATTAGCCTGAGAAGTATTGATATTCAAAAATCTCTCATAATGACCCAAATCCAGATCTGTTTCGGCTCCGTCCTCAGTTACATAGCATTCGCCATGTTCATAAGGATTAAGTGTCCCAGGATCTATATTAATATAGGGATCAAATTTTTGAATGGTGACGGAAAACCCTCTGGACTGAAGCAGTTTCGCAAGAGATGCGGAGATTATTCCTTTTCCTAATGATGAGGTTACCCCACCTGTTACAAAGATATATTTAGCAGAAGCCATAAGTACTAAAAAGACTCTATTTTACTTATGGGATACAAAGGTATATGTTTCGTCTTATAAATTTATACAAAACTCTTTTTTTATATATTATTTTTTTGAAAAGCTGAGAATGTGAAAGTTTAATAAGAGTAATACCATGAATCCACCACTTGGAAATGGAAATCTGTCAAAATAAGTTCTTTCATTCTCACTTTTTGACTATCTTGTGAAGTTGTTTTCTGCAAATAAGGCACACCTGATCAATTGATTAACGGATAATATTATGACAGTTTGCACTGTATTTATGCGTGAAAGGATATCATATATCTGGAAAATATCTATCTTGTTTTTATTGAGTCTGGCTTCTTTTGAGGCCTTGGCTCAGTGTGCTTTACCAGAATTGTATGATTTAACTTACGCAAATCCAAGCTCTTCCCAGACATGGGTAAATTGTATCGATAACGAAACTGATCCGGATATATATAAACTGGAATTGATGTCTCCTCATGACATCGAGAATTATACTATTGACTTTGGTGATGGGTCAGATCTTGTATCGGGTGCAATCTGGCCTTCCAATACGGTACTTTCACATTCATTTGGTTTAGGGAAATTTACAATAACACTCACGGAAACCAAAGCGGGTTGTACCAAGAGAACGATTAAAGGTACTTTTGTTAATGATAGGAAAGTCGGGGCTTCGGCTTTGCCACCTACAATAGGAGCCAGTACCTGTGCGCCTAATATCCTGTCATTCAAAAATACTTCCACCAATACTTCTTCATTTACCAAATTTGAATGGTCCTGGGGGGATGGCACTAAAGATGTAATGGATGCCTCCAATGCCGGTCAGGTAATGTCACATACCTATCAAAAAGGGACTTCCAGTTGTAATATGATTGTCCGTCTTACTGCCACAGGTTTGTGTGATGCTTCATTTGCCAGTTACGGTCCATTTAATTTCTGGGATACGGATTCCGCCATCATCAGTGCTTCTGTAAAGCAGATTTGTGGGGCAGACTCAGTATTATTTAAAGACATTTCTAAATATAACTGTAATAATAAACAAGCCCGGAAGATTAGATGGGAATCTGCTGATTTGGGCATATCAACTTCCTGGCTCCAGGCTACCCCGGTAAACAGATCTCTTAAAGCTTTTATTACCGGATCTCCCGGAACCACTTATAATATTACATTGCTTGATTCCAACTTTTGTGGAGTTAGTCAGACTTCCATGAAAGTAGAAATTATTGATCCTCCTGTTTCCGGATTTAACACATCAATCACAGAAATTTGTGCCGGGGATTCTGTACTATTTCAAAATACTTCTGCAGGTGATGCAAACAGGTTTAAGTGGAATTTTGGTGATGGAACAGGCTGGATAGAAAACAATAATCCTTCGCTTTACCATCGATATAGTGTTGCCGGAAATTATACCATTCAGATGGCAGCTATTCAAGATAAAGCCCTTGGCTGTTCTGATACCTCTGTCTCAACAATATCTGTTGTAGGAATTCCAGAACCGAATTTTACATTTGATAAACCTACTGGTTGTGGAAAGACCTCTGTGTTGTTTAAAAATACTTCAGTCAATGCATCTTCTTATGCATGGGATTTTGGGAATGGAATAATCAAGACTGGTACTGGCCCCTGGACTATTGACTTTGATCCGGGTTATTATAGTGTCAGGTTATCAGTACGCAACAACCTGAACTGCATTGCAGAAAGAAAAGCTGCTGTAATTGTACCTCCGGATGTTTCTTTTAATGTGTCCTCAGATCCTGTTTGCCTGGGAAATATTAGTAAGTTTAAAAACTTATCAGATCTTCTCCCGACCGTATCTTGTGCTACAGGATCTATTTTGAGAGAGCAATGGGACAATATCACGGGTGCCGCAACTGTAGTAAGACTTACTTCCAATGCAAATTTTCCGGATAAGCCATCTTCAACTTCTTTGCTTACAGATTATTTTGAAGGACCTGTGAATATCGGAGATAATTATGGCTCCAGAATACATGGGTTTATTTGTCCCCCTGCAGATGGGATTTATACATTCTGGATCTCAAGCAACGGAGATTCTGAGCTCTGGCTTAGTTCAAGTGCAAAACCTTCCGGTAAAACAAAAATTGCTTATATATCCGGTACCACCAATTTAAGACAGTGGAACCGATATACTTCTCAACAGTCATTGCCTGTTTCCCTGAAAGCAAATCAAAGGTATTATATAGAAGCACTTCATAAAGAGAGCAATCTTGATGATCATTTATCCGTTGGCTGGCAATTACCGGATGGAACTTTTGAAAGGCCTATTCCTGCAAAATATCTGAGTCCATATACTCCGGGAACTGAAATAATATCCTGGTCTTGGTCATTCGGAGATGGGAAGAGCTCTACTTCAAAGCTGCCATCTCATTTATATAATGCCCCCGGAACTTACGAAGTAATCATTGAGGCAGCTACGGATGTCTGTAAGAGAAAAGATACAATTTATACTACTGTCTCACCACTGCCGGTTCCTTCTTTTGAGTCAGACAAGTGGGATGGTTGTGCGCCCTTTGATGTTAAAATTGCTAACAAGTCCCAAAATGCCGACGCTTTTGAATGGAGTTTTGGAGATGGTTCTCCCGGACTGGTTACTTCAGATATTAAGGATACTATCTTTCATACTTATTTAAATAAAGAAAGTAATATTCTGGAATTTCCTTTGAAACTTATTGCTAAATCCGGTAAGGGATGCTTGGATACCTTAACTCAAACGGTTACTGTTTATCCGACGCCTGTCGCTGATTTCTCCTTCACTCCTTCAATACCTCAATGCAGTCCATCCAGTATAAAGCTGTCCAATAATTCATCTTTTGCCTCTTCCTTTAATTGGACGATTCAGGGCAAGGATACTGTTATTAATTCACCTGAGTTCAATCACACTTTTGTTAATAAGTCTGGTATTGTTAAAGATGAACTCATATTGATCAGAGCTATTACAGATCATGGTTGTTTTTTAGAAAAAAGTAAAACGATCATTGTTTATCCTGAACCGGAATTTAAGATCGAAGCCAAACCTAAAGAGGGCTGTCATCCGCTTATAGTGAGCTTGTCTTCTGAAGGAGCGCAGTATAAGTTTAACTGGGACTTTGGTGATGGATTTAATTCTTCTTCTTCAACACCGACACATGTATTTAGTAATATTACTGAAAAGGATACTTTATTCCGGATATCTCTGAATGCTTTGTCTTCATTTAATTGCTCAGCAACTGTTTACGATACAGTAATTGTACATCCCAAACCTGAGGCTGATTTTAATGAATCTGTTTCTTTTGGGTGCAGTCCGCTATCAGTAAGCTTTTCCAATAACAGTCAGAAAGCGGGATGGTATAAGTGGGATTTTGGAGATGGTATAATACTGGATACTTTATTTGGAGATGTTACGCATGTATATGAAAATAAAACCGGTTTAGTTAAAGAGTTTTTTTGTGAAGCTGATTTCAGGAACAGATAATAACTGTGCAGATACTATGATCCGAAAGATTTCTGTTTTTCCTGAAGTATTTCCTGATTTTGTCGGGGAAATGGAAGGATGCAGTCCTTTCAAGACAAAGTTCGTTCCATCTGGTTCGTTGATATCGGATTACATCTGGGATTTTGGAGATGGGAATACTTCATTAGAAACTTCTCCGGTTCACATTTTTCAGAATCCAAATGCAAAGGATACTGTATTTAATGTAACACTAAAAGTAAAGTCGGTGCATAATTGTGAAGCAGAAGTAGCAAAAACCGTTTCAGTCTGGGGTGGTCCCCAAGCAAATTTTACATTAAATTCAACAACTATTCTATTACCTGATTCTGCAATTTATATAACTAATAATACTGTAGCCGGTAACTTTGATATAAAATGGGATTTTGGAGATGGAAATACATCCAATAACAGAGATCCTCAAGTCCACTATTATGGATTTTATGGCGACTACAAGCTTACGCTTTCTTTAAATACCGGGAAGTGTACAAGTTCTTTAACCAAAGAAATCCATGTATTGCCAACAGCTCCGATTGTCAGTTTTACCGGTGAAGGGGAGGGCTGTTTGCCTTTAGAGATTTCATTTAACAATACAACTAAATTTGCAGAGCGGTATTTTTGGGAGTTCGGTGATGGTGAGACTTCAGAGCTGATAAATCCAACGCATATTTATGGTTTTCCCGGAACTTATTCTGTAAGACTATTAGCAAAAGGTAAAGGTGGTGAGAACTACCTTATAAAGGATTCAATTATAATTGTAAGACCGCTTCCGGACGCTTATTTCGTATCTCAGCCTAAGGTAGTTTTTATACCTGATCCGATTTTTTTTAATAATAAATCAAAAAATGCTACCAAGTTTACATGGGATTTTGGAGATCAATCTTCTTCTGAAGAGACTAGTCCATTACATGTTTATAAAATACCTGGCAGGTTTAAAGTAAAACTGATAGCTGAAAATGAATTTGGGTGTGTGGATAGTTATGAGTTGGATGATGCAGCATTTGCTGAAGAAGGTGGTTCAATTGAAATTCCAAACGCCTTTACCCCTAACCACGGAGGTTCGAATGGTGGGCGCAAAGATGGAAGTGGATTAAATGAGGTCTTCTATCCGCGTTTACACGATGTTACGGAATTTTATATGAGTATCAATAACAAATGGGGAGAGATGCTTTTTGAAACAAGAGATTCTTCAATAGGATGGGATGGATACTATAAAAATCAGCTTTGCCCTGAAGATGTATATGTATACAGGATCAAGGTGAAGATGCCAAGCGGGAAGGTAAAGGAATTTGTTGGGGACATTACTTTGATTTGGTAATAAAGGAGCTGAAAGCGAAAAGCTTAAAGTGGAAAGTAATGCTTGATGATTTTAAGTTAAACTTGGTGATCTACTAAAGCTTTCAAAAAAAGATTTAGGATGAGGTATTTTAAGTTGTAAGTATCCTCATCTTAAAATTAAAAAATAACAACAAACAAAAGAGATAGAATGTTAACTGCTCAGCCATTTTTGAGCTCTAAGTTTTCAACTTTATGCTTTAAGCTTTTCGCTTTCAGCTTTCCAGGATGAGGTCTTTTAAGTTGAGTGGCTTCATCATATTAAAAAAAATAATATCAAACAAAAGGGATAGCATGTTCACTGCTCAGTCATTTTTGAGCTCTAAGTTTTCCACTTTAAACTTTAAGCTTTCGACTTTAAGCTTTAAGCTTTTCGCTTTCAGTTTTCTGCTTTCAGCTATAAGCTTACCAGACTGTGCCTATGCTCAGGACCCACAATTCTCCCAATACTATGCAGCACCACTTTATCTAAATCCTGCTTTTGCCGGCGCCACACATGAAAGCAGGGCGATGTTTAACAACAGATATCAATGGGTGAACCTTCCTAAGCCTTTTATTACTTATGCAGCATCGATAGATCATAATTTTGAAAAGTTCAGAAGTGGTGTTGGGCTAATGGCTATGCTGGACAAGGCGGGAGCGGGTGCTTTAAAATCTGCCTCCATAAACGGAATGTATTCCTTTCGTGTGAATCTTTCAAGCAAACTGGTTTTCAGACCAGGAATTCAATTTGGCTATGTTTCCAGAAGTATTGATTATTATAGCCTTACTTTCGGAAGTCAGATAGATGGTGTTCCCGGAATTCCCTATAATGTGGCTGGTAAAAGTTCTAGCATTAATTACTTCGATTTTGGAGCTGGTTTTTTATTCTATAATAATAAATTCTGGATGGGAATGGCATCCAGTCATATCAATCAGCCGGATCAGTCATTAAATACAGGAGGAAATAAACTTCCCATAAAAACAACAGTTCATGGGGGAGTAAAATTTTTCTTGAAAGAGGGTGTGCACAAAAAAAAATATGGAGAACAAAAAGAAAGAAGCATTTCTCCGACCTTTGTCTATAAGCATCAGGAGAATTTTGACCAGCTCGATCTTGGATTGTATGTCTGTTATGAACCTGTTGTAACAGGCCTTTGGTACAGGGGCATACCTTTTAAAAGATATAATCAGGAGAATTTCAATCATGATGCAATTGTAGTAATGGTGGGAGTTCGAACAGACAGGTGGGGGCTTGGATACAGTTATGATCTGACCATTTCTAGTCTCACAGCTACAAAGACAGCAGGGGCGCATGAATTCTCATTGTCATATGTTTTTAAGACCAGGAAAATTATAAGAAGGAAAGATATGGTTATTCCTTGCCCTAAGTTTTAGATACTTATAGAAAAATAAGAATGTTTTCATCAGGACGTTTCCTGACGGCTTGTATTCCAGTATATTCAGAAAAATTCGATCAAAAAATAAGGGGTAATGGGAAATCCAAGCCTTTAATTTGTAATTACTACCTATCTTTGAGAAAAATCACCACCAAAAAGAACCTAAATGAAGTCTGAGGAAGAGATTAACCTCTGTATAGAGCAGTTAAAAAAGGGAAATGTGATTGTATATCCTACAGATACGATATGGGGATTAGGCTGCGATGCGACAAACACTGAAGCAATCAGGAAAATTTATGACATAAAGAAAAGGCCGGATGCCAAAGCCATGATTGTACTGATTCATGAGATAGGACAATTGCATGATTATGTTATGAATGTGCCTGAAATAGCGTGGGATCTGGTAGAATTTGCAGAAAGACCCTTAACAGTAATTTATCCTAAAGGGAAAAATGTAAGCCCTGATCTGCTTGGTGAAGATGGAAGTATAGCTATCAGACTTGTGAGAAATGGTTTTTGTAATGCTTTGTTGAAGAAATTTAGAAAGCCAATTGTGTCAACTTCTGCCAATATTAGTGGAAATCCTTCTCCGATGAATTTTGCAGGTATAGACGAAACAGTATTGAAACAGGTGGAATTTGTTGTAGACGTCAAAAATGGAGAAAATATGACGTCAAATCCTTCAACCATTGTGAAGTTAGGTCTTGATGGGGAAATAAAATTTATCCGTAAATAATCCGGAGAATATTCGTTTAATGAATTTTTCAGAACTTTTAAATGGTAACAAATTATTCAATATTGTTGCCGAAGCTTCCAGAGAACTTGGAGTTGACTCTTATGTGATAGGTGGTTATGTCAGAGACCTTTTATTGAAAAGACCATCCAAGGATATTGATATTGTTTGTGTAGGTAGTGGTATAACATTGGCTGAGAAGGTAGCTCAGAAAATGGGTGACCTTCCCGTAGTCGTGTTCAAAAATTTTGGAACTGCAATGATCAAGATGGAGGAAGGAGAGCTTGAGTTTGTAGGTGCCAGAAAAGAATCCTACAACAGAAACTCAAGAAAACCTGTAGTGGAAAACGGAACTTTGCACGATGATCAGAACAGAAGGGACTTTACCATCAATGCTCTTGCTATCAGCCTGAATG
The DNA here is from genome assembly GCA_024707265.1 of Sporocytophaga sp. Lineage (GTDB taxonomy): Bacteria > Bacteroidota > Bacteroidia > Cytophagales > Cytophagaceae > Sporocytophaga. Next base: position 225,452 of record JANQAB010000003.1, on the reverse strand, counting down.
AGAACAACTATGGCGAGTTGCTGGACCCATTCAATGGAATGTCTGACCTCAAAAGGAAAACAATAAAAACTCCGCTTGATCCAGGTATAACATTCTCTGATGATCCCCTCAGGATGATGAGGGCAGTGAGGTTTGCAACCCAATTGGGTTTTGATATAGATCCTAATACTTTTCAGGCAATCATTGATAATAAAGAAAGGATTAATATTGTCTCTTGTGAAAGAATTTCTGACGAGCTTAATAAAATCGTTTTAAGTTCTAAGCCTTCCTATGGTTTTAAGCTGCTCTTTCATTCTGGGTTATTGGAAATTATTTTTAAAGAACTTACAGATCTGCAAGGTGTGGAATCCGTCGGGAACAGAGCACACAAAGATAATTTTTATCATACCTTACAAGTGCTGGATAACGTTGCGGAAAAGAGCAATGATCTTTGGTTGAGGTGGGCTGCCATCCTTCATGACATTGCTAAGCCAGCTACTAAAAGATATGACGAAAAGATAGGCTGGACTTTTCACGGCCACGAGGAACTTGGAGCGAGAATGACTCCTCATATATTCAGAAAGCTTAAACTTCCTTTGAATGAAAAGATGAAGTTTGTGCAAAAGCTTGTTCGTCTCCATTTGAGACCAATAGCGCTTGTAAAAGAAAATGTCACTGATTCTGCATTAAGGAGATTATTGTTTGAAGCCGGAGATGATATTGATGCGCTGATGATCCTGTGCCGTGCAGATATTACTTCAAAGAATGAAGTAAAGGTTAAAAAGTATCTTACAAATTTTAATTCTGTCGAGCTGAAGCTAAAAGAAGTAGAGGAGAAAGATAAGTTAAGAAATTTCAAACCTGTTATTACCGGAGAGATTATAATGGAAACATTTAATCTGACTCCGGGGAAAGTTGTAGGAGATATTAAAGACGAGTTAAGAGAAGCGATATTGGTGGGTACTATTAAAAACGAATTTGAGGAAGCTTATCAGTTTATGTTAAAGTTTGCTTCAGATCGATTTAATCTGCAACCTGTGAAATAATCATTTTAAGATTTTTTTATTCCTATGAATTCTTTTAGTTTAAAGAGATCAAGGGCTAAAAGGGAGGGAGATTTTGATTGAAGGTTTTTTAATAATAGTGGAGATATAAGAACCAGGATAAAGCGTACGAAGCCAATACACCTATATTTCTTAATGGTGTTATAAGTACTTAAAAGAGTTGTGTGAACCTGTGCATCTTTCATCTTAAGGATTAAATGAAGGTTTTGTAATCCTTCTTTGGTTTTTGATAAGAAAGAATTGAAATCGTTGAGTCCCTCGTGTAATACCGGGTTATCAATATGCAATACTTCTATTTGGGTAGCCATCAGGTCCATTCCAAAAAGCGTATCTTCATGCCCATAACCTTTGATTATTTCATTTAATATAACTTTTTGAAATACTGATTTCTCAATTAGAATATTATTTATTGTAAGGCTGTTGTAAGGAGATCTCATTCTTTCCTGAGCAGTCTTTACCTCTCGTTCTGATCCTGCGAGCCAGTGTAATTTATACTTCCAGTCTTTTGGAGGTTCAGGAGAATAAATAGTGCCACCGATTTTAACCGGAGCGTTTGGATGATGAATATAGTTAAGCAAGAAATCTTTGGATACTATAGTGCTGTCGCAATCCAGAAAAAGTACATGATCATAAATTGCTTTATAAATAAGGTGGTTCCTTATTGAAGTTCGACCTCTGTTGATAGGTTCTTCAAAATAACTTACATGAGGTAATGATGTGACTTCTCTATTCAGTCTTTTGAATGAATCAGAGCTAAAATCATCTGTGCAGATTATTTCTACAGGAATTGATAAAAGGTCAGCTTGTTCAGAAAGATTTTTAACAAGCTTTCTGATATCAAAATTGAAAATTGGGATTAGTATAGAAAGGTTCTTTATCCCGGACATGTTATTTTAGGGAAGAGTCTTTTAGTGAACCAGATTCTATCTTTAAAATTCTTCCGGGAAATTTATTTATTAATTCGTAATTGTGGGTTGCCATTAATACAGCTGTGCCGCTGTTGTTTATTTCTCTGAAAAGGTTGAAAATTTCCTCGGCTACTTCTGGATCAAGGTTGCCAGTTGGCTCATCAGCAAAAAGAATCAACGGTTCATTGATCAGTGCCCTTGCAATAACTATTCTTTGCTGCTCTCCTCCGGAAAGTTGATGTGGCAATTTGAAAGATGCAGCTCCCAGTCCAACACGCATCAAGACTTCGGATAAGCGCGCTTTCATTGAGGCATTGTCTTTCCAGCCGGTTGCCTTCATTACAAAAAGAAGATTGTCAGAAATGTTCCTGTCATGAAGCAATTGAAAATCCTGAAAGATGATACCAATCTTTCTTCTGAGGTAAGGTATTTTAGATCTTTTGGTTTTGGCTAAGTTGTATCCTGCTACGTTGATATCCCCTTTTTCAAAAGGAAGATCAGCATATAGCGATTTTAATAATGAACTTTTCCCGCTTCCGGTTCTTCCGATAAGATAGACAAATTCACCTTTATTAATATAAAAAGTAATATTGTCAAGTATAAGTCTGTCTTCCTGATAAATGCTCAGATCTTTAACAGATACTACAGGTTCAGAGGAAAATGCCATCGATTATATTTCCAGTTTTTGAAGTTTTCCAAAAGGAAGATCTTTGATTACTTCTTCCAAAAGTTTTTCTTTTCCCTCAAGCCCTGTTTTCTTTGGAAGTTTCACAGGGCGATCTGCCCGGAAATAAGCTACCAAAACGAAATTTTCGTCTCTTAGCTGAATGTAATCTGGAATTTTAGCTTTCCCTTTTACTTTTATAATGTACATTCTGCTGAACTTATTTCCGGCAAGATTCCTGATTAACCATTAAGCTTTTTATGATCTGCAAGAAATTTCTGCAAACCGATGTCTGTTAATGGATGATTTAATAAACTTGTAATCACGCTTAGTGGACATGTTGCTACATCTGCACCTATTTCCGCACATTTTATGATGTGCATAGGGTGTCTTACTGAAGCAGCCAGCACTTCTGTTTCAAATCCATAATTATCATAGATCTGAACGATCTGGCTAATAAGTTCAAGTCCATCAGTAGAAACATCATCAAGCCTACCAATAAAAGGAGATATATAATTGGCTCCGGCTTTTGCTGCCAAAAGTGCCTGTCCGGGGCTAAAGCAAAGCGTGCAGTTTGTTCTGATTCCGTTTTTAGAGAAATATTTTATCGCTTTGATACCGTCTTTGATTAGAGGAACTTTTACAACAATTTTCTCATCGATCGTAACAAGCTCTTCTCCTTCTCTGATGATACCTTCGAAATCAGTGGCAATTACTTCTGCACTCACATCTCCGTCAGTAATATCACAAATAGCCTTATAGTGGGCAAAAACGTTATTTTTTCCTTTGATCCCTTCTTTGGCCATTAAACTCGGATTCGTTGTAACGCCATCTAGCACACCAAGTTCATGAGCCTCTCTTATTTCATTAAGATTAGCTGTGTCAATAAAGAATTTCATTATTTGAATTATATTTTACAAAGTGAAGGTACAAATCTAAGAATTTATTTCAACCTGAGTATAGGTTTGGAGATAGCTATAAAACAAAAATGGCAAATCGTATATCGCACCGCTCTACCGTCTACCCTTGCTTCCTTCCGGACCTGGGGGGGTTCAACAGGAGCTGGTCGTATAGATTTGCCGGTGCAAATGTATATGAATTAATATTAGATTCAAAAGCTTAAGAGAAAATATTCATTGAATTTAATAATAATTTTTATTTAGTCTGAAAAACAGATGGTTGAAGCATATTATTTTTCTTTTGAAATAAGGAAAGAGGAAAAGTGCCGGAGACAGGAATCAGAATGACACCAGTTATCTCCGGCATAGGTGAGAAGGAAAATTATCTTACCAGTATGTGCTTCATTGTTTTTAATTTCTTCAATGAAGTGGAAGTTCCTTTTATAACTGATAATAAACTGTTTTCACAAAGATGAACTTTAAGCTTTGTCTTTAACTCCAATCTTTTGTCAAGTCCTTTTAAATTACTACCTCCTCCTGTGATATGAATACCTTTTCTATAAATGTCTCCTGCAAGTTCTGGTGGGCAGGTTTCAAGTGTCTTTATTACGGACTCTTCGATTACAGATATTGATTTTTCCATTGCAGAGGAAACTTCTGTGTAGTTAACAGTTACTTCTTTGGGAAGTCCTGTCATCATATCTCTTCCTATTACCGTAAAATTTGCTGGCGCATCATCCAGTTCCTGAAGGGCAGCACCTACCTCGATTTTAATTCTTTCAGCTGATCTTTCTCCTATTAAAAGGTTGTGGCTCCTTCTCATAAAATTCAGAATATCTTTGTTAAGCTGATCGCCCGCAATTTTCAAAGATTGATTACATACTACTCCGCATAGGGATATAACGGCAATCTCTGTAGTCCCCCCCCGATATCTATTACCATGGAACCGTGCGGTTCCTCAATATCAATTCCGATTCCTACAGCAGCAGCTATAGGCTCGTGTATAAGGTAAAGTTCTTTTGCACCGGCATTTTCGGCCGAATCCCTAACAGCTCTTTTTTCTACTTCTGTTGCTCCATAAGGAATGCAAATCACCATTTTCTGAGCAGTTTTAATAAGAGATTTTTTACCATCAAAAATCATTTTGATCATTCCTCTGATCATTTGTTCTGCCGCATGGAAGTTAGAAATAACACCATCTTTAAGAGGTCTTATGGTTTTGATGTTTTCAGGAGTTTTTTCGTGCATTTCCATAGCTTTTCTGCCAAGGGCAACGAGCTCTCCCGTGATTGTATCCACTGCGATTATAGATGGTTCGTTTAGAACGACTTGGTCGTTTAGCATGATCAGAGTATTTGCAGTCCCCAGATCCATGGCAATTTCATTATGAAAAAGATTTCCGAATAAACCCATAATAATGGTTGATTATTTATTTTTTGAAGCTTTGTTTGCTCTGTCAACATCAATAGTGTTTTTAAAAGTTCACCATGTTTTAAGAAAAAATAAACAATGGCTTATGATTTGTTGATAACCTTTGTGGTTATCTGTAGTTAGTGACTCTAAGCAGGTGTCTTATAAACATTGTAATAAATATTAATCATTAAATACAATTATTAATATGCTTAGTATGTTTCTTTAACAATAAGTAGATTAATTCATGATGTAGTCTCTTCTTTATACTGCATGTGCAGGGTATAATGAACAAAATAAAATCTACATTAATTTGGAAAGAAGATAGAAGTTACTTTATTAGTACAATGATTAAATCTAATAATATATTATTCAGTGTTAATTACTTATAGTGGATTTTGCCAAGGAAAAGTTGAACGAAAGAATTAATCCGCGAAATTTTAAAACAAGATGAATTTTTTAAAAATATTTGTTGTTAAACCGGAGTAAGAATAAGTAGTATGGTAACAAGTCAAATGAAAAGGAATAATGTAAAGATCCAGTACAAATGTATTAGGACGCCTGATAACAAGCAGCTAAAAGATTTTAAGGAGAACCAGGTTTATCGTGGAAGATCCTTTAATGACCTCTTTGAGGTGTCTACAGAATGGGCAAGTCATAAGCCGACTTTTTTGTTGGAGAAAAAAGATTTTGAAAAGTATTTTGAATTGCTGACACCAATAGAAGCAGGAGTATAACATTACTTCATGTTAGAAAAAATGAATAGAAAACCTGCCAACAAGCAGGTTTTTCTATTTAATAATAATTAGCTACCTTAATCTATGTTTTCTTTCTACTATATTTTAAAATCAACTTTAACTTTCAACTTTCAGCTTTCCACTTTTTCCAGTATGTTTATAACTTGTTCCGGAAAGGATTTACTTTTTTTGGAAAAACCGGACAACTAATGTTAATTTTACATTATGACTGAAAAAATATTAATTCTGGATTTCGGATCCCAGTATACTCAACTTATAGCCCGCAGAGTCAGAGAGTTAAACGTTTACTGCGAAATTCACCCTTTCAATAAAATTCCTCCTGTTGATTCCAGTGTAAAAGGTCTAATACTATCAGGAAGCCCATGTTCTGTCCGGGAGGCAAATGCTCCGGATGTAGATTTAACACCTTTTAAAGGAAAAATGCCTGTTCTCGGCGTTTGTTATGGTGCTCAGTTAATGGCCCATAAAGCAGGCAACGATGTATTGCCTTCAAAGATAAGAGAGTACGGAAGAGCTAAACTTGTAAGCATTCACAATACAGACAAGTTGATGAAGGAGATTACGCCTGATTCTCAGGTGTGGATGTCTCACGGAGATACAATCTCAGGACTTAATGACAAATTTGAAATTCTTGCCAGCACTGAATCTGTAAAGGTAGCTGCATATAAAGTAATAGGTGAACAGACCTACGGGATACAGTTTCACCCAGAGGTAACTCATTCACTTGAAGGTAAAGTAATTTTAAGAAACTTCGTTGTACATATCTGTGGTTGCAGCCAGGATTGGACTCCGGATATTTTCATTGATTCTACTGTTGCAGAACTTAAAGCTACATTAGGAAATGATAAAGTAGTACTAGGTTTGTCAGGAGGTGTGGACTCTTCTGTAGCTGCAGTGCTTATAGATAAGGCCATCGGGGACAGACTTACCTGTATTTTTGTCGACAATGGATTATTGAGAAAAAATGAGTTTGAAGAAGTCTTGGCTTCATACAAACATATGGGACTGAATGTAATTGGAGTTGATGCTAAAGAACAATTTTATTCAGCGTTAAAAGGCCTTTCTGATCCTGAACAGAAAAGAAAAGCAATTGGAAGAGTTTTTATAGAAGTATTCGATCAGGAGGCTCATAAAATATCTGATGTGAAGTGGCTGGGACAAGGTACGATTTATCCGGATATCATAGAATCCGTTTCTGTAAAAGGACCTTCTGCAACTATTAAATCTCACCATAATGTTGGTGGTCTTCCTGAAAAGATGAAGATGAAAGTTGTAGAGCCTTTAAAGACTTTATTTAAAGATGAAGTAAGAATAGTTGGAAAATCTCTGGGAATAGACAATACTATTCTTGGTCGTCATCCTTTCCCTGGTCCGGGTCTGGCAATCAGAATACTTGGAGATATCACTGCAGAAAAAGTTTCGATACTTCAGGAAGTTGATCACCTGTTCATTTCAGGTTTGAAGAGAGTAGGAGAATATGATAAGGTTTGGCAGGCAGGAGCAATTTTGCTTCCCGTTAAATCTGTTGGGGTAATGGGAGATGAAAGAACATATGAAAATGTAGTAAGTTTAAGAGCTGTTACCAGTACAGATGGTATGACTGCAGATTGGGCTCATCTTCCTTACGAGTTTCTGGCAGACATTTCCAGTGAGATTATCAATAAAGTAAAAGGAGTCAACAGAGTAGTTTACGATATAAGTTCAAAACCACCTGCTACCATTGAATGGGAGTAAAATGATCAACCGGATGAAAAAAATCTCATACGCACTAAGTTTTCTTGTTCTATATTTTATCTCCAATAATGTTTGGGGGCAAACGGATTATCAGGGACAATTCCTGATTGGTAAAAACTTCCTTAAGGAAGGAAAGTATCAACAGGCAATGGATGTTTTTGGACCGTTGACAAAAGAAAGCGAAGAAAATAAATTCGAAGCATATTCCGCCTATTACTATTCTCTTGCCGCGCTCAAAAGTGGCAAGCTGAACGAAGGGAAAGCTATGGTCATGCAGATCAGGCAAAGATATCCCGACTGGGACAAAATAGAGGATGTGAATTACCTTTATGCGAATATGTATTTTGAACAGCAGAAATATTTTCAGGCCGTAAAGATTCTTTCAACTCTTAATTCTAAGGAATTGAAGCAAGATGCAGATAAGCAGAAGAACTTCTATTTGCAGAAAGCTTCCATAGACACCCTTAAGAATTTGCAAAAGCAATTTCCAAATGATGCAGTGATAGCAAAAAATCTTATCAGTAAGCTTAGTTATACTCAGCTGAATGAGAAGGATAAGATGTTGCTGGAATACCTGAAACAGGAATTTAAACTGGATAAGGAAGATGTTGAAGCTTTAAGGGCTTCCGTAAAAAAACAGGAATATCACGTAGCTGTACTGTTTCCGTTTATGGAAAAACAGTTAAGTTCTGAGGCTTGGGGTAAAAGCTATCAATATGTCTTTGAGTTGTATGAAGGGATGAAAATTGCAGTCGATTCTCTTAAGAAAGATGGTGTTAGTGTGGTGCTACATCCTTATGATACAGAGAAGGACGATGCAAAGGTTTCTCAGATTCTGAAATCTCCCGAACTGGTCACCATGGATTTAATTATTGGGCCAATTTTTCCGACTAACTATCCATTAGCTGCAGAATTCTCTTTAAGGAATAAAATATCAGGCATAAATCCTCTTTCCAATAATATTAAACTTGTTGAGGGAAATCCTTATGTGTTTTTATTTCAGTCAAGTCTGGAAGCTCAGGCAGGAAGAGCTGCTGAAATGGCTGCTGCAAAATTTCCTGTAGAACCAATGTCAGTTGGAACCGGAAAAAAGGCGAACTCAGCACCTGAAAGAAAAAAATGTATATATATTCTTCGGTCAGGAAAACAGAGATTCATTGCTGGCAACAAGATACAGAGACAGTATAACTCTTAAAGGGTTTGCAGTGACTCAGTTTGAGAAAGTTGCTAAAGATAAACTTAAAAACATGCAAAAGCTTTTGTCCGATTCTGCAAAGTTATTAGGTGTTAATCATATTTTCATAGCAGCAAACGATCAGGTAATTGCAGCTAACTTCATCAGTCAGATGGAGATCAGTAAATTTTCAACACCTGTAATCACCAGACAGGAATGGTTGCAGTTTCCCTTGCTGACCTTTGAACAGTTTGAAAGGAGAAATGTCCATTTTATCAATCCTGATTATATAGATTATGACAACTATGCAGTTCAGAGTTTCAGGAATACATTTTTGAAGAAAGCTTATATAATTCCAGAAATCTATGCTTTTCAGGGATACGATATGATGAGATTTTTCGGAAATGCATTGAAGAATTTTGGTAATGTATTTGGACCAGGGCTCTCTGCTCAGGGCTTTACCAGAGGGTATACATTATATGGCTATAATTTTACCAACTCTAATTCAAACCTATTTGTTCCAATTATAAAATTTGAAGGAAACAAAATGGTAGTAGCAAATTCTGTAGATCAGATCAAATAAGTAATATGAAGACTGAAAAAAGCCACGAACTTTTTGAAAGAGCGAAGAAAGTAATTCCTGGAGGAGTTAACTCTCCGGTAAGAGCATTTAGGGCAGTAGGAGGAAATCCTTTATTTATCAAAAGAGCTGAAGGTGCTTATTTGATGGACGAGGATGATAATAAATATATTGAGCTGATCAATTCATGGGGGCCAATGATTCTTGGTCATGCAAATCAGGATATTCAGAATGCTGTCTGTGAAGCCGTTAAAGACTCACTTTCATTTGGAGCCCCAGGAGAAAGGGAAGTATTTATGGCTGAACTGATCACCTCGATGATTCCTTCAATCGAAAAGGTGAGAATGGTTAGCTCAGGTACTGAAGCTACCATGGCTGCTGTAAGACTTGCCAGGGGGTACACGAACAGAGCTAAGATCATTAAATTTGAGGGTTGTTACCATGGACATGGAGATTCATTTCTGATTGCAGCAGGAAGCGGTGCTATCACTCTTGGTGTTCCGGATAGCCCTGGTGTTACCCAGGGAGTGGCCAACGATACACTTACGGCTCCCTATAATAATCTTAATGCAGTTCAGAATCTTGCAGCTGCCAATAAAGGCCAGATTGCAGCCATCATCATTGAGCCTGTAGCGGGAAATATGGGACTGGTAGTGCCGGATGCCGGCTTTCTGCAAGGGCTGAGAACACTTTGTGACAACGAAGGCATTGTTCTGATCTTTGATGAAGTCATGACAGGTTTCAGATTGTCAAAAGGAGGAGCCCAGCAAATTTTAAATGTTACTCCAGACCTTACTACATTAGGAAAGATCATCGGAGGTGGAATGCCTGTTGGAGCCTATGGTGGAAAAAAGGAGATTATGGATTTTGTTTCTCCTGCAGGGCCTGTATATCAGGCGGGAACGCTTTCAGGAAACCCTGTGGCGATGGCAGCAGGTTTGGCAATGTTAAATTATTTAAATACCCATCCGGAAGTATATACTCACCTTGAGAATATCACAGCAAGAATCTGTGAAGGCTTTGAGAAAAATCTTAAAGAGCTTGGCATAAAAGGAACAGTGAACAGAATCGGATCTATGTTCACATTGTTCTTTACCGATCAGAAAGTTAAAGATTTTGAAGCTGCCAAGACTTCTGATACAGCCTTTTTTGGGAGATACTTCAGAGCAATGTTGGAAGAAGGAGTTTATCTGGCTCCCTCTCAATATGAAAGTCTGTTTGTTTCAACAGCAATCACTGAAGAGCTTGCAGAAAAGATAGTAAAAGCAAATTATAAAGCATTAAAAGCGGTGTTTCAAAATGTTTAAAAAAGATTTAATTATAGATTGAATATGAGAATTGCAATTCTTGGCGGGGGAAACATGGGTACTACCTATGCCAAAGCCTTTGTTAGAAGTAATATTGTAAAAACTGGTGACCTGCTTATCATAGAAAAACATCCCGAGAAACGTAAAAATCTAAGAGAGGAGGGGGTAGCAGACCTTAAGGAAGAAATAAACGAAAGTTTATCTACCTATGACATTCTGATTGTTGCGGTAAAACCTCAGGATTTTAAATCTCTGGTTCCGGATCTGATAAAGGTTATAAAACCCAGCCAGTTGATTATTTCAATCATGGCTGGAATTACTATTTCTACTATTCAGAATTTACTGAAGCATGACAAAATTGTGAGAGCGATGCCTAATACCCCAGCTCAGCTTGGTTTTGGTATAACAGCCTTTACTGTTTGTAAGGATGCATCACTTGATCAGATTTCTATTGTGGATACTTTGCTTGAAACAACAGGCAAAGCAATTTTCATGAAAGATGAAGAGTTGCTGGACGCGGTGACGGCATTGAGTGGAAGTGGTCCTGCGTATTACTATTATTTTGTTAAACATATGATAGAAGCAGGAAAGCAAATGGGAATGGAAGAACCCGTTGCTGCCATGCTTGTGAAACAAACAATGCTCGGAGCTTTCCAAATCATGAGCAATAGCAAAGATTCTTTGGATGATATGATAAAAGCAGTAGCTTCAAAAGGCGGAACAACCGAAGCAGCTCTGAGTTCTTTTGAAAGATCTAATGTTGGTCAGGATATTATTGAAGCTTTAAAATCAGCTGAAAAGAGAGCGAAAGAGCTTTCAAGAGAGTCAGCATAGTGAGCTTAAAGCTTAAAGCAGAAAGCTAAAAGTGAATTTAGCTTTCTGCTTTATTCCTTTTTCAACTTTTTACTTTCAACTTTAAGCTTTCAACTTTTTACTTTTAAAAAAACTTTTCGCTTTAAGCTTTCCGCTTTTTGTTTCATATCTGTTGATTAATAGTTGATTATCCTCTATTATTTCCTTCCCTATAACTATTTGATTTTTTCCCTGGTTAGATTTATAAAGTCGGTAATAATGAAAAAGCAATGGGGAGTTCTGCTGATGTTCATCATGGTGATGTACTCAGCTGTGAGAGCACAGGAGACTGCAAATAATAAATGGGGAGGGCCTGTGAAAGACCTGTGCGTAAAAAGAATAACTCAAGTAAAAGATAGTATCAATACTGGTTTACAAAATGTAGCTTACCTGAGTTCAACAAAGTTAGGTAGTAGTATCAGATATGACTTTGAAGCTGAATTACAGCAAAATCTGGATTCAAAAAATATTTACTATAAAGATACTTCTACAGACTATGTAGAAGAAGTGAAAAAGCTAAAAATGCTTCAATGGCCTTTCCAGAAGAAACAACGTGGAGAAAGAGAGGGCACGGCAAGAAGGGTTCGAAATGAAAGAAGGGCAAATGGAGAGGCCGGCAGGGACATGCAGGGAGATGAAGAGGAGTGTATATAGGTGAGGCGAGTGTTTCTGTTGCTGAATTTTCCGGAAAGTATTGAAGGCTGATTGTGGGGAAGAGCTTACCGGAAAATTCTTTCACTTCATAACTAAGGAAAAACAATGGATGTTTTTCCTTAGTTATTTTATAAGAGTATTAGTATTAGTTGGTGATTAAACGTGAGAGATATGAGAGTAGGAAAATCGCTATTAATGATAATGATGAGCATAGGAATCTCATTTATGTCTATGGCTCAGGATGATGATCAGGATCTGCAGGGAAGAGTCCAGTATGAAAAAAAAGAAAGTGAACCGACTGTTAAAAGTAGTCCTTCAAAGCCTGAAGTAGTGGAAGGTGAAATGGAAATGACTTCTTCTATGACAAGGTTGTTTGAAAATAATCTTGCTGATCCGGAGCAGGAAGTGGAAGTCTTAAGAGTGATTGAAGACAAAGCCTTTATTAAGTCTTTGGCTGGACAAAATGATATGCCAGAAGACTTTGAATATAAAGATGACAAGTTTGTCCTGAAATATAAACGTTCTGGTGACGAAGAAAAAAAATTAAAGCAGAAGGGGACCCATCTGAATTTGTTGCCAAGTATAATGCTTTCAGGCAGAATCAAGGAATCACTCCTGCAGAAGAAGCTTCGGTAACTAAGGATGAAAGTTTATATGCAGAGCCTATAGAGGTAAATACATCCACCAGAGGAGTTGATGCTAACACCAGAGCAAGGAATTATGAGCCAGAGCAGACGAATATTACCCGAATTGGAGTGCCTATGGAGTCTGAAGAAGCTTGTCCTATGAATAACCCGACAATGATACAGAAGCAGATGAAAATGAGACGTAGTTGTCCTGGTAATTCAATGAATAAGAATAAAGGTAGTAGTTCTACTGAAGAATATCATTACAATTCATCAGGAAGCGACATGAAAACCAAGAGTGAAAAATATAAATCCAATTAACAGGGACTTATAGATTAAAAGACTGAAAGTCCGGATTGTAATTCCGGAATTTCAGTCTTTTAAAATTTACTTTAGGGTAATTTTTATTGTTTATTAAGATTTTCAAGATGTTTTACCAGCTTACGGCACAAAGCATGCATCTCCTCTGCCATAAAATCATCACCTGTTGAGGTTTTAACAGTTTCAGCCATTCCTCCGATAGCTTCAATGAAGAAGCGTTTCATTTCGTCTACGGGCATATCTTTTTCCCAAAGGTCTATACGCATCGTTGATTGTTGCTTCTGGTCCCAAATATTAAGGCTTATAGCTTTTGCTTCGGAAAGATTTCCCTGAGGGCTATCTGTAGCATCCCATTTAATCTTCTCCGGAATATTTTCATTGTCTAGCTCAACTACAAATTTGATTTCTGATTTTTTCATTAATTATAGTCAGGTAATTTTTTCTTTACTCAAATTTACTTTTAATTTATAGGATTTCCATTACTTCTTATGAAGAAAATACTTTGGCTGTTTCTTACTCTCATCGTTACCTTCGTTTTGTCCTTCTGCCTTCCTGAAGAAAATTCCGATGTGAATACAATAGCATTTTATAATGTTGAAAATCTTTTTGACTTTCATGACGACCCTGATGCTAATGACGATGATTTTCTTCCCGGTGGCAAATATCACTGGACTCAAAAGCGATATGAGAAAAAGCTTAAGCAGATTGCGGCAGTAACGAATAAACTTGGTGATCATGATGGTCCGGAGTTGCTGGGGTTGGCTGAGATCGAGAATAGCAATGTGTTAAAGGATTTGATTAAAGTTAGTGCTGTCCCTGGTAATTATGGATTTATTCACCAGGAATCATGTGATAACAGGGGAATTGATGTCGCTCTTATATATAAAAAGAAAACTTTTAAACCATTATCTCATAAGCTTTATTCTCCTAAAAACATGGAAGGAATAAAGTCAGGTTTGAGAGAGCTTTTATTAGTGAAAGGAATTTTAAATAAAGACACAACCTATGTGCTTATTAACCACTGGACATCAAGAAGGACGGGAGTGGAAAAGTCTGAAAGGAAAAGGATCATTATGGGGATGTTGGTAAGAGAGTTGTGCGACTCACTTTTCAGAATTAATAAGGACTCTGAAATTATTGTAATGGGAGATTTCAATGATACTCCTCATGATCCAAGTATTGTGGAAGCTGTAATGGCCAAAGGTGATGGAGAGAAATTGGGAGAGGAAGATCTTTATAATGGATTTGTAAATATTGAAGCTTCAAAAATCGGATCAACGAAGTACGGGAAAAACTGGCTGACATTTGATCAGATCATGATGAGCAAAGCATTTTATAAAAAGCGGTATAAAAAGGGCTCTTCAGAAATTTATCATCCGGAGTGGATGCATTATAAAAGTAACTTGATGAACGGACCTTACAGAACTTTCTCCGGTTCAAAATACCAGGAAAATGGTTATAGTGACCATTTTCCTGTATATATTAATTTCAAATAAATTATAAACCTAACTCCTGTTTCATCTGCTGAAACCCTGAAGGGTTTTTTTCAGTCACATTGCAACCAAGAGAGCTGGCCTTTTCTTTAATATTTTTAACTCTGTCACCTTCAGAAGGGTGTGTGCTTAAGAAAGCTGGTGTATTAGAACCAGAACCTGAAGCAAGTAATTTTTCAAAGAAACCTGCAGCTCCGTCTGCAGAATATTCGGCAGAGCTCTGACATAGATACTGAACAGAATAATCATCAGCGTCATTTTCATCCTGACGGCTGAACTTTAATGAAAGTAGGCCTTCAGTCATTTGCCCTAGCATTCCCTTGTTCTGCCCTAATACCAGACTGAATAATGTTTCAACTCCATATTGTTTGGACATTTGAGACGTACCATGTCTTCTGTCTGCATGCGCCATTTCATGGCCCATGACACCCGCAAGATGATCTTCTGATTCAAGGTATTTAATCAGACCTGTATATACATACATATAACCACCTGGTGTTGCAAATGCATTTAAGGTCTCATCATCTCTGATAATAGTAACTTTCCATGGAAAATCATCTTTGTATTTCAGCTTTCCTGATGCCAGTATATAATTTCTTATTTGTTTAAGTCTTGAGTAGGAAATTGGATATTGATCTTCCCTTAGTACAACCATTCCTGACGAATCAGAATTGATATAAGCGTCCATCTGAGCTCCGAGCTCTTTGTCTTTTTCAACCGGAAAGATATTAATCTTTGCGTCCTTGTCTTTTTTACAGGAAACAAAAATGACAAGAATAAAAACGGATAACAGAAATCCCTTTTTCATGCTGATATTTTATTTTGAATTAAGAATTATGATAAGTTTTGTTAGATTTTTCAAGAATGGTTCTGGAATGTTTTTCATCCTCTTTCAGCTGTTCTATTAACGCTTCGAGATTGGGGAATTTTGCTTCAAATCTTAAAAATTCCAGGAAAGAAACCTCTACTGTTTCTCCGTAAATATTTTTGTTGAAGTCAAATATGTGGACTTCCATACTTCTTCCTTTGCCTTCAACAGTGGGGTTAAAGCCGAGACTTAACATGCCTCCGTATATTTTACCAGCAACTTTCACTAACACTGTATAGATGCCATCAGCAGGAAGAATTTTTTCAGGATCTTCCACTTCAATGTTGGCAGTGGGGTACCCAAGTTCTCGTCCAAGCTTTTTGCCTTCAACTACTTTGCCTTTAACACTATAAGGACGACCTAGCAACGTACTCGCTTTGGATACATTGTTCTTTGAAAGTGCTTCCCGGATAGCTGTAGAGCTTATTGCATTATGTTCAATATCTTCTCTTGGTATTTCTTCCACCTGAAATCCGATTCTGGAGGCATTTTCTTTCAAATATTCAAAGCTGCCTTCCCTGTTTTTTCCAAACTTATGATCATAGCCGATAACAAGTTTTTTAGTGCCTATTTTATCAATCAGAATCTTTTGTATGAAATCTTCTGAAGTTGTGCTACTGAATTCTTTGGTAAAAGGAATGAGGAGAAGGTGATCTATGCCGCAGGAAGCAATCATTTCTATTTTTTCATCAAGGGTAAGGAGAAGCTTAAATGAGTCTACACCTTGAAGTACTTTCCTTGGATGTGGCCAGAAGGTAATCACTACGCTTTCACCGTTTTCTTCCTTTGAAGTCTCTTTGAGTCGGTTTAATATCTTTCTGTGTCCGAGATGGACGCCATCAAAAGTCCCAATGGTGACAATGGCATTAGGTAGTTTTTGGAATTCATCGGGAGAGTTATAAACCTTCATTTCCTTCTTTCTTTCCTGCTAACTTAAGAAAATCTTCCAATTTGTAAGATTTATCTATAGTGAATTCTCCGATTCTGGTTCTTCTCAATTGAGCAAGATGTGATCCTGCTCCAAGTTTTTCGCCGAAGTCTCTGGCAATACTTCTTATATAAGTACCTTTGGAACAAACAATGTTGAATTCAATATTGGGGAATTCGATTTTTTTTATTTCAAAGCTTTTTATAAAAACTTCTCTTTCTTTCATCTCCACGTTAATGCCTTTTCTTGCGAGTTTATAAACCCTTTTGCCGTTTACTTTAATCGCTGAAAAGTGTGGAGGGACCTGCATCTGCTGGCCCAGAAATTCAGAAGCTACTCTGTATATATCTGCTTCAGTAATATGAGAAATGTCAAACTCCTGATCAAATTCTGTTTCCAGATCACAGGATGGCGTAGTTTTACCAAGGCAGATCAAGCCTTCATATTCCTTTTCCTGGCCCTGGTAAGTTTCTATTTCTTTAGTCTTTTTACCGGTGCAAAGAATCAATAATCCAGTGGCCAGAGGATCAAGTGTTCCTGCATGACCTACCTTTTTCATCTTAAATGTATTACGGATTTTCCTGACTACATCGAAAGATGACCATTCATAAGGCTTGTCAATAAGAAGCACTTCACCTGCTTCAAAATCAAATGTCATTTATTGTATTTTTAAATCTACTCCGAGAGCGAGTAATATTAGTAAAATGAGGCCCAGAGCGATTCTATAGTACCCGAAAACTTTAAAACCATATTTGGTTACAAAGCCTATAAAGAATTTTATTGCAAGCAAAGCCACGATAAATGCTACTACATTTCCAACAATCAGTATATTAAGGTTTGAAGCATCAATTGCTTTATAATCTTTAAGAAGCTTATACCCGGATGCTGCAAACATTGTAGGTACTGCAAGAAAGAAGGAGAATTCAGCAGCAGACTTTCTATTAAGGTTTTGAGCCATTCCTCCGATTATTGTTGCTGCAGATCTGCTTACGCCGGGGATCATGGCAATGCATTGGAAAAAACCTATAATCAATGAGTTTTTGAAAGATAACTCCTCAAGAGATTTACCTTTTAATGGGTTAAAAATCCTGTCAACAAATAACAGGAATATTCCTCCTAATAAAAGAGTAGAAGCAACCACTATAACGTTTTCAAGCAGTGAGTCTATAAAGTCTCCCAATAGAAAACCTATTGCTGCTGCAGGAAGAAAAGCCACAAACAATTTATAATAAAAGTCCAGTGAAGTGAAAAATCTTTTCCAATAAAGGATTACAACGGAAAGTATTGCTCCGAACTGAATCTGTACGGTGAAAATTTTTGTGAACTCCTGTTCATTAATTCCCATGAGGGCGGAAGTAATGATCATGTGACCTGTAGATGAAACCGGCAAAAATTCTGTAAGTCCTTCAACAATGGCCAGGATGATGGCTTCTATGAAATTCATTCTTTTTTACCTTGCTTATAAAAGATTGCTACAAATTGTATAATAAAACCGATTAACAGTAATATCGGACCAATTGTTAAGCCCAGAGGTCCGAAACCATGGGGCTGGTCATCCTTGCTCATTGTTATAAATCCGATAATAAGAAAAGCAATGCCAATAAGCATTATGACGTAATTGGCTTTTGAAAAAACTAGTTTGTTCATGGTTATTAATATAATTCGTCTAAAGACATTTTAAGATATTTATTAACAGCTCTGAAAGAGGAGATAAGTCCTATAAAGATACCTGCGGCAATCAGAGCTCCGAAAACTATAGCTATATTTTTGGTTTCTCCTAATTGAGATAATTCCGGAATTTCTCTATAAGCATATTGCTGTAAAAGGAATAGAAGTCCTGCTGCAATTATACCGCTGAAGAAGCCTTGAAACGTAGCATGCAATAAGAATGGCCCTTGTATAAAAGAGCGTTTGGCCCCTACAAGCTGCATACTTCTGATAAGGAACCGCTGACTATAAAGTGCCAGTTTTATAGTGTTATTAATTAGGAGGTAAGTAGCAAACAATAAAATCAATGAAAAAGAAAGCATTATCAAAGCTATGATTTTTATGTTACGGTTAATTGTATCTATCAAATTTATAGGATAGTCAACTTCAAATACTCCGGTCATAGCTTTGATTTGCCCGGCAATATTTTTCATTTTGGTTTCTTCGAAATACCTGGAAGAAATTTTAACTACCAGGGAAGGTCTTAATGGATTTTCAGTTAAAACCGCAGAAAAGTCTTCTCCTGTTTCCTTTATAAACCTTTTGGCAGCCTCTTTTTGAGAAATATACTCAATCTGAGCTTTTCCTTTTTTCTTTAATACATATGGTTTGGATGCAATGGTAT
This sequence comes from Sporocytophaga sp., assembly GCA_024707265.1. Lineage (GTDB taxonomy): Bacteria > Bacteroidota > Bacteroidia > Cytophagales > Cytophagaceae > Sporocytophaga. The sequence goes on along the minus strand of JANQAB010000003.1, from coordinate 206,901 downwards.
TCTGAAGGGAATCCATCATGTCAGGAGAAAGGTTTTTGTCAAGATACACGTGAAGTTCCAGATTTTCGCGGATCACAGTACTTAATTTCTTTCCATGTAAAAATACAAGAGCAAATAAGCCAATAACAAAAAGTGATAATGTAATACTGAAAACCACAGTAAGATAAGGATAGCTCCCCAACTTCTTCTTTCTTTTTTTGATTTTTAATGGCTTATTCATATCTAAGGTGAGCAAATTTACTAGAATAAATCTTATAACCGAAGTTCAGAATGCGGCTTTTTAACTTTATTTATGGAATTTCTCAAAACATCTTCAGGGGAAAGGGGATAAAAAATAAAAGGACTTTATTCCTGTTTGGCTGTCACAGGAATAAAGTCCTTCAAAGTATTGATAATTAGTTTTTTACTTTTTTAAAGACTCCAATTCTCTTGTGATGTCTTTGTCATGAATTTCTTTTAGCGGTACAATATCAATCTGATTTGATTTCAGAGAGAAGTAGCTTCCTTCATATTTAAGGTATAATTCTCTGCCACCTTTGCTGTTCAGCTCAAGTATTTCGTACGGCTTTTCATCAAATTTCCCATATAGGAAAAGTTTGTTGCTGAAGAATTGGTAATGAAAGTCTTTGTTTTTCTTCTTAGCTATTTTCACTGAAATGTTATCAAGCTTTGCAGCATCGCTTCCTTGTATTTCGCCTTTTTGAGGTTGAACGGAATTTTCAGTAATAAAATCTTCACTTTCAAAACCAGAAAAATTTGGTTCTGAAGTATTGGTAAAGTGTTGATTTTCAGAATTCTCTTCAACTACAGCAGGTTGTTTTTTCAGCTGAGCAATTCTTGATTCTCTCTTTATTTCAATTTTATTTTCTCTCTCCAAAGCTGGACCAGCAACAGCAGGTGTTTCGGAAGTAATGACTTCAGTTTCTGATTGCGGAATAAATTCTTCAGCAGAGGTTATACTTGTCGGATGATCTGCAGATTGTTGAGTTAAAGCAATTTGTTCTGCAGGTTTATTGAATAAAGTAAAATACAGAGTTGTGCTGAGTAGTATGGTACTTACAATTCCAGCGGCTATTTTTAAGCCGGTGTATGAAGTAGCTGCCACATTGATATTATCCAGACGGGCTTTTAATTCAGCTTTCCTCTGACCTTTCAGGTGGTTGATTATTTCCTCCTGAAGTTTAAGCTCATTACTAATCAAAGGGTCTTTAGTCATGTGTTCTTCGAACATGAGCTTTTCGGTCCCAGATAGTTTCCCCGAAAGGAAATCGTCTATTTTGTCCTGACTGTAAAAGGTGTTGTCCATATTAGTCCAAAAAATCTTTAGCGGTATATAAAGATTTAATTTTATTATCTAACTCTTTTTTACACTTGTATTTTTTTGTCTTTGCTGTATCAGCATTGGCAAAACCAAGTTTTTCAGCAATATCGTTCATTGAAAGATCATCGAAATAATAGTATGTCAGAATTTTCCGACACGTTTCTCCAAGGTCTTCAATACACTTGTTGATAATATTTGCCCTTTCCTGTTTGTCAAGGTCATAACTTTCACCTTTTTCAACCGGTTGTTCCCCTGTAAGCCTACTTTTTCTTTCAAGCTCTTTCCTCCAGAGGTTCTGGCAGATACTATATATGTAAGTACTAAGTTTAGAAGATAAAACAAATTCTGGTGAAAATGCTTTTTGCCAGACTACAATCAAGGCATCCTGAAATATGTCCTTGGCTTCTTCTTCAGAACCATTATTTCTGATGATCATTTTAACCATCATTTTATAGTTCTTTTTATAAAGATAGTCTAGTGCAGATTCATCTCGTTTCTTTATCTTCTCTAAGATCTCACTATCTTTCATAGTTTATATACTTTAGATAAGCATATTGTAACCTGCTTTAATTATAAATATAAAAAAAAGTAAGGGTAAAACCTTAAATTATTTAGTAATTAGAATATTAGGTTAAATATATTTTTTGTCTTGCTTTTGTACAAATCTGCTATTTTTCGATTACTATTCCATGCTTAATTTTTATTTCTAGGAAAAAGTAACTGATATAGAGTAATTATTATAACTCAATTATGAAAAAAAAAATATAAACATATTGCTATTTTTTGGGGTTTAATAATTGATCCAAATTTCTAACCCCCTAGTTCTATGCAAAATCTACAATATAAAATTCCGGCACTTTATAATTTTTTAAAGCAAGATATAAAAGCAAAAGCTTTAAAACTTGCTTATGGTTTAATAGAGGAAGGATTTGAGAAGGATTTATGTTTTGAGGTGGCTTTAGTAAAAGCAAATCTGACTATGGCAGACAATAATAAAATTCAGAAATATTCCATACACCTTATACCGCATATGTCTGGATGGGGGGTATGTGATGTGGATGCTAAGTTATTGTTTGTAGAGGAAAGTAAATCGTTGGCTTTGGCCCGAGCAAGAAAACTTGCCAAAAGTGCCAAGATAAAGATGTTTATTCATAATGTTGATAAAACTCTGGACTGCGAGAGCTTTGAAGTTAATTTCCCTGTTTATACAAAGCCTCCTGTCAGAAATGAATATGCTGAAAGGTGGAAGATGAGAGTAAAAACGGAAAAATAAACTGAAAATATTAAAAAAAACAGCTTCACATATCATTGTGAAGCTGTTTTTTTTAATCTCTTAGTTTATCCAATAGCTGATTTAAAATTGTAGCGTCTTCAACAGTGAGTGAGTTAAATACCTTTTCATATTCATGAAAATTCTTATCAATTTCTGCCAGTAAATCCAGCCCCTTTTGAGAAATTAGAATATTTACAGATCTTCTGTCTTCAGAAGAAGGGTTACGCTCAAGAAGTTCTTTAACTCTCAACCTTTCGACCAGTCTTGATGCATCAGACATCTTATCGAGCATCCTTTCCTTTAATAGATTGATAGTGGATGGATTAGGGTATTGTCCTCGGAGAATGCGAAGTATATTGTACTGCTGCGGAGTCAGATCATAATTCTTCAAAAAGCTTCTTGTCCGTGCATCAAGCCAATTGAAGGTAAAAATGATGTTGACTCCGGTTTTTTGAAATTCATTTTTGAATTCCTTTTGTTTTATTTCATCTTCTAACCTCATTTTTCAAAATAATAAAATTGGGAGAACTTCTGCAAATGCTTGATTCTCTAATTTTTAGATATTTTTATCGAATTGAAGGCAAATGTAAAGCGATCTAAAAATTACATATAAAGCTTGAAAGTGAAAAATAAGAGCTGGAACATGGAAAATAAGAGGCTCAAAACTTATTAAAGGAAAGGAGAAATAAATTTCATGTTTTATTTCTCCTTTCTGATTCCTTTATTAAACCTGTTTTGCGTGGTTAAGGAATTCAGCCTTAATCGCTTCTAACTTAAATTTGCCGGAATAATGAGCTGTTACTGTTCTGCTGCTTGTATCACTTACACCTCTGGATGCAACACAAAGGTGACTTGCATCCATGATTACAGCGACATCTTCAGTCTCCAGTGTTTCTTTCAGATCATTGGCAATCTGGACAGTAAGTCTTTCTTGGACCTGCGGCCTTTTTGAATAATACTGAACAATCCTGTTGATTTTGGAAAGCCCTATAACTTTGCCTGAACTGATGTAGGCTACGTGTGCTTTCCCAATAATGGGTACAAAGTGATGCTCACAATAGGAATAGAAGGTAATATCTTTTTCCACAAGCATTTCATTGTATTTAAATTTATTATCAAAGAGTTTTATTTTAGGTCTGTTTTCAGGGTTCAGACCGCTAAATACCTCTTTGATGAACATTTTAGCCACTCTTTTGGGAGTACCTTTTAAACTATCGTCGGTAAGGTCCATACCCATAATGGTCATAATTTCTCTGAAATGATTTTCAATAAGCTGCATTTTAACTTCATCGCTCATCTCAAAGGCATCTGATCTTAACGGCGTTTCATAAGACCCAGGTACATGATCGTCTCCAATCTCCTCAATAGTCAGGTCTTTAATCAGCTGGGTATTCAACAAAGTTCCTTTCTGTTTCATATAAAATTACCTTAAGATCGTACTTTTTATCAATTTTATCCCTGAGTTTTGTCCAGATTACCATCGCAATATTTTCAGCAGTTGGATTGAGGTTTCTAAATTCCTCAGTATCAAGATTCAGGTTTTTGTGGTCAAATTTTTTAATTACGTGCTCCTGTACCAGATCACTTAAAAATTTCATGTCTATAACGTATCCTGTTATAGGATTAGTTTCTCCGATGACTTTAAGAATTACCTCATAATTATGTCCATGAAAATTCGGATTGTTACATTTTCCAAATAAAGCGTCATTGTCTTCTTTAGACCATTCAGGAACAAATAGCCTGTGAGCGGCATTAAAATGTTCTTTTCTGTAGACGGCAGTTTTCATGTTTAACGGTTATATGAATTTACGCAAAATATAATTAGAATTTAAATCTCGGAATTCCGGAATCAGGAAAAACGTGATTTTGTTCCTATCTTTAACGAAATGTTAGTCTTGGATCATTTATTGTAATTATTTTGGTCCATAAAGATACTCTAATAAATCTTTATAAGCTTCTATTGAAGAATTTTTTTTGGTTTTTGCAAAAAAAACTTTAATAAAATTCTTTTAATTGCCAGTAATTTATAAATTCACAGAATAAAATTTGGTTGGCCGTGGATATAGAATCAATAAAAATTAAGATAAACGAATACCTTCAGAAGGATCTGAAGTTGTTCACGACTTCTTCTTTTCAGACTCACAGTATTGTGCTTTTGCATATTCTCAGCAAAATTGACAATACGATACCTGTATACTTTATTAATACCGGATATCATTTTCCGGAGACTGTAGAATACAGAGATCAGCTGGCGGAATTAATGAATCTGAATATTCAGGAAGTAAGTTCATTTACACCGCGCCATATGCAAAAAGATGCTAATGGCAGATTGCTATTTGCATCAGATCCCGATTTTTGCTGCTTCCTGAATAAAACCCAGCCACTGGAGCCGGTTTTAGCTGAAAAGGATATATGGATTAATGGAGTGCGCGGTGATCAAAGTGCGGTGAGAAAAGCATTTAATGTAGAAGAGAGCGCCCCTCACAATACAGTTCGTTTTCATCCTATGCTGGACTGGACAACCAAGATGATTGAATTGTATATTAAAGAACATAAATTACCAAGGCATCCTCTTGAAGCCAAAGGTTATCTGAGTATAGGCTGTGAGCCGTGTACAAGAAAGTTTGATCTGGAATCCTACTCGAGAGAGGGAAGATGGTTCGGCTTAAAGAAAACAGAATGTGGTTTGAATACTGATTTAATAAATAAGCAATGAATGTATTAGTAACAGGTGGGGCCGGCTATATTGGGTCGGAACTGGTTTATCAGCTTAGCCAGGATAAGAATGTTGAAAAAGTCATCGTATATGACAACCTGGGAAGAGAAAATTATAATCTTTTTACCAGCAGCAGTAACAGAATTGGAGGAGATAAAGTAAAGTTTGAGTTTGGTGATATTCTGGATACCAGAAAAATTAAAAAAGTTCTGAAAGATATAGATGTCGTATATCACCTTGCAGCAAGAGTTTCTACTCCTTTCTCCAACATCGATTCTCACTTTTTCGAGCAGGTTAATAACTGGGGAACGGCAGAGCTTGTCTATGCGGTGGAGGAAACCAAAAGGGTTTCAAAATTTATCTACCTGAGCAGTACTTCAGTTTATGGTTCTTCTAAGAACCTGGCAGACGAAACTACTGAGCCAAATCCTAAAACCTTCTATAGTATTTCGAAACTGAGAGCAGAACAGCATGTACAACGTCTTAGTAAAAAAATCGAAACAGTTATCCTTAGAGGAGGAAATGTATATGGTTATACCCCTGCAATTCGCTTTGATTCTGTAATCAACAGATTTATGTTTGATGCGAATTTTAACAACAGGATTTCCATTCACGGATCAGGAAAGCAGGCAAGATCCTTTATTCATGTGAAAAAAGTTGTGGATGCATTGGTTCAGTTGAGAACATTAAAAGTACCATCTGACATTTATAACCTGACTGATAAGAATGTTGAAATACTAGATTTGGTAGATATTTTGAAAGAAATATACCCTGATCTTGAATTCCTTTTTATCAACCAGCATCTTGCACTTAGAGAATTAAAGGTAAATCCGGAATCAAAACTGGATGCGTATTATAAAGTACAGGAAAGTGATCTGAAACAGGACTTACTTGAGTTTAAAGACAGATTTGCATTCAATTCACTTTCATCAGTTACAGCGGGTTAATTAACCCGCTTTTTTTTTGACTTCTCTTTAAAACATTATTATAGGATTCTTATAGGGTTCAATAAAGCTGTGTTTAATATGTTTCAATCAATCATAACTTTTTCTTGTAAATTTTAATTAGGAAAAAGTGGAATCTCATGTTTTAAAATATAAACATAGATATTACTTTCGCTCAAATTACTTGGAACTGAGAGAGAGATGTTCCTGGGGATAAAATGGAAAAAATAATTTCTATAACACAGCTGGATTCTGAAGTATCGTTTGGAAATCCATCAGCAATTTCCAGAAGCTGGGATGATGAAATTATTTATTTCCTTATGTTGGATCGTTTTCATGACGGCCAGAACAGAACTTCAGTTACCTCAGGATCAGGTTTTGGTGATGAAGAAAAGCTGAAATCCTTTTGTGGCGGCAATCTCAAAGGAGTTTTACTTAAACTTGATTATATAAAAGGCCTAGGCTGCACTGCTATCTGGTTAAGCCCATTTCTTGAAAATGATAACAGATACCATGGATATGCTATCCGGAATTTTTTAAAGGTAGATCCTCGATTCGGTTCTTTGGAAGATTTGAAATTACTGGTTGATGAATGCCATAAAAAAGGCCTTAGAGTGATAATGGATGTGGTGGTGAATCACTCCGGAGATACCTGGCACTATAAAGAATCTTCCACTCCATATAATAAGGGTAAAGCTTATACGTTTGGGACCTGGAAGTCACGGGAGTGGCCAGTTCCTATAGAATTTAGGAATCCAGGTTTATACAACAGAAGAGGTAGCATCATCAACTTTGACGAATACCCGGAAACGCTGGAAGGTGATATCTTTGAGCTGAAAAGCTTCAAAAATGATCATTCACAGGAAGCCCTCAAAGTTTCGGAAATTTTGGCTTCAATTTATATTTACTGGATAAAAGAAACTGGAGTGGATGGGTTCCGTATTGATGCCGCTAAGCATTTTGGGATACCTGCCTTAAAGCGATTTGTCGAAAGTATAAGAGATTATACAGAGAAAGCAGGTCATCGGGATTTTTTTCTTTTTGCTGAGGTGGCATCAGGGGATGAGTTGGCACAGGAATTTTTGGATGAAATTCCCGCACTGAATGCTGTAATAGATTTTCCTCTTCATTTCTTAGTACCTGAAATGATTAGAGGAAATGTAAATCCTGATCAGCTTAAAAAGCTGATGACTCATAGAAAGAAACTTTCCGGAGGACAATCAAAGGTTACTTTCCTTGACAATCATGATCAGTTGGGGCAGCAGATAAAAAAGCGTTTTCCAGCAGGTCTTTCTGATGAACAGTTTGAACTTGGTATAGGATTTTTGTTCTGCTTTCCGGGAATTCCATGCTTGTACTATGGAACAGAACAAGGGCTAGGTGGTCGGGGGAAGACAGATGATGCAGTCAGAGAATGCATGTTTGCGCTTGATAATCAATCTGAAGACCTCTTTGGGCAGGACAATTTTTACTTTAAAAAAATTCAGGAGTTTAGTAACATACGAAAGCAATATACAGCGTTAAGCAAAGGAAGATTTGAAGTACTGGAAGTTCTTGAATTAACAACTGAAGTAAAATACGGTAATAAAAAAAGTATATTAGCATTTTCAAGAACGTATGAGTCTGAATTGATGCTGATTATTTGTAATTTTTCTTCAAACAAAAAGATAAATGGACTCGTAAGACCTGAGAAGGAAACGTATTCTGGGGCTTTCGAAAAAATCAAAAGCACTTCTTCAGATTCAAACAACAAATTTTTCGAAGTAAAGACAGAGGGAAAAGACTCAGGCATAGCTGTAGAGTTGGAGCCATTTGAAATTTTGATCTTAAAGAAAATTAATGGAAAATAGTAGTAATAGTTTTAAAGGTAAGAACCTGCAAATATTAATTTCATTCGGCGTTCTTTTTTTAATGTGGGGCTTTATCACAAATCTTAATTTTGTCTATAAAGATTATCTGGCCTACATCTTTAATTTAAATTATTCACTTTCTACACTAATTAATCTTACTTTCTTTACTACTTATCTGGTTGTGTCATTGCAGGCGGGAAACCTAATTTCAAAAATCGGATATAAAAAAGGAATCATGGTAGGTTGGGTACTGTCCTGCCTTGGATGTATTACCTTTTTTCTTGCAGTTTATTTCAGAAATTTTGAATGCTTTCTGGCAGCGCTATTTATGCAGGCTGCAGGTATTACAATATTGCAGGTAGGAGCCAACCTATATATTGTATTGTGGAAAAACTTATTGTTAAAAGCAAATATCAAAACCGCCGCTAGTCGCCTTGTATTGATGCAGGCTTTTAATTCACTTGGAGCATTTCTTGCTCCTATTCTTGCTTCTCCTATTTTATGGATGATGATTGATCTTCCGTCGGAATCAAAAAATCTGATTTCAAGTGCTGACAGATTTTTAATAGAAGCACCTTATGTACATTATCCATATTTATTTGTAGCCATAGGAATGACGATGTATGCGGTATACCTGTTTTTTGTACAAATACCGCAGATCGATACATCCGGAGTGGAACCGGCGAATAAGATGCCTCAGATCAGAAGACGTCACGTGATGCACTTTCCTCAGCTTAGATTGGGAGCTTTTGCCATATTTGCGTATGTAGGTGCAGAAGTGGCATTGGGAAATTACCTGACAGATTTTTCAAAAGATACAGTAAGCTACTACTGGGGTGCTGCAATGGTTGGCCGTTTTGTGGGCAGCTTTTTGTTGCAACAGACCAGCCTTAGAAAGTCTGTGGGAATTTGTGCCGGAATGTCTATACTATTGGTTGTACTATCTGTGATAACCGGAGGGATAATTTCTTTCTGGATGATAGTCGCAGTCGGGCTGTTTAATTCAATACTGTTTCCTGCTATATTTACTCTAGGTGTAAACGGACTTGGTAAATTCTCTGAAGACGGATCATCAGTTCTTATTATGTCTATTGTGGGAGGAGCTATCATTCCGTTCAATGTAATTAACTTCTCATATGTGAGTTATAAAATCGCATTCCTGATTGTGATTGTCTGCTACTTCTACATCGCGCTGTATGGGCTTAAGCTGTCAAGATTCGACAGGATCGAAGAAAAAGAAGAGTTACAACCCCAAAAAATTTAAACATTTTTATAGCTTATTTAATTTTAAAATATATATCTTAATTATAATGATTTATAACTTTTTTATATCGACGTTGCATGGGTCAAAAGTTGAATACTCAAAGTCTTAATTTTTTAAAATTAGGTCTGATTTATAACTCATTTCCAGGTAAAATAAATTTTATGTATAACAGGAAACTTGTTAAGAAGCAGCTGGACACGGATTTTTTCGGGGTTTTTGCAGATGAAGATATTGAACCTGGTGAAATTATCTTCAGCAACTGGAATGACAGTTGTGTCAGGCTTACAAGAAAGGAGGTTGATGCTCTTCCTCAACCCTATAAAACTATCTTTGAGAAATACTCTACAGAGATTGAGGAATTTGTATATGTAGGTCCTTTTGAAAATGAAGATGTCACGCCTCAGATGGATTACTTTATCAACCATAGTTGCAACCCCAATGCCTGGATGATCAATGATGATGATGTTGCTGCAAGACGGCTCATCAAAAGAGGAGAGCAGGTTACCATTGATTATTCTACTTTTATAGTGAATGAGTTTGAAAGCTCAAAAATTAAAAAGTGCCTTTGCGGAAGTACTGCCTGTAGAGGGAAATTGGGGAAGCAGGACTGGTGGCTTATGAAGGACACTTACCGGGGGCATTATATCAGCTGGATTGAAAAAAAATTGAAAATAGAGAAAATAATGTGAGCAAAGTCTCTTAAGCTTTGCTCCTATCATGTTAAGCTATCCCATCCTTTGAGCTTATTGTTCTTGAAGAATGGGATTTATTTTTGTACAACTATTTTTCAACTGGTTTTAGTCTCTATTTTATTTGGATCTCACAGATTGTAGGTAAGTTATCCGTTTTCTTAAGTTTCAAAATAAGAATTCATTTGTGTGATTTGTATTGTCTTTTCAAATTGTGACTCCATTTGTTTTCGTGGGAGGATTTAATTTGGGGGAAGGTATATATCAAGCGTTGAGTGATGTCTTTATGCTATAAATATGTTCCAGATTATAGGTAGGATATCCATTTTCTTTACTTCTAATTTAAAATTTCATCTGATTGATTTGTAAACTCTTCTTAAAATTGGAACTGTATTAATTGAGTATTTTTAATTTTTTGGTGGTATGAATTCCTGAAACAACCATCCTTCCTTTGGTTAAAGGTTATAAAGTCTATTAACTTTGTATAGTATTACTTGGTGGTAATATATTGAAATTTAATGACTTGTTAATTTAGATTACTGAGATGGTTGATTTTACGAAAGAGAAGCTATGGAAAACATTAATTATTACCTTAGTTATTTTGGGCATACACACGACTGCCAATGCCCAAGAGATTTTGAAGGGCAGGATTGCTGATGACAAGACAGGTGACCCCCTTGTTGGTGCTGTTTTGAAAATCAAAGACACTGAAGAAGGCTCAGTTACTGATATTGACGGAAACTATGAGTTTACCACTAGTCATCCTTTTCCATTCACTCTTGTTGTAAAATATGCAGGATATGAACAAAAGGAAGTCGAGATTTATGAAGCTTTGGAAGAAGACCTTACTATCAAGCTTAAGAACGCATCTCTTTTGAATGAAGTGGTTGTGGTTGGTTATGGTACGCAGAAAAGATCAGATCTGACAGGATCTGTAGCAACTGTTTCTGAAGAAGTACTGAAAACACCAGTAACCTCTGTGGATAAGCTTTTGCAAGGATCTGTATCAGGGGTGCAGGTTACTCAGTCATCAGGACAGCCAGGTGGTGCAGTTAGCATTAGGATAAGGGGAGGAAACTCCATTAACGGAGGTAATGAGCCTCTTTATGTTATTGATGGCTTTCCTGTATACAATGATAATTCTGATGCCAGTGCTGGTGTTACTTCAGGAGGAAGTATTAATGCTCTGGCGAGTTTAAACCCAAGCGATATCGAATCCATAGATGTGCTTAAAGATGCATCTGCAACAGCCATATATGGAGCAAGGGGAGCTAACGGTGTTGTAATTATTACAACTAAAAAGGGAAAAGCCGGACAAAATAATATCTCTTATGATAATTATTATGGGGTATCAAACGTCATTAAAACGATGGATGTTCTTACTGATGCTAAACAATGGGCTTTACTAAAAAATGACGCCCGCGTTAACTCTGGTAAGACTCCTTATTATACACAAGAGCAGATAGACAACATGTCTGGTGGAACAGACTGGCAGAAGGAAGCATTCAGGCAGGCTGGATTTCAGAACCACCAGGTATCGCTTCGAGGTGGGAATGAAAAGACCAGATTTTCAATCTCTGGAAATTACTATAAACAAGATGGTGTACTTGAGAATACTGATTTCAAACGTTACTCAGGAAGGTTAAATCTTGAGCATAATTTTACTCAAAGATTTAAGGTAGGGACTAACCTTACTGGTAGCCAGACGAATGCTCAGGTCGCTGATGATAATATGGTGAGATATATTTTGTTAATGCCTCCTACAGTGCCTGTAAAAGATGCTAATGGCAACTATACTTATCAAAGTGAATTCGAAACTCCTCTTGGAAACCCTATAGCAACATTAAAAAGCGAAGTGAACAGAACTAATACCTTCCGTTTGCTTGGAAATATTTATGGTGATTATACATTGGCAAAAGGCTTGTCTGCAAGAGTGTCAATAGGTTCTGATATCATTAATAACAAACAAAACAGGTATATTCCTTCATCTGTTTACAGGGGTGCGAATACCAACAATACTGGTACTGCAGCAATCGGATCAAAATTCGTGACTACATGGTTGAATGAAAATACATTAAATTATTCAACTGTAATCGGTAAGAAGCATAATCTCAACGCACTTGCAGGATTTACTCAGCAATATTATAAGAGTGAGTTGGTTACAGCAGGAGCACAAACGTTTGTATCCGATGATTTAACATATAATGATCTTTCTTCAGGATCTGTTTATACCCAACCTACATCCAATACAGCAGAATGGGGCCTTCAGTCATTCCTTGGAAGGTTAAATTATTCTTATGCTCAAAAGTACTACTTTACTTTTACTGCGAGAGCTGACGGTTCATCACGCTTCGGTAAAAACAACAAGTGGGGCTTTTTCCCTTCAGCTGCGGTAGCCTGGAATGTTAACAGAGAAAGTTTCCTGGCTTCTAATGACTATATCAGTACTTTAAAATTAAGGTTAAGTGGTGGCCTTACTGGTAATCAGGAAATTGGTTTGTACCAGTCTTTATCAACTCTTTTCTACCAATACTTATTTCTTCAATAACCAGACAGTAATTGGTTTTTCTCCTAATAGAATCAGCAATCCTGATCTTAGCTGGGAAAGAACAAGACAGTTTGATGCAGGTGTTGATTTGGGAGTATTGAACAATAGAGTAACGCTTACTTTTGATGCGTACTATAAAGAGACTAGCGATCTGTTGTTAAATGTTCCTATTCCCTATACTACGGGGCAATCTACTGCTTTGCAGAACTATGGTGTGGTTTCCAATAGAGGTATAGAGCTAGGTGTATCTACTCAAAATGTAAAAACGGATAAATTTAATTGGACTACCAATCTTGTTTATTCATTAAATAGAAATAAAGTAGAGAGTTTGGGTGATGGCGTTGATTATATTATCTCAGGGCAAAGTATAGCAAAGGTAGGGCATGCATTGGGTTCCTTTTATGGCTATAAATCTGTAGGTATCTACCAGACAGGTGAAGCAACCCCTGGTAGTATAAAATATGCAGATATCAATGGTGATGGCAAGATTACCCAAGATGGAGACAGAGTAGTAATAGGCAATGCTCAGCCGAAGTTCCTTGCCGGACTCACAAACAACTTTTATTATAAGAATTTTGATTTAAGCATCTTCTTTTATGCTTCTTATGGAAATAAGGTATTTAATCAGAACAGGCAACAGTTAGAACAGTTGAATGGTGGACAAAATGCTTCCACTGCTGCTCTTGAAAGATGGACATCTACCAATCCAAGTAACTCTATGCCTAGACCATTTGAAGATGCTGCACCTATAGTATCAGATAGGTTCGTAGAGGATGCTTCCTTTTTGAGATTAAAGAACATTGTGTTAGGATATACTTTACCGGCACAATTGCTTAAAAGAACTCATTTTGGAAATGTCAGATTCTATATAGCAGCACAGAATATTCTTACCCTGACCAAGTACACTGGATTTGATCCAGAAGTAAGTAGAAACGAGCAATCAACGCTTACGCAGGGAGTTGATTATGGTGTCTATCCAAACAGCAAATCTTATCAAGTAGGATTGAATGTAACATTTTAAACCTTAGCCAAAGAATACTAAGGTTATCAGAGATTATAATATGAATGAGATGAACCACGAAAATGTTAAAGTTAGTTTTATGAAAGTTATAAAGTATATCTATATATTATTATTGGTCGGAGCTTTGATATCATGCAAGAAGCTAGACGAAAAACCAGCATCTGTTTTTACTACAAGTCAGTTTTATAAAACAAAAGAAGATGCGATTGCTGCAGTAAACAGCATTTATCATGCGGGGTTGAACAACGGAGGAGTTACTATGTATAACCGCTTGATACATCAGGCCGTTGAGATTTTGTCTGATGATGCGATTGCTTCTCAGAGGGTCACGAATGCGGATGTACGTGCGATGGCCGCAATAACGTACACAACTACCAATGACAGAATTGATGAGTTATGGAAAGAACACTATATTGCGATTAATCGTGCAAATATTGCAATCGATCGTATACCATCCATTGATATGGATGCAACGCTGAGAGAGAGACTGGTTAATGAGGCTAAATTTTTAAGAGGACTGTTATATTTTAACCTTGTCAGACTTTGGGGAGAAGTTCCTATAGTTCTTCATGAAGTAACTTCACTGGATCACAATTCTATTCACGTAGCTAAATCACCAGTAGAATCTGTTTATACTCAAATTATAAATGATCTGACAGATGCAGAAAAGTTACCGGCATTTATGGGGGGGGCAGATGCTGGAAGAGCTACCGGAGGCGCTGCAAAGGCGCTTTTGTCAAAAGTATATCTGACAAAAAAAGAGTGGGAGAAAGCAGCAACTAAAGCTCTTGAAGTAATTAACGGTCCTTTCGGTTACGATCTGTTCGATGATTATTCAGATGTATTCAGGGCTGAAACAAAAAATGGAAAAGAACATATTTTCTCAGCACAATGCAAATCCTTTGTGAATGGACAAGGAAACAGACTTGCTTCTTCTGCAACACCTGTGGGTATTCCTGGAATAGCAGCTGCAGGTTCTGATGAACCAATGCTCCCTGCAACGTATGACCTTTATTCTACAAATGATAAACGTCGGGATGTTACATTTTTTACAGAAATCGTAAGTCCTACAAATGGTAATGTATATAAGTTCCCTCCAAGGTTCTTTAAGTACTTTGATCCGTCTACAGCAACTAATCCAACAGAATCTCCAAGAAATATTCCTATCATTCGTTTTGCTGAGGTTCTTTTAATTTATGCAGAGGCAGTAAATGAAGCGTCAGGACCTGGAAGTGCTTATGATGCGATTAACAGGGTTAGAAAAAGAGCTGGTCTTGACCCTCTTTCAGGTCTTGACCAAAACAGCTTCAGAGAGGCAGTTTACCTTGAGCGCAGGTTGGAATTGATGTTCGAATTCCATCGTTGGTTTGATCTGATCAGAACAAAAAAAATGGTATCAGCTTTACATGCTGTCGGCAAAACAAATGCATCTGAAAAACATTATTTGCATCCTATTCCACAAAGAGAGATAGACTTAAATCCAAAGCTGGAGCAAAACGATCTCTGGAAGTAAATTTTCACCATTACCATTTATTTAATTTGAATGGCATTCTCTGAAAAAGCTGAATGCAATTTTATAATCAATAATAATTTTATGAAAATAAAATACATATTTATTCTGTCATTGACTTTTCTCTTTGGTGTCAATGCGGAGTTCGCTAATGCTCAGAAAAAACAGGCCCAATATATTATTCATCTACATGGATGATCTCGGATGGACGGACGTAGCTGCCGGCAGCAAGTATTATGAAACTCCTAATATAGATAAACTTGCATCTGAAGGTATAAGATTTACTCAGGCTTATTCATGCGGCCCTAACTGCGCTCCAAGCAGAGGTTCATTGATGACCGGTCTTTATACTCCAAGACATGGAATCTATACTGTTGGTACGGCAGAAAGAGGAGACTCTTCTCTGAGAAAATTAATTCCGGTAAAAAATAATACCGTCCTGGCACCTTCTTTTGTCACAATTGCAGAAGAACTTAAGAATGCAGGTTATAGCACCGGTTTAATAGGCAAATGGCAGTTAGGAGAAAAAAAGTCAGAATACAGATCCGAAATCTCAGGGCTTTGATTATGTAATAGGAGGAGCCGGAGGAACAAAATCTTATTTTTATCCATATGCCATGAAGAAAGACCTGAAGCCTTTTGAAGGTATTAATAGCGGAAAAGAAGGTGAGTACCTAACAGACCGCTTGACGGATGAAGCACTTAAGTTTATCAATACCAATAAAGAGAAACCTTTCTTCCTTTACCTGTCTTACTTCGCAGTTCATACTCCAATACAAGCTAAAGATTCTCTGGTTGAAAAATATAAGGCAAAGCAAGGAACAGAATATCATAACAATCCTACTTATGCAGCCATGATTGAAAGTGCAGATGAGGGAGTTGGAAGATTACTTGAAAATCTTAAGCGTTTAAATCTGGATAAAAATACACTTGTAATTTTTTATTCGGACAATGGCGGATATGGTGGAGCAACTTATCAATATCCATTAAGAGGATCAAAAGGAATGCTTTATGAAGGTGGAGTGAGAGTACCTTTATTTGTGCGCTGGCCAGGAAAAATAAAAGCAGGCGGTCAGTCTGAAACACCTGTTATCGGAGTTGACTTTTATTCTACACTGCTTGAAGTAGCCAATATTACTAAGCCTCTGACAAACGCTAAGCTTGACGGACAAAGTTTTGCCCCGATTTTATTTGACAAACCTTATAAGACAAGAGATGCAATTTACTGGCATTTTCCCGCTTATCTGGAAGGGTTTTCAGCAGATAAAAGAAGTAGAGACTCTTTCAGAACAAGACCTGTAAGTGCTGTCAGATCCGGAGATTATAAACTTCTTGAGTTTTATGAGGATAAAAGAGTAGAGCTTTATAATATCAAAGAAGACATTGGCGAAACTGATAATCTTGCACAAAAAAATCCGGAGAAGACAAAAGAGTTATATGAAAAATTAGATACATGGAGAAAGCAGGTAAATGCTCCAATCCCTACAACTGCTAATCCTTGGTATGTTCATCAGGAATAAATTTTAACATAATTTAAGTATATGAAATTTAAATATATAAGTATTTTGCTGATTGTTGTATTGTTTTCATTCAACAACTCTTCAGCTCAGACAAAGAAAAACAGTACTCCAAATATTATTCTCATCATGGCGGATGATATGGGTAAGGAATGTCTGGGTACATATGGTGGTACTTATAATACCCCCAATCTGGACAGGCTTGCCTCAGAAGGTTTGAAATTCAATTATGGGTTTTCCCAGCCTCTTTGCACACCTTCCAGAGTGCAGATTATGACAGGAAAGTATAATTATAAAAATTATGTAGAGTTTGGATATCTTGATCCTAAACAAAAAACATTTGCACATCTGGCTAAGGATGCAGGATATAAGACCTGTATTGCAGGTAAATGGCAATTAGGAGCTAACAATAAGTTACCCGCTCACTTTGGTTTTGATCAGTACTGCCTGTGGCAGCTTGTCTACTCCAGGGAGCAGGGAGAGCGTTATGCAAATGCACTGATAGAGCAGGATGGAAAGACATTAAGTCGTTCGGATGATAATTATGGTCCTGATATCTTTACAAATTACATTCTTGATTTCATAGAAAAGAATAAGGATAATAAATTCCTTGCCTACTATCCAATGGCTCTGGTGCATGATCCGTTTTTACCCACTCCTGATAGTAAAAGCTGGAAAGAAGGTGCTGAAGCAAGACATAAAAGAGATACAGCGAATTTCAGAGATATGGTTGCCTACACAGATAAAAATATAGGTAGTATCATTCAGAAGCTTAAAGACCTTGGTTTATATGAAAATACTGTGATCATCTTTACAGGGGATAATGGAACAGGCAGATCTGTAGTGACGCCAATGAAAGATGGATCATATGTGAAGGGAGGGAAAGGACTTACTTTAGACAGAGGACATCACGTGCCTTTGATTGTCAATTATGGTTCTAACAGATACAAGGTTCAACAGACTGATGATCTGGTTGACTTCACAGATATACTTGCTACAATAGCGGATGTTGTGAAGGTTAAAGTACCAGCAGATTGGGATACAGACGGAAAAAGTATATATCCTCAGATTAAAGGAGAAAAGGGAAATCCTCGTGAATGGGTCTTTTGTCATTATACCCCATTGCATGGAGCAGAGATAAATAAACATTCAGCAAGGTTCTTTAGAAATCACAAGTACAAGCTTTATCATGATGGACGTTTTTATGATCTTGTAAAAGATATTGAGGAGACACAATCGATAGCAGAAGGTCAGGGAAGTCCTGAAGCTGAAGCTGCGAGAAAGCTATTCAAAGCTGAATTTGCAAAACTACCGGCCTGGAGTTTTGGCGATCCTGGTAAACCTAAATATTTCTTACCTGGTCTGGAATCACAAAGGACCTCCGAAGTTAAAGGAGAATAAAGGTTTAACAGACTGCTTTTAGTAAGGAGTTAAACGAGAATTTTAAAAGGAAAACCTGTTATCATTCCCTAGAAGATAATAGGTTTTCCTTTTTTTAGTGGTAAGATGTTCAAATAGATTGACTTCCCAATTGTCAATGATTTTAAGTTATGTATTTTTGTATACCTATCCGATAGACTTTGTATAATAAAGTATTAATTATTTAAAAACTGCCGAATGAAAAAACGCTATACCACTTTTAAATTTAAGTATCTTTTAATAGCCTTCTCCTTAATCCTGTTTGTGCAGGGTGTAGCGGTTGCGCAAACTGTTATTAAAGGACAAGTTGTTGATGATAAAACTGCGGAGCCGGCAGTAGGAGCAGTAATTCAAATAAAAGGTACCAAAGAAGGTACTATCACAGATATAGATGGTAATTATGAATTAAAGACTGAACATTCTTATCCATTTACACTGGTGCTTCAATATTCAGGATATGAACCTAAAGAAGTTGAAGTGTATGAAGCTCCTGAAGAAGATTTAAAGATACAGTTAAAGAGCCGTCAACTACTCAACGAAGTAGTGGTGGTTGGTTATGGAACACAAAAGCGAAGTGATTTAACAGGGTCTGTCGCTACTGTTCCGGTAGAAAGCCTGAAACAACCTGTTAGCTCTGTAGAGCGTCTTTTGCAAGGGTCTGTTGCCGGTGTTCAGGTAACTCAGTCTACTGGTCAGCCAGGAGGTGGAACTTCAGTGCAGATAAGAGGAAATAACTCCATCACTGCAGGTACAGAACCTCTTTATGTAATTGATGGTTTTCCAATATACAACGATAATGCAAGCAACGACGCTGGTGTAACCAATGGATCCAAGATCAATCCCTTATCAACCATTAACACATCAGATATTGAATCTATAGATGTACTTAAAGACGCTTCTGCCACTGCCATCTATGGTTCAAGAGGTGCAAATGGTGTTGTTATTGTAACAACAAAAAAAAGGAAGTTATAATAACTCTTCTATTAACTATGATGGATATGCGGGTGTACAAAGCGTTGTCAGAGAGATTCCTCTAATGAATGCAAAAGAGTGGGGAGCTCTTAGAAATGATGCTTTGATAAACTCTAATAAATCTCCTCAATACACTGCTGCACAATTAGACAGCCTTGGTGAAGGTACAGACTGGCAAAAAGCTGCCTTCAGACAAGCTGCCATACAGAATCACAATCTTTCAGTACTTACTGGTAATGATAAAACCAGAGTTGCAATTTCTGGTAACTATTTTAAACAGGATGGTGTCTTAATTAACAGTGACTTTGAAAGATACTCCGGAAGATTGAACCTTGATCATGAGTACAGCAACAGATTAAGAATCGGCTCTTATATCACTGCAAGCCAGATATCTTCCAATGTAGCGCCTCAGGCGGTAGTCCCAGCCTTATTGTTGATGTCTCCTGCAGTTCCTATCTATAATCCTGATGGATCATTTGTATTGAGAAATTTATTTGAAGGAGTGTATGGAAACCCGATCAATACACTGAAGAATCAAATAAACGAAACCAAGACAGGACGTTTTCTTGGAAATGTTTCTGCAGAATATAAAATCATTGAAGGATTAACATTCAAGGTACTTGCCGGAGCGGATGTACTTAATAACAAACAGAACAGATATTTACCATCAACTGTTTACGAAGGTTCTGGCTTAGGTGGATTGGCTCAGGTGGGATCTATATTCTCTACCAACTGGTTGAATGAAAATACAATCAACTACACAAGGAGGATTAAAAATGTACACAACCTGAATGTCCTTGCTGGTTTTACCCAACAGGAATCAGTGACGAAAGGCTCTGTTTCCGGTTCAAGCGGATATGCAACAGATGCATTTGATTATAACAATCAGCAGGCGGGTAATGTGACATCCATCAATGCAAGTGGATTTGCACCTTCTCCTTCTTCTTTTGCAAGCAGATGGGCTTTGAGATCTTTCCTGGGAAGGGTTAACTATGGCTATAGAGATAAATATCTATTAACAGTGTCTTTAAGAGCTGATGGATCTTCTAAGTTTGCTCCGGGGCATAAATGGGGATACTTCCCGTCTGCTGCGGTTGCCTGGAATGCAAGTAATGAGGACTTCCTTTCTCAGGTTAAAAATTTAGGACATTTGAAATTCAGACTAAGTGCCGGTCTCATCGGTAATCAACAGATTCCTTCTTATCAGTCTTTCTCGCAATTATCTTACTTCAGATATAACTTCGGAAATAACACAGTATCAGGTTTTGCGCCAAACTCTATTGCTAACCCTAATCTAACTTGGGAAAAAACAGCTCAATATGATTTGGGTGCTGACCTGGGTTTGTTGAAAGACAGAGTTGTTATTGCAGCTGATATCTATTATAAAAAAACAACAGATTTATTGTTGAACGTTCCTCTTCCTTCAACATCCGGATTATGGAACATCGTAGTCGTAAATGGGTCTCTTTCTACACCTAATCCTCAGGTGTATCAGAACTATGGGGCTGTGGAAAATAAAGGTTTTGAACTTGCTGTTGCTACCAAAAACCTTGTGGGTAAGTTTCAGTGGAGTACTAGCCTTGTCTATGCAGTAAACAGAAACAAAGTGTTAAGTTTAGGTGATGGAATCGATCAGATCATCCCAAACAGTGCATTACCTTCCATTGCAGCAGTTGGAAAGCCAATCGGTTCCTTTATAGTTTATGAGACAGACGGTGTAATACCTGTAGGTACATCTCCTGATAAAGCATTAACACCTGCTGCAAACAAGAATCCAGGTGGTCAGCAATACAAAGACATCAATGGAGATGGAAAAATTACACAGGCAGGTGACAGGGTAATTATTGCCAATCAGCCAAAGTTTATAGCTGGTTTGACAAATACCTTCAGCTATCGCAATTTTGATTTAAGCATATTTTTACAAACATCTTACGGAAATAAACTATATAATCAGAACAGAGCAACTCTTGAACTTGGTACAGGATATACCGGTGCTTCTACAACCCTGTTGAACAGATGGACTCCTACCAATACCAATACAGATGTTCATAGTGCATATCAGGATCCTGCAGCTACAATTTCTGACAGATTTATAGAAGATGCTTCTTATATAAGACTTAAGAATCTGACATTCGGATATACTTTTCCTGAGCATCTTGTGAATAAGGCCAAGGTTAAGAACATTAGAGTATATATATCATTGCAGAACTATCTGACACTGACCAAATATACAGGATATGATCCTGAGGTCAGCAGCAATGGTCAGTCTGCTATTGATCAGGGTGTAGACAATGGTGCTTATCCGAATAGTAAGACATTCCTTGGAGGGCTTTCATTCTCCTTTTAATAATCAGAATACCTTTTAAAATCACCAAAGAAATGAAGAAGTCGATATATATATTAATAGGATTAGCGGTAAGTATTTTTTCATGCGCTAAACTTGAAGAGGAACCAGAGTCATTTATGGCAGCTAGTGACTTTTATAGGACTCCATCAGATGCTGTAACTGCTGTCAACTCAATTTATTTCCTGTTAAATGCAGGAAGTAATGCGGTTCAAACTCCATATAATACTTTGTTTAATACAGGTATGAACTTTATGGGAGATGATGAGAACCCTGGTCCCGGAGCAACTAACCCTGATGTAAGATCTCAATCTGTTTTGGGTCATGCATCAACTGGCCTGCGTGTATTACAGATATGGCAGCAACATTATTCAGGAATCAAAAAAGCAAATATAGCTATTGAAAAAATCCCTGGGATTGATTTTGGAGCAAATACCAAATTAAGAGAAAGACTGATAGGAGAAGCGAAGTTCCTTAGAGCTCTTTATTATTTCAATCTTGTAAGACTATATGGAGGAGTTCCCTTGATATTAAAAGATCTTGCAACACTAGAAGAAGCACATTCACAGCCGAGAAGAAATTCCGTTCAGGAAGTTTATGCACAGATTGAAAAAGATCTGATAGAAGCGGCAACTGTCCTTGATCCTATTGTCGGTGGTGCTGATGCAGGTCGTGCTACAGCCGGAGCTGCAAAAGCCTTATTAGCGAAAGTTTATCTGACTCAAAGAAAATGGGAAAATGCAATTCTAAAAGCGAATGAAGTAATCACCGGACCTTATGGTTATAATCTGGTTCAGAATTATGCGGAAGTTTTCCTTCCTATTTATAAGAACGGACCAGAGCATATTTTCTCTGCACAGTTTAAATCAGTTTCTCAGGGTCAGGGAAATAACCAGGCTCCAAGATCAGTGTTAACAGGTGTTCCAGGAATTGTAGGTTCCTATGCAGATCAGGTAGTATTCTATTCTGTACCTGATGCCACTAAGCCAGGAGGAGTTGATAAGTTTTTCAGTGTCTATAAGTTGTATTCTAAAAAGGATAAAAGACGTGATGTGACTTTCGTTACAAAATTCAAAAGTCCGACTAACGGTAATTGGTATGCAAGGTTGAATGATCCTGCAATCCCGGGAGATTCTGTACCTTTCTTTAATAAATACTGGGATCCAGCTACCGTTTCAAACCTTGCAGAGTCAGGAGCAAATGTTCCTATCATAAGATTCTCTGAAGTATTATTGATTCTTGCAGAAGCTGAAAATGAGCTTAATGGTCCTACTGGTATTGCTTATACGAATATCAACAAGGTTAGGAGAAGAGCAGGTCTTGATGACCTGACTGAAGGACTTTCACAACATCAGTTCAGAGATTCGCTTTATCTGGAAAGAAGACTTGAGTTTGTATTTGAATATCAGAGATGGTTTGATTTAATAAGACAGAGGGATGCAGCTGGTCAGGGTATTCTTGAAAGTAGTCTGAGAAAAGTTGGTAAGAACAATGTTGCTCCGAAACATTACTTGTTTCCAATTCCTCAACAAGAGATTGATCTGAATCCTAATCTGGAGCAAAATCCTGGATGGTTGTAATAACAGTCTCTATTCATATTACATAGTCTTTAACTAGAAAAATGAAAAAGAAATTCCTGGTGCATTATTCAAAATCCATAATCAAGCCTGTGTTATCAGGCTTGATTATAAGTTTTCTGGTACCTGTTAGTTCCTTTGCTCAGCATGATCCTGCAAAGCCGTTTACCGGAAAAAATTGGAAACACTCTTGAAGGAACAGAGCAGGTTTGGCCTGAAAGAGTGAAGGCGCCCAAAGGTGCACCAAATGTAGTATGGATCATGCTGGATGATGTGGGCTTCGGTGCCACTTCTGCATTTGGTGGTCTTATAGAAACGCCAACATTTGAATATCTTGCCAATAATGGTTTAAGGTATACCAATTTTCATACTACAGGTTTATGCAGTCCTACAAGAGCTTCTTTGCTGACAGGCAGAAACTCTCATTCTGTTGGAATGGGACATCATGCTGAACTGGGAATCGGAACACCAGGATACAATGGTGATATTCCTTTTGAAGCAGGAACTGTTGCAGAGATCTTTAAAGAAAATGGGTACAATACGTTTGCTTTAGGCAAATGGCATGGTCAGGTATCAAAAGATGTTACCGTTGCTGGTCCATATAACAGGTGGCCAACAGGAAGAGGGTTTGAACACTTTTATGGATTTTTAGGAGGATCAACAGATCAGTGGCATCCGAATCTGGTAGAAGATAATAGTTTTATAGATATAGAGCCTAATACAAAGCATCTTAATCAGCTTCTGGCTGATAAAGCTATTTCCTATATAGCAAATCAAAAGTCAGCAGATCCTGATAAACCATTCTTCCTTTACTTAGCTCCGGGAGCAACACACTCGCCACATCAGGTCGCTAAGGAATGGAGTGATACGTATAAGGGCAAATTTGACAAGGGATGGGATGCCTATAGGGAAGCTGTCTTTAAAAGACAAAAGGACCTGGGTTATATCTCTAAGAATGCAACCTTACCACCTCGTCAGAATGGAATAAAAGCCTGGAACTCTTTATCACCCGAAGAACAAAAGGTCTATGCTCGTTTCATAGAAGTATATGCAGGTTTCCTATCTTATACAGATTATGAAATAGGCCGTGTAGTAAATTATCTGAAACAGATTGATCAACTTGATAACACTGCAATATTTCTTCTGATAGGAGACAATGGAGGAAGTAAAGAAGGAACCTATACTGGAACTCTGGGAACTTCAAACAAAGCAAGTGGTGATGATATATCATTCCTTCTAGCAAACATAGATAAAATAGGAACGGAACTTACTTCTCCGAATTACCCTTTAGGTTGGTCACAGGCCATGAATACACCTTTCAGATATTGGAAAAGTGATGCGAATTCTGAGGGTGGTACCCGCAATCCATTGATTGTACATTATCCTAAAGGAATTAAAGATAAAGGTGTAATCAGAGCTCAATACGGACACGTTACGGATATTCTTCCTACCACCATTGAGTTAACAAGAGTTAAAGTACCTGAGGTTATAAATGGTTACAAACAAACTCCTTTTCATGGAGCTGCTTTCAATAATACTTTTGAAAATGCACAGGCTGATACCAGACATACAGTTCAATACTATGAATTGCATGGAGGAAGAGCTATCTATAAAGATGGATGGAAAGCTTCTGTATACCATCCAAGAAATATCTTCAGTGAGACAGGAAGTAGTGATCCTAACTTTAGTCCTCGTCCATTTTCCGAGGATAAATGGGAGCTCTATAATCTTATAGATGATCCTACTGAATTAAAAGATCTTGCTGCCAAATATCCTGATAAGCTCAAAGAGTTGAAAGTATTGTTTGATGCAGAAGCCAGAAAGAATAATGTATATCCATTAAGAGACTATAGAGCTGGAGTACCTGAGCCAGTCGTAAGAAAGAAATCTATTATCTATCAGGGAACGACAGGTAAGACCAAAATAAATATCGGAAAGAAACCTTTGCAGATTACTGTTGAGGTAGAAATACCTAAAGAAATTCCGCAAGGTGTTGTGTTCTCAAGTGGTGGATATTACGGTGGAAATGCTCTTTATTTTATTAATGGAAAACTGCATTATACTTTAAATGATGGTGTCAAGGAAATTACTTTAATTTCTGATAAACAGTTACCTCCTGGTAAAGCTATTATCAAAATAGATTATCCTGATCTGACCTCTGTGGCCATATTCATTAATGATGAAAAGTTTGGCAGTCAAAGTTTTAAATCAAGGAACAGTTATCTCAACTCTGTTGCCAGTGAGGGAATTAGTGTAGGAAAGGATCTTAATGTACCGGTAACGAATATCTATAAAGCACCTGCTCCATTTAATGGATTGGTTTCAAAGATTGTAATTGATCAGGCTGTTGAAGAAGTTTCTTCGAATGATGATAA
Source organism: Sporocytophaga sp. (assembly GCA_024707265.1). GTDB lineage: Bacteria > Bacteroidota > Bacteroidia > Cytophagales > Cytophagaceae > Sporocytophaga. The sequence continues at coordinate 181,561 of JANQAB010000003.1, read as the reverse complement.
GGATAAATAATATGAATAGAAATTAATTAAATGATAAAAAGAAATTTTCTGTTAATGGTTCTTTCCTTTTTGGTTACTGGTTCTTATGCCCAGTCAACCATTAAGGGGAGAATCATAGATTCTTTTAATAGGAAACCAATTGAGTTTGTAAATGTCACTATTTACAAAGGAGAAGATAAAACTCTTCTTGATGGCCGATTAACCGATAGTACAGGATTGTTCGAATTTAAAAATTTGAAGTCCGGTAATTATCATTTAAAGGTTACTTCAATTGGTTATAATGCCAGGGAAATAAAGAACATATCAACAGACGGTTCAGGCCCGATAAACCTGGGCGATATTTTAACAGAAGAGGATTCATCCTCTTTAAAAGAAGTGGTAGTGAATGGTCAACAACAAACGCCTTTTAAACAGGTTTTTAAAGCAAATCAGATTGACGCCGCAAAAGGTGGGACGGCAATAGATGTTTTGAAAAACATGCCTTCTGTAAGTGTGAATGCAGAGGGCGATATAAGACTAAGAGGTTCTGCTGGCTTTTTGATTCTTGTAAATGAAAAACCTGTTTTAAGTGATCTAAAAACAGTGCTATCTCAGATCCCTGCAAATGCTATTGAAAATATTGAGATTATAACATCTCCCTCTGCTAAGTATGATGCAGATGGGAAGGCCGGTATTATTAATATAACCACAAAGAAAGGCGTGGATGACGGCTTAAGCTTTACTTCAAATATTCAATACGGTCTGCCAAGTATTAATGATTTTTCAAATAGGGAAAAGCCTTACAGATACGGAATTGACGCGACCCTGAATTATAAAAAAGAGAAATGGGATGTATCGATAGGCGGAAGTTACCAGCAGAATGATTTGGCAGGAAGAAGAGAAGGTGATGTAAACACCACTTTCGAAAACAGATTTACGTCTTTTCCATCTGAAGGAGAAAGAAGTTTTAAAAGGAACAATTATTCAGCAAGGGCTTTAGTGACATACTCTCCCAATGAATCCAATACATTCAATGTTGGTTTTTACAATGGCCAAAAGATCCAGTATAGAAGAGCAGATATAAATTATAAGAACTTTAAAAAGGATGTCAATACTGAACAACCCTTGGCAAGTATTGAATACTTTAACTCAAATCTTGTAAAGAAACTAGGTAACTTCTCTTTAGCAAATATTGACTATTCCCATAAGTTCAGGAATAAATCTCTGTTGACTCTGTCAGGGTTATATGAATATGCTGTTCTTGACGGATATACCAAAAATCTTAATACCAGCTTATATAATTATGCTGATACCATGGATTTTGTATTGAACACTGGTAATAGTCCGATCCATGGCCTTAGAGGTAAAATTGATTATGCTTTAAGTATTGGAAAGGGTAAACTGGAAACCGGATATCAGGCAAGGTACCAGCAGCAGACAGGAGCTTATATGTATAAAGATGCCATACTTGGGACAGGTCAATATAGTATAGTTCCTGAATTCAGTGCAGACATCAAGGTTATCAATCAGATTCATAGTGTTTATTCTCAATATTCAGGAAAAGGCAAAAAGTTAAGTTATGTAGCCGGACTTAGATACGAGTATTCTTACAGAAAATTTGAAGCTGATAAACTTGATGAACCTTATGAACTTAACTTATCAAGCTTATTTCCTTCACTTAATTTAAGCTATAATCTTAATAGTACGCTAAGAGCGAAGGGAGGATTCAACAGAAGGGTTCAGAGGTCCACAAGCAATGAATTAAATCCATATCCGGAAAGAGAGCATTCAGAGACACTTGAACAAGGGGATCCGAGAATTTTGCCTGAGTTTGTCAACCTCTCCGAAATCGGTCTTATAAAAGATATAAAAAATGAAGGCTCCGTTTTTATTACCCTTTACAATCAGGAAATAAAAAATGTGGTAAACAGAGTGAATAGTGCATACAACGATACTATTCTGAACAGGATATTCACCAATGCCGGAAAAGCACATGTGTGGGGAATTGAGACAGGTATAAACGTGAAGCCTGTAAAATGGTGGTCTGTTTATCTGGGAGGAAATATTTATAACTATAGAATAGCCGGTACGCTGTTCAATAATACAGTGCAGGTAAGGAATTCGGCCTTTGCTTATTCTTTTAATACCAACCATAATTTTCAATTATCTAAAACTTTGTCTCTTCAGTTCAATCTGAATTATCTGTCTGAAAGACCAACTGCACAAGGTGAAGATTCAAGATTTGTAAGTCCGAATTTATCATTGAAAAAAACTTTCCTGAATGGAAGGCTGAGCACATTAATACAATGGCAGAATATTGATTTGGGATTGATCCCATCCAATGAACAGAGAATAACAACCAGAGGAGTGAACTTCTATACAACAACCAATTACATTCAGGAAAAGGATGTATTCCTTATTAATATCAGTTACAGCCTAACCCAGTCTGCCAAAAAGTTGAAGCTGCCATCAAGTGAATTTGGAGAAAAAGAATTTTAACACATAAAATATAAGATATGAAAAACATGATCAGAATAGTACTCACATTGGTTATTGCTTTTACTTATTCTCTTAGTATACAGGCGCAGGAAGATAAAAGCGCATCTCTAACGCTTAAAGAGTTTGAAGACAAAGTGAATAAAGAAGGGGCTAAAGCTCAGATTATCGATGCCCGTTCATTTGAAGAATATCAGCAAAACCATTTAAAAGGGGCAATCAACCTTAACGTCTCTGATGAAGCTGATTACCAGAAACAGGTAAGCAAGTTAAAAAATAATAAGCCGGTGTTTGTTTACTCTATTGGAAATGGAAGAAGTAAGACTCTGAGAAAGAAGTTGCAATCAGAAGGTTTTTCAGAAGTTTATGAACTCCCTGGCGGTTTCAGCAATTGGGTGGGATCAGGCAAGTCGGTGGAAAGTGCTACCGGTAGTGGTCTTACTTCCGATCAATATAAGAAGCTCATTCAATCTGACAACATTGTGCTTGTAGACATTGGATCGAAATATTGCGGAGGCTGCAAGAAGCTGGTACCGGTTATTGACAGCCTTTCTCAAAATCATCCTAAAGATCTTAAAGTTGTAAAAATTGAATTCTTTGAGAATAAACAATTGGGAATAGATCTGAATATAAATTCTTTACCAACATTGATTTTATATAAGGATGGTAAAATAGTATGGCAAAAAACAGGTTTCAGTTCAACTGCAGTAATAGAGAAAGAAATACTAGCTATTCAAAATAAATCAGCATCACTTGAGAAAACCGTTAGCGGCCATTAATTGCATTAACATAATCTTTTAATAAAATGAGTAACCACCTTAAATCTAAAGGAGCTGCATTTGTCGCATCTCTTTTTTTATCTCTTCCTTCCTTTGGTCAATACAGTCCGGAGCAAAAGTTTGAAGGAGAGATTGGCAAGACTTTATCAGAGTCTGTACCGTACAAAATTCAATTCAATAAAAAAGCTTCACCAGATGCTCCTAACATTGTATGGATTTTAATTGATGATGCTGGCTTCGGAGCCACGACTCCTTTCGGAGGTTTGGTGGAGACACCAAATTTTGAAAAGATTGCAAACAACGGTTTGAAATTTACCAATTTTCACACTACAGCAATATGTTCTCCAACAAGAGCTGCATTGTTAACAGGCAGAAACCACCATTCGGTGCATATTGGTTTGTTAACACCTGCAGCTGTTGACTTCCCTGGATATGATACGCGTATTCCTTTTGAAAAAGCTACAGTAGCTGAGATTTTCAGAGAGAATGGTTATAATACTTTTGCTTTAGGCAAATGGCATTTAACCCCTGTTGTGGAAAATTCTCAGGCAGGACCATTTAACAGATGGCCGACGGGAAGAGGCTTTGATCACTTTTATGGTTTTCATCCGGGAGCTACTGATCAGTGGCATCCTGAGTTATGGGAAGATCAGACTAAGTTAAGCATTGAGCCGAATACAAAACACCTGAATGAGTTATTAGCGGATAAAGCAATTAAATACATTGCAAATCAGAAGTCTTCAAATCCTGAAAAACCTTTCTTTCTGTACCTTGCCACTGGCGCTACTCATTCCCCTCATCAGGTAGCAAAGGAATGGATAGATAAATATAAAGGCAAGTTTGATCTTGGCTGGGATGAATACAGAAAAGTTGTATTTGAAAGACAAAAGAAGCTGGGTATTATTCCTGCTAATACTGTCCTTCCTGAACGTAATCCAAATGTAAAAGCGTGGAAAGACTTGTCAGAAAAAAGAGAAGAAAGCTTATGCTCATTTCATGGAAGTATATGCTGCTTTTTATTCCTATACTGATTATGAGATAGGCAGAATCATCAATTATTTAGAGCAGATAGATCAATTAGATAATACGCTGATAGCTATTGTTCTGGGTGATAATGGAGCCAGCAAAGGCGGAAGTCAATATGGTACTGTTAATCCTCAGATAAACAAGTTGAAAGGTGAAGAGCGTATTGATGCGATATTGAATGCCCGAGACATCATAGGTACAGATGAATCAAGTACCGACTATCCTATTGGTTGGGCAATGGCAACCAATACTCCATTCAGATATTGGAAAGCAGACGCGAATACAGAAGGAGGTACACGTAATCCTCTTATTATTTCCTATCCGAAAGTTATTAAAGAAAAAGGTGGCATCAGGCATCAGTATGGACATGTGATTGATGTGTTGCCAACGACCTTAGAGCTCGCGAAAGCAGAAGTACCAGAGGTCATCAACGGATACAAGCAGAAAGCTGTAGAGGGGATAAGCCTTGCATATTCTGTAGAAAATGCAAAAGCTCCATCACGTCACACAGTGCAGTATTATGAGATTGCCGGATCCAGAGCCATATACAAAGATGGCTGGAAGGCTGGTGCACATCATGAGATAGGGGAGACTATTAACATTGGTGAAAAAGCAGATCCGTCAGGAAAGAAAATAGATTTCAGCAAGGATGTATGGGAGCTGTATAATCTGAATGAAGACTTTAATGAGAGAATCAATCTCGCTTCAAAATATCCGGAAAAGCTTAAGGAATTACAGGCTCTGTTTGATGAAGAAGCGAAGAAGTACAATGTTTTTCCATTGAAAGACTTTACTGCTCATAATATGCCTGAAGGCAGGAGTATATATGGGAAATCATCTGTCATTACATTGTATCCCGGAGTTGATCACCTTGTCGGAGTGAGCAATCCTTTATATGAAGGTAAATCATTTAGTGTGAAAGCAGAAGTTGAATTGGTAACCGGTAAAGAAGAAGGAGTTTTGTTTGCTCTTGGTGGTGAGAATGTTGGAATAAGCCTTTTTATAAAAGAAGGTAAGTTACAGTTTGCTCATAAGTCCAACAATCAGATAGCTCACCTAGTATTAGATAAACCTCTTCCTAAAGGTAAGTCAGTATTCCGATTTGACTACAATTTTAATGGTGGAGATGAAATTGCAGGGACTGAAGCGCTTTACATCAATAACGAAAAAATTGCCGAAAGAAGCTTTACAAAGAAGGAAGCAACTGTATATGCAGGAAACAAAGTAGATGGAACGGATGTGGGAAGAGATCTCATAGCTCCCGTTTCAGACAGATATCAGGTGCCTTTTGAATTCAATGGTAAGTTGAAAAAAGTTGTCATTGAATTTGCCAAAAAGGATAAGATAACGATTTCTGAAGAGAAGTAAGGTCAAGTATTAACTCACTATTTATAATTCAATCAAGATTATAACGCTACAATTTTATAATTCAATGAAAAATAAAATTATCTTTTCAGTTTTATCTGTTTTCATATTTGGAGCTGCTATTGCTTCTGTTTCAGATAAACCTAAACCAGGGAAAAAGTATAATGTGCTGTTCATCGCAGCAGATGATTTAAACAACGATTTAGGATGCTTTGGAAATACTTTTGTAAAGTCTCCAAATATTGACAGACTTGCTGCCAGGGGAGTTCGATTTGATAAAGCCTATAATCAGTTTCCTTTGTGTAGTCCAAGCAGAACTTCTTTGCTTACTGGTACAAGACCTGATGTTAATGGTGTCTATGAATTACAAACACATTTCAGAAAAAATCTTCCTGATGTAGTAACGCTGCCTCAGTTATTCAAGAACAATGATTACTACAGTGCGCGTGTAGGAAAAATCTTCCATTATGGAGTACCAAGTCAGATTGGTACCAATGGTCTTGATGATTCTATTTCCTGGAATGTAAGAATTAATCCTAAAGGAAGAGATAAAGCAGAAGAAGCTCTGATAAAAAATCTTACACCTGAAAGACATCTGGGAAGTGCTCTGGCCTATAGAGCAACAGAGGGGACTGATGAAGAGCAAACGGATGGTTTAATTGTTAATGAGGCTATTAAAATTTTGGAAGAAAAGAAAAATGAACCATTCTTTCTTGCTGTAGGATTTTTCAGACCTCATTCTCCTTATGTTGCCCCTCAAAAGTACTTTGATTTATATGATGAAAACAAAGTGCCTTTAGCTAAAGAAAAAGAAAACGATTTAACAGATGTTCCTGAAGCTGCTTTATTTACAACTCCTCCTCACTGGGGCCTTGATGAGCAGAAAAGGAGAGAAGCTCAGAGAGCTTATTATGCAACTGTATCTTTCATGGATGCTCAGGTAGGCAGACTTCTGGATGCTTTGGATCGTTTAAAACTTTCAGACAATACCATCATTGTGTTCTGGAGTGACCATGGGTATAACCTTGGTCAGCATGGACAATGGATGAAGCAAAGTTTATTCGAAAACTCTGCAAGAGTGCCATTGATCATATCTATTCCAGGTCAGGGCGGTAAAGCCTCATCCAGAACTGTAGAGCTTCTTGATATCTATCCTACACTTGCTGAATTATGCGGGTTACCTGCTCCTAAACATATACAAGGAAAGAGCCTTACAGCTTTGTTGAAGAATCCTTCTGCAACCTGGGACAAACCAGCCTATACTCAGGTAAAAAGAAAAGATATTATGGGAAGAAGTATCCGTACGGAAAAATGGAGATATACAGAGTGGGATGAAGGTAAAGCAGGAGTTGAGTTGTATGATCATCAGAATGACAAAGATGAATTTACCAATCTTGCCAATGATGCTAAATATGCTGAAACAATAAAAGACCTTTCAGCTAAATTGAGGAAGAATTATGCAGTGAATAAATCTGAAGCAATTATAAAAGAATAGAGATATATGAAAAACAAGAGGACCACCACCATTTTAGGTATTATAGGGTTTAGTCTGATTGCAATAATAGCTGCATTTAAGAGTGTTCAGGATCCTAAAGTAGCAGAAGGAGGATCAAGGACAGTAACTAAAAAAGCAGAAGGAAAAAATGCATGTGATGTCAGTAATGGAAGAGCAGCATTATTGACTCAGAAAACAAAGACATCACAGACATCACAGTATGATTTGGGTAAGCTTCTTGCGAAAAAAGAGCTGATAGCCGTAAATAGAGAAGTAACCACTTCTCCTGATAAGAAATACAGCGCAGTAAAGATCAGTGAAAAGGAGGGAGAAGGAATAGTCTGGATAAAAGATGTTAAGTTTTCCAAAGGAACAATAGAGCTGGATCTTAAAGGCAAAGATGTTTTTCAGAAGAGCTTTATCGGGGTTGCATTCCATGGAGTTGATAACAAGACATTTGATGGTATTTATTTCAGACCTTTCAATTTTAAAGCCACTGATTCCATTAGACATACTCATGCAGTTCAGTATATCAATCATCCTGATTTTCCCTGGAAAAAACTTAGAGATGAAAAAGAATGGAGAGTATGAAAAAGCTGTAACACCAGAACCTGATCCTAATGACTGGTTTCATGCAAAAATAGAAGTGGGAGAGAAAGAAGTAAAGGTGTTTGTAAATAATTCGGCTAAGCCTTCTTTAGTAGTAAATAAATTGAATGACAGAAAAACGGGAACGATAGGTTTATGGACAGGCGAAGGCTCAGGAGGGGAATTCGCTAATCTGACCATTACCCAGTAAAGAAGTAAAGTAGAGTAAAGATGTTTAAAAGAGTAATAGTATTTAATATCGTTATGTTTCGGGTTCTGCTGGCATCAGCAGTTCCCGGATCAAATAGCACAGAAGCAGATTCAATTGTTTATGAATCTTCAGAGAAGAAAGCAAAGCTGAATGTCTTATTGATTACCGCAGATGACTTGGATAGAAATTCCCTGGGGTGTTACGGTTCAACTGTAAAAGATATTTCTCCTAATATAGATCAATTTGCACAAAGAGCGCTTCGGTTTAATCAGGCCTTTGTAAATGCTGCCATTTGTGTTCCCAGTCGTGGAGTACTCGCTACCGGACTTTATAGCCATAATAGCGGAGTCAATGGTTTTGTGAAGATGAAAGACGGTACTTCTATCCCTTTATTGATGGAGCTTTTAAGGGATAATGGTTTTTACCTTGGTATATTAGGTAAGCTAGGTCACTCTACTCCTAAACGAGATTTTAAATGGGATTATGAGAAAGATCAGCATGAATTGGGTGATGGTCGTAGTCCACAGTTGTATTATGATAGGATCAAGGAATTTTTATCATTAAGTAAAGATAGTGATAAGCCTTTTTATCTAATGGTGAACTCTCATGATCCGCACAGGCCTTATCATATCCCCGGTGAACCATTAAAGAATGGGGCAGAGAAACCATCCAGAATATATGCTCCTGATGAAATTCAGGTTCCCGGTTTTGTCACAGACCTTCCGCAGGTACGAACAGAGTTAAGCTATTATTTTAATTCAGTAAAAAGGCTGGATGATACTTTTGGTAGAATCATTCAGGCACTTGATGAGTCTGGTTTAGCTGAAAGTACTTTGGTTCTGTTAATCTCTGACAATGGTATTGCTATACCTTTTGCTAAAGCCAATACTTATCATGCAAGCAATAGAACGCCGTTTATTATATCCTGGCCAGGAGTCACTAAAAAAGGTAGCATCAATAGCAAAGATTTTATTTCAACCATAGATTATCTTCCTACAATTCTTGATGCTGTGAATATTAGCGCTCCACAAAAGGTTGATGGAAGATCTCTTGTCCCTTTGCTGAAAGGAGAAAGTCAGCAGGGTAGAGATAAAGTTTATACACAGATTGATTATAAGAATGGTGGAGGTCCGACTCCTATGAGAAGCATTCAGACAAAGAAGTACAGTTATATATTTAATGCCTGGTCTGATGGTGAGCGTGTATATGCTAATAACAATGAAGGGCTGACAATGAAAGCATTGGAGGCGGCAGCTGGAAGCAATGCTGCAGCTGCCGAAAGAGTTCATACCTACCGTATCCGTGTTCCGGAAGAGTTATATGATCTTGAAAAGGATCCTGACTGTCTGAAGAATCTTGTTAATGATCCTAAACTTCAGAAAGACCTTGAAATCTTTAGAAAAGATTTGGAAGCCTGGATGAAAAGAACCAATGACCCTTTGGTGAATGTCTATCTGAACAGATCATCTAAAGAAAAGATGCAGGAGGAGTTTTATAAAGCTTATCCTGAAGTTCAGGCTCTTGATGTTTCCAAACCAGACTATAGTGGTAAAAAGGGCAGAGTTAAAACAGAGGAATAGATATTCCTGATATATCCACCTATTGATTATCTGTTTAGATGTACTGTAAAAAACAATTTCGTTTTTTACTTGGAAACCTAAAAACTACTATTTTACTTTGTCTATAGAATTAGTAGGGTAAATGTGTTGTGATGCATATTTGTCTGTAGTTTAATATGTTGTGTTTTTGGGGCTACTTTCCTAAACGCCAGCATTCCATTTATGAATCACCAAATTTTATTATAATGAATATAAATAGAACCATACTTACCTTATTATTCCTGCTCCACCTTTCTGCTTGCCAGAATAGCAATACACAAAAGAAAGATGTTCTGAATGAACAGCAAAAATCCTCTCAGGTAAAAGCTGAATCAAAAATGGTTTGGATACCTGGGGGCAAATTTCTTATGGGGTCTGACAATCCTGATTTTCCTGATGCTCATCCTTTGCATGAGGTAACGGTAAATGGATTTTATATGGACGAACATGAAGTTACCAATGCCGAGTTCGCCAGGTTTGTCGAAGCAACTCACTATGTAACAGTTGCAGAACAACCATTGGATCCTAAAGACTATCCAGGCGTTCCTTCAGATCAGTTAGTACCAGGATCAGCAGTATTTACACCTCCTAACGGACAAGTACATCTGAATGATGCATTGCAGTGGTGGACGTATGTTCATGGTGCAACATGGAATCATCCTTTCGGTCCGTCTTCTTCGATTGAAGGAAAAGAAAATGAGCCTGTTGTTCATGTTTGTTATGAAGATGCTGTGGCATATGCCAAGTGGGCAGGAAAAAGGCTACCTACAGAAGCAGAATGGGAGTTTGCTGCTCAGGGTGGACAAGGCAATAATAAATTCTACTGGGGTAATGAATTAAAACCCAATGGTAAATGGAGAGCTAATATTTATCAGGGAAGCTTTCCTGATAACAATACTATTGAAGATGGCTATGCGGGTGTGGCACCTGTGAAGACCTTCCCCTCCAATCCTTATGGTTTGTATGACATGGAAGGAAATGTATGGGAATGGTGCAGCGATTACTACCGCCCAGATTATTTTTCAAAAAGTCCTAAAGTAAATCCACAAGGTCCTGAAGATAGCTTTGATCCGGATGAACCATCAGCAGTTAAACGTGTTCAAAAAGGTGGTTCATTCCTTTGTAGTGATCAGTATTGCATCAGATATAAAAGCGGAAGCAGAGGCAAAGGAGAGGTAACCAGCGCTTCTAATAATCTTGGCTTCAGATGTGTGAAAGATAAGACAGCAGAAGATAAAAATTAATCTTAATCTTAATATGACAAGAGTTAGTGCAGGCGTAATTTTTACAATTGTAAGTTTATTCTCAAGTGCCCTGTTGGCTGGGACTGTAAAAAAGGAAAAACAAAACCAACCTAATATATTATTCATTTTATCAGATGACCATAGCGTACCTTTTCTGGGATGCTATGGTTATCCTGTAAAAACTCCGAACCTTGATAAACTTGCCAAAGAAGGCATAGTTTATAACAGGGCTCATACCACAGCACCTCAATGCGTGCTTTCAAGAGCTGCTATCATGACCGGAAGGTCTACACTTGATATTCGCATGACTCGCTTTACAGCGCCTTTATCAGCAGATGTATTTTCTTATCCTGAATTACTAAGAAAGGGAGGTTATTACACGGGTGTATGCGGAAGAAACTTTCACTTAAATGGTGCGAGAACAACAGCAGTATCGGAAGAAGTGTTTGATAAATATAACCTGGAGACCTTTAAGAATCGTGTAGATTATTTAAAGACTACCGGAAACTTGGATAGTATTTATTATCAGTATAATGACTTCCTGAATACAGTTCCCAAAGGAAAACCATTCTTTCTTCAGTTAGGTTATTCAGATCCTCACCGAATCTTTAATGCTAAAGAATTTGAACCCGATCCTGATACTATCAAAATTCCGGAAGGTTGGCCTGATACGAAGTTATTAAGAAAAGATTTCGCAGGATATCTTGGAGAAATTCAGCGTCTTGATCATGAAGTAGGAAAAGTGTTTGAAGAACTGAAGAGAAGGGGAATGGATAAAAATACATTGATTGTCTTCATGGGAGATAATGGTGGTGCACTTGTCAGAGGTAAAGGAACATTGTACAGGACAGGATTGAATGTTCCGTTAATCATGCGACATCCTGACCTTATCAAACCAGGGCAGGTAAGCAATATTTTAGTATCAGGAGAAGATATTGCTCCGACATTATTACAAGTCGCAGGTATTGTAGCACCAAAAGAATTTACCGGAGTGAGTATTGTTCCTTCATTTCAGGGTAAGCCCTTCCAGGCGCATGAATACATCTATGCTGTAAGAGGTGCACATGGTTCAGGTCTTCCTACAAATACTGCTCACTTCGATCTCGGCAGAACAGTTGTTTCAGACAGATATAAGTTAATCTATAATGCACTATGGCAATTGCCTTATTATCCTGTTGATTTCTCCGGACAACCTTTCTGGCTTGAACTACAGCAACTTCATAATGAAGGAAAGCTTGAAGAAAAATGGGATAAGCTTTTATTCTCTGAAAGAAGGTCAATGTTTGAGCTTTTTGATGAACAGTCTGATCCCAATGAATTCAACAATCTTTCAGGAAAACCTGAGTATAAAGAAATAGAAGAAAAACTTAAAGCTAAACTTCAGGAATGGATGATCCTTAATGAAGATTACCTGCCTCTTCCTGTAACACCGAGACCTAGATAAGTTGTAAGTTAAAAGCTGAAAGCTTAAAGTAGGCAACAATGAGGTTTACAATACTTTATGAAGTCCTTCTTATTTAGAAGAAAGACTTTAGTGAGTGTTTTATATCAAAGTAAAAATTTTAAACCTACAGAGCCCCCGGAGGGGGTGGTATTATTCCAGCATAGGGTGTTAGCCCTATGTTTTGGAGAGGGAAAGAAATCTATTATGCAATACCCTTTGTTGAGACGCCATGCTGGCGTCTCTCTATCTAAAGGCTCTGCATGTTGATGAGTAAACACAATTAGAGAAAGTTTGAAGCTCTGAGCCCCCGGAGGGGGTGATATTTTGTCAGCATAGGGTGTAAGCCCTATGTTTCATTGGAGGAAAAATAATATCATGCAATACCCTTTGTAAAGACGCCATGCTGACGTCTCTCTATCCATTATGCAGGCCTTATGCTTTATATAAATGAATCGTGAAAAAAAAGTCACCTTTGGGATGGGCAATGTTTGTTAGTAAGGTGGAACCCTAACCTAATTATAGTACAATAAAATTAATATCATACAATAATCATATAATGAGTTTGAGTACATTTAAAAGAGCGATTGTTTTGGTTATCGCAATAGTATTTTTGAATCACAACATAAGTGAGGCACAATCTGCTGGAAAGTATAATGTGTTGTTCATTGCTGTTGATGATATGAATGATTGGATAGAGCCCTTTGGTGGTTATAAAGGAATTATTACGCCAAATCTGGACAAGCTGGCTAAGTCGGGTGTGAGGTTTGAAAAAGCTTATTGTTCTGCTCCGGCTTGTAATCCTTCAAGAGCCAGTTTACTTACAGGAGTGCGTCCTGCTACATCAGGTGTCTATCACAATGATCAGCCATGGAGGCCTGTATTAAAAGACGCTGTGACTCTGCCGCAGTATTTCACAGCCAATGGCTACGAAGTGGAAGCAGCTGGTAAAATTTACCATAACAGTTACAATGACGATGCATCATGGCCGGTCTACCATGGTGTTCCAAAAGATCCACAACCGGCATCGGCACCTGTTAATGGTAAATCACACTTTGACTGGAGCCCTGTGAATGTGAAGGATGAAGACATGGGCGATTATAAAACAGTTTCTAAAGGAATTGATTTTCTTGAGAAAAACCACGATAAGCCATTCTTTCTGGCAATAGGTTTTACAAGGCCGCATCTTCCATGGTATGTTCCACAGAAGTATTTCGATTTATATCCATTGGATAAAATTACTTTGCCTTCTGTAATACCCAACGACTTGTCTGATGTTCCTGCTGCAGGAGTGGCAATCGCTAAGCCAGATGGAGATCATAAGTTTATTGTTGAATCAGGTCAATGGAAAAAAGCTGTTCAAGGGTATCTGGCAAGCAATACTTTCGCTGATGGACAAATCGGGAGACTGGTGAATGCTTTGAATAAGAGTAAGTATAAAGACAATACGATCATCGTACTCTTTGGTGATCATGGCTGGCACTTGGGAGAGAAGGAGCATTGGAGAAAGTTTGCCCTTTGGGAAGAAGCAACAAGAGTTCCGTTTATTGTTATAGCTCCTGGTATTACAAAAGCCAATACAGTAGTGAAACGAACTGTAAACCTAATGGATATTTATCCTACATTGATAGATTTATGTCAATTGCCTTCAAAACCCGGATTAGAAGGAAATAGCATAGTGCCTCTGTTAAAAAATCCTTTAGCATCATGGAATTATGCTTCTGTTACTACGCATGGCTTGGGTAATCATTCTGTCCGGAATGAGAGATATCGATATATCGTTTACCAAGACGGGACTGAAGAATTGTATGATCATGATACAGATCCTCAGGAATGGAAGAATATCGCTAATGATCCGAAATATGCGAGTGTTAAAAAAGAATTGATAGCATTTCTGCCAAAAGTTAACGCTCCCAATGCCCCGAGACTTAAAGGGGGAGGAAAGGAATAATTAAAATAAAACTAAAGAAATGAAAAAGAGATACCTGTTTTCAATCCTGGCCCTTTGCCTGACTTTGGGAAAAGCTCATGCACAAGCAAATCTAAAGAACGCTAAACCTAATATCATCTTTATTTATACTGATGATCAAAGATATGATGCTTTAAGCGTTGTTCAGGATGAACAGGGAGCTAATGCCCGTTTCCCATGGTTTAAAACCCCCAATCTTGATAGAATCGCAAATGAAGGTGTCCGCTTTAGAAATGCATTTGTAATCAATTCTCTTTGTTCTCCAAGCAGGTCGGCCTTGCTCACAGGAAGGTATAATCATTTAAATGGAATTGCTAATAACCATACAAACTTTACAGATACATTGGAAACATACCCGGTATTGTTGAAGAAAGTTGGTTATAAAACAGCATTTTTTGGTAAATGGCATATGGGAAAAGAAACTGGGAAGAGACCAGGATTTGATTATTCCGTAAGCTTTGTAGGGCAAGGAGCTTATTTTGATTGTCCATTAGAGATTAATGGAGTAAGCCAACCTACTGTGGGTTGGGTGGATGACGTCACAACAGAATTTGCGCTTGATTATATAAAAGGAAATAAAGATAAATCATTTGCTTTGGTGCTTGCATATAAATCAGGACATGGACCTTTTCAACCTCCTGTTAGACATACCAATACTTATGCGGATGTTGAACTGATAAAGCCATCGAATGAACATCTGGAGGCTCCGTATAAAAACAAGATTGAATCGAAAATAAAAAATACAAACATCGCTCAGAACAAGAGCACATCATGGACAGATAACAATGAGAAGACAATCAGAGGATATTTCGGAGCTTTAAAAGGAATTGACGAAAATGTCGGAAGAATCTTGAATGTATTGGATTCATTGAAGTTGGCAGAGAATACTGTTGTAATTTTTTCAAGCGACAATGGTTTCTTCTTTGGTGAGCATGGATTAGGTGATAAACGTGCTGCCTATGAAGAATCTATGAGAATTCCTCTTCTCGTTCGTTACCCTGCAAGATTTCCTAAAGGAAGGACTATAGATAAACTGGTGTTGAACCTTGACCAGGCTCCGTCCATTCTTGATTTAGCTGGTATCAGCGCCCCTAAATCTTATCAGGGTAAGAGCTGGGTGTCACTTATAGAGAATAAAATTAAAGACTGGAGGACTTCTTTCCTTTACGAATACTTCTATGAAGATGGAACTACAACTCCTACAATTAAAGCTGTTCGTACAGAGACAAGTAAGCTTATTGTTTATCCCGGACAGAATGAGTGGAATGAACTTTTTGATTTAACCAAAGACCCAAATGAATCTAATAATCTGATAAATTGGAATGAAGCAGCGAAACTAAAGGAGCAATTACAGCAGGAACTTTCAAAGCAGGAAAAAGCTGTGGGTTATGTTATTCCAAAATATGCTGATGAAAGACCTTTGGATAAAGATGGTAAATACATTCCTCCAAAACCGATGGATGTACAGTAGGGAAGTTGTAAGCTTAAAGTTAAAAGCTGAAAGCTTAAAGCTTAAAGCGGAAAGCGGAAAGTAAACAACTGTGAGGATTCTAAAAGGTTGAATTTATTATCAAGTAAATGGTTGGAACCATTGAGCCCCCGGAGGGGGTGGTATTTTGTCAGCATAGGGTGTTAGCCCTATGTTTAATATCATGCAATACCTTTTATAGAGACACCATGCTGGCGTCTCATTTGCGTTCATCATAGTCCTTCTCTTTCGTGAGTGGGATTAAGATGAGATTATGATTACACAATTACATTTTTGAAACTTAAAAATCACCCAAATATATGAGCAAAAGAACATGGCTAATTTCAGCAGGCTTAGTGCTGGCTGGTAGTGCAGTTATTTTTACTTCACTGAGAAACAGTGATGAAACAAAAGTGGAAAGCGATAAATCCCTTGTGAATAAACCTAATATCGTTTTCATCTTTGCGGATGACTTTGGTCAGAATGTACCATCAGTTAATGGGAACAAATATATTCAGACACCGAATATTGATGCCATAGCCAATGAAGGTGTCAGGTTTAAACAGAACTATGTTACAGCGCCGATTTGCTGTGCCTCCCGTGCGGCCTTGCTTACAGGAAGATACCAGCAACGTTTTGGATCAGAGTTTCACCTGCATTATCCATCTTTTTCAGCTTACACTGCCGACAGTGTAAAATATGTTAAAAGCCTGCTTGAACAGAAAATAGCCCCTGACGAGAAAACGCAAGGCGTGCCTTCAACGGAAATTAATTATGCTGAGTTGTTAAAGAAGAATGGTTATACAACAGGAATCATTGGTAAATGGCATGCCGGTTTTTATGATGGTTACAGACCACATCAGCGTGGTTTTGATTATAGCTGGGGCTGGTATGGTGGTTCTACTTTATATTATACAGATGAAAATGATCAAGAGAAAGTGACCTTTAAAAATAAGGAAGGCTATCATCATTATGCCTCTAACACTAATAAATATCAGTGGAAGAGAGATCCTATTGCTACCGGTATATTCAGGAATGGAGAGCTTGTTGATGAGAAGGAATACCAGACCTCAGCAATAGCAAGAGAAGCTGTTAGTTTTATTGACGTGAATAAAGACAAACCATTTTTTTCTCTATGTGCCTTTCGGAGCAATCCATACACCATTGCAGGCTGTAAAACAAGATTATGATAAGTTAACACACATCAAAGACGAACAACAGCGCATTCTGCTAGCTATGACGGTGAGTCTGGATCAGGCAGTAGGAAGAATTCTTGACAAATTAAAGCAGGAAGGATTAGATTCTAATACAATCGTTGTGTTTTCAGGAGATAACGGTTCAACCTATCACAAACTCAATTACAATGGCACCAAAGAAGGTATTACCCTATACGATGGAAGCTATGAGAACATCAACTATCCTTTGAAAGGAGGAAAGTTAACGCACTATGAAGGCGGAATACGGACGCCTTTGTTTATAAAGTGGCCCCAAAAGATCAAAGCCGGGACAGTCTACGAAGCTCCTGTAAGTACATTGGATTTATTCCCGACTTTTGCTTCAGCCACAGCAACAAAGTTACCGGCAGACAGAAGCTATGATGGCGTTGATTTATTACCATATATAACAGGGGTTAATAAGAAAAATCCACACGAGATCTTGTACTGGAGAAATGGTTTTGTAAAGACTATCAGAAAAGGTGATTATAAGCTGCTGGTAAATGATAATGATAAGACGACATTTTTATATGACCTTAAAAATGATCCGTATGAAAAAAAAGATCTTTCTTTAAAGTTAACTCAAAAGGTAGAAGAGCTGAAAGCAGATTTTCTTGCATGGGAAAAAGGATTAGGTCAACCAGGATGGAAATCTCCGAGGATAGCAAAAATTGTAGTAGAAGGGAAGCCGGTTTCTTTTCAACCGTAATTATTATAATATTATGGCTTTAAAAAAGTCTGAAGCCATTCCTGAGCATCTGAAATCCTGGTAAATAATTTTACCGGGGTTTTAGGCTTATGAAACTTAATGTAGATATTGCCAATTACTTCCTGAATTTTAGAACGGAAAACGATAGCAGTAGCTGCTGTTTTGTTGGAGGGGCCAGCTAAATAAGACCTGGCGGCTTTAGTAAAATATTCAATTTTGGAGATGTCAGCGATAACCAGTAGCGGTGCATTTTTGATAAATTTTTCTCTTTCCTGAACTGAATTTTTTACCGCCTTAAGGTCAATTATCGATCTCTTTTTGTAATCGACTAAAAGTACTTGTCCTAAATATGACATTGAAATGATGCTATTCTCAAAAGTTGGAGTGTTATTCATACTATTTCCGTTAAAAATTTGTTGGAATAAAAAGGCGGAATCAGCTTGCTTTAAATTCCAATAAATAATTGGCTACTTTTTAAAAGTACATCAAAAAGCAAAAGGTTGCTGAGAAATATACGTCCCCGGCAACCTTTTAGTTAAAACTTAAGCAAGTTCTTCAAATACCATTTGAAGGTGCTCAGCGATCATTTCAGCAGATCTTCCTTCAATATGATGTCTTTCAACAAAATGTACCAGTTCTCCATTCTTGAAAATAGCCATGGAAGGAGATGAAGGAGGATAAGGAAGGAAATATTCTCTTGCCTTTTGAACGGCTGCAGTATCTACACCTGCAAAAACAGTTGCCAATACGTCAGGTTTTACTTTACTTCTGCTTACTGCAAGTTTCGCTCCTGGTCTTGCTGCTCCTGCAGCGCAACCGCATACAGAATTTACAACAAGCAACACAGTACCTTTCTCATTTTTAAGCAACTGATCTACCTGCTCAGGTGATTTTAATTCCTGAAATCCGGCAGTGCTTAGATCTGCGCGCATTGGCGCAACTAGTGCTTCTGGATACATATCTTTAAGCTATTGGATTAGTGATTTTTGATTTTTTAAAATTGGTTATTAACCTATTGACATTTTGAGTGTTCACTCACAAATTCTATAAAAAGCCCAGCTCAAGTTTGGCCGCCTCGCTCATCATGTCCTGATGGTAAGGAGGATCAAAAGTCAGTTCTACACTTACATCGTTGATCCCTTCGATTTCTCTGATCTTCTGCTCAACTTCTCCGGGTATGGTTCCAGCGCTGGGGCAGGAGGGAGAGGTAAGGGTCATCACAACATGTACGTTATTTACCGGGAAAACATTAATATCATAAATTAATCCTAATTCATAAATATTTACCGGAATCTCAGGATCATAAATCGTTTTGATAGCGTCAAGAACTTTTTCTTTTAACGCCTCATCGTCATGATTTAATTTGGTTTCTTCTGAACTCATAATGATTTAGGAGTTATTTACTGTTTGGACTGCAATAATGCCTGAAATGCGACAGCATCCAGTTTCATTTGCTTCAGCATAGATACAAGACCATTAGATCTTGTTGGAGAAAGATGTTGCTTTAAGCCAATCTCATCAATAAAATCAATATCGGCTTGGGCAACTTCTGCTGGCGGATGACCTGAAAATACTCTCACAAGCAAACTAACCAATCCCTTAACAATCACTGCATCACTGTCTGCCTGGTAATAAATTTTGTCATCTTTCAGATAAGAATTTAACCATACCTGTGACTGACAGCCTTTTATTTTCTTTTCCTCTGTTTTATGAGAGGGATCAAGAATTTCCAGTTTTTTACCAAGTTCAATCAGGTATGCATATTTTTCATCCCATTCATCGAAAAGTGAAAATTCTTCGACTATCTGATTTTGTATTTCCTTAACTGTTTTTTCTGCTGAGCTCATTTTTTGAAATTCCCTTACTTCAACATCTTTACAGCTTTTTTAATTCCAGCTTCCAGTCTGTCTATTTCTTCAAAAGTATTGTAAACTGCAAAGGATGCCCTTGCTGTACCAGGAATGCCGAAATGACCCATCAATGGTTGAGTACAATGATGACCTGTTCTTATCGCTATACCTTCCTGATCAAGCAGAATGCCCAGATCCTGATGGTGAATACCTTCGATTACAAAAGAGATTACACTTACTTTCTCTTTTGCTGTACCTTTAATCTTCAGACCAGGAATAGCAGAGAGTTTTTTGAGTAGCATATTCTAAAAGCTGATTCTCTACCTCTCTTATCGCAGGTTTCCCGAATCTATTGATGAAATCTACAGACGCCTTTAAAGCTATAGCATCTGCAATGTTCGGAGTACCAGCTTCGAATTTATATGGTAATTCATTAAATGAACATGAAGCATAAGTTACTTCTTTGATCATTTCTCCTCCTCCCTGGTAGGGCGGCATTTCTTCCAGTAAGGCTTTTTTACCATACAGTATACCGATTCCAGTAGGACCGTACATCTTATGTCCTGAGAATGCATAGAAATCAGCATCCAGTTTTTGAACGTCTATGTCAAGGTGCGAAACTGCCTGAGCTCCGTCTATAAGCACTTTAATATCTTTGCTGTGCGCTATTTTGATCACTTCAGCTATCGGATTAATGGTGCCTAACGCATTGGAAACATGATTAAGGGCAATGATTTTGGTTTTGGCTGTAATCAGGTTTTCCAGCTCATTAAGGATCAATTCTCCGTTTTCATTCACCGGAATGATCTTTACAGTAGCACCTTTCTCAATGGCCAATATCTGCCAGGGAACCATATTCGAGTGATGTTCCAGTCCTGAAACAATGATTTCATCACCCTTATGAATATTTTGTCTTCCCCAGGTAGCTGCTACAAGGTTTATAGACTCTGTAGTGCCTTTAGTAAAGATGATTTCTTCTGTAGAAGAAGCATTTATAAAAGCTCTGATAGCCTCTCTGGTACTTTCAAAAGCAGCAGTAGCTTTTTCCGCAAGTGTATGAATGCCTCTATGGATATTGGCATTGTAAGATGAATAGTAACTTACAAGGCTGTCGATAACCGCCTTGGGTTTCTGAGTGGTCGCTGCATTGTCAAAATAAACAAGAGGCTTCCCGTTTACCTGTTGATCCAGTACAGGAAATTCTTCTCTTATTGCCGTAAGGTCTAACCCTTTTATCTTTGTTCCACTCATCTTACTTAACTTTTATCTTAACTTAATCTGTCGAGGATGGTCTGATCAAGCAATTCTTTCAATGGCTCCAGTTTGATGTATTCAAGGATGTCAGCAGCAAAAGCGTGCATTAACAAGGCTTTGGCTTTTTTCTCACTGATCCCTCTTGACCTCAAATAGAACAATGGCTCTTCATCCATCATACCTGTTGTTGCTCCATGTGAACATTTAACATCATCAGCAAATATTTCAAGCTGAGGTTTTGTGTTCATGGTAGCGTCCTTGCTTAGAAGGATATTTTTGTTCGACTGAAATGCATTTGTTTTTTGTGCATCCTGTCTTACATAGATTTTTCCGTTAAATACACCTGTTGATTTATCATCCAGTAAACCTTTGTATAGCTCATTGCTGTAGCAGTTGGCTTTTGCATGATCTACAAGGGTATGGTTATCTATATGTGTATTGCCTTTTACCATATACAATCCGACCATAGATGCCTCAGAATATTCTGAAGAAAGGCGGATGTTAAGGTTGTTTCTGATAATACCTCCGTCTAGAGTAATTGTCGTGGCTGCAAAATTGCTTTTCTCAGGCTGGTATACCTGCGTTGTACCAACATGATCAGATTGGGCATCATTTTGTATTTTATAATAGGTTGCAAAAGCATCTTTCTTTACAACAATTTGAGTAATGTTGTTTGAGAAATGAGCGTTTGAGCCTATTGTAGAATAGTTTTCAATAAACGTAGCCTGAGCATTTTCTTCAAGAATGAAAATGTTTCTTGTATTGGCGAAAATATTACCCTTTCTGCCATCGCCAACAAAATGAATAATAATCGGCTTGTTTACTACTTTCCCTTTTTTTACAGTTATCACAACACCATTAGCCAATGCTGTGTTGAGCTCAGTAAGGCTATCATTAAGTGTGATAGACGAAGCTGTAAGATATTCGTTGATATCACCAGCCTGACTCAGATCACTGATAACAATTGGTTCCTCAGCGTTTACCGATGAAAGCTCTTTGTTATAGTTTCCATTAACAAAAACAAGATGATTTGCTTCCATTGATGAAAGCAATAAACCATCTATATCTTTTTTATTAAGGGTGGTGGTATCCTCAATCAGATAATCTCTTCCTAATACAGGAGCTAGATTGGTATATTTCCACTCTTCGTGTTTTCTTCCCGGAAAACCTTGTTTCTGAAATGCAGAGATTGCATCTTTCCTGACATCAGACTGAGCAGGAGAGAGCTTCTTTGAATTTTCGTTGAAGGTTTTTACCAGTTCTTCTGTAGTTGTTAAATTCATGGTTTAAACTGCAGATCCTGCCTTTACTTCGTTTTTAATCCAATCGTAACCTTTTTCTTCAAGCTCAAATGCAAGTTCTTTTGTGCCTGATTTAACAATACGTCCATTGTATAACACATGTACAAAATCAGGAACAATATAGTCCAGAAGTCTTTGGTAGTGGGTAACTACAATTGAAGCTGTTTCTTTGGACTTTAATTTATTTACGCCATTAGCAACAATTCTCAATGCATCGATATCAAGTCCTGAATCTGTTTCATCAAGGATTGATAACTTAGGCTCAAGCATTGCCATCTGGAATATTTCATTTCTTTTTTTCTCACCTCCGGAGAATCCTTCGTTCAGAGATCTTTTCAACAAAGCCTGATCGATTTCAACAAGCTTCATTTTTTCCTTCATTATATTCAGGAATGTTACAGAATCAAGAGGCTCTTGCTTACGGTACTGGCGAATTTCATTCACTGCAGTTTTCAGAAAGTTTGTATTAGAAACTCCAGGTATTTCTACCGGATACTGAAATGCAAGGAATACACCTTCTCCAGCTCTCTCTTCAGGAGCAAGATCCAATAAATTTTTTCCTAAAAACTCAACACTTCCGCCTGTTACTTCGTAATCTGCTCTACCTGCAAGTACAGAGGCAAGTGTACTTTTTCCTGATCCGTTAGGTCCCATGATCGCATGAACCTCGCCAGCCTTTACTTCCAGGTTTATTCCTTTCAGAATTTCTTTTCCATCTACGGAAGCTTTAAGGTCTTTTATCTTTAACATAAAAGTTATTGTTGAATGTTGAATTTAAATGTTGAAAGCTCCCGGGGATAAAGCCTATAGCTGAATCTCCGGGAGCATTATTGTTAATGCTGAAAATATCTAATTAAATCGGTTAACCGACACTTCCTTCAAGACTGATAGCAAGAAGTTTTTGCGCTTCAACTGCAAATTCCATAGGAAGCTGATTTAATACTTCCTTGCAGTATCCGTTAACAATCAATGCCACTGCAGCTTCTGTACCTATTCCCCTTTGATTGCAATAGAATATCTGGTCTTCTCCGATTTTAGAAGTAGTAGCTTCGTGCTCTACAGTAGCTGTATTGTTTTTTACTTCAATATAAGGGAATGTATGTGCACCGCATTTATCTCCCATAAGAAGAGAGTCACACTGAGAAAAGTTTCTTGCATTTTCAGCTCTCTTCATCACTTCTACAAGACCTCTGTAGCTGTTCTGGCTTTTTCCTGCAGATATACCTTTTGATACAATGCGGCTTTTTGTGTTTTTACCGATATGGATCATCTTGGTTCCTGTATCTGCCTGCTGCATGTTGTTTGTCACAGCGACAGAGTAGAATTCTCCGATAGAGTTATCTCCTTTAAGGATTACGCTTGGATATTTCCAGGTTATAGAAGATCCGGTTTCAACCTGTGTCCAGGATATTTTTGAATTCACACCGCTGCAGATACCTCTTTTGGTAACGAAGTTATAAATACCTCCTTTACCATCTTTGTCTCCAGGGTACCAGTTTTGTACAGTAGAATATTTGATCTCAGCATTGTCCATTGCTATAAGCTCAACAACGGCCGCATGAAGCTGATTTTCGTCTCTCATCGGTGCTGTACAACCTTCAAGGTAACTTACATAACTTGAATCTTCTGCAACAATTAAAGTACGCTCAAACTGGCCTGTATTGGCAGCATTGATACGGAAGTACGTAGATAGTTCCATCGGGCATCTTACGCCTTTAGGAATATATACAAATGATCCATCGCTGAATACTGCAGAGTTAAGCGCAGCAAAATAATTATCTGTCATGGGAACTACTGACCCCAGATATTTCTTGATCAATTCAGGATGCTCCTGCACAGC
The DNA here is from genome assembly GCA_024707265.1 of Sporocytophaga sp. GTDB lineage: Bacteria > Bacteroidota > Bacteroidia > Cytophagales > Cytophagaceae > Sporocytophaga. Next base: position 157,734 of record JANQAB010000003.1, on the reverse strand, counting down.
TTCGCTCAGAGAACAGAATATAATTCCTTGTTCTGCAAGCTTTCCTTTATAGGTGGTAGCTACAGAAACGCTATCCATTACGGCATCCACAGCAACACCTGAAAGTCTTTTCTGCTCATCCAGAGAGATGCCCAGTTTGTCAAAGGTTGCTTTCAACTCCGGGTCGATCTCGTCCAGGCTGTTTAATTTTACTTTAGGCTTAGGCGCAGAGTAATATATAATGTCCTGATAGTTAATTGCTGGATAGTTAACATTCTGCCAGTGTGGTTCTGTAAGAGTCAACCAGTGTCTGTATGCTTTCAGTCTCCATTCCAGAAGCCACTGCGGTTCATTTTTCTTTGCTGAAATGAACTTCACAATATCTTCATTCAGCCCTTTAGGTGCAGAATCCGCTTCAATTTTAGTCTCGAAACCGTATTTGTACTCAGAGCTTGTTATTTCTTCCAGAATTTTTATATTCTCACTCATCGCTTTTTTTGTTGTGGGAGCTTATTTAGAACAAATCTAATTTAATTTACAAATTTAGAACAAAACATCCAAATATAGGTTCAAAAAACCTTTTTTTTAAGGAGAAGTAAGGAATATGTTGGTTTTCAAGCATCAAAAAAGCTTAATATTTCTGTTTATAGATTCTTCCAGGGAAATACTTGTTTCAGTACGTTGAATTCCAGATACTTTTTGAATTTTATCATGAAGAACCTGCCTTAGGTGTTGTGTGTCTTTACAGATTATTTTTACAAACATGCTGTAATTTCCTGTGGTATAGTGGACATTGACTACTTCTGGTATTTCCTGTAATTCTTTTACGGCCTGATCATAAAATGAACTCTTTTCCAGGTAGATACCTAAGAATGCCGTTACATCGTAACCAAGTCGTGCATAATCGATAGACAGATGAGAGCCTTTGACAATTCCCAATTGTTCCAGCTTTTTCATTCTGACATGAACTGTACCAGGAGAAACAAAAATTTCCTTTGCGATATCCGTATATGCAATTCCTGCATTGTCCATGAGTAAAGAAAGGATTTTGAGATCCACATTATCAATTTCAGAATTTTTGTCCATTTTAGAAAAGTTGATTTATGATATTTTTAATAAAAGTACTATTTTCTTGAATGAAATGTAAATTTTATTGAATATTTATGAGTTATTTGTAAAATTGAGATAGATCTATTACTTTTGTATCAGTTCTTTAATGAACAACACAATGTAGGGTGATGAAACTGGCAGACATGCCCTCCTGTCTCGGGGGTGGGGAATAACGGGATAAACGTAACTTAATGGGTTGACCACTATTGATCTTTCTGAGTTATAGCTAACCGCCTCTTGGAGGTTCGACTCCTTCTCCTACAGCAAATAAAAAGTCACTTGGATGGGGTGGCTGAAAAGTACTGAGTTTACAATGAACAACACAATGTAGGGTGATGAAACTGGCAGACATGCCCTCCTGTCTCGGGGGTGGGGAATAACGGGATAAACGTAACTTAATGGGTTGACCACTATTGATCTTTCTGAGTTATAGCTAACTGCCTCTTGGAGGTTCGACTCCTTCTCCTACAGCAAATAAAAAGTCACCTGGATGGGGTGGCTGAAAAGTACTGAGTTTACAATGAACAACACAATGTAGGGTGATGAAACTGGCAGACATGCCCTCCTGTCTCGGGGGTGGGGAATAACAGGATAAACGTAACTTAATGGGTTGACCACTATTGATCTTTCTGAGTTATAGCTAACTGCCTCTTGGAGGTTCGACTCCTTCTCCTACAGCAAATAAAAAGTCATCTGGATGGGGTGGCTGAAAAGTACTTAAGTTTTTCAATGATCACACAATGTAGGGTGATGAAACTGGCAGACATGCCCTCCTGTCTCGGGGGTGGGGAATAACGGGATAAACGTAACTTAATGGGTTGACCACTATTGATCTTTCTGAGTTATAGCTAACTGCCTCTTGGAGGTTCGACTCCTTCTCCTACAGCAAAAAAAGGCCGCCTTAAGGTGGTCTTTTTTCATTTTAATTTAATATTCATTTAAAATAAAAAAGCCCTGGATTTTCTACCAGGGCTTTTTATTTTTTTGGATTTGACCACTACAATCTTTCTGATTAATCGCCTTTATATCTTTAGAACAAAAATCGGGCTATTTTTAATTCGTTATTTCGCCTCTTTTGCTCGTGTTTTAGGTTAGGTTCGTTTTACTACTTCCACATCACAGTCAATATCAATTTTTTCTCCTACAATTGCGCCTCCTGTGTCCGTTACATTATTCCAGTTTAATCCGAAATCAAATCGGTTTATCCAGGCAGTCATGCTAAATCCAGCTCTTTCCTGTCCGGATGGATCTATTGTAATACCTCCGAGATGAACGTTCATCGATATGCTTTTTTTTACATCTTTGATGGTGATATCTCCTGTAACTTCAAATTCTTTAGAATTTATTCTGCGTATGGAAGTGCTTATGAAATGAATATGAGGGTATTTTGATGCCTTGAAAAAGTCCCCGGAAAGGAGGTGGTAATCGCGTTCTTTATGCCCTGTATCAAGACTGTTTACTTCTGCTTTAAATTCAATTTCTCCTTTAGAAAAATCATTCCCAACAGTTTTTACTTTGCCCTCAAATGATTTGAATAAACCGGAGATTTTTGATATGATAAGATGTTTTGCAAAAAACCTGATGTTGGTATGCTCCGGATCGATCACCCATAAAGTATCTCTTTCTTCTGAAATATTGGTTTGTTGCTTTGATTCTGTTTTCATCTTAAATAATTCTGTTGTTTCTCAACCGGATGCCTTGATTTTTGTTTCCGGCACTCAGAACGTAAGCGTTAACTTTTATGTGGCTCCCGGAGTTCTTTATCTGATAAGCATTCGTTCATACCATGGCAGATCAAAAGATTAAAAGACTTGCAGATAAGATCAGGGAATTGATTAAAAAAGAGGGGCAGCTTTCAACGGAACCTGAAGTAGTAGTCATTACCGGTGGTACTTCAGGTGTTGGAAGGGCTACTGCAAGGGTGTTTGCAAGTAAAGGTGCAAAGGTGGCAATCCTTGCAAGGGGGGAGGATGGTTTGCTGGGTACCAAAAAAGATATCGAAGAATTGGGTGGAATAGCGCTCACTATTAAGACGGATGTTGCAGATCCTGTTCAGGTGGAAAAGGCATGTAAAGAAGTAGAAGAAAAACTCGGCCCTATAGATATCTGGATCAACAATGCCATGACAAATATTTTTTCTCCCGTTAGTCGCATGAGACCTGATGAATTCAGAAGGGTAACGGATGTCACCTATCATGGACAGGTTTACGGTACCCTTGCAGTTCTTAAAAAAATGTTATCAAGAAACAGAGGGGTTATTTTGTTTGTGGGGTCCGAAAATGCCTCCAGGGGAATTCCATTGCAATCTGCATATTGTGGAGCAGAGCAGGCTATTATTGGTTTTGTTGATTCACTGAGAAAAGAGCTTGCTCATGAAAACAGTCATGTGAGGGTAACGCTTGTTCAACTGCCAGCCATCAATACTCCACAGTTTAATATGGTTAAAAGCAGTCTTTCCAATAAGACAAAGCCTTTAGGGAAAATCTTCCAGCCTGAAGTAGCTGCTGAGGCTATATATTTCGCATCAAGGCACAACAGGAAAGAAGTTCATGCAGGGTATCCTTCATTAGAGTCTTTTCTGGTTGACAACAATCCCTTGGTGGGCGGGAAGTTTCTTGCTTCTTCCGAAGTTGAAGGTCAGCTCTTAAATGAACCGGAAGATCCGGGAAGAAGAAACAACCTTTGGGAGCCAGTGCCCGGAGACCCGATGGCTCGGGGGAAGTTTGATGATAATGCTTCTGATTTTAGTCCACAGCTGTGGTTAACGAAACATAGAGGAGTGATTATGGTTGCAGCAGGTGTAGCAATGGCTGGCATCTTTATCATAAAAGCCCTGTCGGGGAAAAGATCCAAGGTGCCTCTTTCTGAATAAGCAGATTTTTATTTAAGATAAACATCCTATGTAAATATAGGTTAAGCCTAAGTGTAAAAAACTGCTTAGGTAATTATGAAAGTTTTTTTCTGGACCATTGCGGGAATCGTAGGGATATCGCTGTTTTATGTTTTTCTGAAAATTATAGCTGATTATATCCTTTACAGGAAAAATGAAATTGAATCAAAAGAGGATTATAATTATCTGAATGCTGTTTTGCTCATTTCATTCCTTGTTACCGGTCTGATTCTTTTCTTTGGTTATAACTATTTTCATCAAGGTCCCTTTCTTCCTGTAAATGCATCTGAGCATGGAGTATATGTAGACAGAATGTTCTGGATAACTACTGCAATTACAGGTTTTGTATTTCTATTGACACAAATCCTGTTGTTTTATTTTTCATACAAATATGCAAAAGGAAAAAGTAAGAAGGCTTTGTATTGGAAGAACAATTTACTTATTGAAGCGATCTGGTTTTCGGTGCCGACAGTAGCTTTCGTAGTATTGTTTATGACTGGCAACTATTACTGGAATGCAATTAATCAGGGGGTAAGTGAGGATGTTCTGGAGATAGAAATACTTGGAGAGCAATTCAACTGGAGAGTGAGATATCCTGGTAAGGATGGTAAACTGGGGAATTATAATTTTCATTATATCGATGGCATCAATGCGATGGGTTTAGATCTCAGAGATACCAATGGGTATGATGATTTTATGCCCGTGCAGTTACATCTGCCAAGAAACAAAAAAGTCATGCTGCGAATACGTTCAAGAGACGTTATTCACAGTGTATATATTCCTAATCTTAGAGTAAAGATGGATGCTGTACCTGGCATGCTTACAAGGTTTTCTTTTATTCCCAGATATACAACTGAAGAAATGAAGGAAATTACCAATAATCCTGATTTTAATTATGAAATAGCCTGTGCTGAGCTTTGCGGCAGAAATCATTTTTCAATGCTTTTAATTCTGGTTGTGGAAGATGAAAATGATTATCAAAGATGGTATAATAAGCAAATCCCTTGGCTCGCAAGGAATTCAGAGTACTTGGTAAATGTTCCTGCACCTGGCAAGGAAAAGGCAAAACTAATCATTGAAGCATTTTCAGGAAAGATAATTTCTAATCTATAGAACTTATGGAGGTAACAAAACCCAAAAGGAATAAACTGCTTAGATTCATCTTTACCTATGTGTTTAGCCAGGATCACAAAATGATTGCTAAACAATATCTTTTTACAGCAATATTCTGGGCTCTTCTGGGTTCTTTATTTTCAGTAATCATGAGGATTCAACTTGGATTCCCCGATGCGGATGTTTCCTGGCTGAAACCTGTTCTTGGGAGATGGATTCAGGATGGGAGACTTGACCCTGAATTTTATCTTTCAATGGTCACGATCCACGGAACCATCATGATATTTTTTGTACTCACAGCTGGACTTAGCGGGACATTCAGCAATCTTCTTATTCCTCTGCAAATAGGAGCAAGAGATATGGCTTCGCCTTTTATCAATATGCTTAGCTATTGGTTGTTTTTTATTTCCGGCTTTATCATGTTTTGTTCTTTGTTTCTATCCACCGGTCCTGCTGCTGGGGGGTGGACAAGTTATCCGCCTCTGAGCGCTTTGCCTGAAGCATTGAGAGGATCGGGTGGTGGAGTGACATTATGGATCATCAGTATGGTTTTCTTTATTGTCTCTACACTTCTTGGTGGGTTGAATTACATTACGACCGTCCTTAATTTAAGAACTCAAGGGATGTATATGACAAGACTTCCTCTTACTGTCTGGGGTTTATTTTTTACTGCAATACTGGGGCTGGTTTCTTTTCCGGTATTGTTCTCGGCAATGTTATTACTGCTTTCGGACAGAACATTGGGCACAAGTTTTTTTCTTTCAGAAATTTATATAGGCGGAAGGCCGCTTCATTTCAGTGGAGGGAGCCCGATTCTGTTTGAACATCTGTTTTGGTTTCTTGGCCATCCTGAAGTCTATATAGCCATTATGCCAGCCTTTGGTATTACTTCAGAAGTGATCAGTATATTTTCAAGAAAACCTATATTTGGTTATTCGGCAATGGTTGTGTCTTTTTTTATCATAACAATATTGTCTGCATTGGTCTGGGCTCATCACATGTTTGTATCAGGCATGAACCCCTTTCTCGGCTCTGTATTTAGTCTGACTTCATTTATTATAGCAGTACCTTCCTCAGTAAAAGTCTTCAATTGGCTTGCTACTCTCTGGAAAGGAAGCATTGAGTTTACACCGGCCATGTTGTTTGCAATTGGAATGGTTTCTTTTTTTATCACGGGTGGACTTACCGGTTTGTTTGTTGCCAATCCTGCTATTGATATCATGGTCCATGATACACACTTTGTTGTTGCTCACTTTCACCTGGTGATGGGTAGTGCAGCTATGTTTGGCTTTATTTGCGGTGTTTATCACTGGTTTCCTAAGATGTTTGGAAGATTGCTCAATCCACAACTGGGTTATCTGCACTTCTGGATTACTTTTGCAGGTATCTACCTTATATTTTTCCCGATGCACTACGTTGGAATGGCGGGCTTTCCAAGAAGATATTATTCCTTTACAATTTTTGAATCCTTCAGTAAATATTATGATTTGAATATCCTAATCAGTGTAGCGGCATTTGCTACTTTTGGCGGACAGCTTATCTTTATCTATAATTTTATTCATAGTATGTACAGAGGGAAAACAGCTGGTAGAAACCCCTGGAGAGCGAATACCCTTGAATGGACTACTGAACCCGTACCTGGTCATGGAAACTGGAACGGTTCCTTGCCTGTTGTTCATCGCTGGCCTTATGATTATAGCAAACCGGGAGCAAAAGAGGATTATATAAGTCAGACTGTTCCTTATTCTGAAACCATGGATTCTAATTTGCCCGAAGATCAGCCAAGGCCAAGAGGTGGAAAATCCAATATCAAAGAAGGGGAGAAGAAAGATGAAGATTTCTGATTTGTTATTATTTATCCTTCTGCTTTTGCTTTCAGGAATTCCGGAAAGTTCATCAGGGCAAAGTAAGGATCTGCCTTCAGACAGGGAAAGTATTGACAATGGCGAGACATTGTTTCTTAATAACTGCAATGTGTGTCATGCGCTATCTGTTGAAAGGATAGGCCCGGCTCTATCAACTGTCACCAAAAAAAGACCGTTACCCTGGTTACTTGGCTTTATTAAAAATTCCCAAAGTATGATTACTGCAGGAGACACTCATGCAGTCTTTATATTTAAAAGCTACAATAACACGGTAATGCCATCATTTAAGAAATTGTCAGATGACGATATTTATGATATACTAGCCTATATCCAGGATGCTTCGAAGACGGGTGTTTCAAAAGATATATATCCGGAAGCTCTTTTAAGCGGCAAGTATGGTGATGCTGCTTTACACGGAAAATTTCTTTTTGATCAGCAGTGCGCTGTGTGTCATGCATTTGATAAAGAGGTAATAGGTCCGGCTCTTGGCAGCACGCCTAAAACCCTCCCTTTAAGCTGGCTGGTTCCTTTTGTGCAAAATTCTCAGGAGGTAATTAAAAAGGGAGATTCTTACGCCAATTTTATATCAGAGCAATATGATCATTATAAAATGCCCGCTTTTACCTATCTGAATGAAAAGGATATACGGGATATTTTTCTTTATCTGAATGCTAAAGCTGCAGGCCCGGTACACATTTCGGGTTCCAATGCAGCTTTAAATCCTCACTTATCTCCATTTTCAAAATCAAAGATAGCTCCGGGGCCTCCCAGAATAAGCTTTGAAGAAGGAAGTCATTACAGAAGGTTTATCAGTCTGAATCTGATGCAAGGATTATTCCTGTTGGGGGCATTGATTCACATAGCATTGATAATCGCCCTGGCTTTTGGATTTTTTAGGCTGATCAACAAATGATATGAAATTTAACCTTTTCATGTAATCGAAAATATTCTAAGGTAATTGTCAGAATTGTGTTGATTTTCAATAGTATTTATCTTTTTGAGCTGTGTTTCAATCCAGGATAAAGTATAGGGGAGGGAACTAATCCAAAAAAATATCCTTTATAAGAGAATAATGAATTTTATACCAGGGAATAATTTTTTAATTTTATCCTTTCTAAGGAAAGGTTAGGACAAAATAAAGCATGAGACACAAGATATTAAGTGGTGGAGCAAAAGAACTTAGCTATGAAATAAGGGAAATAGTGAAGAAAGCTGATCAGTTGAAAAACCTTGGCTTGCCTATTTATTGGGAAAATATCGGGGATCCGATTCAGAAAAACTCCGAAATTCCTCAATGGATGAGGGAAATTATTTCCGGCTTAGTGATGGATAATAAATCTTACAGTTATTGTCCTTCCAAAGGTAACCTTGAAACAAGAGAGTTTCTTGCCAATCTGAATAACGCCAGAGGGGGAGCGCAGATTACAGCGGATGATATTCTGTTCTTTAACGGCCTTGGAGATGCTATCGCAAAAGTATATCAGTTTATCGATCCGACTTTAAGGGTGATAGGTCCTTCTCCTGCTTATAGCACTCACTCTTCTGCTGAAGCTGCACATGCTAACCAGGTTCCTATTACCTATAAGCTTGATCCTAACAATCATTGGTATCCTGATCTGGATGATCTTTATAATAAAGTAAAATACAATCCGAATATTATAGGGATTCTGATTATCAATCCTGATAACCCTACAGGAATGGTTTATCCTTATGAGACTTTAAAAAGAATTGTGGAGATCGCCAGGGAATTCAAACTGATGCTGATCAGTGATGAGATTTATCTTAACATCACCTATAACGGAGCCAGAGCATATGCGCTCGCTGAAGTAATCGAAGACCTTCCGGGAATAGCCATGAAAGGTATTTCTAAAGAACTTCCATGGCCTGGTTCAAGATGTGGCTGGATGGAATATTATAATAAGGATAAAGATAAAGAGTTTACCAAGTTCTGTGCAGCATTGGATAATGCAAAGATGATTGAGGTTTGCTCGACTACTTTACCTCAGCTTGCCATTCCAAAGATCATGGGAGATCCAAGGTTTAAGCCCTACAGAAAAGAGCTTAATGAACGCATAGGAAGAAGAAGTAAGATTATAGCTGATATCCTGGGTGAAATTCCAGAGCTGATGTTTAATGAAACATTTGGTGCATTTTACAATACCATCATATTTAAAGAAGGGGTATTGAGATCTGATCAGAAATTGAAGATTGAAAATCCGGAAGTGAAGAAGCTTGTAGAAAGCTGGGTTGAAAAGGAAGATGTTGCTTTGGATAAGAGATTTGTTTATTACCTGCTGGCATCTACAGGGATCTGCGTTGTGCCTATTTCCTCTTTCTGTTCGGATCTGAAGGGCTTTAGAATTACACTCCTTGAAGAGAATGAAGAAATGCTTAAAAATAACTTTATAAGACTCAGAGAAGCTATTAGAGAATACCTGGCAAGCAAAACAGAGTCGGTTAAAGTGATAGCTTAAGAATCATATAAAGACATAAATTTAAAGCCTTTGCATAGTGAATACTGCAAAGGCTTTTTCTTTTAGAAAGAGTTTTGTAATGTTTAATCTCCCCATTAATTCGTTATTTATTTCTTTCTTTAAATTTTTTATAATGTCTTTATGAATAAAGTTTTCATATTTTTTTTCATTTTAATTCTATCTCAGCAACTTAAAGAGAAGTAATTTCAATAAAGTACAGCTTGAATTTTAACAGGAAATTTTAGAAGAGAAAGAATATGCAGTCTGCTTTTATAAAATTTGCGTCAAGACCTGCGACTCTGAAAAAAGGTCTTATGGTAAGCCTGGTGGTGGGAACTGTGCTAAATTTTATCAATCAGGGTGATTTGCTTATTGGTCAGAAATGGGAAAGCCTTAGTTTATTTAAATTGTTTCTGACATATGTTACACCCTTTCTGGTTTCTATGTATAGTACGGCAACAGCTCTGGTAAATTTGGATAAAGTATATAAGCATAGAAGTTAATGGGAAAAAGAGTTCAAGCCATAAGAATCGCATGGTTATTTTTTTGAGGTTGTAAAACGATTGTTAATTCATAACCACATTTTCACTGTGGATAATTAATATTTATTAGTTAGGAGATGATTTTGAGGTTTTTAGTCTTAACTTTTGGTCGATTTTTTAATTTTTTCTAAACCTAAAACCAATCGTTATGAAGAAAACATTTGGGACTACATTGTTTTTTTGCTTTTTAATTTTGTCTGAACTCCATTCGCAGGTGATAGACTGGGTGAAACCTTATGAAGGCGAATTTGCCAATAAGCCGGAGAATATTGATGCTGACAGCAACAGATATGCTCATGAAAGTTATGAAGAGCTTACTCCTGAAGGCTGGCCAAAGACTGTAGCCTATCTTGTAAAGTATGATAAAAATGATGTGCAAATCTGGAAAGCTTTGCTGCCAGGCGTTAACTATGTTGAAGGGATATCAAAACTTGATTCAGAAGGGAACATTATATCAGTAGCGGTTACCGATTATTATTCAAATTTATTAGTATCAAAATTTACCCCGTCAGGTGCTAAGGTTTTCGAAACGCTTACCAATCAGAATTCTACAAGTTGTTTTATTTTTCCAAGGTATGTGAGCATTGACAGATATAATAATATTTATGTCGGAGGTAATTTAAATGGATTCTATCAATTTGGTTCATTTACTTTGAAATGTCAGATTGATTATGAATACCCATATTTTATTCAATATTTTGATGAACCTTTTTTAGTTAAAATAAATACTCAGGGAGAATTTAAATGGGGTAAACTTGCCAATAGCAATGAGCCATTTGGTAATATGACTTCAGCTTTAACTACAGATAAATTTGGGAATGTGTATTTGGGAGGTAGCTATCTTTCAAATATAAATTTCCAGGGTGAAACTTTACTTAATTCATCCACCTATCATAATCTTTTCTTTATAAAGTATGATAGCACAGGAAACAGATTATATGCATTGGGTAAAGGGACTGAGGAGGGAGTAGAGTTGGTGGAAAAACTTTCAAGTGATGCAGAGGGCAATATTTATCTGCAAGGAATTGCGGATTTCCCTTTTGCTTTGGATAGCTGGACAGCATCCGGATCTTTTTTGGTTAAATTTTCTAATGGCGTTATTGGACATCCGATTCAATATAGAATTAATGCAGGAGGTCCTGATATAAGTGCATCAGATAAAAACTGGGAAAAGGATTATCAATTGCAAAGATCAGTATATCTGGATCCTTTCAGTTCAAACCATACAACGGGAAGCTGGCATTATTGGCAGGGTATCAATACAACAGGAGCTCCAAATGCTTTGTTTGCCTCAAACAGATATGACCTTGATTTTGGTGGTGAACTGTCTTATAATTTCCCTCTGGCAAATGGTATCTATAGAGTGAGTTTATTTTTTGCAGAAAAGGTGCCTGGAGTAACCCAAACAGGCGTGAGAGTTTTTGATGTTAATTTGGAAGATCAAGAAGTACTTTCTAATTATGACATTTTCGCAAGTGTTGGTCTCCATGCAGATAAAAAGAACTTTTATGTAAAAGTAACTGATGGAGTATTAGATATAGATTTTATAAGAAAGGTAGGGAATCCTCAGGTGAATGGTATTGAAATAGCTTCATTGGAGACTGCGACTTCATCTGCTTCCAGATCTATTAGTAATGAATTTACAATTGCGTCTCATAGTGGCTCTAAATATAATGTAGCAGGTAGAGATGCTGATGTACTATATGTTTCTTCTGAAGAGGAAAGTGCTAATCCGGTCAATTTTAAAATTTATGATATGCAAGGAAGACTTGTGTATGAAGAAAATATATCTTCTGTTGACAAGCGATATAAATTAGATACTAACTTATTCGGTGATGCGCAACAAGGTCTTTATCTTATTAATATTAACAACGAGCAAACTATTAAGATAATTGAATAATTTCAACTTTGTCTTCAATGAATAATAAGCAAAGGATTGAAGAAATTTGAGTTGTGTTATCAGTGTTAGAATAGCATGAAGATCTAATGGCTTCATGCTATTTATTTAAATGCAGGTAAGGTTTCTGTTTGATATTTTTTTATATTTAAATCAAAATTTTTTTAAATCAAATGTCAGAAAAAGCACCTTTTAAAATTGGAGAAGGCTATATAAGTAGTTATAGCTGTATATTTTTAGGTTTGTTGTCATTACTAGCAATTGTATGTTTTCATTTTCCGGAGCATTTTACAACTCCTGAATTCCGTGAAGTATATACAGGGGAAATGATGAAAACTTTATTAATGGCTATTATCATAGCTTCATTCTTTTTTGCTGCACTTGGTTTTTTACTAAGTAAAAAGAAAAAGCTTCCTGTAATAGGTATAGTTCTATGCACGCTTTCTATTGCTTTGGGAGGCTTTGAAGTAAAAGCAAGAGCTGTAGATAAGGCGGCATGGAGTATTGGCCTGGACTGGCTGTTAATCGACCTGTTTATTCTTGCCTTGATTTTTATTCCCATAGAAATGGCATTTCCCAAACGAATAGGACAAAAGAGGTTTCATGCAGAGTGGAGAACAGATCTTATATATTTTGCAGTCAGTCATTTGTTTGTCCAGTTTTTCGGAGTTATTACGCAAGCACCGGCAAAGGTTTTGTTTGGCCAATTAGGTCTTGATACCTTTCATACATGGGTTCAGGAACTTCCTTTTATCGTGGAGTTTTTGCTTGCTCTACTTGTCACAGATCTATTTCAGTATTGGGCTCATCGCCTTTTTCATTCGCATGTTTATTTATGGAGATTTCATTCTGTGCATCATTCGACTCAGTCTATGGACTGGCTTGCAGGTTCAAGAACGCACTTTGTAGATATTTTTGTAACAAGATCCATTTCATTTATTCCTCTTTATATATGTGGTTTTTCAACGATTACATTTAATGCTTATATCATTTTCGTTTCCATCCATGCAGTGTTGATCCATGCCAATACAGGGATTAATTTCGGTATATTCAAATACATCTTTGTAACGCCGCAGTTTCATCACTGGCATCATAGCGATGATCCGAATATCTATGGTAAGAACTTTGCAATTCATTTTCCATTTTTAGATAAGATATTTGGAACCTATTATTTACCGGGTGATGTCTGGCCGGAAGGGACAGGAGTGAGGGAAGCCAATTATCCTAAAGGATATTTGAAACAATTATTTTATCCGTTTACTAAAAGTCCTTTTGATAAAGACTTAAACATGATTGATAAAAGTGAAAGATGATTTTTGAGTGGTAAGTAGTAAGTTATAAGTGGTAAGAAAAGAAGAGCATGTATTTATTATACTTCAATTCTCTTTTTGTCATGGTGAGTGATGGTATGAATTGTTTTAAGATAAAATAGAAAGAGCCTGCGCTTTTAAACGCAGGCTCTTTTTTTTAATTAACTGAATGCAACCCAATCCGATTTCCTTCGGTGTCTATGATGTGTGCTATAAATCCATATTCCCCTATAGGAGTTTTAGGGAATACAATTTTCCCTCCGCTCTTTTCAACTCTTGAAAGTTCATTCTGAATATCATCACATGAGAAATATACCACTGTGCCTGATGAACTAGGTGTTGTTTCCTCACCTTTAACCAAAGCTCCTCCTGAATTAGGACCATCATCGACCATGTCAAAAGTTGCCATCTCAAGATCATCCATTGGCATGTCGGTTAATTTTTTCTCAAAAACCGAACTATAGAATTTTTTTGCTCTATCTAATTCTTTTACTGGTATTTCAAACCAGCCTACTACGTTTCTTTCCATACCTTTTAATATTGTAATACCTTTTATTGGAAAAACGAAACACAGTGAATATGGGTTCTCTGTCGATAGTTATAGGAGTTGAATGAAAGTCTTTAGGTAAGGATGAGGAGGTAATGAACACAAACAAAAAAGGAGAACTAAAACTGTTCTCCTTTTGTTATTCACCTTTTTTATGCTTGCGATTTTTTTTGCCAAAGAGTTTAAGTCTTTCCATATACTTGTAGTTATAAGTTTTGGCATTACTTGCTTTCTTTTTCATGAAAGGCGAGGCCTTTGGTTTCATCAGAGTTTTCTCCGGATACACTATCTTTATGACTGTTGCGGTCGCCTTCTATAATCAATCCCATAGGAAGGTCTTCAACAGGAATGTTTTGTCCGATCTCTTGTTCTATTTTTCTGACAAGGATCAATTCAATATCTGTTGCAAATGAAAATGAAAGTTTTTCACTGTTTTCTGATGTTTCCTTTTTAATCCTTTCAATGAATAATACTTTGGACGGAGGAATATCAAAATGGAATAAGAATGGAATGTCTGCTGTATCTGTGATAGGGTTTTCTTCATTTGAAACAATGAGCATTCGAATCTCAGGATTTTCAATGAATGCCTCTAGTGAAGAAAGAGAAGGATAGGATGACCTGTTTACATTAAATAACGCCACTTCTCCGGGATTCCGTTTATCAAGACTTTTACATATACTTTCGGCCGTTATTTTGGTGTTTGCAAAAATAACAACTTTGGAAAACACCTCTGCATCCCTCATCAAAAGGTTAAGAAGGTTTAATTTCGTTTTATAGTTAGGAACATGGTAGAGAACCTGATCTGTCACATCCATCTGTTCCATACTGTCGATATCTACTTCAACAGTGTTGTAATGATTGAGTATAGGTTCAATCAGCCGTTCCAGTTTTTCATGATACACCTCGGAGAAAATGAGACGCTGACATTTTAACAGACTCTCAGCTATTTGAAGTATAATTGTCTGAAACCCTTGTTTGATATGGCGTTCAGCATCATCTATAATAAATACTTTAAGCTGACTTAGGTTGATGCTGTTCTTGTAATACATTGCCTGTATTCTGTCTGGAGTACCAACAACAATGTCTACACCTTTTTCCAACTCTTCTTTCATCCCTTCCATGCCTGCTCCGGGAAAAATACCGAAATACCTCAGGTCAGTATTTTTACCCAACATTGTAAAATGTTCAAGTAGTGCAAGTCCTGTATTTTTATCCGGTACTAATACTAAAGCCCTGGGAGCTTCACCCTGAGCATATTTCAGACGCATGAGAGTAGTTAGTACAAGCGAGGTTGTTTTTCCGCATCCTTCAGGGCCGATTCCGAGGAGATCCTGCCCACCCAGGATTCTGGAAATTGATCTGGCCTGAAATTCTCTTACTTTGCTGAATCCTGCATCCTGCATTGCAGTGATCAGCTGCTTGTTCAATTTTAATTGGTCCAAAGACATGTGGAGTGTATTTAATTTACAAAAATACAAAACTTATTTCTGCAAATAATAAGAATACAAGGCAATTACTTACATAGTTTAATTTAAATAGAAGCCTTGAAAATGTGCTTTTGGTTGACAATCAAAACTTTCAGGTAAGGTTAATTCTGATCTTGTTTGACCACAAAAGACAACAAAGCTACACTTAGACCAAGAAATGAAATAGCCAGGAATGAAATTCTCAGGCTTGATACTCCTGCCAAAAGTCCTATGAGTGGGGGGCCTATCAGTAATCCGATAAATCCTATGGAGGCAACTGCTGTGAGGGCGATTTCAGTAGGTACTTTGGTAGATTTTCCGGCAGCACCATAGGCCAGGGGGACGACTGATGAAACGCCGAATCCCACAAGCAAAAAGCCTGCAATTGCAAGGTATAATGTTGGAAATATGATTGCAGTAAGCAGTCCAGCAGTAATTAATAAGCCGCTGACAAACAAAGTTTGTTTTAATCCGAAACGAGTTGTATAGCTATCAGCAAAAAAATCTTCCCAGGGCCATTGTACTCATGAAGGCTGAATATCCAACTCCCACCCAGCCTTTTTCAGCAAGTACAACTTTTTTGAAATAAACACCACTCCAGTCAAACATAGCGCCTTCACATGTCATACAGCAAAATGCAATAAGTCCGTATATGAGAATTGATTTATCAGGCA
Organism: Sporocytophaga sp.; assembly: GCA_024707265.1. GTDB lineage: Bacteria > Bacteroidota > Bacteroidia > Cytophagales > Cytophagaceae > Sporocytophaga. The sequence goes on along the minus strand of JANQAB010000003.1, from coordinate 141,867 downwards.
AAACGAATAAGGGTCCTTTGTTTTCTTTCCTTACAGCTTTGGGAATAAAGAATGAAACAATAGCTGCTGCGCCGAAAATAAAGAGCGTAACAATAAAAAAGTGGAACTGAGGTGAGTTTCCTTTGCTGATCATAAATGATCCTAAGGCAGCACCGCTGAATCCTGCAAGGCTCCATAAGCCATGAAAGGAAGCCATAATGGACCGATGGTATAATGCTTCCACTATTAAAGCCTGGGTATTGACAGCAATGTTTACCGTGTTGCTTGCCACTCCAAAGAGGAACAAAGCAAGGATTAACTCATATTGATCTTCTGCCAGTCCGATAAAGGATAGAATTAAGCCATAGGATAGAATAGCGCCCAGTACTATCTTACTGCTTCCATATCTGGCTGTCAGCCATCCGGACAAAGGCATGGAAGCCAATAAGCCAATAGGCAAAGCGAACAATACCATTCCCAGTGAAACTTCGGTTAATTTTAGTTTTTGCTGAATGTCCGGAATTCTTGATGCCCAGGTAGAAAAACAAAGACCATGAAGGAAAAATAAAAAACCTACGGCAATTCTTTGTGTTGTGCGACTATGTTGAGACATTGCTTTGAATATCGATCTTATTGTGCTCAAGAATACATTCCAAATGTAATTAATCACAAAGAAAATATTGGTAATTAATGTTTATGATTTAATAATTAAGATCAGGTATTCTTAATTTTATCTGAAGGAAAAAACATGTAAATTCGAATTGGGTGGGGGATGATTACGTTTAATGTTTAATTTAAATTATTTGTTTTATGATTTGTTTTAGGGTAAAGGCTTTTGGAAAAAAAAGACCTGATTTTTCAATTCCTGTTTTTAATTGTTTCATTTTTAGGGTTTTCTCAGGTGAAGGTAGATGTCGGAATTCCTTATGGTGTTCAAAATGCACATTATAGAGAATACCTTAAGGTTGATAATGGTATTCTAAGTGTAAAAGTGCTCGGACGTTCTGCTTTGATTCAAAAATTTGATGCAGGAACTTTAGCTGAAACAGAGAGACAAGAATATGTAGATTTTCCCGGAAATTTTACATATGAAGGGTTAATTGAATTTGCAGGACAATATTATTTTTTTTATTCAGCTTATGATAAAAAGATGAATACAGAACAGCTGTTTTTTAGGGAAATAGATTTTGCTACAGGAAAATTTGTAGGTGACGCAAAAATAGCATTACAAGTCAATGTAAAAATAAGAGGAAAATGTTATCTAACTGATTTTTTTGCTACCGATTTCTCGATTTCTGTGAGTAATAAATATAACATTTGTCTTTCCAGTGATAAATCTAAATTACTTGTTACGTATAGTCTGAATCCAGAAAAAGAAGCAAATTACAAAAGTTATGAAATTACTGGTATTCATCTGTTTGGAAAAGGGATGAAACCTATCTGGGATAAGCAATTTGAAATGTCCAGGACTGAAGCAAATATGAAATTAGTGGATCATTCTCTAGACAATGATGGAAATGTATATGCTCTTACAGCAGTTTATAATTCGGAAGAGGATGTTCAGATTGAAATTTTGAAACTTACTCCTTCAGGAAATCCTACTTTGTTTAGTCGTGTTGAGCTTAAAGATCATTTGAATACTCTGCAATTTGTGGAGACTTCTTCAGAGGATATATCTGTCGTAGGATATTATAATAATGGTAAAGGTCGCTGGAATGTTGAGGGGGTATATTTTTTAAAAGTATCTAAAGATGGGAAGGGCAATATCAAAAAATTTGAAATGCCTCCCATGAATGATCTGAAATTAACTGAATTAAAGGAAGATTCAGATGGGGGGATTGTAGTAATAGGAGAACAAAGATATACGGGAAGGCATGGAGTTGCTTCAAACCGAAATTCTTACCCTATTGATTATTATAACCATGTACATGTAGCAAAAATCAGCAAATCTGGAGACCTGATGTGGATGAACAGACTGGCAAAAAGACAAGTTGGAAGTACTTTGCAGCAAATGTCTTGTTCTTATAAGTATTTAAAACTTGGTAAATTTCATTATGTGATTTATATCGATAATCTGAAAAATATTTCTTTAGCTGAAAAGGGTAAACCTAATGAGACCTATTATGATCGGCAACCTGGAAATGTAATGGCATATAAAATTTCTGATGAAGATGGAAAAGTGGAAAAGTTGTTGATTCAAGATCTTACGGAGGTTAATGGTAAAAACGTTGAGCAATTTAAGGTGAATAGAATTGTTCCAGTATCCTCTAATGAATTTATTTTTGAAGTTTATAAAGGAAAGAAAGAAGACGTTTGGTTAAAAGCTTTAGTGGCTCAGTAAAATTGATAGTACTGATAAAGACCCAAAAGCAGAAAGAAAGTCTTTCAGCTTTTGGGTCTTATTATATGGGTAAATTTTATTTGTTCTCAATATAGTTGTTTAATTCACTAATAGACGAGGAAAATGAGAACACATCGTTCACTCTGTAGTAGTTTTGTTTATCTCCGGTAAACTCATAAAGGTATTTCGCAAGATCAAGTTTGTCTTTTTCAAAAGAGAATAATGACATTAGTTCTATGACTTGCCCTGTTAAGAGGCACCTTCCTTTTACTCCCTGTTTGGTTACAGTCATCATTGTTTCACTAAAACTTTTTGAAGAGATACTTGATTTTAATCTTGAAAAATCATCGCTGGTAAATCCACCGTTTACACAACAGGTATTGTTACCATTGTTGGATGTCTGGATGTTGTTTGAATTATCGTAAGTATTCTTCCTGCCCTTTGAATTGGTCGATGGTTGGTTGTTGTTTAGATTTTTTGTAGAAAGAAATTGATCGAACTCCCTTTCATAGGTTGATACTGAGAAAACACCACTAACCATGTAATATCCTGGTTTATCACATGTAAAATCATAAAGATACTTTGCCATTTCAAACCTATTCCTTTGTACATCTAATAACTTTATCAGTTGAGTACACTGATTTACAGTTAACATTTTAGGTCTGGCCACCTGTTGCATCAAAGATTTACGACTAGCCTCAGTTGGTTTGCTTTTTATCAAATTATATGATTTTAAAAATTCCTGTTCTGTCATACCATTCTTATGACATCTATCGGAAGTTTGATTGTACGAATTACTGTTACTGTTTTGTCCTCTTCCCCCGGAATTGCTATTGACTCCACTATTATTTTGGCCACTGCCTGAGTTTTGCTGATTGGACGTGTTATTACTATTGCCGTTTCCATTATTGATAATGGTGGTATTATTAATAATGGTTGTGGAGTTATTGTTATTGGTTGTATTATTAGAATTATTATTCGAGTTGTTGTTATTAATATTGGTGTTGTTGATTGCGGTAGAATTATTTCCGTCACCGTTATTAACGTTGTTGGTTGAAGAGGCAACGTTGCTGTTTCCACCACCACCATTATTTATATCAATACTGGTATTTGAAGCATTTACCTGAGTATTGGAGGTTCCCTGGTTGTTATTGTTACTGTTATTGTTGTCTGTTGCAGGATTATCCTGAGCGTTATTGTTGGAAGTTGGATCTTCTCCTACTATTACGATGTTGTCTTTATTTATAGCATCAAATGGATTGGCCGTGATATAAAATAAGACATCATTAAAATCATGATCGCTTCCCTGATCTCTTCTGGTATCTTCGAATCCAAGAATTAGTTTGTTACTGCCAGATAAATTTAAAAGGACCGTATGAGCTTTATCCGTTTCTTTTCTTTCGGGATTAAAAGCAGCGTTAGAAAAAATAAGGTAATTTCCTTTGGTAACCATTCCATTTCTCCAACCATCTGCAATCAGAAACCATCCTATTCCTGTATTAGGCGCGAAGTTCCCTATTTTAACAGTATTTCCCGGATTCAGATTACCTCCACCACCAGCTTGTGATGCATTTGGGAAGATTATAAAATAGTCTTTTATATCAGTAACAGAGCGGGGAGGGCTATTTAAATCATAAGTGTAAAAGCCCAGACTATTTTTCCACCCTGCCACTTCTCCGACAAATGTAATCCAGACGTCAGCTTGTTTGAAAAGTTTCAGATCCGTTTCTGCCTGCCTGGAGATGTATTCAGGGTGAAATTGAGGTACCGGTTTTCTGTCAGGCAATGCGTCATTTATTTGTTTTAGTAAAGACTGATCCGGAGTAATTGTATTTGTTTCCAGGTGTTTAGGGGTTCCATGCTGGTCAAAGGATCCCAAATATTTAAAATTTTGAGCAAACGCTAAATTGGTGATAAGCGAAAATAGAACAAGCCATTTTAAAAAGGAGGTTCTGTAAAGCATAAATGCGTATAAGGCTAATGGTTAGTTAGTTTTATACGCATAGTTTTATTAAAAAGATCGTATTAGATTTTCCTGATCCAGATAGAGAAGGAATCCAGGTGTAATATTATTCGTAACTGATAATTTCCTGAATGTTGACCTTCATTTTGCCTGCCATTTCATCAAAAGGCAGATCATTTAGGTCTTTGCCAAATGGTTCTTCAATTTCTTCTGCAGTCAGAACGATACTCATCATGACATAATACAGGATAATTTCCAGAGGTAAGGCCCCCCAGCCGAGATCGTGAGAAAGGCCTATAGGTAAAAGGATTACGTAAATGTTAATGAAGAATTTAAGGAGCAATCCGTAAGCAATAGGAATAGGAGTATTTCTTATTCGTTCACACTTTCCGCAAATGTCAATAAGCGTATTTATTTTGGTAATAAGTAGATACTGTTGCATATCAGTCAGCATCTTTTCTTTCCAAAGTACTTCAATCCTGGCCATTATCAGGTTAGCAATTGCAGAAGGTTTATGTTGCGCCTGTTCGATTATTTTGTAGTCCTCAATTTCAAGGTCCTGCATATCCTTCATTTTTACTCCGTTTCTCAGGTGTTCTTTAAGAGCATAGAAGAAGCAGGTAAGCAGGTTTGCAATTCTTGTTTTTTCCTTACTTCCGGGAGGTAGCAATCCATTGATATCAATGGCAAAGTTTCGGGAAATGTTTACAAGTGCCCCAAGTTCTTTTCTCGCTTCCCACCATTTGTCATAAGCTGTATTGTTTCTGAACACAAGAAGCAAACCCAGTGCAGCGCCCATATAACCAGGCAGGGCATTACTTATCTGGATATGAAAGATATCTTTCTGCTCCATGTAAAGTAATATAGCTGTAACGGCAGTAATATATACAAGCCCCCTTAATAGTCTTTTGATTAAAGAACTCTTGAAGGAAAATAATAATCTTATGTCGGTTGGGCTGTATTTGATACCTAGAAAACGTTTCATCAGATCTTCTCTTTATTCAGTACTTGTGCCTGTCCGTCTATAATGACTTTACCTGTTTCCTTGTCAATGACTTTAGTTTCAATGACTGCCTGATGTTTGTCTCTGTTAACTTCCAATACGGTCAGTATTGCTTCATAGGACGTGCCTGCATACATCGGGCGTTTAAAGTTTGCTTCTTGTTTTAAATAAATTGTTCCTTCTCCCGGGAAATTCATTCCAAGTATTTTTGAGAAAATACTGGTACCTAGTATACCATGAATGATGGGCTTTTTAAATGCGGTTTTAGATGCATAGTCAGCGTCTAGGTGTACAGGATTCTGATCTCCTGACACCTCGGCGAATCTGATTACTTGTTCCTGTGTAAATGAAAACACTTCGGAATAAACCTGACCAGAATCAAGCATAATTAACCGATTGTTTTCTTAAGCGCATTCACAAGCTCTTCTGTTTTTTCAACAGAATAAGCCGGGAAATTCGCTATTCTAATTTGTTTCTCCTTATAGCTACTGTAACCACTACCTACTGCAAGGTCAAATGGTTCTAGTTTCTTATTAACTTCAGGGGCTGGTATGATAGTATTAGCTACAATAGTAGTCTTTGATCTGTGTGCCGGATCTTCAACACCGAAAGAGAAGTTATTGCTGTCTTTTATGTAGTTGTAAAGCATGTCAGCTTTTACTTCAGTTTCTTTTTCTAATGGTTGCAATACCCTTCTTGTTCATATCCTCGATTACTTTACCCAGAAGGAATATATTCCAGACATTCGGAGTCTCCGGTGTCTGGTTATCTTTTGCTTTGCTAAGAATAGAAGAAATTGTATGATAGGTTCCTGTCAGTACTTTTTTTGCTTCCAGTTGTTTAGCCTTTTCAATAACTCTGTCATTTAGAATCCACACACCAAGTCCTGCAGGAAGGCCAAAACATTTCTGCACGGAGAAGAAGGTTGAATCAATTTTAGAAAAGTCAAACTCCGGGTAAGGGAGGGATGAAACCGCATCTACAAATAATAAAGCTTCTTTATTTTTCTCTCTTATTTTGTTGATATCTGCTACCGGCATAGAAACACCTGAGCTGGTTTCATTCTGTGTAAGACAGATTGCTTCTGTTTCAGAAGGTATTTCAATATTTTCCGGATAGAAACCTTTTCCAAAAGCTGCTTCAGCTTTGAAAGCCTTTTTCCCAAGCTCTCCTGAAAATTCATAGAATCTTTTAGAGAAACTACCATTGACGCAGTGAAAGCTTGTATGCTCTACACAGTTCTGAATAATTCTTTCCCAGATCTCAGTAGCACTGGAAAGGAAGAATATCTGATAGTTGTCAGGGATGTTCAAAAGGGTTCTGAGTCCGTCTGTTGTATGTTTGTACAACTCCTGGAATTGCTTGCTTCTGTGAGATATAACTCCGATTTTTTGCTCCAGTGCAGTTTGAACGTGCGCTGGTACTGTCGGGTATAGCTCCGATGGCCCTACTGTGAAAAATGTCTTCTTTACCACGTTTGTTATTAATACAATATTCTAAACTTGATTGTGTTGCTGATAGATTTAAGCTCCTGTATTACCTGCTTATCGTATTCCTTGTTGATGTCTGTAATCACATATCCGACAGACTCATTGGTTTTTAGATACTGACCAAGGATGTTGATATTGTGCTTTGCAAGTACAATATTTATTTGTGCAAGGATACCAGGTACGTTCTCATGCAGGTGAATAAGTCTGTGCGCATTATTCAATTCAGGTAACTGAATGTTAGGGAAGTTTACACTCTGGAATGTATTTCCGGTATTGATGTAATCCAGTATTCTGTTTGGAACAAAGCTTGCGATGTTGAACTGAGCTTCTTCTGTACTTCCTCCGATGTGTGGAGTCAGGATTACATTTGGAAGACCTCTTAGTTCATTTACAAACTCTTCGGTATTATTTTTCGGCTCGTAAGGGAAAACGTCTACGCTTGCTCCAAGGATTTTTCCACTTTTTAAATTCTCTGCAAGAACCGGTACATCAACCACATGGCCACGGCTTAAGTTAAGGAAAATGACCCCTTCTTTCATAAGGTCGAATTCCTTCTTGCCTATAATATTTTTGTTGCTGGCTCTTCCATCAACATGTAAAGAAATCACGTCAGCAAGGCTCAGCAATTCATTCAGACTAGAGCATTTTTTAGCATTACCAAGTTGAAGTTTTTCCACTATGTCATAATAGTAAACTTCCATACCTATAGATTCTGCAAGAACAGAAAGCTGAGAACCGATATTTCCATATCCAATGATACCCAGTTTTTTCCCTCTTATCTCATAGCTGTTTTTAGCAGATTTATCCCATTTACCCTGATGCATTTTATTGCTTTTCTCAATGGTGTTTCTGTAAAGCATGATGATCTGTCCGATAGCAAGTTCCACCACGCTTCTGGTGTTGCTGTAAGGAGCATTGAACGCTGCTACACCACGTTGCAGGCAGGATTTAAGATCTATCTGGTTCGTACCGATACAAAATGCACCAACTGCAATAAGTTTATTGGCGTTTTCGAGTACTTTTTTAGTTAACTGTGTTTTTGATCTGATACCAAGGATAGAGACGTTTTTAATACGTTCACAAAGTTCGTCTTCATCAAGGCCGCTTGAAATCACTTCAACTTTATACCCTTCGCTTTTGAATAATCTCACAGCTTCCGGGTGAATGTTTTCAAGTAGCAATACACTTATTCTGTTTTTAGGATAAGAGATTGCCATCGGAAGTTTGTTCTGATAAAGGAATTCATCAAAGCTTGGTGCAATATGCTCTGCTTTTGCAAGAACAGCGTCTCTTTCAACATTCTCTGTAAATGCATAGAATTTATTTGCAAGACCAGCTTCTTTGATTTCATAATCAGTATATCCATCACCGATTACATATACATCACCTTTAAGGTTTAAAGCTTTCAGTTGCTGTATTTTACCTTTATCAAGACATAGTACATTGTTTTTGTCAAACCCTATAATATTGTCTTGTCCATCATATACAAAAGTATTAGCGTAGATATTTTCTTCTTTTATTCCGAACTCAGTAACTATAGGGGTGATGAATTCTTTGAAACCACTGGAAACAATAAGAATATTGTCAGAAAAGTCTTTGAAAAACTCTCTGTTTCTCTTCACTGATTCAGAAACCTTGGTTTTAAGTCTTGAAATAAGAGGGGTAAGGTGTCTTTTATTAGCTCTTAACAACTCAAGCCTTCTTGTAAGATTCTGAGTGAAAGATGATTTTCCCTCCATTCCGCTGTTTGTCAGCTCGACTATTTCTTTTAAAATTTTATCTTTTTGCGGATCACCGTCAAGTGAAATATCTCCCAGTTCGTCAAGAGCTTCTACTTGTGTGAAAGTGCTGTCAAAATCGATGATGAAATACTTAATATTCTCCATTTTGTTTCCCCAGAAAATTTTTAAGGCGCTAATTTCTTTAATTTTTACCAATAATGGAATTTAAAAAAGCTTTTATTTTAATCCTTCCAGACAAATCTGATTAACAAATAAGGGGTAGAAGTCTGATTTTCCTTATTGGTAGAATTTTTATCCTGATAATTAATTGATTGTCTTATTACAAATCAAAGTTTCCAGATTGGTTCAATGGGAAAACAAAAAGAAAGGCTAAAACCTTCCTTTTTGTTTTAATTAGCTGTAAATCAGCATTTAAAATCTTTCTTTCTTTTTGCCGGCTGTGGCAGTCTTAAATTCAGCTATGTTTATAAAGTTTTTGAATTCCATATCTGTTTTTGCTTTCTCACAATATGCGGGATTGTCCTCGCAAGCCCTTTGGAGATTTTCTGTGACCATTTCTTCATTATTGGTCCTCGCTCCAACTACTGCCAATGCGTAAAAACCATCCGGATCATCAGGGTTGTTATTGGTATAACTATTCAGATCTTTTTGGGCTTGGGAGTAATCCTTTAAGACCATTGATACCACTCCTTTATTATACTTTACCTCAGGCAGCTTTTCTTCGGCGAGTTTAAATTCCTTCAATGCTTTTTCATATTCGCTTTCTTTAGCGTATACGAGTCCCAGGTTGTAATGAGCTTCTGCACTTTCCTTCTCTTTAAGTGACATTTTAAGGTATTTTATTGCTTCTTCGTAGCTACCTTCCTTCATATAAATGACACCCAGGTTATTTAACATACAATGGTTGTGAGGATTTTTCTCCAGTTCAGCAAGGTAATGCTCTCTGGTACTTTTTGCCTTGGCTTTTCCTTTAGGTGAGTTTATATTCAATGAATTATCCAGTGCAAAGGTATCGGGTTGAGGTATTTTGTAGAAGGCAAGAAACATTGTCTTTTTGCCTTCACTGTTAAAATTACCTGTACTCTGATCAATCCATTCTCCCTCCTTGAACACTTGATTTACGGGCATTTCTGCTGTTGCCTGGTTTGCTTCTGCAATCGTGTCTTCTGCTGTGAGGTGTGTTCCTGATACAATAATGTTGGTACGCCTTAATGGAGCTAAATATGGAACCAGCTTATCCATTCCTCCTGCAATTGCCAGTATTTTTTTCTTCCTTAAGATCTGAATCAAGGTCAGACCCCGCTATTTCTATGATTTCTCTTTTCTGATCTATGGTAAAGTCAGAATGTTTGATACTTTGCTGAAGTCCTTCCCAATCCTCCGCGACAATACTTACCTTGATCTTGTCTTTTATTTTTTCATAAAGAGAAGGTGAAGTCGCTTTGATTTCATTTTTGACAAGTTGTTCAAGTTTGATAGCTCTTTCCTTAGCCAGCAATTCATTCCTTTCCAGCTTGCCTTCAGGGGATGCAAATCCTTTTATTTCGATAGAGGAAATATCCTGTTGATCAGATATAAAGCTTCTGAAAGTTGAATAATCTGATTTCTCCATTGATTGAGCATTTAAGTCATAGATGTTTTTGGGAAAGTTAAATTGGGCTATGAGTTTAAGTGCTTCTTGTTTCTCTGATTTTAAAGGAAGAAAATACCCGTCAGAACTTAGCAAATCTCCGCTTTTCAGGCAGCAGTATGCAAGGTTCTCTAAGGTCTTAAATTCATATTCATCAGCATTTTTATCGAAATAATATTGTCTGGCACTCAGGTATTTTCCCATCATGTCTGGGTGAAATACCGCTGAAAAAGTAAAGGTACAATCGGCGTCACTGGGAGCATCTACTTCACATTTTACACCATCTACAGCAATGGTATCTAAATGATGTCCGGCGATTTCAGGCACTATATAATATTCAGATTTGAACTCCAGCCCTGAATTTTCGGGAATGATTACCTGGGCATTGAATCTTATGCTATCACCATGTATTTCCAGTACTGCAGGTTTGACTTCTACTGTGGCTCCTTCAAATTTCTTTTTCTCTGTGTTTTTGCAACTTTCCAGGAGTCCTAGCGAAACTAATAAAATTAAATAATAGACAACCTTTTTCATGCACTTCTCCATCTTTAAGTCTGTTAGTTTAACTTTTCCTAAAAATGGAATGTTATCGAATGAAAATTTATTTAGTGTAATTCATTGATTTATTGATATTTATAATTGAGGCGAAGGGGAGAGGAGTAAGGCAAAAATTAAATGTCTAAATAGATGGTTAGGTTCTGCAATAAACAAAAAGACCGGAACATTTTGTCCCGGCCTTTATATTTTGCAAGTTATAAATCCCTCTATTATTTAAGATTCATATCGTTGATCACACTTTCGATCTTCTTGTCAAGTTCGATGTTCACTTTGTCGTAATCTTCTTTTTTACTCAAAGGTGTATTTACACTAATGTAGAACTTGATCTTTGGTTCAGTGCCTGATGGTCTAGCAGAAACAAGTGTTCCATCCTCTGTTAAGAATTGAAGAACATTTTCCTTTGGAAGATTGGTAGGAGTTTCCTTGCCTGTCTTAAGATCTTTGATGGTTTGTGCCTGGTAATCTTTTAGTTGGATCAAGGCAGAACCTGCAACAACTTTAGGAGGGTTGTTTCTAAGGTCTTTCATCATTTGCTGTATTTCTTCAGCTCCGGATTTTCCTTTTTTGGTAAGTGATATAAGTTTTTCTTTATAGAAGCCATATTTCACATACATGTCACGCATCATATCAAATAAGCTTACTCCTTTGTCTTTAGCATAAGCTGCCATTTCAGCAATAAATGCACAAGAAGAGATCGCATCTTTATCTCTAACCTGATCTCCTACAAGATAGCCGTAGCTTTCTTCTCCTCCTCCAATAAACAACTCTTTGCCTTCAAGTTCGCCGATCAATGCTGCTATATATTTAAAGCCTGTCAGTGTATTATAGCATTTAACACCATTGTCAGCAGCGATTTTATCAATCAGATATGTGGTAACGATTGTCTTAACGATAAACTCTTTTCCTTTTATCTTTCCTGCTTCTTTCCATGCATTGATGAGATAGTTCAAAAGCAGGCTTCCTGTCTGGTTGCCATTTAGTAATTGAAATTCGCCTTTGTCGTTTTTCACTGCAATACCTACACGGTCAGAGTCAGGGTCTGTTCCCATAAGGATATCAGCATCAATCTCTTTTGCTTTTTTTAATGCAAGTGAAAGTGCATCCGGTTCTTCAGGGTTGGGATAGACAACTGTTGGGAAATTGCCATCAGGCTTAGATTGCTCTTCAACTACATTGATGTTAGTGAAGCCAAATTTCTTCAATACATCCGGAACCAGCACAATACCTGTTCCGTGGATAGGAGTGAAGACAATTTTTAAGTCCTTTTGCCTTTTGATGGCATCTTTGGAAATAGACAAAGAATGGATCATATCCAGATATTTACTGTCTATTTCTTCTCCTATATTTTCAATAAGCGCATCGTTTCTTTGGAATTTGATATCGCTTACGTCTTTAATGTTCTGAACTTCAGTGATGGTATTTTTATCATGAGGAGCGATCATCTGAGCACCGTCTTTCCAGTAGGCTTTGTATCCGTTATATTCTTTAGGATTGTGAGAAGCTGTAAGTACAACTCCACCATGACATCCAAGAAGTCTGACAGCAAAGGAAAGCTCTGGAGTAGGTCTGAGTGCTTTGAAGAAATAAACTTTTATACCGTTTGCAGAGAACACTTCTGCTGTAATTTTAGCAAAGTAGTCACTGTTGTTTCTGCTGTCATGAGCTATTGCAACTTTTAGTTGCTCCCCTGGAAAGCTTTTTTTCAGGTAATTGCTTAAGCCTTGAGTAGCCATCCCGATGGTGTATTTGTTCATTCTGTTTGAACCAACACCCATGATACCCCTAAGTCCACCAGTCCCAAATTCGAGATCTTTGTAAAAACTGTCGATCAGCTCGTCTTCTTTTCCTCCTTTAATAAGACCTTTGATTTCATCTTTCGTCTGACTATCATAGTTGCCATTCAGCCACTGATTAATCCTGTCTTTCGTTGCTTTGTCGATTTTAGTTGACTCAATTAATGTGTCTTCCATATTATTTTTCAAAAATTGTGTTTTTATAAAAAGATCTGCTCTCAAATTAAGAACAATACAAGAATAATTAAACTCATTTGTACGAAAATAGTTAAGCAGTAGTTTAATTTTTTGTAAAAATGAAATTTTAAAAAGATTACGTTTACTTTTTTCAATTAAAATTTATTTTGGGATGTATTTTTGAATAATTTGCAGTCCTTAATTTTAATGAAACTGAATTAGGTCTTATGGACACGTTACAACTCAATAAAGCACTGAATGCAATTGTAGAAAAGAAGAACCTTCTTGGAACTTTATCTTATGATGATAAGAAGTATGATAAAATAGAAGAAGAGCTTCATGATCTTGAAGATGACTTTATGGACAACTTTGGGGATGACTTGGAAGAAATATTACAAGATGTGCATGATGAGAAGTGTCCTGATAATGAGGTTCTTATGCCGATTGCTTATCTGGCTAACAAGTATAAGGAAGTTGGTAAAAATGCTGACGGATCTAAAATTTATGAGGCGCTACCCAAAGAAGGTGTAATGGTGGATGTAGATGATTTTGCAGGAAAAGATACCAGACTTGTGCTAATTCCAAATCCTACCAGACTTGAACTGATCATTGATGGTAAGAAAAAAGTTGTGCTTTGGGAAGCAGATAAAAGTGGTAAGTGATAAGTTTTAGGTTGAGAGCTTAAAGTTCAAAGTAACGAGGGCAAATGAGCATTCCATATGTAGAAGGAATGCTCATTTGTATTTTATAAAAGACCATGATATTTAGCAGTAATCGAAGTCCTTCTCCTTTAGGAGAAGGATTTAGGATGAGGTCTTTTGTTAACAGACTATCAAAAAATATAGTCTGTTAACATTCATATTAAAGGCTATAGCCTAATGTTTTTCGGACTCTTTCGAGGACTGAATTGGCGATGGCAGAAGCTTTTTCTGCTCCGGTTTTTAACCTGTTTTCAATCTCTCCTTTGTCATTCATAAATCTGTTAAACTCCTCACGTTCTTTAGCATAGGTAGAAACAATAGTTTCAAACAACTCCTGTTTTGCGTGGCCGTAACCGTAACCTCCTGCTTCGTATTTTCCCCTTACTTGTTTTATATGATCTTCTGAGGCAATGAGCTTAAATATGTTATACACATTGCAACTGTCCGGATCTTTTGGTTCTTCCAGACCTTTGCTATCTGTAACTATGGTTTTTACTTTCTTCAAAAGTTCTTTATCCGGTAAAAAGATATCAATATAATTATCATAAGATTTGCTCATCTTTTTCCCATCAACACCTGGCACGATCATGACTTGCTCATCCGTTTTGGACTGCGGAAGCACAAAGGTTTCGCCATAGGTTTTATTAAAGGTTGTTGCTATATCTCTTGTAATTTCAAGATGTTGCAGCTGATCTTTTCCTACCGGGACAATCTCCGCGTCATAAAGAAGGATATCAGCGGCCATCAGCACCGGATATGTAAAGAGTCCCGCATTTACATCTGATAGTCTGCTGGATTTATCTTTAAATGAATGCGCATTGGCAAGCATTGGATAAGGAGTAAAGCAATTCAGATACCATGCAAGCTCACATACCTGAGGCACATCGGACTGGCGGTAGAATATATTTTTATTAGTATCGAATCCAAAAGCAAGCCATGCCGCTGCTACTGCATAGGTGTTTTCTCTTCTTAAAACCGGATCTTTAATATTTGTAAGCGTATGAAGGTCTGCAATGAAAAATAAAGATTCGTTTTTTTCGTTTGCAGAAAGCTTGATAGCAGGTAATATGGCCCCTAATAGATTACCTAAATGAGGTTTACCTGTACTTTGAATACCTGTTAAAATTCTTGACATAATGCGGCAAAAATAGAAAAAAACTCCAATGGGAGCGAAATTTCTCTATAGGAACCATTTATTATTGGATTAAAGTTCAGAAACAACAGAAAAATGAATAGTTTTTGACTTGTTTGCGTAAATTAAAGGATTCATTTTTATAAAAAAATATAGTAGTTCAATATGAGACGTATAGCATTATTCTCCTTCTTATTCTCCTTATCGGCGTTTCAGCTGTTCGCTCAAAGCGGTAAATTTGAATTTGAAGAAACAACACACGATTTTGGAAATATTCATGAGGAAAATGGAAAAGTATCTCACGAATTTAAATTTACCAATAAGGGGGCTGCACCGCTTTTAATCACAGAGATTATCCCATCATGCGGGTGTACTTCACCGACATGGCCTCAGGAAGCAGTGGCACCTGGACAATCAGCTATTATAAAAGCCGAATTTGACCCGCTTGGAAGACCAGGAGAAATTCATAAAACCCTTACCATTAAAGCCAATACAGAACCTGCTACCACCGAACTTTACATTACAGGAATGGTAATCCCTAAGCCGAAATCTCTTGCAGAAGAATTTCCTGATTCATTGGGAAACATCAGGTTAGCCTCAAGGTATATGAGTTTCGGTGGAATAACTAATAAAGAACCTGTTACAAAAGAATTCGGGGTTTATAATGATGGTGAGTCTGCCGTTACCTTCAAACCAGTGGAGGGGGTGGCGAAACACATGAAGGTCGATTTTGAGCCAATCACCTTGCAACCTAAGGAAAAGGGAGTAATCAGAATAACCTATGATGCCAAAGTGAAAAATGATTTTGGAGGAGTGACAGACAACTTTGAGCTTGTTTCGGATGATAAAAACGGTAATAAAGCTTCAATAACTGTCAATGCGACCATCAACGAATACTTTCCTCCAATGGATGAAGCTCAGATAGAACAATCGCCACGACTGGAGTTTAGTAAAA
The DNA here is from genome assembly GCA_024707265.1 of Sporocytophaga sp. Lineage (GTDB taxonomy): Bacteria > Bacteroidota > Bacteroidia > Cytophagales > Cytophagaceae > Sporocytophaga. The sequence goes on along the minus strand of JANQAB010000003.1, from coordinate 126,403 downwards.
CCGTACATGATTTTGGTCCTGTGAAATCAGGTAAAATTGTAACAACAGAATTTGAATTTACCAACACAGGGAAGCAGGATCTGATCATCAGGAAAGTGAAATCCAATTGTAGTTGTATTGTGACAACTCCTCCTAAGACCTCTATAAAGCCAGGAGCAAAAGGAAAAATTAAAGTCTCTTATAACTCAGCAGGAAGAGAAGGTTCAGAAAGTAAAACAGTGACTGTATACAGCAACGACCCAAGGGGAGCCAATCAAGCGCTGGTGATAAGAATGAAGGTAGGACAGGAGTAATTATGTAATTAACAGATATTTAAATAAGGGATCGTAATGGTCCCTTTTTAATTTGAGACATTGATCAAATTTTGAAGAAGTTAAAACAAAATGCCCTTCAAAATTTTATCATAAGAACAAAACAAATGAAACCATATTAGATGTGTTTTCATTTGATTAATTAACTTAGCAATTCAATTTTTGCAGTAGAATAAATATGGTACGAATAACTGTCATTTTTACATTTTTAACTTTCCTTTCGTTTCAGCTCTTTGCTCAGACGGGAGTACTTCAGTTTGAAGAAACAACCTTTGATTTCGGGTCAATCAATGAAGAAAAAGGACCGGTTTCTCACGAATTCAAATTTACGAACAAAGGGTCTGCACCTCTTGTAATTAGTGAAGTAAGGGCGTCTTGCGGTTGTACTACGCCAGCCTGGACGAAAGAGCCAGTCCTTCCTGGACAAACCGGGGTGGTTAAAGCTCAGTTTGATCCTAACAATAGACCTGGAGCTTTTAATAAGTCACTGACTATAACTGCCAATACTGAGCCTGCGACCAATGTTGTATTTATAAAAGGAACAGTAATTCCTAAACCTAAAAGCCCATCAGATGAATTTCCTGATACACTTGGAAGTCTTAGAGTTACTTCAAGATATATGAATCTGGGGGGGCTTAACTACCAAAGAGCCTGTGATAAAGGAGTTCGGAATATATAATGACGGAACTACGCCTGTTACCTTTCAGCCAGCTCAGTCGGTACCAAAGCATATGAAAGTATCTGTAGAACCAGTAACACTTCAGCCAAAGCAAAAGGGCGTAATTAAAATTACTTATGATGCTAAAGCGAAAAATGATTTCGGTTATGTAAATGATAATTTTATTCTTGTATCTAATGATAAGAAAGGTGGAAGAAGAAATGTCAATGTTGTGGCAACTATCACTGAGTATTTTCCTCCAATGAATTCTGAGCAATTGGCTCAGGCTCCAAGATTATCATTTGATAAAACAGTCCATGATTTTGGTTCTGTTAAGGAAGGAACCGTTTCAGAAACAGAATTTGAATTTACAAATAACGGTAAGCAAGATCTTATCATCCGCAAAATAAAAGCAAGTTGTGGATGCACTGCCGGAACACCGGAGAAAACGCTTTTAAAGCCAGGAGAAAAAAGCAAGATCAAAGTCACATTCAATTCAGCAGGAAGAGAAGGGGCAGAGACTAAAACTGTAACTATATATAGCAATGATCCTCAGGGTTCGAACCAGACTTTGACTATAAAGGCGAAGGTGGGTAAGGAGTAGCTGAAGGCAAAGTATGAAATTTAAAGAAATAGCCCCGAATGCCGGGGCTATTTTAGTTTTTAATGAAATTTTTCCTTGATAATTTTTTTTCCTATGGTTAAGTCATTTATAACTCTAATAGCATTATTCTTAGTTTTTATTTTTGCCACAGGCCAAAATCGTGCTGACAGTTTACTGGTATTTATTGGAGAGAAAATCGAGGTTAAATATTCTCCTATAGATAAAAATTTATTTGTGGATACATTGATAGAAGGAAATGACACAATTATTAATAGGCAGTTTGTAATTGATCACAAGTACATTGCGAAATATAAAATCTTAAAACTTGTGCAGGGGAATTTTAAATGGGATACAATAGAGTTTACTGTTTTTGATCATTATGGTGTTCCCCCTTTTTCTAAGTATCAAACGGTGTTATTGTTTGTCTCATATAGTAATGGCAAGTTATATCATGAAAAGTATCAATACTATGACTTGTATTTGACTTCAAGTGGAGAATGGGCAAGTCCATATTCAATGAGAGACTATAATCATGCATATAAAAACAGTATTACAGTTAAGCCGGAGAAAATTCAATTTAAAAATGAGATCTCCTTTCCTGTTTCTAATATGAGTGAAAAAGAGGTAAAAAGATGTTATCCAAAATCTTATTTTAAAATTGAAAATGATAGAGCAATTGCTGTCTATGGAAATTATGTTGATGATTTATTTAAACTCAAACAACAAACGATATTAAAGGCAAGGGGAATTTTTCGATAATGATTTTATAAAAAAAAATGGGAGTTTCATCTCCCATTGTAAAGGTTCTCTCTTAATTCCTTTCCAGTATCAACCTGTAAAAGGTAATAGCTTCCATATAATTTTTAGTACTTATTCTTTCATTGTTCCCGTGTATTCTTTTCAGATCATCTTTTTGGAGATCCCATGGATTAAACCTGTATATATTTTTACTGATGCTTCTGTAATGCTTGGAGTCTGTAGTCGCCAGCATTAAGTACGGCGAAACGACAGCCTGTGGAAACACTTCAGAAACTGATTGGCTGATGAGTTTGAAAGCTTCATTATCTGTAGCTGACACCTCCGAAGCTTCAATCTGGTCCGGTAGCACCCTCAGTTTGATTTCCGGATTGTTAATAGTTTGGGTAATGTAATCCAGTATATATTGAAGTGTATCTCCCGGAAGTGTTCTTAGATTCACCACTGCTCTTGCTTTCATGGGAAGAACATTCTCTTTTGTTCCTGCATCAAAGATAGTAGGAGCCATGGTGGTTCTCACAGAAGCATTGGTACTTCCGGTTTTTTCCATCTGACTTGTAATAACCGGCTTCAGTAATTTATAGTTGGCAAAAACAATCTTCATAGGATATTCCATTTCAGGTGCTGTGAACTTAAAAAGCTGTTCTGTTGCACCGGAAATTTTTGCAGGAAAGGGATGTTTCTGAAGTTCAGCTATTGCTTCACTTAGTAGTCCGACAGAAGTTTTGGGAGGAGGCATAGAGCTATGTCCTCCATCTGTTTCAATAGAAAGTTCAATACTTAAATAACCTTTTTCGGCAATGCCGATCACTGCTACAGGTGCTTTCACCCCTGGCATAATACCGTGAATGATGGTTCCTCCTTCATCCAACACATAATCAAAAGTGATCCCGCGGCTTTTAAGTATTTCAGCCATCTTCCTGTTTCCATCATCACCTCCTAGTTCTTCATCATGACCAAAGGCAAAATAGATAGATCTTTTAGGCTGATAATTTTCTTTCAGAAGAGATTCGACAGATTCAAGGATAGCAAGCAAAGCTCCTTTATCGTCCAGTGTTCCTCTTCCATAGATATATCCATTGTGCAAATCTCCGGAGAAAGGTTCTTTCTCCCATTCTCCTACAGGAGGTACGACATCCTGATGAGCCATAAGAAGGATAGGAGCAAGTTGTTTGTCTTTGCCTTCCCATTGAAATAGCAGGCTAAGTCCGTGATTTTCTTTCTTTAGCTTACTATGTATTAAAGGAAAGTTCTGTTCGAGAAATTGATGAAACTCCAGGAACTTAGAAGTATCGGTTTTTCCATTTTCATGCGAAACCGTTTGAATCTGCAACCCTTTACTTAGTCTGGTCAAAGCAGATGTGTCAGAATAAAGTCTGGCTTGCTGTATGTTTTTTGGTTGCATGCTTTTTAAAGTGAACGTATTAAAAAGCAGAACTGCCACTACCAGTATTACCAGTAGCAGCAGTATAAGTGCGATAGTTCTCATATCTTATTTAAAAGCAGAAATGCCTGTAATGTCACTACCTGTGATGAGTAGATGAATATCATGAGTTCCTTCATAAGTTAGAACGGATTCAAGATTCATCATATGGCGCATAATCGGGAACTCGCCGGTAATTCCCATGCCACCAAGAATTTGTCTTGCCTCGCGTGCAATTGTAATAGCCATATGAACATTATTCCTTTTAGCCATACTTATTTGCGGAGTGGTCGCTTTACCTTCATTTTTCAGTGTGCCTAGTCTCCAGGCCAGAAGTTGTGCCTTTGTGATCTCTGTAATCATCTCAGCTAGTTTCCTTTGAGTCAGCTGAAAGCCTGCTATAGGTTTACCAAATTGATGTCTTTCAATGGAATACTTTCTTGCCGTCTCATAGCAATCCATTGCAGCGCCAATTGCTCCCCAGGCAATACCATATCTTGCGGAGTCCAGGCATCTGAGAGGTCCGCTAAGCCCGTCACCATGAGGAAGCAGGTTTTCTTTGGGTACTTTTACATTGTCGAAAACAAGTTCTCCTGTAATGCTTGCTCTCAAAGACCATTTATGGTGTGTTTCAGGAGTGGTAAACCCCTCCATTCCTCTTTCCACAATAAGACCTTTTATGCGACCTTCTTCATTCTTAGCCCAAACTACTGCAATATTAGCTTTGGGAGAATTAGTGATCCACATTTTGGCGCCATTCAGAAGATAATGATCTCCCATATCTTTGAAGTTTGTAACCATTGCAGAAGGATTGGAGCCATGGTCTGGTTCTGTGAGTCCAAAGCATCCAAGAAACTCACCTGATGCAAGCTTTGGAAGATACTTTTTCTTTTGTTCTTCAGAACCGTACTTGAAGATTGGAAACATTACTAATGAACCCTGAACAGAAGCAGTACTGCGCATTCCGGAATCGCCTCTTTCTATCTCCTGCATCATTAATCCGTAAGAAATATAATCGAGACCGCCGCCGCCATATTCCTGAGGTATAGTTGGGCCGAAAGCTCCAACTTCACCGAACTTTTTAACTATATATTCAGGGAAATAGGCTTTCTGAGCACAATCTTCAATGATGGGCATAATTTCTTTGTTTACAAAGTCCCTGATCGCTCCTCTTACAAGCTTCTGCTCGTCAGTCAAAAGATCATCTATTTGATAATAGTCAGGCGCATGAAAATCTGTTCTTGCCATGAGAAGTTATTGTTTTAAAAAAATTAAATGATCAAATTTACAACCTACTAACGCATTTAATGTTCCTAAGATGCAGAATCCTGAAAAAGAAACCAAAATACAAGAACTTTTAAAGCTCCTGGAAGATAAATATGCCAAAGAAGGGCAGGATCTGACAGTGCACCTGGAAGGTCTTCTCAATTCTAAATACCTCAATTACTGGGATTATATTCATCTTGACGCGTTATTGAATCTTCAGGTGCCCAAGACAGAATACTCAGATGAGCTTATGTTCATAATCTATCATCAGATTACTGAGCTGTATTTTAAAATGATTCTGCACGAGATCAATAATCTCAGAAAGCAAGAAGTTATTGATAAGGATTCTTTTTTTCATCGTCTGAACAGAGTCAACTGGTTTTTTGGTCAGCAGATACAATCATTTGATATTATATCGGTTGGAATGGAGCAGGAACAGTTTCTGAAATTTAGAACTGCTTTGACTCCGGCAAGTGGCTTCCAGTCAGTTCAGTACAGAATGACGGAAATTGCATCAACAGACTTTATCAACCTGGTGAGCAAAGATCACCGAGATGATTTTCATGATTATTCTACCATAGATCAGATGTTTGAAAAGATCTATTGGAAGCAAGGAGCCATAGATGTGGCCACCGGGAAAAAGACACTTACCCTGAAGCAATTCGAAGAAAAATACAGTGAAGCATTGATCAGGCTTGCCAATAATTGTGTTTCTACTAACCTTTGGTCCATCTTCAAGCGGTTACCTTTTGAAGCCCAGGAAGATGAAAGGTTAATAGCTGCAATGAGGAAATATGATACTTATGCAAATATCAATTGGCCTCTGGCACACTACAAATATGCAGTCAGTTATTTGATAAGATCTAAGCAGATTGTGCCGTCTACCGGCGGTACCAATTGGCAGAAATATTTACCTCCCAGGTTTCAAAAGCAGATATTCTTTCCATCTCTATGGTCTGAGCAGGAACTGCAGGATTGGGGAAAATCCTGGGTGGAATCAGAAGTATTTGCGCATCTGATGTAAAAATCATTGAAAGCCTGAATTATAACATGTAATTCAGGCTTACTTTTGCGTTTAAGCTTAAAAAAGTAGTTTGTGAAATATTATATTCTATTTTTCTTAACGTTTATTTTTTTATACCTCATCTACATGGTCAACATATCCAGGTACAAACCTGGTATGACCAGAAAAAAACACTTTTGAAAGAAGATTATTTTGTTAAATCCTCCAATACCACTGTTCTTGATAGTCTTTATATCTCTTATTACCAGAATGGAAGAGTAAAATCACGAGGGTATTATACTCAGGGCAAAGCCAACGGAACCTGGGAATATTTCTATGAAAATGGTAATCCTAAAATGAAAGGAGAGCTAAAAGATAACATTAATCAGGGTTACTGGACCTATTACTACGAAAATGGGGGAATTAACATGGAAGGTGAAGTCATTAAAGATCAGCGTGAGGGCCAGTGGAAGTTTTACTACGAAAATGGAAATATAAAATCAGAAGGACTTTACCGGAAAAATTTGAAAAATGGACCGTGGAAGTACTATTATGAGGATTCAAAAAGTAAGGGAACGGCTTATTTTCAGGATGATAAAGGTAAGTTTATGGAGTTTTATCCTGATGGAACCATTAAGAGTAAAGGGGAAATTGCGAATGGTAAAAGCAATGGCCTATGGAAATATTACTATGAAGACGGATCTTTAAAATCTGAAGGGTATGAGAAAAATGGTCAGAAAGAGGGGATGTGGAAGTTTTATCACAAAAACGGAACCGTTTCAAGTGAAGGGGTCTTTGAAAAAGGATTACCGGAAGGGAATTGGAAGTATTTTTATGAAAATGGAGCTTTAAGTTCTGTAGGTGACCAGAAGGAAGGTAAAAAGGACGGTTACTGGAAATTATATTACAATAATGGAAACTTTAAGGGAGAGGGAAATTTTGTAAGGGGAGAGGGTCCGTATAAAGAATATTATGAAAATGGAAAGTTGAAAATTGAAGGTCAGGTTAAGAATGATAAAAGTGAGGGGCCATGGAAATATTATTATGAAAATGGCAAGTTGGAAGGGAGTTGTTATTTTAATCAGGGGGAAGGAAATTATACAGGATATTACGAATCCGGTAATAAAAAAATGGAGGGTCGGATAATAGACGGTAATAAAGTGGGAATATGGACCTTATATAATGAAGATGGAAATCTTGCTGGCTATTACAGAACTTATTATGAAAATGACCTTCCTGTTTTCAGAGAAATAAAAGATAGCTTGGATAAGGCTAAAGGAGATACTGTTACGCCTTCTAATAAGCCAAGATTAAAGATTCCTAGAAAGAGATCCCGCTATTTTACACCTAAAGTGAATGAATATCAGGGACTCATATTAGCCATCGGCCCATTCGGAGTTGCGAAGAAATTAATTATAGGTAATCTGCCCAACGCTATTCCTTTTTCAGTAGAATATTATTTTCAGGAAAGACTTGGATTTGAATTAGGTTATGTCCTTATCAGAGATCCTTTTTTCAGAAGTTTTCATGAATATGATGTCCTCTATAAAAGAGGAAATGCCTTCTACTTACGGCAAAAGTTTTATCAGATTGACAGAGACAATGGCATGTTGTATTTCGGTCATGAAATCAGATATAGCAAAATTGATAATACTGTCAATAAAATAGGGCTTCCGGGAACAAATTCAAAAGGATTGACGCTTTCTCAGAATATCATGGAATATTCAATTCTCGTTGGAGACAGATTGTCCAAAGATGCAAGAAAAAAGGGCTGGACTGTAGACGTTTTTGCTGGGATAGGTATTGGTTACAGGTTTATATCCAGAAATTGGAATCCTTCTGATGGAAATTTCGAAAAAGATTTTCTTAGTGTGAAGGGCACTGGAATTTCAATTCCGTTCCGCTTTGGTGTAAACATTGGCTACAGCCTTAAGAAATGATAAGTTTTAAGTTGAAAGCTTAAAGTTTAATACGATAAAATATAATCAGGGAACACCCTGGCTTTTAAGGATAAAAACCTTACAGAAATGAGACAAATAGTTGACTTAACTGTACCTGTACAGGTGGCAGAAAATCCTGATTTGCTGAATCAGGAAATTTTAAAAAAGGCCGGAATCTCTTCCGGAGAAAATGTGCTTTTCAGGCATCTGCGACGCTCCATTGATGCAAGGAGCAGACAGGTTAAGATTAATTTTCAGACAGAAATTTTTGTAGACGAAGCCCCTGGTTCCCGGATCAATTGGAAAAAAGAGTTTCCTCATCTGACTAAGAGGCCTCAGGCCATAGTGGTTGGAGCTGGTCCTGCCGGGCTTTTTGCTGCTATCAGGCTAATAGAGCTGGGTATTAAACCTATTGTGCTTGAAAGAGGTAAGGATGTTCGCACCAGAAGACGTGACCTGGCCGCTATTAATAAAGATCACGTTGTTAATCCCGAATCTAACTACTGTTTTGGAGAAGGTGGTGCAGGTACTTATTCTGACGGAAAACTTTACACCCGATCTGGAAAACGCGGAGATATAAGGCGAATCCTGGAAATTCTTGTAGCTCATGGTGCTACCGAAGAAATTCTTGTTGATGCACATCCTCACATCGGGACTAATAAACTGCCAATGGTAGTTCAGGATCTCAGAAATACAGTCATAGAAGCAGGAGGAGAGGTAAGGTTTGATTCAAAGGTAACTGATCTTATACTGGAAGGCGATGAGATGAAAGGTGTTGTTTTAAGCAGTGGTGAACGTATACCAGGAATAGGGGTAATACTGGCTACGGGCCATTCAGCCAGAGATATCTTTTATCTTCTTCATAATAAAGGTATCATTGTGGAAGCAAAACCGTTTGCACTTGGAGTGCGGGTGGAGCACCAGCAAAGTCTTATAGATTTGCTTCAATACCACTGCGAGAGCAGAGGAGATTATCTGCCGGCTGCAAGTTATGCGCTTGTGAGTCAGGTGCCGTTCCAGGGAGTTCAAAGAGGGGTATTTTCATTTTGTATGTGTCCAGGAGGATTCATAGTTCCCGCAGCTACTGCTCAGGAAGAGATTGTTGTAAATGGCATGTCTCCATCCAGAAGAGATTCTAAATTTGCGAATAGTGGCATAGTTGTATCTGTTGAAAAGGAAGAGTTCAAAGAGTTTGAAAAGTTTGGGCCATTGGCGGGATTGGAGTTTCAGAAAAAAGTAGAAAGACAAGCCTGGATCATGGGAGGCCAAACTCAAACTGCTCCTGCTCAACGTCTGGCGGATTTTGTTCAGAAAAAAAGTATCTTCGTCTTTGCTTGAAACATCCTACCAGCCGGGGTTAAAATCCTGTGAAATGGGTGATGTGTTGCCAGCTTTTATTGTTCAAAGATTAAGACAAGGCTTTAAAGATTTTGGTCAGAAAATGAGAGGTTATCTGACCAATGAAGCCCAGATTGTGGGTGTTGAAAGCAGAACGTCCTCACCAGTATCTATCCCAAGAAAAAAGAGGAAAGGGAACATATTCAGATTAAAAGATTGTTCCCTTGTGGTGAGGGTGCCGGATATGCAGGAGGGATCGTTTCTGCTGCCATGGATGGGGAAAAATGTGCGGAAAGTCTGGCGGCAATTTATGGATGCTAGTAATCACTGATTTTTGAATATATGAATAAAAGAACTGTCATTTTGGGTGCCACTCCCGATTCATCGAGATTTGCATACAAAGCAGCTCATATGCTGGTGAAATTCGGTCATGAAATATTTCCTGTAGGAATTAAAAAGGGAGAGGTTGCAGGACAAACGATTATGAATGACAAACCTGCCATCGAGGGTATAGATACCGTCACTTTGTATGTAGGTCCTCAGAATCAGACGAGTCTTTATGATTACATCATTAATCTGAAGCCAAAAAGGATTATATTTAATCCAGGTACCGAAAATGATGAACTGATTGAACTCGCTCAGAAAAATAATATTGAACCTGTAATGGGGTGTACACTGGTGATGCTATCCGTAGGGACTTATTAATGCTCTGAGAAATAGTTGGTTGGTAGTTTTGAAAACTTATTTCGCCCTGTTGATAAATATTTATCTATTCCTCCCTTATAAAGGCGAATAATCTAATTAAAAATTGTAAATTTACACTTTACAATACCCTTCTATAATGAGCGAAATTACTGATAAAGTGAGCAATTACTCAGCGGATAACATTCAAGTTTTGGAAGGCCTGGAAGCTGTAAGAAAGCGTCCGGCCATGTATATCGGAGATATTGGCGTTAAAGGTCTTCATCACCTTGTCTGGGAAGTAGTAGATAACTCCATTGACGAAGCGCTGGCCGGTTATTGTGATACGATAAATGTCACGATAAATGAGGATAATTCAATAACTGTTTCTGATAACGGTCGTGGTATTCCAACCGGAATTCACACCAAGGAAAACAGATCTGCACTTGAAGTCGTAATGACGGTCCTTCATGCTGGAGGAAAATTTGATAAGGATACCTATAAAGTATCCGGAGGTCTTCACGGTGTGGGGGTTTCCTGCGTGAATGCATTATCTATCCATTTGAAGGTAACTGTATACAGAGAAGGTAAAATATTTCAGCAGGAATATTCAAAGGGCGCCCCTCAATATGCTGTAAAAATAGTAGGTGAAAGTGAAAAAACAGGAACAACTGTTCATTTCATGCCTGATGATACGATTTTTACAACAAAAGAATACAAATACGAAACCGTTGCAACCCGCTTAAGAGAATTGGCATTCCTTAATAAAGGAATTACAATTAACCTTACAGATTTAAGAACCAAGGGAGAAGACGGAAATCCTGCTACTGAAACTTTTTATTCGCAAGGTGGCCTGAGAGAGTTTGTTCAGTATCTTGATTCAACAAGAGAGAAACTTATTCCGGATCCACTATACATGGAGAGCGATAAAGGTCCAATTCCTGTCGAGGTTGCCATGCAGTATAATACCTCTTATACTGAAAATGTATTTTCCTACGTCAATAATATCAATACCATTGAAGGAGGTACGCACGTTGCTGGTTTCAGACGTGCATTGACAAGAACCCTGAAAAACTACGCTGAAAAATCAGGTATGCTTGAGAAGCTGAAGATAGAAATCAGCGGAGATGACTTCAGAGAAGGTCTTACAGCAATAGTTTCGGTGAAAGTGGCTGAACCTCAGTTTGAAGGTCAGACAAAAACAAAGTTAGGGAACTCGGATGTAATGGGAGCTGTAGATATTGTAGTGGGAGACATGCTTACTACTTATCTGGAAGAACACCCTAAAGAGGCAAAAGCAATAGTTGCCAAAGTAGTACTTGCTGCTCAGGCCAGGTTAGCGGCAAAGAAGGCAAGGGAAATGGTTCAGAGAAAGAACGTCCTTTCCGGAACTGGTTTGCCTGGAAAACTCGCAGACTGTTCAGAATCTGACCCTTCTCTTTGTGAAGTTTACCTTGTTGAGGGAGACTCTGCAGGAGGATCTGCAAAACAGGGAAGAGACAGAAAATTCCAGGCAATATTACCATTAAGAGGTAAAATTCTTAACGTGGAAAAAGCCCAGGAACACCGGATTTATGAAAATGATGAAATTAAAAATATCATCACTGCACTAGGTGTCAGCTTCGGAACACCTGAAGATGATAAAGCCCTGAATCTTGACAAGTTGAGATACCATAAGATCATCATCATGACCGATGCCGATATTGATGGTAGTCACATTAGAACATTGATTCTTACTTTCTTCTTCAGATACATGAAGAAGCTGATAGAAAATGGCTATCTCTATATTGCACTTCCACCGCTTTACCTCGTTAAAAAAGGAAAAGAGGAAAGATATTGCTGGAATGAAGATCAGCGCGATATGGCAATAAAAGAAATTGCTAAAGAAGGAAAAGAAGACTCTGTAAACATACAGAGATACAAAGGTCTCGGAGAGATGAACCCGGAGCAGTTGTGGACAACAACTATGGATCCGGAGAGAAGAAGTTTAAAGAAAGTATCTATCGAGTCTGCCGCGGAAGCAGATCACCTGTTTTCAATGCTGATGGGAGATGAAGTAGCGCCTCGCCGCGAATTCATTGAAAAAAACGCTAAATACGCAAAGCTGGATATCTAGAATATATCGGTGGTACTCAGGTAATTTTAAACTTTTTCCGGAGATATATTATTTTTATATCGAGGAAGGTTTATAAATTGCATTTTATTATGCATACCTCTAATCATTGAAAGTGAAAATAAGAAAGCTCCTGGGAGGGTTCCAAACTGTTGAGACAATAAAAAATAAACTTAACAGGTATAGAAGACATATTTCAATGTTACTGCAACAGACCCCGGTAATTAATAATAGTAAGTATATCAGCAGAGATCTTAGCTGGATGAAATTCAACTACAGAGTTTTAGACCAGGCTAAGAAATCTAATCGTACCATTCTTGAAAGACTTAAATTTCTTGCGATAACGTCTTCCAACCTCGATGAATTTTTTATGATCAGGGTTGGAAGTCTTTATAATTATATAGACTACGGAAAGGAAAGAGTTGATTATTCCGGCCTGAGGGAGATCCCATTTAGAAAAACCTTACTCAGTGAAGTTCAAAGCTTTTGCAAAGATCAGGTTGCATATTATGGAAAAGAACTTAAGCCCTTATTTTCAGAAAATGGATTTGAAATAGCCGGAATCGAAGATCTTTTTGAAGAAGAAAAAGAAAAGGTGATTTCTTATTTCAAGAAACTCGTCTTCCCGATGCTCACCCCGATGGTATATGACAATTACCATTCATTTCCGATCCTAATGAATAAAATCCTGATTTTTGGTGTCATTACCAGAAATAAGGAAAGTGCCTCTGATCAGAGAAAGTTATCCTTTGTTCAGATTCCCCAAAACCTTCCACGATTTTTCGAGATTGAAAGGGATGAGAAAATTATCTTTATTCCTATCGAGGAAATAATTCGCTGGCAAATTCATAAGCTGTTCAGAAATGTCGACATATTATCTGTAAACCTTTTCCGTATTACAAGAAACGGAGATTTTTCACTTGAAGAAAGTGATGATATGGAAGCTCAATTTATTGATGAAATAAAGAGAAAGCTGAAAACAAGAAGAACGGCAAGGGTTGTGCGCGTAGAAGTAGAGCCGAAATATTCTCAATGGATGATGAAGCTTTTAACGGAGCGTTGGGAAATTGATGAGTCCAATATTTTTATCAATGAAAACCTTATTGATTATACCAGCCTTTGGCAAATTATTAATCATAAAAGATTTAAAGACAAACTTCCAACTCTTCCGGCTCCTGTAAAACCCATAAGTATCGGGAAAGAAGTGGATGAAGACCTTTTTGAATACTTGAAGTTTCATGATGTATTGCTGCATCATCCCTATAATAATGTCAGACCTGTTATCGATTTGATAGAAAGAGCTGCGGAAGATCCGGATGTACTTTCAATCAAAATCACTATTTACAGATTGGCAAAGGAGTCAAGAATAACAAATGCTTTATTAAAAGCAGCTGAAAACGGTAAACACGTTTCCGTTCTCTTTGAAGTCAAAGCCAGATTTGACGAAGAAAATAACATCAAGGAAGCTCAGAGACTTCAGAAAGCCGGTTGCTTCGTGATATATGGTGTAAGCAACTATAAGACTCACACCAAGCTGATGATGATTGTTCGTAAAGAGGACAACGAGAAGGTGACAAGATATGTGCATATGTCCAGTGGTAACTATAATGAAGAGACTGCTAAATTTTATACAGACCTTGGACTGCTTACTACCAATGAGGTTTATGCTCATGATATCAATGAATTCTTTAATGTTATAACAGGACATTCCGTACATTCGGACTATAAGTATCTGATTACGGCTCCTGGAAATATGCGTAAGAAGCTTATCGAGCTTATTAATCAAGAGGCTGAAAACGCGAAGAACGGATTGCCAAGTGGAATTGTAATAAAAATAAATTCTCTTCAGGATAATGAAACAATAGATGCTCTATATCTTGCTTCTCAGGCAGGAGTTTCAATAAAACTGATAGTAAGAGGAATGTGTTGCCTCAAACCAGGTGTGGAAGGGGTTAGTGATAATATTTTTGTTAAATCCATCGTAGGTAATTTCCTTGAACATTCAAGAATCTACTATTTTCACAACGCTGGTGATTCAAAGGTGTACGGCGGTAGTGCTGATATGATGGTAAGAAGCTTTGAAAGAAGAATTGAATCTCTCTTTCTGATTGCAGACCCTTTATTGAAACAACAAACCATCAGTATACTGGATTATTCACTTAAAGATAATGTGAATAGCTACGTGTTATTAAATGACGGAACTTATGTCAATCAGGCCACTGAAGGAAAGGAGCCGTTTAATGTGCATGAAGAGTTTTATAAAGTTACTAAAGAAATAGTTTTAAAAGCAAAGCTCTTCTGATTCAGGAAGGGCTTTTATTTTTACCCGCAATATTTTAATAATAGAATTTTAATGGAAGAACCAGAAAAAAAAAGCAACAGGCTTGAAACTTACTGTGGTTTGTTGCTTGCTGTATTTGCTGCTATACTAGCTATAGCAGACCTGGGAGGAGGGAAATACGGAGATGATGAAATTATTGAGACGAATGAGAAAAGCTCCGCTTATATGTGGTATCAGTCTAAGAGCATTAAAGAATCATTGGCTGAAGGACAAGGGGAGTTGTTAAAATCATTGCTTAAATCCGGGGTAATTGTTGAGGATAAAAAAGCTGCCATCGAAAGTGTTGTTGCTGGACTAGATAAAGAGGTGGAGAGGTATTCTAAAGAAAAAAAAGAAATTCTCCTTGGTTCAAAAGTAGTAGGAAAAGAAAACTGGATACAGGAGCTGGATGGAAAGTTTGGTCAGGTAATCGGAGTAAAAGAATGGGAGGAGCATCTGCAAATTCTCGCAAGAGCAGGAGATTATTTTGACCTTGCCACACTATTTCTTCAGCTTGCCCTTGTAATGGGGGCTATAAGCCTGATTTCTTCAACGGGAAAAAGCAAAAAAGCTTTTTTTATGTTGCTTATTGGCCTTGGATTAATAGGAAGTACGTTCACACTTTATGCATTTAGTATAGTTCATTAATATATGAAAGTACCTGTCTCTGCTGTCGTCATAACATACAATGAGGAAAGAAACATTGAAAGATGTTTGAAATCTCTTGATTGTCTTACTGATGATATTGTAGTAGTGGATTCATTTAGCAGAGATAGTACTGAAGATATTTGCAGAAAATACAACGTCAATTTCCTTCGAAGAAAGTGGGAGGGGTACGGTCCTACAAAGAATCTCGGCAACAGTTATGCTCGGTATAACTATATACTTTCTCTTGATGCAGATGAAGAGCTCTCAGAAGATTTAATTGAAGAAATCAAAAGCGAATTAAAGCATCCTCAATTTGATTGTTATGAAATACCAAGGAAATCCAATTTCTGCGGGAAATGGCTGAAATTTGGGCACTGGAATCCGGAATCTCATATAAGGATTTTTCGCAAAGATAAAGTTCAATGGGACAGTAGTCCGGTGCATGAAAAACTAAATATGGAGAAGGGGACGACAGTAAAAAAACTTAAAGGCGCTATTCTTCACTACACTATTTATTCTCTTGAACAGTATGATCAGAAGAATGATAAGTATAGTACACTTTCTGCCGAAAGACTTTTTAAAGAAGGAAAGAAGCCTGGATTTATCAAGTTATACATAAGCCCGTTTTACAGGTTTTTTCATTCCTATATACTTAAGCTGGGTATACTTGACGGATATTATGGCTATGTTATAGCTAAAGAAACTGGTAAAGTGACCTTTCAAAAATATAATAAACTGAAAAAGTTAAGAGAAAAAAAGTGAGTTCCCGGATTATTTCGGGAACTTATTAGTATTAATGATGGTGACCTGATTTGCATCGAGCATATTTCTCCTAAATAACAGTTGTATAAGGCCATCTTTCAGGCCTAGTTCAGGTACCACCATTTCTTTAGCTCTTGCGTATTTCATCACAGAAATATAGATATCCGAAGCAGGAACAATAACATCGGCACGGTCTGGATTAAGGTTTAGCACATGAATTCTATCTTCGTAAGTCATCGCAGCAACCTGTTTTTGTACTCCTTCGATCTTTTCAATTTTAATGCTGGGCTTCAGCTCTTTGGATCTTGAAAGGTTGGCCAGCTCATAGATTTTCCCTATGTTGCCACCTGTACCTATTGCATATACCGGACCATCAGCTTTGGAAATATTATCACTAACCCATTTCTCCATTCTTTTCCATTCTTCAGGCGCATCAAGTTTGTTCAGTCTTCTTACAGATCCGATTTTAAAGGATTGTGCTGCGACCTTGTTTTTGTTGACAAATATGTTCAGCTCTGTACTACCACCTCCTACATCAATATGAATGTAGCTTTTTTCGTCAAGTTCATTGAAGAGCACTGCATTGATAAGGTCAGCTTCCTGATCTCCGTCAATAATATCAATTGAAATGCCAACCTCTTTTTTTACTCTGTCTGCAATATCTCTTCCATTGGTGGATTCACGCATCGCTGAAGTTGCACAGAAAATATAATCATCCACTTCATAAAGCTCTAAAAGCATCTTAAAAGTTTTCATGAGCTTTACGAACTTTTCTACTTTTTCCGGACTGATCTTATTGAACTGGAATACATCCTGGCCAAGTCTAAGTGGAAAACGGACATATTCAAGTTTTTTAAAATTGAATATGTCATTGTGTTTCAGGATACTAGTTATCTGAAAACGAATTGCGTTGGAGCCAATATCTACTGCAGCAAATTTCAAATTAATTGATGGGTTTTATTGTAAAATTGAACAGTATTGAATTTCAAGGGTTAACCTTAATTCAAGCTGTTTGAAGTTCAATCCAAAAATAGAGGAATTAAGGAAAAGAGATGTTTAAATTGTTAAAAAATTATTACATCATTCCTTGAAAGGAAAGAATTTTAGATATTATTTATTTAAAAAGAAACTTTATTAGTAATTTGGCATTGAACTTATCCGGAAAGACGGAGGGATTGGGCCCTTAGATGTCTTAGCAACCCTTTAATAGAAGGTGCT
The DNA here is from genome assembly GCA_024707265.1 of Sporocytophaga sp. Taxonomy (GTDB): domain Bacteria; phylum Bacteroidota; class Bacteroidia; order Cytophagales; family Cytophagaceae; genus Sporocytophaga. The sequence continues at coordinate 109,362 of JANQAB010000003.1, read as the reverse complement.
AACTCCCACTCTGAGAATTTTTAATTTTCAGCAGAGAAAGATAAGGTAGAACTCCTTCCCGGGAATCTCTCCGTTTAAGCTCTTCATAATTTTATTCATCTAAAAAAAAGTTATTGAAAAATGACTGTTGACATTCAGGAAGTATTAAAGAAAAGAATACTTGTGCTTGATGGTGCTATGGGAACCATGATTCAGGGATATACCCTTGAAGAAGCTGATTTTAGAGGGGAAAGATTCAAAGATCATAAAGGAGACTTAAAGGGTAATAACGATTTGTTATCTCTTACTCGTCCTGATATTATCAAAGAAATCCATCTTAAATATCTTGAGGCAGGTGCTGATATAATCGAAACCAATACTTTTAGTGGTACTTCGATTGCCATGGCAGATTATCATATGGAAGATCTTGTTTATGAACTAAACTATGAATCTGCAAGAATCGCCAAAGAAGCTGCGGAAATTTATAATAAGAAGGATCCTTCAAGGCCAAGGTTCGTGGCGGGTTCTATTGGCCCCACAAACAGAACGGCTTCCCTATCTCCAGATGTCAATAATCCAGGTTATAGAGCTGTGACTTTTGATGATCTTGTAAAAGCATATTATGAGCAAGTAAAAGGGCTTGCAGAAGGAGGGGCAGATCTGTTCCTTGTCGAAACGGTTTTTGATACGCTCAACTGCAAAGCCGCTTTATTTGCTATTGAATCCTACAAAGAAGACACAGGATCAAAAATCCCTGTAATGATCTCAGGTACCATTACTGATGCAAGCGGAAGAACTTTATCCGGACAAACAGTCGAGGCTTTTTTATATTCTGTTACGCACTTACCTGTTCTGACAGTTGGTTTTAACTGTGCATTGGGAGCAAAACAGCTAAAGCAACATATCAGAGATTTAGCAAAGGAATCGGTTACCGGAATCAGTGCACACCCTAATGCGGGGCTGCCCAATGAATTCGGACAATATGATGAAAGTCCTGAGGAGATGGCTTCTACCATCAAAGAATTTTTGGATGAAGGCTTGCTGAATATTATTGGAGGTTGTTGTGGTACAACACCTGCACATATTAATGCAATTGCGAATTTAGCAGCTAAATACAAGCCAAGAGCGAAACCAGAATCGGATCATCTTTCAAGATATAGCGGACTTGAACCTTTGAAAGTCTTCAAAGGTGCTAACTTTATCAATATTGGGGAAAGAACCAATGTAACAGGTTCTAAAATGTTTGCCCGTCTCATCAAAGAGGGCAATTATGAAGAAGCTCTTGCTGTAGCAAGAAACCAGGTTGAAGGTGGTGCTCAGGTGATCGACGTCAATATGGATGAGGGGATGCTTGATTCTGAACAGGCAATGACAACTTTCCTTAATCTTATTGCATCTGAACCTGATATTTCGAAACTTCCTATCATGGTGGATTCGTCCAAATGGTCCGTAATTGAAGCAGGTCTTAAATGTGTACAAGGTAAAGCTATTGTAAATTCTATAAGTCTAAAAGAAGGCGAAGAAAAGTTTAAAGAACATGCGAGAAAAGTAAGAAAGTACGGAGCTGCTGTTGTTGTCATGGCTTTCGATGAACAAGGACAAGCAGATTCTTACCAAAGAAGAATTGAGATCTGCCAAAGAGCTTATGATATTCTTACCAAAGAGGTTAACTTTCCTGCAGAAGACATCATTTTCGACCCAAATATTCTTACTGTTGCTACAGGTATCGAAGAACACAATAACTATGCAGTAGATTTTATTAATGCTACAAGATGGATTAAAGAAAATCTTCCAGGTGTAAAGGTAAGTGGGGGGGTAAGTAACATATCATTCTCTTTCAGAGGAAATGATGCGGTTAGAGAAGCGATGCACTCAGCATTCCTTTATCATGCTATAAAAGCTGGCCTCGATATGGGTATTGTGAATGCAGGAATGATTGAGGTTTATGAAAATATTCCTAAAGACCTGCTGGAGCATGTAGAAGATGTATTGCTGAACAGACGTCCTGATGCAACTGAGCGCATGCTTGAGATGGCTGAGAAGGTCAAGAATAAGGGTAAAGAAGCTGTTAAGGATGAAACCTGGCGCAAGCTGCCTGTTGGAGAAAGATTAGCTCATGCTTTGGTAAAAGGTGTTGTTGATTATATTGATCAGGACGTAGAAGAAGCAAGGCATTTGTTTGCCAAACCATTGGAGGTTATCGAAGGACCTTTGATGGACGGAATGAACATAGTTGGTGACCTTTTCGGTGAAGGAAAAATGTTCTTGCCTCAAGTAGTCAAGAGCGCAAGGGTAATGAAAAAAGCGGTAGCTTATCTGCTTCCATTTATAGAGGAAGAAAAGAAAAAAGGAGGAGGAGAAGGGCAAAGTGCTGGTAGAATCCTAATGGCTACAGTAAAGGGTGATGTTCATGATATTGGGAAAAATATAGTTGGAGTAGTTTTAGGCTGCAATAATTACGAGATCATCGATCTTGGAGTGATGGTGCATACTGATAAAATCATTAAAGCTGCTCAGGAAAATAATGTTGATATCATTGGATTAAGCGGTCTTATAACACCTTCTCTTGATGAAATGGTTACAGTTGCAAAAGAAATGGAAAAGGCTGGTTTAAAAGTTCCTTTGATGATCGGTGGTGCAACAACATCAAGAATTCATACGGCAGTGAAGATTGATCCGCATTATAGTGGTTCTGTTGTCCATGTACTGGATGCATCAAGAAGTGTTCCGGTTGCCGGAAGTCTTTTGAGTCGCGAAAACAAAGATAACTTTATTCAGAATATCAAATCCGAGTACTCTAAAGCACGGGAAGAACATTCTAAAAGACAGAAAGATAAAAATTATATCAGCATTGATCAGGCTAGGGCTAATAAGGCCCCTATTGACTGGGCAACTACTAAAGTAACCAAACCTGCTTTCCTTGGTACCAAATTCTTCGATGATTACTCTTTATCAGAAATTAGTAAGTACATAGACTGGACTCCTTTCTTCCAGACTTGGCAGCTGAAAGGAAAGTTCCCCAAAATTTTTGAAGACCCTATTATCGGTACCGAGGCAAAAAAACTGTATGACGATGCAAGAGCTATGTTAAAAGAGGTAATTGAGAAAAAATTACTTCAGGCAAAAGCGGTTATAGGTTTTTATCCTGCCACTAGAGGTGGAGATGATGATATCCTTCTGCATGAATTTAATAAGGAAGTAATTGATCATGGTAATCACAAGCATGAAGTCTTCAAAGAAGATAGAAGTAAAGTTCTTACGACATTCCATACTTTAAGACAACAAGGTTTGAAAGGCAAAGGTATACCTAACCTGGCACTCAGTGATTATATAGCCCCTAAAGATTCGGGAGTCAATGATTATATTGGTGGTTTTGCCGTGACTGCAGGAATAGGCATTGAAGCTTTACTTGAAAAGTACGAAAAGGATCATGACGATTATAATTCTATACTTATCAAAGCTATAGCAGACAGATTGGCTGAAGCATTTGCAGAATGCATGCATGAGAAGGTAAGGAAGGAGTATTGGGGATATGCAAGTGATGAGTCATTTGATAATGAAGCTTTAATAAAAGAAGAGTATGCGGGAATAAGACCTGCTCCAGGATATCCTGCATGTCCGGATCATACTGAGAAAAGTATATTGTTCAAGCTCTTAGATCCTAACTGCAGAACGGGAATTGCACTAACGGAAAGCTTCGCCATGTATCCGGCCTCATCGGTTAGTGGTATGTATTTTTCTCACCCTGATTCTAAATATTTTGGATTGGGTAAAATAGAAAAAGACCAAGTGGTTGATTATGCCAAAAGGAAAAACATGACTGTAGAAGAGGTTGAGAAGTGGCTTAGTCCGGTTTTGAACTATGATTAGAAGCCTAAAGCTAAAGGCTGAAAGCAAAAGTTGAATGGCTGTCTCAAAGGGCAGCCATTTTACTTTAATTAAATTGAAAAAGGCTGTCTCAATTTTGGAGCAGCCTTTTTTTAAATAATTTATAAATCCTTTATGGGTTGGCCTGAGCCTGGGCTTGTTGACTATAATCATTGATTAAAGAGAATGCAGAATTTTTTCAAGTTGTTCAATTTTTCAACTCCTTTCTGCACCTGACCGTTTACATCGCTTTTTAGCTGAGATGTTTTGTCAGAGATATTTTTTCTGGTTACATCTCCTTTTTCTGGGGCTAATAAAATACCGGCAATTGCGCCCGTTGCTGCTCCGGCAAGGAACCCCAAAAATACTTTAACATTTTCGTCCATAATTACATAGGTTTAGGTTGTACATCCAGTTCCTCTACTATATATTAAGTGATTTTGAGTGAAATATGTTTCTTTTAGGGAGTAATAGTCTACGGGGACTATTTTAAAATTGTACTTTTTTTTGCCTTTCAAGGGATAGATGCTTGTATTTTATAGATGAAAATTCTATATTTTGTGTATCAAAAGTATCACTGTTTTACTTATTAGGTGGCAGTGGAGCACTAAATCCGCCAAAAATGTTTTCCCAAAGTATTGATCATTTACGTCTCGAGTGGCTCATTAATTTTTATAATAAATTAACAGAGTTAAAAGAATTGCTGGATATTTCAGATGAAGAACTGAATTCTATCCGTAATGACTTGAAAATGTATCAGTTCTCTTTGAAAAGAATTGAATTTGCAAAGAAGCAAATTCGAAGGAATAATCTGGTGAAAAATTTTTATGCTTATGGGGAAAAAATCGAAGTGCAGGAAACGTTATCAGATTTTGATGAAGTTGAGGTTCCGCAAAATGTTGAACCAGGAATATTTAAAAGAATCTCCGAATATGTAGAGCACCTGAAAAAATCCCCCAAATTTTGTCGACAGATCGATCAAAGCCTGGCTTTTTACAGATTTAAAGTTTTGTTTGATATTTCTGTAACTTTAGAACCTCTGCTTCAGGTTTATCTGGATGGAGGAAGGCCATTAATACGGTTGATGAATCGCAAAGCTGACTCCCTTGATTTATATGTTGACCGGAAGGATGGCAGAGGGTTTGTCTTTTTGGCAAATCATACCCTTAAAGATTTTATCGACACTCATCCGATTCCTCCAAGCTCTTCTAAGGTAGTCTGGCAATATATCGCCATATTTAAAATAGGTGAGGATCAGGTAGGTAATTATTCGGACCCTATCTCTATAAACGTTCAGAGGGAATATCCCCAAAGCAAAGACGGGAATCTGGCGCCTGGCTTGTTTTAAAACAGGCTCATTTTGCTTTTAACCCTGTGAAAACTAAATAACTTTTAATCAATTTTTTGAAATTGATTAAAAGCTTAAACCTTTTGGCTTTTATAGGCTAAACTCTTCGATAAAAATAAGTATTTTTGAGCTTCACTTACCTAAGAAGATGAAAGTCGTAGAACACCTGAAAAACGCTAAAAAGACTCTTTTCTCTTTCGAAATTCTTCCTCCTTTAAAAGGACAGGATATTCAGTCTCTTTTTGATGGAATAGATCCTCTGATGGAGTTTAAACCTCCGTTTATAGATGTCACCTATCATAGAGAAGAGTTTGTATTTAAGAAAAGAGAAAACGGTCTTCTTGAAAAAAAATCTATTAGAAAAAGACCCGGAACTGTAGGAATTTGTGCAGCTATCATGAATAAATACAAGGTAGATGCGGTCCCTCATATCATTTGTGGCGGATTTTCAAGGGAAGAAACGGAAAATGCGCTTATTGACCTGAATTTCCTGGGCATTGATAATGTATTGGCCTTAAGAGGAGATGCTATTAAATCAGAGGGTACTTTTATTCCCGAACCTGATGGCCATCACTATGCTTCTGACCTTATCAAGCAGATAAAATGTATGAATCAGGGTGTTTACCTTGAAGACGATTTGCAGAATCCGGTTCCTTCAGATTTCTGTATTGGGATAGCGGGATATCCTGAAAAACACTTTGAGGCACCAAACCTTCAGACCGATATCAAATATCTTAAACAAAAAGTAGAGCTGGGTGCAGAATATATAGTGACTCAGATGTTTTTTGATAATCAGAAGTTTTTTGATTTTGTAAAAAAATGCAGGGAAGAAGGAATTACAATTCCGATCATTCCCGGGTTAAAACCGATAACTACACAAAAGCAGATAACAATATTGCCAAGTATATTCCATATGGATATTCCGATGGATTTGTCTGAAGCAATAAGTAAATGCAAAACTTCTGATCAGGTGAAAGAAGTTGGAATTGAATGGACAATTCAGCAATCCAAAGAGTTAATGGAATTTGGAGTACCTGTATTGCATTATTATTCAATGGGGAAATCTGATAGCGTAAAACAAATAGCTTCTGCTTTATTCTAAAGAATTATAGATGTCTGTGGTAAAAATAATAGAATGCCCCAGAGATGCGATGCAGGGCATAAAGGAATTTATTCCTACCGAACTTAAAATAAAATATATCAACCAACTTCTGAAAGCTGGGTTTGATACTATTGATTTCGGGAGTTTTGTTTCTCCTGCTGCCGTACCTCAAATGAGTGACACAGAAAAGGTACTTGAGAAACTTGATCTGGCAGGATCAAAGTCAAAGTTGCTTGGTATCATTGCAAATGTAAGAGGAGCGCAAGAGGCTGCCAGCCATAACGAAATTTATTACCTGGGTTTTCCTCTGTCACTTTCTGAAACTTTTCAGAAAAGAAATACCAACAAAAGTATTGAAGAGGCCTTTGCTCAAGTGAAGGAAATTCAATCCATCTGTGAGTTAAGTAAGAAAGAGTTTGTAGTTTATCTTTCAATGGGCTTTGGTAATCCTTATGGAGATCCTTATGATGTGGAGTATGTAAAAGACTTTACAGGAAAACTTTTTGATATAGGGGTAAGGACTGTGTCACTTTCCGATACAATAGGAATAGCAAAGAAAGAAGACTTGCACTACTTATTTACTTCTTTGATTCCTGCTTTTCCAAAGATAGAATTCGGAGCACATTTACATGCCTCACCTTTTAACGCTGTTGAGATGGTAAAGGAAGCCTACAAAGCAGGCTGCAGGAGGTTTGACGGTGCCCTTAAAGGATTTGGCGGATGCCCGATGGCTAAAGATGATCTTGTGGGTAATATCCCAACTGAAAAAATGCTTGAATATTTTACCTCTCATAATGTACAAACAGGAATTGATTTAAATGCACTTGAAGAAGCTATGGCCATAGCAGCACAGGTTTTCCCACAATAGTATGCGCGCAGTTGAAGTAAATCTTTTTGTACCCTGTTCTGTAAATCATTTCTTCCCGAAAACCGGATTTAATACTATCCGATTGCTTGAACACCTGGGATGTAAAGTTCATTATAAGGAAAATCAAAAATGTTGTGGTTTGCCTTTCCTGAACACAGGAGCATTTGATGATGCAATGGAGTTTGGAGTGAAGTTTCTGGAGGAAAACTCCTCATCAGTTAATTACACTGTCATTCCATCCGGTGCTTGTCTCAATATGGTTCGGAATAATTATAAGCTTTTCTTTGACAGCTCTTCTCACAGGAATGACTATAAGAACGCGAGAAAAAAAAACATTTGAACTCAGCGAATTTATTGTCAATATTCTTAAAGTTGAAAATGTAAAGGGGGCCAGTTTTTCTGCAAGAGCTGTTTATCATGATGCTTGTAATGCACTTAATTTTTGTCAGATAAAAGATGCTCCAAGAAAATTATTACAGGGTATAAATGGCCTTGAATTATTGGAGTTTAATGAAAGTAGTTGCTGTGGCTTTGGAGCAAACTATTCTTTGTGTTCAGGCAAAGCCTCTGAAAATATAGTTGGTCATAAAGTTGAGGAGGCATTGGCAATGAAAGCCGATTATATCATTTCAACTGATTATTCATGTCTGGGCCAATATTCAGAATATATCAAGAAATATAAGAAACCATTGAAAGTGGTTCATCTGGCTGATATACTTGCCGAATCACTGCTTATTGCACAATAAGCTCTTTTTTGTGTTGGTTGAAATCCGGTAATAATTCCCATTCCACCTGTCACATTTGACATTATCTTTGATGGTTGTGCAAATGGATTGCCATTGGAATCTGAAGCATTTTTGGTTGATGTTACAAAGTCATAGTACTCTTTACTGATATGAAAGAGTTGTATTATAACTTTGCTTCCCTGAAAAAATATGTAATTTGAACCTATACCTCCCTGTTCAGTTTGTATGGCATCATCATTAAAAATCAGATCCCATTTACCTTCTCCTCCTATGGAATCCTGTATCCCAATGATTCTGTAATAATCATCAGTAGCAGGGTTGTCCTGAAACTTAACCTGGATAGCTGCTTTTTCCGGATCATCTGTAAGAAATGAGATTGAGTCAATCTCCACAGGTCGTAAGATACTAGTTCTTCCTTCTATAATTCTCCCGTTTTTATCTTTAATGGATACATAAAAATCACTGTCAAAATCCAGTGGTACCACAGTATTTTGATCTGTTGAATAATTGTAAAATTTTTTGTTTACCGGATTTATTCCAAATGGCTGCGGTGTAGGATAGTAAACTTTACCTGCGTGCACTACTTCAACTGTAGCCCCTTCTATTGGAGTTATCTGTGGCGGATCAAAGTAACCTGCTGATTCGGTAAGTAGTAAGCGGAATGGCTTTCCCGGCTCAAGGTAAAATTCCACTACCGGCTGACTCATATATGAAGGCAGCTCTACTGTTACATTTTTTTTCTCTGTTACAGGAAAAGAATAAGATACAGATGATAAAGTAAGGAATCAGTTTCATACAAATCAGAACTTAAAATTATAAGTCAGACTAGGGATAATTGGAAATAAAGAAACCTGCTTTGCCTGAAATTTTGTAGTTACTCCAAATTCGTTCTGGATTTCATCAAAATATATAAAATAGGCATTTTTGCGATTGTATACATTATATATACTGAAGGTAAGGTCTGACTCTCTCCCTTCTTTTTTGGGTTTAAATTTGTAAATCAAACCCAGGTCCATCCTGTGGAAAGGAGGCATACGGAATCCATTTCTTTTTGAATAAACGGGAATTACCTTTGGTGTAGTACCTTCTATATCCTGCAGAATAAATCTGCCATTGGGCAAAGAAACAGCATTTCCTGTACCATATACCCAGGTTCCGCTTATGTTAAGTCTTTCAGTAAGTTTGTGTACAATTACTATTGAAATGTCATGTCTTCTGTCGTATCTCGCAAAGAATTTTTCTCCTTCATTAATATAAGGAAATTGTTTCCATGTCCATGATAACGTATATCCGATCCATCCTGTAGTTTTTCCTTTTCTTTTTTCCAGGTAAATTTCATTTCCATAGGCCCAACCTTTTCCAAATACAAACTCCTGGTCAAGGTTAGGATTTGAATAAATCATAGCTCCATCTTTGAAGTCTATCTGCCTTTTCATCCACTTATAGTAAACTTCATCTGTAAGATAGAATTTATCTCCGATCAGTAAAGAAAGCCCTGTTGCAACCTGATCAGAACGTTGAGGTTTTACTGTACTATTAGATGGATACCAGATATCTGTTGGAAGACTTGCTCCTGAGTTTGAAATGAGATGAATGTATTGATACATTCTGGCAAAGCTTCCTTTCCATGAAACCTTTTCATTGATAAGGTATCTGAAAGCAACTCTTGGCTCTATTCCTCCGAAATATTTTGATTTGTTCCTGAATAATGATAATCGAAGCCCTGTATTAAATTTCCAGCGAGCACCTACTTCAAAATCATCGGATGCATAGATGGCTCCTTCCTGAGAATCGAATACGGACCCCAGACCTAACTGGACAGTTCCATCATCCGTACCGGCTCTTAGTCTGCCCACAATATATCTATGTGTGCTGGCATATAATCCGAATTTGACATTATGCTTTTCCGAAGGTTTGTAGATAAAATCACTTTGTACTGTAAAATCCCTAACCATGGAGCTTAGCTTAAAGGAGAAATCTTTAAACCTGTTCTTTATATTGTATCGGTATTCTGAAAATATTACAGAAGTCGTCATTTTAAGTTTATCCGAAAAAATATGGTTCCAGCCTCCTACAGCCACAGAGTTACCCCAGTTAAATGTGAAGTCCAGGCTATTTTGATTATACTTAAAAACATCTCGTCCAAAATATCCTGTCAGGTAAAATGAGTTTTTTTTGTTTAATGTATAATTTACTTTTCCGTTCAAGTCATAAAAATAGTAAGCTGGTATAGGATCATAAGATGCATTGTTTTTATTCATTCTGTTGAGCTGACTTGTAAATACATCAAAGTATGTACGTCTCGCAGAAATGATATAAGATGCTTTGTCTTTTTTTATTGGTCCGTCTACCGTTAGTCTTGATGCAATGAGGCCGATTCCGCCTCTTACTGAGGTTTTAGTTTCACTGCCTTCATTGAGTTTGACATCTACCACAGATGATAACCTTCCTCCGTATTGTGCAGGGAAATCTCCCTTATATAAATCGATACTTTTTACAGCATCGGTATTGAAGATGCTGAATAAGCCAAATAGGTGATTAGGGTTATACACAATTGCATTATCAACCACAAAGAGATTCTGATCTGGTCCTCCTCCTCTTACATACAGCCCCGAAGTTCCTTCTCCTCCTGATTGAATACCGGGTTTAAGCTGAAGGATTTTCAAGAGGTCAGGTTCTCCGAACAAAACGGGCACCTGCTTCGCATCCTTGGCAGATAAGGTTATTTTACTCATCTGAGTGGAATTGATTGCCTCTTTGTGAGGATTTCCTTCTATGACTATTTCCTTTAGATGTTCATCATCACCCGCCAGCAAAAAATCCACTGACATATCCTGACCAAGATTGATGACTATCACTTCTTTCTTGTAGCCAAGTTGTTCAATAACAAGGGTAATGGTATCAAATGGAATTGATATGCTGTAAAATCCATTTTCGTCTGACATTGTACCTGTCTGAGCGGAAGGGGCAGAGACAACCACTCCGATAACAGGCTCATTTGTTACCTTGTCTTTTATAGTCCCTGATACTGTATATGCATTTTGAGCATACACAGTATTTAGTATGTTGAAAAATGAAAACGTTAAAAGAAAAGTAAATTTGCAGAAATTATTCATCCCACTAAACGATTACGGCCCTAAATACAAATAGTTAGCCATGTTTCATAAAACGCTTGGTTTTATAAGTACATACTATGTTTCTTAAAACGCTCTGTTTATGCCAATTACGTATCTGAGTTTAAAGTAATCAGATACTGCCGGGGGCGTGTTTACAAAAATGGGCATATCAAACCTAAGGGTTACAGGTTTCATATCATATGGCCCGAATTTGAACGTAACAGCAGACCCTATACCAGCATCTAACCTGAATTTTCCGAAATAGTTTTTCGATGCTGAGGTCGTATTAAGAATACCCAAATCGGAGAAAAGGTAAGTGTCTACTTTGAAGTTTTTAGTAATTCCCTTCGCAGGAATTTTTATATATTTATCAAAATCTATTTCTACATTAAAGGCGGCTCCTGAATTTCCGTAATAGTTGTAAATCAAAACTTCCTGCCCATTGATGGTATGTATTTCAGGTGCCAGATACCCCGCAAATCCTCTGAGATTCAAACCTCCTCCCATATGGAAGTGATTATAGTTCGCTCCATACCCTAACCAGTCATTTGGTACAAAACCTCTTGCTTGTGTAAATCTGTTATCCAGCATTTGTTCCTGGTTTGCACTTGCCAGATACAAAGTAGATTCAAGAGGGATATCTCCAAATCCTATTTGTCCGAATACTCTTGTCCTGAATTCAAATTTTTTAAGGTTGAATCGGTTAATGGAGTTCAGCTGAGCGTAAGAATAGTTATAGTCCGATCCCATAGATGGTATTCTCACATTGAATGTATATTCTCCGTTGCCTTTCCCATAGGTATAATAATGAAAGTAGCCTAGATTAACGGTTGCGTTCACCAGGCCGGAGGCAAAGTCACCCTGATAACGTCCCCATTGCTCAGGATATAGCCTGTAGACAAAATAGTTATCAGTAGTTATCAGGTATTTTGTGTTGATAAAGAATTTGGAATACTTTGATGCCCTTTGATCAGGCTCGCGCACAACTTTCTCAAGACCGGCATTCAGATTAGCGATACCGGCATTGTAATATAATTTGGTATTGGCGCTTAACCCTTTCCATATTAGTGAAAGGTTTCTTTTTAAATAGATATCAGCTGCAACCCATTGATGTTTAAGATCGAGGTCTTTTTCATTTTTACCTTGAACCAGACCTGTGTTAAACCAGACTCCCGCTGAATACTGGAATTTACCGAAGTAACTTCCTTTGAAGTATGGTCCTACCTGAAAACCATCAAAACTATTGTACCAGACATCTGGTCTCAATGTATTTTTCTGTACTGCCCAACTGGTAACGTTAGGAACTCTGTGTTCGAATTCAAGTATTTTGATTCCTCCTTCACCGGCTTTGTTGTTTGTCAGGTCAATATCAGCAAGGTAGTGCTTAGGATCAATCTCAATGGTTTTAATCGACGATGGTAGTTTTATTTCAGCTTTATAAGAAGGATTTAATTTGCCCCAGCCATACCATTTGGGTAAGATTGTAGCTTCGGTTTTTTTGATGAACCAGGTATTGGGTATATGGAAATCATGAATGCTGCCATCGGAAGCTTTTACTCTAAAGTCCAATGGCATTTGCATACTTCCTTTTCTTCTGAATTTTATTTCATATTCATTTTCTTTGCTTACTCTTTTTACCTCATCAATGCTATAATCAATATACTTGGTAGTCTCCATCCATTGATCAAAGAACCAATTGAGATCTGTCTGCGCGTATTCCGTAATAGCATCGCGGAAGTCTTCTGGATAAGGGTGAGCGAATTTCCATTTATTGAAGTAATGCTTCATAGCTTTGGAAAATAAGTCATCTCCAAGAACATAGCGAAGGTTATAGAGCATAGTTCCGGCTTTGTAATAAACCAGACCATAGTTTCCTCCATGTCTTATAGCGCCATGAAAGTCAGAGCTGTGGGTGTTAAGCGGATCATCATAACCTTCTACAACATGGTTGAGGTAGGGGTAGTAGAGATTTTCATACCTGGTATCTGATGAGTCTACGTGTTTAGTGATGTATTTATTTTTACCAATTCTGGCTCTTTTTTCTCCGACAATCTTATCCATAGCCCATACGGTTAAGAATTGAGTGAAACCTTCGTCCATCATTGCTCTGTATGTTTCATTGGTGCCTACCATTCCATAAAACCACATGTGCCCTACCTCATGAGCCAGAAGATTTTGATGTTGAGGATAGGTACCATTATCCAGTGTAAGCATTGAATACTCCATACCGTCTTTGGCGTCTGCTACCACTATTTTCGGCCAGGCATACATTCCGAAATCCTGAGAATAGACTTTGATTACATTAGCGGTAAAGTATGCTGATAATTGCCATCCTGCGGCATTCGGTTCCTGAGCAATAGCAACTACTCTGATGCCATTCCACATCAATTCTCCTATTCTGTATAGCGGGTCTGCAGTGAACGCGAAATTGTGGACATTTTTTGCATGATAAACCCAGGTTTTATATTTCCCTTTTTCTCTTGGAATTACAATAGAAGGAGCCTCTTTTAATGGCTTTTTGGCAAAGTTTTTTAAGTCCAGCTTTTGTCTGAGGGTATCAGGTAAAACTTCTTTTTCGTTAAGTAGTGTTCCTGTGGCCTCAAGAACATAATTGTTCGGAAGCGTTAATTTTATATCGAATGCTCCAAAATCGGAATAGAATTCTTTGTCAAGGTGCTGTTCGGTTTCCCATGCAAATTTATGGTCATATACTGCAATTGCCGGATACCAGTGTACAGCATCGAAGTGTTTGAAGCCAAATGTTTCATAAAGCTTCATCCTTCTCCTCATTGAGCCGGATGGATCAAAATAAGTTTTGAAATTCATTGTCACAATAAGCGAATCTCCCGATTTAAGCGGCTTATTGAGGGCTACTTTCATGATTGTATTATCGATGATAGTTTTTACTTCTTCTCCATCAACTCTTACACTATCGACTACAGTTCCAAGCCCTTTGGATTCCGTAGGTCCGAATTTTACCTTTACATCATTTTCAATATTCAATGCATGATAATAAGATCCTGGAATGAAGGCATTGTTGTGTAAATGGAAATAAAGCTCCTTTAATTCAAATGGAGAATTGTTGTAATACACCAGTTTATAATCAGGACAAACGAGCACATTATTGGAATCATCAAGAAAAACATCCATATAGTAATGTACATCCTGTTGCCAGTATCCGGGAGCAGGTGGATTGTTTTTCCAATAATAGGGATTTTCTTTACTTCTAAAGGGGACCTCGGGAGATTGATGAGCAAAATCCTGAGAAAAACTAAAGGAAAATGAAATGACAGAAAGAAGAGTTAATAAAAAAACGCGCATAAACTTTAATTCAAATTTCGAAAAGTTAAAAATAGGAAAAAGGACCAATTGTTTAGTCCTCTTCATCATTTATCTTAAGACAATACCTGCGATGTAGTTTTTTTGCCTGTAGTATGTCATATTCCAGAGCTTTTTTAAAATCAGAGCATGCTTGGGAAGAATCCACAATCCTGGAGTACGCAAGCCCTCTGTAATAGTGAGCTATTCCCGGGTTTTGCCGGCCTTTAATCATGTCAGTATAAATACCTATAGACTTTTGATGTTGATTCAATTCTTGATAACAGTTGGCCAGATTAAGAAGAGCCATTTCTGATTTTGGCTGATGTTTCAAAAAAAATATGTAATCAAGATGTGCAGATCGGCAATCTCCTTTGGCGTATTGTAGAATTTCGCCCCTGTATAGATAACTGCTGTCTTTGGTAGGATTTTTTCTAATTGATTCGTTAAAATCTTCCAGTGCCGCGGAATTTTTTTAATTTTAATATTAGCCTTTCCACGTTCATAAAAGAGATCCCATGAAGGATTCTCGGTATTGTCAATAGCTTTGGTAAGATCTAAAACAGCTCCCCGATAATCTCCCAGCATGTGAAGTCGCAGTAACGCTCTTTTTTGGAAAGCAGGAGCATAGCTTTCATCAAAGGAAATGCTTTCTGTATAGGACTCTAAAGCTTTTAACCATTCTCCGTTTTTTTCAAATTGAACAGCTTCCTCATGTGTTTTTGCTGCCATTTTATTATTCATATAATGATAAAAAAGAACAGAACAAACCACCAGCAACATCAATGCCAGTCCGGTATAGAGATATATTCTTATTTCCTTATTTGAAACTTTTGGTTCAGGAGTTGTTGCTGGCTTAGGCCGGGGCTGTCTGCTTGCCCTGGGTTTAGAAGCACTATCGCCCTGGGCTTTGCCAGATTTTTGTGGAGGGTTATAATAATAATGCTGTTTTAAATCGTATAATCTTCTTTTTTGTGGATCTGAAAGGGTTTGATAAGCGGCGTTAACTTTTTTAAACAGGTCTTCATAATATTTGTCACCCTGATGTTTATCAGGATGATATTTCTTTGCCAGACTTTTATATGCTGCTTTGATTTCTTCAAAGGAAGCTGTGTTTTTCACACCCAAAGTCTCATAATAATTTTCCATCGGGAAAATATACGAAAGAAGACCAATTCAGACTAATTTATATTTCTTCCCAGGAAGTGATTTTATCTGATTATTAAATTCCAGGTTAAGCAGGAGAGAGGCCATCTTACTTACAGGTATTTGGCTTTTCCAGCACAATTCATCTATATGTGTTTCTCCATTACTGATCAGCAACTCAAATATTTTCTTTTCATCATTTGTAAGTCCTTCAGGAATTTCTGTTGTTTTAATTTTAGACTTGGGTAAAGCGGAGATATCCCAATTCATGAGTTCAATAATATCTGATGTCTTTGAAAAGATTTGTGCTTTATGTGATTTTATCAGATTGTTACATCCAAGGGAATATTTGTTGTTTATATTTCCCGGGACAGCCATTACTTCTCTGTTATAGCCATTCGCAAGTTCCGCGGTGATTAAAGCTCCTCCGGAGTCTGATGCTTCAACGACTATTACCACATCACTCAGACCTGCTATTATTCTATTCCTTGCCGGAAAGTATCCGGGCTCGGGTTTGGTACCAAATGGATATTCGGATAGTATGCCACCAGATGTCTGCATTCGCTTTGCTATTTCTTTATGAACTGCAGGATAAACAATGTTTACACCTGTTGCCATGACTCCAATCGTAGACAATCCATTGTCTAGAGCTGACTTATGAGCATAACTGTCTATGCCGTAAGCCAGACCGCTGATAATCTGAACGTTTTGTGCCTTTAACTCTGAAATGATTTTTTCTGTCATTTCCTTTCCATAGGCTGTAGCCTTTCTCGTGCCTACAACTCCTACAGTTTTTGGGGAATTTAACGGGCCCTGACCTTTGTAATAAATCAAGGTAGGAGCATCCATAATGGTTTTCAGCTTGCTGTTCCGCTTTGGAGAAAATGTCCGACTGAATGATGGACTGAGCAATATTTTCTCCTATACCCGGGATTTTGAGTAGTTTACCTTTCTTTTCCCTGAAGACTTGTTCGGGGTCGCCGCAATAACTTACTAATTGCCTGGTGAGTTGATTACCAATGCCGGGAACGAGGCCTATAGCGACCTCATAAACATTTGCATGAGTCATTAAAAATTCCTTATAGCTGTTAAAAATGAAAAATTGTTTAAGGAAGGCTTTTCTTTAATTCTATCAGAAAAGCTTTAACCTTCTGAAGAGATTCTATAATCTCTGTCTTCTCTTTGGCTTTTGTGCCATGAATTTTAATATAATCTTTTGCCCCCTGAAGGGTATATCCTCTTTTCTTTAACCAGATGATAAACCAACCTGATGTTTTCTATATCATCTTTAGTGTATTGCCGGTTTCCCTTTCTGTTTTTTCTGGGAGTAATAATGTCAAACTCGGTTTCCCAAAAGCGAATCAGAGAAGCTGCAACTCCAAACATCTCGGCTACTTCGCCGATGGTGTAATACATCTTATCCAATTTTTTGTCCTGGTAAGTCAAATGCTTCTGGTTTTGAGTCGACTGTTAATTTCAAAAATAGAAATAAAATTTCATTTTTTAACAGACGGAAATATCACTTGTTTAATTAATATTTTAGTTGTAAAAATCTAATATACAAATTAATCTAAAAAAAGAGGGCATTGAAAATGTATTCCAATGCCCTCTTTTAATGAATAACTTACACCTATGAAAGTGATTGGTTTTCAACAGAAGCAAGCTCCAGTATTTTTTGATATTCAGCAGGTGATAAATCTATATAGAAATAATGTACCGGATTTACTTTTTTTCCATTGTGAATGACTTCATAATGCAGGTGAGGGGCAGTGGAAGAGCCGGTATTTCCTGAAAGTCCAATTAATTCGCCTCTTTTTACTTTTTGGCCAATTCTGACATGGAATTTGTCAAGATGCGCATATTTTGTAATATATCCGTAACCATGATCAATTTCGATTTCATTTCCATAGCCGCCAGGATTAGAGGCTACTGTTTTTACAATCCCATCTCCGGTGGAGTATATCGGAGTTCCCTTAGGTGTTGAAAAATCACAGCCAGTATGAAGTTTTTTAACTTTATAAATAGGATGGATCCTATATCCGAAACCGGATACTAGTCTGGTAAGTTCTTTATTGGAAAGTGGCTGAATTGCAGGGATACTGGCCAGCATTTCAGCTTTGTTTTTCGCCAGTTTTATTATTTCATCATAAGATTTAGTCTGGATATACATTTTCTTCTTAAGGTTATCCAGCTTGGCAACAGTCGAGACTATTAGTTCTTCCCTTTTTAATCCTCTGTCCAGTAGTTGCTTATATTTTGTAATACCAGCCATTTCAGAATTTCTTACCGAGTATGGAATAGGCTCTGCTTCAAAAATTACTCTGTATATATTGTCATCCCTCTCTTGCAGAGCGATGAGCATTTTATTCGCCTGATCTATTTCCTGATTGAGGAGATCGTAGTAGAGCGAAAGCTCTTCATTTTCTTTCCGCAGTAAAGTTTCGTGCGGAGATTTGAAATACTTGGTGTAAACATATACCAGAGCAACCGCAAAGATGAAAGATATAAAAAGAAAACCCAGTGTATTAAGTACTAGGTCCCAAGTAGATACCTTAAGACGCTCATACTTGCAGGTTTCCGTGTCATAATAATATTTTATTCTGGCCATTACTGAACTTCTGAGATTTATACTAAATTTGCGCCTTCAGATAACGGTGAATCAGGTGAAAATTATGCCTGATTTGTCGACGAAAAGCTTAAAATTATAAAAAAAGTATAAATATTTAAAGGTCTTTCCTAATTAATGGATTCCAAAAGCATAAGACAGAAATTTCTTGATTTCTTTAAGGAAAGGGGACACCACATTGTTCCATCTGCTCCAATCGTCAATAAAAACGATCCAACCCTGATGTTTACCAATGCAGGTATGAACCAGTTCAAGGATATTTTTCTTGGAAATCAACCTGCAAAATATAAAAGGATAGCCGATACTCAGAAATGCCTCAGGGTAAGTGGGAAGCACAATGACCTGGAGGAGGTTGGTATAGATACTTACCACCATACCATGTTCGAAATGCTTGGAAACTGGTCCTTCGGTGATTATTTCAAAGAAGAAGCTATAAAATGGTCTTGGGAACTCCTTACAGTAGAGTATAACCTTCCTAAAGAAAGAATTTACGCAACCGTATTTGGAGGAGATAAAGGGGAAAATCTTGAGCCTGATAATGAGTCTCTTGAGTTGTGGCTGAAATATCTTCCTAAAGAAAGAATTCTTTATGGGTCCAAAAAAGATAATTTCTGGGAAATGGGAGATCAGGGGCCTTGCGGACCTTGTACTGAAATCCATATAGATTTAAGAACTGAAGAAGAAATAAAGAAAGTACCTGGGCGGGACAGAGTTAACAACGACGATCCGAGAGTGGTTGAAATCTGGAATAACGTTTTTATTCAATACAATAGAAAAGCTGACAGGAGCCTGGAGCCACTTCCTGAAAAGCACGTGGATACAGGTATGGGATTTGAACGTCTGGTAATGGCCATTCAGGCAAAGACCTCGAACTACGATACCGACGTGTTTCAGCCAATGATTAAATTCATTGGAGATGCATGCGGCAAAACCTATGGAAAAAACCTGAAGACAGATGTTGCGATGAGAGTGCTTTCTGATCACATCAGAGCAATATCTTTCACCATTGCTGATGGTCAGTTGCCAGGTAATGCAAAAGCAGGTTATGTCATCAGAAGAATTTTGAGAAGAGCTGTAAGGTACGGATATACTTTCCTTGGTTTCAAAGAGCCTTTCCTTAATAAGATGGTACCTGTGCTTGCAAACCAGTTTGCAGAAGTCTTCCCTGAGTTGAAAGCTCAGCAGGATTTTGTGCAGAAGGTAGTTCTGGAAGAAGAAATTTCATTCCTTAGAACTCTTGAAGTGGGATTGAAAAAGCTTGAACAAATCAGAACAAATATTGAACAGTCAAATGGTGCAAAAGTCATTGATGGAAAAACAGTATTTGAATTGTATGATACTTTCGGATTTCCTGTTGATCTTACTGCGCTTATAGCGAGGGAGTATGGTCTTGAAATAGATGAGGCTGGCTTTGAAAAAGAAATGGCAGTGCAGAAAGAACGATCTAAGAAAGATGCAGTTAAAGAGACTACAGACTGGGTGCTCGTAAGAGAAGAAGAAGGTGTTGAATTTGTAGGTTATGATCATTTGCATGCCAAATCAAAGATTGTAAAATACAGGAAAGTTACTGCAAAAGGCAAAGACCAATATCAGGTAGTGCTTGATACCACACCTTTCTATGCAGAAAGCGGTGGACAGGCAGGAGATACAGGTGTACTTCAATCCGGAAAAGAAAAAATCCAGATTCTTGATACCAAAAAAGAAAATGACCTGATCATTCATATTATTGATAAGCTTCCTGCAGACGTTAAGACCGAATTTGAAGCCAACGTAGATGAGAAGAAAAGGCTTCTTACTGAAAATAACCACTCTGCAACTCACTTGCTGCATGCAGCATTGAGAGAGGTTCTTGGAACTCACGTTGCTCAAAAGGGATCTTTGGTAAATGATAAAGTGTTAAGATTTGACTTTTCACATTTCTCCAAAATGACACCTGAGGAAATTGAGAAAGTTGAAAAGATTGTCAATGCCAAAATCAGAGAAAATATTGCTTTGAATGAAAGGCGCAACGTTCCAATCAATGAAGCTAAATCTCTTGGCGCAACAGCTTTGTTCGGCGAGAAATATGGAGAGTTTGTGAGAGTCATTACTTTCGATCCTTCTTATTCCGTGGAATTGTGTGGTGGTACTCACGTATCTGCGACCGGAAAAATCGGTTTATTTAAGATCGTTTCCGAAAGTTCAGTTGCTGCAGGTGTAAGAAGAATAGAGGCAATTACTGCTGATGAAGCTGAAAACTATGTGGATGCTCAGCTTTCAATTATTGAAAAATTAAAAGAGGTACTTAAAAATCCTAAAGACATATTAAAAGCTGTTGAAGAGCTTACAGCCGAAAAAGCAAAGCTTCAGAAACAGATAGATGAGTATATAAGCAAAGAAGGACAAGGCATCAAAGAGGAACTGCTTAAAAAAGTAGAAACAGTTGATGGTATTAATGTCGTGATATCAAGAGTAGACCTTTCTTCAGCCGATGCTTTAAAACAGCTGGCTTATGATGTAAAAGCTAAGGTTGATAATTTATTCCTTGTTCTTGCTGCCAAAATAGAGGATAAACCCCAGATCGCAGTAATGATCTCTGAAAACCTTGTTGCAGATAAAAAACTTCATGCCGGTAATCTTGTTAAAGAACTTGCTAAAGAAATTCAAGGTGGAGGTGGTGGACAACCTTTCTTCGCAACAGCAGGAGGAAAAGACGTTTCAGGACTGGATAAAGTAATAGTGAAAGCTAAGGGGGTCCTTAAAGAAAAAGTATAAGTAAAATTCAGTATTGCTTTAAAATGGATAAATCAATCATAGAAAAATATCAGCCGGTAATCGGTCTTGAGATACATGCACAGTTAAGCACACAGAGTAAAATCTTCGCTTCAGATTCAACTGAGTTCGGAAGTATGCCGAATACGAATGTGAGTGTGATTACTCTGGCACACCCGGGAACACTGCCTTTATTAAATAAAAAGGTTGTGGAATACGCAATTAAAATGGGTTTAGCGAGTGGTTGTGAAATCAACAAAGTAAATTTCTTTGATAGGAAAAACTATTTTTATCCGGATCTACCGAAGGGGTATCAGACAACTCAGGATAAGGCCCCTATATGTAAGGGAGGAGAGGTCGTAATTCGTATGAAAGACGGAGAAAAAGTAATTCGTCTGAATAGAATTCACATGGAAGATGATGCGGGTAAAAACCTTCACCTTGCAGGTGAGCTAGATACACTTGTAGACTATAACAGAGCAGGAGTTCCTTTGATTGAAATCGTTACCGAGCCAGATATCCGCAGCTCAGAAGAAGCCTTTCAGGTAGTAACAGAAATCAGGAAACTTGTTAGGTATCTTGAGGTATGTGACGGAAACATGGAAGAGGGTTCGATGAGATGTGATGCAAACGTTTCCGTGATGCTGAAAGGAGCAACTCAGTATGGAAAGAAAGTGGAGATTAAAAATATGAACTCCATCAGAAACGTGCAGAGAGCTATAGATCACGAAATCGAGCGTCAGATTGAGCTTATAGAAAAAGGTGAAGCAATTTTCTCTGAGACAAGGATGTTTGATGCTACTACAGGCAGCACTTACGGAATGAGAACCAAAGAAGAGCTGAACGATTACAGATACTTCCCGGAGCCTGATCTTCAGCCTTTGCATATTTCTGATAAATGGCTGGAAGAAATCAAGGCAACTATGCCAAGTTTACCAAGTTATCTGTATAAGAAGTTTACAACTGAATTTGGCCTTCCTGAATATGATGCTCAGGTATTGACAGATGCTAAAGAAATTGCATTGTATTTTGAAGACCTGTGCAAGCATACCAAGAACTATAAAGCAGCTTCGAACTGGATCATGGGACCTGTGAAAGGTTATTTGAATGAATTAACGCTTCATATAAATGACTTCCCATTGTCTACTCAAAAAGTAGCAGAACTGATTGCATTGGTAGAATCAGGAAAAGTTAGTTTTGCTGTTGCGAGTCAAAAGATTTTCCCTGAAATGATCAATCAAAAGGGAGGCTCGGCTCAGCAGATAGCGGAAAAAATGAATTTAATTCAGGAAAGCGATACTGGTGCTTTACAACCTTTGATAGATGAGGCTATTGCAAAATACCCAAATAAAGTTGCTGAATATAAAGCAGGTAAAACAAACCTTTTAGCGATGTTTATGGGTGAAGTAATGAAGCTAACCAAAGGAAAAGCCGACCCAAAAATTACAAGTGAGTTATTAAAAAAGACACTGGATAATCTGAATTAATCTAATGAAGGTATTACGTTATCTGCTACTCGTAGCGGTTGTTTTCGGGTGTTCTGAGAAAAAGGGATCTGAAAAAAAAGAAGAAGGAAATTTTTCTTTCGAACTATCAGGAACAATTAAAAATGGCGGTGGTAAGAAATTATACCTTGATAAACTTGAAAACCAGACCTGGGTCCATTTGGATTCGGCTGAAATCGGATCTGATGGATCTTATAAATTCACAAGCGCGCTTACTGAGCCTGATTATGCACTCCTGCAGGTAGATACTCAGAATGTTCTTATAATTATTGACGCGCAAAATATTAAGTTTAATTCTGATCTGAAAGATTTACCAGGTAATGCATCTGTAGAAGGATCAAAAGCAACAGAGGAATATCTGACTTTTTTTAATCAGATGAATGAAATACAAAAGGCTCAGAACAGGTTGCAGCAAAAGGGAATGTCATTTCAGATGAAGAAACAGGAAGACTCTATTCCTGCAATAATGACTGAGTTGAAAAATCTTCAGGAAAAGTCCCGTAAACTAACAATAGCTTCCATAGATTCTGTACTTCCTTCTCTTTCTGTATTTTCGATGGTGAACTACCTTGATTTTCAGTCCGATCTTCCTTTCTTGAAAAAGATAGCTGAGGAAATGAATAAAGCTTATCCCAATTCAAAGTACACAAAGCTCCTGTCTTCAGAAGTGGAAAAGGCCCTTGCTATGAAAAAGCAAGAGGAGGAAAAGGAAAAACAAAGTAAAGTAGGTGTTGGGAAAAAGGCTCCGGAAATTGCACTTCCTAACCCCAATGGAAAAATTATCAAGCTTTCTGATTTTAAAGGAAAGTATGTAATGATTGATTTCTGGGCTTCCTGGTGTGGACCTTGTCGTATGGAAAATCCTCATGTAGTGGAGCTTTATAAAAAATACAAGGATAAAGGCTTTACCATACTTGGAGTTTCATTGGATGAGAACAAAGAAAAATGGAAGACTGCAATTATGAAGGATGGTCTTGTTTGGGAGCAGGTTTCGGATCTTAAAGGCTGGGCCTCTTCTGTTAATCCTGTTTATGAAGTTCAGGCAATTCCTTTAACTTATTTAGTAGACAAAGAAGGTACAATCATCGCGAAAAATTTACGTGGTCAGGACCTTACCAGAAAGCTGGAGGAACTCTTTGGTAAATGATATTTATTGTTTAATAAAGTTTCCAGATCCTTGTTTATCCATGGTAACTATTTGAGGATTTCCACTATAGTAAACATTGCCAGTGCCCTTAATGGTGGAATGAAAGGCACTGTCTGAATAAACGTAACTCATGCCTGGTCCTTCGTTTGAAAGTGTCACAGATTTACAATCAGGAGTGTTTACTTTCAAATGACCGGATCCAAGGTTGATAGCATAGAGTTGATGCAGCTTCCCATTTATAGTAATATTAGCAAGTTTATCCATATCAACCCACAGGAATTCTAAATTAACGTTCAGATTTACATCCGCACTGGAGTAATTGTGCAAAAACAGTTTGTCTTTTTGTATAACACCTTCATTACTAACAGTGCCATATCCCATGATAAAAATGTCTTGATATTTTACATCATCGATGTATACCTTTATGTCCTTTTTGTAACTTCTGACCCAGTTACAAGTATTGGTATTTCTTATTCTTAGATTGGTCCCATCGTTGTCATTAGTTATTTTTTTAAGCAAATTCTCCCCGGCTTCAACTATTAAAGTATCTCCAAGGTTACTCTTAAAAATAAGATCTATATTATCTTCAAGAAAGATATAATATACCCCATTTATAATTCTTTTTTCCTGAACAATTCTGCCTGTGCTTTTTACACAATCCCAGCTATCTTCTTTATTGCATGACAAAAGAATGGCTGAAATAATTGCAATATATAGTAACCCTGATTTTTTCATTTTAATGTATAGCCAATTGTCCATTCTACTAACTCTGCCTGGCCGAAGTGGGCTTTAAGTGCTATTCCTGCACCGATTGCATCAGTAAAATTATACTTGACAGTATAACGCTGATAAAGAGGTTTGTATCTTTTTAATGGATCAAAAACATAGAAACCGCACTGACCAACAAATGATACTTTGCTTATAAAATAATGAAACCCCAATGCGACCCCATGTCTCATATAATTTCCATTTACAAGTTTCTTATCGTAGGTGCCCCTCCTGATTTCGGCTTTGGCGGAATAGTCGTAAATGAAATCATAACCGAGATTAAGGCAGGTGCGTGAGTTAATGCCAAGATCATAGTAAGCAGAAAAGACTCCTGCCAAATATCTTGATCCTCCAATAGGTTTTATTTCCTTAAATCCTTCACCAATGGTAAGATTTAATGAATTGAATCTTTTTTTCGTTCAGGTTCAGGAGCATCAAATGTTACCTGTTTTTTGGAAGTGAAGCCTAATCCTGCATAAACAGCAGGTATATTCATTCCCAGATTAGGTATTTTCATTGCACCATTACTTAAATGAAACAAGCCGATTCCTGCATTGAAGGTTAATCTTTTTGAAATGGTGGTACTGAAGTTTATGGCTCCATTAAGACAATAATTAAAAGTACTTCCAGTAATATTATTTTTATTGTTTGTTAAGATGTCAAACTTCCTGAATACGATTCCCGGACCTAAACCTATTTTCCATCTTAGCTCGCTTTTAGGGGTTCTGAAAAATGCTTTTCCATAATATATAATCAAGCCCAGGGCATCTCCAACAGGCTTGTTCGGGTCGAAATGAAGGTAGTTTAACGAGTACCCTACAACAGGATATTTGTTGTTTACCTGCCAGCTTTTGCTTCCATCTGTTTGTATTTTGAAATCGAGTTCAAGTTTTAATGGTCTTTGATTGGCAAGGTGCCCCATATCATCCCCATGCTTCATCAGAAATCCATAATGATAATTCAAAGAAAGCACATATTTTGAAGCAGGTACTTTATTCTGGGCGTTCACAACGAAACATTGGAGGGAAAAAATGATGAGCAAAAAGTGAAATTTCAATAAATGCATTCTAATTTAGCAAAATTAATAATCCAAAATTATCATAAATTCATATTACTTTAGAAGAATAATCTAAATAAAAATGAAAGCTGTAGAGTCTGATAAACCTGAAAAAGCATTAGTTGTTTTTGTAGCCATGACCTTTGTTCTTTCAATCATTTTAACTGACAGTAAAAGATTTGAGAACATTACATGGGCTCCTTTGCTTGCAGAAATATTGTTGTTGGGGTATTATATATTTATTATCAATGATTTAAAGATGAAGGCGCTTTTGTTTGGGATGGCCGTATGCCAGGCCGGTTTTGCGTTAAAGCTTCTTCAGATCGGGTCTGCACAAATTCTTTTATATATTGGTATGATTACCTATTTGATTTTATCCGGGATTTTTATTGTGAAAGCCATTAGAGATAGTTTGAAATTCAGGAACTTTGAGATGATGGTCTTTCTGATGGGCTTGTTTTTACTTTATCCTGTCGCCTTTAGTTTTTTTATGGAAGTGGAGAATTTGCTCCTCATACTTTGTTTCGGACTTGCTTTTGTATCAGCTACTATCATTTATAACGACAACCTTTGGGAGCGATTTTCGGAAGGAGAAAGAAAGATTGTCATATTCCAGTTGTTAAATTCGGTTGTATTCATTTCAGGAATATCGTTGAAAAATTTTTAAGTAAATAAATGTATATGAATTTAAAAGATAAAGTTGCTATTGTAACAGGTGCGAGCAAAGGTGTTGGCCTTGAGATAGTAAAAGTATTGTTGGAGAAAGGAGCAAAGGTTGCCGGATGGAGTAGAACAGCTCCTGCTTTTAAACATGATCATTTTAAATTTTATGCTACCGATGTTGGAAACATAGATTCTGTTAACGGATCATATAATGCCACTATTAAGGATTTTGGAGAGAATATAAGTATTCTGATTAACAACGCTGGCTTAGGATACGCAGGTCTGATTGAAGAAATGCCTGTTGAAGAATGGAAAGAAATGTTTGATACCAATGTTCATGGTGTCTTTTTCTGTTCTCAGATGGTAGTGCAGAAAATGAAAGAAATGGGAGAGGGGCATATCGTTAATATTGCTTCTATTGCAGGGAAAGAAGGCATAGAGAAATTTGCCGGATATTGCGGGACTAAGTTTGCCGTCAGAGGCATTTCTCAGTCGATGTATAAGGAACTCAGAGATTATGGTGTAAAAGTAACTTGTATTGTTCCGGGATCTATACATACTAGTTTCTTTGATACAATAGAATCAATCAATGTACATCCGAATATGATGAAGCCTGAAGATATTGCCGGAGCTGTTTTGTATTCATTGGAAACATCGGAAAATTTCCACCCGGTTGAGTTGGAATTCAGACCATTAATGCCCAAAGGCAGGAAGTCGATTTAAGCGGAAAGCGAAAGGCTTAAAGCTTAAAGTCTAATGTTGAAAGTTTAAAGTTTAAAGTTTGCACAACTGTTAGATAGTCGGGGAAATTATCCGAGACTGCTCCCTTCTCCTTCAGGAGAACGGCTGGGGATGAGGTCTTTTAGGATTTAAGAGAGCAATAAAAATGGAAAGTTTAAACAGATCGGAAAAAAGTTGTCATCTTAAAACTTAAATGTAATATGTATTCGTTCTTAAAAGAAATCCAAACTTTAAGCTTTGCGCTTTCCGCTTTTAAGCTTGAATTCAATAAATTTGCAAAAGATAACATACAGTCATAGTGAGTTTAAAGGTACAGGAGTTAACTAAAATATATGGCGAACAGAAAGCTGTAGACCATATCAGTTTCGAGGCTGGTAAAGGAGAAATACTTGGATTTCTGGGACCCAATGGAGCTGGTAAATCTACTACAATGAAGATTGCTACTTGTTATATTCCTCCGACTTCAGGAGTCGTAACAGTAGCGGGGTTTGACGTTGTTGAGTCTCCTTTGGACGTGAGAAAAAATGTCGGGTACCTGCCTGAGCACAATCCTCTTTACCTCGATATGTATGTGCACGAATACCTTGAATTCATTGGCTCTCTGCATTCTTTAAAAGGAAGTAAGCTTAAAGGAAGGGTGAAGGAAATGGTGGAAATGACAGGACTTACTCTGGAGCAGAATAAAAAACTAGGAGCTTTGTCAAAAGGTTACCGTCAAAGAGTCGGTCTGGCACAGGCAATGATTCACGAGCCTCAGGTGCTTATACTTGATGAGCCTACCACTGGTCTGGATCCAAATCAGATTCTTGAAATCAGAAGTCTTATTAAGAATATTGGTAAGGAAAAAACTGTTCTGTTTTCTACACACATCATGCAGGAAGTGCAGGCACTTTGCGACAGAGTGGTCATCATTAACAGAGGAAAAATTGTTGCGGACAATCGTGTAAGCGAGTTGCAAGGACTTCGGGCTTCAGGTAAAAAGATCATTGTCGAATTCTCCGGCGCTATAGAAGTAGATTATCTAAAGTCACTATCCGGAGTAAATGAGGTGAAACATGTAGAAGGAGGAAAGTATGAACTGTACTCTTCAGGTGAAGAGGATGTAAGAGGTGCTATCTTTAAGCTTGCTTCTGACAGAAACTGGGCGCTGATTGGGTTAAATCAGGAAGAACATTCTCTCGAAAATATTTTCAGAGATCTTACCGGCAAGAAGAATGATTCAATATAATTTTCAATTTTAACTTGAAGGATTTGTGTTAAGCATATTTAGAAAAGAAATAAACAGTTTTTTTAACTCACTGATTGCCTATCTGGTCATCAGTGTGTTTCTAACATTAATAGGATTGTTCCTTTGGGTTTTTCCGGAAAGCAGTGTCTTTGAATTTGGATTTGCAGATCTGGAAAGTCTTTTTACCTATGGCCCCATTGCTTTTCTATTGTTGATTCCTGCAATTACAATGAGAACTTTTGCTGAAGAAAAGAGGGAAGGGACTATGGAATTATTGCTAACGAGACCTGTAAAAGATTGGGAAATTATATTAGGTAAATATTTGTCAAGTCTCGCTTTAGTGCTCTTTAGTCTGATACCAACTTTAATTTATTATTATTCAGTTTATAATCTTGGAAATCCGGTAGGGAATATTGATTCAGCAGCTGTATTTACTTCTTATATTGGTTTGTTTCTGTTGGGTGCAGTTTTTACGTCTATTGGGATATTTGCATCCGCTATCACAAGAAATCAGATTGTAGCTTTTATAATAGCAGTGTTACTATGTTATACACTTTATGATGGAATGGCAAGAGCTGCGTCAGTAAACTTCTGGGCGATTCAGGCCAATATCTTTGTAAAGCTTGGGCTCAGCTATCACTATGAAGCACTAAGCAGAGGATTGATAGATTCCAGAAATGTCCTGTATTTTCTAAGTATAATTTTTATTATGCTTCTTTCAACAAGATTGGTTTTAGGCAGCAGAAAATGGTAAGCAGTTTATGAATTTAAAGAAGTTTGATATTATCCGGTTCCTGTTGCTTTTAGGAACTGTTGTATTTATAAATATATTTTTTTCAGAACATTTCTTCAGACTGGACTTTACTCAGGATAAGAGGTATACCATTAGTCCATCCACTAAAGAAAAACTTAAAAATCTTAACGAACAGATATTCGTTGATGTCTTCCTTGATGGAGATCTTAATCCTGATTATTCCAGGCTTAAGAGAGCTATCAAAGAAACACTGGAAGAGTTCAAAGCTTATTCCGGAGATAAGGTCGTTTACAGATTTACAGACCCGAATGCAATTGAAGATAAGAGACTTCGTGAACAGTTTTATTCTCAATTGATTCAGAAGGGCATACAATACAAGTATGACCTGGTGCAGCAGGGCGGTGCAAGAGAAGAAAAAATAGTATTTCCTTCTGCTCTGATTTCTATGGGAGATAAAGAAACTCCGGTTATGTTCCTGAAGGGAAGTAAAATCTTACCAATGGCTCAGCAATTGAATCAGTCGGTAGAAGGAGTTGAATATGAATTGATGGCCGCAATCAGAAAGCTTAATAATGAAGTTACGAAGTCAGTGGCTTTCACAGAAGGGCATGGAGAGCTTTCAGCAGGAGAGACCGGCGATATATCTACTGCTCTCAGTGAATATTATAATGTAGAAAGAACTGTCGTTACCGATTCGTCAAAACTTAGTAATTACAAAGCTCTGATCATTGCAGGGCCAACTAAGCCTTTTTCTGAAAAGGAAAAATTTTTACTTGATCAATATGTTGTTAAAGGCGGAAGGATAATGTTCTTTATTGATCAATTGAATCTAAACAAGGATAGTCTTGTATCAGGTGTTACTTACGGTTTCTCTTATAATCTGGGACTCGAAGATTTGCTTTTCAAGTTTGGCGTAAGGATTAATGAGGACCTGATACAGGATCTCAATTGTGCATTGCTGAAAGTAGAAGTTCCGGGCGGGCAGTCAGAAATGGTCTCCTGGCCTTATTTCCCTATCTTTTATAATTTCGGTAAACAACCTGTAGTTAAAAATCTGGACGCAGTAATAGGTAGATATGTTAGCTCCATGGATACTGTAAAAGCAAAAGGGATAACCAAAACACCATTGATTTTTACATCAAAAAATACAAGGCTGATAAAGGCTCCGCTTCCTGTAGATTTAAATGAAGTAAGGAAAAATCTGGATCCCAAAGACTTTAACGCAGGTATGTTACCGGTAGCATATCTGCTGGAAGGCAACTTTGAATCGGTCTATAAAAACAGGCCTTCTCCTATAGCAGGCCTTCAGGTCGTTAAACAAGATAGCTCCAGTAAAATCATAGTTGTGTCCGATGCTGATTTTATCAGAAATGAAGTTGACAAAACGAGGAATCAGCCGATACCATTGGGATATGATCCGGATTTGAAATATCTGTTTTCCAATAAGGAGTTTATAATGAATGCAGTGGATTATCTGATGGACGAGCCAATTGTTGCTGCCAAAGGCAAAGAAATACAGTTAAGGCCGCTTGATAAAAATAAACTAGCAGATGAGAAGACTTACTGGCAGCTTGTGAATCTTGTCGCGCCTATAGTGCTTCTTGTTGTTTTTGGAATCAGCAGATACTATTTGAGAAAGAGAAAATATACAAGCTTTAGATAAAATGAGGGAGTTGAAGAAGTTAAGTCCATACATCTTTTTATTCGTGACCACCGGATTGGCAGCCTTGTATACATTGCTGAATGAAAGCGGTTCCGATTCGTTTAACAATGAGAAACTATCAGTAGGAATTGCTGATACTACAGCTATTACATCCGTGAGTTTTAAGGTTAATGACCAGGTTACCAATCTTCAAAAAAAGGCTAACGGTAAGTGGTTAGTAAATAGTAAATATGATGCCAGAGAGAAACTGATAAGTCTTTTGTTTTTCGGATTAAATAAAATTGAAGTAAAAAAGACCTGTTGCAGATAACAAGAAGAGTGAGGTAGTTAAAAATCTTAAACAAGACGGGGTCAGAGTATCAGTGGAGTCTTCCGGTAAAAAGGATGTGTTTTATGTATTGTCCAATGAAAATGATGTGAATAGTACATACTTTCTTGCTGAAGGCTCTTCTGATCCTGTAATTGTATTTGTACCAGGAGTAAAGGGAGACCTTTCTGAGTTGGCAAGTCTGAAAGAGCAGGATTGGAGATCCCGGATTTTATTTAACAGCAGCCCAAGAAGTCTTCAAAAAGTATCAGTAAGTTTTCCAGGTGCTCCTTCGGAAAATTTTACAATAGTTTCTAAAGGGAATAAGTTTGAAGTTGAAAATCTTCCGGTACAAGATAGCTCCAAAATCCACAGGTACTTGATACTCTATGGAGTAACAAATGTGGATAAGTACATAGTAGATGGCAAAGATACTATTGTGAATCAACTTCATAAAGCGAAACCTTTTTCCACAATACAAGTGGAAGACATTGTGGATAACCTAAGTAAGACTATTGATATTTATCTTGATCCATGGAAACAAGGCAAGATTTATGCCATCATCAGGAATACAGGAGAGCTGGTAACGTTGAATCCTGAGCTGACTAACTATCTTCTGGTTAAAAAATCTTTCTTTGCTCCTTCAAATAAGTAAGAGGGATTTTTTAGAATTCGGTTTTTATATTTAACTTTATCCCCTTCATATTTTACTAGAATAGGATAAAAGAGCTATATGAAATTTGTTGTTTCTTCAACTGCCCTTCTTAAACAATTGACTGCGATCAATGGGGTTATCACTACAAATCCGGTGGTGCCGATTTTGGAAAACTTCCTGTTTGAGGTTTCTGTGGGCAAACTTACTGTTTATGCTTCAGATCTTCAGACTTCTATGATTACAGAAATTGTAGTGGAGTCTAAAGAAAAAGGAAATATTGCGGTACCTGCCAAAATACTTCTTGATACACTTAAGAACCTTCCGGAGCAGCCAGTAACTTTCACAATTGACGAAGAAACTTATAGCATCGAAATAAGCTCTGATAATGGAAGGTATAAACTATCAGGCGAAAATGCTACTGATTTTCCAAGAGTACCTGCTGTTAAAAACGGATATTCAGTAGATGTTCCGTCAGACATTCTGACCAGAGCTATTTCAAGTACCATTTTCGCTGCTAGTAATGATGAGTTAAAACCTCAGATGACTGGTGTTTTTATCAATATTTCGGATGCGAATACTACATTTGTAGCAACAGATGGCCACAGACTGATCAGATACAGAAGGTCAGATATCGCTTCTGAAAGTCAAAATACTCTATTAATACCAAAGAAAGCTCTTAACCTTCTTAAGGCATCTCTTCCTACTGACAATACTCTTGTTAAAATGGAGTTCAATGCATCTAACGCTTTCTTCAGCTTTGCAAATATCAAGATGATCTGCCGTCTAATCGACGAGCGTTTTCCTGATTATGACAATGCAATTCCTGCTAATAATCCCAACAAGCTAACGATCAATAGACAAGATTTACTTAACTCCTTAAAACGTATCTCTATCTATGCAAATAAGACTACACATCAGGTGCGTCTTAAGATTGCTGGTAGTGAATTACAGATTTCAGCAGAAGATCTTGATTTCAGCAATGAAGCAAATGAAAGATTATCCTGTGAGTATGAAGGAGACGATATGGAAATCGGATTTAATGCAAAATTCCTTATTGAAATGTTGAATAACCTTGATTGCGAAGCGATTGATATTAATCTTTCAGCTCCAAACAGAGCTGGTATCTTAAACCCGGCTAAAAAAGATAAGAACGAAGATGTGCTTATGCTTGTAATGCCGGTGATGTTAAACAACTATGTGTAAATTGTGAGTTAATAGTGTTATAAAAGAAAAGGCTGGTCAATCTGATCAGCCTTTTTTTATTTATTTCATATTATGAAAAACGTTTTGAATGTCATCATCCTCCTCAAATTTCCCAAGAAGTTTTTCGATTTCAGCTTCCTGTTCTTCAGTTAATTCTTTGGTATCTGTAGGAATCCTTTCAAAGTCTGAACTGATCACTTCATAACCTTTCTCCTCAAGGAAATGCTGGATTTTTCCATAAGCATCAAATGCTCCGTAAATAACAATTTCATTCTCATCCGCACCAATTTCATCGGCACCGAAGTCTATTAGTTCCAATTCCAGCTCTTCAATATCAATATCTTCTCTGCTTTTGATTTTAAAGATACATTTTCTTTCAAAAAGGAAATCAAGAGAACCGGTAGTACCAAGTGATCCACCGCTTCTTGTAAAATAGCTTCTTACGCTGGCAACGGTTCTGGTAGGGTTATCAGTGGCAGTCTCAACTACAATTGCAATTCCATAAGGGCCATAACCTTCATAAACCACTTCTTTATAATCCTCCTGTTCTTTAGAAGAAGCCTTTTTTATAGCCCTTTCGACATTGTCTTTAGGCATGTTTGCAGCTTTGGCGTTCTGGATCAAAGCACGGAGTCTTGAGTTGGTAGTCGGGTCGGGACCGCCAGATTTAACGGCCATGGCAATGTCTTTACCGATTCTGGTAAATGTCTTAGCCATTTGTCCCCATCTTTTCATTTTTCGGGCTTTCCGGAATTCAAATGCTCTTCCCATTGTAATATACTTTTAAAATAATATCAGTTATTGCTATAATGCTTCTGTAAAAAAGGTAAAGATAAAAATCAAAGAAACCAGAACAAAGGTTAAACCATATAAAATTCCAATGGTAACATCGCGTCTCTTTGATATAAAGGCAATTAAGATCGATACCAGTATAAGGGCGAAATAAAGTATGTATGATAAGGTAGTTGGAAGAAAGGTGATAAATCTAAAGTAAACATAAGAAATAATAATAAGTATTATGGCTATTAGGATTCTTAGTTTATTGCTTTTGATTTCCATATCAGTAATAAAAAAGGAGCCTGAATAAAAGGCTCCTTTGTACAAAAAGATTATTTTAAGAAATTCTCCTTATTTCAGCTCCAAGTGCATTCAGTCTGGTATCAATATTTTGATAACCTCTATCTATTTGTTCTATATTGTGAATAGTACTTTTGCCATTGGCAGATAAAGCTGCGATCAATAAAGCCACTCCTGCTCTGATATCCGGCGAAGTCATCTGAATTCCCCGAAGAGGAATTTGTTTATTTAGGCCTATCACTGTTGCCCTGTGAGGGTCGCATAGAATGATCTGTGCACCCATATCTATCAGTTTGTCAACAAAGAAAAGCCTGCTTTCAAACATTTTCTGATGTATCAGTGCTGAACCTTTTGCCTGAGTTGCCACAACTAATGCAATACTCATAAGGTCAGGCGTAAATCCTGGCCAGATAGCATCAGATATAGTAAGTATAGAACCATCAATAAATGTTTCTATTTCATAACTGTCTTGAGAAGGGATATAAATATCATCCCCTCTGAATTCCATTTTAATACCAAGTCGTCTGAATATAGTCGGGATAATTCCCAACATATCGATCCTGCAATTCTTGATTGTAATTTCAGAACTGGTCATTCCGGCCATACCGATAAAACTTCCTATTTCAATCATGTCAGGAAGGATGGTATGTGTAGTGCCACCTAAGGACTCTACCCCTTCTATAGTAAGAAGATTAGACCCAATACCGCTGATTTTTGCACCCATGCGGTTTAGCATCGAGCATAGTTGTTGCAGGTAAGGTTCGCAGGCTGCGTTGTAAATAGTGGTTTTACCTTTGGCAAGTACAGCAGCCATCACTACGTTAGCAGTTCCTGTCACGGATGCTTCGTCAAGGAGCATATAGCATCCTTTAAGATTACTTGCATCGATTTGATAAAAACTATCTCCGGAATCGTAGGAGAATTTTGCCCCTAATTGTTCAAAGCCCAGAAAGTGGGTATCCAGTCTGCGGCGACCGATTTTGTCGCCTCCGGGTTTGGGCATTTTGGCCTTCCCAAATCTTGCTAAGAGCGGACCAAGGATCATTATAGAGCCTCTGAGCGCTGCTGCTTTCTTTTTAAAAGAATCAGTTTCTAAAAAGTCAATATTTACATTTTTGGCTTCAAACAGATAAGTAGACTCTCCAGTCTTTTCAACTTTTACACCAAAATCTTTTAATAATTCAATGAGTTTGTTAACATCAATAATGTCCGGTACATTATGAATAGTAACAGGTTCCGGAGTTAATAAAACAGCACAAAGGATCTGAAGCGCTTCGTTTTTTGCTCCCTGAGGATAAATGTCTCCTTTAAGACGTTTACCACCAATAATTTCAAATGAAGCCATTCCTTAATTTTTTCTTCTTTTATCCTTAGAGTATTTATTGTCTCGGTTATCTCCTCTATTGTCCCTGTATTCTCTGCTATTGTCTCTACTGTTGCTATCTCTGCTACGGAATTCTCTTTTGTACCCGTTACCATTGGAATTGCCTCCGCTTTGGCTGCTGTTTTTCGGCTCACGCATTTCTTTTACCTGAGAATCGAAAAGATTATTTGCTTTAATTTTTTCAACATTGATCGGCAGCTTGTTCTTGGACATTTTTATAAGTTGCTCAATGATGATATCATCAGTAATGTTTTCTTTATTCCAAGTCTGATAAAATCTCTTCATAAGCTTACCTATATAGACTATAGCAGCTTCTTGTTCATCTTTATCTTCAAGTTGCAAAGCTTTTGCTATAAGTAATTCGATATTCTTTCCGTAATGTTTATAATAAAGTAGGTTATTATTATAGGCAACGGTCATTGGTTTTCTCCCAAGCAGTGATTTTTCAGGCATTGGGAAAGGTGTTTCTACATCGAGTTTAAAATCGGACATGATATAAAGGTGGTCCCACAGTTTTCCGAAATCCTGGGTATCTCTCATGTTTGGATTAATCTGTTTCATTAGCTCGATAAGCGTTTTTGCATAACGTCCTCTCTCTTCGCGGTTAGGTATGCTTATCACAAAATCAACAAGCTTTTGAATATTTCTTCCGTATTCTTTTAAAACAATGCCTGTTGAAGGATCTGGTATCTCCATAATGTAGTGTTAGATTGCGTGCTTAAAAATATAATTAATACTATGTAGTGTGAATTTTTAGTTTAGCAAAACTTAAAATAAGTGTTTTTTCTCCATGATCATTAAATTCGATTATGGCTTTTCGGTCGGTTCCGGATACATTCATTGCTTTTACCGTACCATACCCAAATTTGAGGTGTTCTACTCTCATTCCTGGCTTTAACTGTGAGGTATCACTCGGTTTAAAATCCGGAGAGGGGATGTAGTTACTCTTTGGTTTACTTAAAACCGGTGAAGCGGTTTTTGGTTTAGCTTTTATTACCTGAGAAGAAGAAGTTGTTGCCGCTGCAGGGGTAGCAGCAGGTTCTGGCCTGGCTCTTCTGCTGATATTCAGGTATTGAGGGTCTAATTCATTTAAGAATCTGCTGGGCTCGCATTCTTTTAATCTTCCGAAGCGATATCGTGTAGCTGCAAATGAAAGGCAAAGATTACTTTGCGCTCGTGTGATCGCTACGTAGAATAACCTTCTTTCTTCTTCCAGATCTGCTCTGCTGCTCAACATCATCTGGGAAGGGAACAGCTCTTCCTCCATTCCGACTATATAAACGCTTTTAAACTCAAGTCCTTTGGCCGAGTGAATGGTCATAAGTACAATATAGTCATTATCTTTGTCCTTTTCTTCTTCAATATCTGTCAGAAGAGATATTTCCTGCAAAAAAGAACCAAGCTTTTTATCCTCAATATTGGGGTTATCGACAAATTCCTTAATACCATTCAAAAGCTCCTGAACGTTTTCATACCTGCTAAGGCCTTCAACAGTTTTATCCTCATACAATTCTTTCAGGATTCCTGAAGACTGAGCTACTTCAATTGCAGTTTCAAAGGCATCTTTGGATTCAGCAAGGCGCATGTAGTTTTTAATCTGTACTACAAATCCCTCAATGGCTGCTGCAGCTCTTCCTGGAATTATAGAATGTACGTTATTCAATACATCCCAAAGTGCAGCGCCCTGCTCTTCGGCAGTAACCAGTAATTTGGATACAGTGGTATCGCCGATTCCTCTCTTAGGGTAGTTAATGATCCTTCTTAAAGCCTGTTCGTCATTAGGGTTAAGGGTAAACCTTAAATAGGCAACGAGGTCTTTAATTTCTTTTCTCTGATAGAACGATAAGCCACCAATTACCTTATATTTAAGGTTCATTCTCCTAAGCGCCTCTTCAAAAGCTCTTGATTGAGAGTTAGTTCTATAGAGGATTGCAAAATCTTTATTCTTTAACTGGTGAGCCATTTTTTCTTCAAAAATAGCTGTGGCAACCATCCGTCCTTCCTCATTGTCAGACGTAGCCTTGATTACTTCTATCAGCTTACCTGTTTCGTTTTCAGTAAAAACGTTTTTTTTAAGCTGGGCTTTATTTTTACCTATTACTGAGTTTGCGGCATTAACAATTACTTTAGTTGATCTGTAGTTTTGTTCCAATTTATATACCTGCAGCTCTGGGTAATCTTTTTCAAAATTCAGGATATTCTGAATGTCTGCTCCACGAAATGCATAAATACTCTGAGCATCA
The DNA here is from genome assembly GCA_024707265.1 of Sporocytophaga sp. Lineage (GTDB taxonomy): Bacteria > Bacteroidota > Bacteroidia > Cytophagales > Cytophagaceae > Sporocytophaga. The sequence continues at coordinate 72,100 of JANQAB010000003.1, read as the reverse complement.
TCTCCAACTACACAAATATTACGGTTTTTTGCAGAAAGCTTCTTGGTAATGCTATACTGACTAAGGTTAGTATCCTGAAACTCGTCTACCAGCACATATTTGAAGATGTTCTGGTATTTGTTGACTACATCTATATGATTTTTAAACAGAACATTGGTGTTAAAAAGCAAGTCGTCAAAATCCATTGCTCCTGCTTTGAAACATCTGTCCTGATATAGTTTGTACAATTTTCCCATTTCAGGCCTCATAGCCGAAGCGTCATCCGCCATAAAATGAGGGTTGTTAAGGTATTCCTGAGCTGAAATCAGGCGGTTTTTGGCTCCTGAAATCCGGGCTAGAACTGTACTAGGCTTATAAAGCTTTTCATCAAGATATTGCTCTTTGACGATTTGCTTAATAAGCGTTTTTGAATCGTCTGAATCGTAAATTGTAAAATTGCTTGTATATCCTATTTTCTCTGCCTCTGCTCTTAAAATTCGGGCGAATACAGAGTGAAAGGTTCCCATCCAAAGTCCCCTGGCTTCCGGACCTACGACCTTCTCAATTCTCTCTCGCATTTCTTTTGCGGCCTTATTGGTAAAGGTCAAAGAGAGAATATTAAATGGATCTACACCTTTTTGTATAAGGTTTGCGATTCTGAAGGTTAATACTCTGGTTTTACCAGAGCCGGCACCAGCAATAATCATGCTTGGGCCTTCAGTATTTATAACAGCGTCTTTTTGGGAGGGATTAAGGCTTTCTATATAATCCATTTGGGCTTGCTAATCTAGTTTGCAATTTACAATATATTTCTCTTCAAATCCCATTTAAAGTTTTGAATTCTGAAAAACTTATATTTTTGAATCTGGAGAAGGATGTTATGAGGCATTGAATTGATTATTTTTAAAATCCTAGGGGGAAAATGTGGATTCCCTATAATTCAAGACCTTCTAATTCTATTAATAAACATCTCCTGATATAGATTGGTTTCCCTGATCCGATTTGCTAATACATGTAAATATTTTCCCGGTATGATGCAAATGATAAACTTATTAGTGTTTAGTAATTATCTGATTTTTAATTGTTTGTTACTTGTTTGGAAGGGGAGTGCCGTTTCTTTTTTTGTTTAAAAACTGCAAAACATAAGGATGAGCAGGTAGGAATGGAATTTTTGGAGAATAATTTTTTAATTTTGAATTCTTCAGCTGAGAAAATAGTTGGAGGTAAAAACAAATCAAGTGATAGTACAGGGAAAAACGGTAATTAGCGACGATATCGCAGATAAATTTTTTGTCTGTGATTTAATTAAATGTAAGGGAGCCTGTTGTGTTGAAGGTGATGCCGGGGCCCCATTAGAAGAGGATGAGGGAGTAATCCTGGAGCAGATTTATGATAAGGTAAAACCATATTTGTCAGCAGAGGGAATAAAGGCAATTGAAGAGCAGGGACTATCTGTAATTGATAGCGATGGAGATCTTACCACTCCAACTATTAAAAACAGGGAGTGTGCTTATGCTATTTATGAAAAAGGAATTTTAAAGTGTGGCATCGAAAAGGCATATCTGATGGGGAAGATTGATTATAAAAAACCCATTTCATGTCACCTGTATCCTATAAGAGTTAGCAAATATGAACATTATGATGCTTTAAACTATGACAGGTGGAATATCTGTAGCCCTGCGTGCAGTAATGGAGAATCATTGCAGGTTCCGATATATAAATTCTTGAAAGATCCACTGATTAGAAAATATGGAGAGGACTGGTACAATTCATTGGTGAAAACCATAGAGAAAATTTAACGAACCGCTGAGTTTAATTTGTCTTTGACTTTATAAGATAGACAAAGGCAACGGCTGTTCAGAATATATCCACAAATGCAAAAGGATAAGCTTTCAGATATATGGTGTTTATGATCAGGAATACTACGCCTGTGGCGTCGAGGATTTGATAAGAGAAAGTTTCTGGGTAACTCTGTTTGTTGAAATAAGAAAATAAACAATCAATACTTCTATGGTGCCCGCCCAGCCGGTTAAATTATAGATATTCCAATTTTTAATTTTACTATTTTGAAACTTCTGGAGAGGCTCCGGTTTTATTCGTATTTATAGGAATAAATACGCTTATCTTAATCGTGAGGATATTATCCTTTTTCTTTTTTATTCCCCAGTTGCTGATATTATCAAGATAATCAGAAGTAGGATTGAGGTAACCGGCTTGTAAACCAATGGCATACCATGATGGAAGGAAAAACATTACTCCTGCTTTAGTTGGAAAGACAAAAGTTACATTGTTATAATCTTCTCCTTTTGCTCTTGTACTTAGTTTTGTTTGAAGTTTGTCGTTATGCTGATCTTTTGGGGTAAAGCGCATAAGACCAATCCCCTGACTTATAAAAAAGCATCCCCATTTTCTCTTTATTAAATTGAGCTGCAAATCGTAATTAATGCCAATTAAGGTAGTTTTGAAATAGGTATTGGGAGTGGGGGATGGATTCAAATCTGGGTTAAATTCATATTTCCCATTTTGTCCCATGATATTTCCAGCAAAAAGATTTATACTACCATTGAATCTTTTTTTCTTATAGAATTTAATACCGGCATTATATAACGCAGTCCATTGTTGAAAAGAATTATTCAGATCCCCTCTGTAGGAACTTGGACTGATGCCAGCCTCAATAAAGTGTTTAGGGGAATCCTGAGCTTGGGCATAAAGTGCGATGATAATCAGAGAAAGTGAAAAAAAAAGATCTTAAGAATTTGAAGCTTGAAATGATCTTCATCGGGGGCAAATTTTATTGTAAATACCTTCTTAAGAAGGAATGTAACCTTAAAAGAAAAGCTGCATTGGTGCAGCTTTCTTTTAAGATACTTGTTTATTTAAGTTTTGAAAAATCGAAAGATTCAAGAAATGCCGTGTTGAATTTCCCGGATTGGAATTGAGGGTCTTCCATTAGTTTTATGTGGAATGGAATTGTTGTCTTTACTCCTTCAATCACAAATTCTTCCAAAGCCCTTTTCATTCTTGCCAAAGCTTCTTCTCTGGTAGAACCGCTTGCAATAAGCTTTCCGATCATAGAGTCGTAATTCGGAGGAATTGTATAGCCATTATAGCAGTGAGTGTCAACCCTTATGCCATATCCGCCAGGCAGGTGGAAGTTTGTAATTTTACCAGGATTAGGTCTGAAGCCATTCGCCGGATCTTCTGCATTGATACGACATTCTATTGAATATCTTCCAGGAATAAAGTTCTTATTTGGAATAGCACCACCGGCCGCTACTTTAATTTGCTCTTTCACTAAATCAACACCGGTTACTTCTTCTGTAATAGTATGTTCAACCTGGATACGGGTATTCATTTCCATGAAATAGAAGTCACCGTTTTTATCTACAAGGAATTCTATAGTTCCGGCACCTTCATATTTAATAGCTTTGGCTCCTTTTACAGCGGCCTCACCCATTTTAGTTCTTAGTCTTTCAGTAATAACCGGTGAAGGTGTTTCTTCAACAAGCTTTTGATGCCTTCTTTGTATAGAACAATCTCTTTCGGATAGGTGGATAGCTTTACCGTATCGGTCTCCAAGTATCTGTATTTCGATGTGCCTTGGTTCTTCAATAAACTTTTCGAGATAAAGACCATCGTTACCGAAGGCAGCACCTGCTTCAGTTTTAGCGTCTACCCAGGCTTTTTTGAATTCAGAGTCATTACGTACTATACGCATCCCTCTTCCACCACCACCTGCCGTAGCTTTAAGGATCACAGGATACTTTATCTTGTTGGCAAGTTTAATGCCTTCATCCATTGAATCCAGTAAACCATCAGATCCAGGGATAGTAGGCACGCCAGCCTTTTTCATTGTTGCTTTAGCTGAAGACTTATCACCCATGGCATTGATCATGGCCGCGCTGGCACCGATAAATTTAATGCCATAGTCTTCACATATTTTTGAAAATTCAGCATTTTCAGAAAGGAAGCCATAGCCAGGGTGTATAGCGTCTGCATTTGTGATTTCAGCAGCAGCAATAATATTTGGGATACTTAAATATGATTTGGATGAAGGTGCAGCGCCTATACAAACTGCTTCATCAGCAAAACGCACGTGCAGGCTGTCTTTGTCAGCAGTTGAGTATATAGCAACAGTTTTAATTTTCATTTCCTTGCAAGCGCGTATTACACGCATAGCAATTTCGCCTCTGTTTGCTATTAATATTTTATTAAACATAAATATGGTTAATTAAAATTGAAAATTTTGGTCATAAAAAAAAGGGATAGGACATCCCTTTTCAAAATGCTGTTCTGCCCTTATTTAGGTTCTACCAGGAATAGTGGCTGATCGTATTCTACAGGAGTAGCGTTTTCTACGAGAACTTTTACAATTTTACCAGAAACTTCTGATTCAATTTCATTGAATAATTTCATAGCCTCAATGATACAAACAGTCTGACCTTGTTTTACTTCATCACCTACGTTCACAAATGATGGAGAATCAGGATTAGCTGATCTGTAGAAGGTTCCAATCATTGGTGATTTGATAGTAATAAGATTTTTGTTTGATGAGTCTGCCGGAGTAGAAGGAGTTTCTGCTTTGGTTTGAGCTGCTGTTTGTGCAGCCGGTACCTGTACCGGAGCTACAGGTTGTGCAATAGCCTGAGGAACCTGAGTTACTGTTAGAGTCTGAGGTTCTGAATATTTTTTTACAGCAATTTTAAATTGTTCTGTTTCGATGTTAACCTCAGCAAGACCTGAACTTGCGATAAAGTCCAGCAACTCCTGTATTTCTTTAGCTTTCATATTCTGCTCGTAAATGTTTTTTCAAATATCGAAATTTTCCTGGTTTAAATATTGAGGGATAGTATTATTTAGGGTCATATGCCCACTTTAAGTATACTGATCCCCAGGTAAAGCCTCCGCCAAATGCAGCCATTACTACATTGTCCCCTTTTTTAAATTTCTTCTCATAGTCCCAAAGAAGAAGAGGAATGGTGCCATTGGTAGTATTGCCATAGCGGTCTATATTGATGAGTACTTTTTTGTCATCGAGGCCCATGCGTTCTGCAGTAGCATCAATGATCCTTTTGTTGGCCTGATGGGAAACAAGCCAAGCTACGTCGCTCGAAGTAAGGTTGTTTCTGCGCATAATTTCTGCAGAAACATCTGCCATATTGGTAACAGCAAATTTAAAAACTGTTGCACCCTCCTGGTAAGCAAAATGTTCTTTCGCAGCAATAGTTTCCAGGCTGGCAGGTTTTCTGCTTCCTCCGGCTTTCATGCATAAGTATTTTGCTCCGGATCCATCGGTTTTTAATACACTGTCCATTATTCCATGACCAGTAGCGTCCGGTTCTAAAAGTACAGCCCCTGCACCATCTCCGAAAATGATACAGGTAGTACGGTCTTCATAGTTGATGATTGAGGACATTTTATCTCCACCAACTACAATTACTTTTTTAAATTTTCCGCTTTCGATAAACTGACTTCCCGTTACCAGGCCATAAATAAAACCTGAACAAGCCGCATTGAGGTCATAACTGAATGCATTTTTTAACCCAGCCATGTCGCAAAGTAAATTGCCTGTAGCAGGGAATACATAGTCTGGCGTTGTTGTGCAGCAAATTAATAGGTCGATTTCGTCAGGATTGGTATTTGTCTTTTTTAATAACTCATTCACTGCATGAATCGCAATGTTAGAAGTCCCTTCTCCCGGATTTTTAAGCAGTCTTCTTTCCCTGATTCCTGTTCTGGTCAATATCCATTCGTCTGTGGTGTCAACCAGCTTTTCGAGCTCTTTATTGGTTAGAATATAATCTGGAACATAACCTCCAACCCCTGTAATAGCAGCTCTTAATTTGCTCATCTGCCTGATAAGATTTAATTGTATGCGTTTTTAATTTTATCTACTATTCCGGCTTCGGTAAGTTGAACTGCCAGGTTAAGCATATTTTTAATAGCAATAGGTGTGGATACTCCGTGGCCGATAATAACATTGCCATTAACACCAAGGATCGGGCTACCGCCTACACCAGCATAATTGAACAATTCTATGAATGGGTCCATGAAATTTCTCTTTTCCATTAATTCATAAAATGTTTCAGCCAGCTTAAGAACAACATTTCCTGTAAAACCATCTGTAACAATTACATCAGCTCTGTCATTAAAAGCATCTCTGCCTTCTATGTTTCCAATAAAGTTAATTTTGGGATTATTTTTGAGTAGCTGATGAGTTGCCTGAGTAAGGATTGTACCTTTCTGCTCTTCTTCACCCAAGTTCATTAAACCTACTTTGGGATTTTCTATATTAAAAATATATTTTGAATATAAAGAGCCAAGTACAGCAAATTGGTCCAAAAATTCAGGTTTGCAATCTGCATTAGCTCCCACATCCAGAAGAATCCCGTATCTGCCGTCTTCTTTGGGGATAAAACCAGCAATTCCAGGTCTGTCGATTCCCGGTATTGCTTTTATTGTAAAAAGTGAGCCGACAAGCATTGCTCCTGTATTGCCGGCACTGCAAAAGGCGTCAACTGACTTTTCCTTAAGCATTTTGAAACCTAACATAATGCTGGAGTTTGGCTTTTGGCCAATAGCTTTAGTCGGGTGTTCACCCATTTCTATTACATCTTCAGTATGTACAATTTCAAAAGCATTTTTATCAGCTCCCAATTTTTCCAAATGGGAGTGAATAATCGCCTGATTTCCAATTAAAACTATTTCTTTGTTTTCTTTGGAAAAAGACTCATTTGCCATCAAAGCACCCTGAAGGACAGCCTGGGGGGCGTAATCACCACCCATTGCATCCAATGCAATTCTCATAGAGCTATTTTATGCCAGGATCTCTTTTTCCATTACAACTTGGCCTTTGTAATATAATTTACCTTCAGACCAATGTGCTCTGTGTCTCAAGTGTGCTTCTCCAGTAGTCGGACAAATTGATAATGTTGGAGCACTTGCCTTATAATGAGTTCTTCTTTTGTCTCTTCTGGTTTTCGAAATTTTTCTCTTAGGATGAGCCATTGTATTTAATTAATTTATTATTTTTTTAATTTATTTAATATATCCCATCTGGGATCTATTTCGTCGTCTTTAAGTTCGTCTTCATCCAGGTCAATAGGAGTAGAATAAATCAAAAGCGTTTCTTCTTCGTCATTTTCTTCTTCACCTTCTTTTATGAATTTTGGATGAAGTTTTTTCATTGGGACAGCCAGTCCTATGAATTCATATATAAATTGGGACAGATTTAATTTTTGAGTTTCAAAGGGAATGGTGACAATTTCTTCACTGATTTCCGCATACTCCTTTCCATATTTGAATATAATTTGATCATTTGTAGCGATCTGATATTCAAATGGATCCAAGCTTCTGTCACATATTAATTCTACCCAGCCTTCTATAGCAATGGATGTCTGTATCATCGTTTCCGATTTATTAAGCATCACATTTACTTTCAGCTGACCTTTTTCTAACAGGCTGTCTTCAAAATTCTCAAAAAACGTGCTGTCCAGAGAGTAGTCATAGTAGTGTTTCGTATTACTAAGACTTACTATATCGATGTCAAAAGTTCTTAATCCTTTCATACAAGTCATAGCTCCGCCCTGAAATCTAGGGCGCAAAGTTAATATATTATTTTAATTAACAAAAATGTTAATTTGAAGTAACTGATCTATAAGGTTTTTGTATTGATAATCAGTGTTTTGATTTTCTATCCGCTAACTAAACTGTTACCGGTTTGCGATTTTTTACTATGTCGCACGCCAAAAACACTGCTTCCCTGAACGAAGATTCGTTCGCTATATTTTTCCCGGCTATGTCATAACCTGTGCCATGATCAGGAGAAGTTCTGATTACAGGAAGCCCTGAAGTATAATTTACACCCGAATCAAATGCCAGAGTTTTAAATGGTATTAATCCTTGGTCATGGTACATTCCTAATACAGCATCAAATTTTTTGTGTTGTTTTGTTCCGAAAAAAACCATCTGCCGGAAATGGACCAAATATTAAAACTCCTTTAGCTTTTAACTCTTCAATTAGTGGAGTTAGTAATTCTATTTCATCTTTCCCTAACAATCCTTCTTCACCCGCATGTGGATTTAACCCTAATAACGCTATTTTTGGTTTCAATATTCCAAAATCATTTTTCAATGCCTTGTATAAGACATTGATTTTCGATAGCAACTTTTCCTTAGTCAAGGACTTTTTAACTTCCGAAAGGGGAATATGTCCTGTTACTACTCCCACCCGCAGATCTTCACTTACCAGAAGCATTAAGCTATCATTTACTCCACTTTTGTGAGTGAAAAACTCTGTATGACCAGGGAATTTAAATTCTTCAGATTGAATATTTTTCTTGTTAATAGGAGCAGTTACCACGGCATCCAGCTTGCCGGAAAATAAATCTTCCGAAGCTCGTGAAAGTGAAATGTAGGCAGATTGTCCTGACTCTGCAGTGGGCTTTCCGGGATTAATTTCGTAATCTTCTTCCCAGCAGTTAATAAGGTTAATTTTCTTAGGGTTAATCCCATCCGTATTTTTGGTCTGATGAAAATGTAATTCCTCAGACGTTTCTATCACTTTTTTATATCTGCTGAAAATCTTAACAGAACCATAAACAATGGGAGTGCAGATTTTTGTGATTCTGCTGTCTGACAATGTTTTAATAATTACCTCCGGACCTATCCCGTTGAAATCTCCGAGTGTAATTCCGATTACAGGTTTTTCTGAATTATTTGTTAAGTATCCCATTTTTAGTTTTGTTGACTTATTTTTTTGAAAAAATCATAAAATAACCGAACGCCCGCTCCTGTGCCGTTCTTCCCTCTATAACTATCTTCAGAAGTTAAAAAGGCACTTCCTGCAATATCCAGGTGCACCCAGTCATATTTTACAAAATGCTCCATGAATTTCCCAGCTGTGATAGCACCGGCATCTCCGGATCCTATATTTTTTAAATCAGCTATGTCGGACTGTAATTGTTTTCCATATTCTTCCCAAAGAGGAAATTCGACCAGCCTTTCATATACTGCTTTACCAGAATTCTCCAGCATACTTTTAAATTCTTCTTTAGCGGTTCCCATGTAAACAATGCCTTCTTTTCCGATTGCCCTTGCTGCAGCTCCAGTCAAGGTTGCGAGATCTGCCACAAAAAGAGGATCGTATTGGGCTGCATAGGCCAATGCATCAGCTAATATCAATCTGCCTTCTGCATCTGTATTCAGGACTTCCACAGTAGTGCCATCATACATTTTAATAACATCTCCTGGTGTCATAGCATTTCCATCGGGACGATTTTCTGTAGCTGGCACAAGACCTATAATGTATAAAGGCAGTTTACTTTTGGCAATAGCATATAGGATCCCTGCCACTGCAGCTCCACCAGCCATGTCAGATTTCATAAGATCCATGGAGTTAGGTGTGGGCTTAAGAGACAGTCCTCCCGTATCATAAACAACACCTTTGCCAATGAGCACATAAGGCTTGGTATTGATGGCATTTGCAGGTTTGTATTCACATATGATGAAAGTCGGTGGATTAGGACTCCCTAAGTTTACGCTTAGTAAGCCGCCCATTTGAAGATCCGTTATTTTTTGCTTATCCAATACTTCAACTTTAAACCCAGCTTCCTTACCTAAAGATTTAAATTCTTCTCCTAATTGTTCTGCTGTCAGATAATTTACCGGTTCATTGACAAGGTTTCTTGTGTGGTAAACTCCATCTATAATATTTTGAAGATCAAGAATTTCACTCTCGTTAAAACCTTCCGAATAGATATTTATACTTTCCGGAAAGGAGGAAATTGCAGCGGACTTATATCTACTGAAGTTATAAGCACTCAAGGCAAGACCTTCTGTCAAAGCAAGTATACCTTCATGGAAAGCCCCCGTTATCTGGATCGTCTTTACCTTTTCCTTTTTTAGTAAAGAGCATAGTTCTGCTCCGGTCTTTCTTAGTTTTTCTTTGTTGGAATAGTCAAAGCCTTTTCTGCTGAAAGAAATGATGTAAACGTTTCTGTAAAGTTGGTTGACAGTGATTATAGATGTAGTTTCCAGTCTTTTCTCAACATATTCAATTTCCTCCTCTTTATTTAAGTATTTTTTTATATCTGATATAGAATCTGCCAGAATAGCCAGATTTTCTTTTTCAGAAATATTTCCTTCAAAATTTAACAGGATCATACTTTCTTATTCTGTGAACGGCAAATTTATCATTTCCCTTTTAAAACAAAAACAGCATACTTCATTAGAAATATGCTGTTTTTTGAAAATTTACGAAACAGGTACGAAAAAGATAAAACTAAAATATAACCATATAATTACTATTTAATCTGAATACCTGTAATGCGAAAAAGGTAACCTTAATTGATTACTTTTGGGGATGAAATCTGTAAAACCTAAAAAATTTCTTGGTCAGCATTTTCTTAATGACCTAAGTATTGCCAAGGATATTGTAGACGGACTGTCTGGTTATAAGGGATATACAAATGTTTTGGAGATAGGTCCAGGAATGGGAGTGCTTACTGATTTTTTACTGCAGGAAAAAAAATATTCTCTGTTTGTAAGCGAAATTGACAAGGAATCTGTTCAGTATCTTAAAATAAAATATCCGGAATTAAATAATAATATCATTGAAGGAGATTTTTTGAGACTTCCTTTGGAAAAATATTTTGAAGGTCAGTTTGCCATTATTGGAAACTTTCCATATAACATTTCTTCCCAAATCTTTTTTAAAGTTTTGGATTACAAAGAACAGGTTGTCGAAGTAGTTGGGATGCTTCAGAAAGAAGTTGCTAAAAGATTAACTTCCGGGCCCGGAAATAAAGACTATGGAATCCTCAGTGTATTGCTTCAGGCATATTATGATATGGAGTATCTATTCACTGTTGATGAACATGTATTTAATCCTCCTCCTAAAGTTAAATCAGGTGTTATAAGGATACGCCGAAACGAGCGTACTACAATGCCTTGTTCTGACGAAGACTTTAAAAGAATAGTCAAACAAAGTTTTAGCAGCAGAAGGAAGACCTTGAGAAATGCCTTAAAAAGCCTAAATTTGCCGGAATCTGTACTTGCCCATCCCTTCATGGAGAAGCGTGCTGAACAGTTGTCCGTAGAGGATTTTATTAATCTAACCTGTATGATTATCAAAGAATAGAACAATGCAGTTTGAGTTGACAGAGGAATATTTGGATTCTTTTATTCAGGCCGTGGATGCCAGGAAGAATTCATGGATCAGGGAGCAATTGGATGAATTGCATCCTCAGGATATATCTTCTGTCGTGAAAGAACTGGAGTTCGTTCATTCTAAATATGTAATAAAACTCCTTGATAATGAAACCGGAGCTCAGGTCATCAGAGAACTGGATTCAGAATACAGAAAAAGATTCCTTAAAGAATTTAGTCCGGATGAAATAGGCGCATACATTAGCTACATAGATTCAGATGATGCTGTTGATATAATCAATGAATTGCCTGTTAAAACAAAGGAAGAGGTAATTTCTCTTGTTGATAACAAAGAAAAAGCTGATCATATCAGAGATCTTATTCACTATGATGAAGATTGCGCAGGAGGTTTGATGGCTAAGGAGTTGATTCGTGCAAACCTGAACTGGACAGTAACGCAATGTATTGAGGAGATAAGAAGGCAGTCCAGAAATGTTTCGAGAATACATTCTGTATATGTAGTAGATAACCTTGACAAGCTTCTGGGAATAGTATCGCTAAAGAAGATGTTGCTTGCAGATGATAATACATTGATAGCCGATATATATGAACCCGAAATAATTGCGGTCGAAACATTTATCAGTGCAGAAGAGGTATCTCAGATCATGGAAAAGTATGACCTTGAAGCTATTCCTGTTGTGAATGTGCATGGAAAGCTTCTTGGCAGAATTACTATTGACGACATTGTTGATGTTATCAAAGAAAGAGCGGAGCAGGATATTCAGATGATGGCCGGTATCAGTGGTCCGGCAGAAGACGATGACAGTGTATGGACTTTATCAAAGGTCAGATTGCCCTGGCTTATCATCGGTATGTCTGGTGGAATGCTGGGGGCAAAGTTTATAGGTCTTTTTGAAAAAGACATAAGTATGATTCCGGCAATGGCATTTTTTATTCCCCTGATTACAGCTACGGGTGGAAATGTGGGAATACAAACAAGTTCAGTTGTTGTCCAGTCGCTGGCCAAAGAGTCAGGATATGGATCATTCAATTTTGCTAGTTTTTTAAAAGTCTTAATTGTGGCGCTTATTAATGGAATTGCGTTGAGTTCTCTGGTATTCGGTCTGAATATGATTTTGGGAGAAGATACCAAGTTGGCGATTATTGTTTCTACAGCGCTTATGAGTGTTGTGTTATTGGCAACAGTAATGGGCACCATAACACCTTTGGTTTTAGATAAATTAGGCTTTAATCCTGCTCTTGCTGCTGGTCCTTTCATTACAACTGCTAATGACCTGCTAGGTCTTGCAATTTATTTTCTTGTAGCGCAGTCGCTTTATCATTTGTAAAAGAAATCATGAAATTTATTATTGTAGATGAAATGCATCCTTCCATAGTCTCTATGTTGGAAGGAATTGGCATAGTGCCTGATTATAGACCATCTATTACCCGACCTGATCTGTTAAAGATTGTGATGAATTATGAAGGGCTGATAGTAAGAAGTAAAGTAAAAATTGATAAGGAATTACTGTCAATGGCTTCTAATCTTAGGATAATAGCAAGAGCCGGGGCAGGGTTGGATCAAATTGATATCGAAGAAGTCGAGGGAAGAAATATAAAAGTTGTAAATGCTCCTGAAGGTAACAGAGATGCAGTTGGTGAACATGCTGTTGGAATGCTTCTTTCATTAATGAATAAGATGCAGACAGGAGATAAGGAAGTGAGGCAGGGAATATGGAAGAGAGAAAAAAACAGAGGATATGAAGTCGGTGGGCTTACGATAGGAATTATTGGTTATGGTAACATGGGAAAAGCATTTGCCAAAAGGATCAAAGGTTTCGGATGCAGGGTTATAGCCTATGATAAATATATATCAGGGTATGCGGATGAATTTGCTGAAGAAGTTTCAATTGAAGATATATTTAAAGATGCAGATGTATTAAGTCTTCATATTCCATTGACAGAAGTGTCAAGAGGAATGGTCGATAAGAAATTTATTGAAAACTTTAAGAAGAATTTCTGGTTAATAAATACCGCAAGAGGAGAGATTGTGAAACAGGCTGATCTCATAGAAGCATTGGATTCAGGTAAGATAAGAGGAGCAGCATTAGATGTTCTTGAAAATGAAAAATTTGAAACATTAACATCTATACAAAAACTTAATCTTGAAAATCTGGTTGAAAGAGAAAATATATTGTTTACACCGCATGTAGCAGGGTGGACGTATGAGTCATTGGTTAAAATCAATGAAGTGTTAGTTAAAAAGCTCAGAGAATCAATAGGTAAGATTTGAGGGTTTGGAATTGGTTAAAAAAGTCTTAATTTTGATTCCTGAACGGTTGAGGAAGCCGTTTTTTTTATTGTACCTAAGCAATTGCAAAGAGATATGGCATACACATATTACACAGAAGAAGGACTTAGAAAATTAAAGGAGGAGCTTGCTATGCTCAAAACCAGAGGACGTTCCGATATGGCTAAGCAAATAGCGGAAGCTCGTGACAAAGGAGACTTAAGTGAGAATGCAGAGTACGATGCAGCTAAAGATGCTCAGGGATTGCTTGAATTAAAAATCAGTAAACTGGAAGATGTAGTAGCTAATGCACGCGTAATAGATGAGAGTAATATTGATACTTCCAAAGTATCCATTTTATCTAACGTTAAGATAAAAAATAAAAAAGACGAATGCTGTTGTCAACTATATTCTTGTATCTGAAGAAGAAGCTGACCTTAAGAGTGGTAAAATTTCTGTAAAATCACCTATCGGCAAAGGATTGCTTGGAAAAAAAATCGGAGATTCTGCATACATTGATGTACCTGCAGGAAAACTTGAGTTTGAAATCTTAGATATAAGCAGGTAATGGCAAGCATCTTTACAAAAATTATAAACGGTGAAATTCCAGGTTATACAATAGCTGAAGATGATCGCTGTTATGCATTTTTGGATATTTCTCCATTGGTAGTAGGGCATACGCTTGTAGTACCTAAAACTGAAATCGATTATATTTTTGATATTGATGATGAGCTTTTGACTCACCTTCATGTATTCAGCAAAAAGGTTGCAAAAGCCTTGCAAAAGGCTGTTCCGTGCAAGCGGATTGGTATTGCAGTTATTGGACTAGAAGTACCACATACACATATTCATCTTGTGCCTATGAATTCTGCAGATGATCTCAATTTTACAAGGTCTAAACTTACTGTTTCAAAAGAGGTGATGGAAGAAACTCAGAAAAATATAAAGAGTTGTCTTTAATAGCTGTTATCTAATTAAAAATATAAAAGGCTGTCTTTGCTATGAAAGACAGCCTTTTTTTATGGGATTGATAATTGTCAATTATTTTTTTTTTACCAGGTACAATTCTGTCGGGGTTATCCTTGAGAAAAGAAGACCAGTTCCCTGATTGAACTTTTAATGATCCTCCCTGAAAATGGTGGCATAATGCAACTGCAAGTGCATCTGTTGCATCAAATAATTTAGGCGCTTCCTGAATTTTAAGCAAGTTACAAAGCATGCTGGAAACCTGTTCTTTAGACGCATTTCCATTACCAGTTACAGATTGTTTAATTTTTTTTGGGAGCATACTCACAAATTGGAACCTCTCTGGAGATAGCAGCCGCAATTGCTACTCCCTGAGCTCTTCCAAGCTTGAGCATTGATTGGACATTTTTTCCGTAAAAAGGAGATTCAATTGCCATTTCGTCCGGATGGTATTCATCGATCAGCTGAACAACCCTTTCAAAAATTTTACTTAATTTTATTCCATGGTTGCTATACTTGCTCAGGTGAATTACCCCAAATTGCAGAAGGCTGATCTTGCTTTTTCTGGATATGAATAAGGCCATATCCCATAATGGTGGTACCAGGATCTACACCTAGTATTATTTTGTCCTTCTCTATTTCTTTTCCTTTAGAAATCATTCAATGCAAGTTAACCACATCCTTTCGGCTTTAAAAGAGAAAATTAATCCCAATTTCCCTCTTTTTTTTAAGTCATTGGTATTTATGATTTCCTTGATCCTTATTTTTTATACTCTAAACAATAAAGGTGAAATTACAGGAAATTACTTTGCAGAAATTTTAAATTCATGGAAAATTAATTCCTGGATGATTGGTCTTGCTATTTTACTAATGCCTATCAACTGGGGAATAGAAGGTTTAAAATGGAAGTTTCTGGCTTCTAAAGTAGAGAAAACCTCATTTTGGAGTGCTTTGGAGGGAGTTATATGCGGTACCACTTTTGGATTTATCACTCCTCATGGTCTGGGAGATTATCTAGGAAGGATATTAATTATGAAAAGTGCTGAAAGATCTAAAGCATTAGGAGCCATATTTATAAGCCGAATCGCCCAATTTTATTCTACTATATATTTTGGGAGTATTTCAAGCTTCTTTTTACTATTCTCTTGGGTTTCATTTTCAGCAGTACATAAAAAAGCCATTTTAATTACGTTGCTTCTGCTTCATATAGCACTTCCAGCCTTACTTTTTTTCGTGAAAATATTTTAAGATACCTGGAGAAAAGCATAAGACTGAAACCTATCACCAGTTATTTTCTGATTATTAAAAATTACAATCTTAGAGAAATATTAATGGTGATTGCATTATCTGCTTCCCGATATCTTATTTTTCTATGTCAATTTATATTGGTAATCAATTTCTTTCGTGTAAAAACCGATTTGATCTTTCAATTTCTCGCAGTACCATTTGTTTTTCTTGTAAAGTCTGTCATACCTACGATATTCGATTTTGGGGTAAGGGAAGCTGCTGTAATGTTTATTTTCAAGGATGAAGTGGTTGATTTACAGCGTGTATTGTACTCAAGTTTAACAGTCTGGCTTATAAATGTTGTGGTACCATCAGTTGTGGGACTTTTTCTAATTTTTAGATTAAAAATTAAGGGGCCATTCTGATGATAATAGTAATTATTGCTTTAATTTTTCTCATTTATTCAAGTGCTCTAATCTGGGCTTTTGGAAAATGGAGAAAAATGGAGACATGGTCAAAAAGTAAAAAAGCCCCTACAGCTAAGTTTGTTTCGGTAATTATTCCTGTGAGAAACGAGGAGTCCAATATTATAAATCTGCTGTCAGATTTATCTAAGCAACAATATCCAAAGAGTAAATATGAAGTGATTGTCATTGATGATGGATCTGAAGACTTTACAGTATCCATCGTTCAAGAGTATCTTGAGCGGTCCGATATTCAGTTGACTGTTCTTCATTCGAATGATTATCATTCGAATGCAGCACCAAAGAAAAAAGCTATAGAATATGGTATTTCAAGATCTGAAGGAGAGTTAATATTGACGATAGACGGAGATTGCAGATGTGGAGAACATTGGATTGCAACAATGGCA
The DNA here is from genome assembly GCA_024707265.1 of Sporocytophaga sp. Classification (GTDB taxonomy): domain Bacteria; phylum Bacteroidota; class Bacteroidia; order Cytophagales; family Cytophagaceae; genus Sporocytophaga. Next base: position 55,619 of record JANQAB010000003.1, on the reverse strand, counting down.
GGAATGCTAGAAGTTTCAGATTGTAAAATGGTATGCGGACCAGTGGGATTTGACTCAAATGGGACATTGTTTGAAAAAATGCAGCAAATTGAATTTAGTGCTGTAATGGGGACAGGAGGTGTTTGTCTGGCTTCAGGATTTCCAACAATGGCCAACGGTGCGAATTTATGTTATGAAAAAGAAGCATTTAATGAGGTAGGTGGATTTAGCGGATTTGAAAAGATTGCATCTGGAGATGATGAATTCCTTTTGCATAAAATTTATGAAAAATACCCAGGAAAAGTTTCATTTGTGTGTAAAAAGGAAGCTTTGGTGAAGACCTATCCTAAAGCTTCTGTTAAAGAATTTCTGGAGCAAAGGAAGCGGTGGGCAGGAAAGTGGAAAATGCATAAGAACAAAAGAAATCAGTATTTGGCATTATTTATTTTTATAGTGAATTTTTTATTTTTAGTTTCGGGCGCATATTCATTAATGGATAATAGGGTATTGCTGGTTTTTGCAGGTTTTGCCATAGTAAAATTTGTTGCAGAGTTTTTATTTCTGAAACAGGTTTCCCGGCTTTTAAATCATCAGTTTAATCTGATAGAATTTGCAATTACATGGGCCTTTTATCCGTTTTATGTTATAACTATAGGATTATTAGGTAATTCTGGTAGTTATGTCTGGAAAGGAAGAGAAATAAAAAACTGAGAAATTGACACCACAAGAGTACGACATTCTGGATGAGCTTTATTTTATTTGCACCTTTGAGCAATTGTTGAAAAATTTAACAATGGATGATTTGGAATTACGGAATCATTTAGAGCAACTTTTCCGTAAAGGGTGGTTAAAAGTTTTTTATAAAGGTACAGAAGATGAAGTCGAATCCGGAGAAATTTCAAAGGGTCAATTCGAAAATTACCATTTTCTTGCTACTAAAGCAGGTTTAAAAGCTCATAACACCTTATAAAGTGGTTAAGTCGAAAGAGAATACCGTCAAAACGCCTTCATATTATGTTCGCAAGCGGCTATGGAAAAATAAGCCCGCAATTGCCGGATTTATAATTATTGTTTTTGCTCACATTATTGCAATACTTGGCTATTTAATAATGCCTGATCATACACCTAATGCTAATGATGGCTCTGCACTTATTAAAAAGAAACCTATAGGGTTTGAATGTACATTATTGAAATTCCGGAAAAACAGAGAAATTGAGAGGGGCAACTTTCTGGAGAAGATGTATATGGGTCAGGAAAGCGACTATATCATTCAGCCTGTGAGTTCTTATCAGATTAAAAACCTGAAGGTGTATTATTCCCTCTTTGGAAAAAGAAGGGAAAATACAATCAGTTGATATTGTTTCTGTTACGAAGAGTCTTTTTGTAGGTTCTTCTCCAAAACTTAAACCTGACTCCGTTTATAACTATACAGTAAAAGGCGATGTAATTACCTACCTTGATTTAAATGAAAAACCGGTTCAAATCACAAAAGAGGAATTATTAAGAGACTTTTTGGATAATAACATTGAAAAAAGAGAGTATTTGTTAGGAACTGATAAGGCAGGACGTGATATCCTGAGCAGGCTTTTGTTTGGTACCCGTATTTCACTTTCAATAGGATTTATATCAGTGCTGATTTCCATTCTGGTTGGGGTTACACTTGGAGCATTAAGCGGATTTTTTGGAGGAACAACGGATAAGTTGATCATGTGGCTTATGACAGTTGTTTGGTCTATTCCAAGTATTATGTTGGTAATTGCCATAAGCCTTGCTTTACAAAGCAGAGGAGTCTGGGTGGCATTTGTGGCTGTAGGATTAACAATGTGGGTAGAAGTAGCGAGGGTTGTGAGAGGTCAGATTTTAAGTTTAAAGGAAAAACTTTATGTTGAAGCTGCAAAGGCTCTCGGAGTTGGCGATCTTAGAATTATTTTCGTTCATATTCTGCCTAATATAGTTGGGCCTTTGATTGTAATTGCCACAGCAAACTTTGCATCTGCCATCTTAATAGAGGCGGGTTTAAGTTTTCTTGGGCTGGGAGTACAACCACCAATGCCTTCCTGGGGAATGATGGTTAATGAAGGGTATGGATCGATGTTAGCAAAAGATTCAGGTTACCTGGTAGTACTTCCAAGTTTGTGTATTTGTATTCTTGTGTTAGCATTTAACATGTTCGGAAACGGCTTAAGAGACGCATATGATCCCCAAAGCTCCGTCAAATGGTGAAAAAGAAGCTGGTTTAGCAAATTCTCTGCAACTAAAGCAGCTCGAGCTAAACTCTCTTCTGGAAGTAACTCAGGCAATAAATTTTAATTTGCCTGAAGATTCTCTGTATAAAATATTTTACTTCACTTTAATAGCCAATCTTAAAATCAAAAAATTTGCCCTCTATGTTTTTGATTTTGGATGGAGCTGTAAAGTCAACTATGGAACAAAGACGAACTTTAAATCAATTGAATTAGATCAATCATTTTTTAATGTTAGCAAAATATCAAAACTCGAAAAGGCAGCTGAGCAGTTTTCTGAATTTGATTTGCTTATTCCAGTTGCGCACAAATCTCAATTGCTTGCTATAGTATTTATTGGAGGTTTGGAACTTGGGGAAGAAAATACAGACGTGTCTTTCGTTCAGACTTTTGCCAATATTATTACGGTAGCAATTGAAAATAAAAAGCTTGCAAGAAAAAGAGCTTCAGCAGGAAGCATTCCGGAAGGAGCTGGAAATCGCAAGAGATGTACAATCACATTTGTTCCCTACCTCTCTTCCAGACAATAAAAGAGTTGTAATTGAGGCTGACTATTTACCTCACCAGTCAATAGGGGGAGATTATTATGACTATATCCCATTAAATGATGATGAATTTTTAATCTGTGTAGCTGATGTTTCCGGAAAAGGGATACCTGCTGCCCTATTGATGTCTAATTTTCAGGCTTGTTTGAGAACAATGTTAAGACAGACCTCCGATCTTAAAAAAATTATTACGGAGCTTAATTATATTACTCGTCTCAATGCAAGGGGAGAAAGGTTTATTACTTTTTTTTGCCATGATTGTAGATCTGAAATCCAGGAAAGCTAGATATATTAATGCTGGTCACAATCCTGCTATTATTATTCAGGACGGAAATGCTGAAACCTTGGACAGCGGGACAACTATTTTAGGAATTTTTGAAGACCTTCCGTTTCTCAGTGAAGAAATGCTCGAAATAAAAGAAAACTCATTGTTATTCCTATATACAGATGGTGTTACGGAAACATCAAATATAGAAGAAGAAGAGTTTGGTATGGAAAGATTTGTTCAATTATTAAGGGAGAATTCAGATCAGGAAAATCAGCTTATACATAAAAAACTCATGAAAGAACTGAATTTATTCAAAGGTAAAAAGGTATTTCCGGATGATATAACCTTTGTCTCCTGCAAAATCAAAGGCTTTTAGCCTCAGCTTCTTTATTCCATTGATTGATCTTTGCAAGAATGGTAATGCAAACCAGGAAGAAAGATCCTACCTTGTCACTTTCTGTAAAATCAGAAAACATCATGCATATTATTACTGAAGTAAATGCCAGATAAAATCCTGCAGTGAGGTATTTTGTATCAGGATCGGAACATTCATTATAAATTTTACTTCCTCTTATAAATACCATAATTACAAGAGTTGAAAAAAGCAAAAATCCGACGAACCCTTGTTCTGTGAGAAACAAAAGGAAATTATTATGGGTTGTTGATTGTTCCGGATTGTCACTTACATAAGTCCTGAACTTATCAATGGCAAATTTTTTATATTCAGGGTAAAATGTTCCAGGGCCGGATCCCATAATAGGTTTTTCTTTAACCATATTTGCACCTGCCACCCACCGGTATATTCTTTCCATACCTGAAACATCTTTCATAGAATATGTTGCTGCCAGATGTCCCTCTATGTCACCTTCATGAAAAATTGTTGTCGTATAGTCAGATGCATAATTAAGGTAACGATCATTATCAAATAAATATCCTACAAAACTGGCAATGACAATTACTGTCAAGCTTATAATCAAGGTTACTTTTTATAATTCATTATCTTATAAAAGATAATGCAAATGATTAAAGCCAGCCAGGATCCTCTTGTATATGAAGTAATAAGAGCAAATAAAAAAAGTATCAGTAAGAATTTGAGATACCAAGATCGTTTAACAGAAGATTTTAGAGTTATCTTGAGTAAAAACCAAATTAACGGTATGCCAATACCAATTACTGCGGCATAATAAACGTGATTAACAAAAATTATGGAAGATATATAATTGATATTTTCAAATGAAAATCCATCTTTTGCGTGGATAACTACAGTGAATATAACACCTACAAATAGCCCTCCTGTATATGCATAAATAAATTTTTGGAGGTCATTCTTGGATCGAATGATGGAAAAAGTCAGAAACAGAAAGACCAGATAATAAACTGTTTTGGCTATGATGTATTTAAGAGTTCTTAGTTTTTCAATTGAAAATGGGTATTCAAAAACTGCCCAGCAGTATAATAGGAGAAGTACTATTATCATTGGATCTTTTAATAGTCCAAGGTCATAGTTTCTCTGAAAAATAAGGGAAATGACATATATAAATGCAAGGACAAGTATCAGGCCTTCCGCAGGAAGACTTAGATTACTATTTCCAATAATGGGGAATTCTTTAGATAATGGAAGCGAGAATATTAATACATAATATACCAATTCATAATCAAAAACACAATAAAGCCCAAACGCACATAGAATAGGAATCAACATTATTGAAGGAGTATTCAAGTAAAATGCAGATAACCCACTTAGTACAATTATGATAGCGAAAGAAACTATTAGGGGTTTTGCTAATGTAGGTAATGCCTTCAATTGAATTAATTTTCACTTTTTGAAAATGATTCAGCAATTGATATTATAAAAAATATCAAAATCATAGTCCCCACAATACCTATCAGAATTACAAGGGATTTTACTGGTTTTGCTTTGTCTAAAGCTGGCTTTGCAGGTTCCAGAATGTAGAGTGTTTCAATTTTTTCATCCAGAACTTTTAATTCCTGTTGTACATCCGAAAGTTTGGTGTAGTTGTATATATATTCATTCGCAAGAAAGTCAGTATTGAATGTGGAATAATTCTGATTTGGTTTCAGGTTTTCAATTAATTTTTGAATATCTTTTACTTTCTCTTCCTGACTTTTTAAATATCCTCTCAGAATTTGGTTATTGATGATAGAAATTGGCTCTCTGTTCTTTTTGTCTATGAACTTAATTATCTCATTCGCCATATCCGCTGCAATTTTTGCATCCTTATCGAATACAATTACTTCAAGTCCACCTGCCAAAGGAGTTTTTTTAATTGTTACCTGACTCATAAATTCGTCAAATACCCTTTTCTCAGCTTTAGGTTCATTTTTTTTTGATATGGTATCTTTGATATAAATTGAACTTTTCAATAATGTAAAAAGCCAATTCTCTTGATTCTCCAACAGCAAGTATTCTTTCAACTTCTTGTTCTCCAGCATAAATGCCAAACCCGGGACTTTTGACTAAGGCAAATCTTGGGTCATAAGAACGAGGGTCAAATGGGTAAAAAATTACTACAGATTTATAATAAACTGGTAGCAGGAATGCTACTATTGTGCTAATTGTCAAACTTAAAAGAAAGGAGCCAATAATCAGTTTTTTCCACCTTTTTATAACATCCCAAAAGATCAATAGATTAAAATTATTCTCTTTCATTAACTCAATTTTAAAAATATTAAAGTTTAAAATTATATAATTTTGATAAAATTGTTACGATTTATTTAGATTTAAGTGGGAAAAATTTAACGATTATCAGTAAAGTAGTCAAAAACATCGGCCTTTCGGTTTTTCTGAATTTCATGATCAAGCCGATTTGGATAATTCTGGAGAATCTGGTTCAAAATAAAATTGGTCATGAGGAGTATGGATTATATTCTGCCCTCTTCTCCTTTGGGTTTATATTTTTAATTTTAACTGATTTTGGGATTAATTATTATGTGACCAAATCAATAGCTCGAAATTCTTCTGAGACTGTGTCATTATTTTCTCAAGTCACTTTGTTTAAAATTATTCTAACTGTATTATTTCCAGTTGTGGTTACCTTCCTTGGGTACTTATGGGGATATAAATATGAACACCTGATTTTCCTGTTTTTTCTGTCACTTACTAATTCCCTGTTGCAGTTGATTCTTTTTGGGAAAGCAATTTTACAGGGGAAACAGGAATTTTATCTGGACAGTTATTTAGGAGTTTTTGATAAGGTACTATTAGCATTATTTACTTTTTTGCTGATTATCTTTTCGGAAATTTCATTGGAAAGCTTTATTGCTGCCCGTTTGCTATCAGCAATAATAACTGTTGGAATGGGCTATTATTTCCTGAAAAAAATTATAGGTCTGATGCACCTTACTTTTAATTGGAAGAAAATTAAAAATATAATTGTTAGTAGCTTGCCATTTGCATCAATGGCTGTATTATATTCTGTGAATGATAAAATTGATCAGGTTCTTTTGGAACGTTTGTTGGGGAAGACCCCTACGGGATTGTATGCAGCTGCATACAGGTGGCTGGATGCCACTATGATGTACATTTGGATCATAATGCCAATCTTTTTTGCAAGGTTCCCATTTTATAAAGAGGATACTCAGCAGGTGCAAAAGTTATTTAACGCAGCTCAGCTTATTGCAGCACTTCCTGTTGTTTTAGCAGCTTCATTCGTTTTCTTTTATCCTGAAGTTCTGGTATACTTTCTTAATAACAGTTCCGAATCTGAATTGAAAGTAATTAAAGAATTGTTAAGAATCCTTTTTGTATCCTTATTGCTTAACGGATTTTTTAACATTTACTCAACTTATCTGAATGCCATGGGATATGTGAAAATTGTCAACATCTCTATTATCATCAGTGTGGTTGTGAATATTCTGCTTAATTTTATGATAGTACCCACTTATGGAGTTATTGCTTCGGCCTGGATTACGGTAATATCAACACTCATTTTGTGTATATTTGCCTTTATCTTTACCGGAACAAAAACCGATATTAATATTCCCTGGAAAATTTTATTTAAACTGTCTGTATTATTTATTCTTTTGGTAAGCTTGTTTGCAATATGCAGGTATTATGATTTGAATTGGATTTTAGCAGGCATGATGTCCGTGTTTTTAACAGTTGTATATACTTTAGTCAGTGGATTTAAACAGACCATGCAGGAGTATAGGTAGAAAGGAATTATAAACTTGAAAATAGCCGTAAATACAAGATTCCTCTTAAAAGATAAACTTGAAGGAATTGGTACTTTTACATTTGAAATTTTGCAAAGGATGGTTAAGAACCATCCTGAACATGAATTTATTTTCCTGTTCGACAGACCATTTCATAAGCAATTTGTATTTGCAGATAATATAAAACCTATTCAGCTTTTCCCTCCGGCAAGGCATCCCTTCCTCTTTCTGTGGTGGTTTGAGTTGGCAATACCAAAAGTTTTAAAGGAAGAAAAATGTGACCTGTTTATTTCTACAGATGGCTTTAATTCTTTACGTTCTGATATACCTTCTCTGACAGTCATCCATGATCTGGCTTATGAGCATACAAGAGGTGGGTTGAGTTATCTGTCCTTTAAATACCTGAAGTGGTTTGGTCCCAGATATGCGAGAAAGGCTACACGAATTATTTCGGTCTCAGAATATTCCAAACAAGATATTGTTAAGTTGTATAAGATTGAACCTTCTAAAATAGATGTAGTCGGAAATGCAGCCAATGGTGAAAGTTTTTATCCTATAACCTTATCAAAACAGGAAGAATGCCGGAAAACTTATAGTAAAGGAAAACCTTATTTTATTTTTGTCGGAGCCCTGCACCCAAGAAAAAATATTTTAAATCTACTTAAGGCTTTTGCTGAATTTAAAACAAAGAAACCAAATGATACCAAACTGATGATCGTTGGCAGAAAAGGTTGGGGCACAAAGGAAATATTCGAGACATTGGAAAGTAATCCTTTTAAAGACGATATCATATTCACCGGGAGAGTAAGTAATGAAGAATACCGACATTTGCTGGGGGCTGCACTGGCACTTACATATGTTCCTTTTATTGAAGGATTTGGTATCCCGATTTTAGAAGCTCAGAAATGTGATTGCCCTGTAATTACTTCCAATGTAACAAGTATGCCTGAAGTAGCAGGTGATTCTGCAATCCTTGTCGATCCCTATTCCGTTAGTTCAATTGCTGAAGGGTTATCTCAAATGGCCTTCGATCAGGAAAAAAGACAAAAACTTATTGAGAAAGGAAGAGTGAATTGTGAACGGTATAGTTGGGATACTTCAGCAGAATTATTCTGGAAGTCTGTAGAAAAAACCTTAGCTTAAACTTATGTATTTCAATAACTACACTTGGGCATTTCAACTATTGTTTCCTTCTTTGGTGTGGAAGAAAAAAGTAAAAGGTAAAGAGCTTTTCCTGACCTTCGATGATGGTCCAGTACCCGATGCTACAGAGTTTGTTCTTGAAGAATTAGACAAGTGGAATGTTAAAGCTACTTTTTTTTGTGTAGGTGATAATGTAAGAAAGTATCCTCACCTGTTAAAGGATATTATCAAAAGAGGACATATTGCCGGCAATCATACTTTTAATCATCTAAACGGATGGAAAAATGATAACGAAAAATATTTCAATAACATAGGAAGCTGTCAGGATGCAATTGATGAGGTAAAAAGAGAAGCAGGAATAGATCAGGGCATTACTAAAAAATTGTTCAGACCACCTTATGGAAAGATAAAAAAATCTCAGTCTAAAGAACTTCAAAAATCTTATGAAATAATTATGTGGAATGTACTGACTGGTGATTATGATCAAAATCTAATGGAAGAAGAATGTCTTACTAAATCAATCAAATATTCAACTCCGGGATCGATTGTGATTTTTCATGACAGTATCAAAGCAAGTAAGAATATGAAATACGTACTTCCCAGGTATATAGAATATTTTTTATCAAAAGGGTATGAATTTAAGACCTTATGAAAATCCTTGTAGTTATTCTGTTGCTCTACTTCCTCGTTTACTTCATATATATCTTTTTTCTATTTATTTTTTTTGAAAGGTTAAAACCAAACATTGCTAATCCTTCCTTAACTGACTATCCTCTGGTATCCATTTTAGTTGCAGCTCGTAATGAAGAAGATAATATCCTGGAATGCCTGAAAACATTGGCTTCAATGAATTATCCTGAAGATAAATTTGAAGTGCTGATAGGTAATGATAGGTCTGAAGATAATACTAAGCTTATTACTCTTGAATTTATAAGGTCACATAAAAATTTTAAGTTAATAGACATAACAGAAAAAGTTGGTCTTGCCAAAGGTAAAGCCAATGTGCTTGCACAGCTGGCCAGAAAAGCGAATGGTGAATATTTCTTCATAACTGATGCTGATATATCAGTTCCGGAAAACTGGATTCATGAAATGCTTGGCAATTATAAGAAGTCATCAGGTACAGTCTCTGGTGTTACAATGATTAAAGGGGAAACTTTATTTGCTAAACTTCAAAGTATAGAATGGATACATGCCTTTGGAATGGTCAAAGCAGTATCTGATCAAAATATTCCGGTTTCTGCAGTTGGCAATAATATGATGATTCCTCGCAAAGTCTATGAAGAAACGGGAGGATATGAAAATATTCCATTTTCTGTTACAGAGGATTTTGAGCTTTTTAAGGCAACTCTGGATCTGGGGTATGATTATCAACAACTCATGGGACCAGGAGTTCTCGCTTTATCCAAACCTCTTAGTAGTTTAAAAAGATTGTTAAATCAAAGACGCAGATGGATGCAGGGGGCAGTACAGATTCCTCTTGTACTTTCCACATTGTTATTATTACAGTCGTTGTTTTTTCCCATTATTCTATTGGCAATGTTTGTTATGCCCAACTTTGCTATCCTGGTTTGGGCAGGAAAGCTGATATTGCAATATTCGTTTATAAACAGGGTGTATCGAAAGATTGATTATAAATTTCCTTTGTGGAAGTATATCATCATTTATGAACTTTATACCGGAATTGTTTCTTTATTAACTTTATTATATTACCTCAAACCCGGTAAAATCGAGTGGAAGGGAAGAAAATTTTAACTATGGATTTTACTTATATCGATACGCATGCGCATATATATGCTGAAGAGTTTGAGAAGGACACAACAGATGTGCTTGAAAAGGCAAGAACATCCGGCCTGAAAAAACTCTTCATGCCTAATGTGGATTCTCAAAGCATAGACAGGATGCTTGAGATGGAACATAAGTATCCGGATCTTTGTGTGCCTATGATGGGACTGCATCCATGCTATGTGAAGAAAGATTTTGAAAAAGATCTTTATGAAATTGAAGCCTGGCTGAACAGAAGAAAATTTGCAGCAGTGGGAGAGATAGGTATTGATCTGTATTGGGATACTACTCATAAAGACTGGCAGGAGGAAGCATTTGCTATTCAGGTTCAGTTAGCAGCTAAACACCATTTACCGATAGCCATCCATTGTCGGAATTCATACAGGGAAACCATGGATCTGCTTTTGAAAGTTAAATCAGATCACCAGACAGGAGTATTTCATTGTTTTACGGGGGAAAGGAAAGACATAGATGAAATAAAAGAAATCGGTTTTTACATTGGAATAGGTGGAGTTATTACTTTTAAAAACAGTGGTCTTGATAAGGTGATGGAGTCAGCAGAACTCACAAATGTAGTTCTGGAAACGGATGCCCCTTACCTGGCTCCTGTACCATATAGAGGTAAAAGAAATGAGCCTGGATACATTCCTTTAGTCATAAAAAAGTTGGCAGAAGTGAAGAAATGCTCGGAGGAAGAAGTGGCCAGAATTACTTCTGAAAATGCAGAAAAGTTATTTGGAAATGTTCGGTCCTAAAATAGCGCTTCATGTCAGCCCCGATGCTCAGGGGCGGATGCTTATCATATATACAGGAGGCACTGTGGGAATGCATTATGATCCTGACGTCAGGACCTTAGTGCCATTCAATTTTTCTGATATCGTTTCAACATTGCCAGAATTAAGCCGATTCAACCTGACACTGGAATTTATATCTTTTCTGAAGCCGATTGATTCCAGCAATATGAAGCCAGAGCACTGGATTGCGCTGGTAGAGCTTATTTATGAGCAATATCTGGAATATGATGGTTTCGTGATTTTGCATGGAACGGATACAATGGCTTATACAGCTTCTGCCGTGAGTTTCATGATGGAAAATCTTAGTAAGCCCGTAATCTTTACCGGTGCTCAGCTTCCTTTGTCAGAGGTCAGATCAGATGCAAGAGAAAACCTTGTGACAGCCATTGAAATAGCAGCAACTAGAAAAAAATGGTAAGCCGATTGTCAAAGAGGTTTGTATTTACTTTAATCATGCCTTAATGCGTGGTAACAGGTCAAAGAAACTTCAGAGCAGCCATTTTGATGCTTTCTTATCCGAAAATTACCCTTATCTGGCAGAGGCTGGAATTTCAATAGAGTTTAATGAATCAGTTTTGTACAGTCCTGCTGACAAGCCTTTTAAAATTTATACTAAACTAGATTCCAATGTTCTTATAGTTAAACTATTTCCCGGGATTACCAAAGAGGTGGTAGAATGTCTCTTTAATACTAGAGGTTTGAAAGGTGTTGTTCTGGAAACTTTTGGATCTGGAAATGCCCCGACAGATGTATGGCTTGAAGATATTTTAGAATTTGCATCAGAGAAGGGGATTGTTGTTTTAAATGTAAGTCAGTGTATCGGAGGAACCGTTTTTCAGGGAAGGTATGATACAAGCAGACACTTGGAAAAATCAGGAGTGATCAGTGGTAAAAATATTACTACTGAAGCAGCCATCACAAAACTGATGTTTGTACTTGCTAATAAGCCTTTTAGCGAAAATGTAAAAGCATCTTTGGAAGATTCAATCAGGGGTGAGATGGATTAAAAAGGAGGGAAACTGATTTATTTTATCATTCCTGTTTGTGTTTTGACAAAATGTTGGTTTCTTTGCACTCTCATTTTTCAAAAGTGAGAAAATCATTCTACAGAGAGGTGTCCGAGTGGTTGAAGGAGCACGCCTGGAAAGTGTGTATACCCCAAAAGGGTATCGAGGGTTCGAATCCCTTCCTCTCTGCTAATTAAAAGCCCTGAAGTTCAGGGCTTTTTTTATTTGTATACTTTTAATACTTCAATATTTTAGGGTATCACACTGATTTTTTTAGTTTACCCTAATAAAAATATCCCCTAAATGCATTAAGACCGGATTATAATGCCTTTTTTGTGTGACTTTTGTAAATTTATTACAGTCCGTTGTAAATTTGATTATTTGTTTTTTTTTCTTTTGGTTATATTTTTTATTAAAATAATTATATTAAATTTATTGATAGTGAGTTTTTTACATCTATATGAGTGTTTTTATTAGTTTGGTCTATTTTTTTATTGAAATTTTTCTATTTGAGGGTTACTTTAATTCTGTTTGCGTATTAATATTGTATAATCTTCTGATTACTAACCAAGACATCTAAAAAGATGAAACCCCTCGAACCTTGTGTGAGAAAAATTGTTTTGATTTTTCTCTCGATAATATTACATGAAGGCCCTGTCTTTTCTCAGGTTTGCTCATCTGTATCCAGCGGAACCAACCTCGTAAAAAATGGCGATTTCTCCCAGGGATATGCTGATTGGACATATACCAGCGATCCTACACGAACAAATGGTTACCTGAAGTTTGATCCCCCGTTAACTCAAAATTATTCTTCTCCGGGTTTTATACATGTGGGAAGTAACCCTGCCGTATTTAATTCAGCATTTAATGCAACCTTGACAGATCACTCTCCTTCCGCAGACAATAATATGTTAATGGTAGATGGTATATGTGTGCCTGGGATTAAACTCTGGCAGCAAAGCGGGATTATTGTGGAGCCTAATACAAACTATTATTTCAGTGTCTGGATAAATGCGTTAAAAAATAATAACGATCCTCCTGGAACATTACGATTTACTGTTGGTACCATGGATTTACCAACAACTATTTCAGCACCTACTACAAGCGGAACATGGGTTCAGTATGAGGCAATTTGGAGCTCCGGTTCTTCATCAGGTCCTACTACTATTAGTATAGAAAATACAACTGTAACCGGTTGTGATTCATATGTGGATTTTGCAATTGATGATATTACATTTATTCCCGGATGTGCATACGGAGCACCGGGACCTCAGCCAAACTTAGGTGCAGACAGGACCATTTGTGGTACAGGTGGTTCTATTACCCTGAATGCCGGTATTCCTCAAAATTCAACTACTTCAGTAACCTGGTCTGACGGTCTTACCGGAATGGGGATGTCTGCACCTTATTCGCGAGTAATAACTACTCCAGGAACTTATACTGTGTGTGTCAAAGATGGACCTTCTTGTGCAAAAGCTGATCAAATAGTTATCTTAAATACTTTTACAGTGGATATTCCTAATCTTAGTTTATGCGATCCGGCTTCTGTTACGCTTGATGCAGGCCATGCCGGGATTGGGGTGGAATATAAATGGTATAAAGGATATCCAACACGTGCAGGTGGCAATGACTCTTCAAAAACCTTCTTTGTAAATACTCCGGGCACCTATAGGGTTGATGTTATAGATCCAACTTGTGGAACTGTATCGGACGTTTCTGTTATTACGACAACAGCTCCTGTGCCTCAGAATATAACATTTTGTCCGGTAACAAATGCAACCGTTTCCGTAACTCCCGCAAATAGTGGCAAGTATAAATGGTGGAACAGTCCGACAGGAACTGCTCCTGCAAACCTGCTCCAGAAAGGAGGGAATACATATACCTTCCCTGCAACCGCTACTTCTGACTATACTTTTTATGTAGAAGATACGTCTTCATTTAAGGCGACCATAGGGCCTTCGCTTGCATCTACAGGATCTTTTACTAACCTGGGACAACGGGGAGTTCAGAACGAAACAAAGTTTGTCTTTGATGCCATCACTCCATTTGTCATAGATTCGGTATGGATGTATGTAATAGTATATAGCTGTCCGGCAACTCTGGCATTTAATATTGTAAACTCTGCGGGCACGGTATTGCCAGGAGGAGCCATTACTTATAGTTATTCAGCTGGTGCCGGTTGCACAGCAGGAGGCACTTGGCAATGGGTTAGAGTTCCTGCCAATGTATCTGTCCCTGTGGGAACAAACTACAGGATCGAATATGCTTCATCAGGCACTGGATTGGGATGGTTTGACGGAGGAATGACCTGGGGGACAACTTATGCCTCTTCAGTCAGATTTGTGGGACCGATGTCTGGGATGCCAGCCTCTTCTGTTCCTGGTATGTGGAGATGGGCAATATCTGCCGGTACACCATGTGCGCGCGTTCCGGTAAAAGCTATCTATGAATGCTCATTGCCGGTAGAATTTCTGAATGTAGCTGCTAAAGGCATAAAAAATGGAATTGAGGTAAACTGGAGTACGGCCTGGGAAAATAACAGTAATAACTTCGTTGTAGAAAGATCCGTAGATGGTATATCCTTCCAGAAAATAGGTACTGTTCAGGCAAGTGGCAATACTTCACTGGTTACCAATTATTCCTTTGTTGACAAGAACCCTGTAAGTTCTGTAGCTTATTACAGAGTTGTAGAAGTGGACTATGATGGAAGTCAAACAACAAGTAAGATGGTAGCTGTAAATTTTGAAAACTTGTTTTTCTCTGTTTATCCTAACCCCGCTAAAGACGTGCTGAATATTCAATCTAAGGTAGACGACAGTCAGGAGCTGGTAATAAGCATTCAGAACTCTTTCGGAAATACAGTGTACCAGAATAGCAGGGCAGATCTGAAATCAGATGATGGTCTTGCAGTCGATATCTCAGGTTTCCCAAGTGGTTTGTATTTTGTGATGATAGAGTCAGGAAATATTCAAAAGATATATAAAGTCATTGTCGAGTAATAGTTTCTATGTTTTGGTTAATTTGAAGTTGGGCGGGAGAGCGATCTCCCGCCTTTTTTTATAACTTTTTTTTTCGTAATGACTTAAATATTTAGAAAGGTCTTGCGATGAGGAAGTTTTATACTGTTTTGTTTTTTTATTTTCTCTTTATTTCATCTGTTTTCAGTCAGAAGAGAGTAGTTTTTATAGGGGTTGACGGGTTGGGTTCAAGAATACTGAATAAAGCCAATACACCGGTGTGGGATAGTCTTGCTTTTAAAGGTTCCTATTCATACAATGTCAATGCAGTATTGCCTACTTTGAGTAATCCTAATTGGGCCTCATTGCTTATGGGGGTATCTGCCTATGATCATCAGATATGGGATAATAAATGGAGAAAATCAGACTTTAAAGAACATTCATTTTGCAATCAGGAAAAGGGAAATACTGTGCCTACTATATTCAAAGTGATGAGAGAACGTTATCCTGATCAGAATATCGCTGTGTTCCATGAGTGGAAAGAGTTTACAGAGTTGATAGAGTATAATACTTTAACCTTTAGTTATCATGAAAAGGGGAGTGGACTGGTCTTAAAAGCTTCTGATTATATAGTTACAGAAAAACCATTGCTGACCTTTATTCATCTGGATCTCGTTGACAAAGCCGGTCATACTTATGGTTATCGTAGTATTCAGTATAAAACTGCTGTTGAAAGAGCTGACTCACTGACGGGTGTTATACTTGAAAAGATGAGGGAAGGAAATGCTCTGGATAGTACAATTTTTATTATTACTTCAGATCATGGCTTTAATGGAAAAGGCCATGGAGGCAGATCAAAGAAGTTAAGGGAGGTGCCTTTAATTATAGCAGGTGCTGGAATTCCGGTTGGATTAAGACTTCCCGATAAGTTGCATAATTATGATCTTCCTGTTACGCTCGCCAGTATTTTAAACTGCCCCATTCCAGACTGCTGGAAGGGGGAGGTGATAAAGGCATTGCTTGAATCTTCAGAAAAGAATACGAAATTACAATAAGCCCATTTTGGTCATAAATACACGTGCAATATTCATAGCTCTATCCAGGGCTTCATTTGCCTTAGGGCCTTCAAAGTTTTCCTCCAGTGTAGCAGTAAACAGCTGTATCCATCTTTCGAAATGCTCTTTTGTTACAGGCAGAGTCATGTGCTTGGGAAATGGTTGCCCTTTATATTCCATTGAACCAAAAAGAAGGCTGTTCCAGAAGTTATACATGGTAGGAAGGTGCTCTGGCCAGTCCACTTCAGCATGATCATTGAATACTGGTGACAGCAATTCATCACTGTTTACTTTTTCATAAAAGCGATCAACTAATGTTTTGATGTCGTCTTTGTTGGAGATGTCGTGCATGATATATACGATTTTTATTCAAACAATTGATTAATTGTTTGAAGTTCAATTAACTTAAATTTTGCTCCTATCACAATCGAAATTTTCAATATATCTTCACCCTAAAAATATACTTATCCAACTGCTTTGCTTTTTCCTTTCTGTTCAGTGATTTAAGTTTATTATTCTTATTTAATTTTAAGTCTTCTTTTGAGCTTTTGATGAACTCCTGAATAAATTCTGATTTTACTGCATAAGAGGCGCCTGGGGAATCTTTGGGTTTTCCCTTAATTATCCCGATCAATTCACCTTTATCATTGAATACAGGGCTTCCGCTGTTTCCCGGGTTTGCAAATATGTTCAGCTGGAAAGAAGTGGTATCTCCATTAAACCCATTGGTGCAAACGATCACACCTTCACCATAAACCATATCTTTATCAGGGTATCCAAGTATGAAAGCCTTTTCAACGATCTCAGGAGCTTTAGTGAATAGGTTATAGACAGGCATCGAAAAATCAGTCAGAGTATCAGAAATTTTTAGCAGTGCAAGATCATTAACTTCATCAAGCTTAATGATTCTGGCTTTAAAAGATCCTGTATTGTTTTCAACCTTCTAGCTTATCAGCCCCCTTGAGACCGTGAGCTGTTGTAAGGATATAGCCTTTTTTATTCAGGAGCAGGCCGGTAACAGAAGCATTGTAGCCAGGGGTACTTAGCTTTTTCGAAATAACCTGTTGCCAGGTTCGGATATGATCAATATCTTTTTTCAGTGCTTTGTACTCATCATTGTTGTTATTTGATTTCAGATAAAAATAACCTCCGAATAAGGTAAACAAAGAGGTCAGGGAAGCGGCCACTGCATAAGTTTTTACATTTATTCTGAATTTGCTATGTTTCTTTTTTAAAGGAATAGCATTCAACCTTTGTTGAAGTGCTTGCCTTTCTGAATATTGCTGAAAGGTATTAAGCAGTTCTTTATGCTGTTCAAACTTTTCTCTGAATGCGGAGTCAGACTTTAATCTAGCCTGAAACGCCGATGTCTCCTGAGGATTTAATTCTCCTTGAAGAAATTTTTCAATCTCATCCCATAGTTCAGGCTTCATAACTTTCTGTTTCTTTAGATTGGTTGAAGAATAATTTTTTTAGCCTTTGAAGACATTTGTACTTCTGGTTTTTAGCATTGTCTGCATTGGTATACCGGAATTTTATACTGATTTCTTCCATAGACTTTTGATACATATAAAAGTCTTCAAGTAAGCCTTTGCAAGGTTCTCCAATCAGGTTTAATGCTGATTGTAGCTTAATAAATTCGTTTTCTTTATGCTCTGCTTCATTGACTTCATCTTCGACAGCAATAAAGTTTTCGGATTCATTTGTGATTGCAGGAAAACGCTTCTTTTTCGGTTAGCTTTTTCAGCCAGAGGTTTCTGCAAATGGAATACAGGAATGTCTTAGTCTGGCATTGAAGTTTAAAATTTTTACTTTTAAGTTTTTCATAGAAAATTATAAAAGCTTCCTGGTAAATATCTCTGGCTTCATTTTCCGAACCATTATTTTTTATTACCATCCGATTGATCATCGGGAAATGTCTTTTGTAAAGAATTTCCAGCGCCCCGGAAGAAGGATTAAATATTCCTTCGATCAGTTTTTCATCAGAAATAAAGCTCATTCCTTATAGTTTTGCCCTTTTAATACACAAACGAAAATCAGGTAACCCAATTTTAAAATATATTTTTTATACGGGTTACCCTCGATAAAAAAAAGGATGAAGTGTAAATTTTAACAAAAATACCTATGAGAAATTTAATGATCCTTGCAGCTATTGCTGTTTCTTGTTCACTTACATCATGTGACTTTTTATCCTCTAATAATCACGGTAGGGCAGAAAAGCCTGTAGATACCACACAAAAAGCAAATGTTGAGGAAATTGATTCTTCAGAGATTCAACTAACTCCGAAAGATACCCTTGTGCAAACAGAACCAGAAAAAGCATCAGAGGAAATCAACAGTGATGCGCCGGCTACTAAATAGCATATTTTTTACTGTTAATCTTCCGGATCTCTTTCCGGAAGATTTTTTTCTTTTACTTCTTTCTAACTATTTACTTATGAAACGAATCATAGCTATTTCAATATTCTTGGTTAATGTATTTTTCTCCTGTTCTCATAAAAATGAAAAAGCTGAAGACATATTAAGCCAATCTCAGGAGGTAGGTTCAATAGATGTAAAAAAAGATACCCGGATTAAAGATCCCGAGAAAATTATACGAAAAGCCAGTATTAGGTTTGAAACAAATGATCTTCAGAAAACAACGGATCACGTGGAAACTCAGGTGAAACAGTTGAACGGTTTCGTTGAAAGCTCAGAGCTCTTAACAGGCAATTATGAGCATTCGAATAAAATGATATTACGTATACCGGCTTCTGTCTTTGATACTATGATCAGAATACTGTCTACCGAAGCAGTGTTTATAAATGAAAAAACGATAACTTCTGAAGATGTATCCGGAGAATTTGTAGATGTTACTTCAAGGCTAAAAGCCAAGCGTGAAGTAGAACAGAGATATATTGAACTTTTGAGAAATAATGCCAAAACTCTGGAAGAGGTCTTGCTGGCAGAACAACAGATTGCAGTACTTCATGAGGAAATTGAAGCAAAAGGTAGACCGACTTAATTTTTTAAAAGATCAGGTCAGTTATAGTACAATAATTGTGAAGTTTTATCAAAGGGTTGAATATGTCCCGGAACCTGAAATGACTGAAGTTAGGATATTGGTGAGATTTAAAGAGGCGTTTAATACAGGTTGGGACGGAGTTTTAAGTATTGTAGTAGGTTTGACTTATATCTGGCCTTTGTTGCTGGTTGTTGGAGCTCTTGTTTTATTTGTACTGAAAAGAAAAAAGGCGATGTAGAGACGCCAGACAAGACCTCGAAAGCTGAAGGCTTAAAGCGTAAAGCGTAAAGCGTAAAGCGTAAAGCGTAAAGCGTAAAGCGTAAAGCGTAAAGCACAAAGCTTAAAGTTGTCAAGCTGATAAATATTCCATTTCAATTAAAGCCCTATTAAACCAATTAAGAGAACCAAATCAGAGGTACTAGTCAAACTAATCTGGATTTTACTTTAAAGTTTAAACTTTAAACTTTCAGCTTTTCGCTTTCAGCTTCTCCAATTCAATCCACAAAATGTATCTTGGATTTAATTAGTTTTACCATTATTTCATTTCCAGGCTGAAGATTCTTTTTTCTGGTATTGATGCGTATTGTAATGTTATTTTTTACAGTTGCTACAACTTCATAGCTGTCGCCTCTGTAATAAATTCTTTCAACTGTTGCCTTAAAATCACCTTTATCTACTTTGGTGATGCTGAAATGCTCTGGTCTGATACTTACCTTTGATTTGGTTGGTTTGCAGCCTGAAATACCTGTAGTTTCAAGGAAGTTTTCCGCATCAAAAATATTTACTTTTCCGAACAGATAAGCAGAATATTCATCAACAGGCTTTTCATAGATTTTTTCAGGTACGTCGAATTGTACTATTTGTCCAGCCCTCATGATCATGATCCTGTTTGCCAGGCTCAATGCGTCCTGAAGATCATGTGTAATAAAGATCATGGTTTGACCTTCACTTCGTAAATGATCGAGTACCTGTATTTTAATCTGATCTTTCAGCATTACATCCAGATTGCTGAAGGGCTCATCCATTAAAAGAAGTTTAGGCCTGTCAGACATTGCCCTTGCCAGAGCAACTCGTTGCTGCTGACCACCTGAAAGCTCAGAAGGAAGTTTGTCTTCAAGGCCTTCAAGTTTGCAGACTTTAATGAGCTCATTCAAACGATCATTCTGCGCTTCTTTGGAAAAATACCTCAGCTGATAGGTGATATTTTCTTTTACAGTATGTTTAGGAAAAAGATTGAATTCCTGGAAAAGCAGATTTATGTCCGGATGCCCCGGAACAAGGTTTTCTGAGGGGCCTTTTACTTTTTTCCCTTCTAGAAAGACACTTCCTTCGTCTGGCTCGATTAATCCATTGATAAGTTTTAACAGCGTAGTTTTTCCGGAACCGTTTTCGCCAACTATGGCAATGAATTCTCCTTCATTGCATTCAAATGATACATCTGTAACTGCAGATTCAGACTGATTGGTGTATTTTTTAGAAAGATTTGATACCTTTAGAAAGGACATTACGTAGAATGATAGAGGTAATTAATTAATAGGAAACCAAGGTAAACCATTTATCGCTTTTTTCTTATTTTGCAGGAAAAATTAATTGAACAAATCTCCGCATAAGGCAAGTAATCCGCTATATATCAATGAAGAATAATAAAAAAATACAGAATGCCTGGTGTATGTATGACTGGGCGAATTCTGTTTATTCCCTGACAATAACCACTGCAATATTTCCAAGCTATTATGCTGCTATCATGCCCGAAAGACCTGATAAGGTAAATTTTCTGGGATTTGAATTTTATAGTTCTGCGTTATATTCATTTGCACTGGCAGCTGTTTTTTTGCTAGCTGCCATCTTGAGTCCCATATTAACTCCGATAGCGGATAACACTGGAAAGAAAAAGTTTTTTATGCAAATGTTCTGCTATCTGGGAAGTTTGGGTTGTGCTTATCTTTTCTTTTTTCATAAAGATGCTGGTGTTCTCTCACAGTTTACATTGACAACTTCAATTCTTGCATTTATAGTTGCAGGATTAGGTTATAGCGGGAGTATAGTATTTTATAATTCTTTTCTTCCTGAAATCGCAACGGAAGATCAGTATGACAGATTAAGTGCACGTGGTTTTGCTATGGGATATATAGGAAGTGTATTGCTTTTGATTTTTAATATCACCATGTTGACTATGCCTGACCTTTATTTTAATGTTGATGGAAAGGTGGATGAACTGATGGGGGCTGGTGCTTCCAATGCAGATGCTATAGAGCAGGCAAAGTCGTTTTATTCAGGACTGGCCGCCAGAATTTCTTTTCTATCTGTTGGGATATGGTGGTTTCTGTTTGCCCAGTATTCTTTTTATTATCTGCCTTCTAATGTATATAAGAAAGAAAGTCGGGGTAATTGGTTATGGAGTGGATTCAGAGAACTTAATAAAGTACTTTCAGAGGTCAGAAAAGAAAAATACCTTAAAATTTTTTCTGCCCGGATTTTTCTTCTACAATCTTGGCGTACAGACTGTAATGTACATGGCAGTAATATTTGCGGAAGGAGAGCTGAAGCTTAAGATGAGTGAATTGATAATCGTTATCCTCATTATTCAGCTTCTTGCTATTGTTGGTGCGAATCTAAGTGCGAGGTTGTCAGGTAAAATTGGCAATATCAGTACCTTGCGTTATATTAATATGATATGGGTGCTTGTTTGTGTGGCAGCATATTTTGTTCAAACGGATGTTCAGTTTTATGGACTGGCGGTGGTAGTAGGATTTATCATGGGAGGTGTTCAATCTATCTCCAGATCTACTTATGCTAAATTAATTCCTGAACATACAACAGACCATGCATCCTATTTCAGTTTCTATGATGTGGCAGAAAAATTATCCTGCTTTTTCGGGCTTTTTCTTTTTGGCGCAATAGAAGAACTGACAGGAAGTATGAGACCAAGTACTTTGACATTGGGTATCATATTTATCATTGGAATAACATTTTTGTCTTTTATCCCTTCTTTGAAATCTTATTCAAGACAAAGCGAGTTAAAGTTGGATCATTCGGAAAAAAATGTTTAGAGTTAAATTTTGATTTGCATTTATAGATAAATAATATGTAATTCGCATTCATATTATGGGATGTTAGCTCAGTTGGTTCAGAGCATCACGTCGACAACGTGGGGGCCACTGGTTCGAGTCCAGTACGTCCCACCAAGGACAAATCAGTCAAAGTGCTGGTTTGTCCTTTTTTATTTAATCTCTTATTGTAATTGGCCAGCTAAATTAAAATTAATCAGGTGGGTAACAAAAGCCAATGATTGTAAATCCTTCCCTCGGGAAGGATCAGCTATTCTTTGGAATGTTGATAGTGCTGGAATGTTCTTTTAGATGACTGAAAGAAGCTTCATTTCCCATCAGACAATGTGAAAAATTTCTATTCCTTATCAAAATTACATTTTTTCTTCTTTTTGTTTACTAAATCTTAAGCTGTTTTGTAGGGGACATTATTTTGAAAGCTCCTATGAAAACAATCCTATACCACTTCTTTTTACTTGCTTATTTTTCTTTTGTTGCAGGTAATGTTTCCGGCCAGATGGCTACTAACCCCATCATTTTTGCTGATGTTCCTGATCCTGATTTTGTACGGGTTGGGGATACCTACTACATGAGCAGTACCACCATGCACTTCAATCCGGGAGTACCCATCATGAAGTCAAAAGACCTGGTGAACTGGGAGGTCGTAAGCTATTGCTATCCCATTATGGCTAATACGGATGCATTGAATCTCAATGGTGGAATGGAAGCCTATAGCGGAGGTACCTGGGCGAGTAGCATCAACTATTATAAAGGAACATTCTATGTCAGTTCTTTTTCCTATTCAACCGGAAAAACTTATATCTATAAAACTACCAATATTGAAACCGGACCGTGGACCACGATTACTTTAAATAAAGTGTATCATGACCATTCTCTTTTCTTTGATGATGACGGTAAAGTATATTTTGCTTATGGTCATGATAATATTCAGCTGACTGAAATGAAACCAGACCTGACCGGAGAACAGCCAGGGGGCGTAAACAAAGTCATCATACCTAAAGCTTCTTCAGTAGCTGGCAGCAGTATGATATTGACCGCTGAAGGTACCAGGATGCAGAAAATCAACGGACAATATTATGTGTCTAACATCTGCTGGCCTTCAGGAAAGGGCCGTACACAGATCATTCATCGTTCAGGAAGTGTGGCCGGAACTTATACAGGCCGGATAGCTTTTCAATCTTCTAATGGTTCTGCTCAGGGAGAATATATCGACACACCAGATGGAAAATGGTATGCAATGTTTTTCCATGATCATGGGGCAGTTGGTCGTATCCCTGACCTGATGCCTGTAACCTGGAGCAATGGATGGCCAACAGTGGGGGTAAACGGACAGGTACCAGCTACCCTGGACATTCCCAAAGGGGCAGGATCACTAAAAGGAATTATTACTTCAGATGAATTTAGTGCTGCACCTCCATTAAAACTACAATGGCAATGGAATCATAACCCCCAGAACAATTACTGGTCACTGACCCAGCGTAGTGGCTATATGCGGTTAACAAACGAACGCACGGATGCCAATGTGCTTCGTACTACTAATACTCTGACCCAAAGAACCTTTGGGCCGAAATGTTCCGGTTATGTATCTATAGATGTCTCAGGTTTAAAGGATGGAGATTATGCAGGATTGGTGGCTCTTCAAAATAAATATGGTTTGGTGGGGGTAAAGATGACCGGTACAAGCAAAAGTATAGTAATGGTAAATGGAACAGGTTTTAGCGGAACACCTGTTGAAGTGGCCAGTGTTCCTCTAAATCAAAATACTGTTTACCTGCGGATCGATTTTGATTTTACTAACAGGACTGATAAAGCTTATTTTTATTTCAGTTTAAATGGCTCAACATGGAACGCAATTGGTTCAACGCTTCAAATGAATTATGACCTGGAGCATTTTGTGGGTTATCGGTTCGGATTGTTTTCTTATGCCACTAAGTCAAGCGGAGGTTATGCTGATTTTGATTTTTTTCGGGTAGGAGCTAATATCACTGAAGCCCAGAATGTAGGTCCGGTAGTCTCCATTACAAGTCCTGCAAATGGGACACGTTTTACTGCAGGATCAGATATAAATATAGCCGCTACCGCAAGTACCACTGCAGGAACCATAGCAAACGTTCAGTTTTATAATGGAAATACCTTACTCGGTTCTGATAATTCTTCTCCTTATTCCTACAACTGGATGAACGTACCTGCGGGCGGTTATCTTTTGCGGGTAGTCGCAACAGATAATGCAGGAAGAACTTCAGAAAGCCAGGTAAGTGTAACTGTAAATGTTCCCAAAGGTCCTTTCAATGGTACTTTGCATTCCATTCCAGGAATGATAGAAGCAGAGGAGTATGATGAAGGTGGTGAAGGAGTTTCTTTTCATGAGGTCAATACAAATGGTAACGAAGGAGGAGCGGCTTTTAGGAATGACGAAGTTGACATTGAAACGACAGGGGACGCTTCTGGTTCTTTCAATATCGGCTATATTCTTAAAGGAGAATGGCTGGAATATTCTGTGAATGTAACTGAAACTGGAATCTATGATCTGAATTTTAGAGTGGCAGCAGACGGAACAGGCAAAACATTTCATGTAGAAATGGATGGAGTAGATATTACAGGAGTTGTCTCTGTTCCAAATACAGGAGGGTGGCAGATCTGGGAGACCGTCGCTGTGCCTGGTATCCAGCTTACGAATGGCCAGCATGTGATGCGGATTGTTTTCGATTCGGATTATATGAACTTGAATTGGGTTGAATTTAAAAATGAAATTATTACGGATCTGGAACAGGAATACAACTCACCTGCCCTATTATTTCCCAATCCTTTCCAGGAAGTCCTTCAGATTACCTGTGATGAAAAAACGGAATACCAGATTCTGGATCTGACCGGGCGTGAGTTAGAGTCTGGTACTCTATATAGTAATGCTATAGTTGGAAAGTCTCTTCCCAAAGGCCAGTATCTGTTGAAACTTACCAGCGAAAAGGGCATGAAGGCAGCTAAAATACTTAAACAATAATAATCAACTGCACTCAATTTATTCTACTGTATTGATTCAAAAAATATCTTTTATGAAAATACTACATTCAGTACTCATTTTAGTTTTTCTGGTAATCTGGAATAATGCATTTGCCGATTATCCCATAGTTGGTTACCGGTTTCTGGCTGATCCAGGGGCCATTGTTTACAATGGTAGGGTTTATGTGTATTGCTCTAATGATGATGAAAACGATGATGACAGTTATGATATGAGTTCTATCGTTTGTGTGTCTAGCAGTGACCTGAAAAACTGGACAGACCATGGGGTAGTCTTCGATGTGCCGCGGGATGCATCCTGGTCAGGTCTGAGTTGGGCACCTTCACCTGCCTACCGGAACGGAAAGTTTTATCTCTACTTCGGGAATGGAGGAAGTGCTATTGGTGTAGCTGTATCCGATAGTCCGACTGGTCCCTTTAAAGATCCAGTAGGCCGTGCCATTGTGACTGGAAGCACACCGGGAGTTCAACCTTTTAATGGCTGGCTGTTCGACCCCATGACTTTTGTTGATGATGATGGTCAGGCATACATGTACTTTGGAGGTAATGGTGATGGCAACCTTCGCGTGATTAAGCTGAACAATGACATGATCAGTACAAGTGGTTCTGCCGGTAAGTTCACAGTGCCTAATTTTTTTGAAGCGGCATGGATGCACAAGCATAATGGGAAATACTATTTTTCCTATTCTACAACGCCAAGTGCAGGCATGCGGATTGATTATATGGTGAGTAATAACCCTATGTCCGGATTTACTTACGGTGGAGTGCTTTCTCCGCAACCGCCAACCAATAACAACAATAATCACCATGCAAATTTCTTTCTCAATGGTCAATGGTATCAGATGTATCATAACCGTATTGTAGCCTCGCAAACAGGAGTGGGAATGGCTTACCACCGGAACTTAGCTATTGATGCTTTTTCACACAGACAGGATGGAACCATAGTACAAATGGTAAATACAGTGAATGGAGTTAAACAGATTAAATATCTTGATCCTTATGTACGAGTAGAAGCTGAAACTATGAGTGACCAGAAAGGCATAGAAACGGAAGTTTGCAGTGCAGGTGGTATGAACCTGGCATACATAGACAACAGTGACTGGGTGATGGTGGAAGGAGTTGATTTCGGCTCAGCAGGTGCAGGAAGATTCTCTGCAAGTGTAGCAAGCAATAAAACAGGCGGAACCATCGAAATCAGATTAGGAAGTGCAACAGGAACATTAATCGGAACCTTACAGGTTCCCAATACGGGCGCGTTTCAGACATGGCAGACAGTCAATACCTCTGTCAATCAGACAACTGGTGTGCATAATGTCTACCTTGTATTTAAAGGAAGTGGATCGAGTCTTTTCAATGTTGATCATTGGAGTTTTTCTTCAGCTGGTCCTTCTGTTACGATTACTTCTCCCAAAAGTACAGATGTTCTTTTTACGGATACTGAAATTACAATTACTGCATCAGCCCAGGCACAAAACGGCACCATTATTTCAGTAGAGTTTTTTTATGATGGAAAATCAATAGGGACTGATAATGCCGCTCCTTATTCTATAAACTATAAGCCTGTTTCCAGTGGATCACATACCATTACAGCAACTGTTACGGATAGTCAGGGGAATAAACGATCTTCAGAAGTCTCTATTACAGTATATGTTCCTCAGGGGCCGTATAAAGGCTCCCCGTGGCCAATTCCAGGTATAATAGAAGCAGAACATTATGATGAGGGAGGTGAAGGATTTGCATATCATGAAGCTAATACAAATGGAAACGAAGGACTGGCCACTTTAAGAAATGATGAAGTGGATATAGAACAAACAGGGGATGTATCAGGCTCCTATAATGTTGGATATATTCTTTCAGGAGAGTGGCTGGAATATACAGTAAACGTAACTGCAACAGATAAGTATGATTTAAATCTTCGTGTGGCAGCGGATGGTACAGGAAGAACCTTTCATGTGGAAATGGACAATGAAGACATTACAGGAGCTATCATGGTTCCGAATACAGGAGGCTGGCAAAAGTGGGAGACAGTTACTGTTCCCGGTATCGATCTTACTTCCGGGCAGAAAATAATGAGAATAGTTTTTGAATCAGATTATATGAACCTGAACTGGGTGGAATTTAAAAATACCATTGTAACTGATCTGGAGTCTATACAAAAAGAAACTACTGCAGTTTATCCTAACCCTTTCACTGATAAAATATACTGTAACATTAACGGAGAGTATGCCTATCAATTGTTAAATCTGGAAGGTATGGTATTAGAAGATGGAACAACTTTAGAGGAAATACATATACGTAAAAACTATCCCAAAGGTGCTTATATCTTGAAAATAAAGCAGAATGATTTAGTTAAGGTGTATAAAGTTGTAAAAGAATAGTTGGAGGTTTCTAATCATAAACAATGAATTATATTATACTATTTTAATTCAGATCTTTGATGACCAATAAATTGAAAATATTTTTATGCCTGATTCTTACTTTAGGATCAGGCATTCATTGCAATGCTGCCAGCAGTATTACCGAGGTAACTTACTTTTCCAAAACAATGAATAGTAACCGGAAAATGAATGTTTACCTTCCGGATGGATATAATCAGAATACCTATTATCCCACTTTTTATCTCATGCATGGAGGAGGACAACGTTACTATACATGGGCGAATCCTTTTGATGGGAACGTTAAAGCAATATTGGACCAGGCCATTTCCTCAGGCAAAGCGGTGCCGATGATTGTTGTAATGCCTGATGCCCCGGATTTCGCTCCAAACCTTTTTACCCGTGAACTATGCGACGATGTAATACCTTTTGTAGAAAAAACTTACAGAGTAAAACCAGAGAAAGATAGCCGTGCTCTGGCTGGTCTGTCTTGGGGAGGCTTACAGGTGTTGGATGCAGGTTTATACCGGTATGATCTTTTTGGCTACCTGGGGGTCTTCAGTTCTGGTTGGTTTATCGGTGACAATATTTATAATGTAATGAGAACGTACCTTGCTTCCAATGGTTCAAAAATTGAACAGAGCATGCGCTATTTCTATTACGGACAAGGTGGACCCAGTGATATTGCTTACAATAACGGAGCGGAAACCATGAAGCTGTTACGTGCTAATGGTATCACGATCGATTACTGGGAACATTCCGGATCTCATAGTTTTGTATGCTGGAGACAAGACTTACAGGAAATTTTACCTTTTCTCTTTAAGCATGGAACTCCGTCTGTGGCCATTACTGCTCCTGCTGCCAATGCTTCTTATACTGCACCGGCTGCAATTAATATTACAGCAACAGCTTCAGATCCAAACGGAACGATATCCAAAGTTGAATTTTTTAATGGGACAACTAAATTAGGGGAAGATGTGAGCGCCCCTTATGCCTATTCATGGACAAACGTCCCGGTAGGAACTTATACCATTACAGCTGTGGCAACAGATAATGCTGGTACAAAAGCAACATCTGCTGCGGTTACCCTGAAAGTAAATGTTGCTCAGGCTGCATATAACAATACAATTCATGAGATTCCTGGTACCATTCAGGCTGAAGCTTTTGATGTTGGAGGTAATGGCTTTGCATATTTTGATGAGACCCCCGGAAGTGAGACAGGCGTTTCTTTTAGAAACGATGAAGATGTAGATATAGAAAATTGCACAGACGTCGGGGCTGGCTATAATGTCGGTTGGGCAACTTCAGGAGAATGGCTGGAGTATACAGTCAACGTCCAGAATTCAGGTGTATATCATATGGATCTTCGCATAGCTTGTGATGGAGATGGACGTACTTTATCCATAAGCATGGATGGTGCAAATATTGCAAGTAACATAACGATCCCCAATACAACAGGCTGGCAAACCTGGCAGACGGTCAGAGTAAGCAACATTCAGCTTAGCGCAGGACAGAAGACAATGCGGTTAACCATAGGCGATGTAGACTATATCAATCTCAATTTTGTAACATTTGTCCTGGCCAATAATCCTCCGGCTATAAGTATTACAGCTCCATCTGACAATAGCACATTCAGTGTTCTTCAGACTGTTGAGCTTATTGCTACTGCTACGGATACGGACGGAAGCATCACCAAAGTTGATTTCTATAATGGTGCTACAATTCTTGGATCTGACAATACTTCTCCATTTAGCTATAGTTGGTCTGGCATGCCTGCAGGAAGTTATACGATCACAGCCAAAGCAACTGATGATAAAGGAGCAGTTACTTCTTCTGCTCCAATTACTGTGGTGATTCAGGAGGTAGTTACCGGAGTGAACGAAGAAATAGACCCAGCTCCAGCAATATATCCGAATCCATTTGAAGATAATATTATTCTAAATTACCCACATGAATTTAATTACGAAATCTGCGACCTGACTGGAAGCGTATTGCATGCAGGAATTGGGGAAGGAGAAAAGCGTATAGGTGAAAACCTTCAATCAGGAATGTATTTATTGAGAGTGACCAATAATGGGAAATCAATTGTTTTTAAGATTCTGAAAAAATAATAAGAGGTTTTTAAATTTTGGACAATGTGAAGTTTTTCGTGGTCTGCATCTTTGCAGATCCGAAAAGCTCTGCTACACTGTACCATGTTAATGGATAAATTGTGGAATAAGATTGAAGTCTGTATCTTAATTCCGGATTGTAACTTTTTTATTATCCCCTGGAAACAGGTACCTTAAGTTCAAAGTACTAACCGAACGACAAGGATCTTTTTCTTTTTACATATTGTGGAGCATCAAAGAACAATGCTCAAGATTACATAATTGTAAGAACAGTATTTTATACTCGAATGAATTATATTTTTTAAAACCCTCTTGTTTACTAAATCTTTTGAATGATTGTAGGGCTATTCTTTAAATAACCCATTCAGCAATGTCTATATCAGTTATAAATAAATTCTGGAAGACTCTGTAGTCACTATTGAATGCAGTTAATTGTCTGCATCAGGTTGTGAAAGGCTTGTGATGAAGATTAGATTAGATATGAAGCCAGTTGAAAGATGATAAGAAGTTTATCGAATTATTAAGGTTTTGTATTATATAAACTTTCATGGAAATAAACAAATATAAACTGTCAGCCATACTGTGTCTGGTCTTTCTGGTAGTCGGACATATAAAAGGTCAGAACCCGGGAGATCTTACCTTGTGGTATAACAAAGATGCCGGAACTGTTTTTACGGATGCTTTGCCAATTGGCAATGGTCATTTAGGTGGGATGGTATACGGAATAGTCTCCAGAGATGTGATTGGATTGAATGAGTGTACGGTGTGGAGTGGCAATCCGGGCAACAATAATAAAGCAGGGGCAGCCAATTCTCTTTCAACCGCCAGAAGTCAGATATTCGCAGGCAATTATGCAGCAGCAGATGCTACAGTAAGTAATATGATTGGTGGTGGACAGGAACGATTTTTACCAGTGGGAAATCTTTATCTGAACTTCCCCGGACATATTGCCTCCAACTATTACCGTGAGCTAAACCTTCGTACAGCCATTGCCAAAACTACATACTCCTATGCAGGGGTAAATTATTCACGAGAATACTTTGCCAGTTATCCAGATCAGATAATAGTAATACGTCTCACTGCCAGTCAGCCAGGTAAAATTACTTTTTCTACAAGCATGGATTCTCCTCAGACTCCGGTCTCCATATCTAATGTCGGAAACGATCTTCTTCTTCTCAACGGACAGGCAGATGCTGTAAAATTCCAGAACAGGGTAAAGGTGAAGACTGAGGGAGGAACGGTAACAGCTAATAGCAGTAGTATTACGGTTTCTGGAGCAAACAGTGCTACAGTGATCCTGGCGATCGGATCTAACTTTAATGCCTATAATAATGTCAATGGAGATGAGGTTGCCAGGGCCACCAGTTATATTGATAATGTCAGTGCTAAAAACTATACGCAGCTTTTAACCGCTCATCTTGAAGACTATCAGGCTTTGTTTAACAGAGTAGATATCAATCTAGGGCCTGGTAATTCTTCATCTAGTTTGCCTACTGATCAAAGAGTGGCAAATTTTAACACCTCTGACGATCCACAGCTCGTGAGGTTACATTATCAATTCGGACGTTACCTTATGATTGCTTGTTCAAGACCAGGAAGTCAGCCGGCAAACCTACAAGGTGTTTGGAATAAAGACATGTATCCTTCATGGGGAAGTAAGTATACAACAAACATTAATTTCCAGATGAATTATTGGATGACAGAATCCGGAAATCTGCCGGAATGCGCCCTTCCTATGATCGAAAAAACCAAAGCTCTTGTAGCCCCTGGTCAGCAATCTGCTCAGGCCCACTGGGGAGTGAACAGTGGCTGGGTGCTTCATCACAATACCGATTTGTGGAACCGCACTGGTCCGATTGATGGTGCTTGGGGGCATTGGCCTACTGGAGGTGCCTGGTTGTGCTATAACCTTTGGGAACATTATCAATTCTCTAAAGATAAAACATATCTGAATGATGTATATCCTACCTTTAAAAGCAGTGCTCAATTTTTTCTGAATAGTCTTGTGCCGGAACCAATAAGCGGAAACAATTATCTTGTAACATCTCCAAGTACTTCTCCTGAACTTGCACATGGTGGCTATTATACCTGTTTTGGTCCAACTATGGATATCCAGATTATCCGAGATTTGTTTAATACCGTTATCAAATCATCCGAAATTTTAAATATCGATGAAAACTTTCGTAACCAGGTGAAAGCATCTCTTGCTCGTCTTCCTCCACATCGTGTCGGGCGTTATGGTCAATTACAGGAATGGTTTCAGGATTGGGATAATCCTATTGAGAAACACCGTCATATATCCCATTTGTACGGTTTATTTCCAAGCAATCAGATATCATTAAGAGGTACTCCTGTTTTGGCTAATGCTGCCAAGGTTACCCTTACACAACGCGGTGATGATGCTACCGGATGGTCCCTGGCATGGAAGATAAACTTCTGGGCCAGGATGGAAGACGGAAATCATGCCTATAAGCTCATTCGTATGTTAATTACTCCTGAACGTACCTACAACAACCTTTTCGATGCTCATCCGCCTTTCCAGATTGACGGTAACTTTGGTGCGGTTTCGGGAGTGAATGAAATGCTAATGCAAAGCCAGAACAATGAGATACAGTTTCTGCCGGCACTTCCAACTATCTGGTCAAACGGATATGTAAAAGGTTTGAGGGCAAGGAGTGGATTTCTTATTGACTCAATCAGCTGGAAAAGTGGAAAGCTTTCACAAACAACAATAACATCACTACAGGGAGATACATTGCGGCTTAGGTATGGCAATATTTCAAGAACATACATTACCAGGATAGGTGAAACTTATGCTTTCGATGGATCATTGAATTTAATGGGTGCGACGAACAATACAACTCCATACAATGGAATACCTCATGTAATCCCGGGACGAATTGAAGCAGAAGAATATGATGATGGCGGAGAAGGGTTTGCTTACAGGGAAGCCAATAAAAATGGCAACGAAGGTGGGGTAATTTTCAGAAATGATGAGGTCGATATAGAAAGCACGATGGACGAGGAAGGAAAATATAATATCGGATACATTCTAAATGGGGAATGGTTATTATATACTGTGAATGTAACAAAAAGCGGGAAGTATAATCTCGACCTTAGAGTGGCTTCTCCTGATGATGGTAAAACTCTTCAAGTTGAAATGGATGGAGAAAATATCACAGGGCCTGTTTCCATACCAAATACAGGTGGGTGGCAAAACTGGGAAACAACTTCAGTAATGGATCTTGATCTGACCCAGGGGCAACATAAGATGAGAATTTTATTCAACGCTGATTACATGAATATAAATTACCTTGAGTTTAAGCCATCAATAGTAACCAGTTTAGGAGGTGAAGAAACAGAGACAGTTCAGATTTTTCCTAATCCATTCAATAGTGATGGGATCAGTATTAAACTGAAAGGAACCTTCAGATATAAAGTAGAGGATATTCTTGGGATTCAGGTAGAATCAGGTAGTGCAACAGATGAAGGAAAGATAGGTGCAGCATTGGGAGCAGGAATATATGTATTAACGTTAGAAACCCATAATGGAATCACTATGTATAAAATTGTGAAACGCTGATTGCCAACAATAGAGTTTAATGGCAAGTAGCATTTCACTGGTTTTGTCATTGACAATTTTTCATTGTCAATTAGTTTTAGCAAGATTTAAATAAATGAATATTTAATAATGTCGGGTTATTCTGACCTGACATTATTTTTAACATGAGATGTATGAGACAAATGTTTGTATTTTAACTTTTAATACTCCTGCAATAAGGCGTCTGTTTTAACCTTCAAAATTTCTCATGCTATTGGATCTTAAAATATCCAGTCCGGATTATCCAGTTCCTTCTGCAGTTTTTCATAAAATAATCCCATATGATACCCATCCATTATTCCATGGTGTATCTGGAGTCCAACAGGCATTTTACAAACTCCGTTTTCCTCAAAGTATTTACCAAGGGTCACTATAGGTATTGTTCCATTAACAGGATCATACGGATGTGTCAGTGATGTAAATGAAAACCAGGGCACACTCGTGATGTAGAACAGATGATTGTTATCTTCATTGGACTCATTTTTATCTGATAAAACATTCTCAATATCCTTTAATATATTTTCATAGAAAGTAGGGAAATCTGTGGAATGCCTTGTTGAACAGAATGAAAATTCACAGTCAGGAAGAAGGACCGTGTATCCCGGGTCTATGCTGGAATATTCGTAGAGCTTATTGTCTATGATTCTGTGTCTGAACTGAGGTATTTCATTTGCTACTTTGGTCAATGCAAAGCAGATACTGGCAAAAAAGCGTAGGTTATTTTCTTTAACTTTCTTACGGAATATTGTAATATCTACATTGCTTGATGTACTGACAAAAGGAATAAGCTTTTTAGAAAAGATTTCTAACATCCCTCTTCGTTTATAGGAACTCAGATCAATTTCTTGTCTTGATATAGTATTCATTTTTATAAATTGAAGAACTTCATTCAGTTCGTAAATTAATGCTATTAGGATTGTTAATCCTAATGCAATACTATATCAGGAAAGTAGAAGTATTGAATTTAGTATTAAATACCTAAGGAGAATATTTTCAAGCTCTGTGGAGAATTAGCAGGGGCATATCTCCTTTTTTGATAAACGCTCTGATAATACTTTTATGGAAAAGTTCATCAAGCCATTTACGGCTATACTTTATCAATACAAGTAAATCCGAATTGTCTTCCGAGAGTGAAGTTTTTATCCCTTCTTCGACATTGTTAGAGATGCACGTTTTAAGCCTGATACTTGAATAATTAATGATATCTTTAATGAAATCCGCAAAAATAAAATTTGCCTTAGAATCATTAACTTTATTATGTGGCTGCACGTGCAAAAGCGTAATAGAAGCTTTGAAAGTAGAAGCCAGATCAATTAATTGAGAAGCTTCCAAAGCATCTTTGGTGATGTTCTCTACTGCCATGTGAATTTTTTCAATCGGGACTACTATTGTATTTTCGTGAACAATAAGGAGAGGGAAATTAACAGTATCTATAATTCTTGAAGTAGTACTCCTGAGAAAAGCTTGTAAATTGTCTCTTGAATTAGTCCCCATTATGATCAAATCAGGTTTTTTAAGATATGCGACATTTTTGATTTCTGTTTCAGGAACAGAATAGTCTGATACATATTCGCATTCAAGCTGTTTGCCGGAATCTGAAACATGAGATGAAATTTTTTTGCAAATGGAAATAAGTTTGGAATCAGTTTTTTGTATGACTTCTTCTATCATACAATCCATTACAGAAGGAGCTAAGATAGAACTGAATACTGGTAGCAGGTAAGCGTGGGCAACTACAATCCGGGCATTGTTTCTTTGGGCGATAAGGATGGCATACTCCATTGCTTTTTCCGAAGCTTTAGAGAAATCTGTGGGGAGTAATATGGTTTTCATTATTAGTAGAATTTATGTAAAAATGAAGCCTCCGGCTCAACTTAATCATGATATTAATTATGAAAAAAAAGTGAGGAATGTCACCCCTGTGTAATGAAAAGTAATAAAATGAAAAAAATAGGTTGTAAAAAGGTATTTTAAAGGAGGGAAGATTTTTCATGTGATAAAATGCTTCTCAAAAACTTCATTATTTTTATGAAGTTAAAAATACGTGAAAGATCCTCGAAATGACAATTCTCATTTGGTAAAAAAAACAAATAGAAATTGCCAAGGATTTTTAGTGGATAAGGGAAGATGTCAATTGAATGATGTTTTTAGTTAAGCGAATTCATCTTTTCTGCGAATTTCTTTATAACCAATTGTGTAGAAGTGTCTGTGTCATAAACGGAGTACCACCCTTGAAGTTCGTGTGGAGGGTCTCCAGTAAAGGGATCACCCTTTTTCCAGATAGTACCAGGAACTTTTGGTCTGCCTTCTCCGGACCAAGCCCAGAAATTTACACCAGCTACAGGTGAGCTTAAAGATGCATAGTTATAAGCTTCCTGAAATACTTTCGAATAGTATTTATCCTTTACAGTGGTAAGTGCTGATGGTGAAAAATCTCCATCATTTCTTGCGAGCCCAAATTCTTCTATAACCAATGGCTTTCCTAATTTCCTTGCCGCATCAACATGGAGCTTGAGATAATATTCCATTTTATGAACTGCCGAATCATAGGTTTTGTCAGCTCTTTTCGGATCATACCAGCCCCAATTTTCAACCCAGACATGGCAGGTTATATAATCTACGTTCGGGCCATTATTATTCTCTTTTACATCTACTCCGGCATATTCAGGGTCTGAGGTATATCCTTCTGTTCCAGCACTGACCAAATGGTTAGGATCCCATTGTTTTATGAGAGCTGCAGAATAATCTATCCATTTATTGTATTGCTTTTGGTTGTCCATTCCTCTTGGCTCATTGCACAGCTGCCAGGACATAATGGTTGGATCATCTTTGTAATTGACTTTTGTAATAGAGTTTTTTCTCGTTACAATTTTTTTGACAGCATTGTGATACATTTGAACGGCTGAGGAGTCTGAATAAAATTTTGCAGAGAATTTCTGATATCTGTCCCAATCGCCACCAGGATGTGGAGGAGGGTAGGGAATACTGTCTGCAGCCTTGCTCCATACCAAATATTGGCCCCATCCTCCTGACCATGGCCAAAAATTACCCAGGCAAACCACAGCGTACATATTGCGCTTTGACATTTCTGAAAGTAAAAAGTCAAGACCTTTTAACAGATCCTCGTCAAACTCTCCGGGAGCATTCTGAACTGCGGGAAGCATTCTGTAAGGTTGGTTATCTGGTCCTTCACTAAGCCCTACAATACGAAGATTTGTGACACCTAAATTTTGAAGTTGATCCAATTCCCTGATAAGACGAGCTCTCTGACCTCCTTTTTCTGATCCCAGATTGATTCCATACCAATAGTTTGCTCCCAGAAAATAGTAGGGTTTTCCATTCAGGTAAAAGCTGGTATTGGTTACTTTTACAAATTGATTAGTCCGTTCAGGTTGTTTCTTTTCAGTACTGCATGAACTAATGAGCACAACGAGAATAGTAAGATGCAAAAAGTATTTTACCATATGGAATATATTAGGTTGAATGGAATCAGATTGATTAAAAAGCGTTATAAATATAGAAAAATATATTGAACCTCAGTTAAAACTCCTATAAATAAAAAGGTCTTTAAACTTTCGTTTAAAGACCCTAAGTATTAAATAGACAAAATACTTATTCTTTCACGAGTTTATAAACATAAACAGCGTTGTCAGAAATCAGTTTTAAAGTATACACTCCTTTAGCCCAGTTATTGCCTATTAATGTAGTTCCTTTGGCCAGGTTATCAATTTGCTCCAGTTCCTGTCCTGTTGAGGAATAAGCTGTTAAACGGAAGCTTTCTAAGCCGTTAATCTGCAGATTAAATGCATCCAGAGAAGGATTAGGATAAATTTTAATCAATGGAGAATCCTCACTTAACCATCTGATCTGACTGTACTTAAACTGTCCATTATTGTCAACTTGTTGTAGTCTGTAATAAGCGATATTTGAAAACTCATTATCAACAAATGTATAAGTTGAGCCGGATGCTGTGGTTGATGGTATAAATCCTATCGTACTGAAGTTAGCACCATCAGTAGATTTTTCAATATAAAACCCTTTATTATCAACCTGGTTAATTACAGACCATTTAAGTAATGCTCCTCCATCAACTTTGGATGCAGTGAATGAAAGAAAATCTACCGGCAGAGTAGTTCCGCATTTATCAACTTCCTGTGCTCCAAAATAATTAGTGGGTACTCCCATCATATTAGCGAAAACTATATTATTTACAAAGCCATTAGGACATGTATTTAGTTTGACAGAAAAACTGAATGCTACCGAATCTCCATATAACATTGGCGTTTTACCTGTTTTAAGAATCCATTCTATTGTGTTTGTTGCACTGTTATAGACCGGGACAGGCTGAGCAGTTGTTAATCCGGGAGAAGAGAATAGTTTAGTGATAGACGAAGCTGTATAAGTCACATTTGATGCAAGAGGATCTGTCAAAGAGACTTCAAATGCTGAATCGAAATGCGTATTCCAATATAATAACTTATGAGATGGATTTCCTGATCCAGTGGTTGCTTCATTTGAATTATAGAAACCAACATATCCGGCAGTCATATAAGTAATGTTGTCAAATTCATATGGCAGAGCATTAAAGTTATTGATCCAAACAGAGAGTTTGTTATCAATAAGTTCGGCCTTAATTGTTAATGTATCATTAGGTGAAGGGTATGAGATATCTACCTTAGAACCCAGTAATGTCCCGTTTTGGAATAATTTAATGGCAAGCTGAGAACAAGAGTTATTAACAAAGGTAAGCAACAGTCCTTTTAAAGGATCTCCTGAACAAACGGGTGTTCCTCCATTATGCCTGAATACTAGCGAGAATGGTTGAGCAAGTTCAGGCTTTATTTTGGTGATTAGTGTTCCGTTTTTCCCATGAGAGTAATCATAGGTAGCAAGCTTAGGAGTGCCTCCAGGGTTTTTAGTATTTGTAAAATCCATTAAAGGCTCACCACAATATGATGTCCAGTCAGCAGAAGATGGCAAAGCAGGATTGGCAATAGTGCCCTGTGTCTGCTTGAATGATACAGTATAAGGAATAATATCATTTATGTCATAGCCTTCAGCCGGTGAACTTTTCTTGATGGTGCTGGCAATTGGATTTAAAGGAGGAATTGGTTTACAAGTCACTAATACCTTAAATGAGGAATCTATCGGTGCCTGTGAAGAAGACTGAATCCATGCTTTATTGTCAACTAATATGTCGGCACTGCAATCGCTCTTTGCCTTAGCTGCATATTTAATCATTCCAGATGCACCCGGCAGCATTGAAGGAGTACACCAGCTAATGACTCTGGTGGAAGGATTGTAAGTAGCTTTAATTCCGAGTGCTTCTGATTCAGTGAATCCCTGCCATTCCAGATCAGCTGGTAATGTATCTGTGACACATACATTTTGCATTTCCATACCAGGAACAGGTCCTCTTCCTAAGATTCTTCTCCACACATAACCATCCCACTCTTCAACCAACAAGCGATCAAAGTTTTTATTGTAGTTTGGTTCACATGCATCCACATGTACTTCATTGATAGTTGTGGAGAGAGAAGGATCATATGTACTCTGGTAATCAAACCATCCTGGTGTTATAGGAAAGTATAGATGTTTATCGTTTGTACCTACATCTAAAGTATTGTCAAAAGACCAGTCATCGGCCATTAATGGGCCTACCGGTACCGTACCGCAAGCAGCACTTCCTCCTTTGGCCTGAAACTGAATAGCCATTCTGAATGGTGCAGCTATACCTTTATGGACAAACAGAACTTCATTTGGTTCTCCTGCTTTAGCAAAGAACATATTGGTGTGTTGTGAAGTAGCCATCAGAGTATCCGGAAAGCGCATGATCAAACGCTGATTCCATTTGCCGTTAGCGTCTTCTCCAAATGTATACTGCTCAGATGTAAATTTAACTTTATCAGGATCTCCACCTTCCAGAATTGTTACCTTAAGATCCCAACCATTAATATTGGTGACGGGATCGTAAATACCTATCCTTGCAGCATCATTTAAGAAATAAGATATTCTGTAATTACCTGGATTGATATATGGTTCCTGAGCTCCGTGAAGTACTCTGAAATAGTGGTTTCCGGCATTTGGTCCTGAAAGTCCATAAGAGTATGTCACTCTCACATCCGGACGACCGCCGTTTAACCAGCCGTTCTGGGATGAGTTGCTAAAACGAAGAGTATAGTTAATGATATCACCATTTGCAGCTATATTTCTATCTGCTACTTTGAAAATTGATAATGATCTTGAAATGATATTTACACAGTTTTTCTCAAATGTTGCAGTTTCATTGTTCGGAAATTCATTGCTTGTATGAGGTTCACTGTTGCTTGCAGTAATAGTCGCCTGGTTGCAAATAATTGTGTTTTCATAACCAGCTTTCACTCTTACCTTAAACTTAACTTCACCATAGGTTGGGTAAGTCTTTGGATTAAAGGTTTTCCAGTCGTCTCCTGATTCTCCTGTTGAAGTATATCCGGGAACACTTCCGATATTCCACGTAATTACGCCTCCGCTATTAGTTCCCCCTGTTGCAGAAACAAACTCTACTTCTGGAGGAAGAGGATAGGTGATTACTACATTTTCAGCTTGTAGAATGGAAAAGTTTCTATAGCTAATGGTATATGAAATTTCATCACCGGGAGTGATATTTACTCCATTTACAACTCTCGGGCCGGAGGCTACAGTTTTGTTGGTGGCCAGATAGACTTTAAGATTAGCCTTAGTATCAGGCTCTGCCATTAGCGATGGAGCATAGTAGTTTCCTGTTACAGTTAGTAAGCCTAAAACCCTGAACCATTCGTGGAAATATTTGGGTACGCTTTTTATATATCTGTTATCCGGAACAGGAGAAGTTACCATATCAGCATCCCACATGAGGGTTAGCTGTCTGTACCAGTCAGCAATGAGGTCTTTGCTTTCAGCGTTGTTTTGATCTTTATGATAGGCGACAATGGCGGGTGAAAATGATCCTAAATTGTAATTAATGTGATTCCCAACATTCACAGGGAGTAGTCCTGCCGGATCCATAGGGATCTCATTGGTCATAATGGCTGGACCCACAAACTTCAAATCAGTAGGATCATTTCCAAGTTTATGGCAACCCTTATTGCGGAGCTTGCTATAATTTCCCACCCGGATAGCATTATCGTATTCAAAAGTATTGCCACCTGCCAGTGGTTCGTGCAATTCAGGATTCCAGGTAGTAGAGGGATTTCCATTCCATACATAATTTACAATAGTCCTCCAGGGATTTCGGGCATCTTCCGCAAAATTGGCATCATTGAAGCTTACAGAATTGGTAGGAGGAGGACCAATAGGACTGATGTTTCCACCTGTTGGTAGTTTCCCTTGTGCATATATTTGCCCCATGATCCAGTCAGATGAAGCTTCTGCCCTTCGGAACTGATTAATATTCCAATTATGTGCGACAGGATCTTCTTCTTCGAGAAATTCTGCAAATGCTCTGAAATAGGAGGGAGCGATATAATCCAGCCATTTTGATGTGACATACATACTTCTGGGATGTATAACCTTTCCATTAAAGAGATATCCTTTTTGCGGATTATTTCCGGGGCCAGCAGGAGTTGCCCAAGTAGTCAACTCTCCCCAGGTATTACCACTTTTTACGTAGCCATCAAATCCAATATCTCCGGAATAGTAACCATTGGCACCTGTAGCATCGACTCTTGGATCTGGTCCATTGGGGCACCAAGAAGGATTACAAGTCCAGCTGCCATCGTTATAAAAAATAGTATCACTGATTGTTTTAAGATATTTTATTAATAATTCTTTGTAAGTTCTTGTCTTTTCGCAATCATCTTTAATTCCCAGAGTTGGCCACTGTCTATAAGCAACAAGCAATCCCATAGCAATATCAAAATCTCCATCCGCCGCAGCATCTTTATCAGCATCTGCAGTACCTGGTCTCCAGCCTTGTGTGCCTATTCCATATCTATAGGTCGGGTTTCTTATTACATCACATTGAGAGAACATTTCTACCATACTACCTTTATGATCATGGATGTACATGTAGATACCATCAAAAGTAGGCTTGTCAGCCATATAAGCCGCAGCTAGTAAAGCGTATCCGTCTCCTTCAGAACAGTCAGGTTCCGGGCCTGTTGATCCCAATCCCGGAGGGTTAAATATGATATACTTAGTACCCTGCACCTCTGTACCTTCATATGTAGCACGATTCATCATAATCTGATAAGCCTCTCTTGTATTCTTTTCCATTTCAATGTCAGTGATCCCATCTGCATTATCGCGACCAAGGGTTTTTCCACCTTTATAATCCAGGAACTGGGGAAATGGAATTTTGGGATTGTTTGAGTTGATATGTACAGTTATCGGATTAGGATTGACAACAACTGCCTGTCCTTTCGATAAAGTCAAATCAAAAATGATGATTAATAAAATGAGTAAGGGTATTCTCATATTCGGGAAATTATAATTATTTAATTGGTTGAAAATCAGAAATATTGTTGTTTCTGACATTTGCTACTTCATACGCCTCCATCTGTTTTCGTAACCACATTTTATACTTTTCTAATGTATAATTTACAAAATTCGAAGTTAAATTCTGG
Organism: Sporocytophaga sp.; assembly: GCA_024707265.1. GTDB lineage: Bacteria > Bacteroidota > Bacteroidia > Cytophagales > Cytophagaceae > Sporocytophaga. The sequence continues at coordinate 13,908 of JANQAB010000003.1, read as the reverse complement.
ATTTTATTTGAATAATACAATTTGATTGCCTGAGTATTCCTATGTTTTTGGTAGTACATTTTTGATCATCCCAGGTAAACTGCCGAAAGCCAATTTCTTGCTGTCGTTTTTTAGCCCCTGTAAGCGGTTTTTAGGTATTCTTCTCAAGTTCAGTTTTAAATTCTATTCTGACATTTAAACAATTTTTATATTTGTCTATTAATTCTATAGAGTTTATTTAGAATTTAATTTTTCCATTTATAATTCATCTTTAAAACATAGAAAGAAATGAAGAAAAGACTACTAAATGCCGCTCTTCTGTTATTGGCATCTGCATCGTTGAATGCACAAAATATCAGCCAGGAAAAATTAGTCATTACAGGAACTAAGTTTACTTATCCACTCCTGGAGAAATGGGCTAAGGAGTTTGAAGCACTTCACCCCGAGGTAGATGTAAAAGTTGTTTCTAAACTTCAGGCAAATGAGGCTGCTGATTTGAAAATTGTCTCTTATGAAAGAAAAAAGGAAGAGATTCCTCAGACTGAAAAATCTGTGGTTCTTGGAAAATATGCGATACTCCCGGTAGCCAATGTTAATAGTCCGGTATTAAAAAATATATCAGAGAAAGGCTTAAAGGAAAAGGAATATAAAGAGTTGTTTTTTGAGGATGAGAATGAGCAGTTTGAAGAGAAAAAGAAAAAGTCAAAGTATGAAGTGAATTTATATACTCGCGAAAGCAGATCCTGCGCTCCAATAGCATTTGCAAGTCATTTCGGGTATGAGCAATCTTCAATAAAGGGAAAAGGGATCAGCGGAGATGATAAATACCTTATTCACGCTGTAAAGAAAGATACCGCAGGGGTAACTTACAATAACCTCGGATTGATCTATGACCTCTCTACAAGAAAAACAGTTGAGGGAATTGCTGTTCTTCCACTGGATCTTAATGGCAATGGAAAACTTGATGGTGATGAGAAAATATTTGACAATCTTGATAAAGTAATTGAAAAGCTGGAAAAAGAAGAAATATCTTCAGTACCGGTTGAAAATATCAATGTTGTTTATGATTTAGCAAACGACAATAAGAACATTCGTCTTTTCTTGTCGTGGGTTTTGGATCAAGGGCAAAAATACAATCACGATTATGGCTTTCTGAATTTTGATACTGAAACATTAAGTAAGCAGAAAGAAATCCTGACTTTGAACAAACATTAATATTTGTTTTTCTCTTTTGTAAAAGCCTGCCTTCAAACGAAGCAGGCTTTTGCTTTTTATGTTGATTATTTTTTTAGAGATCAGATTAAAAACCTTCTTCTTTTTATATATTAATTGTTGGTTATTCCTAAGCTTTTTAAGAATGCTGCTTTATGTCGATTATTTATATTGTTCACGTTAATTATTCCACAGAGATACACTGAGAAGACACAGAGGTACACAGAGAAAACTTCAATGTTTCCTAATTCAACTTTAAAGCTTTCCGCTTTATACAACTTTAAACTTATTACTGAGTCACAGAGATACACAGAGCAGACACAGAGAAAAACTTCAATATTTTTCAAAACTCAGCATTAAGCCTTCCGCTTTAAGCTTTCAGCCTTTCGCTTTCAGCCTTTCGCTTTCAGCCTTTCGCTTTCAGCCTTTCGCTTTCAGCCTTTCGCTTTCAGCCTTTCGCTTTCAGCTTTTAACTTATTACTTATTACTTAATGATGTTGCTCTTCCATAGAAAAATTTTCCATAGATAAACACCAGAAACATTCTCTTGAAATCAGAGAAGAAAAAGCAAAGCAGTAAGATTACGTTTAGTAGAACAGAAATAAGTGCGGGGTCTGGAAAATAAAAAGAAAGGATTGATGAAATAAATATAAATCTTAGACATTCAAGATGAAAAATCCAGGCTTTTTGTTCCATTATTGCACCGCAATTGATGAGTGTGATTAAGACTAAAGCATTTAATTGAAAGACCATTCCTCCTGAGATATTTTTGTATTGAGGAATAAGCAATGTGAGTAGTAATATGACAACACTAATTTGTGCTAGTATATATTTTTTTTGAATTTCTCTCTTTTGATGATTAGTAATATTTTTTGCGGAAAGAAATTTCTTTTCCAGTTGTGGTCGGATCTCCGGAGATAAAGTTTCAGGCTTTCCAAGTATAATCTTTATTTTCTGTTTAAAGCCAGGCGCATTCTTTATAGATCCAATTAATTCAAGCAGTTGATGGAAATGTTGCCAGAGAAAGCTTCTGCTGTTCAATGGTTGAGTGAGTCCATATTGTGGTTCTTCTTTTTCTTCTGCAAAAGTTCCAAAGAGTTTATCCCAGAAGATAAAAATATCTGCATAGTTTTTATCCAGGTAATTAACATTGGAGGCATGGTGCACACGATGGTGGGAGGGAGTTACAAAAATGTATTCAAGGAAACCTAGTTTACCTACCATCCTTGTATGAGTAAAGAAACTATAGGCAGCATGTATCAGGAGAATGATAATTACCATGTGTACCGGAAATCCTATTAATGGCAGGATGCACCAGAAGACATTTCTTATAAGAGCCTGAAAAACGGTAATTCTTGCAGACACCGTCAGATTAAATTCTTCACTTTGATGATGCACTATGTGGGCAGCCCAAAGAATATTTATTTCATGACTAAATCGATGGTACCAATACCATATGAAATCAGTTAAAAATAATAGTACTATCCAGGTGGATAAAGTCTCTTTAATCGTGAAAAAGGCAAAGCATTGGTGAATGTAAGTAAATATAGAATAGAAAACTCCTGTCAAGGAAAGGCTTAAGAGTCGTTCAGCGACACCGATACTTATATTTGATATAGTACTGTTAAATGTAAAAGCTTTAACCTTCTTTTTTCTTGATAAAAAATATTCAATGGCAATAGCAAAAAAAAATACAGGTATAGATATGGTAAGCAATAAATCATTCATAATGGTGTGGTTTAACTAAAATAAAAGAGGGATTATTCGCTAAGTGTTTTGATAATGCTGGAATCAGATCTGTTCATGTGTTGAGGGAATGGATCTTTTTTAAGCTTTAGTTTTAACAGGGCCTGAGCAAAAAATATAAAGAGAACATACATTAACATAAATGCAGTCATCTTTTTCCCAGGATTGATTTTTTGAATTTTAATATTCATATACAAGGGATATATTAGTACTTGGTTAAAGTATCAAGTCTATAAACTCTATAGGTAAAATTAGGTATTAGCTGATTTGTTTCAAATGGTCCTGTTTTTTTTTCTGAGAAGAGTACAACTTGATTTTATGAATGATGATACTTGTCAGTATAATGAATAAGTTTTATCTATTTCTTTATTGATATAATTGATTTTTTCTATTCGTCCAGACTTTCTATTTTTGATTCATAATTAAAACCTGAACAATATGGAAAAAGCAAGTCTAATTGGTCTGGATTTGAGACAGTCTCAAATCCTGTCAGTAGAGTTAAATAATCTGTTAGCGAACTATCAGTTATTTTATATGAATCTTAGGGGATTTCACTGGAATATAAAAGGAGAAAAGTTTTTTGAATTGCATGCAAAATTCGAAGAACTGTATAATGATGTGCAGATCAAAATAGATGAGATCGCAGAAAGAATTCTTACTTTGGGCTTTGTACCTGAACATACATTTTCTGATTACCAAAAGAAATCGGAAATTAAAGAAGCTAAGAATGTATTTGAAGGAACTGAAGCCGTATCTCTGATACTTCAGGCTTTCAAAATACTGTTAGTAGAAGAAAGAAAAATATTGAAGCTTGCTTCTGAGGCAGAAGATGAGGGTACGAACTCTTTGATGAGTGATTATATTAAGCAGAAAGAAAAGCAGGTATGGATGTTTTCAGCTTACCTGCAGAAGAAGTAATTTTCAGAAAAAAAGGGACTCAGATTTAAGTCCCTTTATCTTATTCAAAAATAAGATGTTTGACTGATTCTCCTGATCCGGCAAGCTCAGTTAGTGAGTCCAGACCAATTTCGAGATGTCTTTTTACATATTTTTCAGTAACAGTTTTGTCACTTTTTTCTGTTTTTACTCCTTCCGGGTCCATTGGATTATCAGAAACCAGTAATAAAGCTCCGTGAGGAATTCCATTTACGAAGCCAACAACAAATATAGTGGCAGTTTCCATGTCGATTCCCATTGTGCGGATATCCCTCAGGTATTGTTTGAATTTCTCATCATGTTCCCAAACCCTTCTGTTTGTCGTATAAACTGTCCCCGTCCAATAATCCAGTTCATGTTTTTTAATCATACTGGATACAGCTCTTTGTAAGCGAAATGAAGGAAGAGCAGGAACTTCCGGAGGTGCGTAATCGTCTGAAGTACCTTCCCCGCGTATGGCAGCAATAGGAAGTATCAGGTCACCCAGTTTTGTCTTTTTTAGTCCTCCGCATTTACCGAGAAATAAAACAGCTTTAGGAGGAATGGCAGAAAGTAAGTCCATTACAGTTGCAGCCATCGCACTTCCCATTCCAAAATTAATAATTGTAATATTATTGGCTGTGGCTGTTTGCATGGCCCTGTTTTTTCCCTGAATCTCTACCTTAAATTTCTCCGCGAACAATTCAACATAGTTGATAAAGTTTGTAAGAAGAATATATTCCCCAAATTCAGAGATAGGAGTACCTGTGTATCTTGGTAACCAGTCTTTTACGATTTCTTCCTTTGTTTTCATGGCATTAAAAAATTTGATAAATTTGTTTTTATGATTCCCCTCAATCTCCCCTCGTTTGACATTAAAATTAAAGAATACGAAAATAAAACATGGATATTTGATATACTAAGAAAAAAGTATGTTGTTTTAACTCCTGAAGAATGGGTAAGGCAACACTTTATCAATCTTCTGATTACGGAGTTTAATTATCCTAAATCTCTAATTAAATGTGAATCGGGACTTAGTTATAACAAGCTACGGAAAAGGTCAGACATTGTTGTTTATAACAGAGAAGCTATCCCTTTTCTGCTTATCGAATGCAAAGCTCCTGAAGTGAAAATTACGGATGCTGTTTTTAAGCAGGCTGCCACCTATAATTTTGTCCTGAAAGCTCCTTATTTTGTTGTTACCAATGGCATCAATACTTTTTGCTGCATTGTGAACCATGACACGAAGGAAGTAGGCTATGTCAATGGCTTGCCTGCCTTTCCAGAAAACTGAAGCACTCTTTAATGGTTTTGGTTATTGTACCAATTATTATCTATTAACCCGTTATTGAAGTATTGCACATAAGCTTTTAGTACTGATTCCAGCTTTTTCTGTTCAGGTATTTCAGGTATATGAGTGATGGTTCGGGGTGGATCTATTTTAAAACACTGGCATTTGTTCTCCTGATTTAAAGAGACATACAAGTCTTTTTTTATCAGATTATAAGAGCCATTGGAAAAGGTCAATGCATAACCTTCTTCTTTTTCAGAGAATATGGATGTGCCGAAATAATTGCTTTTTAGGATTATCTATATTCAGGAAGTCCGGGACAGTCGGAAGGATATCCGCATGTTGACAAAAATTCTCTCATCATTCGGAACGGTAATTTTTTTTTTCGAAGGATGGAATAAAACCATTGGTACATCAAATACTCCCAGTTCATTAGAATATTCCGGTTTGGAAGACATTTGGGTATGATCTGCAGTGATAATAAATAATGTATTAGAGTACCAGGGTTGTTTTTTAGCTGTCTCAAAAAACTTCCTGATTGAATTGTCTGAATAAGCTACACATTCATGAATAGGCAGGTCTCCTTTGGGAAATTTGCCTTTTTATATTGCTCAGGGATAGTGTATGGTGGATGTGAGCTTAAAGTAAACAGGCCGCTCGCAAAGGGTTGTTTAAAGGTACTGAGTTTATGAGCAAAAAACTTCCATTATAATCCTTCCCATCCTTTGTTATTGGTATTGGGTAGACAGGAAAAAATACCCCGCTTTACGGCTTTCAGAAAAACTCACTGGAACTGGCCCCCTATTTATGGCTTCTTCTGCTAATGGCTCCTTTTATTCTCTGGGCCTCCTTTCAGCAGGACTTTTTGAATTATTATCCTGAGTATAAACCAGGATTAGCGGAAAATTATCTTGGTTGGCCTTATTGGGCCACATTTGGTATCCATGAAATCTTTTATGGAATGGGATTCTTATCCATAGAATTTTTGTTCAGAGGATTCCTGGTGTTGGCATTGATCAAATACCTTGACAAAGGAGCTGTATTCATTATGGTTGCATTATATTGCTACCTCCATTTCGGAAAGCCCTTTGGAGAAGCCGTCGGATCTATTTTCGGAGGCACTATTTTAGGAATAATTACTTATTACAGCAGATCTATCTGGGGAGGATTATTGATTCACCTGGGTATTGCTTATCTGATGGATCTGTTTGCCATAATGCAACACCTGTTAAACAATCATTTCTAGAAAAATGAATTTAACTCAATATAAATTACTATTAAAAAGACTGGGGCTATTGACCCTTATTTATACCCTTTGCAGAGTTTGTTTCTTTATTTATAACTATTCATATTTCAGAGAAGCGTCTGCGACTTCAGTATTGGAAGCATTTGTATCAGGTATACGGTTTGACCTTTCTGTAATATTTATGGTCAACCTGCCATTTACACTTCTATCACTTATTCCTGTTACTTTCATTACCAAATCCGGATATCAGAAATTTCTTAAAATTCTTTTCCTGGTTGTTAATACCCCCCTGCTTTTCGTAAACCTTGTAGACATTGAGTTCTTCAGGTTTACCGGAAAAAGGTCTACATACGAGCATCTTGCAGGTTTACAAAAGGACATTTTGGATCAGGGAACACAGTTAGCCTTGAATTACTGGCCAGTTTTGCTCTCCGGAGTAATCCTTATTGCAATGATTGCCTGGCTGTATCCAAAATCTAAAAGTGTGATGAACGTAAGGTTGAAGCTATACATTGCTGCACCTTTATTAATAGGCTTCCTGGCATCTAACATTTTGCTCATCCGCGGAGGATTGCAATTAAAGCCTTTAAGGCCTAATCATGCCTTCACTTTAAATCCGAATATTCTGGGGAATGTTGTATTAAATACGCCATTTTCCCTGATAGCAACCTCCAATATTCAACCAATTCAAAGGGTCCATTTCTTTTCTAATCAGTCTGAATTAGTCAGGCTTATCAAAAAGACTAAAATAAAAAAAGCAGGTTCAACAAAAGAAAAAGAAAACGTAGTGATTCTGATCTGTGAAAGTTTCGGATCTGAATATTCAGGACTTGGAAATAATTATAAAGGTTTTACCCCCTTTCTTGACTCTCTGGCCAATCAGGGTGTATGGATGAAAAATGCTTATGCAAACGGGCGTACTTCCATTGAAGCACTTCCCAGTATATTAGCTTCAATACCATCCTTAATGAGCGAACCATATATCACTTCAGCATATCAGACAAATGAAGTAGTGGGACTCGGAAATATTCTTCAAAAAGAAGGGTATCATACAAGCTTTTTCCATGGTGGTAAAAATGGGACCATGGGATTTGATGTATTTGCTCACAATGCAGGATTCGCAGAGTACTATGGAAAAAACGAATATCCTGATCAGGATAAAGATTTTGATGGCAACTGGGGAATATTTGATGAACCTTTCCTTCAGTTTTTTGCTCATAAACTCAGTACCTTTAAACAACCCTTTGCGAGCGGCCTGTTTACTTTAAGCTCACATCCACCATACACTATCCCTGAGCAATATAAAGGCAAATTTCCCAAAGGAGACCTGCCTATTCATGAATGTGTAGCTTATTCAGACAATTCAATCAGGAAGTTTTTTGAGACAGCTAAAAAACAACCCTGGTACTCTAATACATTATTTATTATCACTGCAGATCATACCCAAATGTCTTCCAAACCGGAATATTCTAATGAACTGGGAGTATTTGATGTACCAATGGTTTTATTCCATCCTTCGAAAAAAATTACCGTTCCGAATGATGAGAGAATTTGTCAACATGCGGATATCCTTCCGACTGTCCTGGACTTCCTGAATATAGATAATCCTAAAAGCAATTATTTCGGCACATCCATATTCTCTGAAAAAGAAGAAGGTTATGCATTGACCTTTTCCAATGGCTCTTATAATCTGATAAAAAAAAGACTTGTATGTCTCTTTAAATCAGGAGAACAAATGCCAGTGTTTTAAAATAGATCCACCCCGAACCATCACTCATATACCTGAAATACCTGAACAGAAAAAGCTGGAATCAGTACTAAAAGCTTATGTGCAATACTTCAATAACGGGTTAATAGATAATAATTGGTACAATAACCAAAACCATTAAAGAGTGCTTCAGTTTTCTGGAAAGGCAGGCAAGCCATTGACATAGCCTACTTCCTTCGTGTCATGGTTCACAATGCAGCAAAAAGTATTGATGCCATTGGTAACAACAAAATAAGGAGCTTTCAGGACAAAATTATAGGTGGCAGCCTGCTTAAAAACAGCATCCGTAATTTTCACTTCAGGAGCTTTGCATTCGATAAGCAGAAAAGGGATAGCTTCTCTGTTATAAACAACAATGTCTGACCTTTTCCGTAGCTTGTTATAACTAAGTCCCGATTCACATTTAATTAGAGATTTAGGATAATTAAACTCCGTAATCAGAAGATTGATAAAGTGTTGCCTTACCCATTCTTCAGGAGTTAAAACAACATACTTTTTTTCTTAGTATATCAAATATCCATGTTTTATTTTCGTATTCTTTAATTTTAATGTCAAACGAGGGGAGATTGAGGGGAATCATAAAAACAAATTTATCAAATTTTTTAATGCCATGAAAACAAAGGAAGAAATCGTAAAAGACTGGTTACCAAGATACACAGGTACTCCTATCTCTGAATTTGGGGAATATATTCTTCTTACAAACTTTATCAACTATGTTGAATTGTTCGCGGAGAAATTTAAGGTAGAGATTCAGGGAAAAAACAGGGCCATGCAAACAGCCACAGCCAATAATATTACAATTATTAATTTTGGAATGGGAAGTGCGATGGCTGCAACTGTAATGGACTTACTTTCTGCCATTCCTCCTAAAGCTGTTTTATTTCTCGGTAAATGCGGAGGACTAAAAAAGACAAAACTGGGTGACCTGATACTTCCTATTGCTGCCATACGCGGGGAAGGTACTTCAGACGATTACGCACCTCCGGAAGTTCCTGCTCTTCCTTCATTTCGCTTACAAAGAGCTGTATCCAGTATGATTAAAAAACATGAACTGGATTATTGGACGGGGACAGTTTATACGACAAACAGAAGGGTTTGGGAACATGATGAGAAATTCAAACAATACCTGAGGGATATCCGCACAATGGGAATCGACATGGAAACTGCCACTATATTTGTTGTTGGCTTCGTAAATGGAATTCCTCACGGAGCTTTATTACTGGTTTCTGATAATCCAATGGACCCGGAAGGAGTAAAAACAGAAAAAAGTGACAAAACTGTTACTGAAAAATATGTAAAAAGACATCTCGAAATTGGTCTGGACTCACTAACTGAGCTTGCCGGATCAGGAGAATCAGTCAAACATCTTATTTTTGAATAAGATAAAGGGACTTAAATCTGAGTCCCTTTTTTTCTGAAAATTACTTCTTCTGCAGGTAAGCTGAAAACATCCATACCTGCTTTTCTTTCTGCTTAATATAATCACTCATCAAAGAGTTCGTACCCTCATCTTCTGCCTCAGAAGCAAGCTTCAATATTTTTCTTTCTTCTACTAACAGTATTTTGAAAGCCTGAAGTATCAGAGATACGGCTTCAGTTCCTTCAAATACATTCTTAGCTTCTTTAATTTCCGATTTCTTTTGGTAATCAGAAAATGTATGTTCAGGTACAAAGCCCAAAGTAAGAATTCTTTCTGCGATCTCATCTATTTTGATCTGCACATCATTATACAGTTCTTCGAATTTTGCATGCAATTCAAAAAACTTTTCTCCTTTTATATTCCAGTGAAATCCCCTAAGATTCATATAAAATAACTGATAGTTCGCTAACAGATTATTTAACTCTACTGACAGGATTTGAGACTGTCTCAAATCCAGACCAATTAGACTTGCTTTTTCCATATTGTTCAGGTTTTAATTATGAATCAAAAATAGAAAGTCTGGACGAATAGAAAAAATCAATTATATCAATAAAGAAATAGATAAAACTTATTCATTATACTGACAAGTATCATCATTCATAAAATCAAGTTGTACTCTTCTCAGAAAAAAAACAGGACCATTTGAAACAAATCAGCTAATACCTAATTTTACCTATAGAGTTTATAGACTTGATACTTTAACCAAGTACTAATATATCCCTTGTATATGAATATTAAAATTCAAAAAATCAATCCTGGAAAAAAGATGACTGCATTTATGTTAATGTATGTTCTCTTTATATTTTTTGCTCAGGCCCTGTTAAAACTAAAGCTTAAAAAAGATCCATTCCCTCAACACATGAACAGATCTGATTCCAGCATTATCAAAACACTTAGCGAATAATCCCTCTTTTATTTTAGTTAAACCACACCATTATGAATGATTTATTGCTTACCATATCTATACCTGTATTTTTTTTTTTTGCTATTGCCATTGAATATTTTTTATCAAGAAAAAAGAAGGTTAAAGCTTTTACATTTAACAGTACTATATCAAATATAAGTATCGGTGTCGCTGAACGACTCTTAAGCCTTTCCTTGACAGGAGTTTTCTATTCTATATTTACTTACATTCACCAATGCTTTGCCTTTTTCACGATTAAAGAGACTTTATCCACCTGGATAGTACTATTATTTTTAACTGATTTCATATGGTATTGGTACCATCGATTTAGTCATGAAATAAATATTCTTTTGGGCTGCCCACATAGTGCATCATCAAAGTGAAGAATTTAATCTGACGGTGTCTGCAAGAATTACCGTTTTTCAGGCTCTTATAAGAAATGTCTTCTGGTGCATCCTGCCATTAATAGGATTTCCGGTACACATGGTAATTATCATTCTCCTGATACATGCTGCCTATAGTTTCTTTACTCATACAAGGATGGTAGGTAAACTAGGTTTCCTTGAATACATTTTTGTAACTCCCTCCCACCATCGTGTGCACCATGCCTCCAATGTTAATTACCTGGATAAAAACTATGCAGATATTTTTATCTTCTGGGATAAACTCTTTGGAACTTTTGCAGAAGAAAAAGAAGAACCACAATATGGACTCACTCAACCATTGAACAGCAGAAGCTTTCTCTGGCAACATTTCCATCAACTGCTTGAATTAATTGGATCTATAAAGAATGCGCCTGGCTTTAAACAGAAAATAAAGATTATACTTGGAAAGCCTGAAACTTTATCTCCGGAGATCCGACCACAACTGGAAAAGAAATTTCTTTCCGCAAAAAATATTACTAATCATCAAAAGAGAGAAATTCAAAAAAATATATACTAGCACAAATTAGTGTTGTCATATTACTACTCACATTGCTTATTCCTCAATACAAAAATATCTCAGGAGGAATGGTCTTTCAATTAAATGCTTTAGTCTTAATCACACTCATCAATTGCGGTGCAATAATGGAACAAAAAGCCTGGATTTTTCATCTTGAATGTCTAAGATTTATATTTATTTCATCAATCCTTTCTTTTTATTTTCCAGACCCCGCACTTATTTCTGTTCTACTAAACGTAATCTTACTGCTTTGCTTTTTCTTCTCTGATTTCAAGAGAATGTTTCTGGTGTTTATCTATGGAAAATTTTTCTATGGAAGAGCAACATCATTAAGTAATAAGTAATAAGTTAAAAGCTGAAAGCGAAAGGCTGAAAGCGAAAGGCTGAAAGCGAAAGGCTGAAAGCGAAAGGCTGAAAGCGAAAGGCTGAAAGCGAAAGGCTGAAAGCTTAAAGCGGAAGGCTTAATGCTGAGTTTTGAAAAATATTGAAGTTTTTCTCTGTGTCTGCTCTGTGTATCTCTGTGACTCAGTAATAAGTTTAAAGTTGTATAAAGCGGAAAGCTTTAAAGTTGAATTAGGAAACATTGAAGTTTTCTCTGTGTACCTCTGTGTCTTCTCAGTGTATCTCTGTGGAATAATTAACGTGAACAATATAAATAATCGACATAAAGCAGCATTCTTAAAAAGCTTAGGAATAACCAACAATTAATATATAAAAAGAAGAAGGTTTTTAATCTGATCTCTAAAAAAATAATCAACATAAAAAGCAAAAGCCTGCTTCGTTTGAAGGCAGGCTTTTACAAAAGAGAAAAACAAATATTAATGTTTGTTCAAAGTCAGGATTTCTTTCTGCTTACTTAATGTTTCAGTATCAAAATTCAGAAAGCCATAATCGTGATTGTATTTTTGCCCTTGATCCAAAACCCACGACAAGAAAAAGACGAATGTTCTTATTGTCGTTTGCTAAATCATAAACAACATTGATATTTTCAACCGGTACTGAAGATATTTCTTCTTTTTCCAGCTTTTCAATTACTTTATCAAGATTGTCAAATATTTTCTCATCACCATCAAGTTTTCCATTGCCATTAAGATCCAGTGGAAGAACAGCAATTCCCTCAACTGTTTTTCTTGTAGAGAGGTCATAGATCAATCCGAGGTTATTGTAAGTTACCCCTGCGGTATCTTTCTTTACAGCGTGAATAAGGTATTTATCATCTCCGCTGATCCCTTTTCCCTTTATTGAAGATTGCTCATACCCGAAATGACTTGCAAATGCTATTGGAGCGCAGGATCTGCTTTCGCGAGTATATAAATTCACTTCATACTTTGACTTTTTCTTTTTCTCTTCAAACTGCTCATTCTCATCCTCAAAAAACAACTCTTTATATTCCTTTTCCTTTAAGCCTTTCTCTGATATATTTTTTAATACCGGACTATTAACATTGGCTACCGGGAGTATCGCATATTTTCCAAGAACCACAGATTTTTCAGTCTGAGGAATCTCTTCCTTTTTCTTTCATAAGAGACAATTTTCAAATCAGCAGCCTCATTTGCCTGAAGTTTAGAAACAACTTTTACATCTACCTCGGGGTGAAGTGCTTCAAACTCCTTAGCCCATTTCTCCAGGAGTGGATAAGTAAACTTAGTTCCTGTAATGACTAATTTTTCCTGGCTGATATTTTGTGCATTCAACGATGCAGATGCCAATAACAGAAGAGCGGCATTTAGTAGTCTTTTCTTCATTTCTTTCTATGTTTTAAAGATGAATTATAAATGGAAAAATTAAATTCTAAATAAACTCTATAGAATTAATAGACAAATATAAAAATTGTTTAAATGTCAGAATAGAATTTAAAACTGAACTTGAGAAGAATACCTAAAAACCGCTTACAGGGGCTAAAAAACGACAGCAAGAAATTGGCTTTCGGCAGTTTACCTGGGATGATCAAAAATGTACTACCAAAAACATAGGAATACTCAGGCAATCAAATTGTATTATTCAAATAAAATCCAGAATTTAACTTCGAATTTTGTAAATTATACATTAGAAAAGTATAAAATGTGGTTACGAAAACAGATGGAGGCGTATGAAGTAGCAAAATGTCAGAAACAACAATATTTCTGATTTTCAACCAATTAAATAATTATAATTTCCCGAATATGAGAATACCCTTACTCATTTTATTAATCATCATTTTTGATTTGACTTTATCGAAAGGACAGGCAGTTGTTGTCAATCCTAATCCGATAACTGTACATATCAACTCAAACAATCCCAAAATTCCATTTCCCCAGTTCCTGGATTATAAAGGTGGGAAAAACCCTTGGTCGCGATAATGCAGATGGGATCACTGACATTGAAATGGAAAAGAATACAAGAGAGGCTTATCAGATTATGATGAATCGTGCTACATATGAAGGTACAGAGGTGCAGGGTACTAAGTATATCATATTTAACCCCTCCGGGATTGGGATCAACAGGC
>JANQAB010000005.1 GCA_024707265.1 Sporocytophaga sp. | reverse complement strand
GTTACCCCGATACTTCCCATGAGCTGTAGCAAAAGAATGAGAAGATATGACAACAATCTGTATCTCCCCGAAAAATAGCGATTCATATTTTCAATTTTATTATAATCAAATACTTAATACTTCAATAAGTCCGATTGATGCCATCGCTTGGAGCGATGGCATCAATATAGAAGTTCAGCATGCCAAAGCATCCAACTTTAAACTTTCTGCTTTAAGCTTCCCTAAAATGTAAAAAAGTACCCCAGATTACCCATAAACTCATTAAAGGTCGTCTTATAATAGCTCAGCTCTGCGGTGCTCTTTGACTGCCTTCCTGAATAACGCAAGCTTGCATTCAACGAATGATGTTTACCCAGTTTAACTGAATAAGAATTCGTTACAGAATACAGCATGGCTGTTAACCTACCGTTTTCATAGTTATTGGAAGCATTTCCGTTCAGTGATATTCTCAGCTTCTTATTTAATACCGGCTTGCTCAACATCAGTCCTAATCCCCAGAAAGATGCCTGCCCCTGCACATAATAATTCGTATTGTTATTAGCATTCAACCCTATATTCAAACCGGACTCTTTCCAGTTCAACATATAACTTACTCTACCTCCAGATAAGGCATTCTGAGTTTTATTCCCTGAAGTTTTACTTACCGCTGTATTGTAGTTACCACCTATTGACAATTGATGCATGATCCTGCTGTTGTCCAATGGCACATAGTTAAGTGAAGCATTAACCGTCTGATTGATCTGAACAAAGTTGAGTGTATCTATGCGGTCATATATAGTATTCTGAACAAAAGCCTGGTCTACTGGCTTGACATTGGTAAAACTGTTAAAGTTCGAATAAGATGCTGAAGCATTCAACCGTTTTGTAAAATTCAGATTCAGATTCAGACTTCCTACAAAACGCTTCATCTTCGACATCTTCTGATTCTCAAGGTCGTCTCTTTGAAGACCGGCATTGGCGCTGATGTTTACTTTGTCTTTAAACACACGTGTAGAAAAAGAACCTGTCAGGTTTTGAAAATCAGAGTTTACATAATAGGCGCCCAGTGTATTATATCCCGGATCTACACGTTCGAAATTCAGGCCCAGTTGGAAAGCTGTTAAATTAAAACTAAAGCCTGTTTTAAAGGCATTTTTAAATTCAGTGTTTTTGTTTTGTGATAAAAAATAAACTGTTTTATAAAATCCAGAAGAATTGCTTTCTGAAGAATCCCGTACATCACGGGTGAGCCCTGATCTTGCCCCTTCAAAATAAACGCTTAACTTGTCGCTCAGTTTCTTTTTAAATCCAAGGCTATATACCTGATTTTCCATTGGCCTTAATCCAACCAGGGTTGGCACTGTCCTGATCGAGTTAGCCTGATCTTTTGCATAAAAAGTAATAAAAGTAATTTCATCTCCATCTTTACCATAACCCAGCATTATACCTGTTCCCAGGCGTTCATATGCAGGTCGGGCCTCAATATTGGCAGAATCAAATTCTACAGCTCTTAATAGTCTTCCGCCCATTGCAGCTACCTTAAAGCCTTTATGTCCCCACTCCAGACCGCCTCCAAGAAAATTATGACCAGCCAAGGTATACTGAGAAAAGGACATAGTCCTGTAACCCGCATGTAGCCTCAAAGATTTATAACTCGGACTAATACCGACAATATTAAACGGTTGACTGTATTTGAAATTCCTGTTGCTAAAAGTAAATGAAACAGGAATATTGATACCATAAAGGTTCATTCCCACATTTCCCGACACAACATAATTGTAGGGGTTAAACCTGTCAGACACTCCATCTGCAAAGTACAGACTTTGATTCAGTCCCAGTCCACCGGAGACTTTAACACCCTGCTTTTTACCCAGCTGATCCAGCTGCTGAGCTTTAGTCTGCAGGACAAAACACAGAATAAGAAACGGCAACAGTACCATTTTGTCAGGCAAAAAATACCTGTTGCGGAAAAATGTAGTTGAACTGGACATTAAAAATGTAATCGATAAATTGTGTAATTCTTTTTACTTTAAAACCACTCTACTATTTAATTTGTCATGTTGAGCCTGCGAAACATCTGAACCGCAATAATGTACTTCAATCAAAGCCCATGCTCAACATTATCACATCTATTCACTTCAAAACTCAGATCCTTCGCAGGCTCACGATGACAAAGCAATTCAATTCTATCATCTGAATTTGCTCATGCCTTAACTTTTTACTTTCAACTTTTTTCTTTCTGCTTTAAGCTTTCTGCTTTAAGCTTTGTGCTTTGTGCTTTAAGCTTTCAGCTCTATTTTACCTCAATCTTAAATGTCATAGATGAACTTACCGTCACTACTTTTACAATGTAAAACCCCTGATTCAGCTTACCTTTAGGTATTGGGATATTATAAGATTTTTTACCGGAAACATTCCAGGTTAAAAGTGTTCTTCCTAATCCATCAAGTATCAGAACTTCCGTTTCTCCTTCTCCTGCTGTTTCTATAAAGATATTGGCCCCCTCAGAGGACAGGAATGGAGATGGATGAACATACAGATTGTTCTCTCCCGGATCCAATACATTCGGATTGCCTTGCCCTGGTATTTTGTGTGTTACATGAATCTCTTTATCAAGCTTTACAAAACAACCGTCTCTTATAGATCTTTGAGTCATCACATAGGTTCCTGTATCTGGAGCGACAAAACGGACCTCTCTGCCTACCGGATAATCCTTTCCGTCCGGACCTTTGAAAGTAGCAAGCTCTCCTGCAGATACTATGGATAGTCCATCGGAAGATGACCAGTCGTATTGATCCAACCTTATTGTTGACACATCCACCAGAACAATAGTATCGCTTACAAAAGTATTTGTGGACACTATGAAAATCGGATCTTCTGGTTTCTCTTTGTATCTCACCTCAAACGTTTCTTTTAATTCACAACCGAAATCATCTTTAAGTGTAAGCGTTACGTGAGCTGATTTGTCTATCTGTGCAATTCTAGTGGTAAGCGTACTGTCGAATTCAGGAGCTGACCATGAATACTGAAGGCCCTCCAGCTGTGCATCAAGCTTAAATTGTGACTGAGGGCAAGGTTCATACAGATCTCCGATTAAATCCACTCCTACATCCATCAGCATACACAGCAAGGATTTAACAGTATAGATATTACTGAATTCCGATGAGTTCAGGCCTTTATTCACCTGAGCGATGTACTTATTGTATTTATTGAACCCGAAATCATTAGAAGGTAATTCAGCAACCCACTTACCATCATTATCGGACACGACAGAAGTGATATATCTTAAAGCATGTAATACAGAATCCTGACTTTCAGGAGTAAACCCTGAAAAAATCTGTACCTCCGCCTGAGGATAAATTGTTGAACCGGAAATTTGAATCCTATCCTTACTGATTACCTTATTGGTATCTATTACAGGAGCCTTTACGCCTTCATTGGACTCCATTGCTGTACCGAGATTCAGCTGGATACCTTTCTGGTTTGAATATTCTGAATAGACCTTATTCTGATTGATGGAAATATTTTCAGAATTTCTCACATCGATACCATGATCTCTGAAATTGACCATTTCATTTCCAATAAAGGTGACATAAGCCGAATTCATTACCAAGACTGAAGTTGTATCAATTCCTGATATATCTTTGTAATGAGATTTAAGATTCATCTGTACATATCCCGAATCTACCCCGAAGAAGTTATCAGCCACAATGCCGCTTTCAACGTGATTCATAATCAGAGCCGGAACAGTAAGACCGGCAATCTCATTTCTATTTAAGCTATTGCCTAAAAGCTTTTGCCCAGGAAGCTCTGTACTCACTTTGATACCAGGAATATTTCCTTTCATGACAACTTTCGCATCCTTCTCCATACCGATTCTGTTTTTAGAAAGGGTATTATAATTGGACGAATCACCAATGTAGATGAAGGCAGATGTTTCATAATTTTCCTGATCAACCTCAGCATAAGGAATAAGGCTTCCGGTAATGTACTGATGAGATGCATTCTCCAGCTTTATGGCAGGGTATTTCAATGGATGATCCCAGCTACCTATATGATTTCTGGAAATAAAGTTAGCTTCCTGAGGGCCACGGATGGAGATGGATATGGAATCCGAAACAATATTGTTATCCGCAACAAGGTTATTTGAACCCTCCCCCTTCACCTCTACCGATATCGTATTGTCCTTCAGAACACTGTTTCTTACAACATTTCCTTTACCTGTAATGTAAACCCCTCTTTCATATCCGGATATTACTGAATTACTAAGCTCATTTGCTCCTCCTGTAAAAAGAACTGCCTTGTCTCTTCTCTGAAGACTGCTTCTTATGGTAAGACTGTCAAGCTTATTGCCAATATTATTCAATACAATCGATTGAGCAGCGTTCAGCAACGTCATCCTTGACATAGATGAACTGTCGCAATCTGCAGCCAAAACAAATAGAGGAACACTATCCGGCAATTCTGAAGCATCCACATAGATAGTTGCTTCTGCATCTATTCCTTCAAGTTTATGATAATCCGCCTGGGTTTTTCCATCCATTTTAAACCCGTTTGTCGCAACTATTGCAGGCAAAGAATCTTTTAACAAAATTTTATAAGGGGCATCTCCGTCTATGTTGAAGTAAACCACTGAATAAATATCAGAACAATTGACGTCTTCAATTGCCTGCCTCAGTGAGCCAGGACCACTGTCTTTTGTATTTTTAACTACAAGTTCATTAACAACATTTCCAAAAGTAAATGTATTGGACTCCTGAGAGGTGTTATTTTCTTCTTTGCCTGTAGCAGTTGCAGCAAAACTGAATTTATAATTAGGTTTTCTGTTATAATATTTCTCAGGAATACGAATCATCCACTTACCGGCTTCATCTGCACGGCCACCGGTTATGTATTCTTTAAATACCGTAATTAAAGTATCGGAAGAAAAAACTTCAATGCTGTCAAGTGGCTCTGACTTGCCATAGAGATAGATCCCAAGCTTTTCCTCTTTGCAATCTTTCAGTCTCTGAACAAGATAGTCCTCAATCACAGGTTCTTCCTTAGACTTATTGGACAACATACCGGATACTTTTTTATGAATATTGATAAGCAGGCCAGTAGAATCTGTTTTACTTATCACCAGATTGCGGGATAATGTTGTCTTTTCGGAATTGACTATGTCATATCCGATACCTTTGGTCTTTTGAACAGAATTCTCTTGTACCAAAACAGAATCGCATGATTCTATTAGAATTGCTGATGTTTTTACAAAATCAAAGTTATTACCTGACAGGCTGGAGTTATCGCATTTAATAAACCATACAGCAGTGTTAACTGTATCAGTTGTTACTTTAAAATTATTAGAGCTAAAATTTACATCCGACGAATTAGTCACCACCACAGGAATTCCATATTTATAATTCGCAATCTCATTACCGGAAATATTTGCAGAAGTAGCATCAGCAATAATTGCAGAGGCAATCCCTTTACCTCTGTTAAAAGTATTGTTGGTTATATATAAAGAGTCAGTCTTATCAGAGATAACAGAAAGCGCCAGTCTGTCAAAGATGTTATCTGATATATTTATATTTGTTGACTCATTAATTACAACACCCGTTTTAGCAAACTGAACGGATGAGTTGGTCAGGACTATTTTTCTGGAGTTTTTATGAATATAAAGCAATCCTTCGTTGAAAGTTGTAATGCGGTTCAAAGAATCGACTTTTGCCCCAAAACCAAGAAGTTTTAGAGAATCCATGTAGATATCTTTTGATCCTTCCTCCAGAACAATTGCATATTCAGGAATCTGTATAAATTTCATGTAAGAAATATTTATACTATCCGAAGCCTTTAATACAAAGGCCGTATCAAAAGAATAGACCTCCAGATTTTTAAACTCTGATCTTCCATTACGATTTGTAATTCTCCAGAAAACTGTTGTATCCGAAACTTCTTTGGAGTGTTCAGGAACAATTGCAATAGTATCATTACCGGCAAACTGACTAACATCTTCAAGACCTTTTTTCATTGCCTCATATTGCTCCATTCTTAAGTTCAGTCCGTCAAATGAAACTCCGAAAGGATTGTCCATTGGTATCATTTCCCTTTGAAGACCAATCTCGAAACCAGAGCTATTATCAAGGAAGAATTTTATTTCTGCTTTACTATCCTGCATGTTGGCACATACTACCGCCTGTCTGAATGAATTAGGAACAGGATAAGCATTGTCTGTATTATCCTCCGGACTTGTAACATAACATGGTCCAAGGTATGCGATATCGGAGAACTGAGAAGTATTGTTGTTAGCATCAGTGGCAGTAGCAACGATAGTCAGCGTACTGAAGATCAATTGTCTTTCAAAAACTGAAGTATCAACTGTGACCGCCCATTTACCTGAAGCATCAGCAATACCAAGTCCGGCAAAGAACCGGGCATTCTGATAATACCCGTCAGAACGATAAAGGTGAATGCTGTCATTTGGTTCTGCTTCACCTGATACAACATACAATGCATTTCTTTTTACTTCCTTAACACCTTTGATAACAGGTTTAGCCTTCAGCTCATTCCCGTTGTTCTGATGCCAGATGGCAAAATGCTCAGGGGCTGTATTGACATAGTCATTGTTCAGAAATAAATTGTAGGTTATTTTGTTACCCGTTCCTTTAATAACAAGCACGCCTCCGTTTTCATTTCCTATTATTCTATTACCAAGTGAATCGGCTCCACCAATCAGATTTCCAGACGAATAGATCATCATAGCTGAACCATTGCTTGTCTTGTCTGATGTGAGACTTTCTGCACCTATACTATTGGATACAATAACCTGTTGGTCTGAGAGATTGTCAACCAGGATACCGGTACTGTCCTGACCAAAAATTGTATTGCCAATAAGAGAATCTAAAGTGGAAGCAGTAATCTTAATCCCAATTGGCGTATTGGTAATCATATTGCTTGATACAGAAGCTTTATTCGATCCGGATAATACAACACCTATTGATGCACAGGCATCAATGATATTTCCGTCACAATGAATTCCTTCTGAAGAATAGATTACAATAGCAGTATCAGCATTTGAAATCGTATTCATAAGTAGGTCCCCCTCTATACAAGAGGTGGCTTGTATACCATATTTTAGTTCTGCAGAACCTCTAATTACATCAAAGTCATTAGCCATAAAGACCAGGTTTGAAACCAAGTCAAGCTTTGCTCCGCTTGTAGTTCCTCCGAACTTATTTCCAAAAGCATATAAAGAATCTGATTGACTCGCAAGAAGTGTAAAACCGTTACCTGATAACCCGTAAAGTGCATTTTCCATCAATACAATAGAATCCCCTGTAATATTAACAACCGCAGACTTTCCACCTACAAGACTATCCTTACTGGTAAAGATATTTGATTTGTTGAAGTTCCAGATATAATCAGCTGTTTCGGATTTATAGAAATTCTCTTCCAGTCTGATGTTCTTATGATTGGAGCTTGTAATCTTTATTCCCTCATTTACGAAACCTTCGAATGCAGAATGGGTGTTTTCAAAATAATTAACATTCTCGACAACTACAGGAGCAACGTAGCCTTTAACACGGATACCATGAACAAAAATATTTCCGGAAGAATTGATTTTAAATGCTTCTGAAAAATCTTTATTCTCAAGAATATTTACAATAGGTGCGCCTGAATAACCCGGTTGAGAAGTGGCATCTATAGTAAGTCTGTTGGTGGTAATCACAGGAAGTTCTATATCCGGTGTAATATTAACTTGACCGGACACATCAACATCAAACAACATAAGGTTACATTCATTTTTGTTTGCCAGATTGATATTATACCTTAATGTTCCCTTTTGATCTTCATCTGATTCTTTTGTTACATAACAATATTTAAGATTTGGATTAAAGGCTTCAGATGCCTCAGATGTATAGGATATACCGTCTTCAAAAGCATATCTGTTATAAGTTGCAGTTGCTATTAAGGTGTATTTATTTATCTCTTCAGGAGATACTGCAATTGAATATTCAAAGTTCCCAAAGCGATCAGTTACTGTTGTTCCTCTGAATGAAAGCATGTCCCTCTTGTCCAGAGTGGCATTAAATATTTCAATTGCACTTTCCGGATATGCTTTTCCTTTATAAACTACCTTCCCATGAGAATAGGTAACATTGGTAAACACCGGAATCGAGTACCCTTCGTTGGATTCGTTCGGAAGCTTATAATTCAGATGGATAGGTTTGGCATTTCCTGTCAGGCTTGTGGCTATGTTTTTAGAAATGTCTATAAATTCAGATTTATCAAGATGAATTCCCGCAATCGATGGATCTACAAATTTATTATCAAATACTCTCATGCGAAGAGAATTGATAATATCCATAGACATTCCGCCACCTGTAAGGATGTTATCCGACACGTTAGAAGAGTCGACTTCTATAAATGTAAACCCTGAATTTATCTTATCAGTAAAGAGCGTATTATTGTTCTTTATTGCAAGCTTAGACGATTTTTCAGCAATCAATCCTTTAGCAAGCCCTGCATTGTCACCGGCAATATCTGTAAACTTGTTCCATGTAATAACCGAATAATCTGCATTTTTAAGATGAGCTCCTGAAACCAAAGCATTGCCTGTTCCACCGAAAGTATTGGAGGTTAATTCCAGAATTGTCTCATTTCCAAACAAACCCAGGTTACCTGATTTGAATATATTATCGGATACAGTATTGAGACCAGCCTTGGAAATGTATACAGCTGTATCATTTGCAGTAAATGTATTTCCGACTATCCTGTTTGACGCTCCTGTGGTGATCTCGATAGCATGATCAAAACCTTCAAAAGCAAGGCCTTTAAGCTCAATTCTATTTACCTCCCAGTGAAATGCATAAGGTAGCTTAACAGCCTCAGATTTAACTTTCACATTAGTTTTCTGAGGATCAATCACCACGCCTTCATTGTTCGTAATAACGAAACCATTATTCTTCACTTCAATAATGTTTTCAGTCTGAAGAGGCAGGTCAAAAACAATGACAGCATTATTCTTCTGAGTACCTGCATCATTGACGCAGCCCACTGCCTCCCTTAGAGATCCCTCTCCGCTATCATCTGTATTACTTACAATACAGTAAACAGTTTTATCTCCGATCTTCACTGCTTTCGAGAACTCAGATGTATTTCCATCTGTACTTGTAGCTGTAAGAATAAAGAATGAATTTTTACCAACCGGAGTAAAGTCAGAGGGGATCTGAATTGTGAAATCCCCTGTTGCTGTAATTGTTTCCAATACAAAGTCAGAAGCTGGTTTCCCTGTAAAATCTGAAAGGAAAACTTGTATCTTATCCCCCGGATTAGCCTTACCGCTAATAAAGCCTTGTTTATTTCCATCAAATTGCCCTTCAAGATTAACAGGAGCAGAATAATCACTATTACCTCCACCCTGATGTGCTATACCTTTTTGAGTGCCGACGATGCTAGTATGGATGATTGTATTTTGTTTGCCAACATTGACAAGGACTCCGTTTGCAGCATTTACAATCTTGTTGGAATTGCCGGAATAACCAATCTGATTGTTATTTCCCGTAATTTCAACTCCTGAAGTAATAGGATAAGTTATCTTGTCTGAGTTGCAATTGATACAACTTCCTCCAACTTTATTGCTATTTCCACTGATGGATATTGGCTGTTTCGTTTCATCAATCCGGATATTTTTCAGATTAGCGTTATTCCCTTTCAACTCAAATGCTTTATCCCATTGAATGAAAGAAAGATCTGTTACATTGAAATTATTTGCAGCAACTGTAAATGCAGAACCTGTAGAAGGACCATCTATAGTCATTCCCGGCTTACCGGTGATATTTAGCTGAACATTGATATCTCTGAGAGGTGCTTGAAGTTGAATGGTAGTTGGTGCAATTTCAAATTCAATATTTAAACACGATCCCACATGAGCACTATCTACCGCAGCTCTGAGGGAACCAACACCGGCATCATTGGCATTGACAACACGGCAAATACAAGAGAAACAACCTGTCGTAAAGGGAACAGAAAGTTCAGAAGTATTATTTCCGGCTGAAGCAGTGTTTACATAATAGTTTTTACTATCAGGATTAAAATTAATTCCTTTAGCAATCGTCAGGGACCATTTGCCATCTGTTCCAGCAATGGCAAGGTCGATATACTGAATGGCCTGCTGAGGCTTTTGTCCTGATAAAAATACTTCGACAGTATCTCCTGCTATAGACCTTCCCGATATCACAAGTTTGTCATTGAGGAATTCATAAGTATCAAACTCAGCAGGAAGTTTGTTTTCATTTCCTTTAGCATCAAGATCAATGGCTTTTGGATCAGATGTATTGGTGATTTTATTTTGTGAAATACGCACCTGATCGTTCAGAACAAAGATCCCTCCTTTAGTATTATTGGTCAGGTTATTTTTCTTTATTAGCAGCGTATCTAAGGCATATATGCCATACTCTCCGGCTTTCTGAATAGTATTATCCGTGATAACAGATTTTGAATCTGTTATCACTCCATTTTTAACTACTCCGGCAATGACATTAGCTGTAATAACAGTGTTGGCAGAAGTTTCTGTCTTGACACCATTTTGCTTAACAAGACCGCTTTGTCCCTGTTTAGTAATACCTATGTAGTTGCCCTTTAATGTATTATCATTAGAAGCAGATATCAATACGGCACTGCTATCGATATCTAGTATAGTGTTTCCTGATAAAATATTTCCAGTAGAAGAAGACGTTAAAGAAATACCATTCTGCTTAATAAAGCTTATTGTATTATCCTTGATTGTATTTTTGTTTGATTTAACAAGACTAATAGCGGAGCCAACATTTTTGATTGTATTGTTACTGAAGGTAGACTGAGCAACATAAGATAAATGAATCGCTTCTCCTGTTCCGATCCCTTCAAAGTAATTATCCTTGATCAAAGCATTTTTTATAAAGCCGGATAAATTAATAGCTTGTTTCGTGATCCCGATGAAACGGTTTTTCTCAATTGTATTATCATCGTTTCCAAAATCAAGAGAAATTGCATTATCCAGTCCTTCAAACTGAAGTCCTCTGAATTCAGATTCAGTTACACCACTTGCCTGTATCAAACCATTTGCTTTATATTCACCACCTTTTATAATAATGTCATAAACATTATCACCGCTTTGAGAGAAACCATCTATTACCACAATTTCTTTTATTACCGGAAGAATCGAGTCTAAAAGAATGGCATGAGGACCTACGCCCTCAATTGCAAAGCTTATATTATCCGGTCCTGCTTTTGTATTGGCACAGTTGATAGCATCACGCAGAGAACCTATATTCAGGCCGTCTTCTGTAGTTACTACAGTACAGGCACATGGTAAGGATTTTACACGAAGGGTATCAGATTCTCCCACACAACCTTTATCAGTTGTGGCAAAAACAGTATAACTTCCTGATTTTCTAGGATACAGATCTTTATTAGGTTTGCCATATTCAACCCCATTGAGCTTCCACTGGAAAGAAGGATAAACACTCAAACCATTCAATTTTAAAGGCTCAGATCCGCAGAACTCATAAACACCTGTTCCCAGGAACCTGAAGTCCGGGACAGGATTTTCAACGATCGACACAGTACTCTTAGATTGACAACCTGTAGAAATATCCGTTGCAGTGACACTGTAAACACCTTTTTCATACACTGTAATAGAGCTTGCCGTTTCTCCGGTACTCCACTGGATGTTGTTCGTAACCGAGCTTTGAAGTACAACAGAATTACCTGAACAGAATTCTTTATCGCCTGAGATTTCAGGCTTTGCGGGAGAGGATTTAAGTTTAACAGTCACTGTATCGGTAATGGATAAGCAACCTGCCAGATTTCCATTGACAGCCTTACTTATCACCACAGCATAATAGTATCCTGTATCGGGTTTGCTAAGACTACCAAAATCCATTCTGAAAATAGAATTTGAAATTGAATCTCCGTTTTTATACCATTTAAAATCATAATCTTCAGGCTTCACATTGATACTTATGGATTCAGAAGCCTGTTCGCATGATTCTATGTTGTTTGATAGTCTAGGTTTAATTTCTTTTGAAAATACAATTGGCAGTACATTAGAAGTTGAATTACAACCAGTGGCATTATCTGTAATTTTCAAAGTGACTTTGGAATCAGGTTTGCCCTTAGTCAGGGAAAGTATTTCACCATCTTCACCTTCCATTACAACATTATCCAACATCCAGTTTTTTGTATGAGGATTTGGATATAGGTTCGGATAAATGACTTTAATAGTATCACCTAAGCATGCATTGGGTTTGATGCTATATAAATAAGGGGCATATGGCCCGGGTTTTACAACCAATTCTTTCGTCGGTACCATATATTCACAACCGCTGGATTTTTCTTCCACTATTGCTGCATATACACCTGCATTATCAGAAGTGAGAGAAGAAATAACAAAATCTGATGATGCAAAAGGCAAAGTATTTTCTTCCAGCTTCCATAAGATGGTATGCTGTCCTGAATTCGTTTCTGACAAGGATACCTTCAGTTCAGAACCTTCACAGGCTGAACCACTGAAAGTGATAGAGGAGTTTTTTAACTCAAATACTTTTACCTCAACTGTTTCCGTAGTCATACTGCACGCAGATTCAGAATAGGTAACTGTATAGGATCCGCTTTCCTTTACATAAATATTCTGACTGTTATCTGATACTATTTCAGAACCGTTATTCCATACATAACCAGCTGAACTTGCAGGAGCCTTTAACAATACACTGTCTCCTGAACAGATTTTAAGGTTTCCGGAAACCTGTATCGGCTTCTTTTCAACAGGAGCAAAAATTTCAATTGTTTGGTTCAGACTTGAGGAGCATCCTATCAAATCAGTAATTTCAAGAGAGACTTGTTTGAAACCAGGAGCATATCTTGCAGAAGGCTCTGATATTCCTGCCTTCAGACCATTACCAAGATCCCAGTTATAAATAGCCTCTGATGTTTTGATTACGGAATTATTTTTAAACTTAACAAGGTCAGAATTACAAGCAGGTTTTTGCGCTACAAAATCAATCACAGGAGCTGCAGATACTTCCATATCCTTCTCAAATGTATCTGATACAGCATTTCCATTGTCATCATTGACAGATACCGTTAATCTGACCTTTAACTTTCCAGAGCTTCTAAATATATGCTTGGGATTTTTTTTCTGTGCTGGTAGTTCCGTCACCAAAATTCCATAACCAGGAACGAATCGGATAACCTGCAAGGTTAACAGAGAAGTCTGAAAACGAAACCTCACTAAACTGACAAATCACTTCAGGTGCTGCAAATCTGGCTAGAACAGGGACTTTTAATTCTTTTGCTGAGATGGCACATCCATTCTGAAGAGTTACCCGATAAGTACCTAACTGTTCATAGGCGTGGCTTACTGATTTTACCGCCTGACTGGTTGTCCCGTCTCCAAAGTCCCATTTGTAACCTCTGGACATCTGGGATGTATTTTCAAAAGCAAATGGCTGGTATCCTGAAACTGTAAAAGAAACAACATCATTACAAGGCAATCCGCCGCCTCCATTACCACCTGTGCTATCACATTTAACTATGGTAAAAGTTACAGAATCTTCAGCAGTACAAACGCCAGATGAAGTAGCTTTTACTTTGTAGGAATGTACTCCCGCTTTTGTTATATCCTGATTAAAAGAATAAGTGGAAGCTGTATTACTTAACACCTTTCCATCAGCAGACCATTGATATACATAATCAGCTCCTTCGATGGTAGCTAATGACACAGGAAAAACCTCATCTCTAATACAAATACTTCTTGAAGAAGTATTCAGCTTGGCAATCGGTTGTGGTACTGCAAGTATATTCTTTGATGCAATGGCAGAACAGCCGTTATCATCAGTAATCTTAACTGTGTAAACTCCGCCTTTATTCACTGAAACCTTTGCCTGATCTGAAAGGTGTTGCCCCAATGGTTCAAGGGACCACCGATATGTTTTGTATGTTGAGGTTGTTGAAAGATCGGTTAGGTTCTCACCACAAACAATTGCATCTTTAATCTGAGGTTTCGGAGGTTCGTTAATTACAATACTTTTGGAAAACGATTGATCTCCGAACCGTTTATATGCAACCGACAAAGTGAATGTTCCCGTATTCTCCCCCCATTGAATCGTTGCAAATCCTTTGTCAGAATTGATAATGGTTCCTCCTCCATTCAGTGTCCACCTTACATCTTCCACCAGTTCATCTGTCTGAATAATGTATGTATTCTGCGTGTTAGGACAAAGACTACCTGACCTTAATATTATTTCCTTCGAAAGAACCGGAGCTTTGCTCACATTCAACTTATAAGGCACGGTAGTACATTCTTTTCCTGCCGTTGTTCCATAAGCTAAGATCTGGTATGGGCCACTCGTATTCCATGTCACTGTCAGAACATCATTGAGTATGGAATGAGATTCTGCTCCTGTAACATCGATATGTACTTCAAGATTTGAACGGTTGGAAATAATATAGGTGTAAGTCCCTCCACCTTCAGGTTTTATGACATTTGGCCCCTGAACAGAAACTTCTCCCGGAACGTAATCGACAAGAACCTTTTTGGTAATATTGTAGGTCTTGCCATTTCTGTCAATACTTGCTTCCAGTACATTGTTTCCCGGCTTTGTAAATTCTACAGATATATTATTAGTCTTATCGGCCAGGATATTTCCATTAAGCTTCCATTTAAAAACTTCCTCAACCTCAGGATCGTCATTGAGCTGATATGTCTGACAAGTTGAAACACAAGGCTGATCCGGTCCGCTGATGCTATAAACAAATTCAGGTTTTACCTGATATAAAACAGTTTCAGATATACAACTTAGTCCCTTTGATTGCAGATAAACATTAAAGCCATAAGGCAAGTACTGCTCTCCGGACTGCCAGGAGATATCCGCAGGATTACCACTGATCCAGTTATTAGTATTAAGAGGTTGCCATTTTACTTCACTTTCATCTCCTGTGTGGTAAACCTTATATTGGTAGATCGTCTGTGGTCTTACTTCTCTTTCCCCAACTACAGAATCAATAACTGGGGCATTTCTCACAAATATATTTAAGGTATCTTCAGTTTTGCAAAATGAAGTTCCATCTGCTGCAATAGCAGAAACGAAAAATGAACCACCTGTTGCCCCGAACTTTATTTTCCCGGTTGAAGCTTCAACCTGATGTTCGGGTCCACTAGTTTTCCAGGTAAAACTACCGCTTATGTCTGTTCCAAATTGGTATTCCGAACCTGCACAAAATTCTCGTTTGTTATCATTGATATTAAATCCTGGTTTTATCTGAACAATGAATGAATCAATAATGGTTGTGTTTTTAATCTCATTAGTAATATTCAGATAGACCACACCTTTTCCAACAGAATTTCCCCACTTGACAGAAATCGAATCAAGACCGTAACCTGAAGTTTTGCCACTGATGGATCCGCCTTTCGCTGACCAGAAATAAACAGCTCCGGGTACATAAGCTTTGTTCATCACAGTATAAACTTCTGTAGCTTCCTGACAAACTGTAGATTTTCCTTTAACAGGATTGGAGGCCGGCATTATCGGCACATCAATCTCTACTGGAAATTCACAAACATTACTACTGCCACAGTTGGTCGCAAGCAATTGAACTTTACCAATTCCGGATGCACCATCTCCCCACTTGACAAGGATTTTATTGGTACCGTTTCCGCTTTGTATCGTCCCTCCTGTAACCGACCAGGCAAGACTCGAACATTTTGCATTGGTAGAAAATGAGATGGTATCGTCATGTAATACCATTGTTGGGTATGAAATAGAAGGAATAAAAGAAGGCTTCACTTCTACCTCCTTTGTCGTACTTACAGAACGGCCACAGGAATTAGTAGCAATCAACTTAACAACATACTTCCCTGATTTATTATAGGAATAGGAAGTATCTATTGCTGAAGTGAGTAAATCCCCCTCTCCGAAATTCCATTTGTAGGTAAAATATTCTTTTCTTGGAGTAATATTTTTTATAGACACGAGCTCATTGATGCATGGACTTGCATTAGAAAAACTAAAGTCAGGACCGGGAACTGCTCTTGACACATTCGGATCACCGGGAAATTCAAAAGGTCCCATATCCACAGTATCTGCATATATACGAGGAGTACCATAAGCATCAGGTTCATCTGATGCAAATTCATTGGAGCCTTTATTGATTAACTCCGAGGAACATAACAATCTGAAATCACCGTTTTCAGGATCTGCAAATTTGGGATCAAGATCGAGATTACCTTTGCCGGGATAACTGCCTTGAATGTTGGAGTATTGAATATCACAATCTAATTTTGATGATGAATTATTCCAGATTATTGAATTACGTATAAAATACTTTCTAGTATTGCTATATGGTGTAATATCTCCAAACAGAAAATTATTTTTACTCCCTAAATTTCCGTAGAATAAAGTGTTATTAAAATACAGACTAGTATAGCCTCCAAAGGCTACCGGATCTTCAGGGGCACTATTACCAATAAACATGCTGTTATAAACTTCACTTGTTCCTCCCCATACTCCTATCGCACCTCCTTGTTTTAATGCTGAGTTATTTCTAAAAGTGCAATTAAAAAATTGGGGATTATTAAAGGCATATACAGCTCCTCCATTAATATCAGACTTATTTCCTTCGAACAAACATTCTTTCACAATCAAATCATTGAAAGAATAGACAGCGCCTCCAGTACCCTCTGTATGATTGTTTATAAAAGAGGACTTAGTCAAACTTAGACTTATACCTGGTTCACATTTTATCGCACCTCCATCCTTTTTAGAAGAATTGTTTTTAAATGTGGAATTGTTGATTTCACATTTATTATTTGAAATATTTGTTAAAGTTAAAACAGAAGGGCCAGTCAATGAAGAGATATTTTCAAATAAACAACCAGAAACTTTTATACTTGAACTTCCAGAGATAAGAGAAAAAGCAGAAAAACCATCGTCACTATTCATTTGTATATTGCTGAAGGTACTGTTAGTTAAATTAAAGTCATCAACCAATTGAAATGAAATACCATAATTAAAATAAGAGTTTCTTATGGTCAAACCATCTAACTTAGCCATTTCAACATCATAGAATGCAATTAAACTTCTATAATAGCATTTTGTAAAGTTATTATTAGTAAAGCTCAAATCTTTTACATTGGAGATATTGAATAAAATATCTCCTGAATGATTATAATTTCCAAAATCAAAATTACAATTAACTATATCTGCTTTCTTACCATTTATAGTTATAGTAAATTGATACCCAAAATCGTTGTCTGTAAAATCTAAATTCTCCAGTTTTAAAAAATCTGTCACAGTTGCATTCAAAAAGATACTCCCTTTGTTTGAACTAAAAATAGTATTATCCATCAATAGACTCTTACTAACCCCAGCAGAGAATAACACCCAAAATTTATTATTGACAAATTCTGAATTTTGAATTTGAATTGTGCCCTTTAATTTAGGTAGGTATAAACCTAGTCCTAAATCAGAATTGATAATTATGGACTTATTTAAAGTGAAGTTAGCATCTCCTTCTATCTTAAAAATCCCATTATTCATATAATTTTCACTGCTGATTTTCATATTTTCAAAAGTGCAGCCTTCTATAGTTACCTCTTTTTGGGAATTACCAGTGAAATAAAAATCTGTATTATTTTTAAATGTAGAGTTTTTAACTTTTAAAAGAATTAAAGTTCCCCTGAAAATATCCACTACAATTTTCAAATGTGCAATTTTCAATTGCACAGTCATTAAACACAGATCCGTTCAAAGATATAACCGAATTTGATCCGTTATTTATATTTTTAAAAACAGAATTTTGTAAACTTACACTTCTATTACGGTCTGAATAAATAAGTAATCCTTCATAATCTAAAATTTGACTATTTATAATTTTTAATGAAACCATTCCTAAAAATAAAGGATTAGAAGATCGATATCTTTCATTATTAATAGTGCTATTTTCAAGAATAAAATTTTGCTCACCAAAACCAACTGTAAGTGTAGTTATATTGGTTAATTGACTATTAGACACAATAAAATCGCCATTGCAAAATCCTGTAAAAAAATAACTCTTTATATTTTTAATCTCTGAATTGTGAATTTCAATCTTGTGAAATTTCCCATAGCCATTTCCAACATCATTAATTTCACAATTTTCTATTAATAATTGGCTAGTAAGTAAATTTGCATTTTCATTGTCATTATGTCCTATAAAAAAATTACCAATATTATATATCAAACAATTGGCAAATTTAATTTGAATAGAATTAAATTTACCAACTATTAGTACAACACTATAGGATTCTGAAATTGATAACCCATTTAACTCAAACTTTAAATCGTCCTGATTCAATTTAAACAAATATCTTGTGACTGAACCATCCCCACTTATCAAACTCGTCACATTCACCTTATGATCCCTCTTTCCAAAACTCTTTTCACTCCCATCAAAGCCTCCAAAAATCAACAAACTCTTATCAACTGTATAACCATCTGATCCCTCCGGTGTATTATACTCCCCCTTCGCAATCCATATAGAATCACCGGGCTTAGCTGCATCAATTGCTTCTTGTATAGTTTTATATGGAGTGTCCCAGGAAGTTCCATCTGATACACTTTTCTCATAGGCTCCATTTACAAAAACCACCTGTGACCATGACACAGAGGTTATAAAAAGAAATAATAAAAAAATAGATATTCTTGTAAAAGTTCTCATAGCATTTATATCAATAAGTCACTTCAATTTTATTACTGTATCCTGACTGGTAACCGTCGTTGATTTCTGCTACCATCAGGTACGTGTATTTAGATTTTGGCTTTAGCCACTTGTCATAGAACTCACGCTTTTCACCACCTATGAATTCATAAGTTTCCAGTGGTCCGTTGTTTCTGGATCTGTATAATTTAAAGCCTTTGGCATTTCCCGGATACTGCCAACTCAGCTTGATCATTTTGTTTTCCTTACTGACAATAGCCTTCAGCTCAGATACGGCAAGAATTTTTCTTTTATCCAACTGCTGCGCTGTTATCGGCTTTGATTGCTCCGATTTCAGACCTGCCAGATCTTCTGCCACCAATACATACTGGTAGTTTACAAAAGCTCTGGTACTGGTGTCTGTGTAAGCAGAAATATGAAGACTGTCCCCACTGAAAACCTTGATGGTTTTATATTCAAACTCTTCATCACTTTTTCTCAGCAGGATCATACTCTTCAGATCATAGGCACTGCTTGTTTCCCAGGTTAGATAAATGCCGCTCATTCCTACCTGATACTCTTTAAAATATCCGTTTGTGGGTGGATTCAGGTCAGGCAGCACTACATGAAAATATTCAGAAGGTACAGAAGGATTAAAATGCTTATCCAGGGCTGCAATACGATAATAAACTTTATTAAAAGGTCTCTTCAGATTCACTGTATCAACTATCAAAGTATCCTCTGTATGCCCTGGTATTACTCTTAATGGCTCCCCAATTAATCTGTCATTCTTAAATACCCTATATCCAAGCATGTCTTTTTCTTTATTCCTCTTCCACCTGATGGTCACGATACCATTCGTATCACAGACGCCAAATACTATTTCAGGTTTGGAAGGAGGAATTGAATCTACCAGCAAACGCATGTGCATAAGAGAATTCATGGAATCTCCGCTCGCTCCATAAGCAGAGACGATGTAGTAGTTTGAACTGCCCTTTTCTGTCTGATCAAGAAAGATCTGCTTCTCCGGTTTAAGAAGGTCTTTATGAACTTTAAAATAGGAACCATCTGCCTTATCTGATCTGAAAACCGAATACCCCTTGATATAAGGTTTATCTTCAGGATCAATAGCCCAGGAAATTTCTATTTCCTGTCCTTGAGGATTTTTTGAATCTGTTATAACAGGATAGTTTTTCAGCATGTAAAACGTTTTAACTTCCACTGGATCTGAAGGAATACCTTCCGATTCAAAAGCATTTACCCCAACAATTTTATAATAAAATGTTTTGTTGTATTGCTGAATGGAATCGATGTACATGGAGGTATTCTCTGAGAACTCTGCATTACCTGATGTTCCCGCCAAGGGGATTTTATTCAACTTAGCATAAGTTCCGGTCTTCTTCTCAGATCTGTAAACATTGAAATAAGGAAAGTTTTTATTTCCGTTATTAAACCAGTCAAGGTAAACAGCTCCGGGAGTAAGTCTTGCATTGACTCCTAATGTCTTTTCCTTGGTTGCATTTCTCAAAGGCATTACGAGAAGATATCCTCTGATCTTAGCCTGTCCTGCCACTTCAATTTTGTATAAGTATTTCTTATCAGGAGTTACTGTGTTATCCAGAAAATATACTCCCAATGCTTCTGCTACTTTGTTTTTGCCTATAGCAGTAAAAGATCCGAGCAGATGAAACATTTCTTTGGTATTCGCATCTTGTACAGCTTCTGCAGGATTTTGGGCTGGTGGTCTTTTCAGCATTTCTTCTGTGCTATTGATATACATCAATGCTATTTCAAGATTCGGATCTTTCTTGACCTCTGCATCCAGTTTTTCTTTCTTCCAAAAAGAAATTGGCTCTGTATTCAACTTGATGTATTCTCCTGTTTTTTCCCCACCATTTACAGATTTAACTTCAGCTCTGTAAAGGTTGTATCCTGTTTTGAACCCTTCCTGAAATACCTCATAAGATTTCGGAATCCACTTAATCATTAAACCTTTATCTGGCTGATAATAATGAAGCAGGAATAGTGAGTCAGATTGACCAAAAGCAAGCCTGACAATTAATAAAAACGGTATAAAAAGTAGCTTCTTCATTATTTTGGTAATATCAGATCCTTATCAAGTTTGATTGAAATATTAAATACGTGATTTGGAGTATCTGCTCCGGGAAGATAATATCCTATGGGCAGCGTAAAGGTCCCTTTCGGTATTGTAAACTTCCTTATTTGATCAGAACTACATTCACCTTTGATCAGACATTCCATATTCACATTCGTGAGATAGTCATTAAGATCGGAAAGCATTGAATTGACTGTTGTATAAGCACTCCCATTAGTGTTATTACTTATCTTAGCACCCACAGCAGGTATCTGTTTGATAATTGCCTCAAGTTGATCTATGGAAGCTTTATCATATTGAATGGCACCAAACTGAACCAAAGGATCGCAGACCTGTACTCCTTTATTTATAAAACCTTTCATTTCAGGTTCAGACAATGCTTCAATTCTTGAGCCTGTTCCTTTGGACGCCTTGTTCAGGGAAAGTTCGGCAGCAATCACTCCGTCAAACACTTCTGAATAAGTGGTATTCAGAGAGCCCATTTTAGCAATAAAAGTCTGGCTACTGCTGGTGGTAAAGTTATATTCCAGGATAACAGTATCAGGCTTAACACTTTCAATTGTACCAACAGATACATTATTATTCTTTGTATATGATTCTTTCGAAGCATCCCCAACCGGAGACTTCATGATCTTAAGTGTATAAGTGATATTGTTGTCCAGGTTCATAGTAGGGATCTCGAATGTAAAATTATTCTCACCGCTTACCGCCTTATACTGAATCTGATTAGACCTGTCAACTTCCTGACCGTTTTTATAAACACCAATATTAAACTCATATCCTGGTGCCAGCTTCACAGCTTTATTGGGCAACACCGATAGACGTACATAACCTGTTCGCGATTCATTTTTATAAAAGTTTTTCATATCCGGTAATGGATAGGAATAATAGATATCCGTAACTGGTATTTTATTCTGTTCTGCTGCAGTCGTAAAGGTGACTGTTTTCGTTTCTGCAGCCCCTTTAACGTTTACCCAACCGTCTGGAGTCCGATATTGTGTAACTACTTTTGCAGTAACAGTAATCAAGGTATTTTCAGGCAGAACATTCAATGGACGAATGGTCAACTGATCACCATCAGTACTTAAATCAAGCTCTACATTTACTTTTCCTTTTGGAGTAGATACTTTAATTGAATCTTCTACTATGTGAGCACGATAAATTGTATTAGGCTTATCTCCAGTTTTGATTGAATAGGTAAAGGTTTCTATAGGATTTGAGAAAAACACTCTGATAGGAGTCCCGACAGGCACATCCTTCTGATCTGATGCAGGATCTATGGCTGAAATGAAATTGACCGCTGTTTCCAGGGTATTGGAAGCGCAAATTTCACCAATTTCTATATTAATCCTTTTTTTAAAGCTACCCAATCGTTTTATTCTGAATCCAACTTCTAATCCTCCTGTCAGATATGTAGGCTTAGGCAATTGCGCAAAAACATAAGCTTTAATATATAAAGTCATCAGATTTACACTTCCTGAAATAAAACAGGAATAAGAGGCTTTTAAACTTACGTCTCCATATAAATAAGCCTGACCAGTAGAATACCATCTGTTTATACCACGTTCTCCGCTTCCGTTACAATAGACAGGCAAGGTAGACTGAGCGATCAGCAAATCAAATCCCGATAGCAAAAGAAAATCAAATCCTACTTTTATATTACATAAAGGTATGTTCGCCCCTGCAAATCCCTGGACTTTTAAGCGAGAGCCCAGAGACATTCCCCCGCCCATTGCAAGCAGATCATAATCAATATCAACAACTTTTCCGATCTCCGGAGGCATAGGCGCTATCGGCGGTATGGGGAGCACACTTCCGACACAGAAATATCCTCCTATATCAGCAAGCCCTGCAACATTCACTCCTATCATTTCTCCTTCTACAGGTTTACCGACATAGAGGTACCACTTCTTCTCTATTCCTGAAGCATAAATGGAGATTCTTCCGGCCTTATTACCTCCCTGATTTCCTTTGATCACACCAGCCAGATTCATATAGATATCAAAGTCGCCCTGCAAAGTTTTATTAGGGACATCATACTGCACAAACCAACTGGCTGCAATGGATGACTTTGGAGGCTCTGAAGCTCTTGTTTCCGTCTCTGTATTTTCTCCTAATCCTTTAGGACTCATTTTAGATGCTACTGCTTCCACACCGGAAGGAGAAAAGTTCATGGTTATGAAATTAACACCTCCCCAGGTAGCAAGCCTCAGAACGCCCATCCCGTTTAAATTAAATTCTATACCGAAGTTGATATCTCCGTTAAAGACATTTCCTCCTCCCATAGACTGCAGGCCAATACCCGCAAGCAAACCGCCTACGCCTTTTTCAGGATTATAGGTTCTTCCGGAAACCGTCTTGCATTCTACTGTGGTTGGCTTTTTCCCTTCCATATTTGGTGGGACCATAGCCATGTTATAATAAATACCTCCGGTAAAAGAATTGATTTCAATCCCTGTTCCAATAGGAATACCGGGAGTAAAGGATACCCTGGCATCTAAAAACCAGTAACGATACATGGTAGCTGAAGGAGCTTTGGTATCTTCATCCGTTGACGGGAATTTTAGCTCTCCACCATCCGCAAGCAGATTTTCAACTTCTTTCGTAAGAGGTTCCGCTACAGTTGATTTTCGTCCGAATATAGCAGCTCCTTCTACTTTTATCTTGTCTATGATATCCAGTGATAGATTTCCGCAGTAACCTTTTCCATAAACCAAATCATTATTGAACATTTCGAGGCTGCCATGTAACTTAACAGCACCAAGGTCGGCACCTATGTTGATAGCGGTCAGCTGAAAATCATCATATCCCCACTTTTTGGTTGAAGCATTTCTTTTAGTCCATATAAAAAATGTAGCCTCACCGCCAAAGCCACTAGAACTTTCACTGGAATTGCCACTGGATTTGGTAAGGTGAATACCAAGAGTCAATCCGAGTCCAAACCGTTGATTACCATTTTCAAATTTAAAAATCGGATCTTTGATAGTGACCGGTAAACCCGCCATTTTGGATGAGAGGTCTCCCGTTTTTATCCGCATAAAAAAGTCTTTTGCCTGCCCTATGTATGGTGCTTCGCTGGACACTACAAGCCCGCCAAACTCTACACCGAAATTACCTGCAGGTGTTGAATCGGGCTTTGCAGCAGGATCATCGTTTTTCTTCGTTACCGCAATTATAATACTTCCATCGATTGTTGCTTTTGGGAAAAACTGCTTGTCTCTGTATTGAAAATCAAGTCTCAAATTAGTAAGCCCTAATTGAGCCATTCCAAAAGCATTCATATTCAGATTTGCCTTAAGCAGTCCATACCCATCATAATTCAATTCCGAATCATCTTTCATATTTCTTGAAAGGGTTAATCCAAAAGCAACTTTGGAATCCTGCTTGCAAACCGGGAAACTCATTCCACCATAAAATCCTGCACGCGAAAGTGTGTTAGCTATGACATTTATCCTGAGTGAATCTATATGGTATTTAAATCCCTTCATATCGCCGTCGCCATTACCTTTTGCATTACCAAGTATATTGCCTGCAGATGCCAAAGCGGTGATGCCATTTGCATCAACGATAATGCTTCTTACTGAAACAGGTGTTATTTCTTTAGGAGCACCTTCACTCATGCTCCGGGGAATAATTATTTTTATAGAAGGTATGTAAACCCCTTCCCAGAGATCGGAACCATAAAGACTTTGATTCAGGCCTGGTTCTTTCTTTTGTAGCGAATCCAGATACCATTGGGGAAGAGAAAACTTAGGTGCATTTCTTTTATCGCTTTTATCAAGGACTAAAGTATCAATGGTACATTTAAAGCCTGGAAGCCTTGCGAACTCAAACGGGGGGATATTATAAAGAGAAACAACCAGGTTGGATAACTTATCCGCATTTACAAAAAAATCAAGCTTAAATGGTCGTTTGGCTTTTTCGCCTTTTTCATTATACTCAACAATAGCGTTTTGATTAAATTTTAACTGACCATTGAGGTAGATCTCTTTAAAACCCCTGCAATCAAATGTAACATATGAATAGGCCCTATTAGGATTATCCATGCCCTTAAACACCACTTTATAACCCTCACCTATTGAAATAGAATCAGTTTTGACAAGGAAAAGACTCATTTCCCCTCTAAGTTTACCTGATTTAGAAAGAGGGACATTATCAGCCATGAAATAAAGGAATTTACCTGTCTTCAGCATCAGCTTCATTGAAATTTCAGCTGTCATTCCTCTTACCGGATCCAGGTTAATCTTATTTACAATGATCATGTAGTTCTTTTCTACCTGATCATTCTGTTCCTTCTTATCTTTCGGTTTGCCCAGAATAGCATAAGGCAGTTTGAGATTTTGGCCGTCTATAAGGGTTTGGTATGCACCGGAATTCGCAACTTTATCATAGTACTTATCAATGGAATCCATTATCACAGACGCCCTGTTATTGATACTTTCAATACTCTTGAGCCCTTCCAGACCAGCTGAAATCGTCTTTTCCTGTGCAATACAATCTGAAACTCCTGAAAAAATCAAAAGAACAATCAGAACGCCAAACCTGATACTTTTTATTTCTGATATGAGGTGAAACCAATAATTCACTATAAAAAATAATTTAAAAGTGTATAAATAAATTCTATAAGACGGATTTTTAAAATCTAGACCAGTGCATTAATTACATAGACGAATGCACTATTCATCTATATAAATTTCCTTCATATTTAAATCTAAAGCAAAAAATGTAAGATTTTTTTTTCTATTTAAATCTAAACAATTTTACATAGCCTGGTCTAAAAAATCACATTATAACATTGTTTTTCAATGCAATGCTGTAAATATATAAAAAACTTCCCTTGAGGTATTTATTTTTTTATCCACATTTATTCAAAATAATGTAAAAAGCTAAATTTTATACGGATTTTTCCTATTCTAAAAAGTCAAATAAATTCTGCTCGCTATTTATGGGGAGGAAATGGGAGAAGTGGGATTTTTTGTCTGAACTGGGATCCATGGATGAGAAAGATAGACAGGAAAAAAATGTCTGAACTGGGACTTATGGGATTATTTTGTCTGAACTGGGATCCATGGGATTAAGGGATAGACAGGATTATCTACGACGAGGATTTAGAGGATGAGGTGGATAAATAGGATAAATTGTCTAAACAGAGATCCATGGGATTATTTGTCTGAACTGGGATCCATGGGAATAAGGGATAGACAGGATTATCTACGATGAGGATTTAGGGGATGGGTGGATAAATAGGATAAATTATCTAAATGGGATTCATGGGATTAATTGTCTGAACTGGGATCCATGGGATTAAGGGATAGACAGGATTATCTTCGACAGGATTATCTGCGAAGAGGATTTATAGGATGGGGCGGGATAAACAGGATAAATTAGGAGAGATTGGAATGTGAAGAATCAGTTTACCTTAGTAGCTTTTTATTTTCCAGTCTCCGAAATTCCATGCTTCTGGATCCGAAGTTAATAAGAAGGCATATCTCCATCTTAAAGGCTTCCATATAATTGATTGCTTGAGCAAGATGTACATCTTCCAACTTAGAAATTGCTTT
The DNA here is from genome assembly GCA_024707265.1 of Sporocytophaga sp. Lineage (GTDB taxonomy): Bacteria > Bacteroidota > Bacteroidia > Cytophagales > Cytophagaceae > Sporocytophaga. The sequence continues at coordinate 39,438 of JANQAB010000005.1, read as the reverse complement.
GAGCTCTATTAGGATATTATCCTCTACTATAAAATCAACCCTCCTGCTTCCTATTGGTATGTCACGATAGAATACAGGTTTTTCCTCTTCTCGGACATATAACAATTTTTTAAAATCGAATTCGATCCCGAGTGCTCTCTGATAAATAACTTCCTGAAATCCGTTTCCTAATGACTTGTGAACCTCCATAGCACAACCGATTATCCGACCGGTCAATTCACTGTATTTCATAAAAATTAGCTGGTTAAAACTTTATTAAAAATTAATGATGCAATATAATCAATATTCAAAAAAAATCTCAAAAGCACCTAATTCTTAATCAAAGATAATCCACAATAAAAAAATAAGGGTGGCTTTCGCCCCCCTTTATATAATTCAAAACTATATCTTGTATTCGAAGATAGTCGTAGATAATCCTGTCTATCCTTTAATCCCATGAATCCCAGTTCAGACAATCAATCCTGTTTATCCACACAATCCTACAAATCCTCTTCGTAGATAATCCTGTCCATCCCTTAATCCCATGGATCCCAGTTCAGACAAAATAATCCCACAAATCCCAGTTCAATCAAATACCCAGTTCACTTCCTACCAGAAGTGCGACGGACAAATAACCCTGTTCTTCGGTTTTAATCTATATCCGACAACAATTTCATGAGATCCTGCACTATAAAGTCTTATATCACTTGTTGTATAATCATAGGCATAGCTTATGTCCCATGTATTGTTAATGATAACTCCTGCAAGAAATGCGACGGCATCAGTATTACGATAAGACACCCCGGCCCATAAAAAGTCTTTGTATCTCAGTTTTGTATTGATATCAAAAGAAACAGGCGCTGGATCAACTGCTTTTACACAGAAAGACGGAATAAGAGCAAAATCATATCCGATAGGGAACCTATAACCTGCCGTTACAAAATAATGCTGAGATAGCTTACCCGAAGAGATAGCCCCTTCCTTTGCATTATAAAGTTTTTGAGGCATCACCTGAACCATAGAACCTCCGACATAAAACTTATCAGAATATAACCAGAATCCGGTATTTATATCTGCAAGAGAAGTATTGGTAGAACTTACCAGCAGAGCATCGTCTGGATTTGCAGTATGCAGCATATTGGCATTTAAGGAATATTGCTGAAGTCCACCCATAATACCTAAGGAAGCAAATAGATTACTAGCTACCTGCAGATGATAAGAATAAGCAAGATCTATGTTCGTGGTTTTTGTGGGACCGATAACATCATTAGAGATGATAGCTCCGACACCATGAAAACCATTTTTCTTATTCTTTGACCTGTTATTGGTAACTCTGGATTTACCAAGAGCCGTGTGTGCACTTAGGTACATTGTACGAGGAGCGCCTTCAAAGTTGACCCATTGTTTCCGGAAACCTAATCTGATATCTGTATAATCTTCAGTACCGGATACCGCAGGATTCAGCATAAAAGGGTTAACCATATATAGCGAATATTGCGGTTTCTGCTGCCCCAAAGCAAATACCGAACATATTAATACTAGTAAGGCCGATAAGTAATATTTTTTCATAATTGCCATTTAACTCTTACTTAAATCTTTTGTTAGTTGCCCGTCCACAAGGAGCAGGACTTTATGAATGCCTTATGTTTTCAATTTAACTTTAAGCTTTCAACTTTTTTTGTCATCCCGAGGAACGAGGGATCTGTTTTTCTTTAATCCTCAGATCCTTCGCAGAGCTCAGGATGACAAAGGTAAGTATACTCTCAACTTTATACTTTCAACTTTATACTTTAAGCTTTAAGCCTTTTACCCTTATTTCAAAATCTGTACATATCCGGAATAAGGCTCTGAGAAGATTACACTATGCAGATCTATCACATAGAAGTATGTTCCATCAGGCAGCACTTCACCATTACGGTAGTTTGTACCATCCCACATTTTCAGGTTTCCGGTTGACTTCCAAACAAGTGTTCCCCAACGATTATACACTTCAAATGTTACATTCGGGAATCCGTTGATATTTTCAATTTCCCAGGTATCATTATTACCGTCTTTGTTCGGAGTGAATGCATTCGGAATTCTTACAGGTCTTTCAACAAATATCTGAACCTCATCTGTAGAAGAACATGTATTTGTAGCATCAGCTACAGTTAGCATGTATATAGTGTTTTCTTTCGCTGTAAATGTAGGATTTGGAATATCCGTGAAACTCAATCCTGTCGCTGGAGACCAGGAATAAAGATCACCTCCGCTACCATTCAAGGTTACAATAGTATTTTCAAGAACATAGATGTCACTTCCTGCATTTGCTACTGGTGTCGGTATTACATTAACCAATACAGTATCCGAGAATCTTGGACAAACACCATTATCTTCTTTTAAGTAGTACAAACCTGATTGATTTACTGTTAATGTTGGTGTAGTAATATTTATCGGAAGACCATCTTTGTACCACATTAATGTTGTTCCGGCACCTACAATAGCTGTATAAGTTGTATCCTCACCTGAACAGAATGTTGCATTAGACTCTGCAATGTTTGGTTGAGGAATTGGAAGTACTTGCATTGTAATGGTGTTAGATGTCGCAGGATTTGTACCCGGCTCAACGCATCCAAGAACTGAAGTCATGATCACATTGATCTGATCACCATCATCAAATACTCCGGCATAAGATAATCCTCCTCCAACAGGCTGACCATTTTTGAACCACTGATAAGTTGGATTAGCACCTCCCCCACTTGCTGTTTCAGGTATAACTGTATAGCTTGTTCCCGCACAGATTTTATCAGGGGCGGCTAACACAATCTTTGGAGTAATGTTACTTAAAATTTTAACAGTTACTGCATTTGACATGGCTGGATCAGTTCCTGGCGTAATACATTTTTCAGAAGATTTGACTTTCAGGAAAACTATTTCTCCATCCGCAAGCGAAGTAGTGGAGAAAGATGGACTATTTGTTCCTTGCACCGAACCACCCACTGACCACTCATAAGTAGGATTCAGACCAAGGTTAGTACTATCAATCAAATCAAACTTAACCAATTCACCATGACAAGATTCAAGTGGATCACTGATTTTGACATACGGAGTAAGGTTTGGATTTACAGTGACAATCACTTCATTGCTATTCACCGGACCGCAACCTAAATCATCATTAACAACTCTTCTGTATCTGGTTGTGACATTCAAAGCTCCTGGATCATAAACAGGACTATCTGAATTATTTATAGTAGTCCAGCTTATTCCATTAGTTGAATACTGCCAGTAATACCTATATGCTTTATCATCCTTCCCTCCTGTTGCAGGTGTACCAGTAAATGCAACAGGATCACCATCCTCGCATATAGTTTGATTAGCACCTATCTGTCCTGGCTTTAAAATATCCCATATTGTAATTGTAACTGGAGCTGTTTGGGCAGAATTACATAAAGCAGGTCCATTTGGATCATAAACTGCTTTTCTAATCAGCAAGGTTCCAGCTGATAATGTTGCTGGATACTGATATGTCAAATCGTTTGGATTTGCCTGAGCTGGAGCAATGTCCCAGGTTCCAGCCGTTGTATTAAAATATTCCCATGAAGATACCGCTGCTGCAGAAACATTGGAAGGAGGGGTCACAGTTGATATTAAAGCAGGTGTAGAACCACTGCAAATGTCCTGATCAGAAGCTCCTATGCTACCAGCCAGAATTCCTGGCAGAATAGTTATTTTAACCGGATCAGTTAATACTCCTTGACACCCTGGAGAATTGTCTAAACGTGCAAAGTAAATTGTTGAAGCCTGAGGATCTGGTGTAAAGCTGCTACCTGTTGCTGCTCCAGGAACATTTACGAACGATCCAGATAAACCTGTTGTAGAATACTGCCATTGATAAGTGTAATTCGTCCCATCACCACCGGTTGGAGCCGTATCCTCTACTAATGCATCAATTGCATTTCCACTACATTTTGTCTGATCATCTTTAATAGATCCCGCCTTAACCGTTGGATTTACAGTATAAGTCACCTCATTACTTTCTGCTGTAGGTGTAGGGCAGTATGTTGATGTAACACCTCTTTTTACCGTATATGTAATGGCAGTAGTTCCAGTATTTGCCGGGAAAGGAGGAACTGCATATCCAGATGAACCTGGAATTCCCGAAGCAAATGCACCGCCATTTATTGAAATCTGCCAGTTATAAGTATAATCTCCGGAACCTTTTGCGCCAGTTGGTAAAGTCACATTAGTAATATCAGCAGGATCTTCTCCGCTACATACAGTGCCTCCTCCGGCTATAGTTCCTCCTTGTAGTTCTGGAAGTACATTGATTGTTACTTCATTTGAAGTAGTATTACCGCAGCTACCCGTTACAACAAGACGATATTTCATTGTATCAGTCATTAATACAGTTCCAAAATCATAACCCGGCATATTGATTGATGCAGCAGTCCACACACTTCCAGCCACATCTGCAAGTGATTCCCAACCATAGGTATAGTCATCACCTGCTTTAAGACCATTTGTAGGTGCTGTCCCAATAGCAAGATCTGCAGGAGTTGTATTATAACAGATCGTCTGATTGCTTGATATAACAGCAGCTGTCATATCTGGTACTAACGAAATCTTTATAGTATCCGAATACTGATCAGGACAAGTTCCTGAAGATACTTTTCTTCTATAGTAAACTTCCGCATTTACTGCAGCGGTTGGTGTAAACAGACTAGTAGAAGTACCTGTTCCTCCTGTTGCCGGAGAAAATGCGATGTTATTCGCAGATTGTTCCCAACTATAAGTATATGTTCCACTTCCTCCTGTTGCAAGAGTTGAGGTGAATGGAGCAGGAACTGCACCTTTACAAATTGTCTGATTATCACTGATTGTACCAGGAATCAATTGAGGCTGAACTGTAATAGTTACCGGATTGCTGTTTACAGCAGGACACACCCCGGAACTATCTCTTCTTATATAAGTGTATACTATATTCGTAGTAGAAGTATTCTTAAATATTGTATCAGCAGGAGAAGCAAATGTATAGTTTTGTCCGTTTCCTGTCGACCCTGCAATCTTCTTTCCGTTTACAAACCACTGATACTTACCGGCACCAGGTACTCCACCTGCAGCTACGGGAGTTACAAATGCAACTGGTTTTGTACCACTGCATATGGTTTGATTTGTAGTTGGTGTTACTGGTGTATTTGGAACATTGACAGTAAGTTTCAATGAATCCTCAAGGTAGCAGGACTTATTACTTGTAATTCCATCACCATCCTCAACTTTAAAGAAATAGGTACCTTCGTTTGCAACTGTAACATTGTTTAATGTTAATGTAACCGGAGAAGTTGTGATAAGAGTTGGAGGGGTTATAACTGAAATTGTAGTTCCAACTTTTTTATACCATGAATATCTATGTGCTTTTTGAACAGGCTTAGTAGCATCAAGAGTATACTCACCTGTTATAATCAAATTACTTCCTGCACATAATGTTGTATCATTATCAAACACCTTGTTAACTACCACTGTTTTAGGCTGAGAGCATGGGCAGTCTTCGGTTAACACAACTGGTGTCCGAGGGCAAACAGCTGCGGGAATTTCAAAATCAACATCGAAAACAAAACCAGTTCCGCTTTGTTTTCCGTTACCGTCTTTTGCTCCACCATTTCTACTAACAGTTGTTCCATTATAATCATCCCATACAACACCTTGATTACAATCACTTCTACCCATCATTATCTGACCATTACCGGCCTGATTAGTTGTATTAACTACAATAAAAAAATCACCAGGAGGAAGAATTAATGTGCTCCCTTGAAATATTAAAGTTTCTATTTTTTCGCCTGGGTCAGAAGCGCTCTTAGTCCTTATCCAATTTTTAGTAAATGTTCCATAAACATTACCCATGTCAGCAACAAGCCCAGATGAAGGATTGGTAGGAGATGTCCTCGCTCCTACTATGCTTATAGTAAATGTTCCAGATTTTGTATCCGTATTTGATAAGCTCGATTTTAATGCCAGACTAAGTTCTGTAATTTTAATCGGGGCAGTATTCTTAAATTGTGATTGGAAGTAATTTTGCCCATTATTTACATTTTCCCAATTATCATCAAAACCTGAATCACAAGATTGCGACTTTTTATAAACTGTCCCAACAGCTTTAGCCGACTTGGTGTAGTATACCGTCTTATTACCTGAAGCATCTTCCAGAACCCCACTAACATCTATAGTATCTTTAAGGCCACCTGTAGTTGTCCCTAAAAAAGTACTAGGGTTAGTAGATTTATCATACCAGCTGTAAACAACACCTGGCAATTCCGAAGCATGGGGAGTCAAGCTTACATAGCCAGAGTTACCACAATAAGTTTTATCTTTAATAGAAGCTTTAATTGCACATGGGTCGCATACGGGGGTAGTTGTTTCATCAACTATAGGGGTTCCTATTAAGGGAGCCAAAACAAAATCATCTAATACTAAATCATTTCCATAGTTAGTTCCGCTGTTATTATGTGGAATTAAATTCCTTACTTCTAATGTATATGTATTAGTTCCTGCCAAGTTTGCAGTCCAAGAACCTACCATCTTCAACCAGTTTTGATTCAGGCCTGTTTCTCCAGTAGCAATTAATGTATTATTTATATAAATACCAATTTTTGCAGGTGCACCATTCTTAGGGTCTGGATTTGCTTTAAGAAGCTCGATATGCTGATTGGCGACCCAACCTGTGAATGAAAATTTATCTCCCTGATTAGCAGTAAACTCCCAACCAACAATTTTATCTTTAGTCCAAACATCTGCAACAAACATCAAAGAGTTGGCTGGTTGACCTGGAGCTGGCGGTAAATCAGACCAAGAGCTATTGCCAGAACTGGTTTTATTAGTTATATTATATTCATTTCCACCGTTTGTAGTCGTTTTTTTATAATATATAGCATCATTTTTTATAAAGCCATTATCCCCCTGATCAAAATTCCCATTAACGAGAACATTTCCTGCGGACCTATATCCAACTGCGACATACGTTGTTGCAACTAATGATTTTACTCTTAATGGATTTGCTGTACCAACAGATACACCTGGATTAGATTTCAATTCCCAATGATCAAAAATTAAGCCTCCCGATACAGTAGCAGTAAGATCAACAAGTGAATCCTGCACACATGCGCTCGAATCTGCAAAAATCTTTGAACAGTCAACAACTGGCCCAACTGTTAGTATATCTTCTTGAGTAACAAATCCTCCAAAGATTATATTATCAAGACCATAGTCATAGCCTCTACTTTCAGATGGAATTGGGGAAATTTGTCTTATCTCCAGAGTCGCATTTGTTTCAGTTAATCCTGCAATCCAGGGAAATTTGAAAGTTGACCACTTTCCTACTGCAGCAGTTCCTCCATTAGCTGCAAAATTTGTAGATGCTTGTCCCACTGAAACTCCATTCACAAGCACATCTAATACCACATCTCTAAAAGGAGGAGTCGCAGGTTTAGCCACATCCCCTACATCACTTCCTATAGCATAAGAAACGGAGGTCAGATCAAGAGAAAACATATATTCTTTTCCTGGCTGAACACCTACTGTTTGCCCCCAGACAAGTGTTTTCTGAGAGCCATCTGCGACACCGTTAATGACTAGAAAATTTCCGGGATTTCCAACTACATATGGCAAGGAAGTACTAGGACTCCAATCTGTCTGAACTCCCCAGAAACCTGAATTAGATGCTATACCAATTGTACCATCAGGAGACCTTGCATCTCCTGTTTTAAATGAAGTCATAAAATCCGTAAAAACGGCAGAGGAAAATGTCCCATTTACAACAAGGTTGTCAGTAAATACATCACCAGTTAATATAATGTCCGTAGTTCCAGTAGAAGTAGCTGTAAACGTGGTATTTTTACCTGTTGTATTACTTAATGTTCCTCCTCCTGTTGACCATGTTAATTTTCCTGGTCCGGTTCCTGAAAGTTCCCAACTATCTCCAAGACAAAATGGAGTATTTGTAGGAATTTTATCTACCTTGCCAAATACTTGCCTTTCGCCTACATAAATCGATTTAGATGCATAACAACTTCGATTCTTAATATCTTCATCAGAAGGAGAATTTCCTGTTAATTCTCGGATTTCCCATGTGCCAACCTGATTTGAAACATGAGATATTTTACCTTTTCCTTCTGCGACTTTTACTCCATTTAAAAACCAGACAAAATAGTTATTAATATCTGCATACCTTGTTATTGAAAATGTAGCGTTTTCAGTACTGCTATTAATAGTTGTTTTATCTGCACTTATTGTAATTAAATCAACACTTGAAGGAACGATACAACATCCATTTGTTGTTAACTTTGCCAATGGCGTCGTCTGTGGAGGACACACTACTGTATAATCCCAATCATACATCATTGTATATCCATTCGGATATCCACCATTTGCATGGTATGCAGAGCTTGGTCCAAATGTAACTGGTCCATAAGTTCCTCCCGCAAATTGATTAGGAGCATACAATAATTGCCCCACAACATTTCCTGTGCCTGTTGGATTAAAGTTAACTACAAGAGTTTGAGGTCCCGCTGGAATGGTAAGATCTACAGGAATTGTAACGAGATAATTTTGTCCCCCAATATTAGTAGCCTGCTCAGGAGTAAATGTATAAACTGCAGATCCTGTTCCTGTAAGATCACCAAGAGCGACCTGAATTTTATATTGTTGACCTGCCGTATATAATTTTACAGGAATTTTTATGGAATTTAATCTTATAGCAGTGGTTGAGTTGAAGGTCATTGAATAAGTAGGCGTACCCGTACTTGGTCCATCAGTAAATGCAGGAGTTGTAGCAGGATAAGGCACTACATTTTTATATGGAACAGATTTCACATAAGTGAATTGAATTCCTTCAACAGGAACATCTGCTTGCTTCACTCTGAAAGGAGAATAAAAAAAAGGATCTGTTGTTGAACCGTATTTCACCGCACTTGGAATCTGTCCGTTTGCATCCAGATCACCAGGTCCGTATGTACCAGCTTTATACCAGGTATATACAGCATTTGGCGATGGATTATCAAACTCCCATTTAGCAAATGTATTCTCACACCAATCAGTAGCAGTTATTGATTCAGGCCCGCATTGCGCCCAAACGCTACTACTCCAGACACTTAATAGTAATAGAACAAAAAGAAAATTGCGTTTACCAGCCATATCTCTGTTTTTCTTTTTTTAATGATAGCGTACAAAAGAATTGTACAATTTTTACTCGGGTTTAATTTTATTAATAAGTAATCATTCAATTACTTATTATATCGTTGATACACAGCTCTGTTAAGTGTTAGAGGTAATTCCTGATAATATAGAACTGTTGCAGCTTACTTGATTGTACGCACTATGTACATGCATGTTCTTAAACAAGGTCATCTGTTACCTTTACTTTAAACCTAAATTAAGTCCTCTTTAACCTTTTGTAGATACCCACAACCACGCGAAAAGTAACCAGTAGAGTAAAAAAATTTACTACAAAATCCTCAACCATTTTTCATCCCCTAATTAAACAATTGAAAAACAACCGACTTACTGAAAGTAAAATCCTAACAATTATTTTCAGATTGTAACCAACAGATTTTATCCGATTTTGTTAAGACTCTATTAAGAATTTACAATATTGATATATCTTCCTGATTAACACTGTCATCAAAAATAATGAGCAAGAGAATACCTTATTCGATTAAATGGTGTCTTTACTCGTCTAAAATAGCAAAGCTCTTCATTTGAAGAATAATAAAATCAATACTGATAATATGTATGATTGGAGTTATTGAGGTGATTATTAAAAGATATTCAAATAGGTTAGTCATGGATCAATCGGAAAACTTGGGGAGTGATATAGTTATATTCATGATTCGATTGATGCCATCGCTTAAAGCGATGGCATCAATTATACAGAGTCAATCGGATAATCTGCAAATCATAATCTTAACTTTGCATAAAGAGTATAAAATAGAAATTTTAAACTTTCCCCCAGAAATTCCGATTGATCCTTAGTCATTTCATTTTACATCAAAAAAATTAAGGCTTCTCTTACAAAAGAAGCCTTTGTGTTTTGTTCAACTAAACCTTTAAAAAATGGAGACTTGTTAAAATAACTGGTTGAAAGACAAAACAAAGGTATGACAACATGCACCTTCAATCAATACCGTAAAAGGGTATATTTTATCATATCCATATTGAAAATTATGCATCGAGAAAGTAGTGAATAAAAAATATTGAAGATTAAAATACTACTACATAAATATAGTACTAAGCGCGTCTAACTTAACTCAATTATTTAATGGTATAATCCTGATTGATTCCTTTTAACTATGAATATTAAATGATGAGATGATTTGGATGGGGAATATTATAATTATATTTTTCCTGTATAAAAAAATAAGCAAGAGTGTGAGCAAGAGCAAGAGCAAGAGATTATCTTTATAAAAGTTCTCTTGCTCTTGCTTACTACTCTTGCTGTTTATGTAGCGAGGGGGGGGAGTTGAACCCCCGACCTTTGGGTTATGAATCCAACGCTCTAACCACCTGAGCTACCTCGCCGTTTCAAAATCGGAGTGCAAATGTAACAAACTCCTTTATCAAAAAGCAAGTTTTTACCAAATCTTTTTTATCTTGCTTCAAATTATGGGCAATACCCCTTGAGAATCTTTTTATTATGGAAAACAAATTCAAATACACTGCGGAGTTTGAAATCAATGCCTCCTCAAAAATGATCTTTCCTTATCTGAGCACCGCACTGGGCCTCAAAACCTGGTTTGCCGATAAAGTGATTGCTGAAGATGAAAAATACTTTGACTTTTTCTGGGATGGCAGGTTACAGAAAGCCAAAAAAGTAGCTCAAAAAAACAACCAGTACGTAAAATTTGAATTTGCACCTGAAGAAACAGAAACTCAAAAAAACAATTCCTATCTGGAATTCTCCATTCAGGAAAATGAAATCACACAGACTTCTTTCCTTAAAGTCGTTGATTATTCAGACAATGACAGCAATGACCTTCAAAATATGTGGAAAGGCCTTATTGAAAACCTCAGAGAAAAGGTAGGGGCTTAATATTAGAAACAGTGGATAGAAGCAGTAAACAGAACAATTAAAATCTTCGTTTTACTGCTTCTAAATTTATAGGAAGTGTCAACTTTTTACTTTAAGCTTTAAACTTTTTACTTGATGAGGGAAAGTAATAACTTATACTCACGCTTGTCCGGTGCATCTTTAAATATCTTTTTCTTCTTCTACCCTAAGCGTATCTGTAAAGCCCAGGTTTACTGCTTTTTTCAAACTTGAATGGGCGAGCTTCCAATTGGCTTTTGCTGCATATACTTTAGCATGAAAATAGGCATGCTCCGAATTTTCAGGTTCCACGAGTTCGTATATTTGTAAGAACTTCAACGCCTTTTCATAATCTGTCTGCTGAATAGCGGAGTTAGAAAAGCTGAAGGCCGCAAGTCCCAAAAATCCTTTTATTCTTTTATACATACTTCTCTCTTCTTGCGAAAGAGTGTTATTCTGCGACATTGTCAGAAGATTGGAATAGTTGCTTTTCCACCATTGCATGTCTTCTTTTTCAAAAGCCGACCAGAACTTTCTTGTCAACTCCATTTCTTTCTCTTCTATGATAGAGTTCTGAGCCAGTGTGACCTTAACAGATTCTGATTGAAATAAAGAATTTCCCTCTGATTTAAAAGCTTCAACAGACTTAAGATCTTTTAATAAGCTTACCCATTTCTTACAAGCCACTAAAGCTTCGTAATGCTCATTCTTTTTTCTTTTTCAATTTAATTTCAGCCATTCCTGCATTGGCTAATGAATCAATAAGGGATTGATCTTTAGGAACTACATTTTTCCTCATAGCATTCATTTTTAGCCATAAAAAAGCAGCCTGCATGTCCTGAGCATCCGGCCACTGATGACCACCTTTTACCTCGCTTATATAATGAGTCATTCCGGAATTATTCATAGACATATCCAATTGCCTCATTTCTCCCAGATTAAAATCTTCCTCCCCTACTATCCCATAATATTCAAATGGGTATCCCATATTATTGGACTTTCCCGGAAAGCCTCCACCACAGCCAATTACACCTTTGATTTCATCTCCTGAAATGGCCATACCACTGGCTATTCTTGCTCCCCCTGAAAAACCTGAAGTGTAAATTCTTTTTTTGTCAATAGACAACTTAGACTTACAATCTTCCATCATTACCAATATTTGAGGCTGTATTTTATCCCAGCTCAATCCATTTTTAGAATTGTAAGAACCTGCCAGAATCATCTCGAACCGGTCTGCAAGCTGCTGATATTTTTCCACAGGTAAATTTCCACTACCCTGAGGATCGAAGAGGTATACAATCGGATATGCTTTTGATAATGAATAATTTCTGGGAATATAAAGACTATACCTGACCAGGGAATCCTTAGATGCTTTAACTGCTTGAATTTCCCCCGGTGTTAAATTTGGGAGCTCAGGCTTCTTTTGGGTTGTGGTGTCAGTATTGGTACTTTCCACCAATATTTCCTTCTCCTCAATTTTTGCTTTCTTTTTATCACAACCAAGTGTAAATACCAGAGCTAATACGAATATCCAGTAAAAGTTTTTTGATACCATGGAAGACCGGTTTGAATTAATGAAACACAAACATAAATAGAAAAAATTCAGTTGCCTTAAGATAAGATGTTTTTCATAAATGTAAATGAATCCTACAATTCATGATTTATGGAAGTAATATAAAAAGCTCAGGGAACAGTATTTATGGAAAATCTTTTTTCTTCCGAAGAACCAAAACATTTTTATGTATGGATTAATCCCAAAGATGTCTATGCTTACTATAATGCATTAATGATGGGATCTTTTTTTTCTGTAAGCAATCGGGAAGATAATCTGATGTTTTTGCCCAACCAGAATTTCTCAGGGTATATAAGCCCGTTTCAGAGTAATCTTTTAAGAGGATATCAGACTGAATATAATCTGGAGTTGGTGAGAAAAAATAAATTCAAGGAATACCCCTCTCGTCTGGTTTCTACCTTTTTATTTGAAAATGAAGACGATGCAATGCTTTATAAAGACTTTCACGATTTCCATGTAAGCCAGAGAGAATTGAAAAAAGGGGTTACGGTCGGTGCGTATACTTATTCCAGACATGATCTTTCCTGGATAGATTTTCTTAAATCCCCACTATTGGTGGACAACCATGTCAAAAATGAAATGCATTATGCTTACTGGGAAGGTAAATCTGTTGAAAACTTTAAACTTGAACTGATGGAAAAACCTCTTTCTGCTGTGGCTCAGTCTATTTACGAAATCTTATTTCTGGGAAGAATTGATTTTTTGAAATAAAGCTGAAAGTGAAAAGCTGAAAGCTAAAAGCCTAAAGCTTAAAGTTTTGTAAGTATAGAAAAGATTAGGACAAGTTCTTTAAAAGAAAAAAATCAGAGTAAATGTAAAATTCACTCTGATTTTGAAATTATTTTTTAAATCTGGATTAAGCTTTTTTGCTTGCCTTAATAAGATCTATAAACTCAGCTGAAGGCTTAAATTTTGGAGCATAGTGCTCATCAATTACAACTGCCGTGTTTTTAGATATATTTCTACCGATTTTCTTAGCCTTTTTCTTGATGATAAAGTTACCAAATCCTCTGAAAGAGATCTCGTTACCTTTTGCCATTGAATCTTTGATTACAGTGAATAAAGTTTCTACAACCTGAGTTACTTCTGCTTTATCTTGTCCCGTTTTGTCAGCAATTCCTGAAATAATTTCTGCTTTAGTCATATTAATATTGAATTTTTTCTGCTTGAATTATTACGTAAAACAATAAAATATAGTGCAAATAAGGAAACAGAAGTAAGTTTTTTGCCATATTTACTGAATATGATACAAAAACCTCTGCCTCTTTCAATCACACTTTTTGATCAGTTTCTTATAAAACGTCATATTTTATAAACTGTTACATATCAATCCTATAAATATAAAAATAAATGTTCAAACATATATATTCTCAAGTGTTAAAAAAATAAAATTACACTTTTACCACTGATAACCAATCAAATTACTTTCTTTCAGGTATTATTTTAACATTCTCCTTATTTTTTTCATATAATGGATTTAATTTTGGCACGCGAATGTTAATCGATGGATTAAATTTTGGTATTTGTGCAAAACTCCATATTCAGCCTCATTAAATTCTGAATTAATTAAAAAACTTCTTAAACTGAATCTTTTTCAGTCATATTTCATTTTATTAACCAAGCTTAATTGGCTTTGTAAACATTATGTGGTCTAAACTTTCATCTATTATTATTAAAAGTAGGGTTTGGCTTCTCCTTATTACAGTGTTATTCACTGCTTTTATGGGGTACCAGGCAAAAAAGATTGAAATTACCTACGATTTTATTAAAGTAGTTCCGGACGAAGATCCGGATCTTGTTTATTTCAAGGAATTTCAAAAGACATTCGGGGAAGATGGAAATATTCTGGCTATCGGATTAAAAAACGATAAACTTTATGAATATCAAACTTTTGCCCAATACCAGCAACTTGCCAAGGATCTTGCTAAAGTAGAAGGTGTTACAGGAGTCATTGCTTTGCCTGAGCTTGTGAACTTCAAGAAGGATACGCTGAATAAAAAATTTGCCATTTCTCCTGTTTTCACTAAAAGTGTTAACAGCCAGTCTGAACTTGACTCTTTGCTAAAAACTGCTGAAGGGGTTAAAGTTTATGAAAATTTGCTCTTCAATAAAAAAACCGGCGCTACCCTTCTGGCTGTAACCATTGATAAAGATTTTCTGAATTCGGCTAAAAGAACGGTTGTCGCAAATAATATTCTTAACCTGACCGAAAAATTTTCTGAGGGGTCCAGTATAAAAATGCATTATGCAGGGTTGCCTTATATAAGGGCGATTATGGTTAGTAAGGTGAAAGATGAATTAAACCTGTTCCTCGGCCTTGCTGTCCTGGTTACCTGTATATTCCTATTTATTTTCTTCCGCTCATTCTTCGCGGTATTCTTTACATTCCTGGTAATCCTGATTACTGTGCTCTGGACACTTGGGTTTATTGTCGTCCTGGGATATAAAATTACCCTGCTTACAGGTATGTTACCTGCTCTGATTATTATTATCAGTATTCCCAATTGTATTTACATGTTTAATAAATACCATCAGGAATTCCGTAAACATGGCAATAAAATTAAAGCAATCAGCAGGATCATTGAAAAAGTCGGTTTCCTGACTTTTATGACCAATATCAATACTGCTGTCGGTTTCTTCGTACTGCTTTTCACAGATATTTCCATTATCAGGGAATTCGGTATGGTTGCGGGGATTGTCAGTGTAGCTACATTTATCATCACCCTGATCGTAATACCATCTTTACTGCTTTTCCTTCCGGAACCGAGTAAAAAGCAATTGAAACACCTTGATTTCAAATTATTCAGACAGATCAACACTTTCCTTGAAGGATTGGTAATGAACAAAAGGAAATGGATCTACATCGGAACAGTCGTTGTTCTTGCCGTTTCTGTCTGGGGAATATATAAAATAAATGCGATCTCATACATGGTTGACGACCTGCCTGAAAACAGCCATGTTAAATCTGACCTCGGATTTTTTGAGCAAAACTTTAAAGGTGTAATGCCTTTGGAAATCGTAGTAGATCTGGGTAAGAAAAATGGAATCAAGAGTATCTCTAATCTGCAAAAACTGGAAGAGTTGGAAACTTTCCTCAAAGAACAGGAATATGTGTCTCCTCCCCTTTCTGTCCTTAATGTAGTAAAAGGTGCAGTTCAGGCATTCTATAACGGAGACCCTGAACACTACAGACTGCCAACCAACAGGGAAGCTCCGTTTATTACAAAATATCTGGGTAAAAAATCTGAGGAAAATACATTAAAATCATTTGTTGATTCGACAGGACAATTTGTACGTTTTACCTGTAAAGTGGCGGATATTGGTACAACCAATATGAATATCCTGATTAAAGATAAAATTCAGAAGAAAGCTGATGAAATATTTGCCGACAAACATTTTGAAACGCATATCACAGGCACAACTCTTCTTTTCCTTAAAGGAAATGAATACCTGATCAATGACCTGAAAGATAGTTTGATTTTGGCTTTTATTCTGATTTCTCTGATGATGGCCTTTATCTTTACCGACATCAGAATGATCATCATTTCGTTGATCCCTAATATCGTTCCAATAATCATTACTGCAGGAATTATGGGGATTTTCCATATAACCCTGAAACCTAGTACAGCTTTGATTTTCAGTATTGCGTTCGGTATTTCGATTGACAGTACCATTCACTACCTGAGTAAGTTTAAACAGGAATTGAAAAACTTAAAAGGGAATGTTTACGCTGCTGTAATCAAAAGTCTTGAAGAAACAGGTGTAAGTATGATCTACACTTCCATGGTTCTTTTCGGCGGATTTGTAATTTTCTCATTCTCTCAGTTTGGAGGAACAATCGCTCTCGGGGTGCTAACTTCTTTAACCTTGTTCTTTGCAATGCTCACTAACCTTATTTTGCTTCCGGCATTACTTATAACCTTTGTAAGTCCGAATCAGAAGAAGGAAATGAAAGGTTTCAGGATCATACAAAACCTGAGAGCTAAACGCCTTCAAAGAAAGACTGAAAAAGCTGAAAAGGCCGAAAACGATGAAGAGACCAAACAAGCTGTTTAAAAAATAAGTTATAAAAGAGCCGGATATTTTTCCGGCTCTTTGTTGCTATACAAAGAGCCACTCCTTTTTCTTCCATGCACAAACATTCGCACAGCCATCATCACCACCATCATCACGGTCATGATCACCATCACCACGATTCTGAAGGTGGCTTAAAAATGGCTTTTTTCATTAACCTGTTATTTACATTCGTAGAACTTGCCGGAGGTATCTATACTAACAGTATTGCGATTATTTCCGATGCAGTGCATGACTTTGGAGATTCATTCTCATTGGGACTTTCCTGGTATTTTGAAAATTTATCTAAGAAAAAAAGGACGCCTTCATTTTCTTTTGGATATAAGAGATTTTCAATATTAGCAGCATTAATCAATGCAACCATCCTGTTGGTGAGTTCTGCTTTTATTATCTATAAAGCTGCCGAACGTATATTTAATCCGGAAGAAGTAAATGCGGAAGGCATGCTGATCCTTGCTGTTCTTGGTGTAGTATTTAACGGAATAGCCTTCTTAAAACTCAGCAAAGGAGACAGCATGAATGAGCGCGTAATCAGGCTCCACTTCATCGAAGACATTCTGGGATGGGTTGCAGTCTTAATTGGTAGCCTTGTTTTACAGTTCTGGAATATTCCTGTTCTGGATCCAATTTTATCTATCGGAATTTCAGGATATATTCTATTTAATGCTTTCAGAAATCTTAAAGGAACCCTTAGAATATTGCTTCAGGCTGTTCCTGATGATAAAAAGATGGATGAGATAAATGAAATCCTGTTAAGTTTTAAAGAAATTATAAATGTACATGACCTCCATGTATGGGGATTGAATGAAACGTACACCATTCTGACGGTCCACCTTATTGTAGCTCCTGAGAAAACGATTTCGGAACTGGCCCACATAAAGGAAGCAATAAAGCAAAGGTTGTCAAACTATGGGATTGAACACGCCACCATAGAATTTGAAACTGCTGATGAAAAATGTAATCTCGAAAATTGCTGAGGTCAAAAGCTAGAATTCAATACACTTTCCATCTTCTGCTTTTTCTCCCATAATCTCTGCATATCGGGACAAGCTCTCTTTTCCGAAATGGGTTAAAAGCATACGTTTTGCTTTTAAATTCTGCTTCTCAGCTTCTAACTTTTTGTAATTAAGATGGGTTAAAGTTTCTTTTTCATAAAAATTACATTCACAGATAAAGAGATCCGACTTGTCTGCAATTGAATACAGGTTGTCAGTCCATCCTGTATCACCGGAATAGGCCAAAACCTTAGAATCCTTTTCTATCCTGAATCCATGTGGTTTCACCAAAGGATTATGGCTTACCTCAAAAAACTTCATATTAAAGCCTTCTATCTCGATTTCTTCGTTCTGTGAATATTGAACGAAACGAATATCAAGATTCTGAAACATTTCGATTGCATCAGGATATAATATTGCGCATACCTCTTTAATCCTTCGTTCTCCATCAGGAGGTATAATGATCGTTAATGGCTTTTTTCTTTTATCTGCTTTATACGCTTCCAACACTAAAAATGGGATTCCTGCTATATGATCGCCATGTAGATGCGAGATAACGATAATGTCCACCGCCATAGGATCAAGACTGCATTTTCTTATAGCAGCCAGTGAAGTGGGACCACAATCGAGCAATATATTTTTATCGCCCCACTCCACATAATAACAGGAATTAAATCTGCCACCGCTGCAGAAGGCGTTTCCACTGCCGATGACAGTTAATTTTATAAACGTCATTAAAAAATCTTTAATATTTATAGTTTGAAATACAATCCTAAGCTCAGACTAATATTATCAGCATTAGCTTTGTATTTCAGTCTTTGCATTGGTTTATTGGGATCCTTGGAAGCATTTTCGTCTATTTCATCAACAAATATCACTTCTTTTTGAGAAGTTGTCAGTGGTTCTAATCGATACATATTCTGGTAAGTATCGCTTATCATTTTACCTTTTTTAACACCGAAACTCATTGAATTATATGCAGCTTCAATTACAAAAAAGACTTTTTCATTAGGAGTACTAATCTTTATACCTCCTGCTGTACTAAAGCCTAAACCAAATCCTCCTGTGTATTCCCATTCCGCAATTTCAGATCCTTTTCCGCCATTGGAAAATCTTATGTTCGCCTCATACACTGACTTTGCTTTACCAAATATAAATGAGGGGCCCAATTTTACATAAGGCATCAATTTATTTCTATTACCAGCCACAACTACAAGATTTGGATTGATAATTCCATATTTAGCACTAAGTGCATGTTTCTCTTCAACTCTTCGCAAGGATGCCGTATCATTAATCCAAATATTTTTTATCTCATTGTTCCCTCCAAAATGATATCCAAAATTCAACTCCGCTCCTAAGTTTTTTGTAAACAACATCCCGATTGATGTGGATAAATTAAACCCCTTCCCATAAGAATGAAGATTCCCTGAAACTATACTAGTCGAAGACGATTGTTGAATTTGAGTGTTCTGCCCTGCTCCAATTCCAAATCCATATCCAGCGGATAAACTTATATAGACACTCTTCTTTTCCTTACTTTTGACATTCTTAACATCGGTATTATCCTGTCCGAATACACTCAGATGAAAAAATAAAACTGTTACCAATAAATAAACTCTCATAAATATAATTTAAAAAATACTCTTTCGTGTTTTCAGGATTATCCCTTCTTATAATACTTCATCGCTTCAGGAAGCTCTTTCTGTATCTTTTGAATTCTTTGCTCGTCTGAAGGGTGTGTAGAAAGGATTTGAGGTGGCTTAGTCCCTCCCTGGGCTTTCATACGCTGCCAAAAGTCCACGGCTTTAGAGGGATCATAACCGGCAATTGCCATAAAAATCAATCCCAGATGATCAGCTTCTGTTTCATGTAATCGACTATAAGGTAACAAAACCGCTACCTGACTTCCTGTATTATAAACCGTATTAAAAAGCGCTTTAGTCTCAGCTGGCTTACTAGCCAATGCTATATTTAAAGCAGTGCCTCCCATCTGGGTAATCATTTCCTGACTCATTCTCTCTGAACCATGTTCAGCTATTGCATGCGCAATTTCGTGACCCAGAACCACTGCCAATCCGGTTTCATCCTGGGTTATAGGAAGGATGCCGGTATAGACAACGACCTTACCTCCCGGCATACACCAGGCATTAACTGTCGGATCTTCAACAAGATTAAACTCCCACTGAAAACCTTTAAGCTTAGAACTAAGATTGTTCTGAGCCATATACTGTTCAACTGCTCTCTGAATATTTTCACCAACCCTTTTTACCATTGCAGCCTTTTCCGCATTGGAAGACAACTGATTGGCGCCTAAAAACTCTTTATAACTGGTATAACTCATTGACTGCATTTCTGATGCAGGTATAAAATCCAGCTGTCTTCTGCCCGTCACCGGCACTTTCTGACATTGAAGCAATGAAAGTGTCAATAGTGAGATTAATATTATTTTCGTTTTCATAAAAAATAGTTTAATAATTGGATCTCTATAGTAATGTGTAAACAAATTTACCAATAGTAGAGAAGGAATTAAACTCACTTTTCCAATAAATTTTACATGACAGAACAAATGTTCCCATTGCATTTTTTCAAGATCGTTTTTAACTTTCACTAATTCTTATACATTTGTACCAGAATTAATCTTTAACCAAATCGATTAAGCATGAGGACAAAAATTTTATTATTCCTACTGGCTTTATTACCAGCAGTTTCTTTTGCCCAATCTTTTCCGACAGATCCAGAAACAAAAAAATTCACTTTTCAGGAAACTGTTAATGTTGACACCTTGTCAAAAGATCTGATCTATGAAAGATCTAAAGAATGGATGGGAAAATTTTACAACAGTACAAGTCTTGATTTTGACAACAAAGAAACAGGAAAAATCAGCAAAGAAGGCACTTTTAATGTGTTAATCACGTATGACTTCAAATACAAAACAGATTACGTGCTAACTTATAACATCAGCATCTATCAGAAACCTGGTAAGTATAAATATACTATCACTGATTTCATGATCTATGACAGCAAAAACGGCGCTAAAACTGCCCAGACTTTGGAGGTTTTTTACGCAAAAATGAGATCTCAGAGCAAAGCAGATTTTGTAAACAAGGTAAATGCTGAAGTGAACAAAACGATAGAAAATTTAAAGTCCTACATGATAACAGGACAAAAGAAAAACGAAGAGGACTGGTAGAAATCAGTCCTCTTTTTTTAATGCTTTTTCTTTCAGAATATTCACTTTTTCAACATAAGCTTTGGGATTCGTTTTTCTTTCTAAGCCTGAAGCTACCATAGTTCTTACTGTTCCATAAATGGGTCGTTCTCCCCAGGGCCTGTCATGTAATCCAAATATCCAGCCTATATTGGCATAAGAAAGCGGATCTCGCCCATCAAGAAAATATTTATTATTGAGGTAAACTAAGTTTTTATATGCTTTCTCCGGAGTATCAGACCATTCCAATACCTTTTTTCCCCAATACATTCTCATGTAATTATGCATGAAACCTGTAACCTTCATTTCATCCATAGCCGCATTCCAGTATGGGTCATGCGTCTTGGACATCTCAAGCTGTTTTAAACTATATCTGTGAGGACGCTCATCTTCCTTATGCTTATCCAAAGTGTTTTTGGCCCAATCAGGAAGAAAACTGAAGCAATCATAGTCGGGAGTATAATAAACAAAATTAATAGAAAGCTCTCTTCTTATTAGAAGTTCCTCTACATAGGAATCTACATTTTCTTTTCCCGATTTATGCTTTTGAATTTCCAGCAGTATTTCGACAGGACTAATCTGACCAAAATGAAGGTACATACTCATACATGAAATATTATCCTTATAAGGATGATTCCTGTTCTCTACATACATGGCTAGTTTCTTTGAAATAAAATAAGCCAGTCTTTTTTTAGCCTCTGTAGGACCTCCTTTAAAAAACTGATCGACTTTACCTACACTTGTGTCAAGCTTTAATGAAGCCAGCAGTGATTCAATATCATTCAATGATAAAGTATCCTTGAATGTTAAATCCAGTGATGAATGTTTCAATTTTACCTGATCCAAAGGCACTATAAAAAGATCTGCATGAAGCCATATCTTTCGCCGAATAGTCCTGGCAGCATATTCAGCTTTTGTACTTGCTACTTCCACAGGGACAACTGCATCTGATTCAACCTGAACAACTCTGCACGATACCCCCTCCGAAACTTGCTTCCTCCATAACCTTTGATGTCTGAGATATCCCAAATCACAAAAGACTATAGCAGCATCAGTTGCTAATTCTTTGGCTATATCAGGTGGAAAACCTTTTTTCAGGATAAAGTTAATTTTTCTTTTTAGTAATATATTTGCTGTATCCTTAAGCCCTTCAAGCATGAAATGATAATGACGCAGGTTGGCTTCAGGATAATCATCCATTAGACCAAAAACCACTAGCAATGGCAGCTCCAATTCGTTTGCCTTTAAAGCAGCATATTCCAGAGCATGATTATAATCAGCTCTTTGAGATTGTTGCATCCAGTAAAGAACATACTTTCCTTTCTCCGATACAGACCTGTCATTCAAAAGTTTTACTCGTTCCGTTTCTACTTTAATCTTCTTCACTGATAATACTTAAATAACTTAACTAATAACTAATATCAAAAGAGGTAAAATCACCGAGCGGTATTTCTTCTGTATTTACTGATGTGACATGCGCCATCATTGGTCCGCGACTGCACCATTGCAAAAACTTTTCAAGGCTCTCTTCCTCTCCCATCGCTTCTATCAACACATTCCCATCCGGAAGATTTTTAGCAAATCCCACTAAATTCTGTGCTTTGGCTTCTGACCTGGCCGAAGCTCTGAAAAAAACACCCTGAACTTTCCCTGATACTACTATTCTAAAGTTTTTCATAAGATTTCTTCAAGAGTTTTCTGGTATATACTAAACATCTCATCACTGAAACAAACAAAAATAACTTTTTCAGGAAAATTGTTTTGCTGGAGAAATTCAGTTGTGGTCCCGATTGCTATTTTAGTTGCCTGTTCAAAGGGATATCTGTAAATTCCTGTGCTTATAGCAGGAAAGGCAATGGAACCACAATTATTTTTAACAGCTAAGCCCAGAGAATTGTAATAGCAGTTTCTCAGTAATGCTGGTTCATTATAAGTTCCACCATTCCAAACCGGTCCTACTGTATGAATCACAAACTTCGCAGGCAAATTATACCCTTTTGTGATCTTTGCCTCACCGGTTTTACAACCGTGTAATAACCTGCATTCATGCAACAACTCTTTTCCTGCGGCCCTGTGAATAGCTCCGTCTACCCCTCCTCCACCAAGAAGTGAGGAATTGGCTGCATTGACAATTGCATCAACCTGGACTCTTGTAATATCCCCTTTTATAATTTCAATCTTTTCTTTTATCATCACAACAGTAATAAGCATCACTCTTTCTACATAAATATATTTAGAAATTAAGAATGAAAAGATGTTTGTTCAGAAATAAAAAATACGTTCGGGTTAAAGTAAAATTAAAATACAGTTATAAATAAAAAGAGGCTGGTCACTCCCAGCCTCTTTTATCTGAACTTTATGTCAATCATTCTATGCGCATTTTCCTGGGGTGATTTGAAAGGAAGAAGAATATTTAATTCTTCATTTTCATAAACAGCTTCAATATTTTCGATGTCTACAAATGAAGGTACCTCGAAAGTCCTTATAAACAAAGGAATCTTAACCAGGTCATCATCTTCAAATTCATCGAACCCTTCCAGCACTGTATATACAGTAAGCTGATTAAAATCAAGCATAATGTGAAATGCTTCTGCAGACATTGAAGGAGCCTTAATGGTTATAACAAAATTAAAATCAGTCCTGCTGAATTCAAAAGATGTCATGCTAGTTCCTCCATTTGCAGTATTAAGGTAATCTGTCTGCTTTAACAACCCCCTTAGTAGTTCTCTGTTTTCCAAAAGATTCATAGTCTGTCCTCTCTTTTTATTAGAACAATAATTCTTAGAAATTAATATCACTTACTACTATTATTCCTTTGATATCTTATCAGAAATTCAAGAAGTGGCAGAATAAAAACAAAGATGACATTTAAACTGTTTCCTTTTCATTATACCTTAAAAGACACAGCAATGAAAGAAACGTTTGAGCTGGTTTCAGGAGTCAATTCTTTAATAAGAACTCTGAATGATCGCCTTTCCTTTTTTTCAGGAACTATTTGGAATGACGGAAAACAAAGCGTTTCAAAACATTTCAACCCAAAATTGCAATCAAAGTAAGGTTCTCCAGATGGAACTTTTGAAGTATTCAGATGAAACTCCGGAAGAAGCTGGAACCAGCTTTTCAGGCGATTCCAAAAGATTCTGGATAAAGCTGATGGACAATATTGCAGGTACCAGTTTGAATACTATTTTTCAGGAAGCTATAAAAGTTGAAAAAAATACTTTAAAAGAATATAAGGAAGTACTTGACCTAAACCTGCCGTCAGACCTGAAAAGCCTGATATCCAAACAATATATTCAAATTGAAAAAAACTACAAAGAGTTGATTTTACTAGAAAAGGAATATTCAGATTCCTGAATATCCTGACATTGATTATAGCATTTAAAAACATTAAAAAAATCGCTCTAACATTTTTTTGATATAAAAGTTCTTTAAAGTAATTAGCCAACAATTTGGAGGACCTGTCGATGAAACAATTGAACTTTTTGCTGATTTTTATTTTCACAATTCAGTTACAAACCGGAATCTGTCAGACAAATGATAGCATAAATCCGGAGATTACTAAAATAAATGAAATCAATGATCATCAAAACAAAAAGTGGTATAAATCAAGAGTATTTAAAGCAGCTATTGCACCAACTGTTCTTATAGGCCTTGGAGTTTCCACCATTCAGAATCATGGGATTTATAGTAGTTACGATGCAAGGAATGACATGCAAAAATTATTCCCCTCCTTCCGGACTAGGGTTGACGATTACTTGATTTTTGCACCATATGCTCAACTTGTAGCATTGAACCTTTTAAAAATTAAATGTCAGAACGATTTCATAAATACAGCACTACTTATTGTAAAGACAGAGATCATAGTAAATGCTTTAACCTTTTCTGTAAAATATATAACTCATATTCAACGCCCGGACAGTTCTGATTTCCATTCATTTCCATCAGGACATACAGCCCAGGCCTTTGCAGCAGCAACAATTGTTCATAAAGAGTTCAGATATAAAAGCCAATGGTATGGAGTTGGAGCTTATACAATAGCTACAGCTGTAGGCTTTTTTAGAATGGCAAACAATAAACATTGGCTTTCTGATGTCCTTGCTGGTGCAGGATTTGGAATTCTTTCAGCTCAAATAGCCTACCTTACCCACCAAAACAGGTGGGGAAGAAAAACACAATGCCTTGTTCCTACTTACTATAATGGTGCTTTGGGAGTATCTTATCAGCTTACCTTTTAGGAATTCCTGTATTTCTCCTTATAGAAGTCTTCCATCTTCATGGCATATTTGGAATACTTGATGGAATACCCATATTTTTTTGCATAAACGTGTGTAAACTCAGCACCAAAAAATAAGATGAGTGAAGAATATGAAACCCAAATCATAATTAATATCAAAGATCCTGCAGCACCATAGGCAGACGCAGGATTCATATGAACAAAATAAAAGCCCATAGCAAGCTTTCCTATTACAAAGAGGAAGGATGTCAACGCTGCCCCGAACCATACACTCCCCCAGGCTATTTTTACATCTGGTAAGAATTTATATATAATTGCAAACAATAGAGTAATGATTCCGAATGATACCAGGAAATTTATTATAAAAAACCAGGAAACTATATAATCGGGTAAATGCTGATTAAGCCAGGTACTAAAAGCATTAAGAGCTGTAGTAATCAATATAAAAGCAAACATCAGCACTCCTATAAAAATTATGATGGCAAAAGAAGTAACCCTGCTCATGATATATTTTAATATTCCACTTTTAGGATTAACCCTTACCTCCCACACTTTATTAATTGATTTCTGAAGCGCAATAAATACCCCAGTGGCTCCAAAAATCAAAGTACCCAAACCAACGAAAGCTGTAAATCTTGAACTTGATTTCAAGCTTGCATTTGCAACTATTCCCTGAATAATACTTCCTGCCTCATCTCCAAGTATTTGGCCAAGTTCAAAAGCAATTTTTCCTTCAACCGCATCCTTTCCAAAAATAACTCCTGCAGTATTGATAACAATAAGTAATAAAGCAGGCAATGAGAGAATAGCATAATAAGCAACAGATGCACTCATTTCAAAAGGATCATCTTTTATCCATTCTTTGTAGGTTTGAGAAAAAAGATATAAAATATCTTTGACAACTTTTTTAAACTTCATCAGGGACTTTTTAAAGGCAAGAAAATTAAAAAAAAATCTAGCACAAAAATGAACTTAATTTGAAAGAAAAAAGAGTAGGAAGTTTTCCTACTCTGATAATTCCTTCTCCTTCTCTTCTTCGTTTAAAACGCTTTCCGCATCCTTAATATTAATCTCTTTTAGAAGCTCTTCTTCCAATATAGAAGCCCAGGTGTTAAGATATAAAATTACATCCTCTCTCTTATCTCTTTTAAGATAAACATTCTCTCCCATTCTCATCAATATCCTTCTGTCTGTAAGATTTTCCAGATTTGCAAAATCATCCAGAATAAGACCCGCATCAAGCATTTCAGCTATGACTTCATCAATTTCATAACCACTTTCTTTTCTGAATAAACGAGATAGCATGTCCCAGTCACCGTGCTTCTTTATGCCAAACTTCGTGATTTGCTTTTTATCTAACCCTGTGAGAACCTGAGCTAAATTGCCACAGTTGCATGATCCAATATCTTTCCAGTTATAGTTGGTTTTACTTCCAATCTGTTTTGCTGCAGTCCTAAGGGCTTCGATTAATCTTAAACTAGGTCTAGCCATAACTTTAATGTTTTTAATGGAACATCTGATTATATAAATAATCATTTTTTGCCCCATTATGTTTCAGTTCAGGCAACCTTTGTTTAAGAAAGAATCAGGAAGTAGTTAGTTATATGAAGTAGCTGGTTTTAAGTTTAATATACTCAGCACCTTCTCTTCTGTAAGGGGCTTAACGAAGTAATTAGTTATACCAAACTCTTTTTTTAATCGCTCTTCATCCCTCGGATTATTCGATGAAGAAAGAACAACTATTTTTACATTATTTTTATTTTCAAAAATTAACTTTTCAAAAGATTCCAGAAACTCATACCCATCAATCACTGGCATATTCAGATCTAATAAAATAAGTTCCGGACAAATGCCTTTTTCATCAAAGATGGTAATGAATTTTAATCCATCAATGCCATTTTTTACCACTTTAATTTCGCTCGCTACACCCATTCTTTTCAATAAAGTTTCATTGATAAAATTGCTAATCTCATCGTCATCGATTAGCAATATGCAATTAATTTTTTTCATACAATTTTAAAAAAGTAGTAATAAATAATTGTTTTGTGGTTAAAAGGTTTGAAAGATTTATTGAAAGAGGCAAATAAAGTTCCGCGGCAAGAACAATTAATAATTTACCTTTACATTCGTTTCGTAATTTTAAAGAAAAATACATAGAATGATCGAAGTCTCAAAAAAAACTTCTGTTCCAGGTCAAAAAATCATCATCGGAAGTCTCTTTTCAAACTTTTTTTGGGTCTTATCAAACTTTTTACAGGCATCTTTGGAAATTCTTTTGCACTGATTGCAGATTCCATTGAATCTTTTTCTGATGTTATCAGCTCAGTAATTCTTTATATAGGATTAAAAGTTTCAATAAAAGAACGTGATGAAAACCACCCTTACGGACATGGAAAGGCTGAGCCCATCGCATCGATTATCCTCACATTTTTACTTTTTGCTGCAGCAATGTTTATCATCATACAAAGTATCCATAACATTCTCACTCCTCATAAAGCTCCTGCTCCATTTACCTTGATTTTGCTGGGTGCTATTATATTCATTAAAGAAATTCTATTCAGGTTTGTGAGCAAGGCTGGTGAAACACATCAGAGCTCAGCAATGAAAGCAGAGGCATGGCACCATAGAAGTGATGCTTTGTCTTCTCTGGCGGCCTTCTTTGGTATTACAATCGCCATCATTGGAGGTGAAGGATATGAAAGTGCTGATGACTGGGCAGCACTTGCAGCCTCTGCCTTAGTCATTTATAATGCCTGGTCAATTATGAAATCTGCTATGAATGAACTGATGGATATAGCCCCAGATCCTTCAATAGCCGAACAAGTAAAGGACATTGCCAGAAAAAGTGCCGGGAGTAGTGCAGCTTGATAAGTGTCTTGTAAGAAAAATGGGATTTGACTTTTATGTTGACCTGCATGTAATGGTTAACGGAGATATTTCTGTTAAAGAAGGCCACACACTTGCACATGAAGTTAAAAATCAACTTTTAAAAGACCTTCCGAAAGTTAAAGACGTGCTTATTCATATAGAACCAGCGGATTAAGTTGTAAGTAATAAGTTATAAGTCTTAAGTAAAAACAGTAAAGACCTGAATCTATGGTTTAAACTTTCAGATTTTTCTTTCAACTTATTACTTAAAAAAAGCCGGCATAGAGGGATGCCGGCTTTATAGAGGGTATTGGTGGGATAAGCCATTGGCTTATTGTATTTCAAAGTAATCTAAAAATTCTGAAGCAATTCTGAACTTCTCATCCATCACCTAAACCCTGTTAATCAAAAGATTAAGATTAAAAATTATTTTTTCGGGATAAAAGGTTATTATTTTTATCTTTGCTGTTTATTTTGAAAAAAATGGAATTAAATGCATTGACAGCGATCTCGCCTATTGACGGCAGATACAGAAATCAGGTTAAAAATCTAGCTCCTTATTATTCAGAATTTGGCCTAATCAAATACAGGATTCAGGTTGAAATTGAATATTTTATTGCGCTGGCAGAATTGCCTCTTCCAGGACTTGAATCCTTTAGCAAAAGTCTGTACCCATCTTTAAGGAACATTTATTTAAACTTTACCGAAAAGCAGGCACAGGAAATCAAGGAAATAGAAAAGAAAACGAACCATGATGTCAAAGCTGTTGAATATTTCATAAAATCTGCATTTGATAAGTTAGATATTGCTCCATACAGCGAATTCATTCACTTCGGATTAACTTCCCAGGATATCAATAACACAGCAATTCCAATGTTGCTAAAAGAATCTGTTCAGGAAGAAATCTTACCTCTGGTTTACCTGCTCCAGAATTCTTTAATTGGAATTGCAAAAGAATGGAAAGGGATTGCAATGCTCGCTAAAACGCATGGCCAACCAGCTTCCCCAACCACTCTGGGAAAAGAGCTGATGGTTTTTGTTGAAAGGATAAACAATCAACTTGAGCTTTTAAAAACCGTTCCGTATTCAGCAAAATTCGGAGGAGCAACAGGAAACTTTAACGCTCATTTTTCTGCCTATCCGGAAATTAACTGGATAAAATTTGCGAATGAATTTCTGAACACGCAGTTAGGCTTGCACAGAAGTCAGTTTACGACACAAATAGAACACTACGATAACCTTGCTGCCCTGTTTGACAATCTGAAAAGAATCAATACAATTCTGATTGATCTTGACAGAGATATGTGGCAATATATCTCTATGGAATACTTTAAGCAGAAAATTAAGGAAGGTGAAATTGGCTCTTCTGCTATGCCGCATAAAGTAAATCCAATAGATTTTGAAAATTCTGAAGGTAACCTTGGTATTGCCAACGCCATATTTGAACATCTTTCATCTAAACTTCCGATATCAAGATTGCAAAGAGATCTGACTGACTCAACTGTGCTGAGAAACATAGGTGTGCCTATCGCTCATATGTATATTGCTATTAAATCTTTATTAAAAGGGCTTGAAAAAATTGAGCTGAATAAAGCTGCGATTGATAGAGATCTTGAAAACAACTGGGTGGTTATTGCAGAAGGAATTCAAACTATTTTAAGAAGAGTAGGATATCCAAAACCTTACGAAGCTCTAAAAGATCTGACCAGACAAAACAAAAAAATAACCAGAGAAATCTTTGAAGCATTTATTGAAACATTAAATGTTTCTCCATCAGTAAAGGCGGAGTTAAAAACACTTACTCCTTATACCTATACTGGTGTTAAATTTGAGTATTAATATTTAATAAGCTGGTAGAAGCAGAATACTTACCTTGCTTCTACCAGCTTATTTTTCTTTATAAGGATATTTTCATTCTCTACTTTTTTAACCTTTACATCACCGTCTTTGTGTAGCAGATAGACATCAATTTCATTATCTAAATTTCTTCTTATCTGAATCACTACTCTTGTATTATTCACTTTTAGGTTAGTGATTGTAAGTTCATTAATAAATGAAGGCAAAGTAGGGTTCACGAAGTTAATAGTATTTTCTTTTGCATTAATTTCAATTCCCAAAGATGCTTGTAGTAAGAAATAGATTGAAGTAACTGCCCAGGCCTGTGGTGAACAGGCAACAGGATATGCTGTAGGACCTTCGTTCTTTCTTTTTTCAAAGCCACAAAACAACTCAGGTAATCTCTGCAATTCAACAAAAGTAGTTACATCAAACATCCCCTTAAGCACTTTGTGTACTTCTTCGTAAAACCCATACTTATAGAGTCCATATGCAATCAGGGAATTATCATGAGGCCAGATTGATCCGTTATGATAAGACATCGGATTATATCTGAATTCATCTGAAGCAATTGTTCTGATACCCCAGCCTGAAAACATCTTATCATTAAGGAGTGTAGAAGCAAGTTGTTCTGCATGTTCTTTTTTGGCAATACCTGAAAAGAGGCAGTGCCCCGCATTGCTTGATACAACATCACATGGATTTTTTTGTCCGTCTAAAGCAATGTAATAGCACTTTTTCTCTTCAGACCAAAAGGATTTCGCAAACTTTTCCTTTAGTTCATTAGCCTGAAGACTTAATTCTTCAGCCTTTTCCTCCATTCCAAGTTCTCTTGCTATCATACTCGCGCTTACCTTTGCATCGTACACATAGCCCTGTACCTCACATAAAGCTATAGGTCCCTTTGCCAGTTTTCCGTTTGAATAAAATATGGAATCGTGAGAATCTTTCCACCCCTGATTATTAAGTCCGCTTTCAGATTTTTTCTGATATTCAACAAATCCGTCTCCGTCAATATCTCCGAATTGATCGATCCAAGTCAATGCCGCCTCAATATTAGGCCAGATATGTCGCAGCGTTTCAAGATCATTTGTCCTTTGCAGATAAGCACCTGCCAGCGCTACAAAGAGAGGCGTAGCATCTATAGTTCCATAGTACATCTTAAATGGAATTTCGCCAAGTTCAGCCATTTCTCCACCTCTTTTCTCATGGAAAATCTTACCTGGTTCTGCATCCTGAAAACTATTTTCGGTGTCCGCTTGTGTTGCCGCGAGATACTTTAATACGCCTTTGGTTATTTCTGGATTTAACCATAAACATTGCCATGCTGTAATAATACCATCCCTGCCAAATGGTGTACTATACCATGGAATGCCTGCATATGGATATATACCATATTCAGTATTGGAAATCATAGTGATCAGATCAGATTTAGATCTATGTAGCCATTCGTTAAACTGTTCATTAGAGCTCAACAATTCACAGGATTCCTCTTTAACTTTTTCAAGTGTTTTTATAACCTGATGATAGGCATCTTCATATTTCAGAATCTGTGTTTCTTTTTTTCCAATTTCACACGCTACTGCAAAAGATATATAATCACATGCCTTAGGTGCTAATTGAATTTTATAGAGTACTTTTTTATTTTCAATAGAATCGGGAGCTTTTTCAAATTTAATCCTTGTTTTTCTGGACACATTATCCAAACCTTTATAACCAAGAATGATCTGATCTTCCAGGTACTTAGGAGTAGCTTTTCTTCCAGCTTTTTTCCTTGATAAACCTCTGACCTCAAAAATATCTTTAAAATCCGACTCAAAACTCAATGACAGATTAAAAGTCAGAGGCTCCATTCCGAAATTGCATAGCCGTATTTTCTCATAGCAAACGTAATTGTATACAAATTTTGCTCTGTGAATATGCAGCGAACCTTTTTCAGCTATCGACCCATTTTTATTCAGATAATCAGAATTGGTTAAGTCCACTGTCATCAACTCGTTTTCTTCCTTCAGACTTGAACTCAGCAGTAAAGGTCTGTGCCCTTCTATAAGCATTTCCAGCTTACTTAAAAATCTTGTTCCTTCACAAAATAATCCCTGTGCACCATGCCCTATTGGAAACACATCACCATAGCGATCAAAGACCCCAAACATATCTTCATGCTTGAGCACCATTATCCTGTCATCGGCCAGAGATGAAGAAGCAAGAATAAAATATTGATTTTTATACTTGATATAACTTCCCATGCCTAAACATTTTTATATACAAAATTAATATTGGACATACTTTTGGTTTTGATCAACTGGTCGTAAACCTCTACATAATCTCTGGTCATTCTCTCTGCTGAAAATTTCTTATCGAAACAAGCACGAACTTTAGTCCTGTCGAGTCTTTTTACCTCCTCAATGCTACAAAGTGCTTCTTCCATACTTTCCACAATCCTTCCAGATACCCCATCTTCTATAACTTCCGGAACGCTTCCGTTTCTCCAGGCAATTACAGGAGTGCCACAAGCGATTGATTCTATCATAACCAGACCAAAAGGCTCAGGCCAATCGATCAGAAAAACAAGAGCAATTGCATTTCCAAGGAATTCCTGTTTCTCTTTTTCACTGACCTCTCCAACATATTCAACCAAAGGGTGATTGAGCATTGGTTTTATAACAGTCTCAAAATATTCATGATCTTTGGTATCAACTTTGGCTGCCAGCTTAATTGGAATACCTGCGTCAATGGCTAGTTGAATAGCTCTCTCCGGTCTCTTCTCTGGAGAAAACCTTCCTAAAAATGCCAGATACTTTCCCTCACTATAACTTCCGTTATATAAGTCTGAAGGAAGTCCATGATATACCGTTTCAACCCAGTTGGCTTCAGGAAGTGGTTTTCTCTGAAAATCAGAAATCGAAACCACTGGTATTTCTTTATACTCTTTGTATAATGGAATAAGATCAGGCATATCAAGCCTTCCGTGCAAAGTACTGATATGTGGTACAAGCATTCTCCTTGAAAGTGGAAAATGCAGGTAATCAATGTGAAAATGTATTATATCAAAATTATCAACATCCCTCTGCACCATTTCCATAAGTGTGAAGTGATGTGCAAGTGGATCCATGCTCTCGCTATCCAGTCTTAAAGCTTTGTTACAGGGAGCAATTAGTTTAGCTTTGGTTTCAGAATCTCCGGAAGCAAATAAGGTTACTTCATGTCCCTGCTTTACCAATTCCTCTGTCAGATAAGAAACAATTCTTTCAGTCCCTCCATATAATTTAGGTGGCACGCTTTCAAAAAGCGGACTCACTTGTGCTATCCTCATAGTTTTTTATCATAATACTATTAAATTAACTATGGCCCATATCGAAAGTTTTTCTTTTCATTTTTCTTAGGATAAAGGGCAAAATATCAGCTATCTTTTGGAGCTAATTTGTCATTAGTTTAAATGAAAAAGTTAATAAGTCTGGTCATCAGAAAAATTCCCAGAAAATACTTACAGATAATAAGTCCACTTGCGCTAAAGGTTATTGCCCTTTTTTATGCGGGGAATAATGTAGAATGTCCGATTTCAGGGAAAACATATAGAAAATTCCTTCCTTATGGGAGAATTCCGAGACCCAACGCTCTTGCTCCTGATAGCCTTTCACTTGAAAGACACCGTTTAATGTGGTTATACCTGAAGAATCAGACCAATTTCTTCACAGCTCAGTTAAAGGTATTACACATAGCTCCGGAACACTGTTTTATCCATCGTTTTGAAGCGCTTAAAAATCTGGATTATATCACAGCGGATCTTGAATCTCCATTAGCTAAAGTTAAAATGGATATACATCAGATTCCATTTGATGCCAATACTTTTGACGTAGCTTTCTGCAATCATGTTATGGAACACGTTGATAGTGACATTAAAGCTATGAGTGAAATTTACAGGGTACTAAAGCCCGGAGGATGGGCTATCATTCAATCCCCCCTTGATCTAAGCCGCGAAACTACTTTTGAAGATTTCTCTATAACGGATCCTGCAGACAGAGAAAAAATATTCGGTCAAAATGATCATGTCAGAGTTTATGGAAGAGATTACAGAAAACGTCTTGAGCAAGGTGGATTTACAGTTATTGAGGATGACTATGTGATGCAGCTCGATCCTAAAATTGTAGAGAGGTATGCTTTGCCTAAAGAAGAAATTATTTACTTTTGTAAAAAGTAAAGCTTATTTCCTTTCTTTAAACAACTCTCTTTTAAGCTCTGTTAAAAAGCCTATCCCATAGCCCGTAAGCTGTGTAAAGACAGCAGCAATGCTGAGAAATCCTATTTTTAAACTTTTATTTTTCACTGTTGAATCTATCAGGATCAGCAAAGAATACAACAACAATATTCCAGAGCACAAATAGAATAACTTACTGCTAACAATTGCTGAAAGCATCGTGAATGCGCAGAACAAGGTGAATGCTGCTGGCATAAAATGAATCGGTTTTAATTCCGAAGGAAAAAATCTATAAATGTTTATTCTTGCTCTTCCGAAAAAATGCAGTTGTTTAAAGAAATGCCTAAAGTTTGTCCTTCTTTTATGATAAACGAAAGCATTCTCTACAAGGCCCGATTTAAATCCGCTATTAATTATTCTGATACTAAATTCAATATCTTCTCCCATTCTTGTAATGATATATCCTCTGGTTTTCTCAAAAACCTGTCTGGATATTCCCATATTAAAACTTCTAGGGTGGAAGATACCGACTCTTTTCTTATTCCCTCTTATTCCCCGGTAGTAAACAATGAAGTCATTGAATAGCTAATGGCTTTCTGTACATCTGTAAACGATGGATGGCTTTTATCTGGGCCGCCAAATGCATCCAGGTATTTTTTCATCTAAAGCTTTTTCAAGCTCTTCAAAATAGTTGGGCGGAATAATGCAGTCAGAATCAAAAACTACATAGTAATCTCCCTTAGCCCTTTCATATCCATAGTTTCTGGAAAAACCCTGACCTGAATTTTCTTTAAAGTAATATGTTACGTCTAGCTGTGTTTTGAAGGTATTGACTATATCCTCACATTTTATTGAAGACCCGTCTTCGACAATAACAACATCAAAATTTCTGTAAGTCTGTTTGGTAAGACTTTCCAGTAGTTCTTTAATTTCGTCAGGACGGTTGTAGATTGGAATGACTACAGAATACCTTCTCATGCAATATCTCCGACTTTATCAAGAACTATATAATCAGACCTTTTATGAGAGTTCATTGTAAGGATTTCTCCAATAAAACCTGCTAAAAATAATTGCACGCCAATTACTATCGCAACTAAAGCCAGGTAAAACCAGGTATTATCAACTACATCTCTCCCTCTGACTCCCATTGAAATATTGTAAATCTTATCTGCAAGCAAATAAAAAGTAGTAAAAAAACCAAAGATAAAAGATAATGTACCTAAAGAGCCAAAAAAATGCATTGGCCTTTTTTTGAATTTTGTTACAAAGGTTATGGATAACAAGTCAAGGAAACCGTATAAAAAGCGCTCCAAACCAAATTTTGTAGTTCCATATTTTCTTGCCTGATGCTGAACGACCTTTTCCCCAATTTTACCAAATCCATTTCTTTTGGCTATTACAGGAATGTAGCGATGCATCTCTCCATAAATTTCAACATTTTTAATCACCTGGTATTTGTAGGCTTTCAAACCACAGTTAAAATCATGAAGCTTAATTCCTGATATACTACTGGTAACTCCATTAAACAACTTAGTTGGTATAGTCTTGGAAATAGGATCGAATCGTTTCTTTTTCCAACCGGAAACAAGATCAAATCCTTGATTTTTGATCATATCATACAGCTCAGGAATTTCTTCCGGGCTATCTTGTAAATCTGCATCCATGGTAATCACAACCTCCCCCTGGGCATTATGAAATCCCTGATTCAAAGCTGCACTTTTACCATAATTCCGACTAAACCTAATCCCCTTAATATATGGATTCTGAGTATTTAACTTTTCAATGACATCCCATGATTCATCTGTACTTCCATCATCTACGAGGATGACTTCATATTTAAAATGATTCTTATCCATTACTCTACTTATCCATTGAGTAAGTTCGGGTAAGGATTCTGCCTCATTCAGTAAAGGCACTATTACAGATATATCCGGTCTTAGAGAGGCCATCTTAATTATTAATAAAATACATTCCTTTGTTTACTACAGCCAAAGGCTTCCCTTTAAACTTCCAACCGACAAATGGAGTATTTTTAGATTTTGATTTAATATCATTTTTAGTAAACTCCCACTCCTTTTCTGAATCAAAAATGGTGATTTCAGCAAGTTCGCCTTCCTTTATAACGGGCTGAGGTAAACCCAGAATTCTGCGAGGCGCAAAGGATATCTTATCAAGAAGAGTTTCAAGGGAAATATCTCTTTTTATCGTATTTACAATGGAAAACACTGATTCTAATCCAATCATTCCAAATTCAGCCAGGTCAAATTCCAGATTCTTGCTTTCTTCATCCTGAGGATTATGGTCTGATACAATTGCATCAATAACTCCATCTCTTAAATAATTCCAGAATGCATCAACATCTTCTCTGGATCTCAATGGAGGATTTACTTTTAAATTTGTATCAAAAGAAGTGAGTAGGGTATCATCTAGCGCAAGATTGTATGCGGTAATATCAGAAGTTACATTCAAACCTTCAGCTTTAGCTTGTTTGATAAGTTCTAAAGAGCGAGGACTACTAACATGAGAAAAATGAATCTTTCCTCCTGTATATCTTAATATTCTAAGATCTCTTTCAACAATGATTTCTTCTGCCAGCTTGGGAAGCCCCTTTAATCCCAGTAGTGTACTGGTAAAGCCTTCATTCATCTGACCATACATTGACACGTATTTATCCTCTGCATGAACAAGCAATAATCCATTAAATGACTGAAGGTATTGAAGTGTTTTCAGTAACACATCCGAATGCCAGATTGGTTTATTGCCATCAGAAAAAGCAATTGCACCTGCCTTATGCAAATCTATCATTTCAGTGATCTCTTCCCCCTTATTGTCCACTGTAACAGCTGCAACAGGATAAACAGAAGTTATTTTATTGGCAGACCTGTTAGAGATATACTCCACCAAATCTTTCGTTTGTAAAACCGGTTTGGTATTAGGCATACAAACCATACCAGTAAACCCACCTGAAGCTGCTGCTCTTGTAGCCGAATGAATATCTTCTTTATGCTCACTTCCCGGATCTTTAATAGAGGCTCTTAAATCAAACCAACCGGGTGAAACTTTTAAATTGGGGCTTTCAAGTACAATATCTGCAGTCTCTTCAGAATCTCCAATCTTCTCAATTTTACCATCAACAATAATTATGTTCTTTTTCTGAAAATGATAAGGTGAATTTTTATCTATTATTTCAGCAGACTTTAAGAGAATTTTCATTTTAAAAGAAGCGAATCAATAAAATTTCCGTGAGTAAAAACAACAGGCACAAAATTAAACAATATTTCCAAAGAGGCCTTCCCTGATCCTCATTTTTAAAATCATTGACGAAAGAATCAGTATTTTCTAAAGGTAAAATTTTCACATTCGGATGTGCTGCCTGAAATTTCTTTAATTCATCGATAGAATAAAAGTCCATAACAGACTCATTCTTGCCAAAATTTAAAGCAATAATCCTTTCTGTTTGCCCCTGTTTATTTACAAGAGAATAAAATCCAGGTCCCATTTCCCTTTCTGGTATTTCGATCATGAGCTGTTTTCCGGAAACTCTCTGATCTGGAATAAACTTTATTCCATTACCCTCCATCGTAAAAATATTTTCACTACGAGGATCCGATAATTCAATGGTAAGGTTTTTATCCTGAAAACTATATCCCAACTTTTCATACGATGAAAAACTATCGAATCCAATTTTGTATAAAACAGGTACGAATAGTGCATGCCTTGGAAAATTTGTATAGCCGGAATTGAAAGGTGAAGAAAATAAAAATAACTTACCTTTACCAGAAGCGAACTCAGACAAGTATGACCTGCCATTCTTAAACTTCAATAGCCCGTTTGATTGATTTTTAGAATACAAAACAGGAAAAGCATAGGGCATGGAAATGTTTTGATCCTTTTTCTCAAAAATATTTTTAAAAAATGGATTGTTAAAGTCAGGAGGGACTAAGGAATATAACCCCTTATCCCCTAAAGTATCTGCTGCATAAGACTCAACTTGAGAAATATTTAATTTCTTTAAAAAATCATTTAAATTGTTAATATCGGTAGCACTGGCAGGTACATATATAAGTTCACCACCTTTTTTAACAAATTCAGCAATGGACTCGGAAAGAGAAGTCGGAATATTTTTTACAGCATTAATTACTATTAAATTAGAAACAGGAATTGATGAATAATCAAGACTTCCTGACGAAGCTGATGTGACAACAAAAATATCCTCATTACTAAATAAATTTCTCAAATAAGAACTATTCCCATCGTCCACTAATAAAACTTTAACCTTAGGACTTGGATTGATTGTAAAAAAATATTGATTGTCAAAAGAAATAGGACTATCATCAATAGAAAGAATACATTTTTTAACTGAATCTCCCGTGATATTAAAAGGTATTTTCACAACTTTAGAAACGCCATTACTCACCTCTGCAACTGCAGAGCTAACCTGAATCCCATCAATGCTAAGTTTCAAATGAACCTCTTTATTATCTTCACTTCCGCGATAATTGAGTTTTACATTAATCTCATTATTCTGGTTCACTTTCACATAAGGAGTGCCCAACCAAATGGAATCAATGTAAACGTTGGATACATCTTTATTGTGAACTGGGATCCAATAATACTCAGATAAAGAATCCAATACTAAATTTTCCAATGATCCCATTGTTGATTTCTGAAAATCAGAAAACCAATAATAACTATTAACTGATTTACTTTCTACATCACCCAAATTTTTAAACCTGTTATTAACCTCATCAGCACTCCGGTATTCGTTGGAAAATCTTAACTCAGACAACCTTTCACTAAACCTATCTCTGTTCCTTTTATAAAGGTCTCTTCCCTCAAAATTATTTGTCAAAAGAACATAATTTGTAGATGCAGAATTAAGATCTATTAGCGACAATAATGACTTTGTAACAACATCCAGCGCTTTACCATCCTCCAATTCATTTTCCATGCTGTAGGAATTATCCAGGTAAACCCCAACATTACTTTTATCCTTAGTTCCAACTCCACTTCCCAGAATGATAGGCTGAGCAAAAGCTAATACAAGAAAAAGGATAAACAATATCCTACTTAACAGTATAAGTATTTGCTTTAATTTAAACCGTGTTGATGTAGATTCCTTAACTACCTCCAGAAAAGAAACATTAGTAAATAATACCTTAACCGGGCGTTGAAAATTAAACAGATGGATAATTACCGGAATTAATATAGCCGATAATGCAACCAAAAAAGAAGGATATAGAAAATTCATTAATTCAAAACAAGAAATCAGGATTTAAGGCTGTAATATAAAAATTAAATTTTCAATTTGACTAAATGATTAGGATCAAATATGAATTAAATCTAAAACGATAACACTAAAAAAATAAATATAAAAAGTTATTGTTGTAGTATTAAATATTCTTTAAATCCATAAAATA
>JANQAB010000001.1:7500-280223 GCA_024707265.1 Sporocytophaga sp. | reverse complement strand
CAACAATATTTTTTGCATAACCCAGACTTGAAACAATGGAGTGGTCATCATTTGCATCTTCTTCAAGGAATGACATGCTGCCCTTAAATTCTTCACGGTAAGGTCCAAGGCAGCTGTCGTTGGGAATATAAACTATTCTTGGATTAGTGTGATATATGCCTACTGCCTCAGCAATTTTGGCTGCCACAAGGCTACCATAAGGATGTTGAGCAGAGATTTGATCCTGAGCTAAATCTTGCACAATGGTGTTTCT
The DNA here is from genome assembly GCA_024707265.1 of Sporocytophaga sp. Lineage (GTDB taxonomy): Bacteria > Bacteroidota > Bacteroidia > Cytophagales > Cytophagaceae > Sporocytophaga. The sequence goes on along the minus strand of JANQAB010000001.1, from coordinate 279,970 downwards.
GAATGTTGCAGGAATTGCTTTTGTTGGGTTTTTATTGATGGATCTTAATACAAATTTTCTTCCATCTAGATTTTTTAACTTAAGAGATTTTGATTGTTTCCCCCCCTCCGATTCCATAAGGAATTAAACCTCCCTCATCACTACTAAGATTGACATAGGGAATGGAGATAGGTTGAATCCAGTCTTTCCTGTAGTGGTTTCCAAATAAAAACTGATGCAGTTTGGAAGTCTTATATTGACTGGATGCAGCCATTGTGATCGAAGAGTCTTGATAGTTTTTTTCAGACAAGGAACAAAACAGCTCCAGTGCACCGCTCTTTTTTTTTCATAAAGCTTATGCCTGAATTTTATTGTTCCTTCTGAGCCGTCTCCCTCAGGTATCCAGTATTCAATCCATGCTTGTCCGGAATGATAGTAGTTGATCCTGGCAAACCCCTTGGCGCGTTGGGTATACAGAGCATTCCCTCCTCCTGAAACAGGATTAAGTCTGCTGCCTGCTCCGCTTACAACATGATTGATTTTGCCTTCTGTATGAAGCTGAAGATTATGATCATGCCCGGCAGCATAAATGAGGTTTTCATGTTCTTGGATTGTTGAAGTTATTCTGGATTTGAAATACTGATACTTGTAATGTGATATGTCCTGATCTACACCTCCGAATTTTCTATACAAAGGATAAATGGCTCCAATACCGGGAAGGGGGACATAAAGATTCTTTCTAATAATTCTTAAGGGAAACAGGTAATCCATAAATGGATAGTAGCCTCCGTGATTTCCATTGCTGTATAAAGGATGATGGGCCACTATAAGTTTATGTCTGTTTTTGTTATTATCAAAAAAGTCTTTGAGTTGCACGATCATATCGTCTTCATCTTCCGCTTCGCAATCACCGCTTGCTCCGTAAGGTTTAACATATTTATGGAGCCACCATTGAGAATCTATGGCCGCAAGAGCTATCTGAGGATGGACCTTGGTTATGAACGGTCCTGGACATGCATTGTCGGGAACGAATGAATTGTCTCTCTTTAAATAGTTTTCTACAAAAGCCTCCTGCCTTTTGATGGCCTTTAATCCACCTTCTTTCATGTAATCCCAGTCATGATTTCCAGCGACCAGAAATACCTGTCCCTTGTAGTCAGCAAAGATTTTAAGTTGCTCTATTAATTTAGCTTCCTGCTTTTCTCTCGAACTGGCAGAGGAAGCTGGCATGCCATCGAAATAGATATTATCTCCTAAAAATATAACAGCACTATTAGTATCTCCATTTATAGTTTGTTCGAGAAGTTTAAGGGTAGGCTCCTGGGTTGTAAGGGAAGGACTTCCCGCATCACCAATCAGATAAACAGAAAATTCTGGCCGGGAACTATCCGGATAAATTGATCTCCAGTTTCTTACTTCTTTTTTGTAGTAGGGCAAATCTATGCAAGAAACATTCAGTAATAAAAGGATAAAAACATTTATTGCTAAAAAAAACTTCATGTCGGAGTTCGGAAAATTTTGATCAGTTACTTCTGAAAGCACTAAAGATTTTAATCGGGCAAGGATATGTAAACACTTACCAGCTATATCCGGTTATTTTATTAACTCTATTTTACTTTAAGTGTTTTTTTAAATGGCTCATACTACTAAAATATTAGAAGAGGTTGTCCCTTTTGTTTTTAATCTGCTAAGGGATAATTTATCTCCTCAATATTTGTATCATAACTTTTATCATACGAGTGAAATAGTTAAATCCTGCAATCAGCTTGGAAAGCTTGCAGGTCTTGGTGAAGAAGAATCAGAAATTCTTGAATTGGCTGCCTGGTTTCATGATACCGGCTTTATAAAAGGTTATAAGGAGCATGAGATTGAAAGTATGCGTATTGCTAAAGATTTTCTTACAAAGGAAGATTATAATAAGGAAAAAACAGCTAAGGTGCTGAGTTGTATAAAAGCAACTTCAAGATCAGAAGCTCCCCAAAATAAGCTTGAAATGTTGTTATGTGATGCAGACTTTTCCCATACCGGTGATAAGGAGTTTGCCTCTAAGGCAGCGCTTTTGAAATTGGAATGGGAAAACTTCGGGATGAGCAATTGTTCTGATCTGGAATGGGACAAAAATCAGCTTAAGTTTCTTTCTTCCGTTTCCTATTATACAAAAGAGGCAGAGGAGCTTTATGGAGCTCAGAGGCTATCGAATATAGTTGCATTAAATAAAAAGGTTGAGACTAACAGGCAAAATGAAGAAAAGAATAAGGCTAAAGGGAAAAAGCCTAAGCGCGGTATAGAGACTATGTTTAGAAGCGTTTACCGGAACCATATTAACCTTAGTTCGATTGCTGATAATAAGGCCAATATGATGATTAGTATTAATACTATCATTATTTCCCTGATGCTTACAGTAGTAGGAGCTAAGTTTTCATTTTTTGGCACCAGTCTTAAAGAAAATCCTGCTTTGATTTTTCCTGCCATTACACTTATAGCAACTAGTCTGGGAAGTGTAATATTTGCGATCCAGTCTGCAAAGCCGAAAGTAACAAACAGGATAGAAAAAGGGGATGTGAGGAATGACAAGCATAATCTTCTTTTTCTTCGGAAACTTCACACATCTCAGTCTTTCTGAATTTGAAGTGTCAATAATGGAAGTGATGAAAGAAGATATTCTCCTGTATTCTAATATGATCAACGATTTATATTACCTGGGATTGGTGTTGCAGAAGAAATATAAACTCTTACGATACAGTTACACATTTTTTATGGTTGGATTGATTGTTACCGTATTGGTTTTCATAACCATATTGATATATCTGAAGATAGGCAATCATCCTATAAAGCAATACCATTTAAAGTTTTCTTAGAAACAATTGCCTCCTTAAGTGGGCTGAGACTTAAAAATTTATAATGTACTTTGCCAATATAGTCGTAGCTTTTGTAACCACTTCTTAGTTTGGACCATGTAAAATTATTTTTAATGAGGTGCTCATTTTGCGTAAACAGGTACTGGTCTGTCATGAGCAGGTATTCCTTCTCCTTAACATTATTTTTCAGTATACGGTGTGCTAATATCACATCAGGACCAACAAGTTTCAACATACCTTTTATTTCTGTAGTTGTGATGCAACCATAGTGAACTATGATTTTGATAGTCAGGTTGGATAATTCTTTAGGTTCTATATTGCTTTTATCTCTGATGTCCTGTATAGCGAGGTGAAAGTCAAGAAAAGTCTTCTTTACCTGTGATTCAAGCAAATCAAATCCGGGAGGATCTCCGGTTTTATAGAACATTACCGCATCTCCCAGTATTTCAGCTGTTTTAAAATCCAAAATATTGGAATCAATTATTACTTCTAATAACTGATGAATATATTCTTTACTTTTTTCGATTTTGGTGCTTTTTATAAATCTTGTAAATCCCGAAATGTCCGGAATAAAAAAAAATGCAGGTTGGGCATCCTCAATCGCTGAAATGAGATCTATATACATAAATTTATACTCTTGTAGTAATTATCCTATATCGTTTTGTTTACAAAGGACTACTTAAAATGAAACCCTTAAAAATCTACAATTGTTCTTATCTTATAGATTAGTTAAAAAATATCATTGCAATGGAAGGGCCTGACAAAGGCAGAGTCATGATGATTCTGCCATTTATTATTTTATTTGGATTTGCAATTTCCTTATCAGTGTTTAACTCTCCGGAACCATTGAAAAAGACCTTAAAGTCTGCTGTTGGAATCGGGGAAAAGAAGAATACTGAAATCTCTCCATATAAAACCACTACCATTCCTGTTGAGTGCAAAGAAGATATTCTTATATGCAGTTAAGCTAATTAATCCTTTACTATATTTAAGGAAACTTAGTATTAATGGATAAAGTGAGTATAATAGGTTGTGGCTGGCTTGGATTACCTTTGGCCAAATTCCTTGTTCAGAAAGGTTTTCCAGTTAAAGGTTCTGTAACAACTGAAAGTAAAATCAATCAACTTGCAAGCCTGGGAATCAAACCTTTTCTGATCAATCTTTTTGAAGATTTCAAAGCTGATGAAGATATCTTTGATACAAATGTTCTTGTTGTAACATTGCCACCTTCTCAGAAAAAGCAATCTGAACAGAGATATCTTGAATCTCTTGATTTTCTTGTAAGTAAAACATCTGCAGATACTAAGCTCATCTTCACTTCTTCTACCTCCATTTATAAAAGTTCAAATTCAGAGGTCAGAGAAGAGGCTATTAGAGATATAGAAGACAGTGATTATCCCTTACTATTTAATGCTGAGAGAATATTCATGCATTCCGGAAAGCCATGGACAGTGGTGAGATTTGGTGGGCTTACAGGATATGACCGAATCTTAATTAAATATTTTGCAGGTAAAAAAGATCTGGCGTTTGGTAATGAGCCTGTAAACTTAATCCATAGGGATGATGCCGTTCAGATTTTATTTGAAATAATAAGGCAACAGAAGTGGAATAAAGTTTTTAATGCATGTGCTCCTAAACATCCCTTAAAAAAAGAATTTTATACTTTTCTGGCAGAAACATACAACTATGAAAAGCCTTATTTTACAGACCCTTCAGAGCCTAATCCGTTTAAAATTATTAACCCAGATAAGCTTATCCTTGAATTATCTTATCAATTCATATTCGAAGATCCATACAGATTTACATATTAAAGTTCAACTCTCTTTCTAAATAAGGAACGCCACGCTCAACTTTTTTTTAAAGGAGTCCTGTTACTTATAAAAGAGCCAAGATCAAAAAGGGAGAAGATATGAAGAGCGAGTATAAGGAAAAAGACCCGGAGATGCCAAATTACAGAACGCCAATGGTGGAGAAACTGGAAAAGCTGAGTCAAAAGGGGTATGCTGTTGATTTTCAGTTTGTCGATGATCATTTGGTGGATTTAGCGGATAGTAAATCCTATAACCAGGATCAGGTAAAAGTAGTAGACAATTTCCGTTTTGAAGGAATCTCCAATCCTGACGACATGGCTGTATTATATGTAATAGAAACAAAGGACGGAAAGCTGGGTACCATTATTGATGCCTTTGGTATCTATGGAGATCCTAATCTTGAAGCCTTTATAAACACGTCAGAGCATAAAATAGATAGACCATGTTAATGAACATGGTCTTCATCTTTTCCGAATTTTTTTACGAGATATCCTATAAAAAATATAATAATCCAAGAAGGATATAGCGCCCAGATATTGGGAATGTGTTTATCAATAAAAAATAGTGTTACCTGAACAAATATGCTGAAAATTATTCCCACAACACTCAGCGACTGTATACCATTTAAATTCTTCATCGAAAATTAATAAGATATAAATTTAAAAAAATGTTCCGGAGGTTATGGCATTATTTTCATTTATTTATCACTTCTTGATTTATCATCACACATACTAATGTGATAAGCAATGGAGCAAGAAAAAATGCTTTTTTGACTTTCTTTAAGAAAAAAAGGTAATTTTTTTATAGTTATAACAATACTGGCTGGCATAGGTTGAAAATGAAATTGCAATTAGTCTTTATGATTTCAATATCTTATTTAATTTTGGGGCCCAAAATAATATTGCTCGATAAGAAGTAATATTATTTTAAGGAATAATGGTTTAGTGAATGCCTCAGAAGAAATCATAATTCTGAGAAACAGAAATAAATAAAAAAAAGTAAACCTTATTTTAGTCGGTTAGGACTCTTGATTGTTATGAAAAAGATTATTATTCCGGTTATTGTTATAGTATTTGGTGCGGCAGGAGCATTAGCATATAAAAGCTTAAAAATTGAAAAAATACCTTCATTACTGGAACGTCATGTTGCATACTCTGAAGCAAATGAATGGAAGCAGATTAAAATGCTCGTTGATGAACTTCATTTAAAGATTAGAAAAAATTCAAATGACAATAATTCAAGGCTCAGGCTGTCGGAGATTTATATCAATGAAGGTAATATTTCAGGAAAGCACTACTATTATTATTCAGCAGCACTGAATCTCTTAAATTTTATTATTGATAATTCGGAAGATGATGAGGTTATTAGAGCTGAGGCGAGGTTGAATAAAGCCTCTCTCTTATTGACTTTGAATCAGTTTGAGATGGCATTGGAGATTTGTAATGAACTATCAGTAGAAGGGCATATTTATCAAAAGCTGAGTGAAATAAAGTTTGATGCACTGGTCGGAATAGGAGATTATATAAATGCTCATAAGATAGCCGATTATATGCTAGCTTCCGGCTTTGGACTAAAGGCCTATACACGTATAGCTACTTTAGATGAAATAAAGGGAGATTTGCCTAAGGCAAAGGAGTCATTAGAGAAAGGTTTGGAATCAGGTAAATCCAATAAAGAACTGATCATGACTGCACAATACAGACTAGGGGCCTTATATGAAAAAGAATCAGATTTTGTAAAGGCGGAAGAAATATATAAAGGTATTCTGGCAGTGGATTCAGGATATGCATATGCTAAAGCAGGTAGGGCAAGGATCAAGGCAGCAAATAAAGAAAATGAAAAGGCAGTCGCAATGCTGGAAGAGGCATATATTTTAAATCCTGTAATATCATTTAAACAGGATATGGCTCAGGTCTATAAGTATTCAGGTCGGATAAATGATGCCAGAAAAGAAGTTCAGGATATTATAAATACAATCGAAGAAGGAGAAAAAGGCGGTTGTAACTATGATCTTGTAAGAGCTAAACTGTATACTGAAATTCTTGAAGATTTTGATCTTGCTCTCATTTATGCTGAAAGAGCTAAAGACAGGTGGCCCGAGAATGTTGATTTAAATATAGCTCTAGCGCTTATTTATTACAAGATTGGAAAATATGAAGAGGCCAATTATTATCTGAAAAAAGCTACTTCGATTCAAATGAATAATCCATCATTATTGTGCCTTTCAGGACTTTTGAAACATAAAGCCGGTAACTCAAAAGAGGGCATAGATATTCTTAAGAAGGCAATGCAACAGATGCATTTTCAATATAGCATACTTACTGTAGAGGCTCATGACCTCATTTCTAAAAATGATTTGTCTGTATCTATGAAATAATTGATCATATAAGGTTGTTTGGAATTTTCAATTCAGATAACCTTATTTTTTATCTTGATTTTTACTTACTGGATATACTGTTTACTTCTTTATGAAGTTATAAGACTTACCTTAAAAACACCATCATATATTAATATTTAAGTCACCTCTCCTTATTATTTTTCCAAAAATAAATTAAAAATAACCTAACCGCCAAAGACTTGTTATCTATCTATATTCGGGTATCAAGGCTATGTATACAGGCAGGAGATTACATTTATTCGTTGAAAAGAAATTGTTCTTTTTCGTTTGGCTCTTCCCTTCCTTTGTATTCGGTCAGCAAGTAAATGAACTGGTCTCATTATACCAGCATAAGTATAAAGAGTGCGAAGCTATTATTATTAATTCGGAATCAGAGTATGAATTTGATCTGGCTGAAAATAAAGTACAAGTGAATGAAGATAAAGACCAAAAATTACTTTCTCTCAGATATAACACTTTTATCAATGAAGTAGAGTTTTATGACAGTAATTCTGCTATAGAAGAATTTTCATGTGAGAGTAGTCTGAATCAGAAATCTGGAAACTCAGATAAGGTTTGTGGTAATTACACCAGTTCAGAGTACTTTTTTTGATGATAATAAGTTTTGCTCTCATAAATTGAAGTTGCAAGAAGCAGGTGAAATATGGAAAACACATGTAAGTAAAATTTTTAACGATTCAAAATATCTGACTTCCGTTTACTTCCATGACAAGTATCCTATCGTAAATAAAAAGTTCAGATTTAAAATTCCTTCAGACATAGAAGTTGATATACGTGAATTCAACTTTGAGAAATTTGAAGTAAAGAAACATGAGACGCGGGTTGGCAGGTTTAGAATTGTGGAGTATACTATCAGCAATTTATCTGCAATGGAAAATGTTCGTTTGGGTAGAAGTATTCAGTATATATATCCTCATTTACTCATACTTGTCAAGTCTTTCCAAAGTGAAGGAGAACGAGTTAGTATACTTTCAAATCTGAATGATCTTTATGGCTGGTATAGAAGCCTGACGCGTCAGCTCTCTGTACAACCTGAAGTATTTGCACCATTGGTAAACGATATACTTAAGGGAAAGAAAACTGAAGATGAAAAGATCAGTACTATATTTTATTGGGTGCAGGATAATATCAGATATATCGCTTTTGAAGATGGGCTTGCAGGTTTTAAGCCGGATGAGGCTCATTCCGTTTTTCAAAAGAAATATGGTGACTGCAAAGGAATGGCTAATCTTACTAAAGAAATGCTTCGATATGCAGGTTATGACGCGAGGCTTTCATGGATAGGTACCAAACGGATAAAGTATGATTACTCAATTCCATCACTTGCAGTGGACAATCATATGATTTGTACGGTAATACTTGGAGGGAAGAAGTATTTTCTCGATGCAACGGAAAAATATTTGCCTCTTGGCATTGTTGCAGACAGGATACAAGGCAGGCAAATTCTTATCGAAGACGGAGAGCATTATATTCTAGAGAAAATCCCTGAAGGGTCTAAAGAAAATGAACTGGAGTTAAGACAAGTGAAACTTTCTATGGAAAGAGATATGCTGGTAGGCTCCTATAAATATATTTTGCAAGGGGAAAAAAAAGAGAAATTTTTTATGTGGCTACCACTTCTCTTCAGGAGAGATCAAAGAGAAGCTGGTTAAAAGTTGTCTTATTGATGAGAATAGAAACATGAAAGTCAATAATATTCAGTTGCCAGATTTGACGAGTCGTGTAGGTACTTTTGAAATTAACACCAATCTTGAGTGTAGAAGTGCTATCAGTTCATTTAATAATGAATTTTATGTAGATATAGATATATCCAAAGATTTTAAAAGTTGGGTAGTAGATGAAAACAGGGAATCTGATATTGACTTTGGTGAAAAAAATTTATAAAGTACTTGAAGTTGAGTTGGAACTTAAGGATGGAGATTCTGTCATATTTCTTCCTGAAGAGTTGCAAATAGATCATGAGGAGTTTTCAGTTCATGCTTTTTATGTTAAAGAGCAAAACAAAATATTATATAAAAAGCGAATAAGCATTGAAAATGGGATCGTCTCAAAAGATTCTTTTATTCAGTGGAATGAAGCAATAAGAAAATTAACTCAGCACTACAATAGTCAAATTATTTTGAAGCGCTAATAATATGAAAAGTGGGATTTTGTTGTTTGTATTCATGTGGATTTTGCAATTGTCTTTTGGCCAAAGGGTTCTTGAAAGTAAATTAAAGCAAATGTATTGGGACAATGCTGGTCCGGAATTCAGACAGATGAAAGCTCCTGATCGATGGAAGAATGAATCAGCCGTGATTCTCGCTACTCGCATTGATTATTCAGGTAATTTTAGTGGAGTAAGAAAAAGCTTTACCGAAAATATTGTAATACATTATCGTGTGCTTCTCCAGGATAAAGCATCAGTGAGGGAGTATTCTGAACTTACATTCAACAAGAACAGAATCAAAACAAACCTTATCGGTAAAACCAATGCCTATTCGTTTGTTGCTGTTAAGATTGTGAAGCCTGATGGCAGGGAGAAGATCATGGACCTGACCTCTGCCGTAAAAACGGACGTTGGAAGTGAAAAGGATTCCAAGATGGCAGTTCCGGATCTGGATCAGGGAGATATTATCGATTTTTTCATAGCTATTCAGTCTAAGGAATCTGACGTTCCAAACATTACTGAAAGTGATCTGCTGGAAGAAAAGTATCCGGTTGTAAATAAGCAAATCAGGTTTGTAATGCCAAAGCAAATTAGTTTTAGCAGTAAGTCATTCAGAGGAGCTCCTGAATTTATAAAAACCAACCAGGGCAAAGTTAATGTCTATACACTTGTCGATACTATGCGTGGAAGGGCTCCGGAGGTCTTGTGGGATTTTCCTCACAGGACTTCTGCAGAAGTACGGTATAAGATAACCTATGGCAAAACTGTAGTTCATGCAGACGAAGCTTTAGTTGCAAGAGAAGCCTTGCAAAACTTTGACTATAATAATCAGGATATCCGTTATATTGAAGATTTTGTAAATCATATTGCTGAAGAAGTGAAAAGTCAGGATATGGTGGTAAAAGAGATTTATTATCTTCTTAGAAGTCCTATATTTCAGAAGGCATATTTTAACATAGATCAGGGAAGTCCCATGGATAACCATTATGTGTCAGAGAGATTTTTCTTTCTACTGAATAAGTATATGAAGAAATACAATATAGATCATGAGATCATGATTGTACCTTCCCGTAATTATGGCCCTTTCTGTGATCTGGTGAATATGAGTAGTTGTGATTTGTTACTTAAGGTAGGTAAAGATTCAGGATACTATCTTTCGCGGCCTACTCCATTTTCCATTCCGGGAGAGATTCCTTATTTATTTGAAGGCATGGAAGCTGTACTGGTAGGATATCCCAAGAGCGTTACTTCATCAAGAATGAATGAGCCAGTACCAGTCTCTGGTATGGAAAGTAATTTAACACATTCCCGTTATAATCTGTCTTTTGACTCTTCTGATCTTTCTAAAATCAGCGTAAAAAGGCAAGTAACTGCAAAGGGCAATAATAAAGCATATCACCAGTATCTGATTTTTACAAATCATGATTATCTGAGAGAATATGATAAACCGCAATATCGGAACTTCAGCTATTCTGAGTTAAAGGCTTTGGTGAACGAATATTCCTATCTACGAGAAAAGTCCGAACTTCAGGCTGTTCAGGAAAATTATGAACGGGAAAAAAGAATAGAGAACGATATTGAAACAGAGCTTGATGCAAAAATTTCAGAGTATAAGAATCTTTCAATAAAATCAGTAGGAATGTGGGAAGATATGCCCGATACAGAATATTCAGACGAGTTCTTGATTGACAATGGCACCAAAAAAGCAAGTAACAATTATATTCTTGAAGTTGGTAAGTTCATAGAAAAGCAAACAGAGCTTTCCGATGAGCAAATTCACCGAGATAGAGATATCCATATGGGCTTTGCCAGAACGTTTAACTCAGAAATTGTAATGCTTATTCCCGAAGGGTTTAGTGTTGAGGGAATAGATAATCTGAATATGGATGTTTCGAATACTTATGGAGGCTTCGTTTCTACTGCGCGTGTGGAGGAAAATAAACTGATGATAAAGACTTCAAAATATTATACACAAAACCATTGTTCTGCAACTGACTGGCCACACATGGTCAGTTTTTTAAACGCGGCTGTAATGTTTAGTAAGTCCAAAATATTGTTGAAGAAGTTGTAGCAATATGAATTGATTAAAAACTGTCAGCGTACTATTGTTTATCATAGATATGAAACATTGGTACGCTGATAATTTTATCAATCGGTATTTCAAGATGCCTATATAGATTAAATTGATTTCAGCTGATTCAGCTTCGTTTATATTCCTATTTTAAAACATAGGATGAAATGGTGATATATATGACTTGTAAAGCATAGAGTCATCGAAATTGCTGCAAATGAAAGGTTTGATTTTTGATTTTTAAGAAAAAAATTTCATAATTGCTTATAATTCCCTGAAAAGGTTCTTTTGCTGGCCCTTAATGCCCGGGTAACAAGAGGACCTACGAGAGTACGATTCTTAATACTTCCTGAAATAATTTAACAGACAGAAAATGGTTACCCACGGGGCACTTACGGTTTACGCCAAAATTAAACCTGGCATGGTAGAGCAGTTAAGGTTAAAGCTCTATGAAATTCATACACCGCCAAACGATATTGAAACGAATCCTATAGTTCCCTTTAAGAGCATTACTACAATACATTTCGCTCGTTTTGTCATACTGGAAGAAGCAAAGGATTTAAAAGGAAATACAATTAGTCCGTCCCTGGTGCTTTCTACTAATTATGATAAGCCGTTAAACAAGCACATAGAGGAACTGGCGCAAATCGCGGGTGCTGGGCTTGAGGAGATATTTAATTATTGTGTGGGCTTTGAAAGAGGAGATGATCTTGCTGCATTTATAAAAAAACACAAGATGTCCTGTGCCGCCTTTTATAAGGGCACTCCATACCGTTCTGTACCACGTATCCTGAGAGAGGCCGAGCTAAGAGAGGATATAGCGAATTACATCGACAAGCAAGTTAAATCTGATAAAAGTTTCAATGCACATACTTTAAGAAATAAGATTGTAGAGTATGTAAACAGTGAAAAACGATATGCATGGATTTGCAATAAAGAAAATCCGACTTTTCTATGGAAGGTATGGTTTCTGATTTCAAAAATCTTTTGTGTTCTGACTATAACACCAGTTGCGGTTTTGGCGGCAATATGTGGGATAATACCTATAAGAATCAAAGAACGTCAGGATTCTTCTGAGAAAAATGTACTGGAAGAAGAGAAGATCCTTAAGCTTGTAAATGAGGAAGACAAAATCGTACAAAATCAGCTAACTCACCTGGTAGATATAAAGCCAGGCTGGTTCAGATTAATTACCTTGAAATTTGTTTTGTTCATTATAAATCTGCTGGCGATATACAAATTTAATAAAGGAGAACTAGGTAGCATTCCTTCCATTCACTTTGCCCGGTGGGTTATTATTGACAACGGTCGTCGGTTATTGTTTTTTAGTAATTTTGATGGAAGCTGGGAAAATTATCTGGGTGATTTTGTAGATATAGCCGCCGTGGGCCTTACAGGTGTATGGAGCAATACAGTGGATTTCCCCAAAACCAAATTCCTTATATTTGAAGGCGCTACTGATGAGCAAAAATTTAAAACCTGGACGCGGGCCCATCAGATTCCCACCCAGGTTTGGTATAGTGCTTACAAGCTGCTTTCTGTTCAGAATATAAATAATAATAGTGCTATAAGAGAAGGGTTAACAGGGGCAATGTCCGATAAAGAAATCAAAGATTGGCTAAAACGTTTTTAAAGGTATGGTCAGCAATATAGAATTTAAAGATATACAAGGTCTTATTGTCAGGGGGTATAATGAACTTCCTGCTTCCTGTTTTCTGCTTTTGAATATCACTGATGTTGTTAAGGCCAGGCAGTGGCTAAGAATTATTTCAGAAGAAATTACAGATGGTATTTCAAAGCCCACGCAAAAAGCTGTGCAGGTGGCCTTTACATATGCAGGAATTAAAAAACTGGGTATGGGCGAGAGTTCGCTCAGGTCATTTGCAAGAGAGTTCAAAGAAGGAATGACCGCAGATCATCGAAAAAGGGTGTTAGGTGATCTAGGAGAAAGTAATATAGCGAAATGGCAATGGGGAGGCCCTGCTAATGAGGAGGTGCACATAATGCTCATGCTTTATTATTCTTTGGAAAAAAGCCTTGAGGATGATTGTGCCATTCAGGTTTCAAAATTTAATGGAGTTCAGTTAATTAAGAGGCTTGATAGTAACTTGTCAACTCTTCAGAAGAGGAAAGAACATTTCGGATTTCTGGATGGTATTTCACAGCCTTTGATCAAAGGTTTTAGCAAACAAGGAGATCCGAGATTTATGGTAGAACCAGGGGAGTTTATACTTGGCTATGGGAATGAATACCATAAATTGCCAGATAGCCCATGGGTTAGCGGGGCGGAAAATCAATCTGATTTATTGCCGCTTCTTCAGGATGGAGGCAACAATTATGATTTTGGAAAAAATGGCAGTTATATGGTTTTCAGGCAGATCAGTCAGGATGTACTGAAGTTCTGGAAGTTTATGGATGATGCTACTAATGAAGGAGGCAGTGATGAGGAGAAAAGAGTTAAGCTTGCCTCAAAAATGATGGGGAGATGGCCAAGTGGTGCACCTTTGGTAAAATGTCCTGAGCGTGATGATCCTGCTTTTGCTGAGGACAATTCGTTTGAATTTTATCATGCTGACAGAGATGGTTTGAAATGTCCTTTCGGTTCGCATGTGCGAAGATCAAATCCCAGGAATTCCAAAGGACCAACTCCCGAAGAATCAGATCTTATTAATAAAAGACATAAAATACTAAGGCGGGGAAGACCTTACGGTACCTATATAGAGTCATTTGATCCCGTTGAAATTGCTGCTCATTCAGATTTGCTCAAAGACAGAGGTTTACATTTTATTTGTTTTAATACAAGTATCAGTCGGCAGTTTGAATTTATCCAGGATACCTGGATCAACAATTCTAAATTTCAAGGTCTTTATAATGATCCGGATCCTATTTCAGGAAATCCTTTGGGTAGATGTAAATCGGAGACTGGTTCTTTCACCATTCAGGCAGAACCCGTAAGAGAGAGAATCAAGGATGTTCCTGCATTTACAAAGGTGATCGGAGGAGCTTATTTCTTTATGCCGGGAATTAATGCAGTTAAATACCTGGCTTCTATTAGATAAAACTGTGTCAAGTTGATACAAAATCAGTGTTTTTTTGGATAAAAAAAATGCATCAACTTTATATGTTGCTGATATTTAGGTGGTTGTGTTTTGGTTTAGAGGTTATGACATTTAGTTAAGTTAGACTCTTAACACTAATCTTAGTATTTTCTAAAACAATATGTAATTGCACGTCCTTAAAATATTTAAATACTCATATCTCTGGCCCGATTTTAAGTAATTAAGCTAATTTTTACGTCTTTAAACTATAATTTTTTAAGCTAATTTTAATGACAAATCCCGCTTAAACCACTGGATTTTAACTTCTTTTTTTCATTGAGAGAAGATCACTCTCTTAATTTGTATTACTTATTTAAAAACTGAGGGATTTTTTATGAAAAATGTAGACTTCAATGATTTAATGTATTCAGATCTGATTCTTGACAAATCATCCATTGAAAAGAATAGCCAGGCTGCTGAACAGAAGATTGTGGTAATGGATAAGCAGGAGTGTATATTTTTAAAGGTCAAAAATATATGTTATATAGAAGCAGATGGAGCGTATTCAAATATATACCTCCAGGATGGAAGAAAACTGGTGGTATCAAAGAATGTGAAGGTATTTGCTGACAAACTCTCTGAGGATCTGTTTTATAGAATTCATAAATCATATCTTATAAATATAAATTTTATAAGTAAGTACATTAAAAGTGACGGAGGGTATCTGATTATGGAAAACGGAGCTTCAATTCCTGTCTCAGTAAGAAAGAAAGATCCTTTATTGAAACTTGTAGCTCAATTATCTTTATAATTTGAAAGACTATTTTTATCGTCGATTTTGAATATTGACCTGTTTGAACTTATTTAGCAGTACAATTAAAAGAGGAAAATCAGCTTTGGACCTGGTAGAATCCGTATTTCTAATTAATAAGTTAAGATTTGGAATGCTGATCTGATTCTTTTGAAACTGTACAAAGGTAGTGTCAGACTATCCCTGTTAATAATGAGAATATTTGTTGATACAAATAGCTCATCCTTCAGGACTTAATTGATTGTATGGTTTAAGTGGATTTTAGTAAAAGGTGGGGTACAATAGTTATATCAATTTTGCAAAAAATTTAGAAGGAGAGGTAGTTTCATTGCTAAATTCGTTTGCTGGCAGGCTTATTTTGGCAATTCTGCTTTGCATAATACATATTACAAGGATCAATGCATCCGCTCCGATTATATTAACTGATAAAACTGAAGAATGGTCAGTAACACGTTCTTATGTTGATTATTGGGAGGATAAGTCTGCAAAATCGACCATTTCGGAAGTCTTAAAAATTGCTGAAGACGGAAAGAGTTTTATAACCAGCACTGCTCAGGATTTATTAAATACCAGAACCAGGTCAGCCTATTGGCTTAAATTTGAAATTATCAATCGCACATCAAATGAAAAAGGATTCCTCATTGAGATGTTCGATTTTGATATTGATGAAATATCTTTTTTTTTATCCTGATTCAAACGGAATTTACATCGAAGATAAAGCAGGTTTCAATACATCTTTTTCTTTAAGGAAAATTGGTCATAAAAATGTAAGTTTTCCGATTGCCTTCAGAAGCGATACGGCAGTAACTGTATTTATGAGATTCAGATCCGGAAGCCTGAATCTCATGGAGCCCATAATCAGGTCTTATGCCAGATTTATAAAATATGGATTGAATGAGTACATCATGTTCGGCATATTTTATGGCCTTTTGCTGCTTATGATTTTTTATAACATTCTATATTTTATAATTCTCAGAAGCGCATTTTATCTGTATTATGTAAGTTATGCCCTGGCAGTCACTATATTTTTTCTTACAAGGAGTGGAATAGGTTTTCAATATATCTGGAATAATCATCCTAACTTCAATATTTATCTTCCTTTTGTAAGCCTGTTTGTATGTACAGTTTCAATGCTCCAGTTTTTTATTGATTTTTTTGAATTGAAAAAGAATGCGTCTAATGTTTATAGGCTGTTTCGCATACTTATTTATTTTCGTATTTTCTGTTTTTTCATTCAGCTTGCTTTTCCGCCGTTGGAAGATATGTTTTTGGTGGATCTGATTTGTTATCAAATAGTGTTTTATTATGGAATCCACATATACAGGGCTGGAAATAATTCAGCCAAGTGGTTTGTTGTGGGCTTTTCCATATTGAACTTTACCGGGGTGATCTGTTTACTGGAAAGTATTACCCTCATCCCTTCCAATATTTTTTCGGTATATGCTATCAACACCGGAGTCATTTTTCAATTGATGTTTTTATCCATATGTATTGCAGAGAAGGTTAGGCAGCTTTATATGGAAAGGAATGCTGTCCAGGCTAATCTGATCCTTCAGCTGGAACAAAACGATTTGTTAAGAGAAAAAGTGAACAGGGAACTTGAAGAGCGTGTAAAGGAAAGGACTCTGGAATTGAATAAAGCAAAAGTGGAACTGGAAAAAAGGGCCGAAGAGAATCAAAAGATGAATATTGCTCTTGACCTTGCTAATAATAAACTTCAGAAGCATTTAAGTGCATTTGCACAAACAGTGGTAATGAATACCCATGTAGATTTTGAGGCATTCAAAAAAGCATATCCGGACGACCTGTCTTGTATGCGTTATCTTTTGGATCTCAAAGAAAAAAATGGGTTTTGTTGCAAAATGTGTGGCAACACAAGATCAATTAAAGGGAAAGCCAAATTTGACATGAGATGCGCCAAGTGCAATTACAATGAATCGCTGACTGCCAACACAATTTTTCACAGAACCAAATTCTCGCTTCAAAAGGCATTTTATATGCTCTATCTGGTGTCTCAGACAAGGACTGATATTCCTGCAGCAGAACTTTCCAGAATGCTTGAGCTGCAAAGTATCACCTGTCAGAATTTTAAGAGTAAGATTCTTTCCAGAATGCAGGTACTCAGAAAAGTTAGTAAGAGTAAAGTGATGAACTGGGACCTTTTGATCCTTGACAAAGAATTTATTGTTTAAAATTATATCTTGAAGTTTTATAAAGTTCAATGTGCCGATTTAATATAGTTTTAGCCTTCTTCTGGACTTTAAGGAACACGAGCAACAAAGACAGTATTTAATTCAGCAAAATTTGCAATGCTATATTGTTATCTGATGAGTAATAAATAATAGGTTACATTTTGTAACCTATTATTTTAAGTAAGAAAGTTTACCTTTTTACAACAAGCTTTTCAACTTTAGTTCCTGCAGCAGTATTGATTTTGCATAAGTATATACCATCAGGTATGTCCGCTACATTCCATATCATTTCCGTTTTCTGATAATTACCTTCAAAAAGATTAGTTATCAGTCCTCCCTGGCTGTTATATATTGAAACAGAAATTTCTCCATCACTGAAATTTGGTAATGAAATATTGATTTTATCAGAGGATGGGTTGGGGTATGCATTCATTAACAGGCTTTCTGTAGATCCTGCTCTTGCAGCAGAATTAATAACAGTAAAATGATAAGTTATGCCCTGTCCCTGAGTTCCTGTTGCATTGCTGCCGGTATATGGCCATGCACTCAGCGTGTGTGATCCAAGGGATAGTGTTCCTGCATTATAGTCTCCATTGGTATCCCCGAAGTATGCATACGGTGCCACATTTTCAGTACGGTTTGTTCCATCATAATTAAACCTTACGCTGCCTATTGATGATGGCGCTATATTGGCTCTGAAGTTTATGCGTGGAGGTAAATACGCGAGATCGAGTATGGCTCCGTCATAGAAGGAATAATTACTTTCAGAATCTGTGTCAGCATCTATAAGAGAAAGGCTACCGACAACTTGCCCCAGTACAATGATCTTAATATCATCTGAACTTGTTAAATCATCCATGTCAGTTGCGGTAAACCTGAATATATATTCTCCGGGAATAAGATTGATCAAAATTAAAGTATCTCTGAAACTGTCATAAGAATATGGACAATATCCTGTAACACAGATAGGATAGGAAATAAGAGACCAATTCATAGATAAATAACCAGGTTGGGCATCAGAATAAGCTGCTGCAATTTTTATAGGTCCTGCTATTGGTACAGTATATGTGCGATCTGGACCAGCGTTTACAACTGGCGGTGTATTTGGACTGTATTCTTTAAGAAAAAAAGTTTACAGAGGTTGTAGGTCCCTGAGTCCCGGTACCTCCGCTTCCAGAATAGGCAACTCCACTTATATTATACTGGCCTGGTGGTGTTGTCCATGGAGAATAGTCACCAATGATATCTCCTGCAAGCGCATATGGTACGGAGTTTTCAGTTCTTCTCGGAACATCGTTTATTTTTAGAATAACACTGCCTATTGTTGTTGCAGCATTATACCTTATATTGATGTTCCCTCCCACTGGTCTGAATAAGGTATCACCTTCTCTGATAAGACCAATATCCTTATCTGTGTCAGCATTTACCAGAGTAAAGTATGGAATATTCGTGTTGGGTTTATCAGGATTATAAGTCCATAATTTAAATTTCCCCGATGGAGTGAATGATCCTGAAGCCCGAGTTGTAAAGAGTAACGTTCCGTTTACTTCTGTCAGAAATTTGGAGTTTGGATACGAATTGCCGTTTGGGTAAATATCTTTGGTTCTTCTCACAGAGCTTTTCCCCGGGTATCCGGAAGTTTCGTATAACTGATTGAATTCTTCCGATGAGTCATCAGGATATGGCTCATTAGCATCTATGTATAAAAGCCTTTCTTTTACCTTTACAAATTCTTCAGTTCCATCACTAAAGAAATGATTATAGTAGGTAAGTTTAGTAGACCCTTCTGGCGTTCCATCACTTGTGCAAATAGACGATACATAGTAATCATCGCCTTCTGTTAAGACAATAAAATCATTGACTACGAATGTATATAATACACCTCCTCTCCAATAGGGGACATAGCGTTTTACAAAGTTTGTTCCCGCTTCTGTTCCATCAGAGAGATAAAGAACTGTGCCATATTCATGTTCATGAAAAAAGGCTAGTTGGTTTTTATAAGAGAAGCTTTTTGTTAAACCAAACGAGTTACCATCTATGCTCAGTTTTTTTACAAGAGTTGTCCCTGCAGCAGTTCCATTAGACTTCCAGAGTTCGGATACGTTGAAATCCGATTCTAAGGATTCAACATAGTCTGTACCTATGTATACTGTCCCATTAACTTCATTTAACAAATATGAGGGATTTGGAAAATCTTTTACTATTGTAGTGCCGGCATTGGTACCATTGGTTTTCCAGACATCAAGTCCAGTTGTTAAATTGGAAGCTGTGAAATAGAGAACATTATTCGATATTACGGAGCTTAAAATGTTGATGTTTCCATTGTACCCTAAATTGGTATTAAATGAGCTTGCAATGCCTGGGTTAATATCCTTTACCAATGAAAAATTAAATGATGAGCTTAGTTTCCACAGCTCGCTTCCGCTTACTCCATCATTGGCTGCAAAATAGAGGTTGTTTTGATATGACGTAATGGGGGATATAGAGTTGAAAGATCGGATTTTTAATGTCGTTGCATTGGTACCCCCGGTTCTCCATACTCCTATGGAAGAAGGAGCGTCTTGGGTGAAAAAAATACTGGTTCCGTTAATTGAAAGAGCATTGCTGTTTTTGGGATAACCAATAGGTGTCTCACCAATCTTTTTAACAAACACAGTTCCTGCAACTGTGCCGTCGGATTTCCATAAGGAATCATTTACGAAGAAGTAAAGTAGTCCGTTTCCTTCAAAAAAGGAGTTGCTGGATTCGGGAATTTCCTTGAGGAAAATCGGCTGTGAAAATGAATTTAAATACATTCCTATCCATAGGAAAGCGATAATGGTAATCTTTTTCATAGGATGTTGTTTAGGTTTGAAAATGATTTAAATAAAATTCTGACTGTCAGCTGTATACCAATATTTGTTTTGGTGGGTTGTGTCTTTTATAAAAAATAATTCAATTTTAGTTTTTCTTTATTTTTGACTTTATTGTTTTAATATACAATTAGTTATATTGTATATTGGGTTTTGCCTTTTAATCGGCCATTGAATCATGATTTATTTATTTTTTAGTGAAAATTATTTATCCTGAAAAAGTTATATCCTTAAAAATAGATTGACCATCACCTGAATGGTAAAGAAGTAAGATAGACAATGTTGTTTTGGACAAGAATCGTGAAGATTTATAAAGTCACTAATAAGTAATAGGGACCGTTGCCCTTATTATTTAACAATGGCCAGTTTCCAGGAGTTTTTATTTATAGTAAGCTCATAGTTTGTGAGTGTTGAGGGGATTGATAAAAGAGATTAAAATACTATGGCAAATAAGAAGCCCAATATATTAGTCATCTGGGGAGATGATATCGGTATAACTAACCTAAGCTGCTACTCAGACGGACTAATGGGATACCGTACGCCAAACATTGATAGATTGGCAAAAGAAGGTTTAAAGTTTACGGACTCCTATGGAGAGCAAAGCTGTACTGCGGGGCGGGCGTCCTTTATTACGGGGCAAAGTGGATATCGAACAGGGTTGACGAAAGTAGGTGTACCTGCTTCTTCAATTGGTCTTCAAAAGGAAGATCCTACCATTGCGGAATTGTTAAAACCTCTGGGATATGCTACAGGCCAGTTCGGTAAGAATCACCTGGGTGATCTGAACAAGTATCTTCCTACTGTTCACGGGTTTGATGAATTCTTTGGTAATCTTTATCATTTAAATGCTGAAGAAGAACCAGAAATGGACGATTACCCACCGGAAGAAGACTTTCCTAATTTCAGAAAGCAATTTGGCCCACGTGGAGTAATTCATTCATGGGCCACTGATGCGGATGATCCGACAGAAGAGCCAAGATGGGGTAGAGTAGGCAAGCAAAAGATCGTAGATACCGGTCCGCTTAATACAAAGCGAATGGAAACTTGTGATGACGAATTCGTTGATGCAGCAAAGAAGTTCATGAAGAGACAAAGGGAAGCCGATACTCCATTTTTTGTTTGGGTCAATACAACTCATATGCACTTATATACGCATACCAAGCCAGAGAGCATAGGTCAGGCTGGCAGATGGCAGTCCAAATACCATGATACCATGATTGATCATGATAAAAATGTCGGACAACTTCTGGATTATCTGGATGAACTGGGAATTACGGAAGATACTGTCGTTGTATACAGTACTGATAACGGTCCTCACATGAACACCTGGCCAGATGGTGCCATGACACCTTTCAGAAGTGAGAAGGATACCAACTGGGAAGGAGCATTCCGTGTTCCTGAGCTAATCAGGTGGCCTGGAAAAATAAAGGCAGGAATTGTTTCCAATGAGATCGTTCAGCATCATGATTGGCTACCTACTTTCCTTGCTATGGCAGGAGAACCAGATGTTGTAGAAAAGCTAAAGAAGGGACATACTGCTGGTGATAAAACATTTAAAGTGCATATAGACGGATATAATCTTCTTCCTTATTTGCTTGGAGAAGAAGAGAGAAGTCCACGCAAAGGCTTTATTTATTTTGATGATGATGGCAATCTTGTTGCCTTGCGTTATGATAACTGGAAGATGGTCTTTATGGAACAGAGAGCTCAGGGAACTATGAAAATCTGGGGAGAGCCATTTGTACCATTAAGGTTACCTAAGCTATACAATTTGAGGACAGACCCGTTTGAGCGAGCAGACATTACCTCAAATACTTATTATGACTGGTTTATTCATCATGCATATCTGATTTATGCTGCGCAATCAATTGCTCTGGAGTTTGCAAATACGTTTAAGGAATTTCCTCCTAGACAAAAAGCTGCTAGCTTTACCATTGATCAGGCATTAGAGAAGATGGCAGCAGCCAATGAAGTCAGATTTACAGAAGAGGCTAAGCCGGTTCAGCAAGAAGATCAGAGAAAGTCAAAGGCTTTTACTCACCGTGAAAGTGAAAAGCAACCTAAGGGGCAGACCAAATCTGAGAAGCCGAAAGAGAAGAAGGAGTAGATGCGTTTTGAGAACGTTAACAAAGGCCTTTATACGTATAGGCCTTTGTTTTTTTATATGAAGGATAAAATTGATTGCCTGAACAGGGGCTGCATTTTTTACTAAATTGAAAGTTGTAAGATTATGATAGGTTCTTTATAGTTTTATTTTAAAATATGGCTAAGTATTTAAAAGACGTAATGTTTGGAATTCAAAAGTTCAATAGGAAAGAAGAGTTATCGGAAGAGGAAAAGGTTGTTTCCAGATATAGTTGGCTTATAGAAGAACTTTATAATTTTTATCTACCTTCTGAAATTGAAATAGGCAATAATATATGGCGATTTAAAATTAATCTTACTACAGATAAAGCATTCAATAACGCAACGGAAGAGTTAGGACAATGCAGAGATTATTATATATATCTTGAAGCTGGATTTTTAAGTGGCAAGAATAATTTAAAAGCTAAGTTGGCTTTGGTAAAACTGTTTTCAAAGGGAATACAAATCTGCTGTGAAATTTATAAATATCCTGTTGCGGAGTTTAAGTTGATTGAAGAAAAGATAATTAACGAAGGGGTTATATTTGATAAAAATTTCGAAAGTAGAAAGGTAAGCCCTGATAAAAAACATTCGGCTCAAATGCGTGGCTTTCTTTCTGAAAATTATGATGAGAGAAAGCTTTTTTTAGACGTGACGGATAGTAATGGAAATGTAAATTCTTTTTTAATCGGTAACTATTTTTTCAAAGCATTTGATAGGATTAAATGGCAGGATAATAATACGGTCTTTGTTTATCATATTAATCCTATTCAGTCATATAAGAGAAAAAAAGGTTGCTGAGGGTTATTATGCTGTTGATATAAAAACCGGTATTGTGACTTATAATCCTGTTACAAGGGAAAGTATTTTTGACTACGGTGTAAAGCTTTTAACTGAGACAGATTCATATGAACAGGCTTTAAGTCTTATTAAACAGGTGAAGGAAATGGGACATGGAAAAGCTGTGAATATTTTGAAGAATTTAGAAATCAATCCTACCCTTAGGGATAAAAAAATATTATTACAATAACCCAAAATGGAATAGTTTTTTTACACCTCCTTTTTTGTAATTCCTATTGCTATTATTGGTTCAAAGGGAAAATATTATAGCCTGTGTACCTGCAAAAACAAATCCTGATTCTGGCCTGTTAAGGTGGTGACAGAAGAGACTACTCACTAACTTTGTAATTGTCTTTTTGTAGGTCATGTCAATTAATGAAGTTTTCAAAAAATAAATCTTTATGGCTTTTAACCCAAAAAGTGTATCCAATAAAGTGAAATGGACATTGCTGCTTTTAATCTTGTCAGCGGTCAGTATAGGAGGATTAATGGCTTATATGCGAGAGCCAAATCGTCCTGTAGCACATAAAAGAGAAATGAGATCTCCTTCAAAAGGTGTAGTGAGTAAGGATGCTGAAAGAATTTTAAAATCAATGAGTGATTACATGAACAACCTCAGTGAATTTTCATGTAAATCAAATGGCTATTTTGAATACATTGATGACTCTACAGATCAGAAGATTCAGATGAATAATGTTAGTTCCACGTATGTTAAAAGACCGAATAAAATAAAAGTAGAGCGTAAGGGTGATGTAGCAGATATGGAGTATTTTTATGATGGTAAGAAGATTACTGTATTTGGCAAAAAGCTGAAATACTATGCTCAGGAAGATGCTCCTGATAATATAGATAAAGCCATAGATTTTGGTCGGGATGCCCTTAATATTGAAACGCCTGGTGCTGATTTGTTCTATACCAATCTTCACAAAGGATTAATGGAGGATGTTATTTCAGGAATGTATGTTGGAAAAGGACTTGCTGGTGGTAAAGAATGTCATCACCTTGCTTTTAAAGGAAACGAAACAGACTGGCAGATATGGGTTGAAGATAGCCCGGCTCCTCTTCCAAGAAAATATGTTATTACCTCCAAAAAAATTGATCAGTCTCCGGATTACAGTATTGAAATAAATGAATGGAATACTAGTCCTAAGTTAAATAGTGATTTCTTTACTTTTAAAGCTCCTAAAGGGGCTAAGAAAATAAATTTTATTAAAAATAATATTTCAGAAGAAGCTAAATCTAACCGATAATCATATGTCAGTTATAAGAAAATATTGCTTGGCAATTATGTTATTCTTTGTTGCCTCAATAATAGCAGATGAAGTTTATGCGCAGTTCGGAACAAGCAGACGTGTTGCTAGGAGGACATCAAGAAGAACTTCAAGAAGGGTGAATAGGAGATACAATGAAGGTACAGTGGCTGCACTTCCTCCAGGATGTGCGGCAGGAGCAGATTGCAATGGAACTCGTTACGAAGCTTATTATGATGGCACTGGAGTTGTATACCAACCTTATTAATAAAAAATCAAGGGCCTGTCATAAATTGATGGGCTCTTGAAAAATTTTAAGTTTTATTTTTTTAGGATTGTAATATAGTCAATGCTATTGTCTGCAAGTATTTCTACCACATAGATTTCCTCAGGAACTTCCTTGTTGAAAACATTTTAACGCTCAAGTTTTACAGTTTTCTTTAATAGTTTTTTTAGGATAATATCCTTTGAAATTTTTTACATAAATAAGATGCTGACCAAGATAATGTAATTGAAAGGAGAACTTTAAATTCGGTTTTAACAAATTATATTTAAGCTGGTTAACCTTCTGCATTTTAGCTTAAACTGCTTGGCTTGAGCCTCTTAGTGTAAAGGCTATAATGGTAAACCGGAATGAAAAATTTAGGAGGATTAAATAGCATCAATAAGCAGAACTTCCTTAGCGAGGGAGGATTAATGGGGGAGTTAATTCGTGATTTTGAATGGAACGCTCATCCCTTAGGGGATCTGGAAAGATGGCCTCTTAGTTTAAAGATTCAGACAAATCTTATTTTGCATTCTGCACTTCCAATGGCACTATGGTGGTCAAAGGATCTTTATATGATTTACAATGATTCTTTTGTGCGTGCATTAGGAGATAAACATCCTGAAGCACTAGGAGCTTCAGGAGCTATTGTCTATAAGGGAATATGGCCCCAATTAGAATCATTTATTGAAGATGTCTTCGGCCAAGGGAAGACTTTTTATACTGAAAACTTTATGTTGCCTTTAAGAAGGAAAGAGTCTTACGAAGAGACCTACTGGACCTTCTCCTGCAGTCCTGCTCATGATAATGAAGGCAGTATCGGAGGTGTTTTCTGCACCTGCATTGAAGAAAGTAAAGGAGGGAAGGATGACAGGAGGATCATGACTTTGAAAAGTATCGCTGGTGTAGATGCTCAAGCAATGGCATCAGAAGAACTGAGCAAAGATATCTTTGGCATTATTGAAAAAAATGCAATTGATATTCCATTTGCACTTATCTATTTAACCAATGAGGAAGGGCAATATGCAAAACTCCTGGGAAAGACCAATAATCTTCCGGAGGTAGCTGCTCCATTGCTTATTAATTTGGATGAACAACTTTCGGATAAGCATTTACCACTGAAAGAAATTTTAGCAAGCAAACAAAGTTTAGTGATAGATAATTTTGCCAGTAGTTATTGGCCTGTCTATAACAGCCTGAAGCAGCTCATTGATAAAGTTGTAGTATTGCCTATCTTTAAATATGGCAAAGAATATCTGTCAGGCTTTTTTATTTCAGGAATAAATCCAGGACTAAGTTATGATATCCATTACCGTAATTATTTAGAGTTGATGGCCGGTAAACTGGAACTTTTAATTAGCAATATCAGTACTCAGGATGCTGAATTAAAATGTTTAAATACCTTAGAGAAAGTAGCCCGTATAAAAAATGTTTATTTTAAAAGTGAAGAGCTTTTCAGAACTACTTTCGAAAGCGCTGCCGTTGCCGTAGTTATTGTGGGTCTTAACGGATGTTTTCTGAAGGCAAATAAGTCCGCATCAAAGATGTTCGGTTATGATGAAGATGAACTGGTGAAGCTTTCTGTAGCTGAAATAACCCATCCGGACGACAGGAAGAAAAACCACGATTTAATGAATAAATTAAAGGAAGGAACTTTGTCGTCGTATGTGTTTGAAAAAAGATATATCAGGAAAGATAAGACAGTTGTCTGGGCGCTGGCAAGTGTCGCATTATTAAAAGATCAACAAGATCATCCACTGAATTTTGTGGCAGTGATAGAAGATATTACTGATAGAAAAAGAATGCAGTCTATTCTGCAAGGGCAAAAACGTGCTCTTGAAAAAGCTGTTAATGGAGAACCCCGTGAAGTTGTTCTCAATACCATTGCTTTAACAGCTCAAGAGCAATCTGCCAATAATCTTTTTGCTTCTATAATCCTACTCGAAAGAGATGGGAACCACTTGCTTCATGCAAGTGCACCAAGTCTATCAAAAAGTTTTACTGGTAATATTGATGCATCCCCGATAAACGATGGAAATCCATTTAGAACAACTGCACTTTGGGGTAAGGAGGTGATTGTAAATGACATTGAAAGTGACCCTTTGTGGAGTGGCTTAAGGGATATTGCATTGTCTAATAACCTTAGGGCATGTTGGTCTGTCCCCATCTGGTCATCGAATGGTAGTGTACTTGGTGTCTTTGTCCTTTATTATTCCGAAAAAACCATTCCTGATACTCATGACAAGGAGATGGTAGATCTTCTTTCCCGAACAGCTGGAATTGTCACCGAATGGCATGTGGATATAATAAAAAGAATGCAAAGTGAAGAACGACTCAATTTTGCAATGATGGCTTCTGAATTGGTCGGTACATATGACTGGCATATTCAGCAAAATCTTGTTTTTGCGGATAAAAAGTTTAATTCTTTATTCTCATTGCCTCCTGATGATGGTGAAAGGGGAAGGCCTTTGGAAGATTACCTAGGCGGCGTTCATCCTGATGATGTTGAAAACGTTCGGAGAAATATAAAGCATACTTTAGATACTGGGGAAAAATTTTTCCTTGAATACAGATTGAAGCAGAAAGGTGGAAATGTAATCTGGGTTATCGGGCGAGGTGAATGCTTATTAGATGATGAGGGGAAACCATGGAGATTTGCAGGTGTTGTGGTTGATATCACTGAGAGAAAGAATGCAGAGGAAGCATTACGGGAAAGTGAAGAACATTTAAAAGCTCTTGTAATGGCTTCGTCCGAAGTTATTTACCGCATGAGTCCAAAATGGGAAACGATGATTTATATGGATGGTCGCAATTTTCTCGTAGATACAGGCGTACCTATACATGACTGGATGGATAAGTATATTCCCCCAGAGGATCAGAAGATGGTTATGGAAGAGATCAATAATGCCGTGAAGGAGAAAAGAGTTTTTCAACTGGAGCATCATGTGGTGAGAGCTAATGGATCGGTTGGGTGGACTTTTTCACGTGCTATTCCCATTATCAATGATAAAGGCGATATATTAGAATGGTTCGGAGCAGCAAGTGACGTGTCAGAACGTAAACGGAATGAAAAGATGCTTCTCGAGAGTGAGGAGCACTTCCGTACCTTTGCTAATAATATCCAGAATCTTGCCTGGATCGCTGATCCCGATGGATGGACATACTGGTATAACGAAAGATGGTATAACTATACCGGAACCGCTTATAATGAAATGGAAGGTTGGGGATGGACAAAGGTGCAACATCCTGATCATGTTAACAGGGTTATTCAATTTATAACAGATGCCATAAAAAAGGACCAGCCATGGGAGTTAACGCATCCCCTGAGAAGTAAGAGTGGGGAGTACAAGTGGTTTTTAACACGAGCATATCCTGTAAAGAATGATGATGGCAAAATTATCAGGTGGATAGGGACTAATACAGAAATTGATAATCAGAAGAAAGCTGAATCAGCGCTTGCAGAAAGTAATATGGAGCTTATTAAAATAAATAATGACCTTGATAATTTCATATATACTGCCTCACATGATTTGAAAGCTCCTGTTATAAATCTTGAAGGTCTCTTTACTGCTTTTTTAAGTGAGATAGAATTAAGCGATGAT
Source organism: Sporocytophaga sp. (assembly GCA_024707265.1). Taxonomy (GTDB): domain Bacteria; phylum Bacteroidota; class Bacteroidia; order Cytophagales; family Cytophagaceae; genus Sporocytophaga. The sequence goes on along the minus strand of JANQAB010000001.1, from coordinate 251,730 downwards.
TTGGAAGCAATAAAATCTATGATTGATGCCTCTTTCTCTACATTTAAAAGTACTATCAAAGATCTTACTGAAATTACCAAAGTTCAGAAGGGAAGCTCTTCCGATGATCTGGAAGTAATTAAATTGTCAGAGATTATTGAGGAGGTTAAGCTGGGAATTAAAGATCAGATAGAGAAAAACGATGCTGAAATAAAGATTTCTTTAACCGTTGAGGAAGTAAACTTTTCAAGAAAAAATCTTAGAAGCATATTTTATAATTTTATTTCCAATGGAATTAAATATGCTTCTTCTCAAAGAAAACCGGTTGTTGAAATTTCAACTACAGAAAACGAAGATTATGTTATCATCATTTTTAGTGATAATGGTTTAGGTATCTCTGAAGAAAACAGGGCTAAGATGTTTTCCATGTTCAAGCGATTTCATGATCACGTAGAGGGCACAGGAATAGGCCTTTATATTGTGAAAAGAATTGTTGACAATGCAGGAGGAAAGATAGAAGTGGAAAGCGAGCTCGGTCAGGGATCAAGGTTTAAAGTTTGTTTAAGGAAATTAAGTCAGTAAAATTTCTACTGACTTAATTTTAGTATAGTTCAAGTTCTCTTATGTGCGGTTGTAATACGTTGATATCTATTTTTTTAGTAAAATCTGTCATTGATGTCTTGCGTATTTATACACTTTGATTGTCTGTTGTATGCAGAAACACATTGCCAGGTAATACGGCTTTTGTTTATACAAAATTAACCCCTCGGATTCTCTTAAGAGCAATATAAACTTATTGATATTTTCCCAAGCACTATTAGTTGTAATTAATAGAAATTTTATAATTCATTGGAAGATAATTTTCTGATTTTTAGTTTTTATTTTTTGGGTAAAACTTTTAATAGTAAACAAACGTTTACTTACTAAAAAAATACTATATTGCTTCAGAAATTATTTCTTGCCATATAATGAGACCAAAAGATTTTGAAAAAGAGGAGGCTATCCGATCGATAGCTTTAAGGATAATTGCAGAAGAAGGCCTGGAGAATTTGAGTATGCAGAAGTTGGCAAAAGAAGCCAATATCTCTCCCCGAACCATCTATATTAAATATGAAAATAAAGAGGATCTTTTAATCAAATTATTCATTGATGAAGTCCTGGGAAATTATGAAAAGGCTGTGCTGGAGGGTTTTGAGGAAACAATGAATTTTGAAGAGGGGGTGAGAAAGATCTGGCTGAATACATTTAAATACTTTAAAAGCAACAGGCAGTCTTATATATTAATGCAATATGGAAAATCTTCTCCATTGCTTAATAAAGCATTTAAGGAAAGAAATATTAATGAAGGAGATTTCTTTGCTCCTGTACATCGTTTCCTTAAAAGAAATATAAAGAACGGCACTATTAAAAGTTTTCCAATAGGTGTTCTGAGAGCTCTGTTATTTGCACCTCTTCTGGATTTGAGCAACGAATATTTTGAGTATAAAGAAAGGCCTAAACAGATCATTACAGAGAAGGTCCTTTCAGATTGTTGTGATGCTATAATTGAAGGGATTAAGTTGTAAGTGAAAGATGCCATTTAAGCATAATATTTAAGGTCGAAGGTATAATGTTATTTTTTAGTTTATCAATCATAGTAATAGAAATAACCCATGGAAAAAATTAAGAATAAAAGAATCGCTATTATTGGTGGGGGCCCTGGTGGATTAACATTAGCAAGACTACTGCAAATGAACGGTGCAGATGTTAAGGTTTATGAACGAGATGTTAATAAAGATGCCAGAATGCAAGGTGCTACGCTTGACTTGCATGAGGATTCTGGTCTTAAGGCGATCAGAGCGGCAGGGCTGATGGATGCATTTAAAGAAAATTACAGGCCCAGTGCTGATAAAATGCGCGTCACTGATAAACATGCTTTAATCCTTTTCGATCAACAAACAGATCAAGTATCTGAAGAAACGTTTGGAGATGAAGGTTTCCGACCGGAGATTGATCGTGGACCTTTGAGGAAAATTTTGTTAGAGTCTCTTCAACCTGATACTGTGGTTTGGGACAGTCATTTTAAAACGATGGCAGAAGTTGGGGACTCCTGGGAAATTGAGTTTAACAACGGCTCTTTCGCTTTGACGGATATTGTTGTTGCCGCAGATGGTGCAAATTCAAAAGTCAGACCATTCATTACCCCTTTAAAACCATTCTATTCTGGCATAACAATAGTGGAAGGGACGGTTTATAATGCCGAAGAACAAACTCCGGATATTTATAAGCTTGTTAATGGAGGAAAGGTATTTGCCTTTGGAGATGAAAAAAGTTTAATCCTCAGTTCAAAAGGTGATGGTAGCATAACTTTTTATACAGGCTGTAAGACAGGAGAAATCTGGTATAAAGAAAGTAATATTGATTTTAATAATAATAGTCATGTTAAAGATTGGTTCTTAAAGGAGTTTGATGGATGGGATTCTATCTGGCTTGATCTGATTCAAAATGCAGAACCTCATTTTATTCCAAGGCCTCAGTATTGCATGCCATTAAATCAAAGCTGGCCTTCACATCCAAACCTTACAATGCTGGGAGATGCTGCCCATGTTATGCCACCTTATGCAGGGGAAGGCGTTAATATGGCCATGCTTGATGCACTTGAATTATCTAATTGTCTTTTAAATCCGGAGTTATTGGATGTGCAAAGTGCCATTGCATCTTATGAAAGTGAAATGCTTTTAAGGTTTGCAGAGGTAGCTAGTTTGACTCTGGAACAAACAGAATTATTACATTCTGCAAATGCGATTTCTAATATGTTGGAGTTGTTTAATCAGTATTAAAGGATCGGTGTGAGGTCTGTTATTTAAAGAATAAAATGAATTGATTTTTAATAAAGCTCTCACCTTATGATTTGGAAGCTTTCCTTTTTAAAGATGTTGCTTTAACATTTATCAATAAATATTTCAAAGATGAAAGATGTATGAAGCTTAAAAACTGATCTGGATTTTGATGGTAATAATATAATGAATAAAAAAAGCTTCCGATTGTTCAGAAGCTTTTGATTTTGCTAACAAATGACTTTGCTTATTTATCTTTCCATTGGTGAAGTCTGAATTTCTTCCAACTCCTTTGTCTGTTATTAATGGTTGAGTTTGAAGTTTCCCAGCCATGAGGAAAGCAGAAAGAACATTCCTTCTTCCCATTAATAATTCTGGATATCTGAATGTTGGAAACTTTGGGAGGAAAGTTAATTTGTTCCCATTCATCAGTCAATCCAAAAGCATTTGCTATTTGTTTTATTCTTTTCATTGAGGTTACATTAGGTGAATACCTAATGCAATGCCCCTTTTTGAAAATCCTTTAATTTTATCATTGTCATTTTACAACATCTCACGTTATGTGCTTTGTGCAAAGTTAGTTTAAATCATTATTATAAAAATAGTCCTTCATTCTTTCGAACTGAAGGACTATTTATTGTCTTTAATTCCTGAGGTTATCTCTATAATTATACAGTAGGATTCTGAAGGGCAGCCATCATATTGCTTCTTGATTTTACCCAGTAAAACACACAGCCTAATGGTAGAAGGATGCTCATAATGGCTGAAAACATGAAGTATTTCTGAAAATTTTTCTGAGGGATATCCAATGAATAAATGATAACTCCATTTTTTACAAGTTGAAGCACATCATTATCATTGCCTAAATCTATAAAGGCATTTTGAGCTTTTTTCAGATAGATCGTGATTGCATCATCCTTTTTTATCAGGTTGCTTACTTCTTTTATGGTTTTGGTATTTCCATAAGCCACTCTGAATTGGCCAGTTTCAGCCATTGTAATCCATACTTCTGACTTACCTTGTTTGCCTTTGCCTTCCTTCATACGAACAGCTTCCACTTTGCCGGTCAGCTCATTTAATTCCTCAGAATCCATATGGTATAAGCGGTAGTATGAAAATGAGAAGTATATAGAGAATAATGTGAACGCAACAAGGGCGAAGTATTGTAAGTAGTTGCCGATTGTCTTTTTTATATCTGTGTTATTCGTTCTCATAAGATTCAGATTTTGTCTTTTAAAATAACAGTAATCAGTTCTAATACCGTAAAAATGAGGAATAAGTTATTGATTTTAAAATGCTTAAAATTTTCAAAAACCTTTGAGATGCCTGAAACTTCAGGGGCCTTTCTTAAAAAAGTGCTGGTTGTTTTCCCGAATGGCTTATAGAAGTGACTATGTATTGAAGTTTTCACCTTGATTTTAGTAGTAGGACGTATTTCTAAATGTTGAAAAGTGTTCCTTTGAGCCAGGTAGAAAATGAGGATACTGATTGCTGATAATTTCGGGGGTGGTTGAAAAAAGGTAGCCTATTTTTTAGAAAAGGAACTATCATGTCAGGGAAAACCCTAATGGTGTGGGATGCTTTTTTATAAAGGCCTTGTATTTTTAGGGCTAAAATTTTTTTTATTTTTTTAAATTATTTTTCGATTTCTTCTTTTTGAAGAGGTTATTACCTTTCTTTTAATGAAACTGGGGTATCGGGGTAAAGAAAAATTGCTTTTAAAAAGAATATCTTCCGGTAATTTCGAATTTATTATCTGCGGAAGTAGAGAGTTGTCTTGTGCCAATCAGAAAAGATCCCATAAAACTGATAGTGCCATAGTCTAGCGTATGAGCATTAATCCCAAGCATGATGGCAATACCACGCCTGAACTTGAAATTAGCACCTGCTTCAATTACTTCTGCCAGCGATAACACAGGCGCATATTCAAATGATCCGGGGTTTTGGTATTCTTTGCGGAAGTAAAGGTGGTTATACATTGTTATTCTTGGACTGATATCTAAACTATATATGCCATTGAAATTCAGCACAGGCTCAAGTCTGAAATTTTGTTGTATGGGGGTTAGAACCGATTGCGTGAATTGTTCTACCGAAGCTCCCAGTTTTAATTTTTTCCAATGGTACCACATTCCTGCATACCCGTCGAAAACGGTAGATGTTCCGCCACCCACAGATTGTGATCCATTGAGTGTCAGAGATACAGCGCCAAGTGCAACGCCAAGTGAAACATAATGTTCTCTGCCTATTGCTATAGTTCTTGAGTATCTCCCATAATATCTGCTTCTCTTTATAAATGGCCCGTCATTGTTACTTTGTACAAGGGCGCCGATTTTGCTGTATGAAAGTGATTTTCTGTTTCCAGGTTTAAAATCAAGGTCAAGGTATCTTCTGTTTACCCCTTCAAATAATCCGTAAAGTGCGCTATTCCCAATCCTTAGATTAAACTTTCCGGCCGTGTCTTCACTGGCAGGATTGAACATTGCATAGTTTTGAAAGAACTGATCAAAAGTCAGGAAAGATCCTCCCGCAGACTGGGATTTAACCTGTCCGGGCAAAAAAGAAAGCAAAATCAAAAGCAGACTAATGCGTCCAGGAGTTTGCATTTTTTACCGTATTTATAAAGGAAGGGAGAATTTGTATTTATTATTTAGTCCCGAAAAACTCCTAAAATAAAGGAAAATAAATCAATTTTTATTGCCCTTACTGAAATTTTAAGTTTAACAGCGATATATACCACTCCATTTTTCCGTTGATAACGTGTAACTTAAAATCAGGGTTAGCCGTCTGGAAAAAAAGCAGGAAGGTAAAGTTTACTTTTTTCTTTTGACAGTGTAATACCAATCGAATATCTTGAACAAGGACCCAGAAATATTAGAGAGTATAAAGTCTGGCAAAAACAGTCAGGTGCTATCTTATTTGTATGAAACTACCTTACGAAAGGTAAGGCATTATATTCTTACTCATGGGGGGAATATGGATCAGGCGAGTGACATATTTCAAGATGCTGTGATTATCTTGTTTAATCAGGTCAGAAAAGGTAAGTTTGATGAAAGACACGCAATTGACGCGTTTGTTTACACAGTAGCAAAAAACCTTTGGCTGAATAAATTGCGGGACGAAAAACGCATCTCAAACTACGAAGATATGTCTGTCTTTGAAGTTGCGGAGTCAGGGAAAGATTCTCTCTCTGACCTCATCACCAAAGAACGATCTGCGGCAGTTAGTAAGTTGTTCGGTCAGTTAAATGAAAAATGCAGAGAGCTCCTTCATTATTATAATCATGAAGGGCTGTCTATGAAAGAGATAAGTGAAAAGCTTGGTTATAATAATGAACAAGTTGCCAAAGCCAGCCATTATCGTTGCAAGCAATCACTTATAAATATGATTAAAGGAAATAAGTTACTGGAAAATCTTCTTAGAAATTGAGCACAGAACAGGAAAAATATCATTTGATAGATCGCTATCTGCGTGGGGAGCTAACAGGAAGGGAGCTTGAAGATTTTACCAAAAATCTTTCTGATGATCCCGGCTTTGCTGAAGATGTTGCTTTTCAGAGTGAAGTAAATGAACTTGTCTCTGTAAATGCATATAACGAGCTTCGGAATCAGATGTCTGCAGATATCGCCAGCATTGATAAAGGAGCAAGCAGTAAAGGTTTTAATAAAACCATTAGTGTAATTTTGATTGCAGGTCTTTTATCTGTTGCTGGAGGGTACTTTCTTCTGAAAGACAAGAATAAAGCAAATGCTGAATTAGCAGTCAATGACACAAAAGAAGTGACTCAGCCTTCCAATGCTCCTGGCCCTGAACTTTTGGATAATGTTGTTAATGATGGTGCCCAAAAACAAGGACAATCGGAATTTGTCGGCAAAAAAATTAATAAAGCTTCAGAATCTAACACAAAAGATAAGAATGTTGAAATCCAAAGCAATACTGAGCCATTAAATCAAGTCTGGGCGGATACTGCTATAATTGAGAATCAATCTACAACTGGAAATGAGAATGACAGGACAATAGTTAAGGAACCTGTTTCTAATACATTTGTGAAACCGGAAATAAAAACGGACCCGTGTTCAAAAGCAGTTATAAAGGTTAATTGGTCAACCTCTGAGGCTTGTCAGGCAAGAAATGATGGAAGAATTGAAATTGACGAGGGTTCAATTCAAGGTGGTGAAGCCCCTTATAAATTTGAGTTTTATTCTGGGAATCAAAAAGTTGACCTTTCCGATCTGGATCAATTGTATTCAGGAAATTATACCCTTAAAGTCGTTGATGTAAACGGTTGTCTGGGCAAATGGAACATTAAACTTTCAGAAAAGAACTGTCAGCCTGCAGGTGTTTCTTTCTCTCCGGCGCAAGGAGAGACATGGGCATTTAATGGGAATGACAGGAATAGTTATTATCTTAGCATATATAACCAGGCAGGACAAATGGTATTTAAATCCGGTTTATTATCAGGAGTCTATGAGTGGTCTGGCATCAGTAATTCCGGCTCTACGGTGGAAACGGGATTTTACGTGTATGTTGCTGAATATACTAATGGCAAAAAGGAAAATGGTCAGATAACAGTGATCAGATAAAATGAGCAGAATTTTTAAAAATATATTAAGGCTGATAGGCATAACCCTGACTCTGATACTTTCAGTGCATAAGGTCTATTCTCAGACTTTGACTCTGCCTGATACTAATTTGAGAAATGTATTACAGTCAAGATATCCTTCGGTGATGCTCGGTGGTAAATTGAATATTACGGCTGCTAACAATTTTCTTTTTGATCTTATCCTGACCAATGCAAACATTTCAGATCTTACAGGCATAGAAAATTTTAAATCTGTTTTTAAAATCGATGCTTCAAATAATAAGATCAAGACAGTACCAAATCTTTCTGCTATCACCAATCTGGAATACATCTACCTGAACAATAATCAGCTGACCAATGCGGATTTTGTAATAGGGAATACAAACCTTATACAGATACAGTTATATTATAATAAACTCACATTTTTCCCTGAATTACGGGGATTTACAAAACTTCAGAAATTATTTCTGTCAGGAAATCAGCTTTCATGGATTTCCGGACTTCAATACCTTACTTCTCTTGAAAATCTTCAATTAGGGGTGAACAGGTTTGATAGCCTTCCAGATTTTTCGAAAAATATCAAACTTAATGAGTTTCATTGTGACCGCAACAGACTTAAAAACCTTAATGGTATTGAAAAACTGTCAGGCCTTAAGATTATTTATTGCTGGGGAAATCAGTTAGAAGATCTTTCAGAGTTAGAGAACAACACTACTCTCGAGGAATTATATGCTGAGGAGAATTTGCTCACAACTCTTCCTGATTTTTCTAATAAGCCTTCTTTGAGAAAACTAACTGTCATTAATAATAAGCTGACATTTAAAGATCTTTTACCATTAACTCAATTGAAGGGATTTTCGAATTTTGATTATGCTCCTCAGGATTCTATTGGAGAGAGGTCTGAAAAGAATGTAAGACTGCTCGATTCTATAAATTTTAGTGTGGATGAAGAGGAAGCTTTAAGCGGAAATCAATATGCATGGTATAAGAATAATAATTTAATAGACGCTGAAACTTCTTCTGATTTTAGCATTAGTAAGGTTAATCTCTCAGATGTAGGAGAGTATAACGCAGAGATTACCAATCCTGCATTGCCTTTGCTTACGCTTTACCACAAGCCGTGGAAACTTAACGTGACTGGTTCCTGTATGGAGGTAAAGTCCTATGGCTATAAAATATTAAGTCAGGATTGCAGAGAAGGCACAGGTTTTAGTGTTGAGCTGTCAGCAGAAGGGTTTCAGCCTCCTGTTACGTACTTTTTGAATGAGCCCGGTAAAAATGACACAATTCACAGTGCTTCAGGCGTGTTTGCAAATATTCCGGCAGGTAATTATATGCTCCGTCTGAAAGATCAGAGAGGATGCCGTATTTTACTTGATGCGGATCTTATAATATACAGAACCTCTGATTGTGATCCTGTTATTTCTCCCCTTGATGGTGGGCAACAAAGTTCTTATTTTATTGATAAGCCAGGTGTTGTGAGAATATTTGATATGAATGGAAATGTTATTCGTGAGTTCACTGCTCCTGCAACCTGGGATGGTACTGGTACCGGAGGTGACATTGTAACCACCGGATACTATGTTATAACCATTGACAATAAAAAACTTACCAATATTACGGTTGTCCGTTAATAGGACATCATTTCCTTTTTTTAATAACCTCTATAATTTTAGGAGTTCATTTCATTATTAGTTCGAATAGGATAATTGGTCGATTAAATAAAATTTTTTTCGGTTTACTTTTTATTGACTTTCGGGTAGAAAGTTTAATTCCATCTAATACTTTTTGGGAGTTTTGACTGATCTTTTTTTAAACAATCAGGATAATCCAATGTGTGAGAGGGACGAATAATACCGCTTCAAACTCAACTTGAAATAATTTCTATGAAAGGAAAAGGTTTACTTATACTTGTCTTTCTGCTTGGGCTCATTACGTTGCTCCAGGCACAGACATTAAATTATCCTCCATCGTGTTCTGTTACTATGCCGCATAGCAATGCCTATTTTAAGGCCGGAACTGATGTTGAGATCCATGTATATGCTTCAGATATTGGAAAATCAACCAATAACGGAACAGTCACAAAGGTTGAATTTTTTAATGGAACCACTCTTTTAGGGGAAGCTACATCACATACCAATTATACTTATAAATATGTGTGGGGATGTGTACCTGCAGGAACTTATACCATTAAGGCAAGAGCAACAAACAATAGAGGCGTTACATTTACTTCTGTAGGGGTAGTTATCACTGTTGGAACTACCAATGTCACACAAAGGGGAATGAGTGCCTGCAAAGGGAAATACCTTGCTAATATTATACCGGGTGCTCCTCAAATTAATTACAACACTTACTGGAATGGTGTTACAGCTGAGAACAGCTGTAAGTGGGGACCTGTAGAAGGAACGAGAGATCAGTTTAACTGGGGAGGAGCAGATGTGTCTTATAATCATGCAAAGAACAACAATATGATGTTCCGTTATCATGCGTTGATGTGGGCAAGTCAATATCCGTCCTGGTTCAAAAATCTGAGCTCAGTAGCCGAGGCAAGGGAAGAAGCTCTAGAGTATATGACTGCTGTTGCTCAAAGATACCCATTAACAGACCAGGTTGATGTTATTAATGAACAGCTCGCAGGCCACCAGACAGATAATCCGGTTTTCGAAAGACTATTAGGTGGTACAGGAAGCACTGGCTATGACTGGCAGATTTGGGTCTTTACACAGGCTCGTGCCTTGTTCCCTAATACCAAGCTTGTCCTTAATGACTATGGGTTAGAAAACAATACCAGTAAAATTAATAGTATGTTAGGCTTGGTTAAAGCACTTCGCGACAGAGGTTTGATAGATGGTTTCGGAACTCAGGCTCATTGCTTTAATGTGGATCAGACAAGCGCTTCTCAGTTAAAGTCAGCAGTGGATCTCATGGCAACCAGTGGTGTTCCTGTATTTGTCACAGAGCTGGATCTGAATGGTGGTGTTGAATCCGAAAGTAACAATAGTCAACAGGAAAACAGCTATAAGACTCACTTCCCTGTATACTGGGAGCATCCAGCTGTTGCCGGTGTTACGCTGTGGGGGTATATTTCAGGTGCAACATGGAGAACAGGTACCGGGATTATGAGCAGTTCGGGAACTGAAAAGCCTGCCTTTACCTGGCTTAAAAATTATGTATCTGGAAGAACAAGCGTAGGCTATCCTGCTTGTGCAACAGGTGCATGTACAAGTAATGGTGAATTGCCAAAAGTGCAGCTAACTGGTCCGGCAAACAATGCAACATTTAAAGTAGGTGCCAATATCACACTTACTGCAACTGCAAGTGATGCAGACGGAAACATTACCAAAGTCGAGTTCTATAACGGAACAACGAAGTTGGGAGAGGATGCTACTGAACCTTATACCTTTGACTGGAACAGTGTGGCAGAAGGAAACTATAAACTTACAGCTGTTGCTTCAGACAATTCCGGAAATAAAGTTACTTCTTCTGAAGTTTCAATAACTGTAGGGAATCCAAGAACTCCGCTGATTAAAAATGGAGAGTTCGATCAGGGTACTACCGAATGGGAAATTCAGAATAACAGCAGCGCAAGTGGTACTATGACCGTTATTACAAACGGAAATATGTCAGGAACTAACTCTCTGAAAATATGCCCTGCTACTCCTGGAACTGCAGAGTGGCATGTGCAGGTGAGACAAGCAACGCCAATAATTGAAGGAAAAAATTATAAAATTAGTTTTATGGCTAAAGCTGATGCCGCCAGAAGTATGTCTGTCAGTGTTCAGCAAGATGCAGATCCTTATACTACTTATTTTAGTAAATCGGTTGATCTTACCACTACATCGCAGTTGTTTACAATGGAGTTCAATGCTACTACAACAGATGCTGTTTCTAAACTGAAATTCTATGTAGGAAATAACTCTACATGTATAGTGATAGATAAAGTGGAAATGAGTGAAGGCAATTTTCAGTTAGAAGCACAAATAACGACTACAGGAAGTACTACAGTCTGTGAAGGATCTTCAGTGGTTCTGAACGCAAGTACAGGCACAGATTATACCTATCAGTGGAAACGGGGAGATGCTGTCATTGACGGAGCAACTGCAGCTTCTTTTACCGCTACGCAGTCGGGAATCTACTCTGTAACTGTTACTGCAAACGGCCAGTCGGTTACTTCGGATGCTGTTGAGGTTAAAGTAAACCCCACGCCACCAGCGACTATTACAGCAGCAGGATCTACAACTATTGTGGAAGGCAATAGGGTGGTGCTGAATGCAAATGCCGGAACAGGCTTAAGTTATAAGTGGTTTAATGGTAGTGAGCAGGTAGGAACAGATGCCAGTTACACTGCAGCAACCTCTGGAAGCTATTCTGTAGAAGTTACGAATGGAGCCGGATGTAAAGCTGCCTCTACTCCGACTGCTGTTGTTGTCAATAGGAATCAGCCCTCGGTAATCACGATAAACGCTCCTGTTACAAATGAAAATATTGTCGGTGATGTTATCACGTTTGATGTATCAGTTGATGATCCTGATGGGACAATTACCAAGGTAGAGTATTATCTGGATGGTCAATTGGTAGGTTCTTCAACTTCTTCACCATATATATTCGAATATAAGAATGCAAGTCCTGGTAGTCATGAGGTATTGGTGAAAGCAACAGACAGCAATGGAGGGGTAACTACTTCAAGTCCTGTATCTCTGAATGTAAGTGTTGCTACAGGTGTTTTCTCCGGAGGTTATAAAGTCTTTACCGGAATAGTTCCAAATCCATCAAGCGAATCCTTTAAGATTACTTCTAATATGGCCATAAGACATTTAAGGATTACAAATATCTATGGAGCAGAAGTAGAAGCATTGAATGATATACCTTCAGATCAGACCAGCAGTATCGGACAAGATCTGAAAGGAGGTACCTATTTGATGACTATTGAATATGTATCTGGAAGCATTGAAGTCTCAAAGCTTGTGAAGCTTCAATAGTAATAGTTGTTTTTTTAAGTTGTTGTTTTTTTGAGGGATCATCCAATGGGTGATCCCTTTTTATGGTGCGTCAGGCATATTTATTTTCTCTAGGGTGCAAGTCCCGAGTGCGGGTTGTAGTGCCTAGCATTAGCCAAAAGCAAGGGTGTCGTGGGTAACTGCGAATCTGAAGGAAGCTTACGGCAAACATTTGAGCTTACGAACAGAAACTGCATAAGAGGTAGATATTACATGGATAATGTTGCCAAAGAAACAAAAGTCCGACACTACACAGAATGTAATAATGTAAATGCAGAAGCTACATGAATGGAAAGAAAATAAATTTACCCTGAGAGATCTTGTAATATGTTGGTAACGAGAGAAGCGCATCTCGAAGCGGCAACTAATAATAGGGATATTACTGGGTATTGCAAGAAGTCAGCAGAGGTCATAGTAGTGAAGGTAAACGAGCTTCGTGAAAAAAAAAGCGGAGAGGTCTCACAGGAATCACGAAGGGCCGAATGTTAAAATTGGGTGGATATCAAGGAACTTAGAAAGCGAAAAAAAAAAGTAAAAGCCGAAACACGTAAGAGAACTGCTTATATGAGGATAAGTCGGAAACTGAAAGTAGAATATAAGAGGAGCTTAGCCATACTAAGAAGAGATGATATTACACTCAGGATGCGTAAAAAATGAGTTTAAGTAAATGCTAGAAAATATATTAACCTTTAAGAACCTGGAAAAATCCCTTAAAGCGGTAGAACGCAATAAAGGAGCCAGTGGGATAGATAATCAGCAGTTCGATAGCCTTCGACCTTTTATCTATACCCACTACCAGGCTTTACGGAAAAGTATTCTAGAAAGCAGTTACAAACCAAGTCCAGTAAGAAAGGTAGAGATACCCAAACCAGGAGGAATGAGAATGTTAGGTATTCCCACAGTCTTAGACAGGTTTATCCAGCAATGTATTTACCAATTTTTAAGTCCGCTATACGAGATTGATTTTTCTCCCCGCAGTTATGGATTCAGGCCAGGAAAGAATGCTCATCAGGCAGTAAAGAAAGCCCAGGAATATTTGCAAAGAGGCTATACGTGGATAATCGAGCTTGACCTAGAGAAGTTCTTCGACAAGATGAATCACCAGAAACTGCTATGTCTTGTTTCAGAGAAGATAAGAGATATCCGGCTATTAAAATTAATAGGCTGCTATCTTCGGAGTGGTATAATGGAAGGAGGAGTAACAAGTCCCCGTAGTGAGGGAACGCCACAAGGGAGTCCGTTAAGCCCCTTACTGTCTAATATTATGCTACACGAATTGGACAAAGAGTTACAAAGACGAGGGCTTAAATACGTAAGGTATGCGTATGACTGCAGTATCTATGTAAGAAGTGAAAAGTCAGCCAAACGAGTAGCAGAGAGTATCAGCAAATACATAGAAGACAAGCTACTCCTAAAAGTTAACAGATCGAAGACGAGAATCAGCCGTCCAAAAGAAAGCCAATTGCTAGGTTTTTCCTTTTACAAAATGAAAGGAGAATTCTTGATAAGACTAGGTGCTCAAACATTGAAAAGTATCAAGGAAACATGTAAGAAGATTACAAGTTCAAGAGACGCGACAGCTGAAAGTATCAAACTCAAGAAACTGGATGATATAATTAGAGGTTGGGTAAACTATTTTAAGATAGCACAAGCTATGATTAAATTGGAAGAACTTGACGAGCAGATCAGAACACGTTTGCGTATAGCAAAATGGCGTAATTGGAAGCGGATAAGGACCAAAATAAGTAATCTGATCAAACTAGGAGTGTCAAAGTCAAAGGCTTACCAGTGGGGTAACACAAGCAAAGGCCCGTGTAGAATAGCACATAGTCCAATACTTAAAAGAACCCTTACCAAAAGCTTCTGGAAGAAACAGGGATACCAAGGTTTTTCTTACTATTACAGACAAACTCAAGGACAGCCATCTATGTTTTAACAAACCGCCGTATACCAGACCGGTACGTACGGTGGTGTGAGAGGACAAATAGCCCAATAAGGGCTATTTTCCTACTCGATTTCCCTGCCAGACCTAAGGGACAAAAGATGTATTCTAAGGTGAATGCTTATGACATTCTATCATCATGAAATCTTTTCTAATTATTTTCCCCTAAACCTTAACAGTAGGGGAACTATGTTTCCTTTAAAAGCATTTTACATGTATTAACGAATCATAACTCTTTAATACAAATGTCCTTACAACAACTGACACCTGACAAATTCTTTTATTCCCACGATGGAAAGGTATTCACCAATGTAGATGAGCTATTGAAAGGCTTAAAGGAAATGAGTGAGGAGACCTTTATGTACCACGTAAATAAAGAAAAAAATGATTTCTATAACTGGATTAAATATGTAATTAATTATGACAGTTTAGCCAAATCTATACAGAAAGTAAAGACAAGATCCGGTTTTCTTAGAAAAGCTAAGGAATATATTTCTGCTTAAGATATTTTCAGATTGAATTCAGAAAATTATGCTATCCGCCTGTAAATATTACAGGCTTTTCATATTTGTAGACTAACCATTTCTTGTACCTTTGTAAAGGTAATTTCAAACGTTTATTCAATGAAAAAATACATCTTAATCGCTTTTGTTCTTCTGGTATTCACTCCATTTTTAACAAAAGCAAAAGAATATAAGGGCGCAGAGCTTAGAACCAATGAATCCTTTTTATATGGTCGGTTTGAAGTAAGTATGAAGTCTGCAGAGGGAAGTGGCCTTGTCAGCTCCTTTTTACTTTCTATGATAATCCGGATTTTACAACCAACTGGAATGAAATCGATCTGGAGATATTAGGCAGGTACAACAATGAAGCCCAGTTTAATGCCATAGAAGGCAGGCATAAGATGCATGAGCACAGACAAGTATTGGGCTTTAACCCTCATGAGGCGTTTCATACCTATGCTTTTGACTGGACTCCCGAATATATTGCATGGAGTGTGGATGGGAAGGAAGTATACAGGCAAGATGGAGAACATATTGCCAGAATGAACAGACCTCAGAAAATAATGATGAATATATGGATCTCAGAGTTTTATGACTGGACCGGCCCCTGGAACGATTCAATATTACCAAGGTCTGCGGAATACGACTATGTTAAGTATTATGAATATAAAAAGGATAAAACCTTCAATCTAAAGTGGACCGACGATTTTAATTCATGGAATATGGAAAGGTGGTCTGCCGCATCTCATACCTTTGATGGTAACAAAGTAGATTTTACCAGTGATAATATTAAATTCAAAAACGGCAAACTGATTTTAATTCTTTGCAAAGAATCAATGCCAGTCAGAGAAACTGAAACAGAAGAAAAAAGCTCTGAAGGTAAAGGCCAAATACAAGAAGTTAAGATGATTGACGGAAATCATTTACAGGTTACTTTCCAAGGCGATACCTATGCACCATATGCTAATAAAAAATATTTTAAAGTGGATGGCAAAGGAGCAATCAAAACCAAGCTTCATCGCGATCTCAGGACGCTTGACATTTATTTGCAGGAACCTATAAGTGATCAAACAAAAAATAAGCTGGAATACAC
Source organism: Sporocytophaga sp. (assembly GCA_024707265.1). GTDB lineage: Bacteria > Bacteroidota > Bacteroidia > Cytophagales > Cytophagaceae > Sporocytophaga. Next base: position 235,821 of record JANQAB010000001.1, on the reverse strand, counting down.
AGGGCCGGGATTAAAGTTGCAGGAGGTAGAGATTTTAAAGAAGTAAGGTTTAACTTGCCTTGAGTAGACTCTGGGTGTTGGTTAGATAAAATTGAAGGCTGCCTTGAAAGGGCAGCCTTTGTCATTCTTTAAGGAATTGTTTTTTCAGATTCCACCAATTAATGGGTAAAGGAGAATATTTAGTTTTAATTTATATCCTTGCCTTTCTTCGCTCCTTTTTTAATAAGGTAATTGATATATTTGTCAATTACATCTTCTTTAGATTCCATCTTATTTAAAATATAAACCATTCCTTCTTTAGTATTCTTAGCTTTCTCATCTTTCCTTCTGTTCAAGTCATTTTGATGCATCAAAGCATAGTCCAAGGCTGTGTTGCCGTTATTATCTTTGATATTAATGTTTGCACCTGCCGATAACATTCGTTCAGTCATTTTAATATTATGACAACGTGATATATACATAAAAACACTGATGCCATTTGTATCCCTGATGTTAAAGTCAGTACAGTTATTAGCAAATGAATTGATAATATTGATTTTATCAGTCGTGCTTATGCTATTTTTATAGGAAGGATAGTAGGCAGGCTTAATAAGCATTAATGGTGTCAAACCATATTGGTTAACCTGATTTGGATCCGCTCCTTTGCTTAGAAGTAGTTCTATGCAATCTGTGTATCTTAACAAGTACTCTCTATAATTCTCATAAGAATTATAATATGAGTTTTGTTCAACCGCCAGGTGTAATGGTGACTGTTGTTTATAGTCCTTAAGATTTACATTTAAATCTGCTTTTTTGACTAATTCCACCAATGTCCCAAAATTGCCCGAATTTGCTGCAGCATGAATAGGAAAGGTAATTTGCTTGTTGCTTGTGCATTTCAGGCACGAGTAGGACGGAACGGATGGATTTCCCCCAGCTTCAATAAGATCCCGTACCATTTTTGATGTCCCAACTTCTGCAGCCATATATAAGATTGTTTTGCCATCGTTATCATTTTGGTTTGGATCACATCCTTCTTCAAGCAGCCACTTTACTATTTGTGAATTTCCTCCATATATAGCATTGGTCAATAACTCTTCCCGAACAGAAGTCTCATTACTTACCTTTGCCCCAGATGATAGAAGAAGTAATAATACTGGTTGGTTATTCTGTAAAATAGCATAGTTTAATGCTGGCCTACCTTCTTTATCCCTCTCATTTATCTTTGCTCCATTGTTCAGTAATGCTTTAACAATTTTATATGAGGTAACTCTCTGGGGGTGATTTGTTGATAGATAATATACCCCGCATGCACCTACTACCAGTCCATTGAAACTCGGCCATGTAACTTCCTTGAAACACAAGATTAACGGGGTAAAGCCAAGGCTATCTTTTATATTTACGCTTGCCCCTCTGTTCAGCAATAAGTCTACAAGTTCCGGGTCATTTTTACTACAAGCATAATGAAGAGGGGACATTCCTGAATAATCCTGCACATTCACATCAGCGCCGAGAGCGATGAGTTTTTTTATGTAGTTGTTGTCCAGTGTTAATAATATAGGTGATTGACTTGATTTATTTCGAAGATTGACATCAATGTTTTGTCTTGAGAGAAACATATCGACATTTTTACCGTGCAGGTAATTTGAAAGACTGTGGTGCAATGCTGTATTTCCTGTTGAGTCCTGATAGTTTATATCAGCACCTTTTTCAAGCAAATCTACAATGTATAAAGAGTCTCTTTCGTACTGAGCAGCTTCAATTAATTCAAGATTGAGGTTAGTGTTTTTATCTTTCTTATGAACACAAAAAGTGGTGGTTAAAAGGCAAAAAATTAAAAGGCAATGTTTCATTTCATTTCTGAGAAATTTAAATTTAAAAATTATATTAAATTTCTTCATTGAACGTCAACAAAGCAATATTAGTGGCTTGAATAATAAAATTTTCACTCGGTAATTACCAAGGTTATTTCACAGGGAAGAGTCTAAATTGGAAGTAAGCAAATTTTACCTGATCAACGTTACTGTTTTTTGCAGATCTTCATTCACATTTAGGAAATATATCCCGGGAGGCAGAAGTTCACCTCCATTATTTGTTCCATCCCAGAAGGCTGGTGTGGTAAGGGTTTTGATGTGTTTCCCGTTTCTGTCATAGATATCTGCTTTACCGGCATAGGGTATATAATAGGTGTCAGACACCCCATCACCATTAGGCGAAAAATAATCGGCCTCACTGTTGAAGGAATCTTTGTTAACTTTTCCTAAGGTAAAATGATTGCCATGTTTCAGATTAACGCTTCTGAAAATGTAGCGTCCATCACGGGTTACTTCAGAGATTTCAATAACGCCTTCTCCGATTTTCTCCATGGCATAAGAGCCATCATTGTCTGTATCTATTATAAGTCTTAGGTCTTTAGAGTCGATTTCAGAGATGTTTTTAGGGTCTATAATGAGATCAACTTTTGGAGATCCTCCGGTTTTAGAGCAAATCCATTCGCGGTCCAGCCTGTATTGAATGCCTGTAGGTAGATTACCTTTTGCGGAAGCTAAAGTCTTTCCATTGTGGCCAATGAACATAAATTCACCTTTGTTCAATTCTGAGATGTTATTTAGTTCTATCATCCCCTCGCCTCTTGCAGAAAGCTGGGACGCACCATCGTTGGCTTTTCCTATTCCTATCAGTTCAAAATCAAAGTTTCCTGCATGCGGTTCATCAAACTGGTAGATGTCATTATCTTTAAGTGGAATGTTGTATTTCGCTGAAAGATAATTCTCAAGTATAATTTTTTCGGCACTGCTTAATATTTTGTTATAGACAAGTACACAGGCAATATATCCATCAAAGAAAGAAGGCTCTGCATTGGCTTTTGCATTGGAGGTTGAACCTATATAATACCTTGTTGGTACATTGATGGGTTGGGTTCCTGCCTGAAAAACGGAGTCTGTGTTGGTGTTATGTCCGATCTTAAGTTTTCCAGTCCATGCTTCTTTCTGTAATACTGCAAAGTAAGTTTTATTCAATGAGGCCGGAGCTTTTACACAATAATCCGTAGAAGAAGTAGAGTCTCCCGCACCGGCTGCTATGCTGGTATCACAAAAAGCCAGACTTATGTCGTTTGTAAATCCGTTCGCTCCCCCGTCAACAAGGCCAGCTCCGAAATACCACATATTACTGTCATAGTTTGTAGCTTTGAATGGACTTAAATTTGTTCCACCTGCTTTGGTTAATGCATGAAAGATGCAATAGATAGTTATATCATTGGTTTTGGAGAACGATTTGGATACCAGGAAATTTTTTTGTTTCCATTGCCATCATTCCTGAAAAACCGAATGCCATCCTGATTATTTAAAAGTGGATTCGAAGTGGTTAATAGCGGATTAGTTGTATCACTGGCAGACATGACATGGTTACTGCTGCCACTCAGATCTTTCCAGAATAAAATCTTATCACCAGGCTTGGCAGAGTATTTTTGTAAGGTATCTGAAAATGTTCCCTTTCCTGCATCCAGCCAAATTTTTAGTGATGAACTTCCATCATTCTTACCTACTCCAGCAGGACCTGTTTGTGCCTTTGCAATGAAGCATAGACACAAGAAAATAGTTGTTATAATGTAGGACCTCATGAGTAATTTCATATTTTTCATTTGCTTTTCAGGTAGTTCAACAACCTTTGAAGACTTAAACATGTAAATATATATCTTCTTACGAAGAAATATTTTAGGATTTTATTCCTGATTTACGTTTCTACAAACGAATAATAAAAAAGTAAATGTATTTTTGAAATTTAGGAAAAATAAAACTAAAATCACGGCACTGGTCTGTGTTTAAAATGTACACAAAGGGACTTTTTTTGCTGACAATCATATGCTTCTGCTCTTTGAAGGCTTTTGCACAAAGCAATTTCTCAGAGTCGTTCATACACTTTCCGAAGAATATTCAGTTACATGCCCCTTCTCATGCTTGTCTCGATAATGACTTTCAGTCAAATTTTGTTTTCAGGTCCTATTTTGGCAGATACTCGGTAATCAGGACATATTATGCAGATGCCAATATAAATTTGCAAAAGTGGGAGAGTGAATCAAAAAGGTCTGTAAATAAGAAACATATCATTGGGGGAGGATTGTATAATGATCGGGAAGGAGAATATTTCAACAGGGTAAGAGCAATATTGCGTTATGCTATTCATATTCCTTTAAAAGAAGATTTATACCTGTCCGGAGGTATTGCTTTTCATATGATTAATTACAACTTTGATGCTTCTGCTGCGGGAGCTTCAGGTTCTTCCTTTACCTGGGCAGGTCATGGGAGCGTCACATTATATTCTCCTACTTTTCGTCTGGGAGCTTCTCTCAATGATTTTAACAACCCTACTGTTACGCCTATCAACTATACCTTTCTGATTAACAGGTATGTTAATCTATATGGGGAAAAGTATTTCGATTTGGGGCCTAATACACAAATTCGTGGTGCAGCCAGAGGTAACTGGATTCCGGGAGTTTCTTCCTCCTATATACTTCAGGCAGGATTTGTTTTGTCCAATACAGTAGGAATCAGTGCCTTTCATTATACCGGCAACGGCTCTGGTCTGATCCTCGACCTTTATAAAATCAATCTTTACAAAAATTATTTTGACTTCTCTTTGGCATACCTCAAGACTCAATCCAACGTATACCCTGTTGCAAATCAGTATGAGTTAAACCTTCATTATTATATTATCAAGGAATGATATCTTCCAGAAATTGAAAATGTAATTCTTTGATTTGCAGAATTTACTGTGGTGATTGGTTTTTCAGTTGATTATAATTTGATTTCTATATCACTTAACAATTGTGTTTACTTTTTAAACTATTTGTTTGTAGGAAGAATATGTTAAAAAAGGACAAAAATCAGGAAATTATTGAAGCTATTCTCAATGGCCAGAATTCGAGAGTCCTTAACCATTTATATCAGTCTGCTTTGCCTCAGATCATGAAATACATCTGCCTGAACAATGGCGATGAAGACGAAGCAAAAGACATTTTCCAGGATGCGGTAGTATCTCTTTTTACTACAGTCCGGCTTGGTAAATTCGAACATGGAAAAGATGTAAATGGCTTCTTGTATTTTGTTTCCAGAAACTTATGGATCAACAGAATAAAGAGAAGAAATAAACAATTAGATATTTCAAAAATGCAGATGCAGCCTTTGGAAGAAAGCCATCTTGCAGTAATTATTACAAAGGAAAAGGAAGAATTGATAGAGCAGTTTATGAGTAAAGTTGGCGAAAAATGCAAACAGATACTCAAGTATGTTATATACGACAATCTGAGCATGAAAGAAGTTGCTCAGAAAATGAATTTTGCGGGAGAAACAGTGGCTAAGAGTACGCATTACAGGTGTAAGCAGAAGCTCATGGAGCTTGTTGAAAATGATGGTTCAATGATTAATTTTTTGAAAAATGAGCTCAGGTAGTGATATAATAGAAAAGATCGAACTCTATGCCAAAGGCAAGATGAGCCAGGAGGAAAGAGCTTTGTTTGAAGGAGAACTTGCTTCTGATGAGCAGTTAAGAAAGAGTCTTGAGCTTTCCATGTTAGCTGATGAATTGGTCATAGCTCAGGAAGCTTTAAAATTAAAGGAACAGATGCGCAAGGATTTATACTTATATAAGTCCAAGCCAAATTGGAATGTATATGCTCTGGCTTTATTAATCGGTCTTGCAGGCGGAATTTATGTATATTATAATCTTAGCTCAGAAGCTGATGTCCCTGTAAATGTGACTTCAAAACAAGTGCAGGTAGTAGTTTCTGAAAAAGACTCGGGAACCTGAAGCGATGCCTTTACCTTTATCAAAGCCGGATAAGCACTCTAAAGAAAGTTTAACTGTTAAATCAGATAAACAATCAATCCAATCTCAAGAGGTCGCACCTTCTGAATTAACAGAAAAGGATGAGCCTCCATTGATCCCTCAATCGGGATTAACATTAAAAGATTCTGCAGTCAGTAATGAAGACAAGAAGATTCAGCCAGCAGTTTTGCCGCAAAAGGATCCTTGTGCAGAACTAAAAGGGGATGTTCGATATGCGGTGACAGCTAGCTGTAAAGGAAAAGAAACTGGTAAGGTTCAGTTGTACCCTGAGACTGTTAAAGGTGGAAAACCTCCATACACTTTTATGTTGAATGATAAACAATCATTGTCACATTTTGATGAGCTTTCATCAGGAACATATTACCTCAGGATAAAAGATTCCAGAAGTTGTATGGTAGAAGGCACAAGTAAAATTGTGATTCCGGAGCAGATATGTACAACTTCAAAAGCTTATGTTTTTAATCCAGAATATGACCGTGCCTGGTCTGTTCCTTATGACAGGGATAAAGAGGCTGTAAATTTTGTACTCATTGAGAAGAGCGGTAAGGTTTATTATCAATCCAGGGTACAGAATTTTCAGCCGGAGGAGTGGTCCGGAGAGAGCAATATGGGGCTAAGTTTAGGAATTGGCTTATACTTTTTTACCATAGAATATTCTGATGGAAGTGTTGATGAAGGTACCGTAACTATAACAAAGTAGCTATTCTTTAATTTTAAATTAAATAAAATTAACTGATGCCATCACTTTAAGTGATGGCATCAGTCCCAGCAATTATAGATTATTTTAATATTTTTCTTAAAATATGTTTACAATCAGATTCCTTATTTTGTAGAGTAGAAATTTTTAGATCATATAGTATGAGTATGTTTAGCTCATCATGAATAGGGGACTATTGGATGAATAAACTATCGGGTTAAACTATATATGGTGAAAATCCTTTGAAAATATTAATAGCAAAGATTTATAGAGAATCTGGTAATCATGAGAAAAAAATTATTAACATCGATTGTAGCATTGCTTGTTTGCATCCATGTATTTGCTCAAACAGCAACTGTTACATTGTCTTCCCAGAAACAATATATAAGAGGTTTTGGGGGAATCAATCACCCTGTGTGGGTGGGTGATTTAACAGCTTCACAAAGAGAAACTGCATTTGGAAATGGAGCAGGACAAATGGGGATGTCCGTTCTTCGAATCTGGGTCTCTGATAAACCCAGTGAGTGGTCCAGAGAACTAGCCACTGCTAAAAGAGCAATAGAATTGGGAGCGATTGTTTTTGCCTCCCCCTGGAATCCTCCAGCAAACATGATTGAAACCTTTACCCGTGGGACACAAACAAATGCCAAGAGATTGAGATCTAATATGTATGCTGCTTATGCCCAACACTTAAATGACTTTGTCAAGTACATGAAAGATAATGGTGTAGAGTTGTATGCGATTTCTGTTCAGAATGAACCAGATTATGCGCACGACTGGACCTGGTGGACTCCACAGGAGATACTACGCTTTATGAAGGAAAATGCTGGATCTATCAATTGCAGAGTGATCTCCCCGGAATCATTCTCCTATCTGAAAAACATGTCTGATCCAATTCTGAATGATCCGCAGGCCTTAGCAAACATGGATATCCTGGGGGCGCACCTTTACGGAACTGCCTATAGTAATTTCACTTATCCGCTTTTTAAGCAAAAGGGTGCAGGAAAAGAACTTTGGATGACGGAGGTTTACCATCCCAACAGTGAAGCACAATCAGCAGATCGTTGGCCTGAAGCACTTGAGACCGGTTTTCATATCCACAGTGCATTGGCTGATGCAGAATTCCAGGCGTATGTATGGTGGTATATCAGAAGGCAATACAGCCCTATGAAAGAAGATGGTACCATTAGTAAGCGGGGATACATGATGACGCATTATTCTAAATTTGTGCGGCCAGGATATTACAGAGTTGATGCTACCAAAAATCCTACTACCGATGTATATGTATCTGCTTATAAAAAAGGTGATGATGTGGTTATCGTTGCTTTAAACAGAAGTACTTCTTCGAAAACCATTACCCTGTCAATTCCTGGTACCAAAGTTCAGACCTGGGAAAGATATGTTACCTCAGGTTCAAAGAACCTTCAGAAAGAAGCTAATATCAACGATCCTGATGGGTCTTTTCAAGTTACTCTGGATGCCCAGAGTATGACATCTTTTGTAGGAAAAGCGCCTGCCGGATTTCCTATTGTGAGCATTACTGCACCCGCAAATGATGCAACATTCACTTCCCCTGCTACAATAAATATATCTGCTAATGCTTCTGACCCTGATGGGACAATTTCGAAAGTGGAGTTTTATAACGGAGCAGTCAAGTTAGGAGAAGATGCTTCATCGCCTTATACTTATTCATGGACAAATGTAGGCGCTGGTTCATATTCCATAACTGCCATAGCAACAGATAACTCAGGAAATAAAACAACCTCCGCAGCTGTCGTTATCAAAGTTAATATTCCTCAAAGCCCGTATAACGGAAAACCTCATGATATCCCTGGTACAATACAGCTGGAAGAATTTGACCTTGGAGGAAATGGAAATGCGTACTTTGATGATACCCCTGGGAGCCAGGTTACACCTGTTGTCAATTACAGAAGTAATGAAGATGTAGACATAGAAGTGTGCAGTGATGAGGGGGGAGGATATAACATCGCCTACATTATGCAGAATGAGTGGCTGGAATACACTGTTAATGTTAAATCAACCGGTGCATATAGTATTGATGTGAGAGCTGCTGCAGATGGTGATGGAAAGATATTCCATATAGAAGTGGATGGCGTTGACATTACAGGACCGATTAATATTCCAAATACTCAAGGCTGGCAGACCTATCAAACGATAACGCTTAACAATATTAACCTTACAGAAGGTCAGCATATATTGCGTCTTGTATTTGATGCAAATTATATGAATTTGAATTATATGGTTTTTAATAATGAAGTAATTACTGATATAAAAGATAGTAAAATTGCTGCGACTACGCTTAGTCCTAATCCCTTTGGCAATGACGGTTTAAAGATCAGTCATGTTGGAGATTTTAAGTTCAGAATTATGGATATGAAAGGTGCTGTTATGGAAGAAGGGCAAGCTTCAGATCACAGTAGCATAGCAGAAGATTTGCTTCCCGGTGTTTATCTGCTTTCAATTGAAGATCATCAGGGCTTAAGATTTTATAAAATAGTAAGACAATAAAGTAGGAGTGCTTTTGCTCTTTACATTACACTATGGATATTAATTTGTAATACACCTGTTAATTTAATACTTCGTAAATTGAAATAGCCCCGGATTATTTGGGGCTATTTTTTTGCTCTATTTCTTATTTTTCCGAAGGAACAAATGAATGTAGAACTGATACGGCTGATTCATTTTTCACTACCAGTTATAATTTGCTGATTTAATTGTACCCTTGAAATGGTATCATTCTACCATTACGGGCTACCCTTTTTTTACCTTCCCAAAGCGATTGTAGCTTCTCTTCATTCAATATAGTTTTGTGTCAGTTGAATTTATAAAAAACAATGGACAAACTATTTAAACTATGAATAAAGAGTCAAGCGCCCACATCACCAAAGATCTCTGGGAAAAGGCTAATGGGATTCATATACAAAAGATCATTAGTGAGTTTGCTCATGAATCTATTATAAAGCCGCAATTACAGGGGAATCAAAACGGATGGGGAATCTATAAATTAATAGCACCTGAAGATCCCTGTATTACCTATCATTTCGAAGCCCGTGTTCTGAATTTAAACCATTGGCTTATAAAGAAAGGTTCCGTTAGAAAAATAGTAAACGGGAAAAGCCAGTTGCCGGAAAGCATTCATTTCATTCTGGAGTTTCAACATAATCTGGAAATTCCGGAAACTTTACTGCCTGGCTATTTAGAGGAAATAACTGCAACCCTTTACGGAAGTATGTTTATTCTAAAGCATAATCAGATTCCGGTTAATAAACTTGTGAATGCCGATTACCAGACTATTGAACATGCGATGTTTAACGGTCATCCGATTTTTGTTGCTAACAATGGTCGGATAGGATTTGATGCTGAGGACTACAGGAAATACGCCCCAGAAGCCAATCAGCCAATTCAATTGATATGGCTCGCAGGTCATAAATCTCATACCGCGTACAATGCTGTTGATGAGCTGCCTTATGAAAAAATTATGAACCAGGAATTAGGTGAGGGTATCGTTCAGCAATTCAACAGGCAGCTTGTGGAAAAGGGTTTAGATCCTGACGAATACGTTTTCATACCAGTGCATCCATGGCAATGGGAGAACAAACTGGCTATTTTGTTTGCTCCGGATATAGCAACGAATCAACTGGTATTGCTGGGTTCAGGACCTGATAATTATTTTTCACAACAGTCCCTGCGCACTTTATTCAATATAAGCAATCCGGATAAATTCTATACCAAGACAGCGCTTTCTATTCTTAATATGGGATTTTTCCGAGGAATGAGTCCCTATTTTATGGACACAACACCTGCCATCACTCATTGGATTAAAAGTACTATTGGTGAAGATCCTTATTTTAAAAGCCTTGGATTTACGATGCTATGTGAAGTTGCAACTGTAGGATACAGAAATTTTACCTTTGAAAAATTCGGGCAGACTTCCGTTTACAACAAAATGCTCTCAGCCTTATGGAGAGAAAGCCCTGCTTCCGTAACCAGAGCAGGGCAGCAGCTTATGACAATGGCGGCATTGATACACATTGATCATGAGAACCAGGCATTGCTTCCTGAAATAATTAAAAGATCAGGATTGACTATTTCGGATTGGCTTAGCAAATACTTTCGTTGTTACCTGACTCCTTTGTTGCACGCCTTTTATGAATATGACCTGAGCTTTATACCACATGGGGAAAATGTGATTCTGGTACTGGAGAATCATATTCCGGTAAAGGTAATAATGAAAGACATAACAGAAGAGATCAATGTATTTAATCCTGAATTAAAATTACCTGAAAAAGCACAACGCATTTATCTTGATATACCGGACTACATTAGAATGTTAAACATCCTCATTGATGTTTTCGATGGGTTCTTTCGGTTTGTTGCATCAATTCTTGAGGAGTGCTGTCAGTTTATGGATGAAGAGTTCTGGAGACTAGTGGCAGAATGTATTCATGATTACCAACAGGAAAATGTTCATCTGGAACACAAGTTTGCGAGATTAAATCTCTTTGTAAAGGAGTATGACCAGTCATGCTTAAACAGACTGCAGTTACGCAACCACAGGCAAATGTTCAATGCATCAGATCCGGTTTCAAGTTTTCAACTGGTCGGAAAGCATCAAAATCCGATATATAAATACAGGCATCCGGAGAAACAAAGTATTAAAAATTTAATAGCAACCGATTGATATAGTATTGCCATGAATTCATACGATACGATTTCAGTTCTATCAACAAACTCTGACTTATTGAGGGGAAACATGATATCAGAAATTATCCGTAGTCGCAGAAGCATATATGCTGATGACTATCTGAAGAAGTCGATTTCTGAAGATCTGATTCTGGAGATCCTGACTAATGCCAGCTGGGCTCCAACGCATAAAATGACGGAACCATGGAGATTTGTTGTGCTTCAGGGCAAACAACTTATCAATTATGGAAAGTTTATGGCTGACTATTATTTGCCTATATACAGTAAAACTGCACCCAATCAGGTAGCTCTTGCTGAAAAGCTGAGGTACCTTCGGAATTATCCTTTACCTGCTTCCTGCATCATAGCCATTATCCTGAATCGCAGTGCAAGTGTAACCATTCCTGAATGGGAAGAAGTTGCAGCAGTCTCTTGTGCAGTTCAGAATATGGCTTTGACCTGTACTGCTTATGATCTTGGTTCATACTGGGCAACGAATGGTCCGGCTATTGAATTTGTCAAGTCGTTAGGCTTGCTGGAGAATGAGCAGTCATTAGGACTGTTCTTTATTGGTCATTATGATGCTGGAGCTTACGACATTGAGAAGAAGAGAACACCTATAGAACAAAAGACCACCTGGCTAAACTGATTTTTTCAAACAACTTACAACAGAGATTATGCAAGATCTAATTCAACCAGGAATTAAAAAGATCAGTATTCCTGCAGAACCTAATACTGATTATTTTCTAAATGATATATTTTATGAGAATACCGTAGCTGATTATCAGAAAGCAATGCAATCGGCCATTCAAGTAACGGAAAGGTTTCTGGAAAATACCAAGAACCCTTTTAGCGGTATATCTCCGACTAGGTTAGGAGAACAATTTGATAAAGTTGATTTTGATAAGCCATTAAAAAATTATAGGCAGCTGGAGGAAGAGATCAATAGGCTTTATGTAGATCATGCCACAGCTTTTCATTTGCCTAAATACATTGCGCATTTAAACTGCCCGGTAGTCATACCGGCATTATGGGCGGAGGTGTTAATAAGCGCTATCAATTCATCACAAGATACATGGGATCAAAGTGCTGGAGGAACTTTGATGGAAAGAAAACTGATAGACTGGACTGCCGGGCAGATAGGGTATACGTTATGTGCAGACGGAGTATTTACTGCCGGTGGTTCACAAAGCAATCTTATGGGTCTTTTATTGGCCCGTGACAATTATGCAAGCACCCATTTGAAGCATAATGTCAAAATTCATGGGAATCCTAAAGATGCTTCAAAATTCAGAATTTTCGTTTCTGACAAATCACACTTTAGTAATCAGAAAAATGCATCCCTGATGGGACTTGGCGAGCAAGCCCTTGTCAGAATTCCGACTGACAGACGTTTTAGAATGCAGTCTTCAGCGCTGCATCAAGCCATCGAAAAAGAAATCGAGTCCGGAAATATTCCAATTGCTATCGTTGCAACTGCAGCTACAACAGACTTCGGGAATGTCGATCCCTTAAATGAAATAGGACATCTGGCACGTAAACACAATCTGTGGTTGCATGTTGATGCCGCTTATGGATGCGGACTCCTGCTTTCAGACAAGTACAGACATTTGCTAAACGGAATAGAACTAAGCGATTCGGTAACGATAGATTATCACAAATCTTTTTTCAACCAATCAGCAGCAGCGCCATTATAGTTAAGAATAAGCGTAGCCTTGATATCATCAGGCATCATGCAGATTATCTCAATCCTCAGGAACAGGACTATGAGGAACATCCTGCCCAGATTAATAAAACCGTAACTCAGTCTACCAGAAGGTTTGATGCCCTGAAACTTTGGTGTACCCTCAGACTTATGGGAAGAGAAAAGTTGGGTAGCTATATAGACAAAGTCATAGATACAACAGAGCAGGCTGCTAAGTTAATAGAATCAGATCCTGAATTTGAACTCCTCTGCCATTCGGATTTCAGTGTCCTGGTTTTTAGATATGTGCCTGAAAATGTTTCTTCGGAGAATATCTGTGATCTTAATTTAAAGATCAAAAAGACATTGTTCAATAGTGGTGAGGTATTGCTGGCGAGCACAAAAGTAAACGGAAAGTTTTATCTCAAATTTACCATTCTTAACCCTATCACAACAATCAATGATATCAAGGCAATACTTGAATCAATCAGGAATTATGGAAGCAAAGGAATCAAGTAAACCGACAAAGCAAACAGCAGAGGAAATAAGTTTTACGATTCTGATCAACAATTGCTTCCGTGAACTTCAAAATGGCTCGTTTTATATTGGAGTCCCTAAGTTTGATGAGAAACTTGCAGCATTCATCCGTAGGTCAGGTAGGGAGCTTCATCTGCAAATGAACTTTACATCTGTTAATACAGAGGTCTTTATTCCGGTGCTTTACCGCTCGGAATGTCAATTACAGCATGTCTATGATTTTCCGGCTTTTGAAAGAAACAACAGTACCGGTATGATTAATACTATAGATATCTTCAGGTTCGTAGATATTGTTGTATCAGAATGCAATCTCAGATATCCTGATTCGGACAGAAAGAATATAGTACGCCGTTTGAAAAACAGTATTGACAATATGATCACTTTTCTGAATTTTTTTAATGAAGAAAACATAGAAGTCAATAAGCCATTTCAGACTTTTATTGAATCTGAACAGAACCTTGTAACCGGCCATAGTTTTCATCCGCTTACAAAAAGTAGAGAAGGCTTTTCGGAAGCTGATCTGTTCAAGTATAGCCCTGAAACAGGAGGACGCTTCCAGTTACATTATTTTCTTGCACATCCAGGCATTGTGTTGGAAAAGAGTTCTGAAGCACAACCATTTTCGGAACATCTGAAAGAGGAGCTCCTGAAGTACATACCTGAAAGTCATAAGACGATGAAATTGATTTCCGAGAATCCGGAGTGGAAGCCGGTGCCTGTGCATCCTTGGGAAGCGGGTTATTTAAATACTCTATCGGAAGTACGAGAATTGCAGAATTCAGGATTGCTCATTGATATCGGTTCATGGGGGCCATTGTACACTGCAACATCATCGGTAAGAACGGTCTACACTGAATCCAGCCCCTGGATGCTCAAGTTTTCCCTTCATGTGAAGATTACCAGTGCGGAGCGTGTCAATCACCTGAGCGAGATGCATCGTGGATATGATTTCAGCAGACTGCTGCAAGATGCCTTTGGTAAAGGATTGCAGGAGTTGCATCCTGATATTGAATTTCTCTATGATCCGGGGTTTATTTCACTGAATTACAAAGGTAATAATATAGCTGGCTTCAATACCTCATTCAGAAACAACCCATTCATAGAAAGCAAGGCAAATACTAATACAGGATTACTGGCATCTTTGTGTCAGGATGAGGTCTTAGGTCAGCCTGCCAGAATTGTATCGGTGATTAAAAAAGCTGCTGAAATGATGAACAGCTCTATTTCCTCTGCGGCAAAGACCTGGTTTGAAAAATATCTTGATATAATATTGCCAGCCACTGTTACCATGTTTGAGACTTATGGTTTTATCTGTGAGTTACATCAACAGAATATACTCATCGAGTTGGGCAATGATTATCTGCCGAAGAAATTATATCTGCGAGATAATCAGAGTTATCTCTTCAGGAAAACAAAGAAGGATTATCTATGCTCAATAATTCCTGAACTGAACAACAATGAAGACAACTTTCAAAGGGAGATCTCCCTGCTTGATCTCTTGTCTCACTTTTTGATCACCAGCAATATTGCAGCATTGATACATGCATTTGGGAAAAATGCACTAGTGCCGGAATCAGAATTGATTGAAATCTTTTACCAAAAGACAATTCAGATTCAGAATGATAACCCTGGTATGATAACGGAGTATCTCTTAATGAAGAGGCATTGGTGCATAAAAGGTAATTTATTAACTGCTATCAGAAATATTGATGCAGGAACTGCTACCGTATCAGTGGTGTATTTAAAGACGCCGAACATTCTTCATTACAGGTATATATCCACTGATCTATTATTCCCGGACCCAAAGAAGGAGGTGTTCAGCAGATATTTTCCAGAAGAAGATATTAAGGTCAGTTTGCGTCCTGTTGATCCTGATCGTGATATTGAAATGCTGCATGAATGGTTTCACCGTGACCATACACTGAAGATCTGGCAGATGAACTGGTCTTTTGACAAGCTTGAGCAGTATTACCGGAGAAATCTTGCCGGTAATCATATGTATAGTTATATCGGTATGATAAACGGTGAACCTACTTTCAATGTAGAAATATACAGGGCTATTGCTGATCTGGTAGGTGATTATTATGATGTTTTGCCGGATGATTATGGTACCCATTTTATGATTGCCACCACTGATAAAAGCAAGAAGCATCCTGTTCTCTGTATGCGTGCAATCCTTGACTGGTTATTCAATGAACCTAAAGTTGGAAGACTTGTAGGAGAAGGATCAGTAGAATCTATGGCAGCTCTGGTAAACAAGGCCCAGGTAGGGTTCAGGCTTCAAAAGATTATAGAGATGCCACATAAAAAAGCCCATCTGAATATATGTTACCGGGAGTGGTATCTGGAAAAATTTCCTGAAACTATATTCAATTTTGATAAACAACTTTTAACATCCAAACTTTCAATACTATCATGAAAAAAGAATCAACTATATATAATTTAATTGGTATAGGCATCGGTCCTTTTAACCTTGGCCTTGCAGCGCTTCTGCAACCTGTAAAGGAATTGTCTTCAATTTTTTTCGATGGAGTTAGTGAGTTTAACTGGCATCCTGGCCTTATGCTTGACAGTGCCACTTTGCAAAACCCATTTATGGGTACTGATCTGGTGACTATGGCCGATCCTAAGAGCAGGTTCAGTTTTTTAAACTATCTGAAAGAAAATGACAGGTTATATAAATTCTTTATCAGAGAAAATTTTTTCATTCTTAGAAAGGAGTATAACAGCTATTGCAAATGGGTTGCTTCACAGCTTGATAACTGTAAGTTCGGGCAACAGGTTACGTCTGTCAGTTATGATAATGGGTTATACATTCTGAAAGTAAAAGATGTCAGCACTGGGCAAGAAAAGGAATATATCACAAGGAAGCTGGTGTTGGGTACAGGTACTCAACCTAATATTCCTGATTTTGTAAATCGTCAATCGTTACCTAAAGTAATTCACACTTCTCAATACCAATTCCGGAAATCTGAAATCCTTGATAGTGCTTCTGTAAGCATAATAGGATCAGGGCAGAGCGCAGCGGAAATTTTTTCCGATCTGCTTCCGGGGCTGCAAAGCGGATTAAAGATTAATTGGTTTACCAGATCTGAACGGTATTTCCCACTGGAATATTCAAAACTGACACTTGAACTTACTTCACCAGAGTATGTGGATTATTTTTACCACTTACCTTCGGAAAAGCGCAGGCAAATACTAAGCGTTCAGAACAATTTATACAAAGGAATTAATTTTGATCTTATTTCCAGCATCTTTGATAAGCTATATGAAATGTCTGTGGACAATACAGAACTTCCGGTTTTATTAAGAACCAATTGCAAACTAAATGTCATATCGCCTACCCGAAAAGGTAGTAACCATCTTGAGTTTACTGAGGTTCATCAGCAGAAGAATTTTACAGAAGAAAGTGATTATGTCATACTTGCTACCGGTTATAAATATAACGAGCCTTCCTGTATTGAAGGCATTCAAAGCAGGATAATGAGAACTCCTGAAAATCTTCTGGATGTGAGTCGAAACTATACTGTTGATATCAATAAAAATGAAATTTTTGTACAGAATGCAGAGCTTCATACGCATGGTTTTGTAAGCCCTGATCTGGGAATGGGTGCCTATCGCAATTCAATTATTATAAATACTATTGCCGGAAAAGAAATTTACAAAGTAGAAAAACGGATTGCGTTCCAGGAATTCGGAGTGCCTGTGAATTCTGAAGAAAAATTGCCTCAAGGGGAATCAGTAAAAAATCTTGCCGAATCATTGTAAATGTAATTATCAGAATATTTCTACATAAACTTTTGTCTTATACTACTCAATAACCGTGTTACTAAAACTACGATCGTACGCCAATTTATTTAAAATTGCTCTTCTTGGAAATGAAAAAAACTTTACCACAGGAAGTGTAAACAGGGCGACTTTCCTGCTTGCTTTGCCGACTATGCTGGAACTGGCCATGGAGTCGCTTTTTGTAATGGTGAATCTGTTGTTCGTTAGCAGTATAGGTGATCAGGCGATCACACTTGCAGGAATCACGAACTCCGTTATACTTATTCTATACTCTATCCCGACAGGGCTAAGTATAGCGGCAACAGCTATAATTTCCAGACGTATCGGTGAGAAAAAACCTGAAGAAGCAGGCCAGGTAGCAGTTCAGGTAATCGCTTTGACCATATTAATCTCCGGGATATTTTCCTTACTGATAATCGGGTTTGAAAAATCTATTCTTACAATTGCCGGCGGAAGTCCTGCAATGTTTCAGGCCGGAGGTAGTTATACTACCTTAATGTTCTGTTCACTCATCTTCATGTTCATCCGTACACTCATGAACGGAATCTTTCGAGGGGCGGGAAACGCTGCCATGTCTATGCGATCGCTGACTATTTCGAATCTCCTGAATGTATTCTTTTGCGGACTATTCGTATTCGACTTGGGTATAGTACCTGCATTGGGACTTACCGGTATCGGATTGGCTGCTCTGATAGCCAATGTACTAAGTGTTGGATATCAGTTTTGGTATTTTGCTTTTCGGGAAGACCGAATTTTAATAGGAAGACAACAATTAAAACTTTCCATTGAGATCATACATAAGTTGGTTACGTTGGCATTTGCGGGAATTGTGCAATATCTGGTGCCTTCACTGAGCCGTTTTCTCATGGTTGTAATTGTAGCCAGATTAGGCGAACATGTCCTTGCCGGGTACATCATTGCCAATCGAGTGATCATGTTTACTGTATTACCTGCCTGGGGTATTGCCAATGCAGCCGGGGTATTAACCGGTCAGAATCTGGGAGCTGGTAAGCCCGATCGGGCAGAAGAGTCCGTCTGGAAGGCTGGATTATTCAATTTCTCCTATCTGGGTTTTACAGGTCTTATAGTCTTATTCTTTGGAAAACAAATTGTAGGTTGGTTTACCAATGATGCAGTCATAGCCGCATATTCTGTTCAATACCTTCAGTTTATGGCTATAGCTTATTTTTTCTTCGGCTATACCATGGTTATTGCCAAATCGCTGAATGCTGCAGGCAGAGTAAATACAGTTACGTTGTTGTATATACTCATGTTCCTGATTACACAATTGCCTTTAGCATACCTATTGGCTATTGTGCTGAACTGGGGCGCAACCGGAATCTTCGTTGGTATTGCTTTTTCAGAAATAGTGCTGACCCTGGCTTGTTTATTTGTATTCAAGACAGGAAAGTGGAAGTTGAGTGAACTATGAATTGTTTCATGTTATGGGTTAGGAATAATAGTTTTAAGATCCTCTCAAAACTTTATTGATACTTGTAATCATTCTATCTATAGCTGTAAAATTTAACTTGTATATCTCTCCGGTTCATTTTATTTTTCAAACAGGGTAAGCATTCTATTTGATCTCATAAGCCTGTTTAAAATTATCTGAAATTTCTAACATCAACTGTTGGAAAAGTTTTTGATCCTGTTAATTCATTGGAGACTATAATTCATCCAGATAGCTTCTCTTATACAATAGTTAAGGCCTGCTCTTAGTATTACTTTCCATAGTCGGCAAAATGTTATGGTTAACGCCTACCAGTCTTTAACTTAAAAGTTGACATCATACCACAACGAATACAAGCCTTTTCCAAAGGTTTGAAATTCAAAGTTCAGGTAAATGATTTCTTTTTTTATTCTTTATGTCAAACGATGCAATACAGGAGTTTTATAGTGAGCAATGGTACATAACCTCATGAGGGTATTTTTTAATACTAGCATAAAGTTATTTGGAATTATTCTAAACAGGGTATAATTTCACCGATATTTTTCTGCTATTCAACCTGGTTTTTGATGAAAATACATTAAAAGTCTAATTGAAGATGGGTTTTCCTGGGAGTTGAAATTCAAATGTTGATCGGACTTTCTCTCTGATATAGCAAGCAAAATAGCTTTGTTAATTGACCAAATCATTATACTTATGGAAATGGTAGTTAAAAGTAAAACGAAAATAATAATTGCTGATGCGCAACCAGTTTTCAGAGAAGGAATCAAAAAGATTCTTGAAGGGGATGGAGAGTCAGGATTTCTGATAGAGGAAGTAGGTAACACCGATGAATTCGATTATACCGCATTACAGTTTCGTCCGGACATATTGATCATTGATTATAACTCTCAATTTTTTGAGTTGAATGAAATTAAGAGAATACTTTCTGTTTTGAACGATTGCAGAGTCATTGTATTTGCGGGGCTTGATAAAAAAGGTGATATAATAAAATCACTTGATCTGAATGTTTATTGTTATCTTATGAAGGATTGCGGGAAAAGAGATATATTAAAGGCCGTTACTTCGACCATTCAGGGAGAGAAGTTTTTTTGCCCTTTTATTGTAGATGTAATCATTGCAGACAGGCATAGAGTAGAGAGCAATATTGACTTCACTGCAACTGCTCTTACAATAAGAGAGAAGGAGATTGTCAAACAGATCAGTATCGGTAAGACCAATAAAGAGATTGGGGATACATTAAATATAAGTCCTCATACGGTACATACCCATAGGAAAAATATAATGAAGAAGCTGCAGTTACATTCTGCGGTTGAATTATGTAATTATGCCATTCAATCCGGAATAGTTGCACAGGCTTGATCTATGAGCATTATTGCAGTAAGACCATAATCAAAGAATTTACATCTACAGTACCTACATAGCTTCAAATCAAAAAGGAGGCATAATATATTATTGGCCTCTATACAATAATATATCTTCTAAACATTTTTAGCGGGCTTATACTACTACCATCATAAAGGTATTGTTGTTACCCTTCATATATACCCTTCTTTTACCACCTCATGGTGATTGTCTACTGAGATTGTCCAGACTAGTTTTGTAACAATTAAAGAAACTTAATAATCTAAATCAAGCAAACAATTTATAGATATGGATACGGAAGAAAAACTACAGTCAGCGTTTTCAAGAGCACTTGCGATTCCTGGACGAAGTGTCACGGAAGACCTTTCTTATCAGAGTATACCTGAATGGGATTCTCTCGGTCATCTGACTTTGATAGAAGAAATAGAATGTACGTTTGATATCAACATCGATACGAATGATGTCCTTGCTCTTACAAGTTATGCTGATGCAAAGAAGATGCTGGCCAAATATAATATAGATTTAAAGAACTAATTTTTTATGATCGGATAAATACTATGGGGAATCAGAATTTATATAATCTTATACTTGAAAATACGAACCTTCGGTATATAGACGGAGCAACCGGTAAGTTATACAAGGCAGATGATTTTCATGATTCATTGAATCTACAAGGAGTTAAAAGCCTTGCCTTTCTCTATCTGAACAACACAATACGCTCAGTGGAAGTGTTGCTGAATTTCCTTCGTTCAGATCATGTAATTGTATTGTTAAGTCTCGGAATTGCTGAATATCTCAAGGTTCAACTGGAAAATATATATTCTCCGGGGTATATTTATGACATATCCAGGAACGGTATCTCCGGTTATAAGGTATCTGAGTATGGAGAAAGAATTAATCTTCATATTAGTTTAAATCCGGTGAATTATGAGATACATCATAATTTGAAATATCTTCTGAGTACATCAGGTTCCACGGGATCTCCGAAATTTGTAAAGCTTTCCGAAAAGAACCTTCTTTCAAATGCATTGTCAATTGTTGACTACCTGCCTATTCAGGATGATGATGTTGTTCCTTTAAATCTGCCATTGTTCTATTCTTATGGTTTGTCGGTGTTTACAAGTAATTCCATTGGGGGAGGTTGTATATTATGTATGGAGAAAGATATACTGCAAAAGGATTTCTGGAATGACTTTGAATACTACAGTTGCACTTCGTTGGCAGGAGTTCCTTTTAATTATGAGATCTTAAACCGGATAGGATTCTGTTCAAGAAATTATCCTTCTCTTCGCTATCTGACCCAGGCAGGAGGAAAGCTTAGTGATGGGCTTATAAGAAATTTCGGACTATATGCAGAACAGTATGGCGTGAAGTTTTATGTTATGTACGGGCAAACTGAAGCTGCAGCAAGAATAGCCTATTTACACCCTGATGATATACTAAGAAAGACGGGATCTGTAGGAAATGCTATAAAAGGTGGTTCCTTGAGTCTGGATCCTGATACAAATGAACTATTGTATGAAGGGCCAAACGTTTTTGGAGGTTATGCTTCTTGTCCTGAAGATTTGAAGACATTTGATACCAATAGTTTATTGCGTACAGGTGATATTGGCCGCTGTGATGAAGAGGGATATTATTATATCACAGGCCGGTTGAAAAGATTCATAAAACTTTCAGGGCATAGAATTAACCTGGACGAAATTGAAGGGTTCTTGAAAAGAGAACTAGGAAATATATCTGTTGCTTGTCATGGTGTGGGAGATAAATTCCTGTATATAGTTCATAGTGAACCTCAGGTTTCGGAAGAGTGTATTACCCAGCTTTTGTCTCACAGATTGCACTTGCATCCCAGAACTATTCGTGTGAGCTATGTAGACTCAATACCTTTGACTGCAAATGGGAAAAATGATTACAGGGCAATTGAATCAATCTTGGTTTGAAATATTTTACTATAATTTATCCTCCAACTTATTATTCATAAGCTATGAATATAATCTATAATGAACCTCCTGTTTTGGATATGGAAAACAGCCGGTCAACTTTACCCCATAAAGCCTTAGTTTCTCTGAAGCCTGAAATAATTGAGGTAACAGAAGAGGAGAGAAGAGCAATCAGTCAGGTTGCCGAAATTCTTTGCAAAGCTTATAAGACTTATGAAGATCCTGAGTATATAAGTAATCTTCATATTTATGCATATCAGTTTCTTCCTGAAAGGATTATCAGGATATTAAGCAGGTTTGGTACGGATTTCTCCGCAACACAATATGGGGCAATCATTTTTAAAGGTTTGGTTCAAGTTGACCAACTAGTTTTAGGGCGCACACCTGCACGATGGCAGGACGCTGATTACAATAAACTCTGTATTTATGGTTTTATTTCTACCTTGCTTCATGGAGCAGTTCCTTCCAAGCCAGTTCAGTATTATTCTCAGCGGAAAGGAGGAGGGTTGATGCATCCGATTATTCCTGATGAAAACATGAATTTTACTCAGACAGGTTCAGGCTCAAGAACAGATCTATATGTGCATACTGAAGATGCATTTCTGTTCAACCCAGCAGATTTTTTGAGTTTTATGTACCTTAGAAATGAAGAATTGGTTCCGTCTACACTCTATTCTATTCGCTCTCATAGTGAGGCAAGTGAGGTTTTGAAGCCATTATTCCATTCTATTTACCGTTGTCCCCAGGATGCTAACTATCATTCGGGAGAAAGTAATAAGGTTGAAGTAAAGACTCCTGTATTGTATGGTAATGAAAAATTTCCGTTTATTCGTTTTGATGCAGCGGAACAGATATTTAATCCCGAAACAAATCAAACACCGGAAGCAATGGATTACCTTATGAAATACTGGGAGGAAGCAAAGACGTTAATCTACAATGAATTTATTCCGGAGTCTGGTGATCTCATTTTTGTAAACAATCATTTATGTGCTCATGGAAGAAATGCATTTGAAGCAGGAGTTAAGATTGTTAATGGTGAACGGATTAAATGTGAGAGAAGACAGATGATGCGCATGATGAGTAAAGCAAGTCTGATCAATATCCGTCATGTTACCCATACGTATGATCCTTATCTGGTAATGGAAAAACATTTGGGAGAAATGTTTGACGAACCTGAAAAGGATAATTAACTATCTTAATCATCAATATTGAGAGACTGTCTTTATAGTGGGCAGTCTTTTTATTTTGTGACGGACAATTTGTTAAAGTAGGTCCAAGCGAAGGCATCTGAACCAGCACGTAGAAAATTTTAATAATTATTCGATTTTAATATAAATAGTTCTTAGAAATTAAATGAAGAGCTTTCATCTCGATTTGAAGCTGGTGCAGGCGTCTTCGCTTGTACCCAAAATTTATTAAGCGTCTCGCTTGATTAGCAATTACCTTAACCTAAAAATATTTACTTTTAAGTTAACTGTCTTTTAAGAGAAGGATTAAGAGGAATTTTTTTGACCTTGAGAAATAAAAAAGTCTCCCTTTCGGAGTTTGAAAGGGAGATCTGAAATCTGGACGAGCTCCTGAGTTAATCTTTATAGCAGTGGTGTTACTTTAAGTTAGCAACATGCATTACATCCTGGCCAATGATTTTAGCTCCACGGATTCCTGTATAGGTGGTAGGGTCAACTTCATACATATATAAGCCTTCGGCGCTTTTTATCTTGATTTGAAGTTTGCCTTCATTGTCAATCATAAAATGGTTTGGGTACATACCTGTTACGCCTCCATAATGTACAGGCACACCGTTTACATAATTTAAAGTCTTGGCTGCAATGTCGATGATAGCTAATTTCACATCTGCTCTTGCCCATCTGTCAGCTATTGTGTGATGAGTTGTAAAAATACTTGCCAACATTTTGTTGTTGCCAAGATAGTATGCACTGTTGATTTTATATCCGCCGCTTAATTCTTCAATGTTGACAAAATAGTCTTTGTCAAATTCTGTTTGTCCGGCTTTGATACGAAGAATTCCGGACTGTTTTGTTTCCTGCGAAGCTCCTGTAGAAAAAGAGCATGGAGAAACAGTATAAATGTCATTATTTTCAGTGGTAAAGATGTGTCCAGCTGCACAGTAAGAACCAATAAAACCAGTCCTGTCATCTACAATTCTTTTTTCATATTGCAGATCCGGCCAGGAGTAGATAGCTACATAAGCGGTATCTGTGTATGTTGAATTAAATTTACCATCCGAAATATGGAAGAAAGGTAAATACAGTTTGTTACCTCTCAATGTCATTCCTGAAAACACAGCTTGTTCACCGGAGTGATTGGTTGGTGTATAAAGATTTACTTTGCCTTGCATAACCACGGCACCTGTTTCCGCATTTACGCGAAAGATTGTGCCGTAATTCTGATCCTGTACTTTAAAAGGTATATTGATAGCCAGAAATTCAACATCACTGATAGGATGAAAAAGATGCAAACGATCTATAGTAAACTTCTTATGTTGTACAAGTTGCTTGTTTTCATTCATCTTATAAATCGTTCCGATATTTACATCTGTATAGGTAACAGTAGTAAGATATTTGCCAGTCTGTTGATAATGATGGTAGTTTGTTTGTTCAATACCTTTTCCTACAATGGATATTTCTCCACTTTTTACATTGTCAACATTTGTAAGATACTCTGTCGATACAGTTGAACCTCCTTCAGAACGTACAGATAATACATAGGCTCCTGTTGATGCCACATCAGGGAGGTCATCTTTTTTTCTCTCTGCAAGAAGTCAAAAAAATAGCAGCATAGGTCAGACCTATACCCCAGAGTAATAATTGTTTTTTCATGGTAAAAATTTATTTAATGGTTTATGGTTTACTAATGAAATATCGAAGCTTGATATAAAATGCCCTGCCAGGTTTTTGAAGCCTGAAATTATCGTACAATTGTGCATCAGAAATATTGTTACACTCAGCACTGATATTGTAGCGTCCGTTTTTCAGAGAATAGGTAATATATGCTGCATGGGAAGTCTGTCTTGGAATTCTAAGTTTAGTATCTCTTCTTCCATATATTTCCCATTTCAGGAAATATTCTTCAAAAAAAGCAAAGCGATAGCCCACGGATAGTTGATCGTGTGAACAGATAATTTTGCTATGCTGGACTGAAATATTTGCATTACCAAAAAGAGTAGGGATATTGGGTACTTTGGTCAGATACGACAGAACCCGATTACCATCCTTATCAAATTTTGCAAGACTGATAACGTTTTGCCAAGTTCCATTTAAAGAAAGATGTAAAAAGTTTTTGTATTCATAAAGAATATCGGCGTCAAATCCTGTTACCTCTATAGCAGCTTCGTTGATGATTTTCGAGTTTAACTCTCCCACTTCCTGCCGGATAAAATCTTTAGCACGCCTGTACAGTAATCCTGCATCCAGTATAATTTTATGTGCCGGTTTGATATTTAAACGATAACTTAGTGACAGGTTAAAGTTTTTGCTTTTTTCAGATGCAACAAGCGGGTTACCTTCTAAATTCATCCCATCTCCAAAAAACTCATAACCCTCCGGTAGACGATAGGAATTTTCATAGGAAAAACTTGCTTTCAAACCTCCTATGATTGACCATTGTGTAGCTACCCCCCATCCAGTGTACTCACGGTTTAACTCATTTTTTTCCAGGAATCAGAAACATATCTGTCAGATATATAATAGGCTGCACCATTTTGAAAATATTTTTTGGCAAAAAACGATAAGGTAACTTTTTCTTTCCAATCAAAACGATAGCCCAGTCCTAAGACTGATTTATTAACCCTCTGAGGAAGTTTATATCTCATGTTATCCGGATCTGTTTCATCATGGCCTTTGCGGTCAAAGCTATTAAAGGTATAGTTTGCAACCAGAGAATGGTGTTCGGAAATCAGATAACTCAGGTTAGCTCTAGCCAGTATCAGATTGTTACTATAGCGATACATGGTTAACGAGTTTTCCCCTCTGTTTGCCTTGTAACCTATTGTACCATTCCATGAATATGTCCGGGCAGTGGCTGTATCGATGGTTTGGTCATAGCCAAAGTTGTAAGAAGTGTAGGTGCTTAAACTTAATCCCCTTACAAAAAGGTTTTTCTTTTGATATTTGATAGTAGGCATCAGAGTAGAACTCAGCTGTCTGCGCTCTCCATACGCCCTTTCCATGGTTGAAGCAGTTTGAATTTCTTTATCGCTGCCGGATACTATAAACCCAAACAATAATTGATCTGCATATTTTTTATCAAGTAAACCAACTTCGAAAATTGCAGATTTGGAATCGTAGGTATCATGAAACCTCCTGACACGAATCATATTGCCCGTATAAGAGTTATTAATGACTTCATCTACATCTACCCAATAGTTGTTGTCTGAGTAATTTTGAAAGAGATTTGCGCGAGCAGTGAGGCCGGTTGCAGAGTCTGTAATGGCAAAATTTACAGAGGAACGGTGTGTATTAAATGAACCGTACGAATATGATACATCAAGGAAATTTCTGGCTTTTTTGTCTGTAACAATATTGATTGCGCCTCCCAATGCATCAGAGCCTAACCATACAGGTACTACACCTTTGTATATTTCTATTCGCTCGGCAAGATTGATGGGAATATTGTTTAATGTAAGGGAAGACCCGAAGTTATCCATTGGAACTCCATCAAGAAAGAAGCGTACCTGATTGCCGGAAAAGCCATTAAGAGAGAAGTTGAATCCGGACCCGAGCCCTCCGTCTTCTCTGATTCTAACACCAGTAGTGGTGGCCAGCACCTGATTAAGGTCACTTGTTCTGTTGGAGAAGTTCTTTGCTTGGATAACATTGACATTAAATCCGCTCTCTTTAATCTTCGTGGCTTCGCTTTTGCCGGTTACTACTACTTCATCCAGTGAATGTGGTTCCGGACTAAGTTTAAAATTAACACTAAGAGCTTCAGTATCGTCCACCGTCACTGTTATTGTGTAAGGCATAAAACCAATAGCCCGGGCCTGAATGCTATAGTTTCCCAAAGGCACCCTTTCTATGATGAATGCACCGTTTTGGTCTGACATTGTTCCTAACTGCAAAGGCTGGGTTACAATAGTTGCATAAGGTATTGGTTCTCCGGATGAAGTCAGAACCTTTCCTATGATTGTACAATGATCACCTTGTCCAAAAGTTGCCCCGGACAGAAAAAAAGAAATGCTTAAAAGAGCTAGAAAACAAAATTTCATTTAACTACTATAATTTTTGTGTTACCAAAAAGTACCTTCAAAATACTTGTCCTTAAGGCCTCTGCTTGAACCGTAAGCTCAGACTTTAATAATCAGGGTTATGTGTTGTATTTCAAGTTGTTAGTTTTAATATGATGGAGTTGGGATTTTTTTCATCAATAGATATAATTCCTTATTTTTATTTAGACTTATTATAAACTGGTTGTAAACTTATAAAAATTAATTGATTAGACAAAAAAATTTTTCTCTTCAAAATTATCCTGGATTTGAACCTTTTAATGGATTTGTTCCAGAAAACAGCTCGGGATTTATGATTATCTGTAAAAATTTCTGTTTTCTGCTCCTTTCCAAATGCACTTTTGTCTGACCAGGAGTGTCTTTAGATGAGGAACACAATAATGAAAGCAAAATAGATTTTTGGGCTTTCAATCTTCAAGTAATGAGAGATAAATCGGATCTGTTTTGAATTGAATTTCATTAGACCTCGCATTGCTATATGCTATTTCAAGTGGAGGATTCAGTTTTATTGACTGAGGATTTGACCGGGTTTTCATAAGTCTATAGTATATCTTCCACCTGAACAGGTACTTTCCAATAGAGGTTATGAGCAGTTTGTGTTTCCATAGATTGTTATGTCGGGATATTGTATTGAAATCGGATTCAGTAAGTTTTATCAAGGAATCCGTGGGTGCATAGTAATAAGAACATTTATGAAGAAATAACCTGATAGAAAGAGTAGTCTTTAAATCTAGTTCTGCTATACCTTCGTCATCTTCTGCGATGTGTGCAATTCTGTTTAGATAAAAACTGGTGGGTAATCTGCTTCCTTGTATGATCAGATATCCTTCTTTTAAGAGATAATCTATTAGTTCAGAGATCAGCAATAGTCGTTTAGGCAATTCGTGAATATCTTTATAAACATCTTCGGCCTTACCTGTTATTTTTATTTTGCAGAAATTCCATATGCTTTCTTCTGATATGGTGGTTGTACTTTTTCTCAGAATGACATAAAGTTGAGAATTTGAACTCAGTTGATTTTCTATAAAAAGCTCAGGAGAGATTTTTGTTTGTCCTCTCTTACTAAGACATATAATCTTTTTTATGATGCTCTTTTCTAAATTGCTAAATGTCCTCATAGCTTTCGGGAATGTGATTTACTATAAAACCCTATTGCAAATTAGTCTGTTATGTTACCTTATTGTTAAGTCGATATTATCAAATGTAAAAGATTGTTTTATGGGTTTATTTGAGCCATTTCATTCAAAGGCAAAGGCTATTTATGTTTAGCACCTTTTACTGGGTCTCAGTTTTTTAAAGTGCTTCAGAGGGTTGAATACAGTTCATAATGAAGGATATATTGATCTTTCTTTTTTTGCTTTAGAAATTTTTTATGAAAAATGTTACTTCTGAATTTGGGGTTGGGTATTCTGCTTAATAAGGATTAAAAATATTAATTCGGAAATAAGAATATCCTTTTAACCCATACTTTATGAGAAAACTTTTATTCTTCATTGCTTTGGCTTTAAGTTCTCTACATTCAATAATGGCTCAAAGCCCGGTCATCAAAGTCGACCTGAACATGAGTGGACGCAGTGAGGCTGAGACCAATGATCCGAACTATCTGGCATGGATTCCTGATAATGTAGTCAGCATTTCCAAGACTTTTAGCGGAATAACTTTTACCTTTAAGAAGACAGGATCTAATGGTTCTGCATTACGTGCTGATTGGTATAAAGCTGGAGTACAGGCACCAAGCTATGCCCGGCTTATATGTGATGGAATCGTTGTGGATGGGGGAAATGCGGGAGCAGAGATTGAGCTTACTATAAGTGGTCTTTCTACAGGAACACATTCCATGTTGCTTTATCATAATTCATTTGCTGATCCTGCACCAAATACCTTTGCACCAATTGATGTCTATGTTAACGGAACATTGACAATTAACAACCTGGCTCCTTCAAACAGAGCCGTATCAATCAATACAGTAGCAAGTTCCTATGTTACCTTTAATGCAACTGCCGGAAAGAATGTAGTCTTGTTATATAAGGCAGAAACAGCTTTCTCAGCGTCTATGAAAAACGTTTATATCAATGGCTTTGAACTGAATACTCCCAATGTAAAAGATCAGGCCAAAAGTCCTGTACCTTCAGATGGAGATCGCCATGTTGATGGAGGTACAGGCTCTGCTATATTAAAATGGACTGCAGGTTCCAACGCAACCTCTCATCGTGTTTATTTCGGTACTGACAAGACTTGTGTTGAAACAGGAACTACAAGTTCAACTTGTTATAAAGGTCAACAGGCAGGCACAAGCTATAATGTCACTGGACTGTATAGTATGAATACATATTACTGGAGGATAGATGAAGTGAGTAGCTCAGGTGTTGTGACCAAAGGTAATGTTTGGGTGTTTCGTCCACGACAACTGGCGTTTCCTGGTGCTGAAGGATATGGCCGTTTTGCAATAGGAGGCAGAGGTGGTAAAGTGGTCCATGTTACCAATCTCAAAGATGACAAGAACCCTGGAAGTTTAAGATATGCCGTAGAGGTTGAGAAAGGGCCGAGAACCATCGTATTTGATGTCGGAGGGATGATTGCTCTGGAATCCAGGCTGGTCCTGAGTGACCCATATGTAACTGTTGCAGGTCAAACCGCGCCAGGTAAAGGTATCTGTATCAGAAAAGCTCCTTTTGGTTTTACAGGAAATGATGTCATTGGCAGGTTTATGAAGGTTAGACTTGGGGCAGGACCAACCTATGATGGTATCGGCTTAACAGGAGCAAATCACAGTATTCTTGATCATTGTTCAATAAGCTGGACTATAGATGAATCTTTCAGCTCACGTGGTGGTAAAAACATTACTTTACAGCGCACCTTGATTTCAGAAGCTTTGAATGCCGCAAACCATCAGAATTATCCCTCCGGAACCGAACATGGATACGCTGCTACTATCGGGGGTGATGTTGGAAGTTTTCACCATAATCTACTGGCACATAATTATGGCCGAAACTGGAGTTTGGGTGGTGGTCTTGATGGAAATGGTTATTATGCCAGAAGACTGGATATTACCAACAATGTAGTCTACAATTGGGGAGGACGTACTACAGACGGTGGTGCGATGGAAGTCAACTTCGTCAATAACTATTATAAGCCTGGAGCAGGAAGTAAAATTTTTGTAGCCTTATCTATCGACCATGAAAATACGGGTTCGGGGACGCAAAGAGGTTATTTCTCTGGAAATGTGATGCCTGGTTATTTTGATGAATCAAGTCAGTCCAAAGGAAGAAGAGAAACTTATAGAAATGGAGATTCTAAAAAGTATGAAGGATATGTGAATGCTCCATTCTTTCCTTCTTATGTAACTACTCAAGGTGCTATTGAGGCTTATAAAACTGTCTTGTCAGATGTTGGCCATAACCAGCCGGTTTTCGATGATCATGATATAAGGATCGTTGACGAGACTTTAAACGGGACTTATAAATACAAAGGAAGTGTAACTGGAAAGCCTGGTTTTCCTGATAAAGAAAGCGATGTTGGCGGATATGAAAGCTATCCGACAACATCCAGAGCTTCAAATTGGGATTCTGATGGAGATGGTATGCCTGACTTCTGGGAGAAAGGTAAGGGTTTCAATCCTAATTCTGCTAAAGGAGATTTCAGTGAATCCAATGCTGATCCTGATAAAGACGGTTATACGAATCTGGAAGACTATCTCAGCTGGATGGCTGAGTACCACTACATTATTTCAAATACTGCTACACAGACTATCAACCTGACAAGCATGTTTATGGGCTATTCCAAGACAAGTCCGGCCTACTCGGTCTCGTCTGTAGTAAATGGAACAGTCACCATTTCTGGAGCTACGGCAACCTTTAAACCAACAACTTGTGGCTTCGCTTCTTTTAACCTGACTGTAAAAGATAAAGCAGGAGCTATGATGACAAGAAAGGTTGGGGTGTATGTTGATGGAACTTGCTCTACCCCTACACCAACTGTAGCATTGACAGGGCCATTCTCTGGAAGAAGCTATTGCCAGTCAGACACTGTGACAATAACAGCTACTGCATCAGTTTCAAGCGGAACCATATCTAAGGTTGATTTTTATGAAGGTTTTACTCTTATTGGTTCTGATGCAACAAGTCCTTATTCAATATTGTGGTTCCCATCTTCCACAGGTTCAAAAACTCTGAAAGTTATTGCTATCAGTAATGCTGTAGTTTCTTCTACCGCATCAAATGTCAACGTGACCATCAACCCATGTGATTGTAATAAAACAATGAACGGAACTGCAACTATTGATGACTGTGATCGCTGTGTTGGTGGAACTACAGGCAAAGCTGCTTGTACTTCAGCTGGAGAAGCAGAAATTGATGCTTGTTCTTATGATGGCACCATTGATAACAATAACCTGGGTTTTAAAGGGCCAGGGTTTATTAATGTACCAAATACAATCGGTTCACAAATCACTTTTCATGTGAGCTCAGATGCCGCAGGTTTGAAAACGTTAAGCTTTAGGTATGCATGTGGTGGTACCGCTGATCGCAAAGCATTGGTCAACGTTAATGGCACATCTTTAATCGGTCAGCTTAGTTTCCCTGCTACCGGTGCATTTACAATTTATAAAACAGTAGAGGTAAATATTAACCTCAATGCCGGAATTAATATAGTAAAGCTTTCATCTGCAACGGCAGAGGGATTGGCTAATATAGATCAGATAGGATATGTAAGTGCTGGCTTGGGTAAAGGAGATTGTGTTATTACTGGTATGGATAATCAGATTAATATTCCTGAAGTGTCAATTTATCCAAATCCAAGTGCAGACAACTTTAATATCAGATTGAATGCATCTGCAAATATTGAAATCACTAATGCAGAAGGTAAAATTTTTGAAACCTTCAAAGATGTATCTGAAATAGAATTTGGAAATGAATTAAGCCCTGGTGTATACTTTGCTAAAATACAGAACAAAGTATACAAGTTTGTAAAGTATTAAGATCTTCAGTTAACCTTTGTTTTCTATATATGAGACTGACTCCGTTTGGGTCAGTCTCTTTTTATTTGTCTGAACGGGAATTTATGAGATTAAGAGATAGACAGGATTGTCATCGTAAAGGGTATTAATATCTAAATTAAATTGTATAAACTTCTATATGCCGAGGCACTTTTTTTAAGTTGATCCTAAAGGGAGCTTTCATCCTCATAAAAGAGTGGCATATAATACTTTTTAAAAAAGTCCTTTCATAAAATGCCCCATGGAAGGCTTCAATAATGTATGAATCTTAAAACTAATATTTCAAAGGAACTCATTATTTGTTCTGATGAGCAGGAATTCCACTGATTTAAAATAATATATATTGCTATAATGATTAAAAAAATCTCAGGAATTTAAAGTGGAATAAATTTAATAGATTTGTCTTATGTCCAGGTTAGTAATCAACCTCATAGGGAAAAGGTTTATACTATTGTTTTTTTTCATCAATCTGTTTACAGTTGCTGAAAGTGGACTGGCTGGCGCTGCCAACAAATTAATATCCGAAAATCGCGAATATGCATTCAATCTGAGTAACTTCCTTATACTGTTTGGTCCGAATGCGGAAATATCTGTTGAAGAGGTGTCAAAGTTGCCAGATTCTAAGTTTGACTTTAACTATAAAAATTTTAATGATAACATTCATCAATCACTGTGGCTAAAGCTCAACTTCACAGCTAATGAAGGGCTTGATGAAAAGTGGATTTTTGAAATGTTCAATCACCGGGCAGCTGAAATTATTTTGTTTGTCGAAAAGGAGAAGAGTGGGTTTGTAGCCATTGATACCATTGGATTGGAAATACCCTTTTATGAGAGAAATCTTCATCATCGTTTTCCTGCCTTTCAAATACCTTTAAAAAAAGGAAATAATACCATTTTTATAAAATACAGGTCTAGCAGTTATCTTGGGCTTTCAGCTCAATTGTTGCCTTATCAGCATTACATTAATTATTCTAACCGGTATTATTTTATAATAGGAGGATTTTATCTGGTACTGTTTATTCTTGTACTTTACAATTTCCTGTTTTTCCTTTCAACGCAAGATAGAATTTATTTATACTATATACTATTTGTACTTGTATCTGCTCTTGAATGTCTGAAAGTTGATCAGATGGGATTTGCAATACTTGCACCTGACTATCCCGCGGTCAATTATTTTTTGGATGAATATGTTCGTGTAATTTTCGTCTTTGGGATAATCCACTATGTGTCGTATTTTCTTTCAATAAAGAAGTTATTTCCTAGAATTCATTTTGGCATATGGTGCACCTTTGTTTTGTTTGCTGTAATGCAATCCATAGTTTATTATGTTTATCCGGGTATGCCATTTGCATTGGCCATCTCTGAAATTTTTATCTTCAGTATATTATCCATGCTTTTGTATGTAGCTGTTAAAAGATTAAAGCAAGGGTACAAACCCGTCAGGATTTTCTTAATAGGTTTCATCTCAATCTTTATCGGCTTTGCTGTAACCTACTTCTACTACAATGGATGGATCCGAGGCAATCACTTTGTCTATTATAGTCTTTTTTACGGGATAGGGATAGATACATTTATGTTCTCTTTTGCCTTAAGCTCAAGACTCAGACAGGAAAGGCTGGAAAAGGAAAGGGCTTTGATTTCCGAAAATGAAGCGCGGCAGAAAGTGATAAGTCAAATGGAGGAAAATGAGCTGCTTCTTAACAAAGTAAATAGAGAATTGGAGGAAAAAGTTGCGATGAGAACCCGCCAGCTGGAGGAGTCTAACCGGAGGTTGGAAGAGCAGGCAGAGATGATCCGGCAATGGAATATCAACCTTGACAAGGAAAACTGGAACCTCAACAAAACTATAAAGTCACTCAAAATCAGAAAGGTGATGCCAGAAAATCTGACATTTTTCCAGATGAGGGAATTGTTTCCTTCTGAAACAGAGTGTTATAATTTTCTTAGTGAATTTAAATGGGTGGACGGATTCAGCTGCAAAAAGTGCGGTAACAGTAAAGAGGCTAAGCTAAATGACTTCTACTCACGCCGTTGTTCCAAATGTGGAACGATAGAATCTATCACAGCGCAAACGATCTTTCACAAGCTGAAATTTCCATTGGATAAAGCTTTTTATATTGCTTACGCTGTTTTTATGTGGAAAGAAAATCTCAATGTCAGTGACTTGGCCCGTGAAATAGATCTTAATTACAAAACCTGTCTCAAGTTTAAAATGAAACTGGAAGATGCTCTAGAATCCCGCAAAAAGGAAGGTATTAAAATTAAAAGCTGGGAAGATCTGATTTTTGAGAACTAAATATCTATTAGTAATAATTTATTTTTTTAATTCTATTGAAATTCAGTTTGTTTTGTTTGATAAGTAACTACCTAAAATAACTTAACAGCCCTATCCCAGTAGTTTATTTAAGTCACATTCCTAGTTGAATAATCTTTATTTCTTGTTTTGATTCTATATTTTCGGGATAATGTTCTATTGCGGACGCCTGATATTTAGGATTGAGATTGCTTCTTACGTTGATTTTTATTCCCAGAATAAAATCTTGGAATCTTTCATCCGAATTGAAGTTGCTGCGTACGAATAGTTATTGGATTGTGATTTATTAAGGAAATTTTGTATTCTTTTTTGACTCAAGTGATTACTTATTGATCCTTTTTATAGTAGTAACAAAAAAAGCTAAATAAAATATGGTTAAATTTTACTCTACTCTATTTCTATCACTTTGCTTATTTCTCCTAACGGGATTGAGGGATGTGTCCGGCCAATCTGTTTCAAAGTATATTGTGATAGACCAGTTCGGATATCTTCCTGATGAAGTTAAAATAGCTGTTGTCCGGGATCCGGTGACGGGTTTTGATGCCTCAGAAGCTTTCATTCCGGGGACTTTGTATGCAGTTGTTAATGTTGCAGGAGAACAGGTATATTCTGGTCCTTTGCAGGTTTGGTCCGGCGGGGCTGAAGACAACTCATCAGGTGACAAAGCCTGGTGGTTTGACTTTACCTCAGTAAACGTCCCGGGTGAATATTACATCCTGGATGTTAATAATAATGTCCGTTCCTATACTTTTCAGATTAGCGGTGGGATTTATAATGATGTGCTCAAACATGCAGTTCGGGCATTCTTCTATCAGCGAGCTGGGTTTGCAAAACAGGCAGCTTATGCAGGTGAAGGCTGGGCAGATGGAGCAAGCCACATGCAGGACAAGAAAGCAAGGGCTTATAACGATAGAAACAATGCTGCAAAAGAAAAAGATGTATCCGGTGGTTGGTATGATGCGGGTGACTATAATAAATATACAAATTGGACTTCCAGTTACGTAGTACAGATGATGCTGGCTTATCTTGAAAAACCGGATGCATGGGCGGATAATTACAATTTGCCGGAATCGGGAAATGGAATTCCTGATTTATTGGATGAAGCAAAATGGGGAATTGATCATTTGCTTCGCATGCAACAAGCCGACGGTTCGGTTATAAGTATTGCCTCGCTTGCCCATGCAAGTCCACCTTCAAGTGCAACAGGTACAACTTACTATGGCGGCATCAATACCTCTTCTGCCCAAAGTGCAGCTGGTGCTTTTGCGATAGCTTCCAAAGTATATCGTTCCCTTAATATGACTGCTTATGCAGATACATTGCTTAAGAGAGCAAAAATGGCCTGGGAATGGTCTGCTGCAAATCCAGCGGTAATGTGGCGAAACAATGATGCAGCAAATGGATCTTCCGGCATAGGTGCAGGTCAGCAAGAGCAGGGAAGTGATTATGACCTTCCTATGGGAAGATTAAAAGCTGCCATATTTTTGTTTGATGCTACAGGCGAAACAGTGTACAAAACCTATGTAGACAATAACTATCAAAATGCACATCTTTTACAATGGAGCTTTGCTTATCCTTTTGAAAGTGAATTGCAGGATGTGTTACTATATTATGCGTCTCTTTCGGGTGCAACAGCTGCAAGTAAAACGAAAATTATCAATACCTATAAATCAGCAATGGCCAATAATGATGATAATTTTAAAGCAATCACTTCCAAAAAAGATCCTTATCGTGCGCATCTTAAGGACTATACCTGGGGAAGCAATAATATAAAATCAATGCAGGGAACAATGTTCCACAATGTGATAAGTTATAATGTTGACGCTACTAAGAACACAACTGCAAGAGAAGCTGCTCTGGGCTACGTCCATTACATTCATGGTGTGAATCCCCTTAGTCTGGTATACCTTTCCAATATGAACAACTATGGTGCTGAGAATAGTGTCAATGAATTTTATCACAGCTGGTTTACAGATAAGAGTGCTAAGTGGGACAGAGTAGGAACTTCTACATACGGCCCGGCTCCTGGGTTTCTTGTGGGGGGCGCCAATCCTGGCTATGAGCTGGATGGATGCTGCGCCAGTGGTAGTTGTGGTAGTTCGCAAAATAACGCTTTGTGTACTGCAGAATCTGTTTCTCCTCCTTTTGGACAACCTAAACAAAAATCATATAAAGACTTTAATTCCAACTGGCCTGTGAATTCATGGTCAGTGACAGAAAACAGCAATGGTTATCAAATAAGCTATATTCGTTTGCTTTCAAAGTTTGTGGATTTGGGTGAAACAACCAGTGTTGAAAGTGCTTCCGGAAGAAATGCATTTTCGTTTGATCTTTTCCCTAATCCTACAAATGGTTCTTTCTGGATAGCCAACATGAAACCAGGCAAGTATCATGTATCAGTAATGGATATCAGAGGATCTGTAATGAAAACATTCAATATGGATAATGGCTCACAGGAGCTTCAGCTTCATGACCTGCCTGCAGGGTCCTATCTGATTAAAGTGACAGGTGGAGAGCAGGTGATGGTTAAACCTATGATAAAACTTTAATCGATATAGCCTGGATACGATGAAAATAATTCTGTCAACAATAGCGTATTGCTGTATTTTAATTTCTTTTTCATCATTACAAGCCCAGGTGACAATCGATGCTGATCATCCTGATATCAACTATTGGGGAAGGGTTGATTTTACAAACTCAAAAGCTCCGGCTTTTGAGTTTTCCGGAGTGACGATCCGTGCAAAATTTACCGGGACTTCCATCAAAGCTAAATTTCAGGATTATGGGGCTCATGGTGCCACCACCACCAATTATTTTTATAGAATAATTGATGGTGGTACTCCTCAGAAATTTGAAGTACTGGCAGGCAGTAATACATATTCAATTGCTACAGGTTTAAGCGCTGGTTCTCATACTGTGGAACTTATAAAGCTTACAGAAGCTGCTGTGGGAAAGTCAGCTTTTCAGGGATTTGTTC
Source organism: Sporocytophaga sp. (assembly GCA_024707265.1). Classification (GTDB taxonomy): domain Bacteria; phylum Bacteroidota; class Bacteroidia; order Cytophagales; family Cytophagaceae; genus Sporocytophaga. The sequence continues at coordinate 198,303 of JANQAB010000001.1, read as the reverse complement.
TGGATGGTGGTGCTACGCTGCTACCGCTAAGTGAACCTTCCTGCGAAATTGAATTCATTGGAAATTCCATTACATGTGGTTATGGAAATGAAGTGAACATCCTAGCTAGCGGGAACCCAACTACGGGTTTTCATTCTGCCAATGAAAATAACTATAACGCCTGGGGATATATTACAGCTAGAAACCTTGGGATGAAATACAGGGCAGTATGCTATAGCGGAAGAGGTATTTACAGAAATAATAATGCCTCCACTACAGGCACTCTGCCTGGTATCTATGACCGCATTTTTCCTGATAATGCATCCTCTCCGGTTTGGAATCACGCATCTCATCATCCAAACTATATAGTCATTAACCTAGGAACAAATGACTTTTTCCCGGATCCTGCAAATCCTGTGAATCAGGAGACTTTCGAATCAACTTATGTGAACTTCGTTAAAAGATTAAAAGGATATCATCCTGATGCAGTAATCATTCTTTCAGCAGGAGTTATGATGTCAGATGGATATCCTGTCGGCGCCCAGCAGTGGACAAGGATCAGAACATATGTTAAAAATGTTGTCAATACACTTAAATCATCACAATATCAGCATGTATATTATTATGAAATGAGTCCTCAGAATGAACCGTATGGAGAAGACTGGCATCCTAGTACTGCTACTCACATAAGTATGGCTTCAGGACTTACTGCTTTTATCAATTCACTGAATATACAATGCGCTTCATCAGAAGCCGATCTGAATTATTCCATATCCAACTGGCTGGACAATAAGAAAGCAGCAATATCCTTAACATTTGATGACTGGTCTCCCGGGCATCCTGCTATAGTGATTCCTGAGTTGAAGAAAAGAAGTGTCAATGCGACTTTTTTTATAACCAATGCTTTAGGTACTCCTGACTGGTCTCAGATAAGAAATGCCCATGCTGATGGAAATGAAATTGCCAACCATACCAAATCCCATCCGGATCTAACAACATTATCGGGAGATCAGAAGAAGGCTGAAATCAGAGATGCAAGGAGTTACTTTGCAGAAAAGTTAACCGGAGGAAAAGTGCTGACATTCGCTTATCCTTTCGGAACTTATGACCAGGCGGTGATTGATTCTGTGAAGAACAGCAATCACATTGCTTCCAGAGGGGTACAGTCTTCATCAGGAAATTATACTTATAATTTTGCTCCTTCAGAGGATGATTATTATAAGATTCTTACCTATGGAATGGATAACAAGGTTTCTATTGCTCAGTTTAATTCACAAATCGAAAGTATTATTAAAGGCGGGGGATTGCTTACTTATTTATATCATAGTATTTATAGCAATACCATCAATGATAATTCTTATGCCCAGATACATCAGAATGATTTGGCCAAACAACTGGATACTTTGTTGTCAAGAAAGAACGATGTCTGGATATGTACTTTTGCCCAGGCAATTCAATATCATAGAGAGAAAAAGACTGCTACACTTACGGAGACGTCAGCTCCATTTAAAAATGGAAATACATGGAAACTGAATTTGTCCGACAAGCTTCCTGACAGCTTGTATTTTCAGCCTCTGACAATTAAAGTGAAGAAACCTTCTGTTGTTGCAAATGTTTTAAGTATTTACCAGAATGGTAAAAAGCTAAATTTTAAAATACTATCAGGCGAGTTTGTGTTTAATGCCGTTCCGGATGGAGGTGAAATAACAATTAATATTTCCGCTTGCGCAGTACCAGAGATAAATCTTCACCCTGCAGAAGAGGTAGTTTTCTGCAGTCCTGAGAAGGCCCTGCTTTTTGCAGATCATGTGGAAGGTAACACGTATGAATGGTTCAAAGATGGCGTTGCGGTTGAAAATAGCAGCAATGATTCTATCGCTGTTTCTGAGCCTGGAGTTTATTCAGTAAATGTTACCAATAACGGATGTTCAATAGCTTCAGATGTGTTAGGGAAAACCATAGTAGTTGCAAAGTCTGATGATTGCAAGGATTCATTGGCTTCACAAATTTTGTCAGGTTATAAAGCTGCTTCAGTAAAGCTGTTTCCCAATCCCGCAGGTAATTTGTTGATGATTGATATTAATGCCGAAGACCCTGAATGGCTGATAACCAATATGACAGGACATACTTTAACTTCAGGGAAAGGTAAAACGGTTGATGTTTCAGAATTGCCCTCCGGAATATACTTTTTAAGAATTTTGAATCAAGTAATGAAGTTTGTGAAAAGGTAAAAATGCAATAGGTATATCTTGCAACACTTTTTATTTTTTTGTGATCAATCGGATCGTATAATTATTCAGCTAGTCTAATATTTCCTCTTAAAAACGTTACAGGTGAAATGTGCTTTGGCATTTATCCTGAGCGTGTCAAATATTTCCGGTGATGTATGTTCATAGAAATTATAGGAAGAGAATGTTATATAACCACTTATTTGCTGGTTTTCTCTGAATGTTGGTTTTTGATCAAGGATCATATATTGATTTTGTGATAAGGTTACTATGCTTGAAACCATTATTGGGTCTTTCAGATCATTTTTAAATTTTGGAGTGCCAAAATAAAGTGGGATATAATGTGTTTCAAATGAATCTCCTTCTATAGTGAGATTGTATGCAAAAGCCGCAGAAAGACCAAATCCTATTTTTATAGTAATCTTCTCATTGTTTTCTAGCTCACATTCGCAATGCATGGCTGCATCTTTGGCATTGTTGTCCTTTTCGGATAAATGTCCGTTTCTGAATGTTTCCAAAGTTATCCTTGCCCTGTTGTTAGAATAATTATACCTCGGTCCATTATATCTGGTCCCTTTTTCATTATGAAGTTTTAGAATGTGTTGATGAACTTTCTTTCCATTTTTTTCAAGCTTTGAATCTTCTTTGTTGAGTTTCATTATTTCGTTGAATTCAGGCATTGGTCCTATTACATAGGTTTTATTTCTGCTAATAGTGTCTAAAGTCTGTGCTTCACAAACGACTGCCAGAAGGATTCCGAATATAATTTGAGTGCAGGTAAAAAATTTCATAATTATGAAAGTAGACTATTATATAAAAATGAAGTTATCAAAAGGTTAAATAATGAGCAATTGTTTTTTGCGCTAGATGGAATATTAACATATTCATTTGAGAAATCGAATACTAATTAATTCGGATAATTTTTTTGGTGTCTACCTTGTTGCCATTGATGTCGCCAGGAGTTCAAAGTCATGAAAGTCCTGACCTCGAAGAGGTCAAATATATAGACCAGACAAATAACATCCGACCCTGTAGGGGGCGCACCAAGGCAATGCCCAGCTATCTATAAATATTCAATCATTTCAGGATTGTGAGATAGTCTGAATCAGGATTTACAGGATTTTAGAATTAATTGGATCTTTGGTTATCCCGGGTCATGCATTGTCACCTGATTATTGGCCAACTTAAACACTGTTTAGTAAACCACGATCCGCTGTTCTGTCAACGGACCTTAATTAGCTAACCCCATTCATAAATAATATTATAGCATATAATTCTCTTACCTTTTATCTATTCATTACCTTTGTTGTAGCTTACCCTCATAAAAGCTCAAATTTTAATTCAGGTAATATGAAAAAGGTCTTTTTTACTTTCATCCTTTTTTTGATGGTGTTGAATGGAATGGCTCAGTGGCAACCATTGGGATACATGTATCCAATCTCAGCGCTCAGGTTGATCAATCATCATGATAAAGCTTATGCCATCATTGAAGGCCGGGTTTGTGCCGGTGACAGGGAAAGCGAAGATGTATATGCTTTTTATCCCATAGATCAATCAACTGGCGTTAAATACGCCTGCACCTGGGGTGACTATTTTGTAACGGCCACTTCCAATACGATAACTGTTTATTCTGACGTATCCATTGGTCAAAAACTAAGAAGTCAGACCTGGCCCCAAGGTAATATTTACAGCCTGGAAGTAAAAGGAATTACTTTGTTAGTAGGTGTTTACCGTGGGATACTGAGGAGCGCGGACACATTAAAGACTCTGGAGCTTACAGGAACAACAGCCAGAAATGTAGTGGATATTAAGAAGTTCGGAAATGATCTCCTTGCAGCTACAGATAGCGGAGTACACATATCATACGATGATGGTCTTATCTGGAAAAGGATTTCTGGCAGAGCATCTGTTAATTCTGTCGGACGTCTGGGGGATACCCTTTATGCTGGTACAAATACAGGGTTGTTTTACTCTTCTGATACCGGTAAAGTTTGGACAAGAGTTGCCTTCTTCGGAAGTCAGGCTATTAAGAGACTTAGTCAGAGCGGGGAGGAATTATATATTTACACACAGACTCAGCTTTTTAGAAAGACCGCCAAAAATGAGATAGTTGAAATTCAGTTGGGAGGATTGGCAGGAGAATACCTCGATGTATTGAATCTGGGAAAGACTCAGTTAGTGTCATCTTATTGGGGAATGGTATTTTCGGAAGATGGCTTGAACTGGAAACCTGTCGCCTCTCCTTTGAAGAGTAATCAGGTAAGAAGTTTCGTCTCACTGGCAACAGATGGAAACGCCATCTATGGTGCATCAGATGGTAGCGGAGGATACATCTCCTACGACAATGGAATGACATGGATCATGCGTAGTCCGCCTTTTCACTATGATGCAGTCTGGGGAATAGGTGGAACTTACTATGCAGACGGTTTTTGGTTTTGCCGCACGGGAAAAGGCCCCTTCCGTTCTTCGGATGATGGAAAGTCCTGGAAAATGATCAATAAGGGGCTGGATGAAAATACGTCCATCAATTGTTTCTTTAAAGTAAATGACATGTTGTGGATTGGTACTTCAAAAGGACTTTTTTATAGCATGAACAATGGAGATCAATGGCTACAACCGGAAGCAGGGGTTTCAACAGAGATACAAAGCTTCGCTCTTACGAAGGAAGGTAAGTTATTGGCTTTCGGAGGGAATAATCAATATGAGTCAGAACCGCCATATTCCTCATGGAAAACAGGTAATCTTACATTCAAATGGGAGTTTATTTCTGCCGCTCAAACGGGAGATACGATTTATGCTGCTTCTTTTTCTGATGATATCTATCGCTCATTTGATGGAGGGGATAGTTGGACATTGCTTAAGCAAGGGGGACCACAGGGAATTATTGCTTGTCTTAGTGTAACACCTGAGTATGTATTGGCAATAGACGGAATGGGTGACTTGTTTATTCGTACGCATTATGATACTGAATGGGCTTCATTCAACGGGAACTTACCATATAAAGTTAAAGACCTGCTTGTAATAGGGGATTCAGTTTATGCAGGTGTCCAGTTTGAAAGGCTTCATCGCAGAAGTCTGAAAGATTATGAATCTCCTTTAAGTCTTGATAAAAGCCCTTATTCCAGAGACATGTTGTCTTTTTATCCTAATCCTGCCAGTGACATGATTACATTCACTAATCCTGCTTTGTTATCGTCGATTGAAGTGCTTGACCTGACAGGAAATAAAGTAGTACAATCCCACCCTGTCGCTCACATTTCTGTATCAGAATTACCACATGGTATGTATGTTGTCAGAACAACTTTGAAAGACGGAAGTATTCTTACAGGTAAATTGATCAGGCAATGATATGTTTTAAAGTCTTACTTTTACTAGGTTTTAGAGTTAAGGAGTTAAAATAAATTTGTTGTAAAGAGAATAAAATAATAAAGCCTTTCTATTAGTTTAGAAAGGCTTTATCTTTTATTGCTTAATATGTTTATTATTCCTATCTATTTATTGATAAGCTATGTACAATTTAGTAGCAGAATGTCATAATTTTTATTTAAACATTTCAAAAAATCTATTTTTATTATTTCTCTTGATCTGTGAATAAGGTGCCAATACGTGGATTGGATTTTTTCTATGATAGGAGAAGTATATACTTACTGCATATTTAATTACAATATTGAGAGCATTTTTCTTGTTGCTCATAAATACTGTCATGGGTTTTCATTGCATAAGAGTGGTCGTTGTTTACTTTTCTTGCCCATACAAATTTAATTTGAAATTTATTGTAACATTCAAGTGCTACCTGCGCCTAATTATAAAAGAAAGAAGTTTTGGGAGGGGCGTAAAATAACTTAGGCTGAAAATGAATCGATCAATTAGTTGTTAAGTTTTTTGTGCAATTCCCAAAATGAAATAAGGGCTCCTCGCTAATTATATTCAGTTAAAGCCTGAGGTCCGCTATAAAAAGAGCTCCGGAGTTAGGGCTTGCCCGGAAAAACTAAACCATACAATTTTTATGTTAAATTCATTAAAGTTTTTTATTGTAACGCTTGTTTTTACTTTTTCTCTGGTTTCTTGTGTGAAAGAGAAGGCACCAGACCCTGTAATCGCAAAAGGTATAGAAGTTACCTCAACTTCTACAGCAGATGCAATTACCCTAAGTTGGAAACCTGTAAGTGGTGTTTCCTGGTATAAGATTTACATTACAAAAGAAGGAGAAAGCACGAGAGAGCTTGGTCCGCATCAGAATCTTATTAGTGACCCGATTATCTTTAAAATTGGTAGTCTGGAAGCAAATACTGCATATGATATAAAGTTGGAGGGGCTGGATTACGCATATGGCGGAAGTGTTCTGGCTGTCCATAGCCTTACAGTCTCTACATTGACTAAATAAAATCAGATGTGGTGAAAGAAAACTATTGATACAGATTCCGGACATTTTCCTATTATCATTGTTTTGTAAAACCCTCCAGCTTATTAGAGTCTTGGAGGATTTTTTTTTTATCGTTGCCATCCGCATTATATCCAACAAAGGTGAAAATGAATTAATGGTTTTGCTCTTGAGCAATCAGGTATATTTTTTTGAGGAAGTTATCCTCTGTATTTTTTTCAAGAAAAGCTGGTAATACATTTTTTGTATATGGTTCTTAGTAATTCATGACATAGATGAAAAGTATAAGGATGGTTCAGAGGAAACTCTTAAAGTTTTAAAAATGAACTAGTAGATAAAGTTTATAAGTTCAGTCCACAGAATTTTTATTGGACCTGTGGGCTTTGTTTTACTTTGTATAATAGATAAAGACCAGGATCAAACTGAAAATATAAAACTGAAATAAAATCTCTATCCCTGATAGCCCTCTTTAATTCATTTTTCTTTTAAAATCTAAACGGAAACGACATATAAAGGCAAGTTTATAAAGAAGGTGGCTTGCTTCTCCATAAAAGAATTGAATAAGTTGATTCATATTGTTTGAGAAAAATACCGCCCGTAATCAAGGCCTAAAATAATGATGATATTATTAATAGTTGACTGACTCTTATGTCTTTATGTGAGTTTTGCCTATAGATTTCGATGCCAATAAATAACGACTTCTTTGTTTCAATGTCGTAATTCCAATTCAAATTAATTACCAATTAAAATTTTTTGTATTTTTTTTTCATTTCTGTTTACTATTTAAAGAATGCGTTTGTAGGGGTGCAATTTTAAGATCATAAAGAGCAGCGAGGAATCGTATTGCTGTGCTTTTATTGCCTGGTGATGTCCGAAGGAATTTTAAGGATTAAAATGTCTTAGCCGTGAATGGTTCCAGACTTGATATAAATACGAGAATCTATCTAAAAAGGATATAAGCTTAATTCATATTCTTATGAAATACAATTTTACAATACTAAATAAGTCGTTATTGTTTTGTCTGATAGCAATCACATTGCTAGTTCAACAAGGTTATGCTCAAAGAGATGGGGTTTCAACCTATACCAACCCTGTTTTGCCTGGCAGTCATCCGGATCAGACATTGTTGAAAGTCGGGAACGATTATTACACAGCAGGCTCCAGTTTCCACTGGACGCCAAACTTCCCTATTTATCATTCAACAGATTTAGTCCACTGGGATATAATATCAACGGTTGTAGATCCTTCCTGGAGTGTTATCAGAGCCAATGATGCGCCTAAAGATGGCACCTGGCAGGGGGCATTGGCTCGCTTTGCCGGAAAGTATTGGGCCTTCTTTTTTATTCATGGTGCAGGACAATATTTCTGCACTGCATCAAGTATGGCAGGTCCATGGAGTGCTCCAACCCTTGTGCAGGGCTCTATTGGCTATGATAATGCTGTATTTGTTGACGACAACGACAAAGCCTACATGCTTATGAAGAATGGTCAGGATTTCGCAGCTATCCAAGAGATTGATGCGAATGGCCGACTCACAGGTACACGTATGGATATGAGCTGGGTTAACAGAAATCATGTTTATAGCTGGGCAGAAGGTCCTAAAATGTGTAAGAGAAATGGACGGTACTATTATTTTGTTGCCGGAAATGTTTATGGTGGGCAATATGTGTTGAGCAGCGCTACACTTACTGCCAATGAATCCAGCTGGACGCGTCATGGGAATTTCTTCAAAGGTTCAGCCACAGGGCCCTTTACAGGTCCTAATCATATTACCGGACCTGTTCAGATTGCTGATGGTACTTGGTGGTGTTTGGCCCATTCTTATGGAAACAGCGGATGGGAAGGACAAGGCCGTCAGAGTATGTTGTTCCAGGTCTTTTGGGATGCCAATGGTGTACCATATGCGAACAACCCGAACGGGCAACCTCTCACTGCTCCCAACCTTCCAAGTAATGGGGTCAACTATGAATTTCCAGAGTCTGACAACTTTACTGCGACAACCAGAAAACCTGAATGGTACTTTCATAACATAGCCAACATCGGTAAAGCATCTTTGACAGCCAAACCAGGATTTATGAGGCTATCACCAGGTAATGGGGTAACGCATATTTTGCAAAGAGATCCTGCCAAGCAGTATACTTTAGTAACAAAAGTAGATATTAATGCCACGGCAAATGGGCAGCAAGCGGGCTTGAGACTGATGAACGGAGAGGATCTGGTATATGCTGCGGTTTATAGTGGTTATAATAATGGAAAGAAATTTGGTATTACTTTTAACGGAACTACTACTACTGAGGTAAATAATACTATTGGAAACTCAGTATGGTTAAAACTGGTAAGGAATCAGCATAACATTACCGGTTTTTATAGTGCAGACGGAATGGCCTGGACGCAAATAGGAGGGAATGTTAGTGTTGCAGATCTTGATAAGGCACAAACAAATGATAATGCCTGGGTTGGAACAAGCCTGGGATTATATGCCCGTTCTCAAACTGCAGACTTTGATCAGTTTTCATTTAACCATGGTTTTGATCCTATCAGTATTGCATCTTATTATCACTACAATGCAACTTCAATAGGAAGCGGTACGGTAACCAATAGCGCAGACGGCGCATGGTGTATGCTTCCGGGTGTTACCATGGAAAGCGATGGATCGTCCGCAAACCGGATTGTTGTGAACGCAGCTTCTGCCAACTCAAACGGTACGCTGGAGGTATGGATTGATAATATTGGAACTGCCGGAACTAAAGTCGCTACCATTCCTATTGCCAACACTGGTGGAACCGGTACCTATAAGGATTTTTCAGCAAGTGTAAATGTTTCAGGTCAGCATGATTTATACCTTCGTTTTGTTGGAGCTGCAAATGTTTTTCGGTTGAACACCGTTCGCTTTGTTTCAAACGGTGGACCTGTCATCAGTTTCTCATCACCTGAAAACAATTCGGTGTTTTCAGCTCCTGCTACAATTAATCTTGCTGCTACTGCAAGTGATGCTAATGGCAGTATTACCAGTGTAAAGTTTTATAATGGCAATACCTTGTTGTTTACTGATAACAGTGCTCCTTATAGTTATAGCTGGGAAAATGTACCAACAGGTTCTTATACTATTAAAGCCGTTGCCACAGACAATGAAGGTAATACTGCTGAGACGGAAGTGATAGTAAAGGTTAATCTTCCTCAGGGGCCATATAAAGGTTTATGGCATGCGATCCCAGGTACAATTCAGTTAGAACATTTTGATGAAGGCGGAAACGGTTTTGCATATATGGACAGTAGTCCGGGTAGTGAAACAGGAGTGGATTTCCGGACTGGTGAAGATGTAGATATAGAAAATTGTACGGATGCCGGAGCAGGTTACAATATCGGCTGGGCAGTTGCAGGTGAATGGTTAGAATATAGTGTCGATGTTATAACTCCCGGCACTTATGACCTTGACCTGCGGGTGGCAGCAAACGGTGAAGGTCGTACAATATCAGTATCAATGGATGGAACCTCGATTGCCAATGATATTGCCATATCCAATACAGCAGGCTGGCAGACATGGGAAACAGTGAAGGTGAAAGATATCAATCTTACTGCTGGAAAGAAGATAATGAGAGTGATTATCGGGTCCGTTGATTTTGTTAACCTGAATTATGTTACTTTCTCATTAACCAAAGAACTCAAACAAGAGCCTTATAACGGAATAGCCCATCAGATCCCCGGCAGAATAGAGGCTGAAGAATATGATCTTGGCGGAGAAGGGTTGGCTTATCACGAGGCCAATACAAATGGAAATGAAGGAAAAGCAACATTAAGAAATGACGAAGTTGATATTGAAACAACACAGGATAGCGATGGCGCTTACAACATTGCATATATTCTGAAGGGAGAATGGCTGGAGTATACAGTAAATGTAGCTGCAACCGGTAATTACGATTTAGATGTAAGGATAGCTGCTGATGGAGATGGCAAAACCTTTCATATTGAAATGGATGAAGTTGATATAACCGGTCCTGTCAATGTGACTAATACGGGAGGGTGGCAGGTCTGGAAAACACTTACTTTGAAAGCTATTCCTCTTATTGCAGGTGAACACATAATACGAATAGCCTTTGATTCTGATTACATGAATCTTAATTATATAGAGTTTAAAGATGTCATTACCTCTATTGATGGTATTGGATCCTCTGAAATTTCAGTCTACCCGAATCCATTTTCAGATGCTGGAATGACTATAATGCACCAGGGGGATTTTAACTATAAAATAACAGATATTAAAGGGGTAGAAGTGGAGAGTGGCGATGGCAGTTCAGGAAAGTCAATTGGAGCCAATCTGAATCCTGGCGTTTATATACTCACAATAATAAATGATAATACTGTATATAATCGAAAAATACAGAAACAATAAAGAGGGCCATAATAAAAATCTCATTATGAATAAAGCAAAACTGATTTTTAAACTCATAGGAATTATTATTCTGTTTGCAGCAAATAATTCCTTTGCGCAGACTTATCCTCCATCTGCAGTAATTACCACGCCATTTAGCAATGCTTATTTTAAAACAGGTACAGATGTAGAAATACATGTGTATGCTACGGATATAGGCAAAACAGCTAACAATGGTACAGTAACCAAAGTAGAGTTTTTTAATGGAAGCACTAAACTGGGGGAAACAAGCACTCATTCAAATAATACCTATAGGTTTGTCTGGGGATGTGTGCCTGCAGGAGAGTATAGAATCACAGCAAGGGCAACCAATAACAAAGGTGTGACTTTCACTTCTGTTGGTGTATTGATCACTGTTGGAAATGCCAATTTCCCGTCTCAGGGACTTGCAGCTTGCAAAGGCAAATACATGGCTGGTTTACACCAGAATCAACTCCTGGGTAGCTGGGATCCATACTTTAATGGTATAAGTGCTGAAAATGCATGTAAGTGGGGATCAGTTGAAGGTAACAGAGATGTAATGAACTGGAATGGAGCTGACGCTGCTTATAAAGCTGCCAATGACAGAAAAATTATGTTCCGCTGGCATGCTGCAATGTGGGGAGCTCAATATCCGAACTGGCTATTTTCATTAAGCACTGCAGATGCCAGAGCAGAGCTGGTAGAATATATGGAAGGGATTGCTGCACGATATAAATATATTGATCAGATAGATGTGTTGAATGAACAACTATTTACACACCAACAAGCTAACCAGCAAATGCGTGATAAATTCAGTGGCAAAACCAATACGGCTATTGATGATTTTGGTTGGCAAATCTGGTTGTTTACTGAAGCCAGAAGGATTTTTCCTAATACCAAATTGGTGTTGAATGATTACGGATTGGAAGGAAGTAACAGTGCTATTGACGAGATGTTGAAGTTGGTTGCTGCATTAAGAGACAGGGGAATCATTGATGGGTTTGGGACTCAGGCGCATTGGTTTAGTGTGGATCGTCAGCCAGCTGGGCGTATTACCCAGGATTGCAGTAGAATGGCCCGCGGTGGTGTACCTGTCTATGTAACAGAGCTTGATATGGCAGGAGGGAATGATAACAATAACAATGAACAACAGCAATTGGCGAGTTTTCAAACGCACTTTCCTGAATACTGGGAGCATCCTCATGTGAAGGGGATTACCTGGTGGGGTCATGTGTTAAACAGAACCTGGGTGACTGGTACCGGATTCACTTTAGAAAACGGGCAAGACAGAGCTGCAGGTGCCTGGTTAAAAACCTACATGAATAACCGCCCAAAAGTCGGTTATCCAATGTGTCCTGCAGAAGGATGTTCAAATAACGGAAAAATCAGTCTTGCGATCACTTCCCCAACAGAAGGACAAATATTTACAACTGATGATCAGATTACACTCTCCGCAACTGCTGTAGATGGCGATGGTACTATAGCCAATGTTAAATTCTACAATGGCTCTACGTTGCTGAATACTGATAATACAGCTCCTTATAGCTTTATCTGGACAGGAGCGCCTGTTGGAACTCATGAGATAAAAGTAGTTGCTACGGATAATCAGGGAAATCTAGCGGAAGCTACAGTAACCATTAAAGTTAATGTTCCGCAAGGGCCTTACAATGGCACCTGGCATGTCATTCCCGGAACAATTCAGTTAGAGCATTTTGATGTAGGAGGAAATGGTTTTGCTTATATGGATGCCACTCCAGGTAGTCAGGTAACTCCGGTAGTTAATTTCCGCACAGATGAAGATGTAGATATTGAAAACTGTACTGATGCAGGAGCTGGCTACAACATTGGCTGGACAACTGCCGGTGAATGGCTTGAATACAGCGTGGATGTGAAAACTCCTGGCACTTACGATCTTGACCTGAGAGTAGCGGCAAACGGTGATGGCCGCACAGTTTCAGTAGCTATGGATGGTACGAATATAGCCGCCAATATAGCTATTCCTAATACTACCGGCTGGCAGACCTGGCAAACAGTAAAAGTAAAAAACATTAATCTTACTGCAGGAAAGAAAATCATGAGAGTTACTATTGGCGCTACTGATTTTGTAAACATGAACTATGTAACTTTCACTTTAACCAAAGAACTAAAGCAGGAGCCTTTTAATGGTATAGCACATTTAATACCAGGCAGGATAGAAGCAGAAGAGTATGACCTCGGAGGTGAAGGACTTGCCTATCATGAAGCAAATACCAATGGTAATGAAGGAAATGCCACACTCAGAAATGATGAAGTGGATATTGAAACGACTCAGGATGTTGATGGTACTTATAATGTAGGTTATATCTTAAAGGATGAATGGCTGGAGTATACTGTAAATGTTGCTGCTTCTGGTAAGTATGATCTGGATGTGAGAGTAGCTGCTGATGGTGAAAACAAGACATTTCATATTGAAATGGATGGAGTGAACGTGACCGGTCCTATTAATATACCAAATACAGGTGGATGGCAAACATGGCAGACAGTGACTCTTAATGATATAGCCCTTACAGGTGGAGAACACGTCATGCGTATTGCCTTTGATTCGGATTATATGAATCTTAACTATATAGAGTTTAAGGATGTGATTACCAGCATAACTGAGGAAGAATCTTCAATTATTGCAGTTTTCCCGAATCCATTTACGGATTCCGGAATACAGATCAATAATGCAGGTGAATTTCAATACAAAATTACTGATATAAGCGGCGTGTTAGTGGAATCAGGAAATGGAAGACGTGGGCATAAAGTCGGAAAAAATTTAAGTGAAGGCATCTATTTCCTTATAGTTGAAAATAACAATAACGTTTCTGTTCACAAAATAGTGAAGCAATGAGAGTAGCACAGAACTCTTGCAAATCATGTGCTCAAATATTCTGCTGCTTGCAATTGGCCTGATCATTTTTATCAGGCCGATTGGCTCAGAATGCGACAATGCCGGTTATTTTTGCAGATGTTCCTGATGTTTCGATGATCAGAGTGTAGATTCTTAATTATATGAATAGCACGACTATGCAAACGAGTAGCTCCTCAACTTTAACCGAACATATCTTTTAAATTCCTGTCATATGAAAAATAGATGCATATTACTGCTCAATATATTGTTGCTCTTACCAGGGTTGTTGTCTGCTCAGGTGGGACCCGGATTGGGGAATCTTACCTATACATCAAATGAGCTTTACAAAAGCATTTGGAAATATACTGAATTAAACCATATGGGGTCTACTATGGCCACCATGCACAATGGTTATATGATTACCACCTTTCATCCGGATAGTGGTAAGCCACCTGGTGGAATTCTGGTATGGGATGTATCAGATCCCAGGAAACCGGTTTTGGTTTCCAGGGTATACGATTCCCGTACAGCTAATTTTCGTGAACAACATGCTATGCCACAGCATGACAAATACATGTTGTTTCAGGATGGCTATGGGTTTCAGATTTGGGACTTTAGTGATCCTAAAAATCCTAAACAAACCAAAAGACATATTATGTCCGGGTATGCGCACGATGATTATGGCTCTGCATGGCAACTATTCTGGCAGGCTCCTTATATCTTTATTGCCAATGGAAGCAAAGGTTTTGATGTAGTGGATGCAACAGATATCAATAATCCTGTTCTTGTAAAACACATCAATACTCCAAGGCAGGTAGGTCCTATTTTTGCGATTGGAAATCTACTCTATACATCAGCCCATGATTTCGGGCGCGGGTTTACAATTTATGACATCAGTAATCCGCGGGATCCGAAGCTGCTGAATAGCTACAGCAATAGTGAGAATATGTATGCCTCAATGGTAAATGGAAATAAACTAATTATTTCTGCCCGTGGAAACGCAAACAATGCTGTGTTCGGGACTTATGATATAAGTGATCCTCTAAATATTAAGAAGATATCAACTTTAAACATTGGAAACAGCGGTGAACAACTATATAATTCGACTCAGGATCAATACATATTTCAGGGTTGCCAGTCAGAGGTTGTAAAGATTGATGCATCTAATCCTTCGCAATTAAAGATCGTTGGAAGAGGCTCTTTGGGTATTAATGGTGACTCTGATCATGGTCAGGTTACACCATTTGGTAACCTCATCTTTGTCGGGAATGACCATGGAACGGGTAGTGGGTTCTGGGTGCATCAAAGAGAACCGGACACCAAAGGACCGGAGGTGAATATGGTAGTTCCTAAAGCTAATGATGTAAACCGCGCATTGACTTCACGTGTTGGTGTGACCTTTACTGACAATATAATATTGGAATCAATAAATAAAAATACTTTTATAGTAAGACCTGTAGGTGGAGCTGCCTTATCGGGTAAATATAGCCATCAATTCTCTATGGTAAATTTTTCACCTGATCAGCCTCTTCTGCCAAATACTACTTATGAGGTTGTTATTCCTGCAGGAGGAATTAAAGACTATGCAGGAAACACTGTAAGCCAAACTTTTACTTCCTATTTTTCTACTGGTGCTTCGGGTAATTTTCCTCCGGGAAATGCAGGAATACCTTGGGTTTTTGAAGACGATAAGGAAATTACTTTATATTGGAATCGCACTCCTAATGCCTCCAGCTATACTGTCAAAAGGAGTACATCGCCTTCTGGTCCTTTTCAGACAATTGGTACCACTAATCAGCTGTCCTATAAAGACACAAAGGTTGAAAATGATAAAACATACTATTATACTCTTACTGGCACAAATAGCTTCGGAGAAGGAGACGCATCTTCTGTAATCAAGGGAATGGCATCTTTCTACATAACAAAGTTGAATTGGACTTCTTCAACAAATGGTTGGGGGCCTGTTGAAAAAGACCAAAGCAATGGAGAGGATGCTGTTAATGATGGCAATGTGATTAGTTTAAAAGGGAATACCTATTCAAGAGGACTCGGTGTGCATGCCCAAAGTACGATTACCTACAGACTCGATGGCAAGTATGAAAGGTTTTTGTCTGACATAGGTCTGGACGATGAGGTAGGTAATTCCGGCTCAGTAATTTTTACAGTCCAGCTGGATGGGCAACAAATATATAGTAGTGGATTAATGAATGGTTCTGCCCCTGCTAAAAGTATTGATGTGAGTGTTGCAGGAGGGAATTTGCTTACACTCTCAGTATTGCCTGATGGGGATAATGGTTATGATCATGCTTCCTGGGGTGGTGCAAGGCTCAGACCTGTTCAATCACCGTTTAATCCATCTGCTCATGTAATTCCGGGGCGTATCGAAGCTGAAGAATATGATTTTGGAGGAGAGGGAATTGCTTATCATGAAGCAAATGCTAATGGCAATGAAGGTGGAGCAAACCTGAGAATTGATGAGGTTGACATAGAAGCGATCGAAGGTGGGGAAGGGGAGTACAACATAGGTTATATCCTTCAGGGAGAGTGGCTCGAATATACTGTGGATGTAGTATCAACAGGAGTATATAATCTGGATATAAATGTTGCAGCAGATGGAGATGGTAAAAAATTCCATATTGAAATGGATGGTAAAGATATTACAGGCCCTATCAACATACCCAATACAGGTGGCTGGCAGAAGTGGGAGACAGCTACTGTCAATGGAATCAGTCTCATAGAAGGTAAACATGTAATGAGACTTGCATTTGATGCCAGTTATATGAACCTTGACTATCTGCAGTTTAATGGCATGGTCACGGGAATGACAGAGGATCAAACCAGCAATGTTGTGATCTATCCGAATCCATTTTCCAGCACTGGTTTGATGGTCAGGATGGATGAAGAGTTCTCCTATAAAATTACCGATATCACAGGTTTTCAACTGGAAGAAGGAAAGGGATCCCAAGCTCAAACTGTTGGAGCCGGGCTTAAGCCGGGTGTCTACATAATTTCTGTAGAAGGCAAAAATGGAGTGATGGTCAAAAAGATTGTGAAGGAATAAAGATTCATCCTTTAAATATTCCGGGTTAACAGCAATGATAGAAGATTCTTACTTGCAAACAAGCTTGATGGTATAAAAAACTGTTTATTATGCGACTTTTCATAACCTTTATAATACTTCTGTTATTTAACGGGATCAATGGATTAACTGAAACAGATCAATACATTTTGATTCAGAATAAACCTGTAGAAGTTGGAGTTTCGGTTACATTCACTATTTCAGCACCTGAAGGCGCCAATCCATTTGTCGCGTGGGATTTTGGTGATGGGAGTGGCTTAGGCAGGTACAGACAGGGGTTGTCTGCAACCTATAAGTTTACACAGCCTGGAGTTTATCAGGTTTTTGCCCGCATTCAGGGGGAGGACATTCCACTTACGGTAACACAGACGATTCACAGACCGTTACCCAATATGGCCCCCTCCCATTCTTCTACCATTAGCATTGATACTCATAATCAAATTGTATGGGCTGTAAATGCGGACAACCATTCGATATCATCTGTTAATGTTGCGAATTATCAACTGATCAGAGAAATTCCTACAGGTAAAAATCCGAGAACTCTTGCTTTGGATAATGCAGGCAATGTTTGGGTCGCCAATGAAGATGAAGCCACGGTAACCATAATTTCAGCTTCCGGTCAAAAGATCTATACGATTAATCTTCCGGATGCTTCGAGACCTTATGGAGTATGTTTTGATCCTGGCAAGAACTATTGCTATGTAACTTTGCAGAGTTTAGGGCAACTTGTTAAGATTGATGCTAAAAGTTATCAGATTCTTCAATCCTCAGATGTAGGAAGAAGTCCGAGAGGCATTGCCGTATCTTCTGACGGCAAGCGTGTTTTTGTCACTCAGTTTATATCCCCTGAAGAAAAAGGACTGGTAAGAGAAATTGATGCGGAATCCATGGTGCTTAAATCTGAAATAGATCTTGCATTTGATGAGACTATGGATTTTGAAGATAGAGGCCGGGGTGTGCCCAACTATATCTCTTCACTCACTATTACTCCCGATGGATCAGAAATATGGATTCCTTCAAAGAAGGATAATACGGCAAGAGGTTTATTCAGGGATGGACAAGCTCTTACATTTGACAATACTGTCCGCACCATTGTTTCAAAAATTAACCTGACTAGCGGACAAGAATCGATTGATTCGCGTATTGATATTAACGATGCAGATATGGCTTGTGCTGTTGAGTTTAGTCCATACGGAAATATCGCGTTTATCGCATTACAGGGAAATAATAAGATTACTATGGTAGACGTAGCAACCAATTCCAGATTGGGGCTACTCGACACTACAGGACTGGCACCTCAGGGGTTGGTATTTAATAAAGACGGTTCAAGGTTGTTTGTTCACAATTTTATGTCTCGAAGTATAACTGTTTTTAATACTGAGAATATTGTACTCTCCAATAATTTTAACCCGGTAGTAATCGCCAACATTCCTACAGTGACGAAAGATTCATTGAGTCCTCAGGTCTTGAAAGGTAAGCAGATTTTTTACAACGCCCAGGATGATCGTATGACTTTTGCCGGCTATATCAGTTGTGCCAGTTGCCATTTAGATGGAGGCAGCGATGAACGGATATGGGATTTTACAGATCGAGGAGAAGGTCTTCGCAATACGCATTCTCTGTTAGGTAGAAGAGGAATGGGCATGGGTAATGTTCACTGGACTTCCAATTTTGATGAGATCCAGGATTTTGAAAATGATATACGAAATGCCTTCAGAGGAAAAGGGTTTCTACCTGATTCTGTATATCATTCCGGAACTATCAGTGATCCGTTAGGAAGTCCGAAGGCGGGTTTAAGTCCGGAGCTAGATGCTCTGGCTGCATATGTAAAATCTTTGGATAAAGTAAATCCTAGCCCATACAGGAATTCAGATGGAAGCCTTACTGGAGATGCTATAGTGGGTAAATTAATTTTTACTGACCTGGGATGCAGCGCCTGTCATTCAGGTTCTGACTTTACGGACAGGAAAACCGGTGTTCTGCATGATGTCGGTACCATTCAGAAATCTTCCGGACAACGCAGATCTGAAAAGCTGACAGGATTGGGTACTCCTACGCTAAAAGGTATTTGGGAAACTGCACCTTATTTACATGATGGCTCTGCTCCAACACTTAGAGATGTGCTTACTACAAGGAACGTTAATAATCAACATGGGTATATTACTGCTCTTTCGGAGAAGCAAATCGATCAACTGCTGGCATATTTGCTTCAGATAGACGAGCAAGAGACAAGCTCTGTGGTATCTTCCTTGAATAAGGCTATAACACCTTTTGAGTCCATAGTGGTTTTTCCGAATCCTGCTTCAGAGGTCATAAGGGTTCGGATAAATGAAAGGATAAGTCCTGAAGGAATAATTTCTATTTGTAATTCTGTCAATGGCCAAGTCTTAACTTCTACAATCCTTAATGCCCGCAATGAAGCAAGTATAGATGTAAGTAATCTGACTCCTGGAGTATATATGCTGGTCTATACGGATGAGAAAGTAAAGAAAAGTACTAAGCTGGTAATAAGGTAATTTGATCAGGTAGGTAAAAATAGGATGGAGGGTTTCAAAGTCATCAGTCAAGTTCCATGCATTGTGGTTCTATAGCAGAGGTTCTACAAAGTCGGATTTTCTTTTTAATAAAAACAAGAAGTTAAATAATCTAAAAATATTTAATTGATGAAAAACTTAATCTTTTTCATAAAAGGACATTTGTCTGTTATCCTGGTCAATTGTTTAAGCTTTTTTGTATTGACAAGTTCAGCTTATGGCCAGACTTCTTTTGTGTCAGGAGAGAATCCGATTTTCCGTAATTCATTTACTGCTGATCCTGCACCTCTTGTTCATAATGGAAGGTTGTACATTTACGTGGGAAAAGATGAGGCTAAAGATGGAGAATTGTTTACCATGACTGCCTGGCTTTGTTATTCTACTATTGATATGAAAAACTGGACCTATCATGGTCCCATGATTACACCGAATAATTTTACCTGGGGAGATAAAGATGCATGGGCAGCACAGGTAGTAGAGAGAAATGGGAAATTTTATTTGTATGTGACTGTAACAGGGAAAAATCCTTATGGTGGAAGAAATATCGGTGTAGCTGTTTCGGATAGTCCTACCGGCCCTTTTGTAGATGCTCGGGGAACGCCGTTGATTCGTGATAATATGACCAATAACGGAAAGGTCTGGGATGATATTGATCCAACAGTATTGATTGACGATGACGGGCAAGCTTATCTATCCTGGGGAAATCCGATTTGTTACCTGGTTAAGCTCAAGCCCAATATGACGGAAATTGATGGTGAAATTAAAATGATTACACCGCCAAACTATGCAGAAGGACCTTGGCTTCATAAGCGTAATGGTATCTACTATCTTACATATCCTGCTTTTGTAGCTCCGGTAGGTTCCGAGCAGATTTGTTATGCAACAGCAACCAACATCAACGGCCCCTGGACCTATCGTGGAGTTTTAACTGGTACGGCGAAAAATAGCTATACCATTCACCCTGGTATTGTAGAGTATAAAGGTCAATCTTATCTCTTTTATCACAATGCAACCCTGACACTTAACGGACAAGGGCCTGCTACAGGCCGCAGAAGTGTCTGTGTTGAATACCTCTGTTACAATGCTGATGGAACTATAAAGCCCATCACTCAAACCACAGCAGGAATTACAATGAACTCACCATGCCCCCCTTCTGGTCCTCCTGCTATTGGTTTTACCAGTCCCTCGTCTGGTCATTCGTTTTCAGCTCCTGCTTCGATTACATTAACAGCAGAGGCCATAGCTTATGGTGGCACTATATCTAGCGTAAGTTTCTTTAATGGAACCACATTGCTTCATACAGACAATGCCGCTCCCTTTAGCTTCACTTGGGAGAATGTGGCTGCAGGAGTGTATAATGTAAGAGCTGTAGCGACAGATAATCAAAATCGAAGCTCAGAAGCCACGATTACGATAAAGGTTAATCCACCGCAAGGTCCATATGGTGGCTCTGTTCACTCAATCCCAGGTACCATTCAGCTTGAACATTTTGATGTTGGTGGCAATGGCTTTGCATACAGGGATGATAGTCCAGGAAGTCAGGTTAGCCCTGCTGTAAACTTTCGGACAGATGAAGATGTAGATATTGAAAGCTGTACAGATACTCAGGGAGGATACAACGTTGGTTGGGCTACTGCAGGTGAATGGCTTGAATACAGCGTAGATGTGAAAACCCCGGGCATTTATGATCTCGACTTAAGAGTTGCAGTCAATGGTGACGGACGCACAGTCTCAGTCGCGATGGATGGAAGCGACATTGCAAGTGAAATTAGTATGCCTAACACTGGAGGTTGGCAAACCTGGCAAACTGCAGCAGTAAAAGGCATTAGTCTCACTCCGGGAAAAAAGATTATGAGAGTTACGATAGGCACTACAGATTTTGTCAATATGAATTATGTGACATTCAGGTTAACAAAAGAACTGAAGCAGGAGCCCTTCAATGGTACAGCTCATCAGGTACCTGGAAGAATTGAGGCAGAGGAGTATGACCTTGGTGGTGAAGGTCTGGCGTACCATGAAATCAATTCAAATGGTAATGAAGGAAAGGCGGCATTCAGAGAGGATGAAGTAGATATTGAAGAGACACAGGATATTGACGGAGCTTTTAACGTAGGTTATATTTTAAAAGGCGAGTGGTTGGAATACACTGTAGATGTCGCAGCGACAGGCAATTATGATCTGGATGTAAGAGTAGCTGCTGACGGAGAAAACAAGACCTTTCACATTGAAATGGACGGAGTAAATGTGACAGGATCTATTAATGTACCCAATACAGGCGGTTGGCAAACCTGGAAAACCATTACCATTAAAGATGTGAGCTTAAAAGGCGGACAACAGGTAATGAGACTGGTTTTTGACTCTGACTATATGAATCTTAACTACATACAGTTTAATGATGTGGTTACAAGCATTCAGGCAATGGAGCTCCATGATAAAGTAATCTATCCTAATCCTTTTTCCAATGAAGGTTTTCAGATAAGTACACAAGGTAGTTTTGATTATACAATCACCGACATAACAGGGTTACAGGTGGAGAGTGGCAAAGGTAATGATATTCTTGTGGTGGGCGCTGGTCTTATACCGGGGATATATTTGGTGTCAGTAAAGACTACCACGAAAATGATTAATGAAAAAGTTGTTAAGCATTGATTGGAGTGGAAATGTCACTGGAATAAGTTGAAATAAAATTTAAAAGATCAAATCTGAAATTGTATGAATTATTTATTCGAAAAAGACCCGTGTGCGCTGTCAGTAAGTGGTATTATTGGGTGGCGACTGTGGCAGTGCCAAAAATATCTATAAGAAGGTTTACTTTATTTTATGTTGTGGGTAGGTATATGTCGGATGTTAGGAGGGAGTTGAAGGGTACCTGATATCAGTTGGAATAGAGCTCAATATATAAACTAAAGTAATAATAATTACATACATCAAACCTGAATAATATGAATTTATTTTTCAAAAACGCATTGCATAGCGCTACTGAAAATGCTTTAAGCGGATTTCCACTTAAAGTAATGGTTTCTGAAAACCCTGTTAATGAAAGTTTAAAGAAAGGTACTCTTTATCTTTTGTTTTGGGTTGTTTTGTTATTGACTCCGCTAGTCTCAAGTGCACAGCAAACAACACTTACTGTTGGAGGTCAGAGTAGAAGTTTGTTTGTGTATACACCTTCAAATCTTCCTCAGAACAGACCTCTGGTAATTTCGCTCCATGGATTGAACCAGGATATTAATTATCAGAAGAATCAGGCAAAATGGGAATTAGTAGCAGATACCGCAAAATTTGTTGTGGTCTATCCAGCAGGGGTTAATAATTCCTGGGATATAAACGGAAACAGAGATACAGATTTTATCTTAGCCATTATTGAATCTATGGTCACTCGTTTCGGTATCGACAGGAATAGGGTATATGTATCCGGGTTTTCCATGGGAGGCATGATGAGTTATCACACTGCTAATAAGATAGCAGATAAAATTGCTGCAATCGGTCCGGTTTCAGGATACCTATTCTCAAATACCACAGCCAGTTCCAGACCAATGCCCATCATTCACGTTCATGGAACATCTGACGATGTGGTATATTATCAGCAAAGTGGTAATCAACAAGGGGTAGTGGCCATGCTTCAAAAGTGGAGAACCTGGAATCAGTGCCCTTCTACTGGCACAAGAACGACACCATATCCTGCAAATAGACCAAACTCAAGGTCTGTAATGGAGTATTGGGGACCTTGTAATAACAGTGCAGTTTCTTTAGTTACACTGGACGGAAAAGGGCATTGGCATTCTAATGATGATGCAGGAGTGCACACTACAATAGAACTCTGGAACTTCTTAAGGAAGTTTTCTCTAAATGTAGGCCCTTCTATAACTTTAGCAACACAACCTGCTTCTACTGTATTTACGGCACCTGCTACTATTAATTTGGTAGCTACAGCAGCTACTCCTAACGGTACGATTAGTAACGTGAAGTTTTATAATGGTACCACATTACTTAGCACTGATAATACAGCCCCTTATTCCTATAACTGGACAAACGTAGCAGTTGGTACTTATACCATTCGTGCAGTACTTACAGATAGTCAGAATAAAACGGCTGAGACATCTATTACCATTAAAGTAAATCCGCCTCAGGGCCCTTATAATGGTGCAGTACATGCTATTCCAGGTACAATTCAACTGGAGCATTTTGATGTAGGAGGAAATGGTACTGCTTATATGGACAGCAGTCCCGGTAGTGAGACAGGCGTTGCCTTCAGAAGTGATGAGGATGTTGATATTGAGGAGTGTACTGATACAGGAGGTGGTTATAACATTGGTTGGACTGCGGCAGGTGAGTGGCTGGAGTATTCTGTAGATGTGAAAACCGCAGGTGTTTATGATCTGGCATTGCGTGTTGCCTGCAACGGTACCGGTCGCACCGTATCTGTGGCAATGGATGATGCGGCTATTGCAAACAATATCGCTATCCCTAATACCACTGGATGGCAAACCTGGCAAACTGTTTTAGTGAAAGATATCAATCTCACACCAGGTAAAAAGATCATGCGTGTCACCATTGGTGCTACTGATTACGTAAATCTGAATTATGTCACATTTACTCTAAGCAAAGAACTGAAACAGGAGCCGTTTAATGGTTCTGCACATCTAATACCAGGAAGGATCGAAGCAGAAGAATATGACCTTGGTGGAGAAGGCCTGGCGTACCATGAAGCCAATACCAATGGAAATGAAGGTGGGGCTACATTCAGGAATGATGAAGTTGATATTGAAACAACAGGTGATGTAGACGGAACTTACAATATAAGCTATATTCTTCAGGGCGAATGGCTTGCATATACAGTGGAAGTAGCCGGTACAGGTTCTTATGATTTAGATTTAAGGGTTGCTGCTGATGGTGATGGTAAAACTTTTCATATTGAAATGGACGGCAATAATGTTACAGGGCCAATCAGTGTTCCAAATACAGGCGGTTGGCAAACCTGGCAGACCATTACAGTAAAAGATGTTCCACTTACTGCTGGAAAAAATATCATGAAAATTGTTTTTGATGCCAGCTATATGAACCTGAATTATATGGAGTTCAGAGATGTAATTACAGGTACTAATAAACATGTATCATCAGATATAAACGTATTCCCTAATCCTTTCGGAAATGATGGATTCGCTATGAATGTTCCGGGAGACTTTCAATATAGCATTACTGATTTACGAGGATTGAAAATTGAATCAGGAAATGGTTATGGAAATGCTTTGATAGGTAAAGACCTTAAACCTGGTGCTTATTTCCTGATGATTGAGAGAGGAAAAGAAACCTTTGTACAAAAGATTTTGAAGCTTTAGAAAGTAATACTTAAGCACATTTTACTGGCAGACGTTTTTTTCTGCCAGTAGAATTTTTCCTGATGTTTTTAGCGCGCATACTTCTTATTAATGATTTTATTATAATATGAAAATCTATCTTAGAGTTTGTTGGATACTGATATTGCTTACATTTATTTCTCAGCAAATCTCTTTTGCTCAGGATCCCAACTTTCATATTTACCTCTGTTTTGGTCAGTCCAATATGGAAGGGGCCGCAACGATTGAGGCTCAGGATAGAACAGTTGATAGCCGGTTTCAGGTAATGGGTGCTGTTAATTGTAATTCCGGAGGTAAATCCTACACTTTAGGTAAATGGCAGACAGCTAATCCCCCGCTAGTAAGATGCAATACAGGACTAGGGCCTTCGGATTATTTCGGAAGGACTATGGTTGCAAATCTTCCTGTAAATATCAAGGTTGGTGTTGTACCTGTTGCAATTGGAGGTTGTGATATTGCTCTTTTTGATAAAATTAATTATGCAAGTTATGTATCAACGGCCCCTTCGTGGATGCAGGGCAATATTGCCCAGTATGGCGGAAATCCTTACGGTCGTCTCGTTGAAGTGGCAAAAATAGCTCAGAAAGACGGTGTAATAAAAGGAATCCTTCTGCACCAGGGCGAAACCAATAACATGCAATCGACCTGGCCGGCAAAGGTTAAAGCCATCTATGACAACCTGATCAAAGACTTAGGTTTGGATCCGGCTAAAGTTCCTTTACTGGTAGGGGAGCTTGTAACATCTGCTCAAGGCGGTGCTTGCGGAGGGCATAATGCTGTAATCGCTACGATGCCAAATGTTGTTCCCAATGCTCATGTTATTTCTGCTGCAGGATTGCCTCATGTAGGAGATAATTTGCATTTTACTTCAGCGTCTTATCGGACTCTTGGACAACGGTATGCTCAAAAGATGCTAAGTCTGCTTCCAACAATCTCCGGGCCTTCTGTTGCATTTGTCACTCCGACTAATAATACAATTTTTAGTGCAGGAAGTAATATAGAATTATCAGTATCTGCAAGTTCATCTAACAGTAGTATTAGCAATGTGAAGTTTTATAATGGAAGTACTTTACTAAACACAGACAATACAGCTCCATACTCTTATACCTGGTCTAATGTAGTTGCCGGTACTTACCAGATCAAAGCAGTAGCAACCGACAATGATGGCAAAACAAGTGAAGCGACGATAACCATCAGGGTAAATCTACCAAAAGGTCCTTATAATAATATCTGGCATATAGTTCCCGGTACCATTCAGTTAGAACATTTTGATGTGGGAGGCAATGGTTTTGCATACAACGATGACAGTCCGGGTAGTCAGGTGACTCCTGTTGTTAACTTCCGAACCGATGAAGATGTTGATATTGAAACCTGCACGGATGTAGGTGCTGGTTATAACATAGGCTACGCAACTGCCGGTGAGTGGCTTGAATACAGTGTAGATGTGAAGACTCCCGGAACCTATGACCTTGATTTGAGAGTGGCAGCTAACGGGGATGGCCGCACTCTATCAGTAGCGATAGATGGTACGAATATAGCTGGCAATATAGCTATTCCTAATACTACTGGCTGGCAGACATGGCAAACAGTAAAAGTAAAAGGCATCAATCTCGCTGCCGGAAAAAAAATCATGAGGATTACTATCGGTGCTACAGATTATGTGAACATGAACTATGTGACTTTTACATTAACCAAAGAACTGAAGCAAGAGCCTTTTAAAGGCACAGCACATTTTATACCAGGGAGGATAGAAGCAGAAGAGTATGATCTTGGAGGAGAAGGTCTTGCTTATCACGAAGCCAATGCCAATGGTAATGAAGGAAATGCCACACTCAGAAATGATGAAGTGGATATTGAAACTACTCAAGATGTTGATGGTACTTTTAATGTGGGTTATATCTTACAGGGTGAATGGCTGGAGTATACTGTAAATGTTCCTGCTTCTGGGCAGTATGATCTTAGTGCAAGGGTAGCAGCGGATGGCGATGGTAAACAGTTTCATATAGAAATGGATGGAACAGATGTTACAGGTCCTGTAAACGTTCCTAATACCGGTGGCTGGCAAACCTGGCAAACGGTTTCTATAAAAGATATAAATCTTACTGCCGGTGAGCATGTAATGAGGATAGCTTTTGATGCAAGCTATATGAACCTGAATTATATCGAATTTTCGGATGTGATAACAGGTCTAAAAAATAATAAAAGTGAAAGCGTTGATTTATATCCTAATCCATTTTCAGAGTCGGGATTACATATCAAAAAGAAAGGGGACTTTGAATACTTCATTACGGATTCAAAAGGTACTTTAATAGAAAAAGGGCAGGGGACAGAGGAGCAACACATTGGTCAGAACCTGGTACCTGGAATATATTTTCTGTTTCTTAATCAGGCCGGGAGTCAGAATGTGATGAGAATTAGCAGACAGTAGTTTTTATTCTTTCAAAAAGTAAAAAGTAGGATTAGCCACTTAAATTTCGTTGCCAACTTAAACCAAGATCCTGTTAATTCTAAAATCCTGTAAATCCTGATTCAGACAATTATCGACAATACAAAAAAGGTTCAGAAGTTTTAAATTCCTGAACCTTTTTCGTTGATTTATATATGCTAACCCGGATTAAATCACAGTTAATGATTATTTCCAGTTGGCAACTCTTTGAACCAGTTTTTCTCCATTTGAAGTATAAAGAGAAAGTATATAGATGCCATTATTTAACCCGCCTAGATAAATCTGATTTCCGTCTGAAGAGCCCGCGGTAATCAATCTTCCAGACATATCAACCAGTTCAAATTTTTCAACTTTCCCTATTGATAATGTTGAAAGGTCTACAGTTGAGTTTTCGGAAATTATTATTAGTGATGCTGATTTATTTGTTGTTCCATAAATAGATGTAACAACTGCTTCTCTTTCATTTTGGAAAAAGGTAACCATTTTCTGCAGGTTAGCTTGTACATTATTGACACCTGGCCCATGCTGACCATTTTGAACTAATACATATTCACTTTCCACGCCAGCATTTTTCAGAGCGGTATTAAAAAACTGACTTTGGCAGCTTGGAACTACATTGTCGCTGCTTCCATGGAAGATAAGGAACGGAGGATCTGTTGGGTCAATATATGTAATAGGACCTAAAAGTCTTAGTTTGTCTAAATTAGATGGGAGTGGTCCTCCTATAATATCAGACTCTGGAGAATTTCCGGATTTGTAAGTATTGCAGTTTTCCATTTTGAAAAAATCAATTGGGCCAAACCAATCGCAGACAGCATCTACTTCGCTGCTGTATTGCGTATAATTTCCCAAAGTCCCTTCTATGTTCATGGTAACAGAGCCCACTGTATAATCTTTAACGTTATTGGTTGTTCCTGCTAAAGAAGCAAGGTGTCCTCCTGAAGAACTTCCGCTGATACCTACAAAGGTTGTATCAAATTTATATTCTGTGCTTTTGCCCCTGATAAATCTTATTACAGCTTTAATGTCATGGATCTGAGCAGGAAATTTTGCATCTCCACTTGATCTATGGTTTGGGGTTACTACTGCAAAGCCAGCATCCAATAATGCTGCTCCTATAGTGTTCATGTCTGCTCCTTTGGAATTATTGCTATACCAGGCACTTCCATAAATGTAAACTACTACAGGATATTTATCCTTCACTACCTTAGGGAGGTAGATGTCAAGGTTGTGAAATCCTTGGTTGTCACCTACGTAATTTATGTTTGACCATTTTTGAGAAAACTGCTGGCCAAAGCAGACGAGGTTTGTGAGCAAAAAAGCAAGTAGGATAAGTTTTTTCATATTTTAATTTTTAGATGGAAAATGTGTTTCGCCGGACTACACTCATCTTCTTGAATGGTAAACAAATAGAAAAAAGTTTTTTGGTATTGATGTTTACTTTTTTCAAAAGTTCGGTGTACTGCCACTCAATTCCTATACACTGATTTTTTAATTTATTTTAAACCAAAATATTTTATGAAAATAAATTTACCAGATGAAAAATTAATCAAAATGCTGTTTATGGCAGTATTTTCGTTTATGCTGCTCTTGATAGGGCAACCTGGTTACGGCCAGACTATAACCAATAATACACAAGGTACCCACGACGGATACTTCTATTCCTTCTGGAACGACGGACAAAGAGGTTCTGCATCTATGACTTTAGGTCCTGGTGGGAACTACAGCACTACCTGGAATAATATCAATAACTTTACTGCCGGAAAAGGCTGGAAAGTAGGAAAAGTAGACAGAACTGTCTGTTTTGAAGGGTCTTATAATGGTGGAAGTAATGGATTTTTGGCTGTTTACGGATGGACTAAAGACCCTTTAATTGAATATTATGTCGTGGAAAGTTATGGCCAATGGACTCCTCCCGGTAACACCAGTGATATAAGGCGTATGGGATCTTTTGAAAGTGATGGAGGTACTTATAATATTTATGTGTCTACACGGGTTAATAAACCATCCATTATAGGTGATGCTACATTTGAACAATACTGGAGTGTGCGTACTACTAAAAGATCAACAGGTACTGTAACATTTAAAAATCACGTAGATAAATGGAGAAGTTTAGGGATGAATATGGGTACTACCTGGGATTACCAGATCATGGAGTCAGAGGGGTATCAAAGTAGTGGAAGTTCAAATATTACAGTTAAAGAATGTAATTCTTGTTCAACACCTGCTCCCACAGTTCCATCTGCAGTAGTTACTTATGAACAAAATGCTACAGCTAGCCAATTAACAGCAACTGGTACAAGTTTAAAATGGTATACAGTTGAATCGGGTGGTACTGCCTTATCTTCTGCTCCTACACCAAACACTTCAACCGTAGGTTCCACTACCTATTATGTCGGACAGACTCAAAATGGTTGTGAAGGCCCAAGAACTTCTGTAAGAGTTAATGTTGTAAACACCTATAAGATATTCAAAGTAGGTTCACCAATAACAATTGACGGAGTCGTGGACCCTGCATGGAGCCACGCAAGTGTATTGTCCGCGGCAGCGACTAGATTATTGTCGGGCACAGTTTCAAATGCCGCAGATCTGTCAGGCAATGCAAAGGTATTATGGGATGATACCTATCTCTATTTTCTTGCAGACGTTTCGGATGAATCGAAAGTAAATGAAAGTGCGAACGTGTATGACGACGATGGCGTTGAGTTTTATGTCGATATCAATAACGATAAGGCTACTACATATGGTGCAAACGACGTACAATATACTTTTGGATGGGACAACGGAACCACAGTAGGGGTGTTGCCTTCGGGAAGATCAACAACTGGAATTACCTATTCAGCGGTACCACGTACCGGAGGCTATATTGTAGAGGCAAGAATACCATGGACGACCTTGCAAGGAACTCCTGCTATCGGACAACTCTTGGGTATGGATTTTATGATCAATGATGATGATGACAATGGTGCGAGGGATGGAAAATTATCATGGAATGCATCGACAGATGATGCATGGCAGGATCCTTCTTTATTCGGCACAGCTATTCTGCAAGGTCTGTTGCCATGTACTACTCCTGCTCCTCCTGCGGTAACTCCTACACTGGCATATTGCCAGAATGCAACTGCAAGTCCGTTATCAGCTACTGGTACAGGCTTATTGTGGTTTACTTCCGCTTCAGGAGGTACTGGTACATCAACAGCTCCTGTACCCCTTACGACTTCAGCAGGTTTAACAAAGTTTTATGTTAGTCAGAACGTAAGCGGTTGTGAAAGTTCGAGAGCTCTTATAGAAGTAACTGTGAATGCAAATCCTGATGCAGGTATCACACCTTCAGGACCGACTACATTTGTCATAGGAGGTAGTGTTGGGTTGCAAGCCAATTCAGGTTCAGGATTAAGTTATCAGTGGTATAGAAATGATCTGAAAGTGGGTACAGAATCAACATATACTGCAACTGAGGCCGGAGTTTATACTGTGGATGTAACAAATGCATCTCAATGTAAAGCTAAATCTCAGGCAATACAGGTGAATGTAAATGCAAATCAACCATCTGTTATTATTATTACTTCCCCTGTGTCCAATGCAATCATTGAAGGTTCTGTTACAATTGCTGCAGACATTTCGGATCCGGATGGAGAAATTAAACTAGTGGAGTTTTTGGATGGTTCCAATTTGCTAGGTACAAGAACCGCTGCACCTTACAGCTTTGTATGGAATAACCCTGGCCCTGGAGAGCATACATTAATAATAAGAGTGACAGACAGCAACGGAGGAGTTACAACTTCTTCTGCGACAAGCATCACTTCAGGTAGTGTTACCGGATTCTGGAAATCAGCAGGTTCAGTATATGCCAATTTTTATCCAAATCCGGCAAATGGAGAAGTGTTTATTGATTCAGAACTGGATCTGTCAGATGCAAGCTTTAGTGTAGTGGATGTTTTGGGTCAGGAAGTCGCTCAGACAACTGATGTCTCAGGAAATATAGTTAAGATGGATGTAAGCGGATTGCATGAAGGAATCTATGTACTTATTATAAAGAAGGGTAATTCAGTCTTGCAAAAGAAAATAACAGTGAAGAGGTAATTAAGATAAAAGTCTCTTTTTTAGATGAAACAGAATAATTAAGAGGTAACATACAATAGAGTTTCATTGAAAGGCCGGAAATTTTTCCGGCCTTTAATTTTTTACTAGTGTTCTCTTTCTTGAGTCTGAAGCTCTTAGAGTAGCCATAGGGACTTTCTTCGTAAATCTTCTCAGATCAGTGGTTTTAAGGTAATAAGGCTTAAAACGCTCGAGTGGTATTTTTTTTAGAAAAAATATGTTTACTTTTTATTTTTCTCTGTGTACTGCCAAGGTTGTTAGTTGTCAGGTGGATTTTGAAAATGTAACGGCATCGGTAGTTTCCTTAATCTGGAGCTGGATTTTGTGAATTTTAAAAACCTAAATACCTATTATACAAATTATTAAAAAATTTTCCTAAAAAATTAAAACTGTTAGCTTATGAAAAATCTTTTTCCCAAAAGAATTAATTTGCTGTGCGGATTATTGGTGGTGTTATTGCTCTGCACCAGCAGAAATTCACATGCACAGGACCTCTGTAATGAAACCGGACAAGGAGCTTATTTTACGGGTGTTTACAGAAATATGTTCAAAGAACTTTTGAACAAAAGTGATGCAGAAATTAATACCAAGGTCAATAATGCCTTTCAGCAGATATTTTATGGTAACTCAAGTCAGCAATTATATTATCCGGTAGGGCAGGACATGGCCTACATTCTTGATGTGGCTAATAATGATGTCCGTTCGGAAGGTATGTCTTACGGAATGATGATTTGTGTGCAGCTCGACAAAAAAGCAGAATTTGACAAGCTGTGGAGGTGGACTAAAACCTACATGCATCATACATCAGGAAATCTGGATGGTTTCTTTAGATGGTCATTAAATACAAGTGGTAGTGCGAAAGATAATAACCCTGCTCCGGATGGTGAAGCATATTTTGTAACAGCCTTATATTTTGCTGCCAACCGTTGGGGAAATGGTACAGGGATTTTTAATTATGCAGCAGAAGCCCAGTCTGTAATAACTAAAGTACAAAGCAAGACGGGTGCAGGCGGTATTAACAATTTGTTCAATACAAATTCAAGATTAATAACATTTGGACCTAATCAGGGGTCGTACGATTATACAGACCCTTCTTATAACTTACCTGCTTTTTGGGAGTTGTGGGCTCGTTGGTCAACAAACAATAAAACTTTTTGGGCTCAGACACCAGCAGCTGCAAGAAAGTTGCTTCGTGACGCATCTCACTCTAGTTCTGGCTTATCAACGGACTATTCAAATTTTGACGGAACACCTAAGTCTACATCTTTCAATTCTAATAGTCACAGGTTCATGTATGACGCATGGCGTACTATTATGAACATAGGTATGGACTATCATTGGTTCAAGGCGGATGAGCAACAGCCTGTGATTGCGGAGCGCTATCTTACTTTCTTTAAAAACCGGGGGACAAACTACCAAAGTCATTATAATTGGGATGGCTCAGGTGCAGAAGGAAGTCAATCAGGAGGTCTTGTTGCTTGTAATGCGGTAGCATCTCTGGCCACAACTAATACAGCACTTTCTACACCTTTTGTGCAGGCATTCTGGAACATGGCAGTTCCTAGTGGTCAATGGAGATATTACGACGGTATGTTGTATATGCTCGCTTTATTAAATGTGTCAGGTAATTTTAAAGTATATAAACCTGCATGTGAAAATCCTTGTGCTACTCCTGCTCCGACTGTAACTGCTGCTGTCGCATACGAATATGGTGATATCGCAACTCCATTAACAGCTTCAGGAACCAGCCTGAAGTGGTATACAGTGCAAACAGGTGGTACTGCTTTAGCTTCAGCACCTGTTCCAAATACATCTTCACCAGGAACTGTGACGTATTACGTTTCTCAAACATTAGGCGGTTGTGAAGGGCCAAGAGCAGCTATCACTGTTAAGGTTACTTATACCTACAAAATATATAATACAAACACCCCTCCGACCATAGATGGAGAAGTGGAGGAATTGTGGAATGACCCTCTTATCCAACCAATCACAGCTACAAAAACTCTTGTAGGAACAATAGCTAACAGCAGCGACTTGAGCGGTACGGCTAAAATTATGTGGGACAATACAAATGTTTATGTCTTGGCGGTTGTAACAGACAACATAAAAACCAACGACAGTCCTAATAGCTATGAAGATGATGCAGTAGAATTCTACTTTGATATTAATAACGATAAAGCAACTACTTACGGAGCTAACGATGTTCAATATTCATTCGGATGGAACGATGGGGCTGTGGTAGGTACATTGCCCTCTGGAAGGTCTTCTGCCGGAATTGTTTATACAAGTGTTAGCACTGCAACTGGATATATTATAGAAGCGAGCATTCCTTGGGCTACCTTACAGGGAACACCTGCCAAAGACCAAAGTATAGGTATTGATTTTATGATCAATGACGATGACGACGGTAGTGGCAGAGATAAAAAGTTATCATGGAATGCAGGTGAAGATAACGCATGGCAGGATCCTTCTCTTTTTGGTACAGCAGTACTTGCAGAGAGAATTATTACCGGTATCGGAAAGAACAATCAATTAAATATTGATATCTATCCTAATCCGGCTGAAGAGTTTATTCAGGTACAAGGATTGCAAGGGAATTTCGAATACTCCATTTTGGATTACTCAGGCCGTCTGCTTCAACAAGGTAGAAGCGAGGGACAGGTTGATATTAGTAATCTGAAGTCTGGGGTGTATGCTTTGATGGTTCAGTACGAGGAGAGAAACAGTGTAGTGAAGGTTGTGATTAAATAGCCTGTTTTATCATATTTAAAATTTCTTTTTCATTTTCACTTGGAGAGGCTGTACTTGTTATAAGGACAGCCTCTTTTTTGTTTATAGTATTAAATGATATTTAATAAGTGGAAACGAAAACATGAAAGAGACAGATCAAATACACCTTAGATAGTTAGAGTGACCGGCATTTTTGAAAATTAAATCTCCGAAAAGAGGTAGAATTTTTTTATTTATTCTTTTGGTTTGAAGAATTTCTAACTGTTTGTCTTCAATTGTTGTTAATTTGTTTAGATCATTTTTGTACACGACATAAGACACCTGGTTATCTTAGTTTTCGTTAATTAACTCAAATGCTCATTTTATTTATTTTTAATCATCTTTTGTAAAGTAGGCGGCTTTGGGTCCAAGGGAAATCGTTTAATTGCAATTTATATCCGGAATCAATCCGATTGTTTAGATTGAGGAGTATTAAGAATTAATTATGTGATTGTAAAATAGATATAAGCTTCACATAATACTTTTGAAGCTGTTCTGTTGCTGCTTTTCTCCCGGAATGTTATTTATTCAAAAATACCTGTTAAAATGATTTATACCGCATCTCATTTCAGGAGGATTTTTTATATCAGGAACTCTAATGTTGTTGCATTGGTCCTGTTATATCTCTTGACTGCTTTAGACTGTTTTGCTCAGCCTCTCAACGGAACTTATACTATTGGTGGCGAAGAAGCAGACTTTAGTTCTTATACTGAAGCCATCGCACGTTTGGCTAATGATGGTGTCTCCGGACAAGTTACCTTTAAGGTAAAAGATGGGATTTACAATGAACAGTTAACAATTCCTTTAATTCAGGGAGCCACTGCAGAGAAAAATATTGTTTTTGAGTCTGCTTCAGGAAATGACTCAGGCGTTGTCCTTGCTTTTTCTTCCAGTTCTTCAAAGAATTACACTGTCCTCTTTGATAAAGCCAAATATATAGAATTCAAAAATCATACCTTGAAGGCTGAAAATACTACTTATGGTTCAGTAGTGAGGCTTCTCGGAGAATGCAGTAAACTTAGGTTTCTAAATAATACATTTAATGGCATATCTTTAACAAGGAGTAATCAGAATGCTTCACTTGTCAGCTCTGATTATGGATATGCCAGGGATAGTATCGAATTTTTAAATAATACTTTTAATAAAGGCCAGGATGGAATCCAGCTTTCAGGAAGTTATAACGCTTCAAAAGGAATTGTTGTTGAAAATAATATTTTTACGGACCAGTATAATTCAGGAGTTCAGCTATCAGATTTTGTTGCACCTCAGGTAAGATTTAATACAATTTCTACATCTTCTACCTCTTCTAGCTTTTATGGTATATATTTTTCACTGATTAAAAATGGTGGCTATATAACAAGCAATAGAATTAATGCATCTGGTGGACGAGGTATTTACACTTATAGATGCGAGGGGTCGGATACCGAGGGAACACTAGTTATCAATAATATGATTTCCATGATAGGTGGCATCACCGCTTATGGTATCAGTAACTATGGTGCCTACAATATTTCCTTCTATAATAACAGTGTTTTGGTAAGTAGTTCATCTGCTTCTTATGCCATTTACTCAACTGCTGATGTAGGCAATGCAGATAAAACAGGGGCGAGATTTTTTAATAATATCCTGATTAATAAAGGCAGTGGTTATGCACTTTATTACAGTCATCAGGGGCGTATAGAGTCTGATTATAATAACCTATTGACTAATGGAGCAAATCTGGGCTCTTTTAATAACATTTCCTATAAGACTCTTGGACAACTTAAAGATCATAATATGGAGCTCCATTCCATTTCAACAGATCCGACTTTTGTATCCTCTGACGACCTTCATGCAAGAAAAGTAATGCTGAAAGGAGCAGGAAAAGTATTGGTTGAGGTAAAGGAAGATTTTGATGGAGATTTGAGGCTTAATCCTCCTTGTATCGGTGCGGATGAGTTTACGCCTGCTGGCCTTAATGCTGAACTTTTAGAGCTTGCTAATCCTAAGATTCCTTTTGCCAGTGGCGAGCAAAAGGTTGAGGTGAAGATAAAAAATGTTGGTGCTGTATCCATTAGCGCTCTTAAGATTAATTGGATGGTTAATGATGAATTGCTACCTCCTTTCACCTGGAATGGTTCTCTGGCAACAGGAGAAACAGCTGTAGCAGGAATCGGAAATTTTGAATTTAGGCCTTTGGTAAGTTATAGCATCAAAGCTTGGGTATCTGATACTGATGACTTTGATTCAGCTAATGATACTTTATTTTTGCCCAATGTGTATGCTGGTCTTGCGGGAAACTATACGATCAGTAAATTAAATGGAGATCTTAAAGGTATAGATGAAGCAGTAACTATATTGAATAACGGTGGCGTTTTAGGGCCGGTTGTTTTTAATATTGAAGCAGGCACCTATACCGGACAATACCAACTAAAACAAATTCCCGGTAGTTCTTCCGTTAACACGGTTACCTTTCAGGCTTCCGGAGATGCAGGCTCTGTGATTCTGGAATATAAGTCTTCGTATCAGAGCAACTATATATTTTATATTGATAAGTCAAGAGATGTTTCGTTTAAGAAATTGTCGTTCAAACCTCTGGATGCTACCTACAGTACATCTGTAAGGATTCAGAAAGGTTCATCCTCTATTACCATTGATAACAATACCTTTGAGGTGTCCTCTTCGACTTCATCATCATCAGAACGGGCTCATATTAATGTTGTGGCAGAAACGAATACTCCGGACAGGACTATGTTTAATCGGTCAGTTATAGTTAAAAATAATATTTTCAAGGGAGGGGCTTTTGGAATATATGCTATTCCCTCTGGAGGCGTGGATTCAGGATTGGTAGTGCTCAAAAATAGCTTTGAGAATCAGTATGCAGCAGGAGTGGGGCTTTACTATCATTCGTTCTGTTCCATTACAGAAAATAATTTCACCAGTACTTCATCGAATACTAGTTATTCGGCCGTTCTCTTGTCCAGCAGAGTTACTGACTTTAAAGTTGAAAGGAATAAAATAGCAATCAGTACAGGAAGGGGATTTTATTCTTCCGGCTCTAGTAACAGTTATGAATATTGCGGGAAAGGAAGAGTAGCCAATAACTTTATCAGTATTAACGGGACTCTTTCTTCAATTGGAATTTATTTAAGCTTAGTACGCCAGGTGGACGTGGTGCACAATAACGTTTATGTAAAAGGTTCTCAAACCTCAGCATACACTTTATATGCATTGGGTTCTGATTCGGTTAATGTATTAAATAATATTTTTTACGGAGATGGTTCTTCTGTATATCTGTCGAACACCCCGGCAACTTTTATCTCTGATTACAATTGTTATTATTCAAAAGGAGATGGTCTGTTCTCTTTTGAGGGCGCATCTTTCAAAGATTTTAATGAATTCAAAAACAGATCTAAACGTGATGCGCATTCCATTTTTTCTGATCCTTTGTATAAGTCAGTTACGGATCTTCATGTTAGCAAAGCTCTTTTAAAGAATAATGGCATAAACTTTCCTGGCATTACGACAGATATTGATGGAGAACAGAGAAATAATCCTCCTTGTATAGGTGCAGATGAATTTACTCCTGAAGGGAGCGATGTGCAGCTTGTGAGTATCATCACTCCTTCGGCACCTTTCACTACAGGTGAGTGGCCTTTAAAAGTAATAATCAAGAATCAGGCCTTTACTGTTCTGACTTCGGCTAAAGTATCTTTAGCTATAAACTCAGCGGCACTTCCTGAAGTGAGCTGGAGTGGCTCTTTAAAGTTTGGGGAGATGGATACTATTGCCTTAGGCAATCATTCTTTTAACAGTTTTAGCCTCTATACCATTACTGTATCTGTAGATTCTCCAAACGGGGGAACAGATATCGGGCCGTCAGACAATGTCATTACCCGTTCGGATGTTTGCCCGGCTTTAAAAGGAACCTATACTATCGGAGGTACAACACCTGATTTTACCAATCTTTCGAACGCGGTTGATGCATTAAATACTGGAGGGGTACTTGGAGAAGTTACTTTTAAAATCCGCTCAGGTACCTATAACGAGCAAATTTCCATTAAGGATTACCCTGGTAGTTCTTGTGAAAATAGAGTTACATTTCAGTCAGAGGCAGGAGACAGTACAGCGGTTATAGTAAAAGCTACAGGAACCTTTGCTAATAACTATGTTTGGCAGCTTAACAAAGCAAAAGGAATCACCATAAAAGGGATCACACTGAAAGCAGAAGGTACTTCTTATGCAAGAGCAGTTTCTATATCAGGTGGATCATTCTGCAATATCTTAACTGGCAATAGAATTGAATCGCCTTGGGTAACTACAAATGATAATGCCAGATCGGTACTGTATTTTACACAAGGAGCAGACTCGCTTCTGCAACATGGCAATAATACCTTCTCCTGGAATGTAATTTCAGGGGGAAGCTATGGTATTGCAGCATACGGCAATACCCTGTTACCTGAAGAGTTTACTTTTCAGGTAGAGAAAAATACGTTTGTAAATCAATATGCTGCAGCGATTAACTTTTCAGAGATGAAAGGATTTTCAGTGTCTGGTAATACAGTTAGCAAAACGACAGCAGGTTCTTCAGGTTTTAGAGGTATATCGGTTAACAGTGCTTCGGGATATTTTTCTATCATTGACAATAAGATTGAGTCTGAGGGTTATGGTATTTATCTGAATAACACATCAGGTGATAAAGTTCGCAAGGCTTTGATTGCAAATAATTTTATAATAGTAAAAGGTGCGTACGGCTCTTATGGATTATACTCTTACAAAAACTCTGATCTCTACATTTACCATAATTCTGTTTACTTAAGTTACAGTGGAAATTCAGGAATAGCATTTGGAGGGGACTCAGATTCAGGACTAAGAATTCTTAATAATATTTTAGCAACTGCAGGAACAGGAAATGCAATTTCATTTTATAATTATGTGTCAGGTGCGAATACCTGTGATTATAATAACTTATATTCTTCCGGAGCTTTTTTAGGACAAGCTGCCCAGGGAGTTCAGGATCTCGTTTCCTGGAGAGCTATGACAGGAACAGATGCTCATTCCGTATCGCTTAGGCCGGAGTTTGTGTCTGCTACAGACTTGCATATGGCATCATCTCTGTTAAAAGGGAAGGGCTTGTACCTGTCGGATGTACCATTGGATATTGATCATCAGGTACGTAATACAACATCTCCTGACATTGGCGCAGATGAATATCCTGCAATTCCGATCGATGTATCGGTTACAAAACTTACTTTCCCGGACATTCCTTTTTTCTGCCGGTCAGCAGGATGTAAAAGTGCTTATTAGTAACGACGGCCTTAGCACGATCACATCGGTGGTGTTTAACTGGTCGGTTAATGGTGTTCTTCAGCCGGCATTTACCTGGAGAGGAAGTTTGCAAAGCGGAAAGAAGGAAGAAGTTGTAATAGGTACATATGATTTTGTTCCGAATTTATCTTACAAATTTGACCTGTGGTCCTCTGCTCCTAACGGTCAGCCTGATCAGATTCCTTCAAACGACAGCTTGTCTGTCTCTGGTCTGTACCCTGCGATGTCCGGCAATTATACTATCGGAATAGATGCATCGGATTTTCCTTCTTTTACAGAAGCTGTTTGGGCATTAAATAAGAGGGGAATAGATAGCCCTGTTGTGTTTGACGTAAAGAGTGGAATATATAATGAGCAATTTATCATATCCGATTATCCCGGCAGTTCTTGCGAGAACACTGTGACATTTAAATCAGAGTCAGGGGATAGTACTTCGGTTGTATTAACATACAATAGTACAAGTTCGGCAAGCTATATTATGAAGTTGTCCGGTGCGAAAGGTATTATAGTAAAAAATATGACCTTCCGTCCTATATCTGCAACTTATGCTGCAGGAATTTATTTAGAAAAAGATGCTACTTGTAATGTGATTTCCGGTAACTATTTTAAAGGTTCAACTACTTCGACAGTTACGGACGCAATGGCTTCCCTTATATATATGACGGGGTCAACAGGACTGGGAAATAACAGAAACGTTATTTCAGGAAATTATATTGAAGGTGCTGCAACAGGTATATATTTTAATGGTTATTCAACATCAGATAGTGGCAACGTTCTGTTAAAGAATGTGTTTTCTTCTCAATACTACCGTGGTATAAACCTGAGAAATCAAAAGGATGTACTTGTATCCGGAAACGAAGTTAAAAGCAGATCTTCCGCAACAACCAGTTATACAGGGTTATATTTTTATAGTAATAAAAAATATAAAGTGTCTGGCAATACAATTATAGCATATGGTGGTAATGGAATACAAATAGCTGAAAGCAGAAGTGATATTTCAGCAAATGGTATTATTGATAATAATTTTATATCCAATTCAGCAACTGGTATATATCTGAGTTTTGCGAATAATATAAATTTTTACCACAATTCTGTTCTTATAAGGAAAAACTCTGCCGTTTCCAGTCGGGTCGTTTATGCGACAGATGTGAATAAGATAAGTTTCTATAATAATATTTTCTCTAATGAAGGAGCTGGATATTCTTACAATTTATTCAGCTATGACTCAATTAGCACCGATTATAACGTTCTTTACTCTGCGGGTTCTACTCTGCTGTATGCAAAAGGTGACTATACAACACTTTCAGACTGGCAACAGGCTTCTTCTCAGGACGAGCATTCTCTACATTTAAAACCGGTATTTCTTTCGGACTTTGATTTGCATACACGCGATTACCTGTTGGACAATAAGGGAGTGGCATTGCCGGATGTAACTGTAGATATTGATGGTGATGAACGTAGTATAACTTCACCTGACCTGGGAGCCGACGAATTCAGCGTGCCCAAAGACGATGTAGGAATAGCAGAAATTTTATCTCAGAAAAGGCCTTTCTTGTCGGGTGAACAAGATGTTGTGGTAAAGCTTGTCAACTATGGTGTAGGGGAGATTAATAAGGCAACAATTAATTGGAGTTTAAATAATGTACTCCAGCAATCATTTATCTTCAATGGAAGTTTGCCAGAGCAGGATTCAACCGAAGTACCAATAGGAAAATACAATTTTAAAATTGATCAGGAATATGCAATAAAAGCCTGGACATCACTTCCAAATGGAAATGAAGACGGGGATGTTAGCAATGATTCAGCTGCTGTTCAAAGCATTTATGCGGCATTAAGCGGTATTTATACTGTAGGAGAAACAGGTGCTGATTTTAGTACTCTTGCATCTGCTGTCAATGCTGCAGTGATGGGAGGTTTGGCTGATTCTGTGATATTCCGGCTGAACTCTGGCAGGTATAATGAACAGATTTCAATTCCAGGTATTCCGGAGACTTCTGGTGAAAAACCACTGATTATTGAGTCTGAAAGTGGCAATCCTGAAGATGTTACGATTGAATTTACGCCTACTTCTTCTCGGAATTATGTAATTCAGTTGAACGATGCTGACTATATTCAGTTCAAAAACTTAACTATAAAATCCTTAGAAAGCTCCCATA
Source organism: Sporocytophaga sp. (assembly GCA_024707265.1). GTDB lineage: Bacteria > Bacteroidota > Bacteroidia > Cytophagales > Cytophagaceae > Sporocytophaga. The sequence continues at coordinate 156,704 of JANQAB010000001.1, read as the reverse complement.
CTAACGTTATTGAGATTGCTAACAATGCAGACTATAACTCATTTTCAGGGAATATAATAGCGGCTCCTGAAACGAAGGTGTACAGTACAAACAGAATCCTCATTTTGGGAAGAAATTATGCCATAAATGAGGCATCCAGAGATTATAACAGGTTTTTTAATAATCAGCTTCAGGGTGGATCGTCTGCCATAAGCCTTGAAGGTGGTGTGGGGGAAAACTGGTATGATAAGGGTAATGAAATCATAGGAAATACCTTCTCCAATCAATATGCAAGAGTTATAGAGGTGCTTGAGCAGGAATCTATCATCATTGAAAGAAATACCGTTACCTCACCCGAAGCTTACGCAGGAATATGGGTAATATATCTTAGCAGAGGGAAGGGAAGTTTTAAAGTAACAGGGAATAAAATTGCTTTTGGATCAACTATTCCTCATTCAAATACCAGTACGTATGTTGCCGGAATATTGCTGGCTGGTTGTAAGGGGAATTCGGATAAATCTGCTTTTGCTTCAAATAATATAATTTCTGTCGGAGGATCTGTTATATCGCATGGGATATATCTGAATAGTACGAACAATGTCGGTATTTATCACAATACTGTAAACATGAGGAGCACCCATGCTTCTTCTACGGCAATTACTGAAATGTATGGTGATAATATAAGCATTCAGAATAATATCTTTGCCAATTCAGGTAAGGGAATAGCAGCTTTATACAGGGATATTTCAGATGGGGATAAGATCGATCATAACTGTTATTTTTCCAAAGAGAAAATGCTTATAGCCAGTCCCGGAGATATTAAGCGTGATCTTGAGTCCTGGAAATCAGCCACTGGTCAGGATCTTCACTCATTACAATTAAATCCTTATTTTAAAACGGTTGATGGTTTCAGGGTACGTGAAGCGGCACTGAAGGACAGAGGCATGTTTATCGAAGCTGTCCCCACGGATATTGATGGGGAAGAGAGGGGAAGTCATCCTGATATTGGTGCCGATGAATTTGTGCCTGATTCCAAAGTTGATGCTGGACTGGTAAGTTTTGCCTCCTCTCTTCCTTTAGTGGCAGGTACAAATAAACTAAAATTAGTTATCCGTAATTACGGTGCTGATATCCTTAAGAATGTGACCATTGCATGGTCAGTAAATGATAACCCTCGACCTGGCTATAATTGGACAGGATCGTTAGCTTCAGGAGAAGAAGATACAATTACTGTTGCAGAAATGAATTTTGTTCTGTTTCAGGAGTACAATCTGAAGTTCTGGCCTTTATCACCGAATGGCCTCGCTGACACTGTAACCTTTAATGATACGATTTCTTTAAGAAAGATTCATGGTGCATTAAAAGGAATATATACCATTGGTGGAAATGAGCCTGATTTCGGTAACTTTTCTGAAGCGGCAACAGCTCTGAATAATGGTGGGGTTGCTGGTCCGGTAACGTTTAACGTGCGGTCAGGTTTATACAGTGAAACGGTAACCTTTAGGAAGATCAAGGGAGTAGGTCCTGAGCGTCAGATCTTGTTCCAGTCAGAGGCAAAGGATAGTACAAAAGTAGTCTTGAACTATAATGCTGTTACTGAATCAGAGAGAACATTGGTGATAGACAGTTGTAGTTATCTTACGTTCAGCAAATTTACAATAACTGAGTCAGGTATATCAGGCAGGGCCATAGTTATCACAGGAAATTCTTCAGATATTACGTTTAGTAATAATATAATAAAAGCAGCAGGTAGCTTTGCTGTGGCATCTCCTCTCGTTGATGGAAGTTGGAGTTTGAAGAATATAAGAATTAGGGATAACATAATAATCAATGGAGGTGCGGGACTGACACTTTATAATAGTGGTTCCTATACTGGCCCTTCCGGTGTACAGATTATTAATAATATTTTCGAAAATCAGAGCTATCACGCTATTAGACTATCGTTTTTTGTGGCAGCGGAGGTTAAAAACAACCTCATTGAAACAGCTACCACCCGAGCCGGATTTAAAGGAATTGAAATTGCCAATTGTAGCAATGCGCTTCGGGTAGATGGAAACCTGGTAACTTTGAAAACAGGAGGAACAGGAATCACTTTTACCTCTTCCAATGGCGCTACAAACAATCGTGCCCTTGTTGCAAATAATGCTGTTAGTGTTTTAGGGCCAGGTTCAAAAACAGGAATAATATTCAACAACTCCAGTAATTATGATGTAGTTTACAACTCTGTTTTAATTAAAGGTGAGGAATCTACAAGTGGGGAATCGGTAAGAATAAGCAATGGCAGTTCTGTTTCATTAATGAATAATAACATTGCCAACCTGTCTGGTGCTACTGTTCTGGGTATTTATGGAACACTTCCAAGTTCCGATTATAATAATTTTTATGCCAATGGTGCACGTCTGGTGTATTATAATAAGGCTTATGCAACACTTTCAGAATGGAACTCTTCTGTAGCTGCAGATAAAAATTCAATCAATACGGATCCTAAGTTTTATTCAGATGATTTCCTTAAGTCTGCTAATAGTCTTCTGGATGGAGCAGGAACTCCTGTGTCTGGTATAACTTATGATATTAATGGAAAGGTGAGAAACTCTGTTACCCCTGATATTGGTGCTTATGAATTTGATTATGAAGCAGTAGATGTAGGAGTTATCGCAGTGAAGTCTCCAGTAAAGGGATGTGGTGAGGAAAAGTACGTTTCTGTTGAAGTAACTAATTTTGGTGCGTTAGCTCAGGGGGGATTTGATTTGTCCTTTTCTTTAAATGGAGGTGAGGTATTTACAGAAAATATTGGAGATACTGTTATTCAGCCTGGTAAAAGTATTATTCATACTTTCTCCAAGGTTATAGATCTCAGTGCTCCAGGCACCTACAGAATTAAAACGTATACTAGCTTAGCCGGAGATGGACAACATGCAAATGATACCATCGAAGTCTCAGATATTATTATATACAGAGAAATAACAACTGAAGGATGGTTAATGTATCCGGAAGACAATAAGGCTGACTTGAATTCGGAGGTTCATTTCTCTTATAATGGAGTTTTCAATGCTTCTTATTATAACATAAATATATGGGACGCTACTGACTCACTTAAATTTTCAAAAAGAGATTCAGGAATCGCTTCGAGAGAATACAAGTGGAATTTTGCGTATGGTAAAACATATAAGTGGCAAGTCACAGCAAAAAATCTTTGCTATGAGCTGAAAAGCCCAATACAGACTTTCAAGATCAGAGATCTTGCGGATTTGACTGTTAAAAATATTCAGGTTCCTTCTGCTGCTTTTTCCGGACAGACTATAGAGGTTAGTTGGGAAACAGAGAATATAGGTTCCGGATCAACGCTAAATACAACCTGGTACGATGTCATCTATATGTCCAGTGATACCATCCTGGATACTAACGTAGACATTCAATTGGCATTGCTTAAGAATTTCAGTGCACTTGCCGCAGGAGGGAGCTATAAGCAGGTGGCAAGAGTGACAATGCCTCAGGGATTTTCAGGAAAATATTACTTATTGGTGTCGTCTAATATTATGGATTATTCAACGGAAATTAATTCATCGAATAATCGTGGTATTTCTCAGGATGTCATTACAATTACTCTTACTCCTCCACCTGATCTTCAGGTCACCTCTTTAATTGTACCTCAAAATTCGTTTTCAGGGGAAATTATAGATATAACATATAAAGTCACCAATATGGGGACTGGAGAATCTGTTGCCGACTGGTGGTCTGATAAAGTTCTTATTTCTAACGATGAGTTTTTTACTGGCAATGGGACTAGGCTCTTGAGCAGAACACATAGAGGTCGTTTGAAGGAGGACAGTTCTTATACTGTATCAGCATCTGTGAGGCTTCCGGAAGGAATTTATGGTAAATATTATATTTATGTATTGACCGATGAATTCAACCAGGTGTTTGAGCATGCTCATGAAGGAAATAACTGGCTTAGAAGTGATTCTGTTAACGTAATCATGAAGCCACCGGCAGATTTGGTTGTGTCTAAGCTTAATGTTCCCGCTACTGCTAACCTATCCGACACTATTACTGTTTCTTGGACTGTATCCAATATGGGAAGTGATATTGCTGATCATGTTAGGGACTGGTACGACTATTTGTATCTGACTACTTCCAATGAAAACCTCCCTTCTGGCGCTAAGCCAGTAGGGCAATCAAGGCGCATTAAGAAAATTGCACCGGGAGAGAGCTATACAGATAGTGCAAAAGTGATTTTGAAACCAACTCCGGGTGATTACTTTATTTATGTCGTAGCAGATGCGACCAACAGTGTCTTCGAATTTGAAAGCGAAGAGAATAATCGTAAGTGGAGTGATACTATAAAAATGCTAAAATCAGACCTTCAGTCCGTTAATATACATCTGCCAACTTCGGCAATGTCAGGGGATGAAGTAGAGGTAAGCTGGTCTGTATCAAATACAGGAAAAGGAAAATTGAAGCCACAGGTCATAGAAGAGAAATTATGGCTTTCGGTGTCCGTGGAGTTTGATTCAACAACTGCAATTCTTTTGGGGACTCAGGCTATAAAAGGTGGAGTTAATGCGGGCGATTCTCTTCATCGAACAGCAAAGATCTATTTGCCGTCAGATTTGACAGGAACCTATTATTTCTACATAACTACAAATTCTTCTCATAAGATTTTGGAGGAAACATTGGAGAATAACACATCTGAAGGAAGAGCGATTACTATAACATTATCTCCTTGGGCAGACCTTGTCCCGTCGACTATCTACACCAGTGATACAATACAAATGGGGATTTTCGAATCACTGTCTTATTCGGTTCGAAATGAGGGGACGGGAGAAACACGTGCTGAGACATGGACAGACTATGTTTATATTTCTCAGATAGACGAATTCTCCTCATCTGCAGTTTTGGTGGCAGAGGTACCTCATCAGGGAAAGATAGCGCCAGGTGCTTCTTATAGTTTGAATACCAGGATTAGGATACCTGCAGATTACAGAAGAGGTCCTTGTTACTTAATTCTAATAACAGACGCAAGAAATGACGTCTATGAACACACTGGAGAAAGTAATAACAGTATTACGAGTAGACAAGTGTTTGTAAAATCTTACCCTCCTGTAAATCTTACTGCAGAATCAGCTTTAGCTGATGGCGTGTTTGCTTCCGGAAAAGAGGTAAATGTTCAGTGGACAGTGCGTAATACAGGGGAGTCAGTTACGCAGAGGGGTGTTTGGTCAGATGCAATCTATCTGTCTTCAGATACAACACTTAGTGAAACGGATATAAAATTAGGTGAGTTAAAGCATGATGGTGTCCTTGGTTCTGGTGAATTTTATCAGGCTGAGACAACAGTGCAACTTCCTTATGGAATATCAGGATTGTATTACTTTATTGTAAGAGCAGATTACAAAGGAAATATCTCAGATGCTAATCCTTCTGATAATAGTGTTATAGCATCCGATACATCAGGTGGAAATGGTGATGCGAAGTATGTGGCCTTTGATATTAGTCTTACTCCATTAGCAGACCTTCAGATAACGGAAGTAATTGTCCCGGATAATATTATTGCGGGAGAGGAATTAAAAATGTCCTTTACAGTCACCAATACAGGATTGGGAAAAACTGTACAATCTGTTTGGATGAACGAAGTGTATCTTTCTCCTGATACTTTGTTGTCAAAGGATGATAAACTAGTGAAGAAAGTACAACACGTTGGTGTATTACAGCCAGGAGGAAGCAAGGTTGCAACTTTGACCGCTTTTTTGCCTGTTGTTGAACTGGTTAACTATTACCTTATCTTTAAAACGGATGCTACCAATCAGGAGCCTGAATCTGAAGGGGAAAATAATAATATGGTAGCAGTAAAAATTAGTCAACTCCTGCTGCCTCCTTCGGATCTTGTGGTTTCTGCAGTGCTTGCACCAGATACCATTAGTGTTGGACAGGTAGTGACTTTTGAATGGATCCTGAATAATGCAGGGGCCAATAGAGCGAGTGGATGGGTTACGGATGCAGGATATTTTTCTAAAGATACTATTTGGGATAGCAATGACTTATTGGTTTTCACTTCTGATGTGAATTTAAACCTTGAGAAGAATGGCTCTCTTTCAAGAAGTGTTAAAGCAGAAGTTCCAGGTATCGATCTTGCAGACTATTATTTAATCATTCGTACAGATATCAAGAATACCATATTTGAGGATAATGATACCAATAATATTGGCCGGTCTATGGGTAATATGAAGGTATCTGTGCCGCAGATAAAAATTGGAGAGACTGTACAGCAGTTTGTGAAAAGTGAAGGCAGGTTGTATTATAGGATTGAAGTACCGGATAGCCTGGAAGGGGAGAGCTTATTGCTTGTGCTGAAAGCAGACTCTATTAATGGCAATAATGAAATTTATGTAAGTTATGAAGCTGTTCCGACCAGGGTTGTACATGATTTCACTTTTGGAAATCCTTTCTCAGGTAATCAGGAGATTGTAATCCCTACTTTAAAGGCCGGAAATTATTATGTATATGTACATGCAAATTCATCAAGCGGTGCGCAGCAGCAGGTCTCTCTTTATGCAGGTATTCTGAATTTTGAAATAAGGTCCTTACAGTCTTCTAAAGGTGGGAATAGAGGAAAAGTAACTGTTTTGGCTGGTGGTTCAAAGTTTGATCCTGCTATGTCTTTCTACCTCATTCACGGAGCCGACTCAATCGCTGCTGAAAAATTAATGTTAGTAAATGCAACAAAGGCTTATGTTACATTTAATCTCTATGGAGCAAAGCCTGCTTATTATGATGTTGTTGCAGTAAATACACAGGGAGATACCGCAGTTGTTACAAATGGATTCAATGTAGTAGAAGGAGGAAGACCCAATCTTGTAACCTATATCAATGCTCCAGGTGGTGTCAGAGGAAGACGTATTGTACCTATGACAATAGAATTTATAAATAATGGAGAGGTAGATATAGAGAATGCGGTAATATATATATCAAGTAAAGGAGGAGCTCCAATTGCGGCCACAGATAGAGATTTACAGAATGCAAGTCAAACACTGGCCGTGCTGCTAACAGAGCTGGGAGGTCCGCATGGACTGGTACGTCCTGGTGCCAGGGGATCCGTTACGATTTATACTCAATCTACTGGATATATGAATTTCTTAATTAAGGCGCCCGGGGTCAATATTGTTAGTAAATAGAATGAAAAAGTATATGAAACTTCAGCTAAAGTATTTGGCGGTCCTGGTTTTCTTTATTGTACCAAACTGTTTACTGGCCCAGGCCGATGCTGGTCCGGATAAGGATATCTGCAAAGGAAAATCAGTTCAGCTGGGGGGAGCAGCAAATCCGGATTACTGTTATTACTGGACTCCGCAGTCGGGTCTTGATAATCCGAACTCTCCCAACCCAATGGCAACACCGGATAAGACTACTTCTTATACGCTTATTGTTACTGGTGCTGAATTCAGCGGACGCTGGATGGATGAGGTAACAGTGTCAGTTTTTGATATTAAAGATATAGTCTTTGATAAACCAATGGTTTATGCCGATGGAGTAACGGTAGTTACTCCCCAGGCAGTCGTTGATCCGCCTGGCAGGAGGATGGAGTGGGATTTTGATGGAGAAGCTCTTGGATGTTGGTGGGAAAATGAAAAGGTTATCATTGGTACGGACCCTGGAACCATCAATGTAAGAGTCTTTGATAATAAGACTTATCCGGAGTGTTATCTTGATAAGCCTCTTGAAATTCTTGATCCTGTTAAAACTGTTACAGCCGAAGATATTAAAAGCAGAGGTAGAATTGCAAAAGCTGGTGAAACACTTTTCCTTGTAGGGCCTGAAAGATTGGCAGAGGTTATAGCAGAACCGTCACAAAATTCCTTTACAGGACAAGCGCCTGTGTGGAGCGGCACATGTGTGACTCCTTCATTAGGAACTTCTTCATTTACAAACTATCCGGAAGGATCAGCTTCTTGTACCTATACTGCAGGTAAAGACAAAAGTGTTACAATTACAAGGCTGGCAGCAACAAGTCTCGAGGTAAAGCCCCTTCCCGGTTTTTCTGATGCAGCAATAAAAAAATTCCTTGAGAAAGACTTGACCTTTAAAGGGTCAAAAGTGGGTGGTATAAAAGGTGATATCAACTTTGGAAGTACAAGTTATAAAAGATCGCTGGTGGGCAAGTATATGGATCCCGGCACGGATTATAAACATGAGCTGAATCTGGGATTTTCAGGTTCAATAACCGGGAAAATTGTACATCCATTGTATTCTAAAAAAGTAACTTCTCCATGGGGGAGTGCAAAGTGGGAATTATATTTTGAAGCAAAGGCTGCCTTATCCATTGGTGGCGGACTTGTTAAAGATCCCTCTACAGAGTACCAGGGCTGGAGTGGAAAAAATCTTGCTGCAACGCTTGATGGGACATTTAAAGTTGGTTTTGATTTTATGTCTGATGCTGAATCTATGGCTATTAAAGCAGGGATTTCGGCTACCGTTAAGGTTGGTACATCTGCTCAATTGCTTGGTAATGAAGTTCAACTGAAAGCTTATTGCGGCCAGGTGCAAGGTGCTCTTAATTTTGAATTTCATTACGATATAAACGATCCGAAAGCCAAAGTCTCTTATAATGAAAGTATCGTCATATTTGAAGGCCTGGATTCAGGATGGCATCATTTCATGTATTTAGATTAAAGTATAGTGATTATGTATTTCAAAAATCTAAGACTGTTTTTCCTATTAATGATGATTAGTGTCCGGAGTTTAGAAGCAATGGCAACTGGAGAAATATTGTTTAAAATCAGCTTCAATACAGTCGGTTCTATTGATGTCACGGATTGTAAAGACATGAGTATGCAGGCTATTCAAAGCGAGGAAGAGCAGCTATTTATTAGCTATTGGTCCATTAACGATGTAAACGAGTACAGAGCTTTATTTTATGATGGCGAATCCCCTCTGATTGATGCGGAATTATTTACTAAATGGAGAAATAGCGTTCGAGTTTCCGCTTCGGATATAAGAGGGAAAGTAAATTTTACAATTGGAAGAAATGCTTATTGTATTATCTCTAATGGAAAAAATGATGGGATGGCAAGGCAGTCTTTTATGATGAAATTTATTGGTGGAAAATGGTATCCCGTTTCATCTGAGGAAAATGTACAATACAAAGAGGTTAAGGAGTTTTTTATGTTTGTTCGTCCTGAAGCGATTGCTGCTCTTATGGAAGTGAGAAAGAGAGAAGTAGGGATTTCAGATGCAGTCTTTGAAAACCTTAAAGCTAAGTACAGAAGAAATAATCAATTGTCAGGAAGTGCTCTGATAGCAGATATTGAACCTGCCCTTAAAGACAGAAACATAGTAAAAGCTGAAAGTGTTCTAGTGCTTACTTACTTGTATAAACCAGGCGTTTCTGGAATGACCTTAAGAAAAGCTCTCTCTGAAAGTGATCAGAAAATGCAAACCTATATGATTGGTTTGGGGATCTCCTCCTCTGACGCTGGCAAAGTATTGGAAGTGATTCATTCCGGTGCGTATACCAGCTCAGCCATCATGATTCAGGAGCTGTTGAATGAAGTTTCTGCTATGCCTCATGCATTAAAGATAAGGGAAATATATGGAGAAGATAAGATCAGAATTTTTAATTCGGTGGAAGGTCAATGGAGATAACTATAACATTGGAGAAAATGAAAGGATTGTCTATAGCACATAAAATACTAATGTTAGTTGTATTCCTGTTGCAGTTTTTTACAGGGCAATTGATGGCTCAGATCACTGTTGAAACCAAAGATGCTACATGTGAAGGCAAAAACGACGGAATTGCAATTGTTCACTTGAATACAAGTGTGGCAGGAGTATTTAAATATTCTGTAGATGGTAAACCGTTTCAGAGCTCAAATTTTTTCTCAAATCTGGAAGTCGGACCTCATACTGCTACTGTTTATGACGCACTCAGCAGGTGCGAGTTTTCCAAGCCATTTAGCATTAAGGAGAAGGAAAAATTTACCGTTACAATATCAAGTGCAGACGACCTCGTTCAGAATTTCCGGGAATGTGAAGACGCTCCCAGAATCACTTTAGTTGCAAATGTAAATGGCGGTACTGAGCCTTTTTCTTATTCCTGGGGAAAGGAAGAGCTGGAGGTGAGTTCTTCCGGTGTATACCCTCTTGTGGTGAAGGATTCAATTGGTTGTGAGGCGAAGGATGAAGCGTATGTGGTATATATTCCCATACAATGTGCAAAAGACCCCAACGATATTATTGGTCCTGATGGGGTGGGGGCAGGAAAGTGGGTTTCTGCTACTGATAGATTGAATTATACTATTCGTTTTGAAAACGATCCGGTTTTTGCTACAGTTCCTGCGCAGATTGTCAGAATTAACCAGGTGTTGGATCCTACCCTCAATATATTTAGTCTGCGCCTTGGAAGTTTTGGTTTTGCCAATATGACTTTCCCTGTTCCGGACAATCGAACGTATTATACTCAACGCCTTGATCTTAGAGATTCTCTCGGTATTTATGTCGATCTCATTGCTGGTATTAATGTTCAGAAAAAAGGAAGCGTTCTGGATTTTCTCTTCTATAGATCCGAAAACTGGGCTGGCTCCCTTTGATGCACACCTTGGATTTCTTCCTGTTAATGATAGTTTAACACATAAAGGTGAAGGGTTCGTTTCGTACACTATTGTACCTGCAATGGATGTGGCCACTGGAGATACCATTTATGCTGAAGCAGATATCATTTTTGATAATAATGAATCTATTCTAACACCTAAAATTTTTAATAAAGTAGATGCAGGTAATCCAACTACGACCCTGACTGTTGGAAGCGATACTGTAACCTCAGGAACACCGGTGGAAATTACCGTAATCGGTAGAGATGATACGAATGGTGCCGGTTATATGAATTATGACATTTACTATAAAAAAGATGATGAGCCTTTGTCTTTATTCAAACATAAATGGCCAGTAGATTCAGCTGCGGTTTTTTTTCCTGAAAATGGAAGATATTGCTTCTATTCTGCCGGAAGGGACAGTGTTAACAATATTGAGGAAATAGAGGGCAAAGCAGGCAAATGTTTCCTTTCTGTAAAACCGGGTTTTCTTTCTTTAAAACCGTCTGCTGAGCAAGAACGCATTTGCTCGGGTTCAAATCTGAACGTTCAGTGGTTTGCTAAGGATGTGTCTGATATAAATATCTATTATTCTCCTGATGGAATGAATTATTACCAGATAGGCAAAAATATTCCTGCAGCAGATTCCTCATTCTCATGGGTGATTGCAGATAGTCTTTCTGAAGCTATTGATTTTAATATAAAAATAGAAGATGCTTTTGATAAGAACATTTCATCCGTTATTGAAAAGTATTTTACAGTAAAACAGAGTTTACAGGCCAAAATACTATCTTCTTCTGCTAACAAAATCTGTAAAGGCAGTACAACTCTTTTGACTTCTTTGGAAACTAAGGGTGCAATAACCTGGAGTACAGGGCAACAAACTCCGGAAATAACAGTTGCAGAACCTGGTTACTATAAATTGACTGTATTGGATAGCTATGGCTGTGTACGTTCAGATTCCTTGCTATTAGAGGAAGAGATAGTGCCGGCAAAACCTTTTGCGATGACATCGGGCAAGACAAAAATCTGTGAAGGAGACAGTGTCATACTTTATGCTCCTGCAGGATACTCTTATTACAAATGGAATAATGGTTCAACAGAAAGAAGTTTTGTGGTGAAGGAGTCTGGAGTGTTTTCTGTAGCGGTAAGTCATGGGGATATTTGTTATAGTCTGTATTCAGACATTGTTGTAATTGAAGTAAATCCTAATCCTGCAGTTCCATTTATAGAAAAGAGCAGAGAGGAGAATTTATGTGAAGGAGATACAATCTGGCTTAAAGGACCTGATGGATATGCCTTTAGTTGGTCTGGAGGAAAAAAATGATCCGGAAATAATGCTGGACTATACTTCAAATGTTACGCTTAAGGTATTTGATGCAAATGGATGTTTCTCAGTTTCTGATACTGTAATGGTAAAGGTGAATAGTTTGCCTGTAAAGCCTGATATTACAATATCTTCAGCTGGTTTTTGTGAAGGAGATACGGTTGTTCTTTCCGCTCCTGATGGCTTTAAAGAGGTAACCTGGTCAGATGGAATAAAATCCGCTCTGCGGGAAGTTACGCAAAATGGTAGTTACTCATTGTTTGTGACAGATCACAATGGATGTTCCAGTACAACTTCTGATACAGTACAGATCGAACTACATCCATTGCCTGCAAAGCCTGTGGTAGGTTATAATCCTGCTCTTCCATTCTGCAAAGGTGATACTGTTGTTTTAAGAGCTCCTATTGCCAATATGTACAAATGGTCTACTGGAGATGTATCACGTTCTGTTGGTATCAGTGAAACTGGGAAATTCTGGTTGTCTGTAGCAGATCTTAGCGGATGCTTCAGTCCTGTTTCTGACACCATTTACCTGAATCAGCCTGACGTGTATGCAGGCAACGATCAGATCATTTATAAAGGATATGATAGCGATTCCTGTATAACACTTCATGCTACTGTTACAGGAGTCTCATCCGGGTATTCCATTGCCTGGAACAATGGAGTACTATCGGAAAGCTTTGAAGTATGCACAGATACAAGTTCTAAATTCGTTGTAGTCCTCAATACTGAATCCGGTTGCAGGGCAGCAGATACAGTAATGGTATGTGTTGAGGATGTAAGATGTATAACAGAAGATGGTGCCGCAGGTGTTGAAATGTGTGAATATAAAGATGGGGTGTTCTTTTCGAGATGCGTAGCTGTCGGAGAAGTGCCTGAGTTTTTAAATAAAGGACTGGTACTGGGGAATTGTATGTCGGATAATCAATGTGCTAAACCTCCTATTCCGGTTTCGGTAAAGGACAATTTAAGATTCAATGTTAAATCAAAAGCTATTCCTAATCCATTTTCTGATGAAACAGAAATACATTTTACTCTGGCGAAAGACTGTCATGCTGAGTTAAAAGTTTATGACCTTGGTGGACACGAGAGAGCAGTGCTGTTTAAAGGACCGGTTGTAGCAGGAAAGGATTACAGGGTCAAGTTTGCGCCAGACAAAAATCTTTCTTCAGGTGTATATATATACAAGCTGATTTCAAATAATGATGTTTATTTGATTGATAAAGTTGTTCTGATACGATAAATGAAGTGAATATCAGAATGTATCAAAGATCCGATCTTATTTTATCAATAAAGGAACCTTTCATGCTGGACAGAGCTTGGTTTCGCTTGCTCAGACCGGAGATGATATTGGAGTTTCTGAACACTTCAGAACAATGGAAAGATGTAAAAGTTCAGAAGTTTATTAAGTATTAAAACTTGCTGTATAGTCCATTATAAGAGACTGCCTGCTTATGGGCAGTCTCTTATCTTTTTGTAACAAATAGATTTTTATTGACGTGAGTATCTTATTGTAGCATTTAGTAGCAGTAGTTTAACTATTGTCCAACACCAAGTCTTGTTTTCTGCCCTTTAAGATTATATGAGTATCAGTCTGTGATATATGAAATGAAAGAGCGAGTATGGAACTAAAAATAAGTCCGGTTTGCTAGTTTAGGTTTAATAAAAATAAAAAGAGGCTGCCCTTTTGAGACAACCTCTGTATATCTTTGTTATTTATCAACTATCAACTCTAACCAGGTCACCGTCACTCCGATAAAAAACATCACGGTTCTTACCTGTTCCATCTTCAAATTTGACCTCATATAATCCTTCATTATTGATTTTCCAGGTAGCATCTTTTGCATCAGGATACCTTCTGTTAAATGATGCAACCACCTCATCAGGTACCTGTGTTGATGAAAGAGTTGTTTTGCTGCTGCTACAAGCAAATCCCAATACCAATATACCTATTATCAAAATATTTTTCATGGTCATTTTTTTATAAAATAACCTTTCCCTGAAATGATAAGTTCCAAATTAATATTTAGACTCATTGAGTTTATATGTCTATGTTGATGTTCTTTTAACTTTAATCTACTTTCAATAAGTATATTGTGATCAGATTATTGATATTGTTAACAATGAGGCAAAACCTGGAAGAGGTAGACTAAAAAAGAAAGTTCTGAATATAAGCAGTATATTCTCAGGTGGATAGCTTAACTAGAACTTTATTCTAATTAAATTCTAATCCCATGCCTCAATCATCTGAGTAATTTTATGTGTTATTTAAATGAAATAATTTATAAATAATATTTGTTGCGATCAGCCAATCTTATTATTGATCGTTAAAACCTTTCCTATACTGTAAAAGTAACAATGGAAGGGATTTTCTTTATTACGCATATGGCAGCTAAATCTATTTTACTACTGGAAGATGATGAATTGGATTTGTATAGTTTTGAGCGAGCTATCCGTAAATTTAATCTTCCAATAGAATTTTATTCTGCTCATAATGGGATTGAGGCTTTAGAGTTACTTAATGGCGCTAATAGAATTTCACTGCCCGATATTATTGTGGTTGACCTTAATTTGCCTAAAATGGATGGGTTTGAATTTATGGAAGAGATAAGGAAGGACAGAAGATTTGATGTAGTTAAGATTTTCGTAATGACAACATCCAATGAAGAAAAAAGCAGGATTCGTGCGGAAAGCTTTAAGATAGATGGCTACACTATTAAGCCGTTAAATTTTAATGAGAATACAAAACGAAACTCCTCCATGGATAACTTTATGCATTTTCAGATTCTGAAAATGATAGGTAAGACGCTTATGTGATTTCTGGTTAAACAGGAAATAATAAAGTGACCTGAGTGCCTAACTTTGGCTTTGAAAATATTTCCATGGTTCCTTTATGAAGCGTTACTATTTTTTCTGTTAACGACAGACCAATGCCAAAGCCTTTTTTTTCAGAAGCTTTAGTGCTTCTGTAGAATGGTTGAACAATCTTGCTGAGATCATCCTTGTCTATACCAATTCCATGATCTATTATTTTGAAACATATATTGCCTCCTTCTTGCCTGTGTATTTTAAGAGTAACGGGATAATCTGAGTACTTGAACCCATTGTCAATAACATTCATTAAAGCAGCTTTAATAAGATCCTCGTTTCCGTCAATCTCTAATACACTTAATTCTCTTGATGTCTGGTTCTGAATCTTAAACTTATTTTTGTATCTACGTTTGTGTATGTCTTCTTCAAGCAGATCTATAAGATGTTTTAGGTTTATTTTACCTCGATTAAGATTTTTATTATTTGATTGAAGAAGCTCCAGCAACTTGTTGGATAGCTCAGTAAGTGCAATGGTCTCTTCCAATATAGAGCATAGTGTTGCTTTGTATTCTTCAGGTGTCCGGTCCTTTAGTAAGGTTACATCAATTTCTCCTGTTATTGATGTAAGAGGAGTTCTTAGTTCATGGGAAGCGTATGAAATGAATTTGCTTTGATTTTCATAAGTGTCTTCTATCCTGTCGAACATATTATTAAACGAACTAGCCAGCTGTGCTATTTCATCCTTGCCGTCCCTACTCTTTAACCTTAAGCCTGTATGGCCTTCATTAATGTTGTCAACCTCCTGGATAATATCAGTAATTGGGAATAGAGCCTTCGACGAGAAAAATTTTCCGGACAAAAAGATAATTATTAATGCAATGAGGTTTCCTGCAAGTAAACAAATCGCCAGAAATTTGAGGGTCTCCGATCCATCCCTATCCACAGCTGAGGCTGTTATTACATAAGCTCCATCATAGGCCACGCCCACAACCTGCCTGTCGCTAATGGAAAAAGAATAATTCTTTTCCATTCTGATTTTTTGAAGCAGGTCATTGGGAAGCTTGTAATCTATAGTGTCATCTTTATAAATAAGATGATTGTAGTTGTTATAGATCCTTACGTATTCATTTGGAAAGGTATGGAGGTATTTTCTTCTCAGTTTTTTTAAAAGGTCCGTATTGATCTCTTTTACTTCAACAAGCATTTTTGTAGTATTTAATGCTTTTTCTTTCAATCTTTTTCTGAAATTGTAGGTTCTATATTCCCGGAAAGCAATATAGATTGATGCACTGAAAACGATCAGAATACATAGTACGATGCCTGTGAACTGAACTGTTAACTTATTTCGGATCTGCATCTTATTCTTCTTTTAAAAATGTCCCATCCTAAAAGGGTGTGAATAAGCCTAGGTATGAAGTTTTATCTATCTTTTTTTTGTTTTTTTTATGAACGGGCGAATTCAGCAAGGAACCCTCTTATTCCTATATCAGTGCCTCTGAAATGCTCTGGCATGCTATACTTAGCTGCTGATAAGGAGTAGCCGATTTTTATGGTATGCGCATGTTCTGGCATAACCTTGAACATATCTTCATCTGTCCAGTCATCACCCGCTGCAAATATGAAATCGTAGTTGAATTTAAGATATCTCTTTACAGCTCTTCCTTTATTAATTAAAGAACTTTTTATCTCCACAACTTTATTTCCTTCAAGTACTGATAATCCCATATTTGTAGTAAGGTATTGAAGGTAATCAAGTAGTTCTTTTTTCGTGTATTAGAAAGATCAGTATCTGCTTTTCTATAATGCCATACAAGAGAGTAATCTTTTTCTTCAATAAAAGATCCTGGTGTTTTTCCTACAAATCGGTTAAGGATTTCAAATAGTTGCGGCTTCCACTCGTTTTGTAATTGAATCGTTGGTTTCCATTTTTTCCCTTTCTTAATCCAGAATCCATGCTCTGCAACTATATCAAGTTTGAAACTTCCAAACCATTTTTCCAGGGTTGTTTTATCTCTTCCGGAGATTATAACGACTGTGAGATTTGGGGTATCACAAAGTTGCCTGATAATATCCTTAAGCTCTTCATCAGGACTTGCCTGTTCAGGTCTGTTTTGAAAAGAAACTAATGTCCCATCATAATCAAGAAACAGAATACGTTTTTGGGCTGAAGTAAAGTCTGTGACAATTTTATCTTTGATTTGTTTCGAAACTTTCTTCATTGCCATTTCTACCTGCTTTTGTTTGATCTCTTCAAGGGAATTAAGAAAAACAGAAGTCCAGTTAATGACATCATATTTTTTCAGCAAGAGCTGCATGTCGGAAATTCTTCTCTTTTGTTCATCAAGGGGAAGGCAAAGGGCGGTTTTAATAGCCTCAGCAGATTCCTGTATATTATATGGATTTATTATGATTGCGTCAGATAATTCTTTAGCTGCTCCTGCCATTTCACTTAAAATAAGAGATCCGGTTCCATCATAACGGCTTGCGACATATTCTTTGCAGACGAGATTCATTCCATCTCTCAATGGAGTTATAAAGGCAACGTCACAAAGACTGTAAAATGCAGAAAGTGATTGTAAAGGATATGCTCTGTAAAAGTATAACACTGGGTTCCAGTTAACTGTCCTGTATTTCGAAGTTATATTGCCTACGAGCTCATCAATTTCTGTTTTTAAATTTTTATATAACTGAACTTTTTCTCTTGATGGAACAACAATCATCAGAAGAGATACTTTTTCTCTGAATTCAGGATTCTTTTCAAGAAAGTAATCAAAAGCTATAAGTCTTTCGGGTATACCCTTAGAATAATCCAGTCTGTCAATCGATAAGATAATCTTCACATTCTGGAACTGTTTTCTATATAGCCCGACCTGCCTTTCTGTGGTTTTAGTTAATGCTAGTTCCTGAAATTTGTCATAATCGATGCCCAGTGGAAAAGCATCAACTTTAAACACCCGATCTTCGCTTCTTATTACCCCCATTTTGTTTTCCAGGCCCAGAAGCCTTTGAACTGAAGTCAGGAAGTGCTTTACATCGTCATTTGTGTGAAAGCCTATCAAGTCTGCTCCTATAATACCTTTTAATATTTCTTCTCTCCAGGGAAGTATTCTGAAGATTTCGTATGATGGGAAAGGGATGTGTTGAAAGAATGCAATTTTTGCTTTAGGTAGTTTTTCTCTTAACAGTCCGGGAAGAAGTAGTAAATGATAATCATGAATCCATATGAAGTCATCTTCTTTGGCGTGCTTCAGTATTTCATCACAGAAAATCTGATTGACTTTCTTATACACTTCCCATTGCTCTTCATAGCAAGAAGTATATTTGGGGAAATAGTGAAATAATGGCCACAGTGTGGTATTGCTGAAACCTTCATAAAACTGCTCTACATCGTCTTTTTCAAGAAAGATGGGATAGAGGTTTTGTTCAGTTAGTTTTGATATTAATTCTTCTTGTTTTTCGGAAAAATCTTCTGGATGAAATCCCGCCCAGCCAATCCAAATAGAATCCATTGACTTGCTCACCGATGCCATGCCAGTTGCAAGGCCTCCGGGACTTGAAGTGAAAATCGTTTGATTGTCTTTCTTGCTTATTGAAACAGGTAGACGATTAGATACTATTATTGTCTTTTCCATAATGTTGAGGAAGAAACTATAATATTACGATATAAGTTTTTTGAAAAGATTAGAATGAAATTAGAAGTTCGTCTCTTGTCCTGACTCTTCGTTATAAAGAATGATTATAAGGTAAAATGAACATTTGATTCATTACATAAGTTCTTTATCATATTTCTTATTTCTTGATGGTTATGAATGATAATTTATTTTAGAATTAATTATTTAGTTTCCGTGTCAAAGCCTGTAAACCCTCATCCCTCCACTCCTCTTGAAGGAGCAGGAGACAGAGGATGATAATAATGATGAAATAATAGTGATGTAATAACTAATAACATGCGCATTAAAGTCCCTCTCCTTCAGGAGAGGGATTTAGGGTGAGGTCTTTTGAGTTCGGTCTTAATTGCTAATCCTACTTATCTTTTTTCAAGCTTAAGATCTAATCTGATTTTAATGCTACAGATATTGTTTATGGAATATTTTAGAGTCTATCTAACTAATACATATGGAAGAGTTGTACAGAGAGCTATTGTTGAGAGCACCAGGCGAAATTGAGAATATTCTTATTTTAGGTTTAAGTGCTTTATTTGGTTTTATATTTAGTTTTCTTAGTTTAAAAGGAATAAAGGTCCTCTTCAAACAAAGAGTAGCGGCATCACTATTCGTGAAAAATTTAAGGTCTGCAGTTCAGATTTTTTTCTCCGTACTGGCACTTAATATCGGACTTTCGTTTACAAGTTATACAGGAGTATTTGCGATAAGATTACATAAAGTTTTTTACATATTCCTGATTATTGCCATTGCTAATATTCTGATTTGTCTTACTAAATTTATTAAGGAACTTCTTTACCTGAGATTTGATGTTAACACAAAAAATAATCTCGCTGAAAGAAAAGCACGAACGCAGATTGATTTTTTACAAAGTATATCAACAATTTTAATAATTCTTGTAGCCACCTCAATAGCTTTAATGACCATCACCAGAGTGAGAGAGTTAGGTACAAGTATTCTTGCTTCAGCAGGTATTGCCGGTATTATTATTGGCCTTGCTGCACAGAAGTCCATTGCGAATCTTCTGGCGGGCTTTCAGATTGCATTTACTCAGCCGATAAGGATTGATGATGTTGTAATTGTTGAAAAGGAATGGGGGCGCATAGAGGAAATTACACTCACCTATGTAGTAGTAAGAATTTGGGATTTAAGAAGATTGATAATTCCAATTTCTGATTTCATAGAAAAGCCATTTCAAAATTGGACAAGAGTGAATTCTGATATTCTTGGAACTGTATATATTTATTGTGATTATTCTGTTCCCTTGGATCTCCTTAGGGCTGAATTAAAGAAGGTCCTGGAAACAGATGGTAGAGCGTATTGGGATGGTAAAGTAAATTTAATCCAGGTTACAGAGGCTTCTGATAGGGGAGTTGAATTAAGGGTTCTCATTAGCGCTGCTGATGCTGGAAGTGCATGGGATTTACGTTGTATTGTAAGGGAGAAACTGATAACTTATATTAATACAAACTACCCGGGAAGTTTACCTAAAACCAGGGTTCTTTATGAGAATGTAATATAATCCACGGATGTAATTAATGGTGTTGTAATATTTCTCTGATAACTGCCCATATGTATAGTGATACAGAATATAAAAGTTAAGCATAAGCTTGGTCAGACGTTAGTTCGCTCTTTCAGAATGATTGATTCATTGGGGTTTGATGATGAAAGATGGAAAAAATAAAAAAGGTCGATACTTCGACCTTTAATACTTTGGTATAAGAGTACTGAACAGAAATTTTTAATTTTTTATTCGCTTGTCCGCATTTCTAAATTCTCAGATTCTTTTTTCTTCTGTCGGAGGTGTTAAGGTATTTAGGTTGATTCCTTTTTCACCAAGAATAAGGCTTAAAGTCATCATCAAGCCTGTCAATATGATTACGATAAATACTACACCGATAGTAAAATCCGGAAGAATGTATTGAGCCGGAATGCTGTAAAAAAGAATTACAGTGATAAGCCCTCTTGGAGCAAGAAATAATTTTGCAACTCTATAACCTTCTTTTACAGTAAAGCGGATATAAATGTATCTGATAAGAAGCAAGGATGCTGTGATTGCCAGACCAGGCAACAGAATTTTCATCTCGAGGAGTTCTTGCAAGTTAACAGAGTAGCCGAAAAGAACGAAAAAGAATGTCCTGATCAGAAATGCAGTTTCTTCTGTAAAGGCCTTGAATGGTGTAAGCTGGAGAGAAAGGTGCTCGCTGTTAAAATGCTTTGCAAATTTCCCTTTAACAAGATATTTAAAGTTTCCTGTCATTAACCCGAAAACAAGAACCATTAATAACGAAGGCAGATGCGCTTCCTTACCTATCGCATATATTAGAAGGAGAATAACGATAATAAGAAAAAACTTTTTCTGATGCCTTATTTTGCTCATGAGGAAAATAAGTAATCCGGAAGCCAGGAATGATATGATCAGAATAGATATAAAGCTGAGTCCAAGGGCGCCGATCGTTTTGTAATTAAGAATGTTTTCCTGAATGGCATAGTTAAATATCATAATGCCAATGATATCGGAGAAGGTTGATTCATAAATTATAAAACTCTTTACCTGTTTATTCATGGTTGCTACGCTTGGTATAGCTATAGCGCTGCTTATAACAGCAAGTGGGATTCCATTAATTACGGCTTGTTTCAAAGAGGTTCCCAGCCAGAATTTTAAGATCAGTGCAATTGCAAGTGTGGATATGAGAAATATGATAACTCCTGAAGCAAATGCGCTTCTTACAGTAGGCATTTCATCTTTCGTCAGGTGTAAATCCAGACTTGCTTCCAGCACAATCAATATTAGTCCGAATGTTCCAATAAGCTCAAGCGAGGATTGAGGAAATACAAATGTGATTCCGAATTTAGCTGCCATTGCCTTAAGTATCATACCTGTCCCAAGTAGTAATAAAACAGAAGGGATTCTGATTTTTGCAGAAATAAAATTGAAAAGATATGATAGTATAAATAAGAGACTTAAAGCGATAATGAGCTCGTTATTTGATAGATACATTTTTGCATTTTTTATCAAATATATACGAAATATGGGCCATTTTATGGTAGTAAAATTAAATTCTAATCTGATTTTAATGTGACTTTGATTTCTAAATTGGAATTTTCTCTAGTCCTTTAAATAGTCAATTAATTGAAATTAAGTCTTTTCCGATGTTAGGCCCGCCAAGGGGCCTGTGTAATCTTTTGGATGATAGTGGTATTATGAAAATGTTTCTTTTGATAGTTTCCTGAATATAAAAATGTATTTCATTTTGACTCTTAGTCCCTTAGATTGTGTGGAATAAAATTTATTTGGGTAATTTAAGCATTGGCAATTTACTTTTTTATTATACTCTTCCCCTATCACCATCCGATATCAGTCGCTTAATTGGGTTACTATGTGGGGAGTATTATTTATTATGATGTAGAGGTCTTGTCGATTATATTTAAGGTTTTGTTATTTTTTTATAATATTTTTTGAATTATGTTTACTATTGGAAGACCTGTTTTGTAGGTGTTCAATTTTTACCGCAATTGTTTGTTGATCGAAAGTGCCTTATGAAATGTTTCAGGTTTAAAATCAAATGACGAACAGTCGAATTTTATAACAACATTTTATAATTGAGTATATCAGTATACGATATGAAAATTTGACTAATTGATGTCGTATACAAATACTGTCTTTCTTTTAATGATAAAGGTGTGACCTCCCGCACCGGCATTTTAATGGGGCATTATATGGTAGGCATATAGATGATTCATTGAGATGAATATTTATGAAAAGGTATAAAGTATTTAGTCTTTATTGGCTGATAATATTTTAGAAGAATCCTTTTTCACTTCACTTAAAAGTTTTTGCAAATAATTATTGCTGAATGTGAATTTGTCGGATTGAACTTCATTGACGCTTTTGACAAGCATCTATGAGCATAACGATCTTTTTTCAAGCTCTGCTTTGTTGCTGGATAACTAAGTATATCGTGCTAATCAGAAATCTAATTTACAAGCTATTGCTAATACTTACTATAAGTCTAATTAATATTTGTTTAACTGTTTTAATTTATGCGGAAAAAAACTACTCAAAATGTTTTTATTTTAGCCTTTAGCATTTTTACATCTCTGGTTTGTTTTGGTCAGAAAACCCACTGGAGCAATGTTGAAATTGTAGCAGGGGGCTTTGTATCAGGAATTATTTACCATCCATCCCAACAAGGGTTGGCTTATGCCCGGACAGATATGGGTGGAGCATATCGGTTAGATCCTGTTACACAAGTCTGGCAACCTATTTCAGATAGATTTAACAAAGACGACTGGAATATGTATGGTGTGGAAAGTATGGCAGTTGACCCTACAGATCCATCAAGAGTTTATATGGCTTGTGGTACTTATGCTTTTAACAATTGGGCTGGAAATGCTTCATTTTTCAGTTCTACAGATAGAGGAACAACCTGGCAGCGAACTTCTCTGAGTTTTAAATTGGGTGCTAATGAAGATGGCAGAGGCATGGGAGAGCGATTGGCATTGGATACAAATGTACCCGCAACTCTATTTTTAGGTACACGCCGAAATGGCTTATGGAAAACCACAGATAGAGGAGCTTCCTGGTCACAGGTAACTGGTTTTCCTACTATCACTACACCCAGAGATGTCGGAATAGGATTCGTCTTAATAGATAAAGCTTCAGGCAGCGCTGGTGTTTCCTCTAAGAAAATATATGTCGGAGTTGCCAGACCTGGTAATCAGGGCGCAAATTTTTATAGAAGTACTGATGGCGGAAGTTCATGGGCAGCGGTACCAAATGCGCCAGGAGGTGCTTTAATGCCTTATCAGGCAAAAATAGCATCCAATGGAATTATGTATTTAACTTATAATGATGGGCCAGGTCCTAATGGCATCACTACTGGTGAGGTATGGAAATTTAATCCATCAAATGATTCATGGACTAGAATACTTACTCCTAATGGTGCTCAGGGAGGTTTTGCCGGTTTGGCTCTGGATCCACAAAAGCCTAATACACTCATGGTGGGAACGATTTGCCGTTGGTGGCCAAGCGATGAAATTTACAGAAGCACTGATGCCGGTACGACCTGGAAAGCTATTGGTACAGGATCAAAAATAAGCAGGGATGCTTCTGCTTCGCCTTATCTTCGGATGGGAAAATCAGATGCTGATCTTAAAACAGGTAATTGGGTGAGTGCATTTGCAATAGATCCTTTCAACTCAGGCAAAGCAATATATGCCACCGGTGCCACAATCTGGGGCACTGATCAACTTACGGATTTTGATAATGGATCTAATTTAAAATGGGTGGTAAAAGGCCGAGGAGTAGAACAAACTGCTATACTTTCTCTGGCGAGTCCTCCTGTGGGACCTAATTTATTAAGTGGTGTAGGGGATATCTGTGGTTTTGTACATAACGATATTTATAAGTCACCAGCTCAAGGTATGATAGATCCTGATTATAAAAATGGTGAATGGGTAGATTTTGCAGAAGGAAATCCAACAAAATTTGCCATTATAGGACATAACTATGATCCAACATACTTTGGAAGCTACTCAACGAATTCGGGGGTATCATGGACAAAGTTTGCCACTATACCCAATGGTGCTCAGGATGGAATGATAGCCTTGAATACAACGGGAAATATATTCATCTGGGCTCCTAAAAATATGACACCACATCGTTCAGAGAATAATGGCTCCTCATGGTCTCAGGTGAACGGATTAAGTGGGGCTGCAACATTGGTTTCAGACCGTTCAAACGCTAATATATTTTATGCTATCCAAAGTAATAAGTTTTATAAAAGTACTGATGGAGGTAAAAGTTTCAGCATTGCAAGCAGCACTGGGTTTTCAGGAACTAAGCTAAAAGCGGTGCCTGGGATGGAAGAACATGTCTGGATTCCTGCTGGTAACGGATTGTATAAAACAAGTAACGGAGGTAGCTCTTTCACTAAAATTGCAAATGTTCAATCTGCTGATGCAGTTGGTTTTGGTAAAGCAGCTGAAGGTAAGACTTATCCGGCTGTTTTTATATTTGGTACTGTCAGTAATGTAAAGGGAGTCTTTAGGTCAGATGATGCTGGCGAGACATGGCTGCGTATTAATGACGATCTGCACCAGTTTGGTAGTGCCGGTACAGCAATTACAGGAGATCCCCGGGTGTATGGAAGAGTTTATTTAGCTACTAACGGCAGGGGAATAGTTTTAGGTGAACTGATTGATTGTGCTGAAGTACCTAATGGAACAGCTTATATAGATCAATGTGAAACCTGTGTGGGCGGTACGACCGGTAAAGAGGATTGTTCAATTGCAGATGTAAATGTTCCTTCAGGTCAAAGTAAAATCCTTAGTTATCCAAATCCTTTTGCTCATTCTGCTACTATTACATTGGGTACTGGTTCTTTTATCAACCATCTGAAAATATTCAATAATGCGGGTATGTTAGTTCTTCAATATTCGAATGTTAAAAGCCAGGAAATAGAAGTAGGTGGATCTCTGTTATCCGGAATGTATACAGTGCACATTCAAACGGATGAGGGTAATTATGTCTTCAAATTAGTGAAGCAATAGATGTTTGATTTATTTAATATAGGAATTTCGGTTTTTACTTGATAATAAAAAGAGGCTGTCCATTTGAAAGGCAGCCTCTTTTATTTGTGGACGGGTAGCTTTTGTTTCACCTCTTTATTTTATAAGAACAACAAAATAAAAAAGGACACCTCTTTTGAAGTTGTCCTTTAAATGTGTGAGCTACTGGGTTCGAACCAGTGACCCTCCCGACTGAGGTCGGGATGCTCCGAGCCAGCAGAGCTAAGATTAGCAACTTAATAAAATAAAAAAGGACAACTCTTTTGAAGTTGTCCTTTAAATGTGGGAGCTACTGGGTTCGAACCAGTGACCCCCTGCTTGTAAGGCAGAGCATTATATACTTTAATAAACTCTTATGAATTTTAATAGTCGTTTAATTCATTGAAAAATAGTAATTGTTAGAATGGTGGGGTCAGTAGAGTTTGTTTAAGCTCATTGTAAACCATAAAAAGCACGCACGATGCACGCACAGTAATTAATTTTTTACCTATATTTGATATATCATTTTTTATCAACCTTAATTTTTATACTATGGCAAATGCAACGATTATTTTGGATAAGCGAAGAAAAAATAGTGCTAATACTTTTCCTTTGGTAATTCAGTTGGCGCATCAGGGAAAGACTCGATTTATAAGTTTGAATTTGATGTTGAGCGAAAGTCAATGGGAGAGAGAATCAAAAAACTCACCAGGTAAGGTAGTCAATCATATTAATTCAAAGCGAGAAACAGGTCGTATCCAGAAAAGACTAAGTGATGTTAGCTACTTTTTGACAAACAGTGAGTCCCTGATTAAAAAATTGGATATCGGAACTTTAAAGGCTAAAATCCTAAAAGATGTTTTGGGTATGGAAGGAGAAGTGGATAAAGATGTAGCAAACGAAAATGAACAAAAAGATAGGATAAAGTCTGAATTTTTAGGTGTCTTTGGTCAAACACTAATTAAGGAATTAAAATCAAATAATGATCCAAGCGATGTCTCTAATGCCAATTGGTATGAAGATGGAATAAATTCCTTTAAAAAATTTAACGGAGGGATGGATATCCAGATGATTGATATTACATCTGAGTTTTTAGAAGATTATAAATCATTCTGGATGCAAAAGGTATTTAAGAAAGAAGCAAAGATTAATACAATTAGTGCAAGGCTCAGGGCAGTTCGTGCCATAATGAATAAAGCCAGGAAGACTAAACCTGCAGTTTTAGAACCGTCGCATAAACCATTTGATGAGATAAAAATTCCGGTGCAAGAAGCAAGTAAAAGGGCAGTAGATATAAATGCGATTAATAAAATTCGGCAGATTTATTTGGAAGAAGGCACTTTTGAATGGCATCAAAGAAATTACTTTTTGTTTATGTTTAATAACAGGGGAATGAATTTTGTTGATCTTGCCAGTCTTAAAGTAAATCAAGTTAATAGTGGACGTTTAAGTTATTTCAGAAGTAAAACAAGGAGATCGAACAATCCTGTAGAGTTTGATATAAAGCAAACGGAAGAGGGACTTAAAATTTTGTCTTGTTATCTGAATGGAAAGAAAAGTGATGATTATGTTTTCCCAATTTTAAATAAAGAACTTGAAAAGGATGCTGTAAAATTGGTGAAGGTTAGAAAGCAGGCTTTAAAGGATCATAATACTGTTATGAAAGAGATAGCAGTTAAATGCGGTATCGATAAAAAAGTTACAAGCTATGTGGTGCGTCATTCCTGGGCCAATATTGCAAAATCTTCAGGAGCTTCAACAGAACAAATAAAAGATGCTTTGGGCCAGTCCACAGTTATTGTAACCGAAACTTATTTGGGCAGCTTTGAAGATGGAGTGTTGGATGACCTTAATAAGAGGGTTACATCTTCATCAGGTAAGTTGGTAGAAAGCGACCTTGAACTCATTATGAATTTAATGCAGCAATTGGGTATTAAAAAGGAAAATTTGACAGAGGTAATAATGAATGTATTTTTGGAGAAAGTGGGAAAAAGATAAGTATAGATAGCTATAAGGCTGAGATCACAGAATACTCTGATAGACTTCTGTTCAATGCTTTGTGTAGTTGAATTAATAGCGACCTGAAATAGTAGAAAATATAATATAATTCTGTATGGATTTCCATTGTTATTTTCTTGGTCGAAATTTTAAAGGAGTTTTCTGATAATTTAATTACAGTGGTTTTATAAATTTAAATTATCCCATATGAATAAAAGAATAAAAAAAATCCTTAAACGAAATCAAGTATACCTAAACTATTTTTCGGGCATGATAATGACTTCCGTGGGAGTATTTTTTACACTTTCTGAGTATAATAAAAGTCGAACTGAGCATTTAATAAACCAATTTGAACATTCTCCTAAAATTAGAATCCAAGATTGGTATTATGAAAATGATAAAGGAGCTAGAGTTAGGGATGGTATAACTGTTTCTAATGATGGCTATGAATTATCAAATTTTAAACATACTCTATATTCATTTATTAGAATTACTAAGAAAGATTCTATTAATTGTATTTTATCATCTCGGCTTGTTCCTATCAGGAACTTCATTGGGATTGGAAGTATTTACAGATATCGAAGTTCTGGAGAGTTGGCAAGTTATTTTATCCGGAGACAGGAGTTTTTTGATTTGCAGTTCAAGATGGGAGAATATGATAATTATAATGAGAACCGATTCTATGAATTGGAAGAGGTTATTCTTTTAAAAGCAACGTATAAAGATTACAAAGCTGATGAAATTACATCGTATCATTGTCTTGATAATCATTATTTTGGGGCTGAAATTTCTGAGGAAATGGCAAAGGGTATGATTGATACTTTAAATGGCTCTGATATGTATGAGATAGATAAAATCCCAATACTTGATTTTATTTAGCAGGATCAAATGCCAACTGATTAATAGTAACTGTTTGAAATTGAGCGTTACTTTCAGAAATTGTTCTTAGTTAGAAATCCTTTCCAACTGGATTATCATTTGTTCTGCCAAATTTATCCCAAACTGTTCGATGGTATGATTTAATTCTTCTCGAGTCGGAAGCTCATGATATAGTTTTTGCCACATTAGTTCTTCTTCCACGTCTTTAACATAGCATATATACTTATATCTTTCCATTTTTATTATCAGATCTGTACTTATATAAAAAGATTGTGTACCAGCTTTCTTTAAGCCGTCAAGTTTAATAGAAATTCTAAAGTCATTTGGAGTTTCATACTTATCTACTTCATTGAATACCTCTTGATCATTTTGAAACCCTTTGCCTTGGACCCATACCCTAGTTTCTATATTAGAAAATTGTTCTATTAAAGGCTTGAGCTCATGGAGGAGGTTGGATCGGAGTGGGAGTATCGTTTCTGTAAATACTCTTTTGGTATTGTCTTTATTTTGCACTTGTTGAATTTCGGGTTGGTTTATCTTGTTAATAAGCTTGTATACATGCTCAAGTTTCTTATCCAAAGGTCTTTGCATTTTTTCTACCTCTTTATCTAGTTCTTCTTCTAACTCTTCAATGCTTGGCATTTCAGTTTTTATCTCTTCAGGTAATTGTTGAATCAGTTCATATTCAGCAACACCTATAGGAGTTTTTATTCCTTGAAGAGAGAATTGTACTACTGTATCATTGGGCGTTTTGCATAATAAAACTCCAATAGTTGGCTTATCTTCTTTACCCTTAATCTGAGAATCTATAGTATTAATGTAGAAGTTAAGTTTACCGGCATATTCAGGTTTAAATTCTCCCATTTTTAGCTCAAAGACGACATAACAGTGGAGATGAGTATTATAGAATAAGAGATCCAGGAAGTAGTCATCTCCAGAAACATTAAGATTAAATTGATTACCCACATAGGCAAATCCCCGCCCGAGCTCTAGCATGAATTTTTTTAGATGCTGAATAAGTGCATTTTCTAACTCCCGTTCTCTTATTTCTTCTCCCAGAGTCAAAAAATCAAATTGATAAGGGTTCTTTAATGTCTCTTTAGCAAGATCAGCTTGTGGCTTAGGTAGTGTAATGGTAAAATTATTTAATGCTTTACCTTGCCTCTGAAACAAATTGCTTTTTACTTGTTCTTCCAAAATGCTCCGGCTCCAATTATTCTGATTGGTTTTTACCAGATAAAAAAAAGCTTCTTCTGGGCTTGAACACTTATTTAAAATTACCTGATGGTGTCCCCAGGGAATAAGCGAAAGGAATTTGAGGAGGGAGGAAATGTCTGTTTGCGCAACAGCTTGTTGCACATTTTGAACTTCAGAACTTAATTGTAATTGTGCAACAAGTTGTTGCGCAATTACAATGTATTGATTATAAAAGAGATACCATTGGCGGATAACTTGGAGATTTCGTTTGGAGAACCCCTTCATCTTTGGATATTCCATTTTAAGATCAATGGCAAGCTTTTCAATGAATTTGTCACCCCAAGTACTTTTTTCTTGCTTTGCCACTATGTTTTCTCCTAAGTACCAATATAGTTGGATTAACTCTTGATTTACTTTTAGAGATGCTGAGATTTGAGCTCGCTTAATTCTGGTTTTCAGTTCAGTAAACCAGGATAAATAATCTTGATCAGAAAAAGAGATTGGAACCATAAGTTTCGCATTTAAGCAAGAATGTTCTTAATTTTCTTTAAATCAGTATTTTTAATTCAGGAAATCACCAGGCCTTCAAATATAAAGAACTTAAAATTCACTTCTAAATATCTTATCATTTACAAGTTTCGCTGCGGGCTATAAGTGAATTGAGCAACCTGACTACGGATCAGAAGGTGTCTAGATCTAATGGGTTGATATTTAATTCGTTTGAGATAAGGGAAGTTAGATTTGCAAGCCATTTGCAAATAAATTGATAATATAAATTGGGTGATTGATTAAAATTCTAATTATCAGGAAGGTCTATTCCTTCAATTTATTATATTTGAATATCAACTGATAAAAGATTGTTAATTTGAAGCGATTCATATTGGAATAATCAACATAACTTTTAGGGAAATAAACCCTGCACAATGTGTGATTTTTAAATACCTTAAATGTTAATTTAGAATAAAATGTTTTCAAATCCAGCACTTGTAAAGATACTTGCTACCTCCTCTATTGCAGTAGTATTGATCATTGTTTGCCAATTTTATTTAAGAACATACAATTTAAGAAGTTTTAATTCTCTCACGCAGAAGAAAAAAGTTGCACTTTTTCTAATTACTCTTTTATTGGTAGGGGTTTTACCTCTCGCATACCTTACGTTCTCTTTTATAAATCAATATAATAGTTCTGCAAATAGTAAAAGTGGTCCATTTTGGTATGGGGGGTATATTGTAGATGAGTTTAATCATCCGTTAGCTAATTCATATGCTTATATTATTATTGGGACAGATACCATTAAACAGATCCAAACTGGTAGTGATGGCGTCTTCAAGCTACGAATCGATACGGTTGAGGGAATTAGTACAACTGTTTATTTTGGTCATCCTCAATATGAAGAAGATAGAACTTTTAGAATATTAAATCCCTCCACAACGGAAAAGTTTGTATTAAAAAAGAAAGAGTTGAAAACTCCCAAAGTCTTTTCTCTAAACTCAAGTAATGCCTCGATAATTAAAAAGCTTGAAATGGCAACTGGGTTTGGATATAATCCTTTAAGTAAGGATTTAAACATAAGCATTTGTTATGATACAACAGGTTTTGAAAGATTCGAATCTCGTTGTCGATATTTAGGGGGCAAGGTTTTAGTGATGATAAATGGGAGATTATGCTGCAGGTCGAATCGTGATATTGAAGCTTCCAATGCAGTAGGCTATAGTAATATTGATATGCTTAAAAAGCAGTTAAGTAAAAAGATCGAAGTTATTGTTGAAGCGGAAAAAAGATCAGTTGGTTGAAAAAATTAGCTCATGTCTCACAAATCAACCATAATCTTTTGTCTGACCTGGTTGATTCAGATGAATATTTATTGCCAGGATAAAGTAGTTTTAAATAAAGTGCAAAGATTAGTCTACTATGTTGATGAATCCAGCACCTCTGCTTTTCATCTTCCATTTATTGAAAATTATTTAAAAGATTTAGCTTATCCAGGAAGAGTTCTTAAAAAGGTTTATTCTGAAGTTATAAGTTTGAATTTACTTTTTGAGAATAGGAGAATCGAAGGTCGAATTGTCGATGAGTTTATTTTTGCGGACAGAAACAGGACTATATTAGAAAATGGCAAGGCTCGGGATAAGAGAGATAAACAAATTGCATATAGTCTCCTGAATTATGATAAATTTTTAGTTATAAAAGTTAATTCCTTTAATGCATTATTAGAATATCAATTCTTAATGTATGATGTCATTAAGGACTCGCAAAAGAATGATACTCCGATTCTATCTAACTATAGAAGCTCAAGTATTTTTATTGATCCAGGCTCAGAAAATCAAAAGTCGGATTTGGCATTTGCAATTAAACAATTGTGCCCTGAAATAAATGAACCACCTAAAGCCCATATAAAAGTTAATAATGTTATTGCTGAGGATTCTGTTTTCCTAGCGTTTAATGATACGCTTAAACTATCTGCTTCTGTTATTGATTCTGATTCACCTAGAGAAAGGTTAACTTACTTATGGTCCATTAGCAATGATAAATTAAATGATCAAATTTTATATGGGGGAGAAAATCAAATTTTAGAAATAGACAGTCCCTCAGTATTTACAGCTTCGCTAGTGGTTGGAGACGGAATTAATCAGTCGAAAAAATACAATGTTACCATCTCTTTAATTGCTCCACCTGAAATTGCTGATTATTCTGGAGGAAATTGGTATATTCTTCCCGAAGAAGAAGAGATATGGGATAATAGCATTAAAAATATTGAAGATGGATATAAACCTTGTGAGGACATTAAATTCGATTATTTATTCAGAAAGAATATTTTTGGAAAATCACAATTGCTTTTTGGAGAGGATTCCTTATTAATCTATTATTCAAAAGGAAACTTAAGGCTCGGATATAAGAATGTAAATGATTCAATTCTATATACTACTATAACTTCTCATGAGATTTTGAAGGATACGTTTTTACTAGATTCTCTTAGTACTTTGCCCCCTGAATTAATGAAAGCCGGAAAGTATGCGCATGTAAAATTTTATCCAAGAAAGTTATCAGCTTCGCACTATCAATTCATTTTTTATTCAAGCTTTAAAGGTGTTAAAAGTAAAGAGTTGAAAGTAAATGTTGATTTTATACAAGTCAGGCAAATTTCTATTCTTAACGAATATAGTTTTAGCTGGCTTGGGCCGAATAAAGGATCTCTAGGGTTAATGTTCTTGGGGCTTGGATGGCAACCTCTGCCATTTGTGAGATTGACATTTTTGGGTGCATATCCCTTTTATCGTGCTTCAAAAGTAAAGGATAAAAGTAATACTGATTATATTGAAAGTAATAAACTTCATTCTCGTGTGATGCTAGAATTTTTCAAGTCAAAAGGAAATGAGATGTACTCTTATAGCCTTCAAATGCATCGCTTCCCTGTTGCTACATCAGAAGGAATATTTAAATATGAAAATATATTTGGTATAGGATTAAGGACTTCTTTACCTTTATTAATGTTTGGTAGCAGGATTTCTCCGGTATTTAGTTATAACTACTTTCCGAATATTGCAAAACGAAATTATGTTTCAGGTCTTGGAATGGGAGAAATTCTTTTTGGATTGCGTTATGTCTTTTTAAAGAGAGGTAGATAATTCCGGATTTTAATTCTCTATAAAGATCTTTTAATGAAGCCCATTGGTATATACTTTGTTTAAGTAGATGCCTTGATAGATCAAACCCAAACGTACTTGCTGTTACTAGATATAACTATCAAATTGAAAGCTGAAACTTTATTGAGGAGAAGAATGGTAACCATGTTATGGTGTATGTTTTCCCGATATTGATAATAAATCTGGAATTGTTACAGCTATATATCCAGCTTTTGTTTTAAATATTTGTAGAAAGCCAAGTAAGAATGTCCTAGAAGGTTCTCATAGAATAGGTATGAACATGTATACTTATGAATATGATTCAAAATGGATATATTCTTAGTGAAAGAATTTCTGGTACAGTGGAAGATTAATTTTAAATAATATTACATAAACATGTAGGTAGAAGATGAAATGAAGGGAGTTTCTGTATATGGAGGAAGGCAGCTGATGCCTCTTTTCTGTATTTCTTCCTCTCTGAGATATTCTTGTTCCCGTGATCTTACCATCCTTTCAACCAAATGTAAGACTAAGCAATTATCAATTTTCTCCTCTAAGGGAATTGATTGGAGATACTGGAGTGTTTTCTACAAATGAATTTTTAGTTTACAAACTGAAAAGTGAGTGGAAAGCTTCCTGTAGTTTTAAAAGTTTATCAGGACTAGTTGTTCCCCTTGTATATGGGACGACTTGGCATTTATATTAAATCTGGATACCAATTGTAATTAATTGAATCATGAAATAGGATACGAGCTACAGATTGAGTTCTGAATGTGTGAATGATGCAAAATATTACTGTTTTAAAAGTAATGCTTCTTTAAGCGGTTAATAATAATAAATAACAGTTAAAATGAATAAGGAAAAGTTAAATCAGTTTTCTCAATCGGAGTTCTATAGATCCAAAAGACCTGAATTTTTCTCTGATTCTCAAATGTCATATGAAGTTACATTGCCAAGAGAACATTTATCTTACGAACTCAATCAAATTTCGGTTAATCAGAAGCAGGATCAATTTGAATCTCTGTGTCGGAAACTAGCAGAAAAATTTATTGCGCCAAATTTAATACCGCAAGTCGGGCCAACAGGAGGAGGTGACGGTAAAACAGATTCTGAAACATATCCCGTTTCTAAAGAACTTTACGAAAGGTGGTTTATTCCAGAGAATGGTTGGAGCAGCGATGAGAAGTGGGCTTTTGCCATTAGTGCAAAATCAGATTGGAAGAGCAAATTACGAATAGATGTTAAAAAGATCGTTGAAACTGGTAGGCATTATACTAGAGTTTATTTTATGACTAATCAAATAATTTCTAGTAAAAAAAAAGAAGGATACTCAGGATGAATTAATTGAAGAGTTCAAATTAGATATTATAATTCTTGATAGGGAGTGGATGTTGGAAAAAATTTATGGCTCAGATTTGATTGATCTGGTTGTTGACTCATTGAACATGTCTGATGTTTTCAAAAAGAAAACAATTGTTTTAGGTAAAAATGATGTTGAAAGGAGCAGGAGGCTCTCTGAAATTGAAACAAAAATTTCAAATCCAAAAAGATACTTTGATGTTGACTATCAATTGTGTGAAGATGCGTTAGAAGCTGCCATCTTGGCTCGAATGCTTGAGAAGTCACGAGATGAAGTTGAAGGGAAATTTGACAGGGCTTTACGTCTCTGCAAAAAAATGAATAATCGGAGGCAATTGGTAAGACTTCACTACCAAAGGGCTTGGACTTATATAAATTGGTATGATGATCATTTAGAATTTATCTCTCAGTATAAAAGTTTTAAAGATCTTCTTATCGAAGAATCTAATATTGCAGAAATAGAATTATACTTTAATCTTATCAATCTTATGCGAGGAATTCCTGCATCGGAAGAAATAAATGTTGAAGCAGAGATAGGTGGTTTTTTAGAGATACTGGCAAAATATGAAAATAATGAACTTGCTCCCTGTTCGTCCCTTATTGCTAAATGTTACAGTCTATTAGTAAAATTAATTACTGCCTTTTCAAGCAGAGAAGATCCTAAGCAATATATAATTAGGTTGTCGGAGAATTTGGAGTCCAGTGTTTACTTTCTTGATTTTCCTTTTGAGAGTTTTAGAAAAATTATTGATGTACTTGGTAAGTTTTTTACCAATAATGGAGATTTCGATATTCTGATTGATACTGTTGCTTCTCTTTTAGAAAAACGAACCTCTGAACTTGCGGCTGGAGAAGTATTTTTAAGCAGAGGATTTCAAAAGCTAAAATCGTCTTTATTTAAAGATAGCATAGTTTATTTCGGGAAGGCAATATTTAAATTATCTAAGAAAGAAAGTCAAGATAAGTTATATTTTTCTTTGGTTGGCTTAAGTAATGCTTATAGGGCATTTGGATTGATGTGGGCATCAAACAACTGTTTAATTGCGGCAACCTCAATGTCTATTAAATCTTGGTATGAAAGAGGAACGATGAGTGAACAATTTAATGATTGTATTGAACAATTTGCAATGAATGAATTGATAATTGGAAGAGTTCCAGCTTTCTTAAATTGGCACGAACTTTTTTGTGTTACTTCAAAATATAGAGATATTAATTCTCAGAATAATTCAAGATTGGAATTAATGGATGCTTTTTTTTCTGTAAGAATTCTTAATACTAGTGAAGAAAATGTGAATTGCATATCTCTCCTTCCAGATTTACTCGCAAGTCAGGATTTAGTTTTGTCTCAAGATGCTTCTCTCTTTTGGTTAGGTTATGAAGAAGAAATAATAGAAAATTATCGAGGATTAAACATAGAGAAAAAAAGATGAGCTTAAAGAGTTTTTTAGGAAAGTGGCCCAACAACCTTTTAAAGATCAAATGTTGCAAGAGACTAATTTTCTCTCAAAAGATATAATAGAACTCTCATCAAAGATTTTAGGATGTAATTTTATTATTAGTTTTAAAAAAGAGAAAGAACTTTTATTCGCAGCAGAAACATTTTTAGCTTTTTTTGAAAGTTTCTTGGCCACATCAAATACAACTATATTTCCAAGTTCGGAGTCAATTAAAATTCAATTTATTAAGAATGAAAAAATATCTCAAATAAAGTACTATAAAATTGAAGAATCCTTCGAGTATATTTTTGAATTCAATAGGGTAGACTTTTTAAATGATTCAAAAGAAATTTGCTGGAAGAATATGTTAGCATTTCTGAGTGAGATTTTAACAAAGAATTTTGTTGTCGAAAATATAGAGGAATTCATTGAAAATTTATTTAAGAAAGAGGAGTTTCAAGAAAGGAGTTCCATTATTCTCGAACATAGAAATTTCATGTTAAATGTACTTGGAGTTAAAGCGAAAGTGTTTTATTCTGATTGGCTTTCTGGTAAATCATTTAACAATTATGTTATGAAAAGGAAGGATTTTATAGTTCCTCCCAATTCTAAAAGTCAGAATAAGTCTGATTCTATGTCTGATGACATTTTAAATCCTGAAAAGGTAGGGCATGATAAGAGAAATGTTTTTTCAATTATAGATAATGAACTTTGGGATAGTGCTAGATGGAAAGGCTTTGGATACTTTACCCATTTATCTGTTTTAGGAATATTTTTATTATTCGACGATGAAACTTCATGTAAGAAAATTTTTGATGGTTGGATCAAAAGAATGGGAAGGGAAGACAAAAATGAAGAGATTAAAGTAACAATTGTAAAAGGCATTAATTTTAAGAATCCCTATGGGTATAGAGTTCAAGTCACATCAAACCTTGATATAAAATCACCAAAATCTGGAGAGCTTTTTACATTATCTTCCAGATTTCATGAAATGGCTCCCAATAGCTCTGAGAACCTTGATATGTTAATTAGTAGGTATAATAACTTTAAATGTTATCAATTCTGTCCTGCGATATTGCTTGATGGTAAAATGATACCTTTAATGGATAAATCTATAACTAAAAAACAACTATTTGTTAAAAGTGCTTGGGAGATTGATGAAAATGATTTGGAAAGAGTTTTGATAATGGAAGGTGATTGTCCGGTAATTCCTGAAAATGTGATTGATCCCCCGCTTTTGAAATGGTTTAAAAATTCAAAAAAATAATATAATGCTACAATCGAGAACTACTGATTTAGAAAAAAATGATCTAGTTTGAACTTTTCCAACACAAGCTTATCAATAATCTATAGAGTGACTTTGAATAGCAAGGTTACTTGATAGAATAGAAAAATATAAGAAGGCGATTTTATTTTGTGTACACTTTTATTCGTGTTGTCTCAGAATAATAACTAGAGTGCATTA
Organism: Sporocytophaga sp.; assembly: GCA_024707265.1. Classification (GTDB taxonomy): domain Bacteria; phylum Bacteroidota; class Bacteroidia; order Cytophagales; family Cytophagaceae; genus Sporocytophaga. The sequence goes on along the minus strand of JANQAB010000001.1, from coordinate 119,833 downwards.
GGTTAATTAACAAACTTTAGAGATCCAATGAAAAACATAACTCTTACACGAAAGGAGCTTTACGATTTGGTTTGGGCTGAGCCTATATCAACAATTTTAAAAACATACTTTTTAACCGATTCAGAATTTAGGAAAATCTGTGTTAAAATGAAAATTCCATTACCTAAATTCGGTTATTGGCAAAAAAGCAGAGCAGGAAAGAAGGTTTCCGTTGAGACGCTCTCAAACGATTATAATGGTGATATAGAGATTAGTCTATTGCAACGTGAGGATGGAGATGAAAACTTAGTTGCCTTATCACCATTAGAAATTCTTCAAAAAGAAATTGAAAGTGATTCCAAATTACCATTAGTAGTACCCAAGGAATTGGTTAATCCCAATAAATTGATACTAAAAGCCAAGGAGACATTAACGACTAGAAAACCTGGATATGGTAGGCATTATGGGATGATAAATTGCAGCTGGGATGATGCAATAGATATAAAGGTTTCTCCCTCATGTTCTGATCGTGCATTGAGATTTATGGATACCTTAATAAAACTATTACTTACCAGAGGACATAAGATTGAAGTAGAGTATAAAAACACCTATGTTGTTGTTCAAAATGAAAGAATAAAAATTGCATTAAAAGAGAAAGCAAAGAAAGCAGCTCTTAAAAATGGCAGTTGGGAGAGGAATGAAAATATTCCAACAGGAAAATTGTCTTTTAAAATTGATAATTATAGTGGAAAGGAGTGGTGTGATGGAGCACAGTTAATCGAAAATCGGTTATCGGAAATACTCGCAAAGTTAGAATTAGAAGGCAATCGTTTGAAACAAGAACATGAGGAACGTCAAAAATATTGGGAAGAACAAAATAAAAAGGAACTTATAAGAAAAGAATTCGAGAAGCGAAAACAAAAAGAAATGACAGATTTTAAAGTTCTTTTAACAAATGCTCTTCGTTGGAATCAAACAATTATAATGGAGAATTATATCAATTTAATTGAGGCCGATGCTCGTTTAAATAATTCACTTAATGATGAATTGAAAGGCTGGATAGAATGGGCTCGTAAAAAAATAAATTGGTATAATCCTCAAGTGCAGGCGAAGGACGATTTACTAGATGATAAAGATAAGGAGAAACTTTTTCTAAATTCAGATCATTCGAGTTCTTCCAATGATTTTTCATCCTTTGACCTAAGTCAATCATTATTTTCTGGGGATTCATTTTGGAAGAAAAGCTTTTTCTCTAAGTGAAAATTGATTTAGATATTAAAAAGTAAGCGTTTTTGAAACTACTTGCTCATCGTTACATGCGACTCCTAAGAATGTGCACGAATATATACTAGAGGGATTAATCAGGAGAGAGTAGCCAGATTTGCTACAGGTATAAGTTCACTTCTTCTCATTACTCAGTAGCATTAGAGAAGAGATCTTTTATTGTTTCTAATTCTTCAAAGGAAGTGACTTTTCTAATATGAACCATTTTTATTTTCATTTTGAATGTATTCTGAACTTATATTCCCAAGTATGCATCAATGAAAAAAGTGGTAAGGTAAATCCATAAGGATTGCGTATGTCCAGAAGCAATTGCAGGAGCTAATGATCTAGCAGGATTTATAGAAGCTCCTGTTATCGGCCCTGCTAAACATTGTGCTTCCAGCAATATCACTGATCCATTGCGATTCCCGGCATATGGCTTTAATCAATTAGGTTATATTCCGTCTCTGGTAATCATTGTTTCAATACCTACCAGAGCTTTATGCTTTTTTCCAAGGCTCCTCCCTTGAGCCATCTTTTCTAGACTACCTAACATAAATTCATCTATTTCTACATTGCCTGACAGCTTGTTGCGTTTTGCTCCACTCATTGCAATTTGCACCTTTCTCTTGAACCGCCATGCTGACTTTTGATTAATCCCAAAGTGGTTCGCGATGTCAACTATAGACATACCTTTCTTTGTCTGAGTTATCCAGTATATTATCTCAAAAGCCGTAACCATGCTGAATTTGAGTTTGTGAAACAAGGTACCTGCAGTGGGAGACTCATCAAAATCACAATTTTGACATTTTCTAAAATAGTACTTGCGACCTTTATAATAATGCTTACAACCACATTTAGGACATTTATATCCGTTTGGCCATTTTAATTCTGATAAATAAAGAAGACAAGCCTCTTCCGAATTATATTTTTCCCTGAGTTCTGATAATTTGAGCATATTTACATTTGTATTTATTGATCAAACTTAAAAACTCACTTCGCAAACCATTTGCGTACCGGGATTTAAAGCACTAATCCTATTAATTTAAAATAAACTGTAAAGGTCGAGCCTTGTCAACGTTACTTTCAACTTCAATTTTATTATCTGAGTTGTCAATAATTTTCATTACAATGTATAATTTCACTACTATTTATTTGTGTAAATTATGTGGAATTTACCAACTTAAAGTAGGGGAATATAGCATTAAATTTTTTGGCCCAAAGTCAATAGGCTGAACAGTTCATTAAATGATAAGAAATGCCAATTTTGCCTTGCAATACCACCAATGTTTAATTAAATGTGTGAAAATGATTTGTTATGGTAAGATCTTTGGTTGGTCATGTCAGGTTCGACAAATTGTCTGTCGGGGGAAACTATTCAAAAAGGCCTGAAATTATTGAAATTTAAGGCTTTTGTTTTTTTAACCCTGAAAGGAAATTGAACCAAATACAATTTGAATATCGACTTTTCATTCCCTATCATTGGCATAAACACTATGCTTTAAGATACACTTTAAATATGCTTCCCTTATCAATCTCACTTTCGATTTCAATTTTACCATTGTTATCATTTATGATTTTGGAAACTATAGCCAAGCCAACTCCGGAACCTTCCATATTGGACTCTAATCTTTGATACATAGAAAATATATTTATTTTATCTTCTTCTTTTATTCCTTGTCCATTGTCCTGAATGGTTATTAAAACATATTCATTTATTTTTTCTGTTTTAATTCTAATTTCAGGATTTCGTTCTTTCGAACGATATTTAATTGCATTGGAGATAATGTTATATAATATGCTTCTTAAATTTTTCCTGGAAAATTTTATTTTAGGAACTGAAAAATCTTCATAAAACATCGCTTTGGAATTAATAATCTGATTATGCAGGCTGTGCTTTATATCTTCAGTAATTTCTTTAAAAGATTGTTCTGTATAGCCTTTATTCTCAGAATCAATTTTTGCAGTAATAGCAAGATCAGAAATATTTGATTTTAATTTATCAATAGAACTTCTAATCATATTCATTATATTTTTTATATCAGTGCTCTTATCTAATTCAGATGATAATTCTGATTCCAAACTACTGACCAAACCTTCAATATTATTAATAGGTGCCTTTAGGTCATGTGAAGTAGTGTATACAAAATTATCAAGATCTGCGTTGATAACTCTCAATTCTTTATTCGTATCTTCAAGCCGGATATTTTTTTCTTTTAATTCATCCTGAAATAATTTCATTTTTGACAAATCCTGGATGATCATAGCAAACCCAATGAAACTTCCATCTTTCTTTGTTACCTTTGTAATAATTTCATGAGCCCAGAATAACTCTCCATCTTTCTTTCTTCGCCAGTTTTCTGTTTCATATCTACCTGAGCTTTCAGCTACGTTCAATTCATTTTGGGGATATTTCTTTTCAATCAAATTATCTGGATAAAGAAGTGCAAAATTTTCTCCTACTACGTCTTCGGATTTATAATCGATTAATTGCTCACATCCTTCATTCCATGTGGTAATTATGCCTTCTTTACTAGTCATAAAAATTGCGATTCCCTTTAGTTCAGAAATCACTTTGGGAAAGAACGATTGCATATTGTCATCTTCAGAAATAATTTTCATTAGAAAGGTTATTTATTGATATAAACTTTCTAAGACCAATATGGTTTCGGTAAAATCGCCCCTTTTGAGTACATTAATTGCTCCTTCCCTTGGCCTTAATTTAATCAGTTAAATTATATGAAGATTGATTACGGTTAAAAATTGGTGAGCATTATTTTACAAAATTTAATTAATCTGAAAGGCACACAGTCTTATCTCACACTATAATCAAGGAGTAACTCAATAGATATAATATCAGATTGATTGATTTCCAATATATATTGCGGAATATCAGAGTCAGGATCTAATTCCAGTATATTAGGATTTTTTAGTTTTGAAATATCGTTGTTTTCTATAAAGTAATATTTTTCGGCTTTAGGGCGATTAGATGAGATCCGCTCTTCAGGAGTTTCTATTTTAATGAACTTACCCTTAATAAAGATTCTGCCATTTTCATTATGTAACTTCTGAGTACTCAATAAATATTCGAAAATACCAGAACTTTCCTTTAAATATAGTCTTACAGCATCATAAAAATCTAATTCATAAGTCTGAAGGATAGGTATTTGCATAGGTTGAATTAATAAGTTGTATTTTAAAAACCTATAAATAAATAAAATGTTCTAGATGTCCTTATAATGTACATCAGAGCTACAAACATTAGTTTTACTATACAGATTCTATATCATAGTTTGTTTTAAATTCTACATCTTTAACTTCTATTTCCCCTGTCTGAAAAATTGTTAAACTTAATTCCTAAACCATATCTTAATAGAGTTATTAAAACAGATTATATCAATTTCATGATTAAATGTTATTCCTATCGCATACATTACATACAGTATCTTAACATATCGTTTTACTATGAGCCTTATAATAGGCCCTTACGTATATTATTGTAGTTTAAGTTTTTCCTTTATTGAGTTTGATAAACATATGCTCACAAGAGTAAACATATTCGTCTGTTTTACAGTTTTATGCTTCTGATAATTTTCTAAATGTGGTTTTTTAAAAAGCTAAATATTTAATGAACATGTCAGGTAAGGTACGATTTATTGACGCACAAAAGTCTCAATTTTATTCAACTGTAAGAGGAAGAGTTAACGATTATTTTAAAGAGCAAAGGCTTTCCAAAAATGCCAATGCGCTTATGTATTTTAAAACTACTTTCTTTCTTGGGGGATTAATTTTTATTTATTGTTTGATTCTTTCGAATAAATTTAATCCACTATTCATGTTTTTACTTGCTATTCTCCTGGGAATGTTCACAGCCTTTGTAGGCTTTAATGTCTGCCATGATGCGATCCACGGAGCATATTCTTCCAAATCCTATGTCAATAGAGCACTAGGTTATGTTTTTAACATTCTGGGGGCGAATGCATATGTATGGAATATTAGTCACAATATCATTCATCACACATATACCAATATTTCCGGTCATGATGGAGATATTGAGATAGCTCCTGGTCTTATAAGGGTAACTCATGAGGATAAAATATTCAAAATTCAAATGTATCAACATATCTATGCCTTTTTGCTGTACGGATTTGCAAGTCTTGCATGGGTATTTAATAAGGACTACCAATTGATTCATAAAAATAATTTGGGAGGACTAAATTTAAAACATCCCCAAAATGAAATTGTAAAGATGTACTTCTTTAAAGCTGTTTATTATTTTTTATTTATAGTCCTGCCTCTTCTTATACTAAAGTTAAGTTGGTGGCAGTTTATAATTGGGTTTGTAGCAATGCATCTTGTTGAAGGTTGGATTATGGGTATTGTATTTCAACTTGCACATGTAGTGGAGGATTCTGATTTCCCAATACCAACCTCCGACGGAAATATAGAAGAAGCCTGGGCTGTCCATCAAATGAGAACTACAGCTAATTTTTCTAAAGACAATGGCTGGATTACTTGGTTTTGTGGAGGCTTGAATATGCAAATAGAACATCATCTTTTCCCTAAAATTTGCCATGTGCATTACCCCAAAATATCAGTTATTGTAGAACAGACAGCTAAGGAGTTTAATGTTCCGTACCTGGCAAATAAAACTATTTTTGATGCTGTACGGTCTCATTACAAAATGCTTCGAAAGTTTGGTGTTGATGCTCAGGGAAATCAAGATAAGGTTGTCGATAATGAATTTCATAATTTAAATTTGAAATGAATACTTAAAAATGCAAATGGAAATTTTTGAATGTGATTTTATGATGCAAATAGAGGATTGTTTAGAGTAGGAACAGAAGCTTATAGAAATAGCCTTGTAATAATTTATATTAATGCAAGGTTATTTTTTGCCTTTTATGAAGGAGGTCCAAGAGCTTTTGATTGATATTTTTAATAAAGGACTTTAGTGGGAAGCAGAGTTTCAAAAAAATTGGTGAACATTATTTACAGAATAAAATCATTTTTTTAAAATATCGTTATTTTCTATAAAAAGTATTTTGGGCTCATAGGAAATTGGATGATATTTAAAATACTAGCTCCAGCATCTGATGATTTAATTCCGCACAAAAGAATCTTTGGTTACAGTTTTAATGATCCCTTTTTTTAAAGGTCTCCAAAGCAGAGAGAAAATGCTGTCTTCAGCTTCCCGTGTGGTCTGCACTTCTACTATTTCCGGCTCTTCTTCTTCGTTATTAGGATTGCCGTTTTTAATCACAAAATTACTGATTAGGGATTTAATTCTTTTTGCTTTCCCTTGTTCATCCAGAACTTTAATCCTGAAGTCGTGATAAACTAATTTTAAATTTCCGTTTGCGATGCCATCGATTATGCCAACATTAAAGGAGGCTGAGTCAAGCTGACCTTGTTCCGCTTGCATGTTAGTATAGGCGAAAATATTATTAAAAGCATCTGCACTCATTGGACCGATTTTTCCATAATACATGCAATCAAATGTAGAAGACATTAGCGGTACTGAAATATTAAATTGAAGCTTGCCCTGCTTTTGCAGTATCGTTGTTCCTATTAGTCTAGCTGGGGTTTTCTCCGTCATAATTTTTCTATCATTAGTGAGGTTAAAGATGGAAGCCATTGTACTATTTAACGTAAAAAGTACTGTCGCATCTTTCTTTTCCATAAAAGTAATTTGTCCGTTATCAAAGACAACTTTATTGATTCTAAAATAAAATGGAATCGCCCTTGCCATTTCGTTGGGCATTAACTTTGCATAATCAGGTTTCAAACCTTTTCCTCCCTTGAAAAACACTTTCATGTTCATACTGTTCATCAAGACTTTTCCGACAACAATTTCTGATTTATACAATGCTTTTTTAATGTCAAACTGATTTATCCTGATTTCTTTTACAAATGTATTAAATACATTTTCTTTCAGCGAATGAGGTTGATATTGGCTTACCCTGAATTTTTCCAATTTAACTGAAAATGTTGGTGAAGAAATGGAACACAGTTCTGTCACAAGAATAAGTTTTTCCTTCACCAGCTTTAATTCATAATCCCTAAACTCCCCGGATATTTGAGACACATCAGGAAGTAAATTAGCTATAGTTGTAGAAACTCCTCTTATATTCAGAGCATAACTTTTTGACCGGTGAACTACACTATCTCCATCGACAATTGCAGTATGTGAGAAGGTTCCATTCTCTATAGTTATTCTGTCTATATCCAACGCTTTAATGAGCTTGTTTAAATTAGCAACAGCAGGTCGCTTCTTCTTAGGCGCTTCTTTTTTTATAACAGTCTGGAATTCTGTTGTCGGAGCTTTAATAACTATCTCTTTTAATTTCACTATGCCTTCGTCGAAAAATGCACGCAGGTTGAATCCCTTTGCTGAAATATGATTTGCAGAATTATTAAAGTAGATCTTTCCGGACTTGTTTTTTTTATCTTTGTAGGATATACTTGAATAAGACATTGTTATTGTTGAGTCAAAGGATGAGGCATTTGTCTTTTCAACCGTGAGCTTAACTTCAGGGTTAAACCCGGTTAAGTCATAATTGTTAAAACTCAAATATATATTGTCAGGATTTTTAAATCTGATTGAATCGATTAGTTCTCCTGCAACTTTCACGATCCGAAGGTTAACATTATTCGCTTTCTGAAATATTGAATCCTGACTTGTATAAATAAGGTTCTTTATACTTCCATTGCGTGCTTCAACTTCATTAATTGTAAATGATCTGATAACATCAGAGGCAAATGAGGAAACAAATAATTTATTTCCACCCTTTGATTTATCCTTTTCTTCCTCCTGATGAAATATTGTCGATATTTGGGGAGACTCTAATGATAACTTCCCTATAAATATTTTTTTGTTATAAAAGAAATCACGGAAGTTTACCTGTTCACCTTTTATTTCATCAAAATGTGCTTCAGTTTCTTTAGCCTTTTTATTAGTGATATCAGATTTGGAATAGTAGAATTTTTTAAACTGAAGCATTGAGTCAGAAAGCTGCCCCTCGATCTTATCTATGCTCATTGTATATGAGTCATCACTTGAACTTAATCGATAATTACTCATGCTGATGTGGATGTCTTCAGAATATAATATTTTTTTTCTCGGTATAGTATCAATTATGATATCGTTTAATTCAATAAAGATATTCTCTGCTGTTTGTATAATCTTATTTTTTTCGGTTTCAAGAGCATACCTTAATTTCCCTGACTCGATATCCATCTCTTCTATTCTTAAGGAGCCGGCAAAGCCAGCAATAATTGCCGGAAGAATTTCAATGAAAGTCTTATTCGTTTCCCTGAATTGCTCCGAAACAGTACTTCCCTTTACCTGAATTTCGGGCGACTTTATGGTAATTGTTCCTACTTTTAAGTCATTGCTTATCAAATAATTTATCCATCTTATCCGATGAATGCGCAAAACGGGAATGTACAGTTTTACTGTTGAGATATTTGTATCCGGTTGTTCGTTTTTAAGGGTTTTCAATCTGGCAGAGTGCTGATACAACAATACCTTTTTCATATTTACTGTACCTGTCCAGAACCTTGTTTTCAGATCATTAATTTCAATACTATAAAGACCCCTTGAAGACCGGTTTACTTCATGAGCAATCCGGCTTTTTACGAAGGAGTCCAGGAAGAAATTTACAAGGATAAATGCTGTTATAAGGAACATGGCAATTATCCCTATAAAGGCAGAAAGGAATGGGTAGCTCTTAAAGTTCATTCATAGTAAACTTTTGAAAAAACAACCAGAAGCTAATTAAGATGTTTAGGCGAAGGGCCGGTTGAAAGGCAAAGGATACAGTATTTTGATTATTTTTGTCGTTTAAAGAGAGATTTTATTTTACTGAAGAGAGAAGGTCCCGTATCATCTGTGGTAATCAGATAAGCGTATGGATAGAGTGGCCTTACATGATCAAGTGTAATCTTTAATACTCCAAGGAATGGGAGAAAAATGATCATACCCGGTACGCCCCACAGATTACCTCCTATTAGTAAAACAATGATGGTAGCCAAAGGATTTATATTTACCTTGTTTCCAACAATATTGGGAGTGAGAAAATTATTTTCTATAAACTGATTAAAAGTGAATACAGCTATTACCCCGACAGCACTCCAAAGAGAGTCTTTGGTAATCAGGGCCATTACCACCGGCAGAACAGCCCCAATAGGAACTCCGATATAGGGTATAATATTTAGTATAGCCACTGTTATTCCGAAAAATATTGCATTGTTCAGCCCAATCATCATAAGTCCGGCAGAATTTAGTACAGATAGAATTATTATTACTATAAAAACACCAGACAAATATCTTGCAGCTACTTTACTTGATTCTGTTATAATCATCCTCGTTTTTTCTTCATGGATAGGATTTGTTATTTTCAGAATAAAATTTTTAAACCGATCTCTGAAGTATAAAAAAAAAGAATGTGCATATAAATACAATCCCTATAGTTGCAAAAGTTCCTGTTGTTTCTACAAATGCGACTTTTATATACTCCCCGCCATTTTCCATGAAGCCAGCCATTTTTTCCTTCATGAAAGATGACTGATCTTCCGGAGAAACTTTAATTAGCCCTTCTAAAAATCTTTGAATATGTCCGATCTTAGAATCGATAAGCTCTTTATACAAAGGAAGATTGTCTGTAAAGGCGATAACCTGGAAAATAAATAGTGCCACAAAAGCTCCAATAATAATTATTGCAAATAAAAAGCATGAAAGTATAGCTAGCCATCTTGGGAATTTCCAGCGCTCAAGCTTTTTGGATAAAGGGAGAATGAGCATCGCTAGTAAGGCCGAGAAGCTCAGAGGAATTAATATACTTTTGGCAAAGTACAATGCACCAAAAAAAAGAAAACCTGCGAATAATATCAGCACAAATTGAAATAAGGGATCTTTTCTCACAATGCTATTCTTTTTAAACTAAGAAAATCAGACTTTCTTTTTAGTGACAATAGAAAAGGCTAATTCAGCTTTAACTCCCTCTGCAATTAGGCCGGATTCTATTTTTTCTTTTAGCTGGGCGATTAACTGTTTGCAGACTGCTTCTTCTACCTTCCTTTTAATTTTTTTATCGCTTAATGTTAAATCAGCGATAAAGCTAGTAAACTCGCTCTTTTTTGCATGAAGGACTTCTTCTGCATTTCTAATATTCAAGTTGATTTGTATTATAGCCATGCGAATAATTTTTTAGACCAAAACCGAAAATATTTCTCGTTGTTTGAGCCACTTATTCATGTTTAATATAAAGTGTAAAGGTAGTGGGCTTAAATGTCGTTAGGTTCAAATGTGGCGATGCACGCCATACGCGCAAGTACGAGCCTATAGTTTGGATGGGAGGAGGGAGGGGACGAAGCTTTATGGGTTCTTGATTTATTTGTTACACAATCCCCTTTAGCTCTAATTGTTCTGGCTGTTTCCACAAGAAGAAAAGTTTCTTCAGGACTAGAGTACTTATTGAAAATATCCTCATTGTAGGTATGTAAGGACTGAAGAAGTACAAAAATATCTTTTTGATTAACAACCTATTGTGCATTTTGGATTTCAGAAGCTGTTGCGCAATTGTAAGTGATTGATTAAAGAATAGATACAATTGTCGAACCCCTTAATTGGGGAATATTCCCTTTTAAGATCGATAGTCAGCTTTTTATGAATTAATCTCCTTCCAAGTTTTTTAATTCTTGGTTTACTTTTAGAGAGACAATGATTTGACTTTAGGTATCCTGGTCTCAATAGAAGTAACTATGGAAGGATAATCATGATGGAGAAGAGAGAGAGGAAGAATGTTAGGCAGGTGGATTAAAAATTTTGTTTCTTCAATTACAGGCCTTCCAAACTTACAATTTGTTTTATAATGTATTGGTATATAAAGTTTAATCCTTTTTTAGGTTATGTAACTGAATTGTTTAATTCGGTCTGAAAAAATATCGTTGGGTAGATTTTGAAAGATGTGCGTGTTTTTTTTTTATGATCTCTAAAAGGCCTAAAAACAAGAAAATCTCATCGTTTGATGAGGTTAACTATTTGATAATCATGTGGGAGTTACTGGGTTCGAACCAGTGACCCTCCCGACTGAGGTCGGGATGCACTGGATCAGCTGAGCTAAGCTTTGATGTAATGTGTTCACCTCTTAATTTTTGAAAGCTATAAAATAAAAAAGGACAACTCTTTTGAAGTTGTCCTTTTTCTGTGGGAGCTACTGGGTTCTAACCAGTGCCCCTCCCGACTGAGGTCGGGATGCACAGGATCAGCTGAGCTAAGCTTTGATGTAATGTGTTCACCTCTTAATTTTTTGAAAGCTATAAAATAAAAAAGGACAACTCTTTTGAAGTTGTCCTTTGTCTGTGGGAGCTACTGGGTTCGAACCAGTGACCCTCCCGACTGAGGTCGGGATGCACAGGATCAGCTGAGCTAAGCTTTGGGATCAATCGGAATTTCTGGGGGGAAAGTTAAAAAATCTTTATTTTGTACAAAGTTATGCAGAGTGAAGATTATAATTTAGTTAGTTTAGTACTCCCTTCAGGTATCCTTGATTTCTTTTCAATAACCAAAGTTGCTCATACAGAAGAAGTACTGAATATTTGCCTTGAAGAGAAAAATATAAAACCGGAAGAGTTTAAAACTTGTAAACTCACCAGCAAGGGCTTTTTTGATGAAATAAAAGTTCAGGATTTTCCAATCTGAGGCAAAGATGTATTTCTTTATATCAGACGCAGGAGATGGGAAGATGAGGAAGGATCGATTGTTTATCGGAACTGGGAACATGTAGCCAAAGGAACGCGAATGACAAAGGAATTCGCGGCTTTTTTAAAAGTTATATCTCGATTCCAGGCCGGTAAGCTGTAAAAGCTTAGGAGATTATTTTGGAGTTGATGGCAAACTTCTGGAAGAACAATACAGAGATCATCTTAGCAATTTTCATAGCTGGGATCAACTAGAACATGCCGAGCAATGGATCCTTTATGAAGATAATCTTGGCCCATATTTAAGTATAGATGAAACAGCTCTTTCTCATGGAGAGTTGTATACAGTAATCACTAATAAAGAAGCCAGAGGCCAAAAGGGATGTCTTGTAGCAATGATCAAAGGTACCAATAGCCAGACAGTACGTGAAGTTCTGAACAGGATACCTGATTTCAAAAGGCATAAAGTAAAAGAAGTAACTCTGGATATGGCAGCTTCAATGGAAAACATAGTCAAATATTCATTTCCTAAAGCTACTCTTGTTACAGATAGATTCCATGTTCAGAAACTTGCATTTGATGCAGTGCAGGAAATGAGAATTCAGCTTCGCTGGGAAGCGATAGAACAAGAGAATAAAGAGTTTGAGCTCAGTAAAGAATTAGGGAAAAAGTTTATCCCGGATATTTATGAAAATGGAGATTCATTAAAACAATTGTTGGCTCGTAGCAGGTACTTGCTATTTAAGGCAAAATCAAAATGGACTCCATCACAAATACACAGAGGCGAAATTCTTTTCAGACTCTATCCATCGCTGGAAACGGCATACAATCTATCAATACAGTTAGGCAATATTTTTCAGACTGTAAAAGATAAAAGAGTAGCTTTTACTAAACTGGCTCAATGGTATGATAAGGTAGAGAAAGCAGGATTTAAATCATTCATGACAGTGAAAAGATCGATTGAAGCTCACTATCCCACCATATTAAACTTCTTTGATAACCGCAGTACCAATGCTTCTGCAGAATCTTTTAATGCTAAAATAAAAGCTTTCAGATCTGCTTTCAGAGGGGTAAGAAATGTAACTTTCTTTTTATTCAGACTTGCAAATATCTATGCTTGAAAAATATCGATGCTTGAAAAAATTATATCGCTCCCCAGAAATTCCGATTGATCCAAGCTTTGATGTAATGTGTTCACCTCTTAATTTTTTGAAAGCTATAAAATAAAAAAGGACAACTCTTTTGAAGTTGTCCTTTGTCTGTGGGAGCTACTGGGTTCGAACCAGTGACCCCCTGCTTGTAAGGCAGGTGGTTATAGGTTTTAATGGGGCTTAATGTCTTTAGATAAGGTTTTAGTGTTTTGGAAATAGCTTAAAATAAGATTGTTATATTTTAGTAGATCTGTTATGATTTGTTTCGAATTTTTAGAGACCAAAAAAAAACACGCACATCTACACGCACAAAAAATGATTTTTTTTATTTATATTTGAGGTATAATTTTTATCAACCTTAATTTTTTATTCTATGGCTAACGCAAAAATTATTTTAGATAAACGCAGGGAAAATAACTCTAACACTTTTCCATTAGTTATTCAATTAGCACATCAAGGAAAAACTAGATTATTACCTTTGAATTTGATGTTGAGAGAAAATCAATGGGAGAAAGAGTCAAAAGAATCACCTGGAAAAGTAATTAATCATATTAATGCAAAGCGAGAAACAAATCGTATTCTTAAAAGATTAAGTGATGTTTCCTATTTTTTGACTAATAATGAGTCATTGATTAAAAAGCTTGATATCGGCACACTGAAAGCGAAAATTCTAAAGCAAGTATTTGGTGAAGGAGAAGAAATAGGTGTCGTTTCTGATAGTGAAATAAAGGATAAAATAAAATCAGAATTTCTGGGAGTCTTCGGTCAAAAACTTTGTAATGATTTAAAGGCAACCAATAATCCGAGTGATGTTTCTAATGCAAATTGGTATGAAGATGGAATAAATTCATTTAAAAAGTTTAACGGTGGAAAGGATATTCAGATGATTGATATTACTTCTGAATTTTTAGAAGATTACAAATCTTTTTGGATGGAAAAAGTTTTTAAGAAAGAGGCAAAGATTAATACGCTTAGTGCTCGTCTCAGAGCAGTTCGTGCTATAATGAACAAAGCTAGGAAAGCTAAACCGGTTGTTCTTGAATCATCGCATAAGCCATTTGAAGAAATAAAAATTCCGGCTCAAGAGGCAAATAAAAGGGCCGTTGATATTAATGCTATTAATAAAATTAGACAGCTTTATTTAGAAGAGGGTTCTTTTGACTGGCATCAAAGAAATTACTTTTTATTTATGTTTAATAATAGAGGTATGAACTTTGTAGACCTTGCAAGTCTTAAGGTAAATCAGATAAATAATGGCCGTTTAAGTTATTATAGAAGTAAAACTAGGAGATCAAATAATCCAAAGGAATTTAACTTGAAACAGACTGAAGAAGGTCTCAAAATTTTGGCCTATTATTTAAATGGGAAGAATAGTGAGGATTATGTTTTTCCGATTTTAACAAATGCGCTTGAAACAGATGCAGTAAAACTGGTAAAGGTCAGAAAGCAGGCATTAAAGGATCATAATGCTGTAATGAAAAGGATTGGAGCCCAATGTGGAATTGATAAAAATATTACAAGTTATGTGGTAAGGCATTCTTGGGCTAATATCGCTAAAACATCAGGGGCTTCAACAGAACAAATAAAAGATGCTTTGGGGCAGTCAAATGTAATTATTACAGAAACCTATTTGGGTAGTTTCGAAGATGCAATTTTGGATGATCTTAATAAGCACGTTACGTCTTCTGAAAAAGCAAATGCAATAAAGGAGAATGATAATTTGGAGCAAGTTCTGAAAATTCTGAAGCAATCAGATGAAAAATTAAATAGTGGAAGTTTAAATGAAGCTATTGCCAGTCTTATAGTACAAAAGTTGATGAAAGCTAATATTTAGGGCTTTTACCTCCTTTTTTATTTTTGTTGAATTAAGAGAAAATCCTCAACCAATAGAAAGGATATAAATTATGTCGGGTCTCTTTTCTATTTTTAGAGTTTGGATTAATAATTTTTAACTATGGAAAATTTAGATCGTTTTAAACCCTTCTTTTTAGGGGATATTACTGAAGTTACAGATAAATATTGCGACGATCCTATAATGTGGGGATATTATTTGAAAAGGAGTATGCCTTCGGAATTATTTAATGAATTGCGGTCTTTCAGCCAGATGGAATATATTGATAGTGAAGAATCTTGGTTTTTAGTTATTCAAGCTTTAACTAGAGAAGAGGCAATTCTTAAATATGGCCAAATTACTGAAGAGATTTTTGGTCCCAGGGGGGAGGATGGAAGTCGGTAACATTTGGGACTAAAAAATTTTCATCCAAATACTTAAGGCCAAAGAATTAGAGGCTTTCTAATCGGATTTGGATAGTATAGAAATATAAAACAAAGAAACGCTTAAAAGCGATATAAATTTTTAATCCATTATTTGGATGCCGAAAGATCTATTTTTAATTTTCAATAATAAGGTTCTATTTCTATTTTCTTAATATTTCGATACTAATCACAAAATTTATGATTAATACTTATAGAAGATTTAATGAGCTTAAATTTAAAGCGTTAGAAAAATTCAAATCACATAGATCAATTGAGGATCAATTGATGTACGCAGTAATTGAAATTTCAATGATGAATGAAAATGATGTACCGGAACATAAATGGGAACAAGTTCAAGCAATAATAAACAAATGTAGAACACATAAACCAATTGGGCAGGAAGGAATCTTCAGAGCTTCTATAGATAGTATGACTTATGAAGGAAAAAAGACTTTAAAAGAAGCTCTTATAAGTCTTTAGATAATTTAAGAGTCGAGATAAAGATATTAGACGAGGGTATGCTGTAAGCTTAAACTGGACTAGTTATATTTGTAGTGAAATAAGATACAATAGTTGAAAAAAGAGCTTGTAGTTTTTGCCCTATTCAGACGGAATAGGGTTTTTTATTTTTCAGAATCCCGGAATATTTGCTTATTTAGAAAATTACCGATTAGTTAAAAGTAGGGACCTGGATTCCGAAGTATGAACGTTGTAAACATACGAGTATTTCGATATATATGGTTCGGAATTGCAGATTTTTTTTATAATACATATATTGGAGTTTATGAAGTTTTTTGGGGAAAATTTAACATTGGTTATAACCCCCACAAATGCAAGAATCCAAAGACCCCTACAATGCTACCCACTATGATGAGGTTCTTACTTTGCTTAAAGAAAGTGCCATGAAAAACGAAGACTTCAAAGGTTATTTAAAATTATATAAAGCGGGAAGTAGGTACTTCTTAAGAGGTCGCTTACTTAAAAGAACTAACTGGGACGAATATGCTATTCGATTCCTACCTGAGAAAAAATTATAAATCTTACAAAGAGGCTAAAGATGCTGACAAATATAAATCGTCAATATATGTGTCGGATAGTGAGATTGATTTTATCACCCTTCCTTTTGATGCATTTGACTGGAAAAAATAATCCAGACTTAAATGACCTCAATATATCATTCCTACGTATGATATTACATTATTAAGAACAATATTGTATTTCCAAATAAAAACGTATTTTTCTGATTATTACGTAAGTATGTGGAAAATTTCTTGATACTTTTCTTATTTTTAAATTAAACATTATGTAATATTGTCCTTATACAGCTATCATAATTAAATTATTTTTTAATGAAAATCTTTCTTCTATGGACAAGAAACCTATCGACCTATTCAATTCTTATCTATTAAATCTAAAATTTGAAGTTTCAGATATAATTGACAAGAACCTTATTAATGCATCGTCATTAGACAATCAAAAGAAATTAGAATTTTTGACTGTTTTAGAAACCATATTGGACCTGAGACTTCAATTTGATACGCTAATAGAACGATTTGATGACCTGCAAGATGTTGCGATGGCAATAGCTACAGGAGATTTTGACAAAAGAATTGATGTTCCATATACAAAGGATCTTTTTTCAACTTTAGGAACATTGATAAATGTTATTGGGGAAGAGTTAAAATCTAACGTAATAAAAAACCATTACTTATTGGGAGCATTAGAGACAATTCCTGATTCAGCTTTAATTACAAGTCAATCTGGCACTATATTGTTTTCCAATAAAAATGCTTCAAAGCTTCTAAATATGGAAATGGATGATTTGAAGTTTCTAGAGATTGCAAATATTTTTGAAACCCAGAAGCAATTTGGTTCAGAAACCAAGTTTGCTAATGAACTTATCAGAATGACAACGTTAGTACGCCCGTTTAATAGACCAGTTATTAGTGTAGATCTTACAATAAAGAAATTGATAAATAATGAAGGTGCGATAGACGGTTATTTATATATTTTTAAATAGGGGTGAAATTCTCACCCCTATTTTTCAAGCTTGCTTTTCTGACATTATTCCAATCAGTGACATATTATAATCATCTTTCATTCTAATAAAAGCAACTTGCTGTTTTGCCTTTGCTCCAATCTTTTTCTTTTCGATAGAGGCCCCTAATCCAAGGTGCACAGCTTTTTTATTTAGTTCACCTGCCCGAAGCACTACATTAAATAGTAGTTGCTTATACGTGTTAAATTCATTGACATATGAATAATCTAAACCAAGCATAACGGGATAATAGTTTTCAGACCCCTTATTTATAAAGCCAACAGCAACGACTTCATCTTTACCAGAGTTAGAGTACTCTCCCTTTAATCTAAGCTCAAGGATTTCCCAATTTTTATCAGAACATATTGCTGTAAATAATTTTGAAGGGAGCTTAAATACATTCAAAGCAAGATTCTTTCTGTTAACATTTTCGTAGAGTTCATACCATAAATCTATGTTTTCATTTTCTATGCCACTTGATATGTTCACTTTAAAGAATTTTTCATACGACAATATCTCCTGATTTACACTTCTCCTTTTTTTCCCAGATAGTAGTTGAAGAAATGAGTCTTTATTTTCCCATGAAACATCTTTGATCTCGTGTGTATCAGGAAGCTCAGCCTTTATGAATCCATAGTCCATTAAAAAGCTTTTGATCTCAATATCATTTTCATCAAAGTCTCTTAATAGAAGTATATCATTATCACTTTTTTCAAAATAATCCGAAATATTATCCAGTAAAAATGCCAGAGCATCATTCCAATCAGGGTCTGTCCTCTCAATAAATAAATGACATCCTTCAGTAATTAAAGTTCCCATCAAAAAAGTTTTTGATGTTTGATAATATGGATTTTTAATTCTTTCAGTTTCTATTTGTTTTGAAATAGAAGCTGAAGCCAGCATATCATTTTTAGATAGAGTCTCTGTAAAGAACGTCGCTAATACAATCCTACCAGAATTATTTCTTACCAGAAAATAGTGAAAACCCCATTTATTTTCTGGCAAAGATTCATTTCCAAAAACTTCTTCATATAATTTCATCCCTTCATAGTCAAAAGCTCCCTTATCAAGAAACATAGAGTTCCATGTTCCTTTTGAAATATTATTAATCGAGGTTTCATGTTGAATTGTAAACTTTGTCTCATCCCGTTTCCATTGAACTTTCAAGGAATGAGCTGCATGGTTATTGGTATTTTGTAAGTGCTTAAGTGATTTAAAGGCTTTATAAATATCGGACATGCTGCGACCTTCTTCAGATAAGGCAATAGGAAGATGATAATGAATTCTATCAACAAGCTTTTCAATATCTTCATTCGAATGATGTAAGGTAACGGCAAACCTAATACCAGTACAGGTCTCCGGCACTACAGGGAAAACGGCGAGATTTACATAAAGCCCGTCTTTTTGTAGCTTTTCCACGAGGTTATATCCCACTCTGGGCAATCCAAGTCCAACAAAAAATATAGGAGCATGAGATTCTGAAACAAGCGGCAAGTCTTTTTCTCTTAGAAGATGATTGCAGTACTTTATTTTTTCTGCTAATGCTTGCTGCCTTTCATAAATTTCCCCTGAAAGGTGAATCTTTGCAGTTGCAATACATGCACCAAGAACAGAAGGTGGTTGAGGTCCGGATTGCGACAAAGCCCCTCCCCAGCTTTTAACTTTCCAACACAATTCTTCATTGGGAAATAAAAATACCCCTCCGACGTTGGCAAATGCTTTACCTAACGAAGTAGCCAGGATCATTTTGGGGTGAAGGTCTATTTGGCTTAATGTATATCCTGTTCCATTTTTTCCAGCCCAGCTTATTCCATGTGCATCATCTACATACAAATGCATTTGCTTAATTGAATCAAGCATCTTAATTAAATCTTTCAATGGAGCAGCATCTCCGTACATGGAATAAATCCCATCAATGAAGTACCAAATTTTATTGTGTTTTGGTGCCAACTCTTCAATTTTCTGCTTCAGCTCATCTAATCTACTGTGCCTAACTTTTGTGACTTTTATTCCCCGTACCTGCAATTTATATGCAACATCCTGCATACTCCAGTGAGCTTGCTGGTCAAGAATGATTGCATCATTATCATCCACTACTGTAGGCATTACAGCTTGATGTCCTACTGACGTTGTAGGGGCAAGAAGCAAAGGTGCATTGAACATCCTTTTTAAGATGTCTTCAAACTCACTATATAGAGTATTTGACAAGAATGCTCTGGAACAGGCAAGCTGAGATCCATAACGTTCTATCGCATCTATAGCTCCATCCTTAACCCTTCTATCTGTTTCAAGACCGAGATAACTACATGATCCGAAATTTATCAACTGTTGACCTCCTATAGTGATTAGTCTACCGTCATACGAATCGTCTTCGGTGAACTGATGGAGCATTCCTCTATTTTTACCAATAGTGGCTATCTCTTGAATGAGGTCTATCATTTCAGCATGTTTTGATTTTGCCATGATTTATATATGTTTAGTGAAACAATGAAAAAAGCCCTTAAAGAGATTAGCTATTCAATTTGACTACAAATGGATTATTAGGTACATTTATCAATCAAATACCCCTATGAAAAAAAACCTTTACGAGAATCAATACGCAAGTTTCTGGATTCAGGATGATTGGCTATTATGTATTAAGTATAAGAAGGAACTTGAGATTACCTTGGACGTGGCTATTGATTGTACGAAGATAAGAATGGATGTAAGTGAGAATACTCTAATGCCTATGTTTACAGATGGTAGAAACATTAAATCTATTCAGAAAGAAGCTAGAGAGTACCTTGGAAAACAAGGAACAAAATTTGTAAAGGCAGGTGCTTTTTTAATTCAATCCCCTTTTGAAAGAATGATAGGAAATGTATTTGTGAAAATAAATAGGCCGCAAGTTCCTACAGAATTCTTCACTAATGAAAATGAGGCTTTAAAATGGTTGGAAAAATATAAATAATTTGGTTTCTTAAAATGAATACAACTCATTTTAAGAAACCAGACATTCTATTCTTTTTTCAAACGCTTAACTTCTTCAGACAGCAGTTCGCATTTCTCAGTTAATAACTTTATCTTATCTTCAAGAAGTTTAATTTTTTCTTCATAATGCTCTCTTTCCTTCTCAGCTAATTGAACATTGTTATGAACTACATATCCCACTGATGAATTCTGATTGTGCATAACACTAAAGAACATTTTTTCATCAAATGCCAGGACATCCTGAACAGAAACGTCTAATGCTCTAGCAATCTGTTCCAATCGCTCATAACCAACATTTGTTTCGTCCAGCTCTATCTTACTATAAGCAGACTGGCTTATTCCGAGTTTTTCAGCCATATGGCCTTGAGTTAAATTACGCAACTCTCTTAATTTTTTAATTTTTACACCTAATGTTGACATAGCAGGAATAAATTAATCCTTAATGGAATAAATTACAAGCAATTGGAATATTCTACAACTTAACCCAGCCGTATAAATCCTTACTTTTGATAGCACAAAGTAACACATTCCAATAAGGAAAATGAAAAGGTTTGAGTTTTTTTATAACTGATCTTTAAAAAGCTTTCAAAAGAAATAAAATATTAACTCATGAAAACGGTAAATGCATTGATTTTTAACATCTTATTTATTTATGACTTAATAAAACTTTATTTTCAATATCGAAAGCACCCTGAAAGATGGTATGCTTTAGACTTAATTGTTTGTGGTAAAAGAAAATGGCTGAAGATTTAAGATTCGGGATTGTTCAGGCAGACCAAATTAGTGTTTTAGTGAATATTGAAATATACCCAATACATTTTGAATACCTATGCTATAATTTTTTAGCCGGGGCAAAATTAAGAGGTCAGATCAGACTTGAAAAGAATATAAAAGCGGGAAGTGCAGCAATAGCTCCCGAATTAGGATATGTGAAAGTTCTAAAAATAACGAATGGGAAAGCATATTTTGAAAACATTGAAAATACCTGCAACGTGAGATTGTTGGTTCCTATGGATATGCCAGCTTTAGTTTTTATACCGTCTATTTTAATATGAAAAAAACATTTTTGAGTATCATTTATCCAGTCATCTGGGTCTATGATTTTTTGGTTCTGTTTCTTGTAAAGAGAAGGCTAAGTCCTGTAAATATATCTTTTAGAATTTCAAATCTTGGAAAGCGCTATTGGATGTATGGAAGCAAGGATTAAGATTTTATACATAGATGAAGAACCCAATAATCTAAGAGCATTTAAAGCGTATTTTAGACCCAAGCTTAATTATGAAATTAATATTTGTGATTCTGAAAAGGAAGGGTTAAAACGTATTGCCGAAACAAAGTATCATATAGTGGTTCTAAATCAAAGTAGAAAAGAGAGAAACATTATAGAATTACTTGAAGCAATTGGCCAGCTAGATCGTGATATTTTAAGGATTGTAGTCACAGCACATCGAGATACTAGTCTTGTTGACAAAGCACTGGACGAAGGTAAAATATACAGTTACCATACAAAACCTTGGAATTTAAGTGAGGTTGAACGGGCTATAGAAACTGCCTACAATGTTTATCAAATGATTCTGAAGAAAAAAGATGTTTAAACAATAAATATGATTATTCCAATAAGATTCGACCAAACCTTCCATTTGAACAAATCCAAGGAATGATTTAACGAATCCTATTTATTTTAATCAGTTTGTCTTTAAATTGTAACTATTCATCGGCATTTTCCGAAAAAATGGTTAGATTCGATTTGTGAATTAATTTTTTACAACCACTGTGATTATGAGATCATTGTTTTTGACTTTTTTGTCAATTATAAGTTTAACTTTTTTAAGTATTGAGGCAAAAGGAAATGAAGGTGTTGATTCCGTTTGGACAACCAATTTCAGCCAGATTCCAATTGATACCGCCGACTTTAACAAAGTTAAAAATGTACTTTCAGCCAAAGCACGGGCATTAAAAAAATACGTTCTGGTGGCAAATAAGCTTGTAGATAAGCTTGATTTATCAAAGGTCTATCAACTACCAATTGGCATTAAAACTTCACTAGGAGGTCTGGATTATATCATAGTAATAGAAACAATCCAGTTTAATCAGGCAGGTGGTTCTTTGGTTGCCTCAATGGTTTTAACGCTTCCAAATGGAAAAGAAATTGCCTTCAGGGGTGAAGGAATAAAGATCGCAGGAGGCTCTATTTCAGGGCCAGCTAAATTAACACTTATAGAAGATGTACCAATAAAGCTTTCTGAACAAATGCTTCTTACCATTAAAGCAGACGAAGGGAAAAGCTATGTTAATTTTTCGTGTTCAGGGTACGAAACGATGGGAATTTCATCGGAACTAACACTATCTCGAGACATGGTTATACCTGAAAAGCCTGACGGAACACTTGGAGAAGGCAGAGTAACAGCAAAGGTAGAAGTTCCAGTAATGAAGGAATGGGGAGATGTTATTGCAAAGATAAGCCTTCCACCCTTCCAGGTTAGAGGTCTGAACGGATTTGGCTTTTATGTAAAAGATGCAACTTTTGATTACAGCGAATTATCCCTGATTCCAGGAGCAATTTATCCTGAAGGATATACTTCTGTGAATCCGTTTTTAAATGATCCTATGTGGCAGGGTATATATATTAAAGACGTTGCAGTAAAGCTTCCTCCACAATTCGAGAGTACAGACAAAAAGAGACTGGAAGTTGGAGCCAGTCAGATTGTCATTGATGATATGGGATTTTCCGGTCAGCTAAGATTGACAGGTACAATTATAGGAATGGATAAGGGTAAACTTGGGGACTGGCCTTTTTCGCTGGATTCTTTGGGTGTTTCTGTTATTGCAAATCAGCTTAAAGGTGGTGGAATAAAAGGAAAGCTACTGGTTCCAATATTCGATCCGAATGATCCGCTTGTATACAGGGCTTTAATCAACACTGGAGGGAATTACATCTTTAACGTAACTACAACCGGCGAGAAAAAGATAGATCTTTGGTCTGCAAGGGTAATTCTCGATCCGGGTTCTTCAGTTCAGATCAGAGTTACTGAAGAAAAATTTTATCCGAAAGCTGTTCTCCATGGCAAGCTATCTATAGATGCAGGAACTGATACAGATGTTTCTCTGGCAGACATCGCTTTTCAGAACCTAGAGGTACAAACTATTAAACCATACTTAAAGGTTGGTGCATTTGCGCTCAGTTCAGAAAAGCTGCAACAGAAAATGTCTAATTTTCCGGTAACATTGAATAAGGTTGGTGGTGTGACAAAAGATAATGACTTTGGAATTTTACTTGATATAGCCGTAAACCTTATGGGAGAAGATGATGGTGGTTTTGCAGCAAATGGAAATTTTACAGTCTGGGGTACACAAAAGGAGGGCTCTGATGCAAAAATAAACTGGAAATTCAAGACAGTGGAATTAAATTCACTGGAAGTTGATGTTGATGGAGGAGCCTATAAGATCAAGGGTTATATAGCTTCTTACAAGGCTCATCCTACCTATGGAAAAGGGTTTAAAGGATCTGTAGAAGCGGCATTCACCCCTGGATTAACAGTTGCCGCAACGGTTCAGTTTGGAAACAAGGATTTCAGATACTGGTATGTAGATGCACTTTTGATATTGCCAACTGGTATTGCTGTATCGCCAGCATTTGGCCTTTATGGTTTTGGCGGAGGCGCATACTATAAAATGTCCCGGACAAATCCAGCTTTGGCTGTAGCGTTGCCGGCAAGTGCTTCCGCAAATCCAACAGACAATTCAAGCGATGCCGGTAAAACACTTTCAGGCATTACCTATGTGCCAGACGGCAAAGTAAAGATCGGAATTAAAGCTACTGTAGTAATTGGAACTATCCCATCTCCTCAACCATTCAACGGAGATGCAACTTTTGAAATAGCTTTCAACGAAACTGGCGGGGCTAAAATAGCATTTACTGGCAATGCCTATTTTATGTCAGAAATAGAGAAAAGGAGCCCCAATGCTCCTGTTTATGCGAATATGAACATTGAATATGATACCGACTCCAAAGTCCTTTTTTCAAACCTTAACATATATATGAATATCGCCGGAGCTATCAGAGGTAATGGTGATAATAATCTTGCTGGTTCCGCAGTCATGTATTTTTCTCCTGACGAATGGTATATCCATATTGGAACTCCTGATGCTCGGAATTCAGTAAAGCTGATGGACATAGTGGATGCTTCAAGTTATTTCATGGTTGGTACGACCATGCCTGGAATGCCCGAACCTCCTGCAAATGTTTCGGAAATACTTGGTGGAGGTGATTTTAATTTTATGCGTGATGAAAATGCTTTGAGCAAAGGAGGAGGCTTCTGCTTTGGTTCTGCTCTTACAGTTGGAGGAAAAGATATGACCTATTTAATCTTTTATGCCAATCTTTCAGCAGGTGCAGGCTTTGACCTTATGCTTAAAAACTATGGTAAAGGTGTTCGGTGTGAAGGTCAAAATAAACCCCTTGGTATCAATGGATGGTATGCAAGTGGACAGGCTTATGCCTATATGCAAGGAAAAGTCGGAATTAAAGTTGATTTGAAGTTTGTCAAGGGTAACTATGAAATTCTGGATATAGGAGCAGCTGCAATATTACAGGCCAAATTACCTAATCCCTTCTGGATGCAGGGGACGGTTGGAGGTTACTACAATATTCTTGGCGGATTAGTGAAAGGCCAATGCAAGTTTCAAGCTACTCTCGGAGAATCCTGTAAAATTGAAGGAGGAGGAAGTGTAGTTCAGGGTATAGAAGTAATCTCGGAAATAAGTCCTGCAACTGGCTCCAAAGATGTAAGTACTTTTAATGCGCCTCAAAGTGCATTCAATATGGAAATAGGAAAAGTCTTTGAACTGGTAGATTTTGACAACACTAAAAAATCTTTCAGAATATCTCTAGACTTCTTTAAGATATATAATGGAAATACAGAAATAGCTACGACTCAAAACTGGAATGCTACAAACGATGTACTTGCGATTCAGGCAGCAGACATTCTTCCAGGTGAAAAACAGTTAAAAATAGCTGTAAAAATTCATTTTGATGAATTGAAAAATGGAAGCTGGACACCTGTTATGGCTAACGGGAAAATAGTCGATGAATACAAAGAAGCTACATTTACAACAGGCAAAGCACCAGATTTTATACCCCTCTCTAATGTAGCTTATAGTTATCCTATTATTGAACAGCACAACTTTCATAAAGATGAATATGCTGGTGGTTATATTCAATTAAAGCAAGGGCAGGACTATTTATTCACACCTTCTGATAATTTTAAGCAGGTAGCAAGATTCAGCAGTAGTAAAGGAAATATAGATTTTAATTTTTCATACAATGCAACTGCCAATAAAATAGAATTTAAGCTTCCAGATGGTATTGCCACTGGAACCATCTATTCTTTTGCTCTGAAAAATATTCCTCAAAACGCTGAAGCAAAAGTTGATAAAAATGTGCGAACTGTAACTGAAAACCAATCAAAGACTGATGGTGTAACGATTGAGGTTCAAACAAAGGAAATTGACGGTAACCTGGATTTAGCAAAGGAAACGGATATTTACAGTACTGTTTTCAGGACAAGTAAGTACAATTCATTCAGCCAGAAAATGAAGTCCTTAAAACTTTCTGAAGCCTTTTCAAGACCCGTGTTAAATGGTGTTGATGAACTGGGTATTAATATAAACGGAGATGAACTTTTCGATCAATTCGAATTTGAAAATAAGAATGGAGTTAAGGCATTGATTCAATACGAAGTTAGTCTGGATAATAAATGGTATAAGAATGATGTAGGTCCGGTCTTATACAATAAGTATCCTATTGACAATGCTTTGATTGTAGATTGGCGTTCTCCTGATTCTCTCGGGGTTCCACCAGTGAGGGCTGTTTCGGTTGGAAATAAATCAATGGATAAATCTCAGATTGAATCTGACTTCTATGGAGTAGTTCCTGATTTTATCGCAATAGATTATGCAGAAATTGTTTATAGCTTTCCATTCTATTCATTTAAAGACTATCTGGATTTACGGAATAAAGCAGCTATCAACTATTCAAGAACGAACAACAAGGATTATATTCCTTTAATGACAAATACAATACCTAACATCAAGCCAGGAACATATAAACTAAAAATCAAATATATGTTGCCGGGTGTAAACATTGTTACTTCCGAGAATGAAGTAAGCTTCAGGAATCCATAATATGAAAAGAATTAAATATACAGGCTTGCTCATATTATTTATGATTCCTGCATTTATCAAAGCACAAAGTAAATCATCTATAAAAGTTATAACAAGAACCCTAAAAGATGAAATAACATTGCGTTGGGCAGCAACAGATCCGGTATGTTGGGAAAACTGTAACAAATATGGATTCACAGTCGAGAAAATTATACTGGCAAGAAATGGAAAAATTCTTGAAAAACCGGAAAGAATAATCTTAACGGAAAGTCCCGTAAAGCCTAAACCATTAAATGAATGGGAAACAATTGCCAAGAGCGACAAATTTGGTGCAATCGGAGCTCAGGCGATTTATGGAAAAACGTTTCAGTTAAATCAAAAGTCAACAGACATGATTCAGATGATTAATAAAGCGAAAGAAACAGAAAGCAGATTTTCATTTGCTCTGTTCTGTGCTGACCAGTCTTCTGAGGTTGCTAAAATGATGGGATTGCAATATGCTGATAAAAATATAAAGGTTGGTGAAAAATATCTGTATAAAGTTTATTCGCAAGTACCTGCCACTATTTTGAAAGTAGATACTGGATTTGTCTTTGTAGAAGCAGATAAATTGACTGTCCTGCCCACACCTGTAAGTTTTAAGACAGAGTTTGGAGATAAGTCTGCAATGTTGAGTTGGAACAAGATTTATCAACAGGATATTTATTCATCTTATATAATTGAAAGATCAGATGATGATGGAAAAACCTTTAAAAGTGTTAATGACAATCCATTTATCTCAACCAATCCGGATTTGACTTCTAATCCAGAAATGATGTATTATCTGGATTCTCTTCCTCTAAATGACAAAAAGTACATTTATAGAATAAAGGGAAAAACATATTTCGGAGAAATTGGCCCTTATTCCGAAACTGTGACTGGAATGGGGATTGCAATACCTACAGCTATTCCCGCCATTATCTCAGGAACTGTAGTTAACAACAAGAGCATTCATTTAAAATGGCGATTCCCTGAAAATCAAAAGCATAAGATAAAAGGCTTCAAAATATATAAAGCTGAAAAGGTTAATGGAACCTACAAAGAAATCTCAGGGGGTATTATTGGTAAAGATGTAAACGAATTTCTGTTTACCAAACCTTCACAAGTGAATTACTTGGTGATAAGGGCTATAGATGCAAAAGCCCAAGAGTATGCATCTATGCCCTATCTTGTTCAATTGGATGACAATACGCCACCTGTCAAACCTCAAGGCTTAAAGGCAACAATGGATAGCACCGGAGCAGTAATTTTAAAATGGAAAAAGAATAGCGAAGCTGATTTACTAGGCTATCGTGTTTATATGGCTAACAGCAAAAATGATGAGTACACACAGATCACTCAAAGTCCGGTCGCTGATAGTATTTTCAAAACTTCTGTAACACTTAATACTTTAAGTAAAAACATCTACTACAAGATTATGGCTTTGGATAATCACTTTAACAGATCGTCCTTTTCTGATATTGTAATATTAAGGAGAATTGATACTATTGCCCCAGCTCCTCCTGTATTTTCAAATTACTCTATATCTGACACCTCAGTTTATCTTGAATGGACTTCTGCTTTTGGAGATGATGTTGAGAAGTATTCAATTCTCAGGAGAGAAGCTGAAAATACCAAATGGATAAAGATTGGAGAGATTAAAGCCAATCAGGAAAATGTCTTTTCTGACAGCAAGTTAAAATCCGGGATAGAATATCAATACTCTATTATTGCTATTGATGATAGCAAGAACCAGTCTCCAATGTCTCAGCCATTGAAAGCAACACTGGTAAAGAAAGGTATAAAACCTTCAGTTGAAAATTTCAGAGCTGAGGTAGATAGAGTAAATAAGCAGATAAATCTCTCTTGGGATTACCAACAAGATAACATAAGTGAGTTCCAGATCTATAAGGCCGAAGGGGAAAATCTTTTGCGCTTGTACAAAAGCATTGAAGTTAGTAACAGAAAGTATACTGATAAAGATTTATTGATTAACAAAAAGTACAGGTACAGTATTCGGGTAAGGTATAAGGATGGAAGTTCAACTCCATTGAGTAAAGAAGTGGTTGTAAGCTATTAATACTATAAAGAGATAAATACTATGTTTAATCGTTTTAAAATTCTGGTATTGATATTTATTCTTTTGCCATTTATCGGATATACTCAAAATATCCATATTGATATTATGGAGTTCGCCTCAAACTTTAATAATGGTGGAGGAGCGAAAAACAAATACACATATAAAATATGGCTTGATGGAAACGGTGGTGAATGCAGAACACAAGATGGTGATCCTGGAAAATGGTATGTATTAGATCGAGGCTGGTGGAGTGTAGATTTCCCCCCTCAAATTCCATATACTTATAAAATTACCTTAGAAGCCTGGGAAGATGATGGAGATCGTTGTAATCATACTAAAAAAGATCAAGGGCATTTGAGTCCGGACGACAAATACATAACCGTTGTTGGAGATAAACCTTCCAGCATATATGAAGAAAACTGGACTTATAACCAACTTTCATGGTGGTCTGGAAATTACCAATTGAAGGTCAAAACAAAGTGGTATGCAGATCCTTTGGAAATGAAAAATCCTATTGTTAATGGAGTTGAAAATCTTAATGCATGCGGAGGCAATGATCAAATATATTTAACCTGTAATAGCTTCCAAAATATTACAGGAATGTATCAATGGGAAATTAATGATGGATCGGGTTGGCAATACATAGGCAGAAGTTATACTCCATCATTTTTTTATGAAATTCCTGATTATAACGTAAGTATAAAAAAAGTTTCATTCAGGGTGTTACCATATATAAATGGAGTTGTATGCTATCCTGATCAATCAACTGTATTTTCAAATCTAAAATCAATTAATGTTTATCCGAAAAAACCAATTGTATCTAGTCTGGCTATTTCTCCAAAGTGTTATTTGACTGGAGATGGTGAAATTAAATTGAACATTGAAGGAAAACTTGGACAGGGAGTTGACAAGTATAAATTTGGTCTGCAATATTATTATGGCCCCAATGTTCCCCTTTCTGATCCATATATACAGTCGAATGATTATACTATTACGAATTCTAATCTTACACAAGGAAATTATCTATATGCAGGAAAATATACACTAACTATTGGAAATGTAGTGAATGAAGCTGTTTACTGTTCAAACACATTTGACGTTGTGATAATTCCTCGGCCCCCATTAGTTATCAGCGTGAATGATTTAAAAGTAAAAAATACCGATTTTAATATTAGCTGTAATGGAACTAATGATGGGAGAATAAGTATATCAGGATCAGGAGGAACTCCCTCCTATAAATTTTCAATCATCCAAGGAAAAGATACAATAAGTACATATCCGGTGTATAAAACAAATGAGCCTTATATTTTTTCGGATTTAAAACCTGATGTACCATATACTTTACTGGTTATAGATACCAATGGATGTATTGCAGGCTCTCAGCCTATTATATTAAAAGAACCGGATAGTCTCAAATATTTTGTTGACCTGCACGACTACCCCGGCAATGTAAATATACCTTGTTTTGGTGCTTCAGATACAGCCTTTGTAGTTGTCTCTGGTGGTGTGTCTCCATATCATGTATCAGTCGATGATGAAAATAAGATAATCAGAGAAATTTCAGGATCTACTTCTTTTAGCGGCCTTATTGCAGACAGGAAATATCAGATAAAGATTTTGGATGATAATGATTGTTTACTCACAAAAGATACAATACTTTCTCAGCCAACTAAAATAGAAGTAACCAAACTTGACCTGACAACCTGCAATGGCGAAGGTAATGGAACAGCCAATATTTCAGCATCAGGTGGTCTTACCTCCTCTGGAAATTATTCATTTTCTTTATTAAACGATTCCACGGAACAACGGAAAGTAAGCAGTAACTCTTTTTCATTTACTAATTTGGGTTCAGGTTATTATACAATCCGTATCGCAGATAGAAACGAATGTATTAAAGACACAACCTTTCTAGTTCCTGAATCAGCTATGCCTCCCGCAGTTAAAGATACTGTTATTTGTAAAGGACAGGTATTGGAATTAAATGCAGAAGATCCAGAATATACATCTTATTTGTGGAAGTCTGAATTTAAAACCATTAGCAATACATCTAAAGCCACAATGAACATATTAGGTACATATTGGCTTTCCGTTAAGAATAAATACGGATGTGGTTCAGAAAAGAGTTTCAGGCTTCGTATATCAGACGAATTGCTACAGGCTAACTTTGCCATGCCTTCAGAGGCATTTGCAGGAGATTCTATTGTTATTTCAGAAATTTCGTGGCCAGTTCCCTCAAAGATTGACTGGACTATGCCTGACAGTTTCTATGTCTATGAAAAAGAGGGTGATCTTCAATTTATTAAGATGCCAACCAGACCGGGCATATATCCTGTAAAACTCGTCGCATATCTTGGTCAATGTTGGGATGATATTGAAAAGAAAATTACCATTTTCGATTTCTCTCAGGATTCATTGGGAGGAGCTGCAGGAGGATTTTCAGGTATTAAAACAATAGGTGTTTATCCAAATCCAAACTCAGGAGATTTTACTGTTCAGGTGTTCCTTACAGACCCAATGCAGGTTACAATTGAAGTGAGAGACATGTTCCGTCCTGTCCCTATTTTATCAATTCAGGATAATCATAAGAATTATTATTCAATTCCTTTTGACCTTAATCTGGTTCAGGGAACCTATGTATTAACAGTCAGAACAGCACAGGATTCCCAGAGCTTCAAGTTTGTTGTTCAAAACTAGCTATTGAAATGAAGAAATTTTTACAATATACAATTTGCATATTCCTATGTTTCTATAAAGTAACTACTGCTTTGGGGCAAGGATTTTCTGTGCAACCTACGATTCAGCTTTTTCCTCCATACTCTGTATACCTTTCAGATTATGTATCGCCGACGAATTCTAAACTGAGCGTTTCAATTTTTGCTAAAGACATAAATTCCGACTATCGTGTAAAGTTGAAATTTATCATAAAAGGAGATGGAATTACAATTGAAAGCAAGCCCAATGTACCTGCAACTCCGATCAATATAAACAGCCCAGTTGAAATTCTTTCAGGCGCTGATCTTGCTGTTTATTTAGATCCTGCCAATCTTAATTTCTATGGATTGAATAAAGATCAGTTTATGAAAACAGGAAAGTTACCTGAAGGAATCTACCAGTTCGGTGTACAGGTTCTTGAATATAACCGTTCTGTTCCTGTTTCTGATATTAGCTTTGTTCCTGCATGGCTCGTCTTGAATGATCCTCCAAGATGGATTATCCCTGAACAGAATGCAAGAGTAAAAGCTCTGGAGCCTCAAAATCTGTTATTATCATGGCTTCCCATGCATACAGGTTCACCCAATTCTGCATTTTCTACAGAGTACGAATTTACTCTTGTTGAAATTTGGCCATCTAACAGAAATCCGAATGATGCCATAAATGTAGGTTGCCCTCTATTAAGAACCACTACTGGAAATCCTTCATTGATTCTGACACCTGCCGATCCACCCTTGGTTATAGGAAGAAGATATGCCTGTCGGGTAAGAGCTTATGACAAGGAAGGAAGAGATTTATTCAAGAATCAAGGCTATTCAGAAGTGTTGGCTTTTACTTATGGGGATGAATGCCTGTTTCCGGTTAACATTCAGGCAAAACCACAAGGCTTTGAAAGCGCAAGACTTTCATGGACTTCATCCATTGGAAATACTGAATACAAGGTTCGTTACAGAGGCAAAAATCCCGGCATCCAAAGCGCATGGTTTGATACTACGACAAGTCAGAATTATTTAATTTTAGAAAACCTTGGCAGTGGCTTATATGAATATGCGATTGGCTCAACATGCGGGGAATTAGTTGGTAATTATACCCAACCTGATACATTCAGCATTGCTCCCAGACAGAATAGCAAGTTTGATTGCAGTCAAAGTAATTATAATGAATACAGTTCTGACAATTCAGTCCGGACAGATTTAAGAACAGGAGAAATAATAAAAGTGGCAGGGTTCGAAGTAAAAGTGACCCAGATTTCAGGAACCGATGGCGTTTATTCTGGAAAGGGGTTTGTAGTTGTTCCCTTTATGAATAACGCCAAACTTGCCACTAATATTGAAGGTGTAAAGGTAAACCAGAGCAACAAAGTTATTGCGGGAAATATCACTTTGGAATCAGCCTCTTTTCAAGTACTCGATGACAAAACAAGAGATCAGATTACAGAATTGTTGCAGACTGTTACACAAAAGACCGATGATATAAATTCAATCCTGCAAAACTCAGATAAGATCATAGCACAGGCAGATATGCTGTTAGCCACTGTAAAAGACATACCTGAAGCAACGAAAAAGCTTATTGCCGATGGTAAAGCTATGATTCAGAAAGGAAAACAGGATATGCAGGCGGGCGATACAGAGGAAGGCAAGTCTCTTTTTGAGAAAGGCAAACAGGCTATTAAAGATGGGATAACAGCCATTATGAAGGGTAGCTCCAATGGAGGATCTGATTCGGAGGATTCCAATAATAACGATCTGAAAGAGCTTATTTCAAAGCTTTTAAATTCAATGAAAGCGGAAAAGGACGGAGATATTTCCAAAATTAAATCAGAAGCAGCATCAAAAAACAAGGATAAGGTTTCTGCAAAAAATAAAATTAATGACAGAAATAAAGCTGTTGGTATAGGAGACTATAAAGCTGTTTCTATGTCAGAAGTATATGTTGTCGGGGATATTATTCCTATCAATTATTCTTCTGAAGAACAAAGTCAGATTCTGAAAGATGATAATTATAAAAACTATTTCCAAAGTTCATCCCTGTCTGATGCACAGATCGAAAAACTGATTAAATCTATAGAAATAATTGTAGTTACCAGCTATCTTCTGAAAGAAGATAATCTGAACCTTCTGGTCAAAGAAGTAAGTGATAACCTTATGGGAGATGTAAAGAAAATTAGTGAAGATTTAATTAAAGATACTTTAAAAGGTAAGAAAACAGACCTGGAAAAGACTTTGAATACCTATCTGGAAAATAAGGTTCAGAACCTGATAAGTGAAATGAGTAAATAAGTGGACATGAAAAGAAATTTTGTACTCAGCTTTATATATTTTTTTCTTGTAGTCTTTTACGGATTCGGGAAGAGTAATACAAGTAATAAGGACAGAGTGAAGCTGATAAAAGAGTATGCTTCTAAGCTGGATAGTCTTATAGACAGAAATAATGAATTGCTTCAGGAGGGTAAAGTAAGTGATGTGACTTATTTCCTTGATCTGCGGGATCAGGTGATAAGAAATGCCAGTCCGATCCCGGCAGACTATAAGACAACTATAAATACTTCTCTAAACGCTTTTAATGGTTCTTCAAGATCAGATCAGCAGACATCTTTTTATGTACTGCTTACAAGCATAGTTGGAGATGAGCAGGACAATACTCTCACAAAAATCCTTGACGATCTTAATAAGCAGGGAAAGCTTGAAGACTTATCTATTGACAATCTAAAAGAGTTAAATAGACTTTATGCCGGAACAAAAGATCCAGGATCTTTAAAAGAAGATTTGTCCAGGGAAGACAATTTTACACAGGAAATCATTGAGCGAAGCAAATTAGGGGATGATAAACATTTAGGTGTTCTATTGCACTATCATCATCATATTACCAATGCACTTAAATACTACAAATCTTCCATTGCATTTGATAAAAGAATTTCTGAAGTAACAAAAGGTACAGTTTTAAATGAAATTGTTGATCCTTTAAGGAGGACACTATCTGTTGATGATAAAGGAACAGTCTCGACCTCTGCTTTACTGATTATTATAGCTAAAGAAGTTGATAATGCTATTAAAATATTAGGACGGGATTTCAAGAGTGATTATGACCTGCTTATAAGGGAAGCTGTAGATGCACTGGATTTGGCAATTACGAAGAATGGGGCTCCATCCAAAACAAAGTTCTCATATTCGGGAAAGAACTATGTATTAAGAACAAATGAGAAGGTCATTGGGCTTATAAAGGAAGAGGATAAGCTTAATAAAACGCTTTGCTGGTATGAATTCAAGACAGGAAAGCAGTTTTACGTTGTTATGGTTGATGCCATAGCAGAGGACTTTGAAAAAAGAAATTTTACTGCTGATGTAATTGGGAAAAGTAAAAAGTTTAACAGCAAAACCGGAACCCTTTTAACAGTTCAATGCAATCCCACTATTATAAATGCAACCAGTAAATCAATACCCACGACTGTTGCAAATATTTATGGATCAGATACCAAAGATTTCACTTCGGAAATTACTGAAAAGCTGAACAAAGTAAATATATCAGATGAAGCTTATGATAAATTTATCCTTGAGATGTACAGGCAATTGCCAAAGCCATATACAAGTTTTACCTATTTTTTTAGAATAGATGGTAAGGTTCTATTTGTTAAACACTCGTATAAATCAGTTTCAGGCTATCCAGATATAGCCAGATTAAATTTTTACTATGACAAAGAAAATGTCGAAGCATATAGGGTTAAGATCATCGAATTAAAATATAGTAATGGCGATTATCGAATTAAATTCCTGAAAGACAAAGTTTATGATAGAGCAATAAAGAATCCTAAAATTGATGCAATACCTCATGATCTAAAAGAAGAGTTTATCGAAGAATATCATGAATCATGGATCTATCACCATCTTTATGATAACTGTCAGAGCTATTTTGCCATAGACTACCCAAAGTTAAAGTCCATTCCTGATTATGCAACTACCACTGAAGTTGATCAGATAAAAAATCTCCTTGATATATCTGCCGTGTTACTTTCACCTATAGGGCTAGATGTGGTCCCAGATGTACTTGGAGGAATTTATTGTCTTATGAAGGACGATTATCAAGAAGCTATGTACAGTCTCGCTTCTGTTCCACTCTTAATGATAACTGGAGGTGAAATTAAACAGTTTATAAATGGAGCCGAATTTGTATATATTAATGGTCGTCTAGTATTAAAGGGATCAAAAACTCTTCGTGAACGCTTAAAAGAAAGTCTTTTAATCAGTGATGAACTTTTGGACAGGCTGCTTTCTGCAAAAGGTATTGAGCTATTAATAATGGATGAAGATCTTTTAAAAAGGATCAATACTTTATCTTCTCCATATAAGGATGAAATTTTAAACCAAATTGTTAAATCTGAAGACTTTTATAAATTACTTATTTTTGATTCTAAAAAGGTTGATGCTTGGGCTAAGTTGACTGCTTTAGATGAAAAGCTACTTGCTATAGACCCAGTATGGTTAAAAAGAGTTAATGACTGGGAAGGAGCAGGATTACATTTAACAAAGAATGGAGGCAGTTTAAAACTTTCAGATGCTTCAGGAAATGCGCTTGGTGAATTTAATAATGGTAATTTATTGCCCGATATATATGCTAATAGTGGAACACCAATAGGAGAAGTTATAAGTGGTTATCAGTTAGTTAGTAATAATGGCATTATTGCTTTTAAGAGAGTACCTGATATTTCTGCATATACTGCATCAGAAATAAATGATCTTACTCAACATCCAATTGCTCATGTTTTAGAGAGGCACGGTCATGATGTAACAGATGCGGCATTGCTAAAGCGAGCCAATAGTGGAATTGCTCCCGATGGTTCAGTAATTGGCAATGCCAATAATCCAATAAAGCCTCCATTTAGTTCTAAATTTGAGAGTCCGGATAAATTAAAATTAGCTTTAAGCAACACAAAACCTGGTTCAATTGCATTTGCAAATAAAGTTCCCAATCAATACCCTAATGGATTTAATGTTACTTTTGAACTTACAGATGGAACTTTTTTTGGAAAGGGTGTTCCTAAAAACGGAAATATCTTTGAAAATATGAATAAGGTTATAGCTTCATACGAAGAAACTAGCCCAGGCTTTTTTAAACTTGTTACTATGTATCCAACTAAATAAATACAATGGAGATTTTAAATCGTTCATTCAATATAATAACAGGTAATCTTGATTTGGATAATGAACAAAGGTTTTATTTTCTCTCTAAATTTTTAGAAGATAAAGATCCAAGCAAAGAGGTCCTTAAAAGGGAATTAGAAAATGCATTTTCAAATAAGGAGTTTGATTTGTCAAAGTTCATCTCTGAAAATGATGAATTACTAGGAAATCCCGATTCATATTCCCGAGAGGAGTTAATTAATTACATCAAAGGGTGGATTTGGGACTACCTATATCCAGATAAAATGTTGACAATTGAGCAAATAGAGGACCTTAGTAAAGATGTGTTAGTGGTTTTAAAAGATACTGAAAGTTGGATGTATTCCTATGATTTATATTTTTATTTAAAAGAAAAAGAGGAATACAATGATCTAGAATACTACAATCTTTGGAAAATAGATTTTCGGAGACTTGGTATTGAACGTGAGCCTATTAATGATAAGGAGCAAGAAATTGGATACTTAAGATACCCAAAAAAAGGCTAGTTATAGTTTTTATTAATAATTATTAGATCTCTAACTATACCATTGTAAGAACATACTTATCAAGTTTATATTAAGAATTATATTTTATATTTATAATGGTGTACAATAACAAATAGAACAAAAATCGCTTTATGAAATCAATCTTAAATTTATTCTTCATTTCAGTTTCCCTATTATTTTTCTCTTGCAAAGATAAAAATCCTGCTGTTGCGGATTTTACATATGATACAATCTCACTTGGAACGGGTGGGTTTGGCATATATTGAGCCACTTACTACAAAATTAATGGGAAGTTATGTGGGGTATTTGGATTTGGAACTACCTACACAAGAGTTTAGAGAATTAATAGTAAAGTGGCTTGACTTTTTGGAGGAGCATGGAAAATAGGCCAAAACATAAGGACAGGCTAGTTATATAAGTATTAGTAGGTGATATAATAAAAAAGGTACAATAACAATACAAATAAAAAAAAGTAATTATCCATCCGATATTCGAACGTACAAGCAAGATGTTGGACAACTAGTCATAACTAAATATACTGATTCATATATTGTAAGATACATTCCATTTTACAATCACAGATTGGAATAATAAGCAATGGTTGTTTAATAATGGAAAGTTTAAGGTCATTTTATTAAATCTTCTATGGTATAGTTGCAAATTAGGATGAAGTGAACATGTATGAGATATTTTTGGAGGAACTATGAGTAAGCCTATAACTTTAAAGGATATATCAAACGAAATTACTCTAAAAGACGCAGCGTCTATGATTGAAATGGAATCTGGACAAACATCTGAATGGAGGACATTATTTAATGGAATGTCTTATGAGCAAAAGAATGAGTATTACGAGCTCAAGGAACAAATTTTAAATAAACAACCCTTACAACAATTTTCTAAGGAAAATATCAGGAGAGATTATTTAGCCTTTTATCATCAAGGTGTGACCAAAGGAAGCTTTTCTTATACTGTGGAACATTTTTTAGAAGAAGTTAATTCTGATTTGGATCTTGAAAAAATAAAAAACTCACTATGGCCTTGACGCATACAAGATGGTGAAATGTTTAAGAGAGATTCGTAATGAAAAGGAAACTTTTACCTTTTTTTGGGAGACGCAATCTCCCTTTTCTCAGTGGCATAAATCAAAATTTCAGGGTTCTTCAGCATTGTTCTTGAATGAAAATGAAAGAGAGAAAATTTTAGGACACAATAAACCTTCTTTAGAATTTACATCTGCCGAACAGTTTATGATGTACCATAAAGCTATACTATTTTTAAATACTGAAACTGCAAAACAGATTTTAAAAGTAACAAACCCAAGAGAAATCAAGGAACTGGGAAGGCAAGTTAAAGACTTTGATAAAGATGTTTGGTCGTTCTTTAGAAGCAAAATAGTTTATGAAGCCAACAAAGCGAAATTTTCACAGAAAAATAGTTTAAAAGATGCTCTAATATTGACAAAAGGAACCACGTTAGTAGAAGCTGCTCCCAATGATAAGATTTGGGGGATAGGTTTAACAGAAGACGATTATCGAGCACAAAATAGAAAGACTTGGCATGGCAAAAATTTATTAGGGGAGATTTTAACTCTATTACGAATTGAATTTATGGGAATGTATTGAAAAACATTATTAGATTGAGTTCTAAATTATTTTATTGCGAATTATAATTAATGTATAAAAGAATAATATGAAAAAGTTAGTTTTTATAGTTTTATTTTCAATGCTTGGTTTAGCAATAATCTCCTGTAAAAAGGATGATAAAGCTCCAGCGCCAATTGCTGATTTTGACTTTGACACTTTATCGACGGAGCCCGGAGAAATTAAATTAATCAATAAATCCACGAATGCTGTAAGATATAATTGGTCTGTTTCACAAAATGGAAAAGGATTTACCTATTCAAATGATCCCAATCCAACTTTTAGGATAAAGAATAACGGGAGCTATGAATTTACGTTAAGCGTGGATAACAAAAATAGTGTTACCACTTCTAAAACGGTTTCAATATCTATTAACAATTCCTCTTTTGTTAGAGTTTATGGCCCAAACGATCCTGATCTGGTTTGGTATTGCAATAAGATTTCCAATTCCAAAGATACTGAAGACCTTTATATTAATTGTGAGAATGGACTTAGCAGCATTTCAATAACCCTTCCAACAGGATATATTGAGGGAAAAACATACGATGTTTTGACTGATAAAGGATTTGCTATATCCTATCACAATTACTTTCCCGATCAGAATTACGTTGATTCTTACCTTACCAAAAATATTGGTAAACTAAAAATTATTAAAGCGACTGACAGTTATATTGAAGGTACTTTCGACTTTGTTGCAGAAAATAATAGCACTGCACTTTCATTTACTAATGGAGAGTTTAGAGTGATCTTCTAACCAAATGTTTAATATTAAAAGATA
The DNA here is from genome assembly GCA_024707265.1 of Sporocytophaga sp. GTDB lineage: Bacteria > Bacteroidota > Bacteroidia > Cytophagales > Cytophagaceae > Sporocytophaga. Next base: position 80,423 of record JANQAB010000001.1, on the reverse strand, counting down.
TTTTTCTAGCTATTTGAGATGGACATTCATATTTCTGTTTCAAATAGCTATTTTTTATTCAAATTCAGCGCAGGATATAGCTTCTATTGGAACAGAGAAAAATCCTTTGAAAATTTCCGGATCTCTCTCTGCTAATCAAATTTTTTATACAGTAAAAGGGATTGATTCCAGAAGACAGCCATATAATTATTTCCTTAATGGAAATGTAAATTTCAGCCTGTATGGATGGAATGTTCCTGTTTCATTTTCCTATTCAAATCAACAGGCCGCATTCAGGCAACCCTTCAACCAATATGGTATCCAGCCCACATACAAGTGGGTAAGAGGATATATTGGATATAACAGTATGGTATTTTCACCATACACTCTAAACGGGCACGTATTTCTTGGTGGCGGTGTAGAATTAACACCTCCCGGTATCTTTAGATTAAGTGCCATGTATGGAAGATTTCAGAAGCCAGTCAAGGAAGACACTTCAAACACCTCCATTATCCCATCATATCAGAGGATGGGAGGCGGAATTAAAGTTGGAGTTGGGAAAGATGGCAACTTTATTGATCTGATTATTTTTAAAGCTCAGGATTATCTTAGCTCGCTTGATACTGTGCCACAAAAAAAGCGATGTATTGCCATCCGAAAATATGGTTGTCGGCCTTGTTGTGAACAAGAAATTCGGGGAAAGAATCATATTCGCTTCCGAATATGCTTCAAGTGCTTACACAAGAGATAAACGTGGAAATGAAACGAACACAAGTCGCTTCAACATATTCCAATTGTCGGGACCTCTATATAAGAACAGAACATCCTCGTCATACAGTAATGCTTTAAAGGCTAATATCAATTATCGAGGAAATGGCTTTGGCTTTGGCCTTGGGTATGAAAGAATAGATCCGAACTATCAGACTATGGGAGCTTACTACTTCAATAATGATCTTGAAAATTACACGATCAATGCTACCAAAAGACTGTTTCGGGGTAAAATGAATATTGCAGGTAATTTCGGTTTACAGAGGAACAATGTTAATAATGAAAAGATGTCAACGATGAAAAAGATGGGTTGGTGCGCTTAACCTTAACTACGCTCCTTCTCCTAAGTTAAATCTTGCAGCAGGATATTCAAATTTCCAAACTGTAACAAGAATCCGCTCTGAATTTGATAAAATCAATCAGCTTACTCCTTATAACAGCCTTGATACATTAAATTATGTTCAGGTTACTCAAAGCACTAACTTTAGTGCCTCTTTTATGCCGGGCGATATTCAGAGCAAAGAAAAGAAACAAAACTTAAATTTAAACTTAGTTTATCAAATTGCAGGTGGAAGTTACGGAACGAGCACAGTTGCTTCGGGTACTAAATTTTATAATGGAAATCTTGCATATAGTTATTTGATCGTTCCAAAAAGTATAACATTAACCGGAGCCTGCAATGCAAATTATAGCTTGCTTGCAGAGACTAATACATTTACAGTAGGGCCGACATTAAGCCTGACTAAAGGATTTAAGGAGAATAAAATTAAATCCACAGTTTCCTCTTCCTGGAACAAATCCTTTGTAAATGGCGATGGAGGCTCAAGAGTTTTAAATCTTAGAGTTAGCGGAGGCTATGTATTTCGCAAGAAACATAATATCGGATTGAGCTTAATTACTCTTAATAGGAACAGGTCTGGAGAGAATCAACCTTCGTTTACCGAATTTACTGGGACTTTGAGTTATAGTTATAATTTTTAAACCTAAATATTTATGCTTAAAGCTAGATTTTTAAAGGAAGAAAGGCTTCCATGTTGGGCTTATGAAAAGGTTAAATCTGTATCCGAGATAAAAAACCGATCATTTTATTACTCCAAAGATTCTATTGAACATTCTTCGTACATTGTTCCAGTCACTAAAATAAAGGGAACAACTCATCCTGATTATGAGGGTAAAATATGGATTCAAATGTTCAATGGGTTAAAACACGAAAGTCGTTTTGATATTTCTATTGAAGAATTTAATTATGTTTTAGACCAAAAGCCAGATGTCCATGAACCTTCTTACCATAAGTATGGTGATGATTTTTATATTGGGGAAGGTAATCATAGATCTTGTATCTCAAAATTCATTGGACGAGAAACTATACGTGGAATTGTAACTGAACATTTTTTTGATCATGAATTATTTGAAGCTTATAATTCTTTAATAGCAGAGGGCTTTAGGATAGTTAACCAATTAGAAAATAAGGATACTTATTGCAAAGAAGATCCATATTGGGAAATACACTTTTTCAAATATAGAATAGACCTAAAAAGTAGGGAAGCTATATTTTCGTTTGTAAATTATTATAACAAGCTAAAAATTAAGCGCATAAATTTCTTGAAGGCAAGCTTTCTCAAGTTATTAAATCCACTTGAAGAGAAAAAGAAAAAAGAATATACACTAGCTGACCTGAAAAAACTTAGTATTGAACTTACGATTTTTAAATACAAACGAAATTTATTTACACAAATATTTATATGGCAAAATTCTTAAATACTACAGGTATTTCTTATCATCTTGAAGTTTTAATAAAAGGCACCAAAGAAAAGTTATTCTTAGTTAGTCCGTATCTTCAATTTAATGAGAGAATAAAAGAGCATATTGAAAACCTTAATCTTTTAAAAAGGGATATTAGGATAATATATCGTGATAATAAGCTTCAGCCGGACGAAAACAATTGGCTAGAAAAACAAATAGGAATAAGAACGAGCATTTGTAAGAATCTACATGCAAAATGTTATATAAATGAATCTGAGGCGATTATTACTTCTATGAACCTTTATGAATTTTCTCAAATCAACAACAATGAGATGGGAATCCTAATAACCAAGTCTGAAGATACAGATTTATATAATGAAGCTTATGGTGAGGTTGAGAGGCTTTTAAGAATATCAGAAGAAATAAAAGTTACAGTCCAAAAGATTTCCCCTGATAGTCAAGAAAAGGTTGAAAAGAAAAAAATACTATCTCATCTGAAAAATTAATGGGATTCTGCATAAGAACAGGAATCCAGATTCCTTTCAATGTTGAAAAACCCTTATGTTATGATGCGTATAAAAAATGGAACGAATTTGCAGATGCCGAATATGCTGAGAAGTATTGTCATTTTTCAGGAGAACTTTCAAATGGAGAAACCAGTGTCAGTAAACCGATTTTAAAGAAGAATTGGAAAAAGGCAAAAGAAATTCATGGAATGTAGAAATTCATAGTCCACTTTGATCGCTCTCTATAAAGAAAATTTATTTAAAATTAAATGATATTTTATGACCGATATTTTTACTCCTTTAAGTTTGACAATCAGCCAAGTTTTTACAAATGGTGACCCATTGTATAAGATTCCGTATATCAACGCCCTTATAGCTGGAAGGATGAACATGTTGAAAAGTTATGGGATGATATAAATACAGCCTTTCAGAATAATCAAGAAAGTAAAGAAGTTGATTCCAATTATTTTTTAGGTTCTCTAATTGTTGTGCCAGATAGTTCATTTGAGGACATTGTTGATGGGCAACAAAGACTAACAACTTTGATAATATTATTTAATGTCTTAAGAACCGTTTATCCAAATATCAATAGAGAAATAGATCCAGGTGAAAATCCAAATGTGGTCAGAATAGGGAAAATTAATAGCTGTATTATGAACACCAATGAGGTGAGCAGACTTAGATTGCACACTCATGCCAATCATCAAAATGATTTTGAAAGCATAATTTTTAATAACACTGACTTTTCTAGTCTTCGAAAACCTACAAAATGGGAGATTGATAGTTCACCTAAATACCGATTTATTAATACTGCTTTTATTTTTCATGATAAATTAATTTCACTAGGTGAGCGAGTTGCTGGTGACTTTATAAATTATCTTTTCAATCAAGTGAAAATTATTAAAATCACCTCTTCTAACAGAGCATTTGCGATTAAGCTTTTTCAAGTTTTAAATGATAGAGGCTTAGATCTTTCATCGAGTGATCTGTTAAAAAGTATTCTACTTGCGAATATTAAAGATGACTTTAAACACAATCAATTTATTTCTGAATGGCAATATATTGAATCATTAACGGAAGATTTGGATGTCAGCCTAACTGAATTATTCACTTTTTACCAATATTACCTAATTGGTAGAAATCCTAAAAAATCATTAGTTGATGAATTGGAGGCAGAATTTAAGGGGAAAGATTCAAATCTTATAATCAATGATTTTAAATCATTCGTGAAGCAATATAAAGATGTGCTATTTGAAGAAGCTGGTGATAAGGTTATATATTCTATGTGGTATTTACCTTGGGCTACTTATTGGAAGACGATTATGCTTACTGCTTTACATTCTGGATATTCAGACATAGAAGGATTAAAGTTTTCACTCAGAAGATTTTATTATCTATACTGGATTGCTGGTAAAACATTAACTGCAGTAAAACAAACTTCCTTTAATCTTATTGGAGCAATAAAGGATAAGAAAACTCTTACCGAAATCAATACTATTCTGGATGAAAAAATAATCAGTGATAAAATTATTGGTTCTGTAAATCAGAATATTTATGGTAATATTTATTACGAACCCTGGGCTAAGGCTTTGTTTTTGATGATTGAATATAATCATATGGAAGAGTCTTTTTCCACATTTTATGGAATTGATAAGCATTTACAATTAGAGCATATACTTCCTCAGTCTTTTACAAGTCGTGAAGAATGGAATTATTTTAATAAAGAAATAGGCCAAAAATTATTACACACTGCTGGCAACCTGACTTTGCTATACTCTAAAAAAAATATCGAAGCAAAGAATTATTCATTTGATGATAAAATGCAAATTTATCAAGGGTTTGGCAAAGACAACAATAAGAAGGATGGAATTACTTCTTTCCGGATCTCTCAGAAAATTGTTGATGATTTTTGCAAAGGAGAATTTGTCCAATGGACTTCAGAGGAAATTAAAGATAGAGGAGCTTGGTTTATAACTGAGATTGAAGAGATATTAAAATTTGAGTTGCCAAAGAAGATAGAATTACAACCTTGATAATCGGTTTACTTAGTAAGATAAGAATTTCTAGTACTAATTTACTGAACAATTGCATAACCGCTATTATCAGGTATTTTTATCATGGGGGATGATGATAATTTTCAAGTGCAGTGTTTAATATGCCGCATTTTTTATATATGTTTATAAATCAAGTAAAAATTTAATTTTCAAAAATGGCAACTTTAACAATAAACCAACCAGAGAACGATAAATTACCAAGAATTTTTATAGGCAGTTCGAGGGAAGCACTTGATATTGCTAATTCAATACAAGTCGCTTTAGATTATTGTTCTGAACCAACGGTATGGACCCAAGGCATTTTTAATTTTAGTTCTTATACACTAGATGATTTAATTCAACAATTTAGTTCTTCGGACTTTGCGATATTTGTATTTACACCTGATGATGTTTCTATTATAAGAACGGAAGAACAGAAAACTGTTAGAGATAATGTATTATTTGAGTTCGGTTTATCAATAGGTATTATTGGTAAAGAAAGAGTCTTTGCAATACAGCCTAGAAATTCAAACCAACATTTGCCATCTGATTTAAAAGGGTTAACAATGGCGGTATATAATCCTGATAGGTCTGATAAAAACTTAATTGCAGCAATTAGTCCTGCAGTTACAGAAATAAAAAATCAGATAAATAAAATTAAAAATAAAATTCCTCCTAGAATAGAAGTTGAAGTAGGGCCTGTAGATTCCAGTTACGATGAATTTGAAATTTTACATCCATTTGGAGATATTGTCAATACTTCTCTATTTCAAATGGATGGCCAAAATGTTGTATGGACACCAAAGTGCCTTCCTGGTAAAGTTGTAGGATTTAATACTGGTGCATTTCGAAGTGAAAAATTCAAAGTTGTCATTTCACCTAAATAAATTGGCATCATTGTCATTTGGTTAATTAGTTATGTCAAATTTCTTTTCTTTAGACTTTCGGCAACTTAAAATTCTCACATGATAGAAAATATTTGGAAACAACCTGCAAAAGGATTTAATGAAGAAAGTGTTGGAAGAACAGAAGAACAAATAGTTCAAAAGGAAATTGAAATTGGGTTTAAGTTTCCTCTTCTTTATAGAGAACACATGAAAATGCAAAATGGAGGTTTTTTATGGAAACGTGCTTTAATTCTAAATGGGGAAGTAAGTGAACTTTTATACAATGGCTCCACTTTTGATCCTATTAAAAATAATAAAGGCTATAAAACGCTTAAAGATGTTCTTCAAGAGTATATGGATAAAGAAGAACTTGATAAATTATCAGAATCTGGATTTCTTAATTTAAATAGACTTCCAATTCTTTCCCATATGGATGGGCATACGATGCTATGCTTTGATTATGGTTATAATGTTGAAGCGGAATATGAAGCTCCGGAAATTGTCTATTTTGAATTGGAGTGTGCTGAAAACGGTTTTGAAGAGAAATTCCGATTGAAATCGTACAATGAATTAATAGATAATTTGGTCTATTACGGATATGAGTCAACCTCATTCTATATTGGATTAAAATCTGAAGAATCAATTGATAAGATTGCAGAAGTTTTCAATAATACATTTGATTCCAAGCTAAATCTTAAAACTGATGACAGGTTTGGGTGGTACAATTTTGAAAAGTGGTTTTCTGTTATATTAAACCTCAATTCAAGTCTTTCATCTTACGTGGTAATAACACCGAATCAATTTTTAAGCAATACCTCACTTTTCCAGAATAACAATGAATTTAATTATATACTTGAGATTGACTTAAGAATTGGTGGAGATTCTTTTCAAGACAATTCCAACTATTTAAGGATTCTCATTGAAGAAAAGCTGGAACCGTTTTTATCTCAATCTAATTGGGATTTTTTGCTAGTGCCATTTAATAAAGATAATTATGAAGAGTTAAATAGATTAAAATTAACATTTGATTCTATCACATAATAGGATGAGAAAGTCTACCTCCAATAACAAAGTTAAATATGATTAGGGCCTAGTAGATGAATTTTTATTAATTTTGGTATTCCACCATGTCTTTATGGGAAAACAGTTATATATATAAATAAGAACTTTTTTCGTTTATGGAAAAATACAAATTCCTTTTTACAATTGATCCAACAAGTAATCCTATACTGCTTGATGATTCAACTTCTATTCTCGGAGAGGAAATTTCTTTACTCCGTGATGAAGAGGATGGAAAAGACACGCAACTGCAATTCTCGTCGATACATTTAAATGAATTAGATGATCCAATAGTAATTTGGAGCAGAGGTGAAAGTTTAAGAAGAATATATTTAGGTGTAAATGCTATACTTTTGGGATACTTTGACGATCCAAATAAACCTTCCTATTTTTTTAGATTGTCAAATTTATACAAGGGAAGTGAAAGGATAACCCCTAATAATATTGAGCCGACTATACCAATGTTTCCTTATAGTAGCATTGAAACAAAAATGTCAACTGATATTACCTCACAATTAATTTTCTTATCAAAAACTAATAAAGATATTTTAGCTTTATTATTACAATTTGGCACAGGCTCCTCTTGGATTAATCTTTATAGTATTTTAGATACATTAAAATACTATTCAGGATTAAAAAAGATAGATATCATCAAAATGACAAACGTTGAAGATAATGTTAAAGCATTTACCGGAATGGCAAATAATTTTGGTTTGCTTGGGATAAATGCGAGACATGGCGAAGTTGGTTGGAGTAAACCTCAAAAAAGTATAACCTTAAAGGACGCGATTTACACTATAATATCTTTAGCTCGAACTTATTTAAATGAAGTTTATAAATTTAACATTCCAACTTTAAATAAACCAGATGATGTAGATTCTATCTGGACTTTTGATTTCCATTTCTAATTTCAGTAAAGTTAGGATTGATTTTTTTCTGCTCTCAATCCTCTACCGAAGCTGGTTTGTTTTTTTAAGATATGTTTAGGCTTTTAATATATTTTATCAAATTCTCATCATCTTCCTTTTTTATTACCCTTCCGCTTTTAATTTGATGTTCATAATGTTTATAAATATCATACTGGTTATGAAATTTGTCTGTTAAAGTTTGATCTAAATTGATTCTATAAGAATAGTAAGGTTTACTTGAGAAACCGTAAGTATAATCTGATTCAATCGAAATGGTGGTGTTTGGGATTAAACTGTATAGATATTCGTCCTTAAATATTAAATAGCTAGAATTATAGATGATATATTTTATAGTTGTAGTTGTTTTCGATATATCGTCTTTCCCGACCCTTCTCTCAGTTGTTGTATATGTCATAACGAGTTTGTAAACATCGAAAATTTTAGGCATATAATTATCTTTAAAAAAATTAGGCCCATATAGTGTTTCTTCTTCTAGTTCTGGTATAGTTTTTCCATGATCATGTAATGCCATATAAATTAACTGATGTTCTTTATAGATGTCAATCGACTTTCGAAGTCCGTCAATAAATAACCAATTCAATATGTCATTTAACGAATCATATTGAGTTTCATAAATTTTAAATTCATTACTATCACCTTCAAATACTAATGGTGATTTTATCAATAAAATGAAATACTTTTTTGCAACATTGGCAACAAATTCGATTGGTGCCCCATCTAATTCATTCTTTGCAATTTTATCAAATTTGAAAGTAAATCTTTTGATTATATTATAATGTTCAGATACATATTCTCCAGGCAATTTTATTTTATTTTCATATCCCCCTTTAATAAGTGCTTCCTTGTATATCCAGTTAATAAAATCTTTAATATTCGTTTCCATAAATAGATTAAATGTAATTGAATGAGGTGATCTTATGCTGTTTATTTCATCTTGGTATGATAAAATAATTGGCATTACCAAGATAATTCTTATCTCATTTATTACCAATAGTGGTTATTGATTTCTATTCTCCTTTTTTTATACATTTCCATCACATTGTTCAATTTTATTTGCCGTAAATCGTAAATAATGATTTGAATAGTTTTTGCTTAGGAGTTATCAGTTACAATTCAATCAATTTTTTAATTAATTAAAGGGAGTCAGCTCATGGATATTAAAGAATGCAAATCCAACGGAAAATGGAGTGTTAGATCTATCAGATCAAAAGCGAGTACAATTGAAAATTTTGCTAGTAAGATTAGTTTTCTGGAAGAAGCTATCATAGCAATCAGAAATGACCTTGGCATTGGCCGGGAAACCATTTCAGGTAGTTCAGCACTTGTAATAAGGAAACTCCATTCGCATATCCACCAACTAAATAAGGCCAGGAAAGAAAATGGCAGTCTATTAAGTATGAATGAACGTCTAAACTGGTCTGGTGATCCGGATACTCTGATTTACATTTTTTATAAGCTTAAAAATAATACTCTTGGAGACAATGACACACCATTACTTGATGAGTCAAACAGGAAACTAGCAGAATTTATTAAAAATAATTTTAGTATCAATCTAAGCATTGAAACTATCTTTAATAAGCTTAAATCATTCAAAACAAACTTAGAATCAGGCATAAGTGACAATATTGGCATTGAGATAATTTTCAGCAATGAAAAAAAAATTTAACCTGTTTGAGCGTAACTGAAAATTTTTATGGCTTTAAACAAGATAAAAAAGGAATGTAAAAAATCTTATTGATTTAAATCAATTCATTCTTTGATGTTATTTGAGACTATTGGAGATTGTTTAAGTCGTAAGAGAGCCTTTCAACCCCACACTGTGACTTAAAAGTCTATGATATATTTTGGGCTGGAATGTTATTTTTAAAATATTTTACTTTACATCAATCAATTATTAATAGGTCCTGTATGTAAATAAATGATCCATACCTGACGTTTAGATTTTAATTTTTTTATACTCATTAAAACACATTTTTAATTTTATGGAAGTAATTGTTTTAACGAAAGAGGAGTTGGAAAAAATACTAGAAAGGGTTTCATTAAAAGTCCGAAAAGAGACTCAGGAGGATTTCTTTGTTCATATTAAAGAATTAGGACTATCTGATGCTCCCAAACAAGAAGAGTGGATAGATGCAAAAGACGCTATGCGTCTGCTTAACGTTAAAAAGTCAAAGCTTCAGAGTTTGCGTGATAACGGAGAAATTCTTTTCAGTCAGCATGGAAGAACAATTCACTATTCCAGAAAAAGCATAAATGATTTTCTAAACAGGCATACTAAAAATACATTTTAGTCCCGGCCTTTATAAATACTTGCCTGCGCTTGTGCGCATGTAGTTATGTGTTGTGTTTGCCGGTCAGTGATCTCTGACCGGCTTTTTTCAAAAACATATTTATGAGCATTCCTACTATATGTTTTTCATATAGCTGGAATTCTCATGTCTTTATTATTTATAAAAATATGAGTATAAAAAGAATTCGATTTTGCATAACATGTCCTAAGCTAATTTACAAAGGAAGATATTCCAGTAATAAAATCCGGACATTTGATGAACTTCAAATTATTAAATACTCTCTTTCCCTTCTTAAGGGCCATGCCTTTTCAAGCTTAACAGCTCTTCAAAAAATATCAAGTACAGATCATATTCTCCAAGAATACTATTTGAATATAATTGGCAGAGCAGATCACGCCTTAATGAAATTTCATTTAAGGTTTCCAGGCTGTAAAACCTGGTTCAACAAATCTACCAGCAGATCCAAAAGATTTACCAAAGTAAGTTCAAATACAAAATCCCAGATTTATGGCAGGCGCTAAACTAAAACAGGGACTTGATTATTTCCCCAATCCTACCCGGATAGATAGCCGTGTTTTGCTCATACGGGCTTTACATGGCTTTGAAGGTTATGTTATTTATGATTATTTGTTCAGAGATATTCATGGTGAGAAGGGGTATTTTCTTAAGTGGAGTGACAAGGAAGCAAAAGTTTTTGCTCTCACTAATAGTTTTAATTATGATACAGTTAAGGCGGTTGTTAAAGAGCTTCTTTCAGAAGGCGTTTTTGACTGCGGTATGTACAATTCATATCAGATATTAACATCAAAGGAGATACAGGAGATATGGATACATGTAGCAAAAGAACGAAAAGAGATTGTCCATATAGAGGAATACCTTTTAATAGATATACGCCCATACTTAAAGTCAGGCAGGAAAAGTGAACAGTCAGGAGAAGTATTTAAGGAAGAAATTTTAACTCAACCCGCATCAAATAGTGAAGAAAAAGAAGTGGAAATTAATTCTGCGGGGATTAATTCAATTAATCCCGGGATTAATGACGAAAATCTGCCTGATAATGGACAAAGCAAAGTAAAGCATAGCATAGCAAAGCAAAGCGAAGCAGAGGAAAGTGAAGTAAAGGAAAAAAAAGAAAAGCAAACTGAATTTTTTAAAAAAGAAAAAAGCGAAGCTAATTTTTTTAGCCTATCGGCTAATATTAGCCCCCTTGAAAAAACAAAAGAAATTTTTTTTCAAAAAGAAATTGACCCGCCAGATAAAATCGAGGAAAAACAAGCCCAAGAACCGGAGAATCCGGAAAAAGATATTTTCAAAAAAAATGAAATTCCAGATGTTGCGCCCGGAAATCCGGATATAGAAGGCTCAGAAAAGCCGAAAAATACCGAAACAGTCTTATCCCATGAAGAAATCTGCGAAGAAGAGACTGAAACAGGCTTAAACAAGCACTTGCGACAACAGGATAATGACTTGACAGATCAGCGGGAAAAACCGTGTAATCCCGGAAAACCGGAAACAGGAAATCCGGAAAAATCACCTCCTCCAATTTCCCAGAACAGGGAAAATTCCCCTTTACCGGAAAATACCGGACAGTCGGTAATTCCGGAAATTTTCCCCGATCAGGAAATACAGGAAAAACCACCAAATCGGGGAAAACAGGGAAATGCGGAAAAATCAGGCTATTCCGGAAATCCGGAAAAACAGGAAAAGTCTGATAACACAGGAAAAACCGGGGGAAAGGCAAAAACCGGAAAAGATCTTATCCGGTCAAGCGCCCCCCATCCTGTGAGGCCCCGCATCATAAAGCTCTGGGAAGACAAGTTTGGCCAGCCATACGGTAATACTTTTGATGGCAATAAGGCAATTAAGGGGATTATACGCCATCTGGAAGGACTTATCAGGCGGGCAAAGAAAGATGCCATGATAAGTGAAGAAGACCTCAATAGCCAGATTGTAGAGCTTTGGCAGGTCATTCTCCTCAAGTGGGATACCCTGGATAAATTTTACAGGGGCATGATCGGCTTCGAGCGCATAGAAAAATATTTCAGTGAAATCATAAACCAACTTAAAGTAAATGGAACAGAACGCAAAGCCAGTCCGAATGGCGCAAAACCTTCATTTGACCGCTTTAGGAAAAAATATGGTTGAGTTTTTTGATGAGGAGCATGTAAGAGCATTCATCCGGTTTAAAGCCGAAATGACCGTTTCAAAGGCCATTGAGCAGGGCAATTCAATCAGGACATGCTACAATAAGCATTCTGAAGAAACTGTCGAAGTTGTGAGCTATCTGCTTATTGATTTTGCTCAATCCATAAATGTAGGAAAAAATATCAGCGAAGCCCAGGTGGATGAAATTGCCTATATGATCTGTACTCATTTCTCAGATCTTACGATTGAAGAACTTATAGTGGTTTTCTCCAATGCCAAAGCAGGCAGGTACGGTCAGCAAAGCCGTCTATATGACCGGATAGATGTGATTGTGATAAGCGAATTCATTAGTGCTTATTATGAACAGCAGAGATCGCCATATCTGGAAAAAGCTAACAGCTATAAGAATTTCCAATCAAACGATATTCTTGATGCCGTGATGAATTCGGAAAAACCGGAAAATCCACAAATCAGGAAAGCCAAAGTAAGTTTGAAGAGACTCCAAAAACAGAAAAAACCGGAAACCCGGACATTTACGGCTACCGCAGTAATTCCCAAATCCACCGAATATCTGGAAAAAGCCAAAAAGCTAATGCCGGAATTTGGGCTTAAGGATATTCAGCTATTCAGAAGACACGCAGTACAGGCCAATTGGGAAGACCTAATACAGCTGATTGATGAAGAAATCGGAAAAAGGGAAAAACAGGAAAACTCCGGAAAAGGTCAGAATCCGGAAAAACAGGAAAAAAAGTTAAAATCGGAAAAACAGGAAAAACATGCAAACTACCATATCCGTCAACCGGAAATTAATACCGGGACTAAAACGTGCTATTACCATAATCATCACTTTATACATGATTAATAATCTTGAACACAGTACTGCAGTCTATTATTCTGTATCAAAGAAAAAGCTTACAGAAATTTTTAGCTGGCAGTATGCAGACTGGCTTGAATCAGTACTTGTCATAGTTGTAATAGATCTATCAGTAATCGCCTGGATCAAGATGAATCGTTACTGGGAAGCAGGAGTTTTTGCATTCCTGATCGTGCTAATAAATCTTCTTTATTACCAGTGGCCTGGAGTATTCTCACTGGAGACAAACAAGAGAATTGCGGAATTCCTTTTTTCTGCCATGTTCGGTTTTGGGCTTATCAGCTTTTCATATCTCTCAGCAAAATTAAATGAACTGGCACTGGCCAATGAAGAGCTTCCGGATCAGCATCTGTTAAAAATCTCAGAGCTTGAATCAGGTATTAAAATTCTGGAATAGTTATTCCACGCAATCTGACCCCTCATTCCACGGATGTTGACCCCCTCAAGAGTTGTTGTGCAGTTTAAATCTGCATGACTTGGTTTAGTACAAAAGTAATTATTTTTTTCTCATTGATTCACCTTTTAACTCTAAACGGTGTGCGCCATTTATTAAACGATCAAGAATAGCGTCTGCGATAGTACTATCTTCGATGATGTCATACCACTTGTTTACAGGTAACTGGGAGCAAATAATAGTGGACTTTCTTCCATGCCGATCCTCTATTATTTCAAGTAACTCCAGCCTTTTTTGCGTATCTAAAGGCTGCAAGCCAAAATCATCCAGTATAAGGATATCCTTTTTTTCAATCTTACCAAGTTCTTTCACGTATGTTCCATCGGCTTTAGCCATAGCAGTTTTGGTAAAAAGCTTTTGAAGGTTAAAATATTGAGTTCTATATCCTTTGCTGCAAGCCTGATGCCCTAAAGCCGAAGCAACAAAGCTTTTTCCAACACCTGTAGCTCCGGTAATGAGTATGTTTTCCTTTCGATCAATAAAGCTGCAATCTGCAAGCCTTAAAAATAAATTCTTGTCCAGGTTTCGCTTTGCAGGAAAGGTGACTTCTTCGACTGCCGCCTGATAACGGAACTTGGCCGACCGGGTCAATCGCAGTAACTTTTGGTTATGTCGTTCTTCCCACTCTGATTGTACCAGAAGTTGTACCAGCTCATCGGCGGTTAGTAGTTCATTCTTATGGATATGAAGGATATTCTCATAAGCCCGATGCATTCCGGTAAGTTTAAGTTCACTAAGTTTGCTAAGTGTTTGTTGATTCATCTTACTTTAGTTTTAGTACTATTGATAATAATTGGAGCCTCTGATATTGTCATGGATAGGAATAGAAGTTTGCGCCTCTTCTGTGTTTCGCTTTGCATATCCGTTTTCTATAATTCTTTTAATGAAGCTATAGTTGAAAACACCAAGCTGAGTGGCTTTGACACATGCAGCAATAAGCTCATCCTTGCCTACTTTTCTCGCAATGGCAAGGATTCCAGAACAGCTTTTATAGGCTTGTTCAGGATGAATTTTACGTTCCATGACTGTACGAATGTAATCCTGAACTATTGGGTCGATCTTGCCAGCCCAGCTAAGGAACATTTCAGGATTCCAGTCACTGACAAACTGGTGGTGAGAAGGTAAATGTTCTTTCACTGTAGTATATTTGTATCTCTGGTAGCTTCGGATATGGAAAGCAATCTGCTCTCCATGATAAAAAATCATTATGTGATCTTTAGTATAGATCAGCTTTACTTTCTTCCCTATAAAACGATAAGGAACGCTATAGTAGTGAAAGTCTTCCCGGAGTTGAACATGACAGTTCTTCATAACAGTAACCTCCTTGTAGTTTTTCATTTGGAACCGTTCTTCCGGCAAGGGAAGCAAGAGGCTTTTTTCTTCTTTCTCAAAAACATCTTTACGACTGTATTCCTTATTTTGGAAGCGGGTCTGATTGTGCAGTAGAAGCTTTTCCTGAACAGCTTTATTAAGCTCTCCAATAGAATAAAAAGTTTGATTTCTGAGCGGAGCATAAACCCGTTGATATGCAATTTTAACTGCATTCTCTACCGGACTTTTATCTTGTGGCTTCCGGCTCCTGGCTGGAAGAACAACCATCTGATAATGATTGGCAAAATTAGTAAAGGTCTCATTGACTGAAGGCTCATAGCGGCAAGCTCTGTCTACTGCTGATCTTAAATTATCACATACCAGGGCTTTGGAAGAGCCTCCAAAATAATGAAGGGCATTCACACAAGCAGCAATAAAGTCTTCCTGTTTTTGAGACCTTACTGCTTCTACATAGGTTAACTGACTGTATCCCAATATTGCTACAAAAACTTCAAGCTGCTTTTCTTCTCCTGTTTCTGTGTCTGTGACATTAAGTTTTTTACCTGCAAAATCAATATAGACTTTATCCCCTGGAAGGTGGTCTATATGAAGACTTGACTTTTGTTCTTTAAGATAGCTGGCTATTTGATAACAAAATTTTGAGTATCCATAGCCTTCCGGGTAAGACTGTCGATATTCTCCCCATAAAAGCCATTTAGTGACACCAGGACGCTTTAACTCCTGTTCGAAGTATGGTAACAGGTCATCAAGCTCTCCCTGTCTTCCTATAGAGCCTGGATCACCTCTTTTGGAAAAGTATTCCTCCAGCCTTTCATTATCCCAGGCCGTAAGCTCTTCTACTTGGTGAGGGCTTACTTCCGAGAGTCTCAAGTATTTCTTTACTGTGTTTTTGGATACTCCAGTCAGGCGTACAATCCCTTTTATTGAGTGTCCCTGTTGATAGAGCCTGAAAATCTGTTTGATAACGCTCATGTCTTTTAGTTTTGCAGCCATGCGATTAGGAGTTAAGTAAAGGGCGCAAGCTTACTTAAATCCGGCTGCACAACACTACACCTATAAGGTGGTATTTTGGGTGGGGTCAATATCCGTGTAACACTGAATTTGACCCCGGGGTCAAGATCCGTGGAATCCAATTATGGATCCTCCTGGACGGTGGGGTCAATATGCGTGGAACACGGGGTCAGTTTCCGTGCAGAAGGGGGTCAGATTGATGTGGAATATCTATTCTGGAATCGGAAAAACAGGAAATAGAATCGGAATGCGCTCAACTAAAAACGGAAAAACAGGAAAACGAATCAGAGATAATAAGACTTTCCGATTCCCTGAAAGATTCAGGAAAAATCCTCATTCAGAAAGAAACACTCGAAAAAGAGCTTGAATTGCTGAAACAAAAAGATGAATCAGCCAGGACTTGTGAGTATTGTCACGAGCTACTAGATTCTACGGATTCGAAGCGTGTTCATAAAGGACAATGCGCTCAAAACCCCAAAAATCAGGAAAAACGGAATTCGGAAATTTCAGCCAAAGAAGATCAGTAGCTATAGAAAAACTCCAAAAACAGGAAAAAACGGAAATTCTCCTAAACACACAAAAATGTCATAAACAGGAAAATTATGAAATGGGAAAAGTCAAAAAGTGGGGCCTATTATTATTACAGAGAAGGTATACTGGCGAAAAAATCTTATCGAGATTGATAAAGTACTCTTTAAACAGGATCATTGGAGGATCAGGTTTGAGAACCTGTATGTAGGTGAGATAATCCATGAAGATATAACACATGTCAAAAAGCTTGCACTAAAAGCGTATAAGAACTGGAAGAAGCAAAGAGAAAATTCCGGTCTTAAAAGTATTTCATGTGAACATGATGAAATCTTTCTGATGCTTCATTTGGGGAGTATGGCAATAAGCAGGGTTAAAAGTATTGTATCGGCAAGATATAGTAATAGCAGTATAGACAATCAACTTAAAGAAGAAGTTGATTTAAATAAGTTAAAGCAACTGGATGAAGAGATTTATCAGTTCAAAATGAAGCTGAAGCGAATATATGAGCAGTGGGGTTTAGAGGAGGCTGATCCCGAAAGATCAGAACTCCTTTACAGACAAATCGTTTTTAAAGCTAAAGATTTTTAGGAAAATAGAGGAATAGCGGATAATTTTTGCCTTAATGAAAGGAGATTATTTTTTAGTGAAGAGAACTTCAACTCATTCCCTGTGATCGGATAATAGTCATGAATACCAAGATTTTTATTTACACTTTTTGGTTGTTTTTTAGGACTTAAGCAAAGAGATAAAAGAAGACTGATATTATGGTGAACTTTTAAACAAACCTTGCTTGAATCAAAGCAGATAAAATCGATATGCACGGATAACGGCAATACGATTGCTTTTATAGAATGATGTTTTTGGGACTTGGCAATATGAAACCGATGATTCCCGTCTATGATTATAAACTTATTTATTGCAGGTATGGATGCCAGTATGATTGGTTCATTAAAAGAATCAAGAGAGCTAAGCCTATATAATTTGTTCTCCTCAAGATGGTCTTCCTTATGGTGTATTTGGTCAAAATTTACAGGTATAGCCTGTGCTTGGCTCTGTTGTTTGGCAATATATTCTTTGACTTTCCCAATATTCCAAAGCAATTGGTAACTTTCATTCTCAAATCCGGTAGTAATATCAATCTCAAAATAATCTTTAATACCAAGATGCCATAAAACGGAAGGATCTCGGGCGTACATATCATAAATAGGCAAATCCTTTTGGCAATTCCTGAGTTCCTTCTTATACAATCCTATCTCCTGCTCAAATTCCTTATATACTTTAAAAAAATGATTTGCTTGAAGAATCTCCTGCACTGTTCTAAAAGTTTGTTCAAGGTTATATAACTGGTTCATAGCTTGTTTTTTTCATGGTGAAATTAAAGAAAACTATGATAGAGTTAACTATATGTAAAAAGAATGTGAACAAAAAAATAAAGCAAAACCTTCACATTGTGAATCAATGCTGCAGTTTTGCCTTATGGTTACTTATGAGAGTTAACTTTATATGCTTATTCTTTTGTTAAGAGGAGTTAGTGTTTTAAGTACTTCCTCAATATTTTTCTTTTCAGTAAGGACATCAGAAATTCCAATTTTTTGGAGCTCGGAAATTTTATCATTGCCCAGCCCTAAAGCAAGAACCAAAATCCCCGTTCTATTAGCAGAAAAATCTTTAGAGGCTGTCAACTGCTTTAATACAGCAAATTCGGCAGGTTGTGAAAGTATAAAAATAATGAGGTCTGCATACTTGATATTACCTACTATATTCTCTAACAGGTACTCCACTGTATAATCATCAGATTCAGTTTTGGGAAGCGTTTTATCCGGAGCATTTTCTTCGGAAATTATCAGGTGAGTGATTTTACCGTTTTCTAATATTATTATCCTGTCGTATTTGTTAAAAGTTTCCATTTTTAAAAAATTAAAATATCCTTAATTATACCGTAGACGAACGTTTATCTAAAACGTTGCAGTCTCATTGTATTTTGTTTAAAACTAAGCTTTATAATTTCTCCGAATTCCCTGAATTTGCCGTTTTTCCTATTTTTCCTGAAAACGGAAAAACCCGCAGATATTCACAATTCCCGATTTCCCGATTTTGACATTTTTCCTGTTTTTGACATTTTTCCTTTTGCCGTAGGAATCAGCAAAAATATAATGCCATTGCAACTACAGACATTATGGGGAAAAGTAAACGTCATGTATTGGGAGAACTACATTACGGTTGATTTGAATTCTACTAGTATTCTTAATAGCAAATGATGAAATTACCTGTAAGGTAGTATTGATGCTATCTTCAGTACTAACCAAGTCTTAAAAATAATGAATCTAATGTTACGAAATAATTAATCTTCAGGGTATTTTTTAATTTACCACAAAAAGTACAAAACTATCACTATCCGGTACAATGACTCACTGTTGAAGATCTGAAAAAATATCAACACCAGTAGTTTCACCACTTCTTTCTTCTTTGCAGACTTTATACTTGTTGAAAAAAACAACATAAACCAAATAAGTATGGAAGAAATGATTTATGCGGTACAAGGCCGTGAAGTCGAGTTCAAAGACGGATCTAAGGTACTCGTCAGTTCAATTGGAAATTCAATTACTGTTTCCTTTCAAAAAGAAGAGAACGGTGAGACGATAAGTAAAACTCTTCCAAAAGATGAGTTTGTAGCTATGATGAAAACAGAGCTACCCGAGCTTAAAAAAGGACTTACCTTTATTGATGAAGACAAAGCTGAAGGACAGGTTATAGATGTAACCGAGACTGATATACATTACATAAAAAAGTATGGAGCCGATAGCTGGCAGGCATGTATATCAAAAATCGACTTTGCTGAAAAAGTCAGTTGCCATAAGATCGCAATCTGCTAATTTTTTTTCAGGTTAAGGTATGTCTGCATCGTCAATTACAAATAGCTTGGGACTTAAGAATTACCTTAAGGCTCATTATAAACAGGAATTTTTTGTAGAGAAAGAAGGCAGGAAAATCTATGTCTTCACAAAAGAATTGTCACTACCAGAAAAGTTTGTAACAGACCTTAAAAGCTTTAACAGCAAGATTAAAATTAACTGGAACAAGCTTGGATTATCATTGGAAGACTGGCAGAGCTTTTTAGAGCATGTTTCAGTAAATGAATCAGAAACAGGTTTAACATTATTTTCTGGTAATGAAACAACTGCATCTAATGATGTGCCACAGTTGGAAGCAGATCCAATATTAGAGGAACCGATTGTTTTAGACGATGTAAATGAAGAAATGCCAGAACCTGAAATAAGCGAAGAACCTGAGCTTTCACATAGCCCGATTCAACTTAGCAAAAATATTGACAACATTGAAGAGTTTCAGGAAGGGTCTGATACAGATGAATTCCAAATAAACAACACAGCGGTTGAACCAAAAGGAAAACAAGCTCTTTCCCCCGCTCAAATCTCTGGTCTGGCAGAGCTTGAAGAAACAGATGCAGAGGCGCTTCCCTACACTTTCCTTTCTAATCCTTTCTTAGTGAATAAAGGAATTGAAAAATTCCTTTATTCAAGAAAGGATAAAAACCTTCCGTTCACATATGAAGAAAAGTTATTTCTAAAAAAGTACACAGGTTATGGAGGCCTTGAAAAACATGGAGCTAAGGGGAAAGAATTGCTTTATGAGTATTATACTCCTGAAAAGATCATTACAAAGATGTGGGAGCTGGCTTTTAAGAATGGCTATCATAATGGGCCAGTATTAGAACCTTCAATGGGTATAGGTGATTTTTTAAAGTATGTTCCTGAAGGAGTAGATTGTACCGGATATGAAATTAATTCTTATTCCTTTCAGATAGCCAAAATACTCTATCCAGATTTTGAACTTCATCAGAATTATTTTGAGTCAAGATTTATAAAAAACAATGAATCTCTGAAATCAAATATTAATCATCTACCAAAATTTGATTTAGTGATTGGAAATCCTCCATATGGAGATTTTACAGGAAGATATGCAGGCATGGGTGAAAAAGGTTATACAAAGGCATTATCCTATGTTGAGTATTTTATTTTAAGAGGACTTGACTGTCTGAATCCTGGTGGACTATTAATATATATCATAGGCGTTGAAGTGGCGAATGGAGGTATCCCCTTCCTTCAGCAGGGAATGACTAAAGCCAAAGAATTAATTCTTGAAAAGGGTGAGTTGCTTGAAGACACCTATAGGCTTGCTAATGGGCTGTTTGATAGAACAGACGTGCTATGTGACATAGTAATTTTTAAAAGAAAATAAAGAAGTTATGGAAATCAAAAGTATAGCCAATATAGATGCAGATAAGGTCTATCTGAGTGTGGACGGTATCAGATATGAAGAAAAAGGCACAATGATGATAAAAGGTAAGAAGTTTAAATTTTATCGTGCCAGACCAACTAAAAAAAGAAGCTGAGGAATCAGTGGCAAAGGCAAAAGAAATAGGTTTTGCTGATGCTGCCAAGATCATAAAACATAATAGCGGAGCTTATCTGATCTTTAGGTATAAAGATTGGAGCCATGTTGTACCTAAAATTAAGAATGTCAATAAACCTAAACGCAAAACCAATGGCAAATCTTGAACGGCTGAAGGAACTTATAAAGGCAGAGCTTGAATTATGTGATGCTATCAGCACACCAACTGTATGCGAAATGAATACTCCTGAGAACTATGCTGAGCTTGAAAGACTCATCATTAATAAAGTTTCCCACCAGGGGCTTTCTATAGGTCTGGCCATTGTTGAACTTGAAAAAGAGTACAATATAAATCTCATTGACTGATACAACTGGATCTTTTCCAAATAGAGTTAATCCAAAACATAGTTCTGCGTTCATGACATGATGCAGAGGACCGGAAATCATTCTAGTGAAAGAAGAGCTAAAAAACGAAAGTATGTCAAATAGCAATGAAGGATTCAATGAAAAGCTGAAAGAGACTGTGAAAATGAATGAAGAAGAGCTTGATGAATATTTCTTTGAGAAGTCAAAAGAAATTCTTTCCGAGTATAAACTTATATACCAAAAGCTCCAATACGGCCCAAACAGAGGACAATACTTTGTCTATTTGCCTATGGAAAATGATCTGTCTCAGAAATACCTGAATGGCAATGGTTGCAATTATGCTATAAACGGAACTGGAAATGACAAAGAAGTGGCATTCAGGATAATGTCCAGAACACTGGCCGACTGCATGAACACACTTTATAAAAAAGGTAAAATAATGATTGGAGAAAATTCAGTATTTAATTCTTTGGTTGCATCGCATTCAATGAATATTATTAAACCTAAACGTGGTGGGAAATATAGTCAGGGAGAATGGAATGATATTAGATCTATTTTTTATGAAATGTTCAATAGTCCTCCTATCAATGAAAAGAAAACAAAAATCATTGAATGGAGAACTAATTTAATCGAATCAATAGGCTTTGGCTTTTTTAAAAAACTATTTCTGACAAGCTCCAGATTCGCTTCTATAAGAGATGCGGGAAGCAATCCTCATAATTTTAAATCATCTTATCCTTTAAATTCATTAGAGATTTATCTGAGCCATAAGATCAATCATTCTAACAATGGTGTGCTTTGCAAGTATGGCAATTGTCTTTTTGATGATGTCACTACAAGAACCTTTGAAAATGTTTTCCAAAATTATCAGGAGGCAATGTCTTATTGCAATACGATGATTGATAAAGAATTGGAGATCCTATCAAATCGTGATTTATATGATGGAAGTATAAGCCTTGAATTGTGGAATAAAAAGTATTCAAATACAAATATAGGATCTGAACTAAAAGCAGAAATTCTCCGAACTTCCTATGGTCTTCATATTGAAAAGGATCATGATTATGAAGCTGCGATAGCCAATTATCTAAAGAATACTGGGGATGAAAAGAAACAGGTATCTCCGGGTAGGTCAGGAGAAACGATGGAAGAAGTAGTCTGGGCCTTTGAACCAGCCGATTACAAGAGTGTAACTAAAGGAATGAGATTCGTCATGTATAACAACAATGGATTTACAACCATTTCTTCACTTGGATCTCTTCCAATAGGAGTACTTGAAAGTAAATATGAACTTGCAAAGAGTTGGACGAATTCATTTATAAGCAATGTAAATTTCAAATTTACCCATTTCCGAGATTTACATTATTATAAGGAGCAGAAAGATCTTTTTTTCCAATCTTAAAACCCTTCTTGAAAAAAATAATGATTATGTACCTCTGGAAAATGATCTGCTAGCTGAAATCCTTGAACCAACTAAGAATAAAGAGAATACTATACTTTTAAAGGAAGGAAAGTTAAGACCTTGGTTTTTCAAAAGTCCGATGCTTTTAGGAAAGGAGATCGAGATCTTAATGCCAAATGGTGAAAAAAGAAAAGGTCAGTTTGCAGTTGTAGAACTGAACAATACTATAGCCTCGCACAATCATATAAGCTTTTCATCTTCTAAAGATTATCCTACAAATGAGAAGTTTGAAAATATTAATGACAGGAATTATCATGATGATCCCAATGCACAGGCTAAGGTAATTGATGTAGCCCAAAATCTGGAACCATCCATTCTTTTATCAACTTCAAGAACTCCGGCAGGTACTCCAATCATCAGCATTGATGGATTTGTGGTAAGTGGCAATAATAGAACTATGAGCCTCAAACTTGCCTCACACAAGTTTCCAGAAAGATATGAAGCATATAAGAAAATGCTATTGGATGAATGTGAGGCTTTCGGTATTTCCAGAACTGATTTAACTTCATCATTAATGGGAGAAAAGATTCTTGATAAAAGAAATACTTCAAAGCCATTCCAATTACAAAGCGAAAACGATTTAATCAAGATTGAAAATCCAGTTCTGGTAAGATTTGATTACGATTTTCCAGCTTACAACACCCTTGAGATAAGCAAATACAACAAGGAAACAAAGAAGAGTGAACGACCGCTAGACAAGGCCATTAAGCTCAGTAGCATACTTCAGAGCAATATAAAGCTCAGGGACAGTATCTGCCTTATGGTGGGGGAACATGAAACGCTTTCTGAATTTTACTCAGTGGCCAAAGACCAAAGACAGCTCATAAATATTCTGGTGGAAGGTAATTTACTTACAACTCAGGAGAAGGCAGCCTATTTGGGAGATTCAGGATTTAACTCTGCAGGCAAGGATTTAGTAGAAATGATTCTTTCCAGTATAGTGCTTGATCGAGATTCTTTAATTGCATCTGACACTGAGGGTGTAAAAAGACTCAGAGGAATTATAATCACTTCTCTCCCGGTACTTGTCAGAAATGCTTCTCTTCCGAAAGGTAGCTTGAAGGAAACAATTAATAGATCAATTGTTTTGGAAAAATCAATACAGACATCAGGCTTAAGCTTTGGAGACTATATATCTCAGGAAGCCTTATTTGAAGAGAAGCCTGAAAGGAATGTACTTATCATGAACCGTCTTCTGGATTCAGGCAGAAACAACTTTAAAAAAGCAATAGACAGTTATAATGATTCTGTTTCTGATAATCAAGGAGAAAATCTGTTTGGAGAAAAGCCAGGATTGAATGAAATTTTCTTTGTTCATATTGAAAAGAGGATTGATCCAAAGGAATTATCCTTGATAAATAAATTTTATCCTCTAAAGAATAAATCAGCTGATTCTGATGCACAACCATCATTCTTTTTTGAAGATCATACAAGTGATCGTTTTTTAAATGAAATTAGAAAGTTTACTTTCTTTGATGAGTTCTCTCGAAGATACAGTGAATTAGATCTCTGGATAGATGTTACTGATTCCGCACAATTAGGTATTATCCGTGTTGCGGATATAATTCCTATGCCCGGTAACGATGAATCCAAACCCATAAATGAAAGCTTCTTTAAAGGTCTTTTGGATCATATAAAAAGTGGAAAAGGTATGACCCCTATTGTAGTTGAAAGGGCCGATAGTGGTTATTACTTAAGAGAAGGACTATTTAGATTATTGGCATATAAGGAACTTGCAAAAGAGTTTATTCCTGCTCTGGTATATCAGAATCATGTTTTGTCTGCCAAAAGGGACTTTGCAAATCCTGATCAGTTAACGATTGAAGATTTTCTGGATATTACTTTGGATAATCTTTTCAGAAATGCTCGTGATAAGCAAACCCACTCCCCTGATAAGAAGACTTACATCGGCAGCTATGAAGGTTTTAAGAAGGTTATTCCTAATGTAATGATACCAATTTCAGTTAGAAAGCCTTGGTGCTGCAGAGATATTTACGTAACTGATCTTATGAAAGAGTTTAAGAAAGGGAAATTTCCGGATCTTAAATCTCTTACAAATAAAGACCTTCCAAATTTAAGCCCTTCACAAATGTTTGAATTGCTTCAGTTTTCTCATCCTACAGAGTACAAGATCAAGATAGATAGAATGGATTTACTGTTAGAGTGGGAAAAAAGAGGAAAAACGATATTTGAAAAATTAGGTTTCCCAACGGATATAAATTATCCATATGTGAATGTGAATACAGGTTATAGAAGTGTTTACACCTTGGGCCATAACATAAATGAAGAAAGAGAAAATGTCCAGTGGTGGGCATGCGCTCAGAACAATCTTCCAATGGGCGATTTGGAAAGGGGCATTGAGATTTTAGATCGTGAAATCAATACTCTGAATGAAGTTCAACAAACACTTATTGATCCTAAAACAAAGAAAGTAAAAAGCCGGAACAAAGACTTGTATAATCAGAATGCCTTTGAGATTAACAGCTATGAAAGGGGAAAATTGGTAATTTCAGAATATTTGAAGCGGTCTGAAAGTGATAAAAGTATAAAAGAAAAAGAAGCTGAAGCTCAAATAATGATTGTGAATTTACTGAAGAAAAAACTTTCACTTGAAAAGAAGAAACAAAAGTAATTTTTATGACGAATCTTTCTAATAAGCCCCAAAAGCCTTTGTTATTGGCCGATGACAGAATTATTAATCTTCCGGACGGATGGGAATTTTATAGTGAAAATTCCAAAGGGATTCAGTATGTCAGCGATGAAGAGCATATAACAATAATTGTAGAGAACTCTGAAAGCGGAATCCAGATTTCTGCTAAATCAGGCAATACGGAACTTGCTAAAAAGGTTTTGACTGATCCTGTATCTGCCAATGTCTTTGCACTGGCACTCATGAAAAAATATACCGGAGCTTTGAATGTTTATGGAAGACCTAAATTCAGCAAAGGTGATGAAGTGTTTGACACAAAAGGAAACCTGCATAAATTATTTGAAGTCTTCTGGGATGGCTCGGTAGATAAGTATGGGTATTACCTGTCCGCAGATCATAAGTCAAGAGGAATTACATATTATGAAGAAGAGGTTGTCACCCTTTTAAATAAATATTCAGGGGAAAGCGATCATTTCGAGGAACATTCAAACTCGAAAGATGATGTCATTCCTTATGCTAATTATGAAGAAATCGAATCGCCTTTAAAAAAGGTAGAATCACCTTTAGATGCAGCTCCTCTTTCAGCAAAGAAGTATCAGAATCTATTGATTAATGATAATTTTTTCAGAAAAAAATCCGGATCACATATTGGGCAGTCCTTATAAGGCTTCCGGAAGATTCGGTGAAGTAACAAAGTATGCTGGCGAAATGAATATTCTGAATAAAATTGATACTTCTGGTGTTCTTCTGCCTTGGGAGGATAATACTATTGAAACAGTCATTGAAGAGGAAATTTCTGCTCTACAGGCAATTTCAGATGTTGAGATTGCAAATAATATACGAAAGGCTATTGATAAAAGTGAAAGATCAGTAACAGAAAAAGTCATCTCGAAATCTAAAATAAGAAATCACATAGGTAAGCCAGAAGCTCATGAACTGCTGAGTTTTGAAGAAGTATTCAAGGATTATAATCCGGAAATATCTCAGGAAGAATTAAAAGCTTTTATATGGTACAAGAGAGAAATCGGACAGCCATTGTCGGAATATTGGAATAGGTTTTATCCTGAAAATACATCTACTAAAGAGATGCTTGCCACCTGGGTAGAAAATGGAATTCTATGTTACTATAAAGGAGATTTGATTCCTGCTTATCTGTTCTTTGCTGAAAACTTATGGGAAAGAATGGAGAACCTTGATTCTGATAAAGCAGACATTATTGAATTGTATGGTGAGCAGGTCTATGAAAGACAGTATGATCGTCTTAAAAAATTGTTCAGTGAAACTGTTTACCAAAGAAGACTTATTCTCGATGATAGCGATGAGAGCAAAAGGCTAATCTTACTTCCAACCTCAGACTTTTCCAATCAATTTTTAATAAAGACACTTGCAGATGAACAGCCTTTTAAAGTCAAACAAATAAGAAGGCAAGAGGAACTTGGAAAGCCTGACTTTCTTAATGACTACAAGGTATTTGGTGATAACCATAGAAAAGCCTATGAGCAATTTACACTCACTGAAGGTTTCCAATACTGGATGGTTAAGAATCGTGAATCAATCAATTTCCGAAAAGGGACGAATTACTTAGAAATCATAAATGTCTATTTAAAACAAAAACATATGCCTCCTGTCAAAGAAGGTGAAGACAAGGCTAAGGCAAAAGCGGAATGGGAAAGAAAACGTTCGAGAGCTAAAGAAGAAGGCGACAGACTGTTTGGAGAATTCTTGTCAGCCCAGATTCATTCCGAAGACAAAAAGAGAATTGAAAGAGATTGGAATTCCAAGTTTAACGGGTATCAGAGGATCAATTACAATAAGGTTCCTGTGGCTTTCAGAGTTGCCAAAACATACCGCAATGAAGCAATGGAGATCAGGGCTGAAAAACGGGAAGGCGTAGCATTCCTTTTTTCCGAAGGTAGTGCCTGTATTGCTTATGATGTGGGGTTTGGAAAGACCTGGACTGCGATTTTTTCTATTGCTCAATATATTGATTCAGGTTATTGCAAAAGACCATTCATTGTAGTTCCCAATCAGACTTATAAACAATGGTTATCAGAGATTAAAGGAATATTGCCCCATGTTCCCATTAATGACTTGTACAACTTGTCTAACGACTATCTGGATGAACTGAAAGGCAAGGATGGTAAAATTGAGATGGTAAAAGAGAACACCATTTCAGTCCTCACTTATGAAGGATTTGAGAAAATTGGTTTTAGTGAAGAAACAATTGAAGAACTGCTTCTGGAATTATATGAAATCCTTAATCAAGGCGGGGAGTCTGAAAAAGAAAAGACGGAAAAACAAAAAGCATCATTTCAACAGCGATTGGAAATGATTGTTGGTAGAGGCTTAAGGGGAACAATGGTCAACATTGAGGATCTGGGGTTTGATTTTATGGCAGTAGATGAAGCTCATGCCATGAAAAAGATCTTTACTTCAGTGAAAGGTGAAGCTGTTCAAGAAGGAAAAAGAGAAAGGATGAGATATAAAATTAACAGTGGAAGACCTTCTTCAATCGGTTTAAAAGGATTTATGATCAGCCAGTATATTCTTAAAAATAATAACTACAGGAATATCCTATTACTCACAGCAACACCATTCACCAACAGTCCATTAGAAATATTTTCAATGCTGGCATTAGTAGCCTATAAAAAGCTCCAGGAAAGCGAAGTGAATAATCTAACAAACTTCTTTGATAATTATATTCAGGTAAGCAATGAACTTATTATAAACAGTAAGCTAAGACCTGAGAGAAAGGAAATTGTAACTGGCTTTAATAATATTCCTGCATTACAAACCTTGATATTCAGGTTTATCAATTTCAAAAATGCCGATACCAAGGATGTTAATGGAAACAAGGTAAAGATTGTAAGACCGGATAAATATGTATTGCCTTTAAAACGCAAATTGGTTAATGGAGAAGTTATAGAGCTTGAGGAAAGTGAGCAAATCAATACTGCACTTTCATTAAGCCCTCTTCAGGAGGACTTGATGGCTACTATCAAAAAGTATGTAGAAGAGAAAATCAGTTACCCCGAACTTTGCGCTATGAGTCATACAGGCTCAATGGAGGTTGCAGGAGAAACTCTTGATGAAGAGGATATAAAGGATGAAACCGAAGGAGTCGAGCTGAACGAAGAAGATCTGAATCACTCTGAAAAAAAAGGAGTTAGAATGCTCAGAGGCATGAACTTCGCCCGAAACCTGGCTCTCTCACCTTACCTCCATAAATGCAGTGGTCTGGGTTCAAACCCAACTTATCTTCAGTACATTGAGACTAGCCCTAAACTCCATTATGTAATGCTTTGCATAAAGTCTGTTAAAGACTATCATGAAAGCCGCAATCAGCCTGTTTCAGGACAGATAATCTACATGGACAGAGGGATAGAATATTTCCACCTCATAGCAGAATATCTTGTAAAAGTAATAGGATATAAGGAACATGAAGTAGGTATTATAAAAAGCCAGATGAAGGGGGGGAAATCGGCTAAGGAAATTATCAAGAATAAGTTCCTTGGAATGGAATATGATGAAAAGACAAGAACGTTCAAAGATATTCCTGATTCAGAAAGAATAAAAGTCATTATTGGAAGTTCCACCATAAAAGAGGGCATGAATCTTCAGCGTAAATCCACAGTCCTGCATGATTGTTTTGTAGACTGGAATCCTACTGATATGATTCAGTTAGAAGGAAGAATATGGAGACAAGGCAATGAATTTGGTAGCGTGAGGATTGCGATACCATTAATGGAAAATTCTATGGATGTTTTTATGTTCCAGAAGCTTGAAGAGAAAACAAAAAGAATCAATCAGATCTGGGATATTGACAATCAAAGCAGCGTTTTGAAACTTGAGGAACTCAATCCTGCAGAGTTAAAATATGAACTTATTTCTGACCCCGTTGTCATAGCTGAACTCGAAGTAAAAGAGAAAATTGAAAAGCTTCGTGATGCCATTGGAGGTATTCAGTATGAAATTAAAAGAATTGATTCTATTAAGGCGCTTGATGAGAGTGTAAAAAGACATACCCAATTATTGATTGATGAAGTAAAGTTACATAGAGAAGTAAAAGATACAGAAAACTTAAGTGTAAGATCATTAATCGAAAAAGTTAATGAAATTTTTAAATCTCAGCTCGATATTAATGGCGGAGACTTTAAACAAAAAAACAGATATAATTGGAAAAGCCCTTATAAAAATGGTTATGTCAAACCTTACTGGTTTAATGACTTTGTAACAAACTACAGAACATATCTAAAGGAAATTGACAATTTCCTTACTCCAAAGAATTTGACGGTTGAAACTGTAGACCTACACAGGCAGAAACTTGATAAAGAAGTTAAAGCTATTGAAAAGAGAATAGACAAGGAACGTTCAGAAGATGCAATAAGATTCAGAGCAGGTGAAATAGAGAAAGAACGAAAAAAGAATAAGTTTGAAAAGAAAACTTTGGAAGAACGAGTTGAAGAATTCAAACGCCTTAATTATCTCTTAGATCATAAGCAAGTGAAGGAAGCTCCTAAAGTTCTTCCTGCTGTTTCATGCCCACCTCTGGATATGCTCGGAAACAGAAGGATTGATAAAGAAGCAATTGACCTACTTGAAAGATGCGTGTTAAATCTCCCACAAACAAAAGCCATTCATACTATCAGCCCTGATGAATATAGTGAGGAAAGAATAAAGCTTCATCGAAAGATTATTGAAGGGTTGATGAAAGGTAAAGAGTGTGTTGACACAAGCCAAACTCAACCAATATGTCTGCTTACCGGAGGATTACCGGGAAGCGGAAAATCGACCTTTCTTAAAAAGTATTCCGCATGGCTGACAAATGATAAAGTCTTCAAAATTGACGCAGATGAAATCAGGGCCAAGTTGCCTGAATATAAAGGCTGGAATGCAACTATCACACACCTTGAAACAAAGGATATCGTCAATGGACTGCTTGAATCCCTTGGAGAACCATGCACTTTTGATCTGGTTTATGATGGAACGATGAACAAAGCACGAAACTACATTCCTTTGATAGACAAGATAAAAAAACTTGGGTACAAAGTTTTCGTCGTGTATATGAAAATATCATATGATGTGTCCGTTCAGCGAGTTCTGGAAAGGTATGAACAAACCGGAAGATATGTTCCTATGGAAGTCATTAACGATGCATATGACAAAGGTTTTGAAGCTTTTGAAACTATTAAAGCAATGGTGGACGGGTATGTACTGGTTGATGGAATTACCCATGAAATTCTTGAGGAAGGCGGTGAAAAGATACCGGAAAGCAGAGGGTATCAGATTAATGAACCTCCTAACAGGACAAGTGAATCAGAAGAGGAATTACTCTTAAAAGAGAAAGAGGCTGAAGCCCAGGTAATGATCCTTAAATTAATAAAGAAAAAACTTCAGTTGAAAAATAGAGCTCAAATTAAAAACCAAGTTATATGAATTTATTAGATCAAATGAAAGCTATTGACATCGGCAAGGTAGCTGATGAAGAGGTAGCAGAAAGTATTCAGAAGGCTATCGCAAATTATGATGAGCGTGTTCCCAAAACAATAACTGTGGCTGAGATGATTCTGGAAATGGTTAGAGATAATTTCCCGAACTCGATTAAGATGCACAAAATGGATTTGTCAGATGAGGGTGAATACATAGAACCAGAAGAAGCTGAAATTGAACTTAAGAAAGGTAAGCCCATTGTTGCTGAAACAGCGGGTGGAGACATCTATTCAGTCATGGATAAGAAAGAGATTAAAGAAGCAGTTAAAAAGGATCATGAGCTGAAGGTTAAAGAACCGGAAGAGGAACATATCCCCAAAAAACAGGAACGGTTCTTTGGTAAGAATGAGACTGTGTTAAAATTCATCGAAGATAACTTGGAACAGGATGACGAAGAAGCAGAAATGCTTATTGATAGGTTAAATAGCAGTTCTTACAGACCAGCCACAAAGAGGTTGATAGAACGGAAGGACGGTTCCAAATTCTACAGATTATTTCTGGATGACTATAGCGCCAAAATTGCTTTTGAACGGAAGAAACCTTTGTATGCTGATACGATGCTTGAGACCATTTATTCAGTGAGAACACCTTCAATGTTTATTCAGTCTCTTACTAATGGCTATAATCATTTTATTGCTGATGATAGTCATATAGAGGAAATCACCGAAAGTGAAGAGAAAGCGAATGAGCCTGAAATACAATCTAAGAAAAAGAAAATCACCTCTGAGAATAAAGGTGAATGTGAGATTATCATTTCTGAAATTAAAAATGTCCTTTCCAAATATCAGAGTAAGAAACCAAATACTCCAAAGGAAAAGCCAAAGAAAAAGCCTCTTGCAGTCCTGGTTAAAGATAGCATGGTTAGTATCATTAAGAAAGTTATTGTGAAAGAGAAGGCAAGAACTAAAAAGGATATTGATCCAAAGAAATTTGATCCTGTGATAGCTAAAGGCAAGGACTTTTTAAAAGCCTTAAGAAAAGCTTCAGGCGGTATCAGTGATAATAACGACCAAATGATTGAGTCGTTTGAAAATCAAATGAATGAAATTCTTGAAAGTTTAAAGAAATAAAATCATGAAGTACTGGCATATCGGAGTAATTGTTCTTGTTATAGTCCTCATATTTTTCGGCATAAGGTACTTTAAGAAAAAGAACACAGAAGTTGCAGAAAGTAACTTAACTCCTGCAAATAAAGCAGACCGCAAAATAACGTTTGTTAAACAATAACTACAGAAGCTATGGCTGGACAAATAAAAGTACCAATGATAGCACAGTCATTTTATAAGACGACTGAGCTTCCACTAGTTCAAAAGAAGGTTGATAAAATTCTATCCGATTATGGAGGTATCATTTCTGCTACAGCAAGCCTTACAAATCTTCCTAAAGAGCTTATAGTAAGCTTTATATTCATTGAATCGGCAGGAAATCCGAATGCCAAATCTCATGCAGGAGCTATCGGCTTGATGCAGCTAAAACCAGAATCGGCCAATGATATGATCTATCTTGAAAATAGCAAAGGCAGGCTATCTGCAGGTGAAAAAAATTTGTTAAGGAAAACTCTTGGAACCCGTTTGGACTGCATTCTGAAAATGAAATATTTAGGCCATAAACTTCCATGTAATAATAACAAAGGGGTTGTAGTAACAGAGAAAGATCTATTCAATCCAGAATTTAATATCCTTGCAGGTTCAATCTACCTTGGTATTCTGGCAGATCAACATTCTGAAAACGGCACTATCAGACTGGATAAAGTAGTTTACCGATACAACAAAGGGTATTATGCAAAGCTCAAAGATGATACAGTAGAAAAGATCGTTGCTACTGCCAATGAAGAAACCAAGGGCTATATTCTCAAACTTGCTGGTAAGAATGGCCTTCTTGACCTTATCATCTGATTTTAAGTATTAATGAGAATCATTTTTATTTTTTAAAACCAAATAAATCTTTAGAGTATGAAATTTCCACACGAAGTATTGATCGAAAACCATGATATAAAAGAAGCTGAATTACCTGAAGAACTAAGGGTGATGGTTCAGATGTTTGATGATAAACTCAAAGAGTATGAACTGGCAGAAGAGGACGGAGAAATTGATGAAGTAAGAGTACTTAAAGGTACACTGAAAGAACTTTCTTCTCATATCACCGAAGAAATAAAAGAGGCTTTAGAGCATGGGGAACTTTCTGATGATGATGATGAGAAAGAAGAAGAACCATTACAAAGAAAGTTGGAAGACAAAATTCCAAAGGATAAAGAAGGCATACTGAAATACTTGTATGGTAAAGGCATAAGGAAAGTAAGTAGAGAGGAACTTGGAAATTATGGTTATCCGGTGGGTTTCTTCAGTTCACTTACTATCAAAGGGGAAACAGTTGGTCATTACAGATTGTTTCGGAATAATTCAAGTGAATTGCACTATCAGCTTATCAAGCTGAAAGGCGATTAGGGTGTTTTTCGAACATATTATTGCTGTTCAAAACTAATCATTTACATTTACCACACACACAACTACATTTTTACAAGCGCATGGCAAGGAATTCATTTTAAAATTCTAAAGCCATGAACATTGAAACAATTTTTAGCCTTGTTGAAAAACTAGGCATTTCGCCCATCAAGTTACTTGAAGGGCTTAAACCTTATCTGGTAAATCTTAAGGAGCCTCTTTATCAGGCTGTGCTTAATCAGGAAAGGACAAAGGGAAATCGTGTTGTATATATTCTCTATGCTGAATATGATACGAATGGTAATCCAACAGGCAGGTTGCTTGCTCAGTTTAACGATGTAACAGAAGAAGGGCTTATTCCTTTTAAGGAGCTTCCCTTCGAAGAGCTTATCCTGGAAATACTCACTCCTGATAATACTCAGCAATCACTTCCTTCAAAATCATAATTCTATGGACTCAGAATTTCAAAAAGCCTTAGAAAGCTTTGCTGAAAACCTGAAACATAAAATGGGTGAAAGTAAAGCGATTCACTTCCTGAATAAATTTTCAGAAGTATCATCGGGGAATGCTATTAAAAATCTTGTAGATGTACTCATGCTTTATGTCTGTAAGGAGTATTCTATCAACAGGGAAACATTGATTAACTCCAAAAAGACTACTCCCAATTTTGCAAGGATTACCTGTTATCATATACTCAGATCCCAGGTGAATCTTTCTATTGAAAAGATAATGCCTTTCTTCTTTAAGAAGAAAAGAGATCCGGTTTTTAATGGGATAGAAAAAGCACAAAGCTTTTTAGATGTACCGCAGTATAACCGGGAATTTGTAGAGAAGTACAGAGCAGTAGAAAAGCACTATTTAAATTATCTGAAATCAAATGAGTGAAAATAAGAAAAAGAAAAACCTCTCTGCAGATGAGGAACAAATGCCCTTTGGAGAAGACAATCAGATTGAGTCTACACCTTCACCTATTTTAAATCAATCAGTGAATTCAGATGATTTTGAAGCTCATTCTCCCCTTCTCAATGAAGAAGTTATTGAACGCTCCAATGATCTTGTGTTAGATGCACAGGTTCCGGAAAATAATGCTCAGACTGTGGAGGCAATGCCTTCTTTTGGAAAGCCAAAACTGACAGAAGCTTTTCCTTCGCCAACCTCAGAAACATTAACAGAACCAGAGAATTCAACTCCTGAACCTACCTTAGAAGTAATAAAGGAGAACTATCCTGAAGAAGCAACTGAAGAAAAGTCCTTTTCGGAAGAGCTACCTAAGATGAGGGTTGAACAAATGGATCAGCCAAACATCCCTCAAAATCTGAATGAAATAAAGAAAAAAGTTGGACAGACAACTGCAAAATGGGGATGGACTTTATTTGAGAATGCTGGGCCAAAGTTACAGTTATTCCTAAGTGAACTATCAGAATCACAAATTCAGAAATTTGTTTTGGAAGATTTACTTCCTCCTGAAGCTATTGATTTTGCCAGAGATTATAATAAGTCGCTCGAAGATGAATTCCAGATAAAAGATTGGGAGAAAGAGTTAATACTTCCTCCATTTGAAGAACTTCTGGAACAAGCAGGTATGAATGCAGAAATGTCTCCAGGAGCAAAATTGGGAATTGGTCTTACTGTAGTTTTAGGAGCTCGCTTTGTGCAGACACGGAAATACAGGGCTGAACGGGATGAGCTTGTAGATAGACTTATCAAATCTTATTCAAAAGCAAAAGGAGACAATGCTTCTGAAAGTTCAGATGAAAACGTTAAAAATCCCGAAATAGAATAGAATTGAGATATGGGAAAACGGGAATGCAAACTTATGGTAGCTACTGGAATGGTAGGTGTAGGAAAAACTCATCAGACATTAAGGGAGATCATTGCCTATATCAAAGGCAATGATAAACTTGAAAGAAAGGCCAGGAAGGCCCTTATCTATGATCCGAATAACAAAGATTACACTTGCTACGATTCGCTTTACTTTGATGTGGATGAGCCGAATGATCTTAAAAAGAGTGAATACATTCAGAAATTTTCAAATCTGGATATAGCCACAGGCAGAAGGATTCTTGCCATTGACAAGTTTGGTAATGAAATGAGTCAGGAGCAAAAGCGGGAGGCTTTCCGAGTAATAATGACCTATGCCAGAAATTGTGTAGTAGTACTTGAAGATATGAATGGCTATTATACCAACTTTGATAGCGACTTTGTTGTTGGTAGGCTTACAACTTACAGGCATAGAAATACAGACCTTATTGTTCACCTGCAGTCAGTAGGCGCTTTAAGACCAAGGTTATGGCAAGCAACCAAAATCTTGAGAATGCATTATGAAATGGATGATGTGAAGAGGATGCGGGAAAGTCTGCAGGGAAGATATAAAATAGTGAAGCTTGGCCAGTTAATTGTTAATGAAAAATATCTTGGAGGAAATCACAGGTTCTTTGTTTATATAGACTTAGAGAAGCAGAAGATTTCCGGAAATTTTACCAGAGAGGATTTTGAAAGAGCCTGCAATATTTTTATCAATCAGCACAGGAAAGAGTGCTTGGACAGTATTGTTTATTCATTTACTGCCCAGCCCAAGTTTCAGCACTATGAAAAAGCCAGATACCAGTGGATACAGGAGAATTTAAGGTTAATTCAGTAACAGGTATGAAAACGAAGCTTGACGAAGCATTGGAATTTATTGAACTCAGAAAGGAAGCTGAAAATTATAAGATCTATTATTTCTTACGAAGGCTGATTGCCCAAAATTATGGCATCAGTATACAAAGACTTGAATCATCCCAAGAATATAAATCAGTTGAAGCCAGGATGATATTATCATTTCTGTTAAAGAATTATACTGATTATAAATACAGGAATATTGGTATACTTCTCGGAGCCAAACACCATAGCCAAATACACTCTTCTGTTAAAACTTTATCTGGTTATTTTAAGAGGAATTTATATCGTTCAACAATCCTTTCAAACTGTCTGGAAGCAGAGAAGTGCTTGAAAGATTTCTTAAAATCGGAGTGCATAAAATCTCCATCTACTAATCATTAATTTCCGCAATTTGGTACAGAGGATATTTTTTTTGATAAATGGTACTCATTGATTTTCCTTTTTAAGATTCATTTTATTCTTTCGGAAAATATCCAAACCGGATGATTGTTCATTGGGCGTTTCTTCTATTTGATTCATCGCAGCTTTAATAATATGAATAGCTTGCTCGAAAGCCATTTTAAGTTTGTTATTTTCTCTTTCCAGACGCACGTTTTCTCTGAGGCTTTCAATCCAATTCTCTGTTAGTTTCTCTCTGGAAATTTCTTTAATTGGTTTATCCATTATCTTTTTAATTAATTATTAAGAAATATAATAATAATCAGCTTCTTTTTGCTAAATTATTTAGCATTTTATTTTTTAGATATTTGAAAATTTACGTTTTTAGTTAGTAATGAATACTTTATGCCATTACTTTTGATTTGCGTAATATCAAAATTTCAATTTGGTTCTGGTTAAGGCTTAGACTTATTTTTATCCTTTTTAAGAATTGTTTGTTTGAGTAAATTGTTTAATTTGACATATAAAGGGAGTTTTATCCTCAAAATAAAATTTGTAAAGTCCCCAAAAGTAGTTTTCAAAATCACTTTAATGATTAAATGAATGTGTTATCACAATAGCTTAAAAGTTCAAAAGCATGACCTGGAGAAAAGATATAATTCAAAGATAGTTGAAGATTTTATTCCCGTATACCATTCAAATGGCTTCTCTTTTCAAAAGTGGCCTGTTTTGGTTAATGGTGAAGGAGATTCTGGAAGTTTTCAATTTATGAATTGGGGACTTATCCCTTTTTGGAATAAGGATAAGCAGAAGGCTCTTGAAGGGAGGTTAAATACCTTAAATTGTAAAGGGGAAACAGCCTGGGAAAAGCCATCTTTTCGTGCATCGATAAAATCTAAAAGATGCCTGATACCTTCAACTGGGTTTTATGAGTGGATGCACGTAGGAAAGGAAAAAATTCCTTTTTTTATTTATTTGAAAAATGTAGAGATATTTTCGTTTGCAGGAATTTTTGATGAATGTACTATTAAAGATTCGCAGGGCAATGAAGAGAAGTTCCAGACATTTTCAATAATTACTACTTGTGCAAATGGTTTGATGGAAAAGATCCACAATAGTAAAAAAAGAATGCCTGTTATCTTATCTCCGGAAAAGGAGAAGTTATGGGTCTTAGAAGATACCTCTAAGGAAGAAATTAACAACCTACTTTTACCATTTCCAGAGGAAGAAATGCAGGCTCATACTATTTCCAAATTAATAACATCCCGCACTGAGAACTCTAATGTTCCAAAAGTGATGGACGCTTTTAAGTACCCTGAAATTTCATAGGTTTATTCTACATCTAAATTAAATTTTTGCAATATCCTGTTGAGATAAAAAGCGAAAGTTTAAAGTGACAATTCAAGAGAAATTAAGATGGCATGGTGCATTTATAATCTTATTGCAAATAAAAAAGCCCAGTAACTTCTTTACTGGGCTAAAAACAGGGTGTTTTTAATTTCAACCAGCTATGGTAGACAACAAAGTTAGTTGTAATATTCGAAAACCAAAACTCCTAATTCAATCTTATCTTCGATGAAGCTAAAGTGGTATTTACAATATTTTCACTTCTCTTGCTTAGCACACTGCATTCTTCAGTTGTTATAAGTTGTCCGGGAAAATGTTTTTCATACCAAGCTTTCTTGATTTTCCAATTATTAGCATAATCTTCATCCTCCAGCATTCCCAAATGTTCCCAGAAATAGGTTTTATTGTTTGAGGTTATTGTAAAATCAGGACTATACAGAATTCCATCCGGAGAGCATAATTCCTGTTCATACTCAAAAGTGATTCCATTATCGTGAAGGATATTAGCGATTATTACTTCCGATTTTGAACGAACCATAACACCTGAAAGTGTTTGATGAATCCGGCCTAACTCAAACTTGTCAATTCCCAAATATTTGCCAATGGATTGGTGGAATTGAGTATGATTCTTATATCCGTTTAACAATTGAATAAAATCATCGAAATTGGAATACTTAAATTTTTTCTTGACCTCAACGTCCGACAAAATTTCAGCAAGTTTTTCCTCTGATAATTTGTCAAATTTTGATTCTACAATTAAGCACTTTGAAGGGGCTTTAACCACTTTAATTTTTCTTTCGGATAACCATAGAAAAACTGATTGAACTATATCCTTTTCATTTAGACCAAGCTTTTTGGAGGTAGCAGTTAAAAGACTTGTTTTGGTAGCTTGAATATATTCTTCAAATTCTGGTAAAGTAGCAGTGGCTTCAAATACATTCAACTTTTGAATGGCTTTACAACGAATGTCAACTAGACCTGATCTAATTATATAATGGTATGCAGATTGGGCGCTTTTCTCTTCAAAATAACTAAATGATTTTTTGCCAATTTTATTATCTGTTAAAACTTCAAAGGATTTTTGAATTTGTTCATTAGTAGGAAAGGATTTTTCTATAAAGTATTTTTTTCGAACGTCAATGTTTTTATCTGAATATAACAGTTTAGCCCAGGCTGGCTGTTTATCCCTTCCAGCTCTTCCAATCTGCTGATAGTATTGTTCAATACTTTCAGGGGGAAGATAGTGGATTATTCCTCTAATATCCGGAATGTCGATTCCCATTCCAAAAGCATTGGTTGCGAAGAGAAGTGTAATCGTATTATTTTTAAATTCTTCAATTATCTGGCTTTTAATTTCCGAGCTTAGTTCTCCATGAAAATAGGCTGCATTATATCCTCTCTTAATAGCCTCTTTGCATAATTCTTCTGTAGAACGTTTTCCATCGACCCTATCTAAATAAACCAGAATTTTTTCATATTTCCGTTGTTCTATGGTGTCCCAAAGTTGAATATCTTTTTCATTTTCATTTGGAATCTTCTCAATTTGAAGATTAATATTAGATCTAAGCAAATATCTGCTTCTTATAATATTTTCATAAGCAATATCAAAATCTCTGCAAATTTCTTCTTTATCCTTTGGATTAAGGGTAGCTGTCAGCCCGAGCAGTGGTGGAGGTGTATCTTCAAATACATTTTTAATGAATCCGGGTATCTCTTTATAAAAGGGACGAAAATTAAAACCCCATTGAGAAATACAATGAATTTCATCCACTACTATAAGTTTAATTCTATCACGTATACTTTTTAAAACAAATTCAAGAAATCCATCAGTTGAAAGTCGTTCGGGGGAAAGAAATATAAAATCAGGCAGATCCCCATTATATAATAAAGCAAGTTCATCATATTGGTCTTTTGAGCTTATGCCACTATGCAAAGAAAGTACTTTACACCCATGTTGTGAAAGTTTTTTTGCTTGTTCATCCATTAATGCGGTAAGTGGAAATATAACTATCGTTATACCTTCCAGTGCTTTGCCTGCAATCCAATAACAAAGAGACTTTCCAGAACCTGTAGGCATTAAGCACAAGGTATTTTTTCCATTTAGGACTGATTGGATAACATTGATCTGCTCTTGTCTAACCTCTTTTCCTATTGAAGAGAAATTGGATTCAAAAATTGATTTAATCTTATTAATAGAGTTCATATTCTGTTCTTTTCCGAAGTTCATTAATCTCTCCAATATTGAGTTTTACAATATGATCTAAAAATACATCCAGATAAATATATCTATTTTCATTTAGTAGTATGTATCCTTCATTTTTACAAGCATCTTTTAACATTAAATATATTTTCAGCGCATAGAAGCTGAATAAATCATACGGATAATGATAATTTTGCTGCGTAATTGCTTTGTCAGTGTCCAACATTAAAAACTCAGAGCCATCTTTGAATCCAAAATCATCTTTACCTGCCAAATACCATAAAGCCCAAATTGAATTTTGACTTCTGTTAGCAAAAGCATCTGGATAAAGAGAATGCAAAAAATTTGATTTGATACCTCCTCCAATTACTTCGTAAGAAATATAATCATCCTCTAAAAGTTTTGATATACCCAAATGCTCTACACATTCCACTGTTTCATGTACCTTTGTGTCGAAACCAAGCATGTGCTCTTTTCCGAATAGAACAATATTTTTTGTGATTGTTAATAATTCCCTACCAGTTTTAAGCCTAAAAGCATTCTTATATTTTTGCATTTCCTTCGCAGGCGAATTAATACACCTTCGTATGATCGGACAACATTTTGTTAGATCCTTCTTAAAAGCATTCGGATCATCCTCATATTCTTCAAGTGTTTCTAAATCGAAAAAGGACTGGTAATCTCCTTGCTCAACTTTAAACTCCTCAACTTTTGCATCAAAAATATTGGAAAGTTCGGCCCCCCTAACTTTATTTTGTTTTGGCTTTTCCCTTATGCATCCCCCATTTAGTATGAGTAAGGGATCGTCCTTTCCAATTTTGAACGTAGAAAAATATTGGTTGAAATTGGATGTTAAGTTGCAAAGAACTTTGCCAATATGATCCTTCTCGTAGGCTTTTTCACTTAATTTTCTCTCTGGTTTAATCATCTGTTATAATTTAAAAAGATGGGTTAAGTAACTTCTGATTACTTTACTGTAACTTATTATTTAAATCATTAAAATGGAAAGGTTGAAGTTACTATTCAGAAATAATTTTCTATAAAATAACTTGCACTAAAATAGTAATATTCAGATAATTCCATATAGTATTCAATTGAAATTTTAGATATTCTAGTTACTCCTATTGCGTTTCCGAAATGATTTTACAGTTCTTGATCAATACTATTTAAAAAATTGGTCGGGAGTAATTATATATAGGCCCCACTTTTGAACACCAATCTTACCCCTCTTCTTTCTCCGCCTTTCTCCCCATCTTTCTATCATTAAATAAAACAAGAACGAACATGAATTTAAACTGGAAAGATATGGCCGTAATTCTAGGTATTACGATTGTGGCTGTACTTATAGGAAACCTAATGTATAATACTGGCTCAAAGATGCTGGCTTCAAAGAAAACAACTCCGGAGCTTAAAAGCTAGAGCTTTTAATGGATTACGTGAAAGAGGACTATTCACTTTTTAAATTCCTAACATTTTAAGACGATGAAAAAGATTGATTTTGTAAAGCAGCTTAGTACCCTTGATAGGATTAAGCTGCATGAAAAAGAGGCTGAGATTAACTTCTCATCTTTTGATGATGGTTATGTCGGAGATGATGAAAACTTTGAAGATAATTTCGAAGACAACTTTGATGATAACTTCGATGATAATTTCGAAGACAACTTTGAAGAAGACTTTGGCGAGGATGATAATTTTATCCGCAGAAGAAGACCGAAGAAAAAGAAAAAAGCGGGCGTTGGAATGATCCGTTTGAACACATTGAAGGTAAGACTTGTTTCAGACGGTTCTGTGCCAGCTACAGGCCTGAATGTTCCTTTGTTTGGAGGATTTACAAACCTCTATGCCAATAACCTGAATATTCCGGCTGGAATCACAGTCGTGGGTACACCTACTGGCTATCGTGAAATCCTTGCTACTTCCATTTCAAAACCGTGGATAGTTAGAGGATTAAAGATCATAGTTGGAGGAACTGCACCTGCAGCACAGCTAAATCAAAATTTCAGTGTTGTTACCACAGACCTTACAGGTAGGTCAACAACTGATCCATACTTCCCTTCTGACCACTTCTCTGCCTTCCAACAACAGAATGGAATCATTGAGATGAAAGAGTTTGAAACAAGGATCGACGGTAATACGCAGATGAACTATGTAATGCTTCCGCAACAAACAGTTGACCTGCTATTGTATGTAAAAGCACAGGTTGACCCTACAAGAGTCGCACAAGGAAAGAGTTCACTCGGTATTGCACAAAGAAACTATCCGAACCCTCAGCAGCAAACGCTTGTCATAAGACAGCAACAGAAGAAGTAATCAGGATTCCATATAAATAAAAGCCGGAGTGAATATGATTCCCCGGCTTTTTTTAAATGAAAGAAAATGAAAATAGAATCTACAGATAAGACCTTAAAGGCACTTGCGATTATTGTTTCTATTCTGACCATCATTCAAATAGTCCACGCACTTATAGATTTTTATGAAAAACGGAAAAACAGGAAA
Organism: Sporocytophaga sp.; assembly: GCA_024707265.1. Taxonomy (GTDB): domain Bacteria; phylum Bacteroidota; class Bacteroidia; order Cytophagales; family Cytophagaceae; genus Sporocytophaga. Next base: position 37,983 of record JANQAB010000001.1, on the reverse strand, counting down.
AGCTGTCGGGAGAACTCCTGAGATTCATTTGTTGATCCGCTATATAGCGAGACGTAATCCGAATGGCATTCGGCAATTAGCTTATAAACATGGCTATCCAAGCTATACCAGTTATAAAGGTTCGCTGAACTTTATTCACAAATTTTTAAAAACTGAAGGTGAAAAGGGATTTGATGATCTTATGATGCAGCACCCGGACATCGAAATAATTCTTGAGGTTCATAATTTGAAGCAATCGAAAGAGCTCAAATTAAATGAGGATGATTTTAACTTTTCTGGAAAGGATTTAACAAATGGAATGGAAGTAATTACCACTGAAGAACCTCACACTGAAAAGAATATTTATGAGAAACTGTCAAGTTTGATCGCATTTAGAAGAGATCAGGTTTTGCAGATTCTATCAAAATATGGTTATCCTGTTCCTGATGATAGCAATACAGAAAAGATTTCTGAGAACCTCATTAAAGCTATAAAGGATGGTGGACAGGACCTACACTATGAGCTGGCAACTGAAATAACAAGACTGGAACATCCGGATACAATGGAATTTGCTCCCATTATAGGGAAGTTAGCAGACGGAATCGGAGGCTTAGCAGGGAAAATATTTAACAATAAAAGCGACAACTCAACTGGGGCCTTGCTTGCTTCTGTAAAGCAAAAGCGGTTGGATCAGAAGGAAGCAAAACAGAAGAGGAAAGATAAGAATGCTCTTATACTTGGAGTTGCTATAACAGTCAGTGCGTTAATTCTTGTAATAGTAATTGTTCTCTTATTAAAATAATTAATGAATATGGAAAACAATAAGTTAACGTTTGCTAGCTGTACTATACTAGTTCGAATTTTAGTAGCCTTTTTGTTACTGTATGTGTATGACAATATTGTAAGAATATTATTAAGAGGACATGGTGAACCTCCGGTACTTGAATAGTGAGTTAATACAGTTAAAGTTTTATCAAGAATGATTTTATGCATGATATTAATTACGATGGAGATATTCTTATAGAAGCGGAAAATTATAATGGTGATTATGATAATCTGTTTAAGAATCTTCGCAAGGCAATCAAGGAAAGAGGTGTACTCGGTGGATTGGGTCAAGCCACAGGGCTTTCAACACAAGCAGGCGCAGAAAGAAGGAAAGCTAAAAGAGAGGCAAGAGCTCAAAGAAAAGCCGACAGGAACGAAAGAAAGAACCTGATGGCTGATGCTAAAGCAAATCTGAAGAATGCTAAAGCTGAAGAGAAGACAGCTAGTGCTGATGCGTCGAGAGTTCAGGCAGATGCACTGGCAGCAATTCCTGATGATGTAGTTGCAACTCCTGCTACAGAGCCAAAGGCAGATAATACATTACTTTTTGTCGGCATAGGTATAGCAGTATGTATGGTTATCGGATTAGTATTATTCCTTGCATTAAGAAAAAAACCTAACGCTTACAACTATGTGCAAATGCGGTAAATCAAATTATAATGGAGGATGCGGATGCCAATCCAACTTTGAAGGATTAAGAAGTCATTTGAGTGATGAGAAGATAGCTTCAATAAGAAACAAATTTGAGGATAATCTTTTTACGGCAGCTTATCAATCTGATGATTATAACAACCTATTAGGGTTAGGCAAGAAAAAGAAATCCTCAGAAAAGGAAGAAGGACCAGGAAAGCCCAAGAAGAAGATCAGCATTAAGAACATTGCAAATGATAGTCTTGATATACTCGGGAAAGCTAAAAGTATTCTTGGAGGAAATACCTCGGCTATCTCAGGGGATATTGATGGGACAGGATATGATGCGGGATTAAGTTTGCCCGAAACTAATTCTGCATCACCTGTTCAATCAAACAAGATACTTGGTATGCCTCAGCCAGTATTTTATGTTGGATTAGTGCTTGTCCTGGGAGGAATAATCTTCGGCATAATTAAAATTGTTAAAAGTAACCAAAATTAATTTCATATGAATAACGCCACAGATTCATTTGACAGCTTTTACAATCGCAATAAAGAAGGTATTGTAAAAGCACTCAAAGGAAGAAAAAATGAAGCGCAGAGCGCTTATGAATGCAAAAAGAGTTTTGGATGAATCAGGAGGTCTTACCTCTGAGCAACAAGACGAAATAGTGACCGGAGCAGTAGCAGACACCGTTGCTGAAGTTGAAGCAGACGGTTATGAAGGTGCAGAATTTGACAACTTCAAGTTTGCAAAGAATCTTAGGAAAAGAGTTCAGCAGGCCATTAGTAAACCTTTGTCAATTATCAAGAAAACGCTCCCTATGCAACTGATTGCTCCAGGAATGCCCAAGCCTGGGGCTGCAAGTTTGCTAAATAAAATGAGAGCAAGACGAAAAGCCAAAAGAGATGCTAGGAAAAAGCAACAGGAAGAGGCTGCATCGCAAGGTCCGCAGTCCCAGATGCCTTATCCGGAACAATCTGAAGATATGGGCTATCCGGAATGGGAAGATGAAGGAGGTTATGAAGAGGATTGGGAAGAATCCTTTGCTGAAGACGATGATACACCTGAATCCTCTGCATCATCTAATTCTAACCAGAGGATTGCGCCGGCATCTTTGCCAGTCAAAAACGAAGTAAAGACAGTTTCGCCTTCTTCGAAAAAAGGTGTATTAAAAACTTCATGGCTCATTGCAGGCGCAGGTAGCCTGATTGTTGTACTTCTTGCTATTCTTGTTTTCAGAAGCTTCAAAACTTCAGTTTAAAACCAATGACCTTCGAACTACCTACAGGAGAAATGGCAATGGAATTGCATCTTACCTTATCAGCTAAATTACCATGTGTATTAAGTCTGATAGGGTTTGACACTTCCATGAAAAACACAGTCTATTTTAACAGGGGCTATGGTTACAGGATTAATAATGATCCTTCCAAACTCTTTACAGGACAGAAAACACTTGTAGTTCCAATGCCAATCAGTCCAAAGGTATTATCGCTTAGAATCAAGAATGATGTGAGTTACAATAATCTGGAAATAATAAAGATTGATTCCAAACCACTTCAAAAAAGAGAAATGTGGCTAAGGCCAGAAGAGGCTGACTTCATCACCTTCGCTTTACAGTTCTCTAAGGAAGCGGGCTCAATTACTCCTGATACTTATTTGAGTGACTATGAGAATTATATTGTAAAATATATGCCTGTATTAAAGAATAAAGATACAGGTGAAGCAGTGACAACTCCTGCAAGGGTAAATAGAAGGACTGGTATCATAGAAGTAGCCAGAGACAAGTTTTTAAAATACACGGTTTTTATGCGCATTATAGTTTTGCTCCATGAATTTTTCCACTGGGATCTTGATACCAGAAGTGAACAGGTAGCAGACTTTAATGCAATCTGCAGAGCATTAGATCTTGGAATACCTGAAACAGAGATCATGTATGCTTTTACCAGAGTTTTTCCAAAAGACAATAAAGCATTGGAACATCGGGAAAAGGCCAATATCTCATTCATCAACAATTATCGGCTTATGAAAGGAGTTAGCAATGGTAAAGTTTAAGATCGACGTTCAGAATAATACCGGACAGGATATTGAATTTGCCTTATTCGGAACCGAGCAGGTTACTGGCCAATCTGTAAGTTTGGAAATCGCTGTCCCAGGTAATCCGGTTGCTGCAGTTTATAATCCTTCTAACGGTTTTACCTATAGGACAATTCAGAACGATGCGATCATTGTAACAGATAGCAATAATACGATCATTGCATCTATTCCAGGAGTGGGTATCTGGGGAAGTCAGGGCGTTTATAATCCATTCAATCAAACAGTGTATTTTACAACATTTTCCAATAAGATAATTGCTATTAAGGAATTAGTTCTCACTGAAATTCCTACACCGGGAATGCCTAGTAATGGAGTGTATTGCCCCGTAAATAACAGTGTATATTTCTCCAATAGCGACTTTACAGCAACAAGGCTTTACAAACTAGATCCAAACAATATCCTGTCTTTTATTCCTGTTCCTTCTGCTCCAGCTGGCCTATTACAAGGAAGCCGTGGGGTATTTTTTGAGGCTGAAGATACTTTGGTATTTGGATGCAACGGAGAAAATCAGCTATATGTATTTAACCCTTTTACAGATTTATATATAACCACAATTCCTTTACAGTCAAGACCTAAAGAAGCTGTTTTAAATCCTGCAAACAACAAGGTTTACTTCTCATCTTTCGGTAATCAGATTTATGAGCTGAGCCTTGGCAATGTTCTTAATGCTCTATTGCTTCCTGTAGGACAGGAAGCTGATTTTGGAACATATAGTCCTTCTGACAATATAGTCTACTTTGTTTCTGTAGCATCACAGGAGTTTTTGTATATGATAGATTCCGGAAGTACTATTACTTCCATTCCATTGGTTGAAGCAACTCAGATCATCTATAATACAATTGATGAGAAAATTTATGTTCCAACTACCTCTGGTATCTCCATTGTAAAAAACGGAAGTGTCATTCAGACTTTAAATGTTGGCGAGCTTGGTTTCCCTGTCTTGAATCCGGTAACCGGAGTTATAAGTTTCAGGATGTCCGGTTCCAACAGACTATTCTTTTATGGTAATGCAGGCCTGAATGTTTCTAAGTCTCAGTTGGAATCTATTAATGGAGAAATCAATTCGGGAGCCTTTAAAATAGATGAACTGAAAATCATAGCTACAGATCCAGGACAATTCAGCTTCCCTATTCAATTGATAAAGAAAACTTTGACTGGTAGTGCATCAGTTGAACCTGTGTTTCCTATAGATAAATACGGAGTATACTTTAAACAGAATGTGATAACACTCTCCGGCCATGACCTACAGAATTTTGTTGCAAGCCTGGAAGATACTATCAAGACAACAATAAAGGCCAATACGCTTGTGTCATTTGTATTTAGCGGAACTCTTACAAAGTTCAGTGATGGTTTAACCAAAAAGAATATCCAATACTATGAGTAACATTCAAAAGACTTATGTTCAGGCTTATCTGCCATCAGCCCAAAAGGTAGAAGCGAAATATGGAATATCAGCCCTATTTCTTCTTGCTCAGTCAGGGCTTGAAAGTGGATATGCTGCTGCAAAACCAGGCAATGCAATGTTCGGGATAAAAGCTGATTCTTCCTGGAAGGGCGATAAACAGTTACTCAGAACTAAGGAAGTTCTGACTACAGATAAAGCTAAATTTCCTGAAGTAATCTCAGTTACTAAAAGACCAGACGGAAAATTTGATTATGTGGTCAAAGACTGGTTCCGGAAATATGCTACACCGGAAGATAGTTTTGCTGATTATGCCCAATTTCTGTTAAAAAACAAGAGGTACAAAACGGCCTTACTATATAAAAATGATCCTGTCCGTTTTGCAGACGAGATTGCCAAAGCTGGTTATGCCACTGATCCTGTTTACGCTCAGAAGATCAAGAATGTGATGGGGTCTCTGAAGTCCTTTTTTTTTAATGCCAATAAAAGCAATCAACCGTGAATTTAAAAGTAACAAGAATCTCTGGACTTCCCTTGTAGTATGTACATGTATTGCTATAGCATTGTATTTAGCTATAAAGTATAAATGGATAAGGTTTAGTAAAGAGAATTGGGGTGTTAAATAAGATTAAAAACAATATCAACTTTTTAAGTATGCTTCCATCCACAATAAAAAATCTACCGAATGTTGACAGTACAGATGACCAATGGATTCTCTGGCGTGATGCATTAAGTAAATACGGAAAGAAGCAGGCAAATATGATTTTCCTTGAAGCATGGAAAAACAGAACTCCACAAGGAAGCTGGCTTACTTCTTCAAAAGCCAATACGGAAAAGCTAAGAGATTATCTTGAAAAGAAAGGAATTACGCTTGAAAAAGGAGCTCTGGATTATACTGCAACATTTATGGATGGTGTGGATGATTATTTCACTAGCCTGTTCAAAGTCGGTAAATGGGTAGGTTTAAGTGCAGCTGGTCTTGTTGTATTGGTCATCATAACAATAATATACCTGATAGTTAAAAACCCGAAGGAGACTGTGCAACTGGCGATGGGATATGCTACAGGTGGCGCTTCATTATTAAAGTAAAGAACTATTTCAATGAAGTTTACTAGAAAAACTCAGATAATGATTCTGGTAGTTGTAACGGTTGTTTTACTAATCGGCCTGTGTGTTTATGCTATGATAAACATGAAGAGGAATAAGGAAGAAATAGAAGAGTTATACAGACTTATAAGAAAAGGTGTCGGGGCGTTAGGAAATGATTTTAAAACAATACTGGATAAGATAGCCCCTGATAATAGAAATCCGAGTAAGCTTTTGAATGCAGCAAAATCAATATATGGTGCATTCTTTTGGACAGATATTCTTGGTTTTAAGCATCGCCAGATTAATGACGATGAAGAAGCAGTGTTGAATACTTTAAAGAAACTTACTAAAGGTGAAGTAAAGGCTATGATGAATGTCTTTGCAAGAGAATACGGAATTGAACTGGATGATTTTCTGAAGTCCTATAACACGGAAACTGAATTAAAATCCTACTATACAGTCTTATCTAATCTGAACTGATATGATGCAATTTATTTCAAATAACAAATTGATAGTTCTGCTTATGACAGCCATACTGCTTATGTTGGCCTATCACTTTCTTTTTATGAACAAAGAAAAAGCTGCATGGATAGTCTATAGAAATATCAGTGGCGTAGATTGGGAAGCAGGTTATCTGAAAGCAAGAGCCAGAGCTTTTAATGGCAAGAAAGAATCCTTTAAATACAAAGGTTCAGAATATAATACTTCAACAGGAAAGAAAATTATATAAAGATGGAATGGAACAAGAGGACTAAGACGATAGCCTTCATTGCAGGTATCATATTTCTAATTGTAATAATCATATTAATTACAACAGGAAAACCAAAGGCAAAGACAAAAGAAAAATCTTTACCTGCAGATCAGGATGAAAATCCCAGAGATTTAACTCCGGAAGAAAACTCGCAAACCAGTATTGCGCCTCCAATAACTGATACCTTTCCTCTTAAGACAGGTAAGCAGGGAAAGGAAGTAGAACAGGCACAAATGTATCTGGTAAAGAATTTCGGGGCAAAGTTTCCGGATCATGGAGTAGACGGAATTTGGGGCAAAGAAACGGAGGCAAATATGTTGAAGCACCTTAAGAAAAATTCGATAAGCAAAGACTTCTTCTATAAGGTCGGAATGGACAAGTTTAAAACAATAAATTTTAAATAATATGGCAAAATCAGTTTGGGACAAGGCAGGTGATCTGATAACAAAGAGTGTTGGTGAGGATGGTGTAAAGACGGATATTAAAATCACCCTTTCTCCTGAAACCTATTGGTATATAGGACTTGCGTTAGTTGTATCATTGATCGTTGTGATATTCGCCTATATGATGATACGGAATAATTGGACAATGCCTGTTTCGCTAAAACAATAAATCTATGAATGGAACAATGTTTAACTCAAAGCTAAAGGTTGAGCTAGATGGCTCAGTTATTATTACTCTTCTTATAATCGGAACTGTCTTTTTCGCTATGTATTCAATTTTTAAAATAACTATTCCAAGCCCTGTATATATAAAGAAAGAAGAAGGGAACTAGAAATTAATTATCTACTGAAAGGAGAAATATTATGAAAGTTGAACACAGAGGTATATCAGGATTCTCAGACTTTATGGCGATTCATGTCCTGAATGCCTCCATACTATTGTTTATAAAACATTATTCTTTTACCCAGGCCAGTATCATAATTATGAATCTGGAAACCTCCAAGCCTGAAGAATTATTGCTTTGGGCTACACTGATCTTTACTATTACCAAGACCTTTCAGACACTTATTGAAATTGGTGGACTAATAAGGAAGCTTGTATTTATGTTTTACCCAAAAATAAAAAACGTCTATGCTAAAGTGGTTGAAAAAATCATTCGAAAGCCTGGAAAACAGAGCGAGTAGTAAAAAGCTTACTGGTTTCTGGCTTGTCATCCTTACAACATTAGTTGTTTTTGCCGGGATTTACAATGTAGTGGAATGCAAAGATCTTCCAACCAACTTTTTGTATTTCCTGATTATCATGCTTACCTCCGTGCTTCTTCTCTTTATGGTAATTACAATTGAGAGCATCATTCAATTTATTAAAGCTGTCAGAAATACCGAAACCAAAGAATAAATATGTATCTGTTTATTTTAAAAAGCCTGTTTTCGAAAAGAACCCTGTGGATTGCAGGGTTTCTTTTTCTTTCTCTGATCCTGTTCCTCCTTTATAGCTATTACCAGAAATGTCAAAGTATGGAAGGTCAGATTTCAACCTACAAGAGTGCAATTCAAAGCAATAATCAGAGTGCTCCAACTCGGGATGAATCGGGACAATGGCATCATAAGGTTTCTCCGGTGGTTATTGAAGATAAGAAGGCATTGAAGGAGCTTGCCAAGATGGATTCTACGTTTATTCTTTTGAGGAATGAAATTTCCGGATTAAAGAAGGATATGAGAAATATGATTAATGCTAATGTTATCACAACTCAGAGTACCTCAGTTCTGCAGTCTGATTTAAGAGATAGCCTTGTTGTTATCAATGATACGCTAAAGATGCTAATTCAAAAATTTGACAAGATTACGCCTTGGCAGATACAGCATGGGGAGATTATAAATGGAATAGTAACTACAACTACAACTACGTATGACACTATTGTTGTTAGCGCTTATGTGAAGAAGAAATGGTTTTTAGGAAAAAGAAAGATTGAAGTAGAAGGGGTTTCTAAGAATCCGGACACAAAGGTCTTTATTAAGTCGTTCTTGATAAGATAATTTTATAAATTAAGATTAACACAAATTTGAGCTCATGTTTGTTTTAGTTCAAGTTTTTATATAACTATATATCTATAGCACTATTTGTAAATAGTTTAAAATTTATTTACCAATTTACTTTAAGTCAATAAATATTTAAAAAAATACCCTGTTCCAGCATTTCTTTAATTCCCTGGAATCTTTCACTGTCGTCTAAATCATCAGGAAAATTCGAGATCATGCTCTGAGCGAAATTAATCCCTCTTTCTAAATCATAAAATTGAAGATCATAAATAATCAATACAGCTGCAAAAAACCTAGTTTTTGAATCTGTTTCTCTATCAAGAATTATCTTTTTTAAGTATTCAATCCTGTCAGGAATAAGATCTATAAGCGCTGGAAAATGCCTCCCTATTGAACCTCTGTTAAACCCATTTTCATGTATATGGTGTAAAAGAATTTTTATTTCTTTTACACCATAAGTTTTCTTTATAATATCTTTTGCATATTTTTCAATGTATTCATTAATAACATTTCCAGCATGCAACCATATATCACCCTCCGGCACTAAATGAATAAACATACGGATCAAATGATGCTGGATGAAATAATCTTCTTCTGAACCTAATTGTTTTAATAAGTAGAACCAAGTCGCTTTTTCATTACGATGGTAATAAAAAAGAGATTTAATTCCCTCAAACCTTTGCCACCTGTTATCACTTGCAAATAATTTTAGTGTCTTTCCAAAGTGTACCTCTTCATCTACTTTATTCTTAAGAAAAGTGTATGTAGTAAAGTGATTGTGAAAATCCCGGAAAGTTTTAACGGAAAAGATGTTGCTTTTGTCAATAGGAATCTGAAATGGACCCCGTTTAATTATGGCAGGATTTGCTTCCAAATACGCTTTGATATTGATCCAATAAGCCTGATTCTCGGAAGGAATGTACACGATACCTACAATATCAAGTACACAAGAATTCCAATAAGCAAAGTGGCTTTGATCTGATTTAAAATAGATTTTTGAAGAGTCGGCACTTAAATTTGAATCTCCAGATTTTATTTGAACGCCAATGGTTAATCCTGTTGGCCGTTGATTCTCTACAAATTCGATATACCCATCAATCCCTACATCTGTAGAACCATCTCTTTTGTCAAAGATGCATCCTGAGTCGTTAACAATGGTAGAAACAAAATTAACGCCTTTAAACTCTATAGTTTTATTTGTAGTCCATGTGGGCGACATAAAATTTGTAATTTACCTTTTCTTCCTTGACTTAGATTTCTCTATTAAATTTCCCCATCCATCTGGTACTAAGTTTTCTTCCCTCATCCATTGTAATGCGCTTTCAAGTCGATTTCTTTCATATTTTTTCTTTTGGGAATCCCATGCATAGAAATCTTCCATTAACAATTCATCGTTGATTTCTTTTTGAAGGATAATTCGATTATTCCAGACAGCATAAAGAGTAGAAACAATCTCCGGTTGCTCGTAATCATATTTTTTAAAATATGCAATTATTCTATCCACTCGTTTTAATTCCTCGTTTGAGAAATAATCATAAGTGTTGATTGATTTGCTGTGATTTTGCCCTGCTGAGAAGGTAAATTGATTTCCTTTTTTACCCCGGTTAAACCATTTATCTTTTAATACTTGCTTGAAAAATGGGATTGTGAAAGCATTATCATAAGGACCTGCTGCCTGTTGAAAGTATTTTTGACCTAGATTTCGTTTTAATGAAAAGTAATCTGAAAGATGTAGCAGTTTCTCAAACTTCACATCTCCAAATTTTGGATCATCTAATGATTGGTTAATTATATATGCAGCAATTATTTTCCTTTTTACAAAATGATTCTCTTCTGTTTCTAATAAGACAGGTTTCTGTATTCTATTTTCTTTATGAAAATTGATGACAAGAGCTGAAGATTCTCGTGTTTGATTTTCTTGCTTAGGTTGGATAACCTCTCTTAAAACTTGCTGCAATAACTTTTGATTCTGTGAAATATTTTGTTTGATAATTTTTTCTAAAACATCACAATCTAGGAATAGCTTTTTTATTTTCTGTACAATTCGTTGTTGTTCAGCAAGCGGAGGGACTGGAATAGGAATTTGAGCTAATTGATTCTGATTAATTTTGGGCATTTTAACTCTATTGTCAAATTTATCAACTTCATCCAAAAAAAAATCTGACAACATGCAGTATTGTAAAAAATCTGTATCTAGCCAAGTCTTTATTGGATACATATCTGCACTACATAACCCTTCAAAGGATACCTTAACTATTTTGTTTAACTTTGGACGTACTTTTGAATAAATTAATTGTCCTGGGTAAAAATAATGATTAGCACTTTGTACTTTGTCTTTTGATACTGTATTATATGGCAATAGTTTTCCAGTATTTTTTTCGATATTATCAGGAGCAATGTGAGGGTGATCGGGAAATTCAAATGGGGAAACAAGGTTGGAATGAATTTCAGCTACATCATTGAACCTAGCCCAAACCCAGCAATCAGGTATAACAAACGGTATGTCTTCTTGTTTGATTGTCGGAAAATCTTTTCCCTTTTTATATTTTCTAACCTTGATAAGTTTTTCTTTGTCAGCTTTTATTCTCTTTAGCAATTCCTTTGCGGACTGGTCCTTTGCATTTTGGGCAACTAATTTTCCTTGGATAGCCTCTCGTAAAAATTGTTGACGAAGCTTTTTGACTAATGAAAATTGGAGGTGTAGTTCATTTGAGATAGCTTCAATTTTTGAATTTCTTTCTTGTAATAATTTGACTACCTTTTTTTGATCTTGAATGTCGTTAGGTATTTCAACTAATAGCGGTAAAAGATGCTTTGGCTTTATTTCAGTTTTAATTCCTCCAGGAACCTGTTCTTTTAAAGCTTTTTTAAACTCAGGGCTTTTAAGGAAGTGTTTCAAAAAATCAATATCAATTTTGTTCTCATCGAAGTAATAGGAGGAATAATGAATAGTAGCTGTGATGTCATTTTCTTCAGTATAAACAGCCATCGCTCCCTTTTCAACATTTATTCCGGATATCACCAGATCACCTTTTTTTATTAAAATCATGTCGGTGTTTGATGGTTTATCGGAAATAAATATTTTGCCTAAGAAATCAATTTTATCAATCCGCTTTAACCCGGAAATGGCTTTATCGTTAGGTTTAAATCTTTCACCTCTAACTTTAAGGAACTCACCTAATTTTACTTTTGTCCAGCTCATTTCAACGTCTCTTTTAATTGGTTAAGCAACTGATTACTTTTTTCAAAACTTTGACCCAACATCTTAATTAATTCAGTACTACTGTAATCTCTCTCTTCTTCCGGTTTGTTCGGGTTCTTGATGTCTAAATCATAACCTCTTTCAATAATAGTTTTGAAGTTTACCTTCCAGCATACTTCACTTTCTTTCCGTTTTTTCCACCACATTTTTATTGGCTCAAACTCTTCAGCCTTTATAGGTTTTGATTTACTATAAGCTTTGTAATCTTCCGGCATACGGTGCTCATAGTACCAGATATCTTTTGTTGGCTTTCCTTTATCAAAGAATAAAAGATTCGTCGCAACTGTAGCATATGGCTGAAATACGGAGTTCGGCAAACGTATTATAGTATGCAAATTACATTCTTCTAATAGCTTTTGTCTCACCCTTTGTTTTACACCATCTCCGGTTAAAGAACCATCGGGTAAAACAATTCCTGCACGGCCATCTTGTTTTAGCAAATGAATAATCAGTATTAAAAACAGGTCAGCACTTTCTTTGGTACGAAATGTTTGAGGGAAATTTGTCTCATTGTTATTGGCTACAATACCACCAAATGGAGGATTGGCAAGGATTACATTAACACGATGCTTCTCAGTGTAATTACTTAAAGGTTGATCTAATGCATCACCAAATTTAATATTGGGAACCTCTATATCATGCAATATTAGATTGGTTGTAGCTAACAGATAGGGTAGGGGTTTGTATTCCCACCCTGCAACATTTTGCTCAATGCTTTTCCGCTCCTTAACATTTTTAGCCTGTTTTTTTAAATGCTCTATGGCACATGTTAGATAACCACCCGTTCCGCATGCTGGATCCAGCACCTTTTCACCTAATTGCGGATCAATAATATCAGTTATGAATTGGGTAATCGCTCTGGGGGTATAAAATTCTCCACTTTTACCGGCGCTTTGTAGTCCCTTTAAAATTGTTTCATACAATTCCCCAAATGCGTGTCTGTCTTTTGTAATGTTAAAATCAATCTCATTAAGCTTATTCAACACCTTGCGGATGTTGATACCGCTTTTCATGTAGTTGTTATTGCCTTCGAAAACTTCACGCACAATTATTGCTCGCTGGTTTCCCGTACTTAAATCAATATTTCGTAAAGCAGGGAATAATTTACGGTCAACAAATTCCAGTAATTTATCCCCTGTCATTCCCTCATCATCTCCAGCCCAGTTCCCTTTTTCTTTTACCCAATGAAATTTATCAGGTATAGGTGATTTGTACTTGCTGTCTAATAATTCTAATTCTTTGTCTTTATCTGAAAAAATTTTTAGAAAAAGCATCCAGCCTAACTGTTCTATTCGTTGGGCATCTCCATTCAAGCCAGTATCCTGCCACATGATGTTTTGAATGCTTTTTAAAATGCCTGATATATTGCTCATGTAGTTTTTAATATTGTCGCTGTAATAATATTCTTAGTACTATCTGTCTCATTTATTAAGAGTTTCATTGCATTGAATGTGTTTCCTAAAGCATAAACATCATCAAGCAATAGAATATTTATAATGTCCAAGCTTACCAATTCATTAAAACATTCTTTATTTAGTTCTATTGATTTTTTTAATTGATCATTTGATAAAATCTCATTAGTTTTTCCGGCATCAAAACCATTAATTTTAGAAAAGCAATTACTAATGTTTATTCCTTTGGATAATGAGGTTATAATAGAGGATTCGATATCTTTAACAAATAATTTTGTATTGCTAGGTGCAATAGCAAACGCAAATGGATATGTAGTATTAAACTTTTCTCTTATCCGATCATTCAATTGGTCCAATACTTTTTTTACCCCTTTGCCATGTCTTTTCAAGCAAGATTGTATTCATACCCATCTTTCTTGCAAAACGGTATTTATGTGCCGCATTATAAGCACTTGCAAGCTCTCCATTCTGGTATTGATGTATAAAAATATCGACCATTTATCCTAATTTATATAATTCAAGTTCTAATTCTCTTAGTGCCACCTGATATTTTTCTTTGCTACCAAACTGATTTATTATTTCTATCGGTGAACCCATTTCGTCAAATGGATTTACCCTCAAAACTTCCATACTCTCAATATTAGTTATTCCCTCATCTGCATATTTATCCAATAAAGCTTCCAATACCTTTTTAGCTTGTTTACCATACTTGGCAAAGTAGTTGCGCTTCTTTACATTGTTGGCTCTTTCTTTTTCTTGTTAGTGGAGGTTGGTCAAAAGCAACATGGCAGATCAGATCAAATAAATCAACTTTGTCTACAGCTTCGTACAATGCTTCTACTAAAACACCTTGTTCCTGTAGTTCCTCTATTATAGCTTCCTTACGTTCACTTGCATTCCACTTGGTCAGAAAGTCATCCAGGGATGCAAATTTTTCTTTTATGATTTCTTTGGTGTAGTCCTTTAAACTAGTGGTTATTGGTTTTCCATGCTGGTCGAAATAAATTTCACGGATTATTAAAGCGGATACATCCACTCCGTTTACGTAGACTTTTCCATTATTACCATTAGATTCTTTTGCTATCCAATTGCTCTCAAGCTGAGATCCAGCTGGGTATCGTAATATTGGTTTTTCAAAAGTTATTTCTTCGCCTGAAATTTCGTCAAAAACAGCAACTGTATTTTCTTCTTCTTCAATTACTACAAAAGATAAATCATCTTCCTGAGAAACAGGCTTAAGTCTGATTGGATCACCGTCAAAATCTTTATCAGCAAAGAGATCCGTAGCATTTCTAAAATCTAAAATGGTGAAGTATAATTTTCCGAACTCTTCATTTATTCGTGTCCCTCGACCAATAATTTGCTTGAACTTGGTCATGGAATTAATATTAGCGTCCAATACTATTACTCTGCATGTTTGGGCATCCACACCAGTTGTCATTAACTCAGAAGTAGTAGCTATCACTGGATACTTTTCTTCCGGATTAATAAAGTTATCCAACTCTCTTTTTCCTTCTTCATTATCCCCGGTGATCTGCATTACATATTTGTGATTTTCACCGATCAGATCCGCGTTCTGCCTTGCCAAAGCTGAACGCATACGTTCAGCATGGTCAATGTCCATGCAAAACACAATGGTCTTAGCAAATCGGTCATACCCCTTTAAAAATTCCGTTAGTTTTTGAGCAACCAATTCAGTACGTTCTTCGATCACCAGATTGCGATCAAAGTCAATACGGTTATATATTCGGTCTTCTACTTTGTTTCCGTTCTTGTCAGTTTTTCCTTGCTCGGGCCGCCAGCCTTCCGCATCCACATTTAAGCCAATTCTTATTACACGATAAGGGGCGAGAAATCCATCTTCTATTCCTTGTTTTAACGTATAGGTATAAACCGGATCGCCGAAATACTCTGTGTTGCTAGTATCTTTGGTTTCTTTTGGTGTAGCTGTTAAGCCAATATGTGTCGCCTTTTTGAAATATGATAAAATTTCTCTCCATGCACTATCCTCTTTGGCACTTCCTCTGTGACATTCATCAATTACAATCAGGTCGAAGAAGTCAGGAGAGAACTGCTTGTACACATTGGTATCCTCATCAGAACCTGATAATCCTTGATATAAAGCCAGATAAATTTCATAGCTCTTATCGATTTGCCGGTTTTTTACTACCGTCATTTTATCTTTAAAGTGTTTGAAGTCGCCTCTTCGTGTTTGATCAATCAAGGCTTTACGGTCAGCTAAAAATAATATGCGTTTTTTTGCTTCGCTTTTCCAAAGCCGGTGAATAATTTGAAAAGCGGTATATGTTTTTCCTGTCCCGGTAGCCATTACCAAAAGAATTCGATTTTGTCCTTTGGCAATAGCTTCTACAGTTCTGTTTACTGCAATCTGCTGGTAATATCTCGGTTTACGATTTGAACCGTCAAAGTAATAATCTTGCGAAGCAATTTTTTCAGCAGAGGGAGATGTAATGCCTTTGTATTTTTTATACTTCTCCCAAAGTTTTTCAGGTGAGGGAAAGTTATCTATGTCAATTTCGGTTTCTATATTTCCATCAGTTGTAGTTCTATCATGGAATAAAAAACCGTCTCCGTTGCTGCTGAAGACACAAGGAATATCGAGGATTTGAGCATACTCTAAAGCTTGTTGTATTCCCGCTCTGACAGAATGCTTGTTATCTTTAGCTTCAATAATGGCAATGGGAATATTGGGCCTGTAATAGAGAATGTAATCTGCCCTTTTTTGCTTTCCTCTTGCGGTCATTTTACCGCGAACATAAATTTTGCCATCTGTGAAAGAAACTTCTTCTAGTAATTGAGTAAGCTTATCCCAGCCAGCTTGTTCAATAGCTGGAGTTATAAACTTGGTACAAATATCTCTTTCAGATAAATCTTTCTTGGATAGCATATATAAAAAAGTTGTATTAATAAATACGTTTATTTTATAAACGGTATCTAAATATATGATATCTTTTTTGGTAGAAAACCAGCAACTCCCTCACATCCACCTTTATAGTATTCACTTAATTGAAAAAAGTGATTCCTTAGATCTGATTCATTAAATTGTTCCGCCAACCAGATATTCGTTTCCTTCATTTCAACCAGTATAACCATGATCTTATTATGAACTATATTGTCATTTTAGAATTACGTTAAGCTAAATTAAGAAGATAAGATCAAAGAAAGGAATCAAAAGGAACTCAAATTTAAATTACCGTTTATAGAAGTTAAATATAAATTATTTTTCTGTTAGAATTCTATGGTTATAGAAGTGCTTTCTTAATTATTGATTACCATGACTGGTTTTAATTCTTTCAGAAGAATTAATTGGCAAACGAGGATAAACACACGCACAATACACGCACATAAAAAAAGCCTCATCGTTTGATGAGGCTATCTGTTTGAAAATGAGGTGGGAGCTACTGGGTTCGAACCAGTGACCCCCTGCTTGTAAGGCAGGTGCTCTGAACCAGCTGAGCTAAGCTCCCAATAAGTTTGAATTTCGTTCGTTTCTTGGTTTGTAGAAGCAACTTCTTTGCTTTCTCTATCCCTTTTCCGAAATCGCGATGCAAAGGTACAGGGTTTTTTCATAAATGCAACACCTTGGTCAAAAAAAATTAAATATTTTTTTCGTCCGTTCTAAAAAGTGCTAAGACTCGTAGAAATACGCAAAAAAAATTTTTGATTTGTAGTCTCAAATAATTGAATTGAAAGTACTCAGAATAATCGGAAAGGTAGTGCTCATCATTGCACTCGTTTTGCTGCTACTGGTTGGAATTGTAGCCGGGGTGGTGGCTTTTTATAAAAAAGAAATTATAGCCCTTACTATTAAGGAGTTAAATACTTACCTCACGGCAAAAGTTGACCTGGATCCTAATGTCGACGTGTCAATCTTTCAGAAATTTCCTCAAATTACTCTTGAGTTTAAGAATGTCAAAATAGCAGAAAGTATAGAAGGTAGTGATCTGAAGCTTGCTGAAGCAGCTGAACTCTTTCTCGCATTCGATCCCTGGGACCTGCTGCAAAAAAGATATGTCATCAGCCATCTCTATATTGAAGACGGAAAGATTGCAATTCGAACAGACGAAAAGGGGAGAGCGAACTATGAAATATTTAAGACAGATACGACTTCCGCTTCTGAAGAGGTTGGCTTTAATCTTAAAAAAATAAAGCTGAATAATGTAGAACTGTCTTTTGTAAATGAAATAAAAGGTCAGGGATACTACCTGCTGGCAAAAGATTTGGCAGCAAAGATTAAACTAGAACAAAAGAGATATAATATCGGTCTGGATGGAAATTTGGTTTCTCATAAAATCCATGCTGCTGGTCATGATTATTTCAAAGAAAAAAATCTTGAGATCCTTAGTGAGTTAATATTGGATAATGAAAGAGATCAGTTTATCGTCCTGCCTTCTAATCTCAAAGTAGAAAAAATCTGAGTTTGACCTCTCCGGATCGTTTTCCTATAAAGACAAAAAATACATTGACTTTGAGTTCAAAGGCAAAAAAGGCCAGATACAGACTCTTGTAAGCCTGATGCCCAAAAAAATTGCAGAGAATTTTTCCTCTTATGCGAGTTCCGGGAATATCTTTTTTAAGTCATCTGTAAAAGGAGAAATCAGCGAATCTAAAAATCCATTGATAGTTGTTGAGTTTGGAATCAGCAATACTTCTATCTTTCATCCTGATTACAAAGGTCGTCTGGAAAAGGTAAATCTTGTCGGCTATTTTTCCAACGGAAATAAACACCATGCAAAGACGTCCTTTCTAAAACTATCGGACATTAGTTTTACTCTGGATAATAAGCCGGTAAAGGGAGACTTTCTTCTTGAAAATTTTCAAAATCCTTTTATTCGCTTCAAAGCAGAAGGTTCCTTGTCGCTTCAGTCTATATTTTCTTTTTATCCCGTCGAAAAAGTTAAGGAAGCTACTGGTAATCTGGACTTCGATATCAACTTTACTGGTAGTTCGGAAGAGTTAAGAAAAAACCCTGATCAGTTTAATGCCGGCGGACAAATCATAGCCAGTAAAATCAATATTCATATTGATAATATTCCTTATAAACTTTCAAATATCAGCGGTGATTTTCTCTTCAATAACAATGATATTGCTGTAAATGATTTTAAAGGAAATATAGGAAGAAGCGATTTTACAATTAATGGATTATTTAAAAATGTCCTTGCAAGGATGTTTAATAAAAAGAGAAAGCTCTTTGTGGATGCCGATTTTGTTTCTGGTTACCTAGATGTGGAAGAGCTCCTGAGTGCTGGCGGAAAGGCACCTAAGAAGTCTTCCGGTGATTCAAAAGATGAAGGGGAGGAAAAAGAAGAAAAGGTCTTTCCATTTTTCAAAAAGTATGAAGTACATCTTAATTGTGAAATAGAGAAATTTAGCTACAAGAAATTCTATGCTAAAAAAGTCAAAGGTGTCTACAGTATGAAGGATCCCTGGATCTCTCTGGAAAGAGCTTCTTGCAAATTGGCAGGAGGAAAGTTGGTTGTGAATGGAAACCTTAATTTCGCAAGCCCTTCAAATATCGAACTTACTTCAGAGGTTGTGCTGGACGGTATTCAGGTCGATAGTGTCTTTTACATGTGCGATAACTTTGATCAGAAATTTATTGTAGATAAAAATCTGAAAGGTGAAATCACAGGTAATGTTGACTTGTTTATGAGCATGAACGAGAAGTTTTCTATAGATGAAAAAAAGTCTTGTAGCTAAAGTTGATATGAAGATTCTGAATGGACAGCTTAATAATTTCGAACCCATGCAAAGTCTTTCCAGATTCATTGAAGAAAAGGAGCTGGAGCACGTCAGATTCTCTGAATTGAAGAATACAGTCTATATAGAAAAAAGGGTGATCACGATTCCTGAAATGACTATAGTTACAAATATTTCCACTATTTCAGTTTCTGGTACACATACATTTGATCATGTGATGGACTACAGATTAACTGTTCCTTTAAAAAACTTTAAAAGAAAACACAAAGAAAGGGAGGAAGCTTTCGGTGCAATTGAAGATGACAAGAGGGGGCAGTCAGTTGTATTCCTTACTTTAAAAGGAACAACTGAAAATTATAAGATTGCATACGACACCAAGCGCACAAAGAATAAGATCAAAGAGGATCTTAAGAAAGAGAAAAAAGAGTTGCTGGATATATTTAAGCCAAAAAGAAGAGAAAATGTATCTGAAGATCCTCCGGAGCCTGTAGAAGACAATCCGGCTAAAGATGATGGTCCTAAGTTTTTTGATTTTGATGAATGAAGCTCATGCATTTGGAGCTGGTATAATATCTTCTCTTGTATTATTTTGTCATTGGTAGCCATGCGAAGAATCTGATAGTACTAAAATTAATTGGCAATCAAATCTGCATGCTGCCAGATAGGCAAATTTTCATCCTTTCGAATGTCACGTCTCAGGAGGGTGCTGGTGTGTCAGCATAGGGGGAGACCTATGTCTGATTTCATTACATTGTTAAAATTAAAGATTTGAGAGAAGATTCCTTTGGTTGATAGCCATGTCTTTCAGAAGAAACATTTAGGATGTGGTCTTTTTTTAATACTTAATATCGTTAAGTTTTCTATTCCCCGGATAAAAGTCAAAACTGTAAGATGTCGGAAGGTCTATTTCCCTGTACACATTAACATATTTTACCAGATCCTTTTCTTTGAACCTAGCACCTGACCTTTTAAAAATATCTGCAAGCAATATCAGATTGGAGTTCTTTTTAACCCTTATGTAATTGTTGTCGTTGGAAATGAGCCTGGCTTGCTCTGTAAGCAATTTCTCCAGATTTTTAGGGGTAAAAGCTTCATTTAAAATCGGAGCAGATCCTATCATACCTGATGAAATCACGAATACCAACCTGATATCACAATATTGACTGAAGATTTTTTTCTTTTCGATTTCAGCCAGTGATAATTTTTCTCCCGCAACAGTAAATCTGGTAGTAAAGAATTCATCGACATCCTGTGGTGATTCAATAGGATAGTTGTCAGTAATTTCCTTAATCACCAGGATATTATAGGCATTTATATAAAAAGCCTTTTTTTCTGTTGTGTCAGAAGAAGAGAGGTCTGCAATGGATATTAGATTGGTAAGCTCAGTCAAAGGTTTTTCGTTCTGACTGAGCTTTTCATAATTTACTTTTCCTTTCTCTACATATTTTGAAAAGAATTTATTGCTTTTGCTAAAAAAAGCAGACAGGTTTTGGGCCTGCAGGCCTTGAAAAGTAAAGAACATTAAAATGAATAAAGCCTTTATCTTCATTGCTTGTAAATTCTTTTGAATGTGTATCGAGAACTTTCGGAATCCTTGTTATATAAAGTAATTAAACAGATTAGGATCTTTGTTTAATTCTATATAACTGATGTTCTTCTTATTCATCCTCTCAATTAATTGAGTATAATCTTCTCTGTGTTTCAGTTCGATGCCTACAAATGCGGGGCCTTCTTCCTTTATATTCTTCTTGGTGTATTCAAACCTTGTGATGTCGTCATTGGGTCCCAGCACTTCATCCAAAAATTCTCTTAAGGCTCCTGCACGTTGAGGAAATGTTACTATAAAATAGTGTTTAAGACCTTCGTAAAGCAGCGATCTTTCTTTGATTTCGCCCATCCTGGCAATGTCATTATTGCTGCCGCTTACAATACAAACAACAGTCTTGCCCTTTATTTGTTCACGATAGTAGTCAAGCGCAGATATACTCAATGCTCCTGCAGGCTCAGCTACTATTGCTTCTTCATTATAAAGCTTGATTATAAATGAACATACCTTCCCTTCAGGAACCAGTACCACATCATCGAGCAGGTCCTTACAGATATTAAAGTTAAGCTCTCCGACTCTTTTCACAGCAGCGCCATCTACGAATTTGTCTATTTGATCAAGAGTAACAACCTTGCCTTGCTTGATAGATTCCGACATAGATGAGGCTCCAAGAGGTTCTGCCCCAATTATTTTTGTATCTGGACTCGTACTCTTGATAAAGGAAGAAACTCCGGCCGCCAGCCCACCGCCACCTATAGGTAAAAAGATATAATCTATCTTTTGGTCAATATCTTCCAATATTTCCATTGCAACCGTTCCCTGGCCCTCAATGACCTTTCTGTCTTCAAAAGGATGAATGAATACCATGCCATATTCTTTGCAATATTTCATCGATTCATAATAGGCATCGTCATAAGTATCACCCGTTAAGATAACTTCCACAAACTCTCTTCCGAATAACTTTACCTGACTTACTTTTTGCTTAGGCGTGGTAGTAGGCATAAATATTTTCCCCTGAATCTTCATAAGGTTGCAGGAAAATGCAACGCCCTGAGCATGATTTCCGGCGCTTGCGCAAACAACTCCGGTTTTAAGTTGATCCGGATTAAGGCTGCTGATAAAATTGTATGCCCCTCTTAATTTATAAGACCTTACAATTTGTAAATCTTCTCTCTTTAAATAAATATTAGCCTGATACTCTTCCGAAAGATTGTTGTTCCGGGTTAGGGATGTATGCGTTACCACGCCCTGAAGCCTTTTGTAGGCACTTTCTATCTCTTTAACTTCGATCTGATTACTCATTGTAGTAGATATTAAAAAAGTAAAATTATGGTTTTTCTGATATTTATTCAGAAAAAATGGTGCGTTTATGCCCTTCTTTCTTAAATTTTCATCATTTCGGTTGGGTTTATTCCTGTTTTTGTTGAAAAATTCTACAGTTGTGGAATGATTTTATTCGCCACTCTAATTGTCAATGTAAAAACACCAATTTATTGTAGATTTGAGCTTAAATAAATTTTCTCTAAAATGAAGATTGTTGAAGTTGCTGATAGTCAAGCCAGGAAGGAGTTTCTGATGTTCCCGGTCAGATTGTATAACGAAGATAAAAACTGGATTCGTCCATTGGACAAAGACATTGAGGGAATTTTCGATCCGGAAGTAAATAAATTTTTTCGTCATGGTGAAGCCATCCGATGGCTGTTAAAGGACGACAATAATAATACAATAGGACGGGTAGCTGCATTCATTAATAACAAGACGGCTAAAGCTACTGACTATATTACAGGAGGGATGGGATTTTTTGAATGTATCAATAATCAAGAGGCAGCCTTCACGTTGTTTAATACCTGTAAAAAATGGCTTGAGGAGAGAGGTATGGAAGCTATGGATGGTCCTATCAATTTTGGAGAAAGACTTAACTGGTGGGGTCTGCTTGTAGATGGTTTTGTTGAGCCTAATTATGGAATGCCTTACCATTTTCCATACTACAGAAGTCTTTTTGAGGCTTATGGCTGGAAAACTTATTTCGAACAATATACCTATCATCGCCCTGTAGATGCTCCACTTCCGGAACTTTACGCTGAAAAAGCTGACAGGATAAACAGGGATCCTAAGTATAGATTCGAGCGGATCAAAAAGAAACAGCTTGAGAAATATGCGGAAGATTTCAGGGTCATCTATAACAAGGCATGGGTAAAGCATACCGGTGTCAGAGAAACCTCAAAAGCCCTGGCTCTGGCTCAGATGAAGAAAATGGCGCCCGTCATGGATGAAGATCTGGTCTGGTTTGCCTACTATGACAATGAGCCCGTTGCTTTCTTTATAATGATTCCTGAGGTTAATCAGATTTTCAAACATGTCAATGGTAAAATGGATCTGTTGGGTAAATTAAAATTCCTTTACTACAAATACACCGGTGCCTGCAAGAAGATGTTCGGAGTGGTGTTCGGTGTAGTTCCTGAGTTTCAGGGGAGAGGTTTGGAGGGGGCGATTGTAATGGCAGCTGCGAAAGTCATCCAGCCTTCAGGAAGGTATACAGATTTTGAAATGAACTGGATTGGTAGTTTCAATCCGAAGATGATGAAAATATGTGAATCTGTTGGTAGTAAAGTCTTAAAGACACATATTACATATAGATATATCTTCGACCCAGCCAAGGAATTCAGACCTGCACCTATTATTGAATAGATAATTTGCTATTTGTAATTGATTGGTCGATATTTGATTACCTATAAAACTAACTTTTTATAAATTTTAACTTAAAGAAATGAGTCTACTAGTTGTCGGTTCGGTTGCATTTGATGCTATCGAGACACCATTTGGTAAAACAGATAAAATTGTGGGTGGGGCAGCTACCTACATTTCAATTGCTTCATCATATTTTACAAAAAAAGTAAACCTTATAGCTGTAGTGGGAGGTGATTTTCCTAAGTCTGATATTAAGATGCTTGAAAATCATGGAGTTAATACTAAGGGTTTACAGATCAAAGAAAGTGAAAAAACTTTCTTCTGGTCAGGTAAATATCACAATGATATGAACTCCAGAGATACTCTGGTAACTGAGTTGAACGTGCTCGGAGACTTTGATCCTGTCGTTCCAGAATCCTACCAGGACTGTGAATACCTGATGCTTGGTAACCTTGCTCCAAAAGTTCAAAGTACTTTAATTCAGCGTTTGAAAAAGCGTCCAAAGCTTATTGTAATGGATACAATGAACTTCTGGATGGACATCGCACTTGATGATCTTAAAGAAACGCTGGCCCTTGTTGATGTCCTTTCTATCAATGATGAAGAAGCCAGACAACTTTCAAAAGAATATTCTCTTGTAAAAGCAGCTAAGAAAATTATGGCAATGGGGCCTAAAGTCCTTGTCATTAAAAAGGGAGAACATGGTGCTTTGTTATTTAATAAAGAACAGGTTTTCTTCGCACCTGCATTGCCTTTGGAAGAAGTATTTGATCCAACTGGCGCAGGTGATACGTTTGCCGGCGGATTTATTGGTTACATTGCAAGTACCGGCGACACCTCTTTCGATAATATGAAACGAGCTATCATTTATGGTTCAGGCCTTGCGTCTTTCTGTGTTGAGAAGTTCGGTGTAGAAAGAATTGTAAATCTTTCTGATAAAGAACTGGAAGAAAGAATTCAGGATTTTGTAGATCTTGTCCAGTTCGAAATCCAATTTGAATAAAAGAATCATTGATAATAAATGTCATTCAATATATCTTTTTATAGAACAGTATTCCCATTTTCTTTGGGAATACTGATTTTTCTCTTCTCTTGTAGGACAATTAAAACAGCAGCACCAACCGAATCTTATGAGAAGGTTGTAATCCCTTCTGAGGTTTCTGAACTCGTTTTGCCTGTTGAGTTAAAGGTTAAAGACCTGGAAGCTAAAGTTAATAAAGAATTCAACGGACTAATCTTTGAAGATAAAGATTATGATGAGGATAATCTTCTTATCAAAGTCTGGAAGTCTGAAAATATAAGGATTGAAGTGGATGGCCCGTATATCTTATATACTGTTCCTGTAAAGGTATGGCTGAAGGCTGGTTACGGTTTTAATAAATTTGGAATAACCTTTAATGAATCCGGAGAAACAGACTTTGCCATAAAACTAAAATTTAAAACTCTTTTTGCACTTGACCCTTTCTGGAATTTTGCACCAAAAACAAACGCGGTAGAACATCAATGGATAAAAGAACCAGATCTGAAATTTATCGGTTTTGATATTCCTCTTACTTTTATTGCAGATAAAATAGTGAAAGGGCAGTTGAATAAACTCGCCGGTTTAATTGATGATCTTGCAAAAAAGAATCTGGATGTGCGAAAATATGTACTCAGTGCATGGGAAGAATTACATAAACCAATTGCAGTTTCTGATGATCCTGAAGTCTGGCTAAGAATTTCTCCAAAAGATCTTTTCCTGACTCCTATTGAAGGTAGAGGTGGAGTTATTCGTACTGCAATCGGAATGAAAGCTGCAGTCGAAACTTTTTTGGGTGCTAAACCTCCATACAATTTGTCTGTACTTCCAAATAAACGGGAAGAAAAAATTCATGATGGTAAGTTTAAACTGCTTATTAATGCGGAAGTGCCATTTGACAAGGCTACGGAACTGGCCCGCAAAAGACTGGTAGGTCAGGTGTATGATTTCAAGGACGGAAAGAAAAAAATTAAGATTGAAAATGTAGATCTGTATGGAAGTGAAATGAGATTGGTGGTAAAAGTGGATATATCAGGAAGTCTTAACGGGACGATTTACCTCTCCGGGCTACCTCATCTTGACCTTACCAATAATGTTATCTCAGTAAAGTCTCTGGATTTTGATATCGATACAAGGAATAAATTGTTGAAATCTGCCGACTGGCTTTCTCATCAGCTTTTTGTTAAAAAAATACAACCATACTTCACCTACAGTTTTGAAAAGGACTTAATGGAAAGTAAAAAAGAAATTCAAAAGTTTTTAACGCACAATAAGATTCATCCTGATCTGGAAATTAATGGTGAAATTCAGGATGTGCTACCAAAGGATGTCTACCTTACAGAGCAATCTCTAAAAGCAGTAATGTTATTCACAGGAGTTATTAATGCAGACATCCAGGGATTGGATTTTTAAATGTAAATGCCCCAGTAGAAAAATTCCTTCCCGGTTTAGTGAAGAAGGAAATTTACTATTTTGAAACCATATAAAACCAGATTAACCTTAGCCATTGAGAGAATCAGGATAATCACTATAATCAATCCTTTGATTATAACTTCTATTTAGCTGATTAACATTGAAATATATTTAAAGCTTATCCCGATTAAAATTCATGCTTTAGCCATTTCTTAAAGTTGATTTTCTCCTGTTCTGTCGCTTCCTCATTTTTAGCAATTTTGTATTGCTTGAAATAAGTTTTAGTTCCGGTCGCATGGAGAGTCACTTGTTTGATTTTTCCAAAACGTTGAATGACCAGCTCAGAAGTTTTTTTGCCTTTTAATAAATCATTAAGATTTCCACTGACATTGTTCCCGTCAATAGCAATGATTTCATCTTCTCTTGCCAGTACCTTATCACCTGGAGAATCAGGTTCTAAGAGTTCCACAAAGGTTCTTCCTTCTTTGGTACTCGTTCTGAATCCGAATATTTTTTCCGATTCAGGTTTCGCGTCTTGAATTTGTAGCTGACACCCCACATAATTCAATGATTTTTTTAAAGTATCTGTTAGTGGTTTTGTGCCGAATATGAAATCGTTGAAAAAATTCTTTAACTTCTTATCTGAAATATTTTCTGCAATAGCCTGAAAGTTTTCTGTGATATAGCCGGTTGATTTTTTTCCATACAGCTTCCACATTTGTTTCATCACGTCATCAAGACTCTTTTTATTATTAGTTTCTTTTCTTATAAAGAGATCCAAAAGCAATGCGATCATTGCACCCTTTACATAAATAGAAACTTTTCTGTTAGGAATACCCGAAACATATCCATCAACCCACAGATCAAAGGAAGAATCAGCCACTGACATATAAGCATCTCCAAAATTTTCAAAATGTCTTTTAAATAAAAGATTTAATTCGTGAAAATATTGCTGGATGTTGAAAGCCTTTGAACGGACAAGAAAATAATCTCCATAATAGGTGGTGATGCCTTCTGCAATAAAGCCTGAGTTAAAATAATTTTCTTTAGTGAAATCATATGGAAGCATTTCCGCTGGCCTTATTTTTATAATATTCCACGCATGGTATAGCTCGTGAGAACTTATACTTAGGAAATCATTGTAGAATGTTTCGGAGTTAAATAGCTCTCCGGGTCCCAGACAAATAATGGTGGAGTTTCTATGTTCTACTCCATGGTGATACTTGTATGGTAGTATTTGAACTAGAAAATGATAATCCTTTTCCGGAAATTCTCCCATACTATCGATCTGCTCTTCTGAAAATTTCTTGAAATCGGGAAGTACTAATTGCCAGTCCGGTTGACATTCACCTTGAATCCATATATGAAAATGAGTCGAATCAATCGTGTATTGCTTGTGTTTCAGGTTTGTACTTGCAATCATCGGACAGTCAACTAATTCATAATAATCTTTTGCCTGAAGCAGATAACCTTTTTTCTTTAGTCCGGACGCAATTTGATAATTAGAAGGAAGATTTAGATGAACAGCACATGGGGAATTTATTTTTTCCGGTAAATATGGCAGGCAACAGATAAAGTTTAGATAAACCTGATCCTCATCAAGCCAGCAACCTCCTGCATCCATTTGTGCACAATAATATTGAAATGAAAAAATAATGTTTGATTCGCCATTTGTTGTTATTTCCCAGCAATTTCGGGTTGTTTTTTTTACATCAAGAGTTTTGGATGAGTCCTTCGAAAAAGCTTTTACCTGATGGAAGTTCTTCGCATAATTCTGTAGTTCGTATCGCCCTGGTCTCCATGCAGGAATTTGTAAATGAAGGACATCGGATTTTATTCCTTCCAGATGAAGCTCTATAGTAATAAAGTGTTTGTGTGGTTCAGTATAAGAAATGAAATATTCCATCTGTGAATTAAGTATTTTTAAATTACTAAATTAACGTTTGGTGCTGGTCCAAGATCCAAAATAGTCTGATTTATTTAAAAATGTGAGATTGTTTAAATAATTTTGCGGGCCGATTTGGTATTGCCAAATTCAATCTGTATTTTTGCAGGCCAATTTTAATTGTAATTCAAAATGAAAAGAACGTTTCAGCCTTCAGTAAGAAAAAGAAGAAACAAACACGGTTTCATGGAAAGAAACTCAACTGCAAACGGAAGAAGAGTGCTTGCTAGCAGAAGAGCGAGAGGCAGAAAGAAATTGACTGTTTCTGACGAAAAAAGACATAAAGGTTAATAAATATTGACCTTTATGTTTTACTACCTTCATTTCATTTTATGAATGGAGAGCATAATGGTCGTATATTGAAGGCGACCCTGCCTTCAGAAGAAAGGCTTAAAAGTATTAAGTTTATAGAAGAACTTTTCAAAAGAGGTTCTTCTTATTTTTTGCATCCTTTCAAAATTGTCTATCTCGCAGACAAAAAGGACAATAGTGCCCCTCCAAAAATTCTTGTTAGTGTCCCTAAAAAAGTTTTAAAAGGGCAGTCGACAGAAACCTTTTAAAAAGAAGAATAAAAGAAGCATACAGAAAGAACAAATCGGGAATCTTTTTCTTCCCCGGATATTGTTATGCCAACGCATCTTGCAATAATTTATATCGGAAAAGATAAATTAGACTTTGATACCATTGAAAAAAAACTAATTTTAATACTCAATCGTTTAAAGTCTACTTGAACTCCACCATTTTATTTAGTCTTATCTAAAAAACATGAAGAAAAACGTAAAGAAAATTGCTTTTTTTATTGTTCTCATTGCTTCCGTTACGCTTGTAGCTTTTAACCGACCGGACGATAAATATTTCGAAATAGCAAAGAACATTGACATTTTTGCCTCACTATTTAAAGAAGTAAATGCATATTATGTCGACGAAGTCAATCCTAATCAGGTAATGAAGAAGGGGATTGATGCGATGCTTGAATCTCTGGATCCATATACCAATTATATTCCGGAGGATGAAATAGAAGATTTCAGAACAATGACTACTGGCCAGTATGGTGGAATTGGCGCAGTGATTGGCAAAAGAAACGAAAGACCAATTATATTAATGCCTTATGAAGGTTTTCCTGCTCATAAAGCCGGTCTAATGGTGGGAGATGAAATCGTTTCTGTTGATGGAATTGAAGTGACAAGTAAAGCTACTTCTGATATCAGTAAGTTGCTGAAGGGCCAGTCTAATACTCAAGTTAAGGTGGTGGTAAAAAGACTTGGAGTTTCGGAAAAATTCGAAGTCGTTCTGACAAGAGAAAAAAATCAAGATAGATAACGTGCCATATTATGGAATGGTGAATAATAACACTGGTTATATAAAGCTATCCGATTTCACAAGCAATGCTTCTAAAGAAGTTAAAAAAGCACTGATTGAATTAAAAGAGAAGGGTGCTAAAAATATGATTCTTGATTTAAGAGATAATCCCGGCGGACTTTTAAGTGAGGCGATTAATATCAGTAACTTGTTTGTACCTAAGGATAAAGAAATTGTGAGAACGAAAGGGAAAATTGCTGAGTGGAATAAAATTTACAACGCACTGAATGCCCCGGTAGATACAGAAATGCCATTAGTTGTTTTGACTTCCAGCAGAAGTGCTTCTGCTTCCGAAATTGTATCAGGAGTTATTCAAGACTATGACAGAGGCGTCCTGGTTGGTGAAAGAACTTATGGAAAGGGCTTGGTACAGGCTACGAGACCACTTACATATAATAGCCAGCTGAAAATTACAACAGCTAAATATTATACACCAAGCGGAAGATGTATTCAGGCGATAGATTATAGTCATAGAAACGAAGATGGAAGCGTTGGTAAAATTGCTGATTCACTTAGGGTAGCATTTAAGACAAAAAATGGAAGAACAGTTTATGATGGTGGCGGCATAAGTCCTGATATTGAAGTGGAAGACAGAGCAATTGCTCCCATTACTTCAAGTCTTATCAGCAAAGGTCTTCTGTTTGATTATGCAGGAACTTATGTCCTTGACCACAAAAAGATAAAAGGCGCAAAAGAGTTTGAAATGTCAGATGCTGAATATCAGGATTTCATAAAATGGTTGGCTAACAAGGAGTATGATTACTCAACTAAAGTTGAAAACACGCTTGAAGATTTGGTGAATTTTTCTAAAAAGGAGAAATATTATGATGCTATCAAACCGCAGGTGGAGTCTTTGAAAGCTCAGATTTCACATAATAAAGAAAAGGATTTGATAACCTTTAAAGATGAAATTAAAGAGTACCTTGAAGAAGAAATTGTTTCAAGATTTTATCTTCAAAAAGGGGTAGTGGAAGCATCTTTTGATGACGATGAAGATGTAACTGCAGCTATCAAATTATTCAATAATCCTGTTGAGTATAATAAGCTTTTACAAGGAAAATAATTGCTTTAAGCATATATATTAAAGAGACCGGGCAGAAATTGTCCGGTCTTTTTTAATGTATTACGAATTGTGGTCAGACTGGTATTGGTAATAGAATTCTGTTTTTCCATTTTAGCTCTTCGGTTTATAATGATCATTCCATTTAGTTATATTTGTAATCTCTCCCCCTTCATAACTTTGGGGATTTAATTAGTAATCATAGTTTTTTATCGATGGCATTAATATTAAGTCTGGAAACATCAACTAAAGTTTGTTCTGTTGCTGTCCATAAAGATGGGGACCTGTTATCTGTTTATGAGT
>JANQAB010000001.1:0-2500 GCA_024707265.1 Sporocytophaga sp. | reverse complement strand
GAAGGCGAATCGTAAGGTTTGTTGGAGCGTTTGGAAAAGCAAATGTAGGCATAAGTAACGATAAAATAGGTGAGAAACCTATTCGCCGATAGACTAAGGTTTCCTGATCAACGTTAATCGGATCAGGGTTAGTCGGGACCTAAGGAAAAGCCGAAAGGTGTATTCGATGGACAACTGGTTAATATTCCAGTACTTGCATTAAGAGCGATGGAGAGACGGAGTAGTGAAAGGTCTGCGCACGGACGGAAGTGTGCGTTAAAGCCAGTAGGTATAGGTTTTGTAGGAAAATCCGCAAGACTTGCTGAAGGTGATAGTACCGTGAGGCTTCGGCCAAATGGATAATGACCCTAAACAGACTTCCAAGAAAATCTTCTAAGCATATTTTAATGGAACCCGTACCGCAAACCGACACAGGTAGTCAAGGAGAGAATCCTGAGGCGCTCGAGTGAATCACGGCCAAGGAACTCGGCAAAATAACCCTGTAACTTCGGGAGAAGGGGAGCCTACCCAGCGATGGGAGGTCGCAGAGAAATGGCCCAGGCGACTGTTTAACAAAAACACATGGCTTTGCGAAATCGAAAGATGAAGTATAAGGCCTGACACCTGCCCGGTGCTGGAAGGTTAAGGGGGAGGTTAGCAGCAATGCGACGCCTTGAACTGAAGCCCCAGTAAACGGCGGCCGTAACTATAACGGTCCTAAGGTAGCGAAATTCCTTGTCGGGTAAGTTCCGACCTGCACGAATGGTGTAACGATCTGGGCGCTGTCTCAGCCGTGAGCTCGGTGAAATTGTAGTCCCGGTGAAGATGCCGGGTACCCGCAACGGGACGGAAAGACCCCATGAACCTTCACTATAGCTTTACATTGACTCTGGGTAAAGGATGTGTAGGATAGGTGGGAGGCTGTGAACTGGTGCCGCTAGGTATCGGGGAGCCAACGTTGAAATACCACCCTTTCTTTACTTGGAGTCTAATCCCAAGCATTTGGGAGACAATGTATGGTGGGTAGTTTGACTGGGGTGGTCGCCTCCAAAAAAGTAACGGAGGCTTTCAAAGGTACCCTCAGCACGCTTGGTAACCGTGCGTAGAGTGCAATAGCAAAAGGGTGCTTGACTGTGAGACAGACAAGTCGATCAGGAACGAAAGTTGGATATAGTGATCCGGTGGTTCCGCATGGAAGGGCCATCGCTCAAAGGATAAAAGGTACTCTGGGGATAACAGGCTGATCTCCCCCAAGAGCTCACATCGACGGGGAGGTTTGGCACCTCGATGTCGGCTCGTCACATCCTGGGGCTGGAGAAGGTCCCAAGGGTTCGGCTGTTCGCCGATTAAAGTGGCACGCGAGCTGGGTTCAGAACGTCGTGAGACAGTTCGGTCCCTATCTGTTGTGGGCGTAAGAAGCTTGAGAGGACCTGACCTTAGTACGAGAGGACCGGGTTGGACGAACCGCTAGTGTATCTGTTGTGCCGCCAGGTGCAGCGCAGAGTAGCTACGTTCGGTCGAGATAAGCGCTGAAAGCATCTAAGTGCGAAACTCACCTCAAGATGAGGCTTCTTTATAAGGGTCGTCATAGACGATGACGTTGATAGGTTGCAGGTGTAAAGACAGTAATGTCCTAAGCTGAGCAATACTAATTACCCGTAAACTTTCCGTTAGCGCTGTGTGTTATAGTATATATCTTTTTCTCAGATGTTGTCATGACCTTAAACTGAAGGTTTAAGAGTCACAAAAAATAAATAAAAGCATTAAAAACCTTAATGGTGATTATAGCGCGGGTGTTCACCTCTTCCCATTCCGAACAGAGAAGTTAAGCCCCGTGGCGCTGATGGTACTAGGATAACACCCGGGAGAGTAGGTAGTCGCCAACCTTATTATTAGAAAGCTCTGATATCTGTTCAGAGCTTTTTTTACCCCCAAGTTCTTTCTTATTATTCCTTCTTATACTAATTAGGTATAGTAAGCTTGCCCAAATTACAAGCCCAAGAATCATACTGAAATTATTAAGAAATATTTAAGTGAATATTTTTTTTAAAAAATACTTGACTTGAATATGGAAATCATTTACCTTTGCACCCGCTAAATGAGAGAGGGATTGTAGAAGGGGTGAAAGTAAAAGCTGATTGAAAGAGATTAGCATCGAAGATCGAGACTCAAAAGAGAGTGGGTAGATCAGAAGTTCTTTGAGAATATTGAAATGAATAGCGAACCGCTTGAGGACAAAGTCAATTTGTTTTTGAGAAATTAAAAAAAGAGTAGTCACGCGGTCAAACAGACATTAAGCTATAGCAATATAGCCCACTTCATTCACGAGTTTAGTAGGTTTGAAGTTGGAAAAAACACTTTACAATGGAGAGTTTGATCCTGGCTCAGGATGAACGCTAGCGGCAGGCCTAATACATGCAAGTCGAACGGCAGCGGGTCCAGCAATGGATGCCGGCGAGTGGCGCACGGGTGCGTAACACGTATGCAATCTACCTGTAACTTAGGGATAGCCCGGAGAAAT
>JANQAB010000008.1 GCA_024707265.1 Sporocytophaga sp. | reverse complement strand
GGATTTTGAAATCATTACAGTTGATGATATACAAACAGACCTAAAAAAATCAGGAGCCGAACTAGCTCCGGGGAAAATAGTCCTTATTAAAACCGGTCGCTCAAAGGTGCAGGGGGAAGATTATGTAAATAAAGGAACAGGCATGAGCAAAGAGGCCACAGAATGGCTGATTCAACGGGGCATAAAAGTGATGGGTATAGATCAGTGGGGCTTTGATCTGCCTTTAATATATATGGCTGCTAAAGCCAAAGAAACATCTGATCCGGAGCTCTTCTGGCAAGCCCATCTTGTAGGACAAAAGTATGAATACCTCCATATGGAACAACTGATAAATCTGGAAGCACTTCCCCCATTCGGATTTAAAATTGCTGTTTTTCCGTTAAAGATAAAGGGAGCATCAGCAGCCCCTGCAAGGGTTGTAGCTATTTTTGATAATTAATCTTTTTTAAGAAAATATAAATCATGAAAAGAGAAATCTTAAAATCCGGAACACCTTGGGAAGACATAGTCGGATACTCCAGAGCTGTAAAAATAGGTAACATCATAGAAATAGCAGGGACCACAGCAATGGATGGAGACAAAGTAATCGGTATAGGAAATGCGTATGAACAAGCTCATTTTATTTTGTCAAAAATTGAAAAATGCCTTGAACATTTTGGAAGTAGTATGAAAGATGTTGTAAGGACACGCATGTATGTTACCGATATTAGTCAATGGGAAGAAATAGGAAAAGCTCATGGTCAGTTTTTTATCGGAATAAATCCCGCAGCCACAATGGTAGAAGTAAACCGACTCATATCACCTGATCTTCTGGTAGAAGTAGAAGTTACAGCAATTGCCTCCAATTAAAGGCACATATTTTTTGGTTTCCCCCTAAACAAAATTTAAGGGAGATGGCTTTTTATTTTATTAAGAACATGCTATGAGCAGTAATGAAGGATTTTTAAGAAAGGTTGAAGCAGCAGCAGCAATAGTTAGTATTCTGGTTATTTTTTGGGCGCTCTGGGAGTTTTTTCAGAATAAAGAATCCCTAAATCCAGCAGGCCATTACTATGGGTCTTTTGCCAACTACTCCAATGATACAGATGGTAAATTTGAATTATTTATAAATATAGATCATTTGGGTAAAGTTGAAGGAAGAATATTAAGAAAGGGCAAAAATCCTTTCCGGGGTAAAATAAAAGGATCAACTAACAGCAAGGGCATTACCTTTTCCTCCTACAACCCTTCTGATGGAAGTATCATTCTCTGGAATGGTGCCATTTCAGAAGGAAAAATCAAGGGAATATATCAAGACAATTCTTTTTTGGATAAAAAAATCAAAAACATCTGGAGTGCAGATAAACGTTAATTTTTTTATTGAAGTCGTACAATAGACCTCTCTCTAATAATTATCCTTGAGCATCAAAACTTTAATTTTCAAGAGGGGATTATTAGCTATTTATCACACTCATAGAAATTTCATTTTATCGATTCTTTAATTAAAGATTGTTTCAAGAACAGCACCGACATAATATGCAAGAAATGCCGCTATACCACCAAGGAAAAGTGTTTCAGCAATCCCAATAAATTTATTTTTATCTGTAACTACACTCTTTAAACTACCAACAATTGCAAGGGCTATTCCGGTAAGAATACAACTTACCAGAAACAAATTGTTTGGCTCCAATATTTTAAAAATAGCAAATACATAGGCCAGCAAAGGAATCAGACCAATTGTTACAAAAGATAGAAAGGTCATACCAGCAGTTTTAAAGGGAGTTCTTTCATCTTTAGACATTTCAAGTTCTTCCTTCATCATGGTATCTACCCAAACATCTTTATTGGAAGTTATTACTTCAACAACTCTATCTAATAGTTCACCCTCAAACCCTTTCTTTTGGTATATCTCCCTTACCTCCTCTATTTCTTTCTCCCTCATATTTTCAATTTCCCAGTATTCGACAGCTTTATTTTTCTCGTAAGTATCCTGCTCGGCCTTAGTTGAAAAATAGTTTCCCACCGACATTGAAAAGCCGTCAGCGATAAGGTTGGCAAAGCCAAGGATAATAACTACAGATATCGATAAATTGGCACCTGTAGCTCCTGCAACAACTGCAAATGTGGTAATGGCACCATCAACTCCTCCATAAACGAATTCGGAAATATAGTCTTTATTAAAAAATAAAATGTTCCCGCCTGAATGTAGCTTATCTTCCATAATTATCAATATAAAAAAAAATTCATTTCCATAAAGTGAAAATGAATTTTTAAAACAAACCAATCACTAATATTTAATTCTTTGGTGCAAAAAGCCTGTTAAGGGTTCTTACAATAAACTTGTTTGGAAAGATCTTGCTGAAGTAAGCACCAAACATATTGCTTGTTCCGGGAATTATTTCAGAATCATGAGCAAGCATACCTTCTATAGCTATTTCAGCTACCTCTTCCGGAGACATTTTTACTTCACTTGAGTCAACAGGAAGATTTTTCAAGCCCGCTTCTTCAAAAAAATCAGTGGCTGTAGGTCCAGGACAAAGACAGCTGACAGATATATTAAAAGGCTTTAATTCTTCACGCAATGCCAAGGTAAAAGAATGCAGAAATGACTGTGTAGCAGCATATACACTCATAAATGGAATTGGCTGATAACATGCGGTGCTTGCTACATTCATTATATATCCATCTTCTGCTTTAAGCATAGGAATAAAGTTATAAATCAGCGACACCGAAGCAGATTGATTTAACTTTATCAGATTTAACTGATCTTCCAATGATAATGACGGAAACTTGCCATACAGACCTGCCCCTGCATTATTAATAAGCATATTCACCTTTATTCCTTCTTTCAGACACCAGTTATAAAGTTTTTCTGGAACATCATTTTCTGTGAGATCTGCGGGATAAACTTTTACATCAATTTTTTGGGTAGCTTTTAATCTTGCAGCTATTTCCCAAAGCTTATTTTCGGATCTTGAGACAAGAACCAGATTAATTTTTTTAGACGCACAATACTCTGCCATTGCCAGGCCAATACCTCTGCTAGCTCCGGTAATTAATGTATACCTCATATCATACTATTACCATTAAAACGCGGGATTAAAATTCCAATTCAGTGAAGGATCGTAATACAGAGATCCTGATTGAATAACAAGAGGAGAATCAATATTGTTATGATAAAGCTTGCCAGTGCCCAGCCCTTGCGGCATTGGAGAGTTTAGTGTATAAGCAAACTGAGCAACGGCATTAAGACCAACATTAGATTCCAGCGCAGAAGTAAGCCACCAGCCTGCCATTGTTTCACCTGCTGCGTTAATCCATTCTATACTTTGCTTAAATCCCCCCAGAAGCGTAGGTTTGAGTATGATGTATTGAGGTTTGATCTTTTGCAGTAATTCTACTTTTGTATCTTTTGTATGTACACCTATAAGTTCTTCATCCAGTGCTACAGGTATGATATTCAGACTACAAAGGTGCTTCATTAGTTCGATCTGACCTGCCTTTACAGGCTGCTCAATAGAATGAATCGTAAATGCTGAGAGTTGCTTTAATTTGCTTTCGGCATCTGTTTCGGTAAATGCACCATTAGCATCAAGACGAATCTCAATCTGTTCCGGAGAAAATTTGGTTCTGATTTTCTCCAACAGATTACATTCTTTATTAAAATCAATTGCACCAACCTTAATCTTAATACAATTAAATCCTTGTTCAAGCTTTTCCCACAGCTGTCTTTCCATAAAATTAAAGTCCCCCATCCAGATCAGACCATTAATTGGAATTCCTTTTGCTCCGGCAGTAAAGTCTGTGTTAAAAAGCTTCCTTTCTCCTCCTTGTTTTAAATCCTGTAAGGCTGTTTCTAAGGCGAAACGAATGGAAGGCCACTCTTGCAGATACATTAAAAATTCTTCACATTCATCTAATGAATTCTTTCTTGAAATAAGCCTGCAGACCTCCTCCAGTTTTTCATCCAGATCAGGCCTGTCGTCGATACTAAGCCCTTTCAACGGAGCACATTCTCCTATTCCAAAAGTTGAATAGTCCTTTTCGTTTGAGATTATAAGGTACCGTACATCATGAGTTTTAAGCACTCCACGTGAAGTTCCAGCATCAAACTTAAAATTCAGGATGTATTTTTTCCAAAAACAATTCAAGCCCATTTAAATTATATTACTAATTGTATTTTACCGATATTATTTGACTATTAAGCCTTTAGTGGCATGATTCTCTAAGTTTTTTTCTATTAAAAATTGCAATAAGTCTATTTTTTTTGTTAAATTGTCAATTATTTGGGAAATAATAAATTTATTAATCATGAAAAAACTTCACGTTATATTTATCCTGGCCTTGGTTCTTGTTACCGCTAATATGGCTGAGGCATCTGTACTTAAGCCCAAAAAACCGGGAAAGCATAAAAGCGCAAAAAAATCTAAGAAGAAAAAAATCCGGATATTACTTCAATTTCCAGCATTAAGATATACATGAAGGAATAAGAAGTGTTAAACCTTTTTATTCCTTCAATTTTATGTCGGCAAACCAATATCCTACTTCTTCTTCCTCTATCTTGCCTTCTGTTTCTTTTTTTATCTTGTAGTATTTTACTACTTTCTCCGTACAGGCTACATCTAGTTTATCTCTGAATACAGGCCCCTCATAGACAAATGTATGAAACTCTCCATTTTCACCACAAGGATCTGTACCTGGTGCCATCAATCCTACTAATTCCTCAGAAAGGGTTTCCCCTACTAATTCCTCATTTATATTTTTACAGCTTCCCGAACAAATCATTGTTTTAAAACCTAATCCCAAAAAGCTTGAGAGCAGTTCAGCTGTATTCTCCATCCATAAAGGGAAGACTGCTTTCATCCCTACCTTTTCCAGTTTTTCTTCTCTGTATCTTTTTAAATCTTCTAAAAATATATCTCCAAAAATGACATGGGAAACTCCTTTTTCTTTCCAGAATAGCATGGCTTCTTCCATTTGCTTTTCATATTCTTCATTAGTGCAAACTTCAGGTATATAAACCTTATACAATGGTATTCCTATATGCTCTGCCTGAAGATCCATCAGATCTTCTCTCACCCCATGCATAGACACCCTGGAATAGGCGGAATTGATAGTTGTAAGCAATGCCAATATCTCAAATTCGCCTGATGATAATGCCCTATATAAAGCAAAAGCGGAGTCTTTACCTCCACTCCAGCAAAAAACTGCTTTTTGCATTTTTATTTTTTTTATTTTTACACTACTACCAAGCCATGGCAAACCCATTTCAACCCAAAGTTAAAATCACCCAGGAGAATGGTAGCATTGCTCGAAAATTAGAAAATCAAATATAAAGAATATCGAGGGAAAATTTCGCTGAGCTATTAATAATACAAGGGTGCTGGCAAAGCTTCCAGGGAACTGAAGGTCTGAAAATTGGTACTATTCTTTTTTATCTCAACTGAAATTTCATGTTTGTTCTGAGCTTGCCTTCCCTTTGTGGTAAAGGAAATCGAC
Organism: Sporocytophaga sp.; assembly: GCA_024707265.1. Lineage (GTDB taxonomy): Bacteria > Bacteroidota > Bacteroidia > Cytophagales > Cytophagaceae > Sporocytophaga. Next base: position 322,568 of record JANQAB010000008.1, on the reverse strand, counting down.
TGCTTACCTTCAGGAAGTTTAAGCCTTGCATAATAAATGCTGTGAGGCAACGTCTGCCAGTTTCTTGTATCTGCCTGTTCTGTTATAGCATTAACAATACTGAAAGCAGCTCCAAGATCTCCGTTTTGCTGTCGTATTTTATATTCAGCTGCTTTCTTCAATCCCAAGCGGAGCAATGATTTGCCGAGTTCTAATAACATTCGGTCTTTTAAAGACTTAAAAGCGATGGCGTTAATATCTTGAGCCAGCTGTAAAGGAACTTCCTTTCCTCCTCCGGATAAAGTGGCACTTTCATAAACCAATGGTCGCTCTACATATTTTGGAAATGCAACACGTATAAATTCAAGCTTGCTTAAACCGCTGGACTGATAATCATCATTGTTAATAACAAACGGAAAGTTTAATCCGAGTTCAGGATTAACAAAAGTCACAAAACCTCCCTCTCCTCTTATAATATTAAAGTTGATGCTCCACTCTTCTTTAACAGGTCCAAGACCATCATGCCATATGAAAACCAGATCGCCTTCATCTTTACCTGATGATGGTTGATACTTCATTCCAAGATCTTTTTCAAACCTTATAAGTTCTTCATTAAAACCACTGAGGTAAGCTGTTCTCAAGAGATCCTGTTTAAGCTGTTCAGGAGGGCTAAGATTGAACATCTTCTGATAATCGGACTGATACACCTCTAATGCATTTCGATATGCTATAAAAGCATTATTATAATCTTTATTGGCATCATATATGATTCCCATTAAAAGATGAATGAATGCATCTCTTTTATATTTACTATCCGATTTGTATTTATCGCTAAGCTGGTTTAATCGGATATCCATTCTTTTGCATTCTACCAGGGCTTCTTCTGGCTGCCCCAGCTTCAGATAGTTCAAAGCCATGTAATAATGCATCATCAGGAGTTCAAATTCCTCTCCATAGTATTCGACCATTTTAGGATTGGTCAGAAAGGAAACTCCTTCATTCAAAAGGTTTCTGTGGTGATTATCGGCAATTCTGTAGGCCTCTTCAAAGTGGTCATTGCTTCCGGCATAGTTACCTTGCATAGAAGCCACAACCCCTCTGTTTAAATAATAAATAAGCTTGTTTTTTCTCTTTGGCCCCTTTTTATCTTTGGCCAATACCTCCTCTGCTTCCTTTAGTTGGCCTTGAGCAAAATAAGTATTGAACTTAATATTTTTCTGATAATAGGAAACACAGGAAAAACACAAGCTTGCAAAAATCAAACAAATTATAACTCGTCCCATCCCCACAGGTACTTAGGCAACTTAATTAACTATATATTTCTTAATTTTCTTGTCTCCGATCCAGACAAGTTCATTGGTCTCAAGATCTGCAAGTTCAAGATTGATCTGATAAAACACAACTTTTCTCTTACCTTCAGAGTCAACGATAGAATTAATAGTACCGAATACCATATAATCTGCACCAAGCTCTCTACCCCATCTCTTCTGAGTTTCAGGAGATGCAAACTGTTGCTGGTCTGCTCTTTCTTCTCTAAGCTTTTCTCTGAATTCTGCATTTTGAACAACTCTTATGGTCCCAGTATTGATGCATTCTCTTTCTAGATCTTTTATGAATGTAAGCGCATCAATATGTTCATGGCTTTTATTACTGATTACACCGACTATAATAGTTGGCTTTTTATTATTCCTTGATATGAAGTCGTTTCTCCATGGTCTGTTAATCATATCCTTGGCCATTTCTTCTGCTACCAGCCTTGAATCTACGTCATTCCAACGACCGCTCAGATCTATCTGCTGATCAGGACTTACTCTGGTCACTGTCTTTTTAGTACAAGAACCAGCAAGGACTAAAACTGTAAGTAGGCTGAAAATAACTTTAAAGGGAATTCTCATTGTATGCATTGTTTATTCTGTATGTTTAAAATTTTGCTATCAGGCGGACATTCAAAAACCTTGCCGATAAAGTATTCGGAACTGCAAACTGGCGATTTTGAAAATCATTTACCCAGTAATAACTGATTGTATTGTTTACTCCAAGCAGATTCAGTACTTCGAAGCTTAACCAAAGTGATTCAAAAAGAGACTTTTTCAATACTTCCTTATCCTGCATGCTTAATAATTTGGAAAAGCCAATATCCACTCTCCTGTAAAACGGAGCAGTTGCGGCACCTCTCAAGTTTTTATTCTCAGGAGGCCCAAAAGGTAATCCGGATCCGAACACAAGATTCAGATACATTTTTATTGTAGGGTTATTAGGCAAATGATCTTGAAAGAAAATTGCTGCGGTCACCCTCTGATCCGTCGGTCTTCTGATATAACCTCGATTATCTCCCTGAACATCTTCCATTGTTTTTAATAAACTAAGGCTGAACCAGGACTGTTCGCCTCTCACAAATTCACCGCTGACTCTGAAGTCAATTCCTGCTGCATATGCTGTGGCAAGATTCTGACCATAATACCTCAGCCTTACATTATCAACGTCATAAGGCACAACGTTTGTCAGATATTTATAATAAATTTCTGATATAAATTTAAACTCTCTTCCCCATGACATGAACTTAAGGTCACTGCCTGCAATAAAATGATATGAAGTCTGTGCTTTAAGATTCGGATTAACCTCTCCATCAAAATTCCTGAGTTCTCTGTAGAACGGAGGTTGTTGATATACACCAGCTGCTGCCCGCAGCATCAGGTTCGGTCTTGAAGAAGGGATCCAGCCATACTGAAGGCGAGGACTTACCAGAAGCTGATTATTTAATGACCAGTAATTTAACCTTACTCCATAGGTTAAAATATGAGTTGAATCAGGGCTGTATGTGTTCTGAATATATCCCTGATTTCTCCATGAATTCAAATCAACTGAAGTATTTATATATCTTGTCAGTGTCACATATGAGGCAGAATCGATGAATGAATATTCACTCAATTGATCATCAATAATTTCGCGAGTAAGCGTATATCCATATTCAACTTTGTTCTTTGCATTCAAGCTATAGTACCCTCGGTGAGTAAAATTAAAAATTGAAGCCTTCAGGTTATTTCTTCCATGATCAAAGCTGGTCCCAATCCCTCTTATAACAAGCGGTGCATTTAGCTGAGGGAAAAAACCTCCATTGGGATCTATTGCCATTTCATATAATTTATATCCTGCTTCAACGTCAAATCCCTCGCTTTCTATTGTTCTGACTCCAGAAGCTATAAATTCCGTTTTAAATCTTTTGGTAAATTGATGCGCTAATACAAGTCCGCTTTGAAAAGTTTCATATTCCATGATCTCCTTGCCGTCAAAATCAACTGTCAGATTCATGACTTGATTAAGTGTGCCAAACTGGACTTTACTCTTGGAAGGAAATACCTGATATCTATTTTTTGAATAGCTCAATAAAAGACCCAATGTGGTTCGTTTTCCATACTCTGCAGCCTGACTTTTTTTAGTTAAATCGAGTGAGATAAAGGATTGTATATCATAGAACCTTGGCTTGTACTGACCTTTAACCGGGAGTGTATTAAGGAGGTATTGAGAAGACTTTTGCCTGGCACCAATTGCAATAGATAATCTTTTCTTAAATGCTGAGTTTTCCAGATATAAAGCATTGTTCAACAGCCCTGCCGTAATAGTTCCTCTAAGACTTTTAGGTTCTCTGTACTTTACAGCTAACATTGAAGACAACTTATCTCCATACCTTGGCTGCCATCCACCGGCAGAAAATTCAATATCAGCAACCATGTCAGGATTAATAAAACTTAATCCTTCCTGCTGACCACTCCTTACCAGGAAGGGGCGGTATATCTCTATACCATTCACATATACCAGATTTTCCTCAAAACTACCTCCACGCACTCCATACTGAGAAGTAAGTTCACTGTTAGAAACAACGCCTAGCCCAACAGTAGACAGGATTTTATTAAAATCACCAAAGGCAGACGGAAGGTATTTGGGAATCTTGGGATCTATCTTGATAGTACTTACCTGTCCACCAGATTCCTCCTTAAATTTTCCTTTAACTTCAACTTGCTTCAGCACCTGGATATCAGGCTTTAATTGGAAAACAATTGTTCCGGCCTTTCTTTCTGAAGGCTTGATCTGTTTTACAAAATTTTCATAACCAAGAAAAGATACGACAATTGTATAAACAGAGTCACCAGGTAGGTTAAATGAAAATTTTCCTTCTGAATCCGAATGAATGTGAGAGACAGGTTTCAAATGGTAGTTGTATAATACAATATCTGCATTAGGAACAACTTTTCCTTGTTCATTTACAACCTGCCCTGAAACAACCTCTATCTCCTGCCCCAGAGCAACCAAAGAGGATATAAACTGCAAAAAAATTAAATAAAAAATCCTTTTACCCATCTCAGTTTTAAACGACGGTTTTAAGGAAAATATTATCCTAAAGATTTAAGAGATGCTATTGTAGCCTGAGGATCTTTAGAGTTAAATACAAAGTTTCCTGCAACCAGTACATTAGCACCTAGATCCAGCAATTGTTTTGCATTTTTATCCGAAACCCCGCCGTCAATTTCTATCAGGAAATTTGCTTTGGCCTCTTCTCTCATCTTATTCAGCTGCTTGATCTTATCATAGGTTCTGGTAATGAATTGTTGCCCTCCGAAACCTGGATTTACGGACATAATACAAACCAGATCAATATCATTCAGTACGTTTTCCAATACATTCACAGGAGTATGAGGATTAATAGCCACACCCGCTTTACATCCGGCTGCATGAATTTGTTGAATAACTCTGTGAAGATGAGTGCAAGCTTCTGCATGAACGCTGATATAGGTAGCCCCGGCGTCTTTAAAAGCTTCAATATATTTCTCAGGCTGCACAATCATTAAATGGACATCCAGAGGTTTCTTTGCATGTTTATTTATTGCAGCGCAAACCGGCAAACCAAAAGAAATATTAGGAACAAAAACACCATCCATGATATCAACATGGAACCAGTCTGCCTGGCTTTCATTAATCATGGTAACATCTCTTTGCAGGTTTGCAAAATCAGCTGACAGAACTGAAGGGGCTATAATCGGTTTCATAATGACCACAAATATAAATAAAATGAAAGGAATGTTACCTTAAAGAAAAACGTATTTATTGCAGGATAATTCTTATTACCTGGTTTGCACTCTTACTATTTAGAACCAAAATATACACACCACTCTGAATGTCACCAGGAAATGTCATCTGATTAATCTTTTCAGCCTTTGATAAAGTCTTGGCAAAGATTTTTTTACCGGTTAGATCAAATAATTCGGCTTCCAAATCATTGCTTACTAAATCATTTTCAACAATAAGTTTTACATCTCCCCGAATAGAAACCGGATTAGGGAAAAGCCCGGCAACTATTGTGTCTGAGCTTGAATAAGTAAGAGCTTTTTGAAAATTCGGAATTCCAAAGCCATACTGAGAATCAGGGCTATCTGATTTAGAAGCTGTTTTTTTCAATGCTTCTACTATTTCTATGTTAGACAGATCTGGTCTTGCTTGCCAAAGACAAGCAATAAGTCCTGCCACAAGCGGACAGGAAAAAGATGTGCCATTGGTGTTTGAAAACGAATTGTCCGGATTTCCGACATATACCCCTGCTCCCATTGCTGTCAGATCCGGCTTTATTCTTCCATCTGCCGAAGGACCAATTGAACTGAATGTAGCATACTTCTTATCTGAGTGTACAGCTCCAACTGCAATCACTGATGGTCCATCAGCTGGTGCCGAAATATATTTCCAAGATTTATTTCCTTCATTACCTGCGCTGTTCACCACGATTATTCCTTTAGAAAAGGCTGTCTCTGCAGCATTGGTTATTACAGTAGACTTCCCATTAAGATCAGCATAAGTATGATCCTGCTCCGGAATATCAAAAGTATTGTATCCTAAAGAGCTTGAAATGATATCAGCACCTGCACTGTCTGCATACTCTGCTGCCATAAGCCAGTTGTATTCCTCCAGTATGGTTTCCGAAAAATCATTTTCAGTTCTTAATAACAAAAAAGAAGCGTCATAAGCAGGCCCTACAATCTTTCCTTCTTCAAAACCTGCAAGTACCGACAGCACATTCACTCCATGACTTCCCTCGTCATAAACATCCTCTTCTTCTGATACAAAATCATAGGTGCTTATAATTTTTTCGCTTTGATATAAATGATTGAAAAACGTGAGTGTATTGGCGTTTGAAAATCCATTATCAAGAACCGCTATAAGCCTTCCTTTTCCTGAGTATCCTAAAGCATGAACAGAAGGAACTCCAATCATTGCATTTTGAACAAGAGAAGGGCCATAGTCAATAGTAGAAGAAGTAGTAGATGATATAGATAAAGCTGCCGACTCTCTCTGAATAGTTGATACTGGAGAAGAAAGCTTTAATTGATTAAAAGAGGTTTGTGCCGGTTGAAGGTATTTTACAGATTTTACAAATTGACTAGTTCTTGTTTCTTCAGAAACCTCTTCTGACATTTCTGCAATCACACCATTCATCCATCTTGAAGACCTTTTAACTGTAATGCCTGTTTTCCTCAAAGAATCCAGATATTTTTTATTAACAGGTAAATCTTCTTCACTAATTTGAATATCCTGAGCATTTCTTCTGTCAATGGCTTTTGGAGAAAGGAACTCTTCCGGGGCATCCAGGGAGTATTCGTTTGCAGACTTATCAGTGAATGTTACAAAATATAAATTAGTCTGAGCAAGACTATGAAAAGACACAAAAATAATGATGCAGAAAAATGCTTTACTCTTTGCCGTAAGCATATATTTTCTGAACATAGGTTTCGCCTGTTTTAATAATATATTTCCCTATAGCAGAAGGTGACTGATCATATTCATAAATCCTTTTCTCTTTATAAATAAGCCCAACGTGCTTTGCATAATATTCAACCTTGTATTTTTTTTCGATCAGGTTCTGATTATCAGCCTGGATAATCTTTACTGAATTAGGGAAATAAATTGTATCAACATAAAAAGTACGTTTGAGATCCTTTACTTTATAGAATTCTTGTCCCATCGTATTTTCAGCATTTCCATCCCAGGTTTTATCATTTTCCAAAGGAAATGTCATCTTGATAAATCTGATATTATTTTCCGTTCTTGTTACGTTATTCCTGCTGTTGAACTCACTCCATACTGAATCCGGTTGGGCAGGCCAGGGATCGGTGAGACTGCTTTTGGTATACCTTTCCACTCTGTATTTTAGTTCATCACCAGCTCTGAATGTATCACCGATTATTTCTTTGAGATAATAAAACGAATGAGTAGAATCACCCACACCGTATGTTTTTTTATCTACAGAATAAAGAACGTACAATCCCTTTTCTATAGGGAAATACTGATAGTCGGACACATCAGGATCCTGTTGATCAGAGCATCCGTAGATTAAAAAAGATGCAGCCACAAAGAGCAATAAAGAGAAAAATTTATTCATTGTTTTGTCTAAAACTTGATGTAATCCATCCTCCGCCAACCACATCATTTCCTTCATAAAAAACAGCAGCTTGTCCGGGTGCTATTGCTGTTACTCCTTGATGAAACAATACTTTCATTTCATCACCAATCTGTTCTATAAGCGCGGGAGTGCCGCCATCGTTATATCTGACCTTAGTTACAGTCTCTAATTTTCTGCCTATAAGATCCGGATATTTAAGCATGTTCAGCTTCTTCACCATCATGCCATCTTTAGCCAGCTTTTCTAAAGATGACAGTACAACACGATTTTTATCTTTTTGAATTTCAGAAACAAATACTGGATATCCCAGCGCTATACCTAATCCTTTTCTCTGACCGATTGTATAAAACGGATAGCCCTCATGTTTTCCTACAATTGTTCCATCTTCTAGTACAAACTCCCCTCCTCTTACAGAATCTTCCAGACCCGGTATTCGCCTTTTCAGAAAGCCTCTGTAATCGTTATCAGGAACAAAACAGATCTCATATGATTCCGATTTATTGACCAGGTCTACAAATCCTCTTTCCTGAGCAAAAGCTCTGATTTCCGTTTTCCTGAGGTGACCAAGCGGAAACCTGGTTCTGCTCAGACTTTCCTGCGATATTCCCCATAATGCATAAGACTGGTCTTTATTTTCATCAAGGCCTTTAGAGATGACATATCTGTCATTTTCCTTCCTGATATTTGCATAATGACCTGTTGCAATAAATTCACATCCTAGTTTATCGGCACGTCTTAATAAGGCATCCCACTTGATATGTGTATTGCACAATACACAAGGATTCGGGGTTCTTCCGGCAAGGTATTCATCAGTAAAATGATTGATTACATAATCACCGAACTCTTCTCTGATATCAAGGATATAATGAGGAAAACCAAGCTTAACTGCTATATCTCTTGCATCATTAATAGAATCAAGACTACAGCATCCGGTTTCTTTCTTAGTACCTCCGGAAGACGCATAGTCCCATGTCTTCATAGTCATACCAACCACTTCATATCCTTCTTCATGAAGCATAACAGCAGCAACAGAACTATCAATTCCGCCGCTCATTGCTACCAAAACTCTTCCTTTAGTACTCATTATTTATTTAATTCGGGAAATATCTCAACTGTAACCTCAAAGGTTAAGATGTTAAAGATAATCTGAGGGAAAAAAATCAGTTTATAGACTCCCTTACTTTTTTTGTGTATTCTCTTAACGCTTCTTTAAACTCAATATTTTTAGCATTCATTTCCTCCATAATCCAAAGAGCCGCAATCACATGTGTCAACTGCTCTCCTTCATCCCCTCCTTCAACATCTATTTTCAGGGCTTCGCCCTCTACCAGATCATTTTCAGCCTGTTTTAGATCTGATAGTGAATAATTTTCTACAAGTAATTTTATCGCAGGTATTTTCATTTAAGTATTATTTTATTTCCAAATAGAAACCTGCATTCCAAAACTATTTAAGTTTCTCCAGGGCCTCAACAACAGCTTCTTCTTTACTGGAGCAAAGAGTTTCTACTAAAACTCCGTTTTGAAATGTAGCAAAAGTAGGAAGGTTATTAACATTAGCTTTCTTCCTGGCTTCAGGGTTATTTTCTGCATTAACTTCAAGAAATACAATACCCGGAAATCTCTCGTCATTAGACAATCTTTTATATTTCGGGGCAAACAATTTGCATGAACCACACCAATCCGCATAAAACTTCACAATTACATTTGGATTCTTTGCAAGTTCTGCATCAAAATTAGAATCTTCTACTGCTATAACTGCCATAACTTAATTTTTGAGTCCAAAGATACCGAAAAAATGTTCCTGAAACTTTCGACTTTAACATATTTTTAAATTAATTTGTTTTTGAACTATTTAACGGTAATTGGGATATGGCATTAAAAACATTAGTAAAGGTAAGTGAAGTAAATAACCTGAGTGATGCACGCTATTGTGCGGGTATGGGGGTTGAATTAGTTGGATTTCCGCTGGATGAAAATCATCCCAAATTTATAGAATTAAGCTCTATCCGAGAAATAGTAAACTGGATATCAGGGGTTAAGGTAGTTGGCGAGTTTACAGGGGACAATATTTACAACATGAATTATCTGGCAGAGCAGCTGAACCTTGATTATATACAGCTCAATCATTTAATACACCCTGAATTTTTACCGGGACTGAAAAAACCTGTAATAATAAAAGTTGACTTTAATAATGAAAAGCCTTCTGAAACTATTGAATTATTAAAAAAATATGAAAACAAGGTTGCTTATTTCTTGTTAGAAAATAATACAGAACCGGACTTAAATAATTTCAAGGAGTTACTTGGAGAAATTTGTGAAAAATTTCCTGTCATCTTAGGATTTGGTATTCAGCAATCTGCTTTACCGCTAATAATTGACACCATTAACCCATCTGGGATAGCACTAAAAGGCGGGGAAGAAATAAAACCCGGACTTAAAGATTTCTCCGAGTTATCTGACATATTAGAAGAACTGGAAGTAAATGACTGACAAAATGAAAACTATTTTTACGCTCACACTTTCTCCTACCATTGACAAAAGCTGCACTGTAGATCATGTATATGCGGAGCACAAATTACGGTGTTCAGAACCTGTTCATGAGCCAGGTGGTGGAGGAATTAATGTCTCCAGAGCCATTAAAAAACTCGGCGGTGATTCTATTGCTGTTTATCCCAAAGGCGGACCAACGGGAGAATTATTAAATCAGCTTTTAAACAAAGAAGGGATTAGTCAATATCCTATTGAAGTGGAGCATTGGAGCAGAGAAAATTTCATTGTTGTTGAGACAACTACAAACAGACAATACAGATTTGGGATGCCCGGTGCTCCTCTTTCTGAAGCGGAATGGATGAACTGCCTTAATGAAATTGATAGTCATGCAGAAAAAATTGATTATCTGGTTGCCAGTGGCAGCATGCCTCCTGGGGTTCCCTCTGACTTTTATGCAAGACTGGCCAAAATAGGCAAGCGTAAAAATGCAAAGTTGGTTCTTGATACTTCCGGCGATGCTTTAAAAGAAGCAATCAACGAAGGTATTTACCTTTTAAAACCTAATGTAAAGGAACTCAGTGAGCTGATTGGCTCAGAGTTAAAGACCATCCATCAGCAGGAAGAAGCGGCTCTTGAAATCATCAATAAACACAATATCGAAATTATGGTCGTTTCCCTTGGTGCTTTCGGGGCGTTCATTGCATCGAAAGAGGGAGTAAATCATATATCGGCACCGTCTGCTGCCAAAAAAAGTACAGTTGGAGCCGGAGACAGCATGGTGGCAGGGATCGTTCTTTCTCTTTCAAGAGGATGGAATCATCAGGATGCTCTGAAATACGGAATTGCCTGTGGAACTGCTGCAACGATGAATCCAGGTACAGAGCTTTGCAAGCTCGAAGATGTCAATATCCTTTATAATTGGGTCAATACAATGGAAAAAAGAGGTCAACCTGATCAGTTGAACTCTACTTTCAAGTAATTGATACGCGCATTTTCCATTAAGAATCTGCGCTCATAAGTTGTTTGAATACCGTAATGATCAGAAAGAATTGGGGAATTATAAAGATCCTCTGTATGAACAATTGATTTTATACGATCCTTATAATTTTCCATGACCGATAAAGTATATTCATGCAATTGAAGATTATCTGTTTTTAAATGAAGTATCCCTCCCGGTTTCAGAATCTTCAGGTAACTATCAATGTATTTCGGATAGGTCAATCTGTGCTTTTCATGCTTATCAACAGGTCTCGGGTCAGGAAAAGTAATCCAGATTTCATCGACTTCTCCCTCTACAAAGAAATTCTCCAGCTCATACATTCTTATTCTCAGAAACGCAGCATTGGTAAGGTTATTTTCTTCCGCAACACAGCTGCCTTTCCAGATTCTGGCTCCCTTTATATCAACACCTATATAGTTTTTCTGAGGAAAAAGCGCGGCTAAGCCTGTAGTATATTCCCCTCTTCCGCAACCTAATTCAAGTATTATTTCATTTTTATTATCAAAAAAGTTGTTCCAATTGCCTTTAATCTTCTCAAAAATTTCCTTACCTGGCTCTACTACATTCCTTCTTTGAGCATTTACGGCAAACCTTTTTAATTTATTCTTTCCCATTTTTTAATAAGTACTACTAACTATATTGTGTCCAACTCAGATACTACAAATGTACTACCTCCGATAAATATAAAATCATCTTGTGATGCTACAGCCTTTGCTTTTTGAAGCGCAATATTGACATCTTTCTCAACTTCTCCTTTCAAGCCATATTGTTCAGCTTCCTGCAACAATACATCTGCATCAAGAGCGCGAGGAATCTTAGGCATGCAAAAATAATAGATTGCATCTTTAGGCAAAAGTGCAAGGATTTTTGAAACATCCTTATCCTTCACCACGCCAAATACTATAAAAAGGCTTTTATATGAATAACATTTAAGCTGGTTCAAAACCTCCTTTATTCCAGCCTCATTATGACCTGTATCACATACCATCATGGGATTAGTTCCCAACACCTGCCATCGCCCCTTTAAGCCTGTCAGCCCCACAACTTCTTCGATTCCTTTACGGATAGCTGATTCATTAATTCTAAATCCCTTTTGATTTAAAACTTCTGCTGTTTCCAAGACTCCTGCAAGATTTTTTAATTGATACAAACCCGGAAGACCTGATTTCAAATCCTTATATTTCAATGAGCCATTGTGAAATACATCTGATATCAAATATCCATTCTCAAGCCTTTTATTAATCAGGCTGAATTCGGATGATGCAAATGTAATAGTAGTTTTTTTGGTTTGAGCAGTCTGAACAAACACCTCTGCTATAGATTCCTGCATTTCACTTAAAATCACTGGAACACCATGTTTAATGATCCCTGCTTTTTCTCCAGCAATCTTAATCAATGTATCTCCAAGTATATTCTGATGGTCAAGACTGATATTGGTAATGAGTGATACTAGAGGTTGAATGATGTTAGTAGAATCCAATCTTCCACCAAGACCGGTTTCAATAATAGCTATATCAACCTTTTGTGATCTGAAATAATCAAATCCCAAAATGGTAGTCATTTCAAAAAATGAAGGATTTAACTTTTCAAAAAGGGATTTATGATTTTGCACAAAGTTTACGACAATCCCTTCATGAATATTCTCTCCGTTCACTTTGATTCGCTCTGCAAAGCTTTTCAGATGAGGAGATGTAAAAAGCCCCACTTTATATCCCGCAGCCTGCAATATAGCCGCAAGAAAATGAGATGAACTCCCTTTCCCGTTTGTTCCGGCAATATGGATGGAAGGAAAGCTGTTCTGAGGATTATCGAGCGCTTCGCAAAGGGAGCTAATATTGTCAAGGCCACTCTTTAAAGCAGAGGAGCCCACCTTTTCAAACATAGGCAGGCTCTCATATAAATATTTTACTGTTTCCTGAAATGAATTCACTTTATCTCGACCGCACAATAATGGTGTATTTTCCTGAAGCTCTTGGCGGGGGCTTTACGTTGTCTCTGGTCCTCTCCACACTCCATTTTCTTTCAATTTCATCCTGGTAATATTTTACCAGCGAAGGGCTAACTGTTTTTTCAAGAACTGTAATTCTTGTCAGTTCACCTTCTTCATCCACTTCTATATTAAAAACGATCTTTCCGTTTTCATTGGTCACATCTTTTTCCGGTCTGAATGCCAGACTCCAGCCTGTAAGTTCCAGTCTGGGTCCCGGACCTCCGTCACCCGGAGTGCCATATAGCGCATTTGAATTCAGAGAACCATTAGGATCACCTTGATCTCCTACTGCACCTTTTCTATCTCCATTATTATTGGATCCTGATTGGCTTGTGCCCGAAGTTCCGCCAGCACCTGATTTTTCCGGGAAAAGGGCCTGAGTAGTGACAGTCTGTTCCTTTTTAGGCTCTTTCTTTTGTTCCTTTATCTCTAAATCCTTCTTTTCTACTTTCTTTTTTGCCTCTTCCTTCTTCTCCTCCAACTGATAAGCACTTGCTTCAGTACCAGTTACAATGTCTCCATCTGTACTTTCAGGAATCTCTTCTGCAACTGGCTCTTCTACATATTCCATTTCATTGGGAGCAGGTTCTCCGGGTGCTGGGTTGTCATTTTCGGAATCTCCTACCGGACCGGTATTTTGAAGATCTCCATATCCTGCAGGATCAATACCAAAATTCAGGACCACTCCGCCCTTTCCTTTTCCGCCGTCTCCGTCAATGAGTGGATCAGGCTTATCCCAGGCTAAAAGAAAAAAGAGACAAACAGCAAGAAGGCAATGAATTCCGATGGAAGTCATTGCCCCTATTCTTTCGTTTTTTATAACCTGTTTTTCCTGATTATTCATTCGTTCTATTCCAAATTCAAGATAACTACTAAGTTGTTTACTTCAATAATAGTTCAAACTGATTTGATTTTTTAATCAGGGTAATTAAAAAGTCATCACCCAGGTTGAGCTCCCGTATTTTGATTTGTAATCTTCCAATTTGCTTTTAGCTTCCTCTTTATCAGAGAAATCCGCAACGGAAACTTTGTAAAATTTGTTGGTTCTGGATGGCTTAATTAAAGTAGCATCTATACCTTCTTTGTCAAATTTCTTCTTAAGTCTGTAAGCGTTGTCTCTTTTTGCAAAAGAGCCTACTATGATAAAGAAACGACCGGACTTGTCTGTTATTGCAGGAGCCTTAACCGGCTCTGCTGCTTTGGCTGAAGAAGAAATATCTGTACTTAATTCAATGTTGTTGTGCTCTGGCTGATAAGCTTCTGGATTGACAGGTGCCATTTCCTCAGCAATTTCTGCTACTTCTGCAATGACTTCATCTTTGACAAGTGGTTCAACTTTCTCTGCAATCGGAGCTTCAGTTTTATTGAGTAGGTCAAATGGGAAAACGCTGCTCAGGCTATTATTTTTCTGGGTGTATAGAAATGCTCCTGCAATTCCCAAAACAAGAATTGGAAGTAATACTAAAATAACTTTAACTCCTCTGTTTTTTTCTTTTACTACCGGATTGCCATTCTCATCCAGCGTAACAGGCTCTGGTTTTTCTGCCGCTTTTTTTACCGGAGGTCTAAGGCCTCTGGTTGGTACTTTTGCCATATTAGAATCTCTATCTATTGGTTTGAAATATAATTCAGATAATCCAAAACTATCATCCAGGTAATTTATTTTATTCTCCGGCTCAAACTCCAATAAACCATCTGCATTATAGAAGAAACCTCCTAAGCCTTTAAAAAAATATTGATTATACCTTTTCAGATTTTCTTTAAGGTTGCTTACAAAGGTTTCAACCATTTGATTTGCAAGCCTCCTATCAACACCCTCAATTTCCGCCACATAGCCTATCAATACGCCATCATTATTGATTAGTTGCCCATTAAACGCAATTTTTTTAACGGGTGGTATAAACTTATTGCTGACAGGATGGATATCGGCCGAAGAGTAGTTCGTAATAAACCCTCCGAATCCGGGTATCACCACGCAATCATAGGTATAGAGTAAATCTTTTATGTAAATTTCTATCATTGTCAAAACGAGTAAGTTAGGCCACCCAATACATTAATTCCTTTAACCGGGTAATACAAATATCTTTGATATTTTTTAGATAATATATTATTAAATTCCAAAAACGCAGAAAAAGCCGGTGAAAATCTATATTCGACCTTAAGATTAAGATCGGTTATAGGTTTTAGTTTTACGACTTCGTTCTTTACAAAGTTTTTAGCTTTTAATCCGCTAATATAGTAAATATCAACATTTATAAATATTTTTTTCTCCAAATTATACCTTCCGCTAAAAGACGTATAAAATGAGGGCCTTTGCCATGCATATTCAAAGTTGCTGACATTGTACCCATAGTAATTCAATTTATACTCCACCAACAACTCCTTTGAAACATCATATGACACTTCCCCGGTCAGTTGGGTAAGGGAAGTATTTCCGTTGTCGTATAGGGTAACAAATCTTGAAGTATCAGGATTTCCATTATTGAAAAAATAGAGATTTTTATAATTCTGATAAGAGAATCTTGCATTATAATTCAGTTTTCCAATAACATGACCTTTGGCTCCTACAAAAAACTCAATGGACTTGTTTGTGTGCAATATAGCAGCGTTATTCCCAAGATAAGGGTTATCATATACAAACTTCCTCAGTGTGTTCTTTTGCATTTCCCCATCCAATCCGGCATAAGCAATCAATTGCTTGTCTACAACATCATACTCCGCTTTCAAATTAGGATATAGATGCACACCTTTCACAGATTTAACAGAATCATTTGTATAAGCTACATTGAATCCAAGATTTAGCCTTATTTTATCCATTACCATAGAATATGAAGGCTTCAGTATAAAAAATGCCCTGTTAACTTTACTTGAATCTTTTCTATTTGATAAAGAAAGTATCGCACCTACATTAACTTTCCTGTCTTCATCCAGCTTATAAACACCATTAAAGTCTGCAAGAAACTCACCTTCTTTTGCTTTAAACCTGTCGCTTAAATGATAATAATTTAATCCAAGTTTATAACTGATCTGATTAGTTTTATCAAGATTTTCAATGCCTGCATTGACATTAAACAATTGATAGACCTGCTTTATATCCTGAAGCTTCAATAGATTTTCATCACCACCATAATAGTTGAATCTCATTCTGGAATATCCAACACCGCCACTGATCACCTGGCCTGAAGTAAAGTATTTACCATAAGCTTCCGCCAGGTTATCACTCATTCCTGATAGGGATTTGCCGACCGGACCATTTTTGGATGAGTAATGCTTATAATGAAGTCCGTAAAGATATTTCTCACTTCTCTTACTGTTAATAAAAGCTTCCAGATATGGTGTGCCGTAATTACCAAAGCCTGCTTTCACATAATTGCCATAAAACTTCTTCAAAGGTTCATCCGGCATCATAAGCAGCTTTATTTTGCTGGGAAGATTAGGTAAGTTTAGCTTCACTTCCTCAAGCTTATATTCCTGCGGCTTGGCAGGAGGTGTCTTCACATCAAAATGTACCTTCTCAAAGTTTCTGTTCGCTTCAGGCAGATCAAGTTTTCTTTCTTTTTCAATAATCACAACCTTATCCTCTATTTCGCCCTGACCAAAAGCAGCGTTAAAAAATGAAACAGCAACAGCTGAGATAACTGCTATTGTAAATGATCTCATAAAAGTCTTTTTTCCGTTATTCATTGCTATTTCCCTCCTGTCCGTTTTCTTCTATCTCACTTTCTTTCCCCTTATCCTTCGCTTTATCTTTATCTTTATCTTTATCCTTCTCCTTTGATTCCAGTTCACTTAATCGCACCTTGGCTTTTTCTACAGTCTCTTTATGAGGTGATTTTTCTATAATTGACTTTAATGTGGCCTTTGCCTGGAACAGTTCGTTAAGGGCAACAAAATTTTCCGCTATAAGCAAAAACGAACGTCCTAACCAATCATCGTATATAGAGTAGTTGTTATTCAGATCGTATAGGGTTTCCAGAGACTGCTTATACTTTTTATCATTGTATTGAATCTTTGCCATGAGATATTGTGCTTCTGCAGCATTGATATCTTTAGCAGCGTTTATTGTCTGAATGAAATGATCTACAGCTTTATCATTCTCTCCTTTAGCCATTGCAATCTTACCTTGATAAAGCATCGCTTTACTTTCTGCATCCAGAGTGGAATTGCCTTGTTTCAGAATTTCAGAGGTATAGTAAGTAGCAGAATCGTATTTTTGAGTATTGTAATACGCTTCCACAAGACCAACATTTGCAATAGACCTGTCTTTCTTTCCTCGGGCCTGAGCTAAAAGAATCTGATAATAATTTTTCGCAGATTGATAATCCTTATTTAAAAGACTTAGATCTGCCAGCCTTTGAATTGCTTTGTTATAATAACTGCTTGTTCTGTCCTCAATTACTTTTTTATAATATTCAATAGCACTTGTCAATTCGTTTTGTCTGTAGTAAGATTCAGCCATATAGTACTGAGCTTCTTTGACATTTGGGTTACCCGGATTTCCACTGATAAAAGTCAAGAATGACTGAATAGCCTGAGGATACTTTTGATTGTTATAAAGTGCTTTTGCATTTTCAAACTCAAGAACTGTTAAAGAAGCAGATTCTTTATTGTCAGGATTGTACTCTTTGAACTTTGCAAGTATCGTAGGAAACTCTTCTTCTCTTCCGGCAGCGGCCAATGCTTCCTGAATTCCCTTAAGTGCATTTTGAGATTCTTCATGGGTAGGAAGATTGTCCAGAATGTACTGATAATCCTTTATTGCTTTCTCATAATCTTTCAGGTTAAAATATGCTATCGCTCTTCTGCTATAGGCATATGGCGCATATGGACTTCCCGGTTTTATACCGATCAAAGCACTATAAGCCTTTACTGCGTCACTGTTTTCACCTGTCTGAAGCTCCAATTGTCCTTCCTGAAATAACGCATCATCATAATATAAAGAATTAGGATAACGCTTGATTACAGCTTCAAAATTGGTCTTGGCTTCCAGCACTTCACCTAAGTTCATTTTTACAAGACCACGCTGATAATAGGCATAATCAATATCAGAACTCTTATCTGCAACTGCCTCATCATAGTATTTGATTGCCTGCTCGTATTGTTTAGTTACATAATACAAATCAGCTAATCGCAGCAAAGCATCATTGTAGTTTTGTTTATTCTTATCAGCTTTTACTTTATCTACATAAGCTCTGAAATGAGGCAATGCTTTGTCAAACTGCTTGGTGTTATAATAGGCATATCCTATTCCATATCTTGTTTTCAGATAATATTCATTATCCTCCCTGGTGTTTGTAAATACAGCTGCATAAGCGTTTATTGCTGCATTGTAATCTTTGAGGTATGATAAAGCTTCACCTTTCCAGTAGTTTGCATAAATCACATAATCTTTATTAATAGGATATTCCAGTGATCTGTTAAACATATCAATTGCTTCCTGAAAATTGTTATTATTCAACAGCTCTGTACCTTTCAAAAAAAGTTACAATCTGATAGGTAGCATTTATTCTAAGACTTCTGGATTTAATACCTTCAATGTATGAGATTGCATCAGAATAGTCTTTTGTTTTTAATAAAGACTCACTGAGTATTTCTGTTGCTTCAGGCACATGAGTGCTTGTAGGATAAGTTTTCAAAAATTCCTTTAAGGCAGGAATTGCTTGAGTATATCTTTCAAGATCAAAATTTACTTTGCCATAATTAAACAAAGCTTCTTTCTGAATATCCTTGTTCTGATTACTTTTCCTGGCCTGATCAAAAGCAGTCACCGCGAAGTCTTTCTTACCTGTCTGCAGATAAGAAACACCAAGATAATATGCACTGGCCTGAGAGATGGAGTCATTACCAATGGCCAGCACCTTAAAATTTTCGGCAGCATCTTCATACTGTCCATTCTTGAATTGGGAATAGGATAATCTGTATTGAATCTCAGGATTTGCTTTTACTTTTGCTGTGCGGATGTATTTAGAAAAATTTTCTTCAGCTTTCAGATATTCTTCTTTTCTAAAATAAGCTTCACCTGTCAGCAGGTAAAATTCATCTGCATTCTGAATATCCTGCTTACTGCTAGTAACTGTTCCTGCATAGGCTATCAATTGATCCAGCTCGCCTTTCTTATAATAGATATTTACAATCATATAAGGCACAAGTGGCTTATATGATTCATTTTCTTCTGCTTTCTTTAAATCAGCTAAAGCGGCATCGTATTCACCATTTCTGAACTCAAGATAACCGGCATAGTAGCTGGCAGCATAGGTATACTTGTGCTTTCCTCCCTTGATTTTATTAAACAGAGGCACTGCTTTATCAAAGGCTTTCACATTTAAATAAGAATAGGCCAGTTTAAAATTCGCATCAAGCTGTTGCTCTTCATTCAGGTTCTCGTGATTTACCTTTTCAAAATATTGTATTGCTTTCTCATACTTCTTACCATTATAGTAGAAAGTAGCAAGATCGAAATGAGCTAAAGAAGCCTTTGCGTGATATGGATATTTTGAAATGAATTGCTTATAAAGAGGCTCTGCATCAGGATTAAAGAGATTCAAAGCAGAATAGGCAATATAATATTCTGCATCTATGGTTTTCAGATCATTTATTCCCTGACCTACATATTTCTCAAATGCATTGCGGGCGGCGGCATATTTTTTCTTTATCTAAAAGCTCCACCCCATCTCTGAACAATTGGTCATAAGAAACTTTGACCATTGTATTCTGAGCACGCACAAAAAGAGGAGTCAGGAGTATATAAGAAAAAAATTAAAAGTTTTTTCAGCATAGTGCCTTATTTAATAAAACTAATATGAATTTTTAAAGCGTAAACGGTATTATTTCAACTTTTATTTTCGTAAAAATAAAAATTGAATCGGATCATTAAAACTAAAAACGGATTAATTACCTGTTTTTGAATTAGTGCAGAATTTTAAATACAAGTTCTTTCAAAATATCTCCCTCTCCGACACTTACATTATCTACTCCTTTTAACATCAGGTCTGCCTGACGAATGTAATGAATGATGTTAACGACTTTATGAGGAGGATAACTCTTAGCTGCAGCAATGTAGTCTTTCACAAAGAAAGGATTCACTCCCAGCAACTTTGCCAGACCTCCTTCAGACTTGTCTTCTGCCGCATGAATCATCAGAACCTTCGTATAGAAATTAAACAAAGTAACAATTATTGGAATTGCAGGATTGCTTTTAGGATCAGCCTCAAAATATTTCAGGATCCGGTTAGCTTTAAGAACGTCTCTCTTAATTAAAGTATTTTGAAGCTCAAATACGTTGTACTCTTTGCTAATCCCAACATACTTCTCAACAAGAGCTTCATCTATCACTACTTTTTCCTTTAGATTGATCAGAAGCTTATCAATTTCATTGGCAATCCGGCTCAGGTTGTTACCGATATATTCGCTGATCATGCCCGCTGCTCTGGGGTTTACCTTAAATCCTTTATCAGCAAAATATCCGTCTACCCATTCCGGGATTTTGTTATCATAAAGCTTTTTGGAATTGACAAATACAGTATGTTTTTCAAGACTTTTACCAATTGCTTTTCTTCCATCAACTGTTTTATACTTATGGCAAAACACCAATACTGTTGATGCCAAAGGATTTTGAATATAAGCATCCAGCAACTTGTCTCCCGCTTCTTTTCCCAAATCAGAAATTTCCTGAGCTTCTTTAACAATCACAACCTGCTTATCAGAAAACATAGGAAACTTCCTTGCATTTTGCATTATGGTGCTGATGTTAACATCTTTACCATACAATACTGTCTGATTAAAGCCTTTCTCTGATTCATTGAGACAATTTTTCTCAATAAACTCAGAGATTGTGTCTATGAAATAAGGTTCTTCTCCCTGCAGAAAATAAACCGGAGCATATTTCCCGTTTTTAAGATCTTTAATTACACTATCAGGACTTACAGCCACGATCTGAATATTTTATTTTAACTGTTAAAGTTAAGTAATTTTTAATAACAGAGCCTAAATTATTATTATGACATTTACAGTTCTTCCACTTCAGGAATCAATTGATTTTCCTATCTTTGCGGTCTTTTAATATCTGAATAATGAAAAATTTTGTTGAAGAACTTAAATGGAGAGGCATGGTTCACGATATCATGCCAGGGACGGAAGAACTTCTGAATAAAGGAATTACATCGGGTTACATCGGTTTTGATCCTACAGCGTCGTCACTTACAGTAGGTAATCTTGTTCAGGTGATGATCCTTGTTCACTTTCAAAACGCAGGTCATAAACCTGTTGCTCTGGTTGGAGGTGCTACCGGAATGATCGGAGATCCAAGCGGGAAATCGGAAGAGCGCAAACTGCTATCAGAAGAAACGTTAACTCATAATCAGAACTGTGTAAAAAAACAGCTGTCGAAATTCCTTTCTTTTACAGGAGAGAATGCTGCAGAGGTAGTTAACAACTATGACTGGTTTAAAGATTTTAGCTTTATAGGCTTTTTGAGAGATGTGGGAAAACATCTGACCGTTAATTACATGATGTCGAAAGAGTCTGTAAAGAAGAGACTTGAAACCGGTATATCATTTACTGAGTTTTCTTACCAGTTACTTCAAGGCTATGATTACCTTCATTTATACAAAAATAAAAACTGCCGTCTACAGATGGGAGGTTCTGATCAGTGGGGCAATATTACTGCAGGAACTGAACTTGTAAGAAGAATGGAAGGAGGAGAAGCTTTTGCTTTGACCACCCCATTGCTGACAAAAGCGGATGGTACTAAGTTTGGAAAGTCTGAAGGAGGTAATATCTGGTTAGATCCTGTGATGACATCTCCCTATAAGTTCTACCAGTTCTGGCTGAATAGTGCAGATGATGATGCCAAAAAATTCATAAGAATTTTTACATTAAAGACTAAAGAGGAAATCGAAGCATTGGAGAAAGAACATGAAACTGCTCCTCATTTAAGAGTACTTCAAAAAAGCTCTGGCTGAAGAAATAACAACACGTGTCCATTCCAAAGAGGATTATATTACTGCTGTTAAAGCTTCCGAAATATTATTCGGGAAGTCTACAACTGAAGATCTTGAAAGCCTGGACGAAAATACCCTTTTATCTGTATTTGAAGGTGTGCCACAAGTTGAAATAACAAAAGATGTGCTTGCGGATACAGCTACTATCACTGATTTACTTTCAATTGCAACAGGAAATGTGATATTTTCGTCTAAAGGAGAGGCGAGAAAAAATGATAACGGGTGGAGGCGTAAGTATTAACAAAATAAAAATCGAGTCAGAACAACGAATTGATTATACATTACTCCAGGATAAATATCTGCTTGTTCAAAAAGGGAAGAAAAATTATTTCCTATTAAAAGTAAATTAAAAAATAAAAAAGTCCCGGATTTCGGGACTTTTTTATTTTTAGTGACCAGCTTCTGCTTTCTTTATAATTTCTTCAAAAAACATAATAGACCAGATAATATTGCCTTTGTCTGCATATGGAATGATATCATCCAATGTATTTTGAACTGCATTAAGGTAGGTTCCTTTATTTTTCACTTCTTTCTCAACATGTTCAAGATTCAAAGGTGTTTCAGGAATTCCCATTTCTTTCAGAGTAGCTCCAGGCTTAGATTGTAAAGCCAGATAAGGAACAACCTCTGTAAGGATTTTAATTCTTTCCATGTATAGCTGCGTAAGTTCTAGTTTTCCAAGACCTTTCAACTCATCTTCGGTATGGTACTTAGTCAGTTTCGCATCAGCACTTACATACGTAAAAGTTAATGATTTTGATTTTGTTTTGTCGTTCTGTGCGGAAACGGAGGAAATTGCGGTAAGAGCTAGGGTGGCAATTATTAAATGTTTCTTCATATCCTAAGATTGGAAATTTTGCTTATCAAATATCCTAATAATTCACTTTTAATTCAAATAAAAACTTAAAAAATCCAAAACCTGAAATTAATTACCTCAGGATGGATTGGATATTATTTGTAATATAAATTTTCCTTTTTTAAATAATAAAAATTTACTCGTTTATTAAGGTTTCTGTTTTAGAAAATTATCTATTTTTTCATTTTTGCAAATCGTTTCTAAAGCACTTTCATATCCGATATTAAAAATTTCTTCCGCTTTACCCAAATCAAAAATCCTGTATTTGCACAGGGCTTGCGGTTCAATGACCAAATCACAATAATCTTTCCTTGGCTTTACGTTACAACCAACTGCCAGATTAAATGTTCTTTCTACCATTGATTTTATTGATGTAACTTCATAACTCGGATTGTTAGGATTAACGTGAGCGCCAATAAGTAAATCCACTTTACCAATAAGAGGTTCTACTGGCAGATTATTAATAACTCCTCCATCAACAAGTCTTTTTTCCCCATAAACAAATGGAGCGAAAAGCAATGGAATACAAGCAGAAGCAAGTATAGGCTCAATCAGATTTCCGCTGTCAAAATAAATGGTTTTCCCTTCTTTTAAATCCGCTGCGGATATAAATAGCTTTATTTTAAGTTCTTCAAAAGTCAGACAAGGGAGATATAATTTATAAATTGGAATCAGCCTTTGCATATTTAAGAGCCCGAATTTGCTCCAGGCTGGCCTGAAATACTTAAACATCCTGGGTTTCAAAAGGGTAGTCAGAATTTGTTCAGGTTTTAGTCCTGCTGCATACAATGCTCCGACGATTGCTCCTGAACTTACGCCGGAGATCATATCCGGCTTTAATCCTTTTTCCTCTAATGCCTTTAAAATTCCAAGATGAGCAATCCCCCTTGCTCCTCCGCCGGAAAGTGTCAATCCGATTTTCATTTACAACACTTCTTTTAATTTAAATGTATCTTTTACTCTAAATCCCTTTTCCGTTTCCTGAACAGTACAGCACTCATTCGTGGAGTCATGCTCCAGAAAGATGATGTAATCATTGCTGATTGCATCTGTAAAAAAGATTTCCTTTTCCTGCATCGATATCAATGGTCGAGTATCATAGGCCATGATATAAGGAATAGGTATATGCCCAACTGAAGGTAACAGATCTGCGGCAAAAACTATTTTCTTTCCCTTATAATTTATAACTGGAATCATCTGCTTGTCAGTATGTCCGTCTACAAATAAAAAATCTATCGATTTGAAAGGCGTCTCCTCTCTGATGCCTACAAATTCAAGTTTGCCACTTTCTCTAAGTGGATATAAGTTTTCCTTTAAAAAACTCGCCTTTTCTCTAGGATTTGGAATTGAAGCCCATTTCCAGTGATCTTCATTAGACCAATAAACGGCATTTTTAAAAGTCGGTTCAATTTTCGTTCTATCTTTATTGTATTTAGTTGCCCCTCCGCAATGATCGAAATGTAAATGGGTCAATATCACGTCTGTAATATCATTTTCCGAAAAACCTGCCTTATGTATAGATTTAATCAGAGTATCATCACCGTGCAAATAATAATGGCTTAAAAACTTTTCATCTTGTTTATCTCCAATACCAGTGTCTATTAATATAAGTTTATTCCCATCTTCAATGAGGAGGCAGCGCATTGCCCAGGTGCATAAATTTTTTTTATCAGCCGGATTAGTCTTTTGCCAGAGTGTTTTAGGTACTACACCAAACATAGCTCCACCATCAAGCTTAAAAAATCCTGTATTTATTACGTGTAAATTCATGAATAAATTTATCTAAAAAGTAATGTTGATTTTCCGGATATTTATAAAAACAAAAAGCTGTTTAGGTCCTAATTGTTTCCTAAACAGCTTTTATTATTTCTTCAAAAAATTGAATTATTCGACAAAGACTCCCATTGCACCAAATTTATCAATTCTTTGAGCTATTCTTTCTTCAGATGAAAACTTTGATAATTGATCTATATTATCAAGTATTACTTTTCTGATTTTCTTAGCTGTTCCAACAGGATCTACGTGAGCGCCGCCAAGAGGTTCTTTGATAATATCATCAACCATTTTATTTTTATGCATGTCGGTTGCTGTAAGTTTTAAAGCTTCTGCAGCCTGCTCTTTGTAGTCCCAGCTTCTCCATAAAATGGAAGAACAGGATTCCGGAGAAATAACTGAATACCAGGTATTTTCCAACATTAACACCTTGTCTCCTATTGCAATTCCCAAAGCTCCGCCGGAAGCTCCTTCACCGATTATGATACATATTACCGGCACTTTTAGCATAAACATCTCTTTGATATTTCTCGCAATAGCCTCAGCCTGACCTCTTTCCTCAGCTTCAAGACCAGGAAAAGCTCCGGGAGTATCAATAAATGTAACTATAGGTACATCAAACTTTTCTGCCATTTTCATAAGGCGAAGTGCTTTTCTGTAGCCTTCAGGGTTAGCCATCCCAAAATTTCTCAATTGTCTTTGTTTGGTATTTCTTCCTTTCTGATGGCCAATAATCATTACAGAATGCTCGCCGACTTGAGCAAGTCCACCAACCATAGCTTTATCGTCTTTTACTGAACGATCTCCATGCAACTCAATAAATTTATCAGCAATGGCATTGATATAATCGAGTGTGTACGGTCTGTCCGGATGTCTGGACAATTGCACCCTCTGCCATCTGGTAAGGTTAGAGTAAGTTTCTTTTTTCAAAGTCTTGATTTTTTCTTCTAAAGATTTAACCGCAGAGGAAACATCCACATTATTTTCCTGAGCCAGCAACTTCATATCAATTAACTTAGCTTCCAGTTCCGCGATTGGTTTTTCAAAGTCCAATAACATATTTTGTTAACAATAGTATTACTGCAAATTTATAAAATATAATTTCCGAACATATACCTCAATGTAACTTTAGATACTAACACCTAAAAACCAAATAGTTATATTTTAAAATTTATTTTATTAAAAAAAACATTTTTTTCCAAATAAAAGGATTTATAAGTTTTTTTGGCTGCATCACAAAGAGTTTGAGGAAATATATGATATTCCAGGCTAAACAATTAAGACTTATAAAATATTTATAACATAAATACCTTTTTTTCGTTCTTATCGCTTGCTTTTATTTTCATATGTCTTTTTTAAAATTAATTTTGGATAATTAATAACCTAACATATTTTAAACTTTAAAGTAGTAGTTGAATGGATAAAAAACATGCAGATACCTTATTAGTAGAGATTGCCTGGGAGGTTTGCAATCAGGTAGGCGGAATTTATACCGTCATTCGTTCAAAGGTCCCAAGCATGATTGAGAAGTGGGATGAAAACTATTGTCTGATTGGTCCATACGTTCATAGCAGAATGCCAGCTGAATTTGAACCTGTTGAAAACGAAGATGATCCATTCTATCAGGCTGCCAAGCAACTCAGAAGTTTTGGATATGAAGTTCATTATGGCTACTGGCTCGTTTCCGGAAAACCCAGAGTGATTCTTTTGAACCCGTTTAGTATTTATAATAAATTAAATGAAGTTAAGTACATTCTGTGGGAACACCACGGAATTTCTTCTCCTGAAGGTGACGACCTTATAAATCAGGTTATAGCATTTGGGCACTTGGTTAAATTATATTTTGCAGAGCTTACTCTTGTAACCGATAAAAAAATTATTGGTCACTTCCATGAATGGATGGCAGGAACTGCAATTCCGGCAATAAGAAGAGATAACTTACAGGCTACCACTGTATTTACTACCCACGCAACGCTTCTTGGCAGATACCTGGCAATGAATGATGCGCATTTTTACGACCATCTCCCCTTTTATGACTGGGAAAAAGAAGCTGTCAATTTTAACATAGAAACTTCTGTTAAAATTGAACGCGCTGCCGCTCATGGTGCACATGTATTTAGTACAGTAAGTGAAGTCACTGCCAGAGAATGTGCTTCATTGCTCGGCAGAAATCCTGATCTGATTCTCCCAAATGGTCTGAATATCGAGCGCTTTACCGCACTTCATGAATTTCAAAACCTCCATAAGGAATACAAAGAAAAGATCCACCAATTCATAATGGGACATTTCTTTCACAGCTACTCTTTTGATCTGGATAAAACACTTTATTTCTTCACTTCCGGCAGATATGAATACAAAAACAAAGGTTTTGACCTGACGCTGGAAGCTCTAGCCAGATTAAACTGGAGAATGAGGCAGGAAAATATGGATATGACCGTTGTAATGTTCTTTATTACCAAACAACCTTATCACTCTATAAACCCATCGGTCCTACAATCCAGAGCAGTAATGGAGGAAGTCAGACAGGATTGCAAAGCCATTGAAAAACAGGTAGGGGAAAGACTTTTCAATGAAGCGGCAGCGAGTGGTGACATCACGATGCCAAACCTCAATAATTTTGTTGACGAATACTGGAGATTAAGATTAAGAAGAATACTTCAATCCTGGAAATCTAATCACCTTCCATTTGTAGTAACGCATAATCTAATACATGACCAATACGATGATATCCTGAGTTTCCTGAGGACCGCCAATCTGGTAAACAACTGGTATGACAGAGTAAAAATCGTATATCATCCTGATTTTATATCTCCAACCAACCCATTATTTGGTATGGAATACGGCCAGTTCGTAAGAGGTTGTCATTTGGGAATTTTCCCAAGTTATTATGAGCCATGGGGATATACACCACTTGAATCTATTGCAAGCGGAGTGCCTGCTGTAACGAGTGACCTTTCCGGTTTTGGTGATTATATCCTTTCAAACATACCTCAACATGAAGAAAAAGGACTTTATGTTGTAAACAGAAGGTACAAGAGCTTTGATGAAGCTGCAAATCAGCTTACAGATCAGCTTTATTCATTTGTTAAACTTGCAAGAAGGGAAAGGATTACGCAAAGAAACCTGGTTGAAAGCTCTTCTGAGACATTTGACTGGAAAAATCTTTCCGTATACTATGAACGAGCCTACGATCTGGCTTTAAATTATTTATAACTTTTTTAAAAAGAGGCTGTATTCTGAAGGTTCAGCCTCTTTTTATTTCACCCAATCCAACAATTAAACCCTAAAATTCAACTCGATATAAAGCACTTCAAAACCCATTTCCTGTTTAATTTAATTTTTATCTGATTCAAGTTCCCAGTCTCATATAAAAATTAAAATTTGCTAAAAAAATAATTACTAAATTAGCAGTTTGATAAAAGGTCCAAGCTAGAGAATTCTTTTTATTCAGAATAATAAATCGGATAAAACCAGGAACAATCATTTATGCTAATTGAAAATGTCGAAAAGACCACCACTGTGGAGGAGCTGAAGAAAATTGCTTCACAGGTGAGAAGAGATATTGTAAGAATGGTACATTGCTGCAGCTCAGGCCACCCAGGCGGGTCACTTGGTTGCGCAGACTATCTTGTAGCGCTTTATTTCAGAGAAATGAAGCATAATACCCAGTTTACTATGGACGGGATAAATGAAGACCTATTCTTCTTATCCAACGGACATATTTCACCACTTTGGTACAGCGTCCTTTCAAGAGCAGGGTATTTCCCAGCTTCAGAACTAGGTACGTTCAGAAAACTTAATTCCAGATTACAAGGACATCCTGCAACAGAAGAGAAACTTCCTGGCATCAGAATCGCTTCCGGTTCACTCGGACAAGGTCTATCTGTAGCAGTAGGTGCAGCACAAGCAAAGAAATTAAATAAAGATAACAGACTGGTTTATGTATTAATGGGCGATGGTGAGCAACAGGAAGGCCAGGTTTGGGAAGCTTTAATGTATGCAGCTCATCATAAAGTAGATAATGTAATAGCTGCAGTAGATTACAACGGACAACAAATTGACGGGCCTTGTGATAAAGTTATGTCGTTGGGAGATCTTAAAGCTAAATATGAGTCGTTTGGCTGGAAGGTTCTTGAATGTGCGGAAGGCAATAAAATGGAAGTCATTACAGAAACACTTCAAAAGGCAAAGTCACTTACAGGACAAGGAAAGCCAATTGCAATTTTATTGAAGACCGAAATGGGCTATGGTGTTGATTACATGATGGGATCACATAAATGGCATGGTGCAGCTCCAAATGATGAACAACTGGCAAAGGCACTTGCACAACTTGAGGAAACTCTTGGCGATTATTAATCCATCTTAAAATTTTTATTGCTCTTAAGAAAATGAAGAAATTTACATTCGAAGAAAAAATAGATACAAGATCAGGATTTGGAGTAGGTCTGGTTGAAGCAGGAAGATTGAACTCCAATGTTGTAGCTCTTTGTGCCGACCTCATAGGTTCCTTAAAAATGGGAGATTTTATTAAAGAATTTCCTGACAGATTTTTTCAGGTAGGAATTGCCGAAGCAAACATGATAGGTTTGGCTGCAGGATTAACTATCGGTGGGAAAATTCCATATACAGGTACTTTTGCAAACTTCTCTACCGGAAGGGTATTTGACCAGATCAGACAGTCAGTATCTTATTCCGAAAAAAACGTTAAAATCTGTGCCTCTCATGCCGGACTTACGCTGGGTGAAGACGGTGCCACACACCAGATTCTTGAAGATATTGGAATGATGAAAATGCTTCCTCATATGGTGGTCATCAATCCATGCGATTTTAACCAGACTAAAGCTGCTACAATTGCCATAGCTAATCATTATGGTCCGGTATATCTAAGATTCGGAAGACCAGCTGTACCAAACTTCACTCCGAAAGATCAGAAGTTTGAAATTGGAAAAGCACTTCTTCTAAACGAAGGTGCGGATGTTTCCATCTTTGCTACAGGTCACATGGTTTGGGAAGCAATAAAGGCCGGAGAAATTCTTGAACAAAAAGGAATTGATGCTGAAATTATTAATATCCACACCATTAAGCCATTAGATACTGCTGCTATTCTTAAGTCTGTCCAAAAAACCAAATGCGCTGTTTCTGCAGAAGAGCATCAGGTTAGTGGTGGCTTAGGAGAAAGCATTGCTCAGGTACTATCCAGAAACTATCCATTACCACTCGAGATTGTTGCGGTAAATGATAGCTTTGGAGAAAGCGGTACACCTGATCAGCTTATGGAAAAATACGGATTGACTGCAAATGACATTGTTAAAGCAGCAATGAAGGTAGTTGAAAGAAAGGCCGCAATGAAAACCTTAAGTGTATAACTTCATATAAGTTATTATAATTTTGAAAAAGAGGCTGTCTAAAAAAGACAGTCTCTTTTTTTTTATACTCAAAAATGATTATTTTTTTCAATATTAAAGTATGGAGCAATTGAGCTTCCCCCTATGTACATTTCGATAAATTGATTTCATTAAGAGCGTTAAAATTCTTAAATTGGACTTTATTTATAATTGATTGACTTTAAATCCACTAATTCTCTTTCTAAAAAACGCAATGACACATCAATTAAGGTTTTTATTAAAAACGGGACTAGTATTGCTGATCACCTTGTTTTCACAATTATCTTTTGCCAGAGATTATGAAGCTCCCAAAGCTCAGACTGCTCCGGTTATAGATGGAGTTGGAAGCGATGCCTGTTGGGCTTTAGCAAACTGGTATTATATTGATCAGACTTGGCTGGGTTCAACACCAACAGCAGCAGATTTTTCAGGAAGATTTAAAGCTACATGGGATGCCGATAAACTTTATATTTTAGGAGAAATCACAGATAACGTTTTAAGCGACAAAACAGCAGCACCACTTGTAAATTATTGGGAAGATGATTGTTTTGAAGTCCTTCTGGATGAAAACAAATCTGGTGGAGATCATGAAAAAAACTACAATGCCTTTGCTTATCATATATCAACATTATTGGATGCCGTAGATATTGGCACTGATGGCAATCCTCGTCTTTTCAACGACCACGTCAATGTTAAATGGACTAAAAATGGTGATGTATATACCTGGGAAGTAGCTATTACAGTTTATACAGATGCTTTTGAATATGGAGCAGCCAGCAACCCTAAAGCGAATCTGGTTGTAAATAAAAAGATGGGGCTTGCCCTCGCCTATTGTGATAATGACGGAGCATCAACCCGTGATAATTTCATGGGATCTGAAGTCGTTACAGGACCTGATAAAAATCTTGCTTATAAAACTGCTGATATATTCGGAACATTAACACTCGTTGAAACATCTGCTCCAACAGCTACTTTTGTTCATTCTGTTGTTGCTTCAAATCTTGCAAATCCAACAGTAATGGTATGTGCTCCTGATGGAAGAATCTTTGTCTGTGAGCAGGAAGGAAAACTCAGAATAATCAAAAACGGAAATTTACTTTCCACCCCTGCGATTACCGTTCAGACTGCAGTTTATCTGTCTCAATTCGGAAGTTATAGTGAAAGAGGCTTAATCGGTCTTGCCCTTGATCCGGATTTTGAGACTAATAATTATATATACTTATACTATACTGTTAATTCAAGCGGAATCCACAATAGAGTAAGTCGTTTTACTATGAATGGAGATGTAGTTGTAGCAGGCAGCGAATTGGTTCTATTGGAACTGGAAACGTTGAGTGATCAGTCTGTCAGTCACAATGGAGGGGCAATGGCTTTTGGAAAAGATGGTAAACTATATATAGCAACAGGTGATAATCAGCAAAAGGTTACTCCTCACGTATCACAAAACCTTGACAGTTATTTTGGTAAGATCCTTAGAATAAATCCTGATGGCAGTGTTCCTGCTGACAATCCCTTTCCTACTGGCTCTGAAAAAAGAAAAAGAGTTTGGGCATACGGACTCAGGAATCCTTTCACTTTTGATGTACAACCAGTAACCGGTAAAATATATGTAAACGATGTTGGTGAAGATGCTTGGGAGGAAATAAACGATGTAACAATCGGAGGAAAAAATTTCGGATGGCCTTCAACAGAAGGTAAAACTACTAATCCGGATTTTACCAGTCCGGTTTATGCATATGGTCATACCACAACTGACAGTACAGGCTGTGCTATAACAGGAGGAACATTCTTCAATCCTCAATCCACCAATTATCCATCCAAATATTTAGGCATGTATTTCTTTATGGATTACTGCAACAATTGGATCAACTTTGTGGACCCGACTAACAATTTCAAAAGACAAACCTTTTCTGCGAATGTGGCTGGAGCTCCGGTTGCAATAGACGCAGGAGCTGACGGAAATTTATATTATCTCAGCAGATCCAATAGAGCTGTATACAAAATCGTATATTCGGGTAACTCTGCTCCGGAAATCGTAAACCATCCTCAAAGCGTAAGCATATTCGAAACTCAGCCTGTCACATTTTCTGTAACAGTTACGGGCTCAGCACCATTCACCTATCAATGGATGAAAAACGGAATAAATATTCCTAATGCCAACTCTTCTACTTATACAATTTCTGCAACTACCTCTGGAGATGCCGGTGAATATTCGGTTGAAGTAAGTAACTCAGCAGGTTCCGAGACAAGTAATGTAGCTGTACTGACTGTAGGTCCCAAAAACTCCAAGCCTGTAGCCACTATTTTAACACCTATCAACGAGGCGTTTTATAAGGGAGGAGATGTAATTACTTTTAGCGGCTCTGGTACTGACCCTGAAGATGGTACACTTCCAGCTTCTGCCTTTACATGGTTATTTGACTTTCATCATAACACACACGTGCATGATGGACTTCCTTTAAATGGAATTAAAAATGGGACATTTACCATTCCTACTTCAGGGGAAACTGAAGACAATGTATGGTTCAGAATTAAACTCATAGTTAAAGATAACCTGGGGCTTACCGATACTGCTTATGTTGAAATTTTCCCTAAAAAATCTACACTTACACTTGCTACTGAACCAGCAGGCTTACAACTGAAAATAGACGGACAACCAAAATCTACTCCATATTCCACCCTTTCCGTGCAAGGAGTAGAACGTTCCATCAGTCCTGTTTCACCTCAAACTGTCAATGGTATTCCTTATGTATTTGATCATTGGGTTCATGGAGGAAGCGCTGATCAGATCATCTCAACACCTTTGACCAATACAACATACACTGCAGTGTTTAAGAAAATTTATCAGGATACATCTTCTTATTCTCCTATCCATGATGCTTATGTTCAAAATGCAAGGTATGATACTTCATTTAAGAATAATACTTACGGTACACTTGACCCTCAATTCCTGGTCTCAAAAGTGTTATTACCAGAAGGAAATAACAGAAATACTTTTATAACTTTTGATATTTCTGATTATAAAGACAGTATTTTATCTGCCAGACTTAAACTGTATGGTTATATTGAAGAAACTGATACAGATAAAAAATCTTCTATAGCTGTGGGGGTTTATACTTCCTCAACGAACTGGACGGAAAATACTATAACCTGGAACAACCAGCCTGCTATCTCTTCTGTTGCCCTTGATACAACTGTAGTTAAGGGATATACCTACAATACATATTACTGGGATATTACTAACTATATTAAGAGTGAAAGAGCAGCTGGAAGAACCAAAATCACTTTGGTTATTAAAAATATAGAGCAAAGCTTTCCAAGAATCTATTTCAACTCCAAAGAGAACATCAATGGCAATGGGCCAAAACTAGAGATTTTAGCACCTTGTCCTGGACCTGCGCTAAATGCAACCCAGACCAATCCTACTTGTTATGGAGGAAATAATGGTACTATTGCTATCTCGGCAACAGGCGGGATAACACCTTATCAATATTCATGGACCAACGCATCCAGTACAACTTCAACAGCAACCGGATTAGCTGCCGGAAGTTACACAGTAACTGTTTCTGACGGCAAAGGCTGCTATTCAACAAAAACAGTTACTATAACTCAGCCGGCTTCTATTGGTATTGCAATTGTAAAAACATCCCCCAGCTGTTTCGGCGGAAACAACGGAAGCGCTGTTGCAACTGCATCAAACGGAAATGCCCCTTACACATACTCCTGGTCACCATCCGGCGGAACAACGGCCACTGCAAGCAACCTTGCTGCAGGAGTATATACCTTGACAGTTACTGATTCAAAAAGTTGTAAGGCCACCTCTACTGTAAACATTGAAAACCCTCCGAATCTTTCGGCCCTATCAACTCATTCAAATGTAAGCTGCTTTGGTGGAAATAATGGAAGTGCTACTGTTGTGCCAATTGGAGGAACTGCCGGATATACTTTCAGCTGGTCACCATCCGGAGGAACAGCAGCTATTGCATCCAACCTCAGCGCAGGTACCTATGTATGTAAAATCACTGATGCAAAGTCTTGTTTTATTGAAAAGTCAGTTACGATCAGTCAGCCGTCTGCAGCACTGGCAGCTACAACTACACAGAAAAACGTAACATGCTTAGATGGTAGCTCAGGCGAGGCAACAGTGGCTCCCACCGGAGGAACTGCACCATATTCATACTCTTGGTCTCCGTCAGGAGGAACCGCTGCAAAAGCCGCAGGCCTTTCTGCCGGAATTTATACATGTACTGTCACAGATGCAAATGGCTGCACCATTCAAAAATCTGTAACAATCACCTCTCCTTCTACACTTCTGGCCTCATCTGCAAAAACAGATGTAAGCTGCTTCGGAAAGTCTGACGGATCTGCGACTATATCTGCGACTGGTGGTGGCGGAACCTATACTTATATCTGGTCTCCGGTAAGCGGATCAGGAGCTTCCTTATCCGGCCTTCCTGCAGGTAATTATACCTGCACGATAACAGATGAGCTTGGATGTTCTGTAACAGAATCTATTACCATAAATCAACCAGATGCCATCAACGCAATGTCTATATCTACCAACGTAAGCTGCTTTGGTGCAGCAGATGGTAGTGCCACACTAGCCCCAACTGGAGGAACTCCTGCTTACACCTATTCGTGGGCACCATCAGGAGGTACAAGTTCTGTAGCGACCGGTCTTAGTCCGGGAACTTATACAGTTACCATTAAAGACAGTAAAAGTTGTAGTGCAACCAAATCAGTGACTATCGCTCAACCAGTTGCCTTAGTAGCAACAACTGATGTCACTAATGCAAAATGTTTTGCTGATAATTCGGGTTCAATTGCTGTAAAAGTAACCGGAGGTACAAGCCCATATAACTATACCTGGAATCCGCCGGTTGTTACGGGGCCAAATGCCACCAACCTCTTCTCCGGAATCTATACTGTTGTCATCACTGATGGCAATGGATGTAAAAAGGAATTGACAGAAACAGTAGATCAACCGCAACCAATGACTATCAATCCTATCATTACCAGTCCAAGCTGTGAAGGTAAAGCTGATGGAACAATTACGATATCATCTGTCTTAGGAGGAACGGCACCATTCAGTTATACATGGAATACCGGATCCACTGGCAATTCCATTTCAGACCTTGAGGCAGGAAGTTATAGTGTACTTGTTCAAGATGCAATAGGTTGTATCGGAATTAGAGATTTCACAATTACAGAACAACAGTTAATGTATGTTGGTGCATCAACCATAAACCCTAATTGTTCATATGATAAAAACGGATCTATTGAACTACAAGTGAGCGGAGGAGCGATTCCATATCAATTCGAGTGGAATAATGGCCTTAGTACTGAAAAAATCAGTGATCTTGCCCCTGGCAATTATACAGTTGTAATAACAGACAATCAAAACTGCATGGTCACTAAATCAATTGAACTTTCAAGCAGTTCTTCCAAAATGACGGTAACTTCTTCAATTGAAGATGAAGGTTGCCCTGGGGCAGCAGATGGAAGTATTAGTCTTGGTGTCAGTGGCGGTGTGCCTGAATATCAATATGCCTGGGAAAACCATTCATCAACATCTTCTAAATTAAGTAATGTTCAGGCTGGATCATATACTTATACTGTCACAGACAAGCTTGGTTGTAAAACTTCCAGCACTTTAGTAGTTGGAAATGGTGTATGTACTGGTATTCCTGGTTCAATAGGAAATGTAACTGAAATCTTAGTTTACCCAAACCCTACTTCGGAAAAGATAACAATTGAAACCGCTCTGAATATCAAATCAATAATCGTTCGTGATAATCTTGGTCGTATTGTTCTTAACCTTAAATCTGCCAACCAGATTGAAATGACTAACATGAGTAATGGTATTTACTACATGGAAATCGAAACTGATAAAGGAAAGTCGATCAGAAAAATTTCAAAAGAGTAAAACATATTTAATTTTCTGCAAAAAAAAGCTATCCTGACAGATAGCTTTTTTTGTTTACCGAGATGATATTAATATAAAAAGTCATACAAATTTTTCGAATTCTCCTCCCATATTCAGTTTCATCAAACCCTATTTTCATTTTGGGTAAAATGTAAAATAAAAATTGTCTTTTTTTTAATACTGGTTGTGAAGACATTACATAAAAAATAAAAAAAATATTAACTTTTTTTTGAGAGGGGCTTGCATTGTATGAATAAAAGATATAGCTTTGCACCACCTTAAACGAAAGAGGTAGCCGAAACAAAAAGAAAGTTTAGGTTTTAAAATTAGAAAAGACTTATTGAAAATATTGGACTGGTAGTTCAGCTGGTTAGAATGCCGCCCTGTCACGGCGGAGGTCGCGGGTTCGAGTCCCGTCCAGTCCGCAAAAAGCCTTCAGATTGAAAAATTTGAAGGCTTTTTTTGTTTTATATACCTGTTAATTTTAATAAATTTAAAATATGAGAATATTCATATTTATCACCATCACACTTCTTTCCTTTAAGACCACTTTTGCTCAGATCAATCTACCTAAAGATTCAAACGGGAAAATTACTTATACTGATATCATTATTGATAGTGGAGCCAGTGCTCAACAATTATACGTTCAGGCTAAAAACTGGATTTACAAACATCATAAAACCACTTCCAAATCAATAGAGCTTGACTCTGCTGCAGGTAAGCTAACGGCCAAGGGATATTACCTTGTTTATAACAAGGGTGTTGTTTCCAAGCAGGTACATGGTGCTATCAGGTACAATGTACTGATTGAAGTAAAAGACAATAAATACCGCTACAGCTTTAGTGATTTTGTTTTTGAATATTATCAGCAAAACAGGAACTTTCAATATGTCCCAACCGGAAAAGAAAAGCCATTAGAGGAAGAAAAATTTGCGGGGTTTCAGAAATCCTGGGACAGTCATAAAATTGACAATGATAAATTGATAAAAAATCAAATCAGCAGCTTAAAATCTGCCATGAAACATATTGAAGAAGTAAAGCCCGCTCCTGCCAAGCCTGCCGTTGAGTGGTAATTATTGCTATTCGAGGTTTTCAGAAAAAAATATCTTTTTTGTTTCGAGGTGAAGGCAGCATAAATAACCGTATTTACGAGCACTTAATGCATAAACACAACCTCCGTCAATATTAATCTCAAAATTTTCATGGGATGAATTTAACTTAGATAAAATCCTTTCCTGATCCATTGGAGTGTGCCCATGTACTACTATCCGATTTCCAGTCCTCAACGGATCAACTTCTGAATACCTTGTCCATACAAGCACATCTTTTCCAGAAAAAATATTATCAGATTTAAAGTCCAAACCTGCATGAACCAATATATAACCGTCCAGTTCTATATATAGCTCAAGTTCTTTAAAAAAAGACACATATTTTTCTTCAAGTTCATGTATCGTTGAAACTCCAAAACTCTTCAGTGAAGTATCGCCTCCATTTAAAATCCACATTCTTTCATAAGTGCTATCTGAAAAACTCTGAAGCAACATATCCTCATGATTCCCCAAAAGACATCTTACGTTATACCCTTTCTCTTTTAATTCCAGAATATAATCAATTACACCTTTGCTATCAGGCCCCCGGTCAATATAATCCCCCAGAAAATATAAGGAATCTTGTTTGGTTAGATTTATAATCGATTCTAACATATGCCTGAGCGTTACAGCACACCCATGAATATCCGATAAAACAAATGACCTCATAATACTTCGTTCAAGCTATATGCAAACCTACTTTATCTATATTTTCCTTAAAGTAAGTAATAATATTTGTAATCAGTTCTATTTTCAGAGTTCCTGAAATTGTAGGTTCAAAAAGATATCTAAGCTTCGTCTGAATCCATGTATACTCATGTTTCTAAAGTCAACTAAACTACATGCTGATCATTCATTCCCGTTATTGTCGATTTCTTCTTAATCCGTTTTCGTTTAGAAGAAGTTCTGAGAACATCTGTACATCATTGTTACCTCTAATATAATCTTTTGTTACGATTGAATCTTTAAACATTCGGAGCTATTGATTATAGTGGATACAATATGACTAACAATAATAATATTTATTTACTCCACCTGTTTAACCTTCATAGAGATCAATACGCAAAGAACAGTGGCTATACTTGCGATAAGACCAAGCTTCCAGAAACCGGAGACTTTATCATCTAGAGTAGTTGAAATAATAAGTCCTCCCAACACTGAAGATAATGCAGAAGATAACTGCTGTACAGAAGAATTGAAACTCATGAAACCTCCCCGCTGTTTCTTCTCCACACAGGAAGTAACCATAGCCATAGCGGGCACAAACCGTCCTCCGAATGCAATAAAGAAAGAAGTAGTAACAAGGAAAGCAACATATTTCGGTACCTGAGGGAGATTGGTAACAAGCATGATAGGGATAATTGAAATCAATGCCATGATGATAAACACTTTCCTTTTCCCATGCAGATCTGCCAGTTTACCTATTGCCGGACTGGAATAAAATGTGGCAAGACCTCCAAACAGATAGATATATGCAATCTGATCTTTATCAAAACCTACGTTTTTTACCATATAGTCACTTATGAATGGAATAACAGTAAGTCCGGCTATCATTAAAAAAAACGTAAACAACAAAGCCCATAACAAATTGGAGTTGCTAAAAATATGCTTTATCAAAGCAAAGGGATTTTGCTTTATGCCTACTGAAATATGGCTCCTGAGAGATGGAAAGGTCTTCCAGGCAACACCCCATACTCCCAAAGATAATGTAGTAATTAGAAAAAAGGGCATATGCCAGTTAATCTTTACTGCGAGAAAATAACCAAGAGGAATTCCGGCAATAGAAGCAGCGGAAAATGCAGCCATTACAAATCCGGTAGCTTTCCCTCTTCTTTCTTCCGGAACAGCATCACCTATGACAGCCAACACCAAAGCTCCCAATATGCCACCGAATGCGCCGGCCATAAATCTCGCAGCTAGAAATATACTATAGCTTTGTGCCAAAGCGCAGCCAAGCGTGCTAACTATAAAACCAAAATAAAGCGCTAACAATGCTGTTTTCCGGTCAAACCTGTCGATGTAGAATGAACCCAGAAAACCAAATATACCGGCACTTGCAGCATAAGCCGCGACTAAGAGAGAGAATTGTTTATTGTTGATATCCAGCACTGATTGCAATACAGGATTCATTGGCATCATGATAACAAAGTCCATGATGTGAGTAAAATTGATAGCTGCTAATACAAATAACAACAGCTTCTCACTTTTTTGATTTTCTGATTGGTTTTCCAAGGGAAATATTTTCAGGAAAAATAATCAATAAAAATTAAGACAAAAAGATCCTTCCCTTGTTCTATTTATTGCATTTCCTTCTCACTTTGATTTTTCCTGATCCCTGGCAACTGATGCATGCAATACGTACTATCGCCTTACCCTTGCATTGTCCGCAGTTTCCAAACCCCGTTCCTTCGCATTTATTACATTTGTGGTAAGAATCTCCATAACTTTTACTGTCACGATTGACTCCGCTCCCTTTACAAACAGTGCATAATATCTTCCCCTTTCCTCTGCAATTCGGACAAGGAGCCTCTTCATCTCCACTGCCAAAACACATGTCGCATATTTCAACAGCTTCATAATATCCGGATTCATGGCAATGGGCATCTTTAATGTATTGCTGTGCCTCATTATAATATTCTCCTTTTTTACCTGTCAAACTCAGGTATTTTTCCATTGCTGTTATACTTCCTTTATAATTACCAAGTCCAAACTGAGTTATACCATAGAGATATACTGTCTCATCGGGCAGTACGCTTTTTGTATCAAAAACTTTTTTAATAGTCTTTTCAGCTTCACTAAAATTATTTCTGGCAATTAAAACTTTAGCTTCTTGCAGATAAACAGTTATTAATGAATCAGTCTTATTTTGAGCGAATAGATTTAAAGAAAGTAAATTAATAAAAATTATAAAAAACCATTTTTTCATTCAAACCACACCTATTTTTTTGTCAATTCAAACTAAATTGAAACCTTTACGAAATCAAAACCGGAAAAAGGATATTTTTATTATTATTTTAAAAATTGTTTTTCCCATATAATACAAAATAATGAAAATAAAGTTGCTTGTCGTAGGAAAAACAGAAGAAGATTTCATGAATAAAGGAATTGATAAGTATATTTCCAGACTAAAGCATTATATAACTTTTGAATTGATCACTCTACCTGATGTAAAAGGAGGTTCCAAATTAACCACTCTTAAGCTAAAGGAAGAGGAAGGGAAACTTATACTGGCAAAGGTTTCGGCTGGTGACCAAATCATATTACTGGATGAGAAAGGAAAAGATTTTACATCAAGAGAGTTTTCAGGATTTATTCAGAAAAAAATGAACTCCGGTGCTCAGGCCTTAATTTTTGTAATAGGCGGAGCCTTTGGATTTTCAGATGACGTGTATGAAAAAGCTAAAGACCAGATCTCTTTATCCAAAATGACGTTCTCACATCAGATGGTCAGGTTGTTTTTTACGGAACAATTATACCGGGCTTTTACAATTATAAAGGGTGAAAAATATCATCACGATTGAAAAGCTATTTTAATCCATCCCTGAAGGAACAACCATAATCACAGTCTCCTTTTCAACTTTTACCATACCAGGAGCTGCACCTTTGATTTTCCGCACAAATTTTTTCTGAGTATACATCACCGGGCAAAGGGAATCTGTTTTTCTCTTTGAATAAAAAGCTGCAAGGGAGGCCGCACGTTCGATCACAGGGATAGGATAATTCTGCCCCGGTCTCTGCTGTATAATCACATGAGACCCCGCTACATCCTTTGCATGCAGCCAAAGATCATCTTTTTTACCCGTTTTAAATGTCAATTCTTCATTTGCTTTAGCTGATTTTCCAACCAGGATCTTATAACCCATATAATCATATGTTTTATAAGGTCCCTCCTGAAGCACTCGTTCTGTTTCTTTGGTTTTAAAATACTTATTCTGATAAGTTTTTAGCTCTCTGGGATCCTCAATTTTGCTGACAGTTTCTTTGTCAGTATCCAGTTGTTGAATAAGATCTAACCTTTGCAGAATAAGATTTTCGAGCACATCTATTTCCTTAAACCTTGATTTAGATTTTTTATATAAAATCTCCGCATTTTTCTGGGGAGACAATTTTGAATTAAGTTTAATCTCTCTTTCTTCATTTCTGTAAAAATCAAATAAGATAACCTTTTCAACCCCTTGTGGAATGGCATGCAAATTAGCCATAATCACGTCAGCTGTCTGATCCATTGGAATGCGTTCCTGGATTTCCTTAAGTCGTTTCTGAGAATCAGCTACCACTGCTTTGGAATGCTTTAACCTTCGGTCCATATCCCTAAAGAGCTCTTCCTTGATAGTATGAATGTGAAGGTCCTTAATGTATTGCCTATAAAAGGCATTTATTGCCATTATAGGATTATCATATTTCTCAAGGTACCTATCCTCAGGCAACAGGCTAATTGCAGGTTTACCCTTTTCATCAGTAACAATATAAATATCAGAACCTTTCAAATATGAAAGTAAGGAAGTAAGGTTATTCCATTTGGCTTCAAGCTGCATTTCTTCATAATCCTTTTTCTCTAACCAGGCGAGCGCTTCTTTTCCTAAAGTAGGAAGGAAAGTATTAAGATTGCCATTTAATTCCTGAAACTTTGTAAGTGAAAGGTCCAGAGTCCTGTTCAGTTTTTGCAGAGATAAATCCAAATCCAGTTTCAGGTTATTTTTAAAAATTTTTACA
This sequence comes from Sporocytophaga sp., assembly GCA_024707265.1. Classification (GTDB taxonomy): domain Bacteria; phylum Bacteroidota; class Bacteroidia; order Cytophagales; family Cytophagaceae; genus Sporocytophaga. The sequence continues at coordinate 280,924 of JANQAB010000008.1, read as the reverse complement.
ACCCTGTCAAGATCAAACAGAATGACATTAGCTCGATTACCAAACAGTTTAAAAACAAGAGATTTACCTGAATCAAAAGAAAATACGATACATCTTTCATTCAATGCAGCTTCAACTTTAGTTACTTTCAGGCCTAGTATTTCCTGAAAAAGAGTGACTGAATTCTGCCTGGCTCTTCTGAAATCATCCGGGAAAAACATACATGAAAAAGTATTTTGAAAATGAGCCTGAACAAAAAACTCTTTTTCTTCTTTCTTAAAGACAACAATTAATTCTTCTTTTTCCTGACTAAAACAATCTACCACTTCGAATCCTTTTAAAGACTGAAGGGCTGATGCCAATTTGGCTATAAAAAAGTAGTTATTATGCACTTGAATAATTTAGATAAGTAGTAAAAATAAAAAGATTCCGGATTAACCGGAACCTTTTAGTTATTATCATATTTCCTCAGCATATAATCTGCAGAATAAACACCTGATCCGTAAAACAGAAAGAATACGAGTAATAGCAATACAAGTATTGAGATCAACAATTCCGAATGTATTGTAATAACGTAATTTCTTGCATTAAATATGATCGCACCAATCAATATAGGCAACTGAAATAGTGTAGCCACTCTGGTAATAGTCCCCATGGCAATCAGAACTCCACCCGTGAGGTGCATTAATGCAACATAATGAGCAATTACTACAGCTCCGAATTCCATACTACTAGTAGAGATAATGTTTTGTAAAGCAGTGGTGTCTGAAATAAATAAAATCCCTTTCACCATCAGATATATCCCTAAAAGCACTCTTAATCCGGCTACTATCAATGAATCTCGATGTACTTCTTTCCAGGAGTAAGCTTTTTGTATTAAATCCATATGGTCCTCCTTTTATATTATGAACAATACAGCTTAAATCTAAGTTTTTCGCAATGAAATTTTACACTATTTTTTTACCCGTTACGTATATATGGAAATGATTTACTTCAGGTTGTTTTACTCCAATAAGAAGCTTCTCTTCGTTGCTATCCTTCTCACATTTTTTGCAGGCTTCGGAAAGACTTTTCTTTTTTCTTTATACATCCCTGATATGATCCAGGAGTTTCAGCTGAGCACGACTGGCTTTGCTCTAATATATTCCGTGGCAACCATAACCAGCGGGGTTTTGGTTTTCTATCTTGGTAAACTTATCGATCAGACTAAAATATTTACCTATACATTATGGGTAGCGATCGGGCTTGTCGTGTCCTGCAGCCTATTGTCCTTTTCTTATAACCTTGTGTTCCTTTTTATTGCTGTATTAGGTATGCGGCTTTCGGGACAAGGTCTTATGAATCATACTTCATTAACGATCATAAGTCAGCGGTTTAAAAGATGCAGAGGGAAAGCCTTAAGCCTGGCAATTATTGGTACACCATTAGGAGAGGCTATTCTCCCCTTAGTTGTAGCCTGGGGCGTCCATCACTATGGGTGGAGACCAGCTATCTTTTATAGTTCAATGGTTCTGGCACTAATTCTTATTCCGGCTATATTCCTTTTAAAACAAAAAAATAAGGTATTTGAAAAATTCCCAGGCACCAAACCTAAAGTAAAACCACAACACTCTAACAAAAAATGGAAAATTAAAAAACTCTTCAAAGATCAAAGATTTTATATTGTCGCATTTCCGGTGTTTCTATTGTCATTTCTGGTTACGACATTGATGTTTTTCCTTGTTCCGATAGCGCAAAGTAAAAACTGTTCACCAGAACTTATAGCCTTTGCCTTTCCATTCTTTGCTTCAGGTAATTTTATCTCTACTTTTTTTACCGGGAATCTCCTGGATAGAAAAAGTGCCACAAAGGTATTTCCTTACTTTCTGTGGCCGTTTGCGATGTCTATTATAACATTATTATACATCAATCATCCTTATGCAATATTCGCAGCAATGTTCCTTGCAGGAGTTTCTGTAGGATCAGGTATAACACTTGAATCATGCATGATTGCAGAGATATATGGATTAAAGTCTCTTGCTAACCTTAAATCAGTATTTACCTCAGTTAATATATTAAGTACAGCTGTAGGGCCTTTAACCACGGGGATTTTATTGGATGCAGGCATTACGTTCCATTTTATTTTTTCTGTATTAATATTATTTATTGGCCTGGCTTCTCTGCTCAGTTTCAAACTTCAGGATGAAAAGATTCAATTGTCTTTCAGCAAATTTGCTCCCATCAAAACAATGAAAAAATTATTAATCCATAAATAGCCCCACTTAAACTATTCATTTTAAAATAGTTTAGTAATTTTTCTGATCTTTCAGCAAAAACTGTCTTTTTCCTCAAAAGAAAATACTTTGAGCAAGTCTGAAAGTATTACAGTGCGCTTCAATAATATCTGTGAGGTTTTCAGAATAACCTCCTCCCATACTTATGGTCAGAGGAATATTATTTCGTTTGCAAAGATCAAGCACCATAAAATCTCTTTGCTTACAACCCTCCCGGGAGAGCCCTAATTTCCCCAGCTTATCAGAGGATAGTACATCCACACCTGATTGATAAAATATGAAGTCGGGTTGAACTTTCTCCAACAGGGTATTTAATGTAGTATCCAATATCTTCAGATATTCTTTATCTCCTGTCTTATCTGGCAAAGGAATATCAAGGTCCGATTTTTCCTTTTTCGCAGGAAAATTATTGGCACCATGCATACTAAAGGTAAAAACCTCCTTTTTATTTCTGAAAATCTCAGCAGTCCCATCCCCCTGGTGCACATCAAGATCTATAATCAGTACTTTTGTTGCAAGCTTTTGAGCTATCAAAATATTAGCACTAGTGGCATTATCATTCAAGAGACAAAATCCTTCTCCTTTATGGGTGTAAGCATGGTGTGTCCCCCCGGCAACATTCATTGCAATACCGTATTTTCTCGCAAACAAAGATGCTTCATATGTCCCTCCCATAATGAGCACCTCTCTGTCAATAAGTTCCTTACTCAATGGGAATCCAGTCCTTCTTATTTCTGAGGGAGACAATTCAAGATATTTGAGTTTATGCCAATACTCATCAGTATGAGTTTTAAGAATATTTTCTTCACTTAAAAAAGTGGGCTTAAATAAATTCTCAGAACTAATTGTTCCTTCGTAAAGCAATTGTTCAGGGATTAAATCATATTTAATCATAGGGAACCTATGCCCATGAGGAAGAGGGTGATTAAATTCTTTTGACCAGGCAATTTTCAGCAAAATTGAGAGTTCTATTGGTTATAATTATAAAGGATGCAAAATAAAATTAATCAGCAAATTTTCCATTCATGGACAACAAATTACAGCGAATGCTGTTATTGGAATACATTTTTAAAATGATTAGAAAACTTTAATTATACTTTTATGAAAAAGTCAAGATATTTAAGACAGGTACAAGGACATATCAACAAAGCTGTTAGGAAAATCAGGATGTCCCAACGTGAGAAAAAGGAATTTGATTTCCAAAGAAGAAATACTTATTGAAAAACTTACTGATAGATTAGGTAAATCGCCTGAAGAAGTAAAAGGAATGATCAGTGATGGTTTGATGGAAATATTGACAATGGTTCCTATTTCTGAACCGGTAAGCAAATAAATTATATCAATTAAAAGCTAAAAGTGCTGAAGGTGATATAAAATTCCTTCAGCACTTTTTATTTTATCTTCAGGCTGTCAAGTTTTTTTTGATATAAGATGGCATTTTTCTTATGTTCATCGAAAGTCTCCGCAAATACATGACATCCCGACATATCATCTTTAGCACAAAAATAGATGAATCGATGAGGCACAAAGTTAAGCACAGAATCTATAACATATAGTGGTATTGTGCTTATCGGCCCGGGAGGCAAGCCTTTGTTTCTATAAGTATTATATTTCGATTTTACCTGTTTATGCTTGTTAAAGACTCTTCGCATATTGAATCTATTATGAGCAAATACAACAGTAGGGTCAGATTCCAGTCTCATATTATTATTCAATCTGTTAATATAGAGACCCGCAATCATGGGCATTTCTTCTTTTAGTTTTGATTCAGAATAAACTATAGAAGATAAAATTACAACTTCTTCAGGCATTAACCCTGCCGCTTCGGCTTTCTCTGCCCTCCAGTTATTCCAGAACTGCTCATACCTACTGTAGGCAAAGTCTATCAATTGATAGCTGTTGCATGTTTTATAGACCTTTAATTCTCCAGGTAAAAATACACTGTAAAATGCTTCATTATCCAGTCCTGAAAGCTCTTTTAAATACAATGAATTTTTCAGAGCAGCTTTTAAAGAATCAGTTTCTACTCCTATTTCCTTAGACAAAAGATTGATTAATTTCTTGCGACTTCTTATTACCGGAATATTAATTGTCATCGCTTCTTTTGCAGGTTTTCCTTTCAGATAAAAAAAGGATCTGAAGGTTATTCCAGTCCTTTTTGAATTCATAAAGACCTTCGTCAGCATTTACATCAAAGAGAGTTGCAGCAAGCTTAAATGTCAAGGATGACTTTAATACATTTTCTTCATTAAGTAAATCTGCCAGGTAATGTGAAGACGCCCTCCCAGGAAGATAGTAATAGAATTTTTGAGAGCGGGATTTGAAATTCGGAAAAAGGAAAACATAATACAGGACCACAATGGCTAAAGCCAGAGTTCCCCAGGCATACCATTTAAATGATATGCCATGAGACTCTGCATTATAGCTTCTTTTTATCTTTTTCTTCTTTGCCATTAATCAAATAAACAGCAATCAAGTATTTTTTGCAGATGCAGTTTTCACACTGCCTTTTGCAGTTTTTTTCTCTTTAAATCTTGTATTTAACAATGCAGCAACCAAACCTGTCCATCCTGTCTGATGAGATGCTCCGATCCCTCTTCCATTATCGCCATGGAAATACTCATAGAACAGGATATAATCTTTAAAATGCGGATCTTTGCTGAATTTTTCATCTGCACCATAAACGGGACGACTCCCGTTTTCATCCCTCTGAAATATTTTTACAAGACGACGGCTTATCTCTTCGGCAACTTCCTTGAGGTTCATCATTACTCCTGAACCGGTAGGACATTCAACCTGCACTTCATCTCCGTAATAATTGTAAAATTTCATCAGCGATTCAATGATAAGATAGTTTACAGGGAACCATATCGGACCTCTCCAGTTAGAATTCCCTCCAAACATTCCACTTTCCGACTCTCCTGGGTTATAGGTAACGCTGTAAACGTGATCCTTGGTAGGGAATTCGTATGGATTGTCTTTATGAAACTTTGAAAGCGCTCTGATACCATAATCACTGAGAAATTCATTAGGATCTAGCATTCTCTTCAAAATGGCCTTCAATTTATTTTGCCTTATAAGTGAAAATCTTCTTCTAACCCCTTCATGCTCTATCTCTCTTCTGGACACCAGTTTTGCAAGTTCTGGTCTGTAATTTAGGAACCACTCAAGTCTTCTGCTGAAATGCGGGAACTTTTCAATTATTTCAGGTTCCAGCGTTTCAACCGCAAATATCGGAATCAAGCCAACCATGGACCTAATCTTCATAGGAATGAACTGTCCGTTATGAAGATTTAACACATCATAGAAAAACTCATCCCCTTCATCCCAAAGACTGTATTTAGAACCATTCAGATTTACAATGGCACCCGTAATGTATAGGAAATGCTCAAGAAACTTTGAAGCAGTATCTTCATAAGAAGAGTTGTTCTTACTCAGCTCAAGAGAAATCCTTAGCATATTCAGAGAATACATAGCCATCCAGCTTGTTGCATCTGCCTGCTCAATTTTCCCACCTGTCGGCAATGGGCTACTTCTGTCAAAGACACCAATATTATCCAAGCCTAAGAAGCCTCCTTCAAATATGTTATGACCTTCACTGTCTTTGCGGTTTACCCACCAGGTGAAGTTGAGCATAAGTTTGTGAAATACTCTTTCAAGGTAGTTAATATCACCTTTTCCGAAGAAATCTCTTTCTATTTCATAAACCCTCCAACAAGCCCAGGCATGTACAGGAGGGTTAACATCGTTGAAGCTCCATTCATATGCAGGTATTTGCCCATTCGGATGCATATACCATTCTCTTAACAAGAGAATGAGCTGACGTTTGGCAAAGTCAGGATCCACCATTGCAATAGTTATACAATGAAATGCAAGATCCCAGGCTGCATACCATGGATATTCCCATTTATCAGGCATGGAAATAATTTCCATGTTGTTCAGGTGCATCCAGTCTTTATTCCTACCATGAAGTCTTTCCGGTGGTGGTGTAGATCCAGGATCCCCCTTCAACCACAAGGACACATCGAAATAATAAAACTGTTTGGAGATAAGCGTTCCTGCAAACGCCTGACGCTGTATACTTTTTAAATCAGGATCAGTGATGCCTTCTGCTAGTTCATCATAAAAAACATCAGCTTCTTTGATTCTTGATCTGAATATAAATTCGAAATCTTCAAATGCATCCTGAACAGGCTGATCACTAAGTCTTAGTCGGATTTCTTTAGATTGTCCTGGTTCTATGGTCAACGCATATCGCAATGCCGCCTTAGTGCCCGTTAACTCTGGATTTACGGTTGGTTTTCCATTTACTACATGGAAATTGATACCGTCTTTCCAATATCCTTCAGTCGGAGCGTGCCCATATACTAACTCATGATTGGTTTCATTATCACAAAACAGTAAATCAGGCTTACCTTCGTAATAAAGATTATACAATCCCCAGTCTTTATGCTCAACTAATAGTGATTTATTTTTATCTGCAGAAATTGAAGGTCTGTAAGGTTCTTCTAAAAATGACCAGAAATTTCTGAACCATATAGTTGGTAGCAGGTGTATTGTAGATGTTTCCGGGCCTCTATTATGAACTGTAATACGAATGCACATATCTTCCATATCTGCTTTAGCGTATTCAGTATATACATCAAAATATCTATCTTCATCAAATACACCGGTATCCATCAATTCATATTCCGGATCCAGCTTTCCTCTGACTTTATTTTCAAGTATTAAATTAGAGTATGGGAATTCAGTCTGAGGGTACTTGTATAAAAATTTCATGTAGGAATGTGTAGGCGTACTATCGAGGTAATAATAAACCTCTTTTACATCCTCACCATGATTTCCCTGGTTTCCGGTAAGACCGAAAAGTTTATCCTTTATGAAGGGGTCTTTTTCGTTCCACATTGCGACTGAAAAACAGAGAAGCTGCTTATAATCACAAATTCCTGATATTCCATCCTCTCCCCACCTGTATGCTCTGTGACGTGACTGATCAAATGAAAAATATTCCCAAGCTGAACCAAAAGGACTGTAATCTTCTCTTACTGTTCCCCATTGCCTTTCGGATAAATAAGGTCCCCATTTTTTCCACCCGCGATTACTTCTCGTAATATTTACTCTCTCTTTTTCAAAATTTGTCATCCCTCAAAACATTTTTCTTTAAATATAAAAAAAGATTTTAATACTCCTGTAACGATTATACAAGGAGGACAGATGATAAATTGCAAGAAAATAATAAATAAAGCTGGCTACTATTTGCCTCGATCTTCTATTGCAGGTAAACTATAGGGATATTGATCAATTTACCGTTTTTGATCTTAATCTTTTTGGAAGGATTATTTTTACAAGTCAATTCCATTTCAAATTCACCGGAAAGTACTTTTTTATTCTCATCGAGTACTTTAATTTTTAATACACCTGAAAGAGGTTTGTACAGATTTAAGTTTGCAGGATCGGTATAATGAATGACAACTTGTCTTAATGTGTTTGCTCCTAGTTTTATTTCAGCTACTTCTGGCTTTATAAGAAAAAATTTACTGAATCTATCATTGCTCAATGATAATTGACGGTAACCACCTGTCACTGTTCTCATATAAGCATTAATATTCTTAATTACCATTGGTTTATCATCAACAGTACAAACAAATAATGCCGAAGTATCTGCTGCGGTTAATTTTTCCCCAGTTATTACTTCTGAATTTCTGAATGAAAAAAGAAAAGGTAGAACTACCAATACGATCAATCTAACAGAAAATTTGTGCATGTGGCAAAAAACGATTTTAATTGAAAGAATTAATTGTTTGTATAATTACTATTTTTTATTAAAAAAGTCACACAAAAACAGTAAAAAATCGATAAAAAGTTTAATAATTGGATCCCATAAATCAAAAAAAACTTAAAAATCAATAACTTAAATTAAAGAGCTGAAAAATTTATATTGAATAAAAATTCGACACTAAAATTCTGATCATGCGGGAAGTAAATTCCTCTGGCTCCTAATTCGATTGGTGCAACAAAATTAAATAAATGCATATCTCCGGTTAGTTCAACTCCGGTAGATTTATAGTATCTTAAATTTCCTTTATTTCTCCCTTCCCCATAGTCATAAAATAATAGCCCCTTTATTCTTTTTAAATAAAGAATTGGTCCTACCTTCCAATCGGGATAACAAAGAGGAAACCGATATTCTGTAATAATTCGTGAAAACTTTTGGTTCACCTGACTAAAATGACCTCGAGGATATAAAAGGTAGTTTGAAAATATATATCTGCCATTTTCATTTATTTGACTTCCAAAGTCAATTCTGAAACTGTGATGTTTTAATATGCCCGGAAATAACAGAGCTGCCTGGCCTACAAAAGAATTGCCATAGTCAAATTTACCAAATGGAGATTGCCGAAAGTTTAATCTGAATATTTGCCCCCATCGGGGAAATAGGTCCCTGGGGGCCATTTTCAGATATCTAAATCCTCTAAGGTCATATTCAAAAATATTTCTAACCCCTGTCCTAAAATATGCAGGTGTTTCATTATTTCCGGTATAGTTGGAAGTATGATTATATATTGAAGAAGTGATTCCCTGACCATATTTACCTCTTGTCAAATTCAATGGTACAGAAACAGACAAAGTAAGTTTGTCTTCCTGAAATTTAAATATAGCATCATTACCGGTAGTATCGAGCCCTAGCCTCCGCCCTCGTGAAGCTGCTAAGGACAAAACAGGAAACCAACCTTTATAAGTAAATGAGCCTTCTGTAGTGCCTGTCCTGTCACTATAATTGTATAGATATGCTAATTTGCTAATAGCTGTGCTCAATTTATTCTGGGAAAACAATGTTACACCTGAATTTACTTCATAGGTATTGGTATTGATGTAAAGAGGCGCCCAGCTGTGCAGATAGAACAAGTGTGTGCCTTTTCTATATCTTTTAATAATTGATCTTTCTGCAGCTGTATCTGTATTTAAAACAGGTAGAGGAATACCTAATTCCTGCTTAACCAATTCCGGATAAAGCTTTACTGATTGATCTTTAATATCGCTCATACTTATCCAATTTGCAGTATCAAGAGGAATACCAGATATCTGATATCCATTTGCTGTATAGCTCGAAAACAGTAGGGTATCCTGACTTCTATTTAAACAAGGATCAAATGCTCCATAATGTACTGATGTAACCTGATATACCGATGAATCTTTAAAACGAAAGGCATAAATATTGTCTATTCCGGAATAAACACTCCTGAAAAAAATATGATCTGATGATACCACAGGTTGCGAGATATCTTTATATCCTGATCTGAAAACTGTTTTGATTTCAGAATTACTGATTGATATTTCATCAATCCTTTTGCCATCGTCATCCAGCATAATTACATAGAGCCTACTCCCATCATTGTTCCATGAAGGCATTATCGGATAATCGTTTTCAGGATGATATATTTCTTTTAAAAGTTTGCCCGACTGAGTTTCAAAGAGAGAGATACAATACTTTCCGTTTTCTTTTGATTCAACAGCAGCAATCATGCTCCCATCCTTCGAGAAGGCAGGTGCAAAGAGATGTTTATTCCGGGTAAGTTTCTGCCTTTGATTTCTTCTTTTATCAGCATTAAAAACAATGAGATTGGAATAAATTCTATTACTCCATCTTTTGTCAAAACCATATTCAGCCCAAACGATTTTATTATGAGATGCAGAAAGCATCTGAGGATTAAAATAACCTGGCACAAATATGGTTTTCTCTTTATTCCCAGGCCCTGTCAACACATATTGCTGAATATCTCCAAGACCAGACTTTAGAGCTATAACCTTTTCATCAGATAGGTATTGAGGAAAACGGTAGCTTGTAAAAGTTTTGGAGGCATTAAAATGTATCGTATCCACCAAATCTGAAAATATGGTTGAATCTCGCTGAAGCCTCCATTGATTATGCAAAAAATACATGCAGGAATCATAAAGCTTCCACTTAGATAATCCTGTAGATCTTTTAATTCCCTGATTGAATGGCATAGGGTTATAAGGTCTTCTTGCTGCATTGTCCATTGATTTGCTCCATACTTCCGAAGAATATCTGTTTCTGGTATATCCTACAAGTTGGTATCCCAGATAATAGTAGTTAGGAACAAAATCACGGAATGAACCGAAATATGCCTTCTCATAGCTGTAAATTTTTCTTTGCAGTACTTGTGCTCTCAAAGGCATGGTAAATTCAGGCAACCTGCCCCTTCCTGTATGAGACAATGTAGTTTCCGTAACCACAGCATCCCCTTCCAGAAACCAGAGAGGCAGATAAAGCCCGGTAACTGCACCTATTGCCTGCTGCCCAAGCAGGAAATATAAAATCTTTGTGAGGCCCTGATTCAGTTTATCAAGCTGCACAACATGCCGGAATTCATGTATTGCCAACTGATCTATCCAGTTTTGCGGATAGATATCCTGATCAGGAATAGTATAAAACTCTACCCTCTTTGGAGCCCAGACTACAAATGCATTAGATACGCTTGACTGTGGATGAAGAATAACAGATATTTTTTTAGGTTCATGATTGAGACTGTAAGAAACATATAAATAGACCTTCTCCAAAGAACGGGAAGTTCTTAAAGCCTCTTCTTCAATTTCTGAGGGATAGATAATCTGAAAATTCTTTGTTACTATTTGTTTCCACCTGAGCCGTGAAGGGTCCTGCCCGGTTTCTACATATTGAGCATAGACAGCATTCGAAATTATGGTAAAGAAAAAAATAAAAATATAACGATTCTCCGGAATGCGTTATTTTTCCTCATTATCTTCAGGTGCCTCCTCAAGCAGGTTCATTTTTACTACCAATACACTCTGTTTGGATTTTTTCAAAATTGAAATTTCGTATCTTTCAAATTTAATCTTTTCGCTAAGATCCGGAATTCTTCCGAAGACCTTATTTACAAGGCCTGCAACAGTATCGTAATCTCCGCTTTTAGGCAAAGGAATAGGCAAATACTCATTAACATCTTCTATAGTAGAAAGAGCATTAACTACAAATTCTTCTTCATTGGTCTTTTCCACAAAAGGAGCTTCCTCGTCATGCTCATCCTGAATTTCTCCTACAAGTTCTTCAAGAATATCCTCAATGGTCACAATACCGGCAACACCACCAAACTCATCGGTAACTATGGCCATGTGAAGGTGCTTCTCCTGCAATTCCTTTAGAAGCTCACTGATTTTTTTGGTCTGAGGTATAAAATAGGGAGGATTTATTACCTTCTGAAGGTTAATATCTTCCTTTTTGTTGATCATTTTGAGCAGGTCTTTAGTATATACAAGACCAATGATATTATCAATAGTTTCCCGATAAACAGGCATTCTTGAATAGCCTTCATTAATGACCTTATCCAAAATCTCTTCAGGAGAAGTGTCCTCGTCTATAGCATTGATACTAGTCCTGGGCACCATTATTTGCCTTGCAGTAATAAGGTTAAAGCTGAACACATTTTTAATCAGCTCATGAGCGCTTGGCTGTATTGCACCTGAAACTTTCCCTTGGTCCAAAATCAATTGAAGTTCTTCAGCAGAATGAATTTCATGAATATCAGACATGTTAAAGCCTAACATTCTTAATATAACTGATGCAAACCCGTTTAAAACCCAGATCAGAGGTTTAAATACAATATAAAAAAACCTTAAAGGATAAGATAATGATAATGTGGTTTCTTCCGGTTTTTGTATTGCGATGGACTTAGGGGCAAGTTCACCGAAAACAATGTGTAAAACAGTAATAATTCCAAAAGAAAGTACTAAAGCAATTTTATGTAAAAGATCAGCGTTAATTTCATATCCCAGAAACTCAATTATATTCAGGATAATTCTCGTAACAACGCTCTCGCCAATCCAACCGAGACCAAGACTTGCAAGAGTAATTCCAAGCTGAGTGGCAGACAGGTAACCATCCAGGTTTTTGAGAATATTCAAGGAGAGGTCCGCTGTTTTATTTCCTCCGGCAGCCTTCACTTCCAATTGAGAAGACCGGACTTTAACAATTGCAAATTCAGCGGCAACGAAAAAACCGTTTAAAAAAACAAGTAATAAGGTATAGAAAACATCTAATAGCATAAATGATAGAGAATGATATTTAGTACATATACATTCTCTGGACAACTCACCTGATTTAAGGAAGTCGGAATACAAAAATATGTATATATAAATTATCCCAGAATAAATTCGTGAATTATTTATTCTCTGAAACTATTTAGGATTTTTTCCTGTAATAGGAGGTGTGCCAAAAATTTGTGCAAAATGTTTTTTTGTGAAAGAAATTGTATAATTTTACGCTGTATCTTATGAAGAATAAAACTATTGTAGATCTTGTTTTTTTCATAAACATCAACAAAATCTCGTTACTAGTTACAATCTGTCCTTTAAGAATTACAATTTCATTCGACAAAATGAGATTAAAACCAATTAAAAAAGAAGTATGAAGGAAGAAATATTATCCAGTCCTTATTTCCCAATTGCAATTCAATTTCTGGTCGCCGCTGGATTCGTCAGCGTCAGTCTTCTAGCCAGCTACATTCTTGGTCCCAAAATAACTACCAAACATAAAACCGAAACATTTGAAAGTGGAATTGACTCTGTCGGCAACGCCAGAATGCAATTCTCCATCAAGTATTTCCTGGTTGCTACACTCTTCGTCCTGTTTGATGTTGAAGTGATCTTCTTCTACCCTTGGGCTGTAAATTTCAAAGAATTTGCCCAAAAAGGAATCGACGATTTTCTTAAAATGTTACTTTTCATGGGTGCATTTATTATAGGCTTTGTCTATATAATAAAGAAAGGTGCCCTTGAATGGGATTAAATTATCAACATTAGAATCATTCTAAATTATGGCAAATATAGTTCATCCACCTGCCGGTTTTGACGGACCAGGCTTCTTTGCTACAAGCTTAGACAAAGCTGTTGGCCTTGCGAGAAAGCATTCTGTATGGCCTTTACCATTTGCAACTTCTTGTTGCGGTATTGAATTTATGGCTACCATGGGCTCTCATTACGATATCGCAAGATTCGGTGCTGAAAGACCTAGCTTTTCTCCAAGACAGGCAGACCTTCTGATGGTGATGGGGACAATCGCTAAAAAAGATGGGACCAATCGTACGTCAGGTATATGAACAAATGGCTGAACCAAAGTGGGTAATGGCTGTCGGAGCATGTGCTTCAAGCGGTGGAATATTTGATACTTACAGTGTACTTCAAGGAATAGATAAGATCATTCCGGTAGACGTTTATGTTCCAGGATGCCCTCCAAGACCTGAACAGATACTTGACGGACTTATGAAAATACAGGAGCTGGTGGAAAATGAACCACTTAACAGAAGAAATACTCCTGAATACAAACAATTACTAGCTTCTTACGGAATAGAATAATGGAAGAACTAACCCATCAGAGGATACAGGAAAAACTTACTGAAAAGTTCGGCGACGCCATCCTCAAGGTAGAAGAACCATACAATTTACTTACCTTCACAATTAAGAGAGAATCTCTACTTGATATTCTCAGATTTGTCTATAATGATCAGGAACTTGAGTTCCAGTTTCTCACAGATATCACAGGAGTTCACTTTACAGCGCCGGAAGAAGTTCTAGGGGCTGTTTATCATTTGCATAACTTACCTAAAAATAAAAGAATCAGATTAAAGGCATTTTTTCCGAAAAATGATCCTGTAATCGATTCTGCAACTCCGGTTTTCTCAGGTGCAAACTGGATGGAAAGAGAAACCTATGACTTTTTTGGTATCCAGTTTAAAGGACATCCAAATCTGAAAAGAATTTTAAATGTTGATGATCTGGGCTATTTTCCTTTAAGAAAAGAATACGCATTAGAAGATTCAACGAGAACGGATAAAGACGATTCCTTGTTTGGCAGATAACAGTTATGCTTACACAACCTAACAACACTAATACACAAGTTACAGACCAGAGTGAACTGACTACACTGAATCTCGGGCCAACTCACCCGGCGACACACGGTGTATTCCAGAATATTCTAAAGATGGATGGAGAAAAAATTGTTGATTCTGAATCTACAATTGGTTACATCCACCGTGCTTTTGAAAAACTGGCTGAAAGAAGACCTTTCTATCAGATTACTCCCCTCACCGATCGTCTTAACTATTGCTCTGCTCCTATTAACAATATGGGCTGGCATATGACTGTTGAGAAATTAATTGGTGTTGAAGTTCCTAAAAGAGTTGAATACCTCAGAGTAATCATCATGGAGCTTTCAAGGATAGCGGATCATCTTATCTGCAACAGTATTCTTGGGGTTGACTCCGGCGCTTATTCAGGCTTCCTTTATGTTATGCAGCAAAGGGAGAAAATTTATGAGATATTTGAAGAGATCTGCGGAGCAAGACTTACAACAAACATTGGCCGCATCGGAGGTTTGGAAAGAGATTTCACCCCTGCTGCCTTTGCTAAAATAAAAACACTACTTGAAGAATTCCCAATTGTGTGGAAAGAAATGGATAATCTGTTTAACCGTAACAGAATTTTCATGGACAGAACTATAGGTGTGGGAGCTATTTCTGCCGAGAGAGCATTAAATTACGGGTTCACAGGTCCTAATTTAAGAGCTGCAGGCGTTGACTACGATGTCAGAGTTATGAATCCTTACTCTTCATATCAGGATTTTGACTTTGAAATACCAATAGGAACAAACGGTGATACTTACGACCGTTTTATGGTAAGAAATGAAGAAGTGTGGCAAAGCCTTAGCATCATTCGTCAGGCATTGGAAAAACTACCTTCAGGGCCTTACCATGCAGAAGTTCCGGATATCTATCTACCTCCAAAAGAGGAAGTATATTCCAACATGGAAGCATTGATCTATCACTTCAAAATAGTGATGGGAGAAATTGAAGTACCTAAAGGTGAAATTTACCATAGCATTGAAGGTGCTAACGGAGAACTAGGATTTTATCTGATAAGTGATGGAGGCAGAATGCCTTACAGACTACACTTTAGAAGACCTGGTTTCGTTTACTATCAGGCTTATGGTGAAATGATCAAAGGAGCCACAATCTCTGATGCTGTCATGACCATGAGTAGCCTTAACCTGATTGCAGGTGAAATGGATGCCTGATTTCATAAGATTTTATAAATTTGAGTTTAATATAAACTGAGTAAAAAGTTTTTGTGCGGTTTTCCTTCGTCAAAAACTAAGTGCCTACAGCAAATACAATGGGAACAGTACAATCAGAAATCAAATTTTCAGAAGAAAAGCTGAAAAAGGTTCAGGAGATCATTTCCAGATACCCTGAAGGCAGGCAAAAATCTGCATTACTTCCTATTCTCCATCTTGCACAAAGAGAGTTTGACGGATGGCTTTCAGTTCCTGTAATGGATTATGTAGCCTCTCTGTTGAACATTAAACCAATTGAGGTTTACGAGGTGGCAACATTCTATACAATGTTTAACTTGAAACCTGTTGGTAAATGCCTGATAGAGTTTTGCAGAACAGGTCCTTGTATGCATAACAGAGCAGATCAGATTATTGACTATACAGAAAAGAAACTTGGAATAAAAGTCGGAGAAACAACTCCTGACAATAAGTTTTCCCTGAAAGCTGTTGAATGCCTCGGCGCCTGCGGTTATGCTCCAATGGCTCAGATCGGTAAGTTCTACTATGAACATCTTACCGAAGAAAAGATGGACAAAATTATTACAAGACTAGGACAAGAAGATTTTAATCCTGATAATAAATACGAGATCTAATGGCCAGGAAATTATTATTAGAAAATATAAACGTTCCGGGGATTAAATCCTTTGACGTTTACAGAGCAAATGGCGGATACCGTTCAGTTGAAAAAGCTCTGAAAACCATGTCTCCTGACGACGTGATGGAAGAAGTGAAGAAATCAGGACTAAGAGGACGTGGTGGTGCCGGTTTCCCTACCGGTATGAAATGGAGTTTCCTGGACAGAAAATCCGATAAACCAAGATATCTGGTATGTAATGCTGACGAGAGTGAGCCAGGTACATTCAAGGATAGATTTTTAATGGAATATATCCCTCACATTCTTATTGAAGGTTTGATTGTTTCAAGCTATTCTTTAGGTTCAAACTCAACCTACATATACATCCGTGGTGAATACAGATGGATAGTAGATATTCTTGAGAATGCTATTGCAGAAGCAAAACACAATGGCTTCCTTGGAAAAAATATTCTTGGCTCAGGATACGATCTTGAAATTTATGTACAGCCAGGTGGTGGTGCTTATATCTGCGGTGAAGAAACCGCTTTGATAGAATCACTCGAAGGAAAAAGAGGAAATCCAAGAATGAAGCCTCCATTCCCTGCTATATCAGGACTTTACAACTGCCCTACAGTGGTAAACAACGTGGAAACACTGGCAACAGTAGTTCCTATCATTAACATGGGTGGTGATGAATATGCTAAAATCGGCGTGGGCAGATCTACAGGAACCAAACTGATCTCTGCTTGCGGACATATGAATAAACCGGGAGTTTATGAAATCGAATTGGGTTTGCCAGTTGACGAATTCTTAAATTCTGACGAGTATTGCGGAGGAATCAGAGCCGGACATACGCTTAAAGCTGTTGTACCAGGTGGTTCTTCTGTACCTATTTTACCAGCAGAGCTATTCTACAAAACCAAAGAAGGTGTAGCAAGATTAATGAGCTACGAATCACTTTCTGAAGGAGGCTTTGCCAGCGGCTCTATGCTTGGTTCTGGTGGATTTATTGCCATGGATGAGACCACTTGCATTGTTAGAAATCTATGGAACTTTACAAGATTCTACCATCATGAATCTTGCGGTCAGTGCAGTCCTTGCAGAGAAGGTACGGGATGGATGGAAAAAGTATTGCACAGATTAGAACACGGACATGGATCAATGAGTGATATCGATCTTTTGGTTGACATTGCCAAGAAAATTGAGGGAAATACAATCTGTCCTCTTGGAGATGCGGCAGCATGGCCAGTAGCAAGTCACATCAGACACTTCAGAGAGGAATTTGAATACCATGTTAAATTTCCTGAAAAAGTAGCACATAGTCCATTTGCACACAGTGCGGATTATAAAAGAGAATTAAATACTGTATTACAATGATTAAGGTAACTATAGATGGTGTTGAAACAGAGGTAGAACCAGGAACCACAATCCTGAATGCTGCCAGACAAATCGGAGGCGATCTTGTACCTCCTGCCATGTGTTATTACTCTAAACTTAAAGGTTCAGGAGGAAAATGCAGAACTTGTCTTGTAAAAGTAGCCGCTGGTTCTGCTAAAGATCCAAGACCAATGCCGAAACTGGTTGCTTCCTGCTCCACTCCTGTTCAGGACGGTATGGTTGTACAGAACATCACTTCTCCTGAAGTTCTTGAAGCAAGAAAAGGCGTAGTCGAATTCTTATTAATAAACCATCCTCTTGATTGCCCAATCTGTGATCAGGCTGGAGAGTGTCATTTACAGGACCTGGCATTTGAGCATGGTTCTGCAAAGACCAGATACGAAGAAGAAAGAAGATCTTTTGATAAAATAGATATCGGTAGCAAAATACAATTGCACATGACAAGATGTATTCTTTGCTACAGATGTGTCTTTACTGCGAATCAAATCACCAATGAACGTGTTCACGGTGTTCTTAACAGAGGAGATGCTGCCGAAATTGGTACTTATATTGAAAACGTAATCGAAAATGATTTTTCAGGTAACGTAATCGATGTTTGTCCGGTTGGAGCACTTACAGATAAAACCTTCCGTTTTAAAAGCAGGGTTTGGTTTGTAAAACCAATGTATGCTCATCGTAACTGCGATAAATGCTGCGGAAAAACTACTATCTGGATGAAAGGAGATGAAGTTTTCAGAGTAACCGGAAGAAAAGATCAGTATGGAGAAGTTGAAGATTTCATTTGCAACGATTGTAGATTTGAGAAAAAATTAACCAGCGACTGGACTGTAGAAGGACCTGCTCCGATTCAGAAAAATTCTGTTCAGGCTCAAAATAAATATTTACAGGGAATAAAAGTAGATGCACCGAAGAACATAGGTTATGGAAATATTTCTGATAGATAAGATTGTATTAATTGTAGCCGTCTTCGGCATTACTCTTTTATTTGCGCTATATAGCACGTATGCTGAAAGAAAAGTAGCCGCATTTATTCAGGACAGACTGGGTCCTAACAGAGCCGGAATTTTCGGTCTTCTTCAACCACTCGCGGATGGAGTAAAATTCTTTTTAAAAGAAGAATTTATACCCAAGCATGCAGATAAGGCCTTGTTTATTTTAGGTCCGTCTATATCCATGACAACAGCGCTAATGACAAGTGCGGTAATTCCTTGGGGCAATTCACTGGAATTATTTGACAGAGTCATCAGCCTGCAAATAACCGACCTTAACATCGGTGTTCTTTATGTATTTGCAGTTGTTTCTATTGGAGTTTATGGAATCATGATTGGTGGATGGGCATCAAACAATAAATTCTCACTTCTTGGAGCATTGAGAGCCAGCTCTCAAATGATCAGTTATGAGATTGCAATGGGTTTATCTATCATTGCTCTTATAATGACAACAGGAACATTAAGTCTTGGTGAAATCGTACAACAGCAGGGTACACCGATATTCGGTATATCAGGAGCTTCCTGGAACATCATTTATCAGCCTCTGGGATTCTTAATCTTTTTGATTTGTGCCTTCGCAGAATGTAACAGAACTCCTTTTGACCTTCCTGAATCTGAAAATGAACTGGTGGGAGGATATCATACAGAGTATAGCAGTATGAAACTTGGTTTCTTCCTTTTCGCAGAGTACACTAATATGTTCATATCTGCTGCGATTATGAGCTCGCTTTATTTCGGTGGATATAATTTCCCGTTCATGGATCAGCTAGGATTACCTCATAATCTGGTAACTATTCTGGGAACAATTTTCCTTTTCGCGAAAATCATATTGTTCATATTCCTATTCATGTGGGTAAGATGGACACTTCCAAGATTCAGATACGATCAATTAATGAGAATGGGCTGGAAAATGCTTATACCATTGGCTTTGATCAATATAATTATTACAGGACTTTTAATCATTGTATTAAAATAAATCAGTTATGCACTCTTTATCTAACAGATCAAAGGTTGTCGTAAATAAAGAAATGACATTGAAGGAGAGAATGTATCTCCCTGCAATATTTGGCGGGATGATGATCACCATCAAACACTTCTTTAAAAGAAAACCGACCATTCAATATCCTGAGCAAAAAAAGAGAGTTCAGTAAGGTTTACAGAGGCAGACACATTCTGAAAAGAGATGAGCAAGGCAGAGAAAACTGCACCGCCTGTGGTCTGTGTGCTGTAGCTTGTCCTGCTGAGGCTATTTCAATAGTTGCTGCTGAAAGAAAAAAAGGTGAAGAACATCTGTATCGCGAAGAAAAATATGCTAAGACATACGAAATAAACATGCTTAGATGTATTTTCTGCGGTCTTTGTGAAGAAGCTTGTCCAAAAGATGCTGTATATCTTACAGAAGAGCTTGCACCTGCAAACTTCGACAGATCGAACTTTATTTTCGGAAAAGATAAACTTGTTCAACCAGTAGGAACAAGCGCACATCCCAAAACTTATAAACCTTACAAAAAGTAACGATGGATCAGTTGGTATTTTTGATTTTGTCTATCATTTCGATAGGTGCTGCATTGGCGGTTATATTTTCTAAAAACCCCGTGTATAGTGTATTATTTCTGATATTGACTTTCTTTTCTATAGCAGGCCACTACGTTCTTTTGAATGCAGAATTTCTTTTCATTGTGCATATCATTGTATACGCTGGAGCAATTTTGGTTTTGTTCCTCTTTGTTATCATGCTTTTAAACCTCAATAAAACTACGGAAACAGGCAAGTCTATGCTCCCTAAAATAGCAGGTGCTATTTCAGGAGGCTTGTTGCTTATCGTATTGTTGGGAGCTGTTAAAGGTCTTAATCAGGCTGAAGCAGCTCAGGCCGTAAATGCAGATATGGGTTCAGTTAAAAACCTGGGCAAAATCCTTTTCGATGAATATTTGCTTCCGTTTGAAGTTTCATCCACACTATTCCTTTCTGCAATGATCGGAGCTGTGATGTTGGGAAAAAAGAATCTTAAAGATCATTAATAATTGAAATAGCAGATCATGCAAGTTTTATCAAACACAGTTACAAACTACCTTGTTCTTGCAAGCATCCTTTTTGCGATAGGCGTTATGGGGGTTCTTGTACGAAGGAATATCATTATCATATTTATGTCCATCGAGCTGATGCTGAATGCTATAAACCTTTTGCTTGTGGCATTTTCTGTATTTCATAATGATGCCTCAGGACAAGTATTCGTTTTCTTTATCATGGCAGTTGCAGCGGCTGAAATTACTGTCGGTCTGGCAATTCTTGTAATGATATACAGAAATACAGGATCGGTAGATATAAATTCTCTGAATAAATTAAAGTGGTAGAATAAATAGATAAAAGATGTTACAATTAGCCTGGTTAATACCTGTTTTACCTCTTATTGGATTTTTGATAATTGGTTTAGCTAATAAAAAATTAAACAAAGCCCTTGTAGGGATTGTTGGTTGCGGGAGTATCCTTGGATCCTTCCTTATTGTGCTTTCCCTTTTGATCAATGTATTAAACGGAAGCATTCAATCCGAAACGCTTACTTATTTCAACTGGATTTCAGCAGGTTCAATCGATATTAAGCTTTCATTTCTTATAGACCCGCTTTCTGTTACGATGATGACAATCATTACAGGAGTTGGGTTCTTAATTCATTTGTATTCTGCTGGATACATGTCTCATGACGAAGGATTTGCAAGGTATTTTTCATATCTGAATCTATTTGTTTTCTCCATGTTGATCCTTGTGATGGGCTCTAACTTCCTTGTTCTTTTCGCAGGCTGGGAAGGTGTAGGACTTTGCTCTTATCTCCTTATCGGATTCTGGTTTAAAAACAATAATTATAACAATGCTGCTAAAAAAGCATTCATTATGAACCGTATCGGTGATCTTGGTTTCCTACTAGGAATGCTTTTGATCATCGTAACATTCGGAAGTCTTGAATATAGCGCTGTTTTCGAACAAGCTCAAACAATATTCAAACCAGGTGTTGCTCAACCTGTACTAATAGCAATCACTTTGTTATTATTCCTTGGAGCAACCGGTAAAAGTGCACAAATACCACTTTATACATGGTTACCAGATGCGATGGCAGGTCCGACTCCGGTTTCTGCGCTTATTCACGCAGCTACCATGGTTACAGCAGGTATTTACATGATTGTAAGATCAAATGTACTTTTCTCATTAGCTCCATTTACTCTTGAAGTAATTCAAATTATCGGTCTTACAACTGCTCTTTTTGCAGCTACAATAGGTCTGGTTCAAAACGATATCAAAAAAGTATTGGCTTATTCTACAGTAAGCCAGTTAGGCTATATGTTCTTCGCTCTTGGATTGGGAGCTTATTCAACAGCAATATTCCATGTAGGCACTCACGCATTCTTTAAAGCACTTCTTTTCCTTGGAGCTGGTAGCGTCATTCACGCTATGAGCGGTGAACAGGATATCAGAAGCATGGGTGGACTTTGGAAAAAACTTCCCATTACATTCGCTACGTTTATAATAGGAACTGTTGCCATTGCAGGTATTCCACCATTTGCCGGTTTCTTCTCTAAAGATGAAATTCTGGCTCATGCTTATGAGCACTCCCCTATCCTATGGGCACTTGGAGTTTTAGGTGCATTGATGACGACATTCTATATGTTCCGCCTGGTTTTCTTAACTTTCTTCGGATCATTCAGAGGTACTGAGCATCAGAAATCGCATTTACATGAATCTCCACTTATCATGACTATTCCATTGATGGTGCTTGCAGTACTTTCAGTAATTGGTGGTTTTGTGGGTGTTCCGGAAGTTCTTGGAGGCAGTAACTTCCTTAAATCATTCTTAAGTCCTGTAATAGTACCGATTAACCAGCATGCAGGACATGCATTAAGCCATTCAACAGAATTAATGCTAATGGGTATATCAGTTGGAGCAGTTTTATTGGTAATTGCAATTACGGCATTAGTTTACATATCCAAAAAAGTAGTTCCTGCTCCTGAGGGATCCGATCTTTCTGCTCCTCACAAAGTATTATACAACAAATATTACATCGACGAAATCTATAGAACTCTGATAGTAAAACCTCTTTACTGGCTTGGAGATATTTTCTACAAAGTGTTTGAGAAAAAAATTATTGACAACTTTGTAAATGCCTGGGGTAAAGGAATAGACAGAGGCAGTGCAGGTTTAAGATTTCTACAAAACGGTAGCATCAGTTTTTACATGTTTGCTATGGTTATTGGCATCATATTAATATTGTTCTTTAACACGATTATCAAGTTTTAATGGAAACCAGTATTTTAATTTTTCTACCGCTGGTAGCAGGTTTAATTTCATTCCTGCTTCCTGACAATAGGGCAAAACAATTTGCATTTACAGTCGCATTAGCTGAATTTGCTTATTCTCTGGTTTTACTCTTAAAATTTAATCCTCAAGATACATTGGCTTATGCTACATCAGTACCTTGGGTAAAATCAATGGGGATATCATTCAGTGTAGGAATGGACGGAATCAGCATACTTCTGGTAATGCTTACTACCTTTCTTATTCCTTTAATTATCCTTTCTTCATTCAGAAGAACATTTGCTAACAGCAACTACTTCTATGGGCTTATATTAATAATGCAGTCTGCGCTTGTTGGTGTATTTGTAGCTCGTGATGCTTTCCTATTCTATATATTCTGGGAATTAGCACTTATTCCGATCTATTTCATTGCCTTGATCTGGGGGGGTGAAAACAGAAAAAAAAATCACTTTCAAGTTCTTCGTATATACACTTGCAGGCAGTTTATTAATGCTTATTGCTATCATTTATCTGTATTTACAGACTCCAAACGGTTCTTTTGACATTAATCAATTCTATGCTGTTGGAAGTTCATTAAGTTCAACAGATCAGGCTCTTGTGTTCTTTGCTTTCTTCCTGGCATTTGCTATCAAAATGCCGATCTTCCCATTCCATACGTGGCAGCCTGATACCTATACTGTAACGCCGGTTCAGGGTACGATGCTTCTTTCTGGAATTATGCTAAAGATGGGTATTTACGGAGTAATCAGATGGATTCTTCCTCTTGTACCAGAAGCTGTTCATACATATGGAATGCCTGCAATTATCCTTAGCGTTATCGGAATTATCTATGCTTCGATCATAGCAATTAAACAAAAAGACTTCAAGAGACTGATTGCCTATGTTTCAATTGCTCACGTAGGTCTGATTGCAGCGGGAATATTTACACTTGGAGAAGAAAGTCTTCAGGGAGGTATTATTCAAATGTTATCCCACGGAATCAATGTTGTAGGATTGTTCTTTGTAATTGATGTTCTATTTGACAGAACCAAAACACTTGAACTCTCTTCTTTAGGAGGTATAAGAAATGTTGCACCTTTCTTTACTGTTACATTTATCATTTTGCTTTTCAGCAGCATTGCACTGCCATTTACAGGAGGTTTCCCTGGTGAGTTCCTTCTTTTCGTCGGAATATTCCAGTACAATCCATGGATAGCGGCAGTAGCAGGAGTTTCTATAATACTTGGTGCTGTATATATGTTATCGAGCTTCCAGAAGATCATGTTGGGAGAAACCAACAACTTAACTTCAGGATTTACAGATCTTTTTACAAGCGAAAAACTGGTATTAATACCAATTATCATTTTAATATTCTGGATGGGGATCTACCCTGAAACATTCCTTGAAATTTCGGAACCAGCAGTTAAAGCATTAATCAAAGGAACAGGGACATCTTTAAGTTTGAAATAACCGATGAAAACATTAATTCTAACAGCATTACTTGGCATCGTTTCAATGTTATCCGAGATATTCGGATTCAGAAAATACCTTTGGACAATTTTAGTTCTTGGTCTTACTGGTGTATTTTGTGTAAACCTATCTGAGTTGACTTCTGCATATCAGTACTTTCCTAATATGGTTGTATTTGATCATTATGCGGGAGTGTTTTCAGGTCTGATTATTCTGATGGCGCTTGTTTGGTTTTTTATCTCTAAAGATCAGTATGATTCTAATGAATTTAATCAGGCGGATCATTATTCTCTGATAATGTTTACATTAACCGGAGCGATTGTTCTGGTATCGTTTACCCATCTTGCAATGCTTTTCCTTGGAATTGAAATCCTTTCTATTCCAATGTTTATTCTGGCAGGTAGCAGAAAACATGAATTGTCTTCAAATGAAGCTTCATTAAAGTACTTTATTATGGGTGCTTTTGCTTCAGGTATATTATTGTTTGGAATTGCTCTTTTATATGGTGCCACCGGGACATTCAATATCCATGAAATTGCACTTATTGCATCTGATAATTCAGGCACTGTATCTGTCTTATTTTACACAGGTGTATTTATGGTAATGATTGGTCTTGCATTCAAAGTTTCTGCAGTACCATTCCACTTCTGGACACCTGATGTTTATGAAGGAGCACCTCTAGTTATTACAGCCTTCATGGCAACTATCGTAAAAACTGCAGCATTTGCAGCTTTCTATAGATTATTCAATACATCATTTACTTCACTGCTTCCGCAATGGGGTTCTACTCTATCAGTGATTATTATCTTTACCATTTTAACAGGAAATATACTTGCTGTATATCAGACCAGTGTAAAAAGAATGCTAGCGTATTCTGGTATTGCTCAGGCTGGTTACATGCTAATGACTATTCTTCTTAAAAACTACGATAGTCAGAGCGCATTGGTACTTTATACATCTTCGTATGCACTATCAACACTTTGTGCATTTGCAGTTCTCCATTATGTAGTTAAAATCAAAGGAAGTGATTCTTTTGAATCATTCAGTGGCTTAGGTAAATCACATCCTTTGCTGGCTGTAATAATGGTGATTTCTATGCTTTCATTGGCAGGTATCCCTCCTGCTATCGGATTCTTTGCAAAATTTTATCTCTTCTCAGCAGTCCTTCAGGAAGGCTATTTGGGCTTGGTAATTGTAGCCGTACTAGGTTCTTTAATAAGCGTTTACTACTATTTCAGAGTAATTATTTCAATGTATTCCGGCGAATCTGAAACGGAATCAATACACCTTACTGTTATAAATAAAGCTGTATTAGTATTAATAGGCAGTTTAATAATTTTACTAGGAGTAACTCCTGGCCTGTTTATTGATGCTATAAAGTCTTTAACCTAAGACAGAAGTTTAATCAAATAGTTTTATAATGGATTCTATACTACACCTCTTCCAGCAATTAATCGATCCCGAGAAACTGATTCTGTTTGGAGGTGTAACTTTAATCCTTCTAGTTGTTTTTATAGAGAACGGTTTGTTTTTTGGTTTTTTCCTGCCAGGTGACACACTTCTCTTTACAACAGGAATATTCTGTGCTACAGGCATATTGAATACGTCTATTGTCCTTCTCTTAGGTACCATATCACTTTCTGCGGTACTTGGTAACCTTGTAGGTTATGCCTTTGGGAAGAAAATGGGAGAAGCATTGCTTTCCCGAAAAGATACACTCCTATTTAAAAAGAAATATGTATTGGCCGCTGAGGCCTTCTTTATTAAATATGGAGGTTTAGCTTTAATAATGGGGAGATTCTTACCTATTATAAGAACATTCGCACCTATTTTCGCAGGAGTTGTAAAATTTAACTTCAGAAAGTTTCTTGCCTATAATGTAATAGGTGGATTACTTTGGGTCTTTTCAATGCTTTTATTAGGCTATTTTTTAGGAATAATGTTCCCGCAAATAAAAGAACACCTTGAATTATTCATAGGAGGAATAGTCATCATCACATGGATTCCTGTCATAAAAACATACCTTTCTGAAAGACGGAAAGTGAAAAAGACTAACGAACAGGCCTGAAAAAATTTTCAATTATTTTACTTTCATTGTCTGTTCTTTTAATTAATTTTATTGGATTTTATTAGGGTATTTGCTGACCAATCGATTTAATGGAGAACATTTATTTTTGGGTAATCTTTAATATTTTAGTACTGGGACTTCTGATTCTGGACCTGTTTGTTCTGAATAGAAAAACTGAAACTGTTACTGTTAAATCTGCTTTATGGTGGTCTGCATTTTGGATAGGTCTGGCAATTGCTTTCAATATTTTTGTTTATTTCTGGAAAGGTAAAACTGCTGCTTTTGAATTTCTTACAGGATACCTGATTGAAGAATCTTTAAGCGTGGATAACCTTTTTGTATTCATGCTGATCTTCAACTATTTCAGAGTCCCTGCTGAATATCAAAGAAAGGTTTTGTTCTGGGGTATTATTGGAGCACTTGTACTTAGAGCTCTTTTTTATAGTTGTCGGCGTTTCTTTAATCAATCATTTCCACTGGACAGTTTTCATTCTGGGTGCTTTCTTGATATTTACCGGAATAAAAATGTTTATGGGAAGTGATGAAGAAATTAATCCTGAAAAAAACCCAATACTAACTTTAGTAAACAAATTCTTAAGGGTAACAAAGGAATATCATGGATCATCTTTCTTCACCAGAATCAATGGTCAGTTGTTTGCTACACCTTTGTTTATTGTAACTCTGGTAGTAGAAACAACAGACATAGTTTTCGCTGCTGATTCAATTCCTGCAATCCTTGCGGTAAGTAAAGATCCTTTTATTGTCTATACTTCAAACGTTTTCGCCCTTCTTGGACTTAGATCTCTGTATTTTGCTTTGGCTGGCATAATGCAGCTATTCCATTACATCCACTACGGCCTTTCCTTAATTTTGGTATTCATTGGTGTAAAACTTGTTGCCGGTGGAGCTGGTTGGTTTGAAATAGATATGAAGTATGCCCTGATGATAGTTGCAGGAATACTTACCCTTTCAATTCTTTTTTCAATTTGGTTTCCTAAAAAAGATAAAGACCAAAATGATGAAGAGCATAGTGACGAATCTGTAGAAGCCAACGAAAATAAATAAGCCTGGTATTACAGGTCTCAGCATTCAAGGAGTTTTCCAATATGGAAATCTAAGAACCAGATTATGCTCTGTTTTTGCAGGTCCTTAAAGCAATCTTCCTTAATATTTTTATAATAACATCACTGGTCTGTACTTTTATTTATTGCCATAAATATCTTTTATCAAGACAGAAAGCTCTCATTGATTCTATCTGTATAAAGATCAATTAAGTTGTCCTGCCTGTAACAATAAAAATATCCTTTCCAGCTTCGGTAATAAAGCTGAGGCAGAGCATTCAAAATTATTTACCATTACTGAAAATGAATATTCCTTTCCGGTTTCAGGATTTTTAATATACCCGGAATAACATAGCACTCTTTTCATACTACCGCTTTTAGCTCTCATATTATTTTCAAGCTTAGTACCTTTCCCTACTTTTTTCAAAGTACCACTTACTCCAGCGACAGGAAGAGAGTTATAAAAATCGGAATAATACTTTTCTTTACTCATTTGCAAAAGCGCCTGACTGAGTGCTTCAGAACAGGCCCAATTGAATGTAGAAAGTCCGCTTCCATCGAAAATAACAACAGCAGAAGGATCTATACCTTTAGAGTTCCAAAACTCCTGCAATGCCTTAATTCCAGCTTTAGTTGTGCCTTCGTTATACAACTTTTTACCAATGGTTTTTAATAACGATTCAGCATAAAGGTTGAGACTATTAACGTTGGTTTCCTTTATTATATCTTTCAGAGGGGAAGAGGTAAAGGTGTGCAATATCTTTCTTTCTGCAATGGACTTGCCATTAAAAGTATATAAAGAGCTTGCAGGCAACTGGATCTCTACTTTATTTTTTACTAAAGCTTCCTTGACTCCTAATGCCACAAAATACGCAGGGTCTGGCATTGAACCTTTAATTGAAAAAATACCTCCTTTGGGAATAGTTCCTGATACGGTCCTCAAACTTGTAAAAGGTGCACCATAAATATAACCGTTATCCCCGGTTCCTTCAGCAGCAGTTTTTATAGAATTGAGAAATTGAATGTTAGGTATAACCGGATCCGTTCCTAAAATTTCAACAGAATCACCGATTGCTTTTCCTGGTTTTAGTAAAAGCTTATAGGTATTCTCATGTACATTCAAGCCATATGTGCCTGTACCATAATAATTGCCGATATCTGTCCAGATCCAATAATCAGGTATAGAATTATATTCAAACCACGATGCATCACCTATAATACCACCATTAATCTTTTTAATACCAGCATCAGATAATATTTTACAAACTTTATTCAGTACTTCACTCCATGTTTCAGATGGAGAAATCCTGCCACTACCAAATGTCGGATCGCCTTCTCCCCTGATATAAATGTTTCCTTCCAGGATTCCTTTATCTGTTATATGTCCATCATATTCCAGATATGTTTTAAATTTAAAGTCAACCCCAAGTATACTTAATGCAGCAGCTGTCGTCAGCAATTTTTGATTAGATGCTGGTATCAGTAACTTGTTGCCATTGTAATTGAGAATTGTTTTGGATGAAGACAATTCATGAGCATAAAAAGAAATAGTACCCCTCTTCAAATCATTCGTCTCCGATAATTTCTTCAATTCTGTCAGTGCGCCCTGGGCGAATGCAGTGTTTAAAATTAATAACAATCCAATTGTTAATACTGGAAATATTCTGGCAATCATTTATCTTAACGATTATTTGAGTGAATAAAATATTTATTAAACAAGTTACAGACTGAAGAGTTTCTCTTTTACCTCATATGGAAAAATCTAACGGACATATAGAACACACAAGGCTCTCTTGCCTGATAGACATCAACGGAACATTTCTGAATGTTGATGATTCATGCAGAACCATCTTATTGGACGGGGATATGCAAGCACCACCGAACTTTCTTAATTCCTGTCTGGATAAATATGCTAAACTTTTTACTTCCTTTCTATCTATAGTTGAAAAAAATAATCCTGCTGCTATTATTGTCAGACATAAAAATAAGAATCGCATACTTGAGATTGAATGGACAGTTAGCTTAAGTGAAAATGGAAATTCATTTTCACTTAATGGTCTGATAAGACCGGATTTTACCACCACCGAGCTTAAGAATAAAATTCAGGAATATGTCTATCCTATCATAATAACTGACTCATTTCTTAAAATAACTTCATACAATAAAGCATTCGAAAATATAAATCCAGCTGTAACCATAAGATTAAAAGAAACGGATTTAAAAGAAATATTAATAGACCAAAAAGGTAATTTCATCCACGAAGATACTTTTTATGATGGAGATTGTTTCCTGATTCCACTCCAAGTAAAGCTCAACGATCAGATCACTGATTATATAGCATCTATACTATCTCTGTCAGATAAAAATATTATAACGCTATTGCCTGATGCAGATAGATCTTTAAAAGAGAATGAGCTAAAGAAGAAAGAAGAAGATATAAATTCATTTATATATAAGGTATCCCATGACTTCAAAGGACCTCTTACTAGTTTGAATGGCGTACTTGATATAGCTGCAGATGAGTTGAAAGACAGTACATTCATTCCATTTTTAAACATGATCCGGACATGTTCAGATAAATTAGAAGCACTTATTACCACCTTACTGGAACTATCAAGGGTTCAGGCGACACCGATAGCTGAAGAAGCAATCGATCTTCACCAGCTTATTTCCGAACTAAGAAATGAGATTCAGAAACAAGTACCAGCATTGTTTGACAATGCTCAACTTTCCGTTCCAGAAACATTTCCGATCTTTACCACCGATATTCGAGTTTTCAGAATCGCACTAAAGCATTTGTTGCTGAATGCATTTGTATTTCAAAAGAAGACCAGGCAACAACCTACTATAGAACTTAAAGTTAGTAAAGATAGCTCTGCTATTATATTTGAAGTAATAGATAATGGACTTGGAATAACTGAGAATAAAATGGATAGAGTATTCGAAATGTTTTACAAAGGATCCGACTACTCAGTTGGTACAGGTATGGGGTTGTACCTTGCCAAAGTAGCTGTTCATAGATTATCCGGAGAGTTGATTCTAACAAGTAAACTAGATGAAGGAACAAGAGCTATCATAAAATTACCTCAGAGTTGAGATTTGTACATATTTTTTTTAAAAAGCTTCAACTTTATTTATTTGATATAAAGAGAGGTCATGATAAGATAGACTCTTCAATCTCATTCAATCATATTAAACTCTGTAGTCATTGATATTAAAGGGATACAGGAGGACAACAAATATAAAATTTAAAAATAATTATAAGTATTTCAGTTAAAAATTTTCACTTGATGAGTAATCTTATAGATAAAAAAATTATTTTTTTTAAAAAGTATCTTGCCATATATTTGTAAAAAAAAAAACTTTTTTATTATTTTTAAGTATAAATACAATAAAGTAATAAGAAACTGTTATTTTATTTTTTATAAAGACTATATAATTAATGTCAAAATATAGTAACAAAGAACTTTTCAAGATCATAGAGGACGGGTTCCTCAAATCACTTGAAGATGTTTTAAAATCAGTAGACACCAAAACCCTAAAAAAAGTGAAAAAAGTAGTTAAAGCCGCTGCTAAAAAAGTAGCAAAGAAAGCAGCTTCTAAGAAAGCAGCTTCTAAAAAAGCAGCTTCTAAGAAAGCAGCTTCTAAAAAAGTAGCATCTAAGAAAACAGCTTCTAAAAAAGCAGCTTCTAAAAAAGTAGCTTCTAAAAAAGCAGCTTCTAAAAAAGTAGCTTCTAAAAAAGTAGCTTCTAAAAAAGCAGCTTCTAAGAAAGCAGCTTCTAAGAAGTCCGCTTCTAAGAAAGCTGCGTCTAAACAATAAGAAGCTTAATCTTTAAAAAATAAAAAGACATCAGAAATGATGTCTTTTTTATTTTATCCAAGTACCACTCTTTAATAAATCCCTTTCCTTTGGTAATTGCATTAGTGCTTCATCGAGACGTTTAATTTTAACTAAATACAATCTGATACAGAGTCTCACTCGTAATTATAATTTCCGCCCCCATGCTTCAGAACCTTTCCATCTTCATTAATATCAGATTGTCAGCGAACTTGGCTGCTAATTTTAAATCATGACTTACTCCTACAATAACAAGGTTTGTTCTCAATATATCACCAAGACTGTCATAAAATGCGACTGGCAATATATGTTAAGGTAAAAAGGACTTCATCCATAATTTCGATGCTTTACAGAAAAATCTTCTGACAATAAATTGATCTAAGCGATAACTCTACAAACAAAACACTCTGTTTTTGCCACTACTCAGGCTTTGATAATTCCTATCTTCCAATTCATAAGGCTCGAATAGTTTCATAAGTCTTCGCATATCTTATGATCATTTGGAGTAGCTTTGCAACCAATATGAGGAACCTTTCCTTCATTTCTACTTCATGAATTTAAAAGAAAAATGGTAAATCAGTTTACTCAGACAATACGTCTCTTACTTTTGCAATATCAGCTCGCCTACTGTTCGCTTAAAAAATCCTGTAAAGACGCTGATTAAAGTTAACTTGCAAGCTGCCATTATTACTCACTATTAAAGAAACAATACAATGGACTTCCAACATAATCAGTAAAAGCCTTTGTTTCTTTTTTTAAACAGCTATAAAAAACAGAAATCCATCAAATGAAGTAACTGCCCCTATTGACGATTCTGTGGAAGAAGGTAAAAGTGTGGATATGAGATCAGCATTGGTAAGTATAACTCCTCCTATCATAACATTATCACTTCCAGATACTGTTGTCATCCCCAAATGAATTCTGATAAGCTATGGAACTAACACCCACACAAACCCGATGACTCCAACAAAAGTTGTCTGTATCCCTGCCTGAAAGGCAGCGAATTCCATAACCTTGTTCTTCATCATTGTGATGTTTGCGCCCAGCATCAAGGCACCTGCTTCACGAACATCCCTGACTCAAGACTTTTGAATATTGAAGTTCTATCATAAAGCATAAACCACAAACAATACTGTTCCTCCTACCAAAATTGTTGCAATGACACTTCCGATACATTCAGCAATTGCAATGTCCATTCTCCTGCATTATTTACATTGTTGTCTCAAGAACATGGTATAGTATAAAGCGGCATAAAAAAACGGCTTCACTGGATGTAACAAAACAGTCCGGATTCTACAAAAGGTTTTCGGCATAAAGTCTGCATCAATACCGGGAATAGCTGATTCAGGAAAACGATATAATAATATTGAGTGCTTGTAATATTATTAGCTACAAAATAAACACCTGCATTCAGATGATCAAAAAACTTATATTGATATCCAACTTAGCCTTCGACTAAATATAATTTTCAGTTTTATATTTTCCATCTCAAGTAAAAGGCATCTGATCATGAATAATTTATATCCCCATAAATACTATATTTAGTATGAAAATCAATTCCTGCATTTAAAGTAATAAGAAGAACACCAGCTACTGCATATCCCACGTAGTTTGTCACTAAGCTACCCTTATTTGCCTTTGGTTTTCGCTACTGATTGATATTTCACAGTATCATATCTGAAATGCGAATAAGTAAATTTCGCAAAACCGGACGAACCGAAGTAAGTGTAAGATTCTTTGATCGACAAGCAGTATAAATAATCTTTACTTCAAATTCTTTGTTATTATGGCTTCAGCATTTACAAGATATGTGTACAAAGCTGCGTGTTTGAGGGATTTTGAAATTGCAACAGGTGTCATTTTCTTTGAAAACACTGTGTTAAAAACAGGTATCTGATATTGAGGCCGTTCATCCGATAAATCTTCTTTTGAAACAATCTCATTATGGACTCCTTTCCGGCTTCAATCCTAGATTTACTTTCCTTGTTGTATTTTAAATAAGAGTTTAAGACTCTTTTTAAAGCAAAGTTCCCTAACTACCTTCAGATTAAAGTAATCAGGGAACATGATTATTTTTTCAATACTTTAATTGTATTCAACTCTTCATTTATCTCGACTTGAACAAAATATACACCGGATGGAAGTTCTTGAGGAACAGAAATGATACACTGAAATGGAGAAGTAATCATGGTAGCCTCATGGACTGGTTTACCTTCATTGTTTATAAGTCTTACTGATTGAATCGGGTTTTGTGATTTCACGCTCAGCTTATCTGTAAATGGACTAGGAAATACCTCAATGTTATCCTTTCGGTTTAATTTTGCCAGCGAAGTTATAATTGCATCAGCATATAATGCTGATGATGGAATTATAGTCTTTGTTATTTTAGAAGATTCATAACTAAGTGTAAGTATCTGGTCATTATCATATTCAAAATACTCAACAGTAAATTCATGAACGCCTTTTTGCAATCCTATATAGCCACTTTTCTCTGTGGTTCCATGCAAACCATCATTATCCGCAACCATTGTATTACCGATAAAATATCTGCTGCCATCGTCACTGCTAATATAGAAGGTATATTCTCCATCCTCAGGGACTTCAATATATCCAGAATATCTTATTGCATAATGATCTGCGGGTAATCCTCCTATATTCAGATTGATCTGGTTAACACGGTCTGTCCGAGAAGAATTACCAAGGGTTGTAAAATCAGGAATAACATTTCCTTCATAATCCGGATATAGATTATAATTTACTCCATTTATCACAGAGAGGGGATTCTCCGGCACTCTGAGAGGAACAATTCTGTATAAGGATGATGCAGGGATTATTCTCTTTGTAATCATAGGACCTGAGTAACTCGCTTCAAGTCCAATGCCTCCAGTACCTTGGAAATATTCTAAAGTAATTGCATGCTTGCCTTTTTTAAGACCAATATTTCCCTGAGCTTCAATCATCCCATGGATTCCATCATTACTAACGATTGATGTACTTCCTACATATAACTTTGACCCATCATCAGAACTTGTATAAAATGTGTATATTCCATCGGCAGGTATATCAATATATCCCTCATACCTTACAGCTAAATTGGATGTAGCTCTTTGTGGTATAGTAAGGTCAAACTGATTGATTCGACCGGATTTATTTACAACAAGGGAGTTAAAATCAGGCAAAGTGGTAAAAGTTCCTGTATAATATTTATAGTCTAAACCATTAACTGCAAAACCTGCTGGGTTTTCAGGATCACGCAGCGAAGGCATGTAAAGGACACTCGAAGGAATGATCTGCTTTGATATACCAGGACCGCTATAACTTACTTCAATCTCGTCGCCAATATTCTTCTCAAAATATTCAAGTAATATAGCATGCTTACCTTTTTTAAGAAGTATACTCCCTGATTGTTCTGTCATGCCGTGAGTGCCATCATTTCCAACGATCAGTTGATTTCCAATATATAACTTTGTTCCATCATCTGAAGTTGTATAAAAGGTATATTCTCCATCTGCAGGAACATCAATATAGCCATAGTATTTCACTGCAAAGCTATCGGCGGTATGTGTAAAGGATGTATTGAATGATTCTATTACACCACCCTTCCATGTAGGTGTTTCCTGAGAAAAGTCAGGAAGCATGTCGTAACCTTTCTGATAATAATCAAAGTTCAGACCGTTAACTACAATTAGCGGATTTTCTGGCTCACGATATACTTTTGGATCCGCATAAAGATCGCACTCCCATACTCCTCTTCCCCAAGTTCCAATCCTTAACTTCTTTGCTCCATATGCAATACTGATATCATTGACCTCCGTATTTGGTAATCCCTGACCATAGTATATCCACTGAGTTAATGAAGCATTCTTATAAAATACGCCGATTGGTGATCCTATATATAATCCTTCATTGGTGCCTTTTTCATAGGCGACACAAATGGCACCTACATCATTTGGAAAATTGAGCGTTATATTTGTCCAGGTATCACCGCCATTGGTTGACTTGAAAATGCGTTTACCGTTTCCTCCATTTGTAGTTATATAAACAGCCTTAGCATCAGTGGGGCTCACAGTAATTCTGGTAATATCACCAGCCGGACTGGATTTTTTTGTCCAGTTCGTTCCTGTATCAAAAGTGCGATAAAAATTACTTCCGTTAGAGGTATAAATTGTTTTACCATCATTAGGAGCTATTGTGATATGTTGCAAATTAGCTCCTCCTGTAAGGTTATTACTTATTTTGATCCAGGAGTCACCACGATTAGTACTTCTGAGCACATCCTGATACCCTGCAACAAGATTTTGAGGATTGGTAAGATCTATTGCAAATGGTGTAGCCCAATCACCACCGACAGCTCCAGCCTTTCTTAAAGCATCGGTCAAATCCTTGGAATTATTCCATGCCTGAGTAGTTCTCACTATTCCATCACCATTTATATAAGAAGAATATTGCACACTTTCATTGGTCGGATCAATGATACACATGGTGGCATCGCCTCCTGTCGTATTTCTCCAGTTTCCATTTGAAAGCCTCGCATTGCCTCCATTGTCCTGGGTCGCCCCGGAGACCATTAAATTATTGGTTTGTGCTGAAGCTATTCTGTAATACATTGTAATCACAAGTCCATTTGAAAGGCTTGTCCAGACCTTTGACTGTTCATTAAATTTATCCACTCCACCATCATTGCAAAAATATATCTCTGATAGGTTTGTCGGATTATGAGAAACACCTCTGAAGTCAGCATGCACTTCAGTTCTTACAGCATCATTTCCACAACACCAGTTTGTAATTTCAGTCCAAGTTGAGCCGCCGTCTTTTGACTGTTTCAATGTAACAGCTCCACCATACATTATATTTTTATTCAACTGTGAGACGTAAAAAATATCTGCATCTGGCATTGTATTAGATTTGTAACTAAATGAGTTACCTCTGTCATTTGATACATACAAGTCTTTTGTAGAGCCATCTGTTTTAAAAACAGCAGCGACAAACTCCTTATCAGAAGCGGAAACCCCGATCCAAATCCTTGTTTTAGTTTTACCCAAACTGCTTACCTTACTCCATGTAGCACCACCATCAACGGAACGAAAGAGTTCACTGCCATTATAATAATCATCTGATGCAGCATAAATTGTACTTCCATCTCCCGGACGAAATACGACATCACCATGTTCTCCCGTTCTGACAACAGCCCAGCTGACACCACCGTTTGTTGTTCTGTAAAGGCCTTTGTTTGTTGCAGCTAAAATGATCTGAGAGTTAGAAGGACTCATCGCCATCTTCTTTACATTTATACCATTTGCCCTAGTGCCCGTCAATCCAGTAGCAGACCATGTTAGACCTCCATTTGATGACTTGTAAACTCCCAGGCCAGGAAGCCACCATTCTCCTGTACCACCAATATTTACATACACAATATCTGCATCCTGATTATCGACAAGCACAGTTCCACAAAATAATTGGGGCAAGCCATCACCTACTGGAGTATAGGATGCGCCACCATTTGTAGTTTTCCATACACCACCACCAACAGTAGTGACATAGTAGATACTTGGATTACCGGGAAAGATAGCAACCGACCTGGCCTGACCCAAGCCCCAATATCCACCACTATTCGTTTTCATACCAATGCTAATCCACTGAGGAGTCGCATTCTTTGAGCGCTTGATGCGGCCTTGCATCTGCTTGTATACTTCAAATGATTTAAAAGGATCAGGAAAACTTCCATCCGGATTAACTCTATCTCTCCAGAACCACTCCCATCTTTTATATCTATGGTATTCGTTATCTTCCTCTCTTCCCCCCATTACATTTTCGGTAGCAAATGAATCTCTTGAAAAACCATCATTATTCTCCCTAAGCTTCTTGCGTCTGAAGTACCTGTTAGCTCTCTTTTGTATTTTATAGAAATCAGGTTTTCGCATTTCCATAAATTCAGGTAGCTCTTCATTTTCCTCTTCTTCATGTTGAGCAAAAGAATGACCGGAAGAAAGCATAACAAGGAAAAAGATAAGTAGAAGTTTTTGCAGAGTGGATTTCATATTATCTATCATGTTTAATGATACAAACTGAAGAGTAAAAGGTTAATATCCTGTAATTATACATAGATATTTTAGGATTTTTTCAACTGAGATTAATTTAAAATCAAAGAATTAAAAATCGGATCAACTCTCCCCTAGCAAGTGAAGCAGTTCCTGATCCATTATTTCAATCTAAAAATGATCGAAAGCAAAGGGATTTGATATTGCGAAAAAGAAGTCGAAAGAATTAGTTTAAGATATATCAGGATTTAAAAAAAGGTAAACTCAAATTCGGAGTGACTTCAAAATTTTTAATATCTAAAAAATAAAAAAACCGGAGGGTTTCTCCGGTTTCTGTTAATTTCTTTTATTTAACTCATCACGTATGCGTGCTGCTTTTTCGTAATCTTCCTTCATTAAGGCCTCATCAAGCATAACCTTTAGCTGATCAGATGAGGTATCTTTAATCTGATCGGAAAGATTTTTGGGTTCTGCTTTTTTAACTTCTTCTTTCTTTTCTTTTTCAGGTTTTACACCTGATTCTTCTTCACTAAGGTCGCTAAGAACGATACCAGCTTCAGAAAGAATATTTTCATAGGTATAGATAGGAACTTCGAACCGCAAACCTATTGCAATGGCATCAGAAGGCCTGGCATCTATTTCAATGGATTTAATCCCATCTGTACAAACTATCTTAGCAAAGAAAACCCCTTCTTTTAGGTCAGAGATCACGATTTCATCAACAGTGAAATTAAATCCAAGCGCAAAGGACTTGAAGAGATCGTGAGTCATTGGTCGGTTCGGGACAATTTTTTCGATTTCTATGGCAATGGCCTGAGCTTCAAACATGCCAATAATAATTGGCAACCGTCTGTTACCACTTTCTTCACCTAATACTAATGCAAAAGAGCCAGATTGAGACTGGCTCGAAGAGAGACCTAATATTTCTAACTTGATCTTATCCACTTTTTTTTATTTTAATGCCTTGGCAGCTTCAATTAATTTAGGCACTACCTCAAAAACATCGCCCACAATACCATAATCTGCTGCTTTAAAAAACGGCGCTTCAGGATCTTTGTTAACCACGACGATCACTTTTGATGAATTCACACCTGCAAGATGCTGAATTGCTCCCGAGATTCCTAATGCAATATACAAATTTGGGCTTACCTTTACACCTGTTTGCCCAACATGTTCGTGATGTGGTCTCCAGTCAAGATCCGAAACCGGTTTAGAGCATCCTGTTGCGGCTCCCAAAGCTTTTGCAAGATCAATAACCAGGTTCCAGTTTTCAGGACCTTTCAAACCTCTTCCACCAGAGACAACAATATCGGCTTCTGTCAATAAAACATCGCCTGTTGCCTTTTGTGTTTCCTTAATTTGTACTTTAAAATCGCTATCAGATAATTGAGGATCAAAAGCTTCAACTGTAGCTGAGCCACTACCCTCGACTGCTGAATATGCATTTTTTGATATTGTTATTACTTTCTTGGCAGAAGTTAGATCGTAGAAAGCAAAAGCTTTACCGGTATAAATAGATTTTTTAACTTTGAACCCTGAAGAAAGATCAGGAAGATCAACAACATTGGTTACAATTCCAGCCCCTAGCTTAAGCGCTAGTCTTGACGCTATAGCATCTACCACAGAAGACCGTGAAAGGATAATAGTATCTGCGTTTTCCTTTTTTGAGGCTTCAGCAATTACAGAAGCATAAGGTATTGGTAATGGCTGTGAAAGCTTATCATTTTTACAGGATAAAACTTTTGAAGCTCCGAATTTACCCAGGGAATTTATTTGATCATCAGAATAGTTTCCTATAACTAATGCAACTGCCTGAGTATTGATTTTTTGGGCAAGTGCTGAAGCGTATCCTACAGCCTCAAGAGAAGATTTTTTAATCTCACCGCCTGCACCTTCTACAAAAACTAAAACTGACATATATAAATTTAGTTAATGATTTAAAAATTAGATTAATTAATTAAAGAACTTTTGCTTCGTTTTTCAACAAATCAAAAAGTTTTTCAGGAGTTGATGCATCGATCATTTTACAGGCGCCTTTCGGAGCAGGCAGTTCATAATTCAGCAACTTTACATTATCATTTACATCTGCAGGTTCAACAACTTTCAAAGGTTTGGTTCTTGCAGACATAATGCCTCGCATGTTTGGAATCTTCCATTCAGCGATAGGCTCTTGACATCCTGCAACCAAAGGAAGCTGAGCTTCAACAATTTCTTTTCCGCCTTCAATTTCTCTGGACATTATTGCTTTTCCGCCTTCAATATCAAGCTTCATAACAGGAGATACTGATGGAATTCCAAGCAACTCTCCTACGATACCATGAACAAGTCCACTGTTATAATCAATAGACTCTCTACCCATTAGTATTAAATCGTAATTTTCAGATTTAACAACTACAGCTATCTGACTTGCCACATAAAATGCGTCTTTAGGAAATGCATTGATTCTGATGGCATCGTCTGCTCCTATTGCCAGGGCTTTTTCTTATAGTAGGCTCGGTGTCAGCTTCTCCAACATTTAATACAGTAACAGTTCCCCCGGCGGCTTCCTTCAGCTCAATAGCTCTTGAAAGCGCATATTCATCATATGGACCAATTATATATTGAATACCGGAAGTATTTAATTTTGTATTGTTATCTGTAAAAGAGATTTTGGAAGTGGTGTCCGGAACGTTACTGATACAAACTAATATCTTCATAAAAATATGTTTAATTCCTTCTAATAAACTATAAATTTGCGATGAAGTTACATATTTCACTAATAAAAATAAAAATTAATGAATAATTCAAGACTTGAATTACTCTTACAATATTATAAGGAAGACCCTGACGATCCATTTACCATATATGCATTAGCTACAGAGTACCTCAAGATAGATGTTCAGAAATCTGTAAATTATTTTTCAATTCTTCTAGAAAATCATGAAGGTTACACAGGGACCTATTATCATGCGGCTAACCTATTTTATAAATTAGGACAACTTGAAAAAGCAGAAGAAGTTTATAAGAAAGGTTTGGAAATTACTCTTAAAGCAAGAGATATGAAAGCGAATCAGGAATTGAGATCTGCTTACAATCAGTTTCTGGATGAAATTTCGGAAGATTAAAAAAAATAGCCGGTCACTAAAATGATCGGCTATTTTATATT
This sequence comes from Sporocytophaga sp., assembly GCA_024707265.1. Classification (GTDB taxonomy): domain Bacteria; phylum Bacteroidota; class Bacteroidia; order Cytophagales; family Cytophagaceae; genus Sporocytophaga. The sequence continues at coordinate 240,660 of JANQAB010000008.1, read as the reverse complement.
CGTCGGGGTGGCGGGATTTGAACCCACGACCCCTTGCACCCCATACAAGTACGCTACCAGGCTGCGCTACACCCCGAATACATTTGCAAAGATAGATAAAAATATCACTGAACAAAAAAGTATCCTGACATGAAAAATGGCTGGAGGAACTATTTTTTTTGATTGCCGGTTTAGTCTAGTATCCAACAATTAATGATTATTCATCAAAAATTAAAAGCTATGAAAAAACTGTTTGTAATGGCGGCAGCTGCAATGATTTCTCTATCTTCTGCATCTTCTCTTATGGCTGCTGACAATCACATCAGCCTTGCTGGTCCTGGAAAAGAAGTTAAGAAACTGAAAAAGGAACGTAAAAAATTAAGAAACCAGGATGAAATGTATAGCGACAAAATAAAGCTTGAAAAGAAAAAGAATAAGCTCGCTAAACAAGAAAAGCAATTCAAGAAAAAATATAAGTAATTTTAATGCCTGTTTAATCAGGCATTTTTTATTTTAGCTTTTATTTTAACCAGAATTTAATTTTTATAAACTGATTGCTAGTTATGATATTTTCAAGAATTATAATTTTCTCACTCCTGCTTTGTTCATGTGCTTGTTCAAGTTCAAAAAGGCTCGTCTATAATTCCGTGGAATTTGGCAGCGGTGGTGGGTTTACTGGTATGGAAAAGATTTATGGCTTTACTGAAGATGGTGAAATATATACTACAGAAGGCTTTCATGGAAGTAAGTCTCAGGAGAAAATAGGAATATTGGATAAGAAAAATATTAAGAGTATAAACAAAGAACTTAAAAAGGTAAAGGTTGAATCATTAAAGTATAATAAACCTGGTAATCTTTTTCATTTTATAGAAATTGAAAAAGATGGTAAAAGATACAGATGTGTATGGGGAAGCGGCAGCAAAGATGTACCTTCTGCAATTAAGAAGCTTTATTCGTATCTGATGGAACAGGTATCCTCTTATACAAACAAGGAGTAGTAATTAATATTAAAAACTTAGATGCCTATTAGTTGATGTATATCAGGAAGCGAATATCCCTTTTTATAATTGATCATCAGACTTTCCCCTCCAGACCCTTTGATACAAAGATAATTCATGAAGTTAAACGCAAACATTTTCCTGCCCTCAGGATCTGATTCGAACAGATTGCAATCGTAAGAGGAAAATGTTTTCCAATCCAGATCTGGCAATGGATTAAAAAAACGAAGTGATTTAAAAAATGACCAAAGCGCAAAAATTAAACGATGTCTTTCTTTTACATAAGGTATCCTGCAGAGACAAGCTATATCGTCCACCCTTTCAAGTTCCACTTCTTTAATATCTCCATACTCGTAGAACTGTTCCCGTATTAAATCAAAGTCCAGATCTTTATTTTCTTTCCCATAAGCAATAAAATACATTTCATCACCTGGTTTGAAAAGGCATTTAATAATTTTAACAAACAATTCTTTGTCTTTGGGCACTTCAAGGTCCATGGGGTGAATGTAATATCCACAAATGACGGGGTTTATTTCCTGATGGGATATAAATTTCATGAACCTTGTTTTATTATTTAAAAAGGAACCGAGTCATCGTCATTACCACCTTCCGGGCCATTTTGTTTTCCGAAGTCATTAATTTTACTACTGAATGTCTTTGCTCCTCCGGTGTCAAAATTATTAGGATTGTAATTATCTTCTATAGGATTGGCACCTCCGCCACCTCCACCGAATGACGACTTTTCAAGATCGGCAAATTTAGTGTATTTCCCAATAAACTTGAGAAAAACACTATCCAGACTACCATTTCTGTGCTTGGCAATAATTACTTCACCCATTCCTTTTAATGAATTCCCCATCTCATCCTCATCAATTTTATAATATTCTGGACGGTAAAGAAATACCACCATATCGGCATCCTGCTCAATAGCTCCAGATTCCCTTAAATCTGACAACTGAGGCTTCTTATCTCCTCCCCTTGTTTCTACAGCACGGCTTAGCTGAGAAAGTGCAATTACCGGCACACTTATTTCTTTTGCAAGGTTCTTTAATGCCCTGGATATCTGAGAAATTTCCTGCTCCCTGTTTCCAGGTCCGCCTTTTCCTCCCTCTGCAGTCATTAACTGAAGATAATCTATGATAACCATTTGGATATCGTTCTTTGCTTTCAATCTCCGACATTTGGTACGAAGCTCTCGAATGGAAAGACCGGGAGTATCATCAATAAATATAGGTGCAGAATCGAGTTTTCTTATTTTGTGATGCAATTGCTGCCACTCGTATTCTTCCAGATTCCCTTTTTTGATTTTTTCACTATCAAGCTCCGCTTCCGCAGAGATCAATCTGTTTACCAACTGAACAGCAGACATCTCCAGGGAAAAGATGGCCACTCCCTTCTTAAAATCTACTGCAGCATTTCTCATTGCTGATACAACGAATGCAGTTTTACCCATACCTGGACGGGCTGCGAGGATGATAAGGTCACTTTTTTGCCAACCTGAAGTAATTCTGTCTAGATCTGTGAATCCACTTGGCACACCAGTAAGAGCATTTTCCTGATTTCTTCTGGAAACAAGTTCATCAAGAGCTTCTCTCAGAATGGCCCTCATTTCAGCATAATTTTTCCTGATATTAGCTTCGGAAACCTGATAAAGAGCCTGTTCCGTCCTATTCAGCAATTCAAAAACATCTGTAGTATCTTCAAACGCTTCTCTTTGAATTTCAGAAGCTATTGAAATAAGCTCTCTTTTAATTGCCTGTTCAGAAATTATACGAGCATGGGTTTCAATGTTGGCAGCAGAACTGACTCGGGTAGTGAGTTCTGTAACATAATATGCACCTCCCGCAAACTCCAGCTCTCCTTTTGTTCTTAGCTTTTGAGTAACTGTTAAAATATCAACCGGTTCTGACTCATCAAAAAGTTCCAATATACAGGCGTATATTTTCTGATGTTTTTCGTGGTAAAAACTTTCCGGTTTTAAAATATCTATTACAATGGTTAAGGCTTCCTTTTCAATCATCAAAGCACCTAAAACAGCTTGTTCAAGTTCGGATGCCTGAGGAGGCATTTTTCCTAACGACTGAATAAGACCAGTTTGTGCTAATTTACTCTTACCTGAAGGTTTTCTTACCGATTTTTCTGACTCCATATTGTTAACAAAAATATAATAAGTCGTTAAAACTTCAGGGATCGACCGCTTTTATTTTCCATTAAATTATCCTCATAGTTATTCACAGGAAAAGTCATATTCTATTTAACTGTTTGTAGCTCTCTTAATTTATTTTAATTTTGCAGTCCCAAAATAGGAATTGATGAACCCCAAAAGGCAAAAAGTCCATTTTATTGCAATCGGAGGCAGTGCAATGCATAATCTCGCCCTCGCTTTGCATCAAAAAGGTTTAATAGTAACTGGATCAGATGATGAAATTTTTGAACCTTCCAGAACCAGACTTGAAAAAGCAGGAATTCTTCCTGAAAAAATTGGCTGGTTTCCTGAAAAAATTTCTACTGAATTAGATGCTGTCATTCTTGGCATGCATGCAAAAACGGACAATCCGGAATTAATAAAGGCCCAGGAACTTGGATTAAAAATCTATTCCTTCCCTGAATATGTCTATCAACAATCAATAGACAAACAGAGAATAGTAATCGCAGGAAGTCATGGCAAAACGACCATTACTTCCATGATTCTTCACGTTCTGAAACACTTCAACAGAAAGTTTGACTATCTTGTTGGAGCTCAGATCGAAGGATTTGATTTGATGGTAAAATTATCTGAAGATGCTCCTATTATTATCATTGAAGGTGATGAATATTTGTCTTCTCCAATAGATAAAACCCCTAAATTCCTTCATTATCATCATCATATTGGTCTGATGAGTGGAATTGCCTGGGATCACATTAACGTATATCCAACATTTGATGAATACGTTAAGCAGTTTGATCTTTTTGCAGATTCATCACCTAAAGGAGGTACCTTAATTTTCTGTGAGAACGATGACCTTGTTTCTGTAATTTGCAGAAAAGAAAGAGAAGACGTACAAGGAATCGCATATGCAGCTCACAAGCATGATATTATAAATGGTCAAACTTATTTGATTGATCACAATAAAAAAATTCCTGTTCAGATTTTTGGAAAGCACAACATGCGTAACCTGAGTGGTGCTAAAACAGTACTTTCAAAACTTGGAATAACAGATGAGATGTTCTATGAAGCTATTCAAAGTTTTAAAGGAGCTGCAGACAGACTGGAAGTACTTGAAAAAACAAATGACACCACTGTATTCAAAGACTTTGCCCACGCACCTTCAAAACTAAAGGCTTCTACTACAGCTGTAAAAAAGCAATTCCCTGAAAATGAACTGGTCGCTATTCTTGAATTGCACACTTTCAGTTCTTTAAACAAGGAATTTTTAGTTCAATATAAAGATACTTTTAAGTCAGCTGACCTTCCCGTTGTATACTTTAACCCTCAAATCCTTGAGCATAAAGAGCTTGATCCGATTTCGCCGGAAGATGTAATTAAAGCTTTTAACAGTGAAAAGTTAAAAGTATTCACTGAAAATCAATCGTTAAAAGAGTTTATCTTAAAAACAAACTGGAAAGGTAAAAACCTCTTACTGATGAGCTCAGGAAACTTTGGAGGCTTTGATCTGAAGAAACTCGCCAAGGAGGTAGTTCAACAATAATTTTAATAATAAAGCAATTGGAAACTTTCAATTGCTTTATTATTTTAGTCAAATATTTATCATGGTTATTTACTGAAAGAGGAATCATTTAACTTCAGTTTGCACTGTGGAAAATCAGAACCAGTTATCAATTTTCAGTAAAACATCATCAATGGGGCTAAATCTAAAAAAACCTCTCGCTTTTTTTGACCTGGAGACAACAGGTACAAACATTACCAACGACAGAATTGTCGAAATATCCGTGCTAAAGGTAATGCCCAATAATGAGCATATCATTAAAACCACCAGGATAAACCCTACCATACCAATACCTCTGGAATCCAGTCTCATTCATGGTATTTATGATGAAGATGTAAAAGATAAACCAACTTTTAAAAGTGTAGCTGCTCAGTTTGCCACTATGCTTCAGGGCTGTGATCTTGCCGGATTTAATATCCTTCGATTTGACGTACCAGTGCTTGTTGAGGAGTTTTTAAGAGCTGGGGTTGAATTTGATATAACGAACAGGAAAATGGTAGATGCGCAAAGAATCTATCATTTAATGGAACCACGTAACCTTTCTGCCGCATATAAGTACTATTGCAATAAAGATCTCGAAGGAGCTCATAGTGCTGAAGCAGATACCATTGCTACTTTCGAAGTCCTAAAGGCTCAGATTCAAAAATATGAAGGCTGCACGATTAAAGATGGAGATGGAAAAGAATACATTCCTGTTAAAAACGACATGAATGCTTTACATGACCTCACAGCTTCTCAATTTGTGGATCTCGCTGGTAGAATGATTCTTAACGACAAAGGTGAAGAAGTATTCAACTTTGGGAAATATAAGAACATGAAGGTGACAGACGTATTACAAAAGGATCCGTCATACTACGATTGGATGATGAAAGGAGACTTTGCCTTAAGCACTAAGAAAAAACTTACAGAGATAAAACTTAGAAAATTCAATCACAAAGTTTAGTAAAGCATATAAGGTTTGAGGTAAAATATGAGACTGATCACTTTTTCACTTTTAATATTATTACTTTCTTTCAGAGGACTATTTGCTCAAACACCTATTGATTTTAATAATTTTGACGAAAAGCTTCTTACACAGAAAATCTACCTGAAACTGAATGAGGTACGTGATTCTCTTGGCCTCTCTCCTTTTGTCAAAGATTCCGTACTTACAGCTGCTGCCAATAATCAGGCAAAGTATCTCAAAAAAGTAGACAACCTTGTCCACAATCAGGATAATCCTAATATGGCTTCAGTGGAACAAAGGGTGGAAAGCTTTAAAGGTACTCATGAGAAAGTAGCTGAAAATGTTGATCTCATTTATACAGACCGGCCGTTTACCGTTTATAAAGAAAAAGCACCAATCAAAATAAATACCTACGAAAGTGCGGCTCTTGCCTTTGTAAGATCAAGTCTGAATACTTCCAGCAATTCAATAAATCTTGTAAACCGGGAATTTTCTGCAACAGGAATAGGGATAGGAATTATTCCTGAAAAGAAATGTATATATATCGCTCAGGTCTTTGGACCTATGGCTTATAATTTCCCCTCATCCATCAAAAACAAGGACAAAAAGATTTTTTATCCATCCAAAAAAATAAATATTGAAAATGCTTTCGGCATCGAGCCTTCTAATGAAGTTGTCTGCGGAAAATGTGCGGGAGATTTTAATAAAATTCCGGATTATGTAGAAAATAAAATCGTCGTAGAAAATGGAAAGGTTTATTATTCCTTTGGTGACCTGGGACTTTTCAATAAAACATTTCCGGAAACTGAAGGTGTATTTTCCTTTTCTGTAGATATTGTATTAAGAAGCCAATTCCCCTGTTCTAGCGGAAATATTGTACATAGGTCATTTGCTTTTGATGGCATTATGCTTGTGCCTATTCCCTTAAAAGATCTTTTAAAATCTAACTCGAAAGCTTCTTCAAATGCCCTGTATGCCTATCTTGGCGATATTCCGACAGAACTGAAAAACGATGAATATGTATGCAATCTGATGGTCATTAAGGACAATCATCTCTGCACCTATTACGTTGACTATCCAAGGATTCCTTCCAGCAGATCTGTTATTTCAACAGAGTTTTTTGTTGACACCCTTTTGAAATCAGAAATATCTAAAAAGAAGAATTTAAAATTCACCATTCCTTTTGAGAAAGACAAGTCTGTTTATTCAGAACAAGATATCAGGCCATTTTATGACTCTCTCCATTTAAATAAATATAATATAACAGAGGTTGTTGTTCTTGCCTATTCATCTATTGAAGGTAGTACTGAAAGAAATCAGGAATTGCAGAAAAGCAGGGCCGAAAGCATTATCCAGGTATTGCAATCTTTTTCAGCTTAATGACACCATAAAACGTGTCATTAAAGCCCAGGAAAACTGGGACCAGTTTTACCGAGATGTAAAAAATACTCCATTTAATTACTTAACTACATTTAGTAAAGAAAAGATAAAAGAAGCACTCCAGAGTGACAGTCTTTCTAAGGCAATGGAGTTTCTTCTTGCCAGAGAACGCAAAGCAATTCTATTCCTTAAAATTGTTGAACGTATAGATCTGACAAGAAATAAGGATTCCCTGGCTGTTCATTTCAGAAATGCATTGGCAAGAAAAGATATTCCAGTAGCCACAACCCTTCAGACAGCAATATTTGATGCTATCGGCAATGGAGAGCTTTCTGCAGATTTATTACCTACTTTGAATCCTCCAAAGACAAAAGAATTTGCCCAATTGATTAACAACCAAATATTATTCAGACAAGAACTTGGTCAAAAATTTGATTATATAGGAGAACTAAATCAGGCTTCGGCATTAGACCCGACCAATGTATTTATTAAATATAATATCTGCGACCTCACCTTAAAAGCCTGGGCAGCCGATTCATCTTACCTTCAAGCACCTGAAGGTTTTATGAAAAATATAAAAGCCCTTTATAATACAAAGATTGATAAAAAGCTGGTCAATAAATTATATCTTAACTTTCAGATTCTGATTGCTCCATATTTCCTTTCCAATAAGAAATATAAATACAGAGACGATGCCATTAACCTGGTTAAAAAATACTATAAAACAACAGAGTTAAATTCTGATGATCTGCTTGCTGTGGCAAAGTTTTTTGCCGAAAGCGGCCGTGCAGCCTGGGCGCTTGAAATTTTATTTCCCATTATGCAAAAAGGGGAATATTCAGAAGATATGTTATTTAACTTTCTCTCCATAGCAATTACAAGACCCGATCTCTTTGAGAAAAAGGAATTTGAATCTTACTTTCTTAAAGCTAAAGACATGAATCCTCTGAAATTCTGCAGTCTCTTCGGAACTGAAAAAATTAATTTTATGCTTTTTAAAGAAGAAGAGCTAAAGGTATACTTTTGCAGAGCCTGTAGCCCTAAACAATAAATCAATCGTTGTAAATAAATGCAAAAAGCTTCCATTGGGAAGCTTTTTGCATTTAGACAGCTACCTTTTACTAACTGCTTGATTGTAGTATCTCAGAGCTTCAGGAAGTTGTTTTTTCAGTTCCTCAATCCTGGTCTTATGACTTGGGTGAGTTGAAAGAAACTCCGGAGGTTCTCCTCCCTGACTGGCTTTTTCCATCCTCTCCCAAAAGTTTATAGCTTCCCGAGGGTCGTAACCAGCCATTGACATAAATATTAATCCTATACGGTCAGCTTCTGATTCCTGTAATCGACTGTAGGGAAGCAAAATTCCGACATTTGTTCCTACACCGTAAGCAGCCATAAACAAATTTCTTGTCTCATTCGGTTTACTACTTAATGCAGCGTCCAGTGCCAACCCTCCAAGCTGAGCAGTTAACCCCTGACTCATCCTTTCATTACCATGTCGTGCAACAGCGTGAGCGATTTCATGCCCCATAACTGTTGCTAGTCCGCCATCAGATTGAGTGATTGGTAAAATACCGGTAAAAACTACGACTTTGCCTCCGGGCATACACCATGCATTGGCCTGCTGATCATCCACCAAATTAAACTGCCAGTTATAACCTTCAAGCAGTTTTGTCTGCTTTTCTTTTTTCAGATAAGCTTCTACCGCCTTAGCGATATCCCATCCTACCCTTTCTACCTGCTGAGCCTGTGAGGTATTATTAACGACCTTATTGGTTCTTAAAAACTCATTGTACTCAGACTTTGCAAGGGCCAGCACCTGGGAATTAGGAACAATATCCAACTGCTTCCTTCCTGTCACCGGAACCTTGCTACAGCCTATGGCTATGGCCAAAGACAATAGTATCAACTTCCCTTTGTTCAACATCTCTATCAATCTCATCTCCATTTTGGTCTTATATTAGAAACCATTTAGGGAAAAGTATTGTTTTCAACACTTGCATTGAGATTTTATGCTATTTTTGCGCCACAAAATTTTATATGAAGATTCTTGCTATAGGGAGAAACTATGCAGATCATATTAAGGAATTAAAAAATGAACAGCCCGAAGCGCCTGTAATATTTTTAAAACCCGATACTGCATTAATCCGAAATAATTCACCATTCTATTATCCTGACTTCAGTAATAACATCCATTTTGAAGTTGAGTTAGTAATTAAGATTTCAAAAGAAGGAAAGAATATTGAAGAGAAGTTTGCGCACAAGTATTTTCAGGAAATTGGTCTGGGAATTGACTTCACTGCCAGAGACATTCAGGATAAAGCGAAGGCTGCAGGCTTACCGTGGACTCTTGCAAAAGGCTTTAACGGAAGTGCTCCCATCTCTGAATTTGTTCAGAAAGCAAATTTTAAAGATCTGAATAATCTCAGCTTTTCGTTAGTACAAAACGGAGTACTGAAACAATCCGGGAATTCCGGACAAATGATACATAATTTTGATGCAATCATAAGTTATATATCTAAATTCATAACATTAAAACAGGGAGACATTATCTTTACCGGCACTCCTGCTGGTGTCGGCCCTGTTAAAATTGGCGACAGATTAGAAGGCTTTATTGAAAATGAAAAATTTATTGATTTCGAAGTTAAATAAGCTGATAATATACTTATTGGTTATTTTACCTCTTACCTCTTTTTCTCAAACTCAAATTCCAGTCGGCTACTTTCTGTTCCCGATAAAACCCGGTCAACAAAATTTTCTAGCCGGAAATATGGGAGAACTGCGCCCCAACCACTTTCATGGCGGACTTGATATAAAAACGGAAATGAGAATAGGTCTTCCTGTTTATGCATCTGCTGATGGTTATGTATCAAGACTAAAAGTCTCTTCTTTCGGATATGGGAATACAGTATACATCACTCACCTTAATGGCCTTGTGACTGTATATGCGCACTTAGATAAGTTCAATAAGGAAATTGGAGATTTTGTCCGCCAGTACCAATATGAGAACCAGCGGTTTGATGTAGATTTTGCTCTGCCAGAAGGTAAGCTTCCTGTAAAAAAAGGAGACATTATTGCTTTATCAGGAAATTCAGGTAGTTCAGGGGGCCCACACCTTCACTATGAAATCAGAGATGCGAAAGAAAACCTTCTCAACCCTTTAGATTTTAAATTCACAGAACTAAAAGATAACATTGCACCTACTTTTGATAAAATAGCACTCATTGCAACTGATGACAAATCAAGAGTAAACCAAGAGTTTGGCAGGTTTGAATTTAAAGCAACAAAGGTTGCGGCCGATTATACGATTCCTTCCAAGATAACCGCTTGGGGTAATGTCGGTCTTCAGGTTAAAGTATTTGACAAAATGAACGGAACGGCCAACTCATATGGTGTTAAATACATAAGGGTATACGCGGATGGAAAAATAATATTTGATCATGATCTTTCTACATTCGGTTTTCATGAAAACAGATATATCAACGTCCACATGGACTATGAAGCACTTCTTGAAAGAGGAGTTAAGTTTCAGAAATGTTACATCAGTGATGGGGATAAATTAAGTACCTATAACAGAAGTCTTGGCAAAGGACTTCTCAATCTTTCAGATGGCCAAAATCATAAAATTGAAATTGAAATTGAAGACAGTCATAACAACATTTCAAAACTTGCCTTTAACATTCAATCAGCTGAGCCTGTCAAAGGAACAATTGTACCAAATTCTAAAGCTACATGTGATTTTGAAGTTTCTGAAAATGTATTAAAAATAAGAGGTAAAGCAGCGAACAGCAGCTCTGCGAAACTCTATGCTTCCAACACATTATACACCCTTACTCCTGACTACTATAAAAATGGACAGGCTATTTATCTATATGATTTAAGAAAAGGGCTGCCTGATTCGGCAGCTTTAGATAATAAAACGCTCCATTTTAATTTTATAGCGAGCATTCCACCAGGACAGGAAAAAACGATCAGGAAAGGTAATATGACTGTGAAAATTCCTGCTGATGCCATTTTTGATACACTTTACCTGCAAACCAATATTGATACTACATTAGAAGGTAAAGAATCATTTATACTTGGACATTATTCTATACCTCTTTTCACCGGTATAGATGTAGCATATGAAGCGGCACATCCTGAAGCAATAGACAAAAGATGGTCTTATGTGAACATAAAAAACAAAATGCGCGGCCAACAGCATGAAAAGGGATGCTGGATTGAAAACACCATATCCTTTAAGACCAAGAGTTTTGGGAAGTTTGTAATTGTAGAAGATTCGGTCAAGCCAATTATCAAGAGTTTGGGAGTATCAGGCAATTGTATAAAATTTACTATCGCTGATTCCAAATCAGGAATAGACTCCTTTAAAGCCACATTAAACGGAGAGTGGATCTTAATGAACTATGATCACAAGAGAAATCTATTGTGGTCTGAACGGTATGATAAAACAGTACCGCTCAAAGGTGTATTCAAACTGGAAGTAAAAGATCAGGCAGGAAACGTAAGTACATTTTCGGCCAATATTCCTTGATTTAGGCTATTAGTTTTAAGATATTGACGCTTCAAAAACTCATAATACTGCTATGACATTAAAAACAGGAGATAAAGCTCCCCTATTTGAAGGAAAAGATCAGGATGGAAAAGTAGTGAAGCTATCTGATTATAAAGGGAAGAAAGTTGTTCTTTATTTTTACCCTAAGGATGATACTCCTGGCTGCACAGCTCAGGCATGCAACCTGAGAGATAATTACGATGCCCTGCTTAAGGCCAATTATGTGGTACTAGGCGTAAGTAGTGATGATGAGAAATCACATCAGAAGTTTATTAACAAATACAATCTTCCATTCTCATTAATTGCCGATCCAGATAAAACCATCAACGAACAGTATGGTGTATGGCAGGAAAAAACCACTTTTGGTAAAACCTATATGGGCACAGTCAGAACAACTTTTGTAATAGACGAGAATGGTGTTATTCAAGAAATTATATCAAAAGTAACTACAGAAAACCATACAGAACAGATATTAAAATAAACAATGAGCCTTTTATAGGGTTTTTAAAAAAAGGAGTAGAAAACTACTCCTTTTTTATTTAAATAAAAGGTGAAGTATAAAAATTACGTCTATCTATTAGTAGTATTTCTACTTTACGTTCAGCAAACTTTCTGTCAGACCAAAGTAGAAAAAACTCCTCCTATAACCCGTATATTATTTATACTGGATGCATCTGGCAGTATGTCTGATAAATGGGAACGCAGCACCAGAATGACTGTAGCTAAAAGAACGCTTTGTGAACTGGTAGATTCTCTGAAAAACATTCCATATCTGGAAATTGGTCTTAGAGTATATGGTCATGAATGGGATAAAAGATATAACAACTGCAAGGATACCAAACTTGAAGTCCCATTCCGCCCAGGGAATCATGATGCAATAAAGATGAGAATTAAAAACATTGAGCCTAAAGGGACCACCCTTATTGCTCACAGTCTTAAAGAAGCTGCTTCTGATTTTCCCATAGATAAAAATTCAAGAAACGTAATCATACTACTTACTGACGGAATTGAATCATGCGGAGGTGATCCCTGCGACCTTTCCAGAGAACTGCAAAAACGAAAGATTTTTCTCAAACCATTTATTATAGGCATAGGAAACGATGTAAGCTGGGATAAAGCATTTGAATGTATGGGGCAATACTTCAATGCTATTAATGAAAATAAATTTAAAAATATGATGAATCTGATTCTGCATCAGACATTGTCGGAAACATCTGTGAAAGTAAAAATTCTGGATATCGATAACAAGCCAACAGAAACCAATGTTAATATTACCTTTTTTAATTCCGTAACCGGGGAACCCGTATATGATTTCGTGCACTACCTTGATGACAAAGGAGAGCCTGACAAACTTAAAGTTGATGCGATTCTCACTTATGACCTCGTTGTGAATACAATTCCCAGAGTAGAGAAAAAGAACATTGGCCTTATCGGAGGCAAAGAAAATATCATTACTATTAAAGCACCTCAAGGATCTTTATTTATCCGGGAAAACTCCAGAGAGTATAAAGCACTTAAAGTTGTTGTGAGAGAAAGCAAAAAAACTGAAACATTAAACATCCAGAATACCGGCATTAAAGAGAAGTACCTGGTAGGGACGTATGATATTGAAGTCCTTACTTTACCCAGAACCATTTTTACTGATGTTAAGATCAAGCAAAGCGAAACAACAATACTGGATATTGTCCAGCCAGGTTCATTAAACATTATTGATCAATTGGTTGGTTATGGAAGTATTTATGAGATAAAGCCTAATGGCGAACAAGTACTTATTCATAATCTGGAAAACGAAACCAGCAGAGCGATGCTGACCATGCAACCAGGTAATTATAAGCTCATCTTCAGAACCAAAAAAAGCAATGGGGCTAATTTCACTGATGTTCAAAATTTTTCTATCCGATCCGGAGCTACTACCACTCTAAGGCTATACAACAACAAATAATCCCCAATCTGTTTCATTATTATTTTAGCATTATGCTTAGTAAATTTAAGCATGATATCTCAAAGACATTTATTTCTTCAATACCTTGCTCAAACCTCTGATGCCCCACTGATGCTTGAAATTGAAAAAGCGGAAGGTGTAAAGATGTTTGATAAAAACGGAAAAGCATATATCGACTTAATTTCAGGAATTGGAGTGAGCAATGTGGGTCACAGACACCCAAAAGTCATACAGGCTGTTAAGGACCAACTCGACAAATACCTTCACCTTATGGTATATGGAGAATTTATTCAATCTCCCCAGGTTAAACTTGCCGAAGCATTGATCAAGACCCTTCCCTCAGGATTAGACAATGTTTACCTTGTTAACTCCGGAAGCGAAGCTGTTGAAGGCGCTATCAAACTGGCAAAAAGGGTTACCGGAAGATATGAAATCATCTCTTTTAAAAAATGCTTATCACGGAAGCACCACAGGTTCGCTGGCTTTAAATGGTAATGAATACTTCAAACAAGCCTTCCGGCCATTGATGCCGGGAATAAGACACCTTAATTTTAATAAAGAAGATGATCTTGAATTCATAACCAGCAATACTGCGGCTGTAATAGTAGAAAGTATACAGGGTGAAGCAGGTGTTAGAGTTCCGGAAAACAATTTTCTTAAAAAGCTAAGGGATAGATGCCTTGAAACAGGAGCTCTTTATATTGCCGATGAAGTACAGGCTGGCTTCGGTAGAACAGGCACTTTCTGGGGATTTGAAAACTTTGGAATAACTCCTGACATTGTGGTATGTGCCAAAGGTATGGGAGGAGGTATGCCTATAGGTGCCTTTATTGCTCCTAAAGAATTGATGAAGGAACTTTCACTGAATCCTGTACTGGGTCATATTACTACTTTCGGAGGACACCCGGTATCCTGTGCTGCTGCCTTAGCGACAATACATGTAGTACAAGATGAAAAGCTAGTTGAACAGGTATCGAAAAAAGAAAAACTTTTTCTTAAACTACTGCAGCATCCGTTAATCCATTCTGTAAGACATAAAGGACTAATGATGGCGGTCGAGATGGAGTCTTTTGACATTCTTAAAAAGACTATTGACAAAGCCATAATGAAGGGAATCTTAACCGATTGGTTTCTCTTCTGTGATAATGCGATGAGAATAGCTCCTCCTCTGGTCATTAGTGAAGAAGAAATAAAAACTTCCTGTGAGCTAATACTGGAGACTATGGATGAGATTCAAAAAAGCATCTGAATACCAATATCCTGGAAACAAATCATATTTGATATTGTTGAATTAATAAGAGGAAACAAAAAGATTTATGGAAACCAAAACTAAACTTAATTTTGCAGATTTGATAAGCAATTCGGACAAACCGGTATTAGTTGACTTTTATGCAGGCTGGTGTGGCCCTTGTCAAGCAATGGCCCCTATGATCGAAGAAGTTGCTATTGAAATGTCTGAGAAAATTAAGGTTATAAAAGTAGATGTTGAAAAGAATCCTGCAGTTTCTACAGCTTATAAAATTTCAGGAATTCCAACATTAATTTTATTCCATAAAGGACAGATTAAATGGAGACAATCCGGCCTTATACCCAAACCTGAGTTGCTAAGAATGCTCACTATTAACCTTTAAAGGATAAAAGATTTATTGAAACAAAGGGTGACGCACATTATTGCTGTACCTTATCTTTCATATGACTAAGCATTTCTCTTTCCTTTAGAGATTTCTAATTTTACTTTAGACTCAAATTAAATTAGGGTCATCAAAACAATGATGCGAGCCAGCGGGTTTTAACATTAATGGTTGAGTAAAGAAAAAAACAATGGAGATAGAAATAGTTAATGAAATAAACAACAAGGAGCTCGCGCTTGCATTGACGCAATTTTACAAAGTACTATACATAGACTTTGGAATAAGCAATTTCAATGAAAGAATTAGTGGATGGTATAACCTTACATGGGAAGAATTTAAAAAAGAGTTGGAAAACCATAGTATAAATTTTAACCATTGTCTGCTAAGCGACTGGGAATCTTTTCTTTCATATTCATAAAAGAAAAGTGCTTTCTTTGATGAATAGTTAAAAAAATAAGATACTACAAAAATACAAAGCGAAGAAGACCTTCGCTTTTTTTATGGCCGCTTAAATATCTTTTCTAATTGAGTAATTAAGATAGCGATTAAGGCTTTAATTTTCCTAAACCATAAATGTATTCGCAAGAGGAAAGATAATAAAAAAAGCCAGAGACAGCTTATACTAAACTCTGTGGCTGTTTTATTGTATATCCTCTGATTTATTATTATTCTCCCATAAAAAATATTATCAGCAAAATAACGGCAACAACCTGAATTCCTGCATGGACTAAAGGCAGGAATTTGGGTATTCCCCCTTTTCCGGCAGGATAACCTGCAAGCCAGGTAGGAATCCCCTTAGTAAACAGCTTGTCCCTCATGAGCATGAACACCCCCAGAATCCCCCAATCCAGAACAGCATAAAAGAATAGTTAAACAAGACATTGTTTTGTCCGATATAGTCTGCGCCTATATATGTGAGCAGACCTAGTGTTGCTCCGGCTAAAATTCCATGAAGGGCAACCACAAAGTTCTGCCTGGGTTTATTTGCTCTAACATTGGCATATAATATAATGCCAATTATCATGGTGAATGCGATAAATACAAATAGCAATACAATCATAATAGAATATTTATAAAAATTTATTTAGTTAACCCGACTCTGAAAAAATTGTTTCCTCTATATCGGCCTTAACAATTTGGCCCTATGAAATTTCTTTTCTTCTTTTTGCAATAGTTTATTAATCACCAAAGCCGCTTTTGCGCCTTCTGCAGCCGCTATCACAGCAAGCTGCATGTCTTTTGCTGCATCTCCAGCTGCAAATATTCCCCTTACAGAAGTCTGAAGGTATTTATCTGTATAAATAAGACCATTATCTGTAAACCTGCATCCCATTTGTTCTGCCAGGTCTGATCTTTGAAACTTATCACTACTGAAAAACAAAGCGGAACGCTCCAGCGAGTCTCCATCTTCAAAAATAATTTTTTCCAACTGACCGGCTCTGCCTTCAAGTCTCGCAATCTTTCTCGTTTCCACCTTAATTTCTTTCATGTCCATCCATTCCATCTCATCCCTGCTTATAGACTTACCGTTTGTACATAGTACAATATCATCGGACCAATTTGTCAATGCAGCCGCTAAGCCCAAACCTGATTTACCGTTTCCTCCTACTACGGCAATGGGCTTTAGTCTCACCTCCCAGCCATCGCAATATGGACAATGATGGACACTTCTTCCATATAAGCGATCTATTCCTGCTATTGGAGGTAACTGGTCTACAATACCTGTTGCAAGTAAGATTTTTCTAGAATAAAATTTCTTTCCTTCCTCGTCTGTAACTTCAAATGCATCGTTTTCAAAGAAATTAGCTTTTACTATTCTACCCTCTTCAAAAGAAACTTCATACTTATTCAACTCTTCCTTCGCAATCCGAAGCAACTCCAAAGGATTTATTCCATCTCGGGAGATAAATCCATGCAGGGCCTGACTCTTATAATTCCTTGGTTTTCCGGAATCAAATAAAAGTACCTTTCTTAAGCATCTGGCCAATAATAATGCTGCATTTAAGCCTGCTGGCCCTCCCCCTATAATTATAACATCATACAATTTTGAATTTGGTACTTTCATCTCTGCGCGCTTATTAACAATCTACTATTACAACAAGCACTTTTCTTTTAATGTTATTAGGAAAGCAAAAACAATTATACCATGGGACAATGTCTGAAAAAATGGATAAGCATTTTACTTAAAACATTTGAGTAAGAAAGAATAAATAAAAACGTACTGAAAATTATATTTTAAGTTTTCAGTTATAAAATGGCTAATTTAAAAAAGTTAAAAATAATAAGAGACCAGACTCATAACCGATTAAATGTTATTTGTCTGGCCTCTCCTTTTATATGTATATATGATGATCTACCGAAGCTTCTTATGACTTCATGTTTGTAAATTGCAATGGAATTCCCAAATCTTCTTTTCTTAGCAATCCTATTACTTCCTGCAAATCATCTATTTTTTTTACCAGTAACCCTCACCATGTCATCCATAATGGCAGGAGTTACCTTTGCTTTGGAGTCTTTGATGAGCTTAACCACTTTTTTAGAGACCTCTTTATCAAGCCCGGTTCTTACTTTAAGATTCTTTTTGATCATGCTTCCTGAAGCATACTCCTCCTCACTCATATCTAATGATTTACCGTCAATACCCTGCTTTACCATACGAGTCAGAATGGCATCAATCATTGCATTGATACGCATTGAGTTTTCACTTACCAGATTAATAACATTTTCCTTTTTATCAAGCTCAATGGTACTTTTGGAGTCTCTGAAATCATATCTGTTCAGGATTTCTTTTTTTGCAACATTGATAGCATTGTCCAATGTTTGCGGATCAACTTTACTTACGATATCGAAAGATGGCATAGAAATAAAATTAAAATGTAAATTTAATCGGGTTTTGGTCAAATTAAAATTGGAAAGACAAAGAAAAGGTTTTAACCGACTTGCTGCAATTTATGATTATCTGCTATTAATTCCTCCGGGAAGAGGTTTTATTAAAAGTCAGGAGGCATTAATTCCTCTCCTTCCACAGAAAAAAAGTTGCTTAATTATTGGTGGAGGCACTGGTACGTTTTTAAGATCTCTGATTATCTCAGGCAAGGTTACCCAAATAGTATATCTTGACATCTCTGAAAAAATGCTTTCTCAAGCATCTGCAAAAATTAAAGATCTCCATCAGAATTGCACAGTGGAGTTCCGCAGAGGCAGCTTCGACAAAGTTGCCGAAGAAGAAAAATTCGATCTTATAATAACTAACTTTTTTCTAGACCTTTTCAGTCGTGAAGAAGTAAAAACCTGGATCAGCTTTATTCATGAGAAGCTATCTGATGAAGGTTTGTTTTATTACACCGATCTTCAGATCAGCAAAGGTAAAACCCTGAAAACCTTCATAAAGAACATGTATATTAAAGTGTTGTACTTCTTCTTTAGAAATGCAACCGCTATCAGTGGCAAAACGCTTATTGACCTGCGAACAGAAATACTTCAATCCGGTTTTAATGTAATACATGAAAAAGGCTATCTGAAAGCGCTATTTTATTCAGCCATTTTTATAAAAAGGTCGTAAACATATTTTAAATAATAATAAAGAATAATATAAAGTTTTATATCTATATCTCTTATATTCAGAGGTACATTTAATATTCATTTTTAATCGTCTTCTAAAATGGCTAAAGCGAAAAAAGATAAAAAAATTTTTGTGCTGGATACTTCGGTCATACTGTATGACCACAATGCAGTCAAAAATTTTCAGGAACATGATATAGCGATTCCCATAACTGTTTTGGAGGAGCTTGATAATTTCAAGAAAGGCAATGATATCATTAACTTTGAGGCAAGAGAGTTCATCAGATTCCTGGATGATCTTTCCGGAACTTATATGCTTCAGGATTGGATTCCTCTTCCAGGGAGCAATAAAGGCCGGTTCAAGGTAGTAATGAACACCTCAAGCAAGGCATCACTTGACGCTGAAAGAGTTTTTAATGATAATAAAGCCGATCACCGGATACTGAATGCTGCTCTAAACCTGCAACATGAGGCTAAGGACGCAAAAGTTGTTCTTGTTACCAAAGACATAAACTTGCGTTTAAAAGCCAAATCATTGAATCTACCTGCAGAGGATTATTCAACAGGAAAGATCAAAGACGTTGACAGTCTTTATACCGGAAGGACATATATTGAAAACGTTCCTTATGAAGACATCAACCAGATCTATGAAAAAGGATTTATCTCCAGTTCAATAATCCCCAAACATCAGCTGATTCAGAATCACTATTACATTTTAAAGAGTGAGAAAAATTCAGTTTTAGGGTATTATAATGCCTCAGAAGATCGTATTGAGCATGTTGAAAAAAAGACTGTTTACGGCATAAAACCAAGGAATGCAGAACAGACTTTTGCTATTCATGCCATCATGAATCCCGACATAAAACTTGTTTCCATGCAAGGAGTAGCAGGAACGGGAAAGACCCTTCTGGCTCTTGCAGCCACATTGGAACAAAGGAAAAACTTCAAACAGATCTATCTGGCTAGACCAATTGTGCCACTAAGCAACAAAGATATTGGATACCTTCCGGGAGATATTAAAAGCAAACTGAATCCTTATATGGAACCCCTGTTTGACAACCTGAAATTTATTCAAAATCAGTTTAACGAGACAGACAGTGATTATCAAAGAATTACCGAAATGGTAAATAAAGAAAAGCTGGTCATAACTCCATTAGCATATATCAGAGGAAGAAGCCTTTCAAATATTTGCTTTATAGTCGACGAAGCGCAGAACCTGACTCCTCATGAAGTAAAAACAATCATTTCGAGAGCTGGAGAAAACACCAAAATTATTTTCACTGGTGATATTTACCAGATTGATACTCCTTATTTGGATTCTCAAAGTAATGGATTATCATTTCTGATTGACAGGTTGAGAAATCATAAATTATATGCTCACGTAACACTTGAAAAAGGAGAGCGTTCGGAGCTGGCCAATCTTGCAAATGAGATGCTTTAAGCTATATTAAAAACAACATCTGTTATCAGCAGACTGAATAAGGGAAAAGATTAACACGACTTAATCAATTGGCATTCATAACCATTCATTAAATCTTTAATGAATGGTTATTTTTTCTCCTGTAGTTTCTCCAATTCTTGCCTCAACCTCAAACCTGTTATTATAATATCCCTTTCTCATACTTTCAATTGCATAGATGACAAGAAAGGTTATAAAACCATAGCGATGATACTGTCTTACATGCACAAGTTCATGATTCACCCATTGTTCCACTGCCATAAACTCATTTCTGTTGACACCATGCAAATGAATGGTTCTCCCAAACACAATAGCTATATTTTTTGATCCCATGTACCAGGCAGCCATTTTCGCTATTAATGAGTTTTCTTTTATTTTAACTTTCATTATGCTCTCCCCCAATTAAAGAATCATTACCGTGGCCTTCTGGTTCCTTCTCCTTACTTTTCAGATATTCTTCTCCTGTTTTTCTGTAAAAATAGGCTGCCAAACCACCAGATAAGCTTCCGAAAAAATGAGTCTCCCAGGAAACACCTCTTGTAAAGGGAAAAATTCCCCAAACCAAACTACCATAGATGAAAATAATAATCAAGGAGAGAATCATTGATTTTTGATTTTTACGGAAAATTCCACTGAAAAAAAGGAAACTGACCGCTCCATAAATGATACCGCTGGATCCGATATGATACCCTTGGCCAACTGCAGAAATCCACACCCAGATATTGGGAAGGAAATAAATCCAGAGGAAAATTTCAAATGCTATAGTCCTGTAAAAGTAAAACATCGCTATTCCCAAAATGAGCAATGGAAACGTATTTGAGATCAAATGATTAAAATCTCCATGTATTAAGGGAGCAAATGCCACCCCGGTCAGTCCCATAAACGTTCTTGGAAAAATACCAAATCTACTCAGATCATATCCATATCTGAGTTCAAACACCTTAACTCCCCAAAGTACTATTAAGTAAATAAAAGGAAACAGAAAACTCTGATAAAAACTTCTTCTTTCAACTTCCATGAATTAATCCCCGATTATGAGGTCCGCTATATAATTGACCAACGACACTATCAAACTAAATAAAAGAGCCCACCAGAAATTCCTTACCTCAAATCCATCAATCATCCAATCTGTCAATAGGATTATTACTGCATTAATTACCAGTAAAAATAGGCCTAAAGTAAGTATTGTTACCGGTATTGTTAATAGAATTAAAACTGGACGAAGGACTACATTTAAGATCGACAGAACAAACATTACCAGCAACGCTACTCCGAAACTTTTAATCAAAATTCCCGGCAACAGAAATGCAGCTCCTAGAATAATGGCTGCAGATATCAAAAGTTTGAATATATATTTCATCTCTGGTTCATTTAGACAATGGGCAATTTCGTACCTATTTTATGAACGCTTCACGAATCCCCATTGTTAAACTCCCCCAAAATACTCCCCCTTTTACAATTGTATTTTTCTTTTAAATAAGTTCTAAATAAAGCCTGTTAACATTTATAAACTTTACAGACAATACAAATGTAAACTCACTCAGTTTACATCTATAACAATATGATTTTTCAAACATAAAACCCAAATAGCTGGGAAATTAAATTTTATAAACTGTCTATCAATACCCTGTTATAAAACGTGACAATCCAATTTAAACAACAACAAAAACTTAAAGTAAAAATTAAGCTACTTTACACTTGTAAATTGAAAATAAGTTAAATAGTCAACAATAAAACCATATCACTAATTTATTTAGTAATTAGTTTAATTATATTTTAAGAGCTATTTATTATTGTAAACAATATAACATGATAAGTATTTATTGCTTATTTACATCTTTATACAATTGTAAAAATATAATTAAACTAATCTGTTATTTTAAAATTACATTTGTAACAATAAGCCATTTTGAAAAAAAACACATGTTTACACAGGTAAACTGATAAATAACTTTTTAAAGAAATAACAAATTGGTAGATCAGATAGGATGAAATAAGGCTGAACAAAAAAATAACTTATTTATTAAAGATAGAGGATGGTTAAAATTTAATCGGAATTAATTCAGGTATTCATTAATTTCAATAACCAATCCTTATAAACTTAAATAATATGAAGAGGACATTTTTATTTATAATCATTGTTTCACTTTTTTTCGTCTTGTGGAGACGATGAAAATAATATAACTATTTCGGGAGCATTTGCTTTATACCCTCTTGCTGTAAAATGGGCTGAAGAATATAATAAAATCCATCCTGAAGTTGAAATTGACATCACAGCGGGTGGAGCTGGCAAAGGTATGGCTGATGTCATTTCTGGCAGTGTTGATTTAGGAATGGTTTCCAGAGAGATTAATCCTGTGGAACTTGATCAAGGGGCTTTCGGCATTGCCGTAACCATAGATGCTGTCATTCCAACTATCAATGATAAGAATCCCAATATTGCTGAAGTACAAAAAAAGGGATTAACAAAAGAGAACTTTCAGAATATCTGGATCACAGAAAAATTAAAAACATGGGGCGATGCATTAGGAACAACTTCCACTGATCCTATTAAAGTTTATACACGTTCCGATGCCGCAGGCGCACCCGAAACCTGGGCAAAATATCTAGGAAAAAAACAGGAAGACCTGAAAGGGGTCGGAGTTTTCGGAGACCCAGGCCTCGCCCAGGTAGTCAAACAAGATAAGTTTGCAATCGGTTTTAACAACATCGCATATGTATATGATAAAAATACCGGGAAAACTTCTCCAGGTATTGCCGTCATCCCGATCGATATTGACGGAAATGGCAAAATCACTCCGGAAGAAAACTTTTATGGCACTTTAAATCAACTTATGGAGGGAATATCCAAAGGAATTTTTCCTCACCCTCCTGCCCGTCCACTATATTTTGTAACTAAAGGGGAGCCAACTTCCCAAACTATAAAGACTTTTTTAAACTGGGTATTAACCGACGGGCAGCAATTTGTAAAAGAAGCAGGATATGTGAATCTATCCAAAGATCAACTCGAGGAAGAGCTAAAAAAACTAAAGTAAATCATAAGGTAATATTTTGCCTGACTTTTATCTCTAAAGGTCAGGCATTCATTTTTTTCATCTTTATTAGGTTCATCTCCTCACAACCGACTTTTTAAAATTAACATGAAATAATAGTGGAAAATAATAAGTTCAATTGAAGAGCTTTTCCTTGCGAATTCCAGTCCTCACTTCTCTACTGGTCATGAGCTGAAATTTCATATTACTTATGTAAAAACTCTCTACGACATACCTGAGCTGAGCCTTTAGGTCCGTTTTTTTTTCAACTGTAATACTTATTCTTCATTCTGTTTAAATTTTTTATCTGCTGACAAACTTTATCTCCCCTGAAAAGTAAATAAGTTTAAATCATTGGGTTAAACTAAATCATTCTACCAAAGGGGGGAAATCTTGGGAAAAACAGACTTATATCATAGGCGACTCTGGGTTGAGAAGCTTAGTTTCTGGTCAATGAAAGGTCTTACTTACTTTTCAATCGCACTCCTGTTCTTGATATTAATCGGACTTATTTACAAATCTGTACCAATTTTAAAAGAAACTTCGTTCGGGAATTTATTTTTTTCTACAGAATGGCAGCCTTTAAAAATGAAATTTGGTCTGCTTCCATTTATTATCAGTACACTTTATGTAACTATCGTTGCTGTTGTCATCTCAGTACCACTTTGCCTTCTCACTGCGATATATCTTTCGGAATATGCCGATAAAAGGGTTATAGCCTTTGTAAACCCCTTAATAGATATATTAGCAGGTATCCCTTCTGTAATCTTCGGCATCTGGGGAATTATTGAAGTAGTCCCCTTGGTAAGAGATTATATAGCTCCGGCTTTCGGAACTACCTCTTCCGGATACACCATTCTCACGGGGGGGATAGTTCTTTCCATAATGATTTTTCCAATCATTATTCACGTTCTTCTTGAAGTTTTTGAAACAATTCCGGAAGATCTTAAAAATGCATCGCTTTCTGTAGGGGCTACCAAATGGCAAACAGTAAAATTGGTAATTCTTAGAAAAGCCGCGCCAGGAGTAATTTCTGCGATTGTTCTGGGACTTTCCAGAGCTTTTGGGGAGACACTAGCAGTATTAATGGTTGTAGGAAATGTGATTATGATCCCTATCAGCCCCTTAGATCCGGGTTATCCGATTACCGCATTAATAGCTAATAATTATGGAGAAATGATGTCCATTCCGCTTTACGATTCAGCATTAATGCTAGCATCCCTCATTCTGTTTGTGATCGTACTGGTTTTCAATTTTATATCCAGAAGAATTTTAAAAAACATTGAAAGAAAAATTGCATAAGACTATGAACATAAACAAAGTAGAAGAAGGGATTTTTAAAGTATTGATGAAGACCTCTACCTTACTCGTATTGGTAAGTCTGTTTTTAATCATTTACAGCATCCTTCAGAAAGGTTTGCCATCCTTATCCTGGGCAATGATCACTCAAACACCTAAAGGTGGGTTCTTTCTTGGAAAAGGCGGAGGTATTTTAAATGCGATTGTAGGGTCTTTATACCTCGCCGGAGGTTCAACAATTCTGGGCTTGTTTATAAGTCTGCCTGTTGCCCTATATTTAAATGTATACAGAACCAAAACATCCCAATTCGCAGATTTCACAAGGTTATGCCTGGATGTTTTATGGGGAATCCCTTCCATCGTATATGGAGCATTTGGATTTGCAATTATGCTTTTAATTGGATTAAAAGCTTCCTTACTAGCAGGAATTATTACACTTACTTTAATGGTTATACCAATAATGGTAAGAGCTATGGATGAAGTTATAATGACCGTGCCAAAAGGCTTAATAGATGCTTCTTATTCCCTTGGTGCCACCAAAATTGAAACATCTATAAAAGTGGTAAGCAAACAGGTTTTACCCGGAATACTCACTGCTGTCTTAATCTCTTTTGGTAGAAGTATCGGTGACGCTGCTTCAGTATTATTTACTTCAGGATTTACGGATAGAATCCCAACTTCGTTAATGCAACCTGCAGCAAACCTGCCGCTGGCCATTTTCTTTCAGTTGAGCACCCCTATCCCGGAAGTTCAGGACAGAGCCTATGCTTCGGCACTGGTTCTGACTGTCATAATCCTTCTTATAAGTATCTTATCCCGAATAGCTACAAAGAAATTCACTAAACATAAAAGTTTAGTTTAAAACTTGAAACAGATGAAAAAGGAAACTGAAATATTAGTTCCGCTAATGACTGAAGTTTGTGACGAAGGTAATATCTGTGTGGAAGGGCTAAATGTTTACTATGGAGACAGACAAGCTCTTAAGGATATTAACATAACCCTACCAGCAAAAAAAATCACGGCAATTATCGGTCCCTCAGGATGCGGAAAAACAACTTTACTTAAATGCTTTAACCGTTTGATTGATTCCATTGACGGAACTAAAGTGACAGGTAAAGTAATGTTAAATGGAGAAGACATATTTGACCCTCACGCCGACGTGATTAAGATAAGAAAAAAAATGGGACTTTTGTCTCAAAGACCTTATCCTTTACCCATGTCAATTTATGACAATGTAGCATATGGCCCTAGAATACATGGTATAAGGAAAAAGTCGGAACTAAACCAGATAGTTGAATATTACCTTAGAGAGGCGAGTCTATGGGACGAAGTAATGGACAGGCTGAACACTCCCGCTTCAGGACTGTCCATAGGCCAACAACAAAGGCTTTGTCTTGCGAGAGGTCTGGCAGTAAAACCGGAAATTATTCTGGGAGACGAACCAACATCAGCATTGGATCCCATTTCAAGTGCTCACATTGAAAAAAAATTTGTGGAGTTTAAAAACAAGTATACCATTGTGATGGTAACTCACATACTCAGACAAGCTATACGCATAGCAGACTATATAATATTTATGTATCTTGGTGAAATTATAGAACATGGTCCTGCCCATCAGGTGCTGGATAATCCGAAAGATAAAAGGACTTCAGATTATATTAAAGGTATAATAAGCTAAAAAGTCCCGACAAGGTATCAAGATCTTTGTCGGGACTTTTATGTATCTATTAATTCAGACTTTTTATCTATGTCTTTTAATGAGTACATCCAGCACTTCATCCAATCCAATATTCTTTTGTTCAAGAAGTACCAGAAGATGGAACAACAGATCTGCTGCTTCATTTTTAAACAATTCATCGTTATTATCCATGGCTTCTATCACCAATTCAACAGCTTCTTCTCCAACCTTTTGTGCAACTTTATTGGTACCTTTGGCAAATAGTGAGCTCGTATATGACTTCTCGTCTGGATTGTTTTTCCTGCTTTTGATAACGTTACTTAACTGTTGAAGGAAATAGATTTTACCATGATTCTCTTCATTCCAGCAGGTATCTGTACCAGTATGGCAGGTGGGGCCGTCAGGAGTAACTTTAATTAACAGAGCATCCTGATCACAATCAAGGGCGATACTTTTCAAATACAAAAAATGGCCGGAGGTCTCCCCTTTGGTCCAAAGTCTGTTTTTGGTTCTGCTGAAAAAAGTAACTTTCTTTTCTTTTAATGTTTTATCAAGAGCTTCCTGGTTCATATAACCCAGCATAAGCACTTTCTGTGTAACCTCGTCCTGAATAATAGCTGGTACCAGACCATTATTCTTTCCAAAATCTACATTCTTTAACTCAAATTCTGACATTGATTTTGTGATCTTTTAGGTATTGTTTCAACTCGGGTACTGATATTTCCTTAAAGTGGAAAATACTTGCTGCCAATGCAGCATCTGCTTTCCCGGCTGTGAATATATTTACAAAGTGCTCCATAGTTCCGGCTCCTCCGGAAGCAATAACCGGAATAGAAAGGGAAGATGAAAGTTTTGCAGTTAACTCATCTGCAAATCCTGCTTTGGTGCCATCATGATCCATTGAAGTCAGAAGAATTTCGCCCGCTCCTCTGTTTTCGGCTTCTTTAGCCCAAAGAAAGGTATCGATCTCTGTAGGTTTCTTTCCTCCGTGAGTATGCACCCTTGACTGATTCTCATATAACTTTGTATCAATAGCAACAACCACACACTGACTACCAAACTCCAAAGCTAACCTGTCAATCAGGCCTGGATCCTTCACTGCGGAAGAATTGATAGATACCTTCTCCGCACCTGCATTCAACAGGGCTGATACATCTTCAATACTTGCAATGCCTCCACCTACGGTAAATGGAATGTTTACATTCTGTGCTACTCGCCTAACCAGCTCTACCAGCGTCTTTCTTTTTTCAAGCGTAGCCGTGATATCCAGAAATACCAATTCATCTGCTCCCTGCTCAGCGTAAAGTTGCCCTAGCTCAACAGGATCTCCTGCATCTCTGAGGTTCTCGAAATTTACACCTTTTACAGTTTTTCCGTCTTTTACATCAAGACAAGGAATAATTCTTTTTGTAAGCATCTTATAAAAACCTCTTTAGGTCTTCAAGTTTTATTCTTCCTTCGTAATAAGCTTTCCCAATGATTGCAGCATAAACACCCATATCATTTAGTTTTTCAATATCCTCAACGGTTGTTACTCCGCCGCTTGCAATTAGCTTAAGTTCTGGAAATTTATTTCTGATCTCATTGTATAGCTCAAATGAGGGACCGGCCAGCAATCCATCTTTGGACACATCGGTGCAGAACAGATATTTTGCACCCAAAGCAGCATATTCCTCTGTGAAGTCAAATAAGGAAGTAGCCGTAACCTCCTGCCATCCGCTCACAGCAATCATCTTATTTTTTCACATCAGCGCCGAGAATAATCTTCTCGCCACCATAGTTTGTCAGCCAGCTTTTGAAAAGATCCGGATTCTTAATGGCAATACTTCCTCCGGTAACCTGCTTAGCACCTGCATTAAAAGCTATCTTAATATCTTCATCAGACTGAATGCCTCCACCGAAATCAACATGCAATGAGGTATTGGTGCAAATTTCTTCAAGTACCTTATGGTTTACCACCTTTTTCTGACGAGCGCCATCAAGATCCACTACATGAAGTCTCTTTATTCCGGCTTCCTCAAATCGTTTAGCTACTTCCAGCGGATTGCTATGATACTCTGTTTTTTTATCAAAATCGCCCTGAACCAGTCTTACACACTTTCCATCGATCAGGTCAATGGCTGGTATTATTTCAATCATAATGAAAGGAAGTTTTTTAATATTTTTTCTCCGGTTTTTCCGCTTTTCTCTGTATGAAACTGAACAGCATAAAAGTTATCTTTCCGGATAGATGCACTGAATGGCAATATATAATCTGACTGAGCTATGGTATAGTCTGACAGCTCTGCATAGTAGCTATGAACAAAGTAAACAAACTCTCCTTCGTTGACGCCATTGAACAAAGGGTCATTGAGATTGGTAATAGAATTCCATCCCATATGAGGTACTTTGTCTTTGGGAGGAAATTTCTTTACTGTCATTGGAAATACTTTCAGACATTCCACATCATTTTCTTCGCTATGCTGACACATAAGCTGCAGTCCAAGGCATATTCCAAGAAAGGGTTGCTTAAACTCAGGAATAAGCTTATCAAGATTTCTTTGTTTCAGATAAGTCATTGCAGTACTTGCTTCTCCAACTCCCGGAAAGATTACTTTATCCGCAGCTTTCAGCAATTCCGGCTCATCTGTTATGATAGGGTCCACTCCTAGCCTGTTGAGCGCATAGCTCACAGACTGGGTATTTCCTGCATTATATTTTATGATAGCAATTTTCACTTTTTTGAATTTTGAGTTGCAATTAGGTCCTCTCAAAGGATGTCCGAAACTGAAACTCTAAAGTATCCCCTTGGTACTAGGTATCTGATTATTGTTAAAATCTCTGCGTACTGCCATTTTAATGGACTTTGCGAAAGCTTTGAATATAGCTTCTATCTTATGGTGCTCATTATCTCCTTCAACTTTAATGTTGATGTTGGCTTTGGAAGTATCAGAGAAAGATTTGAAGAAATGGTAAAACATTTCTGTTGGCATATCGCCGATTTTTTCTCTTTTAAATGATGCATCCCAAACCAGCCAGTTTCTTCCGGAAAAATCAATGGCAACCTGAGCCAGCACATCATCCATCGGTAATAAGAAGCCATAACGTTCTATACCTCTTTTATCTCCTAATGCTTTAAGGTAAGCTTCTCCAAGAGCAAGAGCAGTATCTTCGATGGTGTGATGCTCATCAATGTGCAGATCCCCGGCCACCTTTACTTTAAGGTCTGCCCCGGAATGCTTGCCTAGCTGATCCAGCATGTGGTCAAAGAAACCAAGACCTGTATGGATTTCTGTTTTTCCTGTGCCGTCAAGGTTGAGAAAAATTTCTATATCCGTTTCTTTTGTTGTTCTCCTGATGCTGGCGGTTCTGCTATTCTGTTTTTTAAGGAACCAATAAATTTCATCCCAGTTATCAGTACTTAAAACAGCTTCGTCACTTGTATTGGATGAAAAATAAATAGCCTTTGCGCCCAGATTTTTCGCAAGCTGTACATCCGTCTGCCTGTCTCCGATTACAAAGGACTCAGAGAGATCATATCCTTCACCGAAATACTCTGTTAGCATTGCAGTGCCGGGTTTCCTTGAAGGAAGATTTTCATGATCAAATGATTTGTCTATATGAACGGCATTAAATACAACGCCCTCTCCTTTCAGTGTTTTAACCATTTTGTCCTGAGCAGGCCAAAATGTATTCTCAGGAAAAGATGATGTCCCTAATCCATCCTGATTAGTAACCATTACCAGGAGATAATCCATCTCATTGGCAATTCTGGACAGGCTTGTAATGGCCTTTGGTAAAAACTCAAGCTTTTCAAGAGAATCAACCTGCTTATCTATCAGAGGCTCAACGATAATAGTTCCGTCTCTGTCTATGAATAAAATCTTCTTCTTCATTTTAACCTAATTCTCTCTCTTAATTACCTTTCCATTCTGAGAGCTTCTTCATCAAAGCCTCGTTTTCCTTTTCGGTACCCACAGAAATTCTTATACTGTCTTCACACAATCTTACTTTGGACCTGTCTCTTGTAATGATTTTATTTCCTATCAAAAATTCAAAAATTTTAGGAGCTTTATCCATTTTCACTAAAAGGAAATTGGCATCTGAAGGATACACCTTTGAAACAAACGGAAGTTTCTTCAACTCTTCACCAAGTTTCTCTCTCTGTTCAAGGATCTGGGCTACCATTTTCTCCTTGTTCAGAATATTCAGTAATCCCTCTTTCACAAATTGCTGTGTAGCAATGTTGATGTTATAAGGATATTTGATTTTATTATAAACACTGATAATCTCTTTAGAAGCGAAAGCCATTCCTAGTCTGAGGCCAGCCATTCCCCATGCTTTAGAAAGCGTCTGAAGCACTATAAGGTTAGGGAATTGATCAAGTTCACTGAGTAAAGATGAAGAAGGAGCAAAATCAATATAAGCTTCATCGACTACTACGATTCCATTAAATCCTTTCAGAATTTGCTCCACATCCTTTTTATTCATGATGTTTCCGGTCGGGTTATTCGGCGAACAGATGAAAATGACTTTTGTGTTTTCATCTACAGCTTTAAGAATCTCCTCAGGTCTCAACTGATAGTCTTCAGTAAGCGGTACCTGTCTGATTTCCACGTCAGAAATGGCAGCAGATACCTCATACATTCCATAAGTAGGAGGTAGTATGATAATATTGTCTTTTCCGGGACGGCAAACCATCCTGATAATGAGATCAATCGGCTCATCACTCCCATTTCCCAGGAAAATCTTTTCGGGCTCTACCCTTTTAATATTAGAAAGAATCTCTTTTATTTCCCATTGAAGCGGGTCCGGATATCTGTTGAAATCGCCGGCTGCTGCTGAACCATAAGGGTTTTCATTTGCATCAAGAAAGATCCCTTCTTTTCCCTTGTATTCGTCTCTTGCTGAAGAATATGGTTTGGCGTTTTTTATGTTCTCCCTAAGGAGCTTATCTAAGCTGAACAAAGTAGTACTAAAGTTATAATAAGAGCTGCAAATTAGCTTTTTTATGCCAAAAATTCACAACAAGCGCAAAATTTACAGTTTACTTATTCGCTAATAGCGCATATTATTCGCTAATAGAGCATAATTAACAATTTGAGTACAAGTTTTCTCCTCCAATGAAAACATGATCTCTACCTTGAAAATTGCACATTCGAACAGCTATATTTGTCGTTGACCGGATTACTTAATATCTTTACTTTATAATAAAAATTTGATTCAGGAAACTTTTGAGACCTAATCAGAATTATACAAATCTAACACACAACTGATGAAAGAGACATTCTGCTGGCAAATCGAGTGCAAACATACCCCAGAAACAATTGACAGGATATTAATGCCAATCCGTAAAAGAGGAATGATGGTAAACAGTCTGAACTATAGAGTTCAGGATGCTGGTTTAGCTATTTGCCTGATTGAAGTAGACATTGACCCTTCAGAATCTGAAAGAATTCACAAGAATATGTTGAGAATTCAGGACATTCACAACATAGTGAAGCTTTAATCAGCATTTTCAAAGGTTCCAAAGGATTTTTTATCCTTCTACTGGCTTCTACTGCTGTACTTCGCCCATTTTAGCGTGGTTTTTCAGTTGAACATAGCACTACGACCAAGTAATGCATTTATCCGGAAATAACATACCCGTTTATAGTATTGACCGCTTTAAGAGAAGCGGTCATCACACTTATTTCCAGATAGAAATTTTTGACAAAAACAGAGATTTCAAGGTACAATACCCTCACAGACATGACTTTTACGAAATCCTATTTATCACAAAAGGGTCAGGAAAGCACACCATTGATTTCTTTGAGTACGAAATAAAGCCCGGAAGTATCTTCTTCTTATCCCCAGGACAAATTCACGATCTTGACCTTTCTGAAGATATTTCAGGATACATATTTCTTTTTACATCAGAGTTTTACCTCATCAATAAAAACGATCAGAACAAACTCCTTGAACTGCCTTTTTTTTATCCTCTAAATCCCGGATCCCCCCCTTTGTATTTAAATACAGCTGAAGAGATAAAAACATTCAGTGATATTTTTATACAAGCTATTGCAGAAAGAGAGCAAAACTTCGAAGATTCTCCTGATCTTATCGGAGCATTGCTTGACATTCTCCTGATTCACTGCAAAAGACTTTACCCTCAGAATGCAGGAGATAAAATGAACAAGGGCAGACTTCTTGTAAAAAAATTCAAGCAGCTGATTGAAGAAAAATACCAGGATAATCTGTCTGTGAAAGATTATGCGGAACATCTTGCTGTCACTCCTAATCACTTAAGCGAGACGGTAAAACAACTAACAGGAAGGACCTCAACTGATCTTATCAATGAAAAATTACTGGTAGAAATAAAGCGTCTACTTATCTACTCAGAATTAACAGTGTCGGAGATTGCATTTCAGCTCAACTTTTCGGATCAGTCTTATTTCTCTAAATATTTTAAAAAGCTTACAGGACAAAGCCCTGCAGAGTTCAGAAATTTTTCAGGTAAAAAAACAAAGATCTCATGATGGAAGGAAATGCGATCAGTAAAAAACTGGGAATAAAAAAAGACTATAAGTTTATAGATAAACTTTTTAAGAACTTTCCAAAGTAATAGATGAATTCGAATCGGGACATTCGGCATAAATTTTCCATACTGGCTTTCAGGATTTTCATACTCCTCTCTTTTTTCCTGGCAATCTTAATTATTATAAAGGTTATTGGCGCTGATTATCAAAAAATGACAGGCTGGTTAAAGCCTTCAGACTTTAAGTACTCATTTGAAGAAAGAAAATATTCAACAGTGTATTTTACGCCTCAAAGATTTGAAAGACTTAAAACAGCTTTATCACTTTTCATCATTCCCCTCACAGTACTATTAGTATTCTTATGGAAACATACTAAAAAACTAGTAACCAAAACCGAACTGTTCCTTAAGTTTATAAAAGATCAATTTCGCCTTACTATAGGTTCATTTAAAAAAATCACACCTAAAGAAAAGTACATTTTTTACATATTCTTTTTGGTGATTTTATCAATCCGGCTTATAAATCTCAAAACGCTTAGCGGAATACATCTTGATGAAGAATGGTCTTACAAGTATTTTGTAGCTCAGGGACCTCTGGTTACTTTAACTTACTTTCCCGACACCAACAATCATATACTCTTTAATCTTATCTCCTCCTTTTTATATAAGATTTATCCGTATCAGGGTTTCTGTATGAAGCTTCCGGTTTTTATTCAAGGTATATTATTAGAACTGATTGTCTTTTTCAGTGTGAATAGGCTATTCAATTTCAAAACTGCATTACTGGCTTTGGTTTTGACTGGCGGAGCTGCTGAAATAAGTGTATACTCTATGATAGGCAGAGGACATTTACTTGGTAGCTTATTTGCATTAACATCTTTATTGAGTGTGTTTGGTTACATTAAACACAACAGGAAAGAATACCTTACATACCTGATCATATCCTCTGCATTGGGCTTTTATACAGTGCCTACTTTCCTCTATTTCTTCGTTTCATTACCTCTATTTTCTTTTATTATAATTATAAGAGAAAGAACATTTGGAAAAATTCTTCCTTTAATAAAAGCTTATTTGGTTACTGTTGCAGGTGTCTTAATACTTTATCTGCCTGTTATTGGTATATCCGGACTAGAAGCACTAACAGAATCTAAGTGGCTAAATCCTATGCTTCCATGGGATTTTGGTTTCAATTATTGGTTTCGAATTTACGTCCTTGAATATCTTGAAGCTATGGCAGACAGAGTTCCTTTTGGAAACAGAAAATATATAGGAGTTCTTATTGTATTCGGATTTTATCTCCTGGTCTTAATTAAATCAAAAAATAAAAACATTCAACTTTGGATGTGCTGGATGTTAATAGCCGCTTTTACTCCATTACTTGTATGTTATTATATGAAGGTATTAGCACCTTACAGGGTTTATGTATTTCAGATCGTTTTATTTTTTATAAGTTTTTCTATTCTTATTGATTTTATACTTCGCAAATTTAATTTGGGAAATAAAACCTATTATTTCATCCTTTCAGCTTTATTGATGTATATGATATATAACCAGATATTCAACAGGAAGCTTCTTTTTGGCAAAGTATTTTTAGAAAAAACCTCAATGACTTCTGATAGGAATATTGACCATTACATTTGATCGAACCGCAACTCCATTTTCCTGAGCGGGTACATATTTAATGGTTTTGAAAAGCGCCCTGATACTGTCTCCGCAGCCATACCCCATGTCTCTCAGTATCTTAATATTGGTTATGGAACTATCTCTTTCTACGAAAAAAGAAACCATTATTTCTCCTTCAATTTTTTTTGCTTTTGCTTCTTCTGAATATTTTAAATGCTTGAATATAAAACTATACAAATCATCCTCACCATTTACAAAAGAAGTTTCTTTTGTCTTACTGACTGCAAAATTCTTGTTACTAGTCTGACCGAATGAAACCAGCGAACAAAACATTAAGAAAGAGGCGGTAAATACAATTTTAAGCATAGCAACTATTTTAGGACATTTATAATACGTTTAAGAGTTATGGGTGGTTTTCTACTCTTTAAAAAACCTGACCTCACATTCTTTTTCTGTTTTCCATGCCCGGAACATACCTGTCGTATTATGGCTTATTATAAAATTTCCGTTTTTATCTACAGCAATAACTCCCCCTGTTCCTCCCAATTGTTGAAGTCTGTGATGAATAACTTCATTAACAGCCTGTTCAAGAGAAATCTTTTTATACTCCATCAATGCGGCAATTGATCGTGCTACCGTCAACCTTATAAAATATTCACCATGACCTGTAGCAGATACAGCGCAAGTATTATTATCCGCATAGGTTCCTGCGCCTATTATGGGAGAATCTCCGACCCTGCCAGGCAGTTTATTCAGCACTCCTCCTGTTGAAGTAGCAGCAGCCAGATTACCATTTTGATCAAGAGCTACAGCACCGACCGTTCCATGCTTGTTCATTTCTTTAGGCATAGAAGCTGGCTCTTTTGTTTTTTTCCATTGTTCTAATGAAGAAGGAGTAATAAAATAACCTTCATCTTTCATTTCCATTCCAATAGATCGGGCAAAATCATCAGCACCATTCCCTGCCAGGAAAACATGATTAGATTTTTCCATCACCATCCTCGCTGCTGCTATAGGATTTTTAACATGCCTTACCACTGCAACAGCACCTGCTTTAAAGTCTTTACCATACATAATGGAAGCATCCATTTCTACATGACCTTCTTTATTCAATACAGATCCTTTACCTGCATTAAATACAGGAGCATCTTCCATTAGCTTCACTGAAGCTTCTACTGCATCAAGAGCAGAGCCACCTTCATTCAGAATTTTATATCCCTCTTCAAGTGCTTCTCGAAGATACTTTTCATAAACCCTTTGTTGATCCGGGCCCAGATCAGATTCTTTAAAATTGCCTGCTCCACCATGAATAAGTAAAACCACTTTTCCTTTTAATGCTGAAGACTGTATTTTTTCCATATTTATAATTACAAGAGAGATTAAAAATAAAACATAGAAAGCTATTCTCATAAGTCGGTCTTTGGACTTAGGAAAACTAATATCAGAAGAAAATGATTTGGGAGCTTAAATTCAATTGAATTCTATATATTAGAAAAAAACACTAACCACAAGCATGTTACCTATTTTCTTTTAGCGATAATCGACAATATCACATAGCAGACGGTAAAATTCAAACTCAATTGAAAGGTTTAATGATCCTATATATTGAAACAGAACAAGGAAAAAGTAACGCAGAAAGTAATTGTTGAATAGGTTTTAAGTTGATTGAGTCATTCAGTAAAAAGGAAAGTAACAAGCTTCCCTTTTTTGTCTGAATCAGGATTTACAGAATTAAAGATTTACAGGATATGATTAATTATCTCCTGCCTTATAAGGGAGATGGTACTCCCCTTTTATTTTATCAAACTATATTCAAATGCTCATCATTTTACTCACCAATTTTGAATTTATATCCTACCATAAAAATTCTTATTAGCTCAACTCATTGAAATTTCTTATTATACACCTTTTTGAATTGCAAACTGACTGCTCCAAAGTTGATGAGTAAACCTACAGGAAGATTATAAGCTACTACATAGTTTTTAGCCTGCGCTAAATGAACATCCTCCAGAGTAACTAAAGCCTTAAGCTCAACAACAATCTTGCCTTCTACTATGAAATCAGCCCTTCGTGAACCGACTTCAATTCCTTCATAGTAAATTGCTTGTTCTGCCTCCCTTTCAAATTGCAATCCTTCTCTTTCCATTTGTATCTCCAGGCATCTTTGATAAATGACCTCCTGGAAACCATTCCCCATGGTTCTATGCACTTTCATTGCGCATCCATTTATCTTATAAGTTATTTCATCCATAGCTAGCTTATTATCCATATGTTTAATTTACTGGTTTTAAAAAAAATGTCTGAATCAGGATTTTCAGAATTACTAAATTAACAGGATTAAAAATAAAAAAAGTTCTGACAAAATATTATCGAATAAATGGTAAATCAAGGAACCTGCTCGAATGCGATTATATTATTTCCTACAATCCCAAAAATTCTGCAAATCCTGATTCAGACAAAAAAAACCTCATGAACAGCTTATCTTACCATTCATGAGGTTTTCTTTATAAATACCTTTTACTACAAACTCATCAATCTCACCCAAACCGCATCCTATCCGCATTATGCGCTACTACTATAGCCTTTGTATCAGTAAGGCATCCCAGACATTTTATACATTCTTTACTTATCGGCTGGAATGTAAACACCTCTGAAACCTGCGTAAATTTTATTATAGGATTCCTACAATCCTAAAATTCTGCAAATCCTGATTCAGACAATAATTCTTAATCCCTACAAACTCTTCAATCTCACCGAAACCGCATTCTTATGCGCATCCAGCGCTTCTGCTGCTGCCATTGTTTCAATAACAGGTCCCAGACATTTTATACCTTCTTTACTTATCGACTGGAATGTAATCTTCTTCACGAAAGAGTCTACGGAAACTCCCGAATACGCTTTTGCATAGCCATTCGTCGGAAGGGTATGATTCGTTCCTGAAGCATAATCACCGGCTGATTCAGGAGTATAATGACCTATGAAAACCGAACCTGCATTGATCACTTTACCTGCAAGTTCTTCTGCATTGGAAGTTTGAAGAATAAGGTGCTCAGGTGCATATTCATTCACCATCTGCATGATCTCTTCATCGTTCTTCAATACAATACACTTACTGTTCTCAAGCGACTTTTCAGCAAAGCCTTTCCTTGAAAGTTCTTCTGTTTGCTTCTTTACTTCTTCCAGCACTTCTATCGCTTTCTTCTCTGACTTGGTAAAAAGCATTACCTGGCTATCAACACCATGTTCTGCCTGTGAAAGTAAATCAGAAGCAACAAATGCCGGATTTGCAGAATCATCAGCTACTACAGCCACTTCTGAAGGACCGGCTGGCATGTCTATTGCCACTCCATCCTTAAACACCAGCTGCTTAGCTGCGGTTACATACTGATTACCCGGACCAAAAATTTTATACACCTGTGGAACCGTCTCTGTGCCATATGCCATTGCTGCAATAGCCTGAGCTCCTCCTACTTTGTAGATATTTTTAATTCCAAGCAGATTAGCAGTAAATAGAATTGCAGGATGTATTTTCCCTTGTTTATTCGGTGGAGTACAAAGAACCTTATGCTCACATCCTGCAATATCAGCAGGGATGGCAAGCATCAATATAGTAGAGAAAAGTGGCGCTGTGCCTCCTGGAATATAAAATCCTACTTTTTGAATAGGTACTGACTTTCTCCAGCACTTAACTCCAGGTGTTGTTTCAACTACTTTAGTTTCTTCCTTTTGTAAAGAGTGGAATTTCTCGATATTCTGTCTGGCAGCGCGTATCGCAATTTTCAGCTCTTCATCAACCAAAAGATTTGCTTCATCAATTTCTAAAGAAGAAACCTTAATATCCGTTATATCTACACCATCAAACTGAGATGTAAATCTTTTTATGGCAATATCCCCCTCTTTCTTTACAGTCTCCAATACAGGAATTACTTTGGCTTCCAGACTGGCTGTTTCAAAAACAGGTCTTTTTAAAAGGTCTTTCCAGTGACCGGTTTCGGGATATTTTATAATTTTCATTAATTACTTGATAATTTTTTCGATCGGTACTACAAGTATGCCTTCTGCTCCTGCCTCTCTAAGCTTTTCTATCACTCCCCAGAATTCATTTTCTCTTACAACAGAGTGTAAAGAGCTCCATCCCTCTTCTGCAAGTGGCATTACGGTTGGACTCTTAACTCCCGGAAGCAGACTGATAATTGTGTCTATGGAATGATTAGGAGCATTTAAAAGAATGTACTTTGTATTTCTGGCATTCTTAACCGCATGGATTCTGAACAACAGATCATTCAGAATTTTTGTTTTTGCAGCTGAAAGTTCAGGACAGGAAACAAGTATTGCTTCAGACCGAAATACTACCTCTACTTCTTTTAAGCCATTGCTGATAAGCGTACTTCCGGAACTCACGATATCGCAAACAGCATCAGAAAGTCCGATACTTGGAGCAATTTCTACCGAACCGCTTATTTCATGAATGGATGCACGTACTTTATTTTCAAAAAGAAAATCGGAAAGTATGTTGGGATAAGAAGTAGCTATTTTTAATCCGTTAAGATTACTAACATCTTTATAGTCATAAGACTTAAGTACTCCAATTGATAACCTGCAACGAGAAAAGCCCAGTTTTTCTACCAGTTCAACTTTCTTTTTCTTCTCAACAGAAACGTTTTCTCCAACGATTCCAACATCTGCCACACCATCTGCAACATATCCCGGAATATCATCATCTCTTAAAAAGAGCAATTCGACCGGGAAATTAGAAGCAGTAGATTTTAGTTTTCCTCCTCCGTTGCTAAATTCAATTCCACATTCCTTGATAAGTTTTAGTGAATCTTCACTTAGCCTTCCAGACTTCTGCACAGCAAGGCGTAAAATCTCGCTCATAAAATTGACTTTTTTTTGGCAAAAATAAATAAAAATACTGGGTTCAGCCCTATTCTTTCCCGAAAGATTACAACGCCTATAACCATTTAACTATCAGCGAATTTACATCATTCGTTAACATTTTTTTTCAAAAATTATTTAATTATTAGTGGGCAAGAAACACTTTAATCATATGGAAAGAAGAAAAAAAGAGATCGGTAAATGCAATGTTGATCAAGGCAAAGTTGGGAGCCTTAATTTCAAAATCCCCTAAATATGAGAAGTTTGTGGAGAGGGCAAAATATTATGTCAGAAACCCTGAAGAGCTTAATAAAATTCTGACTGAAGCATATAATAAAGCTACCAATGAAAATGCCGAAAGGACATTTGGGGAAATGTGGGGAAAAGTAAAAGCTATGTTCAGGCTTATAAGAGCTTCATTGTTAAATGAATATTCAGAGGTACCTAAATTTAAAGTAATT
The DNA here is from genome assembly GCA_024707265.1 of Sporocytophaga sp. Classification (GTDB taxonomy): domain Bacteria; phylum Bacteroidota; class Bacteroidia; order Cytophagales; family Cytophagaceae; genus Sporocytophaga. The sequence goes on along the minus strand of JANQAB010000008.1, from coordinate 201,038 downwards.
ATGGGGCTGGCTGTAATCTTATATTTTGTTTCTCCGTTTGACATATTTCCGGATTTCCTTCCGTTTTTGGGATTTGCTGATGATTTAGTTTTATTTGCATGGTTCCTGAAATACGCTTCGGAAGAAATTGAAAAGTTCCAGGCTTATGAATCCAGAAAGCTAAATTTCTCTAAAACAGCATTGTTTGGTTAATGCCAATAATTCATTCTACCTATAAAGCTCCTTATTTTCTTTTTTCAGAACATCTGGAAACAATTATACCTGCTTTATTCAGGAAGAATGAACCGGTTAAATATCAGCGTGAAAGAATAGACACACCAGATCAAGATTTTCTTGATCTGGATTGGTCTTTTAAAGGATCTGATACACTGATAATCCTATCTCACGGCCTTGAAGGAAACTCAAAAACCCAATATATCCTGGGTATGGTGTTTCTATTAAATTCGCTTGGATACGACACTTTAAGTTGGAATTACAGGGGATGTAGCGGAGAAATCAACAAATTGCACAGATTCTATCATAGCGGGGAGACAGGAGACCTTGACTTTGTTATTGAACATGCAATCAAAAAAAAAAACTATTCCAAAGTAGTGCTGATTGGCTTTAGCATAGGGGGCAATATTACTCTTAAATACCTTGGTGAACAGGGAAATAATATCAAACCACAGATCACTTGCAGTGTTAATTTTTCAGTACCATGTCATCTTGCCTCAGGCGCTAAAAAGCTTGCAGGCTGGGGAAGTTATGTGTATATGAAAAGATTTTTAAATAGCCTCGAAAAAAAAAGTTACCGAAAAATCAAGATTAATGCCTGAGGTTATCAGTGCTAAAGGGTTTGATAAAATACGGAATTTTCTTGAGTTCGATGAAATGTATACTGCACCAATTCATGGGTTTAAGAATGCTTTTGAATATTGGGAGGAATGTAGTTCCCTATATTATCTGAAAGATATCAAAATTCCCACATTACTGGTAAATGCCTGTAATGATCCTTTTTTAACTCCTCATTGCTTTCCGGTAAAGGAAGCTGAGAAAAATCCTCATCTATTCCTTGAAATGCCTGAACAAGGCGGTCATGTCGGCTTTATAGAAAAAAAAATCAGCGGTATATACTGGTCTGAGAAAAGAGCCGTTGAATTTATCTCTGATTATTTATAACTTGCTGTTGCTTTTAAAGAGCGCCTCAACTTATGTGCGGAAGATACTCCCTTACCTCCTCGATAGAAAAATTAGCGAAACGATTTAACATAAAAGTGACTGATGAATTCAGGCCACGGTTCAATGCTGCACCAACACAATTGTTGCCGGTGATTACCAACAGGAACCCGACTGAAACCTCATTTATGAAATGGGGACTTATACCAAACTGGTCTCTGGATGACTCTACTTCTTCTAACCTGATCAATGCCAGATCTGAAACCATTTTAACTAAAGGTCCTTTCAAACAAATCGTTAAAAGCCATCGTTGCCTGATTCCTGCCGATGGTTTTTATGAATGGAAAAAAGCAGGAAAAGCAAAAGTGCCTCATAGAATCACACTTTCCAGTGATGAGATATTTACCTTTGCTGGCCTATGGGATTCATGGGAAGACAAGAAAGGCGATATCATTAATTCCTTTACGATCATCACCACCAACGCTAACTCTCTGATGGCTGAGATACATGAAAGAATGCCGGTAATATTGCCTAAGGAGCTAGAGAATGAATGGATAAAAACGGACTTATCTGACAATGAAGTAACCGAATTATTAAAACCTTACCCTTCAGAAAAGATGAGTTACTATAAAGCACATCGCGCTGTTAACTCAGCCATGTATGATACTCCGGATTGTATTCAGATAGCACCAAAGATTTATCCAGGAGAAAGCTTTAATTTATTTGAATAGAAGATTAATAAGCTGAAAGCTTTCTCCTCTTATTCATGGAGAAGGCTTTCAGCGTTTTTTTTCTTGTTTATTACACACCATTTCGAAGAGCTTCAGATAAACACCATTCGTCCATCCGAATCCATCCTGCAAAGGATACTCTCCTCCTCCTCCTTTTATTTCAGGATCTTTTACATTATACTTTTCAAGCATTTTACCGGTCATTTTAAAAACTCCATCGTTGATCCTTACCCACCTTTCGGCGATAGCCACCGCTTCTGTAGTATGACCATAGTTAAGCAATCCTTTAATAACCATATATTGCAATGGAGCCCAACCATTTGAATAGTCCCATTGTTGAGCTGTCTTGTTCAAGGTGGTAAACAAACCTCCCTCGCTTAAAAAATTATTTAAAAGCTCATCTTTCACTAATCTTGCTTTCTTTTTATTACATACCTCAAAAAACAAGGGGAAACCTGCAGCCAGTGATTTTACAGGAGTGTTGGATTGTTTGACAAAATCATAATCAAGGAAAAACTTTTGCTTTTTATTCCAGCAGTATCTCTTGATTGCTTTTTTTCTTTCTTTTGCAAGGTCCCGATAATAACCTGCCATCTCATTATCCCCTATATTTTCATAAGCTTCAGATATAGTCTGTTCCAAATGCATAAGAAGACAATTAAGATCAACAGGAATGATATCTATCGTATGAATGGTCTCAAGCTTTTTAGATTCATCAAGCCACCTGCTGCTGAAGTCCCAACCGGATTCACAAGCAGCTCTGATGTTTCTGAACAGCTCGTCCTTTTTCCTATTTGTATTCAATGATAATAACATATCCTCTCTAAAAGATTCCGGCCTTGGCTCCGGAAGATCATCCCAGTACCTGTTTAATATTTGTTTTCTATCAAGCTTTACCACTCTTCTATAAGCGCTTGAAGGAGTATTAACCGAGTCTTTTCCGTTCATCCAGAATTCATATTCTTTTAAGAGATCCGTCAGGTAAAAATGAAGGATGGTATCGCTTTTTTGTTTTGCCAGCAATTCAACCATTAATGAAAAAAAAGGAGGCTGCGATCTGCTAAGATAATAGGTTCTGTTACCATTAGGTACGAAGCCTGCATGTCTTATTAGAAAAGAAAAGTTAGATACCATATTTTGTATGAGTGCTGTATCATGTGAAACCTGCAAGCCCAGCATGGTAAAATAACTATCCCAGTAATAAATCTCCCTGAACCTACCTCCCGGTACGACATAAGAAAATGGAAGAGGAATCAGAGAAGAGTTAAGAATTGTATCTGGTACTCGGGTAAGCAATGGCCAAAGTTTTTCGACATGCTCTTTGGTTGACATTGCCGTGTCGCTCAGATAGTCCGTGGAAGGTGTACAAGGTTTTAAAAAGTGTTGCGTAACAAATTTACTAAGGTCAAAGTCCGGAGATTTTTTCTCTCGATAATAATTTTTAAGAATAGTATCAGGGTCATACTTTGGAATACAGTCTACAAATGTTTTGGAGTCTTCAAATACTTGTTGCATCTGCACTACTTCAAACAATTCTCCGTAAATTTTTTCCGGGCTTTTCTGGGCGGAAGCACTATAAAACAATAGAATTAAAAAAGATAAAAACCAGGACTTCCGCATGTTTATAGATAAAAGAAAGTACAATTTCAAGTAACTCCAGACGTCAGTTATACTGGAGACTATTTTCAAAATACTAATAATCAGATCATGATTTTTCAGAATAAGATATTGTAGATTTGAAAATATGAGAACGAGTGTGCTCTATTAACACCCGTATTGTTTGCAGAACTTTAGCCTGTTTTCTCTGATGCTTTTCTGCAACTCTTCATTTTCCTTAATTATTAAATCAATATCCCTCTTTTCCCTTTCCCTTACCTCAATCGTTTCACTTTTAGCCGATTTTACTACGGGTTTCTGACTTTTCATACTTATGCATTTTCTATGTTAACTCACTAAACCATCAATTAGTTAAAATGATTTTATCAACAGATACCATTACAAGGCAATAATTGTTATTTTTACAGTAAAAGAATTACAAAATGTCTGACAGACTGAAACAATTTGAGGCACAGCTTTTGGCTGGATATACCTTTAAAGGTGAACAGATTAAGTTGGGAGCAGCCCTTCTTGATGGAGATGTTGTAAGTGGAACAATGGTTTCATTGCCATTAAAAACAATGAACCGTCATGGCTTGATTGCAGGTGCCACCGGTACAGGTAAGACCAAAACGCTTCAGACCATTGCAGAAGGTTTGTCAGAACATGGTGTTCCCGTGCTGATGATGGATATCAAAGGGGACTTAAGCGGAATTGCAGCTGTTGGAGAGACCAATCCCAAAATTGGAGAAAGACATCAGAAAATAGGGATTCCATTTACGCCTAAAAAATTTCCTGTTGAATTACTTAGTCTATCCGGTGAAAAAGGAGTAAGACTCAGAGCTACCGTTTCAGAGTTTGGCCCTGTATTATTCAGTAAAATTCTGAATCTTAATGATACTCAAAGCGGAATAGTTTCTCTGATCTTTAAATACTGTGATGATGAACGACTTCCCCTTCTTGATCTTAAAGATTTCAAGTCAGTTCTTCAGCATATTGGCAATGAAGGAAAAGAGCATATCCAGAAAAAATACGGAGCTATTTCCTCTGCTTCAACGGGAACAATACTTAGGAAAATCATTGAACTTGAGCAGCAAGGTGCAGAAAAGTTTTTTGGAGAAAAATCATTTGAAGTTGATGATTTGGTAAGGTTGGATAAAGATGGTAAGGGTTTTATTTCAATTATCCGTCTAACCGATATACAGGATAAGCCAAAATTATTCAGCACATTTATGCTAAGTCTTCTTGCCGAGATTTATGCTACCTTTCCTGAGGCTGGAGATCTTGAAAAGCCTAAACTTGTGCTCTTTATTGACGAAGCCCATCTGATATTTGATGAAGCGAGCAAAGCCCTGCTTGATCAGATTGAAGCAATCATTAAGCTTATCAGATCTAAGGGCGTTGGAATATTTTTCTGTACACAGAATCCATCGGACATACCACAGGCTATACTTGGACAATTGGGTATGAAGGTACAACATGCCTTAAGAGCCTTTACTGCCAATGACAGAAAAATGATTCGCCTTACAGCAGAAAACTATCCGCTTACTGATTTTTATAAAACCGAAGACCTGCTTACTTCATTGGGAATCGGAGAAGCAATGGTGACTGTGTTGAGTGAAAAAGGTACCCCTACTCCTCTCGCTGCCGTGTTGCTAAGGTCACCGCAGTCACGTATGAATATACTTACTCCCGTCGAAACAGATGAGTTGATAAAAAACAGCCAGCTGATAGAGAAATACAATACTGTTATTGACAGAAAGAGTGCATATGAAATGCTAACTGAAAAAATCCATTCAAAGGATAAAGAATCAGATCAGGAAAAACCAGCTGAAGTCACCAAAGAAAAAAGCAGGAAAAAGGAAAAGAGTACGCTCGAAGAAGTCATGGATAGCAGGATAACCCGCGAAATTGGAAGAACAGTATTCAGAGAGCTTACAAGAGGATTATTAGGAGTGCTGGGGGTATCAACTTCATCCAGAAGGAGAAGATAATTCAGATTTAATTATTCAGTTATGAGGCCTAAAAAAGTAGTTGTTATCGGAGGTGGAGCCGCAGGCTTTTTCGGAGCTATATCCTGTGCAAGGTTTAATCCCGAAGCTGAAGTTACTTTGCTTGAAAAGAGCAATAAGTTTTTATCAAAAGTAAAAGTATCGGGAGGAGGAAGATGCAATGTTACCAACGGATGCTTTGATAATAATTTACTTCTAAGAGGTTATCCGAGAGGAGCCAAAGCCCTTAAATATACCTTTCAACAGTTTTCTGTAAAAGATACGATAGGATGGTTTGAATCCAGAGGAGCAGCATTAAAACAGGAAGAAGACGGAAGAATATTTCCCCAATCAGATAATTCACAAACCATAATAGATTGCCTTATCCGGGAAGCCCGTGTGATGGGAGTAAAATTAATGGAAGGCTTCGGCACAAAGAGCATAAGAAAAAATGAAAACGGAGGTTTTTCCGTACAGCTTTTCGGAGGCGAGTCACTTTATTCTGATGAAATACTTATTGCAACAGGAGGTAATTCAAATCAGGAATCTTATCAGTGGTTAAAAGACCTGGGCCATGAAATCAAAGATCCGGTCCCATCTTTATTCACTTTTAATGTCCCTGATTCACCTTTCAGAGATTTACAAGGGGTAAGTGTTCCTTTGGCAAAAGTAAGGGTCACAGGTTCCAAACTGGAAGAAACAGGTCCTGTATTAATCACACACTGGGGCCTCAGTGGTCCGGCTGTACTGAGACTTTCAGCCTGGGGAGCAAGAGAGCTTGCTCAAGAGCAATATCGTTTTATAGCCCATGTAAACTGGATTTCAGGCAATGAAGAAAGTTTAAGAACCACTTTGTCAGAAATAAAAATACTTCATCCCAAAAAGACTGTTATAGGAAATCCATTTTTCAACCTTCCAAGAAGGCTTTGGGAAAGGATATGTGAATTGTCTGATATTTCATCAGGATTAAAGTGGATAGATATGCCCAAGAAATCCATGAATAAACTTTTGGAGAATTTGTTACGAAGTGAATTCGGAGTAAAAGGGAAAACAACATTCAAAGAAGAGTTTGTTACGTGTGGTGGTGTGAGCCTGGATAGCATTGATATTCATACAATGGAAAGCAAATCGTGCCCGGGATTATTTTTTGCAGGAGAAGTATTAGATATAGACGGAATTACCGGAGGCTATAATTTTCAGGCTGCCTGGTCTACTGGATTTGTAGCAGGAAAATCCATTGCAGAAAAATAAATTTTACTTGTAATCTTCAAGCCACTTTAATGCTGTATCCTCATCGGTAAACAATTTTACAGGAATCTTAGCAGGCTTGAGGAGTATAAAAGTATTCACAAGTATTTTCTGAACGTGACTTTTAATTAAAATGGCAACAGCTGAAGTTCCGATAAACCCTACTTCACTGGCGAGGTATTTTTTAGCCCCATTATAGATATATACTGTTTCCCTGGCATCTACAAATCCGGGATATGTTTTTCCTTTGATCAGTTTTAACCTATACTGCACTAGATTTTCTGCCATTTCCATATCGATGATCATTCCTTTATGGTATCGATACTTCACCACTCCATCTTCCAACCAAAGTTCAAAATATTCCTCCCTTATTTCATCCATCCTTTTCGTAAAATTTTAATGAAATTTTCCTTTCTTCACTAAACTATTAATAATTTGTTGAGTATTACATTCCTTATATTAATTAAAACCAGAAAATGAAGAAATTACTCTCTTTATCTACCAAAGCCCCTAAAAAATTTCAAAAAGAAAAAATCAAAAAGCTCATTCCTGAATTGTCAGAGGAGATCTCTTATTTTCAAAAAATACTATACGCACAATCTAAATATAGCCTTTTAGTAATCCTTCAGGGACTTGACGCAGCGGGAAAAGACGGACTGATCAGTACCGTATTTCATGGTGTGAATCCACTTGGCTGCGATGTCAAGTCATTTAAAGCACCTACAAAAGAAGAATTATCTTATGATTTTTTATGGAGAGTACATAAAGCGGTCCCTCCCAAAGGACAAATATATATTTTCAACAGGTCCCACTATGAAGATGTATTGGTTCCTCCCGTTGAAGGATGGATTGATAAAGCCGAGCTTAAAAACAGATTTGACCATATCAATAATTTTGAGAAACTCCTTCAGGATAATGGAACTGTAATTTTAAAATTTTACCTTCATGTTTCAAAGAAAGAACAGAAAAAGCGATTGAAAGAAAGAAAAACCAATCCTAAGAAGTTCTGGAAACACAATGATGGAGATTGGGAAACTGTCAAAAAATTCGATCATTATCTGGAGGCATATGAAGAGATTTTTAAACAATGTAAAGCTCCGGAATGGAATATTATACCTTCCGATCAAAATTGGTATAAGGAATACCTGGTTGCCAAGAAAATAAAAGAAACATTGGCAGAAATGAAACTGGAATATCCAGGGCTGGAAGAATAAAATTTAGGCAATTCCGTCTACTTTTTTACCGAAGATAGAGATTATAAAAAACCGAAGAATTTTAACAGAGCTTTTAGTATAAATTCTGTCAAAATTAATATTATCCAACTACACCAATTATCCTTTTTAAAGAAAAAATATCACTTTACAAGTCACATCTAAGGCACAAATTTAACAGTTGTAACATTCTATATCTCAAATACAACCATTAACAAAAATAAAAAAAATACAAATTTTAATGTAAATAACATAAGGAAAAACACATATAGAGGAATAGATAATTTTACTTTATTTACCAGAATTTTCTTTACATTTATCCGGAGAAAATACTATTTAATAGAAAATTAGGGAAATATACTTTTCAGGAGTTTAATGCTTACAATTTTTTAGTTAAATTTATAATATGATCTATGGAGGGAAATACACTATACGGTCATAATTTTGCAAAGTTTCAAATAAAAAAAGTAAAAAATTAAAGGGAATTTTTAAAATCTATTTTTATGAAAAAAACTATACTAGCAGTTGACGATGCGAAATCCATTTTAACAATCATCTATTATTTCTTTAATGAAAAATATGAGGTTATTAAAAAGAACAATGGAAAAGAAGCATTGGATTGGATGCAACAGGGAAACATCCCTGATGTTATTATTACTGATATCAATATGCCTGAAATGGGCGGTCAGGAGTTTATGGAACAACTTCAGGCCAGCGGATTTTACAGACATATACCAGTAATAGTATTATCTGCAATGGACAACAGTGCTGAAAAAATTAAGTTTCTGGGATTAGGCGCTCATGATTATGTTGTAAAGCCATTTAATCCGGAAGAACTTGAATTAAGAATTTCAAACGTATTACGTATATCTGAAAGGGCTTTGGCTTAATCTCAACCTGAATGAAATCCAAAATCGCATTTGTTGGAACGAACTCAGACCTCATTCATAGCTTAACAGATAAACTTCAGGACGAATTTAACATTCGTTGGTTTGACAATAGTATTAGCTTACTGTACGCAATATCAGAGGAGAATGAAGGTTTTGAAGCAATCGTTACGGAAGGCCCTTTTGATGGCCCCAAAGGTACAACTCTGTTTCAAAGACTGAGAGGACATAAGTCTTCGAGAAATACACCTTTTATTCTTATTGCAGACAATCTTGATATTAAGACCAAAAAGCAAATACATCAACAAGGTGTTAACGAACTTTTTCCTACAAATTTCGACAAAGAAAACTTTGTAAAAAGAGTTCGTTATCTTATTGCAAACCCTGTTGAGCCTGTTGAAGTTGCAGAAGAAGAGGTGCAGGAACAGGATATTCCAGCTTCCTATAAGATACCCCTTTCTAAGCGTATATTTGACATTGCCATTTCTCTTTCAATTCTGATTTTCCTTTTCCCATTTTTCTGCATTTTGGGTTTACTTATAGTTATTGAATCCAGAGGACCAATATTCTATAGTTCCAAAAGAGTGGGAACAGGGTATAAGATCTTCAACTTTTATAAATTCCGTTCCATGGGTACAGGGGCTGATAGTAAGTTGAAAGATATTGCTCACCTTAATCAGTACAATAAAAAAAGAAGGGCAAGCATCATTGATTGCTGAAAATGAACTTTGTGATTCGTGCAAAGAGCAACGGATCTCCTGCCAGTCCATTGTTTATCTTGATGGAAATGCCCTTTGTGAAAAGGTACATTTTAAAAATAAAACCCTGAAAAACGGAAGTACATTTATCAAAATAAATAATGATCCAAGAGTAACTCGTGTTGGAAAGTTTATCAGAAATACTAGCATAGATGAACTTCCTCAATTATTCAATGTGCTTAAGGGAGATATGTCTATTGTTGGTAATCGCCCTCTTCCATTATACGAAGCCGAAAAAATTACAACGGACAAGTTTACTACGCGCTTTCTGGCTCCAGCCGGAATTACAGGTCTATGGCAAGTTACTAAAAGAGGAACAGGAGAAATGTCCGAGGCTGAACGTATTCAGCTTGATATCGACTATGCACTCAACTACTCTTTTGTAAATGATATAAAAATTATTTTGAAAACGATTCCGGCTTTAATCCAGAAAGAAAATGTCTGACCAGCCTTTAGTATCAATCATTTCAATTAATTATAACCAGGCTAAAGTTACTTGTGAATTAATCGAATCTCTTAGAAAGGTACATTATCCCAACATAGAAATTATTGTGGTGGATAATGCATCTTCTGAAGACCTGTCCTCTATAGCTGCTTATCCGGAAGTTCAGTTAATCCGGAGTAAACAAAACCTTGGATTCTCAGGTGGCAATAACTTAGGTATTAAAGTAGCTAAAGGGGAATATTTTCTTTTTCTCAATAATGACACAGAGGTTGAACCGGATTTCCTGGGACCTCTTGTTTCATTGATGCAGAACAACAGTAATATCGGAATGGTAACTCCCAAAATTGTCTATTACGGAACCAACATCATCCAATACGCAGGTTCATATTCTATCAACCCCTTTACTGGAAGAGGAAGAAAAATCGGCAGTATGGAAACTGACAACGGCCAATATAACGACGTTAGAGAAACATTCCTGGGACATGGTGCCGCGCTGCTTGTTTCCAGAAAACTCATAAAAACCATTGGACTCATGCCTGAATTGTTTTTTCTATATTATGAAGAACATGACTGGTGTGAAAGCGCTAAAAGAGCCGGATTCAAAATTTATTATTCGGGAGTAACCAAGATCTATCATAAAGAATCAATGTCAGTAGGAAAAAACAGCATCCTTAAAACCTACTACATGAATAGAAACAGAGTAGTTTTTATGAGAAGGAATGTATTTGGAATAAAACTCCTGATCAGCCTTTTATTTTTCTTTTTCATTTCAGTTCCTAAAAATACTTTAAAGTTTATAGCAAAAGGTGAGTTTGACCATCTAAAAGCCTTCTACAGGGCTTTGGTCTGGAACCTGACTCACTTAAATGTAAGTGAAACGGAAAGTTTTGAATTAACTGAATCAATTGCATAAACTTTCAACCAATATCAGCATATGACTACTACTGCGAGTACACTTAGGGCCCAATTTTCACAATTAAAAGAAAAGAACAAAGACAATTCTCTTCTTGAAATAACACAGGAAATTATAGGTGCTGGCTGGAGACTAGTGTCTGCAAAGTTTTATTTAAGAAATTGCAATAAGATAGGCTCCATGGTTTCCACTAACGGAAAGCCCATCATCAAAAATAAAGGTTTTATTTCTTTGGGTGATAAAGTAAGAATATGGTCTATCTTTAACCCTACTCAAATATATGTACATAAAGGCGCTAAATTTACTGTAGGCTCTAACTCCAGAATCAATGGAGTGCATATAACTGTTAAAAGTGAAGTGACTATTGGGAAAAATGTAAGGATTGCTCCTTACGTGCTTATCCTTGACAGTGATTTCCACAGTGCTAATGACCATTTTTCTGACGGCAAAACATCTTCCGTCACTATTGGTGACAATGTCTGGATTGCCACAAAATCAATGATTCTAAAAGGTGTCACAGTTGGAGAAGGCGCCGTTATAGCAGCTGGATCAGTTGTAACTAAAGATGTACCTCCATTCACTGTTGTTGCTGGGGTTCCTGCTAAGGTGATCAAAAAACTTCACCATTAATCCTGCTTTTTCCTTTTCTTAGATGAAAAAAATAAAATTATTTCTGATAATCGGTTTTCTTACAACCGTTGTAGCCCTGACAGGTGTTTATAGTTTTTATGCACTTAATCAGGAAAACAAAATAATGAATGCATCGGCAAGAAAAGGAATTACAGGTGAGTTCATCCGATTATCAAAAGGAATAACAAGATACAACCTGGAGGGTCCGGATACTGCAAAAACCATAATTCTTCTTCACGGAGGAAGCGTGATAGGCGATTATGTATGGGAGAAAAATTATAAAGCTCTGGTGGACTCCGGCTTTAAGGTGCTTAAATTTGATATGTACGGAAGAGGATATTCTGACAGGATCAATGAAGCTCAGACACTTGATTTATTTGTATCTCAGATCAACGAATTAACAGATTCATTGAAACTGTCCGGACCTTTTGAAATCATTGGAGTTTCTATGGGAGGAAGCATCGCAACAGGGTTTGCAGATAAATATCCTGAAAAAACTGGTAAGATAATACTGATCTCTCCAATTGCAGTAAATCCGGGTAAAAAAAGATGGTACATTGATAATCCCATATCAGGAAATTTCCTTGTGAGTGTCTATTGGTATCCAAGATGTGTACAAAAACAAATGGCTGAATTTTTTGATGGAAAAAAAGCTGGTTGAATACGAATCCCATTTGAAATTCCTTTCGGAATTTAAAGGAGTAAAAGCTGATGCCAGATCAGCCTGGTCTAATATCCTAGCAGAAGACCTGACTCCTGCTATTGAAAGACTTCAGGAGAGAAATAAAAAAGTATTATTGATTTGGGGAAAACAAGACCCGGTGGTTCCAATAGCTGCAAGTGAAAAATACAAAAAAATACTTCCGTCAATAAAATTTCAGGAAGTAGATCAGGCTGGCCATATTTCTAATTATGAAAAGCCTGATGATGTAAATGCAGCAATAGTAAGTTTTCTAAGGGATTAACCTCCGCCTTCCCTTCCTCCTTTAGTTTTTAAAAAAGTATTTAATGATTCAGGTGTCCCCAAGTCCCACATTTCTGAAGCTTCTGAAATCATTACTTTATAACCGCTGTTGATCAGCTTCTGATAAAGAGGAATGACGTAGTACTCTCCTTTTGTTTTTTCTTTGTTGTTAACTATTTCTTCGGCCATATCTACAAATTCCTTACCACTGGAAAAGTAATATATTCCTGTACTTGCATGATCAGATATTCTTTCTTTTTCAGCAACTAAGTCAACAAATCCATCTTTATTTAACCTGGCAAAACTCCATCTGTCACCTGGCATATCTGCAACAGAAATAATTCCCTTACACCCTTCTCTCTTATTCAGGATTTCTTTTCCTATATCTGAAATAACAATTGTATCAGAACTGATAATGAGAATATCTTCATCATCATTAATAAAATCCCTTGCCGCAAGGACTGTACACAATTGTCCTTCGGTAACGTCATTTATCAAAACCAATCTTGTTTTAGCAGGAGCAAATTCAGAGATCAGATCAGTCAGTTTGAAACTTTCTTCATGTTCCTTTAAAGCAATAACAATCAGCTCGGAACAGTCAATTCCTTCAATGCTTTGCATTGCCCAGGCAAACATAGGTTTACCTTCAACAGGTATAAAAGGCTTTGGTACGTTATACCCGCTGCCATTGAAGCGGGAACCACGACCTGCCATTGGTAGAATTACTTTCATCTTTCCTTGGCAATTTCATTGATTAAAGGCTGCGTTACAGTATCCCAGCCAGAGAATCTTAAAGCTCTGTCGTCAATATACACATGACCATTAGGCTTTCCGAAGAATATTTCATCATAAACTATTCCATGCTCCTCTAACCAATCAAGTGTTATTTTACCTACATTTTTCATTACCTTACCTACATTGCTTTCGCATGTTGCCATGTTTCTCGCAGTGTTGATAATTATGTAATGACCAGCATCTTTCAGCTCTTTAATTCTATCTTTAGCCCCATCAAATGGCTTAAGATCAGCATAAGATTCTCCTTTTTCCTTAATCGGACAAATAGTTCCGTCAAGATCTATCACAATTCTCATAAAGCAGATATGTTTTTTTCTTTTTTTAATGTTGCTACCTCATTCAGCAACGCGAGTCCTCTTAAATACATCAGTTTCTGACGCTCTGGCTTGTCTTTATGAAGAGGAAGCATAGAGATAAACAGGAGTCCTTCTATAAGCTTAATTTCTTCTAACTTATATCCGTTTTCTACTATTAATTTATCAAAGATACTCTCCAGTCTTAAAGATGTTTCGGAAGCAAGAATAGCAGTTTCAAATACTCCTTCACTAACTTCCTGTACTGTAAACAAATCAGAAACAATATAGTCATACAAACCGCAAATACTGTGTCTCAGCTTTGCAATGTCATATCTTGAATCACCATAAATTCCTTTCTTACCGAAGCTCCCTCTTGGATCAATAAGACGAGTAATCTGGGTATTGATATCAAAAAGAATATTAGAGAAGCAGTAATCGCCATGAATTACTGTAATGTTTGCATGATCAATTAACTCTTCAATTGAATCTGATAAAGTATCGATCAATTCGAAGGCATTTACTAATTTCTTTCCGTTCCAGACAATAGATTCCTTTGACAAAAGAGTATTCCAGTAGCTATTAAGTCCTTTCTGGGTATCCAACCTTTCAAGGGTTTTATCTTTGTAAATTTTGCTTACATCAGCTCTGCTCAACTCCCCTTTGTACTCTCTGAATTTACCATGTATGCTGAATAATTTATTAAGGATAGACCTCCATGTTTCTATATGAATATCTGCATACAGAAATAGCTCCGATAAGGTAGAATATCCATAGTATTCCTGAACAATCTTAATGGTTTCATCAGTATGACTATGATTGATAATGCGGGGAGTTAGCACCTTTAATTCGTCCGGAATCTGAAAATACCAATTCAGCTCATCTCTTAGTTTCTCATTGTAAGTACTGTTTTTGGTAATTGTATTTAAAACACCATCAATTGTCAGAGAATTAAAAAATCTTCCCTGCAATAGCCTTTGTCTTGAAGAAACCAGGTTGTCGATATTCCCAAAGTCATACCAGTGCTGGGCTTTGATAGCCTGAAGACTATGCTTTTCTCCATACAATTTCAGCACATCACTAAGTTGCTTTTTTCCATCGGCAAGTGCTTTAACCAGAACCTTTCTAAGATACTGACCATTTTGAAAATTGTAATATCCGCACAATGCAAAATTAGGTGCGGGTACGTCTTCTTTTTTATCTATATAATCTATTATTCTTCCATCTTTATCGATACTGGCAAGGCACCAACGATGAGACTCTTTAACTTCGTGCACATATACATAATCTCCCTTTTCTTTATATGAATCGTAGATCAATGTATCTCCAAGAATAACTTTTACTTCTCCGTCTGTAGCTGCCAGATCCAATCCTGCACGAAGGGAATCTAATATATTTCCGTTGAAAAGAAGCGGCACCTGCGTAATTTTCATTCTCTTCCTGTAGGAGTTGAATAAAAAATCACAAAGCTGAAAATCCGTTGCTTTCCTTGTTATGATTACTTCATTTATTCCTTCTGATAAAAGATCATCGAGAATCCAGCCAATGACGGGTTTGCCATTAACAGGTATCATTGCATGTGACTGATTGGTGTTGATGGGAAGATTTAAAAAATCAATAGATCCGCCACACAAAATGATAGTTTTATTCTGTTGCATATTAAACTCATATTATCCCCTTGGTCTTAACGGATTAATAGCTTAAAAAGATTTAATTAGTCCCAAGGCATTATCTCAACTCAAGTTGATTTATATACCTCTGTACAAAGCTGGCCAGGGGTGGTATCCAGCTTTATACATCATTGTAAAAATATAAAATAAAAAGTAGAAAAACTGTAAAATTCCTGAATAAATATTAACCTGACAGAGTCGATTATTTATCCATAAAAAAGTCAGACTTCATTGCTTATTTTAAGAGATTAATTTTTTAAGCATAGAATAGGCAAAGGTTACAGCTAGTATTGCTCAGAACTTACATATTAGCTTTATATCTAAACTGATTTAATTTATACTAAAAGACCTTTAACTATAAATTATGAAAATAGTAAGACGACCAGTATGTATTGACACATTAACATCAAAATTTTGCCTTAAATAGGTTTTGGTGTGAGATCATTCTTACCTAAAAAAATCTCAAGATCTTAAATATGAATATATACCAATAGAAAGATTTTTTTTATCCATAATCAGAGAATCCAACTTTGAATTTTACTCTTCAGACTCTTCGACTCACCATTTAAAATTTTAATTTCCAACGTTTTAATACAAATCACAATCTAAATCATCCCTTATCATTACAATTATCCCTCCATATATGTATCAACATTTAAATTTGACTTTTCACAGAAATCTGACACATGTAATAAAATTATCGTATAAGCCCAGTATTGAAAAGATAAAACAAAAGTAATATCTTTAAGTCAATATAACTTATTGTATAAAAAATATAAAAATATAAACCTTCAAAAAGGAAGTATTTATTAATTGCTCCGATTGTCTAGTCCTCCTATTTGTTAATAGCACTTTTACAATATGAAATTTCAAGCTTCATCAATATTATTTTGCATCCTGCTTAGCATATTCAATACCTTATCTGCCCAGGATTGCGGATGTGATTTCACTTTACAAGCCAATGGTAAAGTATTACATAATGGAGTCGAAATTACCTTGGCAACACCTTGGGCAATCAACGCAAATGATATAAAAATTAAGCCTGGGAATGTGTTCTGTTTTAAGAATATTCAATATTCCAGGGGTATTATCATAGCTAATTTTGCAGGTACTGAAAGCCAGCCTATCATCATCAAAAACTGTGGAGGACAAACTATAATAGACACCAGGGAATATGGTGTTATATTTCGTAACTCAAAGCACTTTAAATTTCTTGGAAACGGTGACCCGGCTGTGAAGTATGGCTTTAAGGTAACGGCAAGGAATAAAAATAATTTCTTTTTAGATGCAAAAGACTTCACCACTAACTTTGAAATTGCTTACGTTGAAGTTGCCGGAGCCAGCCCTAACACGGGCTCTGACACTTCAGGATTTGCAGGAATAGGAGCGAAAACAAATCCGTTATGCAACGGATCTGCAGAAAGAGGTGTTTGGACCATGTACAATCCGATAATTCATGATAATTATATCCACCATACCGGAGGCGAAGGAATCTATATGGGATATGGATGGTACAAGGAAGGAACCATTAATTGCCCTTGCGAAAACAACCCTTCTACAAACTGCCCCAAAATAATACATTCTCATTCGATAGTTGGTGCCAGGGTTTATAACAATATTACCGAAAACACAGGTTTGGATGGCATTCAGGTCAAAAACGCAGACCAGGACTGTGAGGTATACAATAACATAATCAAAAATTATGGTCTTAGAAACGAAGAAACTCAAAATGAAGGACTATTACTTGGAGAAGGGACAACCGGAAAAGCCTATAATAACTGGATAGAAAACGGAACAGGAAATGGTATCCAAAACCACGCCATGGGAAATCAGGATATCTTCAATAACGTAATTATAAACCCTAAAGAATATGGATTTGTATGTTGGGATGGAGCTGCTGTTGTAAGGGTCGGATACTATAACTTTTTCAATAACACAATCATCAATGCAGGATTGGATGGTTTTAATTTTTTCGGACCAGGAGGCGGTCCAAAAAGAGTATATAACAACATCATTGCAAAAGCTGGACCTGGCAGAAGCCTGCTTAAGAGAGCTAATGATGTCACTCAATTTGAAGAATCCAATAATTACCTTACCAATAATATAGAGGATGTACAGTTTGTAAGTGGAACAGCTCCTTATGATGTTCACTTGCAATCTACCTCACCTGCAATTGACAAAGGGAAAGATTTAACTTCGTTTGGTGTTACGAAAGATTTTGATCTTGCTCCCAGACCTTCCGGAGCTGCATTTGATATGGGAGCTTTTGAATTCGGGAACATCCCTCCTATTGTAAAAATAACACAGCCATTAAACAATGCTGTCTTCGCACCTGGTTCTGTTATTTCAATAAAAGCAGATGCGAGTGATCCGGATGGTTCGATAGCTAAAGTGGAGTTCTATAATGGAACAACAAAACTAGGTGAAGACTTAACTGCTCCTTATAGCTTTGACTGGACTCCCACAAAGGAAGGAACTTATTCAATCAAAGTGGTTGCCACCGACAATGGAGGAGGCACAGCTTCAGCAACGATTACTCTGGTTGTTAAAAATACCTTACCTGTCATAACAATAACCAAGCCTGCCAATAACAGCAGCAGTGCTGCAGGTAAAGCTATTAATATTGAAGCAAATGCAACAGATACCGATGGGACAATCACCAAAGTCGAGTTTTACTATACCGTAAACAATAAAGATACGATCTTAATAGGATCGTCTACTGCAATTCCATATCAGATTTCCTGGACACCCCTTTCAACAGGAACATATAAAGTAATAGCTAAGGCAACAGACAATAATGGTGGGGTATCCAAAACTGCTATCACAGTTACTGTTACAAATACTTTACCAACCATCAGCATCGTTGCTCCTACTAATAATAGTTCTTTTCCTTTTGCTACGGATGTAGAACTAAAGGTTAATGCGGTTGATGCAGATGGCACTATTACTAAAGTCGAATACTTTAATGGTACTACCAAAATAGGAGAATCAACTACTACTCCTTTTTCTTTTATATGGAAGAATATCCCTCTGGGCACTTACACCATTACGGCAAAAGCTACAGATAATATAGGCGGTACAACGACCTCTCTTCCAATCCAGTTCTCCATTACCAATACCCCTCCGGTTGTAAATATAACGGCGCCTTTAAACAATGCTAAATTTTCTCCGGGAGCCAATATTACAATTGCAGCAACTGCAACAGATGAAGACGGCACTATTACTAAAGTAGAGTTTTTCTATAACAGCTCTAACCTTATTGGCTCTGACAATACAGCTCCCTACAGTATTAATTGGAATAACGTGCCAGAGGGCAGCTATACCATAACTGCAAGAGCTACGGACAATGCAGGAGCTATTGCAACCAAAACTATTAATATCACGGTTGTAAACAATCCTCCAACTGTAAAAATCACCTCTCCGGCTAATTTATCTGTGTATGAAACGGGGGCTGATATAGAAATTACGGCAGACGCTTCAGATAGTGACGGTTCTATCAGCAAGGTTGTGTTTTATAATGGAACAACAATTCTAGGAGAAGATCTCACCGGTCCATATTCCTATACATGGGGAAATGTTCAGAATGGAACATATAGCATTACAGCGGTTGCTTATGATAACCTTGGTAAACAAAATGTTTCTGCTGCAATTAAAATTGTAGTTAATGTCACTACCAATATTCCTCCTGATGTGAGTATTATTAAGCCAGCAGATAATCAGACTTTAACTCCAGGAAATATCAATTTTGAAGTCAATGCCACTGACATAGATGGCAATGTTGTTTTAGTAGAATTATTCAACGGTAGTTCAAAAATCGGAGAAAGTACAACTCAACCTTTTACTTTCAATTGGACAAATTTAGCTGAAGGTGTTTATGTGATCACTGCAAAAGCTTCAGACGATGACAACGAAACCACCACATCCGCTCCGATAACCATAACCATTTATAATGCACCTCCTGTAGTAAAAATCAATACCCCTGCAAACAATCAGGCATTTGACTCTAATGATCAGGTATTAATCAACACGACTATTACCGACAACGATGGCTCTATCGGCAAGGTCGAATTTTTCCTAAATGATTCCCTTTTAGGAACCTCCACTACAGCCCCTTATAACCTGACAGTTGATAACCTTCCATTAGGCACTTATAATATTACAGTAAAAGCAACTGATAATTTAAATAAAGAAGAGTCTGAAACCATCCAGATTACAGTAAGCAATAAACTTCCTTCTATTTCTATAATTACACCTACCAATGGGACTAAATTCACCTATTCGGAGCCTATCCTGTTAAATGTGAGCGCTAATGATCCAGATGGTTCCATAATAAATGTAGAATATTATATTAATGGGGTTTTAACAACTACACGTCTTTACCCTGATTTTTCATTTACCTGGACAAATGCACCAATCGGAGATTATGAAATCGTAGCATTTGCTACCGACAACGATGGAGCTAAAGTTGCATCTGCTCCGGTACTAATATCTATAGGCAAGAGACCTGTTAGTGTTTCGCTGATTTCTCCTGAAACAAATAGTAATTATGAGTTTGGCTCAACCATTGATTTTTCTGCAAATGTAACAGACCCTGACAATTCAGGCGTAAAAATCGAATTTTATGCAAATGATATAAAAATAGGAGAAAGCACTGCTCCCGACTATCAATATAGCTGGAACAATTCATTTGAAGGTAATTTTGAAGTATATGCAGTGGTTGTAGGGGATAACGGAAAAAGAGACACATCCAACAAAGTGGTGATTCACATTAATAGTCCTAATAAACCACCTGTCGTCAACATAACTTCACCTGTATCCAATAGCACTTACTCCTTTTGCTCAGAAATACCCGTGACTGCCACTTCAACCGATGAAGATGGTATAATTACCAAGGTAGAATTCTATGCAAACGATCAACTGGTAGGTACTGATTTATCAGCACCATATACACTAACTCTCAGAAATCTTGATCCAGGACCAAATTTTATTACTGCTACCGCCTATGATAATAAAGGAGAAGAAAGCAGCTCCAGCATATCGATATCCATTATGGAAACTCCTGTTGCTTCTTTTGACATTATAACAGTGAATGATACTATTGATTCAGACAGAGGAATCATCATACAAACTACAACACTGGATTCTGTATACTTCCTTAATACATCAGACCTCAATCCTTTAAAAATAAAATCCTTCGAATGGATTTTGAGTGATGGAACATCCTCTGATAAAAAATTCCTGGCTCATAATTTTATAGAGGGAG
The DNA here is from genome assembly GCA_024707265.1 of Sporocytophaga sp. GTDB lineage: Bacteria > Bacteroidota > Bacteroidia > Cytophagales > Cytophagaceae > Sporocytophaga. The sequence continues at coordinate 180,488 of JANQAB010000008.1, read as the reverse complement.
GACTTTATGAAGCTGCGTTGATTCTTACTGATATTAATGGTTGTGAGATATCCAGAGAGGTGCAAATCCTGGTAAAGGATACAGCTCTACAAGCCCGGGAATCATACTGGATACCGAATGCTTTAAGCCCATATGAAACCAACCCTGAAAATAAAGTCATAAAGGTCTACGGGAAATTGGCCCCTGAAGACTTTAGCTTTACCATATACAGCAGATGGGGACAAGTTCTTTACTCTACAACTGATTTAGCTGAGGCCAACAATGTTGGTTGGGACGGCAACAACGCTCCTATGGACACGTACACCTATGTTTTGAAAGCAAAGGAAGATAATGGAAACAAAATTGAAAAGTCTGGTACTATTACATTAATCAGGTAGAATAATGAAATTTAAATTAAGCTTAGGCATATTATTTATTGCCTCAATATTATTCACCGGAATCAGTAACGCCCAGGATGCTCAATTTTCACAGTTTTATCCTGCTGCCTTATATTTAAACCCCGCCCTATCTGCTACATATAGTGGTTTTTCCATTTCCATGAATCACAGAGTTCAATGGAAAAGTATCGGAGCACCTTATTCCACCAGTCAGGTATCTGTTATAAATCCGTTTTTCAGACCGGGCAAAACGAGAAGTCCTTATGGAGCCATTGGTTTGACAGTCAATAATGATAAGACCGGAGATGGAATTCTGAAAACTCTTGGAGCAAGCGTTAACGGATCATATGATCTCCCCTGGCATCGTTGCATCATGTGCTATTCGGAGCACAGATAGGATTTATTCAAAAAAGCGTGAATTACGATCAGCTGCAATGGGGAAGTCAATATACGCCCGAAGGTATAGATCCTAATGTACATTTAGATGTTAACCTCAGAAACCATACCAGCACAAGACCTGATCTCACCGGAGGTGTTATGTATTACTTTAACCCACTGAGAAACTACGGACGCAGAGGGGCAAATTTCAGTTCCTTCGTCGGAATGTCAGTTTACCACTTTAACAGACCTAAATCAGGACTATATGCAGCTTCGGATGAAAGACTTCCTGTTCTTTATAAGTTCAATGCAGGACTGGAAACCAAATTAAAAGACAGAGTTTATATTCTTCCAAATACAATAGTTCAATTACAGGACCGCTTCAGACAAATAAATCTGGGCTTAAGCCTTCATTATTACCTTCTTGATGAAAAGTTTTATTATAAACCTGCATCAAAACCACTTGTCCCGAATGAGATTAGATTTGGAATGTGGTATAGAATTGAGGATTCTTTTATATTTACATTAAGTTTTGGCAATAACTATTATTCAATGGGATTAAGCTACGATCTTAACTCCTCTTCACTCACCAGAAACTACAGAGGGACTGGCGCGTATGAACTTTCACTAATAGTTACTCCTTTTAAACCCAAACAACGAGTTTTCAATCTTCCTAAGATATAAACAATGCTAGAATCCAGATTTTCAGAAAGACAACTTTTCTTTATCGAATTTTTCTTCATCATAGCTTTTTCAGTATTTCCTTTATTTTTCACACTGCCATTCAGAGATAATTTGTATCTGACCTGGGAAGGTTCCTACAGGCTTTATTTGGGACAGGTTCCGTTTAAAGATTTCGGAATGCCGTTAGGATTTGGCTTCTTTATATTCCCTACTATCTTTTTTAAGATTTTTGGGCCATTTATGTCATCTTTATTGAAAGCACAATTTTTAATTAATGTACTATCTCTTCTGTCTTTCAGAACTATATTAAAAACTCTTAACGTTAAACCTGCTGTAATTCTCTTTTCCACGCTGGTATTCTGCTTCTCGTATACATTCATATTCTTCTGGCCCTGGTATAACAATACAGCTTTTGTATTCGAGCTGTTCGCTATCCAGTTTGTACTTCATTATATCTTTCAGGAAAAAAGTAAATTCAGAATAGGCTACTTAGTAATTGCCTCCGTCTTTACATTCCTTTCATTCTTTACAAAGCAGGACTATGGCGGACTGGCGTTCTTTTTTCTGCCTTGCATTGATTATTTTAAATTTCTTATATGAAAGAAAAATCGTACCTATCCTTATCTATACAGGTGCTACCTTTCTGACAGGATTTATTGTGATAAAACCCTTTCTTAAATATGGATTCGGATATTGGTTCAATTATGGTCAACCACCTCATCAGTCAAGATTAAAAGCCATAAACTTCCTTAATTCATTTTTGGGTGAGTCTCATTGGGAGAAATTTTATATAGTTGTATTCATTATTATCATTCTTTATAAGCTTAAGGATGTAGCTGCTTTTCTTAAGGATAAAAAAGCAGTTTTCTTCACCCTTATTACGATTGGCATTATAGCAGAGACTTTGATTACTAAAGTTACAAGCAGGCTGCCATCAGATACTACTACTTACTTTCATGCATTTGCTTTTGCTTTTTTTCTGACAAACATAAACCTGAATATTGCGTTTGAAAAAGTTACTGTGCTACCAATATTCATTTTGTGCTTATTCTTATGGTGGTCCGCCATGTTTTGGAAATATGCAGGCAGGATGTTAAAAATCTCCGATGGGCCTGCTGTTGGAGTTAAAGAGCAGAAAAAAGCAGATAGTGGACCATGGGTTGTTACAGGATTAAAATCCTTTGGAAAGGTTTCTATGCCGGAAAAGACTGTAGAAGGTCTTCATAAAATTCTAAAAACGGATTTCGGGAAAAAAGGACAAGACTTAAAAGTCCTTAACATGTCTGAACTTACTCCATTATCCTATGAACTGAAATATACACCAGTGACAGACCTTCCATTATGGTACCATCTGAATATAGGTATGTTTGACAAACAGGTTAATGAAGTGAATCAAAGAATATTAAATAATGAATTTGATCTTATTTTATTTGAAGAAGTACCCTCTCTAGACAATTTTTATCCTGAAAAAACAAGAGATGTCCTTCGCTCTAAATATAAATTGATTGATACCTTCCCTTCTCCTAGAAAAGAAGGAGATTCGTTTATTGAAGTTTACCAGAAAAATTAATTTAGTTCATGAGTTTAGCGGAAAGAGATCTTTCAATTATAGTTCCTTGTTATAATGAGGCTAAGAATATCCCTCATATTATCAAGCTATTCAGAGAAGCATTAAAAGAGAGACAAGACATAGAAGTAATTTTAGTTAATAACGGTTCTACGGATAATTCATCCGAAGTTTTGATACAAGAATTCAGTAAAGTCAATGATCCCAGATTCAGATCAGTAAAAGTTGAAATTAATAAGGGATATGGTTTTGGCATATTATCCGGATTAGATGCTGCTCAAGGAAATGTTTTAGCATGGACTCATGCGGATTTACAAACTGATCCTGTTGATGTAATCATTGCATATGAGAAATTTAAAGAGATCAATAATCCAAAGGCTTTCGTAAAAGGTAAGAGACAGAACAGAGCCTGGGGACCTGCATTTTTTACTTATATGATGCAATTGATAGCATCAGCTGAGCTTGGAGTTAAACTTGCTGATATAGGAGCACAACCCAAAGTATTCAGCAAAGACTTTTACAGGACCTATTTAAAGGATAAAGCTCCGTATGACTTTTCCCTTGATCTTTATGCCCAGTATTTTGCTACAAAACATGGTACTATCTATGAAATTCCAGTTGTATTTAAAACAAGAAAATTCGGAGAAGCTAAAGGTGGTGGAAGTTTAAAGACCAGAATCAAAGTCTCTATCAGGACTTTTAAATATATCAGAGAACTAAAGGAAAAACTGAATATCCATTAATTCAAAATTATAGAAAGCCTGATCCAATTCAGGCTTTTTTATATTCTCCTCCCTTGTAAAATCTTCTTTAAGGACATTGCCAAAGGACTGGTAAAGTATTAATCTATTATCTTAATTTGAATTAATCTACAATTAAACAAAAAGCCCGGAAGTATAAACCTCCGGGCTTTATATTATCAGATTATATTCTAAATCTATCTTTTAATAACCTTCAGTACTTTATTTTTTCCATCTTCAGTTGTTACATTCAATAGGTACATTCCAGGTGTCAAGTTCGAAAGATCTAATCTAACTGCTCCCATTGAATATGTCTCTGCAGGAATTTCTAAAGCAACTTTACCCATCTCGTCAATCAACGAGATCTTAACTTGCTGATCGATTTCTTCAATGAACTCTACATTCAGAACATCTGATGCAGGGTTTGGAGAAAGACTTACGTTTAGGTTATTGCTTAATACAGATGAAGATGCAAATTGAGCAAATCTAACCGGAGGATTTTCATTTGTAGTTGAGATTTCAATTCCATAAATCGAAGGGTTGTTCGTAACTCTGATCAAATCAAAATTAAGAACTCCATCATTTACCTGAACTACAAACGTTTTCTGGAATGGAAAATCTCCTCCACCTTCTCCATAATAATCCATATTCGGAGCAACTACTACATCTTCCAATGCAATACTTGCCACTCTGTTTTTCAGATTAGCCACATTTGGTTTGAAATATATCTTCACTTTATAATTACCATTGGCAACAGGGAAATTATATTCAAGCGGCAAAGTTGTACTGTATCTGTAGTACCCAAATAGATTATTAGGTGCATCTGTGTTATTAATTCCTGAATAAGTAGCAGATCCAGAAATGAGGTTAGTAGTATTGGTTACCAAATCAAGGTAAGGGCTTGGTGAATTTTTGGTATCAACAGACCAGTTGGAAACTGGATCAGCGATAGCAGAACCACCAGCATTAACTCTGTAAATTATCTGATCTGCAACAACTGGTGTGCTCACAGTTAATGATACTATCAGATTTGAAGAAGCTCCTTTAGAATCTGTGGCAACAATTGTCAGATCGTAAGTTCCTGCATTGGAAACGGAAGGTGCTACTACAATTCCCCCTTTGCCATTGAGACTGTCTGTAAATGTTGCAAATGAAGGTAAATTACTAACAGAAAGCATAATAACATCTCCATCCTGATCCACTGCCGAAACAGGAATAACAAGGGTATTTGGTGCTACTACGGATTGAGCTGCAATTGATGCAATCACTGGACTATGATTTACAGGTGCGCCGGCAGCATTAACAATAATTGTGATTACCTGAGATGCTGAAGCTCCGTGTATGTCAGTTGCAGTAACAGTTACCTGATACAAGCCTTCTGTGTTTGAAGAAGGATTAACCAGAATACTTCCTGTTCCATTGGCATTATCGGTAAATACAGCAAACGAAGGTAAGTTACTAACAGATAAGGTAATTAAATCACCGTCTTCATCTGTTGCAGATACTCCTATAGTAAGGCTGTTCGGAATAGTAACAGTCTGAGGAGCTAATGCTGCCAATACCGGACTATGATTCACCGGAACATTTACAACTATTGAAAAATTCTGAGTTGCTGTTCCGCCATGACTATCTGTTGCTGTTAAAACCAAATTGTAAGTTCCGGCATGACTTGTTCCAGGATTTGCTACAATAGTTCCTGTTCCGTTAAGATTATCTGTAAAGTTGGCAAATAAAGGTAAACCGCTTACAGATAAAGTAATTGCGTCTCCATCCTGATCCGTTGCTGAAACGTTTACATTCAGGCTGGCAGGAACTGTAACAGATTGCGCACCAATCGATGCAATTACAGGATTATGATTAACCGGAGTTCCTCCTCCCACTACTGATACCACTTCAATACCAGAAAGTGTCGGGTTATTGCTTACTCTTACCAGATCAAAATCCAGCACACCGTCAGTGACGTTTACCTGATAGGTCTTTTTGAATGGCAGATCACCACCAGCTTCTGCAAAGTAATCTATGTTAGGTCCGGCAGCAACACCTTCCAACATAACTCTTGCAACTCTGTTTCCTGCTGCAGCTACTTTAGGAATAAAATAAAGTGTCACTTCATATGTTCCATTTGTTACAGGGAAGTTGTACTGCAATGGTAAAGATGTGCTATATCTGTAGTATCCGAATATATTATTCGGCGCACCAGTTGTATTTACTCCTGAATAAGTTGCAGAACCAGAAACAAGGTTTGTTGGATTCTCAACTAAATCAAGATATGAACTTGGTACGTTCTTAGTATCTACAGCCCAGTCAAGAACTGCATCCGTAATTACCGTACCTCCCGCATTAACTCTGTAAACAACAACGTCAGAGAGAACAGGTGCCTGTACAGTAAGCGCTACAACTATATTAGACGATGCTCCTTTAGAATCAGTAGCGGTAATAGTAACATTGTAATTTCCTGCATTTGAAGCTAACGGATTAAATACAAGGTTTCCTGTTCCATTGCCATGATCAGTAAATACTGCAAATGAAGGTAGGTCAGTTGCAGTCAATATAATGACATCACCATCCTGATCTGAAGATGAAATATCAACAGAAAGTGTATTTGGAGCTGTTACTGTCTGAGCAGGAACTGATGTTAATACTGGGTCATGATTTACCGGAACACTTGGGGCATTTATGGTAATTGTAATTGTTTGGGAAGCTATTCCTCCTTTGCTATCTGTAGCAGTAACAATCACTGAATATAGTCCTTCTGTGCTCACAACCGGATTTACGATTATACTTCCGTTTCCATTAGCACTATCTGTAAATACTGCAAATGAAGGAAGATCAGTAACAGAAAGCGTTATGGCATCGCCATCTGCATCTGTTGCAGATAATCCTATTGTAAGGCTATTAGGAATTGTAACTGTCTGAGGCTCCACTAAAGCAATTACCGGATTGTGGTTGATCACAACTGCATTTACTGCTATCGAAATTACCTGAGTTGCTATGCCACCGTTAATATCTGTTGCGGTTAAAGACACCTCATAATTACCTTCGTTGCCTGCTTCTGGATTTACTACAATTGATCCGTTTCCATTGGTACTATCTGTAAACACTGCAAATGAAGGTAGATTAGTAACTGAAAGTGTTATTGCATCACCATCTGCATCTGTTGCAGATACTCCAATAGTAAGACTATTTGGGATAGTCACAGTTTGAGGCTCAACAGAAGCAATTACTGGATTATGGTTCACAGCAGCTGCATTTACTGTTATCGAAATTAAATGAGTAGCTGCGCCACCTTTGCTGTCCGTTGCGGTTAAAGTAACTTCATAAGCACCTTCATGGCCCGCTCCTGGATTTAGGACAAGTGATCCTGTTCCATTTAAATTATCTGTAAAAGTAGCAAATGATGGAAGGTCGTTTACTGACAAGGCAATTGCATCTCCATCAGCATCCGTTGCAGAAAGACCTAAAATTAGAGTATTCGGTATGGTAACCGTCTGAGGTGCTATTGAAGCTATAACAGGATTCAGATTTGGTGCAGGATTAACTGTAATTGTAATCTCCTGACTGCTTGAACCATTATTATTATCCGTTGCAGTTATAGTCAATGTATAAACACCAGCGTCATTTATACCAGGGGTAACAACCACATTTCCTGTTCCATTTCCGTTATCAGTAAATGTAGCAAAAGATGGCAATCCGTTTACTGATAGGGTAAGAGGATCAGAATCCTGATCTGTTGCAGAAACACCAAATGTCAGAACATTAGGAATCGTAACCTCCTGTGGTTCTACAGTTGTTATTACAGGAACATGATTCTCCGGAACATCTGTAGTGACATTTACAGTAAATGCTTTAGTAGCAATTCCATTCTTATTATCATTAGCAGTAACTACTATAACATATTTCCCTATGTTTTCCACTGAAGGATTAAATATTATATTTCCTGTGCCATCTTCATTATTGGTAAATGTAGCAAAAGAAGGTAGTCCGGAAACTGATAGCGAAGCTATATCTCCGTCTGCATCGCTTGAATTGATTGATACACTGGCACTATTAGGAATATTCAGGATCAAATCAGCAATAGGATCTATGACAGGATTATGATTGGGAGCAGGTTCTTCAACCTTAACTATTTCTACCCCACTAATTACTGAGTTACCAGTAACTCTTACAATGTCAAGATCTAAAATACCATCTGTAACATTTACGTAAAGAGTTTTCATAATTGGATTATTTCCCCCTTCAGCATACACGTCAAAGTTTGTTAACATCTGAGTACCTTCAAGCCTAACGTTCATCACTCTTTGTCCAACCCCTGTAACTCTCGCCCAGAAGTATAACTTCACTTTATAATATCCACTGGAAACAGGGAAATTATATTGAAGCGGAACGTTATTCTGAACATATCTATACATTGAATAGACAGCATTTGGAGCATCAGTGTTGTTAACTGCATTAAAAGTATATGTCTGAGTTAAATTCTGTGATGCCGGATCCAAATAAGGAGATGGATTTTCTTTGGTATCTACAGCCCAGTCAAAAGGAGGCGTACTTATAGCAGGACCTCCAGTATGTACTTTGTAAACAGTAGTCTCTATAACATTATTGAGAACAGTCAGAACGAAAGATATGCTATCTTTTCCACCCTGACCATCATTAGAAGTCAGAGAGACATTATAAGTTCCGGCATCAGTTAATCCCGGATTTACAATGATTCTTCCACTACCGTTAAAATCATCAACAAACGTTGCAAACGCAGGAATTCCATACCCTTTAAGAGTAATTTGATCCGGATCAACATCATTTGTCTGAATCGGAATAACCAAAGTATTTGCTTCCTTTACTGTAGGGTTTACAATGGCAGTAAAGGTAGGAGGTGTATTTATAAAAGGTTTTACCGGTGTTGTTGCTGAAGCTAAATTTGAAAATTCAGAGGCCCCGCCTTTATTATACCCTTTTAACTTATAATAATAAGTGGTAGTCTGATTTAAAGTAGAATCAGTGTAAGATGTAACATTTTTATCTGAAATGAAAATCCTTGAATATGCGCCTTCAGGAGCAGCAGATCTATAAACTTCATACCCTAACTCATTATTGGACAGGTCACTCCAGTTCAGATTAACCTTATTATATGCAACAGCTGAGGCTACCACGTCATTAACAACTACAGGTACAGCAGGTACATAGTTGGTGTCAATAGCCTCCAGTCTCTGAAGCAATGGCACTCTTACAGAAGAATTACCAATCTGTTCTGTTAATACTCTGGCACTGTACCAGTCTAAACCTTTATAGCTGTATTCAGCAGCTTCAACAGCGGCAGTTGATTTAGCTTGAAGGTTCGGAATAAACTCAGTATATGGTACCGGGGTACTCCAAACTCCTTTATAAATATATTTAACAGCTGTATTTACAAAGAACTTAATATATTTATCAGTCTGACTAGCTAATGGGTGAATTCCATCATAAGGAGTAAGCAAGCCCTGATTATTAAGAGTAAGCTCATACATATCTATTCTACCCTTTTTTCTCAGCAAAATCGTAAGTTTCAGGAGCGTACTTCTTGATTAAATCATCCATTAATATATTAAAAGTTAGTGAACCTACTTCCTGGTTCAAACCACCATTAACTTTAGGTTCAGTCTTATAATCACGGTAAGAAATTCTTGAGAAGAACGGAAGTTTACCTGCATTTATAATAGACTCTGCAATTTTATTGAACTGACCTACAAATTGGTTCTTTGTGTAAGTACTATAAAAATCTGAATATTGGAATGGTCTCTTAGGTGTGACGTTATTTCCACCCTGATGTACAAAAACATATGAAGCATGTGGGTGTCTTGCAAGAATTGCATCGATAGTAGATGCTAATCCTCCTACATTCTGACCACTTACTGATATATTGAATATCACAGGCTCATATCCCTGACCTGGAAATGCTGCTTCTATTTCCTGTTTAATTTCATTTTGGCTACCCCACGCTTCTTCGATAGATGCACCGCAGATCAGGAAATAATTATCTCTTCCAGTTTGAGAGAATTGATAAAGACCAAATTCTTTCAATTTAATATTTCCGCTGAAATTGTTTTGGAAAGACAGTCTGATCCACTTTCCGCTATAAGCCTGAGGAATATCAAACTTTTGAAGGTCATTCTCATACGCAGATATATAAGGACTTGCAACTGCATTCCATGTTCCATCAACGCCATTCGTAGAATTGTCTGAAGTGAAGGCTGTTACAGGAACCGACTCAATGTTATTTTCAATGGTAAATACAAACATACCATCATTTGCCAAGGCAGGTAGTTTAACAGAAATAGTTCTGGTAGCTCCTGAGGCAACGTTAAGGCTTGTTAGGTAATCCTGTTTATTTTTAAGTGCACTAACGAAGTTAACATCACCGCCATTATCAGCAGCTTCAACAGCTGCTATTCTCCAGCTTCCAGCATTTGGAGCATATGGTGCCTGAGGCACATTTACAGTAAGAACAGCTGAATATTCTGAGATACCATCATGTGCATTAAATGCTTTCCATCTGTAGTAATAAGTCGCTCCTTCAACTCCCCCGTCAGTAAATGTAGTTGTATTGGCAGGTAAAGTAGCAAGTACAACATATCCTGAATTTATATCTGAACTTCTCTCAAGTAAAAAGCCATCCTCATTCGTTGCATTATCAGTCCATGAAAGATTAATTTTCAAAGCCGATTTAACATCAGATGATAAGTTAGTTGGAACCTGAGGTATGTTTCTTAATGTTAACGCATTAACAACCGAAGTATATCCCGAATAGCCTCCATCATTTGCAGCTCTGACACGGTAATAGAAAGAAGTATTAGAATATACATCTGTATTGGTATATGTTAAGGTATTTGCAGATACACTATCAATTGCTGTGAAGTTATTAGAATTAAACTCAGATCTCTCGATAACAAAATAATCTTCATTATTAGAATCTGTCCAGGTCAATCTAACCTGAGAATAAGACAATACCTCAGCTGCAAGAGAGCCTGGAGCATTAGGAGCAGCAGGTTTTGCAGTTGTATTTGCATTTACAATTGTAGGATAAGCTGTTTCACCAGTAGGTGTAATTGATTTTACCTTATAATAATATCTAGTAGATGCATTTAGTCCAAAATCAGTATAGGTTAATGCATTTCCTGTATAAATAAGTGTATTGGTTGTTCCTCCTGAGTTAGTTCTGTACAATTCAAAATTTACATTTGGAGCTGAGTTGGTCCATGTAACTTTAATCTTAGAAGAACTCACTGCTGCTGCAGATAAAGAGCTGATAGCAGCCGGAGGTGTAGAAGAAGTAGCACCTGTTCCTGTAAACAGGACAGAACCCGGAATGATCATTTTTGATACACCAGGACCTGAATAACTAACATCACATTGTTCACCACCAGCAGCTTCAAAGAAATCTACTTTTATAGCATGTTTACCAACTGGCAAATAGACAGTACCTGATCTTTCTTGTGCAGCGTGGGCACCGTCATTATTAACAACCAGATTATTATTAATATAAAGTTTACTACCGTCATCAGAATTAGTATAAAAAGTATAATTACCAGCAGTAGTTATATTGATATAGCCTGTATATCTAAATCCAAAATTATCAGATTTTATTCTTGGAGATAAAGAGAAAGTGGATACAGAACCTGTTTTTACCGGCGTTAGCGTACTAAAATCAGGAAGCATACTCCAGGTACCTTCATAATAAGAATAATCTAATCCAGGCATGTTCGTAGAAAAGGAAACCTGATTGGAAGGATTTGATAATAATCCAGCATTATCAAGTGCCCTTACCGTAATAGCATAATAAGTATCCCTGTTAAGGTTAGTTATTGTGAAAGGAGAAGCATTCGCTTCTGCTATTACAGTATTATTTGCATAAATAAGATATTTACTTAATCCATAGTTATCAGTACTTCCTGTCCAGGATAAACTTACGCTTGTACTGGTTTTGGCAGTAATTGCTAAATTCAGAGGAGTCGTCGGAATTATATTATCAGAAATAGTTTTTGCATATTTCTCTACAGAATATGAAGAACCTCCTTTATCATTTATCGCTCTAATTTTATAGTAGTATGTTTTATTCTGAATGAGTTGATCATCTTCATAAGTAACAGTATTTGCAGCTACTACTTTTCTGAATATATATGGCCCACCTGGTGCTATTGAATGATAGATTTCAAATCCAGTCTCATTATTTGATTTATCTTCCCAGAAAAGTTTAATCTTTTTAGTGGAAATTCCAACAGCAGTAAGGTTTTCAGGAGCTGCAGGGGTATTAGGTTGATTTCCAACTGTAACTATTACAGGCGCAGAAGGAAGACTTTGGCAACCATTTGGAGCTGTAACTCTAACAGTATAAGAACCAGCAGTAGAAGTGGTAATATTTTGCGTAGTAGCTCCTGTTGACCATAAATAAGAATAACCTGCAGGAGCCCCTAAAGTAACTGATGTTTTACCATCTAATGAAGGAAGAGCTGTACTGCTAAGTTGAGTTATAGTTACAGGCGAAGTAGGTGCCTTATAAATAATATTAACTGGCTCTGACCAGTCTGTCCATACACTTGCCCCACTGAAGTAATATTGCTTCTTTTTAAATCTTACACTATATGCACCTGGTTCTGTAGCTGCATATGTATGAGAATTAGAACTGGCAATTACAATTCCATCCTTTCTCCATTCATATTCCTCATATCCTGGAGAAATACCTAACAATCTGCTATCATTTGAATTTTGGCAAATACCCAAATCACCATTGTTCCAAACTTTAATTTTAAGTTTGTTTTGTGAAAACATCCACTTTAACCAAACCGGGCTGTTATATAAAGTTGTCCACGCATCGTGCCCTACATTAGGTACATAAGTGTAAATAGGATTACCTGCGACATTATTAACTACTGGCCAAACCTGTTTATTTGTGCTAGCATTATAAGTAAGAATCGGGGTAGCTCCATATTTTCTTAAAGAATCCATCATTTTAATTGAATTCTCAGGACGTGGATTTGTATCGGTCTGACCTTGAACAGTCCAGATCGGATTATAAATGATATTCTGAGCTAAATATAGATTTCCTGTAGCACTGTGTGGCGATGTTGCGGCAAACAAGCCTGGGTATCTAAATAACATTTCCCACACTCCTTGTCCACCACCTGATAAGCCGTGGATGTAAACTCTATTTATATCTACAGGATATGTTCTAAATAAGTAATCTAAAAGCTCTACCAAAACAGCCATTGGTCTTTCAGGGTTCACAGTATAATTACCACTACCATCAGAAGAAGACCAACCTCCTCCAAACGTTTGTGGGTGAACATAAAAAGCCGGATACTTCCCTAAGGAATCCAGCTCCATTTTTCCACCCCAGCCAAGTTGGCAAATGTTTATTCCTCTCTCTGTGCTACAATCAGTGCCCATCCCCTCGCCTTTCCCATGTAACATTATCACCATTGGATAACGTGTTGTCTGATCTACAGGATTAAAAGTTAGAGGCTTCAATAATCTATACGGCATTGTATAGTTTTCTACCGCAGCTGACCCCCTAAAAGAGAGTGCGTCAAACGCATCTGTATTCCAATTCCAGGAAATACTGCTGTATTGCGCTTTGGAATGGATAATACCTATCCCCAAGAAACAGAGGAAGAATAAAAATTTTTTCATAAAGTTTTGTAAACGTTTAGTGAAAATTGTTTTTTCAAACTAGAATTTTAAAATGATTGAATCTAAAAATTATAATATGTCCCGATAAGACAAAAGTAAGATCTATCCCACCTTCAATATTTCCTCTTTTTATTACAAAAATTACATAACTATAATTATTCGTCGAAAAAAAAGACAAATAGTACTAATCCTTGAAAAAAAATAATCCAACTTAGAAAATATAACTATTTAAGAACGAAACATTATTCTTATCCTAATATTTCTACTTTTCATACAAATTATTAGTTAAAAACAATTAACTACCAGCTACTTAACCACAAAAACACAAAAAACTCAAAACAAGCCAAATAGACTAATACAATATTTTGTTAGTCAAAAACACATTAAAATCAGACAAAATAAACTAAAATACCAGGAGTGAACATTAATCTAGTATCTACTTATGGTTCCGACCAAAAGTTACAAATCGTCGATAAATTATAAAGCTATTTTTTTTACAATCTGTGGAAATATTCCACACAATAACTTTTTTAAAAAAATCAAAAAAATATTACACTACATAATATAGGTCGTCATATGAATAAGGCAAATGAAATATTGTATTATATAAGGAATATGAAGTTTCGTCTTTGAAAAATGAAACTTTTTTATACTAAGATAACTCTCGCAAAAAATGAAGGTCTTTTTACTGATGCTGTTCCAGCATTTCCCTGTAGCCGGGAATGTTTTCTATTTTCATTGCCAATAATTCTTCCAGAGCGGATTTGGCAATTGCCAGTTGGGTTCTTTGAGTTAATAAGTCTTCCAATTTCTTATTATAAATCTCATCGAATTGGTTAAACTCATTTAATGTGGCCTTTCCTCCTTTGTACTTTTCTTTAACTATTTTATTCATTAAAGCCGCATCTTCATAACTTGCTGTTCTTAATTTAAGCAGATCGAGGGCAAGTACATAAGTATAATATCTTTTCAAGACTTCATTCCTAATATGTAATCTCTGAGTATTCAGTCTGGTTTCGGCAATTACAACATCTTTTTTGGCCTGCTTGGATGTGTTTGGCAACAATAGTAAATCACCTATGGCTACACTGACACCCAAACCAAAAATCGGTTTTTGGCTCATACTGCCATCTTCCATTACTTTATTATTGAAATTATAGGTAAGCCTTAGATTCCGGGTAAACCGCATTTGTTCCGGAAATACCTCTTTTCTGCTCTTTTCCAAAAGCAACCGGAATTCCTCGTTTTCCGGATAATTTTTCCAGGCAATATCAACTAACTGCTCTTCAAATAGTGAATCCTGAGCAGAGACTTCCCTGTTATAATTAATCGTCTGACCAAAAGAAACATTTGAGATTACAAACAAAACCAAGAAAAATATCCTCTTCATAATTCAATGATATCTTATAAAATTAAACAATTTTCACCTAAAAACTAAAAATTATCCTACTTTTAATGATCCGTCAAATTCTTTTAATTTTACCAAAAGGGCAATAAGCACATAGAAAATAACAATAGTCGGATATATTGTTATTGCCTGTTGAGGAAAGTTTGCAACGATAAGGCTATACACAACTGTTAGAATCATTCCAAGGTATGCTTTTATCTTTGGATCTTTAACACTATAATAATTTTTAATCCCCACCCTTAAAATTGTAAAAAACACACACAGGTTTATAATTAAGCCTATCCATCCCATTTCTACTGCTACTCTCATATATCCGCTATCCGGTTTAAATTCCGAAAGCGGAGAATTAGGAGAAAAACGTTGCCCCCAAACTCCAACACTTCCCAATCCTCCACCAAGAGGATGAGTCTGGATATAAGGCTGAATATTCTTTTGGTTAACAGCTCTGACATTGTAAGACGGATCCTCTTCAAATTGAAAGGTTGATCGTATCCTGGTGAGACTGTTAGACCCCAATGGCCCCAAACTTTTGATAGGACTTACTATTACCGCAGTGCCAAGAAAAAATACTATTCCTGAAATTATTAATATATTTCTTTTGAATGTCAGCAATGTAAAAAACATAAAACCTACCGGTACGAGTGCATAGGCTGTTCTGGTTCCGGAATAGACCATTGAAATAAGCATGGTACTTCCAGCTATTGTCAATAAAATCTTCTTAAAATCAGAAAAAGGTCCTGCCAACAAAGCAAAGCAGGCTAGCCCTGAAAATCCCATTACGATTCCAAATGTAGTTGGGTCATTGAGGAATGAAAATTTTCTGAAACGCCCCCAGTTATAATATAAATTATACCTCAATTCGTCTGCCATGATCCAATCCAACTCAAATTGCATTAAACCATGCACCTCTTGAAATATCCCGTAAGCTCCGGCAAGAAATGCCAAAAAAAGCCATATCTTAAAGAATAAGCCTACCTGATCTACTGTTTTAAATGAATACAGGGCTATAAAGAATAATACCATTATACCAGCCATGCTTCTGATGGTATAAAACCAGGCCAGACGTGAGGCTGCCCCAGGATTAAGTACTTGTATCAGGTTATAGAAGATCCAAATTAGTATTACATAACTGATAGGATTTTGGGCAAAACTCCAGTCGCGTTCTCTTGTTTGCTTGATAAAAAGTCCGAAAAACATCAAAAAAATCAATGCATCCATTGTTAAACCTAAGGGAGCATCGACAAATCTAAGTACTGTTAATATAAAAAATGAAACTATTAAAACTATAAAAACCCCAATTTCAAGTCGAAAAAGGCATGTAAAAATTACCGGCACTCCTACTATCAGACACAACAATATCGCACCAGGTAAAATACCGCCTTTACTCACGACAAAAGCAAAAGACAGAGCTATAAATACCAGGAAAATATATCCTGGTATATTATTAAACTTTTCAATAATGGCTTTTCTCGTTAACCATTCTTTTGCTTCGCTCAGTTTTTCCTTTAATAGTCCTTCCATCATCAAAAGAATAGTATTTTAAAAAAGAAAAATACACATGTAACAAGGCAGAAAAGAATCATGAACTTCTCCAAAGCCTTATTAAAAGCTTCACTTTCTCTCTCCTCCTTTTTTTTCATTGGAATCTACTTTATCTGATTATTTACTTTCTATATAAGGGCCAACGATTTCCCAAAAACTTTTTACTCTTGCAGACCAAGTATTTTTTTCTGCGAATTGAATTCTGAATTTTCTATTTTCCTCATTGTCGCTTTTTATAGCCTCTTCAATCTTATTCAGAAAATCCTCATGTGAATCCGCAAGATAAGCGGCATCCCTGAAATCATTAATATCATCGGAAAACCTGGAGGAAACCACCGGTGTTCCTGTGGCCAGATATTCATTTACTTTAAGAGGATAAATACTCTTTGTCAGCTCATTACAAACAAAAGGTATGATAGCACAATTTATGTTTTGAAGATACCCAGGTAATTCCTCCAGCTTTTTTCCTCCTGTAATGACAACATTAGGATATTTATCCAGACCGAAATCCTTGTAGGTTTCATATTTGCTTGGTCCTACCAGTAACAGAATTTTATCACTATGAAATTCCGCAATTTTTTTCAGCAGAAGATAATCTACTCTCAATCTATCAAGGTTTCCCACATAACCAATTACCTTTTTTTCATTCCCTTCCAACTCATTGGGCTGATCCAGTTTCGTGAAAGCTGCAGTTTTGAATAGTTCTACATCAGCTGCATTTGGAAGATAATGAACTTCTGAAGAATAAGCTTTCATTAGTTTTGTTAATTGCTGAGAAGTAGCTAATGTGAGGTCTGCCGAAGCGACAGCCTTCTTCTCTAGCCTTGGTCCGTGTTTGGAAGTATAGCCACTCTGAGCAATATCGTCTACCGTTTGGTAAATCTTTAGTAATGGCCTTATCTTCTCAGGAAGTTGTCTGACATAAAACGGATTAAAGGAATTTATAAATATATATTTCTTTACATCATAATCCTTTATTATCCGGGATATGGTCATAAAAATCAGTTTGTCATTGGCAGATGACAAGGCATCATAGAAATATCCTGAAGGAAGAAAATTATTGGGAATCGTTAATGGAGGTGTAACTGCTATAAAATTATCAGATAACCCATTAACTTTTTTGTATATGTTTTTACCAAAAATTAAAGCCGATTTCCTTGTTTGAATTTTCGGACTTCTATTTTGAGTAATAAAATCTTTTACAGTAAACGGATTGTCAATATAAAATACCCGGTTGTTTTTCGAAAACTCTTTAGCAAGCGAATATGAAGTTGATGAATAATTACCATCCCATCTTGGCAGGGCAAAAAAAGATAATGTCTAAATCACGATTCATAAATCAATTTTTTATATTAATCTGTAATCCTCCAAGCTTCATCTTTGTAACAGCAAAGTTAAAAAGATCTATATAAAAGTTCCTGGCATACATGAATGTATTGAGGGTTCTGATATCCATTAATCTTTTTAGGATGATCTGATTGATAGTAAAAACTATTGCGTACGTCGTTAAAGTTCCGTAAACAGCTCCGATCAATCCAAAATGGGATATATATAAATAGTCAAACAGTGCTGTTAAACAAGCTCCGAAGATCACGAAATAGAAATTAATTTTTGGCTTTCCTATCGAATCGAGTACAGTTCCAAATTGTCGGGCGTAAGGCACAAAGAAACTATAGATTATAGTCACCTGCAAAATTGGCACTGTATCCAGATAATTTTCACCAGCAATTACCTGAATTATAAACTTGGGAAAGACAAGAACAAATATCATTGGCGGCAACATAATTGCGATAAGAATTCCCACAGACTTTTCATATAAGTATTTTACTGCTGAGGGGCCTTCAGTTTGCATTCTTTTCGCGCTTTGAGGAAATACAATAGTTGCAACAGACAACGTAGGAGCTTCAATGAGTGTGGAGACACGCAATGCAGTTGTATATGTTGCAATAAACGCAGGAGCTTTCAAAATATAGCCAATCATATACTGATCTATGTTCTTATTCACCATTGCACTTACATTTGTGCCAAAGGTATATTTACCATAATGAAAAATTTTATTAAACCATTCTTTGCTTAACGAGGCCGAAAACTCAAGTCCTTTCCTTACTGCCAGATAACTAACCAAAGAGCCGATCAAAGCTGCAACTGTTTGAACGTTTACCAGAGTAACAAGACTATAATTAAAATCTATGAGATAACTTATTAAAATAAAAAGGAATATCGTGCCATACCTCGCAATTGTTGCAATAAAAACCCCTTTAAAATCTCCTCTTGCATGTTGTATAAATTCAAATTGGGTTGATGGAATCAAAGCAAAAGATGTGAGCAAAGAATAATAAAGCATTGTATCCAGATTTGGTGCTTGAAATACATCTGTAAGATAGGAGGCGATAGCCACTGTAATTACTGAGGTTGCCAAAGTAAACACAACATTCATTACAAGAGAAGCTGTATTAATGAAAGGATGTTCTTCTTCAGGCTCTGAGGCCAAAAACTTTACTTGAGAGTTTCTTATCAGTCCAGCTCTTGCAGTTTCAATCAGGTAAAATATTGTTATAAACAGAGCATAGATTCCGAACTCTGTTTTTGAATATGTCCTTACGAGAAAATAGAACCCGCCAAAGTTAAAAAATATGATGGCAAACTTTTGAAGGGTCGTATATATCCCCGACTGAATCCAGTATGAATTTTTAGAAAATTTCATTCTTCTTCCGAATATTAAAAATACATAATATAATCTGAACCTTATCCCCTGTAACTAATGGTTGCCTAAGCAATCCATATAATTAATTATATTAACCTTCTTTGATTATAAAATAATATGGTCTGCTTCAACCTTATTAAGTACAAATCCTGCAAACTTTCCATTCAAGCCGGTTAAGAATTCGAATGATCTTCTGTCTACATTTTTAATTTCAGAATCTGCTGAAATTACACCGACAACCTTATCAACATAAATTGCAAACTCATATGCATCAGGATATTCGTTTAGATCTGAGGCTTCGAGTAGTATAAAATCATACTTCTCTTTAACTATATTCAGGAATTCAGCAAAGTTTCTCCCAGCAAAAAATTCAGATGGAGATGATAATGTATTTTTTGATGCTATTAAATCAACTCCGTTTATATCTGTTTTAGTAATAAGGTTAAAGCCACATTTGGCCAGATCTTTATTACTGTTGGTATCGTCAAGGTTTAAGTAATGTTCTATATTAATTTTAGCAGAAAGCGCCTTGGTAATATTATTTCCTTTAAGGTTGCTATCGATAATCAGAATTTTCTTATTGTTAAGACTTAAAGTGTTTGCCAATGCAAGTAAGGTAAATGATTTGCCCTGTCCCTTTTGGGTACTGACAAAGAGGAAAACCTTTGCATTCGACTGCTCCATCTGAAAGCGCACTTTTCTCAATTGGTTTCTGAATCCAATATTGGAGTTACTGGCATCAACGGCTGTTAAAAGATTTCCCTTTTTGATATTGATCTTCTGAAGACTACCCAAAAGAAAAAAGTTGGTGAGATTTACAAAATTTGAAGGAGTTCTTATACTCACATCCAGATACTCAAGTACAAATACAAAAACGATACAGAATGTAAAACTGATAACACCTGCAAGTATCGTCAGCAATGACTTATTGGTAGGCTGTGGAGCATTAGCCGGAAGACCGAGCTCTGACTGACGAATAATGCCTGCGTTAGATGAAGTATTTTTAGCAGCATTAAATTTATCAAGGATGCGCAGATACTCTTCTTTCGCAACAGACACAGCCAATTCAAGTCTGGATATTGATGTTTCTTTAGTAGCAAAATTTGAAAGATTTCCCCTCAGGCTTATAATTGAGCTTTCAATTGAACTTAAATTTTCTGTAGCAATTTCCAACTCAATTTCAGTATTGATCTTTTTCTCCATCAAATCTATTCCTGCATTGCTGATGCTTCCCCCCGTGTTCTCGTTGAGAGATCTTGAGATCTGATTTTCTAACTGATTTCTTAAAAAACTAAGTGAGTCTCTAAGTACCTTGTTTGTCATCCCGGATACTACATATCTATTATTGAGATCAGAAATTTTTCCTTTCAGATCAAATATTTTTGAGTTGGAACTACCGCTTGATACTTCAGATTCATCTATCCCTCCTTTATTCAGTTCTTTTTTAATAAGAGTAAGGGCCCTCTTTAAGGCTTGAATTTTTTTGTATTCATCGTCCTTGCTTAACTCTAGTCTAGACACCTGATCCAGCTTAGACTGAGTTTCCAATCCATAGTTTGTAACAGCATGCATCTCCTTATATTTATTCAAAGAATCAATTTTGCTATCCAACTCTGCCTTTTTTTCCACTAAAATTTTTGAATAATAATTTAATGATGATTCACTTTTCTGATTCTTAATAAATCCATAATATCGCGAAACTTCATCACATAAGACGTTCACCGCATAAGCAGATAATTTGGGATTTGTGGAAGAAAATTTCACTTCAATAAAATCACTGTTAGGAACTCTTGTAACAGTAAAATTATCCATAAGCGTCTGATATTCGTACCCTAGTGTTTTCAATACTTTATTTGCATTCAGCTCGCGGTCATCATTACCATAAATGATATCAAGAGAATCATATTTGCCTTTGTAAACCTTAACAATATCAGTTAATTCTTCAGTAGTAAATTCATCCTTTACTTTATAAACTTTTCCGAATGGTTGATCAGAACGAAGATCATTCAATACAAGTCTGTAAGAAACAAGACTCATACAATGGGGGAGTTGATTATTTCAGTAAGGTTGTTGAATTTATTGGCAATCGTAACCGCATTCTCGTTCTTTTCATCATTCCTTTCCGTAAAACCGGTGGCAATCTGAGCAGATGAAAGGTAAATTTTAGGAGCTCTTGAAACAAGTAAAAAAGTCGCCATTGAACTCAAAATGGTAATACCTAAAATCAGCCATTTTCTTTTCAATAAGACCTTTAGAAAAAGTTTAAAATCCATGCTAAATCCAATTTTATTATTTATCGCGTATTACAAATTTAACAAATTATATTCATTAAACTTATGATGTTCTTTACTAATATTTACTTAAATTAAGCCTAAATTTAGAACTTTAATTAAATTAATATGAATATTTTTGAAATACTATTCTGGCTAGGAATTTTTACAATTTTTTATTCCTATTTAGGGTATGGCATTTTATTATTTGCACTGGTTAAAATAAAACGAATTTTTAATCCCACTACCTCACTTTCTGATCCTGATTTTGAGCCTGAAGTTTCCTTTATAGTCCCTTCATACAATGAAGCTAGTATAATTGAAGATAAAATCAGGAATTGTCTTTCTTTTGATTACCCATCTGAAAAATTAAACGTGATTTTTATCACTGACGGCTCAAACGACGGTACTCCGGAAATTGCTTCAAGGTATAAAGGCGTAACCGTACTTCATGAATCCAAAAGAGGCGGTAAGTCTGCAGCAGAAAACCGATCGATGAAATTTGTGAATACCCCTATTGTCATCTTTTCTGACGCCAACACCATATTACCTGCCAATGCTATAAGAGAAATCGTAAAGCACTATGCTGACCCAGCTGTTGGAGCAGTGTCAGGAGAAAAAAGAATTTTAAAGAAAGAAAAGGATTCGGCATCAGGTGCCGGTGAAGGTATCTATTGGAAATACGAGTCATTTTTAAAACGTATGGACTCTGAATTATTAACAATCGTGGGTGCAGCAGGTGAATTATTCTCATTTAGAAAAGAATTATTTTCAGACCTGGAAGAAGATACTATCCTGGATGACTTTATGGTTTCTATGAGAATTGCTTCTCAGGGATACCGTGTAATTTATGAACCTAAAGCTTATGCTATGGAGACTGCTTCTGAAAGTGTAACGGAAGAACTTAAACGTAAAATAAGAATCAGTGCAGGAGCATGGCAATCAATGGTGCGTCTTAGCCATGTATTGAATCCATTTAAACATTTCACCCTTACATTTCAATATCTTTCTCACAGGGTTTTAAGATGGACACTTGCCCCTCTATTTCTTCTGATACTTATTCCTCTTAACTTTCTTCTGATCAATAAATCACCTTTGTATGAAGTTATACTTGCTGGGCAGTTATTCTTTTATGCAATGGCTCTTTTGGGCTGGTATTTAGAAAATAAACAAATCAGAATAAAGGCATTGTTTGTCCCTTACTATTTCTTTATCATGAATTATGCTGTATATCTGGGTTTCTTTAGATACCTGAAAGGAAAACAATCAGCAGTGTGGGAAAAAGCAAAAAGAGCTAATTAATAAATCATCATTACCAAACTAATAAAAAGGGCTTTCATATACTGAAAGCCCTTTTTATTTAGTATTAAAATCATTACATCTACTTACTAAAACCTTTTCAATAAAATGTAATTAAACGTATAGGATACTGCACAATGCTCGTCTAATTAAATCAACGTAGTTCCTAATCAAATTCTTTGGTCATATCGGATAAGTAATTATAAAAATAAGAGTTAAAAGAATGACTTCTCATAACATTCATAAAGTATAACTAAAGTTCCAAATCTTATAAAACAAGCCTTTAAGAAGGAATTCGCTGTAATTTATTTTACCCCTGACTCTACCTCTTCTTCAGCGTTAATGATAACACTACCAGAATGAGGAGTATGAATAAATTTTTTATTAGCACCTTTTAACCTAAATAAAGTCAGAAACATCAGTATCAAAACCTTAGGTAGTTCTAGTGCCGCATTAAGCGTTTGTTTGTTATAATACTTATTAGGAATCGACAAAAACACACTACTGCATTTCAGCACTGCTATACCAACCCAAAAATAAACTCCGGGAAACAAATCAAAAACAAACACACCATTTAGACAAATGGAAATAAAAGCCATTAAAACTACAAAACCGAGTAATAACATTCTTGGCAATAAAAACTGTTGAAATGCTTTGTCAAAAAAATCATAATTACCTTTAGTTATCAGATGATAAAAGCCTGACAAAAAATATTTTCTAAAATAATGAAGCTGAGCTGAAATCCATCTCCTTCTTTGATTTTTAAAGACCTCTGAATTCTCTACCTTTTCATCATAAACATAGGCATCTTCTACATATTCAATTTCTAATCCGTCCCTCAGTATTTTCAATTCAGACTCTTTATCAAAACCACCAATAGCATTATTGGTCTTCATTAAAGATTTATAATACCTGTAGTCAAATGCCATTCCTGACCCTATTAGGCCTGAAGAGAATCCCAAAACTCTATGTCCTTTCCTATAAACGTGATTATTAATCTCTTCACTGATAGCATCCAGGACAGCAAATTTAGTATTTAGATTCTTCGCCACTCTGTGCCCTTGTATGGCTTTTACTCCGGTATAAACAAGTCTTGAATTTAACTTGTCAATGAAATCAGGAGCCATGATATTATCCGCATCCAGAATCAAAACATAGTCATATATTTCCGGCAGGACATTAAATGCTTCATTAATGGATTTAGCTTTAGTACTCAGATCAAAACTAACTTCCACTAATTTCACTGGCATTGCTTTAAGTAATTCAATACTTGCAGGCTTTAAAGAATCTGCAATAACTACTACATCAAAATACTCCGTTGGATAGGTCTGTTTTAATGCCTCTTTTGCAGTGTTCAAAATCACTTCATCTTCTTTATAAGATGGAATAAACACAGCAAATCTTCTATAACTTGAGGAGCTGGGAGTACTTTTTTGTTTTACCCAACCGGCCTGCCAATGCAAAAACAAAAGCATAGACAACCGAAATCGATACATAGATGAATATTAATCCCAGAAAAGCATTGAAAAGTACCATCAATTGAGTGATCTCATGAAAAAGAATTGCTTATCAAATATAAGAAAAATCAGCTAAACCTTAAATTAATGCACTTTTATTATTTTTTTAATTAAATACCATTAGGACCACAACCACTTATTAAACTCGGCGATATTAAAATCAGATTAAAATCAGGCAACACTTCTATAAGAATCAAATATTATTAGAATAATCCACTTCGGTTTTCGAAGGATTAAAACAAACTCTTTCAACTCTTTCAATTCTTTCTATAAACCTTGTAATCAGTATCTAATCTAAATTCATGAACAGATTATAGTTTAACCAATCACTTTTCTACAAATAGCTTTCATCAAAAAATATTACTTAACAATAAAAGCAAGTAAACCTACCAGATAATTTTACATCTACACAAAACAAATATTCGTCGAATTAAAAGCAACAAACATTCAACTTCAATATCAAATAGGATATACAATCAAGCCATTTTTATTAATTTCCAAATTAAATAATACATATATTTTATAATTTATATCCAATTCTAAAAAAACAACTTTTACAAAAAGACAATCAAAAACTTAAAGAACAACAAAACAACAAACATGAAAAATCCGCTACATGAGAGAAGGCTAACCTTCTATAAAACCACACTTACTGTTTTTTTATCCCTAATCATACATCTGGTTTCTTTTTCACAGAATGTTAAAAAAATAGGCACTGTCAGCTCTATTGCAAGCTCAATAAGCAAGCAGAAAAGGTCTGAAAAATCTGAAAAAATATTCCTAACTACTGATTCATCCTATTCAGGATTTTTCAATTATATATCATATTCCGATCATAAAAATAAGGCGATTGGGACCCTTAAAAACTATCCTAAATCCAATGTTTATTTCAACATAGAAAATGAAAAACTGAATGGAAAAACTATTATTCCAGAAATTGAAAAGGCTTATGAATACTATTCCGACCAGCTTGGTGATGTTTATGTAAAAGAAGTAGCAATAGATAAAGTGGTTTGCATAAACTATAACGAACCTGCCAATTCTCAGAATAGCAGCAATAATTCATCTTCTACTTCAGCATCGGTGTTAAATCTTCAAAGTTTACCAGGAGCTCAAGGCGTTATTCTACTTGACTTCGACGGTGAATATGTCTCAGGAACATATTGGAATGGAGGAAATCCAATTAATGCACTTCCATCTGTTCTTACTGAAAGTGAAATAATAGAAATATGGAAACTTGTATGTGAAGATTACAGACCATTTAACCTTAATATTACTACCAGTGAAAGCGTTTATCAGGCTGCACCTTCAGACAAAAGAATGCGTTGTATATTCACTCCAACCAATACAGCCTCACCAGGAGCCGGTGGCATTGCGTACATAGGCTCTTTCAGCTGGGACACTGAAACTCCTTGCTGGGTATTTAATGCTGGAATCAGAGGTGCCGGAGAAGCTGCTTCTCATGAAATTGGTCATACTCTGGGCCTTAGTCATGACGGGAGAATATCTGCACAAGAAGAATACTATTCCGGAACTGAAGAATGGGCACCTATAATGGGTGTTGGTTATTATTCCAAAATCGTACAATGGAGCAAAGGAGAATATGCTGATGCAAGTAACGAGCAAGACGATATAGCCATTCTATCTTCAGGAGTCGCAAAACTGGGATTCAGATCTGATGAAGCAGGTTCAACTATAGCAACATCCAAACAACTTGTTTATTCAGATGCCGGAGAAATAAATGCTGATCAGAATTACGGGGTAATTGCTAGTGCTGAAGATGAAGATGTGTATTACTTCACAACCTCCGGAGGCTTAACCAATTTACTTATCACCCCTTCCTCAGCTAATCCTAATCTTGATATATATGCCAGCATTACTGATAGAGAAGGGAAAATCATTGCATTCTCATCTCCTTCAGACAGCCTTTCCTCTAAACTAACTGTTAACCTCAATGCCGGAACTTACTACCTTCTTATTAAAGGATCGGGTAAAGGTAATCCTACCACAGGAGGCTATTCGGAATATGGTTCTATTGGAGAATACTTTATTTCAGGCACTATAAATATTACTCCAACTATTAATAAGGCCCCTATTGTATCATTGCTGAAGCCAGCTAATGGAGATATCTTTCTGGCTCCATCAGTTGAATTATCTGCAGATGCAGTTGATACTGACGGCAAAATAATGAAGGTTGAATTTTATAATGGAAAAACCAAAATCGGAGAAGATACAGTTGCCCCCTACTCTATTACCTGGAAAACAGCTACTGCCGGAATAGCCAAATTAACCGCGAAAGCAACTGATGACAAAGGCACTTTCACCATTACTCCTGAAATCACGATTACTATTAAAAATCCTATCGTGACTGTCTATCAACACTGCGGTTATCAATTAACTGGCTATGCAATTGGTCTGGATACAGGAAGATATACAACAGAAAGGCTGTTATCCTTGGGTATTAAGGATAAGGATATCTCAGGCATTAAGATTGCAGCAGAATATGAAATTATACTTTATCAAAACAATAACTTCAATGGAATATCAGCAACTCTAAGAGTAAATGATAATTGTTTATATGACAATAAATATAACGACTCCACTTCTTCTTTGATCATAAGAGAAATACCCAATATCTCTCCTTCCATTGCCATCACCTCTCCTAAAACCGGAACAGTAATCACTGAAGGAACAGATCTTACAATAACTGCTGAGGCAACAGATTCAGATGGACAAGTAACTGTAGTAAATTTCTATAAAGACAGGGAAAACTTATTTGCTGCTACCACTGCACCGTATACTTACACCTTAACTAAGGTGGCTGCGGGTACCTACAATTTCAGAGCGGTAGCAACAGATAACAAGGGCGCATCTGTATCTTCAGAAGTGATCACAATTATTGTAGTAACTCCTCAATTACCGGTCGGCATTAATGGTCCTTCATGCATTGAATCAGACTTGTCATATACGTATACATTTAAAAGTGAGCAACCTGTTACTAATATATCCTGGTGGACAAACAATGATGGAAAAATAATACGTGACGGATCTGATTACAAAAAAGTAAATGTCAATTTTAGCCGATATAATAACACATCAGTTTCCTTATATGCAGGTGTAAGCTATTCTACCGCCCCATTCTATAAAGAATATTCCAAAATGATACTTTTAGGAAATTGCCCTAACAACAAAAGAACAGCAGTTAATTCAGTCCCACATCCATTCATATCTACAACAAATGTGTCGGTAGACAATGGAGACCAGATTTTATCTGTAAAAATATGTGACCTTCAAGGAAAAGAAGTTTTCTCCTCTGGGCCGATCAATTCAGAAGCAATAGACATAGGAGAAAATATAAGTCAGGGTTTATATATTCTTCATGTAACAACTATTAACGGAAGTTTTACCAGGACAATTCTTAAAAATTAAAAACTTATATAAAAATTAGCGATTTCATAAAAAAAGAGGAGCACCTATTGATGCCCCTCTTTTTTATTTTATGAACTTTGAAAAATTTAATTTTCGTATTTTTTAAACAAAGCGGTTGCAATATGTCCTCCAAAGCCAAAGGTGTTACTTATTGCATAATTTACTTTTTTCTTTACGGCCTTGCCAAGTGTTAGATCAAACTTATTCCCGAAATCACCATCCACATTTTCCGTATTGATAGTTGGCGGAACGATATCATTTCTTACTGCATTTATACATACAATTGCCTCTATGGCTCCTGCTGCGCCAAGCAGATGTCCCGTCATTGATTTAGTAGCACTGATATTCAACCCCGAATTAACTCCAAATACCCTCTCAATTGCTTTAAGCTCACTCATATCCCCCATTGGAGTGGAAGTAGCATGAGCATTTACATATCCAACTTCTGAAGCTTTTATACCTGCATCTTCCAGAGAAAGCATAATTCCGTTATAAGCACCATCACCATCAGGATGTGTACCAGTCAGATGATAAGCATCTGCCGCCATTCCACCTCCAACTATTTCAGCTATAATCGGAGCATTTCTTTTTTTCGCAGATTCATATTCTTCTAGGATAATAGCTCCAGCCCCTTCGCCCATAACAAACCCGTCTCTGCTTACATCAAAAGGCCTTGAAGCACAAGAGTAATTATCATTGTTGGTTGAAAGCGCTTTAAGAGCGTTAAAACCACCTATAGAACTCTGATTAACAGGAGCTTCAGAACCACCTGTAATGATCATATCAGCTTTTCCCCAACGAATGTAATTGAAGGCATCAATCAATGCAGTATTTGAAGCTGCACAGGCGGAAGTTGTGGTAAAGTTTACGCCTTTTAATCCATATTTAATTGAAATAATTCCAGAAGCAATGTTTACCAGCCTTTTCGGAATAAAAAACGGATTAAACTTTGGTGTTCTGTTATTGGCAATATACTCGCTGAATTGTTCTTCAAAAGTAATAACCCCACCATCGGCAGAGCCCCAGATTACCCCAATTCTATGTGGATTAAGGTCACCAAATGATATATTGGCATTTTTGACAGCTTCCCCAACTGCAATCAATGCGTATTGAGTAAACATATCATATTTCCTGGCTTCACTTTTTTCAATAAACTTTAGAGGATCAAAGTTTTTAAGTTCGCATGCAAATTTTGTTTTAAAAAGTTGTGCATCGAACTTTGTTATTGGGGCTGCTCCACTTTTTCCTTCAATAAGAGACTTCCAAAATTCTTCTGCTGTATTTCCAATCGGAGTTAAAGCTCCCATACCCGTAATTACTACTCTTTTCATTTTTATGTTATGATTACAGGGAATATTCCCTGATTCTTATCTCCTTAAGCGATAGAAATTTTATATTTACTTTATACAAATTTATTTTCCTGGTAATTCAACTTCTATTACAAATACAAAATATTCGAGCCTTTTACTAAACCCTTTTATAGTTCCCTGACCAATACAAAAAGTTATTTTCATAAATCAGAAAAAGGGAATTACTACAAAATGAGGGATAAATTTTAGTAAGGACACAGAAGGTCCCCCATAGAAGAAATTAATTATAATGCTCTTTAATAAATTTTGCAACAGTTCAATCAAATCAACCAGCTGATGAATTTAAAATTGGCTCTAAAAATAGGCTCTTCAGATCAAAATTGCAAATTCGTCAGTTTCGGTATATAATATAAATTGGACAAACGGACTATGCTATCCTCTGGCCATTTTCAGCTTTCTTATCGGGCTGAAGTAATATAACTTCTTTTTGATCATTAACTGCTCCCAACACCAGACATTCACTCATAAAATTTGCTATTTGTTTAGGAGGAAAATTTACAACAGCTACAACTTGCTTTCCTACCAACTCTTCTTTAGAATAAAGTTTAGTTATTTGTGCTGACGTTTTTTTTATACCTAATTCACCAAAATCAATTTTTAACTTAAACGAAGGGTTTCTGGCTTCAGGAAAATCTTCTGCACTTACTATTGTACCTGTGCGGATTTCAACTTTTTCAAAGTCAGCCCAGGCTATAAAATCTTTCTCGACCATATGGCAAAATAACCAGAAAAATTTTAGTCTAAAAAATTCTTTAATGGAATAAAGAAATCATTCAAGACCCTAAAAAATAATAAGGGAAAGATAGCAGAAGACATCTTTCCCTTAAAAAAATTCTTATATAAAAGAATTGCTAGTTACTAGAAACTGTTTTTACCGTCTTAATAATTCTTGATGCTACTTTGTAAGGATCAGCAGCAGAATTTGGACGACGATCTTCTAACCAACCTTTCCATCCACGCTCCACTGTTGCAATTGGAATACGGATTGAAGCACCACGGTCAGATACTCCGTAAGAGAAAGCATCGATTGATTGAGTTTCGTGTTTACCAGTCAAACGAAGGTGGTTGTCAGCACCATACACTTCGATATGCTCTTTTACAACAGGAGCAAATGCGCTGCAGATGGTGTCGTACACATCTTTATTACCTGCTGTACGAAGTACAGAGTTAGAGAAATTAGCGTGCATACCTGAACCATTCCAGTCAAGTGACCCAAGAGGTTTGCAATGCCAGTTGATAGAAACACCATATTTCTCCCCTATTCTTTCAAGTAAATAACGAGCAACCCAGATTTGATCTCCAGCTTCTTTAGCACCTTTAGCAAAAATCTGGAATTCCCACTGTCCTGCTGCAACTTCAGCATTGATACCCTCTACGTTTAAGCCAGCCTCAAGACAAACATCCAGATGCTCTTCAACGATTTCACGACCAAATGCATTTTTAGCACCTACAGAGCAGTAGTATGGACCTTGTGGAGCCGGATATCCGTTTTCAGGGAATCCTAGTGGCTTATTTGTTTCAGGGCTCCATAAGAAGTACTCTTGTTCGAAACCGAACCAGAAATCATTATCATCATCTTCAATTGTAGCACGGCCATTTGTAGGATGTGGCGTTCCATCTGGAGATAAAACTTCACACATTACAAGGTAACCATTTTTTCTTTGCGGATCCTCACAGATAAACACGGGCTTTAACAAACAATCTGAAGATCCTCCCGGAGCTTGCTCGGTAGAAGAACCATCAAAACACCACATTTCACAATCTTCCAATTTTCCGCTGAAATCGCTAACAATTTTAGTTTTGCTACGAAGACTTTGTGTCGGTTTGTAACCATCAAGCCAGATGTACTCTAATTTCGATTTTGCCATTGCTAAATGAGCTTATTTTAGATTAATTACTAAAGATTTTATTTAAACCACCCTCTTTTTAGAGGGTTACTTTGAAAAACTTATATAAATTTTGTGAATTTTAGTCAAAAAACAAAAGATCAACTCATTTTTTTTATTTTTTTTATCCACAGCTTCGAAAAAGAGTACTTTATCAGACTTTACATATTCTTTTTTGGGAAGAATGGCTATTTTTTAATCGAATTTGGAGAATAAAGCTTCCTTTTCTAAGAAAGTGATAGAATATCTCATCAAATAACTCTTTAAAAAAATGAAAGATAAAAAAATTGGTCAATCAAAAATCATCTACAAAATATTATTATATCAATAATATACATTCAGTACTGTCTCAAAAGGTTACATTTATTTATAATAAGGTATACAACCTTAGAAAATATTTAAATATATTTATATTTATTATAAAAATCAGACAAAAAACAACCTTTATCGCCCTAATTGAATATGAATAAAAACGTATACTCAATAAGCTTATCATTGCTTCTGTCATGCATTTACATATTTTACAACAATGCCTATTCCCAAATCTGTCCTCCAGATGCTGGTACGGAATTGATTGTCAATGGAGATTTTGAAGCTGGTAATACTGGATTTGGAAGTGATTATACTTATTCATCACCTAATGTTAACCCAGGAACATATACAGTCGGGGCAAATCCAAATACCTCTAACTCCTATTTTGCAAATATACAGGACCATACTCCAGGAGCTGGTAAAAATAATATGCTTATAATAGACGTGGATGGAACGGTTGGTAAAAATGCCTACAATACAACAGTTAATGTACTTCCTAATACGACCTATTTTTTTTTCTGCCTGGTTTTCCAATATCAATACAACGTCCAATTGCCAAACCTGCGGAGGTGTTTATTTTGAAAATTCTCCTATGATACGTTTCTCAATAAATAATGCAATAGTTGGAAATATTGTAAGGGTTGATAGTGCTAGTCATGACTGGAATCAATTTTTTGTCACCTGGAATTCCGGTGCTATTTCAGGTAATATTACCATTAGAATAGAAAATATCAGAACAGGAAGCACAGGTAATGACCTTGCCCTGGATGACATTTCATTCAGCACTAGTTGCAAATATATTCAAAACTTAGCATCGCTTGGTAAAACAAGTATTTTACCAGATACAATTTATGCATGTAATGAGGCATTGCCTATTCCCCTTAACCCTCAGCTTAATGCATCCAGATATACTTTTCAATGGAAAAATAGCTCCGGGACACTGCTCTCTGCACCGAATACCGGTTCTACCTATTCATTCGCTTCCGCTCCTGCAGCAGGCAAATATTATTTATGTTACGACTCGATTGCAGATAATATTGGTTGTCCAAGAACTGACTCTGTAATTGTCCTGAATGAATTAAAGGTGAATATTGCTCCGGATCAATTATTATGTGATCCTATCAATTACACTATTAACTCCCATATAAGTGCCCCTGGTGTAACATTTAACTGGGAAAGAAATAATACTGCTCTCTCAACCAATACGGCATCCCACCAGGCAGTAGCTGATGGTACATATAAATTAAGCGTAACAAAACCCGGATGCCCACCGGCAAGCGGAACTATGAAAATCACTAAAATTGTACCTACAATGGCCGGTACAGGAATCTATTGTAGCACTTCAACCCCAAAAGAAGCTACTTTTACTGTTACTGGTGCAAATAAAATTGGAGGAAGTATAAATGTTGAATGGTATAACGTAGCAACCGGAGGTTCTAAACTCACTACTACAATAAAAGACGATAGTACAATCAATGTTAAAAATCCTAACTATGTTACAATTCCGGGAGTTTGTGAATATGGCCTTTATGCTGAAGATAAAAATTCATTTAATACATCAATATCTCAAGGTGCAATGGGCACCATTTCTAAAATTAACAACCAAGCATCTCAAACAATGATTACGGTCAAAAATGTAAGTTCTTTGGCACTGGACGAGGTAAGCTTTTATCAAATGAATAATAATAATGGAGGATTAGTAACTTATACAGTAAAAATATATTATAGCAAATCTGCTAATGTTTGTGGGCCCACTGGTGAAGTTCCCGGTAATGTTTTTCTGGCCAATGCAGGATCTATTACAGTTACCCAAAGTCAAACAGCTATTTTAAGAAAAATTCCACTAAATGCAATTTTACCAGGCTCAGCAACAGGTATAAATTATTGGATCGAAATTTCGGGAGGAGAGATTGGATACTCCCAAAGTGCTCGTCCTATTGGAACCGTAACTAATGACATTTCTGGAAAAGATGTATTATCATTAGGAAATATTCTCACCAATAATTGTTATCAAAATGAAAAAGGCACCATTAGTTCTATAGGCGCTACTGCAGGTAAAACAAACTCCTGTGGCAGGGTTTTCGTTTGTGCGACTACTGAATCCTGTACTCTTCCTGTAGAATTCCTAAGCATTGAAGCTAAATCAAATGCATCAGGTACCATCATAACCTGGGCTACCGCATGGGAATTAAACAACAAATTATTTATTGTTCAGAAAAGCCTGGATGGAAAAACATTCTATAATATTGGTCAGGTCAAAGGAAGTGGAAATACCAATACTATAAACAGATATTCTTTTACAGACACTACCAAAGACAATACTTCCTCTTATTACAGGATTATCCAGGTAGACTTCAATGGAGCATCCGAAACATCTAAAATTGTTTCTTCTAATGTTTACAATTCAGATAATCAGGTTTTAGTCTTCCCAGTTCCGTCAAAAAAAGGGGAACCTATTACTTTCAATTTTTCTGAAAAGTCAGCAAAAACGTTGAGAATTTCTGACCTATATGGAAAGATATTATTCTTAGAACAAATTGATCCGGAAGAAGAAAATTATTCCTTGAACTTTAATTTCCTTTCAGGAATTTATATTGCAGAGATTGAAAACGAATTCAATCTAAAAGTTTTGAAAAAAATTAATTATAGAATAAGTTTTTTTTTATAGCATTCTGATAAAGCCCCTCTTTTCTGAATAGAAAGGAGGGGCTATTTATTTACTACAGCCCCAATATTGTTTTTAAAACATTTTTGCATTTTTATAATTTCACACATACGACTTCTATAAAGATTTCTATTATATTCTGCACCATTCTAATGGCTTCAAAACTCATCAAAGTTGAAAGACCATTGGCCTTCCTTAAGAAAAAAATTTATTCACAACTTTATTTGAGTATTCTTATTAAATCTTCTTAAGTATTAAAAACTTCTCAAAACCATGAAAATTCTAACCAACATAAGGTTTTATATAAATTCTTTATTGACAAAACTCTTACTATCTTCATTGTTCATATTTTACGCTTCCCAAACTTTGCGAGCCCAACAAAAAGCCGCATCCTATTCTTCAAATTTCTTTCGGTTTACCATAAACTATTATGAATACCTCCCTCCCGCTTATTCAACTTCAGGAGACTCATTTCCTTTATTGATTTTCCTTCACGGTTCTGGCGAAGCGGGAACTGTACTTTCAAAAACACTCGTTCCTGGTGTTCCTCCACGACTCATTGCAGATGGGAAAACCGATGGACTTAACAACTTTATCGTTTTATCTCCGCAAAGTCCGAGAACGTACTGGTACCCTTCATTTATTGATGAGTTTATTGAAATGGCAAAAGCAAAATATAGAATAGATATATCAAGAATATATGTAACAGGCCTAAGCGCTGGAGGCAGGGGTACCTGGGATTACGCCATTGCTTACCCGGATAAAGTAGCTGCAATCCTTCCCATAGCTGCAGTTACCGTCAACTCCAATGTGTGCAAAGCTAAAGATGTCCCTGTATGGTCATTCCAGGGTGGAAATGATGGTAAAAGTGCAACACTATGGAATACTGCTTACAACAAATGTAATCCTCCTATCCCAGGAAAACTCACTGTCATCATAGGGGCAGGTCATAATGCTTCTCTCTGGGGAACAGTATATCAAAATCGTCCTGTGTCTCCATCTAATGATCCTACCGGATTATATCCCAACGCCATATACAATTGGCTTTTGAGCCACAAAAATGATCATACTACCCCGAACATAAATCCTACTGTCTTTGCAGGAGAAGATATTTTAGCTGAGCTGCCAATTGACAAAGTTGTACTCTCAGGTACAGCATCGGATAAAGATGGCATCATTAAAGAATATTCCTGGACCCAGATTGAAGGTCCGAGCATCATCACGTTATCCAACAGCAATCATATTACAACCAATGCCTTTGGGTTTATTGAAGGGGAATACTTGTTTGAATTCAGGGTTACAGACAATTCAGGCGCATCCAGCTCTGATTATACAAAAGTTTTTGTTAACAGACCAATTACCGAGGCCACAATTCTTTACAGAATTAATTGTGGAGGTTCAGAAATTGAAGATCCAATGTTAAACTGGTCTTCGGACAAGCAGCTTACCCCATCTGAATTTCTTGAAACACAAACCACAACACTCACTACAGGAAGTGATAATTGGAAAGGACTCAACGATTCAGATGCACCTAATAATGTATTTGGAAATAACCGATACTCCTATCAGAACCGAACACCCATACAATGGAGCTTCCCTTTAAATCCTGGACAATACGTCATGAAACTTTACTTTTCTGATGCAGGGCAAAAAGATGGAACAAGATTGATTAATGCTCAGGCTGAAGGAAATGAAATTCTACGTGAATTTGATATCCATAAAACTTTTGGAGATGCAGGAGGGCAACAGAACTTTGCTATCGATGTGACTGATGGCTCTCTTGATCTTAGTTTAACCGCCACTCTTAACGTCCCTAAAATTGACGGAATTGAAGTCTCTCAGGAAGGTTCTGCTGCATTGAGAACAGCGTTTTTTACCAATTCATCTTCTCAGTTTTCCTTCAGGCATTACCCCGATCCCGCTGAAGAAAACCTTACGCTTGAATTTAACCTCCCTGATAATGACTTTGCCAAGATAGAATTGCTGGACCAAAAAGGGAGGTCAATAAAAACACTATTCGAAGGGGTATCAGATGAGGACCAATCTGTGAGTATTAATCTTGCTAATGAAGGATTATCCTCAGGGCTATATTTCATTATCTTAAGATCCAATTCTCATAACATCACTGAGAAAATAATGATAAAAAGATAACACGATATCAATTACAGATTTAAAACACTGAAAGGCAAGGCAATGATTTTTCGCCTTGCTTTTCCGATTTAAAATAGTTTCTAATAACCATTAGCTAACCAATCCTATTTTATAAACTTCCCCTGAATTCCTTTGATTTTACAAGGAAGATTAAAACCTTAATTAATATAGAGCTGTTCTTTTACTCAAATAAAATGTATATTGAATAATTACATCATTCCGAATACTACAAACCACATACATGTCTTTAAGGAATACAGAAGAAGCAATATTTAAAAATTATATAAGCAAACAGCCTTCGTATAATGAATTACTTGATGAGGATGGGAATTTACTCACCCATTGGAAGGAGTTTTTTGAAACATATAAAACTCTGGGGCACGAAGAATTTGTTAACAGAAATCAGCACCTTCAAAAGTTATTGCAGGAGAATGGGGTTACGTATAATGTGTATGGAGATCCGACAGGCCAAAGCAGAACCTGGAATCTTGACCCTTTTCCATTTTTAATGAATAATGAAGAATGGAAGAAAATTGAGTCAGGTTTAAAGCAAAGAGCTCATTTATTAGATCTAATCTTCAAGGATATTTATGGCGAAAACAAACTCATTAAAAACGGTTTACTTCCAGCTGAGCTTATATACAATCATGCAGGTTTTCTGAGAGAATGCACAGGGATTCCATTTAAGAATAAACATGGGCTAATTTTGTATTCAGCAGATGTGGCAAGAAGTCCGGATGGAAATATATGGGTATTGAATGACCGTACTCAGGCCCCTTCCGGGTCTGGATATTCTCAGGAAAACAGAGCTGCTATGGTAAGAATATTTCCGGAATTTTTCAAAGAAGTAAAGGTAAAAAGGCTTTCCTCCTATTTTACCACATTAAGGAATACACTCAATTCAATTGCTCCTTCATCAAATACTCAGCCTCGCATCGTTCTTTTAACCCCCGGTCCTAGAAATGAAACCTACTTTGAACACTCCTACCTCTCATCTCATCTGGGCATCTCTCTTGTTCAGGGAGATGATCTGATGGTAAAGGATAACTACGTATGGATTAAGACTATTGCAGGACTGGAAAAGGTTGATGTAATTATCCGAAGAGTTGATGACATTTATTGTGATCCTCTGGAACTGAAGGAAGATTCTCAACTTGGAGTACCAGGTCTTTTACAGGTAATACGTGCAGGCAATGTAAGCCTTGCAAACCCGCTTGGTTGCAGCATTCTTGAAAACCCTGGATTACTTCCTTTTTTACAGAATATCTCCAATTATTTTACGGGTGAAGAGCTCATCCTCCCTACCCTCGCCTCCTGGTGGTGCGGACAACCAAGGGAATTGAAGTATGTACTGGACAATCTCGGCTCTCTTGTTATCCGCAGGATATATAGAGACACAGCTACAAGTTCATCAATAGATGCTTCCTCCTTATCCTCTGCAGGTTTAAAAGAATTAAGGGATCAGATAATGATGAAGCCCTACCTGTATATCGGTCAGGAAAAAATTCTTTTTTCATCTGTACCTTCTTATGTAAACGGTAACATTGAACCAAGGAACGTTATGTTCAGAAGTTTCCTTGTAAGCAATAATGGAACCTACGAAGCGATGGCAGGTGGACTGACCAGAATATCTTCTGACGCCAAAAGTTTCATTATTTCCAACCAGGCCGGAGGATTTAGCAAAGACACCTGGATCATTTCATCAGAAAAATATAAATCAGAAGCTCCCCCCAAAGATCTTCAACAAGCAGAACGGCATCAACATAATGACGCCCTGCCTAGTCGTACAGCGGAAAACTTATTCTGGGTCGGAAGATATGCGGACAGGATATTAGCAAATGCTCGGTACATGAGAACCGTTATTCAATACATCAACAGTAAAGAGGGTTTCTCTACAGATCAGGACAGCCATACTGAAAAGGTCCTGCTCAAAGCATTAACTCATTATACCTATTCTTATCCTGGATTTACTGATGAAAATAATAAAGAAATTTTACAGAACCCATGGGGGGAAATTTATGATCTCTTCATGAATGGAGAGAGGACAGGAGGACTAAGGTATAACATAAATATGATATTGAGATCTGCTGATGCAGTCCGGGATTACTGGTCTGCAGATACCTGGAGAATTTTAAAAAGTCTTGAAGAGCATCGGGAAAATCAGCAAACACTTAAAAATCGCCATAAGCTGATCAACTCTCTGGACAATTTGATTACGTCTATGGTGGCATTTATTGGTCTTAACAGAGAAAGCATTTCAAGAGAACATGGATGGCTGCTTCTCGACAGCGGACGAAAAATAGAACAAAGTCTTCTTCTGATTACTATGTTACAATCCTTGATGACCCAGGACCATGGAGCATCAAGTCAATACGATATGATGGAAACATTTTTATCCAGTAATGAAAGTCTTGTGAATTACAGATATACCTATAAGACACACATTCAAATGTCCCTTGTACTTGATCTGATGCTTTTCGACAATCAAAATCCGCATTCTTTGATTCATTTACTTGAAAAATTAAAAGTTCACTTTGAGGCTTTACCCAAAGGACCTACTATATATGAATTGCACCTTCATGAAAAGCTAGTTATTGAAGCCATCACCATTCTTAAAATAGCAGATAAAAAAAAATTGACAAAATCTGATTCAGAAACAAAGGAATACAAACACCTTGATGAACTTCTTTCAAAACTATTTTCAATCCTTTTATCTGTTCCGTTTGAAATATCCAGGACATTTTTCAAACATGCACAAAGCCAAAAGCAGTTATATTCTTCAGATATCGTTTAATCATATTTCTTTATGATATACAACATTTCTCATAAGACAAAATATACTTACAATGAGCAAGTGAGTTTATGCCAGAATATTGCCAAACTGTTTCCCAGAAATACAGATATTCAGAAATGCATCAAAAGCGAAATTACCATATTTCCCGAACCCGATGTGGTAAATGAATATGAAGATTATTTCGGTAATAAATCAGTTTATTTTTCTTTACAAAAAGCACATGAAGAATTAACTGTAACTGTTAACTCTCTCATCGAAAAACAGAAGGATGAGACAGAGATCTCGTTGATTGATCAACTTTCTTGGGAAATAGTAAAAGGCATGTTATATGAACCCAAGCAGGAATATTTTGAAGCTCGCCAATTTATTCAGGAAACAGGCATGACTTCATCCAACCAGGCTATTGTTGAATATACGTTAAAATCATTCATTAAGGGAAGACCTTTTATAGAGGCATCTGAAAATCTGATGCAAAGAATTTTCAAAGACTTTAAGTTCCAACCGGGATTTACAACCATTGCTACCCCGCCTTCAGAAGTAATGAAACATAAAAAAGGGGTATGCCAGGATTTTGCCCATCTTGCTCTTGCCTGCATTCGCTCGCTCGGTTTACCAGCAAGATACGTAAGCGGTTATATCGAAACCGTTCCACCTGATGGCAAAGAAAAACTTGTTGGTGCAGATGCTTCTCATGCATGGTTTTCTATTTTTGTTCCTAACATCGGATGGGTTGACTTTGACCCAACCAACAATATGATTCCTTCACAAAAACATATAACAATCGGATGGGGGCGAGATTATAGGGACATAGTACCATTGAAAGGGGTAATTTTCAGTAGTGATAGCCATAAGCTTAGTGTAGAAGTAGATGTTAGAAGAGCGTGAAAGGTCGATATTAAATGTTACCATTAAACCCAGGTATTCATCGAAATAATTACTTATAGTAAGAACCGTGGAGATACCATAGATTCATAACAAAGAGCTTACCCTTTATTAAATTCTTCCGCTTAAATTCAGGTTCATTATTTTTAAGACAAAGTAGACTTAACTCTACTTATAAGAAAATAAAAGGGAGCGATATACGCTCCCCATTTAACATCCCCTTATACTAACTTCTATTAGTTTTTCGAAATTTCCTCATATCTAATGTACTTGGATAATCTTTATTTATCTCAATCACTGGAGGATCATACTTTACTAGTGGAGGTCTATCCTGTTTGATATAATGAGAAATCGGTGACAAATAAGGAGCTGGTCTCATTACATCCTGTGTATGTCCATATTCCCAGAAACGATTACCTCTTCTGGATTCAGCTTCATACGTATTGATTGGGAAGGTATCATAACTTCTGCCTCCCGGATGAGAAACATGATATGTACAGCCTCCTACAGATCTATTGTTCCATGTATCTACGATGTCAAAAACCAAAGGAGTATCTGTTCCTATTGAAGGATGCAAAGCAGACGGAGGTTGCCATGCTCTGTAGCGTATACCACTTACGAATTCTCCTCTTACCTCTGTTGGTCTCAGAGGCACTCTGCAGCCATTGCATAATAGAATGTATCTTGAATTGTTCAATCCTTTTAATTTTATCTGTACCCTTTCCAAAGATGAATCCACAAAACGCGCAGTGCCAAAGCTGCTCATTTCCTCTCCCAATACATGCCATGGTTCGATTCCCATTCTTATTTCCATT
Source organism: Sporocytophaga sp. (assembly GCA_024707265.1). Classification (GTDB taxonomy): domain Bacteria; phylum Bacteroidota; class Bacteroidia; order Cytophagales; family Cytophagaceae; genus Sporocytophaga. Next base: position 140,038 of record JANQAB010000008.1, on the reverse strand, counting down.
TCTATTTCTCTTACCATCACTGTGCCATAACGTGGAAATCTGAACTCGAAAAATGGATCAAACCAGCTCATCTGAAAAGGATAACCAGCATCATTCAAATCACTGACTACTTCTTTAATATCCTCATACACAAAATGAGGAAGCAGGAATTTATCATGAAGTTCAGTTCCCCACCTTACAAGATCATGCTTATATGGTTTGTTCCAGAAACGCGCTACTAATGCTCTGATGAGCAACATCTGCACCATACTCATTTGCCTGTGAGGAGGCATGTCAAATGCTCTGAACTCAAGTATTCCCAGCCTACCGGAAGATGAGTCAGGAGAATATAATTTATCTATACAGAATTCTGCTCTATGTGTATTGCCAGTGATATCTGTCAGCAAATGCCTGAATATTCTGTCTACAAGCCAATATGGAATGAATCCGTTTTCAGGTACCTGATCAAAAGCAATTTCCATTTCATACAACTTCTCATCTCTTCCTTCATCAATTCTTGGTGCCTGACTCGTGGGACCTATAAAAGCACCTGAAAACAAATATGAAAGCCCAGGGTGATGTTGCCAATAGGCAATAAGACTTCGCAGAAGGTCAGGTCGTCTTAGAAGAGGGCTATCGGAAGGAGTGCTTCCTCCGATTGTAATATGATTTCCTCCTCCAGTGCCTGTATGTCTTCCGTCGAGCATAAACTTTTCAGTTCCTAGTCTTGAGAGATGAGCCTGCTCATAAAGTGTATTAATAATACTATTGAGTTCTCTCCAGTTTTTGGAAGGGTGAATATTAACTTCTATAACTCCTGGATCAGGAGAAACAACAAGCCTTTCAACTCTGTAATCTCGTGGAGGCTCATATCCTTCTACTCTAACCTGCATATTTAGTTTTTGCGCAGTAGCTTCAACAGATGCTACCAGATCCAGATAATGCTCCAGGTAACTGACAGGCGGAAGAAATACATAAAGGAAACCATCTCTAACTTCCGTACATACAGTAGTCTTTATGACATCCGTTTCAAACATTGGTTTGATTTCGTCATCTTCATCCTCTGTTTTGACAGGATTGCGGCTTCTTCTGTCTTTTCCTATACTTTTGCCATCACCTTCACTTGCTGCTAATTCTTGATGTCTTATTCTCTGAGGCGGGGCCAAATTCTCAAAAATTCTACCATATCTGAGCGCTATTTTCTCATGGTAATTTTCCAATGGTGGCAGCTCTTCGAATAAACTTCGCTCTATTTCCTGAGGCCTTAAGCTTTTGGAAATATAAGCCAGAGACTCAAGAGGTAACCTGAATCCTATTGGTGAATTACCTGGTATAAGAAACAGGAAGTCACGCGTAAACTGCCATTTACAGCTTTTCCATTTCCCATTCCAATAATTCCATTCTATCGGAAGAGCATAACCAACAGGATTGTTTAGTCCTTTATCCAGTAATGTCGCAAGCGTTCGACGTTCAAGACTGTCTTTAAGGTTGTATTTTAAGGGATCAATATTGATAGGTGTCTTTCCTTCTGACCAAAGGAAATAAAAAGCATCTTCGTATGCGGGAGAAATGTTATATCTGCTAACCGCAAGATGTCTTGCAAGCTCTTCCATGAAAATCCTGGAATCTTCAACAGTATAGGTTTTATTAGTTTTTTCGTGAGCTATCAGTTCTGTATTCTTCCAAATAGGATAACCATCTTTTTCTCCAGAATAAACCATACTGCCAGCGGGGCAATGGCTCTCCGGGATACCATTTGCCCTGACCATAATGCAACATACCTTTCGGTCCGAATTTTTCTCTGAGTCTGAAAATAAGATCGTGGGCAAGCGTTCGCTTATGAGGTCCGTCTGCTGCAGTATTCCATTGAGCCGACTCCATATCTTCAATAGAAACAAAGGTAGGCTCTCCTCCCATTGTCATTCTTACATCCCACTTCTCCAAATCATCATCTACTTTATTGCCAACGGCATTGATAGCAGCCCATTGCTCTTCCGTATATGGCATCGTTACACGAGGATCTTCATGAATACGTGTAACTTTATTATCAAAGAAAAAATCAACTTTACATTTGTCCGTTGCTCCTACCACAGGTGCTGCACTTACATAGTCCGGAGTACAAGCAAGAGGTATATGCCCTTCACCTGCAAATAACCCGGAAGTAGGATCGAGACCTATCCAACCGGCTCCCGGGATATAGACTTCTGTCCATGCATGCAGGTCAGTAAAATCTTCTTCCGGACCAGACGGACCATCAAGAGATTTAATATCTGCAGTTAACTGAACCAGGTATCCGGACACAAATCGGGCAGCAAGTCCAAGATGTCTTAATGCCTGCACCAGCAACCAAGCTGAGTCACGGCATGATCCCAAAGCTTTTCCCAGCGTTTCTTCACAACTCTGTACGCCAGGCTCCATGCGGATGCTATAATTAATATCATTATTGAGCTTCTGATTAATCATTACCAGAAAATCAACAATACCCATCTCTTTACTTAAATCAAGCGAATCAAGCCACTTCTTCAGCAATGGCCCGCTTTCCTTTTTCTCCATATATAAAGAAAGCTCCTTCTCTAGCTGGCCCTGATATTTGAATGGATAAGATTCAGCATATTCTTCTACAAAAAAGTCGAATGGATTTATTACTACAAGATTGGCTATCACTTCCACCTCTATGGTCATTTCCTTGGTTTTCTCAGGGAATACAACCCTTGCCATATAATTGCCAAAAGGGTCCTGCTGCCAGTTGATAAAATGTTCTGCCGGAGTAATTTTCAAAGAATATGCTTCAATAGGCGTTCTTGAATGTACTGCAGGCCGTAGTCTGAAAATATGAGGAGACATGGAAACCAGCTTGTCATATCTGTAAGTAGTACAATGATTAATTGCGACTTTTATTGCCATAAAACATGAATGAAGTGGTGAGAAAAAGTATGTTTTACTAAGAAAGAAGAAAAATTTAGCTTTACAATATTTTACAATACTAATATTTAAAATTATTAAATTTGACTACTTCCATATTAGTAAAGTACAAAAACAAAATATTCAAGGAAAAGTTTACTGGGGAAATAAACTTAACTGGCTTTATTACTGTTGAGAAATGATTTACAAGATCAGAATTTTGTTTTACTGAACCAAGGTCTCTGCATAAGCTCCAAATTACTGATTGTTCTAGTTTGGCTATCATGTATTGTATTGCATTATTATTAAAAAATAAATTCAAAACCCTTTTCTTGAGAAGCTCTTTTTCCTACAGAAAGTATTTCATCTGCAATGGGAACTTCAGCCTTCTCTTTATGTTTATCCTTATCTTTTGCTTTGTCTTTATCTTTATCCTTGCCTAACAGCTTTCCTGGTATCTTCTTAACCTTATTCGTAATAACGTCAATAACCTTATCAATCACCTGATCTATCGGCTTCCTTATCCTATGAATGATCTTGGTAATTCTTTCCGCAATACCACTCAGGTTAAGCTGTTGAGCAATGAAGTCAAGAATCAATGGAATGGTCTGCGCCATTGTCTTCTCGACAAAAGCTGATGCCTGTGAGATGGCTCCACTGGCAATGGCTGCGATAGAGTCGAAGACAGAGTTAACAAAAGCAAGTATTCTGTCCCAGTTATTGACAAGAAAAATAACACCGTTGTAGATACCTAATACAGCCTGAACAATAGCTCCTGCAGAGTTGTCCAAAAAAATGAATTTATTAATTAAGTTAAAAGATCTAATACTTACAAATCTTCATCCGCAACAATTTACACCTAATAATTTTTCCTTTAATCTTAATTCTAAATCATTAAATCAATTTTATAATAAAATATTCTAGATAAAACTAAAGACACCTAAATTTTCTCTCTTTTTTTCTAAATAATCTATCAACTCTTGAATAAATGTTTTTCCGTCCGATACTGTTATACAGCCAGCGTATTAGAACTAATTCATTTATTTCGTCTGTACTAAATTTCTCAAGACTTATCTTAAGAGAATTCAATCTCGATTTTTTGAAATTATTGTTTGCCTCTTAATAATTCTAGAAGATCAAAAAGGTAATCTTTAGTCACAAGTTCTGGTGCAAAAAAGGTATAGAAAAAGAACAAAAGGTTAAGTTCTATAAATTCTTGCCCTCTCTGCTCTCATATATTCTTTGGCAATTGGTTGTAACAGTTTGATACCGTGTTTATCAATTCTTCAGCAAAAGATTCCGGCCAATTCCCGGAATAAAATTCATTTATTGAGGTTTCATTAATGATTAGCTGCCCGTTTATTGTTGAATTTGATGAGGGGTATAATTGGGGTTAATAAAACCAATTCTACATAGGCTCTTTACTGCATTCAAAATCTCGTTATAATTCTCTTCTGGTTTTTTAAAGGCTTCTTGTAATCCATAAATATCAATGACGGTTCTTTCATAAAAATCATGAGAATATATCCAATTAAATATATCTGATGATGGGACAGAAAGCACTGTATTTGACAATAGAGAAGAGAATGCAATTAATCTATAATTTCGATTGGATAATCTACCAAATAGCGTCGGCAAAGAATTGCAATTTTTCAAGTCGTCAATATCACACAAAAAAAGACCTTTTTTATCTATGCCAGTCTTTAATGAAAGTGTAGATTTAAATAAATCAAATGCCTTTGAAATATCTCCGGCTTTTAATAGATAATTCACTTTATATAACTCGATATTTTTCATTTATATAAGGTCATTACTGGTTTTCCAATTAAAATTCCTTTTGCATTTTGCCCTTTGACATCATTAATAAAATGATGCATTTGTCCCCTATAAAGCAAATACTCTTTGGGTCTGCTAATAGCAAATTCACAATCTTTTATAGCTTCTTTCCCCCTGACATACCATTGCTCTTGGTCAATTCCCAATTTATCTCCTCCATTTTGGATTACTTTATCTAATTCTAATAGTTGGTCACCAATTATCCTCATTGCCGTTTGGGCTTTTTCTAAATGTAATGCCTGTGTTTGCTCATGAACCCAACCTAAATATAATTCAGCCGCAACTGCACAGTTATTTCTTCCGTCTCCTATAACAGTTGGTGAAGTTGATCCAAGATGTTTCTCTAATTGATCCTCATTTTGTTTTTGAATTATTAGTAACGGTGCCTTGAGATTAAAAGAATCATAAACTAAATCTTTTAAGCCAAATTCATTGGCTACAGATATAAGTTTTCTTTAACTCTTCAAGTAATGCTTTTAATTTAACTTCAATCTGATCTTTAGATTTTATCACATTACCTTTTGAAGTATTAAACCAATCCATAATTCCTCTAAGCTGAATGGCTGCTTTTCGACATTGCTTTTGAGTTTGCTTATTTTTACATGTTTCAGAGAGCTCTATTTGTTGTTTTATTTCTGCACTAATCTTAGCTAATAGATCACCCTCAACACTTGCCATTATTACAGAAACGCCATCCTCTTCACTTGCCGTGGCTTTCAGTCTATGGCCTTCGCCACTCATTGAAAAAGAAGTTTGATATGAATACTTGCTATCTTTATCCTTCTCCTTCTCAAAATCCTTCTTAGTATCTTCAGCCTTCTCTTTATGTTTATCCTTATCTTTTGCTTTGTCTTTATCCTTGCCTAACAGCTTTCCGGCTATCTTCTTAACCTTGTTGGTAATAAAATCAATAACCTTATCAATCACCTGATCTATCGGCTTCCTAATTCTGTGAATGATCTTGGTAATTCTTTCCGCAATTCCACTCAGGTTAAGCTGCTGAGCAATAAAATCAAGGATCAATGGAATGGTCTGAGCCATTGTCTTCTCTACAAAAGCTGATGCCTGTGAGATGGCTCCGCTGGCAATGGCTGCGATAGAGTCGAAGACAGAGTTTACAAAGGCAAGTATTCTGTCCCAGTTATTGACGAGGAAAATAACACCATTGTAGATACCCAACACGGCCTGAACAATAGCTCCTGCAGGGTTGATCATCGTCGCAAGTCTGATAAGACCTTGCTTGATCATGTTGGTGATCGCCCACTCTTTGGCCCCTTCAATAAATTCGTTTTTTGATTATGGGAGCCTAAGAAGCAAGATTAGCAACAAGGTTGAAGAAGACAAAGCGCAAATGGCAGAGACTGGTGTTGAAATGATGATGGAAAGTAAGACCTAATAGGTAAGGACTAAATCTTCCCATCCCAAGACAAAACTAATCATTGAGTTTAAGACTTCAACAAAAAAAATGTACCGGCGTAATTTTAAGGACTGTAAACCACCTTTTCAAATCTGTAATTATGGTTTATTATTCTTCTAAAAATCCTTCATCTGTTACTTTGTACACTCCAGCTTCTAATTTCCCTTTGTAATCATTTAGCCAATCAAGAAAGGATACAAATTCTGTAACATAAGGTCCTTCTTCTATTTCCCAATATATTATCTGTCCAACAACCCCATCTTTAGCAGGATTCAAATCTACGCAAATACAGTTACCACCACCATCTTCTGCAAATGGAATCCATTTTTCATCCCACCAGGTATTCTGAATTTTATTTTGATTACCATGCCTCGGTAAATTTTTAAAACCATCTTCACGTTTTACCTGAGTAAGTGCTCCCCAAACAATATTAATCTGACGCGCGGTTAAATATTTGTAATCATTAAAATAAACATTCCCATCATGAATCAAAAGAGAGTTAAATAGGTCAGTCGGAAGGTTGACAGATAGAGTTTTTTCAAGGTCATGAATTTTTTCAATAGAAGTTCCTGGTCTTAATTCTTCTAATAATGATGGTGTGTTTTCAGAATACCAAGATTCTATTTTCGACCATATTCCTTTTACTCCTTCAAATGTTATTTTAGCCGATTTTCTCTCTCTCATTCGCCAGTTCAGATTACATGCGTTTATGAGAATATTACGCGTCTTTTCATTCACTCTTTCCAATTCACGGGCCTCTTCTAAGTGCAATGGAATAAATCGAAGTAATGATATAGTTTCAGCCTCAGTCTCCCATTCACTTCTATAACCATCATAAGGAGTAATAAAAAAATAAGGAGTGTTATTAAATAATTTTATCGAATGATTTACGATTTGATTTTTTTTAAAGAACTGCCCATTATTTACTCTTTCGATTAAGAACTTTGAATATTCTTTTGCAAAAAGTTTGCAACTATCTTCATCAAGTTCACCTTCCAGTTCAAGAATATTCTCACAGGGTTCAAAATTATTTGCGAGAAGTTTATTGGATAATCCTAAAGTGACAAAACTTGTGTCGAATATTTCTTCTTCTTCAATCGGAAGAGAAACAGCTATGGCAAAATCCGGATCTAAATTTATTACATAATCAGGTTCACCAAATTGATCCTTATAATTATTTAATAGTTGTTCGATATTCATGTTTATTATTTTTTTGTTCCTGCATAGTCTTTATCATTGGGATCCCACCACATTGGATGGCTATCCGGATTATTTGGAGGACCCGGTGTTAAGTAACCTTCTGTACTTCCTCCGGACCCAGAGGAAGCTTTCCTTTCTTCTGGCCCCTGATAATTGTCAGGATTATTGTTCCATGCTTTATTTTGTTCCTTAGTCTGAGTGTGTCCCGAATTAGTATTCGGCCCATGTCCTCCTCCTTTATTCCAATGTACGGAACATCCTACATCATCATGATGCCCCATATGTATTTCATCCCACTCAATGATCGCTCCTGTTCTTACACACTTATAACGTGCATCTGATTGCAAATAGGATAGATCCTTTTCTTTACCCGGAGAATAATTATATTTATATCCTGTAGGAGAACTAGGATCTACTTCCACGATTAGACCTTTGATAATAATTATTCTACCTACTTCTGAGGTTTGTTTCGGATTTGTATAGCCATAGGTATCTCTATTTCTTGCTGAAACAGGCCTTACTTCTCCTGGTAATAAGCTCTTATCAAAACTTGCAACTTTACCTCTGTCATTTGCTCCGGCTTTTTCCGATTCGCAAACGAATATTTTATCAGCGCCCTTCCATTCTGAAATTCTTCTATCGCAGGTTCTTGGAGAGATGCCAAATTCTTTCATCAGGTATCCTTTCAATTCTTCCATCTTGAAAGTTTTTCCTGTAAAGTTTATTGTAGCCTGCGCCAACATCTCCTCTGAACTGGCCAATGTCTTTTTGCCAGTTTTATCAGAGGGGTTAATCTCTACATAAATATCATATTCATGTTCAATTATATGTTCAACCTCAATTTTGGTAAGCTTGTATTTCTTCTTGATTTGAGGTAAACCTGCATTTACACTTTCGAGAGAGGCATCCGGCTTGTCAAGTAATGCCTGTGCATCTTTTTTGGCAGCTTGTACATCGGCAATCTTTTGCTCCATGGATCTCTTGTCTTCATCCTTGTCACCATCTTTGTTCTTATCAAAGTCCTTTTTGCTATCTTCAGCTTTTTCCTTGTTTTTATCTTTATTCTTGTCTTTATTCTTTCCTAAAAGTTTATCAGCAATTTGTTTAACCTTCTTCGTAATCCAGTCAATTACCTTATCAATCACCTGATCAATTGGCTTCCTTATCCTGTGAATGATCTTGGTTATTCTTTCCGCAATTCCACTCAGGTTAAGCTGCTGAGCAATAAAATCAAGAATTAAAGGAATGGTCTGAGCCATTGTCTTCTCTACAAAAGCTGATGCTTGTGAGATAGCTCCGCTGGCAATGGCTGCGATAGAGTCGAAGACAGAGTTAACAAAAGCAAGTATTCTGTTCCAGTTATTAACTAGGAAAATAACTCCATTATAGATCCCCAACACAGCCTGAACAATAGCTCCTGCAGGGTTGATCATCGTTGCAAGCCTGATTAGACCTTGCTTGATCATGTTCGTGATAGCCCACTCTTTGGCGCCTTCAATGAATTCGTTTTTGATAGAGTCTGCCTTATCAGCCATCATGTCGTACATGGCAATAGGACCTTTCTCTTTCACTTCCATCATAATTTCGACACCTGTCTCGGCCATCTGGACTTTGTCTTCTCCAACCTTGTTGCTAAGCTTGCTTCTAAGGCTGGCATAAGTAAGACCTAGTACCTGAAGTGTCAAAGATACAATCCCTTTAAGATCGAACTTTTCAGGTAACTGTATCGGAAGTGAGTTAAGCTGACCTGTAAGCCAGTTCATGAAGCCTTCACCAAGGTGCTTCATGATATTTGCTCCGAAGTTCTTAACACCTCCGCCAACCGCAGCAGCAAGGTTTTTAAGGAACTGTATCGGATCACTTACTACAGCAGTAAGAACAGCTTTACCCTTGTTGATGATGCCCATGATCTCATCTGCACTGTGACCTGCAGTTTCAAGGGCCCATTTAAAAAATTTAAGTGCGGCATCAACCAGAAGATCACCCATTTTTGAAAGGAAACCAGACATTTCCTCTTTCATCTTTTCGATCTTCTTGTCAATATTGGCTATGGCTTCAGCACGTTTCTTGGCAAGTTCTTCTTTAAGCTCCTCTGCTGCTTTGTTTACTTTCTCATCAAGCTCATCAAGCTTTTTCTTGATTTCTTTCTCTGCCTCTTCACCAATCTTCTGAAGGGCCGGACTAAGGCCTTTTACATATTCCTCAATCTCTTTCCTTGCATTGGCAATTAATGTTTTGCATTCATCAATTACCTTCTGACTATCGTTTATTATTTTAGAAATTGCTCCATCTATTCTTGTAATATAGATTGCTTTTTCTTCTTCAAATATCTGCTTTACCTCAGGAAGATCATCTATACCAAGGAACCAGTCACGCACTTTATTGAACTTACCGCCAACACCTGAATAGCGTTCACCTTTGAACTTATCCATTTTGGTGTTGACATTGTTCTCAAAAGCAGAAGATGCTGATGCTTCTTCTCTGTCAAAGGCTGCAAGAGAATCTGTCTTGAGTTTGGTGAGCTTATCCTGAACCTGTTTGTTTACATCTTCATAGATCTTGTTGATGTGATCGGTTACTTCTTTCTTCTTGTCTTCCAGACTTCCCTTCGTCCCAACCTGGCTTCCACGCGCGCTGCCTAATCCGGCTGTACGCTCTTTCTCCATCTTGCCTTTTTCGTCAGCTTCTTTCTTTTGAAGCTCCGCCTCGTTCCTGCCGTGCAGTTCTTTCTCTTCTGAACGTAAATTACCAGGCTCTTCCTTGGCTTTTTTATCTATATCTTTCTGAATCTTTTTAGCTTCAAAGAGGTCTCCGGAATCAACCAGATCCAGATGCTCCTGTTTGATACCCTCTTTTTTCAGAAGGTTATCAGACTCGGTTAGATAGGAGTTAAGATCTATAGACTTTTCATCTACTTTTGGTATTAGATTATTTCCTGCATTGATTTCAGGAGTTGCAGGGGCTTGTTCTATGTCGGCAAATGGAACAGACTTTCGAGGCTCATCAGGCTTAGGCGTCTTATCAAGGACTTCAAAAGTTCCTGTTACTTCACCTGCTTTGGCATCTATAGCTTCTTTTACCTTATCCCCTATTTTAGAGGCAACACGATTGTCTTTGAAATTATCTACATCTTCTACCTTCTGAGGCAAGGATGCCTGTAAGGATTGATTGAGTGTAGACTTGGCTTCATCTTTATTTACTTCAGGAGTCTCGGCTTCGGCAACTTTGCCTACCTGCCCTGCATTGACTTCAGCTTCTTTCTCTGATGTTTTTTCTACAACAGCACCTTTGGTCTTATCCAGCTTGGTTGTAGCATCTTCTTTCTTTTTCTGATTAGCGCTTAAGCCTCCTATCTTCGAGCCAGCCTGAACTGCCTTGGCTTTGGAATGCGCTTCCAGATGAGTCTCTTCTTTTTTATCAAGAGCTGCATTTTTTTTCTTCCACCCTCTCTGGCCCTCCATCCATGGAGGCATCGGCCATATCAATCACTCTTCCTCCACTACCTCCACCGCCTGCTGCTTTTTTCTCGGGCTCCGGAAGCTCCTCTGCAGGAGTTGCCTTTTCTTCGACAGCGCCACCACTTGCCTTGCTCAGTGCACTTGCTGGAGCTGCCAGATCTTGTGCTTTTTCTTGTTTATCAGAATTATTGACAGAGGCAGGAGCGGGAGTATAAGCAGGAGTCTGGGCATGTTCCGGCTGCTCTGCTACATCAGCCTTTTCTTCTGATTCGCTTTCTTCCGAAGCCTCTGTATTGTTAACTGCTTCCTTTTCCTCTACTTTTGAATTTTCAGCGTTTGCATTCGCATTCGCTTTGGCCTCTCCTGCTCCTGCTGCTTCTGCAGTTGTTTGAGGCGAAGTTGCGCTATCTCTGGAGTCGTTTGCCGGACTGGCAGTATTTTGAGGTTCTTCTAGATCTTTGGCCTCAGTCTTTTTGGGACTTAAAGCTGAAACGGGGACTACAGCTTCTCTCTCATCCGGCTCTGCGGATGTTTTTGAATCAGGACTGGCAGCAGAAAGCGGATCCGGATCTGAGGCTGCCTGTGTTTGTGGTACTTTAATCTCCGGTTCTTTTGCTGAAGTAGCTATCGCTTCTTTCTCTTCCTCCTCTTTCAGCTTTTTGGATATCCTGAATAATAACCGATATAATTTCTCTTCATGAGAATGATCTACAACCTGAGATTGTCTGCTGTCTTTTTTTCTACAACATCTTTATCATCATAGAAATCAACATCAGCAGGACTATATCCATATTGATTCCTGACATTGCCCTGGTATCCATATTGTGTGGAATTTTGTCGGGTATCTTCTTTTACCGGTATTTTAACTTTCTTCGCCAAGAATCAAAAATATGGTTGAATTAAAAATGGAACATTTAAACAGAATATTCTCCTTAAATGTAATAAGTTAGATCCTATTTTGCCAGAAAACATCAAAAAAGAAGCTTTGGCTAAATGAAAAATTTCCGATCAGCCTTCTACAATCCACCAATGGTTTCCAAAAGGATCTTCAAATCCGCCTGAATATCCATATTCTTTCTTTTCGGGAGCCATCAGTGCAGTGGCTCCGTTCTCCAAAGCCTTCTGATATACGTTGTTTACATCTGTCACGTAGATATACATTCCAGCAGTTTTTTCCGTCCAGGTCTTCCCTGCTTGTGCAAACATGATTACTGCATCATGAATCTTTAGTTCGCCGTGCATAATTGTATCTTTTTCTCCGGGAACAATCAATTGTTCTTTTGCCCCAAAAACAATTTTAGTAAAATCCATAAAAGCCTTAGACTCTTTCAAAATAAGGTAAGGCATAACAGGAAGATAATTCTGCGGAATGTTCATAAGTTGAATTGAAGAAGGTTAACTATTTAAATTTCAACAATAATACAATTGTATGAAAATATTCAGATGGAGACATGATTATTTTAGATATTCATCAGATTTTTTAAATAAAGATTTACCTAAATTTAAACTCTCCAGAGATACCCTAAATGGCCTGTGTTCGTTAAAATAATTCTGATTTTTAAACTAAAATGCTTGAACAAAGATATTTCCCTTCACTGACTGGTATCAGGGCTGTTGCAGCTTTTATGGTTTATATCTTCCACTTCAATCCGTTTATACCTGAAAAATTTGGTAATGGCGTTTTCAGTTTCTTTGATCAGTTTAATGCAGGGGTACCAATCTTCTTCGTACTTAGCGGATTTTTAATTGCTGCCAGATATCAGGACAAAATTCTACCGAATTGGACATGGTTTAAACAATACCTTTTAAAACGATTTGCCAGAATCTACCCAATCTATTTCCTTCTGACAACTATTACCTTTGCCATTATTTGGTTGGATATCCTTTGTCTACCTCCAGGAACAAGTCCGAAAGACTTTAACTCATTTATCCTTTATCTATTAAATGTAACATTCCTGAAAGGCTTTTTCGACTTATTTAAAAATACTGGCCTTCCCCAATCATGGTCTCTTTCCGTGGAAGAATGTTTTTACCTGTGCGCACCAATTTTATTTCTATTAAAGACAAGAATAAACCTATTTTTGCAATGCTGCATATTATTTGTGTTTGGCCTTTTTTTAACTTTAATCTTTAGTCCAATAAATTTCTTCGGATTTTTCTCATCCTTAAAATTTACAATAAGTGTGACATTTTTTGGAAGAATTATGGAGTTTTATATTGGAATAAAACTTTTTGATCTATTCAAAAACCGCAAAGGAGAAAAAACATGTAAATATAATTTTCCTCTATTCACTATTGCCGGAATTTCAGGAGCAACTTTAACCCTTCTCCTTTTGTCCCTTCTTTCCGATTTCTATTTACTAAAAACCCTTGTTCACATCTGGGTATTACCAGTATATATAGCACTTACATTTTGGGGATTGTTAACAGAAGTTTCTATTATCAGAAGATTACTTGAAACCGAAATATTCCAGTTATTGGGAAAAAGTTCTTATGCATTTTATCTATTGCATATGGGCTTTTTACAGGTACTTTTATATAAGTTTTTCAATACTGATTATACAATGATATTTATTTCAATAACTCTGATTTCTATTGCTGTATATAAGTTAATCGAAGAGCCAGTACAAAAAATTATCACCAAGAAAACATCCACTTCAGATAAAGAAAAAATAGATGTAACATGGATAAAAAATTAAAAAGCTGAAGTGCCCTTCAGCTTTAGTTTTATTTATGAATTAATTGTTCAGTTTCTGCCTCTTCAATTTCTGCTATGCCTTCACTATTAATTCCGGTAAGCCTTATCTTTTTCATTTCATTTACGAGTACCGGGTCATATTTAGCAGTTACCTTGACATAGTTTTCAGTAAACCCGAACATCATACCGTTTTCTTCATCCGCTTCAAAAAGCACAGTCTTTGTTTTGGATAACTGCTCTTCATAAAACTTGCGTCTTTTCTTTTCTGAAAGGCTTCTCAGCATTTTTGAACGCTCATTTCTTTCTGCCATCGGAACCTTTCCTGCCATTTTCACAGCATGCGTATTGGCTCTTTCACTATAGGTAAATACATGCAGATAGGATACATCCAGTTCATTCAGAAAATTATAGGTATCCAGAAAATCCTCATGTGTTTCACCGTTAAATCCTACAATAACATCAACTCCAATACAACAATCAGGCATCACAGCTTTTATAGCTTCAACCCTTTCTTTATATAACTCTCTCTGATAGCGTCTTCTCATCAGTTTCAGCATTTTGTTACTTCCTGATTGAAGAGGTATATGAAAATGAGGTACAAATCTATTTGACTTAGATACAAAGTCTATGATTTCATTGGTAAGCAAATTAGGTTCAATACTGGATATCCTTATTCTTTCAATTCCATCAACATTATCCAGTTCTTTAACTAAATCAAAAAATGTATTGACTTTTTCACCATTAATAATTCCGTAATCACCAATGTTAACGCCAGTAAGCACAACCTCTTTGACTTCTGTAGCAGCTATTTCACGTGCTCCAGCAATTATATTTTCTATCGTATCACTTCTGCTATTACCACGTGCGAGCGGAATAGTACAGAATGAACAAGAATAATCGCAACCATCCTGTACTTTAAGAAAGGTTCTCGTCCTATCTCCGTAAGAATAGGCCTGATTAAATGAAGTTGCGTCTTTTATTTCAGAAGCGAATACCTCGCCTTTTTCTTTTTTCTCAAAAGTGCCAAGCAATTCAATCAATCTGAATTTTTCCGCAGCTCCCAAAACCGCATCAACTCCCGGTATTTCAGAAATTTCTTTAGGCTTTAATTGAGCATAACAGCCTATTACTGCAATAAAGGCATCTGGAGAATATTTAAGAGCTTCTTTTACAACCTTTTTGCATTTTTTATCCGCATTTTCGGTTACCGAACATGTATTTATGACATACACATCTGCTTTTTCCTGAAATTCAACCTTTTGAAAACCATTTTTTTCAAAAAGCCTTCCGATGGTGGAAGTTTCAGAAAAGTTTAATTTGCAGCCAAGAGTATAAAAAGCTACTTTTTTCATACTGCAAATTTACTTATTTATTCAGATAATCCTGAAAAGAAACCTGCAAATAAGCCCTCCCCTTATTAATAGATTGATTATCAACAGATCCTTCTTTATACACAGGCTGATTGGACACATTATCATAAACCACTTTGCAACTATCGTTCATTAAACCAAATCCGTTATTAAAGGCATAGTATGCAAAAGGATTTTTACAAGGAGACAACAAATCCCTGCTAAATCGGAATCCATCAGAAGATTTATCAAACTGAGATAATAGCGTGCTCGCAAGATCAGTTTGCGATCCCAGTTGAGTGATTATTGTATCTTTTTTCGCAAGGGCACCTCCTAACCAGAGCATTGGTATTTTAAATTCCTGAGGCTGATGTGTTGCTATATCATTTCCAGGCATAGCATGCCCGTGGTCGGCAGTGATAATGATTAGTGTATTATCCCACCATGGTTGCTTCTTTGCTTCATCTATAAATGTGCCTATACTTGCATCCGTATAATGCAGAGAATTGAGAAACATTCTTTCCCTTGTGTCTGGTGATAGCAAAGGTTTTTCAGGAATCTCAAAGGGTTCATGACTGCTCAATGTAAATAATGTATTAAAGAATGGCTCTTTGAGGGATTTAGTATCCGACAACATTCTCTTTAAAACTACATCATCATGTGCTCCCCATTTGGAGTTTTGATCCTTCTTTTCAAATGCTTCTATGCCTGTAAGCTTATCAAAACCACAATGGTAGAGGTAAGACTTTATATTGGCAAACTCCATTTCTCCCCCATAATAAAAGGAAGTAAAATATTTATCTTTCTTAAATTGCAATGGCAATGTTGAAAGTTTTGTTGTCTTTCCAGGGAATGTAATGATGGATGCTGTAGGCTGTGCCGGATATCCACTTAGCAAAGCAATAATCCCTTTTTCGCTTCTGTCTCCGCTTGCATATATATTATCAAAGTAAATTCCTTCTTTAATCAACTCTTTAAATCGCGGAATAATCTGTTTTCCCTCTACATCATTCAATGCTTTAGCAGTAAAGCTCTCCCATATGATAAGGATAATATTTTTTCTTCCCATCCTTTAATATCCTGATAGATGGATTGGCATCTTTATCATTATACAACGAATTGACTATATCCTCACTATCTTCTTTACTTAAAAACACAAATGGATTCTTGGTACTATAGTTTTTTTCCAGAAGCGAATGAGTAAGGTTCCAAGGAACATTTACTGCCGCCTGATTTAGAAAACTGTTGGTAGAAAAATAAACAGCGCTCTGATTGATAGGTGCAAGCTGAAGCCCTCCTCTGATAAGTATGATCAAAGAAGCAGTAAGAGGGAGCACAAGGAGAACAGCTCCAATACTTTTCTTAGTAGTATTGATATTTTTAAATAGTGAATAGAATAGAAAAAACGAGCAAATAATTAATAAGGCAAGCAGTCCTAACAAAAGGCTCACGGGAGAAGCACCAGCTGATGCAAGCATTTCTCCCGGAGTATTTATATATTTCAATGGCGTCGCATCAAGACGGTAGCCCCAGAATGAAAAAAGCTCAAGGTCTATTACATGGAGTAATGTTACAATGGAAGCCAGGACTAGCGTATATATTTTTATGATCTTTTTAAAAAGATTAAAATTTTGAAAAAAAGAAGAAACAGCAATCAGAAGAAAAGGCAAGATAGAGAAATAAGCCGTAATAGATAAATCCAGTCTGAGTCCATAAAAGAGCACCTTCAGACTATTAATCAATCCAAAATCGGAATAGGTTTTAAAATGATAAGTCAAAAACAAAACCTTCGCAACAAGAAAAAAAGCAACCCAGAAAAACAGGTATCTGAAAATATATTCGATTCTAGCTTTCACAGTTAAATTTTATTTGAAATTAGATTACAAAGTTGGGGATAAAATAATTCAATCATAAAATTTGTTATGAGAATTAGAAAAAATATTAAAAAACTAATACTCTGGGTTTTAAAAAAATGGAACCTGAAGGAGAAGCAATTACAACAGGGAATCTTCTATAAAAATGTGTTTTTTCAAAAAACTCATTTATTTTTGATGGAATTTTTTCAAAAAAAATCTGTTTTTAGGTCAAAACGACAAAAAAAAACTGTAAAAACTGACCAAATAATAAAAATTTCATATTTTTACCCACAAAACCAAAATACAAAAATCCTAATATGGCTTATTTAAGATTTAAGGCGCTTGAAACTGTAGGAAACAGGGAAACTGTGAAAGTAACAGTACCTTCATTTAAGGTTTCTGACTATTACGGCACGAATGTTTATGGCACTGAGGCTATGAGACAAACATTATCAAATGCTGTTCTCAAAAAAGTAATAACAGCGATTGAAAAAGGCGAAAAAATTGACAGTTCTACTGCAGATGCTGTAGCAGCTTCAATGAAAGCCTGGGCTATCGAAAAAGGCGCTACTCACTATACTCACTGGTTTCAACCCTTAACAGACGCAACTGCAGAAAAACATGATGCTTTTTTTGAAGCTGATGAAAATGGTAGAGCCATTGAAAAATTTAAAGGATCCGCACTTGTTCAGCAAGAACCTGACGCATCTTCATTTCCAAACGGTGGTATCAGAAATACTTTTGAAGCCAGAGGATATACCGCCTGGGATCCTTCTTCTCCCGCTTTCTTAATGGCAAACTCTTCTGGAACCAACACCCTTTGTATCCCTACAATCTTTGTTTCTTACACAGGTGAGGCTCTTGATTATAAAACTCCGCTTTTAAAGTCACTTGCTGCAATTGACAAAGCTGCAGTTGATGTATGTGATTATTTTGATAAAGATATTACTAAGGTTACTGCAACCCTTGGCGCTGAGCAGGAATACTTTCTTATTGACAAAGCCTTATATATGGCTCGTCCTGACCTTATTATGGCTGGAAGATCTGTATTTGGCCACTCACCGGCAAGAGGCCAACAACTTGAAGATCATTACTTTGGATCAATTCCTCCAAGAGTAAATAACTTCATGGTTGACTTTGAAATTGAAGCATTAAAACTTGGTCTTCCTGTAAGAACCCGTCACAACGAGGTGGCTCCTAGCCAGTTCGAGGTTGCTCCTACTTTCGAAGAATGTAACCTGGCTTGCGATCACAACCAGCTTTTAATGGATGTGATGCAGAAAGTAGCAGAAAGACATAATCTGAAAGTCCTTTTCCACGAAAAGCCATTCTCTGGAATTAATGGTAGCGGAAAACATAACAACTGGGCCCTAAGCACCAATACTGGGAAAAACCTTCTTGGACCAACCAGCAAACCTAAAGAGAACCTGATCTTCCTTACTTTCTTTGTAAACGTAATAAAGGCAGTTCATGATTATGCAGATCTATTAAGATCATCTATTGCTACTGCAGGTAACGACCACAGATTAGGTGCTAACGAGGCACCTCCGGCAATTATGTCCGTATTCGTTGGACAAACATTAAGCGAAATGCTTGATGAACTGGAGAAAAATGGAAACATAAAGATTGACAAAGGTGATAACGTTTATATGAAACTTGGAATTAACAAAATTCCAGAAATCCTTTTGGACAATACTGACAGAAACAGAACATCTCCATTTGCCTTTACAGGAAATAAATTTGAGTTCAGAGCGGTTGGATCAAGCCAGAACAGTGCTCTTCCAATGACTGTACTTAATACTATCGTAGCTGAGACTCTTACTAAATTCAAAGAAGATGTTGATAAGCAAATCAAAAAAGGAACCAAGAAAGAAGTTGCAATTATCAATGTATTAAGAGATTACATCGTTGCTTCCAAAAAGATCAGATTTGAAGCAAACGGATACTCTGATGAATGGGTTAAAGAAGCAGAAAAAAGAGGATTGGCAAATGTAAAAACAACTCCTGAAGCACTTGATTTCTTCTCTACAGAAAAAGCTGTTAAAATATTTGCTAAACATGATGTAATGAACGAGCGTGAAGTTCATGCAAGACATGAAATCATGCTGGAGAACTACATCAAGAAAATTCAGATTGAAGGCCGCGTAATTGGAGACCTTGCTCTAAACCATATCATACCTACGGCTATCGCTTATCAAAACAAACTTATCACGAACGTGAAAGGATTGAAAAGATTTGGGTCTTGAGAAAGAGTCTAAGCCAGTAATTGATATTATCAAAGAAATCTCTAAGCATATCAGCACTATCCAGACTGAAGTTGAGGAAATGACTGAAGCTAGAAAGAAAGCCAACCATACTGACGAAGCAAGAAAAAGAGCAATTATGTATGGCAGCGAAGTTAAAGGGCATTTTGAGACAATCAGATATGCTGTCGACAAATTAGAACTTTTGGTTGATGACGAAGATTGGCCATTGGTTAAATACAGAGAAATGTTATTCTTAAGATAATAATCAAAAAAAACTCCGGAGCAAGCCACTCCGGAGTTTTTTTGTTTAATACCTCATTAAGACTTTCAGTTGATTCCCCTCAGAGAATTTATATTTTTCACATCCCGCTGCCAATAATTTACTCTTACTTAGGTTTATTTTCTTCACTTGAGCTTCAACATCACTTTTTGGCTATTTTAAATACTAGAAAAAATAACTAATACTTAGTTTATAAAGACACTCAGCTCAAATAGAATAGTTATAGAATTAATCTCTCAGAACTTAAGGAAGAATAATATGGTAACTTTTTTCATAAAAAAAGAGGCGACCTGAATAGGCCGCCTCTTTTTTTATTGCTCTTTCTATAAGATTACTTTTTCAAAACCTTATTGGTTGTATTATCAACATTCAGGTAATAAACTCCAGAAGATAAGTCTGCCATGTTTATTTCTTTACCAGCACCTTTTCTCACTACATTTCCATACGCATCTAAAACTTCGAAATCAG
This sequence comes from Sporocytophaga sp., assembly GCA_024707265.1. Classification (GTDB taxonomy): domain Bacteria; phylum Bacteroidota; class Bacteroidia; order Cytophagales; family Cytophagaceae; genus Sporocytophaga. The sequence continues at coordinate 120,350 of JANQAB010000008.1, read as the reverse complement.
TTTCTCTTGATAAATAAATCTTATCTGTAACTCTTTTTGGATACCAATTGATTGGAGCAAGATCAGAATTAAACTCAAGCACCTGAGAATAAAATACTTGTCCATCATTTTCAAGATATTTGATTCTATACTTGTTTAACTTTGAATGATGAGAAGATTTAATATCATAGTTATTTAACATTCCAGATTCTTTACCAGATATTTCTTTTACAGTAACCCAACTGTTATTGACAAAATGCTCTACAAAGAATTTGCCTCTCGGCTTTTCTCCTTTGGTAGCCCACATAATGTTTTCCGGGTCAATATTGAATGAACTGAACTGAAAGCTACTCGATGCTCTAATCACTTGTGGATTAAGCACTTTAGGCTTACAATCATCTTTATGCGTGATCTTTACGGTAACCGGATCATTCAACTTTAAAGTTGAAAGGTCAATTTCGTAAGCACTGGACTGAATATTAGACATGACTTTTACATCGTTTACAAAAACGTCATTAGTACAAAAATCCTTCATGTTCCCTGTGAAAGGATTCTGCACATAGAGATTTTTTCCCTGATAAACGCCTGAAACTGTTAAAATCCCAGCCTTTGCTCCGGTAACAAAGAGAATCAGCGACAATAACAAAAATTTGGTTTTCATAAATTTCATTCAGTTCTTGATAATCAAAAGAATTTGTATAAGCTAATCTTATCCATTAAATACAAATCTAAACAAAAATGCGCATATTTTAATAATTTTACAAGCAACAAAACTTAATATTTTTATCACTTTTTGTTAGACAAAAAATTCCAAAAAAAAGTTTGCGTTACCCGAGAAATTAATGAACCTTTTCGCTTAATCCTTATATCCCTTTTGATAAATCAGAAACAATTTCTTTTAAAAGTGGAGTTTAATTCGTTTAAAATATTTTACTCTTATATCGTATTCTCTGAAAAATCGTTTTATTTTTAGAGAAAAAAGTACATTTTTTTTTCTTTGGGTTAACAGTTTCGACAACTTCTGATTTATACTTTATGCTAAAACGACTGATGTTTTTTTTTCTTTTTACTATTTATCCTTTCAGAGGTAAGAGCATCCTACCTCCTGGTACCAATGGATAATACTCAGAAAAATCACTTAAAAGCTTACGGTATTGCTTATTGGATTCTTACCAAAGAAGTAGAAGTAAACTGGCTGTTAAACTATAGAGGAGGTAGTTTCCTATTCAAGCAAAGTCAGGAATTTCAAAATGAGCTTGTTATAAGAGGTGTAAGTTATGACGTAATTTCTGATGCACAACAGCTTTCCATACTTGAGGAAATCAGCAGCCCTGATGTTAACATGGATGTTGTTAAACTTGAAAAAGCACCTAAAATTGCTGTATACAGCCCCAAAACAAAATTACCCTGGGACGATGCAGTGACCATGGTACTTACTTATTCTGAAATTCCCTACACAGTAGTTTTTGATGATGAAGTTCTCAATGGAGAACTACCAAAATATGACTGGCTCCACCTCCACCACGAGGATTTTACAGGACAATATGGAAAATTTTATTCCATGTATAAATTTCAGCCTTGGTATGTCAAACAACAGCAAGAATATGAAGAATCTGCAAGAAAACATGGGTTCAATAAAGTTTCCCAACTAAAACTGGCTGTAGTAAAAGGGATTCGTGATTTCTGTGCAGGTGGTGGTTTTTTATTTGCCATGTGTTCTGCTACTGACACCTATGATATCGCCCTGGCTGCTGAAGGGGTTGATATTTGCGAATCTATGTATGACGGTGATCAGGCGGATCCGTCAGCCCAGAGGAAGCTTGATTTCTCAAAAACTTTTGCCTTTAAAGATTTTACCATCAGTATGGATCCTTATGAGTATGAATACTCCAATATTGATAATCTCCCTCAGGAAAGAAATCTCGCAGAAAACAATGATTACTTCAACTTATTCCAGTTTTCTGCAAAGTGGGATCCGGTACCGACTATGCTTACTCAGTCTCATGAATCCAACATCAAAGGTTTTATGGGCCAAACAACAGCATTTAAGAAAAAACTACTAAAAACTGACGTATTGGTCCTTGGAGAAACCAAATCGATAAGCGAAGCCAGATATATTCACGGTACTTTTGGAAAAGGTACCTGGACGTTTTATGGTGGTCACGATCCGGAAGATTACCAACATTTTGTGGGCGAAGAACCTACCGATCTGAATTTACACCCAAATTCTCCGGGTTTCAGACTGATTCTCAATAACATTCTATTTCCTGCTGCTAAAAAGAAAAAGCAAAAAACCTGATCGTTTTTTGCTTTTAAAATTCCTTCACTATTCTCTTTAGAGACCTAATGCATTCTGTCTCCACGGATCTCAAGATTGCTGATAATTTCTGCTTCTGCATCCAGCATTTCCTGCCATCTTACCTTCACAATATCTTCCGGCATATATTCTTTTGCCAGGTCGAGGAAGGTGCGGTAATGTCCTGCTTCAGAAATCATAAGCTCTCTATAAAAATCTCTCAGTTCTAAATCTGAAATGCTTTCTGATAGAAGCCTGAATCGCTCGCAAGATCTGGCTTCTATCAAGGCGCTGATCAATAATTTATCCATGAGTTGTCTTTCCAGCTTGTTTCCTTTTCTTTCAAGCTTCATTAACTCCACTACATACTTATCAATTCTTTTTGCGCCAAGTGAATAGCCCCTTTTTTTAAGTTCCTTAAGGACCATTCGAAAATGCCCCCACTCTTCTGTGACAATCGGCATCAACGTTTCAACCAACTTTTCTTTCTCAGGAAACTGAATAATCAGTGAAATACAGGTAGAAGCTGCCTTTTGCTCACAATAGGCATGATCTATCAAGATTTCTTCAATACTTTTTTCCGCGAGATTAACCCAGCGCGGATCTGTAGGAAGCTTTAAACCAAGCATAATTCATAAAATAAACCACAAAGATAAGACTCTTCATAAAAAGTAAAAAAGGCCGGTTATGCTTCCGGCCCTTATATTTATCAATACAAACATCCATTCATTAATCAAAAAACATCCACATAATACCAAAATCAAAGGACCTGGGCAGGCCTGGATAGCCAGGGGTAGTATAATAAGTATTTCTAAATGGTGAAGTTGAGGAACCTACTCCTTGAAGCAAATTAGATATCTTCACAAATACATTGGCTCTTTTTACTCTTACATCAAGAAATAAGTCTACAAGCATATAATCCTTCACAGGAATTGTGTTATTTAAATAAAACTGTTGTATAACAGGCATGTAACCATTTGCATTATAAGTGGACCTCCAGAATGCATCAAATCCCAACTGCAGTACAGCAGCCTTATGAAAGGCTCTTGTCTGAAAATAAGCCCTGGTATGACTGTAAAACTCCGGAACATTCATGACAGGAGCGCCGTCATATTTTGTATAAATAAATCTTTCGTTAATATTAAAAGCACCTAACCGCAGGAAAAAATTCAGACTTGCCATATATAATTTAATCTTGCTATTTTCCTGAGCAGGAACAAAACTTTCATTAAAGTATATATAATCCCTTATGCCTGTATGTCTGATTCCAGGATTAATCCTCAATATCCTTCCGACTTTCAAATTTAAATCCAGCCAGAAGTTATCGGTAAGAGTATTGTTAAGTCCTTTTGTACTGTCTGGAAAGTTCCAATTTAAAAAATTACCTAAATAATTTAATTGAACCAGCGTAGGAGAATAATTTGTTCTATAAAAACCTCCTGACAAAAACTTTCCGGTATAATATGCCTTAAGGTAAAAATCTTTGCTCCCTGCATACTTTTGACCTGAGAAGGATAAGACGGATGTGTCTTTAAAAACGTATGCCAGTTCTCCTCCCAGAAAATTCTCTTCGTATTTTAATTTATTTCTAAGAGTATCTGAAGTTTGTTCATAAGTGAATTGCTTTGCTCTGAAATAAGCTTTATAATTTAATCTTTTGATTTGCCCCTTTAACCCGATTTTATTTTCCAAAAGATCAAAATCAGTCCTGTCTGTCATTTGCAGGGAATTTCTAGGCTTTACTTTCAGACTGTTATAAAACAATGTGTCGGCTCCAGCCATGGCAAGGTCTTGATACCTGTTATCCCTATACTGGTAATCTGCAATATGAAAGACCTGCAACACTGAATCCTTAAGAATTCCATACTGATGATATAAATGAAAGTTATTTCGCCTTTCCCTTGTTACACCACTATTTAACTGACCATCAAGCCCTCTGTAATTATTTAATCCTTCAATTTTAACCGAATCGCTATTTCTTATACCGCCGAAATCATTATTACTTTGGTGTAAGTGGGTATAATTAAACAAGAGTTGATACCTTTGATTTTTGGTATAATACCTGGTATAAACCGCAGCTGCATATCCACTGGCTTGAGGGTCTCTCGCAATGGTAGATCCGATCTGCTTCAAAGAGGCGACTCTTCTGAAATCCACTCCAAGATTCCAGCGAGGATTAACATTTCTGGCAAAATGAGCTTCAAGAATTTGCTGACCTCTGCTCCCCTGCACATATCTTAATTTGCTGAAAGGTGATTTGGTATCGTAATAATTTATCCCACCCGGATCATAGGCATATGCATCAAAAATGGTTATACCCAGGTTTTTTCCGATTGTTTGGGGAGGAGTATAATAGATTGGATTCAAAGGAGTACCAATCATACCAAGATTCTGATATGGATTTGAACCATATAAATAATCATATAGGTGTGCATTGGTCAGAGAGGTATCAAGACTATGAGGTTTGCCTTTTATATTATATAAATCTTCCTCCAGAATAAAGGTGGTAGTAGTAGGTCCATAAATATTTTTTGTAGAATCATCCAGAATCTGCGCACTGATATGGTGCACAAACAAGAATAAACCTAAGGATAAAATAAAAAGTAGTCTAAGAGTCACTTTCAATATTAATCAAATCTTATCAGAACTGTATTTAGAATGGACAGAATTTAAAATCCATTCTTCAAATTTTTGTTTTCCCTCAAGAAATTTTACTTCAATAGGGATATAAAAAAAAGGAATAGCTTTCAACATTTCGGCAAATTCCGGAGTCAAAAGTCGTACCATATCCTTTTCAGTGGTGAGCAATCCGGTATCATTACCAAAGGCTCTGGCTTTTGCTATTAAATGCTCCACATCTTTTAATTTATAAGTGTGATGATCCGAAAATCTGACACTTTCCTGCAGTTGATAATCTTTACTGATTTTTTCAATTACCTGCGATGGGTTGGCTATACCTGCAAAAAAAACTATTTTCTTCGGGATATCCTCAGATTTTTTGAAAACAGGTACAGGTTTTAAATACTTTATAGTAGTAAAATAGACAGGCTTCTTTTGACCGGCATATTTTCGGACATCATTGCTGATTACTTGCTGCTCTTCTGCAGATAATTCCTCCGGACATTTGGTTACTATTACAGCATCCGCTCTCTCTGCACCTTTTCTGGATTCTCTGAGTCTGCCTGCCGGTAAAACCAGATCCTTGTAAAATGGTCGGGAATAATCAGACAAAAGAATATTGATATCAGGAATGACATATCGATGCTGGTAAGCATCATCCAGTAAAATAACTTTTGTATCTTCTACTTCATGCAAAATACAGGGAATAGCATGAGCCCTTTCCTCACCAACAGCAACAGTAACCTTATCTCCATATTTATGGTAAAACTGCATGGGTTCATCCCCTAATAAATCTGCATCAGAATTTTTATCTGCAAGTAAAAACCCTCTGGACTTTCTGCCATATCCACGGCTAAGAGTGGCTATTTTGTAATGATTTGCCAAAACATTAATAAGCAACTCTACATGAGGAGTTTTACCTGTCCCACCAACAGTAAGATTCCCGACATTTGCAACAAACGTTTCAAAAGAAAATGATGGCTTTCTCCCGATGTCGAAAAGGTAATTTCTTACTCTTGTGACAGCATCATAAAGAACTGCAAATGGCCAAAGTAATATTTTCAAAACAAACATCTCAAATTAATTGCTGTCAAGGCTGCAATTTAGTAAAATAGCATGTTATTTTTTAAAAGGTGTTAAAATGACCAAAATTAAAGACGTTATAACCTTTCTTGAATCTTTTGCCCCTCCGGCCTATCAGGAAGATTATGACAACTCAGGACTCCTCACAGGCAATGCATCAGCTGACCTTTCTGGAGTTTTAGTTACGCTTGACCTAACGGAAGAGGTTATTGAGGAAGCCAAATCATTGGGATACAATCTGATTATAGCTCATCATCCAATAATATTCAGAGGGCTGAAAAGACTTACCGGAAGCAATTATGTGGAGCGTACGGTTATCAAAGCCATTAAATATGACATTTGTCTGTATGCCATTCACACCAATCTGGATAATGTAAAAAATGGTGTGAACTTTAAAATTGCAGAAAAACTATCACTCCTGAATCCAAAAATCCTTGCGCCCAAAACCGGATTGTTAAAAAAGCTGATATCGTTTGTACCTGTTTCCCACAAAGAAAATGTCTTATCATCCCTATATAAAGTTGGGGCCGGTAACATTGGGAATTACAGTAATTGTAGCTTTCAGCTTGAGGGTACAGGTTCATTTATGGCGAATGAGAATGCCGCCCCTCATATTGGCAAAGCCAATCAGCAAGAGTTTGTAACAGAAGCCAGAATTGAACTCATATTTCCAGGCCATATTCAAAGGCAGGTTGTACAGGCTCTGAGAGCATCTCATCCCTATGAAGAGCCGGCATTTGACATATTATTATTGGAAAATGAGAACTTAGAAACAGGGTCTGGTGTTATAGGAGAGCTGCAGGAAGCAATGGATCCGGAAGCATTTCTGAAGTTTTTAAAAGAACGTATGAATCTGTCAGTAATCAAATTTACCCGATTACTTTCAGGAAAAATTAAAAAAGTAGCGGCCTGCGGAGGCGCAGGTAATTTTCTTCTAAAGAATGCAATACAGCAAAAAGCCGATGTATTTATCACATCAGATTTCAAATATCATGAGTATTTTGACGCAGATGGAAAAATAATCATTGCAGATATTGGGCATTATGAAAGTGAAGTTTTTACAAAAGAGCTAATTTGCGAGCTTTTGAACAAAAATTTTACTAATATTGCAATCGTTTTGTCAAAAATTAACACAAACCCCATAAGTTATATTTAGAATAAATGGAAACCACGATAGCACAAAAACTTGAAGCTCTGGTAAAACTTCAGACCATCGACTCTAAACTCGAGGAAATAAAAAAAATAAGAGGAGACTTACCCGAAGAAGTTAGAGACCTTGAGGATGAGCTTGAAGGATACGAGACAAGGGTTGGCAAGTATCAAAGTGATATCCAAAACCTAAACGACGAAATCACCAAAAACAAGCTTGCAATAAAGGACGCTGAAAAAAATATCAAAAAATATGAAGATCAGCAGAAAAAATGTAAGAAACAACAGAGAATACGATGCTATCACTAAAGAAGTAGAGCTACAACAGCTTGAAATTCAGATTAGTGAAAAAAGAACTAAAGAATATCAGCACAAGATCAATCAGAAAAACGATGACATCGAGAATACCCAAAGAATTCTAGATGACAGAAAGAAAGATCTGAAGCAAAAAAAAGATGAGCTTGAAACCTTAAGCTCAGAAAGCAAAGACGAAGAAGCCAAACTTTTAAAGGAAAGAGAAAAAGCTTCAAAATCAATAGAAGAAAGATTACTCAATTCCTACAATAAAATCCGTCTTAACGCAAACAATGGTCTGGCTGTTGTTTCTGTTAAAAGAGATGCCTGCGGCGGATGTTTCAACACTGTACCCCCACAAAGACAAGTAGATATCAGAGATAAGAAAAAGCTTATAGTTTGCGAACATTGCGGCCGTATTTTCGCAGATGTTGAAACTGTTGTGCTTGAAACTGCAAAAAAATAACAATTTGAGGATTGAAGTTTCTAATCAAAAATATAAAAAAAGGGCTGCTATTTTAGTACGCCCTTTTTTTATATTTTTTTCATTTCTTTATCCCCCACTCTTTACGCACAATTTTCCTTTACTGAAGCCAGCAAAGCTAAATATCAGGAAGTACTTAAACTAAAATCCGTAACAGGCTTCGCCCCTGCACTACAGGATCAAACTGCAAATGGAATAAATATTTATGTAGAACACCTTGCCGAAACAATTAAGATGCTGGTAGAAGAAAATCCGGCACTTCTTGAAAGATATAAGCAACAATCTGAAGCGGCAGAAATCAAGGTGTCTGGACTAACCCCTCATTCTCCATATTATTTATTTGTATTAGGTGAAATAAAACTCCAAAGGGCTTTTGTAAAACTTAAATTCGGAGAAGAAATCAGTTCCTTGTGGGAATTAAGACTTGCCTATAAAACCCTAGCTGAAAACGCTCTCAAATATCCAGACTTCCTCCCTAACAACAAATCCATCGGACTTTTAAAAATCTTAATAGGCTCAATTCCTGAAAAATACACATGGATTGTAAATCTTGTGGGTATGGAAGGAAGTGTAAAAGAAGGTCTGGAAATGCTTAAAATAGTTTCGGAATCTGAGACTCCTTTTGCATCTGAAGCAAAAATACTTCGCATTGCTGTAATGAATTTTATTTTAGGAAAGGAAGTTGGATCCGAGAAAGCTGTAAAAGATTTATATCTCAATGATAAAGACAATTTACTTTACACCTTTTTATATGCTTCTGTTTGCATGAAAAATGCCCACTCAGAGGAGGCTCTTTGTATTCTGGAAAGCAGTACTGACTATGGTAGTAACTATCTTAACTTTGCCTATCTCCATCTGATGATTGGCGATATCTATCTCCAAAAAGGTTTTTACACAAAAGCATTTTACTTCTATAAAAGATTTCTCACTGATTACAGGGGAGAAAATTTTAAAAAGGAAGCCTATTATAAAATCTTCCTATGTTACTGGCTAAATAATGAAGACCAAAAAGCTATACAAATACTACCACAAATAATAAAAGAAGGCCATGCTATTTATGATGGAGATAAGTATGCACTTTACTTTGCAGAAAACAGAGATTTTTCTGACAAAAATATTATGAAAGCCAGATTGGCCATTGATGGTGGATTTTTCAATACCGCCGAAGATATCCTGGAGAAATTATCCCCTAAGGATTTTCATTCCCTAAAAGATGAAATTGAATACTATTACAGATTTGCAAGACTTTATCATAAAACAGGTAAAATCACAGATGCAATAAAATTCTATAAAAAAACTATTGATCTATCCGGAGACAAAAAGTTATATTTTGCTCCTAATTCCGCCCTTCAATTAGGTTATATATATAGATATCAAAACAATAAAGAACAGGCCGTTTTTTACTTCGAAAAGGCTCTAACCTATAAAGACTACTATTACAAAAACGGGATAGACAATAAAGCTCGGGGAGCTTTAAATGAAATAAAAAAATTATAACGTTTCTCTGTATCTTTTTAAAGTTTCCGTATTATGGTTTTAAACTTTTTATTTTGAGTAATCATCAGACCAAAGAAGAAATAGCCAGGGAAATGGAATGGATACAGGCCTCCAGGTCTGATCCAAAACATTTCTCTCATATATATAATAAATATTATAGAAAGATTTTCCTTTATATATATAAAAGAACGGATAATGAAGACCTGACTGCAGATCTTACCAGCCATGTATTTCTTCAGGCATTGATAAGTATTAAAAAGTACGAGTTTAAAGGGCTCCCCTTTTCAGCATTCCTTTTCCGCGTAGCCACAAACGAAGTGAATTTGTATTACAGAAAAACAAAATCCGTCCGTTCCATTAATATTGAAGAGGCAGAAATTCTAGAACTGAAAGAAGAGCTTCACCTTGATAAAACAGAAAACATTGAAGATGGAATGCTCAAAGCCCTGGAAAATCTGGATGAGAAAGAAATGCAAATAATAGAACTTAGGTTCTTTGATCAAAAATCATTCAAAGAAGTTGGATACATTCTGGGAATGACAGAAAATAACGCAAAAGTAAAAACGTACAGAATATTAGATAAATTAAGGGAAATCCTTAATCAAAGATTTAAAGCCTGATCATGGGAAAATTTAAAATTAACAAAAATAAACCCCGACCCTCTGACGACAAAATTGCCAGCCATCAAAACTTTGACCAGTTAATAAAAAGTTATAATCAGCTGACTGACTATAAAAAAGCAGTAAAACCATTATACAAAGACAAAAAATTTCTCGGATTGGTCCTGATTATTCTAGTAGTATTTCTAGCAATATGGATTTCCGAAAATGAAGATAATTCTTCTGAAACTTCTCTGAAAAATCAGAAACTAGAAAAAAACAGGTAAACTAATCCAGTTTACCTCTTGTCTCCCTAAGACTCAGACTATCTACTACTGCACCATAAATTTCATTCATAAGCTCAGGCCTTGTCACATAAAAAGAATAACTCCTGGCATAAGTCGAATCATCAACAGTTTGCTCTTTGAATATTTCATTCTGATAAGACTTATAAAGCTTTGAAGCTGAGTCCGAAGGAAGATTTTTTATCCCTACTGTAGCTTCTGCAATATGAATTCTTATTAGTATCTGAACCATCTTTTCCTTTGGAAGGATATCCTCTGGAATTTCTTCAGCAGGCCCCTTGCAAGATGCAGCAGCCAACAATAAAACCAAAAAAAACTTTTTCACGGCGAAAATTACTTATTTTAATGCTAATTTTAAAAAGTCTCTTTTCCTTGTTTAAGTTCAGCAATGAAAGAACTACTTAAGAAAATACGGAAATACGAAATACAGATCAGAAAAGCAGTGAATAATCACATGCATGGTGACTTTCATTCTGTATTTAAAGGATCTGGCCTGGAATTTGACGATGTCCGCTCTTATCAATACGGAGATGATGTAAGGACTATTGACTGGAACGTTTCGGCTAAAGGCCATGGTACTTTTGTAAAGACATTTAAGGAAGAAAAAGAACAAAACGTATTCTTCATTCTTGATGTAAGTGCTTCTCAGGAAATAGGGAAAAATACAAGAAAAATTGATATTGCGAGAGAAATATGTGCGGTACTTTCACTATCTGCAGTTAAAGATAACGGAAGTGTAGGACTGATATGTTTCAGCGATCAGAAGGAAGCGTACATAAAACCTGATAAGGGAATGCGTCATGCCTATCAAATGATTGGCACTCTTTTTAACCTGAATCCGGTTTCAATTAAAACAGACCTTCAGAAATCCTTAAAATTTACCTTATCCATGCTAAAGAAAAAAAGCGTGGTAATTTTCATTTCAGACTTTATAGACGAAGGCTACAATACTAATCTTTCTGCTCTTGCACACAAGCATGACCTCGTTGTTATTCATCTCAACGATCCCAGAGAGATCAAGTTTCCCAATCTCGGCATTATCCCACTTTATGATAAAGAAACCAAAAAGACCATCTGGGTCAACTCTTCTTCCTCAAAATTCAGAGAAAAAATAAATAAAGGCTACGCTGAAAATAAACTCAAGCTAGAGCAATTTTGCAGAAGAAACGGAGCTAACTATATTTGGGTAAATACAAATGAAGATTATTTAACCAAACTAGTTCAGTTATTTAAAATAAGAAGGATGCGAAGCAAAAGGTAGAGATGAAAAGATTTTTGACGTTACTTCTTAGTATAATATTTCCATTTCTTTTAAAGAGTCAGACTTTACTTCCTAAAGGATTTTTTCAGCAAGACTCTGTTCAAATAGGGGCTCCGTTTAATTTCTCCTTAAGCCTTTCCTATAATGCTGATGAACAGGTTTTATTCCCAGACTCCAATTACAATTATAAACCGTTTGAGCTGATTGGCAAAAATTATTTTCCGACTAAAACGGTTAACGGAATCAGTAAAGATTGTGTCGTTTACATTTTTGACACCTTTAAAACAGACAGCATTCAAAAACTAAGCCTTCCTGTTTTTTACATCCGCAATGGTGATAGTCTTAAAGTTTATAGTCAGAGCGACTCTGTTGCAATTATTCAAAACATTAAGACACTTGCAGGACAAAAGCTGTTAAGTGACACACAGTATACCAGAGTAAAGAAAACGATTAACTATCCTTTGATTCTTGGAGTAGCTGCAATCATCTTCTTCTTCCTCTTCTTGTTCTATATGTTGTTTGGAAAGACGATTGTCAGAAGTTACAAACTTTATGTCATCAGAAAAGCACATCTCACTTTTCTGAGAAACTTTGAAAAACATGAAAAAGAATTTAAGAGGGAAAATGATCCGGATATTGTAGAAAGGGCTTTAAATTTATGGAAGGTTTATCTTACCAGACTTGAAAATATTCCTGTTAATACCTATACCACTACAGAAATTATTGACTTATATAAACAGGAAGATTTACAGCAAGGATTACAGGATATTGACCGGGCCATATACGGAGGTCTCGTGTCTGCCGCACCTGCAAGATCTCTTGCTATCCTGAAAAAATTTACCAATAAAAGATTTCTTGAAGTAAAGAATAAATTGAGCAATGTTTGATTTTTTAAAAGATATATCAGACTGGTTTTCCTGGAGTTGGTTTCTTCCTTCAACTTTAAAGTCTTACCATTGGGACTCTCTTTACTTTCTGTATCTGATTCCGGTAATTCCCCTTTTGGTCTTGCTTAGATGGGCCTTTTATTATCGTTTCAGACAGAAGCTGGATGTTGCTTTTCCCTTAAGGGATATAAATTACTCCTGGTTTGTGGGCAAACTCAGATTTATTCCCTACTTTTTTATAATCATTAGTATCTGGCTATTGCTTTTAGCGCTGGCCAGACCTCAAAAGGCTAACGAAACTGCAGAAGTCTATAAAGAGGGTATTGATATCATTCTAGTCCTGGATATTTCGGAATCTATGGAATTAGAAGACCTTTATCCTAATAGACTCTCTGCAGCTAAAAATATAGCTTCACGCTTTATCGAATCCAGAAAGGAAGACAGAATAGGTCTTGTCGTCTTTTCTGGTGATGCCTTTTCTTTATCACCATTAACAACAGACCATCAGTTGATACAAAGTTTCATTGCAGAACTGAATTCGGGGATGATAGAAAGTGGAGGATCAGCCATAGGCAATGCAATAGGTGTAGCAATAAACCGGCTGCGTGAATCACAATCAAAATCGAAAGTGATGATTGTAATAAGTGACGGAGAAAATACAGCTGGAAATCTGAACCCGCTCATGGCGGCTAAACTGGCAAAAGCATTCGGAATAAAAATATATTCCATTGCAATTGGTCGTGAAGGAAAGGTCGCCTGGGGAAAAGATTCGAAGGGCCAAAAAGCATATGTCGATTCACATCTTGATGAAACAACTTTAAGGAAAATTGCTCAAATAAGTGATGGAAAGTTTTTCAGAGCTTCTAACAGAAAAGCCCTGGAACAAACCTTTAAACTTATTGACTCCTTTGAAAAAGGCATTATCAAAGAAAACAGATTTAAAAACACTCATGATTATTATCAGGTATATTTATTCTGGGCAATGATAATTTATCTGATATGGCTGTTTTTAAAATCTACTTTTATCTCTAATGCTTTAGAGGATTAATCCCCAGAGAACTAAATAAACGTATTCCCTATAAAGGCAGAGACCAAAAAGTTTACTCCGATTAGTACCAATATTCCACCCAACAGCTTATTCAATATTAAAATTGTATTATTCGTAAATACCTTTTTAATCCTGTGAGCCAGGTAAGACTTCAATACATCCATTCCAAAAATCGAAAGGATCAAAATAGTAAAAAAAGTAAATACATCAACCTGATTGTCGCTATACTTAACGCTAACAACGCTGGTAAGAGCAAGCCAGTAAAAGAATGTTGATGGGTTTAAGAAATTTAGCGCTATGCCTTTCATTATAAAGTTGCCTTTCTTATATTCCTTTTGAATAGGTTCAAGGCCAACTTTTTTATCTTCAGGTTTAAAAAAATAGAACAATCCAAAAAGACACAACACCGCACCTCCTGCAGATTTTATAATCTTTTCAAAGTATGCATTATCTATAAAATTTGAAATTCCGAGGTAAGATGCGAGAATAAAAAAAACGTCACTCAATGCAACTCCTAAAGCAAAAAAGACTGCATACTTAAAAGTCTTCTGAATACTTGTCTGAATAAGGGCAAAGAATACAGGACCAGGAAGCAATGCAAGCAATGCGGCAAACCCTAGAGCACTTGCAATAATTTCAGCCATTAATGAAGGTTTTCAGTTTCCTGCTTCACAAATTGTGACCATTCATCAAACAATGCCTTTTTCATTACCCTTGGAAATTTATTCTGTCCTCCTTCTTTTCCTTTACTTTTAAACCATCTATAAAAAACCGCTGAAGGAATTACATTTACAAAGATATCTTTCAGTGCATGCCCTCTTTCTACCCTGTAATCATCATTCAATTGTTTCAGATATTCATCAAGCCGAAGTTTAAGTTTTTCCTTGTCCACTTGTTGGTCAGTACCTATAAACCATTGATGAGCAAAAAGAGAGTCATGCTCAATACCTGAAACTGTAAATTCTCTGATTTCAATATTGAACTCCTCTGAAACCTGATGGATAGCTTTGTTCATATTTTCAACAGAAAGATGCTCACCACACAGACTTAAAAAATGCTTTGTTCTACCTGTAATAATTATTTCTGATTCAGCTTTAGATACAAATCTGATTACATCACCGATCAGGTATCTCCAGGTACCTGCATTTGTGCTCAACAACAGCGCATAATCCACTCCCTCTTCTATCTGATGTATCATCAGAGTTTCAGGATTGTCCACTAAGTCTCCATCCTGATTAAAATTTTTTTCATTAAAAGGGACAAACTCGAAAAACAAACCATTATCCAAAACAAGCTTCATGGATTTGCTATTGGGTTTAGACTGGAATGCTATAAAACCTTCGGATGCCAGGTAAGTCTCCATATAGATCAAAGGTTTCCCCAGTAGTTTTTCAAATCCCTTTTTGTATGGTTCAAAAGAAACCCCACCATGCACAAATATTTTGAGATTAGGCCAAACCTCATGAATATTCCTGACCTTGTGATATTCGATAATCCGCTCCATCATTATCTGAATCCAGGCTGGTACCCCGACAACAAATCCGATATCCCAGTTTTTGGCATTCACAGTAATTTCGTTAAGCTTTTTATCCCAATCTCTGTTTTTGGCAATCTTTCTTCCTGGTTTATAAAAAAGGTGAAACCACAAAGGGATTTTACTCGCCTGAATTCCACTCAAATCTCCTTCGTAGTATGACCCTGCTTTGAGCAACTCCGTGCTTCCTCCAAGCATCAAAATTTCCTTTTCAAAAGTCTCACTTGGAAGGTCATATGCAGAAAGTGTAAGGATTTGTTGAATTCCAGTTCGCTTATTGGATTTGATCATATCCTTTGTTAAAGGAATATGCTTGGTAGAAGCTTCTGAAGTACCGGAACTTAACGCAAAATATCGGACTATTCCCGGCCAGGTGACATCGCGTCCACCTGCTTTGCTCTTATGCCACCACTTATTAAAAAGCTGATTATAATTCCAGACGGGCACATTCCTTTTATATTCAGAATAAAAACTTTCTCCCCCGTTGTTAAAACTTTGAAGTATTCTTTGAAAATGATAATGTTCACCAAACTGTGTTTCCGCGGCTTTCTTCAAAAGCTTTTTCAGCTCTTTTTTTTGCATTTCAAATGCAGAACGCTGCTCACTCTCAATCTTTTTGCCTAGCTTAATCCCTTTATTTAATATAGCTCCAAATAACGCCATCCTGCCAGTTTTTTTAAAAGACTTTTAACTTAAACTAAATATCTCTCCAACCCCTTTGCAATAATAATGCTAAGATAAATTGAAGAATTTAAACTTTTATCTATTTTTTAGTAAAATTACGTGGTTTTTACGAGCCCAATGACCCAAATGAGTATTTCACAAAATCTTCAGAAAATCCGATCTTTTTTAGATCCGTATAAAACCGGATTAATTGCAGTTTCCAAAACTTACCCTTCAGAAACCATTTTAGAAGCCTACAACTCAGGACAAACAGATTTTGGAGAAAATAAAGTTCAGGAACTAGTGTCAAAATATGAAGTTCTTCCTAAAAATATTCGCTGGCATTTGATTGGTCACCTGCAAAGCAATAAAATCAAATACATTGCTCCATTCATTCATCTGATCCATTCGGTAGATTCTTTCAAATTATTAAAAGAAATAGATAAAGAGGCTAAAAAAAATGACCGGATTATCAACTGTCTCTTACAGATCCACATAGCTCAGGAAGAAACAAAGTTTGGCTTTTCTGAAGAAGAACTTTTCATTACCATACAATCTGAGGAACTTAAAACTCTGAAGAATATTCGAATTTCAGGGTTAATGGGTATGGCAAGTAACACTGATAATGAAAGTCAAATAAAAAAAGAGTTTCAGCATATACAAAAACTCTTTAATCAGATTAAATCATCTTTTCAGAGTGATCAGATAAAAATGGAAGAATTGTCTATTGGTATGAGTTCTGATTATAAATTAGCTTGTGAGTCGGGAAGTACTATGGTGAGGGTTGGAAATGCTATATTCGGATCAAGAAATTACTTATAAATTAAAAATATCATGCATAAATTATTCCTAACAATAGGTTCCATTTCAGGAGCCTTATCTGTAATGATCGGAGCTTTCGGAGCTCATAAGCTGAAAGATTACCTTATTAAAATCGGAAGAGCAGACGTATTTGAAACAGCTGTAAAATATCAGTTTTACCACACTTTTGCTCTGTTATTCATCGGGCTTTTGCTCCTTATTAAAGGAGATATCAAAACTCTTAATTACTCAGGATACTGCTTTACAACAGGTATAATCATCTTCAGTGGATCCTTGTATGTGCTTTGCCTTACAAATGTATCCAAATGGGGAGCTGTGACTCCCATCGGAGGGTTATTCCTTATTGCAGGATGGATCTTTGTTTTGATCAGTATTTTGAAAAACTTCTGATAAAATAAAGTTATTTCTTAGGCTGGATATTAACCACTATATTAACTCTTGCAGGATTATTCGTTGCATTACTTAGGATAGTAATCACTTTGGTTAACCGGCCCTCTTTTCCTTCTGAATTAAATTTCACAAGAATTTCGCCTTCTTTACCAGGCATCACCGGTTCTTTTGAAAATTTAGGAACTGTGCACCCACATGTTGTCAATACTTCCCTTAACATAAGTGGAGCATTGCCTGTATTGGTAAATTTAAAAACGTGTTTTACAGAATCACCCTGAACAATATCTCCGAATTCATAAGACTTTTCTGCAAATTCCAGGACTGCACCGTTAGCAGTCTGAGCTTTCGTCTCAATGTTTAAAACTAATGCTAGAAAAAAAGTAAGGCTATATATTACCAAAGGCTTCATATCGTATTCTAATTTTTTTCTTTTAAAACTAACAATTTTCCTGCCATTTATCAGAAAAATTTACCGTTAAAGTTCACTAGAAACAATTCCTCTGATGCTCTGGTAACTGCTGTATATAACCATCTTGCAAATTCTTTATTGACTTGTTCTTCCGTGAGATACCCTTGATCAACAAAAACAGCTTTCCACTGCCCACCTTGGGATTTATGACAAGTTAAAGCATAAGCAAATTTTACCTGAAGGGCATTAAGGTATGGATCTTTCCTGATGGCATCAACCCTGTCCTTTTTAGTCTTTATGTCAAGATAATCCTGAAGCACGGAGTCATATAGCTTTTTGTTCTCCTCTTGTGATATCGAAGGTGTAAAGCTATGAAGAGTATCCAGGAAAATGAACGTTTCGAAAGCAGGAAGATCTGGATAATCAATTAGCTGAAGTTCAACTTTTGCAAAGCGAAAACCATGAGCTTCTGTAATACTTCTGATTTTCCTGATCTCTGCAAAATCACCGTTAGCAATAAAGCCAGGGGTAGTACCTTCTTCCAGGACTGTATAGTTGTTTCTGACAACCATTAATAGATCTCCTGCTTCAATTTCACTTTCGCAGAAGCGTATGGCTCTGCGAACATAATTATTGTATTGTGTCGCAGATTTATTAGACCTGCAAATAATAACCGTATTTTCTTCTCCGTACTTGTCATAAGCATATCTCAAACCCTCTTCCAGCTTTTCACCAGTCATTTTATAAAAATCCTTATATCCTTTCGTTGTAAAGCGGATATCGAAGTTTTCTTTAGACAGGTTAGTACGAAGAGAAGTCGCGTTGAATAAAATCCCTGAAGCTTGTTCCTGCCTTACCACTTCATTGAGTTCGTATTCTACAAGGTCAACACCGAAATTGATCTGCAGATAATCTCCCTCCAGTGCCTGACTTATTTCCCTTTTTATTGGAGGAAGCTGAGCATTATCACCGATAAGCATTAATCGATTAGACTTTCTCTCGAAGACAAATTCAACTAGATCTGTGAGTAACTTTCTTTCTCCGAAATCTCCATCGTCTGAAATCATGGAAGCCTCATCAACAATGAATAATGTGTTGGCAAAAAGGTTCTTTTTTCTTCTGAACTGAAGGTTTCCGCTAGCAGAATCCTCCTCCCTTACATAGATTTGTTTATGAATGGTAAAAGCTTTTCGGCCTGAATAGTTGCTCATAACCTTAGCTGCCCTTCCTGTAGGGGCCATAAGTACAACGGGCATCTCCAGACTTTCCAGAGCTTTTACAAGGGCACTGACCAATGTTGTTTTACCTGTTCCTGCATACCCCTTTAAAAGAAAAACAGGCTTTTTCATTTGCCTTGAAAAGAGGAAATCGTCCAGCATTTTGAATACAGCTTGCTGACCGTAGGTAGGTTCAAAAGGGAAGTTAGAGGAAATTAAAGCAGAAGGTCGCACAGGACACAAATTTCCGATAAATTGCAATAATATGGAAGAGCATCACAAGGAAATAATCAATACTTACGGAAATAAAATCAGGGTCAGGGTTTGCGGATTATTGTTCAGAAACTCCGAAATACTATTAGTCAAGCACTTGACTATCGGTAAAAATGAATTCTTCTATGCTCCTCCTGGTGGTGGGGTAAATTTTGGTGAATCGGCGGAAGAGTCTCTGATCCGTGAATTTTCTGAAGAGACGGGGCTAATTATAAGAATCAAGTCATTTCTCCTTACTCATGAATACTTGGAACCTCCCTTGCATGCGATAGAACTTTTCTTTGAAGTTGAAGAAATTGGAGGAACCCTTTCATTAGGAAAAGATCCAGAGATGGGACTGGAGCATCAGATTATTAAAGAAGTTAAATTCTGGAGCCTTTCAGAGATTCAAAAAAAGGATGCCGGTTTATTCCACAACATTTTTCGTCTGGCCAGTACCAAGTCTGAACTATTAAACCTTAAAGGATATTTTCTTAATAGAGGGAATAATTAAGGGTATGGAAGATATTCAAGAACTTCAAAAGGATATCATTGATATCTATGGAAATAAAACAAGGGTAAAAGTACGTGGATTATTATTCAGGAACACCTCCGAGGTACTACTGATTAAACACCTTACCATAGGTAAAAATAAGTTCTTTTATGCTCCTCCGGGAGGTGGAATAAATTTCGGAGAATCAGCCGAAGAATCTCTGATACGTGAGATTTATGAAGAAACCGGACTTATAGTCAGGAGCAAAAATTTCCTTTTCACTCATGAATACCTTCATCCTCCATTTCACGAAGTTGAGCTCTTCTTTGCAATAGAAGAAACAGGAGGAAAATTAAAAATAGGGAAAGACCCTGAAATGGAATCAGACAGCCAGATTATTGAAGAAGTTAAATTCTGGAACCTTGAAGACATTCAAAAAAAAGATGCCACTTTGTTCCATAATATTTTTCGCCTTGGTAAAACCAGTACAGAACTGTTAAATCTAAAGGGATATATTCTTCAGAAAGGGATCAATTAAAAAAATAGTTTTTCCACATTTTAACATTTTTGTGGAAAAAATATTTTCAACAGTGAAAATTTGGTTAATTTTAAAGAGAAATAAATTATTAACCATTTATCCACATTATTCCCCAGGCAATGTGAATATTTTGTTAAGATGGAAGAACTAACAGCGCAGTACAAGTTAAATAAAAAAATAAAAGACGATCAGTTCAATGTGGACTTGATTGCAAGGTATACTCTTTCACTTCAGGTAAGTAAAGATCTCTTCCGAATTTGTATTACAGATTCTGTAAAAAACAGATGCCTGTTGCTTGAAGATTATCAGCTGCTGAATATACGCACACCAGATCAGTTGCTCGGGCAATTGAGTCTTCTTTATGAAGACCACGCTTTACTGCAAGCCGGGTTTTGGAAGGATGTGAGACTAGCTATAAAAAATACATGCTTCTCTTTAATTCCTTTCTCCTTATTTGAGAAACAATATCTGAAAGACTACCTGCATATCAATTGTCATTTTTCTGATGACAACAATGATGAAGTATATTATTATCGTCAGAACAGGCTGGATGCTGTAAATATCTTTTCCGCAGATAAAAAAATAATCGAATGGTTTAACTTAAGATACCCTTCCAAGAAGGTAAAGGTTGTACATCATACAAGCCCACTGATTGAAGGCGTTTTACTTACCGGAACCAATAAACAGGATTTATCGGTAGTGATCAATGTCGAAAATCAGTACATGACCATCCTGGTAAAGCGAAGTAAAAATTTAGAGTATTGTAATTCCTTTAATTATATAAGTCCGGAAGATTTCGTATACTTCACCATGTTTGTGATGGACCAGCTTCAGATAAACCCGGAATTGGTACCAGTGACTATATTCGGAGAAATCACTCCTGATTCAATTTTATATAAAAAGCTTTATAAATATATCAAAAACATTTCGTTCGGAGATAAGCCTTCCAGCCTTCATTTTGGTTATAACTTTGATGAAGTTTTCGACCATAAGTTCTTTGATCTATATACCATGCACCTTTGTGAATAGCACTAACGAATGGAAAGGATAGCACTTTTTCCCGGATCATTTGATCCATTTACCAAAGGACATTTGGATATTGTAATGCGCAGTATCAGTTTGTTCGATAAAGTAATTATAGGAATTGGAAA
This sequence comes from Sporocytophaga sp., assembly GCA_024707265.1. GTDB lineage: Bacteria > Bacteroidota > Bacteroidia > Cytophagales > Cytophagaceae > Sporocytophaga. The sequence continues at coordinate 99,380 of JANQAB010000008.1, read as the reverse complement.
AAACTCCAATAAAAGCAGGTACTTTCCATTGGAATTCATGGAGGAAAAAATTAAAGGTGTATTTAAAGACTTTCCACAAGTAAGCGTTGAATCTTATGAAGGATTTACTGCTGATTTTGCAAAGAGAAGAGATGCAAAGTTTATAATCAGAGGATTAAGAAATACCACTGATTTTGAATATGAGAGTGGCATAGCTCAGGCAAATAAATTCCTTTGGAATGAAATGGAGACTATATTTCTGATGACCTCGCCTGAACTGGCAGCACTTAGCTCGTCAATTATAAGAGACCTGCATAGATATGGAGCAAAGGCAGATCATTTTCTACCTTATGAATTAAATTATCCTACAAAATAGTTTTTTCTTTATAAAAATTATCAAGAACCTCTTCTATAGATCTATAGGAGTTTTTTGAAGCTTTTTTGACGTCCCTTTTATCCATCCACCGGACATCTTCAATATATTCCTCAATCTGAGGTCGCATCATGGAGTCATTTACATTTTCCATAAGATACCAGGTTGTTTTCTTTAAAATTCTTCTTCCTTTGCGTACATACGTATGCCAGGTTTTACAAATTTTTTCTTTAACCTCAACCTTGATATTGCACTCCTCCTCGACCTCTCTTTTAGCACCTTTCTCCGAATCCTCTTTCTTTCTTAACTTTCCTTTTGGCAAATCCCATTTTTTTAGTCGGAAAATCATGAGAATTTTATCCTCTTTCACAACAATTCCACCTGCTGCTTTGACAATCTTAAACTGATCCTTTACAAATTCAACCGCAAATTTCTTATCAGGAACAGCAAAGGTTATCTCTTTAAGTTTCTTTAATTTTTTTCACCTCCAGCAACTTAAGCAAGCGGTCAATATGAGAAGGCGAAGCTCCCATAATTATGACATTTCCCACGAGGTTTTTGGAAATAATCTCATTTTTGCCATCGAGCACAGCATCATAATTACTGCCGTCCAATTGCTCGCCAAGCTGCACTATCCATACAGGCTTGTCATTCAAAAAAAAAGCTTCATTTAAATTGGTAATTGGGATGGTAAATTTGATTATATATCATGCAAAGTAACAAATAGAATTGTATCATGCTATTAAATATTATTCTAAATTTGTCTTCAAATTAATTTATATGTCTTCAGAAAAAGTAGCTGAATCCCTTCTTAAGATCGGTGCGATAAAACTTCGTCCTGAAACCCCTTTCAAATGGGCATCAGGCTGGAACTCACCAATTTACTGCGACAACAGATTTTCTCTTTCATTTCCTGATGTTAGAAACATCATTAAAGAAGAACTTGTTTCTCTTGTAAAAGATTATTTTCCTCAGGCAGAAGCTATTGCCGGTGTGGCAACTGCAGGTATCCCCCAAGGTACTCTAATCGCTGACAAGATGAACTTGCCGTTCCTTTACGTAAGACCCAAGCCAAAAGATCATGGAATGGAAAATCTTATTGAAGGAAAAGTGCATCCGGGACAAAAAGTTGTTGTTGTTGAGGACCTTATATCCACAGGTGGTAGTTCATTAAAAGCGGTTGAAGCATTGAGAGACGGTGGCATTGAGGTACTTGGAATGGTTTCTATCTTTACTTACGGATTTGATCTTGCAGAAAAAAACTTCAAAGAAAAAGGAGTTATATTAAAATCACTCACAGATTATAATACCTTGCTTAAAGAAGCGATTAAGCTTGGTTATATTAAAGAAAGCGACCTGGACACATTAAGCTCTTGGAGGACGGCCCCGGAAAAATGGGAGGTTTAAGCTTCTAATTATATTTTGCTATAAAGCCTTTCAACTTTGTTTTTTTTATTAAATCTAAACTTTGAAAGGCTTTAAAATTTTAGCTTTAAATTGTCTTAACACTTGAAAAGAATAGGTTTAATTTCTGACACTCACGGATTTCTGGATCCTAAAGTGCTTAATCATTTTAAGGATGTAGATGAAATATGGCATGCAGGAGACTTCGGACCAGCTGAAGTCGCTGAGGAATTAGCCCGATTTAAACCATTAAGAGGAGTTTATGGAAACATTGATGATAAAGATATCCGTCTGGAATTTCCAAAAGATTTAATATTTGAAGAAGAAGGATTTAGAATCTTCATAACTCACATTGGAGGATATCCTGGACACTATGCCAAAGGAATAAAGGACCAATTAAAAGAAGAAAAACCAGATCTTTTTATATGTGGACATTCCCATATTTTAAGAGTAATTTCAGATCCTGACCTAAAATTGATTTCAATAAACCCTGGAGCAGCAGGAAATCAAGGATTTCATAAAATAAAAACAATTATGAAATTTGACCTCAATAATAATAAACTGGAAAATGTAAAAGCGATTGAATTAGGTAAAAGAGGATAAAATAAAAAAGGTGAACCTAAATTCACCTTTTTTTATAATAACTTTATGAATGCTTAATTATGCACCAGCTTGTTTTTTCAACTCTTCTAGATCTATTTTCTTGATCACAGGAACTGTAGTAAGTCTTTTAATGCTTGTAGTTCTCGCTTTAGAAACAGTTTTATTCTTTTTTTTCTTTTCTTTTTAATCTAGTGACTGCCATTGTTCTTAAAATTAGAATTGAGTCCGCAAAGATATATTTTTTTCTTATAAAGGAAAAACTTTTTTAAAAGATATTATTAAAATTTCCAGTGGCAATCAGGTAAAATGTGATATGAGCCATTATACAAGCAGCGGGCCATAACTCCCATCGGATATTGATGGAATTCTGACCATAAAATCTTTTTATCCACAACACAGCTATAAATATTCCCAGGAAAGAACAAAGTAAACTTAAAATATAAACTACAGCCTTTATTACAGCTTTGGGACTATGAAAACTGATAAACCCTCTTGCCTCCTCTATTCCGAATGGATTTGTGACTCTGTCAGAGTGAATTGGCTTTATTACAATCAATGGATTATGTACTGATACAGATGCTTCTGTTAAAAATGTCTTTTCACTGACTTTATATCGTTCCCCAAACAATGTCCAATTCAGAATTAATGCCACACTACATTCAAAAATCAGAAATAGCATGGGAATCAATAACATTTTATAATTTTCTCTTTTCTTTAAAATGTAATCTAAACTTTTGATAATTTTCATAACACTCATTTTTACTCAAATTGGACCTTTATTTACGGTCAAAAAAGGTCATTTGTTAGCCGCTTTTTGTATTTTTGCCGGCAAATTCTAATTATGAGTACTCAAAAACCCTCAATTCCAAAAGGTACAAGAGATTTTGGCCCGGAAAAAATGGCCAAAAGAAATTATATATTTTCTACTATTAAAGAAGTTTTTACCCGTTTTGGATTTCTTCCTCTTGAAACTCCTTCAATGGAAAACATCTCTGTTCTAACAGGAAAATATGGAGATGAGGGAGATCAGCTTATTTTCAAAATATTGAATTCTAGGCTTTACGAAGCAAAAAACAAAGAGGAAATCAAAGCTGAATTTGAAACTAGCCTGGAAAGAAATAGTAATTCAGAATTGCTTACCGAAAAAGCTTTGAGATATGACCTCACTGTTCCATTTGCAAGGTATGTTGTTATGAACAGGCATGAAATTGCCTTTCCATTTAAAAGATATCAGATCCAGCCTGTTTGGCGTGGTGATAGACCAGCCAAAGGCAGGTATCGTGAATTCTACCAGTGTGATGCCGATATTATCGGAACAGATTCATTATTATGCGAGGCTGAAATCGTATTGATGGTTCATGAAGTTTTTAAAAACCTTAAAATTGAAAACTTTGCTCTGAAAATCAATAATCGAAAGATTTTGTCCGGGATAACTGAAATTATTGGTAAACCAGGCTGTGAAACAGACTTTTGTGTTGCAATTGACAAGCTTGACAAAATCGGTATTGAAGGTGTTCTGAAAGAATTGAGGGACAAAGACTTTGATGAAAAAAGTATAGAATTGCTTTTACCTATTCTTCATTTGCAAGGTGGCAGTAAAGAAAAACTGGGAGCAATGAAGGAGATCCTGGCAAGTTCCGCTACAGGTTTAAAAGGAATTGAAGAAATAAATGCAGTACTTGAAAAAGTAGACTTGTTGGGTCTGACAAACTCAAGTCTTGAATTTGACCTTACTCTTGCCCGGGGGTTGAGCTACTATACAGGAGCGATATTCGAGGTTAAAGCAATCGGAGTTCAAATTGGCAGTATCAGTGGTGGAGGTCGTTACGATAATCTTACTGGTGTATTCGGACTTCCTGGAGTTTCTGGTGTAGGTATTTCCTTTGGGGTTGACAGGATTTACGATGTAATGGAAGAATTAAATCTCTTTCCGGAAGAGCATTTAAATTCAACAAAAATTCTCCTTTGTTATTTTGACGAAAAAGGACAACAATTCGGTCTTCCTTTGCTTACAAAATTAAGAGCTGCGGGTATCAATAGTGAAATCTATCCCGAAGTGGCAAAAATCAAGAAGCAGTTAGACTATGCCAATAAAAAACAGGTGACTTACGTTGGGATCATAGGTGATGAAGAGATTAAGGCCGGGAAAGTTGCAGTTAAAAACATGGTGAGCGGGGAACAGGAGTCTTTGACTATTGATGAGATTATCGCAAAACTAAAATAACAAAGCCTGGTGATTAAAATTGTAAAGTATTTTTTAGGGTTCGTCTTACTTTTTCACTGCTTTTATAGTATAGGGCAGGAAAAATTTGATTTATCTGCCGACACTGTTTGCGTTGGCGATATATTAACTATTAGTGACGACAATAAACCGAATACTTATTACAATTTTCACGGCTCCAATCTTGATACTTGCGGCACTATTCCAAATGCTATTACATATGACAATTATGTTGCCTGCAAAACTTACACTTACAAAAAATCAGGTTCTTACGTTATAGATCAAATTATTAATAGTTACACTGCTCAAAAGACTTTGGTGGTGATGGACAAACTTCCTCCTTCTTTTGAAGTTTTCAAATGCATCAGTAATCAGGTTAAAATCCGCATTACAGATACTTATTATCATGAATATTTACTTGATTATGGCACCGGTCCTGTTTCCGTTAATTCAGGGCAAGAGCTTATTGTAACATTAGCAGGACCAACTGCGATTAAATTAACCGGCAGATTCAGGCCTACCCTATGCGGAACTTCAGATGTAAAAAGTGTTACGCCGTATATGGCTTTGCCTCAACCCAATTTAAATAAGGTGACGGTTACAGAAATAAGCTCTACTAGCGGAAGCACCAATATCGCTATTTCACTAGCCCCATCTTTTGATAGGTATAAAATAGAGAGAGATGTTAATTATTCTGGCGCATTTACTCCGATAGATACTGTTGATGGGTCAGTGGCGGGAATCGTGTATGGAGAGCTGAATACCACCAACGACGTCTATTGCTATCGTATTACAGCATTTGATGACTGCAACAATACTACTTCTTCCGAGACCATCTGTTCCAATACTTTCGCAGTAGCGGCTTCCAACAATGTAAATAACTTAACCTGGAGTCAATACAGTGGCCCAAACTTTCTGAGTTACGAAATTCTGAAAAACAATCAGTCGCTTGTCACTATTACAGGAAACGGTACGGTATCTTTTAATGATACAGATATCAAATGCGGTAAAGAAGATTGTTATAAATTAGTTACACATCTTTCCACAGGGAAAATTTCAGAATCCGGTATCATTTGTATTAAAGGAATTTCAACAAATCTTCCTCCTGCTATTGATAATCTTAATTCAACTTTTGAAAACAACCAAGTGAAGTTAATATGGAGCTCATCTATCACCTCCATACCCCAGATGAGTATATTAAAAAACACCAATGGCGGTACGCTTGAAAAAATTGCAGAGGTCAAACAACCTCCGTACCATTTACCAATATTCGATTTACACAACCCAGCCTGTTTTCAAACCGAATTTTCGGACTCTTGCGGAAATAAATCACCACTGAGTAATCAGACCTGTCCGGTTGTACTCACTATAGAAGAGTCCGAGAGCGAAAACATACTCCACTGGACACCTTATTCAGGTTTTGTTTCGGGCATATCAAAATATACAATTGTAAAATCAGACCTGTCAGGAAATATTATCAAAGAAATAGACGCTGGCAATAGCCTTTCTTATACAGACACGGAAATTGATCCTCACAATTCAATAGGGTTTACCTATTATATTAAAGCAATCCCGGCGGGAACTGAAATCCTCCCCTTTTCACAGTCAAACAGTAAAACTGTAAAATACGAAATACAGATCTTCACACCGACAGCATTTACGCCAGATAAAGACGGTATTAATGACATATTTATTCCAAAGGGCAAATTTTTTACTGAATTTGAAATGACTGTCTTTAACAGGTGGGGAGAAATAGTATTTCACAGTACTGATATTAATAGTGGTTGGGATGGCCTTTATAAAGGAGATGTAGCTAAACAAGACAGTTATGCTTATCTGATAAAAGCAAAAGATAATCGAGGGAGAGAAAAAGGTATATAAAGGAACAGTAACATTATTAAGATAAAATCTTAGATTTGAAAAAAAATTGATATAGCCATGTTTGATATGATGAACATGCTTGGAAAAATAAAAGAAGTCCAGGCAAGAGTAAAAGAAGCTAAAGATAATTTAGTTAACATCACCATTACTTCCGAAGCCGGAGCAGGTATGGTTAAAGCAACTATCAATGGTCACCGCAAAATAGTAAAGCTGGAAATTGATCCGGAAATGCTTAAGGGTAATGACAAAGAAATGATGCAGGACCTGGTAGTAGCAGCTGTTAATAAAGGGATGGAAGAAATTGAAGAAAAAATCAAAGAAAGTCTTAAGAAATCAACGGAAGGTTTATTACCAAACATACCTGGTTTAGATTTAGGAAATATAATTTAACATGAAAGTAGCAGTAGTCATCCTTAACTGGAATGGCTTAACATTTTTAAAGAAGTTTTTACCTGACGTTATAAAATATAGTCCGGAAGCCACTGTATATGTAGCTGACAATAATTCTTTTGACAAAAGTATCCAATACGTTGAAGAAAATCATCCGGAAGTAAAAATTATTCAATTACCAAAAAACGAAGGTTTTTGTAAAGGGTATAATTCAGCCTTGAGTCAAATTGAGGCTGAATATTATGTCTTATTAAATTCAGATGTACAGGTAACCTCAGGATGGATAAGTCCCATAATAAGCCTTATGGATTCAGATCCTTTAGTTGCAGCCTGCCAACCAAAAATAAAATCGTTTATAGAACCCGAATATTTTGAATATGCCGGGGCTGCAGGAGGATTTATAGATTACCTGGGTTATCCATTTTGCAGAGGACGTATATTTGAAAAATTAGAAAAAGACAAAGGCCAGTATAATGATAGCAGGGAAATTTTCTGGGCAACTGGTGCATGCATGTTCATAAAAGCAGAACTTTTTCATAAATCGGGAGGCTTTGATGAAGATTTTTTTGCACACATGGAAGAAATTGACCTTTGCTGGAGATTAAAAAGACTGGGCTATAAGATAATGTATTGCGGAAAGTCAGAAGTATTCCACATAGGTGGAGGCACCCTTTCAGCGACAAATCCGCAAAAGACCTACTTAAATTTCAGAAATAATCTAGCCTTATTAATTAAAAATCATTCGGATAAGCATTTTTTCAGAACGATATTCATTCGAATGCTATTAGACGGCGTTGCAGCATTTAAACTATTATTTTCTGATTCCTACAAGCATTTTAATGCTGTCATCAAAGCTCATTTCAGCGTTTATGGCCAGTACAAAAAATTATATGTTAAGAGGGTGCGATTAAAAAAAGCTGGCTACCAGTATTTGTCAGAAGACACAACAGTTTTAAAAAAGTCTGTTATAATGCAGTTTTTTTTACTCCGGAAAAAAAAATTCGGAAAATTGAATTTCTAGAAATCCCAGATTGTGCTTCTTTTCCTTCTTAGATATTTGTGAATGTTTACCAGGAAAGCCAGAAAAAGATAAATTACTAAGGGCGAACCAAAAGTTAGGAAAGAGGCGTATACGAAAAACATTCTTACGGCGGAAGAAGCGATTCCCAATTTTTCTCCAATAGTAGAACACACGCCAAAAGCCTGTTTCTCAAAGAATGCCAGAATTTTAATCATATAGTGATCTTTATTGACCTATTCCAAATATAATAAAAATATTTGAAAACTTGGAATAAGTAGAAAAATTTCCTAAAGAAGATGTTGTATTAATTAAATTATAACGATATTTTCGCAACGATGAAATTAAACACTTTTAATATGACCTTGACTAAAAAAGCTCCTGTTGCATTGCTTTTGACTGGTGTTTTGCTTTTAGATGGCTGTGCCCTGAAGCAAATGGTAAAAATGGCAAAAGACCAACAATTGACTGTGACCCCTTCTCCTTTGGAGGTACATGGTGACAGTGTTAAATTTGACCTTTCAGCCTCCCTTCCTCTTAAGATGCTTAAGAAGAACAAAATTTACACCTTAAATACTGCTTACAAATACGGAGATCAAAAAATTAACCTTGCAGATGTAGAATTTAAATCTACTGATTTCCCGAACGCAAAAACAGAACAACCAAAAGTAAGCAAAGCTTTTTCGTTTGGTTATAAACCAGAAATCGGGAATGGTGATCTTGTTGTAGTTGGAACTGCATCAAATATTACCAAAAGCAAATCAAAAAGCTCTGCAGAAATGCCAGTTGCAAAAGGTTTGATCACAACCTCCAGACTTGTAAAAGATATCTATTATTCAGCTTATGCTGAGCATGGGTATAACAATAAAGAAGAGTTAATACCTGTTAATGTAGGTTTCTATTTTGAGCAAGGAAGCGCGAAACTAACAAACAAGGAAACCAAAGGTTCTGAAGCTAAAAACCTTGATGCATTCTTAGCAAAGAAAAATGCGACAAGAACTGTAACAATTATCGGATACCACTCACCTGAAGGTACAGAGGCTAAAAACTCAAAACTGGCTGAAGAAAGAGCTAAGGTTATTGAGAAATACTACAAAGACAGAATGAAGTATTTCAACCAGAAAAACGTAATTGATTCTATCAACTTTGTAACTAAGAGTGTATTCCAGGATTGGGAACCTTTAAAAGCAAGATTAGATTCTACAACTGCTCTTTCTGCTGAAGAGAAATCTGAAGTTTTAGGAATAATCAATGGTTCAAGCTCTTTCCTTGATAAAGAAAAAGAACTTGAAAAACTGAAATCTTTCAAAAAACTGATCACAAAAGTCTATCCAGAATTAAGAACTGCTAAAACTGAGATCTTAACTGTAAAACCAAAGAAAACTGATCTTCAGATTTCTCTTTTGGCTAAAGAAATCTCTGAAAAAGGTTTAAATGCAGATACTCTTAACTACAACGAGTTAGCCTATGCAGCAACTCTTACTCCTATATTAACTGAGAAAGAAGCAGTCTATACAGCTTTAATTAAAAAACAAGATACATGGGATGCCCACAACAACCTTGGAGCTGTATATCTTGAAATGGCAGCAAAAGCTATTGACAATGGAACCAGAATTGCTAATGCAGACAAAGCAATCAACCAACTTGAGCTTTCTTTAAAAATTAAAGACAATGCTGAGGCTCGTACAAACCTTGCTGTGGCTTACCTAATAAAAGGATTGAAAGATCAGGCGACTGCTGAAATTCAAAAAGCTGACGCATTACAAGCTTCTACTGAACTTAAGAAAGGTATTAATGCTGTAAAAGGAACGTTGGAAATTAAACAAGCAAAATACAACGATGCTATCCAAAGCCTTTCAAAAGCAAACGAAACCAATGAAGTTCTATACAACTTGGCTTTAGCGAATCTTTTGAGCAGAAACTTCGAAGCAGCAAAAAATGGCTTTGAAGCTGTTACTGCAGGTAACGATAAAAATGCATGGGGGTATTACCTAAGTGCGGTTACAGCTGCAAGATTGAAAGATGAAGGAAATCTTACTAAGAATCTTAAGAGAGCAGTTCAATTAGATAGCAAACTAACTGAAAAAGCACTTAACGATGTAGAATTCCTTGAGTATCAAAACTCAGAAAACTTTAAGAATGCTATTAAATAAGCATAAAGTGGAAAACTGAAAAGGGCCGCCAGAAATGGTGGCCTTTTTTTTGCAAACCCACACCTCTCTTATTTACAAATACTTATAAAGTAACCACCTTTTCATCATCTCTGAATCCCTATATCTTGTAAAAATTCTCAAAAAGTATCTCCAAATGTTTATAACCTTTTTGTTATTTTATTGGGTTTTAAATCCTTAAATTTTTATTTTTGTTGCAAACATTTTAGTAACTATGAGAGAGATTCAATTTAGAGAAGCCTTAAGAGAAGCCATGTCTGAAGAAATGAGAAGAGATGATAAAGTGTTTCTTATGGGTGAAGAAGTGGCTGAATACAATGGTGCATATAAAGTGAGTCAGGGAATGCTTGACGAGTTTGGCCCCAAAAGAGTTATTGACACTCCTATAGCAGAGCTTGGTTTTGCTGGTATCGGTGTAGGAGCTGCCATGAACGGTTTGAGACCAATCGTGGAATTTATGACATTCAACTTTTCTCTTGTCGCTATTGACCAGATTATCAATAGTGCAGCAAAACTAATGTCAATGTCAGGCGGGCAATATTCCGCTCCTATGGTTTTCAGAGGACCAACAGGAAATGCAGGTATGCTTAGCTCTCAACATAGTCAGAACTTTGAAAACTGGTATGCAAACTGCCCGGGACTTAAAGTAGTAGTTCCTTTTACTCCCGCAGATGCAAAAGGACTATTAAAAGCTTCTATCAGAGATAATGATCCGGTTATTTTCATGGAATCTGAATTGATGTACGGAGATAAAGGTGAGGTTCCGGAAGGTGAATATCTTACTCCAATTGGTACAGCTGATATAAAAAGAGAAGGAACTGATGTTACTATCGTTTCATTTGGTAAGTTTATGAAAGTTGCACTTAATGCTGCCCAGGAACTGGCTAAAGAGGGTATTTCTGCTGAAGTTATAGACTTAAGAACTGTAAGACCAATTGATTATAAAACAGTTGTAGAATCTGTTAAAAAAACGAACAGATTAGTTATAGTTGAAGAAGCATGGCCACTTGCGAGTATTTCATCTGAAATTGCTTATCACGTACAAAGATATGCATTTGACTACCTCGATGCTCCAATTGGAAGGGTTACCAACAGAGATCTTCCTCTTCCATATGCACCAACTCTAATTGAAGTAATTCTTCCTAACGTTAAGAGAACTGTAGAAGCTGTAAAGTCTGTGTTATACAGATAGGTGCTTTTCTGTCATATATAATAAACAGGCTGCCCCTAAAGCAGCCTGTTTTATTTTACACCATCGCTTTTTAAGATTACCAGCTAACCTATTCTTCAATCCGTCGTATTTACTTTTTAGTCAACTAAATGTAGATTTACCAATACCTTTCCTTTAAACCTTTGCTTATCAATGAGAACCATTTACCTACTTTTTGCACTGGCCTTAACTTCAGCCTGTAGCAAAAAGGGCATTATTACAATGAATGTACTTGAGCCCTCTGTTGTTAGGGTACACCCTTCTATCAAAAAGCTTGGAGTAATAAACAGAACGTTGCCCGCTGATAAGACCAAACCTTTGGATGATTTAGAAAAGTTGTTGACTCTTGAAGGGGTAAATATGGACAAAGAAGGGGCCGATGCAAGCATCACAGCTCTTCAAAATGAGCTAGCAGGAGATCGATTCAATCTGGTTTTCATCGATAAAAATGATCTTAAAACTCTGGGGGCCGGAGTTTTTCCAAATTCACTGCCTCTTCAAACTGTATCTCAGCTTTGTCAAGCCTATCAAGTTGATGCAATTTTATCACTTGAATTTTTTGACACGGATACAAAACTGGCTGTGAACGTAGCCAATACAACAATTTCTACTCCATTGGGAAATGTACCAGGAATTGTCCATAAGGCGACATTAAATACTCTTGTAAAAACAGGGTGGCGAATTTATGATCCACAAGGCTCAATGGTTATCATGGATGAATGTCATCTTGATCGAAGCTTTGTCTCTCATAGCCAGGGAGTAAATCCGATGGAAGCCGTAAAAGCATTAGTAAACAGGAAAGAAATAGTAACACGTTTGGGTAGAGAATCCGGTACCATTTATGCAGACAGGCTCCTTCCATTTTGGACCCGAGTTTCAAGAGATTATTATATCAGGGGTAACAATGCTTTAAAAATTGCTACGAGAAAAGCCAGAGCCGGTAATTGGGAAGGCGCAGCAGAGGTCTGGAAAAGTGAAAGTTCAAATTCTGACCCAAAAATTGCGGGAAGAGCAGCTTATAATTATGCAATTATTCATGAAATAAACGGTGACCTTGATTCAGCAATGAAATGGGCCCAAAAGGCTTATGAAGATTATAATGTTAAACTGGCATTAAAGTATACCAGAATCTTAAGAAACAGGATGGCAAAAGTTCAAGCACTTGAACAATAGTTTTAACTTTAAGGCTTTTTTATAAAATAGAAAGGGACTCTGATTATTGAGAGTCCCTTTCTATTTTTATAAATTTACCGTTCTATTATCTTCCTAATGCATTCATATTAGGCATTCCCTTTTTCCCCATCTTATTCATATTCTTCATAAGCTTTCTCATATCAGAGAATTGCTTGATAAGATTATTAACCTGCTGAATAGTTGTTCCGCTACCATCTGCAATCCTCTTTCTTCTGCTTCCATTGATAATATCCGGATTCTCTCTTTCCTCCAGGGTCATAGCTCTAATGATAGCTTCAATAGGTTTAAATGCATTATCATCAATATCTATATCCTTCATCATTTTATTCATACCAGGAATCATCCCGACCAGATCCTTAATACTACCCATCTTCTTAATCTGCTGGATCTGGGCTAAAAAGTCATCAAAGCTAAACTGATTTTTTTCTTATTTTCTGATTCAGCTTTTTTGCTTCTTCTTCATCAAAAACCTGCTGGGCTCTTTCAACAAGTGAAATCACGTCTCCCATTCCCAGGATTCTTTGAGCCATACGGTCAGGATAGAAAAGGTCTAATGCCTCCATTTTCTCACCTGTACTGATGAATTTTATTGGCTTGTCCACAACTGCCCTGATTGATAAAGCAGCACCACCTCTGGTATCGCCGTCTAATTTGGTAAGAACAACACCGTCAAAATTCAACCGTTCATTGAAGGTTTTAGCAGTATTCACAGCATCCTGACCAGTCATTGAATCGACAACAAAAAGAGTTTCAGAAGGATTAACAGAGGCTTTTACCTCCTCAATTTCCTTCATCATTTGCTCATCTATTGCAAGACGACCCGCAGTATCGACGATTACAATTTTTTTATTATTCTTTTTACCATGTTCAATTGCATTTTTAGCAATCTGAACTGCATTTTTATTTTCAGGTTCTGAATAAACCTCCACACCTACCTGCTCTCCAAGAACTTTAAGCTGGTCAATAGCCGCTGGTCTATAAATATCACAAGCAGCCAGTAATACATTCTTATTCTGTTTTTTTAAATAGCTGGCAAGTTTAGCAGAGAAAGTTGTTTTACCTGATCCTTGTAAACCAGCAATTAGAATGACAGCCGGATCCCCTTTCGTGTTGATATCCTCTTTGGTCCCTCCCATCAGTTCGGTAAGCTCCTCACTGACAATTTTAACGAGAAGCTGCCCTGGAGAAACAGCGATAAGAACCTCTCGGCCTAATGCTTTTTCTCTGATACTATCTGTTACAGATTTTGCAACCTTATAATTTACGTCGGCATCGATAAGCGCCTTTCTGATTTCCTTAACCGTAGAAGCTACGTTAATTTCAGTTATTTTGCCCTGCCCCTTAAGCGTTTTTAAGGCTTTATCAATTTTTGAACTTAAACTTTCGAACATATTTTATCAGTAATGAAACCACAAAATTAAGAAATACCTTGAATTCTGTCAGAATTTAAGAAGTAATTTTCAGTTGATTAATTGAATTGTAGCTACTTTTTCATTTTTAGGTAAAACTTTATTCTTCCTATACAACCTTTTTCGCAAAAAAAGTATCTAGTAATAAGGAGTTTTAATTAAAGAGAACCTGACATCTTTTTTGATTGTTCACTTTTTTAAAAATAAAATTTACTTTTAAAAGATTTACCCTAAATAGGGAATGGAAAAGCTAGATCCAAAATATGAGCTGATTAAAAATAAGCTGGAGGAGATGGAAACCTCTCCGGATCCATATGCTTGGGATAAAATTTATGATACCCTCCATAAAAAGCCTGTTTATTTGAAATTAAATCGATTTAATAACCTTACCATAGCCGTATCTTTAATTTCAATTTTTGTTTTTTCTATATTTTTTTCTCCTAAAATCTCTTCTCCTTCTTCAGAACTAGATGAATTGAATGTTACCCGCAAAGACTCATCGAGAAATCGCAAAAAAATAACTCCTATTAAATCTAAAATCATCACTAAAAGGTAATTTGACTTATAGCTTCCCCGCTCCCTTAGCCCCCTGCTTACACCTTATAAATTTCTATCGACTCATTCTTCTTTTTAAATACATAATATAATTTTGGCAGATGCTAAATTGGGATAATATGGAAGGAATAGGAGAATTAATATATATTTGCAGTGGTTTAAAAATAATTTTTCAATAGAAGCCACATGAATATAAACAACTTTAAAATAAAGGTTTTACCGCACCTTATAGCATTCGTCATATTTTTAATCATCACCTTGGTTTATTTTTCCCCTTACCTGAATGGTAAAAGCCTGGCTCAAAATGATATGATTCAAACACTTGGAGCTATAAAGGAATCTTCCGATTTTGCCAAAAGCTCCAATGAGGAAATTTTATGGTCAAACAGCACCTTCAGTGGAATGCCGGTTTGGAGAGGAGCAGGAGCCAATGTGCTTAACTATGTCAATACCTTTTTGAACAGTTTTATACCTAACCCGGTACTTCTTTGTCTGTTCGGATTCACAGGTTTCTACATTCTTTTGCATGTATTCGGATTAAATGTATGGCTTTGCTTTGCAGGTGCGCTGGCTTATACTTTCTCCAGTTACAATTTAATAAGTATAGAAGCCGGGCATATTAATAAAGTTTATGACATGATGCTGATGGCCCCTGTTATTGCGGGTATTGTATTAACATACCGCAAAAATATGATCACCGGAGCAGCATTAACAATTGCATCTTTATCACTCCAGATATATTATGGCCACGTACAGATTACCTATTATCTGTTGATCATGGTAATTTTCATAATCATCGCTGAGTTTATCTATGCTTTGAAAGGAAATAATCTCAAAAGATTTTTAATTGGCTCTGTTGTACTCTTCTTCTGTACTATCATAAGTATTGCACCTAATGTTGCCAGACTATGGACAATGTCTGAGTATTCGAAAGCAACCCCCAGAGGTGGTTCTGATTTATTGGCTAAAAAAGACCAAGGAACCGGACTAGATAAGGAATATGCGCTAAGCTGGAGCAATGGTATAACAGAAACCATGACCATACTCATTCCATCATTCTATGGGGGCAGTTCAAACGAACAGTTAAGCACCGGATCCGAGACTTTCAAAACCATGGTTAATAATGGAATCGCTAAAAGTCAGGCGAAGGAATACATTGAAAGTATGCCAATGTACTGGGGTGACCAGCCATTTACTTCAGGACCAATATATTTTGGTGCCATCATCTGCTTCTTATTTGTATTGGGATTGGTTCTTATAAAGGGACCATTGAAATGGTGGATCATCCCTGTGACTATACTATCCATTATGCTTTCTTGGGGGAAAAATTTTGAATTGCTTACAGACCTGTTCTTCGACTATGTACCACTTTATAATAAATTCAGAAGTGTTACTATGATTCTATCAGTTGCAGAAATAACCTTCCCTCTGCTTGGTTTTGTTGTATTGAAAAAAATATTGGATAGCGAGCTTTCAAAAGAAGAAATAATGAAAGGACTTAAAATCGCTTTCGGTATTACCGGTGGACTGGCGCTTTTCTTTGCCATTTTAGGCGGTGCGTTCTTTGACTTTAACGGAGCTTCTGATGCTCAGCTTCCAACGTGGTTGATTGATTCATTAAAAGAGGACCGTGCTTCTGTTTTAAGAATGGATGCATTTAGATCATTGTTTTTTATAACAGCAGCTGCCGGTATGATTTGGGCTGTTATTAATGATAAATTAAAGGAGAATATATTTTATATTATATTGGCTGTTCTTATCCTTGTTGATCTTTGGACTGTAGATAAAAGATATCTGAACTCAAAAGATTTTAAAAACAAGCAAAATTTTGCAGAAACTATATTTGTCCCAAGCCCTGCTGATGATATGATTGGTCAGGACAAGGATCCATATTTCAGAGTTTTCAATGTAACGACCAATCCCTTTGCAGATGCAATCACCTCTTATTTTCACAAATCTGTAGGAGGTTATAGTGCGATAAAGCTGGGAAGATACCAGGATCTTATTGACGCACATTTGAGCAAAAACAATATGGCGGTATTAAATATGCTTAATACCAGATACTTTATTGTACCTGACAAGCAAAGCAACCAGCCAATGGTACAAAGAAATCCTGGCGCTTTAGGAAATGCCTGGGCTGTCGATAGCGTTAGGATTGTTCCGAATCCTGATGAAGAACTTAAAGGATTAAATAATTTTGATCCTTCCAGAACTGCTATTGTAGATAAGAAATTTGAAAGCTATGTAAAGGATTTAAATCTTTCAATCG
Source organism: Sporocytophaga sp. (assembly GCA_024707265.1). Lineage (GTDB taxonomy): Bacteria > Bacteroidota > Bacteroidia > Cytophagales > Cytophagaceae > Sporocytophaga. The sequence goes on along the minus strand of JANQAB010000008.1, from coordinate 82,703 downwards.
ACACCACAGCTTCTATTGTACTTAAAGATTACCATCCTAACCATCTTACATTTGAATCAAAATCAAAGAAGGATCAATTGGTTGTTTTCTCAGATGTTTACTATCAACCAGGCTGGAATGCTTATATTGATGACAAACCTGTAGAGCATATCAGAGTAAATTACATTCTCCGTGCTTTGAATATTCCTGCAGGAGAACACACCGTTTCATTTAAATTTGAACCTACTTCTTATATTACAGGTTCAAAGATTTCAAGAATAGGATCCTGGATTTTAGTATTATCGATAGTTGGATTACTTGGAGTCCAGCTCTCCTCTTCAATAAAAAGGAAAGAATAATTTAAAATGAATAAGGCACTTGATTTAAGTGCCTTATTCATTTTAATTAAAGTTAGTTTCCCTTTGCTTCCTGATATAAACGAAAATATTTTTCTACTACAGACACTTCTGAATAATCAGTAACAGCCTTTTGCCTTGATTGTGCAACCAATGTTTCATAGGGGGCCTGAAATATGGTCCAATAAATACCTGCCGCTAAGTCTTCCGATGATTTATAATCTGCTACATAACCCGTTTTACGGTGCTCTATCATTTCTGGAATTCCCCCTGTATTAAAGCCAACCACAGGTGTCCCACATGCCAATGCTTCCATTACTGTATTGGGTAAATTATCCTCCAAAGAAGGGATAACGAATACAGATGCGGCAGAATATGCTTTAACAATAGTTGAAATATCTGACAATCTTCCCAGGCTATTTATTTTAAAAGGTATACCTGCAAAATCCTGATCATCATAAAGACCAAAAATTAGCAATTCTGTATCCTGAAGATCATTTGAATGTTGTTTTGCCAATAACTCCAGCCCACTTTTGAAGAAAGCAAATCCCTTTCTTTCATCGCTTACTTTCATTGCTGCAAAAAGTATATATTTTTTATCAGGGTTCAGGTTAAAGAACTTTCTGGCAACAGTTTTATCTTCCGGTTTAAAGACTGATACATCTATCGGATTGGGAACAGATACTACTTTTTTATTTTTCAGCAAACTGCTTTGTCTCGCTTTTGAAGCAAGCCATTCACTGCAAGGAACAATTGTAAGATTTTTGTGACCGAAAACCTCCGCTTTCTTATTCCACCCTTTTCTCGACAAATCTGTTTCATGAGGATGCTTTAAATACGGAAGGCAATTGCCACATGCTCTGAGATAGTTGGTACAATCTTTACTGTAATGGCAACCACCGGTGAATGTCCACATATCGTGAAGAGTTATTATTATTGGTTTACCGGTTGCTATCAGCTTTTGAATTGAGTTTAAAGAGAGGAATCCAAAATTAATCCAATGAAGATGAATAACATCTGCTTCCTTTACAAGAGGATTATTACTGAGATCAACACCTAATTCAGCTTGAGAAAAAAATAAAACGGGCAGATTTATCTTTTTCATAAAAAGAAAATTGTAACCTGTCTACTGCAAATCGGAACAATGCAAGTTTCTTCTGAACCCAGGAGTTTGCAATGCTATAAACATTTTGGTTATTGGCTTTCTTTTCCTGAACAAGCATTTCAGACTTCAGACCACTTTTTAATAAAGCTTTATGAAGACGTAAGGCCGCAATTCCTGCCCCTCCAAAAGTATCAAATGTGCTTAGAATTAAAACTTTCATATTACAGTCCCTGACTTCAGGATATTTGAAACCACTGATTACACTTTAAAGTTGTAATTAGTTTTTATAAGCGAATATATTAAGCTGCAGATCCATTATTTTATTGTCTCTGTAGAAATGGTTTACCAAAGGAGACTGTCGGCCCTGAGCTGAATCTATATAATACCGAAAATTATTCTTCGAAAGGATTCCTAATATTTCATTCAACTCCTGTTGCTGTCCGGGAAATGAATGATATTCTATAAAAATATTCTCGACATTTGTCAATGCATCAGCACAATCCTTTAACACAGCAGACTCCGCTCCTTCAATGTCCATTTTTAACATGTCGATCTTAGAAGTTTGCAACAAAAGATCACGTAGTCTTACAGATTCAATTTTTACCTTTTCCCCACTACCAAAGATGGAGGCCCCATCAGCTCCCTCTATCGAAAATTCAATTCCCTTATTGTCTATCCACACAGCCTTATTTATGATATCTACATTTTTGATATTATTGTTAGCAAGGTTGTTTTTTAAAATAGAAGCAATATTCGGATCAGCCTCAAATGCTACAATTTTAGAGGTCGGGTAAAGAGTACTAAAATAAAGGCAACTAGTACCAATATTGGCTCCACAATCAAAAATTACTGGATTCTTTTCCTTTGTTTCAAACTTATAATATTGCTCCACATAAATTTCCTGAAACTGAAATAGGAATGACCAACAATCAGGAACCTGGAATCTATAGTTTAGAAATGATATGTTCCTTGGAGAATATCTGGAAACATTCCCGTATTTGGCCATTAATAAAAGTAAATGACGCCCATAGGCTGATTTCAACATTCTGTATACACTCTTAAAGAGATATTTTAACGCGAACATGTCTTAATAATTAATTGAACTTAATTCTTTCAAATGCATCCACATAACTTTTGGCGCTTGCATTGAAAACTTTAACCTTTTTGAAATCTGCATATACTTTTAGTATTTCATGCCCTCTGAATGCTTTCGAAATAGACAAAAACTGGTTGGTCATTGTTGTTCTCTTTTTGTCTTCATTGTATAAAAGCATCTCTTTTTCCTTAGCTGCATCCGGGTTATAAAAATGCAGGACTTTTATTGTAAGGATGTTATCCTCTCTGATACTAATATGTTCATGCCAGGAGTGATCCGCTCCATATAAATATATGTATTCATAATTTCTGTTAATCATCAAATACAAAGTAGCTACCAATACATTTTCACACTGAGGCATTGCTAACCCTTTTGAAAAAAAGAAATGTTTTATAAAATCAAAACCTTCAAATATTGTATAGTTAAAATACACTACTTTAATATTTGGTTTCCGAGCCAGCAGCTCTTGCAGTATGGCTGATTTTTTAACTTTTAAAGGAACGAATAAATTTAAATTCCAGGTGGTTTTGTCCTTTAATGATTTAAAAGTTGAAATTATTACATCATTTTTACTACCCTCCTCAGAAAAAAACAAAGGATCAATTATTACATAATTCTCAGGTTTTAACTGCTCAAAATAGTCATATGTCGCAAAGGTATTAACACATACTAGGTCCGTCTCTTTTATAATATTCAGATGCTGTTCGAGAGATGTACTCAGAGAAGGACCGTTTCCTAAAATACTGCAAATTTTATTTTGAGGAGGTGGCAAATGAGTGACAGGTCTTGACATAAGCAAGACTCGCACTAAGGAGACACAGGTCTGAACTCCTTTGGTTAAAAAATCACTTAAATATTTGCTCACTGATGTAATTGCACTCATGACTTTATCAGTAATTTTAATACCCGGTTAATTATATCATTCATCTCTGGTGACACCCTCATTTTATATATTACTGCAATAAAGACAATAGAGAAAATACTAGATCTGATTGCCATATCCAAAAGGTTATTAAAAACATTTCCACCTATTAAAGGTATGTGATAAGCGGCTGCAATGATAATTGATGACACGATGATCACTTTAAGAAAGTTAATATCAAAAGGCTGCATTTTCAACTTTTTCAATACCAGCCAATACTTTATTGAATTATAGTAAAATGTAGAAATAGCTGCCGCCATGGCTGCTCCTATCAGTTTGTACTCCGGGATTAGAAGCATATTAGAAATTATGGTCAGGAAAATAAGGCTGATCATGATGACTGAGTCATATCTGTAATATTTTGACAAAGCTAATACACTTCCATTTAAGCCTGTGGCCAGGTCAAAAAGTTTACCCAGACCAAGAATTATGATTACCCATTTCCCCTCCTCATACCCTTGGGGAATCAGCTCAAAAAAGGAATCCAGATTTATAAGAATCCCTCCAAATATAAGACAACCGATTATCACCTGCATGACACAACTTTTTCGATAGATCGTTTGTATTGTGTGCAGGTCATTATTTTTAAATGCATTTACAATAACAGGGACAGCAGCTCTGCTCATGGCAATCAAAGACATTCCCATAATACTTCCGAAAAAAGATGCAGTGTTATAGACACCGGTGTCTTCTAGCCCTCCATAGTAAGCAAGCATAATCTTATCTATGTACATAATAATCATAGATGAAAACCCTGTAAGTATTGTTAAAAGGCTGTAATTGATAAATTCCTTCCTGAACTTAGGAGTAAAAACGGAGAAATCAGGTTTAAGAGAAAACCCACTTAATTGTACGGATTTAATAATCATCCATATTGTGGGTATTATAAATGCTGAAGTCCAAATCCAGATGAAGACATCAAAACTTATTCCAATCACTGCTATAAGCAGTAGTCCTATCAAAATTATCAATCTTTGTACGAATTGATTCAGAAAGGTTCCGGATACGGTTTCGAATAAATTCCTTGAATAGCTATCAAAAAAATTAAACAATATAGTACCAAAAGAAATAGGAAGAAGCAGATAAAAATAATGGTCTAATATAGTTGATCTTTCTGTGGATGAAGATAAGAATAAAGGTTTTAATAACACTAAGATGCCTGATGCCAACAGAAAACCTAAAATAGATATGCTAAGACCAGTAAAAATAAAGCCTCCATATCCCTTTCTTTCACTAAAACTCGGGAAGAACCTGTTACCTGCGTAGTTAAAACCAAGACTGGCTAACTGCACGAATATATACATAAAAGATAAAAGTAATCCCAAAAGTCCGTTTTGATCTTTGGTCAGCAAATTTGGAATTAGCAATCCCTGACTGATAAATCCTATTACAACCCCAAGGTATGAAAAGATAGCACTGTATAAGGACTGTTTTTTAATTGTACTCATTGAAGCTGAATAATCTCTATTGAGATTAGTATTATTTATTATCCTTTATTTTTTTATTATAAATCAGTTCTGCGATCTCCCAATCCAAAGGCGTATCGATATCAACAGAATCCGTATCATCCATTACATACTTCCTTATTTTAGTAAATTCTGCGAGAGATGTTTTTTTCAGAGACTCCACTTTCATGATATAAATCGCACCATTGTATTTATATACTTTGGGCATATCCTGCCTCCTCGTATACTTATTTTCTGCTGCCTTTTTAAGAAACCCGTTTTCGTCTTCATTGTAACAAAGGTATATGGGATTATACATCTCCTGTACACTCACAACCATATCCACATCATCACTATATAGTTCCAGGCTTTCTCTAAGATGTTTTATAGTTCTTAAAGGAGAAGTAGGTTGCAGTAAAACAACTCTGTCATACTGAACACCTTTTTCTTCATAAAACTGAATGGTGTGTTTAATTACATCGTATCCGGAAGCTGTGTCTGTCGCAAACTCTGCAGGTCTGGTAAATGGAGGTTCCAAGCCATACTCCCGAACCGCCGAAACAATATCCTGACTGTCTGTAGAAACACATATATCTTTATCATCAGCAAACGCTCTTGCAAGATCTATGCTGTAATAAATGAGAGGCTTACCGTTAAAGTTTTTAATATTTTTGCCGGGAATACCTTTGGAACCGCCCCTGGCAGGAATTAGAAACATGGTTTTCATTTATTCCAGATATTTTACATATTCCTGAGCCTTCTTGTAATCATCAGGCTTTCCAATGTCTATCCAGTATCCAACAATAGGAAAATAAGTAATCTTCTTCTGCATAGAGAACAGAAGGTCCATTAGATCTGTAGCATTGTAGAAAGTATTTTTTGGAATTAGATTAAAATACTCCTTTTTAATCAAATACATACCGGCACTGGCGTGGTAGGTATAAGTTGGCTTTTCAGCAACTGAAGTGACAGAAGAATTTTCTATATTGAGTACTCCATAAGGTACTGAAACTACATAAGGAAAAGTCGCAATTGCCATGTCGGCTCCTTCTTCCATATAATGATTGTAAAACTCCTCTAGGTTAAGGTTAGTAAACAAATCAGAATTCATTACCAGCACGGTATCAGATTCATAATTATCTACAAGAGTTACTGCTCCTAATGTTCCAAGCGGCTCATCTTCTCTTATGTATTGGATATTCAATCCATACTTTTCTCCATCTCCCAGATAGTCAACGATCTGATCAGCAAGATATTTAACAGAGATATATACATTCTCTATTCCGAATTTACTCAGGTTGTTGATATTATATTCGATAATGGCTTTATTGCCCAGCTTCAACAAAGGCTTTGGTGTTTTTTCTGTCAATGGCCTCAACCTTTCGCCTTTACCTCCCGCCATTAAAACTGCCTCTAAAGGAAGCAATGACTTCTGTCTTGTAAGATCAAAAAGTTTAACAAGCTTCCTTTCATCGTTCAGCACAGGCAAGAGCCTTATATTGTTTTTCCTTACAGAATCGATCAGTGTTAAATCCGGCTGACCATTTTTAAGGAAAATAAAGTTACTGTGCATGAAGGTTGATATGGGGGATTCAAGTGATACGCCCTTTAAGATACCTCTGCGTATATCGCCATCAGTAATTGTACCTACAACTTCACTGTTATTATTTAATACAATTAATGTTAGCTTATCGTTCGTATTAAGCTTCTCCAATGCCTGCATAAGCGTGCAGCTTTCGGAGATCACATATTTTTCAAATTCAAGTTTATAAGACATTACAGCGACTTATTTTGTAACCTGTTTAAGGATATTCACTATTTGCCCGGAAGCATTACCGGTTCCATAGACATTCAGATTGTTAAGAGGCTTCAAAGTTTCTACTTTCTTTATAGCCTTCTCTATTTCTTCGTGTTGTATGGGTACGTTTATAATATTAGGAGTTACAAGTCTTCCCTTTTGTCTGTCTCCAAGATTGATCACGTATTTTGGAAAAAATGAAGCCTCAACAAATCCGCTGGATGTATTTCCCAGCATAAATGCACAATACTTCATGCAGGATAAATAACCCAATGCTCCAAAAGATTCGACCTCTATCGCATTTTCTGAATGCGCAATAAAATCCTTTAACCTTGCCCGGATCATATTGCCCATAGTATCAGTATTGGGCATAGTAATAACCAATTGATACTCACTACATTTTTCCAGGGCCTTTATAACCTCATTGATATAGATTTCATTCTTCTCATAAGAAACTGTTTCCGGATGGAAGGTTATAAGAATTGATGGTTTGGACAGATCTATATTGAACTTCTGATAAAACTCTTGAGAAGAAAGGAGTTTCATATTTCTCAGATTGTCTATGCTCAAAGCTCCTACATTGTACACATGTTCTTCTGAACCTGTAATTTCTATAACTCTTTTCTTATATATATCTGTAGAAACAAAATGATAGGCTGACATTAATGTAATAGAATGTCTATAAACATTATCAATAGCACCAAGTGTTGTTTCTCCTCCCGAAATGTGAGCTACCCTGATATTAAAGGGAGTTGTAGCACTAACAGCTGCAAACATTTCATAGCGGTCTCCCAATGCAAATACGAGATCATATTTATTCTCATTCCATAGTTTGGAAAACTTTTCGATCGTGTCACCAATTGAAAACGCAATATCAGAAGGGCTGTCACCTCCAGGAACAGTAGAGATCTGATGCTTTACCCCGAATCCGTCTTTTTCTATACAGCTAAGGGTATATCCATGTGCCACCGACAAATGCGTTCCAAAAGCTATAATTTCAAGATCAAAGAAAACATCCTCCTTTAATAATTTCAACAAAGGATAATAGATGCCATAATCGGCTCTGGAACTGGTAAGTACTGCTATTTTCATCCGATATCCTTCCAATTTAATTTATCATCCTCATTCAACGGCTTCAGTAATTTTTTTCCAATCACTTGATCCATCTCCATCGGACTGATGCCATCTCCTGGTCTTTTCATAATTAAATCTCCTTCTTCAAGTATATGACCTGCAGGAAGATTATTCAAAATGTGTATACTTTTTCTGGCAATCCCGATGTTCTTTTTTTCAGATTCCGAAGGTGTTTTAATTCCATCTCCAAGTGCTATTTCAATGTTTCTTATAGCAGCGACCATTGCTTTCAATTCCTCCGGTTCAAGAGAAGACTGATGATCCGGGCCTTCCATATTCCGGTCAAGTGTAAAATGTTTTTCTATTATGGTCGCCCCCAGTACCGTTGCAGCTATAGGAATTTCAATACCATTGGTATGATCAGAATACCCAACAGCAACATTTAGCTCTTTCCGGATTGTTAACATTGCATTTAAATTAACATCTTTCATTGGTGTAGGATATTCTGTAGTGCAATGCAAAACGGTAAGATGCTCCTTTTTAAGCCCACTGCTCAAAAGGACATTTACAGCGATTTTAACTTCTTCCAGATTTGCCATTCCAGTGGAAAGGATGATGTTCTCAAAGCTTTGAGCCATCTTCCTTAAGTAAGGTAAATTGGTTAATTCACCAGAAGGGATTTTACCGATATTAATTCCAAGACCCTTTAACAAGTCAATACTTTGCAAATCAAAAGGGGTAGAAAGAAATTCGATTGGTTTGGTTTCGCAATATTCTTTTAAAATATGATGGTGCGTTTCATTCAATTCAAGTCTCTTTAGCATTTCATATTGCCCCTCATCCGCACCTGTCATTTTCTTCTGATATTCGGCTTTCTCTGATTTTTTACTTGTAATTGTCGAAGCCTTAAATGTCTGGAATTTTATAATATCAGCACCAGCTTCAAAAGCTTTATCAATAAGTTTTTTCGCTATATCAATGCTTCCGTTGTGATTAACTCCTGCTTCGGCAATGATTAAAATTGATGGTTTCATTTAATAAAATAAATGTAATGCTCATTTATGAAAAACTGCAGGACTTCCTATGTAAACGCCTTCTTCAAGCAGATCCTTCACTACAGTAGAATGGCCGCCGACCACTATATTCGATGCAATTGAAACACCATGGAATGTCACGACTGAACTTGCAATAAAACAGTTGTCACCCACCTTAACCCCTCCGTTCAATACTGCATTAGTGGATATATGACAATGGTTACCAATCTTTACATCATGTTCAACTATTGCCCGTGTATTGAGAATCGCATTATGCCCGATCTCTGAAGAGGCATTTATAATACAACCATGCATTACAATTGTACCTTCTCCTATACTAGCATACTTTGAGACAATAGCTGATGCAGCTATAACAGTGGCTAATTTCCCACCAGCTTGTTTTATCGAATTATAAAGTTTAATTCTTAATGCCGGAGATTTGAACTGACCAATTGTAATTAAAAATTCATATCCATGTTGTGCCAACTCCGAATAAGCTCATCTCCTCCTAAAATCGGATATCCTAAGATAGTTTCGCCTTTAGTCAAATCCTTTTCAAGAATACCTTTTATCTCATAGCTTCCGCATGATTCAATCACCTCGATACAAGATTTGCAATGACCTCCGCCGCCTATGAGTATAAGTTTTTTCAAGTTTTATAATCCCGAATAAAAGTCTTTAACAAATTGAATAACCTGATTCACCTCATCATCCTTAATGGATGTTGAGCAAGGAAGGCTCACACAAGCCTGATATACATCCTGTGAAATATCATTATGAGTAAAATAAAGGTCCTTTGTCATCATGGGCAAGCGATTCATTGGTACCCAAAATGATCTTGCTTCCACACCTTTAGATTTCAGATGAGCAATAAGCCCCTCCTTCTCCGGAACTTTCGCTGTAAACAACCAATGATTGGGCTCCACTCCTTCAATCACCTCCTGAGTCTTGAATCCTTCAATAAAAGATAACTCATTTTTATACATCTGAGCTACCACCTTTTTCCTTTTGATGAAAGCATCTAATTGCTCCATCTGGGCAACTCCCATTGCTGCCAGGATATTTACAAGCCTATAGTTATAACCGGTTTCATCATGATAATATTCGTTAGGATCAGCTTTTGCCTGAGTGGTAAGGTGTTTTGCCTTTGCTGCCAGCTTCTCATCATTGGTGAGAATCATTCCACCTCCTCCGGTAGAAATAATTTTATTTCCATTAAAACTGCTGGTTCCAAATAAACCAAAGGTACCTGCATGCTTACCTCGCAATTTGCTTCCTAATGCTTCAGTAGAATCTTCGACAATAGTCAACCTGTACTTCTGAGCTATTCGGATGAACTGATCCATGTCACACATGTTACCAAGAACGTGAACCGGTACAATGGCACTTATCCTTCTGTTTAATTTTTTATGGAAACTAAACCCTTCCCGTATCTCCGTATGAGTTTGAAGAAATTCCTCGAGCAAGCCAAGATCCATTTGCCAGGTGTTGGTGTCTATATCAATCATCACCGGGTCGGCCCCGGTATACTTCACTGCATTAGCAGTAGCGACAAAAGTAATATTGGGAATAACAACCAGGTCCCCTCTTTTCTACACCTGCCAGCTGAAGGCTGATATGAAGCGCTGCTGTACCGTTGGAAGTCGCTATAGCGTACTTTGCACCGGTATATTCAGCAAGCGTTTTCTCAAATTTAGTTACATAACTTCCAACGGAAGAAACCCAGTTAGTATCAAGGCATTCCTTGATGTATGTCCATTCATTTCCTGAAATATTGGGTACTGAAAGAGGAATCATTTTTTAGAATTGCTTCTGAGAAGCTTATTTCAATTTACTTGCTTTAAAATTAAATATTGTAGATATCAGTCTTATATCTGGCCAGATTAGATGCTTCAGAAAACCACTTAATAGTTTCTGCTAATCCTGAATCTAACGTATAGTCAGGCTTCCAGCTTGTAAGCTCTTTAATTTTCCTGTTGCTACCGAATAAGCGTTCTACCTCGCTTTTTTCAGGTCTGAATCGCTGCTCGTCCGTAATAATCTTTGCGTTCCCATTAATCTGGTTTATCAGCTTTTGTGCTAAATCTCCAACAGAAATCTCTTCCTGCATTGCTATGTTCACCTCTTCGCCAATGGCTGCATCAGACTTTGCAATTTCAATAAATCCTTTTGCCGTATCCTTAACAAATAATAAATCCCTTGTCGGATGCAGAGAACCAAGTTTGATCTCATTTTTACCTGCAAGCAATTGGGTGATAATTGTAGGAATTACAGCCCGTGCCGACTGCCTGGGACCATAAGTATTAAATGGACGCACAATAGTTACAGGCACACCAAAGCTTCTGTAAAATGAATCCGCTATGTAATCTGCACCAATTTTGGTTGCAGAATAAGGAGATTGTCCCTGGCGAGCATGTTTCTCATCTATAGGAACATAAAGGGCAGTTCCGTACACCTCCGATGTTGAGGTAACCAATACCCTCTCAACACCAAGCTCTTTCGCAGCCTGAACTATATTCAAAGTGCCTTTCACATTGGTATCGATATAAGTATCCGGAGAATGGTAACTGTAAGGGATAGCGATAAGCGCTGCAAGGTGAAAAACGACTTCGATATCTTTCATTGCATTTTTTACTCCATGCGGATCTCTTATATCTCCAGCAACTATTTCAAGTTGTGAGAGTTTTTCTTTAGGAAATGAATCAAGCCATCCCCAGGAGTTAAAGGAGTTATAATATACAAATGCCCTGACCTTGCAACCTTCTTCCAATAACCTTTCAACCAGATGACTTCCGATAAACCCGTCCGCTCCCGTAATCAGGACTTTCTTATTTTTTAACTCCATTTTATCTTTAAACTATTGACTTAAAAATGTTTAATTAGATTTATAAGGTGAACTATCTTCCCAATTTGAATTGTTTCAAACCTCAGCAAAGGAATTCAATGCTCGCAAGTTCTCCCTTTGTAAGAAAGTAAACTTACAAATTTTGAATAAAATTCGCTCTTCTATCCGAATTTTAATTCATTCTTCATTCCCCACAGAATCCAATTCTTTTGCTCTGATAAAAATGACTCCGGAAAACCAAGAACAAATTCAAGGATTTTCATCACTCAAATTACTTTTAAGGAAATGTATTACCTTTGCGTTCAGAGACTCATGGTAATTTACAAAAGTATATTTAATTAATTATGTCTGATAATCGAAGAAAAGAGAAGTGGGTAACAATTGTAAACAGACACTATCCTCCCAATCCTGGCATAACAGGTGAATCTGCCTGGGACCTCGCTAAATACCTGATTGATCAATACAACATACAGGTACAAATAATCCATGTACTGCGAAGTGATGACGGCGGAGGAGCGGTGAGATCTCCCATTGGAAAAATCGTTTCAATTCCAACTTTATACAAAGGTAAAAATGAAGCTTTGAAATCTCTTGCCGGTTTTCTTGATGGTTTATTTTTGATAATTAAAACCCTTTTTGTAAAAAAAGGACCTGTCATTTGCATGACCAGCCCACCTTTATTGCCTTTTTGGGCATCCATTTTTTTCGGGTTATTTCGCATAAAGTGGATATTCTGGTCAATGGATTTATTTCCAGAGGCTTTTGTAGCGAACAAGAAAATGAAAAATGATTCTTTGCTTTATAAAATTATCAGATACATCACTTACAATAATAAACCTGAATTACTTGTTTCATTGGGCCCAAAACAAGCGGAATATATCCTGACAAATTATAAAAGCTCCCCTCTTGTTACAGTATTGCCATGTGGCGTCTTTACAGATTATGAAAAAGACATACAAATTCCCGAATGGAAAAAAGAAGATGGAAAAATTTATTTTGGTTATTGTGGCAATCTGGGAGCTCCCCATTCCAAAGAATTTCTGAAAGCATTTATTGATAGCTTCAATCCGGATACACACCATTTAATTTTAGCGGTATACGGCCCAAAAGCTTCTGAAGTACAAGAGTATGCGAAAGGAAAAGCTGGTATAACAATGCTTAAAAATGTTCCAAGAAGTCAGCTACATTATATAGACATCCATCTGGTAAGTTTGCTCCCTGAGTTTAATCATACTGCTGTTCCTTCTAAAGCAATTAGCTCAATATGTACCGGGGGCACTGTATTATTTTATGGAAACGAGGAAGCAGACACCTGGTTTATGCTCCAGAAAGCATCCTGGCTTATTGATATTGATAAAGATTTAAAAAATCAATTGATCAACTTTACTGAGAATATTTCACCGGAAGAGGTAGAAAGTAAGAAAAAAAGAGTCAATAATACTTGCTGACCAGTTGTATAAAATGGAAATAACAGCGTATCAAGTAATAGCGGATCACATAATCCGCTATTACCAATGATTATATCCTGCTTTTTAAGCCATTGAAAATTTCTTCCAGCGTATTTGTCAAATCATATTTATAATTCCAGTCCGGATAGTGATTTTTAAATTTTGACAAATCGCTAATATACCAGATATGATCGCCTACACGTGAATTTTCTGAATAGGAATAATTCATTTTCTTTCCTGTAATTTCTTCACAAATCACAATCGCTTCTTTCATTGAACAGTTGGCAAATCTTCCTCCTCCTGCGTTATATACTTCTCCCTGACGAGGATTCTGATAAAAATGCCAGAACATATTAATCAGATCAAAACTGTGTATGTTATCTCTGACTTGTTTTCCTTTGTATCCAAAGATTGTATAATGCTCCCCCGTAATTGCACATTTCATCAGATAGGAAAGAAAACCATGTAGCTGTGTACCAGAGTGGTTAGGCCCAGTAAGGCAGCCACCTCTGAAAACACCTGTTTTCATTCCAAAATATCTGCCATACTCCTGAACCAGTATATCAGCAGCTACTTTTGAAACTCCAAAAATAGAATGTGTTGACTGGTCAATAGTCATATGCTCATCTATTCCATTTTTGAAATACGGATGTTCTTCGCTTATTTCCCATCTATTTTCCAATTCTACGAGAGGCAGAAAATTTGGAGTGTCTCCATACACTTTATTAGTAGAGGTGAAAATAAAAACTGCGTCTGCACAATATTTTCTGGTCATCTCTAACATATTCAGAGTACCATTAGCATTTACCGAGAAATCAGTAAACGGCTCTTTTGCAGCCCAGTCGTGGCTTGGTTGCGCTGCTGTATGCAAAACCAGTTTTATATCTTTTCCATACTGAGCAAAAAGCTTATCTAATTCTTCCTGATTCCTGATATCAAGAGCGTGGTGAGTATAATTTTGATAAGTAGTTTCCAGCCTTTGTCTGTTCCAAGTGGTAGAAGCATTTTTGCCAAAAAAATACTGCCTCATATCATTATCTATTCCTACTATCAGATCGAATTTATCACTAAAAAAACCAACCGCTTCGCTTCCTATTAATCCGGCAGAACCCGTAATTATGGCTATATTCATATTCAATACTTATTTACTTTTCTTTGTCTTTGATTCAAGTTTTCAGATTCAGAATAGAGCTTAATTTTTCACCTAAGCTTTTGTGTGACGGACTATTTGAAGGATATATTGTATAATCTAACAAAGACTCCGTTGAATCTTATTTTAACAAAAAATCATATTATTTAATCCCCGAAAGATAATATATATTTTACATTTTACTCAAAGGTTATTGACGATTTAGTCACTAATCGCCTTTTCTCATTATCGTTAAAAAACCTATTTAAAAATTTTAAATAATATAATCCTATATTCCGCCAAAGCAATAATCAAAAAAACATTATATTATTACTTACCAACTATTTAACTTATTTCGAAGTGTTTTTTGAATATTTTTAATAATCCTCGAACTTAAAAAAAAAAGAAAATATTCAATTAAAATTCCATAAATCATGACTATTGGAGATCTTTTTTATAAAATGAAGAGTAAATGGGGAGACAAAACCATAAAATTATATACTTATCTTATTTTTTAAGAATAGTTTGATTTTTCAATTTTATTTAGACACATTCGTTAAGGCTTAAAAAATTGACCTTGAGTATATATAATTGGTATGAAATTTCAGATTTATCGATTGTTATATTACAAGGATTTTAAAAACATAAAAATTTTTCTTAAAATTGACCCAGAAAATATAGGTTATAAAGTATGAAGAGAATTGCGGTTTTCACTTCCGGTGGTGATGCACCAGGTATGAACGCTTGTATAAGAGCTGTAGTTAGATCAGCGCATTACTTTGGTTTAGAAGTATATGGAATTTTGAAAGGTTATGACGGAATGATCCACGGTAACCTTATCGAAATGGATGACAGATCGGTAAGTAACATCATTCAGAGAGGTGGAACTATCTTAAAATCAGCCAGAAGTGAAGAATTCAGAACTGCGGAGGGAAGAAAGAAAGCCTACGAGAATATTAAAAAATTTGGTATCGACGGATTAGTGGGAATTGGAGGAAACGGAACATTTACCGGTGCGGAAATTTTTTACAATGAATTCCAGATACCTTGCGTTGGGGCTCCCGGAACAATAGATAATGACCTTTATGGTACGGATTTCACTATCGGTTATGATACTGCAGTAAATACTGCTCTTTCAGCGATAGACAGAATCAGAGATACTGCAGATGCTCACGAAAGAATATTCTTCATTGAAGTAATGGGTCGTGATACCGGCTATATTGCGGTTAGATCTGCTATTGCAGGTGGAGCGGAAATGTCTGTAATGCCTGAAAGTAAAAACTCCATAAAAGAAGTAATCCAGAAGCTAAAACACGGAACAAGCCAGTCTAAATCTTCTCATATTATTATAGTTGCAGAAGGGCATGAAGTAGGAAGAGCTCAGAATATCGCGGATAAAGTAAAAAAAGAACTTCCTGAACTTGATGCAAAAGTAACTACTCTAGGTCACGTACAAAGAGGTGGGGCTCCGACAGCTGCAGACAGAGTGCTTGCAAGCAGATTAGGACTTGGCGCTGTTGAAGGATTAATAAAAGGCAAAACCAATGTGATGGCTGGTGTAATCAACAGAACATTGTGTTATACTCCATTCAAAGATACTATTACCAAAAGAAAGCCAATTAACAAAGAGCTTATCCGTATCGTTGAGATATTGAATGGTAGAAAATACCACAACATTGAAGGAGAAATTTTATAATAAAAAAGCCCCGAATAGGGGCTTTTTTGTTATGCGCAGAGAAGCAATGCCTGGCCCCAAAACTGTTATAAAGAACGTCGATGGGAAATATTATGACAATAATGTTTTTCGTTTATAGTGTCCGGCAAATAAAAGTGCCCGTACTGCAGGGATAGTAAAGACACAATGCATGGCGGCTCTACAGGATATTTTTTAGAGAAAGTTTCTTATTCATCCTTAATAACTTTAAGCTTTCTGCCTTCCGCTTTCAGCTTTAATAAAATCAATAATCTCAACTTTCTGTACCGGATTAAACCAGCGATATTCTTTATCCTTTTTAAACCAAGTTAACTGACGCTTTGCATACCTTCTGGAATTTCGCTTCAATAAACGAATCATTTCTTCACGGTCATAAATTCCATCAAAAAAATCAAAAACCTCTTTATACCCTACTGTTTGCAATGCATTCATGTTTTTATATGGTATTAAAGCCTTCACCTCCGCTTCCAGTCCGGCTTCCAACATCAGATCCATCCGGCTATTAATTCTTTCATATAATTCTTCTCTTGGCCGCTCCAGTCCAATTTTTATAGTATTAAAATTTCTGGATGCTTTTTCATTTTTTCTGTAAAAAGAAAACGGAATACCTGTACTTCTGATCACTTCAAGAGCCCTAAGTATTCTTTGGTGATTGGCTTTGTCGACCTGCTCATAATAGACAGGATCAGACATCTTTAATTCTTCCAGCAAAGGTAAAAGTCCTTTATCTGCATATTCTGAAACCAGCTGATTCCTCGTCCCCTCTTCTATCTCAGGCATTTCGTCAAACCCCTCACAAACTGCCTTGAGATATAATCCTGAACCACCTGTAAGAATCAAATAATCCTTTTCAATAAACAGATGCTCTATTAATTTTAAAGCTTCCTCAGAGTATGCACCAGCATTAAATGGCTCTGCAATAGAATGACTATCAATAAAATAATGAACAACACCTTGCATTTCAGCAGTAACGGGTTTAGCTGTTCCAATGCTCAATTCTTTGAAGAATTGTCTTGAATCAGCTGATATTACCGGAACGTTAAAATACTTTGCCAGTTCGACACAAAGATCAGTTTTACCGACTGCGGTAGGTCCTGCAATCACGATCAGATATTTACTTTGCACTTTCTACCCTTTTATAAAAATCTACCAGTATTTCTGATTCTTTTTCCCAATTGAAAACTTCTCTTGCTTTTAAAGCATTCTGTTTCATTTGATTATAAAGTTCAGGCTCGTTAAGTAATCTATTGAAAGCCTTTACTATTTCTTCATGTTTAAGATCAACCAGCAAAGCGAAGGAATACTCGTCATTCAGATGTTTGTATTCGGGAAAATTTATAGTTACCTGCGGTATCCCAGCCATCATGTAATCGAAAAATTTATTGGCAAGGGAATAATAGTAACTAGCACCCTTGTTTTCTAAAAGCAATACACCTGCATAGGCTCCACGTATAATTTCCTTTAATTTTTCAGGCTCTACATATCCCAAAAACTTCACTTTACCATCCAGATTCATATCTTTTGTCTTAGCCTTCATGCTTTCCAACATTTCACCATCTCCGCAGATATAAAGGTTGCTATTGATTTCAGGCATTGCATCGAGCATTTGTTCTATACCTCTTCCTTCATTTACTGCCCCTGCATAGACTATGTATTTTTCTTTTGATGTTTCAGGATCAACAGGCATGTACATAGGAAGATTTCTGATCAAAGAAAAACCAACCCCGGGATACCTTTTTTCAAAAATCCTTTTCACCCCCTCACTCACTGTATATGAATACTTTACTCTCGGAACAATATAACTTTCAAGCTTCAGCCACATAGACCTTACAAGAGGCCTTCTGACCACTTCAATTACCTCTGTGAATAACTCATGGGCGTCGTACACCAAAGGCTTACTTTTTATCTTGGCAACAAGATAACAGGGAAGAATTGTATCGAGATCTATAGCACAAATAATATCCGCCTTTTGGGACATAAGAAATAATAAAAGACGAAAGTTATACTCCAGATAAAAAAGCTTTCCGTTTTCAAAAAAACAATCAAGTCTCTTTTGCTCAAACAGTTGTTGTTTTAATTTTATAGATTTTTTTCTTTTCCTGCCTACCAGAAGAACAGAGTGCCCGGCTTTAGCCAATGTGGATGAAATCCTTTGCATTCTTTGATCGTAGGAAAGATCGTTTGTTACCGTAAAAATGATTCTGGCCATTGCCTATTTTTTTGCAAATTAAAAATTGTAGCCTGAATTATTGTAAGATAAATTAATTGAAAAATAATTTTTAAGGCATACACTTAAAATACACTAAAAACCAAGCTATTACAAACACCGGCTTTTTGGCCTAAAAAAGATTTTATAGCTCAAATTGATTATATTTGTTTAAGTCGATCCATCCTCTGAGTATCCATGGAATTAGAAAATAAATCGAGAGAAGAATTAGCTGCGGAGATCCTGAAGCTTCAGGATAAAATAAATTTAATTGAAAAGCAATCGGATAAAAAACTACCGGAAATTGACCTGAACTTTCGTAATGCCCTGGAAAAAATTACCCTATTTGCTCTGACTATCAACCAGGATGGGAAAATTGCCTATTGCAACCACACTTTTGCCGAGTTTCTGGGCTTTTCGAAAGAAGCCCTTTTAGGGAAGGAATGGACCAGCATTGTTCATAAAGGTAAAGGCCAGGATGACCGGGGGATTTTCAGCCTTATAGAGAATGGACAGCTTTTTAATAATATCAAGAGAAAAATCATAGCCAAAGACGGACAGGTCAGAACAGTCAGATTTCAGGTTTTGATACAAAACAACACGGATGGAAAGCTTTCTGAAACCACTCTCGTAGGAGAAGATGTAACAGAAAAAAAGAGGGTAATTAAAGCATTAAAAGAAAGTAATGAGCAACTTCACGATCTTTTTGAAAATGCCAATGACCTTATTCAGGTATTTTCTCTTGAAGGTGATATTATTTTTGTAAACAATGCATGGAAGAATACCCTTGGTTATGTAGACGAAGAAATCACAAGTCTTAATTTTAAGGATATTGTTCATAAAGATTACCAGCAAGCCACCTTTGATCATTTACAAAAAATATTAAGCGGAGAAAAAGGAGACAAAATTGAGACTGTTTTTACTACCAAAGCTGGTAAATCCATTCATGTTATTGGTAGCGTAAACGTTCGATATGAGAAGGAAAAGCCTATAGCATTCAGAGGTATATTTCATGACAATACAGAAAGAATAAGGGCTGAAAGAGGAGTTACTCTTTATTACAAAATTGCCAACCTTACTATAAGCAGCAACAACCTTGAATCTCTCCTTTACAATATCCACCAGGAGCTCAAGACTATCATTGCTGTTAATAACTTCCATGTTGCGCTTTATGACAAGGATAAAAACTACCTCAATTTTCCTTACTATGTTGACGAAAATTTCGGGAATAGAATTACTACCCAAAAAAGGATTGTCGGAAAAGGTTTAACAGAATTTTCACTATTTAATGACAAACCTACTTTTCTATATGAAGAAGACATTCACGAACTGGCAGCTTCGGGTAAAGTAGAATTAATGGGTCCGGTACCCAAAATCTGGCTGGGAGTACCTTTACGCCTGGAAAACCGTACCATTGGGGTCATTGCAGTAAAAAGTCATAGTGACAGAAATAAATTCAAGAGAAGGCATCTTGACCTTCTGGACTTTATTTCAGGGCAGATAGCCATTGCAATTGAAAGAAAGAGAAACGAAGAAAAGATCCTTGAGCAAACTGCCAGATTAAATTCAATTTTTGAAAGCAGCTCTCACCTTATATGGTCTGTTAACAGACAAAGAGGCCTTACCTCATTCAACAGAAACTACGCTGAAGCTATTAAGAGAAAATTTGGTTCTTACCCCGAATTGGACCAGGCCTCTGAAAAGCCTAAAATATTAATGCTTTCAGACGATATCTATCATGATTTCGTCAATGCAAGATATAAAGAAGCTTTTGAAGGCAAACAACAACACTTTGAAGCCCGCACCATCATTGACGGAAGGGAAACATGGAGAGAGACTTTCCTGAATCCTATTTTCCTTCCGGATGGACGAATAGAAGAGGTTTCCGGTATTTCACATGATATTACTGAAAAGAAACATTGGGAAATAGCACTACAGGAGAGCGAAGAGAAGTTCCGTAATATATTTGAATCCTTCCAGGACATTTATTACAGAACGGACGTGCATGGCAGGATCAATATGATAAGTCCGTCCGGATGTGAGCTAAGCGGGTACAGCCAGGATCAGATCATTGGAAGACATATAACAGAGTTTTACGTTAGTCCTAAAAAACAAACAGCGCTTGTAAAACAATTGCTGCGTACCGGCACGATCCGAAACTATGAGAACAACCTGGTACTCAAAGATGGATCTGTAATTCAATCCATTTCAAATATCAGGCTTATCTATAACAAAGAAGGCAAGCCTATTGCGGTAGATGGTGTAGCCAGAGATATTACTTATCTGAAAAAGGCTTCAGAAGAATTGCTTAAAGCTAAGGAAATTGCAGAGAGATCTCTGAAAGTAAAAGAAAGTTTCCTCGCCAACATGAGTCATGAAATCAGGACACCGATGAACGGAATCATCGGGGTGATTGACCTATTATTTGATTCTCATCTCAATGAAGAACAGAGAAAGTATGTTCAGACCATCAAGAAGTCTTCAGAAACACTTCTGACCATTCTGAATGACATACTAGATCTTTCTAAAATTGAAGCGGGTAAGATGCAACTTCGTCTTACTTCAATTTCCATAGAGTCTACTGTTGAAAAACTATTTTCATTATTTTATCAGCAGGCAGCTTCCAAGAAAATTGATTTTGCCTATACGATTGACGAAAATATTCCCAAATATATTCTTGCCGACGAAATAAGGTTATTGCAGATCATGTCTAACCTTACCAGTAATTCAATCAAATTTACAGATCATGGAAGTGTAAATATCGAGTTAGTGCTTGACGAGAAAAAAGGAAGTACTTACAGGATAAAAGTATTGATAAGAGATACAGGGATTGGTATTTCTGAAGAAAACAAGAAAAAGTTATTCGAATCTTTCAGTCAGGTAGATACATCATCCACCAAAGCCTATGCAGGCACAGGTTTAGGGTTGGCTATATCTAAAGAGCTTTGCAAAATGATGAATGGACAGATTGGAGTGGAATCCGAGCTAGGCCTGGGTAGTACCTTCTGGTTTACATTCGAAGCACAGGAGAGTAAACGAGTATCGCCGCCCAAAGCAAGCCTTTCAGAAAACCTTTCAGAGACCAGCAAATCATACTCTGAAGATCCATTAAATGTATTGCTGGTAGATGATAACCAGATCAATCAGTTTGTGGCCAATGAGATATTGAAGAAAGTCGGCTGCAAAGTGGATATAGCCGAAAATGGCATTGAGGCCATTGAAAAAGTAAAGTCAAAATCGTACGACCTGATTTTTATGGATATCCAAATGCCGCAGATGGATGGAGTAACGGCAACAAAGGAGATACGAAAACTGAAACTGCCCAAAACACCTCCTATCATCGCCATGACGGCATATTCAATGAAGGAAGATAAGGAGAAGTTTATTAAAGACGGAATGGACGACTATCTATCCAAACCAATAAAACCTGAAAATTTAATAAACAAACTCAGGGAATGGGGACACCATAAGAAGTCTGAGACCAAATCCGAAATAAATACCAATCCGGAAACTTTTCAGACCAATGATACCATTCTGAATCAGGAGGTTTTGGAAAAACTTAAAACTTTTGCCGATTCTGCTACATTGCTTAATATTTATAACGACTTTGAAACAGAGGCTGTTGAGCAAATAGAGGCATGCAAAAATTCTTTGAAAACAGAAGATATTAAGAATATTTTAAATAATTTGCATACTTTAAAAGGGACATCCGGGACCCTCGGAATTGCAAGAGTAGAGAAGCTGGCAAAGGAAATAGAGGGAAGACTAAAACAAAACAATTTGACCAATCTGGAAGAGGGTCTGAATGAATTAGATATCGCCTTTCAGGAATTCAGAGATTATTACAAAAAGATTTTTTAAAGAATAGAGATTATGAGCACTTACAAGAAAGTTCTTATTGCTGAGGATAGTTCAGTTATTCAAAACCTGACTAAAAAGATCCTGGAATTTCAGAATTACAAAATTTCAAGCGTAAAAAACGGAAAAGACGTATTAAAAGCTGTTGAATCAGAGAACTACGACATAATTTTAATGGATATAAATATGCCATTGATGGATGGCATGACTTGCGCTAAAGAAATCAGAAAAAACCCTGATTCTGTGAAAGCAAAAGTACCGATTGTGGCTATAACCGGAAATGCTAAAAACTATAGTGATAAAGATTTTGTTGATGCCGGAATAAATGAGTATCTTCAGAAACCACTCGATTTTGACAAACTGGTCGAAACCGTGAAAAAATGGACTTTATAAACTATGCAAATAAAATACACCAATCAGTTTTTAAATAAGCTGGAAGATATTTTCGCAGAATCTGAATATATGCTCAGATATGAAAAGGGCAATTTTCATTCTGGTTACTGCATTTTAAAAGACACCAGAGTTGCGGTTGTCAACAAATATTTTCCTGTTGAAGGTAAAATCAACTGCTTAATTGAAATCCTTCGTTCCATTAAGCTTGATGTATCAAGATTGAGTGAAAAAAACAAAAAGTTTTATCTGGAAATAAATCAAACTGAATTATCGCTTTGATCATTTCATTTCTGGGTACCGGTACTTCTCAGGGCATACCTGTAATCGGTTGCGATTGCGAGGTATGCACTTCTCTTGATTTCAGAGACAAAAGGTTTAGATCCTCCATTCATATTCAAACGGAGGATCAAAGCATTGTAGTAGATACTGGCCCGGATTTCAGAACCCAGGCTTTAAGACAAAGAATAAAGACGCTGGACGCCGTTTTAATAACCCACGCACATAAGGACCATACAGCTGGCCTGGACGATATCAGGGCATACAACTACTTTCAGAAAAGAGACATGCCGGTTTATGGAAGACTGGCAACCCTGGAGCAACTGAAAAAAGAATTTGCTTATGCCTTCACTGATTTTAAATACCCGGGAGTCCCTGAAATAACACTTGTTGAAATAGAAAACAAACCATTCAGTATCGGTAAAACAGAAATTACGCCCATAGAGGTAATGCATTACAAAATGCCAGTTTATGGTTTTAGAATTCAAGACTTTACCTATATCACTGATGCTAATTACATTTCTGATCAGGAACTTGAAAAAATAAAAGGGACAAAGGTTTTAATTCTGAATGCCTTGCAAAAACAGGAACATATATCCCACTTTAACCTTGAGCAGGCTTTACAAGTGGTAGATAAGATAAAACCTCAAAAAGCTTACTTTACGCATATCGCCCATAAAATGGGATTACACAGAATGGTAGAGAGTGAACTACCAGCCAATGTGCATTTAGCTTATGACGGGCTGGATATTGATATGAGGTTATATTAAGAGCATTCAGTCAAACAACTATCGGACATTAAAAAAAGGCTGCCCTTTTACAGGCAGCCCATATATTTAAATAACTTTTAGCTATTTAAGATATTCGAAGGTTTCCAATCTCCACTTTTCTTTCTCTCTCATACCTTCTGATATAATAACCGCGTCCTATAATGATTTGTTCATTTTAGAACATGATTCTCCATGAAGTACTTCATTCTTCATTTCCTCAGGAGCTTCACTTACTTTCTTTCTTCCAGGGCAACAAGTACGAACCTCCGCATCTGCAGAGTCCTGGCTTTGAAGGTGCTCATAAAATCCTGGGGGAATAAATGCAGTTTCAGGATATATATATCCTTTTTGAAGGTATGAAGAATCTCTCTGAGCATAATAAACCTCCAAACCAATCCAATCTTCCCTCCTTATAGGATTTTCATCACCTTCAGGATATCTGTGAGGATTACTCCCTCCAAGATAGTCGTTGAATCTGTTATATTCGTAATCCATATTTTCATAGATTACATGGTTCCCGAAAGAGTTAAGCTTAAGAGTATTTTGCTCTGATGTTATTTTTTCATCTTCAAACCATTCATGGAAATAACTAGGGCTATGGTGTCCTGAGTTCTGGTTATCAGCAGAGCTGACTTTCTGACCAGGCAAAGAAGATGTTGTAAATTGCTGATGGCCGCCTATTTCTTCATAGGCACATGAGGATAATATCCCTCCTATCAGAAGAAATAACAGGTTTTTAATTTTTCTCATATAATTCTCTCCTTTCACATACACATCCATTAAAAGAACTATAAAAGAATTTCAAAAGTTATGAGCCAACTTCTTTCGGTCTGCTACTTTTCCTTTTTATATCCTATATCGTAACTCTCTTTTATATTTTCCATCTGTAAATCCACTCCCCTGGTTTTAGCAGATATCTTAAAGTCATTCAATATCTCGATTACATCATAATCAATATACTTTGCCTTCGATCCATCAATGACAACTTTTGAATAATCAGGAATATTCCGAAGCATCGTCATAATACTTGCTTTATTCAGGAAAGAAACTTCTTCTGCAAGCTCAAGCCTCGTTATCTTTGTATCTTTATCCTCCTTAATGGAACAGGAATAAGCAAGCTTCAGATTCCTTCTAAGGATAAATATGATAGAGACGATAATTCCCACTATGATACCTTTCAAAAGGTCGGTAACCACTATTGCCAGGATGGTCAATATAAAAGGCACAAATTGCTCTACTCCATTTTTGAAAATAGTTTTATACAGCCCTATATTGGTAAGCTTATATCCAATTACAAGAAGGATTGCTGCCAATGCTGCCAGTGGAATCTTGTTTAAAATTTCATGCAAAAACAAAACACACAACAACAGAAATAAACCATGGTAAAAAGAGGAGAGTTTTGATCTTGCCCCGGCGGAGACATTGGCTGTTCCTCTTACAATTACGGCTGTCATTGGTAAACCACCCATAACACCTGAAAGGATATTACCTACTCCCTGCGCTTTAAGCTCCCTGTTCGCCGGTGTATGTCTTTTTAAAGGGTCCAGTTTATCGACAGCCTCTATACTAAGTAGTGTTTCAAGACTTGCCACCACAGCCGGGGTAAATCCAATTTTCCATACGTTAAAATTCGTGACCTCATTAAAGGCTGGAAATATTAAAAGTTCTTTAAGGGAATTCAAACCTTTGATTTCCGGAATCAAGACAAGGTGTTCCTGACTCAAAGCCAGTGAAGGAATTTTTTCTACAAAAAGGATATTTAGAAAAGAACCTAATACAACCACTAGTAAAGGTGCTGGAATTGATTTTAAAAATCCCTTGGTGACCTTATTCCAGAAAACCATCACAAGAAGCGACAGCCCGGATATTATAATCGCTCCCTTATTCAATGCCTGATATGCTCTTAAAAGCTCTGTAAAAGTATTTTCTTTATCGAACTGATCAAATGACAAATCACCTTCATAATCAACATCATACCCAACAGCATGTGGAATTTGTTTAAGGATAAGTATAATACCTATAGCAGCAAGCATTCCTTTAATCACCGATGATGGGAATAGCAGACTGATGGAGCCTGCATTAATAAATCCTAAAATAATCTGTATTGCGCCTGCAATTACCACGCCTACCAGAAAGGCATTATAACCTACTTCTGTAATGGCATTAAGGACTATAACTGTTAGACCTGCTGCCGGTCCGCTTACACTCAGAGGAGAGCCACTCAGCAGGGCAACTACAAGTCCTCCTATTATACCTGCTATGATACCTGAAAAAAGTGGTGCTCCTGAAGCCAGGGCAATACCAAGACAAAGAGGCAAAGCAACAACAAAAACCACCACACCTGATGGGATATCATATCTTGAATTGGCAGATATTTGTTTAGAAAGATTATGCAATAAACTCATGTTAAAAATTTTAAATAGTTAGAAATTGCCGTCCTATGCAATAGACAAGGAAGCCAATATTATGTTATAAAAATAATAACCTGAAAGCAGGTAATGTTTCTATTCCTCATTACCATTTGGCTTCTTCTTCATTCATAGAAATCTTGACAGATAAAACCTTTATTTCAATGTTATACCAGCCCCGCAGAAAACTAAATATCTGCACAATAATGATTTTGAAGAATAACTTTAAAATTAAAAAGTTTTCAAACTGAAAGAATCCCTCTGAAACAAAGACGTTAAAGCAATGTAAAAAAATTAATTTAAACCATCTGTTATTAGTATTACTACCTTTATTTTTTATCACAATTGTACTCAACGTGTTTCGCCAAATCCGGGTAAACTATAAATAAGGTACCTCTGAAAAAACCTGATCTAACAGTACTCTATATACTCCTGTACTTTCAATAAAGTCAGGACATTTGTAATGTTCTCCGGTTATCAGCAAGGGCCATTCATCCTTAGAATCGGGGACTCTTCCATGTGACCCGTTAATTAATGTGGCATCCAAAGGTATAAAATCCATCAGCGTTCTGAAGCCTATTTTTTTCTTTAGTAATTTAAATGCTGCTCTCGCTTTAATGAGTTTTGTTTCAGGATTAAAAAACAATTCAACCGGATCGTACCCCGGCTTTTTATGGATTTCTACAGTTCTGGCAAAGTCTGGTGCTTTAAGATTATCTAACCAATAGTAATATGAAAACCAGGAATCCCTATCTGCAACAGCAATTAAATCCCCTGCTCTTACGTGATCGATGTTTAAAAGTTCCTTATCCAGTCCGCTTAAAACCACGTCAATCCCTTTCGATGATGTAAGCAGTTTTTTAACATCTTCCTTAATGGATAAATCATTAATATAAATATGTGCAATCTGATGATCTGCCACTGCAAAAGCTTTGGAAGCTCCTGCATCCAAGAGTTCTCTCCCACTTTCTTCTCTAAGTTTCAGATATCCTTTTTCCCTTAAAATTCTATTAATATGAATAGGATTGGCAACATTCGTAATGGAATACTCGGAAACAATATTCACTTTAGCTCCTCTTCTTTCGTAGAAAGTAATCAGCCTTTTGCACAATTCGTCTATTTCTCTCAGGTTTGCTCTACTTCTGACATCTTCAGGTCCATATTGCTGAAGGCAATAGTCCAGATGAGGCAGATATATTAATGTAAGCGTTGGATTAAACATACCATCTACAAGCATGGAAGCTTCAGCAATCCAATTACTCGATTTTATGGAAGTGTTAGGTCCCCAGAAATTAAACAGGGGAAATGTACCCAGTTTCTTTTGAAGGTAATCTCTCAGGCTGGAAGGATTAGAATAAACATCAGGAAGCTTTTTTCCGTCCGCATGATATTGGGGTCTTGGTGTTACGGAGATATCAGCAGATGAATACATATTGTACCACCAGAACATATTGGCACATGTAAAATTAGGATCAATCTTTTTTGCTGCCTCCCAGATTTTTTTCAGACTGAACAAGTTTGTTGGATTGCTTCCAGAACTTTATCTCGCAATCGTCATGGCTATACCACCCATTCCCTACAATACCATGCTCTGAAGGAGTTTTTCCTGTTAAATAATTACTTTGAGCAGTGCATGTAACCGCAGGGAATGCTGGCCTGACAGGTACTGCTTTTTTTCTGGAAGACCACTCCTTCAAGAAAGGAGTAGAATCTCCAAGTAACTTTGAAGACAAAGCCACAAGGTTAATTACAACTACTTTATCCATAAATTCTGATATTGAACTTTCATATTTTCAAGCACCCACTTGAATTCACTTACGATTGATTCCGTTAAATCTATCTTAACTTCATCAGGTAAAACGCTCCATGTATATGTTTCTATCTCCAGTACATTAGTAATAGATTGATGTTGCAGTAATTGAAAGACATTTAATATATCATCCTGAGTTGATTCCAGTATTCCATACCTGGACACAAAAAGAGGTACATGGTAATGAATTCTCCATTCTTCACATGAGTTGTAACTATTGTCATTAATCATATCAGGCAAATCATTATACCGCTTCATTTCCTTTTGATATCTTCCCGCAACCTGATGAAGATAGATTTTGTCGCTTATAGATTTGAGCTTAGAGGTAAGTTCTTTATGATCCAATCCTGAAGGCCTGAACTTTAATGCAGCACTTATTTGGATCTTGCCTATTCCGATTTTTTTCTTTCTTATATAAGGCAAGCATTTCTGCAGGGTTTTCGAAGAGTACAGAAGAATGACAAACATCAAAGCAAACCTTAATGTGTTCTCTGATCGCTGCCTCTGCTTCATGACTGCTCATATTTTTGACTTCGGAAAAATACTTTATTGCGCCAGGAAGAAGCCAGTTGTTATAAAAATTAATCATTCCTCTGGTATCTTCAATAACACCATCCGGCTCAGGTTCTATGTCAATATGGATTACTTTTCCGCTTTCATTCTTCACCTGTATGAGGTATTCAGTTATTACTGCAAAATGAAAACTTGCCTTTCTGAATATATGATCCATCTGCTCATTGGTCTTAAACCAATGTCGGTAAGAAACAGGGGAAGTGGAAATTCCACCTTCTATCCCCTGAGGCAGAAGAAAGTTGAGAATTTTAATTAACCGTACAGTGTACTCGATTCGTTCACGAGAGTTCCAATCAGGCAGGTGTACTTTATCTTTCACAATGGTTCTGTGAAAACCTCCGTAAGGAAAACCGTTAATCGTAAACACATAAAAACCATTAACTTCCAGCCACTGGCGAAACCTGAAGAGATTATCATTTGCCAACAATTCTCTTGCCGCTATATCAGACAGGCGCAAGCCTATTCCAAATGGTCTTCCGGGATTCACCTTCTCTTTGATTGAAGGAAGATATTCTTTCAGATTTCCAAAGGTTTCTTCCCAGGTCTCTCCCGGGTGAATATTGGTACAATACGTTAGATGAAAGCCTTTCTTAAAAGTCATAACCGACTTATTTCATTTTTTTGGTAATATGAATTTGCATGTCTTAAGCTCTTAATAATCTCATCACTTTCAATTGCTCCCACCTCCACTCCTTTACCAATGGCACAAAGTAGCATGATTGTTAACCTTCCCCCTAGATGCTCCCTAAACTCATGTAATCCCTTTTCCAATTCAAGATAATTGTTGATTAAAAAAGGAATGTAATTAATTAGAATATCTTTAAACCCGCAATGACTGATACAATCCAGTATTTGATGCCAGCTTTTCTGAGATATATAATTTCTGAGATAAGAAATTGTCACATCCAGAACTATTCCTACTGCTACTGCTTCCCCATGTCTTATCTGATATTTATCCATCTGTTCGAGTTTATGAGCAGCCCAATGCCCAAAGTCAAGCGGACGAGAAGAGCCGCACTCAAAAGGATCATCACCACCAATGTGTTGCATATGAAGGTCAGCACACCGATAGATTAACTCCTGCATGATATCCTGATTTCTTGCAACAAGAGCAGTCGCATTATCCTTTATAAAATAAAAAAACTCTTCATCTTTTATTAATGAAACTTTAATTGCCTCTGCAACACCAGCAATCCAATCTCGTTGCTCCAAGGTCATGAGGAACTTTCTGTCATTGATCACCGCGAAAGGAGGGGCAAAACATCCAAGAAAATTTTTCTTATTAAAATAATTTACACTGTTCTTTACTCCTACCCCTGAATCGTTCTGAGCAAGCACAGTAGTAGGAATTCTTATCAGACGGATGCCTCTGTGGGCAATAGAAGCAGCATATCCTGCAAGATCCAGTAAAGCACCACCACCAACTACAATTATATAGGAATGCCTTGATAACTTTCCTCTCTCAATTGCCTCAAGGATTTCATTTACCCTTTCTATTTCATTCTTTACTGCCTCGCCACCAGGAAGAATCATCACTTCAGTAAGCTGCCCTGGAAGGTTTTTATTAAAATACTTATTCGTATCAGCCAGTAAATGACTACTTTTACAAAGAACAGTTTCATCAAAAATCACAATTATCTTTTCGTCTGAAGACTTGTTAATTAATCCTTTCAGGATATGATTTTTTTCTTCAAATATATCCTCCGTAAAAAATACCCTATAGGTAAAAGGGACCACGAATGATTGCTGCAAACTTTTCATAATGATATTCCATCAACTATTAGTAATCAAACAAACACTAACCGATCTAAACTGATTTATAGATCTACTCTTTACAATAATCAGGTAACAGCAAAATATCTGGACAGAGCAATAGACATTGGAAGCAGCGCCAATATAACAAGAGCAAACTCAGGTCCTGCATACCCTGCAGTCAGAGTAGCATCCAAAAGGATAATTCCTATTATACCATTTTTTACTGCCTGTCTTATTACTCCATAATTGACTTTCACCTGCATTTTTATAATTGGTATAGAAGTGAGCAGCAGAAAGCCAAGCAAAAACGGGAGTATACTTAGTAATGAGAGTTCTTTTATAAAGAGTATTGTAATCAAACCTGAACAGGCCAGGAGATAAAAGAAGAACCCTGCATCCAGAATACGTTTCTTAATTCGCCCTGTCTCACATTTACTTATTAATGTAATCCCAATGATATAAAACAAAGGTACTAAAGCCAGATAAACATGCTGAATAATGCTGTTGCTCACAATCGATATTCCCAGCAACATATTTAAACCGCGGCAGATCCCCATCATCAAAGGGCCATATACAACAGAGTGTTTAGCTTTGGCATCGTAAGTAAAGGCAGAAATCACGATACAAAGAGCCAGGGCAGCGCTGGAAAACGAGACCATCAAAGCAAAGAAAACACCAAAAGAAAAAAGACAGATACCAAATCTTTTTTGCTTCGGTAATGGTGAGCTTTCCGCTCGGAATCATTCTTTCAGGACGTTCTATTCTGTCTATATCGTAATCGTAAACATCATTAAAGACGATCCCCCCGGCATATAAACATGCCGTGGACAATACAAGCATCAGAGCTTTCCAGAGCAGAGAAGTATCTCCCCACCACTCCAATGCAGCAGTGGCAATCAGTGCACCGTTTATAACGTCAGCAGTAGAAGACAATACATTAGCGGGTCTGGCAATTGTTATATATGCCTGTAACTTTCCCATCAGACAATTATATTTGAACTATCATTTTTTGATAAGGACTTTCTGTCAACTTTTTTCATTTTCTGATCTCCCCTCAATACTGAATTACCATTGTAAGAATTGTCAATATTTTCTTCGGCATTTAACCAGTCTGACTCCTTTATTTTTCCGCTCAGGCCAAAAACTTTCAGAGCATTGAAATAGCAAACTTTATCAATATCTTTTGAAGGGATACCTTTTTCATCCATCAGCGACGCAGTTTTTGGCACAGCCAACGGGTCGCTGATTCCCCAATCTGCCGCACTGTTAATAATGATTCTTTCACTACCATATTTTTTTACAATTTCCACCATTCTTTCATTCCCCATTTTTGTATTCGGATAAATAGTAAAAGCAGCCCAGAATCCCTGATCCAGTACATCCTTTACTGTCTCTTCATTATTATGATCAATCACGACCCATGAAGGATCAATTTTATGTTCAAGGCAAACCTCCATACTTCTTAATGTGCCACGTTTTTTATTTCTATGTGGCGTATGAATTTGTACCGGTAACAAAGCCTCTTTAGATAAAATCAACTGTTGTCTGAAGTATTTTTCTTCCAACGGAGTTTGTTCATCATATCCTATTTCCCCCACTCCTACTACCTTTTCTTTACACAAGAACAAAGGCAGAATCTTCATAACAGATTCAGCCAATTGTTGATTATTGGCTTCTTTGGAGTTAAGACCTATTGTGCAATAGTGCGTGATCCCGAATTGACTTGCACGAAATCTTTCCCAACCAATAAGTCCACTGAAATAATCTTTAAAAGAACCAGCTTCAGTACGTGGCTGACCTACCCAGAAAGATGGTTCTATTACAGCTACGATTCCAGCTTCAGCCATTCTCTGATAATCATCAGTAGTCCTGGAAACCATGTGAACGTGGGGATCAATAAATCTTCTCATATATCAAATCTTATAGCTCCTGTAATTTCTTTTTATTCCACTTATTGGTAATATCCTGCCATGACAATTCATTATCTATCATCTTGGTATGCAAATCAGGCCTGTAGTCGAGCAGCATCAGAATAGCCTCCTCTGTATTGCTTATGTAGCAAGCCAGCGCTGCCGCCTCCTGACTTAATGTATTTTTATCCTCAAACAAAGCCTTTATATCTTTAAGATGATTTGTGGAAAGGAATGGAGCTATGATTCTCCAGATTTCAGGAGTAATATCTCTTCCGGCAGATTTTCTTTCGTGCACAAGATCGATTGCCATATCGGAAAGCATTGCATTGGCCCTTCTTTCCAAACCAAATATATCACTGACCGGACAGTCTATGAAGGCAGCCTTGAGTACCATCTGATTCCATTGAGATTCATTAAAGCAATCACAAGGGAAAGGGTTATTCAGAGAGATTGCCTCAAATAGCAGTTTGGAGTTTGAGCGCACGCCTTCAGCGGCTATTTCAGTCAATCTACTTTGATAAGGCATAATTGGCAGGCCTTTTAATATTGCTACTCTCTCATCAAGATCAGCAGTACCAAAAATATTTTTAATCACATTAAGAAATTCTTCTCCACTCAGGAAAGTAAGCTCCATCAGCATGTTTATCCTTATGAATTCAGAAACAGTCCAGAAAGAAGGGTTCCAGCCTTTTCTAATAATAACCGCTTCTATCAGGTCCTCCTCATTTAAATCAAGTATGCGTTTACCAAATACTGTTGAAACTTTACTGAAAGCAAAATAGATGTTTCTATAAACTCCTGATTTTACTTTTTCGATCTGTTCTATGTACCATTTGTATTGATCGTCGGTAATAAAAAGAGCAATTTTTTTTTCTATAAAATGCCTTGCAGCCTTTACTTCCTGCATAGAAAAAGTATTTTCCATATATAATGTGTTCGAATTTAATGAACTCTTCTTTTAGCCATCTTTAGTCTCCTCATAAAAATCCAGTTAAGGAAAATGAGGTTCATCAAGGCTACCGCACAAATCAAAAGCCCCAGAGCTTCCCTTGCCAATTCTATATTGGAGCTATGTTCCATAGGCATTGTAATACCTTCATATACAGGAGGCCATAAATAAATGCAACCGGCAGCAAATAAAGATGTGAATAATAGCAATATCAGAGAATGAATTCTTTTTATACCCGAATAGAAACATACTAAAGCTGCAAATGAGTAGATAGAAATCCATACCAAAGGATCCGGATCATTTAACTGAACAATGGCAAAACCGATAAATAGGAATCCCCACAATGAAGGGATCATTCCTGTTAAATTGTTCTTTCTCATAAATGCCTAAACCCTCAGAACAAGGTATTGTTTATGACTATCCATAAGAAGCCGGGAGGAAAAAAGCTCGCATTAATTCAGTTAAATGAATTAAAATCTTAGTGGATAATGTTTTATAAAAAAAGGTTATGTCAGAGAAAAAAGGGAAATTTTTTGTGGGCACTTCAGGCTGGCACTATAAACATTGGATAGGAAAGTTTTATCCGGAAAAGATGGTTTCCAAAGATTTGCTGGATTATTACGATAGCTTTTTTGACACCCTGGAGTTAAATAATTCATTTTATAAACTTCCATCATCAGAACAATTTTCAAGCTGGTATAAAAACACTCCTGAGGGATTTTTATTCAGTATTAAGGCAAGCAGATATATTACTCATATCAAACGACTCAACATGCCCACTGAGGGTATAAAGAAACTTATTGACAGCATTTCTGCTCTGAAAGAAAAACTTGGCCCTATTCTATTTCAACTTCCACCTAACATGAAATTGAATATTCAAAGGTTAGAAGAATTTATCAGTTACCTTCCTTCAGGATTCAGATATACGTTTGAGTTTCGCCACCCGTCCTGGTATCATGAGGATGTATATGAGCTATTAAAAAAGAACAACTGTGCCTTTTGCATTTATGAGCTAAACCATCATATGTCTCCTGTGGTAACAACGGCCGATTTTGTTTATATAAGACTGCATGGACCCGAAGAAAAATACTCAGGAGATTATTCCCCAAAGCAACTTAATGAATGGGCAGAAAGTTGTAAAAACTGGTTGGCTGAGGGAAAAGATGTATATGTGTACTTTGATAATGATCAAAATGCATATGCACCTTTTAACGCCCTTTCTCTGAAAGAAACACTACAGAAAGGGAAAAAGAAACATGTAAAGCAAAATTACACCAATGCACAAACCCATTCCTAAACTTATTGCGTATTCATCCATTTGATATCTTTATTTTCATATCTTTCCTTCAGTACTTTTATTTGAAAGAAACAAAATGAAGCATATCGAATTATTTAGATGTATACTTAAATAAAGCAAAATTCTATGCATGGGACTTTTCTAAACAAACTTCATACTTATGATATAAACCCTAAATTCAGCAAAAGGGCTGCATATTTCTCGATGGAGTTTGCTGTTGATCAATCATTGAAAATATATTCAGGAGGACTGGGTTTTCTTGCCGGGTCACATTTAAGAAGCGCTTATGATCTTAAGCAAAACCTGATTGGTATTGGGATTTTATGGAAATACGGATATTATGATCAGGTGTGGAATCAGGATCATTTCATGGAAGCAAAATTTGTAAGGAAAGAATATTCCTTTCTTGAAGATACTGGAATCATATTTCCTGTCACCATTCACGATACTAAGGTAAACGTAAAAGCTTATTTCCTTCCACCAGATGTATTCGGTACAGCACCATTATTTTTGCTTTCTACTGATATTCCAGAAAACGATTATATATCAAGGACAATCACTCATAAATTATACGATTCTAACCTTGCAGCAAAAATTGCACAGTCAATCATATTAGGTGTAGGCGGAGCCAAGCTTCTGGATATTATTGGTTCAGAACCAGAAGTATACCATATGAATGAAGGCCATGCACTTCCACTGGCATTTTACCTTTATTCCAAATACAGAAGTGAGGAAGCAGTCAGAAACCGCATGGTATTTACTACCCATACTCCAGAACTTGCAGGTAATGAAGAACATTCTCTGGAACTGCTTGAAGAAATGAGTTTTCTTCATTGCATTCCTATTGATGAAGTGAAAAGAATTGCCAAAATCAGTGGAGATACATTGAATTATACCCTTACAGCATTAAGACTATCTAAAATTGCTAATGGAGTATCAGAAATACATTCTAAGGTATCACAATCTATGTGGCAGGGAAATGAAGGAGTTTGTCCCATCATACATATCACCAATGCCCAGAATAAAAAATTCTGGAAGGACCGGGTACTGGAAGACGCTCTGAATACCAATAATGACGAGCTATTGGTGAGGAGAAAGAAAGAATTGAAGCAAGAATTGTTTAAAGAGGTTGCGGATCAGACAGGAAAGATTTTTGATCCGAACGTGCTTACTATTGTATGGGCAAGGAGATTTGCCGGATACAAAAGAGCACAGCTATTACTGCATAATTATGAAAAGTTCCTTGGTCTCATAAGCAGAAAGCATGAACCTATCCAGGTAATATGGGCAGGAAAGCCTTATCCTGAGGATAAGCTTGGAATTGACATATTCAATTACATCAATCATACAGTAGAGCAATTTGATCGTTGTGCAGTCCTTACGGGGCACGAAATGAAACTTTCCGCAATGTTGAAAAAAGGATCTGATGTATGGCTTAACAATCCTATTCCTCCAAGGGAAGCATCAGGAACCAGCGGAATGACGGCCTCAATGAATGCATCTGTTAACTTCTCCATTCCGGATGGTTGGTTTCCTGAATTTGCAAAACATGGAGTAAATAGTTTTGTAATCAATTCTCAGCCAACCGATTCATGGGTTCAAAGGGATGACCAGGATAACAAAGAACTACTCAGAGTATTGGAAGAGGAAATTATTCCTACCTACTACAGAGATCCGAACAGGTGGACCACAATCATGAAACAAGCAATGTGTGATGTATACCCACAGTTTGATTCAGACAGAATGGCGACAGAATATTATCAGAAGTTATATCAGGCATAACAAACAGAAATTAATAGATCCTGGTGTCCAAGCATCAGGATTTATTATATTAATAATTTAAGGTCCACAAGCTGATCAGCCAGAAGAATGCATAGCCAAGCCATCCAATAAATGGCAGAAAGACTATTGATATAACTGGGTATAATCTGGCGAACCTGTAAAAGATATAAAACACAAATAAGGTGAATGGTATATAAGCAAAAAAAACCTGCCATCGGGCTTTTTAAACCAAAAAATACAAGATCCCAAATGGTATAATAAGCCATCATAATGATCACCAGCGTAATCAGAAATACTGTTTCATTTTTATTATTTTCTTCTGAAAAAAGCTTGTAAAGCAATACTCCGCAAATGAAATAGAAGATAAATCCCATAGCAAAGAAATATATGACAGGTAAGGTAAATGGAGGAAGTCTGAGTTGAGTATACCAGTTGTTAAGAGCATCTCCTTTGAAAAGATTACCACATAATGCAAAGAACATGCAAATGGCGCCAGCTTTAATATATCTGAGCTGATTTAACAATTTATCCATGCCATCATAGATTAAAATATGGAATGTATTTATAATGATCAAACAATCTGATATCCCTATTGTTCTTAAAATAAAAGGATATGAGGTATACCAGACTGTTCCCTATTATATTAAGCCTTATTATTCAGGGATGCAATGAAAGAAAAGCTGAAAAAATTTTTTCTACCACTGTAGATACAGGTACTGATCTGGTCGATACGACACTCTTACAACGCGACTCTACTCTTCAGAAGGATACAATTCCAACAAAACTTCCTCCTAAAAACAGTGATACAGAGACTGTACTGAAGCCAAAGTCAAAAGATAATATGCCCGTAGCCAAGCCAGACTCTATAAAGAATAAAAAGAAATAAATGATTGATTAAACAAAAAAAAGGAGCAAGCTCCCTTTTAACTAACGATTTCTTTCTTTGGGATTTGGCTGAGAAGGTCCTTTGTTCGGAAGTTTATCTTTTTCAGATGGATTCCCTTTTGCCTTATCTCTGTCCTTAGGCTGATTTTTATTTCCCATGTTTTTAAGATTTTTCAACCTTAACTACAGTATGAAAATTTTGTTATTATTTTATAAAATATTAAGGAAAAATTTCCTCATTTTGAAACAAAGAAGAATCAATACCAAGAGTATCCTGGAATACATACTGAGCAGCTCCACCCGTGAGTTTTACAATAGGTACGATTTTATTATTTTCCTCTTCTGTAATAATTTCCTTTCTGAAAAGCAATGTTCCTATCTTTCTGAAATAATGACTCAGAAAGGGTTTCAGCTTACCACCACCATCAAAATAATATTTAAACGCCTTTGGTTGAGGTACAATACTTGCCAGGAAAATACTTTCTTCTATTGTAAGCTCCGATGGTCTTTTGTTAAAATAAAACTTTGAAGCATTCCCGATACCATAGATGCCTGGCCCCCATTCAATAATATTAAGGTAAACTTCATACATTCTATCTTTTGCTGTAAGCTTTTTGT
Organism: Sporocytophaga sp.; assembly: GCA_024707265.1. Classification (GTDB taxonomy): domain Bacteria; phylum Bacteroidota; class Bacteroidia; order Cytophagales; family Cytophagaceae; genus Sporocytophaga. Next base: position 45,265 of record JANQAB010000008.1, on the reverse strand, counting down.
TTTCAATAAGCCATACGATTAAAGCTTCTTCTATTTTTCTGGCAATCGTCTTTTCTCTGCTAAGGAATACATTCTTTACCAATTGCATGGATATGGTGCTACCACCTCTAGCAAATTTTCCCTTAAGAATATTATCTTTCAATGCCATTATAAAAGCATCCTCCCTGAAGCCCTTGTGCCAGTAAAAACTTCCATCTTCTGAACACAATACAGCATTTTTAAGATAAGGAGATATCTGATCGATAGGTGCAAAATCAGCATTTTCAATACCTACAGTAAATGTTTTTACAGCCACCCCTTTTTCAAATGCAGTATGGACAAAGGGTTTATTCATTTTAGAAAAATCCGTTTTACCATAACTGATTACCTTAAATCCCTTTTCACGGAAGTTACTGCTGAACTTCAAAGAATCTATCATGCTTCTGTCCAGATAAAAGTTAAGCTGATAGGAAAGCTTACCTTCAACCTTTATACCTTCCAAAGAGGAAAATAAGTCCACGGGTAATGAAGAAAAAAACTTTTGAGCCTCCAGTTCCGGCATATTCAGATTTAAAGCATATATACCTTGATTTTTCCTGTCAATAGTAGCTTTACCATTAAGAAGGATATCATTCAAATAAGCACTGTCGGTTTCAAAAGTAACTGAAGATTTACCCAGGGAAATGAAATAATTTATGTCAATTTTTTTTAGAGCAAGTTCATTGGAATCCAGTTTGGGATGTTTGATTTTTAAAGCATCGAATCTAAATTTCCCTTTAAGATCAAGCTCCCCATTACTGAATCTATTATCTGAAAGATTAAATCTGAGTGTATCAAATTTAAAATCCAACTGATAAAGATCCTTCAGGTATGGCACTTCCATCGCAGAAACTTCAGCATATAAATTTCCACTGATGAGCCTTTTCCGCTTATTGATTTGGCCCTCTGAAATCAATATCTGATAGGTATTCGGAATTTCTATAGAGGAAGTATAATTTTTATCATAAAGATGAAATTTCTTTATTCTGAAAACAAACTCGTTAGTGTCCTTTGTAAAGACACAATTATATTCTGAAATCTTTAATTTCGGAGGCAGTACTTTAAAGGAAGCATTCAATATCCTGTTAATGATAAAACCATAACCTTTGGATGTGTCAGAACTTTCATCACTTGTACCTCTTTTCAATAAAAAAGAATAATTATCTTCCTTACCTGTTTTTACTGGATGAAAATACCCGTCTCTGATAGAAAAAGATTTAAATCTGAAATCACCGGTCAATGCATGAAACAAGTCGAGTTCGAAAGAAAGAGCCTCAGCTTTAGTAAGAGTATCTTTATTATCCTGAACAATATAAAAGTCTTTACCGCTAATACCGGAAAGCCCATGAACAGATATATTATTAAATGAAAGGGTTGCCTGATAATCAATTCTGAATTTTTCTTTGACCTTACCCAGAGCCCAATTGGCAATGGAAACCCTTAGTAAAAAAATGGTAAGGACAAAAATTGACGATAATACGGCAAGAATAACAACTACTCTTTGCAACTTACTGAAATTCATACTAGACTACTCTTCTATCTGGGTGCAAAGGTACAACTAAAATCAGGGTTTTGAAATATTTTAATAACTAAAGAACCGATGTATTTTAATTAAATAATAGATCATCAATCATAGTCAGTATAATAAGCTTCTACACAATCAACTTTGGAAATTTTTAGTTTATAAACTTTTCCAACTGATTTGTCCACGACCCATGATTTTATAGTTCTGACATTTCCGTCTTTATCAATTTTAATCATGCTTGTAGCAGGTTGTTCAAATTCGCACTGGGTTCTGCACAATGTTTCAAACAAAACTCGTTTGTCCTGAACCAGGATTTTTTTAACACCTTTTACTTCACAAACCATGTCACCTGCAGTTTTAGCGAAGATCATAACAAAAGAAGAATCTTTTTTATTAAGATAAGTAAGAAGTCCATATTCTCCAACCCCATGGGATACTTGAGCTGAATATTGAATATACCCTTCCAGTTCTTTGGAAGGATCAAACTTTCTGTTCTGCCAGTTAGTTAAAGTATCGAATAATTCAACGGATGCAATACATTCCCGAGGCTCATGATTATTAACATTAATAGTAGCCAAGCCTTTAAAGTAAGAAGGAATAAAAAATGAATTTTTTACCAGTGAATCACATGAAAGGAATATTGCGCAAAAAAAGAAAGAGAAAATAAAGTAAAGGATCTTTTTCATAGCAGTATTGAATTAGGTTAAGTAATTTTTATTCCAGGTTGTTCCTGATGTGGGCACTAAACTTGGATTATATATAACTCAGTAATAATTAAGAGCTTCATATTTACTTTTAGCGGATTTTGTCTTCCGGCTACCTGCATTCAATTCCGACTATATTAATATTCCATATCCTCCATTCTTCCCTGTTTACGAAAGATAAAAATAAAGGATAATCTAATCCAGAACTATTTTTCCACATGATTTTATTGAAACAAAATGAATAAATCCTGTTTAAACTTAGATAATGTCAAAAATATCTCATTCCAAGTTGCGACATGTATTCTTTAGAATTTAAAAACAAAATCCTGCTCTGATAATTATAAAAATTGACATGAAGAACTTACATATGAGATCTATCAAAATATTTTTTTTACTCTTATTACTCACAAGATCTCTTATTGCGATATCCTCCGTAAAGGACAGCACTACTGCTCCCAGGAAGAAAAGAGCGTTTCTGGTACTTCCTCTTGTAATAAATACACCTGAAACAAAGTTTGGAGGAGGTGCTCTTGGCACCGTCATTTTTAAGATAGGTAAAGACACCATTGTAAGATCTTCCAATGTACAGTCATTTATCATCTATACTCAGAGGAAACAAATTATCATCGAAAGTGGTGGCGGATTATTTTTTAATAAAGAAAACTATATAGTTAAATGGTTTGGTACATACAGCTACTTCCCGGACAGATTCTATGGTCTTGGAAACAATACACCTAAAAGCAATCTGGAAACATATACCTACAGACAAATATACCTTACCTCTCAATACATGAGAAAAATCTATAAAAAACTATATGGTGGATTTGATTATGAATTACAGGATGTCATTAGTTTAGATTACGAACCTGGAGGTTTATTTGATCAGGAAAATATATTGGGCAGAAATGGTGGAACAGCTTCTGGGCTTGGGCCGCTGATCGCCTGGGATAATCGTAACAATGCATTCTATCCTACCAAAGGAGCATACCTTCAGGTATCCTATGTATTCTACAGAAAATTCACTGGCAGTAATTTTAAATTTCAAACCAACTTTTTTGATTTTAGAAAATTCATCAAATTAGGCAGTCAGAATGTGCTGGCATTACAGTTATTTTCGCAAATCACATCAGGTGATGTTCCTGTAAGAAACCTTTCATACATTGGAGGCCCCTTTATTATGAGAGGTTATTATCTGGGAAGATACAGAGATAACAATGCTATTGCAGTGCAAAGCGAATATCGTATGCACGTATGGAGAAGGTTTGGAGCTGTTGCTTTTGCCGGATTGGGAGAAGTAAGCCAACGATTGAAAGACTATTCCATTGATGGCTTAAAATACTCACTAGGAGCAGGTATACGCTTTGCCATTGTGCCTAAAGAGAACATCAACATTAGAGTCGATTTCGCTGTAGGTAAAAAATCCTCCGGCTTTTATCTCTATCTTACAGAAGCTTTCTAAAAAAACTCAGACTGCTATCACCGGAGCACCTGCACGGATCTCTTCGTTGGCATAGGTTTCAAATGCTTCAAAGTTTTTTATAAATGCATCTGAAAGTTTCCCTGCAGTCGTTTTGTAGCCTTCCTTATCCTGCCATGTATTATAAGGTAAAAGAATTTCATCAGGTACTTCCGGACAAGTATCCGGTACCATCAACCCAAAGAACGGTTCCTTTTTAAAGTGAACATGTTCAAGCTTTCCTTCAAGGGCTGCTGTAATCATAGCCCTTGTAAATTTCAGCTTAATTCTTGATCCTGTACCATATGCCCCTCCAGTCCATCCGGTATTAATAAGCCAGATATTCACTTTATTCTTTTTCATTTTTTCACCAAGTAAATTGGCATACACAGTAGGATGCAGTGGCATAAAAGGCGCACCGAAGCATGCTGAAAACACCGGTTTAGGTTCATTTACTCCTTCCTCTGTACCAGCTACTTTAGCTGTATAGCCTGATATAAAGTGATACATCGCCTGTGCCGGAGTAAGCTTTGAAATCGGAGGCAAGACTCCAAAGGCATCAGCCGTAAGAAAGAAAATATTAAAAGGTAAACCACCTTGAGATGGGTGCAAAGCATTGGGAATATATTCTATCGGGTAAGAAACCCTTGTGTTCTGAGTTAGGCTTGTGTCGGTATAGTCGACAGTTCTTGAATTCGGAAAACATCTGATATTCTCAAGTACTGAACCGAATTTTATTGCACCATAGATTTCAGGTTCAGCAGCGGCATCAAGATTAGCGACTTTAGCATAACATCCACCTTCAAAGTTGAATACTCCTTTATCATCCCAACCATGCTCGTCATCACCGATCAGAAATTTATCAGGGTCAGCAGACAAAGTTGTTTTTCCCGTTCCTGAAAGACCAAAGAACACAGCTACCTTGCCATCCTTTGCCATATTGGCAGAAGCATGCATGGGTAATACCTGATGCTGATGAGGAAGGATAAAGTTCAATATTGAAAATATAGACTTTTTGATTTCACCTGTATAAGCAGTTCCTCCTATAAGGATTACTTTCCTAGTAAGGTCCGTGATGGAAAAGTTATTGCTTCTCACTCCATCCGTCTCAGGGTTAGCTTCAAAATCAGGGAAGCATAAAATAGTATACTCAGGATCAATATGCTGAAGCTCCGATAACTCTGGTCTTATAAACATATTATAACCAAAAAGATTATGATATGCTTTGGTTGTAATTATCCTGAGTGATTTTCTGTAATTCAAATCAGCACAGACAAATGCATCTCTGACATATAAGTCTTTTCCTGTTGAGTATTCCAGCATTTTATGGAAGATAACATCAAAGACTTTCCCCTCAATCGGATGATTAATATCTCCCCAATGAATGGAATCTTTTGTTAATTCATCCTTAACAAAATATTTATCATCCGGGCTTCTTCCGGTAAACCTTCCGGTATCACAGGAAAGAGCACCTTCATCAGTTAATATTCCTTCTCCATTCAGGATGGCATGTTCTACAAGTTCTGCCGGAGAAAGATTCCAGTATATATTCTTAGCTTTGGTAATGCCAATAACCTCAACGCCAACCAATGGCTTCAATCCTGATTGTTCCATACTTATGGATTTTATGATCTGTGAATAATATTATGCTGTAGCCATGCATTCTTTATTTTTATGCATTACCAAAACAGGAAAACTTGTTTTATTCACCAGCTGATGAGTGCTGCTAGTTTCCATGAAGTTGTCATACATTTTATCATGACCTGGGGAAATAATGATCAGGTCAGCTTCATGCCTTTCCGTAAATTCATTAATCCCTTTAATGATATCTTTTTTCTCAAGTACAAAAAAGGCTACATCGCTTGTATCACTTTTCAACAGAAAATTATTATAACCATAACTTATGAGGTCCTCTGCACTAGGTGCTTCTTCCTTGTCCTGAATAGTAAGAAAGTCTATATGCGCATGAAGACATTCACCAAGCCCTACAACAAAATCCACTACTGATTTTTCATCCTCACCTGAAAGTTCACTTGCGTATACTATTTTCTGAATAGGAGTATAGGTGGTTCCCGGAGGTACTTCCAATACCGGACAGCATGTTTTTTCAATTACCTCTGAAGTAATACGGCTGTATGGCGCATATCTCTCAGATACTCCCTTTGTTGCCATCACTACCAGGTTGCCTTCCCCGGCTGTTATAGTCTTGATGATTTCATTGGCCGGATTTCCTGCCGATACTAAAGTTGAAATGGCTACATTACCATATTTGTCCCTTATTCGGTGTCCCTCTGCAATTGAATTCAGCTCCTTTAAAGCCTTTTCTTTTTCGCGGGAAATACTTTCATCAAAAGCATCTTTATATTTTGATTCAATACAATGAAATAAAACAAGCTCAGCTTTTAAAACTTTAGCCAGCTCGTATCCGTAGCGTACCGAATTACTTGAGTTAATTGAAAAATCTGTAGGACAAATAATCTTTGATATCAGTTCCATACTTCTCCTCCTCCTTTGTCTGAATTTACCTTCTTGAACATACCTTCTTCATTATTAACAGAATCCCATTTAAATGGTTCTGCCTCACATATTGCACCCTCTTAACAAAAGATTATCAACACTTTAATTAAAGACACCATTCAACAAATAAGCCTCAAATTTATTTTTATATCATTCTGAATACAAAATGATTAAAAATAGGCATAAAAGTCTTAGCAAAATCTAACTAAATCAAGCCTTTAGCACAACCAATTAGAATACTTTCCGTTGAGGGTTGAATATGAAAATTCATATATTGTCTATGTATATTTAAAAATGAAAAAACAACCGCCATTTCAAAAAACCACACTAATCGCTTTTAGCATAATATTTTTCGGATGGGGACTACTCACCTCATTAAATGGAACACTTATAGCTCAGCTTGATTATATATTCGAACTTGACGATTTTAAAAAGAGTCTTATAAATTTCACATTTTTCGGAACATACTTTTTTGTATCACTGGCGTTTTTTCTTTTCTCCGAATACAAAAAAGATCTATTGAATTATCTTGGTTATAAATATTTAACAGTTGCCGGTCTGGGAATAGCAGCAACGGGAGCCTATCTTTTTTATCCTGCTTCTACTCTTCTATCGTTTCCATTGTTCATGGCAGGATTATTTGTTCTTGCCTCTGGCATCACTTTACTTCAAATATCCGCCAATACATACATTGTAAATCTTGGTTCATCTCAGCAGTCATTTTCGAGGCTAACTGTTGTCCAGGCTTTAAACTCTCTGGGAGCAACTCTGGGACCAATGCTTGGGACTTTTCTGATAATGAAAACAGCCAGCCTTACCCATGAAGAGATATCTTTACTACAACCAGACCAACTACTGTCATTCAGAAAAATTCAGGCAATAGCTGTTCAATCTCCATACTGGACAGTTGCCATATGGCTTATAATACTTGGCTCTCTGATATTTTTCCTTCCCATGCCGGATCTTGTAAAGAATAATCAATCTATACAACAAAATCATAACACACCTAAACAGAACCTCTATCTCGCAGCTCTTGGGATATTTATGTATGTTGGTGCTGAAGTGACTATAGGATCAAATCTTGGAGACATTATAGACCAATATTGCCCGGAACTGGCAAGTGATAAAGCCACACTTATATACGCATATTGGGCTTTGGCAATGGTGGGAAGATTTGCGGGTGGATTTATTTTACAGTTTGTTAATGGAGGTAAGTTGCTTTTTATCTTTGCTTTAAGCACGCTATGTTTACTAACCTTGGGGATTGCAGGTAGCGAGGAATTTAGTATTTATGCTCTTGCAGCAATTGGATTTTTCAATTCAATTATGTTTCCGGGGATATTTGCATCAGGATTACACAAGTTGGGGGATTATACAGGAAGAGGAGCTTCATTACTTATTATGGGTATAGCAGGAGGAGCAATTATTCCTTTAATCTATAAATCCTTAAGCCTGGCTTCAGGGCTTAAGGCAGCGCTTATCATAGCCTTTATCTGTTACATATATATAGCTTTTTACGGCAGATACTTTCAAAAACATTCTGAAATAGTTGAATAGAACCTTAAAGCAATGGAAATAAAAAACTTCGGAATAAGAGAGAAAATCATAGGAGGTTTCCTCATTCTAATAATCATTTTTGGTTTAAATGGTGTATTTAACCTTTCCGCCATTAACAACTCTCAAAGAGCGCTTTGGGCAATTTTAAAAGAGAAAGATCCTTCTTTGCAAAATCTTAATCAGTTTAGATTTGAAGTACTGCAGAGTGTACATAACACCTCCGGGCTTGTTTATGGCTACCCTCCTGTACAGGCCAATAAATCTTCTGATATAGATTATACTGGTGATTTACATAAATTAAAAAAAGATTTACTAGCCAACAGAGTATTCTGGGAAGAAGATGAATCAAAAGAATTATTGAAGGGTGTAATGAATAATGTAGATAAACTTATTGCACTCGAATCTACAATTATAAATAACTACAAAACAAGTTCCTCTGATTCTTTGGACAGTGAAGCTTTTGAGGCAAGTGTAATCCCTATTGCAAACAAGATTATAGAACAGACGGATATAATAATCAAGATTAAAGAAACCGAAAAAGAAAAAGATGAATTGATGATGACTGAGTTTTTCGGATCTCTAAAAAATGGTTTATTTATTTCTGGTATTTTAATCATAGTAGTTTGTGTGGTGATATCTGTTTATACCTCCAATACGGTCCTCAATCAGATTAAAAAGATTGGAGAAGTCACAGAAGATCTTAGCAAAGGTTTACATCCGCAGCCTATTCAGAACATAAAAAATGATGAGGTTGGTAAAATGGCCAAAGGAATCAATACCTTGATTGAGGGATTAAAAGCAACTTCTGAATTTGCAGAGAATATAGGGAAAGGAAATTTTGAAGCAAACTTCAGCCCTTTAAGTAGTCAGGATGTCCTTGGAAATTCCTTATTAGAAATGAGGAACAACCTTAAGAAGGTTTCGGAGGAAGATAAGATCAGGAATTGGGCAAATGAAGGCAATGCGAAGTTTAATGACCTGTTGAGGAATAATTATAACGACAGAACAGAGTTTGCTTATACAATTCTTTCTTCTCTGGTAAAATACCTTGATGTAAACCAGGGAATGTTCCTTGTCTGTCAGGCAGAAAATGAAGATGAATACATAGAAGAAATTGCATCCTATGCATGGAACAGAAGGAAGTTCGGGAAAACCCGTTATATAAAAGGAGAAGGGCTGGCCGGACAAGCATGGGTAGAGCAGGAACATATCTTCATGTCCGAGGTACCTGAAGATTATGTACAGATCAGATCCGGAATAGGATTGGCAATGCCTAGATCAGTTATAGTATTTCCACTTAAATACAATGAAGAGATATATGGAGTCATTGAACTCGCCTCCTTTAAAGTATTTGCAGGACATGAAATTGACTTCTTGTTAAAAATATCTGAAAACATCGCTGCTTCTCTTTCAAATTCAATGACTGCAGAGAAAATGAAAAGACTTCTTGATGAAACGCAGGTAAAATCACAGCAATTAAGAGAGCAAGAAGAGCAGATGAGACAAAACCTTGAAGAACTGGGGGCAACGCAGGAAGATATGCTGAGAAGAGAGATGGAAATGAGCCAGCAGTTAAAAATATTAAACCAGGAGAATGATATACTTAGAGAAAAAAATAAAAAGTACAGAATAATATTAAAAGCTAAGCAGGGCTATGTTTACAGATCTGCTTAGCTTTTTAAATTATCTAATTTTAATAAACTTCAATGTTCTTTTCTCTTTCCCTGAATCTATTGTTACAAAATAAGTTCCCTCTCCAAGATTACTTCCTATAAGCACTTCATTTCCCGCAATTATACTTTTTGTTATTACTTTTCTTCCAAAAAGATCAACTACAGAAATCATAACCTCTTGTCCTTTCAAATGCTCCATTACCAGCCTTGCTTCACCTTTTGAAGGATTCGGATATAGTTTATATCCATCCACTACTGTTGCAGAGTTGTTTGACAATACATAAAAGCATAATTCTTTACTCTCTGAAACCGCCCCAACACCTGATGAACTAGCAAGCCTCAATTTATATTTTCCTTCAGGTAAAGACGAAGAGATATCTCCTGTAATTGTTCCTCCAGGTCTTGTATCAGAAGTACCAAGTACAATAGGGTTATCAAAACTACCGGTATTATCAGATAATTCAAGTTTGAATACAGGATTACCAGGAAATTTGCCCCAGGCAGTGTATTGAACATTGTAATTAGCAGGTAAACATTTGGATGTTAAAAAAGCAGTATCAGTAGCCCAGGTCAAATGACTAACCCCTATTTTTACTATATTTTCAGAAGATTCATATCCGGTTAGATTTCTTCTGTAATAGGTGGTGACATACACAATGCCCGGATCATAAGACAGTCCGTTTGCACCAGGAATATCATAATAGATAATATTATCCATACTCATTTGCCATTGATAAACATTCCCTATTTGTTCCACTCCATTCAATTTATCAGGACTTCCTGATAATTCAAGGGGATCACCGGAATTCAGAAACCATTGCGAAGATCCGATCTCAGAATGAGTGACCGTTCCAGGAATTACAGTGACCGTAAATATATTGCTTGGACTTCCGTTATTTACTCTTCTGAAATAAGTAGTAGTATTGAGATCTTCATCGGGTACATAGGCAATTTTATCTCCTTTTGTCAAGGGTGTCCAATTTGTCTGATCAATACTTCTCTCCCATTGAATAGAACCACTGACTGAGTTCCCTACAATAGCTCCGATTGCTGATGCAGATGCATTTGAATAAAATACTTTATCTTCAGTTAATATCTCATTTCCTGAAATTCCGGAGTTTTGTACGAGGTTTATTTCATTGCTTTTATGATTTGACTGCGGATCGAATATGACAGCATAAATTACACCCTCTCCATAGTTAAGATCAGATGGATTAAGAGTAAAACTTTTCCCAATTACCTCAAACTCCTTTACTCCTCCCCTTACATCATACGCATCTGAAATTTTCACCGGTGTACAATTTTCGCAAGGACTGAACATCAGTATTGCCTTACTTTCAATCAGGGAGGTTGCAAATTTATTATATATATTTAATGTAAAGTCAAAGATTTTGGGTAATGAGATGTTTACTGCATTACTGTTTACATTAAGCTGAGAAACAATACAAGAAGTTAAGCCAAAGCCTTTGGCATCCGGCCTTGAAGAGGAAACTCCTTTGTCATAGTAAAAAGAACCAGGCACAATACAAAAATTATCTTTACCATAAACAGGATCCACAAATCTGATTTCTTCCAGATTAAGATTTACCTGATTTTCGCCCAATTGCAAGGTAGGAACGGTACCATGAGTTTCCATTCCATTTCCCCCGGAAAAATAATTATTGAAGATATTATAGATTACAGGGTCTTCATCATCTTCAGGTGTGGCAGGATTATCCTGTTTAATAAAAAAGTATTCAAGATCAGCCTTAGGCTTTCCAGGATCATTAGCACCTCTGTAAATATTCCTTACATAGTTGCCTTCAAAGTTGGTCACACGTTTCTCAGTACCGAGATAATCAGACTCACAATAAAAGGCTGCCGATACACTGTTAAAGTCATTCACATCATTTTTATCATCCCAGGTATAAGTTTCAGCTCCACCATCAAGATAGTTGTTATAAAATTCAATACCTGCACCTAATTTATTTATCAGGTTACCTTCCGGAAGCTCCGGTAAAAATGCAGTCTTATAACCTTCTCTGTTCATTCCATGTACCATTTCATTCTTACCATCCATGATAATATTATTATAAAAGTTTCCTCTTGTTCCTCTTTCAATCTGAAAGCCGTTATTTTCCACCCCATAGCTTGTCCCATCGAGAAGGCTCGCCTGATAACAAATATTATTGTGCACTTCCACCTGAAGAGCATTCCGAAGTTGTATAGGCTCAAATCCTGTTCTTACAATCAGGTTATTGTACAACTTTACATTAATGGTGCTATGCCACACCGGATTTTCAGTTGATTGTCCTATGTAAATTCCTTCCATGCCTATATCGTGCAGGTAGTTATCATGAATAAATATATCCTCCATAGCAAAAGAATTGTCTCTTCCATCCATACCATTCCCTGCATTATCTATTTTACAAGCGATGGCAGAAGCTCCTGCATTAGTCACTTCAATATTTTCTATTTCAATATGACTGGTAAGTTTACTTTTTTCAATAGAAGAATTGCTCCATTCAAAGACAATTCCATGGCATCCTCCCCCTTTGTAATTTCTCCGTTTATTGGGGCTGCATCCCAACAGGAATGCGAAATTTTTATTCCATACTTTATCCCCGGTGACCCTCGTCCAGATACCTTGACAAACTGACATTCCTGAAGACGAAAAGCAGAATTGTAGTAAACAGGATTTACAATAAGGTAATTCACATCTACTATTCCTCCTTCCTGATTGGTGATGGTAATCCATTTATCAGGAGCACCTACAATTCCTCTGAACAATAAGTAACTCCTTAGTCCATGCTGCAGCACCAATGTATCCCCTGGGCTGATCATATGATTCCTAGACACAGAAACTTTACCATCGTCATTAATTGTAAATTGTAAATTTGTACCAAATACATCCGAAAGGGATGATGGAATCCATACTTTGGTTGCAAGTGCGTTGTCTGCTACAATAAAAAAAGCAAAAATCAGCGATAGGGTCAATATGGATTTCCTCCTCATGATCTTAGTATTTTTTTAACTGAAAACTTCATCTGAATGTAAAGGTTTAAACTATTATGTATATTCAACTTTGACAATCTGCATTTTCACCTATACTTACCGTATGAATAATTTAACGCATAACTATTGGCACTGGCACATTACTCTTAAAGAGATTGTTGACAGTATAGTTATGTCTGAAGAATATTGAGATTATAATATTATAATGATATATAAGGCTCACTGTGCACGGTGAGCCTTTTTGTTTTATACCCAACCCAAGACTATGAAATTTGAAGTAACAGAGAAAGGCTATACAGACATCAAACATGGAAGAACTTCATAACAATTATCTGAAGATTATTGACAGTGCAGCATTTAAAAAAGTTGTAGGGCCATTGCATTCAAGATTGTATGAAACTAAAAGAGCTGAATACATTGCCGTCACAGATCACGAAGCTGCAAAAGCTGGTCTATTACTAGACTTTAAAGAAGGAATCATTCCGGCACAGAATCTACATAACAATCTAATAACTTAAATAGAGCTTGAGTTCTTACTGTTCAACAACGATTTTATCTGAAGTAAGAGGAATAAATTTATATCCTTTCAGTTTTCCTTTTTCCTGCTTAGCTACAAACTGATTTATAATTTTCTGAATATCCTTACTTTCCTTTTGTTTTGTAATGACATTTCTGAAATCCTCAATATGGTTAAGCGTATTGTCTTCAACAAAGCCAAAGCCCTGGTATTTTCCATCTTCAATAAGCACTACAGAATTTTCATATCTTGATCTCCCCTTGCCAACAATAGCAAAAGTCGGTTTTTCCTGCTTCATTCCATCCAATGCATTCTCCACCTTTTTATTATATTCTTCTGGAGATTCTTCCATTACACAAGCGCCTTTGCAAGCTTTCAGACTATAATCCACGCAAGCCTTTTTGGTAGTCTGAAGCCCTGACAATCTTGGACAAAGATCAAAGTCCCTTACAGCCGCATACAGAAAGTCTCTTGCATCCGTCATATAGTTAAAAGAAAATAAGGGAGTAGTCTTCTGTACTTTGCCTATACTGAGCCTTTGATAACCATTCTGATCATAATAGGAAAAAATACCAAACTGGGCTTCAGGGAATTTCTGTATTTTATTGTAAGGAGGCCAAAGTCTTTTTATCTCATGAGATTCCATAAGAAATGCCACCAACTCATTGCCGGCAAGTTCAAAAGAGATACTATGAATATTACTAAAGAATCTGAGCTTTTCTTCAGCAGAGTTTCTGGAGCTAAAGTGCCCGGATATACGCTTCTTAATATCTATTGCTTTTCCTACGTAAATAGTTTTACCATTTTCATCGTGAAAATAATAGACACCCGGAAGAGACGGTAAGCTATTAAACTGTTCCTTGTCAAGGTTTGGCGGAAGCGTTGTTTCCTTTGAATTGGATTTTAAAGACGTAATAATAAACCCTTCCGAATCATTGGCTACCAGTTTTGTAAACACCTCATAGGTTGCTTCAGCATCACCGCCTGCCCTATGCCTGTTTTCAATTTCCACATTTAAAAATCTGCATAAATTGCCAAGGCTGTAAGATGGAAATCCGGGAAATATTTTCCTGCTTAACCTTACGGTACAGAGTTTTTTTACCTTTAATTCAATGCCAGCTTCCGCAAGTTCTGACTTCACAAAACTGAAATCGAAACTAACATTATGCGCTACAAAAATACAGTCTTTCAGGTAACCATGAATTTCCTCTGCCACCTCATTAAAATAAGGGGCATTATCAGTCATGGAATTATCTATGCCGGTAAGCCCTGTAATAAAGGGAGGAATCAACACACCCGGATTAATCAGAGACTCAAATTTTTCTATTATTTTATAGCCATCTGTAATTATTATGGCTATTTCAGTAATCCTGTTACCTTCGGAATACCCTCCCGTTGTTTCAATATCGACGATTGCAAAAAGCATTAAATCTTTGTTAAATTAAATTTATTTTATACCCGACAGTTGAGCATGGGATATAAAAATTTTTATTTAGTCAAACAGGAGAACGCGTTTTTTTTCTTATTTAAGGTTCCTGATTAACGGCCCCAAAGTTAAAAAAAATATTTTCACTAAAACTAAATTATTTAGCAAAACGTATATATATTTGCTAAAATTATTAACGGACATGCTAAAAGTATCTGCAAATGACCAGAGGATATCATTAAAAATTGAGGAGGCTGTTTTTAATGAAAAAACTGTAAATCAGTCGATAAGAATATCCGAAAATGAAAAAGAAAAAAATCTGGAGAATCTTATCATCAAAAATCCGTCCTCGACGTTTTATGTCCGTATAAAGGGTAACAAACTTCAGTTTCCCGGGGTCACAGACGGTGATCTCCTGGTAGTAGACCGAAAAGAAGAACCCGGCCAGAACTCTATGGTAATTGCGATAATTAATGGAGAAATGGTTTTAAAAAGGGTTGGAAAACATCAAAATAAGCTGTACCTTTTTTCTGACAATGCTGAAAAGCCAGTCGAAATAACTGATACAATGGATTTCACAATTTGGGGTGTCGTGAATTTTATAATTCACAAGGTGTAAAAAAAGTTGGTTACTT
Source organism: Sporocytophaga sp. (assembly GCA_024707265.1). Lineage (GTDB taxonomy): Bacteria > Bacteroidota > Bacteroidia > Cytophagales > Cytophagaceae > Sporocytophaga. The sequence continues at coordinate 30,243 of JANQAB010000008.1, read as the reverse complement.
TTTTTGACAGACAATAAGGGGCATGCAAATGCCCCTTTTGTTTTTATCTCTCTTTTATTAAAACCGCTTTAGTGATATTCCAGTTAATACTTTAAATGCCACATTTAATAAATAACAGAAAAAGCTTCAGCAAAAAACGCCATAGATGTGCATTAGATAATCTAAACTTATAAACCTTTGTCTTTTTCAATAACAATGGTCACCCCTATCAGAATTCAAATCAAAGTAAATATGTAAGGCCGGAAATCCGGCCTTACATATTTACTGCTTTATTCACTTAACTATTAATACTTCATTATTTTAACAACATTGCCATTTACATTCAACAGATAGGTCCCTCTGTTCAGACTGCTAACATCCGCATGAATACCGTTTCCGTTCATTAATACATTCCCCATAAGCGTGGTGATCGTCCAGTCGTATGGTATTTCCTCTGAGAAGAATACGACATCATTTACCGGATTTGGATAAACCTTTAATGTAGATGTACTGCTTCTACCGAAAATACTGGTTTCTACTTTAGGCCCGACTTCAATATAGTTGAGATTAAAACCAGGAGCTTCAATAAAGAATCTTAATAAAGTATCAGTGGTATTGAAATTCACAACACCTAAAGATACTGTTTCCCATTTTTGCCAATCACCGGTAACAGGAAGCGTAAGGGTAGAAGATGCTTTTTTTCCCATTCAGCTTTATATGAACTTTCCCCCCACAGCTGGTGTCGGGTTTCCTGCAACTCTGAGATATACCGGATATTCTCCGTTTTCTTTTACTGATATAGAATATTCCAACCATTCCCCTGCAGCTGTCCAGCCTACATTATAAGCTCCGTTTATATCCTTAGTTACTTCTATATCGACTTCATCATTTCTGTATGCACCACCTTGATTCGCGGGTTCCGAATCAAAATAGGTTGTACTGGCAATATTTTGAAAATCATAATCCTCTGCCTGAATAATTCCGGGGATATCGAAAGGTTTACCTTTAAAATATCCTCTTGCACATAAAATCTTAAATGTATCAGAAGCAACACCGCAATCCTCTGAAGTAACGAGAACAGAATAAAATGCACCACAGGTATCGATGACTGCTATTGAGCTTGAATCTGCCCCTTCAATAAGGTTATTATTATGATACCATTGGTAAGTAAATTTTTCTTCTGCATTGTCAACCTTTATTACGAGTGGATCATTACCGAGAACAGCTCCTTTTCCAAGACTAATAGGAAACATGGTTTTTACAACATCCACTTCATCGGCCATGGTGCAAGTACCTAAAGTAGTTTCTATCCTATACTTTCCTGTTTCAGTAGCCTCAATCGTGGCGTCAGTGTGACCAGTAAGTTCGACACCATCTTTAAACCACTTGAACGTAACGCCATCAGGTGGAGATTGAAGACTAATTGTAACAGAGGTTTTCCCGCATAAAGTCTGAGGAAGGCCTAAGTACGGAGCGAAACATGGTACGTCAGAAGGCTGGTGATCGTCTTTGAATTCATAAAGTTTATCCTTGGTAAAACCGCCCATTTCACCCGGACCAACTTTTAGCTTCCAATCTCTGGTAAACATGGCAGGTTCCCAGTCATTATCCGCACACCAGGCACTCCAGCTAATCCCAAGGCTCTCAGCCCAGTCAACGATAGGCTGTCCATAACTTGCAATAGAACCTTTTAATAATGTACCACTGGCAGCAGAGACCGTCTCGCTAAAACCCCACTCCGATAAAAATACCGGATGCACCTTTACTACCTTTTCCACCTGTGCTTTCACAGCGCCAGAGCCGGTCGCAGTCCAGTGACCAGGATAGATATGGGCAACATATACGATGTTACCTCCTGTTAAAGGATTGGTGGCTGCATCGCCCATTCTCTGATCCCATACAGGACTTCCTGCCAGAATAAGATTATGCGGCGCATACTTTCTTATTAAATCCACCCATGCCTGCATATATGGCTTGAATTGCCCCCAGGTAAGATTCGTATTAATAGGTTCATTGTATACCTCATATAATACGTTAGAATAATTATTGAACCTAGGAGCCATATAAGTCCAGAAAGCATTGGTAGACTCAATATTACTATTTACATCAGCGATATAATGCCAGTCTATAATCACATAAAGACCTTTAGATGTAGCATAATCCACAGCAGGTTTTAAAGTTTGCTGATAATATTGCTCAAGATTTGAAATAGGTGGTTCTACTGTAAATCTTAATACCCTTGTATACCATCCTGGTGATGCCGATAAAGTATCATCAGGATTTGTCACGACATCAATCAATCCATTCAGGCCAACAGTTCTATCTGTGGCTTGTTCTTTGATATCCTGAAAATCGACACCTCTCAGGATAATTGTGTTTCCTGCCGGATCTTTAATCAGGTTTCCCTCAACATGCAGCCATGGAGTAGCAAATTGGGAGGATGCTGTCAACGGAGCCAGCAATGCAGTCAATAAAAAAAACAGTATGGTTTTATTCATCATCTTAGAATTTATATCGAGGATGAAATTACCCAAATTTAGTTTCCAGCAATTTTCAATTTTAGCCTTAAATCCTAAAGTATATACAAATAATGCAATATCACAATGATTACCTTTGCCAATGTTGTATTTAACTAAGAATCTATTGTTCTTTTAGTTATTTTTTCTCAGAATCAGTGAACAGAATGAACTGTAACAGTCACGAAACAAGGTCAACTACGGCATTTAATTTAATAAGCGTGGTGAACTATGAATATGTCAAAGCTGCCTGAAAAAGGACTACAGTGTTTTTCACTGTTCACTGTTACTGTTTTTCTGTTACTGAAAAAAAAAAGCTATTGATAATACCTGGAATTACCAATAGCTACAAAACAAGCAGAAATTAAAGTTAAATCTTTAGTTAAGTTTCAGGTCCTTTACTTTAATGGCCCCGCGGAGCAATTCAATGGCTCCCTCTATTTCGAGGCATTTTAAAATTCTGGAAATCACAACCCTGGTGGTGCCTAATTCGTTGGCAAGTTCCTGGTGTGTGATTGAAACAATTTGTTGTTTTGTTCTGGATGAAAGCCTGATGAGATAGTCCTTTATTCGTTTATCAATACTTGAAAAAGCCAGCGAATCGAAGGAATCCAACAATTGCTCCTGTCTTTGGGCAAAAGTTTTAATTACATAGTCATTCCAGGAAGAGTATTTTCTTTGCCATTCATACACTTTGATTCTCGGCACAAGGATCAGCTGAGATTTCTCGGCCGCTTCCATTGCAGCATTCATTGGCCGCTGACCATAGCATGACAATAAAGACATCATACAGGTTTCACCTTTATTTACATAATAAAGTAAGATTTCCCTGTCTTCCGTCTGACGAAATATCCTTAAACTTCCCTCTAAAAGTATAGGTACTGAAACAAGGAATGCATTCTGTCTGTGAATACGACTTCCCTTTTCAAATTTCTCAATTTTAGCAGCAGCCAGTTCAACTCTTAAGTCCCGTTCGAAGAAATTAAACTGATCCTCTAATTCAATTACAGGTGTACTTAAAATTTTTTCCATAAGCTTATTACTTAATGTTTGGGCAAAAATCTTCAGATAAAATTTAATGACTCTTTTATTTAACAAATTTGAATATTCCTAGAATAGTGACATTAACAATCCTGTTATTCACATTCGGGCGAGATTATAAACTATACTATCGAGAAGATGAGAAGAAGTCAAATTTTAGTGAAGGAAAAATGAGTTTTAAACACTTTTTATACCAAGTAAAATAGTTATATTTTTCGCTTAAAAGACAATAAAAACATGCCTAAAAATTCAAATTTCAACGATTATTAATTTTAAAAACATTTAAAAGACAAACTTTACATTCATCTAAAATAGGCATGTATTGATCTATATTTTTTTTCTGACCATCCACCACCATTTTAAAAAAATCTTATTAATTTAGCCATTACAACTTTATGACGACCTTAAAATAATATGAAAACATATTATTGTATTTTTTGCATTTTTCTAATACACTTTTCAAACACCTCTTTAAAGGCAGAGCATATATTTTTATTGACTAATAATATTGAGGAAAAAGGAATCAGAAAAGAATATCTGGGAATATATGAAGACAAGACAGACAGGCTTGGTATCAAAGAAATTTCGAGTCCTGTTTATGCTGACAGCTTCAGGTATCAGTCTTCCGATCCGGTTAATAATAACAAGACATCCTCCTACTGGCTTAGGTTTTCCATTAAAAACCTGACAAAAAATGAAAAAAACTGGTTGATAGAATTATTCGATCATAATATAAACTACATATCCTTTTATTCTCCAGATGAAAACGGACAATATCAGTTGACACAATCAGGCAATCTGATCGCCTTTAACAAACGAATGTTTTTTCACAAAAATCCGGAATTCGGATTACAGATTCCTCATAACCAAACTTTGACTTTTTATATCCGGATAAAATCAGAAAACGAAAACAATTTAAGTCCGCAAATCAGAACCTATAAAAAATTCATATCCTATGCCTTGGCAGAATATTATGTATTAGGAATTTTTTATGGCATTTTAGTCATGATGGCCTTGTATAATCTTTTAATGTACATATCCATTAGAATGTCCATATACTTGTATTATGTGTTTTATGTACTGTCCTTTAGTCTTTACTCTATGTGCCAGAGTGGCTTTGCTTTTCAATATCTCTGGCCGGATCATCCTGAATGGAATCTTTATGCATTCAGCCTGGCCCTATATGGCATCATTGTCTTTTCCCTGTTATTCATAAAAGGATTCTTAAACCTGAAAGAAACCCAGCCTTTTTTTAACAAAGTCATAAACTTTATAATAGTTATCAGAGGCCTGATATTGTTATATGGTTTATTCTTCAACAGAAATATATTATTCGCGATATACATTGATATCATACCTTTTTTTCTTGCCTATCAAATATCTCTCAGAAGTTATTTAAGAGGAAATAAAACTGCTTTTTTCTTATGTGTTGCTTATACGTGCCTGCTTGCAGCTTTTATTACAACAGCATTAGAAAACTATGGCTTTATAAAATCAAACATCTTCACCGTATATAGTCTGAATATTGGAATCATACTTGATATAATTTTACTCTCCATGTCTCTGACAGACAGAATGGGTGCTGAAATCAAAATGAGACAAGCAGCACAGAGTAAGGCAATTGAAGAAATGAAGGAGAAAGAACTTTTAAAGGATAAAATCAATAAAGAACTGGAGCAAAAAGTAGCAGAGAGAACAGAACAGCTTAAACAAGCATATGAAAGACTCATAAACCAGACTGAAGAAATCACTACAATGAATCTTCAGTTAGACCTTGCAAACAGAGCTCTTAAGAAAGATATGTCTGATATAGCCATGACCAGAATCATGAAAAACCAGGTAAACTTTGAAGAATTTGTCAAAGTTTATCCTGATGAACTTACCTGTTTCAGATATCTTGAAGAGCTTAAAAATCAAAATAAATTTCAATGCAAGAAATGCAATTCAAACAGCTGCGGCAAAGGTAAAGAGCAATTTGACAGAAGATGCAGTAAATGCGGATACAATGAATCAGTGACAGCAAATACAATCTTTCATAAACTTAAATTTCCAATAGTAAAGGCCTTTTACATGATGTACCTTGTTTCAAACAAACAGGACATCACCTCAGATGAACTATCAGAGATGTTATCGTTAAGAAAATCTACCTGCTCAAATTTTAAGAAAAAAATCAAGGATAGAATTAAATTACTCGACAAAAAAGAATTTAACGGATGGAACTCTCTAGTAGTGGATAGTGCAATAGAAAGCATAGACCATACTCATGACTGAGAGGCACAATTATTGATTATCCCTGTATGTCTCCGTTTAATTTATTAATTTAAAATAAGACTCAGAGAAGTACAGAGATAATCATTTTCGTGCTTTATCAACGTCAAAATATTTTTCTCAGAACGAAAATAATAAGCGCGATAACCAATGCCACAATAATGATCCCTGTCCACATTCCAGCCTTGAAAATACCTTCTATCACCTGACACCCTGATAGAAATAGTACAAAAAAAATCAGAGTGTAAATCCTGCCAATTACTGCACTTTTCATGCTCCCCTCCTTTTTTAAATTCTTATAATAAAAACATAACAACCACCATAATAGTGCAGCTGCAATTCCTGATATTCTGGCCGGAAGTTTCTCTATAATCTCCTAAAAAAATAAATGCCCACAAAAATCTGTTTTACAGTATTTTAGTATAAATTTAAGATCTGAAGATTTATGAATATAACCTTTTTAAACGGAAATATTTTCTATTCGTAATCGCATTAAATATCCGGGAATAACATACTTATGGAACTTTTAATTTTTATAGGATTACTGGTCATCATTATATTACTGATAAGACAAAACAGTTTAGTAGACAGTAAATTCAATGAGTTGTCAAAAAAAGTAGACAGTCTGAAAAATGACATTAAAAAACTTTCGACAACAGAGCCAAAACCCACTAAGCCTGTCGCGAAAAAAGACGAGTCATTATTATCACAGATATTTAATCTTGATACCCCTAAAGCGGAACCTGTTAAGGTTACTGAACCTAAAATTGAACAACAACCAAAGGAACAAGAACTTGTAAAAAAACAAGCTCCTGCCTTACCTTCCATAAAACCCATTGCTCAAAAACCAAAAGAGAAAAAACCTGGCTTCTTTGAAAGAAATCCTGATATTGAAAAATTCATTGGAGAAAACCTTATCAATAAAATTGGTATTGCCATATTGGTTTTAGGTATCGGATTTTTTGTAAAATATGCCATAGATCAGAACTGGATACATGAAATCGGAAGAGTATTTATAGGAATACTGTGCGGAGGAATATTGCTCGGCCTTGCACATAAAATGCGTAAGACCTTTGCAGCTTTCAGCCCTGTGCTTATCGGAGGAGGAATGTCTATTTTTTACTTTACCATTTCAATTGCATTTCATGAGTACCATCTATTCAGCCAGACAGCAGCATTTCTGATAATGGTGTTGATCACCGGATTTTCAGTACTGTTTTCCATAACCTATAACCGAAAAGAACTTGCTATACTGGCAATTATAGGAGGTTTTGCTTCCCCCTTCATGGTAAGCACAGGAGAAGGTAATTACATAATTCTTTTCACTTATATCATCACATTGAATACAGGAATGCTGGTGCTGGCTTATTTTAAAGGATGGAAGATTCTGAATATAATCTCTTACCTCTTCACTATCCTATTATATGGAGGCTGGCTGATAACCAAAGTAAAAGGTTTACCGGATGCTCCATATACAGGGGCTATGATCTTTGCCACACTTTTTTATCTGATATTCTTTCTTATGAATATCATTAACAATATAAAAGAAAATAAAAAATTCGCTGCAATAGATATCAGTATCTTACTAAGTAATACTTTCCTCTATTACTCTGCTGGCATGATCATACTTGCCAATATCAAAGGAGGAATGTTCCAGGGAATATTCACAGCAGTGATAGCAATCTTCAATTTTATATTTGCTTTCACATTGTATAAATCCAAAAAAGCAGACACCAACCTCATTTATCTGCTTATCGGTCTTGTGCTTACATTCCTAAGCCTTGCCGCTCCTGTACAACTGGAAGGAAATTACATTACGTTATTCTGGTCTGCTGAGGCAGTACTACTTTTATGGTTGTCTCAGAAATCAGGAATTACGCTTATAAGGACCGGATCTTTGGTTGTAACAGGCCTTATGGTTATAAGTCTTATAATGGACTGGATAAACATTTATGACAGAAATTTTTCCGAAACAATTATTCTAAATAAAGGATTCATCACAAGTACAATAGCGCTTACTTCTCTTGTTCTTACAAGGTTATTACTGAAAAAAGAAACTGTTACAAAAATATTTTTACTTCCTGTTAGCTATTATGATAAAGCTCTTGGTACCATATTCGTAATTCTGTTATATATATCAGGTCTGCTGGAAGTTCATTATCAGTTACTGAATCACATCAATATTGGTAGCCTGAGAGCTACCATAACAGGTAGCTACAACCTTATGTTTGTTTTTGGTCTCTTGCTTTTAGATCAAAAAGATACATCAAAGTTATCGCTGATCAGAACCCTTGTTCTGGGCTTATTATCAAGCATGTTCTATTGTACTTATTATCATCAGGAAGTTATTAAACTGAGAGAAGAATATCTGCAAATTCAAAACATTTCATTTTTGGTTTTCGCCTATCAATATATTGATGTGTTAGTATTTACTGGCATATTGATTTTAATGTATCGAAAAGTTAAATCCGTATTTGGCTTTAAAGTGATTACAGGGAAAATTTTCTTATGGTATATTTCATTTATCGGGCTTTTCATATTAAGCAGCGAACTGGACCACATTGTGCTTTTCATTTTCTATAAAGACCTGCAGGGGACAAGTTATATCATCAGCCAGAACCATAAAATAGGCTATCCCATCCTATGGGGACTAAGCTCACTTGTATTTATGGTACTTGGAATGAAGAAAAAAAGAAAAGAACTTCGTATTATCTCCCTGACAACATTCTTTATCACTTTGCTCAAGTTATTCATATTCGACCTCAGAGGTATTTCAGAAGGCGGGAAAATTGCATCGTTTATCTGTCTGGGAGTTCTGTTATTAGTCATATCATTTATGTATCAAAAGCTTAAAAAACTGATCATAGATGACGAAACCTCTATTACTTCATAATGATTATGAGAAAAATATTATTGTATACCACACTATTCTTTCTCATTGCCGGACACTCATTTGGGCAAATATTTAAAAAGAAAGCAGCATTAGAAAAAATAAATGAAAGCGGTTTTTATAAAATTGCAATAACACCTGAGATTGTAACTCACCTGAACGATGACCTTTCAGATATAAGGATTTATGATAATACCCAAAATGAGATTCCATATATATTAAGCCGGGAAGTACCTCTTCAGGTGCATCAGATATTTAAAGCATATAACATAAAAGAATTTACTTCACAACCAAAATGTTGTTCCAGACTGATACTCCAGAATACTGCGAAAACCAAAATTGACAACATAAGTCTGATCATTAAAAATTCGGATGTAAAGAAGAAAGCAAAGCTTAGCGGAAGCAGTGACAATGAACATTGGTATATCATTAAGGATGACTATCATCTGGAATCCTTTCCATCTGCAAACAACACTTCAGAAGTAAAAATACTGAACTTCCCTTTGTTAGATTATGAGTACTACATGCTTGAAATCGGAGATTCAGGCAGTGCTCCTCTTAACATTCTAAAAGCGGGATATTATGACACGTACATAGAAAACGGGAAGTTTATCGAACTTCCCAAAGCTCATATACATGCCAAAGACAGCTCTGATAAGAAGAGTTATATTACTGTTGCTTTCCCTTCAGCTCAACTGATAGATAAAGTAGAAATCGCTGCAACAGAGCCTCCTTACTATTTTAGAAATGCAGCAATATGCACCACCTATTACGAAAAAGGGAAAAGACACTACAACACGGTCACCGCTTCTATCCTTCGCTCCAACAGTGATAACATTATAGAACTGGACCATCTTAAAGTTAAAGATTTCCAGCTAATCATCGAGAATCTGGACAATCAACCTTTAAAAATAAAGAGCATCAAAAGTTATCAACTTGTATATTACATGACAGCTATGCTTGAGAAAGGAAAAGAGTATACCCTTCATTTCGGGGATAAAAAATTATCTTATCCTCAATATGATCTTCCTTACTTTAAAGACAGCATTCCTGCAAATCTTAGTATTATAAAATCCGGAACCATAATTAATATTCCTCAACAGGTGGATGTGGCAGAACAACCATTTTTCTCATCAATGCTTTGGGTCTGGGCTACCATATTCCTTGTTATGTCAGGTCTTGGATACATGTCTTATAAAATGATCAAAGAAATGAAAACAAGGCAAACGACTGACATATAAGACAATTGATTTGAGTATACAATTTAAATGAGAAGTTGATTTTATATTTTTCCCCAAAATATTATCTTCAATCCATTCGTTACTCCCTAAATATGCACTTAATGACAAAATCAGCCAACATCCTTATTTTGCTGTTTTTTATTTTATCTACAACTTCTTTTGCACAAACGGCAGGGATAGTAGAAGAAGATCACTTTGACAACAACGAAACTGGATGGCGGCTACCCAACGGACCAACGGATCAATCAGACATCAGGGGCGGCAAACTGATATGGCAACACAACGATCCCGCTGGAGGGAGCATCAACAACTACTTTAATTTACTCAATACCTCTGCAGCATTTTTCAGCAGAAGCCAAATTCGGAATCCGCAGGCCCGGAAGCGAATATGGGCTGATGATTGGAGCAGATCAGGAGAATGCTTTATACTTTAATGTTAAAAATCTTCAATACCGCGTACTTGAGATTAAAAAAGGAAAGCCCACTTTGATCAAAGACTTTACAACTTCACTAAAAATAAAGGTTGACAATAATATCCTTAAAATAGAAAAGAGCGGATCTACAGTTCGATTTCTTGCCAATGACCATGTTTTGACAGAGATCAATTACCCTGCTCTTACAGGCAAAGCTGTAGGCTTTTCAGCCTGGGGCGCTTCTTCATTTGACGTAGATGATTTTTTTATCAAAGGAACAAAACTTAAAATTAATACTGCTCCTAATCTGAGTTACAGCTCCCCGGCTGAAAACCTTGGTGCTGGTGTAAACACTGTATATGGAGAGTTAACACCGGTTGTTACGCCAGATGGAAAAGGATTATATTTCACAAGAAATTATTCTCCTGAAAACAAAGGTGGTACCGGTGATTATCAGGATGTGTATTATTCAAGCTATCAGAATGGCAAATGGGGAAAAGCTGTAAATATTGGCGCTCCTATCAATAATGACGGACCTAATGCTGTGTCTTCTGTAAGCCCTGATGGAAATACCGTCCTGTTGATGAATACATATGACTCCAAAGGTGCGGCTCAGGGGATGGGCCTGTCCATGTCTAATAAAACCAAGAATGGATGGAGCATGCCTATTAAGGTTAACGTAAGAAACTATTACAATAAAAGTACCTTCAACGAATATTTCTTGAGCAGTGATAAAAAAGTATTGTTAATGGCGCTGCAAAGAGATGAGACTTATGGCTCCAGAGATATATACGTTTCATTTCTGGAAAATGACAACACCTGGTCTGTTCCTAAAAACATAGGTCCTGTTGTAAATACCCCGGGAACAGAACTTTCTCCCTTCCTTGCAGCAGACGGAGTTACATTGTACTTCAGTAGCACAGGACATCCGGGATATGGAAAGAATGATATATTTGTTACAAGGAGACTTGATAATACCTGGACTAACTGGTCTGTTCCACAGAATATGGGTTTACCTGTAAACTCCAAAGGTATGGATGCCTATTACAGCATCCCTGCATCCGGAGAGTATGCATATTTTATTTCTGAAGAAAAGGCAACAGGTAAAAGTGACATCTTCAGAATAAAGCTTCCGGGATCAGTTAAACCTAATCCATTGGTGCTAATATATGGAAAAGTGCTAAACAGAAAGACCAAGGAACCTATCGAAACAGGTATTACATACAGAGATCTTGATGATGATAAAGAAGCAGGCATAGCAAGTTCGGATCCACATAATGGAGATTATAAAATCGCTTTACCATACAATCAGGTTTATTCCTTCTTTGCTGAACATCCTGGTTTTTATTCAGTTCGCGACACCATTAGTGTTCCGAATATTACTGAATATATGGAAATTGAGCGTGATATCTATCTTACTCCTCTTGAAGTCGGAGAAGATATACCATTAAAGAACGTCTTCTTTGTCAGAAGTGAGGCTAAGCTATTGCCCATTTCATATCCTGAGTTAAATAAACTTGCAAAGTTACTTAATGAAAACCCTACCATTGAGATTGAACTATCAGGACATACTGACAATATGGGTGATGCGGGTAAAAATGTTACCCTCTCAGAGCAAAGAGTCGAAACAGTAAAAAATTATCTTATTTCCAAAGGTATTTCAGGAGACAGGATTTCAGGAAAAGGTTATGGAGGAGCTAAGCCAATTGCTGACAATGCTAAAGAAGAAACAAGAAAACTGAACAGAAGAGTTGAGTTTAAAATTGTGAAGTTTTAAATAAGCTGAAAGCTTAAAGCGAAAAGTTGAAAGTTTAAAGTCAGAAACTGAAAGATTGACTCTCAAAGCAGGATACAAGAATTGGCAATTCAATACTGAAAGAACGAGATCAGACTTTTTATATTCGAAAATAGCAACTTTAAACTTTCAGCTTTTCACATACTTAATTAAGGCATAAACTTAAAGTGAAAGTGAAAAGGCATAAAGAGAATCGAGCCACTCATTACTACAATTGCGATATCAGACTTTTTATTATCTTAAACCCATATACTTACCATAGTGTTTCTACAAAACTCAAAGCTTTGTGCTTTTAGCTTTGTGCTTTCCGCTCCCATTAAACTTTTAGCTTCAAAATCATTGTTATGTCTTACGAAGAAGGAACCTAAAGGAAAGAGATATGATAAATGAACTATTTGAAAAGTTGAAAGATATCAGATCTGACGTTTGTGTCACAATTATTTTAAATACACATCGAACACACCCTGATAATAAAAAAGATCCTATTCAGCTTAAAAACCTGATAAATGAAGCAGAGGAAAGGCTATCTGCCTATAACGATAAAAAACTCAGTAAAAATATAATAGATAAATTAAACCGACTTTCAGAGACCCTGGATCATAGCTTTCACAATAAAGAAAGTCTGGTCATTTTCGCAAATGATGATGTACTTGAATACACGCGATTACCCATTCATGTAGAAGACAGAGTAATCATCGACAATACATTTGCCACAAGAGATCTTATAAGGGCTCTTCACGAACAGGTTTCATATTATATCCTCGTATTGAGCCATCAGGAAGCTCGATTAATAGAAGCCTTTAACGATCAGGAAATTACGGATAACGTTTCTCCATTCCCTATAGTAAATGAATCACCCTATCCTGAAGACAGACACGCAGCATCTATGTCAAAGGGGCAGGAAAATCTTACAGAAGAGTTTTTTAACAAAGTTGACAAAGAGGTTCAGAAAGTTCTTATAAACAATCCCAAACCTCTTATACTGGCAACTGAAGAAAGAAATTATGGACATTACATGAATGTTGCAGACAATAAGTCTTCAATCATAGGATATGTCACGATTGACAGGAATGAAGTGAAACCACACCAGATTATAGCGAAGGTATGGCCTACAGTAAATGAATTCCATAAAAATATTGCAAGAGAAAGAATCAATGAACTTAAATCTGCTGTAGGAACAGGTAAGTTCTTTAGTGACATTAATGAGATTTGGAATGCCATTGATCAGGGAAGAGGGAAAACTCTATATGTACAAAAGGGGCATTTTCAGCCTGGTATCGTTGAAAGTGATGGTATCAAACTAAAAGATCATAGTGCTCTTCATGAGCCAGATGTTATTGATGACCTTATTGATGAGATGATTGAAAAAAATATCAGCAAGGGAGGAGAAACAGTTTTTGTTGAAGAGAACGACCTCGACAAATTTCAGGGATTGGCGCTTGTTACCCGATATTAGGCCTTCAATAGTTTAAAGGAGATATACCATTTATTATCTCCTTTAAATTTATCCTGAATGGTTAAAAGTTATTCAAGTAACCAGTTGATACATTCTTCTTCTGTCTCAAATGAACGGATAACAAGATTTCCCACCTGAGCTTCCTCGTTCACCTTTTCTACGGTCACTTTTGCAAAAGGGTCAGGAGCTTTTAACGCTGCAATTTTCGTCATTCCCTGGCTTTCAATCTCCGGAAACCATTCTGTAATCAGATAGTCCTGAACATCCTTTGAAAGTACCCTAAGGTCCCTGTGATCGCTTAGATGAACTGTAATGTTATTATTTCTGACATACTCTGTCATAAACCTACACCCTGTCCTTACCTGTCCCGGCTTAAGAAAGCCTTTCCATTTAGCATAGATAATACCATCTGGTCGCTCTTTTATTTCACAATACGGAGCTTCAAAAAGCCTCTTTGAAACCATAGAAGTAAATAGATTAATTAATAACCTCAAGGTTACAAAAAGTTTTTAAAAACTGCTCAATATTTTCAAAGTTGCAGATATTGTAAATTCCCCCTATTCTCAGCTTAGGGCTAATCCCAGGTCGTAAACCTTTTTAATCCATTTCTCCCTTTTCGAATTATCGGAAGTTTTTATTATCCCTATGGTGGTAACAGCCACTGGAGATATGCCACAAAACTCAAGAGTACATTTTTTTAGTTGATTGATGCTGGGTCTGCCATAAACAAGTCTGTAATACCATCCCGGCTGATCCATTGTAGTGATGATTCTTGCAGTTTTACCGGCAAGGAGCTTATCCCACCAAACCGAATTTTCCCGATAACTGAAAGCCATTCCGGGAAGAAATAATCTATCGATGAATCCTTTCATAACCGATGGTAAACCGCCCCACCAAACCGGGTGAATCCAAACGAGGTGATCAGCCTGTTGAATAGCTTGCCAGACAGCCTGCAGATCAGGCTCCAGTTCCATCCTTTTACTATATCCGAATTGAAGATTAGGATTAAAAGAGAGGTCACCGATAAAAATCTCTGTCACCTTAGCTCCTGCTTCTTTCACTCCCTGCTTGTAGGCATAAGCAAGAGAAGCATTAAAACTTTCCCTGAAGGGATGGCCATTAATTATTACTACATTTTTCATATACCGAATTTATTTCCGGTAAAAGTAGAATAAGAAAGAGCGAGCAGAAAAGACAAATGTCCATTAATTAAATTAAATCATCTCGGCTCTCAAGCGACTTAAATGTCTGGGTGTTATACCAAGATAAGAGGCGAGATATTTCAGGGGAATTTGTTCTATAAATTCAGGTCGCGTCAATAAAAGATTTTCATACCGTTCTCTGGCACTTTCACGCTGATAGGAAAACACTCTCCTTTCCAGCTCCATATACTCATTTTCAGCCATTAGTTTGGCAAACCTGAGCCCGTTCGTACTGGTTTCTGAAATTTGTTCTATGTCTTTTTTTTGAAGCAAAAGAAGTCTTACAGGTGTAATAGCCTGAATATTTTCTACAGTAGGAAGTCCGCTAATATAGGAAGAATAAGCAGTCATGAATGAATTTTGAAAAGAAATACAATAGGTCATTTCATCTCCCTCAGGTGTGACGTAAAAAGATCTCAATATACCTGACTCAACAAACGCTACAGTATTACTAATAGCACCCTCACGGATGAAATACTCCCCTCTTTCAAGATTATAAACCTCTGCCTTAGATAGAAATGTATCTATTTCATCTTCAGTAAGAAGATGAAACGATTGTAAGTATTCCTTCATTACTCATAAAATTAATAAATTACTGAATAGAATAGCATCGAATCGAACAATTAAAATATAGGTTATTCAAAAGTTGATGGCTAAAACTGATAAAAAGTTTTTTTCTTGTTTTGGATTAAAACTCGACAGGATAGTTCTCCACTGTACTGGTAATTAAGATAATTCAGATTATGAGAATAGAATATCTTTAGGCAATTCCCCACTTTAGCCAGAAACTATGAAAAAGTATGAAAATATGTTTGAAATATATTATGACATAACTTTAGCCATATCATAGTATATCCAACATTTAAAAGCTTTTTTATAAATATATTTATTTCTATTTTTTTATAGATTTCTTGAACAATTTGGCGAGTTAATACTTTTTAGTATAGAAATTTATTCTCCATTCTATGAAAGCCAATGATGATATCTATTTAGTTGAGATTTTAATAAAAGAGAGAAGTACTCTTTTAGAGGAACTAGAAACTCTTGACAATAAAAGAGAAGAAATCAAATCTAAAATTGAAGGTGTAAATCGGATGATACAAAGAAATTCGATTCCTCAGAAGGATGAGTTGATGAGTCATACGTCTGTTAAGCCTATCAAGATATACAATCAAGAAGAAGTATCTACTAAAGCACCTAAATTAATCAAATCTATTGATTATACAGGTACAAACTTGTTTTTAATAGGCCTAGAAGTATTAGGTGGAGAAGCCACCGCATCGCAAGTTGCAGCGGAAATTAGTAAATATGATGTAGATGTAATTCATGAAAGAATTAAAGACGGCAGCTTAAAGCAATGGCTAACTGTGAGTGCTAATTCACTAGTTAAAGCTGAACGTATAGAAAAAATTGGAAGAACTGATAGAAAAGGAGGTGTACTCTACTCTTACCCAGCCAAGAAGAAATAATAAGACTCGAATCTAAAATTAAGACTAAGGATAATAAAAAAAGCGTGAAGGCTCGTAATCAACACGCTTTTTAGAATTCCCTTTAGTGCCGTTCATGCATCTGTCCTGTATTTCATACAGGTATGGGACTTTTTTTGTCTCAATGTATCAGTGATACAATTGCGACCTGACTTAATAACAGTTAAGGTACGGAATTGTTTCGAGGTTTTTAAAATTTTTTCAAAAAAAACATGAAAAATAGAAAAAATACGAAAAGACGGGATTCTGTCAAGAATCCATACCTTACTTTACTTGAAAAGTACAAGACCGAAAATACCTGCTTAGATGCCATATTTTACGCAAGGGCTGCTAAGGATAGTACATGCATAGGCTGTGGCAAAGATGTATTGATGTTCTACAAAAAAATTAATGGACGAAAAGGATATCAATGTAAAATATGCATGTCTCAAGTTTATCCCCTTGCTGGAACCATCCTTGAAAACACACATATTAAGTTGCATATATGGCTTGGAGTCTTAATTGATAAGATAGTCAATCATTCAGGCATATCAGCCAATAGCGTTGCTTACAAGTATACCCTAAGCAATGGCAGTGCTTGGAAGCTACTGGATAGAGTTAGACAATGGATGGCATTGACTAACGAGGCTAATTGGAAGCCATTAGAAGGATATGTTGAGTGCGATGAGGTTGCAATTTGTACAGGAACCAAAGGTTTAGGCAGGAAAAGAAAGATGAAAAGAGGCTTTGGGTCTCATCGCATGACTCCTTTTCTAACAATGGTACAAAGAGACGGTGGAATTAAATCAGTAAAGATTGATGACCGTGAAAGGTACACTTTACTTCCATTGATCTGCGATAATGTCAAGACTGGCTCAATTATATGCACAGATGAACTAAGGTCCTACAATTCTTTAAGTAGTCTTGGATATCAGCACAAGGTGGTTAATCATTCTAAAAATGAGTATAAGAATGGAGATGCCACAACTAATCGAGCTGAAGGATACTTTGGCATTGTGAAGCCTACCATTACTGGAACTTATCGCAATATTAGTGATAAGCATTCTCAGAAGTATATGGAGGAATACGATTTTAGGTATAACAATCGAGAATTGTCTTTGGAAGAGAAATTTAATAAGCTATTAAACTGCCTTCCTCCGCTTTTTGAGCACGTAAGAACTCGAAAAGCTGCTTAACTTCTCTATATGTTCAGATGGAATCAAATACTCATCTGAACTTCTAAACCTATCCCAAACCCTTAAAAAAAATTATAATGGAAAATTCAATTATAGATAAGAATATATTTATGAAAGTTCAGCAATGTACTAAGGCTGGATATCTCATGTATAATAATCCAGAGTTAAAATCTGATAATCCTTTTTTAGATACTTTTTACAGAAGGTATCTCCGAGTTAAGGAACTTGCTAAAGAATTATTTCCCGATGGCTACTTTGGCATTAGTGGAGAATATGAAAAGTTTGAAAGCTTTGTCAAGTTTACTGATTTTTTGCTTTTTAGAGGTGAATGCCAATTTGATATACGATGCCTGTTTCCAAGCTGGCGGAAAGCGGTGTAGTGTTGATTTCTTAGTGAGAGGAAAGAAAGTCTGGAAGATTTATGATGTAAAAACATCTACTTCGCTGGATGAACGTCATATTATTGAAACTGCATTTAAAGTTGATACAATTAAAGCTAAATATCCAGAGGTAAAGATTGAAGCTTACATAATGTATATAAATAAAGAGTATGTCTTGGATAAGGAGTTAGACGTGGAAGAGTTCTTTATCACGGAAAATGTTACTAGTACTTTAAGGCATGTTCAGCCATTGGTGGATCGGTATTCAAGGCTTGCTACCAAAGTTTTTGAGATGAATGAAGTACCAGTTACTTCAATTGGAACAAAGTGCAGCAGTCCTTTCGATTGTGAGTTTAAGAACCATTGCTGGAAAAACGTTCCTGAGAACTCGGTATTTGAAATTAGCAGGTTATGGGAGATTAAGAAGTTTCAGATGTATGATCAGGGTATTGTGAAACTTGAAGACGTCCCTCGTAATGTTAAATTGAATGAAAAACAATGGATGCAGATAGACTGTACTGTGCAAAATAGACAGATTATTGATCCAGTAGCAATTGGACGCTTTTTAGAAAAGATAGAATATCCAATTTCTGCAATGGATTTCGAGACATGTCAACCTATTATTCCCATATATCAGAAGACAAAACCTTATCAGCATACTCCAATTCAGTTTAGTGTTCATCGGATTGATTCTGAGAATTCGCCTCTGTTACATTATGAATTTTTGCATGATGGTGGAATGAGAGAAGTTAGGATCAACTTTATGAATAGACTGAATGAAGCTGTTGGGGAAACAGGGACTATTCTGGTATATAACAAAAAATTTGAAGAAGCTCGGTTAAAGGAAATAGCTAAGGTATATACACCTTTTAAGGAAGATATTGATAATATCATTAGCAGAATGATTGATTTAATGGAGCCTTTCGACCAAAGATACTTGTATCATCCTGCACAAAAAGGATCAGCCTCTTTAAAAGTTGTATTGCCAGCTTGGGTTCCTGAATTGTCTTATAAAGATTTAGAGATCTTTGGTGGTGCTTCTGCTAGTGAAGAGTTCTAAAAAATGTCATTTCTTGAAATGAACAGGAAGGATCGTGAAAAGACTCGGAGAGCTTTACTTGAGTATTGTAAGCTGGACACTTATGCATTAATTAGGTTGCTTGAAGTATTGAGGAATAGTGCTGGACAACATGAGTCTGGTAAAATGGCAGCATAGTTTTTGGGGATGCTGGGAAGTTTTTAAAGCTTTCCAGCATTTATTTTTTTAAGGAAAATGACTTTTTGATCTGGATATATACTTGAAAAGAGAAGCCATTATGAAATATTTGTACACTTATGGAGATTTTTCATACAAAGACGAAATAAATTCAGATCCAAGAGACATGGAACAGAAGAACTATGCCAAGGACGTGAATAAAACTGCTGCTGATGTTGCTGCTGATTTTGGAATCCAGGCTAAAAAGCTTAGAGATTCAGAAAAGAAAAAGAAGAAAATTTCTGTAGAGCAGGCTGTAAGAAATTATAAAAGACAGAAAAGGTCTAGTATATATAATTCAGAAGTAGATGCTGGCACAAATGCTCAGAATTAAAATTACTGACGAATTTGTCCCATGAGAATTTGTGGTAGAATTCGATTTTTAAAATAAAAGGAACAGCTTTTTTTGTAAAAAAATGGTCGTATTGTCCCCTTAAAAATTTGCGCCGAATTTGTCCCTCAAGAACTACTGATTCTTAATAGGTTTGCACATTTTGTCAAATCTTTGTAAGTTTTGGCCCCTTAGAGATTTAGTTTAAATCTTTCAAAAAAGAGGCCTTTAATTAAAAGTAGACTCAACTTTCCTTGTCGCTATAAAGTAATCCTGAATTTAACTTGTTCATTTTCAATTAACTTTTCTAGTCCCCCCTGTCCTTTATCAAAATTAGGCGATAATCTACCTTTCGAAAAAAAATTAAACGACTATGTTGAAATTTAAACTTGATCTTTCCAAAGGAAAGAAATGGCAAATCGTACTAATTGTAGTTTTACTACTAAGTCAATTACCTAAGCCTAATTTAGATACGGCCTTGACCATAGTCCAAACGCTTATTGCCAGTAAGTAAGTCGATTAAGGTAAAAAAAGAAGCCTTCTTAATTGAAGGCTTCTTAGTTTTAGGTATTATACGGATTGGTAAGGATTATAAGCTTTTAATTTGCTCCCAAATCTCTTTTTCATTTTTTAACTGAAATTTGGACCTGTAATTCTTGTAGTAGTCTTTAACTTTATTTTTGTAGGTAACGCCACCATTATTGTAGTTGATTGTGCTATTAATATTCTCTTTAATGATTTGTAATGTCTTATCTGTATTTCCTAATGCCCAATATGCGAAGGCTACTTCCAATGTTAGAGGATAGTAATAGCTATCGTGGATTTGGTTTTTAAAAGGAAGCATTAAATCTCCAATAATTACTACTAAGTTCAACCTTTTGTAATCGGAAAATAACAATGCACAGTTTTCGGTAATCAGGAATGCACAGTTTTTGGCAACAAGAGTGCACAACTTGAAGCAAATATAAAAGGGATAATTTTAGTCTTCAAGAAAAGATTTTCTATTTTTCATTCGGTAGCTTTTTCCCGATAAGTTTATGATCTCACATCTATAAAGCAACCTGTCTAAAAGAGCCGTTGCCAAAACCTCATCATCAAGCATTTTTGCCCATTCTGCAGGCATTTTGTTGGTGGTTATTATGAAGGAGGTATTTTCATAGAGATGGTTTATAAAATTGAACAACGCCACTGCCTGTGTCTTTTCTACCGGGAAGAGCATAATATCATCAATCACTATTAGATTTGCCTTTGATAGTCTTCTGTATTCAGCTAATGCAGTACGGGTTACATCTTTCATTTTAAGCATATTGGTTATATCCTCCATTGTTCTGAAGTATGCTTTATACCCTTTCTGTACAGCATCGGCACATAAGCCTGAAGCAATGAAGGTTTTACCTGTACCAGAGGGGCCCATAAGCATTATATTGTATATTTGGTCAAGCCAGTTTAGTTCTCTGAGTTGATTTAAGCGTGTTTGAGGCAGTCCGTTCTCAGAGGTATGATCATAGTTGCCAAGGTTATTATTTCTCGGTAACTGAGCGGATTTTAAGCGTCTAGCCGTATCATTTTCATGTCTGTGATCTGCCTCTGATTTTAACAGATGAAGAGTATATTCCATTAGGCCATAGCCATTCTTTTCTGCCCTGTCAATAATGGCATCAATGTTCTTGCTTATTCCTGCTATTTTAAACTGCTTGCAGTAATGAAGAATTTGCTGTTTGTTAATATTCATGATGGTGTTTTTGTTTTTCTATAGTTATAGTAATTGTCAGGAGGGGAATGCTCTGCTTCCCCTCCCAGTAGATTAATTATTATTGAAGATTGATTGATAATCGTTAATAGAGCTCTTTTCGGGCTCTTTAAAGGCATCTTCAATTAATTTTCCGTTAAGTGGATTAAGTGATACTATGCGCGCTCCCTCAGCTTCATTTTGACGTTCTGTTTGCAGATAATGTGCTATTATGGCCTTAAAGTCTATTGCACTGGTTATTTTATTCTCAACGCAGTAGTCCATAGCCTTTTGCACCAGGATTGTTTCCGTTGATTGTATAGTGTCTCTGATTATTATCAGTTGATCTCTGATATAGCGGGGCTTATCGGTTTTGATTAGGTTAAGCCAGTTCTTACCCTGAACAGGATCTGGAAGGAGTATAGCCAGCTGATCTATCATTTCATTAATAGCAGACGATTTATCTCTTTTGTGGTCAGTATTAAAGACTTTAAGCCCTTTTCCAGCCACTATTTTATGTCGGCAAAGCTCTGTACCGCTTTGATCAAAAATGATTAGAATATCGGCTTCAGTGTATACAGACACTACAGTTCCACGGCCTTTATAACTGCCTAATGGAAGGGAGTATAAGTTAGACTTATAAGAGATGCTGTTATCTTTGCGAACTGTGTAAACAGATGCCAGAGGGGCTGCTTTAGGAACATGTGCCAGATGAGGCTTTAAAAAGTCTTGTTCAATGATCCACTCGCTATAAGGGGCATTTTGGGTAAAAGCATGAGGTAACATGTTAGCTGTGCGACCTAACCACCCCATAGCTTCATCATTGAGGGTTTCTATGTTGTAAAATGTACGGTTGTAGAGGAAGTTCTGCTTTACGTACTTAACTACATTTTCTACCTTCCCTTTACTCTCAGGATCAGATTTACGACAAAAATGTACAGTAAATGGCTTTGAGGATGTGTAGGATCTGAAAACATTGGTCAGGATGATCTCTCCTGCATTTTCGCTTACTATAAACACTTTATCTTGGTCATAGACAATCTCATCCGGTACTCCTTGCATATAATCAAATGCCAGTTCATGCGCTTTAACTGCGACCTCTGCTGTAAAGCATTGATCTGTAAACCATACAAACTTGTATCTGGAACGAGACAAAACAAAAGTAAAGAAGAATACCTTGACTCTCTTTCCGGCTGAGGTACGCATGTTGTATTCTCCAAAATCCACTTGTGCTTGTTTTCCATAAGCACACTCCTCTACAGGGTGGTATTGCCTTTCTGGCTTGATTCTCGGAAGATTATACTTATCTCGTACCCAATGTACAAAGTTGAATACTGTCTTCTGGCTTACTTGAGGAAAATCAGGATAACATTCCTTAAGCCAGTCATGCATCTGGGCTGCTGAAGTGTCCTGATATCGTTCTAAACGATCCTTAGTGAAATTTTCATAAGGAAGTAATACTTTTTTGCGGTCAACTTGCTCTATAAGAAAGGCTTCGTATTCCTGCTCTGACATGGAGAGGTATCTTGCAACTGTGCGGCGATTCAGGACAAGATATTGGCTAATTCTGGAGGTCGAATACCCCTCTCGTGACATTCGGTGAACTTCGTGATACATCATCAATTTGGCTAAATACACATTCATTTACTCGTCGATTTTTTCCTATCGACGAAAGTAGC
Organism: Sporocytophaga sp.; assembly: GCA_024707265.1. Classification (GTDB taxonomy): domain Bacteria; phylum Bacteroidota; class Bacteroidia; order Cytophagales; family Cytophagaceae; genus Sporocytophaga. Next base: position 7,406 of record JANQAB010000008.1, on the reverse strand, counting down.
TTACCTGTGCATTCTTGTTGCCAATTTCTGTGCACTCTTATTTTCCGAAAACTGTGCAGTTTTGTTTTCCGACTACAAAAGTATAGGAAATGGAACTTTTACTTATTATTATAATAGAGCTGAAGATTCGGAGTATTCATCCATTTGGCTTTTTGATTTTTACGGGAGGCATTGGGCTGGAGGTGTGAGTGAACCATTAAGTTAATATCTAAGCTAATAAACGCATAAAAATTCAATGATTATAGATATATCAAAGCCAGAAAGTGATTTTAATTCTCACCTTTCACTTCCTTCAAACGAAAGGATATTGTTTTCTGGTGGCTTCGGAACAGGAAAAACTTATTTCCTGAATGAATTTTTTAATTCCACTAATAGAAATTGTGAAGCTCTCCATCTTTATCCTGTAAATTATTCAGTAGCCTCGAATGAAGACATTTTTGAATTAATAAAATTTGATATTATAATCGAATTATTTAAGAAGCAAATCACTCTCAAAAAGATATCCTTTGATAAATTTTTAACTGCGCAGTTTTTTACTCAAAATAAGATTTATGATATAGTTAATATTCTAATAGAAAACACTGTAAAAGTTAGTAAATCACTTGTGCCAGTTGCATCAGTTATTATTGATTTAAAAAAGAAAACTGATGAGTTCAGAGTTGAGTTTGAAAACTTTCATAAGGAATGTCAAACGGATGAAGAAAAGTTATTACTCAAACATCTTGAAGCATTTGCCAATCAGAAAGGGACTATATATGAAGAAGACAGCATTACATTGCTAATTCGAGAGTTAATTGATCAATTAAAGTTAGCTCAAAAAGAAGTTATCCTTATTGTTGATGATTTGGATAGGATAGATCCAGAACATATTTTTAGGCTACTAAATGTTTTTTTCTGCACATTATGACTCTAAAAACACCTCCAATAAATTTGGATTTGATAAAGTCATATTGGTTTGTGATATAGATAATATAAGGAATATCTTTCATGCCAAATATGGGGCCAATGTGGATTTCTCAGGCTATATCGATAAGTTTTATAGCAAGGAAATATTCAAATTTGACAATTCCGAAATGATAAGAAAAAATATAAAAGACATTTTGGAATCAGTTAATGTAGACTATGATCGAGATAATGATGAAGATTATCTTGATTTCAGTGATACATCAAAAGCTATTTCACTTGATTTAGTATATATTTTAGAAGGACTTATAAAGGTTAATGCACTTAAAATAAGATCTCTTGCGAAACTATCAAATATTGATTATCCAATTGAGCCTTATAGCATAAGTTATAGAGGTAAAAAGATGTGGAATACAGAAACTCCTATTTGTATTATTTTAAATTTCTTGAAATTTTTATTTGGAAACGAAACAGGTTTGAAACTGGCTCTTCAAAAGTGTTGTGATCTTGAGCCTTTAGACATTCAAGATCCTGATGATATAGATGATTATTCCGGACTAAATTGAGCCAGTAATTCCGGACTAAACTGAGCCACTGATTCCGGACCAAACTGAGCCACTTTTTAGTAGAAGAATCAGGGAATTCCGGACCAAACTGAGCCACTTAAATTTGTATTTTTTCAATTTTAAGAACTGCCATTCCGGCATAAACTGAGCCACTTTTTTTGATTTTGCAACTGTAACTTCAGCTTTTTAAGCTGAAGAATTTATGGCTAACCAAGCTAAAACCATGTTGCAAATACGCAGACTATTACAATTACTCATTTCCGGCCTCTCAGAACGACAAATTGCCAATACACTTGGCATGAGTCGCAATACAGTTGCCACCTACTTAAAACGGTTTAAAACCTCGGGATATGACTTTAATCAATTACTCTCTCTCTCAGACGATACTCTGGGTAGTGTTGTCTATAATCATGCTATCGAAAGCAGAAAGGATGAACGGTATGGTCGTTTATCTCCCAAGCTGGGGCATTACCTTTCAGAGCTTAAGCGCACCGGAGTAACCCGAATGTTGTTGTGGGAAGAATATCGCAGAGAAGATCCTGACGGCTATTCCTATCAACAATTTTGTGAGCACCTGAATACCTATAGTCAGATTCGCAATGCAGTGATGCCACAACAGCATAAGCCTGCAGAAGTTTTAGAGATTGACTTTGCGGGAAAGAAACTTTCCTATATCGACAAGACCAGCGGTGAAGTCTTAGAATGTCCTGTTTTCGTTGCTGTATTGCCCTATAGCGGTTATACCTATGTTGAAGCCTTGCATAATGCTACCCTTGATCAGTTAGTGGGAGCATTAAACCGGTGTCTGCAATACTTTGGAGGAGCTCCCGCTTCAATTCTCACAGATAACATGAGGCAAATGGTGATAAAAAGCGACCGCTATGAACCAACCTTTACTGCCCTTGCAGAACAGTTCTCCGTTTTCTATAACACCACCCTGTCGGCTACACGTGTGGAAAAGCCTAAAGACAAGGCCCGTGTAGAAAAGTCTGTAGATCTTGCATACAAGCGTATTTATGCCCCATTAAGAGACAACGTGGTTTATAGCCTCTCAGAGTTGAATTACCACATAAAGTTGAATTTGGAAAAACATAATGGTTGCTTGATGCAGAAAAAGGATTATTCCAGAAAAGATCGATTTGTCCAGGATGAACAACCTTTGCTTAACCCCCTTCCACTACAAGCCTTTGAAGTGAAATATTCAGTCAGAGCTAAAGTGCAGAAGAACTATCATGTCTTGCTAGGACAGGACATGCACTACTATAGCGTTCCTTATCAATACATAGGTAAACAAACCACCATTGTATATGACAGCGAACAAGTTGAGGTTTACCTGGATCACAAAAGAATAGCAGCTCATAAAAGGAACTACCAGAAACACTGTTACACAACTACAGATACTCACATGCCTACCAGTCACCTCAAATATAAAGAGACTCTGGGATGGGATAAAGACTACTTTTTACAAAAGGCCAAACCTATAGGAGAATACTTTCTACAGGTGGTAAGCGGCCTGCTTGAATCAAGGCAGTTTACTCAACAAGCCTTTCTTTCCTGTAGAGGTCTTTTGCGCCTGGCCGATAAATATGGAAATGAACGTACAAATAACGCCTGTAGAATAGGTCTGTATGCCGGATATCTGTCATACAAAACTATTGAAAACATATTATCCAATAACAGGGATAAGCAGGAAGAGCCATCATCACAGATCACCATACCTGTTCATGAAAACATCAGAGGTCCTAAAGAATATTAATGTTAAACCAATTAAAAATCAATTAAAATGAACACCAGACAAACACTTGAGCAACTTTATAATCTAAAGCTTACAGGAATGGGCAAAGCGTACGAAGCATTCTTATCAATGCCGATACATGAACAGCTATCATTACATGAAGCTATTGCAAGACTGGCAGAAGCAGAGCTCCAGTACCGAACCCATAAGAAAACACAAATGTATATCAGGCTCAGCAAACTGCGGTATAACGCAGTTCTGGAGCAGATACATTGCTCATCGGAAAGAAACTTTACCAACGATAAGCTCGCGATATTGGCTGACTGCGGTTTTATAGAAAGAGCGGAAAATGTTCTGATAACAGGAGCTACAGGTTGTGGCAAAAGCTATCTGGCTTGTGCCCTTGGAAGACAGGTCTGTGCTATGGGATATAAGGTACTTTATATGGGAATGACAAGGTTACTTGAAAAAATTGCTCAATCAAAACTTGAAGGCACTTACGTAAAAATGTTAAATCAGATAGAGAAGGTTCACCTGATAATCCTCGACGACTTCGGCTTGCAGCCGATTGACAACAACCTGAGATTAGCCCTATTACAAATGCTGGAAGACAGATATGGTAAAAAGTCCATCATGGTAACATCGCAGCTTCCAGTAAACAAATGGCATGAATACATTGGAGAACCTACACTCGCTGACGCTATCATGGACAGAATGACAGCCAATGCACACAAAATTGAATTAAAAGGAGAATCTTTAAGAAAAGCTAAATCATCCAAAAAATCTGCCTAAATTAACTTTGCAAAATCAAAACAGGGTGGCTCAATTTAGGCCGGAAGGGTGGCTCAATTTCACCGGAATTATCAATATAGACAATTCAACTAAAATTGCCACTCTAATTCCTATTCTTGACTTTGATAATTTTTATACACGACACGCTGGTAGATATTATGACAAAAAAAGTCAAGTAGAGATAGATTATGAAGTAAAAAGAGATGGGCATATAAAATATGCATCTATTGGTAAAATTCAGAATCCAGAAAAAGTCAATTTCTTTTCATTACTCGAAGAAACATTTCAAAAAATGCAATTATTAAATTTTATTCGATGATTATCAGAACCTAATTAACCCTAATCTATGCATCCCAAAATTAAGATTATATTAACGACAATTAATGATAACTACCCGTTTGCTGTTGCGGAAGAAAAATTATTGGAGGCAACTAATTTGTCAAATGTTGAATTTGAAATTATAATAGAGGATCTTCTTAAAGAGGGTTTAATTATATTAACACCTCCTGAGGACATTAGAGATGCTAAACTTGAGCCTATAGGATTCCACTATGATCCGTATACAGATACAAAATCATTAAATTTGGGAAGTAATTATAGATATAAAAAAGAATATAAACTTACTTCACTCGGACAAGAAAAACTAGAGAAGGCTAGCTGATGGATTATGAGAGACTTTATTTTCTATATATAATAGAAAAATAAAGCATATATGAAATCAAGAAAATTTTTTCCAATAAAAGAGAGAAATGATGCGACATTTACTAATCTAACAGAAATTAAAGTATGCCACGAAAAAGAAGTGGTTTCACGCAAATTTTATATTGATATAAATCAATACAATAAAATGCATAAAGCACTACAAATAGCTGAAGCAGAAATTGAAGAGTTAAAAGAACTGTTACAAAAATAAAATTTTAACACAAGTATTGGAAATTTGACTTAACCTTTTAATTTTTGATTCATAAAATTGGTTAAGTCAAAACTCCAATCAAAAAAATCCCATTTACCCAAAAACAACTATATAAGAATCTACAACCAATTTCCCCTACAAGACCTATAAATACTATATACATGGCTAAAGTTTTTGTAGCTTATTTTCTGCCATAATATTATTACTATACGACTACCACATGGCTAAAGTGGGGAATTGCCTATCTTTATTTTGCTAGTTTGAAAACCTACTCCACCCAGCAAATGATCTGTCGTTGAAATTCCCAAAAGGACTTTTCTATATTTAAACGTAAATGCAAAATTGCTTGTGAACAAAGTGATTATATTCATCTTGCGATTCGTCCAAAACATCTTTTGCAGTAAATAAGAAGCCTTGGAATCTTTACTTTTTTGAAATTTATAACCTGCCTGGATTATACCATACTGCTTGTCCGAATAATAATAATTTTGCTTATTATATGAAATGTACCTTTCTTCATAGAAAGAATTCTTTTGTTCCGCTCCAATAAATGTCGGCAAATAATGGGCATAGCCAATGTAAAAGTTTTCTGTGTTAAACAATAAACCCGCAGTCAAATAAAAAAAATCAGACTTATATTGTTCAGGCCGATAATTTATAGAATCAAAATCTATTAAAAACTCGCCTGGCTGATAATCATATCTTAGCTTTTTATAATTTAATCCTATAGATGGGGCAATTGTATATTTACCACGGAAACTGATCTTAGGTGATATAATAAGACCGGCTTTAAAAGCATCAAATGAGGTATAAGAATTCTCATCTTCTATTGTCCCTGCAGAATATTTTCTTGAGGACATATAAAAACCTATCCCACTTCCAATCCTTGGTATAAAATTATCATATGAAATGCTTGCAAGAGGAGAATTCAGTTTTATAAAACCTATAGAAGAAGTAGGACTGCTGTGCTTAGCTCTTCCTCCCGAATGCTCATACCCTCCCAATGCTACAATCCTATGTTCTCCCGTATTCCCGGCAAAAGAAGGATTAAATTCCATGGGCATTATGCCAACCCATCGAGATTGAGCAGAAGTCTTTTCACACATCCCGATAACCACTATCATCAGGAATAAAAAGCTTATGTTTTTCATTTTCATATTAGCTCTAAAAATTCTGTAAAGGACTTTGCTCAATTTCAAAATGGATTTTCAAATCGTTAATTAAAATGACTTATAGTCTTATTTTTATTCGGGAGAAATAATCGGCATGATAATTCACCACGATACCGGAACTTCAGGTTTGTAAGATCCTGTGAATAAAATATTTTAAATTTAGATGTTTGATAGCCAATGCCAGCATATAAGGCATCTTGTACGGGCATCGTGGAGGAAAAAAATTATTAAAACCTTCTGCTGTTGCAACTCCAAATAAAATGCTCTTATGCTTTACTGTAAAATTGATATTATTAAATAAATCAGCTCCTTCAAAGTACTTATCGACTCTGATTGCAGCCTGTAATGAGTATGATGTTTTAGATTCTTTGTTTCTCTGATATTTAAACCCAGTTTGGACAATGCCATACATCTTGGCAAATACATGAGTTTGTTTTTTATCCTCATAAAATGTATATACGTCTTTACCTTTAAACGGGACAAAATAGTAGGAATACCCAAGGTAAAACCTTTCAGAATTAAAGAGGAGCCCCGCACTCAGATTTAATGCATCATATTTACCATTTATCGGGTACGAATAAATGTCACTAAGAGCAAACCTCCAATGCTTATACGTCAATCCAATAGAAGGAGCAATTGTATATTTCCCCTTCAAACTTACCTTAGGGGAAATAACAACTCCGGTTTTTAACGCTGAGGAATTAAGGTTTGCTATTCTTGTCCTTTCATCACTATTATTCCATGATGTAAAAAATCCTATTCCAGTTGCAAGTTTAGAAATAAAATTATCATATGAAAAGCCCAAAACTGGCATACTTTCCTTATTAAAACTATTAACATAATTTCCTTTCATGCGCCCTTCTCCTTCTTTAGTAGACGTATATCCCGCAAACGTCACGAGCCTATGCCCTCCGGCATTCCCCGCAAAAAGAGGGATTAAACTCCATAGGCATAATGCCAACCCATCTTGATTGAGCAGAAGTCTTTTCACACATCCCGATAACCACTATCATCAGGAATAAAAAATATATGTTTTTCATTTTCATACTTGTTAAAAAAATTTTGTAAAAGACTTTGCCCAACTCAAAATGGATTTAATTATTATAACTATAAGTCTAAACTGAAGTAGTCCCAGCAAATCATTTTTTACTGATTCTATCTGACTTATCAAAACTGTATAATTGTTTTATTTTTGTTAGGTATAATGATGCGACATGTTAATTCACCGTTATACAAATGTTTCCGGTCCGAGATATTCTGACCATAAAAAATCTTTATACTTTTTGTCTGAAACCCAATACCTGCAAGAAAATCAAAATGAAGTC
>JANQAB010000002.1 GCA_024707265.1 Sporocytophaga sp. | reverse complement strand
GGGAATGCTCTGCTTCCCTCCCAGTAGATTAATTATTATTGAAGATTGATTGATAATCGTTAATAGAGCTCTTTTCGGGCTCTTTAAAGGCATCTTCAATTAATTTTCCGTTAAGTGGATTAAGTGATACTATGCGCGCTCCTCAGCTTCATTTTGACGTTCTGTTTGCAGATAATGTGCTATTATGGCCTTAAAGTCTATTGCACTGGTTATTTTATTCTCAACGCAGTAGTCCATAGCCTTTTGCACCAGGATTGTTTCCGTTGATTGTATAGTGTCTCTGATTATTATCAGTTGATCTCTGATATAGCGGGGCTTATCGGTTTTGATTAGGTTAAGCCAGTTCTTACCCTGAACAGGATCTGGAAGGAGTATAGCCAGCTGATCTATCATTTCATTAATAGCAGACGATTTATCTCTTTTGTGGTCAGTATTAAAGACTTTAAGCCCTTTTCCAGCCACTATTTTATGTCGGCAAAGCTCTGTACCGCTTTGATCAAAAATGATTAGAATATCGGCTTCAGTGTATACAGACACTACAGTTCCACGGCCTTTATAACTGCCTAATGGAAGGGAGTATAAGTTAGACTTATAAGAGATGCTGTTATCTTTGCGAACTGTGTAAACAGATGCCAGAGGGGCTGCTTTAGGAACATGTGCCAGATGAGGCTTTAAAAAGTCTTGTTCAATGATCCACTCGCTATAAGGGGCATTTTGGGTAAAAGCATGAGGTAACATGTTAGCTGTGCGACCTAACCACCCCATAGCTTCATCATTGAGGGTTTCTATGTTGTAAAATGTACGGTTGTAGAGGAAGTTCTGCTTTACGTACTTAACTACATTTTCTACCTTCCCTTTACTCTCAGGATCAGATTTACGACAAAAATGTACAGTAAATGGCTTTGAGGATGTGTAGGATCTGAAAACATTGGTCAGGATGATCTCTCCTGCATTTTCGCTTACTATAAACACTTTATCTTGGTCATAGACAATCTCATCCGGTACTCCTTGCATATAATCAAATGCCAGTTCATGCGCTTTAACTGCGACCTCTGCTGTAAAGCATTGATCTGTAAACCATACAAACTTGTATCTGGAACGAGACAAAACAAAAGTAAAGAAGAATACCTTGACTCTCTTTCCGGCTGAGGTACGCATGTTGTATTCTCCAAAATCCACTTGTGCTTGTTTTCCATAAGCACACTCCTCTACAGGGTGGTATTGCCTTTCTGGCTTGATTCTCGGAAGATTATACTTATCTCGTACCCAATGTACAAAGTTGAATACTGTCTTCTGGCTTACTTGAGGAAAATCAGGATAACATTCCTTAAGCCAGTCATGCATCTGGGCTGCTGAAGTGTCCTGATATCGTTCTAAACGATCCTTAGTGAAATTTTCATAAGGAAGTAATACTTTTTTGCGGTCAACTTGCTCTATAAGAAAGGCTTCGTATTCCTGCTCTGACATGGAGAGGTATCTTGCAACTGTGCGGCGATTCAGGACAAGATATTGGCTAATTCTGGAGGTCGAATACCCCTCTCGTGACATTCGGTGAACTTCGTGATACATCATCAATTTGGCTAAATACACATTCATTTACTCGTCGATTTTTTCCTATCGACGAAAGTAGCTTACCTGTGCATTCTTGTTGCCAATTTCTGTGCACTCTTATTTTCCGAAAACTGTGCAGTTTTGTTTTCCGACTACAACATGAAATTCCCGATGGACATGAAGGTATTTCGGCAATTATAAATTTCTATTTGGATACTATAAACGAAACAATATCTGACAAACACAACTTACCAAGAAATTTAAGAATAGTTCAAAATGTAGTAGGAAAGGTTGCGTCAGAAATCGCTGATACCAATCACTCATTTATGGAGTTCGAAGATTGTTTTTCATTCATAACTGAAATGAAAGAAACGAAAGCCATAATTAACAAACCACAATTTTTTAAAGACTTAATATCAGAAGGTATTCTAACAGAAAACATTCATTGGAATAGAGACTATAAGCATTTTAATGTTATTTACATTTCATATGAAAGGTTTAGCGATCATCTAATTGCTTCATTTTTATTATCCAAATTTTTAAACAAGGATAACCCTAAGAGTTCTTTTTTCCACTGGTTCAAAACTATTTGAGATATTAAAAACTGAAGATGAGGCAAGGTATAACAGAGGAATAATTGAAGCTCTATCGATTCAACTACCTGAACAAGCGAATATAGAGTTATATGAAGCTGCTGAAGATGCAAGAGAGTTTGAAACTATAGCAATTGCTTTAATAGACAGTATTATTTGGCGGAAGAAGGAAACTCTGACAGAAAAATTAAAGCAATATATAAACGATATAGTAGTTGAAAAATTAGGGTATCACGATTACTTTCTTAAAACTATCTTATTAGTTACATCCAATCCAAAAAACTATTTTAATAGTGATTTTCTACATAATCATCTATGGGAATTTAGTATGGCGGACCGAGATGCATGGTGGACACAATATATTCATAGACAATATTCCGCATATTCGAACCAAGTTACGCCACTTAAAAGGATGATTGATTGGGCCTGGACAGATGATAATAGAAATAATATTTCGGATGAATCAATTCGCTTAATGTGTCAAACAATGTTTTGGTTTATGACAAGTTGTAACCGAACATTAAGAGATTCTGCCACTAAAGCCTTAGTTTGTTTATTGGAAGAAAGGATTAATGTTATAATTCAACTAATTAAAATATTTGAAAAAGTAAATGACCCATATGTTCTACAACGACTATATGCTGTTGCTTACGGTTGCGCTGTCAGAACAAGTAATATAGAAATGTTAAAACCTTTAGGTGAATGTGTCTATCAATCGGTGTTTTATACAGAATATGTAGTTCCTGATATTCTGTTACGAGATTACGCAAAGGGAATAATAGAATTTGCAATATTCAAAGGCCATAAATTTGATTTTGAATTATCAAAAACTCAACCTCCTTTCAAAAGCGATTTGCCAACTTCCTTGCCCACTCACGAGGACATTAAAAAGTTTAAGTTTGATTATAATGGCAAGAACTTTAAAGAACAATATTGGAGTCAAAACTCAATAATGAGTTCAATGAGAACTGAGAAAAGAGGAGGATATGGTGATTTTGGTAGGTATGTTTTTCAAAGAGCATTATCTGATTGGCAAGTGGATGCTGATGCCTTTAGTAACCTTGCGGTAAAATGGATTATCGAGAAATATGGATATGATACTGAAAAACACGGGTTATTCGATAGGAAGATTGGATTTACAGGAAGATATTCTCATAATGAAGAACGAATTGGAAAAAAATATCAATGGATTGCTCTCCACGAAATATTAGCACGTGTTTCAGATAACTGTCCAATGTATGAAAATTCGTATAGCAAGAATGCAAAAGAAGAAAAGTATGAAGGTCCTTGGAATCCATATGTTAGGGATATTGACCCTACAATGATTATTAAAGGCAATCCTAAAGACGAATCGGCAACCTATTGGTGGAATTCTTTTGTATATGCAAATTGGAAGCATGAGAATAAAGATTGGATTTTCATCACAGACGATTTGCCTAATCCGACAAGCTTAATAAATGTAACTGATAACGATGGAATAGAATGGCTAATTCTTGAAGTGCTTCCTTCATGGATAGAGCCAACTCCATTAGGTGAAGAAAAATATGAAACCCCTCAAAAACGCTTATTTTATGATTTAAGCAGTCATATCATACATAAGAGAGATTTGAAAAAGATAAGCGATTATCTATCAAATAGAAATTTAAGAGGATGCGGTTTGTCGGAATGTGCAAACAGATACGAAATGTATAGTAGAGAATACTATTGGGCCTCTGCTAATAAGACTTTCAACACCTATTACTATGGGGGAAGTGAATGGGATGAACTATACGATGATAAATCAGATGAAAAGGTTTGTAATACAGCAAATACAACCATCCGCTTTTCATGGGAAAAAGAATACGATGCATCAAAGGAAGAAGCCATAAGCTTCTATAAGCCAAGTAACCTCCTATTTAAGTTACTTGACATGCAATATTCAAAAGTAGAAGGTGAGTTTTTAAATAAAAAAGGAGAAGTGATTTGTTTCGACCCAAGTGTAAATTGTGAAACCATTTCTTGTCTATTAGTTAGAAAAGATGTCTTGTTAAAAGTACTTAACGAAAATGACTTGGAAATTATATGGACTTCTGTTGGTGAGAAACTAATCATTGGAGGTGATTATGGAAATGACGATTGGGATGGTCGATTAAATATATCTGATTTTGCATACTTTGATTCAGGGACGTTAAAAAGTACATCTCATCATGAAGAAGAAAAAATGAGACGTATAAGGCTCGCCCTATCCACCTCTTTTCATAACCATAAGTAATTATATTAAAGCATATTAACGAATATTTGATATAGGTCAGCAAGAAATATTTAGCCATCACCAATTGCTTTAAAAATAAAAGGAGAACCATTTCTGATTCTCCTTTTCGATAGTTAGATTTTCAATATCTCATTTTAAAATGCTGTTTAAAAGACCAGAGATTTTATTCAAAAAGTCTTTATCGCTTGTTGATTTAAGAACTTCAATTTCTCTGACAATGGTTTTGTATGCCACTTTCAGTTCTTTATTCTTAGCTTTCAATTCTCCATTTTCCTTCCTCAAATGTTCCACCTCAAGCCTGATACGTTCCATCTCAATTCTCTGCTTAATCAGGAATTCTTGTTCCTTTTCTGAAACATCCTTATCCTTTGGAATCTCCCCAGTGTAAAATAGGTACTTGTCATTGTGATTGCTTTTGCCTCGATATAAAATAAAGCTCACAACCTTTGTTTCATCATTAACAAGGAGTTCATGGTAAATGATAGATGAAATATCAGAAGTCCTTGATACAGCCTTCACCTCATCTACATACACTTCAAACTCGACTGGCTTTTTAGATTTCTCATAAGTCCTCAAATAATCATAAAGAAGCTCCAGACTATCTCTATGATAACGATCTTTTCTTACTCCCATCTTTTTGACTAATTTGATTTGACGAATACCAATAAGCTATAATTAAAAAACTGCCTTTATTTTCGTATCTGTTACTAGCTTATACCTGTATTAACGATCCTGTTAATGACAGCAATATGTCTTTCAAGTTTTCTTTTATCGCCTTTCAAAAAAGTATCCAGTTTTTTGCGATAATCAGTTATGGCAGAACCGTCCAGCCATTCTACTACTGTAGGAAACGTATATTGAAAAAATGAACCCTGATATAACTTTGTAAAAAGTTGATAGATCTCTATTTCCTCTTCAAAATCTTTAGGCAAATGCTTATCAATTACGGGATATATTTTCCTGCCAATTTGAAACAGTGTTTCAAAACTAACTTCTTCATCAGAAAAATTTAAAGCCTTTGCATATTCAGCAGGTTCACTTCTAAGTGCAGCCATCCAGAGAACATTCTTAAAATAACTTTCAAGTATTTTATAAATGCCGATACAATACACTTCATATTTCTCATGTACTCCTTTTAAATCAAAGGCTTCTCCTAATTTCGCTATCTCATAATTTATAGTCTTTTGAATGTTCCGCTCTTCAAATTCCAGAAACCCAGGATAGTGAAGCTTTTCCACTTCTTTCAGATCTTTATAATACCCACCATAGAAGCTTTTCAGCATTGTATTACGTCTCTGATAAGTTATTCTCATATATAGCGGAAAACGCTCTACACCATCTTCTACTTTAGGCTTAAGGCTTTCATGCACAAAAAACTTAACTGTTATCTTCTTCGGCTTCTTCATACCCCACAATTCTTTAATGATTGATACCCCAATTAGTTATTATTTTTAGTTATTTATAATACCAAAATATAAGGTTATTAATCATAAAAAAACTCTATTTTACATTAATATTATTATGCAATAGCCATAAAATAAATATTGTCATTTACTTGCAATTTTAAGAAAAAGTTATTAAAATTACAAGTAATTTAACAACTTTATTTAAATAAATGATGTAAAAAACTCTTAAAAAATCGAAAATGCTGGTACTTATTGGTTTGAACTTGAATGATTCGTGGGGATGGAAGAAAAAAAGAAGGCTGTCTGTTGAGTATTGCAGAAAGATACTTAACAGCAATGGAGGGAAGTACTCTGAGCAGGAAGCTAAGAGAGTCAGAGATATTTTGTATCTTCTGGGAGCAATTGATTATGAAATTTTTAAACAAATTCTGAAAGACAATGAAAAGGGTAATTCTGTACGTAAGAGTGTCAACGGATGAGCAGGCTAAGTATGGTTACAGTTTGGGACATCAGGAATTGATTCTAACTAAATTTTGCGAAATCAAAGGATGGGAAGTTGTTGATATTTATAAAGAAGATTATTCAGCAAAAAACTTTGACAGGCCCGAGTATAAAAAACTTTTTAAATACAGTAAAGCACACAAGAGAGAGGTTGACTATATTCTCGTAAGCAAATGGGATCGTTTTTCAAGAAACCAGACAGATGCTCTACAGGAAATCAAAAAGTTTTCCGAGATGAATATTGAGGTTAACGCTATCGAACAATGGATTGATTTTTCCATTCCTCATAATAAGATGATGCTATCCATTTATCTCACTATTCCAGAGATAGACAATGATGTCAGAGGAATTAATACCAAAATGGGGATGCGCAGAAGCTTCAAAGAGGGTCGTTGGACTGGAACTGCGCCTATTGGATTTAAAAACGGCAGAGATCATTTAAATAAGCCATTACTTTTTTTAGGAGAACAACAGCATCTTGTTCTTGAAGCATTTGAATTATTTTCCACAGGCAATTATGCTGCCGAAGAATTAAGGCGCATCATGTGGAAAAAAGGTCTTAAAGTAAGCAGAACAAGATTCCCTGAATTGCTTAAAAATGTTCTTTATATGGGTAAGGTTTATGTAGCCGAATATAAAGATGAAGAAGCTCAGATTATTCAGGGTTTACACGAGCCGATAGTTTCTGAAGAGTTATTCAATAAAGTACAGAAAGTCTTTAGGACAAAAATGAAGGGCAAGAAGAAACATTATGACAAGTTAAATGAAGCCATGCCTCTCAGATCAATGCTAACCTGTCCAAGATGTAGCAGAATAATGACAAGCAGTTCTTCAAAAGGCAGAAACAATTATTACAACTACTATCATTGCAGACCTGATTGTGGAGAAAGGATGCCTGTAGAAGTCGCTCACAATGCATTGTATGATTATTTCGATGAAATAGCTGTAAAGCCTGAAATTGCATCCTTATATCTTGAAGTAATGGGTAGCATTTACAAATCAGAGGAGGAAAGACAACGAAAAGGAGATTAAAAAACTCGCTGAACAGATCAATATTTCAGAAAAAGAAACTTGCTGCTCTTGAAGAGAAATATGTTCTCAACGAAATAGAGAAAGACAGTTATCTTTTTATGAAACCTAAATTCAAAGAGGAGATAAAAGATCTGGCTGAAAAACTTGAGGACTTAAGAAGCATCGAAACCAATTTCACAAAGTACTTGAAATTCGGAATTAATCTGATTCAAAATCTTAAAGCTTTTTATGATAAAGCAACCATTGAAAATAAGCAGAAGATCATTGGTTCAATCTTTCCAGAAAATCTAATGATTGAAAATAACAAGTGTCGAACCACCCGTGAAAGTGAGGTAATATTAGCTTTGAAGGGTTTTGAAGCAGATTTTAAAGCAAAAAAGCTGACTAAAAAGTCAGCTTTTCCTGTCAAGTACCCAAGGGGGGATTTGAACCCCCACGCCTTACGGCATACGCACCTCAAACGTATATGTCTACCAGTTTCACCACCTGGGCATCAATGTTGGTTTTACAAATTTATGAGTATTTCAAGATAATTCCAAAATCAGAATTCAAATATTACCACTTTTCCCTGTGATTTTCCATGGCATGCCTCATTCCTCCATATAAATTATTTCTCATGCCATCATTCACCAAAAAATCATGAGGAAATCCCAGCTCTATTTTGCTTGCCTCATCCAGTCTTTTTATCTGATCGTTAGTGAGTTTAAAATTCAGGCAGGCCATATTTTCTCTCATCTGATTTTCTTTTCTGGCACCTATGACCGGTATCACCACCTGGTTCTTCTGTCTTAACCAGTTCAGGGCCACCTGTGCACAGGAGCAGCCAGCCTCCTCTGCTATTTCTCTTACAGAGGATACGATTTCCTGATTGCGGGCATTTAATCTTACACTATCAGGTTTTAGTCTGTTACCATCTCCTCCACCGCCAAGGTATTTTCCAGTCAGTGCACCTCCTGCTATCGGCGCCCATGCTGTCACTGCAATATCCAGGTGTCTTGCCATAGGCAGAAACTCCCGCTCTGGCGTACGCTGTAGCAGACTATATTCCACCTGCATACCTGCAAAGGAAGACCAGCCCCTCAACTCTGCAATAGCATTGGACATAGAGATGATCCATGCTGGTGTGTCGCTTATGGCAATGTAAAATACCTTTCCTGCCCTTACAAGATCATCCAATGCTCTCAATACCTCTTCTACAGGTGTTGTAAAATCCCATGCATGGAGATACAGAACATCTACGTATTCTGTTTTTAATCTTTTCAGACTTCCTTCAAGCGACTGCACAAGATTCTTTCTATGATTGCCTGCAGCATTCACATCATGCATTCTGTTATATAGTGAATATTTGGTGGCAACCACAAATCTGGATCGATCACTTGCGATAAAGTCCCCTACAAATTTTTCACTGGTACCTTCTGTATAGCGGTTAGCCGTGTCTATAAAATTCCCTCCTGCTTTAATAAAGATGTCAAACATCTTCTGACACTCGTCTTTATCAGCTCCATATCCCCAGTCACCGCCAAAAGTCATAGTGCCAAGACAAAGCTCAGACACCCTGAGACCGCTCTTTCCAAAAAGTTTGTATTTCATTTTGTAATAATTAAGAAGTTATTTGAATCTGATTTGAAAAAGTATTCTATATCAATCCTACTCTGTCATCCTGAGCACTGAAGGATCTGATGGATACAAATAATTTGCAACTTCAATCATCCATCTGCCAGATAGCTCAATCTTATTCTTGTGGAGCGCTCAGATGTTAAAAGCTCAACATTAGAAGAGTTACCACCCTTTCGCATCGCTGCATAACTGAATTCAAGGTAAAAGTGTTTGTAAAAGTTTACTTTTTCTTTTTATCAATTTAGAAATTAAATGTCACCCCCGGACCAAATACAACAAAGAAAGTATTGTTCTTTAAGAGATACCCACAGCCTGCATATAAAGGAAAACTAAACTTGGATTCTTTTCTGACCGGGAATAATGAGCCAAGTACTACAAAGCCTAGATCTCGCTGCTTATTATTTTCACTCAGGTTAAAAATATCCAAAGCAATAAACCCAGCTCCCACCTTATACGGCTTAAGTTTACCAACCTTTTGTTGATCATAGAAACTGAACTGAGCAAGAAAGGCTATACTTATACCTGTCAAATTACCAAAGCCAGACTGAGAAAACTTCTTTACCAAGAGCCCTGTAGGAAAGGAAACCTGAAGATCCAGTGCTGTTACCATTTCCTTAATAAAAGTAATTTTCTGTGAATATCCAGGAAGGCTATATTTCTGATCGTTATGTTTTATGGTAATCTCAAGCTTCCACCACCCTTCCATATCATAGGTCTTGTGCAACAGATAGTCGTTAATATTTATCTCTCCTTTTTTACAATCTTTGACATCATAGAAAAAATATCTCGGAGAGGCTTCTCCTGGACAAACAACTACATTTTCTATCTTTTGGAATTCAATAAGATCACTTTTAGTATTGTAGATCCGTACCTCAATATTCAGGTACTGCTTTCCATAGAATCTGGCCTTAGTATCAATATTATTCTCAAAAAATACGATGTTGATATCTTTAATTGGTGCTCTTGTCAGAACAGGTTTATTAAAGACATTTCCCGAAAGCGGGAACACTTCTTTATCATAACTCAATCCTACAAACCCTAAAGCCTTGGGTATCTGAAACTCTCTCAACTGAAGGTCATACTTAGTGATGGTTCCATTCATATAAAGAGAAATTCTTCTTTTTTATAATATCCGTTGGAATTCTTATAAGATAGAATTTAACATTATCGGAAGTTCTTGTTGTATCATATTTGACATCTTTCACTCCGTCAAAATAAAAATCAGCTTTAGAAAGTCCTCTCCCCTCTATCTTCACTTCCACTCTTTCTCCGGGATAAACCACAGTGCTGCTTGTCCAATCCTGCCCCTCCCTAAGCACAGATATATTCTCAATGGTAGGCTTTTCCAATACATTAAAATTAGTAATAAACTCAAGTTCATCACCATCTTTAATAAACAGATAACCTTCAGATATTTTATGAAGTGTATAGGGCCTCAAGACAGCCAGAATTTTATTACTGTTTCCCACCACTGAGATTGTATACAATTCTGCAACAAGGCGACCTCCGGGCTTTTGTTGATTTTCTACCCTATAGGTTTTTCCAAGTTCAAAATTTCTGTGAAAATCAATCTGTACTTCTTCTGTATGAAGTGAAGCTGGATCAAGGAAGAATTCATTTCTGTCAAGATTCACATAACCAATGCGACTTGGCTTTATATTAAACTTTAATTTGACAGGTGGAAGATCAAAACTTAATTCTTTATTACCTTTCAGAAAAGGAGCTACAGTCTTAAGATTTAAAATCAAGTCTTTATAACCCAAGCTTTCAGGGTGAATAAAAAGTTTAATATGATTATCTCCCTTTTGCAGTCTGAACTTGAGAGGACCAGCTACCTGCCAGTCAGAAGGAATTCTGATGTTAAAAATATTCTTTGCAGAAAGCTCAATAGTCCTGTCTTCGCCTAAATACAGATCCTGAAGCTCAGAAGGCGCCCCAACAAAGGTTTCGAAGAAAGGACTCATCTTTATTTCATCCGTGATCAAGCCTTCATCAGTTTCTGCAATCATCACCAATCTTAGAAATTTAATATCCGGAAGATTTTGTAACCTTATCTTTCCTCTGAAATACTTATTTCCTATTTCCTTTAAAGAATCAAGCACTATGTAATCTGAAGATCCTGCAATATGTAGTCGCTTTATCTTTATCTCCTCTTCAGGATATAGAATTATTTCCATAATCTCATCTTTGTTTTCCGCTTTAAAAAACAAAGTTTTTTCATCCTTATAAACTCTTGAATCTTTAGGGTAATGATATTCAGCAGTATCGATCCGAAAATCTATTCTCTTAAAAAAAGTTGATTGCTGTGCTTGGGCCAATACGACAACCAACAGAAATATGATAGTTAGAAAAGCTCTCATGTATTTCGATTGCATAACATAAATGATTCTTCAATCCTGAAAAGATACGGATAAAAATCAGGACAAAAGATAATCTTTCATAATAGCAACAGAAGAAGAAGTCCCAATGCGGTCAGCTCCGGCATCTATCATTGCTTTGACATCCGTTAATGTTTTTATTCCTCCCGAAGCTTTGATACCGGTCAATGAAGGAATATTTTGTCTAATTAGCTTTATATGTTCAGCAGTAGCCCCTGCAGGTTCAAGTCCTGTTGAAGTTTTGATGAAGTCAGCCCCTGCATCTGCTGCTGCTTTACTTGCCTTTACTATCTCTTCATCAGAAAGATATGCTGTTTCAATAATCACTTTCAGAACCTTTTGCTGCTCATGACAACATTTGGCAGCTTTAGCAATATCAATTTTAAACCACTCCATTCCTGATTTAAAAGCAGAAATATTCATGACCAGATCGAGCTCATCTGCACCCATTGCAATGGCATGTTTTATTTCCTCAAGCCTCGTTTCCGTAAGCTGATAACCTAATGGGAAGCCAATCACTGTGACTAGACTGATATTCTCATCGCCTATTTCACGCTTTGCCCTTTTAAGCCAAAAAGTTGGAACACAAATGCCAAAGAGCTTAAACTCTTTGGCTTCTGCGACCAACTTGTCAACATCTTTATCGGTAATGACTGGTTTTAAATTAGTGTGCTCTAAGTATAAATTTATTTCATTCATTTTATGATATCACTAACTTACCGAAATGAATCGGAACCATTACCTTAATTTCATTTTTTTCCTGATTTTCCATAGTAAAGGCTACCTCCTGACCATCAACTTCACACTTTCTAGGGTCAAATGACAAACCATGTACATTGACTGCATAACTATGGTAAGTCGGAGTAAATTCTCCCTGTGAAGATTGCTCAATTACAAATTGATTATCAGAACCACTGGTATTGAAGGTTCTTACGTTATACTGCCCTTGTTCATATCCATAACCATCACCTGCATCTTCATATACAACAGATGTATGAGGTTTAGTATAATAATAAGCATGTAGAATTAATTCTTTCAATTCTATCTCTCCAACATATTGCATTACAGGAAACATCGGAATAATAGATCCTGCTCTTACAAAAAGGGGCATTCTGTTAAGGTCTGCTTCTGCCCATACCTCCATATTACCATGGAAACGCTCATCATCCCAGAAGTAATACCAGACTCCTGAAGGCAGATATAACCAGCGACCATCCGCTTCTGCCTGGGTCACTGGAATAACAAGTAAATTATCTCCGACTCCGAATTCATCCTGACGGAAATAAGTTTCTGTATCGTTTTGATCCAGGAAAGTCAATGGTCTTAAGAATGGCGTACCGAATTTTGAATACTGCCAAAAGGTAGTATACAAATAAGGCAATAACCTGTACCTTAACTCAATGGTCTTTTTTGCCAGCTCTGCATATTCTTCTCCAAACGACCAAGGTTCCTGATCACCATGATCACCGGAAGAGTGCGTTCTGCAGAAAGCGTGAAATATACCAAGTTGCAGCCAGCGAATATACATTTCACCGGAAGGTGTTTCTATGAATCCACCTATGTCAGAACCACAGAATGAAATACCTGAAATAGCAAGTCGCTGACACATTACATTGGCAAGCCACAAATGCTCCCATGAAGCTACGTTATCGCCCGTCCATACACTAGAATATTTTTGTATTCCAGAGTAAGCTGACCTTGTAATATTGAAAGGACGGTAGTTTGGTGCAAGGAATCTTTTGATGCCGTCATATGTGGCTTTTGCCATCTGCATGCCGAATACATTATGAGCTTTTCTATGACTGCAAGGATCGCCATCATAGTTGTGTCTCACATCATTAGGGAATGTTTCAATCTCAAATACAGCAGGTTCGTTCATATCGTTCCAGACACCCCGAACTCCTGTCTCTATTAGTCCTTTAAACAATCCGGACCACCATTCTCTCACTTCAGGGTTGGTAAAATCAGGGAAGTTACATTTTCCCGGCCATACAGATCCACGCATCAGCGGACCATCTTGCCTCTTACAGAAATAATCCTTTTCTATAGCTTCCTGATATACCCAATAATTCTTGTCAATCTTAATACCCGGATCTATAATGACCACAAGCTTATAACCATCCTTTGCCAACTCAGTTGTCAGTCCTTTAGGATCAGGGAAATAATCTTTGTTCCAGGTAAAACACCTGAAGCCATCCATATAGTCAATATCAAGATAAAGAGCATCACAGGGTATACTTCTTTTTCTGAATTCTGAAGCAATGTTTTTAACAACCTTTTCAGGATAGTAACTCCATTTACATTGATGATATCCCAGGGACCATAAAGGAGGAAGCTCAGGCTTACCCGTCATATTGGTGTAGGTTTCGACTACATCCATAAGTTCAGGACCATAGATGAAATAATAGTTCATCTCTCCGCCATGCGCCCAGTAGCTGTATACATTCTTTCTTTCAAAGCCGAAGTCAAAAAATGTTCTGAAAGAATTATCAAAGAGCACACCATATCCTATTTTATGGTGAAGCCCCAGGAAAAATGGTATGTTCTTATATAATGGATCTGCATTTTTCATAAACCCATAGGTATCTTTACCCCAGAGTTCAAATCTTTTACCTCTAAGGTTCAGGTCTGTAGGCTTATCACCAAGGCCAAAGAAGTGTTCTCCACTTTGAACCTTTTTACTCATCATCACAATCTCACCACCATAGTCTTTGTGCTCTTCCCAATGAAACCCCTTTTCATCGTCGATCACAACTTTACCTTCTTTATCAAGAATTGTAACAAGCAGGCGATGCTTGGTAATTATGATATCAAGAAAGGCAGTACAGATTGTAAACTTCTCTTCATCTTCTTTAATATCCAGTGCTTTAACCTTTCCCTCATAGTTATGAGCGCCTGAATAGGAAAAATCTCTTTGAAAAATGCTCTCGGGAGAATACCTGAAGCGAATCACTTTATCGCTTTTAACACTCACCTCTAACGCAGATTCCGTACAATAGAAATAAAAGGTATAACCATCGCGTTTCCAACTTTGAACTGTATCGGGAAACTGTTGAACAGATATCTGATTCTGCCCTAGATTCATGTAACTTTCCATAAGAACAATTTTAAAGCCCTTTATGCAAAACCCGGCAAAAGGTTGCATAAAAAAGACATAGTACAATTTTAAATTTGTTTATTAACACTTTCCAATAAAGTTCTTCTTTTGCTTTACTAGAGTAAAAACTTTTTTTAACAATTAAAAAAGAAAGAGCGAAAACATCTCTTTTTTTTTTATTCGTTATTACTCTCTTTGAGCAATTTTCCAACGGTTTCAAAAGTCTCAACTAAAACTATTTTTATAATGTTGAGTTATTGATAAACTGATTTTGTTCAATTAAGTTTATTTAAAAAAAGAAAAACACTACGCTGATAATCTGGTTATAAAGTAGATTTTTCAAGGAAAGACTAATATGAGAAAACCAAGAGTACTAATGCTCGGATGGGAGTTTCCTCCCATTATAAATGGCGGCCTTGGGGTTGCCTGTCTCGGCTTGTGCAAAGCTTTGTCCCAACATGTAGAGTTGTCCATGATCATCCCAAAATCAGATCCTAATTACATGGTTAATAATGTGGAACTGATCGGGTTGAATAACGTCGAAGTAGAAAATCTTAAAAAGATCCGCACCAGCAAATACTATAAAGAATTTGCTCATGTCACTACTGTAGAGGCCAATATTTTTTCCTTATGAAACTGCTGAATCAGATTTCGATATCATCAGAGGAAAGTCTATAGACTTCAAGTTGGATACCAATGTGAATGTCTTTAAAGTAGGCGACCTGTACGGAGATGATGTCATCAACAAGGTGATTGAATATGCCAAGTTTTGTGCTCGTCTTGCTATGACAAAAGATTTTGATATTATTCATTGTCATGACTGGATGACCTTTCTTGCCGGGATCGAAATTAAAGCTTTATCTGGCAAGCCCTTAGTGCTCCATGTGCATTCTTTAGACTATGACAGAGGCGGACCTGACAGCAGAGGCTGGGTGTATGATATCGAAAGATGGGGTATGCATTATGCAGATGCCATCATTCCGGTGAGCCGTTACACTGGTTCTATAGCTAAAAACCATTATGATGTGGATGAAAGAAAAATTTATCCTGTACACAATGGAGCTGATCCTGTTCATGTATTCCACGATACGAAGGATTTTCCTGAAAAACTTGTTCTCTTTTTAGGAAGGGTTACAGGACAAAAAGGTCCTGAGTACTTCCTTGACATAGCATCTAAAGTAATAGAGCATGCTCCCAATTCAAGATTTGTAATGGCAGGAACAGGAGATAAACTAAGAGGACTCATAGAATCAGGTGCTTATAGACAAATTGGAAATAAATTCCATTTCACTGGATTCTTAAACAAAGAGAAAGTACACAAGCTGCTTTCAATTGCTGATGTTTATGTGATGCCTTCTGTATCAGAGCCTTTTGGACTTTCTGCTCTGGAAGCTGCTCAGTTTGGAATCCCTTGCGTCATATCAAAGCAATCTGGAGTATCAGAAGTATTGTATGGCGCACTGAAAGCAGATTTCTGGGACGTTGATAAAATGGCAGGCCATATTATATCCTTGCTTCAGAACGATTCTCTCAGAGAATCCGTAATCAAAGATGCATTCCGTGATCTTGAAAATCTAACATGGGATAAAGCTGCAGAGAAAGTAGCAGATGTTTACAAAAGAGTACTTTAAATATATATAAAAATCAATCGGATTATGCCAGCAGTTTGTTTTTATTTTCAGGTACATCAACCATACCGGTTAAAACAGTATTCGTTCTTCAATATAGGTAATGATCACAATTACCTGGACGAAAGACTAAACAAAGAAATTCTGAATAAAGTAGCTGATAAATGTTATTTACCAGCTAATAAGCTGATGCTTGAACTAATCAAAAAGTTCAACAAGCAATTCAGAATCTCATATTCCATTAGTGGAATAGCTCTGGAACAATTCGAAAAATACAGACCTGATGTATTGGAGTCTTTTATTGACCTTGCGAGAACGGGCTGCGTAGAATTTCTGGGAGAAACCTATCACCACTCACTAAGCTATCTCTATTCCAAAGATGAATTTGTGAGGCAGATAGAACTTCATGAAAAGAAAATAAAACATTACTTTAATCAGGAGCCTGTTGTATTCAGAAACACAGAATTGATTTACAACAACGATCTGGCAGATTTCATTCAGAAGATGGGGTACAAAGCAATACTTTGCGAAGGCGTTGATAGCCTTCTTCAAGGTAGAACACCTAACCAGATTTATACAGCTCCAAACAATAAAAAAATCAAATGTCTTCTGAAAAACTATAGATTATCAGATGACATTGCATTCAGATTCTCAAACAGTGACTGGCCTGAGTATCCGCTCACTGCGCAAAAATTTGCCTCATGGCTTCACAATGCTGGTAATGCAGATACAATCAATCTCTTTATGGATTACGAAACCTTTGGCGAACACCAATGGAAAGAAACCGGCATTTTTGAATTTATGGCACATCTGCCCGAAGAGATTTTAAAGAATAAAGATTTTTCATTCAAAACCGTTGGAGAGGTTGCTGATGATTATCAAAGCAAAGATGTTTATGATGCACATGCGACTACATCCTGGGCAGATTCTGAAAGAGATCTCAGCGCATGGCTGAGCAACTCGATGCAATCTGAATCACTCTCCAAATTATATGCAATGGAAGAGGATGTCAAAAACTCCGGAGATAAAGACCTGATCGAAAGATGGGCGAGACTGCAATCATCAGATCTTTTCTATTACATGTGTACGAAATACTGGTCAGACGGAGTGGTTCATAAATACTTCAGTCCTTATAACTCCCCTTACGATTCATACATTTACTTCATTAATGCACTTGCAGACCTTGAAGTGGAAGTAAATAAACATTCATTAGCTACAGCAAGAGTGTTTTAAGTTTGCCTTATATTCACTTACTTTGCCTTATTGCAAGCTTTCTGAGTATGCAATAAGGCTTTTTATTTTACAAGAAATCAACTCAATGAATTATCTTTCAGGCGAATCACTAGGAAAATCATACAATGAAAAATGGTTGTTCCAGGATTTAAACTTTGGTATTAGTAAAGGTGAAAAAATAGGACTGGTTGGAGCAAACGGAGCAGGGAAATCCACTCTGTTTCAAATACTATCAGGAAAGTTAAATCCTGACCGGGGGCATGTTGCTGTTTCTTCAGGCATAACTGTAGGTTTTTTGGACCAGGATCCAGAGTTTCCAGAAGGCATTAATGTGATGGAAGCCTTATTTTCTTCAGAAAGCCCGTCTTTACTTGCTATCAAAGAATATGAAGACGCACTGAACAATAGCGAAGACTCCAATGCTTTACAAAAAGCAATGGAGAAGATGGATGCTCTCAGTGCCTGGGATTATGAAAGCAAAGTAAAGCAGATCATCGGCAAAATGGGTATCACCACCCTTGACCAGAAAATAAAAGACCTTTCCGGAGGTCAGAAAAAAAGAATTGCTCTTGCAAGGTTACTGATTGAAAGTCCTGATTTGTTGATCCTCGATGAGCCTACCAACCACCTTGATCTGGATACTGTTGAATGGCTCGAAGGATTTCTTTCCACCAGCAATACAACACTCTTGCTCGTAACCCACGACCGATATTTCCTAGACAGGGTAACCAATGAAATAGTAGAATTGGACGGAGGAAAACTCTACCGATACAAAGGTAATTATAGCTTCTTCCTGGAGAAAAAGGCTGAACGAATCTCCATAGAAAACTCCGAAACAGACAAGGCCAATAACCTGTTGCGCAAAGAACTTGAATGGATGCGCAGGCAGCCCAAAGCCAGAGGTACCAAAGCCAAATCCAGGGTTGATGCTTTTTATGAATTGGAAGAAAAAGCTGGCAAAACAAGAAACGATCAGGCACTTGAACTGAAAGTCGAAACCTCCAGACAAGGAAATAAGGTCATTGAAATTGACCATATAAGTAAAAAATTTGCTAAACCGATCATCAACGATTTTTCTTATGTCTTTAAAAAGAAAGACAGGATTGGAATCATAGGTAAAAACGGTTCCGGGAAATCTACATTCCTGAATATCATTACAGGAAAAATACAGCCTGACAGCGGAAAAATTGATGCTGGATCAACAACAAAGATTGGCTATTTTTCACAAACAGGTCTCGATTTCAAAGAGGACCAACGAGTAATAGATATTGTAAAAGAAGTTGCTGAGCATATACCTGTGGGCAATGGAGAAACACTCAGCGCTTCACAATTTCTGCAGAAATTCCTCTTCCCCCCTGCCGTTCAATACACCTATGTCAATAAGTTAAGTGGAGGAGAAAAAAAACGATTGCAGTTGCTTAGGGTTCTGATCAGCAATCCTAACTTCCTGATTCTGGATGAGCCGACAAACGATCTCGATATTCCCACATTAAACGTTCTCGAATCTTTCCTTATGGGCTATGAAGGGTCTTTGGTAATTGTATCGCACGACAGATACTTTATGGATAAGCTCATAGATCACGTTTTCATTTTCGATGGTTCAGCTACTATCAAAGATTTCCCCGGGAACTATACTGACTTTCGTAATCATCTGGAAGAGACAGAGAAACAGTCAGAGGGAAAATCAAAAGAAAAACCTAAGGAAAAACCGGTAGAACAAATAGCACCTTCAAAACCAGCAGAAGAAAAGAAAAAGCTTTCTTTTAAAGAAAAACAAGAGTTTGAAACGTTAGAAAAAGAAATTGAAAAGCTTGAGAAGAAAAAAACAGAACTGACAGATAAGTTATCTTCTCCTTCTATTAATCATGATGAACTAACAAAGCTTTCACAAGAGTTTGAAAATGTTAATAATACTCTGGAAGAAAAAACTTTACGCTGGCTAGAGTTGTCTGAAAAAGCTTAGTATTCAGAATTTAAGATCCACTTCTTGAATTTGTACAATTACAGGAAAAAATTGAAAATTAGTTTATTTTTTCCCTTATAAAAGTACTTTTAAAGGTAAAAGACAGAAATTTTTGAACTATATTTATAAATTATTAAATATTTTATCCAAACACGGTAAATAACTATGATTAAATTGGTTAATATCAAAAAGTTAGCACTTTTTTCTCTTCCAATTCTATTACTTACTCCGGAAGCACAGTCGCAATCAAAACTTACGGAAGATATCCGCCTGAATCAGGTAGGATTTTATCCATCCGGCCCTAAAACTGCAGTCGTTGTTGATGCACCTTCAGACAAATTTTATGTATTAAAAGACAATCTGAAAGACACAGTTTTTACAGGACAACTAACCCCTGGTGTTGTATGGGAACATTCAAAAGAAAATGTTAGCAAAGCTGATTTTTCCAAATTTAAAACCCCGGGTACTTACCGCGTTTTTGTACCAAAATTGGGATATTCATTCCCTTTCGAAATTAAAGACCAGGTTTTACTTCCTGTTGCTAAAGGAAGTGTAAGAGGATATTACTATCAAAGAGCTTCTATAGACCTTCTTCCTGAATTTGCAGGAAAATGGGCAAGACCGGCAGGACACCCGGACGACAAAGTAATGGTACATGGCTCTGCTGCAACAGCTACTCGTCCTGAAAAATTTGAAATATCTTCTCCCAGAGGCTGGTATGATGCTGGTGATTATAATAAGTACATTGTAAACTCAGGAATTAGTACCTATACCCTACTTTCCATCTATGAGCACTTTCCAAAATTTGCGGATACATTAAAACTTAACATCCCGGAAAGCAAAAACAACATTCCTGATCTTCTTGACGAAATCTTGTGGAACGTAAGATGGATGCTTACTATGCAAGATCAAGACGGTGGTGTTTACCATAAACTTACCAACCCAAGCTTTGATGGATACGTCATGCCTGCAGATGCAAAAGCTCCAAGATATGTTGTTCAGAAAGGAACCGCAGCTTCTCTTGATTTTGCAGCAGTAACTGCTCAAGCAGCCAGAGTATTTTCCAAATACAAAAAAGAACTTCCTGGTCTTTCCGACTCTCTGAAAAATGCAGCTATAAAAGCATATGCATGGGCTAAAAAAGAATCCAAACGTTGAATACAGACAAACCACATTAAATCAAAAATTCCAGCCAGGTATCAGAACAGGTGAATATGGCGACACCAAATTTGAAGATGAATTCCAGTGGGCTGCTATAGAGCTTTTTGTAACTACAGGTAAAGGTGCTTACTTTGAAGAATCCAAACTTGAATATTCATTATCAGGAACCTATACTGTTCCAAACTGGGCAAACGTGTCAACTCTTGGACTTTATACAATTGCACAAAACACTAAAAAACTAGCCGAATTTGAAAACATCAACCCTGATGTAATTACAAATAAAATCCTTACCATGGCTAATAAATATAAAGAGAATGCGGAGAAATCAGCATATGGTACAGCAATGGGTGCTTCAGGAGGTGATTTTAACTGGGGAAGTAACAGCAACGCTGCCAACCAAGGTATCCTGCTAGTTCAGGCTTATTTGATAAGCAAAGACAAATCTTATCTGGATGCAGCTCAAGCAAACATGGATTATTTATTGGGAAGAAATGCTACCACATATTGTTTCTTAACGGGATTCGGAAGCAAAAAAGTAATGCATCCACATACAAGACCATCAGAAGCTGACGGTATTGAAGATCCGGTTCCAGGCCTCCTTGCAGGTGGTCCGAATCCTGGACAGGAAGACAAAGCTGATTGCCCTGGATCATTATATCCATCTTCTGCTCCTGCAAAATCTTATATCGACCACAAATGCAGCTATGCCTCTAATGAGATTGCCATTAACTGGAATGCTCCATTTGTATATTTAAGCTTTGCACTAGAAGCTTTAAGAGGAAAATAGATACTCATTGATATCACCAAAGGTTTAACAAACTATATAAGAGGTTAAAGATCATATCTTTAACCTCTTATTATTTTTACCCAGCCAACAACCTGCCTGATTTAACTGTTACTTTTTTGAATAGGTATATATTCTTCAATTTAATCTTTTTTGGGTATGGATAGATTTACAGCGGATGTTAGAAACAACTACAATAATTATTACCTGCTTTTCTCTACAATGGGATGCGTGTGGCTTTTAGCTGGATGTTTAGGTGCATATAATTACCCCCATTTGGCTATGTTGGCATTGCTGAGTGGAGCTACATTATTTCAGCCAATATACAGGATCGTAAGGAAGACCTTTGGAGTAAAACAAACTAAGACTGATCATCCTTTAAGGATGCTTACAACTCTTCTGGCAATCGGAATGCCACTTGGAGTAACGGTAGGTTTTTTCCCTTTCAAAGAAAATATGAACTTGTTTTTTCCGGCTTTCAGCCTGCTATTTGCAATGATTTTTGGTATTATCGGATATATATACAGGATAAAATCATTTGTCATTCTTGGACTAACCAACATGGTCGGAAATATCTACATTTCTCATTTTTATTTTGACCACTTTGCCTTTGCCGGACTGTTTACCGGTATATTACTGCTGGCAACTGCAAGTGTCGGAAAAATATATGGAGAAATTGACTTGAGGTTTATATCATTAAAGAAGAAAATTAAAATCCCCCAGGGAAATTAGGAAAGGCCCGAAAGGGCTTTTTTTAGAATCAGAAGCCATTAAAAATTGACTCAAAAACCCATTAAAACATTCAAAAAAGCCAACCAATATTACTTCAAAAAATACACTAATATAATTAGAACATCCCTAAAAAAGCCATACTAATCTAAATAAAACACAATTAACTAATTTTCAGATTTTTAACTCACCAACCTACTAAAAACCCTGAACACCTCAATATGTCAGACCAAATGTAGTATTTATAGCATAAACGTCATTTTTTGTAAATATTTAACCATTCAATGGCCCTTGATTTTGTCCGAAACAATTCTGTCTTAACCTTAGGTTTATCCAATAACAAATATAACCGCCCACCATAAAAAGCAACATAACTATGCATCAAAAATGCTGAAGCACTTATATATTGTAGGGAATGAGCACTTGAAAACAATCTCCTTGTCTCATTGTCTACAGATTTAAGATTTGCAAAATCAACAAACAAAGGCATTGTAACGCCATTAGAAACTTTCAACCTGTCCTCAATTACTCTCTTAGCCACTTGTGGCGTTAAGGATGTAACTTCTGGTTTAAAAACTTCCATTAATATTCCATCCTCAATCCAGAATTCTGCAAATTCATTCTCAAAAAACGAATTTTTAATCATCTTTTTTTCAACCATATCCGTATAAACTTTTGATAAAACCTTACACCTAACTAAAACTAAAATCTAAATTATGAAAAATGTTCTAGAACTCATTAATGAGATTGTAACAAATGGAAAAAATCGTGGAGTTGGGCAGTTTACTACAGAAGATGAATTTTATGATGGAAGAATTATTACTGTAGAAGGAAACAAGTTAATAAACTTTGGATCCTGCAGTTATCTTGGTCTGGAGCTCGACGAAAGACTTAAAGACGGAGCTATTGAGGCAATTAAAAAGTATGGTGTGCAATTTTCATGTTCCCGTACATACATGTCATGTACTTTATATAGAGAACTTGAAAGTCTGGTCAGGAAGATTTTTGATGCCCCGGTGGTATTGTCAACCTCCGTTTCTCTTGGACATCATGCAGTAATTCCTGTAGTAGTAGGGGAAAATGACGCTATAATCATGGACCAACAGGTTCATGCGAGTGTTCAGGATGCGGCTATCAAAATGAAAGCAAAAGGAGTCTTTGTTACAATTGTTCGACATAATGACATGGATGAACTAAGAAAAAAGTAACAGAACTTAGCCACTCTTATAATAAGATTTGGTACATGATGGACGGAGTGTACAGTATGTATGGAGACTTCGCTCCCATGGATCAAATCGCTGAGATGCTAAAAAGTCATAAAAAATTTCACATATATGCAGATGATGCCCATGGATTAGGGTGGATGGGGCAACATGGAAGAGGATATGTACTCAATAAGATGTCCTTGCATCCTAAGATGATTGTAGCCACTTCTTTGAATAAAGCATTTGCAGCCGGCGGAGGGGCATTTGTAATTCCGGATGAAGAACTTTGCCAGAAAGTAAGAAACTGTGGAGGTGCATTTATTTTTTCCGGACCACACCAGATTCCGGTTTTAGGAGCAGGTATAGCGTCCGCTAAAATTCTACTATCAGATGAAATTTATGAGAAACAAGCTGCGCTGGCAGAAAAGATAAATTACTGTCATGAATTACTGATGGCCCATAATTTACCCGTAGTTTCCAACCCGAATACTCCGATATTTTTTGTAGGTCTGGGACTCGTAAGAGTGGGATATAATCTTGTCAAACGAATGCTTGGCGAAGGTTGCTTTGTAAATATATCCGCTTTTCCCGCTGTACCGGAAACCTGCACAGGAGTTCGATTTACCATAACATTACATCATACCAAAGAGGATATAGAAAAACTCGTAAAAGGATTGGCATATCATTTTCCAAGGGCACTTGAAGAGGAAGGAAGAACTATCAATGACGTTTACAGAGCATTTAGAAGAGTTGCTAATTTTAAGGAAAAAGAAGAAATCTCAATTCCTGCTTCCACATCCGGATTTTCTATTCAATACGAAAACTCAATTTCCAAAATAGATAAGAACCTTTGGGATAAACTTTTAGGTACAGATGGCATTATTGACCATGAGAGTATTGAATTAATGGAAAAAAGCTTTTCTCAAAACTTTGAACCGGAAAACAACTGGAACTTCCACTATTATATCATTAGAGACCAGATAGGTATACCTGTATTGGCCACATTTTTCACAACTGCCCTTACCAAAGATGATATGCTTGCTCCTCCGGAATCGTCGAAAATCATTGAATCGGGAAGACAAAAAAATAAATATTTCCTCACTTCAAAATCGCTGATCATGGGAACATTGCTTACCGAAGGTAAACATATGTATCTAAATCAAAATCATAATGAATGGCAGAAAGCATTAATGCTTTTGCTCGACACTGTATGGAAGCTTCAGGATACTGAAAAAGCCGTAGTTTTAAACCTAAGAGATTTTTACAAAAAAAATACGGATCTGTATAATTTCTTCAAAGACCAGGGATTTATTCCTGTTCCTCTTCCCGACACACATGTAATTGAAAATTTCAACTGGAAATCTGCCGATAACTTCATTGATCAAGTAAGTAGTGAGAAACGTTACTATATCAAGAAAAAAGCACAGAAGTTTGAATCTTTATATGATGTAAATATTATTACTAATCCTTCAGAAAATAAGATTGACGAATACTATGAGTTATACAAAAATGTTGCTGCTAAAAGTTTTGTATTAAATACTTTTCTACTCCCTAAAAAGTTGTTTCAAAATATGGCAAAGATAAATTCCTGGGAATTTATTGAGTTATCTTTGAAAGGAACTAATCAACCTGCAGGTATTGCAATTTGTCATAAGTCTGCAACGGAATACTGCTTCCTTCTTACAGGGATGAACTATGAGTTTGTTGATTCTCATAACTTATATCCACAGATACTTTGGCAGATAGTTAAAAGAGCGGGCGAACTAAACGCACCAAACGTTTCTCTTGGTTTTACTGCATCACAGAATAAAAGGAAATTTAATGCAAGTGTGATTGAAAAAATCGGCTTTGTTCAGATGAAAGATAGTTTCTCTGTTTCATTCATTAACACCCTTGCAGGCGGCGGTAAAGCAGCTTAAAAAGCGGAAAGCCTAAAGCTAAAAGCTGAAAGCTGAAAGTTTAAAGTTTCATTTTGAGACTTTAAACTTTCAGCTTTTAATTTAAAGTTGCGAAACTAAATTTAAAGATCGTTCCGTATATTATAATCATTAAACTTTGTGCTTTCCGCTTTCCGCTTTAAGCTTTAAACTTTATCACATAAATAACATTTTCAACTTTTCCTGATTGCATAACCAGTGAAACATTCAATACAGAAGATATTACCCCCCATTCCATCGAAACTGAATCGGAATATTATTAAGGCTTCCGTCCCACAACATCAGTTCTTCTATATTACAATAGTTTTCAATTAAAGTCTCAATCTTTTGCCCAATCAAAGACTCTTCTTTAAAGTCTGCCAGATCTTTAGCGGTTGAATTGGCAAAAAATATATTTCCATTTATCCCTGTAATGAAAATAACCCTGTCTTTATTTTCCATTACTTCGATAACTTTGTGAACTCCTTGTATGGAAAGGGAATTTTCAGCAAGTTGCTCATTAATCATATTTATCCCTAGAGTCAGGAAGCTTAAAAAGTCATGCTTAAAGCCTATATCAGTGGGAAGCCTTTTACTGAAATCATGTAATGCCATAGAAGAAAATACATCTACCATTTCCTCATAAATAGTATCATATTTCCCCAGAATAAAATCAACTTCCTGAAGCATCTCAAAAATTTTTGTTTTATTCTCAGGTTTGATGTTTTGTTCTTCAAGGATGAGCTTTTTTAACTCTTTTAAAGTTTCAATTGTAAAAGCTTTGTCCGAATCAAAAATGTTATCCTTCATCTTAATTAATGTTAAGTACAGATTAAAAATATTAACTAGGAGATAAACAGTCTTTTATAAAATTATAAAAGACAAGTATAAAATGTTAATTCCTTAAAACCAAATGATTCTCATAATTTTACACTAAATATCCGTTTAAATATAATTGAAAAAAACACAGTAAAATTATATGGTATTTTTATTCATTTCCTATTTTACTAAGATTGATTTTTTAATCTTTTTTTTTTCATAAACTCATTTTCCCCTAAAGCAGTTGTTCAATATATAGGGCATTTGGTCAGATGTCTTTTTGGATCTGTATTGACTCGAATTTATATTTCTGATGAAGATAGTATTAATAGCTTTCCTCTTACTTTTTTTGAATTCCTGTGATTCTAAAAAAACAAATACCTATCAAAGAGACTATAATGATAGCGTATCTTTCAACATTCTATTGCCGGAACAAAATAAAATCTCCAATTCTGAAATAAAAAAATTCATAAAGAAACATCCCGAATACCAACCGTATCAAAAAAAACTAGAGAAATTCTATATACGAAGGGATTTCCAGCCTGCCTGGTCTAAAGATTACAAATTCATTCCTCAGGCTCAAATGCTGGTAAATTACCTTAACCATATGAATAAACACGGCTTAAAAACAGATAGCGCTAACATACTCGCCCTAAAAGAAGCCATAAAAAAAGTAATGATACGCAATGGTTCAGAATGAAAGACAAGCAGGAGACCTTTATCTATACGGATATGCTGTTGTCTGCTGCTTTCTTCAAGGACTCACAAAAAATATGGAGAGGCCACTTCAAAAATGATGACTTGGAAAACTTATGGAAAATCAAGCACAAAAAAATTAAATATGGCAAAACCCTTGATTCCATTCTGTCTTCGGGAAATAATGATCCTTTTACTGAATTTGAACCCTTACATAAAGATTATAAAGAGCTCAAAACAGTATTAAATAAATATACAGAAATTGCAGAAAAAGGCGGATGGCCTGCTGTAAATCCACAAGGCAAGGTATTAATCAAAGGAGATATTAATCCTGAAATTATAAAATTAAGAAAACGGCTATACCTTTCCGAAGACATTAGTCATTTCGAAGATAACAAAACATTTGATCAAGAGCTTGAACAAGCAGTAATGCACTTTCAATACAGACATAAATTGAAAGAAGATGGTATTGTAAAAGGTGAAACGCTTAAAGAAATGAACATTCCCATTGAGGATAGAATAGAGCAAATCACCGTCAATATGGAACGCTGGAGGTGGGTACCTGAACAGCCTTCGGAAAAGTACATACTCGTAAACATTCCTGAATTTAAAATGCATGTTTTCGAAAAGAATGCTGAAATATATAATATGAAAGTGATCGTAGGAAAAAGCGGAGCCTACACACCCATATTTAGTGATCAGATAGAAAAAATCGTGATTAACCCTTCCTGGATTGTCCCTGCTAATATTGCTACAACAGAACTTGTACCAATGATCAAAAGAGATACAAGCATACTTTCAAAACAAAACATAGAAATATTTACAGATTACTCATTCACTACAATGATAGATCCGGACACAATCGACTGGCTCAATCTGGACGCTCGACAATTCAACTATGTACTGAAACAAAAATCAAACTTCTATAATCCATTAGGACATATAAAATTTTTATTTCCCAACGAATACGACATATATCTGCATGATACTCCATCAGACTATCTCTTCGAAGAAAGTGAAAGAAACTTTAGTCACGGTTGCATAAGAATCGAAGATCCTGTCTGGCTCGCTTCTTACCTCTTGAAAGATGAACCTCAATGGAATAAAAAAAAGTTGTACGAAGCTATATACAGGCAAGAAGAACAATCGATTTCACTCAAGAAAAAGCTACCTGTATTCATTCTCTACTTTACTACTTGGGTTGATGAAAAAGGAACTATCCACTTCATGAAAGACATTTATGATCATGACAAACAACTCAAATCGATTCTGGAATCAAAAGAATAATTTCCTAAATTGATGCCTGAAATTATTTAACCTTTGACATTTGTGAAATCAAAGCATCTTGCAGTTCTCATTTTCTCCCTCTTTGGTATCGTATTATTTTCCTGCAAGGGAAAAGTAAATTCTCAAAAAAAGTCCATACCATTAAACTTCCCGGAATTGAGAAAACAGATGAGAATCTAATAAATCTATATTTTCAAAATCAACCCGAAGACAGCATCTGGAAGGAAGATATACTTTCTTTTTATAAAACGAGAAATTATAAACTTGCCTGGTCTCATAAAGGAAGATTCATTCTCCAGGCAAACTATGTAATCAATATGATTAAGAATATTGATGAGGAAGGATTTTCTATGGAATGCTTTCCTACCAATGATATCTGGCATCATTATATCGAACTTTCTGACCACCAGGAATCGACGGACCCAGAACATATAAAGGATAGAGAAGAATTTGACATATTCCTTTCCATCACTTTTTTTAAATATGCACGGAAGATCTGGGCAGGTATTAATAATCCGGAAAAGTATGATTGGTTTATCACCAAAAAAACAATCAATGAAAAAGAACTCCTGACTTCCATTCTCAATGCAAACCTGGACAGCGCTTTTTCTGCATCTAAACTGCACCCTTTACATAAGCAGTATAATCTCTTAAAGAAAACCCTTATTCAATACAGAAAAATAGCCCGTCAGGGTGGCTGGGGGAATATTACAAAGAGTACTTTTAACATTAAACCCGGAGATACTTCTTCAATCGTAAAACAACTTCGTTATCGTCTTTCATTTGAAAACAAAGTATCAAAAGCGGATACAAGCTATCATTTTGACTCGACCCTTTCTGTTGCTCTCAAAAAATTTCAATTCTGCCATGGCCTTGATACAACAGGTGTTTTAAACGCTCACACTTTAGCTGAATTGAATATTCCCGTTGAAAAAAGAATTTTACAAATTTCAGCCAATATGGAAAGGTGGAGATGGTTACCGGAAAAAGGCGGTGATCTGTATCTCGCTATTAATATTCCTGAATATGCCCTGCATGTCTATGAGAATAATGAACATGCGTGGCAAATGAATGTCATTGTAGGAAAGTCATTATCACATACACCAATATTCTCAAATGAAATTCAGTTTCTGGTATTTAACCCTACCTGGAATGTACCCAAAAGTATTGCAGTTAAAGAATTTCTTCCTTCACAGAAAAAAGATCCTGCTTATTTAACCAGAAATAATATGCAGGTATTTGTTAGCAGTAAACTGAATACCCCTGTTCATCCTGATAGCATAATTTGGCATACACTCAATGAACAAAACTTTAATCTGACCTTTATACAACCTCCAGGACCGGAAAACCCTCTCGGTAAGGTGAAATTCTTATTTCCGAATACTTTCGATGTTTATCTTCATGACACGCCTGCTAAACACCTGTTCACTCAGAAGGAAAGAGGATTCA
The DNA here is from genome assembly GCA_024707265.1 of Sporocytophaga sp. Lineage (GTDB taxonomy): Bacteria > Bacteroidota > Bacteroidia > Cytophagales > Cytophagaceae > Sporocytophaga. The sequence continues at coordinate 1,261,984 of JANQAB010000002.1, read as the reverse complement.
GTCATGGATGCATCCGCTTGGAAGAACCAATGAAACTGGCTCAATATCTTTTGGCAAAACAAGGCATGTGGAAAGAGAAAGAAATTAATAGAATTCTGGGAATGGATAAGGAAGTATATATGAAACTCAAGAAAAAAGTACCTGTTTACATTGTATACTTCACCACCTGGACCGATAGCAAAGAAAATGTCCACTTCCGAAAGGATATTTACGGTCTGGATCAAAAACTTATAGATGAACTGAACTTTTAATGCTGATTAACAGGTTAGTAAATAATAAATCTGCCAATCTGTCAGTTTGAAATAAATTTCTTATCTTTGCAAAAATAATTTATTAAAATGGAAGACAGGATCAATCATAAGGAATCAATGACAGCAGAGGAAAAAGCCGCCTGTGATCTACCCAGAATCAGCCTTGAACAAAATACAGGTAATAAGAGAAAATTATATATAGAAAGCTACGGCTGCCAGATGAATTTCTCTGACAGCGAAATCGTAACTTCCATTATGCATAAGAATGGTTTTGATACAACCAACAGCATGGAGCTTGCTGATGTGATTTTTATCAATACCTGTTCAATCAGAGAAAATGCAGAACAAAAGGTAAGAAACCGTCTTGCCCAGTTTAATGCTTTGAAAAAAAGAAAGCGGTCTCTGACAATCGGAGTTTTAGGATGTATGGCGGAAAGGCTAAAAGCCAAATTCCTGGAAGAGGAAAAAATTGTTGACCTGGTAATAGGACCCGATGCTTACAGAGATCTTCCAAATCTTATGGCAGAGGCAGATGAAGGTAACAAGGCTGTTAATGTCTTTTTATCAAAGGAAGAGACTTATGCAGATATTAGTCCTGTAAGGTTAAATTCAAATGGTGTCAGTGCATTCGTATCCATTATGAGAGGCTGTGACAACATGTGTTCATTCTGTGTTGTTCCCTTTACAAGAGGTCGAGAGCGAAGCAGAGATCCTCATTCTATAATAAAAGAAACCAAAGAACTGGTAGAACAAGGTTATAAAGAAGTTACCCTTCTTGGCCAGAATGTGGATTCTTATAAATGGGAGTCTGAAGATGGAATTGAAAAAGTAAATTTTGCCCAGTTACTTGAAAAAGTAGCGCTTATCAGCCCTGATCTGCGAGTCAGGTTCTCCACTTCACACCCCAAAGACATTACAGATGAAGTACTATATACAATCAAAAAGTATGAGAACATCTGTAACTACATACACCTCCCGGTTCAAAGCGGTAACAGCAGAGTACTGGATTTGATGAACCGTACTTACACAAGAGAGTGGTACCTCGACAGAGTAAAAGCCATCAGAAATATCATCGGAGAAGAATGTGGTATATCATCTGATATGATTACAGGCTTCTGCACAGAAACAGAAGAAGAACATCAGGAAACATTGTCTCTCATGGAAGAGGTGAAATTTCATTTTGCTTATATGTTTGCTTACTCTGAAAGACCGGGAACCCTTGCTCAGAAAAAGTATGCTGATGATATTCCGGAAGAGACTAAAATGAAGCGTCTTAATGAGGTAATCAATTTACAACAAGAACATTCGCTATACAGAAATAAGCAAGCGCTGGGTAAAGTACACAAAGTGCTGGTTGAAGGAGAATCTAAAAAATCAGATCTGGAATATAAAGGAAGGAACTCTGAAAATACAGTTGTTGTGTTCCCTAAAGGAGACAGCAAAATTGGTGATTATGTGAACGTCCTTGTAACAGACTGTTCACTTGCCACTCTTTTTGGGGAAATTATAGAAATAATTCCCTCTTCAACAAAATCAGTTAATTAAAATCGAAGGGAGAATCCGTGAATCTGAATGAAGAAATACAAAGCGTGAAACAAAGATTTGGGATTATTGGTAATGCTCCGGTTTTAAATCATGCAATTCAGGTTGCTATTCAGGTAGCTCCCACCGACATGACTGTTTTAATTACCGGAGAAAGCGGAAGCGGAAAAGAATCCTTTTCCAAAATAATACATTCCCTAAGTTCACGTAAGCATGGTCAATTTATTGCCATCAACTGCGGAGCAATTCCCGAAGGAACCATAGATTCAGAATTATTTGGTCATGAGAAAGGCTCATTTACCGGAGCCCACGAAGCGAGAAAAGGATACTTCGAAGTGACTAACGGTGGTACTATTTTTTTGGATGAAATTGGTGAAATGCCGATAGGCACACAAGCCAGACTACTAAGGGTGCTTGAAAACGGAGAATTTATAAAGGTTGGCTCTTCTAAAGTACAAAAGACCAATGTAAGAGTAGTTGCTGCAACAAACGTAGACCTTTATAAGGCAGTGGAAAAAGGGAAGTTTCGGGAAGATCTTTATTACAGACTGAATACAGTACCTATCTTCGTCCCTCCTCTAAGGGATCGTGAAGGCGACAAAGAGTTACTCTTTAGAAAATTCGCTTCAGATTTTGCAGACAAATACAAAGTACAGCCTATCAGGCTCAATGAAGAAGCCAAGATTGCCCTTAACAATTTTCGTTTTCCGGGAAATATCCGTCAGCTTAAAAATATTGTAGAGCAGATTTCAGTTCTGGAAACTAACAGAGATATTACTAAGGAAACTTTAGTTAAATATCTTCCGGAACCTCACAGCGGAATTCCGGCAGTTTACAATAAAGATAAGAACAAAACAGATGATTTTTCAGAAAGAGATATTTTGTATAAAATTCTCTTTGACATGAAGAAAGACATGACAGAGTTAAAAAAACTTGTTTTTGACCTTCTTCAAAATGAAAATTATGGATCACAGATGATCAAAGATCACCCCGACTTGTTTACAGGAATCACCGAAGAGGTATATTCCAGAGAACAACGTCAGGCTAAATTTTTGCTCCCACCTCCTACTGATGATCATGTGCATGAACATGCGCGAATTGAAATAGAAAAAATAGAAGATGCAATTCAGGAGCCCGAAGAGGAATCTCTTTCACTTGAAGACAAGGAAAAAGAAATGATCCTGAAAGCGCTTAAAAGAAATCATAATAAAAGAAAAAACGCTGCACGCGACCTTGGCATTTCAGAACGCACACTGTACAGGAAACTAAAGCAGTATGAAATTGAAGAATAATTTTGATTTAATAAAAGAATTTTGAATATAGTATCATGAATAAATTTATCCCTGTCACAAATCTGTTTAGATTAAGCATGCATGCACTAATGCTGGTATTGATTCTTGCTTTCCTAACAGGTTGTGGCGTATATTCCTTTACCGATGGAAGAATTCCTTCCGAAGTAAAAAATATTTCTATCCTGAATTTTCCGAATGACGCAGCCAATGGTCCGCCTAACCTTTCACAGCTTTTCACTGAAAAACTAAGAAGCTACTATCAGCAAAATTCCAACCTTGTATTAGTAAAAAGTAATGGTGACTGGCAACTTGAGGGCCGAATAATTGGTTATGATGTAACAAATACTGGTATTCAATCAAATGAAATTGCAGGTATTAACAGATTGGTTATAAAGATTGAAGTAAAATTTATTAATACATTAGATGAAAAAGCCAGTTTCACCAATGTATTCACCAGCCCTCCTACAAGTGGCGATTTTCCTGCCAATCAGTCATTGTCACAAGTTGAAGGAACATTAGTAAATAAGATGCTGGACCAGATGGTATTGGATATCTTTACAAAAACATCTTCCAACTGGTAAAATCTTAAACCGGATAAATATTGAATAAGCAACGTTTCATAGATTTAATCACAAACTCCACGGAAGTTTCTTCTACAGATCTTAAAGATCTGGAAGAAGTCGTGAAAATATTTCCTTACTGCCAGGCAGCTCATATCCTGTTTGCGAAGGCTTCCTATGAAACAGACAATATGCTTGCTGAAAAAAGAATCAGAAAAGCAGCGGCTTACTCTTTTGACAGGAAAAACCTAAAAAAGATAATTCATCATTCCAAATACTCCTTTAAATCAGAAAATAAATCATTCGCTCCCGCAATGCAGGCTCCTGCGCCTGAAAATCTTCTTGAAGAAAAAGTACTCATTGAGGAAATTGAAGAAGAAAACATTGCCATAAGCGAAACCGCTAAGGAAATCACAGGCAAATCTGAAGAAGAAAAAGCCGAAGTAATCTCTGAATCTCAGAAAAGCGAGGATATTATAGTTCAGAATGATAGTGAAATTCATCCTGAAATTACAAAAGAGACGCCCTCGGAACCTGAAAAATTTTCAATTCCTACAGGTAAGGTTATTACAAACTCAAAGGAGTTTTTCGAAGACCTTCAGAAAAACCTGCAGGATTTAAGAAAACTGAAAGAAGAAGCAGCCAGAGATAATAATACAACTAATACTGAAGCAAAGGCACCTTCAACCTCAATGGCTGTAATGCCTGAAAAAAAGTACGCTTTCCCTGAAGATAAAATACTGGAAGAACTTTCTCAGAAGGAAGCCTTTAAAGGGAAAAACAAAATCAATATTGAGAAATTCCCTTGGGAAAAGGTTGAAATCTTTTTAAAGAAAGAAGAAGAGAAAAACGCTTTTCTTGAGAAAAAAATCATCGAGAAGAATATTGATAATGAGGAAATCAGTAAAAATGATGCTGATTTGCATATTCAGTACCTTGAATTCCTGGAAAGAGGGAGAAAACAGCTTGATAAAAAGCAAGTTGAAAATATAATAGATAGATTTATTAAAGAAGATCCTACAATTCCTCCGTTAAATCCCAGAACTCTTGCCGAGGAACAAGAAGATCTTTCAGAGAAGTCTGGAGTAGAGTCAAAAGGATTGTTATCTGAAAATTTTGCCAAAATTTTGATAAAACAAGGTAAAATTCAGAAAGCCATTGATATTTACACACAATTAAGTTTGAAAAATCCTGAAAAAAGTACTTACTTTGCAGGCCTTATTAATGAATTAAAAAACGAAAAATAATTTATAATGGAAATCTTTATCACGGTTTTAATATTTATAGCCTGTTTTTTCCTTGTTGTTCTGGTACTTGCTCAAAATTCTAAAGGTGGTGGGCTTTCCGGAAATTTTGCAGGTGGTTCTACTCAATTTATGGGTGTTAAAAAAACCGGGGATTTGCTTGAAAAATTAACCTGGGGATTTGCAATAGGCCTGGTTGTACTTTGTCTTGGTGTCAATCTTCTTTATAAAAATAATATAGAAGAAAATGACGGAGGCATCAACAGTGTGAATGTTGAAAGAGCTCAGGAAGGAAATAAATTGATGCCTAAAGCTCCGGCTGAAGGTCAGGAAAAAGCTCCTGCAACAAATGACTCGGCAGCTCAATAATGCTTTTATAAAATAACTATAAATAAAAACGCCTCTGATTTAGAGGCGTTTTTATTTGTACATTAATTAAACTTCAGAATACAGTTTTTTCACCAACAATCTCTTTGTAATCGGCATTACCGTTTCTTCAAAGGGATAGTTAATTTTTGAATTCACGAGAAAAGTAGCAGGGTTTGGCAACTTTTTATATTTTTTAATCAACTCCAGTTTTATACTTTCATAAGTATTCCCTATAGTTTTACTTATACTTTCTACGAAGTGTGTATGAATACCTCTGTATTTAGCCTCCGCTGTTTGAAATAAGGTCACTTGATATTCATAAACATGGGTTTCGCTTCTGTTATTTGTGTGAAACAAAAGGTATCCTGCATCCATATTAAGAGGAGACAAGCCTATCGGACTTATTGACAGCATATCCTCAATCTCTTCATAAATCTCCTTCCCCTCTACCAACTGATCCTTAAGTTTAGGCAATGCAAACATGACAATCTCCTCCAGCTCCCTCATAATCTTATCATCATTGACCAATTCTTCGTAAATGATTTCAAGCTTTTCAAAATCTGCACTGGAGATTTGCTTGGGAAAATGTTCTTTCAGAAGCTGTTTATTTTCCTTTAAACGCAGAAGGTTTTGATAGTGAAAAAGCAGATCGGAAAGAAACGGATAAAGTTTTTTTTCATTAAAGCTTCCCTTTACATCCTGAAGGTAAGCGAGGAGCATATATCTTTTATACTCAAAATCTATAAGTCCTTCTGTCAGCCAGTTTTTATTTAACTCTTTCATAATCTCAAAAAAGTTATACTAGATATACGGATTCAATGCCATTTTGTTAGCTCTCACATAATTTATCCAATTCTACCCAAAAATACAAATGAAAAAATGACAGGTTTTAAAACAAAAAAGGCAGATCTTGGTTTAAATGCCTCACCACTCACTGACAAATGTTCAGCTTTTTACCTCTGGCACAGGAAATGCAGAGCTGGCAGTATCCAAGATATTAAATAACTTTTAAACGTATAAAATTAAACGCTTTAACAAAATGAGTAACAACCTAAGCATCAAGCCACTAGCAGACAGAGTTTTAATCCAACCTGCTCCTGCTGAAGAAAAAACAGCTTCTGGTATCATTATTCCTGATACAGCTAAAGAAAAACCTCAAAGAGGATCTGTAGTTGCTATCGGAACAGGAAAAAAAGATGAGCCTCTGACTGTAAAAGTAGGAGATACTGTTCTTTATGGTAAATATTCAGGCACTGAGATCACCATAGACGGCAAAGAGTATCTTATGATGCGCGAAGCTGATATTTTCGCAGTTCTTTAATAACTTAATTGTCTAAAAGCAAATCAATTACAAAACCAAAAAAATTAAAAATACCATGGCAAAAAATATATTTTTCGATACAGAAGCCAGAGAAAAACTGAAAAAAGGTGTAGATGCATTGGCTGACGCTGTAAAGGTGACATTAGGACCAAAAGGAAGAAATGTAATCCTTGACAAAAAATTCGGTGCTCCTACAGTTACCAAAGATGGTGTTTCTGTTGCTAAAGACATCGAATTAAAAGAACCAATCGAAAATATGGGTGCACAACTTGTAAAAGAAGTTGCATCTAAAACAGCTGATGCTGCGGGTGATGGTACTACTACTGCTACTGTGCTTGCTCAGGCGATTTTCAACGCTGGTATTAAAAACGTAGCAGCAGGTGCAAACCCAATGGATCTTAAAAGAGGTATCGACAAAGCTGTAGAAGCTATCGTTGCTGACCTGAAAAGACAATCTAAAAAAATCGAAAGCTCTCAGGAAGTAGCTCAGGTTGCTACCATCTCTGCCAACAACGATGAGGAAATTGGTAAAATGATTGCCAATGCTATGGACAAAGTGGGCAAAGACGGTGTGATCACTGTAGAAGAAGCTAAAGGCACTGAGACAGAAGTAAAGATTGTTGAAGGTATGCAATTCGACAGAGGATACCTTTCTCCTTACTTTGTAACCAACGCAGATAAAATGGAAGCTGATCTTGACAATCCTTTCATCCTTATCTATGACAAGAAAATCTCTTCAATGAAAGAACTTCTTCCTGTATTGGAGCAAGTAGTTCAAACTGGCAAACCATTGTTGATTATTGCTGAGGATCTTGATGGCGAAGCTCTTGCTACTCTTGTTGTAAACAAAATCAGAGGTGCATTGAAAATTGCTGCTGTAAAAGCTCCAGGCTTCGGAGACAGAAGAAAAGCAATGCTTGAAGATATCGCAGCTTTAACAGGTGGAACAGTAATCTCTGAAGAGAGAGGATTCAAACTTGACAACGCTACTCTTGATTTCCTAGGTACTGCTGAAAAAATTATCGTTGACAAAGACAATACTACAATTGTTAACGGTGCAGGTCAAAAAGAAGAAATCAAAGCAAGAGTTAATCAGATCAAAGCTCAGATCGAATCTACTACATCTGACTATGATAAAGAAAAAACTTCAGGAAAGACTTGCTAAGCTTTCAGGTGGTGTAGCTATCCTTTATGTAGGTGCTGCTACTGAAGTTGAAATGAAAGAGAAAAAAGACAGAGTTGATGATGCTTTACATGCAACAAGAGCTGCTGTTGAAGAAGGCGTTATTCCTGGTGGTGGTGTAGCACTTATCAGAGCTAGTGCAGCACTTGATAATTTAAATCTATCTCACGAAGATCAGATCACAGGTGTACAAATCATCAGAACTGCAATCGAATCTCCATTAAGAACTATCGTATTTAACGCTGGTCTTGAAGGTTCAGTAATTGTTCAAAAAGTAAAAGAAGGACAAGGTGACTATGGATACAATGCGCGTGATGACAGATATGAAAACATGTTTGCCGCTGGTATCCTTGATCCTACAAAAGTTACAAGACTAGCTCTTGAAAACGCTGCTTCAATTGCGGCTCTTCTTCTTACTACTGAGTGTGTAGTTGCTGATCAGCCGGAAGATAAGGCTGCTCCTGCAATGCCTCACATGGGTGGTGGAATGGGCGGAATGATGTAATACCCTGTTTACCAAAACAATAATAAAAATACCTCTGTTAAATTAACAGAGGTATTTTTTTGTTATATACAAAAGGATTAAATTTGCAATGTTAACCTTTTAAGTTTATGGTTCATCAAAATGTGACGATGAATTGGGTTTACGAACATTTCCTTGCTTATTTGCATTTAAGCATCGCGGATTGTGATTGTGTCGTATCCCAAAAAGAGCTGAACAACCTTTCATGTTTCACTCTTCTGAAAAACTTAAGTCCCGAAAGAGGCTTAAAGCTTGTAAAAGAGGTCTATATAGAATTTCTTTCTCACACGGAAGAAGAAAAAAGAGCCTATATCAGGGAGAATGTCTCCAAATTTCTCCGCACAGAATTCATAAAAAACAGAGTAATAGTCGATTTAGAAGACGCTGTTCATCTAAAAGATGAGGAAAGTGAAGAATATATCATGTTCAGATATATTCGGAAAGTAATTAATAACTGCAAATAAGAAATCAAAAAAGCTAATAATAAACAACCTGCCTCCTTATTCTTAATAAGGAAATAAATTTGTATTGCCTTCTCCTTAAAGCTATTGGAAGATTAAAGTGATCTTAGACTAAGTAAAATAACTGCCCCTATAACCATTAACAGTGCCAGAAGATCAAAGTCGGGCAAAGTCGATTTTAAAAATTTCATACTCATACTCTTTCCAGTTTGATTTATTAAATGCAAATCTAGAAAGAGTATGTAAACAAATCATTATCAGAAAATTAAAATATCTTTCAAGGATTTAAGCAACTGCCTTTCGAACATAAGATCGCTCTTGATACTTAAGAGCTACAAAAAATAAATATAATGGCAGTTATCAACATCAAACCACTGAAAAACCAGAAATAGGCTGGTCCTGCAAGTTTGGAAGTTTTATCCGGATTTTGAATGAACCAGTTGATCAAAGCGGTAAATAAACTTCCCAGAGAAACCGAAAGGAGAAAAAAGCCCATGATTAGTGATTTCATGTTATTGGGAGCCTGAGTATATGAAAACGCCAACCCTGTTCCGTAAATCATTACTTCTGATATAGTAAGTATCAGGTATGCGAAGCACTGCCACAAAATGGAAATGTCCTTTCCGGCATAGAGACTTGTTTCCATGAATGCAACTATGGCAAATGAAGAGGCGCATATAAACATTCCAATTGTAATTTTTCTTAAGGATGTAAGTTTAAAGAATTTGCCAAGGAAAGGATAAACAACAAGGTCAAATAGAGGCACAAGAATAAGGACAAAAATCGGGTTTAAAGCCTGAACCTGATCAGGAAGGATTTCAAATTGATAATATCCAAATAAATCAAATGACTTAATCATATGAGGATTCATGGCCTGAATTACCCATGAAGAACCAGTCTGTTCATACAAGGACCAGAAGACTGCAATAAAAAGATATATTACCACTAGTCCTCCCATTGCCTTCATCCCTTCTTTGCTAAGAATTTCTTCTTTATATTTTTTCCAGCCAACAGGAGGAATCACTGCATACTTTGATCTACCTAACCAAAATATAACTGTAGCTAAAAGCATCAAAGCTCCAGGAACTCCAAAAGCCACGGAAGGTCCGAATTTTCTCAGAAGAATAGGTGTAAAAATGGTCGAAACAAAAGCTCCCATATTTACTGATAAATAAAAATAGTTAAAGATCTTAGGTAACAAGTCTTTATTCTCCTCTGTAAATTGATCTCCGACATTAGCGGATACACAAGGTTTTATTCCTCCTGAACCTATTGCTATCATTGTCAATCCAAAAGAAAGTCCAAGTCTGGTTTCATCCAGAGATAAAGCCAAATGACCTAAACAGTATATTATTGAGAGAGAAATGATGGTTTTATATTTTCCCCATAAAATGTCTGAAAGCAAAGCTCCCAGGATTGGGAAAAAATAGTTTGCACTCACAAACATGTGATACCAAAATTTACTTTCACCTTCAGACATCACATCAAGGTTTCCAGTACTATCCATTAGATATTTGGTCATGAAAACAGTAAGAATGGTTTTCATCCCATAATAACTAAATCTCTCAGCCAGTTCATTACCTATAATATAAGGTATACTTGCAGGCATTCCTTTCCTTCTAACTTCTTTACTGTTCATAAAAAATCGGATAGTTTAAAACTAAGGTTAATGTGTGTATGATTATTTAATTGTATCTATACTTTAAGATTTAAATATACAAACTTTAAAGAATTTAAAAATTACTCTTACCGAGTCTCAAACATTAAGTTTGTCCAATTTTAACATTTGATACCTCTCCTTGTTTAAATTGCATAAAACAATTATAACCATGAAATTTATCATACATCTTTTAGTAGATTCATTTGCTGTCTGGCTCGTGTCTGCAATATTGCCAGGCGTTTCAGTAAAAAGCTTCGGCACTGCTATCTGGGTAGCAATACTAATAGGGATTATTAATGCGACACTAGGCTGGATTCTCAGAATTCTTGCATTCCCCTTCAACTGGCTCACATTAGGTCTTGTTAATTTTATCATAACCGTACTTATGATCATGCTGGTAGACAAACTTGTAAAGGGATTTGAGATCAAAAGTTTCTGGTGGGCAGTGGTGTTCGCTATTCTGATATCTGTTGTAAATAATATTGTATTCTGGATCTTTTAACTGAAAATTCTGAATAATCCGGAAATAAAATGGCACTTTAAACAAGTGCCATAAATATTTCTTCCGAGATTTTATCAAGTCTGTTGTCCTGATCATATTCTTCATCCAGACATTTCTGGAGTGTTTCACAATCATTTTTATAATCCAGAATCTTAGCGCAGGTAAGAGCACTAGAATAAGAAGCAATTTCCAGATGCTCTATTTTCTGTAAAATCATAGTGAGATTTGCAGCATTATCTTCTTTCTTTTGCATGACCAAAGCACGCGCTTCTTCAAAAAGCTTTTCCATTGGTTCGGAAACCGAAGCCACTACCTTTGATTTTCCAAATCTTCGCATGATTTCAATACATCTGGAAAAATGCTTTTGAGTATAGTACAAATGTTCCTTTATGGCTTCTCTTAATTCTTTATTAGTGGTATGTTTGAGAAGAACAGGCAATAGCTGAGCCTGTTTTTTTTCCATTACATATAGCTCAGTGAGACGAGTCAGGTAAACTTTGTCCAATCCTTTTTCCATGGGCACCACTCCTATTCCGTTTATCTTAAATTAACAATTAAACCATCCGGAGAAGGTTTTTGTTATTTGTGATATTATGTTGTTTAATTAGCTTATTCAAATACAACCAATTTATCTCCTGACAATCATATTAGACTAACAAGCAGAGCATCAGTAGATACCAAAATAGCTGAAATTCCAATTAAAAGAATAATCGTTAAAATCCGATTTTTAATTGTATCTTTGCAGTTATTCCAAATTTCTTTGGGATATTTTGAATAATTCTTTCTTTTATTTTGTTTCAATTTTCAATGACAAAAATCAAATTTGATTCGCTGCCTCTTTCAGAAGAGACACTCAAGGCATTAACAGAAATGGGCTTTGAAGAGGCATCACCAATCCAATCGCTTGCTATTCCAATCGTACTTCAGGGAAAAGACGTAATCGGGCAGGCGCAAACGGGGACAGGGAAAACTGCAGCTTTCGGCATACCGGCCATAGAGCTTTGCGACCCTGCAATTAAAACCCCACAGACAATCGTCCTATGTCCTACACGTGAACTTGCCGTACAGGTTAGCAATGAGTTAAAGAAAATTGCCAAGTTCAAGAAAGGTATTAACGTACTACCTATTTTCGGTGGAGAGTCTTTTGAAAGACAGGCTACTGCTCTAAAGAGAGGCGTACAGATTGTAGTCGGAACTCCAGGTAGAGTGATCGACCACTTAACTAGAAAAAACGTTGTCGCTTCAAAGTATAAAACAAGTTATTCTTGACGAAGCTGATGAAATGCTGAACATGGGATTTGTTGAAGATTTGGAAAGAATACTATCTTCTATTCCAAAAGAGAGACAAACAATCCTATTCTCTGCTACAATGGCAGAACCTATCATGAAACTGACAAGAAAGTATCAGACTAATCCTGAACTTGTAAAAGTTGTAGGAAAAGAACTTACTGTCGATTCCATTGAGCAATTTTTCTACGACATCTCTAATAATCAAAAAGTATTATTACTTAAGCACCTTGTAGAAATTCATCAGGTAAAACTTGCTCTTGTATTCTGCAATACTAAGAGAGCAGTTGATGAGCTGGTTGAAGAAATGCAAAAACATGGTCTGAAAGCAGAGGGACTTCACGGCGATCTTAGTCAGAATCAGCGTAACCATGTAATGGGAAAATTCAGAAACTATACATTGAACCTGCTTGTAGCAACTGACGTTGCAGCTAGAGGTATAGATGTAAATGGTGTTGATGCTGTATTTAACTATGACGTTCCTCTTGATAACGAATTTTACGTTCACAGAATAGGAAGAACAGGTAGAGCTGGCAATACAGGAAAGTCTTTCACATTTGTATCAAGTGGTAAAGACAATTTAAGACTAAAAGATATTCAGAACTACTGTAAAGTTAAAATAGCAAGAGGTCCGCTTCCTACCGGTGAAGAAATTTTGAAATTGAAAAAACAGAATTTATTTGATCAGATCTCATCCTTATTAACCGAGGGAGTTCCCGATTTTTACTCATCCGTAGCTGAAGAATTTAATGGAAGTGGTATTTCAAACGAAATGCTTTCTGCAGCTCTAGTAAGAATTGCTTTGGGAACTGTTGAAGAACTTAAAGATGATCGCAGAAGAGATGGTCGTGAGAGATCTGACAGAAATTCAAGAGGCGATAGAGGTGATAGATCTGACAGAGGTTTCAGAGGTGATAGAGACAGAGACAGAGGACCAAGAAGTGATAGAGACAGAGGCTCTAGAGACAGTTTTAACAGAGGTTCCAGAGGTGATAGATTCGAAAGAGGCTCCAGAGGTGAAAGATCTGACAGAGGTCCGAGAGAGGATAGAAATAACGGGGAGAAAATGGTAAGACTTTTCATCAATCTTGGAAAAAAAGACAGAATCAGTCCTGGTGATATTGTAGGTGCCTTTGCATCAAACTCATCTATTCAGGGAAAATCAATAGGAAGTATTGACATCTATGATAGTTATTCTTTTATTGAAGTTCCAGAAGCTAAAGTTGATGTTGTGATGAGTTCAATGGACAACAATAAAATCAAAGGCAAAACAGTAAACCTTGAACTAGCAAGTAAAAGGAGAGCTTAATCAATGCATTTATTTTATTTGCCCGGATTTACTCCCGGAGAAATAAATGAATTACCGGAAGATGAGTCAAAACATGCTTTAAAAGTGTTGCGACTATCTTCCGGTGATAAAATTGAAGTAACTGACGGCAAAGGTTCAATATATCTTTGTGAAGTTAAAGATTCGGGAAATAAAGCATGTCGCTTTAATGTCCTTTCACAAACCACCAGCAAACCCAAAGGCTACTATATCCACGTCGCCATTGCTCCCACCAAAAATGCAGACAGGATAGAGTGGTTTGTAGAAAAAATGTATAGAAATAGGCATTGATGAAATAAGCTTTATTCAATGTTCCCGTTCTGAAAGAAAAAATATCAATCTGGATAGAATTGAAAAAATTGCAGTCAGTGCGCTGAAACAGTCACAGACAACAATATTTCCAGTATTAAATCCATTGGTTTCTTTTAAGTCCTTTATTGAAAGTTGCAAAGACGATCATAAGTTCATTGGATACCTTTCAGAAGAGCATAAAGAACTTCTGCAAAAAATTGCACTGACCAATTCAAGGTACTGCATTTTAATAGGACCTGAGGGAGATTTTACACAGGATGAAGTCTCACTTGCTTTTAAAAACAACTTTAAACCTGCATCTTTGGGAAACAGCAGGTTAAGAACTGAAACAGCAGGAATTGCAGCATGTCATATTTTTAACATTATCAACAGCTAAATACAATGAAAAAAATATTTCGATTATCCCTTTTACTGCTTTCTTCTATTCTCATTTTCAATCTTACTTTCGCACAACAGCCTTCATTTAAAATAGCAAAGTTGAAGTATAATGGAGGTGGCGATTGGTATGCCAACAAAACTTCTCTGCCTAATCTGATAAAATTTTGTAATCAGCAATTAAAATTAAATCTATATCAGGAAGAAGATGTAGTTGAAGTAGGAAGTCCTGAGCTTTTCTCCTACCCTTTTGTGCACATGACGGGGCATGGCAATGTTGTCTTTTCAAGACAAGAAGCTGAAAACCTCAGAACTTATCTAACAGGAGGAGGTTTCCTTCATATAGATGACAATTATGGAATGGATAAATTCATAAGACTGGAAATGAAAAAAGTTTTTCCAGAGCTGGATTTTGTGGAATTGCCTTTTAATCATCCTATTTACCATCAGAAGTTTAAATTCAATAGTGGTCTGCCAAAAATCCATGAGCATGATAACAAACCTCCGAAAGGCTACGGTATAATTTTTGAGGGAAAACTAGTCTGCTTTTATACCTATGAAACAGATCTTGGCAATGGTTGGGAAGACCAAACTATTTACAACGATCCGGAAGAAAAAAGGCAAAAGGCACTTCAAATGGGTGCAAATATTATCTCATTTGCCTTAACAACCTTTTAACTAAACAGTTATATATACCCAAAACGAATTCATCGCATATTTAGGCAAAACAATTATCCTTCTTTATGGATTTTTCCTTAACTTGCGCTGTATTCAATAATTCCCATAATAGTCAAGGGATTTTATTAAGTAATATTTATAACACAATTTAATTTGATAATGTACATAGTCCTAACATTCTTTATTATTCATTGGTATCTTTCTCTGTTTAGTCAGACATTCTTCCTGCACAGGTATAGTGCACATAAGATGTTTACTATGTCGCCATTTTGGGAGAAATTCTTTTATCTTCTTACTTATCTATCACAAGGTTCTTCCTACCTGAACCCAAGAGCATATGCTGTGTTACACCGCATGCACCATGCTTACAGTGATACACCTAAAGATCCTCACTCTCCACATCATACCAAAAATCTTCTGACTATGATGGTGAAGACGAAAGATACCTACAATGATGTCCTTAATAACAGAGCTGACATAGAAGAAAAATTTCAGAAAGATGTACCTACATGGAAGTTCATAGATAATTTAGGTGATATGTGGGCGTCAAGAATTGTCTGGGGAGTTGCATATGCATTATTTTATATCTGGGTTTCTCCTCCATGGTTCATGTTTCTTTTATTGCCAATCCACTTTTTGATGGGTCCGGTTCACGGAGCTATCGTAAACTGGAGTGGCCACAAATACGGTTACTCAAATTTTGATAACAACGACAAATCAAAAAACAGCCTTTTTATAGACTTTCTTCTTGGCGGTGAGTTATTTCAGAACAACCACCATAAATATGCTGCAAGAGCAAACTTTGCAATGAAATGGTTTGAATTTGATCCTACCTATCCTGTTATCAGAATCCTTTCCTTCTGCAGAATAATAAAGTTAAGTAAAACAGCTATGGCTTAAAACTTAATCTTTTAAAGTTATAAAATAATAAAAACTCCCGGTGTCATAAACTTCGGGAGTTTTTTCATTTTATTGATGCCTATTAACTAATTAAATAACAATATTTTTACACCAAAATTTAACAATAGAATAACCTTAGTCAAATATCGAGGGCGTCTTAACTAAGAAAATATTCACTACTTATCCCCAGTCAATGAACGTTTTTGTTGATAATCCTGTTGAGAAAAACGATTCTTCGCACTACTATTTATCCATTAGTATCCTGTAATTTTAAACTTCCATAATTCCAAAAAAGGGGTTAATTCATGCAGTTAAGCAAATTAGAGATTAAAGGATTCAAGAGTTTTGGTGATAAGGTAACCATCAATTTTGATGAAGGTATTACAGGTATTGTTGGGCCAAATGGCTGTGGTAAATCAAATGTAGTTGATGCTATAAGATGGGTTTTGGGTGAACAAAAGACAAAGGCGCTCCGGTCTGAAAAGATGGAGAATGTGATCTTTAACGGTACCAAAACACGTAAGCCGCTCCAAATGGCTGAAGTTTCCCTTACTTTTAATAATACAAAGAATCTCCTTCCAACAGAATATTCTCATGTGACCATCACCCGGAGATATTATAGATCTGGTGAAAGTGAATATTTACTGAATGGGGTTACCTGCCGTCTGAAAGATATTACCAACCTTTTCCTTGATACAGGTATCGGTTCCGATAGTTATGCCATCATTGAATTAAAAATGGTGGATGATATACTTAATGACAAAGACAACTCAAGAAGGACATTATTTGAGGAAGCCGCAGGTATATCAAAGTTTAAGGTAAGGAAAAAACAAAGCCTTAAAAAACTTGAAGATACAGACAAAGACCTTGAACGCGTTGACGATCTTCTCTTTGAGATCAATAAAAACCTGAAATCCTTAGAAAAACAGGCTAAGCAGACAGAAAAATATTTTCAGGTAAAAGAACAATACAAACAAGTTAGTATAGACCTGGCAAAAGTTACCATTCAGGGTCAGAGGGAAGATTTTTTATCACTTCAGAAACAACTTGAGGAAGAAACAGACAAGAGAATAGGATTCAATACCCAAATAGCAGAAAAAGAAGGTGGGGTAGAAAAAGAAAAAGCAGAGCTTGTCAACAGAGAAAAAACACTCGCTTCCAGACAAAAAACGCTGAATGAGCATGTTAATAAAATAAGAAATTACGAAAGTGATAAAAAAATAAAGCACGAAAGGCTTTCTTTCCTGAACGACAAGAATAATAACCTTCGTGAACAAATAGAGCAGGACAAGAAGAGCAATGAGAGAGCAGAATTCAGCATTTCCAGTCTTCAGGCAGAAGCTGAAACTGCTGAGAAAATAATGGCTGAAATCGAGGTTAAAGTCCAGGCTTATAAACAAGAATACGAAACTCAGAAAACCAGTACAAGCCGATTGCAGGAAGAACTTTCTGTAATGAGCGGACAACTGCGAAAAAAACAGGAAGAAGTATTTCATCTAAATAAAAACATTGAGATCTATCAGATTCAGGCCAGCTCATTGAAGCAGGAACTTGAGAAAACAACCTCAGATTCATCTGCACATTCAGCAAGTCTTGCAGAATTTGAAAGCAAAGTTCAAGAGATTTCAGAGGAACTTGAATCGAAAAATCTTAAACTTGAAAAACTTGAAAATCAGGAAAGCACCCTTCAGGAAGAAATTACCCAGCTTGAAAAGGAAATTGAAACCATAAAGGAGCAAATCACTCAGATCAACAGGAAGCTGGATTCCAAGCAGAATGAATATAGCCTTACAAAATCCCTTGTTGATAATCTTGAAGGATTTCCGGAAGCAATAAAGTTCCTGAAAAAGAACTCCCACTGGGGAAAAGAAGCCCCTCTCCTTTCAGATATTCTTACCTGTGAAGATCAATACAGAGTATCAATAGAAAACTACCTGGAGCCTTTCATGAACTACTATGTTGTTGAAAACGAGGCCCAGGCTGTACAGGCGGTTAATCTCTTAAGCGATGCTGCGAAAGGAAGAGCCAACTTCTTTGTGCTTTCTACCTTTGAAAATTTTAATCCAGCACCTATCAGGTCATTTGAGCACTGCAAAGCAGCCAAAGACATTATAGAATTTGATCCGAAGTACAAACACCTTGTCGCATTTATACTGGACAATGTATACATCATTACCAACAATCAGGAAGAGCTTCCTCAGGATGGTGATGCAATCTTCATTACTCAGAATGGTAAACTCACAAAGAGAAAATTTAGCATTTCCGGAGGTTCTGTGGGATTATTTGAAGGAAAAAGAATAGGACGTGCCAAAAATCTTGAAAAGCTTCAACAAGAAATCAAAGAACTTTCTGCAGAATTGGACGAGTTAAAACTTAATCTGGAGAAAAAACAAAGAGAGCTTTTCAAATTCAAGGAAAGCACTTTAAAAACAAGTATAGAAGAACTTAAAAAAAGAAATCAACCTTACCAGCCAGAGCTATATCTCTGTAAAAACCAAACTTGAGCAGTTTACAGAAATGATCAATAGCAATGCTCTGAAAAGAGATGATATTATTGATAAAATAGAAAAACTGGAAGATGATATACAAGATGCCAAACCAAGAGCAGAAGAAGCAAAATCTATCCTGTCGGATCTTGAAAGCAGGCTTCAGGAGCTGAATGAAGATCTTGTAATCCAAAATGAGCAACTCACTAATAAGAGTGCTATATTCAATCAGGAAAACATTCTTTACCATCAGCAACAGAATAAAATCTCAAGTCTTCAGCAAGAGATCGAATACAAACAGGCTGCTTATGATAGTAGCAAACAAAGGATAGAAAAAAACCTTGAAGATGCAAAAAAAACAGAAGAAGAGATAAGTATACTCCTTGAAAGAGCTGATGTCAGTGACGATGAGCTTGTCGAGTTCTACAAGGAAAAAGAAGCTATAGAACAAGGAGTTAATGAAGTTGAAAAGGAATATTACGGAGCCAGGGCATTCATTGACGAATTAGAAAAAGAAGCCAGAGATTTGAGGAGATTGCGTGACAACTGTGATGCGCTCCTTTTAGAAATTCAGACAAAACTAAATGATAATAAGCTAAGTCTTAGCTCTATCAAAGAAAGGTTGTCTGTTGAATTTAATATAGACATAGATGAACTTCTTTCTCAGGATAGCAATGTGGAAGCCAGCGAGGAAGAGCTAAAACAAAAAGTAGTTCAAATAAAAAACGCTCTTGATAAAATGGGACCAATAAATCCTATGGCGATGGAAGCATATCAGGAAATTCAGGAGAGACATAAGTTTATCAGTGAACAAAAAGACGACCTAACTAAAGCAAAGGATTCTTTATTGCAAACAATCAATGAAATCGATTCAGTTGCAAAAGATACCTTTATGGAAGCTTATGATAAAATCAGAGACAACTTCGTACGTGTGTTCAGGTCTTTATTTTCAGAAGAAGACAGTTGCGATCTTAAACTGGAGCATCCTGACAACCCACTTGAATCTTCAATAGACATTATAGCAAAACCAAAAGGTAAGAGACCATTGACGATTAACCAGTTATCAGGGGGAGAGAAAACACTTACTGCAATATCGCTATTGTTTGCTATCTATCTGATTAAACCAGCACCATTCTGTATATTTGATGAGGTAGATGCACCACTTGATGATGCCAACATTGACAAATTCAATAATATTATCAGAAAGTTCTCACAAGAATCACAATTTATTATTGTAACTCACAACAAGAGAACAATGTCTAGTACTGATATTATATATGGAATTACAATGGTAGAACAGGGCGTATCAAGGCTAGTACCGGTGGATTTAAGATCTTTAGCCTAAAATAAAAAAGTCTTTTAAGAAATCAGCTTCTGACGAAGGTAAAACTCCAGTTGCTGATTTGCTCTTAAAAGGCTTTTAACCAACTCCTTGTTTTCCATTTTTAAACGAAATACTTCGTAAGCTTTTTCAATGATAATTTTTAAATGCTGCTCCTCCCAGGGCTTGCTTATATATTGATAGATGTGGCCTTTATTTACCGCATCTATAACAGCCTGAAGATCTGAATATCCCGTTAACAAGATTCTGATTGGATCAGGATAAGTTTCAATTATTGAAGAAAGAAACTCAACGCCTGTCATTACCGGCATTCTCTGGTCTGTTATTATAATCTCAATTTTTTCAGTTTCAAGAATTTTCCTTCCCTCCTCCGCAGACTCAGCTATAAATATTCTAAAATACGGTCTGAATGTGGCCTTGAAAGCTGTAAGATTATTTTTTTCATCATCAATATATAGAATCCGTATCTTATCTTCCATATTTTTTTTGAAAAGTTTTACGCAAAAACAAACGTATTTGTTGAAAAATTCCTTATTAAAGATATCTTAAATTGAATCAAGTAAAAATATAACCAATAATTATCTTTTTATCGTAAACGTACTCTTAGCTAAATATTTCTCAGATGCAAAACAAACTAATTACACTAATTAAACAGACGGAGCAACAGAGAAGTACATATAAACCCCTGTTATTCAGACCTAAAATAAAAGAAGAGTTTGTTAAATTTAATAATCTTATTGAATCCGAGTCTAACCTGTTGGTATTTGATGAATTGCGAGGTCAGATAAAAGAACTGATTAAGTTAAGAAATCCTAAGAAGAACATGACTAAGGAGGAAATGGAGGATGAAATAAATAACTATGTTGGTACAAATGATCCTGATAGATTAGGTGTTTGGGCATATTACCCATGGTCAAATAAAATAGTACATCTGCTGGATGAAGCGGAATTTGTAGAAGTAAGGACGAATAGAAATTTTTATAAAATTACTCCCGAAGAAAGAGATATACTTGCTCAGAAAAAAGTGGGAATTATTGGGCTATCGGTAGGACAGTCTGTTTCTGTGACCATGGCTATGGAAAGAAGTTTCGGGGAGATAAGGCTTGCAGACTTTGATATACTTGAACTAAGTAATTATAATCGAATAAGAACTTCTCTGTCCAACCTGGGAATTTCCAAAACCATAGCAGTTGCAAGGGAGATTGCGGAAATCGATCCTTATATTAAGGTTAAATGTTTTCCTGATGGCCTTCATGAAGGAAACATGGACAGATTTTTTTGCGAAGGAGGAAACCTAGACCTTCTGATTGATGAATGTGATGGTTTTGACATAAAAATCTTAGCCAGGATTAAAGCAAAAGAATTAAAAATTCCAGTTGTAATGGAAGCTAATGACAGATGCATGCTTGATGTAGAGCGTTTCGATCTTGAACCTGACAGGCCTTTACTTCATGGACTTATTGGTGAACTTAATTTGGAGACATTAAAATCCTTAAAAACCAATGAACAAAAAATTCCATACTTACTGGCTATGATAGGAGTAGAAACAATTTCTACAAGGTTAAAATCCTCCATGCTGGAAATAGAAGAAACAATAACTACTTGGCCACAATTAGCTTCAGCAGTTGCATTGGGAGGCGGCATTACTGCAGACATTTGTCGCCGTATATTTACAGAAGATTTCAAAAGCTCAGGAAGGTATTATGTAGATCTTGAGGAATTAATTTGTGATGATATTAAATCTAAACCTGCTCCGATAGTTCCAGAGCCTGAACATAACCTACCTCTTACCAAAACAGATCTGATTGAACTAAGTAAGAACATTCCTGTCAATAACCAATCAACAACTATTATATCAATCGACAAGGTAAAAGAACTTGTATCCAGTGCTATACTAGCTCCTTCAGGTGGCAATAATCAGCCATGGAAGTGGTTGTATTCAGAGAATAAGTTATATCTGTACCTTAACCCTCCGTTCCAAAATTCACTTCTTGACTTTGACTTTAATGCTTCCACCATATCATTGGGAGCTGCGACAGAGAATCTATTACTTAAAGCAAAGGAAATAGGATTAAATATAGAAACTCATCTTTTTCCTAATCAGGAAGATGATAAATTGGTTGCTATTTTTAATTTTATAAAAGAAAAGGATGAGGGACATCAGGAGATTGAAGATAGGTATGATTACCTTTCAAAATATATAACAAAGAGAAACACAAACAGAAGTTTAAAAAATACAGGTAAAATCACTTCTGAAGATATAAAAGAATTAATAAAGGTAGTTGAGTCGATCCCAGGGGCAAGCTTACAGATGATTTCAGAAGAGGAAAAACTAAAAAAACTCGGGATATTGATGGGTGTTGCTGACCGACTAAGGGTTACCAATCCAAAAGGGCACGCTGAATTTGTTTCCGAAATAAGATGGAGTAAAGAAGAATCTGAAGAGAAAATGGATGGGATTCCGGTAAGTGCCATAGACTTTACCCCGACGGAATTGATCGGATACAGACTTGCTAAAGACTGGAAGGTAGTGGAAAATCTGATAAAGTGGAACAAAGGAAAAGGGTTTGAAAAATTATCCAGAAAAATGTCAAATGCATCCTCTGCATTTGGACTAATTACAATGCCCACAATATCCAAGCAGGATTACTTTAACGGAGGAAGAGCACTTCAACGACTGTGGCTTCACGCAGCAAGCAGGAATATTAGTATCCAACCCAATACGGCCCTGATATTCTTATTCTCTCAAATGTTCGGACAGAACAAAACATTAAATAAAGATTTACTAAGTGACCTAAATTTAATTCGGCCAGATTTCGAATCATTATTTAACCTGAATAATGCACAATGTTCAGAAATTTTTCTTTTCAGAATTTTCAAAACGGATAGGACATTTGAAATTTCTAAAAGAAAGCCTATTGATAGTGTTTTATATTTCAATTGATAATAATGTATTATTTCAAGGCTTTTAAGGCAACGAGCAGTTTAGAAACTTGCCGAAAATTTAGAGAAGGCCATAAAAAAGTCTTATTAGATTACGGAATTTCCAATATCACTACCAATAATGATGATTGGATGTTTTATGAATCGGTCTATGGAATTACTGCAGAAGACGAACATGGTGAAATAGTTGGTGGCATTCGAATACATGTTGCTGATAATGATCACCCTTTACCAGTAGAAGAAGCTGTTGGAGAAATGGACCCTAAGATATTTAGTCTTATTAGGCAATATGCAAATTCCGGAACTGGTGAACTTTGTGGTTTATGGAATGCTAAATCAGTTGCAGGAATAGGCATTAGTTTGTTTTTGATAAGGGCAGGTATTTCTGTTGTTAATCAAACTAAACTCAATTCGCTTTTTACTATTTGCGCAGACTACACAATGCCAATGGTTAAAAAAGTAGGTTTTGAAGTTGAAGACTCTTTAGGAAATAAAGGTGAATTTATTTATCCAAATGAAAATTATATAGCCAGAGTTTTAAGAAGGATGAATGCTATTACCCTTGAAACTGCTCAGCCAGAAGACAGAGAAAGAATTTTAAATCTAAGAAATAATCCTGTTCAAGTTACCGCTGAACATGGTCCCAAAGGAGATATCAGCATAAATTATAATCTCATTATTTCCAATGTCTGAAAGAACTTCAATAATTAAGGTTTTTATTACATTTTTAACCATAATATTTTCCCAGT
Source organism: Sporocytophaga sp. (assembly GCA_024707265.1). Classification (GTDB taxonomy): domain Bacteria; phylum Bacteroidota; class Bacteroidia; order Cytophagales; family Cytophagaceae; genus Sporocytophaga. The sequence goes on along the minus strand of JANQAB010000002.1, from coordinate 1,238,677 downwards.
TGCTAAATGCACCAAATTCTTTTGCTGCTGAATCAACTAAACCACTCATTGTAAAAAACAATGATACCCCCTATATGTTGGGAGAATATATCCTACTTTATAAAAGTATCAACAATACAGAAAACATTAATGATATTCTTAACGAAAATCAATTTGTAAAATCAGAAAATGAAGTTCCCAACCTTGGAATTTCACCTTATTCCTTTTGGCTAAAGTTTTCTGTAAAAAATGAGAGCGGCCAAGACACACTGCTTCTATCTATAGAACAACCTTACCTTGATTCCATAGAATTTTACTCTCCTGCAAATGGAAGTTATGAAGTCTTCAAGACCGGCGATAATTATGCCTTCAGCAAAAGACAATTTAAAAATCATAACTTCATCTTTAAGTTACCTGTAAAACAAAATCAGCAGGAGACCTTTTATCTAAAAATTAAAACAGGAGAGCAGCTATTATTGCCCATAAAAGTGGGTACATCTAAATCTATTTTTGAAGATAATCATACAAAGGACATTATTTTTGGAATTTATTGCGGGATAATCTTTGTGATGTTCTTTTACAATCTGTTCTTATTTTTCACGGTAAAAGATAATATTTACCTATATTATGTTATTTATATTCTATTTATTGGCTTAACTCAGGCATCAATATTAGGTTACCCGAATCAGTACCTGTGGCCAGAGTCCCCTTATATAGGCAATCTTAGTGTTTATATATTCTCGTGCCTGGTTAGCCTTTCGGCACTTGAATTTGTAAGGGTATTTCTTTTGACAAAACAATATGTCCCCACTATTCACAATTTATCCTATTTTATTATTGCCGCATATTTAGTGGCAGCTGTACTTGCCGTCTTAAAAATATATAACATAAGCTATTTCCTGGTTTTGTTCAATGCTGCAATAGTATCTGCATATATGCTGCTTGTCGGATTTTTGATATTAAGGAAAGGATATAAACCTGCAAAATTCTTTTTGCTTGGCTGGTCCTGGATGCTTGTGGGAATTATCATATATGTTTTAAAGGACTTTCAAATACTTGGAAACAATATCTTTACAAATTATACAATGCCGGCGGGATCAGCAATGGAGGTCATTCTTCTTAGCTTCGCTCTAGCCGACCGTATTAATACCTTAAAGCAAGAAAAAGAAATTTCTCAGGCTGAAGCAATCAGAGCCATGGCAGAGAATGACAGAATTATAAGAGAACAAAATGTAATTCTGGAATCTAAAGTGGAAGAACGTACTTCGGAGCTACAACAATCCAATCAGGATCTCAACAAAGCATTGACCAACTTACAGGAAGCTCAATCACAACTCGTTGATGCTGAAAAAATGGCTTCTCTCGGTCAGCTAACTGCCGGTATTGCACATGAGATTAATAACCCAATCAATTTTGTGAGCTCAAGTATAAATCCACTTAAAAGAGATATACAGGGACTAATGCAGATCCTTGAAGAATACGAAAAACTTCATAAGCAGGAACCACTGAATGTTAATCTAAAACAGATTGAAAAATTAAAAGAAAACCTTGAGTATGATTATCTGAAAGAGGAAATTGATTTGATGCTTAACGGAATTGCAGAAGGCGCCACGAGAACTGCTGAGATTGTTAAAAGTTTGAGAAACTTCTCCCGACTCGACGAGGATGCATTAAAACCTTCCGATTTAAATCTAGGTATCGACTCTACTTTAGTTCTGTTAAACAACAGTATGGATGGGAAAGTAAAAATCACCAAATGCTACAATGATATTCCGGCAATTGAATGCTTTCCGGGAAAGATCAATCAGGTATTTATGAATATCCTCACCAACTCTATCCAGGCAGTGAAAGCAAAAAATATTACAAATGGGGAAATAATAATTTCAACCTTTGAAAAAGATGAAGTAGTAGGTGTTTCTATAAAAGACAATGGAATAGGAATGTCAGAAAAAACTAAGATGAAAATCTTTGAACCTTTTTTTACTACAAAAGATGTAGGTGAAGGTACAGGCTTAGGACTATCCATCGTTTATACCATTATTGAAAGTCATAAAGGAAAAATTGAAGTACATTCTGAGGAAGGCATTGGAACTGAATTTATCTTGTACCTTCCTAAAAATCTCGAATCTTTAAAATAGACTATTGGTTTATAATTTTAAAACTAGAAACCTTATTAAAAGATTTTCAGTATAAATGCTCGTTCATATTGTAGGGCGCGGGTCCTGGAAGCAGAACAGATATCTATTACCTAGTAACAATACCATATTTTTTTGGTACTTTTCATATTTTTAAAGGGAAGAAAATATAAGAAATCCGGGAATAAAGTATTAGGTATAAATTTTATATTATATTTACAAAAAACAAAACGCTTTGAAATAGATAATTTTCAACACTTTATGGAAGACAAAATCAGGGTTTTGTATGTGGATGACGATGAATACAACTTGAGAGTGTTCAAAGCTTCTTTTCGATTTGACTACCAGATTTTTCTCGCAAAATCAGCAAAAGAAGGGCTTGAAATTCTCAAGGAGAATGAAATTCACGTGATTATTGCTGATCAAAAAATGCCTGAAGTAACCGGTGTTCAATTTTTTGAATCCCTTATAAGTCAATATCCGGAAACCATAAGAATATTACTGACCGGATATAGCGATATTGAATCCGTTATTGATGCCATTAACAAGGGGAAAATTTTTTATTACATCAAGAAGCCCTGGAATGAAAGTGACATCAAGCTTGCTATTGAAAAAGCAGGAGAAATATATCTTACGAAAAAACTTCTAAAAAAAAGAACTGAAGATCTTCAGAAAGCCAATGAAGAACTGACAAGATTTGTATACAGTAGTTATTCCACGCAATCTGACCCCTCATTCCACGGATGTTGACCCCTCAAGAGTTGTTGTGCAGTTTAAATCTGCATGACTTGGTTTAGTACAAAAGTAATTATTTTTTCTCATTGATTCACCTTTTAACTCTAAACGGTGTGCGCCATTTATTAAACGATCAAGAATAGCGTCTGCGATAGTACTATCTTCGATGATGTCATACCACTTGTTTACAGGTAACTGGGAGCAAATAATAGTGGACTTTCTTCCATGCCGATCCTCTATTATTTCAAGTAACTCCAGCCTTTTTGCGTATCTAAAGGCTGCAAGCCAAAATCATCCAGTATAAGGATATCCTTTTTTCAATCTTACCAAGTTCTTTCCGTATGTTCCATCGGCTTTAGCCATAGCAGTTTTGTAAGCTTTTGAAGGTTAAAATATTGAGTTCTATATCCTTTGCTGCAAGCCTGATCCCTAAAGCCGAAGCAACAAAGCTTTTTCCAACACCTGAGCTCCGTAATGAGTATGTTTTCCTTTCGATCAATAAACTGCAATCTGCAACCTTAAAAATAAATTCTTGCCAGTTTCCTTTGCAGGAAAGGTGACTTCTTCGACTGCCCCTATAACAACTTGGCCGACCGGTCAATCGCAGAACTTTTTTTGTCGTTCTTCCCACTCTATTGTACCAGAAGTTGTACCAGCTCATCGCGGTTAGTAGTTCATTCTTATGATATGAAGGAATTCTCATAACCCATCATTCCGAAGTAATTCACTAATTCTAAGTGTTTTTATTCATCTTACTTTAGTTTTAGACTATTAAAAATTACCTCTATATTCATAGAAAGTGCGCCCTTCTTTTCGCTCACCGTTCTAATCTTTACAAGTCCAGCTAGGGCTCCCACAGCTCACCTCCACTTTCTCCATGCAGCCCCTTTAAGGCTTGTCAATTCCCTCTCTACCTCAGCCCCACCACAAGGAACATTTCAGATCCAGCCCCTGGGAGATCTCACTTTTACTCTGACCGCCCCCCCTCACACACCCCCCCGCAAGAGGAGCCCCGAGCCCCCCCCCCCCCCGAGCCTCACATGAGCTTAAAGCGCCTTTAATGACGATAATCGGAGTGTTAAAAGTGGCTGATATGGATCAGAACAGAGCAGATGATATGTATCTGAATATGATCGAAAAGTCTGTAAAAAATCTGGATCTTTTTGTAAAAAACATTGTCAATTATTATAAAAATTCAAGAATAGAAGAATCACTTTCTGAAATTAACTTTGACCAGATTCTCGATGAAAATATTAAAAGCTTTGATGGTTTAAATGGAATTAATTTCGCCATTGATATTGTAAACCTCTCACCTTTTAAAAGTGATGATTTCAGAATTAAGGTAATACTTAACAATATTTTATCTAATGCGATCAAATACCAGAAGAAAGACAATCCTGAAAAGAGGATAGAAATCAAGATCCACACATCCCCTGAAAAAGCAGATATACACATCTCTGATAATGGGATTGGCATCCAGGAAAAACATCTTCAAAGTATTTTTAAAATGTTTTTCAGGGGTACACATTATAGCGATGGCTCAGGAATCGGATTGTATATTGCCAAAGAAGCTATTGACAAGTTAAATGGCTCTATCCGGGTTGAATCTGAAGAAGGAAAATTCACCAGATTTATGATCGAAATCCCAAACAGTTTTGCAAGATCCCCTCAAGCTGCTGCTTTAAGATAAACTTTAAATGTGGTTCCTTTATCAGGAACTGATTCTACCTCAATTCTCCCCCCATTTTTATCTACTATTCTTTTCACCAGGTACAATCCTATTCCACTTCCATCCACATGAAAATGTAATCTTTTAAACATTGAGAAAATATTATTTTTCAGGCTTGGATCGAATCCGATTCCATTATCACTCACTTCAAAATATATATAATCGTTTTCGCAACCTGTCTTTATCATCACACTAGGCGTCCTGAAAGGAGACCTGTATTTGATAGCATTGGAAAGCAAATTGTACAATATACTTTTTAGATTTGTGCGGGAAAACCTAATGTTGGGACAACCTGAGAAATCCGTGATTACTTCTGCATTGCAGGAAGAAATCATTTCTTTAATATTTTGCTTGATTTCATCAACGACCTGATCTATTTCTACTATCGACTGTCCATCGGAAGTAGCATCGCTTATCTTTGCTATGTCTGTAAGGCCTTGTAATGTGTCTTTAAAGTTACCAATCGACCTATGTATTAAATCCATAATCATAGGGGTAGCTTTGCTGTTCCCGGCTTTAAGCTCTGCATCAAGAGTTAAAATAAGTCCTTCAATGTTGGAAATAGGAGCTTTGAGATCGTGAGAAGCGCTATAGACAAAATTGTCCAGATCATCGTTAATCCTTAACAGTTCCTCATTTCGTAACATTAGTTCTTCTTCAGCTTTCTCCCTCTCAATTACTTCTTTTTGTAGTTCTTCATTTAAAACTGATAGCTGAAAGGTTCTCTCCTCTACCCTCTCCTCCAATTCATTATTAATCACTATCAATGCTTCTTCAGCTTTTTTAAGCTCTTCATTCTTCTCTGATAAAGCCTGATTCTTTGCCCTTATTTCCTCTTCTATTCTTCTTCGTTCAGATATATCCAAAATAATTCCTTTTATCTTGTAAGGACGATTATGAATCGAAATTACCTTTCCCTTAATAAATAAGAACTGATCTTTATCTTTTATCCCTACCTCTGTCGAAAATGGCTTATTTCCATCGATAGATTCCTTAATGAGCTCTTCTAATTTTTCACAATCGGCAGGATTGATAAGAGTCTTGACACTTGTAAATGTCAAGTCACCTGTATTATCCAGGTTGAATAGTTTTAAAATCTCGTCAGAACATTTTAGCTTATTGGTTTTTATGTTCCATTCCCATATACCTAACCTGGCTATATCCTGGACTTCCTTTAATTCAGCCAAGCTACTTTTCAACCTATCTTCGAGAACCTTCCTTTCGGAAATATCATTTACTATGCAAATCCCTCCTGTTATCTTCTTTTCCTCATGCTTAAGAGGAATCAGGACCGCATCAAAAAAACCTTTTTTACCATTGCGGTTCAAATCTTCAAGATTTATAATGACGCCTTCGAGTACATTCCTAAAGAAAACCTCCTCTCCTGAAAATTTGTATTCAGGGAACAAATCAAATAGATGACGTCCTATTACATCTTCCTTTTTGAGGTTATTATGCTCTTCCAGCAATCTGTTCCAGGTAGTTATTCTAAAGTTTTTGTCAAAAGACAGTACTCCGAAATTTATATTATTGATCAAAGTCTCTTTAAATCTCCTCTCTCTAACAACTACCTTCACAGCTTTTTCTTTTTCCCTGATCTCTCTTATCAGAAGTTCGTTGGAAATTTGTAATTCTTCATTTTTCTTTCTGATTATATCATTATGAATTTCGGAAGAAAGCTTTAGAATAAGCTCTTCGATATGTAGATGATAATCATTCAATTCCTGTACAATAGATAGCGCCTTCCTTACATCATTTGTAAAATCCGGTAAGAACTGAAGTAAAACATCTTTTCGTATTCCAAATCCGATAAGCAAATCAGAAGGTTGTACTGAATATTTATTCACCTCATACGGCAGAGCTCCATGCTTCCATTGATCTGTCAGTTGCAATATCTCCTCCAGGCTTCTGTCGGCAATAGCATCATTCAAAAAAAGTATCAACCTGTCTTTAAAAAATGTCATCAGTACTGTTTCAGGAACATCCCTGAAGAGTATAATCAAAGGCAAATCAAGTGATTGTATACTGTTAAAATAGCTTACACAAATTTTATCCAATACATTGCTCAAACAAAACTCAGCAAACTCCTTAAAATGTTTAAATATAAAACTTGTAGTTTTCATCCTTTTGATATTGCCTATCAAAAGGAAAAACAGGGTATACTTGGAATTGTTTGTTATTACAATAATCGATTATAGAATTATTATTAGAAATACTGCTTTCTATAATCTCCCTGAATTAAAAAATGATTAAGTAGTCATTAAGAAATGAGGACTCTAACAAAATTATTAGAATCCTCATTTATGGCGTTTAATCAATAACTTCGGAAGATACTAATTCCAATGTATTGGAGATATTAGCTCTTAATAGGTCGGCATAATACCCTCCGTGAACGTTAGAAGAAACCTGGCTTGCAAGAGAATAATAAGAGCCATTTCCATTTACCAAAAGCTTTTGAAAATCAAACTTCAGTACGATTCTTGTTTTTTTATCTTTTTCAATTATAAACGGTGTCTGAGAACTAAGTACATTTCCGAAGGAAAATGGCATTATCCTTTTGTCATCTCCTACCGCAAGGTGAAACTTGTTCGCATATACATCCGGACCATTTCCTTCGGCCAGGAAAAAAATGTATCCTGAGTTCCAGCTCCAGTACATGTCGGTTTGAGCAAGGTTCAGCGGAGGCTGGGCAATAGTAGGATCTGCATGGTTTACCTCCCTTGGCAATCCTAAGTTAAAACGTAATCCTTTATAGTTTCCTGGCCTTACATTAAACTGGAGCTTTTCGCTATTAGGCAAAGATGTAAAGTCTACAAGAAATATATTATTTCCAGAATTGTCTTTCCCTGGTTCTTCGAAAGAGTTCCCTGAAGCTAATCCAATAGATGAAACAAAAAATTTTAATTTGGTAAGTCTGAATTGCTCTCCTGCATCACTTGTATATAGTGTATCCATTAATAAGTCCTTACTCCCTGCAACAGGCATAAAAACAAGTTCTACCCTGCCAAAACCCTGATCTGCCGCAGCAGGTACTATTTTTTCATCTTTTTTGCAGGCGCCGAGTAATAAAACCAAAAATAATCCGAAAGCAAATCTTGTCACATTAGTATACATTAGTTTATTATTTAGTTGCGTTCACAAAGGAGGTATCCGTTAACGTTTTTAGGAAGTTTATCACATCTTTCATTTCTTGATCTGTCAAACCTTCATCATGGAAATGCACATGCGCTGATTTATTTCTATTGAATTTCCCCCACTTAAATAATGCTTAAGCACATCTTCCAGGGTTGCAATACTTCCATCATGCATATACGGGGCTGTCAACTCTATATTTCTAAGGGTCGGAACTTTAAATTTTCCCTTATCAGATTCATTTCCGGTAATTAAATTACGTCCGGGATCGGCATAAACTACATACAAACCTGTATTCTGAAAAGTACCGTTGGTAAAGTTAATGCCACTATGACAAGAAGAACAATGTATTCTGTCGCTAAAGAACAGATTCATACCATTGATCTCCGACTCTGATAATACATCTTTTCCCTGATAAAAGTACTGATCGTATCTGGAATTTCCACTTATTAAAGTTCTTTCATATGCTGCAATTGCCCTGAACAAGGAATAATCATCCGGCTCCCTGTTATAGGCTTTTTTAAATAAAGAAGGGTAAACAAGGTGTTTTTTAAGCCGGTCTATAGCTTCTGAAATGGGCAAATTCATTTCAAGGTGATTAGTAAGTGGAGCCAAAACTTGTAATTCCAGGGAAGGAATCCCTCCATCCCACATAAACGAATTAGACCATGCCAGATTCACAAGGGGCATAGAATTCCTGGTTCCCATTAGTCCGTTTACCCCGGCACTTAGAGCTGCATTATCACTAAAGGCTATGACAGGATTATGACAGGAACTGCATGAAATCGTTGAATCAGAGGAAAGAATCGGGTCAAAAAACAACATTTTACCAAGAGCGACTCTTTCAGCGGTTAGTTGATTATCTTCAGGAATATGCGGTTGAGGAAACCCTGAGGGGACTTTTAACTCAAATGCAGGTTCAACAGGATCTTCTTCTCTTGCTTCCTTTTTACATCCCGAAAACAGTAGTATTGTTTGAAGAAATAAAAAGAAAACAATAATTGATTTTACTGTAGAAGTACTCATACGACAAATTTAATTCAAAATCGGAACTATTCGATACCCTTTTCCCAACTGCACTATTTAAATAAATAGCATTTTTTTGGTAACTTCCCCATAAATATGGTAAAAAAACAATTATATATATTGATTTTCCTGGGTATTTCTTTATCCGCATTTTGCCAGGAGGATACTCTTAGAAATATTCTCCCTGAGGAAGAACTGATAGCCTATAGATCAGATTACGGAGGTCATATATGTGGCTATGCAACAGGACAAAACTGCTGGTTTTCTGAAAATTACGCAGAAAAATACAGAATTAAAGGAAAGGCTGAGGTTATTGGAGTAATCAGTTATCATACAGGGCATATGACCAGACCCAATCGTCAGGTAACTTTTGATATATGGTCTGTCGGAGAAAACCACCTTCCTGAGGATTCACTGGGAGGAAGGTATATGAGCTACAGAAACCTTATTATTTCCGGAAATCCAGTTAAAACGCATTTCTATGAACCTATACCAGTACAGGACTCATTCTTTGTAGCTTGTAATTTTTTACTTTATGCCCACGATGCCGAGGAGGCCGGATTTACTGATACTCTTGCACTCCTTACTTCACTTGACGGTTCAAGACCAGACAGTGATCTTTCCAATATCGGAAGAAATGCTGTTAGATTCCACCATGGTCAATGGAGAGATTTGTACCAAAGACTTGGATATAAATTTCATCTTGCTCTTTTCCCAATTATCCGGTACACCTATGTAGCTGGAACCATTGATTATAATGAGGCTGTTAGCTCTTTATCTGTTTATCCGAATCCAAGTGTAGACGAAGCTCTTGTTTCCTTTTCTACTGGAATAGAATCAAATGTCAGAATAAAAATTTATAATTTAGATCAGAAAGAACTGATGGATGTAGATCTTGGCCGAAAAAACCCCGGCTTTCACCATGAAAACCTCAGTGTAAGCAGCCTACCTGCATCTGTGTACATCTTAAGTGTAGAGTCTGAGTATTCCAAACAGGTTTACAAATTTATAAAAGGAGAATAATGGCTTTTTTAAAAATGGCTTTTTTAAAAATTATAGATTTATAGAATATTATCTAAATTAGAGTTTTAATTAAATTTTTGAATTCAGTTTTTATAATGACATCTACATCTGCACAATTGGAATCAGTAATGATTATCGATGATAATGAAATGGATAACTTACTGAACAAAATTATCCTGGAAAAATTTAACTACTCTCAGAATATCCAGCTTTATAATAGTCCTACTATTGCAATCAAGGATTTGATTGAAGGGAAAATTACGCCGGATGCCATTTTTGTAGATATAAATATGCCTGAAATGACGGGTTTTGAATTTGTAGAGGCTTTTGAAAAAATTGAAAGACCGGAACTTCTCAAGGCAAAGCTTTTTATTATTTCTTCATCAGATGATAAGCAAGATATAAGAAAAGCCTTCAGCTTTAAATCCGTTTCCAAATACCTGACTAAACCATTGGACATTATTCAACTTACATCGGAATAAATTCTATACCGATTTTTTTAAATAAGAACAATTTCCGGTTTCACTCTGATAAAAACAGAAAAGGTAGTTCCTTTTCCTTGTTCGCTCTCTACTTCTATTCTTCCTCCGCAGTTTTCCACTATTTTTTTCACGATGTAAAGGCCAATGCCAGTACCTTCCACATGATCATGAAGCCTTTTAAACATGGTGAAGATTTTTTCTTTATCATCGGGATTAAAGCCCAAACCATTATCACTAACAGAAACTACGATATACTCATCAGCCCTTCCGATATTGATTTCCACTTCCGGAACTCTATCTGAAGATCTGTATTTTATTGCATTGCTGATAAGATTATACAATACACTTTTAAGGTTTTTCCTGGAGAAACTGACTTTAGTCTCTCCATCATGAACTATATTCAGAATTGCACCTGTTTTCTCAATCATGTCCCTTATGCCAACCTTAACATCCTCAATAACCTCCACAATATCAATAGTATTGACATCTTCTTCAATACTCTTCTGTATTTTGGTAACTTCTGTAAGATCATGAATCGTTAACTTAAAACGGGAAATTGATTCATTGATCATGCCAATGATCATTTTGACATTATCATCTTCCAGCATCTCAGGAGAAAAGAAATCGGTAAGAGAAGCCAAAAGTCCTTCAATATTTGAAACAGGAGCTTTCAAATCATGAGAGGCTGCATATACAAAGCTGTCGAGATCATTATTAACCTTCTTTAATTCGAAGTTTGCCCTTTCCAGTTCTGCGTTTTTATCTGTCAGTTCTTCTGTTCTTTGCCGCACGCGATCCTCAAGTTCATTGTTCATTTCCCTCAATTGCTTTTCATGAGCTACCAGCAAATGGGTTTTCCTGTAAAGTTCAGCAAAGACATTGACCTTAGCCCTTAAAAGTTCAGGGTTAATGGGTTTATATATATAATCCACAGCTCCTGCCTGATAGCCTTTAAAAACATACTCATCACTGTAGCTGTGAGCTGTTACAAAAATAACCGGAATATGCCTGAGCTTATCTCTCTCATAGATCAGAGAAGCAGTTTCATAACCGGAAAGGTCTGGCATTTGAACATCGAGCAAAATGAGGGTAAAATCATGTTCCTTCAAAAGAATTTTCAACGCTTCCCTTCCCGACCTTGCAGTGCGAATTACATACCCATCCCGTTCAAGGACTGTACTCATTGAGAACAAATTATCCTCCCGGTCATCTACTAACAATACTTTAATCTCGGGCTTGGTTTCCAATTCCTTAATAATTTAAAGGTTCTCTAAATTAATTTATTTTCTCATCCACACTCTCATCAGTGCCAGAAGTTGATCAATTTTAACGGGTTTAGTTATATAGTCTGAAGCTCCGGCCTCAATACATTTTTGCCTATCACCTTTCATGGCCTTTGCTGTAACAGCAATAATAGGAAGATTAAAGTTTTTATTTTCTCTCCTGATCTTCTGGATGGTTTCATACCCATCCATCTCCGGCATCATAATATCCATTAAAATGAGATCAACATTGTCGTTGGAATTTAAAATATTTATAGCTTCTTTTCCACTTTCTGCTGTAATTGAATTGATATTTAGTCTCTCAAAAACAGTGGTTAAAGCGAAAAGATTCCTGATATCATCATCCACAACTAAAACATTCTTTCCATTTAAAATATCTTCTTCCCGCTGTATTTTTATTATTCTGTTTTTAATATCCTGAGGCAGATCATTAAATGAAATATGCATATGAATGATGGCCTCCTCCAATAATTTATCAAGGGAATTTACATCCTTTAACAGAATACTTTTGGTAATTTTTTTTATCTGATTCGCCTCTGCCGGGGAAAACTCTTTAGCTGTATATAATATCACCGGAGTATACTGAAGCTGTTTCTTATCATTAAACTGGCGTATAAGATCTTTTACCTCCATATCGGGAAGTTTATAATCCAAAATTATTGCATCAAAACCATTAGCATACCATTCACTGACGGCTTCTTTACCATTTGAAACAACAGTCACATTGATGGTCTGAATCTGTAAAAAAAGATCTTTAATTCTTGAAGAATCAATTTCATTATCCTCTACTACCAGGAGATTTCTTGTCTTCCTGACATGAAACTCCTGAATATCCTTAAATAACTGATCAAGAACATCCTTTTTAACAGGTTTCATCAAAAAGCTTCTAGCCCCTCTATGGTATGCCAGATCAGCGTTTTCTTCCCCTGAAATCATATATACAGGAATGTGTCGAAGGTTCGGATCGTTTTTAAAGAGATCAAGTACCCTCCATCCACTGCTAACTCCTGGCATTTTGATATCCAGAGTTACTGCTGCCAGTTTATAAGTAATGGCCATCTCAAATACTTCTCCATAACTTGCAGCAATGATTGCTTTAAACCCGTAATCATGGGCTTTATCAAGAATAATCTTTGCAAACCTCTGATCATCCTCGACAATCATAATGACGTTATCTCCTGGCTTTACTGTATTTCTATCGTCACCCGGATCAGGAAACATTTCAGATAGTAGTTCAAAATCCGGAATTTCAATATCTAAACCTCCTCCTTCGGTAGGATTCAGAAAACTTCCCAATGTTTTAGCAGTTCCGGAATTTACGGCATCCAGTGAAACTATTTTTGTTTCCGGCACCTTGGTTATCTTCAAATCTTCAGGAGTAGATTTTACCGGAATATACAAAATAAATGTACTACCCTTGTCTACTTCACTTTCAAGTTCAATTGTTCCGCCTAAAAGTTCTGCAAGACCTCTGGAAATTGAAAGTCCGAGACCTGTTCCTCCATATTTTCTTGAAGTAGACCCTTCTGCCTGTTGGAAAGCTTCAAAAATAATATTCTGTTTATCAATTGGAATACCTATACCAGTATCTGAGATCGCAAAGGCAATGACTTTATCTGCATTCTCAAGTTGTCTGTTTCTCTGCTTCCAGGACTTATCCGCATCGTATATTTTTAATTTTACCTCACCTTTTTCTGTAAATTTAAATGCATTGGAAAGCAGATTTTTCAATATCTGATTCAGCCTTTGCATATCTGTTTCTATTGACTCAGCGAGATCTTCAACTACTATATTAAACTTAACCTTTTTAGTTTCAGCTACTGGTTTAAATGTTGTCTCCACAAAACCTGTAATCTCACTGATAGGAATTTTAGATACCTGAATAGAAATATACCCTGACTCAATTTTCGAAAGATCCAGAATATCATTGATCAATTGGATAAGGTCATCTCCACATGAATATATAGTTCGAGCATAATTAACCTGCCTGTCAGAAAGATTTCCTTCAGGATTTTCGAACAGTTGTTGTGCCAGTATCAGCAAACTGTTTAGCGGTGTTCTCAACTCATGAGACATATTCGCCAAAAACTCTGATTTATATTTGGAAGTCAGAGTAAGCTGTTCTGCCTTTTCTTCCAGAGATCGTCTTGCTTCTTCAATAACTCTGTTTTTCTCTTCCACTTCCTGCTTCTGCTTCTCCAGCAGGAAGGCTTTATCCTGAAGTTCTTCATTGGTCCTTGTAAGTTCGTCTGCAAGTGACTGAGACTGGATAAGTAATTCTTCCGTTCTGGTATTGGTTTCAATGGTGTTGATAACGATACCAATACTTTCTGTCAACTGGTCAAGAAAATCAAGGTGAGTACTGGAAAATGTATCAAAAGAAGCCAGCTCAATTACCGCCTTAATTTGATTTTCAAACAATACAGGTAATACAATAATTGACAAAGGAGCTGCTTCTCCCAGGCTCGAACTTATTTTAAGATAATCTATAGGAACATTCTGTAAATGTATTTTTTCTTTTTCAAGTGCGCATTGTCCAACCAGACCTTCACCAATATTGAATTCTCTCGGAATGGTAGTATCATCTGCATAGGAAGCAAATAGCTTAAGCTTCACATGATCTCCATCATCATTCAGAATATAGAATGATCCTTTCTGAGCAACCACAACCTGAGCAAGTTCTGAAAGTATTTTCTTTGCCACAGTATTCGTGTCTCTTTGTCCCTGAAGCATCTGAGTGAATTTAGCAAGGTTGGATTTGAGCCAGTCCTGCTCATGGTTTCTGAGAGTAGTTTCTTTCAGATTAGCAATCATCTGATTGATTGTATCTTTAAGCGCCTCTACCTCTCCCCTGGCTTCTATCTTGATGGTTCTTGTTAAATCACCTTTAGTTACAGCCGATGCTACTTCTGAAATAGACCTTACCTGTGTGGTAAGATTTGCTGCAAGCTGGTTAACGTTTTCTGTAAGATCTTTCCAGATACCTGAGGCACCGGGTACACTAGCTTGTCCACCCAGCCTTCCTTCAACTCCTACCTCCTTTGCAACAGTTGTTACCTGATCTGCGAAAATAGCCAGCGTATCAATCATCTCATTGATTGTATCTGTCAACTGTGATACTTCGCCTGATGCATTAATATTTAACTTTTGTTTCAGATTGCCTTTTGCTACAGAAGTAACGACTTTAGCTATACCTCGCACCTGACTGGTGAGATTGGATGCCATAAAGTTTACACTATCTGTTAAATCTTTCCAGGTACCTGCTACACCTTTAACCTGTGCTTGTCCTCCCAGTTTACCTTCAGAGCCAACCTCCCTAGCTACACGAGTTACTTCAGAAGCAAAAGAGTTCAGCTGATCCACCATTGTATTGATGGTATTTTTCAAATCAAGAATTTCACCTTTTACATCCACCATAATGGTTTTAGAAAGGTCACCACTGGCCACTGCTTTCGTTACTTCAGCTATGTTTCGTACCTGAGATGTCAGATTCCCTGACATATGGTTTACAGAATCTGTAAGGTCCTTCCAGATACCTGCCACGCCGGGTACGAATGCCTGTCCGCCCAGCTTACCTTCCGTACCTACTTCCCTAGCCACACGAGTTACTTCTGACGCAAATGCTCTCAGCTGATCCACCATTGTGTTGATGGTTTCCTTCAGTTGAAGGATTTCTCCACGAACGTCAACGGTAATTTTCTTAGACATATCTCCATTAGCCACTGCTATAGCAACGTCTGTAATATTACGAACCTGAGCCGTCAGGTTACCAGCCATCTGGTTCACGGAGTCTGTAAGATCTTTCCAGACACCACCAACACCTTCGACACTAGCCTGCCCTCCAAGTTTACCCTCTGTACCTACTTCCCTTGCAACACGAGTCACTTCCGATGCAAAGGCTCTAAGCTGGTCTACCATCGTATTGATGGTATTTTTAAGTTCAAGGATTTCCCCTTTCACATTTACTTCAATCTTTCTGGATAAGTCACCTTTTGCTACTGCAGTAGTTACCTCCGCAATATTTCTTACCTGGGCTGTCAGGTTACCACCCATTTTATTTACAGAATCAGTGAGGTCTTTCCAGGTTCCTGCAACACCAGGTACATAAGCCTGACCTCCCAGCTTTCCTTCAGAACCTACTTCACGGGCCACACGGGTTACTTCTGAACCAAAGGCATTAAGCTGATCCACCATTGTGTTGATGGTGTTCTTTAGTTCAAGAATTTCGCCCTTAACATCCACTGTAATTTTTCGTGATAGATTACCCTTTGCCACGGCAGTAGTTACTTCCGCAATATTACGCACCTGAGCTGTCAGGTTGCTTGCCATCTGGTTTACAGAATCTGTAAGATCTTTCCAGACACCGCCAACATCCCGCACTTTGGCCTGTCCACCCAGCTTACCTTCTGTTCCCACTTCCAGGGCTACACGGGTAACTTCTGATGCGAAGGAGTTTAACTGATCTACCATTGTATTGATAGTATTTTTAAGCTCCAGGATTTCTCCTTCGACGTTTACTGTAATTTTCTTTGAAAGGTCACCGTTTGCTACAGCTGTGGTTACATCTGCAATGTTACGCACCTGAGCTGTAAGATTACTTGCCATTTGGTTTACGGAATCTGTAAGATCTTTCCATACGCCTCCGACATCCCTTACTTTAGCTTGTCCGCCAAGTTTACCTTCAGTTCCTACTTCCACAGCCACCCTGGTTACCTCAGAGGCGAAGGAATTCAACTGGTCCACCATGGTATTGATGGTTTCCTTGAGTTCAAGAATTTCGCCTTCTACATTTACTGTAATTTTCTTTGATAAGTCACCGTTTGCCACAGCAGTGGTTACATCAGCGATATTACGAACCTGAGCGGTCAGATTGCTGGCCATTTGATTTACAGAATCTGTAAGATCTTTCCAAACACCACCAACACCCTTTACTTTTGCCTGACCTCCCAGCTTACCCTCTGTACCTACCTCAAGCGCCACACGGGTAACTTCTGATGCAAAAGAGTTCAATTGATCCACCATGGTGTTGATGGTATTTTTCAACTCAAGAATTTCGCCTTCTACATTTACAGTAATTTTCTTTGATAAGTCGCCTTTGGCAACTGCCGTAGTTACATCTGCAATGTTACGCACCTGAGCTGTAAGGTTACTGGCCATCTGGTTTACAGAATCTGTAAGGTCTTTCCATACCCCACCAATTCCTTTTACTTTTGCCTGCCCGCCCAGTTTTCCTTCAGTACCTACTTCCAGCGCCACACGGGTAACTTCTGATGCGAAAGAGTTCAACTGATCCACCATTGTATTGATGGTATTTTTCAACTCAAGAATTTCACCTTTTACCTGAACTGTGATTTTTTTTGATAAGTCTCCTTTTGCTACGGCGGTGGTTACATCTGCAATGTTACGTACCTGCGCTGTAAGATTACTGGCCATTTGATTTACCGAGTCTGTAAGACCTTTCCATGTACCTGCTACCCCTTTTACCTGCGCTTGCCCACCCAGCTTCCCCTCAGTACCCACTTCAAGTGCAACACGGGTAACCTCAGACGAGAAAGAATTAAGCTGATCCACCATTGTATTGATGGTATTCTTTAATTCGAGAATTTCTCCTTTTACATCAACAGTGATTTTTTTTGACAAATCGCCTTTAGCAACAGCAGTAGTCACTTCTGCAATATTCCTCACCTGGTCAGTCAGGTTACCTGCCATCAGGTTTACAGAATCGGTAAGGTCCTTCCAAACGCCTGCTACACCCTTCACTTTTGCCTGTCCGCCCAATTTTCCTTCCGAGCCCACTTCCCTTGCCACACGCGTAACTTCCATTGAAAAGAGGTTCAGCTGCTTCACCATGTCATTTACCTCTTTGGCAATCCTGTAAAACTCCCCTTTCAACTTATGGTTACTGACAGCCAGAGGCATTGTATTTGAAAGATTACCTTTTGCCACTGAACTAATAACATCTGCTATTTCAATTGTAGGTTGCACCAAGTCAGTGATCAGTGCATTAATAGAATTGGTACCTTCTTTCCAGGCCCCCTTTCCATCGGTAAAAGAGATTCTATGCTCAAGTTGTCCGTTTTTACCTATAATGGTTGCAGCCTGAGTGAGCTCTGCCATGAAGCGCTCATTCATTTCGACGATGGTATTCATGGTGTCAGAAATTTTACCTTTTATACCAGTCTGGTCCAACGCCATTCTGGCGGAAAAATTTCCATTTTTAATTTCGGTCAAAACTCTGAGCAACTCTTCATCCAAAGAAGAGACTTCCCTTATAGCAGCTTTTACTTTCATAAATTAATTACTCTAAAAAATTTACCTGAATTTTTTTCCTTATAGGAAACTTTAAAACATGCTTCGATTCGGTAAAAAAATACTTTTTTACCGAACAGCAAACCCGGAAAGAACGAAAATGTTTTAATGAAATCTTAAATAGATCCTATTTTTAAAGCAAGATATTGCTTATCAAATAGATTAAGAAATAAAAAAAGTGAAAATTATAGGCGTAATAATCCCTTGCAGACATGTAAAACTCATAATCTGAAATGTATACATATCAGATTATGAGTTTATGATTTTAAAAGTGCACCCAACCCTGAGCTTTTATCGGTATTATGTTTCCGCCTCCTGTAATCAACTGCACGCCATCCGAATGTTCTGTAACGTGACCAATAATTGTAATATCAGGATGATTTTTAATCTTATCAAATGCACTTTGATTTACTGTAAATAACAGTTCATAATCCTCTCCACCGTTAAGTGCAACTGTAGTAGGATCAAGGTTAAATTCTCTTACAGTATCAAATGTCATGCTATCCACCGGGAGTTTATCCTCATAAATTCTGGCGCCAACATTCGATGCCTTGCATATATGGAGCAGCTCACTTGCCAATCCGTCTGATATATCAATCATGGACGAAGGTTTAATTTTAAGTTCTTTCAGATCATAAGTCACATCCATTCTTGCTTCAGGCTTAAGCTGTCTCCTTACTACATATTCCTTATCTGAAAGCTGAGGCTGCATATCAGGATCCTGTTTGAAAACCTGTTTCTCCCTTTCCAATAACTGTAATCCGATATAAGCACCACCTAAGTCGCCTGTAACACAGATCAGATCATTTACCTGAGCGCCTGACCTATATGCTACTTCTTCTTTTTTAGCTTCACCAAGCACCGTAACTGAAATAATAAGACCAGACCTTGAAGAGGTAGTATCTCCACCAGCCAGATCCACTTTATAATCTTCACAAGCTTGATTAATTCCCTCGTACAATTCTTCTATTGCTTCAAGCGAAAATCTGTTACTCAAAGCAATCCCTACCACAATTTGCTTAGGTATACCATTCATGGCAGCTATATCAGAAACATTTACCGCAACAGCTTTATACCCCAAATGTCTTAATGGAGTATAAGTAAGGTCAAAATGCACACCTTCAGCCAGAATATCTGTAGATACTAAAGTGAGTTCATTCCCATTTTCAATAACTGCTGCATCGTCTCCGATTCCGGTTTGAGTCTCAGGATTCCTTAA
This sequence comes from Sporocytophaga sp., assembly GCA_024707265.1. GTDB lineage: Bacteria > Bacteroidota > Bacteroidia > Cytophagales > Cytophagaceae > Sporocytophaga. The sequence continues at coordinate 1,219,625 of JANQAB010000002.1, read as the reverse complement.
AACAACTTTTTCCTTTAAACGATTAATTAATCCAAACTCTCCCAAATCACTTAATTCCGTCCTTTTATTATTTTCCATCAGATTTTTTTGTATATTGTATAAGTTTTGAAAACTTAATTATTTACTTTATCTAAGATTTCATTTAAATTTGTCGTGCATCAATCCAATCGTAAATAAATTAAATATGAAAAAAGCAACGATACTCTCGATTTTACTTGTTCTTTTTGCTTTCTCATTTTCAGCTACTTCTTGTGTAAAAGCCAACCCAAAGTGTAAGAAGAATGCTAAGAAGGTCAGCAAAATGAGAAAAAGCGGACAAATTAAGATGTAAATCTATCTTTTTTTCTGATTTCTCCTATCACTGGTCAATGACCGTTTAAGAAAAAACGGATAAATAATTTCATAAAAGGGTCTTTAAGATCCCTTTGTATTTTCCTGACATAGCTCTATCAGGGTCCCGCCTGTTGTTTTTGGATGTAAAAAACAAATCAGTTTATTGTCAGCTCCTTTTTTCGGCTGTTCATTCAAAAGGGTAAAACCTTCCTCTTTCATTCTAATCATCTCATGATTAATATCTTCTACTTCAAATGCAAGATGATGAATTCCCTCTCCTCTTTTTTCAATAAATTTTGCAATAGCCCCGTCTTCTGTGGTTGATTCCAAAAGTTCTATCTTTACATTTCCGCAATTAAAAAAGAGTGTTCTTACCTTTTCACCTTCTACAAATTCTTCTTTGTATGGTTCTGTATTTAAGAGCTTGGAAAAAAGAGGTATGGATGCTTCTATACTTTTTACGGCAATGCCAATATGTTCAAGGTTTTTCATAAATTTTAAAGGTTCGTCAATTATCAGGATTTTTTATTAATAATTAGTAAATTTAGGTGTTCTGAAATGAACTTATTTTAAAATAAGGGTGTTTCCGATTTAACCATAAAAAATGTTCTAACATGATTAATATTACAGAAAAAGCCAAAGAACATGTCTTTGACCTGAAACAAAAAGAAGGTTATACGGACGATTATAATATTAGAGTAGCTGTAAATGGTGGAGGTTGCTCAGGGTTGATGTATGATCTGAAATTTGATAACCAGATCAATCCGGCTGATCAGGTTTTTGAAGATAAAGGAATAAAAATTCTGGTTGACAAAAAAAGTCTTCTATATCTTTTAGGAACTACTCTTGATTTTTCTGACGGATTAAATGGAAAAGGTTTCCAGTTTATTAATCCAAATGCCAGTAGGACATGCGGCTGTGGTGAAAGCTTTGCCGTTTAAGTTATGTGATCAAATATAACATTAAACAAAAACATAAAAAAAGAGCAGTTAAGCTGCTCTTTTTTATTATCAATAAATAAATAATGTATACGACCTCTTTTAATAAGCCCTAACTGTCTTTCCTTCCATAAAGAACATATAAGCTTTATTAGCTACCCTGTTTCCTCCCGGAGTTGCATAGTCACCTGTGAAATACCAGTCACCAATATGCTTTGGACAGGCTTTGTGAAGATTATCTATAGTCTGAAATACAACTTGAATCTCTGCATTACAGTTTTTAGGAGTTACGATTTCAGATACTTTTCGAGATATTTCATCATATGAAAACTGAGTGTAAAGATTCTTTACATGATTTTCCATATTTCCGCTTAAAGTCTGGATAGCACCTTTACATTGCTCATAGACTTCCTCCAGATGAAACTCTCTCCCGGATTCTTTTAACAATTCAAGTACAGCGCGGAACGCAACGAACTCTTTCATCTTAGACATATCAATTCCATAGCAGTCAGGGAATCTGATCTGAGGAGATGAAGAAACTATTACAATCTTTTTTAGGTCCAAGCTTATCAAGCATCTGAATAATGCTTCTCTCAAGAGTAGTTCCACGAACAATTGAATCATCAATGATAACAATGGTATCTTTACCTTTTTTGATTACATCATAAGTAGTATCATATAGGTTGGTAACAAACTTATCACGTTCACTATCCGCAACAATGAATGACCTTTGCTTCGCATCTTTAATTACAAGCTTTTCTATTCTTGGCTTTAAAGACAATATTCTTTCAGGATCAATTCCATTGGGTTTTCCATCAAGGATTACCTTTTTTCTATACTGAATGAGGTAATCTTCTATACCTTCCATCATACCCAGAAAGGCAGTCTCAGCTGTATTAGGAATATATGAAAATACAGTATTTTCTAAGTCAAAATTAACAGCTTCAAGCACCTGAGGTACAAGTAATTTACCGAGCATCTTTCTTTCCTGATAAATCTCTGGATCTGAACCTCTTGAAAAATATATTCTTTCAAAGCTGCAGGATTTTTTTCTCTAACTGATCTATAAACTGCTTTTGAGCAAAGTCTCCATTTTTCTCTATAATAAGCGCATGGCCAGGCTCAATCTCATTTATCTGATCATAGTTGATATTGAAGGCAATTTTAATAGCAGGCTTTTCAGATGCAACAACTACTACTTCGTCATCTGCATAGTAATAAGCTGGTCTTATCCCGGCAGGGTCTCTGGCGACAAAGGCAGCTCCATAACCTGTCATCCCGGCCATTGCATATCCGCCGTCAAAATCTTTGCAGGAACGCATCAAAACCCTTTGAAGATCAAGCTCATCTTCAATTAAAGAGGATATTTCATGGTTGCTGAATTCGTTCTTAAATTTATTAAATAACAGTTGATTTTCTTCATCAAGAAAGTGTCCTATTTTTTCAAGAACTGTAACTGTATCATTTTTTTCTTTAGGATGTTGACCAAGCTCAACAAGCTTGTTGAAAAGCTCATCCACGTTGGTCATATTGAAGTTTCCTGCCACTACCAGGTTACGGCTTCTCCAGTTGTTTTGTCTGAGGAATGGATGGCAGTTTTCAATTTCATTGCTTCCATGCGTTCCATAGCGGAGGTGTCCCATTAAAACCTCCCCGGCAAATGCAGTATTTTCAAGGATCCAATCTGCATCCAGGTATTTATCTTTATTATCTCTTAGAGCTTTTCTGAATTTCCTGTTGATTTTGTTAAAAATCACAGATATGGGTTGAGGATCAACAGACCTATAACGGCTGATGTACCTTTTTCCTTCCGGAACACCTATTTTTACAGCTGCAACACCAGCTCCATCCTGGCCTCTGTTGTGTTGTTTTTCCATCAAGAGGTACAGCTTATTGATGCCGTACATCGGGGTTCCGTATTTTTCTATGTAGTAAGAAAAAGGTTTACGTAACCTGATTAAAGCGATACCGCATTCGTGTTTTATTGCGTCACTCATATAATAAGCTTAATAAGCTGCCTGTATTAGATCAATTCAAAAACGTTTCTACTAGATTAATTAACCAGTCAGGTTTGAAGAATAAAACCAGCAATGGAATCGATAATAAAGATACGAAAATATCAGATGCAGAAATGGTCGATGTAAGTATAAGATTATTATTTTCTGCTTTGCGGAAAAAGAGGTAATACGGTATCCGCAAATAATAAAAAAGCGCCAGCACAGTATTGAGCAAACCTGCCATCAAAATCACCAGATTTATTGTTACTCCTGATGACTGATAACTTTCCCAAAGGGCTGAAAAAACAAAGAATTTCGCGTAAAATCCTGCAGTAGGTGGCAATCCTGTCATTGATATCATTATAATTACTGCTAAGGTTCCGATAAATGGTAGTTTTCTTCCTGCTCCGTTAAAACCGGATATATCGTCTGATCCGGTATATCCTGCTAATTTTTCAACCAATAAAAAAGCAGCGAAGTTCATAAGTAAAAGAATTAACAGATAAAACATCAGAGCTTTCACAGCCAACTGGTTTAAGGCAAATAATCCCAAAAGGATAAAGCCTGTATGAGCAATTGAGGAATATGCCAGCATCCTTTTTGCATTTTTCTGGAATAAAGCTGCAAAGTTTCCAACAGTAAGACTCAGTATGGCAAATGCTGCTATCATGACTTTCCAATTGTAATGGAAAGGTGAAATTTTAAAAAATGTATAAGAAAATTTAAAGAGAACGGCCATAGCTCCGGCTTTTGGAGCTATAGAGAATAAGGCGGCTATAGGATATGGGGCGGCTTCGTATACATCTGGTGTCCATTCATGGAATGGAACAGAAGCAATTTTAAACAGGAAGCCAGAAAGAATTAGTATAAATCCAAGAAACAGCGGAAACTCCTGGGCTTTTCTTACTCCTTCTATAAATGTAGCGTCCGAAAATAGCAAAGAACCTGTAAGCCCATAAACCAGTGAAATACCATAAAGCATTAAGGCTGAAGAAAAAGCACCGAATATAAAATACTTAAATCCAGCTTCTGCACTTTTTTTCTTTTTTTCCATAAAAGGTAAGCACAAAAGAAGATATTGAAATAAGCTCTATTGCCAGATAAATCATCAGAAAATTATCTGCCATCACCAGGAATGAAAGTCCAGCAACCAGTATTACTATAAAGGAATTATATTCACCGGTATTGGATTCCATTTTCTTTGTATCCTGAGAAACTATAGAGAAAAAGGCTGTAACTAATCCGGCTATTGCAAAAAGGAATTTAAAAAAACAGAGACCATTTATCTAATGAAAGCATTTCATAATAGATTCCCCTTGATCCCTCCAACTGCACTAACAACAGCTGATCCAGAATAAGTTTTAAATATATGACAAACCCCAGAGAACTCATTCCTGCAAATACAGTTTGACCTGTTTTGGGATAAATGATCTGGACAATTAAAAGTATTATAAACAGGGCTACCAGAAATAATTCCGGCCCTATAAATCCGGTACTTTGAAGAATATGAAAGAGTTGTTCTTTCATTATTTTAAAATTTGTTTATCTGAAAACCGACCATTCATATATTTTATAAACCGTCATTTTCCATTTGTTTAATTTTGTATTATTCAAGTATTACAAAGACCTGAAATTTTGCATGATTTTCAAATTTTCCAATCCGGAGTTGAAAATTTGCCCTACAAGAACCTCAACTGAATCGGAAACAGGTTCAAGTAGTATTCCCGAAAAAACACCAAGTACCACAGTAATGATGATCAAAGGTACAAGCATGATTAGTTCTCTCGAATCCAGGTCATTGAATTTATTATTGAATGTAATATTTTTTGAAATCCAGAATTTTCCGAAAAACATTCTCTGCAATGTCCATAGAAAATAAGTAGCCCCTATCAGAATGCCGAGCACTGCTGTGATCGACATCCAATACGGAACAAGGCCATTGGTTGCTGAAGAATGAAAGGCTCCCAGCAAGGAAAACAATTCTCCTATAAATCCTGAAAATACAGGTAATCCAAGAGATGCGAAAAATAATATTGTTACCGCAATTGTATAAGTCGGCATCTTAGAGGCAAGTCCCCTATAATTTTCGATTCCTCTGTCGTGGGTTCTGTCATAAAGCACGCCAGCTGCGAGAAACAAGCCACTTGACAGAATGCCGTGACTGAACATCTGAAAAATGGCCCCATTAATACCTTCCGGAGTACCGCTTGCAATACCCAGGAGAACAAAGCCCATATGTGATACAGAAGAGTATGCTATCATTTTCTTCAGATCTTTCATGCCCAAGGCATTCATCGCTGCATAAATTATAGACAAAACTGCCAGAAACGAAATGAGCCAGCCAAAATAAACCAGGCCTTCAGGAAATACAGGTAATACCGTTCGTATCAGACCATATCCCCCTATTTTTAACAGAATACCAGCCAGGATAACAGATACCGGAGTTGGCGCTTCTACGTGGGCATCCGGTAACCATGTATGAAATGGAACAGCAGGCAGCTTAATCAAAAATCCCAATAACAAAGCCAGAAATGCAGCCATTCTGATGGGCAATCCCATTAAGTCGATTTTAGTCAGTACATGAAAGACAGATCCCGGAATAAAATTTTTAGGATTAGTCATATCCGGTATATTGAATGAATGCACTAACGCTCTTCTGGGAATTTGCTTACTTTGAAGCATGCCTTGTATATTCGAAACATCATTGACCGTCACAGCTTCTATATTTTCCGCCAGTCCTAATCTTACAGAAGTTTCTACAGGATCAACTACTGAAAAGTATAATCCTATAATTACAGCCAGGATCAACAAAGATCCGGCAAGTGTATATAAGAAAAACTTTATTGAAGCATATTCTCGCCTTGGACCGCCCCATATTCCGATGAGGAAATACATCGGCAGAAGCATAAATTCAAAAAACAGGAAAAACAAAAATAAGTCAAGAGAAAGAAAGCACCCTAAAACAGACGTATTCAGAATTAGGAGAAGTGCATAATATCCCTTAAGATGTTTATCTACAGACCAGGAAGAAACTGCTGCTATAAGCATTACAATAGCAGACAACAATACCATCGTAACATTTAATCCATCTAGTCCTATAAAATAATTTATTGAAAGACGTCCTACATTTCCAAGATCAACGGTAATCCAGTTAAGACGCTCTGTAAGTTTAAATAATCCATAGATAGGATCTGTTACAAGACCTGGTTTTGAATAAAGACAAAAAACAAAACCTGCCAGTATAGTTTGTAAAAAACAAACCCCCAGGTTAATATATTTATAAACACCTGATCTGCTTTTCGGCAGTACCAGCAGCGGTATTAAACCTACAAGAGGTAAAAATATCAGTATACTTAACACTTTCTCCGTCACGATGGGTAATAAATTATTTCAGCAAATATTTTAATTCATTATTCATATGGCTTGCTATTTCATCCAATTGAAGAAGATATAAATTAAGATCATTACAGCAGCAAGCGTATACACAAAGTATTCTTGAACTTTTCCGGATTGCATATTCTTGAAGATCCCGGAAATAAAGGCTGCAATGCTTGACATAAATCTAACAAAACCATCTATTATATTTTTATCAAACCATGCCACAATATGACTTAGCACTACATACCCTATAGATATTCCTTCTATTAATTTGTCAATCAGAGAATCTATTTTGGTAGTATAAAAAGCCACCTTAAAGCCTGGCACAACCATAACCTGATAATAGAGTTTCTCCAGGTACCAGTTTTGACCAAACAAATTTGTTACGTTTGTCCTTTCCTGTATATCTGAGGTATAGGCTTTATTTCGATATGTATATATTCCCAGAATAATTCCAGCCAGAGCCAATAAAACAGTAGTGTAAGTTATCCAATGCGCAAATTCAAGATTGCTTCCGAATATTTGGTTAAGTTCTTTTAAAAACCAACTTGATTGGGGAGAAAATGGATTTAAAGAAAACGGAAGAGCAAAAGATAATAAACAAAGTATCACCAGAGGAATTGAAATCAAAAGTGATAAGTGGTGATGCTTGTGCTTTGAACTTCTCAAATAAGGAATCAGGTTTTCGAGTCTGAAGTCTCCGAAGAAAACCATCATCAATTGCCTGATCATGTAAAGCGCTGTAAAAAATGCCGTTATAAAGCATGACAATGGAATCAGATAACAAACAAAACTTTTATTGGCATTACTATATGAATCTGCCCAATTAAACGCCGCTCCTATAATTGCTTCTTTTGAAAGAAAACCAGATAACAATGGCAAACCAACCAATGAAGCAGAACATACTATAAAAACAACAAATACAATTGGTAATTTTTTTCTTAAACCACCCATGAGTCTCATATCCTGGGAATCAAAATCATTATAGACTCCTTCATGAAATAATACATGTTTTATATCATGCATGTAGTGAATTACTGCACCGGCAGAGAGAAACAAACCTGCTTTGAAAAAAGCATGTGTAAATAAGTGGAATAATGCAGCCTCAGGAACTCCTGCTCCGATTCCAACAAACATGTAACCTAATTGAGAAATGGTAGAATAGGCCAGTACCTTTTTAATATCATTCTGAAATAAAGCGGGAAGAGCGGACATCAACATGGTTATTGCACCTATTGTGGCTATTGTTGTAAGCACCTCTTCAGAAAGCAGAAAAAAATACTTTTGCAAGCAGGAAAATACCGGCTGCCACCATTGTTGCAGCGTGAATTAATGCCGATACGGGAGTAGGTCCCTCCATCGCATCCGGAAGCCAGACATATAAAGGAAACTGAGCTGACTTTCCAATACATGCGAATACCAAACCCAACCCTGCCATTGTAAACCACATACTCTGGTCTTCAAAACTATCTCCCAGATACTGGAATTCAAAGGTACCAGCGTATGACCATATAATCATTAAAGCCAGTAAAAAGCCAAGATCTCCTATCCTGTTGAACAGAAAAGCTTTCTTACTTGCTTTAATGGCTTCTTCTTTGGTAAACCAGAATCCAATTAACAAGTAAGAAGTAAAGCCTACCAATTCCCAGAACATAAAAGTAATCAGAAGATTGTCTGAGATAATCAGGCCTAGCATTGCAAATGTAAATATCGACAGATAAGGAAAGTAACGGGTATAGTTCAGTTTCCCTTTCATATACTCCATTGAGTATAAATGTACCAGCAATGAAATGAGGCAAACTGTCAGCATCATAAAGCTTGATAACTTATCAATGCTCAGAGATACCGAAAATGCATTTTCAGAAATCCCAACTAGAGATATCCATTTGAATGTCATTGTCCCTGCTCTTCCCTCCCATACAGAAAAGAAAATAACTAGAGAGAGAATAAAGGAAATGCCTATAAATAATGAAGCTAGCCAGTCACCTTTCCTTGGTAATTTTTTCCCATAAAAAAACAGAATAAAAAAAGCACAGAGCGGCAATAAAGCCGTCATCAGAGAGAAATATACGAGGTTATCAAGGTCTGTTATTAAATAAGAATTCATGTCTGACCTAGCCTTTTAATTTAGTAATTTTATCCAGGTCTGAAGTTTTATAACTTTTATAAACCTGAAGTAACAATGCCAATCCCACAGCAGCTTCCGCAACAGCAACCACGATCACAAAAATTACAAACATTTGTCCGTCTATCTGTTTATTCAGATTGCTAAAAACTACCAGATTGATGTTCACCGCATTAAGCATCAACTCTATTCCCATCAGTGCTGCAATTGCGTTTCTTTTTACAATAAGTATTATGATACCAATTGAAAAAAGGAAAGCTGCAATGATCAGAAAATGAGTGGATGGAATCATTTTTTAATTTTATCTTTTATTAAATGCCCTGCTACTATAGAAGCTCCGATTAAAGCTGCAAAAAGAAATACTCCTGCAAACTCAAATGGTAAAACATAGGCTGTCATAAGCTCAATACCTATACCTGAAATTGTGCTTTTATTCGGATAATATGAAAGCTGTTCCTTAAACCCAGCATTTAAAATAGCTGTGGCAAAAATAATAAAAACCGCAATCCCAAGGACAATTCCGGAAAGAAGGTTTTTGTGTTCCGTGATGATATAATGCTGCCCTGTGAGCTTATTTGCAAACATGATCGCAAACATGAAGAGCAATAGTACACCACCTATGTAGATCACAATCTGCATGATTCCCAGAAAGTCTGCTGATGCCAGCACAAACAAACCTGCTACTCCTAGCAAAGTGCTTAATAAAGCAAAAGCAGCGTAAACTACATTTTTAGTAATAAGTAAAAACAAAGCTGAACCAACAATAATGGTGGCAAAGAAATAAAAAAAATATATTTCCGGATTATTGATCACCTGATTCTCCTTCCTGCTTTGGTTTTGGCTTAATTACAGGTTTAAATATCGGCTTGGCCGGTTTCTTAACTTCCTCTGATTTTGGTTCCTCTGAGCTTTCTTTTCTTTCATCAGTAGCATCCTGCGTCTTTTTCTGTTCAGACTGATTTTCATCAGATTGAGAGATTTTAGGAACCGGTGGCTTAATAACAGGCTTAAATACTGGCTTCGGAGCTTTCTTTTCCTCAGGCTTTGTTTCGCCAGATTCAGATGTTCCAGACTTATCCTCTTGTTTTACATTGCTTTCTTCAGGCTTGGGACTTGAAGCTGGTGCTTTTATTACCGGCTTAAATACCGGTTTCGCAGCTTTCTTTTCCTCAGGCTTTATCTCACCAGATTCAGATATTCCAGACTTATCCTCTGGATTTGCATTGCCTTCCTCAGGAGGCTTAGGTGTTGAACCCGGTGGCTTTATAGCAGGTTTAAATGCTGGCTTTGGAGTACTTGCCTTTTCCTCTGATTTTGGATTTTCAGTACCTGAAGATTTAGTTGTTTCCTGTGTTTTTGATTTAGCTTTTTCCTTTTGCTTTTCTTCGTAAAGTTTTTTTCTTCTCTTCAGCCTGATCAGGCATAAGATTAGTAAAATGGTAAACCATGTTTCTAACATCAAACTCACTGTAATCGTAAGTCTTGGTCATTGTAAGGCATTCTGTCGGACAAACTGTAGTGCACAAACCACAGTAGCAGCACTTGGCCATATCTATGTCAAAAGTACCAGCATAAATCCTTTTGGTAGAACCATCAGAAGTTTTTCCTATTTCTTCTGTTGCTTTGATTGCATCTATCTCTATGCAATTGACAGGGCAAATCTTCGCACAGAGGTCGCAGACGATACAATCATCTATTTCATTGTGGAGGCGGTAACGGCCATTATCCGGAACAGGTATAGCTTCATGCGGATATTGAAGCGTCACAATACCTTTATCAAAAGAAAAATAATCTTTATTTTCTACCCCTACCGGTTCTCTTTTAAATCTCAGGGCTTGGAATAAATGTTTAAATGTCAGCAGTATACCAGACCAAAGTGAGGTAATCCCCTCGGATATACTTCCCCAGTATGTACTCTTAGCTCCTTTATGTATATGGCTTTTAGTCATCATGCACCTCCTCCGTTTAATTCATCATCAGTCGCCAGAAACCAGAAATTAAGATGATCACTAATGCCAAAGGCGTAAGGACTTTCCAGCATAAAAACATGAGCTGATCTACTCTTAACCTTGGATAAGTCCATCTGATTACCATTTGTAACCCAATTAAAGAAAAAGCTTTTGAAATCAACCAGAACGTTCCCCAGGCAATACCTGAGAATGTTCCAGGATATCCGTTTGTCCAATCTGCAAGTCTTAAAATGCCTATATTCGGAAATGGACTATTCCAGCTTCCTAGAAATAATATAGAGGCAAGAAAAGATACAAGCAGCATAATGGCATATTCACCAAGAAACAAAATTGCAAATCGAAATCCTGTGTATTCTGTATGAAAGCCAGCAACAAGCTCTGATTCGGCTTCGGGTATATCAAAAGGAGCTCTGTTACATTCTGCCAGGGAGGCAATGAAGAATACCACAAAGCTTATCATTAAAATCGGATTTCTGAAAATATTCCAGGTAAGAAACCCTCCTACTTCTGTGATATTGATATCTGAACTTTGAATACCAAATAAGAAATTGTTATCTGAAATTTTTGAATAATCATTGATCCATAAACTCTGCTGATAGCTTATTTCCTGTAAGTCCAGAGACTGGCAAGTCATTACAACAGCAAGTACGGAAAGGCTTAAAGGGACTTCATATGAAATCATCTGAGCAACAGCTCTGATAGCTCCATATAATGAAAACTTATTATTGGATCCCCACCCTGCCATTAATAAACCTATGACATCTAATGAAATGATGGCCAGCAGGTAAAACACTCCGACTGAAGCACGTGAAGCTTCCAAACCAGGAGCAAAAGGTAGCACTGCATAACCTGCGAATATCGCGGAAAAAACAATTGCGGGAGCGGCAATAAACAACTTTCTGTCGGCCGATTTCGGAACTATATCTTCTTTAATCAGAAGCTTTATAAGGTCGGCAACCGTCTGTAATAATCCGTAAGGCCCAACCTCCTTAGGACCATATCTATCCTGAATAAATCCTGAGATTTTTCTTTCTGCATACACTGCGAACACAGTATAGACAAGGATAATTGACAGAAATACCGGAATTAATATCATTACTGTTTAAAACAGGGGAGTAAAGTTACTGCATTGAAAGAATAATAAAAACCAAAAACGTATAATTCAATAAAGACATTTATCAACAAACCCATAAAAAAATCTAAAATCGAAGATACTTTTTTGCTCTGAAAAGTATTAACTACTTCAGGTAAAAAATAAGCCGCGGCAGGCACTGAAAAAAAATTAAATTTTAGTAGAAACCATACACTACTGATTATTAATAATTTAAAAGTATTGCAGATTTTTCTAAAGAAAACTTCTCAATTTTTTCTTAAAAATAGATTAATCTTACACAAATTTTAATTTACCTTTAAAGGAAGGAGTAGCCCTACTTTCTCTAAAGAATAAAATAGATTTCATACCGCCATGAAAAGAATCAAAAGCATTTTATTAGTTGACGATGACAGTATCAATAATTTCATCAATGAAAAACTAATTAAAAGGCTGAATGTAGCAGAGGAGGTAAAAATTGTTCTTAATGGGGAGGAAGCATTGAACCTGCTTCAAGAGATTATCAATTCTGGCCAAAAATGTCCTGAATTGATTTTACTGGATATTAATATGCCGGTTATGGATGGATTCGAGTTTCTGGAAGCTTATAAATCACTAGAGTTTCCGGATAAAAAATCTGTAGTAATAGTAATGCTTACTACTTCTACAAATCCACTGGATATAAAGAAATTAAATGATTCGGGAGTCTTTGGGTATGTGAACAAGCCGCTTACAGATGAAAAATTCTCCAGTATCCTGAATGAACATTTCGTAACAAATTAAAAATCAAAAAAGGTTGTTCTATACTGTACAACCTTTTTTGATAGAATACATTTAAACTACTTTTGCCGGATTACCAAATACTGTCTCTCCGTCTTTTACATCACTGATCACCACAGAACCTGCTCCTACTCTGGCATTTTTACCTATGGTTACACCTGAAATAATAACAGCCCCTGATCCAACAAATGCTCCTTTTTCAATTTTGACGCCGGAATTAATAATAGTTCCAGCTCCAATCTGAACAAAGTCCTCAATCTGGGCATCAAAATCTATTAATGCATTGCAACTGATAATACAGTGATTGGAGATCTTGGCATTGCTATTAATGATAGCTCCCGCATTGATCATATTGCCATAGCCCAGAAAAGAATACTCTGAAATAAATGCTTTGGAATGAACAGCATTTACAGGCATAATTTTCCTTTTCTCCTTAAGCATCTGCACAAGGTTCTGCCTAAGTTTATTGTCATCACTGGCAACAAAAGCTGAGCATTTTTTCCCGAGGTATTTTAAAAAGCCATCATCATCTGTGCGGCCGAGAACAGCAACATCGCAAATTTCCTTGCCGTGCAGTTTATCATCATCATCTAAAAAGCAATAGGTAACAACATTATTACTTTGAAAAATATCCAGAGCAACTTTTCCTAGTCCTTTTGCTCCGAAGATAATTACAGGATTATTATCCATGCTCATATTTTTTTGCCAAATATAAATGTAAAATTGTTTGTTTCTGAAAAGAATTAACGAACCAGTAACATCTAACAACTTCTATAAAGTTCATTTACTCTTCACATACACCTCAACATACTGGTTTTCACTAAATAAATTATATCCTTTATGAGAAAAATTGCTTTGACGCTTTAATATTAGAAAATCATAATTTGTCAATGCTTCATAAGTAGCATCCACATTTAAAGATACATGATGTTTTATTCCATAATAGTTTAAAAAGACATAATAGGTATCTTCTTGACAATATATATTTTGTGGAGTAGTTTCAAATATTTTTGAAAGTGCCAGATTCATTTCATCATAAAATCCGAAATCATTTCTAAACGCCCTGAGATCAGAAAATGACATAGATACTCCCAAGGCAATAATATAAGTCACCTTCAGATAGCGTTTTCTCAAACCTGAACTAATGCTACCTATCCAGAAACTTATAATCGGAATCAGATAAATCCAGATTCTGAAAAATGGCAATACTCTTTGAACACCAATGAAAAGTAAAGGACTAAGCAATTGAACTATAGAAAGCAATTGGAAAACCCTTTCAGATCTTTGGGTATTTATAAAAATATTCCAGACTATAATAAATGTCAGTAATAATCCTCCTCCTGCTTCTGTATTTAACAACCAGTTGGTCGAGCCTCCCAAATAGGAAGGTATATCCTTCATCCAGCCATTTAGTGTCAATGGACTTACCCAACTATTAGAAACCAAAGAAGATACCCCGCTTACCAAAATTACAGGTGTGTAAACCAGCAGAACTCCCACCAGTACAGCACAGGAAGCAGCGTATATTTGAATTAAAGGGTAAATATTTTTATTCAGAAAAAAATAAAAATGAAGAAATATGATTGAAGCAGCAAACGGATAAAGGAAAGTAGGAATTGTATAAAAACCAGAAATGGATATGAAAATAAACGCCAGGAGATATACTCTTTTCTGAGTCCATGTATACTTAAAACATGTAATCATTAAGAGAAATGAGCATAAGGTCAGCAACAAATAACCTCTGCCCTGCACTGCATAAAAATTTATCTCAAAACTCAATGAATAAAATAAATAGGCAGTAATGGCAGTAAAATATGAAAAAATGCTTTCTATAAAACAGGAACAACACCACGCCCAGTATTATTGAAAAAATAAATGATGGTAAGCGCATGATCAGTAATGTATTGTCTGTAAAGGTTTGAACAATGCAGGACAGCAAATTACTGAATATATGATTATTTGGAGCCGGATAATAGGTGGCTGTAACGGAAAATCCTTTACTTACAAAATATACATATGAAAAGGCTTCATCGACCAAAAAGGGAATTTTGAAAAAATACCAGAACTTCAACAGCAGGGAAAATAGTGTTATCAGGGAAAATGCTATCAGTTCATCTCTCTTTAAAAGAGAAAGTTCATCTTTAATCGCTGTTATCAGCCAAAAGACTTTTGTAGAAATTAAAATTGCAAGAGCATCTGATTTTCTGATCAGTGTGGGAATGCACAAAACATAAACCAAGGCTACAAACAAAGTAAAATAACGAATAACCGTGAAAGTATGCGGAGTCAGATATTTATTCCTCAATGCAAATTCCTTATCCTGGATATTGTAGTGCAAGACTATGGAATGCAGAAAATCATTATAATCTATAGTCCATAGGAAAAAAGGAATCGCGATTAGTACTAATAATCCTGTAAGAAATAGTAACTTTATAATTGAAGAAAAAAAGTATTGATTTTTAGGATTCATTTAGCGATCATTCCCGTACGTGTATTCAATGAAGATAAAGTTAAAAAATATTATCGTTTCAGGATTTATTACCGCACTTATTCTTCCATTTATTTTAATCACTGATCTTTTTCCATTTGCAAGGTTTGGAATGTTTGCAGAACCTGTAAGCTCAGCCGACACTCTTAAAATGTTTGAAGTAGAATATTATCAAAATCACCAATGGCAGACCCTGGATGCTAAGCGATTTAATTTGGCTTCAGGATCCTTTATGTACCTTACAGGTAATTACTTCTACAGAAATCAGTCGAAAGAATTTCTTACTAAACTAAGCCTTTCCATTCCTGATACTTCTATCTATGCATGGAGATTAAAGCATATTCAGATTCCCGGAAATAATCTGCACCAATCTGATACGGTTCTTATTGAAACATTAAAAATCAGATGAGTAGAAAAGAAAAGGTATTGATCTTCTTTTTACTATTTGCAGCCTTTACAATTCCTGCAATTTACCTTACATACTTTAACCCACTGGTAAAAGAATACTTTAATGGTTTAGCCCCAACTTGGTTTAAGGCTCTTGTTGAATTTATCTATCCAAGAATGGCCACTGAACGAAATCGTTTTCCGGTTTCATTCTTTGAAGAAAAGGCCCTGCAGGTAACTGTGCGTATTTCCTTTGTGCTGTCTGCTTTTGCTGTTTTCTTTTTTCTAAAATCGAAATTCATTTCTTTCAGAAAATTCACCTTACAATTTTTTAATGGACATACAGATGAGCACCAGGTGAGCATTCTCAGGATTTTGTTCTATAGCTCATTGCTTTATTTCTCTCTTGAATTTTACAATGACCTGCTTGTTGTATCTTCTATCAAAGCATTCTTCAAACCTGTATTTTTACTTAAAGTAACTGGATTGGGATTTCCTTCTGATTCACTAGGCTTGATCTTGTATGTGATTTTACTGCTCAGTAGTATATTTTGTATTCTGAACATTTATCCGGTATTGTCATCTGGTATAGCAATACTAACTTTTATATATTTTCAGGCTGTGTTTTTCAGTTTTGAAAAAATTGACCACGGTTATACTACATTAAATTATGCAGGACTAGTAATGCCTTTCCTTCTTTATCAGCAGAAAAAGAATGTTAATCCTAAGTCCCTACTCCTTCCTGACTGGCCCCTACAACTTATAAGGCTTTCTTTAAGTCTTTGTTACCTTCTTGCAGGCCTTGAGAAACTATTTATTTCTAAAGGCGCGTGGTTATCACCTGTAACATTTAAAAGCTATATATACCTTCATCAGGCTCCATTGGGTATGCATATATTAAATTATCCTCTATTATGCTCATTGTTGCCATTGGCTGCCATGATTTTTCAGCTTGGCTTTATAAGCATTCTCTGGAATGAAAAATTAAAGTGGATATTTCTACCTTCAGGAATATTATTTCACATTGGCACAGTGATGCTCTTTGGCATTTCTTCTATTATAAATCCCTGGATTTTCACCTACATTTTTTTTATCCGATGGAGCGAAATAAAACCATTAAAGGGGCTTTTTAAATCTGTTGATCACCTTTTCAAAAGGGGAATACCACAATAAAAGGCAAACGAAGAATGGTAAAAAACCAACCTTATACCTTGCCAGGGTTCCCAGATTAGGTGATGAGAATGCAAGTAAAGAAGAAAGTAATACGATGTAAAACACAACTCCTGTCAGAAGTAAAATATCAGTTTCTCTTTTATTCCTTTTCAGATTAAAAAAGACATAAAAAGTTAAGAATAAGAGACCCGTATTTTCCAGTCCTGTTATAATCATAAATACATTTTTTGCTTCAAATACCAAAGGCCTGTAGAGCCCTGAAAATAAAGCTGCTGGAAGGTTAATAAGGAATGAAGATATAGTTGGTGTTAAATTATAAAAATGAATAAGTTTTTCATCTGATGATAAAAGAACAGTAGCCACATAATTCTGATATACTGACTGGAGAAAAGTATTGATCGACAGATAGGGATTCAGAAACGATACTGCAATGAAGAGGCTTAATAAAGAGGTAAAAAAAACTGTTACCTGCATTGACGTTTTAAGCTCTGCCCTCCCGCTCAGGTACTGTGTGATTCCAAGTGCAACAAGCACTGGAATGAGTACAGCTGCATAGTAGAACTTAATAAAGAAAACTACCCCACACATCAGAATAGTAATACACACAGGTAATAGTTTGATTCTTCTTTTTTCATATATCCATGAAAAAAAATACCCTGCTATAATAAGCATTGCAGGCATTACAATACTTTCCTTAATAAACCCTGAACTCCAGAATACAACGGAAGGAAAAAATAAAAATGAAACTGCTATATGCCACTTGTATTCAGGGAAAGCAGATGCTGTCCTATTGGCAAAATAAAAGAAACCTGAAAAAGAAATAAGAGAGAAATAGATTGAAGCTATCCAGTAATTATTACAAGCAACAAAAGTTAGCAATGCACCAATTTTAACAAAAGCCACCACACGAGGCTGAGAGGATAAAAAGGGATCATCTGCAACATTATTAAAGAAAAACTTAATAAACCTTTCAGGTTCATTGAAGATCATTTTGGAATAATTAACTGCATATTCAAAGAAAACAAAAGTATCTCCCGTCCCATTGTAAAACTTAAAAAAGACAAGTCCCAGACAGATTCCGGAAAGTAATTTCAGCAGTAAAGCAGGGAGAAATACTCCGGCAAGCACAGTATTTCTGGTATTTTTATAATAAAAAAAGCAGATTACCGAAAGTAAAATTAAATGGATGCCCCACTGATACATGTTTCCTTCAGGATATTTATTCCAATTTTACACTTCAAACACTGTTTTTTCAAGCAGAAATTGGTATAAAGTTCTATAGATGCCTGAGTATCGAATGCTGACTTCATCTTCAAAGCATTTTTCTTCCATATTTGGGTAATGAAATTTTCTTCTGCCGGCAATGCTTCCAGAAACTCAATTGCCTTATCTACCAAACCAGACAAATCCTTTTGCTTTCCATAAGCAGCCAGAATAGGTACTACTGAATTAATAATCAGATTATTGATAGAAGATTTACCTAGTTTCTTTTCCTTCACATCCGACAGGACATCAAAAGTATAATGATTTATCCAATAGGGGCTTGTGGCAATATCCAATACTGCATATAACTCTTTACGTGACTGGCTTTCAATGAACTTATAAAACAGCTTCTGATGACGAGACAGCAAAGCGGCAAGCTGTGCAATTCTCATACTTGGAAATCCTGCCGGCCTCACTCGGAGGAATTTCCATTCGGCTCCGGTCATTTCTTTTTTCTGCAGAGAATACTTCACGGAGAGATAGTTAAACTCCTTCTGCAATGCCCGTGGATATTCATCTTCAAAATGTCCCTTCAACAGACCTGCCATTCCAAATAATAAGGCTTCGATCTGGAAATGATTTCGTGAACATTTATTGATAAGCCTGTAGGGCAGAATTTTACTTAGTCTTAAAAACGGATCATTATTCAGTTTAAATCCGAAATTTGATGCCAGCATCTGATAGCAGGTCTCTTCCCAGTCGTTGTTGTTTCTTACAAGCTCAGAAATTATCTTCTGAGATTTTCTTTCAAGCCGCTCAGATAATGCAGAATCGAGCATATTGTGTTTAATCATCTCCGGAACATCCGAAAACCGGGAAAGACAAGGAATGCCATCATCCTGAATGATGGCTCTGTACTTTTTTATTACTTCTGGAAAAATCCTTTCCTTCAGTTCAAGAACCGGAACTATTGTACCATCCTTCCTGTAAACATTTTCATCATTAGTAAAAACGATGTGAAGAATAACGGAGTTGTAAGCTTCATCCTGCTCGTGGTGATGGTCTTTCCACGCGGAACTACAGACATGTATTTCAACATTTCCTATCCACTCCACATCATCAATCCGGACCTTACTGTTTAAAAAATCAGGTCCCGCATCTGTATTGGGAATACCCTGAAATAGTACATGCAAGGGTTTACCATCTGTAGTTTGGAGTGCTTCTTTATGGAAGTACTGGTACTGCCATATAAAATGGAGTAAATCTTCTTTCATAGCTTATAAAAATTGGTTGAACTGCTGGTAAAAAAACATAGAGCTGTCTTATTCACTAAAACAGCCCCGTACTAAAACTATAAATATTTGCTGAGATAAATTTTCATCTCATCTCTGAGCTTAATTGCCTCCTCCTTCGCTTTCACACCGAAATCATCACCTGATGAAGCATAAATAATACTTCTGGAAGCATTGACAAGCAAGCCACAGTTTTTATTCATTCCATTCTGAGAAACTTCTTCCAGGCTTCCTCCTTGCGCACCAACTCCAGGCACAAGGAGAAAATGATCAGGAATTATTTTTCTGATATCTTTCAATAATGTTGCCTGGGTTGCTCCAACTACATACATAAGATTTGATGAATTTCCCCATTGACTACTTTTCTCCAAGACTTCCTGATAAAGGTATTTACCATTTTCAAGTTTCATCATCTGATAATCTTTACTTCCTGAATTCGATGTCAAAGCAAGCAGAATAACCCATTTATCCTTGAACTCAAGAAAAGGTGTAACTGAGTCCTCTCCCATATATGGAGCAACCGTAACAGAATCAAAGTTCATGTTGTCGAAAAACGCCCTGGCATACAATCCTGAAGTGTTTCCTATATCCCCCTTTTTGGCATCAGCGATTGTAAATATTTCTTTTGGAATATACTCTAAAGTTTTTTCCAGAGAATCCCATCCTTTTGAACCCATTGCTTCATAAAAGGCAATGTTGGGTTTGTAAGCAACACAATACTCATGGGTTGCATCGATGATCCTTTTATTGAATTCAAAAATAGGATCTTCATATTTCTGAAGGCTTGCCGGAATTTTTTTTAAATCTGTGTCCAGTCCAATGCACAAATAGGATTCTTTTGATTTTATTTGCTTTACCAGCTCTTCTCTTTTCATCGTAAATCAGGAATGCATAAAAATAAGGCGGAAAGTTGAAAGTTGAAAGTCGAAAGCTGAAAGCTTAAAGTTGAAAGTTGACAATTTTTCAAAGACGCTACTATTTATCCTTCAGGAGTTAGTTAAAGAAAAAGCTATCTGAACTAACCTTTATAAATGAAAAAAGCCTGAAGATAAATTTTCATTTAACCTTCAGGCTTCTTTTAATATTTCAGGATCAGTTATCTTAGATCGACCACTTCTACATTTTTATATTTTGACTTGTCAAATGAAAACAATGACTCGTCCACTTTAAAATCAGGGAAGAAGCTTTTTACCGTATAAATGTATCTGTTTCCGTTTTTTTCAAAAATTTTCCAGCTTTTTATGGTCTTATCCTTTTTGTTGATCTCCAATCTGACTTTAAAAAACTGGTTGTTTTTATCTTCCGGGATGAGATCAATTACCTCATAGACTTTGCCACCTTCCTGTTTTTCTTCCAGAAAGGCATATTTGTAGCCTTTCTTGTAAATGCTGTAGATTCTTGAAGGGGTGACATCCTCCTCCCCCGGTTCATAATTAGTAATGTTTACTTCGTTGGATTCTTTAAGGTAAGTCCATACGGTAGTGCCATTATTAATAATTTCCTGACCACTTAGCTTCAGGTTAAACTTCGGTCCTTGAACTATAATTTCTCCTTCAGAGGTTTCATTGATTCCAGCGGTGGGACTTTCCAATGAATAGGTAAATTTTGCCTTAAAGGATTTAATTTGTTGGTATTTTTTACTTACAGCGTCAAGCGTTGCGGCAGCTTTAGGATCCTGTTGAGCATACACTGCTCGGAAACTTAAACAAATTGCTAAAAGCCCCAGGGAAATTTTCTTCATTGTCTGTATTTTGACTCTCTATCTTAATTCAATCACTTCAACGCCTTTATGTTTTGAAACATCAAAACTAAAATAGTTGTCTTCCACTTTAAAATCAGGAATAAATTCTTTTACGGTATAATAATACTTGTTTCCGTTTTTCTCAAATATTTTCCAGCTTTTCAGAGTTTTGTCCTTCTTATTTATTTCCATTCTAACTTTAAAAATCTGTGGCTTTCTGTCTTCAGGAATCAAGTCGACGACTTCATAGGTTTTGCCGTTCTCATTTTTCTCTTCCAGGAAGGTATATTTGTATCCTTTTTTATACATGGAATAAATCCTTGTCGGATTCATATCATTTTCATCCGGCTCATAATTTGAAACATTTACTTCATTGGCATCTTTAATGTAAGTCCAGACAGTAGACCCATTATTGATAATCTCCTGACCATCAATTTTTAATGTAAACTTAGAACCTTTTACTACAATTTCTCCTTCAGCGGTTTCTTTTACATTATTCGGGGCCTCAAGTGTATAGACAAATTTTGCCTTAAAGGAAGGCATGCTTTTGTACTTTGAACTCATCGCATCGAGAATCGCTGCTGCTTTTGGGTCATACTGAGCAAAGGATACTTTCGAAAGACTAACAAATAGTACTATTAAAAGGCTTGTAATTTTTCTCATTTAACTAAAATTTCGTATTCCTATTTTTTCTTATCTAACTCATTCAATAATTGTTCCAAACTATATTCGTCGGTCACAAGCACCTCTCTGGCCTTACTTCCTTCGAATGGACCAACAACTCCTGCAGATTCCAGCTGATCTATTAAACGGCCGGCTCTGTTGTATCCTAGTTTTAATCTTCGTTGTAATAATGAAGTACTTCCCTGCTGATGGGTAACAATAATCCGGGCAGCTTCCTCAAACAAACTATCTCTTTCTGCAAAATTGAATTCACCCTTATCGCCTCCTTCTCCTTCTTCATCCACATACTCAGGCAACATATAAGCTGAATCATAACCCCTCTGAGAGCCAATGAATTCGCAGACTTTTTCAACTTCCGGAGTATCTATAAAAGCACATTGTACACGAATTAGTTCAGATCCCATTGAAAATAACATATCTCCTTGCCCGATAAGCTGCTCAGCTCCTCCAGCATCCAGAATAGTCCTGGAATCTATTTTGGAAGTTACCTTAAAAGAAAGCCTCGCCGGAAAGTTAGCCTTTATGATACCTGTAATTACATTGACAGAAGGCCTTTGCGTTGCAACCACCAAGTGTATACCAATAGCACGGGCTAGCTGAGCAAGACGGGCAATGGGGGTTTCAACCTCTTTCCCCGCCGTCATCATTAAGTCAGCAAGCTCATCTATAACAAGTACGATATATGGCATAAAGCGATGTCCTTTGGTCGGATTAAGTTTACGCTCAACAAACTTTTTATTATACTCTTTTAGATTTCTGCAATTGGCATCTTTCAGAAGATCGTAACGCATATCCATTTCCATACAGAGGGAATTGAGCGTATGAATTACCTTTTTAGTATCCGTTATAATTGCATCTTGAGTATCAGGTAGTTTAGCAAGAAAATGTCTTTCTATTTTATTAAATAGGGAAAGCTCTACTTTTTTAGGGTCTACCAGTACAAATTTTAACTGGGATGGATGCTTTTTATAGATAAGTGAAGCCAACAGCACGTTCAAACCTACAGATTTACCCTGGCCTGTAGCACCTGCCATCAGCAAGTGTGGCATTTTAGCAAGGTCTCCGACAAATACTTCATTGGATATAGTTTTTCCAAACACAACAGGAAGATCTTTGTCGCTCTTCAAAAACTTCTCGGTGGATAGTACTGAACGAATAGATACCGTTTCTTTATTACTGTTTGGCACCTCAATACCAATAGTACCTTTTCCCGGAATCGGGGCTATAATCCTTATACCAAGGGCTGCAAGGCTCAATGCGATATCATCCTCCAGATTTTTTATTTTTTGAAATCCTTATACCCGCATCTGGAACAATCTCATATAACGTAACAGTAGGACCAATGGTAGCTTTGATATTAGAGATACCTATGTTATAATGGGAAAGCGTTTCTACAATTTTATCTTTGTTTGCCTCTAGCTCTTCTTTACTTACCTGAAATTTGGCTCCCTCATATTCATTAAGTAAATCAAGTGTGGGATATTTATAAGAAGATAAATCAAGAGTAGGATCATAATTCTCAGCAATACCTTCTTCAATAATTTCTTCTTCCGGTGCTTTGGCAACCATCAGACCTATCCCTCCTTCTTCATTGGAAGGAATGTATTCATGAACTTCCTCTTCTTCCGAATTTTCTTCATACTCATATTCTTCCTCAGTTCCCTCTTCTTCGCCGACTTCTTCTTCCTCATATTCCTCATTCTCATATCCATTCTCCTCTACAGCCCCTTCTTCCTCCTCTTCTTCTAAAGCTTCTTCGGCAGTTTCCTCGTGTTCATCCACAACTTTCACCAGCCAGTCTTCATCGGAAATTTCTTCTTCTTCTTCTTCTTCTTCTTCTTCTTCTTTTTCCTGATCATCTGATGCTATTTCCTTTAAATGATTTTTGGCATCTGCTACATTTTCCGCCAGAACCTCTTTGGCCCCCAAAATAGAGGTAATGTTAAAATAAAATATGCTGAAAATTACCAGAGCCAGAAGCATTACAAGCGGAGTACCCCAGCCGATCATGGCGTTTGTAATATTGGCAAGTTCAAAGCCAATACCTCCACTCAGAAAACCGAGGATAGACTGATTATCAATTGCAAATACAAAATAACCGGAAGTAATGGAAATCCAGAATATAAAAAATGCACAGAAAATAAATACTCTTTTGAAATTGAATAGATCCTTTTGAAAAACCAGTCTGAAACCTATCAGAAAAACCAGTGGGATGAACAAAAAGGATGCGATTCCAAACCATTTGAATATAAACCAATATGATAAAACAGATCCGAATAGTCCCAGCCAGTTTCTGGACTCCAGCCCCGCCTCCTGCACATTTGTAGAAATTAAAGCCTCAACAACACTTTGATCTTCGGTACCATTAAACAAAAAAGAGATAAAGGCAATGACCAAACAAAGAGAAAATACCAATAAAGTGAATCCTGAAGCAAGCAAAAATCGCCTGTCTTTCAGAAAACCTAAATTAATTTTGGGAAGTCTGCTTCCAGAGCTTTCTTTTTCCTTCTTTTTTATTAGGTTTCTTATAGGTATTTTCAGCCATGATATTTGGAATAATGGATTACAAAATTAAGAAATTTTACCAAAGAATAGGTTTAAAATATGAGAAGGTCTTACTATTAAAAATCCTATTTTTCTATGAGTAATTTCTTATTGATTGCGCTAACCAGAGCCGGGCCTTCATAAATAAAGCCTGTATACAGCTGTACCAGGGCCGCACCTGCTCTGAACATATCCATGGCATCTTCAGCAGAATGAATCCCCCCGACTGCAATGACAGGAAAGGCATTTTCGGATTTTTGAACCAAATATTCAACTACTTCTACAGATCTTTTATGTAATGGCTTTCCACTTAGGCCGCCCAATTTGCCAATCTGATCTAACACAGCCTGATCGGTTTTTAGACCAGACCTTAAAACCGTGGTATTGGTAGCTATTACACCTTCAATTTTCAATTCTTTAATAATAGATATTATATCATCAAGTTCCCCAGTGGTAAGATCAGGTGCAATTTTAAGGAGTATTGGCTTAGGTGAGGTCTTTTTAAAATTCCTATCTTTCAAAGTTTTTAATAGAAAAGAAAGAGGTTCCTTATCCTGTAAAGCTCTAAGACCGGGAGTATTAGGCGAACTCACATTTACCACAAAATAATCTACATAGTCAAACAGTGCGTCAAAACTATATTCATAATCCTTAACCGCGTCCTCAAAGCGGTCAGTAGCTTTATTCTTACCAATATTTCCGCCAATTATTACTTTTTCTCTTCTGTTTTTCAACCTTTCAACAGCCGCCTCTACCCCCTCATTATTGAAACCCATTCTGTTTATTATAGCTTCATCTTCTCTTAATCTGAACAATCGTGGTTTATCATTACCTGGTTGAGGCTTTGGCGTGACCGTTCCGATTTCGACAAACCCAAATCCCATGCAGGATAATTCATTAAACAACTTTGCATCTTTATCAAACCCCGCAGCTAATCCGACAGGATTAGGAAATGTAATTCCAAATACTTTACGTTCAAGCTTTTTATTTTTTACTTGATAAAGTAATTTGAAAACCAGTGATATTCCAGGAATTTTAAAGAAAAAACGAACAAGATCGAATGTCAGATGGTGTACTTTTTCAGGATCAATTTGAAAAAGGAACGGGCGTAGAATTCTTTTATACAAAATGTTTTGCTTTTTTCTATCAAATTTAGGTCAGAGAAAGGGATAATAAAAGCAAGCTCCATTGGTTGGTAAAACTTTTTTAAAAAAGGCTGGAAATTGGATTTTTTATCATTAATTTATTCTAAGTTCTATTCATTTTTAACTTATGAAAAATGTATTTCTGCAAGCTCAATGGAGAAACCTTATTCTTGCCAACTACGAATTCGATCCCTCTGATTTAAAAAAGCATCTTCCTTATAAAACCGAGCTGGATTTCTTCAATGATAAATGTCTTGTAAGTCTGGTAGGCTTTAAATTTTGTAATACAAAAGTCAAAGGACTTAAAATTCCTTTTCACATTGATTTTGAAGAAGTCAATCTTAGATTCTATGTAAAATATAAGTCTGAGGATGGCCAATGGAGAAGAGGTGTTGTATTTATTAAAGAAATCGTACCCAAGCCTGCCATTACCTTTGTTGCCAATACACTTTACAATGAAAATTATGAAACGATGCCTATGAGGCATTTGTGGTTTAAAGGAAACAAACTTGAAGTTTCATATGAATGGAAATTCCAAAATAGCTGGAATAGGTTAAGGGTGAGTGCAGACAACAAGAGCTGCTGTCTGACTGAAGGTTCGGAAGAAGAATTTATTACAGAACACTATTGGGGATATACAAAAATCAAAGAAAATAAAACCGCTGAATATGGTGTAGAACATCCAAAATGGAATGTACATCCAGTAGAAACCTATGAGATTCAAGTCAATTGCAAGGGCATTTATGGTAATGAGTTTGCTTGTCTAACTAACCAGGTACCTAACAGCGTCTTTCTTGCAGAAGGCTCAGAAATATCTGTGCTTAATGGAAAGCATATATAGCTTGCTGATTTTTTATCTCTTAATATAAATAATATATTGCTACTTTATTTTTGTTGCCTAGTTTGAGTTTATGAATCATTGTATTGTTTATCAGGCCTATGGCCATAAAGATGTTTTAAATGAATTGATTTATTCCATTTATACATTGATCAGACAATATGAAGGCCAGCAGCCTCCCTGTAAAATTATAATATACACAGATAGCATTGAATATCTTAAAAAATTTCTTCCGAATTATATTGATTACAAGGAAATAAACAGAGCGCTCATTGATAAGTGGAGTGGTCCGAAAAAGTTTGTACATAGAGTAAAGGTTGAAATGCTGAAGGATGTACTTCAGCACAATCATTGTACATCACTACTTTATGCAGATACGGATACCACATTTCTTTCTAAACCAGACAGGCTGTTTGCTCAGATAGATGCAGGACATTTTGTAATGCACCGAAAAGAAGGCTTGATTGATTCGGGTTCGAATATCATTTTTAAGAAGCTAAAAAGAATTCTTAATGACCAGAATCTTCAGAACAAAACTACACTCCCACCCAAGACCGACATGTATAATGCAGGGGTTTTGGGTATTCCTTATTCAATGAAACATGTAGTGGATGAAGTTTTGAAACAGACCGATATCTTATATGATCATGCGAGTAATCATTGTATGGAACAGTTATCTTTTTCGCACAAATTGAATCAACACTCAAAGGAAAACATCATTGAAGCGGAATCAGATATTTTCCATTATTGGAACTTTAAAGAATACAGAGCTGTCCTTGATAACTTTTTCACTTATTACTCTGCCAAACCTTATCAATTGATATTGGCTAAAATTGATATTATAAATCCTCAGGTTCTTATAATGCCAAAAATGCATTATGAAAGTCTGAGTTTTTTCCCAAAGACGATCCAGAAACTTAAAAAGAACAGATGGACGATGCCTCGTTATATTCTGGATTGATTTTTGCGCATTTATTTACAATAAAGTTTTTACTGCATCAAAAAATCATTAAATTTTCTGCAAATTAAGCTAAAGTATTACATACGTTAGTTATTTTAGCATATTACAATTCATCATTTCCAGGGAGTTACTAAATTTCTTTGTGTATCAGGTAAAAGCATTGGAATTCATTTCGTAACTAATTAAAAAATAGGGGAAAACCCTCAAAAAAACTGAGGTTAGAAAAATTTAATGTCCTATTTTTTTACTTTCTATTCAAAAAAATAATAAATTCTTAAAATTTTTTGATACAGGGATTTGTACAAGAAATTATTTAATTAATAAAATTTGCTAAATGGCAAAACATATTGGAAAATTGATTCTTTCGAGACTTGCTGAGCTTGGAATGAATAAGAGTGAATTCGCAAGGCGAATAAACAAATCGCGACAGAATGTGCAGGATATATTTAAGAGAGAAAGTGTAGACACTGACCTTCTTCTGCAAATTTCAAAGGTTTTAAACTTCAATTTCTTTACTTTACTTGCGGCAAATGAGGAGCTTGCAAAAGCAGAAGTGCATGAAGACGGAGTAATGTATAAGAAAAAAGCAAAAGGGGGATAAGGTAAACGGCAGTTCTGAAGATATCAAAAAGCAACTGGACATTGCTAAGAGGGAGATATCATATCTAGAGAAAATCAATACTTTATTAGAGAGTAAGATTGGTAAAAAATCAGCTAAGCCTGCCTTAAAAGTATCCGCTAAAAAAACAGCCAAAAAGGTTAGAAAATAAGCACTTACAAAAAGCCTCTTATTGAATTCTATTTCTTGAAAACATTGTGAATCGCTTCTCTATTATTTTAATATGAGAAGACAGGAGAATATTGAAAACCTCAGAGCGATTCAGGATCAGATTCATGAAAATATGTTTTCAATACTGGTAAAATCCAAGGTGATTTCCCATTTGAGCTCTACAATAAAGACGCAAAAGCCATTATTTCAGTTTACCACATTGTATGACCTGGTAAGAGAAAAAATGCCGACTCACGCAGATAATTTTCTTCAGGCATTTCATAATCTATTAAAAGCTAATTTCCTATACCTCTTGGTTGTCGATAGGGAGTCGCACCAGGTTCAGTTCATGCTTAAATCCGACTACAATGAATTACATCTTGAAGAAAAGATGTCTTTCTCGATAGTTCCGATGGAAATAGTTTTAAGTATGCAATGTCTTAATTAATTTCTTCCTGCAAATAACAAATCTTTGCACTGGTCTTTATTGGTGGTGGGTTAACTTCGAGGGTGAAAATCTTTTATAATTTGCTTTAGATAATCTCTGTCCAGATGTGTATATATTTCTGTTGTTGTGATAGATTCATGACCGAGCATTTCCTGGACTGCTCTTAAATCAGCACCACCTTCAATTAAATGAGTTGCGAAAGAATGTCTGAAAGTATGGGGACTAATACTTTTTTTCATTCCTAAATCTTTCGCCAGATTTTTGATAATTGTAAATACCATCACCCTAGTGAGGCCCGCCCCTCTCCGGTTTAGAAATACATGGTTTTCAGAACCGGGTTTAGCAACCAGGTGACAGCGTATCTCTTTTACATAAATGGTTATATACTTCAAAGCCTCTCTGCCAATGGGCACAAGCCTTTCCTTGCTACCTTTACCTAACACTCTTAAAAAGCCCTGATCTGTGAAAACATTATTCAATCGGAGCTCTACAAGTTCGGAAACCCTGAGACCGGAACTGTACAAAGTCTCCAGCATTGCACGATTTCTCATTCCTTCAGCAGTTGACAAATCAATAGAATTTAGTAAGGCTTCTATTTCGGGAAAGCTTAAGGTATCCGGAAGTTTCCTTCCTAGTTTTGGACTTTCAAGAAGCGCTGATGGGTCATTGGTAACAATCTCCTCTATCATTAAAAACTTATAAAATCCCTTTATTCCGGAAATGATTCTCGCTTGTGAATGAGGGGACATCCCCAATTCTGAAAGAAAAACAAGAAAGTCGGTAAGATCATTATAAGTGAGTTTCGCCGGGCTACTTTCTTTATTGGAGATTTCTAAAAACTGTCTTAGTTTTACAACATCATGCACATATGCATCGATAGAATTTAGCGATAAAGACTTCTCTAACTTAAGATAATTTTTAAATTGCTTTAGAAGGAGTTCCCAATTCATAATATAAAATTAACAGCAATAAAGGATTCATGAAAATCATTATCATAAACGGCCCCAATTTAAATTTGCTAGGAATCCGCGAGACTTCCATATACGGTTCAGAATCATTCACAGATTATTTTAAAAAATTAACTACTGAATTCCCACAGGCAGTATTAGAATATTATCAGTCAAATGTTGAAGGAGAAATCATCAATAAACTTCATGAAACTGGATTTTCCTATGACGGGATTGTATTGAATGCCGGGGCTTATACACATACTTCCATTGCCATCTCTGACGCCATTGCCGGCATCAAAACACCTGTATATGAAGTACATCTCTCCAATGTATACTCCAGAGAAGATTACAGACATAAAAGTATGCTTGCTAAGAACTGTAAAGGGGTTATTTCTGGTTTTGGAATGGACAGCTATCGCCTTGCAGTGTATCAATTCATTTCAACCAAAAAATAATGATTACCTTTTATCCCGGACCTTCAAGAATTTACAAACAGGTAAAGGGCTTCATGAATGAGGCCTTTGATTCGGGAATTCTGAGCATGAACCACAGAAGTTCCGGATTTATGGAGCTTTACAAGGACTGTATACAACTAATCCAAAACAAACTTCTATTACCAGAAGATTACTCTGTTTACTTTGTTTCTTCCGCTACGGAATGCTGGGAAATTATTGCTCAATCTTTCAACAATGAGCAATCTTTTCATTTATATAACGGGGCATTCGGCCAGAAATGGCAGGATACGAACAAAAAGCTGGGCCTTAAAACCATTGGTTATGAATTCGATGTAAATGAAGTTGTTCATACTGAAATGCTGAAAGGCGCTTCGGCATGTGACTTTATAGCTTTAACACAGAATGAAACATCCAATGGTACACAGATTCGGAATGAACAACTTTCAGAAATCAGATCTTCTTTTCCCGAAAAGCTAATAGCTGTGGATGCAACTTCGTCTATGGCTGGTATCTATCTTGACTTTTCAAAAGCTGATATTTGGTATGCCTCTGTACAAAAGTGTTTTGGACTTCCCTCCGGTCTCGCAGTCTTTATTTGCTCTCCAAAGGCTGTAAAAAAAGGACTGGAAATTGGCTGCAACAAATACTATAACAGTTTTGTGAACCTTCATGAAAATATGCTCAAGTTTCAGACAACACATACTCCCAATATTCTGGACATAGTTTTATTAAAGAAAGTTTTGGAAAGTGTTCCTCCTATTGACAAAGTTGATCTGAGAATAAAAAGGCAGGCAGACGACTGGTATGATTTTCTGAGTAAAATTCAATCTGTTAAACCTCTGGTAACTGAAAAGCAAGTGCGATCAGATACAGTTATAGCCTTACAGGGAGATGCTGCACATATAAAAAATATAAAAGAACAATCATTAAAAGCTGGCATCACTCTTGGCAATGGCTACGGAACATGGAAATCTGACACTTTCAGGATTGCCAACTTTCCTGCTATTGAAGAACAGGAGATAATGCAACTTAAAACTTTCCTCAAAAACACCTTGTACTAAACATGATTGTCATTTATACAGACGGCGCTGCTAAAGGAAATCCCGGACCAGGAGGCTATGGCACTGTGCTTAAATACAAGCAACACAGAAAAGAGCTTTCTGAAGGATTCAGGCTTACAACTAATAACAGAATGGAACTTCTTGCTGTGATAAAAGGACTTGAAGCTTTAAAAGAGCCGGGACAACAGGTCATAATATACTCAGACTCCAAGTATGTTGTAGATGCTGTAGAAAAAGGCTGGATATGGGGCTGGGTAAAAAAGAACTTTAAGGATAAAAAGAATGAAGACCTGTGGAGAAAGTTTATTGAAGTTTATAAAAAACATGAAGTTAAATTTCAATGGGTAAAAGGACATGCTGGAAATGTAGAAAATGAGGTATGTGACAGGCTGGCGGTAAAAAGTGCGGAAGGGCCTAAACTATTGATTGATGAAGGTTACGAGAAGAGTGCTAACAGCAGGGATAGCTTATTCTAATTTAAAACATTTGAGTTAAAGTGGGGAATTCTTATTTCAGATTCAAGCAATTTCAGGTCAACCAGGAGAAAACAGGAATGAAAGTCTGTACGGACTCCTGCATATTTGGCGCTTATATTGATCCGGGAGGAGCGCAGACTATACTTGATATTGGCAGTGGAACCGGCCTTCTTTCATTGATGATGGCACAAAAAACGAATGCAGAAATAAACGCAGTTGAAATAGATGACGATGCCTCATTACAATCAGAAGAGAATTTTAAAAACAGTAAATGGAGTGATAGACTCTATATATTTAAATCCCCCATCCAGGAATTCAGCGCTGCCGCAACTAAAAAATATGATCTTATTATTTCGAATCCACCTTTTTTTCACCAATCATTTACTCTCACCCAATCCTAAACTGAACAAGGCTATCCATAGCACAACCCTTTCTTTAAAAGAGCTTTCGGAATGTGTTGCCCATCTTTTGTCCCCTGAAGGGAAATTTTATGTTTTACTACCTCTTCATGAAGCCACAGTCTTTGAAGAATCGCTATACGGGTTAACACTTTTTCTACAACACAGACTTGAGATCAGAGATAAAAGTGAAGGAAAAATAATAAGAGTAATTGATTGCTATAGAAGAATTCCAGCAATTGTATCAAACGAATCTCTTACTATCAAAAATTCTGAGGGACTCTATACCACAGAATTTTCAGACCTTCTTCGCCCCTATTATCTTTTTCTTTAAGATAAGTTTTACAGATTTTTCATTTTAAAAATGATTCCTTCCTGTTCTAATTCCCGCAGAATGGGATAATATAGCTCTCTATTGATTGGTACATGGACACCTGTAAGATTGATTTTCTCTTCCAGCAAAAGCTTAGCAGCAATGCCAAGAGGCAGCCCTACAGTTTTGGCCATGGCAGTATTCATCTGGTCGTCGCCATTTACAACCAATGAAGAAGTCTTATTGAATAATTGGTTTCCAATCTTGTATTCAAAATAGTGAATCATAACAATTCTATCCTTATCACTGGCTTCCAGCTTCCATTTCTCTTCAATCAAACTCTGCAGATGCTGGGCAGGTGTAGCATTTAACCGTTTAATTTTATTACCTGAATCAAATAAACCTAGCCATTGCAATAACCTGATCTCATTACTTTGAGGAAGGAGTCCAAGATATTCGCATGTCCTCTCCGTTATACTTCCAGTTCCGGCAGGTAAATAAGCCTCCAGCAGATTAACAAAAGAAGCATCCGAGGGCAGATCTATTGTATAGGAATCTTCTGTAAGTCCAAGCTGAACAAGGCAATCCCAGGCCTTGCAATATCCTTCACCTCTTAGTGTTCCTCTGATAAAAGTATCTATACCGTTCAGGCCATAAAGATCAATGTATTTTAATGAGTCTCTGTTCAGATACCCTTCAAACCTTCCTGCATCCTCCACTTCAATATTTTCAATTCTTGAGAAAAGACGGTGATAAGGAACATATTTATAAATTCCGTTTTCCAGAAATTTGACAGTACCTTGCCCTGCAAGTACCACATTACGCGGGTTCCAGCTTATCTTATAGTGCCACGGATTATTATCGGATTCAGGAGCAACCAGTCCGCCTGTATAGGACTTGAAACTGGTTAGTGATCCGCCTTCTGCTTTGATTTTATCTATCTCTTCCATCGCAGACATATGATCAATGCCCGGGTCCAGCCCACTTTCCATCAGTATGAGTATGCCTTTTTCTTTTGCTTCTTTATCAAGCGCCTGTATTTCCGGGGAAACATAGGAAGCCGTCATAAAAGGGACTGAAAGATTCAGACATTCTTTAGCAGCAAGAATATGCAGGTGAGGAGGAAGCAGTGATATAACAAGATGATGAGCTCCAATTTCCTTTTGTCTTTGTGCATCATTATTAATGTCAAAAATCAAAGAGGCACCAGCAGGATGATTTTTTAATTTTCCATTAATCAAATTCTCATCAGCGTCTGCTACTGTTAGCTTCCAGCCATTTTTCGAGGAAACTTTTAAAAGATAAGTGATCAATGCTGCAGATGATCTGCCTGCTCCTAACACTAGTATTTTTTTTCATATCGCTCCTATGTTGAACTGGGATTTATGGGATTAAAGGATAGACAGGATTATCTTCGAATAATACTCAAAGGATTTTTATATTTACTTTTGTTTAAATTCCTTTACAAATATTCCTTTATGATTGCTGTTACATTCAAACTCCTCGCAATATACTTCTTTATTTTAACCATGACATGAGATTTACAGTTCGCTGTAAACATATTTCAGGACTAGACATTTAATCCCATCGAAGATAATCCTGTCTATCCTTTAATCCCATAAATCCCAGTTCAGATTAATTTGAATTCTATGAAAACACATTTTCTTAAAGTAGAAAAAACTGCGCGGTATTGTACGCTTGGAGAGATGAACGAACAAACCAGGAATATCTGGATAGTTTGTCATGGCTATGGTCAGCTTGCGCCCTATTTTATTGATAAGTTTAATGTATTGGATGATGGGAATACGTTCATAGTAGCACCTGAAGCCTTATCAAGATTTTATCTTGAAGGTTTTAGCGGGAGAGTCGGCTCAACCTGGATGACAAAAGAAGAGCGTGAAAGCGACATCGAAGATTATGTGGAATATCTTGAAAAGCTATACAATGAAATAACTCATGGTTATCCTTCAGACCAGTTTAAACTCAATATCCTTGGCTTTTCACAAGGAGTAGCAACAGTATGCCGTTGGGCGGTGAGTAAAAAAAAGAACTTTGATAAGCTGGTACTGTGGGCAGGTATCTTTCCTCCTGATCTGAATACTGACTTTCAGTTTAGTATGGAAACATTTCAGGAGAAGGAAGTATATATAGTTTATGGAGACAGAGACCCTCTGTTAAAGGAAGAGCATTTAAAGGAAATAGAATTGCTTGGTTCTAAATTTAAAAATTTAAAAGTGATCATTTTTAATGGGAAACATGAGATTAATGAGCAGGTGCTGAAAGAGCTAAGAGATTAAAAAATAAAAAGCTCCCCGAAAATCGGGGAGCTTTTTATATTATCAGTCTTATATGACCTGAAATTATTTAACCATTAGAAGTTCTGCTTTAGCAGGAGCTCCGTTGATGAAATAGTTTACAGTATACATTCCTTTTGCAAGGTTTGCAGTGCTGAAAGATTTGTTAACATCCAGACCTCTTTCATTTGCGATAACTGCAACTTCTCTACCCATTAGGTCAGAAAGAGTAACTTTAACATCAGAAGCTTCTTTTAGAGAAAGCTCTAAGCTAGCTGACTCAGAAGTTGGGTTTGGATAAAGTTTAGAAGAAGATACTAAAGCTGCAGCAGATTTCATACCAGTGATTGTAGCACAATCTCCAACTCTTACTTCATCGATCGAGAATGAATAATCAGGAAGAGCTTCTTGTAACCAATCAGGGGCGCCACCTTGTGCGTTATTAACTACAGTAATAAGAATTGTATTTACTTTTGTATAATCAAGGTTTTGAACAAGGACACATCCTATAGGATCTCCATTTTCATCTTCCCCTCCAGGATAAGTAGCATTAAAACCACCAGCAAAATTACCCTCCAAAGTTTCAGTTGCTCCAGCAGGAATGACTTTTTCGATTTGTGATAAATAACAATCTGGCTCAGATGCATCAGCATAAGAATTAACTAGATTGCCATTGATATCCTGAATAGCAATTCTAATCTTGATATCTAGATCACCAGGATTAGTTGCAGTTATTGAAAAAGTAGAATTTTGAGACAGGTCAATTACAACATCTTCTCCCAAAGCTAAACCAAAAGGAACGAACTCTCCCGCTGCCTGACTTTGAGTTACATCCAAAGTACCAGTTACAGGGTTTCTAGTTACTGTAGCATAAAAGTTCGGGTTTTCATCCCCTTCTCCACCATCTGGATCACCGAAAGGATAGATCCCTTTAGTTCCATCAGTAGAAGACCAGTCTTCAGCAGAAGAAAAGTTTTCATAAAGAGCACTTGAAGACAAACCAACATTAGCACAATTTTGTGCTTTTGCAGAAAATAGACCTGCCACTAAAAGTCCTGAAAGTAATAGTTTTTTCATAGAATTAAGTTTATTGAATTATTTTTAGATTAAGTTTAATTTTTTATTATCAAACTATACAAATGTAATAATAAATGCCTGACAATAACAATAGTTTGAAATAATATTTTAGCGTATGTTTTAATTTAAAGTAAGAATAATTACATATTTAATAAAACACCTAACATTCAGACAAATAACTTTAAAATAGTATAATTTCAAGAACCATTTACGGGTGTTTATTCAAAATTCAGATATAAAGTAACCGTATGAGTAAATACTTTTTTTAAACTTTTACTATAAATATTATCGTCATTGATCAGCATATTTTTAAAGCCATGCGAGAATCTTAGTTCGGGTGAAAATTTAAACAGCGGATAATAAATGTCAAAACCAAACCCATAATCTATTCTCAAATCCGTATTCTGAACCCGAAGATCCGTTTCTTTTTTTTCTTTTTTCTTTGCTCCTGCCTCAATACCAGGATTAATCCCTCCGAGTATATACATTCTTGCATTTTTTCTTCTTTGTGATTTAAATTTCACAAGAAGCGGTAAGTTAATATAAGACGATTCAGTAATCTGATCTGATTTATATTTGTTTCTGAATTCGTATTGCACATTCCTCGTATACAATGAGAAATTAGGCAAAAGCCTCAAATCCCAGTGATCATGCAGTTTTAAATTCACTATAAATCCTATCGTAAGAGCCCCGTTTCTTCCGGGAGCTGCCTGAGTAATGGAATCCAGCTGAAAATAATAGTCAGAATGGACCACGTTAAACTTAGTCATTCCGGCAGCAAGGAAAAATCCATAGTGCAAAAGCTTGTCGTCATAAAAGGGCAGATTCGTGTTTGCCGTATATTGACCAAATGACTTGCTCAGGGTGAATAAACAAAAAAATAAAGCTATTGTTTTTTTGCCACGTAAATGGAGGCTATTCCTAAACTTAAAGACTGACATGTTGCTGATTTAAATCCAATTCTGTTTAAAATACCGACAAACTCTTTTCCGTAAGGAAACTTCTTAACTGATTCAGGAAGATATGTATACGCAGCCTTGTCTCTTGATACCAGTCTTCCGATGAGAGGAAGAATTTGTTTACTATAAAAAGAATACAATTGTTTAAATGGAAATCTCTCCGGCTGAGAAAATTCCAGTATCATAACTTCACCACCTGGTTTCAGAACTCTGAATATTTCACTGAGGCCTTTTTCCAGATGTTCGAAGTTCCTTACACCAAAGGCAACGGTCACCGCATCAAAATAATTGTCCGGAAATATAATATTTTCAGAATCGCCTTGTTGAAGGATTATTTTACCGCCAAGACCAAGTTTTGAAATTTTCTCTCTGCCAATGGCCAGCATTCCTTCTGAAATATCTATACCGATGATCCTTTCAGGGTTGAGTTTCAGCGCTTCAATAGCAAGATCACCCGTTCCAGTTGCAATGTCCAGTATCAGTTGGGGCTTATTGGCTTTTAATTTACTGATAGCTTTTTTTCTCCATCTGATATCGATTCCTGCACTTAAAACCCTGTTGAGCAGATCATATTTAGGCGCAATATTATCGAACATCTGAGAAACCTGTTCCTTTTTGCCTTTGCTTACGTCGTCCTTATAAGGTAATACCATCAGTCAAAATTTTGCGCAAATTAAATAAAAAAAGGCTAAACCGAATGGTTTAGCCTTTATAAACTTTTCAGATCGGAAATTGTCGCCTCCTATTTGGAAATAACAACCTTTTGAAATTCAGTATTTGAATCTGAAGTTATTTTTACAAGATACAATCCCGGCTTTTCTGTGGATAGGTCAATATCCAAACTAGCCATGTCGATAAAACCAAGTTTGTTTTTATAAACTTCTTTACCTGTTATATCTGTAATTGCAATATCTACATTTCTTGATTCAGGAAAATTCAAATCTAACATAAAATCGCCAGAACTTGGATTTGGGAAAATTGAAGTATTGGAGGTTTCATTTATATAAGAGTTTAGTACACTTTTTCTCAAGCTAGAAAAAACATTAGACTCAGTATTAGGAGAACAAACCGGAGCGATTCGAGCCTCCACGATTGTCCCGGTATTAGCAGTAAATCCTGGGAGGAGGGTTATTGCATTACTGGCTTTCAGATATAGTTCCCCAGGCTCATCATCTCCGATAATCACACTAGTACCATCTTCACAATTTGTAATATAATTTCCAGCAACCCAATAAGGCCATTGCTTATATTCCCCACAAATTTCCTCAATTGTTCCATAAGTGGTAACGTTGATAAGAGCAGAAGAATAAATATTGCCACCATATCTACACCTAAATAAATAAACTCCTGTAGTTAAGAACCGTGAGAATGTTCTATCATGATATGGCAATGAAAATCCAGTTAAATTTATAGCCCAACTGCAATTGTGTCCAACAGGAACGAAATTAGCAGTTATAGTTGCAGCAATCCCTCCCTCATTACATCCACTAGTAGGATTTATCACAACTGTAATATCCTGTGCTTTTATTGCTTGGCCGTATCGGCAAAGCAATACCATTATCATTAATAACTTAATTATTTTCATAGCTTAAAATAGTAGTTGGATTAATTAAAAAATATTTAAAAATTCTGCATCAGAGCGGCCTTATAAAAAGGCCACAACCAATTAAAATTAAAGGCTAAATCAAAAGATTTAGCCTTTAAAACTTCAACAGATTATTCTGATTAAACAATTACCAAATTATCTGGAGACAACTACCTTCTTCACTTCAGTTTTAGAATCAGAAATAATTTTTACCAGGTATAAACCCGGCTCTTTATTAGAAAGGTCAATGTTCAGATTAGCAGAATCGACGTAACCAAGCTTGGTATTATAAACTACATTTCCAGTTAAGTCAGATACTACCACATCCACATTTTTCAGTGTTGAATAATTCAGATTCAACGCAAAACTTCCAGATGTTGGATTCGGGAATATAGAAGTACTTCCTGTGTTTTCCATCTCTACAATCCCATTTCTCATACTGGAGTATGTTGTTGACCAAGATGTATTAGCTGAGCAATTGGAGGCTATTCTTGCTTCCACAATTGTCCCTGTTTCCGCAACAAATCCGGGCGAAAGAGTAACTGAATTATTTGCCTTCATATACAACTGTGTATGAAAATCAGGGTCTGTTTCAACTCCTTGAACCTGTACTCCCGTACTGCATGTGGAAATATAGTTTCCACTCCACCAAGTTGAAGATTCGTTGCTTGACCAGTTGAAATGGGAAAAATAATTACCACAAACTTCAAGATTATTCGAATAAACGGAAATATCTATTGGATCTGAGGTATAATAATTCCCATTGCCAGTGTAATAACATTTAAAGGTATAAATTCCACTCTGGGTAAAAGTATAAGTACGTGACCTTAAATCCTGACCACCACATGCACCATTATGGCAAAATGTAATTCCGAAATCATTTATTGACCAGTACACTCCAGTTGCGTTCGAGGGAAGCGAAGTTACAGTTGCAGTTACAGTAACCCCTGAGCTATTGCAGCTATTCGGGGTCACACTTAAGGATATTCCTTGAGCCTTGGCTCTTGTTAAGAAGCCAAAAACTACGAACATACCTATTACAAAAAGCTTATATAGTTTCATAGGTTTCATAGGTTTAAAATTGTTTTACTAATAAAAAATTAAACCTCTGAACTATTTCTTCATCATTGACTTCAGCTCTTCAATTTGCTTTTGTTGCTCAATAACATAAAGTGTAAGTTCCTCTATTTTTTGAAGAAGTTTAGCATCCATCTTTGCTATATCAATACCTGCCTTTGTAACCTCTTCTGCTGAAGGAACATCAGGTAAATGTTTATTAGCTTTGATAAATCTTTCAACTTCTGATAATGAAAGTAACTTATAGTCATTAGCAAATACATAATCTGACCAATCAGAAGTGCTCTTCACACATACCTTCGCCTTTTCGCACATAATACCACCTACTACAAACAGACTATAACCATTCGGATTGGTAGTTGGGTTGTATAAACTAAACGGAGTAGGACTGGTGATTAGAGAAGGATTTCCTACAACTAATGCTCCATTAACATTGGAATGACCATTAACAGTAAAACGATATCCACCTGTTGGAGCAACACTTGAAACTTCAGGAGTTACTGTGCCGCCATATACCACATCACCTTTTACATAAAGATGTCCATTTACTCCCATTTTATAACCAGTTGGAAGATTAAACTGATTGGGAACTCCTGAAGATTGGTATGATGAAACAACAAGTTCTTTTTGCCCATGTTTTACCATTAAAATTATAATCACCAGCATAATTTGCAGCCCCAGGATAACCACCAAAATTTACAGAACCTGCTGTGAAATTTATCCTACCAGTACCATTACTAATAGTTAAAGTTCCACTACCATGAGCTGGGAAAATTCCAACACCAATGCTTGCAGATGAACCTATCTTGATTCCAGCATTTCCATATGGAATTTCCGTAGTTCCAGTGCGATTAATCTGAAGGTAAGTATTTGGTCCACCCAGTATATCAACAAATTCCGCCGGTGTAGCAACTCCGACACCAACACTACCACCAGTTGTAACAGTAGTTGTACTCAAACCACCTGAAGTACTCCACTGCGCAAAAAGATTTGAACTTAAAAAGCTGCCGGAAATGATAGCAGCACTTACAATAAAATTTTTAATGTTTTTCATAAAAGTTTGGGTTTAAAAATTAACAATAATACAAACATAGTAAAACTATCGATAAACAAACAAATCAAACACACAAAAACTTAAATAATATTTTACTAACTTTCAAAATAACAAATATAACACTGGTTATAAATAAGATACAAAACCATTTACCTCAAGTATTAATCACAATTTAATATCTCCATTATTCTTACAGTAAAATTTTCTCAATTCATGATTTAATGTAAATGTTGATCAAAAATTCTATGATGTTATATCACAAACTTAAAACCTAGCATCGCAACTCATTTGCGTTGGAATAAAATAATCGACAAAAAAAAATGCTGCCATCTCACGATGGCAGCATCACAAAAATTATCAATGGGATTATTAATTACTTACCCAATATCCTGATCTCTGTCCTTCTGTTCAACACTCTCCCCTCCTCTGTATCATTTGGTGCAAGAGGATTTGCTTCTCCATAACCAACTACAGACAAGTGGCTTTTATCGATACCATTACTCAATAGATACTCTTCAACTGCTTTAGCTCTCTTTTCTGATAAAATCTTATTTGCAGCGTCTTCTCCAAGATTATCAGTATAACCTCCTATCTCAATATTTAATGAAGGATTTTCTTTCAATATACTGATCAACAGATCAAGCTCATTTCTCGATACTTCATTTAAGTCCCATTTAGCTGTTTCGAAATGGACATTTCTTAATATAAAAGACGCTCCTACTGCTGCTGAATTGATAATACTCTTATCAAACTCCATTGTTGGTGTGCCTTTAAAGTTGCTTTCCAGACCAACGATACTTCCATCAGTAAAGCCATCTACAACTTCCAGCTGGGTAGTTGATACGCCTCGTCCTTTTAAATATTCGGAAACACTTTTACTTCTTTCCTGCGCAAGCGTAGGGTTTTCATTGCTTTCCACTGATCCTTTTAACTTAAGTTTTGCTTCAGGATTTTTCTTTAGAATCTCTGCTGCTTTGTCAAGCTCCTTTTGGTTTAAGGTACTTAATACTGATTTCCCTTTTTCAAAATGAATATCTCTTAACAAGAATTTTCCGGAGTAAAACTTCTCAGGCAATACGATCGCTACGCCTGACTCTTTCTGAATATATGGAATGACAAAATCTCTTGTTATCACCATACTTTCATCAGAAGTAAAAGGAATATCCAACTCCTGAGTCAGTATGGTATCTTTTCCGTCTACAAGTTTTATCCTGTAGGAATTATAAGCTGTGAGCGTTGCTGCATATCTGCCATCCTGAGTAATCGCAGTTTCATTTACAGGCTTGGTTGTATTTCTTGTGGAGACAAATAACATCTGAAGATTATTTACTCTTTTACCTGTCCGGTCTTCTGTTACAATCCCATTAATTTTTACTGATGGGATAGGTGAAATTTCATAAATGTCTTTTTCTCCATAACCGCCTTCACGGTAGGAGGATATATATGACTTCTTGGATATGGACGAAAGGTAAAAGTATACATCATCATCCGGCGTATTGATAGGATAGCCCATATTTTCAGGTTCTGACCATTTGCCGCTATCACCAAGTACAGATTTGAATACATCATAACCGCCCATGTTTTTATGGCCTCTTGAACTGAAATAAAGCGTCTTGCCGTCAGGAGTAACAAACGGTGCATCTTCATCTTCATCACTGTTGATACCGCCCTTGAGCTCTGTAGCCTCCCCCCAAGATCCGTCTGCTTTCTTCTTTACATAATAAATATCCAGGTCTCCGTTTCTTTTGTAATGATTGGTAGCAAAATAGGCAGTCTGACCATCAGCAGAAATGAATGCGTCCGCTTCAAAATCTCTGGAATTAATACCTGCAAAAGGCTTAAGATCCCCCCATTTGTCTCCATTTCTTTCCGTATAATATATATCCCCCCTTTTGTAAATTTATATACAAGTAGCTTGGTGTCATTATCAAACAGCTGTATAGAAGCATCATGCCCACCGGAGTTCAGCTGTATCTTTTGCGGTTCAGACCATTTACCTTCATCCAGTTTTATTGACTGAAAGATATCTTCAAAGGGCTCACCATCCAGGTCTTCTTTACTTGATTCATTTGACCTTCTGGAAGTAAATAAAAGTAATTTGTCATCCATAGAGCTAACAGGACTGTGCTCTGAATATGAACTATTGATGACTGGCCCAAGGTTCGAAATCAGATAATTTTGATTATTCTTTACAAACTCTTTTGCTGTATTTACCTGATTGATATACTTAACCAGGTCTTTCTGACGAAGATCTTTTTTGGATAGATTGGATTGATAAATATTATATTGCTCAAGAGCTTTATCAAACATATAATTTTGATGATAGACTCTTCCCATCCAGAAATGAATATGTTTATCTACTGCAGAATCCTGGGCATAAACCCTTTCAATATAGGTAAGTGCTTTTTCTTTTGAATAACGGTGCAGATAGCAGACAGCCGCACCAAACAATGCTTTTGTGTTTTTGGGATCCTTAGTAAGAACTTTTTCAAAATAAGGAAGAGCATTTCTATAATGTTCCTGCCTTAAAAGACGCTGCCCTTCCCTCAAATCAGCCGAAAAATCCTGACTAGTTGCCTGAGTAAAGAGTCCCGAAGACATCAACAGGATTAAAAAAAATGCGATATTCAACTTCATAATATTTTTACTCTTATAAATTAAAGTAGACTTACTTATCAATGATTACAAACTCTGTTCTTCTATTTATTCCTTCCTGATTTACCTGACCATTGCCTACGGAGCTACCTTCACCATATCCTTTAGCTACCAATCTCTTTTTAGAGATGCCTCTTGATACGAGGTAATTCAATACTGCCTCTGCTCTTTTCTGAGACAAATTCCGATTATACTCCTTCTCGCCTTTACTATCCGTATAGCCTCCGATTTCTATCCTGATAGAAGGATTGTCATTCAAAAGCATTATCAGATTTTCCAGGTCCGCCTTTGATTCCGGTTTTAATTCAGATTTATCAAAATCAAAATAAATATTTCTGAGGACAAATCTTTCACCCAAATCCAGTTTTTTCAACTTTATATCATTGACCTGACTATCCACAATTTTCTTATCTTTGGGAATGTCTATATCTTTCAAAAATGGGACATAACCTTTTGCATATGCAGCAAGCAGACAAGCACTTAGTGTGTCAGCAGTTATCTTAAAATAATACCCGCCATCAGACTTGCTGGTCATTTCATCAATAACATTCCCTTTTGTATCCTTTAATTGCATTAAAGCATTAGATACAGGTTT
Source organism: Sporocytophaga sp. (assembly GCA_024707265.1). Taxonomy (GTDB): domain Bacteria; phylum Bacteroidota; class Bacteroidia; order Cytophagales; family Cytophagaceae; genus Sporocytophaga. Next base: position 1,176,392 of record JANQAB010000002.1, on the reverse strand, counting down.
AGCTGTTACAGCATCCAATACCTTTCCGGATAAAATATAAGATTGTGCCTTATCAACAGATAGATTGGATAAATATTTCTTTTCCCTAATCGATTGTAATCTTGTCTGAAGATCCTGATAGTCCGGTCTTGGAGGCATTGAGATTCTGTAAATGTCTTTATCTCCATAGCCACCTTCCTTAACCGAGGCATAATATCCATATTTGCCATCTCCGGATAAAATGAAATAGAGTTCATTATCAGCTGAATTGATTGGATATCCAAGATTTTCAGGTACTGACCACTTCTTTGTCTCTTCATTATACACGGATTTGAATATATCAAAGCCTCCCATTCCCTTGTGAGTACGAGAACTAAAATAAAGTGTCTTTCCATCAAGGTCCATAAAAGGACTTTCCTCATCTGCTTCTGTATTAATAGGGAGACCAAGATTTAAAGGTTTTCCCCAACTTCCGTTATCTTGTTTCTCTGCCACCCAGATATCATTTCCACCTGCGCCCCCCTCCCGATTACTTGCAAAGAATAATTTCTTTCCATCAAAAGAAAGACACGCTCCATTCTCAAAATATTTAGCAGAATTAACTTCACTTCCCACAGAAACCGGTTTTGACCATTTGTAGTCCTCAGAAATGCTGCATACATAAATGTCACCATTTCCATTATCTTTATATATAAATAATTGATTTCCGTCAGGTGAAATTCCTACTGAGGCTTCATGAGAGGTGGTATTAACCGGAAATCCCATATTTTGAGGTTTACCCCATCCTTCTTCTGTTTTTTTACTTATATATAAATCTTCGAAATACAATCCAGACTGGTCTTTGATTCCTCCCGTAGATCCGGGGCGTCTTGAAGTAAATATAAGAATAGAATCATCAGCTGAAATAACGGGGGCATATTCGGGGAAGGATGTATTGATAGCTGGTCCTAAATTATCAATTTTTACAGGAACAGGATTCGCAATAAACTCTAATCCATTCCTGCATTCATAAATTCGTCTGTCAACTTTTTTGATTTCTTCCTTATCAGTTATAGAACCCTTATAGTTCTGATAATTTTCTATCGCCTTTTCAAAATTATGATTGAACTGATTGGCAATTCCAAGGTACTTGGTGATTTGAAAATCAGAAGACAATCCCAACACCGAAGCCTTTTCCAGGTATGATAATGCTTTAAACTTAAAATCGCTTTCCAGATATAAGATTCCAATTTTATAATTGACATCGGCTTTATTGGGATTTATTTCCAATGCTTTGAGATATAACTCAAGTGCCTTCTTCTTGTCTTTTTGAGCCAATGCGGCTTCTGCTTCTTTAACAAATTTCTTTTCCCCCTGAGCCTGCACGATGCTTGTTATCAAAGGGAAAGAAATAAATATTATAAAAAAACAAAACCTTTTCATATCACCTTATATACTTATCCTGCAAATATAGTAAACGCAAGATAGGTAATTAAACCTAATCAGTTTCCGATGATTTCAAATTCCGTTCTTCTGTTGAGCTGACGGCCTTCCTCGGTGTCATTGGTTTCCATTGGCCTGTCAAATCCATATCCTGCATATTTCAATCTTGCAGGGTCAATTCCTTTTTTGATAAGATAGTCTACCACAGCCTGCGCTCTTTTCTGTGAAAGATTTTTATTATAATCTGCAGAACCTTTATTATCTGTGTGACCGGAGATTTCTATTTTTAAAGTCGGAACCTTTACGAGTAATTCATACAACCTTTCAAGTTCAGCAGTTGAAGCCGGCCTTAAAGTTGCTTTGTCAAAATCAAAAAAAATGTTTCTTAACACAATCCTGGTTCCAACAGCAACCTTCTTAAGTTCCGCATCCTTTACGATCTCCTGATAGCTAGTACTTCCAGGAATATCAAAATTTTCAGAGTGGAATAAATAGTCTTTCTTTTCAACTGCAATACCATAGTTTTTCCCGGACGGAAGAATAACAAGATACCCCCCTGTAAGGCCATTGGTAGTTACTTCATGGATGACTTCATTTTTTTCATTATCAATAATCAGCAATTTACTTTCAAGTGGTGCTTTAGTAAGTGCATCTGTAACAGTACCTTTTAAAATAGTAATCGGATTAAAAGCTTCTACTTTCGCTATTGATACAAGTTTTTTCTTTCCAGGTTCTTTACTTTCATTTACACTTTTTCCGGAAACCTCTGCAAGTTCTTCCGGTTTAGGCATACTGATTCTATATACATCTGTCTCGCCCTGACCTCCCTCTCTTTCGCTTGCATAATAACCATGCTTATTATCAGCAGAAAGTACGAAGTATATATCGTCATCAGCGGTATTGATAGGATAACCCAGGTTCTCAGGAGCAGACCAGGTTCCATCTGTTTTCAGCGTGGATTTATAAATATCGTACCAGCCCATTCCTGCATGCCCTTTTGAGCTAAAGTAGAGCGTCTTTCCATCAGGGTGTATAAATGGAGCATCATCATCATATTCAGTATTAATAGTCTTTCCCAGGTTTACAGCTACTCCCCATTTACCTTTTTTATCCTTTTTACTCATGTAAATATCCAGTCCGCCCAAACCACCTTCCCGATCACTAGTAAAATATATCGTATTGCCATCTGCTGTCATAGAGATGGATTTTTCATCCGCTTTTGTATTAATATTTTTACCAAGGTCCTGAGGCTTGGACCATTTACCTTCCTGCAATGTGGACAAAAATATATCTCCCTTACTTTCATCACTATCTCTGTAAATAAATATCTGACTTCCGTCAGGCGAAATGGCTATACTTGCATCATGTGCTTCAGTATTAATGGGTTTTCCGATGTTCTGAGGAGCAGTCCACTGACCGTTTTTATTATAGGATATATAAATGTCTTCAAAAAGTAGTCCCTGTTCATCAAGAGCTTCGCCAGTCCCCCCTCTCTTCTGCTGGTAAACACGAGTACGGATTCGTCTGCAGAAATTACCGGTCCATGATCTATAAATCTGGAATTGATTACCGGTCCCATGTTTTCAATCTTCGCTTTAACAGGATTTTTTACATAGATAGCACCGTTTTCGCATTCATAGATTTTTCTATTCGTTTTTTTGATCTCTTCTAGATCCTTCTTGTCAATTTTTGTTTTGTAATCCTGAAAATATTTTAAGGCTTCTTCAAACCTGTGGTTGTATTGATAAGATTTACCCAAAAGTTGAAGGATTTTAGGGTCAATATCAGGATTTACTTCATATGCTTTTGTAAGGTAAGGCAGGGATTTGGTATGGTGAATTGTATTTAAATAAGAAACACCAAGTTTAAAGTTGGCTTCTGCATTATTTTTTTCCAGATCAAGCACCTCAAGATAAGCAGCAATTGCTTCCTTATATTTGCGCTCATCATAGTAATAATTTGCTTTTTTTAAAGATTTCTTGATGTTGGGCTGAGCGATTCCAGCAAAGGAACTAATTAGGAACAGGACCAGGAGATACGATTTTCGCATATTTTGACAAACTGTTAAGCTTCAATTAAGGCAGGATAAAACAAAGTTATTTTAAAATATCAATGAATTTTCTCTTAGTAACTTCTTAATTAGAGAATATTATTTCTTCCTTAAATTCAATTTATGACTTTTTTTTCAATCAAGAAAATTTTGAGCAATTATTCCAATCTGTTCAATTACGGCCTATCACTGAAATGGGTTTTGTTAAACGTTTAGAGTAATTCTAAAATACACTATGTTATATTAAGTCAATTCTCTTAATTTTGCCTTTCCTTTAGAAATTTCAACTGGCGAAATTCCGCAACGAAAGACTACTATTATGATAATAAAAAATGCAGCTTTTGTCCAAAGCAAAACCAATTACAAAGATTGCCCCTTACCAGATAAATGTGAATTTGCATTTATCGGCAGGTCCAATGTGGGAAAATCTTCTCTTATAAATATGCTCACCGGACAAAAAGGATTGGCTAAAACCAGTGGTAAACCAGGTAAAACACAGCTAATCAATCATTTTATTATTAATGAGAAATGGTATCTGGTTGATTTACCAGGATATGGATGGGCCAAGGTAAGCAAAGAATCTAAAGTGAAATGGGAAAACATGGTTAGGGATTACCTTACTCTACGAGAAAATTTATTTTGTGTATTCGTTCTGATTGACAATCGGCTAGAGCCTCAAGCAATTGATATAGAATTCATTAACTGGCTTGGAGAAAAAGGAATTCCATTCTCCCTAATATTTACAAAATACGATAAACTATCAAAAACACAGGCAAATAATAACTTAGTAAAATTTGAGAACGAGATGTTAAAAACATGGCAAGAATTGCCGCCGATGTTCGTTACTTCGTCCGAAACAGGTTTTGGTAAAGAAGAAGTCCTCAATTATCTGGATGATCTGGTAAAAAATTTCGAAGAACAGAAAAATTAAAATTTGGTTAGTAAATAATTCAAAGTATTTTTGTAATTGCTTTTAATATAATTTCGAGTAAAAATATGAAAAAACTCATTTTATCATCTCTTCTTTTCCTTGGAATAAACTTTGTGATTTTTGCTCAAAGTGGAAAAGTAATACCAGCAGCTGAATTTTATCCGGGCGGACAGGATTCTATGTATGCCTTCATCGATAAGCACAAGGTATATCCTATGCTGGCAAAGAAAAACAGAATCTCAGGTGAGTGTATTATCAATTTCATCCTTAATGAAGATGGGACAATTTATAGTCCTACGATAGTAAAAAATATCGGAGGTGGTTGCGGCCAGGAAGCACTAAGGGTAACAAAATTATTGAAATTCAAACCACCGGGATATAAAATTCAAACTAGTATACCTATATATTTCAAACTATAGATTTTTAACCTTATTTAATTTAAAATGGATTTAAAAGATATTGCAGCAGTTTCAGGAAAAAGTGGTCTTTACAAAGTTTTAAAACCTACGAGGAATGGTGTAATCCTGGAAAGTATTGATGAGCAAAAAACTAAATTCATTGCCAATGCTAACACCAGAGTTTCTCTTTTAAAAGAAATTTCAATTTATACAGACGGCAAAGAAGCTTCTGTTCCTTTAGAGGATGTATTTTCAAGGATTTTTGAAAAATACGGAAATACTATCGATGTTTCAGGAAAATCTACTCCTGCAGAACTGCAAAATTTTGTAGAGTCAGTCGTTCCGGATTACGACAAAGAAAAAGTGTATCAATCAGATATGAAGAAATTAGTTGTATGGTTCACAACAATTTCAACTTATTTTCCTGAAAGATTTACAGCACCATCTTCATCAGAGAATACTTCAGCAGAACCTTCAGATGCAGAGGTTAAAGAAGAGGCAAAAGCAGCAAAGCCAAAAGCTAAAGCAGCTAAAGAAAAAGCCGCTGATAAAGAAGAAAAAGAAGCTAAACCTAAAGCTAAAGCAGCTAAAAAAGCATAAAAATAAAAAACCGGAAATACTTCCGGTTTTTTTTTATGAATCCATTTTTTCAACTTTTTACTTTCACCTTAACGCTTTATTCTACTTTATTTAATGTCAATCTCAGAGACAAAGACAAAGTATTTGTATAAAACTTACGGCTATAGGAAGAACTCTCTTTGGAATTAATAGGCATTACAGACCTTGAATAACGTAAATTTATATCAAGGCCACGTACAATTCTGAACTCTACCCCACCCAGTAAACATAGATTGACCTTATCAAAATCCTTAGTATTATCATCATATCCTGTCCCCAAATCCATTTTGGACTTTAATAAAAAATTGGGGGATATGCCTGCGTCAAATCCAAATCTTTTTACAATTCTGAAATGAAAAACAACAGGAGTTTCAATGTAATTTAACCTCCATCTGAAATATGCAGGGTCATTTTCATTATTCTTAGCACCTTTCTGAGAATAGAAAACTTCAGGTTGAAGAAATACTTTTTCAGATAAAGGAAATGCTGCTGCTGCTCCCAAAACGAGACCGGGTTTATCAAAACCGGCATAATCATCTCCATCAACCTGACCTGCATTAATGCCTCCGATAAGTTTGCCAGTGATGGATTGAGCGGAGGTTTTATAACTCGAAAAGAATAAGGCAGTTAAAGCCCAAAATGAAATAATTGCTTTTTTCATAATACAATGTGGGGATAAATATTCAAAAGTAATTACTTATTTGCAAGCAGATTTGGTCCTTATACCTTTCCTGATATATAATGGAAGACAACAAAGAAGAAATTGAACACCTTGCAGGAATTAGTCTGAGACAAGAGTTTGGTCTTTCAACTCCAAATGATTTAAATAACTCGCTCAATGCTCTGATTGCGACTCTGAGCAAAGCCATTGCTCACCTTTTACAAAGTCAACCCGAACGACTATTTCAGATACTTTACAGACTTGATGTAAATGAAAGCATTGTAAAAAAAACGTTTCAGGAAAAGGCCGGAGAAGAACTCTGTTCAACTCTTGCTCAAAAAATGGTAGAGAGGCAGATACAAAGAATTCGGATCAGACAAAAATATTCAGGCAAATCTTCGGAGGATAGTCATCACTGAGTTGGAATAACCGCCGCCAAATAAATTAGCATGCACCAGCAATGGATAAAGATTATAAAGATCTATCCTCTTGTCAAAATTTTTCTCCAATGGAAATGATTCCTGGTAAGACTCATAAAATGAAGAATCAAAACCACCGAACAAAGTAGTAAAGGCTATTTCAATTTCCCTGTTTCCATAATATACTGCAGGATCTATGAGCACAGGCGCTTCTGACAGGTCTGCCATTACATTCCCACTCCATAGATCTCCGTGCAGTAGTGATGGTTTTTCGTGAACTAAAAGATCATTCATTTTCCTGGAAATTTGGCCGATCAGCTCCACTCCTTTCTTTTCAAGCCTTCCCCCATCATAGGCTCTAAGTGCTAATGGTAAAAGCCTTCTTTCCATAAAAAAATCCGGCCAATTACCGGACCAGCCATTGAGCTGTTCAAGGCTACCTATGTAGTTATCATGATCTAATCCGAATGAGGAAGCTGTCACTTTGTGGATGTCAGCAAGCCTTTGTCCCAGGTTAATCCAATAATCTTTACTTTCCCGCCCCCTTTCAATAAACTCCAGTACCAACAGATTACGTCCTATGAAAATTACCTCAGGAGTCCTGATCTTGTTTGTCTTTGACAAAAAACTCAGCCCTTCCGCTTCTTTTTCAAAAAAATCTTCAGGAACTTTTCTGTTGACCTTTACAAAATAGAGCTTCTGGGAAGTTGTTACTTTATAAGTATTGTTAATACTTCCACCACCGACAGGTACGATTGAATTTATACCTTCCTGAATGCATTCTTTTAAAAGATCAGCAAGAGCTTCCATATCCGGATTCAGATTTCTTGAATTTCTGCGATATGGTTGTAAAAATTATTGCAACATCTCCAGAGGATTTCATAAACTTCTATAAACCCGGAAATGCCGCCATAATAAGGATCAGGAACGTCCATAATGCTTTTATCTGAATCGAAAGCCCTCATCATAAAAACTTTGTCTTGCCTGGATTTATCTTTGGTGAGACTTCTGATATTATTATAATTCGAAGAATCCATGGCAAGAATATAATCAAAGTCCTCAAAATCTCTTACAGTAATTTGTCTTGCACAATGATCTAAAATAATACCTCGTTCCTGAGCTGTAGCCCGCATTCGTTCATCTGGCAGAGCGCCAATATGATAGGCGGAAGTCCCGGCAGAATCACAGTAAAATTTATGCGCGACACCCTTATTTTCAATAACTTTCTTAAAGACACCCTCTGCCATTGGAGATCGGCAAATATTTCCCAAACAGACAAATAAAATTTTCTTCATTATCAGTAAATTATAAATGTGATCAAATAAGTAATAACACTTTTTATCGAATAAATTGAAATTTATTAATAATTTTAGACACTTTTAACTAAATTTAATATGAGAAAATTAATAAAAACTCCTTTTTAAGTTACCTTTTATTATTTTCAAGTATTAAAATTAAAATTCTGTAGGCCTAATATAGAGGTTATGTCAAATTTGAGATTTCTGTTAAAAATATTTTGTCTCTTTGTGCTTTTGGGTATATCTATTCTTCACAAAAAAATGGACACTTCACAATTAGCAGATAAAAAAGTTGAAATGGAAAAGTTAGCCATGACTCAACATTTGCTAAAAAAAGTAAAATTTTAATACTCATCTAAAATATTTACACGACTCATAAAAAAACCTCTCAAGTAGAGGTTTTTTTATGAATTATTTTTCAAAGTAATTGGTTACATTTTGTAAAGTTTCTGTATTAATATTCAGAATACACTTAATAATTTTATTCATAACCTGTTTAATTTCTTCTAGGAAAAGCCCTTTCACCAGGGCTTTTTTTAGTTTTATTCCCTTCCTGCATTGCTTCCATTTGATTTTTGTCTTAATCCGTCTATTTTTGTCTTTCTAAAAATTCTTAAATAGGAATTATTCTTATTTAAAATAATAGAAGGGATATGGAAAAAAGTTTTTCCCAAATAAAAGAATTACTAATAAGCAAAGGATTAAAAGTCACACATCAAAGAATAGTGATTTACCATATGCTATTTAATTCTCTTGATCATCCTACAGCAGAACTTCTTTTTGACAAACTAAAAATCAATAATCCAAGTATTTCTCTGGGCACTGTATACAAAACCCTTGATACATTTGTACAAACGGGACTTGCAGAAAAAGTACTCTCAGAAACAGGTAGTTATAGATATGATGCTAATTTAAACTCACATCATCATATCTATTTCACTGATACTAAAGAAATTGTAGATTTTTATGATTCAGAGTTGCAGGAGCTTATTATTACATTCTTTAAGAAGAAAAGTATCCCGAATTTAAAAATCAAAGATTTTAAGCTCCAAATCCATGGAGAAAAAGTCGACACGGCAGAAAATCAAATTAACTAATATTAACCTAAAACTTTAGAAATAATCATGGCATTAGTAGGAAGAAAAGCTCCTGTATTCAATGCTCCGGCGGTAATTAACGGAGAAGAAATCGTTGAAGGATTCAGCCTTCAGCAATACCTTGGAAAAAGAGATGTTATCTTTTTCTTTTATCCTAAAGACTTCACTTTTGTTTGCCCTACTGAAATCCTTGCATTTCAGGACAAACTGGCTGAATTCGAAAAAAAGAAATGTAGCTGTTGTCGGATGCTCTACAGATACTGAAAACTCTCACCTGGCTTGGCTTACAACTCCTAAGGCGCAAGGTGGTATTCAGGGTGTAACTTACCCGATCGTTGCTGACGTAGCTAAAACAATTTCATTAAACTATGGTGTACTTGCCGGTGAATATGAGTACAACGAAGAAGGAATGATGGAATTCAAAGGTATTCCAATCGCGTACAGAGCTACCTTCCTTATTGACAAAAACGGTATAGTAAGACACGAACTAGTAAACGATCTTCCTCTAGGAAGAAACATTGATGAGGCAATCAGAATTGTTGATGCACTTCGTCACAACGAAAAGTATGGTGAGGTTTGTCCTGCTAACTGGGAAGAAGGTAAAGATGCGATGACAGCATCAAGAGAAGGTGTTGCTGATTATTTGGCGAAACACTAATTTAAGCTTAAAGCGAAAAGCTGAAAGCTGAAAGTAAAAAGCCCTGCATACCTAGATTTGCAGGGCTTTTTCTATAAAAAACAACCACTACCTCATTAATTCAAGAATATGTGGCAATAACGTCTCACCAATTTAATAATCCTTCCGCTTTATGCTTTCAGCTTAACGCCTTCCGCTTTCAGCTTGCTGCTTCCTTCATCTTCAAGATAATCAAGATCCTTTCCGAAAGTTTCGTCAAGGTTGTATAATGATATCAATGAAATCACCACTATTATTGCAGTTACTATATAACTTGTATTAATCAGTCCAAATTCTTTTTCCAATAAATAGTCAAACAAAATGGAAATCGGGACCAGTGATCCTCTGACAAAATTGGGAACAGTTGTGGTAACAGTAGCACGAATATTTGTACCAAATTGCTCAGAAGCCACGGTAACAAAGATTGCCCAGAAGCCTACTGAAAATCCTAAGCTGAAAATAAATATGTAAAATGTTGCTACTGGTACATTATATTGTCTAAGGTAAAAGACAATAATCAATGTTGACAGCAAGTAAAAAAAGTAAAATACTTTTTTCCTGCTTTTTAAAGCCTGACTCATTAAACCGCTGCACAAGTCTCCGAAGACCAAGCCACCATAACAAAGCATAACCGCATAGCCTTGCTCTATCGTGCCTTGCACTCCAAGTTCTTTCGCAATTAATCCAGCTCGCCCTACTAGAATACCTATGATAAACCATACGGGTAATCCTATTAAAATACAGTTCAAATATTTAATTGCTCTTTCTTTATTCTGAAAAAGCATCATAAACTCTCCTTGTTTTACTTTCTTTTCCATCAGGCCCTCGAACATCCCTGACTCAAAAACCCCGATACGAAGCAAGAGAAGAGAGATCCCTAATCCTCCTCCAATGAAATAAGATAACTCCCATCCTATTTTTCCAACCAAAGCTGCCACCACTGCGCCTGTAACACCAACAGAGGCAATAATCATTGTACCATATCCTCTGGTTTCTTTGGGCATTGTTTCGGAAACAAGCGTAATTCCTGCTCCAAGTTCTCCCGCTAACCCCAGTCCAGCAAGGAATCTCAGTACCGCATAGGTATCCATCGGAGAGAAACCAGTGAAAGCACTGATTTCTGCTACCAACCCATTGGCAAGGTTTGCAAGAGAATAAAGTAATATAGATCCGAAAAGTACCGAAAGCCTTCCCTTTTTATCTCCAAGAACTCCCCAGAAAATCCCTCCTATCAGCATGCCTATCATCTGGACGTTCAGCAGAAACTGGAAATTTTTAACCGGTTCTCCTGGAATTTTCAAGTCTTCCAGGCTTTTTAGTCCGACAATAAGGAACAAAACGAGATCATAAACATCTACAAAATAGCCTAAAGCGGCAACAATGACAGCAAGATTGAGGGCATCTTTATAGCTGACTTTTTCTTTATTCATAATAAACCGTTATGGTAATTAGATTCGTCTTTTTTCGTTAATTTTAACCTCCTAAAATAATTAAAAAATTTCACTTAGAAGATGACTTTTAGTCATTTTAGATTTCCTTAATGATTATAATCTATAACGCCGGAATTTATCTCTACTATCTGCTCATTCTTATCATTTCACCATTTAATTCCAAAGCTAAATTATGGCTTACAGGAAGGAAAAAGTGGAAAGAAAAGCTTGCAGGTAAATTTAATACGAATAAAGCTCCGGTAGCCTGGTTTCATTGCGCTTCCTTAGGTGAATTTGAACAGGCCAGACCCGTACTTGAAAATTTCAGGGAAAAATTTCCAGAGTACAAGATTCTCCTGACCTTCTTTTCACCAAGTGGTTATGAGATCAGAAAAAATTATCCAAAAGCTGATTTTATCGAATACCTGCCCCTCGATACTCATTCAAATGCCAAGTTATTTATTGAAATTACGAGACCTAAAATTGCTTTTTTTGTTAAATATGAATTCTGGCATCATTACATAGATCACCTGAATAAATCAAGGATTCCTGTGATCTCATTTTCCACCATTTTCCGAAAGGACCAGCTTTTCTTTAAACCTTATGGGGCGTTTTATCTCGCAATTCTTAGAAGGATTTCAAAAATTTTTGTTCAGAATAAGGAGTCATTGGAGTTACTTGCAAATCACCATATCGATTCAGGTGAAATCGCTGGGGATACGCGTTTTGACAGAGTTCTTCAAATCAGGAAATCAATCAAACCTCTTCCTATTGTCGAATCCTTTAAAAGTAATTCAAAAATTTTTATTGCAGGAAGTACGTGGCCAAAGGATCTGGAAATTCTGTTGCCCTTAATCAATAGAGACATTAAAGATTTAAAATTCATTATAGCGCCACATGAAATTCACGAGCATGAGATCAATAATTTTATGGAAAGCTGTAAACTCAATTGTGTAAGATATACCAAGGCTGACAAGTTGCAGATTGATGATTTTGAAGTTTTAATAATAGATTGCATAGGTATCTTATCCGGTGTTTATGCTTATGGTGATTTTGGATATATTGGTGGTGCATTCGGAAAAGGTTTGCATAATACGCTTGAAGCGGCAACCTTTGGCTTACCATTGTTCTTTGGCCCAAACTATAAGAAGTTCCAGGAAGCAAAGGATCTGATAAGCATTGGCGGAGCTTTTTCAATAACATCTAAAACAGACTTTGAAAATGCTTTTTTCGAAGTAATGAATGATCCTGCCCTTCATCAGGAAATAGTAAATAAAAATAAAAACTTTATAGAAGCCAATAAAGGCGCGACTGACAGAATCATTGGTTATTCAGGTTTATTGCTGAACCGATAACAGGACTTATAAGATTACTCTACATATTAAAGATAAATTCAAGGTTGAGCATGCAAGGAATGATAATGAGATCCACAGGATCATGGTATGAAATATTAACGGATCAAAAAGAGATCTTTAAAGGAAGACTTCCCGGCAAATTCAAATTGAAAAACTTCAAAGTAACAAATCCCATTGCCGTAGGGGACTATGTAGATTTTACAATTGAGAATACTGCCGAACGTACTGTTCTCATTGAAAAAATTCATCCTCGAGAAAATTATATGATCAGAAAGTCTGTGCACAAAACAGGGCATGGGCACATGATTGCTGCGAATATAGATCAGAGTATACTTGTTGTCACCCTTGTGCTTCCCAGAACATCACTGGGATTTATTGACAGGTTTCTTGTCTCCTGCGAAGCGTTCAGAATACCAGCAGTTTTAGTCTTTAATAAAATAGATTTATACGATGAAGGGCTTTATGACTATCAGAAAGACCTTATAAACATATATGAAGGTCTGGGATACAAGTGTATTCTGACTTCAGTGCAGACAGGACAAGGTATTGAAGACTTCAAAAATATTCTGAAAAATAAAAAGAGTCTCATAAGCGGTCACTCTGGTGTGGGAAAATCTTCCATTGTCAATTTGATTGCTCCGGACCTCGAACTTAAAACCGGCGATATATCTGGTTTCAGTCTGAAAGGTAAGCACACCACTACTTTTGCTGAAATGTTTGAACTAGAGCCTGACACCTACATTATTGATACTCCAGGTATTAAAGAACTTGGGATTTTTGAGATGGAAGAAGAAGAAATCAGTCATTATTTTCCTGAAATGCGAAACCTTCTGGGGCATTGCAGATTTCATAACTGCAAACACTTCAACGAACCAGGATGCACCATCATTCAACAGGTAGAAAAGGGAGAAATTGCTTTATCCAGGTATGAAAGCTATTTAAGCATGCTCACGAATGAGGATAGCAGAAGATAATCAATATTATGAATATGAGTTTCTATTAAAAAGCAATTTACTTTTTACCATCAAATAGAAGTTAGCAATCAGAGAAATCCCTGGAAAAAATAGAAGGCCATAATACCATTTTCTCATATCCCTACACTGTTCACGAAATGCATTAAAACCTATAAACTCATCAAATATTCCATTCTCGTAAATCCTTTTATATTGAAATTCCTTTCCTTCTCCTTTTTGTTGAATTGTAAAATTCAAATATTTTATGGTTGTTGATTTCTTTTTAAATATCAGATGATATGGGAAAAAAAGTATAGCAATAATTGTCGGAGTCACATAGAATTCTGTTCTCATAAATACTATGTTATGAATATGAAAGATGATCGTCCCTAAGCCAATCCAATAAAATAAGGGCAATCGGACTGTAGCAGTAAAACTAATTAACTGCAGATACAATGTAACCAAAAAAAGTATCTGCCAAATAATAGGATAGTCATAAGCATTAAGCAAAAAACCTAATTGATCATCCCAGAATCTATACCCAGTAACAGCATTAACTAATGCAGCCTGTGGATGCAGCCAGTGAATTACTTGTGAATGAAAAACAAGTTTTTGAATTAATCCACCGAATTTCCAAATACCAGAAATGGTATACGTTATCATTAATCCAAAAAAGAAAAACCTGATAGCGCTTATTTGATAATCTAGATTGGAGGCATCTGGACTTTTAGCGGGAATAAATAAACAAAAGAAATGAGTAAGTATAAAAAAATGCCCTACATGTGATGCAAATCCATAACTCCATTTCAAACATGTGATCCACATTATACAAAATAGTAATAATGCTTTATTCATGATAGAGCTTGAATTTTTAATAGAAAAACCATTAGAAATTAAAGCAACAATAATAATACTAAAAAAATAAACCGAAGAAGGAAATTCAGGTATGAATAACTTGGTGAAATAATTCATTTGTATAAATAATTCCTTTGGTCTATCCTGAAGCTGAAAATAAATATAGACCTGGTAGAATAACCAGAAAAATGTAAAAATCATCAGGAACCTATCAGCATAAAAGAAATTGAAGGCAAGCTCTTTTCCTTCCTTTTCACCATAGTGAGGCGAATGTCTTTCTATCCGAAAAAAATCAATAAATTTCAACAACAGGTTTTTTTTCATAATTTTCAAAGTCATTCATTATTACCAGAGGATTGTAAATCTCCTCCACCACTCTGTAACTTCTAAATTCAGGAGCAATGTATCTGCACAGTATTCTCAACTTTTCATTCCTTGCTTTTTCATCTGATAGTTGCATAAGATAACTTACCAGATAATTGATATCGTCACTTGAAAAAGTTTTCCTCTGTTCGTTTTTTATTCTGATATATTCACCTGTGTTGGTTTTTCCGTAAAGCCGGTATTCATGAACGTTTAAATCCCATCCTGTTGGCTGACTGAATAATTTCCAATGAAAAAAAGGATATGGTTCTCCCAAATTCATCTTCACAGTTAACAAGGCACCTGCAGATAAAACTAAGCTTAAGATCACCAATATTTTGGTAGCAAAAAGTCTTTTCTTCATATCCATAAATTCACCTTAACTTTTTGTAAAGTCTATAAAATAAAAATGCAGGAACTCTTATTTCTGATAATTTACTTATCAAAAAAGACATAAAACCTGCCTCTCCCATTTCTTTTAGAATCTTATAATAAACCTTTACAGCATCATAAGACTGCACTAATAAAGCGTGTCGCATTTCAAGCAAAGCCCTTTTCCTAAGGGCAGTTTTTTCTGCTTCATTTTTTATCAGCCAGTTTGCCTTTTCACAAACTCTTGCCGTAGATTCCTGAATCCTGTTATTTCCCTTCTGATCCCCTTTTGTTGACAACGAACTTCTTACCACACGTTTTATAGTTAGGTTATCAGGAGAATAGAAATATTTGAACTTATAAGATGATCGAACCCAAAAATCAAAATCTTCATAAGCAAGAGATTCATCATATCCTCCAAGATACTCCAGCACTTCCCTTCTGATCATCATGGTAGGAGGACAAATAAAGCTTTTTCTCAATATTGCTTCAAACACCAATCCATTGTCAACCTTTAATTGTTGGTCACTCCACTTGCTCAGAAAATTCCCCTCTTCATCAATAATCGTTGCATCCGAATGAACGACGCCATAGCTTTCTCCAAGTTGTTCAAATAAATCTACCTGCTTTTGAATCCTGTCCGGATTTAATACATCATCTAGGGCGAAATCTATAATAAAACTTCCTTTACTTTGAGCAAAAGCATAATTAAATGATTTACAGTTTCCAAGATTTATTTCATTTCTGAAATACTTCACACCTCTTCTTCCGGAAATCATTCTCTCTATCACCTCAGATGATTTATCTTCGCTGGCATCATCTACAATAATCACCTCAATGTTGCTAAAAGTCTGACTAAACAAAGATTCGAGTGCCTCATCTATATATCTTTCATGGTTATATGAAAGACAGATCACCGAAACCAATGGCGAGGAATTCATGAGAACAGAAGCTTTCTTTGAATATAAACCAGAACGAGCAAATAGATCAAAAAGCGTACAGCATGCGCTATTGAAAAACCTTCGAGTCCGAAAATCGGTATCAGCCAGTAGATGGCCCCCAGATAAACTGCAGCAGATAATGCCTGTATACCAATGAACATCCAGGTTCTTGCCTGTGCAGAAAGCAAAAATGCCAATACAAAAGAATAGACCTTAAACAGATCACCTACAACTTGAAAATCAAATAGATAAGCACCACCCACAAAACTTTCATCAAAGAAATAATATAGAATTTCTGATTTAAAAAAATAAATGAATGCCAGACTGATGGCAGCGAAAGGAGTTACCACTATCAGTACATGCCAGACAAACTTTTTCAAAGCGACCTGTTTTTGTATTAATTCTGAAGCTTTAGGATAAAAGGCAACAGATAAAATGCTTGTACATGCTATGGCATAATAGTCGGAAAACTTAACAACAGCCTGCCACAAGCCAGTATCATATATACTGAATTCATTAAAAGCAATGATTCGAACCGCAAACTCTACAACTCTTGCAAATAAAACCATGCTGGCTGCCATCAAAATAAACCCGCTGAGGTCTTTTATGGCTTCCAGACTAAAATGAAATCTGAATTTGTAGGTTAGATCTTTAAAAGCAATATACATGCTGAGGAAAAATAATATTGCAGGACCTGCCCCTAAGAGCAATAATACAACGCTGAAGTTCTTGAAATGGGAAATAACATAAAGCAAAACAACAAGAATCAAAGTTGAGAGAGTCGTCAGCAACACATAGGTTTTTATCTTCTGAGAAGACAGCAATACAGAAAAGGAGAAATAGTTTACAAGGTTGATTAGTATAACTCCGAGAAATAAAAACATCCACAGGTGTGGGCTAATGTTTCCGGTTATAAAGAGGCTTTTTATATAATCATATTTAATAAACAAGCCGACAGCGGCTAATATAAATACAACAAAATTAAGTAAGACCGCGGTGCTCAGATACTTGGTATACTCATTTTCTGTCAAGCTTTTATCTGATAAATATTTTACTAGTCCCTTATTGATGCCATCAGAGGGGATCATAAGAATTATATTCATCAGGTTCTGGAAATGAGAAATGAGTGCAAAATCCGATGGCAAAAAAAAGCGAGCAATAATTTTATTAACGATTACACTTCCAATCGTTTTCGCCCCTACGGAAACACCTGTCCACAAAGATGACTTAATAAATTTCATTCCTGGACATGAAATTACATCTTTTTAGAGAAACCGTCTCTCTCCCTTCAAAAAATTAACATAAAAGATTTTTTTCAAATGATAGTTTCAATGAAACCTTCCCTCCCATATTCTGCTTAAATTTTATCAGGCCAAAGTTTGGAACACTCTTGCTTGTTGCGATTCCCAAATCAAATACTGAAATATCAGATTGTTTGCAATAGTTATAGATATGTCCAATCATAATAGTAGAAGGACTATATTTTTTATAACTATAAGAATCAGCAGCCAGGTAGTAATATAGAATCTTTTCCGAGACCCTTACACCAAAAGCCGAGCCAATGAGCATTTCTCCATCTTTCAATAAAAAGACTTTAAAATTTTCTTTGAATGTGTTATACAGATTTTCTAGAACTTCAGTAGTAATTGAAACCGGATTTCCTTTAATCTCACGGTTTTCTTTTACTAAACTGAAAATAGCTTCTATAGGAGGAGACTCCTCTATCGAAAACCGAAACCTATCTATATATTTCGAATATCTTCTGCGAGCAGCAGGATCTAAATCCTTTTCAAAATCATTTGGAGAAATCTCTATATGAAAGTTCATATCATATTCAGAAATGGAATAGCCATTTTTTAGAAAGCAATGAGTCACCATTTCACTATGCATGGTATTATAGCAATAGGGATAAGAAACTATAAACACCTTTTGTATTTTCGTAGAGACCAGCCAGTTGTTAAGCTCTTTTAAAAAATAATTGATGTCCTGAATAGTAGTATTATCATCAAACTCAAGGCTGCCAAAAGGAGATTTTAATGGACTATATGCTTCTGCATTCCTGATAAATAAGGTCATTCTTAACCTGGCTACAGAAGCTTTTTCGTCGAAGAGAATGAAAGAGTAAAACGTATTTCCTGAAGATTGAAAACGAATTTGTTCAACAGTGTTAAAAAGAAATTCCTTAAAGGAATTTTGAATAAAAAAAGAACTATCGTCTTTGAACTGCAACAAAGGACTTAAATAATTTATAATCTCTTAGATAATCTGATTCATCAAACTCTGAAGATGCAAGACTTAAAATAATTGCCTTTTCGGAAAGTCTTATCTGTTTCCAGTGAAGAGGCGGAACATACAATCCTGTATTCGGATCATCCAGTTTAAAAGTGGTTATTTTTCCTTCAGGATTTTCCAGAATCACTTCGGCTTCCCCATTGATAATCACCAATACCTGTTTTCCTGTTTTGGATGCGTGATTTCCCCTTTCGGAATTGTCAGGTGTTCCATAAACCCAATATACTCTTTTTACAGGAAATGGTAGCTCTCCTTTAGGTTCTGCTACTGAGATATATCCAATTTCAGGATTGCCTATCTTTTGAAAATCTATTATTCTGGGAATATCCATTAAATCCACTTAATCCAACTAACACTTAAATAAAAACAATTTTTCCGCAAATAACCGCTATAAATAGGGAAATATGAAAAATTGGCTAATCTTTTTTACACCGTAAATTAATAAAAGTAAACTTCCTATATATACCTTTTGGAAAGAGGTAGTAAACTTTTAACTCTGATATTATTGTCCACTATTATCCTTATTCTTTAAATACCAACCGATTAGATTTTAAATATTTCTACCAATTAACATTTTCTATTATAAAGGGATTATATGGGATATTTTTACGATAAAGGGTATTATTTTTCCATAATAAAATTGAACCCTAAGTCATTTTCGCAATTCCGAAAGGTCATTAGTAAAAAAAACATATATTCCCTGCTGATTGCAAGGAAGTTCAGGATAAGTTTGACGAATGAAAGGTATTTTAGTCCATATTACCAGCATAATTATAATGGTGACTTTAAGTCTTAAAGCAGCAGGACAATCGATGCTTAAAGATGAAAAAATTAAGGAAACCATTTTAAAGGCAATGGATTTAACCTATAATTTTGAATTTGATGAAGCAGATGAAGTTATATCGGAGGTCAAGTCTGCTTATCCTACACATCCAGCATACAATTTCCTGAAAGCAATGAACCTATATTGGAAAATGTATTACTTCAATACATTTAAGGAAAATTCACCAGAATATCTGAAATACCTTGAAGCAGCCTTACAACAAGCACAAGCGCGTATAACAAAAAACAACAAAGACCCGGAAGGTGTATTTTTTTCCCTGGCCATATACAGTTCTCTTGCTCAATATCATTCTCAAATGAAAGAAACAATGAAGGCAGTGAGCAATGCTAAGAAAACCTATGAGTATGTTAAAACAGGATTTAATCTGAAAGACGTTTTCAATGAGTTTTACTTTACTACAGGTTTATATGACTTTTATGTGGAACAATTTCCTGAAACTCATCCTGTTTTCAGACCTTTTATGGTATTTTTCTCTGCAGGAGGTAAAGAAAAAGGCATAAAAGAACTTGAGATAGCAGCTGCAAATTCTTTATTTTCAAAGATTGAGGCCAACCACTATCTGGCTAATATATTTTTACGCTACCAAAATACCCCTGAAAAAGCTATTAAGTATACCGATCTTCTGACCACCAAGTACCCCAATAACCTATATTTTTTAGCAAGGCATATTGAATCACTGCTTGGAACAGGTGAATATTCAGAATCAGAAAAGTTTTCTTTAACTCTGAGAAATAGTGGAAAAAAAATACTTTGAAATGGCGTCCTATGTATTTATGGGGATCATTAATGAAAAAGGGAAAAAAAGGCCTGAACATGCAAAAGCTTTTTATCTGAGAGCAGTAAATATGGCTCCTGAAATAAATACACCCAATAAAGACTATGTGAGCTTTGCTTATGCTGGACTTGCGAGAATAGCCCAAAGCCGCGGAGAAAGGGATAAAGCAAAAGCCTATTATCAAAGAGCTTTGGAATTGGCAGAATATACTTCAGTAATTGAAGAAGCTGAAAAATACCTCAAAAAAGGAAAGTAAATAAATATTTACGAAATTTCCCTTTAAATTCTGTCTCCTATATTTTCATGCAACAAATCTATTACTCAATAAAAGCTCCCTCAGAAGGACTTTATAAAGAGCTAGGCAGTAAATTCATTTCTTTTGCTTTTCCTGTATCCAGTGAAACTGAGATAAAAGACATTCTTGAAAGATTTAAAAAAGAATATTATGATGCGCGACACATTTGTTATGCTTACAGAATAGGTTTTTCAGAGCAAAAATTCAGAGTAAATGATGCAGGAGAACCAGCCCACACAGCAGGTGACCCGATATTTAATCAAATTAAATCTTTTGAGCTAACTAATATTATTGTAATTGTAGTTCGCTATTTCGGTGGTACTAAGCTTGGCAAAAGCGGGCTTATTCAGGCATATAAAACAGCTGCAGAGGAAGCTTTAAAAAATGCAGAGAAGATTGAAAAAAAAAGAACAAGTCATTATTACAATTTCCTTTGAATATGAAAAAATGAATGAGGTCATGAAGATATTGAAAAGTTTTTCTGCAGATTTTGTAAGTCAGGATTTCCAGTCTCTTTGCAGTATGTCCTTTCAGGTAACAAAAGATGATAGTGAAAATCTGGTCACACAGCTAAGTCCTTTTTTAAAATCAATTGATCTCTAAGCTTATAGGAGAAATTGAACCTAATTTTCCACACACTGGTTAACCTTCCGTAAAATTCTTGTAATTTCGTCCTCAAAATCATTTTCAGCCTTGAGTAAGAAAGTAAAAATCGGACTTGTACAGCTTTCCTGCGTGAAAGAGCCGCAGGAGAACTTCAGCAAAACCATTGAAAAAATTAAAGAAGCTGCAGCTAAAGGTGCTCAGATCATCTGCCTTCAGGAGCTGTTTCGCTCTCTTTATTTCTGCGATGTGGAAGATCATGAAAACTTTAAACTTGCAGAACCAATTCCCGGCCCGTCCACAGATGCGCTTTCACAAATAGCAAAAGAACTGGGAGTCGTTATTATAGCATCTTTATTCGAAAAAAGAGCACAGGGGTTGTATCACAACACCACTGCTGTTCTTGATGCCGATGGTACATACCTTGGGAAATATCGCAAGATGCACATTCCTGATGATCCGGGATACTATGAGAAATTTTATTTTACCCCTGGCGATACCGGATACAGAATCTTTGAAACCAAGTTTGCAAAGATCGGTGTATTGATCTGCTGGGATCAGTGGTATCCTGAAGCTGCAAGAATCACTTCTTTAATGGGAGCTGATATATTATTTTACCCTACTGCAATAGGCTGGGCTGATACTCAGACACAAGATGTAAATGAGGAACAATATAATGCATGGCAGACCATACAGAGAGGTCATGCTGTTGCTAATGGCCTTCATGTGGTAGCTGTCAACAGAACAGGTGTCGAAGGACCAATGCAGTTCTGGGGAGGCTCTTTTGTATCTAATCCTTTTGGAAGAGTTATTTATCAGGCTCCTCACAAGGAAGAGGAAATACATGTACAGGAAATTGATCTGGAAGGATCAGAATATTATCGTACCCACTGGCCATTTTTAAGAGACAGAAGAATAGATTCTTATGAGCAGATTACAAGAAGATTCATTGACTAATTTATATCAGGAAATAACCCAAAAATATCCCAAAGATCTGGGATATTTTTTTCCGGCTGAATGGGCAAAGCATTCTGCTACATGGCTCAGCTGGCCACACAAAGAAGCATCATGGCCTGGTAAAATAGAATCTATTTATCCGGTTTATTGTACCTTTATTAAAGAGGTTGCCAAAGGTGAAGTTGTAAACATCAATGTAAATGATGAAGCAATGAAAAAAAAGGCGGAAGCTTGCCTTCAGGCTGTAGGCGCCGATTTTTCAAATATTCGCTTTTTCATACATCCTACAAATGATGCATGGTGCAGGGATCATGGTCCAGCCTTTCTGATAAATCCCAAAGCGGAAATTAAAAAGGTTATCGTTGACTGGGGCTATAACGCGTGGGGGGTAAATATCCTCCCTTTGACAAAGATGATGTTATTCCTACTTTAATAGGCAAACATTATAACTTACCAGTTTTCAATCCGGGTATTGTAATGGAAGGCGGATCAGTTGAGTTCAATGGACAAGGAACAGTACTTACAACTACCGCTTGTTTGCTTAACGAAAACAGGAATCCACATCTTTCTCAGGCAGAAATCGAAAACTTTCTTGTAAAATACTACGGCATAGAACAAATACTGTGGTTGAATGATGGTATTGTCGGAGATGATACAGATGGGCATATTGATGATATAACCCGCTTTGTAAATTCAGATACAGTAGTAACTGTGGTGGAAGAGAATAAGAAGGATGACAATTACGAGTTACTGCAGGAAAATCTTAAAGATCTCAAAAAAATGAGATTGCTGAATGGTAAACAGTTAAATATACTGGAACTGCCAATGCCAGCTCCGGTGATCTATGAAGACCAACGACTACCTGCATCCTATGCTAACTTTTACATTGCTAATGATGTGGTTGCAGTGCCGGTTTTCAATGACAAAAATGATCAGAAGGCATTGGATATACTGACTAAAGCATTCCCTGACAGAAGAGTGTTAGGATTGGACAGCACAGATATCATCTGGGGATTGGGAAGTTTCCATTGTCTGAGTCAACAAGAACCATTGGTATAACTATTTAAACCAGTAAGTTTAATTTACGTTTCATATAAACGGAGGAATAGGATATGAAACTTTTAATTCTCTTACTGATATTTCTGGCAGTTCTTTATCTGGTAGCGACCGCAGCTGTCTGGTATTTTCAGGAGAAATTTATCTTCTTACCTGAGAAATTATCCAGAACTTTTGAGTTCAAGTTTAAGCATCCATATAAAGAACTGTTCATTACCACTAAAGATGCGGTCCTCAACGCCCTTTACTTTCAGCACCCTTCCAGTAAAGGAGTCATATTTTACCTTCACGGCAATGCCGGATCCATGAGAACATGGGCGGAAGCCTCTGAAATATTTCTGTCAAAAGGATACAGCTTCTTTATATTTGACTACAGAGCCTATGGAAAAAGTACAGGAAAACTTTCTAAAAAAGATCTGTACAGAGACTCTTCTCTGATGTATGAATATGCATCCAGGCTAGAGCCTGGAAAAAAAATGATTATCTATGGAAGATCGTTAGGGTCCGGATTTGCAGCTAAGCTTTCTATTCAGAAAAGACCGGAGAAACTTATACTTGAAACGCCTTATTACAGTATGCAGGAAATGGCTAGATTACAAATGCCTTTTTTTCCGGTTAAACTCATTCTCAGATACAAATTACCCACTTACAAATGGCTACCCAAAATTCAATGTCCCATATTGATTATCCACGGTAAAAAGGATGAACTTATTCCTTATGAACAAGCGTTGAGGCTTAAGCCTTTTCTAAAAAAAACTGATTGTTTTGTCTCAATTGAAAAAGGTATGCACGGAAATATTTCTAACTTTAGTATATATCATACCAGTCTAGATCAGTTCCTAACAAATGAAACTACCTAAAGTCTATTTCATCCCGGGAATGGGAGCCAACAAAGACCTCTTTGCCAATCAAAGAAATGCAGGATTTGAAATGGAAGTACTTGAATGGATAACACCCTACAAAGGTGAAACCATTGAAGATTATTCAGAAAGAATGTCAGAAAATCTCAACATAAATGAAGATTTTTTTAATTGCAGGGGTTTCCTTCGGAGGAGTGATAGCTGTGGAAATTGCTAAAAAATTAAAGCCCCTGAAGACTATCTTGATCAGCTCGGTGCCTACGCATCAGGAATATCCTTTACTTTTGAAATTTTTCTCAGCCTTTCCTCTATATAGGTTTACCCCTCAAACCGCCTATAGTAATAGGCTGGTTCAGAAATTCATCCTTTATAGTATGGGATTTGAAACTGATGAAGGAAAGAGATTATTTTTGGATATGCTAAATGCTACGAATCCTGTTTTTATTCAATGGGCAATTGATGCTCTTATGAAGTGGAAAAACACCACTATTCCTCAATCCCTACTAAGGATTCATGGAAAAGCAGACAAAATATTCCCACATAGAATGATTAAGGACGTACATTACTTACACGGAGGGCATTCCATCATTTTTGAAGATGCTGAAAGTGTAAACAGCATTATACGTTTAGCAATTGAAAGTACCTTAGTGAAAGCGTATTCAAAGATATAGCTTTATAAAAAATCATCAGATTTTTAAAGCAGCATTTTAAAATAATGCATTATTTTTATCAAATTTACTGACAAATTGTATACAGGACTGAATGAAAAATCATACCATTAAAGTAACTGCTACTTGCACCTATGAAACTGAAAAAGGTGTATGCGGAAAAAAGACCACTCAAACTCATCCTTATTGTAATCACCATACTAAAATCGCTACCGGGTTTTATGTTGCCAAGTCAGGTATAGAAGGAGCCGGTTATGGTCTTTATACTGACAAAGACCTGAAAAAAGGAACTACTCTGATGGAGTATTCGGGTGAGCACATTTCCACTAAAGTGTTTCAGGAAAGATACGGAGATGACGGCTTCGGCTCCTATGCAATGACATTGAACAAATCAACCGTTATAGATGCCAGAGAGACATCAGCAGGTATAGCCCGGTACATCTGTGACTTTTTCAATTCAGGAAAAACAGCCAATGTAAAATTTGAATCTACCGGAAGACGTGTAGAGATAACAGCTATAAAAGATATCAAGGCTGGTGAAGAATTGCTTGTAAACTATGGCAGAGATATGAGAAGAGCACTGGGCTTTTATAAAAAGAAAAAATCCTGATTTAACAAATCAATAAATATGAAGGTTAACTCTTTAGATTAACCTTCATAAATTATGCGATGGTCTTTATACATTGGTAGATACGCAGGTACCAAAGTTCTAATTCACTGGACATTTCTCCTGTTGCTTTTGTGGATCGGCTTCTCCGCCTATAGACAAGGAGCAACAACACCGGAAATATTACTCACTGTAAGTTTTATCTTGACAGTTTTTATCTGTGTACTGCTTCACGAATTTGGTCATGCGCTGACTGCAAAGAAATTCGGCATAGCTACAAAAAAATCACCCTCCTTCCTATCGGTGGACTGGCAAGTATTGAAAGAATTCCTGAAGATCCTAAAAAAGAACTTTGGATCACCATTGCCGGACCGATGGTGAATGTGATTATTGCTCTACTGCTTTATCTTGTATTAGGAAACAAGGTGATTATGGCAGGAGATCGTAGCAATGTCATATCTGCAGATACTTTTTTTCAAAGCTTGTTTTGGATAAATGTTACATTAGTAATATTTAATATTATCCCTGCCTTTCCTATGGATGGAGGCAGAATACTAAGAGCGCTGCTCGCAATAAAGATAGGAAGGTTCAGGGCAACTAAAATCGCCTCACACTTAGGCCAGTTTGTCGCAGTCGGGTTCTTTTTTCTAGGTTTATTTTACAGCCCTTTACTGATGTTTATAGCTGCTTTCATTTTTTTTGGAGCTTATGCAGAAAATATTTCAGTACAACAAGCGGAATTTCTCAGAGGACATGTTGTGAAGGAAGCTATGATGAAACACTTTATTACCATCAGCTCTCAAACAACCATAAAAGAAGCCGCAGACAAGCTGTTGGAAGGCTGGGACCATAACTTCATCATTACTGAGAATTCAGAAATTCAGGGAATTATAAAGAGAGAATTCTTATTCAGTAGTCTTAAATCTTATAATCCCCTTGCTCCTGTAAAAGATATCATGAAAACCACTTTTAGAACTTTTGATGAGCGTGAGCAACTTTCCAAGATCTATCACTTTGTACAAGAAGATCCCACAGGATATTTTCCGGTATTAAATAACGGAGTCCTTACAGGTGTTATAAATCTGGACAACTTAAACGAATTCGTGATGATTCAGTCGACCTTAAAATATTAATTTCATCCGGTATAAAATTTTATTTGTCGATTTCTAAAATCAAAAATCAATTCGGTGTAAAAATATTACATTAAAATAGGAACATCTTAACATTTTATTATCCTATAAATTAACCCAAAAGAAAAACCCATCGTAAAATTCATCATGATTGAAATATAATTGTTCCTTTTTATCGATAAAAACCATATATTTGAACATAACTTTAATGCTTTTCATTAGTTATTCCGGCTCCAAATACCGCCTTATAAAGATTCACCGGAGGAAACTAGTGTTCACTACATGTGTGGACTTGGTTTTTTTATGTGAATCGGGGGATGGCGGTTCCCAGGAGCATAAAGCCCAAGCTCCACACACTTGTTTTAAATTTCCGGAAAAATATTTTTAACACCCACGTGGAAAAGTTTAAATCCATTTTATTAGTTGAGGATGATGACATTTGTAATTTCATTACAACAAAATTCTTTTCCCGTTACCAAATATCAGAACAACTACACAGTGTAAAGGACGGAGAACAAGCTCTGGATTTCCTCCGATCACATAATGGCAAACAATCATTTCCTCAGATTATCCTCCTGGACTTGTTTATGCCGATCATGGATGGATTCGAATTTCTTGAAGAATTCAATCAGATAAAAGGCTCATTATGCCAATGTCCAGAAATAATTGTTCTTACTGTTACCACCCGAAACAAGGACTTAGAAAGAGCAAGAAATCTTGGAGTTAAGACAATACTCCATAAACCATTCAATCATAACCACATAGCTCATATAAAAACTCTTATCGCAAAGACAAGCTAAAGTTAACAGAATCCTACCATTAATTTTATCCTAACAGATAATATCATCACCTTTTATAAAAATTAAACTCTACTTTATTAAAGCAGACTCATTGAAGCTCTTACCTAAAAAGAACTCAGCTATTTTTTTTCATTTATCTTTATACCCCTCATACGCCTGATTTAAAGAAATTCAAATCTTTGTTTTCTTGCTAATTACTTGGTTTAAGTATTTAGATCTGAAGGATAACTCACCAACTGGATTTACTAGTAGATTTTATGAAGGAAGAAATTATGATGTAATAACGAAAGCTTCTGATAATGACTACAAAAAAAAAGTCCAACCTGGCTGGCAATTATAATTCAGAAGATGACTCTAACTTATCAATGGGAAGCGTTTGATATTGACAGACCACTGGAAGCCCGGGAAATACTATTTAAGGAAAAGAGTCCTGTTCTTCAGGACTCTTTCATTCACATATTTTCCAAGGATACAAAAACTAATGATATTAATAATAGTTACGGTCATCCATGATTTGCACAGTCCAGTTATTAGCCAGCAACTCATTTTTCAGAAGTGTCCCTTGAGCTTTCGTTTTAGGATTTTTAACCAGAAATTTAAATCCATCAATTTTCTCCACTTCCCACTGCTCAGTATTTTCCGGATTTCTTAAAATATCTCCTACTTTAATGATTGTATCTTTTTTAATTACTTTCATAATTCACTTATATATTTAACGAAATTAAACATTTTTTAGAAAATATCATCCCGGACCTAATTTGAAATTTAAGCAAAATGTTTCTACTGCTTAAATCACTGTATTCCAAAATAAATCCAAAAAATACATTTTCCTGTAACGAGCTAATCGAATTTCTCCTTAAACTTTTTTTGTGAGGAAGTCTTATTTCTATATTAACAAATACTTCATGGCTATTTTGAAATTCAGATATATAAATCGCCTCTTATTTAGTACATTTCTTATTATTGGTGGTTTATACTTAGCTCGTCCCTTTTTAATTCCTGTTACCATTGCAAGCCTCCTGGCTATGCTACTCTTGCCTGTTGCCAGAAAACTGGATTCTCTTGGAATCAAACGGGCAATCTCCATAATTCTTTGCATTACTTTGTTTTTGCTTATTTTAATAGGCCTCACAACACTGCTATCCATGCAAGGATTCAGTCTTGCCAAAAATCTGGAAGAGATTGAACAACAGTTCAGACAAATTTTTGATAATATACAGGAATATATTCAAAGCAAGTTTGGAATGGAGAAGGCCAAACAAAGCAAAATTATCAGGGAGAAAACTGAAACCCTTCTTCAAAGCAGTACTAACCTTATTACAGGATTCATCGGAGGCCTTGCTACCTTTGGTTTGATAATGGTCTATACTTTCTTCTTTCTATATTACCGTAATAAATTTTTTAATTTCATTTTAATGATAAGCCCAAAGGACCTTCACCAACAAAATACTATAATACTAAACCAGATAAGCAAGGTCACCCAGAGATACCTTACGGGAGTATTCATTGTAATATTAATTCTTGCAGTCATGAACTCTTCAGTACTCCTTCTATTGGGAGTAAACAATGCCATCTTTTTCGGATGCCTGGCAGCAGTGCTCAATGTCATTCCTTATATTGGAGTCATTATCGGAAGCCTCCTCCCTTTCATAATGACTCTTGTAACTAAAAATGCAATGGGGCCTGCCTTAGTTGTACTGGGAACACTCTGGTTTAACCAGGTTATTGAGAACAATTTACTTACCCCATTTATTACCGGATCTCAGGTAAGGGTAAATCCTTTATCAACAATAATGGCTTTAATCCTGGGTGGATTAATCTGGGGAGTCTTTGGTATGATTCTTTTTATTCCTTTGATAGGTATTATAAAGATAATTTTTGATCATGTGGAAGAGTTGAAACCATTTGGATATCTGATAGGAGATGATTCTGATGAAGGAGAAAATAACATTCGAAAAATTAAAAGGCTGTTCAAAAAAAATTAAAGACAGATTTTGAACCTGAAAGCCATATTAGGAGCATAAAGACCTCACCCTAAATCCCTCTCCTGAAAGACATAGTCAACTTAAGGAATTTTTACTTAGTTAAGTTGACAGCTTTAGTGTGGTAAGTCCATGGCGAGGATAACCAAAATTCTGTTAATTCTAAAATCCTGTAAATCCTGATTCAGACGTTCTCACAATCCCGAAGGGATTAAATATTAAAGATAGCTGGGCATTGCCTTGGTGCGACCCCTACAGGGTCGTATGTTGTTTGTCTGCTCTTATCTATAAACATTTGACCTCTTCGAGGTCAGGACTTTTCCCAGACTTTCATGGCTTTGCCGTATTGATAGAAATCTTGCCAGCCCCCGACTAGGTCAACTTAAGGAATCTTTATTTTGTTAAGTTGACCTTGTCCTGAAGGAGAGGGACTGTAATGAGTATGTTATAAGTTATATTCAAACACTTTTCTCGTCGACTGTTCCCTTCTTCTTCTTCAGAAGAAGAAATGAGGTTTATTGGCTTGATTTTACTAAAGCTATTCAAGACCGAAAGCATAGTAATACTTTCCGGGGCTTCCTGGATAAACTCCCTCCAGCAAGACTCCGCCTTGCTGAGCTGAAAGTACTTCATTAAATTCGTTCAGGTCTTTAATTGGCTTGTGGTTAATACCTGTAACTATAAAGCCTTCCTTCATATTTGTTTGTTCTGACAATATCCCTGATTTTAGGGATTTTACCTTAACACCAGTAATGCCATATTTCTTCTTTTCCTGATCAGTAAGGTCTTCAAAGTCCGCACCCAACTTCTCCTCTACTTCATTCACTTCCTTTTTAATGACCTCTACTTTTCCCTGACTGTTTTTCAATTCTACTTTAAACTCCTTTTCCTTGCCCTCCCTTAACACCGTGAGTTTAATATTGTCACCCGGATGATGGATTCCGATAAGTTCTAGTAATTTTGCGGTTGAGCCTACTTCCACCCCATCAATTGCAAGGATCACGTCTCCTGCTTTTATACCAGCCTTGAAAGCAGCACTATTCTCTACTACACTTTCCACATAAGTTCCTTTCAAAGATTTTAGCCCTAATGTTTTAGCCAAATCAGAATCCATATCCCTGATGACCACTCCTAGATAGGCTCTGTGAACTACTCCGTATTGCTTAAGATCTTCAATTACCTTGGCAACAATATTGCTTGGAACAGCAAAAGCATAACCGGCATATGCACCTGTCGGGGTAGCGATAGCAGTAGTAATACCTACCAGGTCACCTTCAAGATTTATTAAAGCTCCACCACTATTTCCCGGATTGACAGCAGCATCGGTCTGAAGAAATGATTCAATTGCAGATTTATCCTGCAAAATACTGATGTTCCTGGCCTTGGCACTAATGATACCTGCTGTGACAGTAGATGAAAGGTTAAATGGATTTCCTACAGCCAACACCCAGTCTCCCACTTCAACATAATCAGAATTTGAAAATGAGATAAAAGGCATTTCAGATTCATCCACTTTTATCAGAGCGATATCGGTGGAAGGATCTGTCCCTATAAGCTTTGCTTTAAAGCTTCTGTTATCGTTCAAGGTCACATTGATTTCTTTTGCTCCTGCAATAACATGGTCATTGGTTACTATATATCCGTCAGGACTAACGATTACACCAGATCCTGTTGCCATTTCCAGTCTTTGTTTTTCTTCCCTTGGCCTTCCCCAGAAATCATCACCAAAAAAATCTCTGAATGGTCCCATATCATTATATTGCTTGCTGGCAGGAATTGCAGAATGAATATGCACAACAGAAGGTAAAGCCTTTACCGTAGCCGGCCGGAAATTCAGACCTGAACTATGTCCCTTATAAGTAGTGTCGGAAGTATTAGATTTTTTGCTGTAAGAAACTATACCACCACTACTACCATTGCCCGTTAAAAAACGAGTGGCAATAATCGTTACAGCACTTCCAAGAATAGCTGCAAGAAATAAAGTTAAAAACCTGTTCATTAATTTTTATCCATTAAAAATGAATCTTTACAGAAAAAAATAAAAGTAGCAATTTATCAGGATATCTTCACGAGATCTGCATAATATAATCCATTCAACCATTTGACATCAATCACCTGGTATTTGATATCTTCAAGAGAGGGATAGTTGCTGAGAAAGATAAAGTCGTTAGGATGAATACCTTCTTTGGTGTAGGCAATCTTCACTTTGTCTCCTCCGTCGGTAATTTCTGTCACCTCGTATCCTTCTGTAAGAGTAGATAATCTCATAATATAAAATAGGTTTCTGGGGATTTAAATTTGTCCGGTTTTCAATTAACCCCATAGGAAGACAATTGTTGACAAGCATTCCATTTAAATATTACAATGGCTTTCTTAAGAACAAATATTATTTGAATGCCACCCAATTTTTCATTTTCCCCAGAAATAAAACCAGTTTAACATTTCCTCTGATCCTCTGTTTTGATTTAACAATTTAAAAATTATGCAAAAAAATCTAAGCGGAATTAAAATTGCCGTGCTTGTAGACAACGGATTTGAACAAGTAGAGCTTACTGAACCTGTTAAAGCCTTAAGGGAAGCCAATGCTATTGTAGAAATTATTGCTCCGGAGAAACAAATCAAAGGATGGAATCTGAAAGATTGGGGTGATGTAATAACAGCTGATATCCTTCTGGATGAAGCTAACCCTGATCATTACGATGCTTTAATATTACCTGGAGGTGTAATGAATCCGGATTTTTTAAGGATAAAGAAAAATGCTATCGAATTTGTTAAAACCTTTATGATTGCTCAAAAAACCGTAGCATCAATTTGCCATGGACCATGGACATTAATAGAAACAGGATTAATCAAAGGAAGAAAACTTACCTCCTATCCTTCCATAAAAACGGATCTTATAAATGCAGGAGTAACCTGGATAGATGAACCTGTGGTAACAGATAAAAATTTAATTACCAGCAGAAAACCTTCAGACCTTCCAGCTTTTAATGACCGAATCATTAATACCTTATCTGCTCTGACACCCTCTTCCAATGATGCTCTTAACAGACCGCCTGTAAAGGGGGAGAAAATTGAAGATATCAAATCAAAAGATAAGGTAAAAAAATAATCAGATTCTGTTAAAAATATTTAATCCTGCCGAACAAAAACCGGGATCTTTCATTTGCAATTATACAAAGAATGTAAAGAGCACCAGCTATTTACCTAACTCAACCAAACATCGTAAACCTGCTCTCAAGGCAGGTTTATTTTTTTCTTCCTGCTAAAAATAATCTTAATCCATTGGCACTGGTCAGACTTATAAGATTATAGGCATCACTTATCGATTCCTTCAAGGTCATAGGGCCATTTTGAAATGGCATAATACAAGTGACTCCATAGTTCAGCAATTCCTCAGCGCCAGGTGCAGCATATCCGGTAATCAGCAACACAGGAATCCTATGCTTACGACCGATTTTACCCACACCCAAGGGCAACTTTCCTGAAAGCGTTTGTAAATCTGATTTGCCTTCTGCAGTAAAAATAATATCCGCATTTTCTAGTTTATCATCAACCTTTGCAAGTTCTGCTATCAAAGGAAATCCTGATTTAATAACGCCATCACAGAAAGCAAGGATGCCTGTACCCAATCCTCCGGCTGCACCCGCTCCTGGGATAGAGGCTACTTCCTTACCTATTTGTTCTTTTATAACGGAGGCATAATGAGAAAGACATTGATCCAGAATAGCGACCATCTCTTCTGTCGCTCCCTTCTGAGGACCAAATATCCGGGAGGCTCCATTTGAACCTGTTAAAGGATTTGTAACGTCCGAAGCAATTGTGAACTCAGCACTTTTCAAAGCATCATGAATCCCTGAAATATCTATATCAACAAGGTTAATAAGGGCTCCACCTCCCTTTTGCAGTTCTTCACCTTTTGCGTCAAGTAAAGCAACCCCTAAAGCTTGAGCCATTCCAGCACCGCCATCATTGATACCGCTCCCTCCAAGACCAATGATAAACTTTCGTATTCCTTTATTAAGTGCATCTACGATCAATTCTCCGGTACCATAGGAAGTTGTTATCATCGGATTCCTTTCTTCTTTGGTGAGAAGGGCAAGTCCTGAAGCGGCCGATGTTTCTATCACTGCAGTCACATGATCTCCCAGAATTCCATAAGATGCTTTTATACCTCTCATAAGAGGATCATGAACCAACACATCAACCTTATAACCTCCGGTAGCATGTACCAAAGCATCTACTGTGCCCTCCCCGCCATCCGCAAGCGGACAAGAGATTATTTCTGCATCCGGAAGGACTTTTCTGATACCATGAGCCATTGCATCAGCAACTTCAAATGCACTTAGAGATTCTTTTAAGGAATCCGGTATCAAAACTATTTTCATTCTGCCTCCTCCGGGTGACTGCAGCAAGGTCCTTCATGAACTTTCCTGATCCATTCCTCCTGCTCCTCTGTCAAAGATTTGGTTTTAGGAACAGAGCAATGATCACAATCATTTCCATGTTCATCTATCCCACGTCCTTCACACAAAGGACAAACATAACCGCATCCTGCCATTACTATATAGAATTTGCTTTACTTAAAATATCATGTATAATCATCGTTGCATGCACTCTGGAATTTTCAATGAACCATTTATGAGTTTCCATACCACCACAAACAACTCCTGCGAGATAAATACTCTTTACATTTGATTCCATTGTATGCTCATTATAATATGGGATCTTTAAATCACCTGAATGAAATTCAATACCGGCCTTAGTCAACAAGCTAAAGTCAGGATGATAACCGGTCATAAGTAAAACAAAATCATTCGCTATAGTGATTATCCCATCTTCAGTTTTTATATCCACTTCATTTTCCCTGATAGAAACCAGTTCTGAATTAAAGAAGGCTTTTATTGAATTTTCCTTTATCCTGTTCTCAATATCAGGTTTCACCCAATACTTCACTCTGTGACTTATTTCTGGCTTTCGGACAACCAAGGTGACCTCTGCTCCTTTTCTGAAGCATTCCAAAGCCGCATCAATGGCAGAGTTAGCCGCTCCCACAACTATGACCTTACTGAATGAAAATGGATGGGGTTCTTTATAGTAGTGAAACACCTTTGCCATATGCTCTCCATCAATACCACAATTAATAGGATGGTCATAAAAGCCAGTCGCAATGATTATCTGTTTTGAATGATAAGTTCCCTTTGAAGATTGGATTTCAAACAATCCATCACTGCGTTTATTGATTTTTTGTACCTCTTCATACAGCTGTATTTTAAGGCGGAAATATTCCAGTACTCTCCGATAATATTCAAGAGCTTCATCCCTCATTGGTTTTCCACTTATGGAAACAAAAGGCACTGCCCCTATCTCCAATCTTTCAGAAGTAGAAAAAAACCTCATGTTCAAAGGATAATTGTAAATGGAGTTTACCAAGGCCCCTTTTTCGAATATCAGATATTTCAACCCTGCATTCTGTGCCTCGATGCCACAGGCTAAACCTATCGGCCCGCCCCCAATTATAATTATATCATAAATACTCATATTCAAAACCTTATTTCAATTTACCCAAGCAACATCATACTAATTTAAAGGTTTTATTTATATTCGTAAAAACTTTTATATGGCACAAACACCCAGCAATATGCTTCCTCTCGGAACCATTGCACCGGATTTTACGCTTTTTGACTCCGTTTCAGCAAAAGACTTATCACTGAGTCAGCTCAGATCTCAGAAAGCCACGGTAATCATGTTCATCTGCAATCATTGTCCTTTTGTAAAACATGTAAACAGTGAATTGGTGCAATTGGCTAAAGATTATACTCCAAAGGGAATTTCATTTATTGCAATCAGCTCAAATGACGCAGAAAAGTATCCTGCAGATGCTCCAGAGGAGATGACAAAAGCAGCAAAAGAACTTGGTTACTCCTTTCCTTATCTTTATGACGAAAGTCAAAAAGTTGCTAAAGCATACGATGCTGCCTGCACACCTGACTTTTATATATTTGACAAGAATCTTTCACTTGCTTACAGAGGTCAGCTCGATGACTCAAGGCCGTCAAATTCTTTACCTGTTAATGGGAAGGATATCCGTATTGCTCTTGATCATTTATTGAGCAACAAAGAGGTTGGCAATAATCAGAAACCAAGTATCGGATGCAACATCAAATGGAAAGTATAATGTCAGACAAATTCTGTTACGATTACCCCAGAGCTTCCGTCACTACAGACTCGGTAATTTTCAATCTCACTTCCGGAGCGTTGAATCTTCTGTTGATTGAGAGAAAACATGATCCATTTAAAAATTGCTGGGCACTTCCCGGGGGATTCCTTGAAATGGATGAAAACGGCCTGGAGTGCGCCAAAAGAGAATTACTCGAAGAAACGGGTCTGGTTGTAAGTGAGATGGAACAAACAGGCACCTATACAGATGTGAACAGAGATCCAAGAGGCAGAACCATCTCCATTGCCTATACAACATTAATTACAAATGAAGTAAAACTGTATGCAGGAGACGATGCCCAAAATGTTAAGTGGTTTTCCCTTTTTGACTTGCCAGCACTCGCTTTTGATCATATAAAATTAATTCGGGAAGCTGTATTCTTTTTTCATGTAAGATTAAAATCGGGCCGGCTACCCGACTTTTCAAATAGTCTAAATAACAGACAACTGGAAGAACTTCAGAATATTACAGATAAATTTCTGCAATAAAACCCCAAAACTTACGTTAGCCAAACCCGTACAATAAGGATACTTTTGTAGTTGAGGGGGAATTTCATATGAAGGATTCTGTAAAACTTAAAATCCTCTTTCCTATTCTGGGTCTATTGTTAGTAGTTCTTGCAGCCGCCTCCATTTACTCTATCATATATTCTCAAAAAATCAAGGAAGAATTCAGGTCTGTTGGGGCATCCTATAATGTCATCAATCACCTGGATAACCTTGTATTGTTGCTTTCAGAAACAGAGGGCAACCTGAGAGGATATATTCTTTCTTCAAATGTTCATTTTCTATATGAATATGAAGACAATGCAAGAAAGACCAAAGCTGAAATAGCCCAATTGAAAGCATTGGTAAACACCAACCCGCTTGTATATCAAAGAATAAAATATATCGAAGAGCTTTTCGAACAAAGGATAAAAGAGGTTGAAAGGCTTGTTAATAAAGATGCCATCAGGAAAGGACATCAACGTCTTACATTTGAAAAACTGTCCTACTCACGTGATCTGAAAATAAAAATACGGGAAGAAAAAAATTTAATAGAGGATCTTGAGAAAAAAACGTTAAGGAATAAGCAAATTCAGGCGACTTCTACCTTAAAGCTAATAAGCATTGCTATCATATTTTCTGGGATATCAGCCCTGATCACAGCTCTTATGATTGTTTATATTTTTTACAGAGAATATAAGCTACAGCAAAGGTTAAAAAATGAATTGGCAACATTAAACGAAAGTAAAAATAAATTTTTCTCCATTGTCAGTCATGACTTACGCGGACCAATCAACTCTGCACTTGTATTATCTACATTTTTAAAAGATCAGAATCGCATCAATGAGGATGAATCTGAGACCATTTTCTTTCTACATAAGAGCCTGGTAAAAATTCAAAATCTTTTGGAGATCCTTTTAAAATGGGCAAAACTACAAATGAATGAACTCGTTTACAGGCCTGAATCTTTTGCCATTAAAGACGTGGTATGTGCAACCACCGAATATCTTTCTCCATTGTTTTCGATGAAGAAGATTGCCATAGAGATAAAAATACAACCCAAATTTAAGGTTTATGCAGATAAAAATATGGTCGAAACCATTCTGAGAAACCTTATTTCCAATGCAATTAAATATTCATCAGAAAATGATACAGTAACAATTGATGCCTATAAGGAAAATGGATTTGTAACTATTTTTGTAAAAGACCATGGAATTGGAATTCCCAATGAATTACTTCCAAAATTATTCAGCATAGATCATAAATACAGCTCCAAAGGCACGGCAGGAGAAGAAGGCACCGGCCTTGGCCTAAAATTATGTAAAGAGTTTGTGGAGAAAAACGGAGGTAAAATCTGGGTGGAAAAAAATGAAACCAAAGGAACGATCTTCCTATTTACCTTGCCCGCATCTTATTAATTTTTCGAATAAGAATCTTCGCTATTCATTCAAAAATCAAGACCTATTGTTTCCATTTCTTTTTTAACTTGAGTTTCAATTAAACCTTTATGATTGATATTAAAAAAAATTTAAAGAGTTATAAATATGCATTAAACGGCCTTAAGCATCTGTTGAGGTTAGAAAACAATGCTCGTATTCATTTGGCTGCTACTATTCTTATTCTGGCCTTATCGACCTATTTAAAAATCGAATCAACAGAATGGCTTTGGGTTATATTGGCTATTACATCCGTATGGACAACGGAACTTTTAAATACAGCAATTGAAAAAATAGTTGATTTTATTTCCCCTGAATTTCATCCGGCAGCTGGGCAAATAAAGGACTTAGCAGCTGCAGCGGTACTAATTGCAGCGATCTTCGCAATTATCGTCGGAATGATAATTTTTCCAAAATATATATTTTAATTTTTCCCCTAAAGAAAAAAGACCTCCGTTCAGGAAGCCTTTTTATTATCTGGTTAAATCTGATCTTATCTGTTAAGCAATTTATAAGTTGCTGCCGCTGTTAATCCCCCAGCAAAATAGATTCCCATTGATAGTAATCTTTGTTTAAAATTGGAACCGACATATTCTTTACCGAAGCCTAACAGGCCAGGTAAACTCAATGTTCCAGCTCCGGCACCCAAACCAAGAAGGTATCCACTCATTAAAGGCGTTTTACCGGAAGCTGTCAGACTGTAATAAATACTATTAAACAATAAATCACTTCCTAAACTTAAACCAAAGAGCTTCTTCTTTCCGGGGCTTGCCAGTCCAATCGCCCTAAGGCCCTTTTTAATAGCTTTCATTCCGAAGATATCTACCTTAGGAGCCTTCGTAGTATACTTTTGCAATCCCTGATTTGCGGCAGTAAGTGCCAGTGCACCTGCCAGACCACTTATTAATGCTTTTGATCTGCTCATATTTCTTCCCTTCAATACTTATTTAAAAACAGACCAGGGAAATAAAATGTTCGTTTTAAACTGCTTTAAGGAGGGCAGGCTTGCCTTCCAGCTGAAGTTTATTATCGATAGCCAGTTCACTTGAGATATATTTCGCCTTCACAACATCAATCAGTTTTTCCAATTGCTTTTCAATCTGATCTACTTTTGAAGCATCCCCTGTAGCCCTGATGATCATTTTACTCAAACCACTGGGATCTCCACCTGAGATCTCCATAAAATCTATATCAAATCCTCTTCTTTCAAAAATTAATGCTGCCCTGATCATGATTCCGGGCTTTTGGTTTATTGATAGGGAAAATATATGCTGCATAGGTTTAAATTTTATTGAGTGCTTTTTACTGGTTTATTTTATTATCTATATTAAAGATTGAGGAATAATCTGATTCTAGGTACTTCCCTCGGGCATTTCCATCTTCACAGTAGGAGCCTCCCTTATCATATGCTCTACGGACATACCTGCCGGTACCATTGGGTAAACATTATCATCCTTTACTACTTCTGCATGTATCAGACATGGCCCTTCATTATAATCAAATGCTTCTTTTAAAACTGAGGTAACATCAGAAGGCTTGTTGATATGAAATCCTTTTACACCATAAGCTTCAGCAAGCTTTACAAAATCAGGATTAACAACCATGTCTACACCACTATATCGTGAGTCAAGGAAAAATTCCTGCCATTGACGAACCATTCCCAGGTATTTGTTATCAATTACCAGAATCTTTACCGGTAACTTATGAATAGCTGCAGTAGAAAGCTCTGCAAGCGTCATCTGAAAACCACCATCACCAACGATTGCAAGAACTTTATGATCAGGTTTACCCAGCTGAGCACCTATTGCTGCAGGAAAGCCAAATCCCATTGTCCCTGCTCCCCCAGATGATAACCACTGATCAGGAGTATCTGTAAGATAATATTGAGCTGCCCACATTTGATGCTGTCCTACATCAGTGGAAACAATAGCTTTTCCTTCGGACACTTTAAAAGCTTCTTCAATTACATATTGTGCTCTTAGAGGCTCATCCTTCGAATAAGTGAAAGGGAATTCCTTTTTATATTGATTTAATTTATTCAGCCATTTTTCGGTATCGAGTTTTTCAACCATTGGTAACAGCATTTTAAGCACTTCCTTCGCATCACCAATAGCGTAGGCATCGGGAGTTACTATTTTACCTATTTCCGCAGGATCAATATCAATGTGGATTTTCTTGGCATCGGGACAAAACTTTTTGGGATTTCCGTTAATTCTGTCATCCCATCTGCTACCGATAGACATTATAAGGTCACACTCTAACATGGCCTTGTTGGAATATACTGTTCCATACATTCCTACCATTCCAAGTGAAAGCTCATGTGTTTCCGGAAAAGCTCCCTTGCCCAACAAAGTCGTGGTTACAGGCGCCTGTAGTTTTTCTGCGAGTTGTTTTACCTCTGCATCAGCTTTAGCAATCAATGCACCATGACCTACCAGTAATAAAGGTTTTTTAGATTTCTGGAAAAGATCGGCTATGCTTTCTACTGAACTTTGGTCAGGCTTGGAAAGCACTTTATAACCTGGCAATTCAAAATTATCCTTAACCTGTCCTTCAAATACACCGGAAGTTATATCTTTCGGAAGGTCTATCAGAACTGGGCCTGGCCTTCCTGAATTAGTGATATAAAACGCTTCTTTTACTATCCGGGGAATATCGGAGGTCCTTTTTACCAGGTAATTGTGTTTTACTGCAGGCATTGTTAAACCAAACACATCTGCTTCCTGAAATGCATCCATTCCCAGCAAACTTGTTATAGTCTGCCCTGTAAGGACTATCATTGGAACAGAATCCATCTGAGCGGTCATAATGCCGGTAATTGTGTTAGTAGCACCAGGGCCACTTGTCACAAGTACAACTCCAGGTTTACCGGTTGCTCTTGCATAGCCATCTGCCATGTGTGTGGCACCTTGTTCATGCCTGGTTAATATGAGTTTTATTTTAGAAT
Source organism: Sporocytophaga sp. (assembly GCA_024707265.1). Lineage (GTDB taxonomy): Bacteria > Bacteroidota > Bacteroidia > Cytophagales > Cytophagaceae > Sporocytophaga. The sequence continues at coordinate 1,136,620 of JANQAB010000002.1, read as the reverse complement.
CATATAAAGCGTCAAAAATCGGAATAGCAGCTCCGCCGGAATACCCAAACACATATTCCACCCCTTCTCTTTCAAGGCAATCTACCAGCATTTGAGCACCATTCTTTTTTACTTTGTCCATGTGGTGAATTTTTTATCAGATAAACAATCGAATAACAGCTACAAATATATTGTCTGTTTCTTAGCACATTTTTTTTATTTCAATTTTAATACGACTCCCAAAGAAAAAAAAATTACTCAAATCATTAAAAATCAAATATATACAAAATTTATTTCTACGCACCTAAACTTTTACCGTATACTACAGAGTTTTCACAATAACTCTTCTACAAATCCAATTTTATCAACTAGATTTGTACTATAATTCAGGTAATTAATTAAAAAATAACTACGGTGGCCAGAATAAAATCCAGAAGTCTCTACGAACTTGTAAAATCCATGAGCAAAAATGAAAAAAGGTATTTTAAGCTCTTATATGGAGGTTCAGGGAATGGAGAAGACAAAAAAATGATGATTCTGTTCGACTACATGAATAAACAGAAAGAATTTGACGAAGATTCTATTGCTGACAGGCTCCCCAGTCTTAAAACCGAGCAGCTTTCCAACATGAAAGCATACCTCTATGACAAATTACTGCAGGCTATAAGATTATTTAATGCTCCTAAAATCCTGGATCTGCAGATAAGGGAGCAGATTGATTATGCTCAACTGCTATTTTCAAGAAGGCTTTATACACAAGGTATGAATTCATTGAAGAAAGCAAGAAAAATGGCACTGGTACACGACAACCTGGAATTGCAGCTGGAGATCATCAAACTTGAAAAAAGTGTGTTGATGCAGACTATTGACCATGACACCGTAGATAAAGTTGACAGAATCATTGAAGAAGCGAGAACAATAAATAAAAGGATTAATAATATTAATACCTTTTCTAACCTGTCCATAAAACTAAATTCATTCTATACTAAAATCGGCTATATCAGAGATGAGGCTGACTTTCTCAGAGTCAAAGAGTTCTTCAATTCCAATATACCTGACTTTACTGAAGAAGAATTATCTATTTCTGAAAAACTCAATCTTTACAAGCTTTACGTTGGGTATTACTTATTTATACAGGATTTCAGAAATGGTTATGAGTATGCCCTAAAACTTGTTAAACTTTTTGACACGCATGAAGAGCTCAAGGAAACAAGTACAGAGCAGTACATTAAAAGCCTTAACAACCTGCTCATTGCGCAGTACAAGCTAGACATGTATAATGAATTTGCTGAAACAAACAAAATTCTGCATGCGATTGCAGCGGACTATAATCATTCACAAAATGAAAGCATTAGAATCAGGCTTCTTAAGTATTATTATATCCACGAAATCAATAAATACTTTATAACTGGAGATTTTACCAAGGGTGTCGATGTATTGATGAAGAGTCCGGACACCAAAATATATGAACTTTTGGAGGTTGTAGACAAGCACTCTGAATTGATCATTAACTACAAGTTATCCTGTCTGTATTTCGGAGCAAGCGATTTTCACGGTGCATTAAAATGGCTGAACAGAATTATCAATATTCCTGATGGTGATATCAGAGAAGACCTGCATTGTTTTGCAAGGATCCTTAATCTTATCTGCCATTACGAACTGGGCAATTATGATGTAATCAAATATTATATCATATCCACCTATCGATTCTTATTAAAGAAAGACGACCTTCACCTTTTCCAGAAATTCATACTAAAATTCCTGAAAGATCTGAATCAGAACACTAGAGACAAAGAACTGTATGAGCGATTTGTGCGTCTCAAATCCCAGTTAATTCCATTAGTGAACAGCACATATGAAAAGCGAGCATTCATCTATTTCGACATCATCTCCTGGCTGGAAAGCAAAATAGAAAAGAGACTTATCCAGGATGTAATTCAGGAAAAAGTCTCTTTAAAATACAAGTCAGAGAAAGCATCATAAGGAAAAAGAAAGGATCCTTATCCTTTCTTCCTGCATTTATCAATTGCTCTTCCTATTTTAGCAACACCCAGAAGTATTTCTTCTTCCGAAGCATTAGAAAAATTAAGCCTCATAGCATTTTCCTTATTACTGCTGGTAAAGAATTCAGCTCCCGGAACAAATAACACTCCTGCATTAATTGACTCTTCAAGTATTTCTTTGACAGGATATTCATCGGGTAACTTAACCCACATAAACATCCCTCCTTCGGGCTGAGATACTAAAGCTGTATCAGGAAAGAGCTCCAATATAAGAGATCTCATGAGATCACATCTTTTACCATATTCTTTATGAAGCAGAGCTAAATGATCTTCTATACCATATTCACGAAGAAATTCCGACACTATCATTTGCGACAACATATTCGTGTGCAAATCACTTGCCTGCTTGGCAAGCACCAGTTTACTGATAATTTCCTTATTAGCAATGATCCAACCAAGCCTCAAGCCGGGAGAAATCATTTTTGAAAAAGAACCAAGATGAATGGTTCTTTTTTTATTTAATGTCAATAAGCCCGGAAGCACTTTACCTTTAAATCTTATATCACCGTATGGATCATCTTCCACAAAAAGAAGCTTCTGATCATCCAGTAGCCTGGCAAGCTTCATCCTTGTCTCCGCTGAATATGTAATCCCTGTGGGGTTCTGAAAATTAGGAACTCCATAAATAAACTTACCTTTAACAGCAATACTTTTTTCTTTAAGTTCCTCTACATTTATTCCCTGAGAGGTCAAAGAAATGGGTATAAACTCTGGCTGATAAGCAGAGAATGATTGAATTGCTCCTAGGTAACCGGGATTTTCCATGAAGATCTGATCGCCTTTATTAATAAATATTTTAGCGATGAGATCCAAGCCTTGCTGAGAGCCGCTTGTGATCAATATTTCATCAGGTGAAACATCAATACCACGCTTTGTCCTGTACCATTTAACAATCCATTCTTTCAACGGCAAATACCCTTCTGTAATATTGTATTGAAGAGCTTTGGCTCCATCCTCTTTAATAACTTTATTAGCGATCTCCTGCAAAGCCGAAATAGGGAAGAATCCAGCGTTTGGCAGCCCGCCTGCAAACGAGATAAGATCTTTAGAAGAGGCGACTTTCAGAATCTCTCTGATAAAAGATACAGGAATGGAATTTGTCCGCTCCGAAAATTCATAAAACTCCGTTTCAGTTTTCATAATATTTAAATGATTGATTTACTTTTTGGATCAAATAAAAAAGCCCCGAATGTGAGTCCGGGGCTTCATGTATCTTAATATTATTAAATGCATGTTTTACCCGGGCGAATAATTCGCAAGGACTGCCACTGAAGCGACCACGGCCAGAGTAAAGGATGTAATAGTATTATTATGTAGCGAATTCATTTCTTTAATATTTAATAAAGGGTATTAAAACAGAAAAAGCCCCGAACTTAGGTCCGGGGCTTCATCCTTATATTTTTATGTTTATACAATGGATTACTTTCTCCGGACCTTAGGCCTGGCTGCCACGACTAGTGTAACGACATAGAAAGTATTTTTCATTGATTATTTCTAATAGTATATTTAGCAAAAATAGTTTTTTAAATCTAAAGTTTAAAATTCCAGGACTAATATTTTTACAAATAACGCGTATCCCTATATGAATAAAGACCTTCTAAAGTTTCTGACACAATTAAAGAAAAACAATAACAAGGAGTGGTTCGACAAAAACAGAGCTACCTATGATGCACTTAGAAAAGATTTTGTTGCTTTTGTGCAACAAGTGATTAATGACATAGCAGACTTCGACGATAAGGTAAAAAGTATAGAAGCAAAAAATACCATATTCAGAATCAACAGAGACATTCGTTTTTCGAAAGACAAAACACCTTATAAGAAGAACTTCTCGGCTTTTATTAGCATAAAGGGCAGGAAATCTTTTGGTCCGGGATATTATATTCATATTCAGCCCGGAAACGAAAGCTTTATAGCTGGAGGCGTATACATGCCGGAAAAAGATATGCTTGAAAAAATACGTCAGGAAATTGACTACAATGGAAAGAACCTTTCAAAAATATTAAATAAGGCAAGTTTTAAAAATACATTTGGAACTTTGGAAGGAGAAAAACTGATAAGAGCCCCCAAAGGATATCAGGAAGAAAACCCACACATTGATCTTCTGAAATATAAAAGTTTTATAGTATCTAAAGTGATTACGGATAAAGAAATTGAAGAAGGGAAGTTAAAAGGCTTGCTCAAAAAATACAGCAAAGAAATGCTACCATTTATAGAATTTTTGTACCCTGCAGCAATTGAAGAATAATTAATTCATAGATACCGATGGCATAAATCCGGAAGCATGGAAAGCCAATGGAAAAACAGTGTATTTAAAATAGGAATAGAGCGGAAATGCAGACAATGTATCTTTAATTTCTTCTTCGCTCTTGGCTTTTATATTGATCCACAACCGTGTGCGGTCAAGAGATAACGAATAAGAAACCACAATTCCTTTGCTGACAAGATAATTGATATGATCCTTTTGAACCGGAACAAGCTTCATAAAGTTCTCATCAAAATTGATGGGGAAGGATATATCAACCAGATATTGCATGCTTTACTTTTTAGTATTAAACGGCAAAGGGTAGTAAAATGATAAAGATCTTTATTTTTTTATTCAGCAAATAACAGAAGGTCCCTTTTCTCAAAAAACAAAAACTACACAAGTCAAAATAAATCAATGTCTTGTGTAGTTTTTATATTGTAGTAATCAACTGTTTATTTTTTTCAGTTTATAGCCAACCAATTTATTTCTGAAAAAAGTAGGAACCAATAAAAGGTCTTCAGAAGGAACAAATTCAATATCAGCAGTATTTACTTTCTGTTCTTTTGAATCGATCAGCTTCTGAGATTTTCCATCAGAAATGTAGTAAATGCCACCTTCCCAATCAGAAACAAGAAAATCATCACCTGGTCCTACATACTCAACTCCATCTCCCATGCCGATCCCTGTAGCCAGTACAGTATCCTTTTTAGTATTCAAGTTTATAGCTTTAAAATCGCTGCTTCCCATAGATGCCAGATACAACGTACTATCTTTAATAAATATACCGTTTGGTTTATTCAGATTCTGGTCAGTAAATAAAGTAACTTTACCATTTTCCAGTTTGTGAATTTTGTTGGTCTCACTGTCTGAGAAATAAACAACTCCCTGAGGGGTAACGAACACATCATTTAAGAATATGGCTCCAGGAACGGTATAAGTTTTTACAATCTTACCTTTGTCTGTGTCAATTTCAACCAGCTTATTTATGTCCGTAACATACAGGATGTTTTTATTTAGCCCAAGTCCTTTAGGAGCGCTAAGCCCTTTTACCCATTCCAGGTTTTCGATTTTTCCGTCAAGGCTTACTTTAGAGATGAACCCATTATTATCAGCTTTAGTAGGATCACCGTTTACATTAGAAACGTACAATATCCTTTTACCTTCATCAAAAATTATAGACTCAGGAGTTTTAAATATAGTATCGGTAGACCAAATCTCTTCTAATGCAACTTTAGGCTTCTGCCCTTCTACAACTGTAATGGTATCTATATCGTGACTCGCCTGTTCCTCCCTCTTGCTTTCACAAGCAATGAGGAGTACAACTAAAAAATTCAAAAAAAGTAAATTGATCTTTTTCATAATAACTAATTTTTCAAATGGTTTTATATTAAATGATAATTCTAACTTAACGGAGCTGTCACGAAGGATTTTGCTTAACCAGCTAATCGATGAAATTGTTTTTTTCACCAAAAGATGAAGTAATTAAAGTAATACTTTTATACCAATACACTTCGTTACAGAAATAGAAATTATGCGCTAATTTATAGATAGAAAAATGATAATTGCAAGATGAACCATTAATGTTTAAAATGCCCAAAGATTTCGGACCAATAACCTTTTGAACAGTTTCTTAAAGCAGTGTAAAGAAAAGTTTACAGATAATCTCCCTCATTAAAATGTAATAAATAGAACTCAAAACAGACAAAATAAAAACCTTGATTTACAAGACATTACCACAAACTCAATTCTAATTTTTCCTTTACTTTTTTAATTTCTTACATTTAAGGTAATTTTATTAATGAGTTGATTGTTAAATCATAGTTAAACATAATTTTTACAACAGGTGATTATTTAAAATTTATTTTATTTCCAAAGTAGCCTTCATAGATATTTGATTCGTAAAAACACCAGATTAAAATTATTATGAGTTCTGAAAAAGTTGACGTACTGGTAATAGGAGCAGGTCCTTCCGGAGCCGTGGCGGCTTCTATTATCCATAAGCATGGATTAAAAGTTAAAGTTGTTGAGAAACTGAAATTCCCTCGTTTTGTAATAGGAGAAAGCCTGCTTCCGAGATGTATGGAGGCCCTTGAAGAAGCTGAATTACTTGAAGCTGTGAAGGCAAAAGGATTTCAGCAAAAGTCTGGAGCGAAGTTCGTAAAAGACGGAAAAATCTGTGATTTTAACTTCTCAAACCAGTTTACCCAAGGCTGGACCTGGACCTGGCAGGTACCAAGAGCTGATTTTGACAAAACACTTACAGATGAAATGGAGCGTAAAGGTATTCCGGTTTTGTTTGAAACAGGAGTCACTGATATTAAATTTAACGGCAGCGACAGCATTACTACTATTGAAGATAAGGATGGTAATAAAAGTACTATAGAGGCCAGATTTATTGTAGATGCAAGCGGATATGGAAGAGTAATTCCTAAATTATTCAATCTTGACCAACCTTCAAACCTTCCCGCCAGAAGAACCTTATTTGCGCATACGGTAGACGTAAACAGGTATGTAGATGAGGAGCCAAACAGAATTACAATTGTTTCTCATGAACCAGGAGTATGGATCTGGATCATACCATTTTCAAATGGAAATACATCAGTAGGCTTCGTTGGTGACACCCAATTCTTTGACAAATTTACAGGAACGCCGGAAGAACGATTCAGAGCAATGATCAAAACTCAAGCACACACACAAAGACGGTTTGATGGAGTTGATTTTGTATTCGAGCCCAGAACACTGGAAGGCTGGTCTGTAACAACCAATAAATTCTATGGAGACGGATTTGTGCTTACAGGAAACGTTACAGAATTCCTGGACCCCATTTTCTCTTCAGGAGTAACTCTTGCAACTGTTTCGGGTGCAACGGCTGCAAACCTGGTAGTAAAGAAACTGAAAGGTCAGAGTGTTGACTGGGAAAAAGAATTTATGGAGCCAACTATGCAAGGCGTTAATACATTCAGAAGTTATGTAATGGGCTGGTATGATGGAACCCTTCAGGATATTTTCTTTGCCCCTAAGCCTGATGAAGAAATTAAAAAGCAGATATGTTCAGTGCTTGCTGGTTATGTATGGGATTTAAATAATCCTTTTGTGAAGAAGCATGACAGGGTTATAAAAAACCTTTCGCATCTTATCCGATTAGAAGAAGGAGCAAGTTAATCTTTGAAACAGATCATTTCATTAGTTTATAATTTTACAAATCAGAAGATGCAACTCTGTTCATGGGTTGCATTTTTTTATTTTATTCATTTCATTTTTTTTAAATCCGGCTTATTCGCAGATTACGAGAGTCACAGGTAAGGTCATTGATGCCCAAAGTAAAGAGCTCATTCCTTTTGCCAATATCTACTTCTCCGATAAGTCAAAAGGAACTGTTTCTGATTTTGAAGGAAATTTTTCTATTGAAACATCCACAGGGCCCGACAGCCTTATTATCACAAGCGTGGGATATTCAATAAAGAAACTTGCAATACAAAAATTTCAGGTACAGCATATCAATATCTTTCTGGATGAAGAAGTTGGCAGCCTCAATGAAATTACAGTTTCTGTTACTGAGAATCCGGCTTATAGAATTATAAGGAATGTCATCTCCAACAAAAAAAACTTCAGAAGAGAGACTATCAAAAGTTACTCCTATGAATCCTACAATAAGTCTAAGGTCGGTTTAAGAGAACTTGATGAAGATCTGAAAAAACAATTCTATCTTAAACCCTTTGCTTTCTTTTTTGAAAACATGGATACCACAGAAGGTAAACCTTATCTTCCTGTAATGCTTCTTGAAACAGTATCGGAAAATTTCTATCAGAAAGATGGTAATAAACAAAAGGAAATCATAAAGGCTACAAGACTTTCCGGAATGAAAAATGAAAGTATTGGCAAACTATTTTCCAATCTTGCATTGAATGTGTATGTCTATGATGATTTTTTACTGATGTTCAACAAAAATTTTATTAGTCCTGTAAGCTCATCATGTTTTCGTCACTACGATTATGAGCTGCTTGACAGCGGTTTGATAGATAATAACTGGTGTTACAAAGTACGCTACTTCCCTTCCAGAAAGCAGGAACTGACTTTGTCAGGAACCATGTGGATACGAGATTCTACATTTACTATTAAACAAATAGATGCTAAAGCAGGACAGGAAATCAATCTCAATTTTATTACATCATTTGGGTTGAGGCAAACCTATATGGATCTGGGAAATAAGTCCCTCCCTGCTTCGGAACAGCTTTATATTTATGGAGAAGTACTTGTTCCTCATTCAGGAAAAACTCAAAAGTTTTTTGCATCAAGAAGTACTTCCAATAAGAGTTTTAATCTGAATCCTTCTTTTACAAATAGTTTTTTTAATGATAGAGCAACTACGATAGTAGAGAAAGACGCAGGATCAAAAGACAATACATATTGGAAAGCAGCAAGGCATGATACGCTTTCAAATTCTGAACAAGCTATATACCACCTGACTGATTCCCTTAAGAATACCAAAGCCTTCAAGAGATATCTGGTTTTGTTTAAAGGATATATACCTGTAAAAAAAATTGAATTTGGTCCTATCTATAAAGTCTATTCTTACAATCCTGTGGAAGGGAATAAATTCAGAGTAGGGTTCAGAACCAACCCTAAATTCAGCAGAAGAATATTGCTGGATGGTTATGGAGCTTATGGTCTTAGAGATGAAAAAATAAAGTACGGAACAGGTATAACTTATTTCAGGAAAAAGGATCCTGATGAGATTATAAGTTTTAGAATTAAGCATGACATAGAACAGCTGGGCTTTAGTCAGGTAACATTTATGCGGCCTGATAATCTCCTAAATGCATTGTTTAAAATCTCAGCACAGAACAGGCTCAACTTTATCGATGAATATAAATTGTATTATGAAAAATTCTGGACGCCAAACCTGTCCAATAAATTACAGATAAGGAATGCTACTATCAGACCTGTAGGTAAGTTGGAATACAATAAAGAAATTTCAGGGACAAGCGATACTGTAAATGTGTCATCAATTACCACAACAGAAGTGGCATTTTACACTCATTACGCATATAAAGAAAAATTTCTCAGAGGTGATTATAAAAGGATCAGTCTTGGCACTCCCTATCCTGTCTTTGATGCTGCAGTCGTATTAGGAATAAAAGATTTATTGGGAAGCAATTATAATTATCAGAAAATAGCTTTGAGTGTAAGGCAGAGATTGAGAATAAGGAATATTGGTTATACCAGGTACCGTGCTGAAGCCGGCAAGATTTTCGGAACATTGCCCTACCCCCTGCTGGAGCTGCATAACGGGAACCAGACCATCTTCTATGATGATTATATATTTAATTCCATGCGGTTCTTTGAGTTTGTAAGTGATCAGTATATAAACATTCAGCTTTCACATCACTTTGACGGGTATTTCTTTAATAAAATCCCATTGATTAGAAAACTAAAGTGGAGAGAGGTTATATCCATCAAAGGAGTAATGGGATCCTTATCTGACAAGAATAAGGCTCAAATGATATTGCTTCCCGAGATGTATAGCCTTGCTAAAGAACCTTTTTTAGAAGCTGGTGTAGGAATAGAGAATATTTTCAGGGTGATCAGACTAGATGGCATCTGGAGGCTCAACTACCATGACCACCCCGGGACAGAAAAATTTTATTTAAAACTTAGTGTCCATATTGATTTTTAGATAGGGAGTTTACTTCTTACCTTTTTTTATTTTTTTAAATTCTTTACCGCTCACTTCCATTACATTAAATATAACCCTTGCCCAATAGTTTTTAATACCAAATCCTCCCGGCTTACCTCCATAAAGGTTTGTTGTGATCACCTTTTTAGTGGCAAGATCAAAGAAGGTTACATAGATATTTCCCTGTTCTTCTATTTTATTGAAATTATCAACAATAAAAACCAAACCCAGGCCTTTTTTCCCCGATATATGATAACTACTGATGATTTTCTGTATTTTTTCCGGTGAAAGGTTATTGGGTTTCGACTGGTCAAAAATGGCATCGATATCAGCAGCAACATTGTTCTTTTTAACCAGGTCCAAGTCTACTATAACTTCATCAAATCCATAAAACTTCTTTATGTTATACTTATCAGGCTCATTGATAATAAGATTGTTCCATGCAGGAAAATACTTTACCTGAATTTCCTCACTACTCTTAGTTCCAGCGTCTGAAAATTGACTAAATTCACCTTTAAATTTAGAATGAGAAAAATCAACTCCATACCACACAACTTCTCCGGAATGGAGTAAATCTTCCTGAGCCGACACAGTAAAAATTGCCGAACACAATGTTAACAAAAGTGCAAATAACTTTTTCATGGTTTATTTAAAATCAAAATTTGTAATAAAATTGTTTTTACTGTTTTAAAATAAACTAATTTCAAAAAAACAAGCAAATCAGGATCGATGAAACCGGGCAATCTAATAAGCGTAATTTTTATATTTATATCAACTTTCCTTCACTATACTTCCTTTTCCCAGGCATATTTCCCTTATGATAAGTTTAACGGTACTAACCTTAAATGGACTCATGACTTACAGTTTAATGCCTCTGACACGACTATTATCATGATAACAGTAAGAGAAAAAGTTATAGGAAGTCCTAAGCTTTTCTCCGATAAGTCAATTCGTCCGGATTATTATACTATTCTGATCTGTCATTGGAAAAATCCTGACTGGTATATTATGGAAGTACCTTCATTGGAAGAAGCTTTACAAAAATCCGGCTGTACAAAAGAAGTAATAACTTTTGTTCATGGTGATGGAAAAGATTTTTCATTAGCTATCAACAGAGCTGCGGATATAAGACTTATATTCGATGTACCGGTAATTGCCTTTGATGTTCCCAGTCTTATACCTAAAAGTAATAGGATCAAAAACTTTTATATTTCTAAACACAACTTTAAAGAATCTGTAACTCATTTTTCTAATTACATAAAGGCCTTAGCAAATATAAAAGGAAATCAACCTGAGCTGACTTTTGTCCTGCACATGCACAGTCTTGGCAATTATGTTTACATGGAAGCACTGAAGCAAAATCGATTAAACGATTGTCCCATAGTATTTGAGACAATACTAATGAATGCAGCAGCAGTAAAACAAAAGAAACATAAAGGCTGGCTGGAGAAAAGTAATATTCAGAAAAACATTTATGTCACCTATAACAAAAAGGATTATACCCTAAATGGAGCACATCTCATCACATTCAGAAAGCAATTGGGAGAGCGATTGAAAAAACCATTAGCAGGTAACGCGCATTACATTAGCTTTCAAAACATAGCGAATAAAGAGCACAATTATTACCGTAATACCGACCTATTCAAGAGCCATCCGAATACGAAGCAGTTTTATATGGACATCTTTCACGGACAACGCATACTGCTTAATGATGAATCCGGATTTTCTGAAAGGAATGATGGTAAAGGCTATGATATCCGATGATCAGGATAATACAGTATTTCTTTTGTCAAAAAATTTAATTGCCTTTCTGCTTATCTCAGGGAATTGCAAAGCCTGTATCACCTTAGGATCTTCAAATCTAACCATTGGCGCCACTCTCAGCTTTGCCCTGAAATGATCTTTGATCTCCTTTTCAAAACTTTCCAATACCTCCATACATCCGATTCTGATTAAGATTTCATCTGTACCTATATCGTTAGTAAAAACTTCAACAACATAATTCTTAACCATAGGCATAGTATCAAGTATGTCATACAAAGCCGGAGGATACAGACTAGTTCCTTTGTATTTGATCATTTGATTCTTTCTACCCAATATTGGTCCAAGGCGCATACTGGTTCTTCCGCATTCGCATTGCTCATAGCGAGCAATACAAATATCACCAGTCTTAAACCTTAACAAAGGCATACCTTCCACGCCCAGAGTTGTAATGGTTACTTCCCCTGGGTTTCCTTCTTCAACAGGACAATTATTATCATCCAAAAATTCAACAATGATTAATTCAGGATGATGATGCCCACCTTGAGACGCTCCGCACTCGGTAAAAGCTGTGACCATTTCAGTAGAAGCATAAGTAGAATATAATTTAATCCCCCACTTATCCTGTATTTTCTGCCCCAGTGTATTCAACGAGAAATCCGGATTTCTTACTGATTCCCCAATACAGATAGCCTTTTGTACAGAGCTGGATTTATAGTCTATATTATTAGCTTCAGCATATTCGATCAACTTGATAATGAAAGACGGGACAGCAACCAGCACGGTAGGGTTTATTCTCTGTATAGTATCCCACTGAAGTTCCGGTATCCCGGATCCTACTCTTACAAGTCCTGCACCAAGTTTTCTAGCACCGAGAAAATAAGCAAGGCCAGCCATAAATCTTCGGTCTATTGTAGTGGTAAGCTGAAATATATCATCAGGACCACATTCTGCGCACAAGAAGGAAATGGCTTCATTATAGCCAAGGCGGTCCAGATCGCCATCGGTAAGAGCAAAAGTTACAGGATCACCCAATGTTCCGGAAGTAGTAACATAATCAACTACTTTATTTTTGGGAACACATAAAAAGTCGAAATTCCTTGAGTAAAGATCATATTTGGAAGATACCGGCACTTTGGTAAGATCTTCCAAAGTATTGATATCAGACCTTTGAATGTTATTCTTTTCAAACAACTCTTTATAAAATGGAGAAAAAGCCAGAAGATAATCCAATAACTCTCCCAGCTTTTTTTCCTGAAATCTTCTAACCTGTTCTTTATCTTTAAATTCTATTCCGGGCGCCTGCATTCGAATGGGTTAATTATTTATTCAGAAGTTGTAATTGATTGTAACGCTCTACAGCTTTTTTGTTAGTATTGTCTCTTACAACCTTTTTAAGGACGATATTCCCTACCTGACAAATGAGAAAAGACCCGATACCAATCCCTGCCAGAGGTGCTGCCAGAGGATCCTGAGGGGTTCCGTATGTGGCTGCCTCGTTAATGTGGGCAAGCCCTACAAGACCAACAGTACCTAAAGGGAAAGACAATCCAAATAAGACCCAACTTCCAATATTTGCAGCTTTGGCAGTGGCAAGGTGATCTCTGATTTCTTTATCATTTGTAGAAAGCAATATTGGGCTCAACCTTTTTACAGAATAATACCTGCCATTATAATAATACAATCCCCTGCCTCTTGTTTCAATAAGCATAGGGCCTGTAGGTTCATTCTCTTCCTCTAATGATGGTGCTGCTGTTACAGGTTCAGCGATGATCGGATTATCAAAAACAATCTTTGCCCCATTTTCAAATTTTACCATAAAAACAAGTCTTTTATCTATGCTGTTTGTAATAGAATCGTTTACATTGTTTTTATAAAAAATTTTATCTTCTTTTATTTCCAATACCTTACCATATATCTCGTCTCCTCCTCTTTTCAAAATCAGGTCCTGTGAGAAAGAAAAGGTCACAGTAAAAAATAGAATGCATATTGCAAAAAATGATTTAACAAAATTATTTTTCATATAAAGTATTTAATAGTTTTTCAATTTTATTTTTTTCAATTAAAGTAGGTATTTCCTTTTTTAAAGCCTCCTTATACATAGCCGAAGCTTCCTTTCTCTTTTTCAAATATTTATAACAGTCTCCTGCTATCCAGTGTGCTTCGTAATTTTCAGGATTGCATTTTACGATTTTTACAATAGAATCTTCTTCCACAGAAGCTTCAATGCTCATTTGCTTTTTAAGGAATTTCTTAAGACTCTTATATGATTCATAATTTCTGAATTCCTGAGTAGAAATAAAAGGATCAGCAGGGATTACGAATGATTTTTCATAAATAGCAGTATCCTTATTAAGACCTTTCAACTGAAAAATTTTATTAAGATCATAAGCAACATAAGCACCTAGTACATATGGATTGGATGATATCCACACTTGCTTTAATCCAGGTTTAAATATTATCGAATGGTGTGCGATAAGCTGGTTCATGGCTCTTTCATTTCCATAGCCCAGTACAGCATCATTTAATCCGTTCTTATCTCTTAAAATAGTAGCTGTTTCTTTTACTCCAATCTTAGGATATTTGCTCATCAGCTGATTCATTCTTTCATATCTGTACAGAGATGAACTTTCTTTTTTATTTTGAATATTCAGCGGATCATCAGCATATGCTTCACTCTGATAGTGATTTGAACAAACAATATAATTATGGTTGGATTTAAAAAGTCCTTGTTTGTTAGGCGATTTTTCAATAATTGCAGCTTTGTTTTCATTTGCTGAAGCTACTAATATAGACTCGGAAACAAAGGTCTTTCTCTTTGACGCAATTTTATCTGCTTCATCAATAGTAGATGCATATTGTAATATTTCTCTTGCAAGCAAAGATATCGGCATTGCCGCACCAAGCGGAGGATCGGATTTGGCGGCATTGATAGTCACAGTAAGACCTTTTTCATTCATTCCGGATAGTACTCCTGTCATCCCGCCCCAGGTAACCATCATAAATTTAAATCCGCTGTCCGGAGCTATAAAGGCTATAATTTTATCCTGTGCGAATTCATCTCCAACATAAAAGTCAAAATTTCTTCCTACCACAAGTCCCCCGTCTTCACTTTTAGCGTCCCAAGCAGCAAATGAGGTGCATCCTACAAGATTTTTATCCTGAAGGGCGTGTCCGATATCATGAGCTGCGTGGTAATTGAGGATACGCTGATATGGAGTTCCAATAGCGCCATAGTTCGCAGAAGCAGATAAAGAAACTCCGGAAATCTCCTGTTTATATTCCAACGGAATATTTTCATCCAGATTTCTATTGAACCAGCCAATGAGGTATTTTAAAAAGCCACGGTATGTTTTATTCGGAACGAGTTCAGTAATCTGGCCGACGAAAATATCTTCCTGTCTTTTAACAAGTTCACTGCTCAATTTACCATTAATAACTCCTCTGTCATAGGGAGAGCCTTCAACATACATTTCATAAATCCCATACTCATTTTGCTTAAACCAGTTATTGCCAATTCTATAAAACCCCTTGGAAAGTTCCTCTCTTTGAAGAGATTGAACGTTGGTATTCGGCGGTACTGGCGGATAGGCAAGTGCAACAGAGATAAACCAGATAATCAGAAATAAAAAAATTGCTATAATACCGGTAAAAACATGTCTTTTTTTGATCCCCATGAATTTTTCAAATTTCACCTTAGATTACAAATTTGGCAGGAATAAAATTCATCACAAAATAAAATGACAGGACTAATTTTAAAATGCTGAAAACAAAACGGTAAAATTAAAATTTAATTATACCAATCATTAAATTAGTACTATTTCAAGAATCCATAGAAAATTTTCCCCGGAATTGACTTTTTTCATAAGAATCATACCTGTATATTTACTGAAAGGGTTACATTTTGGGGCTTTTTTATATTAATACGGACATCTTGAAAACATTCTATCAATCTGAAAACACAATAATATGAAACATTTTATACGGGCATTAATTTTTCTCTCGTTAGGCCTTCCCCAGATATCGAAGGCTCAAAACCTGCAGATATCGGGTGGGAATAACTTTTCTGCTGCGGTTTGTGATAACCAGGTGGTGTATACCTGGGGAGCAAATACTGCTAATCAGCTTGGTGTTGATAAAGACGGTAATCCTTATGGGGGATCCTCAAGTATCCCTGTACCTGTTTGGTATGATGTGGCTACAGGAACAGGTGACTTACCAGCTATTCGTCAGGTGGATGCAGGATCAGGAGCTCACGTGGTTGCCCTCGATTGTGATAAACATGTATGGACGTGGGGTAATAATAACTGCGGGCAGCTAGGCAGCACTGCAGCATATCCAAACCAGCCAAGTACGTGTGCAACAGGAACTGCATCTGGTGCACTTCCCAAGAAAGTACTAAAAGGCGATCAGGTAGTGACAGGAGGAGATGCTATATATCTTTCTAAAATCATTTATGTATCCGGGGGTAATAATACTTCTTTTGCCATAGAGGAAGGAACAGGAAAAGTTTTATCCTGGGGAGAAAACGATGCAGGACAATTAGGCCATGGGACAACAGGAACTGGTAGTTCATTACCAAAATATGTTTTGAAAGCTCCAGGAGTTCCTTTAACGGATATTGTCCAGATTGAAGGAGGGGATAATTGTACTTATGCATTGGATAGAGCTGGTAATGTCTGGTCATGGGGAGAGAACACAGGAGGTGAACTTGGAAGACCAACCACACCAGCAGGATCAGATCATCCTTATGCAGGACAGGTTCAGTTAGATCTTAATTTTGACAATGCCTCTGATACCCCTGTAAGATATTTAACCGGAGTAACACAAATTTCCGGAGGAGATACCCACGGCCTTGCAATCGGCCCGGGTGGATCAGTATATTCATTTGGAGGTGATTGGGGACCAGGTCAAAGAGGAACAGGTAGAGATTACCAATATCAGTCATTTGCGTATCAGGTACTGGCACCAGGAACTCCTATCGTTGCTGATGGGTACAGGACAGGCCCATATCTGACAGGAGCTATTTTTATTGCGGCAGGCCAAGCGTCGTCTGCTGTAGTATTGTCCGATAGTACAGTTGTTACATTTGGAGCAAACGGTTTATTTAACTGCACAGATCCTAATTCAGCTGACAATGACGTATATACCAGCCAGTCCGGAACTCTTGGAAACGGAAGACCTAAAGACGGGGCTTGCGCTGTGTTTACCCGTAATGATAATGCGAATTCTCCTCAAGGTACCATTGTTCCGGAATATGTACTTACAGCACCTGGGGTAAAATTGACCGGAATCGCTTCTGTATCTGATGGAGATGCCTGGTTTTATGCGACAAACAGTAAAGGACAAGCATACACATGGGGCTTCAACAGAAATGGTGAACTAGGACTTGGTACTACATTAGATGAAAACTATGCCGGGGAATTCAATCTGCCTTCAGGTTGCTCTTTCGCAGATCCATGCCCTCCGCAGCCTGATCTAAGAGCAAGTTTTACTACTTGTCCTATTTTTTCCGAAAAATTGAATTCTCAGGTAAAACCTGTGGTTCCAACATGGACTTACACATGGTATTCCAGACCAGAAGGCGGAGGAGCCTGGACTCCTATTTTAGGCGCCAATAAAGATACTCTTACAGTTAACCAGGTTAACATGGAATACAAGGTGACCATAAAAGATAATAGAGCTAGTGTACCATTCCTTTGCGATGAATGTCCTGCTGTTAGTGACAGCTTGATCATAGATGAGATACTTAATCCATATACTTCAACTGGGTGTAAGGATGATGTACATCGTGCTGCATTTTTCCAAATTACAAACCAACCGACTTCAAAATTTGAATGGTATTCAAAACCTGTCGGAGGAACACCTTTACCTAACCCTGTAGATAGCACTCACAGTATTGGAGTATATTTTGAAGATACGGATTCAACCTCTAAACTCAATGGTTGTGAGAGAGGGCTTTGGGCAGTAGACACTACTTCTTATCCGGCAGTTTTAAGACCAAACAGACCTTGTACCGGAACAAAGCAACAAGCATCAGGTTACCCATATAAAATCCAAGTTCTAAAAAAACTAAAAGTAAATGAAATCAGCTTTTTCCAAGCTGCCGATGGAACAAATTCTAACTCATATACAGTCCAAATAGTAAATCATAATCCGACAGGTGGTTGGAATTGCGGAGGTTGTACCCCTCCAAATAGTAATTCAGGAAGTCCTGGAGCGACAATTTTAGGAACATCAACTGTTGGTCCTTTTGTATCCAATACAGAAATAATGAGAACAGTCCCAATGAATGT
The DNA here is from genome assembly GCA_024707265.1 of Sporocytophaga sp. Taxonomy (GTDB): domain Bacteria; phylum Bacteroidota; class Bacteroidia; order Cytophagales; family Cytophagaceae; genus Sporocytophaga. The sequence goes on along the minus strand of JANQAB010000002.1, from coordinate 1,118,599 downwards.
GACTCTTGATCCTGGCACATATTGGATTCAAATGACTGGAGGACCTGTTACCTATTTTGATTGTCCAAGTTTCACTACTAATACAACAGCAACTCCTATCTGGAACACAATAGAAGTTTCAAAAAGTTCAACCAATACATCAATTAATAAATCTGGTATGAACGGTATTTTTGCTCTTGCTTATGGTAACAACCAAGGAGGAGGAAACGTCTTTAATATCAAGTTCGATGTCGGAACTGGTTATAACTGTGACCGAATCTGGGTTTGTGCTGACGGAACCTGTGTTTTACCCGTACAGTATCTTTACTTCACAGGCAAAAAAGATAATGATATCGTAGAACTAAACTGGGCTACTGCAAGCGAGAAAGATGCTTCTCACTTTGATATTGAAAGATCTGCAGATGGTGTGAACTTTGAAAAAATCGGTTCTGTATCAGCTTCAGGCAACAGTAACAGAGTTATTGATTATTCATTTGTAGATACAAATCCTGTTTCAGGAAATGCATACTACAGATTGAAGCAAGTAGATTATAATGGTCAGTATGAATACAGCAAAATTATAAATATTAACTCTGTTAAAAATACTGAAGAAGTACAGATTGTACCTAACCCTAATAACGGTTCATTCAATGTTGTTGTAACTGGTGCATCTAAAGAAACTTATGAAATATCTGTACTGAATGCATTAGGACAGCCAATTTATAGTACTTCAGGAAAATCAGAAAGTACAAATATTACTCAAGCAGTTAATATTCAAAATCTTGCTTCTGGAGTTTACTATGTGAGAGTTATTACAGGTGAATCAAGTACTGTAAAACAAATCATTAAGGAGTAAAATCAATAAGAATCCTAAAACAAAAAAAGATGCTGCCCATTCTGAGCAGCATCTTTTTTTTTGTAAAATTTATCATTCCTTTGGTTTTGCCTTGTTTTCCTTAGACATTCCGTGTTTTTTACTTGGCTCAGTCTGCTCATCCCAAGGTCCCTCAAGAGGATACATCCTTTGTGGCGGTTCAGGAGTTTCTATTTCATCAATTATTTTTCTGTTCTCCCCTTTTCTATCTGCCTTCATCTTATTCAGTAATTATTTTTCCTTCTTTATGTCACTCTTCATTCTTCTAATACAAAGTACTTTTGTACAATATCATTAATCTTGTCGGCATTTAATGGTTTTACAAGGAATTCAGAAACTCCGGCATTACGAAGTTCAACTTTTTCGGCATCCGGGAGCTCAGTAGCGCTTAAAACTACTATTACACTTTCCTTTTGCCTTGGTATTTTATGATACCTGTCTACGAATTCCCTTCCGTCTATTAATGGCATGTTTATATCAAGCAAAATCAGATCGGGACACGTCCCTAAGTCGTCGGTACATTGATACTTGATATAATCAAGACCTTTTTTCCCATCATATGCAGTAGTTACCATTGAAGTAACACCCATTCCATTCAGGACCTTTTCAGTAATAAAATTACTTACCCGATCATCATCTACTAATAAAACACAATTCATTTTCATATGTTACTAAAGCCTTTAAATGTCTACTATCCGAACATGATATTTCATGGCTGGGTTCAGCTTTAGGAAGGGAAAAAGCCTAAAAATAAGGGAACTTTTAAGATACTCTGATAAACTCTAACTTGTTTTTTTAAAGGCCGTCATTAGAATTTTATAACAATGGACATATTGTATGTATAAACAAATTTGTTACCTGTAATAAGTGGTAAAGCATCGTAGGTAGCCACAAACTGGTTATTTAATGAAAAATATTTATTAATGTTAATCATCACCTGAAAATCTGAAATCACCCTGGGTTTAAAAAACCTGGTGAATCTAGCCTGATAATAGGTCACCATGAAGACATTAACATTTTTAGATATATCACCTCTGAACGACAAATTGGTTGTATTTTTAAAAGAGTATGTTTCAGCCTTTGTAGAATCGCCTCCAGACTCAAACCTTAAAACTTCTCCTCTCCAGATTTCATGCTCATACATTCCCCCGGAGTTGATACTGAATGAATATTTAGGTGTGGATTTTACCCGGAACCTGAGGCTTGCTCCATACAATTCTCGAATTTGCAATCCCCTGCCAAGGTCATACTGCACCTGCAGAAAAGGCTCATAGGATAATCTCTGGGCCCGGAAAAGGTTAACTCTCCAATGAGTATATCCCTCACTTATAACCTTTTCTTGGGTAGTCTTGATCAATTTCCCATAATTTATATTTAAATAGCCATGTTTTTCTGATAAATAAACCAGATTAGAATTGAAATTAAGGGAAGTGACCTGATTTTGCTGCTTTTTAGTTGAAAAACCCAGACCAACGTTTCCTGTCCAAAAATTAGATGTATCCTTTTCTATTCGGAACCTCTCAATATTAAGTATTTGCGCCTCAGAAAAAGGAACTTTCATTAAAAAGATGAATGTTATTATGGACACTACAAATGATTTCATTGAAAAGGTTAAATAATAGTTTACAAATTTTTATATTTGCGGGAGCAAAAACAAAGTTTTTTGTTATTTGTTCTTGATAAAAGTTCATTGACTTATGGGGCCGACCGGATTTGACAGGTTGAGTAATGACGTGTATAAGCATGCAGGCTCATGGGATGAGAGCCTTGAAAGATAGTTCCGAACAATATCTGGCGAAGAATCTTACGCCATGGCTGCTTAATCTGACTGAATGTTAGATTAGCTCATCCCGATATTAGATTATCAGGAAGCCATCACTCCTCAGTTCTTTCGTTCCGCGGGAATTGAATACGGAGTGTCGAACAGTGGAACTAGTTAAAGTGATGTTGTTAAGCTTTGGCGAAATCTAAACAACTAAGGTAAAATTTGGCTGCTGCCTGCCTGGTTTTACCCGACAATTAAAGTCAGCTAAGCATGTAGAAGGCTCGATTATTAGCTTCTCTGGACCAGGGTTCGACTCCCTGCGGCTCCACTAAATACAGTAAACAGTGAACAGTAACAGTGAACAGATTTTATGTAACTACCCTGTTTACTGTTACTGTTTCTATTGTTATTATTTTTTTACAACCTAAGCTATGTTATGTTCCCATTTGAAAAACTTTTGGTTTATCAAAAAGCCTTTCATTTAAATAAATCCATTTATAAATACATTAAAAATTCTCCTCAATTACCAAGCTATCTTAAAAATCAATTAGGAAGGGCAAGTCTGAGTATAATGTTGAACATCGCTGAAGGTATAGGGAAAAAGACTTCTAAAGACCGGAAGAACTTTCTGATTATTTCAAGAGGATCAACTTTAGGATGCGCCGCCCTTATTCAGTTCTTGGCTAGTGAAAATGAAATGGCTCAAAACCTGCAAATGAAAATATGTAGTGACCTGGAAGAGGTTTCCAAAATGCTTTATACTATGATCAAAAACCTGGAGAAAGCGAGTAACAGTGAACAGAAACAGTAAACAGTAAACAGTGACACTGACAGAAAACGATTACAGTTTAGTATGTTTTTTTTATTTTTTTCGATGATAATAGGATGCATTGGACTACAGTTTGAGGTAGCAAAAAAATTTCTATAAGATGTCTGAAATAAGCAATAATCTTGAAGGCACTTAAAACACTCCATACTGGCTATGGAAGAAGTCTAAAATAAAAGGTAGCAATAGTAAATTCATTAATAAATATGCCCTTTGTTACTGTTTACTGTTTCTGTTCACTGTTTCTGTCTTATCCTAGATGAAACTTATAACCAATTTTCTTAACGGTAGCAATATAATCATCACCGATCTTTTTCTCTGATTCTGCTAATGTGTACTTCCAGGGATTTGGATATCTCTGATACTTCAGGGCCCCAGATTTGCTCTATAAGCTCTTTACGTCTGAATGTCCTGTTGGGATTTTTTGATAAGCAACAAAGCAGCTCAAATTCCTTCTTTGACAAAATGATGGTTTTATTCTTTTTAAGTACAACAAAGTTATCAATATCAATCGTAAGATCATTAATCGTTATCTTATTATTCTCTTCTGTTTTTACTGCAGAGATATTTTTATTTCTTCTTAGAAATGCATTGACACGGCAAACTAAAAGTCTGGGTTTAATAGGTTTGATAACATAATCATTTGCTCCAGCTTCAAATGCAGAAAGTTCACTTTGCTGATCATCCAAAGAAGTCAGGAACATAAACACACAATTCTCTAACTCTGATACCTCCCGAATCATTTTACATGCACGCAGACCATCCATCTCATTAAGTTTAACATCTGCAATAATAAGATCGGGCAAAAAATTCTTTGCTATCTTTACCAGCTCCTTTCCACTCCTGCAGCATTTAACGTCATAGCCTTCTTTTTGAAAAATGAACTCAAGTATATCAATAATCTCCCGGCTTTCGTCTGCTACTAGTATTTTAAGATTCTGACTCATAAACAACTATTTTTAATAATGGAAAGCACACTGAAACTATTGACAGTGGCTATACTCATTATATTTCCACCTGATTAAAATTAACAAAATCTATGATTAGTTTATATCTTTATAAAGCCAGGTCTATAACATTTAATACAATTTTAATTCATCCAACAGGATGATATCTAAACCAATCTCATAATTAACTCCTTACTAAATCATTCAATTAAAATACAATTGTTAATTTAAGTTTTGTTTACCACCAATTACAGAATAGAATATATAAGGCTTTCACTGTGGGGCTTTAATGAGATAAAATGTTTTTTCAAATACGAAAGAAAACTACAATTCAACATTACTCCAATTAAGAAACATAGTTCAGAGATAGGTATGGCTTATACTCCTACACAAGAGATATCATCATACAGGGCTTTAAAGTTGCCATATCAAATAAAGCAAGTAAGGTTCAATCAATTTATTCCATCAAAAATGAATTACCTCGTTGAAACAGGCAACATCTAAATCATGTATAACAATAAAGCATTAAAAATACCTTTCTATGTATGACCTTCTGAATTGACAGGAGAACCATTTGCTGAAAGTTTTATACTAGATTAGAAATAAGTTTTAATAAGAAATGCTAACTTTTATAATAAATTACTCCTGAAAAAGCAGAACGCAAATATTTCTCTTAACTCTTTTGTATTAAACCTAAATACTTCCTGTATTTCTGAGGGAGGTAAAAACTTTGAGTTCCTGATCTGAAGGAATACTATATTTATAATTTCAGAAAATAGAATCATAAGACTATAAAAACCAGTTTACACTAATTATCAGATAATAAAAAAAGCCATTCAAATTCATCTGAATGGCTTTTTTTTATACTGGAAACGAGCTTATTTCACTCTTTCTACATACTCCCCTGTTTCGGCATTTACTTTTATTCTTTCACCTGCTTCAACAAACAAAGGTACCTGAACGGTAGCCCCTGTTTCAACTGTAGCTGGTTTTAAAGCTCTTGTTGATGTATCTCCTTTTAATCCTGGTTCTGTATAGGTAACTTCCAGCTCGACATGTGTTGGAGGCTCTGCATAAACTGGAACATCATTATCATCAAACTTTACAAGAACGATGGTATTCTCTTTTAGAAACTTAAGAGATTCGCCAAACAATACCATAGGTACAGGTAATTGTTCGAATGTCTCCGGATGCATGCAAACAAGAGAATCACTTTCCTGATACAGATATTGCAATTCACGGGTTTCAACCCTTACCAGCTCAATTTTTTCTCCTGAACGAAACCTGATTTCACTTTGTTTACCGGTTTTCACATTGCGACTTTTGACTGTATATATCGCATTACCCTTTCCCGGTGTAATGTGCGTATAATCCGTAACCATCACCAATTCACCGTTATATCTCAAAAATGCGCCTTTGGAAATATCCGAAGTAGTAGCCATATTATTTTATTTTTAGTTAAAGCAAATTCAAAGCTACGATCATAGATCCATTCAACAAAAAAACTTTTAAACAATGTTGAGCCAGCTTAATAAATTTCTTCTGAAAAGACTTTTTTTACATTATTTAACACTCGGAGCACATTATTTTTTTTCAATATTCCAATATTTCCCACAACTCATGTTCCAACACCCAACCTCTTGATTGTCACAAATTTTCATAAAAAGTATTTTTCCAATAATTGGTACGAAGAAATTAAAAAGCCTAAAACTATACTTCAATAGATAAAATTAAGTTTCAAATAGACGAAACTTATTATACCTTGGAACCGTATAAATATTCAATTTGAATACAACACATCATAAATTGTACTTTTCAAATACAGATAATTTATATTTTCAACTCAAAGAGTATCAAAAATGGTTACAACAAAAGTATTTCAGGAAGATTACTGTGAAGTTTTAGAAGGTTCAAACGGTATTGTCTATGCAAGATGGAGTGGATTCTTAAAACCAGAACAAGTAAGAAAAGGCTGTTCGGTAGTTACAGAACATGCTACAAAAAATAAGATTACAGTCCATCTGAGTGACCACAGAAACCTAAAAGTACTTTCGAAAGAGGTACAGGAATATCTTGCAAAAGAGTGGTTTCCAGAAGTAGAAAAGATAGGAATGAAAAAAATTGCTGCACTGGTAGCGCCTGATTTGTTTGCTAAAGCAACAGTTGATAAAGTGAACAAAGATGCCCACGTCGGAAACCTTGTAATAAGAACTTTTGAAAGCGAAGATGAATGTATTAAATGGCTTTTAAGCTGATAAAACGATGACCCCAGAAACATTAAAATTACCTCTGCTATCCGAAGGAAATAAATGGAAAAAGATTAGTCAGGAAATTGACAAACTTGATCCGATACAAATTGACCGATTGATTCCTTTCATTCATAAACTCAACAGAGAAAAGAATGTACAGGCGCTTACCGAGATTTTATATAAACATTTACCTTACCCGGAAAGGCTGGAAAGATTCACTTATAATGAATCCATTGCCTGCATGAGGGACATTGGAATATTTCTGGGGTCATTAAAAAAACACGGTACAGAACCAGTAGAAGTAATTCCAGAGCTGGACTATGTATTGGATGTATTAAGTGACAAAACAAATTTACCACCAAGAGATACCCTCTTTCATTATACCATATGGAACCCTTCTGGCCTGAGGGTCAGGACCTATACTGGCCTTAGCGACGAAATTCATCTTATAGAGAGCGTTAAAATGGCAATGTTTCCATTAGTTGATGCCATCTATAATTTAGTAGAACTACACCAAACTCCTTTAAACAGTCCTGCTTTTGAAGAGCTTTGCAGTTTAGCAGAGGAAAATCTTTCAGGAATGATTAATGGAATTGTTTATGCAAAACGCAATGTTTCCCCTGGAGTTTTTGCAAATGAATTAAGATTTTATTTTGATCCGATTTCCTTATACAGAAGAGAATTTATAGGTCCTGGAGCTGTAGAAATGCCGCTCTTTGTATTTGACCATCTCCTTTGGAGCTCTGAAACTAAGGATGAAGAATATGTTAAGTTTAAAGTAACATACCTTCCGTTTAATCAGCCGGATATAAGAGATATATATTATAACTATGACAATCAGCCTTCGCTTGCAACAAAAGCAATTGAAGCATTAAAGAAAAATCCTGCCTATTGCCCTCAAACCGCAAAATCTGTCAGGGCTTTACTTTCCCTGTGCAACAGATTAAAAAGCTTCCGAATGCCTCATAAAAAGCTTGCTGAAGAATCCTATGCGCAGCAAAAAGAAAGAAGCCATGGAAGTGGAGGATATTCTACGGATATTTTGAGTCATATCATATCACTGAATCTGAAAACGATTGCTGATATTGAACAGGCAATAACCCGATATGGCAGATAATAATTAAAGTAAAAAAATTACAACCAGCGTATGAAAAACCACCCGGACTCTGTTCTTCAGGTGGTTTTTCTTCATTTTACGAGATCTTCATACTCAAGAGGAAATAACACTCTGAACTCACTCCCCTTTCCCTTTTCACTCTTCACTTCAATGCAGGCATCGTACCTTTCAAGCATCTTTTTCAAATTATAAAGGCCAAGACCAGTACCTTCTGATTCCTCATCCTTGTGAAGCCTGCTGAATACCTTAAATAATCTGGATTGCTCCTCTTGAGTCATGCCTACTCCATTATCTTTTACTGTCAGAATCTTATAATTGTCAGTAATCAGAAAATTAATCTTAATCTTAGGACTTCTATCTGGATGTTTGTACTTGATTGAATTTGAAATAAGGTTAAAGAGGACACTTTTAAAACAGGTTCTGTTAAAATTAAAATCCATTTTACTATCAATATCAGTACTGATAGTAGCACTATGAGTTTTAATCAATTCTGAAATGCTGATCTTTACTTCCTCCAATACCTCATAACAATTGACTGGCTCAATTGCTCCATTGTCCAATTGCTGACTTCGGATGATACCTATCAAACCGTCTATTGTATCCCGCATCTGGCCGGTTGAGATGTCAATCATATCAATTATATTGGCACAGCTAAGGCCCTCTACATCCAGTTCCTCTCTTAAAGCAGTTACCAATCCTTCCAGATTTGCAACCGGCAATTTAAGATCATGAGAAGCTATATAAACAAACTGATCAAGGTCTTTATTTAAGGCCAACAACTTTTCATTGTATTTTTTCAATTGCTCTTCCGCAACCAGCCTTTTATTAATTTCCACTTTCAGCTCTTCATTGCTTCGCATTAAATCAACCGTTCTGCGCTGAACGATTTCCTCCAGGTTTTTATAATCTCCCTCTAACTTCTTCTGCTGAAGATAAATTGAGATAAAAGAATTTACCTTTGACCTGGTTATAAAAGGGTCAAGGGGCTTAAACAAATAGTCTACGGCGCCTTTGCTATAGCCCTCTGCCACGTATTTACTTTCATGAGTAAGAGCTGTAACAAAAATGATAGGTATGCTCTGTGTCGTTTTTTTTTTGTTTTAGAATGGTAGCCACCTCATAACCATCCATGCCGGGCATCTGTACATCCAGCATTACAAGAGCCAGGTCAGTCTTGTAGGCAATTTTCAAAGCTTCATTTCCCGAAGTAGCTCTCAGGAAATTAATGGTTACCCCCTCCTGAATAAGCAAATTTTCAAGGCTGTAGATGTTTTCATCCCGGTCATCTACAATTAGGATATTAACAGGTATGTCATTATTCTCTGAACTCATTTTACTTGTGGTAAAAATTAAAAAGATCAATTAGGATTTCTGAAAATTAACTCACTTCGAAAACGGCTTTTAAGATTGTGAAAAACTTAATCACAACTGTATCTTGACAATATAGTTCTATATGCAGATAAAACTTTTAATTAATTCTTCTATATATTTTTTCTTTATGATCTATCACCTGAAAATATTTTTCAATTTTACTGAACCTCAGTGACTCCTTGTTACCCAGAGCAAGGAATCCAAAAACAGGAAGGCTGTCCATGAATAACTCCAAGACCTTTTCCTGTAATTCTTTTTGAAAATATATCAGCACATTGCGGCACACTATCAGATTAAATTCATTGAATGATCCGTCATGCACAAGATTATGAATTGAAAACAGAAAATTTTTACTTAGCTCTGCATCCATAATAGCTCTGTTATATTTTGCATGATAGTAGTCTGATAAGGAGTATAAGCCTCCGGCCCTAAGATAATTTCTGGAATACTCCTGCATACAGGATATAGGATAAATTCCCTCCTTTGCTGTCTGCAATACTTTACCATTTATATCTGTTGCATAAATTCTCGACTTGGTTAAAATAGCTTCTTCTTTAAGTAGCATTGCAAGAGAATAGGTCTCTTCACCTGTTGAACAACCTGCATCCCAAATACGCACATAAGGGTATGTCTTCAGATAAGGAACCACATTCTTGCGAAGAGAAAGATAAAATGAAGGATCTCTGAACATTTCTGTTACATTCACTGTAACCTCTTCCAAAAAAAATTCAAAATACTCGGTATCTGCAAGTATTTTAAACTTTAACTCCCTCAAAGTTTCCAGATTTTTATTAATCAAAAACCTGCTTATACGTCTCTTCATTGAAGCTTTGGAATAGCCTGCAAAATCGTAGCTATAATGCTGTAGTATGCCAGTGAGCAAATCCTGATATTCTTCATCTCCTATTTCAATAAATCCCATCTCCGATAATTAACTTTTATATAACCAAACACGCATCAGAGACAACAATTTTGGTAACTCTATTGGCTTGGATATGTAATCTGAAACACCTGCTGCAATACATCTTTCTTTATCACCTGTCATAGCTTTTGCTGTAATTGCGATGATCGGAAGGTTACGATATTCAGGTCTGGACCTGATGGATTTAGTAGCATCAATTCCATCCATTTCCGGCATCATAATATCCATAAGTACTATATCAGTATCCGGATTAGCGTCCAGCTCGTCGATTGCCTGTTTCCCATCATATGCCACTACTACATGCATTCCCTGATCTTCCAGCACATTGGTTAAAGAATATATGTTACGCATATCATCATCTGCAATAAGTACTTTTTTATCTTTCAGTAACATATCTCTATGAATAATGGAAGATCTGGAGGACTTTTCAATACTTGCCCCCATATTATGCATAAAAAGCTTAACTTCTTCCAAAAGCCTCGTATAGGAGTATTCTGTCTTCACTATTATCGTATCTGCATACCTTTTGAATTTAGCTTCTTCATCTATCGAAAGATCTTTTCCTGAATAAATAATTACAGGCATTCCTTTCAGACTATTATCCTTTTTTATAAACTCCAACAGATCATATCCATTATAATCAGGAAGTTTTATATCTAATATAATCCCATCATACCTTTCTTTTCTTAAATATTCAAGAGCTTCTGCACCATTAAAGGCGTTATCCGATTCAATCCCTTGAGATTTTAAAAGATCTTTTACAGCCAGGCTCTCATTTTCATTATCTTCTACTATCAATACCTTCATGATACCTTTATCTATATTGAGGCCGATTTTACTGAAGGCTTGGTCTAAAGTTTCAAGAGCTACAGGCTTTTGTATAAAGTTTTCCTGCCCCAGGTGATTCTGATAGACTTCCCTGTCATATGCAGACATCATATGTACAGGTATATCTTTTAACAAAGGATTATGTTTAAGTCTTTTCAGCACTTCCCATCCATTTGTATCCGGCAATTGAACATCAAGAAGAATGGCGGCAAAGTTATTCTCTTTTGCAGTATCAATTACTTCATTCCCTTTATGAATAACTGTTACCTCATACCCTTTGCTTTTAGCAAAATCTTCAAGAATTCTGGAGAAGTATACATCGTCTTCTACTATAAGAATATTCTTTGATGAGTTTCCTAAAGGAGTACTTTTAGTAGCAGAAGACTCTTCGGATAGCGTTACATATTTTTCTGGGACCAGGATGGCTTCTTCCATATGGGTTTCATCAGCTCTTTCCGGAAGATACAATGTAAATATGCTTCCTTTCCCAACAGTGCTCTCCACCTGAATTTCTCCCCCAAGCAATATGGCGATATCTCTACTTATAGTAAGACCAAGACCAGAGCCACCGTATTTTCTTGTTGTGGATGGATCGGCTTGCTGAAAAGCCTCAAATATGAGGTCCAGCTTGTCCGGAGGAATTCCGATACCAGTATCTGTTACAACAAAGGCAACTACTCTTTTATTATTTAAATCAGGATTCAGGAATCTCTTGTTGGATGCTGTTACAGGCTTTATAGTATACAGAATAGTTCCGTTATCCGGCGTAAACTTGAATGCATTTGATAATAGATTCTTGAGCACCTGTTCTACTCTGAATTTATCAGTATAGATAACATCAGGAAGCCCTTTTTCTATAAGGAACTTAAAGTTTATATTTTTCTCTTTGGCAAGCTCTCTGAACTGGTCATCCATTTTAAACTCAGAAGGCCTGAAATCTCCCAGTTCAAGTTTAACTTTTCCTGATTCTACTTTTGCAAGGTCCAGGATCTGATTGATCAGCTTAAGTAAATCATTTCCGGAACGCTCAATAATTCCCGCCTGCTCAACCTCCTTCTTGGTTAATGTTTTGTTTCTGTTATCTTTTAACAGGCCTGAAAGTATTAAAATACTGTTCAATGGTGTCCTCAGCTCATGAGACATGTTGGCAAGGAAATCGGATTTATACTGACTGATTACCTCTATCTGATTCACCTTTAACTGCAATGCCTGCCTTGTATCCTCAAGTGCTTTATTCTTTGTATTGATAGCCTCATATTGCAACTCAAGTTCCGCATTCTTTTCCTGAAGTTCTTCCTCACTTGCCCGTAACTCTTCATCGGAAGCCTGTAACTTATCTCTTTGTTCTCTCAATTCATCATTCATAACCCGAAGTTCTTCCTGCTGAGTCTCCAGCTCTTCCGCCTGATTCTGTGTTTCTGCAAGCAACTCGTATGTTCTCATCTCTGAAACTATTCCATTAATAAAAATGGATACTGTACTTCCGATACTATAGATAAACTGAAGATCCAGTTGATTAAATTTTTCTGTACTCAAAAGCTCGACTACTGCTATAGTTTTGTCCGAATGATAAAATGGCACTATTAAAATTTCAGCAACATCAAATGCGGCTAAGCTGGAATTGATCTTTATATTTTCAACAGATACATCATTAAGTAACCGGGCTTTTTTCTGTATGGCACATTGACCCAATATCCCTTCTCCAAGATAAAATTTAGCAGGAACATTGACATTTGTCTCGAATGCATAGGTATCTGCCATCTGAAAACTACCATCTTCCTGTACCAAATAGATAACCCCCGACTGAGCCTTCATAAATTCAGAAAGGTAGGTCAAGACTTTACTACTCAATATACTTAAATCCCTTTCCCCTCTCAACAAATCATTGATCTGAGCATTTGCCTGCAATAAATAATTCTGGTTGCTTATTTCATTTCTGTTTTTAATCAATATCTCATTGGAATTCTCAAGTTGGTGATTAAGGGCTTTTAATTCTTGTTGAACAATTTCCCTGTTTTTGATATCATTGTTTATAAAATAAAATGACACTCCTGCTAAAGCAATGGCTATAAGAGAGGAGACTACTATAATGATCGGAGATAACCGGTAATATTTATTGGCAGCTGCAACCCTGGTTTTGAGGAGTCTTTCCTCCTCCATCCGCATATTAGTATAAATATCACGGATATCATCCATCATTTTCTTTCCGACAATCATATCACGGTAACTTATCTGCGTCCTATCTTTTCTGAATTGTTCCAATACGTGGTTCAATCTGTTAAAACGGTCTCCTACCAAACGTTCCAATGTGTCTATGGATCGTCGTTCGTATTCATTATCATCCGTAAGTTTCTTTAACTTAGCTAAATTTATTTCTATTTTTTTCGCAGCGGTTCTGTATGGTTCCAGGAATTGTTCATCCTGTGTAAGGATATAACCTCTCTGGCCGGTTTCGGCTCCTCTTAACTCAGCTATGGTGGATTCTATATTAATAAGAACTTCGTGCGTATGATCTACCCAGGAAGATTGCTCTATCTGTTTTAATATGGTATAAAAAGAAAGTAATGAAGACAATATCAGTAGGACAATAGAGAATCCTAAACCCAGTCTTATTTTTTTATTAAGACCAAATTTTTCAAAAGGCAGCATATTCAATATATTTAAATTAATAGCGGAAATAGCGACCAACTCTGCTATGACAACTATAAAAGTAAACCTGAATACAACAATTAAAAAATGTATATGTTTAAGATATGAATATAAATTTTATTCTATTTCATAAGTGCTGGGCTATCGACAGGATAAGTATCTAACTATCAAAAATATAAAAACGATCCTGTAGAAAAATTCCACAGCTTAATTATTTACTCCATTCCAGCAGATTGAAGTCCGTAACGAGTCTGCATATCTTTCCATCATTATCAAAGCCAACGTAAGACTGATATACATCATCTCCATATCCTGTTGTAAATATGGCAATCGTTTCTTCTCTTGATTTCCACATGTACCAGGTTCTGGTATCCTTATAAACCTCATCCATCTGATCAAAAATCTCTTCGTGGTACTCTTTATTTTTTTGAGCATAGAATTCATAGGCATCCAGCGCAGAAAGATCCATAAAGCAGCCAAGGCCTGAATCAACAGCATATCCGAATATTTCTCCTTCATGTAAGTCTTCCATACGCTGACCCTCGAGCAGCGCAAACTCCCATCGAACAGGTTTTTCTTCTGAAAATTTTACTCTGGCAAATGCAATTCGTTCATCTGTCTCAATATCTGCTATAGCCAGTTCCACGGGAAAACTACCCAAAGGAAATATGTTTACGAATGCATCCACCTCTTCTGTATTTAATGGATCACAGGCAAGGATCTTTCCTGAACGGACATTGAGACGTCCCATATCCTGACACTGAAACGAATAGGTAATACCTTCTTCTAGAATAGAAAAACCATTAGTAAAACTGCCTTCAAGGAAAGATGGGTACTTTATCATATTGCATTTAAAAATTATAGCAACAAAAGTACTATTTAAGGAGGACAATATCCCATATAATTTTGCTATGTTGAAAACAACCTGATTCCTAAAGCGTAAATATTTGAGAATTCAGAGATTATTATTAATATTTCAATAAAAGATAAACCTATGAAAATAAAAACAGTCGTGTTTAGCCTGATTATGCTTGCCGTATTAAGCTCTTTTACAATGCATGTTTTAAAAATCAGTCTGAAAGTAACAGTGAGAAATGACCTGGGCAATCTTGAAAGCGAAGCCTCTGTAAGTCTTTATAAAACTAAAGAAGACTATGAAAAAAGTGTAAATCCGGTAGAAACTCAGGTTACAGATGAAAAGGGAAATGCTGTATTCCAAAACCTTGAGTCTATAGCTTATTATGTAAGCGCTGAAAAAGGTGATAAGAATAATTTTGGTGCAGGAGAAAAAACCGAAAAGCTGGTAGAAAACCGGCAGAATAAAGTAACCATCATCATTTCCGAATGATCCAAATGAAACAAAGCAGCCTTACTTTAAAGCTGCTTTGTTCCTTTTAAATTCAAATTACTTCAGGAGCCAGTCGGGTAGCAACGGCTATCCTGTTCCATCCATTAATAGAGACAATCGTCATAATCAGCTGCGCTATATAGTTTCCGTCAAAGTACTTTTCAGCTTCTTTATAAACTGCATCCGACACTCCAATCTTAGATATAAGCGTCACTTCTTCGGTGAGCGCTAGTATTACTCTTTCTTCAGGTGCAAAAAAAGGTGTTTCTCTCCAGGCAGATAAAGCATAGATGCGTTGTTCCGTTTCGCCTTCCTGGCGAGCTTCTCTTGTATGCATCTGAATGCAAAACGCACACCCGTTTATCTGAGAAGCTCTGATCTTAATAAGACTTTTGTAGGTTTTTGAAATACTTGTTGAAGAAAGATATTTTTCTAATCCGTACATAGCCACGTATGCATTGGGTTCCAGGTCTTTAATTTTGATTCTGCTTTTCATTGGGAATATTTATTTTCCCAATAGACAGTACCGCACAACATTTGTGACAAAAATTTCAGTTTTTCTTAAAAAATATTTTTTCAGGATTTCGAATCATAAATATTTCATCAATCCTTCCATCAATAATATCGGGATATACAACAGAATGAAATTCTCCATTGATCTCAATCATGATACCTGCTTTTCCATTGAGATTTACTTTATGAAACATGAATTGCCCTCTCTCACTTTTAAATATTCCCTGAAAAAACTTCAGAATATTGGTAACTCCATAAATAGGATTAATCGCTGCAGCCACTTTACCTCCACCATCTGAGTAAAGAACAGCATCATTCTTTAAAAGCGTAGTAAGTTTGTTATAATCCTTACTGTCAATTGCTTCAATGAATGTTTCAAACAACTCTCTCTCCTCTTCCTTCACCTTGTATTGTCCGAACCTATTTTTCTTAAGTTTTAAGCTGGCTCTGTGGTATACCTGTCTGCTATTTTCCTGAGTGATCTCCAGCAAATCTGCAATCTGAAGATAAGAATATCCGACCAATTCTCTGAGCACCATTACAGCCCTTTCATACGGATTAAGGTTTTCCAGAATTACTAATAAAGCATAATCTATTGTTTGCTCTTCGTCCTCAAACGTTTCTGATAAAATTGGCTCTGGTAGCCATGTACCCTTATATGCTTCCCTTTCCTGTTTTAATCTTTTTAAAGTATCTATGGCTTTATTGACTGTTATTTTACTAAGGTATGGTCTTACATCTTTGATTTTAACCTGATCCAGTCCCAGCCATTTTTCATAAGTATCCTGTACAATATCTTCGGCTGTTTGTATATCACCCAGTATGTTATAGGCAATAACAAATAAATATTTATGGTATTGAGTAAAATCTTCCTGAGTCATTATTTTAAGAACTGTTTATTTCATATATCTGTAATTCTGTTTAGATACATGAAATAAAATATCAGCTCTTAAATTTAACCGGGATTAATCATTTTAAAAAATCAATATTATCAATTCATTAAAATTTAACCCATAATGATTGATTAAATTGACTAACAGAATTTTTCCATGGTTAATGATTATTTAAAATTTAATACTTTCCTTCTTGTTTAAAAGAACATATAGAATGAAGTAGGATGCTATCATAAAAGAAGTAAAAACTGCTGTCACCAGTATTGCTTTTGCTCTGAAGAGATTCAGGAAAACATCATTAAATAATAAACCTGTATTAGTTAAAATATCCCAGCTGTTCCATCTTAAAAATCTTCCAAGGTAAATTCCATAAGAACTTAAGATTGACACAATACAAATAAAAAACCAGGAAAGCTTATTACCGCAATATTTTATAAAATGCTGGTGGACATAAAACAAACTAACCATTCCACTTATGAGTCCTGTAAATGCAAAAGAAAACAACATCAATGTATCATACCACATAGGAATAATTGCTCTTTCCTTCAGGTGCATGATATCAGTTATCAGATAAGGTGCATTCGGAAAAAACAAAAGCCATACAATGCCAAGAATTATAAAAGAAAGTACATTAATTGATTTTTTATTGTTCAGAGAACTTATCATTAATGACAAGATCAATGGGATCACGGCAAGAAACCAGTTCCAGATCAAAAATATAAAGTTATAACTTCCGGAAATATGAATTCTGAGTGCGAGCAACATGAAACAAAATACAGATAGTAAAACAATTCCTGATACTATCTCCTTCTTATTGTTATTCATAAAATTCAGATTGTTTGATATGTTTACAAATTTTCAAGTTTGATAATTCTTCTGATATATTTATCACAATACAATAATGGGATGATGCCTATTGCGCCAAACATACAGTCTATAACTCTCCAATAAAACGGTATACCCCGTACCTCTCCTGCAATGAATGCCAATGGAAAGATGGCGATACATGCGATCATACCAAAATGAATGACCCATATATTTTTAATTGGATCTCTTAATGGCCCGATAAACACTATTGCAATGACTATATGAGCAAATGCTAACCAATCTGTTCCATACGCTAGAAACGGATGAAGACTATTCATATCATTTACCCCTGTATAAACCCTATCTATCCACAAGTATAATGGATTATCCGGTTCCAGTATCTGTTGTGCCGTATTTCTCAAAAAAAACAATTCTGTCTCCAAAGGAAATGCAGTAAGACCGCTTAAGACAAGACCTGCTATGAAGAAGCCTATCAAGATCCTTACCCTTGTTCTTAATTTTAAAGATTCATCTTTCATTGTCATTCTATTTAAGCCATACATCATTTTTTTGTCCTAAGCCCTTCTCACAAAGAGAAGGGCTTAAAAAAATTGGACTAAAAAAATCCCAGGTAAATTTTCCATGGATTTTAACTCATGGTAAATATCATCATCGTCCATGTTCCAGGACTGCCAATCACGTTCTTCAAATTCTTTTATAAAAGCTTTTTTTCTTATATCAAGAGCAATCAAAAAACTCTTGTTATCCCGCATCTTATGAGGATTTTCTTTACAATAAGAAATCAGGTCAGGCAATCCAGCATCAGATAGGGATGCATTGTAAATAAGATCTGTTTTAGCAGCTATTCCAGAAAGATTGTATTTTACAATAAGCATATCCCAATTCCATAAGCATGATAATATTAATACAGCATAACCTACCCAGGCATTTTTTCTGAATAAAAACCAGTTGCTTTTTGCTGATACAATTTTTATAAATGTTGTCAATAACCCTGCAACAGTCATAATCAGATAGATGTAAACACCAATTCTTTTGTAGGTCAATCCATGCTCATCGATATAATGAAAGTTTTTGATACCACAGGTAACCACCAATATGGTATTTTGAATAATCCATACCACAGCCAGGATCTTGATAGCAGTGTTGCCTTCATAGAAATTCAAAGACCCTCTGAAATAAAACAAGATAATAGCAATTGCAATCACTATGGAAAGTATTAATGAATTGATTCCCTGGTGAACAACCTGTGAATATTGAAATCCTTCAGGAAACTCTGTAACAACTGACAAAGAATATACATCAACAATATTTACTACGAATAGCAACAGATTCAGCATCACAAATAATACAATACCTGAAATATTCTCATTATTGATGTTCAGCAGAGGCTTTGAGAAAGTAGATTCATCATTAATAAGTCTGTCAGGAGAAGCCAGATCTTTATATACAAGAGAAAGAATATCCATCTGGTTGAAATAACCATATAGCAGCACGAAGCCTATTATTGTAAAGCCGATAAGTCCCCATGAAAGAAAATCAAATCTGATATTGGACACCAATTCATCAAAATAGGGATTGGCACTTCTGTAAATAAAAAAGAATATCAATGTGATAATAACAGGAATTACCGTGACAAATAACAAGCTGTAGGATTGTGGTGTTCGTTCTTCTTTCCTTTCGCTTCGTTCAAATAGCCTCGCAAAAATATTGATCAATGAAAAGAAATAACTATATGCAGCATACAGCAATGCAAAAATCAATGATGAATCTTTTCGAATGGAAAAACTTGCAGCCATGCTTAAAGAGACAATATTGACAAATACAGGTAATCCGGTGCCATGCAACAAAGCCATAGCTCCACTGACCAGTGCTCCTATAGAGGAGATAAGCCAAAGTCCGTTAGAAAACAAATTATTATCCTTAAGCGCCATTAAAAATGTGATGACGACAGAAAATAAGAATATGTTGATACCTGGTGTCTGATCATAAAATAGGTAACTATAGATTAGCGTCGCTATTACAATTATTATATCGTTCTTTTTCATATATATTTAGGTTTTAATTTTTTACAATTGACATGGATAAATTTGAAGCAATTTCAGGACTTTTGTTAGATTCCTTTTCAGGGTTTACCTTTGACAATATAGCCTCCAGAAGGGGAAGCATATTATTTAACTGTTTTGTTTTAATGATAAAATTCCAGAGCGGTTCGAACTTCTTCCAGCCACCGGCATATGTAAGATGCTTGAGTTTGTATTTTATGGAATCATGGGCTGTACCTGCTTTCCAGATATTGTTCCAGGAATAAAACTCTTTATAAGCATAGTCATAACCAGCCTTTAATTCCTGAGGGGAAAGGTTCTTCGTTTTAAAGACTACATTTCGCGTATCATAGAGGTCCCAGTTTCTGGTCAGTATTCTTCCTTCCTTCTCATAGTTATCAAAAAGTTTTGTACCAGGATAGGGCGTCAGCACATGATAAGTGGAAGTGGTAATACCCATTCGGACACCCCAGTCAACTGTTCTTTTAAAAACGTCATTATCATCTTCATCAAGACCGAACACGAAGCTGCCATTGATCATAATTCCCAACTCCTGAACACGCTGAATAGCCTGCTGGTAATCTCTTCCAAGATTTTGCTTTTTATTGCTAGACTTGAGGTTGCTTTCACTCAATGTTTCAAACCCTATAAACAAACTTCTCAATCCTGCATCAGCAGCCTTTTCTATGAGGTTGCTTCTTAAAATAGCATCAACTGTGCTTGCTCCCTGAAACACCCTTCCCATTCCTTTCATGCCTTCAAAAAGTTCCGAAGCAAACTTCTGATTGCCCAGCAGGTGGTCATCCAGGAAATAAAGATGCTTTCCCGGGAGCCTTTCTATTTCAGCCAGTGCTTCATCTACGAGTTGTGTATAGAATGATTTTTTAGAATTAAAAAAAGCATCTTTATAGCAAAAGTCACAATGATGGGGACATCCTCTGCTCACTACTATAGAGTTCGGTACGAGGTACAAATGCCTTTTAATTAAATCTCTTCTTACAGGAGGAATGCCTTCAATAGATCTCTGCAGTGAGACATACTTTTTCTTAGGAGATTTATTTTTAAAATCTTTTAAAAAGGCAGGAAAAGTATCCTCTCCCGGACCAATAAAAATGCTGTCTGCATGAGGCATTGCCTCTTCAGGCAATGAAGTAACATGAAGACCTCCAAGTATTACATAGCAATTCTTTTTTCTATAGTGGTCGGCTAGGTTATAGGCCCGGTATGCATTGGTAATATAAACCTGAATTACAACCAGGTCAGGCTCATCGTTGAGATCAATCTCTTCTACATGTTCATCCTGAATTGTAGCTTCATCATGATCAGAAAGCCAGGATGCAAGTGTTGCCAATCCAAGAGGAGGAAATAAAGAATATTTAACAGGCCTCCAGTAAGGACTTTTTGCTTCAGTTAGCGCCGGTAATATAAATTTTACTTTCATATATTTTAAAAGTACTTTGCATTTCAAAGTATAAGAATAAAAAAAAACTATTTCAGTTTTTCTTTTGATTAATAAGCGCTTCCAATGCATTCAGATGTTCTTTAAATGCATTTTTTCCTTCTTTAGAAGCACCATAAGATGTATTAGGTTTTTTACCGATAAACGATTTTCTCACTTCTATATATTTTATTTTTTTCAAGAGCATTCAGGTGACTTGCCAGATTTCCGTCAGTTACATCAAGGGTATCTTTCAAGGTGTTAAAATCCACCCATTCATTGACCATCAGAACAGACATGATACCAAGACGGATTCTGTTTTCAAATGCTTTATTCAGATTTGTTATTAGACCTTTCACTTCTCATATTTGAAATACATCACCACTCCATATACTATATGCAATACACCAAAGCCTATTGCCCAGAAAAGTATACCATACCCAATAAATATAGTGGCAAAAACACCTAATATAATTTCGCAATAACCAAGATTACGAATATCATTTAAGGTAAAATTACTTCCATTAAGTAATGCCAGACCATAGAAAATTAAAGTAGCGGGTGCAATCAACCCAACTACACCATAGTATAATAGTGCAAGGCAGAAGAACCCTCCGGTAGCAAGTGGCACAGCCATGTTGATGATCAGTCTCTTGCTTGTGGAGTCCCAAATGCGCAGTCCCTTTTTCCTGGTTTGTCTGATCGTAAAAAACAATCCTGAACCAATTGCAAGTATAAGCACAATAAAGGCATCCATGAAAAGAAAGATATAGGCCTCTTCAACAGACATCCACACCCTTCCGTTTTTAAGCCCTTCTATCAGGATATAGGCAAACCCTGCTCCCAATAATGCAAATATACCCGCAAATACTCCGGAAAGGCCGCTAAGAGAAATAAATCTCGAAGAGCGCTCCATTAAAGAGCGTATTTCCTTAAGGTCGTTTAAATGATCTACCGTTTCAGACATAAAAGTACTTTGTTGTGCAAAGCTAAAAAAGGAAATAGAAAAAGAAAATGTTTTGAGGCATTTTTTAATGAAACTTTCAATGAATAACTCAAAAGGGTATAAAACAACAAAGGGTGACCTGTTACAGTCACCCTTGTTCCCAGATAAAAAAATTTTGCATTACTGAGAAATCTCCGAAGATTTTACTCACTTTTTAGAAACAAGCATCCGTTTAATCTCCCTATTAATAATCGGTTACTTAAAAAATTTTCTATTTTACAAGTTTGTCTGTCCCCTCAAGAGATTATTTTTTTAAAAAATAAAGCATTAAATTAAATGACTATCAGAGCGTTAAATGAATACCAAAAAATAATTAACTGCTACCCTGACACAAATATGGCAAAGAAGTAAAAACCTGACCATCCCGTAAACTGGTATTTTTTTTCTCTACCTGTTTACGGGATAATTCTTTTCATTATTCTTTTAAAAGTATAACTATATTAATAAGGTTGGTACTAAAAATAAATGCTTTCGGAGTCGCCGAAAGTTAGCAGAAGGTTATATGGTATCTGCGGAAAAAATAAAATCAATCTATAAGATTATTCTGAATACAATATTTAATAAGACCTACAGTATTTTTTACCCCTAACTTTAAAATGATATTCTTTCTGTGCGTATCAACTGTGCCTGTGCTAATAAAAAGTTTTTCAGCTATAGTATTATTTGAACATTCCTGAACAATCAGTTTCAAAATTTCCAATTCTCTTTTGGTCAACACATTTTCAATGCTGGATGATTTTAAACTAAATGCAGGCATAAGATCTTTGGTATTTTTTGCCCCGCTTGAAAAGAGCTCTTTACTGATGTACATTTCGCCCTGAGACGCCATTTTGATAGCAGTAAGGAATACTTCCTTCCCTTCACTTTTGTATAGGTAGCCATGAATACCATATTTCAGGAGCTTGGTATAATAACGAGTCCCGTGATACATGGTCAGGATAATAACTTTCAGATTGGGGTATTTTTCACGGATTTCCTTTGTAAGAGCGACGATATCCGTATCTGGCATATTGATATCCAGGAGAATGATATCAATACTTTTGCTGGCAAGTACCGAAAGTACCTCTGCCCCATTTAGTGCCTGGCCTGAAATTTCTATCTCTGGCTCGTTTTTCATTAAACTTGACAACCCATCAATAAATAACTGATGATCGTCGGCAATTAAAATCTTTATCATAGATATAGGGATTAATCTATTTTGACTTTTAATGGTATACTTAGAATGACAGAGGTTCCCCTTTCGGAAGAGTCAAAATTGACAGTTCCTCTGAGAAAATTTACTCTCGCAATGATATTGTTTAAGCCTCTGCCCTTTTTTCGGGATTTGATAGTCTTCTCAAAGTTAAACCCTTTTCCGTCATCTTCCACAGTTATTACCAGAATATCATTCTGATTTACAAACTGAATATCCATATTCTTTGCTTCGGAGTGCTTCAAAGCATTATTGATAAGCTCCTGAACCACGCGGAACAACTCAATCTCGAAATCTGTCCGGAATTTTTTATTGATATTAAAAGACTTGAAATTAATGGTTACTTTGCCGGTACTTGTAATCCTTTTGCAAACAAAGTCTACTGCCAGAATTAGTCCATACTGCAATAAAACATCCGGCATAAGGTTGTTGGAGATCGATTTCAACTCCTTAAAGGCATCTTCAAGAAGGTGTAATGAACTGTCCAGATAACTTTCCCTATCTTCCACCCCGCTCTCCTTGAAAGCAGTCAAATTCAGTTTCAAAGTAGATAGCAAGTACCCCATACCGTCATGCAACTCTTCAGCAATTCTCTTCCTTTCATATTCCTGGGTTTTGATAACTTCTTTGGAAAGGATTGTTTGTTGAATGTTGATTTTCTTAAGCAGATTTTCCCGTTCCCTAAAGGAAGCAATTTTCTTTTCTTCATTTAATGCGTTTTCGATTGATACTGCCATTTGGCCTGACAACAGCTGAAGAAATTGAATCCTTTCAGGAGTAAAGGCATTTGAGATGAGGTTATTTTCCAGATAAAGAACTCCCATGATGTTGCCGGATTTCAATATTGGTAAACACAATACTGATTTAAGATTTTTTTCCTGAATCAGTTCATCAGAAGAAAATTTGGGATCTTCTATGGCATTATCTATTACGAGACTTTCCTTTGTATGCAGCACATACTGAAAAATAGAATTCGGAATCAAACCTGCTTCTTTGAAATCAATACTTTTAAGTACGGTAACAATTGGGTCATTCAAGGCTCCTTCGGCTTCGACATAAAATTCTTCATCCTCATTTTTAAGAACCAGCAATCCTTTTTCTGCCCCTGCGTTTTCAAGCACAATTCTTATCATTTTTTCCAGAAGCCTTTCCAGGTTTATTTCTCCGGATATTGCAGTAGATGCTTTCATGATACTTTTGAGATCAAAACCTATGGCATTTCCGGCAGTCTGCTCTTGTTCATTCATTGCAGAATGGTGCCCCCCGGCTGTTTTCCCGAATTTCAGAAATGAAGGATATCTGTTTTCAAGCTCTTCAACTTTGGCAATGGCTCCCCAATGATAGTATTGCTCTCTTGCTTTTTGAATATAATACTCCCCCTGAACAGGCTCTTTGCGAGAGAAGTTAAACTTACCCATCATTTCCAGCGCCAGTGCTTCTTCATGAAGGTATTCATATTGATGGGCAAATGAAATAGCTTTTATATAATTAGCATATGCCTTTTCATTTTTACCTTTTACTCTGTTTATCTCTGCCTCTATGATATAAAATTTGTGCAAATAATTCATAGGAGCACTTTTGGAAAGCTTTGCAAGCTTCTTCTGATTGTTCAATATCCGACTGAACATAACTTTTCTTTCCTTATGCCCTTTTCCATTTATAACAGCTAGATAAGCTATTGACTGATAAAGATAAAAAGATGGCACCAATGGATTCCCTACAGAATTTGCCGCATACTTTTCCGCTTCTATTGCATACTTATATGCCTCTTCATATTTGCACAGATAATAGGAAAGTAACAGTTTGCATATAAAATAATCAAAGGTTGAAGATTTGGTGATAAATCCTTCCTTATATGGATTTACCTTTGACTCATCAAAAAACTCTCCAATGAGCAATAAAGGATCTTTAGGATTTTCGTGCAGATTTTGAGCAGCCTGGGCAAACAAACTATGACTGCACAATGGTGTAGACTGCTGTAGTTGAATAATCCTTCTGGTCCTCTCTCTCATGGAAACGATGCTATCTCTTAACTGATTCCCTGATATGAATTCATTGATAGATTGAATTAAAACCGAATATGCAGCATACTCAAAATCTCCTGCCTGGACACCTGCTTTATAGGCTTCTTCCAAAGGAGCTATTGTTTTTTTCAAGTGATCGAACACGTGTGTCAGGAATGTATTGGAAACCATTCCTACTCTTGCCTTATGCTGCTCAGGTGGAAAGTATTTTTCCTGTTCACTTGCAAGCTTTACCAACCGTTTACTGGTTGCATAATCTTCAAATCCACCTGAAATAATCAGAGCATAACTTACAGTAATATATGAAGACATAGCACAGTTACCATGTTTCACCATCAGAAGAAACGGCTTTGTTGCAAACAATGGAAACAAATCGGGAAAAGAGAAATAAGAAGCAGAGGCTACGCTCGCAATAATCCTTATCGCTGCGTATACTTTGGGATTATTCATTTTCTTACTCTTCCAAAAGCTGTCAAGTGAATTTGTACCCAAAGCTGCTTTAACTTTAAGCACGTCCATTAATACATGGAATTTGTTGGGCTTTTCGGGATACTTCACTCCAAGAATTTTCAGAACCTTTAACGCAGTCACCACTGCTTCTTCAACTCTGGAAAGCGCTGTATACGCTCTTATCCTGATCTCATACACCTTTACCTGGTCAAGTGTTATCTCTGTGTTATCCAGCACATGTTCTATCCACTCTTCCATTTTATCGTAATTTCCGCAGAGATAAGCACTTTCTGCAGCTTCACTATATAATGCAAGACTTAAATCATAACTTTCTTTCCATGTGTTTTCAGAAAGAAGGTCTATTCCTCTAATTAAATAATCGAGACTTGATGAGTAGGCAGAAGCTCTTTTAGCCTTTTTACCCGCTAGTACAAAGAGTTCAGCTGCTTGCTTTCTCTCTTGGTCCGAATTAATGGCATTGATTCCTGAGACATATTGATTGGCGATATCAAATATATACTCTTCAATTTGATCTTTGGAAAAGTAAGCAAGCAAGACTTTTCCTAACTGAAGATGAAGCTTATCTCTTTCGTCTTCATTAATCAGCATATACACTGCTTGCTGAACTTTATCATGAGAAAACTTATAACTTCTTTCTACCGGAATAACAAGATCTTCAATCAATCCGATCTGAACATCCTGTGCCAGGTCATGCTCAGGTTTATTGCAAATGATAGAAAGTAGGAGAAGATCAAAGCGGTTACCAAGACAAGCCGCAAGTTTAAACACTTTCTGAGTTTCCTCCGGAAGCTTTTGTACTCGGGCAGCTACAAGGTCAACAACGTTGTCCGTGATATTGAGTTCTTCCGTGCCTTTGATATCAAGTTCCCACTGACGATTTATAAAATCGAAATTCAGAAGTTTTTCCTCGTATAAAGACTTGAGGAACTGATGCACAAAGAAAGCATTACCTTTAGTTTTGTGATAGACAAGATCTACCAGATGATTCCTTTGTGATTCAGCAATTCCAAATGATTCATTGATTATGCAACTTACATCATTAAAAGTAAGATTTTTAATGTGTATAGATCTTACCGGAATCGATGTTTTTATATCTTTTACTACTTTATTTAAGGGGTGATATTCTCCCACTTCATTATCTCTCAGAGCCCCAATAATCAGCAAATGATTTATCTCTTTTCCGGATAAAAGTAGTTTAAGCAATTCAAGGGAAGCGTTGTCTGCCCACTGAAGGTCATCAATAAATATTACCAGTGGACTATCTTCAGTGGCAATAGATTTAATAAAATTTCTTGTAACGAAATTAAACCTGTTAAGTGTTTCTGCCGGCGTTAGTGAGGGTACTTCAGGCTGGACACCAATGAGTAGTTCAAGGTTAGGAACTACTTCTGTAAGTACTTTTCCGTTTACCTCCACTGCAGTGCTGATCACATTCTTCCATTGGTTAAGCCTTTCATGCTTTTCCTTTAGAACAAAATCCACGAATTCCCTGAAGGCAATAATAAAAGCATAGTAAGGTATATTTTGCTGAATCTGGTTAAATTTCCCTTCTATAAAACATCCTCTTTTATCAATAACCTTTGCGCATATCTGCCTTACCATTAACGACTTACCAACACCTGAATATCCTGTAACCTGCATAAAACCAGTCTTCCCAGCGCATACCTCATCAAATGCTTCTTCTAGTTGTTGAATTTCCAGATCTCTCCCATATATTCTCTTCGAGATTTGAAAATTAGAAGAAAAGTCAGTACTGCATAATGGGAAGGCCTCTATAGTGCCATTATTAAGCAATTGCTCATAACAGTTTTCCAGATCATCTTTTACACCACTTGCAGACTGATATCTATCTTCAGGATTTTTGCTGATCATCTTACTGATCATGTCCGATAAAATATCAGGCACTTCTACTTTCAGCTTGGTTAAAGGCCTCGGGCTTTTAGCTATATGGAAATGTATAATCTCCATTGAATCTTCGGAATAAAAGGGATTTAACCCGCCAAGCATTTCGTAAAATATAACTCCAAGAGAATATATATCACTCCGGCTATCTGTCTTCCATTGCACCCTTCCGCTTTGTTCAGGAGAAATATATTCAAGCCTAGTTTCACCGGTAAGAAAGTTAAGGTTGGCAATTTTACTATTTGAATGAGTAGAGCTGCTGAAGTTTAAAATTTTTAAGTCAAAGGTATCCGGGGAGATAAAAAGGTTATAGGGATTAATAGCATGGTGAACAATCCTCCTTTGGTGAAGTTCATCCAGAAGACCGCAGATATTGATACTGATCTTAAAAAAAGTATTCAAATCTATCGGTACCTTTTTAATAAATTCAGAAAGTCTTATCCCGTCAATGTCTTCAATAAAAATCCCAGCTAAAGCCGATGTGCTTTCGAGATGAATATGTCTGGGAACTCCAGGAAATGAAATTTCATTTGCAATAGCAAATTCATGCCTTAATCTTGCAAGACTATTCTGATCACTTGGTGATTTTAATGCTTTGAGAAGAAAAGTTTCGGATTCAACTGCAACCCGATAAAGCACAGTGCTAAAATCAGATTGAATTTCTTCTACTATACCATAGGATGGAAATTCCATTTCGAATGAATATTTAGTTTAATACCTGAAGATAAAGTGATAAGACTTGCCTAAGAGACGTTAAATTTATAAAAAATGCGGTAAATAAGCCTTAAACGTGCATAAATAAATTCCAGAAAAGTCCTATTTTTAACATAAAAAATCGGAAATTTACTAAAAGCATAGTAAAAGCTAAAAATCCTTCCTCATAATCGGTGAGTTGTCTCATCAAAAAAGTTTAGCAGAGGAACCTCTCAACAAATTTGAAAATGAAATTCGAAGAATATCCAATACCACAAGAAATAAAAAATAGTCTGGAAGAAGCTGGTTTAAAAAGACCAACTGACATTCAGTTCAAGTGTATTCAGCCTATCCTGAACAAGGAAGACGTGCTGGCAATTGCGCAAACCGGAACAGGTAAAACAGCGGCCTTTGTAATCCCCGTCCTCACGCTGCTTCACGAATCCAAGCATAAAAATAATAACATCAAATGCCTGGTGATGGTACCTACCAGGGAATTGGCAGTACAAATCAATGAAGTATTTGAAAAGATTGGTAAATACACCAAAATAAAATCCTTTGCCATTTATGGAGGAGTGGAACAAGAGGCGCAGATCAGACAGCTTTCAGGGAGAATTGATGTACTTATTGCCACTCCCGGCAGAATGTTTGACCTTGCCCATCAGGGTTATTTAAGTTTGGAAAACGTAGAAATACTGGTTCTGGATGAAGCGGATCATATGCTTGATCTTGGTTTTATCAAAGATATAATAGACGTTAAGCAAAAGCTTACCAAGAAGCATCAGACACTTTTCTTCTCTGCCACAATAGATAAGAAAATTAAAGAAATCGCTTATTCCCTTGTCAGAAATGCAATAAGAATACAAATCTCTCCCAAAGATCCTGTATCAAAAAAAATAGACCATTTTGTCGCCTTTGTAGAAATGGATGATAAAAGGTTTTTCCTTGAAAGAATAGTGAAAGACAATGCTCAGAAAAAGATTCTTGCATTTGTAAGAACCAAGGTGCGTGCAGAACGATTATCAGCTGCAATGGAAAGAGCAGGTATTGCAGCAGTTACTCTGCACGGAGATAAAGAACAGGAAGACCGGTTGAAGGTATTAAACCTATTTAAGCAGGGAGAATCAAAGGTCCTTATTGCAACAGATGTCAGCGCAAGAGGTATCGATATTTCTAATGTTGAAATTGTAGTCAATTATGACCTTCCTGAACATCCCGAAAACTATGTTCATCGAATCGGAAGAACAGGTCGTGGAAACGACAGAGGAAGAGCCATATCATTCTGCAGCAAAGAGGAACTACCATTACTAGAAACTATTGAGGAATATATAGGAAAAGAAATCACAGTAATGGAGATCAGTAAACAGGACTATATTGAAACCATTGAGTCTACTGAGGAAAATAATACGGATTGGAAATCTTTAATGAAGAATGTTGAAGACCTTGATTTTGATAAAAATATTCAGAAAGGCAAGCATTCAAAAAAAGAAAAAATAATTTGACAACTTAATTCACCTGAAACAATGTTGTATAATATAATGACTTATGGCTAATCAAAAATAAAGAAAAGAGGACCAGAGGATTTCTTACTATTTAAAAGGTCAACCTGTATGAACAACAGAAAGAAAACCTTAGATACCAAAAAAAAAGAGAGCAATGGAAAAACATCCTTTGCTTCAAAAAATGGTCCTCAGAATAAAAGCAGCCTCCTCAGATTTTTCTGCTGTTAAAGCATTATTGAATACCATTTTTAGCATTTATCCTCAAAGTTCGGTCATCATACTTCTTGATGATAACTTTAAATCAAAGAAAGTATCTAACTTGAAAAAGTTCCTTTTCAGCCATAATGTGTATCTACATAAAATCATTAAACAGTCCGCATTAAAATCAGAGAAGGTATATCTTATACATCCGGACAGTCAGATTGAAATTACCGAAAACAGACTAAAAATAACCAAGAACCTAGAAGACTCTTTTGAAGAAAAGATATCATTTCTGAAAATTACGAATGGTAAAATAAATTTTACTCCAGCATCTTACTCTCCAGTTGAAGAAAGCAGATACAAGATCAGACATTTGCGGTTATGCATCTCCAAACTCAACAGGATTAATCATGAAAATAAGCATCAGGGCAGCTTAACTGGCAGAAAAACAGAAAGCAATACAAATCTTATCTCAAGCTATATTCTTGATAACATTATTGATTCTACTAATCTGATCATAGTGGGCATAAGTGAAAACGGAATCATTCAGATATATAACAAAGCAGCAGAAGGCACTACAGGGTATTCGAGAAAAGAGATTATAGGTAAAAACTGGTTTGACTATGTTACACCAAAAGATGTTTACAAATATTATGATAAAAAAACCAAGGACAATTTCAAAAACTTTGAAAGTTCTATCATTACTAAAAACGGAGCAGAAAAAGTCATTCACTGGCAGATTAACGATGTACATTTTGGTGGAGAACTGATAGGAACACTTGCACTTGGAATGGATATCTCTGGCCTTATAAAATATATTAACAGACTGAATGAAGGGTATGAAAAATTTAAGGCGCTGGAAGAAAACAAGCTTATTGGTATCGTACGAAGATCTCCTTATGGGAAATATATTTCCGCAAATAAGACTTTCTGCAAGCTGACAGGGTATACATTAAAAGAAATTAAAAACCTTACTATGGATGTTCTTACCTATCACGAAGACCTTGACAAGGAACGAGCATTAATGGAGAAGATAATATCCGGTGAGATTTCGACTTATAGAATTGAGAAACGCTACGTTACAAAATCAGGAAAAATGATATGGGTTGAAGTGAATGCTGCTCCATTCAGGAACCTTAACGGAGAAATAGAATACATCATCGTAATTGTAGAAAACATAGACCAAAGAAAAAAAGTAGAATACACATTAAAGCAAAATGAAACAAAATACAAAATACTGGCAGATAATCCCACAATTGGCTTTGCCTTCTCTGATGAGAGAGGCATCCTGATTGAAAGTAACGAAGCATTTTACAAGATGCTTGGTTACCAGAAGAACGAACTGTTGGGAAGACATTTTAAAGACTTCACCTATCACGAAGATGCAAAGAGGGAAACAGAGTTGATTGAAAAAATTTTCAATGGAGAAATTAATGATTACCAGCTTGAGAAGAGGTACATAAGCAAAAATAAAGATGTATTTTGGGTCGATTTGAATTTAAGTACTGTAAAGAATGAAAAAAATGAAATTCAATATTTCATCTGTATAACCCAAAATATAGATGATAGAAAAAAAGCAGAAGA
The DNA here is from genome assembly GCA_024707265.1 of Sporocytophaga sp. GTDB lineage: Bacteria > Bacteroidota > Bacteroidia > Cytophagales > Cytophagaceae > Sporocytophaga. The sequence continues at coordinate 1,087,435 of JANQAB010000002.1, read as the reverse complement.
AGCTCTGAAACAAAGTGAAGAACAATATAGGTTTCTTGCCAACACTGTTCCTCAGATATTCTGGAGTGCTGATAAAAATGGTATTGTTAATTTTTTCAACAAAAAATGGATTGAATTTACCGGATTATCAGAGGAAGAAACCATTAACAGCGGATGGGTTACTGCTCTTTATCCAGAGGATGTTGCATCGACAGAAAAAGAATGGTATGAAGCCGTAAATCAAGGAATAAAATATGAAAAAGAAATAAGGTTAATGAATAAGGAAGGAAAATACAAATGGTTTCTTTCCAAAGCAACACCATTAAAAGACGCTAAAGGCAATATCATAAAATGGTTCGGAACCTGTATGGATATTCATGATCTGAAAATTGCTATTCAAAACCTTGAAGATGCATACAAAGAACTAAAAAGAGCCAACGTAGACCTTGATAATTTTATTTATACAGCTTCACACGATCTGAAAGCTCCTTTATCAAATATTGAAGGTCTTGTAACATATCTTGATCAGCTCCTTAAGGAAACTTCTACAAACGGGCAAAATGAAGAAGTTGAAAGCCTTATTGATATGATGTACAAAAGTATAGCTAAATTCAAAAAAACCATTGAAGACCTCTCTGATGTAACCAAGGCACAGGGAAACGGTATATCAAAGGATCTGACCGTTATTAATATTTACGACGCTCTGGAAGAAGCAGAAATAACCCTAATGAATGATCTCAACAATTCCAAATGTATCATTATTCATCAATTAAGTGCCATTGAGATTAAGTTCTCTATGAAGGATTTCAGAAGCATTTTATATAACTTACTTAGTAATGCCATTAAATACAGATCGAGAGAGAGAAAATGCAAAATAACAGTTAAAACTTTCTATCAAAAAGATGCAATAGTATTAGAAGTGAAAGATAATGGTATTGGAATCTCTCCCAAAAACCAGGAAGGAATGTTTCAGATATTCCGAAGGGTTCACAATCAAAAACTTGATGTAGAGGGAACAGGAGTTGGTCTATACATTCTAAAGAGAATAATGGATAATAACAATGGCTCAATACATTTAGAAAGTGAAGTCGATAAGGGTAGTACATTCAGGTTTACATTTCCTAATCAAAAAAATAACCTGTAAAAATTGCTTCTACAGGTTATCATTAAACTTATTATAAAGAGAAAATTATTTCAATTTTATTATCATTCCTGCAGTAATAGTATCTTCTTCCAGATTATTAAGCTTCTTTAAATCTTCAACAGAAACCCCATAAATTTTAGATATAGTCTCTAATGTATCGTAAGGACCAACTCTGTGTACTTCAGGTTCAATAATCTCAGTTACTTTAATTTCAGTTCTCCTGTTGTATTGATGCTCTTCATCTCTGCAATTAACTCCATCTTTGCAATGATTTATAATTTTACTTTCACCATACCCTTTCGCCACTATTACATCGGTAGGAATACCCTTGGATACAATATACTGAACTGCAGCTTCTGCCCTTTTCTGAGAAAGCTTCATATTGTATTCATCTGAATGCCTGCTATCGGTATGCGCAGAAAGCTCCATTTTAATATTCGGATTTTCTTTCAACACTTCAACCAGCTTATCCAGTTCAAGTGCCGCGTCATATCGAATCTCAGACTTATCGAGGTCATAATAAATATTGCGGATTACAAAGAGTTTATCTTGCTCGTTAAAAAATACATCCTTTAGAATAATAGGTTTATCTATTTCAATTTCTTTTAACTGAATAGCAATATTCATGGTATCCTCTGTATTGCATTTTGCTTCAATGGTTGTAGAATGAGAGAAATAGTTGTTTTTGGCCAGCTTTAACTCATACTTTTCTCCAGGCTGTAATTTAAAGAAGAATTTACCTTCCGGATTTTTAACAACAGCGCAGGGCTCATAAGATCTTAAACAAATCTTTTTTGCAGGCTGTCCAAAAGTCCTTTCATAGGCAATAACATTTGCGGTATCACCCATTTTATAAAGTTTTACCAATACATTTTCGAGTGGCTTTTCTGATTTATCAACCATATGAAGTGTAAGTCCTGCAAGTACGCAGGTTGGGTTAGAAAACTTATAGATATCATCTTCACCCATTCCGCCTTCTCTGTTGCTGGAGAAGAAACCTCCATTCAATGTAGTATCCAGTGTTATTCCAAAATCATCTTTTGGTGAATTCATAGGAAACATAAGGTTTTCCGGTTTATCCCATTTATCATAATTCCCGTTTGTCACAAACATATCTAATCCACCTAGACCAGTGTGTCCATTGGAAGAAAAGTAAAGCTTTCCGTCAGGAGCAATATAAGGAAATACCTCCTTTGCGGGTGTATTTACAAACCTTCCTGCATTTTTTGGAAAGCTCCATTTCCCGTTGGCCTCCATAGTGCAGAAGTAAATATCTGTCTGGCCAAGTGATCCAGGCATATCAGATACAAAATACAGAGTTTTTCCATCCGGAGACAATGCTGGATGGCCTACGGAATAGTTCAGGACATTATTGTATTCAAAAGGTTGTATTGCAGACCATGACCCATTTTTCTTTACAGAATAATATATTTCCAGTCGGTTTACAAAATCAGGACCTTTCTTTTGTCCGTTAATTTTACCTCTGTTACTAACCTTGTTTGTTCTTGTAAAGTAGATAGTATCGCCTTTCTTTGAAAATGTAGCAGGACCGTTATGATACATGCCGTTAACCCCCTTAAGCTTATTCTTGAATTCAATATTAAAGTTTGTATCAATTTCAGCAAACGCAAGGTTTAGAAAAGGTGTGCCTGTCCAACCGTAAATCTGCTTGTTTGAATAATCTGTATCATCAAATTTTCTATCCGTTGCAAGGATAAGTTTATTATCTATCAACTGAGGAGAAAATTCAGAATAAGCAGTATTCACCGATTTTACATTTTCAATTTTAACCTGTACAGGATTAGCCATCCACTCCATTGCTTTTTCACAGTTTCTGGCAAACGCGTCTGCCATCTTTTTTTCAGAAGGAAAGAGCTTTCCAAATTGAATATATTGTTTTCTTGCTTCCTGGTAATCTCCATTGTTTCTCAGAGCTTCCGCATAATACAATAAATTTGAAGGCTCAACTCTGGAGAATTTTGTTAATAAAACAGCATACCACCTTTCAGCCTCCTCTGATTTATTCATTTTTCTGTAACAGTCAGCAATCTTCTGTACTATTTCTGCAGACTGCCCTTTCTTTTCTGCAATAACTTCATATTCTTTAACAGCAAGAGAGTAGTTGAATTGATTATAGTTTTTATCTGCCCTTGCAAGAATGCTCTGTCCCGATGCAGTGTAGCTTTGGATCATGCTATACAATAGGATAAGTGATCCGGTTCTGATAAGAAGACTCATAATTTTATACATTAAAAGTATCTTGGTGTTAACATTTTTGATCCGCCTTTTCTGTTAATATTGTATCCCGCAGAAATTTCGTGGGTTGCAAAGTCCCTGTAACTTGTTAAAGAAATATCATAAGAGTATCCCAACCTCAGATTAGGAATAGGGAAAACTTCTGCCATGATTACGACAGCATCTTTCGCTGTTCCCACATCTTCAACATTGTTTTTATTGAATACCCTGGATCTATAGGAACCGCCTATCCAAACGATATCATGGAATATAAAGAAAATTGAAGCATCACCATTGGTAGGTCCTTTCAAGTCTTCTTTGAGCATAATACTTGGTCTGATCTTTATGTTTTCGACAATTTTGGAAACGAAACCAGCTGCCAGAAATAAGTGTTTTCTTTGCGATGGAATCATTTCGGAACCTTTATTCATATTTACTACCACGTTATTCAATGATAAACCAACAAAGAACCTGTCAGTATTGAAATAAAGTCCACCTTGAAATGCTGCCCTGGTTTTTGCTTCACGTCCTATAGGTACAGCCGGATCGTTTGGCTGATCAGTTGTTAGTTTATTTCCATCAATGCCATAGTTAGTGATACCTGCTGCTACACCCAATGCAAGCCTTCCCTTGGTTGATACTTTTATTCTATAAGCAAAAGATCCGAAGAAAGAATTCTGAAATTGAGCACCAAGTTCATCATGGATAAAATAAGCTCCAACTCCTGCTTTGTTCCAGTAAAGCGGCATATCTCCACTCAATGTTATAGAATTTGGTTCTCCATTAACCTTTGACCATTGCTTTCTGTAAAGGCCATTAATATTGATTGCTTCCCTGCTTCCTGCATATGCCGGATTTATTACTACGCCATTGAACAGATATTGACTGAATTGTAATGTCTGCTGGGCATAACAATGAACAGAGAACAAAAGAATTACGGAAGTAAATAATTTTCTCATCACTTATCTTACAATGGTTAAATAATTAACGATAGTTTTTTCTGTGTTACAAAACCTGATCTTCAGCTTAAAGTAATAGGTACCTTCATTCAAACTACTTCCGTCCCAGGTATTTCTATATCCTCTTTTCTTATAGACCTCATTACCCCAACGATTCAGAACAACCAGCTCATTGTCCGGAAAGTATTCTATATTTCTTAATATCCAGAGATCGTTAATACCATCACTATTCGGAGAAAATGTATTGGGCACATGCACTGAATAAATAGTCTCATTAGATTCTATAGAGGCTTCACCACTAGCACAGTTAGCCATACTGTTACTGGCTTTTACTGTTATAGTACCTTGCTTCATCTCATTGGATTCTAATTCTACAAGATTGGTTCCCTGACCACTTAAAATTTTCCAGCCATCCGGAACTTTCCATTCATAAGAGCTGGCTCCAGGGACTGGGTTTATCATGTATTCCAACTTTCCGCATGCAGAACTTAAGTCTATGATTAAAGTAGGATTGGCAAGCACTTGAACAAAACTTACTTCCAAGGTATCTGTCAGAGTATCTTCTGGTAAACACCCATTCACGTTAAAAACTTTTACAGTGTAAAAACCTGACTCATATACTGTAATTTCAGGTGTTGTTTCTCCTGTACTCCAAACATAATCTCCTTGAAGTACCGGACTCTTAAGTGTTACTTCCTGACCACATAATGTAGTATCTTTTCCAAGTATAGCTCCTAAATCATCTCTTATAAAAAGAATAATCGTATCTGAAGCACTGCACAAATTACTATCTGTTACCTTTGCCCAGACATTATTCTCACCGGTTTTGCAATAAGAAATCTGCTGAGAAGTTTCCCCTGTACTCCATTGATATGTTCCCCCTGCCAATACTCCTGCATCAAGAGAAAAACACCCTGTGCACTTTTTATCAGGATCTGGCCCGAGACTGACAATCGGTAATTTATTTAGTGTTACTGAAATTGTATCAGATGTTGTATCTGCAGGATTGCACCCCGGAATATCAGTGATAGAAACATAATAGATACCGGAACTTTTCACAATGATGGAGTCGGATGTTTCACCTGTATTCCAAATAATTTTTCTTCCTATATCGGCAGAGCGGATTATAAGACTATCCCCACACAGTGTTAAATCTTCACCCAGAGAAGGATTGTATCCCTCCTTAATATTAATCCTTATAGTATCAATATCGAAACACCCTTCCGAAGTAGTAACTTGTGCGCATACACTTGTAAATCCTGTTTTACAATATAGAATGGAAGAAGTCGTATCCCCGGTGCTCCACCAGTATTTGGCATCACTAAATGAACCGGCATCAAGTAAAACACATCCACCGCACTTAATATCAGGATCCGGTCCAAGATCGACGATTGGAGAACTACTTAATTTAATACTGATTGAATCGCTGATAGTATCAGAAGGACTGCAACCCGGAATATTAAAAATATCTATGTAATAAACTCCAGATTGTTTTACTACAATAGAAGTATCTGACTCACCGTTGCTCCATTTGTAAGTACCACCAAAGGAACTGTGAGGAGAAATAGTTATACTGTCTGCACACACAACAGTATCAGAAGATCCAAGGTCAATGCCATATCCGGGCTTCACAGAAACCTCAATAGTATCAGAAACAGAACATCCAAGATCATTTGTCACTGTTGCCCAAACTTTATTAATACCAATATCACAAAAATTAACTACCTGAGAAGAATCTCCGGTACTCCATTTTATCTGAGCCCCTCCCTGATCTCCTACATCAAGCGTCACGCATCCGCCGCAGCGTGGTAAGGGATCTGCACCTAAGTAAACAATCGGACTTTCCAGAAAAAGAACCGAAACTGTATCAACACCTATACATCCTGCCTTATCGACGATTATTGTAAGAGTATCTGTTCTGGTGACGGTAATCTGCTTCGTAGTTTCTCCGGTGCTCCAGAGGTATGTCGCGTCGGGAACATTTGCATCAAGAATGACTGGTCCTTTACAGGGATCCACTTCTTGCTCTATCACAACTCCGACATTTACTTGCAAACATTGTCCCATTGTATTTGCTGTTATAAATAAACCGGCAAGGATAAAAAGGAGATTTTTCATGATTCTATAAATTCAGTACGACCTCTAGTAATTTTAAAACTTCCATCTTAACTGACCATTATTCAATTTGTTTTTACAAATAAATGTGTTATAAATCATCCCTTACCTCAGCCAACATTGCGAAAAGAACAAAGCTTACATAATATTATGTTACACATTAAAGGTATCATATGGAAAAGCATGGTTTCAGATTCAGAGATATAGGAAGCCTTTTGAAGGAAACTATTGGTAAATGGGTCAACGATGATGCATTCACTCATGCGGCTGCAGTATCATTCTATGCTTTGATATCATTACCGGGAATATTGATTATAATTATTAATACTATCGGGATCTTTATTGGCAAGAAAGTAATTGAGGGAGATATTTCAGAAAAAATTAATATGCTTATGGGAAAGGATACTGCTAAACAAATTCAGCAGATAATAGTAAATGTATCCCAACAACCCAGCTCAGATATTTTAATGATTACCGGTATAGGTGTACTTGTAATTAGTGCAACAGGGGTCTTTATTCAGCTTCAAACTTCATTGAATCAGGTATGGCAGGTAAGAGTAAAAAAAGAAGCTACCTGGATAAAATTATTACTGGACAGAGCGGAGTCTTTTAGTCTTATACTTATAGTAGGTTTATTCTTATTCATTTCCATAATCCTGTCTTCAGTAATATCCTCCTTGAATTCTTTTCTTGCCCTTATTATTCCAGGATTTTCCATATACATATTTTACCTGTTTGACTTTATTATTTCTTTTTCAATACAGACTATCTTATTTGCACTTATCTTTAAATATCTGCCGGACATTAAAATAAAATTCAATGCATTGTGGGTTGGAGCATTTCTAACTACTATATTATTTTATCTGGGGAAGATTAGCCTAAATATATACTTCAACAAAGTTTCACCTGAATCTGTATTTGGGGCAGCAGGATCAGTAATTCTTATACTCTTATGGATCTATTATTCCTGCTTATTACTTCTATTTGGAGCAGAGTTTACACAGGTTTATGTAAAAAGATATCAATACATTGTTAAACCTTCCAGAATGGCTTATTCAATACCGCAAGTGCAGGAAGAATCTTAAGTTTTAAGTTATAAGTAGAATTAATGTTAGAAAATAAAGTCTTCATACTTATAACTTATAACTCATTAAAGTTTCCCTTCTTCTTTTAACAGAGATAGTAATGCCCATATAAACGCAGGTAACCAGCCAATAACCGTTACCTGCAATACCAAACAAATAATTCCCGGAACCATCTTTTTCTGTAATATAAGAGACAACCAGGGAAGAAAGAATGCTATAATATATTTTACCATATCGATCTTAATTAGAATTTAACACCAAAATCTAATGCAATAATGTTACTCCTTATCTTAACACTTGAATTGACTTTTGTTCTAAAAGGATCATTGAATTTTAAATTCGGGTGAATCATATTCACTAGTCCTTTGTTCAGACTTAATCCTGCATACAAACTGATTTTGTCAGTTAGAGCATAATCCGCTCCGGCACTGAAGAACAAACCAAGATCAAAAGGATTAAACAAACTCTGTGGCCTGTTATCCCCGTTTCTGCCGCGGGAAGGGTCATCCCAAAATTCATTTTTAGCCAGGTTCCAATAATGAGCACCATCTCCACCATTTACATTTTCAGAAAGTTTAAAATCAAGAGTGGGACCGAAAGCAAATACCAGTTTCAGATTATCGATAATTTCTTGTGTATAATACTTCCCGATCAATGGCACCTGCAGATAAACAAGGTTGTATTTGGAAGCTCCCGAGTAACCGCCATCTCTATTTCTAATAAAAATATTCTTGGTTGTAAACCAAAGACCGGGAGTAAAGGCAAAATTTTCATTTACAAAATATTCAAGGTTGGCCCCCAGACTTACGCCTCCGACATTTCCTTCTTTTGTAGTTAAACCATCTGCTACATAATGGACTCCAGATGGTGTAGGGTCAGGATCTTTTACTGTTGCTACATTCAGGCCTGGTGCAAATCTAAATGACCAGTGTATATTTCCTTTGCTTTGAGAGAAAACCCTTGTACTTCCAAGAAGCAAAACCACAAGGGTTAACACATAAACTTTTTTCATACTATGCTTTTGAGACTTAAAATCAATTCAAAAGTAATTACTTTAAATGAAAATTTCCAAAGGTTCAGAAAGAGGTGAACAACAACTTGGGTTCCTCAAAATATTTCTTTGACATCGTTTTAAGTAAATCATCGCTCATATCGCCCTCTTATACAAGATGTTCTAATTCATAAAAAATAAGAAGAAGAGGAATAAAGCCCAGAAAGTAATGATTTGCTGACTCTGATAAATTCATAAGCAAAAAACTTAGGATAAAAGAAAGCTGAAAATCAAATACAACTAAAAATTTAACTCTGATTTAAAAAGCTTTGGCTCGGGATTTCAATACTGATATAAATCTTTGTCATCAAATTCCCTTCCAAGGAATAAATTCAACAAAATCCCCTTCTTTAAGTTCCTCAATTTCTGCTGGCTGCATAGCAAGACCAAAAGAACGGGTTACGGATGTAAAATCACCGCTGCCATTATTCTTAATTGGAAGAAGACCTGTCTGCGATCCAAATGGCCCCAGTGCACAAGGAAAATATTCTTCAAAAGAACTTTTTTTCTTCCTGTTACCGGCTAAAGGTAACTTGATAGTCTGACAAGGAGAGAGGCCGAAACAAGCTCTGAGAAAGGGCTCTATGAATACTTTAAAGGCTACCTGACAGGATACAGGATTTCCTGGTAATGCAAACACAACCGTTTTATTATCCCGGACACCAAACCAAAGAGGTTTTCCAGGTTTAATCTGAACTTTGTGAAATACTTCCTTAACGCCGCAATCAGATAGTACTTCCGGAACAAAATCCGCATCTCCCATTGAAACACCCCCGGAGAGAATAAGAATATCCACCTCATCTAAACTTTTAATGACATTCTTAATGTCCACTTTACGGTCTGACACCAATTGTCTTGATACAATATCAATATAGTAATGCTGAAAAAATGAAGCAATGGTATAAGAATTACTGTCTCTGATCTGATGAGGCAATACAATATCTCCGGCTGATTTTATTTCATTACCTGTAGAGATGATCGCTACTTTTGGCAATGAATAAACACTCACCAAATTTTTTCCAAGAGAAGCCAAAAGTCCGGAAGTGCTTGCATTAATAATGGTTGACTTCTGCAATACCTTTTCTCCTGATTTCGCGTCTTCGCCTCTTATGGCTATGTTCTGCCAGCACCTGGATGGATAAGATTTGAATTTCACCATACCATCTTTCAATTCAGAATCCTCCACACGAATGACAAGATCTGCGCCCTCCGGAACAGGGGCTCCGGTCATTATCTTTATACATGTTCCTTCCTCTTTCAAAGACTTGATACCCTCTCCCGCAAGCATTTCTCCCACAAGCCTGAATTCTTTATACCTATCTATGTCATTAAATTTAAGGGCATAACCATCCATTGCAGAACGGTTAAAAGGAGGATAATCACGGTCTGCACACACATCTTCTGCAAGAATCCGGTCAAATGATTCGGAAAGTAAAATAGTCTCGGCGCCGAATGATCTTGCTTGTTGCAAAATCTGATTTCTTGCCTCAGTAACTGTTAGCATAAATAAGATTAGTGTGCCCCTCCGCGAAGCATGCTTTTAGCATGAAATACAGCTGGCAAAATAGCTTCCAGAGATTCTTTTACTCCGTTTGTACTTCCGGGCAAGGTAACGATCAAAGTACCTCCTATTGAACCTGCAATAGATCTGGACATCATCGCCAATGGGGTTCTCATTCCTCCATAGACCCGCATAGCCTCTGCTATACCGGGAGCGTCTCTTTCAATAATTTCCTGCACAGCATCCACAGTATGATCCCTAGGGCCAAGGCCTGTTCCCCCTGTAGTAAAAATAAAGGCGATATCCTGTTTTACCCAATCTTTGATCTGCTCCTGAATCATCTCCGCTTCATCGGGAATAATCTGATAATCCACCACTTCTGTATTATGCAACTCCAGCATTTCTTTAATTTTCAACCCGGAGCTGTCTTTTCTTGTACCTGCAGCAGTGGAATCTGAACATACCAATATGGCTGCCTGATGGGGTCTTTTAGAGAACTTAGCCCTGTCTGACTTACCACCGGTTTTATCAAGAAGTTTTACGGAAGATATTTCTATGTCTTTATTCCCCAAAGGCTTTAACAGGTCATAAATGGTAAGTGCAGCAATTGATATGGCTGTAAGAACTTCCATTTCTATCCCTGTTCTTCCGATAGATTTTCCTTCGGCAAAAATAACAACACCATATTGATCCTTAAGTTTTCCTTCAGGATCCTCCTCTTCGCTTAGTTCATCAATAAATTTGTAAGATATATTCAACCCGTCAATGGAAACCGGGTGACAATGCGGGATGAGGTTCTGGGTATTTTTTGCAGCAAGAAAAGCGGCTGCTCTGGCAACATCAAAAAGATTTCCTTTCGGAAGTTTATCATTTTTAATCAGTTCAACAATCTCCTTGGCACAAAGAACAGCCCCCATTCCTTTGGCTGTTCTTAGGGAAATTTGCTTTCCTGTAATATCTCTCATAAATGTTATAGTAGAGGTTTGTTATTCCAAACCTCCAATATACACATTTCCGTCTTCAACTTTAATAGGATATGTTTTAATGCTGTATTCTTCTCCATTAAGGTTTTCTCCCGTCTTAAGTGAGAAATTTTTCTTATGATAAGGACATGCAACTTTAGGCTCACATTCTTTATCTCCAATCATTCCTCTTGATAGAATCATTTGTTTTTTATGCGGGCACATATTCTGTGTTGCATACCATTCATTTCTTTTTTTAAAATTGAATATAGCAATCTGCTCATTTTTATACATCACGCATGATCCCCCATTTGCCGGAACATCCTCCTCTTTCGCCACCATGACCCATTTTATTGTTTCTACTGAAATTGCTTCCATAATAATAAATTTAGAAATTGAGCTGTTAGTATTTTAATACAAAACTTATACCTAATTCTTCTCTGTAATTCACCTCATCCTAAACCTCACTCCTTAAGGAGAGAGACTTTAATATCTCTTGAGCTTTAAACTTAGAACTTACGACTCTACTATGCTCCCCATTCTACCGGCTTCTTCTGATCTCTCATTGCCTGGAACTTAATAGTAGGGTCTGCTATCGGAGAGTTTATGAAGTGAGTAAATTTCTTTCTCTTAGCAGGATTTTCCACAACATCTTTCCACTCGCATTTGTATGTATCCACCATATACTGCATTTCCTTTTCCAACTGTTCACCAAGACCTAGAGAATCATTCACGATCACGTCTTTCAGATATTCTATACCACCTTCAAGTTTATTAAGCCATGTTGATGTTCTGTTCAATGGTTCTGCAGTGCGTATGTAGAACATAAGGAACCTGTCGATGTACTTAATACATGTTTCTTTGTCGATATCAGATGCAAGTAATTTAGCATGCTGAGGTTTTGCACCTCCATTACCGCATACATAAAGGTTCCAGCCCTTGTCTGTAGCGATAATACCAAAGTCTTTACCCTGAGCTTCTGCACATTCACGTACACATCCAGATACAGCACTCTTCAGTTTATGAGGAGCTCTCAGACCTTTATAGCGTTCTTCGATTTCTATTGCAAATGTCACGGAGTCATGAAGACCAAATCTGCACCATGTTGATCCCACGCAACTCTTAACTGTTCTCAGTGATTTTCCATATGCATGGCCGCTTTCGAAACCTGCTTCGATTAGCTCTTCCCAGATAAGAGGTAATTCATCTACACGCGCTCCAAAAAGGTCAATTCTTTGTCCACCTGTAATTTTACAGTACAGATCATATTTCTTGGCGATCACTCCAATTGCTATCAACTTCTCAGGAGTGATCTCACCACCAGGTATTCTTGGTACTACGGAATATGTTCCTCCTTTTTGAATATTTGCAAGATATTTGTCGTTGGTATCCTGAATGGTATCCTGGTTAAGGATCATATCATTCCAGGTACTTGCAAGCATAGAAGCCACAGCTGGTTTACAAACTTCGCAACCATCACCGTTACCATACTTCATTAGCAGCTCATCATAAGTTTTGATTTCTGTTGATTTGATGATTGCCAACACCTCTTGTCTTGAATAGCTGAAATGCTCGCACAGAACCTTATTTACTTCTTTTCCTGAAGCCTTAAGCGTAGCAGTCAACAGGTCGTTCAGCATAGGTACACAACCACCACAACCGGTTCCCGCTTTGGTACATTTTTTTATACCTGCAACATCTTCAAGGTTGTTGTAGGTTACAGCAGAACAAATATCTCCTTTGGTAACATTTTCACAGGAACAGATTAAAGCTGCATCAGGAAGACTCAAAACACCGCTACCGGTAGACTCCGCCCCGCTCCTAGGCCCCAGAATAAGGTCTTCAGGAGTTGGAGGTAAAATAATTGCATTCTTATAGGTCTGCAATAACATGTTGTAATCCTTAGCATCACCGACAAGAACCCCACCAAGCAGATAGTTACCACAAGCCGAAATATTTACTCTTTTGTATATTCCTTTGGTTTTATCTTCAAATACAATATGCTGATGTTCCTGTTCTGTACAGAAAGGATCTCCGAAGCTTGCTACGTCTACCCCTATCAGCTTAAGCTTTGTTGACATATCATATGGCGCAAAGGTTTTTGATCCGCCTGCAAGTGAATTCGCTACTACGTCTGCCATTTCATATCCCGGAGCAACCAACCCATAAATCATTCCTTTATATAAAGCAGATTCTCCGATTGAATAAACATCAGGATCAGAAGTCTGAAGCAAATCATTTACTACGATACCTCCACGTGGCCCTACTTCCAGACCAGATTCTCTTGCTAACTCATCACGAGGTTTAATACCGGCTGAAACTACAATCATATCAGTCTCCAACTCACTTCCATCCGCAAAAACCATCTTTGCAACTTTTCCCTCGCCTTCGATAGATTTGGTATTTTTATTAAGGTGTATGCTGATGTTAAGGGTTTCTATTTTCTCTTTAAGCATGATGGCACCTTTTTCATCCAGCTGTCTTGGCATAAGCTTTGGAGCAAATTCCACAACGTGTGTCTCAAGACCAAGATCCATCAATGCTTTGGCGGCCTCTAGCCCAAGAAGTCCGCCACCAATGACTACTCCTTTTTTAGACTTAGCAGCATAAGATTTTATATCATCAAGATCTTCTATAGTTCTGTAAGCAATTACTCCGTCTTTTTCAATACCAGGTATAGATGGAATAAAGCAGCTTGAACCTGTTGCTAAGACTAGTTTAGAATATGAAACAGTCTGCCCTTTAGAAGAAATTACTGCTTTTTTCTCTCTGTCAATTTTTACAACAGGATCATTTAAATACAGGTTTATACCATTTTCTTTATACCAGTCTGCAGGAGCCATTAAAAGATCGTCTGCAGATTTGCCAGAAAAAATATTCAGACAGATGAACTCTGTCATAAGCTGGTCTTGACTCTCCTCCGAATACAATTATATTGTATTCATCCTGCACCTTCTTCTCAATGAGCTTTTCGCACATTTTATATCCAACCATTCCATTTCCGACGATAACAAGATTGTTTAGCTTCTTCATAATTTTATTTAGTAAGGTTGCCAGAAGTAATTCACTTAAATCAAATATATAGAAAAAAAATACGACTAAGTAAATTTACGTATAATTTTATCAACAGATACGTAAAGTTCTTTTTAAAACAACATACCCACTTAAATAAATACCATTTGTCAATAAATTTTAGTATTTTTATCTAAATACAGTTAAAATTTAATGATGTTTAATAACAAAAACTATATTTTTAATAAAAATAGGTTTGAATTTAATGAAGTTTTAAAAAACTATACTACGTACTTTACAATAAGTAATCACCTACGTACAACACCTTAAATACTTTGAATTAACTGAGTGTCTTATTAAATTTATATTTTAAGTAATCGCGTGAAAGCTAAACAAGAGGTTCTGGATGAGAAAACGGGTTATAATTTTACCCGAATGTATATTTTCGCCCTTACAGCGGTCGCATTATTAACCCTTACCGGTCAATTTTTAATACAATCATCTATAAATAGTCAGATATCAGACTCCCATGTTGTAAACCTGGCAGGAAAACAGCGTTTTAAAAGCCAGGAAATCGTCAAACTATGCCTTATTTTATATGCAAGTCTTGACCACATCGAATACCAAGACAAAATAAAAGAGCTGAAAAGCCTTGTAGAATACTGGGAAAAAAAATCACATGGGACTGCGATATGGAAATAAAGACCTCAATCTTCCAGGGAATAACAGCGCTCAGGTTGAACAGATGTTTGACTCTATAGATCAAAACTTTTACAGTGTACTGAACGGCGCTCTCACTATCATAAATCTTAAAGAAAACCCAACGGAAGCTAACCAAACTAAAATGGACGCTGCCATCCAGAGAATACTAAGCAATGAAAGAAGATTTTTAAACGGAATGGACGAAATTGTACACCAGTACGATGTAGAAGCCCAGAAAAAAATGGCACTATTAAGAAAAATAGAGCATATATTACTTATTATCACGCTGATTATACTCATATTTGAAGGCTTATTTATATTCCGGCCTGCAGTCTTAAAAATCAAATTAACAATAAGAGAATTAATTCTTTCAGAAGAAAAAGCATCAGACCTTGCAAAAAAACTCATTATTGCCAATAAGTCACTGGAAAGATCCATCAGAGACCTGAAAGACATCCATTTTGCACTTGATCATGCATCAATTGTAGCAAAAACAGATAAATATGGCATCATCACCTATGTAAATGATAAATTTTGCGAAATTTCGAAATACAAAAGAGAAGAGCTTTTAGGAAACCGATTTCATATGATCAGTGGCCACTATCATTCTAAGCAGTTTTTCGACAGAATGTGGGAGACCATATCCGGCGGAAAGTTATGGAATGACGAAATAAAGAACAAAGCAAAAGACGGAAGCTTTTTCTGGCTCGATACCACCATCGTACCTGTTTTAAGCAATGACGGAAGCCCTGGAAGTTATATTGCAATATATACGGACATTACCCAGAAATTCAGACAAAGTATTAATGAACAGAAAATTAGAACATCGTCGATAATCGAAGGACAGGAAAAAGAACGAAAAAAAATCGCAAGAGAACTTCACGATGGTCTAGGTCAAAAATTAACCGCATTAAAATTTAATATAGAAGGTCTGAAAGGTGCAGCTTCCAAGAATGAAAAATCCAGGTTAACTGAAATAAAAAATATGCTTTACGAAACTATTGTAGAGGTCAGAAGAATATCATTTAACCTGATGCCCAGTGTATTAAGTGATTTCGGAATAATACCTGCACTCAAAAACCTCAGCGAACAGGTTTCCAAAAGCTCTAATATAGATGTGGTTTTTGAAAATGAGTCTGACATCCAAAGATTAAATAAAACAGTAGAAATCAACATTTACAGAATCATACAGGAAGCATTAAACAATGCAATCAAATATGCTGAAGCTGATGAAGTAACAATTTTCGTATCAAATTCAGATACCTGCCTCACTATCAGCATATCGGATAACGGAAAAGGCTTCAATACCTCGTACCTTGACTCTAAAGTAAGATCTGTAAGCTCAGGAAATGGAATAGTAAACATCCAGGAAAGAACCAGCCTCATTAATGGCGAATTCAGAATTGAAACAGGAATTGGCAAAGGCACTAAAATAATGATAAAAGTACCTATAGTAAACGCTTAGGAATATGATAAAAGTTTTATTGGTTGATGATCATGGCATTGTAAGGGACGGCATCAAAGCCACTCTAAGCAATGAGAAAAACATAAAAATAATCGGAGAAGCTTCAAACGGAATTGAAGCTATTGAACAGGTTAAAAAACTTACTCCGGATGTTGTGGTAATGGACATTTCAATGCCGGAAATGAATGGCATTGAAGCTACCTCAATCATATCTGATCGTTACCCCAACACCAAAACACTTATCCTTTCTATGCACGATAACGAGGATTACATTTTAAAATCCATAGAATCAGGAGCCTCCGGTTATCTTTTAAAAGATACAGGAAAAGAAGAATTTATAAAAGCTATAACTACAATTTCTAAAGGTGATAAATACTTTAGCACCCCTGTTTCAAGTATCATAGCAGAAGGATACTTACAAAAAATCAAAAAGGGATCTGCTCCTGATGACGATTCTGACAGTTTTGGTCTGACCAAACGTGAAAAAGGCATTTTAAAAATGATAATCAACGGAAACAGCAACAGAGAAATTGCAGATAGCTTTACAATCAGCATCAGAACTATTGAAACACACAGATTCAATATCATGAAAAAACTCAAAGTAAAAAATGCTGCAGAACTTGTTAAACTTGCTTTAGAAAATAAGATAGTCTGATAAAAAAAAACATACTCAAATAGCAAAAATGCCTCTTAATTTAAGAGGCATTTTTATTTTAGGATATCCAAAAAATAAAAAAGATCCAATTTTTAAGCTTCAGTATCCTCCTTAAAGATTATAAATGATATACTTGATTAAATCCAATTCAAAAACCAACCAACAACAAGTCATATTTTAAACCTACTTTATACAATTTTTAAACATTTATCTAAAATCACCATAATTTTTAAACCTATTACTTCAAAAAACATAACTTTTACAAAACAACAACCCATTTTTCAAACCTATTTTTAAAAAACACAACAACAAAATATAACTTTTTTTATTTGCCATTTTATTAAAAAAAGAACTTTCATGTTTTACGTAACATTTACGTATTTTTACTTATTAGTATGGTCATTATTACATATATTTGATTCATACTTCAACAAACAGAAAGGAGGCCCTCAAAAATCATAAGTCTTTCCCCAAAAAAACTAACCTGACGTAAGAAAGCCCAAACAAGCAATTATCAATCTTAAAATCTCTTTAAATCCCTGGAATATGAAAAAAAGATTTATACATAGAGTGCTTTTACTTCTCATTTTATGCCTGTTCGCACTTGAGAAGGAAGGATTTTCTCAGTTATTAATTAATGCTCAGCTAAGAACCCGCACAGAATTTCGGGACGGGCAGGGCACCTTACCACTTCCGCATCAAACGCCGTCAGTTTTCACATCACAAAGAACTCGCCTAAACATTGGCTACGGAATGGATAAGTTAAGACTCTTTACGTCCATTCAGGATATAAGAGTTTGGGGACAGGACGCTTCTACAATTTCAAATATGGACGGGAATAAGCTTTTCCTGCATGAAGCCTGGGGGGAAATTATATTTAACGACACTACTCTTTTTAAAACCTTTAAAAACGTATCATTTAAACTAGGCAGACAAGAGCTGGTATATGATGATGAACGCTTACTTGGAGCTCTGGCCTGGCTTCAGCAAGGTAGAAGGCATGATGCTGCAGTTTTAAAGTTTGCCAAAGGCACATGGACTGCAGATATAGGAGGTGCATTCAATCAACAAAGGGAATTAAAAAATACAGGGAACATTTACTATGGTGTACCGGGTGGTCAGATTGCAACGGACAGCGCAAACGTAGCTGCACCTGCTGGTTCCAACTTCATTGGGACCATGTATAAAAGCATGCAATTTATACATGTGTCAAAAGAAATAGGCTTCTCCAAAGCAACATTCCTTTTATTTAAAGATGATTTTCAAAAGCCTGCAGCAGGAGGAAAATTTACAAAAGGTACAAACAGCCGTGTAACCGTTGGAGGTAATATCTTCGGAACTCTGATGAGAAAACACAAAATAGATGGCTCATTTTTTTATCAGGGAAACAAAGACAAACTCGGAAATAAAATGGATGCTTACATGGCATCGCTGTCCACCTTATTTGCTATTGACAGAAAGTTAAGTTTAGGACTTGGTGGAGATTTTCTTTCAGGCAATAACACTACCAAAAGCGGAGAAGTTAACCGCAGATTTGATCCGCTTTATGGGACGCCTCATAAGTTCTGGGGTTATATGGACTATTTCTACGTGGCCGATGTATATGGCGTACAGGGCAATGTAACCAAAAATCCCGGATTAATAGATCTATACCTTAGAAGCAAATACAAATTAAAAGACAATTTACTTCTAAGCCTTGATGTTCACGAATTTTATGCAGGGAATAAGGTCGCTGACGAAACCGCACCTGGAAGAACCCTTGACGGAAGACTAGGAACTGAATTTGACTTTATATTAAACTACAACTTCACCAAACAAATCGGAATAGAGGCAGGCTATAGTCTTATGCTGGGCACTAATACTCTTGACAGATTAAAGAGGGGTGGAAACCAGGGCGCGATAGCTGCAACAGCAAACGCACCATATATCAACAAAAGAAATAATGGCAACTGGGCATACCTGATGATTACCATAAGACCAGACCTGTTAGGCCAAATCAATGATAAACTAGCATCACTTGTAAAATCAGTAGATGGACTTAAAAAAAGATGTAGACACCTTGAACCAACCTAAATAACCTTCCTAAATAAAGACCTTTATGAAAAAATTACTAAACAAAATAGGCGTAGCATTCCTTCTTGCTATCGTATTGTTCACACTCCCGTCTGTGACCAACGCCCCTACTTCTGAACCAAAAGAAAAACATTCTATAATTAGACTAGGCTTTATTCCCCTTACAGACTGCTCTCCTATTGTAATGGCCAAAGAATACGGGCTATTTAAAAAATATGGGGTGGAAGTAGAAGTTTCAAAAGAAGCATCCTGGGCCAATGTAAGAGATAAAATATTAACCGGAGAACTGGACGGCGCACACTGTCTGTTCGGAATGCCCTTCTCTGTCTACACTGGAATTGGTGGTAAGGCAGGTTCTGAAATGAAAATAGCTATGATGCTGAATGTAAACGGTCAGGCTATCACACTTTCTAAAGAATTCTGTGGAAAGGTTGGATTCAAGCAGGTAAATAAGGTTAGTCCTGCTATCAGCGAAAAAGCTAAAAACAAAGAAGTAATTGTAGCAGCTACCTTCCCCGGTGGAACACACGACATCTGGATGAGAAACTGGCTGGCAATGGCTGGTGTTAGCCAAAAATCTGTGAAGCAGATCACCATCCCTCCTCCACAAATGGTAGCGAATATGAAAGTGGGCAATATGGACGCGTTCTGCGTTGGTGAGCCATGGAATGGAGTAGCAGTAAAGCAGGGTATTGGTTTCACTCAGATAGCAACTCAGGATATGTGGAAAGATCATCCTGAAAAAGCATTGGTTGTGAACAAAAAATTCTCCGAAGAGCGTCGTGAAGATCTTAAAAAAGTAATGATGGCAATTCTTGAAGCTTGCAAACTTCTTGACAAAGCCGGAAACAGAAAACAATCTGCCCCAATAATCGGAAAAGCAAGTTATGTGAATGCTGCTTCAGATGTAATAGACAATAGACTTGCCGGAATCTATGATCTAGGTTGCGATCAGGGACAGGAAGTATATAAAGACTATATGTTTTTCTACAAAGATGGCTTTGTAAACTATCCAAGAAAAGCACATGGCATATGGTTTATGGCTCAATATGTAAGGTTTGGAATGCTTGATGAAGCACCTGACTATAAAACAATAGCTGACAAGCTAATCCTGCAGGATCTTTACAAGGAAGTTGCTGCTGAGATGAAGATTCCAATACCGTCAGATGATATGAAACCCTTTTCAATGACCTTTGATAAAACAGTGTTTGACCCTTCTAATCCGGAGGCGTATTTAAAAGTATGTAAAAAATAAATAGAAATTAACTTTACTAAATAGCATAAAAATGGACAAGTCCAATCAACAATTAGGAGCAACAGCTTTAAAAGTCGTTACCTACAGAACAGGAAGGTTTTTATATTTCCTTCTAGGAATGTCATTCATGTTGATCATCTGGCACATCTCAAGCCTTTCAACAGACGGAGAGCTACCTGGACCGATACAAACGTTCTCTGTATTTTATGACCTTGTAAGTCATCCTTTTTTCGACTATGGACCAAATGACAAAGGAATAGGAAATCAATTACTGAGTTCATTAGAGAGGGTTACTAAAGGATTTATAATAGGTTCAATTATAGCAATTCCTCTCGGGCTTATCATGGGTTCAAGCACACTGGGAATGAACCTTCTCAATCCGATGGTACAGGTATTAAGACCTGTATCTCCTCTGGCCTGGTTCCCGATTGGACTTGTTGCATTTCAATCTGCGCATACGTCAACAGTGTTTGTAATTATCATAACTTCACTTTGGCCGACATTGATCAATACAGCCTTTGGAGTATCAACGATTCCGCAGGATCATAAAAACGTGGCTAAAGCCTTCGGATTTTCCACTTTCAAATATATTACGAAAGTAATGCTTCCATATACCCTGCCGCACATCATAACAGGATTAAGGCTTAGTGTAGGCATTGCCTGGATGGTTATTGTTGCAGCAGAAATGCTTTCAGGTGGAGTTGGGATCGGATTCTTTGTGTGGGACAGCTGGAATGCATTAAGTCTTGAAAAAGTATTTTCTGCAATATTAATAATAGGCCTTGTGGGCTTCGTTCTTGACAAAAGTTTTAAATCACTCCAAACCAGATACTCTTATGATAGCTAATCCAAATATACTTTCAGAAGATAAAGTAAAAGAAAATATTCTGCTTCGTCCGGTAAGCATTGAGATAAAAGATGTAACAGTAAGCTTTCCTACTCCCAAAGGCGAGTACATAGCTGTCAAAGATATAAATCTTGAAATACGAAAAGGTGAAATTATATCGCTCATCGGGCACTCAGGCTGCGGAAAATCTACTTTGATGAGTACTATAAGCGGAATGGTAAAGCCAAGCAAAGGAGAGGTTATTGTTAACGGTAAAAAAGTAACCGGTGCTGGCCCTGACAGAGGAATAGTTTTCCAGAATTATTCTCTTTTACCCTGGCTTACTGTATACCAAAATATATACGAGGCCGTTGATTCCTGTATAAAAAACATTTCAGCAGATGAAAAACACTCTATCGTTGAAAGACATCTTGAAATGGTAAACCTTACTCCCCACAAAGACAAGCTTCCCAAGCAACTTTCAGGAGGAATGAAACAAAGAGTAGCAATAGCAAGAGCATTTGCTATAAATCCAAGTGTCCTGCTTCTTGATGAGCCCTTTGGAGCTCTGGATGCATTAACCAAAGGAAGTATGCACGTGGAGCTGTTGAAACTCTGGAATCTGGACAACAGAAATAAAACTATTATAATGGTTACTCACGATATCGAAGAGGCTATCTTCTTATCAGATAGGATTGTTGTTTTGAATAATGGCCCGGCAGCAACTGTAAAAGAAATTGAAATAGT
This sequence comes from Sporocytophaga sp., assembly GCA_024707265.1. Classification (GTDB taxonomy): domain Bacteria; phylum Bacteroidota; class Bacteroidia; order Cytophagales; family Cytophagaceae; genus Sporocytophaga. The sequence continues at coordinate 1,065,669 of JANQAB010000002.1, read as the reverse complement.
TGGTTTGCCAAGACCAAGAAACAAAAAAGATATCGTAAATTTACCTGAGTATAAAACCATAAGAGAACGACTCCTTAACTTGTTGGTAGAGAAGTTTTCAATTGAGGATGAGGGAGTTAAATTTGAAGAATAGAACCTTGTTCAAGGTTAGCGTAAAGGTTAGTTCAAATAAGCTGCAGGCATTGATGCCTGCAGTCTTATTTGTTAATATAGATGCCGGATGTCCGCAAAAAAAAAATATATCAAAAACAACCTGTACCTATTGTGGCTTAGGATGTGGAGTTATCATTAAAAAAGATACCTCCGGAAGAATCACAGTAACAGGTGACAAGGACCATCCGGTAAACAAAGGAATACTATGCTCTAAAGGAGTTACCCTCCATAGTAAGATATCCGACCACAGCGACAGATTATTATATCCAGAAATGAGGTGGAACAGGAATATGCCCAGACAAAGGGTAACCTGGGATACTGCTCTTAACAGAGCAGCTGCAGTATTCAAAACTTTTATCTCCAAATTCGGCCCAGACTCTGTGGGCTTTTATATTTCAGGACAATGCCTTACAGAAGAATATTATCTAATTGACAAACTTGTCAAAGGCTTTCTTGGAACTAATAATGTAGATTCCAACACACTCATCAATGCCGGATCTGAATTTACTGCAAACAAACTGGCATTCGGGTCAGATGCCATTCCCGGATCCATTGAAGATCTTGAGCTGGCAGATTGTTTTTTTATTACCGATACCAATCCTTTCCGATCAAGTCCCATTCTTTACAAACGACTGGAAGCTTATAAAGCCAGTAACCCGGAAATTAAAATAATCATTGCAGATTCCAGAAGAACAGAATCATGCGATATAGCAGACATTCACCTTCAGCTGAAACCAGGAACTGAGATTATTCTTTACAGGGCTATAGGAAGGTTCCTTATAGAAAACAACCTTATCGATAAAGATTTCATAGAAATTCACACAGAAGGCTTCAATGAATATAAAAACAAAACAATGGAGAAGTCACTTGAAGAAGCTTCTGCCATATGTGATATTCCAGTTACAGATATTATACTTGCGGCTGGGCATATAGGGAAATCCAAAAGCTTCATATCTATGTGGTCTGCCGGTAATAACCAGAGTTCAACAGATATCGACAAAAATCTCTCATTAATAAATCTTTCTCTGATAACCGGTCAGATTGGAAAGGAAGGCTGTGGGCTCTTTCCTCTTTCTGATCAACCAAATACAATAACAGGAACAGAAGCAGGAGGTCTTTCAGATTCTCTTCCTGGTCACAGAAGCCTTAGTAATCCGGAACATAGAGAAGAGATCGCAAGATACTGGGGAGTACCTTCAATTTCTGATAAAAGAGGATATACTGACACAGAACTATTTGACAACCTTTTATCAGGAAGACTCAAAGCTATCTGGATTATCAATACAAATCCCCTGGTAAGCCTGCCCTCTGCACGAAATGTAGAAGTCGCATTGAAGAATGCTAAGTTTGTGATCGTACAGGACATCTCTTTAAAATCAGAAACAGTACCATTCGCTGATCTTATATTGCCAGCCGCCGGATGGCTTGAGAAAGAAGGTACTGTAACAAATCCGGAAAGGAGAATAAGTTTGGCTCATAAACTTACCAATGCACCAGGAGAAGCTATCCCAGGCATTACAATCATATCAAGGTTTGCTGAAAAAATGGGATTTTCGGATGCATTCAGGTACGAAAAATCTTCTGATGTATTTCTTGAATATAGCCGAACAACAAAGCAAACCAGCTTTGATATCAGCAATATCAATTATGAACTGCTTATGCAAAACAGTTCAATGCAATGGCCATTTAAACCGAATTCAGGAAAAAGCACCAAAATTTTATACTCAGATCATAAATTTAACACAGCATCGGGTAAAGCCAATTTTCATTCTGTAGCGAAAAGCCATATACCATATGAGCTCAGTCAGAACTATCCTTTACTCCTTACTTCAGGACAGACTAAAGATTACTGGCATTCATTCAGCAGCACTGGTAAATTAGTAAAAGTTAACCTTCAGACTGAAAAGCCATTTCTAGAAATCAATAAAGAAGATGCTTTGAACAGAGGCATTAAAAACGGAGATGTTGTAGAAGTATATAATGAAATCGGGTCTGTGAAAGTAACAGCTCAATATTCATCAGACATCAAAAAAGGAGTTGTTCTACTTCCACTAAAGTGGGGAAAAATCCTAAACAAAGATTTAGATAGAGTATCAGTCCCTATGCATTCCAGAACCGAACAAACAGGTATCAAATCAGAATCCGGTTTCTCTGTAGTTCAGGTTAAGAAATACAATAAGAAAAAAGAAAAAATAATAGTCATAGGTGCTGGAGTCGGCTCCAGTCAGTTTGTAAGAAAATATAGGACACTAAATCCTGATGATGAAATTCATATTTTCAGCAAAGAAAAAAACCTCTTTTACAACCGAATAATGCTTCCTGGCTACATAAGCGGTAAAGAGGAATGGAATAATCTTATCAGGATCAATGAGGACGAGCTTAACACATCAAAAATATTTCTTCATAAAAGTACATCCGTTATTTCAATTGATCCTGGTGATAAGGCAATTACTGATCATACGGGTAAAACTCACTCTTATGATGTCTTAATCCTCGCTATGGGTAGCAGACCTGCGCTCCCCAGAGAAGTTCCCAAAATCCAGGGAATATTTACGATGAGAAGTAAAGAGGATGCGGACAAATTCAAAAACTCCATCTCCCCTGAAAGCAAAGTAATAATTGCAGGTGGAGGATTATTAGGACTAGAACTGGCAGATGCGCTTACTCAGCTTTCTATAAAAGTTTCTGTCGTTCACCGATCTTCAAGACTGATGAACAAACAGTTAGACGCAACCTCCAGTAATCTTTTGCAGGAAGAACTATCCGCAAGAAACATTAGTTTCTACTACAATGATGAAGTTCTTTCACATTTGGGAAAAGATAAAATAACGGGAGTAAAATTAAAATCGGGTAAAGATCTTAGCTGCGATGTTCTCGCATATACCATTGGTACAAAACCCAACATTGAACTTGCTCAGATGGCAGGACTAAATTGCAACAGAGGGATCGTTGTTAATGAATACCTGAGGACTAACAATCCTCATATATTTGCAATTGGCGAAGTCGCCGAGTTTGAAAAATCCTTGTTCGAAAGCTCTACGGCAGCAGAAGAGCAGGCAGATGTAGTAGCAGGATTTTTGAATGGAGATGAAACGAAGTCTTATTCCGGAACACTGCCAGTCAATGTACTCACAGTTTCAGGTTTTGATATCTGCTCTATCGGAATGATAGAAGTACCTGGGAAAAAGGAGGATGAATTTGAAGAAATTGTATATATTGATAAATCCAAAAGGTATTACAAAAAATGTATAGTGCAAAATGACAGACTTGTTGGTGCAATACTAGTTGGAGACAAATCAGAGTTTCTGGAATTTAGAAATCTGATATTAGGTAAAGTAGAACTTGTCGACAAAAGAGTTTCATTACTGCTTTCAAACAAAAACAAGCATACTGAATCGGAACAGCCTGCTCCTTTTGACCTCGGGCATACTTATAGATAGAGCTGAAGATCTTAAGAATAGAAATGAGCAAAAACATATTTATAAGGCTCTTTATTCCAGGTGGGATATTATCTCCCGGAGATTTGCGCAAAGTAGTTTCATCAGCATACCACTTTGGCACTGATTCTATTCACATAAGCTCAAGGCAAGAGTTACTTTTAAAGTGCGAAGATCAGTATAAACGATCTCTTGAACAAAGGTTCAGCTTTCTTCAATATAAATTCGAAACTGAAAAAACTCAAAAACAAAATATTGTAACCTCCTATCCGGCTATTCATTTACAGGAAACTACCAATTGGTTGTCGGAAGGAACCTTTCATCAGATACTTTCCAACTTTGACTTTCAACCAACTTTAAAAGTCAACCTGATAGATCCTTTGCAATCTCTCACACCGCTGTTTATAGGACAATTAAATTTTATTGCTTCAGAATATAGAGGTTTCTGGTTTCTTTACCTTAAGATTAAAAATCAGAAAGGATATGATCTATGGCCGTTTCTGGTAGAATCAAATGAAATTCCTCCTCTCTGCAAAGCAATAGAGCAAACATTTGAAAAATTTCCATCTGCTTCTTTTGATTATCTTAAAGATGATATTCTCAGTTTCAGAAAATGGAATACTATACCCATCATTAATCAACTTGATTTTCCGCCCTATCAGCTCCCCTACTACGAAGGTTTCCATCAACAGGAAGATCTGAAATGGTGGCTTGGCATATACAATTCCGATAACTCTTATAATGTAAACTTCCTGAATCCCTATGTCTCTTGTGTTCCGAAACGAACAACAACTCTATATATCTGACATCTAATAATTCAATTATTATTAAAAACATAGAAAGAAAAGATATATTTGAATGGGAAAAGCTTCTGGGAAAATATAAAATCAACACCGGCCATTCTTCTCTTGAACTCAACTGGCAGATACCTGACCTTGATAAGGAAGCGACAAAACTAAAAAAGTTTATTACCAGATCTTTTATTAAAGAAGGATTAAGAACAAACGGTTTAATCTTCGGAATCAGAACTACAGATGTAGACCTTGCCTGTTCCGTTATCATAAGAAGAAAGTTCAGAATTGAAATTGGGAAAATAAAGTTATTAGATTATTATAACATCAGTTATAAGAAAAATTTTGACATCAATTCAAGAGAGACTGTATCTTACGCTAATTATGTTAAGAAGCGCGATGTACCAACAGTATTAACTTATCTCACAGAAGTATTTTATAAGAAACTAAACTCTATTAATAATCAGTTTGAATCTGACTTTTTGCAAGAAGACATTGAAATTAATCAGAGGACTCAGGAGGAAGTAGAACTATTCCAGTGTGAAAACTGCCTGACTATATATGACTCCAGATATGGAGACGACATTGGGGAGATACCTGTAGGAAGGCCCTTTGAAGAATTGCCTTCTTCTTACAGATGTCCTGTATGTGATTCAGAAAAGGAATCATTTAAATGCGCGAATTCAGAAATATTACTTTGAAAAAATATGATTATGTTGGTAGATAAATATGGCAGGACGTTTAATACATTGCGGGTAAGTCTTACCAATGTCTGTAACCTGTTCTGTAACTATTGTACTGATCAACCTGCTACAGAAAAGGCTGTAATTCATAAAAGTAATGTTCTGTATACAAACGAATATATTAAAATCATAAAAGGTCTGCACCTGAAGCTGAACCTTGAAACAGTACGGCTTACTGGTGGAGAACCATTGTTATATAAAGATATCAGCAACCTCATTGAAGAGATCAGAGAGATTGGAATCAAAAAGGTTAAGTTGACCACCAATGCGGTTTTCCTGAAAGAAAAAGCTGTTTCGCTCAAGAATGCCGGTCTTAGTAGTATTAATGTTTCTCTGGACAGTCTTGATCCTGAATCTTTCTTTATAATATCTAAAAGAAGAAATCTGAAAAAGATCCTTGAAGGTATTGATCATGCACTGGCCATTGGTATACCTGTAAAACTTAACACCGTTGTGATGAAAGGAATGAACACGGATCAGATACTTCCTCTGCTTGAATTTGCACGAGAAAGAAGCATCAGTATACGTTTTCTTGAGGTAATGAAAATGGGACATCTTCACAACAGTTATCATGAACTTTATTTTTCCCGGGAAGAGATACTTGAAAAAATCGGTGAGCAACATCAGTTCATTCCGATGGACAGAGAGCATGGCGCTACCGCCACCTATTGGATCACTGACAAAAAACAAGTCTTTGGAATTATAGCAAATGAAAGTCATCCCTTTTGCGGAGACTGCAACAGATTGCGACTTGACAGCTATGGGAATATATATGGCTGCCTTAGCAATGATAATGGAATAAGTATAAAGGATCACTCAGATGATCCATTAAAACTAGAATATTCACTGAAACAAGCACTATCTCAAAAGCAAGAAATTCAGTTTGCAGGAAGTGTGATGTCTATGAGATATATCGGAGGATAAAAAATGAAAATTAAAGTACAGGTATTTGCTTCATTAAAAGATTACCTTGATCCGCAGTTTTATCTTGAATTGCAAGAAGGCGCAACAGCAAACGAAGTACGTTACCGGCTGTTAACAGAATATCCAATGGCAGAAAGCATTCTCCGCAAATCAAAGCTGGCGGTGAATGATTGTTTTGTCGAAGGGTCTTATACTTTGAAAGACAACGAACATATTTTAATTATTCCACCATCAAGCGGAGGCTGATATGCAACTAACTACTGAGGATCCTATAGACTTGATAAAGATGTTATCCGAAGCACATGACCCCAAAGCCGGTGCAGTAGTGCTCTTTAGTGGAGAAGTCAGAAATCACAGCCATAAAAGAGATGTAGATTACCTCTTTTACGAATGCTATGTTCCAATGGCAGAGAAGATCATTAAAGAAATTATTGAAAGCAGTTATACCAAATTTAAACTACACAAAGCCTTATGTTGTCATAGAATAGGAAAAGTCGGTATCAGTGAAAGTGCTGTAGTCGTTATTACAGCTTCCTCCCACAGAGAAGAGGCTTACGCTGCCAACAGATATATTATAGACAGGGTAAAACATGAAGCACCTATCTGGAAGCAGGAATTTTTCTCAGATGGTACCCATGAGTGGGGACATAACTGCAGTTGCTTTGAACATCAACACAATCATTAACTGAATAAGCTATGGAAGAAAACATAATTGGAGTAGTGATGGCCGGTGGCCTTAGTTCGAGAATGGGACAAGACAAAGGACTATTGATGGAAAACGGCCAGACCTGGGCTGAAAACGCCTTTGCCAAATTAAATCAGCTACCTATGGAAGTTATAGTCTCTATCAATGAAAATCAAAAGCTTTCATACTCTGATATATTCCACCCGGAACATCTTATAATAGATAAAAATATAATAGAAGGTCCGTTAAACGGAATTCTTACAGTGCATTCCAATATTCCTTCTAAAGATCTATTCCTCCTTGCCTGCGATGTTCGGGATATCAGTACAGATTTATTAAGTAAAATTTATAATGCACACATTTCCAACTTCTCAGAGGACTATGACTATTACATTCTAAAAAACGACATGCAGGAAGAACCACTTATAGGAATCTACAAATCAGACTTTCTGAAAAAGAATTACGTTCATGGCAGAGAAAAACCTTTTGGTTAAAAACAGCCTTAAATACATCATGACATTCGGAAGAGGCTTTTACATTCACCTTGATGATAGCGAGAAAAATGATGTAAAAAATTATAATAGCCCTGGAGATCTTATGGCATCGTTTGTTATACAATAAGTATCAAATTCAGTATCATTCACTTCCCTTTGAGATAGTTGATTTTTTTAACGACAAGCGTCATAAAAATCCATTTCTCTCAAATTGACAATGGCTATCTGATTTATTTATCACTAAAAATTCATTAAATTAGTGATACAATTTTCAATATGACCCGATACATTTTTCTTTTATTCTTTGCATTGCTTTTTTTTCAACTTAAAGCTCAATACACTGTCGAAACCGTTCCTAATCCCAAGGACATAAACGGAGGATGGGTGAGCAACCCTGATAATGTTTTAAGTAAGGATGACGTCTACCTTATCAACCAACTGATTACTGATGTTGAAAATAAAACAACTGCACAGATTGCCGTTGTAGTGCTACAGTCCATCGGAGACCAGGTTCCTAAGGATTTCGCGAACAGGCTTTTTAACCATTGGGGAATAGGCCAGAAAGATAAAAACAATGGCCTTTTACTGCTTGTTGTGATGAACCCAAAAAGATGGGAATTTGAAACAGGATATGGACTGGAAGGAACACTTCCGGATATCACTCTTTTTAGAATTGGACAGCAGGAAATGGTGCCACACTTTAAGGAAGGAAATTTTGGTGCTGGCATACATGCAGGCCTTATCAAAGTAAGCAAAATTCTTCTCAAACCGGAGGTAGAACAACTTGATTTAAAGAAAGATACAACAAATGTATTATCAAATTTCTTTTATACTATTTTTGGGATAATCTCATTTATTATCACAATTCGCTCTTTATCGGACAGATATCATTCGAAAAAGAAATTTAAGAAAGAAGGTTATAAAGTGGATCTTCCAATAAATAATAAGCTCTACTATCCTCTACTACTTTCTGTTCCAGCATTGTTCATAATAAATTATTCATTTTCTGACTTCCTTTTTAATAGTCAAAATCCTCTGATTTTTATTTTAATCATATATCTCCAGTTGCTTTTCCTGGCATTGGCATCAAGAATAAACAGGAATATTCGTTTAAAAAAATCAGATTCTTGCAGAGAGTATAATGCACTTAGAAAAGATCACACTTCAACATTGCGTAACATACTCCTTTTTCCTTTTGCATTTATTCCTTATTATATCTGGTATCAGTTTTATCTAAGGTCCCTTAGGCACTCTTTTCGAATAAGTGCATCCGGTAAACCGATGAAAAGATTAAGGGAAAAGGCCGATAATGCTTACCTCGATAAAGTTCAACAACTCGAAGAAAAGCTGGGGTCAGTTGATTATGATGTTTGGATCACAGAAGATAAGTCTCAACATATTGTTAAGTCATATATTAATCCATCCGGTAAATACACTCTTTGCAGTTCCTGTAACTATCACACTTTATATACAGAGAGAGACCTCAAACTTAAGTCATATAATGGATGGGTAATGGGTATAAAAACCTTTGTTTGTAAAAACTGTAATGACGCCTATGAAGAAGAATATACCAAACAAATTAAAAAGCAAAAATCGTTTTTCGGGTTTACTAGTGGAGGTAGCCGCGGTGGCGGTGGCGGTGGTGGTGGTTTCGGAGGCGGATCATCTGGTGGTGGCGGTGCTGGCGGAAGCTGGTAATAGATTTAAAATAAAAAAGCCTTGGTATTCCCCAGGGCTTTTTCATTTTAACCTACGTTATTCACTTCAATTATATCCAAAATGAATTTTGAATACTCATCTTTCATCGGAAGTTCCATATCCACCTTTAACTGTCTTCTTTTTAGAAATTACCTGCTCGTTTGTTTTAGGATTAAAGCCCTCCTTATCCAACTCTTCCCAGTAAAATCCAATACCCCTCTTTTGCCAGAGAGGCAAATCATTAAAGTTAATATTGTAAGAAAACAATAATTCATTTTTCTCTGCCACACTCACTCCTTCTATCTTTTTAGTAGCATTGGTTTGAGAAAAAGTTATCCTTACGCAATGCCCAATAGCAATGAGCATTCAAAGAATTCCTGTAAGCATCTTCATTCCTCCATCTGAAATAATCTACCACCAGATGTTTATTGGGCAACTCACAGATCCTGCAATCAAACGCAGCAAGGCCTCCAAGAAGCAGGGAAAATTTAGCGCTGGCTTCACCTGCAAGTACAGAGTTATATTTTCTATGCTTGCGTGAAAACAAAGACTCATTCAAATCAAATAACAGAGATATTTCATCACTTTCTGTATATCCATAAATGACCTTAAAGCCACAGTTCATAAGATGTTTCACTGTTTCAATCATATAGTCTCTGAACCTCACATCAAAAGGAGCTTCAAATGGATGTACCTCTTTTGTAAGTTTTGTAAAGCCTCTTCCATCAATTCGGGCAACCATATAGATACCCGGCAACACACAGACATCATGAGCAGTTTCATAAACTCTCATCTTACTATCCAATTCATCAAACTTCATCTGACCAATCTTTTATTATAAATTCACCATCTTTTATTTCAACACAATACATCTCATCAAAACCTTCATCGAATGAAGGCAGTTCCAGCTTTTTTAAAGTTGCCTTTATCCCTACTTCCGGAACACATTCCTTCCCTTCCCTGCAGTTGTTCCTTTCAAGCGTAGCTTGCAGATTTGTTTTAAAAAAATATCCGACTATTCTATATCCGGATGCTTTTGCCTTTGATATATATAATGCTCTTTCTATCCTTGTTGGATTAGTATTTTCAACCACAAAAGGCTGTTTGGTTTTAAAGCATGTTTCCAGAAAATGCCCTTCTCTGTTTCTTGTTCTAAGCAAATCCATAGAGATACGCACATGCGTTTTAAAAAACCTTTCTTTGAAAAAAGTGGATTTTCCCGAAGCCTGAATACCACAAAATATAACTGCTTCCATTTACTTTATTTCTAAAAATTCTTTAAATCTGAATCCACCATATCATAAATCACTACTAATCAACAACTATAAACTGTATGATGCAAAATACTGATCCTGAAAGACTCTTTGCAAAACTCATTGTCAAGCGGCCTAAAAATCGTATTTTTGAATATATAAAAATAGTGTATTTTTCAAATGACATTGCCTTTACAAATGAAAAGTAAATTTTTCTTAATCACTCTATTACTGTTTACCATCACCGGATTAAAAGCTCAGCATAGCAAGTTGGACTGGGGATTCTCCATTTATGAAGGGCAAGGAAAACTTCAGCAAACAAATGACTTTGTACTTGATTCCGAAGGAAGTATTATAGCTACCGGTTATTATACCGATTCAGGAATGGATTTTGATCCTTCTAAAGACAATAAGTTTTTAGTCGGACATGGTGAGAAAGATATCTTTGTTGCTAAATACAGCCAGGACGGAAAATTCATCTGGGCCTTTGGAATCGGGACCTTTAAGGATGATGAAGGTAAAAGTATTTGTGTGGATAAAGAAGGAAATATTTATGTCACCGGTTATTTTAACGGATCTATAGATGTTGATCCAGGAAATGGCATCCATACCCTCTTTGGAGTGTCCGGCACCAGGCAAACATTTGTTGCTAAATATAAAGGCTCCGATGGTTCTCTTATCTGGGCTGGTTTAATAAAATCCTCTTCAGATAATATGGGGGTTGACATATCAAATGATGAGTCTGGTTATATTACTTTAACCGGAAACTGGAATTCCGATAATCAAACCAACCTGATCGACTTAGACCTTAACAGTAAAGGATATAACAAACAGGGTCGAGGAAAAAACTCTTCTTTCATTGCAATATACAGTAATACTTCCGGAGAAATTAAATGGGGAGGAGTAATGGGCGGTTTTGATGCAACATGTGAAACAACAGCTCATGTAACAGATCTTAAGGGGAATATATATACTACAGGTTACTTTTACCAATCAGTAGATTTTGATATTAATGAAACAGTACATGAACTGAAAAGCAGCTATGGCGCTGTCTATCTTGCAAAGTACTCTCCATCAGGAACTCTGGAATGGGTCAACGAATTTCAGAATAATTCTCCTGACAAGTCTAACATATTCCATGATCTTTGCATTGATCATTCAGGTAACGTTACCATTACCGGAGCATTGGAAGCACAGACAGACATCGATCCTTCATCTGCAATCAATAACATCAGTCCGAAATCTTCCTGTAATATTCTCCTTGCTCAGTTTGATGAGCTCGGAAACTACAGATGGTCTCACTCTATCGGAGGTGGAGAAGTGGCACGCGGATTAAACGTGGCGGTCTCATCGTCAGGCACCATTTATCTCGCTGGCCTTTTTCAAAACAGATTAAATCCGGATCCAGCCTCATCAAATTCAAGTTCATTAAACGGCCTGGCAACCGATATAGTCATGGCAAAGTATTCTCAGGATGGCAAATTTATCTGGGCTGAAAATATCGGAGGAAACCGCAATGACACTGTGTCTGCCATAGCTATTAATGATAAAGGAAATATATATATTGGGGGTGCAGTAGATGGTAGCGGTAATTTCGACCCGGACCAGCAACAACAAGCTTATTTCTCCGGAAATGGTGGTGACTTATTCATCGCAAAATACGATTCCAGAATAGAACCTGTTTTCACATTTACCCCTCCTTTCCAAAAGACATTCGGGGATAAGCCATTTACGCTGGAAGCATTTGTCAATTCTGGATTATCTATTACTTACACCAGTTCTGACACTTCAGTGATTAAAATCTCAGGTGCAACAGCAACTATTACAGGAGCAGGATCTACAGAATTGACAGCTAATGTTGATGGAAATGAAAATTACTATCCTGGCTCCTCTTTACCCAAAAATTTGATAGTAAACAAGGCACAACAGGAATTAACATTCGAAGAAATTCCCACTAAAACTTATGGTGACGCTCTGTTTGTTCCTGAATTTAAGTCAAGTGCAGGCCTCCCAATCACTCTTTACAGTGAAATTGAAAGTATTGCTACAACCTCCGGAGATACTATTACAATTACCGGGGCTGGTTTTGTTACAATCAGCGCCTGGTGTGGTGGAGACAAGAATTACTTCCCATCAAATGTCATTTATAAGATCTTAACTGTAAACAAGGCTAATCAGATCATAACCTTTGAACCACTTGCTGAACGCACGTATGGGCAACCTCCTTTTACCATAACTGCAACTTCATCTTCCGGCTTACCTTTAAAATTGGAAAGTTCTGATCCTGATGTCGCATCTATATTAGGAAATGTAATTACACTGACTGGTATAGGAAATACTTCTATTTTTGCTGATCAGGAAGGGAATCAGAATTATCTTCCTGCTACTACCATTGAAAGACAATTGAAAGTGAAAGGTCCGATCTTATCCATTTCAGGAAGAGATATAGTAGCAGAAAATACCTTACAGGCATATTCAATAGTGCCTCAGTTAAGCGGACATACATATGAGTGGGAATACTCAGACGAAAATATAGTATTTCCCAATAAAACAGGTCCTACAATCGCGCTAGGCTTTAATAAAAATGTAAAAGACGGTAATCTTCGATGCATCATTTTCACCCCTGAAGGACTTCCATATGATACGGTTAATTTTGCTGTTAGAATCAATCGTGGATCAACTGTCATTCTTCCTGGCACCTCCTGCCCTGCTTCTACAGTCTTTGAGCCATGCACCGGGGGGCAGATAAATTATTTCAGCCTGGCATCCATCGGAAACAAAGATTCTGGTTGCAATCCTACCGGATATTCAGATTATACACAATCAGAGATAAGTACCAAGATATTCCTTGGAGACATCTATACTGCGGAAGTTCATACCTCAAGTGATAAGTTATCTTCTCCCACTTATTATACAGCCATCTGGATTGATTATAACAACAATGGAGAGTTTGATGATGCCGGAGAATTTCTTACTTCATCTTTCGGAAAAGACTCTGTAATTACCCTCCAGAATATTTCCATATCCAGCAACGCTGATTTTGCCGGTGCAAGAAGGCTTAGAGTGCGTATGCGTACCACCGGAGCATTTACCTCTGACCAGGGTTGTATTTCTCAGGGGGAAACAGGAGAAACTGAAGATTATCTTGTACAGCTTACAAGCCACGATCGTCTGGAGGCTCCAAGCATTATTACCCCAAATAACGATGGCATGAATGATTATTTCGTTATCCGTGGAATCAATAACAAAGAAGAAAATAAGCTGGAAATATTTGATCGTTTTGGCCAGCTATGGTATAGCAGAAAAAACTACTCCAATAACTGGAATGGTACCTCTGATGAGGGAGAGCAGCTTCAGGCAGGAACCTACTATTATGTTTTCTACAATGGAGCCAGCATGATCAAAGGGTTTGTTGAATTAAAATACTAACTTTAAATTTTCTAATTAAAACTAACTATGCTAACGGGAATACTTGTACCAATGCCAGAGGAAATCGAGCTGATCATTTCCAATATGAATATAGAATCGACCTATGAGTCAGGCCGAAGAAACTTCTACAAAGGAACACTCAATGGCCACGAATGTGTTGTAGCCCTTTCACGTATTGGTAAAGTAGCCTCTTCTGTAACAGCAGCAATAATGATTGAACGTTTTGGAATAGACAGGCTTATCGTTGCTGGTGTAGCTGGTGCCGTCAATACAAAATTAAAAGTCGGAGATATCGTTGTAGCTACAGAAGCAACGCAACATGACCTTGATGCTCGTCCTTTGTTTCCACAATTTGAAGCTCCTCTATTGGACAAAGCAATATTCCCATGTCACGATTCGCTTGTCTGCTCTGCAGTTGCCTGTTGTGAAGAATTCCTTCAGGATGATTTTCAAAAATTTATTGACAAGGAATATATTGATCAGTTCTCACTCAGCACCCCTGCTGTTTACAGTGGACAGATCTGTTGCGGAGATCAGTTTATCGGATCAGCGCAGCAATTGAATAAAATACAGAAGGAATTGCCTGATGCTTTATGTGTAGAAATGGAAGGCGGAGCAGTAGGCCAGATCTGTTATGAATTTAATATCCCTTACATTGTTGTAAGAACCATTTCCGATTCAGCTAATGATCATGCTCCGATAGATTTTTCAAAATACATTGAGAATGTTGCCAAGTATTATACACTTGGAGTAGTGAGTAAAATTCTTTCAAAGATAAATGAATAAAGGCTGCTCAAATCAAACAGCCTTTCTGACATTTACTTTTGTAATATAGGTTCATGAAGCTCATGACAAGCTTCCGCGCAGCGCAGACACTCTTCCCCGCATTCTTTGCAATGCCGCATGGAAGTGTGTTTCATGCACTCCTCAGCGCACATCCTGCAAATTTCTTCACACAACAAAAGGTACTGATGTGCAATTGTAGAGTCTCTTCTTAAAAGCGCTGCGGCTGTTCTGCATATATCCGCACAGTCTCTGTCAAGCTCAATACATTTTGCCAGCATTTTAACATTTTCTTCTCTTAAACAAGCTGTAGCACACATTTCACAGGCTGCACCACAATCGTTTAAAATTTCTATTAAAGCGAGATCGTTTTGATTTAACATTTTATTTTCTCATTGGTGGTTTATAAATAAACCATCAGTATTAAAGGAATGTTAAACCTGCTCTAAAGAAGAACAAAGCATTGATTCATTCAATACCTTACTTATCCGGAACACATAAAAAAAGCTCAATGTATCCTTTACATTGAGCTTTTTTATGCATACTTTTAGATTACTTCCTTTTCCCTTTACCCTTACCTTTGCTATGCCCATGGTTGTTGGCATTTCCCCGATAATCTTTATCCCCTTTACATTTATACTTTAGATTTTTTTTCATCGCGTGAAACTCAGGTGACCCAGGTTTAATACCTAAATCCTTAGCTATTGCACCCCACCCATGACCTATATTTCCTTCATAACACTCAATTACTTTTTCAACAGGTTTACTGCAATGGCGGGAAGTCTCTAAAACCAATAACAAATCAGCGGGTTCCATTTTATAAGAAATCAGCAAATGATCTATTCGTCCTTCCGACAAACCAAAATCAATACCGATTTTCTTTTTAAACAAACTTAAATCAGTCTTTGAATGAATATTAAAATTTCTCAGAGCTGCATCTATATTAACATCCCCAGTTTGAAATATCTGGGCTTCAGCAAATTGAAAAACAAAACAAAGTAAAACGAACAGTTTTAAAACTCTCATAATCGTATATATTAATTATTAAATTATACGATTATCGCAAAACCCGGTTTACTATTGGTATCCAAAGGTTTATATTAATATCCAAAACCCTTCCGGATCAAATTGCGCTTTTGATATCAGGGCCTGGCTAACTCCCTCGGCAATATAATATGGAATGCTGCTCCACCGGTTTCAATGTTACAAACAGAAATACTTCCGTTAAATTTCTCAATCCCATTCTGAACTATATATAAGCCTAATCCCGACCCTTTGGAATCAGAATCGCCCCGATAAAACATTTCAAAGATTCTGTTTATGATTTTTGAATTGATTCCCCTACCATTGTCTTCCACTATAATCTCAATACCATTACTAACATCTCTCACAGTTACTATAATCAGAAGCTTTCTCAGCAGAGATTTATATTTTATTGAATTCTCAAAGAGGTTCTGAAAGATCGAAACAAGCAATTCTTCATCAGAAAAAAATGGAGTTTTAAGATCAACATTCAACTCAAGCCTGGGAAGATCATGTGCCTGCTGATAAATCAAAGTATCCAGCACCTCAGGCACCAGCCTGTTAAAATCAATTTCTACAAACTCAAACACATTGCTTTTTATCCTTATGATCTTCATAAGGTTAAGCAAGGAACTGTCGAGTTTCTTAGTACATTTTTCTATCAGTGAAAAATAGTCAATAGCCTTTTGATCCAGCACCTCATTTTTAGCAACCATGGTAAGACCAATCACCGAAGCAAGTGGACCTTTGAGATCATGGGAAGCCATATACAAAAACTTAGACAATTCCTCTGCAACCTTATTGGTTTCTTCCCTGCTTTTCTTTAGTTCAGATGCATCAATAACAAACACTACCCCTAGATTATTGATTCCTCCCAATACGGCAGATGCAACAAGCACAGATACTTTGCTACCATCCCTGCATAGATATTCTTTTTCATAAGGTCTGATGAATCCATTTTTCATAAACTCCTCAACCGCCTTTTCATCCCTCCATAAATATTCCTCCGGAGTTAAATCCTTCCAATACACTTCATTTTCTTCAAACTGTTCCTTAGAATATTTTATAATATCTAAAAATTTTGAGTTGACCTCCACTATCTTATAAGTTGCATCTGTGAATGCAATTCCTATCATTGGTGTATTAAACAAACTCCGAAACTTATCTTCACTCTTCCTTATCGCTTCCTCAGCTAATTTCTGAGCTGTAATATCTTTAATGGAAATATGTGTAGATTTTCCATCAGCCAAAACAAAATAGGTTATTTCTACCTCTGCCGGAAATTCGTTTCCATCCTTATCAGAAAAAAACAGTTCAAATCTACTCTCTACCTCTTCCTTATTATCGATTCTTCTGATGCGTTCATTGATGGTTTCTACCGAAGATGCAGCTAACAGAACAGTTGGTGATTTCCCTATGAGATCATCGGCCGAGCTGTATCCAAACTTTTTTAATAAGGCATCATTTACGAGGGTGATTTTATAGTCTTTCGATATAAGATTTGCACGTTGAGACTTCTCAAACAACATTCTGAATCGTTCTTCGGAATTTTTTAACTCTCTTTGATAATTGATCTTAAGAGTAATATCAGTAAATGTTCCAATATACCCTTTTATGTTGCCATAGTTATCAAACAAGGGAGTACCATGGATCATCACATTCAGTATTTTCCCATTCTTCGATATTAATTCTCCTTCAAAAACGGAAGTTACATCGTCTAACCTTTTCTGATGTTGCCTTCTCATAGTTTTTATACTTCTTGGCGTAAAAAACTGAAAATATGTTTTTCCCTTTATGTCATCAATAGACGAAAGGTTCAACATGGCACACATAGATTTATTTAGGTATAACGTATGGCCTATCATATCAACTTCCCAAATACCCACATCTATCTCGTCCATAATAAATTCAAATTTTTTGCCTTCCGCATTAAATACTTCTGCAACTTTTGGTAAATTCTTGACAAGTATTAGAACATTTGTATTTTCTTCATGATCATCCTTAAGAGGTAGGTAGGAAAACCGGAACAACTCATGGGTGAAAATAGAAAATGGACTTAGCGTTAAATCTGTCAACTCTTTGACATTTCCGTTTAAAGCTTCCTTAATGTAAGTATAATGCTCCGAATTTTTCAGGGAAGGAAACAGGTCCGTAATCACACATCCCAGCGCATCATTTTTTGTGATCCCAAAAATATATTCAGCTTCAAAATTTATATTAAAAATTCTCAAATCGGAATCCAGCAAAAGATACCCCAGTTGCTCATGCCTTGCAAGCATTTCAGCTAATTGGAAGGAGGCATTATTTTTTCGGATCATCGATTTCTTGTATCGTTAGAGGAGTTTTAAACAGAAAAGAACCGGAGCTACTAATACCTTTCTGATTACTTTTCAACTACTTAAAATATAAACAACTGTAAATCAAATATAAACACAGAAGACAAGTGTTAATAAGTTGTTCAAAATTAGTTATGTTATCAAATAAAAAAAACACTTATTTTTAAAATTGGCTTTTACTATTTCTTTTGTTCTTCACAAATGGATTCATTGCAGGTTCTTCAGAATGTATTTGGGTATTCCGCTTTCAGGTTTGAGCAGGAAAATGCAATCAGGAGTATATTATCAGGAAGAGATACCTTCGTCCTCATGCCCACTGGTGGTGGCAAATCACTCTGCTATCAGGTTCCAGCACTTGTACTTGAAGGATTAACCATCGTGGTATCACCCTTGCTTGCTCTTATGAAAGATCAGGTAAACACCCTTAGGTCTAAAGGAGTAGAAGCTGCCTGCCTCAACTCTACTATTGGAGTAAGTGAACGATTGGACACTCTTGAGAAAATCGAAAACCAACAATTAAAAGTTTTATATCTGGCTCCTGAAAGATTCTTTGGAGAAGAAAACGAATTGATGGAGCTATTGAAATCAGTAAAGGTTTCGCTTATAGCAGTTGATGAAGCTCATTGTATTTCCCAATGGGGTCACGACTTCAGACCTGAGTTCCTTCAACTGGGAGAGTTACGTAATAAATTTCCAGGAGTACCTGTGATTGCTTTGACTGCTACGGCTGATGATCTTACCAGAAAAGATATTATTCAACAACTGCAGCTGAAGGACCCGGAAATATTGGTTGCAGGGTTTAACAGGCCTAATATAAAATATCACGTAAGAGCTAAAAAAGACGGATACGCCAAGCTTGTTTCTTACCTGAGACCAAGAAGGCAAGAATGCGGAATCATTTACGTATTTTCAAGAAAATCAGCTGAAGAGCTTGCTGCCAAGCTTCGTCTTGAAGGATACAATGCAAGACCGTATCATGCCGGTCTCGACAAATGGGTAAGGGAACAGAACCAGGATGCCTTTATCAAAGGGGATGTGAAAATCATAGTAGCTACCATTGCCTTCGGAATGGGAATAGACAAACCTGATGTCAGATATGTGGTACACATGGATTTACCTAAAAATATTGAAGGGTATTATCAGGAAACCGGAAGGGCCGGACGTGATGGTAACTCTAGCGAAGCTATTCTTTTCTACAGTAGCGCTGATGTCAACAAAATGAAACGTTATGTTGAGGTTGAAAATAACTCGGAACAAACAGCGCTTATGTTTAAAAAGCTGGGTAGAATGGCCGAATTCTGTGAGATAAATACCTGCAGAAGAAAATACCTGCTGGAGTATTTCGGCGATACATATGACACTGAAAACTGCGGTTCCTGCGATGTTTGCATGAACGCAAATGAAAACCCCCAAACCCAATTATTTTCGCCTTATACAGCTCAATAGATAATGCTTCTCACTTTTTATCTTTTCCTATTTCTGGTAATCGCATTTGCAGGAATTGCTTTTTTTATTTCTTTCTGGATAAAAAGTGAGAAAAAGAAAAAGGAGAAAATTCTGAATGAACCATTTCCTGAAAGCTGGAAAGAAATTCTGAAGAAAGAAATAGCTTTCTATCGTGACCTTGATGATCTCCAAAAAATAAGATATGAAAACAAGATCAAATTATTTCTCCACGATATAAGAATCACCGGAGTAGAAATTGAAATAAGTGATCAGCTTCGTCTGCTGGCTGCTTCGAGTGCTATCATCCCTATATTTTATTTTGATGAATGGGACTATTTTAACCTTGTTGAAATTCTCATTTACGATGAAGAAGTAAATCCTAATCAGCCAAATGATCCTGAGCGTGGGGGAACTTTACTCGGACAGGTAAGACCTTTTCAGAACAGGCATATTATGCTTCTATCCATGCAATCGCTTATTCGTGGTTTTGCATATATGAACGGCAGGGACAATCTTGGTTTTCACGAATTCGCCCATCTCATTGATGAGACTGACGGATCTATTGATGGCATTCCGAAATCCATATTACCCCCTAGTCTGGTCAGACCCTGGACAGACCTGATGTATAAGGAAATTGAAAAAATCAAACAGGGGCGTTCGGATATCAACCCTTATGGAGTTACCAATTCTGCAGAGTTTTTTGCCGTTGTTTGCGAGTACTTTTTTGAAAATCCTGATAAGTTTAAGATTAAACATCCTGAACTTTATACAATTTTAACCACAGCTTTTAAAAGGGTATGAATATGAGATAAATACAGATCTCATGCCCTTAAACTAATTTTCTCCAAAATGCTTCTTTGTAAAATCCAAACAAAAAGCATTTCATGGCGGTTATTTACTCACATGGTTAATGATATTACCAAAAGGCTGAGTTTGATGAAACTGAATATTTATCTCGTATTAATCTCTGCGTCAGAAATTACAGAAACCACCATTTATCAGCCTTTGTAAAGACTAACGGAAATGATTATACTAAAATGGAAGAGAAAATTTTAATTACCGAAGCAATTGAACTGAAACCTGAAGATATATTAAGAAATCCTAAAGGGAGAATATACAAGATCAACTCCTATCATCAAAATAAAAACAGTTTCAGACTTAGTCCATACCCTATGGAACAGGAAGAAGAAAACCCGATCAGCCTTATCATCACTAAAGAAGCATTGATCTCAAAAAAATGGGAAATAATAACAGATAAAGATATCAAGCTTTCAGCCTAATGAAAGCTTGATACTTTTCTCTTACATCTCTTTCTTCTCAATTGCTTTTTTTAATTCTACCAAACTCTCCTGACTTACCAGTATCAGTCCTCTTCTTGGTCTGTCCAGATCCATTACCACTAAGAGAATGGCACATATACACAATGAAAACAAGATGGTAAAGAAAATATGCCTGTCCGAAGCAATTCCACAGCTATAACCTACTGCGACATTACTTAATACTGATATAAGAAACAATAAGAAAAAGATGGGCTCCGGAACATGATTTTCCATAGCAATATAACGTCTATTACTCGCATCGATTAGTTTGTTCAGAGAGTCTATTACCACTGCTTCAAGGTAGTCTGGTAATTCCTTCGTAATGTCTGGAGTGTAGGACCATAATTCATTCTGAAGTTTTCTGGTATGCTTATTTACTTCCCAAACCTTTGACTCATCGAGATCTGGCTGATAAAACAAAAGCCGTACATCAATATATTCTCTTAATGCTTTATGCAGCTTCATCCTAATGGGCACAGGCACCAGGTCACATCTGTAATAGGCAGTTTCAATCGCATCCGTTTCTTCTGCCAGAAGGGTACGACCATCATCAAACCTGGAGACAGCCATTGCAAAGGTAAATGCAATCATTAGTCCCAGTAGGCTAATCAATCCTACCTGAAAATTTGTCACTACATTTCTTCTTTTTTCATCACTCACGGCCGGGCTTTTAATTCCCATTCTAAAACCTGCTTCAAAACCAATAAACATAAGGAACAGGACAACGAATGTAATGTACCATTCATTAATCCAGAACAGGAACATTTTAGTCAATAGAACGGGAACTTCCGGAGTCATCGATATACCAATTACACCAAAGAATACTCATTGTGTTTATGGATGTTTAAAAAATAGTCTGATGAAAAAGCTTAAAAATTAAGAGTCTTTTTCAATTCGGAATAATTGCTTCTGCTTACAGGTATTTTAGCGCCGTTGCGTAAGACGATAAGATGACTGTCCTTTTCATAAGGCTCAATCTGAATAATTTCATTGAGGTTAACTATATAGGATCTATGGACCCTCATAAATATTGTAGGATCAAGGGCATCTTCAAAATACTTCATCGTTTGCTGCTTTAAAAATTTGCCTGCTGTACAATAAATCATAACATAATCATCCTGTGCCTCAAGGTAAAAAATATCTTCTGCCAAAACCACATTGATTTTATTACCAGTTTTAACAGCGACCCTTTCAAGGGTGCCAGCCTTTTGTCTTAAGGTATTGTTAATTCCCGAAGTTTTGTTTACAGATTTACCATGTTGGAGCATGGCTTTCGCTTTTTTAATCGCCTGTTCAAAACGCTCTCTGGAGTAGGGCTTCAGAAGGTAGTCGGCTGCATTTATTTCAAAAGCTTTGAGTGCATATTCATCATAAGCTGTTGAAAAAATAATCAAAGGAGGAGTGTCCATCAGCTCCAGCATTTCAAACCCTGTCAGCTTTGGCATTTGTATATCCAGGAAAAGAAGATCCGGTTGGAACTCCTGAACAGATTTTAACGCAGAAAAACCATCACCACACTCAGCTATTATTTCCATTTCAGAATCATCTTTAAGATAGGACCTGATAAGGCTTCTCGCAAGTGGCTCATCATCCGTAATGATTACTTTATATTTAGTCATATTTGTTTTTGAGGAATAAGAACATCTACACGAAATTTACGATGTGCTCTGTTTACTTTTAACAGGTCTGATCTTCCAAAGGTAAGAAATAGCCTTTGCGCCACATTCCTCAATCCTATTCCTTTGCGACTTTCCTTTTTTATTTCAGGGTCAAAGGTATTTTCAATAGAAATATGTAAAAGGTCCTTTACGAGTTCAGCATTGATTATAATCTCAATGCATTCAAGACTTTCATAAACCCCATGCTTTACGGCATTCTCAATTAAAGGCTGCAACAACATAGGAGGTATTAAGGAGCTCTTTACAGAATCTTTTATATCTGATTTAATCTGCAACTTTTCTCCGAAACGTATTTTTTCAATATCAAGATATAAATTTATAGTTTCAAGCTCCTCTTCAATACAGATAAAGGGTATCTTGCCCTGATCAAGGGACTTTCTTAGAAAAGTAGAGAGCTTGACTATCATTTCACCCGCAGCTTTAGGATCCAGTATCGTCAAGGCATTGATAGAATTGAGACTGTTAAATATAAAATGAGGATTGAGCTGAGATTTTAACATCGACAGTTCTGTCTCCTGAATTGCAGCCTTCAGCTCAGCCTCCTTTAACTGCTTTTCCTTTATCGTCCTGGAAAACAGGATCAGGTAATAACTCATTATAAAAGCCAGGAAATAAAAGATTCCGGATATCCCCCTCCAGGGTAAAGATGCATCAAGGAACTCCAGGTACTTATTATTACCAATGTTTATTGCATTCAATATAAAATACCCTGATCCTACAGAAAAAAATACATATATCACTGCTGCTCCCAGGTAATTAGTACAGATAAAGTAGAAAGTCTGGTTTTCAAAATTAAGATACCTGACCATGTACCAAAGGCTCAGGCCTGTGAAAGAGAAGAAAAAATTAAAAACCACTGCATCCAGCAATGCCGAAAGAAGTGACTGTTGATACAAAATAAACAATATCACTGTATGGACCATTGAAATCAATACCCATACAGTGATATAAAAATAAAGCTGTTTAATTTTTCCGGTAAAAGGATGAATCATCTTACCCTCTTTTAATTTCAACTCCTCCCATTACTAAAGTTCCTTTAAGGACAATTTCAGCAGCAGGATCTATATATGCATCTCTATTTTTTGTGGCTGCTTTATCTTCAAAACCTCCCATAATTGTCACCAGTTCTGAACGAACATTCCAATCATGTGGTACAACCAATGTCAAACCTCCGCAGACTGCAACAATATTTATCACATTGTTTTCTTTTGAAAGGTAACAATTGGTGAGGTCTATTTCAGCACCTCCGAAGATTGCTGTTACTTTTCCTCCTTTAAAATCATATGAGCTAATTTGCTTTTCAGCTCCGCTAAAGATGACAGTAGTTTCCATATAATTTTCTTCAGTTATATCTATCGTTGAATCCATTTTAAAATCGATTAATACTTTTTTTTAGGAAAGATCATTTTGAAGAAAATTCCTAAACCTATCAATATAAGTATTGCCGGCCATATTTTAGAAATCTCTAACTTAGGAATGTTCAGGGCTTCGGGCAATATAAAGAAAGTACCTATCCCAGCCATAGTAAGACCAAACATCCAGTTTCGGAGCAGAATATTATATATGCCAAAGGCAATCAAAAGCATCTTCCAGGTGTATACATAAGAAGGTAGTATCAATATTTCTAGGTTTTTAAATAATAGAACGGCTCCGATACCAATAAAAAACAGGGATGACCAGAAAGCATCCATAGATGATTTTTTCGTATTCGAATAATGATCTTTTTTCATATTTTTTCTGCTTGACAAGTCAAAAATAGAAAGCACATAAAAAAATAAAAATAAAAAATCGGTGAGCTGCAAAAAATTGCCGGTAAGTGGAATAAACTTAATTAAGTTTTGGATTAGATATCATCTTCCTCATGTCTGGAGTTAAACTTTTCGGTTCCAACATCCAAAACATAATTCATTTCTTCCCTTACGGCAATCAATGCAATCCCTGATTCTGAAATCAATAAAAGCGTTGCATAGAATACTAGCCCTGAACCAAATATCCCAAGAACCAAAGGTAGCCATGTAAAACGGATATTCACAATTTCCACAACACCTATGCAAATACTGGTAGCAACGAAATCGCTTAGAGCCACATAGAGTATAGTCATAGCTCTTTGTAACAACCTTGTTCTTCTGGTAACCTTACTTAACTGATTATAAACATGTTCTTTCTCCGAAAGCGCTTTTTTGGTAAATAAATTTCTGATCAGTCTCTCAGATAAGTTCCTGGCACGATCAATATTCCTGCCCAGGCGCTGGCTCGTAGCCACAATGAGCGAAGTTGTAGCCAGGATCAGCACTGCAGGTGTGATCATGGCTGTAAGTATAGTTAATGCAAGAGATACATCTTTCATATGGTTCAGCCTAACTCCCTTTTCTCTTTTAATTCAAACTAAATTTTAATCCTGCAGATTCCACTCTTTTGTAAAGTCCACAAAATCAACTCCAGGATAATAAGTATCGAAAGCATTTACAGATATAAGTTTCATCTCGGGATATCTTAAAGCGGTTAGCTTTCCCCCAAAAACACACCCACTGTCTATATCAATGGAATTGTTAATCCAGAATGGATCTTTCACCGGAGTATGTCCATATACAACTTTAGCCTTCCCATTATAATTGCGTCCCCAATCCTGCCTTACAGGAAGTCCGTCCTCCTTTTTCTCTTCTCCTGGCTCTCCAAAAACACAATAGTCTTTTATTTCCCTTTTATCCTTTCCCTGCATATCTTCCCTTATACCCGCATGAACAGCAATGATACGTCCGTCATCCAAAACATAATGAGAAGGTAAGCCTTTCAGAAAATGGATCACATTATTCTTAAGCTTTTCAGACTTTCCCTCAAACTGTACTATTGTTGTTTCGAGTCCACTATTTACTTTAACAGGATTGCCTTTCAGGTAGCGCAAAAACTTTTCATCATGATTGCCAAGAACAGCATAAGCTATGTTCTGATTATTTAAATCAAGGATAAGTTCCATTACCTTGTCACTAGCCGGACCTCTGTCAACCATATCCCCAAGGAACACTAATTTTCTTTTATCAGGATGAAAATATCTTTTGTTAATTGAACCATTCTTTATGGTCTCAGTAGTCACATAACCTAACTTATCAAGCAAAGCATTCAGCTCTTCATAGCAACCATGAACATCTCCTATAAAATCAAAAGGGCCATGTTCATCACACATTCTGGTGCGCATCCTTTTAAATCTGAATGAAAGAGCATTCCATTCTTTTCGGTCATCAGTAAGATAAACATTCTTTACACCCTGTCGTCTCAGCCTTTTTCTCACTTTAAAATTGATTACTTTATCAGGATTCTCACGTTCTACTTTGCCTAGTACATAAAAGGGTACAAAATTCTTTTTTGCGACCTTTGCTAAAGTTACGATCTCATCAAAAGCTGGTCTCACAAGGTGAAGAAAAGTCAACAATCCTTTTTCTAAACGCTCCGAGAGTTTGGGATCGTCAATACCTGTAACCTTATGCTTTACCCTTTCAGGTAACTGCCCGGTTCCGGTAATTAAAATCAATGCATCTTCTTCAAAAGATAACAGCATCCTTGTTAGATTTAATTTTCCATTACTTACACAATAACAAAAAATTTAATGTAATCAGTTTTAGGAAACGTAAAGGATGAATTTTCTTGTTAGATAGAAAAGGAATGGATTATGGCAATGGTAAGTGAAGATAGAATCAGGCTTCTGGATATGGCCGATTCCATAAGAGAAATACAAAGTTATATCGGAAGAAATGATTTCTCAGAGTTTAGTATTTCAGATAATGAAAGACAAGCAGTGATAGAACAACTTGTTATGATAGGTGGTGCCTCTGCAATGCTAAGTGATGAGTTCAGAGATAAATATGGAGAGATAGATTGGGATATGCTGAAAGGCCTGCAATATGCGCACTTTGACGAAACACTTGAACTTGATCTGCATCCTCTATGGAGAATTGCTCAGGAAGATCTTCCGGATATTATGAATCAGATACTGGATCTTGCAGCAGTAGTTGAGGGCGACGAAGATTTATCGGATGTAACCCTTAATGAAGAAGATTTAAAGGATAATCAATCCATACAGGAGGAAATTACATCCCGCATAAATGTTGATAAAAATGTACGATTGGAAGATGAAAGCTTTAATCCTCCGCTTGAAAAGGATATGGTTGTAAAGAAAATCCGTCCTAGAAAAATCGGCAGCAACAGAGATTCCTTGAAAATGCCTAAACACATGAAAAAGAAAGAAGCTAAAAAAGTTTCCAGTGAAACACCTTCTTTGGAACATCATGAAGAAGAGCATTTACCCTTTGGTGCAGGAATCGCAAATGAAGAGATCAGGAAAAATGTTGAATCAATCCATAAAGGCACTAAGGGAGGAATTGATGACAATGAAATCGAAGACACAGATCTCAAAGGTTTCGACCGATCTGATGATTAAAAAAACTATGATATAATACTAAAAAAAGATACTCCTCAGATCAGAAGCATCTTTTTTTAGTATTCAATTCTTATATTTATTACAACCTTTGCTTCAAAACAAACTGATGCTCAGCATGGCTGTCTATTGTTAATCTCCATGGTTTCATCTCCCTGCAAAGCTTTCCATTAAACAGACAAGGAATATCTGACTGCTCAATTTCCGTTAAATGCTTTTTAATCTTGAAAAAACCTACTGACTTCCCTATTACCGTATCCTGATTGGGGTATAATATCATCACATTCGTTTCCATACTATCCTTATCACACTGTCCCTCAGAAATCAGAACGACAGCACTTTCGTCTTCCAGATAATCCACTATCCATTTCTTCATGGATTCAATTTTTTCCGAACAGACGTTGTATATTTCATTCATGACTACTTCCTTTATTTTAAAAACTCATATTCATGAATTTTGTTAACTATATAATTATAAGCAAATTAAACAACTTAGAGATAACTTCTTAGGAGGCTTACAAAAATTATCTACAAATATGCGGTCAGCAACTCAGGTTTAACCCCGGACCTCAACTTGCGCAAAGCACATTCTTTTAACTGTCTCACTCTCTCCTTGGTAAGCCCCATTGTTGCTGCAATGTCGTCCAATGATTCGCTGTATTCCCTTCCAAGTCCAAAAAACCTAAGTATAACTTCCCTTTCCCTATCCGAAAGTTTTTTTAAAATTCGTTCTATATCTTTTCTTACAGAATCAAACATTAGGTCCTGATCAGGATTAGATGAACTGGAATGCTTCAGGATATCCAACATACACCCTTCTCCATCATCAAACTCAGCCTGAAGTGATGCAGGCTTATCTCCTATAGGATTTAAATCTACCACCTCCTGAGGTTTGCAGTCAACGTGTTCGGCAACTTCTTCAGGTGTTGGCTCTCTCTCAAATTTTTGTTCAAATTTTGAACTGAATTGCTTTATTTTAGAGCGTTCCATTATTTTATGCAATGGAAGTCTGACAAATCTTCCATTTTTGGATAAAGCATCCAGTATAGATTGCCTGATCCACCATACTGCATATGAAATAAACTTAAACCCTTTTGTTTCATCGAACTTCTGAGCAGCTTTAATAAGGCCGATATTACCCTCATTAATCAAATCATTAAGAGGAATATCGCCATAGTGGTATTGTTTCGCTACTGAAATAACAAAACGAAGATTTGCTTTTACTAATCTTTCCAAAGCGGCTTCATCTCCTTCTCTTACTTTTCTTGCAAGTATTGCTTCTTCATCCGGCGTCAGAAGTTCTGCTTTTGACACTTCGTTGAAATACTTCTCTACTGTAGAACTGTCTCTGTTTGTTAAAGATTGTGTAATTTTAAGCTGTCTCATCGCGCCTATAAAATAAAATTTTACCCTCAGCACCCTGCTGAAAAAGTATCTGAAAATTCTCTCTTTAAATCGGGTTAAATATCATACAGAGATCTTTTCATAAAAGTTCAAAAAACAGTAACAGCGACATAAACTGTGAACAGTAACAGTAGTAAGGAACAGTGAATAAAAACCAAAGGAATAACTATTTAAGAAAACGTAAAATCAGAATAGGAAGGGGGAACCTTCCTATTCTATTAAAATTTTTTCTGCGACTAATTCTGTTTACTGTTCACTGTTTCTGTTTCTGCTGTTCACTGTTACTGTCTTAGTTTTCTGTCGTTCATAGGTTCCAACAAGAGTTGCTTCCTCTATGACATGCCCTTTTATGTAATTTAAAAGCATTCTCCTATCTGACTCTTCGGGTATGGCAGGCTTGTTATCCAAAGCAAATAAACGGAAGATATAATGATGTTCTCCAACAGGAGGGCAAGGGCCTTCATATCCAAGAGTTCCTCCTGAAGATATCCCTTCAATGCCATCAGGCTCTGAATTTTTCGGAATTCCTTTGCAATCAGCAGGCATATTAAAGACAACCCAATGAGCCCATATTTTTGTCGGGGCATCCGGGTCTTCAACCAACAACACCAGACTTTGGGTATTCTCTGGAACATCCAAAAATTGTAACTCGGGATTAATACTTGCCCCCTCACATGTATACTCAAGAGGAATCATCCCTCCGTTTCTAAAAGCCGGACTAATAATTTCCATGTTCTTCAAATGTTTTAGCCTATATCTCTTAACATTTTATAGATGAAGCCTCGTTCGGCAATTCATGGAAAAATCAATAAAAAGGGCTATATAAACTATCCTTAAATTACCCATGTTATTCTCATAAATTAGAACACATCAAGAGGTTTGATATGAACAGATTGATTCTTTTGGAAAACAGCAAGACTAGCTTTGGAAGTTTACACAAAGAACTTGAAGAAAGAGGGATTCTCGAATTTCGTGTATATAATTCAATGAAAGAATTTCTTGATGAATCATTTCAGAAAAAAGAAGATCTGTACCTTGTCGTTATTGATTCACTTATTGCAGACTTTTCAATACAGGCATTACTGCAACTGAAAGAAAAATTTCCGAGCGACTACTTGCTACTCATTCACAATATTGATGATACTCAACAGCAAAAAATAGCAGAAAACGCAGGAGTAAACAAGTCTCTCATCAAAAGTTCCAATACAGCTGATCAGATAAAAAAAATTTTCACTTCATTAGGACATATAGTATAGTAAAGCTGTCATAGTTAAATATCCTTACTAGCTCTCCTCTTGCCAAATATCTTTTTGGGATGTAAGGATGAAGGGGTGCTTTTTTTTTCCCTTTTCTTAGTATATCTCAGATTTATTAATCCTCTTTTCCCATAAAGGCTTTCCGCTATTTGAATAAATAGTCATCTTTACAAATCGTTTTTCTCCTTCACTGCCAATAGTGATTATACTGAAATTTCTTTCAGTAATCAAAGATCCATTTACTCGCAATTTATTATTTCCAACCTCCTTCTTCGCTACACTGGAGGTAAGAGGAGAGCATGTCAGCTCATACAAGGGATATTTACCATCTCTGGCCATCATGGTAACTTCAGAAAAATGCCTGTCACCCGTCAGGAGTAATATTCCTCCTACTCCACTTTTATCCAGTTCACTCAGCAAGTACTTCCATTCCTTCTTATATTTCGAATAATTTTCTGATACCTTATCTGGATTCAGGATCTGACCTCCCATAGCAATAAACTTAAATATTGCATCACTTCTCTTAAGTTCTTTAATAAGCCAGTCTATCTGCTCTTTTCCCAGCAGTTGTTTATTTGCTCTTGCATTCTTTGCAGGAGCCCTGAATGTTCTGTCATCAAGAAGAAAAAAAATCTGCATCATTCCACGAGAATACATTGGCTATGCTATTATTCCTATTGAACCTTCTTACGTCATTATTACACCAGAATAAATTAAACATTTCATTGCTTATTGCTTTGTTCTTAAAAGAGCTGTCTGCATCATTGGGACCATAATCATGATCGTCCCAGATAGCATAGTGATGAGAAGTTCTTAATAGCTTTTGCAAATAAGGATTACCCCTTGAAAAAGTATATCGGTGCAACATCCCTTCTCTGCTTGTGATATCACTATTTTCGAAATATATATTATCACCCAGCCAAAGCGTAAAGTCAGGTTTAAGAGCCGCAATAGAATTATAAATATGATAAATCCCCCTATATTCTTCACTGTCAGTTTCAGGTTCTTTTGTATAAGCGCAGCTTCCGGTTGCAAAAGAAATCTCTCCACCAACAGCTGAATCAGGCTGGGTTCGAAAGAATAGAGGATCCTCAAACTCCTGTTTAATACTATTAATATATACCTCATACTGATACCTTTCTCCTGATTTAAGATTCTGAATATTGAAATGAAAAGTGTTCCCACTTACTTTATCAGATGTTATTTCAGGACTCTGCAGAGAACTATCTGCATTTTTTGATATCCAATATTTGATATATGCTGTTGCCGGTTCTTTGGTCTGAAGCCAGATAAGCACCCTGTTTTTCCCTGAAAAGCCCGGCATTGGTCCCGAATGCAAAAGCCCCTTTTGAGCAAAAACCATTGATGAAAAAGATAGTAATGTAAAAAGATGAGCAATGAAAGCTTTCATTAGTAAGTGTTTAATAATTGAAAAATTAAAAAAAAATTTATTACCGAAAGGTTAAATATTAAACCTTTTTTAACAAAAGGTGTTTTAAATTAAAATCATCACCAACAGAATAACACATTACAGATATGAACAGATCAATTAGCATTGTGCCGGCTGGCTCTTGCTGGGAAGCAAAAGAAGCCATTTCTGACAGAGTTATTTTCAGAAGCCCGACTAAAAGGGATATAGTACTCAGAACTTTTGAATTTGCCAGAAAAGAGCAAAAATGCAAGGTGACTATTCTTAATCACTGTGGCCATGTGGAAGAAGAAAGACTATTTGATGAAAATCCTGAAAAAAAGCTGCAAGACTTTTTAAAATATTATCAAACTAACCTTTAATAAATTACCAGAAAGGCTGTTGTCCAGAAGGACAACAGTCTAGATTTATCAACAAATATTTAAAATCAACATGTTACATGCAGGGCATTTTGAGACTTTAAACTTTTAACTTTAGACATTCAACTTTTTTTAAGCTTTTAGCTTTCAGCCTTCTAACCTTCTTTGAAACAGCCGCATTGAAATTTTCCGCATAAAGTATCCAATTTAGACGTTCCTTCCGTTTAAAAAATACCAGAAATTATATAAATTGCGAGGATGGAAAATTTTGTTGTTTCGGCAAGGAAATACCGTCCGACTACTTTTGAAACAGTTGTCGGTCAGTCTCATATAACTACAACGCTAAAAAATGCTATCAAAAACAAGCATTTAGCACAGGCATTTCTCTTTTGCGGACCAAGAGGAGTCGGTAAGACTACAAATGCCCGTATTTTGGCCAAAACAATCAATTGCGAAAACATTACCCCTGAAATTGAAGCATGCAATGAATGTGAATCATGCAAAAGCTTTAATAACAATGCATCATTTAACGTACACGAGCTCGATGCTGCCTCTAACAACTCTGTTGATGACATCAGAAACCTTGTAGACCAGGTAAGATACCCGCCTCAGTACGGAAAATATAAAATCTATATCATAGACGAGGTTCACATGCTATCCAATGCGGCTTTCAACGCATTTCTTAAAACGCTGGAAGAACCTCCGAAATATGCCATCTTTATCCTGGCAACGACTGAAAAACACAAGATTATACCAACTATTCTTTCACGTTGTCAGATATTTGATTTTAGCAGAATCTCAGTAAAAGATATTGCCTCTCATCTTGAAAGAATTGCTGAAAAAGAATCCATTAAAGCTGAAACTCAGGCATTACACCTGATCGCCCAAAAGGCGGATGGAGCGCTAAGGGATGCCCTTTCATTATTTGACCTGATCGTTACTTTCTCTTCCGATAACACTGTTACCTACAAGTGTACAATTGACAACCTGCATATTCTTGATTACGATTATTATTTCAAGATGACAGATTTACTGAATCGTCAGGATGTGTCAGGTGCATTGCTTGTATATGATGAAATCTTGAGAGATGGATTCGACGGACATAACTTTATCATAGGATTAGGTGAGCATTTGCGTAACCTCCTTGTCTGCAAAGATGCTGCAACACTCAAACTCCTTGAAGTATCAGATGAAGTGAAACAGAAGTATGGTTCTCAGGCAGAAGCAACCTCTATTTCATTTCTTATGTCTTGTCTGAATATTATCAGCGGATGTGATCTTCAATTTAAAAACAGCAAAAACCCGAGACTCCTCATAGAGCTGGCGCTCATGAAGATGGCCTTTCTCAACCAGGCTATAAATCTTGGTACTGAACTCCGGGCTATGCCTGAGGAGTTAAAAAAAAAAAGCTGATACAGTAAATAATATTGGATCCGGGGCGCCGGCAGAGGCGCCTTCCGAATCCACATCTAACATTGGGCCAGCGGCTCCCAAGCCCGTTGCTGCTGAGAAATCTGAGCTTAAATCCACGATCAAGCTTCCCAGTCTGAAAGATCTCCAAAAAGGAGCCGACACTAAAGTACCTGAAAAGAAAACCGAAACTGTTTCCGCATCAGATCTGATTACTGTCAATAAGCCTATTGACCCGAAAGAACTCATGAAGTACTGGCAGGAATATGCCATGATGCTGAGAAATGAAGGTAAAATGAACGAATACTTTATTATTGACAGAGTATATGATCTGGTAGACGGTAATATTATCAAAATCAAACTTGATAATTTCATCCAACAAGACCAGATAAATGAAATGAGATCATCATTGCTTGATTTTCTAAGAAGCAAGATTAGCAATAAAACCCTGCAACTTGAAGCTGAACTCTCTTCTCAGGATGAAGTAAAATTAATCTATACCCCAAAAGAGAAGCTGAACTACCTTACTCAGAAATATCCCATTATTGATGAGTTAAGAAAAAGATTCGGCCTTGAATCTGAATTCTAATCAAGCTATCATTTTTATTTTTTAAATTTCGCTGGAAATAACTTTTAGAACCACTAAGGGGTTTCCCTTATTAATGTCAATAATTTTTAAAACAAGTTTATAATAGTCAAATGATCAGGAAAATTTTCCTTTTACTCCTACTCCCATTATGGGTATTAGGACAACCATCGAAGTATGTTACAGAAAGACATTCTTCGGGAGATTACACTTTTGAATCAGTTACAAATGATCCACTGAAAACCAGGATCTATACATTGAAAAACGGGCTGAAGGTATATATGACAGTATACAAAGACGCTCCTAGAATCCAGACTTATATTGCTGTAAGAGCCGGAAGCAAAAACGATCCTGCTACCAATACCGGTCTCGCACATTATCTGGAACACATACTTTTCAAAGGCACTTCAAAAATCGGAACAAAGGACTGGACCAAAGAAGAACCTTTACTAAAAGAAATAGAAAATCTTTATGAAGTATACAGGACAACCAGAGATGAGAATCAAAGAACAAGACTATACCAAAAAATAGACTCCACTTCTCTGCTGGCAGCTAACTTCAGTATTCCCAATGAATATGATAAAATGTTAAGTAACATTGGAGCCACAGGGACTAATGCATATACATTTCTCGAACAGACTGTCTATGTAAACGATATTCCATCTAACAGCCTGGAGAGATGGGCTGAAATAGAAAGTGAGCGTTTCAGTATAGTAGTTCCTCGTCTGTTCCATACTGAGCTTGAAGCTGTCTATGAAGAAAAGAACAGAGGTTTGGATAACGACAGGAGAAAAGTCTATGAAGCAATGATGGCAGGACTTTTCCCAAGACATCAATACGGAACCCAGACAACTATAGGAACAGTAGAGCATCTGAAAAATCCTTCTATTACAGAGATAAAAAGGTATTTTGACAGATATTATGTACCAAATAATATAGCAATATGCATGAGCGGTGATTTCGATCCTGAGCAAGCAATCAGAATCATTGATAAAAACTTCAGCAAGCTAAAGGAAAAAGATGTTCCCCCATTCATCCCTCCAACAGAAAGTCCGATTAAGAAGCCTGAAAAAATTAATGTTTACGGACCCGATGCGGAAAACCTGACATTAGCATTTCGATTTGACGGCGTAAAAGGACAAGAAGTTAAACAAAACTTTATTCCTGATTTTTATTATTTAAAACTTATAAGCCTGCTGCTCACTAATGGACAAGCCGGCCTGATAGATTTGAACCTCAATCAGAGACAAAAAGTACTTTCCGCTTTTGCCTACGACATGGCATTGAATGACTATTCTGTCTTCGTAATGGGAGGAAGACCAAAACAGGGACAGACTCTGGAAGATCTTAAGGTATTATTGCTCGCCCAAATAGATTCATTAAAGAAAGGGAAATTTGAAGATTGGTTAATTAAAGCTACCATCAATGATATCAAAATGTCTCAAATGAAGTCTTATGAAAGCAATAAAGCCAGAGCAGATGCATTTGTTGAGAGCTTTATCACAGGAGAACCTTGGAAGAGAAGCGTAGCAGAAACAGACATCCTTTCCTCTATATCCAAAGAGCAAATCATAGAATTTGTAAAACAAAAATTTGATTCAAATTTCGTAGCAGTTTATAAATTTACAGGGACTGATACCACTATCAAAAAAGTACCCAAACCTCAAATATCGCCTGTCCCCGTAAACAGAGAAGATCACTCTCCTTTCTTTGAATATGTAATGAACCAACCCAGCGATAGTATTAAACCTGTATGGATAGATTTTAACAAGGAATTATTGCAGTTTCAAACAAAGACTAAGCTACCTGTTACTTATAAAAAGAATACGGAAAACGACATATTTACGCTAAGCTATGTATGGGATATAGGAAGAGAACATTCACCCAAATATGGCTTTGCTGTCAGTTATCTTGACTATTTAGGAGTAAAAGGTTTGTCAAGTGAAGAACTGAAAAAAGAGTTTTATAAAATAGGCTGTTCCTATTCCTTCTCCATTTCTGCAGATGCTATGTATATTACGTTGACAGGACTCCAGGAAAATTTTAGTCAGGGACTAAAGCTTTTTGAAAAAATACTAAAGACCCCTCAGCCAGATCCTGGTGCTTATAAAGATCTTGTAGAAAGGTCACTAAAAGCGAGAAAAGACAATAAGCTCAACAAGGACATCATATTTCGGTCAGGTCTAGTGAGTTATGCCAAATATGGCCCTCATTCTCCTTTTACTACAATCCTTTCAGAGGAACAACTACGTTCCATGAATCCGAATGAATTGACTGATATCATAAAAAGTCTGAACACTATAAAACATCGTGTTCTTTATTATGGACCAACAGATGCCATCAGACTCAATAAGAGCCTGAGCTCTATTCATAAGTGCGGTACTGAATTAAAAGCGCCTCCGGCTCCTGAAAAATTCACTCTAAGGGAAATAAATGAAAACGAAGTACTATGGGCCAACTATGAAATGGTTCAAGGTGAAGTGATCTTTTTTGTCAAGGTCAATTGCATTTGATAAAAGCATACTTCCGAAGGTAGCTTTGTTTAATGAATACTTTGGAGGCAGCATGAGCTCTATTGTATTCCAGGAATTAAGAGAATCGAGAGCCTTAGCTTATGCGGTAAAATCACGATATGAAAATGCATGGAGAAAAGACGATCCCAATTACATCTCATCATACATAGGAACTCAGGCAGACAAGATAAAAGAAGCAATTGATGGTATGCTGGAGCTTTATGAGGACATGCCCCAATCAGAAGGGTTATATAAAAATGCATTGTCTTCCATCATAGAAAATGTGAATACACAGAGAATTACTAAGTTCTCAGTTATATCAGAATATGAAAGACTGAAAAAACTGGGGATCAATTATGATATCAGAAAAGAAGTTTACGAAAAGATAAAAACGCTGTCTCTTACTGATCTTAAAGACTTTCATGACAAGTATTACAGAAACCAAAAGAAAGCTTATGTTATTATCGGATCTAAGGAGAGAATTGATTTTGATACGCTCTCAAAATATGGAAAAGTAAGAGAATTGAAGCTGGAAGAGTTGTTTGGATATTAATTAATTAACTTTTTTTAAAGACTAAAGAGGCAGCTTAGAAATGGGCGCCTCTTTTTTTGATATCACCCCTGCCTTTCTTTGCACTTTTTATTATCTTCACATAACATTTTTTTTTATAAGATGAAATATAAGATTTTACTATCTGCATTATTATGCTGTTCACTTTTTTCATGTAAAAAAGATAAAGACAATCCGGTGCCTTCGGCAGAATCCAAATGTTATGCAAAGTCTGTAGCATTCAGTCAAGATGACCAAACATACCACATCTTTCATACTCAGATAAGATCCCAGGATGGTAAGACTTCTGAATTTACCCTTTCTGAAGGAAGTAATTTAAGCAATAGTCAGATAAAACATATAAAATCTGACATATCAGACAAAAACATCATCAGGAGTTACTTTGATAAAAATAGAAACCCGGTTGATCTGAATGATACCATTTGGATTAATGAAAGAAAACTTCCTATTAAAGCAATAGAACATTTCAATTTTGATAATGGTAGTCTTATGATTGATCAGACAGATTATTATTATGAAAATAATCTTCTTATCAAAACCATAAAAAGAAGGACCTTTAACAGTGAACCGTCAGAAATTGTAAAGTTATTTACCTATGTTGACGGTATCTGCAGCCAAACTATTGAAATAGTAAATAGAACAGGAATTGATATTCATGATACTACATATGTGAACTATGAGTATTACCTTGATAAACCTGCTCAGGAAGAGCTCGCCTACAAATATGCCAATCCCGGAAAACATTTGATAAAAAGGGCAGAAGAGATTAATATAATCCAAGGCCAATTCCGGATTAAAGATGTTGAAAATTATACCTACGAAACAAATGCTGACGGACTTGTAACAAAACAAATAACAACGAATGCTGCAGGAAAAGCGGTACGCTATGCTAAATACGAATATTCTTGTCAATAATCAATGATATCAACCAATAGAATTAATAAACCTGGTCAGACAGAATAAAGGATCAGGTTTATTACTTTCAGTTTCGTTATAGCCAGGTATGACATAGCGAAAAAGGTATTTCTTACCCTCTTCCTGCACGTTCTCACCCAAAATTCTTGTCTCTTGACTCTTACCTGCTATATTTGCACCGCAATATAAGGCAGGGATTCCTGCAAAGAACTATTATTCAACTTAAAATAACCATTTAATTTTTGCAAAAATGAACAAAATTAAAGTTGCAAATCCAGTAGTGGAACTTGATGGAGATGAAATGACCAGAATTATCTGGAAATTTATCAAAGATAAACTTATCACTCCTTACATTGATGTTGATATTAAGTACTACGACCTTGGTATCGAGCACCGTGACGCGACCAACGATCAGGTAACTGTTGATGCTGCAGAGGCTATAAAAAAATATCAGGTTGGTATCAAATGCGCGACCATCACTCCTGATGAGGCTCGTGTAAAAGAGTTCAACCTTAAGCAAATGTGGAAATCTCCGAACGGAACAATCAGAAACATCCTTGATGGTACCGTTTTCCGTGAGCCAATTGTAACCAACAACGTTCCAAGACTTGTTCCAAACTGGACTGCACCTATCTGTATCGGTCGTCATGCATTCGGTGATCAGTATCGTGCTACTGATACAGTAATCAAAGGAAAAGGTAAATTAACTCTGACTTTCACTCCTGAAGATGGCGGAGCTCCTCAGACATTTGAAGTATATAACTTTAAAGGTGATGGCGTTGCTCTTGCAATGTACAACACAGATGAGTCAATCAGAGGTTTTGCACAATCTTGCTTTAACCTTGCGCTTCAGAAAAAATGGCCTCTTTATTTCTCAACTAAAAATACTATCCTTAAGAAGTACGACGGTCGTTTCAAAGATATATTCGAAGAGACTTACGAGAAAGAATTCAAAGCTAAATTCGAAGCTGCAGGCCTTACTTACGAGCACCGTCTGATCGATGACATGGTTGCTTCTGCACTTAAAATGAATGGTAACTTTGTATGGGCTTGTAAAAACTATGATGGAGACGTTCAGTCAGATATCGTAGCTCAGGGATTCGGTTCTTTAGGTCTTATGACTTCCGTACTTGTTACTCCGGACGGAAAAGTGCTTGAGGCTGAAGCTGCTCATGGAACAGTGACTCGTCACTACAGAGAGCATCAGAAAGGAAGACCAACTTCTACCAACCCAATCGCTTCTATTTTCGCTTGGACAAGAGGTCTTGCATTCAGAGGAAAACTGGATAACAACCAAGAGCTAATCAAATTCTGCGAAGCATTAGAGCAAGTTTGCGTTGAGACAGTAGAAAGCGGTAAAATGACAAAAGATCTTGCTGTATCAGTGTACGGAAGCAACGTTAAACATGGAGAGCATTTCCTTTACACAGAGGAATTCCTTTCTGCAATCGATACCAATCTTAAAGCTAAGCTTTCTAAATAATATTATATTTACTGAAAGTAAAATACAAAGGGGCTGTTGATTGACAGCCCCTTTTTTTATGTATGTTTTTAAGAAAAAAAAGAAGAAATAAAAAAGCCTCTGATGAGAGGCTTTTACAATAATCTTTCTTAGAATATTACAATATCGTTTTTAAATCATCCAGAGCTTCTTCAGAGAGAGGTTTGGTGATAAAATTAATCACATACTCATTATCAACGATTCTATCAATATCTCTTTTACTGTCTGAACTTGAAAGTATGACTATTTTACATTTGTCTTTAACCGGATCTGGGAAGTTTTCATATTCAAAAAGGAAAACAAAACCATCAACTATCGGCATGTTAATATCAAGAAAAATCAGATCAGGCAAGGCATCCAGGTTAGACTTATTGGATTCCAAAAACTCCAACGCACTCTTACCTGAATTTTTAACAATTATATTTTTTGCAAATCCGGTTAGCTCGATTACTCTTTTATGGATAAAATTATCTGTATCATTATCATCTACCAGCATTACAGAATTTACCTGTACCTCTTTCATAAAATCTAAATATACTTTTACTTTTAGTTTATATCATTTACCAGATTTGGGATAACAACTTTAAATGAGCTTCCTTCATCAAGCTCTGAGGATACGTCAATAGATCCTCCGAGTTTTTTTACTGCATTCTTTACAATGTACAATCCCAACCCGGACCCATACGAATTTTCTGAAGCTCTGTAAAACATATCAAATATTTTATTGATATGTAAGGGATCAATTCCGCTCCCATTGTCTTCTACGACTATCTCAGCCTTCTCGTAGTCCGTCTTAATTGAAATGTTAATATAGGGAATATTATTTTCAAATCTATGGTATTTTATAGCGTTTGAAATTAAATTGTTTACAATGGTACTTAAGCGTGTAAGATCTGAGTAGAAATTTACATTTATATTAACGCTCTTATTTATTCTTATTTTTTCAGCGTGTTCCATGTACTTAAGGTTATTAAGAGACTCTTCCAGTACAAGGCTGAAATCAATAATATTTGCTTCTATATCAAGTCTGGTATTACGAGAGAAAGTGGTGAGGTCTTTGATAAATGCATCAAGACTATTTACACTTTTACTCATCATGTCCAGATACATATGCTGAGTAGAATCTTTGCTTTCAAGCTTAGCCAGCTTTATGAGTCCCATCACTGACCTCAATGGAGCCTTCAGGTCGTGGGAGGCCTTATAAACAAAGCTGTCCAGCTCAAAATTTGTATTTATTAATTCATTTTCAGTGTTCTTTCTCTTGGTAATATCATGACAGTTAAGAACTATACCCTGAATTACCGGATCACTAAGCAAATTAACCGCTACTATTTCAACAATTTTCGAAGATCCATTGAGCGTAAGAATCTTAAGCTCTTCTACTGTTTGATTCTGACCTGGACAAGCAATAGTCTCTGATAAGAATTTAGAGATCTTGTCTATTCCATCGTGATCAAAAAGCTCAAAGATAGTTTTACCCACAAGACTGATATAAGTATGCCCCAGGATACGTGCTACGGAAACACTCACATAAGATATCTTAAAATCCTCATTAAGGATCATAATAATATCGGATGAGTTCTCTATTAACGCTCTGAACTTCTTTTTCATTATCCTGAAGTATTTTTTCAAGCTTCTTTCTTGCTGTAATATCTCTTATAATTCCTTGCAATAATCCATCATCAAGTCTGGTGGCACTAAGCTCTACTGTAAATTCTGAATTGTCTTTTCTTTTGCATACAAGTTCTGTAATGACAGGTTCATTATTGAACAACGCAAAAATAAGTTCTTCTTTTACGCTTTTCAGATCTACCAGGCTTCGGACATTCAGCTTTTTAAACTCCTGATCAGTATAGCCAAACATCTCACAGGCTTTGGCATTTACGCTCAGAATATTACCGAATTTGTCAGTAAGATAAATACCGTCTGAAGCCTGCTCCATCAACATTTTATACTTACTTTCGCTTTCTCTGATAGCCTTTTCCGCTTCTTTGAGGTCTGTTATATCTATTGAAATACTAAGCACTCCTGGCTTTGTAGTATCTTCAAAATAAAAAGGAATTTTTATGGTCTGATAGGTATAATTTCTATCAAAAAAAGTTAGTGATTCTTCAGGAATAAATTTTTCTCTCGCATTCTCAATAACCTCTCTGTCATCTTTAAGCAGTTCTACGGATAATAAAGGATCTATAAAATCACTGTCTTTTTTACCTACCATTT
This sequence comes from Sporocytophaga sp., assembly GCA_024707265.1. Lineage (GTDB taxonomy): Bacteria > Bacteroidota > Bacteroidia > Cytophagales > Cytophagaceae > Sporocytophaga. The sequence goes on along the minus strand of JANQAB010000002.1, from coordinate 1,024,883 downwards.
CTTCAGGAACCACCTCATATCTGTCAGCCACCGTTTTGTTTACGATAACAAACCTTCCTTCATTATCTTTCAGGAATATCGGGTGTGGCACCAGATCTATAATCTGATTGAGAATTTTACGACTTTCTTCTATGGTCTTTTTGTCTTTTACCCTTTCTGTGATATCCGAAATTCTAACCAGCCAATAAGCTTTAGTACCCACCTGGATTTCAGTAATAGCTTCACTCCCCCAGAATGTTTGTCCATGCACTGTTTTAAATTCAAGCTCCTGAACAAGAAAACGGCTTTTATCAACTTTCTTTTTTAAGTTATTCCATGCTCCTGTGCTGTTGGGATACTTCAGAAGAAAATTAAGATTATTGCCAATCAAATCTCTTCTGTCCTGAATCTTAAAGATTGAAATCGCCCTTTCATTGCAATTCAGAATAATAGAACTTGAAGGATCCGCTATTATCATGGCATCGGGAGATTCATTAAAAATGGTATTCAAAAGATTTTCCCGAATTTCTAAACGCTTTTCAATTTCAAACCTGCTACTAAAAAATGTGACTATTGCGATGCAAAAAATTCCTATAAGGCTTGTTTTAACAAATATATCCAGATAGGAATCCAGATACAGGAAAGCAGATATAAAAAAAGCAATAAAGATACATGCCAGATAAATCTTTAGGTGAAGACGATTCTGAAAAGCCAGACAGATGATTACTATCAGCAATATAAATTCCAGCAGGTAATTAGTCGCAAAATCATTCCTCCTGATAAGAAAAAGAATATATATAGAATAAGAAAAAATAACCAAGTAATTCAGATATGCTATCCTATCCCTGTATTTCTTGATAAAAGATAGCACCAGAATGAGAATTAGCCCCGATGAAAGGACAAGCCGTATGGAAAGCGGATCAAATGCCTCCGGGTTTTCCTTTACGAATAAATATCTTAACAGTAAAGTAAAAGCTGTTGTCAGGAATAAAATAATCCTGTAAACAGAAATATCCGATTTCCTGCTTTTTATATTTCGTTCATCTTTTGCAGTTAATATCAGATCTGCAATTTCCATCCTATTCTAAAAACTTAAAATAATACTAATTATAATTATTATTTTCCAAATTAGGAAGATTTAAACGGAATGTTGTGCCTTTTCCAAATTGGGAAAAAACTTCAATTTTCCCATTTAATTTTTCAACTACCTGCTTGGTAATGTAAAGACCTAATCCTGAACCATAAGAGTCTTGAGATGCTCTAAAAAACATATTAAATACCTTATTCAAATATTCTTCTCGAATACCCCTTCCATTATCTGTGATTGAAATTTCAGCTCTGTCCGAATAGGTTGTTACTGATAATTCAACAAAAGGTTTAACACTCTTATGATTTTGATACTTAATTGCATTACTTAACAAATTCTGAAAAATAATAGTGATTCTCCTTGAATCTGAATAAAAAGGTACATTGGTCATAAAATTTTTTTCTCATCTCTATCTCCTCTGCCTTTTCCATATATTTCAGGTTATCAATACAATCCGCAATTGTGGCATTGAAGTCAATTCTTTCAATTTCAATTTCAGTCCTACTGTTTCTGGAAAAATCTGTTAAATCGGAAATAAAGTAATCCAGTTTATCTATACTTTTTTCAACCAATTTAAGATAATAATTTCTTTGATCTTCATTCTCTTCTAATTTCACAAGAGAAATAAGGCCTAATATTGACCGAAGTGGTGCTCTGAGATCATGAGACGCTCTGTAAACGAAGCTATCCAGTTCAAAATTGGCCTGAATAATCTCATTTTCAGTTTTTTTTCTTTGAGTTATATCTCTTGCAAATACGCTTGCACCACTTATCCCATCTTTTTCCGAATGAATCGGGTTAAAATTAATTTCAAATGATAGGAAATCATCCGGGATCTGCAATTCAACTGCAAATCGTTCTCCTTTCAGAGCCCTTGTATGCTGTTCCTTCCAATAATCTCTGACCTGTGAAGGAAAAATATCAGTTAATTTATCCCCAACCCTTACTTCATAGTGAAAATATTTTCTTACAAATGCCTGAAAAGCATTGTTCATTGTCGTGAAATGATAATGTGTATTGATTGACCAGACTATATCACTTGTATTCTCTATCAATGCCGTCAACCGTGCCTGGTTTTCTCTTAAAGCATCTTCGGCTCTTTTTCCTATTAGTTATAACGGTAATATTCAGAAGCACATTCAAGGGCTTTCCTCCTTGATCCCTTTCTATTATTACGTGACGATTGTTGACCCATTCATAATAACCATTTTTGTGCTTCAGCCTGTACTCTATGGAAGCACTATCCACTCCTTTGGATTTTAAATACTTATTCCAGTGTCGGGCAACTTTATTCACATCGTCAGGATGAACTATTCTTTCCCAGGCATCTGAATAAATTAGGTCAGTAGCGGAAAATCCAAATATTTTATCTCTATTAAAATATTTGATCTTTCTTTCTTCAAGATTTATAATGTAGATGATATCCGGAGAATTTTCCGCAAGGCTCCTGAATTTCCCCTCACTTGACAGCAATGCAGAAATATTCCTGTCTCTCTCGAATTCAGCAAGCAGACGTAATGAAAGCAGATTTAATATTATTTCAAGAAAGGCATGATTTAAAAATTTTCCTTTTCTCAATAATAATATAACCCCGATTAAATTACCTGAATTCCCTGTTAATGGCAATGCACAAAGATTCCGAATACCTTTGTTATAAATTTCCGGAAACTCCTTTAATTCCTCTTCATAGTGGAAAAATGAGGTTTCACTGAATACTCTTGACCAGAAAGGGTTCTTTAAATCATCTGAAATGGTGAATTCTCCAAACTGGGATCTCCATTGTCCTTTAATTATCATTCCTCCATCTTCTCTCTCAATGAAAAGTACCTGGTCAGCAGCAAAATGCTTACCTAAATGCCCTGCAAGGGAAGCATAAAAAGCACTGGAGTTATTATCTTCAATCCCTTTAGAGACTTCTAGCAAAGACTTTTCTGCAATTATCCTTTCCGAATCATCATTTAATATTCCGATTAAATTTGTTAAGCCCCCCTCTGTATTGTAAACCGGAGAAATTGATATTTCTTTATAAAATAAAGTTCCGTCTTTCTTATAGCTTTTTACAACTGTCCTAACAGGGACTGAATTATTTTTAACTTCTGCTTTTTGTTTCAGATTTTTAAGATTCGGCTCAGGGCCAAGCAGAAATTCGCTATTCTTTCCTACTACTTCATCAATCGGATATCCTGTAATTTCCTCAATTGCACTATTAGCATAGATGATGGGATTATCCTCCTGCAAAAAATCTGTAATGATAACTCCGTTTTTACTATTGTCTATCGCCCTTTCAAGTAATAGTAAATATTCCTCCCTGCTCTTTGATTCTGAAATATCCCGCATATTCACTACTATTCCCTGAACATACGGGTCTCCAGTCAAATTATTGAAGATGCAATCTACATATACTGTTTTACCGCTTTCTGAAATGAACTGGTGCTCTACAGAAACCTGAATTTTATTCAATAAAATTTCTTCAAATCGGTTATTTAGGTTTTCCTTCTCTTCTGAATGAACAAATGACAAATATTTTTTACCACTCAATTCCTCTGGACTCATCTGAATGATCCTGCTGCTTGAAGGACTTGAATACTTTATCGTACCAGATTCATCCAAAACCATTATGAGGTCTGATGAATTGAGAAATAAAGAACGAAACCGTGCTTCTTTTTCTTCAAGAACAGTCTGAGTCCTTTTTCTTACTGTAATGTCAGTAATTTTGATACAGATTCCCAGTACTACTTCATTTTCAAACACAGGAAAATAATCTACTTCGACCCAGCTTAATTCATTCGTGGCTAAAGAAAGTTCATATTCTTTTACCAATGTTAATCCCTTTTTCACTTCTTCAAAAAAAGAAACAGAAAAAAACGATAATCCTTTATTTTCAAGGTCTTCAAGTGGGGTGCCGAGTACAACTTTAGTATTGAGTAACTCTTCTAACCATTTAAAAGCTTTGGTATTAGCAGTGACAATCTTCGCATGAAGATCGAAAAGAAATATTAACTCGTTACTATTTTCAAAAATGGCATTAAGACTTGCGGCTGAAGATCTATAGGCTTTACCTGTATTTGTCATTTCGGTAACATCTTCAAATACCGCGAGATGAATACCAGGTAGAAAGTCTGCTACTCCTCTGAACTGTATATATCTGACTTCCTCTTCGCTGATTTTATACTTATAAAACCCATCAATGAATTTATTCTTCATAAATCCTCTCCAGTAGCTCTTTTGATCTTCTACAGTCTGGTGAGGAAAGAGATCTTTAATATTAATATTTCTTATTGTGTCGATGGACAGATTATAGATTTTTGCTGCTGCTGGATTCGCCTCGAGAATGATACCGTCATTACCAATTAAAAAAATTCCTTCCAAAACTGAGTCAAAGAGTTTGGCAAAATCCCCTTTTAGGAACCCGCCCTGTTTTTCATTCAGCCAGAAGTGTAGTGTCTGATCGCCGGATTTGTCATAAATAAGTTCACTTTCATAAAACTTTCCTTCCTTCCCATATGGCGCTATAAGCACTCGGGAAGGACTATCGGGCAAAGCATTATAAGAAGGAATTGGATTGAGATCCTGAGAAAAAATTTCAAGTAAGCTGTCTTCCTCGAGCGCAACGTATTCTTCACCTAACAGATCTTTTGCCTTTCTGTTAAGATAGAGTACTGAAAAAGCCCTGTCTGTAATAATTAATGGAACAGGAGCAGATTCAAGGATCAAGTTTAAACCTTTTTTATCTAGATTTTTGATAACCAAGCTTCTTTAATCTTAAATCTAGATAATTTGTAGAAAACCTTCTGTTGAAGTTAAGTCAAAATATTACTTAACCTTCAAAATTTTTAATTCTTCCCCGATCGAAACGGCATTATCATTTTTGCTATTCCACTCCTGAATTTCCTTTACAGAAACGCTGTATTTTCTTGAAATGCTGTAAAGTGTCTCTCCTTTCTCTACTTTATGAATGAAAAAATTACCTGAACCTGCCCCCTTATCTCTTGTATTTCCGGTATTACGGGCAGTATTAATCTCTCTGATTTTTAACTGATATCCTGGTTTCAATCCCCCTTCCAGGTAGTTAAAATATTTAAGAGAATCAACCGTTGTGGTATACATTTTAGAGATTCCGTATAGAGTCTGACCTGCTTCTACAATATGAACCTGATAATTTTTCTCAGTATCCGGGTCGGTCGTCTTGATATAGCTATTCATAAATATAGACTCATCTTTAGCTTCATCCACCTGATTTTTAACCTCTGGCTTCACTTCTGGTTTTAGTTCAGGCTTTACCTCTACTACCTTCACCTCCTGTTTTTCTTCAGTTTTCGTTTCTTTGATAACTTCAGTATTCTCCACCGGAGCCTTTACAGTCTCAGAAACCTTTTCAATATCCACAGGCTTAATTTCAACAGGTGTATCTTTAGGACGTCTTTTCTTCAGCCATAATACGCGTCCAGGTTTAAGTGCCTTTTCTGACAGCTTCATCCTGTTTTTCCTTTTAATATCATTGACTCTTATTCCGTATTGATCGGAGACGTCTTGCAGAGTTTCTCCGGGTTTAACGGTATGAAACATTACAAGCGCTCTACTTCTTTTAGGCTCCAGATAATATATTTTACCTGGTTTAACTTTATCGAAAGTATTAAGATCATTATAAGCTAAAAGATGGGGAGTAGTAATTCCTCCTTGATAGGCTAGCTTGGCAAATGAATCTCCTTCTTTTGCTTTGATCACCTTTAATCCATTTATCTCTGACAATATAGGAATTTCGCCTACAGGAATGTCAGGTATATTTTCATGTTTCCTTCTGAATATATGCCATCCCCCTTTTCGCTCATGCGTGTCTTTATCTGATTCATTCTGACTTGCCATCACGATCTGCTGATCCGCTTTTGAAAACAATACCACTACGTAGGGTTTGTCGTCAGGTATTTTCCGGCACAGAACCCATTTATTGTAGTTTAATACATCTTCTTTGGCAATGCTTGTTTCTTCCGCAATTTCTGCAAGCGACCTATGGTGGCAATTGGTATATTCCACAAGCTTGAATGAAGGTTTAGGATTTTTACCAACCTTGTCCTGAAAAGCAATTTTATGAGCAAGAAATGTTCTGAAATACCAATGAATATCACTGTCAATTTCCATTTTCCGACTTCCTATATATTTCTTATCAAGATGAGACTTGACCCCAGTAAGACCAGTATTATAGGCTACTAAGGAATATACCCAGTTATCCAGTGTCACATTGTGCCGTTTTATATAAGTCGCTGCTCCTCTGCTTGCTGAAATAATATTCATTCTTTCATCTATATCCCGATCCACTCTTAACCCTACTTCAATAGCTGTTTCCTTTTTAAATTGCCAATACCCAACTGCATTGGATGAAGAAACTGCATCAGGCACAAGGCTGCTTTCCTGGATAACCAGGTATTTAAAGTCATCCGGGAACCCCTCTTCTCTAAAAACTTTTTCTATAAGGGGGAAATATAAATCAGCTTTTTCGACCTTTAAATCTAGATATTTCGGATGTCTATAGAGATTGTTCACCTCCGTTTGAATAGTCTTTCTGGCTTTATCCGTAAGCTTCAGCTCCATATTGGCAAAATATATTTTTGCAGGCACTTCTGGTATCTGGCCAAGTAAAAGATGGTGAATGAACAATAACCAAACAAACAATCCTTTTCTTATCATTTTTTTCTTATCAGTAAAAGTCCGTCTCTGACAGGCAACATCACATTTTCAACCCTGTCATCATTCTGAACCATGTCATTAAAATCCATAAGTGCTTTGGTATCTTTATCCATCTTGGGGATATCTTTAAATACCTTACCGCTCCAAAGTACATTATCAGCCAATATATATCCTCCTTGTCTAACCTTATCAAACACCAGATCATAATATCTCTGATAATTGATTTTATCCGCATCTATGAATACAAGATCAAACTGCATATCGAGCTCTGGAATGATATCAAGGGCATTACCTATTTTCTGCTCAATCTGCTTCCCCTTATCTGACTTTTCAATAAAGCTACGTGCGAAAGACTCGATTTCTTCATTAACGTCAATTGTAATAAGCTTTCCTTCCGGAGGCAAACCTTCGGCAAGGCAGATAGCTGAATACCCTGTAAAGGTGCCTATTTCAAGCACCATCTGAGGTTTAATCATATGAGAGATCATCGAAAGAAATCTTCCCTGTATATGTCCGGAAACCATTCTCGGCATTAAAATCTTGGCATGGGTTTCTCTGTCAAGTCTCTTTAGCAGGTCTGACTCAGGAGTAGAATGCTCCTCCACATAATGCTCAAGATCTTTTGATATAAATTCCATTATATTTATTCAGGAAGGTAGGTGAGGTAACTAAACTGATCTTCATCAAAGATTTCTTCCGCAATCTCCTGTAACTCCAGAGCGGATGTTTTTCGGATCTTTTTGAATATCTCATTCAGGTCTTCAATTTGCCCAAGGTCAAGTAGACTTTTTCCCATCATTTGCATAAAAGAAATATTACTCTCCTCTGCCATTGCAAGTTGGCCAATGAGCTGTTCCTTACACGTGTGCAATTGAAGACTTCCAAGAGGGCTGTCTTTGAGTTTCCTTAATTCTTTTTTTTACCAGGTTGAGACTTTTTTCGACCTGCTTCTTTTCAGTTCCGAAATATATTGAAAGGTTGCCAGTATCAACAAATGAGTTATAATTGGCCTCAACGTTGTATACAAGACCATGTTTTTCCCTCAGAGACATATTTAACCTTGAATTCATACTTGGCCCTCCCAGGAGATTTATAAGCATAAAAAAGGGTAACCTCTTTTCATCTTTGATAGAATAAGCTCTATTGCCCAATATACAATGCGCTTGCTGAATTTTCTTATTCACCACAAGAGTTCTGGGCTTATAAGAATTAAATGGACTCCTTCTTTTCTTAACTGCTCTAAGTGGAATTTCTGAAAAATACTTTTCTGCAAGTTTCTTTACTTTACTTACAGGAATATTACCGACAGAAGAAAATATGACCTTCCTGGTGTCAAGATTTTCTTGTAGAAAATCAATAAAATGTTTTTTCTGAAATGATTTAACTGTATTATTTTTTCCCAGAATAGTATGGGCTAAAGAATGTTTGCCATAAATGAGCTCTTCAAAATCTTCATGCACAGACTCTTCAGGAGAGTCTTCATACATGGACATTTCTTCAAGTATGACAGTTTTTTCTTTTTCTATTTCTCTTTCGGGAAATGTAGAATTAAAAGTTATGTCAGCCAGCAGATCTACAGCTTTTTCATAATGATCATCAAGGATTGAGGCATAAAAACAGATTTTCTCTTTGGTAGTATATGCATTCAACTCGCCTCCGAATACTTCAAGTCTGTTGATGATATGAAAAGATTTGCGTTTTTGTGTGCCCTTGAAAGCCATATGCTCCCAAAAGTGCGCAATGCCGTGTTCCTCCGGATGCTCGTCCCTGCTGCCAATATCCAGCACAAATCCGCAATGGGCTATTTTAGTATGGGATACAAATCTATGAACAACCCTGAGCCCATTGCTCAGGGTAAAAATTTCATAATCTTTCATTAAACAAATTAACTCATAAGTACTGACAAATCGAAATCAACTAGTCCCAGATGATCTCCAGCACTTCCTGACCGAAAGCAACCGTAGTTCTGGCGATTCCTGGTATTCTCTTGATTTTCAGTTTACCCTTGTGTACAGTACCGATTTCCTGATATTTTACAATTGTTTCGTTCTTTTTGTGAAATAGAACTACATCTGCATTAAGATTTTTGTCAATCTTTATCTGGACCTTGGAACCTGAAACATGTTTTTCATCAGAATGGGTTAATTTAAAATCTGGATTTTCCATTAAGGTTATTGCTCTTGAAGCCAGAGGAACTCCATATCCGATAAAATTATTTCCGTAAGGATATAAATGTCCGCTTTTCTCCATAATAGCTTTTAATTCCTTATTGGATTTATTCGGATCCATCTGCATCAGACAAGCGACAAATCCTGCAACAGCGGGAGCAGAAAATGAGGTACCATTGGGTGAAAAACAACTTACATTTGGTTTCATGTAACTTAAAAACTCCGGACCTATGCTACTGTAAGAAATTTTATCCCAATACCTGTCCCTGGTTGCTCCTACAGATAATACTCCTTCTGCATCAGCAGGAGAAGAAATAATTCTCCATCCAGGATTACTTCCTTCATTTCCTGCAGAAACAACAACAAATATTCCTTTATCTGCCACTGCAGTCTGAGCTGCTTTACTTATCCTGGTGGTTTTACCGTTCATTTCTTCCGGCTTGTAATTTTCTTTAGGATCATCCATATTTATCGCATATCCCAGAGAGGTATTCACCAGCCTTACTCCTAAGCTATCCAACCATTCAATTGCTTCAATCCACTTATCTTCTTCTCCCCTGTATTCTCTCGCTCCGTTTTCTGTTCTTGCTAGATAAAAATTACTGTTTACAGCCAGACCTGTCTGAGTTTTCTGCTGGGGGTAATACCCGCTTATCATCTGGAGTACTGTAGTTCCATGAGAATCAGCATCAGTGGCAGATTCACTCATGATATCCTTTCTGGATGGGTCCTGAAAATCTCTCTGACCTTTAACCCTTTCTTCTTCAAACAAATGAACAAGATACCTATCCGAATTAGCCTGTAGAAAACCTGCATCTATAACACCTATAGTAACACCTTCCCCTGTAAGATTTTTAGCCAACATAGCGCTAGACTGCATTTGTATCATCGCAATATGATAGTTTTCCGGATTCAAATTGGTTTCACTTCCAGTAATGATAATATCTCTGTTAACCGGTTCCACTGATGCAACAAAATGCATCCCTGATACTTGCTTCAACTGGTCTGGTGTAAGAAATGCTGAAACAGAATTAAACCATCTTGATTTGCTTTCGATGCCTATCCCGGATTTAGTGAGAGTTTTAATATATTCCGGATTAACTGGCACATCGGAGTATTGATAAAGGGCCAGATTAAATCGTTTTCTGTTTTTGATCGTTTCGGCGCTTAAATACTTTTCATAATCATAATTCTGAATATCTTTATCCTTAAAATTAACCCAGTATTTATTCTGGCCAAATGAATAAACTGAGATGAAACAAAAGAATATGGTTTTTATTATTTTATTCATAAACATCAATTTTCAAAAACGATTTATAAAATTACTTTAAAATGAAATACCTACCTATTGATAAGGGGCTTTTTGTAAGAAACAGATCAAATTTTGTTAGTAACCTCAAACCCGGATCCATTGCAATATTTGTTTCCAATGATATATTTCCAACAAACGCTGATGGTACTCTGCCATTCCGCCAGAATAACGATCTATTCTACCTCTCAGGTATAGACCAGGAAGAGACTATTCTTGTTTTATTTCCTGATGCAAAAAGTGAATCCTTAAGGGAAATTCTTTTTATCAGAGAAACTAATGAACATATCGCCACCTGGGAAGGAAACAAACTTACTAAAAGCGAAGCTGCAGAAACATCAGGGATTCCCACTATTTACTGGTCTTCTCAGTTTGAATCTGTATTAAACTCTATAATATTTGACTGCTCTTCAATTTACTTAAATTACAATGAGCATACCAGAGCTGATAAACAGGTATTGTCAAAAGAAGAAAGATTTGCAAAATGGTGTAAAAAACACTATCCGTTACATTCTTATGAAAGATCAGCTCCCATCCTTCATAAGCTCCGCTCTATAAAATCGGAAGAAGAAATCGAGCTGATGAAAACTGCTGTGAATATTACAGAAAAAGCTTTCAGAAGAGTATTAAACTTCGTAAAACCAGAAGTAATGGAGTACGAAATTGAGGCTGAAATAGCTTACGAATTTCTTAAAAACCGTTCACGGGGGCCTGCTTATCAATCCATAATCGCATCTGGCGCAAATAGCTGTATTTTACATTATGTAGTAAACGACCAAAAATGTAAGGATGGAGACATACTGCTCTTGGATTTTGGAGCAGAATACGCCAACTATGCTGCTGATCTCACCAGAAGCATACCGGTAAATGGAAAATATTCCCCAAGACAGAAAAATGTTTACAATGCTGTCCTTAAGGTTATGAAAGAAGCCAAAAAGCTGCTGGTTGCAGGTAATACCTATAAAACCTATAATGAAACTGTAGGAAAAATTATGGAGGAAGAGTTAATAAAACTCAAACTCCTGGATGCTCAGGAAGTTAAAAGACAAGATCCCGCCAATCCATTATACAGAAAATATTTTATGCATGGTGTCAGTCACTATCTTGGTCTGGATGTACACGATGTAGGCAGCAGAAATGTCGTATTTGAAAACGGAATGGTTTTTACCGTTGAACCAGGTATTTATATTAAGGAAGAAGGATTGGGCATTCGGATTGAAAATAATATACTTCTTTCAGAAAAAGGTCCGGTCGATTTTATGGAAAATATTCCAATTGAAGCTGACGAAATTGAAGAACTAATGAATTCCGGAAAATAATTTTTGTACCTTTGACAGCTTTCAAAAAAATCTTCCTCTGAATATGAGGAGGTAGCATTTTTTGTGAAAAACTTATTGTAACCTTTGTTTAAAAGCTCAAGTACAAATCCAAAAGGAATAATACTACTCCTATGAAACAGTTTTTTACCGTAGGCCTTATTTTCATTTTCATAACGCTTTCCAGTTTTAATCAGCCTGATGCTAAGGCTTATTATGAAAATGGATTAGCAAGTCTCAATAGAAAAGAATATATCCAGGCCATTGGGGAATTTACCAACGCAATTAGCTTAAAACCTGATTTTGCAGATGCTTATTATCATAGAGCATATGCAAAGGATCTTTTAGGTAAGAAAATGGGATTCTTCAGCTCAGAGCTATGTACAGATTTTGTGAGTGCAATGAAACTTGGAAAAGAAGATGCCGCTGCAAAACTTGAAAAAAGCTGCATGGGCGAATGCTTTGACCTGGATGGCGCTTTTTTTGAACCTGAAGTTGTTTATTGCGCAGATTTTAGCTCTAAAATACTGACAGATCTGCCAGCAAACAGTGATCAACTGATTTACCTGGTAAAACTTAACTTCTTCAATAACAAAGCAAATACAATCTCTGATAAATTCGGAAAATTGACGGCTCTGTTATCTTTAGATCTTAATAGCAACCAGATAACAACTGTATCTCCTGCTATAGGAAAACTGGTACATCTCAAGGAGTTAAGTCTGAACAAAAATAAAATCACGACACTTCCTTACGAATTTGGGAATTTGAAAAATCTCAAGATCTTAAACTTAAGACAAAACGCATTGACAGAGCTACCGAAATCTGTGGCAACTTTAACCTCTCTTGAAACACTTGATCTGGCATTGAACAAACTGACCACTTTGCCATTAGAAATAGCAAACTTAAAAAATCTTAAATCACTTGTTCTGGTTGGAAATGAGCTTTCTAAGAAAGAACAAGATAAAATAAAAGCCTTATTACCCAATACTACAATTCACTTCGAATAAAAAGAAGAAAGACGAAAATAAAAAAGTCCCGAAATTCGGGACTTTTTTATTTTATTAAAAGTTGAGCTTTTAATTAGTTTACAGAAATTCTTCTGAAAGCAGAAACTGTCAAGCCTTTCTGGATACTATCAAGCATCTGGCTGATAGTTTTAGAATTGTCTTTTACAAACTCCTGGTTCAACAAAGTATTGTCTTTGTAGAATTTATTCAGTTTACCAAGAGCGATTTTCTCAAGCATAGCTTCTGCTTTTCCTTCTGCTCTTGCCTGCTCTTTTCCAATCTCAATTTCTCTTTGAACCACACTTGGATCTACATCACCTTTATCAAGAGCAATTGGCTTCATAGCAGCGATTTGCATTGCAACATCTTTACCAACTTCAGTGAAGTTTCCACCAGCTACACCTTTAAGAGCAACCAATACTCCAAGTTTAGCACCACCATGGATATATGGAACAACTTGATCACCAGTAACTCTCTCGTATGAACTTACTTCAACTTTTTCACCAATTTTACCGACTAGATCTGTTATGTGCTCCTGAATTGTAAGGTTTCCAGCTTTTTGGCCAAGTAACTCATCAATCGATGCAGGTTTATTTTTGTCAGCAACTTCAAGGATCATCGACCCTAGTTTCTGGAACTCTTCATTTTTAGCTACAAAGTCTGTTTCGCAGTTCAATGCAACGATAATACCTTCATTGCCTTTGTCATTTGTTTTTACAAATACGGAACCCTCTTTAGCTTCTTTATCAGATCTTGAAGCTGATACTTTCTGACCTTTTTTTTCTAAGAATATCAATGGCAGCTTCGAAATCGCCATTTGCTTCAGTAAGTGCCTTTTTGCAATCCATCATTCCGGCACCTGTCATTTGTCTTAGCTTATTAACATCTGTTGCTGATATAGACATCGCTTTAAGTATGTTTAAAGTTTTTATTTAGTTTGATTGTGAATACCCTAAAAAAATTGAACATTGAAGGAAGTCCAATGTTCAATTTTATAATTGATAAGAATCTTAAATTATTCTTCGATATCTGCAGATTTCTTAGTCTCTTCTTCTTCTTTCAGTTTTGCATCATCCTTATCTTTCTTTCTCTCAACCAAACCTTCTTCGATTGCCTGACCGATCGCCTGTGTGATAATTGCAATTGACTTGTATGCATCATCATTAGCAGGGATTGGAAATTCAACCGTATTTGGATCAGAGTTAGTATCAACCATTGCAAACACTGGTATATTTAACTTTTTCGCTTCTTTGATTGCGATATGCTCCTTTTTAGCATCTACAACAAAAAGAGCTGCAGGAAGACGAGTTAACTCAGAAATACCTCCAAGTACTTTTTCCAATTTTTCTCTTTCTCTTGTGATTGTAAGTTTTTCTCTTTTTGCAAGTGCTGTGTAAGATTCATCTTTCATCAACTTATCGATAGAAGACATCTTTTTAAGAGATTTTCTTACTGTAACAAAGTTGGTAAGCATTCCACCTAACCATCTTTCAGTTGCATAAGGCATTTTAAGTCTTTTAGCCTCTTCAGCTACAACTTCTTTTGCCTGCTTTTTAGTTGCTACAAAAAGGACTTTTCTTCCTGATCTTACAACACCTTTAATAGCAGCACAAGCATCGTCAAGACAAGCAAGCGTTTTATTTAAATCGATCAAGTGGATTCCATTTTTCTCCATGAAAATATATGGAGCCATTTTAGGATCCCACTTTCTGGTTAAGTGACCGAAGTGAACACCTGCCTCTAATAAGTCTTTATATTCTATTTTCTTTGCCATCGTCAAATCGAGATCTGAATTTCTATAATATTAACGTTTACTGAACTGGAATCTTCTTCTAGCTTTCCTTCTACCATATTTCTTTCTCTCAACCATTCGTGGATCCCTGGTTGTAAGACCTTCCTTCTTCAGTGGCTGACGACTATCCTCGCTAATTTCAATCAATGCTCTGGTGATTGCAAGTCTGACAGCCTCTGCCTGACCTCTTATACCTCCACCCTGAACATTCACATTTACATCATATTTACCAAGATTATTGGTCAATGCAAATGGCTGATTTACTGTAGTTTGAAGTATTTCATTTGGGAAATACTCTTTTAAATCTCTGTCGTTTACAGTAACATTTCCTTTGCCTGAAGTTAAATATATTCTTGCTACGGATGTTTTTCTTCTGCCTATCTTGTTTATAGTTTCCATTAACTATATTTCTTAATTATAGATTGATGACTTTTGGTTGTTGAGCTGCATGCGGATGCTCTGCACCTTCATATACATATAGATTTTTGAAAATTGCTCTTCCAATTCTGTTTTTAGGTAACATTCCTCTTACAGCATTTTCAATAATATATCTTGAAGATTTATTTTTTAATTCACGTGGTGTAGTGAATCTCTGTCCACCTGGATGACCAGTGTGTCTTGTGTAAACTTTATCTTCGAATTTCTTTCCGGTAAAGCGAACTTTATCAGCATTAATAACAATAACGTTATCTCCACAATCCACATTGGGAGTGAAACTAGCTTTATGTTTTCCTCTGATGATTTTTGCAATCTCACTCGCAACTCTACCTACAATCAGATTCTCTGCATCTACGATAACCCAGTCTTTCTTTACTGTCTCATTAGTCGCAAAACTGGTTCTATAACTTATGCTATCCATTTTTAATTTTTATTCTGTTTACTATATAAAGCATACTTCCCCTTAAAAAGGGACACAAAGATATAACTTTATATTTTCAAAAACAACTTTACTGAAAAAATTTACAATTCTTTATCCACACCCACAAAATCCACTCAGGATCACCCATTTAGGCATACTTTTTTAATTGTTTTACCAAAACTTCAAAATCCTTAGGATAAGGTGCTTCTGCAAAGATAGTCATTTCTTCACTATTTTTAAACTCTAAAGATCTTGCATGAAGGGCTACCCTCTGAATAAGGGGCATTTCTTCTGTATCATGCTTTAAATTAAAGTTTTTCTTTAACGAAGATAAATATAATGGCTTACCTCCATATTGCGCATCACAGGTTATCGGTGCTTTTAAACATGTCAAGTGTATCCTGATTTGGTGCATCCTCCCGGTAATAGGGTAACAGGCCACTAAAGTATGCTTTTTAAATACTTCTATCGTATTAAAAATTGTTTCCGCAATTTTTCCTTTTTGCTTATCGATTTTCACAATCCCATCTGAGCTGGCATAAATGGGTAAATATACATCCACTCCCTCAAATTCATGAACTCCATCAACAACAGCGTGATACTGCTTTGTAACATTTCTATCCTCAAACTGAATAGACAAGTGACGGTAAGCTTCCGGAGTCTTTGCCAATGCTAAAACGCCAGAAGTTTCTTTGTCAAGTCTATGACAAACCTTTATATCCGGATAGATTTCTCTTGCCATTTCAAGAATGTTGGTCTTAGTAGCATCTCTATCTTCCAGAGTAGATATATATGGAGGCTTATTTATCAATAAATATTCCTCATCTTCAAAAATTATCAGGTCTTTAAAACTAGCCCTTTTCATTAATTACTTTTCCTTTTCTTAATTTAAAAGAGAATATTGTTCCTTCTCCCATTATACTTGACACATAAATCTTTGAGTCGTGAGCTTCCAGAATATGCTTTACAATGGCCAGCCCCAACCCTGTCCCACCTTTGTCTTTTGATCTGCTTTTCTCAATTCTGTAAAACCTTTCAAAAATTCTGTTTAAATGCCTTGATTCTATCCCCGGTCCATCATCCTGAACAGAAACAAATACATAGTCATTCTGATAATTAAAGGAAACTGTAATGTTACCCCTTTCTTTACCGTACTTTATCCCATTTACAATGAGATTAGTGAGTACCTGGCCTATTCTGTATTTATCTGCATAAATGTAACATGACCTGGGCGTATGTTTGTGAAACCTGAGCTTCACTCCTCTGCGCTCTGCTGTCTCCTCCAACTGCTCAAATATATCTTCTGCAAGTCTGTGTATATCAAAATTCTGACATTGCATTTTTATTTCCCCAATTTCCATTTGAGAAATTGTAAGAAGATCTTCAACCAGAACATTAAGACTATCAAGATTATTCGCAGCTTTGGTAAGAAATTTATCCCTTACTCCTTCATCTTCAATAGCTCCATCAATTAATGTATGAATAAAACCCTGGGCCGCAAAGATAGGAGTTTTTAATTCGTGAGACACATCTGCCAGAAACTCCCTACGAAAGGTTTCCAGTTTTTTTAATTCTGTAATTTCTTGCTCTTTTCTAGAGGCAAAATCAACAATCTCTTCATGCAGCCTTGAAAGCGGGTCTTCCACTTTTACTAGTTCTCCTTTAGTCAGCTGATAATCCTTCTTTTTTACCTTGGTAAGCAGTGTATAAAGCTTATGAATTTCTGTAAAAATCAAATGCTCAAACACCAGATAATATAACAGATAAGTTACTGCAAAAACTATCAGCGCAGCTCCAAAAATATAAAGCTGACTAAAATCACTGTAGAATGAAAAGAAGCAGGAAGTTAATATTCCGGTCCAGAAAGCCAATAGGGCTGGAAGAATTTTAGAATTAGACAACATCGCTAATCAATGTTCTCAAATTTATATCCGATACCTTTGACAGTTTTGATATAGTCCTCTCCAATTTTCTCACGTACTTTTCTGATATGTACGTCAACGGTTCGTGGAACAACAAAGACATCCGTACCCCAGATTTTTTTCAACAGGTCATCTCTGCTGAAAACAGTATTTGGATGTTGTGTTAGAAAATAAAGCAATTCGAATTCCTTTTTAGGAAGGACAATTTCTTCATCATTTTTCTTAACAACGTAACTTGATCTGTCAATGACGAGTCTGCCTATTTTAACAGATTCATGGTCGATTTTATTCTTTGAATCTCTCCTGAAAAAAGCCGACACTCTGCTCATCAATGCCCTTGGTTTTATCGGCTTTGTAAGATAATCATCAGCGCCTGCGTCAAATGCAGCTACTTCAGAATATTCTTCAGATCTGGCTGTAAGAAATATTATAAAAACATCTTTAAGCTTTGTAATCTCCTTTATCCTTCTACATGTTTCAACACCATCCATTTTGGGCATCATAATATCCAAAAGAATTAACTGAGGAAGGAATTCTTTTGCCACTTCTATCGCCTTCACACCACTGGGAGCAGTGCGTACTTCATATCCTTCCTTTTCCAGATTATACTGAAGAAGTTCCAGAATATCAGGTTCATCGTCTACTATCAGTACCTTATTATTCTTGCTCATAATAATTCAATAAGATTATTTACAAAGCGACTCCAACATATTTTCAAGGCTTTCCCCTCTTAAATTAGTTGCAACGACCTTACCTTCTTTGTCTAAAAGAAAAGTAGCGGGAATACCTCTCACTCCATATAGCTGAGCTGCGGATGACTGCCAGCCTTTTAAATCTGAGACATGAGATTCCCATTTCAATCCGTCTTTCAGAATTGCCTGAGTCCAATTATCTTTATTGTTATCTAAAGATACGCTGTAAACTGTGAACCCTTTATCTTTATATGTATCATAAGCTCTAACCACATTCGGATTTTCTTTTCTGCATGGACCGCACCAGGAAGCCCAAAAATCAAGTAATACTATCTTTCCCTTTAGAGAGGAAAGAGCAATTACTTTCCCTGAAGGATCCGTTAGTTTAATGTCCGGTGCTTCCTCTCCTACTGCTGGAGCTCCTTTGGGAATGGTTTTAATATATCGTATTGCAAAAGTAGATTTAGGGTATTCCTTTTCGTAAGCTACAGCAAGTGACCTTGCAGTGGCCTGATCGTGTGGTAAAAATATCTTTATAAATGTACTATAAACAATTTCTCTTTGTGGTGAGCCTGGAAGGGTTAGAGAGACGATTCTATTTGCTGCAAGTTTATATTCTTCAATATTTGGCTCAACAAAACGCTGCAAGTACATAGATATCTTTGAAGAAAGCATGTCGCCTCGGGATAATTCATCATCTTTGAAATCTGAGGACTTAAAGAAAGTTTCCCTGGTAGTAGAGTCATTAGTATGGAAGACATTACCTAACTTTCCGATAAAATATCCATCATATTTTTTTGCTATTTCCTTATAGAAACTATTAAGGTCTCTATTTAAAGAATCTAACTTTACCTGTAATTTTTTAATTTCTACTGAATAATTTTCAGAGTTATAAGCATTTTGAGCCATGATATGCTGAGCTTCCTTGTCAAGCTTAGCAAGATGCTGCTGATATTCATTGTTGCGTTTCAGAAACAAATTATATCCTTCATTCTCTTTGCTTTTATCAATCTGTAAACCGGCCGGAATATTATTCAAATCCGCTGATACAGAAATATTTTCATCTCCTAAAATACATACAAAGGAATTTTCTTCAGATACGCCTATTCTATAAAAGCCACGGGGTAGGGCATTTTTAAACTTAAAAGAAAATAAGCCATTGTTTAATTTGACAGAATCTGATTTGGCTATTTCAGGACCAAAAATCCTGTAAAGAAATACATATTGATTTTTTCCGGAATTTTTAAATTCTCCGGAGACTGTTACTCCTTTACCAATAGCTAAATGGCTTATAAATAAGAAAAACAGAAATAAACTCTTGTAATATTTATTGAAATTCATCGAAGTTCGTAGTAAAACTTTTGCATAAATTTAAGCAATTGACTGGAGAAATCAGTGTTACTTAAAACAAATAGGGTGTTTAAGTCCCTCATAACCTTTTAAATCAATCTCTACCGCTCCAACAACCATATCTGCCTCTACCTTCAGTGGTATTTTATTTTTATCATCTGAAAGCCATAACCTAATGGAGCTTCCGCCTTTAAACAATTCGTTATCAGGCATTATAGGTGATAATTTAATTGCAGTAATAGAACCGAATTTTGTTTTCACCTGCCCCTTTCCGAGATACTTTACAGAAAAATCATATAGTTTGTCCTCAAAAAAAGCATTTACCTTAATCGTATCATTTAAATGAAGGGCATTGTAATTTATTGTTCTGAGAAAATAATATCCACTTATAATATCCTGCACATCATCAGTAATAGAATACACTCTTGTCTCTTTTTTATTACCCTTTGTTTCGCGTTCAAGGCTCACCTCATTACTTTTGTAATCAAAGTAAGCATACTCCTTTAATCTGTATTTTCCTTCTTCAATTGTACGAAACGCTCTTTGCGGATTTTTAGAGGAAGTATCGATATAAGTCCCCCATTGATCTCTGATTCTTAAGGCAAAATCAAATGCACCGGTTGATCTTCCCGTTACTGTGGCTTTATAGCAAACCTTATTATTTACCAGATAAAGCTTAGGGTGAACCTCAATCCTTGCCTCCCCTGCATTCATAAAACCATAATGAATTCTGTACTCCAGCACTTCATTGGGGCCATAGGGCATCTCCCTGGAAATAGGCAAAGAAGGTCCGACAAATCCGGACAGGAAAGGAATAAGGCCAATTAAAAAAAGTAATTTATTTTTCATGCTACTTACTGTGGTAAAAGAACCTACGAGATCTCTATTTATTATTATTCAAAATTTAAAGTAGAGGATATCTCTTTTTCAAATGATCCAAATACCTTTTAAAATTACCATTAAATTTGGTATTCAACTCAATTTTAAACTCATCCTGTTTGGATAAATATCTTTGATAATCCAAAAAGAAAGTATTGTTGACATTTTTTTCTTCTTTACTTTTTTTCCGTTAGAAATTAAAAAGTCTCTAAAAATAGTTGTTACTCCTGACAGATAATTTTCTTTCCTTTTTACTTTCTCCTGCAAAGACATTGCCGAATCTAACGTTTTATAAAACCTTTTGAGCGAATCCGCATGAGCAAGGACCAGATCCGCAAACTTATCCGAAACCTCCTCTGATTTTAAAAAATCTTTTAACTCAGGAGAGTCTGGTCCATATTTAAACTTCAGAAATAACAAAGCACCTTCATACCCAACGAAACTAGCCAGATTTTCATTGAATTCCACATTATCTTTTGCATACAATGTGCTATGCGTAAGCTCATGAATAAAAAGGTCAGCAAGTGCTCCTGGACTTTTATCCAACATTCCCGATAAAATAGGATCATTGAAAAAACCTAAAGTGGACCATGCTCCTACTTCATCAATTGACGTGTCAAATCCTTTTTCCCTCATTTTTCTTTCTTCTTCCACAGCCTTTTCATAATCAAAAAATCCCTTGTAAGAAAAGCTTCCGGCAATAGGAAAAGACCATTCAAATGCTTTCAAGTCAAATGGTTCAGAGGCAGTTACAATCCACAAAATAGGTTTCCCCTTTTGGTCATAAAATGATGTATACTGATCTTTAACATCCAACCCAAGAGAATCTTTTGCAAAGGCCTTTATCTCATCTATAAGTCTAATCTTTTGCTTGATAGAATCAGCGACATGAACATCTTCCAAAACTTCACTTACAGGTCGGGTATTCCAGATAATTGAAATCTGCCCTTTAGCCTGACCAAGACCATAAATTAATTCTTTATGATAAAATCCAAGAAACAGTATCAGTGCACTGATTAATGTTAAAAAAAAGTATTTGAGGACCTTTTTAATTTTTACTGAGCTCTTATTCATTTTCGATGTAAATCTAAAAAAACGCTTAATAGTTTCATTGAACGAAATCATTTTACATTTCTCCCTTGTTAATAACTTTTCAAATCAAATCTTAGAGATCCGAACTAAAATTTTTAATTTTCAACTATAAATGAAAATTCTCCCTAGGTGAACTTTTACATTTATCTATTTTGTTAAAAATTTTAACAAACACATCTTGCTAAATACCAGCAACTTAAAAATAAATAATAAAAATTAAAATATTTCTTGCTAATTATTTTAGCAAATTGTAATATTGCATAAATATTAATCATTCACATGAGCAAAGCCGAAAAACTAAAAGCCCTTCAGCTGACAATAGATAAGCTGGAAAAAACATACGGAAAAGGTACCGTAATGAAGTTAAGTGATGAAAAAGTTACAGATGTTCCTGCAATCGGAACAGGTTCACTTGGACTTGATCTTGCTTTAGGTATAGGAGGTTTGCCACGTGGAAGAATAGTTGAGATATACGGTCCTGAATCTTCAGGAAAAACAACTCTGACAATGCACTGCATTGCAGAAGCTCAAAGACAAGGTGGTCTTGCCGCATTTATAGATGCAGAACACGCGTTTGACAAAGTTTACGCAGAGAAGTTGGGAATAGATACTGAGAACCTTCTTATCTCACAACCTGACAATGGTGAGCAAGCACTTGAAATTGCAGAGCATCTTATCAGATCGGGAGCTATTGATATCATCGTAATTGACTCAGTAGCCGCGCTGGTTCCCAAAGGCGAAATTGAAGGTGAAATGGGAGACAGCAAGATGGGCTTACAAGCAAGATTAATGTCTCAGGCACTTAGAAAGCTTACAGGGGCTATTAACAAAACTGGATGCTGCTGCATATTCATCAACCAGCTAAGAGATAAGATCGGTGTTATGTTCGGTAATCCTGAGACTACAACCGGCGGTAATGCCCTTAAATTCTATGCTTCCGTAAGACTTGATATCCGCCGTATTGGACAGATTAAAGAAGGTGCTGAAAATATCATCGGTAACAGAACCAAAGTAAAAGTTGTAAAAAATAAACTGGCACCTCCTTTCAAAGTTGTTGAGTTTGACATCATGTATGGAGAAGGTATTTCTAAAGTAGGTGAAATAATTGACCTTGGTGTTGAGCTTGAAATTATTCAGAAATCCGGATCATGGTTCTCCTACTCAGGAAATAAACTAGGTCAGGGTAGAGATGCGGTAAAAGAAATTCTTTCTGACAATCCTGAACTTATGGAAGAGATTGATGCAAAAATCAGAGCTAAAATCATGCAATCATCTGACGTCCTTGACGATAAGAAAAAAGGAGAAGAAGAACCAGCTCCAGCGCCCGCTAAACCAGCGAAAGCTGAAAAGGCAGAAAAAGCAGAGAAAGCCGAAAAGGTCAAATAACCAGACAACATATCTTGTTATTCATAATCGAAAAGCTGAGCCGTCGCGCTCAGCTTTTTGCTTTTAGAGACAATCGGCTAAATCACTCACTTCCATTAATTTCAACTTCACTGCTGTTAAGATATTATTCTAGATTTTACCACCTGCAAAAGTTAATTAAACAAAAAAAAATTATGGCTGAATCGAAAATCAAAACAATTATTATCTTTGCAAGCCCTATTTAAAATTTAATACCGTAATATTAACAAATGAAACTCTCAGAATTTAAGTTTACCCTACCTTCAGAATTACTTGCTCTTTATCCTGCAGAAAACAGAGACGAATCACGACTAATGGTTGTAAATCGTGCTGACGGAACCATTGAGCACAGAATTTTCAAAGACATTGTTGACTACTTCGGCGAAGGCGATGTAATGGTCATCAATAACACTAAAGTATTTCCTGCACGTCTTTATGGAAATAAAGAAAAAACAGGTGCTAAAATTGAAGTCTTCCTTCTCAGAGAGTTAAATCAGGAAGCACATCTTTGGGATGTACTTGTTGACCCGGCACGTAAAATCAGAGTTGGAAACAAACTTTATTTCGGAGATGGTGACCTGGTAGCTGAAGTTATTGATAATACTACATCAAGAGGTAGAACTATCAGATTCCTGTTCGATGGCACTGACGAGGAATTTTATAAAACCATTGACAGCCTTGGTGAAACTCCTCTTCCGAAATATATAAAAAGAAAAGCTGAACCTGCAGACCGCGACAGATATCAAACCATCTATGCAGAGCATACTGGTGCTGTAGCTGCTCCGACTGCCGGCCTTCATTTCACCAAACAGGTAATGAAGCGTCTGGAAATCGAAGGCGTTAACTTTGCTCCGATCACATTGCATGTTGGATTAGGTACCTTCAGACCTGTAGATGTTGAAGACCTTACAAAACACAAAATGGACTCTGAAAATTTTGTAGTAAGTGATGAAACTGCAAAATTAGTAAATACCGCGCTTGATAATAAAAGACGTGTTTGCGCAATCGGAACAACATCTGTAAGATCTCTGGAATCTTCTACTTCGGCAAATAACAGACTAAAGCCAAACCAAGGATGGACAGATAAATTCATCTTCCCTCCTTACGATTTCAAAATTTCCAATGCTTTGCTTACTAACTTCCACATGCCTGAGTCTACTCTGCTTATGCTTACATGTGCATTTGGAGGATATGATCTGGTAATGAAAGCTTATAAAACTGCCATCAAAGAACGCTATAGATTCTTTAGCTATGGCGATGCAATGCTTATCTTATAAGTAAAAACTCTTAAATATTATATCCGGCAGCAATGCCGGATGTTTTTTTCTTTATGGAAGCTCTGCCTAAATATGCCATCATTGTTGCCGGAGGGAGTGGCACCAGAATGAACAGCGAATTACCCAAGCAGTTTATTCCGCTAAGTGGCCTTCCTATTTTGATGCATACAGTCAAAAACTTTTATTTCTACGACTCAAAAATCACAATCATACTTGTCCTGCCTTCATCTCAGATTTCTGCATGGAATCACTTATGCCAGGAGCATCATTTTAACTTACCTTTAGAGATTGTTCATGGAGGAAATACAAGATTTCAGTCTGTAAAAAATGGATTAGCTTACATCAGGGAAGAACGCGGACTAGTGGCCATCCACGATGGAGTAAGGCCCTTAATACGAAAGGATATCATTCAGAATGCCTTTAAATCAGCTGAAAATTATGGTAGTGGTATAGTTGCTGTAAACTCCAAAGATTCTCTGAGAGTACTCAAAGGAAATGAATCTGAAGCTGTGGACAGAAGCCTTTACAAATGCGTTCAGACACCTCAGTGCTTTGACCTTACTTTACTGAAAAAAGCTTTTGAAGCCGAAGAATTACCAACTTTCACTGATGATGCTACAGTATTTGAACATGCAGGCCATAAGATTTCCCTGGTAGACGGCGGTTATGAAAACATTAAAATAACCACCCCAGAAGATTTAATTATTGCAGAGGCTTTGCTTAAAAAGTTTTGTTAGGTTTACGCTGTAAAATCAAATTTATATTTTTTTGAAGACATTCTCTGCTCAAAACATGAGGTTTGGGGTCTTGTTCTGTAAAGTTTAACAGATATCCATTCATTGTCTCAAGATAATATAGATCATGCGTGATGCAGAAGACTGTTTTGTTAAATCTTTTTACCCAATCTCCCATCAAATCAAAAAGTACTTTTTTATAATACAGATCAAGATATTGGGTGGGCTCATCCAACAGATAAATCTCCGCTTCCTGAATCATCATCTGGGCTAGCCATACAAGCTGCTGCTCCCCTCCTGACAAATGATTAAAATCCTTTTCATAAAGATCCGGTCTTCCCAAAAACTCCAATATTTCCAGAACCCGTTCAAAGTCTGTCTTTGTATAATTTTCAAAAAATCCTTTCCCTCTAAAAAGTCCCATTACTACAATATCCTTCACTTTAATCTGGAAATTAACCAGATTTTTTTGCTCCAGAATTGCAATTTGCCTTGGACTTGTTTGACTTTTGTTGACTTTTTGATCAAAAAGAAAAATCTCACCCTTATACGGGTGAGATTGTATCAAAGACTTGAAAAATGTCGTTTTACCGCAACCATTATGACCGATAATTGCCACAAAAGAAGGCTTTTCAATAGCAAAAGAAATACCTTCTATTATTAACTTTCCTTCAAAGCCTAGTGAAAGGTCTTTAACTTCAAGAACAGGCAATTTTTAATACTCGTCTTCATTGAAGAAGAAATCATCTTTGGTCGGATAATCCGGCCAGATTTCCTCAATACTTTCATAAGGCTGACCATCATCTTCCAGTTCCTGAAGGTTTTCAACAACTTCCATCGGTGCCCCGGAACGAATTGAAAAGTCTATCAATTCATCTTTGGTAGCAGGCCAGGGAGCATCTTCCAGGTAAGAAGCCAATTCTAATGTCCAGTACATAGTCTATTCCTAATTTTGTTTTCGCAAAAATAAAATTTATTTTATTATAATAAACAAATTTTCTATAAGATTATGAGGTAATTATATTTCTTCGTCCTACGTATGACTTTTGAAAAAGTTGTCTCATAAAAAATTTGTCATCTAACCCATTCTCGCTAATTCGCAGATTTATAAATTAATTGTCTATTCATTTTATTCTTTAAACCTTATATATCATAGATTGTTTCTCCTTGCACTATATCCGTTTTCAATAAAATTTTCTGATATTTGTTTTTCACAACAAGTTTAAACTGAGTTTAATGAGCGAAACCATTATTTTTTCAATGGCCGGAGTGAGCAAAATCATTCCCCCAAAGAGACAGATTATTAAAGATATATATCTTTCTTTTTTTTATGGAGCAAAGATAGGCGTACTCGGACTTAACGGTTCAGGAAAATCTACGCTTCTTAAAATTATAGCAGGCATAGATAAAGATTTTCAAGGGGACCTCGCTTTTTCTCCTGGATATTCTGTAGGATTTCTTGAACAGGAGCCTAAGCTTGACCCTGAAAAAACAGTAAAAGAAATTGTTGAAGAAGGTGTGCAAGAAGTTGTGGATCTGTTAAAGGAATTTGAAGAGATCAATCTTAAATTCGGAGAACCTTTGAGCGATGATGAAATGACAAAGCTTATCGAGAAGCAGGGAGTAGTGCAGGAAAAGCTGGATCAACATAATGCCTGGGATTTGGATAGCAAACTCGAAAGGGCTATGGATGCCTTGAGGTGCCCTCCGGGAGAAGCTAAAATAGGTAATTTATCAGGTGGTGAGAAAAGAAGAGTAGCACTTTGCAGACTCCTTCTTAAAGAGCCTGATATATTGCTGCTTGATGAACCTACCAACCACTTGGATGCAGAATCAGTTCAGTGGCTTGAACAACACTTACAACAATATAAAGGCACTGTTATCGCAGTAACCCACGACAGATATTTTCTTGATAACGTCGCAGGTTGGATACTTGAACTAGACCGTGGCGAAGGTATTCCATGGAAAGGCAACTACACTTCGTGGCTGGAGCAAAAGAAAAGCCGCTTAGCTCAGGAAGAAAAGTCCGAATCTAAAAGACAGAAAACTTTGGAGCGCGAGCTTGAATGGGTTCGTATGGCTCCGAAAGCAAGGCAGGCAAAATCTAAAGCCCGTATCAGTTCATATGAAAAATTATTGGGAGAAGAAGCAAAACAGAAAGAAGATAAACTGGAGCTTTTCATCCCACCAGGACAGAGACTTGGAAGCAAGGTTATAGAAGTGAATAATGTATCAAAAGCTTTCGGAGATAAAATTCTTTTTGAAAACCTGTCTTTCTCACTTCCTCAAGGTGGTATCGTTGGAATCATTGGACCTAACGGAGCTGGTAAGACTACCCTTTTTAAGCTTATTACAGGAGCTGAAACACCTGATGCCGGTACATTTGATGTAGGTGAAACTGTTGACATTGGTTATCTTGACCAGGAACATGCTAACCTTGATTCCACTAAAAGTGTATTTGAAACTATCACTGGTGGCACTGAATTTATCAACCTTGGAGGAAAACAGATCAACGGAAGAGCTTATGTAAGCAAATTTAACTTCACAGGATCAGATCAGGAGAAAAAAGCAGGTATACTTTCAGGTGGTGAAAGAAACAGACTTCATCTTGCTTTAACACTTAAAACAGGAGCAAACCTTCTGTTACTCGATGAGCCAACCAACGACCTGGACGTTAATGCGATCAGAGCTCTTGAAGAAGCCCTTGAAAACTTCGGAGGCTGCGCCGTTATTATCTCTCACGACAGATGGTTCCTTGACAGGATAGCAACCCACATCCTGGCGTTTGAAGGTGATTCACAAGTACAGTGGTTTGAAGGCAACTACTCAGACTACGAAGAGAATAAGAAAAAAAGACTTGGAGATACTGCTCCCAAAAGGATTAAGTATAAAAAGCTTGTTAAATAAAAAAACAAAAAAGGCCGCGGATTGCGGCCTTTTTGTTTAATCAGTGATTACAATCGGAAGATACATCAGCTATCTCCTCCTTTTCTAGCTTATTCGGCAATTCAGGTATATTTTGTCCATTTTTCAGATCGGGCATCCCCGCATTTTTCCAGCAAGTATACCACACAGATGCTACCATTAGTATTGAGTTTCTCATCTGTCGTTCGACCATCCCATTAAGGAGATTATCATAATAGGATGAATACCTTCTTGAATAAACCTTAACAGTTGCTGTCCCACGTTCTTCAAATGAATACTTCTGATCCTCCGGAATTTCAATGGTTGCCTGCTTTTCATAAGAAAGTACTGAATCCACAGCCGAATGAGCTTTCCAGACATTACTCCAAATCTCAGCTCTTAAATCATTTATATAAAATGCCCGCCCTACAAAAAAGTCATACTTTTCAGAAAACAGTTCAGGAATTCTGCTTTCCCAAAGGCCATGAATACCATGTTGACTAGTCTTTTGTCCATTGTAATTACTTGTCGTATGAAGTGGGACATTTGAGTCAGCTATATAATGCCCTAGCTCTGCAGAAACCTTAAGAATTTTTTCAATGTCCTTTTCCTGAAAAGCATTTTTAAGCTGAAATGTCATTTTGTAGATTTGCCAGGGCACAATTCCATGCTTTAAAAGAGTATCCTCAGTAAAAACTTCTTTTGCCTGCTCCCATCCTTCCGGAATATTTTTATTATAACTTTCATAGACATCAATATCAATATAATGTCTGCAAGCTTCTTCTTTTATTATGTACCTCCTTTTATCCGGCAAAACAGCCTGATTTTGCAAGTAAGCAATATGTGGTTTATAAAAAGCCATTAATTCCGATGGCAGGGCAAAAACTGCCAGGCGATTAATTTCTTTATGAGCATAAAAGCCCCAGGCATTCAAATAGTTTGGAATCAAAAATCCGGTAATAATCAGTAAAAATCTCATAGCTGTATTTTGATGAAGTAAAATAATGGAAATATTTACAAAGGTTTTTGTTTTTTTCAAAATAGTCGTATCTTTGCAATCCTATTTAGGAAAAGTCTAATATAAGAATTAATAATAAGATGGCTAATCATAAATCCGCTTTAAAAAGAATAAGAGCTAACGAGGCAAGAGCTTTAAGAAACAAATATCAGGCTAAAACAACTCGTACTTTTATCAAAAGATTAAAAAATTCTACAGATAAAACTGAAGCTCAGGAACTTCTAAAAGAAGTATCTGGAATGATCGACAAACTTGCAAAGAAAAACATTATTCATAAAAATAATGCAGCTCACAAAAAGTCAGCTCTTGCAAAACATGTTGCTGCTTTAGCTTAATAACAAGTATCAAAGAATAAATTAGTATACAAGGCTGTCTGTAAATCGGGCAGCCTTTACTTTTTTAAATCATCATCCAAGAAAAGATTCCTGCGACTCTAAAAACAAATAATTTAACTTTTTAATAGTCCTTAAATAAAGGTAATACGAATTGTTTTTTTCCTAGATTAAATATTTACTTCAGAATCTAAACTCTTTTCAATTTATGATTCAAAAATTACTTTGCTTCTTACTTTCCGTCATATTTTTCCAAATTGGCTTGATCTATACTTCATTAGGCCAAAAGGACATAGGTATCAACCTCTTTTCCAATAACATTCTCAAGAAAAAATTAGATAATCCTGATCAATTAAGAATTTCCGGCAATAAAATAACCCTGGACTCAATAATTTTGGGAAAGGTTAATAAAATGTACTTTGAATACGATGAAAATTATAATCAAAGAACCATAATTCAAATTATGATTGACGGAAGGGCAAAATTTGAATTGAATGACAGTATCACCACCTCTTATTACTGGGATTTTAACCAGAGTATTTGGATAATTGCCGGACAGTCTAAATCAAAAACAGAATCAAACAACGAAGGTGACATTGTCTCCCGTAGCCAATATTCAAGGTCAAATTCAGAAGAATCATGGGAGCCTGGCACAAGAACTGAATTTTATTATAACAGTGCTGGAAATATACTTTCAGAAAGTATTTTCAGATGGGATCCAAACTCTCCTCAATGGGCTCCTTCTCAAAAAAATGAATATACCTATAATGAATTTGGAAACGAACTTTCAATATCCAGATCAGTATGGAATGCCACCTCAAGTCAATGGGAATTGTATAACAAAAAGGAGAAAGTCTATGATGAAAATCAAAATATTATTACAGAAATTTTCTCCTCCTATTCGATTAATAATCTAAAGTGGACTAATGAGGTCAAATATGAATATACTTATGATGAGAATGGAAACGGGATTTTAAGATTAGATTTTGAATGGGATTTGACCAGCAACAACTGGAAAGAAATTCCCTCTTCAAAACTTGAATTTACATATGACTTAACCGTATTGGCGGAAGATATTATCATGCCTGTTCAAAATATGCCCGGTAAAAATAAACAGGTATCCGCATTTTTAACCAATTACAATATATTTGATGAAAGCTATCCAATATACTTTTATTATTCAGATGATGTTGTGAGTGGGTTGCCATCAGTTTCAAAATCTGATTCGAATATAATTATATATCCCAACCCCGCTTCTGATTTCATTCAACTAAAAAACTTCCCAAATACTTCCAATATTTCTCTTTTGGATATCACTGGTCGTACATTCAACTTTAATCTAGTGGATGACAAAATAGATATTAGCAGTCTGAATCCTGGAATATATACCTTATTTATTGATCAAAACGCATACAAAATTTTAAAAAAATAATTCCCCTGATTATAATCATATTAGAATATTTCAAAAAAGTCTGTCTCGTATTGAGTCAGACTTTTTTATTTTTATATTTATCCCAATATTTTTTTCAATAGCTATGGAAGATGTTAAATACTTAAAAATTTTAAGCTGGGCTGAAGAAGACAGGCCTAGGGAAAAACTTCTTCTGAAAGGGAAAGAATCTCTTTCAGATGCAGAATTAATGGCAATATTATTAGGGTCGGGAACGGTATCTTTAAGTGCAGTAGATGTGGCAAAGCTCGTTTTAAATGGATGTAATAACAACCTGAATGACCTCGCAAAGCTGAGCGTCAAAGACTTACAAAAATTTAAAGGGATTGGAGAAGCTAAAGCCATTACAATCATAAGCGCACTAGAGCTTGGCAGAAGGCGAAAGGAGGCAGGACAGAATAAGAGGGAAAAAAATCACCTGCGCTTCTGACGCATTTGACATAATGAAACCACATCTTCTGGATCTTCAGCACGAGGAGTTTTGGATTATTTTGCTCAACAGATCCAATGCTGTTATTAAAAAAATCTTTATAAGTTCAGGTGGCATTGCCGGAACTGTGGCAGATCCTAAATTGATATACAAACATGCACTTGAACATCTTGCAAGTGCAATCATTCTCGTCCACAATCATCCAAGCGGAAACCTGAAACCTAGCGAGGCCGATATTTCGTTAACCCGTAAATTAAAACAGGCAGGATCCTTTCTGGAAATCCCTGTACTGGACCATCTGATCTTTACAGATCATGGATATTATAGTTTTGCAGATGAAGACAAACTTTGATACAATAAAAACCAAGCACATCCTTTGGACCGGTATGGGTGTTGCTTTCGTATTGGTAATTCTTTCTTTTGTGTTTAGCAATATTAAAACGAGCTATAAACAAAATGTGGAAGATTATAGAAGCCAGCGGAATGACTTTTTCAGACATTCGCCATATTCCCCCATTGAGGATAAGGAAGCTTTTACCACACTAGATTACTTCATACCAAATCCTAAATTTAAAGTGGAGGCGGAACTCTATCCACTTTCTGATTCCTCAGAAGTTACTATCACTAGGAATGATGGCAGAAAAGACACTTATAAGAAATTTGCGACTGCTTCATTTACATTAGAAAAAAAGCCTTTACAACTAACTCTTCTCATTTCAAAAGATTCATCAAACAATGAACTAAATGCTTTTATTCCTTTTTCTGATAAAACTAATGGAGGAGAAACTTATAGCGGAGGCAGATACCTCGATTTAAGAATTACTGATAAAAAACATGCTGTAATTGACTTTAACTTTGCCTACAACCCATTTTGTGTGTATAGTTATAAATACAGCTGTCCTTTACCTCCACCAGAAAATCATCTGGACATAGAAATTCTTGCTGGCGAAAAAATATGGGAAAAGCCTCAGGAGAAATAAGTGTTTTAAGTAATTTTACAGATTACATTTCAAGGTTAAAATTTACAAATGAAAATTTCATATAATTGGCTACAGCAGTTTATCCAACTTACCGAACCTGCTGAAGAAATAGGTGCTCTGCTTACAAAATCAGGCTTGGAGGTTGAAGGAATTGAAAAATTTGAAAGCATACAGGGAGGCCTTTGCGGCATTGTAATAGGGAAAGTTTTAACTTGCGAAAAACACCCTGGTGCCGATAAACTTAAGAAAACTACTGTCGATATAGGTAATGGAACCATCCTTCCTATCGTTTGCGGAGCTGCTAATGTTGCTGAAGGACAAAAGGTAGTAGTAGCAACTGTTGGCGCCACATTATATCCTACTGAAGGCGAACCATTTAAAATCAGTAAAGCGAAAATAAGAGGTGAAGTTTCCGAAGGAATGATCTGTGCTGAAGATGAAATCGGTTTAGGCAAATCCCACGACGGAATTATGGTACTTCAGACCGAACTGCCTGTTGGTACTTCGGCTGCAGAATATTTTAAAGTAGAAAATGATTATACTTTTGAAATTGGCCTAACTCCAAATCGTGCTGATGCTGCCTCTCACCTTGGTGTTGCAAGAGATCTGAGAGCACTTTTGAAAAGAGAAATTTGCAAAGGAGAAGAAAAATCTTTACCTGCTCCAAAAGAAAAATTTAACATCAATGTTTCTGTAGAAAATACAGAAGCATGCCCTAGATATTCTGGCATTGTCATTAAAGGCGTTTCAGTAAAAGAATCTCCTGAATGGCTTAAAAACAGATTGAAATCTATTGGCATCTCTCCTATTAACAATATTGTAGACTGTACCAATTTTATTCTGCACGATCTTGGCCAACCACTTCATGCTTTTGATCTTGCCAAAGTTGGAAATACAATTAAAGTTAAAACAGTAGCTGATGGGACTGAATTTGTTACTTTAGATGGAAATAAAAGAAAAACTGACAGCCAAAGACCTCATGATTTGCAATGCTGATGAACCGATGTGTATTGCAGGTGTTTTTGGAGGTCTGGATTCTGGTGTAAAACCTGAAACAACGGCCATATTTCTTGAAAGTGCCTATTTCTCACCGGACTATGTAAGAAAAACTGCTCAGCATCATGGAATCAAAACAGATTCCTCTTTCAGATTTGAAAGAGGTACGGATCCGAATATAACCGTTGATGCTCTCAATAAAGCTGCAACTCTGATCCTTGAACTTGCTGAAGGAGAAATTGCTTCAGATCTGATTGACATTTACCCTACTCCTATTCAAAACTTTGAAATAGAAACTTCATTTTCCTATATCCATAAACTGATTGGTAAAAAAATTCCTTCTGAAACCATAGTAGAAATTCTTTCCAATCTTGGAATCAGCATATTAGAAGAAAAAGAAGATACACTTAAAGTTTCAGTTCCACCTTTCAAGGTGGATGTTCAGAGAGAGGCTGATATCGTTGAGGAAGTTTTAAGAATTTACGGATACGACAATATTGAAATCAATACTAAAATCAGAACAGAGTATATTGCTGATTTTCCCAAAAAAGATAAAGCAAAACTTCATGGCAAACTTGGCAATTTGCTTACCGGAGCAGGATTTTCTGAAATTGTGACAAATTCTCTTACAAGAGAAAGCTACCAAAAGCTGATTGAAAATGGTGATAATCCTGTATTGATTTTAAACAAACTTAGTGAAGATTTGGGTGTAATGCGCCAAACATTGCTCTTCTCAGGCCTTGAAGTCATTGCTTATAATGTAAATCGAAGACAAAAAGACCTGAAATTCTACGAGTTTGGAAAAACATATTTCAAAACAGAGAAAGGTTATACTGAAAAAGATCGTCTTGCTTTATTTATTACAGGAAACCAGCATGACGAATCCTGGATAGCAAAAGATGCTCCGGCAGATTTCTTTACACTGAAAAACTTCATCCAGAGAATTATTGAAAAACTTAATATTAAAGGTTTAACGATCAAAACGATTTCGAGTAGTTATTTCTCAGAAGGTCTTGAATATCAAATAAAAGGTAAAACTTTAGTTCAGTTCGGAAAAGTAGCTGATAAAATTTTAAAGGCTATAGATTTAAAACAAGCTGTTTATTCTGCAGATTTTGATGCTGCCTTACTTTTAGACCTCCTATCCGAAACTACTGTATATCAGGAAATTTCAAAATTCCCTGAAGTGAGACGAGATTTATCATTGGTAATTGACAAAGGAGTTACTTTTGACCAGATTAAACAATTGGCTCAGAGCAAAGAAAGGAAGATATTGCAGGAAATTAACGTCTTTGATGTATATGAAGGCTCAAATTTAGGAGACAATAAAAAATCTTATTCTGTAAGTTTTTATCTTCAGGACAATGAAAAAACTTTAACCGATAAAGTTATTGATCAAACCATGCAAAAACTCATGGATTCATTTGAAAAAGACCTTGGAGCTATTATCAGAAAGTAATTAATGAAGGATAAGCGGGACTTATTGGTAAAATTGGATTTTCTTGAGCACAAAATCGAAAGTGTGTTGCAGGAACTGCATTCGGCCAAGACAGAGTTGGTTCGGATTAAAGGAGAAAATCAAGACTTGAAAGCAATAATCGAACGCCAAAATCAAGAGATAAAAAACTTTCAAAATCAAGAGAAAATTAGTAAAATTGTATCGTCAATAGCAGAAGATGCTCATAATCCTTCAGAATTAAAGCTGAAAATTAACGAGTATATTAGAGAAATTGATAAGTGTATAGCACATTTAAGTGAATAATTCAAGATCATAATTCCCTGAATGGGAGAACTTTCTATAAAAATCAGAATCGCAGAAAGGGAATACCCGATGCGTGTAGATGCTGCTGAAGAAGAGCGACTTAGGATCGCTGGCAGATTGATTAATGAAAGAATAAAAATGTATAGGGATCAGTTTGGAATAGATGACAAGCAGGATCTTCTGGCGATGGTCGCTTTTGACTGCTTTGCTGAAGGACTGCGGACAGATGCTGAAAATCAAAAGTATATAAATGAATTAGAGTCCAAAATAACCCATTTGGATCACCTAATTTCAAATTCCGGTATCTGATTTGAATCCCTATTTCTGATCTATTATTTTTTACTTAAAAGTTAGAAAACTTTTTCATTTCCCCTTCTGCCTTTTTAATTAACCCCTAAAACCAAAAAAATGGTAGATGTTCTATTTTATATCATAACTGCAGTTGTATTCCTGGGAATCGGAATTGCAATTGGCAGATTCCTTCTCATGAAGGTTTTTAAAAAACACGAGGAGGATGCGCAGGCCAAATCAAAATTAATTATCAAAGAAGCTGAAATTCAAGGAGAAAGCATTAAAAAAGAAAAAATTCTTCAGGCTAAAGAAAACTATCTGAAAATCAAAGCGGAATTTGAAGAGGAAGCTAACAAGAAAAAGAACATCATTATTCAAAATGAGAACAAGCTGAAACAAAGAGAAGGTAATCTTTCAAAGTTGCTGGAAACCAATTCAAGAAAGGAAGCTGAGTTGGAAAGCATGAAAGAAAACCTTGCTGCTCAGATGGAGATCATCAACAAAAGAAAGGATGAGCTTGAAAAAATGAAAGCTTCTCAAGTTACCAAACTGGAGAAAATTGCCAACCTTACCGCAGAAGAAGCAAAACAAAATCTGGTAGAAGCTTTGAAAGATGAAGCTCGTTCCAAAGCATCTTCCTACATTAAAGACATTGTTGATGAAGCTAAGCTTACCGCTACCAAAGAAGCCAAAAAAGTAGTCATTGAAACAATTCAAAGAACTGCTACAGAAAATGCAATTGAAAACTGTGTTTCCATTTTCAATATAGAAAGTGATGATATCAAAGGTAAAATCATTGGTCGTGAAGGTAGAAATATCAGAGCACTTGAAGCAGCAACTGGAGTAGAAATTATTGTAGATGATACCCCTGAGGCAATTATTATCAGTGGTTTTGATCCTGTAAGAAGAGAAGTGGCAAGACTTTCATTGCACAGACTTGTTCAGGATGGAAGAATTCACCCTGCCAGAATTGAAGAAGTTGTTGCCAAAACTTTCAAAAATATTGAGGACGAAATTATTGAAATTGGTGAACGTACTGTAATTGATCTTGGAATTCATGGTTTACACCCAGAATTAATCAAGATGGTTGGAAGAATGCGTTTCAGATCTTCATATGGACAAAACCTGCTTCAACACTCCAGAGAAGTTGCCAAACTTGCTGCAACTATGGCTGCAGAACTTGGTCTTAATGCCAAACTTGCAAAAAGAGCGGGTCTTCTTCATGATATCGGAAAAGTTTCTCCTGAAGAGCCTGAATTGCCTCACGCAATTCTAGGAATGGAACT
The DNA here is from genome assembly GCA_024707265.1 of Sporocytophaga sp. Classification (GTDB taxonomy): domain Bacteria; phylum Bacteroidota; class Bacteroidia; order Cytophagales; family Cytophagaceae; genus Sporocytophaga. The sequence goes on along the minus strand of JANQAB010000002.1, from coordinate 988,885 downwards.
TGCTAAAAAATATAAAGAAAGTCCTGAAGTTTGTAATGCTATCGGTGCCCACCATGATGAAATAGAAATGACCTCCCTCCTTTCTCCTATCATTCAGGTATGCGATGCTGTCAGTGGATCAAGACCTGGAGCAAGAAGAGAAGTTATGGAGTCTTACATCAGGAGACTTAAAGAACTGGAAGAACTTGCGTTATCTTTTGATGGGGTAACAAAATGCTATGCTATACAAGCAGGAAGAGAGCTAAGAATAATGGTTGACGCTGAAAATGTTTCAGACGAAAAAGCAGGAACATTATCTTTCGATATATCTAAAAAGATTGAAACAGATATGCAATACCCTGGTCAGATCAAAGTAACTGTTATCAGAGAAATGAGAGCTGTCAGCTACGCGAAATAATAAAGAATTTCCTTTTAAATAAATAAAGGCTGATCAGTAAATGGTCAGCCTTTTTCATTAGCATCAGCAATACTTTTAACTTTTTTAATTTTCTACCTGTTTTGCTATAAAGAAATAGGAAATGGAAACTATACTTTCTTCAACCACTACAATGGATATTGCCTCTTCAGAAACAAGAATGGCAGGAGCTTTTTTCGGATTTTTTGCAAAAATTTCCCTCGATGCACAACCTGGAGATAATGAGGTCATCATACACAGCCTGCCATTGGGAACAAAATGTATAACAGTATGGATGATGGAATGGTCAACGCCTAATAATCCTCATGTGGGAGATGCAGTATTCTACACCAATAGTGTTCAACTCTTTGATAATGGTACCAAATGCAGAGTAAAATACCGTCTGGACTTTCCTACTGCAATTCCTGCAGCAGCTTCTATCATTTGCGGATAAAGTAATATCTTATAAAAAAAGAAAGCTGCCCTAGGGACAGCTTTCTTTTTTATCAATAAACTTTTAATTCTTTTTAAAAATAGAAATGTAGGTTCAGATTAGCATTCAGGTTATCCAAACCTAATCCAAAGTTGTTAATTCCAGTTGAATTATTTGGAGTTGGCTTCGCTTCATATTCCACTGCATTTCCTGTCGCATTATTCATCGCCTGAAGCTTTACAGAATCACTTTTTTTGTTGGCAATACCTAATGTGTAACCGAATTCAGCACCAATAGAAAGCTTGGGGGCAAAGAAATATTCTATTCCGGCAAAACCTCTGACTCCAGCAAATAATGTAGTTCCATGATTATATTCAGTCCATCTTGAGGTTGTAGAATCTGATCCTGGAATTCTGTTGTAAGCAGATTCATAAGAAACTGGTATTGGGAAATTTACACCCATACCATTTCCATAATCAGCTTTTTCCTTTACTTTATTAAACCCTAAAAGTATTTCGGCTCCATACACTCCCTGAACTCTGCTGCTTCCTCTTCTCTTTTCAAGTCCTAAAGCCAATAATACAGCATTATTTCTAATAGTAACTTTATCTTCAACAAACTGAGGAGAAAGGATATTTCCTGTACCATCATTATTTTCAGCAACAATGTATTTATTAGTTGATTTGGTAAAGTTAAACTGGAACCTGGCTCTTACTGCAGTATGATCATCAAGAAGATATTTACCAGTGAAAGCATTACCAATTCTGCCTCCTAATACTGTATTACTAAATCCATTCGGATATTCGACTGAAGGAGCTGGAGTCTGATTATCTCCATGGAAGAAATTACCAAGGTAAAACAACACTGGATCAGCTGAAAATCCGATAGCATATTCTCCCTTTTTAGGCAAAATCAAAACACCTTTTTTTGATCTTAATTCAACAGTTTCCTGACTTGCCACTGTTTCCTGCGCTGTCACAAGCTTGCATGCTGAAATAGTCAGCAATGCTACTAGGATTATTTTTTTCATCATTATGAATTATTTAAAAAATCAGATTAAAAATCAGCCTTTACATAAGAATCATAATACCTGGATTCCTCATAAACTATGGTTCCTGCATAAACATCTTTAGAGATATAGAATGAGCCAGGATATTTATAAATCATTGCTCTTTCGTCTCCATTATTGTTTTGTTTTGCTTCAAAATCCTGAGGTAAAATTCTTACGTCTACAGGTCTTCCATTTGCATCGACAGTGAAAGTATATTTCCCATTAACATCTGTTACTGTATTGTAGACAATATTAGGATAGTTTTTATTGGGATCTGGATTTGTTACTAAATCTGCTGAATTAACGATTGCCTGAACTTTAACATTAGCTGCTGGCTCATAATCCGAAGTATTAGTATTTAATTGTGCTTTCAGATATCCAATAATCGTAGCCTTTCCATTTGAAACAACGGGTCCGTTATCATCATCCTTTTTACATCCCACCATTGTCATTCCTAGAAATAAAGCCAAAGTTCCGCCAATTAGCAGCTTTCTAAAATTTTGTTTCATGATTTAAAAATCAGTTTTGTTTGTTAAAAATTAAATTATTTAAACTTAAAAGTTGCCCTAAATTAATAAATTCAGATCATTCATTAATGAAAAATATGACCAGATTTAGTTATTAATATTTATACACCAATTGGCTGATTTGTTTCATATGAGGAATTATATGAAGTCGATATAACCATTCCTGAATATTATCAAGAATTTTTTCTTCAATACCATTTCCAGTATTCCATTTTGTACTTTCAAACCACACCTTTGAATCCTCTTTCTTCAATAAATATCTCTCAGAGACCATATCTGGTGCGTCTGGATTTTGCATGAAAGCTTCTACTGATTTATTAACGATTTTAAAAAATATATTCAATATGGAACCATGCTTTTCAAGAAAGTTTTCTGATGCGGCAAATACAAAACATGGCCAGGGAGTAAGCCGTTCCCCAAGCCGCCTGAATTCACCCGAATCTACTAAAGGTTTAGTCATATATTTTTCCCATAAAAAAATATCTGCTTTACCTTCCGATAAAATAGTTCTTGCCCCCTCAAGATTGCCAACAACAACCATTTGACTTTCTGAAATCTGCCAACCTCTTTGATCAGCATCTACATAAGACATAAGATGAGAACCGGAGCCTTGTCTGCTAATTGCATATCTTTTATCTTCCAACTGATCCAGATGAATGTATGGTGAAGTTGCTGAGACATGAATTCCCCAGATTAATGGACTGTCTACATATACTTTCAAAATCTTAAGAGGACTACCTTTTACAATGTCCGCTGTGATTCCTTCAGTAAGCAGTATTGCACAGTCAATATGATCTTCTTTCAGAGCTGAACACATTGCTCCTGTCCCACCTGGGAAATCGGTCCAAATGAGATCAATCCCAGCTTCTTCAAATTTTCCGCTTTGCTTTGCTAAATGAATTGGTAAATTAAAATGTTCTGGTACTCCGCCTAATCTAAAGGTTATCATCTTTCGGTATAATTTGAATTCAAAGTTATTACCGGAAATTCACTATTGAAAGGTTAGAGCAGTAAATCTGCTGATTTGCTTAAAAAAATGAATAGCTGGAGGCAATTCGATTTTTAAATGACAAATCTTGTGATGAAGAACTTTTAAGTTTAGAGAAATAGCTTATTCCGACAAAGAGGGAAAAAACCAAAAGTAGTTTCAGCAGTTTCATTTTATAGAAGTAATGATCAATTAATATTATGTCGATTATCAAACATATGCCGAAATTGAAAAATTCCTTATTATGGGCTTTTTTCATTATTATCCTCCTTTCGTGCAAAGAACCGCAGAAGAACACTTTTGCTGAACATGGGATTTCTTTTACCATTCCCGAGGGCTGGGTTATTACCCAATCTGAAAGTATAAATGACACATTAGGCTTTTTCCTTACGTGTGAAAAGAAAGGGATGAATGAGAGTGGAATGTTTACCCTTAGTTGGGTTAACCAGGAAGTGAGCAAGGAAGAGTTTTTACTCCTTCTCAAGAAACAATTGTCTCAAAATTCATTTTACAAAAACACAGGTATTCTCTTTAATGAAATTCAACCCATCAAAAACCTTGGACATTTTCAGGTTTCAAGCACTGGATTTGTAACTCAACTATCAGGACTAAAACATTCAGGAAAAATAGTTTGCTTTAATTGTAAAGGCAGAACATTAGGTCTTATTTTTCAAACTGCTCAGGAAGATGAGGAGAAAAATAATACTGGTTTTGAAGAAATACAGAAAAGCTTTGTTTGCAACCTACCGTGAAAACTCCTTTACAATTGTAGCCTGCTCAGGAAACAGTTTTAATAATTCATCTTTTTTGGCAAGTTCGAAATCATCAAACGAAAAACCCGGAGCCACCATGCAACTAACCAGAGTATATCCTTCTCCGACTACTTTTGCTGCAAACCAGGTATTCTTGGGTATAAGCAATTGAAAGTGCTCGTCATATTGTGCACCTAGCTTATTGACTTCCAGACCTTTTTCGGATAACATGTAAATTTCTATGGAAGTACCCTGATGGAAGTACCAAATTTCATCTGATTTAATTTTGTGAAAAGCAGAAAACTCTTTTTCTGTAAGTAAAAAATAAATGCTTGTGGCATAATTTCTGTTTCCTTTATAATCTCTAGACAAGGCCGATTCAGGAATTTCTGATTCACTTCTGTAAATTTCCCTAAAATATCCTCCTTCCGGATGTTTTTCCAACTTAAGTTGGTTTATTAGTTCCTCTGCTTTCATAATTCAAATTAAACCAGAATTTTCCTTAAAAATCAAGAGAGTAAACAAAATATCACTACTTCAATTATTTACTAAAACTGACTCATGATATGAAAAAACTTCAAATACTTTTTTTCATTGGCATTTTAATCCTTTCCTTTAAAAGCCAAGCTCAGACAAAAATTAAAGGAGTGGATGTTCCTGCTTCTATTGATACAGAAAAAGGTAAGCTTCTGTTGAACGGAGCAGGAGTAAGAACCAAATATATATTTGACCTCTATGTTGGTGCACTGTATTTAAAAGAAAAAACTAAAGACCCCAAATCTGTTATCAACCAGGATGCACCCCAAGCTATCAGAATGTATATTATTTCTGATAAGATCACGAATAAAAAAATGGAAGAGACGATTAAAGAAGGTTTCGAAAAAGCCACTAAGGGCAATACCGCTCCTTATAAAGCTAAAATTGACCAGTTAATGCAGGCATTTAAAGAGGAAATTCACAATAAAGACGTGATTGATATCATGTATTTACCTGGTTCTGGAGTAAAACTTTATAAAAACGGGAAGTTAAAAACGCAGGTCGAAGGTCTGGATTTTAAAAAATTATTATTCACTATCTGGTTTGGGGATGAACCTGCAGATGGAGATCTCAAAGATAGGATGCTGGGAAGATAATGCAATCATGAAAAAAAAATATTTAGAATGAGGTCTTTTTAGACTTTTAGATAAATAAAAGAGGCTGTTTCTATGAAACAGCCTCTTTTATTTTAAGCAGTTGCTTTGCTTTTCTGAAGAGCCTTAAGCATTGTTTCTCCGATATCAGCAGGAGATTCAACCACAAACAGGCCGCAATCTTTCATAATTTTCATCTTAGCAGCAGCTGTATCATCTGCTCCACCCACAATAGCACCAGCATGTCCCATTCTTCTACCTGCAGGGGCTGTCTGACCAGCAATAAACCCAACAACCGGTTTAGTACCGTTTTCTTTGATCCATTTAGCTGCTTCTGATTCCATGCTTCCCCCTATCTCACCAATCATGATGATACCTTCAGTATGTGGATCATCCATCAAAAGTTTAACAGCTTCTTTGGTTGTTGTTCCAATTACAGGGTCCCCACCGATACCGATACAAGTTGATTGTCCTAAACCAACTTTAGAAAGTTGATCTACGGCTTCATAAGTCAATGTTCCAGAACGTGAAACGATACCGATTTTACCTGGTTTATGAATAAATGCCGGCATTATACCAACCTTAGCTTCTCCAGGAGTCATTACTCCAGGACAGTTAGGTCCAATAAGCGTTAGATTTTTTCCTTTAATATATTCTTTTGCTTTAATCATATCTTTTACAGGAATTCCTTCCGTAATGCATATGATTACTTTGATATCCGCATCAGCAGCTTCCATAATAGCATCTGCTGCGAAAGCCGGAGGTACAAAAATAATAGAAACATTAGCACCTGTTTCTTTAACTGCGTCCTCAACTGTATTGAAGACAGGTTTATCAAGATGTTTAGTGCCGCCTTTTCCGGGAGTTACTCCTCCAACAACGTTTGTTCCGTATTCGATCATTTGACCGGCATGGAATGTTCCTTCAGAGCCTGTAAAACCCTGCACTATCACTTTCGACTGTTTATTGACTAGTACGCTCATGAATCTTTAGTTAGAATATACCCCACAAAAATAAAAGTTTTTGGTTCTTATAAAAAAATCCTAAGCATAAAATACTTAAATCTTTAAAAAATGAAATTTCCTGGCTGCTTTTTAGGCTAACTATCTGAATTTTGGGCAATATATCTTACCAGGAATAATGTAAATCAGCCTCAAAGATACCAAGACATAACTATCAGGTCCTATTTTACTTCCCCTTTTGCTTCCAGGTGCTTTGGAAGTTGAATAGGAATATCCGGAACCTGGATAAAAAAATTGTTCTTCAAGTGTATAATTAATGAAATCAATATCTCTTTTTGCTCCATTATAAGACCCGAATAAAGAAGCGGAGCGGTTTGACATTTGTCTGGCCTCATCACTTTTTAACAGATCAGGATTAATAAAGCTGCCACCTACATCATCCAGGTAATCAGTAGAAGTATAACGATACGTAAGTTCCAACTCAAGATCCCATTGAATTGCAAGCTTATATCGGAATCCTAAACCGGCAGGTACGGAGAATTGGATGTTTGAATAAGACTTTCCTTCAGTTTGAAGCTTTCTAAGGTTAACCCAATGATTCCGGTCATTTTTTGCCTTAGGATTATGATAAAAAACACCACCTCCAAGTAAAATATATGCATTGTAAATAGGGCGCTTACGGTAGTGATCTGTATTTGGCAGCAAATCATATCTCAAGGTAAATGATAACTCTTTTATATCATTTCTAAAATGAAGATTTCTAAGATAATCAGCAGATTCAAGTTTTTTATCCGAAGCTAAAAAATCATCTCCTAACAGCCTGAACCATAGAAAGTCAAACTCATAAGAAAGTCTTGGATAAATTCTTTTGTTAAAGCCAAATGATAAACCCGGCCTAATGGTACTTAATGAAGATTTAATATCTCCATTGGCATAACTTCCAGCACCTCCGATAACAATCGAATGGTATTTACATCTGTAATTATACGGTTGTGCTCTCACTGATTGGAAAGCCATAAGGAACAACGACAAAAAAATGTATAAAAAGTTTCTCACGAATTTAATTGAAACTAGACGTTTTTCACGCTCTTTATCTTAATATAGAAATTCGCATTTAAGTAAACACAATTAATTCAAAAAAATAAAAAAAATCCTAAAAAGGTTGAAATCACATTCTTTATAAATTCAACCTTTTTATGGCAGTATTAATAATGCAGTAATGCTTTTTCATTAATCATACCTTTGGCAAGATTGGTTAACTCAGCATCATCCTCCTGCTTCTCATCCTTTATTTCGTGAAAGATATTCCCAACATTGCCATAATCCAAGATATGAGCAAATGCTGCAACAGTACCATAGCTTGCAATTTCATAGTGTCTTGCCTTTTGAAGACCTACAATCAGAGCGGCATCCATTACATTATCATCTTCTATACTTTTAAAGTAATCTTTTATCTCACTTAATAAGCCTCCCATTACAGGACAAATTTGTCCAAATGGATCAACCTCCATTGCTCTTGCAATACTGTCCAGCCTTTCCTTGTCCTTTACAGTTGTTTTTAAACTTTTCTCAAATGCTTTTTTTAAGTCTGGATTAGAACTGCGTTCTATTATCTCCGGCAAAGCTTCCGCCAGTTGGGTTTCTGCACTATGTAGATCTCGAAAGAGTTCTATGAATAGATCGTCAAAACTTTTCACCTTCATAATTCTGAATATTTTATACCTAATAAAATAACAAATATTACAGAATCTTTAGTGCAAGCTTATTATCCTTTTAACCCTTTTAAAAATAAAAAAATATTAAAAAAAAAGTTTAATAACCATACTTAGACTTCCACAATTTTTTCAGCCTGGTTCTGAGTTCATTTTCCCTGGCGTTATTTCCTGGCTCAAATAATTTACGCCCTTTAATTTTATCAGGTAAAAACTCTTGCTCTACAAAGTTATTTTCGTAATCATGTGCATATTTATACTCTTTACCATACCCTTGTTCTTTCATTAATTTGGTTGGAGCATTTCTCAAATGAATTGGAACCGGCAAATCTCCTGTCTGTCTTACAAGTTCATGAGCTTGTTTAATGGCCACATAGGACGCATTGCTCTTAGGTGAAGATGCAAGATATGTAACACATTGGGAAAGTATAATATCAGCTTCAGGATATCCAATAACCTGGACAGCCTGAAAACAGGTAGTCGCCATCACCAGAGCAGTAGGGTTAGCATTTCCAATATCCTCTGAAGCAAGTATAACCAATCTTCTGGCTATAAATTTTACATCTTCCCCACCTTCTATCATTCTTGCAAGCCAGTATACAGCTGCATTTGGATCACTTCCTCTTATTGACTTTATAAAGGCTGAGATGATATCATAATGCATCTCCCCTTGTTTGTCGTATAATGCAACCTTTCTCTGCGCTATCTTTAAGACAACTTCATCTGTAATTTCAATAGGTTCCTTATCACTTAAGTTGTCAACTACCAGTTCAAACAAGTTCAACAACTTTCTGCCATCACCACCGGAAAGATTGAGCATGGCAGCATATTCCTTTATTTCAATCTTTTTTTGTTTCAGAAGGAAATCCTTCTCCATAGCCTGAATCAACATGCCTTTCAACTCTTCCTCTTCCAAAGCTTTAAGTGTGTAAACCTGTGACCTTGATAAAAGAGCGCTATTAACTTCAAATGAAGGGTTTTCTGTTGTAGCACCGATAAGGGTAATTATCCCTTTCTCAACAGCATTTAAAAGAGCATCCTGCTGAGATTTATTAAACCGGTGAATCTCATCAATGAAGAGGATCGTCTTGCGTGTACCTTTGGCCCTTTCAATCACCTCTCTTACATCCTTTACACCTGCACTTATAGCACTAAGTGTGACAAAGGGAGTTTTTAACTGAGCAGCAATGATATTTGCAAGAGTGGTTTTCCCCACCCCTGGAGGCCCCCAGAGAATCATAGAAGGAATAGACCCAGTTTCTATAATTTTCCTCAATACAGAACCTTTGCCAACAAGGTGTTTTTGACCTATAAAATCATCTAGGCTGGTGGGCCTTAGCCTTTCTGCCAGTGGTTGTCCGGATGTATATTTATTTTCTATGATTTGACGGAGTTTAGGAAATCAAAATTTGAAAATTTTCTTATGTTTAACAAATTAAAAAAAAATTCCGGTTTACCAACGAAACATTTTGAAGCAGGATTTAAAATCTCATGGGTTGTTATTATTATCAACCTTAATAGCAGGAGCCAATTATACAATCTCAAAATTTGCAACACCGGAATATATCGCACCTTCTGCAATTATCCTATTGAGGATCATCGCAACAATCCTTCTTTTCAATGTGATAGGGTTGTTCATTAAAGAAAAAATAGAAATATCAGACAGAAAAAAATATTTCTTTGTGCACTCTTTGGCGTTGCCTGCAATCAATTACTCTTTTACAAAGGATTAAGTCTGACATCGCCAATCAACGCTTCTTTAATGATGACTGTTACCCCTATTATTGTCCTCATTATTTCTGCTTTCAAAGGATTTGAAAGAATTACCCCTATCAGAATTTTAGGATTAATTTTGGGTACTACAGGAACAGGTGCTTTACTTCTTTCGGGGACTCATCAGTTTCAAGAACTTTTTTATAGGCGATATACTTGTACTTTTAAACGCAGTAAGCTGGGCTTTATTTCTCGTCATTGCCAAGCCTTTGCTAGCAAAATATCATTTTATTACGATTTCCAGATGGATGTTTAACCTGGGTTTCTTTCTAGTCCTTCCATTTAGTATGAATTCATTTTTGGATACTAAATGGCAAAACTTTGATACCACAGCATATTTGTCTATTGGCTTCATAATTATATTCGCAACATACATTTCTTATATCCTCAATGTTGGAGTATTAAAAAAGGTAAACCCCTCTGTAGCTGGAAGTTACATTTACATACAACCAGTATTTGCCGCGGTCATTGCCTTGATGCTGGGAAAAGATGAATTGACACCAGAAAAAATTGTTTATAGCCTTTTAATATTAACAGGTGTATTTCTTATAAATAAACAACCTCACAAAAAAACAAGAGATCAGGTCTATTCAAACTGATCTCTTTAATATTTTATTATATAAATAAATTAAACAGCGTTTATCTCTTTGCTTTTAGGAGTATATCTGCCACTCCTCTCGCCATTATGCCATTTCCAGGCTGTTTCAATAATTTTAGAAAGATCCTGATATTCAGCAACCCATCCCAGAATGTTCTTTGCTGCCGAAGGATCTGAAACCAGAAGAGCTGGATCTCCATCTCTTCTTGGTCCGTATATAACCGGCACTTTTAATCCGGTAACTTTCTCTACTGTTTCTATAACCTCTTTTACAGAACAACCTTTTCCTGTTCCTAGATTACAAATTGCAGATCCTTTACCTTTCAATAAATGCTCCAAAGCAAGTATATGAGCTCTTCCAAGGTCTTCAACATGGATATAATCTCTGATACAAGTCCCGTCTGGAGTATCGTAATCAGTGCCAAATACGGTTACAGGCCCTCTTGTACCTTTAGCCGCTTCAATTACCAATGGGATTAGGTGAGTTTCCGGATCGTGGTCTTCACCAATGAGTCCATCTTTGGAAGCACCTGAGGCATTAAAATATCTTAAAAAAAAGTAATTAAGATTATAAGCAGTACCATAGTCCTTAAGAATTTTTTCAAGCATCAGCTTGCTTTGTCCATAAGGATTTATTGGTTCCTGAGGATGATTCTCATCTATAGGCAATCTGACAGGATTTCCATAAGAAGCACAGGTAGAAGAAAATATAAAATTATTACAGTTATTTGCCCGCATTACTTCAATCAGACTAAGCGGAGCGGCTATATTATTCAGATAATATTTTGCAGGATCTTTTACAGATTCACCAACATAAGCATATGCCGCAAAATGAAGTACTGCATCTATTTTATTTTCAGAAAATAAAGCAGTCATAGCCTTTCCATCTGCGATATTGGCTTTTACTAACTTTACATTTTTATCCAGGATTGCCTCTTCGTGACCATAAACAAGATTATCTACGACAATAACCTTATATTTTTTTTCCGCAAGAAGTCTTACGGTATGAGAACCTATATATCCGGCTCCGCCAGTTACTAATATTGTTTTTCCTTCCATTATAATAAAAATCCTTTCTATTAAAGTTAATTAATTTGGATTTATAAAGTTCTGAGATTTTGATATTTTTTAAAAAATTAACGTAAAAAGAACTTAAATCATCATTAATATTAATTTTTAAAGAAAATTAATATCCTGGTAACCTTTTAAATCTTTATCCAGTTAAAAATTACAGTTCCCGATTATTTATCCGGAAATATATTTTGATTAAATTTTTACCGCATGAATCATTTAAGGTGGAATCCTTTACTTAGAACTTATACATTAATCGCCACTAATAGAATTGATAGACCTATATTCCCGGATGAATGTCCATTTTGTCCGGGAAGTGGGAAAATAAAAGATACTTATGACGTCCTTTCTCTGCCAAATGAGTTCCCTGTATTGTCGCCTGAATTTAATCCCCCAATTCAGGAAACAGAATCTTTATTTAAATCAGGAGCAAGTCATGGTCAATGTGAAGTAATTCTATATTCCCCGGATCATTTTGCAACATTATATGATTTGGATAATCAACATATAGAAAAACTTATAAAGCTATGGAGAGACCGCTGTAATGAGATGAGTAGTGATCCCTCAATTGAATACATTCATATATTTGAAAACAGAGGCCAGGAAGTAGGTTCTTCCATACATCATCCTCATGGTCAGATTTACGGTTATCCGTTTGTTCCGCTGAAACTTAAAACAGAGCTGGATTCCTGCAAGGAATATTTTTTACAAACCAACAAGAATCTTATACTCGAATTAAATGAACAGGAAGAAAAAGATCAAAAAAGGATTATAACCTCCAACAAAAGCTTTCTTGCGTACATCCCATATTTTGCAGAACATCCCTTGGGGGTATTCATTTCTTCGAGAAGACAAAAGAATACTTTAGCCGACTTTACAAACGAAGAAATTACTGATTTTGCAATGATTTTAAAAGACGTTACCGGTGCATTAGATGCAGTTTATAAAAAACCTTTGCCATACACAATGTCTATTCATCAGGCCCCACATCAGTCAAAAGAATATTCTGATTGTAAAAATTATTACAGCTTACATGTTGAATTTTCTCCTGTACTCAAAGACGCTACCAGTATAAAGTTCCCTGGTGGATCTGAAATGGGGGCCTGGGCGAGTATAAGCTCCAAACCTGCAGAAGAAAGTGCTGAAATATTAAGGAATGCGTTTAGAATATTTAAAAAAGTAGGTCAATGATAAAACAAAAAGAGGCAGATTTTACTGCCTCTTTAATTTTTTCTGAATGACCAATTACAAATGTATCACTTCATTATATGCTGCTGCGGCAGCTTCCATGATAGCTTCTGACATTGTAGGATGTGGATGAACTGATTTAATGATTTCATGTCCTGTAGTTTCAAGGTTTCTTGCAACAACAACTTCAGCAATCATTTCAGTTACATTTGCTCCGATAAAGTGAGCTCCAAGCCACTCTCCATATTTCGCATCGAAAATAACTTTAATAAATCCTTCGCTTGCTCCTGCAGCTTTTGCTTTTCCTGATGCAGTGAAAGGGAATTTACCAACTTTAATTTCATAGCCTTTTTCTTTAGCTTGTTTTTCAGTAAGACCAACAGATGCTATTTCAGGTGTGCAATAAGTACAACCAGGGATATTATTATAATTTAACGGATGAGGGTTTTGTCCTGCAATCTTTTCAACACAGATAATTCCTTCAGCAGAAGCAACGTGAGCAAGGGCCTGCCCTTTTACAATATCACCGATTGCATAAACGCCAGGTATATTGGTTCTGTAATAATCATCTACTAAAACTTTTCCTTTATCTGTAGCCACTCCAACTTCCTCAAGACCTATACCTTCAATGTTGGTAGCAATGCCTACAGCAGAAAGAACGATATCGGCCTCAATTGTTTCAACTCCAGAAGCCGTTTTAACTTTAACTTTGCATTTTGCACCGCTAGTATCTACAGATTCAACAGCTGAGTTTGTCATTACTGCTATACCTGCCTTCTTAAATTCTTTCTCAAGCTGCTTGGAAACATCTTCATCTTCAACAGGCACTATATTTGGCATAAACTCAACTATAGTAACTTTTGTGCCCATTGAATTATAGAAATAAGCGAACTCAACGCCAATTGCTCCTGACCCCATTATAACCATCGATTCAGGTTTTTTCTCCAAAACCATGGCTTTTCTGTATCCAATGATCTTTTCGTTATCAATCTTCACATTAGGCAACTCTCTGGATCTTCCACCGGTTGCAAGGATAATATGATCAGCATTGTAAACTTCTTTTTTACCTGAAGCATCAGTTACTTCCACTTTTTTTCCTGGAAGTATTTTACCAAATCCTGAAATATGATCGATCTTGTTTTTACGGAAAAGGAACTGGATACCTTTACTCATTCCACTGGCAACGTCTCGGCTCCTCTTAACAACAGCAGAGAAATCGGCCTGACTTTCACCGACATTGATACCATATTCTTTAGCATGCTTTACATACTCAAATACCTGAGCGCTTTTCAACAAAGCTTTTGTAGGAATACATCCCCAGTTGAGGCAAATACCGCCCAACTCTGCCTTTTCTACCACTCCTACTTTCATTCCAAGTTGAGAAGCTCTGATAGCAGCAACATATCCACCAGGACCGCTTCCTATCACAATTAAATCATATTTTGCAGACATAAAGTACTTTTAGTTTTACAAGGGGCAAATTTAAATTATTTAGGATTATAAAAAAATTCAGGGAAATTTAGTGCACTAAATATTATCAATCTGACAAGATTTCAATTAAATGGGTCTGATTTGAAGCATCATTTTAGGATTTTCGGATTATATAGTTATTTTTGGGCTCAAAACTTAAAAATTTAAATGGGACTATTATCCGGAAAAAATGTACTAGTTACAGGTGCTTCAAAAGGAATAGGCAGAGCGATCGCTCTAAGATATGCTCAGGAAGGAGCTAATGTAGGCTTTACTTTTCTTTCAAGTATAGAAAAAGGTCAGGCATTAGAAGCAGAATTACAATCTAAAGGTATTAAAGCAAAAGGATTCAGATCCGATGCTTCCAATTTTGTTGCTGCAGAAGAATTAGTTAACAGCTTCATTGCAGAATTCGGATCATTAGATGTATTAATAAATAATGCAGGAATTACACGCGATACCCTATTAATGAGAATGACAGAACAACATTGGGATGATGTTATTAATACCAATTTAAAATCTGTTTTTAACCTTACTAAAGCTGCTACTAAACAGCTTATGAAACAAAAATACGGTTCTATCATTAATATAACATCAGTTGTAGGAATCAGAGGTAATGCTGGTCAGGCAAATTATGCTGCATCAAAAGCAGGAATCATTGGTTTCACTAAATCCGTCGCTCTTGAATTAGGTTCAAGAAATATTCGTTGCAATTCCATTGCTCCAGGATTTATTGAAACTGAAATGACAGGAGAACTTGATGAGAAAGTAGTTCAGGGCTGGAAAGATTCTATTCCGATGAAAAGAGCTGGCTTACCTGAAGAAGTAGCTGATTGCGCGGTATTCCTGGGTTCCGATCTATCAAAATATATAAGCGGACAGGTCCTTCAGGTTGATGGTGGTATGCTTACCTAGTTTTAGAAAATTATAAAAATAAAAATACAGCCTTTCACGTTCTTTGAAAGGCTGTTTTCATTTATCCCAAATGTCAAGCTTTAGACTAATTACAGAATTTTCCCTTTGGTTTATAATCCCAGCAATTTGCGTTGCTGGTGCTTATTCCTGGCTTCTATATTCAAAAAAAGGCCCTTGGTCTCCTCTGTTAAACAAAATACTTTTTTCTATCAGATTCATATTGATTTTTTCTGCTTTGTTTTTTACTTATCGGACCACTGCTCCAATACATAAAAAATGAATTCGAAAAACCAATTTTTGTATTTGCAATTGACGATTCTGAATCAAATACCATTTCAACCGGTGCCTCAAAACTAAACGCTCTTAAAAACGAAATAGAGCAAACTAAAAAAAGCATTCAACAGGAAGATTATACTGTTGATGTAATTACTTTATCAGGCAAACAAACTATCAACGAAATAAACTTTAAAAATCCATCCACTAATCTTAACTATCTGCTTGACAAGATTGAATCCAACTATGAAAACAGAAATCTTGCTGGCACTATCCTATTTTCCGATGGTATTTATAATCAAGGTTTATCTCCTGCCTATAAAGAACTGGGATATCCTTTATACACCATTGGCTTAGGCGACACAACTGCAAAAAAAGATATAATCCTCAAAAATACTCTTTACAATAAGCTTACTTATCAGGGAAATTCTTTTCCAATTGTCGCAGAAATTCAAAATCAAGGTTTTGAAGGGAAAGACATTACTGTAATAGTGAAAAACAAAGGAAAAATACTCGACAAAAAAGTCATAAAATTTTCCAAAAACTATGATTTAAAAGAAGTAGAGTTCCGTTTGTCATCTGATGAAAAAGGCCTTCAGCATTATGAAATTGAGGTAACTCCTCAAGAAGGTGAGTTTACTGATAAAAATAATAACGGACATGCTTACATTGATGTAATTGAAGGGAAAGAAAAAATTCTTTTAGTAGCCTCCTCACCTCATCCGGATATCAAAGCTATTAAAAGCGTAACCGATCAAAAAGAAAACTATAGTCTGAATATATATATTCCGGGAATTACTGAATTTAAAAACGAGAAATATGATCTTATCATTTTTCATCAAATTCCTGATCTGCAAAATACAGCAGCTGAGGTACTAAATAAATATGGTAAAGACAATAGTTCCGTCTGGTACATTACAGGTAACAAAGTAAACTATTCAAATTTCAACCAAATTAACAATGCTTTGAAGATTAACCAGCGAGGACAACAACTTGACCAGGTTACAGCATTGTATAATGCCGACTTCAACAAGTTTTCACTTACTACTGAAGAGGCCGCCGTTATTTCCAAATACCCACCCGTATCTGTCCCTTTTGGTGAGTTCAAACCTATGAATAATGCAGAGGTAATAATTTTTCAAAGATTGGGTAATATTCAAACCGTAAAGCCACTACTTCTTTTTTCCAACGCAAACGATAAAAAAGTAGCAGTATTCTGTGGCGAAGGACTATGGGAATGGCGATTGCTTGAATTTAAAGAAACTGGTTCAACAAAAGTCTTTGACAAACTAGTAGGCAATTTAATACAGTTATTATCTTCCCGGGAAGAAAAAAGAAAATTTAAAGTTTACCCTATTAACTCTGAATTTTATTCCAGCGATCCTGTACTTTTTGAAACAGAGGTGTACAATGACATCTATGAAAAAATTTATGGGCAAAACATAGATCTGACAATCACTTCAGAAAAAAATGAAAAGAAACATTATTCATATATTAATAATGAAAATTTACGATTTGAGATTAAAGGATTAAGCCAGGGAATTTATAAATATGTTGCGAGTACTGTTCTTAATGGTAAAAAGGAAACTTCAGAAGGTGAATTTTTAATTAAGGAATTGAACATTGAGCTAATTAACGGAACTTCCGATTTTGATTTATTAAGGACCATTTCTGAAAAGAATAAGGGTTTATTTCTTCCAGTAGCCGATCTTTCCACTTTACCTGAAATATTAAAAAATTCGGCTCCGCAAAGTATTATTCACAGTAATGAAGAACTATCAGAAATTATTAATCTAAAGTGGGTATTCTTCTTGTTACTCAGCCTCATCACTTTGGAATGGTTTTTTCGAAAATATAAAGGAAGTTACTAAACGTAAGTTAATCTTCAAATAAGACTATAACATTTTAGCCGCTATTTCGCTATAGTTCTTATCGATTCTTTAAATTTACATTGATGAAAGAGGTTAATTTTTTACTAAAACGATTCCAGGATTTTGGATATAAGGGTGAATGGAAAGAGCAATATTATCATTTGTATGAAAAGTCCTACGAGCTGTTAAATAATTCTCTTTATCCTAAAAGAAATATATACATAAAATCTCTTGATGAATTCAATGGCATCATGATGGATCTACCACATAGCCTTGGTCACGAAGAAAAGCTGACATTTAGAAGAAACCAAAAGCATATCATTGACTTACTTTATCAGATAAAAGAAGAAAACAAAAAGATCTTTGTAAGTTTTGGAAGAGAATCGCGAATGAAAGATAAGGTTTGCACTTTTCTTGGTAAAACTAAAATGGATTTCGTAGTTATTGATGAAGAAGATGCACCTTATTCTCCTGAAACATTCGTGAAATATGCTAAGGATTGTGAATATGGAATTTTTTTATTTTCCGCAGATCAGGAAATTGGAACTACAGGCAAATTTCAGACTCATTCCAATGTAATGCTTGAACTCGGATATTTTATCGGACAAACATCTCTAAAAAATCTGATAGCCTTTCATCCAAGTGATAAATTTATTGAAACCGGTTTAAATTTTCAGGGTATCTCTTATGAAGAATTTACACCTAAAGGTGGCTGGAAGATAACCTTGCTGAACCATATGAAAAACTCAGGAATTTACGTGGATCACATTCTAGAAGAATAATCAGCTATTATAATTTATTTTACTCAGACTATAAAAATAAAAAAGGCCCTTAACGGGCCTTTTTCTATTCATCTGTTTTTTCAACTTTTTTCTTTTTTACTTTGAAAGTAAGAGTCTCGCTCTTGCCATCATAATCAGCTGTAAGCGTATCGCCTTCCTGAACTTCACCTTTAAGGATTTCCTCAGCTACAGGATCTTCAAGATATTTTTGAATAGCCCTGTTCAAAGGACGAGCTCCATATTGTGGATCGTATCCTTTTTCAGCAAGAAAATCTTTTGCTTTTTCAGTCAATTCAACTGCATAACCAAGAACATTTATTCTTTTGAATACATTGTTCAAAGTGATATCAATTATTTTGTGAAGATCTTCTCTGCCCAGAGAGTTGAACACGATCACATCATCGAGTCTATTCAGGAATTCCGGAGAAAATGCTTTTCTAAGAGCATTTTGAATAGTCCCTCTCATCAATTCATCTATATTATCCTGTTTTGCTTTTGTTGCAAAACCGATTCCGGCACCGAAATCTTTCAGATCTCTTGCACCAATGTTAGATGTCATGATTATAATGGTATTTCTGAAGTCAACTCTTCTTCCTAAACCGTCTGTAAGGATACCATCATCTAGTACCTGAAGCAACAGGTTGAATACATCAGGGTGTGCTTTCTCAATTTCATCCAGAAGAACAACACTATACGGCTTTCTTCTGATTTTTTCAGTAAGCTGACCACCTTCTTCATAACCAACATATCCTGGAGGCGCTCCAACAAGTCTGCTTACGGAGAATTTCTCCATATACTCACTCATATCTATCCTTACAAGAGCATCTTCTTTGTCGAACAAATATGTTGCAAGTACTTTAGCAAGCTCTGTTTTACCAACCCCTGTTGGGCCTAGGAAAATAAATGATCCTATTGGTTTTTTAGGATCTTTCAACCCTACTCTTGTTCTCTGAATTGCTTTTACAAGCTTTTCAATCGCCTGGTCCTGACCGATAACTTTACCTTTAAGCTCGTTACCCATTCCCAGTAATTTGTTACCTTCATTTTGTGCTACTCTGTTTACAGGTATACCTGTCATCATAGCAATTACTTCAGCAACGTTTTCTTCAGTAACAGAATATCTTTTTTTACGGGTTTCTTCTTCCCATCTTACTTTAGCAGCATCAAGCTGCTCTAGGAATTTCTTTTCCTTATCACGTAGTTGGGCAGCTTCTTCGTATTTTTGGCTTTTTACAACCTTATTCTTTTCCTTCTTGATATTTTCGATCTGCTCTTCAAGCTTCACGATATCTGCAGGAACGTGAATATTGTTGATATGCACTCTTGCACCTGCTTCATCAAGAACATCTATTGCTTTATCTGGTAAAAATCTGTCACTGATATATCTATCTGATAGTTTTACGCAGGCAGCAATTGCTTCGTCAGAATAATTCACATGATGGTGATCTTCATACTTGTCCTTAATGTTAGTCAATATTTCTATTGTCTCTTCAGGAGTAGTTGCATCCACCATTACAATCTGGAACCTTCTTGCAAGGGCCCCATCTTTTTCAATATATTGTCTATACTCATCCAGAGTAGTAGCACCAATACATTGTATGTCTCCTCTGGCAAGAGCAGGCTTGAACATATTGGATGCATCAAGCGAGCCTGAAGCTCCACCTGCTCCTACAATCGTATGAATTTCATCGATGAACAGGATTACTTCAGGAGATTTTTCAAGCTCGTTCATAACGGCTTTCATCCTCTCTTCAAATTGTCCTCTGTATTTAGTTCCTGCAACTAAAGATGCAAGATCCAGCGTTACAACTCTTTTACCGAAAAGTACCCTTGATACCTTCTTCTGAATAATTCTCAATGCCAAACCTTCGGCAATTGCAGTTTTACCCACTCCAGGTTCTCCGATAAGAATAGGGTTATTCTTTTTTCTACGGCTTAGTACCTGTGCTACTCTCTCAATTTCTTTCTCTCGTCCTACTATAGGGTCGAGTTTATTTTCTTCTGCGAGTTTTGTAAGGTCTCTGCCAAAATTATCCAAAACAGGTGTTCTGGATTTTTCTGTGGTTCCCTTGGCCGGCTCTTTGCCAGCACCCGAACCACTTCCTCCGAAGATTCTTGAGCTATCTTCGTCAGAATCGTCTGTATCGCCTGATGCCATAGGATTTTGCTGATGATATTCTAATAATTCTTTGATTACATCATAACTCACTTCAAATTTTTCCAGAATCTGAGTTGCGATGTTGTCTTCATCTCTTAATATTGACAGGAGCAGATGCTCTGTCCCTATTAATTCACTTTTAAAAATTTTGGCTTCCAGATAAGTAATTTTTAGTACTTTTTCTGATTGCCTTGTAAGGGGAATGTTGGCCAGGTTTTTAACATTGCCTGTAGCAGTACCTTTTGTAGCTTGCTCCACCGCAAGTCTCAACTCTTCAAGAGAAACACCCAGTTTTTTCAACAGGCTGATTGCAACTCCTTCCCCTTCCCTGATCATTCCAAGCAAAAGATGTTCTGCTCCAATATAATCATGGCCTAAACGAAGCGCCTCTTCCCTGCTGAGGGAAATTACTTCTTTAACTCGGTTTGAAAATTTTGCTTCCATATTATAAAGGAGCTATTTGGTAATAGCGTAAATCTAATTTTTTTTTACTATAAATAACCAACTATTTTATATATTTTCTTTCTTTCTCCTGAATAGAGAACAAACTGATTTTTCCCTTTGTTCGATTCGCCCCACTTTTCCCTATTGCAATCCCTTACATATTTATAACATTTATTGCATTATTTCCTTCACAAAATAGTAAATCAATTATGCTCATATTGTTTACAAAATTCCTGCCAAACACTTGTTTATACGTTATTCTGCCAAGGTTGGGATCTTCTGTCCGATTTTTCTTAGGTAGAATACGATTTCTCATATCAAAAACTCCCTCGTATTCTTTTATATAACTGTTTGTAAAGGAAATATTCTTTTCAATCCGAAATAATTTCAGACAAAGTGTCAGAAAATCAAAATTCATATCAAATAACGATATGTGATTTTTGGAATAAATACCCTCAAAAAACGGCCAATAATACTCAAAATATGGAGCATTTCTATAAGCAGATATAATTGCCCTTTGATGGATCTGAAGCCATTTCTGGGAATAATCTATTTCTACTTCCGTATAGAGCTTTTTACCTTCATGCTTTACAGGCACAGACAATTCCAAAATCTTATCTGCCGTTAATATTTTACAACGATTTCTGTAAGTATGTCTGAGGTAATTTTCTGAATTTTCAAACACAACTTCCTTCGCTTTCAATATATTTAAAAAATATTCGATACAGGGAAGGTACTGTAAGTCTAATACTATTCTTTCTGATTCTTGTTGCATCAATCTTCTAAAAATTTATACAATTTTAGAAATGATTTTAATAAATTTATAGATTCGAACTATTTATCTCCCTTAATGTATTCTATTTTAAAAGCTGCCTTTTATTTTATTCCAAATTCATTGATTTATGCATTCTCTGATTTTTTAAGTTTTATACTCTATTATATAATTAAATACAGAAGAAAAGTAGTATTTCAAAACCTTCAAAAATCATTTCCGGAAAAGTCTGTTCATGAACTAAATGTAATATGCAGAAGATTTTATACTAACCTTACAGATACTATTCTGGAGACTCTATTAATTCCATCTCTTACCAAAGCACAGTTAAACAAACGAGTCATTCAAAAAAACATAGAACTGCCTCTTGAATACCTTAGAAAAGGTCAGTCTATATTAGTTCTTACCGGCCATCAATGTAACTGGGAATGGCTCTTATTAAGTTCATCAGTACTTTCGGAATATAGTGTGGATGCTATCTATCGACCATTAAAAAGTAAACAATCTGATCTTTTTTTCTTAAAAATGAGGTCTAAATTCGGAGCTAATTTAATTCCAATGAAAGATACATTAAGGAGTATTATTAAGAGAAAAGACATTACCAGAGGTATTGCAATGGTTGCGGATCAAACACCTCCAGGAGGAGAAATTCAATACTGGACAAAATTTCTAAACCAGGAAACTCCTTTTTTTGTTGGAGCTGACAAAATTGCGCGTAATACTGCCTTCCCTGTATTTTATCTCAGCATGCGAAGAATCAAAAGAGGGTATTATGAGACCACTTATGAACTTTTAGCAGAACCTCCATTCCCTGAAGAAAAATTTTCACTTGTTGAAAAATACGCTAAAGCACTTGAAAAAACAATAATGGAATCTCCTTCAGACTGGCTTTGGTCACACAAACGATGGAAAAATGTTTGGCTAAAAAACTAAAAGTATTATAACCTAACAGTTATAATACTTCCTCTATTTTCCCTAATCCCTCACGTAAAATTTCAGGCTCATCACTTGTACAATCTACAATAGTTGAAGCCTCCAGATTTCCCAATCCTCCATCAATGACAAGATCTACTAGCCCTTTAAATCTTTCATAGATTAATTCAGGATCTGTTGAATATTCTATTATTTCATCTTCATCTTTTATCGAAGACGTAATAATCGGATTTCCTAATTCTTTTACAATAAGCCTGGGAATGGCATTATCTGGAACTCTTATTCCTACAGTATTCTTTTTTGTATGAAGAATTTTTGGAACTTTTCCGCTCGCATTTAAAATAAATGTAAAAGGACCTGGTAAAGCCTTTTTCATTATTTTAAAGATGTGTGTAGGTAAATTCCTCGTATATTCAGATATGTGACTTAAATCATAACAAATAAACGAAAGGTTAATTTTTTGAGGATTAATATTTTTTTATTTTACAGAGCCTTTCTACAGCTTTTTGATTATGAATATCACAGCCAATACCATAAACCGTGTCAGTTGGATAAATTATGATACCTCCCCTTCGTAAAACTTCGACCACTTCCGAGATTTTATTCATTTGTGGATTGGTCGCGTTTATTTTTACTAATTTAGCTTTCATCGCTTCACTTTAACTAATAACCTTTTTTAATTTATTAAAAATTCACTTTTTAAGTAGAACCTGTTTACTCCCTTTTCTTGTTTCCAAATGAATTGATTATTTTTGAAGACTTATGAGAGATAGAAAGTACAAATTTAAAGTCTTTGCAGTGGTTTTTGCAATTTCATTTGTATGCTTTTCATTTTATGCATACCAGATTTTCTTTACTCCAAATCTGCAATTTAAAAAAGGAGATACTTATTTATTTATTCCGGAAGGGGCTACTTTTCAGACCGTCTCAGACAGTTTAAAAAAGAACGATATAGTTACCGACTATTTATCCTTTGCATTTATATCCAGACTGTTAGGGTATCAAGAGGCGGTAAAGCCGGGCATGTATCGTATTTCTGCAAATATGTCAAATTTAAATGCTGTACGGATGTTAAAAAGAGGAAGGCAGGAGCCTGCTAAACTGGTTTTTAACACTATTAGACTGAAACAAGACTTAGCCGAAAAACTTGATAATCAATTATCTCTTTCAAAAGAGGAAATTCTAAAATTATTAAGTGAACCAAAATTTGTTTCCCAGTATGGTTTTGATACAACAACAATTCTTACCATGTTTATTCCAAATACATATGAAGTATATTGGAATATTAAAGGAAAGGACCTGTTTGATAGGATGAAAAAAGAATATGATATTTTCTGGAACGATGAAAGAAAATTTCAGGCGAAAAGTCTTGGATTTACACCCGTGGAAATTACAATTCTAGCATCTATAGTTGAGGCTGAAACTAACAAACAAGATGAAAGATCGATTATTTCAGGAGTATATATAAACAGATTAAGACAAGGAATGCCATTACAAGCTGACCCTACGGTTAAATTTGCTGTGGGTGATTTCTCAATTAAGAGAATATATGATGGGCACCTTGCTATAGATTCTCCCTATAATACATACAAATATACAGGCCTTCCTCCAGGCCCGATAAATCTTCCTTCAACTAAATGTATTGATGCCGTTTTAAATACCGCAAAACATAAATATGTATACTTCTGCGCCAGCGATGATCTGACAGGACACCATAATTTTGCAGAGACATATGAACAACATCAGGTAAATGCCGAAAAATACAGAAGAGCTTTAAATAAACTGAATATTAAATAATGATTGAATTTGAAGTTCTGGTAAGGGTAAGATATGCTGAAACAGACAAAATGGGGTATGTCTATTATGGCAATTATGCGGCTTTCTATGAAGTAGCCAGAGTTGAAATGATGCGTCATTTGGGATTAAGTTATAAAAAGTTAGAAGAAAGCGGAGTAATGATGCCAGTACTAGAGTATAAAACAAAATTTATCAAACCTGCTCTCTATGACGATTTACTCAGAATTAAAGTTTTTATAAAAGAAGTACCGAAGGTCAGAATAAAATTTGAATACGAAACATACAATGAACAGAATGTCCTGCTCAATATAGGTGAAACAACATTGGTATTTGTGAATTCTGAAACAGGTAAACCGTGTGTAGCTCCGGAGGAATTCGAAAGAAACACAGGCAGTTATTTTCAAAAAGAAAAAATTCAATAAAAAACCACTTAAATTATTTGGACAAAAAATCATTTTACCTATATTTGCAGTCCAAATCACAGAGAGATGGCAGAGCGGTCGAATGCGGCGGTCTTGAAAACCGTTGACTGTAACAGGTCCGGGGGTTCGAATCCCTCTCTCTCTGCAGAATGCAAGAGTGTGAATCAAAGCAATGGCTTTTTCACACTCTTTTTTTGTTCCAATTTTATCAATCAACTATTAAACTTTATTATAGGATAAATCAAACTTCTGGATGAAGCGGAAAACCTGGAGAGTAATATATTTTTTTCAAGCATAAGCATTTGCAAGTCTGAATAGTAAAAATAGAAAAAGGGCTGTTTCTGCAATGAAACAACCCTTTTTTTACATTTAAAGAAATTACTTAATCTAGTTAGGATTCAAACTACTTAGGGTAAGCAATAAAATAATAATTTAATCTTTGATAAAACTGTTGTTCAAACTCTTTTAGTGTAAAAGATTTTTGCCCTTTAAGCCACATTTCCATAGTAGCAATCTGAAGGTTACAATTTGCCAATAAGTTAAAAACCTCTTCCGGTTTTGTCCCATAGTGGTCGGATGCTCCAATTCCATGCTCAAAAATTATAATCGGCTTAAACTTTGTTATCGAATCTACAGCCCCTTTTAACACTTGAAATTCCCCTCCTTCAACATCAATTTTAATAAAATCAATTTTATAATTTTCAGGAATTACCATATCAAGGGGGATTGTTTCTACGGTAATTTCTGTATCAACCTCATTTGCCCTATCATAGCTTCGTTTCTTGATACCGCTATATGAAGGATTACTTACAACATAATTAAAAGTACTTATTCCTTTTTTTCACTCAACGCATATTTATATAAAGAGACATTTTGATCTCTATAATTTTCTTCCAAAACTTCAAATAACATAGGAATTGGCTCAAAAGCCATATGTCTTCCAGAAGGTGAATGTTTTATAAACAGGTCAAGTATCTCTCCTTTATGGCATCCAATATCTATACAATTACTATTTTCTTTACAGACCAATTCAATCACTTTTTTGGTATCACGATCATATTTCTGATTTTGAGTAAAAGCGATTGGTATTCTTTTTATTAAAGCTTTTATGAATTGTTTCATCTTTGTAACAGTTTTGAATATCTACCTTCTCTTCTGAGAGTGCATAGAGATACTTCCTTATTTAGACAGTTAATGATTTCTTAATTAATAAAATTCAAGACAACTAAAGTCTATGAAGTTTAAAAGAAAAAGATAATCTTAAATCAAAGGTATTCATTCCGACATGAAAATGCAACCTTTACAAAGTCACGTAAGGATTCTGCATATCTGTGTGTAATATAAATAAAAAGCGACTGCCTCTTGAGAGGCAGTCGCTTTCGCTTTATTCAATTAAGATATATTGTTATTGTTTTATCAATCTCTTAACCGCATTACCTTGCTCAGTTCTAATTTCCAGGAAATAAACTCCTGAAGCAAAACCATTCAAGTTAATATTGTAATCAGCAGAAGAAGAACCTTTAAACACATTTTCTTCAAGAACTGAAGTACCAAGAGCATTTTTCACAATAATATTAACATTTCCAGCAAATGCATCACCTAAAGTAACTACAAAGTCAACTCCAGGATTTGGCATTACGCTAACTGAATTGCTTAATAGAGCAGATATTCCTGCAGGTGTAACAACTACATTTACCGGATCAGAATCTGTAGTTCCAGCAGGGTTAGTTTCATGAAGAACTACACTTCCACTAGTAGACCCGAATTTAACTGTTATAACAGAATTGTCTGCATTTGCAGATACAATAGTAGCTCCAGCAGGAAGAGACCATGTATATACAGATCCTTCAGCCGCAGGGTCTGTCATATAAGTAGCCTCATCACCAGCAGTTACTGAAACAGGTCCGGTAACTGTTTTCTTAGCAGGAATAACACATATATTACCTGCATTAGCCAAAGTGATCACATTCGAAGTTGCAGGAGAACCTGTTGCACAAGCAAGGCTAGAAGTCATGGTCACTTTTACAGCATCGCCTGGTTTTACTAAACCAGAATAAGTTTCAGCGCTAAGACCTACAGTTATGTTGTTTACTGACCAAGTATAAACAGGACTAGCTCCTCCACCTTGAGATGTTAAAGTGAAGGTTGCATTTGTACCTGCGTCACATGCCTTATCAATAGAACTCTCAATTGATACTTTAGCTTCTACAGATGAACTTACTTTTACTAAAGAAGTTGCAGCTGCACTCTGACAGTTTTTAGAATCTGTAACAACTACAGAATAAGTAGTTTCAGTAGTTGGAGCAACTGTAACACTTGAAGTAGTACCGACAACATTTGTCCATTGATAGTTATATGGCGCAGTTCCACCGGTTACGTTAGCAGTAAGGACTGCAGACTGTCCTGTACATACATCTGTAGATGAAGGTGTAACAGCAACGGAAGGAACGCTATTTACAACAACTTGTTTAGAGGCAAGCGCACTATTAGTGCAACTATTAGCATCTGTTACTTGCACCGAATAAGTTGTAGTTTCACTTGGACTTAAAGTAGATCCAGCATCCGAAGGTTTATTTCCTGCAGAAGATGTCCATGCATAAGTATATGGAGCTTTTCCACCGGTTACAACTGCATTTACATTCACTGATCCGCCATCACAAATCTCAGCAGCAGATGCGTTCACAGCAACTTCTGGGAGAGCATTAACTGTAATAGTTATAGCATCTGAAGTAGCAGGAGACCCTGTTGCGCAAGCAATGCTTGAAGTCATTTTAACTGTAACCTGAGCATTGTTTGGTAGAGCGGAAGAAGTAAATTCTGCACCGTCTACACCTTCAGTTACTTTCGATCCATTAACAAACCATTCATAAGTTGGTACACCTCCGAATAACCCCTTTGCAGTAAGAGTAACAGGAGTTCCAACACAAACTGCAGCAGTAGCAGGCTCAATAGACACTGAAGCCGCACCTCCTGAAGTTGCATTAACAAGAGCACTTTTCTTGTCACTTGTACAACCATTTGCATCCGATGCTGTTACAAAATAAGTTGAAGTAACAGATGGGGATGCTGTAGCTTTATCTCCATTGATAACTAATGACGGATCTGAATCCCACGCATAAGAATATGGAGCTGTTCCTCCGGTTGCACTTGCAGTCAATAATGCTGATCCTCCGGAACAGATGTCTGAAGTTGCAGGAGTAACAGTTAATACAGGTTTTGCATTTACTGTGATTACTTTCTGGACAGCAACATTTGAACAGTTATTAGCATCTTTAACAACTAAAGAGTATGTTGTTGTTGCAGATGGTGTAACAGTTGGAATAGGGCCAGTTGGCACAGTACCTGAACTAGCAGTCCAAGTATAAACATAAGGTTGAGTTCCTCCGCTCACAGTTGGGAAAAGATCAACAGACCCACCAGCACAAACAGAAGAAATTTCAGGGAAAGTAACCGTTGGTGTTGCGTTTCTGGTAATTACCACATCGTCGAAGCCAGTACCGCAAGTATTAGCAATTGTCCATCTTAATGTTACACTTTGTCCTGCAGTCAAATTTTCAACTACTGAAGTAGCAGAAGCTGGAGTTTTGATAGTCGCAGAAGATGTTCCTACAACAGACCAGGCTCCGGTTCCAACAGTTGGAGTATTTCCAGCAAGAGTTACTGATGCATCACAAGTAGACTGATCAGGGCCTGCATTTGGAGCTGTAGGCTCAGGACAATCCCCGCTTCCTGTCACTTTAAAGGTGTAAGGATTAACAGGAGAATTGTTTCCAATATTGATTACTGCATTTTTAGCTCCAGAAGCTGTTGGCTTAAATGTCACAGTAAATGTAGTTGTAAGAACAGTACCAGTAGAAGGTTGTAATTTAGTTACAACCGGCTGAGTTACTGAAAAATCAGCTGCATTTGTACCAGTTATAGTTACAACAGGATTACCAGATAATCTCAAGGTATCGTCACCTGTACTTGTAATGGTGAAAGTAACAGGAGTCGTAGCAGTGTTTAGTAAAGATGTACCGAAGTCATATGCAGCAGAAGCAGCGTTATAAATTGTTGCTCCTTGCTTAACTGTCAATGCAGACGATTTAGCAGTACCATTCAAATAGAACACATAAGTTGCTTCGTCAGCATCATTACTTTTTACTGTTATAGATGCTGATCTAGCTCCGCCAGCTATTGGTTTAAATACAACGACGAAATTACTAGCACCAAATGCACCGATTGTTGTTGTATATGTTGGCAATTTTCTAACAATGAAATCTGAAGGGTTAGTCCCAGCCACAGTTAGATCACCAGGTGAAGTCAGAAGCAAATCAGCAGATCCATTATTTTTAATACTGAAAGTCATTACCGTACTATCTCCGATTGTAGCAGTACCCATATTGAAAGAAGCAGTATTAAGAATAGAAGTATTAGTCGGTAATGTTAAAGCCTTAACATTGATCTCAGGTCTTGCATCTGCATATTTCAGATTATCGAAAAGATAAGTTCTCTGAGCCACTGTTGTTGTTGCTCCAGATTGAGAGCCTGTAGGATCAACTAAAATATCTATATATGCTACTTCTGTAGAATTTACTACATCAGAATGATCGAATGACAAATTCACCCAAGTGTTTGCAGCTCCGCCTTTGGCAGTTACATCGCTTACTGAAGTTCCATTAGCTCTTTTTAGAGACATAGTAAATTCAGTATTGGCATTTGGAGAATAAACCATTACGTCAATTATTGATTTTCCTGGACTTAAGTCGAATGTACCAGGACATCCGCTGAATCTTACTGAAGTACCGGTAGAAGTACCTGTATTTCTGACAAATTGTCCCGTGTTGATACTTGTATTAATACCCGTAGCAGATGGATTCGGATATATTGTATTAAATGTTCCAGGGAACACTATTTCAGCATATCTGTTAAAATCAAAATCGTTTAGCACTTTAGTAGCTGGAATACCCGAAATACAAGGCAATTCAGACTCATATCTGATATCATCAATGTAGTAAGTTTGAGTTCCTTTGGTTGCTTTCGGATCAAAGAAAATATCAAAACCAAATGTAGAAGCAGTATCTGCTGCTGCAATTTTGGATAAGTCGAAATAAACCCTATGCCACTGATTAGCGAATACTGTTTTTGCAGAATCAACTGCAGCATCATCCGGATAAGTATCAGTATCAGCTCCATCAGGCTTCTTAGCTGCAAATTGAATTGTAGCGCCTGCTGCTGTAGAATAGACTAACATGCTAATTATTTTCTTGCTGTTAAGTCTAAATTTGTTTCCACAAACAATATATCTGATACCGTCACTGTACTCTCCTGCAGATCCACTCTTATTAAATCTACCAACAGTAGATGATGGATTACCTGTTGAGCTAGGATTTGCTACAGGTCCAACATAAGAAGGCACGTCATATTCAAGGGTAGAATTGTTGTGTACCTCAAAGCCTTGAAGAACTCCACTTTGTGGAAGATCGGATAGACAAGGAGCAACTTCAAGTCTTATATCATCTGCATAATACGTTTTAGCGCCATTTGCAGCGAGTGGATCAATAAACACTTCAATAAAAGTTATACCGGTTTTACCGGCTGCCCCACTCATATTAAAATACAATCTTTCCCATTTGTTGGTTTGCGTTGTACTAACCGTAGATGAAGCAGTTGAAGGATAAGTAGTAGTATTAGCTACATCAGCAGCTGTTTTCAGGTTCATTAAAACCGGAATTCCAGGGGCTGGTGAATAAACCAACATACTAACTACAAATTTGCTAGTTGTTATGTTTACGGACCCAGAGCATAATTTATAACGGACTCCATTATAATCACCTGTTGCCGGTCTAGTATATTTAGCCGAAGTATAACTAGGGTTAATTGCGTCAACTGACGGATTCAATGCTATTTCACTCCAATTAGCATTAGTATAATCTAACTTTGAATTTTGAGCATTCCCATCAAAATCCTGGTAAACTTCATTTGTTGTAATGGCACTTGCACATGCTACAATACTTGAAGTTAAATTCAACTTATATGTGCCATTCGTAGCATCATCGTTATTGATTGTAACGACTCCCGCTGGAGTTGCAGCTGTAGCAGAAGTTAATCTTACCCAAAAATATGCAGAATCACCGATTCCAATTATAGTTGGTGCACCTTCTATTGTGTAACCAGTTCCAGTAACTGTAATTCCACCCGTAGCAGGAATGTTTAACTGTCCATCACCTGTATTTTTGATCTTAAATCTTTTACTATTAATAGAACTCGTAGCAGAAGTACCCATATTAAATGTCCCTCCATTAGCTATTGGGCCAGACTCAGAAAATACTGAAATTTTCGGAGACGTTGCAGTATTTGTTCCTGCACCAATTATAGTGAAGGTATATGGATTCTCATCCGGATCATTGCTGGCAATTGAAATATTCGCAGTTTTAAGACCCGTTGCACCACCAGGAGCAAAAGTAATAGTAAAAGTAACACTTTGATTTCCTGCTAAAGAAGTAGTAACTGAAGCCTGATTTATTGTGAATAAAGCTGCATCAGTACCTGTTTTTTGAATGATCGGACTACCACTAAAAGTTAAACCCTGGAATCCTTTATTTTCTAAAGTAAAAGTAACTACTTTAGTACCAGACTTTATAACATTCTGAAAATCAAAAGTGCTACCTGAAGCCACATCTCCAAGCGTAGTTTTAACATTTAGATCTGGCAAAGAGGTAGTACCTACTTTCCAGGTATTACCCGTCATCATGAATAGAGACAAGCAACGAAGGGTATTTCCAAAATATCCAGAAAGTGTAGCGTTCTGAATTGGATCTTTTACATTTTTAACTTCAGTATACATGGCATCCATCAAAGTCTGATTGGTTGTAGCCATTACCGGAAGAGCAAATGTTGATGTAAAAGTTGCATTATGCTGGTTTCCGCTATATAGATTTCCGTTTTGATAAAGAGGTCCTCTTACGCCTGAAGCCCCCATTACAGCTACAACTTTAGTTGTAAGTTTATCGCAAATTGCTTTTGCCGATGAAGCATCAGAAGGTCCGTTCCAAAGGAAATCCTGGGCCATACGCCATGGGTTACGACATGCATCATAACCATAACCAGCCGTAGCAGCATATCCTAAACCACCTGGATTACAAGTATTCATTTCTCCACTTTGCGTGCTCCAATCAGAAATAAGACCTGTTGTAGCATTAGCATTTGCATTGATAAGATTGTAACCACCAGTTACTGCAGTGTTCCAGAAGGATGCATCTGCTAGTTTAGCAAACTCACGATAGTATGCCGGTGATTGGTAAGAAGGGTTTCTACAAGGATCACCGAACCCCCAACCATCTCCATTGATCGCAACTCCCTGAGCATTAACTTCAAATTGTTTGATCTTTGATATAAGGTTATTAGCTTCTGTAAGATACTTATATGGAGAGGTTGCATTAGGCCACTGAGTATGAGCAATTAAAAGCGCAAAAGCTGCATCTAATTCAGCATCTGTAGCTCCATTGTTTCCTGAATTAGGGCCATTACATCCTTCTATTCTCCAGTGCATAATTCCATTGCCGTTTGAAAACTTTTTTATAGTATTTCCAAAGACCATCAAACAACGCTTTGTCAGCTGCATAAGCAGAAAGAATCATACCATAGGCTATACCTTCTGATACAGTTCTTTGAGGTTCATCAAACTTAACTCTAATTGACCCGTCGCCACAGGTTTCGGTGTAATTAGCCTTCCATTCAAGATAAGCATTTGCTGCATCTGTTGATTTCCCGTAGGCTCCAGATGTCGGCAAATTTTGAGGCATAATACCATAAGCGTATTTTGTATTCGCTCCAAATGGTACAACCGCCCCTGCCGGTGTATTTATCTGTGCTATCGCTCCAATGGAGAAAAAGCAACAAATCAAAAACACACAAAGTCTGAGACTGTACTGTTTTATCATAGTTTAGTTATAAAAGGATTGTATTTTTTGCATTATTTATCTAAAAAATTGTTTACAAATTAAGAAAGATCCGAATGGAAGACAAATAAATTATACAAATTGGCTAAAAAATCCAACCAATCGAAAATGAGAAGAGTTTGTTTTACTTGAAATTCGGAACCTTCCGGGAAAAGCATTCGAAAGAGGCCTTAAATATTCAAAGAAAAGTACTATTACAGATTACGTTTTTAAGATTATTATTCCCAGAAGTTGGTTTATTTTCATTTTTTTTCAGAAAAATTTAACAAAATAGCTTTTCGCGGGTAGTTGTACCAAACAAATCAGAACTACTATGCCATTCAGCTACAAAAACAAAAAAGGAATTACCTACTATCTTCATTTAAGAGGACCAGCAAAACAAGAAGGTAAAGGTAAACTTTATTTTTTCTCCAAAAGCCAGGGAACCGATGTCATCGAGGACATGCCCGATGGCTATACAATTATTGAAAATGAGAAAACAGGATTGCCTATTTTGAAAAGGAAATAGGGTTCCTGAGAAGAATTATATTCCCCATCTCATTGTTTTTTATATGGAGGAATATAGTTATGGGAATTGTTAAATTTAATAAATCCAGGGTTCCCGGTTTCACAAACGTATTGGAAGACTTTTTGGGAAGAGATGTCTCTGATTTTCTCGGCACTTCTGCTGATGTACCAGCAGTAAATGTTAAAGAGGAAGATAAAGGATTTCATGTGGATGTGGCTGCTCCTGGTATGGAAAAGGGTGATTTTAAGGTTAATATCGATAATGATACTTTAACCATTTCTGCTGAAAAAGAGCTTAATGAAGAAGAATCGAATGAAAAATACAGTCGAAAAGAATTTAGCTATTCTAGTTTTTCAAGATCTTTTGTACTGCCTAAAACAGCGGATAAAAATAAGATAGAAGCAAAATATGAAAATGGAATTTTAGCATTATTTATTCCTAAGATAGCCGACAAGGATATAAAAAATGTTAAATCTATCGAAATTAAGTAAAGTCAGGGTATGATCCCTGACTTTTTTATTTAATTATGTTTCTATTACTTTTACCCTATGCTACCTGAATCATTCTTTGAAAATGTCAATGAGGTTGTTAAGCTTATTCCTAAAGGAAAGGTGACTTCTTATGGAGCGATTGCAAAGTATCTTGGAATAAAATCCGGCGCCAGAATGGTGGGATGGGCCTTAAAGGCCTCACATATTCATAAAAATATTCCTGCACATCGTGTTGTAAATAGGTCCGGCTTACTCACTGGAAAAATGCGCTTCTCCTCTCCCACATTAATGCAGGAAAAACTTGAGATGGAAGGAATTCAGGTTGTAGATGATAAAATAAAAGATTTTAATTTAGTTTTTTGGGATCCGTCTATTGAATTGATATAAAAATCATATGATTAATTTTTCTTCTTCCGGCAACGGATATGAAATCAGATATAGTCCAAGAAAACAGATAAATCCATTCAATATAAGAGTTTCAAACGAAAATCTATATCCCCACAACAAAGCTTCTGAGTTATAACTGATGAGAAGGGTAATAAATGGACTCAAGATACAAATAAGAGGCACAAAAGCATCTTTAACCTTCCTTTTTGTCAATATTCCAAAGCTGAATAACCCTAAGAGGGGTCCATATGTATAACTGGCTGCAGACAATACTGCATCAATCACAGACGTTTGCTTTAATTCCTTAAAAATCAAAATAATAATTAAAAATGCCAGTGAAAATCCAACATGTACAATAGTTTTCTGCCTTACTTTAACTTCTTCCGGCTTATTTTTAAAATCAAGGAAATCTATACAAAATGATGTTGTTAAAGCAGCTAGCGCAGAATCTGAACTTGCATAAGAGGAAGCTATAATTCCCAGTAGAAAAAACACAGCTGCCAAAGTCCCAAATTCATTCATTGCAAGAAAAGGATATGCTTTGTCAGCGCCAGCAGGAAGTAAAATTCCTTTCTGTGTTGAATAGATATAGAGCAATGCTCCCAGCATCAGGAACATGTAGTTTACAATTGCCATTATTATGGAAAAAGAAAACATATTTTTCTGGGCCTCCTTTATGTTTTTGCAAGTCAGGTTTTTCTGCATAAGATCCTGATCAAGACCAGTCATGGCAACAGCAATAAATATTCCTGCAATGAACTGCTTAAAGAAGTATTTATCACTTTTAATATCATCAAAAAAGAAGACTTTAGAATAATCGGTGCTTTGAATCATTGTGAACATTTTAGGTACCGATAAACCTAAGCGCTGGGAAATCAGCACTAAACTGATTCCGACTGCTCCAACAAGGAATAAAGTCTGGAAGCTGTCAGTCCAGATAATGGTTTTTATACCTCCTTTGAAAGTGTAGATCCAGATAAGAACAATAGTAATAAGTACCGTCAAAAAAAACGGAACATTAAGTTTATCAAATAAGAACAACTGCAGCACCATAGCAGCCAGAAATAGTCTCAAAGAAGACCCTATGGTGCGAGAAAGTAAAAAGAAAAATGACCCTGTTTTATATGCCCAGAAACCGAATCGTTGTTCAAGATAAGTATATATGCTTATAAGATTCAGGCGATAATACAATGGCATTAGGACAGTAGCAATGATAAAATATCCGACCAAGTGACCAAGAATAATCTGGAAGTAAGAAAATGCTTTCAATTCCCCAGCCTGGTTAACCAGCCCTACAGCTCCCGGAACTGAAATGAACGTTACTCCACTAATTGATGTTCCTATCATTCCGAAAGCCACTAAATACCAGGGTGATTTTCTATCGGCAGTAAAAAATGTTTTTGTGTCAGCATTTTTGCTTGTAAAATAAGCAATTATCAATAACGCGCTGAAATAGACTGCTATAATAGTGATAATCAGAGAAGGAGACATATTTTATCAATAAATAAGCGATAAAATTGTTTATTTTTTTTTAAATTTGCTAAAATGTCAATCACATATATGACCACAATTTCTAACATGCGTCCGTTTCACGAAGAAGAAATTGAAGTTCTAGAGCTTGAAAAAACTTCAGAAAACTTTGATTTGGTTGTCTTTAATGATGATGTGAATACTTTTGATCATGTCATTAATACCCTAATTGAAATATGTGAACACTCCTCCGAGCAGGCAGAACAATGTACTCTTATTATCCACTACAAGGGCAAATGCACTGTAAAATCAGGGAATTTTGAAAAGCTCATACCAATGAGGCAAGCCATCTGTAATAGAGGCATTTCTGCAGAAATACTTTAGTTTTTAGGCTTTTATTCGGAAATTATTTCTCTGAAAAACGAGTTGAACCTAAAAAATTAGATAAGTATTATGATATACCCCTCAAAGCTGATTGAAGACGCCGTTAATGAAGTCTCAAAACTACCCGGCATTGGTAAAAAAACAGCATTCAGGCTGGTATTGCATTTATTAAAAGAGCAAAGTACTGCTACAGAATCGCTTAGCTCAGCTTTGCTGACCCTGAGAAAAAAATATCAGCTATTGTAAAGAATGCCATAATATTGCAGATGACTATCTTTGCAATGTCTGCAATAATCCAAGAAGAGACCCCTCTATTTTGTGTATTGTTGAAGATACCAGAGATGTGATGGCAATAGAAAATACACATCAGTACAATGGAATTTACCATGTACTCGGAGGTATAATTTCTCCGCTTCAGGGGATCGGGCCAGCTGATTTAAAAATAGATGCCTTAACTCGCAGAATACCAGGTTCGGAAATTAAAGAAGTTATATTAGCGCTTAGTCCAACTATGGAAGGTGACACCACCGCTTTTTACATTACAAAAAAAATTAAGGATTTTAACGTGAAAATAAGTACCATTTCGAGGGGAATTCCCGTTGGAGGAGAATTGGAGTATACAGATGAAATAACTCTTGGAAGAAGTATAACAGCACGAACAACGTACGAACATTAAATCCTTGAAAAAACTTTCCATCATTATCGTCAATTATAATGTCTGTTATTTTTTAGAGCAGACTTTAATAAGCGTAAAAAAAGCACTTACCGGAATAGACGGTGAAGTTTGGATTGTTGATAACAACTCCGCTGACAACTCAGTAGAGATGGTAAAAGAAAAATTTCCAGAATTTAATCTAATTGAGAATAAGGTAAATTATGGTTTTTCAAAAGCCAACAATCAGGCTATCAGACAAGCTAATGGTGAATACATATTATTGCTTAACCCTGATACTGTTGTTGAGGAAAAAACTTTTGAAAAATGTATTTCTTTTTCTGGATAGCCATCCTGATGGTGGTGGTTTAGGAGTAAAGATGCTTGATGGTAGAGGAAATTTTCTTCCTGAGTCAAAAAGGGGATTACCAACCCCATGGATTGCATTTTACAAAATGTTTGGCTTTTCTTTTCTTTTCCCTAAATCCAGAAAATTTGGTAAGTATCACCTTACCTATTTAGATAAAGATAAAATACAGGAAGTAGAAGTTCTCAGTGGCGCCTTTATGATTATACGTAAATCCGTACTTGATAAAATTGGCCTGCTTGATGAGGATTATTTCATGTATGGAGAAGACATTGATCTATCCTATAGAATTCTTAAAGGTGGATATAAAAACTATTACTACCCGGAAACACGGATTATCCACTATAAAGGAGAAAGCACAAAAAAACCAGCATAAACTATGTGTTTATCTTTTATAAAGCAATGATAATCTTTGCTCAAAAGCATTTTCCCGACAGCAAAGCAGGTGCATTTTCATTCTTAATCAAAATTGCAATATATCTGAGGGCACTTTTATCTATATCTTCAAGATTTATACAAAAATGCTCCATTCCTTTTGCTGAGGCCTCATTAATTTATACCGGTATGTATTTATTAAAATCTTACTGGGAAAATAACCATAAATATGTCAGAATGCCGTATCCACCTGTATATATGGATCTTATAGTACCTTTATACATTGGAATATGGTTAATGAGTATATACTTCTTTGGCGGTTATCGAAAGCTTTTTCAACCCAGAAAAATAATACAGGGAGCGGTAACAGGAACTTTAATCATTTCGGCTGTAAGTAATTTTTTTGATGACTATAGATTTTCTAAAGCACTGATTGTACTAGGTGGAATACTAACAATAGCTTGTAGCTTTTTAGTGCGTTTAGTTATTAACTTCATAAAATCGAAGAAACTTCTTGCTGACGAAAATTACAATAAAAAAGTACTTATCGCAGGACGAGAAGAAGAATGTTTACGTGTAATCAGAACATTGAATACACAGGATTACAACCTTGAAATTTTAGGCTTTGTAAGTCCGGATAAAAGTATTAACAAAGATTACTGGCTGGGCAACATTGATCGAATATCGGAAATATGTCTATTGTATAAACCTCATGAAATCATATTTTGCTCCAAGGGGCTTGATACTTCACAGATTATAGAATGGATGCTTGCACATGGAGAAGATATACCAGAATATAAAATTGTTCCTGATGAAAGTAACTTTGTCATAGGAAGTAATTCCTCCAATGCCCCTGGATCATTTTATACACTTGATATCAAATTAAATAAGATCGATGACGAAAAGGCAAAAACTAAGAGAATATTTGACACTTTAATAGCACTATTCTTTCTAATATCTTTTCCATTATTGATTTTTTGGGTAAAAAATCCTGTAAAATTTTTAAGAAACATCTTTAATGTTATAAGTGGAAAGATCACTTGGGTTGGCCTTGAAAATAAAGATGCGCAACAGGGGAAAAATGGTATAATTAATCCCATCACAGGAATATCCAGTGAATCCCTGGATGAAGAGACCGTAAAAAGGTTGAATTACTTATATTCCAGGGATTATACACCAATAAACGATATACAGCTTATCTTCAGATCTCTTAGAAATCTGGGAACTTAGTAAGGAAATGACCATTGGTAACAGTTAATTACTTTATTTGAATAATAATCCTGAATCAGGATATCCGGATTGAATTTAAGCAAATCAAATACTGAATCATCTTTGGAGAAAAAAATGTAATTTGTAATTATACTCCTTAAGATCTTCTGCTATTCGTTTTTGCAAAAGTTTATCATCTTCCTGAATGAAAACTTTTAATTTATTGCCTTGCATTACCATATTCCAAAAATTTAATATTTTATCGTTACTTCCCTCAGAAGTAATTTTAAAACGTTTTTTTTATATGAATTGTTTTAAAATTGCAAGGGAAAGTGCACCTGTAATTACACCAATTTAAGTACCCGGAAATATCCGGAAAAGAATCAATTGAATACTAAGTACAAAAACATTTGGGGATCGCTCATTATTTTTCTAGGAGCTATATGTTTCTCTTCCAAAGCGGTAATAGTTAAACTAGCTTATAATTATCAAATTGATTCAGTTTCTCTTCTTGCCTTGCGCATGCTGTTTTCTCTTCCATTTTTTTTAGGAGCTTTAGGTTATTCAAGTCTGAAAGAAAAACTCGAACCTATTGAAAAAAAAGATTGGCTTTTTCTGATTGTTCTGGGACTGATGGGCTATTACCTGGCTAGTTACTTTGATTTCAAAGGACTTGAGTTCATCACTGCTAGTCTTGAGCGACTTATCTTATTTATTTACCCTACCCTAGTAGTGCTTTTGTCAGCTGTCATTTATAAAAAGAAAATTTCACGTAATGAAATAATTGCTTTACTGCTGACATATAGCGGGATAGCCGTTGTATTTTTAAACGATTTAAAAATTGATCAGAAAAATGTAATTACCGGAGGGCTTCTCATTTTTGGAAGTGCTCTTACTTATTCGTTTTACCTTGTAGGTAGTGGAAAACTTATCCCTAAAATAGGAGCTGTCAGATATAATTCTATTTCAATGATAGTATCCACATTGATCGTGCTGATCCATTATTTGTTAACTTCTGAAGGTAATTTATTTCACTATGAATGGCAGGTATACATGCTTAGTGTATTGATGGCTATAGTAGCAACCGTCATCCCAAGTTTTCTCCTAGCCGAAGGAATAAGACTTATAGGGGCAGGAAAAGCATCCATCATAGGCAGTATCGGTCCTGTTTCCACGATTATTCTTGCAAACATCTTTTTGGATGAAGAAATAACCCTTCTTCAAATTTTTGGAACTTCCTTTGTGCTTGCTGGGGTTTTACTGGTTAGTAAAAGTAAATAAAGGATCACTTAAATAACTCTCTGAATTCATTAAAAGACTTTCTATGTTGGATACTCACACCTGATCGTGTAGTGATATCATCATAGTAGTAGTAATAATAGCTTTGATAAGTAGTACTAAAAAACTTCAGATTGACACTTCCTGAACTATTCAAACTGTATATAACTGTATAATCTCCAAGAAACTGGCCTGAATTTGGTACATTGCCGACATTAACATTCCCCCCTGCAGTAATTGTAATCCTTTCACTAATCTGCCTACTGGCTTTAAACTGTAAACTTTGTGCCAGCCCGGGATTATCAGGGGAGAGCGCTTCTATATTTACATCAATATCAAATCCTGCTATTGATTCTGGTGCAATTTTATTCAACTCTGAATTAAGAATCTGACTTACACTTTGATTTGCTTGCTCCATTGCTATACCTCCTCCGGAATTAACATATCCTGTACCTTCCGGGAAAAATCTGTTAAGCACAATCAGTGCAAATACCTGCCTCTGCAATTGTTGCTGATCGTTGTTGATTTCATTAATTCTTTGTGAAATAATATTTCCAAGAAAGGG
Source organism: Sporocytophaga sp. (assembly GCA_024707265.1). GTDB lineage: Bacteria > Bacteroidota > Bacteroidia > Cytophagales > Cytophagaceae > Sporocytophaga. The sequence continues at coordinate 948,843 of JANQAB010000002.1, read as the reverse complement.
ATCATTACTTTCTGGTATTTCAATCTGAAAGCTCAGTTCAGGTTCAGCAAGCTCTCCTGTAACATTAAGTTTTACAGTTACGGGATGATTTCTTTTTGATGACCTTATAAATTCATCATTTAATGCAGTCGTATAATTACTTATAAGGTCATATCTGGATGCTTTGGTCGTATAAATTGCTTTAACATTCAAAAGCCCTTCCATAATATCTCCATTCCAGGATAGCCTGCTGCCTTTCTCAATTATAAAATCTTTTTTTACAAGGCTGGCGAAAGTGAAAGTGTAACTGCCTTCACGTATTTGATAAGAGCCATACAATTCAGGCACATTATCCTGATCTACCTTTACTTCAAATCTTCCGGAGCCCCTCGCTGATATTTTATCTCCATTAGTTGGATCGACAATAATATTTATCTGTGCATCTTTCGTTATCGCAAGATTACCTGTAAACTTGAATCTGGACAGATTTATAGGTATTCCTTGAAATTCATTTTCAGTGGTATCTGCCTTATCTTCTTCTCCAACAAAAATGATATAACTTGGTGTTTTAAATTCAGAATTAGATGTTTGAAGAGGGATGTTTATTATGGATTTAGGCCTTGTAGTGAGCTTTAGATTAATCGCAAGATCCTTTGCCGGCCCTTTCAGCTCCATATTAATATCTGCAAAGAGCACCCCAAAAAAACCTGCCTGATTCACCTTTTCTGTGTTCATCACTTGAAAATTCATCGCTTCCAGAGAAAGATTGATATCAAAGTCTTTAAAATAATCATGAAGGATATATCCATCCACACGCGCTTTATTCCCTTCGAAGTCCCTGAAATCAAGATCATCAAAGATAATTTTGTTATTATTAAATACTATAAATTGGTTAGCTATAACATATTTGCTTTTGGTAAAATGAAGCCCCAAAACATTTCTATCTTCAAAAGCTATTTTTCCTTTCACATCAGGGCGCAGAAGCTTTCCTTTAAAAGCCATTTTCCCCGACATGTAACCATGCATGGCATATAAATAATTCTTTAAAAACGGCTCAAAAAAATGTAAGCTCAATTTGGGTATTTCTACATTTATAATTCCTGTGGCTTCGTTTATCTGTGTTACCTTATCTACAAATCCATGTATATAAGCGTTATTTTCTTTACCTGATAAGCTAAAATTTAATGAATGTCTTTCTTTGCCAATAGGGGCAGCAACCAGAGCTAATCTTCCTGCTGATGTATTTCCAACTATTAGGCTGTCAATAATCAAATCTATATCAAAGGCTGGTGATGTAAAAAGTCCTTTTACCTGAAGTCCTCCATTCAAAGAGCCTTTTATCGCATACTTATTTAACGGAGTAAAATAAAGTACAGGTTCAAGCTTAAGGTTCCATAATTGAGCCTTAAGTTCCCCCTCACCCAGCAAGTCCTGTGAATGTATTTTTACTTTTTGCGTTCCCTGAGATAGCAGAATATTTTGTATAGCAAGGCTTTTTTGGTAGTACATAACTCTTGCATTACCTTCTGATCTCCATTCTTCTCCTTTTAATTTAAGATCAAGATCCTGAACATTTAAATTCATGGTATCACCAGGAAATGTAAGTACACCAGCCATACTAAGAGCTGAATTGGATTGATTTTCATAAAGGTTCAACACAAATGAGGTAGTATTATCCCTAAACTCACCTCTTATGGAGGGACTGCTTAAGTATATTCCATTGGAAAGTCCCATCCTGGCTCCCAAAAGATCAAATCTGAGACCCTCAAATCCTCCTTCTGTATTAATGGTCAGATTTTCTAAAGAGTATTTACTATATTTAAATCGTTCTACGTAACCACTTAATACGCCAGTATTGCTAAAAAAATCAAAGGTTCCGTCTACTTCAATGTTACTAGCGGAAATGCCTTTCCCAAACATTGAAACCAATGAAGTAACTTTTCCTGCAGATATACTCAATTCGATATTTTCGGAAATAAAATTTAATTTTTTCTTCTCTTCCTTTAAATAATTTCTGTTTAAGAGCTCTGTCAACTCGGATATTAAAAATCTTCCTTCTGCCACAGCATCAATGCTGTCCAAATGCAATGAAATTCTCCGAAAAACATTGTCACCTTTACACTGCGCTATGACTGTATCCGATCGGTATTCAGATTGAATATTTTTTGCATAGAAATTAGCAATCGTCACTTCTGCATTAAGGTCATCAAGCTTTGATGCTGCAATGACTCCATTAATTTCTCCACCAACATAAGTCTTTTGTAAATTTTCATCTAATAAAGAAAGGTCAAGAGCGCCTAACGCTCCCTGAATTTTATATTTATTGAGATCGAGATCCAGGTCAGCCCAAAGGTTTGCATCAACATAATTTCCAGCAGACTTCAATTGAAATCTTCCTTTATTTTGAATTAAGGACCCAACAACTGAGAGGTTAGTTAAGGTCCTTTTATTGTATTCAAGGTTTCTGATATCAGATTTTAGATACAGCAAATTGTTATTTTCAAAATTGAAAATCGCACTGGCCGATAATCTTCCAAATGCATTCAATCCCTTAATAAGCTTGTTGGCTTGAATATCACGTCCGGACAAAGTCCCAGATGCACCTTTAAATTTCAACTGGTTATCAGAAATGATACTTATCGTTCCATTGATATCTCCAGCTTTAGTTATTGCCTGCCCGCTGAATTTAAGATTTTTAAAACTTCCCTTTAAACTTCCCTTTACATAGGATTGCCCCAATTCGTTAAGGTTGACATTTGGAGTTCCTGATGCCTTAATAAATGAGAGGAACCATGGCATATCAAGCTTTAAACTATAAATGTTAGCATCTACTGCAGTTTGCTTAAAGTCGGGTAAATTAGTGAAAGAGAGATTTCCTTTGAAATAGTTAGAGGAATCGAAGCCTATAAATGCATTATTAAAAGAAAAACCTGATAAGTAACCGTTAACATTACCATGTATAAAGATTTCCGCTTTCCTTTTATCCATGATAGTATATATTTCTGGATAGAAATAATGAATGTCTTCAAGTGATATTTTGTCTTCGTTAAAAGTAGTTGTAGTAAAAATACCAGATGTAGAATCCGACAGGTGTTTCAATGAAGGGAATTTGAGCACTAAACTTCCATCAAACTCAGATCTCTCTGTCATGAACTTTTGAATACTAACATTCAAAAGATCTCCTGGCATTTCCAGTTTTCCACTTAAGCTTTTTACCAAAAAACCATCAGAATTTTTCAAATTTAAATCATCAACAGTAAGAAATAGTGAGTCACCTGTCATTGTAAAACTATTCAGCAAGCCATCAACCGATGTATTTAAATGATTCACATCAAAGCCTGTATCTGCTAAAGGGAAGTTATGATTATTATAAATGAATCTTGAATTACGGACGTTCAAGTCTGATATTTGTATATAAATTAATTCAGTTTTTTTTAACGTATCAAGGTGTACCTGTTCCTCTTTGCTTATCAGGTCAAGTTTAAAAATCAGCCCATCAATCTTTGAACCTGTTACATTTAATTTTTTTGAAGACACTGGCAAATCATCAAATGCCAGTTTTGCTGATTTTAAGAAGTAGGAAAATACTACCCCTGAATAATAATCATCATACTCCATGTGTAATGTATAGAGATCCGCATGATTCAGATTGAAACCAAAAGTTTGAGCACCTGAAGTATCCTTTTTAAATGCATCAAGCAAAAACTGATAATTAAATATTGGGCTGTTCGAATTTCTTTTGATATTCAAAACAGCATTATCAGCTGAAGCATAATTAATATCAACAGATTTATCCAGAAGTTTTAATAAACTTACTCTACCTTTGAGTTGCTCGGCAAAGAGCAGCGTATCACTGTTTTGATCTTCTATGTAAACATTTTTCAAAACAATTTTCCCTGTAAAGTCCAGATAAACCTTTTTCACAGATGTTTCTACCCCCGTCTTTTTTGAGAAATAAACAGATAATTTATTTGCCAGGAAATGTTGAACGATGGGTAATCTCAAGGATATGACTATGAGGAAAAATAAAATAACTAAAGCCCCAAAGAAAAACAGTGAGCCTTTTATAAATACCAGAAATTTATTTTTTACAGATCTAATAGTGATAATAGCATTAGTACAATATACTAATAAAAATAAACAGCAGATTGTTTAATGATGGCCACGAATTAAAAAAGGCAAATCCAGCAGAAGAGTTATTCTACTGGATTTGCCTTTTAGTGATAATCATGCTTAAGAAGGAAATTCCTGAAAAATTTCAGTTACATCTTTAGCAAGTTCTTTTTCCACCTTTTTAGGTTTGATTTCTCTCTCGTCAGACCACCCTCTCCAAACCAGCTTTTTGGTTTCTCTGTCTATGATATCTACAACCAATGTACCTTCAGTATAGGTATAGTCATAGTAGTCATAGGCAAAAGGATAAGAATAATAATATCCGGGGTAAAGTGCGTAATATCCAGGATAATAGAAGTTGTAATAACTACTATATAGCGGGTATCCTACAAGGTCAGTTTTTTTCTCAAAAACTGCTTTTAAAGATACCAGAAAATCTGGATTTACAGTATCTATTGTAAATCCCCTCGATTGCAATTCGCCATTAATATTATTCTTCACATTATTCCTTATAATCTGATTGTTATACGCGCTAAATTGCTGGTCCTGATCAGTTCCTGAAGTATCGGTTTCCCTAATCCAGGCATAAGTTTTATAATTCTTAAAATCAGCACCACTTGCAAGATTGGAATGTACTTTTGGCGAACAAGAAGCCAAGAACAAACCTAATATCCCTACAATACTCATTAATAGTTTCATATCCCTCCACTTTCTTTCTCACTATCAATAGAACAATAGAAAATTCAAGAATGTTGAATTTGGTAAAAATCAGAAGAGGAAACCTATATAAAATACAACTTAACAAGCTGTAAATCAGAAAATAAAGAATAAACCCTTAAATAAAAAAAATTTAATAAAATACAGAAAAAACCCAAAATTGATTAGCAATATAAGAGGATAATCCATAATTTTGATCCCGCAAAAAACATCTAAAATGAGTACAATCACAGAAACTAATCTTTTGTCTGAAAGACTCAGAGCCTTGTCAGAATCTGAAACACTAGCCATGACCAAAAAAGCGCGTGAGCTGGCAGGACAAGGACACAAAGTAATAAGCCTCAGCGTGGGTGAGCCTGATTTTCAAACCCCACAACATATAAAGGATGCAGCGAAGAAGGCCATTGATGATGGTTTTACTTTCTACACTCCTGTTCCAGGTACAGCAGAGCTTAGACAAGCTATCGCAGACAAACTTAAAAAAGAAAACGGTTTGGATTATACTGCTGAGAATATTGTAGTATCTACCGGAGCTAAGCAATCTATTGCAAACGTTCTTCTAAGCATTGTTGATCCGGGAGATGAGGTTATAATCTTTGCTCCATACTGGGTGAGTTACGTAGAAATGGTAAAACTTGCTGAAGGTAAATCTGTCGTCGTTGAAGGAACAATCGAGAATGATTACAAGGTAAAACCTTCTGATCTTGAAGCTGCTATTACCCCTAGAACCAAAGCGATACTTTTCTCTAGCCCTTGCAACCCATCAGGTGCAGTATTCTCTAAAGAAGAATTAACAGCTATTGCTAACATCGTTGCTAAGAACGAAAGAATATTTGTGATAGCAGACGAAATCTACGAATACATCAATTTTGAAGGAAGCCACTTTAGCATAGGAAGTGTACCTGCTATAAAAGACAGAGTGATCACTGTAAACGGATTTTCTAAAGGATATGCAATGACTGGCTGGAGAGTTGGATACATTGGTGCTCCAAAATGGATAGCTGCTGCTTGTGATAAAATTCAGGGACAAGTTACATCAGGTACATGCTCAATTGCTCAAAAAGCAGCATATGCAGCTGTTACTGGAGATCTATCTGCTGCAAAAGAAATGGCTGTTGCATATAAGAGAAGAAGAGATCTGGTTACAGGATTATTAAAAGAAATTCCAGGAGTTAAAGTAAATGTACCTCAGGGCGCATTCTATACATTCCCTGATATCAGCTCTTATATCGGAAAAAGCTATAACGGAACAGTAATCAATAAAGCAAGTGATCTTGCAATGTTTCTGCTTAATGAAGGACATGTTTCTTCAGTAGGTGGTGATGCTTTCGGTGCACCAAACTGTATCCGTATTTCATTTGCAGCTTCTGATGAAAATCTGAAAGAAGCATTGAGAAGAATCAAAGAATGCCTGGCAAAATTAAAATAACCAATATTGACTCTATAGACGGGCTTTTCAAGGCATTTGAAAGTCTGAAAGTATTAATCTTCGGAGACGTTATGATAGACTCTTACCTTTGGGGCAAGGTCGAAAGAATATCTCCGGAGGCCCCCGTCCCTATTATTAATGTCCAGAAAAAGGACCAAAGACTTGGAGGAGCGGCCAATGTAGCATTAAACGTGCAATCATTGGGCGCTACGCCAGTTCTATGCAGTGTAATAGGTAATGATACTGAAGCAAAAGACTTCATCACACTTTTAGAACAAAACAACCTTTCAACAGAAGGGATAATTAAAAGTGATTCCAGAATTACTACTATAAAACACCGAGTGATTTCCGGATCCTATCACATGCTAAGGGTAGATCAGGAAATTGACACTCCCATTACCAGCGAAGAAACTACTCTTCTGTTAGAAAAAGCAAAAAAATTAATTCAGCAAGCTGATGTCATAATTTTTGAAGATTACGACAAAGGAACACTGCATAAAGATCTGATTGCTGAAATTGTAAAACTTGCCAATGAACATGGCATTCCTACTGTTGTAGATCCAAAGAAACGAAATTTTCTGCATTACAAAGGAACAACACTTTTCAAACCCAATAAGAAGGAAATGAAAGAGGGGTTGAAACTTGATGGGGATCTTGATAACATCAACGAGCTCAAAAGCTCTATTGACCTTTTAAGATCAATTTTAAATGCAGATACAATATTGGTTACGCTTTCAGAAAAAGGGGTAATTATTGCCAGTTCAGAGGAAACACACCATATACCAGCACACCTTCGTGAAATTGCTGATGTATCAGGAGCTGGAGATACAGTAGTAAGCGCAGCGGCTTTATGTTGTGCTTTAAATATAAATCATAAAACGCTGGCTGAGTTATCTAACCTGGCTGGTGGAATTGTTTGTGAGCATGTAGGAGTTGTTCCTATAGATAAAAAAATGTTAATGGCAGAAGCCAAGAGACTGAATGTGCAAGTAAACAATCTGACTGATTAAAATTCAACCATAAAAAAGGAGTTCTTAGTTTTAAGAACTCCTTTTTTTTATCTCATTTTAGAACTGAATTCCTTAACAGTTTCGATAAAACACTTAACTTTTTCAGGATCCGTATCCGGATATACTCCGTGTCCCAGATTAGCTATATGTTTATAAGGACCAAATGCATTGAGCATTTTTTGAGTTTCCTTTTTAATATCATCATAAGAAGCATATAATACACAAGGATCAAGATTTCCCTGAAGTGTTTTTGTATCTCCGATGATTGCTCTGGATTCTTTAATATCCATATTCCAGTCCAATCCGATTGTATTGCATTTCAAGGAAGCCATTTCCTTTCTTGCAAAAAAGGCACCTTTCGCAAATACTGTTACAGGCACTTCATTGATTGCATTGCAAATATCACTGATATATTTCAATGAAAATTCATTGTAAACATCAGGTGCCAATATACCTGCCCAGGAATCAAATATCTGAAGCATATCAGCTCCTGCTGCAATCTGTCTTTTCAGATAGGCTATAGTAGCATCTGTAATTCTGCTAAGTAGTGCATGAGCCAATGCAGGTTCTGCATAAAGAAATCGTTTTGTTTTGCTAAATGTCTTCGACCCGCCCCCGTCTACCATATATGCCATTATTGTAAAAGGCGCACCAGCAAATCCTATTAAAGGAACTCCCCCATCAAGCTCCCTTTTGGTTATTTTTATCGCATCGTAAACATATTGAAGCTCATCAGCTGCTGCATCCTTACCTTTCAATTGTTGAATGTCTTTTTCCGATTGGATAGTTTTAGGAAACAAAGGTCCTTTCGCTTCAATCATTTCATATGGAAGTCCCATTGCTTCAGGAATTACCAGAATATCTGAAAAAATGATTGCAGCATCTACTCCCAAAATATCAACAGGCTGTATTGTAACTTCTGCTGCCAGAGTTGGATTTGTTACGAGTTCTTTAAATCCATTTACACTTTCCCTTACTTTTCGGTATTCCGGAAGAATTCTTCCTGCCTGCCGCATAAGCCAAACGGGAGTTCTTTCTGTTTTCTCTCCTTTAGCTGTTCGCAGGATTAAATCATTTTTCAATTGCATGCCACAAAGATATAAAAGAAAAATACAGATATCAGATTAAAAAATTAATAGCTGTCTAATCTATTATTACTTTTTTGACAAATGATTTTCCTTGGAATAACAATTCAATAAAATAGACTCCTCGTTCAAGCTTTTCAACTCCGATATTGATGGTGTTAAAGCCGGATTTAAAATATTTTTTTGCGTGAAAAACACTTTTCCCCAAAACATTTAAAACAGAGAAGTTCATTTCCCCCTCTTTTTTTTTAAAGTCAGATCAAGGTTAACATTTCGTGTATTTTCCTGTTTTATCTTTTTCAGACAAAATTTTATCAAGTCAGAATCGTCAAGTGAAACACATTCATGATCTGGCCTGGAAGTAATATATTTATATCTTTTATCCATTATTAAAGTGATTAGGCGTGTAATTTCATACAAAAGTTACGATAAAAAAGTTCGACTAAGAGCTAATTATTAACATTTAACTAATTAAAAACTAAGATTAAATAGAATTAAAAATGTTTCATAATTGTTTTTTTTTCTTACCTTAGCCATTGAATAATTTTATCAATAATTAAATAATACTGAAGTACTTATAAACCCGTTTTTTATAATTTATTTTGTATTTATTTGCACTTTAACCCTTTGACCAAAGGTGCAAAAATTGTAAGTTTGTAAAATTGGATTTGTAAGATCTAATCTTTTTCACCCAAAACGATTTAATAAATTTATGGCCGGAATAAGTGCACCTGTAAGCAATGCTGTTAAAGACGATACCTCATCGCCTAATGTGCAGGGAAACAAAAACTATAAGATACCACTTGTAGTAATTACCTCACTATTTTTCATGTGGGGCTTTATCACTTGTTTAAATGACATTTTAATTCCAAAATTCAAAAGTCATTTTGCATTACAAGGTTGGGAAGCAATGCTTGTGCAGTCTGCCTTTTTCAGTGCTTATTTCTTAATATCCCTTGTTTATTTTATTGCCTCAGCAGGTGGGTTTGACCTTATTTCAAAAATCGGCTACAAAAATGCCATCATACTAGGACTATCAATCTGTGGCGCAGGCTGTTTACTTTTCATTCCTGCTGCTGACAATGAAAGTTTCTATCAGTTTCTAGGAGCTCTTTTTGTTTTAGCATCAGGGATAACAATTCTTCAAATGGGAGCCAACCCATATGTGGCCCTTCTAGGTCCAGCTGAAGGTAGTTCTTCCCGTTTAAATATGACTCAGGCATTCAATGCATTAGGAACAACTATCGCTCCTGTAATCGGTGGTATGTTTATTTTAGCTGGGGGATTAGATTCTGTCAAAATTCCATATGTAGGTTTAGCTTCGGCTCTATTTGCTCTGGCTTTAGTAATAGCGATAATACCTCTTCCAAAAGTAAGTGAAGAAGTCTCTATGGAGAAGGGAATTGGAGCTTGGAAATATTCTCATTTGTTATTAGGAGTTCTTTGTATTTTCTTTTATGTAGGAGGTGAGGTTTCAATTGGTTCTGCCATAATCAACTTTCTTGAATTAGACAATATTGCAGGATTGCCTGCGCACAAAGCTGATAAGTTTCTTTCATTTTATTGGGGTGGAGCTATGGTTGGTCGTTTCTTCGGAGCTGTATTCCTGGATGAAAATACAGATATAAGTAAACAAAAAGGGATAATCTTCTCTGTTATTTTATTGTCTTACGCACTGGGAGTATTCTTAATGAATAAAGATTTTGTGATGGGAACGCCTTCTCCTGAAGATGTTGTAGATTTCCAAACTCCAATTATTTTCACAGGTGTTGCACTTTTAAACTTAGTTGCATTTTATATTGGTAAAAATAAGCCTGGATTTACGCTTGGTCTTTTTGCTTCTATAGTAGTCGGATTACTTTTAATAGGAATTGTTGGAAAAGGTGACATTGCAATGTGGTCTGTTCTTTCTATTGGGTTATTCAATTCAATCATGTTCCCTACTATCTTTACTCTTGCGATCAAAGATCTTGGCATTGACACATCTCAGGGAGCTTCATTACTTATCATGGCCATTGTAGGAGGAGCAATCATCCCTCCTGTTCAAGGACTATTATATGGCGAAGGAAATAGCGGACTACAGTTTTCATTTATTATCCCATTATTGTGTTACCTGTATATTGCTTATTATGGCTTTGTTGGTTCTAAACCAAAAAGAATTAGTCAATAGTAACCTATAACACAAAATAAAAAATCGGCTCCGTTCTAATGAAGGGAGCCGATTTCTTTTTGGGATGATTTATAAACTCTAAGCTTTTGTCATTACTTTTTCCAGCCTTTCATAAGCTTCTTTCATTCTCTCAGCAGGTACGCAAAGAGATAGTCTCAGGAAGTTTTTTCCATTAGTACCGAAAATCTCACCTGGTGTAAAAAATACATAAGAAGAATAAAGAATTTGATCCACAAATGCCGCTATATCCGGAATTGCTATAGCATCTTTAGGCTTTGCCCAGATAAATAACCCTACCTGATCTTTGCTGTATTCGAAGTTTAGCAAATCCAGAATTTTATAAACCCAATCTCTTCTTTCTCTGTAAACATCGTTTCTCTTACCATGCCAAGCTTCATCGTTATCCAAAGCCTTCATGGCTGCCTGTTGAATGCCAAGAAACATTCCTGAATCTATATTACTCTTAATTGCCAAGGCTGCATCAAGATATTCCTTTTTCCCCAACATCATTCCAACTCTCCATCCTGCCATGTTATGAGATTTACTGAATGAATTCAGTTCAACTGCAACCTCTTTCGCTCCTTCTATTTGTAATATACTGAATGGTTCTTCTTTATTCAGAACAAGGCTGTATGGGTTATCATAACAAATGAGAATCTTCTTCTCTTTTGCGAATTCAATAAGCTTTTTCAGCATCTCCTTATTGGCTACTGTGCCGGTTGGCATATGCGGATAATTCACCCACATAATCTTAACTCTGGACAGGTCAGTCTTTTTCAGAGCTTCGAAATCAGGAAACCAGTTATTTTCTTCTTTTAAATCATAATAGCGAATCGTACCACCTGCAAGCATTGTCAATGACGAATAACCAGGATAGCCCGGATTAGGCACCAGTACTTCTTCTCCAGGATTTAAAAATGCCATTGTAAGGTGCAGGATTCCTTCTTTTGAACCAAGCAAAGGCAACACTTCATCATTAGGATTAAGCTCTACCTTATAGGTCTTTTTATACCATTCAGCAATTTTTTGTCTGAATTCAGGAATTCCTCTGTAAGGTTGATACCCATGTGTATTCTCCTTCTCTGCAGTAGCAACAATTGCCTGAACTGTTTCTTTGGAAGGAGCAAGATCCGGACTTCCAATTCCAAAGTTGATTACATTTTTGCCCTCCTTATTGAGTTTGGCAATTTCTTCTAATTTCTTTACGAAATAATATTCTTTTACAAGATTAAGCCTGTCTGCTTTTGGAATAATCATGAATGGTTTCTCCTTTTCTATACTCTCCCAGTATCCTGAGATTTTCTACAATATTTTTTATTTCGATTGACTTTCTGAAATCCTCATAATTGAAGAATTCACAGTCCACATAAAATGTATATTCATTTGGTCTGCCGATAATGGGCAGTGACTGAATTTTGGTCAGGTTAATATTATTTTCGACTATAACTCTTAGTACTTCTGCCAAAGCTCCTACCCTATTCGGAAGATGGAAGCTAATGGTTGCCTTATTTTTATTTTCAGTTTTATATCTTTTATCTCTGGAAAGAATCAGAAATCTTGTATAATTTTTCTTTTCTGTTTCAATGCTTTCTGCCAGAATATCCAGATCATATAGCTCGGCAGCATACCTTCCTGCAATAGCAGCAACATTCTTTTCCTCTTTTAATCTGATATCACGGGCACTATCTGCTGTATCATGATATTCTTCTACTTTTATATGAGGGTACTTCTGAAGGAAATCCTGGCACTGAAGCAATGCCATATAGTGAGATCTTGCCTTTTCAATCTTATCAATAGTAGTTCCGGGCAAGGCCATTAGATTTTGTTCTATCCTAAGATAAATCTCTCCGATTATTAAAAAATCAAATTTTTGCAATAGGGCGTAGTTTGGGAGAATACTGCCAGCAATGGAGTTTTCAATTGCCATAACTGCATATTCAGCATCTTCCTTCTTTAAAGTCTCACATAAGATAGGGAATGAACTGCACTCTACCATCTCTACATCCTCTTTAAAGTAATTTCGGGCCGCTATCTCATGAAATGATGCTCTTCCACCCTGTATTGCAACTTTTACCATACTCTGTTTAACTATATATAAAAAAAAGTCCCTAACGGGACCATCAACAATAGCAATTCTGATCCCTCCGGTTAGGGCTGATAGAAATAGTAAAATGCAAATAACATTAAACCCCGGACCATACATTCAAAGTTAATTTGTTCTTGTAAAGAAAGCAAAATTTTCGTCTAACATATAAGGTTATTTTTTTAAAACCTTTGAAAGGAAATAATCAATAAAAACGATTAAAATGAATGTAACCGGAACAAAAATCAACAAAAAAATATAAAATGTAGCGTATGAAAAAAATGAATCTCCGGCAGTTTGCGCGTTTAACAAGTCTCTGAGAAAGTCCATAAGATTATTGAAGTTTACTTGTTTTAAATTTTATAGGTGTAAATACATTATCCCCTATAAAAAGTAAACTTCAATAACCCAATTTCTTCTTAAAAAGCTTGTCTTATTTCATTTTTCAGGAATCTAAGAGCATTATTTACAGGATCTTCACTTCTTGTGGAAAGCAATTCAAAAATATTTTTAGCAAGTTCAATACTTCTCGACTGAGGGTTGGTTTTATCTGCCGCAATGTTGATTGTTGAAATGATATCATCCATGGCTTTCTTCACATTATCCCAGGCCTGATCGCTCATATAGACCTGCTGAGACAGATTGTGACTGAATTCTTCACGTATTTCATGTAATAGTTGCTGATGAAAAGCTACAGAACTAAAAGAAGCGTCATTAACTCTTATAACCAGATTTGCAGGAGAGATTCTTTCAAGGAATAATGCCATTCTTTCATAGGCCTGAAGTCTGATCGGCAGGACAGTCTCTGTATTTTTAATTTTTATATCAACAAGCTTCTTCTCAAATTCTTTATTCAAAAAAGCTTTAACAGTCAGGTACATACCATATAATACAACTCCTGCAGGCAATAAAATTTTTAAAAGATCTACAAACTCTTGCATATTATTTACTTTAATTATCAATACTTAACCTAATATCTGATTTATTTAGTTCTTATCATGTCTTCGGGAAAACAAATTATAAAATCAGCTATATTTAAATGCTCTTTATTCAAGGCTGACAGGTTCTTCTGCTCCCTGGAACTTATTGTAATTATTTTTAAAGAAGGATTTTTTCTTTTTAAGTACCAATAGATTCCCTCATACCCGTCAGAATGATAACTTCCATTAATATGAAAAAATATTTTATCTCCTCTATATAAGTTGATAAAATGAGCCATGGTAGCATCTTTTATTGCCTGAGCTTCAACCATAAACGGAAGGCCAAAGCCGTGACCTTGCACTGAAGCCTCAGTAAGCTGTTTATATCCGGGAAGGTTTTTATCTATTTCAAATGGCAATGGAGCAATCCATTTAAAAGCTTCATTTTGCAAGAGGTGAAGTGAATCTATCCCTTTTTTAGCTACTATAGATGCATATCTTCTTGGAATATTAGTTGCAATAAACGGTAAGTGCTTTTCTTTGGCAAACTGAATAATCGGTAGATATGCCTGTTCAAAATTATTCCAGGTTTTTGCTTCATCTTTAAAATTGGTCAGAGAAAAATAACCTTTCAAATACTCATTAATAATGATCTGATCATCTGCTTCAAAAAACTCTCCTCCCACGACTACCTTCCCCTTTTTATTGACTTCCAGGTTCTTTAAAATCTGAAGTTCCAGCCAATGAGAAAGTGCATTATCATGAATTTCTCCGAATAATATAATATCAGCTCCTTCCAGCGCATTGAGGAATTTATCATAGGAGACTTTCTTACCTTGTTTATCAAATAAGGTATAAGCATCCTGAGCAATAATATTTAATGGTGATAGTGTAAGAAGTATATAAAAAAACAATCTAATCATGGACTCTTCTGATAGTTACCTTTGACTTTTTACAAAGACTTCCAAGTGGAGGATTCATTTTGGATACAGTTGCTTCTGCAGATGTTATATTGGGATATAAATTAAAAATGGCATCTACAATTTTTTGGGCTACCACTTCAAGCAGCTTGCTTGGTACCTCCATTTCAAGTTTTGCAATCTGAAAAAGTTTTACATAATCTACTACTTCGCTAATATCATCAGTCAGATGATTTATTTTAGGATAATTTACCTTCAAATCAACGATAAAACGATTTCCAGTTTTGGTTTCTTCCTCATATAATCCATGGTAAGCAAAGAACTCCAATCCTTCTAATGCCACCTCAATTTCTTCTTTCATCAGAGCGAATCAAAAAATGAACCGTCACCTTTTTTTCCTTGCTCTGAAGGATTACCAGCAGGTTTTGAATCTTCCGTTTTCTTTACTGGATTTTCCACTGGCTTAATTTCCGGAAGAGGCTTTTGCTCGGATTTTTTTTCTCAAAGCCCAGGCCCCTGAATTCTTTCAGCTTTGCGTCCAGACGTTCCTGAGAACCAGATTTTGCAATAGCTCTGGAAACCTTATCAATAGTATCATTAACCAGACTTTTTAATTCAGAATGCAGATTATCTCTCTGATCAGCTATATAATTGTATTCTCTTTCTACTGCTTTTACCTCATCCTGCAGCGAATCCATTATATCTTTAGCCTTCTCTTCAGCATCTTCCAAAACAGATTTAGCTTTAAAACTAGCATCATTCAGCAAAGCTTCAGCTTTCATTTGTGCTTCTCTCAAGTGCAGTTCAGCAGTTTTATTGGCTGCATCTATCATATGAGCCCCTGTGTCTTCGGCAGTCTTTAGTGTACGGAATAAAGAATGTTCAACTTCACGCAGTCTCGAAACTTCTTTCTCTGAAGTATCAAGTCTTCTCTTCAGTTCTTTATTTTCTTCGAGCAATCGCTCCCATTCCTGAGACAGAGACAGCAAAAAAGCATCAACCTCTTCCTTTTCATACCCTCTGAAAGCTTTCTCAAATTCTTTCTGCCTGATTTCAATTGGGGTTATTTTCATTTGGATACTAATTTAAAAACTAACTGTTCAGTCCTTTTTACCTTCCCTTTGGGTATTTACAAATTTTTCAATTTCCAGACAGAGATTGATCTGTCATCACTGCAAGAAACAATGGTATCCCAAGAAGACCATAATACTTTATTTACGGAGGTACCGTGCCCTGCGTGTCTGGATTTATCAATAACTTTTATAAGGGAAAAAGTTCCGGCATCCCATACTTTAATCGACTTATCCATACTGCAAGTAGCAAAATATTTTCCATCTTCCCTAAATGCAATATTGTTTATCGCAAACAAGTGAGCAGCTATTGTTTCTACCAGCTCCAGTTTTTTTTGCCTAATTGCCCAAACTTTCAATTTCGCATCTCTTCCTCCGCTTAGCAAATATATCCCATCAGGAGAAAATGCCAATGTAAAAACAGAATTTTCATGGGCATTTTGCTGATCTGTCAATTGCAACGATTGAAGCTCAAAAACACTTATATTAAAATCACTGGATCCAATTACAAGCAAATTATTCGCCTCGTTAATGGCTATTGCTCTCAGGCTTTTATCAGAGACTTTAATTCTGGCAATGGTAGTCAAATCTTTGGCATCTAAAACAACCAATGTGCCATCACCACAAGCTAAATAGACATTATTTTCTGTTGATTTCACATCAAAAATCTGGCTACTACTGACAAAAGTGGATAATTCTTCTTTCTTAATATCCGGATTGATGAGGTGAATACCATTAAAATTATGTCCTACCAGAAGTTTCCCCTGTTGAAATCTAAGTGCATAGACAGAGTTTTCGACCTTTGCAACCAATTTACCAAGGTCAGGTTGATCAAGATCCCACTTAACAACCATACCATCTCCACCGGCAGAATAAACAACCTTATCAGATTCGCCTTTTTCAATTGTATAAATGCAGTCTTTATGACCAGTTAAGGAAGCAATCTTCTCTACCTCAATTTTTGTCATGGAGTGTACTTTTGGAATTTTGTCTAAATTTAGCAATTAAATAAACGAATTTACACATATAAAAAATTCAACTTCCTGATGCCCTTAGTTTCTATAACTTCAATTGATGCTAATTCCTGCTGGGGAATCTGGGCAATTGAAGAAAATCTGGAGGAGCTCCTCCAAATGTACAAGCCGGAAAATAAATGCGAGGAATCCTGGAGTGAAAAAAGAAAAAAAAGAATGGCTTGCTACAAGAATACTTTTAGAGAAGTTGTGCACTTTTAGCGGGATCCAATTCCATGATGTTCATAAAGATGCGCTTGGTAAGCCGTTTTTAGTACCTTATAATGCGGAGATTTCTTTAAGCCATTCGAAATCAATGTGCTGCGCAATTTTAAACAAATCAGGAAAAGTTGGTATAGATATTGAACTTTCTTCAGAAAAAATTATACGCGTCAAGGATAAATTTCTGAGTGAAACCGAATTAGCTGAAGCTGGGGATAACCTTGATGTTTTGTCTGCGTATTGGTGCGTGAAGGAAGCTGTATATAAAATGTTTTCCGACCTTAAGCTGAATTTTAAGGAGTCAATCAGAATTAAACCGTTTGGTTTTTCTGATAAAGTCGCGCATTGTTTATGTGAAATTAAAAGTGGTGATGTGGTTGTTAACACAATTCCAATGAAAATTTCAAGAATTGGAAATTACATTTTAGCTTTTAATTATTAAATTAGTAGCACTAATCCGGGAAAAAGATGAAAATTATTGGGACTATTTTCTTTTCTTTTTTTACCTTAAATCTATTTGCTCAGACAGGTTACAATGTTGGAGACAAGGTGAAAAACTTTACTGCAAATAATGTAACACATCAGAATAAGATAAGTCTCGCTGAGTATTCAGAAGACAAAGGTATAGTCATTGTTTTCACCAGTCAGGACTGTCCTTATTCTAAACTATATGAGGAAAGGATTATTCGTTTGGCAAATGAATTTGAAATTAACAAAGTTAGATTCATTTTAATAAACCCTAACAATCCTGCTGCCTGTCCATCTGATGGAGTAAACGAGATGACTGCAAGGGCAAAGGAAATGGCTTACAATTTCCCATATTTGCCAGATAAAAATTTTGAAATATCCAATGCGTTCGGAGTCACAAAAACTCCGGAAGTGTTTGTCTTAAAAAACATCAATAAGGCTTTCGTTCTATTTTACAAAGGAGCAATTGATGACAATCCACAGGCGCCAAGAGATGTACACTATCATTATCTGAGAGATGCGTTACTTGCATTGATTCAGGATAATGCACTTAAGGTTTCAGAAAAAAGAGCAATAGGTTGTATTGTTAAAAGATAAATAATCAGAATCTAATCTATTATTTCTCTTCCATCTGAGATTGAATCCAGTAATTGTTTAATTTCTTCCACTTTTACTGCATCACCAAGTTTTTCAAAGGAGACAGACAGATTCCTTAGCATCCTTCTGACAATATCCAGATTGGAACATGGCTGGTAAAATATATCCAATGGATTAATATTAAGGTGAGACAAATAGTTGTCGATATCGGCTTTAGAAAAAATCAATCCTTTATTAAACGCATTAATATAAAACTGAACAGATTCCGATTTGTATGTGAGTATGAATAAATTAGGAAGATTCACACCATATACGGGCATATTCAGTTTTTGTGCAATCAACAGATAAATTACACAAAGCGTAATCGGATTCCCCTTTTTTGCTTTCTAATACAATGTTAATCATTGAATTAGAAGGAGAGTGAAAGTTTTTAGTATTGGCTGAAAATCTATATTGGCTAAAAATTACATTATTTAAAATTTTTACCTGATCAAATGGATGAATTTCATTTTTCATATTTGTCCAAGCTTCAAAGTATATCTGATCAAGCTCAGACTTCAACTTAGCTATTTCTAAATCAGGATATTGATAGGTAGCAATAATCCACATACCTTCGAGCAAATCCTTTCCACCGCTTTCCTTCCAGGCACCTAACCTTACTTTCAGTAAATCATAATGAACAGTATGGATCAGCTCTTCAATTCTTTTTTGAACAATGGGATTAAAATTATTCTCCCATTCATTTTCCAAAAATGGAATGATTCCTTCTCCTAAAGCAAGAATTTCTTTTTCTACATGCAAAAGCACCTCTGTATCTTCATCATCCAAAAGGGAAATTAAAGCTTTGATCTTTTTATTGTCCATTACTTATACTAACTACCTTCTTACCTATATAATAACCAAATTTCAAACTATAAAGATATACAGGAAACCTGAAAACATCATGTTTGAAGGATCCCAGGGTTAAACTTTTTTTTCAATCGGAGCGTTATTTGCAGCTTCAATGCCCATTGAAATCGATACTCGGGTTTCTTTAGGATCAATTATTCCATCTACCCAAATGCGGGAAGCTGCATAATATGGAGAAAGCTTTTCATTGTATTGGGCTGTTATCTCATCAAGGATTTTCTTCTCCGCTTCCGGAGTGATAGTTTGTCCTTTTGCTTTCATGGAAGACACTTTGATTTGAAGAAGTGTTTTGCCTGCTGAAGCTCCGCTCATCACCCCCAATTGTGCTGTTGGCCAAGCAAATATCAGTCTTGGATCATAGGCCTTTCCACACATTGCATAATTACCAGCCCCAAAAGAATTACCAATGATCAGAGTAAACTTTGGTACCACAGAATTAGCCACTGCATTAACCATCTTAGCGCCATCTTTTATAATTCCCCCATGCTCGGATCTAGTGCCCACCATAAATCCTGTAACATCCTGAATAAATAATAACGGAATTTTCTTTTGATTACAATTCATGATAAAACGAGCAGCTTTATCTGCTGAATCTGAATATATCACTCCCCCCATCTGCATCTCGTCCTTTTTATTCTTCACCATTTTGCGCTGGTTGGCGACAATCCCCACAGACCAGCCATCTATTCTTGCAAGACCACATAAAATGGTTTTTCCATACAGCTCTTTATATTCCTCAAATTCTGAATTATCAACCAGTCGTTCTATTATTTCCCTCATATCATAAGGCTTTACCCTATCTGCAGGTAAAATTCCATATATTTCATCCGGTTCCTTTGCTGGCTGCTTTGGTTCTATCCTATCAAATCCGGCTTTATCCGAATGGCCGATTTTACTGATAATACTTCTTATCTTCTCCAGACATTCTTCATCATTGGCACACTTATAATCTGTAACTCCTGAAATTTCAGAATGGGTAGAGGCACCTCCCAGTGTTTCATTATCTACAGTTTCACCAATAGCAGCTTTTACTAAGTAAGGTCCCGCAAGATAGATTGAACCTGTATTTTCAACAATCAAAGCTTCGTCAGACATAATTGGCAGGTATGCACCACCGGCAACACAGCTTCCCATAATGGCTGAAATTTGTACAATTCCAGAAGAAGACATAATGGCATTGTTTCGGAATATCCGTCCAAAGTGTTCTTTATCCGGGAAGACTTCGTCCTGCATCGGCAAAAAAACGCCTGCACTGTCTACCAAATATATAATAGGTAATCTGTTCTCCATGGCTATTTCCTGAGCACGAAGATTCTTCTTGGCCGTAATCGGAAACCAGGCTCCCGCTTTCACAGTAGCATCATTGGCAACAATCATACAAAGACGTCCGTGAATATACCCCAAGCCAGTGACCACGCCTGCAGAGGGACATCCTCCCACTTCAGGGTACATGCCATCTCCCGCCAGGGCTGCTACTTCAAGAAACTGAGAGTCTTTATCTATTAATTTTTTTATTCTTTCCCTTGCAGTAAGCTTGCCCTTTTCATGTTGCTCCTCTATTTTCTTTTCTCCGCCACCAAGTTTTACCTTTTGTAACCTTGTTTTTAACTGAAAGGAAAGTTGTCTGAAAACATCTTCATTTTTGTTGAACTCAATATTCATGACCTTAGGGTTAAAATAAATAATCTGACAATAACGATTCAGGATGATGAGTATGAACTACTAGACTACTATTTGTAAATGGGTCACACATCCTATTTTTAAAATTGAAAATACTGAATAAAAATTTTTATCTGACTTTTCAAAATCCATGTTATCCTTGGGATACTAATATTGATATTTACTTAGTATAAAAAATTTTGTTCTCTTTTGAGGCTGGTAATTTAAAACAAAAAATCCCGCAGAAGCGGGATTCTTAATTTATTTTTCAATAAACAACTCTTATTGCTATTCAGGAGCAACGTATCCCTTTTTAGGTTTCTGGCCCAGAGGAGAGAAGTAATGCTTCGGATTATTTCTTAGGTCAGTAACCAGCTTATCCATATTTTTTACTGCACTATTAAGATTATCAATAAATGCTTTATCATTTACAAGGGCACCGATGCTGCCTTGGCCTGAGTTAATTTTATTGGTAATAGAACTAAGATTTTCCATTGCCTTGTTGGCATTGGCAACGGTTGCTTTTAACTCAAGGTCGTTTAATGAATCTGCAAAGTGATTCATTTTAGCAATCAGTGGCTTTAATTCCTTCTCTGTTTGAGCCAAAGACGAGGTCATTGCCGAAAGGTTTGAGGTTATAGCATGAAGATTCTTTCTGTTTTCACTTATGACTAATTTCAAATCTCCGGAAGCAAGTTCAAAATTGTGAAGAGTTGTTTTTACACTCGTTCCCAGCTCATCACCAAAAATTTTGTTAAGATTTACGACTGTGGAATCAAGGTTGGTCAGAATTGGAATTGCTTTTTCACTGAGCATTTCAGTGATATTCTTTTCAATCTTACCTTTGAGCGTATCGCCATTTTCAAAAGTCCTGCTATTTTTGCCAAGTTTAAGGTCGATCGATTTGCCACCTAATAAATCTGTATTGGCAATGAAAGCGCTTGTTGAGTCTCCTAAAACAATATGTTCATCAACCTGAATCTGAACCACAATTTTGTTATTCTGGGACGTGACCATTTTGAGATTGTCTACACGGCCTATTGTCATTCCGTTCAAAGTGACAGGATTTGAAACTGTAAGTCCGTCAATCTGATTATAAACGATGTAGTATTTTTTTGTAGGAGAAAAAAATCTACTCCCTTTAAAAAAATTAAATCCGATATATAGTATCACACCAGCAACCAGGGCCAGCAGTCCTACCTTTACTTCTTTAGATATTTTCACTTTTATTTATTCATTGATTCAAGTTCTGATTTATATTCCTTCAAGGCTCTGTAAATTCCCGAAGCTATATAAACCTGGCTTGTTTTGTTTTTCAAAAATTTTTCTTCAGCAGGGTTGGTTAAAAACCCTATTTCTATCAAGACACTGGGCATTGCACTTTTCCACAATACTACCAATCCTGCCTGCTTCACTCCCCTGCTCGTTCTTCCAATTCTTGTAGAAAATTGCTTTTCTACTTTTTGTGCAAATCTAAGACTATTTTCGATAAAAGCATTCTGGTAAACTGAAAAGAGGATATGCGCCTGGGGAGAGCTAGGATCAAATCCCTGATAATTTTTCTTATAATTTGTTTCTTTCAGAATAACAGAGTTTTCTCTTTTGGCCACTTCAAGATTGTCCTCGGTAGTATGCAGTCCCATTGTATATGTCTCAGTACCAAACACATGCTTAGGACCCGAGTTACAATGAATAGAAATAAACAAATCTGCATTGTTCCGGTTTGCAATACCGGCACGGTCGTGAAGTTCAACAAATTCGTTTTTTGTTCTGGTATAGATTACCTTTACGTCTGGTAGATTCTCTTTAATGATTCTGCCAAGTTCAAGTGCGGTTGCGAGAGTGATTTCAGCTTCATGAGAGTTCTTACCAAGACAACCGGGATCTTTGCCTCCGTGACCTGCATCAATTACAACGGTTCTAAGCTTGTATTGTTTGACCTCAACAGGACTGAAGGAAGTTAGCACAATAATTGCTGAGAGGAGGATGGTCAATACAATATTGTTCAAAATATTCGATTTTAAAAGTTATTACGATAACTTTGCATACAAAAATTGTAAATTTTTAATAAATTCTGAAAAAACTAGTACAAAATTTAGGTGTATTTTTTCTGACTATCTTTCTGCTTTCTGGCAGAATTGCTTTTTCTCAGTCAGATTCTACCGAGGTGCTGGCGCCGGCAGAAAGCACGGAAGCCGCTGCAGTAAAGGATACTACAGGCACTTCTGATTCGCTTAATGTGAAACATAAGGGCGACATTGAAACTACTATTAAATATTCTGCAAGGGACTCCATACGTCTTGACGTGGTGACTCAGACCGCATATTTATATGGTGAAGCCAAAATCAATTATGGAGATATTACTCTGGAAGCCGAGCAAATTGAAATTAACTGGGCAACCTCTACGCTGACAGCTATTGGCGTTCCTGATTCAACAGGTAAGGTAAAAGGAGTTCCTCTGTTTAAAGAAAAGGATGATAAATATTCCGCAGATATCATCAAATACAACTTTAAAACCCGCAAAGGAATTATATCAGGCATTGTCACACAGCAGGGTGAAGGGTATGTTCAAGGAGAAAAAGTTAAAAGGACAGATGAAGCGCTGTTTATAAATAGCGCGATTTATACAACTTGTAATCTGGCTCATCCCCATTTTCACATAAGTGCAAACAAATTAAAAGTAATTCCACAGGACAAGATTGTAACAGGACCGTTTAACCTTTATGTTGCAGACGTTCCTACCCCGCTAGGCTTTATTCTCGGAATATTCCCAGTACCTAAGAAGAACAGGTCCGGATTGATCTTTCCAATGTATGGGGAGTCCCGCGACAGAGGATTTTTCCTTAGAAATGGTGGATATTATTTTGCAATCAATGATTACGTCGCGTCAAGGTTAATCGGAGAGATTTATACATTGGGAAGTTATGGATTACAATCTCAGACAAACTATATAAGCAGGTATAAATTCAGGGGCAATCTGGATTTAGCTTATAATCACAGAAAAAGTACCAATCCGAATTTTGGTGTCGCAGAGGGAGCTAAAGAGTTCTATTCTGTTGAAGATTATAAAATTGTCTGGAACCATCAGACTGTATCAAAGAAAAACAGCAGACTTTCTGCCGCAGTCAATTTTGGTAGTACAACTTTTAACAGAAATAATGCTTACAATCCGGCAGCCTATTTAACCAATACAATGACCTCCAGTATTTCTTATTCAAAAGCCTTCGGAGGTACACCTTTCAATTTATCACTGGCTGCAAGATCTACTCAAAATAATAATACCGGAGTATACGATTTTACATTCCCTGATTTTGCTTTTAACATGAACAGGATTTATCCATTCAAGAAAAAAAATCGGAGACGGGAACAGCTGGTATGAAAAAATTAACCTCTCATATAGTTCTGTCGGATCAATTCAAGCAAGTAACTTAAGTGGTGTAAGGAGGGGAAGAACTGCAGAGGGTGAAAACCTTGATACTTTAAAATTAAACTTTGACAACCTGGGAAGAATTTTCTCACCTCCTTATGCAAGAAGTGGTCTCAGACATTCAGCAAGCGTAGCTACCACCATTAAAGCTCTGAAATACTTTAACCTGAACCCATCTTTGAACTTTAATGAGTACATGTATTTTAACAGGCTAAATTATAGAACAATTGGCCCTGATACAAGTCAAGTCGTAACTTATGATACTCTTAGAAGATTTTCAAATGCATATGATTTCAATTTCAGTACTGACTTAACTACCAGAATTTTTGGATCTGTTTATTTTAAAAAAGGACGATTAATGGGTGTCCGCCACACATTGATCCCTACTTTAAATTATACATACCGTCCTGATTTTTCGAAACTATTTGGAGGTCCATCCTACCAGGTTATTCCAGTAAGAACTTCCGCTAGTGGTTCAGCTACAGAACAAACCCTTTCCAGATACAATGGTTTTCTTTACGGAGCTCCCGGCAGAGGACAATCAAATCTTTTATCTTTCAGTTTAAATAACACCCTTGAAGCTAAAGTAAAAACCAAAAACGATAGTGTAAATCCAACTAAAAAAATACCTATTCTTGAAAACGTTTCCATGAATGGTAGTTATGACTTCACTGCTGACTCTTTAAATTTCAGTCTGATCAACTTTTCAGCAAGAACAAGGCTTTTTAACAGATTGGACATAAACTTTAATTATACTTATGATCCTTACGTTTACTTTAGATATTTCCCTGATAGTGCTAGCAGGGCCAACAGGACTTATAGCCAAAGAAGAGTAAATCAATTTTTCACAGATGAAAACCATAAACGAGCACAGCTGTACTCTTTAATGCTTAGCACTAACCTGAACCCGACAGCTAAAAAGAAAAATTACAAAGCTCCTAACGCCACTCAGGCAGAACTTGATGTAATCAATGCCAATCCGCAAATGTATGTGGATTTCAACATTCCATGGAGCATGTATGTAAGCTATAACTTAAGTGTTTCACAAGTGGGATTTAATCCTAAAAGCCTAATTCAGACACTTTCTTTTAATGGAGATCTGAGAATTTCGGAAAAATGGAAAATCGGCTTCAACTCGGGATATGATATAACCAATCAGGCTATAACCTACACTCAGTTCAATATTTATCGAGATTTGCATTGCTGGGAGATGCGTTTCAACTGGATTCCATTCGGATACAGACAATCCTATAGCTTTGATATAAATGTTAAAGCTTCGATTCTCCAGGACCTGAAGCTAAACAGAAAACGTGACTGGTATGATAACTCACTCAGAACAGCCCCACGTTAATCAGAATATAGTTACATCTTTTACGACTTACAATGACATGTAATTCAATAATTTAAATCCAAAAGGAAATTTAGCATTTCCTTTTGGATTTTTCTATTTAAAATTAACGGAGAAATAATAACATACAATTTCTAAAATCCGTTATTGCAACAGCATACCTTCATAAGGTTTGCTAAAAAAATTTCAGGTTGATCTTGTAAAAAGTCAGTTTTGATTGATTTTGGATCACCAAAATAATAACTTTACCGTTAAACATTGAGAATTTCCTCTTTTTATGATTAATACTCAGAATATCGCGATTGAAAAGACCAAACAGTCAAAGTTAAGTCAGACGGATTTTACAAATCTTGAGTTTGGAGCAGTGTACTCAGACCATATGTTTGTCATGGATTACCAAGATAAGCAGTGGGGCGGATTGAGAATTGTGCCTTTCCAGAATATTTCAATGAGTCCTGCCACCTCTGTTTTACACTATGGCCAGACGATATTTGAAGGTCTGAAAGCATACAGAGCAGACAATGGCGACATTCTTCTATTTCGTCCTCTTGATCATCATAAAAGGCTAAACAAATCTGCTAAAAGACTTTGCATGCCTGAGCTTGACGAAAATGCTTATCTTGAAGGTATTACAGAACTTATCAAGCTGGACAAAGATTGGATTCCTAACCAGCCAGGCTGCTCTCTTTACCTGAGACCATTTATGTATGCATCTGATGAGTTTATTGGGGTAAAACCATCATCTACATATAAATTTATTGTATTTACTTCACCTGTAGCCGGGTATTACAAAGGAACTGTTAAAGTGATCATTGAAACAGAATATGTAAGAGCTGCTGAAGGTGGTACTGGTTTTACAAAATCAGGAGGTAATTATGCTGCATCTCTTCTGCCTGCAAAACTTGCGGCAGAAAAAGGATATCAGCAGATTATGTGGACAGATAGCAAAGAGCATAAATATTTTGAAGAATCCGGAACCATGAACCTGATGTTCATCATCGGAGATACTCTTGTTACCCCGCCTCTGTCTTCATCAATTCTTGCAGGGATTACAAGAGACAGTATCCTTACTTTAGCTAAAGACTGGGGTGTAAAAGTGGAAGAAAGAAGAGTATCAGTAGATGAAGTTGTAAAAGCTTATGAAAACGGAACGCTGAAAGATGCCTTCGGAACA
This sequence comes from Sporocytophaga sp., assembly GCA_024707265.1. Classification (GTDB taxonomy): domain Bacteria; phylum Bacteroidota; class Bacteroidia; order Cytophagales; family Cytophagaceae; genus Sporocytophaga. Next base: position 922,530 of record JANQAB010000002.1, on the reverse strand, counting down.
GGAACAGCTGCAACGATTACTCAGATTTCTACAATTAATTACAAAGGAACAGACCTTGTTCTCCCTGGAGAAGAAACAAGAGAACTTTCAAATAAATTGAATAAAGCGCTGAATGACATTAAGCTTGGAAAGGCAGAAGATAAATTCGGCTGGATATACAGAATAAAGTAATCTAAATATCATAAATAAAACGAGTCCTGAATGCGAGTATAATCACTTCATTCAGGACTCTTTTTTTATTTAAAGTTTAAAATGAGACCCCATCTTAAACCGTTGGAACTAGGTCAGAACCAGTTTTTTCATATCAACCAGTGCATCTTCTTTAAGTACCGGTATTACATTAAACTGATCTTCACGAAGACAAAATTCTATATCCATTTGAATATTCAGATTTTTCAGTCTTTTGACATGCGAACAAGCTGAAAGGTAAGCAAGCATATCTTTTTTAGCATGATTGTACAATGTGGCAGATGCAATAACAGAATCATTTTCTATTTCAAAATGACCTTTCAAGCCTTCCACAATGGCACCAGCAAATAGAGTATCTTCAAGATTTACTTTACCTTTCCATCCTGCACAAACAATCAGCACATCATTAGGCTGAGAAATGAGATAATTTACAACAGCCGTTTTATTCAGAAAAGAACCTATAATTACTTCTTCAGCATCCTTTGATTTTGCAATCGCCTGGGTGCCATTGGTAGTAGTCATAGCAATGGTTTTGCCAGCATAAGCATTGTTTAGATAAGCAAGAGGAGAATTTCCAAGATCAAAACCTTCAGGCATTTTTCCATCTCTTTCAGCAGCGCCAACACAGCCTTTTTGCCTGAGAGACTGACATTCTTCCAACTTCGCAACTGGAATAATTTTTTCTACACCATTTGCGATAGCGACGGTCATGCAGGACGTAGCCCTCAGAATATCAACAATTACAACTACCCGATTTTCTACTTCATATAAATGAAGCAGTTCAGGGGTAAGGCATACATCCACTTTTCTCATATTCAAACTTTTACTTCTTCAGGAAAGGAAGCTTTACAACCTTAGCCTTATGTTTTTTATTCCTTATATCAATAAATATCTCTGAGTCAATTTCCGCAAAGGGAGTTGAAATATATCCCATTCCAATACCGATAGACAGTGTAGGAGATTGTGTTCCGGATGTCACTTCTCCGATTTTATTTCCCTCAGCATCCAGAATCGGATAATGGCTTCTGGGGATTCCTCTCTCCTGCATCACAAATCCTACCAGCTTCTTTGACACACCTTTGTCTTTTTGTTCTTTTAAGGATTTAGAATTGATAAAATCTTTGGTAAATTTTGTTATCCAGCCAAGATTTGCCTCAATTGGAGAAGTCCTGTCATCTATGTCATTTCCATAAAGACAAAATCCCATTTCCAGCCTTAAAGTATCACGAGCTCCCAGACCAATAGGTTTTATTCCAAATGCCTTTCCCGCATCCATTATTTTATTCCAGACATGTACAGCTTTATCATTGGGAACATAAATTTCAAACCCACCGGCGCCTGTATATCCTGTAGCGGAAACTATCACATTTGAAACACCTGCAAAATCCGAAATTTCAAATGTATAATATTCCATCGAAGACAAATTCAGACTTGTAAGTCCTTGAAGAGCTTCTGCAGCTTTTGGTCCCTGAATTGCAAAAAGTGCTATTTGATCAGAAATATTTTGCAGCTGAGCACCAAACGAATTATGACTTGCTATCCAGTTCCAGTCCTTTTCAATATTTGATGCATTCACAACAAGCATATATTCCTCGTTGTTTATTTTATAGACAAGGAGATCGTCTACGATACCACCATCTGAGTTTGGCAGGCAAGAATATTGAATTTTCCCATTGAACAGTTTTGATGCATCATTGCTGGTCACCTTCTGAATTAAATCCAAAGCCCCATTTCCTCTCACCATAAACTCGCCCATATGAGATACGTCAAAAATACCGACCGCGTCTCTCACAGTATTATGTTCATCCAGATCAGATGAATAACGAACAGGCATATTAAACCCTGCGAAAGGTACCATTTTAGCACCTAATGCAGTATGAAGGTCGTTCAAAGGGACCTTTTTGAGTATTGTTTCAGTGTTTTCCATTTAAAAATTGTATAAAAATACGATTTTTTATCTAGTGTTTAAAGTCTTGATATGTTGTAAGAGAAAGGTCAAAATAAATTCAATTGAGAGTAAGAGCCTGATTTGTCAATTTTAAAAGAAAGTCTGTGAAAAGGAGATAATCCATTTTGGAAAATTGCTTCTCTGTGCTTTGGGGTTCCATATCCCATATTATTTTCCCAATCATAAACAGGAAATTTAGAAGCAAGTTTAACCATAAGATCATCACGGTAAGTTTTGGCCAGCACAGAAGCCGCAGCAATGCTCAGATATTTTGCGTCTCCTTCAACAATACAGTGATGGTTAGTTTTTTTGTAGGGCTTAAACCTGTTGCCATCAATAAGAAGCAGTTCGGGTTTGGTTTTTAGCTTTCCGATAGCCTTGTGCATGGCAAGAAATGAAGCATTCAGAATATTGATTTCGTCAATGACAGTATGGGAGACTTCGGCTATTGCCCAGGAAATTGCATCACGTTTTATTTCTTCACGCAACAGCTCTCTTTGCTTTTTTGAAAGCTGTTTAGAATCATTGAGAATAGGATGATGGTAATCTTTAGGCAAAATTACGCTTGCAGCAACAACAGGACCGGCAAGGCAGCCTCTTCCCGCTTCATCAACCCCCGCTTCCACTAAGTCTTCAGTATGGTAGGATTTCAGCATCAATAACAAATTGCTATTATAAAAGTAAGGAATAATAATGACTCCCTGAAATCCTTCTTTTAATTATATTATGCTAAATTTATCCACAAATTCAAATTCAGAACATATGGAGCTAACTCAAAACCCGTGGAAAACAGTCTCTTCCAGACCTATTTATGACAATCCATGGATTTCTGTCCGCGAGGATCAGGTAATTAATCCAAAAGGAGGAAATGGAATTTACGGGGTAGTTACTTTTAAAAATATAGCCATCGGAATTATACCGATAGATGATGAGGGCTATACGTACCTTGTTGGTCAATATAGATACACTTTAAATGAATATTCCTGGGAAATTCCTGAGGGTGGCGGACCAATTGGAATTGACCCACTTGACTCTGCAAAAAGAGAACTCAAAGAAGAAACAGGTTTTACTGCTGATAAATGGACTAATATCTGCACTATTCATACTTCAAACAGTGTGACCTCTGAAGTCGGCTATTTATATCTTGCCCAAGGTCTGAAAGATGGAGAAAGCGAGCCTGAAGATACTGAAGAATTGCAGGTAAAGAGAGTACATCTGAGAGATGCCGTGGAAATGGTAATGAACAATGAAATTACTGATAGTCTGAGCATAGCAGGAATTTTAAAGGCTGCTAGAATCCTGAAGATTTGAGTAAACAGCAATAGTAACAGTTACAGTAAACAGCTACAGAGAACTATAATAGTAAACAGAATTGATATATATAAATTTATGTCTCTAAAAAGACAAAGGCTGCAAAATAGGCAGCCTTTGTCTTTTTAGAGAAGTATTGTTTTTTTCTTATTGTCCCTGTTTCAATAAACTGTTGTAACTGTTTTCTGTTACTGTTCTCCGTAGCTGTTTACTGTTACTGTTTTACTGTTATTTCTGATCCGGAGCAGGAAGTTCTGATAAAATTCTTTCTGCTATTTTAGGACAGTTATCTGCTACTATCTGGTAGACGTAGTTAGAATTGGAATTATAATGGGTTTTAAATTTATTGCCTGCGATTTGTTTACCCTCTTTGTCATATATTGAAAAATGAGTAGTAAAGCTTCTTTCAAAATTTAAAGCAGCCCTATCCAGGCAATGCTCATAATCTGTTTTAACTTCAAACTGATTGATGAAAATATAATAGTCCACACTGTATTTTGAATTAAAATATTCGAAAAATTCTTGTGGGTTTTTGATCTTTACTCCGAAATAGCTTCCATAATCTTCGGGCACATCATATTTCTTTTCATTTTGAGGAATCAGTTTTTCTTTCTGCTTCTCAATCCAGTTCTTAGTAGATTTTGCTTTGGCTTCTTTTACCTCCTGTTGCTGAACATTAACAGTGGTTACAGATTCCTGATATGCATAGCTCACTGAACTGTAAATTTTATTTAAGTCTCCAATAGAGTCCTTAGCTTTTCCGCCAACAAGATATATCATTTCGTAGCCAGGCTTATCCAATAAAGCATTTAATCTTCTTCTGAATACCTGACGCACCTTGGTGCGTGGCATATTGGATTTGGCTGCAATTTCATCATCCGCATCGCTGAAGTACAAATATGGGTCAAACGGAATCACCAGAATTTGCTTCATTTCCGGATCATATCTGTATTGTTCCTGACCACTGGTAGGCCAAGCTGTAGCTGTGGTATTGGATTGTTCAGCAGTGACTGCAGATGCCGGTTGTGGCTTAGTCTTTTCAACGGGAGTAGTTTTTTCTGCAACTACAGTTTGCTTTACAGGTTCCTTTGTTTCTGTAGTGGGAGAAGACTTTGGAGTCTGAATGTTCGCAGTATTCACAGCAGGAGCAGCCTTAGGCTGCTCTGTTGTTGTATTTTGCTTTACAGGTTCTGTTTTAGGAGTTGGGTTTTGAGCAATTGTGTTAGAAGCATTTTGCTGACTCTTATATCCCACAACAATCTCCTGACCAGCTTTAAGTTCCATGCCATTCCACTTTAAAAGGTCATTCATTGGAATGTTGTATTTTTTGGAAATACCGAACAATGTTTCACCAGCTCCCACTTTATGCACTATAGCATCCTCACTTTTTCTGATCTGCTGAATGATTGCAGGATTATAAGGGATATTGATGATCTGCCCCACCTTCAGGCCATTTTCTAACTGAGGATTGATTTCCATCAGGTCATTAACAGAGACACCATATTTTGTTGAAATACCATATATAGTTTCTCCGGGAGAGACCAGATATTTCACATGGAGCTTGTCGTCGATTTTGACGACTCCAAGGGAATCAAGCGGGGCAGAAAACACAGGAGTATTTCCTAACAGTAGCAAGAGGCAAACCTGAAAAAACCTTTTAATCATATTAGGTTAAATAAAATTTATTGAAATATTTTAAATATATCATTACCAAAGGCAAATACCATAAGAGATAAAAGAATGACCATTCCGACTTTCTGGGCCACTTCAAGAAATTTGTCAGATGGTTTTCTTCCTGAAACTATTTCGTATGTAAGGAACATAACATGTCCGCCATCCAATGCAGGAATTGGCAGGAAATTCATAAAGGCTAAAACCATAGAAAGTAGCCCGGTCATAAACCAAAACTTCTGCCATATCCACTGACTTCCAAATTTTGAAGCTATTCCAATCGGTCCACTTACTGATTTACTTACGGGTACATCCCCTTTAAAGATTTTACCAAAACCTCTAACGGTATTGGTGATTACAGCAAAAGCTTCGGAGGTTCCTCGTGGAATTGATTGAAAGAATGTAAAATAATCAGTTTTAGTAGTGAACAAAAGCTCAGGGCGAAAGCCCAACCTACCTTCTTCATCTACCTTTGATTTTAAAGTTAATTTCTTCCCATTCCTTAATACATCAACTTCAGCATTTTTATTTTTCAATGTAGCTAGCTTAGCTGTGAGTTCATGAAAAAATCTTATTGAATCACCATTGATACCAATAATTAAATCATTAGGTTTTAAACCAGCTTTTGCCGCATTGGTCCCTTTATCGATTTCCGCAACTTTAAATTGGGCTATTGGAGAAATGAAATTATTCTTTTCTTCGGAAAGTTTTCCAGCAATATTACTTGGGATGTCTATTTTTAAAGTCTGGCCATTCCTATCCACGATGTAGTAGTTATTATCAGTTAGGAAAAGATCGGCATTCATTACATCTTCAGGAAATCTTTCATATGGTTTTCCATTGACGTTAATGATCTTATCCCCTGTTTTAAGGCCTATTTCCTTACCTAATTCATGCGCAACAATACCATTTACATTTACCTCTGATGCGGGAATATATTGAGCTCCATAAATGTAAGTCAATGCAATAAATATTATAATTCCCACAACAACATTGACAATTATGCCGCCCATCATAACGATTAACCTTTGCCAGGCTGGCTTAGCTCTGAATTCGTAAGGTTTGGGTTCTTCTGAAAGCTCTTTTGTATCAAGCGACTCATCAATCATTCCGGAGATTTTTACGAAACCACCTAGTGGTACAGCTCCAAAAGAATATTCTGTTTCACCTTTCTTAAATCCGAAAATTTTTGGAGGAAAACCAATCGAAAATTTTTCCACCCGCATTCCGAAATATTTAGCAGCAAACATGTGCCCCGCTTCGTGAACTCCCACCAAAATAGAAAGCGCCAGCAAAAGCTGACCTGCCATAATTAAAATGCCTAATACATCCATTATCTCTAATTTCCTTTAAACAATAGTAATCAATAAATATGAAAAATATAAGTAAAATTTATACTTTATGAAGCTTTCTTTTTGCAAGCTGTCTTGTTTCAAGATCAGTCTGTACAAAATCTTCATAGGATGGCCTGCAAATAAACGGAATACTGGCCATACAGTCTTCAACAACATCGGGAATATCCAGGAAGTTTATTTTATCTGCCAAAAACTCCTGAACAGCAATTTCATTTGCAGCATTTAAAATACAAGCCATGTTACCCCCCCTTTTCCATTGCCTCATAAGCCAGCTTTAAGTTTCTGAAGGTTTCCATATCCGGCTTTTCAAAAGTCAGATTAGGATAATCAAGAAAATTGAACCTAGGGAAATCTGAATTGAGACGTTCTGGATAAGCAAGCGCATATTGAATTGGCAGCTTCATATCTGGAAGTCCCATTTGAGCTTTCATGGAGCCATCATTAAACTGAACAAGAGAATGAATGATAGATTGAGGATGTACAATTACTTCAATTTGTGAAGATTCAAGTCCAAACAACCACTTAGCTTCAATCACCTCAAGTCCTTTATTCATCAAAGAGGCAGAGTCTATGGTTATTTTTGCTCCCATGCTCCAGTTGGGATGCTTCAATGCATCTTGTCTGGTTACAGTTTTAAGAAAATCCAATGATTGTCCGCGAAACGGTCCGCCGGAAGCTGTAAGAATTATTTTTTCGATTTTTGAATAATCTTCCCCTGCGAGGCATTGAAAAATAGCTGAATGTTCTGAGTCAACAGGATAAATCTTTACTTTACTTATTTTAGCTGCATGCGTCACCAACTCCCCCGCAATCACCAGCGTTTCTTTGTTTGCCAATGCTATATCTTTTCCGGCAGCAATTGCCTTCAGAGTAGGCAACAAACCTGAATAGCCCACCATCGCTGTTAATACGAGATCTATTCTTTCTGTCTGCACCACGTCTGCAAGCGCCTCTTTACCACAAAACACCTTAATATTTGCTGGTTCCAGTGCAGATCTGACTTTCTGTAAATGTTCTGCATTTCCGATCACTACAGTTTCCGGCAAAAATTCTAGTCCCTGACGTATAAGCAATTCTGCATTATTCTCAGCAGAAAGGACATCTATTTTAAATTTATCATGATGAGCTCTGACAACATCAAGTGCTTGTGTTCCAATTGAACCTGTAGATCCTAGTATTGCAATATGCTTTTTTAAAATACCCATGAAATCTGTAAAAATTTACACCTGCTTAAACTGTTCTATCTGGTCTGCAATCTTACGATCATTAGCCAGTCTTGGAAGTTTATTCTGACCACCAAGTTTTCCGATTGATTTCATGTAATCTATAAATGCGCCTTTTTTCATTGGAGTGATTTCCAGTTTTCTTAAAATATTTCCGGAAATCAAATCGTCATAATATGTGTTCAGCCGAACCATCTCTGCATCCAGATCTTCTCTGAAAGCATTGATATCATTAGGAAATTTATTAAACTCTATAAACCACTGATGATATGGAAGTCCTTCTTTTGGAGTCACCTGAGGTGCAACTGTAAACTCTATTACCTCTGTTTCCGGATGTTTGGAAACGGCAAATTTTAGTGCTTTTTCAACTTCTTCACCTATCACATGTTCTCCAAATGCAGAAATGAAATGTTTTATTCTTCCAGAGACAATGATTCTGTAAGGATCTTTGGATACGAATTTTACCATATCTCCAATGGAGTATCCCCACAGACCTGCATTTGTATTCATTATCAATGCATAATTAACGCCCAACTGCACTTCATTTATATTTAACCTGGTAGGATTTTCATTAAAATATTCATCTGCAGGAATAAACTCATAGAAAATACCGCTATTCAACAACAACAAAAGCTGATTGCTATCTTGCTGATCCTGAAAGGCTATAAAGCCCTCAGAGGCAGGATAGGTTTCAACCGAATCTATTTTCTTACCTATAGATTCAAACAATTTAGCTTTGTATGGTTCAAAATTAACACCACCGTAAACAAACAAAGAGAAGTCAGGAAATACATCTTTGATTTTCTTACCGGTTCTGGCAGTAATTCGGTCAAAATACATTTGTACCCATGGAGGAATACCTGAGATAAGAGTCATTCTCTGATCTATGGTTTCTTCTATGATGGTATCAAGCTTTTCCTCCCAGTCCTCTATGCAGTTTGTTTCATAACTTGGCTTTTGGTTAGTTCTCAGATAGCCGGGAACATGATGATTTACAATACCTGAAAGTCTGCCCACATGGATTCCGTTTTTCATCTCCATTTCAGGACTTCCGGAAAGGAAAATTAACTTTCCATCCAGAAAAAGTGATTTACCGGTGTTGTAAACATAGTTCAACAAAGCATCTCTTGCTCCGCTGATATGGTAAGGAATGGATTCTTTGCTGATCGGAATGTATTTAATACCGCTGGTTGTGCCGGAAGTTTTGGCGAAATAAAGAGGTTTGCCCGGCCAGAGGATATCCGGCTGTCCCCCTACAACCTTCTCGATATAAGACTTTAACTCCTCATAGTCTCTTACAGGAACTCTTTTTTTAAAATCTTCATAGGATTTAATGCCAGCAAAATCATGGTCTTTACCAAATGCAGTATGTTTTGCTTTATCGATGAGGTATTTGAAGACTTTTTGCTGAGTTCCTGACGGATCGGACGCCCACTTTTTTTGCTTTGATACTACAAAATTAGCTATTGGCTTACTTAATATTGCTCTGATTCCCATATACGTGTCTTTACAAAATTAATAAATAAGAGCAATTATCCTTATTAATTATTCCCATGTTCCAATTTTAGAAAAAACTATTTCAAAAAATTGTAAGAATTTTATAATTTTTCGCTCCTAGTAACGTCAGTTTAATATTATGAAAAAGTTTATACCGATCATTTTTATTGGGTTCGCGTCTGGCTTAGCGGGCTCATATACCTTTGGATTGTTCCGCGAGAGCGAACCTATTATTATTCAAGCCTCTACCCCGGAAAATAAGGTTTTTGCCTCTTACAAATCTCAGGAATCTATAAATATGAACGGAGATTTTGTAGCAGCATCTGCGCAAAGTACCCCTTCTGTTGTATTTATTCAGACTGTTGGAACTGGTTCTTACCAAAATCATTCTTGGTTTGACTGGTTCTTTAACGGGAATAGTCAGATTTCCAGCTCCGGGTCAGGTGTAATCTTTTCAGACAATGGGTATATCATTACCAATAACCACGTCATTGAAAAGGCTGATAAGATTGAAGTTATACATGAACGGAGAACTTATCAGGCAAAGGTAATAGGTACGGATCCAAGTACTGATTTAGCTATTCTTAAAGTAGAAGCAGAAGGACTTCCTGCTGTTAAAATCGGTAATTCCAAGAACCTTCAGATTGGAGAATGGGTGCTGGCTGTAGGAAATCCATTTAATCTGACATCTACTGTAACAGCTGGAATTGTAAGTGCCAAAGCAAGAAATATAAATGTGGTGAACAGTCAATTCCCTCTGGAATCTTTTATACAGACTGATGCTGCTATAAACCCTGGCAATAGCGGTGGAGCGCTTGTAAATTCCAAGGGGGAACTGGTAGGAATCAATACAGCCATACTATCCAAAACAGGTTCTTACACAGGATATGGTTTTGCAGTGCCGGTTGATATCGTGGTTAAGGTAGTAAAAGACCTTATCAAATACGGATGTGTTCAAAAAGCTTTCATAGGAGCTGAAGTCTCTGAAGTGAATACTTCTGTTGCTGAGAAGCATCATCTAAAAGATTTGTCAGGAGTAATTGTTACCTATTTGCAAAAGGATGGCGCTGCTGAAAAAATTGGTCTGAAAAAAGGGGATATCATTCTAAAACTAAACGATATTCCCGTGAATACCAGAAGTGAATTTGAAGAATTGCTTGCTTATCATAATCCGGGAGATAAGATAAAGATTACCTTTAAAACGGATTCAAAACTGACAGATCAAGCGGTGACACTTACCAACCGTGAAGGAACTACTGCAATGTTGGTAAAACAAGTAACCACCTCTCAAAACCTGGGAGCTTCATTTGAGACTGTTTCAAAGGTTGAAAGAGATAAGCTTAATATAGCAAACGGTGTCAAAATATCAGGAATTAAAAATGGACTCATCGCAAGAATGGGACTACCTGAAGGTTTTATCATTACTTCTATTAACAAAGTTGCCATCAATTCTCCTGAGGAATTGATTGAAATATTAGAAAAGATAAAAGGCAGAGTTATGATTGAAGGCTTGTCTTCAAATGGAGGAAGAAGCTACTATAACTTCTACTTTTAAAAATAAACTATAAAAATTTCAATCCTAAGAAGGGGTATAAACTAATAAAAAAGCTGATGAGTTGATCATCAGCTTTTTTATTTTAGGTGTGCATTAATGCTTGCATTTATCAAAACGCATAAGACACCCCTATTTCAGTTGAAAATAAATTTCTTTGCTGAACGTATGGTGTTTTACTTTTAGTAATTGTGGTAATATTGCCTCTGTAACCAGGTTCCACATTGAGCTGCAGCCTTTCTGACAGTTTATATCCAAAACGGAATCCAACACCTATGCTGAATACATAAGTTTTAAAATTTTCTGCCTTTATAGGAATTACAGATGTAAAGTTATTTGTTGAAAAAATTTTTCCTTCAGCTTGCATCAACCTGCTAACCATTCCATACCCTTGAATAATACAGCTAAGTTTTCCTGTCCCTACCTTATATCCGGCGGCAAGAGATACATCAAGATAATTATAATGATTGACAAGATTATATTGTCCAGAAGAGTCACTGGCTATAAATCTTTCACGAATTGAAGTAAATGCAACTCCTGGAGTTATGTATATTTTTTTCTTTGTAAAAGAAAGGTGTAATCCGATTCTATAGCTAAGTAAAGGGTCAATAGCTCTTTTTTGATTTGTCAGAAAATCTTTACAGTCCTCACATACATCATAATAACTTGAATAGTATAGAGGGGCTCCATATATTGATAAAAATCTGGAATACTCTTTTGGTTCATCAATGTATACTTCTTTTTCTGATAATGTAATCTTCTTTCTTTATGATGACAGTGTCAACATCTTCTTCCGATGGACTGATAATTATGTCAGGCTGAGCAAAAGATAATCCAGCAAAAAATAAAAATACTATAGAAACTAAAAATAACTTTATATACATGCCAATAGCTTAATTCTTTCTTTTGGGTTTTCTTTTACTCAAAGTATCAATCACAACAATAGTATCCTGTTTAGTGATATAAACTATTCGTTTTTTCTTATCATCTTTTTTTCTTTTGTTGCTCACGCTGGCTTGATTCCGTTACAGAGCTGTTATCTGGCTTGATTGCTTGGTGTAATTTTTCTTTGTCCTTTATTGTATCCTCGTTAATGTTTACAGGAATAAGTGACTTCTGATCAGTTGTCTTTATTTTATTATTTGATACACTTTCTGTTTTTAAGCTCTCTTTCGGCTTTGTTTTAACTACTGATATTTTTTGAGATACTAACGGTTTACTATCTTTATTTATTTGTTTTAATCCTGTTTGGTTATCCTTATCAAATGTCGCTAACTCATTTTTTTTCTTTTCACTGGCCACAGGAGTTTGAGTTCTAACATTTCTTCCGGAAAGAGTATAAATCAATGACAAAGCAGAAAATAAAAAACATAAGACAATCAGAGAACAATAATAGATATTGAAATTAACAAAAGAAAATCTGAAGAAATTAACCCTGGGAAGAGCAAGGTCTATAGCAGACCATTCGTCTTCATCAGGCTGGATCTCATAATTTCCAAGTCCTTGTTTAAAAATATTTTCTATACTCCTTTTTTCCATTTCACATTTACCTTTTCGAAGAGTTTACCCATCGCTTGCCAGAAAGGTTGATCAGGTAATCTTTTAACAACTTTTTCGCTCTGAACAACCTGGTTCTCGAAGTCTTTTTCATCCAGGGATAACAATTGAGCAATATCTGCGTGAGAATGGTTTTCAATACAGAACAGGTTAAATACCAATTTGTATTGTTCTGGTAAGCTAATCAAAGCTTTCATTAAATCTTCAGCAGTATATTCTGAATATATTTCTTCGACATCATCCTCTTCCTCCGCCCATGCTACTTCTTTTGAATTCAGCAGAGAGATATCTTCTATCGCAAATTTATTTTTATTCTTTTTATAATGAGAAATCGCAGTATTAATCATTATCCTTTTAATCCAACCTTCAAAGCTACCCTTTCCATTGTATGATTTGATGTTCGAAAATACTTTGATAAATCCCTCCTGCATCAGATCTTTTGCTTCTTCCTCATTGGAAGAATATCTTACACATAAAGCTTTCATTTTAGGCGCATATGCTTTGTATAATGCATTTTGTGCTACTGAATTATACTCTTTACAACCTTTAATTATGTCTGCTTCCTTCAGCATCAGTTTTCTGATTCCGGATAATTTAAGTAAGATATTAATACTAAAATAACTTAATTACCCGAAATAAAAAACACTTGAACTATACGGAAATCATTTCATCGCTTATTTTTCATAACATATTGTTAACTCCGGATGTAACTTTTGATCCGGATGATCAGAAGAACAGTATCGCATATTTTTCATTGATTCTTCCGGCAACATTTCAAAATAATCTCGTTTCATAAAAATCAAAAAACCAAAATAGTTTTGCGGTTTCTGATATTGGTTTTGTAGGAGTCGTGTAATATCTATGTTACAGGAATAATTCGGATTATTGGATGGAAAATCGGTACGAAATTCACCCGAGGACAATAAACGATCATCTATATCCATATTATCCTCCTCCCAAGTTTGAATCACAGCCTGTATAGCAAATAGTTTGGGATTAATTTTCTCTTCAAGATTAAAATTGTTAAAACCTGGTGCAGTTGTATCTGCATATAAAGTAAGTATAGCTTTGTTAATCTTTACCCCCTCAGGAATCCTGGTTAAATCAAAATCAATGTAACCTAGATCAATGTATATCTGTCTGCCATTCTTTACATAATATCCTGTGATGAAAGGATCATTACCAAAATAAATCCCTCCATATATACTTGTCACAGCATCTTTGCCTTCTGCTCCGGGCTTAAGCGTTAATATCTTTTGATTTAATTCATTTATACAAGATGGATTAGAGCACCCTGTAAGCAAAAACAGGATAAAGATTATAGTACTACGTAAAAACAAGAACTTCATATTAAATTTTATTATTCAATTTAATATTAGACATATTCCAACCAAAAATATAATACTGATTTAAAGGGCGAAATCTGAACATATTCTTAAATCTTGGTAGTGATTTTAATTCGGAGATGTTACATACCGAACAATTAGCTCAGGATGCCAACCTGCATTACTATAATCTGAAGAACAATATCTTAAATTTTTCATTTTTGACTCTGGTTCTAAAATTAAAGTACTTGATTTAATAAAAATCAAAAATCCGAAAAACAAATTCGGTCTTAAATACTGATTCTTCACCATAGCTGTGACATTTATCTCGCAAGTATAATCTGCATTATGGGGAGGGAGATCAATTTGAAATTGTCCAGCAGTCAAGGGCTCCTCATCACTATCCACACTATCCTCATTCCATGGCTCTATAATAGGCTGAATTGCCCATTTTTTGGGGTTAATTTTTTCTTCCATTGGAATCTTATCAAAATTCATAACAGTAGTATCAAGAAAAAGCTTCAACGTTGCTTCTTTAATTATTGCGTTTGGAGGGATTGAGCTTAAATCAAAATCTAGGAAACCATTATCGATATAAACTTGCGATCCTTGATGTACATAATACCCCGTCAAAAATGGACTATCCCCAAATTTTCTATTTATATATAACCCCGTTACTGTATCTTTTCCTTCTGCGCCAGGTTTCAATTTTATTATTCCACTTTCAGGCACCTTAGAAATTTCAATGCAATAAGGATTGGAACAACCAATCAATAAACTTAAATACAGAGCCGTACAAGGCTTCAATTTATCCCATATCAAATCAATCACGTGCATCATATCACCTCATAATGAATAATTAATTCTGGCCTCAATTCTTCAATTTGATGATCGGAAGAACAAAATCTTATCATACAATCAGTAATATTTTTTACTTTCTGATAAAAATCAAAACTTAAACCCTTTACATTAGAATCTTTCTTCAATTTACCTTGTACATAAGTGGTAATATTGACAGAATACTTTTGAGTATATCTAATTGGCCCTTTTTCTACAGACAGCTCCGATTGATTTACGGTTGGCTGACTAAACCAGCTTATACTGTTTTCCTCCCAAGGACTAGTTACGATATTTATCTTCCAATTGGAATCATCAGGAGAGGTCGCATGTCCACGATAGCCAAAATATGCGTTTCTAACATCTGCAGATAAGTTCAATACTGCGGAAGTAACTTTAGCTCCAGGCGGCACTACTGTAGACAAATCAAAATCCATATAGAACTTTTCTAATATTCTATTTCTAGTTATAGTCCATGCTATTAAATTAAGACTTTCACTGGCTGCAAAGCTTGAATCAGGATAATAAGAGGAAATAGTAGCATCTTTTCCCTCTGGTCCAGGTCTAAAAATTATCAATTGAGGTCCACTTGGAAGAGGCTCTATAATTTTTACCTCTTCACAAAACGGATAAGAACAGCCTGTGAATAAGAGAAGGATTAAGACACTGGGTCTAATTAATTTTAAATGCCACATTAACATCTTCATTACTCTAGTTCATATTCAATGCTTAACTCTGGCCAAAGCTCGCTCTTTTGATGATCTGATGAGCAAAATCTAAGTGCGATTGTTGCTGATGAAGAATTATCACCGTGATCAAAATCCATCTTAAACCCATATATCTGAGGAGATTTTCGAAGTTTTTTCTGAACAAATTTTTTCACATCAATCTCAAAGGCTTGAAAATAGTATTTTGGCCCTAGTACTGAAACAAAATCACTTTCTTCAATCTGAGGTTGATTATTCCAGGTAATTGAATCCTCCGTCCAACTGCTTGTGATATAGTTTAATTTCCAAGTTTTAATGTCATTATCATTATCATTATCTACATTAATAAAATTTATGTGTCCAAATTTCGTTTCAAATTGATTTATAGTATCTGCATATAGCTTTAATACAGCTTTATTTATCTTGGCATTAACAGGAATGGCCTTTTCAATGTCAAAATCAAAAAAACTATTTTCAAAATCTCTATTTCTTAAATATTTCCAAGTAATGACACTCAGGCTTTTGCTGCTTGCATAATTTGAATCCGGGTAACGATACGAAATTATTGCATCTTTGCCTTCAGATCCTGGTTTTAATATAATACTTTTAGTTTTTAACACTTCCCCTCCGCCTTTAATATCTTCACAAATGGGGTGCGAACAGCTTAATATAAAAATACTCAGAAAAATAATCCAATCATGTTTAATTTTTTTATAAATGTAAAAAAATGTCATACTATTTGATTTTAGCCTCAGGCAGATACTTATTTTTATATTTGATACTTTTCTATTTTTCAGAAATAAAATTGATGATTATAAATCTTATCTATACAGTTAATTCACAACAATTTTCCCGGACTTTAGAATTGAATTATTTTGCTCGACTTGATAAAAATATATCCCCTTGGTAAGTGAATTTTCAATTTCAGTTTCATTCTTGTCGATCAAGACTTTATAAACCTTATACCCAAACTGATCAAAGATATTTAATGTGCCTCTTGCAATCTTTGAACTAATGAGCAATGACTCATTTATTTCTACAGGATTTGGATAGATATTAAATGAGTTTGAAAGACTTTCAGGATTATTTGTAATAGGATCATTTAGTGGCTTTAATACAAGCGTAAGGTTATTAGAAACCCTGGTAGAACAAACTAACCATACATTATCATCTTTAGTCAAAGTTACAGAACGAATAAATTCTTTTATTCCACTATACCTGGTATATTCCCAGGCCACATCACCATCAAAATTCACTTTTTTTATTGATTGGGTCCCAAATGGAGCATCTTCAAACTCGTAAAAATAAATTCCTTTCTCATTTCCTTTACTTTCATCTATTCTGGTTGCAATTTTTTTTGTCCATAAGGTGTCAAGATTTTCATTCATCGAAATCATAAGACCTTTTCTGGTTATTGCATACAATCCAGAGGTATTATTATGCATTTCTAGTACATCATCATTCATAGCATATTGCTTTGAAATTGCAACATTACCATTAGTTCCATACTTTATAAATTGAATAGAATCTGAATTCACTTTATTCGCTGTGCGGACCCCAACAACATATTTGCCATCTATTTCAATAGGAGGAGTTATATACTTTGCTTTTGGTATAGAATTTTTCCAGATAATTGTTCCATCAGTATTCAGCTTTGTAACATTACAGTCAGATGATAACCTTTGTGATATTATATATTTCCCCTCTTCATCAATGATAAACGGTCCCATTTCTGCAGTAGAAGTTGTCCCCAGAAAGTCTCCATTAAAATTAAATTTTTTAAATCCGACCTCAGTGGAAATTATAACTTCATCATTCGGGGTTACAAAGTAATATTCATACCAGGGAAGAATATCAGTGGTTTCTTTTCTGAAATATATTTCACCATAGTAATCCAATTTTATAAACTCTACCTTTCTTTCATTATTGGAATTATAATAAACATTGATAGAAAGCTTTTCTCCCTGGCTCGACTCATAAATCATGTTAAAATTATCTTTGTAATACCATTCAAAAGCTAATTGGGCTTTAGCATAAGTAGTTATAATCAATAATCCAAATATCAAAATTGCTTTATCCATAAATTCATATTCTGTTAGATAATTCTCTCATCGTAATTGAGTAAATACATTATTTGCAAGATTCAAAATTCTAAATTTATCATTCATAATCAATAATCAATTCTGGGTGAAGGCTTTGATCCGGATGATCAGAAGAACAATAGTTAAACATATATTTCTTCTGATCATAAGGCGGAACAATGATAAATCCATAATAATTAGCTGGTCTTTCAAGCTCTTTTGCAATAATTGGTGTTACGTCTATGCTACACGAAAAACTGGAATCATTTGCAGGGAATTGAATTTTCAATGCTCCTGAAGTTAATGGTTCATTGCCGTACATACTGATATGCTCGTCCCAAGGTTGTATAACTGCTCGCGCAGACCATCCATGAGATTGGAATATTTCGGATAATGGTATATTGCGAAAAATGGAATCGTTTGTATTAATAAACAGTTTCAATATAGCTCTTTTTAATTTCGCATTTGATGGAAGCTGATTAAGATTAAACTCAATAAATCCGTTACCCTTATTTAAGCCACTTTCATTTTCATACAAGAAGGTCAAAACACTGGTATCTCCAAAGTTATTTCCAAACCTATCCGGCATCGAAATAGCATCTTTTCCTTCAGGCCCCGGCTTAATTTTTTAAGCGGAATATATGGTTTACATCATTTTCTTTCGGACAAAAAGGATGAGTACAGGCTGTTAAAATAATTCCATAAAAAATGATAATCCCAAGTGACAAACACTTTGTCAAACTTTTAAATACAATCTCTAGTTCACTTCTCATATTCCACCACAAGCTGCGGTCGCAATTCTTTCCGATCATTATCCGAGGAACAAAAAGCTATACATTGATAGGGACTTTCAACCTTATTTCTGATCATAAATCCATTATACTTAGAAGAGCCTTTATACTTCTGTCGGATATGTTCTGTAACATCAACAGTTACAGATTGGAAAAAAAACTGTGGGCCCGGTAAATTTATGACATCAATCAATGACACTTCAGGCTGCTCAAACCATGTTATCTCATCTTCATTCCAAGGACTCACTATCCTGTAAATCTGCCAATCATTATTCAATTTTATTCCTTGATAACTTTGAAATGAATGACCTTTAATACCCGGACTTTTATTAATAGTATCTGCAAAAAGCTTTAAATAAGCTCTCAGTATCTTCACATTCTCGGGTAAATATTTTTTTACATCAAAATCAATATATCCCCTTTCAGTATAAGGCAATACGTTTTCTGTCCATGTTAAAGCATTTAAGTTTTTAACACTGCCAAAATTATCTTCCGGAAAATAGGTTGATACCCCAGCATCTTTACCTTCTGCCCCTGGTTGTATAATGATTTCAAAACTGCTTATCACTTTTGTCCTAACATCTTCATTAGGTGCTATACAATCAGGCTGTGAACAACTCACAAAACATATTGAGAATGTCCATAAGAAGTAGTTCTTGCCCCTCCATACTTCTCTGAGACATGTATGCAAAATGTTTATATTTATAATTCTTTTAATCACAACAATCATTAACTGATAAAGCATTACTTATAAACCACTATCAATTCTGGTCGGAGTGCGGGATAAGCATAATCTGAAGAACAAAAACTTATTTTGCGACTCTCCTTTTCATCCTTCAATTTTATCAAAAAACCGAATGCACTTCCTCTATAACGAAATTGATTGGCTATCTGGGCGGTAACATTAATGGAATAAGATTGAGAAAATGAGGTTGCAGGAGCACATTCAATTATAGATGATACATCGGTTTCAGGAATATTAAACCATGATATAGTGTTTTCTTCCCAGGGAGACGTTACTGTTTCTAAAACCCATTCATTTGTTCCATATGAACTGTTAGTAGTCGAATGGCCGGTATACCCTCCAGTTTTTAAAACAGTATCAGCATATAGTCTTATCTCTGCATTTAAGATAGAAGCTCCTGAAGGAATTACAGAAAGATCAAAGTCTATATATGCCCTTTCTACATATGGGATTCTGTCAATATTGGAGATCATTGCATTTAGAGACAACCCGCTACCATAATTTTCTTCCGGATAGTATGAACTGACTATCGCATCTTTTCCTTCTGGTCCTGGTTTTATGACGATTGTATCTATACTTCCATCAAGTCTGGGATCAATGGGGGATTTATCAGACATACATCCGGATATACTAAGAAGCAGTACTATAATAAAAAAATTAATCTGTAGAAGTTTATCCATATTGTATCAATGTTGCATGGGCCTCAATACTGAGGACACAGAAGTTTATCAATATCTAATCAACAATTCCATAATATATTCCCAGATTTTCACATATGAATAAAAACTGTTTACCTATTAGACTTCAAAATTAAAATTCGTTCCCAATTACAATATTTCTAATCAGGTGCATGTATAAAATTAAAATGACATATTTAAAAATCTTATTGAATCCGAGTTGATTACTATAAATCAACAACTTCTATAAAAAATCATAAAATTACCCCTTCGGCATTTATTTTTTATGAAAAAAAAAAAGCTTATATTAGATTTAGAGACGGTTAAAAGAAGGTACTTCAAGGTTATAATTTCATCAATATTAACTTCTTCGTCGCTAAATAGCCTCTGTGCGGAAATGTATTTCACTTTTTATTTCCATGGGACTAAAAGGTTTAATCGCTGGAAGTAATTAAATTCTATAAAATTACAGAGGCTATTTTTTCCCTTAAAATAAAAAAACGCACCGGATTTCTCCGGCACGTCTTTCAACTTCACGTGGCCTAATATTAATTTAATGAGGTATAATCTGTATATCCTTCATCTCCTGCTGCATAGAACAATTGTTGATTACCTTCTGCAAGAGGAGCATTTTTCCTGAATCGCTCTGGTAAATCAGGATTAGAAATAAAGAACCTTCCAAATGAAACCAAGTCTCCTCTGCCCTCCTCTATTGCCTGTTCCGCTCTGGCTTTGTCGTAACCACCTGCGAGGATCAATGTATTTTTAAAAATCTTTCTGATGGTTGCAACCAGTGAACGACCTTCTTCTGAAGCATTTGCAAGAGCATCAATTAAGTGCAGATACGTAATATTGAGCTTGTTCAGCTCTTCAGTTATGTACTTATATGTCTCTATAATTTCAGGATATACTTCCAGATCATTAAAAGTATTGTAAGGAGAGAGTCTTACGCCTACTTTATCTTTACCTATTGCAGAGATTACTGCTTTAGCAGTTTCAATTAAAAATCGGCTTCTGTTTTCAACTAAACCGCCATAAGCATCAGTTCTCTTATTGGCTGTAGGATTGATGAATTGCTCTATCAGATAACCATTTGCTCCATGTAATTCCACTCCGTCAAAACCAGCATCTATTGCATTTTTAGCGGCCTGGACAAACTCTGCAATGGTTTGTTTGATTTCTTCTTCAGTAAGCTCTGATGGCTGAGGCATAGGTTGCATTCCCAATGTATCGGTCCACATTTCGCTTTTGGAAGCAACAGCGGATGGGGCCACAATTTTGGAGCCAGGCAGCATGTTTTCCGGATGTGCGATTCTACCCACGTGCATTAATTGTACAATAATTTTTCCACCTTTATCATGAACAGCCTTTGTTACTTTCTTCCAGCCTTCAATTTGCTCTTTTGTAAAAATACCAGGTGTTCTGGCGTAACCAATGCCATTGGCAGAAGGTGCTGTTCCTTCTGTAATGATTAAGCCCGCTGAAGCTCTTTGAGCATAGTAAATGGCTACATTTTCTCCCGGAATGGAATTGATTGCTCTTGACCTTGTCATAGGAGCCATCACAATTCTATTTTTAAGTTCTAATCCACCAGCTTTGGCTGATGTAAATAACATGTCTTTAACTGTTGTTTCCATAAATTTAGTTTTCACGTAATTTGTTTAAACAATTATTTAATTATAAAAATACCCTTTTGTTTAAAAGGGAATTTATTGGGTCTAACCTCTTAGTTTATCAAGAAGATCAGATAAGGTATTTGCCTCTTCCTCAGTAAGGTTCTCGGCTATATTATTATATTCTTTCATAACAGGCTCCATCTCTTCAAGGAGTTTTAAGCCTTTTTCAGTAATTCCCACGTTGACCTGTCTTCTGTTTTCTTCATTGACAAACCGATCCACGAGCCCTTTACTTAATAACCTGTCACACAGTCTTGTCAGATCCGGATTTTTATCCAGCATCACTTCCTTAATAGCGCCACAACAAGCAGATTCAGGGTGCTTTCCACGTAGTATCCTGAGGACATTATACTGCTGATGAGTAAGATCAAAGCGTTTAAATAATTCTTCCAGCTTTCCGCTTAACTGATTGTAAGTATAAATCAGGTTTATCCACGCCTTTTCCTGAGAATTATTAAATTTTTTTCTGCTTTATCGCCTCCTCAATTTTCATATTTCAAATTTAAAGTATTTTCAGAATAAACAAAATTTGTTTAAACAAAGTTTTAACTTTCAAAGAAATTATTCTACCAGATGTTCAATATCCTTCAAAAGAATTAATAAAGCTTTATTGGATAAGTATACTTCCACGGCGCATAGTGTAAGAGATATCAGCATCATGATCAGGCTGATTCCAAAAACGGTATGTACCAGATGTGTAAAACCATTATAAATCAAATACATCGTTAATGCAGCGGAAGCCATTGCCCCTATTCCGATAAGCTGCATGTTCCGGATAAGCATAATTCTTTGTCTGAGTATTTTTATCTGTTTAATAATGACATCAGACTTTTCGGAAGTATATTGACTATGTAGTGCCCTGATTCTACTACTAATGGCGATATACCTGTTCGTATATGCTAACAGCAACAGGGATATAGTCGGAAATAAAAGTGCAGGAGTTGTTAAGGTAAGTTCGTTCATTGGTTCATTTGTTCTCTTCTAAATATAACTGTTGACCTTAATATTGAAAAGTAAATTGGCAGGACATATTTTGTAGAATTTTATGGGTTCCACACATCTATTTCTTTCTTCTTTTAAAGTAATAAGTTTCCTTGAGCATCATGATATCTTATCCACACCTGAGTGAAGCACCTTGGTGTATTTATTATGGTGCAAACCATTATTTCTATAATAAGCATCTCCATTTATACCATTATTACATCCCAATAAAATAATGAATAAAACTAAAATGATATTATTCATCCTTATCAATTGTTATCTCGACAAATCTATTGATATAGTTTAATTAGTGTTCCAATAAAAAAGCTACCTTTTTCAAGATAGCTTCATATCAATATTCGATTTATTTTTTTATCACTTATTAACCCTCAAAATCATACCCTTCTTCACGGAGTAGCCTTCCAGCTTATTAAGGTCCTTAAGTTCTTCGATGGTTAAACCGAATTTTTTAGCGATGCTGTCAATGGAATCCCCTTCCTTCACAGAGTACTTGCCGGCTCCGGAAGCATTAGCATTCATCTTTACCTTCAGCTTTTGACCTGCAAAAATGGTATTGTCTTTCAAAGAATTTAACTGAATCAATTCTTCAGGTGTCATACCAAACAAGCGGCTTATAGAAAACACTGTATTGCCGGACTCTGCTATATAGTAGTCTTCCCCTGCATTCAGAGGAGCCGCTTTTTTTATTAATTGTCGCTACAAAACCATTCGGATTTACATCATCTTCATCACGATCTACATCAGCCATCGTAGAAGGCGCAACGATATCTGCATCTCCTGTTCTTCTTACCCTTAGAGGAGTAAAAGCTTCAAGATTCTGTCCTTTAAGGTTGTTCAGCTTTTTCAACTCTTCTACTGACATTTTATATTTTTTAGCAATTTCTTCTATTGTAACTTTTGGCTCTATAATATAAGTCATTGCCTTGGCCTGATATCCCGGTCCTCCAATGATATGGAACTCTACCCTTCTGTTCAGCTGTCTGCCGATTGCATTTTTATTAGCTACCATAGGTTTGCCTTCTCCCATTGCATTTACAACAAGAGCGCTTTTGTCAAGGCCTTTTGATTTAAGGTACTCAGAAGCTCTGAACCCTCTTTTTTCTGACAAGGTTACATTATACTCATCAGAACCATGACTATCTGTATAGGCGTTCATTTCAATCTGTACCTCCGGATGTTTTTTGCAATATGCACAGAGATCATCCAGTGTCTTTTTGGCTTCAGGTCTTAGATCAAATTTATCAAAATCGAAATATATGTTTTCAAACAAAACCCTTGATACCGGCTGGTCAGACGATTTTACTTTTACATCTTCTACCAGATACTTTATTTCAGCAGTGATTTTTGCATCCTTATCTTCAAGAGTTACTTTGTAGTTATCAGGCTTAAGATTTTCGTATCTGAAAGTACCCTTTTCATTGGTAGTTGTCCTTTTCAGGGTTTCGTTCTTTTCGTTTTTAAGGATAACCCCTACGTCCGATGCTGGTTGATGAGTCTCTTCATCTACAAGAGTACCGACTATCGAAATACTCTGAGCTTCCTGCAGCGAATCTTTGTCAACCTGAGCGATAAGGGCTTGTTTACTTTCAATAAAAAACATGTAGATATCATCATTACCAATGCCACCATCACGGTTTGAAGCAAGGTATCCTTTTTTCTCACCTACCACAAAGTAGAAATCATCTTTACTGGAGTTAAAAGGCAACCCCACATTCTGGACTTCTTCAGTAAAGTTTTTTCCTTTAGCCATAAATATGTCCAGACCGCCAAAACCTTCACGTCCGTTGGTTGAGAAGAACAAAGTTCTGTCTGCAGGATAATAACATGGTGACATATCTATACCAGGAGTGTTGATCTCAGCCCCCATGTTGATAGCTTTCCCCCAATTATCATCACCATTACATGTACTATAGTAGATATCATGCATCCCCAGACCTCCTTCTCTTTTGGACACAAAGAACATCGTATCTGCATTTGGTGAAACAGAAGGCTGAACATTGTATGTTTTAGGATAATTGATATTTTCATTAAGTTTCACAGGATTCGTCCATTTGCCGTTTTCCAGTTTGGTCACATAAATAGCGCATTCATACGCTATGATCTTTCCGGTCTTGACAGGCTCATCACATCTTGTAAAGTAAAATTTTGTTCTGTCTTTGTTGAAAGACCCGCCGGACTCATTAAACTTGGAGTTTACCACACTGAATTTATCCTTGTCATCCATTTGCTTCCAGGTAGAACCTTCCTTTTTGAATCTGAAGTTATCACTGTATTCCCCTCCAAGCATGCCATATTCACTTTCACCTATGGATTCTGGTCTTGCAGAAGTAACGACGATGGTACTATCATTTTCGAAAATTACCGGAGAATAATCTGACTCAACAGAGTTAACAGGAGTTTTCAGATTGAAGAATTCGTAATCCCTTACCGGCTTTTTCATTTCGTCAATGGCAAGTGTGCAACCGTCTTTGTCAATCTCTGCCTGATCTCTGTATTTCTTTGTTTCCGAATCAGGATTTGGGTTTTCATTTATAAATTCCTGAAAATGTTTTTCCGCTTCCTCATATTTACCATTAAGCTTGAGCATCAACGCATACCAATATCTTGCAAGAGGAAAATCAGGGAGTGCCTTTTCTACAGATACTTTATAATATTTTTCTGCAGAAGGGTAATTAAAATGGAATCTGTATGCTTCTGCAAGTCTGTAGCATACATAATTATTGCCAGGTTCTTCCGCATATACTTTTTCATATTCCTGAGAAGCAAGGTAATAATCCATATTTTCAAAATACTTATCTGCCAGCTCTACCGAAGCTTTCTCTCCTTTCTTTTTTGCTTTTTTTCTGCGCCAGAAGATCACTATACTGAAAGCACAAAAAGAAAAGAATAAACAGAAGTGTGAGCGTCTTTTTCATCGCTGATAACCTCCCATAATTCTAAATTGAATTTAATTAATTGAAACCTGTATACGAAAGTAGAAAAAAAATCAGATTCTAGGTGTGTAAAACCTTCTCGATCTGCCTTCCCTTACTTTCATGAGTGTGAGAGAAATTTCATAAGCTCCTCTTCCGCGACTGATACTTTTAAGAGCCGATGCATTATAATCATAGCTGAAACCAATCATGTAATTGTCATTACCCAGGCCCAGGGATGCTATAAATGCGTCTTGCAAACGATACCATCCTCCGAAAATAACGTCACGTGGAGCCAAAAATTTCTTTTGGTCGTTGAATACATACGTAAAATACGCTCCTGCGTTTATTTGTCTATAAGGGTTTTGACTTAAAACCAGAACATTCGGAGAGATATTTAATCGTTCTCCGGCTTTCACCTCAAAGCCTGCATGCAATTTGAAAAGATAAGGTACTTTATTGATAACCCCTTTCACCATTGATTCATTAGGAGACGATAAGTGGTAGGCTGCAAAACCGGCATAGGCGCTGTAGCCTTTATCAGAGTAGTCTCTTCCTGCATTATAGTAGTATATCGCACCAGCAGACACATCTGCATAAATTCTGCCAGTATTCACACTTTCCTCGCTTACAAACTCGGTAACATCATAACCAATATAGGGATTGAATTGCGATCCCCATTGAAGGTTGGTGAAATCTATATTCCGTTGGACAATTCCTCCCTGTAAGCCAAAAGTAATGCAGTTCATTTTATTACTGCTAAGCCAGAGGTTGTAGGCTGCGTTAAGGTTAATTCCAATAGTTTTAAAATTTCCATCACCAGCGCGGTCATTATATATGGAAAAACCTAAACCTCCAAGGTGGGCATCTTCAATTCCTTTTTTGGCATAAATAGGTTTGATTAAAGAAATCTGATTCGTAACATAAGGTATGTTGGCTACAGACCTCCACTGATTTCTATAATTAGAATTAAAAGTAAGATTGGAATAAACTCCTGCCATAGCAGGATTCAGGTAAAGACCTGATGCATAAAACTGAGAAAATGTTGCATCCTGAGCTTTAACCTCTCTGAAACAAAGGGATACAAAAAAAATACAGGCCAAAAAGCCGACATATATCCTCTTCAGTGTCATATTTATCTCACAAGTGTAACCGTTCCGGATTTTTCAAACTCCGAACCGTCGTTAAACTTACCAACAACCATATAGGTGTATACTCCCATCGGAGCATTTTGCCCGTCCCAGCCTTTTTTGTTAGCCATATTGAAGTCTGAAGTTTCGAATACTACCTCTCCCCATTTATTGAAAACTTTAAAAGTAAAGCTTTGAGAAGAAATATTCAAACCATAAACTTTACAAACTGAATTTTCAGGATTTCTAGAATATGGATTAAAGATGTTTGGTACAAATAAATATTTGCTTGAAAGTACCTCAATTGCCAGACTTGCCACAGAAGAACACCCGTCTTTGTTGACAACAGTGAGCTCCACATTATACTTACCCGGATTAGAGTATGTATAATTACTGTTAAAGAGGTCACTGGTGTTACCATCTTTAAAGTCCCACTTCCATGTACTTATATTTTGTACCAAAGTATCTACCGTATTAATAAATGATATTACATCTCCCGATATTGCATCCATCGTTTCTTTGCTGGTGTTATCCAGACTTTTAGATGGTCCGTCCGCTCTGAATGAAGCCTCAGGAGATGGAACAAACGTAACATCTTTATCTAAAGTTACATTTCCACATTCATTACTAACCTTTACCGTAAATGTCTTCACTCCTGATGCAAGTGAAGAGTTATCTGATATGAAGAAGGTAGAATCTTTTTCCGGAGATGAAAATTCACCAGAGGAAGATGCTACAGTCCATTCGTAAACGAGTACGCCATCTCCCTGAGATGTAATAACTTTCAGAGGAATTCCATCAGCTATACATGACTTCAGCGGAGATTCAATAGTACTGATTACCGGAGGAGCCATGAAATCTATGGTATACTTACTTGTATCATAACATCCATTTTGCTCAAAAATTGCATAATAGGTACCATCCGTATTTACAATATGAGTCGATCCCTGATCCAGAAGTATATTGTTTTCATCCATCCAGGTAACAAGACTTGAATATGGGTTAACACTGAGTGTCACATCCGTACCATCACATGCCTGAGGCGTGTTGGAGGCAATCTCATCTTTTACAGGTTTTGGTCTGATGGTTAATTCAACAGTATCCGTCGCAGTACAATTAGTGGCATTATCTTTAACATTCAGGATGAAAGTATTGATACCGGCAGTAGTTGGGGTAACAGACGGTCTTGCATCGTTATAGTTACCGGGAATCCAGCTAAAAGTATATGTTGAAGGTAATGAAGGATTTCCAACACCACCCAGCATAAAAGTATTTCCTATACAATCGCCCGTATCCTCTCCTGCATCAGCAGTTGGTTTTATGCTTGCTGTAACTATAATTGAGTCAGCCACTGAACAGTTATTACTGTTTGTTACTTTTAAATAATACTTTCTAGATGCTCCCTCTGCAATTTTAACGAATGCTTTAAAATCTGAGATATCCGAAACGCCAGTTGCATTAGAGATTCCGTCAATATCTTCTGACCATTTTTTGAATGTAAGAGCGCTTACAGACTGGTAAGAAGCATTGAACTTGCCGCTGTCACCAGGACAAAATATAATATCGGAACCGGCATCCACAGAAATTTTATCTACCAGAACTTCAACCGAAGAGGTATCAGAGCAACCATCTCCTGTCGTAACCTTTACCTTATATCTTGTAGTTACGGAAGGTGTTGCAGTCGGAGTCCATAAAGTACTGTCATTTAATGTCTCTGCAGGCCACCATGCTACTTTATATCCTGCAGTAGATGGTACGTCAAGACCGGCAGCTTCTCCAGGACAAATGCCTTTATCCGGAAAAGTTTTCGCAACCACATTGGTCGGCTTAGATGAAATTTTCACTGTCACCTTTGCTGTATCGGAACATACTGGAGTTCCTGTAGCATCCTTCATCGTAAGTGTATAAACTGTGCCAGAAACTGAAGGTGTAGCCTTAGGATTAGGACTCAGATAATTATCAAGCCCTGTAGCAGGCGACCATTCGTATTTGTAATTTGAGGAAGGATTCTGCGGACCAAGTATTGCAGGATCACCATCGCACATACCCACTATTCTGTCCATGGCGGCTTTAGGAGGCAGGGATTTTAAAGAAACTTTGATAGTGTCGTAGTTAGCACATCTCACCCCTGCTACTTTTACAATATACTCTGTTGACACAAGAGGAGTAACAAATGGATTCGACACATTTACATTAGATATTGTAGGATGAGCATTCCAAAGATATGTGTTACCATCAGGCGGAATACCAATCTGAACCGACTCACCCTTACAAATTGTTACGTCATTCCCCATATTAATATCAGGAATAGGAAATATTGCAATGGTGACAGGATCTTTTGTGACACAACCAAACTCATTAGTTGCAATTAATTCATAGTTATTAGATATGAAAGGCCTCCCCGCAGGCACAACTGCATTAAATGGAACATGAATCCCAACCTCAGGCGTCGTTTCTGTAATATTTAAATAATTGATATATCCAGGAGAATTAAACGACCAGGTATAGGATATTCCATTGGTTGGAGCAGCGCTAAACCCAATGATGGTATCAGTGCCAGGACACAAAGGATAAAAAGCAGTAAAGTTTTTTGATAAAGTATCTGGCCTTGGATTCACAATTACCTTAATTGAATCTGTTGTAATACAACCCGCTGCTTCTATAGTAATTTTAAAAAGCGTTGTTGTATAAAGATTCACGGTACTAGTTAAAAGACTGGATGGATCTCCAACAAGGTTTGCAGGAGTCCATGAAATAGTTGCTGTTTTAGGTGTTATAGGCACCGCCATCAAACCAAAAGCACTTCCGGCACAAATGGCAGTATCTTCAGGAAGTTTTTTAATTCTCATTCCCTTGAAAGTTGTAGGGCCGCTATTGAGGCTAAAGGAACAGGCAGGGTTTTTGGCATAAGCAATAAAATCCGCAGATGCTGCAACACTACTTAAATACAAGGTATCACTACTTCCTGCTGATATTTTAACAATATCCCCTTTTTGATTTTTCCAGATAATAGTATCCATCGGAGAGGCTACTGCATCTTTTATTTTAGCTACAATTGCATAATTCCCGCATGCAAGGTCTGAAAGCAATTCCAATGGCTCCAGTTCCGGTATCGTAAAGACGTAAACATCCCTACTGAGAGAATCAGTACAGGAAACTCCTGAGGTAAAATAATACTTAACAGAATATATCCCCGGACTCTTGCCTGCGGGATTAAATTGCCATTTACCACTAACATATTCAGCAGGTTCTGAATAACTTGCTGTTCCGAAATTTTTAGTACAAATAGTAGATGTGATTGTAGAAGGGGTTGTTTCTGTATTACAATAGAAATCTTTCAGGCCTGTAAAAGCTGATTCTTTCCAATTACTAATCGATGATCGGATTACAGAATTTCCTGTAAAGTTTGCTACATCAATGTATCCTCTGTTATAAAGCGAAATTGAGGATGGATCCTCTAACCCATTTATCGGCAAATCTGTAATGTTTCCGGAAACAGACACTTTTAAAATCTTATTTCCATTAACGTCTGAATAATAAACATTTCCATCACAGTCTATTGCAAGACCTGAAATTCTTTCATCGCTCCCTTTTCTGTTTACTGCAATGGAAACCATATTCGTCGCAAGGTTTAGTTTTTTAATAACTGACCTTGATGGATCTGCAATATATAAGTTACCTTCAGCAATAGTTAAGTGGCCAAGCAAACCAAACTGAGCTGCAGAGCCAGCTACTGGTCCAGGGACAGAAGTACCATCAGGAACATCACCGGTAACTGATCCTGCAATAGTAGTTACCTGCTTTGTTGCGATATCAATTTTTTTAATCTTAAAGTTTCTGGAATCACTCACATATAAAGTTTTTCCCAAATCATCAATTGCAATTCCGTAAGGATTTCTGAATCGTGCAGCAGTTCCAATACCGTCCAGGTCTCCTCCGACAGGTGTCGCTGCACTTTCACCGGCTATAATTTGAACTCCGGTAGAGGGATTGTAAACTTTAATATTATGATTTACCTGATCACAGAAATAAACAGTATTTCCAAACGATACAAGACCTGTAGGAACATTTAACCTTACTAATTTGGGATCAGTACCTACTGTATTTCCCTTGGTCCCACTTGTGTTGATAATTTCCCTCGGTCCGTTTTCATCGATTATCCAGATTTTGTTATTATTACTGTCGCTGAAATAAATCTTCCCCTGACAGGTAGTCGTGATGCCCTGAGGATTGCTTATCAAACCAACGGCTCCGGATCCACCTCCAACTAGTACAGCAGAGCAGGGCGCAGGATCTACTTTAACTGTCTGCTGCGCAGGAACTATACAACCAGCCGAATACTTTATAACATGTTTTCCAGAACCCGCAATGGTCGGATCAAAATACCAGATATCTTTGCCTCCTGAAACGATTCCCGGACCATAAAATATTCCACCTGCAGGTGTTCCATATATCCTCGATTTCATACCTGAAATACAGTAGGATGATCTGAGATCTGTAATAGTAGCATTTCCATTAGCTGTGGCAGATGTGGCAGCAATTTCGATAGAACCTTTCTCTGTACAATTGTTATTCGTAATAAGAAAATAAACAGTGGTTGACTGTGTAATATTACCGACTAAATATTCATTCCCCATAGTAGCTCCTGTAGGAGTGCTTGTGAAAGGGGTCAAGCTCCAATATGTCCTATAACTAGAATTTCCTTTTTTAAATTTTATGTCGGCAAGAGAAACTGTTATTCTGGCTGGAACGCACACGGAGGTATCACGTGTCTTCCGATAAGATATACAATCATTTGAATTTAAATACCACCACCACCAGGATGACTGTGCCGAAGCCGACTGTGCAGACAAACACAATACGCTGATTACCAGAGCAAGTGCATTTATAAAAATTTTCAAATTCGGTTTCATAGCGTAATCTGAAGGATTAAGTAAACTGAAATTCATGAAATATGAATCCAAAATGAATTTGTAAAGTAAGCTGTTTTAATCAAATTCATTTATTTAAATCCCGTATAAACAGTATTTTTCAAATAATTTTTACGTAAAAATCTATGCCTGGTTCTTCTTACTTGTTTTTTTAATTTAATTTTGTCCTATGAGTTTTGGAAAAAGAATATACCAAATTTGGGTTTGGTTTTGCTTCATTGTCGTATTCCTGCTGATTTACCCCTTTTTTGTTTTATTTTCTCTAAAGGACAGCTGGAAAAAATATGGTCATTTCTTTAATAAGGTCTGGGCTTACACTGTTTTTGGAAGTTGTATGCTGCGAACCAAAGTGGAATTTCGGTTTAAAAGGGATAAAAAGCAATCCTACGTTTACTGTGCCAACCATTCCTCCTATCTGGACATTCCAACCTTGTGCTATTCATTATCAGGATATTACCTTTTTATAGGTAAAGCCTCACTTGCCAAAGTTCCTTTATTTGGTTACATGTTCCGCAAGTATTACATCGCTGTAGACCGTCACAGTAAAATGAGCAGGTACGATACCATGCAGAAATCCATGGAAGCCATAGATAAAAAGCGCAGCCTTGCCTTTTTTCCTGAAGGAACAATTCCTAAAAATGCAGGGTACCAAATGATTCCATTTAAAGATGGGGCCTTTAGAATAGCTATTGAAAAACAGATACCTATAGTTCCTGTCACCATCCCTTACAACTGGCTCATATTGCCGGATGATGGTAAATATGTTCCTAATCGCCGGCTTATGAAAGTCATTGTGCATGAACCGATTGAAACCAAGGGTATGACGTTGGATGATGTAGACGCACTAAAAGATAAGACTTTTGATATCATTCAAAGAGAACTGATACTACAAAACGAAGAAGCCGTTTTAGTTTAAAAACTTACCATACTGTTTTCAAAAGCTTTAATGGAATTCAGAATTTTAGTACTTTAGCCACACAATTTGACATTACTTAAATTATGCATATAGATAAAGAAACCATCAGAAAAATTGCTCATCTGGGAAGATTGGAATTTGAGGAAAAAAATGAAGAGCAAATTTTGAAAGATTTTAACAAAATTCTTGACTGGATGGATAAGCTCAATGAGCTTGATACTTCGAATGTTGCTCCACTTATTCATATGTCCTCTGAAGTAAATGTACTTAGAGAAGATGAAGTTAAAGTGACTTTGAAACATGAAGAAGCTTTATACAATGCTCCGAAAAAGGATTCCGATTATTTCAGAGTTCCAAAATTCCTCGGATAAAAGACCTTATACGAAATCCTTCTCCCAAAGAGAAGGATTTTTTTTATCTTACAGACCAGCATTCCGATTTAACTCCACTAAAGAGAATTCCTTACCCTTCTATTTTTAGAGCTTTATTCTAATCTTTTCCTGCTTTGAATGGTTATCCATTTAGCCTATCATTTTTTCAAGAATGGAGAAATCAGAATTATTGCAGAATGAGACAGGAGAAGCGTTTCTTTCATTTGCTGAGGAAGCTCCTCCTGAGGAAATCGGTAAATTATTTAATGAACTACAAAAAGAATTTTTTCAGGAAGAGGAAAAGTTAAAGATACTTTTTTCAGCTATTCCATTTCCAAAAAATGCCCGCGCTTTCGAGCATCTTGATTTTAACCTGCAAAATAAAATACTAGAGATAGCGCCTTTAAACCTCACCTCTTCCCTGCTCAATGAGCTTTCACCTGATGACAGGACAAGACTGTTCAGTGAGATGCCCAAAGAATCTCTGGCAAAATGGCTTAGCATGCTATCCGTACAGGAAAGGAAAGATGCGCTTAAGCTATTGGAATATCCTCCTGAAAGTGTTGGCAGGCTTATGACTACAGATTATATCGCTGTACGCCCCGAATGGACATGTGAGAAAACCATAAAATTTATAAGGGATTTCGGACTTAACAGCGAAACCATCAATTTCATTTATGTGGTAGATAAGGACAATAAACTGATAGATGATTTAAAAATCAGAGAAATCCTACTTGCAAAGCCCGAATCAATTATTAGTGATCTTGTTGACAATAGATTTGTAAGTCTTGAAGCGACTTCTGAT
Source organism: Sporocytophaga sp. (assembly GCA_024707265.1). GTDB lineage: Bacteria > Bacteroidota > Bacteroidia > Cytophagales > Cytophagaceae > Sporocytophaga. The sequence continues at coordinate 889,321 of JANQAB010000002.1, read as the reverse complement.
CAGGAAAAAACAATTGGTACCTTTATGGAAACAGACAGATTTGCACTGCCTGTAACCGACTTTAATGGCAAGTTACTAGGCATAGTCACAGCTGACGATGTATTAGATGTGATTGAACGCGAAGATACCGAAGACATACAAAAACTTGGTGGTAGTGAAGCACTGGATGAACCTTATCTTGAAATCACTTTATCCAGCCTTGTGAAGAAAAGAGCTGGATGGCTTATCATATTATTTATTGGTGAAATGCTGACTGCTTCAGCAATGAGTTTCTTTGAAAATGAAATAGCCAGTGCAGTGGTATTAGCCCTATTTATTCCATTAATTATATCAAGCGGAGGAAATTCAGGCTCTCAGGCTGCCACTATTATAACAAGGGCTCTGGCATTGGGAGAAGTCAGTAAGGCAGACTGGTTGAAAGTCTTCAGAAGGGAAATAATATCTGGTATAATGCTTGGACTTATACTCGGCATTATTGGTTTTATAAGGGTTATTATCTGGAGTGCTCTGTTTGATGCTTACGGAGCGTATTCGTTAAAAATAGCTGCCACAGTTGGTTTTTCACTTATAGGCGTTGTTCTCTGGGGAACGCTTTCCGGCTCTATGCTTCCGATTTTTTTAAAGAGCCTTGGCTTTGATCCTGCTGTTTCTTCCGCACCATTTGTAGCAACCATAGTAGATGTTACCGGCATTATCATTTATTTTTCCATGGCTTTTATATTTCTGAAAGGAACGCTTTTGTAAGCTGAAAGCGGAAGGCTTAAAGCTGAAAGTATAAAGTTTAAAGTACCAAGAGAGCTGATTCAGAGTTTCTGTCACAATACAGTCTTTCTATTAAAGCAAAAGTATAAAGTTAAAAGTTATTTAAAACTTTCAACTTTATACTTTCAGCTTTCCGCTTTTAGCTTTTCCGCTTCTTATAGACCGAATTTGTAGTTAAGTTTTACTGCAAATGAAGTTCTGTCAACTCCATAAAGATCTGTATGCTCTTGTGAGTTTCCTGACTGCTGCCATCTCAGAGAATTGATAGATCTTGCTCCGGAAAGGATATCATAAGCATAAACCGAGAATGATAATTTTTCATTAGCCTGAATGTTCACACTCAAGTTCCATTTTACCATTAAACTGTTATGAATTCCAAGATAAGGGTATTGATTATTGTATCCATAAGAAGAGCCGTAATCTGCAAGAATTGGATTGTTTTGATTAGCTGTGCTATATGTATGAATATCACGACGTCCGGTTAATCCCCAGAATAATCTTGCATCTGTATGAAGTGTCAACCAGCTTGTTGGCTTGTAATCAAGATAAATCTTTGTGATGTTTGAAACAAGGTTCAGGAAGTTCTTTCCATCCACGGTAATCTGATCACGGATTGAGTTGATGCGAACCGTAGTAACAGAGTCTTTCGTAGGATCTACATTACTCTTCACTGGTTTAGGAGTATATTTATAAACACCATTACCTACAGATGCAGAATCATAACCATTGAACACATTCAACTGATACTCTTCGTAATAATCGGCAACCTTTGTATTCGCAATTTTTGATAAAACATGGTTAATTCCGAAAGTTACATTTGAAGAATTGTAACGTATATCAAGTTCAGCATTCATAAAGCTATATGATCCAGAGTTAACAACTCTGAATATTTGCTGGTTCCATGTAAACAGGTCTTTCACTGTATTGTATGAAAGTGATGGCAATACGCTAAGACGATTATCGAATAAAGAGTGTACCGAAGTTAATTCAATTGAACTGGATCTTTCAGGCTTCAACTTGTGAAGAATTTCGGTAGTCACAGGAGGAATCGGAGTTGAATTTGGCCCTGGTTTCTCATATGGTTTTTCGTAGTGATAGTCATTTCCTGCAAATGGCTGTCCATCGTCTCCAATTGTGTTTCTGTTAAACTCATAGTTGTCTGCATTACCATTATTTGCTGATGTCTGGTACATCAGTTTAAAGATATTTTTCTCATTCGCTTTTGCTACAAGTGCAATCTTAGGAGTTACTACACCTCCGAATTGTGCTGTACGTGTGTGTCTGTCATATCTTAAACCAAACTGAGCATTCAATTTTTCAGTCAACTTATATATACCTTCAGCGAAAACTGCATGGTTGGTATATATTACATCGGAAACAATAGGGTGACTTGCTTTCTCATCCTGTGCATTGTAACCTGCCATATCTTTACCAATATCAAATAACCTGAATTGATAACCGACAGCAAGTTGTAATTTCGGCACTGTCTTTAGCATGTACATTGCAGAAGCATTATATCTGCGTTCACCAAAAGTTTCAACTCTCCAAGGATGCCTGTCTGATGAATAACTGTTAGCAGAAGCAACAACAGCGCTCTTCATATCTTCCAGCTGAATACGGTTTGTATTCATATCGAAGCCAGCATTCAGAATTATGCTATTGTCTTTAACCGGAAGTTCGTATGAAAATTGATTAGTAAAGTTGTTTATTACATATTGTCTTCTGTTAGTGTTACCTGGTTCGATTTGTCCATAAAATCCTTTTATATTTCGCAGCTGTCCGTCTATCATTCTATCCGGGGCAAGGCTATCTGAATTTACAAAATCCGGCCATCCGTCAACAGGAAAATAGCCAGAAGCATTCGTTACCTGATGTGTGTAACGGCTATAATATCTGAAATTTTTGTAATTGAAATCAACGCCGAATCTGTAGTTGCCAGGAGTTGACCAGGCACTTCCTGAAGTTGGTACGCCATCAGCAGGAGGATTTTCCATCCATTGAGGGTAAGGCCAGTGAGGTCTTCCATACAGACGGCCTCTCTCTGTACCAATCCCATCTGATTGTCTGTAACCACCTGTAATAACAATATTAGAATGTTCATTGATTTTAGACGCAGCAGACAATTCATATTGACGGCTAAAGTTTTCTCCATTCCAGGTTCCCTGAGTAACTGAAGCCTTTACTTCATCTTTTTTGTAACGCTCCGTTACAATATTCACCACACCTCCGATGGCTCCGGAACCATAGATAAGACCAGACGGACCACGTATAATCTCCACGCGTTCTATGTCTCCCAGCATACCCAAATCGAGCTCCATGTTAGCACCGTCCCTTGCCTCAGTGTTCATCTTGTGGCCATTTACAAGGAAAATAAATTTGGTATTCCTATCCGCAGCTACCCCACGCATTCCCCAAATAACACCATTCCACTTATTGTACATGTATTGAAAGCCGGGTACATAAATTTCGAGCAATTCGGAAAGATGCCTGGCCCCTGAAAGATGGATTTGCTCCTGATTAATTACAGTCAAACTCAAAGCAGAGTTTTTAAGATCAAGATCCAGGAACGAACCTGAGGTTACCTTCATATTTAACAATTCTTCCAGGGAGAGGTCCAGTAAATCATCAGCCGGAGCTGCTTCTGTGGTTTCGGCTGGGTTTTGACCGAAAACCTTTGTAGGTTCTAAACTTGTCAGAGATGCTATTGCAATAGCCATCCCAACAATTCTTTTCTTACTCATACTTGCTATCTGGTTAATTTTCTGATACTTGTTAGTTGGTCGGATTTTACGCTGCCCCCTAACAATGGTTAATTAGGACCAACCAGGATATCACATTACCATGTAAGAAAATTTACCTTTTCGCTCCAAAATAAAAATTAGAAATTTAAGAATCGTCTTCAAAAAATCATCATTGGTCTAATCAGAGGTCAAATCTGATAGGCTTTAGAAAAGGTTGTGCAGGAAATTGAGAAAAAATAAAACTATTTTTTCTCGCCACCACACAATACACTAAAAAACAGAAGGTTATAATAAAGTATAAATATTTCAAGTTGTCGTGAGTAATTTTTTGATTTTACTCCATATTTCAAACATTTTCCCAAAAATTTGCCTTAGTTTTTCAAATATTTCAGACAATTTGTTCCAAAAACTAGAACAACAATAGTCGCATTATGCCTATTTTAATCATAACCTTCGAATCAACCTTGTCCTAAAATTTAACTCTCTTAAAAAACCCTTCATTCAAATTATTCCTTTTAAGCTTCTTCAGTTCTTTATCATTTTTAATCTAATTATTTACTGACATTTTCCTCTCTTTATAAACCTTTACATTATTCAGAGGTTACCTCTAATGCAGCAATTAAAACCCACTTGCAAATGTGGATTGTAAGATTAGCATTAGACAGGCCATATACCTTTATAGTAGTTTCACTGCTTATTCTCATCCTTGGACTCGTCGCCATTAGCAGAATGGCCGTTGATATATTTCCAAACATAAACATTCCGGTAGTAAGTGTTATTTGGAGTTACAATGGCATTTCTCCCAAAGAAATGGAGCAGAGAATTGTAACAGTGTGTGAAAGGGCCTATACAACAACAGTCAATGACATTGAACACATAGAATCTCAATCCTATAGGGGTGTTTCTGTTATCAAAATCTACTTTCAACCTGGAGCAGAGGTGGAAGCTGCAGTAGCTCAGCTTACATCAAGCTCACTAAGCTTATTGCGAATACTTCCTCCTGGAATTACAGCCCCTTTAATTTTAAGATACAATGCTTCTAATGTACCTATCCTGCAGATAGCACTAAGCAGCAAAACATTACCGGAACAAGCCATTAATGACATTGCAACAAATTTTATCCGCACCGGATTGGCAACAGTTCAAGGTGCGCAAATACCGCTACCCTATGGAGGAAAGCAACGAAATGTAATGGTCGATCTGGACCTGGAAGCCCTTAACGCTAAAAACCTATCTCCAACGGATGTCTCGAATGCCCTGGTCTCACAAAACCTGATATTGCCTGCCGGAACTGTAAAAATGGGTGAAAAAGAATATGATGTAAAACTTAACTCCAGTACAGATGTAATCGATGCACTCAATTATATGCCCATAAAGGAAGTCAATGGGGCCGTGATCTTTGTAAAGGATGTAGCCTATGTACATGAGGGCTATTCCATACAAACCAATATTGTCCGATTTAACGGACAAAGAGGAAGCTTTCTTACCATACTAAAGGCAGGTTCCGCATCAACAATTGACATTATAGAACGGGTAAAAAAAGCCCTTCCTAAAGTTTTATCAACAGTATCTGATGAGCTTGAATTAAAGTTGCTTTTTGACCAATCTCTTTTTTGTGAGAGCCTCTATTAACAATGTTGTTAAAGAAGCTGCTATTGCTGCATGTCTTACAGGTCTGATGATTCTTCTCTTTCTTGGCAGCTGGAGAAGCACTTTAGTGGTTGTCCTTTCTATTCCTCTCAGTATTCTGACATCTATCATTGTATTATATGCGCTCGGTCAAACATTGAACATTATGACCCTTGGAGGACTTGCACTTGCAGTAGGAATACTTGTAGATGACGCTACAGTAGAGATAGAAAATACAACCAGAAACCTGATACTTGAGAAACCTCTGAAACAAGGTATTCTTGATAGCGCACAAGAAATAGCATTACCTGCCCTGGTTAGTACCTTCTCCATTTGTATCGTATTTCTTCCTATCTTTTTTCTTTCAGGAGTTGCTCAGTCTTTGTTCTCTCCTCTTGCGATTTCTGTAATCTTTGCAATGTTGGCTTCTTACTTTCTTTCAAGGACTTTTGTGCCAGTTTCTATTCAATACCTTATGGGAAAAGAATTACATCTTTATCAGCCAGATCGATATCCTGATAAAAAAGCCAACTCCCTTATATGGAAAATTCATAGGCGATTTGATAAGTGGTTTGAACAAAAAAGAGACCGTTATAAAAGTGTTCTTGACAGAGTGCTTTCAGGTAAAGCTTTTGCCATTATCCTCTTTCTTTGTTTTTGTTTAATCAGCGCTGCTTTATTTCCGTTACTTGGAAAAGATTTTTTTCCGAAAGTTGATGCAGGACAATTCAGGTTGCACATTAGAGTTCCCAGTGGAACAAGAATAGAGCAAACAGAAATTATATTTGGCAAGGTAGAAGAAATTATCAAGGAAATCATTCCTCCTGAAGAACTTGATTTGATGCTTGATAATATGGGCTTGCCCAACAGCGGTATTAACCTGGCCTGGGGCGGGTATTCTTCAATAGGATCATTTGAAGGTGAAATACAGGTCTCTTTAAAAAATCAAAGCGTCCCTTCAGAAGTCTATATGAAAAAAATCAGAAAGGTTGTTAACGAAAGAATACCTGGACTTGAGATCAGCTACCCTCCTTCTGACATTGTAACACAGATCCTTAATTTCGGTATCTCGGCTCCTATAGATATACAGGTAGTAGGCAGAGATCAACAATCCAATTATAAAATAGCTCTTGATATTGCCAATAAGGTTTCTAAAATTCCGGGAGCTGCAGATGTTTATATTCCGCAGGTCTTCAATATTCCGCAGGTTAAAGTAAATGTGGACCGTACAAAAGCTCAGCAAATAGGTTTGACCCAAAGAGATGTAGCCAATAGTGTATTGATATCTCTCTCCTCCAGCGGCCAGACAGCTCCTAACTTCTGGCTGGATCCCAAAAACGGGATTAGTTATTTTGTTGCAGTTCAAACACCTCAATATAAAATAAATTCTATAGAAGACTTGGGGAAAACAACAATCACCTCAAGCAAATTAAAACAACCACAGTTGCTTACCAACCTTTCTGAATTTGACAGGTCTGTTACTGCGGGTCTTGTGTCCCATTATAATGTACAACCAGTTATTGACATATTCACAAGCGTTCAGGATTCGGACCTTGGAAGTGTATCAGACAAGATCAATGAAATCCTGAACGAAGTTAGAACAACGCTTCCAAGAGGCACTTCTATTGAAGTTAAAGGACAGGTCCAAAGTATGAACTCCTCCTTTAAGGGTTTGGCTCTGGGCTTGATATTTGCCATACTATTGGTATATCTGCTTATGGTCATCAATTTTCAATCATGGCTGGATCCTTTCATCATACTGCTTGGTCTCCCCGGAGCTCTATCCGGGATTGCGTGGATGTTATTCTGCACCCAAACACCTGTAAGTGTGCCAGCGCTGATGGGGGCGATTATGTGCATGGGAGTAGCTACTTCTAACAGTATTCTGCTTGTAACATTTGCAAACGATGAAATGCTTGCAGGAAAAAATGCATATGAATCCGCTTTATCTGCCGGGTACACAAGATTAAGACCAATTATTATGACAGCCCTGGCTATGATTATAGGAATGCTACCCATGTCTTTAGGACTTGGAGAAGGGGGAGAACAAAATGCTCCGCTTGGAAGGGCGGTAATCGGTGGATTAATAGTTGCTACTTTTACTACTCTTTTAATAGTTCCGGTATTTTATAGTGTGTTTAAAGGAAAAAAGAAAGTATCGCATGAAGAAGCATAAAATCAAACTATTACCGATACTACTATTGATAGTAACACTTGCCATACTTTTCCTTATCGGCCTGGTACCAAAGCTCAGAAATAAAAAAATGCTTCATGAAGAAGCAAATGTAAAAATCAATTCGACACAACCTGTAATCCTGGTAAGAGCATTAAGAACCAAAGATACTACCACTATAGAACTTCCGGGAGAAGTAAGAGCTTTTAAAGAAACCCAGATTTTCGCTCGCGTTAACGGGTACATAAAAAAATGGTACACTGATATCGGAACCTCTGTAAAAAACAATCAGCTGCTTGCTGAAATTGAAACTCCGGAAATAGATCAGCAGCTTGCTCAGACCAAAGCGTCATTGTCACTTGCAAAGGCAAACTACGACAGAGTTTCCAGTGTACGTATTCCAGGTGCTGTTTCCAAACAAGAGATAGATCAGGCGAGAACAAGCTATGAGGCTAATCTTGCTATTGTAAGACAAACAGAAGCTATGCTTTCCTTTAAAACAATCAGAGCACCTTTTGCAGGAATTGTCACTGCAAGAAATGTTGACTTCGGAAGCCTCATAAGCCCGTCCAATACTATACCGATGTTTAAAGTAGAACAGATTGACATATTAAGAACTTATGTAAATGTTCCACAGGTATATTCGGCCAATATAACAGAAGGCATTCCTGCTGAAATTATTCTTGAGAAATATCCTGAATATATAATTACGGGAAAAGTGGCAAGAACTGCAGAGGCTCTGGATCCTGCAAGCCGAACTTTGCTTACAGAAATCCATGTCAGGAATCCAGACCTTAAACTAAGACCAGGTATGTATGTGCAAGTCAGATTTAAACCTGCAAGAGAAGGTGAAGTTGTATTGATACCTGCGAACACGCTTATCGTAAGAGCTGAAGGCACCGAAGTTGCCACCCTGAACCAAGATAATACTATACAACTTAAAAAGATTAAAATAGCCAGAGATTATGGAAAATTTCTTGCATTATATAGTGGAATCAATGGTGATGAATGGCTGGTTACAAACCCCACTGATAAGTTGACAGATGGAGTCAAAGTAAATGTAGTAGGAAAACAACAAGCATCTTTCACACAGGAAACGGGTAATCAAAGATAACAGACAATGAAAGCCTGTGATTATATTTTTCGCCATTGTCCATACTCGAATTTACTGGTATTGAGCATTTATCTTTTATTATCCTGTTCCTTTCGTCCCAATAACAATGGATTAAAAGAGATAAGAGAAAAATATGAAGATGGACACTGGAAAATCTATACTTCTCAAAAACTTTCCGACACGATAATAACCATTAAACATAGTAACTTTCAAGCGTGGTGGACCATATTCAATGACCCGACACTTGATTCTCTGGAAGAGCTTGCTGTAAAAGCCAATCCGGATATCAGAAATGCTATTGCCAGGCTGGACGAAGCAAGAGCCAATATAAAACTTTCAGCTTCGGATTTATTTCCTGCAATACGTTTTAATCCATCAGCAACAAGGAATCAGCTATCACAAAACAGGCCGAATCCATTCCAAACTACAGGAAATCAGCTTCCCGGTGTAATCATCAATACCTTTCAGCTTCCTTTAGACTTTGATTATGAGATTGACTTATGGGGCAAATACAGAAATAATGTACAGGCAGCAAAGCATAGATATGCCTCTTATACTGCAGATATGAACGGTGTTTTATTATCCATCACTACTGATGTAGCTTATTACTATATGTTGGTAAGACTTACTGATCTTAAGATTAACATATATACAAAAGCTCTTCAAACCAGAAAAGACAACCTTTTGCTTACAGAGGAGCGTTATAGGGTTGGGTTAATCACACTACTTGATTTAAGTCAGACCCAGAACGATTACCAAACCATCCAATCACAGTATTACGATCTGCAGAACTTTAGAAATGTGGCTGAACATGCTCTGGCTATGCTGTGCGGGCTTCCGGCTTATAGTTTTTCCCTACCCAAAAAAGAATGGAACATTCAACTTCCACAAATACCTGAAGGGATTCCTTCTGACCTTTTAAAAAGAAGACCTGACATACAAAGTCAGGAACAACTTGCTGAAGCTGCCAATGCAGCAATTGGCATATATAAGGCATACAAATTCCCCTCTCTTATCCTAACAGGTTCGGCCGGAACGTTAAGCAGAGATGTCAATACCCTTGTTTCTATTGACAGCAAAACCTGGCTGCTTGGAGCAACACTTTCATTACCTGTATTTCTGGGAGGCAGGAATACTGCTTTAATCCAAATGGCTAAAGCTCGGTACCTTCAGACAACAGCCCAATATGAAAGGGTTGTTTTATCATCTTTCAGAGAAGTAGAAGATGCACTGAACACACTTGCTCAAAGAAAGGAGCAATCTATCCTTCAGGATTCAATAATGAAAACTTCCGAACTCACGGCAATGCTTTCGAGAGAGAGGTATTCCAAAGGATTGGTAACATACTATGAAGTAGTAAACAATGAAAGAACAGCACTGAATGCACAAAGCGTTGCAGTACAAATTCGAGGAGATCAGTTTACGTATACAATTTATCTGATAAAAGCTTTAGGAGGAAGCTGGCAATAATACTAGTCAGAAATCCATAAACTTTTTAGTTCTTTATGGTCAGCAGAAACTTCTTTTTTTATTCTTAATAAAACAGCTTTAGAATTTTCATCAGCATCGGGAGAATTTTCAATGATCACAGTAATTTCTTCTATAGTCCCTTCCTCAGCCTGAACAAATGCATCAAGCACTGTTTGTTCTTTATTAATACCGCCATTTTCTATAGCACTGCCAAGATCTGTCCAGATATTTTTAGAAAATGAGATTTCAAGCCGGTCTTCATTGTTGGAACTACCTTGCATTTTATTTAACTCTCCTTTTAATATCAGAGATTTTCTGAAATGGTTATGCATGAGATCATGCACAGGACGAGCCAGCGTAAGCGAAAATGCTTTCCTATAAGCTTCCTGTCTGGATGAAAGTATTTCATTAAGCGCATTGACAGAACTTACAGCTATATTTTTCATATAGAATATCCTCCTTTTAATAAAAAACATCAGGTGACCGGAAAATAGTTTGAAATACACATTCAAACATATTAAATAAAGACTTCCGGTCCTGACATCTGTAATGAAGTATCCTATATAAAGAACTAAATTGAATAATTTGATTCAGTTCATTTGATTCAACGGGTATCAAATCCTTCTTGCTTCATATCCAGCATGGTGAACCAATTCTATAATATCCTGTTCATCCAGCCCCTGGCTGGAAACAGTTAGTTCCGGCTCTTCGCCAAATGGTTCTACATACCAGTAATCTATACCAGGACTATCATCAAAAACAGATCTGATTTGCTGAATACATGGAACACAATCTATATTGGTTTTAAACTTAAAAGTTCTTGTTTTCTCTTCCATACTAATTCCCTCCTATTGATTTATTCAACCTCCTCCTGCAGATCGTCAAATGAAAATTCTACGCTGCTTGTATAGTTAAGATCTATCTTGAATGAAGTGGAGTTACCTCCGAGTGATAGTTCGTTTGTATTTCCAGTTTTGTTTTTCTTTTCATTCACACTATTTAATTCCGCGTCTTTTCCAGAGATTCTGTTTTTCTTACTCTTTTTCATTCGATCCACTAATTAATTATACAACACTGTCACTAAAAGAAACACTTCCCTAAAAGGAAATAAAAAAATCCTGAGAAGTCATTATAGAATAAAGACTAATCTCAGGATTCAATTGTTATTAAAGATCAGATTAAATTTTCAGGAAGATATTAAAAACGGTTCCTTCTCCCGGATTGGAGTTTACTTCGATTTTACCGCCGTTATTGTCTACAATTCTTTTAACTATTGACATTCCGATCCCCGTACCTTCCACGCCATAATCTATTCTTTTAAATGGAGCAAACACTTTTGGATAATCTTCTTTTCTTATACCTTTTCCATTGTCCTGAATTGCAAGCAGAATAATATCGTCAGCTACGAACTCCGTTCTTATTCCTACAACAGGCTTTCGTTCCAGAGACTTGTATTTTATGGCATTGGAGAGCAGATTGAATAAAATGCTTCTCATATTCTTCTTTCTGAACCTCAGTGATTTCACTTTAAAATCTTCCAGAATGATAGCCTCACTTCCTTCTATCAGATCTTTAATACTGTCTTTCACCTCTTCAAGTACTTCATCAAGATGTACTTCCTGAATAAGGAAAGGATCTTCTTCGGTTTTGGCTACTTCAGAAAGGTCACTGATAGTTTTCTTAAGAATACTTATTGACCTTGTTACAAGGTTAATGAGAAAATTAAGTTTAACATTATTAGGATCAGGATTTAACTCATTAAGGAGGAGTTCCATTAATGATTCAAGATTTCTCACAGGTGAGGTAAGGTCGTGAGATGCCATGTATACAAAGTTGTCGAGCTCTTTATTAATTTTCTTAAGCTCTTCATTTTTAGTATTGAGCTGATTATTGATATCACTCAATTTTACCTGAGCAGATGCGAAGTTATTCAACATCATCCTCTGGTCGTGAATGTCTGTTGATGTACCTACCCACTTTACATTCTTTCCATTTTCACCTTTAATAGGCACAGCTCTGGAAAGAAACCATCTGTAATCGTTCAGACAGTTTTTGAGTCTGTATTCAACACTAAATTCACCACCGGTGACAAGGCTTTGGTTCCACTTGTAAAGTGCTTTACTTAAGTCACTCTGATGAATAAAATTAAACCATCCGTTGCCTTTGAGATCGTCAAACGATTTACCTAAATACTCTTCCGACTTTCTATTCGTAAAAATGATCTCTCCTGTTTCATTTGTAATCCAGACTAGCTGTGGCATTGAATCCGCAAGGGTCCTATAGGTTTCTTCACTTTCAAGAAGCCTGGACTCAATGGCCTTTATTTCTGTTATTTCTGTAAGACAGCCTACAATTCTTATTACTTTCCCCTTCTCATCTCTGATAACAAAGCCCCTGTCTATTACATAACCATAGGTTCCGTCATTCTTGCAAAACTTATATTCATTTCTCCAATTTGATTCCTGCGAAAAAAATATACAGTCAAAACTGTCAAGTATACGCGTTCTGTCATCGGGGTGTATTCTGGTTTTCCAGTAGTCAAGCCCGGCTTTGCCTTCAAGATTTTCAAAACCAATATGTGCTTTATAAGCATCGTTAAACCAGAATTCATTAGTAATAAAATCCCAGTCCCACATAGAGTCGTTAGTCGCATTGGATATCAACCTGAACCTCTCATTGCTCACGGACAAGTCAAGAGTTCTTTCTTTCACCTTTATCTCAAGTTCCTCATTCAACTCTTTCAGCGCCTTGGAAATCCTCTCAAGCTGAAGCTTTGACTTTTCCAGGTCCAATTCAGCCTTCTTTCTTTTTGTAATATCCATGATACTACCAACAAGTTTTTTCTCACCAGCGTTATCAATGAATATAGTTGCCTTCATCCAGCAATAAATCTCCCTCCCCATGATTGTCTTCACTTTGCATTCAAGCTCCCACGGTTCGTTGGTTTCAATGATGGTCTCAACAAAACTCATTATGTTCAATCTGTCATATTCTTCCACGCAATTCTGGATATCTTTGAAAGTAATCGTTCCTTTGGAAGGATAATCAAACATCTTTCGCAACTCAGGGGTCACTTTGAAATTGTCAGATTTTAATTCCCATTCGAAAGAACAGATGTTTGCGGCTTCCTGAGATTGGTATAGAAAGATCTGATTTTTTCTTAATTCTTCTAGTGCATCAACTCTCTCTGTATAATCTTCAAAACTTATAATACAGGAGTCTTCATTTCGTACTGCTGAGATCCTTAACCAGTTTGAAAATCCATCTTCCCCGTAATAAACTTCATTGGTGCTGGGTTCTCCACTAGTCATTACATCTTTGAACTGATCCAATATGCCTAGTTTTACAAGGCCTGGATATTCGGCAAAGAATCTTTTCCCACGCAATTCCCTAAACTTTTTATTAAGAAACTTTTCGGTAAAATGATTAAAGAATACCGGTTGAAAATCTGTTACGTCCTTATCTTCATTACGGACAGGCTTGAGCATCATAAAACCCATCCCTGAAGAATGCACAATGCCTGACAAAAGGCTGTCTGTACGTTTTCTATAAGTGATATCCTGAAAATATCCAAGAAGTCGGACAAGCTTTCCGGCTTCATTAAGCACAGGCTTAGCCTTTCCTAATATGTATTTCAGGTTCTCATTAGGAGTTATAATTCTGTAGTTAAAATCAATGGATCTCTTTTCTTCTCGGGCACAATCAATAACCTGAATTACTTTTGAAATATCTTCAGAATGAACATAGCAAAAAAGATCTTCCAGACATACTGGTCCGTCTAGACTAATCTCAAATATATCATAGATCTGATTAGAGCAAAAAGTATAACCAGTCACTATATCCATTTCCCAGCGACCAACTCTGGCGAGGGATTCCACCTCTCCGATCAAATCATCTTCACTTAAAACTTCCGCTTCTACAAAACCCGGTCCAGTAAGTTGCGTGAGACATCCTATACCTCCGAAAAATTTTCCATCTGTATCCAAAACAGGAAATAGATTTCCTTTGAAATAAACCTTCTTACCAGGTTTAAATGAATATCTTGTAAGGGGTATTTCTACAATTTCTCCATCCTTAACCTTATTATATAAGACGGCAAAGGAGTCAGGCCAGAAAACATCATTGTAACTGAGCTTCACTGCAAGCCGGGATGGATAGTCTGTCAATAATTCCAGAGAGTTGTTCCAGAAAAATATCTTCCCAAATTCATCAAAAGCAAATATTCCATCGGAAGACCTTTTCAGTGTTTTGATGAAGGTCTCCTTCCACAAAACTGATTCATCTATCATTATTTCGGAAGGGTTCAACATAATTGAATCTTTAAAAGATTTATTTAACTGAATTCAAAAGACCTTAAAGATAAAAGTAAAAAAACTTTTCGACCTAAGAGAAGCCAACTTATTAATAATTAAACACTTAAACAATACCCAAAATTAAGTATTTTGAATACTCATAACTAAAAATCATTTTTATTGTTTTTTAACTATTCTAATAAATTGTTAAACAATTCGCCGAAAACAAGTATCTTATCCCTGTCAGTTTATCTTATAACCGAAATTTATCTCTATAGAGTTAAAGCCATACTTTAATTTACTTAAAACACCAGTATTATAGGCAAAACATATAAAAATTTTATCATCCCCAAGATTGGCCTCCACAGACCCGATTAAAGCAAGACCTTCCCTGCTTTTGTATGCCCCACCTAACCTGAAAATGTCGTTGTAACTTCCTTCCAGGACTATATTTAAAAGATCTGTATTTGATGGTAATAGCTGATACATAAAATTACCTCTCAACTTTAGTGAAGGGCTTAAGTCTTTTTCCTGACTTAGTAAAAAATTATAGTACCTTCTGAGTTTTACATTGGCCTTTAAAGGATTAGATTCTGCATTGAAAGCCTGTTGTGAAGATATTCCTGAAAAAAAATTTTTTCTCCTGAAGGTGATACCGATCGCCCCGTCTGGCATCGTTGAGTTACCGGATGCAGTTGCGGAAGGTGCTGAAAAATAAACTTGTGTAAATCCTGCTGCTAAACCAGCTGAAAGAGAAGTTTCTTCTGCAAGAGGAATAGCATATGCATAGTTAAAATAAAATCTGGGTTTATTAATATATGGACCTTCTTTGTCATTTGAAAAAAATACCCTGGCAAGATGGGCTGCATTGTTTTCCTTTCTGAAAACTTTACTGCAAGTCACTGAATAACTGGCAATCTTCTGGAATGCCCCGGTTCTTTGTCTGTACATGGAAAAAAATTCTGCTTTAGAATCTTCCTGCACAAATCCAGGATTAACAATTGCCGTATTATTAAAGTATGTTGTATAATTTTCAGGAAACACATCTGTAACCTGCGCATTTGCAGTCAGATATAAAAAAAAGAATATATTAAAAAGACTAATGCGCATCCGGTTTTAAAATTCAAAAGTGAACATTTAAAATTATTTACTCCACTTCGTTACCTACAGTTTCCTGAAATGTATTAGAAATAACTTGTGAAAATTTCAGAAGAACAAATACCGGATTTAATACGCAATGGCAAAGATAAGGAAGTTATTCCTCATCTTTATAAAAAAGTATTTCCTCTTGTTGAAAATTATATCCGAAAAAACTCGGGGAGAAAAGAAGATGCGTCTGATGTATTTCAGGACTGCCTTCTGCTTTTCTATAAACAAGTAATCAAGAATACATTTGATCCTAAGTACAAGGTTTACGGATACCTTTACAGGATCAGCATTAATCTGTGGATTAATAAAATTAAGAAAGAACAAAGGATTCAGTATCTGGAAACGATAGGCGATGAAGCATTTGAACAGGAACCCTCTCCATGGGATCGCCCGCCAGAGCGTACTGATGAGAATGTGATTAAATCCCTATTCTCAGGAATTGGAGAAAAATGTGTGGAGCTGCTTACCAATACTGTTTATTATAACCTCTTAATGGAGGATATAATGATCAGAATGGGCTTCAGCTCTGTCGATGCTGTAAAAATGCAACAGCAGAGATGTAAACAAAAATTGATAAAAGAGATAGAAAATAATCCTGCACTTGCAGATAAGTTAAAAGGAATATGAAGCCTGAAGATTCTATATACAGTCAGATTGAAGATTATATCCATGGAAGGCTTACAACTGAAAATCTATTGGCATTTGAAGCAGAATTGTCCAGTGATCCTGATCTGGCAAGACAAGTAAAGCTTCATGAGCTTGCTGATGATCTTGTAATAGAAAACAGGCTCCTTGAGGTAAGTGCACTGATAAAAAATCAGCCTGACCACTCTTCTTCAGTAAAGATAAAATATACAGCCATCACAATTTTTGCTGCAACTCTTCTTGGTTTAGCAGGATGGTTCTGGTATCAGAATAATTCGGAGAAACCAGCATATAACCATTATCAGGAAATTCAGGAAACTACTCCTGAAAGCAATGAGTCATTACCTTCAAAACCATTATTTGAAAAGAACTCTAAAGCAGCTCAGAAAAATACTGTAGACAAGAATAGCAACAAGATTGTGGTTTCGGAATCTGTTGCTCCTGCTGTTACAACTGAGAGTCTTCCTACCATTCAATTGGATTTGCAGGATCAAGGGGAAAATGAACCTGTCATTTCAAATACCTCAGATAAAATTAGTTCTGAAGAAAAATCAAGCCTGAGCCCATGTGAGAAAACAGAATTGACGGCTTCTGTTAAGACAATTGAAACCTGCGAGGGAGAAGAGCAAGGAGCAATAAGAGTTCAGCAAATAAAAGGAGGAACGGAGCCATATACGTACACAGTATTTAATGGTGATGAAATTAAAGATGCAACCAGTTTAGCGTCCGGCTCCTATAAACTTATCATTTCAGATGGCAACGGATGTAAAAAAACGTATGATCATCTTACAGTGAAAAACAAAAACTGCCCTAAAGACTATTCCTTCAATCCGTTTATAGACGAGCATTGGGAAATTCCGTCCAATGGCCAAGCAGGAAAGCTGTTGATATATGACTCATCAGGAAATATATATTTTGAAAAACAAGTTGCAGAAGGTGATATAGAACATTGGTCCGGAGAAGGAAAAAGCGGAGAAATTAAGCCGGGATATTATATCTTTGTTATTGACAGAGGTAAGGGTAGTTTGGTACAAGGCAGTGTAACAATAGTAAAATGACAAAAAAGGCATTCATATTAATTATTCTTTTTTGTGGAATTCAAGGTATTCTACAGGCACAGAATATTGCCATTCCTGACAAGAACTTTCTTGCCTTCCTGAAAAAAGAATTTTCCAAAGCCATTAAAAATGATAGTCTGATTTTAGAAAAAGCGAAAGATATAGACGGCACTCTTGACTGTTCGGAAAAAAACATTCAAACATTGGAAGGCATTCAGTATTTCACCAGTCTTGAAGTATTAAAAGCGAACAATAACCAGCTTACTTCGATTCCGGACATTTCAGGCCTGAAGGAAATAACAAGAATAGAACTTACTTTTAACAACCTTACTACTATTCCTGACTTAAGTAATCTTACCAAACTTAAAACACTGTTTCTTTATAACAACGCTCTTACTTCTTTACCTGATCTGAGTGGGAATACGGCATTGGTTCAACTTATTGCATCCAATAATTTTCTGACTTCCCTTCCTGAATTAAACAACCTGGTAAGTCTTAAAAAAATAGATGTTGGAAACAATCAGATTACAGCAATTCCATCAATTGATAAAATTACTTTACTGGAAGAGCTAACTATCTGGAAAAATCAGTTGCAAGCTCTCCCTGATCTGCAAAACAATCTAAACCTAATTAAGATCAATGCAGGTACCAACAACATAGTATTAACGCCTAACGTAAGTAAAAACGTCAACCTTCAGGAATTTTCCCTTGACAGAAACTTTTTAACTAAAATTCCAGATGTCAGCAACCTTACAAAGCTAAAGAAGGTTGAGTTTCACTTAAACCATTTTACATTTGAAGATTTCACCTCACTACTCGGATATCCGAATTTCAAAAACGTATTTAAACTTGATCCTCAGAAAGACTTTAATGTCAATAATCATAATGGCAATGAATTCTCTGATCTTACGATACGCACTGGTATTGACCCATTGATGACAAATAATACTTACGAATGGTATTTTAATGGAAATAAAATAGCAACAACCAATGAGGACATCCTTACTATACCCAATATTACAAATGCCAATGGAGGTAAATATGCTGTTAGAATAACCAATCCGTCTTTCCCAGGCGTAACACTACGCACGGATACTTTTTTAGTATCCGTATCTTCTTGTCTTGATGTGAGTAAGCTTACGTTAAGCATATCGGGAATCAATTGTCTGGGTTCAGGATCAGTGTTAATTAAACTGGAAGGTGAAAATCCTGCAACACTCGTTTATGAATTAAAGTCCCAAAGCACGGCAAATACCATTAAGTCAAGTTTCGGATCCTTCACCGGACTTTCTGACGAATTCTACAGCCTTAAAATATCATTAGATGAAAACTGCCAAAAGGATTTTCCGGATGTTATAAAAATCCCTGTTGAACCCTGTGATGAGACTTTCATCACCCCAAATGATGATGGGGATAAAGACGGATTTTTCTTTTCTGAAACAGGAAAGGCGGTCATCTATGATAAAAGCGGCAATAAAATTAAGGAACTATCTATACCTGCAGAGTGGAATGGTATATCTGAAAAAGGGAATATTGTTCCCATTGGTTACTACATTGCCAATATTAATAACGGGGCAAGCTATATCCGGATAAGCGTCCTGTATTAAATAAATTTTCCGGATTTAAATTTACTGCTGACATAAGGCTGTCATAAGAGGGCTTTAAGTTTGTGTTATTATTTAACATAAACTCAAAGAAAAAAATGGAAACCAAACTCATCCCATCAGGACATTACCTTTGTTTTACAACACAAACAACACTTAACAAAATAAAGGAATTTGCAGATAAAGCTGTTGACGGTGTTTATGAAGCAGTTGCAAAAGGCGGATTAAAAGCTTCCGGTCCTATGGAATTCATTTACTTTAACTGTTCCAATGACAGAGACAAAGAATTTACACTGGAAATAGCATTACCAGTAGAGGAAAGCATAAACTTTAAAAGCGAAATTCACAAAATCAAAAAATTCGATGACTATAAATGCCTTTCTCATACCCACAACGGAGATTTATTAAACCTTCCGGGCATTTACCAGCAACTCTTTGAAAACGTATATAAAAGCGGAATCAAGCCTTCGAATCAGGTGAGAGAAGTTTATAAAAGTTTTTCAGGTATGGCATCTCATGATAATATTACCGAAATTCAGATCGGAATAAATTAAATTCAAATTAATCATTAGCCATTGAAAAATTCCGTTTCATCATTCCATTTAATTAGTACCTCCTATGAGATGATCAAACAGAATTTTTCATACGCATAATCCCGGTTAAAATATGAACAGAGTAGATCGCCTTCATGCGATACTTACAATACTGCAAAGCAAAAGGGTGGTAAAGGCTGAAGAGCTTGCCACCCATTTCAACCTCAGCATTCGTACGGTATACAGAGATATAAGAGCACTTGAAGAAGGCGGGATCCCTATAGGGGCAGAAGCAGGAGTCGGATATTTTCTAACAGACGGTTTTCACTTACCTCCAGTTATGTTTACCCATGAAGAAGCAAGAGCTCTGCTGTTAGCAGGAAAATTCATTGAACAGCAAACAGATCAGGGTACAGCAAAAAGTTTTAATGATGCACTTACAAAAGTCAGGGCTGTCATTGATAATGATAAAAAAGATGAGCTGGACAGCCTGAATCAAAAAATACTAATTCAGCCATATCCCAACTCTAAGCCAACTGTAGATGACCTGAACCTAACACTGATAAAAGGCGCTCTTATCAATAATAAAATTTTAAAACTTGACTATTCCACAGCCAGAGAAACTACAGAAAGAGATGTAGAACCAATAGGAATCTGCTTTTACCGCACTAACTGGCACCTGATTGCCTATTGCAGGTTGAGAAAAGGTTATAGAGATTTCCGACTCGACAGAATCAATAAGATAAACGTTTCTTCAGAAACTTTTCTCAGAATCAAACATCCTACTCTTAAAGAATACTTTGATAAAATGCTCCAGGAAGAAGAGCTCTCCTCTGTAGAAATTAAAGTCAGCAAAGAGATACTTCCCCACCTTCAGGAAAGCAAATATAGCTTTGGTCTGATCGAAGAAAATCAAGAAGAAGATGGAGCACAGATGCGATTTGCCACCTATAGTCTTGACTATTTTGCCAGATGGATATTAATGATGGGTAATAAAGTAGAGATCATATCGCCTTCTGGACTCAGAGATAAAACTTTAAAGCTCGTTGAAAACCTATCTTCTCATTATTTAAAATAATGATTTATATTACCACTCTAAACTGGTAAGCAAAACACAAAGACATTAATGAGGTTAAGTTAATATGCGGATATCGGGTTTTCTTCTAATACTAATTGCTGTCATTGCAATTCATAACTGTGTAGCACAAAGCTCCGGAGAAAAGGATTTGACGGGGAAAACCGACATTAAAAAAGTTGATTCAGATTTTCCATGGTTTTCTGAAGGCTATAATGCCTATGCACCAGACAGCACAGTTATAAAAACATTATCCGAAAAAGGAAGTAAACTTACTTTCATTGTTTTCGGTGGTACCTGGTGCGGCGATACTAAAAGAGAACTTCCCAGATTTTATAAAATCACTGATCAGGCCAATATAAAAAGAGAAAAGATTTCGCTGTATCTACTCGATCGCAGTAAAAAATCACCGGAAAAGCTAGAGAAAAAAATATAAGGTACATTCGATTCCAACTTTTATTATTTTGGTTAATGGTAAAGAAGCCGGAAGAGTTGTAGAAAGCCCTCAAAACACTCTGGAAAAAGACCTGTTAGAAGTTGTACATTAAAATTACAAACCTGCATAAAAATCATAACCTCTTTCGGCCCAATAATCAGAGGGTCTTTGATCAACAAAGGCTATTTTCCCGATTCTCTTTATACTTTTGATTCCATATTTTGAAGGTACGATAAGGCGCAGTGGGGCTCCATGCTCAGAGGAAAGTGGTAGACCATTCATCTCATAGCAAAGTAAAGTTTGAGGATGTAAAGCACTTTCCATATCAAGACCAACATAATAAGCCTCATCAGGGGTTTCAAGACTAACGTACTCAGTAAGATTCTTATTTTCGTTATCAGCCTCAAGCCCTCCCAGCCCGTATACTCTCATAAAGTCAGAAAATTTAGTACCACCCCAATTGGAAATTTCACTCCACCCTTCAATACATTTAAACTCAAAGGTAAGCTCTGTTTTGGGTAGCTTCTTAATCTCGTCAATAGTCAGCTCCATTGAGGTCTTATTCAATCCACGTATGTTCCCATTATTTTGAATACTGAGCACCCAACCACCCAAGTCAATTGAACTTTCAAGACCAATAGTTCCATTAAGTCTGGGTACCGAAACTGCCTGCTCCTTGGAGAAAACAGGCGCCAGATTTTTATTACTGTACAATATACCCGCAACTTTTCTGTTCGCCTCAAGAATCTTTCTCAATGGTCGTGATAACCCAGCTGCATCTGAACCGGTAACGAGCCATTTGATACCAGCCAGCAGTCCAAAGGCGCCCAAACTAAAGCCAACAAGCGACTTGATAGTTGCCCTGCGCATTTCTTGTTCAGAAATGTTTTTAAAATCTTTTTTATTGCTGGGCTTCATTTTCTTTAGTGAGTTCGTTCATGGATATTACTTCAATACCTGAAATCATTGCTCTAAAATTATTCCATCCTGCCCTTATTACCTGGATGACATGAATAACAAAAAAGAAAACATAACTTAAAGCCAGAAAGAAATGTATCAGCCTGGCTGTTTGATAGCCACCGAGAAAAGATGTAAGCCAGGAAAGCTGAATAGGCTTGTAAATGGCAAACCCTGTAATGACAGAACCAGCCCCGAAAATTATTATACTTGTATAAGCAATTTGCTGAGCACCGTTAAACTTCGTGACAGAAGGAGATTCTTTACTCAGACCGAGGTCATGAAGTGTTATTTTTATGGCATTTTTAAAAGACCCTTTGCCAGGAACCAAGTACTTCCATTCTCCAGAGAAAAGGGTATAACATACATAGCAAAATCCGTTAAGCATAAATATCCACATAAATACAAAGTGCCAGGCCATTCCGACAGCAAGGTTAAACGGAACATTGAAAGCTTCATAAAACCATTCCGGAAAAAATTTTACAATTACCTTTCCTCCGGCCTTAATGCTGTATTCATCATTAGCCCAGTAAATCCAGAGGCCGCTCCAAAGCATCAGTGCGAGTATAGGGAAGTTTATCCAATGAAACCATCTTATTGCCAATGGATGTTTTTTTCTGACTAGAGGCATGCTATAAACAAAAGACCAGCAGAGTCAACAGGAGAACAAGCTAATTGTTCATCAGCAACTCAAATAAGAAGTTTAGTGTTTAAAGATTGTAAAATAAAAAGTAGAACCTTTGTTCATTTCAGATTCAGCCCAGACAGAACCGTTGTTTTCTGATATGATATCTTTGACAATAGATAGTCCAAGTCCGGAACTGTCTTTTGAAGCATCTTTATTTACCTGGCCAAATCTTTCAAAAATTTTCTCTAATTCATGCTTTGGGATTCCAGGACCATTATCACTTATGGATATGATATACTTATCATTTGATTCTTTGCAATCAATTTTTATCACACCATTTTCTTTATCCATAAATTTAATGGCGTTTGATAAGAGATTTTGAAATATTCGCATAAGGGAATACTTATGAAAATAGACTGCAGGAAGATTGTGTTTAACAAAAATATTGATGTTCGAAGGTATGTCAAGTGTAGCAATTACTTTATTAAGTAATTTGGTCAAATCGACCAGCTCCTTTACTTTTTCCAAAGTAGTAGCTGATTTCAGCAGCGAACGGATAAAATCATTCATGTGTCTGATCTTGCTTATTGCAAGATCAAGGAGTTTTACTGAATCGTTTTTCAACACACCTTTATTTTCATCTTTTACGATCTGAAGAATGGGATGAATAGTGTTGAGGGGCGCTTTGAGATCATGTGAAGTTGTATAGACAAATTTATCCAGTTCTTCATTCTGCTTTTTCAGTCTTTTGATTGCACTTTCGAGGTCTCGCTTGTTGTTAATCTTTTCTGTAATATCAGTATTGATGGCAATCGCAGCTATAATTCTGCCTTCAATGATGACAGGAGCAGCAGAGCACCTTACAATAATTTCTTTTCCTGACTTGAGGTGGGTTGTCACAACATCCCTTTCATTGCTTTGACCTAAAAATGCTTTATAAAAAGGTTCCTCTTCCGTAGCCAGCCTTTTACCAGTATGCAGATCTCTGGTTTTAATCTTATCTGCCAGAATCTCTATCTGTTGATTAAGCTCATCCAGCGTATCAAATCCGAACATATCCAGGGCTTTCCTGTTTGCTCTCAGGATACCGTTAGGCCCCCCAATGTATACGGCATCAGGTATGCAATCAATTATAGCTGATAATTCGGCTGCCTGTACCTTCAGACTTGTCAATTCATCAAACATCAGAATTTTAAAAAACTCGGTGAGGTGTTTTTTAAAAAAACTTTAAAAAATCATTATTGTTTGCGCTTAAGATGCCCGAACAATTGTATTTTAATCATAAACCCTTTAAAAGATGAAAAAGGATTTATGATCAATAAAGAAAAAGAATGAAGCTGCTTTTACTTATTTGTTTCCTCTCAGCTGCACAGCGGAAACAAGGGAGAGAAGACATGCTAGCAATGTTATAGAAGCTGCAAATGGGAAAAAGTAAATAAACTCTATCCCACCCCAGAAAAGAAGTGCCAAAGACAATGACAAAAGGATTTTATAACTTAATTCCCTATTGGTGTTTATGGCCCCGGAAATCAACCATAAAACTGCAGCCATAAAAGCCAGTGCTACTGTTGCTGCATAACCGTAACCTTCAAAATAATCGCCCATACTTTTATCTACCCCCATAAAAGGGAATTTATGATCGATCATTTTGTTTATAATTTCTTGTTTCAATGGTTCCTCTGCACGTTTCCACCCTGAATGCCCTAAAGTATGAGCAATCAAATGAAAAATCAATAGTCCGGAAGCAATTCTTAATAAGAGCTTTACATTCATAGAAGCTAAATATTACGTTTGTTACTATATATTCAATCGGAATCTTGCTTTCTGATCTCCGACCATAAGCGTAAAATATCCTGGCTCCAGCAGTTTTTTCCCTTCTTTATCCGGAAACCATAAATGCTTGTCAGGTTCAATGACAAATGTAAATTCAACAGACTTCCCTGGCTGCAATTCCTTTTTCTCAAAATATTTAAGCTCCTTTACTGGTCTTGTTATTGACCCATATTCATCAGAAAGAAACCAAAGTACTGATTCTTTACCAACTAACTTCCCGACATTGGACACGGTTACTTTAGCTATTATTTTTCCCGAACTACTGATTACTGTATCACTCAGATTTAGTTTAGTATATGAAAATTTTGTATAGCTTAACCCCTGTCCAAACTCACATATTGCAAATCTTTTTAATTCTCCTTCTACCGGTCTCAATATCGAATATTCACTTTGCTTGTGATTATAAGAAATGATATGCCCTTGCTTATAAGGATAGGTAAAAGAAAGCTTACCGCTTGGATTGGTTTTTCCACTGATAATTTCTGCTATGGCCTGAGCTCCCTCTACTCCGGGGAGCCCTGCAAACAGGACAGCTTTACACTGGTCGTAAATCTTACTGATAATTCTTGGCCTGCCTTCTGTAAGAACAAGTACAACCGGTTTCCCCGTCGCTATTGCTGTTTTTACCAGTGAAACCTGAGATTCTGAAAGTTCAAGATCGTTAATACTACCGTCAGTTTCTGCATATGCACTCTCTTCACCAGCTGCTGCTATAATTATATCAGCAGAAGGAGCCAGCTTTTTAATTTCATTTTCTTTTGCAAATATGACCTTTGAATCAGCAAACTCATCTTTAAGCGCGCTGTATATTGTCTTCATGTCTTTGGGAAACCAGTATTCGCTTTTAGCCATGAACCTATATGTCCATCCACCACAAAGAGGTATTTTCTTGTCTGCTGTTTCACCTACCACCAGAATGGTCTTTTTGCCGGCCTTAATTGGCAATACGTTCTGATCATTCTTCATCAGCACCAAGGATTCTTTTGCAGCCTTTAAAGCTTTTGCTTTATGCTCTTTGGAACCGATTTTATTAAACCTGTCATTTCTTGGATAAGGCTGATCAAAAAGACCTATATCAAATTTCACTTTAAGAATACGGCGTACCGACTGATTGATTCTTTCCTCACTGATTCTTCCCTCCTTTACCAATGCAAGCAAATGATCACAAAAGTCCGTATTTAACGGAACCATAGCCATATCTACTCCTGCAGTGATTGCTAAGAAAGTAGCCTCCTTTTCGTTTTCTGCTACATAGTGCATTTTCTGCAAGGCAATAATATCCATCCAGTCTGTAACAGCGATGCCTTCAAAGCCCAATTCATTTCTCAGAAGCTTAGTAAGAATATCATAGTTTGCATGCACGGGAATTCCGTTGATCTCACCGCTGTTAATCATCACAGTTTTAACACCTGCCTCTACTACCGCTTTAAATGGAGGAAGATAGAACTCTCTTAATGCCTGATCGGGAATTTCAGCAGGAGACCTGTCCCAACCGGATTTCGGATCTGAATATCCAAGGAAATGCTTCGCACATGCAGCTGCTTTATATGGAGCGATTTCTGTGTTACCCTGAAGTCCTCGTACATATGCAGCCCCCATTTTAGAAATCAGATACGGATCTTCTCCAAACGTTTCATAATACCGTCCCCAGAATTTATTTTTTCCCAGATCAAAGACAGGAGCAAATATCCAGCGATGGTACAGGTCGGCTGTTTCTGTTGCCGTGATCCAGCCTTCTTCAAAAGCAAAGGTAGTATCAAAAGAGCAGGCGATATTGATGTTGTGCGGAAAGATGGTACCATTACTTAAATAACTACTACCATGAACATGATCAACACCATATATGATAGGAATTTTATTTTTGGAATGGCGCATATTGACGCGCTGAAGCTGATTGGTAAATCTGAACCAGACATCAGGTGGCATTGCCCTACCATTCAGAAAAGACCCTACATGATATTTTGTTACATAGTGAATGACTTTATTGGTATCAATGACCAGAGTAGTTGCGGAATCATAAACTGCAGCCAGAGAGTCAGTAACAATTTTGGTAATATTAATCTGAGTCATCTGACCGATTTTTTCTTCCAGAGACATTTTGGCCAACAACTCTTCTACACGAGGATCAGCATTTTTTCTTTCAGAAGATTCGGATGAATTAAATGAAAATATAGCAAATAAGGCTATGCAGAATAAAGTTCCTGCTATAATGTAACGCATTGCAATATAAGGATGATTTGAGAAGCTAAAGATATGAGAATTAGGTAAAGCAACAAAACAAACAATCAGAGACAAAATCAATATACTTCAACTTATTCTTTACAAAATCCATTAATTTAATTAAATCAATGGGGTTACCTGGGTTCCAATTAGTTGTAGAAAAGATGATTTTAACAAACCACTTTTTAAATCATCAAACACATGAAAAAAAACAAGATTTTAATCTTAAAATTTCTGCTGCTGGTTCTGTTCCAGGGCGGAAATTCGCTTCAGTCAGCGGCACAAGCTGTGGATACCATTGATTTTCCCCAAGCCGATCTGACGAGGGCCAGCCAGCAGGTCTATCCTGAAAAGGCAAATCCGGGATCTTATATTACTGTTTTCAGTAAGGTTTACAATGCAGGCTTTGGAATAGCCCCTTCCAACCGAACGGACTATTACCTTACTACAGATACATCCTGGACATTACCTGATAAAGTAAAGGCTTATTTTCTGGGTTCTTCCTATCTGCCCCCACTTCCTTCCCAATCAACACTACTTGATAGTGCCGGGCTTTATATTCCGAAAGATATAGTTACAGGTGTCTATTTCCTGGTTTCGTACACAGACGCAGGCAATGAAGTATACGAAACCAATGAATTCAACAATAGATATATTTTCCCGATAAATATTGGTACATCAAGCTCATCGGTTGACTTATATCCAACTTTCCTGTCGGTAGATGATAGTCTGATCGTCTCCAATCAAGTTATTGCCAGACTTGGCGAAAGCAACCTTGGAACAGATTTTTCCGGAAGCTATGAAGTTGGTTTTTATCTTTCCAAAGACTCCACTCTGGACGATTTTGATCCCTTCCTTGTAAGCAAAAAGTCAGATGGACTTGCTGGAAATACTTCTTCCTATTCGGATGTGAAGATACCCTTACCACCGGTTTCACAAGGCTGGTACTATTTGATTGCAGCTTTGGATGTACATAATGTTGTATCAGAAACCCAGGAATATAACAATACAATAGCCAGAAGCTTTTACTTTTCAGGAAATGGTTTTGCTGATCTGGTCCTTGACAGTGCCAGAATTGAAAATCCGAATAGATTGAGCCCTGGGGATACTATAACTCTAAGCTTTATAGAAAGAAACATAGGAACAGAATCTGCAGGTGAGCATTATACAAACTTCTATCTTTCCACAAGTCCTTATATTGACCATGCTGCCATAGCTATAAGCAAAACATACGTATCAGGATTAAATCCTCAGGATGGGATTTACAAATCTGAATATGCAGTAATTCCTTCTGATTTACCATCCGGTTTCTATTATCTGATAGCACAGGCAGATAGTTACAATTCCGTTTCAGAAAATGACGAGAATAATAATACTTATGTAACACCGGTTTCAATAGGTACAACATATGCAGATCTTACAACCGTATTGTTTGATAGTACAATCAATGTTTTATGGGGTGATTACCTTTATGTTAACGGATATGTGAGCAATGTAGGATCGGTATTTACTTCTTCCAGTCACATGGGCTTTTATCTGTCAAAAGACTCACAACTTGACCCTAACGATATCTTTGTTCAATCACACTACTTTGACTATTTATATCCAGGTGATCTAAAATATTTCTATTTATCAATACCTACCTATATAGTTGAACCAGGGAACTATTATCTTATAGCAAAAGCTGATTACCTGAATTATGTTGCAGAATCGAATGAAGAGAATAACATTGCCTATGTACCGGTGAATATAGTGCTGCCAAATGTTGACTTATCAATCACAAGTTTATTCACTAAAGATACAATCCTAACCTCAGGCAATTCATTTAACGTTTCTTATAGTATAACCAATAGTGGTACCTACTATGCAAACTCCAGCTATACCAATTTTTACCTCTCAAAAGATTCGATAGTTGATGAATATGACTACCTCATAGGTCAGAGCTATGAACCCTATGTTTCTGCCGGATCTACTAACTTTAACTCAGCCAATTCTTACATTCCATCCTCCATTACAGAAGGACTTTATTATCTGATTGCCAGGGCTGATGATTATGAATATGTAAGTGAATCCAATGAATTCAACAATGATGCGTTCATTCAAGTAAAAGTGAAGGCCCCAATGTATGATATTGCCATCAGCGATTTGAGCAAATCATCGGAAATGGTAACTGCTGGATCAAGCCTAAATGTGCGTTATTATGAATCGAACCTGGGCGATGTCACATTCCCCGAATACTACACAGGATTTGTGATATCTTCCGATACTATTTATAATGATTCAATAGACATTAATCTTGGCACTTATTATAGATATGATTCATACCCAGGTAATGTAAATTACTTTAATCAGTATCTTTATATTCCAGCGACTGTCCCTGCCGGAAATTATTACCTGATAGCAAAAACAGATGCCTATAATTTTGTCACTGAAACCAATGAATACAACAATTCTACATACACCAAAATAAAAATCATTACTCCAAATGTTGATTTATCTGTAAATACCCAAAGAGTAAACCCTGCAAAAGCAGTTGCAGGAAATACGATTCATGTATCAGGGTACTTATATAATCATGGAACAGAGTATTCGTACTCTACTAATCTGAATTTTTATATTTCTAAATCTGAGAATACAATCACTGATTCAGCATTTTATTTAGGTTCTTACTATTCCAGCAGTGTTAATCCGGAAGCATCTGTTCCATTTAATCAGACACTTTACCTTCCTGAATATCTTGCAGCTGGAGAATACTATATTGTATTCGTAGCTGATGCTGGTAATAACCAGCCTGAGATGAATGAGAACAACAACATTGTTTCGAAGAAAATTTCTATTGAAGCGGCTACTAGAGATCTGTTTGTGAAGAGTGCATCTGTAAACTCTAAGGTCACAGTAGAACAAACCGTTTATTTCAAAGCAACAATAAGTAATTCCGGGAATTCTGATGTATCATACTTCAATCTGGGATATTACCTGTCCAGTGATGAAGCCCTTTCTTCTGATGATATTTTTATCGGAACAATAGGTGTACCAGGTATGCTTTCAAAATCTTCTGTACCTGTTTCTGGAGAGTTTAAACTTCCATATTACATCTCTCAGGGAAGTTATAAATTATTGTTTGTAGCGGATAACTACAATTCTATAACAGAAACTAATGAGACGAACAATACATTGGCTAAAGGCCTGCTGGTAACTAATCCTTATGGTGACCAGAATAACGAAGATACTATCTCTAGACCTGCGTTTACTGCTCCTGTCATTGCAATATCAGTAGTACCGAATCCTGTAGGGGAATTCATCAACGTATCAGTACAGACTACTGAGGCTTCAACCCTTGCTACATACGAATTGTATGACAGCTTCGGCAACAAATTCAAAGGAGGAAATCAGAATATCACCAATGGCAAATTCTCAATTCCGGCAAGTG
This sequence comes from Sporocytophaga sp., assembly GCA_024707265.1. Classification (GTDB taxonomy): domain Bacteria; phylum Bacteroidota; class Bacteroidia; order Cytophagales; family Cytophagaceae; genus Sporocytophaga. The sequence goes on along the minus strand of JANQAB010000002.1, from coordinate 859,572 downwards.
GTATTATAACTGGTGTTTACCTGCTCAAAGTAGCCTATGAAGGCAAAGTTGAGACAATCAGAATTATAAAAGAATAGTGGTTAACAGTTAAATAGTTTTGCAAGAGGTCGTTCGTTTCGGACGACCTCTTTTTTTGGTAAACTCTGGAAAAAGATAAAAGAATAAAGTTTTTTTATGCATTAAAAAAATAATTCAACCTGAAGAATCCCGATCTTTTTATAAATTTAATCAAACATGAAAATTCGAAATGAAGGAGTTAGATACTCACTCAGGCTACTGTCTGCAAATTTTCTCTGTCTATAAGGAGAACTTGATCCTATGATTAGAAATTTCTTTAGTTTCAGAAGTTCTTTTTCAATTATTGTGAAACCCCGGAGAGCGCTTTTGAGTAAAAAACTCTTATGCCCCTTCCCCCGTTAGTTTATTAAACATAATTATATGAATACCCAGGAGCCAGAAATTGAAAACAACAGTCCTTTTTGCCAGGAAGTTAAAGAAGCTTTTGAGCAGCTGATGACCCAGTTTTCCATGAATGTAAACAAGGAATTAAAAGATGAAATTTATCTTGAATCCCCCTGGGCAGGTATATTTTTAGGTAAAGAAAATAACGAACTGACCATATCTATTTATAGTCCGAAAGGAAAAAGCAGATGGTATCCCAAATTATACCTTTCAGCATTTTTTGGGCTTCAAGGAAAGACAATCAATGATCAGCCTGAAGGTGAATCTTATCTGAAAGAATTATGCTGCCACGCAGACGAAATCAAAGAAAGCTTTGGGTCCATTCTCAGGGGCGATTTTTCCTGGGGAGCCGATTTTGAGAAATGGCTGGCTTTTCTAAAATCATGTAAAAAAGAACAGGATTGCGATTTACCTTCTTTCCTGCAACTTGTTCATGAAGGGCATATTGAACAATAGAAAGATCTAATCTAATTTTTCCTGATGGATTAAACATTCTTTTATTATTTTAATTTACTCCTTGTGACAGAATTGTAATGCTATTTTTTTTAAAAAATAAGCTCAAAACAATGTTCAACAAGGGACAAATTTCACATCTTTTTGGGTTTCTTTTCTTAATTTCAGCAAGTTGTGCTGGAACCAAAAGCAAAAAAACAGCCAGTCAATTTGATTCCGGATATTGCTCCCCTGCTATTAGTTATCATTATGATTCCACACTTTACCCTTTACCTACTCAGGAGGTTTTAAGCAGAAAAAATACAGGGGCTTTTAGCGCTCATACCCTTCTCGTTGCCAATGCAGCAGGTGTATTTGAGGAATTGTTAAAGCTGGATAGCATTAAGAGAATTTATGACAAGAATCCTACAGACTCAATAAGAATAAAATATATTAACTCCAAAAATAAAGTACTTACCCAAGTAATGCTCATTTCCACTGAAATTGAAAGCATTGCCGCTGAACTGGATTGTGAAGGAGAAAGGGCAGAAATACTGGCAGACTATCTTACAGCACGGGAAAACAACAGAAACAATCTGTTAACAGTACTCTCCATTACTTCCGGTGCATTAATAACTATTGCAGGCACCCTTGCCAGCCAAAAACTAAATGATACACAACAAGACATAATTGCTATTAGTGGAGGAGCAATCAGCGCTTCTTTCGGATTAAGTATATTATTCATTAAGACCAAAGTTAAATATTACCATAAAAGAAATTTGCTTGCCGAGATCTGGAATGATCCGGACAACTCTAAGATTTTTTCCTCCTTCTATCTGGTATCTGCTCAAAGAACCTTTTTTCAGCAATACACATGAATATTCAGTTGTACACAACATAAAAAAACGATGGAAAGAGCTAAAGCTGGAAGATGAAGGTTCTGAAGTATCTGACCAGGAAAAGCAACTGCTTTTTGGGATGGGTGGAACTTATACTAAAGGAATGCTCCGGACCAGATCAAGCATGCTTAATGAAGTACAGGCATCCACAAGACTTATGAATCAAGATCTTCAGGCTTTTATACTGGAAATAACCATTAGATATTAAAAACTATCTTTGTTCTTGTTTGGTTTAGCATTTCCCTTAAATTAAAAATCTTTCAAAGCCTTTCCCTTAGCTCCATACAGTAGTTTAACTTTTAGAATTGTAACAGGTTTTTCACTTCATATTGGTAATAAAATGAAGTATCTGTTAATATCATTGATTTCAATTTTATTTATTGCGATTACGCTGGATTTATCAGCACAAATAAAAGAAGTACCTTCTGAACAATCTTCCGGGAATACCGGTATATCAAGTGACTCTGCCACTCATTTGCCCAAAATTACTCGCCAGCCAAAGGGGCAGAGAGCAGCTAAAACTTCCAATGTAATGTTTTCAGTAGATATTGAAGACAAGCCCCCCTACTCCTTTCAATGGAAGAAAAACGGAACCAATATTAAAGATGCTACATCACGAAACTTAATTCTTTCTATAATTCAGTTAAAAGATACAGGATATTTTCATGTCGAAATCAGCAATGTCTTTGGTACTACAAGGAGCGATACTGTTAAGCTAGATGTTGCGGATAATTTCCCTCCCAACGCTATGCTCATTCATCCGACTTTTGGAAATACTTTTAGCATCGGAGACACTATAAAATTTTTAGGAGGTGGCAATGATTTTGAAAATGGAATTCTCAATAAATCTTCCTTTCTCTGGAAGCTTGAGTTCCATCACAAAGGAAACACAAAGGATCTCCCCTCCCAAACCATCATTACATCGGAAGGTATAAGGGAAGGATACTTTATCGTACCAAACTTATTGATAACGGATGATAAGGCTTATTACAGGCTGTCTTTAACAGTGAGAGATCAGGATGGTTTTACAGATACAAAATACGTTGATATTACTCCCAAAAAAATTCAGATTAAATTTTTAACCAATCCGCCTGGATTAAAGATTTCTCTGGATGGTTCTGTAGTTGATTCTCCATACAGTTTTACAGATATTGCAGGCATTCCAAGAAATATAGCCAGTGTTCCTGATCAGATCATGAATGGTATCCAGTACAGATTTGATCACTGGGAACCTATGGGGGTGCCCGATCATGCAAAAATTTCACCTATCGAAAGTACTGTTTACACAGCTGTCTATACGCCGGTTCCGAATGTAAACAAAATTCTGGCAAACAATTTTATCTTTGAGTCAAAGGATATGAGCAACTCAGACGAACAATATCCTGAAGACCTCGCAATGGTTGCTTTATTAAAGGATACACATAATGTATATTCCAACAAAGGATATATCCTTCGCGAGTTCTGGACCAGCGTAAGAGGTACAACAGTAGATAAAGTTCCATATCAGTTGCCTCCCAATGGAAAAGTTCTTATCAATCAATTTGAAGGACCTGAAAATCTGATGGACAATTACGGCACCAGGATTAGCGGGTATATTTATCCTCCGGTTTCAGGAATTTATTATTTCTGGATAGCATCAGATGAGCAGGGTGAGTTATGGCTCAGCACAGATGATAGCATTGAGCATAAGACTAAAATAGCTTATGTACCTACTGCTTCCTTCTTTCAGGAATGGTCAAAATTTCCAGAACAAAAATCCGAAGGTATACATATGGAAGCTGGCAAAAAATATTACATAGAAGCCCTTCACAAAGAAAGCCTGAAGATTGATCATATTTCGGTTGGCTGGAGGCTTCCGGATGGTACACTTGAACGGCCCATTCCGGGAAACAGACTTTCACCTTACATTACTCCTTATGAAGAAACAGAAAATATAGAATTGATAGAGGCTTCGGGATCAGACTCTATTGCAAAAATTCTTGCTTATCTGAACCCAACAGACAAAGGTATTATTACCCTTAGCTTGCTTGGATATGTGGATGATCCGCGTATTCAAATTTCAGTATTTGATTCGAAAGGGAAAAAACAGTACAATGAAAAAACCACAAGTGATATAACATCTGCCAGAACAGTCCTGCCCATCAAAGAAAGATTTAAACCAGGTGTGTATGTCATTCAGGTTGCAGTTGGTAATAAGATGTATTTCGAAAGAATATTGATAAGGTAAAAAAAAATTTCAGGCTCATTAAGTGTTGTTTGGACAGGCCCAGACTATATTCAATTATCGGGCTTTTCTGCTTAACTTGTTCAGAAAACTTATGAGGTCTGCTAAAGCTTCATCTTCAACAGGGTCTGAAACCCTGATTATATTTTTATTATCGCCATCAGTTATACTGATTGTATATGTCTTTCTATCCGCACCTCTTTGAGGCACTTCATTATAAGTAATGCTAAAGAACCTGCACCTCTGTACAAGTTCCTTAGCCTTCATGGAATCCTCATTACTTAATGAGTCTGTATTAATCAGTTTGGATCTGTTCAATCCCGGGAAATAAGCAATCCCACCATCTGATTTAAAATCAATGAGCATATTGCAATGGTTCTTTGATTGATGTTTTAATACCAACTTCGTTCCAGGCATTTTGTACAGCTTGTTCTTCCACGCTGCCTTGTCCGAATAGCCTTATTGCATTGTAAACTGTAAGATTTGCAAATCGTTTAAATCCTGTATTGGCCCTTAATCTAGCATCTTTAAGAGTCTCATACCAGATTTTACCCGCTCTTTCCCAAGCAAAACCTCCAATGTTGGTTGCAGCCAGGTAAAAGGCACGGTTTGGAATACCTGAATTGATATGAACCCCTCCATTGTCTTCAAATGTATTTACGAAATCATTCATATGTTTTGGCTGAGGATCTTTCCCCAGAATAGGATCATCATAAGCAGATCCCGGATCACTCATGGACCTTAATGCTTTACCGCTTACTTTCTCTGAAAGTAATTCTGCCCCTATAAGCCAGTCGGCTTTATCAGAAGACTGATTAAGTTTATATTGCTTCACCATAGCTCCGAAGACATCAGACATTGATTCGTTCAGTGCACCTGCCTGATTGAAGTATACCAGTCCTGCTTCGTCTTCCGTTACACCGTGTGCCAGCTCGTGTCCGATCACATCAAGAGAAATGGTAAATCTCTTAAACAGATCATTGTCACCATCTCCGAATGTCATCTTCTGACCATCCCAGAAAGCGTTGTTGTATTCTTTACCAAAATGCACAATACCCTGCAAAGGCATGCCTTCATCATCTATGGAATGTCTTTCAAATATATTCCAGAAGAAATCATAAGTAATACCCAGCCCATCATATGCTTCGTCCACAGCCGCATCATTGGTAGCAGGATCTCCTTCGAACCGTACTATTTTTTCCTTCTGTGCTCTGCATGTTCTTCGCGTCTATGATAGTTCTCTGTTTATTACCCGGACTAATCATAGTGACAGGACCTGTTCCTGCTAAAGAAGCATTGGCAAAAGTCCTTAATGCCCTGAAAGTGTTGTCATTAGCAAGAGTAGCCATCGCTTTCTGTCTTTGTTCAGAAGTGCCATTTTTTACGATTGCGTTGAGAATATGCGGTGCAAGAATACAGTGAATTGAATGCCTGTGATTCGGATTACGATTATTACACATACCTAATTAATTTGTTCCTAATTAATTAAGTCTCAAGGAATAAAAATTGTTGTAATCTGCTATTCTTCATCCCTCAAAGGACGGAGCATGGGAACTTTTTGTTTGTTTTAATTATAAACATTATTCAACCTGTTAATCCTAATCTATTCAATCGGAACACCTTTTTTATATTTTACTGTTTGTATAACAATACCATCTTCATTAAACCAGGTATGCACTCCATCTTCTTTACCCGCTGCAAATTTTCCTTTACTCTTTACGTTTCCATTTGGATAATACCAGGTCCAGTCTCCAGAGGACAATCCTGATTTAAAACTACCATCCAGAATTTTATACCCATCAAAATGAATCCATTCAGCTTTCCCTTCTAGTTTATCCTCTCTAAAATTTGCTATTTTCATTTCATTTTTGACATAGTCATATTCAATTAAAGCACCATGCCTTAACCCATCTTTCCAATTTAACTTACAAACTATCCTTCCCAGTGTATCCCAATTTTGCCAATACCCTACAGGAATACCAAGCTTGTAAGAGCCTTCCGAATTCTTCACACCATTTAAATACCAATAAGTCCAAAAGCCGTCTTCTTTGTTCTCAATAAGGTTACCCAGCCCTTTTAATTTATCTTTTGCATAAAAAACGGTATCCTTCTGACAGAAACTGTTTTTTGAAAAAGTTAAAATGGTTATAACAATTAAAAATATTCTATTCATAACTAAGATATTTAAATGTATAATTAGAAGATGGTTTTCATCCCACCTTTCAACTCAAACGTAGTAGTTATTTCCGCTTGAATCAAATAAATCATGATATACTTGAAGAACAAGAATGCTCCTGCCATTATAAAAGCAACTGACCATTTACCAGAGTTAAAAATTATTGTCAAGGGGATAATTCCTCTCTTTAAGAAATCTTTACTAAGCAAATTCTTATTTCATAAAAGGAAACAAAATTTCCCTTGTATTTTTTGAATTTGACTTATATCATCTGACAAATTACCCCTACGTATAAAACTTCCCAAGCCTGTTATTTTCTCTCTAATTTTTATTTTCATTAAAGCAGTAGCCATGAGTTAAGGAGACAAGAGATTTTTAATACAAAACAATAATCTAAGGAATTACCAATAAGTCATTTAATGGAAATTCGTAATTTCCATGCATACAAATAGAGTATTTTTACTTATTTTTACACAATACAAATTAAGTATTTTTACTTATTATTCTTATTACTAATGTTTACAAAACTATGACGATGGAGAAAAAAGACTATCTGGTGAGTGGCCGTATCTGGGTCCAAAGCGGAGATGGAGCCTTTTTAGGTTCCGGAAGAGTAGAACTTTTAAAAAAAATCAAAGAGTACGGTTCAATTACCCAAGCAGCTAAATCAATGAATATGGCTTATAGACATGCTTGGAGACTTATTGACTCCATGAATACAATGTCGGCTATTAAACTGGTTTCTACCAAAACAGGTGGCAAAAAAGGTGGTGGAGCCTTCCTTACAGAAGAAGGAGAAAAGGCTATTCACGAATTTGACAATCTGGAGAGAGCATTTAATGAATTCCTTCAGGAACAATCCTCTAAAATAGTATTTTGATTTTTTTTATTTATCATTATTCCTAAAAAGGAATAGCTCAGCAAAATGTTAACTAAGAATATTCGGATACTAGTCCTATTACTGGCATTAACCTGCAAAAGCTTTGCACAAAAGACAGTTACTGTAGCTGTTGCTGCTAATGCCCGGTTTGCAATGAAAGAGATTGAAAAAAATTTCGAAAAGGAAACAGGCATTCATCTGGAGCTGATTATAAATTCCTCCGGGAGAATAACAGCACAGGTGAAAGAAGGCGCTCCTTTTGATATCTTTCTTTCAGCAGATATGCAGTTTCCAAATGCTTTGTATAAAGAAGGCTTTACGATAACCAAACCTGAAGTGTATGCATACGGAAGGCTGGTACTATGGTCAATGAGTAAGTTTGAAAATGGACATATAAAAACTCTTCTTTTATCGAATAAATTTGATAAAGTAGCAATTGCCAATCCTAAGCTCGCCCCATATGGGGAAGCAGCAATCGAAGTATTGAATTTTTATAGTATATATAAGGCAATTGAACCCAGGATTGTAAACGGAGAAAGTATTTCACAGGTCAATCAATATGTCTTATCCGGAGCTGCCGGACTTGGTTTTACTGCAAAATCAGTAGTATTAAGTCCTGAAATGAAAGACAAGGGTTACTGGGTCGAAATTGATACAACATCCTACAGTCCTATTGCCCAAGGGGTAGTTCTTTTAAAGAAGAGCAAAGTACAAAACTATAAAGAAGCTGAGCAATTTTATAAATACCTGTTTTCTGAAAAGGCGAAAAGTGTTTTTATAAAATATGGTTACAGTATAAGGTAGTAATAAGAGCTTATTTCAGGGATGGAAACAATCCGGTTCAGAGCTTTATTCTGGCCGGATTGTATTTTTTTATCTACCAATGATCATTGCATTACTCACCCATTGATATACCATAATTCCTATCAGATATATAAGCCCCAGAGATTCTGCGACCGCAAGTCCTGACGCGAAACAAGATAAACCTGCAATTCCAATCAAAGCAAGGATTGATGTATAAATGATAAGCGTTCTCTTATTATTCTTTTTAGTTGGCGCCAGCATACTGGACAAGGGAATCATCATAGACAAACCAAAGATTCCTGTAAACAATAAAAGATCGTTCATGAAAAAAGGATATACCAGTAATGAAGCTATTCCCATACATAGCGCAACTCCTACAAAGTTTGATGTTTCAATTTCAGTTGGAGTGAGCGCATATCTTCCATAAACATTAAGCCTCAGGAAGAGATTAGTAATAGGCCGGATGATCCAGGTGGATATTGCGAAAAGAATATACAGAACAATAAAGGGAAGAATGAATGGATTTAAAGCAGGAATTCTGTCAGCAAGGTAACCCAATACCTTTGATCCAAAGAAAAAGCCAATGAGGATGCCCCATTGAGCGCCACTTTTCATATTCCCTATCCAGAAAGCATATTTCAGAAACATCCTATATATCCAATATCTTGCTTTCAGGCTTTCTACCAGACCATGTTTGGCATATTCCAGTTCGGGATCGATCTGAAGTGCTTTGCCAAAATGTACCAAAGCTTTTTTATGATCCCCCTTCTCCAGCAATCCCCAACCAAGGTTTGAGTGCGTAATTGGATTTTCAGGATCATAATGCAGAGCTTCATGAATGGTATCATAAGACTCCTCCTTCCTGTCAAGTTTCAGAAGGGCAGTAGAACGGATGTTCAGACAACCAAGATTGTCAGCTTCAAGAGCAAGTCCTTTGTTTGCATAATGCAAAGCCAGTTCCCAATTTTTTTCTTTGAAGAAATATAGAGGCTCTTAATCCGAAAAAGTCAGCCACCAGTGGGTCTAAAGAAATAGCCTCAATAATATATTTTTCAGCCTGATCAAGCTTATCCTGATCGAGCAGGACTTTAGAATAAATATATATAAGATAAGGATTAGCAGGAGCCAGACTTATAGCACTTTTTATAAAATCTTCAGCTTCTTCATATTTACCTTCGTGCCATTTGCAGATGCAAAGCAAGGAAAAAACTTCAGGATTATTGGGATCGGAAGACAGACACTTTCTGAGTTCGTCTTCAGCCTCTTTAAACCTTCTCTGATCTATCAGTAACCTCGCTCTCTCGCTGGAATTAAAGATCATTTTTTAATATTTAAATACTTCAAAATATCATCGTATAATCCGGATTCATTAGAATACAAAGCATAGTTCCTTGCCGTTGTAAACCATTCTTTTGTAGAAGGTATTACTTTCTTTAAAGCTTTAAGCAAATCTTTTGTTTCTATAGGTTCCGGGATTCCTGTTTTAAAGGATTCACGCAGTTTTTCTTCGATCGTAAAGTCCACCAGTGCCTGCAGGTCTGCTCCTGAAAAGTCTTTGGTTTCTTTTGCAATTTTATTATAATCTATATCCTTTAGCGGTTTATCCTTTAGCAAAACCTTTAGAATACCATTTCTACCTTCTTCATCAGGAGGTTGCACAAATATTATTCTATCAAATCTCCCAGGTCTTCTGAAAGCGGAATCAAGATGCCAAGGAGCATTGGTCGCAGCTAATACCAGAAGTCCTTCGTTGGAACTTTCTATTCCATCAAGTTCTGACAGAAACTGATTGATCAGATGCCTTCCTGAAGATTGTTTCATATCAGACCGGCTTGCTCCCAAAGCATCTACCTCATCGAAAAACAATACACAAGGAACATTTTGCCTGGCCATTTCGAACAAGTGATGGAGATTCTTTTCACTGCCTCCAATCCACATATCCAATATATCATTGATCCCTACGGAAATAAATTTTGCATCGACCTGACCAGCTGTAGCCCTTGCGAGATGGGTTTTTCCGCAACCAGGAGGGCCATAAAGCAAAATTCCTCCCCCTATCTTTTTACCATAAGCCTTATACAGCTCAGGATGTTGCATAGGATGGATGATTTTTATTTTGATTTCCTCCTTCACATGATCCATTCCTCCTACATCTTCAAACGTTAACTTTGGCCTTTCAACAGGCATCGAATTCCTTTCCACTTCCGCAACAAAATCATCATCTTCAGATTCAAAATAGTGATTCGGATTTCTCAGACTGTCCAGCTCTTCATCCAGCAATGCAGGGTTTACCTCAAGAACGCGCTTATAGTATTTCATGGCTTCCTCTATTGAGTTTTCTTTCAGAAGCAATTTGGCAAACAAAAGTAATGATTCAGAATCTGCATTGTCTGAATGAACAAGGTCTTCCAGCACGACAATACCAGTGGAGTAATTTCCCTGACTCAAGTAAATTTTAGCCAGGCCAATTTTCGCTTTGGCATTGTCGGATTGTTTATTCAATACGAGCTTAAATTCTTTCTCAGCTTCTTCCAGATTGTTTAGCTTGAACAAACTCTCGGCGAGGTATAATCTTAACGGCAGGTTTTCAGGAGAAAAATTTAAGGCTTCTCTCAAACTAGCGATAATGTCATCACTCATAAAAATTTCTCGGTTTAAATCAGTTCAAGTTAAGGATTTAAAGCGGAAAGAGCAAAAAAGCTGAAAGCGAAAGGCGGAAAGCTGAAAGTAAAAAGCTAACTATGAATTTCAAAGTCATTTAAGGTATTAGGGATCAATTCATGTAAAAAAACTTTTAAATTGAGTTATTTCATTTTAAAGCAATAAAAATTGAACATGTAAACTATAGGACATTTTACTCGATTTGAATAAAATAAAAAAGCATAGAACTTTAAGTCCTATGCTAATTCAACAAGCTTTACTGCATTGTTTTTTTTAACTTATAACGGAATGACAACTTTTCACTTTCAGCTTTGTGCTTTAAGCTTTAAGCTTTCTCCCCTACTTCCTTCTCTTTAGGCTTCATGATCAGACGAAGAGACTGATCGTAGGTCAGGTAGTTCCAGAACCAATTGATAAAAATCAAAAGTCTATTTTTAACTCCAACTATTGACATAAGGTGGACGAACATCCAGAATAACCAGGCAAGAAAGCCCCTGGAATTTAATGTATGGTAAATCTACTACAGCAAGGTTTCTTCCAACAGTCGCCATTGAACCGAGGTCATTATAGCTGAATGGTTTCCACGCCTTCCCCTTTTGACTATTGACCAGGTTTTTGGCAAGGAGCTTTGCCTGTTGAACTGCAGGCTGCACCACCTGCGGATGTCCATTTGGAAATTTCTCTTCTTCCATAAAAGCCTGATCACCTATGGCAAAGATATTTTCAAAACTCTGCACCCTGTTGTATCTGTCCACAATGATTCTACCATTTTTATGCATTGAGGTTTCAGGAATACCAATAATGCTATTAGCCCTTACCCCTGCGGCCCAGATAAGATTCTTGCTTTCAATAGTAGACCCATCACTCAGATAAATAGTTTCACCATCAAAGTCTTTTACTCCAATTCCAGTATGAACAATAACACCCAGCTTTTTCAGATATTCTGTAGCTTTTTCAGATGCAATGGAAGACATAGGCCCTAACACTTTTTTTCCTGCTTCTACCAGGAATATATTCATACCTGTAAAATCCAGATCGGGAAAATCCTTTGGCAATACTGTCCTTTTCATTTCAGCAAGAGTTCCGGATACCTCTACTCCGGTGGGCCCACCGCCTACAACTACAATATTCAAAAGTCTTTGTTTGGCTTTTGGATCTTCTACAGATAAAGCATCCTCAAGATTCTGTAATAGGGTATTGCGAATGGCAAGAGCTTCTCCAACTGATTTCATTGGCATGGCCTTTTCCATCACAGATTTATTACCATAGTAATTGGTATCTGCACCCATCGCTAGTACAAGATAATCGTACTTCAGAGTTCCAAGGGATGTAACAACTTCAGAGCTTTGAGCATATATCTCCTTTACTTCAGTAATACGAATATGCACATTGGAATAAGACTGAAATGCCTTTCTCAAAGGAAATGAAATGGCACTGGGCTCCAATCCTGCAGTAGCGACCTGATAGAACAAGGGCTGGAACTGGTGATAGTTATTTTTATCGATAAGAACAATTTGGAAATTTTTGGAAGCAAGCTCGCGTGCAAGGGCTAACCCGCCGAAACCGGCGCCGATAATCACGACTCTCTTAAGGTTGCTTTCAGGAATTTGTATATTCATAGTGGTACATCTTTAAATTCCAGAAACAAAAAACTGTTGAAGCCTCTTATCTCAAAGCCTCAAATTATATAACTAATGTAGGTAATGATATGATGAAAACGAAAAGGATTTGCGCATATTTTTCTTAAAAATATCCATTTTAAAAAACCTATCTAATCTTCAGCCTAATAGCTAATTTTTAGTAGAATAAAACCATTACGCTATCCATATAATTAAATAAAAAAACAAAATAATACAAAAAAATAACTATCAAATATTCCCAATATTATATAGAATAATTAGTTTGCAACTGACTTCTCACCCAAAATACGTTTCCATAACTTCGGCATTAAAGATCTGGCTTTTTTAAGGTTATTGGGGGCCTGAGAAAATATTAAACTGCTTTTATCCGTTGTTACTTTATAAGCAAATGTAAATGCCTCTTTCCCTTCTCCCCAGCCATCCAGCTGCCCAAAACGAAGATCGTTAATGATGTAGTCATCATTTTGTCTTTGTACAGTGTAATATCCATCAGTAATCCCCAGCAAGGTTTTTAACTTTCCATTCTGTAAATAGCCATGAAGCAATTGATGATTCTTGGGGAAGTACTTAAACTGCACCTCATTGTCTTTATCCAATAAAGAATAATACCCTATGTAATACCCGGAATCCACTTCAGCTGTTGCATTCCATAGAATAGTGTTAAAGGGAGTAGGCTTGGTTGAATATCTGATAACGGCTAGATGCTGATCTTTAAAATTCCTTTCAAAGACATTGTTAACAACAGATTTCTCCACTAGTGTAATCATCATATAAGCAGAACTAATACCAATACCCGCATAAGTCCATAAGCGCCTTCTTCTGTCTTCTTTCCTGTAAAAGAAAACCGGTATCAGACATAAAATAAAAGGAACTGTATAAAGAGGATCTATTACAAAAATATTATGAAAAGATACAGCATAATCACTGAATGGATAAAAGACCTTTGTTCCCCAGGTTGTAAAGCAGTCAAGTAATGCATGTGTTGTGAATCCCAGGAAAAACAACCAGAACCAGTCCATATATGTTGTAGCATCTCTTTTGTAAATGAACTTCAACAGATATGCTAGAAGTGGAGAAACAACAACAGCAAATAATATTGAATGCGTAATACCTCTGTGGAATGTCAATTGTTCAACCAGATCCTGAAAAGGATTAGCAAGTATATCAAGGTCAGGAATTGTTCCCGCAATAGCTCCCCACAACAGAGCTTTGTTTCCTGCTCTCTTTCCGCAAACGGCTTCGCCTACTGCCGCTCCTAAAACTATCTGGGTTATGGAATCCATATTTCATTATAATCTCTTGCAAAATAAAGGAAATAAACTGCATTAAGAAAAACGATAACATAATTAAGTCCCGTTTTGATTTCCATAAAAAAATGCTCAGGTAAACAAATGAAGCACTGACCATTATGACAGGCAAAAATCAAGTCAGAACATTTAAAATTAAGGCATAGTTTAAATAATGAATATGCTTTACCTGAATGGTAAGGAATGGTAGTGAAGTTGAATTTAACAAAGAGGGAATGGGTACAACAATTTTGGAAAAAGAAAAAAGTGGACTATGCAGTAGATCCGCGTCTGACAAAAGAAGTAAAAAATTTCTTAAAGGTATTGAATTCAGGAGGTCCTCCTGTGGAAAGTCTTTCATATGAAGATGCGAAGAATGTATTGGTAAAAGCTCAGAAGTCTGTTAAAGTAGACGTTTCTGGCATAGAAGTTTCGGAAAAAACTATCAATGCAGATGGCTATACTATTAACTTGAATATAGTTCGTCCTGAAGGAGTGAAAGGGAAGCTGCCGGTTTTCATGTTCATTCACGGAGGTGGCTGGATACTTGGAGATTTTCCAACACACCAACGTCTGGTAAGGGACCTCGTAGTACTATCTGGTTTTGCGGCAGTATTCGTAAATTATACCCGCACACCTGATGCTCAGTATCCACGGGCAATCAATGAGATTTATGCTGCAACCAAATGGGTAGCGGAGCATGGCGATGAGATCAACGTTGATGGAACCAATATGGCTATTGTAGGTAATAGCGTCGGCGGTAATATGAGTACCGTGACAGCATTGATGGCTAAAGAAAAAAAGGGGGCCACATATTAAACTACAGGTACTTATGTGGCCTATAGTTGATTCAAACTTTGAAACAGACTCCTATAAGCAATTCGGAGAACAACGCTTCCTGACCAAGTCACTGATGATGTGGATGTATGATCTGTATACGAAGGATCCAAAACAACGTAAAGAGATTTATGCATCTCCGTTACAGGCAACTAAAGATCAATTAAAGGGACTACCACCCGCATTGATTCAGGTTGCAGAAAACGATATACTCAGAGATGAAGGAGAAGCCTACGGCCGTAAGCTTGATGAAGCCGGAGTAAAAGTTACGACCATCCGATACAATGGTGTAATTCATGACTTTGGAATGCTAAACGGTCTTGCAGAGATACCGGAAACAAGATCTCTTGTATTGCACGCTGCCGCAGAGTTGAAGAGGTTTTTGAAATAGAAAAAGAACCTCACCCTAAAATCCCTCTCCTAACGAGTGGGATTTTAGTTTTGGTGCTCGACAATCTCTTTCATGTTCAGCTCAAGCGGGACGCTTGAGTTATAATAGGTCCAAGCGAGGACGCTTGAACCAGCATGGCCCAAGTGGGCGCTTGAACCAGCTTTGATAAATAAACTGTAAAATTATTTTTGTATCTACCAGATCTTTCACAAGCTCAGGACAAAGTAACGGCGCTTAAATTATTAAACCAAAAAATCTTAAGCAGCCCCATGTGCTTAACGCTAATATACTTTTAACTTTTAGCTTTCCGCTTTAAGCTTTCAGCTTTTAACCAATTCAAGCAACACCTCATAATACTTTCTCCTCTGCATTTTAGCTTTTAACCATCCATAAAAGGTTATAGCCTGAATATCTTCCTGACTGATATCTATAAATTCAAAAGAATTTTCAACGAGATTCTGAAACTCTTTAGTTGGAGCAATATCTGGCTTATCATTTAATTTTCTTACAAGACTTAAAAATACTCCTACCCTTTTATATAAATCTCTGTTAAAATACTCCTTAAAGTTTTTATCAATGCTTTTCAAGCGCTGTTCAACGATATCAGAATTCCCAAGCTCAAACTGATTAATGCATTCAATAATATTCTTCTTAAATACCCATTCAAACCCCATTAATTTCATAAGCCAGTGATCGCTATGCTGCACATTTTGGAATATGCGAATAGATTTCTGGTAAGCTTCCTGTTGAAAATAATAAGTACTCAGGTTTAAATAAGCATTTAGTAATTGAGCTGTATTCAGTTTTAATAATCTACTATTCACAAGCTTTTCCAACAAATCAATAGCAAGTTGACTTCTTCCCGAATAATTGTAAACAGCTGCTATTAACAACACATACTTAGGATAGAGTAAAGAGTAGTGGCTTCTGTTATATTCTTCCAAACCCTCTTGTAAAAGACTTAAATATCTTTCTGCCTCTTCAAACTTTTTATTTCTATACAGGACATGGGCTATCATGTAAAGGAAGTTTACTTTGTAAAAATGATTGTATTTATTAAAACCTGTTCCTTTTTCAATCTCCTTATATTTTGCAGTAAGATATGGTTCAAATGAATAAAACTGTTTCCCTGCCAGTACTGCGCTACGGGTAATCGATACAATATTATACATAAGCCTTGGCCTGTGCATTACAATGTCCTCCAGACCATATTGCTTCAAAACCTCTTTAATAATAGCAGCGATATCAATCTCCCTTCCAGTACTCAATGACTTTTTAAGTTCATATCGGATAAGTTGATTGGCGATATTTGCATTATCATCTTCTATGGCGAGTTGTTGATACTTTCTCTTCTGCTCCAATAAGACTTTAAGATCAGGGGCAAATTCGCGTTGGGAGTTTTCTATTTCGATACTGTATATAGTGCTCAGGATGCCATAGTTTTCTGCCTTCTTTGCCAGCTCCTCTGCTTGTCTCAGCATGTTCCATGCGGCTTCCAGCTTCTCATGATCCAGAAGATATTCAGCCGTCGAAATCAGATTCAGAATATATCCTTCGGATACTGTTTCCCCTTTCTTTTTTCTTAAGCTGAATGTACTCCATCAATTGACGTAAAAGCCTTTTTCTTGTGGCATGATACGCTTCAAGATTTTTGTCTTCAGGATACAATTTTAAAAGCAAGTCATCCCTTTTGATTTTTCCCTTTTTGGAAAGCATATCAAATAACTCCAGATCTTTCCTGTCCTTTATATTTTTATGTCTTTTAAGAAAAGCAGAAAAATCCTTTTTGTCATCAGGGGAAAAAGTTTCAATAATCTCAACGATTTGATCCATATTATTCAGGTACGCACAAAAGTATCCAATAACCTATTATATAAACATTTTCAATAAAAATAGTATAAAAAATATAGTCCCTAAAAGCTCATAAAGGGATTTCTTGTCAAATGTATAAGGCTAATTTTGCTATATATCAAGAAGATAAATTCTATGAAAACCTGCTTTCTGATTTGTATACTTTCCTTTACGCTTTGTTATTCTCTTCAAGCCGATCAATGCTGGTCATTAAAATTAACCCGAAAGGAAAAATTTAATATCTCTACTATTTTTGGTGAAAAAGAATATTACCTGTATGCCAATTGCCTATACAAAATAAAATTTAAAAACAGGGAAACTATTTTGGGTAGATTAATTGAGATACAGCCTGATACCCTAAAGTTTACAAATGCAATCAATCCTAATTTTGCCCAAAAGAATTCTTTTCCATTTGATACAATTAAGATACACACCTCTGAGCTTGACGCCATGGATCATATTTCTGACCGGTCACTCGAAATTTATAACAAGATACATTTTGATAATTACGAGTTCTTGTTCCAAAAAAGACTCTTCAAATTGCCGAATCGAAAGTCAGTTTATAAAAGTGTATAGGAACGATCCTAAAATTTACGAAGTTGTCCCTTACCAGACTTCACAAGGTATTGATTACCTGTATGAAGAGAATGGAATAACCTATTATTACTGGGGGCGTATCACCTTTAAACCAATTCATAATGAGGAAGATCAAATATATAAAAGAAAAAAAGGTATCTGGTATACACCATGTGAAGTGGATGAAATCTCAGGGGTAGCTTTTGGCATGGTAACGGATAACATTAAAAATATTGGTTTTAGAGAAAAAGATTGTTTGATAGTTAAAGGACTAGCTATAGAAATAAATCCTGTTGCAATGACTTGGCTTACCTCATTTTTAGAGAAATTTCCTCATGAAGATAGCCTTGAATATTATAACAATAGGATTGCAATTAATTGGGAGACATCTGTCTATGGGGTAAATCTTAGCGTCCTGGGTTCTGTGCTAGAGGCAAAAATTAACGGAGTAAACATAGGAGGAGTAAATACAATGGTCAATGAACTCAATGGCCTTTCCATTTCAGGAATAAGTAATTTTTCATATGGCATGAAAGGCATATGTATTGCGGCTTTCCGAAACCGAGCCACTGTCGGGAAAGGACTTCAAATTGCATTGGTAAATAAGTGTAAGCATTATAAAGGAGTTCAGATTGGCTTATGGAACATTAATGGGAAAAGGAGTCTGCCTCTTATAAACTGGCAATAGAGAAAATGTTATTTGATCCAGTTGTTTGGATTAAACTTTAATTAATCTGACTTTTCATACACTTAATCAATCACTCACTACACTTACTATTTTTTCATAAAAAAAGGAGTTTTAAAAAGGTACTTTTTCAGTGTCTTTTAAAACTCCCGATTTTGTATGAAACTAATTTTGCTGAAACACCCAGGTGTTATCACTTCTGTTACTTTACTTTTATTAACATTATTTGCTTACCTACCAACCAGAAAAACAAACTATTTACCTCCACCCAATTCGTACAGCAAATTTATTTCCGCTTATACAGGAGGTGAAATCTCAAAAAAAACTCCTGTCACTATAAGGTTTGTAGATGAAATGGTTAAGCTTGCCGACCTTCAATCGCACTACAGAAACACTCTTATTACTATAAGTCCTGAGGTCTATGGACATTGCCAATGGATTGATACAAGAACAATTCAATTTACTCCGGAATATGGCTTTGACAATGACAAAATTTATGAAGCTTCTATAAATCTTCAAAAAATCATATCCAAGATCCCTGATTCTCTTGGACAGTTTCGCTTTAAGTTCAAGACGAGAAAACGCGGAATGCAGGTAAATATATCCAATCCAAAACCTATCGATCCTGATAATCCCCATTGGCAAAGGGTAGACGGAACTATAAAAACTTCAGATTATGAAAATTTCTATAGAATAAACAATTCCTTTCAGGCTTTCCAGAATGGTAATTCATTAAAGATTAAATGGAATTACCAAACAGATGGAACTGATTTTCATTTTTATATCGACAGTCTCTTAAGAAAGGATAAAACCTCTGATGTCATTATCTCCTGGGAGGACAATGATGGTGACACCTCTTTGAGTGGAAGACAAGTGATTCATCTTCCTCCTTTGGATAATTTTTCTCATATCAATACACAAATATCGAGTTACCCGGAACAATACATTATGCTGGAATTTACAGACCCGCTAAACGAACAGCAGGATCTCAACGGATTAGTCCGTATTCATAACGCAGACACAAGAATCCGGATTGAAAATAATAAAGTTTATCTCTATCCCAAGAAAAGGATTACTGGCAACATAGAAGTAATATCCGAAGCCGGTATTGAGAATACGAAGGGAAAAGTGACTTCTAAAAAAACGAAAACCTTATTGACTTTCGAAGAAATCTATCCTCAACTTAAAGCAATAGGGCATGGCACCATCCTGCCTCAATCTGATATACTGCCTTTTACCTTTGAGGCTGTCAACCTTTCTGCTGTTGATATCAGGATTATCAAAATTACTGAAAAGAATATACCACAATTTCTGCAGATCAATAATCTGGATGAATCAGGAGAACTGAAAAGAGTCGGAACCTTATTGGCTTCTAAAAAAATCAGCCTGAATAAGAATAACAGATTTGATTTAAAAAACTGGAACAAACATACTATTGATCTTAGTAAATTAATAAAAACAGAGCCGGGTGCTATATACCAGGTTGCATTAGGTTTCCGCAAATCATACTCGTTATATACTTGTTCAGATACCACTGAAGATGCACCTGATATGTTAAGAATGTCAGAAACATGGAGTGATCCGGGATATGAATATAACTATGAAAATGATTATTGGGATCTTTATCACCAATACAATGAACATTATGAAGACAGAGATGATCCTTGCAAAAGGACATATTATAATTTTGAAAGAGCCATTGTCAGAAATGTGTTAGCAAGTAATCTGGGTTTAGTTGCTAAGAAAGGGCCAGATGGTTCTATGCTTATAGCTGTCTCTGACATACTTTCTACAGTTCCTCTATCAGGAACACAGGTTGAACTATACGATTATCAGCAGCAACTGATTGCATCAGGAAAAACAGAAAACGGATTTGCGCACCTTTATCCTCATAAAAAACCTTTTCTCCTTATCGCTAAACATGGGGTACAAAGAGGTTATCTTAAAGTTGACAACGGCTCTTCTCTTTCGTTAAGCAGATTTGATATCAGCGGCAAAGAGTATAATAAAGGTATAAAAGGATTTATCTATGGAGAAAGAGATGTCTGGAGACCTGGGGATTCCATCTTTCTTAACTTTGTCCTTGAAGACCTCCGTAAAGCGCTTCCTCCCAAGCACCCTGTGATACTAGAGTTGTATAATCCTCAACAGGATATGGTTCAGAGAATTGTAAAAACAATTTCTACCAATAACCTTTATACATTTCATACAATTTCAGACACTGAAACAGCAACAGGAAATTATACAGCAAAGGTCATAGTAGGTGGTTCAACATTTGAGAAGACCATCAAAATTGAAACAATTATTCCGAACAGATTAAAAATTCATCTAGAATGGAATAAGGAAGCTTTTCATTTTCAAGACAGTGCTATCAAAGGAACTTTATCTGCCAGATGGCTTCATGGAGGCATAGCAAAGAATATGGCTGCTGATGTTACCATGACACTGACAGAATCTCCTGTTCAATTTAAAAAATATCAGGCTTACACTTTTACTGATCCCAACAGGAAATTTAATACAGAAAAGAAGGAAATATTTAAGGGCAAATTAGACGAAAGCGGCAAGGCGGAAATTCATGCAAAAATTTCTGCTACACAAGCCGCATCCGGTGTGCTTAAAGCGAACTTTAAAACTAAAGTTTTTGAACCTGGTGGCAGCTTTAGTTCTGATTATTTCACAATTCCTCTTTACCCCTATCAAACTTATGTAGGTATTAATACTCCTAAAGGAGATCGTTATAATAATTCCCTTTTTACACATAAAGATAATTCTGTCAATCTGGTAAGCCTTGATGCCTCCGGAAATCCCGTTTCAGGAAAGAAGGTTATTATCCAGTTATATAAAACATCCTGGAGATGGTGGTGGGACTCTTCTTATGATGAAGATTTCAGTTATAATGGAAAAATGTCTTCGGAGCCTGTAAGGACAGACACAGTTGTAACTGCCGATGGTAAAGCCATATGGAAACTAAATATTAATGATTCAGATTGGGGACGTTATTATATAAAAGCATCCGTTGAGGGTGGGCATAGCACAGGACAGATAATTTATTTAGAGTCCCAGAGATGGATGGATAGAACCTCTCCTGACAATCCTGAAGGAACAAAGATGCTTACTTTTAGCGCAGACAAGGAATTATATAAAGTTGGAGATGACATCACTCTTAACATTCCTACCTCCTTTTCAGGAAATGTTTTGCTTAGCCTGGAGTCGGGAACAAAGGTTGTGAAAACTTATTGGGTGAAAGCACAAAAAGGAATGACCCAGTTTAAATTTCCTGCAACCAGTGCCATGGCGCCAAATGTCTATGCTCATATTACTTTGATTCAACCCCATGCACAGACTAAAAATGACCTGCCTATAAGGATGTATGGCATATTACCAATCAGGATTGAAAATCCGGCAACCCGATTACATCCTGTTATTACCATGCCCGAAAAATTAAAACCAGAGCAAGAGGTTTCTATTCATATTCATGAAAGAGATCAAAAAGCAATGACCTATACTGTAGCTATTGTTGATGAAGGTCTGTTAGATCTTACCAGATATAAAACTCCTGATATATGGACCGAATTCAATCAAAGACAGGCACTTGATGTAAGAACCTGGGACATGTATGATAATGTTGCTTCCGCAGATCTTATACAATTTAAAAATATTCTTTCCATAGGTGGAGACGGAAATAATGGTCCACTTGACGGAGCGAAAGCCAATAGATTCAAGCCCGTTGTTATCTTTCTGGGGCCTTTTCATTGCAATAAAGGAGAAAGAAAAACCCATAAGGTAAAGCTGCCAAACTACATTGGATCGGTAAAGACAATGGTTATCGCCAGCTATGAAGGATCATACGGAAATGCTGAAAAAATAACTGAGATCAGCAAGCCATTAATGGTATTGTCAACGCTTCCTAGAATATTAAGTCCAAATGAAGAGATTAACTTACCTGTTTCTGTATTTGCAACAGAACCAACAGTTAAAGTTGTTTCTCTTCAAGTATACATAAACGAAAAACTGACTTTATCAAAGACTGCATCTTCAGCTGTAACCTTTACAGTTCCAGGAGAACAGATGGTTTATTTCCCGGTAAAAGTGAATAAAGAAACAGGCATTGCAACAGTAAAAGTGATAGCAAAAAGCGGCAATGAATCTGCTATTTATGAAACAGAGATAGAAGTCAGAAGTCCCAATCCTATGATTGAAAAGGTTTATGAAAAAAATCTTCAGGCTGGAGAAACATGGAAAATTCCAATATCCCCTTTAGGCATAAAGGGCACCAATGAAGCTGTTATTGAAGTTTATTCTTCCTCCCCTCTCAATCTGAGTTCCAGGCTTGATTACCTGATTCGATATCCTTATGGTTGTGTTGAGCAAACTGCTTCAGGAGCTTTCCCTCAGGTCTATTTAAACAGATTTATTGATCTTTCTAAAGATCAGAAAAAAGATGTAGAAAAAAATATAATAGCGGCTATATCAAAATTAAAAAAATTCCAGCTATCAGATGGAAGTCTGTCTTATTGGCCAGGGCAGCATGAAACGAACGAATGGGGTACTGCTTATGCCGGACACTTTATGATTGAGGCAGAAGCCGCCGGTTATACACTTCCTATTAACTTCAAAGATAAATGGATTAAATACATTAAACACAAAGTCAACAATTGGTCTGATGACTATGAAGACGATCTTCCTCAGGCATACAGACTATACTTGCTTGCATTGTGTAAATCTCCTGAACTTGGCGCCATGAACAGAATGAGGGTTCTTAAGCTTTCCTCTTATACTACTCTCGCATATTTGACTGCTGCTTACTATTTATCAGGACAGCAAGAACTTGCGAAAGAGATGGCCAAAACAATCAATTTAAATAAAACCTTAGCGGGTAAATACTATTCTTACGGATCTCAGGAAAGGGACCGAGCAATTCTTCTTCATGCATTTAGCACTATTAAAGATAAAATCATAACTGACACCCTGGCTAAAGAAATATCTGCTTCCTTAGACAGTAAAAGATATATGAGTACTCAGACAACCGCTTATTGCCTAATCGCCCTATCAAAATATGCCGATAGAAATGGGGCACATGAATCTATGCAATTTCAGTATGCAGATAAGGCAGGGAATAAAATCATTAACTCTAAATCACTTGTATGGCAAAATAGATTTAAAGTCACAGAGCAATTTTCAGTGAGTATTAAAAATACTGGTCAGGAAGTAATAAGTGTCAGATACATTTCCAAAGGTATTCCGGAAGAAGGAGATAAAACCGATATATCTAAAAATCTTCAATTGGATATAACTTACATAGACCAGGAAGGTAAAGCTATTGATCCCTTAAAAATTTCTCAAGGAACAGATTTTTTTGCTAAAATCACTGTAGAAAATATTGGTAATAGAGGAAGGTATGAAAACATTGCATTAACCCAAATATTCCCCTCCGGATGGGAAATTCACAATACAAGGCTTAACGCCTCAGAACATAAGGACAATGGAAACTATACCTATCAGGACATACGAGATGACAGAGTCAATACTTTCTTTAATCTTAATGAAAAGGAGAAGATACAACTTACCATACCGCTCACCGCTGCATATGAAGGAAGATTTTATATGCCATCAATTTATGCTGAAGCTATGTATGACAATTCCATATCTGCTGTAAAACATGGTGATTGGGTACAGGTGATTAAAAATAATCTTATTCCATAATACAATGTTGATGAACATTAAAAAAAGCCAGGAGAAATGCATTGATTGTATTTCTCCTGAGCATTACCATAATTTATTGGCATTGCCTTCCGAGCCCTTTATTTACAAACCCTTTTGCAACTATACTGACTGACAGAAATAATCTGTTACTCAGTGCAAGAATAGCAGATGATGGACAATGGAGGTTTCCAAGCGACAATAACATTCCTGATAAATTCAAAAAGGCATTGGTATGCTTTGAAGATAAGAGATTTTATTACCACCCTGGTATAGATATTTTAGCTTTATTCAGAGCTATTAAAATAAACATCAAGAAAAGTTCTATTATAAGTGGAGGAAGCACCATTAGCATGCAGGTCATACGGCTTTCAAGAAAGGGAAAATCAAGAACCTTATATGAAAAGTTTATTGAAATGATTTGGGCAACCAGACTTGAAATACAATATTCTAAAGAAGAAATTTTAAACCTTTATGCTTCCAATGCTCCATTCGGAGGAAACATCGTTGGCCTTGAAGCTGCTTCATGGAAATATTTCGGCAGAAGCCCACATCACTTATCCTGGGCTGAAACAGCCACCCTTGCTGTACTTCCCAATGCTCCGGGATTAATACATCCAGGTAGAAACAGAAAGACATTAAAGAGAAAACGCGATAAACTTCTGGAAAAACTTAAGGACTCATCAATCATTGATTCTCTAACATTTGAGCTCTCCAGACAAGAACCACTTCCGGAGAATCCTTTAAAGCTGGAAGACAAAGCTCCTCATTTGGTGGAACGTATAAAAAAGAAATTTAAAACCTTTCCTAATGATGCAGCTGTATATCATTCAACCATTGACAAAAACATACAAGAATACACACAGAAAATAATCCATAAGCACCATCATCGTCTGGCCGAAAACAGTATTCACAACCTTGCAGCTTTGATCATTGAAAACGAATCCGGAAACATTCTTTCATACGTGGGCAATACTTCACCGGAAAAGATGGAGAATGGCAATCATGTTGATATCATCACCTCAAAAAGAAGTACAGGAAGCATTCTAAAACCATTGCTTTATGCCATGATGCTCAATGAAGGATATCTGCTACCTCATACACTTATCTCGGATATACCGGTAAACTTCGGAGGATTTACACCTAAAAATTTTGACAAAACCTATGAAGGAGCAGTACCTGTAAATGTTGCCATTTCAAAATCACTCAATATTCCTTCAGTGTATATGCTCAATCAATACGGGCCGGAAAAATTCTTAAAGAATCTCAAAGAACTTGGCATCAATTCATTGAATGCTCATGCCAGACATTATGGTCTTTCTATTATATTGGGTGGTGCAGAAGTCAGCATGGAAGACATTGGTATCGTCTATTCAAGTCTGGCCAGACAACTGAACAATGCAGCTAATGTAAATTCTAAAAAGGAAAAAAGTATTACTTTCTGTTATGATGGCATACCAAAAAAATCATCATCTGTCGATACAAAAGGTTATAAAATAACCCCCTCCTCTATCTGGTATATGTTTGAAGCCATGGCAGAGGTAGTCAGGCCCAATATGGAAAGTAACTGGCAGACTTATGACAATTCGAAAATGGCCTGGAAGACTGGTACTAGCTTTGGTTTCCGTGATGCATGGGCTGTAGGTTGCTCCCCTAGATACACCATTGTTGTGTGGGCTGGAAATGCAAACGGAGAAGGAAGACCTGATTTAACAGGCATAGCAGCTGCAGCACCTGTACTATTTGATTTGTTCAGTGGCCTTAAATCAAATACTCAATGGTTTAGAAAACCTGTAGAGGATATGACAGAAATAATGGTCTGCAAACAAAGTGGACATAGAGCAACGGATCTATGCACTGATACTCACAATATGTTTGCTCCAAAATCAGGAATTAAAGTCAATGCTTGCCCCTATCATCAAATGGTTAATTTAGATGCCTCAGAAAAATATCAGGTTCAAGTAAGCTGCTATGCTCCAAGCGATATGATTCGACGTTCCTGGTTTGTGTTACCTCCTGCACAAGAGTTATACTACAAGAATCGTAATGCTGATTATTCCGTTTTACCAGACTTTAAAGAAGACTGTAATGAACAAAACTCAAATGATCAGAAGACACTAGACATCATCTACCCTCGAAAAAACAGTAAAATATATGTACCTGTAAATCTGGACGGAACTCGAAGTAAGGTGATACTTCAGGTTAGTTCAGGACTTAATAATAAAACTGTATACTGGCATCTGGATGATCAGTTTATTGGGGAAACAACAGGTATCCATGAAATGGCAATGAACCCATCTGAGGGAAAGCACGTGCTGACGGTCATAGACGGAAATGGTACATCTGTAAACCAACACTTTGAAATTATCGAGCGTATCAAAAAATAAGAGGTTCCATAAAACAGAACCTCTTAAATCAACAGGTCCCCTAAAAAAAATATTATTTCCTTATCTCAATCGGTGTTCCATATTTAATCAAACTCCAGATTTCATCCATTTCGTCATTTGAAACTGCGATACAACCGTTCGTCCAATCATATCTTGAATGAAAATTACCCATCCATTTAATTGAAGGATGGAGACCATGAATCATAATGCTCCCTCCTGGAGTTACTTTCAACTCTTTAGCTTTTTTTATATCTGTAGCATTCGGATAAGAAATGTGGATGGATTTATAGCAACTGCTTTTATTATTTCTCCAATCCAGGGTGTAGATTCCTTCCGGAGTTCTTTCATCTCCTTCCTTCACTTTGTGACCTATCGGATGCTCCCCAAGGGCAATCTTATAAGTTTTTACTTTATTACCATTACTTAACAAATACATTTCTCGTTTAGACTTTAGCACAAGAACTTTATCAATCCGAATATCTTGGATTTTATTCTGGCTTTTTCCTTTTCCTATAAAGAACATAGAAGTTAGAATTATAGAGACCAAAGTCAGAGGAATAATCACTTTTTTCATAAATTATTTTCTGATTTAAACACTTCGGGTATATATTTCACTTCTGCAAAATTTGAATACATCTGTTCATCTTCAAGCACCTTACCTCCTCCATACTTATCTATTTTCTTTCTCCATATTTCATTTGTCCTGAAATATTTTTCATCCTTCTTCAGAAATTCATGCCTTCTTTCGTAGATATGATAAGCATAAGGCAGTTCTTCATCTATTCTAAGTTCGCCTTCAAGAAGCTTCTCTGAAAGCCATAGCCTTAACTGAAAAGTATGTGATGTATTATTCTCAAACTGATAATCAATATAGTTGTAAAATACAGATGCGCCGCTTCCGAATGGCAATACTCGACCATCATCAGGAAAAGGATCGAAGCTATGATGGTGTCTTTCTGTAATCGTGAGCGGACTATGCAACACCAGCCAGTGAATCAGATTGGCTATCTGACAAATGCCTCCACCAACTCCCGCTCTTGCCTTTCCTCTTGAAAGCTCCATTCCCTTAAGAAAACCTCTCTTTGCGGTAGGATTGCCAACAAGCCTGCAAAATGAAAATGTTTCACCTGGCCTTATTACAACTCCATTGATATTCTTAATTGCAATTCGAATGTTTTCAACTTTATTGTATTGCAGGATCATATCTGAATCACCCAATTTTCTGATAAGCACAGACTGATGCTTCTTTACTCTGAATGGAAGATTGTAATGGGATAACATCAAAGCATATTCTTTCTTATCAAAATGCCAGGCTATATATCTTCTTATTCGTTTTTCCCTTACTGATAAGAAATAGAAAAAAGGATGAATTTCACACAAGAGTTTTCCTTTCATAACGTTTCCATAGTTTTCCTAGCCACTTCTTTCCTGGCTTTTAATTTCTTTTTTCTTTTGATTAAAAAGAATAAACCCATAAACAGAAATGAAATTACAACCAGCAGATAAATATATCTTCGAATACTCGTCCAATAAGTCATGCGGATCAATGAGTCACGTCTTTCCAGAACTTCATTTAAGTTTTCAGGTAGATATCTTAATGATTGATTATAAATTGGAATAGCGATTTCGATAGATTCAGTGATAGCAACAAGATTTGCGAAATCAAAAAGTAGATCTGCTACCAAAGGGTCTGGGGGAGCAACCAGAGCTATTCTTTCCTTCAATTGCCATAACAATTGATTCTTTACATCAAATAATTGTAGCCTCTTTTCTTCATTCAATGATTTATAATATGCTTTAATATCACCTGGAATCTTAAGATTAAGAATGCTATTTTGCTTCAAATATTCCGGATTGGTTTTTAAAGCTATTTTGGCTTTAAGTATTTCTTCATGAATCCACTCAGACTCATTATGGGAAAGGGGATTTAGCTTGATAGCTTTACT
The DNA here is from genome assembly GCA_024707265.1 of Sporocytophaga sp. GTDB lineage: Bacteria > Bacteroidota > Bacteroidia > Cytophagales > Cytophagaceae > Sporocytophaga. The sequence continues at coordinate 831,735 of JANQAB010000002.1, read as the reverse complement.
GATATATTTGAGTGCAAGTTCCGGATTATTGTTCAGTTCATAAGCTGTGCCAAGATTTACAACTATGTTATATTCATTGGAATATTTTTGAACAAGGTTTTCAAGAATTTCTAAAGCCTCTTTCGTTTTACCTAATTTCAATAAAACCGCTGCGTAATCTGATCTGCCTTTAAAATCCTCTCTTTTTTTCAAATCATGAAAACGCTTCATCTCAACTTCCATGTCAATTTCATTAGAAAAGTAATATCCATCCGAACCTTCAAACTCATTTGTAATATGTTTGTGGGAGCCATCCAGTCTGGTATAATCCTCTTCATATTCATTAATACAGGAATATCCGGTATTGAAGCAGAAACAAAATATAAATGCAAACCCTATTTTGATAGTTTTACCCATATGTTTATCTTTTAAGTAAAACCTAAAAATAAAAAGGGTACAATTGAAAATCAGGTAGATTAAATATATGACGACATCTGTCTATTAACTGTCAGGTTGAATTGATTAATTGTTTCCGTAGAGACGCCATGCATGGCGTCTCTGAAACTATGATAAAAAGACATAATATTGATTATTCAAACAGGCAAAAAAAACATAAAGTATCTGTGATATTTGAAACATGATAGGCATTAATATTACCTTTCATATAAGCAACAAATAAATAAAAAAACATCTTGAATATGAAGGACTGTCCCAATACCACAACTCCTTAGACGCCATGCATGGCGTCTCTACAAATGGTAAAAAACATTACACACCAAGGATTCTCAGCAACTGCTCTCTTTTTCTCACAGAAACAGGAACCTGAGAATTATCAGACATTACAGCATATCCTCCATCTGTTTTAACATATTCCTTCAAATGCTTAAGGTTAATGAGATGCGAATGATGAACACGCAGAAAGCCATCCCCTTCCAGCATTTCTTCAAATTCTTTAAGTGTTTTGGTTACAAGGATTTGTTTACGATTTGACAGATAAAATAAAGTGTAGTTTTTCTGTGATTCACATTGTATAATATCTGCAACATTTACCAGCTGAACCTTTTCGATACTATTTAAAGCAATTCTTTTACCGACAGCCTGCATACCTTTTATATTTTCAAGAAGCAGATTCAGATTTTCAGAGAGGTGATCCTTAGGTTCGCTTTTCCTGATCTTCTTTACAGCCTGCACCAGGTCATCAGGATCTACAGGCTTCAGAAGATAGTCTATTGCACTGAACTTAAAAGCTTTAATAGCAAATTCATTGTAAGCAGTCGTAAATATAATCTGAAATGTGACAGGACCTTCCCGTTTTATTTTATCTATCAAATCAAACCCACTGCCATCAGACATCTTAATATCAAGAAAAACAACATCAGGCATGGTAGCTTTTATAAGCTTCAAACCTGATTCTACCCCATCAGCCTCCCCGATTACATCAACCTCCAGGCAATAAGTTTTTATATCGCTTTTTAAAGCCACCCTGGCTTTCTCAACATCATCTATAATTAAAGCTTTTATCATAATTGCTGAAATGGAACAAACAATTCTACTCTGGTGCCCGCCGGCTGCTCATTCTGATCTTTAAGGTCAGTAATCTGAATTTTCATTTCCTTTTGATTCAGTTTCCTGTTCAGAATATTTAAACGCTCCTGGGTTACTGAAATGGCAGCAGATTTGTGTTTGGTAATCGATTCATCTTTTAACATCTTCGCCTTCTCTCTCCCCACTCCATTATCTTCTATAGTACATTTCAAATAATCTCCTTCCATATTGAAAGAAACAACCACTATACCTTTTGATGATTTTGAAGTCAGGCCATGTATAATGGCATTTTCAACAAATGGTTGTATTAACATTGGTGGCAACCCTGTGAATTCTTTGTCTATTGAATCTTCAACTTCAACCTTAAACTGAAATCTATCTTCCCTGCTAAGCTTTTCAAGCTCAACATAATTCTGTAATGAAGCTATTTCATTCTCCAAACTGACAAATGAATCCGCCGAATGATCCAGCATCGTTCTCATCAGTTTCGCAAACTTCGAGAGATAGATCTTTGCTTCATTGTTTTTATCTTCGGCTATAAGTCCTTTTATAGAATTCAGGCAATTGAATAAAAAGTGGGGATTCATCTGCATCCGCAAGGCCTTTTGCTCAAGCTCCAATAAGTTTCTGTCTGTCTCAAGCTTAAGTCTCTCTCGTTCATTCTGGTCATGTAAGCGCCTTATTGCATATCGGGTTGCCATCCGCAATACTATTGCCAAAGCAATGAGAATTATAAGTGTAAACCACCAGGTTTTCCAGAAGGGAGGTTTTATTACGAAATTAAAGCTAGCCGGTACTTCAGACCAATTCCCCAATTCATTGGAAGCAGCAACTTCAAATGTATAATGTCCGGCAGGCAAGTTAGAATAGACTGCTTCTCTTTTCTTTGAAGCCGGTGACCAGTCCTGATCAAAACCACTAAGTTTCCATTTATATTGAACAGCTTCCGGATTCACCTGTTCAATTCCAATAAACTCGAAAGTGAGGTGATTCTGATCATAAGGCAAGACTAAATGTTCAGGAACAGGATACCATTTTGCAAGATCCTTTCCGAAAGAAGTATTCTCTATTCGATTATAAAATAAATTCATTCCTGTTATATGCACTAAAGGTCGCTTTACAGAAAGTTCTTTTGCATTATTAAATACCGTGGCAGACTTTATACTTCCAAACCATACATTACCTTCATGATCTTTACAAACAGCATTCTGAATGGTTTCTATTCCGATAAAACCTTCTGCCTTACCAAAATGCCTTACAGCTATAACGTCTGAATCTTTATCAAGCTCAATTCTGTCTATTCCTTTCTCACTTCCGGCCCATAGCTTGCCTTCATTATCAAATATAAGAGAATAAATATTATTGGATGATAATCCCTGAGAACTGCTTATGAATGAAAATTTCCCCTTTTGATATTTTACAATTCCGGCATCAGCAGTTCCAAAATAGAGGTTACCTTTTAAGTCTTTTGCAGAACACCGAATAGAATTATTTCTTATTCCATCAGTGACGTCAAAGTTTGTAATCTTCAATTCGAAATTTTCATCAGGTTCAATCATTGATAGTCCATTATCAGTGCTGCCTGCCCAAATAGCCCCAGAGTTATCTTTTATTAATGTATTATATCTGTCTCCGGACAATCCATTTTTCTTAGTGATATGTTTTATCTTAAATGTATTATTATATGGTATCAGAAAGTCAATTCCTCCACCTGCAGTGGCCAGCCAGATAATTCCACTTGTATCACAATGAATATAATTTATAAAGTTACTACTGAGGCCGCTTTTCTTATTAAAGTTCCTGAATGATTTCCCATTATAAAGGTATATGCCATCTGCAATGGTGCCCATCCAAAGGTTTCCCTTATTGTCTTCAGAAATATATTTTACTTTTGATGCTGTAAATCCATTTCTTTCAGAAAACCTTTTAAACACTCTTCCATCATACTTTGTAACTCCTCCTTCAGAAGTTCCGAACCATTTATTACCTTGGTGGTCTTCATGAATACTATATACCCAGTTTCCGAAAACGCCTTTAATTGCCTTATAATGAATGAACCGCTCTGAGCCTAGTTTGCTTATTCCTCCTCCAGACGTACCAAACCATATATTTCCAAAAGAATCCTTATACAATGACATCACAACGTTATTGGCAAGTCCTTCTGCCTCTGTGATATTCTGAACAGATAGTACTCCCGATTCATCCTCTAACCGTGCTATTCCATTTGAGGTACATAACCAAATTGTTTTACTGTCTGTAGCCAGACAATCATATATGGTATTCCCAGGTAAACCGTTAGATTTGGTAAGGTTGTTTATTTGTCCATTTGAAATGACCGATACTCCTCCACTATATGTACAAATCCAAATTCTTCCCAGAGAATCCTGCCTTATATTTGTTATCTGATTTCCTGCAAGGCCGTCGGACGAGGAGATTTGTTTCATTTCATATTTACTCTGCCCCTTCAGGAATTTATAGATCCCAAAATCAGTACCTGCCCAGATAGCTCCACTTTTGTCTTCAAACAAACAATTGATTTTGGATCTTGGGGCATTCAGTTTTCGTCCAAACCTAACTATGGTATCTTTCTCAAAATGAAACAGGCCATCCGCTGTTCCAATCCACACAGTACCTTTGTGATCCTGAATGAGAGCGTTGACAGTAGTGTTGTACAAACCATGTTTTCCGGTGTAACTAATAAACTTAGAACCGTCGTATTTTGACAATCCATTATCTGTCCCGATCCACAAATTACCAGAGTGATCTTTCAAAATTGTCCTGATGTAATTATTGGCCAATCCCTCCTGGACGGTTATGTTGTAAAATTGAATACCATCAAAACGACTGAGTCCACCACCTCTTGTGCCAAACCAGATGTTGCCATTGTTATCCTCACTAATTGAGTACACTTGAGATTGAGCCAGTCCATCCTCAACAGAAAAATTGCGAAAGTTATACTGCTGTCCTGAGACAGGGATGAAAGGACTTAAAAGAAAAGTCAATACAAAAAATACTCTTTTAACAATATGTGCCATGGCATTCAAAACTTAAATTATAAAAAGAAGAGTAGAAATTTTTATAAAGCCAAATATTTATCTCTCCTATTCCCTACTTATAAAGATCCGATTTTATTTTTCTGGTTATGTAACAGATTCATTCAATAATCGTCTATAACATAGAAATAATTATCAAAACAAATAAATACCTGACAATTAAAAACTTAAATTACAACCCAAAAATCTAATCTATTAGCAAAAGCGCTATATGCTATATGGAATTGAAAATACATCTGATTCAAAAACCCTGTATAATTTAATCATAAAACACACTGTCCTTTATTAAAAAAGGATTTTTGGATATATATTGAAGAAGTTTTTTTACTTTTTATACAAAATATGAGTTGGTCTGAAGAACAGGTTATTGCGCTCTCTCCTGACATTGCCTCTGCTAAATCAGGTAAAGACCTCGCAAAAATTGAAAAATGGGTTTCTGTTTATAAAAATGAAAATGCATTGTGGGGCGAGTGCAAAGGCAGTGGCAGCAAGCCATACCAGACCCAGATTGATCTAAATAACATTGCTTTCAAATGTAGTTGTCCCAGTAGAAAATTTCCCTGCAAACATGGAATTGGGCTGCTACTTCTTTTTGCCAAAACACCTACTTCTTTTATTGATTCAGAATCACCTGACTGGGTAACGGAATGGCTTGCCAAAAGAGCTCAACGCGAAGAAAAAAAGCCGAAAAGCAGGACAAACCCGTGGATGAAGTAGCCCAGGCTAAAAGGCAGCAATCAAGACATCAGAAAGTAAGTGATGGAATAGATGAGTTAAAACTTTGGATAAAAGATCTTATAAGAAACGGAATTCTGAGCGCTCCGGAAAAGCCTTTAACCTATTGGGAAAATATGGCAAAAAGACTTATCGACGCCCAATCTCCCGGTCTTTCAAGAATGATAACCAATCTTGGGAATACAAATTTTTATACTGAAAACTGGCAGGGAAGCTTTCTTGATCAATTATTAAAAATTCTTCTCATCATTGAAGGCTATCATAATTTAAGTGCCCTAGATCCTGCGCTTCAGGAAGACATTAAAAGCTCTATAGGCTTTACACAAAATCAGGAAGAACTAAAGGAACAAAAGGGTATAACTGATACATGGTTTGTTTTAGGTAAGCAGGTAGTTGAAGAAGATACCTATACAACTGAAAAATATTGGATGCTTGGGCAACAAAGTAACAAGTACGCACTTATCCTACAGTTTGTATTTAACGGTCAGGGAAGAAGTATTTCCCTGATCCCAGGTTCTTCTATTGAAGCAGAGCTTGTATATTACCCTTCCGTAGCCCCATTAAGAGCCATTATTAAAAGTTCGACCGGAAGTAACCAAACGGTTTCTTTAAACTCTCACAATACCTGGAAGGATGTACTGGATGAAGAGGTCAGGATCTATTCGCTACTTCCATTCAGCGGTGAACGTCCATTAGTAATAAGCAACGTCACACCGGTACTCTCTGATAATCAATGGTGGCTTATGGATACTGCCAAAGACATAAATTTAATATCTCCGGAATTTAAAAGCATTTATAAACTACTTGCCATAAGTGGTGGCAATCCTGTTACAATTGCTGCTGTGGGATATCATAACACATATGAACCAATTGCCTGTTGGCATAAAGAACAATTCTACATTCTGTGATGGAATTCCGGAACAATATCATCAACGTGGCCTTATTAGGCACATCAAAAAAACAACTTTCCTCTGCAGATCTTACAGAGGACTTCACAACAATTTTTGAACATATAAATTCGACAACATCAGATACTGAAGAAAAATACCTTCAGCTTGCAGGAGTTGCATTTAATTATCATCAGTGCGGTACAATCAATAGAACAACAGACCAGAGTCCTTTAAAGATTGCGCCAATTGAAGAAAAGTCTCTGTGCTCACATAATTCCATTTCAAGTCTCAAAGAAGTTTTAAACGCTGAAAATTATTCTCTGCTCGGGTTATGGCTTGACCATTGTCAAAAGGCCCATCAGATTGTTTCACACGAAATTATTCCTCAACTATTTTCAATAGCGGAAACTCAAAAGAACTTAAGAGAGGCGATTAAAAATTGCTGTGGAAAACGCGGAGAGTGGCTGAGCCAATTTAATCCTGACTGGAGCTTTTACAAAGAGATAACATCAGAAGATGATACATGGCAAACTGGTACACCAGAGCAAAGAAAATTATTTCTTAAAAACAAGAGAGAAACCGATCCTGAAGGAGGAAGAGCAATACTTCAGCAAAGCTGGAATCAGGAAAGTGCCAATACGAAAACAGAACTGCTAAGATTTCTTTCCATTAATATCTCCTTTGAGGATGAAGCCTGGCTTAAATCTCTGCTAAATGAAAAAAGCCAGAAAGTCAAAGATGTAGTATGGGAATTGCTTAAACTAATACCAGAATCATTTATTGTAAATGAATATAAGTCTCTACTTGAGCTAAATTTAATTCTGAAGAAAGAAAAAGCAATAGCAGGATTGATAAGTAAAATAGTTATAGAGATTAAACCTATTTCTTCAATAAATGAACTTATTTATAAATCAGGCATTGATAAACTCAGCAGCAGCAAGGAAATAAGCGATGATGAATATTTTGTTTATCAATTAATGGCTTATACTCCTCCATCCTATCTGGAGACTTTATTTAAATTGTCTCCAGAAGAAATAGTTGAAGCTTTAACTAAAGATTCCATCGGAAAAAAATTATTACCTGCTGTAATCAGTGCAACAGGAAGATTTAAAGACAAAGGCTGGGCATTGTTACTAAGCCATCATACAGATAAATTTTATCATGAATTAGCATTCCTCCTGCCTGCAGATGAACAAGAAAAATATTTGCTTAGGAATATTGACCAACACCCGCAAGAAGTTATCACGTTTTCCTCTAACAGGAATGAGGAATGGTCTGTCGCACTAGCTACAGGAATATTAAAATTTACGTTTAGTCAGTACTATCAATACAACAGGAGCTTCTATGCTAAGATTATAGGCTTGCTTCCCTGCAGTCTTTTAAGCCAGGTCAATGTCTTGGACACACAGGTACAATCTGAAAATATGAAAGAATATATCCTTCATCTTCTTGCCATCAAAGAAAATATTTTATCATCATTTAAAAAATTACACTAAATCCGATTGCTGTCGGAGATTTAAATAATAGAAATTTTAGAGAAATTCATATGTCAAACTTTTTAAGAGAACACGCAGAGCAATTGTATGCTCAGGAACTGGAAGAACTTATCAAACAAGATTCTGACAAGAAACCATTTAACTGGAAGCTCTCCCCTCAGTCAGTAGTTACATATCTGATTGGAGGAAAACTTAAGAACGGATTCGAAATATCTCCAAAATATATAGGAAACAGAAGGCTTATGGAAATTGCAGTAGCTACCCTTACAACAGACAGGGCCTTACTTTTATATGGACTACCAGGTACTGCAAAAAGCTGGGTAAGCGAACACATTTCAGCAGGAATAAGCGGAGATAGTACAATGATCGTTCAGGGCACTGCAGGTACAAGTGAAGAAGCTATTCGTTACGGATGGAATTACGCACGACTTCTTGCAGAAGGTCCATCTTCAAATGCCATTGTAGAAACGCCGGTTATGAGAGCAATGAAGGAAGGAAAGATTGTCCGTATTGAGGAGCTTACACGTATTGGCTCTGATGTACAGGATACACTTATTACTATTTTATCAGAAAAAACACTACCTGTACCAGAGTTAAACAGCGAAATACAGGCAGCTCGAGGCTTCAACGTTATTGCTACTGCAAACAACAGAGACAAAGGAGTAAACGAACTTTCAAGTGCTTTAAAAAGAAGATTTAATACAGTAATACTTCCCGTTCCTGATTCTATCGATGAGGAAATAGACATTGTGAAACGTAGGGTTGAAAGCTTTGAAAAAATCATGGAACTGCCTGCAGAACCACCGGCTCTTCAGGAAATAAGAAGAATTGTCACTATTTTCAGGGAACTCAGAAGTGGTATTTCTTCAGATGGAAAAACAAAGATTAAAGTTCCAAGCGGTACCCTTAGTACTGCTGAAGCCATCTCTGTTGTGAACAATGGATTAGCAATGGCGGCTTATTTCGGAGACGGACTACTTAATGCTTCTGATCTCGCTGCAGGTATTATTGGAGCTGTCGTAAAAGATCCTGTTCAGGATAAAATTATTTGGCAGGAATACCTGGAAACTGTTGTTAAGCCCAGAGACGAATGGAAAGATATCTACCGTGCCTGCAGGGACCTGCTTTAAACTTAGAAAAATAAGAATGATTTCGATTCAACAATTGAATAAATAAAAGGAAAATGGCAGTCCACATATTAGGTATAAGACATCATGGACCTGGAAGTGCAAGGAATGTAAAGGCTTTTCTTGAAGAAACAAATCCGGATGTTGTGCTTGTTGAAGGCCCCCCGGATGCTGATCATTTGCTAGAATGGTCCAATCATGAAGAACTTAAACCTCCTGTATCCATCTTGGTATATGAGTCCGAGAATCCGAAGAAAGCTGTATTTTATCCTTTTGCTGAGTTCTCCCCTGAATGGCAGGCTATACAATATGCAAAAAGAAACAAGCTCCCTTTGCATTTTATGGATCTTCCTCTCAACCATCAGTTTGCGCTCAGTAATATAGCTGCAGAAACCGATAGCCAATCTGCAGAAAACAGTGATACAAATGGAAATAATGCAGATGGAGAACCCTCAGAAGGTCTTAACAATGATATAACTGCAGAATATATTGACCCGATTTCCCTTCTCGCACAGGCCGCCGGTATGGATGATGGAGAGAAATGGTGGGAACAGCAATTTGAAAACAGAATAGACAACCACGAAGTATTTGAAGCTGTAAGAGAAGCAATGCAGGTCTTGCGCGAGACCCTTCCATCGAAAGAGAATAAACTGGAACAACTTAGGGAGGCTTATATGAGAAAGGTGATCAGACAAGTTGAAAAAGAAAAGTTTCAAAATATAGCAGTCATTTGCGGAGCATGGCACGCTCCTGCTTTAAATGATCTGAAAAATACTTCTAAGGCAGATAACGAAATTTTAAAAGGACTTGCCAAAGTAAAGACCGAATGTACCTGGACTCCCTGGACCTATAATAGATTAAGCCTTTATAGCGGGTATGGTGCAGGTATTGAATCTCCCGGATGGTATCACCATCTTTGGAATTATTCTGAAGACGATGGCACAAGATGGTTTGTGAAGGTAGCAAAACTTCTTCGGTTGAAAGGTATGGATGTTTCTGTTGCGCATGTCATCGAAGCAGTCCGTCTTACTCATAGTCTGGCTGCCATCAGAAAGCTTTCAAAGCCTGGCCTTGAAGAAATGATCGAAGCTACTCTGGTTGTATTATGTTCAGGTGAATCTATACTCCTAGATCTTATTCATAGTGAGCTAATTGTCAGCGATTGCATAGGAACTGTACCCACAGAAATACCTAAACCGCCTTTACAACTGGATATTGAAAAACTTCAGAAAAAACTCAGACTAGGCGTCTCTGCTGAATCCAAAGCTTACATCCTTGATCTGAGAAAAGATAATGATCTCGAAAAAAGTATTTTTCTCCACAGACTTGAATTGCTTGAAATAAAATGGGGAAATAAACAACATGCGGAAGGAAAAGGTACCTTCAAAGAACAATGGACGTTGCAATGGATTCCTTCCCTTGCTATTGACATAATAGAAAAAGGTTCCTGGGGCAATACGCTCGAAGATGCTGCTAATAGTTTTGTTATCAATAAATCAGCACAATCAGATTCACTTGCTGAGATTACCGCCCTCCTTGAAGGCTCTATTCCTGCTGAATTACCGAAAGCCATAGATGCCCTGATACTCAAAATCCAAAATCTAGCTGCCACATCAGGGGATGTGATCCAGCTGATGAAGGCAATTCCCAGCCTTGTGAATGTAAGCAGGTATGGAAATGTAAGAAAAACCGATGCTGATCTTGTAAGCAACATAGCTAAAAACATGATTACAAGAATATGCATAAGCTTACCTGCTGCCTGCGTCTCCGTGAATGAAGATGCGTCTGCACATCTATTGGAGTTGGTCTTTAAACTTAACGATTCTATAAACATTTTAAGTGATCAGGATATTTTTGTTCAATGGCAACAAACTTTGTCATCTATCCGCAGGAATCATAACAGTTCACCGGTGATTTCCGGATATACGACCAGATTGCTGTATGATCAGCGAATATTGACGGGAGAGCAGCTTATCAATACATTCAGCTATTCTATGTCATTTGCTAACGATGCAGAAAAAGCCGCTTCCTGGCTCGAAGGATTCCTTAAAGGAAGCGGCACTATCCTACTAGTAGATAGTGCACTATGGAACTTAATAAACAATTGGGTTGCTGATCTCAGTGAAGAAGTTTTTGTACAAGTTCTTCCATTGCTTCGAAGAACATTCTCTGAATTCACTAATTCTGAACGCAGGAAGCTTGGAGAAAAGGCTAAGGATGGAAACATATTGACCAATAAATCTAATCAAAAACCATCGGAAGAATCTTTTGACTTCACTAAGGCCAAAAAAGGAATTCCCGTTGTACTTCAACTCCTCGGAATAGATCAGACAAAGGTGAATATTTAAAATCTGAAATGTATGAACAAAGAAGAACACTTGAGAAAATGGCGTCTTATCCTTGGAGGAGATCAGAATGACGGGACTGAATACGCATTAACTCCTCTGGACCTTGAAATAGATAGAACCCTGGAGGCCCTGTATGACAATGATCGCAGAGGCAACCTTGGCCCTTCCTCCCCTAATGTAAACAGATGGCTCGGAGACATAAGGACATTTTTTCCATCGTCAGTTGTGAAGGTTATGCAGCAGGATGCACTGAAAAGACTCAACCTGACGCAGATGCTTTTTGAAAAAGAAATGCTGGAAAATGTAGAACCAGATGTACACCTTGTCGCCACGTTAATGACCTTAAGCAAAGTAATTCCTGAAAAAACCAAGGATACAGCAAGGCAAGTGGTAAAAAAAGTTGTAGATGAGTTAATTAAAAAACTGTCACATCCGATGCAACAGGCAGTCACCGGGAGCCTCAACCGAAACATAAGAAACAGAAGACCCAGACATAATGAAATAAACTGGAATACAACAATTCTTAAAAACCTGAAACATTATCAGCCTGATTACAAAACGATCATCCCTGAAATAAGGATTGGTTATGGAAGGAAAAGAACTGCTCTTAAAGATGTTGTTCTGTGTATAGATCAAAGCGGCTCTATGGGAACATCTGTTGTCTATTCGGGGATTTTTGGTTCTGTGATGGCTTCAATACCTGCTATTAAAACAAAAATGATTGTTTTCGATACAGCGGTTGCAGATCTGACTGAAGACCTGACTGACCCTGTTGAATTATTGTTTGGGGTTCAGCTCGGAGGTGGCACTGATATCCATGCTGCTCTTAAATATTGTCAAAGTATTATTACCAAACCATCAGATACTGTACTAGTCCTTATTACTGATCTCTATGAAGGTGGAGAAGAACAGAAAATGAGGAAAAAAGCCGAAGAACTTGTCAATGCCGGTGTACAGGTTATCGTACTTCTGGCGCTTAATGATGAGGGAGCCCCCTCCTATGACCACAACAATGCAAAATATTTTGCAAATCTCGGCATTCCGGTATTTGCCTGTACTCCTGATAAATTCCCGGACCTTATGGCGGCATCCCTTACAAAGCAAGACTTACAGCAATGGGCAGCAAAAGAAGATCTGATACTGAAAAAATAATTTTATAGCAGGTTTACAAAAAAATCAATTAACTGCGGCAAAGATCAAACGCATAATATATAAAAGGCTTAAAAATGAAACCTGGTGAAGGTTGTATTAAATAGCTATCTAATAAAGAGCAATTCAAATGTTTGAACAAAATCTTAAAGCAACAATCAATAAATTTTCAACCATTAAGGATAAAGACTGGGATGATTTACTAGATTCATTTGAAATCAAGCATTTAAAGAAGGGAGAATACTTTATTCATGAGGGCCAGGTTTGCAATCATATAGGTTTTCTTAATACAGGAATATTAAGAGTATTTTATGTTGAAGGCGATAAGGAATTTACCTCCTTCTTTAATTTCGGAAATCGCAATCCTTTAGTATCAGCGTTTACCAGCTTCTTTACAAGACAACCGTCCAGAGAGAGTATCCATGCTCTTGAAGATTCTGAAATAGGCTTGATTCATTATGATAAACTTCAGCATTTATACGACAAAAGTTTTGAACTGCAAAAACTGGGAAGGCTCATGGCAGAATATAACTATATACTGGCAATGGAGCGCATCTACTCCCTTCAACACCAGTCTGCAACTGAAAGATATAATAATCTTTTAAAGATATATCCACAACTAGTGAATCACGTTCCCCATCATTATATAGCGTCCTATCTTGGGATTACAGCGGAATCATTAAGCAGGATAAGGAAAAATACATTATAAAGGCATCACTCTAATTCCCTCTCTGGAATGCATATAAGTTCCTTTACCATTTTTTACTACAGAACTAAGGCTAAGAATGCAAGCCAACTTTAAGCTTTCCGCCTTCTGCTTTTCGCTTTAAAAAATCTTACCATACATCAATGCCCGGCTATTTTCCAGACTATACCTTTGTTTCATATTAAGGCACAACCAATATGAAACCAAAGCAAATTACCTTAAAAACCAATCTATTACAATTTCAAAACTTCAGCAACCTTAAATCTTTGTGGTATGAGTTAGCCTCAAAATACAAAGCTGAAGCAGAGGTTGTCGAATCTCATTGGGTTGAAATTTATAAATCTTATAACTCACCAAAAAGGTATTATCATAGCCTCAACCACCTTGAGTATATGTTTGAAATAATAGCACCTTTTAAACACCTGCTGAAAGATTCCGATGCTGTTTATTTCTCCATATGGTTTCATGATATAGTTTATAACTCATCTAAAAAAAATAATGAAGAACAAAGTGCAGCAAAAGCTTCTGAGATCTTAAATAAGTTGAATCTTCCTGTCAAACTGATTACTAAAGTCGAACAGATGATTTTGGCTACAAAATCTCATATGAGTATGAAAAGCGGAGACTTTGACACCCACGTACTGCTTGACGCAGACTTAGCTATACTTGGATCAGATAAAGAATCTTATGTAGCCTATTCAGAGGCCGTCAGGAAAGAATATGGCCAATATCCTGATCTTTTATATAATCCGGGAAGAAAAAAAGTTTTACAGAAATTTCTTCAATCAGAATACATATATAAAACGGAGGAAATGAGGAATCAACTTGAAGCCCAGGCAATAACGAATTTATCATTTGAACTTAATAATCTTTAATCATGAAAAAGGCCATCTACGCATTTTCCGGAGATCCAATAACTTTTGGACATCTAGACATCATTGAAAGAGCTGCTCGAGTCTTTGACAAACTCATTATTGGAATAGGTGTAAATCCTGCTAAAAAATACTTAATGTCATTGGAAGAAAGAGCTGAACTTGCTAAAACAGCTACTGCTCATATTCCAAATGTGGAAGTAATATATTTCAGAGGTCTTTTGGTTGACTATGCCTATGAGCATAACATTCCGACCATTATCAGAGGTTTGAGAAACAACGAAGACTTTTCCTTTGAACTGATGTTGCATCAGATCGGAGAAAGTCAAAAAATGGATATCGATACGTTCTTCATTCCTTCAAAGCAGAAGTTATCACATATCAGTTCCGGAGCTGTAAAAGCTATTCAACTGGAACAAGGGCTTATCCACGAATACGTTCCTTTGGTTGTAAAGCAAAAAATGGAAGAAAGACTTTCAGGACAATATATTATTGGAGTTACCGGTGAAATAGGTGCAGGCAAATCATATACTTGCAAAAGCATTCAAGAACTTGGTAAGATTGTCGGTATCGAAGTTCATATAGTTGATATTGATTATCTGGGACATGAGATACTTGAAAAACTTCAAGAACCATTATTTAAAATGCTGAGAGAGACCATAGCAAAAGAGTTTGGAGAGGCTTTGTTAACCAGTGAAGGCTTTATCAACACCAAAGCACTTGGAAAATTCGTGTTCCCCGATATCACTAAACTAAACCAACTCAACAAACTCTTATATAAGCCATTGCTTTTGAGATTGAGAAAAGCGATATATGGTAAAAAGGGAATTATACTTTTGGACAGTGCCCTGATCGCAGAAAGCCGGATGTCTTATTTGTGTAACAACAATGTAATCTTAATACAAACAAATAAAGACGATCAGTTAAAAAGATTAAATGAGAGAATGTACACACAATCACAAATCAATGAACGCATCTACAGTCAATATAATCATGAAACAAAACTAATCTATTTGAAAAAAGAAATCCAAAATAAAAAATATGGAGAGATCATGCACCTGAATAATGGGGAAAATAACTTTTCGGAAAGCATAAAAAAGTTAACAGAAATATTGTTCAGCTCTTTCATTAAAGAAAAACAAATTCAATAACACAATAAGTACATTTCTGTTCCCACTCAGGAACTGATATCCTTGGATCAATTGAAGCTTCAACAAATCCTGATTCAATAAGGTTCTTCTGATAAAGATGTCTTATGAATAAGATTGAGATTGTAAAAAAAATTTATGGCTTAATGGAGCAGGGTAATTTCGAGGAAGCCAAAAGTTATTTATTACCAGGTTTTCAATTATTAGGAGCTCCACCACATCCAATGGGCAAAGAAGAATGGATGGACTTTCAGAAAAAATTATTTATTGGTGTTCCTGATTTTAAATTTAACATCAGGGATTTGTCGGAAAGAGGAAATCTAGTAAACGGAGTATTACAGGCAAGCGGTACTTTTACTCATGAAATGCCTAGTATGTATGCAGATAAACCTGCTATTCCGCCTACAAACAAAAAGGCCATGAATCCAAAAGAAAATTTTACAGTAACATTTAAAGGGGATAAAATAATGATGGTCACTGTTGAAAAACTTACCAATGGAGGCATAAACGGATTTCTAAAACAGTTGGGGGCTGAAGCTCTTACCTATGCTTAGTTAGTAAAAATCCTGTTGATTATGACAGGATTTTTTTTACTCTTTTTAAATCCCCAATAACCATATAATAGCCTCAAAGTTTTTAATCCCTTAACCTTCTGGAAGCCTCAACAAATCATATTTTTAAGATGTTCATTTATAAAAGAACCATTATTATGGAAAAGATTAAAATAGTCGAAAACTTATTCACATGCATTGAAGAAGGTAACTTTGAGAAGGCTAAAAGTTTTCTTGCACCGGAATTTAAAATTGTGGGTGCTCCTCCACAACCTTTAAATGCAGATGCCTGGATGCAATTCCAAAAGAAACTGAGCACAGGTATTCCTGATTTCAAATTTAACTTCAGGGATGCTTCTGAAAGCGGAAATATTGTGAATGGAGTTTGTCAGGTTGGTGGCACTTTTACACATGAAATGCCTGCCTTTGTGGAAAGACAACCTCCTGTAAAACCCAATAACAAAAAGGTCCAGAATCCTAAAGAGAATATTACTGTTTCATTTAAGGGAGATAAAATCCTAACGTTAACAGTAGAAAAGGTGCCGGACGCAGGAATACCAGGTTTATTAAAAAGAATGGGAGTAAAAGTTTCTGAACAAGTTTAATGATAGGAATATCCTGTTGAGTATATCTACAAAACAGGATATTTAACTTTGAAAGTGTACTTACTTTCTGACTAAAGGAACATTAATTTTCCAGGTAATCAATAGGATTAAGATAAAACATTTTCTTCCATCCCTGACGATCATTATCTATACGCCAAACATAAGGTACCATTGTTATTATTGAGTAGTGAAGGTGAGGTTGTTTCCCTGCTGCATTTCCACTTGCACCAACTGTTCCAATGATTTCATCCCTATCTGTCCACTTGAATAGAGAAGTCTTTATATCCTTCAGATGTGCGTAATAATGGAGCCTCCACTTTGGCCCCAAAACGAGTATCACATTCCCTCCCATGTTTATTGATCCACAAAACAAGACCAATCCATCTGTAGAAGACTTCACTGCTTTTCCTGATTTCGCAAAGACATCGACTCCTTTATGTGTTATGGACTTACCCCATGGATAATACCAGAATGATCTCGAATTATAACTACTTTTTGAAGCTCCTTCCACAGGCATAGAAAACTTCTGAGGAATCAAAAAACCTGCTGATAGTAATAAGAATATTACTATACCGACTACTTTTGTTTTCTTCATATTCCAGGATTCAACTAATTAAAACAATAATCCCCATTTTCTAAAACAGTTACTTTCAATGCTGTTTGATCTTTGAAGAATTTATCGTGCCCGGATTTGAGATTAGTCCAGAAGCTTATCAAAGGCTTATTATCATTGTATTTCAATTCATGCTTTCTGAAATTATCTTCTGCCATTTTAAAAGGATAAATATAAACAGGGATTTGATTCTGGCCATTATGCTTTGCCTGTATTGCATAAAGATAAATTTCCTTTATCTTATCATTGGTCATCGGCATACAGCCAATGGTTACACACTCTCCATGAATAAATATATCCCCTCCAAGATCTTTCGCACTGCTTTTAATTCTATCTGATTTATTAGGATAATTTATACCAAGAGATAAATAAAAACTACTTGCGGGATTAAATCTGTCCATGTAATAAAAACCTTCAGGAACCTGATAATCTCCTTTTCTTCTTTTAGGTCCTAATACACCAGAGCTTTCGCAGATCTTATAAGTTAAAAGTTTTTTATAACTTTTATCACTTCTGTTTTTTGCATAAATCTCCAACTCCTGCTCTTCTTTATAAACAGTAATTAAGATCTGCAATTCACCAATACGGATGTTTGATTTCTTTAATTGTTCCTCAATAAAAGTTCCTTTTTCCTTATAGGCAGTTCTTACACGTTCAAATTTCTTTTGCTCTGAAAGGAAATCATTCAGAGAGATAAAGGAGGTTATAATAAAAAATACGAGTAACAAAAAAAACACAAATGATTTCATAATTATAGAATTAGGGTGGTTTTAATCAAATCCTTCACTGAAAAATTCTTTGGGTGTCATTCCAAATGCCTTTATGACTTTCATCAGACTGGTAAAACGTATATCCTCTCCTTTTTCGTATCTACCAAATTGAGCCCTTGGTAAGTCTTTATCAAATGCAAAATTTTCATAGTTAGTATATCCCTGTTTTATTCTTAGAGACCTAATTCTGGTCGCCAATTTGGATACTTCCGGAGTCACTTTCTTTTTCGAGGAAGAAGTTACCTTCTTAGCTGTCACCTTCTTTTTTGCTGTTGCCATATAAACAAAACAATAAGAAAAGCTCTTAAAAAGTTACCATGAAATAATTCCTATTATTTAGTAGCAAACTAAAAATTAAAATTTTATAATTGTACTTGAGTTTCAGAGACAAAGTACACTGTAATCAATAAAAATTGTATCATGAACAACAACGAGCTACCGCTTTCTTCCGAAAAGCCTTCGGTCTATCTGTTGAAGGAAGAACACATAAAACTTTTAAGGGCTACAGAAGGTCTTTTTGCACACGTTTCACCGGCTCAACTTCAAAAGACTTTATGGGAGGTTTTTATTCAATACTTAATCTTTTTCAACAGAAAAGATCAGGAGAAAAACCTTTCTCACATAGCAGAGGAATTTTACCATATCAACAGGTTTTTGGAGCAGGCGGATAGTATTAGAAAAAATATGGAAGAAAAATGAAAGGAAATAAGAATGCAGTCTTATTTCCTTTTGATAAAATTTAAATTTTCCTTTCTGCTATCAGAAACATATTCGTCACCGGGTAATCCATTAAAGAAAGATTTCCGTTTTCAATTCTATACAACTCAACTTTACCTTTAAATCTGTTCTCGACAATCCATGGATTGGAAAAGACTACAGATTGTGTGCTTATTTCAAATCCCGTATTTTCCATTTCAGCTTTCCACTCGCTGAAAGACCAGAAGGCAAAGGTTTCGTGCATCTCACTCATCCAGTTGTCTGTATAATCCTTTTTAGTTATAAACTCTGTTGCATCTCTGAGTGTAAGCTCTATTAAAGATTGACCATTGATGCTTTTCTCCCGATAATCCAGGTGATACCCCTCTTTCTTTCTGAAGTCTCTTGTGAATCTTTTAAACCTTCCGTAAGTAGAAAGACCTTCAAGATATTTTGACAACTCTGTTCTTTCTGTAATCTCACGTTCAAAATCATCGTTCCTTCCATCGTTCCTATTCAGATTCATAAAGACAATCTCCTCTTTATTCTCAGGTCCTACAACGTCTCTGTTGATCCATACGCCACCGATCATCAATTCATCATAACGATTTTTAATGAACTTAATCAGGTCTTCTCTGGAGCCATAGGATTCTATTTCGTGCGTAAGCGAAGATGTAAAGATGGTGTTCATGGATCTTTGGTCAAACACCAATCCGGTTACGGCATTCTTCTGAGCAAAAAACACAAAAGGATTCTGAAACTCACCGTTATTTTTTCTTTGCTGACAAATCTCAAATAAATGACGCGATACTTCTATTCCATAAAAATCCGATTCTCTCAAACGCGCATCCTGACAAGCTAACTTTATCCAGGAACCAACCGCACACCCGATATCTCCTATTCTGCCCGGCTTCACATGAATGGCAGTATCATTGTATTTCATCTCTGCAATCTCATCCATTTGTCTTACATAGGAGTTATAATCTCTTGTTGCAGTGATATCTCCGTCTTCTCCGACAATCTTATCGTTAAACAAGGTTCGAACCTTATCACCAACATTATAGCGCAACCAGACATTATAAGATGCAGGATGAATATTACTAAGAAGATGTTTATCTGTTCTCCAGTCTTCAGCTCCATTGGCAACATGTTCTACCAGATCCCAGGGCTGCTCCGTCATCATTTCCCAGGTATTGACATCTTTCAACTCAGCAGGCAAAATTCTGTATCCCAGCTTCTGATACATTTCCATCACTGGAGTAGAACAGACAACCACAGTATTTTCAGGTTTCATATCAATATGGCCATCACTCTCATGCTTAATACGCTTGATAGTATATGTAGCAAAATCTTCTCTATTGCCTACATCTTCAATTCCGTAAATGTAGGAAGGAATATTCAGGTTATCCGAAAAGCTTTCCAATGCTATTGCCCTGAGGTAGAAAGGCAATGGGTTTCGCCTGGTATTGGAATGATTGGCAGAAGTCACTGCAAAAACGATTGCATTTATTTCATCAGAAATATTAAGTGGATTGCCATAAACGTCAGCTTCTTTTTCAAGTCCAGCCTGAATAATTCTATATAAATACTTAAACTGAAAATCTGTGAGCAGCTGATGACGGCCGGGAAAAAGGATATACATAGAGATAATTATTTTAACAAAAGTGTATTGAAAAATTCAAAGTCAGAAATTTAATCAATACTCTGAAAACATGTGCAATGTACAAATTTTAATAGGATTAAAATGAAGGTTTGGTATAACAAAAAAGGTGCACTGTAATTCAATGCACCTTTTTTATACAATTTACCATTAACCTTTACTTATTATTCAACTTTAACCAGTTTAATATACTGATTTCCGGAATCTAAATTGAGAATTAAACTATAAACGCCCGGTATGCAATCCGTGTTGATTTTACCAGTTGTTTTTCCTGACTGCACGGTCTGGCCATTTATATTAACCAAAGAGTAACTTACTTCTCCGCTCAATCCTTCAATTTCTACGAAGTTATTGAAAGGATTAGGATAATACTTTAATCCGGAAATATTTCCATTTGGTAAACCAGCTACAACCGGAAGCTCTTTAAGAATCATAGTTCCAAAGAGAGAAGGATTTTGCCATGCATCATCATTAGCAGCCGCCCATGCCAATTTTCCATCACGACCTCCACCATTGTCATCATCGTTTATGTGAATATCAAACCCATGTAGTTGTCCTGCAAGCGGTGAAGCCTGAAGTGTTGACCACGGAATTCTTGCCTCCAAAACATATCCATTAGTGGTAGCTTTCATGGAAAAATTGATTCCTGTAACAGATCTTCCACTTGGGTTTGAAGATACAGTAGTGCTATTCCATCTGAAAGTGTACTGTACATCGTTGTTCTGGTAAGCTGATGGTTTATTATTTCCTATATCGAAAAATAATTCTATACCATCATCTTCATAAACCGGATCACTGTCACTGGTTTTTACATCATCTGTAATATCTGCTAAAACATAGAAATACTGATCATTCCATAAAACCTTGAACGTTCCTGACAAGTCAGCCGGGCTTGAAATCGTTGGCAATATAACTTTAGTAATGCTCTTTTCTGCAGCGCTACTCCAGATATCATCCTCCTCACCATCGATAACCGGAGCTGTAGCTGCTCTGTATACCGGAAGAAGATCCAACACATTAACGACAATTGACGCTCTTGAACTTTCACAGCCTTCGGCGTTGGTCTGACTAACATAATAGGTAGTGTTTCCAACAGCAGTTGTTGAAGGAGTCGGAGCCACTGGCAAACCTGTTCCTCCTGTCTGAGAGGTATACCATTTCAAGTTGGTACCTGAAGCTGTTAAAGGTATTGCAAGCTCTGACAATCCATATACAACAGGGTTCTGAACAGTCGGTGCAGAAGGAGCTGCTTTTATAGTAACTTTAATTTCTGTCCTTGAGCTTTCACAACCACTTCCGGTTTGAGAAACATAATAAGAAGTAGTACCTGCTACCTGAGTTGAAGGAGTAGGTGCAACAGCTGATCCTGTTCCTCCTGTAGCTGAAGTATACCATTTAAGATTTGTTCCTGAAGCACTTAAAGCTGTTGATGAAACTCCCTGGCAATAAGAAACCGGAGAGACTACAGTAGGTGCAGCAGTTGATGCTCCCACGGATACGGTTATCTGAGCGCGAGGACTTTCACATCCATTGCCCGTTTGAGAAACCCAATAATTCTGAGTTCCGGTATTTGTAGTAGAAGGTGTAGGCGCTGTTGTGCTTGATGTACCACCTGTAGCTGCAGTATACCACTTTAAAGAAGTTCCTGAAGCAGTTAACGGAGAAGCCTGAGTTCCCTGACAATAATTTACTTGAGAAGTTACAACCGGAACGGCTGTCTGGATGACTGTAACAGCTATGGCTGCTCTTGGACTTTCGCAATTACCGGAAGTCTGAGAGACATAATAAGTTTGAGTACCTGCAGACGCTGTTGATGGAATTGGTGCTGTCGCAGAAGAAGTTCCGCCGGATTGCACTGTATACCATTTTAAGGAAGTACCCGTTGCTGTTAATGCTGATGCAGTTGCTCCCAGACAATAACTTACTGAAGAAGTTACAACCGGGGCTAAACTCTGAATAACATTTACATTGATACTTGCTCTTGGGCCTTCACATCCTCCTGATGATTGAGAAACATAAAAAGTCTGTGTTCCTGCAACCGTTGTAGAAGGAACCGGCGCTGTTGTACTTGCTGTGCCCCCAGTTGCTACAGTATACCATTTCAAGGAGGTTCCTGATGCAGTTAATGCTGATGCAGTAGCACCCTGACAATAACTAACGGAAGAAGTCGCAACAGGCGCTGCAGGTAATTGAGAAACATTAACTGTTATACTTGCTCTTGGACTTTCGCATCCATTTGCAGTCTGAGACACATAATAAGTTTGAGTACCTGTTGATGTCGTAGAAGGTGTTGGTGCGGTTGTGCTTGAAGTTCCTCCGGTTACCTGCGTATACCATTTTAAAGAGATTCCTGTGGCCGTTAAAGCAGAAGCTGTAGCTCCCTGACAATAATTTATAGGTGAAGTAACTGTCGGTACCGTTGCTTGAGATACGGTCACAGTTATACTCGCTCTTGAACTTTCACATCCATTGGTAGTCTGAGACACATAATAAGTTTGAGTGCCTGTTGAATTTGTTGAAGGTGTAGGAGCTGTAGAACTGGAAGTTCCTTCAGTTGCCTGCGTATACCATTTTAAAGAGGTTCCTGTAGCTGTTAAAGCAGAAGCTGTAGCTCCCTGACAATAATTGACATTGGCGGTTACCCCTGGCGCTGCTGGTGAATTGTTTACAGTAATGGTTCTTGAAGCAGAAGTAGTGACTGCATTATTGTTATCATAAGCTTTTGCTGTGACAGTAAGTGTACCTGCCGGAGCATTAGTCCAGTTGTACGAATATGGTGAAGAAGTAATGGTCGTGATTAATGTATTTCCATTATAAAACTCTACTTTGCTGATTGTACCATCCGAATCCGTCGCATTTGCTGCCAATGAGATGCCAGCTCCCAGACAAACTGAAATATTTCCTGAGGGAGAAGTTAATGATACTGTTGGCGAAGCATTGCTTGTTCCACCTGACTGGTATGGATTCCAGAAATTTCCCGTTTGTACAAACAATCCAATCATCTGAAGGATTTTTGAAAAGTAGTTCGGAGCCAGATTACTGTTTTTATTCTCCGTATACATTGCATTGCAGAAAGTCTGGTGAGCAGATGTATTGGAAGCTGCTAAAGACAAGGCACCTACGGGCCCTACAAATGCCGAATTATGATATCCTGAACCACTGCCATCATGATTCATATTATCGCCGCCCTGAACAGAACCTGCTCCCCCTTTTCCTATCCATAAATCAGCCTGTTTGTTAATGATCGTTTGCATTCCTGAAGCACCAAACCAAATATAGTTAGTAGCCTGTCTCCAGGGTGCTCTGCAGGCATCGAATCCGAATTTATCAGGAGCAGTTCCCGAACCTTGACATGATCCACTTGGTGGCCCTTGTGGTGTACACCAGTTAGTAGCCAAGCCAGAGGAAGAATGTGCATTGTTTATCAGCAAAGCTTCTGTTTTTGCTACAACATTATCCCAAAATGCATTTGCTGCATTTCCATTTTCTGCCATAAAAAGTTTAAATACCCTAGCATAACCAGGAGCCTGGTATGAAGGATTTCGGCATGCTGGCTTCCACACATCCCCATTCTCGAATGTTCCATCAGAACTATTGATTTCATAGTTTTTTATGGCATTTATTAAAGCAACTGCATCAGTTTTATAGTTGTGAGGAGAAGTTGTATTGGGCCATTGATAATTGGCTACGATTAATGCCATTGCAGCATCCAGCTCGGCATCAGTAGCTCCATTTTGACCAATAACACTATTACATCCCGAAATTTTCCAGTGCATTACACCATGAGAATTTCTATGCTGCTTATAATATGCCCAAAGTCTGTTAAATAAATCCTTATCTGCTGCATAAGCAGCCAGCAACATACCATATCCAATCCCTTCAGAAACTGTTTCGCTTGTATTATCAAATTTAACTCGTGCCTTATCGCTGCCACAATTTTCCACATAATCCGTTTTCCATTGATTATATATTGAAGCTATTTCAGAGGCTTTGCCATAACTTCCGCTGGTGGGAAGGTTCGAAGGCATCATTCCATATTCATAGGATGTATTGGAACCGAATGGTTTAGTTGCCCCGGATGGTGTGTTTATCTGGGTCTGCCCTACTTTGGAAGTAAGCATAATAGCAACGAAAACATAGATGATCTTTTCGATTTTAGAGTATCTCATTTCGAAACTTTTTAATTAGAAGATGAAAATTTTATACTTTTTCAAAAGTAAATGTAACCATTAAAATATGATTTTTACCAGAAAAATTTGATCTTTTCGATCAACTCAATGTATTTAACTGATAATAAATTGGATAGTTTAAATATTGTATGAAAAAATTGAAAAGAAGGCGATTCTTATCCTATAACTAAAGAAGTTCAGAGGAAACAGCAAAATATTAATGGATAAATGGCTTTGAGGGCAAGAAAATACTATCTCCTTAAAAAATTTTACCGCGCGTTGAAAAATATTAAATAAAAAATCCGGGATTCACCTTCCCGGATTTTTATTCTGGAGTTATACATTCACCTGAGATTCATTTAAAATCACAGCATTTTGCCTTATCTCTTCAAAAGTATATTCCTTAACAAGTTTTCCATTTTCAAAAACTGTTTCAAGAATATCCTTACTTTCCGCATGTTGATCAGCATTAACAGTCTGATATCCTGATTCATCTTTTATCAATTTCAAAATCCCTGACTTTGACTTTTTAAAAGAAGGGGCAAGTTGACCGTTTCTATCCATTTCAATCGGCGATTTCTTCACATTTCTTCCCTTCCCATCAATTTCAGCATAAGCACATTTCAATGCAAATTTTTGTGTATCCCGGTCAACTTTCTGAAGCAATGCGCCACCCATACCCAATACAAGGTTTTCAGCTGATATTCCATTTTGTCTTAATGCTTCATAGATATCAATGATAGATTCGTAGTTGATACCATCACCTTGAATGACCCTTACCTGTGGTGGTAAAACTTTAAAACCTTTCTCATTGGTTTTATATCCAAACTGTTTAAACAGTACTTCAAATACCTTTAACAAAGTCATCACCGGATCTCCTGAATCCGGGCGGATTACAAGTACTCCGTT
This sequence comes from Sporocytophaga sp., assembly GCA_024707265.1. Classification (GTDB taxonomy): domain Bacteria; phylum Bacteroidota; class Bacteroidia; order Cytophagales; family Cytophagaceae; genus Sporocytophaga. The sequence goes on along the minus strand of JANQAB010000002.1, from coordinate 806,714 downwards.
TCTTTCAAGCACTTTATCTTTTAATTGATCGCCCCAGTATTCTTCACATGCCCGGAATATATTATATGAATCAGAAACACAAGCTACTATTCCGGAAGGAAAAGTTTCAATCACATGGCGTAATACATTCAATTCTCCCTCCTCACCAAGAAGTGTACATATAGAGTGTTCTGTTGCTGGAATAGATAATCCATATACTTTATCAGCACCATAATATCTTTTTCGCAAAAACAGAAGCCTGAATGGTATCACTTCCATTAAAATTTATCAGGTGAGCCAGTCCGCCAATGCCGCCGCTTTCGACAGAACTGACACCTCTGAATCCAAAATCATTCAGAACAAAATCAATTCCTGCTTCGGCACCTATACTAGCTGTTGCATTATAATATTTATTGATAACTTTCTTAATTTCTCTTGACAAAGTAGCAACAGTCATCGGATACCATACCTGCATTAATAAACTCTCCAGAAAATTAGACAACCAGAAACATCTTGGGTCTGTGTTTTCTATAGTCATCAATAGGTTGTGCACCGGTACAGCAGTCCCTTCAGGAACAGCCTTAATTCTGACAGGAAGTTTACCTCCATGTGCATTCAGGATATAATCAAAGATGCTTCTGTCAAAAACATCATTTCTTCCGAATACCTGATGCATCAAAGCTTCAGCTTCATCAATTCCTTCTTTGGTAATCACCTGCCCCTCTAGGTATTCCTTAATAAAATATTGTAGACCGAAGAAGACAGTCTCTTCAAATTTTCCTCCCCTGCTTTCCAGGTAAGAATAAATTTTGGTTGTTCCGGGATAATAAAGTTTATGGTGAGAATATTTATAAGCATCTGCTAACAGTATCAGATTTTCTTTTCTTTTTAACATTGAAGGTATCATAGCTATTGGGGTTTATATCATTCCTTAAAAATTATCTTTTATACTTAAAGCCAGATCCTATGCAAGGCTTAGGATGACCAAGGAGAGTGTATCCTTTCAGTTTTAACTTTAAGCTTTTAGCTTACTTACTACTTAAAACTTTACAATATTTATTAACAAGAAATTGCAACTGAGGAAAATGCTCATCAACAATTTCATTATTTTCTATCATCGCAGAAATCTTGTTTAATGGTATCCATTCTGCTTCATCAAGATCATCAGATCCTTTGATTTCACCATAGATATAGTTACAGCTAAACATCAAAGTAATGATCTTATCGGTCTCCTGTTTATATCTCCAGTCGTTAACCTTAAAAGATTTTTCATACCGCATTTCATCGACTTCAATTTGTCCGCACTCTTCATGCAATTCCCTTAGTGCAGCAGATTCAAAATCATTGTCTGTCGGATCAGAGAAGCCTCCAGGCAGTCGCCACTTGCCTTCTGAATTTCTTCTTCCCAATAATATTCTGGTATAATCATCTTTAAAAAGAGCTACATCAAGAGTAGCGTACACAGAAGGATATCTGTTATAATTGGCATAGATGATTCCACAACGGAAGTCTTCCGAATCCATTACCCTGTCGCAGATCTGATCTCTTAGACTGGTACCGCTAAAGTCCTTCGTCTGCGGAATTTCCTGCACTTCATTTTTACCGGAATAGTAAGGAATAAAACTATCTCTGCTTCCGTAAAGAATGACATGCTCATTGTTAAAAGTAATGGATAACAATGAATCCAGATTAGTGGACCATGTTGCATCATTCCTGCAATCAGCCAGCGGCAGTACTACAATTTCAGGAAATTCTTTCTTTACCATACGTTCCCTAGTGTAAAAATCCAGAGGATTTCTGGTACTTCCTTTCACAGAACTTACGCCCAAAACAATCACAACTTTATTGTGTCTTTGTCGCACATAATTGATCAGGTCGAAATGACCTTCGTGCAAAAGCGGAGTCTGAAATCTTGCTATTATTACCCCTGTTGTTTTCATAAAAAATGCTGTTTATAATATGTATTTGTGTAAATGTAACGCAAATTAAAAAATTAAGTTTAAAATCAACAATACATTTTGTGTATTTTTTACATTAATTATCAAAATAAAGAGTAAACTACTGGTTCACAATAAATTCAGAATCAAAAAAAAAAAAAAAAAAAAAAAAATATCTTCAAAAATAAAATTATGCATTCATTTCAAATGAAAAGCCATCTTTCTTCAACTTCTGATATTTATCACGATTAAATTTAAATAAGTTACCAGGACGCCCGACGGAGGCAACAGGCGCTTTCTCGTCCAGCTCCTCTACTATCCCCAGGCTCATTACTTTCTTTTTTAAAATTTCTGCGATCCAAATCCCTTCCAAGGACTGTCGTGTACAATTTTTCAAGATCTGAAAAAGGAAACTTTGCAGGTAAAAGATCAAAGCCAATAGGCTCATAAGTAATTTTACCACGCAGTCTTTCAAGTGCAGTTTGGATAATGCTTTTATGATCAAAAGCAAGTTTAGGTAATTGATCTATACTAAACCATGCAGCATCTTCCGCATCCGAACTGGCTGCAGGCTTATATGAATCCGGTTTTACCAGACCGAAATAAACGACAGAGACCACGCGTGCTCTGGGATCCCGATCAGGTTTCCCAAAAGTATATAACTGCTCCAGGTAATTTATTTTAACACCCGCCTCTTCATTTAACTCCCTCATTACCGCATCTTCAAGTGATTCATCATCTTTCACAAAACCTCCGGGAAGTGCCCATTTATGAATAAATGGCTCTATCTTCCTTTTGATCAGAAGTACGGAAATACCGGACTCCCTGGAATAGCCAAACAAAACCGCATCAACGGTGATATAGATCTCCTGCCTGATTTTCATTTTTATTAAACTCAAAAATAAACATTAACCGTTGAAAAAACTGCCAATCACTATAATCAATTACTTTATTAATCTTTTTAATAAACTGATTCACAATGATGCTTCTATACAATTAATTCCGGCTAAGGCACTACCAATTTATAAATTTTCCGGATTTGTTTTTATAGGGACGAATATACAATTCACAACAGTTCTGTGTAGTATATATAGGATAATTCATCTAACATTTTTCATTGTAGATATTTTTTTATAAATTGGAATACAGTTTTTTATGTTGATAAAAAGATTCTTCAATATCCTGAAATCAAACCTTCCGAAAACAAAACTTTCGAAAGAGGATTTAGGAAATGGAAAAGATTCGTTTGAAAACACTGATTATCCTCCGATAAAGCCAATGGACCCGGGTTTAAAGAAAGAAGCAGAATACTACGCCAATCTTGAGGTGAAATATGGTGCAGGTTTTAGTGAAATTAAAGTATCTTATAAAGAGCTGATCAGGAAATATCATCCTGATAAACATGTTCATTCTGAAGAGAAACGCAAAATAGCAGAGGAAATAACCAGGAAATTGAATGAGGCGTATAATTATTTTGAAAAAAAATTTAACGGAAAATATTAACCGTTAAGCAATACAATTAAATCTGATATCTTAAAATTTGTAATATGTTAAACTGGTTCAAACGTCTTTTTAAAATTGGTGAAGCTGAAGCGCACGCTGCTCTTGATAAATTAGAAAATCCTATTAATATGATTGAGCAAGGATTGCGGGATCTTCGCGAAGATCTGAACAAAGGACTGAAAAGCCTTGCTGAGGTTAAAGCCCTTGCTATAAAAGCCGAAAACGACCAGAAAGAAAAAAATAAAATAGCATTGGAATATGAGCATAAAGCAATGCTGCTCTTGCAAAAAGCTCAATCAGGCGGTCTTGATCCTAATGAAGGAGACAGACTTGCAGGTGAAGCTTTAATGAAAAGACATTCTGCTCTTTCCCAGATAGAGACTTTAAGCAGTACCGTGAAACAATACAATGAAATGGCCTCAAAAATTGAGAGCAACAATAAATTGCTTAAAAGTAAAATAGATGGCTGGGAAGGTGAACTCGAGACTTTAAAAGCTCGTGTAAAAGTGGCTAAGAGCACTAAAGATTTTAATCAGAAACTTGCAGGTCTTGATGCCAACAATACTCTAAGGATGTTAGAGAAAATGAAGGACAAAATCAATCAGGAAGAAGCGCTTGCACAGTCTTACGGAGATATAGCAGATAATAATAAATCTGTGGATGATCAAATCAACAAGGCATTGGAAGGCAGTCTTACCCATCCATTAATTGCCGATTCTCTTGCACACCTGAAAGCAAAAATTGCACTTGATTCTACCAAAAAATTAGAAAATTAATCCGATCACCTAAAGGCCACTACCTGTGGCCTTCTTAATTTCAGCCTCTTAGGCTGTATTCTTATGAACAAAGTATTTTTCAGTCCCGGCGAAGATTGTCGCCAGGCCATCATTGAACAACTCCATCAATCCGTTTCTTCAATCAAAATCTGTGTCTTTACCATCAGCGATGACCTTATCACGGACGTCATTATTGCCAGGCACCAATTTGGTATAGATATCAGAATCATAACAGATAATGATAAATGCTATGATGACGGATCGGATATCGATAAGCTGCACAGATGTGGTATTGAGATAAAGGTTGACAAGTCTCCTTATCATATGCATCATAAGTTTGCCATTATAGATAATAAAATAGCCCTTACAGGAAGCTACAACTGGACAAGAAGTGCGGCTTTATACAACCACGAGAACATTCTATTTACTTCAGACAAGGGAATAGTAAAAGATTTTAAAGGGGAGTTTGATAAGCTTTGGGAGCAGTTGGATGATTATTAAGACAATAAAAAAAGTCTGAAATTCATACATTTTGAAAACAGGATATCTTTACTTTAATCAATCCATTTACTACCTATCTCATTAATAATGGGGAATTTCAAAAACAATACGAAAAATTTCTACACTACATTTCTTAATTCTGTAGATAAATTCATTCCTCAAAACTATTTTCAGAAAGATTTATCCGATTATAAAAAGTTTGACCTTTTGAAAAATGAACAACTTCAGGAACTTTTACGTCACTCTCCTGCTATTGTGGGCATTTATAACAATGTCAAAAACAATTACATTTTCATGAGTGATAATATTGAGACCATCACAGGTCACTCTCCTGAACATTATAAAGGACCTAGAGGAATGGAATATGCACTTTCCACTTTCCCCTCTGAACATGCGGCAATATATACTCAACAAATCTTCCCTACCATCTTTCAATATTTTCAATCTCACATTGCGAATCAGGAAATTAAACGTTTACGTTTCACTGCCACTTTCCAACTCATTCGAAAAGATGGTTCAGTCATGTGGTGCATGCAGCAATTGAATGTAATCGAAACAGACGACCAGGGATTACCACTACTTACAATGCTTTTCATGTCCGACATTACGAATGTAAAAAAAGATAACGCCGTAGATTTTGTGGTTGCTCGCAAAAACGATCATAATATTTTCCAGCATGTTTATGCAGCGACCTTTCCTTCTCTGAACCAAACTATTTCTTTTACAAAACGTGAACTTGAAATACTACAGCTGTTAAGTTTGGGGAAATCAAGCTATGATATTGCAGCCCTTTTGTCTATAAGTGAACATACCGTTTTCAATCACAGAAAAAACATGCTGGAAAAAGCTGAGAAGAAAAACACTGCTGAATTAATATCCTTTGCAATCAACAAAGGTTTTATCCGATAATCAGAATTTTTCACTCCTGCTAGGAGTGTGGAGGTTTGTTTTATGAAGTACAATTACTGTACTTATCCTGTCCAAGTTTTATTCTTTAAAGTCGAAGGGATCAAAAATCAGTATGATAATCGATATCACTAAATATTCCCATGATATACTCGGGAAGTAGTTGGACGATTATTAAAATAAAAAAGTCTTCCTCTATTCGGAAGACTTTTTCTCTATTGCATTTTTTATACCTTCAACACCCTCTCCAAGCACTGCAAGCTGGGTAAGCAGTTGAGTTATCTGGCCTGAATCTCCGATACCTTTAAAGCGTTGATTTTTCTTAAAGGTTGTCTTAATCTCTTCCCATCTTGCCTTCTCTTCAGGAGTGATTCTTTCTGTGATATCTTTAAATTTCAGCAGATTAGCCTCAGCGCCTGTAGTTAACGTCTGTGCTTCGTTCTGGTAATGGGTATTGATAAGCATTTTCAATTCCTCATCATTCATCACCGGTACAACTTTTTCCGCCATCTTGTTCATATTCCGGTAAGATCCTTGAAGTTTAAACACCGGCTCATTCCTGAATTCCTCTGCCTGTGAGGCTGAATGGATGTATTCCTGATTAACCCTTAAAACAGCATCTCTGATTGAAAGTAACTTCTGTATAACAGATACGATCTCATTAGTTTCTTCAGCAGCGTAGGATACTTCAAAATCAAGACCCGAGCTATCACCCGTTTCGGCAATTTTAACAAAAGAGTAAATGTCTTTAAGACTTTTATTGGCAACCTTTGAAGTAATCGTGTTTGAGGTCAGGCAGTTTTCTATATAACTTAACTTAAACACATCTGCTTTGTCACCTATGATATCTCCAAGATTATAGGTATCTGCCCTGTTGGAAAGCATATCAGGTATTCTGAATTTTTCACCGCTTTCTGTATAAGGGTTTCCTGCCATTACCACGCAGACTTTCTTTCCACGGAAATCATATGTTTTGGACTTCCCTTTATAGATACCTTCGATCTTTCTTTGTGCGTCACAAAGAGAAATAAACTTCTGGAGAAACTCAGGATTACAATGCTGAATATCATCAATATAAATCATGACATTGTCGCCCATCTCAAATGCGAGGTTCAGTTTTTCCAGCTCCTCCCTTGCAGCGCCATTCTGTGCTTCCGATGGATCTACCGAAGTGATCTTATGTCCTATAGCCGGACCATTGATCTTCATAAAAATCAACCCCAGTCTGTTCGCAACATATTCCATTAAAGTGGTTTTACCATAGCCGGGCGGAGATATCAGAAGCAACATTCCCATCTGATCGGTACGCTTGTTTTCTCCCACCACTCCTATCTGTTTGGCAAGGTTTGCTCCGATTAAAGGAAGATAGACATCATCAATCAACTTATTACGCACGAATGAACTTAGCACATTTGTTTTGTATTCTTCAAGACGCAGATCAGCCCTGAAGCTTTCTGTTAATGCGCTTTTCTTCTTCACATAAGCTGAATAACCAGCAACAACTTCTCTTTGGTACCGTGATAATTTCTTTACGAATTTATTGAAATGAAACTGATAGTTCCCATGCTGAATCAAGCTATGACTTCCGGATAATCCTTCCAATAAAATTTCAGATTTGGCAATAATTTCCTTACAATGATCCATGCCTGACAAGAGTATCACTGCTGCTTCATCCACAAATTCCGGACTGGCAGATTTTTCGCTGTCAATAAATGCTTTCAGCCAGTTTCTTGTCAGGTCAAACTGATTAACAGGATTGCCGTCAAGGTTTTGTACCGATGCAATACATTCCTCCTCATATTTCTTCTTCTTCAGGAATGTATTAAAAGCCTTTGTAAGCTCAAGAGCCTCATGACTGATGACAAATACATTGCCCCTTACCATCTCATCAAAAAGGTAATCCGCTGCTTCAGCGGCAATTTCTGCTTCAAAGAAATGAGTCTGCTCTATAAAGGTCTGTATCCCTGCTTTAAGAAGATTGATGATCTCCTGATGGGTATTTTTGCCTGGGAAAATTTTAAGAATACTTCCTATTCCTTTTAATCTTAAATCAAAGGTTCTTCTTGCGTTTTCATCAAGAACGTGTAACCAATAAAACCTTGCACATGCTCTGGCATCAGAAGCATATTTTAGCAGATCAAGGCCACCTTCAATATGTAGCAGAGCTTTAAGTATCAAAGCAGCATCCCTGTCATTCACTCCTTTGACATACCCTTCTGAATATCTGTTGGACATGAACTCCTGGACTACAGCGGTAAGAGAAGGTTCGTCCAGCTTAACTAAAATTTCTTTTTCATATTTAGAGTTTACCTGTCCCTCATTAAATAGAAGCCAGGCAAGATACTCTCCTCTGTAAACATAATCGTTTTCAGATATCAGGTGTTGACTCCAGAAAGGTTTGGTATTAAGGAATTCAGGATCTGTTACTTTTTCAAAGAAGCTTGTACCGGTGATATGGTAGGACATTTCTTCATGCCTGTTCACCATAGTAAGCTCCAAAGCCTGTGTGTTTACAGAAAAATTATAATTTCCGAATTTTACAACATTAGCACCTCCGACAAACAACTCTTTCTTATCCTTCAATTGTCTCAGTGTTGTTTCACGGAGATTTTTCATCCTGCCCTGAATGTCATCGGCCTTTACAGTATCACTCAGGTCATTTAACTGTTTTACTATATCCCTGAGTTTATCCATCATCAGATCAGAGGCGAAGTAGCCATTGATCTCAGCTGCAGTATCGAAAGTAGCCACTCTGTTTTTTGCTCCGGACAAGATACGTTCCGCAGCGCTCATGAGGGCATTGGCTCTGTTATTTCGGGCTTCTATTAAAGATAGCTTACGATTTTCAAAAGCTCCGTAAAGTTCTTCTCTTTTTTCAGAAACTATTTTGATAAAACCATCGAAGTCGGGAAATTTAGCTTCCAGTTCTTCAAGCTGTATCATAAGCTTGGAAAGAAACTCCTCACATTTCTCAGGCGTTGAACTTAAGTCCAGATAGTTTACAATGGACTGATCCAATAGTTTAATCTGAGAATTAAATTCCGCTTCACTTTCAGATCTCCTTAAATCCAGCTTTCTGTTTTTAAGAGAAGCCTTTAATTTATTGATCTCAGAGAAAATGAGAGAAATCGTATCAATGATTTTGGTGGTCTGTGTAGCATCTTCAATCTTCAGGTTGCTGACAATCTGGATCAGCATTTCAAGCTCATTGCTCACCTGAGCGATCTCCTCTTCAGTCTTATTCGCTTCGGTAACCTTCGTTACTTTTTCTGCAGCAGCATTCAGAACAGTCACTCTTTCATGGTAAGGAAGCAAAGCCTTTTCCTGCAGGAGGAATTCAACGCACCTTACCGAAAGCTTTTCCGTTTCATCAGATATGTTCTTTTCAAGATCGCTGACAGCATTAAGATCGACATACCTGAGTTCTTTCAGAGATATAACATCACCTCTCAATGACCTTAACTCAGAAAGGATATTAACGAAAGTATTGATGTCTTCAAACCTGTCCCGCTTTACCTGATCAAGAATAGCTTTTGCCCGATCTGTTTGTTTTTTAACCTGATCTAAAGTATTCTTTTTTATCCTGACTACCTTTTCAAATTCTTCAATGGTAGCAGCTGCAGTTGATTTAATCTCTGCAACAGGCTGGCCCAAGTTGAACGTAGCTTCTTCTCTGATCCAGTAATAAGAATCAAGCAGGTCTGTACTTATCTTGACGATATCAAGATATAAATTCGAATAAGCTTCGTCGTTCTTGGAAAGCAGGCCGAGTACTTCCGAACATTCCGCCATACAATGGACGATATCCTTGTTTCCGATTTTATATAAATAAGAATCAGGAACTACCGGAGGAACATAAGTACTGGAACAATATGCAGAACTCCATATCTGGATAGTATGATGTTTTGAAGGTTCATTCTGATCATTAAAATAAATCAGCTCTCCATTGTCGAATATAGAGTAACCATGACAAAGAATGAGGTTGTCAACCTTTTGTTCTATAAGATTATATGGAAGCAGAATATATGCTCCATGCTCATCATTATAGAACACATATAAATAATCTTCTCCATTCGGAGACTGAATTCTCTTTTCAAACCTAAGTCCCTGAAGGTCGTTATCAAAAAGTTTGTATTCACCAGTCTGGAGATAATAACCTTTCGAAAAAATTATTCCATGGCTTTCTGGAAGTAAAACGCAGGAATCCTTGATCGCGTCAATCCTCTGTGCCTTCTTGATTTTATCGTTGTAGACTATATATCGGAACTTATCCTCTTTGAAAGGTTTTATCTTCAGCAGAATAATATTACCAAGATCCGCATAATACATCTCTGCATCATCCAGTCTCTGATCTTTATCTTCAACAGGTTCGGAGTAGATACCTTCTCCGTCTTCAGTGTTATCTTCAATCTTTACTGTTAAATCTCCTCCTATCGTTTCTATGAAGACTTTGTCAAGTACGGAGACATGAGGGTGTTTACCCTTTCTGTGGTAATCTCTTGATGTGCGCTCCCATTCGAATCCATATTGAGGAGGAAATTTATATTCATGTTCGCTTCTGTTTCCTTCATATTTCAACTCCTCCCCACTAATGAGCCATTTAAATGTCTTAATGTCCTTGGCCCCTTTTCCGACGCGGAAGATCATGTACAGATAAGGACCAATAACTGCAAACTTCTCAAAGGAAGTACTTTTGTAATACTTATAAAGTTCTTTAAAATCCGATTCAAAAAGTTCAGTCTGGATTTTATTAAGTCCGACATGAACAAATGAATGGTCTTTATACTGATAGATGCTGAATACGTCCGTTAGAACGGTTTCTGATCTTAATCCAATATGGACGTTGTATCCGAATAAAAGATAAGTACCCAGAGAAACCATATCTCTGGGTACACAATTATTTTCCGTGGTAATCCTTGCTGTTGCTACGAGCTTTTGCTCTATAGCTCCGAATACATTCTTTCTGTCTTCGTTAAGTTTCCCCAGTCTTTCTCTTAGGTCCTTGCCTGACTTATCAAGCCTGCTTCGCAAAACTTCATAAGTACCGGAATCAAGTTGCACTGCTTTAGAATCTGAAGTATTCTCAGGTTTAACTTCTGCCATGATTACTTAATAAATCTTGACGTGTTATTCTTTTGTTTTAATCTTTATTCCCAGGTTCTCAAGCGTCTGGTTTGCAATTCCCAGATCCCTTGCCTCATTCAATACAGAAGCAAGTGTATTTTTAAGGGCATTATCAACAGTTCCTGAACTTAATTTTAAAATCAGAGCAGATATAGACAGGTTCTTGATATCTTCGGTAGAAAGCTTATGCTTACCTAACAGATCCTGTATTCTTTCAAGTAAGTTTTCATTTCCATCACCTAAAAAGGATCCTTTGATATCCGTAAGAAGTTTACTATTGTCCACCATCCTGTCAAGTGACTTTCCCTTTGTGATTGAACCAACGATTTTATCAAAGAACATTGTTTCGCCACCCACAATTTCAATCTTAGAAGCTTTCAATGCTTCAGAGATAACTTTAGCCTGAGCTTCGGCGATATCTTTCTGAATATTGATTTCAGCCAGCTCGATAGATTTCTCTTTATCAAGTTTAAGTTTAAATTCTTCGTGATCTTTACCAACGCCATCCAGTTTCTTCATAGCATCTGCTTTCTGAGTGATACCCTGAGCTTCTGCTTCCATCTTCTTGTGTAAAACGGTAGCTTCCATTGTACCCTTTTTCTCATCAGCAGCAGCTTTGGCTTCGATACCCTTCGCCTCTGCGGTTGCTTTCGCTTCTATGCCTTTCGCTTCTGCAATAGATTTTTTCTCAAAAACCAAGGCCTCTGTAGTTCCTTGTTTCTCCTGGGCTTTCGCTTTAGCTTCAATCACCTGAGCTTCAGCCAAACCTTTGGTTGATTCTTCAAGGATTGTTACCTCAGCAATTGTTCTTCTGGCGTCTGCCTGACTTGCAGATGCTTTTTGTGCAGCTTCAGCTTCCAACATTAACTGCAAAGATTTGATCTCAGCAGCAGCTTTCATTGCTTCTGCCATTTTAATTTCTTTCACCTTCAACTCTTCAGCCTGAGTTGTTGCATTCGTAATTGCTACTTCTTTATTTCTGTTTGCTTCTGCAAATGCTTTCGCGTCTTTTATCTTCTCCTCTTCAGTAACGACTGTTTTTTCAACCATTACTCGCTCTCTGATCACATCCTGAATGTTTTTCTTCTCTTCCTCAAGAGCTTTATCCTTTTCGATTATTGCCAGAGCAACAACTCTTTCCTTCTCATTTGCTTCAAGTAACTTATCTTTCTCCACACGCTGAGTTTCGACAGCATCGGTTCTTTCTTTGCTTTTAGAAGCCACAATAATCTGCCTCTGTTTATTTTCCTCTGCAACCTGAATACCTTCTTCTGATTTTATTCTTGCCAGTTCAGATTTCAGCTTTTCTTCTGACATTACCTTTTCAGCTTCAGCCTTTTCTCTTGCACGAATGATAGCGATTTCTCTTTGCTGCCTTTCCTCAGTTTCTGCAAGCTGACGGTTAAGCTCTAAAATGGCCTCTTTGGCTTCCACATCCTGCTTACGTAGCACTTTCTCTTCATTTCTCTTGATTTCATTTGCAAGAATCTTTTGCTGAGCAGTGATCTCGGTAATTTTTTTGATACCTTGAGAATCAAGGATGTTATCGGTCTTCATAAACTCAAGCGAAGTCTGCTCAAGATAATCTATTGCACAGTCATCAAGATGATACCCGTTAAGATCAGTACCGATGATATCTAGTATTTCTTTTTTAAATTTATCTCTATCGGAATAAAGCGAAACAAAATCAAATCTTCTACCTACAGTTTTTAGTGCCTCTGAAAATTTTGAATCAAAAATAGAAACCAGCGTTTCTTTGTGGGAAGCACGCTCGCAACCAATTGTCTGAGCAACTTTTACAACATCTTCTACGCCTTTATTAACTCTTACAAAAAAAGCCACTTCTATGTCTGCACGAATGTTATCCTGACAAATAAGTCCGTCTTTTCCAATTCTTTTAATATAAAGTGTTTTCAAAGAAATATCCATAATCTCCATTTTATGAAGAACGGGAATCACAAACATAGCGGTAAATGTAACCTTTGTTCCTCCTGCCCCTGTTCGTACAATGGCCTTTCCTTGCGGTACCTTCTTATACCATTTTACTAACAGAACAAGGATCATCAAGACGAAAAAAATTCCTATCAGAATTGTCGTCATTAATACATTCTCTAACATTGGATTTAAGATTTATAAGAGTTGTTAATATGTGTTGAGTATTAGTTTATTTTTCGGAATCGTATGGCTCAGCCATATAGTAATCTCCTCCCTTAATATATTCTATTAAAAGCGCTGAGCTTCCCTTTAACATCTGTTTGCCAGGGTAAGTGCGGATATTAACCCTGATAGGATCACCATTTCTATTGATTTCTCCCTGACCATTGCTTTCAGAAGTAGCTTCCACAAAAACCTTACAGACTGCACCGGTATAATCACTAACGGATTCTGCCTCTTCGGTATTTAACTTCAGCATACTATATATTTTTGCGAGTGGTATGGTGATGATACGCGTTACCATAAAAGACCCTATGATTGCAGGAATATATATAATCAAGGCAAAAAACAAGGATGAATTTCCAAGATAATAATTAGTCAATATTGTAATCATCCAGAAAAAAAGTACAAAAAAACTGATCACAATGGCAATTGGAAGATCACCGAAATCAAAAGTCTTTCCTAAAAAAGAATCAGAATCAGTTTCGGTTTCAATATGTCCCTTATCCAGTTCCGCATCTCCACTTAACATGTCCAGATCAAATATTCCAACAAGGTTTATCACCCAATAAAACAGTACCAGAAGAAGTAAAATGGTAACTGGCAAATTTGAATTTTTAAAAGATTCGGTTAATAACTCATTCATTGATTCAGAATTGTAATTTGATTACGATTAAACAACAAAAAGGTTAGTATATAAATGGTTAAAAGTTATTCTTACCTCAACTAAAAATGCCAATCAAATATAAAGAAAAAGAAGCATAAATTTTAAATTTTTTCAAGAAAAAAATAGTACTTTTTTCCCTAACGTAAAATCACCGCTTTAAAACCAATTCTAACTTTTCTAACTTACTTCCAAACGAAAAAACTGTTATTTCTTGGAAATTGCTATTCATATTAACTACTTTGTCACTTCGTATTTTGAGTGTTTTTCATTTTTAATCTGAAAACTTTTAACTCCAATCGTTTTGAAACTGATAAAGCAAATAAAATTATACTTTCAGGAAGGAACCTCTGACAAAGTGTATGAAATTGATCTCTGCGAATCCGGAGACGGATTTCTGGTTAATTTCAGATATGGAAGAAGAGGTGCGACGCTGAAAGAAGGTACCAAAACTATATTTCCAGTGGACCTGCAAGAAGCGAATAAAGTTTTTGATGCGCTGGAAAATGAAAAAAGAAGCAAGGGATATTCCACAGAAGGTGAACCAATGGGGCTTGTCAACAAACCTGTTAAAGACTCAAAAGACAATGACCGCAGAAAAAAAGCCATTCTGAAAATTTTAAAGAATGCAGTAGATGGAGATGAACCTGAAAACTGGCCCTTGTCAAGGGTATTCTGGAGAGCAGGCGAACTTAATATTCAGGAATCAATTCCTTTCATTCAGAAACTGGCAGACGAGTCTGATGATATATCCGTTTATTCCGCGGTCTGGACTATCGGGAAATGCGGTAATTCGAGCGCCGTTTCTTTTCTTAAGTCCCTACAAAAGAAACAGGACCACCCTCAGTATTTAAAGGATATTTTATCGGAAGCTTTATTCAGAATATCAAATCCTGCTGATAGAAAAGCAGCCGGAGAGGCTATTCTTGCAACACTTCCAGAACATATAAAGAAATTATTTCTCACAGAAGATTATTCAGGGCTTGAGATTCAACTAAAGGAGTTGCTCTTTAAAACCCAGTCAATCTCCAATGAATTCCTTACTGCCCTTTATAGACTCTCCCATGAAAATATTGAATTAAAGAAGGTATTTTCCCGGATAATCAATGATGTTCCTCTTAGCTATAACTACTTTAAACATATCAGACATATCTTTAAAATGGCTGAAATGTGGGAAGATTATGAAACCTTTGGAATCGTAGCTAAAAATATAGATAAACATGCTCCTGGTCCATACAGTGACAAAGGAGCTTTTAGCAGTAAAACCAAAAGGTATCTTTCCGCAAGAGTACTAAGATCAATTAAAAGACTTGGTGAAGTTAAATCCTCATCATATAAAGAATTAGCTTGTGGTGTATTATTGGCTTTTGATGATAGCAAAGACGGCAAACCTTCTAATCATCGCTCCACCTATACTTATGTATATAACAAGCAAACCAAAAGGCACGATGTAACTGAGACTAAAACATATTTCGAAATTAATGCCGTATACAGAGCGTTTAATTTCATACTCTTTCAAAACAGTCCAAGATACTCTTTGGGCCCAATCGGATGGCAATGTATAGCTCCTTATATTCCGGGCAATGAAGCGCCATCACAAAGAGAAGAAGCCTTTCCTGAACTGTGGGAGACCGCGGAAAATGAAGTTATAAAGCTCTTATCGTGCTCAAGATCGTTACAGGTTCATGAGTTTGCATTAAAGGTATTTAAAGCAAACCCCGAATTTGCTAATCAGCTTACAACAGAAAATATTGTAGATTTTCTGAATGCAGCATTTGAAATAACGAGAAAGCTGGGACTGGAATTAGCTATGAAGGCTTATAATCCAGCTAATCCTGACACACCATTACTGCTTGGTATGCTTCAAAGCCCACTTGAAGAAGCCAGTTTGCAGGCTTTGCAGTGGATTGAAGAGCAGAAACAGGTTTTTATAAGTGATTCAGAATTCATTACCGAATTGATTTTCCTGAGGAATCCATCCATTCAAACCAAAGTAAGATCCCTACTGATATCAGCAAACATTCCTGATCAACAAGCTGAAATTGTCATTGGTAAAATACTTGCTACCCTTATCCGGACTGAAGTTCGGTCGGAGGAAGATACGTTCTTTATTTCACATATAGGACAAACAATGCTGGATATATTCAGAAATCAGCTTGATTTTATAGGAACAGATGTCATCAAAGATCTGCTTCAGCATTCTTCACCGGAAGTACATGCTATTGCGGGTTCTATACTAGTACATAAAAAACTAAATCCTGAACTTATTCCTAGTGACCTTCTTCAAGCTCTTTTAAAATCAGAAAATGAAAAAGCGAGAACTGCAGGTATTGAGCTGTTAGGAAGATTTCCTGAAACTTCTCTGATAGACAAAAAAGAGCTCCTTATCAGCTTTTGTTTATCCCCACTTCCGGATGTACGAAATGCAGTAAAACCAATCATTGCAAAGCTTACGAAGACATACCCTGAATTCGGGAATGAACTTATCGACTTGTTTGTTCCCGCATTTATGATGAAGGAAACGTATGAAGGGGTGCACCAGGATTTACGTAACCTCTTAACAACCGAGCTTGGGGGCAGCTTGTCATACATCAATAAAAACCAGACCCTTTTACTCCTTCATTCAAAATTTAAATCTGCACAGTTACTTGGAGCGGCTTTACTGAAAATGACAATCAGAGAAGAGGATTTATCGATTCCTGAAATAGTGAAGATATCAGGTAATCCAAATGAAGAAGTAAGAAAGTATGCATGGAACTACTACAATAACAACCATCCCAAGATAAAGGAAAATAAAGAAGAAGCATTAAGGATTGTAGATTCGGACTGGGAAGACACTAGGAATTTCGCTTTTGATTATTTCAGAAATGCTTTCAGCCAGGAAGAATGGTCAGCTGAAAACCTTATTGCCCTTTGCGACAGCACCAGAAAAGTTGTTCAGGACTTTGGCAAGGAAATGATTACAAAATCATTTAAGAGTGCAGACGGAGAAGAGTATTTACTAAAATTAAGTCAGCACCCTGATACAAGATTACAGCTTTTTACTTCATCTTACCTTGAAACATACGCCGGAGGTAAACCGGAGATACTTGAAAAATTAAAATCTTATTTTATCACCCTACTCTCTCAAGTAAATAAAGGTAAGGTGGCAAAATTACGTGCATTAGATTTTCTGAAAAATGAAGCTATGAAAAATGAAGCTGCGGCACAAACTGCATCTGAAATTCTAAACAGAGTTTCAGGATCTATGGCGATTTCAGAAAAAGCCGGATGTATCGAAATACTTAGAGATATCCGGAAAAAATATCCTTCATTGCATAACCTTGTTAAAGTAGTTGACTATTCTGAATATGTAAAGAAATAAGTGATGGAATTCAATTATAAATTTAAAGGAGACACAACGGTTAAAAATACATCAGGCTCCACCAGCATGACTTTCGCACCTGACATATATCGTGAACCTACTTATTTCTCGGGGTATCTTAACAAACATATTCCGTTCAGAGAAGCCATATCTGCACTTCATGACATAGTAGTTTCTGATTTTCGTTTTAAACCTAAAGATAAAACGGACTATAAAACTTGGGCAAAAGAGCAGGAAGATATCTGGCTTGCACAATATTTAGGAGGAGCAGAAGATACTGAGCAAAAACTTAAAGGCATAAGGGTAGAGCTAGAAAAAGTAAGAAGGGAAAAATACAATGTAATGGAGCCCTTTTACAAAGCTCAAAACAAATATTTCCAGTACTTGTACCGGACCAGCCCGGAATTAATGAGTGTATATGATCCGGTTATAACAGTTCATCCGGATGAATTATTTTTTGAGTGTTTTAGTCAGGACGAATCTTCTTATGGCAAGCTCGGGTGCAACTATAATGTATTTAAAAAACTAAGTGAATTTAAATGCGGCACAACGAACATCGATTATTCTTCAGGCTTGTATAATGAATTTCAGAAGATAAGAGAATATAAGGATACACATTTCAATATAGATCCTTCCGGATTTGAAGTTCAGACAACAGAAGAAGAAAGCTATAAAGAAGTGAAGATTGATGTACCGGCAAGCTGGGTAAGAGGTTTTTTTGCAGGTTAGCTCTGCTATGTCTATTCCGGCAACTACTTTCGAATTGCATCCAATGGATGTTTACAATATCTGCTTTATACTTAAAAGACATAAAGAAAAAGAAGGGCCGAGATCTATCAGATATATTCTGAAACCCGGAGAACCGATAAGATTAATATTTGAGCCTTGGAATTATGAAATCAAATGCCTCAGATCTGTTTATACTGGTAATGAACCAAAAGAAATAAAAGTTTGGGGAAGAAGGAGGTTGCTACTTTTGGAAAGATTAATACCAGTAGCAAATTCTTTTAAGGTCGTTCTTTTAGGTTCAGGGCTCCCCTCCTTTTATGTAGCAGACTTAGGGGATATGAATTTTACACTTGGCTTATCCGGCTGGACGGCCAATGACTGGTCGCGCCTGGGCAACTTTGATCTTCTTGCTCCAAGAGCAGAAGCTGATGCCATGACCATGCAAAAGGTTTTTATCGGACTAAAAGAAAAGTGGGTAGAAAAGCCAGAAGTACTGGCTTCAAGACTTCAACTAGACAAATCGCTTGTTCTTGGAGCCTTGTCTGCGTTCACCCAGCAGGGAAAGGCTATTTATGATCTCAACAATAATTGTTATCGGGTAAGAGAGCTTTCAAGAGAAACATTAACCCTTGAATCATTAAGATTCTCTAATGCAAGAGAAGAAAAAGCCAATAGGTTCTTTGACAACCGAAGCATCCAATTCAAAGCAGATGTATCCGAAGGAAAGCAAAAGTTGACAGGAACTGTTAAAGAAGACAATAAAGCTTTTAACCCGGAACTTGTAATTGATAGTGATGAAAGAATTGTAAGCGGGAAGTGTAGTTGTAATTTCTTTCATCAAAATAAGCTGATGCAGGGACCATGTGAGCATATGCTTGCATTGAGAATTGCATTCAGGAAGAAACAAAATTTGTATTAAAGTTTGTAACAGATAAATTTAAAATTTAGCTTTGTAATGGTAGTGGCAGGATATTAAAATCTTGCAATCCGGGCTGTGTATCACAGTCCTTGTACACAGCTTACTAACGCGCCACCGGCTCGTTCTTAACTGTGCGATCCTGCCACTATATGCTCATTTCCGGTGAGAATTCCAGGAATTGAAATAAGCATATAGTGACGTCTCGCTGGAGTTGACCAATCCGGTCCTCAGAATGACGAAGAATGTCCTGTACACTACCATTTTTTATACTCTTATGGCCAACACAGAAAACTCTCAGCCAACCAGACAGCAGTTGTACGAGCGCATTAAAGCAAGCGGCAGAAATGCTGTTATACTTGAAGAGATGCAGCGCCTGGGCTTCTGGAAAAGTGAAGATGGAGCATCAGCAATTCCGGAAATGCTGATCCACAAAGAGGCTGACCTTATCAAAGAACTGAATAAATTACTTCAGCAACAGCGGATATATCAAAACAGAGAAGAAGCGCTTAAACAAATAAGGAAAGCGAGGCTTGAGCAATCCAGAAAAAAAAGAGAAGAAAACAAAAATTCTAAGAAAGCAAAAAAGGGAAGCCAAAGCTGCAAGATGGAAAGAACTTAAAGATAAAAACATCATTTATCTTGGAGAAAAAAGTTTCTAAAGGTCTGAATAACCAGGCAAGCGATAACAACAAGCTTTTAAAATACCAGCTACCAGTGCTCCAAACAGCAGAGGAGTTATCTGCTGCCATGAAGATAACGATCGGCGAACTAAAGTTTCTTTCTTACAATAGAACTATTAGTAAAATCAATCATTACAGAAGGTTTTATATTCCCAAGAAAACGGGAGGCAAACGACTTATCTCCACTCCTATGCCAAGGCTTAAAAAAGCTCAGCACTGGATACTTGAAAACATACTTAATAAAATAGATGCAACAGAATCTGCACATGGTTTTGTAAAGAAGAGATCTATCCTAAGCAATGCGCTGCCACATGTGAAAGCAGAGGTAGTTGTGAATATAGATCTTAAAGATTTCTTCCCTTCTATCAACTATAGAAGGGTAAAAGGTTTGTTTATTGCATTGGGTTATTCAGAACAGATTTCTACAATATTTGCATTGATCTGTACTGAACCAGACTGTGATCAGGTGGAACTGGACGGAGAAACATACTATGCCGCCGGCAGTGAAAGATTTCTGCCACAAGGCGCTCCTACAAGCCCGGCGATCACAAATCTTATATGTCGTAAACTTGATAAGAGATTAAAAGGTATTGCTAATAAACTGCATTTCAATTATACAAGGTATGCAGACGACCTTACCTTCTCTGCTTCAGGAATAGCAACATCTAACACTTCAACTCTTTTAGGTTTTGTTAAAAAAATAATCAAAGACGAAAAGCTTAATATTAATCCTGATAAGCTTCGTGTGCAGCGGAAAGGCGCTAGAAAGGAAGTAACAGGGATTATAGTAAATGATAAACCCAGTGTATGCAGAAAGGAATTGGATAAATTCAGGGCTCTGTTGCATCAGATAGAAAAAGAAGGAACAATAAAAGGAAAACACTGGAACAATAGCAACAACCTGCTTGCTTCGATAAAAGGATATGCCAACTTCGTAAAGATGGTTAACCCGGAGAAAGGGAAACCATTGGAAGAAAGAGTAAAAAAAATTCTTGAAACGCATCGTTACAAACATGTAATTAAGCATAAACCAAAGCCCTTGCAAGCTCCTGATAGCAAAATCAACCCGGAAGCAATAAAGAAGAAGCCCTGGTGGAAATTCTGGTAATCTTAAAATCATGTAGACATTAAAGAAAAAGGATCATAGCTATTATGATCCTTTTTCTTTAATAAGAGTCCTTGATCAACAAAATCCCGATTTAATCAACCTCCTGAAACTTCTCATCTCCACACATTCTCACAATTTTCGGCAAGAACACTCCTACAACTTCGACAAGATCCTTCTGAGCATCCATCACTACTCTGATATCTTTATAAGCCATCGGTGCTTCATCTAAGCCTGAGCCAATCAATTCAACACCTGCCTTTTGCAATTGTTCCTTTACAGCCTCTGGCTTAAGGGTGTTTTTAGCCTGCGTTCTGGACATTGCACGACCTGCACCATGAGAAGCAGAGTTAACAGATGCGCCATCTCCTTTACCTCTTACCACATAACCCGGGGCACTCATAGAACCCGGAATAATCCCCAAGACACCTTTGCCTGCAGGAGTTGCGCCTTTTCTATGAACAATTACATCATAACCGTTTTCATCCTTTTCTTTCCATGCAAAATTATGGTGGTTCTCAATCATAGCAATTGGATTGGTTCTTAAGCCTATCGCCATTCTTTCATGGATCTGATGGTGACATGCTGATGCATAATCTCCTGCAAGATTCATGGCAAGCCAGTATTCTTGTCCTGCTTCGGTATCAAGATCAAGCCAGGCAAGGTGCTTAGCTTCCTGAGGTAACTTGCATGTTTCCATCGCCAGCTTGGTATAATAATTTGCAATAGTAGCTCCCATTCCTCTTGAGCCAGAGTGCGACAAGAGGGACAGATATTTCCCAGGAGCGATATTCCACTCATTATTCGGATCTACTACTTCAACTATACCAAATTCGACAAAGTGGTTTCCTCCACCGGAAGATCCCAGCTGAGCATAAGCCCTATCCTTTAGACCTCTCAGAATCTCAATTTCCGAAAACAAAGGACTTGAAATAATTTCATGATCTTTGGGCTTCTTAAAAGTAGCTCTGCCAAACATGGTATTATTAACAAGCATCTTCATCAGATCTTCTTTTCCTGTCTCGACATAACCCGCAGGAATATCAAAAATAGACATACACATACGACAACCGATATCTACGCCTACACCATAAGGTATTACTGCATTTCTCGTAGCAAGCACTCCACCTATTGGTAGTCCGTACCCCTGATGTGCATCAGGCATTAAAGCACCCGCAATGGAAACAGGAAGTCTCATGGCAGTATCCATCTGTTTGATAGCTCCTGCTTCTATTCCTTCCTTACCATAGATTTTATATGGCTGAGGAGAAGGAAAAAGTTCGATTATTTCATTCTTTTTAATGGACTTCAGCAATTCTTCAGCAATAACAGAAGTTTTTAAATCATTAAGAAAATCGGATGGAGAAGACAATACATTTTTCATGATATCAAGCACTTCTTCCGATTCCATTAAAGAGTACTCCTTTTGGATGACCTCCAGCGCTATACCGATTACTTTACCAACCGGATAACCCAATTCAATCAGCTGATTCCCGTTTATTTTCACTTTATTCTCCATTATTAAATTCCTTATCTCTTTATGATTAAAAAATTCTGTTCATCTATTTAACAACCAATTATTTAAAACAGAAATTCTTTTGTTAAAATTTCTCTTACGAGAACCCCTCCGCCATTTTGCGGAGAGGGTTTCAAGATTTAAATATCAGTTATTTAAATTATTGAATCAAAATTGAAAGGTCACTACGCATTATTTTTGCGCAGGTGTAAAATATTTTTTTTAAATTTAACATAAGGGGAGCAAAAGACCTCATCCCTAACCCTTCTCCTGAAGGAGAAGGGAACAGTCTACGCTAATGAGAAATGACTTTTGACACAGATGATATTTTTAACAAAACATATATAAAAACTCATCAAAGTCCCTCTCCTTCAGGAGAGGGATTTAGGGAGAGGTTAATCCAACTTAAGAAATGCCTGTAAACCGAAACGCACTGATACGCTATAAAACCATTGACTACTGCTTACAAAACAGATACAGGAAATGGACACTGGATGACCTGATCGAAGCTTGTTCTGAAGCACTTTATGAATACGAGGGAATTGACAAGGGAATTAGCAAAAGGTCCATTCAGATGGATATTCAGATGATGAGAAGCGATAAACTGGGCTATAATGCCCCAATTATCGTTTTGGAGAAAAAATATTATACTTATGAAGATCCGGATTACTCCATCACTAATATTCCCTTAACCGGACAGGATTTGAATAAGCTCACTGAAGTGGTAGAATTGTTAAAGCAATTCAGTGGTTTTAGTCATTTTCAGGAATTGAGCGGGATGGTACAGCGATTGGAAGATAAAATACATTCTTCCAAAACCAATAAAAGTTCAGTCATTGATTTTGAAAAAAATGAAAATCTAAAAGGCCTTCAATATCTGGATAGTTTGTATCAGGCCATTATCAATGAAACGCCATTGAATATTGTCTATAAGTCTTTCAAATCAAGAACTGCAAACACCCTGGCATTTCACCCTTATTTGTTAAAGGAATACCGCAACAGATGGTTTGTTCTTGGCATCACCAAAAGAGGACAGCCTATGTTAAATCTGGCTCTGGACCGAATCGAAGGATTATCTCCTTCTAATGTATCTTATATAAAATATAAACAAGATGATATCAAGGACTATTTCAAAGACGTAATCGGTGTTTCTGTAAATCCTAATGGTGAGCCCGAAAATGTAATGCTTTTTGTAGATCGGACAAATGCCCCTTATGTAATTACCAAACCGCTTCATCATTCACAGCAAGTCATTGAGACCACTGACAATGGTATCGTCATCTCGTTAAAAGTCCAGCTTAACTTCGAACTGGAAAAAGAGATACTTGGATTTGGAGATGCAGTCAGAGTGATCAAGCCTGAGACTCTAAAAAGAAGAATCAGAGAAAGACTGGCGCATGCGGTAGACTTGTATGATGCGGACCTCACTTCATCGGGCATCAAAACAGCCCTGCAGAAAGCTGAAGGCAGAGGTTCTGCTATCTTGCAAAATGTTTATACTAAAAAAGAAGTCAACAAAATTAAAACTATTATTCAGGAGTATTTTAGCAAAACACTTCCAAAAGAAAAAAAGACAGGTATATGCTATCAGACAGGCTCTGATTGAAATTCCGGAGCTTA
Source organism: Sporocytophaga sp. (assembly GCA_024707265.1). Taxonomy (GTDB): domain Bacteria; phylum Bacteroidota; class Bacteroidia; order Cytophagales; family Cytophagaceae; genus Sporocytophaga. The sequence goes on along the minus strand of JANQAB010000002.1, from coordinate 783,237 downwards.
CACCATTTCTCTTTAATAAAAACTTAAAGAAAATCCTTGCCAGTAAAGGAGATAATCTATTTTTAACAAAAGCCATTTATTTTGACAAACCTCCTGAATCCAACTGGTATGTTACCTGGCACCAGGATATCACTATCAATGTCAATAAAAAGACAGAAACAGAAGGTTATACCGGATGGACTCAAAAAGCTAATGTAATCAGTGTTTGTCCACCCGAAGAGATCCTTAAAAATACGCTGACTATTAGAATCCATCTTGATGACACGGATGAAAGGAATGGTGGTTTAAAAATAATCCCCGGTTCTCATCAAAAGAAACTTAATGATGATCAGATAGCAACCATCACCCAGAACAGTATGGCACTTCCCTGCGAAGTTAAAGCCGGTGGAATACATTTTATGAAACCGCTTTTATTACATGCTTCTTCAAAAGTGACAAATCAAAAACACCGGAGAGTACTTCATCTTGAATTTAATTCTTTAGAATTACCGGGAGATATGGAATGGGGGGAGAAAGTTAAAAGCTGAAAGTTAAAAGTCTGTAGAGACGCCATGCTGGCGTCTCTTTTGCCACCACGAACCTGGTTGATCCGTTTATAAAAGCTTTTTTAAAGAGCAAAATTATTTTAATAACTATTTTGACTACTTAACCTCAACCTTTTACAGGGCATTCAGCTTAAGCTTCACTCTTCCATATTTAAGCCCTGGACTTGCATATCAACATTCTCTGCTGCTTACCTTTTTTATATGAACATAATTAATTAAAAACTATTCAAGTATGAGATCATTTTTCCTGCTTTTCCTTTTATTTTTTTCTTTCAAAATACAGGGACAAAAAATTATTGATAACTCTGAAATCAAAGAAGTCAGTGTGTTTTCTCAAGGAGCTGAAATCAGCAGAACCTTTAGCATTCAGCTAAATCCGGGAAAAACAGAAATGGTCATAACCGGCCTTTCTTCAAATATTGATCCTGCCAGCCTTCATATATCATCGACACCTATGGTAAAGATTGTTTCCGTTTCAAGCAGAAAAGACTTCTCCAACGATTGGAAACAAACAGAAGAGCTTGGTAAATTGAATGACAGCATCGAAAAAATGAATATAAAGATTGAATATAAAGAACTTCAACACGATGCATTGGAAGAAGAAAGGAAGTCTCTTCTTGCCAACTCCAAACGTATTGGAAATGCTCAAGGGCTTACTGTTACCGAACTAGACAATGCTTTAACCTATACTAGAAAAAAGCTGGACGAGATCAATAATCTCTTGTTGCAAAGAGAAGACGAGAAACAGCATTTAAATAAAAAACTTCAAAAACTTGTAAAGCGTCAGAAGCAGATATTGAGAGCTGACTCAGCAGCTTCGGCACATATATACCTATTGGCGGAGAGTTCTATTCAGCAGAAAGTCACCTTCACCCTTAACTACTATGTAAAATCCTGTGGATGGTCTCCTATCTATTCTGTTTTCTATAAAAACATACAGGAGCCTTTAAAACTTGAATACAAAGCCAATATTCTTAATAACTCAGGAGAAAACTGGAACAGTAGTAAAATTACCCTTCATGCAGGTAACCCTTCCAGATCCCTTACGGCTCCGACGCTGGAAACATGGGTATTATCTTATACCCAGAGAAGAAGGACCGGTAAAAATTATGGGTATAATGAATCAGGAAATGAAGGTTCTTTGTCTAAAAAGCAAATCAAAAAAGGAGCTGCTGAAGAACAGGAAATAGAGCTGGAAGAAGGTGAAATGATCTTTAACATTGAAGGAGAACATACCATTCCTTCATCAACAAGAGAATACCTTGCTGATATAAAACAAACCATATTGGAAGCCTCCTATTTGTATCAGTCTGTACCAAAGATAGATGCTAAAGCTTATTTGATAGCCCGAATTAAAGACTGGGAAGGATTAAAGCTGATTGAAGGTGAAGTAAACGTTTATCAAAATGGTACTTTTACCGGCAAGACCTACCTTGATCCATTGGCTGCTGGAGATTCGCTTGAACTTTCTCTTGGCCCCGATCCTGCAATACAGATATCCAGGGTAAAGAAAAAGATTTCAGTACACGAAAACTTATAGGATTACAGTTAGTGGAAAGTTTCAGTTATGAAATTGATGTGAGAAATCTTAATTCAAAACCCGTTCAGATTGAAATCTTTGATCAGATTCCAATCGCCCAACAGGAAGAAATACAGATATCATTGGAAGAAAAGGATGGGGCTTCTTATATCAAAGAAAATGGTAAACTTACCTGGAAGCTTGATATACCAGCTTCCATGACTTCTAAAATCAAATTGGGCTACTCGGTTAAATTCCCAAGAGATAAAACGGTCATTATCAAAAGAACCGGTAGAGTAGTTTGTCCGAGGTTTCATTAGTAGAACATAAATGAAATAAGAGGCTGTCTAAAAAATGGACAGATTAGCTTAAACTCTAAAAGACCTCACCTAAATCCCTCTCCTGAAGGAGAGGGACTTTAATGCATATGTTAATAGTTATATCACTTTTAATTCAACATTTTTCTCGTCGATTGTTCCTTCTCCTTTAGGAGAAGGGTTAGGGATGAGGTTTATTGGCTTTGATACAGGAACTAAATAAGTGATCTCATAAATAAAACAATGACTTTTTTCAGAAAATTGACTTTGGAAAATAACCTGGTCTTATTTATTTTTTCTTAAACTTCCTCTGAATCCAATCCTTCAGTTTTGTTCCGAATCCGCCACTGGCTTCCTCATCATCTTCTCCTACCAAATAGCCGTAGGGCTTGAGTGCAGGTACATTGTCACAGACAATTTTCATTATACCCAGCAATGGCAGAAACAATACCATCCCATCAATTCCCCATATTGCTCCTCCTATAAAAATAACTATAATCGAGGCCAGAGCATTTATTCTTATGTATCCAGCAACGATTTTCGGTGTGACAAAATTATTATCAATAAACTGCACTACCAGAACCACCCCGATAACTCCCAGAGGATAAATAAATGAATCCTCATATATTAAGGCAACAGCAAAAGGCAATGCGGCACCAATAAGAGCTCCCAGGTAAGGTATCAAATTCAGTATACCACCAAGAAACCCGAAAAATACAGCCTGTTTTAATCCCAAAAGAAGAAAGCCTGCAGAAGAAATCACTCCATATATGATCACTTCTATCAATAATCCTGACAAATAATGAATTGAAAGGCCTTTGATTTTATTAATGATGAGATTTACCTGCGCATGTATTTCTGGATCAAACAGCATCAGAATAAAGTTTTTTATTCTGTCTCTGAGTAATAAAAAGAAAAATATATAGATCAGGACAAGAAGAAAATTACCAAAACCAGTACTAAGGCTCATTAATAATTCTTTAAAAGTATCCCCTGCTCCGGAAAGAAACTTCTGAAACCCTTCTTTCAGCATGGAGTTCTGCTTACTCACTGATATTCTGGTTTCCTGCTCAATAAATTTATTGATTTCTGCATACTTCTCAAGCGCCCTTTTTTTGATATATGGAAAATCATCGCTTAGTTCTATTAACTGAGAAGTGAATAGGACTATTACACTACTGACAACCAGTATAATAAGCAAGAGGCATATTACTATTGACAATCCTCTGCTTACCTTTTTCTCTTCCAGTTTATTACAGATCGGCAAAACCAGCATCGCAAGGATCCCGGCGAAAAGTATAGGTGAAATGATGCCATGTATATAATAAAGTCCTGAAAAGAAAAAATAGGTTGCAACAACTAAAATCGCAAATCGAAAATATGCATTATCTGTAAATTTACCTTCGTTTGATTGTGCCATTTGCACTTAACTCATCTAAGCCATTCCCTGTTTAATGGCAACAGATTATTAATTCATTTTTCTTCCTCACCTCTTCGAAAAAAGAAAATATACTGATAATTAGTAAGTTATTATCATTCTGCGAATTGTACCACCAAAATAGCCAAAATAATCTACCTTTACTCTATAGATTTAATATAGAATTACTACTTTTGTAATGTGACATTAAACCATTAAAAAACTATGCAGACAACAGTAGAATATCTAAACGTATATAAGGATGAAGGTTTTGCTATTGAAGCTTTCAAAAAAGTTCCGTCTGAAAAAAGGAGTAGTTTGCAAAAAATGTGGTTCTACACATCATTATTGGCTTAAATCAAAACAACAATTTCAGTGCAAGGACTGCAAGTTCAGGACAACTATCAGAAGTGGCACTGTTCTGGAAGGCAGTAAACTTCCGATTTCATATTTCTTTATAACCCTCCATCTTTTATTAAAAAAAGGGAATACTCTTACAGTAGATGAACTTCAGTTAAATACCAATCATAAATATTATGAACCTTTATGGGATTTTCTGAGAAAAGTAAAGGAGTATATAAGGAAAAATGAGCAGGATCCTATCCTGATTACTTATCTTGAAGTGTTAAATGAATCCTCAATCCCTAAAGCTTCATGAAAAAATTATACAACACTTTTTCATAAAATCAGCTTAATCTATGGAAAGAGTGCCTGCCAATACCCAACTAACTATTTCTGGCAGTTTTTCCATAGATTCTAACAAACATGAAAATAGCATTAATAGGGGCAACCGGCCGTATCGGAAGCAGAATACTTAAAGAAGCTTTAAACAGAGGACATGAGGTTACAGCAATCGTCAGAGATCCGTCTAAACTCGCTTATAATAGTCCTTCACTAAAAATCGTCCAAGGCGACATTTTTGATCCTGATCAAATTTCTGAGGTTGTTAAAAACTCAGAGGTTGTGATTAGTGCGTTCGGCCCAGGAATATCAGATACGGATAAACTGGTAAAGGCAACAAAAGCCCTTATTGATGCCATTAAAACATCTGGTAAATTAAGATTAATTGCAGTAGGAGGCGCTGGCTCTCTTGAAGTGGGACAAGGCACATTACTTGTGGATTCTCCTGAATTTCCTTCTGAATGGAAGGCCATAGCCGAAGCTCATAAAGAAGCATTGTCACTGTATGAAAAAGAAGCTGGCCTTGACTGGACCAACATTAGTCCTTCTGCTATGATAGAGCCCGGAAACAGAACCGGTATATTCAGAATGAGCACCAACAAACTACTGATAGACAAGGAAGGCATCAGCAGAATTTCAATGGAAGACTTTGCTGTAGCCATTTTAAATGAAGTAGAAAATCCCAAATTCAGGAAAACCAGATTTACGGTGGGCTATTAATCCTGCCAAAAATTATTCTTTTATCAACAGGATTTTTTCTTCCATTTCATTACCCCTAACAATCAGGATATAAGCACCAGAAGGCAGATGCTCCTGAAAGAGCTCTACTTTTCTGTTTTCTATTTTATCAGCCTTCTTTTGATGCACTATCCTGCCTGTCATATCAAAAATAGATACGTAAACTTCTTCCTCATCTTTATTTAACTGAATGGTCACGGACCTGGTAAACGGATTCGGATATACGCTTTGAACAAGCTTCATTCCTCCTTCCAGCTTTACAGAACGTATGCCGAGGAAATTTACTGTTCCATCTTCGTCTGTCTGGCTTAGTTTATAGTAATACTTACCCTCTTTCCCTTTTAAATCATCAATATATAAATATTCGGAAGTCATGGAGGAATTAATAGCAGGCACTTTCCCAATCTCAAAATAATGAACTCCGTCTTCTGATCTTTCTATGGTAAAAAATCTGTTTTGACTTTCTGCAACTGTGTTCCATGTCAACAAAGCACAGCAGCCTTTCCGAATTGCAGTATAGCTTAACAAGTGAACAGGTGTTGTTTTGTAACACACTCCATCACCTTCGGGATTGCTGATCGGAAGGACCAAATCCAACAAGGTCGTGCCATTGGCCCCTTGTACAGCTCCATGGGAACATGCGCATAATCTTGAATTACCTGGTAATCCTCCTTCAACTGCAACAGGCAAAACAGGCGCTGCGGATCCTTTTAGCCATACTACTCCACCACCACCGCCACCACCAGGCCCAAAGTTTCTGGTTGGACTATTCTGATTGTTGGTATTTCCTCCTCTTCCACCTGAAACATCTATATTAGGAGGGGTTGAAATAAAACTTGAAGACACTGATGCATCCAGCAAAACAGTCCCCCCTGCACCACCACCACCATTCCCATCTCCATGATCCGGTAAATTTTCGGCTACCGAATTACCGTTGGCTGATATGGAATGACCATTTCCTTCTATCCGAACGGCTTTAATAATAACCATGCCCCCTCCATTGCCTCCATTATTGCACAGACCATTGTCCTGATGTCCACCTCCCCCGCCTCCGCCAAGAAAAATTTTATTCTGAGTTTCAATAGTTGTAGTAAATCCTAAACCTCCTACTCCCGGATTGCTTGAAGCAAAAGTACCACATCCAGAGGATGTATTTCCTCCATTACCGCCATTCCCATAGTTACCGCCACCGGCTCCTCCGGAATTTAAATCAAGACCAGCTCCTCCTCCATTTAATTGTTTGCCTTTTCCGGTTTCCATTCCGGGTGAAAACTCTGCAACTCCTTCCCCTTTTTTTCCGGATCTTCCTGTATTCGTCTGACTATTATAAGGACCATCCTGAAGATAAGCACAATCACCTCCATTAGCACTGCATTCCCCTCCCCTGAATCCCATACCAGAGACATCAATATCTGCATTCATCGTCACATCACCTGTGGATTCAAAAATCAGAATGCCTCCGGTATCTCCGTTCCAAGGCTCGCTGGTAAGCACTCCATCTACTGATACATCAGAATAAACAGGAATATTCACTATCTGGACTTTTTGAGCAGGATCATAGGTTCTGATCAATTCATATTTTAAATATAGAATTGCACCATTAATCGCTGCGACTTCGTTAATTTCATAATTTCCAGCATTTCCAATACCAGCACCGGTAAGATTTCCATAAGAGGAAGTATTGGACTCATTGATCTCTGCCCCCTTCATCTGAATAATCAGCACTTTGTCTCCAACAGAAAAACCTGAAGCAGGCGCAATTGAAACAGAATTGCAGGTTTCATCTATTACTGTTACTTTGGCATAGGTATTTATTACTCCTGAGATTTGGGGAAAAGCAGGAAGACTGCAGATCAGCAGCAAGAGCAATATAAATCTTGAAAATGAGAACATTAAGTTATCTTGGCAGAAATTTAATGATTAATACACGTAAAGCCTTAAATTGTAATCGCATTGTATTTGAATTTTAGCAAATTTGTACGATTCAATGATTACCTTTTGGTCTCATCCGGAATATATGCTACTCACCTTTATGGTAAAAAGCTCATTTGCTTTGTCAAATTCCCTATAGCTAAGCACTTAACAGATTATGAAGACTTTCAATATATTTATCATTTTCTTATTGGTATTATTTGTATCCTGCAGAAAGGAGTTTGAAAAACCACGTTGGGATGCCGGAATTCTTGCACCTCTTATTAAAACCAAACTTGGAATCGGGGACATTATAAAAGACAGTGTCATTCAGAAAAACCCGGATAACAGCCTGAAAATCGTAAACAGGGAATTGCTGTATTCCATGACATTAGATAGTCTGCTAAACTTAAGCAAACAGAATTTCCCCGAATATAATACCTCCAAAAAACTGAGTGAACTTAAACTGGACTCAAAAACTTTTTCACATAAAATAACCCTTAAGGAGCTTGCTGAACAACCTGGGAATGAAAGGCTAAATGATTATTTAGAACAAAAAGACGGTCCTGTTCCTGCAATCTCCGATATCAACCTACCTCCGATTGCGCTACCTACAGGGCTTTTCTTCAGAGAAGCCGATATAAAAGAAGGTAAATTGGAAATTACTGTAAATAATGGATTTCCGTTTACTATTGATTCTGTCAATTTCAAACTGACAAATGGCTCAGGAAATAATATTTATTATGATGAGGTATTTAAAAATCTTCTCTCCAACGGCAGTGACAATCGTTCCACAGACCTTGCCGGAAAAAAGGTGGAAGGAAATATCATGAATGCCTATGTGCTCAATATGGCTACAGTCGCGGCTGGTAATATTGCTTACATGGATCCCAACTCCGTTATCACTGTCACTATTACAATTTCTGATGTAAAAGTAAATTCAGCAAATGCTATATTCCCTGCTCAGAATGTAATCGATGATTCCAACTATGTATATCTCGTTGGTATGAAAGATGTTAAATTGACTGAAGCAAAATTACGTTCCGGAAATGTTCGGGTAGAGGTTACAAGTACAGCTCAGGACAACATTTACTTTACTTACGACATTCCAGGTGCCAGGGATAATGCAGGCACCAGATTCAGAATTGAGGATGTCGTACCTCCCAACCAATCCGGTAAACCTTTCGTCAAGGAATATGACCTATCCGGATACGTGCTGAGCCTTAAAGGCATGAATTCGAAAGGTGAGATAAGAGATACAACTTACAATGCATTCTTCAATAAGATTACCGGAAGAATTGAATATACGGGAAGACTCATTTTCCTTTCGCTGACTGATTCCATGTCTGTAAAGATCAGTATGGAAAATATGGTTCCGGAATATGTGAGAGGCTACTTAGGCAAGGATAGCGTTTATCAGACCGGAACAGCATCTATAGACCTCTTTAAGAAAATCACCGGTGGAGAATTGAAATTCGATGGAACCACAACTCTCGGAATTAAAATAGAGAACGGGATTGGAGTCAGTGGCTTTGTGGATGTCAGCAGTATCAAAGGAAACCGACCAGGGACCTCTTCAGTGGAGATCAAGGATATATCCACTGTTATTGCCCCAGCTATTGAAACTCCTTTACAATCTGTACATTCTACTCTTTCATTGGGAGAAAAAAGTAAAGACCTGCTGAACATGATGCCTCATACAATCGACTATAAAGTACAGGCATTTGCCAATAAAGATGTTGACTTTAGTCCCCAAAACACCAATCAATTTGCCTACTATGGATCTCCTTTAAATATCTTCCTCGACATGGAAGTGCCTCTGAACATATTGGCTAATAAACTACAACTTTCAGATACCATAGAGTTTCTTACTAAGGAAATGGAAACCTCTGTTAAAAGTGGTTACCTGAATATCATTGCTGAAAATGGTTTCCCTATCTCAGCAAACTTAAAACTCTATTTCCTGGATGCAGATAAAAAACTGATTGATTCACTTATTTCTCCTGAATCTATCAAACCTGCTCCTGTAAATGCTGGAAAAGCAGTAGGCAAATCTCAGAATATCATCAGATATAATCTTAGCAGCGAAAACTCCATACAAAATATCCTGCACTCCAAATACATGGTATTCAAAGCTGTCTTTGATACTCAGCCTGCGGGAGAATATTACAAAATCTACAGTGACTATGAACTGGATGTCACTATTTCCGGAAATGTTAATGTAACTATTGAATGATTGAATCTGTGATGAAATACGTTTACCTTTTTGCCTTTTTACTGATTGCTTCTTCCTCTTTCGGTCAGCTCGAAACTGATAGAAATTTCAGGTTTTTATACGATCTGAGAAATCCAGCTTACGTCAATGAAGCCGGGGATTCTGATTACCTTGATGTAACTGCAAACTCAGGTTATAACAGCAATGCCATTACCAGTTCATTTATTAAAAAACTGGTTTTCGGTGGGTTTATTGACAATGGTTTAAAAGATCAGGTAAGCAGCAGGTTAAAGGATGTCAATCGCTTTGGCTTTGATTTTTCAGCCGGCATTAGCGGCAGAGCCAGTCTGGGTTCGGCAAGTTTTGTAGCAGGGCTTTATTATAAAGAACACCTGGATGCCAGGTTTTCCAAAGACTTGTTTGAGCTTGTATTCAGAGGCAATAGCGGATTTGCAGGGCAAACCATCAACATAGCTCCTCTTAAATACAGATATTTTGATTCACAAAGTCTATATGTCGGTCTTGAAAAAGACCTGAATGAAAAATTAAGAGTCGGAGGTGGTGTATCTTTCATCAGAGGTGGAAGATTTAATCAGGCCATATTGAACCGGGGAGATTTATATACAGAACCTTCCGGAGCTTATATCGATATCAATGCAGATCCCAATATTTCTTATTCTGACAGAAGTAAGGGAACTTTCAGTTCTGACGGATTGGGAGCTTCTTTAAATCTCTATGGAAGATATCAGATTGGTGAGAAGTCGACACTTTTGCTGGAAGCCAGAGATATAGGATTTATCAGATGGAAAAATCTAAACAACTTTCGTGGTGATTCTGCCTACAGATATGATGGATTTTTCGTAGATGATATTTTTACACTGAACAATGGATTTCTGGATCGTTATAATCCGGACTCTTTGGCTAAGGATCTGAAAATTCAAAATACAAAAAAGAATATTTCATACCTCATCCCTGCTACTTTTCACATTCAATATGTGCAGCATCTAAACTCAAAAATCAGTCTTTCAGGCGGATTAAAATATGTGTGGAATGCGAGCAATCTTCCCAGGGTGTATTTAAAGGGAATTTATTACATAACCGAAACCCTCATTGTTATACCTGCGTTTGGATATGGTGGGTACGGAAAAGGAGATGTTGAGTTGGGCTTAGCCAAATCTTTTAAAGACAAATATTTTATTTCTTTAAACGGATTATTTATAGAGTATGTGGCAATGCCTTCTAAATCTTCCGGACTCGGTTTAAATTTTTCTTTCACAAAAACCTTTTAGTTTCTACCTTTATGGCAGACGAATACGGAAATTTCAAATTGGAAGAACTGCTTAAAGACGAAAATTACGGAATGGAGGGCGAATTTTGCCTTACTATTGTGACCAATACCGACAACTTTACCCTAAGTAAAGTCGATGGTAAAAAAATCGTTCTTACAGAAGCAGGCAAAATAATTGAGGACTATCTTAATCAGGCAGAAGATCACTTTTCCAACATCACCATAAAGGACTTCGTAATCATGCCCAATTGCCTTCATGCTGTAGTCGAGATTGACTCTAACACAAGAAAGCGGAATTTTATAGTACACGATATTTCCAGATTTGAAATCTCTTTTGGTCTGATGGTTGGAAGAAAAAATCCATTCATGCTTAAAGGTTCTGTATTTCACCTGATTTCATGGTTTAAAGCTGCATCTTTAATTGAATTGCGCAAAAACGTATATGAAGATTTTACATGGAAATCCGGTTATTTTGATTTTAAAATCAATGATCGTTCAGCTCAGAAAAAAGTAAAAGATTATTTAAAGAACTCTGCTATTTCATGGACTTCTGTAAAAGAAGACCCTCATGCTGGAATAGTATCATACCTCTCTAAAAAATAATGGGAAAATTCCATGATTCACTGAATCTGCTTTCCTCATTCAAGCTAAAAAGGATCAAAAATGCATTTTTGGTCCTTTTTAGCTTTTATTATTCCCGTCTGTTAAAAAAGCCCTATGCTCTTGGCTTACCTGTCAGTATTTCTTTTGAACCTACTACAAGCTGCAACTTAAGATGCCCTGAATGTCCCAGCGGGTTGCGTTCATTTACCCGTCCTACGGGAATGCTGGAGGCTAAGCTTTTTGAAAAAGTAATTTCACAGATGAAAGACCATCTGACTTATCTTACTTTCTATTTTCAGGGGGAGCCCTATCTGCATCCTGATTTTTTATCAATGGTAAAATTTGCCAAATCTCATCAGATATATACCGCAACTTCCACCAATGCACATTATCTGAATGAAGAGAACGCAAAAAAAACTGTAGAATCTGGTTTATCCAGATTGATTATTTCCATAGATGGTACCACTCAGGAGACTTACCAATCTTATCGTGTTGGAGGTCATCTGAACAAAGTAATCGAGGGGACCAAAAATATTATCAAGTGGAAAAAAGAACTTAAGTCTCAGACTCCGCATGTTATTTTTCAGTTTCTGGTTGTTAAACCAAATGAACATCAGATTGATGAGGTTTATAATCTTGCAAAGGAATTAGGTGTTGATGAAGTGCGTTTGAAGACCGCCCAGATTTACGACTATGAAGAGGGTTCTTCCCTGTTACCTGATAATCCTAAGTATTCCAGATATTATAAAGATGCTTCGGGAAAATATAAAATCAAAAACAGTCTGGACGACGGATGCTGGAAAATGTGGCATTCTTGCGTAATCACCTGGGATGGGAAAGTCGTCCCCTGCTGTTTCGATAAAGACGCACAGCATCAGCTTGGAGCTTTAGAGACAAATACCTTTAAGGAAGTATGGTTCGGTGCTGATTATAATAACTTCAGACAACAGTTATTCAGGAGCAGAAGTCAGATCGAAATGTGCAAAAACTGCACAGAAGGAACCAAAGTCTGGGCCTGACGTCCTGAATCAGTTACCTACCAGGAGATCTTTTACAATCTCTTCCTTGCGATTGATTTGTTTTGCGTACAACACTTTATCAGTGAATCCAACCAACATCTTGGTGGAGTCTTTCAGATCGTAGACATATATATGAATTCCCCTTCCTATGTCCTTTGTTGGTTTTCCAAAGGCTTCCACCATTGAATAATAATCCATATCAGATTTTATCTTTGTTTCAAAATCAGATAAGGAAAGTTCTTTTTTCTGAGGCTTTGAACAAGCCAAGCATGCAATTAGCAGAGAACTTCGGATGATAGTTTTCATATTTTTAAAAAGTTAAATCTAAATTAATTCGTAAAGATTCCCAAAAGTTTCAGATAACCAATCAGTTTAGGTCTATCAACGCTTCAAAAACTTTTGACAGTTAATTAAGATCTTTTCATCAGAAATGTTAAAAAAATTCGCCTTAATCTATCAACAGGTCATATTTGTTCAATAAACCTGAAAGGCCACTGGTAGAAAACCTTGCTTTCTTGAGACTATTCATTTCCGGATCTATGGAAAAGTTATAGGCAGTAGTAAAATCTGCGCCATTAAGGATTGTTTTGTTAAAAACTGCACTATCCAGATTGCAATGATCGAATCGCGCGGAAGTGAGATCTGCTCCGGCTAACTGAACACTTTTCATTGAGCAGTTTATAAATTTTGTTTTGGCCATCTTCTTAGCTGCAAAAGATGTGTAATCTGCCATACAATTATCAAAGCTGACCGAGAATAGGAAATCTTTACATTTACTAAAATCAACCCCCATCACTTTGCATTCCTTAAAATGAACATTTTTAAGACTCGTTCCCTGAAGCTTCACCATTGTGAGGTTAGTACTGATAAAAGTACAGTCAGTAAAAGTGTTTCCTGAAAGATTGCTATTTAAAAAGTCGCAACCTATAAAAGTACATTCTTCAAATTCTCTGTTTCTTAATTCTTTTTCAGTAAAAATTATTTTTTCGAAAGTTTTATTCTGATGCAGCGTACCTTCCATATTCTTAAACTATTCCACAAAAATAACTTTTCACCATGGAGCTTCCTCTTTATTTCTGAAGAATTTTCCCGATGGACCATTATCGGGCAGTTGAGCAAGCCATAAGATGTTGTCTACAGCCTGGGCAGTAGTTTTGCTTGCATCCGGGCCACCCATATCAGTTTTTACCCAGCCCGGATCTACACTATTGACTAAAATATTGAAAGGGGAAAGTTCATCAGCAAGCATTCTTGTAATCGCATTTAAGGAAGCTTTTGATATTCTGTAAGCAGGATACCCACCACCCATAGAGCTAAGTGCTCCCAGACCGCTGGAGATATTTATGATCCTCCCGTAATTATTTTTTTCATCAAAGGGATTACAGACTGTGCAACCATAAATGCACCAATCACATTTGTTTCAAAAGTTTTACTGACGATGGAAAGATCTATTGAAACTGCAGATTCATTTTCATCGGCCAGAATTGCTGCATTGTTAAATAACACATCTACCCTTCCATATTCTTTCTCAAGAAATTGAAAGAGCCTTTTTCCATCTGTTTGATTTGTAACATCCAATTTAAAGAATACCAGCTTTCTTCCGGACTTAAGGAGACTACTCATTGCTTTTTGTCCCTTTGCTTCATCTCTTGCAGTAAAAATTACTGTAAACCCAAGATCAGCAAGTCTCGCTGATATTTCCAATCCGATGCCTCTGTTGGCACCTGTTACTACTGCTATCTGTTCCATACACTACTATTTCAACAATAATAAAACTTTAAAGGTTATGATTAAAGCATACAGACACTTTATCAATTATATGAAATTAAAGAACCTGGTAGTCGTCATCACGGGAGCTTCAAGTGGAATAGGAAGAGCTACCGCATTAAAACTGGCAAAAAAAGGATCTAACCTTGTGCTGGCAGCACGAAGAAAAAAGGCCCTGGAAGATCTGGCTTACGAATGCGTAAAACTTGGGGGCAAAGCTATTGCTGTGTCTACCGATGTTTCAGAAGAAGCAGAAATAAAAATACTGATAGACAAAGCTATAACGGAATATGGGAAAATAGATGTTTGGATCAACAATGCTGCAGTTACTGTATTAGGAAGACTGGAGGATATCCCCTCAGAAGATCTGAAGAAAGTACTGGACACAAACCTTTTAGGATATGCTTATGGAGCCAAACATATTGTGCCACATTTCAAAGATAACAGGCAGGGCATATTAATTAACGTTGGCTCTGTAGCCAGCATAGCAGGAGAGCCATTTGCCATACCCTATAGCATGACGCAGTTTGGCATCAGAGGTTTAAGTCTGAGTCTTGCAGAAGAACTTTCTGACATAGATGGAATACACATTTGCAGCATCATCCCTGATACTACGGACACTCCTATTTATAACCAGGCTGCCAATTACATGGGTAAAAGAATTGTGGCACCAGGTAATCCACTCAGTCCGCACATAGTTGCAGATCAGATTGTCAAACTCATTTTAAAACCAAAGGCTGAAACCTTCATAGAAAGGAAAAGAAGATTCTCTAAGTTATTCAGATTCCTTGGCAGAAAGCGCTTCAATAAGGATTATAGAGAAGCTGTACTAACCGGGCATTTTAGTCTGGAAGATACAAAGGATACAAAAGGGAACCTTTACGAATCCAATGAAAAATGCGCGACAATCAGTGGTGGATGGGAAATTGACAGGCCTTCCCGAAAAATTCCCGGATCAGTTCTTTTCGGCTCAGTTGTGTTTACATGGGTAGCATTGCTGTTCACACTATTAATGGGCAAAAAGAAAGCAGTACCAAAGATTTTGCAAAAAGTCTGAGGTTATTGCAGTCCCAATAGCTTCAATACCAAAGAGACTAGGCAAAAAGTCTAAATACAATAACAATCTTTTTATTAAGAGAATTATTGTAATAAACAGAGGAGAGAATTATTTGATGAAGGAAGGAAATTAAGGGTATGACTTTAAAAAAAGAGGCACATGAATTTTTCCGGTCCGTGATGGAATTTGTAGCGGAGAACAATTTGCCTGTACTTGTCGGAGGAGCTGTTGCTCTGAGACATTACACGGGGATTATCAGGGAAAAAGATCTTGATTTATTTTGCAGAGCGGGCGATTATATAAAAATTCTGAAATTGCTTTCTTCCCATGGCTGGACGGTTGAAATCACTGATGCCAGATGGATAGCCAAAGCTTTAAAGGATAATTATTTTATAGATTTTATTTTCAACACGACTAACAATCTTTGTCCTGTAGACGATAGTTGGTTTAAGCATGCTGTGCCTGGAGAACTTTATGATGTGAATGTTAAATTCGTTGCCCCTGAAGAACTCATATGGAGTAAAATTTATATTCAGGACAGAACCCATTATGACGGTTCAGATGTAAACCATATCATTCTGAAAAAGAGTGAGGATATCGACTGGAAAAGAGTTTTACAAAGGCTTGATCAGCATTGGCAATTGCTATTAGGGCAATTCCTGAACTTTCAGTTTATATACCCTTCCGAGCGGGACAAAATACCGAGATGGTTGTTTGAGATGCTGCTGGAGAGAGCTAAGGGCCAATATGAGCTTCCAGCTCCGGTGGAAAAAGTGTGCAGAGGACCTCTAGTAGATCACACCCAATATTCCATTGATATTATAGACTGGAATTATAAAATCATCACTGTTAAAAGCATTTAAAATGGAAACAGGCAAGATAATTAAGATAGCAGCATTAGGAGATATACATGTAAAGGAATCCGACAAAGGCAAATGGAATCACTTCTTCAAAGACATTGCAGAAATTGCTGACATCATTGTGCTTTGCGGAGACCTCACTGATACCGGTCATTTAGAGGAAGCTGTTTTGCTTGGAGAAGAACTGAAAGGTGTGCATATTCCTATCGTGGGGGTATTGGGAAATCATGACTATGAGCTTGATCATCAGGAGGAGATCAGACATGAACTTATAAAACACAACGTCCACGTTCTTGACGGAGAATCAATAATCATAAAAGGTATTGGGTTTGCGGGAGTAAAAGGTTTTGGAGGAGGGTTCGATAAACATATGCTTCCGATGTGGGGAGAAAAAGATGAATAAAAAATATGTGCAGGAATCAGTAGAGGAATCACTTAAGCTTGACAAGGCACTGGCCCGTCTGGATGATGACATCAAAAAAGTTGTTATCCTTCATTATTCACCCATTAAAGCTACTGTAATCGGAGAAGCAGAACAGATATTCCCATTCCTGGGTCTTCCAGACTTGCAGATACGATAAACAGAAGATCAGTGGAAGTTACCTTTCATGGACATGCACATGTGGGGAGCCTTCAGGGAGAAACTTCAAAAGGGGTAAAAGTATTTAATGTGTCGAAACCCCTGCTTGAAAAATCAGGTTACAAGCAAGGGTACCTTTTATATGAGATCTTGGTTTAAGTTACTGCGTTATCTCCCAGGTAATCGTTACCTTTTCTGATAAAGAAATATCTTTTGCATCAAAACCGCCGAAATCACCTTCTGCAGACATCTTTGCCATACGGGCATTCGCCATTGCAAATGGTACCACTTCAGACAAGCCGTAATTAATTTCATTGATTTGTTTAAGCTTTACTCCCCCAGCTGCAGCAAGCACAGTGGCTTCATCCGTTGCAACTTTTACAGCTCTCTTTAACAACTCTGCTTTCAACTCTTTATTTTTTGCATCCGAAAGTGTGAACCCAAAATTATAAGTGACATCAACTCCTTTTGAAATAGACTTCACAACAGTAACAATCTTAGATTGCTCGTTTGGAAACTCCAGGGTATATGAATGATTTGCAATAAAACCACTATCTACAGATCTTCCATTCTGATATTCATAATTTTTGTTAACAGTATAGGAAGTTGTTTTCAGATCTTCCTTTTTAAAACCTGCAGCAATTATTTGTTTTTCCAGGGCTGTAGCTTTTTTGTTAAGCTCTTCAATGGCTTTGTTGAAATCCATATTTTTTGCAGAAATATCAAGATTCAATACTACCAGATCCGGTGCTGCTTTAATCTCGCCCCTTCCCACTGCTGTTAATGTACGGGGTTTGGTCTCCTGACCAAAAGAAGTTTGTAATGACATAGCTAAAGTCAGGATAAAAAGATAAACGATTTTCATTGGTTCTAAATTAGTTTATTGGTATACCAAATTTCACAAACAGGATTATATAAAAAAAGCAATTTGAAAATTAAAATTAACGGCTCGTCCTAAACAACTCAAAAGTGTACCTAATCCTATAAGAGAGGATCTCTATATTTCAAGGTTCCTTTTAATACCGAAATTTTAGTTATGAAAAATAACCTGCTTTATTCTGAACTAAAACCTTTAATCTTTTTTACAAATTTATCAGATAAACCCCTGTTTTCGGATCTTTTATCCTTTTTAAAACCCTATCCGATTCAGACAAAATAAGTTCCAGAGTTGGTCGGATGTACCCCTTAAAAAGATGTCCTCCAACTGCAGAACCATCCCTCCTTCCACAAACTACATGAGCATGAACCTTGGGTTTATCTTTTGTACAAGCTATGTCTCCATTTAATGATAAGATCTCAACTTGTTCGTTGAAAGGAATCTCAAGGTATTCCTTGCGTTCCCAGTCAAAATAAGAAACAACAACATTTTTAAAGGCACCAATTCCTTCAAAATAGGCAGCAGTGATTTTATTTTCTTCTGCAAACTTTTCAAGAGCAGATATGAACTCTTCTCCTTCTTCGAAAATAAGTAAGTAACGCCTTTCGGTCTCTTCATTCAGCACCTTGCTTTTCATATATCATTCATTTACAGAAACTACAATAATAAAAAATAAGTCCGCCCGGACTTATTCTATTTCCTGGGACCACATGCTTTTGTTTTTTTCCACATATGATGTGTCATACCACGATGTTCGTGACTTAATACACTTCCCCAGTTGTTCATATCCATAAACTCCCTGCAAATAGGACATCTTACCAGTTTTGGTTCTTCTGTCTTTTTTGCTTTTGTCCTTGGCACAGTTGTAACAATCATAACCTTTCCTCCTCATTTACTTAAAAACATAGGAAAAAATATGAATTGTTCCCTTTCATATGGTTAAAAAAACGAGGGCAAACATTGCTGTCATCCCTCGCCCTTTAAACCTATAAACTACATACTCAAATAATGACTGTTTCCAATTGAAGCTTAGAAACCCTTTTTGCTTCTTTTACCATTTGATTAGCATATCCCCATTCATTGTCATACCAGGCCATCACCTTAACAAGATCGCCATCAATAACTTGTGTCAGAGAAAGGTCTATTACAGCAGCTCTTGGGTCCATGATAATATCTGAAGACACAATTGGTTCAATATTTACACCAACTATTCCCATATATCTTTCTGAACCAGCTTCATCTCCGAATATTTTATTTATCTCATCTGCAGATGTATTCCGATTCATGATCATTGTAATGTCTGCAACAGATCCTGCAGGTATTGGACCTCTGATTGCAAGTCCATCAAATTTATTGGCAAATTCAGGAAGTACTTTTCCTGCTACCTTTGCAGCTCCTGTGGTGGTTGGGATCAGGTTATTCGCAGCTGATCTGCCTCTTCTTTGATCTTTGGACGGTCCGTCTACTAAAGATTGTGATGAAGTATAAGCATGTATGGTATTCAACACTGCTTTTTTAACGCCTATTCTTCTGTTTAAAATTTCTATTACAGGAGTTATACAATTTGTTGTACAGCTGGCAGTGGATACAATAATATCAGTTTCCTCAGGCTGATTTACACCATGAACAATGGTTTGCACATCATCTGTCTTTGCTGGAGCAGAAAGGATTACCTGTTTTGCACCTGCATTCAAATGCAACTGAAGTTCTTCGCGTTTTCTGAATATTCCACTGCATTCAAATACCACATCAACTCCCATGTCTCTCCATGGAAGATTCTGAGGTTCTCTGATATTAGTGACACGAATAGTCTTTCCGTTCACATAAAGATTGTGATCATCAAAATTGACTTTAGATGGCATTTTACCATAAACGCTGTCAAAATTCAAAAGATAAGCCAGTTGATTAGGAGGAATGATATCATTAACTGCTACCAATTCCATGTCCTTATCTTCGATAAGGATTTTAAAAGTGGCTCTTCCGATGCGGCCTAATCCGTTGATTGCAACTCTTGTCATAAAGTGTTTTCTTTTAAGTATGTTAATGGGTTATAATTATTACTCATTCAAAAGAACATGCAATGCAAGAGCTTTATTCAGAAAGGAAAACCTACAAACAGCCTCGCCTTTGCGCTACAAATTCAATGAGAAATAATCTTTTAGCTTAAAAAATGTTTAGAAAAGAAAAATAAATTTATTCTAAAAACAATCTGTTAAAACATCATAGTTGTATTGATCTCATTAAAGAAGGCAAAGTTCCTTAAGAAATATTGGATTATTTTTTGAGTAAAACCTCAAAGATTAAATATAGCAGGAAGAGGGTCACAAGAAATGCGATGATCCTCGCAAGGAAATAATATAAAGGGGAACGTTCTCTGTTGTTCATCTTAATTTATTGTCTTTCTTTAAGCAAATCTCTAATTTGTGTTAAAAGTACTTCTTCATTGGAAGGCTCAGCTGCGGCTTTTTCTTCTTCTTTCTTTTTGTATAACATATTTACCAGCTTCACCATAAGAAATATGGCAGCAGCAATGATTATAAACGTTAACACATGCTGAAGGAAATTCCCATAATTAAAAGTTACCGGATTACTGGTTTCACCACCTATGACGAGCTTCAGATCTTTAAAATTTATTCCCTTAATTAATAGACCTATAGGAGGCATAATGACATCATCAACGAGGGATTTGACTACATCTCCAAATGCAGCACCAATGATTACACCGACAGCTAAGTCAATTACATTTCCTCTTAAGATAAATTCCTTAAATTCTTTAAACATATTTTATACATAAGCCTGTATAATATGAATTGAATTAAAAGAAAATTGTTTGTGGCGATTGAACTTTAAGTATTGATCTTTTTTATAGTCGGGTTAAACTCATTCAATGCTAACAATACCATATCTCCAGTATTTATCGCTGAATTGACTGTGTCATCTATTCTTACTTTTATCAGCATATTGGCTGCTATTACATTAGCATAATACTTTTCATTCTCGTAAAAAAAGATTAACTACCTGTCCGGTCATTCTAAACTGATCTGTTTTGCCTTCGTTGGAAAAAAACAAGTCCGTATTACCTTGTTTGAGAATTTTACCATTTCTTATTTCAATTACATAATCACTTAATCTAAGGACTTCTGTAAGGTCATGGCTGACAAGAATTGTGGTGAGGTTATATAATAGATGAATTTTAAGAATCTCCTGTTGAAGTCTTATTCTTGTATCCTGGTCAATTGCAGAAAATGGTTCATCCAGAATCAATAATTTAGGTTTTCGTACCAAAGCTCTGGCAATAGCCAATCGTTGCTTCTGTCCACCGGAAAGAGCATCAGGCCTGCACACGGCAAGACCCGTCAGGCCTGTTAATGATAGTAGCTCCTGAATCTGCTTTTCATCTTTTTCACTTTGCACACATTTAAGATTTTCAAGAACAGACATGTTTGGGAATAACGCGAAATCCTGAAAGACAAAACCAATAGACCTTTCCTGCGGGATCTTGTTTTTACGAGTATCGCTATCAAACCAGATCTCCTCACCTGAATGAATAGATCCTTTATCAGGTTTTACAAGTCCTGCAAGCATTTTCAGAATAGTAGTTTTACCAGCACCTGATTTACCAACTATTGAAGTAAAGGTTCCTTGTTTCACTGATATATCAACATCCAGGACCATCTTACCCTCAGAAGAATGTAGCTCTTTAACAACTTGTATCTTATACATCAAATAATTTTTCCTTTGTATTTTTTATTGACCAGGAACAACAAAAAGAGAATGGTAAAAGAAGCCAGAACTAATACCTTGGCATAGAAACCGGCAACATCATATTGCATACTGTCTACTTCTTCATAAATAGCAATGGATGCAACCCTTGTCACGCCCGGAATGCTTCCTCCTATCATTAACACGACTCCAAACTCTCCAATGGTATGTGCAAAACTTAATACGATGCCTGAAAGCAATGATGGCCTTATGTTTGGAATCAATATCCTTATGAAAGTATTGAATGGTGAAATCCCAAGAGTATAAGCTGCTTCTTTCAATGAATCCGGCAGACTCTGAAACCCTGACTGCACCGGATGAACCATGAAAGGTAAACTATAAATTACTGATGCAATTACAAGCCCTTCAAACGAAAACACGAGACTCAGATCAAAATGTTCTTTCAGGAATTTTCCTAAAAAAGAATTGGGGCTGAAGGCCAGCAACAGATAAAAACCTAATACAGATGGGGGTAAGACAAGAGGTAGGCTAATCAGACTTTCCCAAAGAGGTTTCATACTACTCTTACTTTTGGAAAGAAAATAGGCGATAGGAACGCCTATCACGAATAGAAGGAGTGTTGTAATGAGGGATAACTTTAATGAAAGCAGTAAAGGCTGCCAGTTATAATCCATGTATTGCAATTTCTTTTCAAAATAAGCAATTTACCTTCTAAGTAAAAACCATTGTATTTCAATAAAAGAAAATCAACAAAATCAGCGCCTAACCCAACCAATAAACAACCTGCAAATCAATACAATAACAAACCTAACTATCTTAAAAGTGACGTAGAAGCCAGAATATATAGCTTTTCCTTTTTACTAATCTGAAAAAATGACTTTATTCAAATTTGAAAACCGTTTAAATGAATTTCAGTACCAAAGAATTATTTGCAGTCATCAATTATACTCTGAAATGGATTCTGATCGCTTCCATTATCGGAATATTTTCTGGAAGTGCATCTGCCCTTTTTTTATTAAGTCTTGACGCAGCAACGATTTGGAGAGAAAACCACTTATGGATCATTGCATTGCTTCCATTAGGAGGATTATTGATTGGCCTTATGTACCATTATCTTGGAAAAGAAGTAGAAAGAGGCAGTAATCTTCTCATCGATGAAATTCATAATCCTACGAAAGTCATTCATTTTAAAATGGCTCCTCTTATACTTATCGGAACTGTTGCAACACATCTTTTTGGAGGATCGGCAGGACGAGAAGGCACAGCGGTCCAAATGGGGGGCTCTATCGGGGATCAGCTAAATCATATTTTTAAATTTAATAAGGAAGACAGAATCCTGATTCTTATCTGTGGTATCAGTGCCGGGTTTGCATCCGTATTTGGTACTCCCCTTGCAGGAGCCGTCTTCGGGCTAGAAGTGTACTTCATTGGCAAACTCAGTTATAAGGCTATTTTCCCTTCCTTTATGGCTGCTATTGCCGGTGACTATGTATGCGATCTCTGGAATATTCAACATACACATTATGCAATAATGTCATTCCCGGAAATTGACGGAATGGTAGTCCTGTATTGCATACTGGCAGGTATTGCATTCGGACTTACAGGCAAATTCTTTGCTTTTTTCACACATGTGATTAGCAACTTTTACAAAGATAAAATTAAATATCCTCCACTGAGGCCCGCTATAGGAGGTTGTGTTGTTGCATTCGGAGTTTGGATATTGGGAACTACAGATTACATTGGACTGGGCATTCCTGTGATTGAATCCTCCTTTCAACAGCAACTTCCTGTTTACGCTTTTGCATTGAAGCTATTATTTACATCACTAACATTGGGAGCAGCGTTTAAAGGAGGAGAAGTAACGCCCTTGTTCTTTATAGGAGCAACCCTTGGTAATGCACTCGCATTGATAATACCTCTTCCAATATCCTTACTTGCTGGGATGGGATTTGCAGCAGTGTTTGCCGGAGCAGCCAACACCCCTCTGGCTACTACATTTATGGCCATAGAATTATTCGGAGCTGAAATCGGAGTATATGCTGCCATTGCCTGTGTAACCTCCTATCTCTTTTCAGGACATTCCGGAATTTACAGTTCTCAGATTACCGGAGCTTCCAAGCCCACAGTAACAGATAAAATAACAGAAAATAATGATTTGTAAGTCTTTAAAAAGAAATCATAACTATATCTCCCTACTCAGGTTTTTATAAATCAAAAATATTTCCATCAACAATGGCTAAATCAGAACTACAGAAAATGCTTGGTGGTGAGCTCTATAATGCGGCTGACCCGGAACTGACAGAGATGAGATACAGAGCTCGAAGAATACTAACCAGATACAATGCTATTCCCTGGGAAAACATAGAAGAAAGAACAACAGCAATAAAAGAGCTGTTCGGAGGGACCGGTAAACAGATAGATGTTCAGATGCCTTTTTATTGTGACTATGGAAGTAACATTTATGCCGGTGAAAATCTTTACATGAATTTTAACTGCATCATTCTGGATTGCGCCAAAATAACTATTGGTGACAATGTTATGATGGGGCCTAATGTACAGATCTATGCTGCTTATCACCCACTATTGGCTTCAGAACGAATAAAAGGTCCGGAACTTGCAGCGCCGATAACCATAGGCAATAACGTATGGATAGGTGGCGGAGCGATTATTTGTCAGGGAGTGACCATTGGTGACAATACAACTATTGGTGCAGGTAGCGTGGTAACTAAGAGTATCCCCTCTAATGTATTTGCAGGAGGAGTTCCTTGTAAAGTGATTAAGGAATGCTGATTTAAGCGGAAAGCGGAAAGTTGAAAGCTTAAAGCGGAAAGTTAAAAGTTGAAAAGATAAAGTTTAAAGTATAAAAAACATATGAAAAGACGGTTCCTTTTTCCAGAATGAACCGCTACGACTATTAGCTATAACAAATATTCTGAGACTCCTTCATTTTTAATAGAATTAGGCACAAGTTGGCTTCACGTGTAATCATGGAACTTTAAACTTTTAACTTTAAGCTTTTCGCTTCATTGACGTTCTCTGGAGAATAAATACTTCTGCAGCCATTGCAGAAGTACTCATTTGGTGTAAGTTCACATTTTATAAAAATAAATTTTACTTAAACTACTACAGGTTTTTTTTCGTAATTTTAGATATTAATCTTTTTAGCATTGTTAATTTTTCAAAAAATTAATTAATCGTAAAACAGATCTTTTACTTTATAATAGAATACAATCAATATAAATGAGTTATACCCCTGGATTGCACATTCTGGCTGAGATGATTACAGAGGAACAATATCTACTGGAAGAATACTCCTCCCTGAAAAAACACCTTAATGAGCTGGTTAAAAGTTACGAATTGACCGAAGTTGGTCAGGTCTTTCATAATTTCCAGCCTGCAGGTTTTACAGGAGTTCTTTGCTTAACCGAATCTCACATTTCCATTCATACCTGGCCTGAAAACCATTTGCTCACATTAGATATATACCTATCCAATTATCAAAAACAAAATGATCAAAAGGCAAGGGAGATTTTTGAAAACCTAAAATTATTTTTCAGAGCAAAATCTTATAAAGTTCAGGAAATCAGAAGGTAGTTATGGAAGATAAATTTAACTGCTCTTGTGGTTATTCCATTTGCATTAGGAAAAGTGTCACGGTTTCAATGGCTTGTCCCTCGTGCAGAACTCTTTATTGTTTTGGAAATAATGAATTTATCAAATTAAGCACTTTAAAACCTATCACGGAAGATGTTTCTCCCTTGAAAATAAATACTGAAGGGGTATTAGAATCTAAAGAATTCAGAATAACTGGCAGACAACAAATTATATATAACAGTTCATATAGAAATCTCTGGAGTGCAACCTATAAGAGCGGTGAGCATTTTCAAATCGGGGAATCCTATGGAACATATACTATAATTAAAGAACTTTCAGCTCAAGTTTCTCCCACTAAATTCAGAAATCTGAAAATAGGCAAAGAGATAGAACTGCCACCCAGGCATTTTTTTTATGTAAATGGCATGCATGAAATGAAAGAATTAGCTGTTGAAGGAGACTTTCCGATACCCATCATCCTTCAGCCTAAATGTTTATCCATAGAGCTTTCAAATAATAAGTTTGAATTTGTGATCATAAATATTTTTGGAGATAGTGACATTAGAATTTCCTCGGGACATTTTCTAAACTTTGAAGATTTTTCATTCAAAAACACAAGAAACCTCAATGAATGGATCTGAAATAAACAGCAACGACAATCTGCCTTCTGCTGAGATCCTGAATTGTCCGAAATGCAGAGTAGCCTTAAGAGTTACAGGCTTTTTGCTAACTAAAAACATTGCGTGCAGGAAATGTCATGGCATATTTAATTATTCCAGTGGAAATCTTAGGTTGATCAAGATTTTCAGAAAAGAAAAATACAATCATATTCCAATTGGTTCTAAAGGAACAATAGATGGAAAGAAATATGAAGTGGTTGGTTTTGCCAACTATCGTGAGGCTCATACCCCCTATGCATGGGATGAATATATTTTGTTCAGCCCTATTCATGGATACAGTTTTTTAAGCGTATATGAAGGCCATTGGAATTATTTAGAACAAATAATTCTTCGGCCAAAACAGATAGTAAATGATGTAAATCTTAATGGTGACACCTATAGGATTTTCAATAGGTACAAACAGAAAACAGATTATGCTTTAGGAGAATTTCCCTGGGATATAACTGAAAATTCCAATACAATAACTGAATATATTAATCCACCATATATCATTGTTCACGATAAAGGTACGAATGAAGAAACATGGCTATTGGGTAAATATATAACTCCAGAGGAAATCAAAGAGGCTTTTAATCTTCAAACACACCTCCCTGAACAGACAGGAATAGGCTCAACCCAGCTTCACGCATCATCTGCTTCTTTATCAAAGGTAAAACAACTGACTCTTTATGTAGTGCTGTCTATTACAGTCTTGCAGATAATCTTATCCTTTACCGCAAAGGAAAAAGTTGTTTTTAAGGACCAGTTGAATATTCCTGCTAATAAAACTGCTGGTATCGTTTCACCTCCATTTATATTAGAGAATACATTATCCGGAAAGTCTAATCTTCAGGTTGAGTTGATTGCTCCTGTTCACAATAGCTGGATGGAAGCAGATATCACTCTTGTGAATGATAATACAGGAGAAGAGTTCCATTTCGAGCAAGGTGTCGAATACTATTCAGGAGTGGAAGACGGAGAATCCTGGTCTGAAGGCCAGAACTATACAGACCTTACTCTAAGCTATATTCCGGAAGGGAAATATCATCTTAATATTTTCCCTGCAACTCCTGATGAAGGAGTCGGATACTTTCAGCTGACACTGACTCAGGATGTATCCATGCTTTCAAATTTCTTTATAATTCTGTTGCTTGCTTTGATATTTCCAGTTGCACTCTGGATCTCTGTGAGCTCCTATGAAGCACAAAGGTGGATGAATAGTGATTTTTCACCTTATAATACTGAATAAAACCAATGTTTAAGCTAAGAAACTATCTGATCATTCTGGCCATCCTACTTTCAATATATCTATATGCAGCATTAACAGGCTGGAAATTCTTCGGATCGAATTCAGAGAAATGGTCACCAAAACAAGAAAAAGGACATCATAAATAAACTTTCAAAAAAATTATGGAATCACTCTTCAACATTAAGTACATCGTCTCTTCAATATTATATTCTCTTATCGGAATTATAATACTTGTAATTTCCTTCTGGGTAATTGAAAAAATAACACCAGAAAACTTATGGAAGGAAATCATAGTAAATCATAATAAAGCTCTGGCAATTATTGCAGCAGCATTCATAATCGCAGTAGCGATCATCATTGCATCTGCAATCCATGGTTAATAAAACACAGTAGCATGCCGTTTTTCCTTTTATTATCTGTATTTGTAGTAGCTACCTGCGGACTGATTTATGAATTAATTGCAGGCACTTTAGCAAGTTATCTGCTAGGAGATTCTGTAACACAGTTTTCTACCATTATAGGAGTATATCTGTTCTCAATGGGTATTGGCTCCTTCTTTTCGAAGTATTTCAAAAAGAACCTGCTGGCCTGGTTTATTCAGCTTGAAATAATGGTTGGTCTCGTAGGAGGAACAAGCTCAACCATTCTATTTCTTCTGTTTGAAGAAGTAGAATCCTTCAGATTTCTTCTTTATCTCCTGGTGTCTCTCACCGGTATTCTTGTTGGACTGGAAATACCTTTACTCATGCGTATTCTAAAGAACAAGCTGGAGTTTGAAGATCTGGTATCCAAAATTTTCACCTATGATTACATAGGAGCCTTACTTGCAAGTCTTATTTTTCCGCTTGTTCTGGTTCCTTATATGGGACTTATAAAAACTTCGTTTTTCTTCGGCATTCTCAATGTAGTAGTAGCTACAATACTATGCATTAAATTCGAGAAGGAGGTAAAATGGGCTTCCGTATTAAAAACACAATCAATAATCGTAATTATCCTGTTGCTTGCAGGATTTGTTTACTCGGAAAAGATAATGGCCTTCACAGAAAGCTTGTCCTATCCTGATAAAGTAATTTATGCCAAATCTTCCCCTTATCAAAGGATCGTATTAACAAAAAATTCGAAAGAACTTAGACTCTTTTTAAATGGTAACCTTCAATTCAGTTCATTTGACGAATATAGGTATCATGAAGCCTTAGTACATCCCGGAATTCAGGGGTTAAAAAAACACAGCAATGTACTTGTTTTAGGAGGTGGAGACGGCCTCGCCGTGAGGGAGCTTTTAAAATATAATACCATAGAAACTATAACACTGGTAGATCTTGACGGAGCGATCACCAGTTTATTCAAAAGCAATCACATGCTGCTTGACCTGAATAAAGGATCACTACTTGATAAAAGAGTAAAGGTGATCAATGCTGATGCCTTCAAATGGCTTAAAGAAAAGTCTCCCCATCAGTTTGATTTTATTATTATTGACTTTCCTGATCCTTCCAATTACTCTATAGGGAAGTTATATACCGACACTTTCTATAAACTGGTATTCCGTGCATTAAAGGAAAATGGTGCAGCTGTGATTCAATCTACCTCTCCATTCGTAGCTCCTAAATCCTATTGGTGCATAGACACAACCATCCAATCAGTGGGTTTTAAAACCTTGCCTTATCATGCTTTTGTTCCTTCCTTCGGTGATTGGGGATATATATTAGCTATCAAGGGTAATCAGTTTTCCATGCCTGACAAATTTATACCCAACCTAAGATTTCTGAATCACGAAACATTCCAGCAGATGCTTATATTTCCTAAGGATATGGAGAAGAAAAAAACAGAGATAAACAAACTGAACAACCAGGCCATCGTTCATTACTTTGAAAAAGAATGGAGTGAATACCTCCACTGATATTCCATGATTCTCTTTAACAGAAGATCCTTTCTTATCAACTCCATGAAAGCCATTGGTGCTACGATAGTGGCATCTTCCTTCTCCTGCTCGGAAAGCTCAAATGATATTCCGGCATCCATTGTCGGAGCTTCCGTAGCAACGGGACATAAATTAAGGTTTGACAAACTTCCGGAACCAGCAATGACCGAGGAGATTGATACAATTATTGTAGGAGGAGGAATTGCGGGACTTTCAGCTGCCAGGTATTTGCAGAACAAGGACCATCAGAATTATAAAGTTCTTGAACTGGAAAAGAATGCCGGTGGCAATTCTGCATATGGCAATAACCATATATCTGCATATCCATGGGGAGCTCATTATCTTCCGATCCCTAATCACGAGAATTCAGAAGATCTTTTTGAATTTCTGAAAGAAGCAGACATAATAACTTCCTATAACAGCAACGGATTACCTGTTTACAATGAATACTATCTGTGTTTTGATCCGGAAGAACGTTTGTTTATCAATGGCTATTGGCAGGATGGCATCATTCCTAATTTCGGATTATCAGATAAAGAACAAAACGAGATAAAAGATTTTCTTCTACTGATGGAAAATTTCAGAAGAAGAAACGGTAATGACGGGAAACCAGCATTTACTATACCTGTTGATTTTTCAAGCCAGGATACTGATTTCACTGTTCTTGATAACATTTCAATGGCAGAATATCTTAAAGAAAAAGGTTTTACCTCCTCTCACCTGTATTGGTATATAGATTACTGCTGTCGGGACGACTATGGCACCAATGTACATAATACATCGGCCTGGGCTGGCATACATTACTTTGCTGCCAGAAAAGGTGAAGCGGCCAATGCATCATCAGGCACAGTGCTTACGTGGCCAGAAGGCAATGGATTCCTGGTAAAAAAAGCTTTCAGAAAAAACTTAAGAACAATATCTTAAGCAATCAATTGGTTTATTCTGTAAATGTATCAGACGATAAAGTTCATGTAGATTGTATTGACAGCATTAGTCATAAGCCCATCAGGTATATCTGTAATAATTGTATACTGGCAATCCCACAATTTATAACAAATCGCTTACTAAGCCAGGTTAATAAACCATCTGGAAAGGCAACATTTTCCTATGCACCATGGATGGTTGCTAATATCACCCTTAAAGAATTTAAAGACAGAAAAGGAGCCCCCCTGAGTTGGGACAATGTTTTCTATGATAGCAAATCGCTGGGATATGTGAATGCCAATCATCAGCACGAAAATTCTTTTCATGAAAAAAGAGTAATCACATACTATCTCCCTCTTACCGATAGTGATCCTGTCACTGAAAGAAAAAAGCTTTACGAAACAGATGCTCAGTATTGGAAAAATCACATCATTAATGATTTATCTCAAATGCACCCTGACATTGACAAAAGCATTGAGAACATAGATATCTGGCGTTGGGGACATGGCATGGTAAGACCAATTCCAGGATTCATCTGGAGTGATGAGAGAAAGAATGCCAGACATAATATAGATCATAAAATATTCTTTGCCCATTCCGATCTCAGCGGAATATCGATATTTGAAGAAGCCTTTTATCACGGAACAAGAGCTGCCAAAGAGCTTTTAAATAAGTTATAAGCATGAAACTACTAAAAGAGCAAAAATGGATCGGAACACCGGTAAATGATCTTTTATTCATACTATTTCCACCTTTTTTCTGTCTGTTATTAATCGGTATCTTCCCCGAAATATTTTCAGAAGATAATGAAGTTTCCACTTTTCAATGGGTTGTACTTGTACTACTTATAGATGTAGCTCATGTATACAGTACGATATTCCGAACTTACTTTGACAAAGATGTTTTCACCAAACACAAATTAGTACTGGTAAATACGCCCGTGATATGTTTTATAGCAGGCGTTATTCTGTATGAATTTGATGGTCTTATGTTCTGGAGGGTATTAGCTTACATTGCAGTTTTTCATTTTATCAGACAGCAGTATGGATTCTTAAGAATTTATTCTAGAAATGAAAAATCACATTTATCTCAAAGAATAGATACAATAATTATTTACACTGCCACTATATATCCCATTGTATACTGGCATCTTTCGGGAGACAGGATTTTTGAATGGTTTATAAAGGGAGATTTTATTATTTATAAACAACCTGAAATATTGCTTGATGCTGTTACATGGTGCTATTTCATTATAATTCTTATTTATTCAATTAAAGAAATATATATTTCGGTTGTTCATCGACATATCAATATTCCCAAAAATCTGCTTATCACAGGTACGCTCTTTTCCTGGTATGCAGGTATTGTTTACTATAACGGAGATCTCACTTTTACGCTTCTCAACGTTGTTTCGCACGGTATTCCATACATGGCTCTTATATGGTTTTATGGAAGAAAGAAAAAGAAACTGGGTTTATTTGCTGGCGACAATATTAACAATCTGGTATTTGGCTCCTTTGGATTGGTACTGTTTTTTTTTAATCATTTTTATATTGGCCTATACAGAAGAAGGCTTATGGGATTCCCTTGTATGGAACAGTAGAAAAGAAGTTTTCTTTTTGTTTAAGTATTTTCCTTCTCTGAGTGAGAAAAATATTCTGGCCTTCATGGTTCCTTTATTAGCGTTACCTCAGCTGACACATTATGTAATTGACGGTTTCATCTGGAAAATAAAAAATGATACTTACAGCTGGAAAGAGACTACATTGGGTAGGTAGAAAGCGGAAAGCTTAAAGCGGAAAGCGGAAACTTTTAGCTTTAAGCTTTCTGCTTTTCACTTTTTCCACCAATCCCTTAAACAATTCCCCATCTAACGCATTTAATAAAGAGCTACAGAATCTTTTAAAATGATTTTAAGGTTTATCATTTTCTTTTTTTCCTTTCTGCCATTTACAGTTCTGGCACAATGGAGTATGGTTCCTACACTGACGGTGGGTTTTCCGGTGGGAGAATTCAGCAGGAACAACAATAACATCGGAGTTGGGCTGGATCTAAGTCTGTTAAGAGAACTCAGAGAAAGACCTATAAGTCTGGGAGTCCAGGTTGCTTATATAACATTCGGAAGACAACAGTCAAATGCTAGCAGCATTGAGACAGTTTTGGGTAATGCTGTCAATGCGGACCTTACCATTAATCATAATATTGCATACTTTCATGGAATGATAAGATTTAAGCCCTCATGGGCCAGCAGAGTAATTCCTTTTGCTGATGTCATAACAGGAGCTAAAACCATCCTTACCTTTGCCAGTGTCAGTGATAGCCAGGGTTCAGATTCACTTAATGTCAATTCATCCTTTAACAGCTCATGGGCTTTTGACCTTGGTGCAGCAGGCGGGATTGAAGTAAAACTGAATGACAACCTATATTTTAATTTAAAAGGTACTTTTCTTTCTGGCACATCCATAGATTTCATCAACCCAAGAGCTGCCAGAGTTAATGAGTCCAATGATCTTCTTTTTGAGAGGAAAAAGATAAACGGTAATTTACTCATGTTTCATGCAGGCCTGAGGATTTTTTTCTGATTTATTGAAGAACAAAAAAACATTTCCAAAGTAATTGGGTTTGAAGGAATATTCGGATAACTTACCTCTTTCTTTTTCCTACTTTTATGACCCAGTCTATTGAAAAACTTCAGGAAGATATATTTTATGATATGGATTTCAGGATCCGATACTCTGGCTTTGCAACTAAAGATGTACTTAATGTTCTGGAAAGTACTTTTTATGGGACACATGGACTTAGCTATCGCCACAGGAATGTAAGAGAAAGGGCAGGAAAAACACTCCATCCTCACTTCTTTACTCTTTACAAAGGCGATAACCCTATAGGTACCTTCTGCTTATCAGAAAGGACTATAATCAACAAAGGCTATCCGGAAAAAGCCTTTTACGGAAGATACCTTTCCATATTGCCCGAATATGGCGGAAAAGGACTAGGTACATTATTAAAAGAAAAAGCTTACAATTATATCCGTAAGTCAGAACCAAGGTCCTTAATGATATATTCTTATATTGAAGAAGCCAATAAACATTCTTTAAACCTCTCCAGAAAACAAGGGAACAAACGAGCCGGATGTTACGAGGTTCTTAGCTTTAGCAGGTTTAACCCTAAAATTCATTCAGGATTCTCAAGACTTGAAAAAGAAAGAATTGATGAATTAAAAAAACTATTTAAAGTGAATTATAACGATTATCAAATGGTAATACTGGACTATATCGGCCAGGACAACAACTATTTCGTAATCAGAAAAAAGGGCGAAATAATCGCAGGAGTACAGGCTGTTCCTGCTCATTGGCAATTTAAATCAATGCCAGGACTATCCGGCTTTGTTGCCCAAAACATACTACCTTTCATTCCAAAGCTTTCAAAGATTTTTAATGCAAAGAATTATCATTTCATTGCATTTGATTCTGTATATGTTAAAGAAGGCTTTGAAAATCTTCTCCCTTTCCTTTTTGAATCTGTTCTGGCTGCATTTAACTGCCACTCTGGCCTGTATTACGGAGATCCTGATTCACCTCTTACTAAATCCTTTAAATCAAGTGACAGGGGATTTCTGAGTAAAATAGAATCAGAAATCCGACCGATGATCATGATATCTGTCCATAACAGTCCTTCGCACTGGCAACCAATGGATAAAGGTCCTTTTTATGTTTCTGCTTCCGATCAGGTTTGATATCCATAAAATCTTATTTAACTGATTAAAGATTTTATTAAATTTGGACACAAATTATACTTTAACAAGAAAAATCATGAAAGTAAAACACCATACTATTCTCTTTTTCTGTCTTGTTATTTTGAGTTCATGCGAGTGGACAACAAGCGGAAGAGGACGAAGATATGATCCATCGCCTATAGTTCAGAGTGAGTCCAATTATTTTCTGGATGATACAAGTATTTACATTTTCGATTATGCTCCCGGGGACATAGGAGGCAGCTCGGTTAATTATTACCCTGATGGCAAAGTTAAAAGCTCAGGAAATTACAACAATGGTCAGCCTTCGGGATATTGGAAATTTTATTACGAAAATGGCGTAATGAAAAAAGAAGGGAATATCAATAACAACCAGTTTTCAGGATACTGGAAGTTCTACCATCCAAATGGAAGGCTGAGAGCAGAAGGTAACTTTAACAACGGATATCAGGATGGATACTGGAAGTTCTTTTATCCTAATGGCATCATGGAATCTGAAGGAAACTTTCAGTTCAATCGGAAAACAAGTAGTTGGAAATATTACTATGACAATGGTCGTTTATATGCGATGATACGTCATTAATAAATAAAAAGCCCCCCGACTTTGTCGGGAGGGGCTTTTTTATTTATTTTTTCTTTTGATAATACCTTTCCAATAACTTCTTTTCCAGCTCCTGCTGATCCTGTTCGTATATAATCTGGTTTCCATTTTTCACCTTTACCTTATTCTTTGCCGGTTCTATGACAGAATCAGTCTTTAAAGGCTTATCAAACAATGATTCTGTAGAAGTCTTATGTACTGAGTCTTTTATACCTGGATGTGTTGTGGTTTCAGCAGAAGAATATTTGACCTTCGATGGTTTTTCTTTTAAAGAAATGGTGCGCTCCTGAACAGATTTTTTAAGTGTATCCCTTGCTTGCACTAAAACCTTTTTTTCAAAAACAGAATCTTTGACTACCGGCACAACGGACTCCCTCGGCTTTATTTCCCCATCTGCATTCTCATGATTATCGGATCTATTTAAAATAAAATAAGATAGTATGGCTATAACTGAAAACAAGAAAAGGGTTCCTCCCAAAAGCTTAATCCTGCTTTTAGGTTTACCTTTATGGGTAGTATTGTAGCTGGCAAGGAGTTCAGAGAAGTTCTGGCTCTTCTCTATCTCTTCATCAGAGGGTTGTTTATAATCATTTATAATATCAAGATCTTTCATTTATCTATAGTTTAAAAGCACAGCTACCTTTATCTTATCAAGTAGCCTGTATGTTCTCACTTTTGCATTGTTTTCTGTTATATTGAGAATATAGCCAATCTCTTTAAATGATTTTTCTTCAAAGAATCTAAGCTCTACTAATTGTATCTCCAAAGCTTCAAGTTGCTTCAATGCTTCTGAGAGATAAAACCTCTTTTCATTCAACTCAAGATCTGATTCTCCTTCAATTAAAGCATTGGTCAATCTTTCCAACCCTGTGCTCTCAATGCTTACAACTCTTCTTTTATTCTTTTTCCGGTAGTATTCATTTACTTCATTCAGTGCAATTTTATATAGCCAGGAAGAAAATGGAAATCCCTGATGCACATAACTATTAAGATTGGTGAGAGCTTTTAAAAAAACATGTGAAGCAATATCAGCAGAACATTCCTTATCATTTGTTCTCTTATGAATAAAGATAAAGATGGGTTTGTAATAACGGTTGTAAAGAACACCAAATTTTTCAGGATCTTTTTTGGCCCTCTCAATAATCGCTATTTCTTCTTCCCGATTTATATCTTTAAAATTTTCCAAACAGCGATGTTTAAATCTAAAAAGAGTTTCTAATGAAATATTAATTTAATTATTTTTTCTTTAACGCTGTATCTTTTTTATTTCTTATTCATTACAGGATTCAAACAAACTAAATATGTTTATGAAAACCTGTAAATCAAACTATCTGAACAGCAAAAACTTCTTGTTATCAACATGTTTTATCATTTTCTCTTATTTTTCCTATGGGCAAAATTTGCAACAAAGGTCTAATGACGTTATGTATAAAAAGACAATAACAAGAGCTTTGGACTTAAGAGAAAAACAAAATGAAGGATTACATTCTAAAAATCATGAATTGACAGGGTTATTAATTGATGCAGTAATAAAGAATAAAATAACTGCATATGGCAATGATTCATTGACTATAAAATTAA
Organism: Sporocytophaga sp.; assembly: GCA_024707265.1. Classification (GTDB taxonomy): domain Bacteria; phylum Bacteroidota; class Bacteroidia; order Cytophagales; family Cytophagaceae; genus Sporocytophaga. The sequence goes on along the minus strand of JANQAB010000002.1, from coordinate 747,840 downwards.
CTTCTACTCAATTCCAGGAAAGGCTCAAAATACCCTCTGCAGGCCCATCTATTAATGTAAATAATCCTGCTGATACGGTTGATGCTTATATTGCATATGGCCCTGACTGGCGAATTCAAATACCGGCAGATGAATGGTATCTTGCAAAAGATTTATATCAACTTGAAATTAAAGAAGAGATCATATTTGACAAAGAAAAGTCGAAACTGGTTTATAACATTTTATCTATAAGCTTATTTATTCCTGCAGACCATCTGGCAAATATCAAAGGACTTCAATCTGTAGTTGCATCATTTAGCTTTAACGAGCTAAAAAACAATTTATTTAAAAATAATCCCAAAGCGATATGGTACAATATTCAAAACGAAGCTCAGCATAAAAAACTTACAGACGCCTTTGAACTCAGGCTTTTCAGCTCGTATATAGTAAGGGTTTCCAATGCAAAAGATTATTACCTCGCAGACATCTACTCTGACCAGAAAAAAGGAATTATGGCTTCACTGTGGGCTGCTAATGAGCTTATGGAATACGAACATCATCTTTGGGAATACTGACATGAGCTGAAAGCTGAAAGTTTAAAGCTGAAAGTAATTTAGATTACAGCCAGATTTCTTCATAAAAAACACCCGGACTATTTAAAGTTCGGGTGTTCTTTATCAAAAGCTTACAAGCTCTATTTCTTAATTGACAATAAATTTCCCTGAGGAGAACTCCTTACCATTGTCTGAATTAAAATTATATATATAAGTACCGCTTTTTAAATCAATACCAAAATGGGTATCTACCACTCCTTTGCTAAGATAAATGCTTTTTACATCTCTCCCTTCTGAATTATATATAATAAGGGTTCCGGAGTCGTTGCTTTCCTTTTTTACCGTTAATTGATCTTTTACAGGTACAGGGTAAAAACTTAAGTTTAGATTTCCTTTTGCCCTTTTAAAATTAACACCAAGCGGAACAGGCACTCCAATATATAACTGAATTGTAAAATCATTACTTATATTATCAAAAAAAGCCCCCGTTTCTCCTCTGAAAATAAGATTATATGGTGTTGATCTCTTATATTTTTCTTCTACATTCATTGTCACAGTTGCTTTATACATGGGACTTTGAACTGCTGTATTAGAGTTTCTCGCCTTTGAAGTAACCTGTTCGATGGTTATATTAAACACACCATCTTCATTCTGCAACTCTCCAAAATATTTGAGATTAGCAACACTGTTTGCAGTATCATGAAACAATACTTCCATTGAAAAAACATCACCTGGATCCAAAGACACACTATTTCCAGGAGTTATTTCATGAGATGTTGTTACTTCAAATACTTGTCCGGATAGTTGTTCAGCGTTTACGGTTACCTGGTAGTCTCTGATTACATAACCTACTTTGGCACCATTCTTCCAAAACTCCACCATTGCAGCAAAATTATACAATCCTTCTAGTGAAGGCTTATCCCAGGTAATCTGTCCTGAATAGGGATTAATTTTAAACTCCTCGGGAATAAAATAACCTTCTACGTCAACGTCTCTAGCCTGTTTACAGGTAACAAGTTTATATGAAATACTATCCTTATCCGGGGAATATACAGATAGATTATTTGTAAAAGTTTTGTTTTTTTCTGCGTGAAAAATAGGAGGTGATAAAAAGGATGGACTTGAAAGTTTAACAGTATACCCAGAAACAACACTTACCACTGATTCTATATAAAATGGAGTATTGATAGAATTTGTCATATTCCTTACCCCACCCGTCCTGTTGAATTCTGTATAGCTAACTTTATAAGTACCAGTACCAGGAAATGTATGCTCTCATGTATAAATATTTTCATACGTATCAAAATATATCATTGCCTTTGATGCCCTTGGTAGTACACTTGATATTCCATCTCCCCAGTCTATAGTGGCTGTAGGATCGTCGACACCAGCATCTACAGAAGCTCTATTACTATAAATGATAAGGCGAACAGACGCCTTAACTCCATTGACATCGTATAGTAATTGCCCGCCTCTAATATGTGTAGCAAAAGAGTCAATTGCAACCAGATTTACCAGAACTGCAAGTATAAATAAAAAAATTTTCATGGTAATTTATTATAATTTTAGTGTGTAATAGAATTCCATACCTCTATAGCCCAATCCTTTTCGTCCATACTAGCAAAGCAGATAGTTGTAAATATGAAAGAACCCTCTTCTACTTTTACTCCCTGTAGCAGCCAATATTCAGCTTCTTCCTCTGCATTTATATAGTAATAAACATATCCATGGCCTTTAATTTTACCTTCATTAAAAAGTATCTTTTCAGCACTCGGATAATCTTCTTCACTGAGGAGTGAAGCCAGCATTTCGTCAGGAGTTGTCTCTGAGTCAAATGAATATACTGTATTTCTTATCGTTTTATCTCCAAACCAGAACACTTCAGTTTCTTCATCAAGGCCTGAGTAGAAAAAGCCTGGTACAGTTATTTTCCATTCACCTGCGATATCATAGGTAACTTCATTCTTTCTAAACCCAAGAGGACTTTCAGGAATTTCGACATCTTCTTCACCTTCCAGATAAGCTTTGATATATTCCCAATCTTTTTCTGGCACAATTACATCAGGATTCAGCTTTTTTGCTTCTTCAAAGCATTTATCAATGATTTCATAAAGCATCATCTCATCATCATCCAGCGGAGCATGCCAGCCACAGTCAGCATTAAGAAGGGCTACCCCTGTTCTGACAAGGAAACGTGCATCCGGCTCTTTATCCCACCAGATAAAAAACTGCTTCCCGTATTTTTCTAATTCTGTTAGATCTTTATTCTGTAATTCTTCAAACCAGTTTCTGGTCCAGAAGCCCAAAGAGGAGGCTACAAAGAAATCTTTATGAGCAACTCTTGGTGTATTTGCCGGCAGAGATACGAGATATCCTTTCTGATCATCTTTCAGAAATATAGTTGACAGCATTTGAAGCCATTCCGCCATACATTCCTGCAACTCAGGAAAATCTTTATGTTCCTGATAACCTGTCTCATCACCAAAGCTTTCATCATCAGTAGTTTCATTCCACACCCAGTCAATTGATAAGTCCTTACCAGCCTTTTCAAAAAACTCTATGAGGTATGCATGATAACCAGGTCCTACACTATTGGTTTTTGCCGAGCAGAAAAGGATTTCGTCTTCCACAAACAAGCTAACAGGCTCTTCACAAGGATGAAAGCTCAGATAAAGTGTATCCTCTTCCAGGTCAATTTCAAGAAAAGTTGCAAAAATTCCTTTGCTTTCAGCTTCTGTATAATCAGCAATTATTTGAAGAATCGATTCTGAATCAGTTGTTCCATTTACCTTCCCTTTAATCGAAAATCCTAACCCCATAAAACAAAATAAATTTTAATAATTATAAATTAGTATACGTCTTTTTCTTTTTAAACCTTTAAAAATGGTAAAAAAAAACTGTTCATTAAAAGACTATTCAAAGATTTTATTCACACATTCAAAGATTTAAAAGTATGATGCGGAAAGGTTACACTATTGTTACTCAGTTAAAGCTTTTATTTATCAGAATATCGCTAAAAACATAAGGAGCTGACTATTAATAGTCAGCTCCTTATTTAACTGATAAAACCAACAGTTTATTTATTGCATAAATGCCTTTTCAAATGTAATTGTAGGGTAATCTAAAACAACTTCTGCCTTTTCTCCTACTGTTTTGGTAAGCAATGCAAAATCCACAAATACAAGTTTACCCGGATCTTTAATATTTGGACCACTTCCCCCAAAATCCTTGTCTGGAGTTCTGGTAAAAGCACTATAATGAACGCTAATCAGTTTCCATCCATTAAAATTTAAAGGTATAGAATATTCATAGGCATCATCCTTTTTATCATCGTAACCTTGAGATGTCCCATACGAGAACTTTGAATCAGAGTCATGCTTCAATGATATCTTCAGTGTGGATGTATTACTTCCATTTCCGTAAGCATAAACATTTACATAAAAATCTTTATTCGCAGAAGTAAGGAAATTCCTAGGTAAAGTTCTCCTAACAGCCCCAATATAAAAATTATTATTATTATCTATTCCAGATAGTTTAAAGGCATACTTTTCTTCCAATTTTGGAGCTGTAACTAACCCTCCGAAAATTGAATCCGATTTATCGAAATAGGGACTATACCACCATTCAGGACTATTTTTTACCCATCCTTCAAAACCATTTCCCATCTCTTTTGCACCAGGATAGATTCTGGCATTTGTGATTTTAAAATTCACCTTTTGAGGATCTTTAACCCCCAGAATAGAAAGAGTTGCTTCCACTTCTTCGCCTGATTGGAAGAATATAAAATCATCATGTGTACCTAACCACGACGAATTACTTTCATCCACTCTGTCGCTTAGGCCAGTAATGGTTTTTACTGCTTGTGAAGTCAGTCCTTTTACCTCAATTGTCCAGGAGGCACTTTCGTTAAATTGTGCTTTGAAAAATTGCTGATCGCCGGTTGCAAAATTTACGTTACTTAGATTAAACGAAAAATTTGAAACCACATTAAAACCAGAACTTGCCACTTTATATTCAGGACCAATAAACTCCTTTTTCTCCTCTTTTTGACAAGCACTGAAAAATAATAGCAATGGAATTACATAATAAAAAATCTTTTTCATAAGAGTAGTTTTTGTTTACCCTAAATATAAAAAAATATAACTAATTATAAAAATAATACCAAAAAATCAAAAGAGCATATCTTTATCCATTCTCTTTTTGTCCCTCTTAGCCTCCTCTAACCCACGTTCGCTTTTAGGGATTTCAATAACGCTGCCCGATTTCTCATCAGCTTTCATTCTTTTCTTTTCAAATTTCACATTCTCCTTGGCATGCTGCTTATCAAGATTCTTCTCCGATTTAGATCTTCTTTTCAAAGCTTTCTGCTCGCTCTTAACACGATCTGCAGTATCATTTCCTGAACCATTACTATTGCATCCCGAGGAAAATGCCCCTAAAGTAACTATCAAATAAGTGAATATCCTTTTCATACATACCCCCATTTTAAATTCAACAGCTGACAAACTAAAAGGTTAATTTACTCCCTTGTTTTCCCTTAAACTATTACGTCCTAAAAGAGAAATATGAAGGAGGTCTTTTCCTTCTACAAGTCTAGTATAAGTCCTATTTAATAAAAAAGCTCTTTGTTGATGAACAAAGAGCTTTTTTATTAATATCAGAATATTTGATAGTTAATGAGCATCATATATAACTACTTTCTCAAAATATTGCCTGAACTCTTCCAGAAATGCTTTATGTACCGGATGCACTTGATATACATCATGACCAGCAAGGTCTTCAAATACGATCACTAATGAAAATGTATAAGTAGTATCCACAACAGGTCTGCTAATAGGAGCTGGAGTTCCTACATACATTGACTTTACAGTTTCAACTTTAATAAGGGAATCAAGTCCGGCACGAAATGCCTTCTTCTGATCTTCGGTAGTATCGGCTTTCAGCCAGAATAAAACGTGATGGGTAAGCATTGAATGAAAATTTTAATGAACAAGACAAATATAAAATGAAGGATTGAAATAAGAGTTATGTTCATTTAAAAGATATTGAAAAAATCAGCAAACACTTCTTTCAAATTAAGTCGCAATACATTTAATCCATTATCATTCAAAGCTCAACTTTTAAAACTGCTGTAAATAAAAGAGAAAAGGGATTACAAAACCCCTAATCCCTTTTAATTTTCATAACCTCGTTCTCCCGAAAACTTATCTCCATAAAACCCAGCCACTATGCGAATTCCATTGATTATATTTTCATTGAATTCATAAAGCTGTTCAGAAGGTACCCAAAGTTCTTCATAGATTTTACCTCCTACATTCTCCACTTTGAAAGTAAGAAAGTATTCTTCCTGAATTTCAAACTCTGTAACAAAACCGGCATATCCGGAAGACTCATCCTCTGTGTTCCACTCTTTTGCTATCTGGGCTGCATATTCAAAATTCAACACAGGATAAAAAATGGGTTGCCATGAAAAACGAGGAGGATAGGCTTTCATCCCGGACTCTTTTATAAGTGCAAGCTCTTTCACTCCTACTGGTCTGAATAATTTCTTTAATTTCATAAAAATAAAATATTGCTGTAACTTATTTAAATGGGAACTTCAACCCCATCTCTCTTAATTTTAACAAAGCTTCCGCATTACCTCTTGCATCATCAACAGGATTATGTGTATGCTCTGTCTTTCGGAATCTCTTCCATTCTGATCCTTTCATAAGATCTCCTACCATACCTGAATACAGGTCTCCGATGCGTCTTCCGCTGAACCCAAAAGGATTTCTACCTAAATAATAGTGGAAATAATAATTAATCCACTGCCAGTCAAAAGCAAGGTTATCTGAAAGAAACACAGGTTTGCCTTTTACATTTTCCTTGAGCCATAATTCGAAATCTGCCATCACGTCATGCGGTTCATCAAAGGAGGAATGTTCCTCCCTTGTAAACCCGCTAACAGCAAGCGCTTCAGGTATCCATGCCTCAGAGACAGGTTTCACTTTTCCATAAAAAGTCTTTGACAACGAAGGTTCTAACACAATTGCTCCGAAGCTCACCATACTATACTTTCCGGGAATCGGACCATCAGCCTCTACATCTACTATTACTAAACTCATAATTAATCTTTTAAAACATTTACAATCTCGGATCTATGGCTTCGCTTTCCAGAGCCAATACTCCGAATACACATTCATGTATTTTTCTTAAAGGTTCTTTTCTCACAAACCTTTCTAATCCCTCTGCCCCCAAAGCAAACTCACGCAAAGCGAGCGCTCTCTTTCCACCGACACTGCGTTCTTTCAGCCTTGTTAAATTTTCAGGAGCAGAATAGGTAGGACCATAGATAATCCTTAAATACTCCTTTCCTCTACACTTAATAGCCGGCTGTAAAATACCCTTTGCCCCCTTGCTGATAAAGTTTAATGGTTTTATTACCATTCCTTCTCCACCGGATTCGGTCAGGTCATTCCACCAGTTGGTGACTCCATTTATTGCTTCTTCATTCTTCAGATCAACTACTTTATAGGGCGTAACAATTAACAATCCCGTATCTGTCTCACAAATGGACCTGATATTTTCCATGTGCCAGATATGATCTTTGTCAGTGTGCACAGCGCCTTCTGTTGCAAGGATGTGGAATGGCGCCAATTGATAATCATCCAGTGAATTGACAGTCCAGCAATACTGCCTGTATGAATCTATAAACCTTCCGGACATCTCATTCTTAGAAACAAATTCTGCCAATAAGCTATCCGCTGCTATACCTCTGTCTTTAGCCATCTGAAGGGCCTCTGTAACAAATGGCAATGCAGCAGCAGAAGCAGCCCCTACAGCAGCATATTGATCTTTAAGCAATGCCTGAGCCTTTGCTGACCAAGGCATTAATTCACAGTCAAGACAAACCCAATCTGTATTGAACTTATCCCAGAAGCCGGACGAGGTTAAAGCTCTATTGATCTTCTCCAGAAAGTCTTTTTCCAGTTGGTCTTCGTGAAAGAACGCTCTGCCCGTTCTGGTATAACAAACCCCAATACCTTCATTTTCCACTCCAAAGGTTTTGAGTGCTGCATTTTCATCTTTACAGACAATAACAACAGCTCTTGAGCCCATATGCTTTTCTTCACACACAACAGTCTCCACACCTTGGGTCGCATAATACTTTAATGCTTCTTCCGGATGCTCCAAATATCCTGCTCTTGTACTTGTTTCAGAAGGGGACATTGTCGGAGGTAAATAGATCAGCCACTTAGGGTTAATAGCGAACCTGCTCATCACCTCCAGAGCTGCTATGCTGTTATCTTCTCTTATAGTTATATTACCTAACAACCGAGTTTCCACAATATGTTTACCACGCACATCATCAATATCCAATAAGTCATCATGCTCCTGCTGAAACGAAAGCCCCGTCAAGGGATTATAGTCAAGCGGTCTTGATGGTTCAAAATATGTCTTCTCTGCATTTACAGAAACAACTTCCTTCTCAGGATATCTCAACGCCGTGAGTTTTCCTCCGAATACGCAACCGGTATCAATGCATATCGTTCTGTTCAGCCACTGAGGATTGGGGATAGGTGTGTGACCATATACCACCATTGCTTTTCCTTTATAATCTGATGCCCAGTTATACCTAACGGGAAGTCCGAATTCATCCGTCTCACCGGTGGTTTCACCATACATACAAAACGTGCGAACAGCACCGGAACCTCTTCCATGCATTTCCTCTTTCAAGCCAGCGTGGGCTACAACAAGATTCCCTCCATCCAATACATAGTGACTAACAAGTCCTTCAAGAAAGTCCTGCACCTTTGATATTAATTCCGGCTCCTCCGCGGATAATTGTTCTACCGTTTCTGCAAGACCATGTTTTAATTTAACATCAGATCCTTTCAGCTTTTTCAAAAGCTTTGCATCATGGTTTCCCGGAACACACAAAGCAGAACCATCCTGAACCATGCTCATCACAAGTTTTAAAACTTGGGGAGTCTTTGGACCTCTATCCACAAGGTCTCCCAGAAATACAGCTTTCCTGCCTTCGGAATGACGTACCTTTATTCCAAAATTAACAAGATCATATGCTACAGATTCGAATGTATAATTCAGCTCCTTCAACAACTTCACAAGCTCATCATAGCAACCATGGACATCACCAATGATATCAAAAGGGCCAGGCAAGTGCTTCAGATTATTATATAAAGGATCTCTTGCTATCCCTTGTACTGATTCAACTTTCTCTTCTGAGTTAAGGATATGAATATGTCTGACACCTTCCCTCCCCAGATATTTCAAAGATCTTCTCAACTGTGACCTTTGCATTGGTATAACATGGGGACCAAAATCTCTATCTGCCCGGCCTTTATGCCTATCCTGTAAAACCCTTTCAGGAAGATCCAGCACAATGGCTACAGGAAGACAATGGTATTCTCTCGCCAGGCTTATAAAATCTTTTCTTGCTTCCGGCTGAACGTTGGTTGCATCTATAACAGTTAACAAACCTCTTTTTTAATCTGATACCAGCAATATATTTCAATACACTAAAGGCATCCTCCGTTGCACTCTGGTCATTTTCGTCATCAGACACAATAGCTCTGCAGAAGTCAGAAGTTAAGATTTCCGTACTCTTAAAGTGTCTTCTTGCAAAAGTAGATTTACCAGATCCAGACGCTCCTATAAGCATCACTAATGCTAATTCCGGTATTTTTATTTCCATACAATTCTAATTCTTTATTTTAAATACACCCATCTGACTTGGGGCGCCGACTTCCTCATCCCAATCACCAATTGGTTCAAACCTCACTTCATAATTATACTTTGTTGCTATTCCGGAAGCCCACCTTTCAAACTCTGCTCTTGTCCATTCGAAACGGTGATCACTATGTCTGAATGCCCCCTCGCTTAATGCTTCATATTTAACATTGTATTCAGCATTTGGAGTAGTGATCACTACAGTTAATGGCCTTGCAGATTCAAACACTACCCTCTCAAAGGAAGCCAGTCTTGAAAGATCAAGGTGTTCTATCACTTCAATAACAGCAGCTGCATCAAAACCTTTCAATCGTTTATCTCTGTAAGTAAGGGAACCATGAATCAATCTGAGCCTTTCCTTTTGCTTCTGAGGCAGCCTTTCGTAATTCAATCTGACCTTTGCAATTTCAAGAGTGCGATAAGAAACATCCATTCCTACTATATTATCGAATTGCGCTTCCTTCATAAGCAGCTTTAACAGTTTACCTTCTCCGCAACCTAAATCGAGCACACTTTGCGCTCCGGAAAGTTTAAGTTCGTCCAGCGCCTTATTAAGTCTTTGCTGGTGAAGAGATATTTTCTTTTCTTCTTTTACTTGATCGTTGGGACTTACCTCCTCTTCGTTTTCTATCATCTCTTCTTCAGAAAGTCTGGACTTGGCTAATCTGGTGTATGCTCCAACGTTCTTCAGATACCTTTTTATGATCAGTTCTTTTTCCGGATGTTGTTCCAGCCAGCCACTTCCTTTTTCTTCAAGCTTCTGAACTTCATGCTCGCTTATCCAGTAATGCTTATCATTATCCAGTACCGGAATCAAAACGTAGAGATGAGCTAACAGATCTTTCATCTTTAACTCATTTCTAAGAGTCACAGAAAAATATCTGCTCATACCCCATTCAGGATATTTGGTATCCAATTCATACCTCTTCAGTTCGACCTGATATCCCATTGGCTCAAACAGACTTCTTAAGAAAGCTTCTCCTCCTCGTGATGGCAACAACTGTATCTTTACTTCTAAGGGAAGTACCCTATCAACCAGATAAGGTTTGTCTTTACAAATTCCGCTCATAGCAGATCTGAAAGCTTTGCTAATAGCAACAGACATAAAAGAAGAAGCAACATAAGGCCTGTCATTTACATAATGTTCCAATGCAAACCCTTCTCCGGAAGGTCCTTTATGATTGCGTACCAGAGCTACAGGATCAACATCAAGTAACAAAGCTATGGTTGACCTTTCTTCTGAAGATTCCGGATAAAAGACATACATCTTACCAAAAGAGGTGTCGAAGCTTTGTAACTTATCGGGATGTTTATGTAATAAATATCCCAGATCTGTTGCAGGTTTATGCTTTGTTGTAATAGTTAGTAACATTGTAAGTTGGAAACTAAAAGCTGAAAGTTTAAAGTTTAAAGTTGGTATAAAATAACAAAGCCCGGATTATAATGTCCGGGCTTTATATGTAAAAGAATACTAATGCTATTCAATAACAACAATCCCGGAAAAAGTACAGAGGATACCCAGACCTTTGCAGATTTTTATAAATATTAAAGATTGATTGCTGTTTCATTGTTTTAAAAATTCGGACACAAAGATAATAAATAGATTTTCAATTTTCAAAATCCCTTTTCATTAAGAATATAAACTTTCACGCATAGCCACCAAAAGATTCTCTGCTCTGTTTAAATCGGGAGCATCCGGAAGGTCACTTTTTTCATAGATCTCATGAATTCTATCGACCTTTTCTTCTGCCTGCTTTACAAGATCTTCATATATAAAATCGCCCTTTCGAATACTTAATAAATGTTCTCGATTTGGTCTTCTCACAATTACTCTTTTATATAATGCAATTTCTTCAGCCATATCAAGCAGTCTAAAAACGTGCATCATATTCTTTGCATCATAGTTCTTTCCATGTGCAGCTGTGTTTTCATATCGTTCATTGTTTCTCTTCTCCACCCACTCCCAATATTCTTTGTATTCTTTGCAATAAACAGAGTAACCATTCCTGTTGAAAGATAAAATACCTTCGGGTTGAATTCCCTTCGGTACAGAACTTAATGCAACTTCATTAGCTGACTCTTTATGAATAACACCTTTGAATTTAAACGCATTGTCTAAATCATAAAAGAGCGCATATATATCATTCATATGGGCAATCTTAACCAGGCCGCATTTACTCTGATCATATCCATTCTCTACAAGCCAATTCTTCAGTGAAATTGCTCCCTGATCTTTTGCAACAAAACAAAAATCCAGAACCGACTTTCGTTCTTTCTCAATAGGATTGCTGATCTTTTTATTCAATCCTTTTGCCTTTTTAATCTGAGCCATTGCATACTCACCAAATGTAGTCTTGCATAACCTGGATAAAAAGATTTCAGGCTTTATAAGATTCATTACAGGATCTTTAAACAAGATACAATCTTCCGGAGAAGAAAGAAGATCTAATAAATTAGGATTGTTTTTAACCAACAATTCAATAAACCTTTTTAATTCATAGAAGACAATATCATTGGTTTCATTATTTACCTGATCGGTAAAAGTTAATCCGTAAAAATCTTTTTTTGAAAGAGCAAAAACACCTTTAATATCCGTATCAGAAGTCGGCAGATCAAGACCATAAGCCCTGCTGCCACTGATACATTCCAAGAGTAGCCTGCTTTTATTTCTTACATATTCAATATTCATCACACCTCCTGCTTAAAAGATTTAGACAGTAAATCTCGGAAAATATTATTCAGTACTTTTGTAGGACCAGTTGATTTTTCTAGACTCATTGAAACCAATTCACTCTCTCTTATTTCGTTTTGAATAAAATGATTTAATAAAAGAGAAGAAGGAATTGTATCTCCTTCTGAATTATCCTTCTTGCGGACTAATAACTGATCCACTAATTCTTTAACAGCTCCTTCATCATTAATCAAGGTTCTAAGTATACCAAATTCCATTGGTGGAACTGTTTGCTTCTCCCTCATCCATCTGCAAGCCAGTGAGGACCTTAATGCATAAAGGTATCTCTTTATTTTTACTGTATCACTCTGTAAATCATTTTTAAAGGGATTAATCGTCATCCCTAAATAATGATGCATTCCAGCTCTTAAAGAATAATAGTCTTTAAACAGATCAATCAATTGCTCTTTAAATGCCTGCTCTTCTTTATAAATAATCGGAGACTGAAGCCATTCAAAGATGACAGCATTAGAGGACCTAAAAAGCTTCAGTGCCTTACGTATATCCCATCCACTTATATCTAAAAGATCATTAATTGGAAAATCCAAAGTATCCTTGTAGTCATCAATACTTAAATACCATTCCTTCGGCCTTATATAAATGAATCTCACATCATAATCACTGTCTCTGGATGGAAATCCCCAAGCTCTGCTACCTGACTCACATGCATAAAGTATCTTGATATTTTCCCGTCTTTCAATTTCTAGAATTTCTTTCTTAATTACTTCTAGCATGGCTAATTTCTGTTTTCAAATTCAATATAAAACAACAGGGCTAAAGTTGAAAAAAAGTTTTTTATTTCATTTTCAGTGAAGTAACTCTTTTCTACGGCACCTGTTAAAAAAGTGATAAGTTCTAAGTAAGCTTAAAGCAGAAAGCGCAAAGCTTAAGGTATTATTAAGAATAAAGATCGGGCAACAATTCGAAAAGAGTGCATACTGCTCTAACCACTGAGCTACGGATAAACTAAATTATCCGGTGAGACTCGAACTCACGACACGTTGATCCCAAATCGAAGTAACTCTTTTCTACGGCACCAGTCTTTTTAAGTTTAAAGCTTAAAGTATTATCAGTATAACTCTTTCATATTATACTTCTACAAATAATTCTACTTTTCTACTAACCAGTTCTTTAATAAAGAATGGGTTATAATTCGAAAAGAGTACAAAGTTGCTCTACCACTGAGCTACAGAGTGAATTTAATTCTTTGTCACTCTGGTGGGATTCGAACCCACGTCCTACCGGTTAAAAGCCGAAGTAACTCTTCTCTACGACACCATTCTTTTGAGCTTAAAGCGGAAGGCTGAAAGTATTTTGAATTCAGTCTTTTAAATAAACAGGCAATAATTCAGACAGAGGTTTTCATTGTACGGTCGAAGTATCTCTGCCTTACGGCACTGTTTATTACTAAGAGCAATATTCAATGGGAGTCAAATTCAGCATCGCTGCTGATGCAGGGGTCGAACCTGCTAACCATAAAGTCAACCACGAAGTATCTCCCATTTACGACATCTTATTTTTTTTATTAAAAACTGAAAGCAAAAAGCGAATGAGGGTGGGGACCGCTATGAGGATTTGCACCTCTTCCTGACATTCGTCAGGACCCTACCCCAAAGTGAGCGAAGTATCCCGATTCTACGGCATTTCAATTTTTATCTCCCAAACCTAAAGTATTCTCCAAAAGAGAACTGCTTGAATTAACATATTCTTACAACTTAATAATTATTACTTACAACTTAACGTAATCCTGGTGAGATTCGAACTCACATTCTCGTTTCCGAGCAGTATGGCTGTAAATACGCTTCCCTAAGATATTCCCTTAGAAATATTTCGGTGCACTGTAAACTCTACTCATTGCAATGCGTAGTCGCAACCAGATCTATCCATACACTCCGCGGCGAAGTCCAATTTTTCCGCAGCTTTTCCTTTTAAGCTACAGGATCTTATTTATTTAACATGTTTACCCCATGCGAAGGATCTAGTAAACCCTTATAGAAAGCGTAGGGCTATACCCTACGCTGCCAAAAAGCCGCCCTTCCAGAGCTCATCCCCATACTATCATAATCAATTCAATTCATAGAATTAATACCCCTTAACTTTAAACTTTTCACTTTAAACTTTTAACTTTCAACTTTTAACTTTCAACTTTAAGCCTTCCGCTTTAAGCTTTAAGCTTAAACCAACTCCATCTCTTTTATTTTGCTGATCGCAGACGCTCCATCCTCTATTGCTTCGAGCACATCAAACACTTTATCTGACCAACCTGCAATAAGAAAAACATCGTTATCCTCTATACGCAATGGAGTATTTCCATATCCGGCCAAATCGAAAAGATAAAGCTTTGCCTGAGGAGCTATTTTCTTATAGTCTTTCCAGGAACGTGCTAATGAACCTCCTCCCCCTGAACTGTTCCATAGTTGACAATCTGTGAAAATCATTATTTTATCCATCACGATTTTTCTCAGATATAGGTCATCTATCACAAGGTGTCCATTGGTGGAATAACCCACTTCACCTTCTCTTCGATAAAACTCTTCTACGTTTGCAAGAACTCCTTTATTGGGCATGTTGATGATTTTCCATTTATCTCCAAACATGCCGGAAATAACTCTTTTGGATTTTGACAGCATCAGCATTGCCAGCATCAAGCCTATATCATAAAGTAATACTTTGCTTCTAGCAGAGACAGGCTTTTGCATTGAACCGGAAACGTCACAGGCTACGACAACCTTTGTCGCTTCATCAAAACCTTTTATATTCTGAGCGCTTGCCATAACAGCATCCTCAAGAGCGTTAAGAACCATTGCAACATAATCTGACTTCAACTCTTTTACTTCTCTGTAAGCGGCAAGAAATCGAAACGGAAACTGTTTGGATTTTGCCACAGCATGAGCATTACTCAGCCTGGAGCACACCTTTTGCATGTAAACATAGTCTACATCTGCCTGAATGATGTTACGAAGGTTTCTAAGTAACGCCATATATCCTAGCTTTTCACTTTCAATCAGTTCTTCCCACTTGACTTTGAAGGCAGATGTTTTTTCCTTTTCGTCAGAAAACTTTATTTGTCCCAAAGCAGATAGTTCTGTTTCCCAGGTATATGGTACTTCAAGTGACTTCGAAGCTATCTTATTGAAAATATTCTGTTGCTCATCATCTTTAGCTTTTGGATGCACGAGAAACAATGCATCTCTAAGCTTTACTTCCCCATCTCTGTTATACTTGGCAAACTGATACTCATCAAAACTGTTAAATGCTCCGGACAGTCCTTTCTGCACTTGCTTTGAGAGCTTATTCAGCTTTTTGGTTCCTGCTCTGCCATTTGACAACTGGTAGTAAGCCAAAAGTTCAGTTATTTCATCCGCACGTTGTACTACCCCTTTTACAGTTCTGCTTACAAGGTCTGTACCTGAACAATACTTTGCAAGTTCAACCGCAAGTACCAATGGAACACTTCTCATATGCATAGATGCTCGCGCAAACACAGCAAGCTTAGCGACAAACTCTGCATCAACGCTTACCATGAGACTTTGAATTCTTTTCAAACGTTCAGGTCCGCTTTCATAAAATGAATCGCTAAGCCCGGCAGTTACAACTGCAGAATAAAGCTCCATCTCAGGAGTCATTTTATAAGCTTTAGCACCTTCGTAGTTTGTCACTACATTTTTTCCTTTTAAAAAATTGAATCGCATCGTTGTATCGTTTTAAATTCTTTATCGGTATTTCTTGTTATCTCCGATTGACACTTCAAAGTTGAGATCAAACTACGCAGTCATTTTGCGCACAAAATATTTTTTAAAAAAAAATATTAAATAATAATATCTTGATTTACGCAAAAAATCTGCGCTGATAATCTTTATGCAGAATGTTTATTGAAATCTATTATTAATCAGAGTATTTATATATACTTACAAACTATTTATTCCGAACATCTCATGAATCAACTATACTATATAAAAAAAGAAAAGCTTGAATGGAGGGAAACAACAACGCCTATTATTAACGGTAGCTTACAAGCTATTGTAAGACCGTTTGCAGTGGCTAAGTGCGATCTGGATGACATTTACCTTTTTAACAATATGAGCACTAAACTGACTATCGGTTCAGTATTAGGAATTGTAGATAAGGACTTTCACAGATTGTTTGGAAAAAATTTTTTCAAAGGCCCCTTTCCATTCGGTCATGAGTGTGTTGCAGAGGTCGTAGAAACGGGAGACCAGGTAAAGAACATAAAGGTTGGAGATGTAGTCACTGTTCCGTTTCAAATCTCCTGTGGCAGCTGCATCAATTGCAATAGTGGAGTTACTGGTTCATGCAGTAACACGCCACTTGTGTCTACATATGGCTTCGGCACCCATCTTCAATTTGGCGGAGCTATGTCTGACCTGATAAAAGTACCTTATGCGGACTCAATGCTTATAAAAATACCTGACCATATTGATCCTGTTCATCTGGCAAGCCTTAGTGACAATATTCCGGATGCATATAGAAATGTCGGTCCTGAACTTGAAAAGAATCCTAACAAGAGCATTCTTGTAATAGGAGGAAAAGTAAAGAGCATTGGTCTTTATACGGTATTGATTGCAAAGGCCATGGGGGCAACTAGAATTGATTATACGGACTATAGTGATGAAAGATTAGAATTGGCTAGACGATGCGGAGCAGACCATGCTTATGAATTCTCTTTCGACATACCTGAACTATATGATATAGTAGTAGAAGCAAACTCTGATAAACAGGGATTGTTGAAAGCAATAAAATATGTCAAGCCAAATGGATTGATATCCAGCTCAGGCATCTATTTAAAGAAAATGAAAATGCCTTTAATAGAAATGTATAGTAAAGGTGTCACATTCAGAACTGGTCTTGCAAATTCTAGAGCTGATGCTGAAAAGGTTTTAAAACTAATAGCGAAAAAAAAAACTAAATCCCGAATTGGTAACGACAAAAGTCGACTCATGGGATAATGCGATTGAAGCTTTTCTTACCAAAACAACTAAAGTCATTGTGAGCAGACCTCGACTCTTTACTTCAAAATAATTGAAGCCTATACATGCACTACAGTTCTTTCTGATTTTTTTCTGCCTTAGAACCTGCCTTCTTGCCTTTTTTGCCTATCCATATTATAACTCCGGTAAGAGGTAATGAGGTTGCAATCAATGCTGCGAGGAATGCTAATAGCTGACCCGGTAAGCCTATTATTTTCCCTACATGAATGTCATATATCATATATCCAAATTTATCAGCACTGCTCTTGGTTTCATAAGGACTGCTTTTTAATTCTACCCCGGTATTCTTATCAAAAAAATACTGACTTCTTTTAACAAAATTATCTTTGTTATGCATAGCCGTAACTACTATAGGAGCTTTTTTTAGCCTCAGGAAATGTCATATAAAAAAACGCTCCTTTTATATTCCTTTCTTTGATATTCTTTTCTATACTATCTACCAGGTCAGGAGAAGTTGCCCGAGCGGTATCCGAAAAAACTTTCCATTCTTCAATCAAAGGCTTTCCCCCATTAGCTATCCATTTTACAGGAGGCCTGAACCACTCAAAGGCAAACCAAAGGCCTGTCAGAGATATTATTAAAGCAAGCGCCAGTGAATAAAATCCGGGGATATTATGAAGGTCATAATTCTTGCGTTTCCATTTTGTAGTAAGCTTCCATTTGAAATAAAGACGTTGCTTTAAAGCTGCCTTATTCCTTGGCCACCACAGCACCAGACCTGAAATCAGCATTACAACAAAAATCACTGTACTCCATCCGACAATCTGATGCCCTATATTATTTAAAAGTAAGTCGTAATGAATTTGTAATACAACATTAAAAAACTCCCACTTTGTATTTTCCACAAATAAAACCTCTGCAGTATAAGGATCTACAAATGCCATTTTATTATAGATCACTTTACTGTTATAAGTTAAAGCTTCAGCTTCCGTCTTGGAAGCTCTGAAACGGTAAGAATAAGTGGTTTCCGGAATATAGTGAAGAAAAGTAATGGGATATTCATCTCCAACTGCCTTTTGTGCACTTTCTTTAAGCACTCTTATTGGTAAGGGTTTAATACCTTTACTTTTTACAAAATATCTATCAGCATAAAACAATTCCTTTAATTCTGTTTGAAATACATAAATACAGCCGGTAATACCTAATATAAACACCACTAGCCCGGACAATAGTCCGAGCCAGAGATGTATTTGACCGATGATTTTTTTTATACTGATCTTAGAATTTGTATGCGACACTTGCCAGGAAGTTAATAGGTTTCTGAGGAGTTCCGGTAGGATTCCAATTATATTCGTTTAACAGGTTATTACCTTTAAGGGTAATTCTGTACTTAGGCCGATCATAAAATACTGATGCATTCAAAAGCGTATAAGATGGTAATACAAATGAATTAGTGCTTTCAAACCATGATTCGCCAATATAATTACCACCTACACCCAAACCTACCCCATCAAGAACTCCATCAAGTATAGTATAGCTTACCCAAAGGTTACCAATATGTTTAGGACTCGCTGTTACATACTTATTTTCTAGAGTAGTAGAAGCTTTTGTATATTTATTTTCGTTATTGGCATATCCTGCTATAATGTTAAATCCTTTAACCGGATTAGCTATCAATTCAAGCTCATAACCTTTACTTCTTTGAGTTCCGTCCTGAACAGTAAAATTCTTGCCTCCAATAACATCAATACGAGTGGAGTTTTTAACAGATATATCATAAAAACTGATGCTTCCTGCCAATTTATTCTTTACAACATCAAATTTGACACCTAACTCCCACTGATTAGCATATTGAGGATTGAGCACTAAAACTGTATTGTCTGGCTGATTAACAGGACCTAGGTTTACAAAACCATTCATATAGTTTGCAAATAAAGAAACTTTATCTTTAACAGGCTGATACACCAAACCTAATTTAGGAGACAAAGAAACCTGCTCGTATGCACCTGAATAGGTAGATTTAGACAGGTCATAGTTACCTTTAGTTGAATACTTATCTATACGCAGGCTCAACATTACCATAAAATCAGAAGTAATGTTCAACACATCGGAAACATAAACGCCAAAACTTTCAGACTTAAAGGTGGTAGCGCTGAATCCCCTTTTTAGAAGAAATTTCATTGATCTTATCTGCACTATAATCATTAACCGGCTTATTAATATTTATAGTATCATAAGTCGTCATCGCAGTCCTATTAAGGGAGTTATAATTCTTATTGTAATCCAGTCCTATTACTACCCTGTTTCTAAAAGGACCTATTTTAAAATCGCCTATGAAATTTTGCTGAGCCTGAATATTACCGAAAGTTTCCGGAGTCTGGTTTCTGAATTGTCTATACAATGTCGAATCAGTTATATAAGATAAAGTTGTCCAGATAAAGTCCTTATAATATCCTTCAGAATATAAGAAATTAGTCTGTGACTTCCATTTATCTGAAAACTTATATTCCATTTGCCCCTGTACATTGTTGACACCGTTATTAATGTCAGCACTGTTATTTATTAATGAACGATTATAAGGAAGTTTCAAATCTTTGAAGTTCCTTACTTTCACATTCGTCATATTTCCTATAGCTGTGCTCAGATTGGTATAGTTTCCTCTTGTGAAATCAGCGTCCACCGTAAATTTCAGTTTATCATTTACTTTATAGATAAAGCTTGGTGCAATGGTATAAATCTTTGCAAAGCCCTGATCCTGGAAAGATCCTTCTGATTGCCAGGCAGTATTCAATCTGAACAGCACATTCTTTTTCTCATTAAGAGGCGTATTTATATCTGCTGTAACTCTTGAAAGATTATAGCTTCCCATTGTCATTGTTAACTCTCCGGCCTGTATATCATAAGGGTTCTTAGTTACATAATTATAGACACCTCCGAAAGAAGTATTTCTGTTACTACCGAACAGAGTTCCTGAAGGTCCTCTCATTACCTCTACACGCTCAAGAATTATCGGGTTCAGAAGAAAGATTGCACTTGTGACCATGCCATTTCTCAATCCATTGGTATTAGAAAAACCTCTGATGTTTAACCCCTGAGAGCCACCTGCTGAAAAGTTTGGAACAGCTCCCGGAATATTTCTATACATATCAGTTCTTTCCATTACCAACTGTTCCTTCATCAGTTCTTTTCCCACAACGTTATATACCTGGGGATTTTCCATGTTCTTCAGTGGCATTCTGGCAACCTGCTCGCTTTCGGCTTTCGCAAATTTTTGTCTTCTAATTAGAATTTCTACTTCATCCAGTTCATGAACATCATCAGAAAGGACAAGAGCAGTGAGGAAGATTGTTTCACCTCCCACAACTTCTATTGATTTCTCAAGAGGTTTGAAACCAACTTTTAGGATAGCCAGAATAGTGGTACCAGCAGGAACATTATCCATAATAAAAGCACCTTTAGAATCAGTGATGGTAGAAAGATTACTACCTTTTACTGTAACTGCAGCATGCTCCAGCTTCTTACCTGCAGAATCCTGAACTATTCCGGAAATACTTCCAAAAGTTCCCTGGCCTATACTCAGGTTTGGAATAGACAATATTCCTAATAAAACCAGAAGATTAAAAAATACTCCTTCTCGCAACATTTTAATAAATAAACTCATGAATTATCTATTTAGACTAAATTTAAATAAAGGCGCAAGGTTAACTATTATTTAGAACGCTTCCAAATAACTAAAGAAAAATAAGGCTGAGTTTTACCAGAAAGAGCCATCATTAACCGACTTTCAGATTAATCTTGCCTCATAATAGAGAAAATTTTAAAACTCCTTTTTAATCAATAAGGTAATCCTCTCAAAACAAACAACACACAAACAATTAATTATCAACGAAATAGTAAAAAGTTTCATATTTTCTTAAAAATTTTAGTCGATCCAAATGAGTGAAAAATGAAAAAATAACTATATTTGTCTACTAGTTCTATATACTATATATGATATATTTAAAATATTTACTCAACAGACTTTTAACAACCAAATTTTAGACCTTCGAAACTTTCACATTTAAACTTGAACTAATAATGACTAAAACACTACAATTTATCATTGCCTTCCTCCTTATAGGGAGTTTTGCCTACGCGCAAAATGACCTCAAAGGAACTGTAAAAGATAATCAGGGCTTACCTTTACCTGGTGCTTTAATTTTAATAAAAGGAACAAGTGCAACAGCAGCTTCAGATGCAGATGGAAATTTTTCCATAGAAGCTCCTAAAGACTTTCCATACTATGTACAAATAACTGCAACTGGCTTTAAAACTCAAGAACTTCAAATCACTGCGGAAACTCCTACTCCCCTACTTTTATCCCTTGCTATAGATGAGCTTCTGGATGAGGTTGTGGTAACCTCTAGAAGAAGAAAAGAGGTTGCTCAGGAAATTCCAATTCCGATTTCAGTAGTAGGTGGTTCTCAGGTTGAAAACTCTGGTTCTTTTAATGTTAACAGAGTAAAGGAACTTGTGCCTACTGTTCAACTTTATTCTTCTAATCCTAGAAATACAACGCTTAATATCCGTGGACTTGGTTCTACATTTGGTCTTACCAATGATGGTATTGATCCTGGAGTTGGATTTTATGTAGACGGTGTGTACTATGCTCGTCCGGCAGCAACCACGCTTGACTTCATTGACATTGAACAGATAGAAGTATCTCGCGGACCACAAGGAACACTGTTCGGTAAAAATACAACTGCAGGTGCATTTAACATTACTACCCGTGCTCCAAGATTCCAGCCAGGTGCAAACTTCGAAGTAAGTTATGGTAACTATGGTTACATTCAGGCAAAAGCTTCTGTAACAGGTCCTCTTACCAAAAATCTTGCTGCCCGCGTATCCTTTTCAGGAACTCAACGCGATGGATTGATTTACAATGTAAGATCATCAAAATACATTAATGACCTTAATAATATAGGAGGTAGAGTTCAATTACTTTATAACCTTACTGATAATATCAGATTAACTCTTGCAGGTGATGCGTCCAGACAAAAACCGGAAGGTTATGCACAAGTTATAGCAGGGGTTGCACCTACTCAACGTGCAGGATATCGTCAGTTTAATCAGATCATATCTGACCTGAATTATACACTTCCAAGCCAAAACGCATTTGACAGAAAAGTGGATCAGGATACACCATGGAGATCAGGCAATGAGCTAGGTGGATTATCTCTAAATGCTGATATAAAACTTGGAAAAGGAACCTTGACTTCAACAACTGCTTGGCGCTATTGGAACTGGGATCCGTCAAATGACAGAGATTTCACAGGTCTACCGGTTTTAAGATTATCTCAGGCTACATCAAGACATCAGCAATGGTCTCAGGAAGTTCGTTATGCGGGTGAATTCTCATCTCGTCTTAGCGGTGTAGTTGGCGTATTTGCTCTTGGTCAAAATCTAAAAACTGATCCTGTCCATATTGAAGAGTCAGGAGCAGCACAGTGGAGATTTTCTCAAAATTCAACCAGCCCACTTTGGCAGACTCCAGGGCTACTTGACGGATACGGAATCAAATCAAAGTCATGGTTAAATTCCTTCAGTGGAGCCGTATTTGGTCAGCTTGACTGGGCTATCACTAAAAACCTGCACTTGTTACCAGGTCTGCGTTACAACTACGACTTTAAAGAAGTTGACTTTAACCGTCAGACATATGGTGGATTGGAAACAAATGATCCTGCTTTAATCGCGCTTAAACGTGCTGTTTATACTGATCAGTATTATCATGCAAAAGCTGAAAACACTAACTTTTCAGGTCAGGTAACCCTTGCCTACAAGCCTATTAAACAAATTAATACTTTTGCCACCTATTCTAACAGTTATAAGCCTGTAGGTGTAAACCTAGGAGGATTACCTACTGCTAATGGTGACGTATTAACAGACCTTGCAAAGGTAAAACCTGAATACGTAACACACGTGGAGTTTGGTATCAAAACAAATCCAACTTCAAATACTACTTTGAATTTGATTATATTTAATACATCTATCAAAGATTACCAGACTCAGGTACAAACTGCAGAAGTTGGTGTAAATCGCGGATACTTATCAAATGCTGAGAAAGTAAGGGTTCAGGGTATTGAGTTGGATGGAAGCATCAGAGTAAGCAGAAATCTTGCTATCAACGCTGCTGTAGCATATACCGATGGCAAATATGTTTCATTCAAAAATGCTCCTGTACCTCTTGAAGAAACCGGCGGTGCTAGTGCTTTCAAAGATATTTCAGGAGGCAGACTTCCAGGTATCTCTAAATGGGCTGGTTCTATTGGTGGTGAGGCCAATACAAATGAAGGTAAATTTTTGGGATCAAAAGGAAAATTCTTCCTTGGTGTTGATTCTTACTTCCGTTCTGGATTTTCATCAAGTCCATCTCCATCAAAATATCTGGTCGTAGATGGTTATTCTCTGCTTAATGCAAGACTAGGTTTTAAAGCAGCAAACGGAGTGACTTTATTTGTATGGGGACGTAACATCCTGAATAAAGACTACTTTGAACAACTGTTACCAGCAGCTGGTAATGCTGGTCACTATGCGGCTGTACTTGGAGATCCAAGAACTTATGGAGTTACTTTAAGATACTCTTTGTAATACAGAATTGAGCAAGAGCAAGAAGGTTGAATTTTAGAACCTTCCTTGCTCTTGCTTATTTTTTTATAGGCTTTTAAGGTTTTTTCCTCGTATAAATTTTAAGTGCCTCTCCCCCAATCACTCTTTTATAAATTTCTTTTAAAGATAGATTTCCCTTTATCTAAGAATAATTATGACTTTTTCATAATGGTTTCTACAGCCTTCAAATTTCCTTCAGGAAGTTCCCCTAGCTTTATTTCCCATAAGGATTAATTATTTAATATACTCTTTTTAAAATCATTACAGCAACTGCACTTTTTCCCAACTCAGCAATAGTTTTTATTTTTAATAAAAAAGCCCCCTTATTTTGATCTCTCCGTCTTCATTTTAAGGGTAAATCCTATATTAACATAGGGAAAAATTCTTAATGGTTTACACTGTCTTCAAATTTCCTTCAGGATGTTCCCCTATTTTTTCGCTTTGAAATAAAGACAGATTAATGATGAAGAAATTTCTCATACTTATTAGTATCAGCACCTTGTTCCTTGCAAGCTGCGTATCACACAAAGAAGAAAAGGAGCACGAAGTTAAATTCCTGGTCACCAGCCCCTTAAGAAAGGACACCACCGTTACCAGGGAATATGTTTGCCAGATCCGGTCGATACAGCATATTGAACTGAGAGCTCTTGAGAAGGGCTATCTTCAGAATATTTTTGTTGATGAAGGCCAGTTTGTTAAAAAAGGGCAACGGATGTTTCAGATCATGCCTACTCAATACCAGGCCGAACAGCAAAAAGCACAAGCTGAGGTCGAATTTGCAGAAATCGAATACCAAAACACCAAAAAACTTGCAGACAGCAATATTGTCTCTCCAAATGAACTTGCTTTAGCAAAAGCAAGATTAGGAAAGGCAAAAGCTGAATTATCATTAGCAACGGTTCATCTAGGATTTACTGATATCCGCGCTCCTTTTGATGGTATAATGGACCACTTTTATGTAAGACAAGGAAGTCTCCTTAACGAGGGAGATATGCTTACCACAATATCAGATAACAGTCAGATGTGGGTTTATTTTAATGTTCCTGAAGCGGAGTATCTGGATTATAAAACCAATGCGACAACTGAAAACTTAATGAAAGTAAATTTATTAATGGCTAATAACAAGCTGTTCGAATATCCTGGAATGGTTAAAACGATCGAGGCTGATTTTAACAATGAAACAGGTACTATTCCTTTCCGAGCTACATTTCCTAACCCCAAAGCGTTGCTGAGACATGGTGAAACAGGTAATATTCAAATGACTATTCCTATGAAAGACGCTATTTTGATTCCACAGAAAGCAACTTTTGAAATCTTGGAAAAAAAAATATGTCTATGTTGTCGGAAAGGACAATAAAGTAAAATCAAGAGAAATAGAAATAGCAGCAGAAATGCCGGATATATACGTCATTAAAGAAGGCATAAATGAGAACGAAAGAATACTGCTTGAGGGGATAAGAAAGGTAAAAGATAATGACAAGATTGCCTACAGATACGAGGATCCAAAATCAGTACTACCAAAATTAAATGTATATGTTGAATAGATTTAAAGACATATATGGAGAATAAGTTAAATATTTAATAGGAAGAAGATGTTCAGTAAATTTATTCATAGGCCTGCCCTCGCAATTGTAATATCACTTGTGATAATATTCTTGGGAGTACTGTCTATCAAAACCCTACCTACATCACAATTCCCTGAGGTTGCACCTCCGGTGGTGATGGTAAGTGCCTCTTATCCTGGCGCAAGCGCAAAATCGCTTTCTGAATCGGTTATTATCCCATTAGAACAGTCCATTAATGGTGCTTGGGGAATGAGATACATGACTTCTGATGCAACCAGTGCGGGAGAAGCAAATATCCAGGTTGTATTTGAACCAGGAACTGATATCAATCAGGCTTTGGTGCAGGTATCTAATCGTGTTCAACAGGTAACTAACAGATTGCCTATACTGGTGCAAAGGGAAGGGGTTGTAATAACTCCTGTAATTCCCAGTATGTTAATGTATGTCAACCTTTACAGTAAAGACAAGAATGCCAACATGAAATTCCTGTTCAACTATGCAGGGGTTAACATGGTACCAGAAATTCAACGAATAAAGGGTATCGGGCAAGTTAGAATACTTGGTAGTAGACAATATGCTATGCGTGTCTGGTTAAATCCAGACAGAATGCGTGCCTATAAAATTTCTCCAGACGAAGTAATGGAAGCTCTAAATGACCAGAGTGTTATAGGTAAGGCGGGTAGAATTGGTAGAGGAGATGCGAAACGCGCAGAAGCACTAGAATATGTTTTGGCATATTCCGACAGATTCAATGATCCAAAACAATATGAAAACGTCATTATTAAGGCCAATCCTAATGGTGAGCTTCTTAGATTGAAAGATATAGCAACTGTTACATTGGGAAGTGAATATTATGATATCTATTCAAATCTGAATGGTTATCCTTCAGCAGCATTGGTGCTTAAGCAAACTTACGGTAGTAATGCAAGCCAGGTAATTGATGAGGTGAAGGCCAAACTGGAAGAATTGAAAAAATCATTTCCTCCTGGAATGGAATATGAAATCAGTTACGATGTTTCCAATTTCCTTGACGCTTCCATAGAAAACGTTATTCATACATTAAGGGATGCATTCATCCTGGTGGCCCTGGTAGTGTTTATATTCCTGGGTGACTGGAGATCTACTCTTATTCCTACCTTGGCCGTTCCGGTATCATTGATTGGAGCCTTTTTCTGTATGCAGCTTTTCGGGCTTACCATTAACATGGTTACATTGTTTGCACTCGTATTGGCTATTGGTATTGTGGTGGATGATGCCATTGTGGTGGTGGAAGCCGTGCATGCCAAGATACACGAAGAACATCTGTCGCCTTATCTGGCTGTAAAAAAGGTTATTGGTGAGATTAGTGGTGCCGTTATAGCTATTACTCTTTTGATGGTATCTGTGTTTATTCCAGTGTCCTTTATGACTGGACCTGTAGGTACGTTCTATAGACAGTTTTCTATTACAATGGCATCTTCAATAGTTCTTTCAGGTATAGTGGCACTTACGGTTACCCCTGTTCTTTGCGCAATGATATTGAAAAATAATCATGGAAAACCGAGAAAGAAGACATTAATAAACCGATTCCTTGATAGCTTTAATAGAGGATTTGATAAAGTTACAGACAAATACGTTGGCCTGTTAAAGTTGATTGCACACCGAAGATTAGTCACTGGAGTAATATTTGCAATATTTATCATAGGTATATATTTTATAGCCAACAATTTACCTTCAGGTTTTATTCCAAGTGAAGATCAAGGAATGCTTTATGCCATTGTCCAAACACCTCCAGGTTCAACACTGGAAAGAACAAATGACATATCTAACAAACTAGTTGAGGTTATTAATACAGTGGAAGGTGTAAAATCAGTCTCCTCTATAGCAGGTTATGAGGTACTTACTGAAGGCCGAGGATCCAATGCAGGAACTTGTCTGATTAACCTTAAACCTTGGTCAGAACGACACCATTCTGTAACTGAAATTATTGAGGAATTGGAAGTAAAAGCCAAGGAAATCCCTGGGGCAACAATTGAGTTTTTCGATCCACCGGCTGTACCCGGATTCGGAGCTGCAGGTGGTTTTGCTTTACAATTATTGGATAAAACTAACAGTGGAGATTACAAGCAGCTTGAATCAGTAACAAATGAATTCATCGGTGAGCTGAAAAAACGCAAAGAGTTAACAGGCTTATTTACCTTCTTCAGCGCAAACTATCCACAATATGAAATTGATTTCGATAATCAATTGGCGATGCAAAAGGGAGTTTCTATCGGAAACGCGATGAATACGCTTTCGACTTTTGTAGGAAGTACATATGAACTAGGTTTTATCAAATACCAACGGTTTTTCAAGGTATTCGTACAAGCAGCTCCTGAATATAGGAAACTCCCTTCTGATATTATGAATTTGTACGTAAAAAATGACCACGGTGAAATGGTTCCTTTCTCAGCGTTCATGAAAATTACAAAGAAGCAGGGAGCCAATGAAATCAACAGATACAATATGTACCTCACTGCAGGTATCAGAGGTGGTGCTGCAAAAGGATATAGTAGTGGTGAAGCCATCGAAGCAGTGAAAGAAGTAGCTACTAAAACATTACCTCACGGCTTTGACATAGACTGGGCAGCACTTTCATATGATGAAACAAGACGTGGAAATGAAGCTGTATATATCTTCCTTATCGTATTAGTCTTTGTTTACTTCGTTCTTGTAGGGCAGTACGAAAGCTTCATCGTACCATTGGCTGTTATATTCTCTCTGCCGGCTGGGGTTTTCGGATCATTCTTAATGATTAAAGGAATGGGTCTTGCAAATGATATTTATGCACAGGTAGGACTAGTAATGCTTGTGGGTCTTCTCGGAAAAAATGCTGTGTTGATTGTTGAGTTTGCGGTTCAAAAACAACAACAGGGCGCGACAGTCCTTGAAGCAGCTATTGAAGGTGCTAAAGTTCGTTTCAGACCTATCCTAATGACATCATTTGCCTTTATCGCGGGATTGATTCCATTGGTAATTGCTCACGGTGCCGGAGCTATTGGTAACCGTACCATAGGATCATCCGCGCTTGGAGGAATGCTTTTCGGAACAATTTTCGGAGTAATCATTGTCCCTGGTTTGTATTACATATTCGGCACAATTGCTGGTAGTCGAAAGCTTATCAAGGATGAACATGAGACACCTTTAACTGAAGAAATAGAACACGTTGAAATAGAAGACAATGCTTAAATATAAATTTTTTAAACACTTCAGGATAGTAAGTATTTCTCTCTTGTGTACTGCATGTATACCGTCCATTATACACAAAACCGAAAATAAGACTGTTCCTGCAAAGTATAATAGTCCGGAGGATTCAACAAATACGGCAAAAGTTAACTGGAAGAATTTCTTTCATGATCCTTACCTGAATGTACTTATAGATACTGCTCTTAAAAATAACCAGGAGCTGAATATTATAGCGCAGGAGATCAATATAGCCAGAAACGAAATCAGAGCCAGAAAAGGCGACTACCTACCCAACATAGACATTGGTGTTGGTGCAGGTCTGGATAAAATGGGAAGATATACAAGACCTGGAGCAGTTGATGAAAATTTAGAGATAGCACCTGGAAAACGTTTTCCTGAGCCTTTCACTGATCTTATCATAGCTGCCAGAGCCTCATGGGAAGTGGATATCTGGAAAAAGCTGCGTAATGCAAAAAAATCTGCTGTGCATAGGTATCTGGCATCTTCCGAAGGAAGGAACTTCATGGTTACCGAACTAATAGCAGAGATAGCAAATTCATATTATGAGCTGCTGGCATTAGACAATCAGTTGGAGATCCTTAAGAAGAATATAGAGATTCAGCAGAATGCGCTCCACATTGTGAGATTGGAAAAAGAAGCTGCTAAGGTTACAGAATTACCTGTCCGGAAGTTTGAAGCTGAAGTTCTGAAAAACCAAAGCCGTCAATATGCTATACTGCAGAGAATAACAGAAACGGAGAACTGGATTAATTTTCTTGTAGGTAGATTTCCTCAACCTATAGCAAGGAATGCTCACAACTTTACAGAATTGACTCCTGATTCCATACATGTTGGTATTCCATCACAGTTGTTACAAAACAGACCCGACATTAAGCAATCGGAACAGGATCTTGAAGCTGCCAAGCTGGATGTAAAAGTGGCCAAAGCCAACTTCTACCCTTCTTTCAGAATTACCGGAAGTGTTGGATATAATGCTTACAATCCCAATTACCTGATAAAATCACCGGAGTCTATTTTGTATATGCTAGCAGGCGAACTGGTGCAGCCTCTTGTTAACAGAAATGGCATAAAGGCTTATTATAATTCTGCTAATGCAAAGCAAATCCAGGCTGTTTACAACTATGAACGTACTGTCTTAAGAGCTTATATGGAAGTATCCAATCAGGTAGCGAATATCAGCAACATGAAAAACAGCTATAACCTGAAAGTAAAAGAAGTAGAGGCCCTTACGAGATCCATCGATATCTCAACAGGTCTTTTCAACTCGGCCCGTGCGGATTACATGGAGGTATTGATGACCCAGCGTGATGCACTGGATGCAAGGTTTGATTTGATTGAAACCAAAAAAGCTCAGATGAATGCAATGGTCAATATTTACCAGGCATTAGGGGGCGGATGGTAAATTAAAAAATGATTTCATCAGAATGATAAAAGCCATTTTACTGTAAAATAAAATGGCTTTTTCTTTTGTATCTCCAGTCACCTGTTACAGGAAACTCACCCCTCTTTTATTTTCACGACTTATAGAAAAATTGTTCTCGTTCTCTTCACTCAATCTTTTATAAACAAGGTTGAATCATTATTCAAAGATGCTTAAATTAGATTATTCCTTACTTTAACTACATTGTACAACACAGTCCTGAAGCTAACAATTATTAAATAATTATTTAAACTACAGAAAAATACTTTTAATTGTAACTACTTAGCCATATTGTCTTACCTAATGTTGTACCTAAGTTGTTTTTACAGATAGGAAATTAAATCTCCGAGGTATTTTCCTTTAATGGCTTCTCAAGATCGGAAAGATTCATCAAGCCAAGCTTAAGAATTTTTGTATTAGCTTGAAGAGTTAGTGTGCTAATAAACGCACGGAGATAAGGAAACATAATTGCAATTGCATTTTTATAAAAAAAAAGATGGAATCTCCTCCAGTTTAGGAGTTGAATCAAATCTAAAAATTGCAATTGAGGTAAGTTGAAAAATAACTTTGTCTAAATTGGAAGCGTCGTGGGTCATAAACACTAACGTTAACTCAAATTCTCCTGTAGCAGAATTGTATATTCCACTTGGGCTAAGTCCAAGTTTAATATTTGAGCCATTATGATTACCCTCATCGTAAGAAAATTTAGGAACCTTAAATGATTCAAAGGAAAACGCCGCTCTTTGTGCTTCAATCATATTGCAATATTATAAAAAAAAAAGACTCTGAAAAAATTTCAAAGT
Organism: Sporocytophaga sp.; assembly: GCA_024707265.1. Taxonomy (GTDB): domain Bacteria; phylum Bacteroidota; class Bacteroidia; order Cytophagales; family Cytophagaceae; genus Sporocytophaga. The sequence goes on along the minus strand of JANQAB010000002.1, from coordinate 717,236 downwards.
CTTTTTTGTACCTTCAGTTCCTTCCTTACTTGGCAACGTCCAGAAGTCTTCTACCCATTCATTTATTAAGTGATAACAATCAATCTTCTGAAATGAATAGTCATATATAACTTCTTTTGAAAGGGTTACTTCTTCAAAAGAAAAAGCACTAGAAACAATATCTATATAATTATAGATATCTTTCCCCTCTGATTTTTTACGCATTTCATCCAAATCAGCAGCAACCTTCTCTTTATTTTCCAAGAGGTACTTTTTTAAAGCTAATTTGGCTTTTTCTAAAGCTTCCATACTTTTATTTACGTTGCAAATTTAATAAAAGGTTCTTTTATATAATTAATTTCTTCTCTTTTAAAAAAGAAATTATTATCCTTGGATTTAATATTGTATAACTCCTTTTCTCCCCTTTATCGTTAAAATCAATTTTAATTCCAGCTTTTTCCTTATTCTTATAATCAACCGCTCTAATCACCTTAAAAGGGAAAGCCTCCTCAGGACATTCTTTTCTTAAGTAATTAATAATATAACAAAGGTCAATACCTTTTGTTCCCTCTTCATGAATTAGGTTAAATTCTCTCAATAAATCTACAAAAAACACTAAATGTTTTCTATTACCGACCAAATCTAAATAAAACCCATCTTTTTCATGATCAACCTCTATATCTGCCTCACAAACGTAAAATTTGTTATTATAGTGTAATCTTCCCCAAAACTTTGCATAATCTTCATTGTAATCCCAAAAATAATACCCTTCGCCTAAAAATGGTTTTTTATTCTGCTCGGGATCATATTCAGACAAGAAAGGTATATTTTTAAGAACAAACTCTTCATCCCCTTCCTTTTTACAAGTATGTTGAACAGTAAAAATCAAATTAATTGTTTTTTTACAAATCTATAAAAAAAAGACATTTCTCAAATCCAAAACTTTTTTAACAGATATTAGAAAAGAGACACAAACTAGTATATTCACTCAGGACTCTTATATTCTACTTTTTCATTCACCTGAGCAACAAGAAATTACAAAGAAAACATAAGGTAATTTATGCAATTATCAGTGGTAAAAATCCCTTTACTTACCAAACATTACAATTCATTGTACAATCTAAATTACAATTACTTACACTTAAAACACAAAGTCTTTATTTGATAATATGATTTACATAAATATAAATGTACTCTCAATGATTACAAGTCTTACATCCATTTTTTACACTGCATGAAATTTATTAATTTAACTTTTCTTATTTAAAACACACTATTTCAATTTTCCAATAGCATTCGTCTCGATGAAGAATACTCATACCCATACCTGGAATTTCTCTACCGTTGGAGGCATAAAACGGGTTAACATCGAATCTGGCCAGGACCTTATACATCTAGGCACGCTGGATCAAAAGTTATGGACAGCATTGAGTTGTCCCGTTCATGATCTTGAAATTGACCCAAAAACATTAGAGTTGATTGATACTGATAAAGACGGGAAGATTCGTGTTCCTGAAATTGTAACAGCTGTCAACTGGGTTACGTCTGTCATTAAAAATCCTGATGATTTATTGAAGCAGGAAGCAAGCTTTCCTATATCAGCCATTAATGATCAAACCGAAGCAGGACGCAAACTTTTATCTTCTGCTAAAGTCATTCTGAAGAATATCAACAAGGAAGATTCTGAAGTATTGACTGTGGAAGAGACCTCAGACATTACAAAAATATTTGCTTCATCAAAATTTAATGGAGATGGTATTATCACGGAGGATACCACAACTGATTCTAAACTAATCCAACTTCTCAATGAAGTGATATCCTGCATTGGTTCTTCAACAGACAGAGGTGGAAAGCAAGGAGTTTCTCTGGAGCATCTTACATCCTTTCTGGAACAATGTAAACTGTATGCAAGCTGGCATGAAAAAGCAGATGCTTATACAACCTCCATTTTTCCATTCGGAGAGCAGACAGAAGAAGCGTATCAATACTATTCCGCAATTAAATCCAAGATTGATGATTATTTTCTGCGTTGTAAATTATCAGCATTCGATCCTCGCTCAACCGACGTTTTGAATTTGCTGGTTGCCCGTGTTGAAGCAATAAGTACAAAGGACCTTTCAACCTGTATAGAAGAAATTGCTGGTTATCCTCTAGCGAAAATTGAGGCTAAAAAAGATTTACCATTGGATACAGGAATTAATCCCGCTTGGGAAACTACCATGAACTCCTTTAACAAGTTCATAGCAAATAAACTATTCCCAAATCAAAAAACGCTGAGCGAAGCTGACTGGAATGTTATCTCTGATATATTTACAGCTTATGTTCAATGGAAAGCAGAAGCGGTCGGAACTTTGGTTGCCCCATTGGGAATTGGCCGTGTGCGCGAAATTCTGGCCAGTAACCATCCGGAAGAATTGAAATCTCTGATTGCTGAAGATATCTCCCTGGAGCATGAGGCCAATAATATTATTTTAGTTGATCAGCTTGTCCGCTATTACCGTGACTTATATACTCTGCTAAAGAACTTTGTTACCTTCTACGATTTTTATTCTCCCGATGCAAAAGCGATATTTCAGGCAGGAACATTATACATAGATCAAAGGAGCTGCGATCTTTGTATCAGAGTTATAGATCTTCCCAAACATTATACTATGAGCACCTATAGTGGGATGTTCCTGCTTTATTGCGAATGTGTATCCAGAATCAGTAGTGAAAAGATGACAATTGTAGCAGCATTGACCAACGGAGATATAGATAATTTAGTTGTTGGAAGAAATGCCTTATTCTATGACAGATATGGGAGAGATTGGGATGCAACAATCATAAAAATCATTGACAATCCTATCAGTATTGCCCAGGCATTCTGGTCTCCATATAAAAAAGTTTACAGATTTATAGAAACCCAGATCAATAAAATTGCTGCTGAGCAAGAGGCTAATATAGATACTAAATCTACCAAAAGCATTGAAGATACATCTACGGAAATCGTTACTACGGCAGCACCCAAACCACCTGCTCAACCCTTTGATGTTGGAAAGTTCGTCGGAATTTTTGCTGCGATAGGTTTAGCTTTAGGAGCAATAGGCTCAGCAGCGGTTTCTATTGTTGCCGGATTCATGGGCTTAGTGTGGTGGAAAATGCCTTTAGCATTCATAGGGCTTATTTTAGTTATTTCCGGCCCTCCTATGGTAATGGCATATCTGAAATTAAGAAAACGAAACCTTGCACCTCTATTAGACGCTAATGGTTGGGCCATCAATGCGAGAGCAAATGTCAATATTCCTTTTGGAAATACGCTTACCAGCCTTGCCAATTTACCTAAAGGGGCAAAGGTTAATCTGAATGATCCATTTACTAAAAAGAAACGACCATACTTATCATTGGTATTGATACTATCTATTTTAGCGGGAATTTTATTCTTTATCTTGTGGAAGTATGGTTATATACACCTACCACAATAAATTCAAATAGTAAAGACAAAAAGCCCGAAGATGTCTTATCTCCGGGCTTTATTTTGATACCTCCCTTGCTTTTGGTATTCATCAAATTCAACCGTAAGATAGTATCAAATGGGAAGAAAATGAAATCGAGAAGCTTGTTGTTATTACCTGAAAAATAAAACGATCTGACTGAAGCAGCTTTTGTAAAATTACACTTTGGCTTTTCCACCTTACCATTAGATCTCTTGATTCTATAACAGACTTTGAGTTGTTGATAAATTTATAAAGCTATTTTTACGCCGCCTTATTTCAATATTATTGCGCGCAGGCCCTACAACACAACTTTCAATACTATGACACGCATTGCAATAATCATTAATCAGCCGTTCTCCGGTTTTTATTAAAATCCCCCTTATCCATCCCTCCCAAGAAATTTTCAAAGACAAATGGCTCTTCCTCCACAAGACCACACCAAAACTATTCTTGCTGTTTGCCTTTTTCTATAAGATAAAAGGTGAATATCGTTGTTACAATGGCAAAAAAAGAAATTGAAGCCATCATCTTAAAAAGGTTTACAAATCGATTTTTCATTCCACCTCCTAATTATCCTTTCTTGTTATCAAAGCAACGTAAGGTCACACTTTTTAGATTAAAAAAAAGAGATTTAACTAGAGAAGACTACGAACATGATAGTTTCATTTTTTAAACATAATGTTTTGCACAACATTGCTTACACGACAGCTATTTCGATTTCACTCAAAAAATAACATTCCGTCATTTGTTTACTATCCTTTTAATACCAATTAAATCCTACAATAAACATATTTGAAATTCCTTCACGATGTTTATTGTCTGGTAAATTGGATTGGCCAATGAATACCCTATACTGCAAGTCTAAAGCAAACCTACCTTTGCGCCAGACTTCATAACCCATCGCAAATGTAAAAGATGGCAAACCTGTATAAAACCCTGCTGCTTTCGGATCTTTCACTGTATAAAATGCTGGTGCGTCAAAGGTCACACCTGTGCCTCCTAATACCCACCAATTGTCTTTTAACCAATATTGACCTGCAACAATCAAGCCTTCAAAACCTCTATCTTTTCCACTATACTTATAATTTGCACCAGGCAACAATGCTAACAATGCAAGCCTTTTGTTTAGCATAAATCCAACTTTAATATTTGGTAAAGTTGTTGAAAAAGAAACTTTCACTGTGTCGTTTGTTTTCAGTGTTAATACACCGGCACCAAGCCCTCCACCAATAATAAAACCTTTTCTAGCAATAGGTTTTTCTTCTAAATTTGTTTGTCCAAACGAATAGTTTGCCAAAACGGCCAAAGCAACAAATAAAATAATTCGCATTTTGATTTCAATTTTTCCTAATGCAAATGTTCATTTTATTTGACTAAAGAAAATTACCATAGGGTAAAAAATCACTTTGAAGTGCTGCGAATTCTGCTTAAACTTTGAGGCGTAATACCAAGATAGGATGCAATATATTTTTGAGCAACCCTTTGATCGATTCCTGGAAATTTGTCATATAGAATTTTATATCTTTCTTCTGCCGTCTTTGTTAAAAGTTCAATTTGCTGTTGCTGCTTTTCAATGAAAGAAGTCTCGGCTGAAATCTGTACTATGATTTGCCCCACCGGTGTCTGTCCGAGCTTATAAAAGGTTTCACTTGCAATTTTAACCATTTCAGATTTTTCAAGTGCCACAAGTTGCAATGGGGTAGATTGTCTTAACAGCAAAGACATATAGTCGCAACAGAAATTATTTTCAAAAGCAAAGTCAAGACAGACAAAGTTATTTTCTTTCCATAGAAATATTCCAGCACTTCCAGTCAAAATAAAATAAAAGTATTTTTCTGTCGTATCTTGTTGCTTAATTATTTCATCCTTTTCAAATGTAACAGGCTTGCAAAAATTTGCAAACTCTTCCCAGGCCTTGACAGGTGCATTAAAATATTTATCAAAAGATTTTTTTAATATTTCTGCAAGCATTTATGTCTATTAGTAATGATTCGTACTATACTATACTTCCCACGCTCAGCACTGAAGAGGGAGGTTTATTTTAATTGAAAATAAGATGGGCTGCACCTACCATATTCAAAACTTCTATCTTAGGCTCCACTTCTAATCCGCTTTCGTCTCTTTGCTTCTGAAATGATTTAAATGATGGCACATTTAATAGTTCTTTCTGAATCGCTTCATTTCTATAGTGAGATAAATGCATAAACGTTTTCCCGTCTTCGCTTTCATATACATTATACCGAAAGTCTTCAGCATTCAAGTGACTGAAATCCTCTAAAAACAATGCAATGTTTTCCCTGTTTTTACCTGCGAACTCAGGCTTTACAGCATAAGTAACTTTAACAACAATCATATTCTAAGATTTTTTTTCCAGCTCCCTTGAGATCTTTTCCATCACTTTATTCCAATGGTCTTTCATTTCTTTGGTTGCCATCAGATAAATGATCCTGATGAAAACCTATTACTGTCTTCCATCAGTGTTCATAACCCTTACCTGAAGCTGTGATACATTATCCCATCCTTTTTTCTTCCAGGTAAGTCTTATATGTGAATGAACTTTTATAAGTCTTATCTCCCCTTCTATTCCATCTTTCGTTTTATAGACCTGCTTCTCTGATAACTCAGTATCAAGAGAACCAAGCCACATTTTAAGTCCATTTAAAGAAAACAAAACATTCCATACTTCTTCAAAAGAAATATGGAATGTTTTCCTCAGGCCAAATTGAAACCCTGCATCTTTTGTCTCTCCGACAACTTTTGTTTTTGCCATATGCCATCAAGATTCAATTAACAATAGTGAATTGTATCAGATTACTTGAATAAAGATATCCTAAAGAAATGAACATTAGGATATCTTCCATATTTTCTTACAAATTATCTTTCATAAAATGCAGGAGGCTCAACTCCCAATGATCTAAGGTAAACATACCCCTGCCCTCTGTGATGGATTTCATTGTCGATAAAATAGAGAACTGTAGAATATAAAGCATCTTCATACAGTCCGAAGGCTGCCTCTACTGTCTGAAACCTTTCAATCGGAATCAACGGCCATAATCTGTCAATTCTTTCAGTTACAACATCCCATAGTTGGAGGAGCTCTTCCTTGGTTTTAGGTTTTTCCTTCACTTCATCCTTCCAGTTCCCATCGATCATCCCTTGTGTACCCGGATAAGCTATTTCTATCATTTCCATAACAAGAGCAGAAAAGGTACGCATTCCTCCAATGGAATAATTAAACAACTTGTCTTCCGGAAAGGCTTCTATAACTCGACGTGTTAATCTGCGATGACCTTGCCACTGACCTAAAAGCTGGTTAGCACTGATTACAACTTCCTGATTATTAACTACTGTATTTTCCATGTGTTTAAAGTTTTAGATGTTAAATGTTTAAATGATGTCACAAAGAAAAGAGGGGCAAGTGACAGCATTATGTCAGTAGCTTTTAAAAATTTCATTTTAAAAAAAATCCGATAACCCATATTAAAAAACATAATCATTAGAAGGTTAAAACCTGAAGCCTTACCTGAAATTAAAAGTCATTTATTTTTGAATAAAATATAAAATAAGGGAATAACCGATTAAATTACCTTCCTAAAACTCTGGGAATCAAAATATATGAATTTAACCCAATGTAGGGCATTAAAAAAATAAAAAAAATGAAAGCCATAGTATGCACCCGATATGGAAATCCTGATGTTCTTCAACTACAGGAATTAGACAAACCGGTACCTAAAAAAAATGAAGTTTGTATAAGAATCAAAGCAACCTCAATAACAGGTAGTGACATTATAATAAGAGGCTGCAAAGTCCCCGGAATTATGAGGTTAATGATGAAGCTGGCCATTGGTTTTTCAAAACCCAGAAATCCGATACTTGGGTTAATTCTGGCCGGAGAAATAGAATCGATTGGGGAGGATGTTAAAAAATTTAAAAAAGGAGAACAAATATTTGGAGTAACCATCAAGTCTCCAATGAAGCCCAATATGGGAACCTATGCCGAATTTAAATGTCTTCCGGAAGATAGTTTTATTGTACATAAACCATCAAATAAAACTTTTGAGGAAAGTGCAGCTATACCATTTGGAGGTGGCATTGCTTTGCATTTTCTTAAAAAAGCCCGAATACTACCAGGCCAAAAAATTTTGATATATGGTGCTTCCGGATCTATCGGAACGTCACTTGTGCAACTGGCGAAGTACTATGGTGCTTATGTTACGGGCATCTGCAGTACATCAAATCTGGAATTAGTTAAATCTCTGGGGGCAAATGTTGTTATAGATTATACTAAAGAAGATTTCACAAACCTGGGAGAATTATATGACATTATATTCGATGCCGTTCCCGGAGGTATGATTGATAGAAAAAAGTTAAAATCAAAATGCCTGAAAAGTCTTGTAATAAATGGTAAATACATTTCAATTGATGACGGAAGACCTGCATTTTCAATAGAAGGTCTGCTGTTATTAAAGAAACTGTCCGAAACAGGAAAATTTAAATCCGTTATTGATCGCTGTTATCCATTAGAACAAATTGCAGAAGCTCATAGATATGTTGAATCAGGGCATAAAAAGGGAAATGTAATCATTCAGGTAAATTAATTTCACTTACCTAAAGGACATAAACTTTAATAGCCGTCAACCTAAAGATTTTATCTTTGACTTTTCTGAAACTCTGAATTATTTGAATGTTCATATAAAAGAAATTTCAGCTCGCAGAGTTTGATATAAATTGAATTAGTTGTCTATATTATCGTCCTTTACAAGGCTCGGAGGACAAAGTAGCATTCTAATTTATATCAAACAATCTTAAGTTGACGGCTATATTATAAAGGAAGTAGAATGTATATCCTACAAAGCAATTGTATTATTCAACCACCAGCTTCTCTGTTAATATTTCAGTATCAGTCTTGATTTTGATATTGTAAATACCTTTTTTCAGAGAACTAACATTGATTGTTCCTTCAGTAACAGAAAGAGGAATTGTTTCACCCAAAATAGATACAGCTTCTGCTGAAACCACTGATAGGTTGTTATTCAATTTAACCTCTTCTCCTGAAACCGGGTTAGGGTACATGACAGCTTTACCTGCTGTTTCTGAAATAAACTCAAAATCATGAGCTGCTCTAAATGGAACATACTGATAGAAAGGCATTCTGAAGGCAGCTCCTTCATTACCAATTGTAAGAAGGTTATCAGAATTGGACGCTCCTGCAAGAACATTGTCACTGTCAATAGCAACTGAATATCCCAAAGCTCTTGCTACGAGATTGGAAGGATTGCCAACATTCATAATTCCTTTGTATTTATAACCTCCTTCATCTGTATACAAGTATACCTTTCCTTGCTCAGGATTAGGACCAGCGCTGGCTCCCCTTGGTGCACCAACCACTGCTCTGTTGTATTGGATTGCTACTGAATGTCCGAATCTATCTCCTGTACCAGTTCCCGATGTTACAGAAGGCACCAATGTACTTTTCAAACTCCAAAGATTGTTCTGGAAAACAAGCACAGCTGCTTTTCTGGCAGATGGATCTCCCGCAATTACATGGTTATCTGTTATGTCAACATCATAACCAAAACTTGTTAAATAGGTATAACCTGAATATGGGTCATACAAAGGTATTCCCCATGTTGCAGGATTTGGAGCATATCCTTGCTCAAGACTCCATACATTATTCTGATATTTGTAAATGTAAATTGAGTGGTCACCAGGAGCACCTACTACTATTTTGTTACCTCTGATAGCTACCGAAATACCAAAGTCAGCATCAGTATTACCGGAACCATTGGCAATTACAGTGTGTCTTACCCAGGCATTGTTAACAAAATTCCAGATTTCTATATATCCTCCATGATGAGAATTACTTACATTAGGAGCTCCTACCACCATCCAGTTATCATGAATATCCACTGCACGTCCAAACTGGTCATGTGCTCCGGGATTCAATGCAGTAATAACTGTATTAAAATTGTTCTGAGGATTTCCGTTTAAATGCTTTGAAAGATAAACTGCGCCTTGATTGGCATTACCTGTTTGTGGTGCACCTGCTGCAATCCAGGAACCGTTCATGCTGTTTGAGTAGCCAAACAAACCTGTGCCCGGACCTGAAGCCTGGAACAAAAGTTGATTGTTTTTAAATACGTTTAAACCATTTCCGAATTCAGAACCAACAAGAGAGTACCCATTGTATTCTGTAACTGAAAATCCCCATTCTTTGATTAGGTTAGGATTTGGAAACTGAAGCCTTGTTGCCTGGCCATGAGCCATGATGGAAGCGGACACCATTAATGCTGCCGCTAGTCCTTTCTTTAAAGTTTTTACCATGTGTTGTTATATTTTTGCCGCATAAGTAGATAAAAATATCATTCAAATTCAGGACGTTTAATCATTGTAGGTTGCGAGTTTACGAACGTTGAGCCATCATTTACAAAACTCTTTTTGCTATTATACTTTTTAGTATTGGGAAAAATAACCTAAGTATCTTTCAGTTCTGCTCATTCTAGACCAAAACTGATTTTCCGATTTATCTGATGTGATCTCATTCAAATATACTATAATACAATAATAGGATTAATGATTTAGTTCTCGTTGGCTTATAGGATGGGGCTTGAGGAAATTGCGTTAAGAAATTTCAGTGAGAGAAGCAGCCAAAAAATTTTGATGTTTGAGGCCACGCAAGAGGCCGAGTTTCCTAATCTTTAGTGCATTTTGGTATAAGTCTGTCTTTATACTTTAAGAGTATCTGTTATATCTTATATTTCAAAAATTATTGGCTCATTTTTCAAAAAATAATTTTCATCTATCACAGATGCATTAATAAACTTTATTCCCGATGAGTCCACTTCCCCATAAGCTTCATGAATATGTCCGCAAATATGTACTTTAGGCCTCACCTCATATATTTTATTTAACAAGTCTTCGCAGCCAACATTTTGTCCTCTTGTAGTATGATCAAGCATTCCAAATGCAGGACCATGAGTAACTAAAATATCTGTATCTGGTGGGATCAACGCCCAATGCTTGTTGATTAATTCTCCCCGATGGCGGTTAAAAGCCCAGTTATGAAACCAGGGCGTTATAGGAGAACCCCAAATTTTTATACCATTTATAATAACGCCACTATCACATAAGTAGAAAACATCAGGAGGAACGATGCTTGTAATTTGTTTATCAGAATTTCTCTCAAAAAAGAAATCATGATTTCCTGCAATAAATATCTTATGTTCAAAATCAAGCTTACTGAACCAATCCAGAAAATCTTTAATTTCATCTTCACCTCCACGTCGACTTATATCACCAGCGTGGATTACTACATCTCCTTTAGGAAGTTCCAGGCTTCGATGCTGACCATGAGAATCTGATATAACAACAAATTTCATAACTCTAATAATTATCTAGCACGCCATTTTTGCTACAATTCTGGTGCTATACTTTTTATTTATTTTTTAACAAATGTATGTTTAGCACATATACCTGCTTCATCTTCTATTAAGATGAAATAAACACCAGCAAGAAAACTTTTTAGATTTATAGCTTCCTCTATACTAAAAGCACTCAGCTTGTGCACAACCATACCTTTGTTATCGATAATTTTTATCACACGTGCCTTCGAACTATTAAACGAAAGATGTAATGTTTCCTCACAAGGATTAGGGTAGAGAGAAACTGAAAAATTGGTGTTCGATTTTTGAAGAGAAAGGGGAACATCGTCCATTGTATATTTTAATACCAATAAAGACGACTCTTCCATTGCATTGTAGGTATAACCACATAAATACATATCCTTTCCGCCATCATTCAAAAGTAGTTGTACTGCATTGTTTTTGTTTCTGATCTGCTTAAGTAAAACACCATTCTCTCCGAAATTCTGATCCGGTTCTCCATCTGTTGTAATTGCTACAGCAAATAAATCCGTTTCATTAACCGTTTGCCCGGACATGTATATGTAGTTCCCTTGAATAATCATATCAGAAATAGAAAATACCTTTTTAGTAATATTGACTGTAGTCTTTCCGTTTTGCCCAAAGGACTCATCTAAAGTACCATCGGGCTTTAGTCTTGATATATATATGTAGGGAGTATAATCAGCAAAATTTATACAGGCAAGATACCAGTTGCCATTATTGTCAGCTTTAACAACCTGAGTGAAGCCAAGATCACCAATATTAATTTCCCGGATAAAGCTACCGGAATTACTATAGAGGCTGACAAAAGTTTCGTACACATAATTTACATTATCCACCATCTTTGCACCGGCAAGCAGAATGTCATTATTGGCATTCCTGCAATATGTAGGTTTACAAAAAACTGTACATACATAATTATTGTGAACTAACTTTCCCGTGTTATTAAAATCTACATCAGGTAGCCCGTTCCACTTATATCGATTGACGTAAATGACTTTTTCTTTATTGTACCATAATCCGGTTATCTCATCTGATTCATTAACATTTACAGATGTTTGACCGCAACTAAGAATATAGGAAGAAAGTCCGCTTTTTACCAATCCATTATTACCAAAAGAAGTATCAAACGCTCCTGTAGAAGTTAATCTTCCTATATAGAGTTCTGCTGTATTTCCAGTTGAATGATAAATTATTCCGGAAAAAATAATATATCCTTTATGAACTTTAATATCATGAATAATGCTCTGACCATCCACTTGTATCCGAGCTATACCATTTTCTCCAAATGATTCCTCAAGGACTCCGGAAGAAGAATACCGGGCTATAAATCCACTGTTACCATCGGGAACGCTGTAACCTGAGATATAACCGGCAACTAACATCCGGCCCTCATCGTCTGTAGCAATGCTGCTTCCAAAAGAAGGGTAATTATCAATATTTAAAGTAAGTAATCCTTTATTACCAAAACTTTCATCAGGAATTATAGATTGTCCAAATATCTGATTAGAAGAAAAAAATAACAGGAAAATAAATAAAATGTAATTCATAAAAGATAAATAAAATGAATAGTAAAAAAACATTCACAGTGAATTAGATATCACTACTTTCATCTCAAATACGTTAAGGTCTTGGTTATAGTTGGGCTCAGCACCTAGATTGCTAACACAACAAAAATCTTTATACCAATTTAGCTTCGCTTAAACTCACTAAATCAATTCTTCATTACTTCCTTAAAATCTTTTCCATTGCCTTTCCCTTTGCCAATTCATCAACCAGCTTATCTAAATAGCGGATCTTTTGCATCAATTCATCTTCAATCTCTTCCACACGATAGCCACAAATTACACCTGTTATTTTAGAAACATTGGGATTCAATTGTGGGGCCTGGGCAAAAAAGGTTTCAAAATCAATTTTATTATCGATTATTAATTGCAATGCTTGCTGATCATAACCTGTAAGCCAAAAAATAATTTCATCCAATTCTGCTTTTGTACGTCCCTTCTTCTCCGCTTTAGTTATATAATGGGGATAGACACTGGCAAAAGACATTTTAAATACTCTTGTATTTTTCATCGTTTAAGTTTTTTGATATTTACCTCACTTCTTACTTTTTGATTTCAGCTTCTGCTCGTTTTCCTGCTTTCTAAATTTAATCATCTTAGTAATCATATCTAAAGGAAGACTATCATTATTCGGTAATTGAATTACCGCTTTAGAAACTTTATAATTTTTAAGATCGTTTTCAAATTCTTTTAAAAATTCAGCGCTAAAAGGATTTGAAAGTGAAATATGATTTGGAAAAGCTGCATAGTAGATCAAATATCCATTGTACTTAAAACACGGTATTTGATAACTGATCGCTTCTTCAACTTCAGGAACGATTTCATGAATTATTTTACGAATAGTTTGCATCCTTTCCTGAATCTCTAAAGGGAATCCAACCTGATATTCATCAATACTCTTAAAATCTGTTTTTGCCATATTTTTTTATTTTAAAGATTGAATTTAAAACTTATGATTTACAAGTTAAGAACCAGAATTTTATAAGCAACATATTTTTATCCGTATGTGCCGAAAATTTGAATGTATTCCAACTTTCAGGTCATTGTTTTTTGAATATGTGCAAATTCCTGAAAATAAATCCAGGAAAATATTACTTATAAACTTCCACTTGAAATTCGTATTTGCCTTCACTCAATCAAACATTGTCATTTGTAATAAGTATCCCATAACTTATTCCTGAATTTATTTGTCGGATCAAGTTGCTTTTTAAGTTTGAAAAAATTATCAGCGTTGAGATATGCTTTTAAGAATTGCTCATTTGTTGCATGGATTTGATAAGGCAGATAATAGGTACCCTCACATGAAATAGATGCATCAATCAATTGTTGTGTCCACTTTTTTACTTCTTCTTTATTAGCTTGTGTCGTTCCTTGTTTGTAGTAAAGTACAAAAGCAAATACTTCTGTCCTTGCCCAGGCAAGCATTGTACCCGGATCCTGCTTTGCATGTCGTATAGATATATTAATCACGTTTACATTATTCTTCCTTAAAATACAGGACATTAATGGATAAAAAGCGTCAAACTTCTCTATCGGCACAAAATATTCCTGAAGAACATAAGTTGATTTTTCCCTTGACTTGGGCTCTAATTCAAGAACATTATAACTCGCTTCGTAATTTCTCCACTCCACTGGTTTACCCATATATAAAAAGGGCTCCATAAAATGCTGTCTCAACCATTTTCCAGCCGGGAATTCTGAGACTACTTTAAAAGCGAACTTGTTGAACCTGTATTTTTTATCATGAGGTTTCAATCTATAGCTTACCGTAACGGCTCTTGGTGTTTTCCTATAAGAAATTTCTCTTACTTTTTTATATCGATTTGGATAGATATCGGCATTATGAAAAACAACTAAAGAATCACTTCTTATATTGTCTACAAAAAACTGTTTATATTCTTTAATTAAAAGAACTTTGTCTGTCCGTTCTACTTTATCATTATCAGTTAAAAATAATGTTGCCTGAACAATCACTCCCAGTCCACCATAGCCACCAATTGCTCCATAAAATACATCCTTATTCTCTGTGGGACTTGCCGTTATTAAATCGCCATTAGCTAAAATTATTTTTATTTCTTTTACAGATAAAACAATAGGTCCTCCTCCAATGTATCTTCCATGAACATTAACACTTAATGAACCTCCAACCGTGAAGTTGGCATAGGTCTGCATTATTTTTACTGACAAGTTGTATGGATCAACAAACTCTTGAATTTTTCTCCAGGTTATTCCTGCTTGAACTGTAATTTCTTTATTCTCTTTAGAAAAGAAGATGATACTGTCAAAGCTCCTCATGTCTATTTGCAATGCCTGTTCTGTCGCTGTTTGACCTCCCATGCTGAAACGACCTCCACCAACTGAAACAGGTCCATTATGAGTTTTTACTGCATCAATGATCTCTTGTGTACTTTCAGGAGAAATGATTGCATTTACTTTGATTGGGTTTAACTGGGTAATATCATTTATTACTTTTGAAGTGCCTTGTCCGAAAAGTTGTAATGAAACAAAGGTCGCCAAAAGAATAGGAAGAAGATGTCTCTTCTTTTTGAACATAATACTCTCTATTATTCTTTCAAACATGACTATCAGTATATACTATAGAAGACAGCGCTAGAATCTGATCACCTAATTATCTGTCCGTAGCATAAGTCCCGCTTCTATAAAAAGGAATAAAAATGTGAAACGAATAAAGCCTTCCATTCAAAATTTATGAATATATAATCATTGCATCTGCAGGCATTTTATTTTTTCCTCTTGACTCAACTGATATTTTTACAATCAATTCAGTTGCTTCCAAAATTATCATTGGGAGACTTAATTTACGATATCAAAAAAGATTTGTTCCTTACATTAGAATAATAATTCAAGATGAGGACGCTTTAAATTACTATAATACTGATGAGCAAAACTATTCCAATTCATTTGATTTAAAAAAATTGACAAAAAATCAAAGAATATATTCCCCATTTACAGCTTTTACTGGCTCTGGTATATCCTTCTCCCCCAGCATCTGAAGGAGATTTATCTCAATTACTCTTGCTATCTGGTTTAATGGCATACCAGAAGGAACTTCCTGAAACGGCTCCATCAATGCCATTCCATTTTGATGGGACACATGAAATACAAAACCCACAATCCAGCCAAGGATTATTGACCAGGCACCTACATTATCCGCAAGGATAATGGTTATAAAAATCACCAGTACCCAAATAAAAAGTTTGGTAAAATAGATATAGGAAGTAGGAAACACGGTATTACTGATCCGTTCTGATTTTCCCATATGATCTGTAAACAGTGTAAGAAATCCATTAAACTGCATAAAGCGAAATTCACTTATGCAATTTTGCTTTGTCAAATATTCCAAATCCCTGGCATTAAGAGAAAGGACTGCATTGGGAATATTGTCTTCTTTACTTAATTGTTCAAGCTCCTGATTCGTAAAAAACTGCTTATAATAACCATCCGTTTTTTTCCGAAGTGATTCTTTCAATGCATAGACAAAGCCAATCTGACGAAGAATCATCTTGCTTTTGATAAGCTCCAGCTCCTCCACCTTTAAATTTCCAGGATTGGTATATTGCAATATATTACGCGACCAACTGCGGGAATCATTAACCAAAGCACCCCAGATAATACGGGCTTCCCACCACCTGTCATAAGCCTGATTATTACTAAAACCGACGAAGAATGCGAGAGCAGTTCCTAATAATGTCGGTAACATTGGGGGCAATAGTATAGCCTGGGGTATTACGTGCTCATGAATATAATAGGTTGCAATGCAGGTTACGATTATCAACAGATCTACCTTCCAGGTAAATCTTACAATCCGGAATAAACTTAAACTGGGTGTTAATACCATTTATTAAAACAATTTATCGATAAAGAAAATCTTTAGGCAAGTAAAATAATAACAGAGTTTTCTCTGTGAAGTTATATTGTTACCTGGATACACCACAACAAATCTGAATTATAACAGTTTAACAGTTCACAATTCTTAAAGACTATAGGTGGACCAATTTCTATTATTTAAACATTTTTGAATAAAAAGAATTACTTCTGATAATTGAACGATTCAATAAAACTAAAGAGACAATATGGAAAAAAGAACATTATCTGCAATAATGATCGGATTGGGCCTTGCAGTGATTAGTTGCAATGGAGATGACAGGAGTTCAAATAAAAATATTAAGGACGACTCAACAGCCGTTGAAGCAACTCGTGACAGGGAAATAAAAGAAGGTGATTCTGTAGAACAAAATAATAATACAGGACAAGGAAGAGGATCAGGAGCTGTAGGGCAAGACTCTATTTCCCAAAATCGGTAATCAAGATCCTGATTTTAATGTCTGATTGATTTCAGTTCAAAAGCTTCAAACTTTATATCTAAGACAAATATAAGCCATTATATAGGCCTTAACCTTTACATATCCATTTGTACTTTTTATTTATGAATGGCTTAATGTCTTCTAATGGTAATTCTAATTCATTAATTCCATTTCCTCTTCCTGAATAGACCAAACTATAACTAAAGATAATAGATGAGTTTTCAATTCTAAATCCCACATATTCATACGATCCATAACCTTGATCGCCTTCTGAACTCCCAAAAAGGTTAAAGCTCTCATCTAATGAGATTGTTTCATTCGGAAATTCGATTCTTTTTTTCTATTAGGCATTTCAAAAGCTTTTTGGTATTTGCATTATTGAACAGGTCATTAATCAATAATAACTTATTATTGACAACATCAACATTAAATGAAGAAAGATTTGTACCAAATCCATGACCTCCTTGTCCTGCAACCCAACTAGCATATAAGTTCAGGCTCAAAATCCTTTCCGAATTCCTACCCAGCTTGCTATAGAGCCCAACGGCTTCAGGATTAGAAAAAGAAGTACCAGTAGTATCACAATCGTAAGTAATTTCATATACATTATTCTTATACTCTAAGGTATCTTTCAATAACAGATTCACAATTTTGTATATACTATCATTGACTGCATTTCGTATGTCCTTCTCAGGCAAATCCACTAACAAAGGGATCTTCATATCCCATGTTGCTGAATAACATCCTTCATAATCCTTTTTACTTATCTGAATTATTTTTTCCTTAATTGAGGTATACCCAGCTTTTGGCAAATGAATGTTTGTTTTAGCAGCACTACTTCCCTGCTCATTAGCTGCAGGTAAATTATGACATCCTGTAATTACTAACAGTATAACTGTTACTATAGATATAAAAAATCTCTTCATATTCTAATTAAAAAGTACCTGTTAATCTTACTTTCATTTAGCACATTCACACGAATAATCTGGAGGATTTCCTTCGCATTGTTTGGTTTGTATTCGGCTTTCAACATAAGATGTATCCTTCGTAACAACTTTATATTCACTATCAGGATATACTTTTACAAGCTGATCGATTGAATCTTTTATTAACTCATTCTCATCATAACGATCATAATTTTGACAATACTCCTTTTCAAAAGCCAAACTACCATCTGCATTTAAATAAATTGAAACTTTTGAACATTCGGATCCTTTAATACAATCACACTTACAACCGCAGGAATGTAAAGTAAAAAGAGACAGTAAAAGTGCAATTGCTAAACCTCCGGACTTTAAAATTCTTGATTTATTCATCTTTATAAAAATTAAACGTTATGCATTTAATAAAAATATTAATCAACTAAAAACAAAAAGCTTAAGTATTTCCAGCATTAGCCTTTCATTAAGATATTTGGAAATCTTCTTCAGTTTTTTTTCCTTAACAAAAATAGATATTTTTATTCTATGGTTAGTAAAAAATTATTTTTCCTATTATTTACCTTTTTAATATTGTTTTTTTTTCCGGTATATTCTCAAAAGCTGGTTTTAAAAAATATTACTTCCAGCAATGGATTGCCCAGTAATGTCTGCTACGACATCATACAAGACAGCAAAGGCTATATCTGGATTGCTTCAGAAAACGGGGTCAGTCGTTTTGATGGTAAAGACTTCAAAAACTATACTACCCAAAATGGTCTTGCAGACAATGAAATATTCAAAATAGTTGAAGATCAGAAAGGAAGAATCTGGTTCCTGAGCTATAACGGACAGCTATCCTATTACTATAAAGGCTTCATCCATCATTCAGGAAACACTCCTTTCCTGAAAAAACTCAGCTTTACCTATTTTATCAAAGACGCTTTCCCTGATAGTAAAGGAAACATTTGGTTTTCCTCAAAAGAGGAAGGAATAAAGGTTTTATTACCTGACAAGAGAATTAAGATCTATTCTGATAAAAAGGGTACGTTTAATGCCGTTAACATTTTTGTACAAAAGAATGATACCATATTTGCAGTCGCTCAGAGTCACACTCTTATATTTACAGGATCTGCACTTCTTAAGAAAGAGGTTTCAACTTATTTTTATTCCAGATCATATAGAAAGCCCGGTTTATTTAAGGTTAATGAAACTAAAAATTTAATTGAAGGAAAAAATTTCTCAATCAAAGTGCCTTCAGAAAAAGTCCTGTGCTTTTTAAAAGACTCTAAGGAGCATTCCTGGATAGGTACCCGAAATGGTTTATTCCACATCAATCAGGGGGAATCTCAACAGTATTTGGCAGGTACTACCATTACATCGTTGAGTGAAGATTCTGAAGGGAATGTCTGGATAAGCACATTGGGAAAAGGAATTTACATGGCTCCTTCCTTACCTTTTTTCGAACTTAGAGACGAACAAGACCAATTGTTACCTCCTATCATATCCTTATATACTGATGGCGATATTATTTATGCCGGTAGCGATAAGGGTTCGTTTTACATCATTAACAGGAAAAATAATGCTATAAAACAAATTCAGATAGAAGAAGGTCAGACTTATAACCGCGTCAAAAAAATTGTAAAAGATGATAAGGGGAATATCTGGATCGGATGTGACCTTGGATTGTACAAATATACAGGCACTATTACGAAAACGATACCAGATATAGCCGTCAAGGATCTTAGCTTTAACAACGACAAATTATTAGTTGCTTCTAATGTCGGGCTTTTCAGCATAGACCATGGAATAAAAAAGCTGTATGATTACAGAACAACAGAGGCTGTATACATTGGAAATACTCTGTATGTAGGTACTTTAGGAGGCCTAAAGGTCTATTCTGATCATTCAGATACACTTAAGTTTTCTGGAAATTTACTTCAAGGGAAAAGAATAACCGCAATCACCAACATTGCTCGTTTTCCCGCTATTGCAACATATGGTCATGGTTTATTTATCCTTCACAAGGATAGTACTATTCAAATTACTGAATCCAAAGGCCTCAATGGTGATATTATCTCAGAATTACATACTGATGAGAAAAAGAATATCTGGTTACTCACCAATCGTGGCTTGGACTATCTGGATATCCGAAATCTGAATATAATTTCATATTCTGGTTCTGAAGGTCTGTTACCAATACAGCTAAGCTCCTTCTGCCTTAAACAGGACACAGTATTTGTAGCTTCAGAAAGAGGGATATCTTATTTCATACCTTCACAGGCATCAGTCTCAGAAGGCCGTCCTAAGGTTTTTATCACATCGTTGGAGGTTAACAATGAGCCATATATTTTTGGTAAAAAAATCCTTCTTGACTGGAATCAGAATAATATAACTTTTGGCTTTTCAGGAATCTCTATTTCCAGTCTTGGAGATATGACTTATCAATACATGCTTGAAGGCATTGACAAAACCTGGCTGAATGCTGCTAATAATGAGGTTTTTTATAGCGGACTAAAACCAGGAAAATATACATTTAAAGTCAGGACCATTTCTAAACATGGTAAAACCAGCAAACAAACGGCTGAACAAATGTTTACCATAAAAGCCCATTTTACCAATTCTGTCTGGTTTCATTCACTGATTATTTTTATTGCTATTGCAGTTTTACTCCTGCTCATTTATCTCTGGTTTATTAACTACAAACAGGTACAGAAAAGAAAACTCAGAGCACTTCAATTAGAACAAACAGCGCTTAGAAACCAGATGAATCCTCATTTCTTGTTCAATACTTTGAATTCTATTCAGCAGTTTGTAATTAAAGAAGATAAGCGTAAAGCCAATAAATACCTGGTTTTATTTGCCAACCTGATAAGGAAATACCTTGATTATTCAAGAGAATTGTACATTACACTGGGCGAGGAAATAGAGAGTCTGGAGATGTACCTGCAACTGGAAAATCTCAGAATGAATAATCAGGTCGAAATAGATTTTCTCAAACCTGATCCAGGTCTCAATGGAAACTATATACCTGCAATGTTTGTGCAACCAATTGTAGAAAATGCATTTAAACACGCCCTGTTCCCTTTAATCAATGAGGGCCATAAAGCAAAGCTTTCTATAAATATTATCCTGAAAGACGATAATTATATCATTTTTAGCGTAAAAGATAATGGAGCAGGTTTTTCTCCTGAATATAAAAACAAAGAAGGATCTACAGCTCTGAAAAATATAATAGAGCGCATTGAAATACTTAACAAGGTTCATGCAGTACATGCAAAAATAGAATTTAATTCTTCTGCTCAGAGTTCAGGTTCAGAAGTAATCATAACTTTACCAATATTAAACAAATCCGTCCATGTTAATTAAGGCTTTAATAATAGATGATGAACCTTCTGCCATTGAGGTATTAAAAGATATTATTAAAAGTTTCATAGCTGATGTTGAGATTGCAGGAACAGCATCCAGTGTACCTCAGGCTGTCGCTCAGATCAAGAAACATAACCCTGACCTGATATTTCTGGATATAAAACTGGGAAACAATACGGGTTTTGAAATACTGGAACAAACTTCTGAAATGGATTATGAAGTCATATTTACAACCGCTTATGGTGAGTACCGCGACAAAGCCTTTGATCACCTGGCACTTAATTATTTGACCAAACCTATTGATGTAGATAAACTGGAAAAGACTATTGAGAAATATAAAAAGCGGAATCAAAGTCTTCATTCACGTGATAAACTACAGGAACTTTTAGCCTCTACCCGCTCCAACACAAATAGTAAAATTCCTTTGTCGGTAAGAGATGGGCATATTTTAGTTTCAGCCGATGAAATAATCCGTTGCGATGCTGACTCTAATTATTCCAAAGTTTTCCTGACTGATTCAAGAATCATTACAGTGGCTAAAACTTTAAAATATTTTGAGGAAAATCTGCCCCCGTCCAAATTCTTCAGGGTTCATAAAAGTCACCTGATTAATATTGATTTTATTGAAGAAATAAAAAATGACGGAACTTTGACACTCAAAAACGGCGGTAGTGTAATTATCTCACAAAGAGCCAAATCCTTATTCTTTCAGTTTCTAAACGGGTCTTCATAAACTAAAAAAAAAAGACTCTTTCACTCAAATTTTACTGCGTACACTCAATTCCTGTTTCAGCTACTGGTTCAGACACATAGTTTTGAAGAAAAAACTATATGAAACAGATCATTTTTAACAAAATCATTTTTTCTATAAGCTTTATATTTTTATTGTTTTTATTAATTGGAAACCTGAATGCCCAGGATAACATACCGTTTAAGAAAAATGAAGTATGGATAAATTTCTTTAATTCAGGAGCAAACTATAAGAGATCATTAAACCCGAAAACTTTTCTTAAAGTTGGTGTCACTTTGGATTTTAGTAAAGGTCTATCCATTCATAACAACTATAATAATAATCTCAATAGCAATAAAATTTATGGATACTTTAAAAATATTCAATATAATAGTATATCATTGGGCATAGAGAAAAGAGTCATTATTTCATCTAAAATGACATTATATCACGGCCCTGAATTACTTTATGGATATTCAAATAATAAAAGAAAGGGTAGTGCAAGAAACATGTACAATGAAACCAATCACAAGAACCAAAAGTTTGGGGCTGGCTATACGATTGGGGCAATTTATAACTTTAATAGTTTCTTAGGAATTGGCATAAACTGGTTTCCGTATATTTACTATAACTTCTCCAAAACAGAAAGCATATTTATCAATCCAAATACTCAAGTCAATCAAACATACATCAGTCAAGCTAATACATTTGGTGTACAATTAGCCACTCCGGATGTTAATTTAATTTTAAAATTTTAGAATCTTTACAATTATCAGGGTGTTCTTCAGCTCTGATCTTTAACATTTTTTTTGTATTATTTTTTTGACCAAACCAGAAGACTTTCCAATTAAGATTGTCAATGGTTTAATCACCTTATTTCATTCATCATTTTGCTTTTGATGATAGATCCAGTCTTTGTATAACCGACGATACACAATTACCTTCAATTTAATCATACATAAGACTTTCCTGTTACAACAAAACATATTCCTATTCCTGCTTAAGGAAAGCTTTACTAGCTTTGTTTTAAACAAAGCTAGTAAAGCTCCTGGCCCTTCTTTGGTATGTATATAAATCTGTATAAAAGATAATCATAATTTTGCTTTCTGAACGGGACTTCATAAACTAAAAAAAAGTCCGCATTCACTCAAATTTCTCTGCGCATACTCAATCCCTGTTTCAGCTTTTGGTTCAAACACATAGATTTGAAGAAAAAACTATATGAGACAGATCATTTTTAACAAAATCATTTTTTCCGGAAGTATAATCTTCCTATTGTTTCTTTCTATTGGAGATTTGAAAGCACAGGATACCATACAGTATAAGAAAAATGAAATCTGGGCAAATTTTTTTAGCCCCGGCGTAACCTACAAGAGAGGTTTAAACTCAAGAACTTTTTTTAAGGCTGGTATCACTTTCGATTTTAACAAAGGCAAATCAGATCGGAATTCCTTTTATTCTGATGATAATTATAATTCATTCGAACATTTTAATGTCAATCAAAACAACCAAAGCATTAGTTTAAATTTAGGTATTGAAAAAAGGTCTTACTTATCCCCGAAGGTTACCTTATTTCATGGTCCGGACTTATCTTATGGATTTTCAGTTTATAGAGCCTACACCAACAATAACTTAAACTCAAATGATGAAACTTCTCGAAATACTCAAACTATTGGGGCAGGATATACAATCGGAGCCGTTTATAGCTTTAATAGTTATTTAGGAATAGGAGTAAATTGGTCACCAAGAATCTATTACAGTTTTTACAAGAGTGAGACCTCCTATCGATCCAATATCGACCCTCATACCAATCGCATGAATACTAATAAAGACAAATCTTTGGGCATTCAATTAACTACACCTAGTGTAAATCTAATCTTAAAATTTTAGAATCAGTACTTTTAATGGGATACATATTCCTTGCGTTTATAAGTAAACTCCTTTTTTAATCTTATCTATTTTTATTGTTTGCCGGCCTGTTACCTGGACAGGTCGGCAACATAACAACCGATTGATTGATGAATGAAAATTTTTATTAGGCGGATCAAAAATATGTTCAAATGAAAACTAAAAGGAATATGAAAAAGAGAAAGGTAATAATCACAGTAATGTCCATTTTTCTAGCAACCATTCTTTTGGGATGCATGAACAAAATTGAAAAGCAGAACCCTGATTCTTTTTATGAAAACATCAGTGGATATGATTGGATGAGAATTCCTTTAATAAAGCCATACGAACTTAAAACCAATCCTCAGGATAGCATAAGCAGATGGGACATGGCTTTTGTTAAATTACTTGGAACTTACAATGTCAAAAAAGTTGATATAAAAGATAGCATTATTTATATTCTAAGCGGTAACATTGGTGATGGAGGCAACACTTTCGTAAACCGCACAATTGCTCCAACAGGATGGTTTATCATCGACACAAAAGTTAATAAAGAAAAAGGCTTCGTAAACGAAAAAGATTTCAATGACTATGTTATAAATCACAGTTACCCCAAGCCCTCCTGGATGTGCATTGATTCTTTGGCTAACGCCATTCTTAAAAAGAATAAGCTTCCCTGGAGACATTATTAAGATGCTTTCCATTCCCCATTTTTAAACCCGCATCCGATTTTTCTCTCATCTTGCGTAACGAATTTAAAAGAGCGTGTTACTAAAAATCCCAAATATTAGTAAATTGCTTTATTGAATGATTGTTAAAAAATTTTTATGTCGAGAGAAATTTGCAAAGGCATTTTGTTTGGGATTCCCGTAGGTGATGCGTTAGGAGTACCAGTGGAATTTTTAGAAAGAAATATCCTTGCACAAAACCCTGTTTCGGACATGATAGGGTTTGGTACACATAATCAACCAACTGGAACATGGTCTGATGACAGTTCTCTTACCTTCTGCCTTGCTGAGAGTTTGTGCGAGGGATATGATCTAAACGATCAGGCGAGAAGATTTATAAATTGGTATGAGCATGCCTACTGGACTCCAAAAGGGACTGTATTTGATGTTGGCATTGCTACATCCGGGGCTATCTGGAAATTAAAAAACGGAGTACTGCCTACACAAGCAGGTGGTAGTGATGAGCGTAGCAATGGCAACGGATCTCTTATGCGCATTATGCCTTTACTTTTTTACATCAAGGACAAAAAGATAGAGGAGCGTTTTCAAAAAGTAAAAGAAGTTTCTTCTTTGACACATGCGCATATCAGATCAATAGTTGCTTGTTTTATTTATCTCGAATTTGCATTGGAACTGCTTGTGGAGAAAGATAAACTTGAAGCACTCTACAATTCACGCGAAAGGGTGAGAAATTATCTGGAAGAAAACTCCATTCTTTCTGATGAGGAAATATTCAGATTTAACAGGACTATATCCAAACCTGACAGTTTCTATGATATTAAACCTATATTTGAATATAAAGAGGAAGAACTGAGTGCTTCGGGCTATGTGCTTCATACACTGGAATCTGCTTTGTGGTGCTTTTTAAACACGGATAGTTATAGAGATGCAGTATTAAAAGCTGTTAACTTAGGGTCGGATACAGATACCACAGGAGCTGTTACTGGTGGCTTGGCTGGATTATATTATGGATACAATGCCATTCCTGATAAATGGATTGATGTCTTAGCAAGAAAAGAGGATATTGAAGATCTGGCGATAAGATTAGAAGGGAAGTATTTTCCTGGGGAATAATATGCACTTTAACAATCTAATCATATCTCAATCCCAAGATTGTACTCGATATAATCGAACATCAGCTAGGTAAGAATTGAAAACTTAAAGAGTAATTCTATTTTCAATTCTTAATACATAGCCAGTTTCCGCAAGAAACTTTTCCATTCGCATGGATTGACTCTCCTTGAACTTTGGGTGCTCGCTATTAGCAATGTATGCTTTCTTTTGAGTAAAATCAACCGATTGAATAGTGTTTTCAAAATGTGCAATGCTCACTCTAAGTTGCTTTTCAGCATCTTTTACCCATCCAATGCCTAATGCTCCACGTTCTTTTAACTCAACAAAAATAGCCACAGGCTGAAAAGTTAAAACACCGTCACAACGTTTCTCCATCCCCCCATCCATTTTCTGATTATTCCGGACTAAATTGAGCCAGTAATTCCGGACTAAACTGAGCCACTGATTCCGGACCAAACTGAGCCACTTTTTAGTAGAAGAATCAGGGAATTCCGGACCAAACTGAGCCACTTAAATTTGTATTTTTTCAATTTTAAGAACTGCCATTCCGGCATAAACTGAGCCACTTTTTTTGATTTTGCAACTGTAACTTCAGCTTTTTAAGCTGAAGAATTTATGGCTAACCAAGCTAAAACCATGTTGCAAATACGCAGACTATTACAATTACTCATTTCCGGCCTCTCAGAACGACAAATTGCCAATACACTTGGCATGAGTCGCAATACAGTTGCCACCTACTTAAAACGGTTTAAAACCTCGGGATATGACTTTAATCAATTACTCTCTCTCTCAGACGATACTCTGGGTAGTGTTGTCTATAATCATGCTATCGAAAGCAGAAAGGATGAACGGTATGGTCGTTTATCTCCCAAGCTGGGGCATTACCTTTCAGAGCTTAAGCGCACCGGAGTAACCCGAATGTTGTTGTGGGAAGAATATCGCAGAGAAGATCCTGACGGCTATTCCTATCAACAATTTTGTGAGCACCTGAATACCTATAGTCAGATTCGCAATGCAGTGATGCCACAACAGCATAAGCCTGCAGAAGTTTTAGAGATTGACTTTGCGGGAAAGAAACTTTCCTATATCGACAAGACCAGCGGTGAAGTCTTAGAATGTCCTGTTTTCGTTGCTGTATTGCCCTATAGCGGTTATACCTATGTTGAAGCCTTGCATAATGCTACCCTTGATCAGTTAGTGGGAGCATTAAACCGGTGTCTGCAATACTTTGGAGGAGCTCCCGCTTCAATTCTCACAGATAACATGAGGCAAATGGTGATAAAAAGCGACCGCTATGAACCAACCTTTACTGCCCTTGCAGAACAGTTCTCCGTTTTCTATAACACCACCCTGTCGGCTACACGTGTGGAAAAGCCTAAAGACAAGGCCCGTGTAGAAAAGTCTGTAGATCTTGCATACAAGCGTATTTATGCCCCATTAAGAGACAACGTGGTTTATAGCCTCTCAGAGTTGAATTACCACATAAAGTTGAATTTGGAAAAACATAATGGTTGCTTGATGCAGAAAAAGGATTATTCCAGAAAAGATCGATTTGTCCAGGATGAACAACCTTTGCTTAACCCCTTCCACTACAAGCCTTTGAAGTGAAATATTCAGTCAGAGCTAAAGTGCAGAAGAACTATCATGTCTTGCTAGGACAGGACATGCACTACTATAGCGTTCCTTATCAATACATAGGTAAACAAACCACCATTGTATATGACAGCGAACAAGTTGAGGTTTACCTGGATCACAAAAGAATAGCAGCTCATAAAAGGAACTACCAGAAACACTGTTACACAACTACAGATACTCACATGCCTACCAGTCACCTCAAATATAAAGAGACTCTGGGATGGGATAAAGACTACTTTTTACAAAAGGCCAAACCTATAGGAGAATACTTTCTACAGGTGGTAAGCGGCCTGCTTGAATCAAGGCAGTTTACTCAACAAGCCTTTCTTTCCTGTAGAGGTCTTTTGCGCCTGGCCGATAAATATGGAAATGAACGTACAAATAACGCCTGTAGAATAGGTCTGTATGCCGGATATCTGTCATACAAAACTATTGAAAACATATTATCCAATAACAGGGATAAGCAGGAAGAGCCATCATCACAGATCACCATACCTGTTCATGAAAACATCAGAGGTCCTAAAGAATATTAATGTTAAACCAATTAAAAATCAATTAAAATGAACACCAGACAAACACTTGAGCAACTTTATAATCTAAAGCTTACAGGAATGGGCAAAGCGTACGAAGCATTCTTATCAATGCCGATACATGAACAGCTATCATTACATGAAGCTATTGCAAGACTGGCAGAAGCAGAGCTCCAGTACCGAACCCATAAGAAAACACAAATGTATATCAGGCTCAGCAAACTGCGGTATAACGCAGTTCTGGAGCAGATACATTGCTCATCGGAAAGAAACTTTACCAACGATAAGCTCGCGATATTGGCTGACTGCGGTTTTATAGAAAGAGCGGAAAATGTTCTGATAACAGGAGCTACAGGTTGTGGCAAAAGCTATCTGGCTTGTGCCCTTGGAAGACAGGTCTGTGCTATGGGATATAAGGTACTTTATATGGGAATGACAAGGTTACTTGAAAAAATTGCTCAATCAAAACTTGAAGGCACTTACGTAAAAATGTTAAATCAGATAGAGAAGGTTCACCTGATAATCCTCGACGACTTCGGCTTGCAGCCGATTGACAACAACCTGAGATTAGCCCTATTACAAATGCTGGAAGACAGATATGGTAAAAAGTCCATCATGGTAACATCGCAGCTTCCAGTAAACAAATGGCATGAATACATTGGAGAACCTACACTCGCTGACGCTATCATGGACAGAATGACAGCCAATGCACACAAAATTGAATTAAAAGGAGAATCTTTAAGAAAAGCTAAATCATCCAAAAAATCTGCCTAAATTAACTTTGCAAAATCAAAACAGGGTGGCTCAATTTAGGCCGGAAGGGTGGCTCAATTTCACCGGAATTATCAATTTTCTTAATTTCAATACAATTATCAATCGCTGTGAATGAAACTAAATGCCTATCTTCATTTATTACAACGGCAATCCATTTTTCACCACATGCTTCATCAATGTAAGCTGGATTTTTTGCAGGTGAAGGATCATCGCAAATACCAAATTTCTTTTTATTGGAATATGTTCGGCATTTCTCTTCGAAAAAAATTAACATTCATAGACTCTGTTGAATTTCTAATAATTGTGCGAATAATTCGTTGCTTTCTCCAAGCATTTCATTTAATTCATTCTCATCAGATGGTAAACCATTGTATGATTCCAGTTTCCCTATAGATCCATCCCTTTCATTCATCTCATAAATTAATAAATCATTAGATTTAACCGTTGAATTTAATGGCACTATAGAATCAAGCTTAACTCTTAATTCTTCTTTTTGAATTTGTTCTTTTAGATAATTTGCCTTTACTGCCAGTGTTAAGTAATTTATTAGGTAAGGGCTATGTGAAGTCATAATAAGCTTATTATCAAGATTCATATTATTAAATTCTAATAAACTATTTAAAATTTTTTGCTGTGAAGTTGGAAATAAATTCTGTTCAGGTTCTTCTACAATATTGATAAATGCTGTTTTATTGAATTTTGAAGATAAAACTGAAAGTGCAATTCTTCTTTGTTCCTCCGTAAGACTGTCGTTACCCCAAATTTCAGCAACTCCTTTTCTAAATCTTTCCATCTCTTCACTGCTCATCATCCCTTTTGATATTTCTGATTGTTTTTGCACTGAGTTTGCCAAAAACCATGATACTATATACAATGGAACTATTGACTGAAATCCAGAAGATGCTTCTGTTAACTTTATTTTATAGTCTTCTCCTTTAATATAAACTATATCATTAAGCTTTTGATATTCAACATATACATTATTAATAGGAAGTTGCATAGCCCCCTTCATTTCATCTTTTGCATTATCAAATTCAGTCACAAATTCTACTAATGAATCAGAGGTCAACTTAAGGGCTTTAGGTGCCTTTACATTAGAAATAAAATTTCTCTCCGCAGGAACATACATAATTTGAGGAAGAGGATAATATCCATTTTTCACTTCATTGATAGTAAGAGTTCCTTTGTCATACTTAATTCGATAGGAAGTACCCCAGTATTCAATTTCAGCGTTATCGTTTTTATTTAGGTCAAAAAAATAATTTTCTAAACGATGGTAACTACAATAATTCTTACGAAATCGACTGTAATTGGTAAATTCCTTTGGCTCATAATCACCACGTGTTAAAGCTTTCTCTATCCACAAAAATGTTGAAATCAATTTAGCGACGGTACTTTTTCCAGAACCTTGATTACCCGTAAACACAGTAACTTTACTTATTTCAATCCAACCATCCTCATTTTGATATCCTTCTTTGATAGGACCAAAATTTTTGATTCTAATTCTGCTCATCATGTCGCTATTTTACTCTCAAATTTACAAATAAATCAGAAGTTTAAAACAAACACTAAACCTTTGATTATCAACACACAAATATCTTTTTCTATTCCTTTAAATATTTACTTTCTCTCTTCCATCCTTGAAGTCTATTGACTTCACACTACTAAGAGAACAGATTTATCAACTTGCCAAACATCTAAAATTACAACCTTTCCCCACAGACCCTCTCCACCAAATCCCTCAACACTCTTACCCTTTCACTCAGATACTCCAGATCCTCTTTACCTATTGAATAATTTTTCTCTGTATCTGGCATCAATGTAGGCCTTTTTCAGCAGCTTAAAACGCTCATCCTTTTCAGGAGTATCACGAGAGAAAACTTTTTTTAAATTCTTCATTAATAGCTTCTGCCTGGCTTCCTAACTTTTCTATATCATGGATTTTAGGTTTGTAACCAGTAAAAACCAATAGAACGGCAGCATAATATCTTTCAGTAGCCTGATGAAGATAAAAAGCTGATAATTTATAATAATCCTTATCCTTAGTTCCTTTTTGAAAATTGTGCCCAAAATCCTCAAAAAACATTGTAGCACTTTTAAACCAAAGATCATACTCATCTCTCGCTCTTTCCTTCACCTTTTCAGGATCGATTGAACTGGGCAACACCAAAGGCTCTGAGCCATTTCTGCCATTATCATATAAAACAATTCCTTCCTTTACAACATCAGTAAAAAAATAGCTGCCATAGGAAAGTTCATTTTTAACATAACCATAACTATGATGAATAAGCGTAACAGAAGCAGAAGCAGGTATCTTAGTTACCAGCTTTTCCGTCTCTCTCCATTTATCGGATAATTCCTGATTGAGCTTGGTTTCGGTGATTACAAGGATATCGTAGTCGCTTTTGTATTCGTATGTTATTCCGTCTTCAGTGTAGCGATCTTCGACCCAATCACCTCGGGCATGAGAGCCGAACAAAATGACAAAATCAGGAAGCATCTTTTCAATGATAAGATTACTTATATCTTTTAATTCCTTTATTTTAAGTTCAGGAAGATGTTCAAGGCTGGTCTTCAAGCTATTGTTAATTTCATATTAAAATTCAATTTATCTAAAAGTAAAAACTATTGCAATATTAACCTCAAGAGTTTATCTGCTGATAATTAATTCATTCTCAAACTCCTCCTATTCATCCCCTTCTTTTTCACTTACAAGTATCCTTAATACAGAATTTCTACCCTTCTTTATCCCAATTCAAACTATTCACTCACTCACCGGTTAATACCCCAAAGCACTTCAAATGTCCCTGGTAACTAACAACAATAAAGTCACCGAAAGCATTCTTATGCTCTTTGGTGTCTGTTTTTGTTTTTTTAGGTACACTCATTCCTCTGCTAGTGCTTTGTTTAAGATTCATAGACTACCCGATGTTGCATTCTATCACGCCGGGTCACTTTATCATGAATCCCCTTACTTCTTTCTGTTTTATCATTATCGGCATTTCTATCTGGCTTTCAAGGACAGAAGAGACCAAACAAAAGAATTTTTATCCTGTATCAATGCTATGTCTGCTTGTAATTTTCTATTCCAGCTGTATGTTAGTAATACTATCACTTGGATATAATTTTCAGCCTGACAGATTTTTGTTAAAGCTACTATATCAAAACCAGGAACTACCCGAAATGACTTTGAGCTATAAGGGTTTGGGAATAAATAATGCCATTTGTATTAACTTACTGGCTATCTCTCTCCTCTTTATTGAGAAAAAAAAGATACTGTTCTTCAATCCACAAATCCTTAATTACTTTATCATATTTTTATCATTCCTTACCATTTATGGGTATGTATACTCTGTAGAGGAGATGTATACGCTTCGAGGCATACCTATGACCTTTTACAGCTCTCTATCCATGCTGCTTCTATCCTCATCCATACTTTTTCTCAGACCTTTTAAAGGTTCCATGAAATACCTGGTAGGACAAAACCCGGCAGAAGTTTTTATGATGCGTTTTCTCGCCTTCTTTATTCCTCTAGCTCTGGGATACCTGAGAATAAGCGGTGAAGAAGCTGGTTTATATGCTAAAAACGTAGGGACGGCTCTTATGGCCGTTACCACTTATCTCATCTCCATTACGCTGCTCGGATGGAAATCGACCATTCAGTACAAACTTCAGCTGGCAAAGAAAAAGGAAGTAAAACTTATAATAAAGGATCGCAAAAGGATTGAAAGGATTCTTAACAACTCACAAACTTTCGTTCAGATTATAAATATCCAGAAAGGGATAATAGTCTTTTCCAATGAATCCGGGCATGGCAAAATGCGAACGGGCAAAGAAATAGAAGGTAAAACAATGTCAGAAATTGTAAAGGCAAAAATATATCCAGGAGACTTTCCTGTTATTGAAGAACGCCAGATAATACTTCCGGAACTCAAGGACCATGAATTTAATGATGTTACTTTCAGAGTCGTAGACGAACAGGGAGAGCATACATGGTTATTCTCCAGAGCATCTGTATTTTCCAGAGATAAATCAGGAGCTGTAAAAGAAATCCTCTTCACTACAATTGATTTTACTAATGAAAAGAAAAAAGAAGCAAAACTACATCAACAAAAAATAAGTCTGGAACAAAAGCAACTGGAATTAGAAATAACCAATCGTAAGCTGGAAGAGGCTAACATGAAATTAGAAGAAGAGGCCAAGATAAGGGCGTCAGAGCTCTATAAAAGCGAGAAGAGATATAAGGATTATATAAAAAATAGCTTTAGCGGAATCATAGAATTTGAACATACATCTGATATAAACACCAGGTTGCCTGTAGATGAACAGGTAAAAAAAATCAGAGAAGTAACCAGAATAAAACAGGTAAACCAGGTTGCCGCCGAACTACACGGATATAAAAAGCCGGATTCAATGAAGGGAATGCCCCTTGTAAAATTCGTCGATTTGCCTGATGAGATTGCTATTGCATATGGGAAAGAATTTGTCAGGTCCAATTATCGTCTTACAGCCACACAACCAATTCAGCTAACCAAAGAAGGTAAACCTGTAAAAGTATACTCTAACCTGCTTGGGATAGTAAAAAATCACTTTTTGGTAAAAGTATGGGAAATTCAAAGACCCGTTAACTTCTCAGATATAATAACAACCAAAAGGCTGAAACTAATAAAAGACTTAGTGAAGAAAGAAGTTGCTGACAAATAAAATATAGGATTAGCAATTTAAGTCCCGGAGAGGGACTTTAATGTAGATGTTATAAGTTATATAACTATTAATTCAACATTTTTCTCGTCGACTGTTCCCTTCTCTTTCAGGAGAAGGGCTAGGGATGAGGTTTATTTGCTTGGTAACGGAAACTAAATAATTAATCGTTATAAAATATAACAACAATGCCAACATCAATTGAAAATAAGCAGACTGTAGGCACTCTGATTGCATTGGGGAAAACCTTTACTCTCGTAGCTTTTTTTCGTTCCCATAATTGGTTTGATATTGCGTGCTGTAAACTATGACTGGTTTGAGCTTTATAGTTTCAATCAGGTTGTATCTCAAAATCCTCTTTCAGCCATTTGCTATTCCCTGATTGCCGTAGCAATATGGATAATACGAAATGAAAATGCTGGTTCTGAAAATAAGTTATTATGCAATATAATTTGTTTTCTTATTCTGTTTATTGCCGGAGCTAAGCTCATAACATATTTCATGGATCGGCCCTTTGTATTAGAAGAAATACTATTCAAAGAACAAATCGATCAAGTCACGAGCAAGTTAAAAAAGGAAGTTAATGTCAATCTCACCTCTCCGATCTCTGCTTTTTTTATGATTGCACTTTGTACATCCTTGTTGCTTAACAACTATGGGAACAAACAAATTTATAAAATATCCCAACTATTAAACTATTGCACAGGACTGGGTGCAATCTTAGTTATATACAGTTATGTCTATAGAATCGATGACTTGTATGCTGCTTCGTATATCATACCTATTTCACTTAATTCTGCTATTATAGCTCTTTTGCTAGCCATAGCTATTTTATTTCTAAGACCACATAAAGGATCTATGAAAACCCTCATAGGACAAAATTCTACGAAAATTGTCTTCTTACGATTTCTCGCTTTTTTCATACCTCTTCTTCTGGGCTGGTTAAAAATTAAAGGTGAAAATAATGGGCTTTACAGTAAAAATATGGGAACAGCCCTATATGCTTCCGCTACTTTTGGCATCTCCATGTTTTTGCTTGGTTGGAAATCAAAAGTACAATCAAAGCTCTGGGAGGTAAGACAAAAAAATGAAGAGCGTATTGAAAAGGATAGAGAGAGACTAAAAAACATACTGGAATTGTCACCCACTACAATTAGCATTATTGACCTGGATACACAAAAATTCATTTTCACTAACAGAGCCTTTAGACAGCTCTTTAGCTATAAAGGTGGTGAGATACGCAATAAAAAATATCAGGATGTCGTAAAAACATTGGTAGCCGGAATAGATGAAGATAAAATCCTGAATCGATTAGAACTTATAAAAAAATTAAAAGAAGATGAGTCTAATGAAATGACTTATGGAGTATATAACAAAGAAGGACTTGTAAGCTGGATAATTACCAGAGGCATCGGTTTTGACTACAAAAATGGAAAAGCCAGCAAAGCGCTCATCAACAGCCTGAATATCTCTAAAGAAAAGAAACTTCAACTGGCACTGGAAAGGCAATCAGCACAAATAGAACAAACCAATAAAAAATTAAGGGAATCAAACGACAAACTCAGAGATATTCAGCTTCATCTTGAAGAGAAGATAAAGGAACGTATCAACGAAATTGAAGAGAGCAACCGCGCCTGTAAAGACTTCTTTGAAGAGAGTTTTGAACCTATCCTACGTTATGGACTGAAAGAAATTGAAGGAATAGATACAAGCCTTCCATTAAAGCAACAATTAAGATTAATACAGAAACATGCCTACCTGGCCGAAGCCAATAAAAAGCTGATTCATGATCATGGTTACCAATCTGCTGATGAACTCGTGGGTACTCCTATGGTAGATTTTATAGCAATGCCTGATCAGGAGAAACTTAAACTCCTCCTCTGCTTTATAAGGAATGGTTACAAAATTGAAAATGCTGCTTCCATACACAGAAACAAAGCCGGAGAAAAAAATTCACTTACTGGTCAATATCACAGGGGTAATAGACAATGGGCTTCTGGAAAGTGCCTGGAGCACAGAACTGAAATTAGTTAAATAAGTTTTTCCATGTTAGGAGCTTAACCTTATTGTAAGTCAAACTAATTATACTTGAACATTGCAGGTGTCAGGTTCTTTTAACCTGACACCTTGGCCAAAAACTAATATTCCAATTTTAATGATTCAAATATATAGTTAGATGGGATTGCAAAAGCAATTCCTTCAACCCCGTAACCTATGAGCTTGGAAGTAACTACTCCGATCACGTTTCCTTTTTTATCTAAAAAGGCCCCTCCACTATTTCCTGGATTAACCGCGATATTTGTCTGAATATAATTTATAGTTCCATTCGGGCTCCTAGTTCCAGAGACAATTCCCTTTGCAACACTTTGTCCCAACTCCACAGATCTTGGCGTACCTATTGTGGATACATCAGAACCCAACTCTAGATCTTTTAGGTTATAGCTTTTAAGTTGCATGTGGGGAAGCGATTTTGCATTAACTTTTAATAATGCTAAATCACAGGAAGGAGCAGTTCTTTCTATTGTAGCATCATACTTAGATCCATCGTTCAAAATAACTACTACCTTATTTGTTTTAACTCCTGCAATAACATGATAATTAGTAACAAGATACCCGTCCGAACTTATAAAAAATCCGCTGCCATGCGAATCTTTTCCTGTTTTTACTGTTACAGAAGCTTGGATCAACTCATTAAGCGACTTTGATTTATACTTTTCGTGTTTTAGCTTAAGTTTTGAGAATGTATTCTTCTCAATAGGCTTTTCTATAAGCTTTTTGAATTTATCATTTGAAAGCAGTTCAACCATACTAAGTTCAACTGAATTATTTAAAGCTTTAAAAATTCCCGATCCATTTTCCTTTTCGACTTTTCCCCTTTCCTCATGGAACTT
This sequence comes from Sporocytophaga sp., assembly GCA_024707265.1. GTDB lineage: Bacteria > Bacteroidota > Bacteroidia > Cytophagales > Cytophagaceae > Sporocytophaga. The sequence continues at coordinate 681,255 of JANQAB010000002.1, read as the reverse complement.
AAAGATATCAGACTTAACTGTAATTGTTATTGAATCAAGTTTAACTCTATAATAATCCAATATGATCCACTTTATTTGTGTTTCAGCAAAAAAGACCTCCCCTGTACCGCTTACAAAATTACCTGAATATTTATTCACTGGCGTAATGATGTGGAACTTTACCTTTTCTATAATAGGCTCGATATAACTGGTATTACTGTAATTAGGAAAAATACTTTCTGTAGTATCAATGAAGTTATACTTTTTAAGAAATTTGGTTAGCGTATTATTGTAAGTGGTTTGCTCGTATTTTATATCCTCATTAAAATACTCAACACTGCTGATCTTTTTAGCATTAAAACTTTTTTCATTTTTATACTTAACAATTAATGTATCCATTTTTTTAATATGGATTGCTGCATTATTTAACTGTAAATACTTTTGATCAGCTGATCTTTTCGATGGTTCTGAAGTTAATGCAGGAATAACAATATTTTTATTGTACTGAAACTTTTTGCCAGAAGCATAGTCGATAGCACTGCACATAACAGGACCGTATATTGTCGGAATGGAAATCAGATTAGCAAACCTTAATGGATTTTTCTTCTGCACACTAAAAGCGTAATTTTTAGTAAGATATCCATCCTTTTTAACTGTCAGTTCTTGAGTTACTTCTTTCTTTTTAAACTTAGATGTGATGTTTCCTTTACCTAGCAAATTATCCTTACTATAGATAGCTACGTCAGATGTAGGGCAACTAAGATTTACTTTCGAATATCGGGAAGAGAAGATAGCCACACAACCAGACAAACTGAAGGTTACAACAAAAACAATTGTCAACTTTTTAAACATAATCCTGACCAATAATACATTAGAATTAAAATTAACCATTATTTATATTATACATGTAAAATAAAATCCCCCCTTATGTATGACTAAAAATCAAATTGATGCCCAGTTTGTGAAACCTTTATGTTCCTTAGGGATTTATATTAATTCCAACCATTATTACATCATTATCCAGATGTAAGTAAATTTTAAAAAAGTTAATTATTCGAATAACTAAAAGCCTCTAACAGACCGAAAAACTTTTAATTACCCTGAAAATATCTATATTCCAAAACCTGATTTTTTATCATGTATTTTTCAACACAAATGCCTTTCATCAGTTTATAAAAATTATCATGAATAAAGTCTTTCAAATATACTTGGGTTAAATACAGCAATTTAACTCAGACTAAAATGCAAGACTAAAGAAAAATGAACCCAGTAATATAAAAAACTGAATTTCAACCTATAAATATCATGCAAAAATACATACTGAGCTTTAGTGAAATCCATTTAAACGATATTGCACAAGTAGGTGGAAAAAATTCTTCTCTGGGAGAAATGTTCAATACGCTTTCTTCCAAAGGAATCAACATTCCTGACGGTTTTGCGACTACGTCTTTTGCCTATCAGGAATTCATTAAAAGCAATAAGCTCGGTAACGACCTCAAAAGTATCCTGGAAAAATTAGATACTAAAAACTTCTCTAATCTTACAGAAATAGGATTATCCTGCAGAAATCTGGTATTAAAAGCCGCCATTCCCAATGAGATAGAGACTGCTATTAAGGATGGCTACAGAGATTTATGCAAAAAATACGGATCTCAGATTCACGTTGCCGTGAGAAGCAGTGCAACCGCAGAAGATTTACCTGATGCAAGCTTTGCAGGTCAGCACGAATCCTATCTGAATATCTGCTGTGGGGAAGATAATCTGCTCAACGCATGTCTCAAGTGCTTGGCATCATTGTTTACAGACAGGGCAATCAAATACAGACATGATCATGGTTTCGATCATATGAAAGTTTCACTGTCTATTGGAATTCAAAAAATGGTTAGATCTGATATGGCATCTTCAGGGGTTTGTTTCACATTAGATCCTGATTCAGGATTTGAAGATGTGATCCTCATTACCGGAAGCTGGGGATTGGGAGAAAATGTTGTTCAGGGGGCAGTTAACCCGGATGAATTTTATGTTTTTAAAAAAGCTTTACAGAAAAATAAAAAAGCCATACTTGACAAAAAAATCGGAAGCAAGGAGAAAACATTGATCTATAACTACAGCTCTTCAATTGAAAACACAACTATCAATATTGAAACCCCAAAAGAAAAGAGAGAACAATTTATTCTAACTGATGAAGAAATAAATTTACTGGCCAAATGGTCATTAATCATTGAAGAGCACTATAAAAAACCCATGGACATTGAATGGGCAAAGGACGGAGAAGAGAATACAATATATATTGTACAGGCAAGACCGGAGACTGTATACAGCAGACAAAGAAATCAGGTTAAAATAACAGAGTACCATCTCAGGGAAAAAGGTAATACTATTACTAAGGGCAAAGCTATCGGGAATAAAATAGCAACAGGCACTGCCCGTATCATTAATTCACCTAAAGATTCATACTTACTAAAGGAGGGGGAAATACTAATAACGGATATTACGAATCCGGATTGGGATCCTATCTTAAAAAAAGCATCAGCCATTATTACCAATAAAGGAGGCAGAACCAGTCATGCAGCCATCATAGCCAGAGAGCTGGGAGCCGTAGCAATCGTAGGAACAGGAAATGCAACCTCCGCAATAAAAGATGGTGAAATAGTGACTGTTTCCTGCGCAGAAGGAGAAACAGGAACTGTATATGAAGGAAAACTTCTGTGGGATGTGGTTGAAACTGATCTACAAGCAATAGAAAAACCCAAAACAAAAGTCATGTTCATCCTTGGCAATCCTGAAAAAGCATTTCATTTATCACGTATTCCCAATGATGGTGTGGGTTTAATGAGGTTGGAGTTTATCATTAACAATTCTATTAAAATTCATCCAATGGCTTTGATAAAATTTGACTCTCTTAAAGATCAAGAAGCCAAATCTGAAATTGAAAATCTAACATCCAACTTTCCCGATAAAGTATCATACTTTGTTGAAAAGCTTTCCAGATCCGTTGCTACAATAGCTGCAGCATTTTATCCAAATGATGTGATCGTAAGAATGACTGATTTCAAAACCAATGAATATGCAAATCTGATTGGTGGTAAAGAATTTGAACCAGAAGAGGCAAATCCAATGCTGGGATTCCGGGGAGCTTCAAGATATTATAATGATGCTTATAAAGAAGGATTTGGACTTGAATGCAAAGCGATGAAGATAGTCAGGGAGGAAATGGGTCTTACTAATGTTAAATTAATGATCCCATTTTGCAGAACCGTTGAAGAAGGGAAAAAGGTTATAGAAATAATGAAAACAAATGGACTGAGACAAGGGGAAAATGAGCTTGAGATATATGTGATGGCTGAGATACCAAGTAATGTCATACTTGCTGATGAATTTGCTCATGTATTTGATGGTTTCTCTATAGGCTCTAATGACCTCACACAACTGACTTTGGGAATTGACAGAGATTCTTCTACGGTGAGCGATTTGTTTGACGAAAACAATGAAGCCCCAAAAAAAATGATCCGCTTGATGATTAATGCTGCCAAACATGCAGGAAAGAAAATAGGCCTTTGTGGCCAGGCTCCAAGCGACTTCCCTGAATTTGCACAATTTCTTGTTGAAAATAAAATTGACAGTATTTCTTTTAATCCTGATGCAATGATCAAGGGAATACAAAATATCAAAGAAGCAGAAGCTAAATTCCGGCATCAGAAAATAGGCATTGATTAAATGTTTTATGATTGATTAAGTACAATAGTTAAGACTTGAACAGACAGCAGGGAACGAAAAAAAAGTCTGTGATAAAATTCATCCTGTATAGTTCTATAAAAACGTTAACAGACCTATTGCTTTGTGTTTTTTGATTTGAAGATTATTCTTTATAAGTCGAATTCACATGCTATCACAAATAGCATGTGCCCAAAGTACCTTTTACTACTATAGAATAAATAAAGGAACAAAGATCAGTATTTCTTATAATTCTTTCTTTTCTCAACTATTGCAGACCCAACTGTACTGATTATTAATATTCCAATCACCACAACCAATGCCATCACTGTTGGTATTTTAAAAATATCAGTCAAAATCATCTTTACACCCACAAAAACCAATATAGCAGCTAAGCCATAATGCAGATAACGGAATTTCTGCATTAGGCCTGCAAATGCGAAATAAAGAGACCTCAATCCCATTATGGCAAATACATTGGATGTATAAACAATAAATCTGTCTGTAGTGATAGCTAGAATTGCCGGGATAGAATCTACGGCAAAAATCAAATCAGTTGTTTCAATCATGAGCAAACTAAAAAACAAGGGAGTCATATGCCACTTATGATCTATTGTTGTAAAAAATTTATCTCCATCATATTTAGGGGTTGCAGGAATAAACCTTTTAACCAGATTTATCAGAAAATTATTATCAGGATCTACTTTTGTCTCCTTACGAACCGCCATTTTAATTCCTATCACAACCAGAAAAGCACCGAAGATATATATGATCCAATGAAAACGTTCGATCAATTCTATTCCCAGAAATATAAAAACAGCTCTCATCACAAGAGCTCCAAGGATGCCCCAGAACAGTACTCTGTGCTGATATTGATCAGGGACCTGTGTGTATTTAAAAATTAACAGAATAACAAAAATATTATCAATACTAAGTGATTTTTCAATAAGATATCCCGTAAGAAAATCAAGTGCCGGCTCAGTTCCTTGCCATATATAAATGATTAAATTAAAACTAAGGGCAAGTGTTATCCAGAATATGGTCCAGAGAATCGATTCCTTGAATGAAACAACATGTGCTTTTCTATGAAATACTCCTAAATCAAATGCCAGTATGATTAAGACAAAAACATTGAAAAATATCCAGTAAAAAACATGAGGCATATAGTTTAAATAAGAAACAGGTCAATAATTCTCCTTACTCTGATTGCTTATGCTGCAATATCCTTTTCCGGAATTCTGAATACATAAAGCAATGAACAAGACACTGAATGATCAGAGAGTAGAACAACCAATTTCCTAAATGAAAGTTTATTGAAACACTATCTTTCTTACTGTTCTAATAAGATTTATTACGTTATAATCAAATCCTTACCCTAAAACATATTGTAATCGATACCATTAAAATATAATCCGGATTGAGCTCTTATTATTTTCAAACCATTGGAAGTATTATCCTCCAGTCTGGCATCATAATGTATCGGTTTTTACATTCATCATCATCAATGCAGTAAAAATTATCACATCTTGTATGAAATGAATTATCCAGGCCATTGATATGCCTTTGGTTTCTATAGTCATTTTACACAAAATATACCCTAGCACCCCAGCCATAAAAATTCCTATAAAACCGCTTGGGAAACCGAAATAATGAGGTAGTCCGAAAAGTATTGCAGATAAAAGTAATACAATCCTTTTAGGGTAATGATTATAAAGTCCGCCGATAACGCCAAACCGAAAAATTAACTCTTCTGCCAGTGAGTTCGTCAACGAGAACAGCAATATAAAAGGAATAAAACTCCATTGAAAATTATGAATACTGTTAGTGTATTTTACAGCCATAAACATAAAAACCCCAGTCCCCATGCTTATAAAAAATAGCAATTGAAGTCCATTTATAAGCCATGAAGATCTGCCATTTATTCCGAGCCATTTTTCCTTTTCAGCATTTATATTTAATTGTCCTATACTGAGTAACTGTTTGCTTTCAGGCGCTAAGATCAGGATGAGAATTACCAATAGCCCCCCTACTGTCAAAGCGAAAAGCTGATACTCGGCAGTATCATTCACAAAACTATTGGGATGAATTTGCAGGTTTATTTGATTGGTAAAATTTCCGGCAGTTACCAGAAGAAGCGTTGCTATACCTACAATCAGGAGGGTGTAAAACATTTTCATATCAAATCCTTTTTTACAAAGATCTGATTGAAATTTTTTCAATTAATTACCATATGGTAACTAATGTTTTAAGGCATGCTCATTTCTTATTCTGCTTAAGCTCTGAGGCGTTATTCCAAGATAGGAAGCAATGTATTTCTGAGGTGTGCGACGGATAATTTCCGGTTGCCTGGTTTGTAGCTCAAAATATCTTTCTGATGCCGTTTTTGTGAGTATATCTATTTGTTGTTTTTGCTTATGAATAAACAGACCTTCTGATGCGAAACGGCATATCTTATCTCCAATTTCCGTGTTATTGCTAAGCTTATCAAAATTAGCCTTGGAAATTCTAAAGAGTTCTGAAGGTTCAAAGGTTATAACCTCAAGCGGTGATGAGCTTTTGCAAAGGAATGACATATAGTCACCTAGAAATTCCCCTTCATAGCACAAATCAATACAAACAAAGTTATTATTGTTCCAAAGCAAAATTCCACCACTTCCTTTAAGAATAAAGCTCAGGTATTTCTCTGTTTTGTTGGCATCTTTAATGATTTGATCTTTCGTTGTTACTATAACTTCACCTAAATCAACAAATGATTTCCATGCCTCAAGAGGAACATTGAAATAAGGATCAAATGCGTGTTTTATAACTTCTTCGGTTTTCATTAAACAAAAGTCTTCTTTCTTTTAATAAATAGTTTGGCGGGGATTGAATCAAGCATATACTTGTTTCTTTCTCAATCTATTAGTACAATTTATCGCCTATTATTTTGTATAACCTCGTCCAATATGACGAGATGAATCAGAGCACTGCAATAGAGTTTGTTCACTTCTGTACTGTTTGATCATTTTCTTCCTGTCCTGTCAACTTACCAATTTGAATAACAATTGCAATAATGCTTCATTTTAACGCACTATCGCATTTTTCTATCTAATCCTCAGCAAAATATTAAACTAAAAGGCTACCTTTCTCCAGAATTTTAAATTTCACAGAATTAACAGGATATGAAATATTTTCTACTTTTACTTTGCTTACTAGCATCTTTACTTACTTATGCCCAGGAGCATTGCGGCAGTATGCAAGTAAGGCAAAATAATCTAACTAAAAATCCGGCATTGCTTAAAACCATTGAAAAGGAAGAGCTCCAGACACTAAAATTTACTCAGCAAAATCAAGGTTTAAGGACAAGCTCAGTTGCACCAATAATACCAGTTGTAGTTCATGTACTCTACACTACAGCTGCTCAGAATGTCACAGATGCAATGATTCAGTCTCAAATTGACGTCCTTAATCGTGACTATTCAGCAACCAACACTGATATATCCAATGTTTCTGCAGAGTTCCAACCTGTGATTGGAAATCCGAATATACAATTCGCACTCGCAATAAGAGATCCCAATGGGAAGGCTACAAACGGAATTGTAAGAAAACAAACTAATAAAGCCAGTTTTTCTTCTACCCAGGAAGAGGCAAAATATAGTAGCAAGGGTGGCGATGATGCATGGCCATCAGGGAGTTACCTAAACATTTGGGTGGTACCGAAAATTGGAAGCGACAAAGGCACAGTACTAGGATATGCAACTTTTCCAGGAACTACACCTCCGGAAGAAGATGGAATTGTAATTACCTACGACCGATTCGGCCTTAATACAATTTCTTCTTCAAACAATCTTGGCCGGACAGCAACGCATGAAGTAGGTCATTGGTTTAATTTATACCATACGTTCCAGGATGGTTGTGTCGGGACAAACAGCACAACTTGCGCTACAAGAGGAGACCTGGTATGTGACACACCTCCATCAGAGGGTAACAGCTATGATTGCTCAATCAGGAACTCTTGTACGGAAAATCCTGAGCATAATGATATGGTCATGAATTATATGAATTATGCCGATGATGCTTGTCTCGTTATGTTTTCTGCCGGACAAGCAACAAGAATGCAGGCTGCATTATATGGCCCCAGAGCATCTCTTCTTACATCAAAAGGATTAACCCCTCCTATAGTCGCAGCATTGAATGCTTCCATAGAAAATATATCCGGTGTTAGCGGCAACGTATGTACTAACCCTATTTCTCCATCCCTGACTATCCGTAATGGAGGCACAGCCAACACAATAACCAGTCTCAGTTATACATATAAAATAGATAACGGAATAGCACAAACACTTTCCTGGACGGGTAGCTTAGCTACATCTGCTTCTACAACAATTAACCTGCCGACTATATCAGGCTTATCTAAAGGAAACCACACCTATGAAGTAAATATTACTCAGGTAAATGGACTGCCAGATGGGAATCCAGAAGACGACTTTTTGACAAAAAGCTTTACTGTTTTAGAGGTTCTGGATCTTCCACATTCGGAAAGCTTTGAAAACTCAGGTGAACTTCCTGATGGCTGGACCATTAACAATCCGGACAAAAGCTTAACCTGGGAATCTACTAACGCCGCCGCATCTGATGGCACTTACTCTGTAAGTGTGAATAACTTCGAATATTCAGGAGGAAACGACCAGATTGACGACCTACTTTCTCCGCTTATTGCTATCGGTTCAGGCGCTGAATTAAAATTTGATGTGGCATACAAACTTTATACAGAAATAACTGAAAACTCCAACTATTCAGATACTTTAACATTACTGGCAAGTTCGGATTGCGGAGTTACCTATGAGGTTATTTACAAAGAATCAGGAAAGGATCTAACCACTGGTGATCCATATTTTACAACGGATCTATTTATCCCTGCTGAAAATGAATGGAAAACCCAAACAATCAGCTTAACTAATTATGAGAGAAAAAATATCCAGATCATATTCCGAAATACTTCTGACAACGAAAACATGCTTTACCTTGATAATATTCGTTTTACAGGTACCCCACTAGGAATGCAAGATCAAACTGCAAGAGCAGACGGCATAAAGCTGTATCCAAATCCCACACAAGGTTCTTTTGTTATAAATGCTATGAATAACATAGATTTTATTGGCATTTATGATCTTCTTGGTGGAGAAGTTCAAATTATCAATCCCGATGGTACAAATCAAACAGTTGATTTGAGTGCTGAACCGACAGGCATATATATTGTAAAGATAAGAGTCGGAGGACGAACTAAGGTCACAAAGATTATACTGGACTAAACTAAAAGACCGCTTAGATAAGCGGTCTTTTAGTTTGTAATGAATCAGGGCTTACAATCCTTTCACTAAAAAAACACAAATTCTTTTGGATTTAAATTAAGTTTTCCTACTTTTGGGACCCGTTTGCCCAGGTGGCGGAATTGGTAGACGCGCTGGTCTCAAACACCTGTGTCTTCACTGACATGCCGGTTCGACTCCGGCCCTGGGTACTAGAGTAGCAAGAGTAGGGAGCAAGAGCAAGAGGATTTCTGGAAAGATTTTTAAAGGAAAATTCTCTTGCTCTTGCTCAAACTCTTGCTTATTTTTTTTAAACCCAGCTATATCATGTTTGATTTCGAAAAATTGGAAGTTTACTCTAAAGCGAAAACATTTAACCTTCGAGTCCAAAAATTTCTACGCCATGGGACCTTGGATAGTGCCACAAGGAATCAATTCCGAAGAGCTTCCCTTAGTATTCCACTTAACATTGCCGAAGGGTCTGGCAGAAACAGCAAATTGGACAAAAGAAATTTTATGATCATAGCCCGAGGCTCTGTCTTTGAATGTGTCGCTATTTGTGATATTTTAAAAGACGAAGGACTTTTAAAGGAAGAGGAATACCAAAAGTTTTATGCTTTTGCAGAGGAACTTTCAAAAATCTTTATGCAATGATTGCAAAGCTTTCTTAATAACTACTCCATCCTTTTTTTCTTAACTTTAAGATTTACAACTACCTGCATCCTAAAACAAACAAATCATTCCCCAATTAAATTTTAAGAAAAGAAAGAAGTATAAATCCGAAAAGTCCGATTATTAATCCGGCCACTAAAGAAGGCTTTATCACTAACTTTAATATTTTATTCTCATCCTTTATTCCAGCGACTGATCCTGCAGCAATTATATTAAACAAACAAATCGCATTACCTATAGTAGCACCAGAATGTTGCAATGAAAGGATAACTTCCGAATTAAAACTTAGAATATTTGCAATCTCCAATTGAGAGGAAGAAAATACAATATTTGAAACTGTTGTGCTGCCTGTAATAAAAGAACCTACCATCCCAATAAATGGTGAGATAATCAGATAAAAATTTCCTGAATGAGCAAAAGAATGTGAAATCAGATTAATCATGGATGAGTTAACAGAACCTGAATTTAACATCATCTGAGAGACCGATATTATTGGAAAGAGAACTAAAAAAACACCAACTACTCTGTCAAAAAGTGAATTTAAATTCACGCTTTTAATTTGGTATGCAATTATAACCAAAAGACCCACTATAAGAAAAGGAATTAAAGGCGACTTTAAAGGCTGGAATGAAGTGCTTATACCCGTGTTGAGAAGATTTTCTAATTTTACTTCAAAGCTCAAAACATCATTTAAGGAATAACTCATTTTGGGTAGTAGAAGCATCACAACCAGAATAATATAAGGATACCAAGGCTTGATTTTTACTTTTCCTTTTGAGAGATATAAAATGGAAAATGTTATCATAAAAACGGATGCCAATACGGTTGAAAGTTCCGTAGCTAACCAGGAGAACAATATAAATGGCGTAAAAAAGAAGCCATATAAAAGCCAAACTTCTTTCTTATATTTCATTTTACCGTACTCTCTTTGATATATGTGAAAGATAAATAATAATAGAAAGATTCCTACTAATGAAAGTATTAATGCGGAGTAAAGACCTATGATCTTATATGAACCTTGAGTTAGTTTTAGAGTAGACTGCATTCCTGCAATTAAAGGTGTTCCAACCGCTCCGAATGCAGAAAACAAACCATCCAGCAATAAAACACTTGCAACCGATATTATCGGATTAAATCCTAATGAAATCAATATAACAGGAACTATAGCCCCAGGAGTACCAAAACCTGCAACTCCTTCGAAAAATCCAGTTAGGCTTATAATAATAAAAAAGAATAAAATTTCTTTTGAGGGATGTATTTGATATAAAGATAATTTAATCTCTTCGATAATCATGGATTGTTCCATTACATGATATAGGAATAAAGCTCCAAAGACTATCATTAGTATATTTAATGTTGAAATTGACGAGACAATTAACGATGCCCCGAAAAATGATACTGAATTACCCCATAGAAAAAAGAGGATTGCAGTAATTATAAAGGAAATAATGGATGCGTATTTTATGTTTTTTAATAACGAAATAACTCCAAGACTAAACACTGGCAGGAACGAAAGTATAGTATATAAGTCATCATTCATTTGGTAAACATAATTTAATTAATCTCTCTCGTATTGATTAAACCTTCCTATCTGGAATTATAAATTCTCATTGGCTTTGAATCCAAAAGTAATTGAAAATTTATTAGATAAATCTTTACTCATATTATTAAATACAGGAATATGAGTTAATATTTAATACAGCCTTCCTCAATATATTGGAGAAGATTCTGATGTATCCACTTTATCATTTATATCTGAACCCTAGTGACAATGACAACACATTCCGAAAATTGTTTATTTCAAAACTACTCACCTGATATTATCCAAGCCCTTTCTTGTACAAAGGCAGTAGTGAGAGAGGAGTGTAGAGTGTAAAAAAATCGCAACTCACACTTTTTCTCAGATTTTTTTAATTCCAGGCTATGTTCGATTTTGAAAAACTCAGCGTATATCAAAAGGCAAAATTATTTTATAAAAATACTTATAACCTGCTGTTACAGGAAAAACTATCGGTAATGTTACAACCAATCAGTTGAAACGGGCAGCCTTGAGTGTGCCTCTGAATATTGCAGAAAGCACCAGCCGATATAGTAAGGCTGATCGTAAAAACTTTTATGTTATTTCCCGAGGGTCGGTTTTTGAATGTGTTGCCATTTTTGATATCCTGCAAGAGGAAGGAATTTTGCCGATAGAACAGTTTCAACACTTTTACAAAGAATCCGAAGAATTTTCCCAAAATGTTGTTTGTCTTGATTCAACAGTTGCATGGAAAAGGAAAATAACTACTCCACTTTTTTTTTCGTAACTTTAAGATTTACAACTACCTACTTCATTAAAAAATGAACAAATTACTTACCACCTATCTCATTATTTTTTTATTGACTGGATGTTCAGTGGAGAAAAAAGAAACAGCTGTTGAAAAAACAGTAAAAAATACTCCGGAAGAAACGCTCCAACCTGAAGATAACACCCAAGCAAATAATCCTGAACCTGTTAATCCTAAACCTATTCATTATGAAGCATTGGATTCATCCATTCAACAATACATTCCTAAGCTGGATTCGTTATATGGCTGCGCTCCTTATTTCACAAAGGTGGGAAATAAAATATTATTTTATGTAGCGAGAGGAAAATGGAAAGATTTATATAATTGGAAAATCAATAATGACAATATACTACTAGGAATAGTAGACCAGGATTTTAACACAGTCCTTGCTCCCGAATATTCTAAAATCTATAATCCGGATGCCACTGCACAAGGATACATAGAAATAGAAATTAAAGGCAAAAGAGGTTTACTGAACTATAGCAATGGTAAAATAATACAGCCGGAATATGAGGTTATCTTCCCCTCAGATAAAAAAGATTATATAGCAATTGGCAAAAAAGGAAATGAGCACTATGCGATTTTATCTGAAGGAAATAAAAAAAACATTATAAATATTCCAACATATATAAAGTTGGGAGAAAAATGGACTTTTGATATTGAATCCAAAAATATAAAACCTCTTTTCAACAGTTATAAAACGCATCATAAAGGGGATCCTCTGGAAGGTAATGGAGTGGTATTTACACCTTCTTACCTATATAACCTGGGCTATCTTCCTGAAATAGTAGAGGGAATTGGTTATGAGGACAATCTGGATTTCGGATTAACTTCCTCAAAAGGAAAAATTACTGAATCACTTTCCATCTCTGATAAAATATATGCTTTTATATCTTCTTATTATGAAGAAGGTGTTGATGTCAGAGGATGGGAAATTCAAAAACGCAATTTGATTACTGTTGATTCAAAAAATAATGTACTTGGTAACCAGTACTTACTTGATGAAAGTACTCACTCCTATTGTGGAGCCGGTAGCTTTAAATTTATCAGGAATAACCTGCTTGAATTAAAGACTACAGAAGCGCCAGGGGATAAATTTCCTGCCTATCAGGAAATGCCTTTCTATACCTACTATGAGATTGGGAAAGATGGAAAAATCACAAAACTAGAAAGTCCAAGATTTTTTGATTTTACAAAATTCGTTGTAATGAATGAAGATTATGTACGAGGATGTTATTACAACTATAGAAGAGACGTAATCTCAGAAGACGATGAGGAGTCTGAATCAGAAGGGAATCTTTGGGTTTATGACCACTTGTCAATAGAAGATCTCGATTTAATGAGAAATGAAATATTCGCTGAATATGGATTAAAATTCAAGAATGAAAAATGGCAAAAATACTTTAGCAAGCAATCCTGGTATGCACCTAAATATGAAAATGTTGACCCGTTTCTTTCTGATATCGACAAACAGAATATCAATTTTATTCTTACTTTAAAAGAAAAAATGGCAGGGAAAGAAAAAGCTATTATAAATAAGCGTTTAGTTAATTATGTGCCTGCCGGTTAAATTAATTTTATTAGTATTTATACTTTTTACAGGAGTTTTGATATTCACGAAATCTCTTGAATATTACTCTCCCGATTTTCAAAGGGGATATCTTCTAGATAAAAAAGAAGTATTTGATGGTATTTTTAAGTATGGATTGTATGCACATATCACAACTGTCCCAATAATCTTATTGATAGGTTCTTCTCAGGCATTTTTCCGGTATGAGAAAAGCAACAAAAGAATCCATAGAGTTTTAGGAAGCATATACATTTACCTGATCTTATTCTTATCAGCTCCGGGAGCATTTATAATTTCTTTTTACGCCTTCGGAGGATGGCCTGCCAAAGTAAGCTTTCTTACTTTAACAATTCTTTGGGCCTGGTTCACCTACCAAGGTTTGAGATATGGAAAAAACAAAAATGTTATCGCCCATAAAAACTTCATGATTCGAAGTTATGTGTTGACCCTATCAGCAATAACTTTACGCCTTCTTTCTTTTATATTTATTCATTATTTCAACTTTTATGGAGAGCTCGCTTACGCTCTATCCGCCTGGCTTAGCTGGCTTCCTGTTTTAATTTTAACAGAGTTTTTTATTAGAATAGATTTGACAAGTATTAATCTAAGATAAGGTTTAATAGAATGACAATAACATATGTGATCCCCTCCCAACTATTATTTCAGGATTATTTGTACCTTACAACACTTTTAAAAACAATTACTTATGCAAAATATATCCAAATCTATTTTTCTAATATATCTTTTCTGTATTTCGATAACAGCTTTCTCTCAAAAGTATACCCTGGACTCGCTGGTGTATTACTCCAAAGATGAGAATAACAACAATTACAGAAGTGCAAAAACACAATTTATCTACGACCAGAATGGTAACTCCATTCTGGAATTTTACTCCTACTTGAATAACTCCACCGGACTATGGACCAATACTAGTAAAACAGAGTTTTTTTATGATTTACATTCAAACGATACGTTATCAATAAACAACTCCTGGGATAGTGAAAAATCTAATTGGATTCCTATGAACAGGGTACAGAAAACACACAATTCCAACCATCAACGTCTTACAGAAATCAGATCAAACAGGTACAATGATCCTAATAATTGGGAGAATGAAAGCAAGCGCATTTTTACTTACGATGATCAAAACAGGATTACATCGATGACCTATCTAAATTGGGACACATCTATACAAAACTGGAAAATTGGTTATACAGAAGAATACACCTATAGTCAAGAGCTAAACACCAAAAATTCTCTAAACTGGATCAATGAAGCCTGGAAGATCACTTCTAAGGATGAGTTTGAACTGGATTCCCGAGGCAATGTAATAAAAGTCAGTAACCTGGGTCCACCTTTTATCCCAAATGATCCATGGACAATAAACTCTACAGAGGAGAACCTTTATAATAGCAAAAACGAATTGATTCAAACCATATACTATCGTTGGGATTATCTACTATCTAAATTAATACCAAGTGCTAAATATATGTTTACATATGATGATTATGGCAATCAGATAATGTTTGAAAATCAGGCATGGGATAAAACTGTAAATAATTTTGTAAGAAATTACCGTACTGAAAGTATATATAACAGTCTGGTCACCTACCGCAATCTTATCATTCCAAAGTCTTATTCACCGGACGGACACTTAGTAAAGGAATTGAGCCATATGTTGCTTCAATCAAACCATCTTGGATATGTCAATGATAACTGGGTTTATAGTGCTCCTAACAAATACTATTACTCCCAACAGGTAATTACAGCAATAAATACAACAGCAACTACGGATATATTGGCATACCCCAATCCGGCTACTGATAAATTATATGTAAAAGGACATGCCCGGATTTACGATATTTTAGGCAATTATATTACCGAAGGAACCGAGGCAATTGATGTATCAGGACTGAACAATGGTGTTTATTTTGTAGCTACGAACAATGGAAATTCCAAGTTCATAAAGGAATAATAAATCTTATAAAAACAAAGAAACACTCCCTTTCAAGAGAGTGTTTCTTTGTTAATTATACAATACTCTGTTTTTTACTTCCCATTCTCCTCAAGCCACTTCCTCGCATTCACAAAAGCTTCCATCCAAGGAGATACTTCGTCGTGACGACCTTTAGGATAATTCGCCCACTGCCACTGTAACAATGAACGCTCGATATGTGGCATCATTACAAGGTGACGGCCTGTTTCATCACATAGCATGGCTGTATTGAAGTCAGAACCGTTCGGACAATGAGGATACGTCTCGTAAGCATATTTCGCAACAATCTGATATTTATCTTCAGTATGCGGACAGCTGAAACGGCCTTCTCCATGAGACACCCAAACGCCTAGTGTGCTACCGGAAAGACTAGAAAGCATCACTGATTTATTTTTATTAATAGTCAATGAGGTAAAGATGCTTTCATGTTTTCCGCTCACGTTGTGAAGCATTTTCGGCTTTACATCGTGATCCAGATTGATAAGACCTAACTCAACGAAAAGCTGACAACCATTACAGATACCTACAGACAGCGTATCTTCACGTTTAAAGAAGTTCTCAAGAGTTGTTTTTGCTTTTTCATTATACATAAACGCTCCTGCCCATCCTTTCGCAGAACCCAGTACATCCGAATTAGAGAAGCCTCCCACAGCACCGATAAAACGTATATCTTCAAGAGTTTCTCTTCCTGAGATTAAGTCCGTCATGTGAACGTCTTTCACGTCGAAACCTGCCAGGTACATGGCATTAGCCATTTCACGCTCGGAGTTACTTCCTTTCTCACGAATAATGGCAGCTTTAATTCTTGGCTTAGAGCTGTCAATAACAGGCTTCTTACCATCAAATCCTTCAGGGAATTTGTATTTCAGTTCGTGGAATTTGTAGTTATTATAACGCTCTTTAGCACTTACCGGACCACTTTGCTTTATGTCCAGCAAATAAGATGTTTTGTACCAGGTATCTCTTAGTTTTGCGATATCAAAGCTGTATGAATCTGCACCATTCTTCAGCTCTAGCGTTGCAACAGAAGTACTGGTACCTATTTTATGGAAAGGAACATTATTAGCTTTTAAAGTAGCCTCCACCTCTGCTGATGCCTGGAATACAACTCCAATGTTTTCTGCAAATAGCACTTTAATGCTGTCAGCTTCACCAAGAGAGGTTAAATCAATGTTTGCTCCAAGCTTGTTATCTGCAAAGCACATCTCAAGAAGTGTGGTGATAAGTCCTCCACTGCCGATATCATGACCTGCTTCTATTTTACCTTCCTTAATTAATTGTTGCAGCGTGTTGAATGCATTCTTAAACAAAACCGCATCCGTAATATCAGGCGTTTCGTTTCCTATTTTATTTACTACCTGAGCAAAAGAAGAACCACCTAATTTAAATTGGTCATTTGAAAGATTGATGTAATAGATATTTCCTCCCTCTCTCTGCAACACTGGCTCTACAACCTTTCTCACATCACTGCAGTTTGCAGCTGCGGAAATGATCACGGTTCCAGGAGCAATGACTTCTCCATCCTTATACTTTTGCTTCATTGACAGAGAATCTTTTCCTGTCGGTATGTTAATACCAAGGGCAATAGCAAAATCAGAACAAGCTTCAACAGCTTTATATAAACGAGCATCTTCTCCTTCATTCTTACAAGCCCACATCCAGTTTGCAGAAAGAGAAACGCTCTTTAAATTATCTTTTAACGGAGCCCATACAATGTTTGACAAAGACTCCGCAATGGCATTGCGGCTACCAGCTGCAGGATCAATCAGAGCAGATACTGGTGCATGACCAATTGAAGTCGCTATACCTTCTTTACCTTGGAAATCCAAAGCCATTACTCCCACATTGTTCAATGGCAATTGAAGAGGGCCTGCACATTGCTGTTTAGCAACGCGGCCACCAACACAACGGTCTACTTTATTAGTAAGCCAGTCTTTGCAGGCAACAGCTTCAAGCTGCAACAGCTGCTCAAGGTAAGAATGAAGTTGGTTTTTATCGTATGTTACAGGTTGATAAACTCTTTCAACTTCTTTATCCGTCATGATCATTTTCGGAGAACTTCCGAACATGTCTTTCAGCTCCAGATCCATCGGTTTCTCTTTTGTAGAAGCTGATTCAAATGTGAAACGGTGATCACCGGTGACATCTCCGACTGTATACATAGGAGCACGTTCGCGGTCAGCAATCTTTTGCAGGGTAGCGATATCCTTCTCTCCTATTACAAGCCCCATTCGCTCCTGTGATTCGTTTCCGATGATTTCTTTTGCAGAAAGGGTCGGATCTCCAACAGGCAGTTTATCAAGGTTAATTTTACCTCCAGTTTCTTCCACCAATTCTGAAAGGCAGTTAAGGTGGCCACCTGCACCATGATCATGTATAGAAACGATCAGATTGCTGTCGCTCTCTACCATTGCACGGATCGCATTTGCTGCTCTTTTCTGCATCTCAGGATTAGAACGCTGAATAGCATTTAATTCAATGCCTGATCCATGCTGCCCTGTATCCGCAGAAGATACTGCGGCTCCCCCCATTCCAATCCGGTAATTTTCCCCACCAAGGATTACAATTTTATCTCCTGGTTTAGGATGTTTTTTCTGTGCCTGATTGGCTTTTCCATATCCAATACCGCCAGCAAGCATAATAACTTTATCAAAACCAAGTTTTCTTGCTGACTTAAGGTTATCTGATTTTTCGTCGTACTCGAAAGTTAAGACAGAACCTGTAATGAGCGGCTGACCAAATTTATTTCCGAAATCAGTTGCTCCGTTTGAAGCTTTGATCAGAATATCCATCGGTGTCTGATACAACCACTTTCTTTCCTGGGTTGCCTTTTCCCAAGGACGATCTTTTTCAAGACGGGATAATGCAGTCATATAAACCGCTGTCCCTGCCAGAGGAAGCGCACCTTGTCCACCCGCCAGCCTGTCTCTGATCTCCCCTCCTGATCCTGTTGCAGCACCGTTAAAAGGCTCTACTGTTGTTGGGAAATTATGTGTTTCGGCTTTAATAGAAATAACTGATTCAAATTCACTTACCTTATAAAAGTCAGGCTCATCAGCACGCTTAGGCGCAAATTGTTGAACTACCGGACCTTTAATAAAAGCTACATTGTCTTTATAAGCAGATACTATATCGTTCGGATTTGCCTCAGATGTTTTGCGGATCAATTTAAATAGAGAGGTAGGCTTCTCTTCCCCATCTATCACAAACTTTCCGTTAAAAATTTTATGACGGCAGTGTTCTGAATTGACTTGTGAAAAACCAAACACTTCCGAATCCGTCAGAGGCCTGCCTAATCTTTCTGCCAGTTTGTTTAAATAATCAACCTCTTCATCACTGAGAGAAAGACCTTCCTGTTTATTGTAGCCAGCAATATCCGTGATCGACTTAACAGGCTCAGGTTTAATGCTGATAGTATAAATATCCTGATTCAGACCATTATACTTGTGAGAAAGCATCGGGTCAAAATCATTGAAATCTTCTTTTACTTCTTTAAACTCTTCAATCCGGACAATTCCCTGAATGCCCATATTTAAAGTGATTTCTACCGCATTGGTACTCCATGGAGTGATCATGGCAGCACGGGGACCAACAAAGTACCCACTTAAACTAGTTTCCTGTTTTAACTTGGCTGCACCAAAAAGCCATTCAAGTTTGGAAATATCTGTTGTGCTCAGCTCGCGCTCGGTCTGTAAGGCGAAAACTTTGTCAGATTGACTGGAAAAGAAACGAATCATGGTAATTTGAACAAGGATCAAAGGTACGGTAATAATTTTAAAAACTGAAAAAGATCTGTTGCCGGTTCCGGAGATTTAAACAGTTTAACGAGGGATAATTTTTCCGCCATTTTGGATAAATGGCAACTCCCCTCTTTTAAAGCAATACCATTTTCACAATCAACATATTATCTCATTAAAACATTCTGACTGTACTCCTTTCTTGTTTTAAAATATTAGGAGAAGAGAAGTTAGTGTGGCAAAATTTCCAGGTACATTCAATCAGTTGTGTTTCCTTTTTTTTACTTAATAGGTCATAAAAATTTTTAAATTAAAAATTTAAGCATGAATAGCTCATATCGCGATTTGCGATTTAAAAAAATTTAGGGAACTACTACTTACTGGAATCTGAGCTCAAATATTCCAACCCTAAGCCTCTGAAAAATTGATCATTACAGGACTGTCAAATCCCATACCCAGCAACTCACTTGCATTGCCCTGACTGATTGCAATCTCCATGAATCCATTACTGTTAAAAAGTACCAGACAATCACCATGATCCATAGAATCATAGGAGTCCGCAACAAAATCAACAGTTTCGCGTGCAAAATGCACTGTAAAAGATCGATTATTCTTATGCCTGTAAAATATTTCCTCTGAAATATTGGTAATCAAATTTCCGTATTGATCTACATGAATCACATGCCCCCCGATTTGTGTCTTTGAAATTCTGACCTGACGGTTAAGCATGCTTCTCAGGGAACTAATTTGTGTCCCAATATTGTAAATATTAGTGCCACCGGCTAGTGAAACTGCCGCTGCTGCCAATGTAGTTTTCTCAGGGAAAATCCTGTTATAGGAAGAGTCTTTGATTAGCTCTACTATTGCAGTGGGCGCTTTGTCGCTTAGTAATGAGAACAATCCATTATCAATTCCGACGAAGTAATGTTCTTCCAGTTTCACGGCCACTGCCCTTTCATCAGGGCCGGATGGCGCATTTACAGATACAAGATGTACAGTACCTTGTGGAAAATCTCTGAAGACTGATCTTAAAATATAGGCACCGTGAGCAATATTGAAATTTTCAATAGAGTGGGTAATATCCACTACATTTACACTTGGGTTGACAGAAAAAAATCTTTGCTTTTACGGCAGCCACGTAATGGTCTCTATGTCCGAAATCTGACATAAATGTGATAATAGCCATAAATTGCGCAGAAAATGATTAATTTTGTTTGTCTCTACTCGTTCCGAAAATGTCCGGTTTTCTAATGGAGATTTTTTAGAACAAGTGGCACAAAATTAAATATTTTTTCAGCCAAATAACTGAAAGTTTAAAGTAAATAATTAAAAATAATAAAGCTGTTGGTAGAAAAGTCAATACACCTTGAAAATATATCTCTTATAGATTTCCTCGGCGTGGAAAACAGAATAATAAAAGAATTGGGTTCTGCGTTTCCTAAAAGCCGTATTGTGTCCAGGGGAAATGAAATAAAGATCATTGGTAACAATCTGGAAATTATCCAGATCGAACAGGTTATCAAAAACCTTCTTGTTCATTACAACAAATATGGAAAAGTAGGTGAAAACGAAGTACAGTCTTTACTCCGCAAAGAAGAGATGGACAACTGTGATGAAGACGATGTGATTCTCTTTGGTGATAAAGGTATGGTTATAAAACCCAAGACTGTAAATCAGAAGAAGCTCGTTGCCACTGCCAGGAAAAATGACCTCGTTTTTGCAATAGGACCTGCAGGAACAGGTAAAACTTATATTTCCGTAGCCCTCGCTGTCAGAGCTTTGAAAAATAAAGAGGTTAAAAAGATTGTAATCACAAGACCTGCCGTTGAAGCTGGTGAAAACCTCGGTTTTCTTCCCGGAGATCTTAAAGAAAAAATCGATCCGTACCTAAGGCCTATATATGATGCTCTGGATGATATGATTCCTGCCGAAAAGCTGAAATACTATTACGAAAATCATATCATTGAAGTGGCCCCTCTTGCATATATGAGAGGACGTACATTAAATAATGCCTTCATCCTTCTGGATGAAGCACAGAACACCACCCCTATGCAGACAAAGATGTTTCTGACTCGTATGGGCCCAAGTTCTAAAATGATCATTACCGGCGACAAATCTCAGATCGACTTGCCGGGTAATCAGAAATCAGGTCTTGTAGAAGCACTGGAAATACTCAAAGACGTGCAAGGAATAGGCTTTGTGGAACTGGACGGAAAAAGATGTAATGAGACATAAACTCGTAGGCAAAATTATTGATGCCTATGGTAAAAAGGATAAAGCATAAGAATAATATACTAATATGAGATTTTTTTACGCATTGCTATTTTTGGCATTTTGTATTTCAGAAACTTTTGCACAAAGGCAATGTGCATCTACCTCATATCAGAACAATAACAGGCCCATGCCTACTCAGGAGCAAATAGATCAGCAACTGAGAGCTATTAAAAAACGAAGGACAACACTGGACAACGATACCATGGTATATGTAATTCCGGTTGTTGTCCACGTCATTCACAATACCAAGGGAAATCTCATAGGTGGAGCCAACAACAGAAATATCACCGCTGAACAGATACACTCTCAGATTGCCGTTTTAAATGAAGACTACGGAAAGATCCCAGGCACACGTGGCTATAACACCAACCCTGTCGGAGCTGATACCCGCCTTCAATTCTGCCTTGCCCAATTTGACCCTGAAGGCAGATCTACTAACGGAATTATAAGAGTATATAGTGAAAAAGCTTCTTTCGACTACAATTTCGATGATGCGCAGTTGAAAAAACTATCCTATTGGCCTAGTGATCAATACCTGAATATATGGGTTACCAATATCACAGATCCTATAATAGGTTATGCACAATTCCCCGGAGGTTTTGGTCTTCCCGGGGCGTCTTCAAGTGACGGGCCGGCTGCTACAGATGGCGTTGTTATTGACTTTCGGACTTTTGGAACACTTGGAACTGCAAGAAAACCTTACCACCTTGGTAGAACAGCTACGCATGAGATAGGTCATTGGCTGGGACTTATACATATATGGGGAGATCAGTATTGTGGGGATGATTATGTAGATGATACTCCACCTCAGGAAGATAAAGATGAGGATACCCTTTGCCATGAAAGGTTCTCCTATTGCTTTGGTCAGGAAACTCCAAGAATGTTTCAGAACTATCTTGACTACACAGGAGACAAGTGCATGAACATTTTTACTCAGGGACAAAAAGAAAGAATGCGTTCCTTCATAAACGCATCTGACAATGCCCGCAGAAAGAACCTTCTTCTGAGTGGTGGTTGCTGCAATCTGCCCAGCTATCCTTTTGCTCAGAATTTGGATTTTGAATCCGGAACAATACTTCCTGAAGGATGGTCAATCTCGAACCCTGACCACTCGAATACCTGGATGTTAAATTCACCGGGAGCTTATGAACAAAGTAGCGGATGTATATCTATCCAGAATAAATACGGAGCATCCGAGCTTCAAACCTATGACGCGATAGTCTCTCCCAGCCTGGACTTTACAGAAAATGAACATCCATATATATTCTTCGACCTTGCAGGTTCAGCAAATCCATTGGATAAAACAGACAGTATTGTTGTTGAAATTTCTTTCGGATGCCTGAATAAAAAATACCTGGTAAAAAAAAATCTATGGAGCCGAATTGAATACCGCCAGAAAAAGCACTTCAATATTTATCCCTGAACCCGATGATTGGAGATCATTTGATATTCCTTTGGAAGCTGCCGCCGGCCAGAAGAGAGTCAGGGTATACATTACAAGCTATGGAAAAGCAGGAACAACCATTTATCTCGATAACATAAAAGTATACAAAGCTTCTCCAAATCTTATAATTAATCCATATCCCAACCCTGCAACAGACGCCATTTCTGTTGATGTGATTATGGAAGGGGAAAGTAATGTACAATTTGACCTGTACAATACGCTAGGTCAAAAAATTCTCTCAGGATCAAAATTTGAAAAGACCAGCTTTACTCATCAGTTGGCTACCAACACCTTGCAAAGCGGTATTTACATCTTAACTGTAAGCACCTCTAATCAGATGGTATCGAAAAAGATTATGATTACCAGATAGTTTTAACGATAATAGTTGATCTTTAATTTCTTTATGCACAATTTTGGACTTTCAACCAAAAGCATATGGAACATTGGGTCAGCTATCCCTTTGTCCGGTTTCTGTTATTTTTCCTGAGTGGTATTCTCTTTGCCATTTTTATTCCTGGAGAAAATCTTACCGGACTTTATATTGGATTCATCTTTTCTACAGCAATATATTTGCTGCTTCTGATTTTTTACAATCCTCAATTATTCTATTCCAAAAACATTCTCTATTCTATTCTCTGTTCTCTGACGCTTTTCTTTGCAGGAGCTATCATTACCAGACAACAGGATAAAGAACCCACAGCAATTAAACTGGAAGCTGGGTTAAATTCATGCAACTACTTTCAGGCTAAAATTACAGGAGAAACCGAACAAAAAGGAAACTTCTATAAGATTACAGCAAGAGTAGAAAAGATAAAAACGGCTCAAACCTGGAGAACCGTTGACATTGATATTATTTTATGGATTAAAAATGAGCTGGTCGATAATCCTTTTTACGGACAAACTTATTTATTTAATGGTAGTCTGACACGCATTTCAGGAGCCAATTACTACAAATCTTTTGACCCACAAAAGTATTACAGATACAAAAACATATTTTATCAGTCTACTCCATTTAAATTAATACAATTAAATTCAAATCCTGATTCCTATATCATTTACCATTCCCTGGTATTAAAGGAATACTTCGCCAGGAGATTTGGCAAGTTTATAGAAGATAAAGAAGCTCTTGGTATTACTGAAGGTATCATTCTTGGCAAAAGAGATGGTATCAGCAGCGATGTCAGAGACATCTATTCTGGAACAGGGGCCATGCATCTTTTGTCCGTATCCGGACTCCATATCGGACTGCTCTATCAGCTATTACTATTTTTACTCAATCCTCTGATCTACCTTCCAAGAGGGAAGCTGATAAGGTTTATATCCATTTCATTGCTCCTGATTGGTTATGCCTTGTTAACCGGCCTTGTGCCTCCTGTACTTAGGTCAACTATCATGTTTCTTATTTTTTTAATTGCGAAAACAATTTCAAAAAAGCATAATCCATACAATACATTGGCAATATCAGCATTGATCATTTTAATATATGATCCGTTCACCATTGCAGATATAGGTTTTCAGCTCACTTACCTTGCCATGGGCGGCCTGATTTTTCTCCAGCCTAAATTGTCCGGCTTTTATGAACCTAAAAGATGGCTCGACTCGCAGGTTTGGACCATCACTACAGGAGGAATAGCTGCTACAATTATCACCTTTCCCATTTCACTTTATTACTTTCACTCCTTTCCGGTTTATTTTTCACTAAGCAATCTGCTCGTCGCACCTTTATCATATGTCATATTATGGCTTGGAATTTTCGGACTTATATTCTCAAGGACAGACCTCGTTTTAAAGCCTTTGTGCTACTGTCTTGAAAAGACTATCTGGCTGATGAATGAAGGTTTAAGATGCATTCTGAAAATACCCGAATCCGTTATCAGGGATATTTATATTGATGCACATCATATGATGTTTCTTTATATTTTGATGATATTGCTTATCCTGATTTTTTACGGAAAGAAAATAAAACTAGCTATCCTCTTACTTATTCTCAGCCTGCTGTTTTCAGGGGGAGTTGTTTATGAAAAAATAACCATTTACAAACAAAGAGAGGTCATTGCATTTTTTGTAAAAGGTAAAAAGGTATTTGCAAGTGTAAATGGAAGGGCAGCAGAAATATATGCAGACAGTAGTTTTAACGAAGAAAAGTTAAAATTTGAAATATACCCCGCCCTTTTAAACAGAGGAGTTAAAACCATTCATTTTCTCAAACCTTCGGATTTTCGGAAGATAAACACCTGTAATATCATTCGTTGCGGGAATAAAAATATTTTAACAGTTACAGATAAAACAATCTTAGACCCAATTTCTTATTTACCAGAAATAGACTTATTGATCTACGAACCTTCTTCAAAAGGAAATTTTAAAGAATCTGATCTAAAAGCCGAAATTGTCGTAATAAACAAAAAATATAAAAAGGTAGCAGTAGATAAGAATTTGTCAAAAAACATAAATTTACACGTCGCTGAACCTTATGATTATTTTGCTTTATCAATTGAAGGAGACCAATAAATGGAATTTGTAAAATACACTACTGAAAACAAAATCTGTTGCATCACTATTAGCCGTGCAGAAAAAAAGAAATGCTTTAAACAGTCAGGTCGTAACAGAGCTGAAAGAAGCCTTCAAAAAAGCAGAAGCAGATGATCAGGTAAAAGTAGTTGTACTGACAGGAGAAGGCGATGTATTCTGCGCCGGCGCAGATCTGGAGTACTTGCAGACACTTCAGAAAAACACCTATGAAGAAAATCTTGCAGACAGCAAAAATCTGATGGAGCTATACTATCTGATTTATACACTGAAAAAAGTAGTAGTGGCTCAGGTAAATGGTCATGCTGTAGCAGGAGGTTGTGGACTTGTTTCAGTATGCGATTTTGCCTATTCCGTACGAGAAGCAAACTTTGGATACACAGAAGTAAGAATAGGATTTATTCCGGCTATAGTAAGTGTTTTTCTGGTAAAAAAAATAGGGGAAGCAAGATCAAGAGAGATGCTGCTTTCCGGAGAAATATACTCAAGCAAAACAGCACAACATTTTGGACTTGTCAACCATGTAGTGGAAGATGAAGATCTTTCTACTGTAGTAAAAGAATTCTGTGAGAAGCTTGTCATTAATAACTCTGCAAGCTCAATGGAACTAACTAAAAAAATGCTTGCTGATATTTTTGCAATGGATGTAAAAGAAGCTTTAAACTATGCTGCTGAATCCAATGCCAAAGCCAGAAATACTGAAGACTGCCAAAAGGGCATTGCTGCATTCCTAAAAAAAGAAAAGCCGACCTGGTAATACAGTTCGGCTTTTCTTTTTTTAACCTTTAAATCTTATACCTGTTCCTTTATCAGAAGACTTCAAATCTTAGCTATTCTAATTTCACATTTAGCTTTCTGCTTTCAGCCTAACTTATACAACACAATATTGCTTTTCTTTCCAAGCAAACCTTTTCTTCCTGCAATTGCTACCTTATCTTCAAACCACATTGTAAAACCCCTCAACATGGTAAGACCTTCATCATTGGGCAATGCAAGTTCTTTGATCTTATTCCCTGAAAGCTCATCCCACTCAATATACTTGATGCTGTTAAGAATTCCACTTGAATTAGAAGAAAACGCATAGGCCATTCTTATCTTGCCTTCATCAGAAATGCTCATTGAATAAGAAGAAGATAATAATCCTGCAGCCACATCCCCTACCTGAGATTTGATATTTACATTTTCCCACAAGAGTTCATCATCTTTATTAAAACTGAAAACCATGAATCCTTCCGCACTGACTTTAGCGGGCTTAGTAGCTTTCCATTTTTCAATATCATTGATTTCAGATTGATTATAATCATAGGTCATAGAATTGATTTCTCTTTTTTCAAGAACCAGTACTACTTTTTCATACTCATTCAGAAAAAAAATCAGTGATATGGTAACCTCTCCAGGTCTCCTCTCCCACAAGGCTTTTGTTACCCTGACGAAGCAGTTTCATAGTCTGCTTCATATTTTCAGAAATCTCATGGTAGTTAATTTTTTCTACAAGCCTGGTCTTAAAGTCCAGCTTTGAATACATCACTCCTGTAATCCTTCTGTCTTTAGTACAAGTATTAGCTACATATATAACGTCGTCATTTAAAAACTCAAGTCTGAGCCCTTCCCTTCTTGTAGATGTATATTGAATATCAAGCAGGTCGCTGTTCTTATTTTCCAGGTTATATTTTATAACAACCATCCTTCCCAGTCTGTCCACATTTAGAATAAAAACGTCTCCTTTACCATTCGGATAAATTCCATAGTTTATAAAATTATTATCTATCGGAATTTTCGACTCCTGCAATTGATTGAGATTATCATCCCAAAGCTTTGCAGAGGCTACCAGGGTTTGCTGGCTGTAATCAAATATATAAGTAAGGATTTTTTTTCTGTCTTTTGAAAACCTTATATCAAACTGATACTGAAGAGGGGTTACAAAATTTTTGGTAATACTGGAACCAATGCAATTTTCAAAGGATTCTCTTACTGCTCCTTTAAATTTTAATGCTACCCAGTTATTAATTTTAAATTCCTGTAATACTTTATCCCACTTCTTAGCTCCTGTCTTTGCATCAAACCCATAGGCCAGAAGCTTACTGGTTTGCTTCATATTTTCATGAAGAATAGAAAACAGAATAATATCTGTTCCGTTGAAGAACAATTCTTTATAATCTTCCTCTTCAGCAGCCGTCAAACCCACTTTAAAAAGAGAGTTCAGATCATTGTCATACTTTTCAAGGGTAAATTCTGATGCTCCAGCCTCCCCGCCTTTACTTTTCGACAACGTAACAAATTCAGTTTCTGATAATTTCAAAGCTTCCCTACGTCCATCAGGTTCAGGATAGGAGGAAGAAAAAGAAAACGGTAAAGTTTTCACAATCACTTGAGCAAGCAAACTATTGTGAATCAGGAAAATTAAAAAAAGAGATTAAAATATTTCACTCTGATAACTGGTTTAAAATTTTCTTTAAAACGGGATTCAAAATACGTTTTTAGGAAATGATTGTAATCATATCGTACGCTATTTTTTTTCAAATGTTCCTCCCTGTTGAAAAATACTCTAACAGGTCCGAAATAGCCCTATACACCTCACCAAGCTCCTCATTTGTAATTATATATGGAGGAATTATATACAATACATTCCCCAAAGGTCTCAGTAATATGTTTCTCTTTAAAAAGAAGTCATACAACTGATTCCTTTTAGAATGCAGATACCCTTCTTCTTCTCCAAAATCAATAGCAAAGGATAATACAGTACCAACATGTGAAATTCTTGAGATAAAAGGGAAAGTCCTCAACACAGGTATAAACGCTTCATGTGCATGCGTTATTCGTACTATATTACTCTGGCATTCATCATTTAAGAATATATCCAGACTTGCGTTGGCGGCAGCACAGGCTAATGGATTAGCGGTAAAACTATGTCCATGATAAAAAACATTATTCTTAATTGTATCAGCAATTCTAAGACTGCAGGTTGTTGCACCCAGCGCCATAGTTCCTCCTGTTATTCCTTTGGAGAGACACATGATATCCGGGTACGTTTTAAGATTCAGAGAAGCAAAATACCGTCCTGTTCTACCAAAGCCTGTCATCACCTCATCCGCAATACATATGACATCATAATCACCTGCAATCTTAAGAAACTGCTCCAGGACAAAAGGAGAATAAGTCCGCATTCCTGCAGCCCCCTGCAACAATGGTTCATAGATAAAACAAGCCACATCACCCTCTTTCACTATAGCCTCAAATTGTTCAAGACAATCTATTTCCTTTTCTTCTGAAGGAAAATCGATATAAACAGTCTCAAACATCCACTCTGAAAATTCCTGATTAAAAACCCCACGACCACTTACGGACATAGCTCCAAAAGTATCGCCATGAAAAGCGCCTTTTATTGCAACTGCTTTTTTCTTCGCTTCTCCTTTACAGTGCCAGTACTGAAGAGACATTTTTATAGCGACCTCAACAGCTGTGCTGCCATTGTCTGAATAAAACATTTTTTTCTGATTGGAAGGAAGAATATCCAGAAGCCTTTCAGCGAGTCGGATAGCAGGATCATGAGTGAATCCTGAAAAGATGACATGCTCAAGCTTCAACGCCTGTTCATAAATCTTTTGAGCGATGTATTCATTGCAGTGCCCATGTAAATTAACCCACCAGGAAGATACTGCATCCAGAATTTTTCTACCATCAGAAGTATATAAGTAAACGCCCTTTGCTGAATCAACCTTGATATAATCACCTCCGGAAGTAACCGCACTGTAAGGATACCAGATTGGCCCTGTATAATTAGAATGTTCAGTACTTTTCATTACTATCCTTCCCAGGTATTAAATAATTCAATCGCATATTTATTTACAACAAACTGATCAATCTCCTTTTCCTGATCAATTTTCAACAAGCACTTTAATCCGCTATGCTTTAAAATAAAATCTTCCGTTGATTCATTTCTGGGACCATTGAATATAATACCTTTTATACTTAGCCCTCTTCTTTTTATTTCATTAATGGTAAGCAAAGTGTGATTAATGCTTCCAAGGTAATTATTCGAAACAAGAATAATTTCCGCATTAAATTTTGCAGCAAGATCAATGACAAAATGAGTATCATTCAGAGGAACCAGAACTCCTCCTGCACCTTCTATCACCAGGTTATTGCCTTTATTACCGGGTATCAGAATTTTGTCAAGATCAATTGTCACGTTTTCCACTTCTGCAGCATAATGAGGAGATGCTGGAGTCTGAAACCAGTAACTTTCATTAAATATCAAAGAGTGGTTATTATTGATCAGATCTCTGACTTTGTCGGCATCACGCTCAACTCCACTCTGTATAGGTTTCCAGTAATCCGCCTGTAGTGCCTGTGTAAGTATCGCACTTACCAGCGTTTTTCCGCTATCTGTATTAATGGCTGTTACAAAGTAATTCATAAACTTTCAACTAATGTTTTTACCAGTCTTTCTATCTCTTCATCCGTATTGAAAACATGTAAGCATATTCTCAATCGCTCCTCTCCCTCTTTTACAGTTGGAGACAATATTGCTCTTACATCAAAGCCTTTGTTCTGAACAGCATCAGCAGTAGCTTTTGCCTTTTCGTTACCGGATATTCTTAACACCTGAATCGGGCTGGAGCTGTCTTTTATTAGTGGGGACAGACTTTTATTTCCTTCTATCAACCTTCTGAATAAATTTATCCTGGATCTTATCTTAGCCTGCAATGATATCTCTTTTTCTAAATATTCAAAAGCAACTTTCAATGTTACCAGACTATGTAAAGGCAATGAAGTTGTATAAATAAAAGGTCTTGCAAAGTTTATAAGAAACTCAATAAGTAACTCAGATCCGGCAATACATGCGCCATGAGCGCCCATTCCTTTTCCAAAAGTATACACTCGAGCAAATATTTTGTCTTCTATTCCAAGGTGACAGCACATTCCATTTCCTTTCTCTCCCCAAACTCCTGTACTATGTGCCTCATCCACGATTAAATGAGCATCATACTTAGTTGTCAGCTCAAGAATTTCTAATAAAGGTGCAAAGTCTCCATCCATAGAATAGACAGACTCCACAGCAATATAAACTTCACCTTTTGCTCTCTGAATTTTTGCTTCTAAATCTTTCAGGTCATTATGCTTAAAGGAAAACCTTTGCGCAAAACTTAAACGCGCTCCATCTTTCAGACTTGCATGGATAAGTTCATCATATATGATCGTGTCTTCTTTTTGTGGTATTGCTGATAATATGGAGAGATTAGCATTATAGCCGGAGTTAAAGAGTAGCGCCTTAGGGCTTTTGAACAATTGGGCAAAAAAAAGTTCCAGCTCTTCTACATAGACTGAATTTCCGGATAACAGCCTTGAACCTGTTGAACCATTAATATTCCCTGACTGAGTACTTAACTCCCCTCCTATTAAAGTGTAGAGCTCTTTGCTTCTTGCTAATCCTAAATAATCATTAGAGAAAAAATCAACCAGGTTTGGTCTAAGGGTAAGTCTTCTCAAACTTCCCTCATCCTTCCTTTGAGTTAATTTGTCCGTAAGCTTTTTCATCGGAACAAAGTTAAACCGTATTTTTCAATAGCCATAGCAATTGAACAATTTAGGCTGTAAGGAAAATTACTAATGAATTCCTAAATACAAAAGCCGGCAGGTATTCGGAAACTATCATGTTCATAGATTTCCTCCAATTCCTTGTCGATTCCAAATACTTTGGCAAGTTCCATTTCAAAACCAGGTTGTACCGGCCCATCTTTATACAGAGGACATTTAGATATCCATTCAGGATCTATTCGCTTAACCTCCACAGTCTGATCATCTTTTCTGAGTGTGATCAATCCTACAGGAAGGATAAATGTAGGCTGACGTTTGGAAACCAAAAGGTCTGGGCTTGTTTTGCCAAGAATGTACCGGATTTTTCCGGTTTTCAAATCCACTATTAAATCTTCTACCTTCCCAATCGTTTTGCCATTAGCATCTGTTACATCCCAATCCTTTACACTCAAATAGTCGATCGAACTTAATTTATCCTTTGCTAACTCATATCGCTCAAGCACCCGCATATTCTCCTCCTCTCCGAATAAACCTGTCCTGTTATATACCCTAAATAATACCAGGCAATTAACTATCTGTCCATAAAACAAAAAATCCGGAAGTTACCTCCCGGATTTATATATCTTTTTAGAAGATCTTATCCTCTCATTGGTATTTGCTCAAAATGTACATGAGGCTCCTGCCCATCTTTATATGCCTTCCTTGGCTTAAGATTCAATATCTGGAACATTTCCTTGTCTGCATCTACTTCAGGATTTGGAGTGGTAAGAAGTTTATCCCCCGCAAAAATTGAATTAGCACCAGCCAGGAAGCAAAGCCCCTGCTCTTCAAGGTTCATCCTCACTCTGCCTGCTGACAATCTCACCATTGCCTTAGGCATGATAATTCTTGCTGTAGCAATCATTCTGACCATCTCCCAAATAGAAACACGCGGCTGATCTTCAAGAGGTGTACCTTCTACAGGTACTAAAGCATTAACCGGAACCGATTCAGGATGCTCAGGCAAAGTTGATAGCGTCAATAGCATTCCTATCCTGTCGTTGTGAGATTCTCCCATACCAATGATACCACCTGAACAAACAGATATTTTAGACTTTCTTACATTTTCAAGAGTATCCAATCTGTCATCATAGGTTCTGGTGGAAATGATCTTATCATAATGCTCTTCACTGGTATCAAGATTGTGGTTGTAAGCATAAAGACC
This sequence comes from Sporocytophaga sp., assembly GCA_024707265.1. Taxonomy (GTDB): domain Bacteria; phylum Bacteroidota; class Bacteroidia; order Cytophagales; family Cytophagaceae; genus Sporocytophaga. The sequence continues at coordinate 648,986 of JANQAB010000002.1, read as the reverse complement.
TGCATCTTTAAGTTTCATCGCCTGCTCTTCTGTAAGCATTCCTAGAGTACAGCAAACTTCAAGACCCATCTGACTTACACCTTTCACCATGTCAAGAACGCGGTCGAAATCTTTATTATCTCTCACCTCTCTCCACGCAGCCCCCATGCAGAATCTCGTACTTCCAGACTCTTTTGCATTCTTTGCAGCAAGGATAACTTCCTGAGTTTCCATTAACTTCTGTACCTTAACATCTGTGTGATACCTTGCAGCCTGAGGACAGTAGGAACAATCTTCCGGACATCCGCCGGTTTTAACTGAAAGGAGGGTACAAACCTGAACTTCCTGTGGATCGTGATTCGCTCTGTGAACTGTCGCTGCACGATAAATTAGGTCAAGAATCGGACTGTTATAAATTTCAGTGATTTCTTCTCTCGTCCAGTTGTTTCTGATCTCGCTCATTTTAATGAATTGGATAGTAAATTATTTTATTTGAATCTCATAAGGCAATCTTGCCTGAATGCCCTCATAAGATTTTACTTCTTTTAATTTTTTCAAATAGGGATAAAGGGAACCAAATTCGCTTTTCAATAAAGCTGCTTCATCTTCATCTCCCATCTGCAAAAGTACTTCTTTTAATATTGTGGTTTTAATTTCGGGTAAATAAACTACTTTATAATCTTTTCCCAACTTTGCTTTTTCAGATGCTATATTAACTGCATCATCCAAGCCCCCGAACATATCAACCAATTTTATTTCTTTAGCTTGAGTACCAGACCATACCCTGCCTTTCGCTACCTCTTTCACATTATCTACTGAGATTTTTCTTCCTTTGGCTACTTTCTGAGTAAATGACTCATAAATCCTATCTACTTCAGATTGAATAATTTGCCTTTCAGAACTGCTTACTGGTCTTGTGAAAGATCCAATATCAGAATATTGTCCTGTTTTTACTCTGTCAGTGGTGATACCGATTTTTTCATTCAAAAATTTCTCACCCTGAAAAAATAACCCGAATACTCCAATGGAACCGGTAATGGTGCTTGGCTCTGCCAGAATTGTATCGCAAGCCATTGAAATATAATACCCTCCTGATGCAGCCATATCTCCCATAGAAGCTATAATCGGCTTTTTACATAACTGTACTTCATTCCAGATAATATCAGAAGCAAGTGCGCTTCCTCCCGGAGAATTTACTCTTAATACTATTGCTTTAATATTATCATCTTCTCTGGCTTTACGGATTTCTCTTGCAAGGCTTTCACCTCCAATCGTATTGTTTGTTCCCTGCCCATCTTCAATAGAACCGTTTGCATAAATTACTGCAATCTTGTTGGAACTTGATTTCTCTTCTTCACCGTCTCTAAGATCATACAGATAATGATTATAGCCTACATAGTTGATTTTTTCCTTGGACTGGATCAATAGTTTCTTTCTGATAAAATCTTCTGCGTCAGAAAAATACCCAACATTTGTGATAAGATTATACTGCAATGCATCCTGAGCTTTTCTCACCTTCATGGAATCTGAAATCTCTTTAAGCTTAGCCTCTTCGATTTTTCTAGACTTAGCCACATTGCTGATATATACTTTATAAAATGAATCGAGAAGTTCAGTAAGCTGTTTTCTGTTTTCATCACTCATGTTCTCTCTTATAAAAGGCTCACTTGCACTTTTATACTCTCCCACTTTAAACAGTTCAGGTTTAATTTCCAACTTGTCAAGCAGCTTTTTAAAGAACATAATCTCTACGTCGAGCCCATTAAGCTCCAGACCTCCTTCTTCAGGCAAATATATTTTATCAGCAACAGATGCAAGGAAGTAAGCTCCTTCACTGTATGAATCACCATATGCAATTAAAAATTTCCCTGTTGTTTTGAAATCCAGAAGAGCTCTGCGAATTTCTTCAAGACTTGCATATCCTGCTTCAACACTGCTTGTTTTCAGTACAATTCCCTTTATTCTTGAATCTGATTTAGCATTTTTAATTGCCTTTTTAAGTTCCAGAAGTCCTATAGAGCCTTCAGTATCTCCGAAGGGAAGATTAAGTTGGGAAAAAAAGTTATCGGTCTCTCTTTCAACTATTCTCTTATTGAGTTCTAACTTTAAAACTGTATTTTCTTTAAGCTCCTCTTTCTTACCGGAGGCCAACAAAATAAGTCCAAAGCAAATGATTAGAAATAAAAAAATTCCTATTACTGTGCCAAAAACAATCTTAAAAAACTGCTTCATACATGTTTATGATTTAAAACAATTATACAAATTTAACTTAAAATGTAACAGCTTAATGATAATTTTGCCATTATTTTGAATAGTTTGGAATCCATCATTTTATTATTCGGAAGCAACATTGGAGACAAAACAGCGAATCTAACCAGAGCTGTAGATTTATGTTCAGAGCATATAGGCCCAATCAATAAAGCTTCATCCCTTTACTCAACAGAACCCTGGGGCAAGCCCGATCAGGATATCTTTATTAATCAGGTTGTAAGCTTCCGCACAGAGCTAACAGTGGATGAGGCTTTGGCTGTTACTCAAAAAATCGAAGTACAATTGGGAAGAATTAGAAAAGAAAAATGGGGCAGCAGAACTATAGATATCGATATTCTTTACTTCGGGAATCTGATCAAAAAAAGTAAAACCCTTTACATACCTCACCCTGAAATTGGCAACAGAAGGTTTACCCTTGTTCCATTAGTTGAAATAGCCCCGGATTTTAAGCATCCTGTGCTGAATATTACAAATGAGGAAATGCTGAAGCGGTGTGAAGATGAGCTGGGAGTTGTTAAGTTGAAAGTTTAAAGTTGAAAGCTTAAAGTTTTTGGATTACTCTAAAGTATAGAGCCTTCTTAAAAAATAATATATTATAGGATTACCCATTTAGATCGCTTGCTTAATTATATGAGAATATGTAATTGGAGATCCCTCAACCATTCTTTTAAGAATATTCTCAAGGATATTCTTTCTAAAGTTTCTTCTGTTAAATCTGTAGAAATATTCCTGTATGTATTTATTCATATATTCTTTGTTGCAATATGAATGAACTCCCCGTATCCAGTTTTTAAAATTCCTTATTTGGATGTGAAGCATCTTAAAATTCTCTCCTTTTTCTGACAGTTTCTGTTTTAGATTTGGATATTCTGTTTTAAGCGGTTTATATCCACTCCATCCATCTGTTTCCACCTTTGCATCCCTTGCAATATGTTGATCAAATATAGGTTTTAATGAGCTACAGGAATAATCCGTAATTACTTGTGCATATCCTCTTCCGGCTGCTCCATTGCGATGTTCAATGGCTATTACTACTCTGACCTTTTCTTCACTGGCACTTCTTCCTTGTTGCCCTTTTTTCGGAGTGCCTATTTCAAATTCATCTACGTGAACTTCATCTTCCAAAGGATGTTCCAGGCTACTTTTCATAGCTTCCTGTACTTTTTGCCGGAACAACCATGTTGTTTTTTGCTGCAATTGAAATCTTTCCGCCAGCCAAACACTATTTGCACCTTTCTTACTGGTAACTATTTCATACAACATCTCAAAAGCTAATGATATTGAAAATTTTATCTTGTGAAAGAGGGTACCTGATGTTGCTGACTCATCATATTGACATTTTGTGCATCTTCTACTATATGCTTGCTTACCTCTGGAATAGGTCGTACTCTTACAACCTTTACATTCATAACCATCCGCCCATTTTAACTCCCCTAAATATTGTAAACATGATGAATTATCAGGATATTTCTCTTTGAATTCTTTACGGCTAAGACCCTTATCTATTTTCATACTTCTTTTTGGGGTAAAAATAGATAGACTCAACGCAACCAGTCTGCGTTCAGATATTTAAATGGGTAATCCTAATATATTATATAACTTCTTAATTCTATAAAATTAAGCTGAAAGCTTAAAATATTTCGACTTTAAACTTTCAGCTTTAGGCTTTCTGCTCATTAAATGCTCATCACTTCAGAAGCACTGTTAATCTTCTTAACAAGTCCCTGAAGTACTTTACCCGGTCCGCATTCTACAAATTCTGTAGCACCGTCGCTAACCATGTTTTGAACAGACTGAGTCCATCTAACAGGAGCTGTTAACTGAGCGATAAGATTTTCTTTTATGATATTGATATCCGTTGCCGGCAATGCATTTACGTTCTGATATACAGGACAAACTGGCTTACTGAAGTTCGTTGATTTTATTGCCTCTGCAAGTTCTTCTCTGGCAGGCTCCATTAGCGGAGAATGGAAAGCCCCACCGACAGGAAGAGGTAACGCTCTCTTTGCTCCTGCTTCTTTCATTTTCTGACAAGCAATTTCAATACCTTTCATACTTCCTGAAATCACAAGTTGACCCGGGCAATTATAATTAGCAGCTACCACAATTTCGTCTGATATGCTCTTACAGATTTCTTCAACTTTAGCATCATCCAGACCCAGGATTGCAGCCATGGTGCTGGGGTTAATCTCGCAAGCTCTTTGCATTGCCAGAGCTCTTTTAGACACCAGCCTCAAACCATCCTCAAAAGTAAGTGTACCATTCGCTACAAGGGCAGAAAACTCTCCGAGTGAATGCCCTGCAACCATATCAGGATTAAAGTTTTCGCTGATTTTTGCCAGTACTACTGAATGTATAAAAATAGCAGGCTGAGTTACCTTTGTTTGCTTAAGCTCCTCATCAGTGCCTGTGAACATTACATTCGTGATATCGAAACCAAGAATTTCGTTTGCTTTTTCAAATAGTGACTTTGCCTTTTCTGAACGATCATACAAATCTTTTCCCATTCCTGAGAATTGAGAACCCTGACCGGGAAATACGTAAGCTTTCATCTTTTTTTAGTTTTTTCGGCTTGCAATTTAAAGCTTAACAGAAACTTAACAAAAGTTTAAACCAACTCTCTTCCTTTGTCAAGGTAATTGGCTGTATTTCAATATGAGAAAACCTTATTATCTTAAAATATGTAACCAGCTTTTAAAATCCTGAAATTCATCCTTCTTCCTTAATCGCCTAACATATTTTATCTCAGCCACATAATAGTAAATTCCATCCTTATTTGTTCCTCCATTCCAATGGATCAAAATATCATCATCCTGAACATGAACAAGTGCTCCCCATCGATTATAAACTGAGAACTTTACCTTTTCAACATATCTTGGAGTCGGGAAAGGCACAACTTCATCATTATAATTGTCATTATTCGGAGTGATAAGGTTGGGCAATTCATAATAAACGCAATTATCTACACAAACTCTGTTACTTTGCAGACCTTCAACACCAAAAATATTGACGGCTGATACGGTATAGCAACCCGATAATGAAATAGTATCGAAAACAATATAGGTAGTATCGGGTACCGATTTGAAGAACCCTAATTCATCATCTTCATACTGGGCATAATAGATATTATAATGATCTATATTGTTACAGAATGGATCACCTACCCTGGTCCAGTTCAGGATATTTCTGTTTAGCAACTCTTGACTCTTGCAATCCTGAGTTATTATAGTGAGGAATGGCGGTGGAGGTATCTGATCATCCATTGGAAGTTCACATTTAATTTCAGATGTGCTGATCAGTGGCTTGGAATACAATGTATTGCAATAGCTTCCATAAGACTCCATATAATAACAGAAAGTATCACAGTTGACAAGATTATCATCCGTATAACTTCCGGAAATGTTTCCCGGCAATGTCTGATAAAGGGAAAACGAAGTTTCACCCTCTGCTTTCCTGTAAAGCTTCAGCGAGTCAATATTCCATGGCACATTCATTGTCCAGGAAACCGTAACTTTCCTGTCGCCCGGAACTGTCTGTAAAAATAAGGTACTGGCAGGGTCGCTAGGTATTGTGTCAGAAAACAGCAGATCAACTCTATAATTATAAGAAGTGTCTGCAGTGTTAAGAGGTTGATCAACAAATATTGTATCAGTCTGCTGACCTATTTCCACATAATCTGTTCCATTAATACCAGTTGCTCTGAAGATTTTATATGTATAAGAGCCACTGGGTGGATTCAATGGCATAAACCATTTAACGGTATTTTTTCCGGCTGATGTATCGGTAATATCAACATTGACAGAAGCTAAGACTGCAGCATTGTCGTCCAGACTACCGCAAACCTCATCCGAACCTTTACTCAAACCGCCTTGAGGCAATTGAAAAGTAGCAACAATAACATAGCAGTAAAAATTGCCTCTGACTATTTTATTATTATCTAAATAAGTGGTTTGGGTAGCAGGTACCTCAGCTAAAAAAGTATACCCGGGAAAACCTTCTGCTCCAATCTGACAAGGATCCTGCTTATAATCAGTAGCATCACAGCTTTTCCTGTAAATCCGGATTCTGGAAGCTGAAGAACAATCATAATTCTCCCATGTCAATCGTAGGCCTTTTCCTTCTGGCACTACTGTCTTTAATTGAGGAGGTCGGGCAATAACTTTAATTCTTAAGGTCTGATAATCTGCAAGCTGTAAAGTTGTATCAGCAGGATAATCAACAGCCCTAAACTCCACTTGATGAGGCTGATTTCTTGCATGTTCGCATTTAGTTTCCCATCTAAAAACGCCTTTAGGATTTTTACCAAAAAGGTGGAGGATTTGTAAACGTAGCGCCCAATTGATATACCCCTGTAGGAGCAGTAGAAGTAATCCTTACATCATGATTATTAGGATCTGTGGCTTCTATCTCAAAAATTAAAGTATCTCCGGCAACGACACATGTATCAAGACCTTTGCTTAATTCAGGAGGATCATTTTTGGCTGGCAATACTTCTATCTGCATATCTCTGGTTACATAGCCGATTCTGATGCCGTTTCTCCATTCTTCGACATAAAAAGCCACATTAAAAAGACCTTCTTCCTGAGGAACATCCCAAACTAAATCTCCTGTAACACTGTTTAAAGTCATATTGTCTGGTGTAAAATATCCTGAGACATCTACACCGGCAGCCTGCTTAGGGGTTACAAGTCTGTATGAAATACTGTCACCTTCTATATCGTATGCACCCGGATTGTATACATAAAGTTTCCCCTTCTGAGCCTTGTCCAAAGGAGGGATCGCCATCGTGGGGGAATAGTTTACAACCGAAACGCCGGAAACTACTGATACTAAAGACTCTATATAAAACGGAGTATTTATAGAATTCCCGATATTCTTAATACTTCCATTTCTATTGGATTCTGTGTATCCAACCCTATAAGATCCCGTACCAGGATATGTATGTTCAAAATAATATATATTCTCATATGTATCGTTCCGGATAAGCCTTTTAGAATCTCTTGGTTGTTCTAAAGATGTTCCATCTCCAAAATCTAATGTAGCTGTCGGATCATCCACACCGCCATCAACTGCAACACGATTGGTATAGACAATAAGAATAAATCTGTATCTCAGGTCAGTCAGTCTTTGGGTAAGAATATTACCTGCCCTGATGTGAGTGGCATGCGCTCGTTGTGCCAGACAGAGCATAACGATTATAAAAAAATTTATATAACATGTTTTCAGAACCTTCATTTAAATCTCGCTGGGATAATGTTATACACGCGAATAATTATTACAACAGAAATCAAATTATGTTTGAAATATGACAAAAAATGCAAAAAATTGCATTGCATACTAAAATTCCCGAATGTAACTTTGGGCAAGTTAATATTAATTTAAAACTAAAAAAACACTATTAAATTATGGGCTGGTTAAGTAAGGCTTTGTCCGGAAACCTTGGTCAAAAACTGATAATGTCTTTAACAGGTCTGTTTCTGATCTCGTTCCTGTTAGAACATCTTCTCAGTAATCTGCTGCTCCTGAAAAGTGATGGAGCTGATTTCAACGCCTACGCGGAATTCATGAAAACTAATCCCGTGATACAGGCAGCAGAGTACGTCCTTTTCGGAGGCTTCATAGTACACATTATCTATGCAGCAATCATTACTGTAAAGAACAAAAAAGCCCGTCCTCAAGGATATGCTTACAACAAACCGTCTGAAAACAGCAGTTGGTTTTCAAGGAACATGGGATTGTCAGGCTCAATGGTTCTGATCTTTCTTATCGTACACCTGAAGTCATTTTTTGTGCCTCACAAAATTACCAACACTGCAACTATGACCATTTATGATGATGCAATCATTACATTTGGCAATGTACCTTACACATTATTTTATGTGGCAGCTATGTTTCTTCTTGCATTTCACCTTAACCATGGTTTCCAAAGTGCATTCCAGACTTTGGGACTTAGACATCCGAAATACACTCCGTTCATTAAAAAATTGGGAACAGCTTTCGCAATACTTGTTCCTGCAGGATTTGCAGCTATACCGCTTTATATTTGTTTCATCAGATAGTCCACATAATTGATATGACTAAATTAGATTCTAAAATTCCTGAAGGACCTGTAGCAGAGAAATGGACCAAGCATAAATTCAATCTGAAGCTTGTAAACCCTGCTAATAAAAGAAAATATGATATTATAGTGGTCGGAACCGGATTAGCCGGAGCTTCTGCCGCAGCGACTCTCGCAGAACTTGGCTATAATGTAAAAGCATTTTGCTTTCAGGATAGCCCAAGAAGAGCTCACAGTATCGCAGCTCAAGGAGGTATCAATGCCGCAAAAAACTATCAAAATGATGGTGATAGTATTTTCAGATTATTTTATGATACTGTAAAGGGAGGAGATTATAGAGCAAGAGAAGGGAACGTGTACAGACTTGCAGAAGTCAGTGTAAATATAATTGACCAGTGCGTTGCTCAGGGGGTTCCGTTTGCAAGAGAATACGGAGGACTTCTGGATAACAGATCATTTGGAGGAGCTCAGGTTTCAAGAACATTTTATGCAAGAGGGCAAACCGGCCAGCAATTACTTCTGGGAGCATATAGTGCACTATCAAGACAAATCGGTCTTGGTAATGTTAAAATGTATTCCAGAACGGAAATGCTGGATCTTGTAATGATTGACGGCGCTGCCAAAGGTATAGTAACAAGAGATCTTGTTACCGGAGAAATTACTTCTCACGCGGGCCACGCCGTACTTCTGTGTACAGGTGGATATGGAAACGTATTCTATCTATCAACAAACGCACAAGGCTCTAACGTTACTGCAGCATGGAGAGCTCACAAAAAAGGAGCATTCTTTGCCAACCCGTGCTTTACTCAGATTCACCCAACATGTATTCCTGTTTCAGGAGATCATCAGTCTAAACTGACTTTGATGAGTGAAAGCTTAAGAAATGACGGAAGAGTTTGGGTTCCTAAAAAAGTAGGAGATAAAAGAAACCCTTCTGAAATTGCCGAGGATGAAAGAGATTATTTCCTTGAAAGAAAATATCCATCATTCGGAAACCTTGTTCCAAGAGACGTAGCTTCAAGAAATGCAAAAGAACAATGTGATGCTGATAAAGGTGTTGGATCTAGCGGTTTAGCAGTATATCTTGACTTTGCTGATGCAATCAAACGACTTGGAGAAAATTCAGTACGCGCTAAATATGGTAATTTGTTTGATATGTATGCTCAGATTACCGGAGAAAATCCATACAAAAATCCAATGCGTATTTATCCTGCAGTTCACTATACAATGGGTGGCCTTTGGGTTGATTACAATCTGATGACAACAATTCCTGGACTTTACGCACTTGGAGAAGCTAACTTCTCCGACCATGGAGCCAACAGGTTGGGAGCCAGCGCACTGATGCAAGGACTTGCTGACGGCTACTTTGTAATCCCTTATACTGTAGGAGATTACCTTGCAGGAATAGGACCTAAAGCTGTTGACAAAAACCATCCGGCATTCAAAGAAGCAGAAGACAAGGTTAAAGCCCAAACAAAAAAATTCCTTTCAATAAAAGGAACTAAAAGCGTAACGCATTACCACAGAGAACTTGGCAGAATCATGTGGGATTACTGTGGTATGGCCAGAAATGCAGAAGGTCTTACAAAGGCTAAAGGATTAATAAAGGAATTAAAAGAAGATTTCTGGAAAAACGTCAAAGTTCTTGGAGAAGGTGAAGAACTAAATCAAAGCCTTGAAAAAGCAGGTAGAGTTGCTGACTTTATAGAACTAGGAGCATTGATGGTAGAAGATGCCTTGAATAGAAATGAATCATGCGGAGGACACTTCAGAGAAGAATATCAGACTGAAGAAAACGAAGCAAAAAGAGATGATGATAACTATGCCTATGTTGCCGCCTGGGAATTTAAAGGAGAGGATAAGGCAGAAGAACTTCACAAAGAAAACCTAAAGTTTGAAACTGTTAAATTAACCCAGAGAAGTTACAAATAATGAGCGGAACAATGAACTTAACTGTAAAAGTCTGGCGTCAGAAAAATTCTAAATCTGAAGGCAAGATGGTCTCTTACAATGTAAAAGATGTATCTCCAGACATGTCTTTCCTTGAAATGTTCGACGTTCTGAACGAGGACCTTATAAGCAAAGGAGATGAGCCTATCGCTTTTGACCATGACTGCCGCGAAGGTATCTGTGGTATGTGCAGTATGTATATTAATGGAAGGGCTCACGGACCTAAAACAGGTATCACGACCTGTCAGCTCCATATGCGTAGCTTCAAAGATGGGGATACTATTGTCGTAGAACCATGGAGAGCCTCTGCATTCCCGGTTATAAAGGATCTTGTAGTAGACAGAGGTGCATTTGACAGAATTATCAATGCTGGCGGATTTGTTTCTGTAAACACCGGAGGAGTTCCTGATGCCAATGCGATTCCCATTTCTAAAATAGATGCAGATGCAGCTTTTGATGCGGCTACCTGTATAGGTTGCGGAGCATGTGTGGCTTCATGTAAAAATGCATCAGCTTCCCTTTTCGTTGCCGCAAAAATCACCCAACTTGCTTTATTACCTCAAGGACAGGTAGAAAGAGCTTCTAGGGTAGAGAAAATGGTAGCTCAAATGGAAGCGGAAGGATTTGGTGCTTGTACAAATACCGGAGCTTGTTCTGTTGAATGTCCAAAAGAAATTTCTCAGGACACAATTGCTAAAATGAACAGAGAGTACTATGCTGCCAAAGCAAGCTCTAAAAACCTTTAATATTTTTCATTAGAAAAACGAAAAGGCGGCTCTTATGAAGGGCCGCCTTTTTATAATTTGTATTAAATACAAGCTTTATTTCTAAAGGAGAATTTTTCGTTTCTCTACAACAACATTGTTATTGATGTTCTTCCCTTCTCTATTAGAGTTTGAGTTTGGAATTGGAGTTTCTTTAGGAATCACTTCCTCTTCTACTTCAACTCCATCTTGATTTAAGGAATCTGTCGCCCCCCCCTTCTCCCTCAGGTACCGCAAAGCAAACAATATTTTCACTATCTACCCAGGCACAACTAATGGAGACATCTTCTCCTTGATCCTTAGCTGCTTCTCCCTGACCATATGAAAATACTGAAATACCTAAGAAAGCAATTAATCCAATCAACCATTTCATAATATCTTCCCTTTCCAAATTATCTAAAAGTTTAACCTGATTAAGAAACGGAAGGTTTAAATCTTATTCGGAGTCCCCCTTTATTATCTGATTTTCAAGAGAATTAACTTTACCCTCCAGAAAATTATTGTATTCTTTTATTGAATTCAGATAATTTTTTAAAATCTTGATTTCTTCCTCTCTTTGAGCTACTATTTCGGAAAGACGAAGCTGTTCTTCCATAAGAGCTGTATTATCAGCCATTAATTCTCGGAATGTTTCCTGAGAGTAAACATCACCTTCCTCCCCTTTTTCAGCTCCGAATCGCTTCCCAAGAATAAGATGGTCAAGGGATACATTAAAAAATTCAGCAATTTTTATCAGGGATTCTAAGGAAGGAAGACGCTTTCCTCTTTCGTAATTGGCGATATTACTCCTATCTATATGTAATAAATTGGAAATATCTTCCTGAGTAAGATTTTCTTCCAACCTTAACTCTTTTAACACCTTATAAAAATTTACGCCATCCATATCACTATTTAAACAATTTATACCAGAAAACCAACCATAGTGTTGCTTAAAGCAACATATTAAAAAAACATAATGCTTATAAATCCTTTTTAACAACTAACCCGTACAATCACTAATAAATTCACACTAACACTTGTTTCAAAAAGAAACAAGTGTTAGTTTAATGTTTGAATTCAAAAACTAAGCAATACCTAATTTCAAGTATGCACCTGTCTATAGAGGAAATCATAAGAGGATGTAAGAAAAACGACTCTATTGCACAGGAAGCACTTTTTAAGCTATATTCAAAAAAACTTATGACTGTCTGTCTCAGATACTCTTCCTGCAGAGAAGATGCGGAAGACCTGTTTCAGGAATCGATGATTAAGATATTCCAAAGCCTTCACTCATTTGAAGAAAAAGGCTCTGTAGAAGGTTGGATGCGACGGATCGTTACCAATAATGCTATCAAAGAATTCCGCAAAAGAAAATACTTGTCTTCTTTATCTGAACCTGAATCTTTTAATTTGCCGGTATTTGCAGATGATGACGTCATTGAGAAAATGTCCGGAGAAGAATTGATGAATGTAATTCATAAGCTTCCGGAAGGATCAAGAATGGTGTTTAACCTTTTTGTGATAGAAGGTTATTCGCACAAGGAAATTAGTGAAATGATGCACATTTCAGAAGGAACATCTAAATCTCAGTTTTTTAACGCTAAAAAAATCTTAAAAACGCTCTTGGGGAAAGGGGAAAAAGTAGATCAGTTACAACAGATTTAATTAACGCAATTGCTTTCTTCTTTCTATTTCCTTCCTTATAAGCGAAAGTTCTCTACCTGTCTGACCCTTAATGGATTTATTTTCATCTGCCCTCCTGAGTAAATAAGGCATCACAGCCTCTAATGGTCCGAAAGGCAGATACTTCCCTACATTAAAATTTTTCCTCGCTAAATTAAAAGAAATATGATCTCCCATGCCATAAAGTTGCGCAAAATAAACCCTTTCATCATTATTATCCAGCTTCATAGATGCCATAACTCTCGTCTGAAGCAGATTACTTTCTTCATTGTGACTTCCTGAAACAATTGTCACATAATTAAGATTATTAAGACAAAACTCAAGAGCCTCATTAAATGCCTGATCTGTTTCTTCCTTAGTAGGAAAAATGGGAGAAGGGTACCCTAAATCCAGAGCTCTTTTACGCTCCTTTTCTAGATAAGCCCCCCGTACAAGTTTTACCCCAAGCTTATAACCATTTTCCTTTGCAGAATTTATAGCCTCTTTCAGAAGAAATGGCATATCCACCCTATACATCTGAAATGTATTAAATATCAAAACATTACCTCTATTATATTGATTCATTAATTTCAATGTAACGGCATCGATAGTATCTTGAATCCAACTTTCCTCTGCATCCACCATAAGTCTTACATCTGCACCAGAAGCATAGCCAGCGATTTTTTCTACCATCTGATTGAAGTGAGAGAACTCTTCCTTTTCTGTAAAATTTAATTCGATACCACTCTGTACTTTTTCCAAAATGGAAAAGCGGCATAAAGCTGTCATTTTAAATACAACAAAGGGGATATTCTTATCAGAGGTTGCTAAATCAATGGATTTCCGAAGCACATCCATAGTATGATCATATGCAGCCATAGAACTTTCGGCTTCAACCGCATAATCTAAAATTGTTTTAACTCCCGAAGAACTTAGGTTATCGATTGCAATTTTGCATTCATCCAGATTCTCTCCTCCGCAGAAATGATTAAAAAGTATATTTTTTATTACTTTTTTGACAGGAAGTTTCCATTTTAATGCACTTTTTACAAAATAACTGCCTATCTTTGTTAACTTACCCATCCCCATAATTGTGAATAAAAAATTCATCTTATTTAGTTCACGATCAGGACGGGAAGAAAAAGCTGCCGAAGTGTCGTCAAAAGATACAAGGTTGTGATTGTCCATACGTTAGATAAGAACGACAATGGACAATGAATTGTTGGTCTAATTTATTCTTTGAAAAAAATTATGGAAGTTAATTTACAAGTAAATCCTTTAGAAAAATGGGCAAAAGTAAAGGGCAAACCACTTGTCATTGCTGGGCCTTGCAGTGCTGAAACACCTGAACAGTTAATGGCAACTGCTAAACTGTTAAAAGACCTTGGGAAAGTAGATGTGCTTAGAGCAGGTATCTGGAAACCCAGAACAAGACCTAACAGCTTCGAAGGTGCAGGCGCAGAAGGTTTGAAATGGCTTGCTGATGTTAAAAAAGAACTAGGCATACCTGTTGGAACTGAAGTAGCAAATACGCAACATGTAGAAGAAGCTCTGAAATATGGAATAGATGTACTTTGGATCGGTGCAAGAACCACTGTAAGTCCATTCTCTGTACAGGAAATGGCGGATGCCCTTCAAGGTGTAAAAGATGTTGCAGTTTTAGTTAAGAACCCTACTCACCCTGAACTTCCATTGTGGATAGGCGCATTCGAAAGACTACACAGGGCTGGTATTACCAACCTTGCAGCTATCCATAGAGGATTTGCAACATCTGACAAGTCAAAATTCAGAAACATTCCAATGTGGCAAATTCCAATTGAGTTAAGAAGAATTGCCCCTCAAATACCTATTATCTGTGATCCTAGCCACATCGGAGGAAAAAGAGACCTAATATTTGAAATTTCTCAAAAAGCTCTTGACCTTAACTTCGATGGTCTTATGATCGAAACGCATATCACACCTGAAAAAGCATGGAGTGATGCAGATCAGCAAATAACACCTGCTCGACTTGATGAAATCCTTTCTGAATTGAAAGTAAGAAAAGACTCTTCTTCAGACAAAGACTTTAACGATCATCTTGACGATTTAAGAAAGAAAATAGACAATCTTGACAGAGAGCTTATCGAAGTGCTTGCTGCGAGAATGGCTATCGTTGAAAAAATCGGCGAATACAAGAGAGAGAATAATGTGACTACCTATCAGGTAAAAAGATGGGATGACATTATGAAGAACAGAGCTGAGCTTGCTACCAAGATGAATCTGACCCCTGAATACATTATAGAAATCTATAAAATCATTCACGAAGAGAGTATCAGAAAGCAGACAGAAATCATGAAAGCTGTTGCTTCAAAAGCTTAAGTTCAAGTTTTTATATGAGGCATTGTTTTCAACTTCAATGTCTTTGTGAAAAAAAAAATATTTAAACCCGCAAGGTTATTAACTTTGCGGGTTTATTTTTGTATTTGTGTTAAGGCACAACTGAAGTAAGCATCAGAATTTTTCTTTAGAACACCACTCTGTCTCCCCTTTAAAATCAAGCTAAGCAGAGCTTTCTAAAGATTTCAATCCAATCTTACAGGTTAAGATCGCTTTAACAGCTTAAGCTTAAAAATTCATGAATAATCAATTAGTAGTCATAACAGCAAGCATCCGAGAAGAGCTGAATAGATTTTTGAAAGAAAGAAAATTTTCTAAAATTGCATTGCTTGCAGATGAAAACACATACAAATATTGTTTTCCCCTGCTAGGTCTAAGCCTGCCGGAAGAACAAATAATTGTAATAAAAAGTGGGGAAGAGCAGAAGAATTTGCGCACTTGTGAGTACATTTGGGACAAACTCACGAATCTAAGACTCGATAGAAAGTCATTGCTGATCAATCTGGGCGGGGGTGTTATCGGTGATATGGGCGGATTCTGTGCTGCTACATACAAAAGAGGAATATCATTTGTACAAGTGCCAACAACTCTTCTGGCACAAGTGGACGCAAGTGTTGGAGGCAAACTGGGTATTGATTTTCATCTGTTCAAAAACCATATAGGGGTCTTTCGTATTCCTGATGCAGTGCTTATTGATACTATTTTTCTGAAGACATTACCAAACAATGAACTGCGTTCCGGGTTTGCAGAAGTAATAAAACATACACTCATAGCTGACAAGAGCAAGTGGGATGAGATCAGACAAAAGAGCCTGGCCCAGCAAGAGTGGCAAAACCTGGTAGAACATTCAGTACTGATCAAAAAAAAAGGTTACAGAAGAAGATCCGGAAGAAAAAGGATTAAGAAAAATTCTGAACTTTGGCCACACAATTGGCCATGCCATAGAAAGCTACTTTCTGAATATACCTCACAAAAAGCTATTGCATGGCGAGGCTATTGCGATAGGAATGATTTGCGAGGCATATATATCAATGAAGAACGGCTTCATTTCACAACTAGAACTGAACGAAATAAAAAATTATATCATTGCAATTTTTGGAAAAACAGAAATTTTTGAATACGATTCAGAAAAAATTCTACCTTTAACTTTGCAGGACAAAAAAAATGAGCAGGATGAGATTTTAGGTTCCTTATTAAACCCGATAGGGCATTCAACCTACAACCATCCTCTAACATTTAAAGACATAATGGATTCAATTCGTTTTTATTCTTTATAAAAATGGCAAAAAAAGAAACTGAAAGCTAAAACATCGGCCAAGAAAGCAGCCGTAAAAAAAGCAGCGGGCAAGAAAGCTTCCGCGAAGAAAGCAGCTGCGAAAAAGGCTACAGCCAAGAAAGCTGCAAGCAAAAATACAACCGCTAAAAAAACAGTTGCTAAAAAAGCTGCTGCTAAAAAAGCTACCGGTAAAAAAGCTGCTACCAAAAAGGTAGCATCTAAAAAGACTACTGCTAAGAAAGCTGTTGCTAAGAAAACTGTAGGTAAAAAAGCAGTAGCTAAGAAAGCTGCTGCCAAAAAAACTACAGCAAAAAAAGCAGTCGTTAAAAAAGCAGTCGTTAAAAAGGCAGTAGCAAAAAAAGCCGCAGCTAAGAAAGCAGTTAGTAAAAAAGGTAGCTGGCAAAAAAGCTGTTGCTAAGAAAGCAGTTTCCAAAAAGGTAGCTGGCAAAAAAGCTGTTGCTAAGAAAGCAGTTTCCAAAAAGGCCGTTAGCAAAAAAGCAGTTGCTAAAAAAACTTCAGCTAAGAAAGCTGTTGTTGCTAAAAAGGTTGTAGCTAAAAAAACCGTAGCTAAGAAAACTGTAGCTAAGAAAGCAACAGCAAAAAAAGCAACGGTAGCTAAGAAAGCGGTCGCTAAAAAGGCAATAGCTAAAAAGACCGCTGCTAAAAAGCCTGCAACTCCTAAAGTAGCACCAGAAGTAGCTCCTGAAGTAACTGTAGAAATAATTTCTCAGGTTCAGCCGGAAATTACTCAAACAGAACAGATCACTCCTTCTGTTCAGGAAAACGTTCTGAGCATAAACAAACTTTCTCAAACTATAGAGGTAGCTATCACTCCTCCTGCTTCTAAAAGTGAAAGTAATCGTGTATTAGTAATAAATGCACTTGCAGGTGGTTCAGCTAAACTTGAAAACCTTTCAAATGCCAGAGATACTCAAACACTAATCCGTCTTCTTAAATCTGAAGATGATGTGTTTGATGTATTGGATGCCGGAACTACTATGAGATTCCTTACTGCTTATAGCGCAGTAACCAGAAAAAGAAGTAGTGCTTACAGGTACAAAAAGAATGCAGGAAAGACCTATCGGTATTCTTGTAGATGCTTTAAGACAACTTGGGGCTGAAATTGAATACGAAGGAAAAGAAGGTTTCCCTCCTATTAAACTTTCAGGCTTTGATACAGAAAAAGCTGAAAACAACAGAATTCAAATAAGAGGCGATGTTAGCAGTCAATATATCTCTGCTCTCCTTATGATTGCTCCTCTTCTTCCAAATGGTCTTGTTCTTGAACTTACCGGCAAAGTAGGTTCTAAGCCATATATCGAAATGACTCTTGATCTTCTTTTCCATTTCGGAATAGAAAGCGAATGGGAAGGCAATATCATTACAATCAAAAATCAGGAATTTATCCCTGCTGATTATACAGTAGAATCTGACTGGTCAGCTGCAAGCTACTGGTATGCTATAGCTGCATTGGCTCCTGATGCTAAAATCGAGTTGTCTGGTTACAAATACGGTTCTATCCAGGGCGATAGCAAAATCGCTGACTTCATGGATTTACTAGGTGTTAAAACCACATACCTTGAAGAAGGAATCTCGCTTGAAAGCCAGGAAGTAAAAGGCGTTGAGTCTCTTGACTTCTCTGACAATCCTGACCTTGCTCAAACTATTGCTGTAATTGCTGCTGCAAAAGGTATCGAACTTACACTGACTGGTCTTGAAAGCCTTAGAATAAAAGAAACAGACAGAATCTCTGCTCTGCAGAACGAACTTAAGAAATTCGGAAGCGACCTGATTGAAGTAGAAGAAAATTCTGTATACAAAATTGTTAAAGGAGACTTCGAAGTGAACGGCCAGGCAGTTGAAACTTATGATGACCACCGTATGGCTATGGCTTTTGCACCTCTGGCTGTATTAGGATCAATTAAGATCGAGAATCCGCATGTAGTAGAGAAATCTTACCCTCACTTCTGGGATGATCTGGAAAAAGCAGGATTTAGTTTCTAATCCTCAATAGATATAAGATCAATTGCAATTTGCCTTGATCAAATCAGAAGCCTGTGAAGACCCTAACTCAATTGACTTGGTTAGATCTTTACAGGCTTCTTCCTTTTCATTCAGACTTAATTTCGCTACTCCTCTTAAATAATGCGCCTGAGCACTGGAAGATCTTATTTCTATCAAAGTATTAAGATCGTTTACTGCTTCTCTGAAATTGCCTCTGCCAATATTTGCCTCTGCGCGTTTTTGATAAAGTGAAAAATTTCCCGGATTGAGCTCAAGATATTTTGTGTAATCTGCCTCTGCTTTGTCAAAATTATTAAGCTTCATAAACAGATTTCCCCTGTTTAAATAAACATCCATTTTATCAGGCATGAGTTTGCTGCATTGATCGTAATCCTCAATAGCAGCCTGAATGCTACCCAGATTCGTCTTGACTGAAGCTCTGAAAAAGTAAAAGTCAAATTCTTCCTTTTTGAGCATAATTGCCTTGTCCAGTGCCGCAAGAGAACTGGTAAAATCTCTAAGATATTGATAGGTCGTTCCGAGAATGAAATACACCTCTGCATCTTCCGGGGAAAGATTCATTGCAATTTTCACATCTGCCATAGCCTGATTATAATTTCCAAGCCTGTTATTCGCCTTTGCACGGTAGATAAAATAGTTCTTATTTTGCTTATCGAAGTTGATCGATTTGGTAAAATAATTAACAGATTCCGAATCCCTTCCCAGTCTGTAACTCAATACGCCAAGTGTATATAAAATTTCAGCCGTAGGTTTTATTTCACCGCATTTTTTAAAATCCATAAAAGCCTCTTCATACATGCCGATAAGGTTATACAGAATTCCCCTTTCATATAATGCGGAAAAATGCTTTGGGTCGATCATGATAAGCTGGGAGTAATCCAATAGTGCTTCATCATCCAGACCGATCTTGGATTTCAGTTTTGCTTTGCGGAAAAAATAATCTGAGTTTTTGGGATTGAGTTTTGTAAGCTTGTCAAGGTCTTCCATGCATTGGAAGTTATTTCCCAGTTTATCATTGGCTTCAGTCCTTCCAAGTAAAGCCTCCTGATAATCCGGGCGAATGGTTATGGCTGCAGTAAAATCATCAACTGATTCCTGATATTTCCCATCTTTAAATTTTTGAGTTCCACTTTCATACAAAGCTTTAGCCTTGGAATCTATATCCTGACTAAAACCAAGTCCGGAGAGCATTACCAATAAAAAAATGAACGTAATCTTTTTCATTGTCAGCACTAAAACAAAGATTTAAAATAATCTGATGCTAATCTCATTCTGCTTCCATACCAGGAAAAAATCTCCCCGTTAACGAGTTTAACGGACTGAGTCGGACATAGTTGTTCAAGCTCCTCCTTGTCTTTTTCCTTAAAAAAATAAGGCTCTGAAGATAAAAGAATTATATCTGGTTCAAGAGCTTTAATTTCATCCAAATCTGTCATGGGATATCTGTTTCTGTCTTTAAACACATTTATAAAACCTGCCTTTTCCATCATTGCATGGATATAGGTGTCTTCTCCTACGGTCATAAATGGTTTTTTCCAAATAAGATAACATGCCCGGAGATTTGTTGAGGATCTGTATGCATCCAGCGAGTTTTTTATTTCCCTTGTTAAATTGCTCGCTTCCTCTTCTTTTCCTGTCAATACTCCTAAACTATTCATCATAGCAAAAGCATCATCAACAGTCTTAACCTCACCAACCCATACCGGATATTTTTTCTGCAATTCATCTATTGCGGTTTTTTCATTTTCTTCTTTATTCGCAATGATCAGATCCGGAGAAAGTGAATTTATAGTATCAAGGTTGAGATTTTTAGTACCTCCGACTTTAACCTTATCCGAAACCGTAGCAGGATATTTGCAGAATTTAGTCACACCTACCACTTCATTTTCAAGGCCTATGTCAAACAAAAATTCTGTAACTGAAGGGACCAGACTCACGATCCTTTTTACTGGTTTGATCAAAACCATCTTTCGGCCCAACATGTCTGTGTGAATTGACTCCATTAAATCCATCTTTACTAATTGAAGGTGTTCTTCAGTTTTACCACTTTAAAATTATGTAAATTTGCTACTTTATTCCTGACAATGAAAAAGATAAATATCCCTTTTAAGGGGAAGCTAGGTAAGTTGCTATTATTTCTTCCACTTATCGCCGCAATAGTATTGTTGTATCTTTCATATAAGTCAGACTGGATGATTTATCCGGGAATGATGGTTGCCTCTTATAATGACAAACTCAACGATCATGGAAATTCAGAACTTCATCTTCTTGATACCACACATCATAAACTTCTCTTTGAATATACTTTAAAAAAAGGAGCTCCCTATCCCTATCTTGGCGTTTCAATCTTTCCTGAATCAGGCTTTGTGAACCTCGCAGGTTTTGATTACCTGGAAATTGAGCTTGAAGCGGACAAATCCAAGAGAATCCCTTTTCACATCCTTGTGAATGTTCCAGGATTTTCCACTCCGGAAGATGCAGTCAGTTATCGCCAAATGGAACAGGAGATCGATTATTCACCTGATCAAAAAGTTTACAGACTTTACATAAACAAGTTTAAAACACCAAGCTGGTGGTTTACTAAGTGGCAAGTGAATGAAGACCAAGTTGGTCCGCCGGATTATTCTCAGATACCTTCTTTTTCCATACAAAATTGCCAATTACTAAAAACCGGAGTGAAAGAAAGAATTAAAGTGGCTTATATAAAAGCAGGAAAAGAAAATTGGTTTCAAGTATTAATTATAACTGTGACAACTGTGGCCTTTTATATTCTGATATATTTTTATTTGAAATTTAAAAAGCAAAGAAGTCTTTCCTCCAATCAATATCCTTATCAAAAACTTAATATCAGCAATATCGCTGATGAAGATGCTCAGAAAATAATCAAATACATCGCTGAAAACTACCAACGTGAAGAGGTCAACTCTGAGGTAATGCAAAAAGAACTGGGAATGACAGAAAATAAAATAGCTACCATTTTCAAAACATCCCTGAATACGACTTCAAAAAAATACCTGAACACCATAAGACTTCAGGAAGCTTGCAGATTGCTGGAAGAAACTGACAGACAAATAAGCGATATCGCATATATCGTTGGATATTCCAATATTCCCCATTTCAACAGAGTGTTTAAAGAAAATCTGGGATGCTCACCAAATGAATACAGGAAAAACCTGTTAAAAACCTCCTGATTTATTCATAAATCCCTTTTGCGAAGGATTCTATGGCAAAATGTAAAGTCATTTAAAGTCATTTTTGGGTATTTGGTGTAAAAAAACGCAAAAATGACACAAAAAAATCTGATTAGCTTAATCCTGTTCATCTGTTTCCTTTGCAACAATGCAACCGCACAAACTAAGGGATACAGATTGGATTTTAACAGCAATGACTGGACACCTTCCTATAGCCATCCGAACTTCACTGTAAAAAACAAGGATGGTATTCTCAACATCAATGCTCAAGCTGTCGGGTCTGACTATGAAAATTTTGTAGGGTATTTTCCTAAAACAGATTTAAGTGCCAATCCCTTTGTTTATGTGAAAATCAAAACGCAATATCCTGTAGACTTTGAGCTAAGGTTACTTGATAAGGCTAATAAAGAAACCAACGACGATAATCCTAAAATTGCCGTTTTACCTGCTGCTGAATATAAATGGATTACTTTTGATTATACCAATAAATTCAAACAAAGCTGGCCAACAAATGATACCGTTAATAGCAGGGAGATTGTCAAATTAGCCATTATCCTTAATGGAGGCGGTCCTGACTTTACAGGATGGATTAATATAGATGAAATCATTTTCGGAGATTCCAATTTGGTGAAGCTACCCTATGATCCCATTGTTTATCAACCTAAAGTAAATCAGGCAGGATACTTTATCAAAGCTCCAAAAATAGCTATCATTCCTTCCGATAAAACGCTTAATTTTCAGATCATAGAAAAGACAACGAAAACACCAGTTTTCTCAGGCACCACATCTGCATCTTCGAAATGGCAGTATTCAGAAGAATCAGTTGTAAAAGCTGACTTTTCTGAACTTGAGCAGGAAGGTCATTATTATCTCTTAGCAAAAGGGTTAAAAGCTTCCTATGATTTTGCAATAAGTGACACAATTTTAAATGGTCTTTTCTCTTTTTTTAAAAAAGGAAGAAATCCATTGAATTATTGCTTTGTAACTGGCTTTGGCACTCAATCTCCTCAACATATTCATCATCGCATATCCTCTGCTGATGGTGTAATTGAACCTGTTCCAGGTTTAATAGTGAATGGCCCTCATAATGATGACCTCAGCTTTTGTACCTATCCCACAACGATTCCTGCATTCACCTACCTTGATGATGAATGCAGTGCACCCACCAACGAAGTTGCAATCAATATTAACTCTGCGTTAGTCTACTCATTGAATGCCTTGAAAAGCATTTATAGTGAGAATATTCTTAGTCCGGTAAAAAAAAAGACTTCAGAAGAAAAAATAGCCTTGTATCCCAATCCAAATGACGGGACATTCGAAATAGCAGTTCCTGAGATTTTTAAAAATGGCCAATGGAAACTATTGAATACGAATGGAAACCAGATGGCACAAGGAGTGCTTTCTTCAGGAGCAAAGCAGGAGATTTCAGTTCATGGTATACATGCGGGCATATATCTATTAATTTTTGATAAGGGAGAAAACCAAAGGAGGATGAAGGTGAATATTTACTAACAAATTTTGAAATAAAGGGGAAGGAGAAAAAAAGGCATCCCTTACATTCTTGCTCTTGACATAATTCAGTCCTTTTATGAATAATTTTGCCTTTTATAGTTGAAAACTTGGCCTTCAACCCAATATTCACTTTTTACTGAATATTGGATCTTTTTACCCGAAATTTCAGGAGTTTTACCTTATTTTCTCCTCTTTTTTAGAGAAAACATTCATGTTAAACGAATCAAAATAGAAGAAAAAAGGTCAAAGTTTTTTTTTTAAAATGAGTATAAAAAATAAAGTTTTGAGTTAAAAATCTGATATACCTCAATCATATACATATATTGGTTTATTGGGCAACCTTAAATCTGCAAACCCATCATTAATCAGTAATGATATTTTTATAACAATATATATCGCTTTTATATTGGATCATTTAGGATATGTGGATTTCTTGGAATGGCATTATATTCATCTGCTGGATCAAATGAAGACGGATCAGTACCTGCAAAAGCTTTTATTAACGCTTGTTTTATGACTGTGATATCTTTAAAAGCATTGTACCATATAGAAAAAAAAACCTTTTGCTTTAGCTGTGTCTATAAGAAGTGGAATAAATCCATCTTTTTTATTTTGTCCCCAGTCATCCCATTGTTTCCTCCATATTTCATTCGCAGAATACCAAGTTTCGTATCTATATTTCCACCTTAAATCAGTTGCCCGAGGATTTACAGTTAATGCATTTAATTTACATAAGTCGATTGTGTTTTTAGTTTTAAGATAATTTACTGACTGGTTATTAGCAGGGACAGGAATGCATGCGTATTGTTTATTCCTTTTCGGATGAAGAATTACAATATATTCAAAAATTAGGTGAGTATTATTTTGGTCAGGAAAATAATGAAAATTCACAGGTTTATTTCCTTTCGCTCTATTACATGGTCCGCAGGCTAAAAGCATGTTGTCCCATTTTAAAAGTGCTCCTGGAACTTGGCCTGGTTGAGGTATTTTGGGTTTAACATGCTCAACCTGTGGACTGTCATTTAGTACCATGTTACAGTATGAACAGTAATTACCAAGAACCTCTAATAAATCTTCTCTCCAATCTTTGTAATCTGTGACCACCTTGTCTACTCCATTAATTTGGGGAACAGCTCCCCTTAATATCGGTCTCATGCTTAAATATCCTTCTCTAATCTTTTCATCTTTAAAAATGCCCTAACCGCAGGGTCTGAAATCTGCAATTCTATTTGGTCCAATTTATGTTTCACCTGTCTTTTATTTTGGTCATCTAGTACTTCTAATGTTTTTAGATATTCTGAAGAATAGTCTTCTTCAATTATATTGTCTTCTGACATTTCTGAAGGAACACCCATAACATCTTCAACTACTTCAGAAATTGAAAGCGATTTTAAATCAATATCAGTAATCTTATCCAAATTGATAAGCTCTTTTGCTGATAAGCTCTGAACAATAAATGGTGAATGTGTTGTACTCACAAATTGAATTTTAGGAAAAGCAAGTTTTAAATCTTTAATTACATGTCTTTGCCATGAGGGATGAAGGTGAAGATCAACTTCATCAATCATAACTATTCCTGCACTTTGTTTAACAGCTTCTCTGTCTAAGTATCCATTTAAAATTATACATCTATATGCTATCTCTGCTGCCATTTCAGTAAAAAAACGAATTCCATCACTGTGAAATTCTATTGGCAGTAAATCTGATACATCACCTCCAATATCAACTTTAACCCATAACTGACCACTCACAACCTCAAGTTCGACTATATATGGATTTGCCTTTTTTATAGCTTCCACAAAAGCATCCATTGTATTCGGATACTCCTTTTCATTTTTTCTTAAAATTTCATAAGAGCTTAACCAATCTTCATATTTAAAAGTCGAAGACTTCATCTCATACCAATCTTGATAACCTTCCTTAAAAATCTGCCTCCCTATTCTGGAGGTCCTGTTCCGTCCTGCTCCATGAGCTCTTGAGGTACCAAAAAATGCCATTATAGGAAGAGGAGTTTTATCGTTACCTTCCTTTACAATTTTCTCATATTTATCTTTTCCTATTTTTCTGATATTGCCTACTTCTTTTTCACTTGAAGTTGTAGTATTGCTATCCTCAAGAATCTGTCTTTTCCAGCAAATAGATTGTCCTTCTTCAAAACTACCATATGCTTCAACCTTAACAGGTTTAACTTGAACCAATTGTTTTTCTTTATAAGCTAAATGAATTTCATCTGGTGTTATATGTCTTTTTTTAACTTCAGGGATAGATAAAAAAAAGGCTCCACAAGCAATTCTCAAGGAATGCAAAATCGTTGATTTTCCCTTCCCGTTTATTCCAATAATTACAGTAAAATTATCATTGAAGTTATATTCAACTTCATCTGAAATATTTCTGAAATTTTTTAACTTAATCTTATTTATAATCATGAAGTTATTTTAATTTTCTTTTCCGTGTTCAAAACAAACATTATTAATAACCACAATCAAGTGGAGCTGAAATCTGTTACTCACAATCATGACTTACCTTAGTTTTGTCATGTTCTGTTTTTTCATTTGATGCTTGCCGGTTTTGCGATTTATTCCTGCTAATTTTATTCAACTTTTTTATTTCCAATCTAAATACCTTATGCTGACTTATCTTTAATTCAACAAGGTAATTTACTATATAACAATCTTTTTCATTCAATCAACAATTAATTCTTTAAAAATAAACCTTTATCTTTAGCACACAAAAAGGGATATCTATCTTAAATATAAAATTTTGAGTGAGAATTTTGAGAGGAGGCGTACCGATCTAAGAATCTTGAAAAAATGAATTAAAAATTATTTTCGAGGAAACCACATTAATTCCTAGCTATCTGGAGGTGCGTTTTATTATCTTCAGGATAATGATATTATTAGGTAAAAAAACTTTAGCTAAGAAGTTTCATTACCCACTAAGCATTTGTAAATTACAATTTTAAAAAAAGACTTTTTCAAAAATCACCCAAACCACTCCTTCTCCTGTTCTTCGGTCAGATTGCCACCGCAAAGAATCACACCTACATTCTTGTTCTTAAATTTGTTATTGTACTCCATCACTGCAGCAATACCTACAGCAGAGGATGGCTCTACTTTCAGACCGGTATGTTTGTAGATCAATTTAACTGCTTCTATGATACTCTTCTCTTTAACTAAAAAGCCTTCATCGATTAATCCATTCATATCCTGAAGAGCCTGAGGGATTGGCACACGAACAGCAATGGCATCAGCCACGGTATTTAACTTTCTATGATGAACAACAACCTCCCCTTTTTTCCAAGAGTCAATCATTGCAGATGCTTCTTCAGCCTGAATGGCCACCATTTTAGTTTGTGGGCTAAGTTTTTTAAAAACACTTGCAACTCCATTAAACAGGCCTCCATTACCCAAAGCTACCAGCAGGTAATCTAATTTTTCCGGCAACGCGGCAAGCTCCACACCAATGGTACCAGCACCTTCAATAGTCTCAATATCAAGGCTATCTTCAATAACTCTAACGCCAGATCTTTTGGCAAAATACCTTGAACCTTCTTTAGCACCTTCGAAATCATCACCAAACAAAATCACATTGGCACCGAGCTTTCTCATGAGGTTTACTTTAGCAGTGCTGGCATTAAAACTGGCGAATACGGTAAGGTCTATGCCTTTTTTCTGACAAGAATATGCCATTGCCTGACCAAAGTTTCCGGCACTTGCACAAATCAGCTCTTTCTCGTCTTTCAGGTTTGAAACCAGCAATTCAGCACCTCTGCCTTTGAACGAACCTACAGGATTCTGAATTTCAACTTTTAAATAAATATTAGTTCCAAGAACCTCAGATAATGATTCACTCAAGTATTGAGGAGAGTTCAGGAATACAGGATCAATGACTGTTAATGCTTTATTAATTCTTTCCTGAGATATTCTGCTTTCCAGGGTTTTCATGAAGGGAGCTGTTATTATTCAGCTAATATCTTATTAAGAAATTTGAATATCAAATTCAAGGTCAATCTCTGCATGCATATTTTATCTTACATCATTGGCTTCAACACATTTCAACCTGATTATGAAACAATTCTATCAATCTGCTTTTTTTTCTCCTATAAAATAAATTTGGAAAACCTGTAGAAAGATTCTACAACCATTAACAACTATAGGACTAATCGAGTATTATTAACGATTAATTCATTATTATAACGAAACTATTTTGTATTTTGCTACAACGACATTTATATAGTAGAATAATGGATCAGATATTTGTAATTGATGATGATTCCATAAGTAACTTTCTTGTAGAAAAGCTACTTGTAAAATTAAATTTCTGTAAAGAAGTAAAAATCTTTACCAATGGCCTAGAAGCGTATAGACATCTTCTTGTATCAGAGAAGCTTCCTTCATTAATTTTTCTAGATATCGATATGCCGGTGATGGATGGGTATGAATTTATAAATCAACTAAAAAAATCAGGACTGGATAAAAAAATCCCTGTTCTTGTATTTACTAATTTTAACAGAGAAGAAGAAAAGCTGAGTCTTCTTGGTGATTTCAAAGTAGTTCAGAAACCTTTAACTCTTGAAAAAATGCAGCTGCTTTTTCCTGCAACTGCATTTTAAACAAACACTTATTTCTTATATATCTCTATTTCAATCTCCATCAAATCACCACCTTCACTAGAGTCTCCCATTTCCACATAATAGCCATCTTTAGAAGTCCAAACTTCATCATTCTTGTCATTGGTGACGAATTTACCATAGCGCTCATTAAAGTATTTTTGAAAATCATCAATCAGAGACTCTTCAAATGAAAGGTTAATATTTTCGATGAATGCTATACCAAAACCTTTTACTTTTTGTTGATCATCAAGATAATATATGATTTCAGCATATTCATTCTTATCTATTTCTTTCTTAAAGATCATAAAGTTCTTACCATCTGCGATGAACTGAGCATCTTCTGTTTTTCTCACAGTCTCAGCAGGGACTCCAAAATCATATCCTCTTATGACGCCTTTTTCATTTTTTATAACAGTCTGAACTTCTTTTCCATGGCCTTGGAGATAGTCCTTTGTCTGAGCATTTGCAAAACAAATGACAAACATTGAAACTACTAGTAATAATGTGTGTTTCATAGTAAAGTTAATTAAGGGTTTTTCCCTACAAATATAATAGGAACCCTAAGGGAAAACAAGTATCCGTTTGTAAGTGAAAAACTTATACTCTACTACTTATTGGACCAGTCTTATTCCATCTTGTTCCAGTACAATCAATCTTTTCTTATATAAGAGTCCTACTGCTTTTTTAAATGACTTCTTGCTCATCTGTAGTCTGACCATTATTTCACCGGCATCACTGTCATCATTAAGGTCAAGAAAGCCATCATTTGCTTTAAGCTTTTGGAGAATGAACTCCGCCGTTGGATCTACATTCTTAGCTCCTTGTTGCTGAAGGCTTACATCGATCTTATTATCTTCTCTGATCGTTTTGATATAGCCTTTGGTTTTATCTCCGGGGTAAATGTTTTTAAAGATTTCATTATGATATATCAACCCCTTATATCTGTTGTTAATGATCACATTTACACCAATTTCAGAAGATTCTCCAATAAGCAGATCCACCTCATCTCCTTCATTAAGCTCTATAGTTTCCTTTTCGAGGAAAGAATCAATCTTGCTGGTTGCCACAAGCCTGTTGCTTTCAGTATCAAGGAATAAGTAGACAAGATAGCTTTCGCCCCTTTTCATATTCTTTTTCTGCTCGCTGAAAGGAACCATCAGGTCTTTTTCCAGTCCCCAATCCAGAAAGGCACCTACACTGTTTACATCCTTTACCTCAAGGCATGCAAACTGATTCAACTGCACTTTAGGAGTCTGAGTAGTGGCAATAAGTCTGTCTTCAGAATCCAGATATATAAACACCTCTATTTCATCATCCACAACAAGGGTAGAAGGAATGTACCTGTGAGGTAATAATACCACCTCTTCTTCTCCGTCTTTTCCCAAAAACATCCCTGGAGGAGTTAGCCTTAAGGCTCTTAATTTGTTATATTTTCCTATCTCAAACATTCAATAAAGGTATTTCTAATTTCTCAATAAAATTCATTATGTCTTAACGCCTTCTTATCAATAGCCTTTAAGATCCAGATCATTGGTTTCTAAAGTGGTAACCTGCTTTTTCATTTTCTTTTGAATGATCCCAAAATGATGATTGTCCTCTTCACATAATAAAGCAATGGCTTCACCAGGAGATTCAGCTCTTCCCGTCCTCCCAATTCTATGGACATAATCTATTGGCGATCTAGGCAATTCATAATTGATTACAAAAGGAAGAAACTGTATATCAATACCTCTGGCTGCAAGATCTGTAGCAACAAGCACTCTTAGTTTTCCTGTCTTAAACTTCTTCAATGCATCCATACGAGCTCCCTGGCTTTTATCTCCATGCATAGCTGCTGCTTCAATCCCATTTTTATTTAGCTTAACTACAACATTATCAGCCCGTTTTTTAGAGGAAACAAAAACCAATACCTGTTGCATATCACGGGTTTTAATAAGATACCTTAGCAACACTCCTTTTCTGTCAGGGTGAACGAGGTAAGCCGATTGTTTTATCAGCTCAACGGATTGTTCATCTTTTTTAATCTCAATTGTAACAGGGTCTTTAAGGAGGTTTTCTTTGATAGAATTAACAGCTTCCCCAAGGGTTGCTGAAAAAAGTATTGTCTGGCGCTGCTTTGGCAATAGTTTGAATACTCTACCCATTTCTTCTTCAAAGCCCAGATTCAGCATTTTATCCGCTTCATCAAGAATCAATACTTTGATATCAGATAGAAATACAGCATTATTATCAATGAGTTCAAGCAAACGACCAGGCGTTGCAACCAGAATATCCGTGCCGCTCATTGCCATCATCTGTGGATTGATAGAGACTCCGCCATAAACAGCCAGGGTTTTTAATTTCTCGGGAAGACCTGAACTGAATTGCTGAAACACTTCTGACACCTGCACTGCAAGTTCTCTTGTCGGCACCAGTGTCAGGACTTTAACATACCTGTTTCTCGAAGGGATTTTCTTTTGTAAAAGATCTAAAACCGGCAATACAAAACTCGCTGTTTTACCTGAGCCTGTCTGCGCTATACCCAAAACATCCTTTCCTTTGAGAATTTCCGGGATCGCCTGTTGCTGAATCGGGTAGACTGTTTGATATTGTTTTTCAATGGCTTTTACTAAAGGCAAAGACAAACCAAGAGCGTTGAAGGACATTATATATAATTTTCGACATTAAATATACGATTATTTAAACTGCCTTTTAGAGACCAATATAAGACTGATGGAAAATCCCGGAAAAAGTATCTTTGGGCAGCACATTATCCTATCCTAAGATTCAGATATATACAAATAATCAGAAGACTGCCAATTCGAGTTAATTGTAAAAAATTTGATATAAATAATAAAAGATAGCTGTTTTCAGCTCAACTTAAAACACTATTTTACAGAAGCTTAAATATCTTCAGGGAATTATATCTTAGATTTGAAAAACAAATTGCCAGATTTTCAATTTAATTCTATATTAATTCTATAGAGTATGCGTATTTCCTCAAAACTTTTGTATATTTGTATAATGAAATAGCCTCAATAGGATTTTCATAATTAAAACCGGAACCACCCAAAAAACGATAAGCCCATGGATACAAACTCGACATTCATATCTGCTGAAGGTGCTGATAAAGATAAGGCACAAGATCAGGAGCTGAATAAAATCGAAACAGAAATAGAGCAACTCGAGAATGCCGGAGCTAATCTGGAGGTAAATGAACAGCTCATTGACAAAATCAATGAATTTAATGCAAAGAGTCCGAAAATGCGCTGGATCGTGGGCGGTACCATTGCATTTGTGATAGCAGCATTTCTGATTTCTTATAAAATAATAGCTTCTCAGCCAGATCTGGTTCAACCAATCGCGGTATTCTTTGAAAGCATCTTTAATGTTAATCTCATAGATTTTATACTTGTAGGCTTAGCTGCCCAAATGGTTGATGGAGCATTAGGAATGGCATATGGAGCAACCTGTAGTTCATTTCTTTTAACTTTAGGAGTTCCTCCTTCCGTTGCTAGTGCGAGTGTACACGTTGCAGAAATTTTTACAACAGGAGCTTCCGGAATTTCTCATCTTAAATTCGGTAACGTCAATAAAAAACTATTTAAATACCTTCTGATTCCGGGAATGCTAGGTGCAATACTTGGGGCTTACCTCCTCTCAGATATCATCAACGGCGATATTATAAAACCATTCATCTCTGTATATCTTTTAATACTCGGAGTTATTATATTGAGAAAAGCATTCCATAAAACTCAGGTAAAAAAGAAAACCAAAAACCTTGGCTGGCTGGCCGGATTCGGAGGATTTATGGATGCTGTCGGTGGCGGTGGCTGGGGACCGATAGTTACTTCTACCCTTTTAAGCAGAGGAAGAACAGCTAACTATACAATCGGATCTGTAAACCTTGCTGAATTCTTCATTGCTCTTGCTGGTGCCGGTACATTCCTGATCTTTACCGGAATATCCGGATGGCAAACGATCATCGGACTTGTAATAGGTGGTATTATTGCTTCTCCTTTTGCAGCATTTCTAGTTTCCAGAGTAAAACGTAAGCCAATTATGATTACAGTTGCCGTGTTGATTATAGGACTGAGCTTAAGGACTTTTTTTAACACTAACTATGCAAAGCTTTGGGATAATATCCTGGGTCTGTTTTAAAATAACCTCATCATTTTTTTCTTCATCTTTAAGGAAGAGAAAAGAAAAAAGAGTCTGCTTTATATTGAGGCAGACTCTTTTTGTTTTTGAAATTACTACTGACAATTTCGTGGCTTTAAAAGAAAGTAAAGATATTATCTGTTTATAGTATATTAGACAGTTAAATAAACGACGATCTTTTTTTTAACTATCAAAAACTAAAGGGGTGGATCAGATGGAGGGATGAAAATCAAATTTTAATAAGAATGTATTTTCCTAATTAAACTCTACTCCAAATAACTTTTATTCTATGCTACGAGATATTGACAACGACTATTTGACCAAGGAAGAACCAAATAAAAGTTGTTTGTTTGCTTTGAGAAGTATCATCCTAGAACAAGATAAAGACGTTGCTGAAACTCAAAAGTATGGGATGCCTTGCTTCATCTATAAAAAAAAGGCATTCTGCTATCTATGGACGGATAAAAAAACGAATGAACCATATATTCTGATGGTTGAAGGAAAACACCTTGATTTCCCTGAATTAGAAGCGGGCAACAGAGCAAGAATGAAGATCTTTAGAGTTAATCCGAAGAAAAATTTACCTATAAAGAAGATTCATCTTATCCTGAAACAAGCTCTGGACTTGTATAGAGATGGAATAATAAAAACTAACTAAAAGGAGGTATTACCTTTATTTTTCAAACTTTTATTTCCAATTCGTTAAAAGGCAAAAACTTAAATCAGTAATCAATTATTGCTCATCTTTCATAAGCCTTATTTAAACGAAGACATAAAAAAATACTCATCAGCGGGTATTTCCAGGTTATTCTTTTATACCTAATTTTAAAATAATTATTAAACAATAGAGCATATAAAACTTTGAAAAACAAACTCACACTCCATTAAAATTCAAAGCATTACAAACTTTTTTTTTAAATTAAATGAAAAAATTTTACTTACATTTTATTCTCATCATTCTAGTCTTTGCACAATGCAATAAAAAAGACGGGAAAATCGAACCAGGAACAAATATCAATACTAACACTGAAACAAAGGTTAAAGAAATCAAACTGGATTCTACTGTTACCCTTATCTATTCTAACGCTGAAAAACTTCTGATGGCTCCTGGGGAATCTGCTGATATAAATATCAAAAGCATTTCAGGAAATGGAACTATAGATATTATTTATACAAACTCCAACCCGTCTGTGGCAATTGTTTCAGATGGAAAAATTTCTGCTTTAGCAAATGGAACCTGTACTATTACCACTAGCAACATTAAAGGTCCAAATGTTTCGATTGAAGTAAATGTTCAAAGTGAAAACCTTCCTGATATAAATCAGCCTTATCAGGTAAGCTTCTCCAAACCTATATTAATCTTTAACCTTGATGAAAATATCCTATTTAATCCATCTTTGTTAAATCGACTCGGAAAACCAGTATCAGGAAGCTTTAAAGTAATATTTTCTAACCAGGACAAGGATTATGAATGGGAATCTGGCACGCAAATAAATCTGAATGAAGGATTTTACAGGGCCACAGCTTTATCAAATGATCAACTGCTATTTGGATCTTCAACCATTCTTTTCTACAAAAACATTTCCAAATTACCTTTCTCTGATTTATCACCAACACAAAGGACTTCAATTGAAGAACCAAGGGTCATGCATATTTCTTTAGATTGGGGAAGTTATCCGGAGTATTTCACACTGCCTGGAGCTGTTTCAAAGCCATTAACAGGTTTAAAGTTTATTGGAGTAAGAACACTTCAGTCAGATGGAAAATATGTAGTAAACCTGCTAACTTCCTTTGAAGAGGCAGTCCAGGTGGAAACAGAATCAGGAGGTGTAATAAGCGGTTCTTCAACCATCACTGCAGTAAGTCCGGGAAGAGGCCGATTCAGGCCTGTTGACAATAACTATGTTGGAGCATGGTATGGCTGCTATGTCTTTTATAATTTCTCAGGAGATTGGAAATGTGAAAGTAATGGCAGAGGTGAAAAAATCAACATGACGATTCCGGCAACACCTGGTGATGTGATATATTCGAAAACACATTATTCGGATATTGCAAGAAATTATTCTTCAGGAAGATCTGCAGGATATATTTATCAAGACAAGTTGGGAAGTGCTAATTTTATTGATGCCACTACAAAAGCAAACAAATACACTCTGAAGGTTGAAATAGGTCCTTCTGTGATGAGCAAACTTTCTTGGGCTTCAACAATGATTCATAGTACTACATACTCCCATATTGGTTTAATAGGTTACAGAGGTATGCCAGGTTATGGAGATCTTTATATTGAGGAGCAAAATAAAATAAGGGTTAACGATAATGAAGGACATACATACTTTTTTACCAAAGGGAAAGGCGAAGATGCATTATTTGGTCAGATTGATTCGATCTTGTATCAGGAACGATATTACAAAACTGTTAAGATAGGAAGTGATATCTGGTTTGCTGAGAATCTGGCAGCAACTAAATATAACAATGGCAGCCCAATCCGATCAGGCCTTGCTGCTACAGACTGGCTTGCTGACAAAACAGGCGCCTATACATATCCGAATAAAAATGCTGCCAACCAAAACACTTACGGAATGTTCTATAATTGGTATGCTGTAAATAATTCAAATGGTCTGTGTCCTAACGGGTGGCACATTCCAAGGTCAGACGAGTGGCATTCTCTAAGAGCCATTGTTGAAAATAATTTAGGAACAGCAGGTGCTTTGAAATCATTACTATACTGGACGGAGCCTAATGAGGGAGCAACGAACCAAAGCGGTTTTTCTGCCCTTCCTGCTGGTGAGGTAGTTGATGCCAACTCTTCTGAATTATTTTACAGAGCTTTTGGTACAGCAGCCTTTTTCTGGAGCTCATCGGAATATGACAGCGATGCAGCATACTATTTTATCCTCTGGGGCTCTAATTCTGATTTGGATAATGGTGTAAGGAGAAAATTTGATGGCAAAAGCTGCAGGTGTATTAAAGACTAAAATTAACTTCAATATTTAAGAGGAGGCTGCCTCAAAAGGGTAGCCTCTTCATTTTTTTGTTTTGTAATGACATCACTTTACTCCTCTCCTTTTTTATTCAATACTTTTTCTAGTGTCGCTTATACTTATCTAATTAAAGGGTTAAGACTTATAGATAAAAGAGCCACATTGGTTGAAGTCTCCTTGACTTCAACCCGGAAATGACGCAAGTTTATTAACTTGTGAGGTGTACACAGAATGCCACAATATCAACCAATCCTTCTTTTTCTAGAACACTTTTCAAAATCCCATTTGGATCAACAGCTATTACAAATTACTTCTGGACCTCTTTATTCTTTAAAAATAATATTATCATTCCTAACAAAATAAGAAATGAACCAATCACAATAATCTCTATTGAATTATCTACATAGCCATCAAAACAACTATAATGACCAATCACTCTTCTGAATAAATAAGCGAGTCCTACGATTATAAGTGTCCTTCCTAAAGTTACAGACGTTAACATATGATCCAAATTTTCAAAATAAGTTAGAGTAAATTTATTCCTTTCTTATTGCACATCTAGCCCTTCAATATATCCTTCATATTTAACAACTTCATTTTCTAACCTTAAATCAATAAAGTATCATGGGAATGATAACCATTGTTTGCCGATGATCCTGTTCTCCAATTTATCAAGGTGAACACTAGTTAACCTAAGCTCCTGCTAATTCTTACTCCAAATTCAGGCTCAATTCAATTCCGGGACCAAAAACTTGACCTCACTTTCTATTATATTTTAATGTATCAAGCAAACCTACTACACACCAATTTAAATCAACCTGGCTGCATTTATATTCATTAATTTGTCCATACTTTTTATAGGATGAAGTATTAAATCCATCTTCAATATCATTGTACCAAATAACCTGACGCCCAAAAATTGCAACTACCCAAAAACCTCCTCCTTCATCCCCGTAGTCTTTCTCCATCCATTTTTCCGGTTGGATTTTTATTAAATCCCAAAAATTCAATTGTTCATCAGTAAGTTCAAATTCCACTTTTAAAATTAAATTCTCCAGATCTATAAATGATATCGGTTTCCACATAGTTATTAAAGTTAATACATATACTTATCCCTCTGTGTTTTCCAAAAAATACAGGAGGAGAATATTAATCAAATTATAAATTTACAATTTTATAATGATCTTTTTGTTGTAGATACACCAAACATGGCGTCTCTACAACAAAAACCTCTCCTTCCGGTATTTTTAACAATTACTGTAAACTACTGACATACTGCTGTCACTCCTGAGCATTAATTTTGACTCATTCATCACTAAAATCAAGAATAAAATGGAAAACACACATGTACTGAGAGGATTAGCTACAATTAACTTTTACGCTTCAGACCATGAAGCGGCAAAAAAATGGTATAGCATTTTTTTAGGAATAGAACCTTATTTTAATGTTCCCGGATATGCTGAATTTCGTCTTGGAGACTATCAACACGAACTGGGTATCATTGACAGCAAATACGCTCCTTCCGGAGCCACTGAAAAACCGGCAGGAGCTATTGCCTACTGGCATGTTGATCATCTTCAGGTAACTCTTGATAAACTCATATCCCTGGGAGCAACCTTTTATCAACCAATTACTGACCATAGCCAGGGTGCTGGAAGGTTTGTTACAGCCTCTGTTATTGATCCTTTCGGGAACATTCTGGGCATTATGACTAACAAACATTATCTGGAAATACTTGAAAAAACAAATTGATACTGCTATGGAATTTAAAGATGGCAAACCTGCGATCTATGCGAAAACAAGAGATGACTGGCGAAGATGGCTGGAGCAGAATAGTCAGACAGAAAAATCTGTCTGGCTTATCCTTTATCACAAGAAAAGCAAAGTTCTATCAGTGAATATCATTGAAGCAACTGAGGAAGCGCTTTGCTTTGGATGGATCGATAGCCTGGCAAAAAAAAGAGATGAAGAAAGCTATTACCTCACGTTTACACCTCGCAATCCAAAAAGAAGCAAATGGAGCAAACCCAATATTGAAAGAGCTGAAAGAATGATTAAAGAAGGCAGGATGACTCAATATGGACAACGGTTGATTGATATAGCAAAAGAGTCTGGTCAATGGGAGTTATAAAAACAAAGATTCCGTTTTATCTGCAGATAAGCTATTCATGTTACATGCCTGCCCATAATATTAAACTTTATTTTTTCCGACAACACGAAACTCATTACTTCCATTTTTTATGTAATGCAAATAATCCATTACAATTAAAAAAACAACTTTAGTGTCGCAGACATCGAATATTGCAGATCAAAGACGTCGTACAAATATAGATATCCTATGCCATAGAAAGATCATACACACATGAAACTTCATAAACATCAGAACATCATATATAAAATCAACCACCTATAGATTAAAGACGTTATATATTTTAATCACATAAGGCACCTTTGAAATTGCACACTTAAGGGACATTTCACCTAGTATCCACAAGGATTGCTGGTATTTTCATTCACATAATTATTATAATTTCTTAATCATTTTTTTTCATCACATAAACAATTGAATGTTATCATGATACTCTTGTATCAAGCTATTGGTGTGTCTTTCTAGCATAATTTTAACTCCTATTTTTTTTGGGAGAACTATTAAATGCCTATACCTTTGTGCGCCGCCATTACACTTTATTTAATTCTCAAAAACACATTTTAATTTATTCAAACCAATCAAAAACAATGAAGAAAAAAATCAAGCTGGTAATTGCAGTTAGTTTAATGTTTGGGGTTTTCCTGAGCTCCTGTAAAAAGTCTCAGGAGCAAACTCCTGCCTCCAATTACAAGACAGAAACACAACTCGCAACGAACCCTGGAAAATCTATTGAAGAACTCTCCAGTGAGTATTTCAGAATACATAGTGATGAGAAAGAAAGTGCAGAACAGCTAATCACAGTTACCAAAGACTTTTTATCTTTAAACCAGAACACACCAGAATTTGGAAACAAAAAACCTTGCCATATTCAGCCGATATATGCTTATGGAATAGACGGAGTAGCGTATTACGAAATCTGGTTTACTGAAGATGATAAAACTGTAAAAGGTTGGTTACTTGCAAGTGCGACCGACAAAGACCTTCCCCTTCTTAACTTTTCCAATGGAGTACCATACTCTTCCAGGCTAACAAACAAAGCCATGGAAGGAGACAAAATATACAGGTTTGGAGTAAGCTATTTCGTACTGGAAAGAAACGGGCAAAAAGTAGCGGAGTATGGACAAATGCCGGAAACATTCTATAATGCAAGAACAGAGAACGGAGGAGGTGGAAAAGACATCAATGGCCAAATCACTTATAATGGAGATAATACCACCTCTAATCTTAGAGAAGGTATAGATTACTTTTCAGTAACGGACTATGAGTCTTTAAAAACGATTTTTCCTTCTGCACACTTCACTGAATATAGAGCACAGGAATCGGAATTAATGCTAAAAGAAATTGAAAACAGAAAAACATCTGTAGCCAATGCAAGGGTCGCAGATAATTATTCCTATGAGTGGGTTGATGGTCCCTTTTGTTATTACACTCAGATAGCTCCATACTCATCACAGCACAATCTTTACAATTGTTATTCAGGATGCAACAATAATGCCTGGGCTTCCCTGTATGGATGGTGGGATTTAAACAGAGGAAAATCAAACCTTATCCCAACTACTGGAGAAGGAGAAACCTCTCCAAGATATAGAAATACCGCAACAAGAAAAGCATCCATTGACCCAGTAATAAAAAACCTGAGAAGCTTATGCGGAACCTATTGTAGTGGACAAACTGGTATGACCAAATGGTCCAACATGTACAAAGGTTATTTTTATGCAAGAAACTTAGGATATGGCTATAGTACAGAATGGTACTATTGCAATTCTTCTCGCGGATGTCATGTCAATCTTGCTAACATAGTTACGGACGGAATCGCCAATAACAGAACTCCTGTAATTATCGGGGCTAATAGCCATATGTATGTAGGGTATGGATACGCTCAGATGCCTGGAAATACCAAAGCAACCTGGGCTTATTGCTATCCTGGATGGCAGGAAAATCATGATGATGATGTGTGGATCAGCTGGTATGATTTTAACGCAAGTTCAAAAATGTTTGTTTATTAATAAGGAAAAGGTTGCTGTAAAAGCAGCCTTTTTTTATATTATGGTTTTGAATATAGAATTGATTAAACAGTAAATTAAAATAAATCTACCTCATAAAATACAATCACAATCCAGCATCCTAGCAGAAGCAAATGAAGCAAAGTAATATAAAAAGAGCTGAGAGATGCAGAGTGGCAGATATTATGAAAGAGGATGGTCAATGGAAGCTGTAGAAATAAATAAGGATTTCAGATATTTTTATAAGGAAAAACTTTAAATTCAGGATTTGTGGAACGAACAAATTAAAGTATGAAGATCGAAACGCATACAATAAATAATATACCACTGGCAGAGGTTATATCAGATTCTGTCCTTATCTCAACCCCTCAGGATGCGTTGGATCTGCTTGCGGATCTTTATTATCAGGGTTTCGATGGAATAATGCTTTATGAGAAAAATATTGCTCCGACTTTTTTTGATCTGAGTTCAGGTCTTGCAGGAGAAATATTGCAGAAGTTTTCAAACTACAGAATCAAACTGGCAATTATCGGAGATTTTTTAGCTTATCCAAGTAAGAGCCTCAAGGATTTCATGTTTGAAAGTAACAAACTGGGACATGTCAATTTTGTCTCTTCCCTTGAGGAGGCGCAGAAAAAACTCTCCGGAAAATAATTCCCCGACAAGTCACCACAAGAAAAAACATTTTAAAAATCAACTTTTACCTTAGAAAACATTCTTTACAAGAAAGAGTTTTTGAGTATATTAATAAGAAAAATCGGAAAAATAAACTAAAACTCAAGCGGGAACTATGATATAAGTCAGATTAACTTCAGAATTTCTTCTAACATTTCTATCATAACCATAACAAATCTTTTAAATACTTTTATGAAATAATTTTTATGATATGAAATTTATAATCTCTAAACGACTTATATTTTTTTTAATACCTGTTCTTGCCTTACTCTCTTCTATTTTGTTTGCATTGGTTCAGGTCCAGAAATTACAAGGCACCTTAAAATGGGTAAAACACACCAGTAATGTAATAATCAGACTAGAGTCAATGACTCTAAATATTTCCGAGTCTGAATCGATTATATTTGGGTATATGATGACCAAAAACGATACCTTATTAAACAGATATATCGAAGCGACAAAATCAATAAATAAAGACATTGAAACTATTGAAAAATCTCTAACAGTTAATCCTGTTCAAATTGATAATTTTAAAGAGATCAGAAAACTGGTGAGGAAAAAATTAATTCTCCAGAATGAAGCTGTGCGTCTTATCAAATCTGAAGCATTAACAATCGATCAGATCATGTTGAGATTTAACTTGGGGAGAAGTTACCTTGAAGAGATAAAAAAAATTAAACAGGTGATGGAGTCGGAAGAATCAGCAATATTGGACCATAAACAAAAATCATCTAATGAGGGTATCAAGAAAACTATTTATGGAGTTTTAATAAGCTTTATCGCTAGCTGCATCGTCGGTTTTTATTTATTTATATTTATAATAAAAGATATTTCAAATGAGAAAAAAATTAAAGACAGCCTTATCGAAATAAACGAAAACAAGAATAAATTTTTCTCCATCATCAGTCACGACCTTAAAGGGCCTGTAAGCAACATTTTGAAACTGTCAGAACTTGCAAGAGAAACTAAGGACCAGGAAGAAATAAGAAAAATCAATGAAATGATTGAATTGTCAAGCAGGAAGGTTCATATTTTGCTAAGCGACTTGCTAAACTGGGCAAGCATACAAATGAATTCCATCAAAATATTACCACAAAGTATTAATCTGAATGAACTGGTTGAAGAGAACATCAATGTTCTAGGCGATATGGCCATCAATAAAAACATTAAACTTCTCAACGAAACAAAGCCTTCCACAATAGTCTGGGCAGATTATGCAATGTTAAGCACGGTCATTCGTAATTTAGTTTCAAACGGAATAAAATTTACCAATCCTAACGGTTATGTTAAAGTAACTTCCAGACTCCAAAATGGGAACATCGAAATTTACGTTTCTGACAATGGAGTCGGAATGTCTTCTGAAGTAAAAAGTAAATTATTCAAAAAGGACATTACTTATTCGAAAGTTGGGACAGCAAATGAAAAAGGATCAGGAATGGGGCTTAAAATCTCAAAAGATTTTGTAGAAAAAAACGGAGGAACCATCTCAGTTGAAAGCGAAGAAGGCAAAGGAACATCCTTTAAAATAATTTTTAGTAACAGAAATCTGGGAAATCAATAATTTGCATAAAGACCTCACCCAAAATTCTTCTCCTGTAGGAGGGTGACTTTAACGTGTATGTAAATTAGTCATATCAGCCTTAATTAAAATATTTTTATCAATCTTGTCCAGTACAGGAAAAGTCAATTGTTATAAGGTTGAAATCAACATCCAACTTCTTAAAATTAAAACATGGAACAATACGCACTGATTATGAGACATGAGGATGGCAATAAAGTTGCCTCCCCTGAACAAATCCAGATATGGATGCAACAAACGATGGACTGGATAGGCAGTATTTCCGCTCAAAACAAATTTGTAAGCGGCACAGGTCTTCCTTTTGATAATGCCAGGGTAATTAAGGCAAGCGATAAAGGAAAGATCGTAACTAATGGTCCATTTGGTGATATCAAGGAAACTATCGGAGGCATCATCATAATCAAAGCTGCTTCTGTTGAAGAAGCAGTGGAATTAGCAAAAGGTAGTCCTGTATTACAAGGAGAAGGCAATAGCATTGAGGTGCGGAAAATTGCTAAAGATGACGGAACGCATTAAGTTAAAGGTATCTTATCATTAAGTAATTACATTCACACGAATGAAGCAAAATGAACTGATACCACATCTATTCAGAACGGAGTTTAGTAAAATATGCTCCGTTCTCACCAGACTGCTTGGTATTGAACATTGTGATACAGCTGAGGACATCGCAAGCGAAACTTTCTTGTCGGCTCTGGAAACATGGACTTACAAAGGAATACCTGAAAATCCTGTTGCCTGGCTTTATTCAGTTGCGAAAAACAAAGCCAGAAATCATTTTACCAGAACTAAGATTTTTTCTGATAAAATTATTCCACAGTTGTCAGGGAATTCGGTCACGACCTTTGAATTAGATCTCTCTGAAAAAAATATAACAGACAGTCAATTGCAGATGTTGTTTTCTATCTGCCATCCAGCTATTCCCTATGAAGCCCAGATTGCTCTTGCCTTGCGCATTCTATGCGGATTTGGTATAGAAGAATTAGCTTCAGCATTTTTAGCCAATAAAGAAACCATCAACAAAAGGCTATACAGGGCAAAGGAAAAATTAAAAGCAGAAAAAATAAAAATAGAATATCCTTCCGAGACGGAAATCAATACGAGACTTGATGCCGTTCTTACAACTTTATATCTATTGTTTAATGAAGGATATTATTCGGAAAGCAATGATAACCTGATCCGTGAAGATCTTTGTCAGGAAGCTATGAGACTTACCAAGCTATTGATTGAAAATGTGCAAACCAACGTCCCATCGGTGAATGCACTTTATGCACTTATGTGTTTTCATGCTTCAAGATTTCCTGCAAGAAAAAACACCTCTGGTGAAATGATTCTGTATCATGAACAGAATGAATCCTTATGGAATTATGAGTTAATATCAAAGGGCGCATACTACCTCAAAAGAGCTTCTCATGGTGATCATGTTTCACGCTATCATCTTGAAGCTGCTATTGCTTACTGGCATACTCAAAAGAATGATTCGATAGAAAAATGGGAAAATATATTACTACTTTATAATAGATTATTGCAAATAAATTACTCTCCTATTATTGCCCTTAACAGAATCTATGCACTTTCAAAAGTAAAAAGCAATGCAGAAGCTATCGAAGAAGCTGAGAAGCTGCAACTAACAAATAACCACTTTTACTTCATCCTTCTTGCTGAACTTTATAAAAAAGAAAATAAAGAGAATGCAAAGTCTTATTTATTAAAAGCTTTAGAGCTTGCAAGAACCAAATCAGATAAATTGTCCATAACAAGATTAATGGATGGACTAAGTTAAAAACAA
The DNA here is from genome assembly GCA_024707265.1 of Sporocytophaga sp. Classification (GTDB taxonomy): domain Bacteria; phylum Bacteroidota; class Bacteroidia; order Cytophagales; family Cytophagaceae; genus Sporocytophaga. The sequence continues at coordinate 606,018 of JANQAB010000002.1, read as the reverse complement.
GAGCATACTGTACATTTTCAAGGTAAAATATCAACCTTCCATCAGATTTCCTTATTTGCTGAAAATTCTGTTCAATTCACTTTTAGTTATCTATTAAACTTCTAACTTGGATCATAAGCAGTCTTAATACTAACATCTAAACTAGTAAAATTATGAATGCAATTTTTCACACGGACCAAATCTGGTCTATCGAAAACTTCCTTTCCAAGTCCGAGTGTAATGACCTGATAACACTGAGTGAAAATATCGGATATAAAGAAGCTGAAGTAAGCCTTCCTTCCGGCGCAAAGATGATCAAGAGTTTAAGAAACAATGAAAGAGTACTCCATTCCGATATTGGCCTCGCCTCCAAGCTTTGGATCAGGCTCGAAGATTTTTGTCCTAAAGATCTTGACAACTCTTATCCTTTAGGGTTAAATGAACAATTCAGATTTTACAAGTATGAACTGGATCAGAGATTTAAAAGACATATCGATGGTAGATTCAGAAGAAACGAAACAGAAGAAAGCCGTATCACATTTATGATCTATTTGAATGAGGAATATGAAGGCGGAGAAACCGCATTTGATGAGGTGACAATTATCCCAAGAACAGGTATGGCATTATGCTTTATTCATGAATTGAAGCATGAAGGTTGTCCTGTGCAGCATGGTATAAAGTATGCGCTTAGATCCGATGTGATGTATAAAATGATGGCTTCATAAAACGTATCTACTTAATCACATATAACCCTTCGTGATTTGTCATTCATCGTAATGCAGGTCACGAAGTTTTTTTTAAAAAATCAATTTTCATTTTCCCCTAAAAAGACAAAAAACTATTGATACTCAATACATAAATCTGCAATTCAGTCAAAACAATGTGTTTAATATTTTTTACAATCAGATAACTTTTTTATTCTAAAAAATATTTACCGAAATTTCACAGTTCAAAAACTGTTTTATTTAAGTTGAATATTAATAATTAATAATCATGAAAAATTTTTATCTGACATTTTTATTGGCATGGCTATTATCTTCATGCGCCTTTCACTCAGGAAATGTTTCTTCTGGCTCAATAGTTGATTGCCCAATGAAGACCATTATAACAGGTCAGGCATCTACCTCTAAATTTTTAGGATTGGGAGGATTAAGTAAAAATGCTTTGATTGTGGATGCCAAGCAAGACCTTTACAGAAAAATAAGTGTCAAAAAGAATTTAAAGCTTACCAATTTTTCAGTTGATTTTAAGACTACTTACATTCTTTTTTATTCTTCAACCATTGCAACAGTATCTGCAGACCTTTTTGACTGTAGTGGTACAGAAGATTCTTCTCCTAATGCTGACCCTGACAATCAATCTATGATTGGAGGTCTAATACCTGGAGACAGCATTATATATGAGTACAATGGCTTCCATAAAGGATTGGTATCAAAACATCTGAGTAAAGAAAGATGTGCCATTACTTTCCAATACAACAATGGTCGACTCAAAAAGCAAAATGTAACTCAAAATGTTATATATAAAATAACAGAACACACTTCCAACAAAAACTACTTTGGCTATGACATAGGGGAAAAGGCTTCTGTAGAAGTTCTGAACCTTAAAACAAATACCAAGACTATAAAACCCTGTACAATTATAGGATTAAATGCAAACAAGCTTTTGATTTCTTACAATAAAGAAGACGGACAAGAAAGAATTCTAAGCATTGACAAAAGCTTAATAAGACAATAAAAGCTTAGAGACGCCATGCTGGCGTCTCTTTTTCAATAGCAGATATCAAATAAATTCCAACCCATTCTATCGACATCAAAAAACACTTTTATTCAATTGAAAAATTATACAAGTAGAAAGTGATACTGTTATTGACAAGGGAGACGCCAGCATGGGGTCTCTACAATAAATTTCCTTCTAATATTCTTTGCAAATCTTCAGAAGTCCTTACTCTATCAGTGATGTCTGTCATCTCAAAAGTATACATTCCTCCTCTTTTAACTTGTTTAGTTTTCCATTTGCTTCTATCAAAGAAATAGATTTTTTTATCCCTTGTAAAAAGTATTATCATATTATCTCCTGTCGAACTGCATTGAAATAACTTCGGGTCAAAACTAAACGCGGCATTTACATTTGGGTCAATAAGAGAGAGTCCTTTGAAATTACTTATTTCAGCTTTGTCTTCGGTTACATACTTTCCTTTAATTAAAATCGGATTTTTTATTCTGTATACCTGATCACAATTATATACTCCAAAGCCCTTTATCTTTAAATTACAAACAAGAGGATCAATATATTGACCAGGAATGACCAGTTCATTTACCCCTTGATTAATTACCCGATTTAAACCAGATCTAAAAAGGTCTAACTTACGCTCTCTTGCAAGCTTATTTATATATTGATCCGCATTATCTCCATATGCTTTAATGGAATCCAGATGCGAATCTATTCTTTTTCGTAATGCTCTGTTTGTATCCAATGAAGCAAACCATTCTCCCTGTGACATTTTTAGTTCATCTTCAGTCATAATGAGACGCGCCATTCGGAATATACTTTCATTTCCATAATAACTAAGGCTATCAATCAACCTGGATCTTTCATTACTTAATGAAAGTAATTCCTGATATTCTTTTTCTTTAAGAGTTATTCTTTTATCATAAGTTCGTATACGTATTTTTTGCTGCTTATCATATTCTTCAAAAGATGTAAAGTCAGGCTTACTTAATCTCAATTGATACTCTAAGATTTCCCTATCTGTCTTTAGTTCCAGATAAAATCGATTCAAGTCAATAGTATCTCTTGTAAGACGCACATCATAGAAAGTTAGATTAGTAAGTCGACCAAAAACATCATCACCATCATAAACAAACTGAGTCCCCTTTAAAGATGTTAGTTCTTCCATTACTACATTCCTGCCATTTTCGTAAATAGCATACCTTTTATTTTTAACCACAATACTCAAACTTGTATCCACCTTTGGGGCTTCGTTCGTGTTAATAGGAATTGTAATAGCTCCACCGGAAAGAAAAATTCTTTTGAAGAAGTAGACGAGTTTTGATTCTTTTTTCTTCAGCTGCTTGTTAATTTCTTCGACCACTATACGATTCGAAGTATTTGTATCAACACCAGCTATCTGTTTGTAATTTTTATCAGCAAACTGAGTATTAAAATCCTTTCTCGGTTTTACAGGCAAAATCTTTCCCCCAATAGCTACTTTTTGATAACCTAGGGAACGAATGAAAGGATCTTTATTAGATTGCTCTATAAATTCCATTCTTGGAGACGTAACGGTATCCTTCGTTTCTCTTTTTATAGGATGAATGAACTCCCATCCTTTGCTTTCTTCACTTAGCTTATAAAATCCAATTCCTTCTCCATCTTTTGTCATTACATATTCCATAGATATTTCAGCATTATTCATAATGCCTAATGTATCTCCATTTTGTAAAGCATATATTTCAAACATCCCCTCAGAATCAAAGTTCTGTTCTTTATATGTCATGGGAATTCCTGACAAAGCAAAATCGGCCCAGGTTCTGAACTCACGATATTTTAAAGTAACTTCCCCTCGTACAATTGTGCCATCTTTACGGGTTAAAATATTAGCAGGGACTTTGATAACAGCTCCGGATCTACGATCTTTTATTATTGCACCTTTCTCTGCGAAAAATTTATAGATCATAAATGGCACTTCCGGAAAGTTTTTATTGGCAGTTTCAAGCGTTCCTTCAATTATAGGAGAGATTATATTCTCTTTGCTACTGATCCCCACCACCTCTTTATTATTCAAATCCTTGTTCTCATTCTTTGTGAATAAAAAAAGTATTAACCCAGCCACAACAATTACTGAAAATATAATTCCCAAGATCCATTTACCTCCTGATAGGAAGCTTGAGTCCTCTGAATTTAGATGACGAAAATGCGCATCATTTATTAATGACCTTAAAGCATGATCTTTAATTTTCTGAACCAAAACTTTCTGAAGCATCAATTCTTCATTAAGTTCCGAATTCAAAAGCATGGCTTCATTCATTTTTGCTCTTTCGCCAGAATCAAGTTTATCTTCAAGATAAAGTTCAATCATTTCTACTGTGAACTTTTCCATGATCAGGCCTCCTCCGTTTGGTTAAATGATAATTGCTCCTGCCTGGCTATCTTTCTTGCTTTCTCCAGACATTTGTATTTCTGATTTTTGGCAGATGCTTCAGAACCGTAGCCCAGTCTATCCGCAATTACCAGCATACTCCATTTATGAAAATAATAAGCTTCCAGAATTTCTTTACATTTATCACTTATTGCTGATAATACATTGTCAAGAAACCGGTATTTCTGTTCTTGTTGATACTCTTCTGTTAAATCTGATTCGTCTGCAGCCTGATCAAAATCATAGGAATGGATATAGCGATTTTCCTTTTGAAGTTTGTCTTTCCATAAAAATTTACACACACTGAAAAGATACGTACTAATCTTTGCAGTCAACTGAAAGTTAGGCTGTTCAGCTCTTCGGCAAAAAATTATCAATGCTTCCTGAAAAGTGTCCCGGGCATCATCATCAGAACCTCCATGGTTCTTTATAAATTTGCAGATAGGAGGATATGCTTTATACAGTATATCAAATGCGGGAGAATGCTTGCCCAGCCGTAATAACTCTAAGATCTTTGAATCACTCATAAAACGTCTTCATTTTCTGGCTTAATGGATCCGAATAGCAAAGGTCACCCGGAATTTTTATTTTTTCTTTCGGAATTCTAAAAAATTACTATAAAAAACTTGAATTAATGGAGGATACTCTCACTTAGATTGAACATTTTGAGACGCTAGCATGACGTCTCTACAAATCAAAAACTTTTTCAACCTTCATATCCTGATCAAACTCATAAACCCTTGGTACTCCCGTGGCTAACGTAATATTCGGGATCTCTTCAGGACTAATATTTTCCAAATACATCATTAAGGCTCGGAGGCTATTTCCATGTGCGGAGATAAGAATATTTTTACCTGCCTTTAGTTTCGGTTCAATTTCTTTCTGATAGTAAGGAACCACTCGATTTCTGGTATCCTTCAGACTTTCTCCAAGAGGAGGTGTAACCTCATAACTTCTTCTCCATAACAGAAACTGTTGCTCTCCGTATTTTATCTCTGTCTGCTTTTTATTCAAACCCTGCAAGTCCCCATAATGTCGCTCATTCAATGCAGGTGAACCGAATACCGGTATTCTTGTTTTATCACATTCCCTCAGAATGATATTTAAAGTTTCTATAGCCCTTCTTAGCACAGAAGTAAAAGCTATTTCAAAGTTATAAGGCTTTAACAATATGCCTGCTTGCTTTGCCTCTTCTCTTCCCACTGGTGTCAGGTCTACATCTGTCATTCCTGTAAACCTGTTTTCAAGATTCCAGACAGATTGCCCGTGTCGAACGATAATCAATTGCGCCATTTAGAATTAAGTTGAAATAAGAATTATTAACCGCTTTGCCTGAGGTAAGTCAGACTTTTATCCATATCATTGGCATGAGTTAACATCTCCTTAAATATATCTCCTTTTTCCTTAATCCTTTCAAATATCGTTTTAATATTAAACTCCGTAGGATCCAAACCTTTTCTCACTTCACTCCATTCAAGTGGTGTACTTACAGTTGCTCCTGGCTTAGGTCTCAGGCAATATGGCGCTGCAAGGGTTTGCCCCATTCTGTTTTGAAGGAAATCGAGATAGACTTTATTCTGCCTGTTTTTAGGCATACGTTCTAAGCTTGTAAGCTGAGGCACTAGATTATTGGTAAGCATTGCAATCAGAAATGCAAAGTCCTTTCCCTGATCATAGGTATACTGAGCACCTAATGGAATATAGATATGAATTCCTTTTGAACCTGAAGTTTTACAAAATCCTTCTATCTTTCCTCTATCCAGTACATGCTTTACCGCCTGAGCGACCTCCACTACAATGTCGAATGAAACCCCTACAGGATCGAGATCTATCACAATATAATCAGGTTTTTCCGGAGACTGTATCCTGCTGCTCCAGGGGTTTATTTCAATACACCCCAGATTGGCCATATAAAGTAACGTCGCTTTGTCCTGACATAACATATAGTTCAGTTCCTTCTCATTTGAATCTGAGTATATCTTCACGGTTTCTACCCATTGAGGAATAGAATTAGGCATATCTTTCTGAAAAAAACTTGGTTTATCATAACCATTGGGATTCCGTCTCAGGCTTTCCGGTCTGTCTTTCAGATAAGGTAGTATAATGGGGGCTATGTGATCGTAATACTCAATCAGATCTTGTTTCACATAGCCCTCTTCAGACCAAAAGACCTTTTTAAGATTTGTAAATTTTAATGACTTTCCTTCTACTTCCACCAAAGCATCCTGCTTCTTTTTATCCAGAGTCTCTTCACTGATAACGCTCTCATATGATTCATCCGGAAGTGCTGCAACTGCTTTTACCTTCTTCTTTGTTTTTCCTTCCAGCGCTTTTTTCCGGGGAACTGCTTCACGCTGCCTTTTGGATGGTTTTTCTTTAGGGGCATTAATGATTACTTCAGCCTCCCTCTTATCAGCTTTAATCTCTTTCACCACTTCTTCAGGAGATTTATCTTCTCTAAGTCCCATGAAGATGGGAATTCTCATTAATCCTTCTGATGTCCATTCCTGGAATTTTATTTCACATACGATTTCAGGTTTTACCCAGTGAATGATACCAGGAAGCTTCGGAACACTTTTAAAAGGAGTCTTTTTAATTTTGAGATTGACAAGCCTTTCATGAATATCCTTGAGAGCTATATCGTCAAAGCCACCTCCTGAATTTCCTATATAAACAAAGTTTCCGTTTTCATATGCTCCGAGAATCAATGAACCAAGGTGTTTGCGTGATCCTCTTGGTTCTGTAAAACCGGCGATAACAGCTTCCTGTCTTTGGGTTGTCTTAATTTTTACCCAATCCCGGCTTCTTTTATTCCGTATATAAACACTATCTCCCTTCTTTCCTATTATACCTTCAACCCCTTGCTGTACGGCCCTTTCAAAGAATGGGATACCAGCTTCTTTTATGTGATCATTATATCTGACAATATTATTCTGAGGTAAGACCTGTTTTAATAACTCTTTCCTTTTCAATAATGGTAAAGAAGTCAGGTCATATCCGTTGAGGTAAAGAATATCAAATACATAATAAACAAGATTTCCTTCTCCTGTTCTTTTGTAATTCTGTATTAATCCAAAGTCTGCAATATTACGATCATTGAGCACTACAATCTCTCCATCAAAGACAGCCTGCAGCCCCAGCTTTTTCAACTCAACCAGAACAGGTTTAAATAGCTGGTTGAAGGAATTGTTATTTCTGGAATACAACTGAACATCCGTATGATTGATTTCTGCCACTGCACGATAACCATCCCACTTAATTTCAAAGATCCAGTTTTTATTATTAAAAGGTTCCTCCAGTAGTGTTGCCATCATGGGTTGAACCAGATGTGGCATCGGTTTTTCAACAGCCTCACTCAGATCAAAAGAAATTTCCTTAGAACCGGAAATCCAGACATCTCCTTCCTTTTCAGACTGCATGGCGATTTCCTCCATAGACCTTCCCGAAAGTACAGAACTGTCCTGTTCTTTCACATCTGCCTCAGTGGCATAGGCATCGTTCTTTTTGATGAGCAGCCATTCATTCCCTTTTCCTCCGGGCCTGAAGGTCTTTACAAGAGCAAATTCACCATTAAGCTTTTCTCCATGAAGAATAAACTTCAGGTTACCTGCATGAAGTCCGGCTCTCAGAGCCTTTTCATTTTCCTCCCGATTATCAGGATCGATATCAGGAGCATAATATACTCCCCTATCCCAGAGCATTACCGTACCACCCCCATAATTTCCTTTTGGAATAATGCCTTCAAAACTTCCGTACTCAATGGGATGGTCTTCTACCATCATGGCAAGGCGCTTGTCTTTGTTATTCAATGATGGACCCTTTGGAACTGCCCAGCTCTTTAATACACCATCTATCTCAAGTCTGAAATCATAGTGCAGATGAGAGGCATCATGTTTCTGGACTACAAAACCGAGTCTTCCTTCCCACTCCTTTTCTTCACCATGTGGTTCGGGCGTTTCATCAAATGCTCTTTTCTTTCTGTATTCCTGAAGTCCCATAGTTCATTATTCCTTTTTTGCTTTTCTTTTTGCAGCAGGTTTCTTTTCTGCCGTCTTTTTCTTTTCAGGCGCTCTGTTTTCAGGAACTTTTTCTTTTGAAGCAGACAAGCTGGCTTTTAATGTTTCCATCAGATCTCTTACCTGCGTGGGTTCAGGTGCTTTTTCCGTTACCTCTATTTTTAAACCTTTGGCCTTAGCTTCAATGATTTTTTTCAACTCATCTATATAGGTATCCTTAAACTGTTCAGGCTGAAACTTCTCCGTAAGCTGATCTATGAGCTTAAGAGCCATGGACTTTTCTCCTTTACCTATAATATCAGCCGGAGGAAGCTTCAATTCTCTATAGTCTCTCAGGTCTGCATAATACCGCAGTTGATTCAGGATAATCACATCTCCTACAGATTTCAAAGCACAGATATGTTCTCTGTTTCGAAGAACAAAACTTCCTATACCTACTTTCTTTGACTCTCTAAGAGCCTCTCTAAGCAAGGCGTACGGCTTCTCCGCAAATTTATCCGGTTCCAGAAAATATGGTTTTTCGTAGTAAAGCGGATCTATTTCCTCTTCACTTACAAATTCCTTTATCTCTATGGCTTTGGTTTTACGGGCATTGGCCTGTTCAAAATCTTTATCTTCCAGGACCACATATTTGCCCTTATCAATTTCATACCCTTTTACAATCTCTTTAAAATCAACCTCTTCACCTGTAATGGTATTAATTTTTGCATAGCGTATAGGCGCAAGATTCTTTTTTGCCAGCATATCCAGATCCAGACTGCTCTCACCTGAGGCGCTGTACAGTTTGATTGGTATGTTGACCAAACCAAAGCTGATAGCCCCTGACCACATTGATCTCATTTTTCTTCCTCCATTTCCCTTAAGAAATTAACTAAACATGAAAATATTTTGTTGAAAAGGATGGTTTCTTCGTTAATAGTCAGGCTAAACAAACCAGAATCGGAATTGAGCATTTATAAAGTTGTAAATGTTAACCATCCCAATTACAGGTAAATTCAAGCTATTGATTAGAATAATTAACAGTATTTTTTCAATGGCTAATACTTAAATTGCGTTTTAAGAAAACAGTATTTTTGCCTAATATTGAAGTGCGTGAAAAAAGATTTTAAAAGAATACTGATTATTCAGACTGCCTTTCTGGGCGATGTAATTCTGGCAACTCCACTAGTGGAAAAACTGCATAGGCATTACCCACATGCCCAAATTGATTTCCTTGTAAAAAAAGGCAATGAAAGTCTTCTGAATAACAATCCTATCCTGAACGAGGTATTGGTATTCGAAAAAAAAACAAGCTTAAAAACCTGTCTAAAATCATTTCAAAGATTCGTTCCAACAAATACGATCTGCTAATCAATCTTCATCGCTTCGGTTCTTCAGGCATTATAAGTTTTTTATCAGGTGCAAAGTATAAGATAGGTTTTGATAAAAATCCTTTTGCTTTCTGCTATAATAAAAAGATCACACATCAGATCGGCGACAATACCCATGAAGTAACTCGTAACCTCAGTCTCATCGAAGACATCACCGATAGCAAGCCCGAAAAACCAAGACTTTATTACAGCAACGAAGACGAGCAGAAAGTACAGCCTTTTAAAGGTAATCCCTATATATGCATGGCTCCTGCATCTGTATGGTTTACCAAACAATTTCCGGAAGATCAATGGGTGGAGCTTATCAACAGAATAGATTCTAAATACAAAATATATTTACTCGGAGGTCCTGGTGATTCAGACCTTTGTAATGCTATCCTAAACAAAACTAAAAATAAAAACGTTGACAGCCTTGCAGGAAAACTTTCTCTGCTTCAGTCATGTGCACTGATGAAAGATGCGGTGCTTAATTATGTAAATGATTCAGGTCCTCTCCACCTTGCAAGCAGTGTAAATGCAAATGTGTGTGCGATATTCTGCTCTACTGTTCCTTCATTTGGTTTCGGACCACTAAGTGATTTTTCAAGAATAGTTCAAATGGAAGCCGAACTGCAATGCCGCCCTTGTAACCTGCATGGATACAAAGCTTGTCCACAAGGCCATTTCAAATGCGCGAAAGATATCAGGGTGGAGCAGCTTGTGAAAGTGCTTTCGGAAGTTGAAAGTTGAAAGCTTAAAGTTGAAAGTAATGAAAACTATATCATTAATTCTTCTGCTAACTTTTATTCCGTTTTTTAAAAATTTCGGATATACTTTGATTTTTGAATCTGAAAAAGTTTTTATAAAAACAGATACTGCCTCCTTTTATGGTGCCATTTCCAACAAGTATCCGACAGACCAAATATCACAAATAAAAAAAGAAATTTTACGCAGATATGCTATTACCCAAACTGAAGAAATTCAAATGGATAAAATGAGTCTGAAAATTTCTAATGAGAAAAATGAAAAGGATTTTTTATGTTTATCATTTGAGAAGGTAATTATCAAACTGATGAATTCCCAAAAAGCAAAAGTATATTATAAATCCTGCCTGACCGAAATCACTTCATGGAATATAAAACGAAAAGGTCCTAATGAAAAGGGAGAGATCAGGATAATATACCGCGACAAAAAGAATTACAAACACTTTATTACTGAAATCCATCACGTTTGTATTGGACCAAGATATAAATTCCAGGAAGAAAGGGATAAATCAAAATAAGGAAGAGAATCACAAGGACAACTCCACTTGGTAATCACAAAGTATGTCCTAGTGAATGTTTCAGTAGTTATTTTATTCCTCAATAATCTCCTGCTTTTATAATAATCTCTTTTACCTCCGGTAAACTTTGCGGCCTTGATACCACTCCGGAAGTATCAGTAAGCGCTTGCAAAAAAGAAACTATAGCTTTCTTTTCATAAGCGTTCAAATCAAGTGAATCGAACGGCAATGTTTGATTTTCGATTGCAAGTCCCATTCCTGCACCTCCCCCTTTGTGATAAAAGTCTACCACATCCTCCAATGTATTGTAAATTCCATTATGCATATAGGGAGCTGTTAAAGCACTGTTCCTTACTGTAGGTGTCTTGAATGCATACATAAATTCCTTTACACCTGTAACATTGAATCTTCCTTTATCAGGATCAATCTCTTTAACCCCGGCAGAGACAGGCACTCCTAGCACTTCAAATTCTGAATCATTATAAAAGGGAGGTACAGCACCATTGAATACTGGAAAAAAATGACAACTTCCACAAAGCGCTTTTCCTGCAAATAAATTATACCCATCGATAGCTTCTTTACTAAGACTGGTAAGATCTCCTTGAATGTATTTGTCAAATGGACTATTGAAAGTCACAAGAGTTTTTTCATATTCTGAAATAGCCTTTTGAATATTATAAGCAGTAATACCTGAATTGTCTTCAAACGCATTATCAAAAAGCATTCTGTATTCCGCACTTTTATTAAGCTTGTTTACTGCTTCATCCAGAGTGCTCTGCATTTCATTTTTATTATGAACTACATCAAAGACCTGCTGCTCCAGCTGATAAGCTCTCCCATCATAAAAAAATGCCTTCTGAAAAGCCACATCCAGGAGAGATGGAGTATTCCTGATATTATCTTTGATTACCCCTGTAGTGATGGTTACATTTCTTCCATCAGTAAAGCCCTTTTCAGGATTATGACAGGTAGCACATGACATGTTATTTCCCCCTGAAAGCCTCTGATCAAAAAATAATAATTTCCCTAATGCAGCTTGTTTTGCATTGTACAAAGTATCATCGTAATAAATAGAAAAATATTGAAGATTAAAATTTCTCCTGCTGAAAAGGGAGCTATTATTTAGCTTCAAAGCCTGCTTTCTTCCTGACCAGGGAAGATGAGCTGAGTTATGGAGCTTAACAATATTTTCATTAAGAGGATTAATGTATCTTACAATAAATCCCAATCTGTCAAATGAATTAAAATCCGTATGAGCGTCCAATTGCTTCTGAGCCGTTTTAAACAAAGTAACACTTCTCTGAAATGGGTGCATTACCGAAGGCTCTCTCTCTGCATAAATATTAAAATAAGTAAATGCCTTATTTACACCTTCCAGACTCCACCCGGCTTCTTTAATCCCTTCAAGAGAAATGGTAGCATCATACCCATTGAAACTCATGGTGGCTATCCTGAAGAGCTGTAACTGCATCATCTCAAGCAGCTGTCCATCATTTAATTCAATAGTTCTGTAATAATTATTAAGGTTAATTAACTGATCCTTTAAATCGCTTGTTAGTTTTTTAAGCAATTGGAATTGGTTCGCATCTCCCTCATAAATAATCTCTTCAATCTTCTGAAAACCGTTCGGGTGAAAAACATCACCTCCCATATCCGGATCATACTTCGGAACCAAGGGACCGTTTACGTAATACTTAGCTTCTTTAGGAGAAATGTATTCAACTATAAACTCAATGTGTTTATAATGCTTTCTTGCATTTATATAATGCCATTTTAATCTTCTTTGGCTAAAAGATTTTTCTTTTAAGATAAGGGAAAGATGCTCATTGCATTTTGACATCTCTTCCAGCATATATGGTCTATATAGTTCTGATGCTTCATTGGGAAATCTCTTATACAGACTCACTCCTGTAGAAGCTATAAAACTTACCATTGACAGAATACATATCCAGGATCTCATACGAACTGATTGTAAATGGAAATAAGAACGGCCTTATAAAAAACAACTTTAAGAAATCACCCTTCATAAAGAACATACCTCATTGTATACCTAATGTTTTTCCATTGTTGAATCTTTCTCTAAATAAAAATTTGCGTGCCAATCTTATTCTGAAATGTAATTGATACGGACAATTTTGCTTTTGTGTTCGTTGCCTATCTTAAGTATATATATACCTGTTGGAATTCGGGAAGCCTTTGCATTTAAAGTATAAGAATAATCGCCAGGAGTCATCGATCTAGCAATAACAGGATTTTTCACGAGCGATCCGTCAAGTTTGAATAGTTCAAGAGTGACGGGCTGAGCACCATTATAGGAGACTTCTATTTCTTCATTAAAAGGATTAGGAAAGACTTTAATTTCTTCATCAAAATTCGGAGTTGAAATATTTGTAATCTGCTCTATACTGGCTTCCACCTTTATATTAAACGTATCAGCGATACATTGATATTTATCAGTCACTACAATTACCTGATCTTCTTCAGGATAAAAAGTTATATTTCGTCCTTCACTACTTCCATAAGACCAGATATAATCCCCTTTCCAGGATGCTCTTAAAGAAACAGAATCACCAAGATTAACTTTAATATCCTTTACCTTTCCGGCGTCTTTTATAATTGTAAACCTGTCTCTGATCAGGCCATCTGCATTAAGCCATTGCATATCTAAGCGCGATCCTTCAACATCCAGGATTAAAGATCCTCCATTCGTTATATCATTAAATGCTTCCATCCCATTATGAGGATAAGCTAAATGCGGATATCCTCCCACACTTCCTGAAGCTCCTGATACTACATAAACAGTCCCACCCAATCTGTGCGATGAACCTTTAAGGTATGTACATGAATTCTCTGATCCATCATATCTTCCGGTTGAATGACTTATATTATGTACATTAGGATCGAAAGTAGTTTCCTTTCCATAGTGACCTTTGATCAGTTTACTTCGTTCATATGTATGACTATGTCCACACATGATAAGATCTACACCATATCGCTCAAGTATTCTTATAAAATTGCTTCTGATCAAAGCAAGTTCAGTTTCTGTATCAGAATTGTGATGCCCCATAGTATAAGGTGCATGGTGCCAGTAAGCGATTATCCATTTACTCTTATTAGCTTCGAGATCTCTTTTCACCCATTCCACCTGAGCTCCCAGAGTATCATAGAGTCTGGTTTCACCATCCTCTTTACCATATGAATCAAGGGAAAGGAAGTGAATATTTCCGTAATCAAAAGAATAGAAAGCTTCTGTTCCAGAAGGCATCCCACCTGCTTCACCATTTGTCGGCATATCAAAAATATCATAATACGCTATTTTATGATCTACTTGCCTGTCACTGCTCATAGCATAATCATGATTTCCCGGAGCAGGATAGACGGGTATATTTTTCAATGCATCACTTTCATATATAGAAAAAAAACCGGCTTTATATTCATCGTCATAACCATTCCAATAGGCATTATCACCAAGTAATAACATTCCGTTGGTAATACTTTCACCTCTGTATTTGTAAAACTGATCTCTTACATTTCTTTGATTTGTTGAATTATTACCACAATCTCCGACTACCCAGAAAGAGTATTTTCCCTGAGAATCTTTAAGCGGAGGTGTTAGAAAATAATTTTGGCTGCTACTTTGTAAAACACTGTCGCCAAATCCAACTGAATAATAGTACCTTGTATAAGGTTTCAGGTTAGACAACAATACAGCATGTTCAGTTTTTGGAAGAAGTTCCACAGCACTTTGAGATAAATCAGTCGGAGACAAGCCATATTTCACTATACTGTTTACTTTATTATTAGTTCTCCAACGCAGTACTATAGAAGTCGGGGTAGCTTTTTGAAGATAAGGCCCCCTTACTAAAATTGTTTTATCCTCATTAACAACCACTATCTCACTTATACTCCTTTTGCTGTCATTTGCTAATACCTTATTAACTAAGCAGGATATGACTATCATGAAGATCAAGGCTATACAGGAAGCAGAACTTTGTTTTCTCTTGAAATTTGTACCGAAAACAACATATAGATAAACCTGAAAATAATTCATAAATCAGTTGGTCATTTTAACTTTTTGTAGAAAAAACGTGAGAGAATACATTCTATAAATGCAAACGGCCAAACTGAACAATAAGTTACTTAAACCTCTGTAGCTATTGACAATAGAGGAGAGTAGAAAGCAGGATACTTCTAAAAACTTAAACCTAAAAAAAATAAACTTTGAATGGACGAGTCAGAACATTCACAAAACATCCTCATACCCCTTAAATTTTTCAAATACTGACTTTGCAAAAGGACATAAGGGAATTATTTTAATATTTCTATCTCTTGCAAAAGCCACAGCATAATCAACCAATTGTTTGCCTATACCTTTTCCCTTAAGCTTATCAGAAACTTCCGTATGCTCAATGATGATTCTATCATCACCTCTCCACTTGTAATACATAGTTGCCAATCTTTCATTTCCTTCCTCAATGAAGAATGTACCTTCATCCTCTGTTTCTTTATTTTGAATAATCATAATCTGATATTAAACCTTTATGCTTAAAACAATAAATTCTCTTTCGTTTTATCAATATCAAACTTCACCGTTCTTTTGATCTCATCATTAATATTCAGGTGAAACATATTGACCTGTTCTTTGAAACTCTCCATCATAATGAAATTGTAGACCTGTATAGAATTAATTTTAGAAAGATCCACCTTTTCTGTTTCATAATAAACAATGATGCCCATCTGATTCTTCTGTTCCGTTTTCACTAACTTTAGATTGACAGTTGTTTTATTAAACATTATTGAAAAATTCTTTTGAAAGAAATCATTAACAAACTTCTGAGTGATTTGGTTTTTTTGATTGATAAAGACATCTCCTCCTGAATAGTGATATTTCCCCCTTAAAGTATTTTCGAAATCATCCTGAAATACTCTGTGCGTGACTTCAAAAATCTTCTTTATAGCATCATACTTTACGGAAGTATAAGCCATTTTTAAAGGATGTGCGGGAGACACGACCTGAGTGAGAAATAATATAACCATGCACAAAAGAACTCTTTTCATTTAAACAGAACATCTACAATCATCATTAATGAAAGTCCCGCACCTGCACCGGAAAAGAATACCGTCCATTCTCTATGCACTACATTGAACACCCTGGTTGAAATATACAATAGTGCAAGGAATAGTAATACGATTGATATTTGCCCAAGTTCAAGACCTGAATTAAATGCGAAAAGCTGCTTTACAATACTTGAATCCTCTCCCATCATAAATTTGAAATTATTGGCAAACCCCAAACCATGGATCAGTCCGAAGGATAATGCAATAATATAATTCATCACAACCGTTTTATCAAAAGTCTTTTCTCCAGTCTCATTTTTCCTCCTTACAATATTTGCCATAGCTGTAAGAAATATCGTCATGGGAATTAAAACTTCTACCCAATTCTGTGGTAAGAGCACATAGTTAAGGGTTGACAATGCCAAGGTAAGAGAATGACCAATTGTAAAGGCTGTAATGATTACCAGTATCTTCCTCCACTCAGTGAAGGTAAACAATGCACATAAGGTCATAACAAACAATAGATGATCATAGGCTTTAATATCTATGATATGATCCCAGCCAAGTTTTAAGTAGTCTGAAAACTCAGCATCAAATATATGATAAAGAATATGCAGATACATTAGTCTATCATTGGAACATCCATCAATAAAACCTGAAGGTCTTCAACAGCTTCTATGGAAATATTGCCTGTATTCCAGACACCAAGTCCGTCTCTTACATCCAGGTTTATACCATTTACTCTTGCTTTACCTTTAATGATGAAAGCATATACGCCATTTCCTTTAAAAGCAAAAGGGTAGGTTACCTTATGATTCTTTTTATATTTCCCGACAGAGAATACAGCATTCTGATAAAGAAAAAGAGCGTTGGTATCTGTAGGAGAAACAACTTTTATCAAAGTATTATCTGGCTGATCTTTTAAAACGCCGTTTTTCTGCTGATACCTTGGCTTAACATTCTGCTGATTAGGGAATACCCATATCTGAAGGAGTTTTAACGGATCAGTTTTAGAATAGTTATATTCTGAATGCGTAATTCCCGTTCCTGCAGACATTATCTGTACATCTCCTGCATTGATGAGCCCTCTGTTTTTCATATTGTCTTTATGTTCAACCGTTCCCTCCAGAGGAATCGTTATGATTTCCATATTATTATGAGGATGTGTTCCGAAACCTTTTCCACCATCTATTCTGTCATCATTTAAAACTCTAAGTGCGCCAAAATTCATCCTTTCGGGATCATAGTAATCACTGAATGAAAACGTATGGTGACTGAGTAACCAGGCTATTTCAGAAGTTCCTCTGGTATTTGCTTTATGAAGAACATATTTAAACTGACCTTCAGGTTTTGTCTGAGCATTAGCACTTATAACCATTGCAGATAGCAAGTATAAAATCAGGTATTTCATATCGATAAATATTAATCTGTAAACGATATAAAATTAGAAATTTATATAAAGGAACGGATTGACCTGCATCAAGAAAAAAGGATACTCGGATTAAATAAAAAATTCACTGAAACTATTCAAGCCAAGGTAATAAAAATTGATTTTCGTTTTATAGGAGTAATATTTCTTGTCTTATGTCCCTTCCCTTCTGTGTCTTCCATAAGGAGTATATCTCCTCCTTTAAAACTTCTCTTTACCCCCAGAGAAGTTTCGATTTCAATCTCCCCATCAAGTAGGATAATATATTGCTTTTGAGGAGCAGTATGAAAATCAAAATCATAATTAGGCTCAACTTCTCTGAATATTACACCTTTAGCTGGATGGAAATCGGAAAGCCTTCCTATGGTACCGGCTTCTTTCAAATCAATAGAGATATCTTCAAAATGGCTGTCTCCATTAGCATCGCTGTATACTTTTGTAACACTAAACATACTGACCTTCATTTAAAACCCACTTCTTTGCCCATTCTATCTCTTCCTGAATAATAGTATGCCCCATGTCCTTATAGACCATCTCTTTTACATTTGCATTCATATTTGTCAGTAAAATAGTACTGTCCTTCACCCTTTGAACTGGTACGTGAAAATCAGGATCGCTTGTACCTATGAAGATTGGAGTACCTGCAAAATCGCCCTTATATTTTTCGGCGTACAACTTATCACCAATCAACCCTCCAGTAAATGCAATTGCTCCACCCCATCTGGTTGCATTTCTTGTGACGAACTCCAAAGTAAGACAAGCTCCTTGTGAAAAGCCTAGAAAATAAATTTTCTCCTTCGCTACTCCCTTAGAAACTATATCAGTTACAATGTTATTCAATAAATCAATCGCAGATGAAAGAAATGGCTCATTTTGAGAAGGCTCAGCGAGAAAAGAATAAGGATACCAGGTGTGATTAGTTGCTTGAGGAGCAATAATCGCAAAATCATTATCCAGTTTAAAATAAGAAGACAGAGAAAGGATATCTTCTGCTGATGCCCCTCTTCCGTGCAACATAATAAGCACTTTCCCTGCCTCTTCAAGTTTTTTACCTCTAAATACAATATTATTCTGATGCATACTTATAGTTATTAAGCTTCCACAAGTTTAGGCAAAACTTTTTCTATCTGACTTCTTTTTGATTCATATTGAGCTGGAAGTTTTAAGTTTTTTCCTAATTCATTCACATCTTCATCCACTGCAAAGCCAGGATTATCCGTTGCTAATTCAAATAACACCCCGCCTGGCTCTCTGAAATACAGTGAATAGAAGTAATTCCTGTCAATCTTAGGAGTAATATTAAAACCTTTACCTACTACGATATCCCTGTATTTCATCAACGTTTCCTCATCTTTTACCCTAAAGGCAACATGGTGAACAGTACCTCCGGCGACATGACCACGACCTTCTCCTTTGGCCTCCACAAGATCTACTATATTAGCATTTTCTACAGCATCTGTCTTAAATCTGAAACGATTTACATTTTCAGCATCCAATCTGAAACCAAAAATATCAGTTAATACAGCAGCGGTATCTTTAATTGAGCTCAGGGTTAGCGTAATATTATGAAACCCTCTAGTTGCTACATTATCCTCTATATCACTTGATACGTATGGAGTACGGCTATCTGTTGCTTCATACAATTCAAGCTTTAATCCATCCGAATCGAGAAAAGTCAGATACTTTTCCCCGAATCTTTCAGATGGTTTATTATAAGTAACATTATATTTATCAAACCTACTAACCCAGAAATCCAGACTTCCTTTTGGAACAGCATAACCTATTTCTGTAGCCATCCCTGTACCTCTTCTTCCTGGAGTAATGCCTTCCCAGGGAAAGAAAGTCAGAATAGAACCCGGGGTACCAATTTGATCTCCAAAATAAAAATGGTAAGTGCCCGGATCGTCAAAGTTCACAGTCTTTTTAATAAGCTTAAGACCTAATACTTTTGTGTAAAAGTCAAGATTGATTTGTGCAGAACCTGCAATTGCAGTTATATGATGTAAACCTAATATAGCGTCTTTCATAACTTTAGTGTCATTAGTATAAGTATAACTTTCTTCAATTGTTCTCAATAGCAGAAACCTTACCCTGCTTTGAACTAATAACACAAAGATAAAACACCACATTCCTTTTCTTCCTTGATCCAGATTAAGAAAGGATATTGATACAGATCAATGGATTGAAAATACTCTAATTAAAAAGCCAGTCAATCGAAAGACTTCTCGCATTGACTGGCTATTCTGATTAATATTATATACAATTCTGTTTTTACGCGGCCTTATTGGATGCCTGAACATCCCTGGTGTTTTTTTGTACTGTTATTGCGCCGAAGATAGCTAGAAGAAATGCGAAAGCATAAAAGCCTTTTTCGCTAGGCATCAGCTCAGCATTCCAAAGTCCTACAGCCAGCAACACTATAGACAAGAGCGTTGCAAACCAACTTAATCCATAATACAGATCCGTTACTGGAACACCTTCCAGTTTGTCTCTCACACTTTTCTGCACTGATATCACTGAAAACAAACCAAACATTAGTACTGTAAAATAATATCCCTTTTCATTAAGTAGCATTTCAGCTCTCCACAGCCCAATTAAATAGCCAAACATTCCAGCGCCTAAAGCTATCCAGGAAGCGGCGATAAATGCATTTGAAGGTTTTTGATTCATAATAATTCAATGTTTAAGGTAATTAAAAAATTAAAGTGATTTTAAAAGCTTAAAATTTTAGTAGCAACATTCCCCGATGTGGAAAATCCTGACAATCAATAATTACTTGCATCTACTGATCTATTTAATTGTTTCAAACAACTGTCACTCAAAGATTGAACCACTTTTAAAATCTCCATTCACTCTCTCTTTTATTCCAGGAAGGATATTTACGAAGAAAAAGATTAATATTTTTTAATGACATTTTAATGCTCTTTTAACTGCATTTTAATTTCTTTGCAGTCAGATAAAACATTTAAAATCAATACAATTGTCTTTTTTCCAAGACAAAACAATAACAATGAAAACCAAATTTATTACATTTCCAAGTTCAAGATCCTCCCCAACCTCACTTGACAATTACAAAACATTGAAATATATTTATTCAGCTCCTAACGTTACCTCAGGAGACAAAAACAAAATTGTCTTATTCTAATAGAGGAGAATTCGATAACTATTGAACAATTCTAAGATCTAATTATAATTTTTAACAATGAGTTTACAAGTAAAATTACTCCTTTTCGGAGGGTTATTCCTGCTTTACAGGGTGGGCTATAGCCAAAAAAGTATATCTCCGGATTCTGCAGTCCAGATAGCTTTAATTAATCACCCACAAATAAAAGTCTCTAATCTTCAGGTTGAACAACAACAACTTTTAAAAGGAAGCACTCTTCAATTTTACAATACAGAATTGCTATTTGAGGCTCCCCAGGGGGATGAGCTAAGGCCAGGCATACTTCAGTCTGTTGACTTTCCTACTGTGTATATGCAGCAATATAAAACTCAGCAGGCTAATATTAACCTGATGAAAGCGGACAGGGCTGTTAATACTAACCTAATAAAATATAATGTCCGAAACACTTATATTAGTTATCAATACTGGAGAGAACGTTTTCAAATACTTAAGAATCAAGATTCCATTTTGCGGGGACTATTGAAGATCAATGAGGTAAGATATAATGTAGGTCAGATTAGTATACTCGAGAAAATAAGCGGAGAAGCAAAGTATAAAGGGATTGAATTACAGCTATTGCAAGCCTCTGCGGAGTTCAGAAATTCAAGAAAACAATTTTTACTTGCCATTGGTACCCCGGAAGATAGTTCTGTTGTTCCGGATAGAACTATAGAAAAATTCCCCCCTCTTATTATTAACACCTCTTCCACGGAAAACGTAACCAACAACCCTGTGTATCACTATTATCAAAGACAACAGGACCTGAGCAAAAGGCAATTAAAACTTGAAAGAGCGAGAAGAATGCCAGGATTGCTTGTAGGTTATTTAAATCAGGGAAATGAACACACTTCGTTTAAATACAGATTAAGATTTGGGGTTACCTTACCTATATTTTACTGGGGATATCATTCCAGAATAAAAGCAGCTAACAAAGGCATTGAAATAGCAGAGAATCAGTTAATCCTTGGTAAATATAAACTCAATGGAGAATATATCCAGGCTGTAAGCAGGTACAGACAGTTTACCCAGGAGTTAAACTACTATGAATCTGCAGGCCTTCTGGAAGCTGCGCAAACATTGAAATCAGCGTCCGAAAGCTATAGACTTGGAAGTATAACATACTATATATACTTATTAAATATCGAACAGGCATTTTCAATAGAGCTCAATTACCTTGAAGCGCTGAAAAATTACAACCAGTCCATCACTCACCTTAAATATATTTTAGGAGACATATAAAATCATGATTGAAAAGATTATAAGCTTCAGCGTACGCAATTACATTGTTGTTCTGGTTTTAACATTGATACTGATTTTATGGGGAAGTTACTCTTTATCTGAACTCCCTGTGGATGCAGTACCTGATGTAACGAGCAACCAGGTAGATGTTATTACCAATAGCCCCAGCCTTGCCTCTCTTGAGATTGAGAAATTCATCACTGCTCCGATCGAGATGGCTATGTCCAATATTCCCGGACTTATTGAAATGAGATCAACTTCTAAGTTTGGACTAAGCGTCGTAAAACTTGTTTTCACAGACAATACAGATGTATACTGGGCAAGACAACAGGTATTCGAAAGGATTCAGGCTGTGCAGGCTGAGATTCCGGAAGAACTTGGAAAACCATATATGGGACCCGTTTCGACAGGTCTTGGAGAGGTATATCAATATGTAGTAAGACCTGAAAATCCAAAGGATAAAAGCTTCTCTTTAATGGAGATCAGAACCTTGCAAGATTGGAATATAAGAAAGCAGTTGCTAGGAATTCCTGGAATTGCAGAAGTGAGTGGTTTCGGAGGATACAAAAAAAGAATATCAGGCTAAGATAAAACCAGACAGAATGAAAGCGCTGGGAGTTTCAATTGATGAACTTTTTGACGCTCTTAGCAGGGGAAACAGCAATACAGGAGGAGCTTATATAGAGAAGAACAATAAAGCTTTTACCATAAGAGGAATCGGACTGGCAACAACTCTTGAAGAAATTGGAAAATCAGTTGTTAAAAACAACGTGGGAGCTCCTGTATTAATAAGAGATGTTGCTGAAGTTGATTATGGCAATAGCATTCGATATGGAGCTATGACCATGAATGGGAATGGAGAGGTAGTCGGAGGTATTATCATGATGATGAAAGGTGAAAACGGAAGTGAGGTAATCGCCAGAATAAAAAGCAGAATGAAACAAATCGAAGCCTCGCTTCCAGAAGGTTTGATCATTGAACCCTTCATAGATAGAGAGAAGCTTGTTTCCAAAGCGATAAAAACTGTTTATACGAATCTTATCGAAGGCGCTATAATTGTAGTACTGGTAATTCTTTTTCTTCCTGGGCAACTGGAGAGCCAGTTTGCTTGCTGCTTCTGTCATTCCGCTATCCATGCTTTTCGCCTTCGGACTAATGAAAGAATTTGGTGTAGTAGGAAACCTGATGAGTCTTGGCGCTATAGACTTCGGATTACTTGTAGATCCCGCCATTATCGTTGTTGAAGCTGCAGTTTTGCACCTTTCTTTAAAAATGGCAGGAAGGCAAACTCAGAAAATGCGCTATGCAGAACGACAGGAAATTGTTATCAACGCTGCAACAGATGTAAAAAAATCCGTAGTATTCGGAGGTCTGATTATTCTTATTGTATATTTTCCTATACTCACGCTTACTGGTATAGAAGGTAAGATGTTTACACCTATGGCTAAAACCGTAAGCTTTGCAATCATCGGAGCGTTGATTTTATCAATCACTTATGTACCTATGATGTCGGCTTTGATCATAAAACCCTCTTCCCACGAAGATCATGGAATTTCTCAAAAGCTCATTGATGCGATATACAACTTCCTTCGAAAAATCCTTGTATGGGGTATGGAAAAGAAAGCCGCAATTGTCGGATTTGCTCTTGCTGTACTAGGCGCCGGGATATTCGGTTTTGCTATCATCGGAGGAGAATTTATTCCAAAACTTCAGGAAGGAGATCTTGTTATAGAAGTAAATCTTCCGGTAGGAACTTCACTTTCTGAATCTTTAAAATTGAGTGACAAGATCCAGGCAGAACTCATGAGAGAATTTCCCGAAGAGATTGAACGCATTGTTTCTAAAATCGGAACTTCTGAAGTTCCAGTAGATCCAATGCCACTGGAAGCTCAGGAAATCGTAGTGGTACTGAAAGATAAGGAATTCTGGAAAAAAGCGAAAACGCAGGAAGATCTGGCTGATCTGGTATCTGATGTAATGCAAAAGTTTCCGGGAATTGTAGTTTCAATTCAGCAGCCAATAGAAAACAGAGTAAATGAATTGATGAGTGGAGCAAGAACAGATGTTGTTGTAAAAGTATTCGGTCCTGACCTTGATACCCTGGTGAATAAGAGCAATCAGATCATCAGCATCATAAAAGAAGTTGAAGGGGCTACTGATGTGCAGGAAAACAAAATATACGGACTTCCTCAGATTAACATCAAATATAACAGAGATCATATGGCCTATTATGGTGTTACGGTTTCACAAATCAACAGAGCAATTCAGACAGCATTTGCCGGAGGTATCGCGGGTATCATTTATGAAAACAACAAACGTTTTGACTTAAGTGTCAGACTATCCAGTGATGAACGAAGCAAAACTGAAAACATCCATAATCTTCTCATCAGTGATAAAGACGGTAATCCACTTCCATTGCAGCACCTTGCAGAAATCAGCGAAGATGTAGGCCCTTCTGAAATAGGACATGAAAATCTTCAAAGAAAATCCAACATAGGATTTAATGTTAGAGGTAGAGACCTTGCTTCGGTGGTAACAGACGTACGCACCAGAATCAATAATGAAATATTCATTCCTCAAGGGTATACAGTGGAATATGGTGGTGAATTCGAAAATTTTGAACGAGCTAAAAACAGATTATTATTAGTAGTTCCAATAGCACTACTGATCATATTTATATTACTATTTATTTCATTCAATACATTCCGTGACAGCTTCCTGATATTTTCAGTTGTTCCCCTTTCAGCAGTAGGCGGTGTATTTTCTTTATTAATAAGGGATATGAACTTCAGTATATCTGCAGGAGTAGGATTTATTGCACTTTTCGGAGTTGCAGTATTAAATGGAATCTTACTTGTAAGTAAGTTCAATGACTTACTTCTTGAGGGAATAACGGACCCAAAGGAACGTGTACTGATCGGACTTAAAGACAGATTAAGACCTGTATTAATGACAAGTTTTGTGGCCGCTTTGGGTTTTCTTCCAATGGCTATATCTTCCAGTGCGGGTGCTGAGGTTCAAAAGCCCCTTGCCACTGTGGTAATCGGTGGATTGTTTACAGCAACTTTCCTCACTCTAATTGTATTACCCGTATTTTATACAATATTTAAGAAAGATCAATCAGAAAGCTGGTATAAAAAATATCTGCCCGAAAACAATTAATATACTCTAACTATATTTATCATGATAAATTCAATTCTGCATAAATTAATATCAAGCTACCTATGCTGCATGCTAATCGTAGTATTTCAAGCTTGCCATAAAGATACCAAAAGTGCATCAGCGCCGGTGGTTGATGAGAATTCACTCGAGCTTACTGAAGACCAAATGAGAAGGTTGGATATTACCCTTGTGTCGCCCGAGAAGAAAGCACTGGAATCATATATTCATTTTAACGGAAAGATTGTAGCCTTACCAAACTATCGTGCAGAGGTAAGCTCCAATGTGCAGGGGAAAATAGAAAAAGTATTTGTCCATGAAGGTGATTATGTTGAAAAAGGCAAACCTCTCATCGAACTAAGCAGCATGAGACTGGTAGAACTTCAGGAAGAATATTTCGCAGCCAAAAATGAAACTGACTTTTTAACCATTGAACTAAAAAGACAGGAAGAACTCAGAAAAAATAATGTCGGTGCACTTGTCGATCTTCAAACCGTTCAAACCAAGCACAGGGCTTCCTTAAACAGACAGGCCTCACTGAAAGCAAAACTTGCATTACTTGGCATTGATATGGACGGAAATGGATCTGATGCAATAAGAACAAAATTATCCATTAAAGCTCCTATCTCCGGATACATACATGCGCTGCCTGTCAGCGTTGGAATGATCGCATCTGCAGAAACCATCCTTGCTGAATTGATAGATGTGAGTCAGCTTCTTGCTGAAATTTATGTTTATGAAAAAGATATTGACCTAATTAAATTTGGCCAATCTGTAACCCTTGATTTTATTAATCATTCTTTTGGAGATGTACAGGGAACCGTATTCAATATTGCTAAGGTAATTGATGAAAACACTAAAGCCATTAATGTATTTGTCAAATTCTCTACTCCGGGCAAAAGCATTATCCTTCCTGATATGAACATAATGGCGACACTAGAGAATAAGAGTAATAATACTCCCGCTCCTACAGTACCTCGCTCCAGTTTATTACAGGAAGATGATCATTATTATATTTTCTTAACAGATAAGAAAGTTAAAGATGGCAAGATTAAACTCAGTAAACATAAAGTGGATCTTGGGGATAAAAACGAAAAATTTACCGAAATTATTTTCCCCAATCCTGTAGAAAACGAAATATTCGTAGCTGCTAATAATGTGATGGCGATAGAAATGGAAAGAAAGAAAAAGACTGGTGGTGTATTTGCAGAATAATTAAATCTTATCAATAAAAAAAAAGTCCTTTGATCCTATCGAATCAAAGGGCTTTTTTATGTTCCATCTTTATTGAAGAATATAATTCTGATTTCTTTAAAAGGTAGATATATAATCAACTAACATCTGTTCTTACCTGGCTAATCTTCTCTACTTTCATTTTCTTTATAATGTGTTGGGCAAACACATTCACCTATTAATTCAACATTTACTTCATAAAATCCCAGTTACCCATAACATCAATCACTATATCGCCGAAAAAGCAACCATTAACGATGTATTTTAATTTCCTTAAACACAACCATTTAAAAATATCTACCACTTTACTGCATTTTTAATTACAATAGCAAAAAAAAGTATATCAAAAATTTTTAGATGTATTTTTATTCTATACTTTTGATCCGGGTTATGGTCACAAACACTAGCTATGTTTATGAACAAGGTCCTTCTGTAACTCATATATACCTAGGAATACAAGCGCGCGTAATTTCTTATTTCACCAATCTGTTATGCCTTTTTAAGGCATAATAACAAGTACCGTTTTGGCTTTGGCAGTATCCTTATTCAGTTAAAATGAATCTAAGTCAGGCGAACTATATCTATTAAAATATTCCAGTAAATACTTATTTAAAAACCTTTATGAAAACAGAAAAAAATTGCTATCGGCTGTAATATATACGGCGTTGACGTGAAGAACATTTCAGATGCTGAAATCAGTTCACTTCAAAATGAGTTATACAAAAACAGGATTATCATTCTGAAAAATCAGGATATATCCGATGAAGCTTATTGTAACTTTGCTACCAGATTCGGTACTCCTATTCCTTACCTTCAGGAAAACTATCATCATCCGAAGTTCCCGTTGATCTTCGTATCATCAAACGTAAAGAAAGATGGAAAACAAATAGGTGTGCCTCGTACAGGCGGATACTGGCATTCTGATACTTCATTTGAGAAGGAGCCGAAAGTACTTACAATGTTACTTCCAAAAGTACTTCCTGCTACAGCAAAAAGAACAACTAAGTTCATTGACATGAACGCTGTATACAAAGCGCTTCCAAAGAACCTTCTCAAGGAAATAGAAGGAGAGGAATTTATCCATAGCGGAAGATGGAAATATAAAATCCGTCCTGAAGATGCAGGTATAGATATCTCTGAAATGCTTGAGATGATTGATTTTTATGCCCCTCCTGTGAGTCACCCTGCCATACTTGAACATCCATATACGAAAGAAAAAATTGTATACGGTACAAGGGGCTTTACAATAGGAATCAAAAATAAAACTCTGGATGATTCTCAAAGAATATTAACTGAAATCTTTGACTTTGCAGAAACAGATCAATTTATCAAAGAAGTTACCTGGTCACTTGGTGACCTTATCATCTGGGATAATCGATTTCTTGCTCATTGCTCAGGTAGAAAAAAAGCCATCACTGAAAACATCCACGAAGATGTGAAGAAAGAAGAAGAAACAATGATGTACAGAATTACCTTGAAGGATGCATTTCCTTTATGTGCCTCTCAACTCCATGAAAATGTTAACGCATTACAAAACTGATACGACTATGACAACTGCAATTAACAATATCTATAAAAGCGGGACTCCTACGATAGAAATTTCCCCGGATTTTCTTGAGCTTATATTAAAGCCATACAGAAATCATGCTAAATACCTGCACGAAGCTGAGATTATACATTTCCTTGAAAAACTGGAACCTAATTCCACCTCTAGTCTGATCACTGCCAGAGGAAAATTTTCTATTCCTGAAAGCTGTTACATTGATGATACAGGACATTTCAATGCTGTTGAATTCAATATTTGTTTTAATCAACTGGCGTATGTAATGTTTGGAAAATGCCTTCAGGAAGGAATCTTTCAAAGACTGATACCAATATGGGAAAGTAAAATAAAACTTGACTATGATATTTTCCTAAAGCAACAGCTTTCTTCCATGCTTATAGTAAAGATTGAAGGAAAATTTTTAAAACAACTTGACAGTGATGGTTTCTTTGGAGAAATATCAATTGATAAAATAGTCTCTTCTAATGATGCACACTTTGCTTACACAACTGTTTCCTTCTCAGATGAAGATGGTGTTAAATGCAAAGGCTCTGTTGTACTTGCCTTCAATCCAATTCATGAATAAACAAAAAAGCAATGCAATCCGCTCTGCGGAAACCGTGGCTGCGCTAAGAGCAGCCACGGCTAAAGAAGAGGACATTTGTATCCAGTGCGAAGATCACCTTGCTAAATTTTTCATTGGATACAAATACCGTCTTATTACAAGTATAAAACCTCAGTGGCTTCTCCAAAAGCTTATTGAATCCATGTCTCCGGGAAGTTATTGTTTCGCTATCATCAGAACCAAATTCTTTGACGAAATCCTTCTCAAAGAAATATCCGGAGATATAGATCAAGTGGTGATACTTGGTGCAGGATATGATACAAGGGGGATAAGATTTAAAGAACATCTTAAGAAAATAAAAGTATATGAAATTGACTTTCCCGGAACACAGAGGAATAAAAGAAAAAAGCTAATACAACTTCCTGAAGAAATTCCATCTAATATTCATTTCATTCCATTAGACTTTAATGAAAGGCCTTTTCAAGAAGCTTTAATAGAAGCAGGGTTTTCCAAAAACAAACGTACTTTGTTTTTATGGGAAGGGGTTTCTTATTACCTGCCCGAACAAGTCGTTGCACAAGTACTTAGCTTTGTATCTCAATGTGCTTCCGGAAGCTCTATAGTCTTTGATTATGCTACAAAAAACTTTGTAAATGGAGACCATAGTACACATGGAGGAAAAGAAATTGCTAAGTGGCTGAAAAAAATTAAAGAACCATTTTTGTTCGGTTTAAATGAAGATGAAATAGGACCGTTTTTATCCAGACAAAACTTGTCTTTAGTAACTGATTGCGGGCCGGAAGAGCAAGAGAATATGTATTTGAGAAACAGAAATGGAAAGATTATTGGCCAGTCACTAGGTCATGTAAGAATGGTCCATGCAAGAATTTCAGATAATTAAATTGATCTCATATGAAAAAAAATTGTGAAGATTCAGATATACTTAAATATCCACATCCTGTACTTTTATCTTCTTCATTAAATAAAAAGATAAAAGAGGTTACAGTGAATGGAAAAAAATATGTGCTTTATAGGGACAATAGCGGCAAACCTGTTGCCTTTCCCATAGCCTGCCCACATCGAGGGGCCCTTTTATCAAAAGGTAAAATAAACAAAAACGGAGAACTTGTATGTGCATATCACGCCTGGAGGATCAATGCATCAGGTCAGGCTCAGAGCCCTTCGGTCCCAAGCAAAACCTGCGAAGTACATAGTTTAAAAACCTGGGATAAATATGGCTTTATCTGGATTGCAAATAAAGACACTTCCGATGAAGCATTTCCCGAGTTTATCAGACCGGGATACGAACTGATAGGCAAATTTTCCTCTCACTTTGATGCCCCAATAAAGGTTGCTTTGGATAATTTCGGTGAAATCGAACATGCTTTTAAAGTACATACTTTTATAGGACCAGGTCTTAATGAACTAAATACGGTTGACTTTAAAGTTAAAATTGAAGAAGAACAAACTTTCGGATATCTGGATTGCAAATACAGGAACATGCCATTGTTTTTAAGCTCATTTTTCGGGATAAAAAAAGGAGATCATTACCACAATGACTGGGTGTTCAAGTTTAAACCTCTGCATGGCTCATATAGAAACTACTGGACTGATAAAGATACTAAGGCCGAACGGGCAGTATCCTTTATCATAACAAGCTTTCTTGTCCCTGTAAATGCTAATGAGTCAAAAATTCAGGTATTCGTGCAAATGGCAATTAATAACAAATGGTTAAAACTCCTTTCCCCTGTTTTAAAATTATCTACATTACTTATTACGAAATTTGAAATATGGGCAGACGCAGGTATTGCCAAATATGCTGCTGAAGATCCTGAAGACGGGTCCAACTGGAAACTCACCTATCTTGACAAACAAATTATGCCTAACCGGAAATTAATGGATAAAATTTATTTCCAAAAGCAGGATAAAAAAGTGTTAACTGAAGAAGAAATTGAACATTAAAAGAGCCAAGAGTATTATTACTAATACTCTTGGATTCCTATCAAAAGCTTCTATAGTATGGTCTTGATATAAAAGGAGAAAATGGCCATGGTACAGCAAGAAAGATAATGAGTATCACAATGCCGAAATAGATCAATACATATTTTCTTTTTAACTCATATGTCTGGGTTCTTTTTATAATAGAAGATCCTATTGTTAATACGAACACAGCGATTGTCATCATTACCACATGATATAAACCAAAAAAAGTCATTTCGGGTATAGCCAGGCCTTCTTTTATATTAGTCCTGAAATATTTCACCATTGGGCTTTCAAAATAAAGATAGTAACCAAGAATAAGCTGGATATGAGCAAAGGACACAGTTGCTGATTTAAATATATCACCTAACTTAAAAGCGGGCTTTTCATTATTTCTATTGGTTGCAAAAACCATGATGGTTCCTATAAGCCCCAATACCAGTAACCATCTTATTATTGAGTGAAATGAAAATATTATCGGGTACATGTTTTAAAAACTATAATTCTTCAATTGTATATGTTAGCATTTTTTTGTCAAGATACGACTTAAGCTCTTCAAGTCCTTCCCAAACTTCTCGTTTAATACTTTTACATACATAAATTCCCGATTCTTCCAGCTCGATTACATCTCCCCAGGTTTCATCATCAGATTCAAAATCTAACAATTGTCTTAACTCTTCCTTGTTATCATCTGAAAGTTCCACATGAATAAAATACTCAAATCCCATATTTTTAACTTAAATACAAATTAATTACATTTTTTTCTTACAAATTGAAGATACACTCTCATTACAAGTTTGTTTATGATCGCATCAATTTCTCCTTGTAAAGTTTTATCCATGCCTCCGGAGTCATTTTAGAAACAAGCTTCCCTATAAGGTTAAAGGGTATTTGATCGATTTTCTTAAACCTGATACAGCTTTTTCCCATATCCAACTTCGTTTTGCTGGCCTTTGCATATTCATCAACAAACCATTTCAAGAGAATATCATCAGCATAAATACCCATATGATACAGGGCTATAAAATTTTTCTGTGAAGCAATACTAATAAAGGGCAGTGGCAACTTAGGATCACAATGATATCCTTGCGGAAATAAAGAGTGCGGAACTACATATCCTGGCATGCCATAACTTATTACCTCTTCAAAACCTTCGGGAAGATTATTTACTATAACATCCCTAAGTTCTGTCATTACTGCCTTTCTATCTTCTGGCAATGAATTGAAATATTGTTGTACTCCTTGATCTTTTATCATAAAACCTTAAAAGAGGAAATTAAACTTCATGATTTTTTAGCTGTTTATTAGCAAGGTATACTTTTTTCATATATTGAAGCAAACCACCATTAAAATCTTCCAGTGTATAATTGGAATGAGTAAGATCATAACCTAATTTTCTCAATTCAATCACTACCTCATCGTTTGCATCGGGAGCTATTGAATTTGCCCATGGATTCTTCATTTCATCAAAAATTCTGTCGTCTACACCTGACAATACTTCTGTAATCCACTGATGGACAGTTACCGTTGAGGCTGCACCTTGTGGATTTATAGGACTTGGATCTGCTTTGAACAATGGATCTCCTGAAGTTCTTCCGGATTCAATTAATAATAATGTTCTTAATGCCGCCCTGTTATTAGCATCGTTCAATATACGCCCTCCATAATTAGTTGACAGTAAATTGTTTCTAACGTCAGACAATTTACTTTTATAAAAAACATTTGAAGGTCTGTTCTTCATATAAATCACTTTAGCAATGTTGTCATCATTGCCTGCAGTTAGATAGTTCATCATCAGGGTTATCAACCCTTTCAGCTCAGGAACCCCGTTCTGTGAACTTGGAAGAATGGCACCAATTAGACCCTGCATTACTTTGAGAGCTTTGGCAGGAGCCTCTTTAGCCAGTTCTGTTGCTATATGTTCTCTTCTTGGACCACCTAAGAAGCGGAATGAGCTTATTAGTTTCGCTGCCTGATCAAGAGGCACTCCTACTGTAACCTGAGGAGCTATGCGATCCCAGCGTGTATAATTCTGAGCTGAAGGAAGGCCCACATAATAATCTGATCCTAACAGCTGTTGTGCAGGTGGACTTTGCTGAGCCTGCTGTTTTATACTTATAATTCTTGACAACCAAACCGTAGCGATAGCATCAAATTGATTAAGTGACATACTATCATCTATTGGATCTGTTACAGCTTCTATAATAGACCATTGATCAAATGGTTCCAAAACCGTTTGAGCATGCCCTCCCGAATAATCTGCTGAAATCGTTAATGTCCCCTGTTTTACATCCTGAGCCATTGTCTGAGGATGCGCATCTTCATATATATGAGGATGAATACCCACTGTCAGAGGATCTGTATTAGGTACTCTTTCTGTTATTGGTATCCCTGTTTCAATCTCAAAACCAATTCGCCTTTGCATTACATTGGTTGCTGAACTGCTTTGGGAAACTTTATTACCATCGTCCGTTGCCTTCCTCTGAAGTGACTTTTCTCCCATTTCATCAGCTTCTTTTTCCAGCCCTTCATCATCATTAATATTAACAGCACCTTTCATTTGCATCGTTGGCTTCACCCTGCCCTGCTTTTGCTGCACCACGTGCCAGGCTTCATGAGGAAGGTGCTTTTCCTGACCAGCACCTAAATGAATATCCGCCCCCTGAGCAAAGGCAAGCGCATTGACACTTGCAGGCTTTTGTGAATTATAGTGTACCTGAACATCATCCATAGACATGCCGGACAAAGATTCTATTCCGCTCTTTAATCCTTCTGGCAGACCTCCGGAATTTTTAGCTGAATTACATTGATTAAAGCCAGCCCCTCCCTTATCTTCTTTCTTCTGAAGTGGATCTTCTTCTTCTTTTTGTTGAATAGGTTTCTGATTGAAGCCATAACTAAAATCTATTTCCTTCATCTGCATAGATTGCAGCACAGCATCTCCATATCCTATTCCTTCACTTTGATTAACCAACCCAGGTACATTGCCATATTCCTGGGCCTTGCATGTATCATGTGAATTATAGCTATTTCTTCTTTGAATGGAGGATTCTTTCTGAGCTCTTTCTAAATTTGAAGTCATACTTAAGAAAATCTATTTCTTACAAATATTAAACACCTGTTTTACCTTCTTTAGCAAACTCTCTGTTTATTCCTGTCAGTAAATCTTCTGTCTTTATTTTATCAGAGCTTCTGGATATAGCCTTAAGACAGCAATGACGCAATACATTCATTACTGAACCTCCACATATTTTATATCGCTCAGCCAGATTGCTCAAATCTACTTCTTCATCATAAAGAAATTCTTCCGGCTTTGATTTTTCCCACAACAGCAACCTCTCTGAATAATCGGGCAAAGAAAAATTTACAATTGACTGAAGTCTTCTATAAAAAGCCTGATCTATATTCTTTTTATAATTGCTGGCAAGTATTACCAGCCCATCATATTGTTCCACACGCTGAAGCAAGTAAGCTACTTCCTGATTGGCGTATCTGTCATGGGCATCTTTAGTCTCCGACCTTTTACCAAACAATGCATCGGCTTCATCAAAAAAAAGAATCCAATTTTGTCCTTGTGCTCTGCTAAAAATCTTTGAAAGATTTTTTTCCGTTTCTCCCACATACTTGGATACGATCATAGACAGATCAATCTTATAGGTTTCTCTTCCTGTAGCCTTTCCGATTAAGGAAGCTGTTAATGTTTTTCCAGTTCCGGGAGGCCCAGCGAATAATGCTCTGTAACCTGGCATTGTTTTTCGGGCATAATCCTTATTACTCAACAACTGTTTTTCAAAACGGACCCAGTCAAGAACGTCTTCCACCTGATCCAATGTTTCCTTATTCAGCACAAGATCGTCCCATTCCAGTGAAGTTGAAATTTTCTGCGCCGGAAAATCGGGAGAATAATGAGGTTCCAGAGTCTTTCTATTAATCAGGCAATCCATCACTTCTTTTGAAGGATTGAGCAATTGACTTGTAAATGGCTCATCCGGCTGGGCTAAATGCAGAGATATAAGATGAAATGCACTTAATTTTTCTTCCGGATTAAATAAATACAACCAATCGAGCACGTTTCCTTGTCTTCCGACAAGCAGATATAAGGCGGTTTGTATGGTAGGGATAAAGCCTCTGTAAGCCTTACCAAGAACGCCACCTATTTCCGACGGAATCATTTCCAGTTGATTCTTTACAGAAAGAAATCTATTGCTTAACTCAGGTTTCAGATATGGACTTAGACTAAGCACTAATATTAGTCTTTCTGCCGGGGAGAGATTACATTTTTCAATAATAGAACCATAGATATCTCCATCCACCAATTTAGGCGGGGGGACTAGAGACAGCAGATCTCCTTCAAAAACCTGGAAAGAAATTCTCAAATCAAGAACAGATTCCAGCCAGGAGATATCCATATTTAAAGCAGCATAAGTCCGCTGGATAACCTCAGTTTGCATTGTCATTTTCCTGGTATTATTAAGTTCAAGGGAAAGAGCGGGAGACTCTTTTAATAGAATTGTGTGAGGTAAAAATAAAACTTATTTAATTATTTCAAACAATGTTTAAAAAAGTTTCTGATGAAAAAAAACAGCTCAACATCACTAAAAGTCTCTTAAAATCAACACACTAACTAATCTACAATCGTTTAAAACCGTAAGTTTTTTTAGTTAAAATTCATAAAAACCCAAGGAATTTTTCTTCATACCAAAAAATAAAATCAAACGGTAAGTATATTTGAAGTTAGATTTACAAAAAAAATGAAAATTCTTATCATTGAAGATGAAGTAAATGTCGCTTCTTTTATTATGAGAGGCTTTCAGGAAGAAGGACATTCTGCAAGCATAGCAATGGATGGGGCTACCGGTCTTCAGATGATGACAGATCATACATTTGACCTTGTAATACTGGATCTGATGCTCCCTGGAATAAATGGTATGGAGGTTTGCAGACGAATAAGAGAGGATAATACCGATGTCCCTATCATTATGCTTACAGCACTTGGTACTACTGAAAACGTAGTATCCGGTTTGAACGCGGGTGCCGATGATTATATGATAAAACCCTTCAAATTTTCTGAGCTGCTGGCACGTATAGAAGCAATTAAAAGAAGATCACAGAAAAACCATCCCAAAAATTTTATTTTAAAATTTTCCAATCTGGAAATAAACACCTCAAATAAAACTGTCAAAAGAGGGGATGAAAAAATAACTCTCACTGCCACAGAATTCAAACTACTGGAATATCTCATGATTAATCAGGGAAGAGTTTTGTCCAGAGTAAGCATACTTGAAAATGTATGGGATATAAATTTTGACATGAATACTAATGTGGTGGATGTTTACATTAATTATTTAAGAAAAAAAAATAGATAAAGGGTTTGAAGAAAAATTAATACACACTGTAGTAGGCATGGGCTACGTTATGAGAAAAGACGACTGAAATGACCATACGTAGTAAAATTATTATTCTTTATATTTCTTTAACTGCTGCAACCTTATTGTTGTTAAGCATTTTCATCTTTTTATTTACCTCTCATTTCGCTACCAGAAATTTCTATACGAGGTTAAAGGCCCGAGCCTCCATAGCTGCATACAATCACATGGAGGTAGATCTAAACGCCAAACCTATATATGAAGAAGTCCGGAAAAAACACCTTGTACCTTTGGAAAGTGAAAGGGAATATTTGATTAAAACAGATACGATTTACTCCAAATCTAAAGGAAGTATATTAAATGTTTTGCCTTCAACGTTCCTTGATGATATCATAATGACAGGATATGGAGAATATAAAGAAGGAAATGACTTTTACGTTGGTGTGTATTATAAGGATGAGTACCCTAATTATGTAGTAATACTTACTGCGATTGACCAGGAAGGAAATGAGTTGTTATCATCTCTGAGAAATCTGCTTATTGTAGGTTTCATAGCATGTTGTGTAATTATACTCGTTGCCGCAATATTGTTTTCAACTCAGATTTTAAAACCCATAACCAGAATTGTAAAAGAGGTTGATCAGATCCGTGCATCTAATCTTCACCTCAGACTAAAGCCGGGAAATGGTAAAGATGAATTATCTCATCTTTCAAATATCTTTAACAACATGTTGGACAGACTGGAAGCTTCTTTTGAGATGCAAAGCCATTTCGTAAGTAATGCTTCTCACGAATTGAGAACCCCGCTAACTACTATACTAGGTGAGTCTGAAATCATCTTAAAAAAGACCGAGAAGTACAGAAGAATATATCCAGTCGTTAAATACAATCGCGTCAGAGGCTAGTAAACTGGACCAGCTCATAACGAGCTTATTAAAAATGTCTCAGCTTGGCTTTGATGGGAAAAAACTGATTACGGAAAAAGTTCAGATGGATGAGCTCCTACTTGCAATTAAAGCAGATATCACCAGAAGAATACCAGAAAACCAGGTCAGCATTGAATTTCCTGAAATACCTGAAAACATTGAGTGGATATCACTATCTGTAAACAGAATGTGGATGAAGCTAGCTATCATCAACATCATTCACAATGCCATTAAATATTCTGAAAATCAAATGGTAATTGTAAAACTATTTGCCAACGAAAAACTTCTTGAAATAAGCGTTACAGACTCCGGCATCGGAATACCTGCTGAAGATATTACTCATGTATTTGAGCCCTTTTACAGAGGCAGCAATACAGCCAACTTCGCAGGGCATGGTATAGGTCTTCCTCTATCTTTAAAGATTATCCGTCTCCACCATGGAAAAATTTCCATCAACTCTGAAAAGGATATAGGAACAAAAATAAGTATATACTTCAATCGGGAAGACCTAAGCGAATAGGAATTCAAATTAACTCACTTTAACTTTCTTCTAATTTTATTTTAATATAAACTTTCCCCATTAATAAAACTCTTAATATATATAGTGATTTTAAAGTATAGGCGTTAACTTTTTTTCAAAAATTATAATCACATTTTTATAACTGTCTCAACTCATTTTAATTTCAGCAATCTACCTTTGTAAGGAAACAGAGCAGATATGCTAACATTTCTGATTCCAACAGATTTCTCGGAAGAAACATTTACTACAATTAAAAATCTTAAAGCACTGGTTAATTCCAGTCCTTTAAAGATTATTTTATTTTATTCAGTTACACTTCCAAACTCCATCATTGAAACATTATTTCTACCTAAATACAAAGACAGCCAAGGAAATGATTTTCAAGTGGAATTAGACAAAATTAAGGCAGAAGCCCAAAGATCTAATATGCATATTCACATTCACTGTCAATATGGTATATCTGAAGCTATCCTTAATCATATTATCAAGGAATATGATATTCAATTTTCTGTAATATCAGACAGATACTCCAAAGACCAGGAATTGTTTGATATAATTAAAAAATGTAATGCACCTGTCATACATATTCCTCAGGGGTGCAAAATTAACACAAATCCTTCTGTAGGAATTATCATTCCCAAAGGTTATGATGCAATACCTTCAGATCTTCAGAACATATTGCCATCCCGAAGACTTTTTATATTTAACGAGTCAGATAGTTTGGTAAACATTAATGATAAATCAGTCCCTGTTTCCGGGGCTGCTTCAGTATTAGAAGAAATGAAGGTTAATTTATTGATAGAGATGAATGCAAAAAGAAAAAAAATCATTGCTCAAGAAAAGTACATCTGCAAACTTCAAATTTGAAATAGGTATTCCTCTACTAAGAGTTAATTATTATTAAAATGAATGCTTAAGATAAACCTATGCTTCTAAAAAAAAAATATTCCTATAAAATATGTATTGGGCAAGATCAAACATGAACTTGTCTTTATTGTTATCTATGCATCTGTAATTGGTTACCTCGATGCTTCGTTACACCTAGAAAATATATCGGTATCTACTGGTGTACCTACAATTTTAGGCACTATCATTTCTTTACTCCTTGCCTTTAGATCCAACCAGGCATATGACAGATGGTGGGAAGCACGTGTCATTTGGGGAGCCATTGTGAATGATTCTAGAACACTCTCCAGACTTGTATCTTCTTTTATAAACGATCCTGAATTTTCTGTCGAAAAACATTCCTTCAAAGAAAAATTTATCAAACGTCATATCGCCTGGTGCTACTGCCTTGGAGACTCTCTGCGCAACCAGGTAAGCCTTGCCAGAATAAAACCTTTTCTTTCGGAAAAGGAATTGGATTATGTTTCCAAACATGATAATAAGCCAAATGCACTATTGTATCTACATAGTCAGGATATACATTTTTCATTGGAAAAAGGTTGGATCAATGCATATCAACAGGTAAAAATAGAACATATCATTACCAACTTGTGCGACTCAATGGGTAAATGCGAAAGGATAAAGAATACAATCTTTCCTACTACTTATAGTATGTACATCAACTTTACCCTTTGGATATTTATTATTCTGTTTCCTTTTGCGCTTACCAGCTACTTTGGCTTGTTCGAAATTCCGTTGATGATTGCAATTACTTCGGCATTGTTACTTGTTGAGAAAATGGCTATTCACCTACAGGATCCTTTTGAAAACAGACCAACAGATATTCCTGTAACCGCTTTAGCCAATACTATTGAAAAAAATCTTATGCAAATACTTAGTGATGATTCGACTACAGCAAAAGCTCATATAGAGTCTTACTACGTATTATAAACTTGTAAGTGTGGTTATTTTTACTCCGGACTTCAGGATATCAGAAGCTCCGGAGTAAAATAGCTTATTTACTTTTTGACCTTTTTCTCGCTCTGATGAAGTAGATAATTCCCATCAAAACAATATAAACAGGCCAGATAGATAGAATAAAAATACTTACAGACTTTAATCCTTCCCAACCATTAAGCATTCCTTGCAGCAATTTATTTGAATACTTGTTTCTATTATCAAACGTGTGGTCAAAGCCTTCCTTTTCCAACTTTATATCAAAGGTGCTATATGCAATTCGTTTATCCAAAAACTTCATTTGATTTTGCCTGGATTCAATATCAGATCGAAGTACCTCTAATTTCTCTTCTATTTCCAGGATTTCCTTCATTTCTGATGCCTTATTAAGAAGTTCAAGGTAACGTTTCTCTAATCTTTTCTTATTCTCTAGTCTCGTTGAATCATCTATATAACTTGCAGTGACGTCATCTACTGAAAATGACTTATTTATAACATTCAACTCTCCTGAATCTGCTAAAGCAATAAAATGGTCAAATTCAGAAGCCTTAACATTAACAGTAAATTGACAGTAGCTATTCGCTCCTCTGCTGTACATGTTTTCCTTCTCGATATACCCTTGACATTTTTTAACAAAGGTATATAGCT
The DNA here is from genome assembly GCA_024707265.1 of Sporocytophaga sp. Classification (GTDB taxonomy): domain Bacteria; phylum Bacteroidota; class Bacteroidia; order Cytophagales; family Cytophagaceae; genus Sporocytophaga. The sequence goes on along the minus strand of JANQAB010000002.1, from coordinate 566,580 downwards.
GTTCTTTAGTTTTGTCAATATCATTGGTAGCTATAGTAAGGCTTCCTCTTTTAATCAGCTTGGCATAACCGTTAACCAATGTCACTTCTTTCACATCCATTAATTCAAGATCGACTTCTTGCACTTCTCTAGATGAGGCACTAAAACCGAAGGAAGAATGGTTATTAAATTTTGATTCATTAGATTCTGAACATCCGATCAGCAATAAGAGTCCAAGAAAAAAAATACATCTGTTCATTATATTAAAAGTAAAAATTTATGATTTGCAGATAACGTAACAAATTCAAAAAAATTGAATACTACATCCAAACTGAGAAAAAGCTTACTGTATGAGCTTTTGGTTTAATATTATTACCTAAAAGCTTCGCCTTAAACCTTTTTAGCTGTTGTTTGCTGATTAAATAAAAAAGGGGAATCGATTCCCCTTTTTTATTCATATAATATATTATGACTTATCTTTTTACCTTTTAAACGGCTTCCCAAACCGTCCGAATGTCTTTTTTGTCATTGCCCAAAAGAATGGAAACTGGCCAAAAATAAATCCATACGTTAGTAGAAAAACATAATAAAATGGGAAGATCACAAATAACCAGAGAAGGAACTTCACATAAAAGGGGGTATCTTCTACCACTCCGATCAATGGAAATAAAATCTTTCTTACTTCAACTGCTGACATTCCTGTTATTGCAAAAACGATAAAAATAACCGCCATCTGCCAATTGCTCCTTATCCCCCACTTATCTTTCAATCTTAACCAAAAGCTCATTCTTTTATAATTTTTATTTAACCGAAAATTAATTATCAATTATGAATAAATTCTGAAGCTATTCAAACATTTTGAACTTCCCCCATGCTCCCGAACCCGGCAAACCGGCAATAAGTTCAATTGGTTCCTTTTTTACCGGGTGAATAAATTTTAATCTCCTCGCATGAAGGCAAATACTGTGATCTGCATTCTTTTCAGAAAATCCATATTTCACATCCCCTTTAATCGGACACCCCATTGATGACAATTGAGACCTTATTTGATGATGTCGGCCTGTATGAGGATTCACCTCAAGCAAATATAAATCTCCCGATTTACCTACCATCTGATAGTCCAGTTCTGCTCGCAAACTATCCTTTATCTGATTATCATAAGTTCTGGATACGTTAATTCTTCCATCTTTTTTCATCCAGTGAACCAGCTTTCCTGAAAGCTCCGGGGGCTTATTTCCAACAATAGCCCAGTACACTTTCTCAACCCTTCTTTCTCTAAAGATCTCGTTCATTCTCTCTAAAGCTTTGGAAGTTTTGGCAACTACTACAAGCCCGCTAACAGGCCTGTCAAGTCGATGTACAACACCGGCAAAAATATTTCCCGGCTTATTGTATTTAATCCTTAAATAATCTTTGATATAATCAGGTAATGCCTTATCTCCTGTCTCATCTCCCTGCACCAGAATGCCGCTACTTTTATTTACTATGATGAGATGATTGTCCTCAAAAACAACTTCAAATTTATCTGAGAAATTCACTTTGGTATGCCTTAAAGTCAGGCCATGAATAGCCTGACAGATCGTAAATTTTAATAATATTCATCTTGTCCGGGAAAATCCACGGACTTTACATCTTTAATATACTCTTCAACAGCATTGGTAATGATATTATCAAGCTCCGCATATCTTCTCAAAAATCTTGGTTTAAACTCTTTAGTAATACCAAGCATATCATGAGTAACAAGGACCTGTCCGTCAACAAATGGCCCGGCACCGATGCCAATCACCGGAATGGTAAGCTCTTCGGCAACTGTCTTAGCTAATTCTGCAGGTATCTTTTCCAATACAATAGCAAAGCAACCACAGTCTTCTAAGAGTCTGGCATCTTCTATGAGTTTCTTAGCTTCGGCCTCTTCTCTTGCCCTTACTGTATATGTTCCGAATTTATAAATACTCTGAGGAGTAAGGCCGAGATGCCCCATGACCGGAACACCAGCACTTAATATTCTGAGAATACTTTCCCTTATCTCTATACCTCCTTCAATCTTTACTGAATGAGCTCCTGACTCCTTCATGATTCTGATAGCAGATCTTAAAGCTTCAGAAGAGTTTCCCTGATAAGATCCGAAAGGAAGATCCACAACGACCAAAGCCCTGCTCACCGCTCTTATTACAGAACTCGCATGGTAAATCATCTGATCAAGGGTTATTGGCAAGGTAGTTTCATGACCTGCTATCACATTCGAAGCAGAGTCACCAACCAGCAGTACATCAACACCTGCTGTGTCCAGAATTTTTGCCATTGAATAATCGTAAGCGGTAAGCATGGAAATCTTCTCTTTACGATTCTTCATTTCCTGTAACTGGTGGGTGGTTACTTTTCTAATTTCTGATTTGTGAACAGACATCTTACTTTAATAATGCTCAGTAAAAAACGGTTATTTAAACTGATAATTTCCTTAAAGGTATGTAATTAATCCAAATAGGCCAATTTTATTTCCCCCTCCTATTATTGAAATATATGAGTTACAGGGAATATCATAGCCCATATAACTATTCATTTTTAATCAGGGTTGTATTGATATATTTAAAAACCATGCTAAAAACTATATCAATTCTATTAATCCTTTTTTCAATCCACCTTGTGGATGATGAAGTTGATATTGAAAAAAGAGGAGCTTTAAAGCGTAAAGAGATTACCGGAGCTCTAGCCAGTGCTCTTAAAATGAATAGTTTTGATCTACTTTCGTCATATATTCCGGAAGAAAATGAACTTATCTATCTTAAAAACCACGCTTCTCAAAAGGATAAGTACATCTATGATGAAATAGATCCTGAAACTTTTAAAAACCAGACAAAAGAAAACTTTGAAATTGTAGAGGAAGCAGGAATCAATCATCAGTTAAACTGGTCACAAACTGAACTGGTGGATCAACAGGAGCTGAAAAAAAATGAGTACAACTATACAGTATTTATGGCAGTTCAGGATATGAATGGCAAAACAATGAAATTGTCCTATGATGCGATTAAAATAAAAGAAAAATGGTTCTTGTTTCAAGGCATTAGAATGGAACAATGCCTCACAGTAAGAAAAGACTGTCCCAAGCAATAAATTGGGGACAGTCTTTATAAATTACTTAGTATGCTCTGGCAAATACCACTCTCTTTGTACTAGGTTTGCCTGTATAAATACACTTACCGGCCTCCTCTTTAGCATCAAGAGGTATGCATCTGATAGTGGCTTTTGTTTCTTCTTTAATTTTCTCCTCGGTATCGGAAGATCCATCCCAGTGAGCTAGAATAAAACCACCTTTAGTATCCAGCACTTTTACGAATTCTTCAAAAGAATCAACTTTAGTAGTGTTTTCCTCTCTGAATTTTAAGGCTTTGTTAAAAATATTCTGCTGAATATCCGTTAATAAGGATTCTACTTGAGTAACAGTTTCCTCAATTTTAAAAGATTTTTTCTCTTTTGTATCTCTACGAGCAATTTCAATCGTTCCATTTTCCAGGTCTCTTGCGCCAAGTGCCAGCCGAACAGGAACTCCTTTAAGCTCGTATTCTGCAAATTTAAAACCTGGGGTCTGAGTATCCCTGTCATCAAATTTTACTGAAATTCCCTTTGCAAGGAGTTGTTTTCTGATAACATCAGCTTTTTCCCTTATAAGTTCAAGTTGCTCTTTTCCTTTGAAAATAGGTACAATTACAACCTGAATCGGAGCCAGAGCCGGAGGTAATACCAGACCTTCATCATCAGAATGAGCCATAATGAGAGCTCCCATTAATCTGGTACTCACCCCCAGGAAGTTCCCCAGACAAAATCTAATTGTCCAGCCTGGTTTGCAAATTTTACATCAAATGCTTTAGCAAAGTTTTGCCCAAGAAAATGCGAAGTGCCTGCCTGTAAAGCCTTTCCGTCCTGCATTAAAGCTTCAATGCAATAAGTATCTTCTGCTCCCGCAAAACGCTCATTGGCAGTCTTTTTACCTTTTACAACAGGCATAGCCATAAATTGCTCTGCAAAATTTGCATATACTTCAAGCATTTGTTCAGTCTCTCTGATTGCTTCCTGAGAAGTAGAATGAGCAGTGTGACCTTCCTGCCACAGAAATTCTGCAGTGCGCAGAAACAATCGAGTTCTCATTTCCCAGCGCACAACATTAGCCCATTGATTTACAAGTAATGGAAGATCCCGGTATGATTGAATCCAGTTTTTATATGTACTCCAGATTACGGTTTCTGAAGTAGGTCTTACTATAAGTTCTTCTTCAAGCTTTGCTTCCGGATCCACAATAACACCTTTGCCATCCGGAGAATTTTTTTAATCTGTAGTGCGTTACTACTGCACATTCTTTTGCAAAACCCTCAACGTGACTCGCTTCTTTGCTTAAATAAGATTTTGGAATAAAAAGTGGAAAATAGGCATTAGAATGTCCTGTATCTTTAAACATTTTATCTAAAACCGACTGCATTTTTTCCCAAATGGAAAAACCATAGGGTTTAATAACCATACAACCTCTAACTGCCGAATTTTCAGCCAGATCTGCTCTTTTCACCAGTTCATTATACCATGCTGAATAATCTTCACTTCTTTTTGGCAATCCTTTGCTCATTATATTTTATTTTTTTGGTATACCTTTTGATCTTTAATTTCCGAAGAGGCAAATATACTATAAGACAAGAAAATTGTTTTTAAAAGTTGAATAAAACGGTTTTTCATAGTCCTTTAGCTAAAAATAAATTAATTTGCTTATGGATAATGGACTAAAGGTCCTTTTCGTTAGTTATTAATACAGATAAATAGTATTTCTATGAAATCATTTGGACTCAAAAAATTACTGGTGCTGACGGTATTGGGAATGATGGGCGCTTGTACCGGTAATCAGTTCACATCATCTTCTCCTGAAAATGATGACCTTTATTTCTCTTCTAAAGATAAAAAAGAAGGTACAGCCTGTTGCTACAACTAACCAGACATACACAGGAAATGATGTACCTCAGAATTACAATTCTGAAAATAATCAAAACTATTCAAATAACTATAATCAGTCTTCATCTAACGAAGAATATAGTTACTCCTCAAGTGATAAACCTGTAGATTATTCGAGATATACGTACAAAAGCAATACTTCCTCTTCAACAAGCTCTGGAGGTGACACTTATATCACGAATAATAATTACTACGATAACGACGATTACTTTTATAACAACAATTCTTCAAGAAGATATAACTGGGGAATGGGTGGTTATACAACAGGTTGGAATCCTTATGCTTCATTCGGTCCTACTTCAAGAATTACAGTAAGTTTCGGATATAACACAGGTTGGGGCTGGAATAGCTACTATGGCTACAATTCTTTTTATCCTGGATATGGTTTTGGAAATTCTTATTGGGGTACAGGATGGGGAAATCCGTACTATGGTGGTATTTACAATTATTATTCTCCTTGGTATTCACCATATAACAACTGGTACTCCCCTTACTGGGCTACATCCTGGTGGGGCACTCCTTACTATGGATATCCATACAGCAGCTTTGATAGAGGGTATCATCACGGATACACACAGGGCTATAATAATGGAAATGTAAAATCCAAACCTGTAAATAACGCTCCAAGACAAGACAGAACGGCAGGAAGAGTGAATACTCCTCAAAACAATAATGACCCAAGAAACCAAAGATATTCCAACGGAAATACTCAGGATAGCTATAATAATAACCAGGGTAGGGTAATCAAAGAAGATGCAAACGGCAGAAAGCAAATCTATTATCCGGGAAATAATTCCGGTAATAATAGCCAGCCATCTAACACTTCTACGCCTGCTACGACTCCAAATAACCGTTCGAACTATCAATCAAACGGTCAATATTCTTCACCTTCAAATAATTCCGGCAATTCAGGTGGAGGAAACAATAGCAATAACAATAGAAGACAGATTTACAATAATCAGAGAAGTTCTCCAAATAATGGTAATAGCAACAATAGCTATAATAACCACAATTATAACAATAGTAATAACTATAATAATCATAACAACTACAGTACGCCCTCTCCAAGAGGTGGTAGCAGTGGTGGAGGAGGTTCAGCTCCATCCCAAAACAGCTCTCCTGCTGGCAGAAGAAGGTTTTAGCATAATATTATGAAAATATCAAAATTCATTTTTACAACAGGCTTTTTAAGCCTGTTTTCTATTTCAGCTTTTTCTCAAGGTCCTTTTGGTTATTATAACGATGCCGTGAGATTTTCTCAAACCACTTTCGGGGGGAACTGCACGTTTCCAGGGTATTGCAGGAGCTACAACGGCTCTTGGGGCCGATATGGGAACACTTTATAGCAACCCTGCAGGTCTGGGATTTTATAGAAAGTCTGACGTAAGTATTACTCCCGGACTAAACTTCGCAGGGACCAGAACCAATATGCTCGGCACAGAGACAAGGGATAACAAACAAAGCTTTAATATAGCCAATATTGGAATTGTTTTTTCTGGCGCTAAAGATGATATAGTACCGGGAAAATTCAGGGGAGGGTCATTTGGTATTAGCATGACAAGAACCAACAACTTCCAGAATCAATTCAGTTATAGCGGATTTAATAAAGCTAACACCTTCGGCCAATCTATAGCTGAATCAGCTAGAGGATATACATATGATGAAGTTGCAGGACAAGATCTGAATGCTCTTACTGATATCGTTGGCCTTGCCTACAATGCTTATTTAATCGATCCTGTATATTGTGGTGAAGATTTTCAAGGAAATCCGATTCAGTGTCCTGGAAACCCATGGCGCTCAAATATGAGCGATAACATTGTAAAACAAAAAGAAATTGTTGCCACAAAAGGAAATCAGAGCCAATGGGACATAGCCTATGGAGCTAATATTGACGATAAGATTTATCTTGGCGCCTCCCTTGGAATTGCTTCTATAAAATATGAGGCAAGTAAAGTATTTACTGAAACCAATACACAGGCTAGCGATACTATTGATAGTTATTCCCTGCATGATAATTTAACTTTAAGAGGTACAGGTATAAATTTAAAAGTTGGAGCAATTTTTAAACCTGCTGATTGGATAAGAATCGGACTTACTGGTCAAACTCCTACATACTACTCTATCAGAACCACTTATGAATACAAAATCAAGATGAATTTAAATCCGGATTTTGTTAATGAATTTGGGATAGATGAATCATTCCAATCTTTCTCTACTCTCCCAGGCACATATAACTATAATCTGACAACTCCAGCAAGAGCAAAAGCTGGAATTGCCTTATTTGCAGGAAAAGCTGGGTTTATTTCGGGAGATGTTGAAGTTGTGGGTTACAGTGGGGCAAGATTAAAAGGAGCCGATCCCCAGGAATTGGATGCTGATAATGATGTAATAAAGAATCTTTATAAAACTACATTTAACTTTAACCTCGGAGCAGAAGCCAGATTGGGCGACTATAGGTTAAGAGCAGGATATGCCCGTTTGGGTGATCCATACAGACCTGGAATAGTTGATAATCTGGACAGAACTATCAATACTATTACATTCGGCGCTGGTTTGAAATCAGAGGGCTTTTATGCTGATATTGCATTTGTAAATACATTCTACAAAAGTAACTACTACTCTTATCACTTAAACAGTGGAAAAGAGCCCATGGCCATCGTCAACAATAGAAATACAAGCCTTGTAATTACAATTGGTACCAGCTTTTAATTTTATAATATAAACCAATCAAGATGAAGAGCAAATGGCTTAAAGCAACCATTTTATGGGTGATTTTCTCTTCATCTTTCCATTTTTCTTTTGCCCAACCCAAAGTGGGACAAAAAGCCCCTGACTTTGAAATTGAAGATCCTGAAGGAAAAATAATCCGTCTGTCAGATCTTTATGGAAATATCGTATTGCTTGACTTTTGGGCATCATGGTGTATGCCTTGTCGCCAAGTCAATCCGGATGTAGTTGCAATCTATCATAAATATCATGATAAAGGATTTGAAATTTTCAGTGTTTCACTGGATACTAAAAGAGAAGCCTGGCTTAATGCCATAAAAAAAGATCAGCTATCATGGCCCTTCCATGGAAGTGATTTGAAAGGTTGGGAAAATGAAGTAGCCGAACTTTACGAAGTTTCAGGAATTCCCGCTACCTTTTTGATAGATGAAAAGGGTATTATCGTCGGGACAGATCTTGACGAATACGATCTTGACAAAAAACTTAACTTTCTATTCAACGAGCAAATTCAATTTTATCCTCAAACAGCCGCAGGAAAACTTTTTTTTCACTGCTAAAGCAAAATATCAGATTGAAGATTTAAAAGGAAATATTTTATTGAAAGGAAAAAGTGAAGAAGTTGATATAACAGGATTAGCGACCTCTGAATACGTTATCAAATATGAAGATAAGTCATCTCGCTTCCTCAAAAAAGTAAGCGATCAGGCACTAATTACTTTTTATCCACAAAGAGTGGATGACCAGATCACTTTATCTAAAGATGCTAATTTTGAAATATACAATCAAAGAGGTAAGCTGATCAAGAAAGGATCGGGCGGAGTGATTATGGTTAAGGATCTTTCTTCCGGAAATTATTACCTCAGCCTGGAAGGTACAGTTAATACCTTCTTCAAAAAATAACTTTCTTTTCTTTTAATAATTTTATTACTTCTTCAGGAGACGTTACTTCACTTATCTCAAGGTTTGCCATTTTGTAGAAATTTGTTCTCTCTGCACATTTTTGAATAAGAAATGCCAGCATATCTTCTTTGCTTTTCCCCTTTACCATTGGTCTGCTCTGATCATTTACTGCATATAATCTTTCTGTGATTACTTCCGGAGAAACGTTAAGATATATACTGAACCCCATTGATTTTATAAGATTCATATTATCATAAAAACACGGCAAGCCCCCTCCTGTTGATATGACAAAATTATCCAGATGATTGAATTGCTTTAAGGTTGATTCTTCCAACCTTCTGAAATGGTCTTCTCCAAACTGATGAAATATTTCATTAATAGTTAATCCTTCTGTTTTAACAATTAACTCATCTGTATCCAAAAATTCAAAATTAAGTAGTCCCGCAAGCTTAGCGCCAAGAGTAGATTTACCCGAACCGGGAAGTCCAATTAAAAAAAGCTTCATGCAGTAAAATTAATGCAATCTGACCCGTGGATCAATGGCTGCATATAAAATATCTACACAAATATTGACCACTATGAAAACGAGTGCAACAAATAAAGTTGTACCCATTACGACAGGAAAATCGAGCTTATAAACTGCATCAATTGTAACAGAACCAATTCCCTTCCAGTTAAATATGTATTCGATAAAAAATGCGCCTGCCATTAGTGAAGCCAACCATCCTGAAACTGCAGTAATAACAGGGTTCATAGCATTTTTCAACGCATGCTTAAGTATTATTTTATAATATCGAAGTCCCTTAGCTCTCGCTGTTCTTATATAATCCTGAGACAAAACATCCAGCATACTACTTCTTGTCAATTGAATAATTATAGCCAATGGCCTAAGTCCTAACGTAAATGCTGGTAAAATTAGATTTTTCAGTACCAGCTTTCTTCCATTTAAATCATCCTCCCACAATTGCCCGGAAGTGTTCAAACCTGTATAATCAGAAAGATAGTACCCGAAAACCATTGCAATTAATGCCCCCATCACAAATGGAGGAGCTGAAATACCCAAAACTGAAAGTGAAATTGTCGAATGATCCAGTAGGCTGTTGGGCTTTACAGAAGCAATCATTCCAAAGAGTATTCCAAAAACTGTCGCAAATAACATTGCTGCAAATGCGAGCCAGAAGGTCCCCTCAAGATTTTCAATTATGATCTCACTAACTTTTTTATTGGTTTGAAATGATCTCCGCAGGTACGGGTATTTTACCACAACTACTTTATCATTTACGTTAAAAAGCTTTTTATACTCATAATTCTTCTCATTTGCTTCGGTATCTCTGTGAATTGAAACAGGAGAAAGGTCGTTCAAATAATATCCCAATTGCACTGGAAGTGGTTGATCGAGGCCAAGCTCTCTGGTGATGGCCTCTCGCGTGGATACATCAGTTCTCTGCCCTGCCATCATAGCCACTGGATCTCCAGGCAATACATTAAAAAGAAAAAATACAACTATCAAAGCACCGAACAGTACCAGAAAGCCATATAAAAGTCTAGTCGATATAAATTTTATCATTTACCTACTTCTGTAGCATTTTTAATTTATCTCCGTCCGGAATATCGTTGTAGTGCCATTTTCCAAGCACTATTCCATCTTTCAACACCAATATCCCGGGATTTGACCTTACCATCATTTTCAATAGAACATCATCCATGAAATAATATGGTACAGCAAGCTGTAGCTCATGCCTGAATGCTTCCATAACATCTGACGAACCAGGTTCCGTCAGAATGACCGGTAAAAATCCTATTTTTTCTGATTGAGCTATTAAAACCTTTAATTTTTCTACACAACTTCCTTCACAATTCTTAAAAGCTTTCTCAACATCAGGTATTGTAATAAGCAATCTTTTACCTGTAAGGATTTCTTTTGTCTTATCCCCTTCGTCACTATCAACATTAAACCCAATAATTTTAGGGACAAGTTTGGTTGTGTCTTTATTCAAAAGCTCATACCTGACAAACTTATACGAGGTATCAGAAGGATAGTTTTCCTGTAAAAACTCGAATTCCTTACCTCCTTTTGACAGGATAAATTTGTACTTGGGAGCTTCTTCAGCTTTCATCAATTGAGGGATATTGTTTCCCACTTTAAAGTTCAGAAGATCAAAGTATGGTAGATGATTCGCAGCATGATATCCGGTATAGAAAGTCAAAATCGAAACGATAAGCATTAATAAATCTCCTTTCAAAGAATTAAATACTGAATCTTGATTTCTGCCAAGGAAAAATATTATTAGTATGAAAAACAGAAGAATAAGATCCTTGTAGAAGGACTGTTTTGGTGTTAAAACGATCAAGGTTCCGAAACATCCACATTCCTTCACTTTATCAAAATAAAAGGAATAAAAGGTTAAAAATGTAAAAAACAGAATCAGAAGCAAAAGAATCCATGAAGTCTGTTTCACCCTATAATTAAGCAATACTGCTATTCCAAGAATTACTTCCAAACCCACGATTGCAATCGATATGAATAACGAATAAGGGGTAAATACTTCAAAAAAAGACCCAAAATCCGCACTAAAAACATGAAAGTATTCCTCAAGCTTAAAAGCGGTTCCAAATGGATCATTCAGTTTTACTAATCCGGAAAAAATAAACAAGCAGCCAACAAGGATCCTGCTTATGGTATTAATGACTTTACCCATCTATATAGTTGGATTTAATTAAAGAAAACACACTGTAATTGAGCATATCCTGGTAATTGGCATTAACTCCCTCAGAGACCAATGTCTTACCGCTATTATCCTCAATTTGTTTTACTCTTAACAACTTCATAAGAATAATATCTGTTATCGAACTTACACGCATATCCCTCCACGCCTCTCCGTAATCATGATTTTTGTTGATCAGAAGTTCAAGAGTTTCTTCAGAATATTTATCATATAGTTCGGCAACTTTCTCTGCGGACAACTCCATGGGATCAGTATCTTTAAGGCCAATCTGCATCATTGCGATAAGACAATAATTAATGATTCCTACAAATTCCGAATTAATATCTTCTGCAACTTTCTGAGTTCCTTTATCTTGAATTGATCTGATTCTTTGAGCTTTGATAAATATCTGATCTGTTATTGAAGGCAAACGCAAAATTCTCCATGCAGTTCCATAGTCCTGCGTCTTTTTAATAAATAAGTCCTTACACTTCTTTATTACCTGCCTATACTCATTTTCTGTCTTGTTTGCCAATTTTGATTTCTATTTAGTAGTTTTGTTTAGGTCAAATTTACAATACTAGAATTTGAAACATAGAATTTTTGAGACAAAAAAAACACTTCTGATAAGAGGGAAATTAATCGATTTATCCAATCGCCCACTGATTATGGGGATCCTAAACGTAACCCCTGATTCATTTTATGACGGTGGGAAGTACCTTACTTCTGAACATATTGTCGGAAGAGCAGCCTCTATGCTTGAAAACGGAGTGGATATTATTGACATTGGAGGTTATTCATCAAGGCCCGGAGCTGAAAATATCCCAATTGAAGAAGAAAAAGCCCGTGTAGTAAAAGCCTTAAAAATCATAAAAAAAGAGTTTCCTGATTGTTTTGCCTCTGTTGATACATTCAGGTCCGAAGTTGCCAGGTTTGCAGCGGCAGAAGGAGCTGATATAATAAATGACATCTCCGGAGGAAAATTAGACGATAGAATGTTTGAAACTGTTGCAGAGTTGAAGCTCCCCTATATTTTAATGCACATGAAAGGCTCGCCTGCAACCATGGCAAAACTTAACCAATACGACGATTTGATTGGAGATATGCTACAATATTTCCAGGAGAAAATACGTCATCTGAATGAACTGGGTATCTGGGATATAATAATAGATCCGGGAATAGGTTTTTCTAAAAATAGTTTACAAAACTTTCATTTGATTAGTCAGTTAGATATCTTCAGTGCCTTAAATTTACCAGTCCTTTTAGGAGCTTCCAGGAAATCCTTCATATATAAAACGTTAAATATTTCTCAGGAAGAAGCTTTAAACGGCACCACTGTTGTTAATACCATAGGCCTCTTAAAAAATATTAATATTGTCAGAGTTCATGATACTCGAGAGGCTAAGCAAATTATATCTCTGTTAGAAAAAATAAAGAATTGACATTATTATATAAAATAGGATTTCTAGAAATTAGCTGGATTGATATACTTGATATCCTGCTTGTTAGTTTTTTGCTATACCAATTGTACAAATTATTAAAAGGAAGTATTGCTGTAAAAATCTTTCTGGGCTTTCTCTCAATCTATCTTATTTATCTTGTCGTAAAAGCTGCCAAAATGGAATTATTGACTGCCATTTTGGGGCAGTTTATTGGAGTTGGTGTCATCGCTGCGCTGATCTTATTTCAGCAGGAAATTCGAAAATTTTTAATCATTATTGGAAAAACAACAGCATTTAATAGGTCTTTCCTTAAAGGACTTTTCTGGAAAAAAAAGTTCTCAACCAAATGCCGATGGCCTCAATTTAAACCCGGTAATAGAAAGTGCGAAAATATTGGGAGGAACTAATACGGGTGCTTTAATCGTATTTGCCAAAAGTTCAGAACTGAAATTTTATGCGGAATCAGGAGATATGATGGATGCATTGATTTCTAAAAGATTGTTAATTGCTATCTTTCAAAAAAATAGCCCTCTTCATGATGGAGCAGTCATTATCGCAAATAACCGAATAAAGGCTGCCAGATGTATCCTTCCAGTTAGTGAAAACACCGATTTACCCGCTCACTTAGGCCTTAGACACAGAGCTGCAATCGGACTTACAGAAGTTACAGATAGTATTGTTCTAATTGTTTCTGAAGAAACAGGGCAGATTTCTTTGGCTATTAATGGTAAAATACATACCAACCTTTCAAAATCCGAATTGAAACAAAAGCTCCACTTTTATTTGTTTGAGGCTGAAGAAAAAATAAAAGAGGGAGAAAAAGAGGAAATAGAAAATTAGAGTCTATTCCTTCTTTTTCATGAACGGTAATGCTACCTTTTTGACAACGGTTTCTTCAGTTTTTTTTTCCTGTACTTCCTGAAGTAAAAAACGTCTCCGAATATCATTTATTAAAAACTTCTTTTGTTCTGTAAAGCTGTTCGGATGAACCTGCTCAAAGATGTCTTTCAATTCCTGCCACTTTAAAGGATCACTTTCCTTAAATGCCTTTGAATCAATTTTTTTACTAATACAATACTCTTCCCAAGTCATTTGACAAAATTAAAGAAAGTAATGATAGATTTCTTATATAAATTAAAAACCCTCAAAGACATTCACGTGTTGCTGGGCCTCAATGTATTTCTTTAAATACTTTAACGGATAATTGAATTTATACCTTCCAAAAGAAAGCACTCGAAGTAAAATCGATAGGCCAACAATAAAGACAAATAGGGCAACAAACGAAATCAACGAGAGGAAAAATGAGTAGGTAATTTTAGATTCTTTCATTTTATTCCTTGGTTAGTTTACAAGTATTTACAACTTTAAATCGTTTTTGTTTGAAAATGTATAATTATTTCAATAAAAAACAAAACAAAAACAACAAGAACTAAATTATTAGCCTTACCAATCCATTTCTGTCTTTTTATTTAAATTATTAAAATTTATCTTTGTTAAATCCACAAACAGGTATTAAAATGAAAAAAGTCGTATTCTCATTTGTTCTTTCTTTGCTGATGATCAGCAATTTGATAGCTCAGAATCAGCTTCCAATAGATGCTGAAACAAAAAAAAATAACATACACTGAGGTAGTTCAGGTAGATGGCGCTAAAAAAGATGATCTATACTTGAAAGCTAAAAACTGGGCCCTTGCTAATGGCTTCAAGCAAGTAACAGATTCTAAAGCTGAAGGTAAATTTGTCGCAAAAGGTCATTTTGGAGTTCAGTATCCTAGCCCTATGAGAGGAATGAACCATTCAGGAACAGTTAACTATCTTTTTTCTATCTCAGTAAAAGACGGTAAGTATAAATATGAACTTGTTGATTTTGTACACGAATCACCTAAAGGAAATGGTGGTAAACTTGAAAATGAATTACCACAGTGTGGAAAATACACTTTAGTTCCTGCTGGTTGGAGTACCATCAAAATTAAATCGGCCGAATCCGCCCAGGCAACAGTCAACAGCCTTAAACAAGAGCTTGCAGGGGCTCCTGCTGCAGCAGAAAAAAAATCAGAAGATTGGTAATAAACTCTTTAAGAGCAAGCAAATGGGGAACTGCCCCATTTGCTCTTATCTAAAATTATTTGAGTAATTCCTTCTGCCTTTATTAGGACCTTTTCCACTCCTTTTAATTTTTACGACCGTGTTATTTTTAAATCTTTTCTTTTTTCTTTTAAAGAGATTTTTTTTCATCTTTTTGGGTGGCCCTTTCAATGGATAAACTTCTCTCGCTTCTTCTTTTTGCGAATACCCAAAAGTTTGAGTTGCTCCTCCCCAGCTTAACGAAAGTGCAATCATTAATGCAATAACTATATTATTTTTCATGATTCTCATCCCTTCATTTTTCCTTACTAAATAACTTCTAAAAAATCTAGAAAGTTATGCCTGAACAATTAGCCAGCTGTCCAATTTCTCCAAAATTATCCCTTCAATAATAACCAATTACCTTTTCAAGCTGGATATTATCTCATTGAATAAAAATCGAATTGATCATACAATAGGAGGAAGCTAAAAGCACCAATCCCCCTCTCATAACTTTCTTCCAGAATATTGAGTTATTTTTTAAAAACGGAAACTGAGGAGGGCATTATGCACCACTATTATGATCGAGATTACTTGTCTGAGAGATTGTTCTCAAAACTATGCATAAATAATAAAGGAGAATTATGTGAGATGATCGCCTTTGAGGGGGAAACAGTAGAAATAAAGTTTAATTGTCTTCGTGAACACCTAATTTACGGAATTTGCTTTGCCTTTAACCCTAAGTTTGAGACGAAAAGGAAAAAATGACACCTTCTTTTCTATGACAATGTTTATAGAAAAAAGGGTGATTATGGAGAAAGATAAGAAGAGAGAGTTGTCTGATATAGTAGTGAATTATAAAGGACAATTATGTGAAATCCTTGAATTAGGAGAGACCATCTTCGTTCATCTGTTTAATTCTTTAAGGGAAGATTATTACGCAGGTGTTTGCTTTAGCTTCAATCCTTCGTATGTAACGAAAGATAAAAACTGGTAATAAAAAAGAGGCTGATAAATTTTATAAATCAGCCTCTTTTTTATTAAAAAAATTTTACTCCCCAATTACAATGAACTCAACCCTTCTGTTTACCAAATTCTCTTTTTTATCATTGGTTTGAACTACTCCCTTTTGTTCTCCTAGGCTTTCTATCGTAAGTCTATCCTTTTCGATTCCTTCTTTAATCATAAAATTCATGATCGTTTGAGCCCTTTTTTCAGACAACTGTTGGTTGTAAGTTTCGCTTCCAATGGGATCTGCGTAGGCACAAATCTTTATTTTCATGTTAGGAAATTCTTTCATCAACTTCACTACTTCCATTACCTTTTGTGTTGAATATTCTGTAAGAGCCTGATATGAATTGTATGTAAAATGAACCTTGGGCTTCAAAACGCTTCCAATAGCAGGAGAACTTTTAGATGGCACCTCGGCTGACTGTGTAGTTTGTACCGGCAGATTATTAACAGGTGCCTGGTTTTGAACAGCATAACTTATCTGAATATTCTGATATCTATTCAAAACCACCATATCATTATCCAGTATTTTCATTTCAGTTCTTCTATTCAACTGACGGCCTCTTTCATTTTCATTTGTACTTATCGGCATAGTAGAACCATATCCCTTTGCTACCATCCTTTTTTTGCCAATCCCTTTTTCAGCAAGATACTTCAATACTGCTAATGCTCTTTTTTCAGAAAGCTTTTTATTGTATTTAGCCTTTCCAACATTATCGGTATGTCCTGCTAATTCTACTTTCAACTCTGGGTGTTCCTTTAAGAACGTGACTAATCTTTCTAATTCTGATTTAGATTCTCTTTTCAGGTCTGATCTATTAAAGTCAAAGAACATATTGTTTAGGACAATAGAATTTCCAGCTTTGAGCGACTCCAACCTTACATTTTTTGTAGCCTCAAAAAATGGGTTTTTCGTATCTATATTAATATTTTCAGAATGGAACATATATCCGTTTGCTTCTACGGTTATTCCATAATTAGTTCCATGCGGCAGCGCTAAAGTATACTGACCAGTAAGTGAATTGGAATTATAAAATCCCATTTTTTCTTGAGTAATATTATTCACAACAGAGATAGTTGCTGAAACTGGTTTTCCTGTTTCGTCATCCAGCACCGTACCTTTTACCAAAGCAAGATTAGAAGTAGGATGAGGTCTCTCTATTACATAAATATCGGATTCACCGTAACTATCAGGTCTTGATGATGAAAAATAACCTTTGGTCCCGTCTGCGGACCAGATAAAGTTGTCTTCATCATCAGCTGTATTTATAGGATATCCTGCGTTTTCCGGAGTTGACCACTCTTTATTTACATCATCATAAACTGAAGTCAGTATATCAAACCCTCCCATTGATTTATGCCCATTTGAGGAGAAAAAAAGAGTCTTATTATCTATGCTTAAAAAAGTAGGTTTTTCGTCATATTCAGAGTTAATCTTTCGTCCAAGGTTATAAGGCTGTCCCCATTTACCGGAAGCATCCATTCTTACGCCATAAATATCACTACCACCAAAACCACTCAGGCGGTCACTGCTAAAGAAGATTGTTTTTTCGTCTGCAGCAATTGCGATAGTTGCCCCCGGATCCCAGTTAATGTTGCTAAAGCTTTCATCCAGCAGTATAGGCTCTGACCAACGATTTCCTTCAAGAGTACTAACCATTATACTGCCACTTCTCACTTTACCAATATGGGATCTGTAAAGAAATAGTTTATGACCATCAGGTGATATTCCTATACAAGCATCATGCAACTCTGTATTTAGAGATACCAGATCTACAGGAGTTCTCCACCTCCCCAAAGAATCTTTTTGACTTATATAAATATCTTCGTAATAATGATTATCCTGAATATCAATTTTGCCGCCTGTGGTACTTGCTCTTCTGGAAGTAAATACAAGAGTATAACCATCAGCTGATGTCAATGGCACAATATCCGGATAAGAGCTGTTTATCCCAGGTCCCATATTTTTAACTACAATAGACAACGTGTCTTTTACAAGCTCCTTCCCGATTTGACACATTTCTATGTATTCTTCAACTGGAAGTCTGTCTTTAACTTTAGTTTTTGCAGTAAGTGTATCACTTAATGCGGCCTGATAGCTTTTATAAAAATTTATAGCTTCATCAAACTGATGATTTAAGTGAGAAATTCTTCCCAAATAATAATTTAAATCTAAAAATGAATAACCTTGATTTTGAGCTTTTTTGAAATAAGGTAAAGATTCCCTTCTATGCTGAAGATTAAACATGCAAACTCCTATTCTGTATGGTATTTCAGTATCTCCAGGTTTTAAGCTGTCCAATCTTTCATACAATACCAAAGCTTTCTGGAATTGCTCCGTCTGATAGTAACTAATTGCTTCTTGCTCTAGTTTTTTCACAGTACGGCTTTGACCATTCGCTTTTGTAAAAGACGCGAAAAACACAATTATACAGATCAGACTGTAGATGTTCCTTTTCATAGTAAGATTAATCGTTAAAAATTTTTAATTGGTAGACATTAATTAAGAAACCATCAAAAATGGACAAAATCTACCAACAAATAGCGAAATTAACTCACTTTGAACAATTAAAAAAGGAAAATCACTTCAAAGAATTGTACTATTAAAGTAAAAAATTATACATTATTACAAAGTTTAATAAAAACCTTCACGGTCTTCTACTTCCATTAGCGAATCAGATACAATACTATCTGCTAATGCAGGCTCTGGTCGAGGTGGACAATTTATGTTTATAGACAACTTTTTAGGTCGCTTAAAATAACCTTTAGGAATATTCAGACTCTCATCAGCATATACTTTTTCCATATAAAGACCAAAAATTGGCAGTGCAATTTTTGACCCTTCACCCAACTGAGAAGTTCTAAAGTGAATACTTCTATGTTCTCCTCCTACCCATACACCTGAAACGAGATTTTTGGTTATGCCCATATACCAGCCATCAGAGTGATTGGAAGTTGTTCCTGTTTTCCCACCTACCTCATTTCCTCTAAAAATATTGTATTTAAATAAAGCCTGAGAGGTCCCGCCTTTTTCTTCAACTCCACCTTTCAACATATGTACCATAACATAGGCAACATCTTCTGATAATGCATCGCGGGTTTTAGGAATTACCTCATGAAGAATATTTCCATTGCGGTCTTCTATTCTTGAAATGAAATATGGCTCTACCCAAACTCCGCTATTCACAAAAGCACTGTAGGCTCCCACCATTTCATAGACACTTACATCACTTGAACCAAGACATATAGATGGCACAGCTTCAAGTTTACTTGTTATTCCCAGTTTTTTAGCTTCATTAATAACTGGATCAATACCAATCAATTTAAGTACTTGCGCTGCTATTGAATTAATAGAACGTCCCATAGCCTGCCTCAAAGTTAAACTATCTCCTGTAAATACCCAATCTGCATTTTTGGGTGACCAGGTTTTCATTTCACCATTTTCTTCATATCTGAAGGTAATTGGAGAGTCAGGTAAGAGATAGCAAGGTGTGTACCCTTTCTCAATAGCAGCTGCATATACAAAAGGTTTAAAAGAACTACCTGGCTGCCTTTTCCCCTGCTTTACATGGTCATATTTAAAGTATTTATAATTAATTCCTCCAACCCATGCTTTAATTTCACCACTTGAAGGATCCATTGACATAAATCCAGAATGAAGAAAATGCTTGTAATACTTTAAAGAATCTATAGGACTCATTATTGTATCCTTCTCTCCATCCCAGCTAAATACAGTCATTTTTACAGCAGTGTTCATTACTATGCCTATAGAGTCATGCCCTTCTCCATATTTTTTAACTAGCATTTTATAGGTTAGTGTTCTTTTGGAGGCATCTTCTATAAAACTGGTAATTTCTTTTTTATTCTCGTATCTCCATGGGTTTTGCCCTTTCCAATGTTCAAAAAACTTCTTTTGAACAACCTTCATATGCTCAGCAACAGCATCTTCCGCATGTTTCTGGATTCTTGAATCAATTGTAGTGTAAATCCTCAATCCATCGCCATACAAATCTTTACCGTTCTCCTTACACCATTTCAATAAGTATTTATTTAAAACTCCTCTGAAATATGTAGCAATGCCGTCGGTTGAATTTTCTACTTTGAAATCCACTTTCAGTGGAATTTTCCTAATAGAATCATAATCTTCTGCATCAAGAACATTGTTCTGAACCATCAAATCAAGCACTACATTTCTCCTCTCTAAAGAATTTACCGGTCTGTACACCGGATTATAAAGAGTAGTAGCTTTTAATGCTCCTACCAAAGTTGCAGCTTGTTCTATAGTGAGGCTATCCGGTGATGTATTGAAAAATGTTCTTGCAGCTACTTTAATTCCGAAGGCATTACTACCGAAATCAACAGTATTAAGATACATGTTTATAATCTCTTCTTTCGTATAATTTCGCTCCAGTTTTATGGCCAACATCCACTCTTTGGCCTTATACAAAAGGATATTAACTATAGGCACTGAACCAAGTATTCCCTGATATTCATCATTTCTTGTTTTAAAAAGATTTTTTGCCAACTGCTGACTCAGTGTACTTGACCCACGTTGATTACCTTTGGCCATATACCAGAATATTGCGAAAAACCCTTTGGCGTCAATTCCAGAATGCTCATAAAACCTAACATCTTCTGTTGATATCAAGGCACTAACAACATTAGGAGAGATTTGGGTTAAATCCACCGGACTTCTGTTCTCCCTGAAGTACTTGCCTAAAAGAATATTATCTGCCGAATAAATTTCTGAAGCTTGATCTGAAGAAGGGTTTTCAAGATCATCAATACCGGGAGTCTGCCCAAACAACCATAAAAAATTAATTTGCAAAAGAATTACGAACCCAATTATATAATAAAGAATTCCTCCCGCTATAATCCAAACATATTTGGCTATTTGTTGAAAATCAAACTTCCTGGTATTCTCCATGACCCCGCAGCTAACTTCTAATCTTAATGTGTGTTTTTATATGATAATTACTCTTCATCTACGATGATAAAAACATCCTCGTTCTTCTTTTTCATCAAATAATTTTCACGGGCAAATCTTTCCAATTCTTTAGGATTATTTAAAAGTGCTTCCCGTTCTTTCTTCACTTCTTCTATTTTCTCTTCATAGAATACCTTCTGACCTTCCAAATCTTTGATTTTGCGGCTAGCTCTAAACTGATTTATAAAATCATTAGAATCGAAAAATATCATCCATATTAAAAAAATGATACTTGAGATAAAAAAGAAGTTTTTAGTAAATGGCGGAAGTTTTGATAACATGTTTTTTTATTACAGGAGATATTTTGCTAAAAATAGAAAATGAGAGGGTAAAAAAAAGTCCCTTTTTCAAGGGACTTTCAATATTAGATTTTTCTGAAGTTTTTACCTGGGTAATAGGCAATCTCTCCAAGCTCTTCTTCAATTCTAAGAAGTTGATTGTATTTAGCCATACGATCAGAACGAGAAGATGATCCTGTTTTGATTTGACCGGTATTCAATGCTACAGCAAGATCTGCAATAGTGTTATCTTCTGTTTCTCCTGATCTGTGAGACATAACACTTGAATAAGCATTTCTCTTAGCCAAAGTAACAGCATCAATCGTCTCAGAAAGTGAACCTATTTGATTTACTTTAATAAGGATTGAATTAGCTACTCCTTTATCAATACCTTCTTGTAAACGTTTAACATTTGTTACGAAAAGGTCATCACCTACTAACTGAGTTTTCTTACCAGCAAGATCAGTTAATTGCTTCCAGCCAGCCCAGTCATCTTCTGCCATACCATCTTCGATAGATACGATTGGATATTTATTAACCCAGTCATTCCAGAAATTAGCCATATCAGAAGATGATAATTTATCCCCTGTAGACTTTTTGAAATGATACATTTTAGTCTCAGCATCATAAAATTCAGATGCAGCAGCATCTAGTGCGATAAACACATCTTCTCCTGGTCTGTAACCAGCAGTTTCAATAGCCTGAAGAATAATTTTTAAAGCCTCTTCATTAGACGGGATATTAGGCGCAAAACCTCCTTCATCACCAACATTTGTTGACATCTTTTTAGATTTCAACACTTTTGCAAGATTGTGGAAAATCTCAGATCCCATTCTCATGGCTTCAGAAAAAGAAGCTGCTCCTGCAGGAACGATCATGAATTCCTGGAAATCAATAGAATTGTCAGCATGACTTCCACCATTCAATATGTTCATCATTGGAACTGGCAATGTTACTGCATTTACACCACCTACATATCTGTAAAGTGGCATACTAGCCTCTTGAGCAGCAGCTTTAGCGACAGCAAGAGAAACTCCAAGTATTGCATTAGCACCTAACTTACCTTTGTTATGAGTTCCATCCATTTCGATCATGATCTGATCAATTAGTTTTTGCTCAAAAACTGATGCACCAACTAACTCTGCAGCAATTTTATCATTAACATTGGCTACAGCCTTCAAGACTCCTTTGCCCATGTATTTTGATTTATCGCCATCTCTCAATTCTACAGCTTCATGGCTTCCAGTTGAAGCTCCTGAAGGAACGGCAGCACGTCCAAGAAACCCATTTTCTGTAATTACATCTACTTCTACAGTAGGGTTACCTCTTGAGTCAAATATTTGACGGGCAACGATTTGTTCTATTAAGCTCATTTTTTTGTTAAAAATTTAATTAAAAATTTATTTTCTAAGTAATGAAATAAATTCCTCAAATAAGTAATGTGAGTCATGCGGTCCTGGAGATGACTCAGGGTGATACTGAACTGAAAATGCCTTTTTATTTTTAATTCTAATCCCTTCTACTGTATTATCGTTAAGGTTAATATGAGTAACCTCAACAGTTAAGCTGTCTTTAACGGCCTCAGCATCTACACTAAATCCGTGGTTTTGTGAAGTAATCTCGCTTTTACCAGTTAGTAAATTCTTAACCGGATGGTTTAAGCCTCTATGACCATGGTGCATTTTATAAGTTGGAATCCCATTTGCTTCTGCCAAAATTTGATGCCCCAGGCAAATACCAAATAAAGGTAAATTTACATTCAATATTTTCTTAACAGTTTCAATTGCGTATTTAGTCGCGGCAGGATCACCAGGTCCATTAGAAATAAAATAACCATCAGGTCCCCATTCTTGCATTTCTTCGAAGGAAGTAGTTGCAGGAAATACCTTACAAAAGACATCTCTACTTGTAAAATTATTTAAAATACTTTTTTTAATCCCTAAATCCAGAACTGCCACTTTTAGGGAAGCATTTTCATCACCAGCGAAATATGCATTTGGAGTGCTAACTTTACTTGATAATTCTAATCCACTCATAGATGGAATATTCTTAACCTCGGCAAGTAGTGTATCTGCATCAAGTATTTCAGAGGAGACAATTGCATTCATCCCTCCTTTACTCCTGATATGCCTCACTAGTTCCCTTGTGTCAATCTCACTTATACCAACTATATTATGTTTTTCAAAGTAATCTTGCAAAGTGCCCTCTCCACTTTTCCTGGAATAAATATCTGAAAAAGTTTTGCAGACAAGTCCGCTAAATTTAACAGAATCGGACTCTTGCTCTTCATTGACAACACCATAATTTCCTATGTGAGCAGTAGTATTCACAATTATCTGACCATAATAAGATGGGTCAGTATAAATCTCTTGGTACCCAGTCATACCTGTATTAAAACAGATTTCGCCACGGGTTGTACCAATTTTCCCAACGGCTTGGCCTTTGTAGAGAGTGCCATCTTCAAGAACAAGGAGAGCCTCCCTGCGAATGTTGTATTTCATTGAGGAATATATTTGCGCAAAATAAAAAAAGGATTTAACAAAAGTCAAATCCTTTTTTTATTTATACTATTTTAAAATAGCTATGTTATTCGCTGTCTTTAGTTTCAGTATTATCACTTGAATTTGTCTCAGAAGATTTTTCAGCTTTAACTTTTGATTTAGCTTCAACAGCACCTTCACCAGGTTTAGAAGTTTTTCTACTTCTCCTAGTTTTTGCTTTTCCAGCCTCTTTTGCGGAAGCCTTAGTGTATAATTCGTTAAAATCAACTAACTCAATTATACACATTTCAGCATTATCTCCTAATCTATTTCCAGTACGAAGAATTCGAGTATATCCTCCTGGACGATTTGATACCTTTTCTACTACATCAGAGAACAAAGTACTTACAGAATCTTTATTCTGAAGATAAGAAAACACTATTCTTCTTGAATGTGTTGTATCATCTTTAGCTTTAGTAATTAGTGGCTCAACATACTTTCTCAAAGCTTTAGCTTTTGCAACAGTAGTTGAAATTCTTTTATTAATAATTAGAGAAGAGGCCATGTTTGAAAGTAAAGCCTTTCTATGACTATGGGTTCTCCCCAAATGGTTATCTTTTTTACCGTGTCGCATTGTAATTAATCTTCATCAAGTTTATACTTAGCCAAATCCATCCCAAATGTTAGGTTTTTATCGGCAATTAAAGCTTCTAATTCAGCTAATGATTTTTTACCGAAATTTCTAAATTTCATCATGTCTGAAATATCCAAAGCTGCTAAATCTCCTAGAGATTTAATATCTGCGGCCTTAAGACAATTATAAGCTCTTACTGACAGATCTAACTCAGAAATTGGAGTCTTTAATAATTTCCTCATGTGCAATAGCTCTTCGTCTACTGTCTCTTCTTCGTCAGGCTTAGCCGTCTCAAAAGTCATAGTCTGATCAGAGAATAACATGAAGTGCTTAATAAGAATATTGGCAGCACCTTTTAATGCATCTTCAGGATGAATAGAGCCATCAGTCTCGATATCGAGAATCAATTTCTCATAGTCAGTTTTTTGCTCAACCCTTGTATTTTCAACGCTATATTTAACATTTTTTATAGGCGTAAAAATTGCATCAATTGGAATAAAACCAAATACTTGTTCAGCTGGCTTATTTTCCTCTGCCGGAACGTATCCCCTACCTTTCTCAAGCGTAAGCTCAACATCCATACTAACAGAATTATCAAGATGGCATATTACATGCTCAGGATTTAAAATCTGAAATGATGAAGTAAATTTACCTATATCTCCAGCTTTAAAAACTTCTTGCTTCTTTAGGGAAACTACAATTTTACTTTCATTTGTATCAGCAACCTTTTTAAATCTTACCATTTTAAGATTCAAAATAATTTCTGATACATCTTCCATTACACCTTCTATTGTAGAAAACTCATGAAGAACTCCTGGAATTTTAATTCCTGTTACAGCATAACCTTCCAAAGAAGAAAGCAAGATTCTTCTAAGTGCGTTACCTATCGTTACTCCATAGCCCTTTTCGAGAGGTTTAAATTCAAACAGACCATGAAAATCGTCTGCTTTTTCCATTACAACCTTCTCAGGCATTTGAAATGCTAATATTGACATATTCCGTTATTTCTTTTGGATCCGATAAAAAGAAAATATAAAAACAATATATTATTTGGAATAAAGCTCGACTATAAGCTGCTCCTGAATGTTTTCAGGTATTTCCTCTCTTTGAGGATAGTTAATATACTTACCAGTCATTGAATTGCTATCCCACTCAAACCATGCAAACTTCTTTCCACCCTTTGCAGACAAGCTTGTAGTTATGACTTCTAAAGATTTAGACTTTTCTCTAACAGCCACTAAATCACCAGGTTTAACAGAGAAACTTGGTATATTAACAACTTCCCCGTTAACAATTATATGATGGTGCAGTACAAGCTGTCTAGCTGCTCTTCTTGATGGAGCAATCCCTAATCTATAGATAACATTGTCAAGCCTAGATTCAAGAAGCTTAAGTAGGTTTTCCCCTGTTACACCGCCCATTCTGGCAGCTTTATCAAATGTATTAGAGAATTGTCTCTCTAAAACACCATAAGTATACTTTGCTTTCTGCTTAGCAGCAAGCTGAACAGCATACTCAGACTGCTTCTTTCTTCTTCCTCTACCGTGCATTCCAGGAGGATAGCTCTTTTTTTGTAGTGCCTTACTCGCTCCTAAGATCGGTTCACCGAATTTTCTTGAAATTTTTGTTTTCGGGCCTGTATATCTTGCCATTTCTGAACAATTATTTATTTTAAATACTTAAAAGTAAAAGGATCTGAACCTTTAAACTGTAATTAAACTCTTCTTTTCTTTGGAGGTCTGCATCCATTATGCGGTAGAGGAGTTACATCTTTAATAATCGACACTTCGATACCAGCATTTTGAATAGTTCTAATTGCAGATTCTCTTCCGGAACCAGGTCCCTTAACGAAAACTTCTACCTTTCTTAATCCTAAATCAAATGCTACCTGGGCACAATTCTGAGCAGCTACCTGAGCAGCATAAGGAGTATTCTTTTTTGAACCTTTAAAACCCATTTTTCCAGCAGATGCCCAAGATATTACTTGGCCTGCGTTATTCGTAATGGAAATAATGATGTTATTAAAGCTAGCCTTAATATGAGCCTGACCTGTAGATTCTACAACTACTACTCTCTTTTTGGCTTTATCCTTTCTTTTGCCTGCTTGTTGTTGTTGAGCCATATAATTTATCTATCTAGATATTTATTTATTATTTAGTAGCTTTTTTCTTGTTAGCCACTGTTTTACGTTTACCTTTACGAGTACGGCAATTATTCTTAGTTCTTTGCCCTCTTACTGGAAGTCCCTTACGATGTCTAAGGCCTCTGTAACATCCAATATCCAATAAACGTTTAATGCTTAGTTGAACTTCTGATTTAAGAACTCCTTCAACTTTAAACTCAGCACCAATAATATTCCTAATTGCAGTCGATTCCTCTTCGGTCCACTCACTAGCTTTTTTATCCCAATTAACGCCTGCTTTTGATAAAATAGATTGAGCAGATTTTCTACCTATACCGTAAATATAAGTTAATGAAACTTCCCCGCGTTTGTTATCCGGAATATCTACACCTGAAATTCTAGCCATAGTAATAATTATTAACCTTGTCTTTGTTTAAATCTTGGGTTCTTTTTATTGATAACGTAAAGTTTCCCGTTTCTTCTGATTACCTTACAATCAGCACTTCTTTTCTTAATAGATGCTTTAACTTTCATTTTTTGATAAATTTAAGTAGCTATTCGCTAAAACCTATTTATATCTATATACAATTCTTCCTTTAGAAAGATCGTATGGAGACATTTCCAAACGTATTTTATCACCTGGTAAAATTTTAATATAATTCATTCTCATTTTACCAGAAATATGAGCAATTACTTGATGTCCATTTTCCAACTCTACCTTAAACATAGCATTAGACAATGCTTCTACTATTGTTCCATCTTGCTCTATAGAGGACTGTTTTGCCATTATATTACTTCTTCTATGTATTTAAATGTAGTTAGTACTTCAGCTTTTCCTTTTCTTATGGCAACGGTATGTTCAAAATGAGCCGAAGGCTTCCTATCTTTAGTTCTAATTGTCCAACCATCCTCTTCCTGAACTATCTCTTTTTTACCAAGATTTATCATGGGTTCAATGGCAATTACCATTCCTTCCTCCAGTTTTACGCCTTTACCTCTTTTTCCGTAATTAGGAACCTCTGGGCTCTCATGTAACTTTTTCCCTACACCATGGCCAACCAACTCTCTTACAACAGAATACCCTTTGGATTCAACAAAATTTTGGATTGAGAAACCAATATCTCCTGTTCTTTTGCCAATAACAGCCTCTTCTATTCCCAAATAAAGAGATTGTTTGGTGAATTCTAATAATCTTCTAACATCTTCTGAAACATTACCTACACCGTACGTATAAGCACTATCACTATGATATCCGTCTAAATATACTCCACAATCCACAGATATTACATCTCCATCCCTTAAGACATACTTCCCTGGAAACCCATGAACTACTTGCTCATTTATAGAGATACACAATGTATAAGGAAACCCGTTATATCCTTTAAAAGAAGGGATTCCTCCATTTTTTATAATAAAATTATATGCTAAATCATCTAATTCTTGAGTTGTTACTCCAATCTTAATAGCCTTGGCAATTTCACCATGCACACGGCCCAAAAGATCTCCGCTCTTTTTAATTAGATCAATCTCATCTTCAGTTTTGTAATATATCATTAGTTAGAAGAAGAAATCGCAACATTTTCTGACCTTCCTTTTATTCTTCCAGATTGCATCATTCCTTCATAATGTCTCATCAAAAGATAACTCTCTATTTGCTGAAGCGTATCTAAAACGACTCCAACCATGATCAAAAGAGATGTACCACCAAAGAAGTAAGAAAAGTCTCTTGTTACTCCAGCAACATGTGCTATCGCAGGTAATATTGCAAGAGTTGCTAAGAAAATAGCGCCTGGGAGTGTGATTCTTGACAAAACATCGTCAATATAGTCTGATGTTTGTTTTCCAGGTTTAACTCCAGGAATAAAACCGCCATTCCTCTTCATATCATCTGCGATCTGGTTTGGGTTAACAGATAAAGCTGTATAGAAAAAGGTAAATAGAATAATTAATACCGCAAATGTTAAATTATATTGCCAACTAGTAAAATCAGAAAACGTTGCGCCTATAGATCCAGCAAAGTCACTTGTATCTGAAAACATAGAAGCTATCATTGCCGGCAAAAACATTATTGACTGAGCAAAGATAATTGGCATTACTCCAGCAGCGATGACTTTCAAAGGAATATATTGCCTTTGACCACCATAAACTTTATTGCCGATTACTTGCTTAGCATATTGAACAGGAATTTTTCTTGTAGCTTGTGTCAACATTACAACTCCCATCACTATAAAGAATAATACGCCTAATTCAATTATAAATGGTAAAGCTCCTTTCATTCCTTTCGCAGCACCTTCAACTACAATGGCTTGAGGAAATCTGGAAATAATACCTACCATTATTAGCATGGATATTCCGTTTCCAATACCTTTATCTGTAATTTTCTCGCCAAGCCACATACAAAACATTGTACCTGCGGTAAGTATTAACATAGCACTAATTGTAAAGAAAGCCCTGTCAACACCAGGAAATAACATCTCCTGGTTTACTGTAGCTGCCAGATATCCTACTGATTGAGCTAATGTTATAAATATTGTAAGAACCCTAGTAATCTGATTGATCTTTTTTCTACCAGATTCTCCTTCTTTCTGAAGTTTTTGAAAATAAGGAACAGCAAAAGTTAATAGTTGCAACACTATACTTGCTGAAATATATGGCATGATACCCAAACCAAAAATAGAAACATTGCTGAATGCACCTCCAACCAAGGTATCCAACAATCCTAATATATTGTCTTTATTAGATCCTCTTTCAATAGAAGCAGGATCGACACCAGGAAGGACAACATAAGATCCTAGACGAAAAATCAAAAGAAAACCTATAGTGTTCAGTATTCTGATTCTTAGGTCTTCTATTGAAAATATATTCTTAATGGTTTGGATAAACTTTTTCATTATGCAATTTTTATTGCTTTACCACCTGCATTTTCAATTGCTTTAATTGCTGATTCAGAAAAAGAATGAGCTTTAACCTCTAACTTTGTTTTTAGCTCCCCTCTTCCTAAAACTTTAATCTTATCAGATTTAGCAACTAGTCCATTCTCTAAAAGAACCTTATCATCAACTAATGATAATTTCTTGTCAGTTGCAAGATTGTTTATAATATCAAGATTAATTGGCTTGAAAACTACTTTGTCAGGATTATTAAATCCAAACTTGGGTACTCTTCTTTGAAGCGGCATCTGACCACCTTCAAAACCTGACTTTTTAGAATATCCAGATCTTGACTTTGCTCCTTTGTGACCTCTAGTTGAAGTTCCACCACGTCCAGATCCAGTACCTCTACCTATTCTTTTTCTATTTTTAACAGACCCTTTTGCAGGAGTCAAATTACTTAAGTTCATAATTAGATTTTGCTAACAGTTACCAAGTGATTTACTTTCTTAACCATTCCTTGTATCTGAGGAGTTGCCTCTACCTCAACACTTTTATTAATTTTACCAAGTCCTAAAGCTTTTATAGTAAGCTTCTGATCGTTTGGACGATCAATAGTACTTCTAACCTGAGTTATTTTAATCTTAGCCATTTTACTTACCGGTAAATACTTTTGCCAATTTAACACCTCTTTGTTGAGCAACAACGTGTGGAGCTCTCATCCTTAATAAGGCATCAAAAGTTGCTTTAACTACGTTATGAGGATTAGATGAACCTTTTGATTTTGCTAATACATCCTTAACCCCAGCACTTTCAAGTACAGCTCTCATTGCACCACCTGCAATTACACCAGTACCAGGAGCAGCAGGTTTCAAGAATACAAATCCTCCACTATATTTGCCATGTATTGCATGAGGAACAGTACCTTTTAAAACCGGAACTTTTATAAGGTTTTTCTTCGCATCATCTATCCCTTTTGTGATAGCGTCTGTAACTTCATTAGCTTTACCCAAGCCATATCCAACCACACCATGTCCGTCACCAACTACAACAATTGCAGAGAAACTAAATCTACGACCTCCCTTTACAACTTTTGCAACTCTTTGAATAGCTACTACCTTTTCTTTAAGGTCAATTTCGCTAGCTTTTACTGATCTAATATTTACCTGAGACATATCGATTAGAATTTAAGTCCTCCTTCTCTAGCTCCTTCAGCTAAAGCTTTGACTCTACCATGATAAAGATATCCACCTCTATCAAATACTACTTCTGAAATACCATTACTCTTTGCTTTTTCAGCAATCTTTAAACCAACACTTTTAGAAAGTTCTGATTTAGTTCCTTTTTGAGATTTTAGCTCTATAGAAGAAGCACTGATAATTGTTTTTCCTGCAATATCATCTATAATTTGAGCATATATACCTGTATTGCTTCTAAAAACTGAGAGTCTTGGCTTAACTCCTGTACCAGAAATTTTCTTTCTGATACTTCTCTTTATCCTCAGTCTTCTTAAATCTTTTTTAGTAGCCATCTTAAAACAATTTATTATTTAGCAGCAGTTTTACCAGCTTTACGTCTAACAACTTCGTTAACAAATCTGATACCTTTACCTTTGTATGGTTCAACTTTTCTCAGAGAACGAATTTTTGCAGCCACTTGTCCAATCAATTGTTTATCAATTGATTCTAATGTTACAATTGGATTTTTACCTTTTTCAGTTAAAGTCTTTACCGCAACTTCGTTAGGCAATGCAACAAATATATTGTGCGAATATCCTAAGCTTAGCTCTAACACTGAACCTGTTGATGTAGCTTTATAACCCACCCCAACTAATTCAAGATCAATTTTATAACCTTCACTTACACCAAATACCATGTTGTTAAGCAATGATCTATACAAGCCGTGTAAAGCCTTATGTCTCTTCTGATCTGTAGGTCTTTCTACATTCAAATTGGATCCTTCAACAGATACCTTAATATCTAGGTCAACAGCTTGAACTAAAGTACCTTTGGGACCTTTAATTTCTACCAAATTTCCAGAACCAACCTTTACTTCAACCTTTGCAGGTATTGCAATTGGTTTTTTTCCAATCCTTGACATATTATTTTTTTATAATATTAATAAATATAACAAAGTACTTCACCACCAATATTTAATTCTCTAGCTTCTTTGTCAGTAATCACACCTTTAGAAGTAGACAAAACTGCAATACCTAAGCCATTTAAAACTCTAGGCAAAGTAGCTGATTTAGAATACTTTCTTAATCCTGGAGAACTTATTCTCTCGATTTTAACAATTGCAGATTGTTTAGTTAGAGGATTATATTTCAAGGCAATCTTTATCTTTCCTTGTTTATCATCTTCTTCAAACTTATAGTTCTGAATATAACCTTTATCAAAAAGAACCTTGGTTATTTCTTTCTTTATATTTGAAGCAGGAACCTCAACTATCCTATGATTCGCCTTAATAGCGTTTCTCAATCTTGTTAAATAATCTGCGATAGGATCCATTTTAAACTTTTCTTTATATATTAAAATTAAAAGCCCCGAATCAGGGCTGCAAATTTAAGAAGATTTTTTGAAAAAGAAAATCTTTATTAAAAAATTACCAACTTGCTTTCGTTACGCCTGGAATTTTTCCAGCTGAAGCCATCTCTCTGAATGTTACCCTCGAGATACCAAACTTTCTCATGTAACCTCTTGGTCTTCCAGTTAATTTACATCTGTTGTGTAATCTCACCTTTGAAGAATTTCTAGGCAATTTATCTAGACCTAAAAAATCACCGTTAGCTTTAAGTTCTTCTCTTTTCTTAGCGTATTTAGCTACGAGTTTGATTCTTTTTCTTTCTCTAGCTTTTACTGATTCTTTTGCCATCTCAATTATTTTTTCTGTCCTGCGAAAGGTAGACCGAATGATTTTAATAATTCCAGACTTTCTTCGTCTGTATTTGCTGTTGTAACAAAAGTAATATCCATACCGGAAATTTTACTTACTTTATCGATACTAATCTCAGGGAATATAATTTGTTCCTTAACTCCTAGAGTATAGTTGCCTTTTCCATCAAATCCTTTATCACTAATACCTCTAAAGTCACGAACCCTTGGTAATGCAATTGACATTAGCCTATCCATAAATTCGTACATTCTATCTCCACGCAGAGTTACTTTTGCCCCAATCGGCATATTTTCTCTAAGCTTAAAATTTGAGATAGCCTTTTTAGATTTTGTTGCTAATGCCTTTTGTCCAGTAATTATTGACAACTCTTCAACTCCAACGTCAACAATTTTCTTATCTGAAACAGCTGCTCCCATTCCTTTATTAACAACGATCTTTGTTAATTTTGGAACCTGCATCTGAGATTTATACTGAAATTTGCTTTTTAGCTGAGCAACAATTTCTTTGTTGTATTTATCCTTTAGTCTTGGAATAGCCATATCCTTACTTTATTATGTCTCCAGTTTTCTTTGAGTACCTCTGAAGTTTACCCTTTGAATCTAACTTTCTACCTACTCTTGAAGCTGTACCTTTTGCATCTACTACCATTAAGTTACTAGCATGAATAGGAGCCTCTTTTTTTACAATACCGCCATTTGGATTCGTAGCAGTTGGCTTGGTGTGTTTAGTTACCAAATTAAGGCCTTCAACGATAGCCTTATTACCAGTAACATCCACACTTTTAATTGTTCCTGTTTTACCACGAAAATCACCGGCAATAACTTTTACAGTATCACCTGTTTTTATATGTAATTTTTTATTTGTAGTTGCCATAATATTATAATACTTCAGGAGCAAGTGATACAATCTTCATAAACTGCTTCTCTCTTAATTCTCTAGCGACTGGACCGAAGATACGAGTACCTCTAGGTTCATCATTGTTGTTTAGTAAAACAACTGCATTATCTGAGAATCTTATGTAAGAGCCATCTACTCTTCTTACTTCTTTTTTCGTTCTAACTATAACAGCTTTAGAAACTGTTCCTTTTTTTAGGTTGCTAGACGAAAGTGCATGTTTAACAGTTACTACTACTTTATCGCCGATGGAAGCATACTTCTTCTTTGTTCCACCCAAAACTCTAATAACTAAAACCTCTTTAGCTCCGCTATTATCAGCTACATTTAATCTTGATTCCTGCTGTATCATGGTTATTTCGCCTTTTCAATAATTTCAACTAATCTCCATCTTTTCAATTTGCTCAGCGGACGAGTTTCCATGATTTTTACAGTATCACCGATACCACATTCATTTTTTTCGTCATGAGCCATAAATTTGGTAGTCTTGTTAAGAAACTTACCATATTTAGCATGCTTAACTTTTCTTTCTACAGCTACTGTAATTGATTTCGTCATTTTATTGCTAACGACTTTACCAACTCTCTCTTTTCTAAAATTTCTTTGCTCCATAATAATCTAAGGATTAGGATTTGGATTTAACCTTTTCACTCAAAGCTGTCTGAAGACGAGCTATTACTTTTTTTGCTTCCCTAATCTTCATAGGATTTTCAATTGGAGAAATAGCGTGTGCAAATTTTAATTTTGCAAGAGCCTCTTGCTCTGCAGAGATTCTACTCTTTAAATCAGCAGCGTTTAGAGATTTTATATCAGAAGTTTTCATTGAATTAACCTTCGTAATCTGGACGAACAACAAATTTAGTTTTTACTGGTAATTTTTGGGCTGCAAGCCTTAGAGATTCCATTGCAGTTTCTTTCGAAATACCTGTTGATTCGAAAAGTATAGTTCCTGGTTTAATCACAGCCACCCAATATTCAGGAGCTCCTTTACCTTTACCCATACGAACCTCAGCAGGCTTTTTAGTTATTGGCTTATCTGGAAAAATTCTAATCCAAACTTGTCCTTCTCTTTTCATTGCTCTAGTCATAGCAATACGAGCAGCCTCTAACTGACGGCTGGTTATCATACCAGGCTCCAGAGCCTTGATAGCGAAAGATCCAAATTCTATACTAAAACCTCTTGTCGCAATCCCTCTGTTTCTACCCTTTTGTTGCTTCCTAAATTTTGTTCTTTTTGGCTGTAACATTCTTTTAAACTTTTACAGTTGCCTAACCAACTCTTTACTACTGCAGTAAAAACCTCTTGTTATTTTCTTTTTCTTTTTGGTCCGCCATCGGACTTTTTCTTTCCACCTCTATTTTGTGGTGCACCGCCTTCAGCAGGAGCATTTGCAGATGAACTTGCAAGACCTACATTAGGAGACAAATCCCTTTTTCCAAAAACTTCACCTTTGAAAATCCATACCTTGATACCAATTTTTCCATATACTGTTAAAGCTTCAGAAACAGCATAATCAATATCAGCTCTTAAAGTATGTAGAGGAATTCTTCCTTCTTTGTATTGCTCATTACGAGCCATTTCAGCACCACCCAAACGTCCACCTAACTTAATTTTTATACCTTGAGCACCAACTCTCATTGTTGAAGCAATTGCTTGTTTCATTGCTCTTCTATAAGAGATTCTAGCTTGCAATTGCTGAGCTATAGATTCTCCAACAAGTTTAGCATCAAGTTCAGGTCTTTTAATTTCAAAAATGTTAATTTGAACATCTTTACCTGTAACTTTTTTCAACTCTTCTTTGATCTTGTCTACTTCTGCCCCACCTTTACCGATCACAACACCTGGGCGCGCTGTATTTATAGTAAGTGTAATTCTTTTAAGAGTTCTTTCTATGATGATTTTAGCTATACCACCTTTTGGAATTCTGGCAAAAACATACTTTCTGATTTTTTCGTCTTCAACAAGTTTATCAGAGAAGGTTTTACCTCCATACCAATTAGAATCCCATCCTTTTACGATTCCTAATCTAAAGCCAGTAGGATTTACTTTCTGTCCCATGTTTATTACTTTTCGGATTTTTTGGTAGCTTTTTTAACTTCGGTTTTTGCAGGACTTTTCGCCTTTGGAGCTTTTGCTTTAGCCTCTTTCTTTTCCCCTTCTACAGACTTTTTAGTCTCTTCCTTCTTAACTTCTGTTGCTGGAGCAGCAACACCATTAAGACTAGCTAATACAAGTGTAATGTGATTAGATCTCTTTCTAACTCTGTGTGCTCTTCCTTGAGGTGCAGGACGTAATCTCTTTAAGATTCTTCCACCATCAACAAATATATCCTTTATTACTAAATCAGCATCTTCAAGTCTTTCATTTGGATATTTAACTTGCCAATCAGAAATAGCTGATAATAATAACTTTTCAATCTTTTTAGCACCAGACTGAGGCTGATACTTAAGCAATGCCAATGCAGCATTTGCTTTAGTACCTCTAACTAAGTCAGCAACTAATCTCATCTTTCTTGGAGATGTTGGAACATTGCGTAGTTTCGCAACTACAGATCCATCAAAAGAAGCCTTTAATGCTGCTTCTTTCTTTTTCTTCTTAACTACAGATCTTCTTTGTTTAACAGCTGCTTCCATAATTATCTTTTACCTTTGTCTTTTTTAGCTGTGTGACCTCTAAAGTTACGAGTAGGTGCAAATTCACCCAGCTTGTGTCCAACCATATTTTCTGTTACATACACAGGTATAAATTTATTACCGTTATGAACTGCAAATGTATGGCCTACAAAATCAGGTGATATCATTGATCTGCGCGACCAAGTTTTAATAACTGATTTTTTTCCTGATTCATTCATAGTCTGAACTTTCTTATCCAGACGGAAATCAATATATGGCCCTTTTTTTAGAGAACGTCCCATCGTTTAGCCTTTATTTTCTCCTTGAAACAATTAGATCCTTGGAATATTTATTATTATTTCTAGTCTTTTTGCCTTTAGCTAAAAGTCCTTTTCTTGATCTTGGATGACCACCAGAAGCTCTACCTTCACCACCTCCCATTGGGTGATCAACAGGGTTCATAGCAACACCTCTTGTTCTAGGTCTAACTCCTAACCATCTTGATCGTCCAGCCTTACCAGCTGTAAGGTTCATGTGATCCTGATTAGAAACAGAACCTACAGTTGCAACGCACTCTGCAAGTACCAATCTCATTTCACCAGAAGGAAGTTTAACAGTTGCATATTTTCCATCTCTTGCAACCAATTGAGCATAAGTTCCTGCACTTCTCGCTAGAGCTCCGCCTTTACCTTTCTTTAGCTCAACATTATGTATAATAGTACCTAATGGAATATCTGAAAGAGCTAAACTATTTCCAATTTCTGGTGCAATACCCTTTCCCGAAATAACCTTTGTACCTACTTTTAATCCGTCTGGAGCTAGAATGTATCTTTTTTCTCCATCAGCATAGTAAAGTAAAGCTATCCTTGCACTTC
Source organism: Sporocytophaga sp. (assembly GCA_024707265.1). GTDB lineage: Bacteria > Bacteroidota > Bacteroidia > Cytophagales > Cytophagaceae > Sporocytophaga. The sequence goes on along the minus strand of JANQAB010000002.1, from coordinate 530,115 downwards.
TATTTGGATCATATTCGATTGATTTTACAGTTGCAGGAATATTATTCTTATCCCTCTTAAAATCAATAATACGATATTGCTTTTTATGACCACCTCCAATATATCTCATGGTCATTTTTCCGGAGTTATTTCTTCCTCCACTTTTTTTAACCGAAGTTAAAAGAGATTTTTCAGGAGCATCTGAAGTAATCTCGTCGAAAGTAGAACCGACTTTAAATCTAGTTCCTGGAGTTATGGGTCTGAATTTTTTAACAGCCATCTTGATTAAATTCTATAGTCCTCCGTAAAAATCAATAAGTTCACCTTCAGCAACTTTTACAATTGCCTTTTTATAAGAAGAAGTTTTACCAGACATAATTCCAGCCTTGGTATATCTAGTTTTCTTCTTTCCAGGTGCGATCAATGTTTTAACTTCTTCAACATTTACACCATACTGTTTCTCAACAGCCTGCTTTATCTGGATTTTATTAGCAGATTTATCTACAACAAACCCATATTTTCCCTTTTCATTCAGGACTGTAACTTTTTCAGTTACAAGGGGTTTAATTAAAATATTTTTCATATTAACCCAGTAATTCTTCTAATTTTGCAACTGAACCTTCTGCAAGCACAACTTTATCTGCTTTAAGAACATCAAATGTTTTTAATTGATCAAAAGTTATAACTTTCGCATTTTTCAAATTTCTGCTTGATAAAAATACATTCTTGTTTGAATCACCAAGAACTAGAAGTGTTTTCTTATCGCTTAAGCTAAGATTTTTGAGTAAATCAATATATACCTTAGTCTTAGGCTTATCAAAAGATAAGTTTTCTAATACTGAAATATTATTTGATTTAGCTTTATAAGATAGTGCAGATCTTCTTGCAACCGTCTTTAGCTTTTTATTCAGTTTAAATCTATAATCTCTTGGTCTTGGTCCGAATATAGTACCACCTCCAACAAAAACGGGAGATTTTCTACTTCCTGATCTTGCCCCTCCAGTCCCCTTTTGCTTCTTCAGCTTTTTAGTAGAGAATGCTACTTCAGCTCTTTCCTTTGCTTTGTGAGTGCCTTGACGTTGATTTGCTAGAAATTGTTTAACATCAAGATATATTGCATGATCATTGATCTCAGTTGCAAATATATTGTCTGATAAAATAACTTTTCTACCAGTATCTTTTCCTTTATTATTTACTACAGAAAGTTCCATTGTTATTTCTCCAGAATTACGAATGAATTTTTAGCGCCGGGAATTGAACCACTAACTAATAGTAGGTTTTTTTCCGGATAAATTTTTTCTATTCTTAGGTTTTGAATTTTTACTCTATCTCCTCCTGTTCTACCTGCCATTCTCATACCCTTAAATACTCTGGAAGGGAAAGAACATGCTCCAATTGAACCCGGGTGTCTTGATCTATTGTGCTGACCGTGGGTTTGTCCTCCAACACCTGAAAAGCCGTGACGTTTAACAACACCTTGAAAACCTTTACCTTTTGAAGTACCTATAGCATCAACAAAGTCTCCTTCAACGAAAACATCAGCAACAGCTATTGAATCTCCTAAATTTAAAGCTTTTTCAAACTCTTTAAATTCCACTAATTTACTTTTAGCCGTAGCTCCTGCTTTTTTAAAATGTCCTAACAAAGCAGCTGGAGTATTTTTTTCCTTTTTATCTCCATATGCTAATTGAACTGCAGTATAACCATCCTTTTCGACAGTTTTAACCTGAGTTACCACACAAGGTCCTGCTTCCACCAAGGTAACTCCGATCGATTTACCATCTTGGAAGATGCTTGTCATGCCTATTTTTTTACCTATAATCCCTGACATTTTCTTGTCGCTTTATTTCTTAATCTAAGGACTCTTTCCGTTAACTTCTTAGTATTTCTAAAAACGGACTGCAAAGTTAACAAAATTTAAATTCCCAGCAAATTTGTTTTGAACAATATTTTTAAAAATGGGTATTGGAGGGGAAAAAAAGACCAATATTATTATTATTGGTCCTTTTTGTAGTACCTTCTATATTATATCAGACTTTGATCTCAACATCAACTCCGCTTGGCAGCTCCAATTTCATTAGAGCATCTACAGTTTTAGTGCTTGTCGAGTAAATATCAACTAGCCTTTTGTAGGTGCAAAGCTGAAACTGTTCACGCGATTTCTTGCTCACGTGTGGAGATCTCAATACAGTAAAAATTTCTTTTTCCGTTGGAAGAGGAATAGGTCCGCTTACAACTGCTCCAGTTGCTTTTACTGCCTTCACAATTTTTTTCAGATGATTTATCTACCAAATTGTGATCGTAAGATTTTAATTTAATTCTTATCTTCTGATTCATAAAATTATTTCGTTACTGCTGCTCCTTTTACTTTTGCTATAATTGAATCTGCTAAGTTACTAGGAACAAATTCATAATGAGAGAATGTCAATGTTGCTGTCGCACGACCTGAAGAAAGTGTTCTCAAGTCAGTTATGTATCCGAATAGCTCACTTAATGGCACATCAGCTTTAATAACTTGTCCTCCAGCTTTAGTATCCATCCCTTTCATAAGTCCTCTTCTTCTATTCAAATCTCCGGTGATAGATCCCATGTATTCATCTGGGCAAATTACCTCCACACTCATGATAGGTTCCATTAATTTAGGGCCTGCCTGTTTTGCAGCTTCTCTGAATCCACCTCTAGCAGCAAGTTCAAATGATAGCGCATCAGAATCGACATCATGGAAAGAGCCATGGAATAATCTAACTCTCATAGCTTCTATTGGGAAACCTGCTAAAGGTCCATTCCTCATGGCATCGTTAAAGCCTTTCTGAATCGGAGCAATGAATTCTCTTGGTATAACTCCACCAACGATTTCGTTAGCAAAGTCAAGACCTGTTTTATCATCTAATCTAGGTCCAAGTTCAAAATTAATGTCGGCAAATTTACCTTTACCTCCTGTTTGTTTCTTGTAGACCTCTCTGTGTTCAAAGTTCTTAGTAAGGGCTTCTTTGTAAGCAACCTGAGGCGCACCCTGGTTAATCTCAACTTTAAACTCCCTTTTCATCCTATCTATGATAATCTCCAAGTGAAGTTCTCCCATTCCCCTAAGAATCGTCTGTCCAGTTTCCTGATCCGTAGACACATGCAAAGTAGGATCTTCTTCAACAAGCTTAGCTATAGCCATACCCATTTTATCAACATCAGCCTGAGTTTTTGGCTCAATAGCGTAACCGATAACAGGTTCAGGGAAAGTCATTGATTCTAGAACAATTTTTGATTTTTCATCACAAAGCGTATCTCCCGTCTTTATATCTTTAAAACCAACAACCGCTCCGATATCTCCTGCGTGTAGGCGTTCTATTTGATTTTGCTTATTTGCGTGCATTTGGAATACACGTGAAATACGCTCTTTACTTCCAGATCTAGAGTTAAAAACATAAGATCCTGACTCTAGTACTCCGGCATAAGCTCTAATGAAGCACAAACGACCTACATAAGGGTCAGTGGCAATTTTAAATGCAAGAGCAGTGAAAGGTTCTTTTTCGTCTGGCTTACGAGAAATTTCATCTCCTGTATCAGGATCTGTTCCTTTAATACTTTCTTTATCAAGTGGAGAAGGTAAAAGGGCCATCACATAATCCAACATTGTTTGCACCCCTTTATTTTTAAAAGATGATCCGCAAACCATTGGGACTACTTTCATAGCAATGACTGCTTTTCTCAATGCAGTAAGAATTTCTTCTTCTGTGATTGTAGATGGATCATCGAAATATTTCTCCATGATCTTTTCATCAAACTCTGCAACTGCTTCCAGTAGTTTCTCTCTATACTCTTTAGCTTCCTCCTCCAAATCCGCAGGAATAGGAACTTCAGTAAATGTCATTCCCTTATCATGCTCATTCCACTGAATACCACGGAAATTTACAAGATCAACTACGCCTCTGAATGTTTCTTCGGAACCAATTGGCAACTGAAGTGGCAATGCATGACTACCTAAAATTTCTTTAACTTGCTTGCAAACATTAAGGAAATCGGCACCAGCTCTATCCATTTTGTTTACAAAACCGATACGCGGTACATTATAGTTGTTTGCTAAACGCCAGTTAGTTTCAGATTGAGGTTCTACACCATCAACTGCGCTAAACAAAAACACTAAACCATCTAAAACACGAAGAGAGCGGTTTACCTCAACGGTAAAGTCTACGTGACCCGGTGTATCAATAACGTTTACATGATATTTCTCACCTTTGTAATTCCAGTTTACTGTTGTAGCAGCAGAAGTAATCGTGATTCCTCTTTCCTGCTCCTGAGCCATCCAGTCCATCGTAGCCGCGCCATCATGCACCTCTCCCAATTTGTGGCTCACACCCGCATAGTAAAGTATACGCTCACTTGTTGTGGTTTTACCAGCATCAATGTGAGCAGCTATACCTATATTTCTTGTATATTTTAAATCGCGTGCCATTAATTTCTATAGAAAATTATATTCTGAAATGTGAAAATGCTCTGTTCGCTTCAGCCATTCTATGGGTATCATCCTTCTTCTTCACAGCAGCTCCCTCACCTTTAGACGCAGCGATTATTTCACCTGCCAAACGCTCAGTCATGGTTTTTTCGCCTCTTCCTCTGGCATACTGAATAAGCCATTTCATACCTAAAGCTGCCTTTCTCTCTGGTCTCACTTCAGTAGGAACCTGGAAAGTAGCACCACCAACTCGACGGCTCTTTACTTCAACATGTGGACTTACATTATTTAATGCTTTTCTCCAGACTTCCAGTCCGTTTTCCTTGGTTCTGTTCTCTACTAAGTCACATGCAGAATAAAAAATATCATATGCGATACTTTTCTTTCCATCATACATCAAAGAGTTCACAAATTTAGTTACCAATGTATCCCTGAACTTAGGGTCAGGCAGAAGGTATCTCTTTTTAGGTTTAGCCTTTCTCATAACGAATTATTTCTTTTTACCTTTTGCAGCAGGTGTTTTTGCAGCAGCACCTGGCTTAGGTCTTTTAGCACCGTATTTTGATCTTGATTGTAATCTTCCGTTTACACCTGCGGTATCAAGGGCTCCTCTTACAATGTGGTATCTTACACCTGGTAAGTCTTTTACCCTTCCGCCTCTGATTAGCACTATTGAGTGCTCTTGCAGGTTATGACCTTCTCCCGGAATATAAGCGTTAACTTCCTTTCCGTTAGTCAACCTTACCCTGGCAACCTTTCTCATTGCTGAGTTTGGCTTCTTTGGAGTGGTGGTGTATACCCTTGTACATACTCCTCTTCTTTGTGGACAGGAATCCAACGCGGGAGATTTAGAGTTAGAGGTCAGTTTCTCTCTACCTTTTCTTACTAATTGTTGTATAGTAGGCATTTACTTAAAAAGAATTAAATCCCTTGTTTTTTTGGAAGGGCAAAGATACGGAAATTTGAATCTTTTGCAAAAACTATGTTTTATATTTTTTTTAAAAAATTGTTTTCAAACACTTCAAATACAAATAACTGTCTAGTAATCAAGCAAAAAACAATAAATATCCTTCCTATTCTTAACGGAAATTTTATTTTTCATTCAACTCCAACCATAATAAATGCCCCCCAATAGATCGGATCATTATACTTTTCTTTAATTAATCTCTTGGCTTCTAAAAATGATTTTCTTTTAGCTCCTGTAGCTAACCATTTATCATAAAAAATAGTCATAAGTTCTTTTGTTATATTATCTGACACTTTAAAAAGACTCATTATTACGGAATTTGCACCTGCAATCAAAAAGGCTCTTTGTAACCCACACACTCCTTCTCCGAATTGTACCTTGCCAACTCCTGTTTCACAAGCGCTTAATACTACCAGATCCGTATGATCCAGATATAAATTCATAGCTTCGTAGGCGGTTAAAATCCCGTCCTCTGAATTCAATTCATATATATTATCTTTAGCAAGCAGTTCCCCTCCGTTTTTTAACAATAAACCTGACCTCAATAAAGGATTTTGCAGGTTTTTGTCTGTAAGCCCTTCATATAATTTGTTCTCAATGTCTTCCATGAAAAACCCATGAGTTGCAATATGGAATACCTTGGGATCTTTTATTGCTTTAAGATTTTCTTCAGTAGCTTCATTATTCAAGTAAGTTTCCGTTTCCCATCCGTTTTTCACCATTAATGCATCCAGATGCCTAATCTCTCCCTCTGCTCCTGGAAGTTGGGGTACTCTTTTCGAATCTGTTAAACTTAATGATGTTTTAAAATACAATGAGTCTTTGGTCTTTATATCACTAGAGCCATCATAATATGTTGGATTACCAAATAATTTTATCTTGTTTACTAAGGCCGTAGTTGTATTGTCTTTTTTACCAGACTTAATTTTATTATTTTTTATCAAATCCTTTGTATTGCTAACAAGAACGATGTCATACTGATTTAGCAGGTATGTCTTATCGGGCGCGCAAATGGTTTCAAGATTTATCTGATTATAAACTCCATCACCTGAAAAGTAGACGGTGGAATTTTGTTTTAAAGAATTACTAAACGGCTTCCAGAATTTTTCAAAGGAGAATTGATCCTCTACATTTAGCTTGATACAATTTCTGTAATAGTTAAGATATTTATTCTCTAGCTCATTCCCATTTGGCAATAAAATCAATTCTGGCACCTTGGAGGACTCATTGACAATAAGGCCGGCATATAGCACGGAATCAGAAAAGTCTTTATCAAAATACCTGAATCTTATTATTTCTAAAGCATATTCATTAGGTTTTAATAGACTTTTAATTTGTTTCCAGTCTACATCAGACTTTTCATAATTCACGTGGAAGGATTCAGATTTTTCACTGAGATCTTTTTCAAGAGCTTCTATTTCCTTTTCTAAAATCTTTACATCAATGCTGTTCTCTTTTTGTTGGTCAACGTTCATTGATAAAGCAGATGTTAAAAATTCTTTCTTTTCTATCCAGCTTTCATACTTTTTTATCAGGTCTGCATTATTACTGCTAAGAATTCTTTCTTTTACTTTGATGGATGAATTTAATAAAATTGCTTTTGTCCTGAGGCTAAAATTGTAGACGTTTTGAAGCAGCTCCGGATTTTCCTTTGATAATTTTATAGCAAGGGTATTATAAAATTCAAAGTCACCTTTGATAAGATTCCAAAATTTATTTTTCTCCCTATCACTTAATGAAGGAAAATATTTTTTGATGAATTTTAAATCAGCAAAAGTGGTTTCGTCGAGGCATCTGACTGCTGTTTTATAATCATTTAAAATGAATGCCATCTGCCCTTCTTTGCTCAGGGCTTTAATGTAGTCCGGATGTTCATTATCAAAAATTTTACCATAGAGGTTTTTACTGTTTGCAAAAGATTCTTTGGCATTCAAAAATTTCCCCTCTTTTGAAAAGAATATCCCCCTTGTAAATTCAGCCTCCGCAGAATGAATATTTACACTTCCAAGTTTTGTAATCCAGATTTTATTAGCATTGTTAAGAAATTCTTCTGCCGATTGATTTTTCCCATTTTCGATATAAAACATTGATAGGTTTTTCAATACCTCAGCATAATTTAGATTATTGTTTCCAAGGCATGAATTTATAATGGAGATTGCATCAATGAAAAATTTCTCAGACTCCGCATCATGTGGATTGTTATAAAATTTCACTATCGCCAGTTCGTTTATTGTGGAAGCAACCTCTAAGTGATTCTTACCAAAACAAAGCACCTGAATAGCTAGGGCTTTGTTCCCTGCTTCCTCAGCTTTATCATAATCTCCGATGGCAGTATAAATTTTAACAAGCAGTTTAATATTTTCTGCATGAATGACTGAGTTTGCGCCAAAAATTTCCTCACTGATCTTATAGCTTCTTCTCACTAATTTTTCAGCTTTATTATAATCTCCTGTAATCAAATAAAGATTTCCAAGCTGACTCAGAGGGCTGATGAGGCTTCTATGATCAGGTCCAAATTTTTCTTCTCTTGTTTTAATAATTTCTAAAAGAGCCTTTTCGGTTGCGACATATTTACCAGTGAGAGTATTTAAAGTTGTAAGTTTATCGGAGATGGTAGAGACTTTTTCGTTTTCATTAGCATTTTTGGTAACCTTTATTGCCTTTTTAACAGTTTTCTCAGCGTCCCGTAGATTCCCCTGTACAATGTAGAATCTGGCGAGTGTTTCAAGACTATGAGCATAGTTAATATTTTTGTCAATTCCATTCTGAGAGCTATAAAATGCAAGGGATTTATTAATGATCTCTTCCGCTTCTTTGTATTTACCTAATTCCAGCTGGGCCGAAGCATATTTTTCTAAAGCAATAGCATAATGTTCTGAAGGATTTCCATAATGTTTTTCTACCACAGATATTGCTTGCTGAAGGGTGTTTGATGCATTCTCGTATTTATCTCTAAACTGATAAAGCTTAGCTTGACTGTATAAACCTTCAATGTATTGTAGGTTGTTTTGAGGAATTTCTTTTCCTATAACACCATTTAAACTAGATGAAAAGATTGTATCAGCTTTGGACAATTGCTCCCCATAAGTAACAATATATTTAGCCTCTTTCACCAAACCCAGGTGATATATGGGGGCATCTTTTCCAGATGCTTTCAAATTTAGTTCTGAAATCTTCTTTAAGGTTGACTCAGCTGAAAGGTAATCTTCATTTTCAATTTGAGATTTATATAAAAGATCCAGAATTTCAACTCTTTTGGGGTGATCTTCTGGAAAAAAATTCTTGTCTTTCAGAATAGATTGCAACTTTGACTGAGCTTTGGGATAATCTTTTTCCCGAAAAAATCTATCTGCCACAATAATCTGAGTCCTACCAAAAGCATAACTTTCTCTCCCATAAAACCTTTTAATTCGAGCCTCTAATTGGTTCTCCCGTTTACTGGCTTTTCTAGAGTGCCCTGCTTTTCTAAGTGAAGGGATTAACTTTTCATAGTAAGCAATCGCCTGCTTATTGTGCATTTTATATTTTACATCTTTACTTTTAAATGAGCTTTTTAAAGCTTTCGCAAATTTTGCCGCTGCTTTGGAGGTTTCTCCTCTAGTCTCGTGAATTATTCCTTTTAAGTATAAAGCCCTTGAATATTCAATCCTTTTCTTCCCAAGGTTAGAGGAAATCCATTTTAAATTAATGTCAATTAACGAATCTGCAGTCTTAAATTCTGAATTTTTGATTTTTATCTCACTTAAAAGGTTCAAAGCCCTAGCTATATCAGATTTCCTATCTTTTACCTCTTTCGCGGTCAGTTTTACTTTTACTCCAAAAGGATTGGCGAGAATATCATTGTGAAGTTTTAGCAATTCAACTAACGATTGTTCGGCTCTCAAATAATATCCCATTTTAAAAAGAACCAGGATTTCCTTCTCCTGAATATTAGCCTTTACCTCTTGAAAATTGGCTTTGTTGGCAATCGGTTGTTTCGCTTTTTTAATAAGGTTTTTAGCTTTTTGATACTCGCCATATTCTGTATATGCAGAGACCCCTTCAAGACAGGCATTGATGTAAGAAATGGTATCTTTGTAATCTGCTTTCTCCAGGTTGCTGTCTCCCGCCTCAGTACTTTTGCTATATTCTTCAAATCGACCAAGTGCATCATACACTTTGGCAAGTTTAAAATTTATCCGGGCGATAATCAGGTAATCATTGGGTTTTTCTAAAGATTTGGCAAGAATGTTTTTTGCCTTTTGAAGAGCAAGCTTATAATCGCCATTGTTGTAATCTTTTTCAACCTTTTTAAAATCTTCTTCTTTAATACCCGAAGAAAATGAAAATTGCAATGAAACAAAGGATAGGAATACCAGAAGAAGAAAAGGCTTTCTCATAGAAAAATTATGATCAGATACTGATGTGATTACTTTAAATTTACAGTATTTGATCTACGTAAAAGCCTCACCGAAGATATAGAATTAAGGATAGTTTTTATTTTTCCAAGAAAAAATTCTCCCCCCTTAAAGTTCTAATTTAAATCGTTTTAACAAGTGATTTAACAACCTTTGCAGGGATGCCTTCTACCACAGTATATTCGGGGACATTTTCGGTAACTACCGAACCTGGTGAAATTACGGCCCATTTACCTATTTCAATATTGGGAGACACGATAGCTCCTGCACCCACTGTAACCCCTTCCTCAATTTTCGCATAACCTCCGATTATTGATCCAGGGCCAAGGTTTACATAATCGCTTATCAGGCATTCAAAATCAATTTTTGCCCCTATATTAATGATGCAATGTTTACCAATAGTTGTTCCGGCCTGAATAATTGCGCCCTGAAAAATAATTGTGCCGTCTAGATAACTTACATATTTAGAAATTATAGCTTGAGGATGAATGACTGAAGTAAATGCATGTTCAATCTTAGAAACCAGAGTCTTACGCAATAAATTTTCTTCTACTCCAATAAGAATAGGTTCGTTTACATTAAATTCTTTATTGTATGGCCCAACAACTGGTGTGTTGTCCAATTGCAGGTCTCGTTTGAAATCGTCAAAAATAAAATAAACTTCCCTTCCTGAGGCTTTTGCACATTCCTTAACAACTTTTGCAAAACTGTCGGCACCGTATAATAACATATTCTTAATTTCCTTTAAACTTTTCAACCAACTCACCTGAAGCAGTGTTTACCCCATGTCCTGAAATAATTCTGCCGATAGTTAAATAGGCAATTTTCGCATCAAGTAAGAAGGAGCAGTTATTAACATAATATATATCCAATTCAAATTTTCTTTTCCAATCAATTGCGTTTCTGCCATTAACCTGAGCCCAACCAGTAATTCCCGGCTTTACATTGTGCCTTCTTGCCTGGTCTTCATTATATAATGGCAAATATTCAATCAGTAAAGGCCGGGGACCAATGAGGCTCATATCACCTTTTAGAACATTTATCAATTGTGGCAATTCGTCAAGGCTTGTCCTTCTCAATATTTTACCTATAAATGTAAGATCCGGTATTTTTTCATTAGAAACATTATGTCTGGTTCTGAATTTAATGATTTTAAATGACCTTCCTTTAAATCCTGCACGATTTTGAAGATAAAATATAGGACCGGTATTAAATACCAGTATCAATGCTGCAATTAACAAAAACAAGGGCAAAAATAACACTAGAGCCAAAAAAGAAATGGTCACATCAAATACAGGTTTTAGAATCCTTTGATACATTGTTATTTTTGTGGCTAACGAAATTTTAAGTGTTTTTTCTATTTTTGTTCAAAAATAGCTTCTATTTAATTAATGATTGCTTTCCCTAATGCCAAAATTAATCTTGGTTTGAATATAGTTTCTAAAAGACCTGATGGTTTTCACAACCTTGAGACATGTTTTTATCCTGTAAAAATTTTTGACTCCCTTGAAATACTTCCTTCTGACCAGTTTGAGTTTACTCATTCCGGCTTAGAAAGTTCTTCTGGAGAAGACAATCTGGTAATAAAGACATACAGGGCGATGCAAAAAAAATATGGTATTGGCCAGGTAAAGATTCACCTTCACAAAGCTATTCCAATGGGTGCAGGACTGGGAGGAGGCTCTTCAGATGCTGCATTTGCAGTCAAACTTCTTAACGAATTATTTCAACTTGGCCTTTCAGCAAATGAAATGGAAGATATAGTAGCTCCGATAGGCAGTGACTGTCCATTCTTTATAAATAATAAACCTGTAATAGGAAAAGAAAAAGGAAATGTATTTTCTCCTATCAATTTATCTTTGGATGGTTATTTTGGATTATTGATATTCCCTCCCTTTGGAGTTTCCACTAAAGAAGCCTATAGTAAAGTTAATCCCAAAGCCCCTCTGTATCCGGTGCAAGAAGTTGTCGAAGGAGACATTTCACAATGGAAAAGCAAGTTGCATAATGATTTTGAAGATTCGGTTTTCGAAATCTATCCAATGCTAAAGGATATCAAGGAAAAACTGTACTCTTCCGGAGCCATATATGCTTGTATGAGCGGAAGCGGCTCCACCATGTTCGGAATATTTGCTGATAAAGATCAACTTCAGAATATATCAATATCAGGCTGCACAACATTTTCTTTCTCCTTTTGATTTATCTGGGCAGTGTTTTATACATTATTAAACCTATTGAAGCAAACACTAAATTCGGAAGCCAGGCTGCCAATAGAGGACTAAGTGTTCCTGCATTTGCTATGCTTCGGCTCATAATTACGAATATGATATAGATAAAGGCGAGCAAGAACCCGAATGCTATTTGGAAACCAGCTCCTTCTCTCGTCTTTCTTGCCGAAACGACCACTCCTATTACTGTCAGGATAATGATTGCAAATGGATATGTATATCGTTCGTACATTTCAATTTCATAAACTGCGACACTTTCAACACCTTTATCTCTTAGTTCCTTTATATAATTTTTAAGTTCCGGTAGTGTAAAAGTTTCATGGAGTAAATAGGTACTTTCGAAATCTTTGGGATAAAGGTTTATAGTAGTATCTGTGCGAGTTCCGAAACTGATAGATTCCTTACCATTTACAAATTTTCTGATCATATAATTTTCCAGCTCCCACTTTTTCTTCTCCGGCAACCAGGTAATTCTCATCGCCTTCAGTTTACTTTTTTAAGTTTTTGCCATCAATTGTTTCTAATGTAAACTGATATCCGGTGCTAATCTGATTATTATAACTTTCCATGTAGACATAAGTCTCTGGAGCTATTTTGAGATGCACATTTCTTCCCTCATAATAAAATTGGTCTTTTACATAGACGTTTTCAAAAGCAACTCGTTCCTTATTTGCTTTTGGCAGAAGCCATCCAATCAAGATAAAGATAAAAACAGCAATCATACTGGCCCCCATTAGATATGGTAAAAGCATTCTTCTAAAGCTGATTCCTCCATTTAGAATTGCAATGATTTCAGTATGCGAGGCCATTTTGGCCGTTACGAATACAGTTGCGATAAATACTGTAATCGGGCTCAGCATATTGGCTATGTATGGAGCGAAATTTAAATAATACTTCATTACCAGTTTAAAGGGAGCATGGCTATTTATGAAGTCATCATTTTTCTCAGTAAAGTCAATCACACTGATAATGGCCACTAAAAGTATTACTGTAAAAAAGAAAGCACTTAAAAATTTCTTTAAGATATATCTGTCTATAATTTTCACTTTAAATCAGTTTATAGTCTTGTCATTATTTTTTTAACAGTCAAGTCTTTCCATTCAGAAAATGTTCCTTCTTCAATTTTAGTCCTGGCCTCGTTCATTAACCAAAGGTAAAAAGTTAGATTTTGCAAAGAAGCAATCTGAGCGCCCAAAATTTCCTTTGAAGCGACCAGATGTCGAAGGTAAGCTTTGGTATAATAATTTTTCAGGAAAGAAGGCAAACCGGGATCAATTTCAGAAAAGTCACTTTTCCATTTCTCATTTTTTATATTGATAATCCCTTCAGTTGTAAAAATCATTCCATTTCTCGCATTTCTGGTAGGCATTACACAATCAAACATGTCAATTCCTAAAGCTATTGATTCAAGCAAATTGGCAGGCGTTCCAACTCCCATCAGATATCTTGGTTTCTCCCACGGAAGTACTGAGCAAACAATCTCTGTCATTTCGTACATAATCTCAGCGGGTTCCCCCACAGATAGTCCACCTATTGCATTTCCTTCACGGTTAAAGGAAGCGATTTTCTCAGCAGAAGCCAGTCTCAGATCTTTAAAGCAACTTCCTTGCACGATTGGAAACAAAGTCTGACTATATCCATATTTAGGTTCTGTGGTATCAAATCTGTCGCAGCATCTTTTAAGCCAGCGATGTGTCATTTCCATGGATTTTCTGGCATACTTGTAGTCACAAGGATATGGAGTACATTCATCAAATGCCATGATGATATCAGCCCCAATGGTTCTTTGAATATCCATTACATTTTCAGGTGTAAAGGTATGTTTGCTGCCATCTATGTGAGAAGCAAAAGTTACCCCTTCCTCTTTGATCTTCCTGGTGCCAGATAGCGAATATACCTGATACCCTCCGCTATCAGTTAATATAGGTCTGTTCCAGCCATTGAATTTATGAATACCTCCGGCCTGAGACAACACGTCTAATCCAGGACGCAAATACAAGTGGTAAGTGTTTCCTAGAATGATCTGTGCATTGATATCGCTTTCCAGTTCTCTTTGGTGGATACTTTTAACTGTTCCGGCAGTTCCAACAGGCATAAAAATAGGAGTTTTAATTTCTCCATGGTCTGTTTGTATTGTTCCCGTCCTTGCCTTACTTTTTTTGTCTGTTGATTGTATTTTAAATACCATTCTTGCTAATTCAATTCCACAAAAATATCGTAATTCTTATTAATTTTAATTTTTAATTTTCGCCTGATGGGGATTCTTACAGTTTTATTTATAATATCCGCAATCATTCAGGCTGTTTATATACTTTTTGTATTTTCCCGACTTTGGTTTTATAAAGAAAATACAAGGATTGTTGAAACAGTAAAAGTCAGCGTAATTATCTGTGCAAGGAACGAAAAAGATAATTTAGCAAAACTTATTCCAAGCCTTTTAGCCCAACAACATCCTGATTATGAAATCATTCTTATTAATGACAGATCTAAAGACGATACTCGGGAATTTATACAAAAACAATTTCCTCAAGATTCAAAGTTCAGATTTATTAATATAGAGTTTTTGCCAGAGGGTTGGAATGGGAAAAAATATGCGTTAATACAAGGAATCAACGTTGCAAAGGGTGAAATCATACTTCTTACTGATGCTGATTGCCTTCCGGCTTCTGAATTCTGGATTAAATCAGTAGCGGAAAAATTTAATTCAGACATTTCATTAGTTCTTGGTTATTCCCCTTATTCAAAAGAAAATACATTTTTGAATAAAATAATACGCTTTGAAACCGTTTATACTGCAATGCAATACTTCTCCCTGTCATTAGCCGGGATGACATATATGGGAGTCGGCAGAAACCTTGCCTACCGCAAAGAGACACTTCTCCAATCTAAGTCCCTGGACAAATATTGTAGTGTACAAGGAGGTGATGATGATTTAACCGTGCAGGAAATTTCACAGTATTCAAAATCAGCAATCGTAACTAAAAAATGTAGTCAGACTATTTCAATACCAAAAAATACTTATAGACATTGGTTTAAACAAAAACTACGGCATTTGTCTGTAGGAAAACTTTATACTCTAAAAAGCAAACTAATTTTAGGGATATTCGTAATGGCCAATCTAGGATTTTATGCTAGCTTTTTGTTAATGGTTTATCTTGAAAGTATTCATCAAATTATTATAATTGTATTTATTTTGAGAACTTTGTTGATAATTTCTAATTTTGTGTTGATAACTCAAAAGCTAAAAGATTCCCTAGCATGGTATTGGTTCCCCATTTTAGATTTCTTTTATTATCTAAATTATCTTTTGGTTGGCATATCTGCCTTATTTTCAAGAAAAATTAAATGGATTTAAGTAATAAGCAATTTTCAGAAAAGGCTAAAAAAGATTTTCAACTTATTGAGCTGGCAAAAGAGCGAGGAGATGAAAAAGCCTACGCAGAATTAATGCAACGGTATAAAAAGCCGGTTTACCATATGATTCTAAAAATGGTAAGAAATGTTGATGATGCCGAAGATCTTACCATTGAAGCATTTGCCAAAGCATTTAAAAACCTGAAAAAATTCAATCCTGAGTTTACATTCAGTACATGGCTTTTCCGGATTGCTACCAATAACTGTATCGATTTTATTCGCAAGAAAAAGCTTGATACCTTTAGTATCAGTAACACTTTCAAGGATGACAATGGAGACAATGTTGATATTGACATAAAAGATGGCAGCCTGAACCCTCAGGAAGAGGCGATCAAATCTGAGAAAGTTGAAATCATTCAGACAATAGTAACAAAACTTCCTCCAAAGTACCAGGTATTGGTAAAACTGAGATATTTCAATGAGCTCTCCTATGAAGAAATTGCTGCTGAAATAGATGCTCCACTTGGAACCGTTAAAGCCCAACTGCACAGAGCAAGAGAACTGCTCTATGACTTGGTTAAAAATAGAAAAGACGCTATCTAAACCTTTGGATTTAATAATTAAATACTTTCCGGAGTTATCTCCTGACCAAATTGCCAAATTTGAAAAGTTAGGAGATCTTTATAAAGAGGAATCAAAAGATCAATGTTATTTCCCGTAAAGACATTGATCTTTTGTATGAACGTCATATTCTGCATTCACTGGCAATTGCCAAAGTCATTCAATTTAAACCTCAGACGACTGTTCTGGATATTGGAACAGGTGGAGGATTTCCCGGGATTCCGTTAGCTATATACTTCCCTGAAACTGATTTTTTACTGGTCGATTCAATTGGTAAAAAAATAAAAGTAGTAGAAGAAGTAAGTTCGGGAGCTGGATTACTTAATGTTAAGGCCAGACAGGCAAGAGCAGAACAAATTCCTGAAAAATTTGATTTTGTAGTGAGCCGGGCCGTCACTACCCTAGATGAAATAGGAAAATGGGTTAAAGGCAAGTACTTAAAAGGAGGATTTAACGATCTTGACAATGGTCTTCTTTACCTGAAAGGCGGAGACCTTAAAGAAGAATTGAAAAATATAAAGGCTTTTCAGATTAGTGATATAAGTAAATTCTTTGAAGAAGAATTCTTCGAGACCAAAAAAGTAGTTTATGTTCCTGCTAACGGTTGGAAATAAAAAATTAAAAAAAGCCCCTCTTCGGGGCTTTTTCATTTTAATATCTGTAAGAATCAGATTTAAACGGACCTTCAACTGCCACGCCAATATATTTAGCCTGATCAGAAGAAAGGACGTCCAATTCAACACCGATTTTTTCAAGGTGGAGGCTGGCAACTTTTTCATCCAGATGCTTAGGCAAAGTATAAACTTTGTTTTCATACTTTGATGAATTCTGCCAAAGTTCAAGCTGAGCCAGTGTTTGGTTAGTGAAAGAGTTAGACATTACAAAAGACGGGTGACCTGTTGCACAACCAAGGTTTACAAGTCTTCCTTCTGCAAGTACTATAACATCTTTACCTTTTAAAGTGTATTTATCAACCTGAGGTTTAATGGTATCTTTTGTAGAGCCATAGTTTTTGTTTAACCAAGCCATGTCAATTTCATTGTCAAAATGACCGATGTTACAAACAATGGCTTTGTCTTTCATTGACTCGAAATGTCTTCCTACAATGATGTCTTTATTTCCTGTTGCAGTAACAACAATGTCTGCTCTTTTTACTGCATCATCCATTTTCTTTACTTCGAAACCGTCCATAGCTGCCTGAAGAGCGCAGATTGGATCTATTTCAGTAACAATAACTCTTGCTCCTGCACCTCTTAAAGACAGAGCAGAACCTTTTCCTACATCTCCATAACCAGCAACTACTGCAACTTTACCAGCCATCATAATGTCTGTAGCTCTTCTGATGGAATCCACCAGAGACTCTTTACAGCCATATTTATTGTCGAATTTAGACTTTGTAACGGAATCATTGATATTGATAGCCGGAAGAGGAAGTGTTCCATTTTTCACACGCTCGTGTAATCTCAATACGCCTGTGGTAGTTTCTTCAGAAATACCTCTGATATCTTTCACCAGCTCAGGATATTTATCCAATACCATATTAGTCAAATCTCCACCATCATCAAGGATCATATTAAGAGGTTTTCTGTCTTCACCAAAAAACAAAGTCTGCTCAATACACCAATCAAATTCCTCTTCGTTCATGCCTTTCCAGGCATACACTGAAATTCCAGCGGCCGCAATAGCAGCAGCAGCATGATCCTGTGTGGAAAAAATATTACAAGATGACCAGGTAACCTCTGCACCTAATTCAATAAGGGTTTCGATAAGGACGGCAGTCTGAATTGTCATATGAAGACAACCTGCAATTCTAGCGCCTTTTAAAGGCTTGGAAGGACCAAATTCTTTTCTTATGGACATTAAACCTGGCATTTCAGCTTCCGCCAGTTGGATTTCTTTTCTCCCCCATTCTGCCAGGGAAATGTCTTTAACTTTGTATTTGATATACGTCTCAACCATTGATAGCAAAAGTTTAAAATTAAGTTTAGATTTATTTTTTCTCTTTAGCAAATATACCCAGTTGGTTTATTAAATTCAACGAATTCAGTTCATTTATCCATAATATTAAGAAATTCAACCTCTTTAAACTGAAATGAGTGAATATTTTCATTCTCTTTGATCAAAAGTTGACCGATCTCATCTACTCCTATGATCATTCCTTTAAAAACATTTTCCTTTGTCTTGTAAAAACTTATCTCCCCAACCTTGTATAAACTATCAATGTATCTGATTTTAAGACTTTCAAGTCCTCCATTTCTTAATTGCAGATAATTTTTTTCCAGGAATAATAGGAATTCATTTAAGAGAACGTTCCGATCAAATTCTTTTGCAAGAACTTTGGCTAAAGAAGTAGCCTTACCCTCCGTAAATTCGATTTGATTGATATTGATGCCAATTCCTACAATTGAAGTTTCAATTTTTGAAGATTTAATAAAATTTTGTATTAAAATTCCGCAAATTTTCTTATCCTCAAAAAAAATATCATTGGGCCATTTCACCTTGATCTTTTTTCCCAGATAAGTTGTTAAAAACTCAGATACGGCAAGTGAAATTGTAATATTTAGCTGAAACTGCTCTGTAGGAGAAAGAATTGAAGGTTTTAAAATGATTGAAAACATCAGATTTTTACCTTCTTGAGATTCCCATGAATTACCCCTTTGCCCCTTTCCTGCTGTTTGGAAATTTGCAATGATAGTCGTTCCTTCCGTAATATTCGAACTTTGAACCATTTCTGCGGCAATCTCATTGGTTGAATGACAAGATGGCAGATAAATCAAAGGTTTTCCGATAAAAAGCGTGTTGGCTGTAATATTGTACAAGGTATTTCTATATTTGTAGATGAACTAAGAATCAAAATTAATTTTAATTTAAGAGTGAAAGAAAAAATAGTTAAAGAAAAAGAAGATCTGAAAGACCTGATAGTATCAGGAATGAAGGAAAAAAAGGCTACTAACATAACAATAATAGATTTAAAAAGTATTAAGAATGCGGTGGCAGATTATTTTATTATCTGTACAGGTGGTTCGGATACACAAATTGATGCAATTGCAGACTCTATAGAAGAAGAAGTTTATAAAGGAACAGCTCAAAATCCATGGCGCAAGGAGGGTAAAACCAACAAAGAATGGATACTTCTGGATTACGTACAGGTGGTAGCCCACGTTTTTAAGCGCGACAGAAGACAATTTTATGGACTTGAAGAACTTTGGGGAGACGCTAAAATCATTAATATTGAAGATTAATTTAATTTTTTATAATAAGCAAAATGACTGATAATAAATCCAAGAAGAAGATCATTCCAAAATCACCACAAAAGCCAAATTATCAGATATGGGTTATAATCATCCTCCTGTTGCTGGTATTCGGTATTACCTACTTTAACAAGAACAATTCTGTCATTGAAATCAACAAGGAGAAGTTCAAAGACATGTATCTGAGTCATGATGTAAAAAAGGTAGTGGTTGTAAACGGGAAATATGTAGAGGTATATCTTAAAGATACGGCTCTTGAAAATGAAAAGTATAAAGATAAATTTGCTCAGAAGGGACCGTTTGCCCTTACCCAAGGACCTCACTTCCAGTTTCAGATTAGCTCTGTAGATAAGTTTGAGGAAGATATGGACAAATTGGCAAGTAAGGTGCCTAAAGACCAGAGAGCTGCTTTTGAAGTTGACAATGAAAGATCCGATTTCTCCACCTTCCTTGTAAACTGGGGACTATTATTCCTTATTCTACTGGGATTCTGGTTCCTTATGAGAAGAATGACATCTGGCGGTCCTGGTGGACAGATCTTTAACATCGGAAAATCAAAAGCTGCGCTGTTTGATGCCGAAAATAAAGTAAAAATCACCTTTGCTGATGTGGCAGGTCTTGAAGAAGGCAAAGAAGAAGTAAAAGAAATTGTAGACTTCCTTAAGAATCCTACCAAGTTTACCAAACTGGGCGGTAAAATTCCTAAAGGAGCGCTTTTGATAGGCCCTCCGGGTACAGGAAAAACTTTGCTGGCTAAAGCAGTTGCGGGAGAAGCGGGTGTACCATTCTTTTCTCTTTCAGGTTCTGACTTTGTGGAAATGTTTGTGGGAGTTGGAGCAGCAAGGGTGCGTGACTTATTTAAACAAGCTAAAGAAAAAGCACCTTGTATTATCTTCATAGATGAGATAGATGCCATAGGACGTTCGAGAGGTAGAGGACAAATTCCTGGTGCTAATGATGAGAGAGAAAACACCCTTAACTCACTACTTGTGGAGATGGATGGATTTTCTACTGATTCAGGAGTAATCATACTTGCGGCAACAAACAGACCTGACGTTCTTGACTCTGCTCTTTTGAGACCAGGACGTTTTGACAGACAAATTAGCATTGACAAACCAGATATTGTAGGAAGAGAACAAATCTTCAATGTGCATTTAAAACCATTGAAACTGTCAAAGGAACTCGATGCAAAAAAACTGGCAGCACAAACTCCTGGCTTTGCAGGGGCCGAAATAGCAAACGTTTGTAACGAAGCAGCTTTAATTGCGGCAAGAAAAGATAAGCAGGAAATTGATATGAATGATTTTCAAGATGCGATTGACCGTGTTATCGGTGGTCTTGAAAAGAAAAACAAAATTATTTCTCCGGAAGAGAAAAAGATTGTTGCATATCATGAAGCAGGTCATGCCGTTGCTGGTTGGTTCCTGGAGCATGCAGATCCTTTGGTAAAAGTAAGTATTGTTCCTAGAGGTATAGCTGCCCTTGGATACGCCCAATACCTGCCAAAAGAGCAGTTCCTTTACACTACAGAGCAATTATTTGATGAAATGTGTATGACACTTGGAGGAAGAGCTGCAGAAGAAATCGTTTTTGGTAAAATATCTACCGGTGCATTAAGTGACCTTGAAAGAATCACTAAAATGGCGTACAGCATGGTAACCATGTATGGTATGAATAGTAAAATAGGAAATATTTCATTTTACGATTCAAAACAAAGCGAATACTCTTTTAACAAGCCGTATTCAGAAGCTACTGCTGAAACAATTGACCAGGAAGTAAGGACAATTATTCAGGAAGCGTACGATAGAACTAAACAACTTCTTTCTGATAAGAGAAAGGAGCTTGAATTAATTGCTCAGGAACTCCTAAAAAGGGAAATCATTTTCCAGACTGATCTGGAAGTATTAATCGGGAAAAGGCCATTTGAAAGAGAAACAACTTATCAGGCTTACACGAATAGAAAAGTATCAGGCGATGGTAATGTTGATTTAAATACTAATGCTTTGAAAAATCTTGAAGATGAACACAAAGCAAAGATTTCAGAACAAGAAAAAAAGAAAGAATCAGAATCTCAGTCTGAAAAGGTAAGACAAGAAGAAGAGGGAGATCAGCCAAATAATTAATGGGATTCAATTTATCAAAAGACAAAATTTTTAATAAAATCAGGAGTGCGAGTTCTACCGTTCAGGGAGCAGCTCGCACTCCTGACTTTTCCTCCCCTATCTATTGTTTAGATCAACCTGAAGATCCGGGAGTAACATTTGCTGAACATTTTACAAGGGCAGGGGGTACTTTTATCTACTGCGAATCAACTGTTCATTTTCATAACGCCTTTGTCAAATTTGTAAAGCAGAAAAAAAACTATACTGCATATAGTGCTGAAACACTTATCAGTGATATGGCAGGAGATTTTGGAATAAAGTGTCAGAATAAGATTGAAAAACTTTCTGATAATAATCTATTTATATCAAGTTGTGAATCCCTGTTAGCAGATTCCGGGAGTATAATAGTTTCTTCCAATCAACAACAAATTCAATCTCCATCATACTACCATGCCAACGTTCATATCATCATTGCATTTGTTGACCAGGTCTTACTTTCTCGCGGTGATGGAATCAGACATCTGGGAGAAAAGTATCAGAAAAATTCACCATCTTTGATTTCTATAATAACAGGATCAAAATCTTCTTCAAATGCAGAGCAACGCCCAAAAGAAGTTGTTTTGTTTTTAATTGATGAAACAGGTAATTAATTCACTTCCTCCGGGGAAAAAAATATTTTTCGCTTCAGACTTCCACCTAGGTGTCCCAACTGCAGAAGAAAGCCTAATTCGGGAAAAAAAATTGTAGCTTGGTTGGAATCGATCAGAAATGAAGCTCAGGCAATTTATTTATTGGGTGATTTATTCGATTTCTGGTTTGAATACAAACATGTAATTCCCAAAGGATTTATCAGGCTTCAGGGCAAACTTGCAGAATTGTCAGATGCTGGTATTCCCATATATATTTTTACAGGAAACCATGATATGTGGATATTCAATTACTTCACGGAAGAACTAAATATTCCTGTTTATAGAAATCCAATAGAACTAACGGTTTCAGGCAAAGAATTTCTGATAGGGCATGGTGATGCATTGGGGCCGGGAGAAAGAACTTTTAAATTGCTCAGAAAATTCTTTCATAATCCCATTTGTCAATTTCTTTTTAGCTGGATCCATCCGGATATTGGTATAGGACTTGCAAACTATTTTTCCAAAAGCAGCAGAAACAAAACCCGTAAACATGGAGAGGTGTTTTTGGGCGACAAAGAATTTCTTTACCAGTATTGCATTGAACAGGAAAATCTCAAACACAGGGATTATTATATTTTTGGCCATAGACATCTGAAACTTGAGATGAAAGTAGGGGCTAATTCCGTTTATATCAATATTGGAGATTGGATTAATTATTATACTTATGCAGAATTTGATGGAAATAAACTTGAGCTTAAAGAATTCAGGAATTAAATTTTTTATTTCCTCAATCCTGTTATTCATTTCTCTCCAAAATTCAATTGCCCAGGAAAATGATCTCACATATCTAAAAACAGTAAAAATCAACAGTACTGTAAAAAAAGTTTCCATAGACACCTATTTCAATTTTTATACTGCTGATGCCAATGGCAATGTCAGTAAATTTGATTCGGACGGAAATTATTTGTTGACCTTTTCTCCTCAGAAAAAAAGCAATGTGACATTGCTGGAAGCATGGAGAAATGTAAACATCTTTGTATTCTACAGAAATTTTCAACAGTACCTGTTTTTAAACAGGTTTCTCACACCTTCTCCCAATACCGACTTAAATGAAGAGCTTGTTGGCTTTGCCAGAATAGCTGCTCCTTCATCCGACAATAACATATGGCTTGTAGATGAGACAGATTTTTCTTTGAAAAAATATAATCTCACTTTTCATAAACTTGATATCAGAAATCCTCTTGAGCTTATACTGAATCCCCAGAATTATGACTTAACCTTTTTAAGGGAGTACCAGAATTTGTTATTTATTAACGATAAAAACTCCGGGATTCTAATATTTGATAATATGGGTAATCTCAAAGAAAGAATTCAAGTTCAAGGAGTAGATTATTTCAGCTTCATCAAAAACAATCTTTATTACATTAAAGACAACAAGCTTGTTGTTCTTGACCTTTATACCAAAAATGCGAGAGAAATAAAACTCCCGACCGAAAAGCTTTACAATTTTGCTCTTTTAAGCGACAAAAAGGCTTTCTTTTTTGATCAAGAATCTGTAGATATTTTTTCTTTCTCACTTCCCTAGAGCCTGTCGATAACAAGCTAATTATCAACATATAATATTTTCTCAAAAAACATTTCCTAAGAGTCACAACTTAATTTTATAAAAGGAGGTATGTGATGAGAAGGATATTTTATGGCATGATAATTTTTTCCCTGGTATTGGGATCCTGCAGTAGCAAAGGCAGATCAAGAGGGAAATCCTATATGAATACCAAAGGCGTTAACAAGGGGAATGTTACTGCCAGTTCGTCAACAAAAAAGCAAATATCTGAAGATGAAGAAAGCAATGTTGATTCTGACGGTTATGCTTACAGCTTTCCTAGAACCCGAATAAATTTTCAGGGAGCTTCAGGGATGGGCATGGGAGGAAGTTATGCATCCACCTATTTCGCTGGTGAAGACAAGAAAATTGCCGCAGAAAAGAAAAATCCTTCAAAGCCTTCGCCAACAGTCAAAAAATCTTATACTGACAGTACAGCCTATATAGATCAAAGTTATCCGGAAACAGACTCTGCCTATAGCAGTAATAAAGACGCGGATACCAGCTCTTATAAGCAGGAATGGCAGCAATATAACTGGTAAAAACTATGAAAAAGATTTTAATAACTCTTTCATTGGCAGTGGTAATTTTCGGGTTTGGTTGTAAAAGCCAGACCAACAGCGAAAGTTATAGCATCAATACTGAGCGGGAATTGCCTGAAGGGGCATCCCAAAACACGGAATACAATTATAATAGCGCAAGTCCCGAAGCCGAAAACGGTCCAATTGAAGGACAACAGGGGGCACACGGTACCAATGCATGGTTTTTCAATGGGAGAACTAGAGAATGAAATCAAAAATAGCAATGCGATGAAAAGAATATTCAAATCGGGATTGTTAATGATGGCTGCGGGTATAATGTTTTCTTGTGGCAGAGATTATGAAACGGTCGATGCTGCATTTAAAGACACTTTAACGATTAATGGAGTACCCAATGAAGTGCTTCAGGACATGGATCCCGCAAATCTTGTAGATACAAAACCGTCTGCTCCCGGAGCTGCTGAGTCTGACACAGAGAAAGCTGATGCTCAGGCTAGTGAGAGTGATAGTACAGACAAAAAGTAACAGTAAAACTATTCTGGTATTTGATTCGATTCAACATACCAGAATAGTTTTAAAACAATATTTTATTTTACAGGTAATTTTTATATAAATGAAATCCCGTCCGTCTTATTAATGATTTATTAAATATATTGGTTAAATAGACATTTTTAAAGCAAATTGTACTGACTAACAATTTAAAGTAAGTTAATATGATGGTGAGAAACAGCATTTTGGTTTTGACGTTAGTCCTTATTGCCTCATTGTCTAACAGTCTGTATTCTGGAACAGCACAGCTGGGTCTGGCTAAATATGAAGTCAAAAAGGAGTATAAAAAAGCAGACTACATTTCTAAATATGATAGCCTTTTAAAAGAGTTCGGGCAAAACAAGATATTACCTAAGGGCTATGAACTGCAGGCTTTGATAGCTCTGTCGCATTTCCCTGAACTGAAAGAGGTAAAAATCAAATTTGTAATGAAGCCTGCATATATCCCTCTTACTTCACAGCCAAATCTATGGACTGTTCTAAGAAAAACGGACCGAAGAGAATATTTGGTAATTATCAGCAGCCAGAGTAGTCCGATCATGGATAATATTATCCTCAAAAGTTTGTCATTTAATGCTCAGATTGGGGTCATTGGTCATGAACTGGCACACACAGCTTTTTACATCAATAAAAGCGGGGAAGAATTGGCATCTGTTGCTCTTGATTATATATTCCCTAATACAAGATCTCAATTTGAAAAAGATACTGACCGCCGGACTATAAGACATGGTTTGGGTTGGCAGCTTTATGAATATGCAGCTTACGTGAGAAGCCTTCCCGAAATGGAAGATGATAATGAGTGGATTGACCAGTATTATATGAGTCCCAAAAAAATATTGGAATATATGGCATTATTGCCAGAATATTCTCTTAACCAATAAATCACCACAACTTAACAAAGTTGTGTTATCGTCTTTGCTGCTCAAGGAAAGATTGCAGAATAATCGTAGCGCTGATTTTATCTATATTGCCTTTTTCTCTTCTATCCTTCTTTTTCATTCCCCCTGCAATCATTGCATCTAAAGCCATGGAGCTTGTAAATCTTTCATCAATAAAATGAATAGGAATAGAGGGCAAAGCTTTAATCAATTTCTCAGAAAAAGCCTTTACATATTTAGCATTTTCAGAATCATTATTGTCTAAAGTTTTTGGCATACCTACCACAAAGGTTTCAACATTTTCTTTGGTACAATATGCTTTTAAAAAATCAAGGACTTTAGATTCGTCGATTGTATCTAGTGCAGTTGCTATAATTTTAAGTGGATCTGTAACAGCCAGCCCAACTCTCTTTCTACCGTAATCTATCGCAATTATTCTACCCATATTTTTAATATTCGTAAACCCATATATCTGCCCAATTTCGGTTTACTTCCGGGTTATGGTGAAAAGCCGTCACTTTTTTGGGATTCCGTTTTAAAAGAAAGGGCCCTGCTCCTATTGTTATAACTTTTCCCATTTTTAGCCCCCCTATTTTTTCCTTATCCAACTCCACATTATAAAATTTTCCCTTCACCTTTTGAGCCTCAAGGTAGTAATTTATTGATTGAACAGAAATAAGACTCAGTGATTCATTTTTATCACCTTTAATTTCATCCACATACATTTTTGCCTGAGCAAGAGCAGTTGGATGCATATGTTGAACAACAAGGTAAATTGTAAAGCTGATATAAGTAATGAGAAATATCAGAACCATTAATTTAGCTGAGAGATAGTTATAATTTACGATAAAATAAATAATCCCGTAAGAAATCGTAATCAGAAAAAAAGGTACAAGAGGCAAAACATCTACCGAACCATGATTTTGATTTGAAAAGATAATAGCCCAGACTGAATATATTCCGAATGTACCCGAAATGACATAATTTTTAGCCCTTGGATAGTCAAAGCTTAATAATATGATAATTCCAAAAAAAGTACAAAAAAGAATTCCAATCGAAATGATGAGTGTAAATGGACTTTTATCAATCCAAAAACCTCCAAGTCCATCTGCCCATAAGTTTTCTAAAAAACTAAATACCTGAGCAACTTCAAAATTTGTTAATCCGGATATAAAGTAGTTTTTTATGTATTCAATCGAAAGGCTAAGAAATTCTGTCCACCCGGTAGCGACAATAACCGGCATAAGCCAAAGAACCACTCCAAGTAAAAAATATCCCATACAAGGAAGAAACTTACTGTTACTGATAAAAGCATACAAAAGGGGAACAATCAGAAATGGGAAGTAAGTTAATTTTATACCCAATACAAGACCGGCAACAAAGCATCCTTTGTAAACCTGCTTTATTTGATAGTGATCCGGAACAAGGTAATAGAAACAAGCCATAAGGCCCGACACTGCCAGCACATCAGGAAGATACCTGTTACTGGTAAGCCAGAGAGCCTGGCTAAAGAATATGAGCAACGCTGTAAGTCCACCTTCCAGAGATACCAGAGGTACCTGTAGAACGTTTAAGGTAAAATATATAAGTAAAAAAAAGTCCAAGCGCTCCAATCATGGAAAATGCGACTGGCAAATTACCTGTAATAAAATAGGCACCCTTTGTGATTGCGACGAACAAGGGTGCGCCAACATAGTTAGCATTGTGAAGCGCCCAATTGAAATCCACTACACTTAATGCATAACGAAGATTTTCTACATCTTCCACATAATAAAGTGATGTTAGAATCCTGCTAATCAGGCACAGCAAAAGAAGAATAATATTTGGAATATAAATTTTCAAAAATAAAAATATTATTTATTGTTATTTTACAATTTTTTCCAAAACTACACAATTTAAATAGATCATTTATGCCGATAAGTATAAATTATTTGCAGATTAACAGAAATAAAAACAAGCTTAATTTGCTTTGATCCGAATGCTTCATTTAAATAAACCTTTCTATTTAATATGGAGGAATTATAAGAGGAATACTGCAAAAGGTTGTATGAAATCCATTTTAATAAATTTACTACAATCCTTTTTTTTAATCCAGCTTTCTATTCTATATATTAACCATTACATTCATCAGTTTGAATAATAGTAGGGAGAAAGAATTAACAAACTGTAAGAATATATGAATTGAATATCTTAAATTAATAACTTTACAATCGATAATTGGTTATAGAATGTACAACAAATAGTTAAATTTTTTTTAAACGTGACTCAAAAAACAAATCCTAGAAAATACTACAAATTCCCAATTTTTCTGGCACTAGCTGTGATTTGCGGAATCTTCATCGGCGCTGTTATGAACAGCGACGGAAGTAAGAATAATATTACCCAGAGCTTTAAAAGGTATTATGAAATTCTTAATTATGTGGAAAATGATTATGTGGATACAGTCAACATCGACGAGCTGGTAGATTTTTCCATTGTAAAAATGCTGGAAAAACTTGATCCGCACACTGCCTATATTCCTAAAAAAGACATTGATATTGCCAGATCTCAATTAGAAGGGGACTTTGAAGGGATTGGTATTGAATTTAATATTATTAAAGACACTATATATGTTGTTGCACCTATCAGTGGGGGGCCATCTGAAGCAGTAGGACTGATGGCTGGAGACAAAATAGTAAAGGTTGATGATAAATCTGTTGCTGGAACAGGAATCACCAATGGTGATGTATTCAGTAAACTCAGAGGACCAAAAGGTACTAAAGTAAAGGTCTCCATTGTGAGAAAGAATGCTAAAAAACCGCTGGATTTTGTTATCACACGAGATAAAATACCTACGTACTCTGTAGATGTATCTTATATGATCGATCAGGTAACCGGCTACATCAAAGTCAGTAGATTTTCTGCCAATACCTATACAGAATTTAAACAAGCGCTCACTGGTCTTAAAGCTAAGGGTATGAAACAGCTGATCATAGACCTGAAAGATAACCCTGGTGGTTACATGGATAGAGCTACAAGAATTGTTGATGAGCTATTGGATGACAGAAAACTGATTGTTTATACTGATGGAAAAGATCCGCGTTATGACTCAAGGATCGAAGCTTACATGAATGGTGACTTTGAAAAAGGTCCTGTTATTGTATTGATAAACGAAGGTAGCGCGTCCGCATCTGAAATCGTCTCAGGCGCTTTGCAGGACAATGACAGAGCGCTGATTGTAGGTAGAAGATCATTTGGAAAAGGTTTAGTTCAGATGCCTATCCCACTAAGTGACGGATCTGAATTAAGACTGACAATATCCAGATATTATACTCCAAGCGGCAGAAGTATTCAGAAACCATATGATAAAAATAATTCTGATGACTACAGCTCTGATCTTCTGAAAAGATACCAGCATGGAGAATTCTTTCATGCAGATAGTATCAAGTTTAATGACTCTTTAAAATATAAAACTACGAAAGGTAGATATGTGTACGGAGGTGGAGGTATCATGCCTGACATCTTTGTCCCAAGAGACACCACGGCATTTACAACCTATCTTGTAGAACTGTTTAACAAGAACATTATCAGAGAATATACCCTTGATTATTTCTCAAATAACAAAGAGGAACTTCAGAAAATGACTTTTGAAGAGTTTAAAAAGACTTTTACGGTTACTGATAAAATGTTAAAAGAGGTTGTCGACCTGGCTACAAGATCAGGAGTAAAATTTAAAGAAGCAGACTTTAACAAATCTAAAAGTATGCTTCGTAATAATATCAAGGCATATATAGGCAGAAGCGTTTGGGGCAATAGCGGATTTTATCCGATCATAAATGAAACTGATGAAATTTATCTTTCGGCATTGAAGCAATGGGATAAGGCAAAAGAAATTGAAGCCGGGAAGAAGAAGAAATAATTTTAAAGCTGAAAGCTGAAAGCTTAAAGTAAAAAGTAGAAAGGGTCGGGAAATCGGCCCTTTTTGCTTTGACTTGAATATGATTCTGAGATTAATTTGAAAATAGGACAATCTCATGATTTTCAACATCCGATTGATGCCATCGCTTAAAGCGATGGCATCAATTTAAAAGGAAAAGGTTGCTTTTAGTTTAAAGCAACCTTTTCCTTTTACCTTTTTATTGAAGTCACTGACCAACTGATTTCACATTAAAATTCCGGTTCAAATCCTCTATCCTGATAAAGGATGGAAATGATCTGCTGCGCCAGGTATTTTACTCTCCGGCTGCTCGTATTATTTAGAATAATAATGCAGTTATTATCCTTTGTAAATCTGATAATACAGGTATTTGCTCCTCTCCAATGACCAAAATGATAAACAATGTCCGGTTCATTTTTTACTTTTCTCCAACCGAAGCCGTAGTTAATTCGCTTACCATTACTCAACACTGAATAATCAAAAGCTTTCTTTATCGTAGAATCTCCAACCAGAATATTTTTAGCCAGGGCACGATCCCACTTAAACAAATCTATTGTAGAGGAATAGATTCCTTTTTCCCCCAACCATTCCATTCCGCAGATCATTTTCATCAGCACTATGTCCCCCTCTGTAAGGGCCATATATTCTAACCCTATTCCTTATTTTTCCCTCATCATTAATATTGTAGACGAAAGAGTTTTTCATTCCCAGTGTATTAAAAATCCTGTTTTCTATAAAAGATTCATAAGATTGCTTTGATATTCTTTCAATTATTTCAGCGAGAAGAACATAGTTACTGTTGTTATAAGAAAATCTGCTTCCGGGTTTGAATTGCACAGGTGGATGAAAGTTTTTATAGATATATATCAAATCTTTGTTTTTGGCTATCTCACAGCTGTCCCAATAACAGAAAAAATTAGGGAGATAATTGAGAATATTAGGGATTCCTGAACTATGATTTAACAGGTTCCTGATTTTAATATCCTTATATGGAATTTCAGGCAGGTATTTTTGAATATCATCATCAAAAGAAATTTTCTTTTCTTCGTTAAGCATCATTATGCCCATTGCTGTGAATTGTTTCGATACAGATGCGAGATGAAATGAAGCACTGTCCGAAAGAGGAGTCTTTTTCCTCCAATCTGAAAAACCATAAAAATTATCATAAATAATGTTCCCATCTTCAGAAACCAGAACACATCCATTAAACTGTTTTGAACGTCCAAGTTTTTGAACCAGGTCTTCAATTTTAGCTGATTTAGTTTTTTGGGAATGGGAAAGGTTTCCTTTAAGAGAATAATAATTCCCAACCAACTTTACATTATTAGAAATATCACTTTTTTTATTTAAAAAGGACAATTGCCCTTCTGGTCCCTTAGAGTCACATCCCATAAAAAATAACGTAACCAACAGTAAATAAGGAAGTTTTCTCATAACTTTTTTAAAACATTAACAAAAGCCTTAAAAATCCGTATATGATTTTGCTTTTATTGGTTTTCTATAAAGAAATATTTAACCAAAACGGTTTAATTTGGTTTTTAATTCATCTTATGTTATTAAAAATTGATTATTATTACTAATTTTAAACTGGAAAAGAATTTTCAGTTTTTTGATCTTTAAGACAAAATGAAATCAAGGAAAAAACTTTACATTTTTACAATATTTTGTTTATTGCTATCCCAGGTGGGTTTCTCTCAGGCAAAGCGTAATAAACTGGTAAACAGATCCGGATATCTGATGCAAGAGAAGCTAAGTGTTACAGCCCAGCTGGGACTTTCCTCTTACTATGGAGATTTATGTGATAAATTTGACTGTATGCAATTTCGCCCCAACTTCGGAATTGGTATGGCTTACAGATTTAATCCAAACATCTATGGAAGAGCTGAGATAAACTATGTAAGATTGGCTTCTAATGATGTACACGAAAACCGAAATCTGGATTTCAGATCCGGAAACCTGGAAGCATATGTTGCAGGAGTATATGACTATTACCCATATACCAAACATTTCAGACGTAGAAAACTTATAAATCCTTATGCTTTCGCAGGTTTTGGAATTACCTATTTCAATCCTTACGGATCTCTCAATGGACAGTGGTATAAACTCAGACCACTTCAGACAGAAGGGAAATCTTATAGCCCGGTTACCGCAATTATTCCTGTTGGTTTTGGTTTCAGGATTAAATATACCAGACAACTTGAGTTTATGGTTGAGGGTGGTTACAGATTTACTTTTACGGATTATCTGGATGATGCAAGTTCTTACAAATTCCTTGATGAGAGCCAGTTTTCCGATCCCGTAGCCAGAGACATCTCCAACAAAATTAAAACTGGCAACACTGAAAACTACCAGCGAGGGAATCCCAAAAGAAATGATGGATACTTTGTATTTCAGGTGAAAGCCAGGTATACATTTGTTACCAATATCAATAACTTCAGAGGTAGAAGCCCAAGATTCTTGAGAAAGACCTACTAGTTAATTGATAGTATCAAATAAGTAAAAGCATAAAAAAGCCCCGAAAAATTATTTCGGGGCTTTTTTTATGTATTACTTTCATTTTTTTTTCTAATAAATACTACCTTTTTTTAAACATTTTCTCCACTTGAAAGTTATTCGCTCTTTATTAATAAACTAATCAAGACATTTTTTAACAAAAACCTTATGAGTAATTACCAGGATTTTAATTGGAGTCCTTCAGAAGCATACTCCACAAATTACATTTTACCTAAGCTTATGGAGCTTCTTGATAAAAAAAAGAACAAATGCATATTAGATCTTGGCTGTGGTAATGGCCTGATGACAAAAGCTATTTTAGATATGGGATATGACATTTATGGTATTGACGCTTCAGAAACAGGTATAAATATTGCGGCTAAAAGTCATCCAAACAGATTTTTCCTTCAAGATATTTCAGACAATAATCTCCCAGTTGAAATTATAGATAAAAAATTTGATACAATTATCTCTACAGAAGTGATTGAACATATCTATAATCCATATCAATATTTAGCCTTTTGTTCTAAAATATTCGAAAATAATCAATATGAAGGCCAATTAATTCTTTCTACTCCTTATCATGGCTACCTAAAAAATTTGGCATTGGCAGTATCAGGAAAAATGGATTTTCATTATCATCCTTTAAGCGTAGGCGGACATATTAAATTCTGGTCAAAAAACACAATAGGCAAATTACTCAACGAATGTGGTTATGAGATAAAAAATTTTCAAGGAGCTGGACGTTTCCCTTATTTTTGGAAATCAATGATTATCGTAGGAGCACTAAACAAGAAATACTAACCACTTCTATAAATTTTTAAAAGTCGTAATAAAAATTCTGCAGATTAGTGGAAAAGCCAACAGAATAATAGTGTGTCTTGTTATTCGAGGCTCCATAACCAGTTATTGTCCTGTTGACATAACTTAAGGTTAATCTCATATTGGTTTTCGGATTTATCAAATAACCTGTTTTAAATTCAAGGTAATGCAGGTTATTTCTTGGTCCTTGTGCCGGATGTTTGGCATAAGGATATGTATAATTTACCCCATTATACATCCCTCCATAGTCAGGAATAAAAATATTCCTGCCATAACTCACATTCCCGGTATCTACTCCATATTGAGCATAGATATATTTTAATTGCGTAAAAAATCTTTTATATCGGTAATCTACAATTCCCACAAGCTCTTTAAAGTTGGCTCCAAGCGGATGTGCGAGAGCCTGATTATAATGGCTGTAATTTTGCTCTATAGTTCGATGAGAGTAGGTATATGGCATTACCACATTATATTCACCTTGTAATGCCAGGTTATTAATGTTGAAGGGATCAAATATCCTTGTTCCCAACTGATAACCATATTTTTGCTGATATCTGTAATTTTTATTCTTGAATTCATTCAGCTTAAAGTCATCTAAAATAAACTGTCCGTACAAATACCACTTACTGTTTAACTTATATTTCAGATTCAGCCCCATTAAGGCATTATCTGAGCTCCCTTGCGAAAACTCAACGGACCTATAAAATATAATAGGATTAAGATAAGCTACATCGTACCCTCTTTTGAAGGTTGAATCTCCTCCTGGCCATATAATACTTTCAAATAAACCAACAGTCAGCGACCTTCCTATATTAATACTGAGATAGTGAAAAGTTCCGAATTTCTTAGGATAACCGGTTCCTTTCCCATTTACGACCATTTGGCTTCCCCTGATATCCTGAAATTGGGTAAAAAGATTAACGTATTTAATCTTCCAGACCGATGTGGTCACTTTCAGGAATGGATAAGCGAATGAATTGTCCGAAAGCAGTAGCGACCTGTACCCATCTCCAATAAAATTCTTTCCCTGTCCAAACTGAAAATTAAAATACCTGCTTGGTGTATAGGTTACCCAACCATAAGCCATGTTATAGTCATATGCTCTGGTCAGTTCTTCAGGTTTAAATGGTTTTGATTCCCCCTGTCCCGGTACTACTTTATATTCAGTGATAAATGTGTCAATGTAAGGTGAAAAAGTAGCCTGGTTTTCATAAAAGGATGTATAAAAGGATACCTTCTTTCCAATTGATCCGAATGCCTGAATACCACGTGTATTAGTATAGACCTTTTTTCCAGAAACCGTCTCTCTTCCTAAATCTACATTTAACAAAGGATCCACATGAAGTACAAATCCTGCCGTGTCTACATTTATCAGATGTCTATTCAGCAAATTATCAGCAATACGCCCAACCAGTCTTTTTCTTGATATATTAAGCTGTCTGAAATCGTATAGAGAATCTGTATTAATAAGGGTATCAAGCTCCGCAGAATTGTAGGGTTTTATTGAAGTATGGAATTCAATTTTCTTAGGAGCTAGTGCTCTGTCATACGGAAGCAAAAACTCCCTGTTTAGAGGTAAAAAATCCTGGGCATGTAACTGTCCTGCAAAAAAAACAAATAAAATTAACAGGAATTTCAAATAGGTCATATCCGAATTACTTGGCATTTTCTTCGCCTCTTATCATATTATATACAGTGAGAAAGATTATTTGAAGATCCAACAACAAACTCCAGTTTTCGATGTACCATACATCATATTTTACTCTTCTGATCATTTTTCTCGGATCTTCTGTTTGTCCTCGTAAACCGCTAACCTGGGCCCATCCAGTTATTCCAGGCTTCACTAAATGTCTTACCATAAAGCGATCTACAATTTTTGAATACTCCTGGGTATGTTTAAGCATGTGAGGTCTTGGGCCTACAACAGACATATTACCGAAAAGAACATTAAAAAACTGAGGCAGCTCATCAAGATTGGTTTTCCTCATAAACTTCCCGATTTGGGTAACACGGGGATCCTCGGCTGTTGCCTGTTTCGAATCTGCTTCATGATTTACCTTCATAGATCGAAATTTATAGCATGAGAAAACCTGATTATCTTTTCCCGATCTCTTCTGAATAAAGAAAATCGGTCCTTTTGAACTTAGCTTAATCAGTATCACAAATAGAGGAAACAACCATGAAAGGAGGAATACAATTACAAATAGAGAAAAGAGGATATCAAAAGATCTTTTAACAAACCTATTGAAGACATTTTCCAATGGTTCCTTTCTGATAGTCAGAATCGGTACAGAGCTGTAGAACTCCAGATTTACCTTTTTACTCAAAAACCCCCTAAAATCAGGTACTATTTTAAATCTAATTAAATTATTGTCAGAAAACTCGGCTAATTCTCGTATTAGCTTAGAAGAATTCAAGGGAAGGGCGCAAAATATTTCGTCTATTTTAAATCGTTTGGCCACTGTTGGCAGATCGCTGACTTTACCAATAATCAGATTTCGATGGAGGCACTTCTCGGGATTGTCATCCAAAAATCCAAGGAATCTATATCCCGAAGAATTCTCTGACCTAAAATAGTTGAGCATGGAATTACCTGCAGAACCTGCTCCTATAATAACGACATGCCTGAAGTTCGCGCCTTTTCTTCTATACCTCTTTATCAAATAATAAAAGCTAAGCCTCCAGAATACCATTCCGACTATACAAATGGCATACGAAAGCAAAAGATGACTGCGTGAGTAATAATATCCGTGAATAATGGCAATGAAAGCAAAAATCGTAAGCCCGTGAAGCACCAACGCCTTGAACATATTCCACAGAATTCTTTCAATTCTGGTAAATCGTTCAATATCGTATATCCTAAGTAACAGAACAATTACCAGCCAGAGAAGATTAAGGAGAATAGTCAGAAATACGAAATGATCATTGTACCCCAAATAAGAACGTAATTTGAGATAAAGGTAAGATCCCAGAAATCCTGCGTTTAGAATTGCCAGATCCCCCAATAAATTTATTAACTTTAAAAACCTACTATAACCTTTTCTCATTTTGAGCTGCTTGCTCGTTTTAAACTATATTAATCAGGGGCGAAGATAAAACAATTTTTTTTACGAAAGGCCTGAAATTACGTTTTGAAAATCTCCCAATACTTCCTCTTTGTTCAAGTACTTCAAGGCATATTTTCTTGCATTTTCCTTTTTAACTGTATTTTCTGATGGTGAATCAATAGCTATTTCCACTATTCTGATCAAATCATCTATATCTTCCGGCTCCGCCAGCCATCCTGCATTTGTATCTCCAATCATTCTATGCAGTGAAGAGTTGTTCACAGCTGTGACGATTGCACATCCTCCTGCAGAAAGAATAGATAAAAGCTTAGAAGGCAATAATAAATCCGATGCTGCTTTTTTCTGTAAAACCAGATGAAAATCTGCTATCGCAAGGAATGCTGAAAGCTTTTCATAGGCCTGTATAGGGAGGAATGTTATGTTTCTCAGACGATTTATTTCTGATTCTTTCATCAATCGTTCCTTTGCTGCTCCTTCTCCCGCCAGGACTATTTTCACCTCTGATCTGGATGCAAATTTCTGTGCCATCGGGATTACGGCTTCCAGCCCCTGCTTTTCCCCCATGTTTCCGGAATACATGATTATAATATCCCTCTCCTCAAAACCTAATTCTCGGCGCATGGAATCTTGTTTCGACATAGGTCTGATAAAATCAGTATCCACCCAATTGGGCAGCATGATGTATTTCTCTTCCGCAATTCCCTTCGCCAAAATCTTCTTTTTCATTCCTTCACTAATTGAAGAAACGTAATCCGCTTTTCGAAGAAAAAAGCGTTCTATAGAATCAAGTACAGCTAATAGCCTTTTATTTTTAATAAGCCCAAGATCTTTTGCTGCGTCTACCTGAAGATCCTGAATATGAAATACCCATTTTGTCTTATTAAATCTTGAGTACAAGTATGGCCAGACACCTATTATCAGAGGAGGATACGGAGATATAACAAGATCATATCTCTTAAACATTGATTTGAACCACCATATTGCAGAAGACAATAAAAAAGAAAATTCATGTGCAATCCTCGTTGCCCCAGTTACTTTTTCCGGAACATAAAAAACAGTTCTTCTTACTTTTACTTTGTTGATGGTTTCAGTAAACCACCATCGTCCCTGATAAGCTTTTCGGATCTTCCATTCCGGATAATAGGGCATAGAAGTGATCACCTCTACTTCGTGGCCTTTCTGGGCCAACCACTCACACATCTCCCCGGTATATTTACCTATACCTGTTAATTCAGGTGCATAATTTATTCCAAAAACTAAAATTCTCATTAATCTTATAATTCTATTCCTCAAAATGAGGAAAATCAAGTTATTCAATTTTAACGTGCAAATTGCTGATTCATTTATAAATATCCAAAATTTTACTTTATCATCCATCCAACCGAAAAACTTTGAATCTAAAAGTTCAGGAAGTTTAAGTCATTAGAGAAATAAAAATATGACTAACATTGAAAAATGTTTACTTAAGTTTTATTAAGAACATGCTAATTCAACATTGCCGTAGCGAATTTACGAAAGGAGAAAACATTTTCGACTTTTAATTTTTTCGGGGAGAATTCCTGCAATATATTAGAGAGAGAGGGAGAGAGAGATTTTAAAACTCTATCTTCTCAAACAGTCAATAGCAAATTGCTTTATTTTGGGGCTGACAAATTGTAAAAAAATCATCTTATGTTCATTTTAATTAAACCAATCTCATAAACGAATCACTTATTAAAAAGTCAAACGTTGTATTTTAACGAATCTGAAGATCTCATTAATAACCTTTTAACATACGGTTGCATTTTCTTTTCCAATACATAACTAATGCCAAGTACCAATGATAAAAATAAAATTAACCTGATTATGTATGTTAAAAGAGAGCCTGATAAAATATCAAACTCTTTAAACAGTGCTAATATTGGCACATGAATAGCATAAGCAGCATATGAAATTCCCCCAAACCAATTTAAAAATTCAGGAACTTTAAATTTTATTTGCTTCCCAAATAAAATTATAATGCTTAAGACATAGAAAAGGCTTGGAAAGAAAAAGGCTCGATTTGTAAAGACTATAGGATTAACGAATGTTTTATGAATAAATACTGGCAAAGGAAGGATGAAAACTAATATCAATAAATATTTATAGTATTTAACATTTTTGTTACAAGCGATCACTAATAATATAAAGCAAAATGGTAAAAAAAACAAATCGGAATAATTTACTATTCTAAAAAAAAGATAAACATTTTTTTTAAAATCTTCTAAATAAGAAGCATATATTGGTGAAAATGTATTAAAAAATTCCAAAGACATCCATAGAAATATTAAAGCTAGCAAATGATTTGAAGGATATGTTTCGTCTTTCCTTTCCATTTGTGATATATAATACCCAATAATCCAAAATAATAATCCGATGGAGTAACCTAAAATTAAGTCATGAAGGAATATGCTTTTTGCAAATAAAAAGCTAAGACTAATAAAAAACACTAACAAGCTAATAATCCATTTAGCTTCAATCTTGAAATATGAAAAGCCGATAAACAATGTATAGTAAAATATTTCATAATTTAAAGACCATAAAGATCCGTTATTATTAAAAACCGCTTTGAATGGGACATGGAGGAAAAACAAATGGTACCTAACTTGCTCCCAATCAATTTTACTAACAAAAAAAATGCTTAATAATATAGCGAATAAATATATTGGATAAATCCGAATAAATCTCTTCTTGACATATGTAGAAATCTTTGGGCCTTTTAATTGATCTTTTGTCGAGATACCTATAACCAATCCTGAAAGCATAAAAAACACCAAAACACTTGAATGTCCTGGTGCTGAGTACCCCCAAATTCCGGAGGGTTTAAAAGCAGGATCTAATGGAAAACGATCTAATACAATAACATGATATAAAATTACAAACAACGCTGCCAAGCCTCTAAGTCCTTCTAATGTTCTTTCAAAAGTTTTTTGATTATTAATTTCCATATTTTATTCAATCTGAGTTTATCAACGACGCTTACGAATTTTTCTCAATGGGTTTCCGGCGTAAACATACCCGCCTTCTATATTTTTAAATACTGAACTTCTGGCACCAACCACAGCTCCTTTTCCCACTGTTACACCCGGAGCAATAAATACATCGGAGGCAATCCAGGCTTCATCTTCTACAATAATTTCTTTTGCAAAAATATCGAATGTTGTTTTTTCAAAATCATGAGAGCCGGTACACAAATATGATTTCTGAGAAATTACAGTATTGCTTCCGATACTGATGTCTCCCAGACTATACAGCACAACATTATCTCCTATCCAGGAATAATCGCCAATACTTACTTTCCAGGGATAAGTTGTTTTTACTGAAGGCCTGATGATTACTCCTTTCCCTATTTTTGCGCCAAAGAGTCTGAGCAGAAAACGTCTCCAGCCATATAAAATCTGAGGGGAAGGGTTGAAAAATAATGCTTCAACAATCCACCAAAGCTGAACAACGACCCCTGATTTGCCGCGGAAGTTAGGGGGAACAGAAAAAGTATTTAAATGCTGATAATTGAAATCCATTATTTCTATTTATTAAACCCGAAATTGCTGTTCAGTGTGGTATCAAGATCTTGGTTGTTTTCCTTCATTTTAAGCTTAATTTCAAGCACTTTAGCATCAATTAAAAAGCGAAACCAAAATGCCTGGAGTACATGAAAAGCCAACCCTTCTTTCCCATCCAAAAATCCCAATTGGATAAAATATCTGTAGAAGAAATAAATAAAACTTCTAAGAAAAAGTGGTGTTTTATGAAATAAGTTATTTTTCATCCATCTTTTTCTCTCAATTGGACTTCCCCAAAATGATGCCTTTACTTCTCCTCCTTCTTCATTTTTTATAACGTCTATCGCTTCAAGAAATGACCATTTATTATGACTTGCAATAAAGTTGTTCAGGTTATCTGCCACTTCGCTTGTCATATCCTTTTTTTTGATCACCTGAGTTTTTCCGTTGACAATAAAATGCTGATCATAAGCTTTAGCCTCGCACCCACCTTTACCAGATTTAAACAGTCTGAGATGATAGTTATAATGTGATTTTATCCATTTTCCCATAAAAATAGCTCTTCTCCCAAACATAAATCCGTCAATGTCAGGAGACGGCTTGAAGTCATTAATTAACCATTTTTTTAATTCATCTGTTAGTCTTTCATCTGCATCCAGATGAAAGACCCAGTCTGTTTTAAATGGATTGTTTTCCTGAGCCCAGTTTCTTTGAACTGAGTAATTTTCGAAAGGATGTTGCAAATAACAAACATCCCTTTCTTTTACTATGTCGATTGTCTTGTCCTTGGAATAAGAATCTACAACCAAAATTTCTCCAGGTATTCCTTTAAGATTATCTAATAGATCACCTATATTTTTTTCTTCGTTATAAGTGAGTATTATAAATGTAATTTTGTTCATGAATTTTTAATTTCGGAAAATACCGTTTCAAACATTGCTCCCACATTTTTCCAGCTATATCTTTCTATATATATTTTAGAATTTGTTCTTAACACATTCTGATCAGAATTTAACAATTCCTTGATCGCCATGTAATTTTCCTCCTTAGTGTTATTTACCCATCGTCCGCATCCTGCAAGCTCGACCTCTTTCCAAGGAGTATTTCTACTTGCTACTATCGGAGTTCCACATGCTAATGCCTCAGCATATACATTTCCAAAATTTTCATTGTGAGACGGTAATACAAATAAATCGGCATTAGTTAAAAAATTGATTTTTTGCGAACCGTTCAATGGTTCAATTATAAAAGCTCTTTCATCTATACCTTCACTTAAAATAAGATTTTGAAGGTTTTCTTTTTCGCCTTCATCCTGCCCTGCGATTAATAAAACGGATTCAGGAAATTCTTTCAATAATAATTTGAATGACGTTATAAGGATATCAAATCCTTTTTTCTTATGTAACCTTCCCATAGAGACAATTACATGAGATGCATTCATTTTAGCGCCTGTATATTTCTTAACAAATTCTTCTTTTGAATACAAAACAGGGTTAGAAAACTCCATTGTATCAATCCCATTCGGAATGACTACAACTTTAGCATTGGGAAAATGGGAAAGGATTTCTGTCTTTTCTTGTTCTGCAGTTGCATGCCACCAAATTTTATCAGCAAAAGGTTTTATAAATAGATTCAACCACTGCTTCTTAAAAGAATTTCCCTGATTCATTATCCAAGTGCCCAGAACACCTCTCGGAGATATCAATACAGGTTTATTTTCCTTTGAAGAAAAATATAGTGCAACGGGAGTCGGAGAATTAAAGATAGACTGTATATGTACAACATCGGCAGAAATAATGTCCTTTCTTATATTTAATAGCAAAGGTAATGATAGCTTATCTACAATAGTCTCATTATAATATTTGACAAAAAATCTTTTCTCCAATTCAATAAACTTTCCAGTCTCAACAGTAAGTCTTGAATACATATTGGAATTGGTAGTAGATACGAAAACCTGATTTCCAGACAATGCAAGTTCCTTACAAGTACTATAGGATGAAAAAATAGGGCCGCCATATACTACAGCTGGGTAGAAAGAGGGGATTATTACATTAATCTGCATTTATCAATTCTTCTTTGAGCTCTCTTTTTAAAACTAATTTTCCAACTTTATCTGCAAATTTTTCAAATCCAAAGGCCGATATACATTTTTCCTTTAAGTAAACAGGGTCCAACAGATGGCTATCAGCTGTCTCCAGTAATATATTCCTTACTGCTTCGGATATTTCCTCACCGTTATCAGGATCAACCAACAACCCCAGCTCCCCATTCAACAAAGCATCTACGCTTCCATCTTTATTACCTCCAATAACTGGTTTTCCACAGGCTAATGCTTCCAAAAACACAATCCCAAACCCTTCATTTGCACTTGGCATAATAAAAAGATCACATAGGTGATATAGACTTGATAGTTCTTCATTTGATACATAGCCTGTCAAAATTACCTTTTCCTCAACTCCACATTCTTTAATGATATGAAGCAGACGTTCTTTCTCCTCAATATCATATTTGCCTGCTATCAGGTACTTGATATTGGAGATTTGAACAGATAAGACTTTTAATGATCGTATTACCTTATCATATCCCTTGTACTGTTCTTCCTTCGATAAACGACAAACTGTGAGCAATACTTTATCATCTCTTTTCAACCCATACTTTTCTCTCAGGTGCTCTATTAAGTGAGCATTGGGAAGAAAATTAAAGCCGGGTTCTAAAGTATTTGGAAGAAGTGCAATTTTCTTTTCGTCAATTTTCTGTATATCGACAATTTTATCTTTAGTATAGGAACTAACTGTAATAATTAAATCCAGTTTTCTCAGACATATTTTTTTAAAAAAATTTAAAGGCTTCCATATTTCGATACCATGAGTTATCAAAATAAGCTTTTTATTAGTAAATAATCCATAGATCAGAGTTAATGGAAAGATCAGATTAACATGACCAAATATAATGGTGTCAGACTTTAGACCATGCACAACCGCTTTTAATAAAAACGTAAATTTATTATCCTCTGCTGTTTGTTGATAAATACGGCTAAAATCCTTATTCAAATCTTTCTTTAAATCGGAAAGGCTTAATGCATTCACTACAAAATCTTTCTCCTTATTTTCATCCAATGCCTTCAAAAAGTTAAGATTGAACTTCTGAATTCCCCCGACAAAGGAGAAGGCATTAAGATAAAGAAACAGAACTTTCATAATCCAATTTTAAATAATTAGCAAGATTTCCCCCAGTGATCAGTTAAATAAAGGCTCCACAACCTGGTCCAGTGTAAATCTCCTTTTAAAAATTGCTGAGCCAATGCTTTTTTAGCAGGGCTTTTTGAATCCAAAAATTCTGATATCACTCCGCTGTCTTTAAACCACAATTGGAATGGGAAAGTAAAGCCTTGCTTAGGACGATTCCAAATGCCTTCGGGCAATACGTCTTTGTATGCTTCTATCAGCAAACTCTTGGGCCTGCCATTAAATTTAACCGACGGGTCGATGCTCAATGCCAATTCAATAAATTCTTTATCCAAAAATGGCACTCTGACCTCAATAGAATGCCACATGCTCATAAAATCAGAATCTTTTAATAGCTGATTTTGCATATAGATATTTGTTTCCATCCAACTTGCTGTATTTTTATGATTCCTGAGACTACTCATAGCATCACCCAAATAACAGCTCTCTAGTGTTTGTAATACTTCCTTTAATGATATGTCAAGTATAGACGCTACAGTTTGTGGCAAGTACATACCTCTCAAAGTTAAATAAAGACCTAAGTCATCTTCGATTTTAAGGAAATTTAACTTCTTGAATTTGTCCTTTTTAGCAATTCCCGAATATTGAATGAGGTCAAAAAATACAGAAGGCATCTTTTTTAGCCATTGTAAATTCTGAATTCGGTTAAATGAGGGATACCCTCCTAAAAGCTCATCTGCTCCTAATCCGGAAAGAACAGCCTTTAGTCCTTCATCCTTGGCACATTGAGAAATAAAGTAAGTATTTACCGCATCTATACTCGGTTGATCCAGGGCATTAAGTATATCCGGAAGTGATTTTATAAATATACTTTTATCAACTTTATAAAACTGATGCTTGTTATTCAATTTTTCCAGCACCATTTGCTGATATTTTTTTTCTGAATAGCCAGGCTCATCAAATATCACAGAAAGAGATCTTAAATTCTCTTTTAATTCACTACCTGCTGCTAAAGCAATTATACTGGAATCTATGCCCCCGCTTAAAAAAATTCCTAGAGGTGCATCCGATATCAGGTGTCTTCGGATTGCATTATCTAATGTTTCTCTTATCTTAAATACTGCCTCTTCTTTATCTTTAATCTTGTGAGTATATTGATAAGAGTAATATTGTTCAAATCTACCTTGTCTTTTATCAAGATCATATTTATAATAATGCCCCTTTGGAAGCATAAATACGTCTTTTAAACTAGTATATGGCTCAGGGATAAAACCAAATGTCAGAAACAGTATTTTCCATTTTTCATTTTCCTGAAATAGCCCTGTTTTCATAAATCCCCGTATCTCAGAGCTAAAAAAAAGGCTATTCTCCTGATGACTATAATAAAGCGGTTTGATTCCCGAAGGATCTCTCACTAGAAAAAATAAATTCTTCGTCAAATCAACTAATGCGAATGCAAACATCCCATTAAAAAGAGTAAATGCTTTTTCTCCCCACTCTTTGTAAGCATTTAATATAACTTCAGTATCTCCTGATGAAAAAAAATTGTACCCCCTTTCCTCAAGCTGTCTTTTTATGTCCTGAAAATTATAGATCTCTCCATTAAAACATATCACAACGTCTTTATCATTTGTAAACATTGGTTGATGGCCTGATGGACTCAGATCCAAGAGAGATAATCTCCTATGCCCCAAAGCTACCTGCAACTTTTCGTTTACATATATGCCTGCATCATCAGGGCCTCCATGTGACATAGAATCCCTCATTGACGTTACTACTCCAGAAAAATCCGAGACTTCAAAATGATTTTTTATAAGGCCGTTTATTCGACACATAATTACAAGTTAACCTAAAATATTGAATATAATTTTTGACAGCTAATTTATACTAAGTGAATTTTATTAATTTTTCAATGCGATTAAGTAAGGATAAACTTCTCAAAAGTTAATTCTCAAAGTTTTAGAATGAACTTGGAAAGCCGCAACTTTACTCAATT
The DNA here is from genome assembly GCA_024707265.1 of Sporocytophaga sp. Classification (GTDB taxonomy): domain Bacteria; phylum Bacteroidota; class Bacteroidia; order Cytophagales; family Cytophagaceae; genus Sporocytophaga. The sequence continues at coordinate 485,570 of JANQAB010000002.1, read as the reverse complement.
TAACATTATTGATTAATTCCTTTATTCATCTTTTTCTCTCGAAGCTGCCAATATCAAACCTCCTGAAAAAACCGAAAAACCCAAAGTTGTAGGTTGGCCCCACGGCCCTTGCAACAAGAGTATTATTCCAAAACTACACAATAACCATGGTAAATAATTAAACTTTTTTACCAAATACCAAGATACTATACTTAATCTGATTGTTAATAATACCCTGATAACTATAACCATAAATCCCAGGAATAGCCCCATTTCCCCAATCAAACGTCCCCACTCTCCCTCTGAAATAAGAAAAGAAACTTTGCCAGTCATTAACTGAGCTCCTGCATTAGTTCCCATTCCCAGCCCCTTCCCAAAGAATCCAAAATTAAGATCTCCTGTTAATGCCCCAACCATTCCACCTAAAAATCTATCTATCAAAACTCCTTCCACTCCACCTTCAGAACTATTAGCATCGGTAAATCTCTGTGAAAAGACCCCTGTAGCAATCTGAAAAAAGGCCATATTACTTAATACCCAAAATATACATATCCCGACAATTAAAGATCCGATAACTTGAAATAAAACTTTAGGTGTTCTGCCAGCTGCCAATACAGTAAAAACTCCAGAAAGTATAACTTCAAAAAAAACTGTCCTGCTAACGCTTAAAGGGATAGCCGCCAGCAAACATAAGGTCGATATTATTAATAATCCTTTTGATATGCTTTCTCTATTATCTAACCAGAAATAAAAAATATATGCAGCTACAAATCCATAAAAAAAAGAAAGGCCTGTAGTAAAAGAAAAAGTTCCAGGAACTCTATAAAATTCTTCAGTAGCACCAAATCCTGAGCCTTCCATATCCCCTCCCACACCACGATTTACCCAAGCTGTTTGCGGACTAAAAAACTGTATAGCAACCAAAAGAGTCATACCTATGTGAATCCACAAAAGTATTTGGCCTACTTTTATAACATCATTTCGATTGAAGGTTTTTCCAATTACAAATATTAAAGGAAAATGAAGAACCAGAATTCTTACCCCATACAAGGCAACCATGACATCTCCATGACCAAACAATAACGTTGCATAAAAGGATATAAAAGATATAATCCAACTTAAAAGGACATACAGATTAGGTTTTAAAAGACCATACTGCATGGATTTAATCAACATAAATACAGCAATCGGATCCCTAACAATAAGTAAAGGCGTGGCCAACTCAGGCAAAACCCATTTACGCAAAGCCCCTTCAAATATCAAAAGAAAGAAATAAAGCCAAATTCCTTTCTTTAATAAAGAATACCTGGACTCCATTTCAATAGGATCACTGTTCAATTGAACTAATTCCTTCATTTCAATAGCCAAATGTCATCCATTTGTTTTATGTTTAATTAACTCCTGCAATGCCATTGACAATTCCTGCTCATATACTGACCAAGGACGCTTTAAGGCTGTATCCATGGCTGCTCTGCCTACCTTAGAAATACAACTTGGCTCTTTTAAAATTATTTCCAGTTTACTAAGCAAAGAAGATGTGCTCCCTGCTTTAATTAACCAGCCATTTTCTCCATCTTTTATTAGATCTATGCCAGCAGTTCTTTCTGTTGTAATTACTGGTGTGCCCTGAGACATCGCTTCGGTAATGACCATTCCAAACCCTTCGAATAAAGAAGGGAAAACGAATATATCATGCTCTCTCATAATCTCTAATACTTCTTTATGAGAAAGGGAAGGAATCCATCTGTGCTTTGCGAGGGAATCGTTCAAGGGAGCACAATTTTCTACACTTTTTCTTCCTACTAAAGTAAGACTTACCTTATCCCCAAGAGAGTTTACTGCTTCCAGTAAATTTGCAAGTCCTTTTTGCTGTGATAATCCACCTACAAATAGCAATTTTAAAACATCCCCTGGCTTTCTTTCATAAGCTCTTTCTTTATAAACCGGAGGGAAGCCATAAGGAATTACTTTAATAGGAGCATTTAGCTTATTGGGAAATTCGGACAAAGATCTTGCTGTAAAACTATTTGCAACAAAAATAACGTCAGCTAATTCTATTTCTGCATCTTTCTTTTGCAATTTCTCTTCAGAATCTTTTAGTCCTGTAAACGTCACCGCCCATTCCGGAAGTTTATTCTTTTCTTCTTCAAGTATTTTATGAAAACAGCGCCAATATGGTATTGGTAATTCATAAAATGACAATATCCCCGTCTCATGTGCAGCTCTGAAACTTTCCAAAGCTCCATCCTCATAAGCATAAACGCCCTTTATATAAGGTGACTTCGCTTTTCTAATTTTTTTTGCTACAATTGAATCCTGATATCTATATACTGAATCAACCGAAAAGATACCTGTTTCATGCTTTGTTAATACTGCAAGGGCCAATCTATTAGCTACCATTCTTCCCAATTCCTTATAAGAATAAGTACGCATATAATCTTGCAATGAAGAGTCATAAGAACGTCTTCTAATTTCAGACAGAGGCCCTATAGAAATCTTATTTAATAAAGAATGAGGAAAACAAGCAATAGTAGTATAGAATGAATGCAAAATCTGTGATTTCACCATTGCTGCTGCTGCTGCCCTTACATTCGCATTTCCTGTTGGATGAGAAAGTATAATTTTACTCATGTTTAATTTTCTAACCTTTTAACCATGCAGCATTAGATGCCAAAAACTCACACGGATTATAATTCAATACTTCAACTCTCTTTTTCCCTGTGGGCTTGGCGGGGTTTCCAGCTACTACATCATAGGGTGCTACATTTTTACTCACCACAGCTCCAGCACCTAAAACAGCCCCTCGGCCAACATGAACCCCCGGCAAAATTATTACATTGGTACAAATCCAAGCATAATCTTCGATTATTATTGGGGCTTTTTTGAGTTTCCATTCCGGATCTGAAAGATCATGAGAAGCCGTCAACAATATAGCTCCATCATTTATGCAAACATTTTGTCCAATCCGAATTTCATCATGTAAGGCCAGTTCTACTTTACCCAAAAAAGAAAAAGCCCCAATCTTAAGATTTTTTTTTGCACCATCCGCTTTTACTACTCCTATTTCTGCACAAGGATGTATATCGGCGCCATTTCTTTGTAACTTATTTCGCGTCCTATTACGTCTTACCAGTTCTCCAATACTTAACATACGTTTTGCATAAGCCTTTAAATATGCAAATGATCCAAAAGAAAAGCGAGCTCTGTTCTTATATAGATATAAAAATTCAGCCATTATATTAAGTCCTTAATAAACGATGCACTTACATTTTGTGTGTCAATAAAACTTTTATTAAAGGTAGTAGTGATTGACAATAATTCATTTAACCTGTCTGGCTTATAGCAAATTACAGAATCAATCTTTATATCGTTCATACTTAGATGAGGAGTCCAGGAACGTGCCACGCATAATACCGGCAAGGAGTGACTAAGCATAGCTGCAACAGTACCGCTTTTCTCCACTAAATAAAAGGGGGTAGTACTAATGCCCAAATCTGCTTCACTTAAATAGTCAGAAATTTCCTTTGCAATACATTCGCCTGCTATATAATAGGGAATCCTGTAATCTTCCAAGACCGAAGTCCATTCTCTAAGGGCTTCTCCGCATCGTCCAACAAATATAAATCTTAACGTACGTTTTTTTTCAATGCAATATTCCTTAAATTCATTAACAAAAACTTTAACGGGAGCTCCGCTATGAATACCACCAAACAGCACACAAGTGTAATATACTGAATCTGTTGTTCTTTTTATTGTATCTTTTTGAGGTATATTAGAGAAGAGGGGCAATAGAGAAACCTTATATTTCGAATTATTCAATACTGATTTGTATACTTGTAACTGGGTATGAATCCGAGTGGGTCTTAATTCATTCAGCATACGAAATATCAACAGCCGCTGCACCCGACCCCATAACTTCATTTTCAAAGAAGACTCTTTGTCCATCCCCAACCATAACTCATGGAACATTATATGCCAATTCTTACCGGTGGCTAAGTTCTTTAATTTTCGGGCTAAACCGAAGGGGAGACCCTTGTCTTGAAAAGCAAAGGGAACATATTGTAAAGAAAGCCAACCCGGATTAAAAGCATCCGAAAATACACCAGCTTCATTCATTCTATAATTCCAACTAATATTTTGCGGTAACCGCAAACAAGTAATGGAAGTTATATCATCCTCTTGTACTTGATAAGTAACAGCCGTTACATTTTTATCATTCAAAGCAATAATCTGAACTTCATTCCCCTGGCGTATAAGCTCACCTGCTAATCTCCTAGTATAATCACCAACTCCGTCACAACCTGGTTCTAAAGAGCCACAAATAAATAATATTTTCAACTGTATATCAATAAAGATTTTAACGAGACGGAGTAAATAATATTACAACAATCCACTAACTGTATCATAAAAGCATCATTTTATTGGTTGAAGCATGTTTTCCAGATACCATAGTATAAAACGTACAAAGAAATTTTTTTATCCAATAGAATAAGTCAGTTTAATGAACAAAACCAATGCCCTTGCCAAATTCACGAGCAAACTATAAAGAACCTGGTAAGGAAAATATTTTTCCTGTAAACTATCAACCAAACAATCTAGAATAAGTCATATTTCTATTAAAATTATCTTCTCGAGTGCTTATTTGTTTAGCAGGCACACCTCCGGTTATTGCTAAAGGCGCAACGTCTTTATTTACAACACTACCTGCAGTAATAACCGAGCCTCGTCCAAGTGTTACGCCTCCCAATATAATAGCACCATAACCTATAAAGACATTATCTTCAATTACTACTTTTCTAAATCTTGCTTTAAATTCAGGATCATGAATATTGTGATCTCCAGTAACAATTGATACACATGGAGATATAGACACATTTTCACCAATTTCAATGCCCCCCCTTGTATCTAAATGACAATGTGCATTAATCACTGATTGTTTCTTCATTTTTAATCCACCAGAAGATGTAATCCAAGCCCCCAAAAAAATATTAGAATTATTTCCTATCTCAAATTTCATAATCCTACGATAAAACCAATGTCGGATTCTTCGAGAGGGAAATTTTGCAATCACCCAATTACAAATATATAATTTTAGCTCTCTTAATACATATTTTAAGAATCTCATAAAATTAAGCGATACCAAGTGAATTTATGCATGTTTCAATTGCCCATGTACTCCTGTTCTCCCAATCTAAAATATCAGTTTTCATTTGCACATAAGTAGTCTCTATATTATTAATTCCAGACGCAAGATCTCCTGTTGACAAAAATTCCTTGCGATTGATGCCTAATTCTTGTAATAATAACTCATTTTTGGTTGCATAGGCGATTGGAGTTAATTTCAAACCAAGTTTTAAAGCAAAAATAGTGGCATGGTATCTTGTAGCAACTACATGATCTGCTTCAGCCATTGTCTTAAACATTCTTTGGGGATTAGAATGATATTTATAATGCTCTACAGGTAATCCCTTAAAAATTATTCTGCTATATTCCTCATCCTCATTAGTAAAAGGGATCGTTGCAACGATATAATTATTTTCTATAGCTTTAGTAACTATATTCCTCACAAATGATTGGTAACTAAGTTGCATTTGCTCAAAATTTTCATACAACTCAGGTCGCTCTTTTCTGTAATCTTCAATTGGAACAACTTTATCCTTGATTATGCTACCATAGAGTGGTACCACATTTATTAAAACTTTCTTTCTACTTTCTAACCTACTTCTCTGTTTTAGACAAAATTCAGGATACAAAGAAAAAGCAATATCTGGATGATAAGAAATATCCTCCCGCCCTGATATTTCTTTCAATTTAATAGACTGCTGCTCACTTCTACAACTAACGTACGCTGCACCTTTGATTAATTCGACACAATCTTCTGGGTAATTCCTTTCATTAAAATCAACTCCCAAAAGTGCAACTTTGCCAAAATCACCTTTATACCTTAAAGCAACCCTCCTTAGTGAATCAACATAACCAACTGCCCCACCTCCTACAATAGCAAATTCTGTTTTGGGCCACTTCTCCAAATTATAGATAGTCTGCAAACCACCACGAACATTCTTTTTTAAAAGTAACTGACGTACAGATTCCCCTAATGCAATATCACCCAAATTTCCACCATGATAGCCCCCTATAATCCCAACATCTGGCATTCTTAAGTGTTGAGATGCGAAACGCTGAAGGTGCTGAATTTGTGTTATCGACTTAATCATAAAATAAAACTCTCAGTATAAATAATTAAAATATTATAAATTTTGGTTTTGCAGCTATTTGTTATAAAATCTATTCTTTAAAAATGAAGACAATTTCATTTTTGCTCGTCTCATTTAAGGTATTATTATAGCTTGATAAATTTACATTTTTACTTCGCATCTAATTTCTGAAGTGGGATTTTAAGCCCTAACCTAAATTTAATTTATGAACTACAAAAGCAGATAGATTATAAAAATTATTCGGCTTAACCCCATTTTACAACTAGTACACTCCTAAAATACGATAAAAGGGGTATTGTTATATACTACCCTGGATATTACTCAATTCTTTCTCAGGACTATTTTTTTCAGAAGGTTTAACAAGCAATTTTGCTTTCAACCAAACTCCCGTTTTATTTTCGATATAAATATAAGATAAGTAAGCCAGCGGAATCACTAATATAAGAGCCAATAACATTGACGGCAAATCAGCAGCTTCTACCGGAATCTTAAAAATCTTCATCACAACTACTGTTATAATAAATCTTAATGTAGTATGAAGAAGATATAGCGAATAAGAAATAAGCCCTAAGAAATAAATAATTTTTTTACTGAATATATTTTCTAAATCTTTATTTACATATAAAGACATAATTAAAAGAGCAAGACAAACAATAATAAATATTTCGGTATTTCTAAAAAAAGAAAGTAAAATAATACTAGTCAATAATATATATATTGACTTTGTCCCCCCAAATAATTTATCTAATCCGATTCTTCCATTTATACTAATGAAAAACAATGCAATCCCTAGTAAATAACATAGCAGACTCCTAACCATACTATTGATTCCATAAACTATGCTAAACTGATTATCATACTCTTTTATAACAAGACCATTATTGCCAATAAAATATAAATTAAAATTAGGGAGTACATAAAGTCCCAGAAGAGTAGCAAAAGCAACAAAAACTATGGACATGTTTTTTTTTGAATTCGCTTTTTTCAAAAAATAAAAAACAAAGGGGAAGATCATGTACATCCACCATTCTGCACAAAGTGACCAAAACACACTATTTATAACGAATTCATTAGGATCAAAAAAGTTTTGAGACAACATAAGATTTACCCCGATAACTTTAAGGGACCATTTTTTATACACAAATGCAGCCAATAACAGCCAAAATATATAAGCAGGATAAATGCGAATGAAACGTTTTAATAAGTAATCTTTTATGTCTTTAAACGAGAATCTAACATTAAATACATTCTGATAGGCCAAACACATAACAAAAGCTGAAAGCATAAAGAACATGTCGACGCCCAAATTGCCTTTCTTTAAAAATTGATTTCCGGCATCCAAGAATAAATTTTCTGTTTGAAAATTTACCACATAAATAAAATGTAACAATACCACCCATAAGGCTGCGATGCCTCGTAAGCCGGTTAAAGATTTTATCTCTTTAGTCATTTTAATTATATTATTGATATGGTAGAGTATTATTTTTTCCAGATTCTGTTTACGAATTTTGAAAACTTAATTAGCATTCTTTTTTTACTTAATTCAAGTTGAGAATAGCTTTTTATCGGGCTACTGCAAAAGTTCCAAAAGTATTCTTCTGCAATCGAAACCTTAATCCCAGAAATAACATTTTTGAGGTAGTTACTATTCCATGGTTTTGCATTATTTATTGCATGAGCCATAATGCCCACCGGGTAATCAAAAGCCATTGCCTCTTTCCCAAGAATCGAAAAAAACAAATCTGAACTAACGGTCATAGCGGCATTTAAAACATCCTGATCTCCTTTATAAGCATTTAAATTTCCCTTTCGATCAAAATAATGAATAGGGTATTTCAAAGCCTTATATTTTTCATTTACCAGAATCCAACGATTTATCAGTTCGAAATGCTCAGAATTAACCCCGATAAAGCCACTATTAATATAGTAGTTTAATGCTTTATCTATTCCCTTATTTAACTCAATATAATCACTACGCCATTGGTTTCTCCATGGATGATTCCAATAAAGTAATTCGAAGTTGGAGTCCTGAACCAAAGCGACACCTGATTGTACCCAATTTTCAAAAACTCCCCACTTTGCCAGTATTACTATATCAGGGTCAAAATAATACCACCCCAGAGCTTCAGGATATACTTGTGCCATTTCTTTAAGATAATATGGTTTATAGTATCCGAAATGCATATCTACAATTAGCTCATCAAATCGTAAATCTATTTTCTCAGAAAGTTGGTATAACTGACTACTACCTTTTTTAGGTTGTAATTGATTAATCCAGAACGGCAGTTTTCCTTTATATCCAATGCAAATAATTCCTTCATAATCTGCCTTATACAATGAATTCACCAGGCTTGCCACTCCATATTCGTAGCGGTTTTCAAATAATGTTATTACAACATTTCTATAACTGTTTTCCATCTTTTATCAATTCCAATCTATCAACGGCTTATATTTTAGCATTAACTTCAAACCATTCTCCTTCACTTCCATTTTTTCAATTTCATCAAAATCTTCTTCTTTCTAATCTTCACCACTTTTTTTGAATAATAGTAATGTGACCAACCTCATTTCATCTTGCGCATTCGATAACAAATTTATTACAAAACTTTTTCAGATTCAGGATGGATTCCTTTACACTGAACTGCAATAACATCCTTCCACACCGTCACAGGTATGGTAGCACCTGCAATTCTCCATTATCTCCTTTAATTATTCTTGGAGACGACTTTCCATTTTGCTTAGGGGAAAATAGTGGTTCTTCAATACTTTTAACATAGTAAAAAAAACATTCAGCAGATATTCTGCGGCTTCCAACCATGTTTCACGGTTCATTCCAGTATATGGACTCAATTCACTAATCCTTTTAACTTCAAAAAAGTTAGAAGCTGTGATACCTCTATAATGCTTTAATCTATATGTAAAATTATATATCGGCAAAACCATTTGCTCCAAATAGTGATATTGGTCCATAAAAAGTTATTGATAACTTTTTGAAATAATTTCTAATGCTTTAGTCTCCCCAAAAAACAATTTCAAAATTTTAAACTTTTTCCTATAAGGATAAATAATTTTAAATCCATATTGATTTCGTAATGGCTGTAAAAGTTTTAAGTCATCTTTTATATAGACATAATGAGTAAATATAAAAAGCCCTATTTTTTGGCCACAGATTTGAACTGTATCTTCATCGTTTTTATAGCTCAATAATATTTCCGAAATAAAAATCAGCGTTTTAAAATGCGAAAGAATGGCATCTTTACTTTTATTCGAACTAACCCCCTTAAAAGTTTGTCTCCAGAGTGCATATTCATCATCTACATTTAAGGACAAATCAGCAAAGCTGGCAACCCGAGCAAAATAATACCCGTCTTGATTTCTTAATATTGTATTATCCCAAGGCCCTGTTTTCTCAACCAACGAACGACTCATTAAATAACAATGTGGGCAATTAAACCCACTTCCCCTCCACATATTTAGCACCAGTTCTATTCCCGGTGTATAATCTCTGTCAATAGTTCTTGGCATCTCCTCTATTCTTCCATTACTATAATATTTTTTAACCGGAGAAAAGATCAATGTATCTACCGAACCTTCTTTCAAATATTTTTCTACCTGTTTTTCTATTAATTTTTCGCTGCAAAAATCATCAGCATCCATAAACTTAATCAATTCGCCTTTAGATTGGAGAAAAGCATAATTACGTGCGGCATTGCCACCCTTTTCCGGATTGGTATAGATCCGGATTCTATCATCATTAAAAATATCTATTATTTCAACCGAATTGTCAGTAGAATGGTCGTTTACAATAATAATCTCAATATTCTGATAAGATTGGCATAACAAATTAGATAAGGTTTCGCTTACAAACTCAGCAGCATTATATAAAGGAATGCAAATAGAAACAAGAGGATTCTTAATTATCATAATACCTGATCATTACAACCTCAAAAAGAATAAATATAATATTTTACACATCTAGCAAGACACATTTTGAGTTACTATAAAATATTTAGGATTTATAAATTTCAATAAATTGATTTGCTATTTTCTCATTTTTAAAATCATGAGCGCGTTCTATACATTTTACAGCTAATTTCCAATAATCCTCTTCAGAAAGGGATAACAATGAATTTAATCTTTCAATCATGGCGTTTATATCGCCTACTGGAACAATAAGGGAATTCTCTATTGGTTTTAAAATATCAGATGGCCCCGGAATGTCAAAAGCCACTACAGGAATACCTAAGGCCAATTGTTCAACTATTGCCAATCCAAACCCCTCGGCAAAACTCGGGAACACTCCTACTTTTGTTTTTTTTAAAAGTAGAGGTAAGTCTTCAATCTGAAAATGAGGCGAAACATTAACTTTCAAATTGGTATTATTGATTTTTTTTCAGAATACTGTCCTTGTTTCCACCAGTTCCTAAGAGATTAAAATTGCTAACAGAACCTCTAGATCTATCTATAATCTCAGGCAAAAAATCAATTCCTTTTCTAAACGTCCACGATCCAACAAAGGAAATTTCCGTTCGGTCAGAAATTGAATTTATATTTTCTTTTCCATTTTCAATATATTCATCATCCAAGCCATTGGGAACAAGTTTAAGCTTTGTTTCATCAACTCCATACAACTTTAAATATTCATATTCGGCCTTATTTAGAACATGGACTATGTCGGCATATTTAATAGAGTCCCATAAAGCCCATTCTCCAGGAGGTCTCATAATGTATCTTTTCAATTCACCCAAGCTTTTAACTAACGATTTTTGCCTCTTCTCATTTAAACTATTTTCTATTCTTTTATATATGGGATGCTGCTCCGCAATGCGGTACAGAGGGAATAAACCATGAGATCTGAAAATCAATCTACCTTTAAAGCCAAAACTTTCTTTAGAATAGGGAATGCAACGCTGATTAGCATCAATGACATCATATTTATGCGCATTATCTTTAAGAAAATCTAATATACGTTCCTGGTGGTTTTTAAAACCTAATAAATGATAAATCAATTTATCGCCCTTAGGATAAATTTTAGACGCATCCAGATAATCTACTTGATGCCCCATGTCTTCATAAGCTCGTTTCAGTTCATAATGAACTTTTGACATACCAAGAGATGTTCCCCATGGAGTTTGAAGTACTAATAATATTTTAAGTTTCCTGTGCATTTTATACCTAGTTATTAAACAATAGGGAATTAATTAGCATTTTTGTTCAATTGATATAGAAATACGAGATAATGTGCTATTGTAACAAATATTTGTACACATAAACTATAGAGCAATACACTCAATAATGAGTTAAAGGAAAATAACCAGGTAAACAAAACTACAGGAAATACATTCAAAAAAATGTCAATTGCCGGATGTATAACCCATCCCCTCCGAATAGAAAAAGCCAATACAGTTCCTGTTATAATTCCTACAGCACCATTAGATAAGGCTACTAAAAGTTCAATATTTAGATTTTGATAATGTTTACCTAAAAGGAAAAGTAAGGTATTTGAAAACATATATCCACCGGATAAAACCAACAAACCAAGGATAATCTGGGCACCTAATATTTTATGAGCAGTTATAAAAATCTTTTTCAGATTATTCTCCAAACGCGAATATCTGGGCATAATAACCATTGCAAAAACAGAAGAAATAACAGAAAAAATCACTGAAAATCGTCCTATCGCTCCCCATTCTGCAACATCACTAGACTTACCCATATAAGCTAAAATAAAAAGAGATATCTGGCCTGAAAAGGCAAAATACAAACTCCCAGGAAATGTGCGTTTAACTATGCGCTTGATTTCACGTTTGATCTCTGAGTCTTCTTCCTTCGTAATGTTTGCGCGTTTTTCAACGATATTGCGTAATCTCAAATTTCCAACTATACGAGGTATACCATTAGCAAGAAAGGCTACCCAGGCAAATGGGAAAATAAACAGGGATAAACCACTTAAAAGTAAACGGAATACAGCTACAAACAATTGATTACCCTGTAGCAATCGGATATCCTGGTGTAATTTAGGAACAACCTCATATAAATTGTCAGTTAACTGAGCCTTGAAAGAAGGGATAAAAGTTATTATGATTAAGATAATAGTTTCCCATGAAGCCTGCTGTTTCAACAACATGTGGATAGTAAAGGGAATCCCGATAAGTAGAGCCAGTAATGAAAATTTATTGCGAAAGGTAATAGCAGTTGATAGGACTTTACCCAATTTGGTTTTGTCGGTCCAAACTTTTCCTCCCAGAGCATAAGTGCTAGTCGAAATTCCACTATTAGATAAAACATTTAGCATCGTAAGCATACTATTGGCAACAGTATATAAAGCATACTCTTGTACTGTTAAACTCCTGACAATAAAAAACCCTAAAACCATTCCAATAAACTGAATCAGGCATTGCACAAGGAAAGTACTACCAATAAGTTTAGAGAAGTTTACTATTTTTTTCTTGTTGAGCGTAATTTCCGCCATAGTTTTATTCTATATCTCAAGCATCAAAACATTGTTTAACTTATGTCCAACCTTCAACGTTAGATTCCTTTTACAAAAGGTTTTAACAATAAATAAAGATGATTTCGGCTTAATCGTATAAACAGCCTCCTGATATTCTCACTAGTTTGATTAATAACCATATCCAGTCAGGGAAGTAAATATTGGAATAACAAATCTTAATTGGGCACGGAATCGATTGTATCATCAATAATACAGGTTTAGTTTTAAATCATTGATCTATCCGAACTTAAATATAGAGTGATGAAAACTTTAACCTACTATTCAATATTCAACTTCTGCCCGATCTATATTATTTACACATTCTTTTGACGAATTCAATCTTATTATAATACCTCAGCCTCATCATCAATTTATTAATTACCCTAGAAATGTAATTTAAATTTCTCACCTATTTTTTTTAATAAAGAATCAGACATTACCTGATCGTCCTCCCCATAGCCATAGCCATAGCCGTAGCCATAGCCGTAGCCATACTGACTATCATTATTATAAAGATCATTAACTATGATATTCATGTTGCTAATTTTACCTTCACTGACCAAGTTATTGACCTTATCCAGTAATTTTATTTCTGTGTATTTATGTCTTACGATATATAGATTTATATCAGAATACTTCATCAGAATAAAACAATCAGAAACCAATCCGATTGGAGGCGTATCAATAATAATATAGTCGTATTGCTTCTTAAGTTCTTCCATCAAAATATTTAATCTATTTGAAAGAATTAACTCTCCGGGGTTAGGAGGCACTGGTCCGGCCGAAATAATATTAAGATCTTCTATCTGAGTCTTGAAAATTATTTGCTCACTTTTATGTTTACCTGCAAGATAAGTGCTGAGACCACTTGAATTATCCAGTCCAAAATCCTCAAAAATTTTAGGTTTCCTCAGATCTGCTCCAATCAAAATAGTTTTCTTACCAGACAATGCAATGATAGAGGCCAGATTGATGGATGTAAATGTTTTCCCTTCTCCGCTTATGCTAGAGGTAATACAGATAATCTTCTTTTCTTTGTCAGGAGCAAGATATTGAAGGTTTATTCTTATGGACCTGAATGACTCTGCGATTCCGGATTTAGGATTCCTTAATACTGCAAGATTTGAAAGATTATCATTATGCCCCACCATTCCAATAACAGGAATATCAGTTCGCTCTTCTATGCTTTTTTTGGACTGAATCTTATTATTAAAATAACTTCTTAGAAATAGGAATGCCAATGGAACCGTCAGTCCAACAAGTAATGCGTTGGAATATATCATATTTGTTTTAGGGCCTACCTGAAAAGCATTAAAGCTCCTGGCCTGTTCGACAATCTTATTATCAGGAATGTTGGAAGCCTTTGCTATACCTGATTCTGCCTTTTTTTCCAGAAGATAATTATACAAGTGATCGTTGAGCTTAAACCTTCTTTGAATATCTACCAATTCACGCTCATTTTTTGGAAGATTGCTAACTTCTTTTTCTAGTTTTACAATTCTCTTTTCAATATCATCCAATGAAATCCTGGAACTATTGATTATATTTTTAACATTTTCCAACAAAGTTTCTTTGGAATTTTTGATCTTAATTTCAAGAGAATTTAAAAATGGATTATTACCTGTCGTATTCCTTCCTAATGAAGACTTCTCTCTGTTCAGATCAACAAGATTTAGTGTGAGGTTATTAAGCAATGGGTCATCTATTCCCATCGTAGAGGGAGCAACAACAGCGCTTAAATCCTTGTTACTATTGAGGTAATCAAGCACATAATGGTAGTATCTATCCTTTACAAGTAATTCTGCCTTTTGAGCTTCCAACTCATCCATTTTGGAAAATACAGATGTTGCTGCAGAAGATATATCCATCACTTTATTATTTCTTCTGAAACTTTCCAATTCAGTTTCGGCATTATTTAAGGAAGACGCAATAGACAATAACTGAGTATCTATAAAGTTAATCGTATTACTGGCAATCTGATTTTTTTCATCCAGTCCGCGTTGAATGTACACTTCTGTTAGTTTGTTCAGATAGTCGCACTCCCGCTGAATGTTATTACCATTAGTTGATAGCTCCAGAATACTGGACTCCTTGCCCCCTGAATTGGAGACTTGTAATTTATTCCTATAACGAATTGCTAAATAGGTAAGATCATGCAGCTTAAAATAATAATGATCGGCTACTTGAAGATTTTCATCAGTCTTGACTACTGTGATGGACAAATTATCCAACGTAACAGGTTCCCCGAAAGAGAATGTTTGCTTTAACTCTGCACTTTTCCCAAAAGTTAGTTTATAATCATTGGAAGAAATGATATTTATAGAAATGGGAATGTTATATGCCTGTTTCTTAAAACTTGTATCTAAGATCACCTTAAAAGGTACCGACTGATACAACTCCACATCTCTTACCTGTCCCTTATGAAAATAAGAAACATTAAACTCGAGCTGTTGAAGGGTTTTATAGGCCATTTCATAAGACTTCAAAATAGCTATTTCATTAGCCTTTTTCTTATCCTGGCGAAATAAATCTATCTCCTGAAATCCGGAAATTTTTTCATTGGGTTTTATTAAAATTGTGGAAACTACATTGTAGTGAGGTACGGTATAATACCTTATATATAAGTAGGCATATCCCATTGATAAGAAAAGACTCAAAGCAAATAAAGGCCAGTATTGATAAGCCTTACTTAAAAGTGCTTTAATATCAATTGATTCATCCTCTCTCTTTTTCACTTTAGTTTGATTTTATAAAATTTATAATAAGCACCAATGCAGAAAGTCCCGCAAAAAATGTAGTAGCAATCACTAAGTTATTTCTGTCAATTTTGGCTTTCATAGGGGCTACGTAAACTACATCATTAGGTTTTAGATAAAAGTAAGACGACTTTAGTAAGTCTTCATCTGTCAGATCTAGATGCACAATTTCCATTCCTCCTTCTTTAGGACGCATTAATTTGATATTCTTTCTGTTTCCATATTCAGACAAGTCTCCTGCCATTCCTAAAGCCTCTAGAAGAGTAAACCGTTCATTAAACATGTAATGCATCCCGGGACTTCTTACTTCTCCTAATATTGTTACTCGGTAGCTAATCAACTTTACAACGATAGTAGCATCTGAAACTTGTTCCCGTACTATTTTCTCCAAAATAGTTTGAATCTCTGTTAAGGTATAACCTACAACTTTTACCTTACCTATAACAGGTATATTTACCATACCTGAATCGTTTACGATATAGCCATTTATATACATACTCCCTGGATTAACATTCTGACTTGGGGTCTGTTGTATGTTATAAAAAGATGTCACCCTTGCATCAGGACTTACAATACTGATATGCAGAATATCTCTAGGATGAATTTTATACACAAACTGCTCCTGTTCAATGAATGTAGAGTCTTTTTGTTTTCCTTGAAAGTATATAACCTTTTTTTGCGGTATACAGGAAAAAATGGAAGTGGCAAGAAAAAAAAGATATATAAATCTTAAATATTTTTTTTTATTCATTTTGTACAATTCTACACTTAGATATTTTCAAACCCGAATGACAAACTACGTTCTGATAAAGTGATAAGTTCTTCAATCTGGGAATTTTCGCTCATGATTTTTATGGCTATAGCTGCAAATATATAGGAAAAAGATTTTATCGCCTAAACTTAATTTTAGTTATAAATCTATATGTACATTTGAAAAATAACTCTCTTTACGCTAAAACTTTCTCCTGAAATAAAGCACTTAATTCTTTAACGTAGAAACAGATTACAAACATTTGACTATAATACTTTTTAATTCATCGGGATTTTATTTGATTGAATATTCTGCTGAAATTAATTCTTATTAACAGAATTCCCATTTATAAGATTTTTGTAAACGAAAAACGGGAATTTTACGACTAATCAGGTTATATCTGCGAATATTTTACTTCTTTACAAGTGCTTCAGACTAATATTATAGTCCAACCACTATATTGGCATTTCCGTATACCCTTAGACTACACCAATCTTTAAAAAAGACAAAAATATCAGCATTTAATTCACCCCCAACTCTTCTATTGAGAATCATTTTACCATACAGGTAAAACAATTTACACAATCATCGATTGTATAATGATTTTGGTCTAATCTGAATAAAAAATAATAAAACAATTCGTATATTTCCTTGAAAATTATTGCCCTTCAATAGGGATTTTTTTCAGGAAATTACCTCTAAATCAATAACAAAATATACCAAACTAAATAATTAACTAATACTAATCAGTTCTTTTGTACAGAAAATAAATCATAATTATGAAAAAAAATTTTTACACTTATACTAATGGCTCTTCTATTGTATGCAGGGCCGGGATGGGCGACAGTGTATTATTCCAAAGGTATACCAGGGGTTGGCGGTAGTGGACTCATTGCAAATACACTTGCAAATTGGGTAACTGGAACTGATGGAACAGGCACCAGTCCTGCTACCTTTTTAATTGCAGGAGACGAATTTCACATATTAAGTGGACATAATATTAAAGCTACCAGCAAGTGGACTGTTGCGGGGGGAGTTTTTATTGAAAGCGGAGGTACTTTGGTCGCTGGTTCATTCGATCATGATATAACCCTCAACACAATAGGAAATGCCAAATATAATATTTCTGTTTCTAATGACGAGTATACTTACAATAATCTAAAGTTTGGAACAATCAGCCCAACGAGCACTTTTACCTTTAGTGTCGGTGAAGATGTTTTTTTTACTCCAAGAAATTTAAATTACCCAAACATTTCAATCACTGGAACTGCAATTGGTTATGTTTTTATAGATGCCAATTTAACAGCTAACAATTTCAGTATTGATGGTCCGACTATAATTGTTTTGACAAGTACTTTAACTGTTGCTCAGAATTTATCTGTTAAGAACGGTAATTTAAATATTGATGAGTCTGGAAGTGTGCAGGTTGCCGGAAACTTAACTATTGCCGGAGGAACTTTTTCAGCTAGAAATTATGGCGCTGGGACAAATACAATAAATGTAACAGGAGTATTAGGTATATCTGCCGGAACTTTTAATGGATCATTATCTGAAAATGCTGCTGCATCTGTGATATTTAACATTGGCAGCTTTAACATGACAGGTGGAATATTTAATGGAGCAGCCGGCAATGCAAGTACTTTAATTAACATCTCTGGTAGTTACTCAATAACTAGTGGAGACTATAGTGCATTAGCATCCTCAAGCGGTCAAACAACGATCATACTGAATGGATCAACAGGAAACATAACCTCAACCGTTCCTATGACTAACGGAGTCCAGGATGTAATAGTAACCGGTTCTTATAAATTACTCTCTGATTTTGAAGTAGGCAAAGCATTAACATTAAGTGCTGGAAATTTAAATTTAAACGGATATACTCTAAAATTGGATGATGCACTGAATATAACAAGTGGTACATTAACCGGAAGCAATACTTCAGGCATTTATTTTGCCTCGGCAGCAGTTGGTGCTAATCTACCTGCCATTACTCTTGGTAAATTAACCATCGATAGAACCGGCCAAACAATAAATCTAATTGGAAATGTCACTGTTAACGAGGAGTTAAAATTTACTTCCGGGAACTTATCTATTGGTTCAAACACATTAACAATCGGAGATCAGATTATTGGTTCAGGGTTAATTGGCAGCCCAACTTCCAATATGGTCTTTAACGGAACTACTCCAGCTACAGACGTACCGGGCGTAACCTTACAAAACCTTACTATTTCCAGACCTAACGGAATTAACTTAGCTGGAAATGTTACCGTTAGAGGTACCTTAACTCTTACAAATGGTACTTTAGATAATTCTTCCAACTTATTAACCTTGGCCAATAACGCTACGATTGTCCGTGACCAGGGTACACTTTCAGCATTACCAACATTTGCAGGATTAGTTAACATTGTATACAATGGTTTAACTGCTGTGAACAGCTACTATGAAATACCGACTTCTTCAGTTGCTCTTAACAATCTGACCATTAACAAAAGTGGTGGTTCCGGGCTTACTCTTATTTCAAATGTAACAGTCAACGGAATATTGACCATTCCTTCAGGAGGAATACTATCTGCAGGTAATCAAACCATTAATATAAAAAACAATTGGGTGAATAATGGTACATTCAGTGCAGGAACAGGTACAGTAAACTTTGCAGGAACTACTACAATTTCAGGAGGTTCATCCAATACATTTTACAATGTATCATTAGCATCAGGAGCATCATTAACAGTCCCTGCAACAACAACTACAATCAATGGAGACTTCTTAGCAACAGCGCCTTCAACGTTTAACCATAATAATGGTACAATTACATATGCAGGGGCAGGCACTCAAAACATTGCAGGTCTTAACTACTACAATCTAACTAGCACAAACACAGGCGTTAGAATATTAAATGGAACTATTGGAATAGCTAATACATTTTCTCCAGGGACAAATAGCTATACTACAACTGGAAGCACAATCAACTTCAATGGTACAAACCAAACAATCAACGCTTTTAGTTACAATAACCTTAGCTTGTCTAACAGCGGCACCAAAACTCCTGCGGAAGCAACTTTAACTGCTAACAATTTAACGATTTCAGGTACTGCGATTTTAGCCGGTAGCGGAAAGACTATCAATGTAGCAGGTAACTGGACCAGCTATGGCGCTATTGCATTCTCTGAAACAGGTAGCAAAGTTGAATTCAACGGATCAGTACCTCAAACAATTACAACTACAGGCGGTGAAATATTTAATGACCTGTCAGTAAACAGTACTTCTACTGTTTCTTTAAATTCAGCAGCCACAGTAAACGGAATTCTTGCTCTTACGAACGGAATCCTGGCCTCTGGTGGAAATCTTACAGTTAATCTGAACTCTGGAAGTGTTGCATACAATACTGGAGACGCAGGAACTGTAACAGGTAATATTAAGATCTCAAAATCAGTAAATTCAACAAAAACTCATTATCTAGCCTGCCCACTTACCGGTTCTACAGCTAACGATTTTGCGGATAATACACCTGTAACAGATCCGACTAAACCAGGTTCAACCCGTTTATATGAATATTTAGATGGTGCTTGGTCACCAATCACAGATATGAATACGGGACTAGCTCCATTCAAGGCATATTCTTTATACTTTACAGCTCCAACTACTCTTGATTTCACTGGTACTTACGGGCACGGAACTGTTCCATCAGAAATAACATTTCCCAATTCAACTTCCGGATTCAGAATGATTGGAAATCCTTTCCCTTCAACAATTGATTGGACCCAATCCGGATGGACAAAAAACAATATTAACAATGCCATCTATTACTGGGATGCTGCAACCAGTAAATATGCTTCTTTTGTTAACGGATCAGGTATCAATGGAGGAACACAATACATCCCGGCGTTGCAAGGATTTTTTGTAACCACAAGTGGAACCGGAGGTACTGCAAGCATATCAATGACTAATAATGTAAGAATCACCACACAGAACCCTTCATTATGGAGAACTTCTGTAGAAAATCCTCCTGTATTAAATTTAACTGCTCAAAATGGCGCATATTCTGATGAAACTGTTTTAAAGTTTACAGAAGATGCCTCTGATTCATTTGACGGAAATCTTGATGCACTTAAATTAAAGAATGCAGGCAATAATCCTAATTTATACTCGTTTACAAATGGAAAAAGCTACTCAATCAATAGCTTACCTCTGAATTATATTGATTCAACTATTCCATTAAAACTTGAAGCACCTGTTACCGGAAACTTTGTTATTTCTGCCTCTCAATTCTCAGGTTTTGATACGACAGACATCATTCTTGAGGATAAATTATTAAACATTTCCTATGATTTAAAGTCTTCAAACGGATACTCTGCTGCAATAACAAAAGGAGATACGACAACCAGATTCTTTATTAAGTTCAGAAAGGCAGATGTTGTTACCGGAATAAGCAGTCAAATAGATGGTAAGGTTGCAGTAAATGCATTTGGAAATACAATTAATGTATATTTCTCAAACATTGAAGAAAAAGAAGCCTCAATCGTATTCCTTAACATAATTGGTCAGGAAGTAGACAGAGCTGAAAATGTGAGTATTTCGCAAGGTGTGTATACTAAAAGCCTAAATGTATCGACTGGTATCTATATTGTAAAGGTGAAAGCCGGAGACAAAGTTTACACAGAAAAAATCTACATAAACAACTAATAATCAACTGATAATTTTTATCTTTGATACAATGAAAAAAACAATAAAATTTCTGGCACTATTCACGTTGTTTACAACAAGTATAGTAATATCAGTGAGTGCTCAGGATGATCCTCCTTGCCCTCCGGGAGGTTGTGATGATGAGGACCCTATCGATATCCCTTTTGACGGTGGAGCTTCTATGTTGCTGGCTGCCGGCATAGGAATTGGTGGAAAGAAAATCTATGACAGTTATAAAAAAAGAAAGTAAAATATATTCTACCCCATATGAGAATGTTCCTCAATGGGGTAGAATTCCTTTATTTATTTTTTTAGCTCTTCTAATATTCTATTCTTTAAAATATTCTTTCTATGCCTATGTAGGTCTGCTGGACCCTAAAGGTGAATATTCATTGCCCATTCTTGAAAAATTCAGTCTTATTCAGGGTGTCCTTAATCTTTTGGTTTATCCCGCTGGATTTTTATTAAACCTTCTAGGCTTTGATACTATTTTGACTTACAACTCAGTAAAGGTTGTCGGATCAGGAGCTGTCAGAATTGCCTTTCCTTGTATGGGAATTGAAATCATGTTTTCTCTCATCGCTTTGATTCTTGCTTATCCAGGAAGTAATAAGAGAATATATCTCATCGCCGGAGTACTCGGAGTGCATACCATTAACATCATCCGGGTTACAGGTTTAGCTCTGTTAAGGCATTTGGATCCAAACATGAAACTCCCCAGTCATGATGTATTTAATTTTATTTGTTACACTTTCATTATTGTACTTTTTTACTGGTGGGTTAAAAATTACTCTTCGGATTTGCTGCATTCGTCCCAAAAGAATTAAACAGGGAAAATTTAACAACGAAATTAACCCGTATCTTTCTTCGGGGAGTTCAAGCATAATTCAAGCATAGCTCAAGCATAGTTCAAGCATACATAACGCCTATATAACATATACATGAGCCATACATGACATCTATATAATTGCTATATAAGCCATTCTTGACATATACATAAGTTTTACCTGTCTCCTGGTTGCCCCTTACAATAAATCAAAAGCCCCCCCCTCTACGAATCTCCTTCTCTCTTGTTTCCATTTTTGGGCCATTCTAAAATCTGGTAGCGTTTAACTGAAATTTTTATACCTCAAATCACCTCCTCCAACGAAAGTTTCTTTCTGTACTTTCTGTGTTACAACCTTTTTTGTAAATTAAACCTTTTAAAGGCGACTAAAAAAATCTTTTAACTATGATCAAAAATTACCGTCTCAGGATAATCATATTTACCCTGATAATTTTTCAATCATCACTGCTTTTTTCCCAATCAACAATAGGATTATATCAGTTTACCGGCCACACTTGTACTTCTCCCATGTTAGGAGTTAACAGTCAGCCCAATAATGCAACGTTTAGTGATATTACCACTAATCAGACTTGCCATTATTTTATAAACAGGTACCTTGCATCCAATTGGAGTCTGGATAATACTGGCCCGGGAAATACCTTTATTCAGTTTTCTGTAACTGCAGGTCCGGAAACCAATCTTCTCATCTCTCAGGTAAAATATACCAGAAAAAGAACCGAGACTGGCCCCGGGGCAATGATCCTAAAATACAGCACTGATGGAATAAACTTTCAGGACTACAGTTCTTCAGTAGATTCTGTTAAAACAAATGAATTGCGAAGGTCTCTTACCAGACAGATCATCACTGAAAAAGGAGCAACCGTTACTTTCCGCTTATACGGCTGGCTGGCTGGAGATGCTCTGGGGCAGCTTTATCTGGATGATATTGAAGTACTGGGTACAATACTTGCAGGACCAACTACCTTTTATAGCCAATCAGGTGGTAATTCCAATACCAGCATTTGGGCGACATCTGCATCCGGACCTCAGATACCGGCAATCTTTAATTCCGAAAATTCCTTTGTTATTCAGGCCGGGCACTCAATTAAGGTAGTTGAAAATATTAGTGCAAAAAATATTACCATCAACAGTACAGGTAAGCTATATACCGGGACTACTACAGAATATTCCATATCTCTTTATGGAAATCTGGTTGTGAACGGAATCTTTGGAAATGTGGTATCAGCCGCAGACAAGCTTTCTTTAAAAACCTTCAATGATGCAACTGTATCCGGTACGGGAATATTTCAAACTTATGGTTTGCAAAACGCAAATGGTTTATCCATTAAACTTCCAACTTACATACGGGGAAGTGTAATAGGCAGCGAGCCGATAAATTTCAACAATTACCCTGTAACCTTCAGGTCTGCTGAAGCCCAGACTATTTCAGGCAGTCCACTTACCGTGAAAGATCTCTTTATCGCCAATAATGCGGGAGTTACAAACCAGACTTCCATAACGATTACAGGAGCCTTAAATTTAACTTTAGGAACTTTCAATACATCAAACAATGTACTGCTTGATTTAAATACTGGGTATGTTTCAAGATATGGCGGAGGAGTACTTTCCGGAAAAATCAAGATAAAGAAAAATATTTCAGGTAATACCCCAGGATATCATCAGGTATCATTTCCTCTTACCAATGTTACCCTTTCAGAACTTGCTGACAATACTCCCCTGGGGAAAAGCGGATATTCATGGATTTACACTTATAACGAAACAGATAAACATCAAAGCGCTGATAGCGGCTGGGTCCCGGTTTCAGGATTAAATACGCCATTGGTAAATACTACTGGTTATACATTCTACTTTAACAAGCCTACTTCACTTGACTTGTCAGGTAACTATACAAACTCTTTAACACCGTTAAAGTACAATGTAACGAATACCAATTCCGGAGATGCTCAAAGCGACGGATGGAACCTGATCGGGAACCCCTTCCCATCTCCTATCAATTGGACCCTGGATAGCGGATGGGTTAAAACCAACGTTAACAATGCTATTTACATTTGGGACACTAATGCTGGAAGATATAAAACGTATATCAATGGAGCCGGCCTGAACGGTGGCAGTCCAATCATTCCATCTATGCAGGCCTTTTTCATAAAAGCCTCAACCGGCCTGAAGCCAACTTTGACTGTTAATAAAAGAGCATTTACAACTGAGGCTAACCCAGCTGTAGCAAGAACAGCGATAGCTCCGGCTGGCTTAAAAATTACTATTGTCAATAATAATAATGATTCGGACGAGACACTAGTGCGTTTGAGTGCAGATGCTGATACATCATTTAACGAAGAATTTGATGCTTACAAATTATTAAATTCCGGTGATTGCCCTTCGATCTTCACTCAAATAAATGGGATTGGGTATGCTGTTAACTCCATAACTGATGAGTTTAATTCAGTTGAAATTCCATTGGTGGTTGCTGCAGCATCTGGTGGGAATTATTTGATTTCAGCCTCAGATTTAAGTTCCATCGGTGATGAATACGACATATCTCTTACAGACACCCAGTTTGACAAAACGCAAAATTTAAGAACAAATCCGAATTACTCTGTATATATCAGTCAAAATGAAAATCCCGAAAGATTTTATCTCACACTGAGAAAATCAGATGTTATAACCGGAGTGAATGGCAGCACAGTTCAAAGTCTGAATTTCTATTGTTTTGACAAAAAAATATTCATCAACTTACCTGAATCTGCAAATACAACTTTAAACTTAAGCATTTCAGATATTTCTGGGAATCAGGTAATAGCTAACAAAGAACTGCCTATTGCCGGCTCAACCATAGTTTATAATGTTGACTCTTTGAAACCAGGTATGTATCTCGTCTCCGTATTTGACGGACAAAAACTAATGACTCAAAAGATTATTCTTTATTAATTTCTTTAGAAGAAGATGACATCAATAATTAAGATATTATCAAAAGTTGTATTTTTAGTATTACTTGCGATAGCCGCAGAAACAGCATATGCACAACCTGGAAGCGAGGGCGGTGGCCCTGGAGGAACTAATGGTCCGGGAGGAACTGGTGCGATACCTTTGGATGGAGGAATAGGAGCATTCCTGGTTGCCGGAGCGGCATTAGGAGCAAAGAAAATCCACTCCCATTACAAGAAAAGTAAAGAATTGAAATAATTTTAAAGCGTAGTTGTTAAAACTACGCTTTTTCTTTTTAGACTGATGCGAAAACAAAATAGATACTTTAAAGAGGACTTTTCTATTATTAGTATTACGGTTTTAATTCAAACATTTTATCCGTCAAATGTGGCCTTCTCTTTTAGAACTTAGGTGTTTGCTTATTAGTAAATATTCTAAGACTGGATAATTGCTTATCAAGCGAGACGCTTGAGGATTTTGGGTACAAGTGAGGACGTTTGCACCAGCTTCAATTCAAGGTGAGGGCTTTCTAATCCAAACCAACTTCATGAATCAGGTTTCTCTTCTAAAACCGATACAACTCCTTCCCTACTATACAATAGTTCATTGGAATATCATATTGATCTACATCTTCAATATGATCTGTTGATGGGAAAGAAGACAAACCTATTTTCAAAACATCTGATCGGCAGGTTGCCAGAAATCTGTCGTAAAATCCTTTACCATATCCCACTCTGTAGCCCCTATCATCAAAAGCGAGCATAGGCAAAAAAACAAGATCTATCAACTCATGCGGAGTTTGTTGAGCGGTGATAGGCTCTGGTATTTTCCACGGATTTTCTTCTAAAACTGTAGCGGGGGTAAAATAATAACTATCAATTGAAAGATTATTCATGTCTGATTTTGGAATTGTAATATCAATATCCGGATAGCTTTTCCAAAATCTGTCGATGATATACTTGGTATTTATTTCAGCTTTTAACGGTATTGGAAGAAAGACATGAACGCACTTTACAGATTTCAAATCAAAACTATTGAAAAAGCACTCTGCGGCATCCATGCTTATCTCCTCAAGCTTCTGAGAAGAAATATTTTTTCTTGCATTTAAAAAGTAAGATCTGATTTCTTTCTTTTTCATTCCTCCCGCAAAACTTTAAATCTAAAATCAAAGGGATCTGCAGTCATCAGTTTATTGATCAAATCAGGATCGTTGATATAAAAATTAAGGAAATTATCATAACGTTCCTGAAGGGTACTAGCAGGAAACAACTTTTCTTTTAACCCAAGCAACTGATGAATGCCCTGCTCATGTTTTTTCTCCAAAGCTTTCTTAAATCGCTTTTCTACATTATTGATAATATCACCTGCTCTTTTTGCTTCGGCCTCTGTATAAGCAACCAGAGTAGGGTCTATATCAGCCGCTTTGGTCTGAAGCATTTTAAATATATAATTCAGCAGGGCATGCTCTTCTTCAGTTTCAATATGCTCTGAAGAATGCATTTCAAGATATAATTCTTTTAATTCAATTGCCGATTTAAATAAGTCCTCTTCGGTTATATTTAGTTTAGTAATCTTTTTGCTGTTTGCTGAATTGATAATCAAGAAAAACAACCGGGGCATCAACATTGGAAATGCTATTCCGAAATGATCGAATATGCCTTTAAGCTGCAGCCAGTACGTCAACTCTGAAGGACCTCCGATGTAAGCCAGGTTGGGCAACAGCATCTCCTGATACAAGGGCCTCAGGACTACATTGGGGCTAAAAACTTCAGGTTTTTCCTCAGCCAGTTGAAGTATTTCTGATTTACTAAAAACGATATCAGTATTGTTAACCCTAAAATGCTCCCCTTCATTAATAATTCTTTCTCTTAATCCCTCTTTTAAATAGAAAAGATTTATCTCTCTGGGAAATACCTGTCCGCTATAGCCAATATTTTCCAGAGATTTAGTTGTATTCTCAACAATTTTACAAATAGTATCCCCATCAATTTCTTCTTTAAGTACTGGCTTCAACACTTGCTTTAATGAAGCATCATCACCGTCAAGTACAACGAGTCCATAGTCTCCGAAGAGCTCATTTAGAATGTAGCGGGTAGCGTTTGTTAATGTACTGCCGTTTTCCAGATATGCCTTTTCAAATAACTCAACCTTTTCAGGAAGTTCATTTAAGATCTTTTCAATTCCTTCACAACTCATTCTGCCCACAGCTCCTTTCTGTGATGACTCCCAGGTATATGTTTTCCCGAAAAGATGGAAATGATTGATTTCTGCAAAATCATGATCTTCTGTAGCTATCCAGAATACTGGCACAAAGGAATATTTCGGGTATTTACGTTTTAAGATTTCACAAATCTTAATGATCGCCACTGTCTTGTAAATCAGATACAACGGACCAGTAAAAAGATTTAGCTGATGGCCTGTAGTAATTGTAAATGTGTTGTCATTTAATAATTCAACAATACCATTTTGAGCAGCTTGTTTTATGACAATATCCGAATATTGTCTTTTTTAAAGCATCGGTCAGAAGGATTCTTTGATCTGCATTAAATTTTTTCTGAGCTAATTGTTGCTCTATGTTTTCTATAGAGGGGAATAAATTATAAAAAGGTGAGAGATCTTCTTTCTTTGAAATGTAATCGAGATATAATTTTGAAAAAGCACCGGTTTTTTCAGCTTCAACAGGAAGTATTTTCATTGATGGTGGTAGAAATTTTATGGCCGAATTTAACCCTGATTTTTCAATAGACAAATACAAGAGGAGAAATTGAGACCCGATGGAGAAGGAAAGAATTGAGAATTGAAAGCTTTAGCATCAAAAGAAAATTGGTTCTGTTTAAAAACCAGAACCAATCTTCATTATTATTAAAGTTAAATGTCGCTCTGGTTATTCTACAATTTTACCATAAAGATCAAATTCAGAAGCCGAATCGATCTTTACTTTAGCAAAATCCCCAACTCGTACATAAGTATTTTCTGCTGAAACCAACACTTCATTATCTACCTCAGGAGAGTCAGATTCCGTTCTTCCGATAAAATACCCGCCTTCTTTTCTGTCAAAAAGGACTTTATAGGTATTTCCCACCTTTGCTTGATTTAAATCCAGAGAAATGCTTTCCTGAATACCCATAATTGTATCCGCACGCTCTCTTTTTATTTCTGTAGGAATATCATCATTCAATGTATATGCATGAGTATGTTCCTCGTGAGAATAGGTGAATATTCCTAGTCTGTCAAATCTCATTTCCTCTACGAACTGACAAAGCTCTTCAAAATCCTGCTCAGTCTCTCCAGGATGCCCGGCAATCATTGTTGTCCTTAAAGCTATATTCGGGACTTTATCTCTGATTGCCTTTAACAGATCTTCTGTTCTGTTACGCGTGATCCCTCTTCTCATAATCTTCAACATATTTGAAGATGCATGCTGAAGCGGCATATCCAGGTATTTGCAAATGTTGTCCCTTTCCGCCATTACGTCCAGAACATCCATGGGAAACTGGGAAGGATAAGCGTATTGTAAACGTATCCAGTCAATTCCGTTCACGTCTGACAATTTCCTTAATAGTTCGGCAAGATCGCGTTTACCATAAATATCAAGCCCATAATAGGTAAGGTCCTGGGCGATCAGAATCAATTCCTTTGTACCATTTTTCGCCAGGTTCTTTGCTTCCGTGAGGAGTTCTTCTATGCCTCTTGATACATGTTTACCACGCATCACCGGTATTGCGCAGAAAGAACAAGGACGATCACAACCTTCTGCAATCTTCAAAAACGCATAATGTCTTGGAGTGGTAATAAGGCGCTCCCCAAGCAATTCATGTTTATAGTCAGCTTTAAACTTTTTAAGAAGTATCGGGAGATCGCTTGTACCAAAAAAAGCATCTACCTGTGGGATCTCTTTTTCAAGGTCATCTTTATAGCGTTGAGAAAGGCATCCCGTAACATAAATCTTTTCTACCAAACCACTCTCTTTCGCATCTACATACCTCAGAATTGTATCTATAGACTCTTGCTTGGCATTGTCAATAAAGCCACAGGTATTAATGACCACTACATTGGCATCATCTTTCCCAGATTCATGCGCAGCGTCGATATTATTACCTCTCAATTGGGTTAGAATATTCTCCGAATCCACGAGATTTTTGGAACAACCTAATGTGATGATGTTAACCTTTGTCTTCCTTGTGCCTTTAGTCTTCATTTTAATACTGGAATATTGATTGGAAATGGAAGAAACAGTCACTCCTTCAGCCTTCCAATCCCCAAAATTACTTATTATTTTTAAACTATTCTGAGTAGTGTGCCATGTAGTCTACTTCAAAAACTACATTGGTGAATTTATTTTTTTCCACTTTCACCGGAAACAAGTAATAGTCAGGAGAAATTTTAGAATAGAGTCTTCCTCCTTCATTAATGACCAGTGAATATTTTCCAACTTCCAAAGGCAACTTGAAAGTTCCGTCTTGTTGGGTTAGAATTGTGTCTAAGGGAGTTGTTGAGATCCTTTTAAAAAAATCTCCCTCAGCAAGTTCAGATTCTTTTAAGGAAGTAAGCGGATATATATAGATTTCTCTTTCGATACCAAAAATTTTACCTTCTTCAGGCAGCTCTTCAGTAGTCGAGAAATCACCTTCTTTGAAAATTATTTTACCTGAAATTCCCTGACTTGTATCAATAGGAGCTGAAACGTTTTTTCGGGGAACGCAGGCATATTCTGAAAAAGAAAACAGAAATATTAAACCCAAAAGCAGGATTATTTTATTACCTGGTGAAGAGAGAGTCAACGAACTCATGTTTATTAAAGACCTGAAGGTCATCTACCTTTTCTCCTACTCCGATATATTTTACTGGTATTTTGAACTGATCTGAAATTCCCAAAACAACCCCTCCTTTTGCAGTTCCATCCAGCTTCGTGATTGCAAGTGCCGAAACTTCCGTAGCTTTGGTAAATTCGGTAGCCTGGACAAATGCATTTTGCCCTGTACTTCCATCCAATACTAAAAAGAACTTCGTGAGGCGCTTCCGGTATGAATTTCTGAATGACCCTTTTTATTTTAGAAAGCTCATTCATGAGGTTGACTTTGGTATGTAATCTCCCGGCA
The DNA here is from genome assembly GCA_024707265.1 of Sporocytophaga sp. Classification (GTDB taxonomy): domain Bacteria; phylum Bacteroidota; class Bacteroidia; order Cytophagales; family Cytophagaceae; genus Sporocytophaga. The sequence goes on along the minus strand of JANQAB010000002.1, from coordinate 455,825 downwards.
GTGTCAATAATTACTATATCGGCTTGCTGATCAACGCCTTGTTTTGTTGCATCAAATGCAACAGAAGCAGGGTCAGTGTTCATTCCATGAGATACTACAGGTACGCCTACCCTTTCTCCCCACATTTTTAATTGATCCACTGCGGCGGCCCGGAAAGTATCTGCAGCTCCGAGAACTACTTTTTTGCCTTTCTTTTTAAATTGAGCAGCCAGTTTACCAATCGTAGTTGTTTTACCAACTCCATTTACCCCTACTACCAGAATTACATATGGCCCGGGTACTTTTGGAACTTCATAGTCAGACAAATCCTCCGAGTTATTTTCAGCAAGCAGTCCGGCAATTTCTTCCTTCAGGATTTTATCCAGATCGGAAGTCGTCACATAGTTATCCTTTTCTACTCTCTGTTCAATTCTTTTGATAATCTTCAAAGTAGTCTGCACGCCGACATCAGAGGTAACGAGCATTTCTTCCAGATTGTCCAAGACTTCGTCATCGACCTTGGATTTTCCCACCATGGCCTTGGTTAGCTTAGAAAAGAAGCTATCCTTGGTTTTTTCCAGACCTTTATCCAGAGACTCCTTTTTATCTTTTGAAAAGAAATTAAACAGCGCCATGAAATAATCTTTTTCTTAAAACACTAAAATAATAAAAAAGTCCCTATAAGGGACTTTATCATTAATAATTTACGAAGAAGCAATTATTTCTTCAACGCTTCTTGAACCTGATCAACCGGCACAATTTCTTCTCTGAAAGTGTAAGCTCCGGTTTTATCATTCTTTACTGCCTTAATAATTTTGGCAAACCCTTTTCCAGCTTCAGCCTTCTTCAGGGTAGCAACTACCTTCTTTGCCATGGTTATTTAATTTCTTTATGGATGGTCACTTTTTTTAACACAGGATTAAATTTCTTTAATTCAATCCTTTCAGGAGTATTTTTCCTGTTTTTAGTAGTGATATATCTGCTTGTACCAGGTAGACCACTGTTTTTGTGCTCGGTACACTCCAGAATCACCTGAATCCTGTTACCTTTTTTTGCCATGATTTATTGCAATTTCTCTTGTAAAAACCAAATAATTAAACGGCCATGCCGTTTGCTTTAGCCTCTTTTAATACAGCGCTAATGCCTTTTTTTGTAATTGTTCTTAAAGCAGATGCAGACACTTTAAGAGTTATCCATTTATTTTCTTCAGGAATAAAAAATTTCTTAGTCTGAAGATTAGGATAGAATTTTCTCTTTGTCTTGTTGTTGGCGTGAGAAACGTTGTTTCCTACTCTTGTTCTCTTTCCTGTAATTTGACAAACTCTAGCCATTTTTCTAATTTTTTTATATTATAGGGTTGCAAAGATGCGAAAATAAAATCTAAATACAAAATTAAGATTTATTTTTTCTTTCGGACAAAAGTAATCTTTCCCGCTCAGTGAGGTGTAAATGCTTTTATCCTTGGGTTATTCTTCACAAAATTACGTTAAAAAGTGCATTTCGGAAAATATATTTCGAATAAATAGGTTCCTCTATCCTTTATATAATAAAAGTGTGTTCCGTCTTCTGTTAAATTTCAATAAAATAGTTATCCTTCTCTTATTTTTTTAATACCCCTTTTTTAATACCCCAAAAATCTCATTTCTATTTTCAGGAAACCATTTAAATGATTAAGAAAAGAATACTTTTATTTCTAAATTTGAAATTCTTTCCTGAAAAATTTCCTTATAATCCTGATCCTGTTTCTGCGGAAAACTGGAATGGGAAATGATATTTTCAGGATATTTTCCTTTTTTCAATTTAAAATAACAAACTTATGATGGGGACTATTTCTGCAACTGCACAGGCTATTGAGCTGGAAGAAAAATATGGAGCACATAATTATCACCCTCTTCCCGTTGTGCTTTCCAAAGGAGAAGGAGTATTTGTCTGGGATGTTGAGGGGAAACGTTATTATGATTTCCTGTCTGCATATAGTGCTGTAAACCAAGGACATTGTCATCCTAAAATAATTAACGCTCTTATAGCTCAAGCACAGAAACTTACGTTAACAAGTCGTGCATTTTATAATGAGCGTCTTGGTGAATGCGAGAAATTTATAACTGAATACTTTGGATATGACAAAGTGCTCATGATGAACTCTGGGGCTGAAGCAGTTGAAACCGCGATTAAGCTGGCAAGAAAGTGGGGCTATACTGTTAAAAATATTCCTGATAACCAGGCTATGATTATTGCTGTAGAAAAAAATTTTCATGGAAGAACAACTGGAGTTATTGCCGCATCAACAGATCCTGATTCGACAAAAGATTTTGGTCCTTTCAATCCTGGTTTCCAGATTATCCCATACAGTGATACAACTGCGCTTGAAAACGCTCTGAAGAATCCCAATGTCTGTGCATTTCTTGTAGAGCCTATTCAAGGTGAGGCAGGTGTTTATGTACCTACAGAAGGTTATCTAAAAAAAGCAGAAGAACTCTGCAAAAAATATAATGTACTGTTTATCATTGATGAGATTCAGACCGGAATTGGTAGAACCGGAAAATTGCTTGCCTCCCAATATGAAGAGGTAAAAGCTGATATTCTGATTTTAGGCAAAGCAATTTCTGGCGGTACATATCCTGTATCAGCAGTACTTGCAGATGACCCTATCATGCTAACGATTAAGCCAGGTCAGCATGGATCCACGTTTGGCGGTAATCCTGTGGCATGTGCTGTAGCTCAGGCTTCACTGGAGGTAATTCGGGATGAAAAGCTTACTGAAAATGCGGCTAAAATGGGAGAGTTGTTCAGAAAGAGAATGACTGACCTTCAGGAAAAAACAGACCATGTGCTCGCAGTTAGAGGAAAAGGGTTATTAAACGCAATTGTAATTAAACCTACGAATGACGGTAGAACTGCATGGGATGTATGTGTAGCTTTAAAAGACAAAGGTCTTTTGGCGAAACCTACACACGGAGACATTATCAGATTCGCACCTCCTTTGGTGATTAATGAAGCTCAGTTAAATGAGTGTTGCGATATTATCGAAAAAACAATTATTGAATTTTAATTTAAAAACCTGAATAAACATGCGTCGTCCGAGAAGAAACAGAAAATCTGAAACCATCAGATCTATGGTAAGAGAACATCAGGTAAGTACCAACGACCTGATTTATCCAATGTTTATGCAGGAAGGTAAAAATGAAAGATCTGAAATATCTAGTATGCCTGGCATTTTCAGATATACTCCTGATCTGTTAATCAAGGAAATAGAGCTTTGTATGAAGCTTGGTCTGAAGACATTTGCACTTTTCCCTAAAATAGAAGATTCATTAAAAGATCCTTTTGCCAAAGAAAGTTATAATGAAAAAGGTCTTTATTTAAAGACAATAAAAGCTATAAAATCCGAGCTTCCTGAAGCCTGCATTATGACAGATGTTGCAATGGACCCCTACAGCTCTGATGGTCATGATGGCATATTAAAAAATGGAAAAATCCTGAACGATGCCACGCTTGAGGTGTTGGGAAAAATGGCTTTAGCGCAGGCAGAAGCAGGAGCTGACATTATCGGACCTTCTGACATGATGGATTTCAGGGTCGGATATCTCAGAGAAATGCTCGACAATCAAGGCTTTGAAGATGTTTCTATAATGTCTTACACTGCCAAATATGCAAGCGCTTTTTACGGTCCATTCAGAAATGCATTAGATTCTGCCCCAAAAGCCGGTGATAAAAAAACTTATCAGATGGACCCTGCCAACCAGGCGGAAGCGTTGATAGAAGCAGAACTTGATTTTGCTGAAGGTGCGGATTTCCTCATGGTGAAACCAGCTTTGGCTTATCTTGATGTCATTAAGCTTTTATATGATAATTATGAACTCCCGATTGCAGCTTATAATGTAAGTGGAGAATATGCGATGATAAAAGCTGCTTCTGAAAAGGGCTGGATTGACGGAGAAAAAGCAATGGCGGAAGCTTTATTAAGTATGAAAAGAGCTGGTGCAAAAGTTATCCTTACTTATTTTGCAAAGGAATTTGCCGTACTTTCAAATTATTAAGCGGAAGGCGGAAAGCTAAAAGCTGAAAGTAAAAAAGAGGTAGATGTAACCACATCTACCTCTTTTTTTAAATTTGGTTAATGAGTAATAATGCCCTTTATAATTATTTTTTTCAACTTTACGCTTTCTGCTTTCAGCCTTCCGCTTTTTACAACTCCTCTCTCACAAGCATTAATATACTTGGCTGAGGCACTATATAATACTTCTCTTTATTAAAGGTAATCTCATAAGCACCGTTCTGCAGATAAATGGCAAGATCTCCTTCCTGTGCCTGTAAGGGTATGTACCTGGTTGAATCTTGTTTTTCTTTCCAGGGTTCCTGATTACTTTCATCCGGAACAGGAATAGGGTATCCCGGCCCAACTTTAATCACATATCCACTCTGTATCCTATCTTTTTCGATTACTCCCGGAGGAAGATACAGGCCTGAAGAAGTTTTATCGGTTAACGTTTTGGGCTTTATTAATACTCTGTCTCCAACTACTATTAATTTATCAAGAGATCTGTCTATCGAAAGCATTATAGATTTCTTTTTTTCTCAAAGTTAATAAAGGTGATCAAATTTACATAAGTCTTGATTACAATCAGGGGAAAAGCCTGAATAAAAAAAGGAGCTGTATGTCAGCTCCTTTTTCATTTATTCATTTGGAATTAAATTATTTTATCTTTTAATATTAAACAGAATCTTATCATCTTTTGATCCAGGGAGATCTAAGACGTCCGTTATTTTAATAGCAGCATAAGAAGAATTCGATTTTCTACCCAATCTGGTTAAAATAATCTGCCCCTGCTCTAGATTAGAAATTTTATCTACTTTTTGTCCGGAGTTATAAGCTTCCTGCAAAGACAAAGCTGTTGCATTTACATAGTCAAATCCATTAAACAGAACAAACTGTCCTCCCGCCGGGCTAATAATGGATTTGGATAATACCGAAGAAGTATCATTTTCTGAAAACATCTGAACATCTCTTAAACTATCGGGAGAAAGACCTGAAAATTTTGCAGTCATGGCTACCAGGTCAAATGCATCTGCATTGCCAGAAGCTTTGGAATAAATAGTGGCTCCGGAAAATTCTGTCAGCAATATTTCTTTGCCTTTGACTAGAATTTTTCTTGCTTCAGTTTTATCACGGCCCTCATTATCAATAATCCTGAACATTAACAGAAGGGTATAATCTTTTTGTTTTTCAGGAATAACATATTCAAGTCTGTAGGTTGAATTTCTGATGCCATGCAACATGGAATCTAATATGACCTTTGATGCACTGCCAACTTCCTGTTGTGATATGATCAATCTGTTGAGCCCATCTTTGGAGGAGGCATTAAAATAAAAGTTTTTAACTTCACCGGCATTTCCATTCATTACCTGTTGAGCAGGACTAATGGAGGTAATTAAAGGATCCGGGTCTTCCTTTTTACAGTTTTGAAAAAGTATAGCTGAAAGAAGAAATACAAAAATTATTCTGGATTTTATCATTTGATTTAAAATTAAAAAAAAAACCTAAGAAGATCTTAGGTTTTTTTTATTGTTTAATTTCAGGCAACAATAAGTTGCTTTTATTTTTCTTTTAATTTAAAAGCTTTTGCTTTTACATGGATTGTTACCTTTCTTCCAAGGAACATTCTATCTACCTCTTGAGTAAAGCCCAAAGGCAGAACAAAATCCGCATCTGGCTTAGATTGCAATGCATCATAATATGCGTTGTTAAATCCTCTTCCACGAATACTGAAATTGAATACGCCTGTAGGACTTAGTCCTGGAGAACTGTAGTAGAATCTCCTTCCGCCAACAGGTATAAATCCTAAAAGGTAGCTTTGGGTCGCAGACCCTTTAATTTCACCCAGATATTCAAGATCTCCGGTAGTGAAATTAACTCTGGCATCCATTGGAGCAACTGGCACTGCTTTATAATACATTTTACATGAAGTAGCCAGGCTCAAAAATAAGACGCCTATGAATAATTTATTAAAAATGCTCTTCATTCTGATTAGTTAAAATAAATATTTACAATTACTCTAAGGTTGCTGTTGGTATCCCAGGTTGTTGATCTCTTTTTCAACTTGCTATAACCGAAAGCGTCAGGATTTCCTGCTCCATTGGAAGTTTGAGTGTAATAATCCTGAGTAGTTGATACACCACCTACTTTTGTCTCAGATTCAACGTGTGTTTTTCCACCAAGTGTCCATAGTCCTTGAAGACCATACTCCATACCAATAGACAATGGAAGGTCAAGAACAAATACGTTGAAACCAACAACTCCACCAAGTCCTACTAAAGTAGAAGGAGTTTTTTCAGAATAATGGTTAAAGTCTCCATCGACTTGATCAACATTATCTCTAAAAACTTCTCTCTTGAAACCTAAGAAAAGATCACCACCACCGTAAACATCAAAGATATTTCCGCTGTTAAAGTGTTTCTCAATACCTGGCACAAGTACATATTCTCTGATGCTTGATTTTGATTCTGCGCTTTTTACACCAGGATTAAGATCTTGATCAATATCACCTTTTGAAAAAGTAGATTCTTTAGTAATTCTGATACCTCCTCTGATTGCTACATCATCCTTAATGAAGTATTTACCACTGATAAGACCACCTTGTTTAAGGTTATTGTAATTGTCGAAAACACTTTGGTTTACATTAAAACCAAACGTTAACACTTTGCTGCCTTCTACAGGTCTAGCACCGATTTTGTAAGAACTGTTATCGTTTACCCTGTCTGACAATTGGGCAAATGATGCACTGGCCATTAATACCAGCAAAAAGATTACTGAAATTTTCCTCATGGTTAGAATTAAAATATGTACTTAAAAATAATTAGGTTTCAAAAATACAGTTTTTTAATGTTACGACAACTTTTTTTTACCTCTGGTCATCTCCTTTTTTTCCCGGAGGGCCTGGAAGTGTCTCAACAAAAAAGCCTGCTGACTTTAAGTTCCTCTTAAATTGTCCACTGGCACAATAACTTACAATCACTCCTTCCTTTTTCATCCAACCGAATATTTTTTCAAAATTTTCCAAACTCCAAAGTTCCGGTTGCTTTGAAGGAGCGAAAGCGTCAAAGTATACGAGATCGAGTTGGTTAGGTTTCAATTGAAGGTCTTCAAGTTTTTGAAAATGTTTTTGGAAGACAAACTCTTTGATAAACTGTACTTTTTCACCAAAAGGGGCCTTGTGAAAATCATAAAAAAATCTGCTTTTATCGGGAGCTATTATATCAGGGTAGTTCAGTGCTGAAAATATATCTTCTTCTAAAGGATAGGGTTCGATCGTTTGATAATAAATCTTTAATGCTTTTTCTTCGCTTTCCAGGAATGTCAAAAATGTATTGAGACCTGTCCCGAAGCCTACTTCAAGAATATTAATTTCATTGCTTGTTGCTATCAGATCCAGCCCGTTTTTTATAAAAACGTATTCTGATTCACGCAAGGCTCCGTGTGTTGAGTGATAAGTTTCTTTCATATCTGGTATATAAAGAGAATGAGACCCATCTTCCGTTTTTATTATTTCAATTTTAGATTGCATGCTTTTTAAAAAATTTTATATACCAATTCAAACTGATAATACTTTTCTATTTCTTTGTGGGATAGACCGGCGCCCTTTAGAAGCCCTGCTCTTTTAATTTCAATGGTTTGATTCATTTCACTAACTGAATAATCTTGCTGAAACAAATCATGGTCTATAGGGAATGGTTCTATAAATCCATCGAAAACTTCTTTTAGATCTTTGATGTCGTCACATTCGTAATCCAGATATTTCAACTCAGGTGCACAAAGGGTATTGACATAAGAGATAGTATTTGCATTCAGAATCTCTTTATACTTGCCTATAGATGAAGAGGAAATAAGTTCGCTTTGCACGAATGATGAATTGCTTTTCCAAATATTCCCCTGCTGATCCAGAAGTTTCGGTTGCAGTTCTATTTCTGGTATATTCATAAAGCCAGCTAATTCCTTCAATGTTGCCTTAGGATATTTAACAAGATCTTCATATCTGACAGAATAATAAAGTGGATGCGCTGCATATTGTATACGAAACGCGACAGACTTCCTCCACATCCTTATTGTATATAACAATGGCCTGGTTTTCCCTGTATATTCTTTTCCTAAAGCTGCAGAACAAAGCACATCTCTGGGATCTCTTACAATGTGAATTACCCGTACACCATTTTCAAGAAGTGTACCTATAAAATCTTCACATAATATTTCCTTACTTCCAGCATATATTGTTTCATTTGTAATCAGCCCCTTCCCTGCTGTCAGCTGCAGCTGTTTAAATAAATCAACAAATACATGATTGAAATGAAGCGATGATTCAAATCCTGAATTCAACTTGCCTGCCTCGTTAAGTCTAAAATGATTAAGAAACCCAATAAAATCTTTCATTTCATAATACTCATTATCCAACCGCGTGTTGATAGGATAAATAGATGAAATATTCTGACTTTCATTAAATCTCTTTTTCACCAAATGATAAAAAGACGGATATGGCTGAGATGCAATGCTTACAGAAGGATGCTGAAATAGAAACTTTTCCAGGAGGGTTGTGCCTGACCTATATAATCCGGTTATTAAAAAGAAATTCATGGTTTAAAGCTTTTAAAATATTGAATGGCTTTAGGACCAGTATTGAAAATCAAATCAAGAATTGTTACTTCATGAACAAATGGAGGGAATAACTGAGGGTATTCAAGGTAGCCTGAATAATCAAAATACTCAAGTTCAATCCCAGCCTTTTCAAATAGAGTGCTATTGATATAACCCCTCCCCGCGGGACCGCTCAGATAATGGGTTGCTCCCGTTTTAATTAGGATATCTATAAGTCTTTCAGTGCTCTTCCCCTTTGCATGAAAAGTTGAAGAATCCTTAAACTCAGTCTTAATTCCAAGCCCTGCAGCTATTTTCGCTATTGCAAATTGATTGAACTCTGACAAGCTATTGGTGGGATTTTTGTAAATATCATCAATAAGATCCATCGTATCTCTGAAATAAGGGGCCTGCATATAACTTAGCTTAAGCTGCTGTAAATGCTTATGTTTCCATCTATCATCAGAAAAATATACCTTATTGATATCTTTGTCACGCTTGTTACCAATAGGAATCGTTAACCATTTTAAGCCTGTTTCCGTTTTGATCCTGTTTCTATTTCTCCAATCTCTCACAGTATACTGCACATCATCCAGGAAGATAAACTCATCTGCGATGTTGATTAAATCAAAATATCCTTTCCAAGGAATATAATTTGACTGAAGGATGACTACAGTCTTTTTCATCTTATCCTTCGGATTTTTCCCTGACAACGTAAGCAGGTTTCAATTCGACACCATTAATAATCCTGATCAGATATTCTCCGACTATGCCTATGGAGAATAGCATAAGCCCTCCAATAAACAAGGTCACTGTGACTAAAGATGCATAACCTGGAACCGGTATGCCTACTGTAAGCTTCTTTATAAAATAGATCAATGCCAGCAGAAAGCTGAAAAATGAAATAGAAATACCGGCATATGCAATAAGCTTTAATAAAAAGCTGCTATTATTGAAAAGCATACTAGCAAAGGTTTCGAACATCTTTTTAAGTGTAAAACCTGATTTGCCATATGGTCTTTTTGCATGGCGGACAGATACATTCTTCACATCCTTGGTAACAAAAAACAGCAAAGCGCTTAAAGATGGATTCGGAGTTTTAATTTGCAGAAATGAATTCACTACTTCAGCTCTTATAAGCTTGAATGGGCTATTTGTGATATGCTCAGGTTTGCCGAGCAACTTTGTTTCAAACCAATTATTTACTCGACTAAAAATTCTTTTACTTAAATTGTGTTCTTTATTCTCAAACCTTCCAATGACCACATCATGAGCATTCAGAGCTGCAAGAGATGGAATATCTTCTGGAAAATGCTGAAGATCATCATCTATTGTAATAATGTAACGACCTTTAGCATTAGAAAAACCGCAAAGCAAAGCACCTTGTTTACCAAAATTTCTCATTAGGCGGATGCTTGTAACTTCTTTATATTTTTTTGAAAGACCATTTAAAAATGGCCATGTTAGTTCACTTTCAGAGCCATCATCAATAAAAATAAGCTCGTATGTTTCCTTCATTTCATTTTTGAAAACAGCATCAATTCTGTCTCTCAATTCTACGAGAGAATGCGAACTGTTAAATACAGGAACAACAACAGAATAACTAATTTCAGAGGAAATCATATTAAAACTTTATGCAGCTGTCAGCTAAGAAATACTTCGTCAGAAGCACAGATAAAACTACTATTAAGCAAAGATTCTTTATTGTATTCAAATCTCTTTTTGCCCAGATTTACAACAACCCCACCACTTGCTTCCACGATAGCCTGGCCTGCGCCGGTATCCCACTCCATCGTAGGACCATGGCGATAATAAAGATCAGCGCTTCCTTCAGCAAGCAGACAGAACTTCAATGAACTTCCTTTGGAAATCCTGTCTGCCACATTAAATTTTGAGAAAAACTCTTCTTCCTCTTTTGCAGCATGCGAGCGGCTTCCAACGGCAATAAGGTTTGTTTTTCTATCGCTTACTTTTATTGGAAAAGTTTTTCCGTTACTACTTTTAAAACTGCCTTTTCCAATCTGGCCATAGTACATTTCATCCAAAGCAGGAGCATATATAACACCCGCTACAGGGTACCCATTCACGATAAGTCCTATGTTTACAGTAAATTCACCGTTTCTTTTAATAAATTCTTTAGTTCCATCCAGAGGATCGACCAGCCAGAATATTGACCAGTTTTTTCTTACATCAAATGGAACTTCTTTTTCTTCTTCGGATATGATTGGTATCTGTGGCGTAAGACTATTTAAACCTGCAACGATATAATCATTAGATTTTTTGTCAGCGAGCGTTAATGGTGAATTATCGGCTTTAGTATCAATAAGATCTGTAAAATCTGGCAGCCTATAGACTTCCATTATGAGTTTGCCTGCCCCCAGGGCGATTTCTTGTACCTTATCAAAATTAATTTCAGGCAGTTGCATGAATCCTCTTTTTATTGAGTTTCAAATTTAGATAATTTTGGTCATTCTCTCTTTTTTTTACTGAAAATGTAGTAATTTTACAGATTAAAATTTCTTTGCATCCATTGGAAAATATTCACCCAATATTTGATCGAATTCTTAAAAGGGAAGATAAGGAAACGATTTTACGCCAGAAATCTGTTGTGATCTGGATGGTAGGTCTTTCTGGTTCCGGAAAAAGTACTTTAGCGAAAGCCATTGAGCAAGATCTACATAAAAACGGATTCCTGACACAGTTACTGGATGGAGACAATTTAAGAACAGGGATAAATAATAATCTTGGTTTTTCTGAAGCTGACAGAATAGAAAATATCAGAAGAGCAGCAGAGGTTTCAAAATTATTTCTCAACTGCGGCATTATAACTATCTGTTCTTTAATAAGTCCGACAGAAGAAATCCGCAATATGGCCAGAAATATTATCGGTGCTGAAGATTACTTTGAGCTGTATGTGAATTGTCCGTTTGAAGTATGTGAGCAAAGAGATGTAAAAGGATTGTATCGCAAGGCCAGAAATGGAGAATTAAAAAATTTCACCGGATTGGATTCACCTTTTGAAGAGCCACAAAATCCTAGTCTGGAAGTAAGGACAGATCTTAAACCTTTGGATATGTGCAAAGAAGAGATCCTGACTTCAGTTTACAAAAAGATAAAAATAAATTAACCTTAAAATTGTAATAGTTAAGCCAAATTGGCTTTCAAACCCTATAACCTATGATTTCCTACAATTTAAGTCACCTGAAACAGCTTGAGGCGGAAGCGATATTCATCATGAGAGAAGTGGCCGCACAGTTTGAAAGACCTGCATTACTTTTTTCGGGAGGAAAAGACTCTATTGTGATGGTAAGACTTGCTCAGAAGGCATTCTGGCCTGCAAAGCTTCCATTTCCATTGATGCATATCGATACAGGACACAACTTTCAGGAAGCTCTCGACTTCAGAGATGATCTTGTGAAAAAAGTTGGCGCAAGACTTATTGTGAGAAATGTACAGGACTCAATAAATCAAGGAAGAGCTGTTGAGGAAAAAGGACCAAACCCAAGTAGAAACGGACTTCAGACCATTACGCTTCTTGATGCCATTGAAGAATTTAAGTTTGATGCCTGCTTCGGTGGGGCCAGAAGAGATGAAGAAAAAGCAAGAGCGAAAGAGCGTTTCTTCTCTCACAGAGACGAGTTCGGCCAGTGGGACCCAAAAAATCAAAGACCGGAACTCTGGAATCTCTTCAATGGCAAAAAGAGCCAGGGCGAGCACTTCAGAATTTTCCCTTTGAGTAACTGGACTGAAATGGATGTATGGCAATATATAGCCATGGAAAAACTTGAAATTCCAACAATTTATTTTTCTCATAAAAGAACCATTGTTGACAGAAACGGAATGCTTTTAGCAAAATCCGATTATATCACTCTTCTAAAAGATGAATATTACGAAGAGAGAATTATCAGATTCAGAACCGTTGGCGATATGACTTGTACAGGAGCCGTTGAATCAGAAGCTTCTACACTTGATGAAATCATCCAGGAAGTTGCTGTTGCGCGCCAGACTGAACGTGGCACCAGAGCTGATGACAAAAGATCAGAAGCTGCAATGGAAGACAGAAAGAAACAAGGATATTTTTAATAAATCAATTTCAAGACGTACAATTCAAACAGTTAGCCGACTGAAATTATAACAGCCTTAAAGCAATGACTGAAACACAAACTAAAAATAGCTATCTTGAAATGGACCTTCTAAGGTTCACCACAGCGGGAAGTGTAGACGACGGAAAAAGTACCCTGATAGGAAGACTGCTTTACGATTCTAAATCTATCTTTGAAGACCAGCTGGAAGCCATTGAAAGAACCAGTGAGCAAAGAGGAGACGGCTATGTAAACCTTGCACTACTTACTGACGGACTTAGGGCTGAAAGAGAACAAGGTATTACCATAGATGTGGCTTACAGATATTTTGCCACTCCAAAAAGAAAATTCATCATCGCTGATACCCCTGGCCATATTCAGTATACAAGAAACATGGTAACAGGAGCTTCTACAGCAAACCTTGCTATCGTGCTTGTGGATGCAAGACATGGAGTTGTAGAGCAGACATGCAGACATGCGTTTATTGCATCTTTGCTTCAGATAAAACACATTATCATTTGTGTTAACAAGATGGACCTTGTTGACTATAAAGAGGAAGTTTTTGAAAAGATCAAACAGCAGTTTTCTGACTTTTCCTCTAAATTAGCTGTACCTGATATCCGTTACATCCCAATTTCTGCTTTGCACGGAGATAACGTAGTGGATGAATCTGAAAACATGCCTTGGTATAAAGGAGGAACACTTCTCTATACCTTGGAAAATGTAAATATCAATTCAGACCTTAATTATATTGATTCAAGATTCCCGGTTCAGTGGGTAATTCGTCCGTTGAGTGAGGAGTATCACGATTTCAGAGGTTATGCCGGAAGAGTTGAAGGCGGAGTTTTCAAACCAGGAGATGAAGTGGTTGCGCTTCCTTCAGGATTTACTTCAAAAATTAAGTCTATTGAAACTGTTGACGGAAAACTTGAAGAAGCATTCCCTCCTATGTCAGTAACAATAACACTTCAAGACGATATTGATATCAGCCGTGGAGACATGATTGTGAAACCGAACAATCAACCTACCTCCGGACAGGATGTCGAATTGATGATCTGCTGGTTAAACGATAAAAAATTAAATCCGGCTTCAAAATATATCATCAGACATACTTCACGAGAAGCTAAATGTGTTGTAAAAGATGTTCGTTACAAAGTAAACATCAACAACCTGCATAAAATAGAAGATGATAAATCTATCGGGCTTAATGATATCGGAAGAATCCTTATAAGAACAACCAGTCCTTTGTTCTTCGATAGCTATAAGAATAACAGATCTACAGGAAGCGTAATACTTGTTGATGAGTTTACCAATGAAACTGTAGGCGCCGGAATGATTATTTAAGAATCCTCTTTTAAAAAATACAAAAAAAAGCGAAGATGATCTCTTCGCTTTTTTTATGAAGTGTTATTGATGCCATCGCTCTAAGCGATGGCATCAATAACAAACCCAGGCAGTTACTTCTGCCTGGCTTTTTAACATCATCCTTTTTTGAGAAAGGTTAAAACCTTGAAGAGGTCACATGTTTATAGATAATCCCTAAAAATACATACGACCCCTTCGGGGTCGCATCAACGCTAAGCCCTCTTTCTATAAACATTCAATCCCTTAAGGATTGCAAAATAAATTCGAGATATTTCTTTCCCTTAAGTATCCCCACAATGTCAGACCTTTCAACCTGACACACTTTCAAGTGAGTTGAGAGAAAGACCAGCCATTACGGAGTTCACTTTCAGCTTTCAACTTTAAGCCTTCAGCTTTTCACTTTACAATTTTTCATTCAACTGAACCATCACACACAAGGATTATGTTTAGGGTTTATAAATAATTCAGGCAGGATGTTGAGCCTGATTAATCTTAAATATCCTCTATGTTTTCAAATCTTTTAAGAAAAGGAAAAAAAAATCATCCCCTATTCACTTGCTTTAACGCTCCTATTTTCAGCTTGTAAAAAGGAAAGAGAAGTGGAACCGACTACACAAACACCATCTACACCAACCACACCTCCGTCTAGCGGAGATAAAGACGAATGCCTTACAGCATCAGCACTGAACAACGGGGAAGTTATTCCAGGCCAGTATATTGTAAAATATGCTGAAACAGGCGAGAAACTTGGCACCAGGGCTTTTCATAAAGTACTAAGGACAAACAGAATTGATCCGGAAAAGATACTTCGCACTTTTGAAGGCAATCTTAAAGGCGTTGCCATTAAGCTTGAATCCAGTGAAGTAGAAAAACTAAAGAAAGATCCCAATATAGAATATCTTGAGCACGATAAGATCGTATCCATCAGCGATTGTCCTGCCCGTGTAGAATATCAGGCACCAGGCTGGGGAGCAAAGAGAGTGGGACATGCCGAAGGATCCGGAAAATATGTCTGGATTATAGATACAGGAGTTGATCTTAGCCATCCTGATCTGGTAGTAGATGCTTATAAGTCAAGATCTTTTATCTCCGGCACAACAGTTAATGATGATCATGGACATGGGACACACGTCGCCGGCATCATTGCAGCAAAAGACAACGGATTTGGAGTTGTAGGAGTTGCCTCAGGAGCTACTGTAATTGCATTAAAATCTATGGATGCACAAGGTAAAGGAAGTATTTCAAATATAATTGCAGCAGTGCAGCACATTGAGCAGTATGGGAAAGCTGGCGATGTAATTAATATGAGCTTAGGGGGAGGATATTCCCCCTCTCTGGATAAAGAAGTGCTGAATGCAGCTAATAAAGGATTTGTATTTTCCATAGCAGCAGGAAACTCTGGCATTAAAACAGACAGTTCTTCACCGGCAAAAGTAAATCATCCCAATATTTATACGGTTTCTGCAATGGATTCAACAGATACATTTGCATCATTTTCCAACTATGGTAAAAGTGTTGACTACTGTGCTCCGGGAGTAAAAATTGTTTCAACCTATAAGAGTGGTGGCTATGCAACGATAAGCGGAACTTCGATGGCAGCTCCTCACATGGCCGGAATCCTTCTGATGCGCGGAAAGAATTTTAAGAAAGATGGGTTTGTAAAAAATGACCCGGACGGAACAGCAGATCCGATTCCGC
Organism: Sporocytophaga sp.; assembly: GCA_024707265.1. GTDB lineage: Bacteria > Bacteroidota > Bacteroidia > Cytophagales > Cytophagaceae > Sporocytophaga. The sequence goes on along the minus strand of JANQAB010000002.1, from coordinate 440,078 downwards.
ATTTGTAAGCGAAAAGCAAAAAGCGGAAAGCTTAAAGTTAAAGTAGCTTTTGTCTACTTTCCGCTTTAAGCTTTCCGCTTTCAGCTTCTAAAGATTAATGCTACCGCAAATGCATTCGCTCCTTCTTCCCTGTTTATAAATGACAGAGGCGAAACAGCAGATCCGATTCCGCATTGTAAGCGAAAATCACAAAGCGGAAAGCTTAAAGTTAAAGTAGCTTTTGTCTACTTTCCGCTTTAAGCTTTTTGCTTTCAGCTTCTAAAGATTAATGCTACCGCAAATGCATTCGCTCCTTCTTCCCTGTTTATAAATGACAGAGGCGAAACAGCAGATCCGATTCCGCATTGTAAGCGAAAATCACAAAGCGGAAAGCTTAAAGTTAAAGTAGCTTTTGTCTACTTTCCGCTTTAAGCTTTTTGCTTTCAGCTTCTAAAGATTAATGCTACCGCAAATGCATTCGCTCCTTCTTCCCTGTTTATAAATGACAGAGGCGAAACAGCAGATCCGATTCCGCATTGTAAGCGAAAAGCACAAAGCGGAAAGCTTAAAGTTAAAGTAGCTTTTGTCTACTTTCCGCTTTAAGCTTTTTGCTTTCAGCTTCTAAAGATTAATGCTACCGCAAATGCATTCGCTCCTTCTTCCCTGTTTATAAATGACAGAGGCGAAACAGCAGATCCGATTCCGCATTGTAAGCGAAAAGCACAAAGCGGAAAGCTTAAAGTTAAAGTAGCTTTTGTCTACTTTCCGCTTTAAGCTTTTTGCTTTCAGCTTCTAAAGATTAATGCTACCGCAAATGCATTCGCTCCTTCTTCCCTGCCTATATATCCTAGCTTTTCATTAGTAGTGGCTTTGATAGATATATCTTCCTGAGGTATATTCATTGCTTCAGAAAGTACTTCCTGCATTTTGGGAATATGTGGATTAATTTTAGGCTTCTCCATTGAAAGGCTGGCGTCTATATTGCTGATCTCCCAACCTTTTTCTCTTATCAATCTGCACACCTCCTTTAGAAGAATTTTACTATCAGCACCTTTCCATCGTGGATCAGTGTTGGGAAAATGAAAGCCTATATCTCTCATATTAGCAGCTCCCAGGATAGCATCACAAATTGCATGAATCAGGACATCTGCATCACTGTGGCCAAGCAGACCTAACTTTGCTTCTATTTTTACACCACCCAGCCAAAGGTCACGGCCTTCTGTAAGTTGATGTACATCATACCCAAACCCAACTTTAATTTTCATTCACTTTCGATTTTGCTCTGTAATAAAGAGTACTGCTGTTTTCAATTTTAAATGTTCTTTTAGCTGCAGCTATTATTGATTCTTTTGTAACACTCTGAATCATTTCAGATTCTTTGTTTACAATTTCAGGGTCCCCTAAAAACGCTGCATATGCAAGGTTCATAGAACGATTAAGCAATTCTACTTCACCAAACAATACTGATGCTTCCGACTGGTTTTTAACTTTTGTTACTTCATCATCAGAAATATTCCCTGCCACCAACTCATCAATCACTTTCTGTACTTCAGCTTCGGCGACTTCCAATGTATAATTCCCATTAAGCTTTCCCTCAATAATAATCAATCCCGGATCTGCCGTGCCTGAAACATGGGCGGATATAGAGCTGAATATTTCTTTTTCTTTTACAAGTTTATCATAAAGCCTTGAGGACTTCCCTCTCCCTAGAATATCACTCAAAAGATCATAGGAATAATACTCAGGATCTTTTCTTCCAGGCATATGGTAGACTCTATAGAGAGCGTCCAAAGGCACATCAACGATCACTTCTTGTCTTCTTTCTTCCTTTTGCACCGGTTCAACCGGAAGGTTTCTCACATAAGGTTTCCCAGCTGGTATAGGACCGAACCATTTTTCTGTCAATGCTTTGGCACGATCAAAAGTAATATCGCCGGCGACAACAAGAATTGCATTATTGGGAATGTAAAACTTATAAAAAAAATCTTTCACATCCTGCATTTCTGCGCTTTCGATGTGACTAATTTCTTTACCTATTGTTGCCCACTTATAAGGATGCTGTTTGTAGACAAGTGGCCTTAACTTTAACCAAACATCTCCATAAGGCTGGTTTAAGTATCGTTGCTTAAACTCCTCAATCACAACGCTTTTCTGAATATCCAGTGTTTTCTGGTCAAAGGAAAGAGAAAGCATTCTGTCGGATTCCAGCCAAAAGGCAGTTTCAATGTTTACAGAAGGAATCGTAATGTAATAGTTGGTGATATCAGTAGAAGTAAAAGCGTTATTTTCGCCTCCAGCCCTTTCTAAAGGTTCATCGTAAGATGGGATATTAACTGATCCACCGAACATAAGATGCTCGAATAAGTGAGCAAAACCAGTTTTCACTTCCGACTCATCCTTTGAGCCAACATTATACAAAATATTAATTACCGCCTGGGGACTGGATGAATCTTCATGCACAAAAACCTTCAATCCATTTTCCAACACAAAACTCTTATATTCTATCATCTCACGTTCCTGATTTTAAACAATAACCCTCTTTAATCATTTATGATCATATTTGGGGGCGAAAAATAAAAAAACCTTCCCATTTAATAACAGGAAAATTACGAATACTTTATTTTTGCTAATCTACTTTTTAAAAATATGAATTTCAATAGGAAATTATATTCCGACGATATACTGATAAGCCTTTATTCCGGGCTTTTGAAACCCAGGCTTATAGAAGAAAAAATGCTTATTCTCCTTAGGCAGAACGAAATAAGCAAATGGTTCTCAGGAATTGGCCAGGAAGCCATAGCTGTTGGCTCTGCCATGGCGATGGAAAAAGATGAATATATTCTTCCTCTTCACAGAAACCTTGGAATCTTCACGTCCAGAGAAGTGCCTTTGTTCAGACTATTTTCGCAATTCCAGGGTAAGCTTACCGGGTTTACAAAAGGCAGAGATCGTTCCTTTCACTTTGGCACAAAAGAGCACCACATCGTTGGGATGATTTCACATCTTGGCCCTCAGCTAGCTGTAGCAGATGGTATCGCACTGGCAGACCTGCTTGAAAATAAAAATAAAGCTACTCTTGTATTTAGCGGAGACGGAGGAACCAGCGAGGGAGACTTTCATGAAGCTCTAAATGTTGCTGCAGTGTGGAATCTGCCGGTAATTTTCATGATAGAGAACAATGGCTATGGCCTATCTACCCCCAATAATGAGCAGTTCAGATTCAAAAGTTTTACAGATAAAGGTCCGGCTTATGGCATTGATGCTTTGCAAATTGACGGGAATAACATCCTTGAAGTTTATGATGCAGTAAAAAAGGCAGCTACAGCTATTCGCAATAAGCCACGTCCCATCCTTATCGAAGCTCTTACTTTCAGAATGAGAGGCCACGAAGAGGCTTCCGGAACGAAATATGTTCCCCAGGAACTTTTCGAAAAATGGTCACAAAAAGATCCAGTAGACAATTACGAAAAATACCTGCTTGAACAAAAAGTTCTAACCTATTCCGAGATGCAGGAGATGAGGAAAGAAATTAAAAAAGAGATCGATGACGCATGGGCTCAGGTTGCCAAAGCTCCCAAAGTAAGCGCAGATACTTCTGTTGAATTAGGAGATGTTTACGCTCCCTTTAGCCAGGTTTTAATTAAGCCATCATCAGAAAAAAAAGTTAAAAGACGCTATGTTGATGCGATCTCCGACAGCATCAGGGAAAGCATGGAGAAGTATCCGAAACTGGTACTCATGGGACAAGATGTGGCAGAATATGGAGGTGTATTTAAGGTTACTGAAGGACTGCTTGAAAAATTCGGAAAAAAAAGAATCATTAACACCCCTCTTTGTGAATCTGCAATCCTTGGCGCTGGCTTAGGGTTGTCAATCAATAATTACAAGGCTATTATAGAAATGCAGTTTGCAGACTTTGTAACAAGCGGTTTTAACCAGATTGTCAATAATTTTGCAAAAATTCATTACCGTTGGGGGCAAAATGCAGATCTCGTAGTAAGAATGCCAACAGGAGCGGGTACAGCGGCGGGACCATTTCATTCTCAGTCAAATGAAGCCTGGTTTGTTCATACTCCCGGTCTTAAAGTAGTTTTTCCATCTTCACCGTATGACGCCAAAGGCCTTTTAAACGCGTCCATTGAAGATCCCAATCCGGTGCTTTTCTTTGAACACAAATTCCTTTATCGATCTGTTTCTGAAGAGATTCCGGAAAGCTATTATACAGAACCGATAGGAAAAGCCCGAATGGTATCAGAGGGAAGCGATATATCCATTATTACTTATGGACTTCCGGTGATTTGGGCGAAAGAAATTGTGGCAAATCTGGGAAATTATTCTGCTGATCTCATCGATTTAAGAACTTTATTACCTTGGGATAAGGAAACGGTAGAAAACAGCGTTAAGAAAACCGGGAGGGCAATTGTCATCACTGAAGATACACTTACAGGAAGTATTGCTTCAGAAATTGCAGCCTATATCGGGGAAAATTGTTTCCAATACCTGGATGCCCCGGTGGTAAGAGTAGGAAGTCTGGATACTCCTGTTCCGTTTTCTCCGGCTTTGGAAGAAAACTTTCTGCCGAAAAAACGTATGAAAGAGAAGATTGAAGAGCTCCTTCTTTACTAAAAATGTTAAAGGGTTGCTTTTGAAAGATTTGATTCATACTTTAGATTTCTTTATTTTATCCTATAATTAAATGGTGAAAAAATTACATTATTTCTCGTTAATAGTACTTTTTGTCGGTTTAATCCTTGGAACAGGATGTAGAAAAAAGGACTATCCATGCCCTGGTTTGGGTAAAAACAACGAGGCCGACTTCAACATGTTTGATGATAGCGGAGCAGTGAAAGATCCCAGGCTTGCCAAAAAGAAAAGAGGCAGAATCGATAAGAACACAGGTCTTGTAAACAAGAAAAAGCATAAGAGACTTAACGCTCCAAGGAAAACGCATATTTAAATCATCTGACCTTGAATTTACTCCGCTCAAACATTATCCAGAAATATTCGAACAGGCATCTTTTAACATGCCTGTTTTCCTTGTTGTTGGCCTACAGCATCCCTCAATCAACTTATTCACAGAATTCGGATGGAGGAGGTCCTACTGTTAAAGTAAAACAAAGAACAGGAAAGACAGATAAACAATCGCTAAAGAAATCGACCAAATCAAAGGCGCCTGAATCCAGAGAACAAGCTCCGAAAAATGGGAACGGTACGGTTAAGGCGAGAGACGGAGGCAAACGTACTTCACAAAACATTAATAAAGGTTCCGGAGGAGACACCAAACAGACAGAATCCAGGCAGCAGGCTCCCAGGAGCGGAGATGGGACTGTAAAAGCAAGAGATGGAGGAAAAAGAACTTCACAGAATATAAATAAAGGATCCGGAGGAGATGTAAAACCAACAGAGTCTCGGCAACAAGCACCCAGAAATACCGCAGGAACAACTGTCTTAATTAATGACAAAAAAGACCGAAAGCTCAACAAGCAAATGGCTAAGTACCAGGGAGACTTATCTCAGCCTGAATCAAGAATGAAACCTCCTGTTCATGATAACTATGTTGTAGTAAATCATAAAAAGGAGCGCAAGCTAAGCAAACAAATGGCTAAATACCAGGGAGATATTGTTCCAGGAGAGTCGAGAATGCAGGGACCTAGGAATTCTGGAGCTTTAGTGGAAGTAAGGGAAATCGATAGAAAACAGGGAAAGCAAATTGCCAATTATAAAGGAGACCTTGCCAATAATTTTCTTGAGAAACGCACAGCCATGCGTGTAGAGAAGAGCAGACAATTAGCAAACTATAAGGGCGATATCTTAGTTAGATCTTTAAACCAGAAGGCAAGAAAAATAAGGAAGAAGCAAAAGGATATTGCTAATTACCAGGGAGACATTGTTGTAAGAGGGAAGAAAAAGGGAATGCACCCAAGCTCTGTATATAGAGGCGGCAAGGTTAAAAATTCATACCAGGCCAAAGAAAGATACAGAAAACGTATGTTGAAGAAATATGGAAGAAACAGCGGTGTAGAGGATGCAAACTATATGAAGAAAAAGGATAGAAAGCCTAGACACGATAAAAAAGAAGCTGAAATTTGGTATTAATTATGGAATGGCAGGAATTAAAAGAAGAGCAGCAACTAAACCATATTAAGGATTTATCCTCCGGAGAACCTGTGGTTATATTTAAGCATAGTACCAGATGTTCAATAAGCTCAACAGCATTGAATCGTCTGGAAAGATCCTGAAACCAGAGGAAGTAAACGGAATTAAACCTTTTTATCTTGACTTGATATCCTTTAGAAATATTTCTAATAAAATTGAAGATGTGTTTAAAGTAAGGCATGAATCACCACAACTACTGATTATTAAAAATGGCAATTGTGTTTACCATGCCTCACATATGGGAATTAACTATGAGGAAATTAAAAAACAGCTTTCCGCTTAGTAATTAAAAGTAACTATCTGTTTAATCGTAGGATCTAAGCTTAAAGCAACCGGGCAGGTATGAGCGGCGTGTTCAAGTTTCTCCTTGATTTCTTTGCTCAGGCTTAAGCCGGCAGGGAAAGTAAAGTTTACATGAATTTCAGAAATCTTTCTCGGATTGGCAGTCATAACCTTGGTTACCTCCGCTTCCACTCCGTCAATAAGTTGGTTCTCCTTTCTTGCAGTAATTCCCATGATGGTCATCATGCAACTGCAAAGCGCAGCAGAAACCAGATCTGTGGGTGAAAAAGCTTCCCCTTTTCCGTTATTGTCAAGAGGAGCATCAGTAATAATTGTATTACCAGACTTCAGATGAACCGCTTCGGTTCTCAAATCTCCCAGATATTTATTTTTTATTGAAAACATCAGACCAAAAACTTGATTTTTAAGTTAAGATTAAAATTAGAAAATTAATTAAAATGAAATTTATAAAGGTAGTTTTTTATATCCTAATGCTTGTTTCTATTAGTCTCTCAGAAACAAAGGCTCAGGTGCTGGAACCACCCTATAAAAGGGAATTTCTTATTGGCTTGAATTTTAATACCAATGCCGGTTTTATAGGTGGATTAAACGGAAAATTTTCGAGGTTAAAAAAGAACAATATTTATGAAACTTTCGGGGTCGAAATAGCAAATGTAAAACATCCGAAGGAGGCGAAATATGCAAGTTCAAATGGTAGTCCTTACGTGCAACAAAAGAAAAATTATCTTTTTCCCGTGAGATTACAATATGGCCGAACTATAATTTTATTTCATAAAGCTCCTGAAGAAGGGGTGCAGGTTGATGCAGTTTTCGCAGGAGGCCTTTCGCTTGGAATCCTTAAGCCCTATACTATTGAATATGATTATGATTCCTACATTGCAGTAGAGCCCTACGACCCTGAGAAGCACACCAATACCAATAAAATCCTGGGCACCGGTGGAATTTTCTCAGGTTTTGATCAAATGAAAATAGTTCCAGGATTAAATGTGAAAGCAGGAATCAGCTTTGAGTTCGGAAGCTTTACCAGTAATGTATCCGGTCTGGAAATAGGTACTCTGATAGAAGCTTATCCTCAGAAAATGGTAATCCTTGATGATATTAATCACTCCTATCAAAATAAATCTGTTTTTACTTCTTTGTACGTGACTATATTTTACGGAAGAAGAAAATAATTGCTTTTTACCAAATTTATTGATTCTCTGGATTGTTAGTGAGAAGCCGGTCCTTGCTTAGGATTTGGTAAAAAACTTTCTTATTTTTCGTAAATTTCAAATAGTAATAGAATGGCCGAAGAAGTTGTAAACAACTCAGAAACAACAAGAAAAAGCAAACCTGATTGGCTAAGGGTAAAGCTTCCTGTTGGAAAAGAGTATGCAAAAGTAAGACAGCTTGTTGATGATCATAAACTTCATACAATCTGTCAGAGTGGGAATTGCCCTAATATGGGCGAATGCTGGGGAGCAGGAACGGCCACGTTTATGATCCTTGGTAATATATGTACCAGAAGTTGCTCTTTCTGTGCTGTTGCAACAGGAAGGCCCACTGAATACGACACTGATGAACCAAGAAGGGTTGCTGAAGCTGTTAAACTGATGACTGTAAAACACTGTGTAATCACATCAGTCAACAGGGATGAGCTTAAAGATCGTGGCGCTGAGGTCTGGTATCAGACAGTAAAAGCCATCAAAGAAGTTTCCCCTCAGACAACCATCGAAACCCTTATTCCGGATGTAAAAGGCAATTGGGAGGCACTCGAAAGAATGATCAGTGCAGGCCAGGAAGTGGTATCTCATAACGTGGAAACTGTCAAGAGGCTGTACAGACTTGTAAGACCACAGGCCAAATATGAAAGAAGCCTTGAGCAGATCCAAAGAATAAAGAACTTTGGAAAAAGAACCAAATCAGGGATCATGCTAGGGTTAGGCGAAACTGAAGAAGAGGTTTATGAAGCAATGGATGATCTTCTTGCTCATGGACTAGATGTATTAACACTGGGACAATATCTTCAGCCTACCAAGATGCACCTGGGAGTCGTTAATTTCATCCATCCTGATCAGTTTAAAAAATATAAAGAAGTAGGTCTTCAAAAAGGATTCAATTATGTAGAATCCGGACCATTGGTAAGATCCTCTTATCATGCCGAAAGACATATTTGATGATTATATAAAAAAGAAAGTTGATTGACTTGTTAAACCAGCCAATCAACTTTCTTTTTTTTAGATTACTGAATTAGCTTTTACTTATTTAAAAAAGCCTCCGATTTTTTCTGCAACAGAACCCACTCCACCTATTCCAAACTTTTTCAGTAAATCCCCACTATCTTTAGCTTGTCCACCTTCAGAAGAAAATTTATCCAGCAGAAATGGCACTACAGAATTTGCAATGGACTGAGCTTTGGCTTCGTCAATGCCTAATTTAGTGGCTAAAGAAGGAACAAATTTCTTCATGATTGAATTAGAGAAATTCTGCTTCCCTTCCGGGTCACTCTTTCCGTTAAATAAGTTCAAGAGTTGATTAGCATTACCTGATGATGCCATACTCTGCAATCCTCCATTAAAAGACTCTCCGGCAACTTCCACGGTTTTATCTACCTGCTGAGAATTCAGTTGTTCTTTTTGCTGAAGAACCGGCCCCAGATTGTCTTTTGCTAGTTTTAAAATCTGATCAATCATATACTTTTGCTTTTAACATCTTCTATCAAAACCTTGGTATTCTCTATTAGGTTCTGGAGCAGTTATTATCAAGGGAGATACACTACTAAATGCAAAAAGGGGCTAGCCTCTTTCTGGCTGCCCCTTTTCTGGTACATAGTAAAACTTAATCTAAAGTGAACTTATAATATCATCACTAATTCTTAATCACTCTGGTGGTGTAAACCTGACCTTCATAAGAAACAGTAACAATATAAATTCCAATAGCAAGTCCTTTTCCTATTGGAAGCAATTGCCCCTCAAACGGAGTAGAATAAGATGTCACAGGCTTTCCATAAACATCTGTTATATTCACATTCGCTTCAGCATTGCCGTTTCCGGCAAATGGGATATATACCAGTGTTTCATCATTAAATGGATTTGGACCTGCAATAGTCATTTCCTGGTTTGCTGCTAATGCTGTTGAAGGCATTGCAATTTCTTCGCAAACAGAAATATTTTTGATATAATTTGTTGTTTTAGCATTAGGCTGACTTGTCCAATTTAGCTTCACAACCAAATAATAGCTTCCTGTTGAAAGTGCATTAAAAGTTACAGCCTGCTTTTCAAAACCAGCAGAGCTGAATGAACCTGCAATTGAAGTTAATGGCTGAGCATTTACCGGACCATTCCACTCAATAGATTTAGCAAATCCAGTTTCTATTGAAGCAACTCTATTTACTTCATTATCTTTAAAGTCAAATGATATGGTGTATGCTTTTCCTGCTTCTACAGAATATTTACTAGCACTTTCGATAACATAAATGTACGATTGTCCCCATTGTTTTTGCGTAATCTGAAGAGCCCCATCAACATTGCTTAAACCTGCTCCGCTGTACTGATCTGCATACGCATTTCTTATTACAAATTTTGAAGCATCCGGAGTTTCTGTAAGCAGACATTTAGCTCCTGTTGAATCCGAAGGTTTCTGTACTGGAATAAACTCAACATAATTCAGGTTAAACTCTGCTGAATCCATAACGATTTTCATAACCTTCACACCTGCTGTAAGCTGGATGTTTGGGATCTTTACGGTTTCATACTTCTGCCAGTCACCTGTATTCGGTACAGTTACAGGACCGGAAATATCAACACCATCCATTTCTATATGAAGGACTTTTCCTGAATTCGGTGAACCTACACGTACTCCCAATTCATAATTACCTGCCTCTTTTACTTCAACAGTGTAGTTTAACCACTCACCGATATCCATAAAGCCGATGTCATAACCACCTTCTGCGCATTTTTCAATGTCTACAAAATCGTCTCTGTATTCACCGCCTTTGTTATCCTGGGTATCATCATAGTAAGCTATATCCAAACCTCCTAGGTCATAGTCTTCTGCTTCAATTCTGCCTGGGATGAGTGCCGGACTTCCATGGTATGGAGTAGAAACTGTTGGGTTTGGGTTAGGTGATGATACTTTCTTGAATTCAACATAATTCAGATTAAACTCTGCTGAATCCATTACTATCTTCATAACCTTCACACCTGCTGTAAGCTGGATGTTTGGAATCTTTACGGTTTCATACTTCTGCCAGTCACCTGTGTTCGGCACAGTAACAGGACCTGAAATGTCAACGCCGTCCATTTCTATGTGAAGAACCTTACCTGTATTTGGTGAACCTACTCGCACTCCAAGTTCATAAGTACCTGCTGAATCTACTTGTACTGTATAGTTTAACCACTCACCGATATCCATAAAGCCGATGTCATAACCGCCTTCTGCGCATTTTTCAATGTCTACAAAATCGTCTCTGTATTCACCGCCTTTGTTATCCTGGGTATCATCATAGTAAGCTATATCCAAACCTCCTAGGTCATAGTCTTCTGCTTCAATTCTGCCTGGAATCAGTGCAGGAGTGCCATGATACGGAGTAGAAACTGTTGGGTTTGGGTTAGGTGATGATACTTTCTTGAATTCAACATAATTCAGATTAAACTCTGCTGAATCCATTACTATCTTCATAACCTTCACACCTGCTGTAAGCTGGATGTTTGGAATCTTAACGGTTTCATACTTCTGCCAGTCACCTGTGTTCGGCACAGTAACAGGACCTGAAATGTCAACACCGTCCATTTCTATATGAAGGACCTTGCCTGAATTTGGTGAACCTACACGCACTCCAAGTTCATAAGTACCTGCTGAATCTACTTGTACTGTATAGTTTAACCACTCACCGATATCCATGAAGCCGATGTCATAACCGCCTTCTGCACATTTTTCAATGTCTACAAAATCGTCTCTGTATTCACCGCCTTTGTTATCCTGGGTATCATCATAGTAAGCTATATCCAAACCTCCTAGGTCATAGTCTTCTGCTTCAATTCTGCCTGGAATCAGTGCAGGAGTGCCATGATACGGAGTAGAAACTGTTGGGTTTGGGTTAGGTGATGATACTTTTTTGAATTCAACATAATTCAGATTAAACTCTGCTGAATCCATTACTATCTTCATAACCTTCACACCTGCTGTAAGCTGGATGTTTGGAATCTTAACGGTTTCATACTTCTGCCAGTCACCTGTGTTCGGCACAGTAACAGGACCTGAAATGTCAACGCCGTCCATTTCTATGTGAAGAACCTTACCTGTATTTGGTGAACCTACACGCACTCCAAGTTCATAAGTACCTGCTGAATCTACTTGTACTGTATAGTTTAACCACTCACCGATATCCATAAAGCCGATGTCATAACCACCTTCTACACATTCTTCAATGTCTACAAAATCGTCTCTGTATTTACCGCCTTTGTTATCCTGGGTATCATCATAGTAAGCTATATCCAAACCTCCTAGGTCATAGTCTTCTGCTTCGATTCTGCCTGGGATCAGTGCAGGAGTGCCATGATACGGAGTAGAAACTGTTGGGTTTGGGTTAGGTGATGATACTTTCTTGAATTCAACATAATTCAGATTAAACTCTGCTGAATCCATTACTATCTTCATAACCTTCACACCTGCTGTAAGCTGGATGTTTGGAATCTTAACGGTTTCATACTTCTGCCAGTCACCTGTGTTCGGCACAGTAACAGGACCTGAAATGTCAACGCCGTCCATTTCTATGTGAAGAACCTTACCTGTATTTGGTGAACCTACACGCACTCCAAGTTCATAAGTACCTGCTGAATCTACTTGTACTGTATAGTTTAACCACTCACCGATATCCATAAAGCCGATGTCATAACCACCTTCTACACATTCTTCAATGTCTACAAAATCGTCTCTGTATTTACCGCCTTTGTTATCCTGGGTATCATCATAGTAAGCTATATCCAAACCTCCTAGGTCATAGTCTTCTGCTTCGATTCTGCCTGGGATCAGTGCAGGAGTGCCATGATACGGAGTAGAAACTGTTGGGTTTGGGTTAGGTGATGATACTTTCTTGAATTCAACATAATTCAGATTAAACTCTGCTGAATCCATTACAATTTTCATTGTCTGAATACCTGCTGCTAAATGAATATCTGGAATTTTAACAGTTATATACTTCTGCCAATCACCTGTATTTGGTATGGTTACTGGGCCAGAAATATCAACACCGTCCATTTCTATATGAAGGACTTTACCTGTATTCGGAGAACCAACACGCACTCCAAGATCATAAATACCGGCCACTTTTACGTCTACTGTATAATCCAGCCATTCTCCGATATCCATGAATCCGATATCATAGCCTCCTTCAGCACATTTTTCAATGTCAACATACTCATCGGTTCTATACTGACCACCTTTGTTATCAGGAGTATCATCATAATATGCAAGATTTTGTCCACCCTTGTCAAAATCTTCGGCTTCAATCCTTCCCGGGATTTCAGCAGGAGTACCATGATATGGTTCCTTTAAAGCAGATCTTTCATTCACTACTATAGTGATCGGATCTGAAATAGTGAAAAGTCCGGAATTATCAATGGCTTTAACAGTTATAGAGTGCGTTCCAACTGATGCATTGTTCCATAATAGTGAATAAGGTTCAAGCAATTCCTGACCGATTTTCTCAGTACCATTGTAGTATTCTACTACAGAAATAGTACCATCAGAATCCGATGCATCTGCATTGATAGTGATTACTTTTCCTTCCTGAAATGTTGAATTTGTAGACGGTGAAGTAATCTTAACTACAGGTGCAGCGCCTTGAGCTGCTGCTTTAACAGTAAATGTTACGCTCGAGGAAACGGATTCTGCACCTTCATTATCCGTAGCTTTCGCAGTAATTGAATATGTACCGTTTGCTACGTCTGTCCAATTAAAAGTATAAGGCAGTGATGTTCTTTCTGCAATTTTTGTGGAGCCGTTAAACAACTCTACCTTTGCAATATTTCCGTCTGCATCTGAAGCATTTACAGAGACGACTATTGTTTCTCCTTCTGCAATTGAAGCATTGGAAGCAGGACTTACAATCGAAACAACAGGAAAAAGATTAACTCTTTCACCCACCGTAAATGCTACTTCTGAAGAAGTTGCTGATGCTCCGCTTTCATTATATGCTTTTGCAGTAATGGCATAAGCTCCTTCAGGTACATCGTTCCATATAATACTATAAGGGCTGGAAAGATCTTCCGCGATTTTAACGGAACCAAGATAAAACTCAACTTTGCTGATAACTTCCTCAGGATCCGAGGCACTTGCAGTTATCGTAACAGATTGTCCTACAGCATATGTTGCGTTGGCAGCAGGAGATACCAGCGAAACCGTTGGTGTTGAATTTGTTTTCAGATTAACCGAGAGAGATGTCCCGACTTTGGGTAGTGTTGAACCCCTTGCATTCCAGGCTTGTCCCAGAATGGCAAGTGACAAAAAGAGTAAAACTTTTTTTTTCATTGTTGTTTTTATGTTTTTTATGCGGTTTAAAAAAACAAATAAATACTACCCCATGAAACCTGAAATAATCAGATTACGTAGGGCAACAGGAAATCAAAAATATAAATATTTTTATGAAAAATTTAAATTAAATCACTCACAAACAAAAAAAACTTCGCAAAATTACAATTGTTCATTTTTATTTAAATTTAATCCATTCTGAAATGAATAAGTATTTACCATGCTATCAAAAGCTTAGTTCTTGAAGTATACCAGTAAACAATCACTAAAAAATCCAATAAAAAAATCACTTGTCATTTGCAACACTTCTTTGATTTTAAATGCTTAGGGTTTCTTATTGATTAATAGAATTACTCTAAACTTCAGAGGCCTGGCAAGGCAATTAACTTTCACAATTCTCAAACTTTAATTTTGATAACTAACCTAATTCAAAATTCTAAGATCAGAAAAATCATGTAAATTAATAATAAGGATGATATTTCCAGATCTTTTAGCTTCCCTCCCACTCATTCCCAAACATTTTTACCAAACAATAAAAACATAGGAAAATTTCCCTATATTTGACAAACTAAATACACACTTAAATTAACTTACAAAGGAAATTTCCCTTATGAATGAAATAGATAAACTTCTAGAAGACATATTCAGAAAGGAAGATTCTCCCAGTTTAAAAGAATTATTTGAGCAGAGAATAAACCAATTGAATATAACCAAATCTCAGGCGTATGATGCTTTGGAGATGGATAAGAAATCTATTGAACCAATACTAGAGAATGAAGCGAAACAAGTAGACACAATTAAACTTTTAAAAATAGGTGAATTTCTAAACCTTGATTTGAGAGAAACAATTGAAATCTACCTTAATCAAAATACAGCTGAGAAAACCAGAGAATTAAATAAAACGCGGAAGGCCAAATTTATTTTTGAAAACTTTGATCTTAATGGTCTTAAAAAACTTGGATTCATTAATGATATAAAGAACTTGGTTGAAATTGAAGAAAGAATCATATCCTTCTTCGGTCTAAATGAAATATTTGATTACCAAGATGAAATACTTACTCAAGTTGCATTTAGTAAATCTAAAATTTCTGCAAACGATAAATTAAAAGCATTCTGGATCCGCACAGCATATACTCAATTTAAAACCATAAACAATCCATATGAATTTGATCGAGATCGCTTAAAACAATTAATTGGGCGAATAAAACCATATTCAAGGAATGAAAAAGATGGCTTTTTTACAGTATGTAAAGCTCTTTATCATGCAGGCGTTACTGTCATCTTTCAAAGAGGAGTTCCTAATACACAAATTAGAGGTGCGACATTTGTAATAAACAACAAACCATGTATAATTATTACAGACTTATTTAAGAGATATGGAACAATTTGGTTTGCATTACTTCATGAATTATTTCATGCATTATATCATTTAGATGATATAAAAACTCGCTCATTTCACCTTAGCGGTGAAGCAGATTTATGGCTAGATAATGAAGAAGAAGCTGATGAATTTGCCCGAAGATATTTTTTACCTGAAGAACGATATAAATTCATAGTCCCTTCAATTTCAAATCACTATATCGTTCAGAAATATGCTAAAGAATGGGATATCCACCCATGTATTATTTACAATTTTTATTGTTATGACAATCCATCATATTGGCCGGGATACAATAAATACGACCCCGGATTAGACGCATCTGTTCAAAAAATCAATGCAATACCGTACGATAAGCAAACAATAAATGAAATAGTATTAGAAATTAAAAATAACTTAGAACTGATTTAATTATGATTGAAGAAAATAACGATAACGAACAAAAGAAAAAGTCTGAGGAACAAAAAAAACTAGAAAAGGAAAAAAGACTAAGAGAAATTGAAGAAATACTTCATGAAGCTAATAGTAGAACTGGTGAACAATTGGTGCTTGATGACATTGGCGAACTCAAAACTCAAAATGAGTTAAAAGAGTTTGCATTAGGCCACATTCCAGACGATCCTGCTGAAAAGTATAATGTCTATTACAAAGGAATTGAACGCCTCCTGAGAGACCTCTTACCTCAAGGTCAAAAATTTAAGTCTGCCAGAGATTTAATCAGGGAGGAAAAAAAAATATTTCTTACCCGTGGCCAAAAGCTTAATGAGAATGGAATACGAGGAGCAGACAGTCGCATGGCATATATTCAAGATATGGAAGAAATCATGAATTTAATTACCAAGTGGGCATTTGAAAGTAGAAACTATTTTGAATTATACAGTCTGATCAGAGACAAGAATGAAAAATTAGGATATCATAATGATAAATAATAATACAAAAAGTAATTAGACAACAACATCATCACTAATAACTATATTGAGTTAAGATAAATCTTCCTTTTCTTTTAAATTACCATCCAAAATCCTGATTCATATTAGAATAGAATTATGGAACCATGCTTCCTGTCATATAAGGTTTAAATTTTTATGCATCGGCAAATACTTACCCAAATCCTTCACAGCCATAAATAATAGGGAGGTTATCCAATGGACAACCTCCCTATATTTTATTAAGGAAATCTTAAATCTATTATTGAACTACCTCTTCGTGCGAAGCATAGTATTCGACAGGAAGGCAGGTGCAAACAAGATTTCTGTCACCATAAGCATTATCAATTCTGCTTACAGAAGGCCAGAACTTTCTCTGTCTAATCCACTCAATCGGGAAAGCTGCTTTCTCTCTGGCATATGGTCTTGTCCAGTTATCAGCCATGATTACCTCTGCTGTATGAGGAGCAAACTTAAGTACGTTATTGGTTTTATCAGCCTTTCCGATTTCTATTTCCCTGATCTCTTCTCTGATCTGAATCATTGCCTCACAGAACCTGTCAAGTTCTTCTTTAGATTCGCTTTCCGTAGGCTCAATCATAAGTGTACCCGGCACAGGGAATGAAACAGTAGGCGCATGAAATCCATAATCCATCAGCCTTTTTGCAATGTCCTCTACTTCAACTCCGACGGAATGCTTAAATTCTCTGCAGTCAAGTATAAACTCGTGAGCACAACGACCTTTGGTGTTTGTATATAATATTGGATAGAATTTCTCCAGCCTTGCCTTTATATAATTTGCATTCAGAATAGCATGCTGAGTAGAACTCTTTAAACCATCAGCCCCCATCATTGCAATATAGGCATACGAAATCGGCAATATGCTTGCACTTCCCCAAGGAGCTGCAGATACAGCATGAATAGCTTTTTCACCACCGGTTTTTACCAAAGGGTTCCCCGGAAGGAATGGCTTCAGATGAGCTGCCACACCAATAGGACCAACACCAGGACCTCCACCACCGTGTGGTATACAGAATGTCTTATGAAGGTTCAAATGACATACATCCGCTCCGATATTGGCTGGACTGGTAAGCCCTACCTGAGCATTCATGTTTGCCCCATCCATATATACCTGACCACCTGCATCATGAATAATCTGACAAATCTCTTTGATACCTTCTTCAAAAACTCCATGTGTAGAAGGGTAAGTGACCATCAGTACACAAAGATTGTTCTTGTACTGTTCTGCTTTACTTCTTAAGTCGGCAATATCAATGTTTCCTTTTTCATCGCATTTCACCGTTACTACCTTCATACCTGCCATGACAGCAGTAGCTGGGTTAGTACCATGAGCAGAGCTAGGAATAAGCGCCACATTTCTGTGTGTTTCACCTTTGTTTTGATAATACGCTCTCACAACCATGAGTCCTGCGTATTCTCCCTGAGCTCCGGAGTTTGGCTGCAAAGAAACGCCCGCAAAACCTGTGATTTCAGAAAGCCAATTCTCAAGATTGGTAAAGATCTTCTTGTACCCTTCAGCCTGAGCAGCCGGAACAAAAGGATGTATCTGCCCTATTTTCTCCCAGGTCACTGGAATCATCTCAGTAGTAGCGTTCAGCTTCATAGTACATGATCCTAATGAAATCATGGAATGAACTAATGAAAGATCTTTATTTTCTAATCTCTTCAGATATCTGAGCATTTCGTGCTCTGAATAATAAGAGTTGAAGACAGGATGTTGAAGGTAAGATGAAGTTCTTTCCAATCCCGGAAAAGTAATATCAACGTCTTCTGAAAGTTTTGATAAAATATCTTCAGCCTTCTTCCCTTTTACTTCTGCAAATGCAGAAATAATATCTTTAATAGCTTCTAAAGCTACAGTTTCATCAAGTGTAATGAATGTGCTGGTTTCAGAATAACGGAAATTGATTTCTTTTGCTTCTGCAGCCTTCTTTACAGCATCAGTCAAGTTACCTGTTTCTATTTTCAGAGTATCGAAGAACAGCTTGTTAGATTGAGTAAACCCTAAATCGGTTAAAGCATTATTCAGAAGCTTAGTCAATCCTGCCACTTTTAGCGCAATGTTTTTTAAACCTTGAGGGCCATGGTAAACAGCATAACTTCCCGCTATTACAGCAAGGAGTACTTGGGCAGTACAGATGTTTGAAGTTGCTTTTTCTCTTCTGATATGTTGCTCTCTTGTTTGCAAGGCCATACGATAAGCATGCTTACCTTGAGCATCTACTGAAGCTCCGATTACTCTTCCCGGTATACTTCTTTTAAATTCATCTTTAGTAGCAAAATAGGCAGCATGAGGCCCGCCATATCCCATAGGAACTCCGAATCTCTGAGTAGAGCCGACGACTACGTCCGCTCCAAATTCACCCGGAGATATAAGGATTGTAAGACTCAAAAGATCTGCGGCCACACCAACCATAATATCCTGTTTATGTGCAGCGTCCGTAAGATTTTTATAATTAATCACCTCACCGTTAGCATCAGGATATTGAAGCAAGATACCGAAGATATCAGCACCTAAAGTTTCAGAGGAATTGACATCACCGATCTTAAGCGTAATGCCAAGAGGAGTAGATCTTGTTTTAAGAATTTCTATGGTTTGAGGGAAACAATTTTCCGAAACGAAAAAAGTATTTGCATTCTTTTTCGAACCCGCTCTTCCGGAATGCATCAGATTCATAGCTTCTGCAGCTGCTGTTCCTTCATCAAGAAGAGAAGCGTTTGCAAGCTCCATTCCGGTCAGATCTGTGATCATTGTCTGATAGTTGATCAATGCTTCCAGTCTACCCTGAGCAATCTCTGCCTGATATGGTGTATAGGCTGTATACCAACCCGGATTTTCCAGGATATTTCTCTGAATAACAGGAGGTGTAATACAGCCATAATAACCTAAACCGATGTATGACTTATAGATTTTATTTTCATTTGCCAATGAACCAAAATGTTTAAGGAATTCAAATTCAGTTAGTGGCTCAGGAAGGCTAAGCTCCCTTTTGAGGCGAATAGACTCAGGGATGGTTTCATTGATCAACTGATCCAGACTTTTAACGCCTATCAGATCTAGCATCTCCTTCTGATCGTTTTTTGAAGGTCCTATATGTCTTTCGTTAAAGCCTGATTTTTGGTTAAGGTTAATTTTCATAAACAGGATTCCAATTATGCATTTCTATCTTACAAAAGTACTTAAATTTAAAGAGAGATTATAAGCAAAAGAAAAGGGTGTGGATAACTATTGCACAGCCTTGGCCCCAATTCTTGTTGATTCTCAAACATTAAATAATTAGTTCAAATTAGCTGAACCTTTTTTCCGTTCTGTCAATTATATTCACCAGTTTCTTTTTTTACGCCAGGCCTATAATTAAATTTACTGCATGAACAGATTACTCATTATTTTCAGTCTTTTTACCTTGTTGAACCAGGCCTCTGCCCAGGTTTCAACCTATGAGAATACCATTACAGCCAATGACCTTTCCCGACATCTTCATATCTTGGCTTCTGACAGCCTTGAAGGAAGAGAAACCGGGATGGCAGGTCAAAAGAAGGCTGCCGAATATATCAAAAACCACTTTCAACAACTTGGTTTACAACCGGCTGTAACAACTCCGGATGGACAGAAATCTTTCTTTCAGAAGTTTATCCTGGTAAAGAGATCCTGGGGTGATGTATATCTTAAAATCGGAAAGGAAAAGAAAGTTTTCCTTAAAGACTTCTATGCTTATGGAGATATAAAAGTTCCTAAGGAAATAAAAGTTCCCGTTGTCTTCGGTGGATATGGAATTAATACTCCTGACTATTCGGATTATAAAAACAAAGACTTAAAAGGAAAGGCTGTTATTATATTTATGGGGGAACCTGTAAAAGAGGGAAAATCATTGGTAACAGGCACGACGCAAGCATCTGACTGGGGCAATGACTGGAGGAAAAAAAGCATCAGAGGCAAGGAAACTGGGCGCTCAGGAAGTTTTTATTATTGTAGGAAATAACTTTAATGATTATGAAACAAGGTTGAATCAGCTGAAAAGCCACATCGCTCAGCCATATCTTAGTTTTTCGCATAAATCAAGAGGAGGAAGTGCTTTGTTTATCAGCACCAAGCTTGCTGCTGAGTTGCTCAAAACAACTGAGGAAAAACTTTTGGCTCAGAAGGAAGAAATAGCAAAGGAAGGTAATAATTACAAACCTTCTTTTAAGCCAGCAAAATTGGTCTATAAAGCGGAAGTAATTGAATCTGCAGTAGAGACAGAAAACGTACTTGGTCTTATAGAAGGTACGGATAAGAAAGATGAAGTAGTAATACTTACTGCTCATTATGACCATCTTGGAATTGAAAATGGCAAGATTCATTACGGAGCAGATGATGATGGTAGTGGAACTGCTGCCCTTCTTGAAATGGCAGAGGCTTTTGCACTCGCAAAGAAAAACGGACAAGGACCGAGAAGAAGTATTCTGATAATGCCTGTAACTGCTGAGGAGAAAGGTCTTATGGGATCAGAGTTCTATACGGACCATCCTGTTTTCCCACTTAACAAAACTGTTGCTAACCTTAATGTAGACATGATCGGAAGGTTGGATGAAGAGCATGCCAATAATGAAAACTATGTCTATATCATAGGCAGTGACCGTCTTTCTTCAGACCTTCATACGATTAATGAAAATGCCAATAAAAACGGAGTTCAATTAGAACTGGATTATAAGTTTAACAGGTTTGATGACCCTAACAGGTTTTACTACAGGTCTGATCACTATAACTTTGCAAAAAACAACATCCCTGTGATTTTCTATTTTAGCGGAGTACATAAAGACTATCACCAACCTACAGACACTGTAGATAAAATTCTTTTTGACAAAGCTGCCAAGATTACCAAATTGATCTTTGCTACGGCATGGGAATTGGCCAATAGAGAGGAAACAATTAAAGTTGACGGAGGAAAGAAATAATCGATGACCAAACCTGCATATCTGGAAAACTTCAGCAATCCTTCGCTGGCAAGGAAAAGAGCATCCTATATCAGAGAGATTACAGTATCAAATCTTGAAAAACACCTCAAAGATTTTGAGACAAATTTCTCAAAAAAAGGAGGTCATCTGATCTGGTGTGCTACCTACGATGATGCCCAGAATGAAATCATAAGGCTTGCTGAAAAATTTTCTCTTAAAAAATTCAACCTCTCTGCTAAAGCAACATCAAAGCTTCCTCAGAGTTTACCAGGCAAACTAGAGAATCTTGGCCTTGAAATAATCAGCAAAAAAAATCCAATATCTGAAGAAAAAAGGGTATTGAGCATCTCTGAAGCCGCCTTTCTAATAGCAGAATCCGGCAATGCGATTATAACAGGAGAAGCATTGAACTTCTTTGCGGCAGGGCAGGCATCTATACTTATAGCAGATATCAACAAGGTGATTCCTTCAGGAAAAGACCTTCCTCTTTTCCTTGATTTCTTTTCTTCACCCGAAAAGCCTCTTCCGTTCCAGATGCTGTCCGGCCCTTTGTCGCCGACTCAAAGACTCATTGTAATTCTGGTTGACGGAGGCAAGACTGATCTTCTTCCGGATCCTTTAAAAAGACAGCTTGTTTCTTGCATAGATTGCATGCAATGTGTTTCTGTATGTCCGATAAACCTAACAGAACAAATCCAGTTTCCTGTCAAATCTATTACCACCCCTGATAATGTAATACAACACCCTGTTTATTCCTGTACTCTTTGCGGTAACTGTACTCTTGCCTGTCCTGTGAAAATAGACCTTCAGACCTTATTGATTATGAAAAGGAAAGATGTCTTTTCTGCAGAGTCTAAAAAGAAACATGTGCTGACTAAGATTTTCAGATTTACAATGCTCAAAACCAATATTGCTAATAGAATAGGAGGAAAACTGAAGAAGCTGCTTTTAAGATACCTAATAAAGGAAACTTGGGGCAAGCGAGGAGGGATCCCCGACTCAACCCCAAGATCTTTCAACCAGCTATGGAAAGTTGTTAATAATTATTCAACCAAAAAACTATAATACTAATATAGACGATTAGCTGTTACAACGCCATATTTTTAGATTAATAAAAACATAATCTCGATTATTGTAAAATTCTATTAGTCAAAGTTAAAAATCACTTTCTAAATTTTCCTTTTGGAGCCTTACCTTTAAGTCCGGCTTTGCCTCTGGCGCTTCCGGATTTACCCTGAGTCTCTTTTCTCCCTTTCTGTCCTGTGCCTTTTTTACCAGTATCCTTTCTACCCGGAAAATCTTTTCTCGGATATTTTTTCTCGTGGAATGCTCCTTTAAATTCAGGATTAAGTCTCTTTTTTAAGATCATCCAATTCCCTATCCATTTCCTGCTTTTCTTCAAATGGAGTTTCTTCTATAAAAACTTTCTCCGGAATTTCTTTGACAGAAATATTTTTACGAATAAGCTTTTCAATCTGCTCGATGTGGTAAGCTTCATTTGGCAATGCAAAAGTTATAGCAACACCGCTCTCACTTGCCCTTCCTGTCCTTCCTACTCGGTGTACATAATCTTCATAGATGAGTGGCACATCAAAATTGATTACGTGACTAACTTTAGAAACGTCTATTCCTCTTGCTGCCACATCGGTCCCTACAAGTATTCTTACATTTCCCTCCTTAAATGCATCTATTGAATTGATGCGGGTGTTTTGCCCTTTGTTTGCATGAATAACCCTGACTTCAGAATATATTTTTCTTTCTATGAATTTGAATACATTCTCTGCCGTCTCCTTTGTCTTCACAAAAACGATAACTCTGGTTAACTCCTGATTTCTTAATAGATGTCCAAGAAGATTTATTTTGGTTTTGAAGTTGGGGACTTTATATAGTTCCTGTTCTATTGCTTCAACAGTAGTAGCCTGAGGAGCTACTTCTATTTTCATAGGATATTCGAGAAATTCTTCTGTTAATGACTCCACTTTAGAAGGCATAGTAGCAGAGAACAGTAAGTTCTGGCGTTTCGTTGGCACCACTTCAAGGATTTGCCTGATCTGCGGCATAAAGCCCATATCCATCATCTTATCCGCTTCATCCAGAATGAGTGTCTTGATTTCTTTTACAACCAATTCTTTTGCCCTGTAGAGATCCATAAATCTTCCCGGTGTACCGACTATTACATCCACACCTTTCCTGATTTCTTCAATTTGCTGCTTAGGACCAATTCCCCCGAAAACAGCTACTGTTCTGATGTCGGTATATTTAGCCAGCTTTTTGATTTCTTCATTTATCTGAATTCCAAGCTCTCTGGTCGGGGCAAGGATCAATGCTTTAGGATTCATTCCCTGAGCATATTTTATTTTCATCAGCAATGGCAACAAATACGCTGCTGTTTTACCGGTACCTGTCTGAGCGATACCGAGGATATCATGCCCTGCCATAATCTGAGGAATGGCCTTCTCCTGAATTTCAGTAGGTTTTTCATAACCAGCATCTTCGATGGCGTTAAGTAGTTGCTTATTAAGCTTTAAATTTTCAAATAAATTGGACATGATCTATTATAGCGATATTATTGTTGCCCCAAGATGAAGCAGGTTGTATCTTGTGACAAATATTTTCAAGAATGAAAAAAATACTTATCCTTAATGCAAATATAGTAAATGAAGGGCGGATCTCTTCAGGTGATATTTTTATAGAAAACGGATTTATTGCGGAAATTGGTCAGAACCTCTCTTCCAAACCGGCCGATAAAATAATTGATGCGAAAGGAAAGTATCTGATTCCAGGCGTTATAGATGACCAGGTACACTTCAGAGAACCAGGTTTAACACATAAAGCAACTATTTATTCTGAAGCTAAAGCAGCTGTTGCCGGAGGCATAACCTCTTTCATGGAAATGCCGAATACAGTTCCTAATACACTGACTCAGGAGCTGTTAGCAGAAAAATATGCCAGGGCTGCGCAAACATCCTTAGCCAATTATTCTTTTTTCATGGGCGTTTCAAATGACAACTTACAGGAAGCATTGAAAACGGATCCTCAAAATGTCTGTGGGTTAAAAGTATTCATGGGTTCTTCTACAGGTAACATGTTGGTTGACAATGAAAAGACGCTTGAAGAAATATTCAAAAACGCCGGAATGCTCATTGCAACGCATTGTGAAGATGAACAAACGATTCAGAGAAACACTGCATTGGCAAAGGAAAAATATGGAGAAAATCCTTCTGCTTCGATCCATCCTATTATACGAAATGAAGAAGCCTGCTACAAATCTTCTTCTATGGCTGTAGCTTTGGCAAAAAAATTTAACTCAAGGCTGCATATCCTTCATATATCTACGGAAGAAGAGATCAGCCTTTTTGATAATTCAAAGCCCTTAAGTGAAAAAAAGGATTACTGCTGAAGTTTGCGTACATCATTTGTGGTTTGACAGCAGCGATTATGACAGACTTGGAACCAGGATAAAGTGGAACCCTGCAGTAAAGGAAAAAAAGACATAAAGAAGCGCTTTTTAAAGCCATGCTTGATGATCATCTTGACATTATAGCTACGGACCACGCTCCTCATACTATAGAGGAAAAGAGTCAGAACTATTGGAAAGCTCCTTCAGGCGGACCATTGGTTCAGCATAGCCTTAATGCCATGCTCGAGTTTTACAAACAAGGAAAAATCAGTTTGGAGAAAGTAGTTGAAAAGATGTGTCACAACCCTGCGATTTGTTTCCAGATAGAAAAGAGAGGATATATCAGAGAAGGTTATTGGGCTGATCTTGTTTTAGTGGATCTGGAAGCTTCATATGAAGTAGCTAAAAACAACATTTTATATCAATGTGGTTGGTCTCCTTTCGAGGGAGTAAATTTCCATTCTAAAGTAACCCATACCCTTGTTAGTGGTAATTTAGTGTATGAAGAAGGGAAATTTGACGAAAGCAATTATGGTAAACGACTTTCTTTCAACAGAATATAATTTTATGAAATATTTTGTTGTAAATTAAAATTCGTTCTTATATCTTTGCACACCTAAAGTAAAACGGTGGCCATAGTTCAGCTGGTTAGAACATCAGATTGTGGTTCTGAGGGTCGTGGGTTCGAGTCCCATTGGCCACCCTTAAAAGTAAAGCGACTAAATTTAAGTCGCTTTTTTTATTTCAGTCGCTTTATGATCCTCTATTCGAACTATAATAGTTCAGATGGTTAGATCATCCCGACCTTGGTCGGGAGGGTCGTGGGTTCGAGTCCCATTGGCCACCCTTAAAAGTAAAGCGACTAAATTTAAGTCGCTTTTTTTATTTCAGTCGCTTTATGATCCTCTATTCGAACTATAATAGTTCAGATGGTTAGATCATCCCGACCTTGGTCGGGAGGGTCGTGGGTTCGAGTCCCATTGGCCACCCTTAAAAGTAAAGCGACTAAATTAAGTCGCTTTTTTTATTTTAGATTATTTTTTATCCAGCTATGAAAATTTACTACACCTACATCCTTGAGTCTGAGACTTCCGGAAAACTTTACATTGGCCAAACCGATAACTTACAGGCACGACTGAACCGCCATAACAATGGAGGATCCTTATATACTAGGAACAAAGGACCTTGGAAGATTCTCGGATCAATCGGAATTTCTGGGGAGCGATATAATTTTTTCAAGCATAGATATTTGCAAGTCTGAATAAAAAGAAAGTTACATTTCTTACTCCTCTGAAAGCAGATCGGAAGGCTTTGATTTTTGCATTAAAAGATTCAGCAGAAGCATTGGTACTGCGGTTATCAAAGAAGTTTAAAATAGTGGGATAATGAGCTTCAATTGATCTCCTCACGGTGGCAAATGATTTGAATCCTGCTTTATCTACCTTATCATACCATTGAGCCAGCTTAGTGAAGGCTACTCTTTTTATCTTTTGTTGTCTGAAATATATTGCCTAACTGTATTGATAGATTATACGCAGTTTCCAGGGATGGATAGAGTCTGAAAAGTATTTCACCTCTGTGTATTTGTGACGGGGTCCATTTTGATTTTGCTTTAAATAGCAAGTACCTGCTACGGGCCAACAATTGTTTCAATGAATCTCCATTTTCATAAATATCCGGAATAAACTTTTTCCCTAATTCTTTACTGAGCTCAAACTCTTTATTCTCTTGTTCTATCGCTTCCCAGCGAAGTTGGATCCTCATTTCCTGTACTGCATCAAATGCAAGCTTCTGGACATGGAATCTATCTGTAACAAGAGTGGCTTTAGGAAATGAATATTTGACTATATTTTCCATTGAAGCTGCCATATCCAGAGTTACTTCTTTTACTTTATGCCTTTTGAAATCTGGTATCCTGCTCAGAACTTCACGTACTGTCTGGCTATTGGTGCCTTTGATCATTGCTACCAGACATCCCTTTTGGCCTCTGGCTTCTTTATTAGTGACAACTGTATACAGCTCTCCCTGAGAAAGAGCTGTTTCGTCTATACTTAAATATGGGCCAAGATTATCTTCATAAAGAATCCATTGCTCGGCATGTTCTAGTTGATCCCAGCAATGAAAATTGCTAAGATGGTCTCTGTATTGTTCTTCCAGAAGTTTACCATCAACTCCAAAATAATCTCCCAGAGCTTTACAGCTTACCGGTTTGGAATCGAGATATAACTTTTAAAAAAGCCGCGAATTCCTTTGTCATTCGCGTTCCTTTGGCTACATGTTCCCAGTTCCGATAAACGATCGATCCCTCCTCATCTTCCCACCTCCTGCGTCTGATATAAAGGAATACATCTTTGCCTCTGATTGGAAAATCCTGAACTTTTATTTCATCAAAAAAGCCCTTGCTGGTGAGCTTGCTTGTCTTAAACTCTTCCGGTTTTATGTTTTTCTCTTCAAGATAAATATTCAGTACTTCTTCTGTATGAGCAACTTTGGTTATTAAAAAGAAATCAAGGATACCTGAAGGGAGTACCAAACTAACTAAATTATAATCTTCACTCTGCATAACTTTGTACAAAATAAAGATTTTTTAACTTTCCCCCCAGGTTTTCCGATTGATCCGTAACTAGCCAATCGCTAGCAGGTCAGAATGTCCCATTAGAAGATTGTGATAAATCATCTCTTCAAATATTTAAAACTGATAAAACTTATACAGATTCAAATACAGATGAATGCGGAGGAAATAATCCTGGAACATGGGAATTCACGAACAATGATACTCAAATTATTATAGATGACGAAACATTTAAGATTGATCAACTTGATGGCTCAACGTTCAAATTCAGTATTGGTACTGCTCCACTCATTTATCAAACAGTAATGACTGCTCAAAAATAATTTATAGTAAATCCTTTAATAAAAAAAGCTGCCTTCAAAAAGGGCAGCTTTTTTTACTTTTTCATTTCGCTCCACCCTTTAAATTGATTGAAGAATAAGTGAGGAATGATTTAAAATAAAAAAACGAATAGCTGATATTGTTCAAACTATTCGTTTTTTTATTTTTAAAATTAAACTAACCTTTATTTATTAACTACAAGTTTTTTTGTCTCAGTATTAAATTCATCTGTGATCGTAACGAAATAAATACCGTTCTCCAAATCATTAGTAGTTATAGGTGTGTCATAATCGTAATTTTTAATCGATTTCTTTAACCCTCCTTTAGAATCATATATAGCAACATTGGCTGCCTTTTGAAGACCATTTGCCAAAACCAATCTAAAATCATCAGCTGTAGCAGGATTTGGAACAAGTTGCGTTTTTATTTCCATATTATATGATTCTGACTCGCTTAAGTCACTTCCGGATCTTAAACACGAGCCTCCCCGACTTAACAATAAATTATAGTTTCCAGAAGAGCTGTTATTACCTTCTACTACTATATAAAAAGAGGCTCCAGGCAAATTTACATTTATCTCAGATGTATTACTTCCACAAGCATCGTTATTTGATATAATCCACTGACCTGAACTTGTAAGCAAATGTAGGTAAGTATCAAAATCTGCACCTGAATAGCTGCTAGAACAAGTAGAAATACTATAATTGCCAGAGCCAATACCAGAGCCTTTAAATTTATAAAAAACATCTGGACTTGGCTGGCCATTTGTTTTGTCACTTCCATAGTTATTTCCAAACCCAGTGGTATTGCCGCTTAATGATAACATGTCACAAGGACGAATTGTACCTAAATTAATTGGATATTCCATAGAAGTACCACAAACCCCTGCAACTGTTACAGTAACTGATTTGGTAATTGTACAGGTGAGAAACTTCATCGTTACTGTATAGGTGGTTGTCACACTTGGATTTGCTATAACTGTATCATTCGTGGTTGTATTTAACCCATCGGAAGGAGACCAACTATAGGTAGTCCTTACAAAGCCGGGCACACCCGGACCTTTTGCTACTAATTTGACTGGAGATCCATAACACGTTGTAACATCGGGTGAAATATTAAATGGCCAAAGAATGACAGTATCGGATTTAGTTGAACTACAACCATTGGTTTTATTGCCAACAACATTATAGATAGTAGTAACTGATGGTGTTGCTACAACTGTAGCACCTGTTGTGGTATTTAACCCTTCTGCGGGAGACCATGTATAAGAGTCTGCACCACTTGCAGTGAGAGTCGTCGAGCTTCCAGGGCAAATTACAACTGAAGGAGATACTGTAACTGGTTCACAAAACTGAACTTGATATGCATTTGTTGAAAATACCCAATCATTACCATTTATACTATATTGTAGTAGTACAGCAGTTGCATTAGGATAATAGGTGTTGGAGATAGCAACATCTCTTGAATAAGTTTTGGAAAGAGTAGTTCCGGTTCCAAATTCAGTTGAATTAATTTGTATAATAGAAGTAAGATCCTTGTTTTTGAAATTTCCGTTGTCAGATACAAGTTTGACTAAAAATGTAGGATATTCCGATGTCGTTCTAACAAAATTAACCGTAAAATTAATTGTTGTATTTCCATCTGTGGTCATTGCAACTTTTCCATTAATGAGTGGAGAATTAATTGAGAAACCACTAACTGACGCAGCTTTTATATTTGTCAAAGAAACTATAAAAGTTAAGAATGTGATTAAAGAATAAAAA
Source organism: Sporocytophaga sp. (assembly GCA_024707265.1). Classification (GTDB taxonomy): domain Bacteria; phylum Bacteroidota; class Bacteroidia; order Cytophagales; family Cytophagaceae; genus Sporocytophaga. The sequence goes on along the minus strand of JANQAB010000002.1, from coordinate 410,815 downwards.
TAAGCTTTTTTCATATTACATGTTTTATGTCGTCAAACATACAATAATAAGCGACTAAAAGCTATTTTTCCCAAACAAAATATAAATTGACACAAAAAAAGTAAAAAATTATACTGCTAAGAAAATTAAATTTCCTTAAACCATAATAATCTCACAGACAATGCCACAAGATTAAAGAAAAATTCCAAAAATATAATTCTATGGATGCCCCTAAAAATATATAATCCTTTTAAAACAATTAATTCTTTTCATTAATAAAGCAACCATATAAAAGAGCAAAAAAACTTTATAATATTTTAAAATATTTTCAGTCAAACTTTGAACTCATTCTCCGTGTATCATCCAATAAAACACTTACTTTTTAAATTATGAAAAACTTAAAATTTATCTGTGAACACTGACAATACTAACCTTTTTTCCATTCCCTGATTCATCTCTTCAAATAAAAAAAGAACAAAGAGTAAGTCATTTTTCTTCCTAATCTCTTATCCAGTGTATCATATTTGAAAAAGGATCATACTCTACTTGTGATACTTTAAGGTAAATACCCTTATCCAGTACCATACGATCATGTTCTTCGTGAGTAAGTACAGCATTCTTTTCTAATCTGAACAGAATTTGTCTTTCAGATAAATTTTCCTCCAGCACTTCTATCAATCCGCTTAGCCTGTGTGCATGGCCAGTCACTTCACCTTCTTCGAGAACAAGGTTATCTATCTTTTTTATGGCATTCTGTTTTACAGTCTGAGACTTCAGGAATCCTTTACATTGAACAAACAGATAATTTAGAAGCCAGAGTAAAACGTCATAACTATGGAGGTTCTGTATTTACACGGAATAAAGGACCTTGGAAACTTCTGTATCATTTCACATTTCTAACAAGGGCTGAGGCGTTAGCTACCAAGAAAAAGCTAAAGAACTTCAAGAATCCAGTGAAGGTTAAAGAATACATCAATAAGCATAAAAGTTCTGTTGGGTAGATCATCCCGACCTGAGGTCGGGAGGGTCGTGGGTTCGAGTCCCATTGGTAATTATCTTTATTGGTATATGGAGAATCTCTCACTAATCATCAAGCTCATCTACATCATTCCTATCTGCCCCGCCTTTTTATCCAACATCTCATGATAAGCCTGCTTCATTTCCTCCGGTAAAAAACTTATTTCTATAAACGTATGCCACTTAGGCAAAGCTTTCTTCATTCGTTTGAAAATGTTATCAAGAACCTTCTTATCCATTTTAAAAAGTTCTGCTGATGCCTCAAAGTCTTTTCGCCTAAGTTTTTTCTTTTTTGCCATTAAGATTTAGAGCCAGTTCTTCATCGTCATTTTCCACAACAAGTGCAGCTGCTACCATATCATATGCAAGACTAAGGCTATAACCTAACTTTGGATCTTTAAACAGCGAAAAGTTTTTTAAATGCATATCATTGTTTCCTGTAAGAAAAGAAAAAATCACTTGCTCAAAAAAAATGATCAGATGCAATCCGGGATTAGATGAATACTTCATAATTGCCTTTCCTATCTGTTCGTATGAACCACGGTATTTAGCTTCAGTAAGCCTTTCTGTAACCTGGCACATATCCTCCATGTGAAACTTTTGCTTTCCTTTTCTGTCGATACGTTTCGTTATGTATGACAGCTCTCCAGATGCAAGTCTTATCAAAGCATGCGGCACTGTTTTTATCCCGGCTATTTCTGCAAGATGCATTGTTACATCTTCCAATTCAGGCAGATGCGGGTAATGTATAGTTGGAGGCTTTAATATATATTCTCCCCAAACACCAGTGATCGTAAGCTTTTGTGCAACATCATTTCCTGTCATATTCTTTATCCCTAAAGATAGCTTTGGCTGTACACCTGTAATTGTTACCTGACTTCGAACTACTTTTTCAGCAAGCTGCAACATCTGATCATTGCTATATTCCAGTTCCGGTGGTTCTGCGTTACCAAATATCTTTTTACTACAAGTACCATGGTACTCGAATTTATCTCCCTCCTCTAAGGATTGGTAACAGTATAAACATCTTCTCATGCTCATTGCTCTTCCCCTTCAAACGGTATTATGCTTACTGCTCCTATACAATCATGACAAGTAGTTAATAATAACCCCATTCTGTCCCTTGGATTCAGTTTCCAGTTTTTCTCTGCAATTTCCAACAACCAGCCTTCAGGAATAAGACCATCAAAAAATGGAAACAAGACCTTGTCCTGGAACGGAGCTTCCTGCAAAGGAATTGTTAAACTGATTGGCTCAGCTTTACTATCGTCCAAATATTCTTTCCTGTATTGAAAGTGGTAACCACTCTCATCTTCGATGAGCGTTCCTGCCCATTTTTCATGCATGTAAACTTTAGCTCTTCTCATTGATCAACCTTTCCCGATCCATAGGTACAGGACCTAATTTATATCCAAATAGCAAAAGTACCTGGTTAACCTTGTCCATTTGCATGGAAGGTTTATCGGCTTCCAACTCCCTTACAAACCTCAATCCTACCCCTGCTTTATCTGCCAGATCTTGTTGCGTAAGCCCTAACGCTTTTCTTCTCCCCTTTATAAACTGGCTCAAAGATCCAGTATGGTAAAATTGACTATCCATTTATTCTGCGTTTTATACCCGAAAAGGTATAATTTAGTCTAACTAAGCTACTTTTATACCCGATCAGGTACAAAAATAACAATTTTTTACATTTTTATACCTGATCGGGTACAAAAACAGAAAACTTCAGTAATTTTATACCCGATCAGGTACAATTAATAATAACAAAATAAATTGAGATTCAATTTTTAAGACTCCTACTGGCAGAGAATTGACAAAAACTCTTGCCCAAGAAATAAATGCAAAAACTAAAGAAAAAATCCTTCAAAAGAAATTCCTTCTCTGCCTTCAACTTCTGTTATTGCCATATATACTTTGCAAAGATGCAACAGAAGAGATTTCTTTAAATGAAGATACTTTGTTAATTTCTTTTTTTACATCACCTAAATTAGACAAATCTTTTTCTGCTTCAACAATAAAGGCTGTCCGACAGACGGCCCTTTATTGTCATTATTTCTCCCGTAATTCACAGTTTTAGTAAATATTAAAGATCAGCACATTTGACTTAAATTTCTCATTTCAATATTTTTAAAATTGGCAGAAAATGCAACAAAATTGTCATTGCTGCCAAGATCCTTTTCTTCTACATTTGACTTATATAATAAAAACAAGGGAATTTATGACTCCTGTAAACGGTATAAAAGAGCGGCTTATCGCCATAGTTGCCATGCCAGACACCATGCTGATTGATATTGCAGGACCGGCAGATGTGTTTAGCAGAGCCTCTCTTACCTTAAAATCCGGTACTCCCCGAAAAGAAGCTTACAAAGTGATCACCATTTCTCCGGAGCATGGAAAGAAAACATGTACATCATCATCAGGAATCACTATTAATACCCCTCTAAGCTACAAAGCAATTGAGGAGAAAATTGATACCCTGATTATTGCCGGTTATGCTTCCAAAAGCCCTTTCAGACTTAGCAAGGACTTTTATAAGTGGCTGAATCAGAATTCGGGAAAAATAAGAAGGATTGCATCCATCTGCAGGGGAACTTTTGCTTTGGCAGAAGCAGGTCTTTTGAACGGAAAAAGGGCCACTACCCACTGGATGGCCTGTAATGAGCTACAGACGAGGTTCCCTGAGATTATAGTAGATCCTGATCCTATATTTATCCGTGATGGGAAAATATATACTTCCGCTGGGGTTTCTTCAGGCATGGACCTGGCACTTGCAATGGTAGAGGAAGATTACGGCAGAGAGCTTGCCCTTACTGTTGCCAAAGAGCTGGTGCTATTTCTTCAGAGACCAGGCAATCAGTCTCAGTATAGCACTGTACTGGCTCAACAGCAAACCGAAAGCGGACCTATCAGAGAAGTCCAGGAATATATCTCCGAACATATCAATGAGGAGTTAAAAGTAGAACAGCTTTCGGAACATTGCGCTATGAGCCCGAGGAATTTCGCAAGAGTATTTCTGAAAGAAACCGGCATCACCCCTGGAAAATATATAGAGAAAGTTCGGCTAGAAAAAGCCAAAAGGAGCCTTGAAGATTCTAACCTTTCCCTTGACCAGATAGCAGACAGTTGCGGAATAGGCAGCCAGGACTCACTCAGAAGACTTTTTCTGAAGCATCTGAACGTTACTCCCGGACTTTATCGCAAAAGCTTTAAGACAGCTTTCAGGGATAACATTGCTTAAGAAAAACAAAGATTTATTTTTCATTAAAAAATATAATTGTTATGTCAAAGATAAAAGTAGGAATCAACGGATTCGGCAGAATCGGGAGACTTGTATTCAGAGCAGCTATTAAAAGGTCTGATGTTGAAGTCGTAGCTATCAACGACCTTATTGATGCTGACTACATGGCTTATATGCTCAAATACGATTCCACACATGGGAAATTTGATGGAAGCATCGAAGTTAAGAACGGTCAGCTTGTCGTGAATGGTAAAGCTATCCGCATCACTGCGGAAAAAGATCCTGCAGCACTTAAATGGAATGACGTAGAAGCTGAATATGTAGTAGAATCTACAGGACTATTTCTGACTAAGGAAACTGCTCAGAAGCACATACAAGCCGGTGCAAAACGAGTGGTGCTCTCTGCGCCTGCCAAAGACGATACCCCTACCTTTGTAATGGGGGTCAACCATGAAGCCTATACAAAAGATCTTAACATTATATCCAATGCTTCTTGCACCACAAATGCATTAGCTCCTATCGCGAAAGTATTGCATGATACATTTGGAATTGTTGAAGGACTGATGACTACAGTACATGCTGTAACAGCGACTCAGAAAACAGTTGACGGGCCATCAGCCAAAGACTGGAGAGGAGGAAGAGGCGCTTATCAGAATATCATCCCTGCATCTACAGGAGCAGCGAAAGCTGTAGGATTGGTCATTCCATCTCTTAAAGGTAAACTGACCGGTATGTCGTTCAGAGTTCCTGTTGCAGATGTGTCCGTAGTGGATCTTACCTGCCGTCTTGAAAAACCTGCCAGCTATGAAGCTATCAAAAAAGCTGTAAAGGAAGCTTCAGAAGGAAAACTTAAAGGCATCTTAGGATATACAGAAGATGAAATTGTCTCTACTGATATTCTCGGAGATGACAGGACTTCTGTATTTGATGCAAAAGCAGGTATCTCTCTCAATGATCATTTTGTAAAAGTTGTTAGCTGGTATGACAATGAATGGGGTTTCTCAAACAAGCTTGTTGACCTGATTGCCTATACCAGCAAGGTTAAATAAACAATATTTTCAATCTGAATCTCCGGTTTTTATTGACCGGAGATTTATTACTTTTATATTAATTTTTCACATACCTCTAAACATGAAAATAGCTTACATAATTTTTAATGGCATTACCTGGCTTGATTTTATAGGAGTATACGACCCGCTAAGCAGACTCAAATCACTTAATTATATTCCTGATCTGGAATGGGACATTTGTGCTTTTTCTGAAAGTAATAAAGATAATTTTGGACTTGAAGTGAAAGCTAATAAAATAAAAAATAATCTTGGCGCATATGATGCCATCATCGTTCCAGGTGGATTTGGCACAAGAAAGCTTCAATTTGATACTGACTTTATCAATTGGCTGAAGACCTCAAAAAACGTAAAATATAAAATTTCCATCTGTACCGGAAGCCTTCTTCTGGGAGCTGCAGGATACTTAAAAGACAAAACTGCCACTGTAAATTTCATGGAGTATGAAGCCCTTGCCTCTTATTGCAAAACTGTAAGCAAGGAAAGAATCGTTGAAGATGGTGATACAATTACTGCCGGTGCTGTTTCAGCCTCTTTGGACCTTGGACTTTATCTTTGTAAAAAATGGGCAGGAGATGATGCCGCCAAAGAGATAAGGAAAAGAATGGATTACCGAGGTTAATGATCAATACCATTTATATAGAAATGCGAAGATGTTTATACATGAATTAAACATCTTATCCAACAGTGTGTTTTAAACCTTGATAAGACTAAAGGTGGCCCTTGTCTTTTCCAGGCTATGTTCAGAAACGTCAGAAAAAAGATTTCATCTCTTTTAAGAAAGCCTCCAAGGGAAAGTATTGACAAGTTTGAAGAGAAGATTCTGGAGAGCCTTATTACCGCATACATAGATGCATCCAAGAGAACGCGGCAAATATTCCTTATTCTCAACATTGCAGGTATCATCATTTTTATTGCTGAATTTAACAGGGTTTTTAGCTGGCTACGTTATTTCAGAAAGAACAAAAGTCTTACTAAAGATCCGCAGCAGGAATCTTTTCAGAATATCATATATGACAAATTTGAGCTCATAGAAATTCCTGTTATAGGCGTTCAGTTTTCTGTCAGCGACATCATCCTTGTGGGCATGCTGGGCTTTGTTGTAATTGCTACCTGGTATTACTTCTCAGCAAGAAGGCAACATCACGTCATTTCGGAACTACTGGAGAGATCACGGAATTCAGACAATCTACATATCAAGAGATACCTTTACTTTGGAATTGTAAATCAATCTGTTTTTCTCACGGGGTCAGATATTGACACGATAGACTTCAAAAAGAAATCCTCCTATAGGATTGTTGCACATATTCTACAGGCATTCCTTGTTATCCTTCCTTTTTCGCTTATCGCTTTTGAATTATTCAGATTATACAACTATGGCGGCTTTTACCCTGATGGCAAGATGTGCTGGGACATGACTAAAGGACAAAGGACTGACATTATCGTCCGACTGATATTAGGTTTAGCTTTGGGATTATATTCGTTTAATATCTGGAATGATATACGAAAACTGATGACCGCTACTAAGTGGAAATTAAGGGAGATGGGAAGTGAGGCAGAGGCACCGGCAATAGGCTAATGTTTCGATGCCTCCGCATCTTTTCTACTTTTTTTCCAATAACTGCTTCATAGACTGAAGTACCATAGCCCAGTTCTTTTCAGAATGTGCTCTTGCTTCTTCACTCTGAATGTTATCCTGACTTATAGTCAAACGGACTCCTGACTCCAACTCTTCCAGATCATAAGAGATATTGGCATAATTCTCTTCCACATCAGGTGTTCCTGACATGGAGCTCCAATAAGTGTATTTGAAGCTCTCTTCTGGCTCTATGGCAGTGATTATTCCACCGTCTTCATAAGGTTTTCCGTCCCAAACACCCTTGAATGAGATTCTGCTACCTACTTTCCAGTCGGAGGAAGTTTCTGTACCGAACAAATATTCTTTAATGACTTTCGGATTAATGAGAGCATCCCAGACAGTTCTAATATCTGCCTTGATCTCTATGGAAGCTTGCGCAATCAGATCTGTTTTCATTTTTATTTTTTTATGGTTAACTCTGTAAATAAAAAGTAGTTCAGTGACAACCTTATGTCAGCAGACCTTTTTTTACAAAAAAAAGCTCCGTTTTTCGGAGCTCTCATAAACGTAGTCAATATTTCTTTACTATTTCAGATAAGCAGAAGGGTCTTTCGCAAACTCGTTTTTGCAAGCAGTGTTGCAAAAACCATATACTTTACCTTCCATATTCAATGTATCAGCCAGGTGGCCTTCAACCGGCATTTTGCAGACAGGATCTGTATCTAAGGCCAATGATGATACTTCGATAGAAATCTTTTCAGCTTTGTTCTTTTCAGGTGAGGAACATGAAGAAGTTGCTAAAACTCCGGCTAACAGAAGAAGCGATAAGGATATATTTTTTAACATGATTTTATTTTAAAATTTCGGTTACATTTTAATCACAATAGTAACGAAGTTATAAGGAAAAACTTTCATTCCAAACAAACTTCACTAATCAACTAGCTATCTGAAACTTACACCAAACTCCAAAAATTAAAATCACGCTTCTTCTATAAAACAAGCGAAGCCTTCATCATACTTTGTCGGTATCACTTCTGTAATTTCATAATCCGCAATTTCATTTTGAAAAAAAGGATCTTCTTCTATCATTCCCATTAATGTTTCTCTGTCCACATTACGAACCAATATTACACCTCCGGTCCTTGGGTTTTTCCTTCCGGAAAAAATGAATTTCTTTTCATAATAGTATTTGTCTAAAAAACGGATATGAAGATCAATGAACTTTTCTACTTCGGTGATAGGTTTTTGGTATGATAGAGAAACGATGAACATGTGTGAAGGGATTTCAATAGTTGGATTTATTATGCAGAATGCAATTCCTTACCTGTTTTATCAATTAAGGATGAGGCAATAATTGCATCCCTTATCAATTACATATAACTCGTATACACAGAGGCAATTTCATAATCAAAGGTTAATTGGATCACTCCCGGCTCTCCATAGTTACTATTAAAGAACTCTATTCTATTATAGCTTTCATCGTACTTTAACTCAGTGATCGAATTCATATTGATACAATCCTTCTCCATTTCAAATTGCACAGCCCAAACAATTTCCTTATTATGGTTCAGTCTTATCATAATGGGAGGTAATTCATCTTCCAAATTTGAAAATAAAAACTCACCATCAGAGAAAGGGAATCTTTTTTCAATTTTTAAGTCTTTTAAATTTACTTCTACATATCGACCGGAACACCAGCCTCCATCTATTCCCCTCTTTAGTAATATTATCTGTACCCTTGAATATAAAAAAGGGAACAAAACAATTACTCCAATAATTATTACAAGGATTTTGTACCTCTTTCTCATTTCGATTCCTCTTATTATTAATGCTAAACTTGTAAGAATCCTTTGTCAGCTCCCATGTCAAATCAGTGTTGAAAATAGTTATTCTTGTATTTATAACATTTGCACTATCTGTATATTGTTACCACATGTATCGTTAAAAACAGCAATTTTTACTGTTCCCATTTCAGTTGGCTTTACACTGAACTCAACTCCGAGTTTTATCAACCTTTCATATTCTTTCTGGACATCTTCAACATTGAATTGTGTGTAGGGTATACCAGCATCAAATAGTGCTTTTTGATAAACCTTTGCTGGTTCAAAATGAAGAGGGGATGGTTCCAAGAGAACTTCCGGTCCGTCTTGTTCTTCAGGACTTACAACCGTCAGCCACCTGCTGTCTTCACTTAATGGCACGTCAATTTTCTTCACAAAGCCCAATTTTTCAGTGTAAAATTTCAGGGCTTTTTCCTGGTCTTGTACAGGAATGCTGATTACTCTTATTTTCATCCTTTTAAAATTTTAGGGTTAGACTGTAAAATTTCAAAATTCTTCCTTGTCAGACTTTGTGAAAATTGCTCTTTTTTGAAATTCTGTTGGTGTCAGTCCAAACTTAGATTTGAATAACGTGCTAAAAGAACTTGGGCTTTCAAAGCCAATATCAAAACAAGTCTCTGTTACAGACTGTCCCTCTTTTAAAAGTTCTTTTGCCTTTTCCAATCGTCGGTCAATAAGATATTGTCCTGGTGTCTGACCGTAGTATCTTTTGTATAGTCTTATCAGGTGAAATTTTGATGTAAATCTGAGATGTGAAAGTAAGTCCAGGTTTAACTGCTTATCGTAGTTATTATTGATGAAATGACGCGTCCCAATAACTGTGTCAAGCTGCCCCTGGTTAAAGAAGCACTTGTTTTTTATGCGAGTTATTTCTTTTAAATAAATGTTCATATTACTCATATCAAATATCATCTTACAATTACAACAACGCATAGCATACCGCTTTGCTTTATCAGAAAAAAAAATAATGACTTGTGCAATATACTCAAAATGAACAAGGCACTACAATATGCTTATTTCAATTCATGGAATCCCACTGAAAACGAGCAAATAATAGCATCTTGAAGAATTACGATAAATTTATACAATGTTTATGCGCTGTCCCTGTTAATCCCATTGGTTATTGGTTGAAACAGCTATTTTTCCACCCCCGGTAAATAAAATACCTGTTGCAATAAGCATATAAATAGCTAATAATTCTAAGGCCCATCCTCCATAGTCATTAAGTTTGAAAGCATTTGACATTTGTGTCAGGCAAATGGCGGTAAGACAATTTACAGCAAATACGAAACCTGCTAAACGTGTCCTAAAACCTATGATGATAAGTATAGGTGCTACTACTTCTCCCAAAAACACACCATAAGCAATAAACGAAGGCAATCCTTTTTCTATAAGCATATCTTTGATGAAGTCTATTCCATAGAACAATTTACTGATTCCGTAAACCAGCATCGGAAATCCGATTGCAATTCTCGTTACAAAAATTCCTAAATCAATGTTTTTTTTCATGTCAATAAAATTTAAAAGTTATGTTTAATAAAGATTCCTGTGTTGAGTAATATTTTTCTACCATTGTTGAATTGGTCTGCATTTAAAGCTAGACCGTATGCTAATTTATTCTCTTTCAATCCTAGTCGAACGTATTGCAGACCTCTTTGATATTCCTCTAAATTAATATTGGCAATAGCCAGAAGATTAAAATAAACTTGCAGGTTTTCATTCAGGTAAGGAAAGTATTCTAAGGCAACGGATTGTTCAAGCGTGACTCCTTTTTGATAAGTCGCACCTAAAGAATAAGCAAAAGAATAGATGGGCTGTACTATTCGATATTGTGCTGAAATGGAGAAGAAAGAACCTGGATTTTTCATTCCAACAGCTACATTCAAAGTAACTTTTCTTGAGACGTTATAAGAAAAGGTATTCCGTATAAAAAATATATTTGCTTTATCTGACCTGTATTCTGTGTCAAATAATGTGAGGTTGTTTATCTTAACTTTATTGTTAAAATAGTAATTCACATTATGCAGGTACATCAATGAGCGATGTCCTGCTACAAGGTCTGGGGTATAAGATAGTTGTTGTGCGTTAAGTTCTTTTGATAAGAAAAAAAGTATCAGCAATGTATATTCTGCCCTCATCTTTTGCCTGTTTGAATGATACAAGCAAAAGTACAGGGAGGAGAAACGATAAAAATTAAGCTATCTTAAGAAATATCCGTAATGTGTTTTTTCCTTAGAAAGCTTAAGAACTCAGGTGTGACTCCCAGATAGGAAGCAATCATATATTGAGGAAAACGCTGTTCCAGATGCCTGTACTCTGAAATGAATGCATTATATCTGGCATAAGCTTCAACGCTCATGTTTTCAATTGTACGTTCTTGCAAGGCAACATAAGCGGATTGAATTTTCAAACGAAAAAAATCTGACATTCTTGGAACCTCCTGATACAATGTTTCCAGGTTTGTCTTACTGATTTGTATAAGAGTGGTAGGTTCATTGGCCTGAATAAACATTCGTGAAGGGTTGCCGCTGAAATAACTGTACAGGTCATTGACCCACCAATTTTCTATACCTAATTGCAATGTGTGTTCCTGGTCCTTTTCATCCAGGTAGTAAACCCTCATGCTTCCTATCGCAATATAACGCATGTATCTGGAAACCTGCCCGGGCTGGAGTAAATACTCCTTTCTGTTTAGCTTCTTTATTTCCAATTTAGGTACGATGGATGCGATATCGTTATTGTCTAAAGCAACAACTTCTTGAAAATGGTCAATGAGCTGCAACACGAGTTTATCTGAATCCATTTGCTTGTTTGGACATTAATGAGGATTGACTACAAATAATGGTTATGTATCTAGGATACAGCAAAATAAAAGCTTTCACAAAGCCTATTAAAAGTACAGCATTAGGGTTACAACAATTCACCTTACTATTGGCTATACAATGATGAGTAAAAACCTTCGGTTGTTATCGAAACATAATAGCATTAACTACCGAAGGTTTCTCTCAAAATCATTTCATTTTTTATTTTCTCAAAGTGTCATGCCAAAAGACTAACATCACGGGAAGAACAAAAGAAAATCCAGCACCTATTGTGTCTTCACGATCTTTCGTCTATCCGTATATTTATTACCTACAAGTTCAACAAATACAACTCCCGGAGCCATATCAGAAATATCTATCTGAACCATATTTGCAGACTGTGATATATCAATAGTTTTCATCTGTTGCCCTAAATGATTTTTAATTACAACAGACTGATATTTATTTTGACTTGAAGTAAAATCTATATTGAGTAGATTTTCAGCTGGATTTGGGAATAAATTTAATGCTTTGCGTTCCTCAGCATTTTTATTTGAAGTAATAACGATAGCGCCCTTTTCTCTGCAGTCCTGAAATTTCTCCAGAAAATGATCCTGATGCATTTTCAATATTTTATATTGATCAGGAGCCATGTCAACTCCGCTTATAAATCCGTTTACAGTATCATTCTGAATGTACAGAAACGTGGTTTCCAGATAATGCCCCAGGTATCTGTAATCGTTGATCTGCTCCCAGTCATTCTTCTTTTTCAGCTATTTTTTCAACCGTAAAAAATATTGTATCTCCTATCTCTCCCATATGATTTGCAGACATGGAAAAATCACCATTACATTCAAAATCTTTTTCATCCCACACGACTATTGTATCTGCACTTTCTTCGCCTATGAGAGTTTGTAATAATTTTATTCTTATAGACTTTTCCTGATAAGAGACAATTTTCCCTTTTGCAACAAAGGATTTATTTTTAATTGTTTCGCAAAATGATTTTGTAAACCAGCTACATGCTAAAAGTTGCCCGGAGGCAAATACAGTTAAAAGAAATGATAGAATAAAAATCTTTTTCATATGAATTTTAATTTATGATTTGTAAAAATAGTCTGATAATTACTAGACATCCGTTTTGGTTAAAAGTTCCCGCCAGTGATCTCCTTCCGCATATTCTTTAATCACATGATTTCGCTCAATAAGTAACTTCTTCATATAGAATTTTAACAATAAAGCATTCACAACCTTACCAAATACACCAAATGGGGATTGAAATTCAAATCGATCGGTCATGATTGTCCGGCCATGTTTTACCTCAAAAACATGCTCATGCCTGAATGACTTAAATGGCCCACTGACCATTTCATCTGCAAAAAAAATCCGGTGCTTTATACTCAGTAATTTTTGATGTGAGCTGGAGCCAGAGTCCAAAATGTCTGGCTTTCCAGGTCACGGTTTCGTGAAGGCCGATAAGGCCAGACATTTTACCTGCAATAACTTTCTCTTCAGATTTTTTTGTTGAAATCTGATGGAGTTCAATGCTTCTTGACAAGTCAAAACAAACTTCCAGTGGAGCATTGATAGTAGTTTGAAGAACAATTAAGGACAAAACAATATCAGATTAAGTATCCATTCTCTTTTTTGCTTCAATGCACCATAACAATTCATTGATAAATGCATTAGCTCTCTTATCTGTTCCGGCCTTGTCAGCAGGATTACCCTGCTCATCAAATGATTTATCAATTGTTGGTACAGGAAACATGGCCGGAACTGTCCAGGCCCTTATTTTCCATAGAGAAAACTGTAAGGACGTAATGACCTGTGTGCCACCAAAACTACCTCCTGATACTGTTGAAATAGCAACAGGTTTTCTGTACCATTCATCATAAAGCAAATCAATTATATTTTTTAAACTGGAAGGGTAACCACCATTGTATTCCGGTGTGACAATCAATACGCCCTCAGCACTTTTTACTTTTGAAGCAAAATCAAGCATTTGAGGAGTAGGATTGGGCTGAAATCTTAGACGTTCATCAAAAAGAGGGAAATTATATTCCAGTAAATCAAGTATTTCTACAGAGGCAAGATTATTTGACTCTATAAAATTTTTAAAGTAGAGTGCTGCGCGATGACTTTTCCTGTCTCTTCGTACGCTCGCAGAGATAATAGCTATGTGTGGCATACTTCAATATTAACAAAAAATACCATCCTCGCAAGACGAATATCTCCAAGTTATGGAACATAGTTGCCTATTTAACTTACAATTTAAGTTGTTGGTCGGCAACAGTCGTTTTAAACCAGAAAATTTAGGATTTATCCAAGATTAAAAATACCTCACGCTCACCCATCTTAAATTGGAAGTCCGGTCAAAATTCCGTATTATTGCCTTCATATATATACAAAAAGCGCATGATATTTAATAGCATCCACTTTTTAGAATTTATTCTAATATTTATCCCATTATATTACTTTTTCAAGGGGAAGCTCAGGCTCTGGTTCACACTAGCGGCAAGTTATTTTTTCTATGGTTATTGGGACTATAACTTTCTTGCGCTGGTACTAGCCTCTACAGTATTTGAATATAATCTTGCATTGTATATAGAGAAAACTGAAGATGAGAAAAAGAGAAAACGGCTGCTTATTACCAGCATAGTATTTAATCTGGTAATTTTAGGTTTTTTCAAGTACTTTAATTTCTTTATAGATTCTACCAATAGTGTCTTAGGCTTATTCGGAACAGGGACCATTCACAACACTCTCCATATAATTCTGCCTATTGGAATTTCATTTTATACCTTTCAGGCAATCAGTTACACAACTGATGTATACAAAAGAAAGATAAAGGCAGAAACTGACTTTGCTGCATTTTCAGTTTATTCGATCTTCTTTGCTAAGCTTACAGCAGGACCTATTTTGAGGGCTCACGACTTTTTACCTCAACTTAAAACAGATCAGAAATTTACATGGGACAATTTTGAAACAGGACTTGCCAGAGTTCTATTAGGCTTTGCAAAAAAAATAATTATTGCTGATTCCCTGGGATCTTTTGTAGGAACAGCCTTTGCATTTCCTGACAAATACTCTTCTCTGTATCTCATCATCGGGATCATATTCTATTCTTTCCAGATTTACTGTGACTTTTCAGGTTATTCGGACATTGCAATAGGAATAGCAAGAATTCTTGGATACCGTTTCCCTGAGAACTTTAACTTTCCTTACCTGGCCAAAAACTTTTCAGAGTTCTGGAGCCGCTGGCACATGTCCCTTTCCAGCTGGCTGAGGGAATATCTTTACATACCACTTGGAGGAAACCGAAATGGTAAATTCAATGCCTACAGAAACCTTATGATCACAATGCTTCTTGGAGGCCTCTGGCACGGGGCCAACTGGACTTTCGTAGTATGGGGCGGGCTTAATGGTGTATACCTTGTTGTTCAACGTCTGATCCTTCCATACACGGAAAGAATGGGCAAGATAGTACCAAGACAATTGTTTATCCCTTCAGCAATGATCATTGTATTTCTCCTTACCTGTTTCTCAAGAATATTTTTCAGAAGCAATGACTTTGACAGCGCTTTTGAAATGATTAAAGGAGTTTTCGCTTTTAATGATATGTCGTTCGGACATCTTCCAAATAAGTTCGTTATTATTAAAAACTTAGGATTGGTATCCATTCTGATGATCCTGGAATATGTTCATCAAAGCAATGATTTTGAAGCACTGGTATTAAAATCTCCGGCTTTTAAAATAATAACATTTTCAGCAATTCTTTGGATGATCGCTCTATTCGGGACATTCAGCGATTCTCAATTCATCTATATACAATTCTAACCGCCAGCGACAATGAAAGAATCTGTTATTGAAAATATCAGCGAAGTAAAAGTTCCTTCCATTGAAGTTGAAATACAACCGGAAGTTGTAAAAAAGGAAAAGAGCAGACTTTGGGTTTACCTGGTGTTGATTCCTCTGATATTTCTGGGAGACCGTGGCATTGGTGCATTCCTTGAATACCTGACCATGTCAAGCAATATTCGTTATTCCAAGCTGTACAATGGCAAAGGAGAAGCTGATATAGTCATCCTTGGAAACTCAAGAGGAAACGGCTATTATGAGCCTGAGATCAGAAGAATCACAGGAAAAACAACGCTCAACTTAAGCTACAATGCGTTACCGGGAGATGTAGGTCAGGTCCTTATTGAAGATTATTTTGAAAGATATAAAGCAAAGCTTTTAATAGTTGATGTAAGCCTTGTCATGAAAACTGAAGATCCGGTAATCACCAGCTTCAGGCCTTACATAAGCGAGTCAGAAAAGATGTCTGCACTTATTCATAAGGTGTCTCCTGCGACTGCCAGAGGTTGCCAGATATCTAAACTATACCAGTATAATTCAGAGCTCTTCCACAGAGCGTTGTATTACCTGGGAAAACAGGAAGGCGACTGGATTCTGGATAAACAGATAAAAGATGAACTTTTAATACATGATAACCTGGCCGACAGCCTTAATGTAGTAATTACGAAAAAAGGGCTTGACAACCTGAAAGCTATAGCGGACGCAGCCAAGAAACATAATGCCAAAGTTGAATTCGTCATAGCACCATACCATTCTATCTGGCTGAACAAGATTTATAACATCAAGGATTTTCTTGCTGCAGTTAAAAATCATACGGGCGTTGAGGTGAGAGATTATTGCCGCTTTACCAATGACAAAACATGTTACTCAGATTATCTTCACCTGAATAAAAAAGGAAGCTTGCTTTATATGAAGCAATTGCAGGATGATGGAGTTTTTGCTCTGAAATAATATTTAGATCCAATAGATAAAAAATCCTTCCGGCAGAGTGATTGCCGGAAGGATTTTTTTTACTTGCCTCCTGCGATATCTATAAATGTACCCGAAGTATAAGATGCTTCATCTGAAAGCAACCAAAGTATGGCACTTGCTACTTCATCAGGACTTCCTCCTCTCTGCAATGGAATGGATGATTTAATCCGGTCTACCCTTCCTGGCTCTCCTCCGCTCTCGTGTATGTCAGTATATATAAAACCAGGTCTTACTGCATTCACTCTTATTCCTTCAGAACCTATCTCTTTGGAAAGACCAATTGTAAACGAATCAATTGCTCCTTTAGCTGCAGCATAATCAACATATTCTCCCGGAGAGCCTGTTTTGGCTCCAATGGAGGAAACATTCACAATACTCCCACCCTTTCCACCATTGTGCGTTGACATGCGGATAATAGCCTCTTTGGAACAAAGAAAAGTACCCACGATATTATTTTTAAGGGTTCTTAAAAATCTTTCATTACTTATTCCTTCAACCCTGGATTGCAACTCCAGAGTACCTGCATTATTAACTAAAGCTGTTATCGGCCCCAGCTTAATATCAATTTGTCTGAACATCTCTTTAACCTGTGCTTCGTCTCCTACGTCTGCCTGATAAGCAAAAGCTTTACCTCCGATATCTTCAATCTTTTTCACAATGGCATTTGCTGCTACTTCATTTTTGACATAGTTTACACAAACATGATACCCCCGGGAAGCTGCCATAAGCGCTGTCGCAGCTCCGATGCCTCTGCTGGCTCCTGTAATAAGTATAATCTTTTCTGCAGTCATATTTTCTTATCAAAAAGGTAATATAGTAATTAAACAATAAGATAATTGAATTAAATTTACTTAAAAAAATTACTGATGTCTACTCAAAATTCAGCTATTGCTTCCTTTCATTCATTTTGTACTTCTGTTATATCCTTCACTGAAAGTGAATGGCAGGAATTTGAAAAACATCTGGTGATAAAAAAACTTAAAAAAAACCAGCATTTTATTAAAGAAGGCGAGATATGCACTAGAATGGCTTTCGTTGCCAGAGGTTTCACCAGACTATATTTTCTGATACAAGGTGAAGAAGTCACAAAAGATTTTTGCTTCGAAAACACATTCACTGGTTCTACCGCCAGTTTCATCTCCAGAGAGCCTTCACACTTCAATGTAATAGCAATGGAAGACACTGAACTGGTAACAATAGATTATGAAGGCTTAATGAATCTTTACGACAACTATCATTGCTGGAGCAATTTTGGCAGAAAGCTGGTGGAACAGTTTGCTATCAGAAAAGAAAATAGAGAAGTATCTTTCTTATTGTACAGTCCGGAAGACAGGTACCAGGACATGCTGATCAAATACCCCTCAATCATACAGAGGGTTCCGCTTAAATTAATAGCATCCTTTCTTGGCATGACACCGGAGACACTAAGCCGTGTGCGAAAGAAGCTTTCGACCAGATCATAACCGAAATTGATTAAAATCAAGACATGGTAATTTCTTTTAGCTGAGATTTGTAAAAACTAAAAGTTAATTATTCATGATCACAGCAACATTAAGGATCTCTTATTTATTGTTCTTTATCATCATTGCTTCACAGGGCATATTCTATCTCACCGGCATAAGCAAAGCTCTATTGGGTATATCACTCGAAAGTTTCATAGAGCAAAGGAAAGCAATTGATGCTGTTATCTCTACTCCCCTTAGAGTTATATACTACTCTGCATTAATAACAGGCCTTTTGCTGACACTTACAACAATTCAGAAACCTACATCGCTTCTTTTTATCACGACTATAATATCATTTCTATGCTTATCTGCAGATGTGTATCTGATCGTTACTCAATCATTACCGCTTAATAAAATTGTAAATGACTTCCCTCTCAACTCTGACTCCATTAACTTTGAAACGATCAGAGTAAAATGGCTAACGTATATCAATTATCGTGGAATGTTTGCGATTACCGGACTATTGGTTTTGCTGTCGGGATTTATCTTAGAGAAAAAATAAAATAAAAAGCTCCGGGATTGCGAGCAACTCCGGAGCATTATAAAATAATTACCTAATATACTTTTGAATCATTCAAATAATATTCTTTTTCATAAATCTTAAATTTAACGATTGCTGTTGTCTGAGTATTATTAAACTTTGAAGGGTATCCTGAAAAAACACTGACAAATGTGTCATCCTGTCCCTTCCTTTCCTTAATCTTTTGGCCTTCCCAGCAATCATTATCATTTTTAAGCTGAATCAAGCTAAATGAAAAACCCGCAGACTCATTAATTTTATTTCCATTCTCATCAACAATCTCTAATGATGCACTCGATTTACTATTCAGAATACAAATAAGATATAGCTTATAATTATCTACATGGAGTGTATCGCTACCAATTGGAATTGAAGAGCAGGTAGAATTTAAAGACACATCTTTATCTTTTTTACATCCGAAAAAAATAAGTAATCCAAATAAAAGTAGTTTTCTCATGTTTAAATTAAAATTTATATAAAATAAAAGTATCAAAACTCTAACGGCAAACATTACAATTCATGCAATCTCTTATTTTCCAATAATCTGTCCATCATCTTTACAATTCTTTCGGCCTTTGTATCTTCCTTCTTAGCTTCATATATCCAGTCAATATAGGCCTTTTGTTCTCCTTCTGTAAAGGCTGAAAAATTCTGAAAGACAGCTTCAGGTTCATTTTTAAAACACTCCATTATTTCTTCTGGAATACCTAAAGGTCTCTCGTCCAGATAAAGGATTACTCTGACTTTATCACCTTCCTGTTTTTTGATTTTTTTTCTTATCTCCGCTCTCACCGGTAAAAATAATTTACCATTCCCCATGGGCATAAGCTTGTATTGATTAAGCTGAAAATCTTCAACGCTTCCTCTAACCTTTACCCAACCAAATTTCGCTCTTTTGTCCGGTTCGATTTCATTGATAACAACATATGTCCATCCTCCTTTGCCAGGAATCTTTTCAAGCACATATTCAGCATCAACGAGTGGCTTTTCCATTTTAGTATTTGCCATCAAAAGAAGGTTTTAACGGACAATACATATCTACCAGAACTTCCACCATGGCTTGCCTGATTTTTCGGAAGAAGGATTTATAACCTTAGAGTAGTTATACCCCTTCAACCTGGTTTTAAATAAAAAATCATCACAACTATCAAGCGGTTCGCCCAGATATCTACCGGCTACTTCAAATACAAAATTCTCTCCTACCTGATCTTCAGACATGGGTTCATCAGGAAAATCTTCAAAAAGATATACTCTTTCCCCTTCATCATTAATTTGTGATTTGGCCAATAAATCAAGTTCCTCTTTCAATGGCTCGCCCGACTCAAGGAAAGTCCCGTCGTCTGAACTTCCTGCTCTGGCACGTATTCTTTTTCCGTCTTTGATGACAGCATACCCCCAAAGGTTTACAACGCTATGTAATACAAT
The DNA here is from genome assembly GCA_024707265.1 of Sporocytophaga sp. Taxonomy (GTDB): domain Bacteria; phylum Bacteroidota; class Bacteroidia; order Cytophagales; family Cytophagaceae; genus Sporocytophaga. The sequence continues at coordinate 391,013 of JANQAB010000002.1, read as the reverse complement.
AGAACATATTTCTGCACCGGGAAACTTATGAATCAACTCCTTTTCTGCATGCCCTGCCTCATCATCAAAAAAGGTCAAGGGCATATCGGGAGCACATATGATAAGATTGTTTTTATATCTGCCAATATACACCTCGTTGTCAACAGGATTTATTACTTCTTCAACAGTCCGATCTTTAACCTTTGACAAATCAGAGAACCCTAAAGCCGACAATAAAGATTTATAGTCTGTGTCTTTATTGGAGTTAATAATGATGGCAGACGCTTTCCAGCCCATAAATAGTTATGATTTAGTTTAACTTAAATTAAAATATTATAACCTTTTATACAAAGAATATCAGGAGACTATATACGCTTTATACTAACTCATGATTTGAACTTTATAATTTCTTTTTTCTCATGAATGCAGTCAAATACATCCGTCTTGTTATACTTACCTAAATCAATTGCTAATTGCTTCATCTTGACATATTTCCCTTTTGCGATTTCAAGGCGGCTGTTATCGAGCTTAAGATTTATATTGACATTAGTCTCTAAAAAAGAAAACATTGGGACTTTTAATGCTGGGGATTGAAACAATGCATAATTCACTTCCCTATACAAACTTTTGTTAAGAGTTAAAGTAATTAGACTGAAGTTTTTTAATGGTCTCCATTTTCCGAAATTCATTCCTAAAACTTTATAGTAGTGACGATATTTCTTATTGACAAAATCAACCTTCACCCTTTCCTGCGCCGTAACTGCTGCAATAGAGAACAAAAATAAAATTCCACCAATAATCTTGAAAAGCAAAACAGGAACCATCGCAAAGCCTATTCCGATAAGTAAAGGCACTACAGACAAAACTTTAGTAACAAGAGGTAGTCCGTCTATTTTATTATCTGTAAACATAGTCAATAGAAATAAATACAGTTATTGCATATCTTTCAACACGACTTCGAGCCTGTCCAGATTCTCTTCATTCTTATCAGTAACAAATCCTTTCAGCTTATTGCATTCTTCCGGAGTCTTAAAGATCATCCTGAAATATACTTTTGTTTCATTTACAGAGATTTTTTCTAAGAATGCTTGTATCTGGAACCTTGGTTGGGAAATATGATTCAAAATGACCAGCCCAGGTTCCTCAATTTTTACAAATATACTTTCATTAGGATAGTCCTTTTGATCCGGTCCATGCATCACAAATGACCATTTTCCTCCGGGACGGAAATTAAATTCATTAAATGTATTTGTAAAGCCATGAGGGCCCCACCATTTCTTCAGATACTCAGGGTTGGACCAGGCTTTAAAAACCTGCTCTCTGGATGCTTTTACAATTCTTGTATTTAATACCTCCCTGTCCGGAGAAGATACGTAAGTTCCCAGTAATTCAGTCATGATTTTTTTGTTAAAAAGTTATGTGAATCTAACCCCAAAAACTGGTAAATGAATTACTCAGTGGTCAAAAAATATCCTATTCATAACAGGTTCTAAAAAAGTGAGTTAAGAGAAAACAATATTTCATCATTCGTGGATGCAAAAACACTTTTTAGAAATGAAGTAAAAGTCAAATAATATACAGAAAATCAGAATAAAACTCAAACATCAATTCTCTAAAAAAGATTAAAATTTCTGGAAATAAAAGTCACTTCAAAAAAATCTCTGATTATAAAATATTTCTTATCATTACACTAAAAAAAGTACCTAACAGAAAAATGGATGCTATATCAAAGTTGTTAAAACCTTTTATCGGTAAGCCTTTAACAGTGATCATCAATGATGAAGATGAAACCCTGCATGTATTCGACTGGGCTAAACTAGAAAAGGAACATGATACCATTATTACAAAGACTAATGGAATGACCGAAGCCGAAAGGAATGATTTTTTAAGTCATAATGGGAGCGACCTTATGGATATATATGATTACTACATGGATGAAGATAGTATTGAAAAAGTGGAAAATAAACAATGGATTCCATTTGGAATACTAGGTCTTCCTAACAACATAGACAGCTATGCAGAAATGGATCATGCCGGTCTCCTATTGCTGGATATAAGCGAAGATGAAGAAAATCCCTCAGTTGTTTTATATCTGGACTCTGAAGCAGAGACCATCGCTGATACCTTCCAAGAGCTTGAGATTGCTGAAACAGATGAAGACGAAGATGAGGACGATTATTATGAGGATGAGGACGAGGACTTTGAGGAAGAGGGCTTAGAGGATGATGATTTCGAAGATGATGATGAAGGCAAAATTGACAAATATTAAATTTCCCCGGCCGGTGTCTGCACCGGACGGAATCTTTCCCAAAGTGTTGCATAAAAAATAAAGGGTCATATTTTCACTTATTATTACTTTTTATTCTTGAATTAAACCAGCTAATAATAACGCCTGATGACTATCAATGTTCTGCCTAATTTCTTTGAAATGATAAGATATTCTTTTATCACAGATTACAGAGAATATTTTGACTAAGCTATGACTAATAGATTCCGTCCGGTGCAGACACCGACCGGGGTGCAGATATAAGCGAAGATGAAGAAAATCCCTCAGTTGTTTTATATCTGGACTCTGAAGCAGAGACCATCGCTGATACCTTCCAAGAGCTTGAGATTGCTGAAACAGATGAAGACGAAGATGAGGACGATTATTATGAGGACGAGGACTTTGAGGAAGAGGGCTTAGATGATGATGATTTCGAAGATGATGATGAACAAATATTAAATTTCCCCGGCCGGTGTCTGCACCGGACGGAATCTTTCCCAAAGTGTTGCATAAAAAATAAAGGGTCATATTTTCACTTATTATTACTTTTTATTCTTGAATTAAACCAGCTAATAATAACGCCTGATGACTATCAATGTTCTGCCTAATTTCTTTGAAATGATAAGATATTCTTTTATCACAGATTACAGAGAATATTTTGACTAAGCTATGATTAATAGATTCCGTCCGGTGCAGACACCGACCGGGGTGCAGAAGATGAAGAAAATCCCTCAGTTGTTTTATATCTGGACTCTGAAGCAGAGACCATCGCCGATACCTTCCAAGAGCTTGAGATTGCTGAAACAGATGAAGACGAAGATGAGGACGATTTTTATGAGGATGAGGACTCTGATGAAGAAGATTTTTATGAGGAGGATTTAGAGGATGAAGACTTCGAAGATGAAGATGATGGTAATGTAAATAGATAATATTTTTTTCTAATGGCTATTAAAGTCTCTTGGGGACACATTAAGTAAAAACATAAAAGACCTCACCCTAAATCCCTCTCCTGAAGGAGAGGGATTTTAATGTGTATGTTATCAGATTATATCACTATAAATTCAACATTTTTATCGTCGACTGTTCCCTTCTCTTTCAGGATAAGGGTTAGGGATGAGGTTATTGACTTTGATACAGATTACTGAAGGTGATTCATAGCTCATCAGGCTTTTCTTATTGTTTAATTCTTATAAATTTTTCTTGTAAATGGAGTAACCTCCTTTAACTGAAAACCTGCATTTTTAAAAGTATACACTTTTTTTCTTGTAACACCCTCAAAATATAGTTCATTATCCTTTAGAGAATTAAAAAGCGTAATACTTTCGGTCACTATAAACTCATTAATATTATCTCCATCGATATCCTTAATGGTCTCAAGATGATTTTCCACACCTATCGTATCCCCTTGAGAAGGCAGCGTAAAATCTTTCTCCTTAGCGTCAACCTGTGCAGCTAAAAACATAAGATCATTATATGACTTTGCATTATAGAGTTCTGTCAATTTATTGTTTTTAAAATGAAAGACAGATGCGAGCCATTGACACTGGCCCTGATTGCAATAATCTATATTCACATATATCTGATTTAACCTGGAATTCTTATTAAGCGTTTTAAGTTCAAGCCTTCCGAAAAAATTCTCCGCATACTTTAACTTCCATTGATTGTTCTGATACTTATAAAGAAAAAGCATTGCATAAGGGACTCCCCAGATAGGACCAAGTGGGTAAGTATCTGCAGGAGAAATTAAGACAAGACATTCTCGATTTATAGTATCAATAAAACTCCCAGGAAATTTCTGAATGGATATCTGATCCGGCCGCAGTGTATCTTCACTTTTATAATCAAATGCCACCATATCGAGGCCTTTGATCTGATAAACTTTAGAATCCAGAAATTCCTCTGAATAATACTTTCTAAAGAAAGCATTAAGATCTTTATGTATTCTTGAATCAGAAGGAAGATTCTTATTACTCTGCCCAATAGCAATTGAAGCGCATAAAGAGAAAATAAAGAAACATATAAATGTCTTCACATCAATCATACTTATTTTTCTTCAGTTAAATGCGCATCAAGTTTATTCCCCATTGGCACTACGATTCTATATTTACCTCCGTCTTTTAATATGATGGCATTACTTAATACCTTCTTTTCTCCTTTCAGGTATACCTTCTTATCTTTTATTTCAAGATCCTTATAGTAATCATCATTATAGGTGGCAGTAAATGTTGAGTAAGCGATCCCTTGTGGCTCTGAGAACTCCTTAAATTTGTTTAGCACAAGTAAAGAAGTAGACCACTCAATTACATTGTTCTGATGAGTCGCTTTGACAAAAACAGATTTCTTAGCAGTTTCTGTAATGTATTTATAAATCACCTGCATCAGGTCACCTTTGGTATCGCTGTAGTCAGTCGAATTCCAGTTGGCCCCTCCGGGAGCCCAGTGCTTCAGATGGGCCATTAACCTTACTGAGGTTGCATTCCAGTTATCTTTATAGGTATTATTTTCCGTATCAACGACATAAGAAGGATAGTTGAATGCACCGCTGGTCTGAAGGAGTTGCACCTGCGCATCTGCGACATCTTGTCCATATTCTTTTTTTTCCCCAAGCTCCATAAAAAAGCTTTGTAACCTTGTATCGGAACGAATCAGTTTTGAAGCAGTATAAGCTTTTTTCGACTCATCATTTGCTGTCACTTTCCTGTCACTTCCTATGACCACTATATCATTTCCTTTTATTCCGATTCCTACCTGAAGAAAGATATTTTTATACTTAGGATCCTTGGCAAGTATAATCTTAAGCAATTTTACAAGCCCCCCACCAGTGGCAAAGCCCCGCCCATAAGTAAACACCTGTCCATCCCACGTATTAATGGAAGAGTAACCACCCTCTCTTTTCAATTCAGTATTTATAGATGTTTTAACTTCGGAATCTTGTTTAGACGAACCTGTAACGGGAGCATCATATAGATTTTTACCAGTATACATGTGGCCATTTCCGCTTTTGCTTAAGGCGTTGCCTGGCCCTTTCCCGTAAGTCTGCGTATCAGTCCTGTCATTGATGGCATTTCTGTTCGCCTCTATCTTTTTAAAGGTCTCCTCGTCAACCTCATCAAGGGCTGTCCAGTCGGTGATTTCAGTAAATGAAGCAAAATTATCTTCCGTGTCTTTCGGTTTAAAAAGTAAGTCTTCTCTTTTTATCCATCCCCATTGAGTTGGGCTAACTTCCACTCTTACATATTTTCCGCATGATTCACGAAGTTTAAGGTATTGTGTTTGAGTTAAAGAAATACTGGTACCTTTGGTAACGAAAGGACTTGAATATATTTTCATTCCATCCTTTGCAACACGGAACATCTGATCTTCTATCTCAAGTTTGACTTCTGTCAACTTAGACATAGAGGTCCAGACTTCTTCTCCCGAACTTTGGATTTTTACTTTTCCAATCCCCTTATCATCTTTGCTTATAAGTGTAAGTCGCTCACCGATTGGGATTTGTTTTCCTGTGGGCTTATGTGGCGCTGCCTCCTGAAGGATATTTGCGCCCCAGGTACTTACAACAAACTCAGGTTTTGACGGTTCCACTTCTTCCACTTCTTCTGTTGCATCAAGAGCGTGTGCTGCCAGGAATCCAAGCTCATCTGCTTCATTTTCCAAAGCCGGATCGTCATTGACCGAAAGTCCTTTGGCTTGTTTTGTTCCCTTTACCCTTCCCTCTCTCTGTTGCACTACATGGGCAAGCTCATGCCCAAGAAGCTCTTGACCAGTTGTAGAATTCGGGTTGTATTGACCAGGTGCAAAATGAATTTCTTCCCCTTGTGCATAAGCCAATGCTCCCATAGAAGCTGCTTTATCACCTTCATGTATTTTAACATTAGAAAAATCAGAGCTGAATGCTGCCTCCATCTTACCCTTCACGGCAAGAGGCATTTGACTCCCTGCTGTTTCAGCAGAGGAAGTAACGATTGCATTACCTGAGCCTATCTTCATTTGAACTTCCTCTTCTTCAACCTCAGAAGATTCCATCATCTGCACGGGACCTTTTTTCATCTGCAACTCCTCCTCCTCCTGCTCGTCTGATTCCATCATCTGTACAGGTCCCTTCTTCATCTGCACTTCCTCTTCTTCCATCTCAGAGGATTCCATCATTTGCACAGGTCCTTTTTTCATCTGTAACTCTTCCTCCTCCTGCTCGTCCGACTCCATCATTTGTACAGGTCCCTTCTTCATCTGCACTTCCTCTTCTTCCATCTCAGAGGATTCCATCATTTGCACAGGTCCTTTTTTCATCTGTAACTCTTCCTCCTCCTGCTCGTCCGACTCCATCATTTGTACAGGTCCCTTCTTCATCTGCACTTCCTCTTCTTCCATTTCAGGAGATTCCATCATCTGCACAGGACCTTTTTTCATCTGTAATTGATCTTCATCCTTAGCTTCCATTTTTTGAACAGGCGCCATATGCACGGGTGATGATCCTTTATTAGGGGTTGCTGTATCCTGAAAAACTTGATGATTTTTTTTTCTTATGGATTTTCATGAGATTATTTAAATATCAAAAAATTAACAACTGAAAATAATTATTTGAGTGGACTTAAGCCAATATCCGATAAAATTAATTCCATTTCTGTTTTCGAAACGTATTTTTTTCTAATGGGTATAGTTTTCCTGATATTTTAACTAAATTTATTGAGTTCAGCGTATAGCTAATTTTTAACACACTTTTATGAGTATTCCAAGCATAGCGGGAAAAAGCAAACCACAGGTGGTATTGAATTGTGATGTCCTTGAAAAGGAATTGATGTGGTTTAAAACTTTTATAGAATATAGAGTTCGGCAGCACATAGGAGAGTCAGGAGCAGATGTCTGTTTCCCTGATCCACCGGAGCTGAGAGAGGGAACTACCTTTTATGTCCAGTTTATAAAGCATTTCAATTTAAATTTTAATGAACGGGTGCTTGTTCTTCTCGCATTGGCCCCACATCTGAAACCTTATATTCTGGATGCTTTTTTCACTAAAAATGCTGACGGAAGAATATTTACTGAATTCGGTGGAAAAATCAGTCCGGCGAATAAGTTTCTTCCAACTGCAGAAACTTTCATCTTCCTCGTAGCCGGAAATGAATTATACCCTAGGTTAAAAGCAATTGATATATTCAAGCCTTCTTCAAGATTGAGATTTGACAATATCATCAGCTTCATACCTGAATCCGAAGATTCTTTCTTAGATACAGAGATTAAAATTACTCAGGAGCAGCTTTCCTATATTCTTTCCGGAGTAGGGTACAAACCAAATTTTAACAGTTCCTTTCCTGCTACACTTTTAAAGACTGGCATGAGTTGGGATGATCTGATCATTGCTCCTGAAGTATTGGACGAAATCAATGAAATAACAGCATGGATCAGACATGGGGATGATTTACTAATGAATTATGGTCTTGGCAAGACCATTAAGAGAGGTTACAGAACCTTATTCTATGGACCTCCTGGAACAGGTAAAACGCTTACGGCATCTTTACTAGGCAAAACCAATAAACTGGATGTATACAGGATCGACTTGTCAATGGTCGTTTCCAAGTACATTGGTGAAACGGAGAAGAACCTTGCGAATATCTTCGACCTAGCTGAAAATAAGAAATGGATATTATTCTTTGATGAAGCAGATGCTTTATTTGGCAAGCGGACACAGACAAAGGATGCCAAAGACAGGTATGCGAATCAGGAAGTTTCTTATCTTTTACAAAGAATAGAAGACTTTCCAGGAGTAGTCATTCTGGCTACCAACCTTAAATCAAATATTGATGATGCCTTTTCGAGGCGTTTTCAGTCTATGATATACTTCCCTATGCCAAGCCCAGACTTGAGACTGAAGCTTTGGGAAAATGCTTTCACAGATAAGTTTGAATTAAGTGAAAAAATCGATCTTAGAAAACTGGCTAATGAATATGAGCTTGCCGGTGGCGCAATCATAAATGTGGTTCGTTATTGTGCTTTAATGGCATTAAATAGAGGCTCCAATCTGATCACTGCAGATGATCTGATTAATGGAATCAGGAAGGAGTTTAGGAAAGATGGGAGGACGTCGTAGGGGAGACTAAACATTAAAATCCCCTAGATCCTTCTTAAACTACTTTGCAACTAAACTGAATATTTAACTCTTCAACAAAAAGAAAGTCATTAATCCACCTTATTCCCATATTTTCACATACATTGGGGATTTTAATTTTATTGGTCTTGGCAGTTACTTTCTCTTCTTTAGTTACAACAACAGCATTTTCATTTAGTGCATGTGCTATTACCCAAGGATCGGCTAAAGATCTTGCTTTAATATTATCCACCAATTTTATATGGTCGGGATTATATGAATAGATCGCTTGTAAACACCTAGTAACAGGCTCATCAATTTTCTTTATTGGAATACTACTACTTTTTAACCAATCTGACAATTCATCTTCAGTTCTAATTATCTCCTCTCGAACAATTTCTGGAATAAAGATTTTACCCTGAGTGCCAATTTCATTCAATACCTTCCAATAATCCGGACAAATTCTTGGAGAGTAATATTTCTGCCAAGCTTGAATTAATACATTGGCATCTAAGCAATATATATTTGTTTTTAAATTCACGAATATAGCTGGGATTCTAATGATGAGAATTTATTTATAGGAGTGTTCAACAAAAAACTCGCTTGTGTAGGCTCAACACTTCCACTACGAAATGCATCTAAAACAATTTGGGTAAACAGTCTACTGTTCTTATTCAATCTCAACAAATAAGGATTTGGCCCTCCTTCTCTTTCCTTTTGTTTGGCTTTTTTTTCTTCCTCTCTTTTTAAAAATAACTTATACTCCATATCAGCCTCTTTTCTTAGCTTCTGGTATAATTTAACATCTATCAAATTAAGATTTAACGCTCTAACTAAAAAGGAGAAAGAACTAACGCCTAAACTTTTGGATATTTTAAATATCTCCTTGGAATTCCCAAAAACAACTTTATCAAGAGTTATCATATAGCTTAACGGCATTAAAGCATTAGCCGCAACATCATTGCAAAAAAGCTCAACAGGGTGATATTTATCCTTACTTTTTAAGTCTGCCTCTATTTCATTAGAAAGTCCAGTCTCTGCTATCCAGATATGCGCTAATTCATGGACTAGTGTAAAAAGTTGAGCGGAATTCCAATCATCTGAATTAATAAAAATGAATGGAGCATATGGATCAGCAATTGCAAAACCCTGAATTTCTTCTGAATCAAGCTTTAGTTTCGAATGGATAAAACTAGTCCTTGATATAAAAATACCATTTGCCTCCGTCTTTTCAATCCACTCCCTAATTGGATTTTCTGTTTTATACCTTAAAGGATCAATTTTTAATGTAGCTAAAATATCATTAGCAACTATTTCTGCCTTATCTGCAATGGAAAATTTTCCTACGAATGAAAGCTTTCCTTCTTTATTCTCTTCATTGACCTCCTTAATCCATGATTGCTTTTGTTGAATCTCTCTAATAATAAAAATTGAGCTTGTACTTAAGTTTTTTGCACCTGCTTTTCTATAATCTTGCAATGGCTGAAAATCTTTAGGAATTTCTGGTAAAAATAGCAATGCAAAAGGTCTCTTATAGGCTTTGGCAAGAGTTTGCGCTTGTCTTATTGTAGGTTGACTAGTCCCATTCTCCCATTCCTTTAATCTTTCAATTGGAACAGGTATTTTACTGGCAGCTGCTTCTTCTGAAATCTTTGCGGATTCCCTAGCCCATTTAAGTACCTTTGGTGTTATGTAAGCTTTATCTGCCATTTAAACAAAAATACAAAATTTAAGGAATTATGGTTTTACTAACCGAAAGAAACTAATCTGATAATCCTGACAATCAAAACCATAACAATATGATTATTAAAATTATCAACAAAAACACTTTTCTTAAAAATTTACAAGAACAAGTCTCGCTTCCTAATAAAAATTAACCTTTGGCTTATTATTATTCCTCAATGATGAAACCCCGAAACCCCACCGGACACCACAAACTTCATGACTTCTGAGCTTGGGGCCTGAATGATTGTAATACGTTCTTTGGGAACTATATAAAGATTACCGGAGATATTATAGGAGTGAGGAAAATATACGGCTACTTTATCTGGCAGATTAATCACATTAAGATCTGTCTGTGTGATAAAGCCCAATCTGTAAAAATCAAAATCCTTGTTCACCTTTACCATCACCGGCTGACTGAACTTTTTCTTATCACCCACAAATGCCCCTACCACATCTTTGGTAGATGAATAAATCAGGTTGATAAGCGGAAGTTTATACAAAAAGTTTTCGAATACTGTAAATGCCGGCTTGGCTATAAGCGTGGAGCCGAGATAACCTATGACCGTCACAACGGAAACAACGATAACTATTCCCAATCCAGGAAAAAACTCTGTTTCAAACAAAGAGGGGACAAAGTTATCTACCCATCGGATGAATACTACCAGTACATAAATCGTAAAAAACAGTGGTATTACAAACAGTAAACCTTGCAGGAAGTATCTAAGAAATTTTTTCATAGGGTCAGGAAGCTGTTCCTGTCTCAGCGAATATATTTTTTATAAAGGTGGCCACATTTTCCATAAGCCACATTGGAGTCGAGGTTGCTCCGCATATTCCCACAGAATCGGTTGCTTTAAACCAGTTGGGATCCAGTTCAAGTTCGTTTTCCACGAAATAGCTTTTCTCGTTTTCGGCTTTACATACGGAATATAAAGCTTTTCCGTTGGAGCTTTTTTTCCCGCTGACAAACACAATTACATCATGTTCCTTTGAAAACTTCTGCAACTGAGGTTCTCTATTTGACACCTGACGGCAAATGCTGTCGTTGTAATCATAATTAACTACTTCTGCCCCCTTTTGTTCCTTCATTTTTTCTTCAATAAGGGCAGAAATTTTGTAAAAACCTTTGGTACTTTTTGTGGTCTGACTGAAAAGTGTTACCGGTCTGGAGAAATCTATCTTTTCAAGATCCTCTTCTTTGGTAACTACTATAGCTTTGTCTTTTGTCTGTCCGGTTAACCCTACGACTTCCGCATGCCCCTCCTGACCGTAAATCACAATCTGCCCCTCCACTTCTTCCATCTTATCGAATGCTGACTTGACTCTGTTCTGAAGCTTTAAAACAACAGGACAGGAAGCGTCCACCAATTCAATATTGTTATTAAGAGCTAACTGGTAAGTCTCCGGAGGTTCACCATGAGCTCTGATAAGAACCTTACAGTCACGCAGTTCTTTTAACTGCTCCCGGTTAATAACTTTTAGTCCTTTTTTAGTGAGGCGGTCCACCTCCATGGCATTGTGTACGATATCTCCCAGGCAATAGAGTTCTCCTCCCTGATCCATCTCATCCTCAGCCATCTGAATGGCGAATTCGACTCCAAAACAATAGCCTGAATTTTTATCTATCGTAACGTTCATTTTCTTATTTAACTTATTATAATCGAATTTTGGCTTTCAATCATTTTCCCCACGGCAAGATTAATCACAAAATCTACCTGCTCATCCACAGTCATGTGAGTAGTATCCAGTACATACGCTTCTTCCGCTTTCTTCAACGGGCCTTCTTCCCTTGTCGTATCCAGGTGATCTCTTTTAGCTATATTTTCAATGATATCTTCAATTCCAACTACCTGCTTTTTTTCTAATAACTCCTGCTGACGACGAAATGCCCTTACATTCATATCTGCCTGCATAAAAATCTTTAATTCTGCTGTTGGGAAAACGGCAGTACCGATATCTCTCCCATCCATCACCAAGCCTTTTTTCTTTCCCATTTTCTGCTGCAGCGCAACCATATATTTTCTGACTTCCTTAATTGCACTTACTTCGCTTACATTTTCAGATATATACATTTTACGGATTTCGTCCTCCACATTTAATCCATTCAGGTAAGTTTCACTCCTATTGGTTTTAGGATTGAAGACAAAAGTAATGTGGATGTTTTCAAGCGCTTTATGAATTGCTTTCGGGTCAGTGATATTTACGTAATGATCGTGAAAATACAAGGTGGTTGCTCTGTACATCGCACCTGTATCGATATAGGCATATCCTAATTTGGAAGCAACTATCTTAGCCGTAGTGCTTTTACCACAAGCAGAGTATCCATCTATTGCTATGATAATTTTCTTCATTTAGTAAATATATGGTATTGTAATCACTAAGCAAACAGAATTTACCGGTGTTTTTTTACCTCTTACTTAACAGTTCTCTATATCTGTGTCAAACAAATTTTCGGGGATTTGAGTTTGTACATTCAACTCCTAAACATACTGATTACTTGACAGTTTAAAATTCCCAAACCAGAATTTATTTAAAAATTAAAATCAACCGCCTTTGGATTTGATTATGAAGTGTTCTTTTTTCGGAATAAATATTACCTTTTTCGGATCTTGAACTCAATTTTCTATAAAAATTTAATAACTGATTCTGAATAATCTGTAAGTTTTCGCAATTAGACAATGGTCTTTTTTAAGTAGGCAAAGACGCATTTATTTATTCCGTCTCAAAACTATCACAATGAACCATGGCCGGTTTCCAGACAATAATATTCCTTATTAGTGCTTCTCGTAAATAAAAGGCATTACCGACAAAGAGACAGGCATTTACTTATACAGAAAATTATTGAATGAATTTGTGTCTTTCTCTTTAATAAAGGTGTTTAACTTAGGAGCACGGTATAAACATATTTTTTAAACCACTCTTTAAACCATTCTAAACACAAAAAAGGCCCCTTCGATTAAGGCGCCTTTATCATTACTTTGAAATCAGGAAAACAAACTATTTTCTGTTATGCCCATCCTTCATTTTCTTACTGCTTTTAGGAGCCCAGGTCTGGTTCCTGTGTCCGGAAGAACATGAAAATGCGAAAAATGAAATTAAAAAGATTAATACAACTATTCGTTTCATAATGATGTAGTTATTTTAGTCCCTTAATAGAATTTATTCACATTTTGTTTAAAACATCTCTTTATTCAAGTTCTATTACCATATCATCCTGCTCCACCATTGTTCCTTCCGGAAGGTAAATACTTTTAATTTTTCCATCCATCTTTGATGTAATGGTTGTTTCCATTTTCATTGCCTCAACAACAAACAGTGGAGCGTTTTCTTTGATTGCATCTCCGACTTTTACCATTACCTGTCCGATTTTACCCTGCAATGGAGCACCCACCTGCTTGGTCGTTTCCGCCTTTTTATGAGCTGGTCTTGTCACCTTAATGGTATTGTCCTTCACCTGCACATTTCGGGTCTGCCCGTTAAGTTCAAAGAATACTGTTCTCATACCGTTTTCATCAGCTGCAGAGCAATACAACATCTTCACAATAATTGTCTTTCCTTTGCCCAGCTTTACAAGAATCTCTTGATTGTTTTTTAATCCGTAGAAAAAGGCAAGGGTTGGAATATTGCTAACATCACCATACAGTTCTCTGTGTTTTGCATATCCTTCAAATACCTTTGGATACATCTTATAGCTAAGGAAATCAAGGAAAGTAGATGACCTTCCGAACTGCTGCTGAAATGCTTCAAACTCTTGATCAAAATCTACTGGCGCCAAATGATCATTAGGTCTTTCTTTAAATGGCATTTCTCCTTTAAGAATAATAGACTGAAGCTTCTCAGGAAACCCTCCATATGCCTGCCCTATTTCTCCTTTAAACAAACTGACTACCGACTCCGGGAATGACAGGTATTGTCCTTTTTCCATAATATCTTTTTCTGTCAGATTATTGGAGGTCATGAATAAGGCCATATCACCTACAACTTTAGAGCTTGGCGTTACTTTTATGATATCACCGAACATCTTGTTCACCAATGCATAATTCTGCTTTACCTTTTCAAACTTTTCTCCCAGGCCCAATGCCTCTGCCTGAGGTCTGAGGTTTGAATATTGTCCGCCCGGAATTTCATTTTCATACACCTCTGCAGTACCGGCTTTCAGATCAGATTCAAAAGGATAATAAAACTCTCTGACATCTTCCCAATAGCTGGAATACTTGTTCAAAGCGGACATATTAAACTTAAGCTCACGTTCATGACCTTTCAGCATAGAAACTATGGAATTGAAGTTAGGCTGAGACGTCAACCCGGACATAGATGCTATGGCTACATCAATAATATCAACCCCTGCTTCCACTGCTTTAAGATAAGTCGCAGACTGAATAGCAGAAGTGTCATGCGTATGGAGGTGAATAGGAATGCTGACTGCTTTTTTCAGTTCTTTAATAAGCAGCTCTGCAGAATAGGGCTTTAACAAACCTGCCATATCTTTAATACAGAGAATATGCGCACCAAGATCTTCAAGCTGTCTTGCCATATCAAGGTAATACTGTAACGTATACTTCTTGTTGTCAGGATCCAGAATATCTCCGGAATAGCAGACTGCTGCCTCTGCGATACCACCCGTTCTTTCTTTTACAGCCTTGATGCTTACATTCATGGCTTCAACCCAATTGAGTGAGTCAAATATCCTGAAAATGTCTACACCGTTTTCCCAGGTTTTTTCAATAAACTTTTCGATCAGATTATCCGGATAAGCCTTATACCCTACAGCATTGGAGCCTCTGATCAGCATTTGAAGCAGGATATTCGGAACAGCTTCACGGATCAGCTGAAGCCTTTGCCATGGATCTTCATGAAGGAATCTCATGGCCACATCAAAAGTAGCACCACCCCAAACTTCCATTGAAAAGACCTGAGGATGATTTTTGGCAAAACTCTCTGCTACCTCGATCATGTTTTTGGTACGCACCCTTGTTGCTAATAAAGACTGATGCGCATCTCTGAAGGTAGTATCTGTAAACTGAATTGCCTTTTGATCTTTCAGCCAATTCGCCAGCCCTTCAGGACCACTGCTGGTAAGGATTTGCTTGGTTCCATCTGGATAAGGACTGTATTTTTCATAAAATGGAATTTGTGGAGTTCTGAATGTTTTCTTTTCATCTACATTCTTCACATCCGGATTTCCATTCACAATGATGTCAGATAGGAATTTAAGAGTCTTGGTTCCTCTATCCTGAATATTTTTGATATTCAACAATTCAGGATGTTCTTCTATAAACTTTACAGTAGCATGGCCTTTGATAAATTCAGGATGAGAAATAACGTTCTCTAAAAATCCTATATTTGTTTTTACCCCCTTATTCTGAACTCCCTGAGTGTCCGATGCAAGCGATCGCAGGCGCCCCACAAGGTCCTTCCGGAAGCAGAAATTTTCACAAGAAGAGAATCGAAAAAAGGAGATATTTTAACACCCGGATAAGAACTTCCTTCATCAAGACGGATACCAAAACCTGCTGCATTTCTATAAGCGATGATAGTACCGTAATCAGGTTTAAAGCCATTGGCAGGATCCTCGGTTGTCACACGACACTGAATGGCAAAGCCGTTGCATTTGACATCTTCCTGTCTGGTTATGTAAATGCAGGGATCCGATAATTTATGTCCTTTGGCAATCAGGATTTGAGAACGCACTATATCTATTCCTGTTATTTCTTCTGTAATGGTATGCTCTACCTGGATACGCGGGTTTACCTCTATAAAGTAAACCCTTTCATCCTGATCCACCAGAAATTCGACAGTACCTACATTATTATATTTTACATGTCTTGCTATTGTAAGTGCATAGGTATAGATCTGTTGTTTCGTCTCTTCTTTCAAAACAGGACATGGTGCTACCTCTACCACTTTCTGAAACCTTCTTTGTACAGAACAGTCCCTTTCATACAGGTGAACAATATGCCCATGATTGTCTCCCATAAGCTGTACTTCTATGTGTTTCGGTCGGTCTATAAACTTTTCCAGGAAAACCGTATCATCACCAAAAGCTTTCAGTGCTTCAGCCCTGGCTTCATTATAGGCTCTTTCCAGCTGACTTTCGTCCCGGATCACACGCATTCCTCTTCCACCTCCCCCGGCTGCGGCTTTCATCATTAAGGGATATCCAATACGAAGCGCTTCTTTCTTTGCAATATCAACAGATACCAGATTTTCCTTACTATCTTCTATGATCGGCACCCCTGCGCTGATTGCAATTTCTTTTGCAGAAACCTTATCACCTAAAGCTTCCATCACCTCAGGCTCCGGACCAATAAAGATGATTCCTTCTTCTTTACATCTCCTTGCCAGATTTACATTTTCGGATAAAAAACCATACCCTGGATGTATGGCATCTACATGATGTCTTTTGGCAAGTTGAATGATTTGTTCAATATCGAGGTATGGCTTTAGAGGCTCATTATCTCTTCCGATCTGATATGCTTCATCTGCTTTATAGCGATGTAAAGAATAACGATCCTCATAAGTATATATAGCTACGGTTCTTATTTTTAACTCAGATGCCGCTCTCAATACACGAATAGCGATTTCACCACGGTTGGCAACCAGTAACTTTTCTAATTTCTTAAGTTGACTCATTGAACAGGAAGATTATTAATAAGGTATAAAAATTAAAATATTCTGAAATGACCGGACAGAAAGAGTAAACGTCCTTGTTGGGTCATTCAAAAATAATAAAAAAACAATACTAATGCCGACTTGAAATACTTTTCTTTGAAAGAGACTTGATCTTAAAGACCTTTTTTGCTTAAAAAAATATGCTGAACTATAAAAAGAATATTCTCTTCATAATTCAGCATAAGTAATAATATTATCTATTGAAATTTTATCGCGCCATCGCAGAAAGCAAATCTGCCTGAGTGATAATCCGCACTTCATTTTTTTCATCACGAACCAGCAATGCGGTGTTCTCTTTTGTTATCAGAGATGAAAGTACATCTATTGTATTATCCAAGCCTACAAAAGTAAACGGAGCTTCCATAACTTCTCCCACTGTCAAATCTTTCAAGCCTGGATTTTCAATCAATTTCTTCAACACCTTCGAATCAGTAAGACTTCCTACAAACGCATCACCATCTGTTACAGGGATCTGAGAAATGCCTTTTCCGTTAAGGATCTTAACAGCCTCCGCAACTTTATCATTTTTAGCAATGGTAATCAACTTACCATTTTTCTGATCTGCAATGATGTCTTTTGCTGTCGCAAAGCTACGACTTTCAAGATATCCATGATCTTTCATCCACACATCATTGTAGATTTTCGCAAGATATCTTGTACCATGATCCGGAAGAATAACCACCATCACATCATTATCAGTAAAATGCTCTCTTGCATACTCTAATGCACCATAGACTGCAGATCCGCTGGACCATCCTACAAATAGCCCTTCTTCTCTGGCGAGTTTTCTGGTCATTACAGCTGCATCTTTGTCCGTAACTTTTATAAACTGATCTATCAGGCTGAAGTCCACATTTTTAGGAAGGATGTCTTCACCTATCCCTTCTGTTCCGTATGGGAAAATTTCGTTTTCATCAAACACGCCAGTTTCTTTGTATTTCTTAAATACAGAACCATATGTATCAATGCCTATTGATTTGATGGATGAATTCTTTTCCTTGAGAAATTTAGAAACTCCACACATCGTACCACCCGTTCCAACACCGGCAGCAAAGTGTGTCACCTTTCCTTCTGTCTGACTCCAGATTTCAGGACCGGTTGTTTCATAGTGTGCAGCGGTATTAGATAGGTTATCGTATTGATTCGGATAAAATGAATTCGGAATTTCTTTATTCAACTTTGCAGCAACGCAATAATAAGATCTCGGATCAGAGGGTGCTACGTTTGTAGGACAAATTATAACTTCTGCTCCTAATGCGCGCAATACATCCACTTTCTCTTTAGACTGTTTATCAGTAGTGGTAAAAATACACTTGTAGCCTTTTGCAATCGCTGCCAGTGCCAGTCCCATACCTGTGTTTCCGGAAGTACCTTCTATAATGGTTCCTCCTGGTTTCAGAATTCCAGCTTTTTCTGCATCTTCAACCATCTTTAAGGCCATTCTGTCTTTTACAGAATTTCCCGGGTTAAAATATTCGACTTTAACCAGTATTGTCCCTTTTATTCCTTTGGTTACTTTGTTAAGTTTTACCAATGGAGTGTTTCCTATCGCCTGAATAATTGAAGAGTAGTACATAAAAACTTATAGTTTGCCTTTGTCAAAATTAGAAATAAGATCTTTGAATCAAAATTCCTGACACGTAATTCAACAAAGTTTAGGGAAGATAAGTTTGGGGGAAAGCGGAAAGCTTAAAGTCAAAAGTGGAAAGGAAACTAGCTATTATGTTTATAGCAACCTTTTATTTGCTTTCAGCTTTAAGCTTAATTTCACTTTTTTGCTTTAAGCTTTTCGCTTTAAGCTCTATTACTCTGTAGCGCCAGCAAGCAGATAAAGCACTGCCATTCTTACTGCAACGCCATTTTCCACCTGATTCAGGATCACAGAATGATGAGAATCTGCAACATCACTAGACAACTCCACTCCTCTGTTAATAGGTCCCGGGTGCATGATCATTATTTCTTTGTTAAGGGAATCTAACAAAGATTTATTAATTCCATAATATAAAGAATACTCCCTTAGTGAAGGAAAATATTTGATTGTCTGTCTCTCAAGCTGAATCCTCAGAACATTCGCAACATCACACCACTCCAGAGCTTTTCTAAGATCCAGTTCCACTTTTACGTTAAGATCTTTGATGTATTTTGGAAGAAGTGTGATTGGACCGCATACCATTACCTCTGCTCCTAACTTCTGTAATGCAAAAATATTTGAAAGCGCTACCCTCGAATGCAGGATATCTCCGAAAATACAGACCTTCTTACCCTCCACATGACCGAATTTTTCCTTTATTGTGAATGCATCCAGCAAAGCCTGAGTAGGATGTTCATGCGTTCCATCTCCGGCATTGACAATCTTTGCTTTGATATGCTTTGAAAGATAATGAGGAGAGCCGACACTGCTATGTCTCATCACGATCATATCCACTTTCATCGCAAGGATATTGTTGACGGTATCGAGCAAAGTCTCACCTTTTTTAACAGAACTAGATGATGATGAAAAATTGATAACATCAGCAGATAATCTTTTTTCCGCTAGCTCAAAAGACAATCTTGTTCTGGTAGAATTTTCAAAAAATATATTGGCAATAGTAATATCCCTCAAAGAAGGAACTTTTTTGATAGGACGGTTAATTACTTCTTTAAAATTTTCCGCAGTATCTAAAATTAAATTAATGTCCTCTCTGGTGAGGTCTTTGATTCCAAGAAGGTGTTTAACACTTAAATGCTGCATTGTTAGGTTTTATTAATCAACCAAATATTATCGTCTTTCAGTCCCTCTTCCTTTAATTCTACCAAAACTTTTTCAGATTCAAGGCAGTCCACCTCTACACCAATGTAATTAGGCTGAATCGGAAGATCTCTGCTGTATTTTCTGTCCACAAGTACCAAAAGCTCAACCTTCCTCGGTCTTCCGAAAGCTGTCATGGCATCCATGGCAGCACGGATAGTCCTTCCTGTATAGAGTACATCATCTACAAGAATTACATTCTTATCTTCAATAAGAAAAGGTACCTTGGTAGCATTGGCTTTTAAAGGATTGTCCTTTCTCCTGAAATCATCACGGAAGAAAGTAACATCCAGATAACCAATCTTTACTTCTTTTTGAAGAATATCCTGAAGTTTTCTTTGAATACGTTCTGAAAAGCTTACACCTCTTGGCTGAATACCAAGAATAACAGAGTTGGAAAAATCACCGTGAAGTTCAATCAACTGATGACAAAGCCTGTCGATCGTAATTGAAAGATGTTCGGTACCGATGATGAGTCTTTTTTTCCATTTAAAAATTTTTCAAAGATAATAATGAACTGTTTTTATTCGAAAAATTATATGAATTTTATTTCTCGGATAATTCAAGTACTCTGTCAAACTCCTCTTTCTTCACAGGCATTACAGAAAGTCTTGACTGCTTCACTAAACTCATGTTACCCAGAATTTTATCAGCTTTAATCGTTTCAAGGGTAACAGGATTTTTCAACTTTTTATGAGGACCGAGATCTACCACGACCCAATTGGTATCATCCGTTGTCGGATCCTGATAAAATTCCTTCAGAACTTTTGCTATCCCTACAACTTCCTTTCCTTCGTTGCTGTGATAAAAGAGCACAAAATCTCCTTTTTTCATGGCTTTCAGATTGTTACGAGCCTGGTAATTTCTTACCCCGTCCCAGAAAGTTGATTTATCCTTCTGAAGCTGATCGAAAGGATATTTGAATGGTTCTGATTTAACTAGCCAATAATTCATTTTAGGTCACAATTTCCATTCAAAATTAACTTTTTTCCTTTAAACCCGAAAGAAAATCTTTTGAATGGAACCCTTATTCCCTCAAAAACATTTAAGAGCGTAAACCTTCATTGGTTTCTCCTCATTTTTATTTTAATTTTGAATTAATGGGCAATCAGGAAATTATCAACATCTTCAAACTCACAGCTTCATTAATGGAGTTGCATGAGGAAAATCCTTTCAAGATCAGAACATACCAAAATGCGGTTTTTAATCTTGACAAAATATCCAGCGATTTAGCCACACTTTCCCAGGAAGAGCTTGCTGCTCTGGAGGGAGTTGGAAAAAGTATCGCAGGAAAAATTCAGGATTTGAATGCGACAGGTACCTTCCCCGAATTATCCTCTTTATTGGCTCAAACTCCAAAAGGAGTCATTGATATTTTAAATATAAAAGGAATTGGTCCTAAGAAAGTAAGAAGTATCTGGAAAGAACTTGACATCGTTTCCACTGAAGCGCTGCTTGAAGCCTGCAACGAAAATAAAATTGCCTCACTAAAAGGTTTTGGTGAAAAAACTCAGGAAAGTATAAAAAAGGAATTGCTTTTTGCTTCAGCCCAAAAAAGACAGATGGATGTATGCAGAAGCCGAAGCTACTGCTTTAAAACTTGAAAAAGACCTTTCTGCGCTTAACCTGAAAGTATCGCTTGCCGGAGACATTCAAAGAAGGTCTGAGACCTTGGATACAATTCAGTTTATTGTCGGAGAGAATCAGACACAGAAAGTATTTGATGCTGTCAGTGGAATTAAAACACTTGAGCAAAATATCAAAGCTTCCGGACCATTTGTCTGGAGGGGCAAAGATCTTTTAACTGAGATTAAAGTTGAAATAAAAATTTGTCCGGAAGAACGTTTCGGAAACTTTCTATATCTTAATTCTGCTTCTTCTTCACATCTTAAGACAGATCTGGGCAATTCTTCTAACCTTTTCCAGCTTCTTACGGTCAAAGACTTTAAGAACGAACAGGAGATTTTTTCCCACCTGAATATTCCATTTATCGTTCCTGAACTTCGCGAAGGATATGATGAAATAGAAAAGGCAAGAGAAAACAAACTCCCGGAACTCATTACATACAAAGACCTGAAAGGAACGCTGCACAACCACAGCACCTATAGTGACGGGGTTCATACGCTTGAGCAAATGGCTTTATATTGTAAGGAGCTTGGCTTTGAATATCTTGGAATCAGTGATCACTCTAAATCTGCCTTTTATGCCAATGGTCTACAGGAGTTCCGCATTGTAGAACAACATGCAGAAATTGATACGCTGAATAAAAAATTAGCGCCATTCAAAATATTCAAAGGTATAGAATCTGATATACTGAATGATGGCAGTCTTGATTATGAGGATTCGGTTTTAGCATCTTTTGATTTTATAGTTGCTTCTATCCATTCCAATCTGAAAATGGATAAAACCAAAGCTACTGAAAGGCTGATTAAAGCTATCGAAAATCCTTATACCACCATGCTCGGTCACCCGACCGGAAGATTGTTACTTAAAAGAGAAGGATATCCCATAGATCATAAAAAAGTAATCGATGCATGTGCTGAGAATAATGTCATTATCGAAATCAATGCACATCCCAGAAGGCTGGATATGGAATGGAAATGGGTCAGATATGCCTTGGAGAAAGGCATCATGATAAGCATTAATCCTGACGCACATGAAATGGAAGGGTATCTGGACATGCACTATGGTGTGCATGTAGGAAGAAAAGCTGGCCTTACGAAAGAGATGACTTTTAATGCTCTCAGCATGCAGGAAGCAGAACAATATTTCAACAAAAAGAAAAGCGGCTCTAAGATTTCTTCCAATGCCTAAAGTACTGGTTCTACGATTTTCATCTATTGGCGATATAGTACTTACAACTCCTGTTGTAAGAAATTTAAAGCAACAGCTTTCCGGTGCAGAAGTGCACTACTGTACTAAAAGTCAGTTCCGGATTCTTTTGGAGAATAACCCCTATGTTGACAAGGCATTTTACCTTGATAAATCGTTGAACAACCTGATAGACGAACTGAAGAAAGAGAACTATGATTATGTCATAGATCTCCATAACAATCTTCGCTCATCAATTATTAAATGGAGACTAGGGAAAAAGTCTTTTACATTTGATAAGCTAAATCTTAAGAAATGGCTATTGGTAAATCTTAAGGTAAATAAGTTACCTTCCCTGCACATTGTTGACAGGTACATGGCTACTGTTAAAAAATTAGATATTACCAATGACACTAAAGGTCTTGATTATTTCATTCCATCCAAAGACACAGTCATCCTGCGGAACTATGGATTGGAACCGGATAAATATATTGCATTTGCCATAGGTGCACAGCACGCAACGAAAAGACTTCCACTCCAAAAACTTATAGAAGCATGCTCTTTGCAAAATATGCCGATTGTTCTTTTGGGTGGAAAAGAGGATAAAGCCACAGGTGATTTGCTTGTGGAAGCATGCAAAGGTTTGCCATTTCAGGTTATTAATCTGAGCGGACAACTTTCCCTGAATCAGTCAGCTTCTTTTCTTGAACAGTCCGGATTTGTGATAAGTCACGATACCGGACTTATGCATATAGCATCAGCATTCAAAAAGGAGATCTATTCTATATGGGGAAATACAGTGTCGGCATTCGGAATGTATCCTTACCAGACTAAATATCATATTCTTGAAAACAATAACTTAAGCTGTCGGCCTTGTTCAAAAATTGGCTATAAACAGTGTCCTAAGGGACATTTCAAATGCATGAATGAACTGGATCTCCAGCGAGGGTTTGATGATATAAAAAAACAGGAAAACCCGGTTTCCCGAGCCTTCCCGAATTAATAACCTTAACTTTCGGTTGCGCACAACCAATTATATAACGCCTCATATCTAGAAATAATTCATTGGGTGACAATTAAATTTTACAGGAGTTAAATTCCTTTTGTTCAACCATGTCTGCCCCTTCAACTTTGCAGTAATTCTTATAATGAGCCGATTGCTAAAGCGAGCGCCTAAAAAATTGGGGGTACAAGCGAAGATGATTGCTCCAGCTTCCAACGTTTTTTTGATATAAAGCAAAAAAGAGCCTTTGATTTTTCAATCAAAGGCTCTTTTTTGCTTTAAAGACTAGAACTTATTGTTTTATGATATTTCCTGAATTAATCATCTTACCCTCTTTGAAGAGTACAACATGATAGAATCCCGGGGTAAGGCGTTCACCAAAAGAAGTTTTTCCATTTGAAGCAGTCTCAAATGCCATTCTTCCCAATTCATCATAAACTCTGATCATAGAATTCTCAGGAGCTTCAATTATAAATTCAGAAGCAGAAGGATTAGGGAATATTACAAGTTTATTAGCAGCAGGACCACCAATTGATGAAACCACACGGCACTTATCACTTTGAGGGGCTATCACTGCATAAACCGGTGTTCTGGCACAAGCATTACCCACCTGAATTTTGATATCAAAAATTCCCGGGAATGAATTTGGTTTGTCATCCCTTGTATCGCCTGTGATATCCATTACACCTGCTACATCCATAGTGGAGAAGTTTGCTCCGCTTTCAAACCATACTAGTTGCGAATATCCGTCTGGAATAGGAGTATGAGGAATAAGTTCATATGTTCCTGCATTCGGAACTTCTATTGGTGTGTCGAAATTCAATGTATAGAAAGTATTAAACGGAGGGTTGTTCTGAATACCTTTACATACTATACCACCAGGAGTATAAGTTTTTATAATAGCTCCGTTTTGTTTCAGATCAAACATTAACCTAACTAAATCTCCGTTATTACAGGAATATACAAAAGGCAATACATTCATTTGAGTTATGGTAAAAGCTCTTGAAGCAGTGAATTTTATTCCAATCGCTCCGACATTACTAGGAGATGCAAGAGTATTAGATGTCGAAGATGGTCCGGCAGTAGCAGAAATTGAATTACCATCCTGAACATAATATGTTTTGGAAGAAGTGATGCTAGGATTATATGTTAAACCTGTCGCAAGTGAGCTTCCTCCTGTCGCATCTGCATACCACTCATAAAAACCACTGGCAGCATTTACTTTCAGATTGGCCTTTCCTGTCTCACAAATCGTATCATTCACAACGCTCAAAAGTTTTGAGGTAATTACAACATTATCTGATTTTGAAGGACATCCGATCGCATTAATCGTTCCCACATATGTTCCAGCTTCCGTTGCAGTAAATATTTGGGCAGTAGCTCCACTTATCGCTTTTCCGTCTTTTGTCCAGCTATAAGTTATACCCTCTCCTGAAACCCCAAGATCCAGCCTAACTGAAGTCTGGGTGCAAAGTTCCTGATCAGGACCAAGATTAACTGCCGGTAATACTCCAAGAATTTCGACACTTGCTTCGGTAAACCACGAAGTAAGAGAATCAAGTCTGCACTTGTAAACCCCAGCTTCAGTAATTGTCAGAGTATTTTGAGTTGTTGAAGCAGGAGAGATCATAACTCCATCTTTGAACCAGGTAAATGTTTTAACGTTGTCTATTGCAACTTTTGAATGAAGCAAATGACTTGTTTTGCCACAAATTGATCCATTTCCGCCTAAATCAGGAGTTGTTTTACCAAATTTTGCAGTATTTACAGGATCAAGTTTAGAGTTGATAAAACCAAGTACTCCTACAAGGCAGGCATTGTAATCAATACCACTTTCTGAATATCTATACTGATCAATATGATCAACGTAAGTAGAAGGCGATCTTGAGCCCCCAACCAATAATCCAATCTGTTGGTTTTTTGTGGGAATAACCATTGCCATTTTAGGTCCTCCATCCGCAGGATTTTCATCATTGAGGAAAACATTCCTATGGTGAGGATGCTTTGGAGAATTTGCACCAAAACCAACCACAAATGAATAGTTTGAAGAATTTTTACCAAGAAGATAATCTAAGTTGTCATAAATAAATTTATGAGGGGTAGCGTCAGTGCCATTAAGTTTTTGCCAAAGTGCCACCAATAATGCTGCATTCGCATTGTAACGAAGAACTCCCCAAGATGCATTGCCTGAAGAGAACTGCCCATCGGCCTGTGTCTTGCCCAGGTAAAGGTCATTGATAATAGTATTAAAAGTAGATTTTGCACCGGACTTCTCTAACAATGCAAGGTTATATATTGCAATTTCACCATTATTTTCATAGTCAAAGCCAAAATTATTTCCGGTAATATCATAAGCTCCGGCATTGTCTTTATGGATCGTAAATTTTAAGGCTTCATCTTTATAACTCGTGGTGGTAGTTGCCCAGAACAGTTCAGCACACATTGTTGCATAATCATCTTTCCAGTTCTTGTTTGCACCATAAAATCCCCCTTCAAATGCACCCACAGTACCCGGATGCGCTTTAGCATAGCTATATGCATATAAGGCATGCTGCAAACATAAGTCAGCATAAGCAGGATCAAAAGGTCTGTACATTCTTGACATTAGAGCTAATGTAGCGCCACAGAAGGATGGCATAGAGGCATCATTAGGATTTTTGTATACTGGTCTTGGATCTCCACCATCTCCAACTGCCAAGGTTTGCATCTTAACAGATGTTACCCATTTATTATGGTCATAATTACTATTTCCTACCTGATAATAAAAGGTAGTAGCATTTCTAGTACATTTTATAAAATAATCAGTTGCATGTTTTACCTCATCCAAAATATCAGGAATTCCGTTTGGGTCATGCTTTTTGCCTTCCCAGCTCCAGTCGCCGGCTGTTTTATAGCCTTTATATTCATATGAATAATAGTCATCATATCCAGCTGGAAACTCTGAATATGCTTTAAGAAGCATATAAGCCGAATAAAACTCTGTTTGGCCATACTTTACGTGGTCCCCACAGTCATGCCAACCACCTGAAAGATCATACCCGTCTGTGTCCTTATCGTTGATAAAAGACTTACCTCTCAGAGTCTCAGGAACTCCTGCCGGCAAATGTCCAGAAATTAGCCAGTTGTTCTCACCGGATCTTTGCCCACCGTACATTCTGGTTGTCATCCACAGGGCCTTTTTATAATCCTGAGTAGCAAAACCTTGAGCCAATGCTCTGAGGTTTACCGCTAAAAGTGATGTTGAAATTAATAATACTAATAAAGGTTTATTCATTTCCTAAATTGGTTTTAATATATAGAATCCAGGCAAAATACCAGATTGTATATACTATTTCAATAGAAATTGTAACCTACCGGAAAATAATTGTAAAAATTCTATTTATTAATTGAAACCTAGAGCTTTAAGAAGGACCACCGAAAAAATAAAAAACCCGCGTTGCCACGGGTTAAGTTCTTTTGCCTATGTAAATCAAATAATTTATATTTTCTTTACATTCACCGCGCTAAGGCCTTTTTTGCCATCAACCACTTTGAAAGCAACTTTATCATTTTGCTTTACTTTGTCTTCAAGACCTGTCACATGAACAAAAATTTCCTGGTTTGAACTTTCATCTTTAATGAAACCATAACCTTTGCTCTCATTGAAGAATTTGATTGTACCTGTATTCATAAAATAAGTAATTAATTTCCCTAAAGTTAAAAAAATATTTCATAGATGCCTACAAATCGACAAAAAAATTACATCAAAAAAAATTTCATAAAGGAGAGACTTTTCCTTAATTCTCTCCCTTATTCAACTTATTTTCAAGCAAAAAGATAATTTTCTCCTTATCAGAAAGTTGCTGTTTTAGTAATTCAACCTCTTTTTTCATACGCTCATTCTCCTGTATCAATTGCTCATTCAAATTTTTCTGATCTGACAAAGCTTTCATTATATCCTCTTTTTCAGAAGATTCAGCTTTCCATTTAAAGATTTCCTCAACAGTAACTTCCAAAATGGAAGCTATTTTCTCCAGACGATCTACCGTTAGAGAGATCGCTCCGCGTTCAATTTTACCATAAGTTGAATAGTCAATTCCTAATTGATAGGCCAGATACTCCTGACTTATTCCCTTTTGCTTTCTAATTGATTTTATATTTAGTACAACGCCGCTCACTGATTAACAAATTTAGATAATGGAAATATCCTATAACAGGGTATAAAAAGACTACTACAAGAGTTTAAATATCTGAAAGAGTAACATCTAGGCTTTTAAAGCTTTTATGCTCTTTTTATTCCTGTGCTGATTAGAGAACAAACAGCTATAAATTAAAATTCAATTAAAAGCGTTGAGGATGAATATAGATAAAAAAAGAGGGCGGGTTTTAATTAAAAACCCGCCCTCTGTACAGTAAAATATGTTAAATCTCTTCAAAAATTACATTGATTTAAGTAAATAAGATTTCAAATCAGAGAAGTCAGAAGTTAATGGAAATGCCTCTTTTTTTCTTGTTTACAATCGACTGAAGACGCTCAGGAAGTTCGATTTTTTTATTGATGATATCCTCAACAACCTCTATAAATTTGCTTGGGTGGGCTGTAGCCAGAAATACTCCAGAGAATTTTTCGCCTGTTGTTTTGGCATATTCTTTTAAGCCCAGATAAGCAACCGCTCCATGAGGATCCATAATATAGCCGCCGGCTTTATACACTTTCTCTATTGCCTGTGCAGTTTCCTCATCATTGTATCTTGTCCCGAAAATATCCTTTTTGATAGCTCCCAGGTCCTTTCCATAAAGCTCCACAAGCCTTGCATAATTGCTGGGATTTCCGACATCCATTGCATTTGAGATAGTTGCAACAGATGGACGAGGACTGAATATACCTGTTTCAAGGAATTCTGGCACTACATCATTAGCATTTGTAGAGGCTATAAATTTATGAATAGGCAAGCCCATTCTTTTTGCGATAAGTCCACCACAAAGATTTCCAAAGTTTCCGCTTGGCGTCGAAAAGACAACGGGAAGCCCCAATGACTTCAGTTTTGAATACGCATAAAAATAATAGAATGACTGAGGGATCAGTCTGCTAATATTTATACTATTTGCTGAAGACAGGTTTATTTTGCTGTTAAGTTCTTTATCCAGGAAAGCTTCTTTAACCAGTCTTTGACAATCGTCGAATGTACCATCAACCTCAAGCGCTGTTATATTCTGGCCTAAAGTGGTTAATTGTTTTTCCTGAATATCGCTAACTTTTCCGCTAGGGTAAAGGATAGTGACTTTAATTCCAGCCATACCAAGAAACCCCTGAGCTACAGCACTACCTGTGTCTCCGGAGGTCGCTACCAGAATATGAATTTCCTTTTTTTCCTTTTGAAGGAAATAAGACATGATCTTAGCCATGAATCTTGCTCCAAAATCTTTGAATGCAAGAGAAGGTCCGTGGAATAATTCAAGTACGGAAATATTTTCCTCCACTTTTACCAGTGGCGCATCAAAAGAAAGTACATCGTCAATAATCTTTTTCAGATCTGCATCAGGAATTTCATCTCCTATTAATGCTTTTGTAACCTGAAAAGCAATTTCCTGGAAAGAAAGCTTATCAATGGTATCAAAAAAGGAGGATGGTAACTGAGGAATAGATACGGGCATAAATAGACCGTTATCATCAGGCAAACCTTTAAATACAGCTTCTTTAAAAGACACTTCCGCTGCAGAACGATTGGTACTGTATAATCTCATTTTATAATGACCATTTTAGTCCAGTATTTGTGGACCTGAATTATTGATTTTAGAAATATAAACTTCGCTTCCTATATGAATGGAGTTTAGCACTTTTTGCATTTCACCACCAACTTTATGAGCGATTCCTTCAGAAGTACTAAGTGCAAATATGGACGGACCAGAACCTGATATTCCACAACCAAGTGCACCTGCACTTAAAGCTGCCTGCTTCACATCTTCAAACCCGGGAATGAGAATTGCTCTTATCGGCTCCACGATCACATCTTTCATAGACCTACCGATTAGTTCGTAATCCGATAACATTAGACCTGCAATCAGCCCACCTACATTCCCCCACTGAATGACAGCATCTTTTAAAGGGATCTGCTTCTTCAATATTTCACGCGCATCTTTCGTCTGCACTTCCACCTGAGGGTGAATAATAGTGGAGTATAAATTTGCCGGAGTAGGAATTTTAATCACATCCAGTGGATCATAACTTCGGATCAAAACAAATCCTCCAAGCAATGAAGGAGCTACGTTATCAGCATGGGCACTACCACAGGCAATCCTCTCACCCTCCATAGCAAAAGGGAGCAATTCCTGCTGATTTAGTGGCATACCTAATAATTGATTTACAGCAAACACCCCCGCCACAGCACTGGCTGCACTTGAACCAAGTCCGCTACCCAAGGGCATCTTTTTATGAAGTGTAATCTCAATACCTGTATCTAGCTGAAGATGATTAAGAAAACGAGAAATGGCAACACCAACGGTATTTTTATCCGCATCTTTTGTCAACCTTCCTTCATCACCCGTAATTGTTGTAATCTTTACTCCTGGCGTTGATTTTTTTTAAGCACTACCTCATCACCCGGGTTCTCGACCGCAAAGCCGAGCACATCAAACCCACAAGCCACATTTGCCACTGTAGCAGGAGCAAATACTTTTATACTATCTTTCATACTAGATAAAACTTTTCAAATAATTGCTTATGCTGATAATCTCAGCAAAAACGCCGGCAGCAGTAACTTCTGCACCTGCGCCCGGACCTTTAATCACCAATGGTCTGTCCTTGTATCGCTCCGTTGTGAAAGCAATCATATTATCACTTCCGCTCAAAGAGTAGAATGGATGAGCAGGACCAACGGACTCAAGACTTACTCTGGCCTTGCCGTTTTCAAGGGTGGCAATGAATCTTAATACATTACCTTTCTTCGCTGCCTCATCTCTTCTTGCGGAGAAAACATCATTGTTTTTCTCAAGCTGAACAAAAAAGTCTTCAATGCTTTTAGCCTTTCTGCAAGGCTCCGGAAGTATATTCTCCACATTTACATCACCAATTTCCAGAGTGTAGTTTGCTTCCCTTGCCAATATTAAAATCTT
Organism: Sporocytophaga sp.; assembly: GCA_024707265.1. GTDB lineage: Bacteria > Bacteroidota > Bacteroidia > Cytophagales > Cytophagaceae > Sporocytophaga. Next base: position 360,598 of record JANQAB010000002.1, on the reverse strand, counting down.
TCTTGCAACGTCCATTCCGTTAAGATCATCTCTTGGATCCGGCTCTGTATATCCTTTTTCCTTAGCTTCCTTAACTACCTCACTGAATTTTGTTCCTTCTTTGAAGGAGTTAAAGATAAATGAAAGCGTACCTGAAAGGATACCTTCAATTTTCAATATCTTATCTCCACTGTATTTAAGATCCTTCAGCGTATTGATAACCGGAAGCCCTGCTCCCACGTTCGTTTCATAAAGGAATTTTACCCCATGCTTGAACGCTGCTGACTGTATCTTTTGATAATCCTTATATAATCCTGAGTTCGCGAGTTTATTAGGAGTTACGATAGAAATGCTTGTATTAAGAATGTCTTCATAATGCTCAACAACATCCTTACTTGAAGTAGAGTCCACGAATACTGAATTCTGAAGGTTCAGATTTTTCATTTTCTCAACGAAAGCAGACATCTTCATCTTTTCTCCGTCATTCTCAAGCTTTCCATTCCAGTCTTTCAGATTGATGCCATTTTCATCCAGCAGCATTTTTTTGCTGTTAGCAATACCAATGATATTAATCTTCAGAAGTCTTTCTTTAAGCAATTGAGATGACTGCTTTTGTATTTGTTTTAAAAGGGTGCTTCCAATCAATCCCAGCCCAACTACAAATACATTTAATGTACGGATATCAGACAGGAAGAATGATTCATGCAGAGAGTTTAATGCTTTGGATAAATCATGCTCCCCTATCACAACCGAAAGGTTTAACTCAGAAGATCCCTGAGCAATCGCACGAATATTAACACCGTTTTTACCTAAAGAAGCAAAGAATTTTCCAGCGATGCCGGGTGTATTTCTCATGTTTTCACCGATAATGGCAATGATAGACAAATCATATTCTACAATTGCATTATCAATTTTCTTTGCCTGAATTTCGTTGGCAAATTCCTCATTGATCAGCTCTGCTGCATACTCAGCCTCTTTAGGTTCTACTGCAAAACAGATAGAATATTCAGAAGAAGCCTGAGTAATCATTATGACGTTGATTTTTTTCTTCGCTAAAGAGCCAAACAGACGTGCAGAAACTCCTGGAACGCCCATCATTCCGCTACCTTGAAGGCTGATCAATGCAATCTCACGGATTGAGCTGATTCCTTTGATCAGGAAATCATTGGCTTTGGTTTTTGCACTGATGTATGTGCCTTCAAATTCCGGATTAAAAGTATTTTTAATCCAGATAGCAATTTTTTTGTTAAATGCGGGCTGTAATGTCGGAGGATAAATCACTTTAGCTCCGAAGTGCGACATTTCCATTGCTTCCACATATGAGATGGCAGGCAGTGTAAAAGCTCCCTTAACCTTCTTAGGATCTGCAGTCATCACCCCATCAACATCAGTCCAGATCTCTATTTCCTCTGCTCCCAAAGCCGCGGCAAATACAGAAGCCGTATAATCAGAACCTCCACGGCCCAAGGTAGTAGTTTCACCCTTTACAGTAGAACTGATAAATCCTGTAATAGCCTGTATTTTATTGGTAGCCTTAAAATGCTCTTTTATATTTTTATCTGTTGCCTTGAAATCAATAATCGCAGCTCCAAAGTTATTATCTGTAACGATCAGCTTACGGGCATCGCAGAATTCTGTATCAAGGCCTGATTGCTTCATAAATTCCGAAACAATATAAGTTGACATTCTCTCGCCAAAGCTTACAACAAGGTCAGTTGTTCTCGGAGAAAGTTCTTTTAGAAGGAATACCCCGTGCAGCAGGTCTTCAAGCTCATTGATAAGCATTTTGATATGAGCCACGACTTTGCTCTGCACTTTTATATCTATAAGTGATTTTACTGCATTGATATGCTTGTTCTCAATGGATTTAAGAATAGCATGATAGTCTTCATTACTTTCAGCTGCTTTTTTGCTTACCTCAATCAGCAGATTGGTAATTCCCGACATTGCTGAAAAAACTACGGAAAACTCCTGCTTCTTTTTTTTATAAATAAGTAGAATATCTACTACCTTTCTGATACTATCTGCAGTTCCAACTGAAGTCCCGCCAAACTTTAAAATTTTCATTACCTCTAGATTCCGAATTACAATTTATCCAATAAATAATCGGGCAAAGTTAAGATTTTGAACCTCCCGTCCCAAGTTTTTAGTTTTTTTAATTCAAAATCCTGCCAGCCAACCAATAAAATATTTCATGCAATCAAAAAAATCTTTATGGACAACCCTATATCCGAGTAATTTTCAACAGAATACAAGGCACTTTAACATTAATTATTTTTTCAGAGTTCTCCTTTAAGGAGGAAGAATGCGATTGGTCATTTTTAACAGTTATGGAAAAAAAAATACAGCTTTATTTATACTTACTTTTTGTAATATCAAATATTGTGGGGTTCAGCAGTTGTCACCGAAAGCCGGAAGATGTTGTAAAAAACTATCTTGACCTGACCTATATCGAGTCCCGGCCTGATGATGCATATGAACTTTTATCATTTGAAGATCAAAAGATTAAAACAAGGGATTTATTTATAAGAGAAATAAACAGGAAAAATTATCTTAAGAAAAAACTTCCCAAAAATGTAAGGAAACAATACAAATATGAAATCTTGAAAACAGAGAAAAGCGCAGACACATTAATAGTGTATACAAAACTTTACAAGCCTGATGCCGAAGAAATTATGAGGGAATTAGGTTTTTTTATGCTGAATTCAATCAGTGGCAATGATGGTAAAATGCCAGATCCGGAAAATGCACTTTTTAGTCTGATGGAGGAAAAACCTGTAGTAGTTACCTCTGAAGAAAAGATTTTCAAGGTGGTTTCTGAAAAAAATGATTATAAAATCTTTCTGAATTTTGGCAAAAAGAAATCGACAAAAACCTTAAAAAATCACAAGCTCGACGAAAAGATTACAAAAGCAATCAAAGAATTGCGCTTTGAAGAGGCTCTTTCTTTACAAAAAGTTAAAGATTCTGTTGAAGGAGGTCGATTATCCAAACAGACTTCTGACCTTCAGAACATTATGAAGCAGACGGTTACACTGGGGAAAACCTTAAAAATGGGAAATCTTGAAATCACAGCGCTTTCGGCAGAGATAAGACCTGTAAAATTTCAATTGGACCATACACCTGGAGAAAAGCCAAGAGAATTAATCAGTGATGAACAGTACTTCATTCTGACATGCAAAATAGTCAATCTCTGCAATCAGGAATTCTTTTGCCCCAAAGAAAAATTATCAATAAAAGGTGACGTAAACGTCCAGGATAATTTTGGAAACCAAATGCATGAAGTAGTTATACCCGAAGGAATCAGTACCATTGATGGAAACAGTTACCAAAACCTCCGTCCGGGAGAAGTCAGAATTATGGAATTCATTTGTGAAATGCCGTTAGTATTGCAGGCAGAGAAATATTTATGGAAAATAAAATTGAACACAGATAACCGGAATACAGCAATGAACGCTTATGTCCTTTTAACAGAAAAAAGAGATCCAGAGAAGAATCAAGCAACCGCATTAGAAAGGAGATATTTGAAGTTTTTTGAAGGAATGAAAATTTAATCTGCCCTAAAGAAGAAAGCAATTGATAATGAGAGGGTGGTTATGGGAAAATGCTAACCAAACAGTATTGTACCATTTGGAGTTATTTTTTTTAAAGAATTTCAATGAACTCTTTTTGAAAAATCTGCATTTTAGCTTAACTTCGTGCTTTCTTTATTATAGGAAATGGTAAATACTTTTACATATTCTAACCTCATCTCTACTCCCACAACCATGGGTGCAGGAAGAATTTTACCATTCAGGAACCCCAGGCCTTAGGCCGGTATACCTCTTGAATTACCCATGTGGTAATTCTGCTCTCAATTCACTTTACTCATTTTAAAATTTAAAAAGGGCTTTTTAAGTATAAGCCAGGGTTAATTTTATCAATTTATTTATCTGAGCAGAAAAAATGGCTGATTTTATTGTAACTATAGCTGGGGAAAAACATAAAGTACTTGCAGATGCGATCTGTAAAGAAATGGAAGAAAGTGCCAAGGCACGTGGTACCGGTATAGCTAAGAGAAATCCTGAATACATAAAGAAAAAAATGGAAGAAGGCAAAGCCGTCATTGCCACCGCTAAGGATGGCAGATTTGCTGGCTTTTGTTATATAGAAACCTGGTCGCACAATAAATATGTTGCCAACTCAGGTTTGATCGTATCTCCGGAATTCAGAAAAGAAGGTCTTGCTACCAAGATCAAAGAAAAGGCATTCGAACTTTCCAGAAAAAAATATCCTGAAGCAAAGCTATTCGGCCTTACGACAAGCGCTGCTGTTATGAAAATTAACTCTGAGCTAGGTTATCGTCCGGTTACATTTTCAGAGCTTACAGATGATGAAACCTTCTGGAAAGGCTGTCAAAGCTGCGTAAACTTTCAGATACTGGAAAGTAAGGGCTACAAAAACTGTCTATGCACAGGAATGCTTTACGATCCGGAAGAAAAGAATAAGAAAAAATGGGACTTTGTCAAAAAGTCCAAACTCTATGAGCGTTTTCAAAGACTGAAAAATCATAAGCTACTCAAAGCTTTAAAGATGTCTGCAAAAGTATTGACTCTTTTTTCTACAGCAAAGGCGACAAATTAATGTCGCCTTTGTCCTGTTTTTAAAATTTATCTTTAAATTTAAAGCTCAATTAAGCATTTTCACTAATGAGTAAGAAAGTAGTACTGGCTTTTAGCGGAGGGCTCGACACCTCCTATTGTGTAAAATATCTTTCAGAAGAGAAAGGTCTTGAGATTCATTCCGCCATCGTCAATACAGGTGGTTTCACTAAGGAAGAGCTTAAAGAGATAGAAGCTAAAGCTTACAAACTGGGCGTAAAAACCCACGTTACCCTTGATGTGGTTGACAAATTCTATAACGATTGTGTTAAATACCTCATATTCGGTAACATCCTAAAAAATAACACCTACCCACTTTCTGTTAGTGCTGAACGTGTATTTCAGGCGACTGCCATTGCTGATTACTGCAAGCAGGTCAATGCGGACTTTGTTGCGCACGGCAGCACAGGAGCTGGAAACGATCAGGTGCGTTTCGACATGATCTTCAATATTCTGATTCCTAATGTTGGCATCATCACTCCTATCAGAGATAAAAAACTTTCAAGAGAAGAAGAAATCGAATATTTGAAAGCGAAAGGTGTTGTTTCTGATTGGACCAAAGCTGCATACTCTATCAATAAAGGTATCTGGGGAACAAGTGTCGGAGGAAAAGAGACGCTTACTTCTGGCCAATACCTTCCTGAAGCTGCATTCCCTACTCAGGTTACTAAAACTGAGGCAGAAGAAGTAGAATTGACTTTTGAAAAAGGTGAACTTGTTGGTATTAACGGCCAAAAGCTTTCTCCTGTAGAAGCTATTCTTAAATTAAATGATATTGCCGCTCCTTTTGGAATAGGCAGAGATATTCACGTGGGTGATACCATCATCGGAATCAAAGGACGTGTTGGTTTTGAAGCTGCGGCTCCGATGGTTATCATCAAAGCACATCATACACTTGAGAAACACACTCTAACAAAATGGCAGACTTACTGGAAAGAGCAACTTTCCGGCTGGTATGGAAACTTTGTTCACGAAGGTCAATTCCTTGAGCCGGTAATGAGAAACATTGAGCAATTCCTTGATGATTCACAGAAATATGTTTCAGGTAAAGTAAAAGTTTATCTTGCTCCATACAGATTCCATGTTATCGGAATTGAATCTTCTCATGACCTTATGTCTTCTAAATTCGGAAGCTACGGCGAGATGAACAATGCATGGTCTGGTGAAGACGTGAAAGGTTTCTCTAAAATCTTCGGAAATCAGACAATGATTTTCCATAAAGTTAATAACTAAGCTGAAAGCGAAAAGCTTAAAGCAGAAAGTTTAAAGCTAGAAATTACAACCAAATCAAATCCTTTTCTCTCTTATTTGAAGTAGGATTTAGGATGAGATCATTTATTATAAATCATTTTAAAGCTTAAAGCTAAAACTGAATACAAACTCTTTCAGCTTTTTGCTTTAAGCTTTACGCATTTAATAAAATCATGAAAAAGATTAAAGTAGGAATTGTCGGTGGTGCCGGATACACAGGTGGTGAACTTTTAAGAATTCTTGTTTTCCATCCTTCTGTTGAAATTGCTTTTGTACACAGCAACAGTAATGCAGGTAACCCGATCTCTCAGGTTCATACTGACCTCTTGGGGGTTACTGATCTGAAATTTTCTTCAACATTGTCTGACGCTATTGATGTTTTATTTCTTTGCGTTGGCCATGGCGATGCAGCCAAATTCCTTGCAGGAAACAAGATTGCCTCAACTATAAAAATAATCGACCTTAGCCAGGACTTCCGCCTAGATAAAGAAGGCAATGATTTCGTATACGGCTTACCTGAGCTTCAGAGAGACAAGATTAAAAAGGGACATCACATTGCGAACCCTGGTTGCTTTGCTACATGTATCCAGCTTGGTCTCCTTCCTCTTGCTTCAAAAGGTCTGATTCAGGATGAAGTTCATATCTCTGCAATAACCGGTTCTACAGGAGCAGGTCAAAGCCTATCTGGAACATCTCATTTTAGCTGGAGAAATAACAACATGTCTATATACAAGGCATTTAATCACCAGCATCTAAAAGAAATTAAACAAAGCTTAAGAATACTTCAACCAGGAATGGATAAAGCAATCAACTTTATTCCTTTCCGTGGTGATTTTACAAGGGGGATATTTGCAACACTTCATGTAAAGTCTACTTTGACTCAGGAAGAGGCATACGCTCTATATGAAAACTATTACGCTTCTCATCCATTTACGCACGTTAGCAAAGTAAATCCGGATCTGAAGCAAGTAGTAAACACAAACAATACAATCATCTATATAGAAAAGCACGACAACTATCTGCTGATCGTAAGCATGATTGACAATCTTCTGAAGGGGGCTTCAGGACAAGCAGTTCAGAATATGAACCTGTTGTTTGGTCTGGAGGAAACGGAAGGGTTGAGATTAAAGGCCGCCTCATTTTAAAGTTATAAGCTTTAAGTTCTAAGTTGTAAGCTTTGAGCTAAATGCTTAAAGCTTAAAGCTCAAAGCTCAAAGTAAAAAAACAGAAAGTATTCAACCAGCTAATGAAAAACTTTAAGACTTTAAAGGTTTGGGAGAAAGCGCATAAACACGCTTTGGATGTATATAAAATTACTTCCCATTTCCCTAAAGAGGAAATGTATGGCTTAACAAAACAAGTCAGGTAAGGAGATCGGTAGCTTCCATAGCAGCTAATATTGCAGAGGGACGCGGCAAAGGGACGGAAAAGGATTTTGCTAAGTTTCTTCAAATAGCTTTAGGATCTGCTCATGAGACAGAATATTTTCAAATTCTATCTAGAGATCTGAAATATATCTCTTCTGAACAACATGAATATTTAGATCAAAATATCAACGAAATAAAAGCAATGTTGATAGGTCTGATCAAAAAAATAAATAAGTCTTTAACCTTTTAGCTTTCGGCTTTAAGCTTTAAGCTTTTAACTTAAAAAGTATGAAACTATTCGACGTCTATCCTCTCCTAAATGTGGAGCCTGTAAAAGCTCAGGGAATCAAGCTTTGGGACAAACAAGGTACTGAATACCTCGACCTTTATGGTGGGCATGCCGTTATATCTATCGGTCACACGCATCCACATTATGTAAAAAAGATTACCGAGCAACTGAATAACATTGCCTTTTATTCAAACTCTGTTATAATTTCTGTGCAAAGTGAATTAGCAGAAAAACTTGGCAAACTTTCCGGATACGACAATTATGATCTTTTCCTTGTTAACTCAGGAGCAGAAGCCAATGAAAATGCATTAAAACTTGCATCTTTCCACACAGGAAGAAAAAAAAATCATCAGCTTCAGCAAAAGCTTTCATGGCAGAACATCTCTTGCTGTTGCTGCAACTGATGGTAGCTCTATGCAGGCACCTATAAACAAAACTGAAAACATTCAATTCCTTCCTTTCAATGACATCGAAGCATTTGAAAAGAACATGAATGAAGAGGTAGCAGCTGTTATTATCGAAGGTATCCAGGGGGTCGGAGGTGTTCAGATTCCAAGTACACCTTTCCTTAAAAAGATAGAAGAGCTTTGCAAAAAATATCAATCTGTTCTTATACTTGATGAGGTACAGTCTGGATATGGAAGAAGCGGTAAGTTCTTTGCACATCAGTATTCAGGTGTAAAAGCTGATCTTATCACTGTTGCCAAAGGTATGGGTAACGGATTCCCTATCGCCGGAGTATTGATCAGCCCTGAATTCAAAGCTGTACACGGAATGCTTGGTACAACTTTCGGAGGAAATCACCTTGCTTGTGCTGCTGGTATAGCTGTTATTGATGTGATTAAAGATGAAAACCTGCTTTCAAATTCAGAAAACATAGGAAACTATCTGATGACTGAATTGAAAAAGGTATCAGGAGTAAAAGAGATAAGAGGTCTTGGATTAATGATAGGTGTTGAACTTGAAATTCCTTGCGCCGGGGTGAGAAATTCACTTCTTGACGATCACAAAATATTCACGGGATCATCTTCTGACAAAAATACGATGAGAATACTTCCTGCTTTAAATATCACTAAAGAAGAAGCAGACTTATTCCTTAAAGCTTTCAAATCTGTAATGTCTAAAATGCTTGTAAAATAAATGAGAAATTTTACCTCTGTTCATGATGTAGATGATGTAACAGCTCTTGTAAACCTTGCACTTGAGCTTAAGCAAGATCCATTAAAATATGCTAATATCGGGCGCAACAAAACTCTTGGTCTGATATTCTTCAACCCAAGCCTGAGAACGCGTTTGAGCACCCAAAAGGCTGCTCACAACCTTACTTTAAGGGTAATGGACATGAACGTTGGGCAGGATAGCTGGAATCTTGAGATCAGGGATAATGTGGTAATGGACGGAGACACAAGCGAACATATTAAAGAAGCTGCTGCCGTAATTGGTCAATATTGCGACATTATTGGTATCAGATCATTCCCAAGTCTTAACGACAAGGATACAGATTATAAAGAAGAAGTTATACAGAAATTTATAACCTATTCCGGAGTGCCGGTAGTGAGTCTTGAATCTGCAACACGTCACCCATTACAGTCTCTTGCTGATTTGGTTACAATCAATGAGCTGAAAAAAACTGCGAGACCAAAAGTAGTGCTTACATGGGCAGCACACCCTAAGGCGCTTCCTCAGGCTGTACCTAATTCATTCGCAGAGTGGATGAATCACCCGGATGCAAATGTAGACCTGGTAATTACACATCCCGAAGGGTACGAGCTGGATCCTAAATTCACACAAGGAGCTAAGATTACCTACAATCAAAATGAGGCTCTTGAAGGTGCGGACTTTGTATATGCGAAAAACTGGTCTTCATATAAATACTATGGCAATATTATCTCCAAAGATAAAAGCTGGATGATTAGTCCAGAGAAAATGAAACTTACCAATCAGGCTAAGTTCATGCACTGTCTGCCAGTGAGAAGAAACGTTATTGTTTCGGATGCAGTAATAGACAGCCCTGACTCTGTAGTTATTCAGCAAGCTGGGAACAGAGTATGGTCTGCACAGGCTGTATTAAAGAAAATAATTGAAGACAATTTAAGCTAAGTTTTTACAACATATCCCCTTAAAACTTAACGATGGATAAACTTTACATCATAAAAATAGGTGGCAACGTTATTGACGATGACAAGACACTTCAAAAATTCCTTAGAGATCTTTCTTCTTTGAAGGCAAATAAAATTCTTGTTCATGGAGGAGGAAAAGTAGCTACGGAAATAAGTAAGGGTCTTGGTATAGAAGCTCAAATGGTAGATGGCAGAAGGATTACAGATGCGGAGACTTTGAAAATAGTCACTATGGTTTATGGTGGCCTGATCAACAAAAAGGTTGTCAGCCAGCTTCAGTCAATGGGCACCAATGCTATTGGACTTACTGGTGCTGATGCAAACATCATGCTTGCAAGCAAGCGTCCTGTTAAAAACGGCATAGATTATGGCTTTGTAGGAGACGTCGAAAAAATAGAAGCTGCACCTTTAGCAACTTTGATTTCTTCCGGACTGACTCCGGTAATTGCTCCTCTTACTCATGATGGTAAGGGGAACATGCTGAACACTAATGCTGACACTGTTGCTTCAACACTTGCTGTTGCGCTTTCCAAATCTTTTGATGTAAGTCTTGTTTATTGTTTTGAATTAAAAGGTGTTCTTCAGGATATCAATGACAAAAACTCCGTCATTTCATCTATCGACACCGAGAAATATGGCCAATTGAAACAAGATGGTGTTATTGCCAAAGGTATGATTCCAAAGATGGATAACTCCTTTGACGCAATTAAAGCTGGCGTTAAGTCGGTAATCATATGCCATGCGGATGATATTGTGTCTATAGTAAACCAGTCAGTACAGGCTGGAACGGTTTTGAAGGCGTAAGGCAGAAAGTTGAAAGTCGAAAGTTGAAAGTTAAAGGAGCCGCTCCGTGGCCTGTCCCCTGACAGGACATATTGAGGGGATTTGATTATTGACTTTAAATTCGGTTTAGACAAATAGATAGTCATTCAGAATATTAGTAGTGGCCTGTCGGGGGACAGGCCACGGAATAGAATAGAGATAAATCAATTAATAAATAAAGTAAAGGCTTAATTCCTTTACTTTTTAAACTACAAATTTTTATGTTTGATAGGGATAAATTAAAAAAAGACGCTCTGGAGCTACTAAAGGGACTGATAAGAACAGAGTCCTTCAGCAAGCAGGAAGACAAAACTGCGGAATTGTTAAACCGTTTTTTTGAAGACAGAGGAGTCCCGACTCACAGAAAGAAGAACAATGTTTGGGCATTTAACAAAAACTATGATCCGAACAAACCGACGATTCTTCTCAACTCTCACCACGATACTGTTAAGCCAAATCCTGGCTATACAAACGATCCTTTTGACCCTATTGTAAAAGATGGAAAACTTTTCGGCTTAGGTAGCAATGATGCCGGAGGTTGCCTGGTTTCGCTAATGGCAACATTCATACATTTTTACGATAAGGAAAATCTAAAATACAATTTCGTTGTAGCAGCTACTGCAGAAGAAGAGATTTCAGGCTTTGACGGGCTTGAACTTGTTTATCCTGACCTTGGCCCTATTGACTTTGCAATAGTCGGAGAACCAACTTTAATGGATATTGCTGTTGCTGAAAAAGGTCTAATGGTTCTTGACTGCGTAGCCAAAGGAAAGGCAGGTCATGCTGCACGTGAAGAAGGTGATAATGCAATCTATAAAGCATTAAAAGACATAGAATGGATCAGAAACTATAAGTTCGAAAAGGTTTCTCCGCACCTGGGGCCAATGAAGATGTCTGTAACAATTATCAATGCAGGGTATCAGCATAACGTAGTTCCAGAGAACTGTACCTTCACAATTGATGTGCGTATCACAGAAGAATATAGAAATGAAGATGTCCTTCGCATTATAGAAGAAAACATTGAGTCTGAAGTGAAGCCTAGATCTGTAAGATTGAGACCTTCTTTCATCGACCCTGAACATCCTTTAGTGCATGCAGCTATAAAATATGGTGCAAAGCCATATGGCTCACCTACTACCTCGGATCAGGCATTGGTTCCTGTTCCTTCTGTAAAGATGGGACCAGGAAATTCCGGAAGATCTCATACGGCCAACGAGTTTATATGGCTTGCTGAAATTGAGGAAGGTATCGACAGATACATTGCTGTTCTTAGTGAACTGGTTGTTTGATTCTAATTATCTGATATTTAAAAATTCGTTACCATGAAGTTGTGGCAAAAAAGCACAGAAGTAAATAAAAGCATTGAGAAATTCACTGTTGGCAAAGATCGCGAGATGGATATGCTTCTGGCTGAATTTGACGTACTGGGATCTCTTGCACACACTCAGATGCTTGAAAGCATCGGACTGCTAGAGGCTAGTGAATTAACTATCCTTCATAAAGAATTAAAAAATATCTACAGAGAAATACAGAAAGGTCAGTTCACTATTGAAGATGGCGTGGAAGATGTACACTCTCAGGTAGAATTAATTCTTACAAGAAGACTAGGCGATGTAGGTAAGAAGATACACAGCGGAAGATCCCGGAATGATCAGGTGCTTCTGGACCTTAAGCTATATATAAGAGATCAGATCAGGGTAACTGTTGAAAATGTAAAGGCTTTGTTTGAGCTCTTGATTTCTTTGAGCGAAAGACATAAAAACGATTTACTCCCGGGGTATACCCATTTGCAGATAGCAATGCCATCTTCTTTCGGATTATGGTTCGGCGCTTATGCAGAAAGCCTTGCAGATGATCTGAATATGATGCTGGCAGCATATAAAATCGCGAATAAAAACCCTTTAGGTTCTGCTGCCGGTTATGGTTCTTCATTTCCACTGAACAGACAAATGACAACAGATCTTTTAGGTTTTGAGAGCTTAAATTACAATGTTGTTTATGCTCAGATGGGAAGAGGCAAAACTGAAAAGAACGTTGCAGCTGCTATGTCTTCCATAGCGTCAACTCTTGGCAGACTTGCGATGGATGTTTGTTTGTATATGAATCAGAACTTCGGTTTCATAACATTCCCGGATGAGTTGACAACAGGTTCAAGCATCATGCCTCACAAGAAAAACCCTGACGTATTCGAGTTGATCAGAGCAAGATGTAACAGGATTCAGTCATTACCAAATGAGATTAGTCTGATTACCTCTAACCTGCCTTCAGGTTATCACAGAGATCTTCAGATCATCAAAGAAAACTTCCTGCCTGCATTTGAGGATCTGAACAACTGCCTTCAGATTGCAGCTTACATGCTTGGACAGATAAAAGTAAAAAGCAACCTGCTGAAAGATGAGAAGTACAAGTATCTTTTCAGCGTAGAAGTAGTCAATCAGATGGTATTGGATGGAACACCATTCAGAGATGCATATAAGCAAGTAGGTGCTCTTATTGAAGAAAATAAATTTAAGGCACCAGAGACCATCAACCATACGCATGAAGGAAGTATAGGCAATCTGATGAATGAAGAGATTACAGCCTCATTTGACAACATATTTGACCAGTTCCATTTCGAGCTCGTAGAGCAGGCGTATGAGAAGCTGGTGAAGTAATTTTATCTTAATTAAAAAATAAGATAGCCTCGGAAAATTTTTTCGGGGCTTTTTAGTTCTTTATTGATAGAAAACTATGCCATGCCATACCTTTTCTAACCTCCAACCTATTATTTCTTCTATGCTCTAAAGCAAAAAACACTCTCAATCATATTGCATCCTCCTTATACTAATGATATATATCAAAACAAAACCTTGAAAGCATAAGCTTTCAAGGTTCCAAAAGAAACATGATTGTATACTATTTTACTTTAATCAATTTTAACGTTTCCTCACTTCCGTCTTCATACTTGATATAAGTGACATAATTTCCTGCAGAAAAATTTCTACCCAGTTCAAGAACTCTCCCATCTTCTACTCCTGTGAGAGTATAAATTTGTTCACCTTCATTATTTGTTACAATCAAAGTCCTCACGGCCTTCTCTGACTTCAGGATAAATGCATCAATCGAAGGATTCGGAAATATGGATATAAAGGATCTCTTCCCTGTTTCACCTGCGCGAAGTACTGGACAAAGACTTACATTCTTGCAAAATGACTGGTAATGCGGAGCACCGCTATAATTAATACCCACACAGATCTGGCCTCCACCAAAGCTAGCTCCGGAAGAGATACTGGTAGAGGATGCTGTAGAACCACCTGAAGGTACTATACTCTGAACAGAAGCATTTGACCACCAGCTAAAATTGTTTGCACCACTTATCAGAGTCGGATTAACTGAGAATATTTGTGATTCGCTTTTGGCCATACAGTCTGGACCTATTATATCTCCTGTAGCAGGAGCATTAATCGTAATGCTTACCGGAGAAGAAGTATTCACTAATCCAAGGTTGTCTGTAGCTTTTGCGGTGAGTACATAAGTGCCGGCAGGAGCATTTGTCCATATATACTGGTATGGACTAGAAAGAGCTTCACCAAGTTTTACCGCATCACTATAGAATTCTACTTTTGTGACCGATCCGTCTGAATCGTCTGCCGAAACATTTATTATTACAGAAGTCGGAGTTGTATATGTAGAATTATTTACCGGTGACGAGATAGAGACTGTTGGGGCATTATTGGTAACTCCCTGAGAGATATACCCTGCTCTTATCGGAGAACGTGGTTCATTACCCAAAGCCCAGGCTACAGTCAAATGAGCATCTCCCCCGCCTTCTTTATGCAGAACTTCAAAATAGTATTGTTGTCCCTTCACAAGGTTGATACTTGCAGAGGCCTGTCCTGAAGTTGCATCGTAATTTTTATATCCCACTGCACCATCAAGGTATGCTATCTTTACTTTGTTTGTAGCAAGGTTATTAGTGCTAAGCCACAATTCACTAGCATCATCAGAAGCAATCCAGAACTTGTAAGTACCTGTTGAAGGAGGACATAAAAGGCCAGTTATCCTGTTTCCGAAATCGTCTTCTCCGATGAAATCTTTATCAAGCGCATCTAAATAAATTGTCTGACTTGGTGTTGTATTAACAGGGATATCAGAAACGGAGTTGCCGCTAACGTTATTCCATCTTTGGACAGCAATAGCTGTACCCGGACTACAACATGAAGTATTTGGCACAATTCCTGTAGTACCGCCAGCACAAACACCGCATCCATCGATTGCTGCAGTACCACCTGCTACTCCTTTGCAGTCCTCAATCTGAGAAGCATTTAGTATAAGACGTGCTTCCCAGGCACCTCTTCCATAAGTTGAGGCTCTTAAAAGCTTCGCAGAATTCTGTATTTCAAGATCTGTTACAACTGTATTCGGGAGCCCTGCACTATAAGATTCCCATTTGCTCATTGTACTGTTGCGGTAATAAACACCCATGTCATTTCCAACATATAGAGCGTCGTTGCTTCCAGCCTGATAAACAATAGTATTCGTTGGCACATTAGGCAGGCCAGTAGAATAGTTCACCCAAGTTGCACCACCATTCGTGGATTTAAACACTTTCTGATTATCAACCCATCCTCCGGTAGTAATCCATACAACCTGAGGATTGGTAGGATGAACAGCCAATTGGGTTATTCTTTCTTTAGCAGGACTAGAATAGGTCGTCCATGAAGTCCCTTGATTAGTGGTTTTGAAAAATTTATTGATTGTACTGCCATCTGTCTGTTTTTGATCTCCGGTACAATAGATGATCCTGGAGTCGGACTGAGCAACAGCAATACTATGCATTTCCCCTCCATTAGTAAGGCCAGTACTTATTTTAGTCCATGTATCACCTCTGTTTGTTGATCTGTATACTTCATCATATCCTATAACAATTGAATTATGATTGTTAGGATCCAACACGTACGGCGTAACCCACGCACCATTGGGTTTCCCCCTGGAATATTATTACTGATGGTTACATAATTATTTACCCAGCCATCGAGAGATCTGTGAAGCTCTCCATTTACATAAGTTGAATACATTACATTGGCGTCTGTAGGATCAATGGCCTGCATCATGGCATCTCCTCCATTTGTATTCTGCCATACTCCATTTGCATTCCTTCTGCTACCTCCATTATCCTGGCTTCCGGCAATGATTGTTACAGAATCTGTCTGAGCACAGGCAATGCTATAATACTGCGTTATCTGCAATCCGTTATATAATTCAGTCCATTGGTTGTTAGGCTCATTATACCTTGCTACTCCACCGTCATTACAGAAATATACAAGGTCATTATTTACAGGACTGTGATATATATTTCTCACATCGGCATGTATTTCAACATAAGGTGGATTACTATGCCAATGAGTTTGCTGTACCCATGTAACACCTCCGTCAGTACTTTTTGAAACGTTTACCCCCCCATTATACATAATATTAGCATTGGTCTTAGAATAAAAGATATGCTGTTCTTGCGGGAGATTGGATTTAAAAGTAAAAGAAGATCCATTGTTGGTTGAAACATAAAGGCTCTTTGTTGGCTGTTGTGATGAATAAGCTATAATATTTGAATTTGCAGCTGTAGCAGTCAACGTTAATGAATTATAAGGAAGACTGATGTTCGTAAGTTTACTCCAAGTTACACCTGCATCATCTGAAACATAAACCTCAGAAGATCCCCAATAATCATCTCTTGCAGCGTATACTCTTGTTGCACTTCCTGGTTTCCAAACCAAATCATTACAAGTCCAGTCAGTAACTTTAGTCCATGAACTACCGCCATTGGCTGTCCTGAAAATCCCGTCTTGTCTTCCTACCAGAAGAATAGAGGAATTAGTCTCACTGGAAATCATATCGTAAATAGGTTGTCCAGCATTGTATTCATCCGACATGGCAGTTGGATTCCAGGTCAGTCCGGCATCAGTTGACTTGTAAATACCCATACTTTTATTCATCCAGCCACCACGAGGGGCCAATGAAATGTAGACTGTATTGGGATTAGCAAAATCGACTATGATATTTCCTACCTGGCTTACTGGAAGGAAATCACCTAAAGGTGTATAAGTATTACCACCGTCTGTTGTTTTCCAGATGCCACCACCGTTTGAACCGACATAAAAGATATTATCATTAGTAGGGTGGAAGCCCATACAATCAGCTCTTCCCATTCCCCAATAGCCTCCTGAATTCTGAGTAAAACCTATACTCTTCCAGGTATTCACACCAGGCACAAGCCTCCTTGTGTTTTTCTTAAAAACTTTGGCATTACCATATCCAAGATTGCCATTTTTATCAAGTCTTGTACTCCAATACCATTCCCAACGTTTATATTTTATGTATAGTCCTTTTTTACCTTCTTCACTACCCATAAAAGATTTCCCGAGCTTGTTGTCTTCGGCCATCTCTTGTTCTACATCTTTGAAATATTTATTGGCCCATTTTTTTACATCATAGAAATTAAGATCTCCGGAAACTTTTCCGGTTTCTTCTGAGTATTTTTTCAGCCAGTCCTGTGACATTGCTGCCTGAGCTGAAATAAGCAGGAGCAATAGAATCCCGGCAAAAAATAAATTTTGCTTTTTCATAAGGTTGATTTTTGTATGTTTAATGATTTCCCTCTATAAAAGGAATGAGGACATAATTACAAAATCCTGGAAAAGTAATTTGTATCAAAAGTTACATTAAGGAACTTAGCTCATTTTTACTTAGAATAAAAGCAATAAAATGCACTCATTTTCAGATAGAATTTTCACTATTACCGTCGATTATTTTTTTTCATTGCCCTTTAAAAGATGTCGTAATGAATGTAGATATCAGATTCTTAATCACCTTGGTTAGATTATATCTGGATGTGACAATGGTCAAATCTCTCTTCGCGAGGAGGCAGATGTGATATATACAATTTCATTTATTCATATACACACTACCTCATAATCTCAAAGAAAATAATTAACTACAGGTTCAAGCATCATGCCTCACAAGAAAAACCCGGACGTATTCGAGTTGATCAGAGCAAGATGTAACAGGATTCAGTCATTACCAAATGAGAATAGTCTGATTACCTCTAACCTGCCTTCTGGTTATCACAGAGATCTTCAGATCATTAAGGAAAACTTCCTTCTGCATTTGAAGATTTGAACAATTGTCTTCAGATAGCGGCTTACATGCTTTGACAGATAAAGGTAAAAAGCAACCTGCTGAAAGATGAGAAGTACAAGTATCTTTTCAGCGTAGAAGTAGTCAATCAGATGGTATTGGATGGAACACCATTCAGAGATACATATAAGCAAGTAGGTGCGCTTATTGAAGAAAATAAATTCAAGGCTCCTGAGACCATTAATCACAGGCATGAAGGAAGTATAGCAATCCGATGAATGAAGAGATTACAGCTTCATTTGACAATATATGTGACCAGTTCCATTTCGAGCTTGTAGAACAGGCGTATGAGAAGCTGGTGAAGTAATTTTATCATAGCTTCCAAAAGTTTAAAAAGCCCTCGGACTTCCAGGCCTTCTTAGTTTTTATAACGCTCCTACTTTTTTATCTCCCACCCCAAAACAAGTGTTACAACTCACTAATTTTGAAATAATTAAATCATTACATACTTTTGAAATCTGATTTTTAATCAGAGCTTTTTTCCAGCAACTTTTAAAGAAATATAAAATGAACAATCAGCTATCCATGAAATTGGCATTAGTATGTCTAAGCCTCATCTTCTTTGCCTCATGTAAAAGAGAGCATGAACACATTACACCTTCTAAGCAGGGCAATACACAATCAGGGCCAGCAGAAAAAATTATACTGGGTCGGAAATTGGAAAATCCATACACTGTCGAAAATATGAAAATTGCATTTTCCAATATTGCGTCTTCATCTAACTCAAGAATCAGTTCAGACGATTCTCCTGTTAGACTAACACATTTGTATTTGCGCTTTCTGCCGAAGGATTGGACAGAATATGATATTCTGAAATCAGATACTACATTAAAACTTTATCAGATACCCTTGGATTATGAGATTATAACATACGGCAATTCGTATCAGGATCCGGACATCCCTGAAGACAATCCCACCTGGCAATATGTTGCTATTAAATATGATTATAACTTCAATAAGAATATCCGACATGAGATCCTTGCTGAACTTTATTTACCAGAGTCTGATAGTAGCATAGAAGGGGAAGTAGCCAATTTAAGGATACATGGAAAAGGATTCATAGATGCCTTGGTTGATGAGGCAATGATTCTTACTAAAAACTATGACGATACCTTGCAAACGAACAACACCAATCGCGCAGCATGGAACCCCAATGGGACGGTCAAAGTTTACGATACCAGATTAGGCAAACTAATTCCCCTACAGGGAGTGAGAATGAGAGCCAGAAGATGGTTTGATGTAAACGAAGCTGTAACAGATCAGAATGGCTGGTATCAGACGGCTGGGTTCAAAAGGCCAGCCAATTATTCACTTGTATTTGAAACAGGAGGTTTTGATATCCGAAGTGGTACATTCGGACAAGCCATGATAGACGGCCCAAAGCAGAAAAGCTCCTGGAATGTTGATTTATGGGATGGAGTAAACAGATTCTATGCACATGTTTTCAGAGGGGCATGGAGATATCATTATGGGTATATTGGAGGATTATCAAGGCCGATATTGGGGTTTAAACTGAAATATGCAGCTTACGATAAAAGCGGTAGTGTTCAAGGATTAAATATTGGCACCTGGAGCGTATTTTCTATCAATCCTAATATATTTATTTACAGGTTTGATGAAGCTGTAGAATTGGATTCGGATGAAATTTTCTCCACGACATGTCATGAAACCTGCCATACAACCCATTATATAAAAATGAATGCAGGTCCAGTTCAATATCTACAAGTCAATGAATTTATAAGAGAAAGCTGGCCTGTGGCGGTAGAATGGTATATAACTAGTTTGGAATATAGAGATAGAGGAATCCGAGATTATGGAACTGGTAATTATCAAATTTATGCCTCATATCCATTAGATAGAGCTTATCAATATTGGCCTATAGAATGTAAAAAAGAATATTCTTCAATATTTATTAATTTGGTAGATAATTTTAACGAAAGCCTTGAATGGCAAAGTTCATCTTATCCTAATGATGCCGTTACAGGTTATAGTCTAAGTGGGATTGAGTCCAATTTTCTTAAGCACGTTTATGGACAAACTTCTTTAAAAGAACAGCTTAAAAAGAACAAACCTCACAATGTCACAGATGAACAAATTGACTTATTAATGAAAAGCTATTAACATGAAACACACTTTTATCCTAACATTAATTTTATTAAGTATTACGTCTTGTATTAAGGAAGAAAGTACATATTCCAGTACATATTTGGTAAATAATACTATGCACTCAATACAACTGGTCCCTTATTTTAAAGGCGTAATATCCTATGATGAAACAATAAGTATTCAACCAAAATCAAACATTTTAGCGCTTTCCAAAAGTAGCAGGGGAAAAGCACAAGGTTTATCGTATGCCACATATATGGTCCCTTATGACTCCATTTATATTGTATTCGATGATAGCATTAATGCTGTCCATTACAGGCAAAATGAACAAGGCAAAAGCGTTAGCGCAATAAAGTATGACAATAAAAGAAACATTTATAATAGAGACAATTATGAATACAAAATAATTTCTGAAGAAAAGTATAAAATACATACTGAATATACTTTCACCTTCATCGAGCAAGACTATTTGGATGCAAAAGAAAAATAATACCATCAATTTAATAAATGCTTAAAGCCCTCGGAGGCTTTTCTTTTATATCAATTAAAAAGGCCTAAACCTGAAAAGTCACGGACAGTCAAATTGATTTATGTATGAATAATTTTTAATAGCATGAAAACCTACAACCTATTATTAACATCTTTATTCTTACTTTTTTCAAACTGTCAAAAAGAAGGAGCTACTTTCAACAAGTTCACAATATTCAATAATTCCGGAGTAGAGGTTAAGATTATATCCAAATTTCTTCAAGAAGATACTTTAGTACTTTTGAAAAGAGACATCAAAGAATTCAATTTAAGTTGGGGAAGAGGTCTAAGTGATGGAGTAAGTTATGCTCCTTTTGTAGATGGTAATCCAATAACTGTTATTTTTAACAAGTCAGATTCTATAACACATTACAATGACACATTAAGTCATCCTTCCAAATCCTATAACTTATATTCTGAAAGATGTTTTTATAATAAAGACAGCTATCACAAAGAAATTGTGAATAACTCAAAACATCTTCGAACAGTTACCTTAAGCTATACTTTCATACAACAAGACTATCTGGATGCAAAAAATAAATAAGATAACCTTATGACCAAATACCAATTTATCATAGCAATTATTCCAATGATCGGCTTCTCTTGCATCTATGAAGAAAGTTCTTACACTGAAAGTATTATATCAAATAAGACAGCTCATTCAATCATTATCATTCCATACTATCAGGGATATATTGTCCATGAAGACGTTCTCTACATTTCCAAAGGAAGTGATACAACTGTTTTAAGAAAAAGTAACCGAGGAAAAGGAACTGGATACAGCTATTTTGACCACCTGGCTATTTTTGACTCTACTCAGATAGCCTTTGATGACACAGTAAAACTTATACATTACAGCTACTATTCTACCAATTCAGGGTTTGGTTCTACAGGCATTCCATATACCCATAACAGAAGTATTTATAATGGAGATAATTATATCAGGAGAATTGTATCAGAGAGAAAACATAAGATTTCTAACGAATATACATTTACCTTCACTGAGCAGGATTATTTGGAAGCTAAAGGTAAATAATTATATAAATTCATACTATATGTATATAGAATAAAGCCCTGCAGGGCTTTATTCTATTCTAACAATTCTCCCATCTGTTAATCATATCTATGACCACTATGTTAAACTTCTTTAAGTGACCAATTAAAGTAAAATCAATGTCTTAATTTGAAACTTAAAAAATGAAAAAGAAAGTACTGCTTATGCTTGTTAGTATTTTAACTGCATGTAAAAAGGAAACATCCTATTCCACTAATAATTTTATATGCAATAACTCAAATCATTCGGTTAATATAACCTATTATAAAGACGGAATGATTATCAGGAATCGAACAATAGATTCTATCGCTGATGCTTCTTGTAACCTGATATATAAATCTAATGTCTTCGGAAAAGGCAATGCCTCAAACTACTTAAATAGCACTATTAATTTAGACTCTGCATTAGTCTCATTTGATAACAATACGCTAGCAGTTCATTATGGATTTAATACGATCGGATCGAATACCAAAGCCATCGTTTTCGGAAATCCCAGGAATATTTTTGGTGGGTCTTCAACAGGTGGCTGGGAATCAAGAATAGTTTCTGAGACAAAACATCATATTGAAACCGAGTTAAAATACACATTCATCGAGCAAGACTACTTGAACGCTAAAGAAAAATAAATTTTATTTTTTCTAAAAGGCCCAAATAATTGATTGGGCCTTTTAGAAACCATAACTAAATACACTAAATACATTCATAAACCTAACTTATTACCCATGAAATCAATCTTGATTCTTCTTGCTATCATACTGGTGCAATTAGGTTGCAAACCTGAAGGCCAAACACGGGTACATACTATAATCATTAATAAATCAAATCA
The DNA here is from genome assembly GCA_024707265.1 of Sporocytophaga sp. Lineage (GTDB taxonomy): Bacteria > Bacteroidota > Bacteroidia > Cytophagales > Cytophagaceae > Sporocytophaga. The sequence continues at coordinate 338,443 of JANQAB010000002.1, read as the reverse complement.
GAATATAAAAATATACCCATACTATAAAGGAAATATAGATACTATGGGTATAGAATTAATTCCAAAGAATCAAACCGTTAAGGTTCATGGAGGAGGAGGGAGAGCAAAGTTCAAAGGTCCATCATACGCAACTAACATGATGTTCTATGATTCCTGTTTTGTAGTTTTCGACGATAGCATAAATTCTTTTCATTATAAACAAACGATCCCAGGAAGTCACCCTAAAGCAATTCAATTCGAAAATCCAAGAAACCTCTTTAACGAAAAAAACTATGAATGTATAATACTTTCAGAGGACAGGTATACAATTCAAGTTGAATATCAATTCACCTTCGCAGAGCAGGATTATCTCTATGCTAAAGGCAATTAAAAAGGTACAAACGATAAAAGCTCCGATTTTTTGGAGCTTAATCGTTTGTGCCTTTATTTACAACAGAGCTACTACTTCAACTCTATCTCCCTCTCTGCTCCTATCTGCTTCAGAAAATATTCATCATGCGAAACAACTATTAGCGTTCCTTCATACTCATTGATAGCTGCAGTCATGATTTCGACGTTTTGAATATCAAGATTATTGGTTGGTTCGTCCAGCACAATAATATCAGGCACCTGACTGCTTATGATCAAACAGCAAAGCATCAGCCGCATCTTTTCACCTCCGCTTAAAACAGAACACGACTTACCCCAATCATCTTTAGTGAAAAGAAACCTATTTAACCTGATTTTGATTTCATGCTCCTGAAGAGAGGCTGTATTAAACGTCTGTGCCTGCTCATAAACATTTAGATCATTGTCTATGATGGAATACTCCTGGTCTATATAGACTGTTTTACAATCCGCTTTATATATCGTTCCTATTAAGGGTTTAATTTTTCCCAGAATAATTTTGATAAGAGTTGTTTTGCCTTTTCCGTTCAGTCCTTTCACTACAAGTCTTTCACCACTTGTTATCTGAAAGCTCAGAGCTTCCTTCCATAAAAAATTTTGGTCATAATTATGGTTGATTTCTTTTACTGAACAAAGAATTTTTCCTTTATGCAATGAAGAATTATCAAAACCAAATTTAATCTTATCTGCCTCGGGTAATTCCTTTCGTAAGTCATGAAGTTCCTGTGAAAGCATGCCTGTCTTTTCAGCATGAACACCTTTCGTTTTCGCAGTGCTATTTTCCGCTTTGTTTTTTAAGGTGTTCATAGATATCCTCGGAAGCCCTGCTTTCTCCTGCTTTTTCTTTCCTCTTGCATCTGCCCTTTGCTGGCGCTCCAAGGCCTCTCGTTCAGTTTCTTTTGCTTTCCTTAATTCCTTTTCCTTGCTTTTTAAATCGTGATCAAGTGCTTGTCTTTCCGATAGTTTCTGCTCTTTATAAAAATCATAATTACCACCATATGCTGACAGCCCTTTGCTGCTCAACTCTATAACTGTTTCAAGCATATTCAGAAGCTTTCTGTCATGGCTTATTACAACTAAGGTTGAGGCACATGACTGAATAAAATCATACAGAAGGCTTCTTCCGCTTGAATCCAAATGGTTACTAGGTTCATCCATCAATATAATATCAGGCTGATGGATCATCATTTCTGCGAGAAAAACCTGGGTCTTTTGTCCTCCACTTAAAGTACTCATGTGTTGATTCAGGTCTAATCCCTGTAAGCCCCAGTGGGCAAGAGCTGTATAAGATCTTTCTTCAATAGTCCAGTCGTCATTGAGAGTGGCGAAATTCGAATCACTGACATCGCCTTTAAGAATTTTCCACAAAGCATTCAGCTTATCTTCAATCTGAAGCGCCTGGGCAATTGTATGTTCATTAAACTGGCCAAAGATCTGTGGGATATAATAGGGCTTAGAACTGGTATTTAAAAGCCCTGCAGATGGCGGAACAATTCCTGCTATGATTTTTATCAATGTGGATTTACCGGAACCGTTATTGCCTATTAGAGCAATTTTGTCTTTATCGTTTACTGTAAGATCTATATTATCAAACAATAAATCTTTATTGGGATGTATATATGTGAGATTCTGAAGAATAATCATAATTTCTTTCTTTAAAAGTGGATACTGTGTACCAGGCAAATGCCGGGAACAATTCGTTTTCCTGAAAGAAATTAATTTTACATAGAGGACTTTATTCTTTTATCTTTTTACAAAAATAGAAATTTTCTACTTACGATACGAACGTTTAATTTTTCCTAAAAGTTGCTTCTCCTTAACGGAAAGTTCATTTAAACTCATTAAAACAAAGTTTTGAACTTGCCTCATAATTCCAATGAATGCTCAAAATGATACAATATTTCAAATATTATATCCCTATACACTTCTGCCTTCCTTCTTAGATCAAAAAAAATAAAGTATTTTTAATATTACATAAAATTGTCTTAGGTCAAAATGTCTTTAAAACTTTTCTCAATCACTTTTTGTACATTATTAATGTATATCAACGCCCTTGGTCAGGCTCCGATTTTTAAGGATTCCAGCAAGGTTGAAGGTCTTTACCTTAGCTTCAGCGAATTTAAAAATAACAAACCTTCGATAAAATGTAAAGTGAGAGCCAAAGAGAGCAAAACCATTCATGGATTCTTTGAGAGTTATGTTCAGTATAAAATGCGGATTGAGGATAGTACAGATGTAAAAATGAAACAGATATGGGGATTCTGTGATGGTAAGGATGTGTATAAAGCAGAAGGATTGTCTTTTTCGAAATATGATCACATTTTTAATAAACTGGAATTACTTGGAAAATATAGTTATTTCAATACTGTTTCGACTTCATATTTACATAACCCAGGAGGAGCAGGAAGTACAGTAAACAGACTTACACCTTATGTATTGAATATAAACAACGGACTTGAGTATGAACTAAATAGGGAAAGCATTGAAGAAATACTTAAAAGGGATGAGCAATTGTTTGCAGAATACAAAGCAGATAAAGGGAGAAAAAAAGAGATATTACTACTACATAAAAAAATATTGCGAAACTCACTCTTAAAAAAGAGGGCTGTCTCAAAAGTAAGACAGCCCTCTTTTTTAAATCTACTATAAATCAACTCCATTTTATTTCACCGAGTTGATTCTAAATTTATTGTTATGCCTTTTTCACAAATTCCGATTTCAAAGCCATAGAGCCGAATCCATCGATTTTGCAGTCTATATTGTGATCACCCTCCACTAGCTTAATGTTTTTCACTTTTGTACCTGCTTTTACGGGCTGTGGAGATCCTTTTACCGGTAAATTTTTGATTACCACTACAGAATCACCATCTTTCAGAACATTTCCATTCGCATCCTTTACTACAAGTCCTGCTTCTTCCACTTCATTAGGATCCCACTCGTTTCCGCATTCCGGGCACATCATTAGTGATCCGCTAAAATATCCATAAGGTGATTTACATTGAGGGCATGGTTTGTTTTCTTCTGTCATTATTTTATTGTGATTAATGTATTGAAACTAATAAAAAGAATTGAAAGCGTCTTTTCCTTTATGCAAATATTGTTATTTCTCTGGATATCGATAAGCTTCTTTTGATAATTTTAATGCTTTTATCGTAGAATGATGTTGCATAAACGCCTCTTAACACATTGAGTTAAAGACAATAGTAAAATTCTTTTTAAGATAACGGAAATTGGGACACATAGACACGCGGAGGAGACACGGAAATACACTGAGAAATTTTATTATTAAGATTAAAGTAAATGATAATGGTACATCGAAATTTTGATAATTATTCTCCGTGACGCTCTGTGCCTTCTCTGTGTAATATTTTCCATTTAAAAAACAAAAACCAGCTATATGAATTTTAAACGCTATAACAGAAAAAATAATCGGAGTGCTATCGAAGTTCATAAACACTTGGGATCAGGCTTATTTGAATCAGCATATGAAGAATGCTTATTTTTGAATTAACTCAAAAAAACCTGAAAGCAGAAAGACAAAAACTGTAGCAATTGCGTACAAAGAAATTAAACTAGAAAAAGGCTATAGGATGGATTTGCTTGTTCAGAACTGTGTTGTACTTGAGCTAAAAATTGCAGAAGCTTTTCTCCCTATACATGAAGGTCAGATTCTAACATATTTAAAATTTGCCAATAAAGAACTGAGATTATTTATAAACTATAACGTTTCATTGTTTAAAAACAGAATTAAAAGATACAGAGTCTAAAGTAGTTTCAGTATTTACATTCTAAATTATTATACAGAGAAACACAGAGAATGCTCAGCCAATTAACACAAGCATCAGGATAATGTGATAACTGCTGAACATGATCTCTGTGAATTTCTGTATGTTAATAACTATTAACAAGCGTTAAAAACAGAATGCCTTCTCTTCAGGAATTTTTTACCTCTTTAATCTTAAATACCTTTTTACCCGCCGGTACTTCCCACTCTACCAGGTCTCCCTTTCTATAACCAATAAGAGCAGAACCAAGAGGTGCGATTATCGAGAGTTTGTTTTCTTTCAGATTAGAAAAAGAAGGTGGAACAAGCTTAAAGGTCATACTCTTCTTTTCTTTCTCATCGAAAATTTCTACTTCAGAATTTACCCTTATTACATCAACAGGAAGGCTTTCACCATCCACTACTTTAGCAGATCTCAATTCAGTACTAAGCTTCTTTAAACTATACTGAGAAAAATCTGACGGACTATTTTTGATAAGACTTGTAATAAGATCATAGTCTTGTTTGGATAAAATAATTTCCTTTTTCATAAATGTCTGTTAGTTTAGATTGAAATGTTTAATCGAAGCAAAGGAAACTCCTCCGGCTTTTTGAAAGTATATATCATAAAGTGAATTGTATTTGCCCTTGATATCCTTTTTGTATATGGAATATGGTTCTACCTGCCATGTTTCAGTATATCCACCGAGCTTCATAAATTCAAAGCAACTATTCAATAACTCTTCTCTGGCTTCATATTTATCAGAAAGGATATATTCAGCATTCATCGGCTTGATATAAACTCCTGAGTTAAGGAACCAGCCAGAGACACCCAGAGCAAAGGATTTATAAAGATCAAACCCGGACTCTACTGTTCCTTCTGCAATGATTTTAACTTCTTCATCCAGCTTATGCATCCTTAAGATCTTGCTTGCGGAGACATAGAAATCATCCTGTTCTTTGCCTTCATTTGCAGGATGGGCCTTATAAGATTCATAAAACTCCTCGGAAAGCGTGATAAAATCCGGAATAGTTATTGACTTATTGATCTCACTGCAAAGATCAGACAAACAACCTCTGTTGTACTTTGTGAGCTTAATTCCTACAGGCTTTCCCATTGTGATACGTCTGACCTTCCAGACAAAACTTAGCAGTTCTCTGATTCTATCGATTCTAATACCTTCACTGGAAAAGCCCGTCAATATTAGGGATAGATCGATCTCTATCATTTTAACATTGGGCCTCAAGGCTGTTTGAAGAAATAGCATTTCATTAAATCTTTCATTTAACATAAAAGGACAATTATTTTCTATCTCCAGCACAATATCATTTTTATCAAATATGTGAGGAGAGTCAATGCTACTCCCCTCTAGCTGAAAGTAAAAACTGCTATTCCTGAAATGGATAACATTCATAAAATATGGCTGCATACATTGGCTGCTTCCGATATGCACTCTTAAATCTCCCTTAGGCATTTCAGGACGATGCCCAGCAACTATCATAAACTCATCAGGCATATAATCAGACCTTTTAATGGCAGAAGGATCAGAGGCCGCGATAACAGACGCATTTCTTATTTTGATACAGGATAGCCAGTAATATTTATTCCTTTTATCAGAAAGCAGTCGAAATGCTAAAGCTTTAATACCATGGCTCAACCAGTCAGAATTCTTGACAATTTTTTCATGAATAGCTGCCTTCCGAAAATACCAGCTTTCAGACGAGATTATTTTCTGTAATACAAGAACAGATACAGTTAACACAACACTAACAACAACAAGTATATCACTTGCTATATAGATGGCAACAAAAATGGTTATTGCTGTAAGGCATATGGCTGCCAGGAAAATAATTTTTTCGACTGGCTCAAGAAATATTTTTTTTAACATAGCTAAAGACTAATTATTAATAGTAGAAACAGGAACTCAAATGAAGTAACTGAATTCCCCGAACCCCTTTAGATAAAAAGAATGGATCGGGGATTAATTAATAAAGTCTTTAGAAGGGAGAGATAGAAGACGATTATATTTATAGGACTCATAACATACAGAATCTGCAGGGAAAGCAAAGCGCTGCCCGGTGGTGAGTTGTTGCAGATTATATGTTATAAAAAGATTCTCCATTATTAATCAAATCTAGTGTATATATTTAATAATGGCACACTGTATTTTCACCTATACTATATCCATGAAAATACGGAACAATAAAAAAAATCAGCCCACTGATCCGATTTTTGATGCGCGAACAGAAACAGAAACAGAAAGGATAAAATAAAGGAAAAGCTAATTAAAAGGAGCTTTCCCCTACTATAAACTACGAAAGAAGCATAAAAAAAGTACAGGCTGAAGCTTTAAAGCACAGCCTGTACTTAATGAAAATGGAGATTAAAGCCTATTATTCTTTTACCAGTTTTTGCTGATGGCGCAACTGACCATCTTGAGTGTAAAGCTGAATAGTATAAAATCCTGCGTTTAATGATTCTACGTTTATGGTAGAATTTGTGACACCTTCCATACAATTCAAGCCTACTACATTCACAATTTTATAATGATAGTTAGCATCTCCATCAAGATAAATCATGTTTTGGACCGGATTTGGGTAAACTTTTATGCCTGCATTTGTAGCGTCATTTATGGACGTAGGCAAGCTGTATACTTTAAAAGTACATGTAGAGTAATTATTGAGGTTATCGACAGCTGTAATGGTAATAATCATTCCATCTATCATATTTTTACCAGCAGCAGGTGTTTGACTCACACTTGGATTTTCATCACGATTATCAGCTACTTCAACCAGATCCAGGAAGTTTGGCAATACGCTTTCCCCTACCATCTGATCAGAAGGACATACTAAGAATGTCGGCCCTTCTGTATCTGTTAGGGTTTTTATATTCTCCAGTTTATAGATTGTTCCAATATTGCCTATTTCATCTTCCTGATACAGATAAACAGTATAGGAAGTTCCCATCGCAAGATCAGTAATCGTTTTAGTGATAATTGTATTTACATTCTCCACAGAGATAGCACCAAACTGCAATGCATTCAGCCCTGAACGAATAACGCTTTGCTTCGTTATAGCCTGTGGCGTTCCTTTAAAGATAGCATAATATATGGTTCCTTTTTCTTTAGCTTTCACCTCAAAATCAAAGCTTTCATAACCTAATTTTGAAACCTTTGGATAAGTATCTTCCAATGGCAATACAATATGGTCTCCTCCAAACACCACATAAACAACACCTTTGGATTGAGTATATTCGCTACCTATTACAAAATCAGCTTTACCATCCCCATTAAAATCGTGATTTCCACCAACTGGTCGACCAATATTGGAGATAGATAGATCTTTAATTTTAAATCCTTTTGCCCCGTCTAAATCCGCAACATTGAACGTTGCATCAAATCCGTTTTTCCTACCAAATATGACATAGGCTTCCTGACCTGAAGCAATTGCAATGAAATCATCTACTCCGTCAAAATTAAGATCACCAGCAGAAGACATCGATAAACCAACATTTGGAATTAGAAATCCTTTTTTCCCATCTAATGTATTATCTTTTGTTACAACGGCAGGAAAAGGCTTGGAAGACCCCATTATAATACTGTTATCTGAGTAGATATCATCAATACCATCTCCATTGATATCTCCAACTTTACCAACCCACTTCAAAAATGACCCGCCATAATTTTCAATAGCAAACCCGTTGGTTCCATTTAATGTATTGATATCAATCAATGCAGGAAAAGGTGCAGGTCTGCCAAATACGACATGAGTCAGCTTCGCATTTGTTGTAATACTCTGTGACCAATTTCCTATAATTATATCATCATAGCCATCATTATTAATATCTCCTGCAGAGCCAACGTGATAAGAAGGTCTGGAAGTATTATTAGCTGAGGATACTTTGAAACCATTTACCCCATCAACATAAGTTGAAGTAACAGTAGCAGGGAAGTTTCCATTTTTACCAAAAATCACCCAGGTTTGCCCACTCCAATGTGCCTGCCCTAGAATGATATCACTGATGCCGTCGCCATTCACATCACCGGCACCAGTTATTTCATTGATACCGCTTTGATCTATGATAAACCCATTCGTACCATTGATATCATTAACAGTGATTGATGCCGGATAACTGCTTTTTTTACCATACAGGATAATGTGTTTGCTCCCCTCTGACCCTATGACAATGTCATCAATTCCATCATTATTAACATCTCCTAATCCTTTTACAACCCCTCCTCTTCTCTCATCTTCAGCAATTCCCTTGACAATAAACCCATTGGTACCATCAAGCGAGCTAAGGTCAAAAGTAGAAGCAAATGGTTGATCTGAACCGAATATAATATAAGCAGTACCTCCTAATTTAAACCCAGTATTGTTTTGCTCCTGAGAACCAATTGCTATATCATCGAATCCGTCTCCATTAAGGTCTCCAATAAAATCTAAATCTGATCCTATTCTATCTCCGGTTTTAAGTGCAGGTACGGCAAATCCGTTTACACCATTTAAACTACTGACATCCAATACTGCTGGATAATTTTGAGCATAGATAGTACCTGAAATAAATAAGCAGGAAAGTACTCCCCCTAAAGCTTTTACATGTTTTAAAAACATAATCAACTAAAATTTTAATACGTAATGCAAGATACGAAATCACCAAGGGGGATCAAAATAAGACATCTCCGTAGGTTTGGCTCAATATTACATACACATCCACCCAATGTAATTAAACACATCTAAGGTTCAAAAAACTATGAACTTTACTTGTGCAAAAGACAAAAAAAATTACCTATCAAAGCCCTTTAGTTAAGTTAACAAAAAAAGCATCTGTTAGCATGAATGGTTATTTTGAATTGAGATCCGTATTAAACTACTCTTATAGAATTATAACCAAAAACAACTGAGAACCAACGAATCGAGCTATTGTAAATAAAAAAAGAAAAATATTAACATCTCTTCTTTTACATATAAATTGCCATAAATTATACTTCAATTTTTTTGAAATATCCAACAAACTATATGTGGTTTAAAAAACTTACCGGTTTCGATAAAATATCTCCGGAGCATGTTAAAGAGAATATTATCATTGAAGGGAACACACTTTACTCTCAAGTCAATGGTAAATCATATCAATATGGTTCATTACAAATACCTACTCTCAAAAGTTTGAAAGAAGAAGCTCCTCCAAGAGAAATATTTAAAGACAAAATCTCCATATCTGAAATGGTTGCCAACGTGCAACAACTTCATTGTGACAGCAACAACAGAAATGCTTTATTCCAGGCTGCTTCTCAATTTAATTTACTCGAGATGATTGGTCCTCATATTACACCAGAAAGAGGCATTGATATATACGCAAAAGATCACACACAAGGTCCTGCATGCGCAATTGCCTGTGGTGCCGGAACCATATATAGAAATTATTTTGTACCCATCAATGGACAAACGGGTCAATCCGCAAACTCACAGATTGATTGTTTAGACCTGATTGCTGAAGCCTTCAATAATGAAGAATTGGAGATTTGGAAAATGAATAATGGATATGCTTTATTCAATCAAAATGGTCTTTTGCATATCAACCGGCAGATAGGTTTAATGAACAACTCTGAAAGAGAAAATTTAAAGGAAAAACTCAAAATAGGTATACAGTGGAATACGGAAGTCACACTCAGTGAGCAAAAGCAAATTGTATCTCAAGCTTATTGTTCAGCGCTTCCGGTGGCATATTCTTACATCGAATCTTATTATTGGGAAAGGTTTGCAAGAATTATTCTGGAAGCCACGTATGAAGCAACTTTGTATGCTTCCTTGATAAACCTGGACAAGACAGATTGCAATAAAGTATTCCTCACTTTGGTAGGAGGTGGAGCTTTCGGAAATGAACCTGATTGGATATTAGAATCACTAACCAAAGCATTGAAAAAGTTTAGCAATACACCATTTGATATAAGAATCGTGAGTTATGGCAAATCAAATCCGATGATTCAGAAAGTAATAAGTGAAATCTGAAAGGAACTTTATTTTCTATTGAGCTATAGCTAAATCTTAAATAAAATACCATACTATTTCACAAAAAAAATCATTCTATAGCCGTGAAAGAACCTAAGAACTTATTTGAATAATATGGTCAGCAAATAACTTTGATACTGAAATTAAGGAGTTGATTTAAAAAATTTCTCATAAAGGACCGGACATAATTTTCTCATGCTTTCAGGGTCCTCTTCACTCCATCTAATCTTCAACTGACCATAAACGTCCTCAGAAGCGTCTAAACCAGCATAGTCTATATAATCATATATATCCTTTCCCGTCTTTTGACTAAATGCTGTACCCGCCACATTCAACAGACCTTCAAATTCATATACCTTAATTCCCGAAATCACATCTCCCGCATTGACTTCATTGATCAGGTAATCAGGATTTGTTTTAGAGTTATTGAATATTTCCCTTCCTCTCGAAATGATCCAACATCTGAAATATTCAAAACAATCATCAGAACAACCTCCATTCATTATATAGCCTGCACACCACAAATCTGAATTGTAAGAATCAATAAGTAACTTGTGCGTTCTTAATTTAAATCCAATGATCTTTTCAGTAGGTTGTTTTCTAAGTTCAGATATGAGCCATTTTTCCTGATCCTCCAGACTCGTAGAAGCCTTTATTGATCTTGCAATGAGCTGCCAATAAAGCTTTTCATCAAGCATTTTGGAAGTCTTCGAAATCTGCATAGAATCAAAGCTTATTTCAATAAGCTCCTTTAACTCTGTCTCCTGCCCCAAATCACGCTCTTCTCCTACTTCATCCATCATACCTGAGCCGGTGCATGCAGTAATTAATACTGTTATTAAAACTGTTATTAAAACTTTTATACAATATGTACTTATATTCAGAGTGCCGGTCATCAAGCTTAATATATAAAATAAAATTATAAAAAAAAGCCCCGAAGTAAAACTCCAGGGCTTCATTGTTAAACTTAAGAATCTATCACTTACTACCTATTACTTATTCTTGTTGGAGTCAACTTCTTCATAGTCGACATCAGTAACTCCTCCTGTATCAGTCGGGCCTTGTCCGGCAGCACCGCCACCAGCTTCAGGACCAGCTCCCTGAGTTGCACTGTACATCTCCTGAGAAGCAGCTTCCCATGCTTTATTCAAGGATGCAAGAGCAGTATCTATAGCCTCCACATTTCTTGAACCGTGAGCTGTTTTAAGCTCCGCAAGGGCACTTTCAATAGCAGATTTATTTCCTGCAGAAAGTTTATCTCCGTATTCTTTCAATTGCTTTTCAGTCTGGAAGATCAATGAGTCAGCAGCGTTGATTTTCTCAGCACTTTCTTTCTCCCTCTTATCTGCCTCTTCGTTTGCTTTAGCTTCAGCTTTCATCTTCTCGATCTCAGCATCAGTTAAGCCAGAAGAAGCCTCGATTCTTATCTTCTGCTCTTTTCCTGTACCTCTGTCTTTAGCAGATACGTGAAGAATACCGTTTGCATCTATATCGAATGTTACTTCAATTTGAGGAACTCCTCTTGGTGCAGGTGGTATTCCGTCAAGGTGGAAACGCCCGATAGTTCTGTTATCTTTAGCCATTTGTCTTTCACCTTGCAATACGTGAATTTCTACAGATGGCTGGCTGTCTGAAGCCGTAGAGAACACTTCTGATTTTTTTGATGGAATAGTAGTGTTAGACTCGATCAGTTTAGTGAACACACCTCCCATTGTTTCGATACCAAGAGAAAGAGGAGTAACGTCTAGAAGAAGTACGTCTTTTACTTCACCAGTCAATACACCACCCTGGATCGCTGCACCTACTGCAACTACCTCATCCGGGTTAACTCCTTTAGAAGGTTTCTTTCCGAAGAATTTCTCAACTTCTTCCTGAATTCTAGGAATTCTGGTAGAACCACCTACAAGGATTACTTCATTGATTTTATCTATTGAAAGACCAGCATCTTTAAGCGCTTTTTTGCAAGGCTCAAGAGTTCTCTTGATAAGAGAATCCGCAAGCTGCTCAAATTTTGCTCTTGTTAATTGTCTTACAAGGTGTTTAGGAACCCCGTCAACTGGCATAATGTAAGGCAGGTTGATCTCTGTAGCAGTAGAGCTGGAAAGTTCAACTTTAGCTTTCTCCGCTGCTTCTTTCAATCTTTGAAGAGCCATTGGGTCTTTTCTAAGATCCAGACCTTCATCTTTTTTAAATTCTTCTGCCAGCCAGTCGATGATCACCTGGTCAAAGTCATCACCACCAAGGTGTGTATCACCGTTAGTAGATTTTACTTCAAATACACCATCACCTAATTCAAGAATTGATATATCGAAAGTACCACCACCAAGGTCAAATACAGCGATAACCATATCCTGATGTTTCTTATCAAGACCATATGCAAGTGCTGCCGCTGTTGGCTCGTTGATGATACGTTTTACCTCAAGACCAGCAATCTGACCCGCTTCTTTAGTAGCCTGTCTTTCTGCATCGTTAAAGTATGCTGGTACAGTAATTACGGCTTCTTTAACTTCATGACCCAGATAATCTTCTGCAGTAGCTTTCATTTTCTGAAGAATCATCGCTGAAATTTCCTGTGGAGTATAATGTCTGTCTCCTATTTTTACTCTTGGAGTATCATTAGGTCCTTTTTCCACAGTATAAGTAACATTTGAAGCTTCTTTAGTTACTTCAGAATATTTCACTCCCATGAATCTTTTGATAGACGTAATGGTATTCCTCGGATTGATAATCGCCTGACGCTTTGCAGGATCTCCGACTTTTCTTTCCCCATTGTCAAGGAAAGCAACTATAGATGGAGTTGTTCTCCTACCTTCGCTGTTGGCAATTACAACCGGTTCATTTCCCTCCATAACAGACACGCAGGAGTTCGTTGTACCTAAGTCTATACCAATAATTTTTCCCATAAATAAATATTTTAAAAGGTTGTTAATTTTCTCTGTTGCTTCTACCTATAACAATGGTTATGCCAATAGGAATTCCGAACTGACAGTTATGCCATTCTGACATACAACTCAAAAACAAGGGTAGAAAAAGATGAAAAAAAGGCAAAGAAAGAGTCCTTTGCCTGACAAAAAGCTTATCAATCGATTATTTTATTGCTGCAGTGGGAGTTGAGATTGGTGCAGGGACAAAATCTACCTGAATGTCGTGCACTTTTTCATTTCCCAGTTTTTTCATACTTATTAAAACTTCCGGTGTCTGCCATATCGCATTTTTATCGGTAACAGTCTGAGGTTCACCATTTCTTTCAGTTAAAAAAGCTTTTAATTCGTTAAAGTATTGAATCTGTGACTGCTGGTCTTCCGGATATACATTTAGCTGAATCTTATTAACCTTCAAATCTTTGCCATAAAAATAGGAGACTTCTGCCTCTTCAAGTTCATTAACCTCAAAAAGATAATCAAGATAAGCCTTCTCCGTTGAATCTCTTTTGGTATCGGATTCTAAAGCACTGACCTCCTCTTTGGTCATTCCAAAAGATACTCCCCTAAAGACCCCGCTGTCTGCCTTCAGGATTTTTATCATTTCTGTTCTCAGCGTATCTATACCAGATACAATGGTATCTGTATCTTCCGTTTGTTCTACTTCTTCTTCCTCTGTCTGAGGTTTATCTTCTGAGCAGGAAAAAAAACAAACAAGGATTACCAATATTATCCCTGCAAAACTTCTATAATTCATTTTTTATAAATTAAACACCCTAACTATTAATACACTGCTATATTAATAAAACTTTGCCAACCGTTAAAGTTTTTCAACGTTAATGAACTAAATCGGACAAATTTTATCATTCAATGAAATTGACTATCTTTAACCAGTATGTGACTTTTTTAAACTCAATGAAATCAGGACGCTTTTTGTTTATTATTCTTTTATTTCTCTTTTCGTGCAACTTAAAACAAGATCATGAACTGGAACCGGATTGGAATGCCCAGATTTTGGGACCACTGGTTAAAGAGGATCTCAGTATAAATGAAGTTCCGGACATAGACAGTTTTGCTTATGTAAATGCTTTCAGTCTGGAAAAAGACTTTGGTATCACTCAGGAAATGCCAATAAAAAACGTTCCTGAAATCGGCCCTCTAAGCCTTCCCATTAACCACCTTGATTTGACAGAAACTTTTAAATCTGCCGAGGTAGAATCAGGAGAGATATATTTTGTCCTAACCAACAACCTTCCCTTTGATGTAAAACAAGGGGTTATTGTTAAAATAAGTCAGAGTGGAGACCCTCTTGGAGCCCCTCTTGTCAATGACACACTGCCTTTGGGCCTTCCTGGCAATGGAGGTGTTTACAAAATGCCCCCTCTCAATCTCAACAATAAAACTTTACTGCCCGAGATGGATTTGCAAATTATAAACTTTGCAACCAAAAAAAGGACAGACACAGACGACTTACTGGACCCTTCCAAAGAATTTAAAATAGAAGTTTATATAGATAAACTGAAATTTAAATCGATTACACTGTCGCAGGGCAATACTTTCAATGTAGAAGAAACTGTAGATTTAAACCTTAAGGGAACAGACATCAATGCTAAATCCCTTTCCGGAAAGTTGTATACTTTTGCCAACAATGGCATGCCGTTAAAATTCAGTCTTCAGTTATACTTCCTTGATGGCTCCTACACAGTCCTGGATTCCCTGTTCAACACCGATCCAACTATTCAGGAACCTGTGATTGCAAATGGTGTAACTGTAACGCCGAGAGAAACCAAAATAACGACTGAACTCAACGAAACTAAAGCCAATAAAATAATCAACGCAGAATTCCTTCGAATCAAATTCAATGCTGCCAACCCTCCTGATGTAACCATCAACAAGGATAATCTTTTGAAATTTCAGCTCACCGGGGATTTAGATGTTGCAATAAAAAAATAATATTCATGAGAACTATTTTAACAGCACTGTTCATTTTTTCAACAGGAATATTTGCTTCAGCTCAAAATAATATGGGCACGAGGTATTGCAACTACAATGACCTGAATGCTTCCAAATATTCTCCATCCGAACTGGACCTTGGAAATAAGCATGCCCAGATTGGCATCAATAGTTATGTATGGATGGGCAATACCACTTTTGACTATAAGACTGCGACAGAAATTTACCAAAAAGGATTAATACAAAATCAGGACGTTAATAAAGTTTTATCGAAACTGAATAAGGAAAACCTTTTTGGTGCAGGGCTTGATTTTCAGTTACTGGGAGTGGCTGTCCAATTTAAGACTAAATCTGAAAAAAAGTTAGCCTTTTCTCTGGGCGTAAATGAAAGATCCGGAACGAGTTTTTTATTTGGTGAAAATTTTCTGAAGCTTGCTTTAAAGGGGAACAAGCAATTTGCCGGCCAACGTGTAGACCTCGGTCCTGCAAGTTTAAATGTAAACTACCTAAGAGAATATGCCCTAGGTGCTGCTATTCCAGTTTTTGGAAAAGAAGATGGATTTGGCATAAGAGCTGGAGTACGGTTAAAATATCTGGCTGGCATTGGCTCCATATATATGCGTCCTGCAAATGGGTCAATGTATACAGATCCTGAAGGACGCTTTATAGATTTTGACTTTAACTATAAAGTACAAACCTCTGGTATCGACAACATAAACCTCTGGAACTCTAATGGGAAAGGCTATGGAGCAGATGCAGGTGTAACTGTTTTTGTCAATAAGTATCTTCAATTTACAACCAGCATATTAGACATCGGAGCTGTAAAATATGATAAAGACGTTACAACCAATGAGCGTTCAGGGCAGGTAAAATATGAAGGATTAATCATTAGCAGGTTTTTCGGAAGCCAGAAATACAGCACTGATACACTTGCCCAGATTTTTGATCCGATAAAAACCAAAGGTGGATCTTATAAAACACCACTAAGTACCAGGCTTGTGATTGAAGGAAAAATCAAAACCCCAAGGACTTCCAAAAAAGATGATCAGACTTATAACTCAAACACCATCTTCTTTACTTATATTCAGGGATTCCAGAATCTTCCCGGCTCTACAACAAAATCCTTTTTTAGTATAGGTTACAACCATGACTTTCATAGAGTTTTTAATGGAGGTGTTTTACTTTCCGCCGGAGGCTATAATAGAAGAGCGATTGGTGCTTTTTTCAGCTTTAAAATAGGTCAAAGCTTTAAGTGGGGATTTAGTTCGGATAACCTTACTGGCTTTATTTTCCCTGAGTATGGAAAAGGTGCAGATCTTGCCACTAACATTTCAGTTGCCTTTTAGGGAGACCTTAGGCAACTGACCCTGGTTTTTCTTTAATAGCAAGCTGACCGCAGGCGGCATCTATGTCTTTGCCCCTGCTTCTCCGAACATTTACAGTAACTCCTTTAGCTTCCAGAAATGCTCTGAATTTTTCAATTCTATCCTCTTTGGCATTCACATAAGAAGCCTCCGCAATCGGGTTGTATTCTATAATATTGATTTTGCAAGGTATGATTTTACTGAATTCGTAAAGTTCACGGGCATCTTCAATCTTGTCATTCACATCATGGAATACGATATATTCATACGTAACCCGAGTACCTGTTTTCTTGTAAAAATATCTTAATGCCTCTCCTAATGCTTCAAGGCTATTGGTTTCGTTGATCGGCATGATCTCATTTCTCTTCACATCATTAGCAGCATGTAAGGACAACGCCAGGTTAAACTTCACCTCATCATCCGCAAGTTTTCTGATCATTTTAGCGACACCGGCAGTAGAAAGTGTTATCCTTTTGGAAGCCATATTCAAGCCTTCCGGAGAAGTGATCATTTCTATTCCCTTCAGTACATTGGCATAATTGAGCAGGGGCTCCCCCATTCCCATAAATACTATGTTGGTTAAAGGAGTATTATAATGTTCCTCTGCAAGCTGTCTTATCAAAACTACCTGATCATAAATTTCCCCAGGTTCAAGATTTCTCTTCCTTTCCATATAACCTGTAGCGCAAAACTTGCAGGTCAGCGAGCACCCTACCTGAGAAGAAACACATGCTGTCATGCGATCATCAGCAGGAATCAAAACTCCTTCTACCAGATTGCCATCAAAAAGCTTGAAACCTACTTTGATAGTTTTATCCGAACTTACCTGTTTTTGAGCAATCGTAACCTTTTGAAAAGCATAACTTTCCTTTAACAAATCACGTGTTTTTATGGAAAGATTCGTCATTTCATCAAAAGACGACGCACTTTTATTCCAAATCCATTCATAGATCTGTTTTGCCCGAAATCCTTTCTCTCCTTTTTCTTCCAGAAAGGTTTTCAGATCCTGAATAGTTTGTTTGCGAATGTCTTTTAAAACCTGAGTGCTCATGATGCAAAGGTACAAATTATCCCTTTAAATAACTGATCCCAGCTAAAACATATAGAGACGATATAAAATTCACATCGAAATTTCAAACAGTTATATCAAAGAATCCGTTAGAGTCATGTTTTTTTCGAAAAACGAATTGGATTTTTTCTTACTTTTGTATTACCAAAATAAGTCGTATGAAAAAAGCATTCCTTTTCCTCACATTTTTATTTTGCGTATCTGCTTCATTTGCACAGGTAACGCTGGGAGTTTACTACTTCCCTTCCAAAACTGGTATCCTGACCAACAATTATGACCCTCAATACGATAGCAAAAATACATTTGCTGGTGGCGCGGGTTTGAATGTGGACTTTAGGATGGACAGAGCTACAACATTCCAGACAGGACTATTTTACGCCTCTCATAATCAGAAATTTACCTCAGAACTTCAATATCAACCCACTGATACAGCGACTATATTAAAAGGTAAAAGGAGACTTGATTATATCAAAGTTCCCTTATTTCTTCGCGTTTCTCATAAATTAACTAAAAAAACTGATTTCGTAATTTACGGTGGCCCTCAATTGGGATATCTTATAAAGGGTGCAGGAGGAAATGTTATCTACACTCGTAGGGAAGAAGACCCAAATCTAACAGCGTTTTACGACCTTCCTCCGTCTAAGAATGAATATTACAACAAGTTTATTATTGATGCAGCTATTGGAGCTGGACTAGATGTATACCTTTCTCAGCATTTTACATTTAACACAAGTTTAAAGTTTGACTTCGGTATTACTAATACTTTAAATAAAAAAGCTAAAACCAATGCTGATATTCCTGTAACTTACTACGATAACTACAAGCAATTCTACCACAATTATACCTTTGCTCTTTTACTTGGTGTAACTTATCATTTCGGAAATGACCATTTGTTGTCGCCAACATTAAGAGGTAGAAGATAAATTTAAAGAAATCCTTCATTTTACAAAAGCCGGAATTCAGATTAGTGAATTCCGGCTTTTTTGCCATTTTTGCTGAAAGAGAAACCTTTTTCAATCAACTTTAAGCCAAACTGTCACCCAAAACTTTCTAAAAAAGTACAAAAAATGACATTTTTTCCTAATTCAAAAAATACGCACCAATGGACAAAAGTTTGATGTTTAGGAATTAGAATAAAAGTTATTTATCCTATGAACTTTAATAATTATACAATAAAAGCCCAGGAAGTCATTCAAAGGGCCACGGAAATAGCCGGAAGCCACCAGCAACAGGGGGTTGAAGCCGGACACATTTTAAAGGCCATACTCGAATCTGACGAGAATATGATTGCCTTTCTTTTAAAGAAACTAAACATTAATAAGAATCTTTTAGAGACCAAACTGGACGAAATCATCCGCTCTTATCCAAAAATGAGTGGAGGAAGCCCATTTCTTTCTAATGATGCGAATCAGGCCTTGGTAAAAGCTAGCTCTTTTTTGAAGGAATTCGGTGATCAATATGTCGCAGTTGAGCATCTTTTACTTGGTATTCTGGCCGGAAGAGATAAAACTGCAACATTAATGAAAGATGCAGGCTTTACCGAAAAACATCTGAAAGTCGCTATTCACGAACTGAGAGGCGGTTCAAAAGTAACTGACCAAAATGCAGAGGCAAAATACAGGTCTTTGGAAAGATACTCCAAAAACCTTAATGAACTTGCGAAAGCTGGTAAAATAGACCCTGTAATCGGAAGGGACGAAGAGATCAGAAGGGTTCTTCAGATACTTTCAAGAAGAACCAAAAACAACCCTGTTCTTCTTGGTGAGCCAGGAGTTGGTAAAACTGCTATTGTTGAAGGATTAGCACAGAGAATTGTCAATGGTGACGTACCTGAAAATCTGAAATCAAAAATTGTTGTATCTCTCGACATGGGACTCCTTGTCGCGGGAGCCAAATACAAAGGTGAGTTTGAAGAAAGATTGAAATCAGTAATAAAGGAAGTAACCGACTCTGAGGGAGAAATCATTCTGTTTATTGATGAAATTCACACACTGATTGGAGCAGGCGGAGGTGGTGAAGGTGCTATGGATGCGGCAAACTTACTGAAACCAGCTCTTGCAAGAGGTGAATTACATGCAATCGGTGCCACTACCTTAAAGGAATATCAAAAGTATATAGAAAAAGATAAAGCTCTGGAAAGAAGGTTTCAGGCTGTGATGGTGGATGAACCGAACCTTCAGGACGCGATTTCGATATTAAGAGGCATTAAGGAAAAATATGAAGTGCACCATGGTGTACGAATAAAAGATGACGCTATTATTGCGGCAGTAGAACTTTCTAACAGATATATCTCTGATCGCTTTCTTCCGGACAAGGCAATCGACCTTATGGATGAAGCAGCTTCCAAGCTGAGGATAGAAATTGACTCATTGCCTGAAGAATTGGATGAGGTCCAAAGGAAAATCATGCAGCTTGAAATTGAGCGTGAAGCTATAAGAAGGGAAAATGATAAAGAGAAAGAAGCTCAGCTCTCTAAAGACATAGCAGAGTTAACAGATAAGCGAAATGAACTGAAAGCTCAATGGCAAAATGAGAAAACACTCATAGAGTCCATCCAGAAGGAAAAGGAAAATATTGAGAAATATAAAAATGAAGCCGAACAGGCAGAACGTTCCGGTGATTATGGAAGAGTAGCCGAGATAAGATATGGAAAAATAAAGGAGAGTGAAAAAAATCTTCAGGATCTTCAAAAACAGATTCAGGAAACTCAGGCAGGAGGAAGCTCTATGCTAAAAGAAGAAGTGACTGCTGAAGACATTGCAGAAATAGTTGCCAAATGGACTGGAATTCCAGTAGCCAAAATGCTGCAGAGCGATCGGGAAAAATTACTCCATCTTGAAGAAGAACTAGGGAAAAGAGTTGCGGGCCAGACAGAAGCTATTCAGGCTATATCAGATGCAGTAAGAAGGAGCCGAGCAGGCTTGCAGGATCCGAAAAGGCCAATTGGTTCTTTCATCTTCCTGGGAACTACAGGTGTAGGTAAAACCGAACTAGCCAAAGCTTTAGCAGAATTCTTATTCAATGATGAAAATGCTATGGTCAGAATTGATATGTCTGAGTATCAGGAAAGGCATTCTGTAAGCAGGCTTATAGGAGCACCTCCGGGATACGTGGGTTATGAAGAAGGAGGACAATTAACTGAAACTGTTAGAAGGAAGCCTTACTCTGTAGTGCTGCTTGATGAAATTGAAAAAGCGCATCCGGATGTATTTAACATTCTGCTTCAGGTGCTCGACGATGGACGGCTTACGGACAACAAAGGACGTGTTGCTAATTTCAAAAACACGATTATCATCATGACCTCAAATATCGGAGCAAACCTTATTCAGGAAAATTTTGCAGAGATTAATGAATACAACGAAGAAGAGATAGTTGAAAGAACAAAAGTTGATGTGATAGAACAGCTGAAAAAATCTGTCCGCCCGGAGTTCCTTAACAGGGTAGATGAGATCATTATGTTCAAACCTCTTTCAAGAAGAGAAATCAGAAAAATCGTGGATATTCAATTCAAAGGAATCCAGAAACGACTTGAAGAAAGTGGGATAAGAATAGAAGCTTCATCTGAGGTATTGGAGAAATTGGGTGAACTGGGATTTGATCCCCAGTTTGGAGCAAGGCCACTTAAACGTGTTCTTCAGCGACATATATTAAATGAGCTCTCTAAAGAAATACTTGCAGGAGCTATTAAGAAAGATGAAGTTGTCGGAATTACGCTGGACGAAAACGGCAATATCCAGTTTCTGAATCTTGAATCTGTCAAACTCTAACTTTTGTTAAAATTTCCAAAATCAAAGGCTGCTCAAATACCGGGCAGCCTTTACTTTTTCCCTATTTTTTAAGCTATTAAACCTTGATTTAGCTTAAATCGTATAAACCAAAACTAAGATAAATCATTACCATGTCAGATTTTCTTCACTATTTCAGTTTGGGATTTATCAAAATAACCTATCAGGATGTATTTATAAACACCCTCTTTATCATAGCTTTGTGTGGAATTTACACCTTTAAATCTATCCGTCTTATTGCAACTTATGCTGGGTGCTTTGTTTTCGGGTATCTAACTACTTTCTTTTTATCAGCATTCGAAATAATAAATGTCCCCATCAAATTGCTTCAATACCTTCTTCCTTTGACTACAATAGTTGTTTCTATTTCAAACTTCTTCCTCAAAAAGAATGCCTTTACAAACAAATATTCCCCTCATGACTACAGGTATTTTCTTGCTCTTGCAGGAGGCTTGCTTCATGGACTGAATTTTCCTGAAGCCATTGAAACAGCTTTAAGATCTGACAAACTATTATTGCCAATACTTGCTTTCAATGTTGGTATTTTATCTGCTTTGCTTGTGATAATTTTATTTCTCTTAATTACAGCATTTATAGTTACCTATTTATTTAGAGTAAATATCAGAGAATGGAACTTAATATTATCAGGTGGATGCGCAGGCATTTCAATTTACATTATAATGAATGCTCTTTTTCATACTTTAGCCCTGAAATAGGTATATCAGATAGCTATTTTTTAACTCAAAAAAACTTCAAACCAAAGAGGATACCTACTTTAAAATCAAATTAAATCTAAAAATCAAAATATACAATTTAAGCCTCTAAAAGGAATTAAAAATCATCATTCCCGTACTTTTCATTTTCTTCCTTCTTCTTATTTTTAAGTCCTCCATTACGTGCAGAGTTTAAAAAGTTAGACCAGGCAAATGGATTAAACAAACTTAATGTAGGTGCATAAAATCTATTTTCCACTCTTGCAGTCTGCTGCTGCATATAATAATTGTGATTATTCTTACTGTTTGCTTCCTGTGTATAAAGCATTCTTCTCATTACCTGCTCATTCAGGTTTTTATGCATGTTATCGTAAGAATTATCATTCAACTTGAGCGAGAGAAAAGCTTCTTTAAATATTTTTTCTGTAGGCCAGGGAAAAACCTCAACAGTGGGCAAAATGGAGGTATCACCCAATAGTTCAATTACGAGACTCAATTTATTGGTGTCTTTTGGAACAATAAAAAACTTTTCCTTAAACCCTAATGATTTGATTACGACACTATCGCCCCCTAAAGCAGGCATAGAGAAATATCCGAGATAGTTTGTGATGGTCCCCCTTCCGGATTTTGGTGTGTAAATAGTGACCCCAGGTATACCATATGCACTGTCACCTCCAATTACAAGTCCTGAAAGCTGAACAATATTTTTCCCATCTTGCCCCAGTGAAATAAGGGAATAGGAAACAAAAAGCAGGATAAATAAAACTCTTCTCATAATTCAAGACACTAAAGGTAACGGAATTTTGCCTGAATAATTATAGCCTTTGAGGAAATTTATTGAACGCTACCTTCCCCTCAATTTAGTATTTTAACTCTGCTCTTCCAGAATAAATGCAGCGAAGATGCAAATAATTGTGGCACAAATCCCGATAACGCCAAGAACATCAAAGTTACAGAGCAGGTTTTCTTCAGTGTAAATTATTTTCCCACTAATAGCTGTGGCTGCACTTCCTGCCAATAACTGAACGGAAGAATTAATGGTAATAAACCGACCGCGATGTTCACTGGGAAACAAGGAATTTACCAAGGTAATGCCCGACATTTGCCTTGCAGTGGAAAGGCAGAAGAAGAGGGTAGTTACAAGTAGAGTTGCGTTTTTTTCTGTGAAAGGAAATGTAGTGAGCAACAACAAGGGAATGATCGAAATGAAATTAAGTAGCAGAAATACATTCTGCTTTCCAAATTTATCGATAAGGAACCCTACAAGAGGGTTAACAAACAAAGCCGCAAGTCCTCCATAGAAGAACATTAATGCAATTTCTTCTGTAGAGAAATAAAAATTTGTTGATACGTATGCACTTAAGAATGGCAAAATGGTAGACCCGCCTGCAAATGTCAACAGAGACATAAAGACAACCGGCCAGATAAAATTTGCGCTTAAGACTACTGATCTTAATCTAAGCGAGACCGTTGATCTACTTTTGGTTGCTTGCTTCCTTGTGCTGGGCAAGAAAAAATATGTGAGTGTCAGAACTATGAAATTAATGGATAAAAGCACCAAGAAAGGGAATTTCCATCCATAATTGTTTGAGAAATATACTGCAGCAGGTACTCCTACAATTGTTGCCATACCATTAGCAATCATCACGAAACTCGTCGCTACTCCTAGTTTCTTCAATGAAAATTTCTCTCCCAGATAAATCATAACAAGCGAAGACATCACTCCTCCGAAGGCTCCGGTAAACATCCTCGCCAACATAAAGAAATAATAGGTATTCGCTATGTAACTTAATATTGAGCCGGTAAGGAAATAAAACAAACAAAACAATAAAGCCTGCTTCCTGTCAAAACGATCTATAAAAAAAGAAGAAAAGAACCCTGCTATTGCGGCCGTAAGTGTATATACCGAAATTATCATCCCGTATTCATCCGGACGTATCTGAAAAGACTTCATGATTTCCGGACCTAGGGGCAATATTATTATATAATCAATGACAAAAGTGAATTGAATACACGCCAGGAGGAAGATTAGAGCAATATCCCTGAGAGTTGTTGAGCTCTCATCTTTAGTTGAAAAATCATTTAATGCTACCTGAGTTGACATACTTCAAATTTATTCAACATTTACGATAAAATTGGCTGATGAGTTAACAGAGTAAATGTTAATAGATTTCATCCTTTTTCCTTTTTCTAAGTTGCATTCTGCTAACTTTTTCAGGGACGAAAGTACTCATCCAGACATATCTGTCTTCAGTCTTCAAAAATAAAGAATATCTCCCTGATTCCCACACACTAAATTTAAATTTCCCATCTTTATCTGTCTTTATTATTTCTTCTTCCCCTGTAAGCTCATTGGACAAAATCAAAGAATCCTTTGGCGATGGGTGGTCAAGAGTATCAAGTAATACACCTTCACATTCTTTATATTTCAAAGGGGCAAGTTCAAGAGTGATAAAAGTTAATACTGAGCCTTTCCGCTTTCGCTGAACGGGTTCAAGCTTATAAATACCTTTCACACCTTTATATTCAGCATAAAAAATATTAGTCGTATCCTTATTAATTTCACAGGAGAACTCTCCCATCTTATTTGTCTTTATGACTTCAACAGAATCATTTGAAAAATCAAAAACCTTCACCATGCAATTTCTTACCATGGAAGTATCTTTTATTACCCTCCCCTTAACAAAGGACTTTTTAACCTTCTCCATGATTATTTTATTCCTCACAATATTTTCATATCTGGAGGTAAAGTAAAGCTCAGTTTGAGATACCTTATAATCATCCTTTACTGCCTCTACTATATAATGCCTTCCAGGCATCAGATAGCAAGAGAATGTTCCTTTGATAGAGCTCTTAACAACCCATTCGACTTTTCCGGTTTCTTTATCAGAAAT
This sequence comes from Sporocytophaga sp., assembly GCA_024707265.1. Classification (GTDB taxonomy): domain Bacteria; phylum Bacteroidota; class Bacteroidia; order Cytophagales; family Cytophagaceae; genus Sporocytophaga. Next base: position 313,585 of record JANQAB010000002.1, on the reverse strand, counting down.
TTTTATAGTAACCCCTTTTAACGGCAGAGCTTTTAGTTTATCTAACAATACTCCTTCATACTTAATCTTATGAATGATAATTCTGTAAATATCATCTCCACCAGACTTCTTCCTGTTACTCGAGAAAAATCCGGTTGAAGTATTATCTGTAAGAATTAAAGAAAAGTCGTCTTTGGAGCTATTTAAAGGAGCTCCGAGGTTTATAGGTTTTGAAGCATGATGTTTCAAATCAACAAAAAACAGGTCAAGCCCTCCCATACCAGGTAACCCATTAGAAGAAAAATACAGACAACTATCCTTTGATACAAAAGGGAACATTTCATTTCCTGAAGTATTAATAGAAGCACCCATATTTTCAGGCATCATCCATGCTCCATTGTGGAAGATACTTCTGTAAATATCTGTTCCTCCATGGCCTCCTGGCATATCTGACACAAAATAAAGACAACCTGTATTTTTATCAAAGAAAGGATGACTTACAGAATAGCTTGGATTATTAAATGGCAATGCTTGAGGTTTAGTCCATTTTCCATTCTGGTCCTTTTCGGAATAAAACAATTGCAAACGCTTAGTATCTTTTCCGATTGAAGTTTCATTTTTAGAGAAAACAGCTTTTCTTCCATTTTCAAAAAATGTAATCGGACCTTCATTTAGTCCTGTATTAAAGTCTGTAAATTTTTGAAGCTTCCCAAATCCTGAATCACCTGCAAACTCTACATAATATAAATCAAGGAAGTTTTTCTGATCCGCTGCATCAACATTCTTGACAAGTTCAATAGTCTTTCTGTTTGAAACAAATACAAGACCTTTCTGATAAAAAGTGGGACAATATTCTGACGCAGAAGAATTTATAGGAAGTTCCTTTACACTGTAAAATAAAGAATCTCTGAAGAAAGTATCATAAGCATCAAGTCCTCTTCTCTTAGATTCTGCAATTGCTCTTTTACTCAGACTTTCTTTACTATACAGATCATACCATACTTTAGCCTCTTCCTTCTTTCCATTGATCACCAGTGCCTCCGCAAGATGTAGCTTATAATCAGCCAGGTTTACAATGGCGTTGTTCCTTTTAAATCCTTCTTTATACCAGTATTCAGCTTCAGTAGTATTGTTAAGCTTCCAATAGCATTCTCCTATTTTAAGTCTGATATCAGCATTTCCTGTATCTTTCTTGGCAATCCGCTGGAACATTTCACCGGCTTTTAAATAAGCCTGCTTTGCATAGAGATCTTCTGCCAGCTTTAAATCATTTTTAAAATGTGCTACTATATTTTTGTCCTGACTATAAAGCACTGATGTTTTTAATAGCAATACAACAGCAACAATCAACTTCAGAAATGCCTTCATCCTTAAAAATATCTTGGTGTAACGACTTTAGTTTTAGTATATGAAAAAAGGTAACTAATCATAATTTCATGAGAACCTGTTTTAAATCCTGATAATTTTGAAAGGCTATGATCGTAGGAATACCCGAAACTCAGCTGATCATTAGCATAGACCTGACCCATAAATACTAACGAAGTAGCACTTCTGTAAGAAACACCAAGCCAAAGAACTTCTTTATAAAGAAAATTAGCATTATAATCAATCTGTACTGGAGCGCCTTCTATATATTTAATAAGCGTACTGGGTTTAAATTTCAGATGCTCATTTACTTCTGCAACATAACCTGCCGTAAAAAAATAATGATTCTTTAGTTCCAAACGATTGGCCACATATTTTGAAGCAAGAAAATTACTTGCCAGGTAGGGAACAGAAGCTCCGGCATAAAACTTTTTTGAATTGTAATAAATTCCGGCTCCAAATCCTGGGGTAATTGTATTATAATCTTCCTGTTGTAAAGCAGGGTCATTAGCAGTCTTGTAAGTTAAATCGCTGTATCTTGCCAGATAATTGGAAGCTCCAGCCTGAAGACCAAATGCCAGAGTAGATCCGGAGGATAAATGTAATCTGTAGGCGTAAACGATATTTAAGGTAGTCTGGGTAAAAACAGATATATGATCATTGGTGATCAAAGCTCCCAATGCCATCTTTTCTTTGCGTATAGGTGCATGTGCTGAAAACGTAAGTGTCGTAGGTGCTCCCTCTACTCCACTCCATTGTTTTCTTCCTGTAGCAGTGAAGTTTAAAGCTTCACTGGAGCCGGCATATGCCGGATTAATCGCAAGCCCATTAAACATGTATTGAGAATACAACGTAGCCTGCTGGGCTTTGGTTACCAAAGACATCAAAACAAAACTAACCAGTAATATACTTGACCTGACCACGTGTACTTAATTCTTTATCTTTTTATAACGACATAACCTGTGGAAGGCTTTTTACCTTTTCCCCATTCCAGATTATAGAAATACGTGCCATCTGGTAATGTGTTATCATTTCCAATGAGCATACCTGTATTAGTTGTGCCTTTCCAGGCTTTAATGTTATTATCATATCCGCTCGCCTCATAAACCAGATTTCCCCAGCGATTGAAAATACTTACTTTGTTATCAGGAAAAGCTTCAATCCCATCTATAAACCAGATGTCATTGATACCATCTCCATTGGGCGAAAAAGAAGTGTATATCTTCATTTTCAGGAACTCTCCAAGGTAATAGGCTTCAGAAGTTCTTTCCGGACAGATGCCGGACTTTACCACTGCCCTGTAAAAATTATCAATAGAACTTATTGAAAATTTATAAATGGAATCTGTGTTTATAAAAGGAGCATAGGTAACTCCGTCACTGCTGTATTCCCAACGTACTATATCACCAGTATAATCTTCCAGCTTAAGCATTCCTCCGGAAGAAGTGCTGTCTTCCAGAAGCAATGTTCCTCCCGCTGTCATAGGAGCACTATCAACAGATAAGATAAATGCATCGGACGTATCTGCAGGGCAGTCTCCATTTTGCACAATTACTTTATACCCTGTTGGTGATGAAACATTGAGATAATTCAACTCCACAGTTCCTGAAATTTCTTTTGCTGTGGTTAGAAAATTATTTCCCGAAACCAGCCAGGCTTTAACCGTTCCTTCTACCCCCACTGCAGTGATAGTACCTGAATTTTCTCCATTACAAACAAGTGTTGCGGGTGATTGCAAAAATCCCGCCCTGCTTTCAGGGTTAATTGTCACTTTAACTTCAACCTTTTCACTTTCACAATTTTCATCAAAAGAAGAAACAAAATAAGAAGTACTAGCAATCTGATTACTTAAATCTAATTCCTTTCCTGTGTTGACAATAGTCTGACCTCCATTATACCAGTTAAACTGGCCCGTAGACCCCGATGCCTGTAGTTTTACCTCCCCTGCTCCGCATCTTGATACGTCTGTAGTAAAAGGAACAGCTGGTATTGTATCAACGCTCACAGTTACAGGTATCCGGTCACTTTTACATCCGTCCAAACCAACAGCCACATGCATGGTGGTAGTAGCGACAGCATTGAATTCATATTCAGCACCTGAATATTTAACTTCACTTGAATCCGGAACAAACCATAAATATTCCCCATTCGCAGGAGCCCCGGAAGCTAATAGTTTAACCGTTTTACTTCCGCAAATTTTCTGGTTCTCTGTTACAGGCAGGTCCGGCTTGGGTTTTATAACTGCCTTCACCGCAACTCTGGTTGCGTTTTCGCACCCCAGACTTTCAGATGTAACATAATAAGTAGTATCAATTTCAAGATAGGACGTTACTATTGATTCTCCCAGACCTGTACTTACCCCTCCCTCACTGTCTTTATACCATAAAAGTTTACTGGAAGCACCGGAAGCACTGAGCGTTACTTTTCCCGGTCCACAGCTGAAACCATCTTTTGCTTCAGGGAGGCTAGGATAAGGTTTTACGATTGCCCAAACATCTGTTTTTTCAGAGCTATTGCACCCTTTGTAAATGGTTGCCACATTGAAAACAGTATTATTTGTAACATAAACTTTTAATGTATTATCACTTTCATCTGCTAATATGGTTTCACCATTATACCAAATGAAAGCATCTGCTCCGGAAGCCGTTGCTTTCAGCTCCACATTTCCTCCTCCGCAAATAGTATCATTTATAGTAACGGGTTTGTCCGGTTGAGATTTTACTATAGCAGTAACAATAGTCCTGGAAGAACTGGTACATCCTTCTGTTTCCGAAGCTACATAATAGGAGGTGGTAACAGGCAAATCAACAACACTGAACTCTGGACCCTCTTCGAGTACTGTCGTACTTATATCTGAACTGTACCACTTAAAGGTGTCTGCTGCTCCTTGTGCTTTTAAAGTCATTTCTCCGATTACTCCGCATATTGAATCTGGCATGGTAATCGGAGCTTCAGGCAATTGCTTCACATGTGCGGTCACTTCTTCTTTTTCACTTACGCATCCCAAAAGATCCACAGCACTGACATAAAATTTTCTCTCAGAAGTAATGAAAGGTGTTAGAAATTCTGAAGCTGTTGTATCAAGAGGAATTTCTGCGCTTGCATCATCATACCAATAGTATTTATCAGGAGAATTTATTGCAGAAAGAAGAACATTTCCCTCGCCGCAAACTGAGCTATCAACCCCAATAGGTTTTGAAGGTAAAGGATTAATAATTGCAATAACTTCAGCCTTATCCTCACTTTCACAACCATGACTTACGGATGAGACATAATATGATTTAGTTTCCGTCAGAGACGCTACTTGTAACGTATCATCTATAGTTGGAAGAGCCGATCCGGTTTCTGTTTCAAACCATTTGTATTCATCAAATCCTGTGGCTTTAAGTGTAACAGGACCAGCTCCACACCTTTCATCCCCTACCGCTGCAGGCTTTGGAGGAAATGGATTTACAATTGCCTGAACAGGAGTTCTTAAAGCACTTTCACAACCATTGTTGTCAAGGGAAGAAACATAATACGTAGTTGTTGCGCTTAGATCAACTTTTAATAGTTCTCCTGAATCAAGAGAATCATTACCTATTAAAGTGGAATACCAGATATAGTTCGTAAAATTACCAGAAGCTTTTAAGTTCATCTCTCCGTTTCCACAAACTGAATCGCCAATAGCAGAAGGTGCAAGGGGTAATGGATTTACAATTGCCTCTACTGAAATTCGCGGACTTTTGCAGTTGTCTTTTTCAGCCAATACATAATACACAGTGGAAACAGATAAGGTATCAGTCAAATAATCGGAATCATTTACGATTGGTGTTTCGCTTGTTTCGTCCTGATACCAGAAAAAATTTCCTACGGAACCTGATGCTGACAAGGCAACCCGCCCTTCACCACAAACTGGTTTAACCGAAGTCATCGGATTCGGAGGAATGGAATTTAAGGTTACAGTAAGTGGTGTTTTAATTTCACTTAAACAGCCATTCAGACTTGATGCTATGAGAAAAGTTGAAGTTTCTGTAATACTTCTTGAAATAGATTGCCCGTCTTGTAGAAAGGTATCATTGCTATCAAACCATTTGTAGGTTTCAGGAGAACCTGAAGCTGTCAACGTTATATTTCCTGCTACACAGGTCGCCGTGTCTTTAACAGTGGGAGCTACCGGAAATGGTTTAACAATAGCCTCTACCATCGTCTTTGAACTAATGCAGCCTGCACTGTCAGATGCTACATAAAATATTGTATCAGAGATTACATTTACTTTGTATGCTACAATATTACCAATCAGAACATCTGCGCTTGTATACCATAAATAGCTTTCAGATGGACTTGAGGCCGAAAGTTCTACCTCTCCAGGACCACAGCGACTAAAGGTATCTGCCGTTGGGGCATCAGGAATTTTGATAACCTCTGCTGTTACTTTTATCTTTTCCGGGCTTTCACACGTCTTATCACTCAAAGAGGATACATAATAAGAAACAGTTGAAGTAATGTTCGGCGAAAATATGTTTCCTACAAGAAGGGCCATTGAGCTGTCATCATTTTCATTGGCATACCAATGATAAACATTCGGGCTTCCGGATGCGCTAAGGTTTATTACTCCTGGACCACAACGGCTTGTATCTTTAACAACCGGAGCTGGGGGAACCGGGTTTATCGTAATCAATACAGCCTTTTTAATACTTTCACAACCACTAACTATTGATGAAACATAGAATATAGAATCAGAGTTTATGGTTCCTGTCTGAAATTCAGGCTGATTTCCTATTTCAATATTTTGGGTATTATACCATCTAAATGTTCCTGAAGAAGCAGATGCAGTGAGCTTCACCATTCCCTGTCCACAAAGCGCTGTATCTGCAGCAGTCGGCTCTCCGGGAATATCCAGAATTAAAGCCTGAACCTGAGTTCTGTCAGTGCTTTCGCATCCCTTATCACTGATGGCACTCACATAAAAGTATTGTGTAGTACTGATATCCTTTGCAGTAAACGTTGCTCCAGAATCAAGTTTTATGGTTGATAAAGCATCAGCATACCAGTAATAATCTGAGGCCCCTGAAGCCAAAAGGTCCAAATCCCCTGGTACACAGCTGGAATCCCCCTCTGCAACAGGTTTTGCCGGTATAGGATGGATGATTGCTTCTACCTGAACTCTATCACTCTGGCATCCATCTTCCTGTGATGCTACATAAAAAGTCTGACTATCGCTGAGGTTTTTTGCTATATAGGTAGCAAGACTATCTAAAGGCGTTCCTCCATTTTCCGATGCATACCATTTATATTTATCATTTGACCCTGTTGCAGATAAATCGACATCTCCAGGTCCGCAGTTTGAATTATTAACAGGAACCGGAGGGGCCGGGATTGCCTTAATTGTTGCAACTACCTCTGTTCTGGCGGTACTGGAACAACCCAGACTACTTTTGGCAAGAACATAAAAATGAGTGGTGGTAATCAGTGATTGAGTTTTATATGTATCGCCTGAAAACAAAGAGTCTCCATTTACAGCTTCCGAATACCAGATAAATTCATTGGCAGTTCCTGAGGCTTCAAGATCTACCTGACCTGGTCCGCAATGGTAGCCGTCTTTTACAGTTGGAGGAGAAGGCAGTTCATTTATGATGGCATTAATCTTTGTTCTGCCATCACTTTCGCAACCATCAGAACTTATTGATGACACATAATATTTAGTATTTGTTAAAATCGAATCCGTGAGGTAAGACGGTAAAGTCTCCTGCACCAAAGTAGTGGTGGAATCAAGGTACCATTTGAAAGAAGTTACAGAAGCTGAAGCCTCAAGAGTTACTTTTCCTGGTCCACACCTCGATACGTCACTTCCGGTTGGCAATTCAGGCTTGTCGAATATCGTTGCTACAACCGGAATTCTGCTACTTAAACAACTAAGAGAATCAGAAGAAACATAATAGGTTGTAGTTGAACTTATGTTAGGAGCATAGCTAGGTGAAGTTGAAAGAACTACCAAATCAGTGTCGTCTTTAAACCACTTGTAACTCCCTGTTACTCCCGACACTGTAAGGTTTACTACTCCAGGTCCGCAATGTGTTCCGTTGACCGCTGTTGGCAATGCAGGAATCTTTTTAACGATAGCCAGTACAGGGGTTGCACTTCCACTTTCACAACCTTCAGGACTCATGGAACTTACATAATATGTTGTTGTCGCAGAAAGAGTTTCGGTAATATAAGAAGCCGTAGTTGCTTCAACAGGTCCTGGAACAGTTTTATACCATTTATATCCGTTTGATGAACCCGTTGCCTTTAGTGTAACAGATCCGCTTCCGCAAATTGAATCAGGTATTCCTACAGGACTTGTTGGACGCGGATGAAGACTTGCCGTTACCTTTAATCTTGGACTTTCACAACCAGAGGCTGACGCCACTACATAGTAGCTTGTAGTTGCAGTAAGATTAGGAATAACATAATTAGACCCAAAGGCAACCTGAGTTCCCCCCAGTTCTTCATTATACCAAATATAACCACCTGTTGAACCACCCGCCGTTAAGATTATTTCCCCCGGATCGCATATGAACTTATCTTCTGCAATCGGGACCTCAGGAGAATTAAATATGTTTACCGAAACCGCTCTTCTTGTTGAACTTTCACATCCATTATTATCGTAAGACGTGACATAAAATTGTCTGCTAGCTTTAATCTTAGATGGTGTCGTATAGGAGAGCCCACCGGCCAGGGATGTTGATGTAACATTATCATCATACCATCTGTAATCCGTAGAGCCTGTCGCAGTAAGTGTTACAATTGCCGAGTCACAGATCGTACTTGGAGAAATTGTTACTGCTGTTGGCTGAGCAGGTAAAGGATTTACTGTAACAATGATCGGTTCTGACGTTGCTGTACAACCGGTAGTAGTTGCTGTAACAGTATAACTCCCGGAAGCAGTCGCTGTGATAGAACTGGTTGTTTGTCCTCCTGGCGCCCAGACGTTTGTAGTTCCAACACTAGAAGTCAACGTAACGGATTTTCCCTGACAAAAATTGGTAGCGCCACTCACTGTTACAATGGGTTTCGGGCAGGATTGAAGGGTAAATATACCAAATGTAGACACTGCCGTAGTATTCTCAATAAAACCACCACTTGCATTTCCACTTGTATTTGGCCCGCCTCTTCCAAGGTCTATCCACTGGGTAGAGCTCCAATTTGTGACTTTAGCTGTAGCATATTCTGTGGCACCGCAGCTTGTTGAAGTATAAGCTAATTTTACTCTGGTAGAATTAGTGCCAGCATCTCTATTTAAACGCCAATATTCACATTTGCTTACATCCAATACCGTTGCTTCTTTAAGTCCAAAATCATAGGTAGGCTGAGGGGCAGGTCCTTTGATATACTCAGCAGTAAAATTGCTCCCGGTCGATCCTGGGGAAATTCCAAGGGGCCTATAACTACCGCTATCACCTATAGGAAAATTAAAGGTTCCCGCATTTATTTTCTGTACAGGACCATCAACAAAACTTGCATCAGAAGCTCCTGAAACTGTCCCGGTTGATCCTATTATCATTTTGTTTGTTGAAGTAGAAATAAAATAGCCTTTTGTAAAAGAAAGTAGATTAGTTACTCGGACAGGTGTGAGTAAAGTGTCCCTTCCATCCTTATTTATTCCAAGATTATAAAATATTTCAGGGGATGATGATGCAGTGCATTGAGTACATATTATCTGATTTTTACCAGTGCCTGTAAATACTACGGTACTTTGAGTTTCATTAAAACCTGTGGCGTTAGTACTTGTATTATTCCAGTCTTTCCCCACATAAATAGTTGAGTTACCAGCGTTTATATAACCACTGTTACTCAGATTTAAATTTTCTTCGATCGTCAGTATTCCATAATTTAAATTTGCATATGCCGCACCACTGCAACTCGAACACCCAATATCAAAATTACCTCTTATGCGAAGGCTATCATTATTGTCCCCATGAATATATGAAGCTGCATCGCCTGTAATTTGTAAACCATTGCAAGTCACCTGGCCATGTTGCTTAATTTGTGTTCCGCTTCCTTGGGCTATAATGGAACAATCATAGTTATACCCAGGAAGATCCTGTGCTGCTCCTCTAAAAATCAAATTTGAAAGTGTTATTACACTACCATTAGTAATCAATAATGGGTTACCACTATATAGATATATATTCCTAACCGGTGAATCTATACTACCTCCATTTATTGTCAGAATATTACTGACACCAAAATCATTGATTATTTCAACCCTTCTCCCCGGAAATGCTAAGCTTAGATTAAAAAACCGACGAATAGAAAGATCTGAAGCTGCATTAGTTCTTATTTTTGAGCTACTGGTTATTACTACCGTTCCTCGTCTATAAAGAAAATGATCTGCTGCTTCATTGTTATTATCAAAAAAAGCATATCCATCTTGATTTATACCGGTCAAAGTCATGGTACGTAAATCGTTAATATCGCCAGTAGCACTTATATCAAAAGTTTTACCCGCACCGATATACAAGCTGAGCAATCTGAAATTTCCTGCACCCAAAGGTCTCAGAGTTACATTTGCACCTGCCCCACCTACAACTTCAAAATTGGGAAGTGTAGCATTAGCGTATGGAGTAAAAGTAAAAGTCTCAGCAACGGATGATGCAAATTGAACCCTTCCTCCAGTTGAACTAACAGTTCCTGAATTGCCGCATACTGCAAAGTCGGATCTGCCCGCCCCACTTGTTCTACGAACTAGGGTGATAGTCCCTCCTTCCATTCTGAATACACTTCCGGAAACATCTGTTACTCTAAAAGATTCCCTGGTAGATTGAGAAGAACCTGTATTCAAAGTTAACGTTCCTCCTTTCATGATAAATGAAAATCGAGAAGTATTATTATCAGCAAAAGAATTTATACCCTGATATGAATTTAAAAGACCTGTTCCAGAAAGTTCAATAAAAGGAATTCCACCAATTTGTCGGTATCTTAAGCTATTAGGAGATACTCCATTACTACGTCCAACATTGACAGTTCCCCCGGTAATCACTAGTCCACCTTCAAGCACAAGTTCGTTTCCGGTTGCTGCAATATTCAAAGTACCATTCCCTACCCTAACAATCGTGTTTGAGTTGATTGTATAGTCCGCCGTACCAGACGCCATATCAAATGTCCTGTTACAATTATGAAAGTAGGTTCCCTGGGTTAGTGTCCAAACACCTGAATTGAAGTTTGTAAAAAATGCAGGAGCCTGAACCTCAAAGGTTGAGTCTCTTAAAGTTTTATTCATGGTAACAGCAAAAAGATTCCATGTTCCGCTACCTGATACAACCGAATTCCTGTTTCCGTTAAAGTTCAGAGATACGTTGCTTGTAGTACTTTTCCAGAAATCAACAACTCCGTTATTGGTAAAAGATCCAGCCAGATTAAGTGTATGAAGGATGGTCCCTACTACTGCCTGAAATGTTCCTCCTGTATTCACTCTAATATTTCCGGAAACGGTTAGATTGCTGATTGCAGATGCTGCAAAACTCAGATTCCCGCCATTATTAATGGTCAAATTATTTATTGTAACTGTTGAGTTAAGGATTATAGCACTGCAAATAAAAACATTATCCCCTGCCTGTGGAATTGTAGCAGCTGCCGCTGAGCCGCCACAAGCATCAGTCACCCAGCTGGATGGCAATTCCCAGTCACCGGCAGAAACAGAATAGAAGTCAGCCCCTCTTGCATTGGTGACAAGAAATAAGAAAATAAGAAATGTCAGCCCTACTGACCCCGATATTTTATTACATACCAAAGCTTTCATGCTTGTATGAGTATTTTTCAATCAGTTAAAATTTGACTTATATGTAAATATTTGAAAATAATGAAGATCTGTACCAAGCTAGTCAATACAGATCTTCAGATGTATCAATCAGTTCGTGGAAAGCAGAAGCAGCCCCTGTCTTCAGTTTCTGAGTCTGATTTAATTTAGTACCAGATCGGCAGTTTTTTTAAACTCAAGGATGAAGACAGATCCCTTATTCGGTTCGCTTTCTACCTTTATAATACCTCCAAGTCTTTCAACATTGTATTTGACTATATATAAGCCAAGACCTGAACCAGCAGAGTTTTCGCTTATTTTATAAAACATATCAAATATCTTGGACAGATGTTCAGGTTCAATCCCCATTCCGTTATCTGCAAATCTGAACTCAGTCTTTTTCATCATCTGAGCTGGCGCTTATTTTGAGATATTTATCACCTTTGTTGTTATCAGCATATTTAATAGCGTTCTCAACAAAGTTCTGAACTACAGAATAAAACAAGTTATAATCTGAAGTAAAATCAATTGTTTCAGGAATTTCAATATCAATATTTACGTTTCCATACCCCTCGATGTTTTTATAGCTGTTCACTACCTCCTGCACCAGTCCGGCCACATTGATTTTTGAATTGTTGATTTCAACCTTCTTGGCTTTAGAAAGGAACAATAAATCAGAAACCAACTTATCAAGTTTAGTGATACTCTTATGGATATGCGTAAATAACTCAAGAGAATTCTCATCTTTCACACTGGTTAGTCCCAGTTTGGAAAGTCCCAACAATGATTTCAGAGGACCTTTGATATCATGAGAAGCTTTGTAGACAAACATGTCAAGCTGCTGATTCTGCTCCTCTATCATAGCCTTCTGCTTATCACTTTCTATCAATTTTTCAGACAAGGTATCCTTCATATTACTCAATTCATCATTGGATATTTCAAGCTGCCTTTTCTGTTTTCTCATTTTTCTTGCGATAGAATAGAATACCACTGCAAGCAATAGTAGGGCCACAGCAATAATACTGGAAATCACGATAGTTCTTTTGGCCTTCTTTTCAGCCTGAATTCTCTGTCTTTCTGCCGCCTGAAGTTTCTTTATCGCTATGTAATTTATAGAATCCTTCTGCATAATGATAAACTTAAGGCGTTCTATAAAAGACATGGTTTTCTCTTCAGCTTTATTATATGCAAGAGAGTTTTCAATAAGGGATCTTTCAAGTTTACCTACATATTTCTGCAATTCCTGCCTTTGCTCATCAGTCAGATTTTTCTCATTTCTAAGCTTATTGGTAATATGGTCAATCTCATCTCTGATTTTGGAATTGCTTTCAACCAGTCTTCTACGTTCTTCAACTATTTCAGCAGATATTTTTTCAAATTCCTCTTTGTACCGATCAAAAATCATGGAATCCAACTGCTCCTGGCTAAGGGTCAGAATTTTTTCCATGGTCATTGTATCTTTGTTATTCTCAGCCAGAGCAGGTTTTGGTAGCTCCACTACTTCCGGAACCAAAGTCAATACATATGTTTGTTCCTTTTCTGCAAAGTTGATTTTATCAAGGTTATAACCTTCGACAAAGAAATCTTCAGGAACAAATCTCTTTTTAGGAATTCTGGCGATTCCCTTTTTATCAGTATGGTAATCTTCTCCGGCATACACCAATATCTGATTTACCATGACAGCGCCGGAATCATTTAAAAGCTTTATGATGAGCTCCTTGAGGAAATATTCATTCTTCTTGACCCTGATTTCAATTTCTTTGTCCTCTTCGTAAAAAATGAATTCATCAATTACAAAACCTGATTTGTCAAGAACAACTTTAATAGGCATTTCAAGCTCCTTAGCGGGCCTGAATTTGAATATCCCTGATTTATTTGTTAAAAAAATCTGCTTCCTTCAATGGAGACCTTAGCAGCTGAAACAGGTTTATCTTTATCATCTATCACAACAACTTTCACCGAATCCACAGGCAATGCGTATCCTATATTGCCTATAAGTGAAATCAGAAAAGCTATCAAAACAATCTTTCTCATTTAAATTTCAGGGTCTTCTCTTTCTATCCTCTTTACGTAATTTCTATATGCTAGATACATCAAAAAATAAATTTCTGCTAGTCACCTTTTTATATTTAATCGAAAAGATCATCGTTATACCCGATTAGCTTCCTTTTATTTAACTTTGTATTTTAAAATTTATGATTCGTTTAAAACATTTTGATCTCAAAATCGGCGCTGAAATCTTCAAAGCTTTCAGTGACGAATCCAGAATCCGGATCATGAACCTAATCTATAGAAATCAGGAAATGTGTATTTCTGACCTGGAACTGATTCTGGATTTTACCCAGACTAAGACCAGTCGTCAATTAGGTACCCTTAAGAATTCGGGAGTGCTAAAATTCAAGAAAGTAGACCAGTGGGCATATTATTTCATCAATGAAACCTATTACGAAATAATTGCTCAGATATTTACTTTCCTTGAAAAAGACCCGTTATTGCTTAAAGATCAGGAGGAATACAGAACGCTCTACTCGAACAACGAACTTGCAGTCAGGAAATTACACAACAAGCTAAAAATATATCACCTGCCTGAACTTTAGAAGATAAATTTTATTTATTTTATTGTTTATTTTCCACAAAAATTAAATTTCTTAAAAATCAACACTTAAAACAGGATTATACCGGGATGAAATATACTAAACATATCTTTATTTGTACCAACCAGAAAGAAGAAGGAAAAAAAATGCTGCGGTGAAAAACGTGGAATGGAACTGGTCGAAGAATTCAAAAAACTTGTAAAGGACAATAAACTCAACTCTGAAGTAAGAGCACAAAGAGCCGGATGTTTTGATGTCTGTGCTTTCGGACCCGCAGTAGTCGTTTACCCAGAGGGTGTTTTTTATGGAAATGTTCAGCCGGAAGATGTTAAGGAAATATTTGATGAACATATCGTAAACAACAGGCCTGTAGAACGTCTTAAGCTAAACTTCTAAAATACTTTATGAATCACCTCAAACATATTTTTTTCGACCTGGACCACACCTTGTGGGATTTCGATAAAAATTGTTTTGAAACCCTAAGTGAGTTGTATGAACTGCATCAGATGCATGTTTTCAACTCCTTCACCTGTAAGGATTTCTTTGAAGCCTATACGGAGATTAATGAATTGCTCTGGAAAGATTACAATGCCGGGAAAATAACCAAGGAAATCATCAGGGACAAAAGATTCATTCTGACTTTTAACAAATTAGGTCTATCCGAGAAATTTGTTCCGGAAAAAATCAATGAGCAGTTTCTTTCCATTTGTCCTGCCAAAGGATACGTATTTCCATTTGCCTTTGAAGTTCTTGATTATCTTAAAAATAAATACCGGCTTCATATCATCACGAATGGTTTCAAGGAAACATTGCATATAAAGCTGGAAACATCGGGACTTGACAAATATTTCCCAATTGTAATCAATTCGGAAGTTTGTGGGTTTAAAAAACCTGATGTGAAGATATTTGATTATGCATTTAAGGTAACCAGTGCAACCAATAGCGATAGCATCATGATCGGTGATGATTGGGATGCTGACATCACAGGTGCGATGAATGCAGGGATGCCCTATATATGGTTTAATCCAAAGCAAAAAACAAATTCATTTATACCAGAAAACGAAATTAACTGTCTCAGCGAGCTTTATAAAGTTTTGTAAACCTTATACTATGGAAACCTTTGATCTTGAAAATTATATTGCTGTAAATGAAAGTGTTTATGACTATGAACCTGGTTCTCCGGAACGAGCGCGATTGATAGAAGCAATTAAGGAGGCAAGGTCCAAGGTTTTGGACATTCCGATGATTATCGGAGGCAAAGCTTTTAAAACCGATACCAAAAAGAAGATTTCTCCTCCTCATGACCATCAACATGTACTTGGCTATTTTTACGAGGGTTCAAGCGATCATGTAAACAAGGCTATAAAATCAGCAATGAAAGCAAAGGAAAGCTGGGCAATGAAATCTCCGGAAGAACGAGCTCAGATATTCCTCAAAGCTGCCGATTTAATCTCCGGTCCATACAGAGCTAAGTTAAACGCAGCTACGATGCTGGGGCAATCTAAAAATGTATATCAGGCTGAGATTGATTCAGCCTGCGAAATGATAGACTTCCTGAAGTTCAATGTAACGTTCATGCAGGACATTTATAAGGTGCAGCCTTTTTCTCCGGAAGGAATTAAAAATCATATTGAATACAGACCACTGGAAGGCTTTGTATTTGCGCTTACTCCTTTCAATTTTACTGCAATAGCGGGAAATCTTCCTGCTGCACCTGCTCTGATGGGAAACACTGTGGTTTGGAAACCTGCCTTTACTCAGATATATTCTGCCAACGTCCTGATGGAAATCTTCAGGGAAGCCGGTCTTCCTGATGGGGTGATAAATATGATCTTTGTAGATGGGCCAGTATCAGGAGAAGTAATATTTTCTCACCCTGATTTCGGAGGTATTCATTTTACAGGTAGTACGAAGGTATTTCAGACAATTTGGAAAACGATTGGAGAAAATATAGGGAGATATAAATCTTATCCCAGAATTGTCGGTGAGACAGGAGGAAAAGATTTTGTAATCGCTCATTCCTCCTGCAATGTAAAAGCGCTTTCCACAGCATTAGTAAGAGGGGCTTTTGAATATCAGGGACAAAAATGTTCTGCAGCATCCAGAGCTTATATTCCGGCAGAACTTTGGCCGAAGGTTAAAGAACTTATGGCAAAAGACCTTGCAGAAATCAAAACCGGACCTGTTGAGGATTTCACTAACCTTATCAATGCGGTAATTGACGAAAAGGCTTTTGACAAAATAACTTCCTATATAACAAAGGCCAAAAAAAGTGATGAAGCGGAGATTGTCTTTGGCGGAACCTTTGACAAGTCGAAAGGATATTTTATACAGCCAACGGTAATTCTCGCCAAAGACCCAAAATATGTAACTATGTGTGAAGAAATCTTCGGACCTGTACTTACGGTTTATCTTTATGAAGGCAGCAAGTTTGAGGAAATCCTTGAAACCGCTAATACAACATCTCCATACGCCCTTACAGGTGCGGTGTTTGCCGAAGACAAGAACGCAATAAACCTTGCGAAAAAATTGCTTTATAATGCTGCGGGTAATTTTTACATAAACGACAAACCCACGGGAGCAGTCGTAAATCAACAACCATTTGGAGGCGCAAGAGCTTCGGGCACCAACGACAAAGCTGGTTCTATGCTGAACCTTGTAAGATGGGTTTCACCGAGAGTGATTAAGGAAAATTTTAATCCGCCAACAGATTACAGGTATCCTTTTATGGATAAGGACTAGATTTGTTAATTCACATCTTCCAGGTCTTTAGTGTATTTTGAGGTATAACACAAAACACTCGGACTCACACAAATACGTAAAAATATTATACCAATAAATGTTTAGTTAAAATACTGGGGTTGAACCTAGCGTTTATCATAAACTTTAACTTTTCGAAAAGCTTTTATAAATTTTTCTACTTAAATTAAATTTTCATGAAACAATCAATTGTATTTTTATTATTTGCATTCTTTTTAAATTCAACAATTTGTAAGAGTCAGGATGACCGCAAAGGTCTTTATGTAGGTGTACTTAGCTCAATCGATTATGCTGGTCTTCGTGTAAACGGAGGTGATGACGGCTTCAGAACAGCATGGAATGATTTAAGCAAGCCAAGGGTTGGTTATACAACCGGAGTCATTGTACTTGACAGAATCAGCAATTTATTCGCCCTTGAATACGGATTACTTTATTCAAAGAAAGGTTTTAAGACAGAAATGGAAGTTTGGACAACAGAACCGGATCCTCTATTTCCGAATGGAGGAAAACTTAAAACAACATACGATTTTCATTATCTTGAGGTCCCCGTCAAAGCATACTTTTATCTCCTACAGAAAAAACTTCAACTATATATTTCAGCAGGAGCTTCAGCAAATATTTTGATGGAAAGCGGAAATTCTGTCAAGCTTCAAACAAAAGATATATACACAAATACATCTGATAATTACAAACCTTTTGGAGTTAACGTGCTAGCTTCTGTCGGGCTAGAAATACCAATGTTGTCACAAACCACGGTTCGTGTAGAGCCTATTTTCAGAAGAAGCCTTTCAAGAGTAAATAAATCAGGAGATGTAAAGTGGTATTTATATAACCCTGGTTTAAATCTCGGAGTCTTTTATAAACTTTAAAAAGTTAAACATTGATCAGGCTAAATAAGCCTGACCAATGTCTCAAGGCCCATCCCTCTTGAGCCTTTAATAAGTACAGTAGAATCTTTTGGCTTATTATTTTCAATAAATTTTTCCAGCTCTGCTTTCTCCGAAAAATATTGTGCAGACTTCAATTCATCGGCAGCATACTTCATCATCTTTCCGCAAAGGAAAACGGAATCAAACTGAAAGGATGAAATAAGCTTACCAAGGTTTCTATGTTCGCCTTCACTTTGCTCTCCAAGTTCAAACATATCTCCCAATACCATAACCTTCTTATTGGATGTAGACATCGCAGCAAAGTTTTCGATAGCTGCTTTCATACTTGATGGATTGGCATTGTAGGCATCAAGTATAAGAGTAAGATCTTCCTTCTTAATTACCTGAGATCTGTTATTTTCAGGATTGTAAGAGGCAATAGCTTCATTGGCTGCTTCTGCAGGAACCTTAAAATACTTTCCAATACAAAGCGCCCCTGCAATATTGGGAAAGTTATAAGAACCGATGATCTGCGTATTTACAATTCCGTCTTCAGTCTTAAAACGGATAAATGGTGAAGCATCTATAAAAGAGCATTCATAAAAATTACCAGGGTTAGGATAAGTAACTGGATCAGAAAATTTTGAAATGCTTTTCAGGATTTCATCATCTGTATTCAGAAAAATATTCTTACCTGATTTGAGAAGATAATCATACAACTCCCCTTTTCCCTTCTTAACACCTTCCTCTCCTCCGAAACCTTCCAAATGTGCCTTTCCTATATTGGTGATCAGACCAAAGTCCGGCTCTGCAATCTTGCAATATCCTTCAATTTCCTTTTGATGGTTGGCTCCCATTTCCACTATTCCTAATTCTATGCTTTCATCCATCGCCAAAAGCGTCAGAGGGATACCAATGTGATTGTTCAGATTGCCACATGTTGCATAGGTTCTGTATTTTTTCGCAAGCACTGCATTAACAAGCTCCTTGGTCGTTGTTTTTCCGTTTGAACCGGTTATTGCGATAATTGGTATGGCTAATTGCCACCTGTGATAATTAGCAAGCTGCTGCAATGAAGTCAGTACATCCTCTACTAAAATAAATCTCTCATCTTTCCTGAACTCGGCTTCGTCAATGACTGCATACTTAGCACCTTGCTTCAAAGCTTCTTCGGCAAAAGTATTTCCATTAAAATTGGGGCCCTTCAGGGCAAAAAACATGCAGTCTTTTTTCAATCTTTCTTGTATCTGTAGAAACTGAAGTGGTTTCTTTATATTTCTGATAAATTTGATTTATTTCCATATCTTCTGACAAAACTAAAAAGGCAAGTTAGGCAAAAACGGGATTTAAAATTACTTTGTTTTCGATTTAACAATGAATACTATCATTTTCTTTTTCAATTTCTTCCGGTGAAAATTTTCAATACGGAAACACATTGCTAACCAAGCTTAAAGAACAATATACAAACACAATTTTTTTTGATTTTGACAATCACAGTGAAGGGATTCTTTTTGGATACTTCTCAAGAATTCTTGAAGAAAATAAAAAAGAAGATCAAAATACAATGATTATCATAGAAGCTTTCGACAGCACTACTAAAGGTGTTATTCCCTTCTGTGAAACATTGCTGAGGTCAAAAGATTACGTCAAAGCCGTTTTGATTGGAGAACATGCGATCGTTGAAAAAATGCTGGCCTCTCTAAAATCTTTTACCAAAATTGAAAATCATGGTGATCAGAACTTAATTTCGCTCATTCAAAGTTCCAGCTCAAATGAATCGGCATCCAGGTAAGCCGGGAATTTTTGCCTGAAGGTACTGAGATGCTCTGCGCTCAATGTTACCGTTTTAACTTCCTCACGGTCATTAAGCTCTTCAATATATTCACCAACCGGACCAATTACAGCACTATCTCCGGAATATGGCAGATTATTTCCGTCTGTTCCTATTCTGTTTACTCCGGCTACATAAGATATATTTTCAATGGCCCTTGCTCTTAGAAGTGTTTTCCACGCTATGTTTCTGGCTGCAGGCCAGTTTGCGACATATATCAAAAGGTCATATTCGTTACTCCTGTTTCTGCTGAATACAGGAAACCTAAGGTCGTAGCAGACCAAAGGGCAAATTTTCCAGCCTTTTAATTCTTTAATAATCTTTCCGGTCCCTGCGCTATATACCTTGTCTTCACCAGCCATTCTGAAGAGATGTCTTTTGTCATATACATCATAATTGCCATTGGGCTCCATCCAGATCAGGCGATTGTAAAATTTATCACCTTCTTTGATGATAACACTTCCGGTAATCACGGCTTTTGTCTGAGCAGCCATTTGCTTCATCCATTTAAAAGCAGTCAGCTTCATAGGTTCGGCAAGTTCAGCTGCATCCATAGAAAAACCTGTAGTAAACATTTCCGGGAGAATAATAAGATCCGATTGCACTTTCATTTGCCAGAGCTTTTCTTCAAGCATGGCAAGGTTGGCTCCACAGCTTTTCCAGAAAAGAGGAGTTTGAACCAGGGTTATTGTCAGATCCTGCATAGTTTTTTTGCAGCATTTTCAAGGGTTTCGTTTTCTTTAGCAAAACAAAACCTTATAATGCTGTCATCTTTTTTGGTGTGATAAAAAACTGAAATCGGTATACAGGCAACTCCTGATTCTCTTGTGAGCCTTGCTGCAAAATCAACATCCGACTCGTTGGAAATATCGCCAAAATGCATCAATTGGAAATATGTTCCTGAGGATGGTATACCTTTAAACCTGGAGCCATTCATAAGATTCAAGAATAAATCTCTTTTTTTCTGATAAAAATCAGAAAGCCCAAGATACTCTTCTTTTTTCTCCAGGAAATCAGCAATAGCATATTGCATGGGGGTAGGTACACTGAAAGTATTGTATTGGTGTACTTTTCTGAATTCAGCAGAAAGGTGCTCCGGTGCAATGCAGTATCCCATTCTCCAACCAGTGGTATGGTAAGTTTTACCAAAAGAACTGATTACAAAACTTCTTTCTTTTAACTCCGGATATTTTAGAAAACTATGATGTTCAACTTTATCAAATATGATATGCTCATATACTTCATCGCTTAGCAAAGTGATATCAGTGTCTCTGACAAGTTCTTTTAAAGCTTCAATATCTTGTTTTGATATTATTGCTCCCGTAGGATTATGAGGGGAGTTGATTATAATCAGAGAAGTTTTTTCTGTGATTTTTTTTCTTACCAGCTCCCAGTCTATTTGGTAATCCGGGTATTTCAAATCAACAAAAACAGGCTTACCGCCGGAAAGCTTAATGGCCGGGATATAACAATCAAATGCTGGTTCGAAAATGATGACTTCGTCTCCCGGTTTTACGATGGATGTGATAGCGGTATAACAAGCCTCTGTTGCGCCACAGGTAAGAGTGACGTCCTTATCCGGATCTACATGAGCTCCGTACAACTCTTTAGACTTAGTAGCTATTTTTTCCCTTAAAGACTGAATACCGGTCATTGGAGCATACTGGTTGAAGCCCTTTTTCATGTAAAAGGTAACCAGATCGACCAGCTCATCTGAACATCTAAAATCCGGAAAACCCTGAGCAAGATTAATGGCATTATAATCTCTGGACATTTGGGACATAATCGTAAAGATTGTTGTACCAATATCTGGCAGTTTGGATTCCGGACTTTTTATGATCATGTTATTTTTTTACTGGAAACTTCATTTTATAGGAAACATCCACGATACCCTTACTGATATTAGTAAGTTTATTTTTCATGAGTCTCTTTTTTATTGAAGAAAGATGATCCACGAATAGAACACCTTCGATGTGATCATATTCATGCTGAATAATTCTTGCCCTTATTCCCTCATAAGTTTCTTCATGCTCTGCCCAGTTTTCATCAAAATAACGGATCGTTAACTGATATGGCCTGAAAACCTCAGATCTTACTCCGGGGATACTAAGACAGCCTTCATCGTATGGCCAGTCTTCACCAGTTTCTTCTATAATTTCAGGATTGATAAACGCCTTTTTAAAATCGTCCAACCCTTCTTCCATCGGACTTCCGTCAACCACAAATATTCTTTGATTTAGCCCAATTTGAGGACCAGCCAATCCAACTCCATTTGCGTTGTACATCGTCTCAAACATATCAGCAACTAATTGCTTCAAATCAGTTCCTTTATCAAA
Organism: Sporocytophaga sp.; assembly: GCA_024707265.1. GTDB lineage: Bacteria > Bacteroidota > Bacteroidia > Cytophagales > Cytophagaceae > Sporocytophaga. The sequence goes on along the minus strand of JANQAB010000002.1, from coordinate 292,091 downwards.
ATCAACAGCCCGCTTTTTTAATACCGGGTCACCGTATGCTACTATAGGGTATATCATAAATTATCAATGCAAAAAGCAAATATAACCAAATCCAACATAGAATTCCCTTTGGAAATTCTTTTTAGAAAAGAACAAATTATAAAATTTAAAAATTCTTAATGAAAACGGGTGGTATACCTTGCAAATACAAAACAGGCAGTCGGGAGAAGACTGCCTGCTTTAGCTACTTTTTTACCTGGGGACCTTGCGATTAAAGTAAACCTGAATCTTCAAATTTTGTTAGAAAAATAGCAAGATTCAACCTTCAAATTAAATAATAAATCAGGAGAAATTCAGAAAAGTTCCCCTTTTTTCCTTTTTTAATGATTTTTTAATAGATATATAGTTCAAAAAAATCGACAACGGACCAGCACATTCATAAGTTTTTTTTGCATTTTTGGAATTATTATAAAGCATATAGAGTTTGTAGGTAATGCTATCCAAAAAAAACAAGGTACGCTATCAAGGCCCTCACCAAACTGGCAAAAGAATTCCAGAAGGGTCCGATTCTCATCAGTGACATTTCCAAAACTGAACGGATTCCTCAGAAATTCCTAGAGGCAATACTTCTGGAGCTCAAAAATGCGGGGATTTTGAATAGCAAAAAAGGAAAAGGCGGCGGTTATTATTTAATCAAAAAACCTGAAGAAGTAGATCTTGCTAATATTATCCGTTTGTTTGATGGAGCTATAGCCCTTTTGCCTTGTGTAAGTATTAAATATTATGAGAGGTGCGATGAGTGTGTAGATGAGACATTATGTGGTTTCAGAGATATCATCAGAGAAGTTAGGGATAATACTTTAAAAATTTTAAAAGAAAGTACCTTACAAGATATCATTCAAAGAGAAGATAGTTTAAAAGCTTAAACTTTTTTCTTTTCAACCAAAAAGCGGCAATCTGAAAATATTTCAGGTTGCCGCTTTTTATTTAGTGTCATCCCATCAATTATCCTGAAGAGAAGTTCAATGCTGATTTTACTGATATGCTGCCTTTATACCAGTTTTAAACTATAAGGATGATAGAGCACCTCCTTCAGGTTTTTATGATTCACCAAAAACTCCTGAACAGAGAGACAAGTTGCCCTAATCTTTATATGATTAGCCTTGACAAAATCGAGCACATAATTCAGAAGAATCTCTTTCCCTGATTCATCAATTACTTCATTCGGAATTGTAGTGTAATAAAAATCCCAGAATTTATGGCCAAGCATTCTGTAACTGGTTGAAAATTCTTTTCCATCGTGGGTTAGGACAAATTTATGCTGAATATTATCGTGAAATAATTCCATAAATGACTGATTTATATAGTTCCGGTATGTAAGATCTTAGCAAAGGTTGCCCTTCGTTTTCTCCAAAACATCAATTAAAGTTTGTTAGTTCGACGTTTCTCAATTCCTCATGTTGTGGTATTTTTCAACGAATTCTCCAATAAGGAAAATCAAAAAACACCTCACTAACAACGACTTAAGATTGTGGCATGTTATTTCTATTAACTGTTATCAAATAACTTATTTATTACCCTTAAAACTTATATTATTATGAAAAAGATAACTGCCCTAGCTTTCGTTGTTGCATTCTCTGGTGTCGTATTTTTTAGCAAAGCTCAGAATAATGGAAGCTTTAAAGGACAAACCGGTATTTTAACTGATACAACTAAGAAAGAGCAAAAAGCCAAACCTGTAGCAAGCAATCCTGAAGCTGCTGACACAACTAAGTCTAAGAAATAGTTTAGTCTCCCTTTAATTTGTTTTAATAAAGTCATCTCATTAGGGATGACTTTATTTTTATTACAGCTTTTTTGATAAATCCCTTAATACACTAAACCACAAACTGTATTTAAACTCCACACATTGTGGTTTTTTTCCACACATTAAAATTCAATTAGGAATATAAAACCCTAAAAATAAGTTACATACAATTCTGGCATGCTTTTTCTAAAGTACTACTATAAACAAAGAAGTTAAAGTCAAACCAGAAATGGTAAAGACATAAAGATAATTTTTTAGTCCCCTTTAATTATGATTGAATAAAGCCATCCATAGTGATGGCTTTATTTTTTATCAGGCAAAATAGAAGAAAAAAAATTAAGTAACTTTAAACTAACACCAATCTTCATCAACATGGATGCGAAAAAATTCAAATCATCCATTCGTACAAAAATCCTTTTAGGTTTTGGCTCGGCAGTTATAGTTGCATTAATTGCCGGAATCATCATATTTCAGTCGTTTAAAGATCTTACATACTCTTTAAATTTCTTATCAAAACCGGATACAAAACTCGTTAGACTAAACGACATCTTAGCCGATCTTTCCGGTATTGAGAACAATATCAGAGCTTACTCTGTAACAAAAGACAGTACTTATCTGGACCATTATGCCAATTATTGTAAAGAAGTTGAAAATGATCTGGACACTTTAAAAGAACTTAGCCAGGAGCTTAGTTTGGAAGAAGCTGATCTTAATAACATGACTTTTTTATGGGAAGAGAAAAAAAAACACCACCAGAAATTAATAAAGCTTTTTGAAAAAAAACCTGAAGCCAACATTCCCGCAAGTCTACTAAAAAAATTATATGAGAATCCTGACAGCCCACAGTATATAGTTACCAAGAAAATTGTCACTACCAAAATTATTCAACAGCCAACACCTGCTGATGAATCAGAAAAGGATTCTGATTTAAAGGAAAATGAAGCAGGCAAAAAGTCATTATTGAGCTCTGTAAAGAAGATTTTCCGGAGAAAGGTAAAAGAAGATACCATACCAGTAATCACGCAGACACCAACTGTATTCAGAGAAACCAATACTATAATAGACACTATAAAAAATAACAAGGAACCCGCACTTCAAAAACAGGAAACTGTAGTACAAATAATTTCTCACCTCAAGAATGAAGATTTAAAATCTCAGCAGTTGCTTGCGCAGAATGAATCTGAAATAATTGAAAACGACAACCTTCTTATACAAAAAATTCGTGAGACTATTATAAATCTGAAAAACAAAGAGCAGAAAAGGACTGATGCAAATATTACCAAAGCAAAGGGTGTAGTAAAAGAATCACTGATTAAAATATTTTCACTGGGCATCATAGGCATTGCATCAATATTAATTTTCAGCTTGATGATATTGGGAGATGTTAAGAGAAGCAACTTCCACAAAAATCAACTGATGGATGCCAAAACCCAGGCAGAGGATCTTGCCCGTACAAAAGAACTATTTCTTGCAACCATGAGCCATGAAATCCGAACACCCTTGAACTCCATCCTTGGCTTTACAGAACAACTTTCTCAGACCAATCTCCTTAACAGACAAAAATATTTTCTTCAGGCAATTAATAACTCGACCTCACACCTCTTGTTGCTGGTGAATGACATACTTGATATTTCAAGAATAGAATCAGGGAAAATTGAGTTTGAAAAAACTGTTTTTAACCTAAAAGAAATAATAGAAAACGTTTATGATTCTTTCTTCTTAAAAGCTGCAGAGAAAGAGCTTTTGTTTTCCTTTAATGATGAACTAATTGATTATCCATTTATCAAAGGCGATCAATTAAGGTTAAAACAGATCATATACAACCTGGTAAGTAATGCACTTAAGTTTACAGAAGAAGGAAAGGTTCAGCTTCATTGCTCTTCTTTAGCCCTGGATAATAATAAGTGCAGAGTAAGCATAGCTGTCACTGATACGGGCATCGGAATTTCTCCTGATAAAAAAGACTCCATTTTTGAATCATTTAACCAGGGAGACTCCAGTATTACAAGGAAATTCGGGGGGTCAGGCTTAGGACTTGCGATTTGCAAGAAATTAGTTGAAATGCAAGGAGGGCAGATATCCGTTAAAAGTGTACTAGGTGCCGGATCTGAATTTCATTTTTTTATTGATTATGAAATTTCCGCAGAGGAGTATATCCAGGTAACGAAGCCAAAATTTACTGACTTTGCCAGCTTTAAGGATCTGAAAGTACTTATAGCCGAAGACGATGAGTTTAACTTATTGCTCTTCCATACCATCATCTCAAAATGGAATATGAAGGCAAAACTTGTGTCTAATGGAGAAGAAGCCTTCTCCGCGGCGCTACTAGAACCATTTGACATCATCATTACAGATGTGCACATGCCTGGTATGAGTGGTTTTGATCTTGTCAAAAAATTAAAGAGCCATAAAGACCTCAGAAAAATTCCTGTCATTGCTACAACTGCCAACGTAGTAAAAGATGCGCTTCAAAAAGCCCAAAGCAGTTTTGATGCTGTAGTTCTTAAGCCATTCAAAGAGGATGAGCTAGCAGAAGCAATTCACCAGTTTGTTCCGTCTTCTGGAAAACTTGCGGCATCCAGGGAAGATGGATTGACTACCAACCCTGAAAATATTCTTGAAGATTTTATTAAGTTTTCTGATGGAGATGTAAAGGCGCTTTCAGCAATGATAGATACATTTATTCAATCAGCCACTTCGCAGATAGAAAATCTTGAAGGATATTCAAAAGATAAAGATTGGGGAAAAATAAAATTTGCTGCCCATAAAATGATTCCTGGTTTTGGCCACCTGAAAAATCAGGAACTTACAGACCTTTTGAAAGAACTTGAAAACTATCTTGAATTAAAAGAGCGTCCGGATGAAGGTTTGGTAGTGGAAATGGTTAATAAAATTAATTATAAAGGAAAAAAGCAGATAGATAATTTACTCAAAGAAAAGGCAAAACTAACTCGGACTTAAATTTCAATATTAAAAAGTTTGAGTTTATTATAGAGTGTTTTCCGATCTATGTTTAATATCCTGGCGGCACTGGACTTATTATATTTAACTTTCTCCAGAACACTAAGAATGTACTCCCTCTCCTGTTTCAGGCTTGCCGCTTTCAAATCATAACCTCCGAAGGTATTTTCTGAAGATATACCCGGTGAAACCCTTAATTCATAAGGAATAATTTCGGGAGACACGACTGATTGGCCGGCAGAATCCGTCATTAAAACGGTTTTCTTTACAACATTTTTTAACTCTCTTAAATTTCCAGGCCATGAATATTTCACCATAATATCCATTGCCTCCTTTGAAAAGCCTTCAATAGATTTGCCCAATTCTTTATTGGCATCTTTCATAAATTTAAAAATGAATCCCTCTATGTCTTCCTTACGCTCCCTTAGAGAAGGAACTGAAACTGAGAATTCATTTAATCTATGATACAGGTCCTCACGGAATAAACCTTTAGCTACTGAATCCTTAAGATTGTCATTGGTAGCAGCTATAATCCGAACATCTATTTCCTGACTCTTCCCTGCTCCTACCTTTCTTATTTGTCTTTCCTGAATCACTCTCAGTAACATTACCTGAACCTCCATTGATAAATTACCAATTTCATCAAGGAAGATAGATCCGCCATCTGCTAATTCAAAATGACCGGTTTTGTCAAAACCTGCACCCGTAAATGCTCCTTTTACATGGCCAAACAATTCACTTGGGCCCAACTCAGCAGACAACACTCCGCAATCAATGGCTACAAAAGGTTTTTTATTTCGCTTACTTCTTGCATGAATGAGTCTTGCGGCAAATTCTTTACCTGTACCGCTTTCACCATTAATGAGTACCGAAAGATTTGTAGGAGCTACAAGCTCAATTGCTTTTAATGTTTCAAGAGACGACTTACTTTTCCCATAGTGGTAAAATGTAGTATCTTCACTAGAAGGAATTTCTTTTGAAACTTTATTCTCGGATTTTAAGGCTGACTGAATGGCAATAATCAGCTCATCTGTATTCACCGGTTTTGTAATATATTCATAAGCGCCAGACTTTATTGCTTTTACAGCAGTCCTGACATCTACAAAACTTGTCATTAAAATTAAAGGCAGCTCAGGGGTCAGATTTTTGATCTCTTTAAGAAGATCAAGCCCATTGATATCGGGCAATCTAAGATCTACAAGACAAAGAGAAAAAAGTGATTTTTTTATTGTTCTCAGGGCCTCGGAAGAACTCCCCACAGATGTAACTAAGAAATTGTTCTTGGTAAGAAATGTTTCCAGCATCAGGCGGAACACAGGATCGTCATCTATAACCAGTATGTGTTTCAAGCCAATTATTAGTCTTTAATGATCTTTAAATATAAGCAAAAATATCCAATTTGGAAAACGACAGGCCTTTATAACCATAACAGTTAAAACCAGAATTACTTAACCTGCTGATATAAGGTACGAAGAAAGCTTTCTCTTATTGTACTTCATTTTATACCAGGCTGAATTTTTCAATTATATTGATAACAAATCAAATCTTTGGGGGTACATTTGAAGTATAAGCTTTTTATTGTATTTCTTTCAATAAAGGTTTGGAGGTAAACACAATTTTCATTAATAACCAAAACAAAAAATCTATGAAAAAACAACTACTATTTATTGCTTCACTTTTTACGGCATTTAGTCTTTCGGCTCAACAAATTGAAAACCCAGGATTTGAATCATGGGAAACTGACGAGAATGAGATTGAGATTCCTTCCGGGCACTGGTTTTCAATTTCGGAATGTCTTTCCCCTACATTTTGTATAATTTTTCCTAATAAAGCAGAGGGGCATACTGGATTTGGAGCTAAAATTCAAGCGCAAGGGATACCTGCTAGTGCAGCTCCTTTAGCTTACTCAGGTCCTTTTACTTCAAAACCTACCAAATTGACATTTTGGTATCAGTCCACGAAACCTGTAACAGCATTCGCAATCCTTTCAAAAGGTGAGCCTTTCACAGAAGATGCAGCCGAGGAGGCAATAGGATTTGGAGGATCAGAACTTGAACCTGCCTCAGCTTTTACTAAAATAGAGATACCAATAACTTATAAAAATGAAGATGCTACCGACAGCATAGGTATCGGTTTTACCTTTGGAGAACAGGAGCTTAGTACTGAAGATTATTTCATTATTGACGATGTAGAGCTTAGCTATGAAGTGACGGGTCTGTCAAATCAACAAATGGCTCAGATCATAGGAAGCAACGTTGTAACATCTTCTCTGAACCTAAAAGAATCTGTTGAAGAACTTAACGTATACAATACTTCAGGTTTACAGGTATTGAATGCAGCAAATATTCAGATCGTTGATTTTTCAAGACTTCCCGAAGGCCTTTATATGGTCACTTTGAAAAAGGGAATTCAGTAGGAACAATGAAAGTACTTAAAAAATAAACTTAACCTGGCTGCCTGTAAAATCGGGCAGCCACATTTTTCCTAAAGATAATTCGTCTTTGCTTTTTAGTTTTTAAACTATTTTATCTGCACCTATTTGTCGCATATAGAATAAAATACTTTATGGTATATTCTTAATAACGAAAAAAATAGGGTGATTTCTCTCTACAGTTAAGATAAATCAAATTCTTAGGATTAACTTTAATTTATCAAATTTTACGCTCCTTTAACTTTCCAAAGGAATTTTATTCTTCATTTTTTCAAAACAAAAACAATAATCTATGAAAAAACAATTACTATTTATCGCTTTACTTTTTACGGCATTTAGTCTTTCGGCTCAAACTCAATTGCCAAATTCAGACTTTGAAATCTGGGAAACCAACCCGGAGTTTGACATAGTTGAACCAAAGGATTGGTTTGCGCCTTCTGTATGTGCATCATTTGGAGAAATTAGCTCATGTGTCCTGTTTTTTGAGAAATCACAAGGGACGACAGGTTTTGCTGTAAAAGTGACAACCAGAAAGGATGCCGAAACAGAAGAATATAATTCATTGCCATTGCTTTATGGTGATGCGTTTTCTGATAAACCTGAAAAAATTGTATTCTGGTATAAATCATCAAAAGATGTATTGGCTAATGCGCTCTTATCATCAGGAGATTTCTTTGAAGATGAAGAAAATTCAGAGGAAGTTGCTGCTGGCGGAACTAAAGTTAGCTATTCCGAAACTTTTAAGAAAGCAGAATTTCCTATCTTCTACATTGAAGGCAAAACGCATGATCATTTTTACCTGGTATTTTCATTTGATGAAGACGAAGTTCTTACCGCGGACGATTACTTTATCATTGATGATGTACAGCTATCATATGGCCTTGCCAGCCTTTCAAATCAACAAATGGCTCAGATCATAGGAAGCAACGTCGTAACATCTTCTCTGAACCTTAAGGAATCTGTTGAAGAACTTAATATTTACAATACTTCAGGTGTACAGGTATTGAATGCTGCAAATACTCAGAGCGCTGATTTTTCAAGCCTCCCGGAAGGCCTTTATATGGTCACTTTGAAAAAAGGTAATTCAGTAGGAACAATGAAAGTGATCAAAAGATAAATGTCTTGAGATCGTATCTAAAAAAGGCTGCCCTTTAATTGGGCAGCCTTTTTTATTGCTTCTTTGAAAATACCAAGGATTGTATTCTCTCCAACTTAATATTTACCAATGATATTCTTACGATAAACCAGGTTGTTCATTATTACTTTCCGACTGAACTTCATTCTTACCTTTCCCCTTTCCTGTAAAGAACTTCCAGATAAAGGTTAGTGCAGCTACCATACCAAGAATAATGACCTTACCAAACTTTGCGAGGATCCCGAAGATACCGACTTTAGCCAGCACTTTTCCTGCAACCAGCCCACCTATTCCATAAGCTGCCACTTTATCGATCTTCGGATTAAAATCTGAATACTTATATCCTTCAGAGAACTCAACACTTGCAAGTACCTTAACGATATCTTTATTAATAGCTCCGAGTTGAGACATGCCACCTATTGCATTTAGCACAAGATATCCTTTTCTCCCTAATATCCTGATGTTGTAATTCAGCGTATTTGCCCCGATAGCGCTGTCTCCGAACTGGATTTCTTTTGCCCAATGAAGTTTTTTCTTTTCTGCATCATAATAAGGTTTTGCAGCCCAACCAATCAGATGAACGGGTTCATAGCCAGCCTGAATCCTGTCAGGATTTGCAGATTCCGCGTCTTTCTTCATATCGTCCAAAAGATCATCATAATCTATGTCCTCGGCATCATCATCCTCAATGTGGCCCTCTTCAGAATATTCTATAGATATTGCCCAGCTGTCAGGTTGCAATGGGCCCATATTCTCAGGAAAAAGTAATCCAAGAATAGAAGGGTCCTCCGGATTCCCCCATAAAGAATGCAGTACATAAATACTCTGCTCTGCATCGAGGAATTTAAAACCAGTTGGTACATTTATCGTCGCATAATCCTTGATTTTCACCAAACCTGTCTGGTATTTAAAGCTGTTTTCAAGACTGTCAAGATAAAGCAATGTAGAAAGCGTGTCTTCCATCGCTTCTTCCTCTTCTCCGGTAGAATTAGAATAAGTCAAAAAGGGAAACAAGAAACAGATAAAAAATAGAAGGTAAAGTTTTCTCATAATTGATTTGTTTATAAAAATGGTTTACGAAAATTCATGTTGGAAAAAGGAGAAAAATACAAAAAGTTGACCTATGCAGCTAAAAGAACCTGAAATTCATTCCATTACACAGATTTGCAAAAATAAAATTTCTAAATCAGAATTATCTTTATTGTCAAATTTTATTTTCAATTGGCTCCAGATGTTTGGAGTTCAGATCATACAAATATTTTCCTAAAAAACCACTACCTGCAGCTGAAGCCACATGCCAGAGCCAATGAGTACCCATTGGCAAAAGGGTAAAGTCTCCGGAATCTACTCCTCTGAAATAAAGTGCCAGGATCATTAGCACGCAAGACAAAAGTAAATCTACAATACCTGCAAATTTGGTCTTAATCAGCAAGATAATACAGGGCAGAAAAATCATCACCCCGGTGATAAAATAATTCAGATTGATTAGATCATGACCGTAAAGTGCTAAAAATTCATTAACAAACACCCTGATGAGAATAAACGGAGCCATCGCAAGAGCAATTTTCCACCAGGTTTTTAAAATCCTGTACCAAAAGTATATACTGACAGAAAATGTCAAAATTACAATTGGAAGTACGTCCAATTGCAGTAAAAGAAAAGATGATCTGAAAGCATGAAACAGCGTACTTCCAAGCCCCCCAAAAACAGAAGCGGCAAGCAAAATGTGAGGAATGCATGCTTTTTATAATTCCCCTGAATTCTTATAAGCCAAATAACGACTGGTATCAGAAATGCGAGTGAAGAAAGGGCATTCCAGGGTTCGGCAATAATGTTGCTCAGGTTGGTTTCTGCATAAACCGGACCTCCGTCCGACAATATTTCGTGAAAGTTTGGCAAAATATTTAAGTCCTTTTAATTATTTCAGAATATATAAACATAATCCCGATAAGATTATTTCTTTTTCGTTTAAAATATTTGTGATTTATTTTCCCTAAGGACCTATTTTCATACTTATTTCAATACTTCTTTTGAAAATCACTTTATATTTAAACAACGCCTCTGCTTTTCAAATCAATATTTCTAACTTCACAGTTGTAAATTGGTTTGACCCGAAATTAACGTTTCACTTAAAAAAATCTTTTATGTGGCAGGAAAAAGATAACAAACTGGAACAAACCTTTACTTTTAAAAATTTCTCCGAAGCTTTTGCATTCATGTCTCGTATAGCGCTTCTGGCGGAAAAAATGGATCATCATCCGGACTGGTCCAATTCATGGAACAAAGTCCATATACAACTGACAACGCACAGCGCGGGAAATAAAGTAACCGAAAAAGACAGAAAACTTGCCGAAGCTATAGATCGGCTTATTGATTAGTTAGATGGAAGAAAAAGAGGGAAAATTAATTTTAGTACCCACCCCGATAGGCAATCTTGAAGATATCACTCTGAGGGCCTTAAGAATTCTTAAGGAAGCTGATATGATCCTTGCAGAAGACACCAGAACAAGCGGTCATTTATTAAAGCACTATGAAATTAACAACAGACTACAGAGTTATCATATTTTTAATGAGCATAAAGCTGTAGAAGGTATTGTAAATAAAATAAAAGAAGGACAAATGGTGGCACTCATTTCAGATGCCGGAACTCCTTCCATATCTGATCCTGGTTTTTTACTGGTAAGAGAATCGCTTAAACATGGCATAGAGGTGGAATGCCTTCCTGGTCCTACCGCTTTTGTTCCTGCTTTAGTAAAATCAGGACTTCCATCAGACAGATTTACTTTTGAAGGTTTTCTGCCCCATAAAAAAGGAAGACATACCCGTCTGCAAAGCTTGATTCCTGAAGAGCGCACCATGATTTTTTATGAATCTCCCCATCGTTTATTAAAAACCCTGGAGCAGTTTGAAGAGGTATTCGGACCAGAGCGAAAAGCTTCTGTATCCAGGGAGCTTACCAAATTATATGAAGAAACTGTTAATGGTACATTAAAAGAAATAAAGGAGCATTTTTCCCAGAAAACAGTGAAAGGGGAAATTGTAATGATTGTAGCTGGAAAGGAAGATGAATAAAGTTGAAAGCTGAAAGTTTAAAGTTTGAATTTTCTTAGTTTCAGATTCTTCACTAGACATTTAATTTAGGGAATTAACCATGCATAGGCTATATCCTATGCATGGTTATGATTGATACCGATTCAGTTATTAATTACCAGATCTTCCATACACTCAATCCATATCGGATGGTTGTTCAGACTCTCTACCAACTGCCAGTGCTCTCCACCATGTTCTTTAAACATATCCCTGTATTCAACGCCTCCTTCAATAGTAGTTTCCAGGCAGTCTGCAACAAATGAAGGAGAAAATGCCAATACTCTCTTTACTCCCTTTGCTCCCAGTTCCTTAATAAGGTCGTCAGTATAGGGTTTGATCCATGGCGTTTTTCCAAGTCTAGACTGGAAAGCAACGGAATAAGTTCCCTCTGCAAGACCAAGTTCTTTCACCAGATGACGGGTTGTTTCATAGCATTGCGCTCTGTAACAGTAGTAATTTTTAGAATGGTATTTTGAACAGCATTTTTCGTTTAGCTGGCAATAATTCTGAACTGCAGATTTTTTAATCTGCCTTTCCGGAATGCCGTGGTAGGTAAATATGATATGATCGAACTTGTCCTTTTCAATATATTTTCTGCCAATCTCCGCAAAGGCTTTAATGAATAAAGGATGGTTAGGAAAATTAGCAATGATTTTAATCTCCGGAATCACCTCCCATTTATTGATATACTCCATCGCCTTTTCAACAGCAGAGCCAGTTGAAGCACTGGCATACTGAGGGAAAAGAGGCAGAATCACGATTTTTTCAAAGCCTTTACCCTCCATTTCTTTCACAGTCTTTTCTAGGGAAGGGTTCTGATACCTCATACCGAAAAAAACCTGAAAATTTTCCCCCCAACTTCTCCTGCAGAAGTTTTTGAGCCTCAATACCGTAAGTCAGCAAAGGAGACCCTTCGGCTGTCCATAACTCTTTATATACTTTTGCAGATTTAGGTGCCCTGAAAGGCGCAATTATAAAATTAATAAGGAACCAACGGTTAAGAAAAGGAATATCGATTACCCTTCTGTCCATCAAAAACTCCCTTAGATATTTTCTGACATCAGGAACAGACGGACTATCAGGCGTTCCCAGGTTGATGAGGAAAACGGCTGTTTTCTTTACTTTATTCATGCGGCAAAAATACTAAAAGCGTGAAATTTTAACCGGGATTATGCATTTAAAAAAATTTCGGTAACAATTAGCTCATTAGAAGTTACAATCAAGTGTTTGATAATAACGATTAACAAGACATTTCGATGTTGTCAAAAAAAGTAATTTCCTATAGGATCAAGGAAATAAACATTCACCTGGAGTCGATTTTAAGATTTGCGAATTGGATTTGGTTTCACCAATAAAATCTGAGATTAGTTAAATTGAAACTAGGCAACAATATGCAATCATAACTCCGTTCTCTGGAGTTGTCGACTAAACCCTTTTTAGCAAAAAAATTAAATTTTCTGCTAATATTCAGTAAATCAAAATTCCAAAATTGGATCTCCTATAATACAAATCATTTACATATCTTTGCACCTATGGAAAAAGTAAGTGCGACGGTAGAAAACACCTTTAAAAATATCATTTCACACGCTAAAGAATACGGGTTTGTATTTCCTTCAAGTGAAATTTATGACGGACTTCAGGCTGTTTATGATTACGGTCAAAATGGAGTTGAGCTAAAAAACAATATCAAAACGGCATGGTGGAAAGCCATGACTCAGTTAAATGACAATGTGGTGGGTATAGATGCTGCAATCTTCATGCACCCAACTACCTGGAAAGCTTCTGGTCACGTGGATGGCTTCAGCGATCCAATGATCGATAACAAAGATTCTAAAAAAAGATACAGAGCAGACGTTCTTATTGAAGATAAAGCCGCGGAATACGAAAAGAATGGAGACAAAGCCAAAGGTGATGCTTTGGTGAAATCATTAGCCCGTCTTCTTGAAGCAAATGATCTGAAAGGCGTGCAGGAGTTGATCATAGCAGAAAAAATAAAATGCCCGGTTTCAGGAACCACAAACTGGACAGAAGTAAGACAGTTCAACCTTATGTTTTCAACTCAGGTTGGTGCTGTTGCAGAAGATTCAAGCACCATTTACCTTAGGCCAGAAACCGCTCAAGGGATATTTGTAAACTTCCTGAACGTTCAGAAAACTGGAAGAATGAAAATTCCTTTTGGTATTGCTCAGATCGGAAAAGCTTTCAGAAATGAAATAGTTGCCCGTCAGTTTACTTTCCGTATGAGGGAATTCGAACAAATGGAAATGCAGTTTTTCATTCGTCCGGGAGATCAGATAAAATGGTATGAAGAATGGAAACAGATAAGACTAAAATGGCATAAAGCTATTGGATTGCCTGTTGAAAAACTAAAGTTCCATGACCATGAGAAACTTGCTTTTTATGCAGATGCTGCAGTGGATATTGAATATGAATTTCCTTTCGGATTTAAAGAAATAGAAGGTATTCATTCCAGAACCGACTATGATTTGGGCAAGCATGAACAATTCTCTAAAAAGAAGCTTCAATACTTCGACAATGAACTGAATAAAAACTATGTTCCTTACGTAGTTGAAACTTCAGTTGGTGCAGACAGAGCATTCCTTGCTGTACTTTGCAATGCTTATACAGAGGAAACCGTCGGTGAAGGCGATGATAAAAAAGAAAGAGTATATCTGAAACTGCATCCTGCTTTGGCTCCTGTAAAAGCAGCAATATTCCCTCTTGTTAAAAAAGACGGACTACCTGAAAAAGCTCAGGAAATTTACAAAGAGCTTAGAATGGATATGAATGTGATCTACGAAGAAAGAGATGCAATCGGAAAAAGATATACTCGTCAGGATCTGATAGGAACTCCATTCTGTATAGTAGTAGATTATGATACATTGAATGATAACATGGTGACTATCCGTTACCGTGATACCATGGAGCAGGAAAGAGTTGCAATCAGTGAACTAAGACAGAAAATCAGAAAAGCAACTTCATTCAAGAGAATCCTTGAGCAATTGATTTGATAACTTTTTAATAATTAAGGAAAAAGGAGGTTTAGCGACCTCCTTTTTTATTTAAAGAACCTCATCCTGAATCAGCTTAGTATAAATATATATTGAATTAAGTACAAGGGTAATGCTTGATATATTGTAGGTACTGGCAAGGACGCTTGCACCAACTTTGAGATCACACCGAAATAAATATGGAAGGATTCTTTAATTCTTAATTCCAGGATTTTTTATGTTATAATCAAAATATATCAAATCATCAGCATGCTGGTTCAAGCGCCCTCGCTTGGACCAATTTAAGAAAGCCTCCGCTTTAATAAGTTCGCATATATTTCCAATCTGACTATAAAATCACCCTAATTAATACCAGACTTTTTTAAATTTATTCGAGCCTTATTATAGATTAGGTATACTCTTCCTGCTAATTCCACTATTTAAACCATTAAAATATCACTTTTCGACCAAAAGTTTCTCCTTTTCAAAGAATAGAGTTAAATTATATTGATTAAAAAACGCTCTGATAACACAGGGAAAGATTCGAGCTAAAGAAACCTTAAGGGATCAGCTTTAAGCCTTTGCGTTTAGCTTTCAGCTCTTTAAGCTTTAAACAAAAACTCGCATCTGCGGGTCTTACTAACTAAAGGTTTAAGATTTGGAAACATACATAACTGTTACCTTCTATATACTAGGCATTGCAGTATTTTTATTTGGTACATTCAGCCTCGGATTATATGCACTTATCATAAATCCTTTTCTTGAAACAGTCCGTATCAATAAAAGACTTTCGAGAAAACAAAGAGATATTCTTCTCAAGCATTTCAAATACTATAGAGATCTTTCAGGAAGTCAGAAAATTGATTTTGAAAAAAGGATACGAAATTTTCTTATTCATAAAGAATTTATTCCTAAAGGAATTCCGGAGGTTACAGAGGAAATGCAGATTCTTGTAGCAGCTTGCGGGGTTCAGTTGACTTTTGGATTTCCTCCGGTGAGATTTGAAAGCTTTCCTAAAATAATCATATACCCTTCTCACTATCAGTCTTCAAATGGAAAAAGACACAAAGGCGAAGTGAGCCTTAATGGATTTATTGCTTTTTCCTGGGAAGATTTTATGTATGGGTATAAAAAACCGGAAGATGGGTTTAATCTTGGATTGCATGAAATGGCCCATGCATTAAAAATTGAAGATGCCCTTCATCACTATCAACAAGAACTGCTTGATCATGAAAGTCTGAAAGAATGGGGCAAAATAAGTCGTCAGGAGATAAAAAAAATTAAAACGGGAAAAATGAGATTTCTCAGGCCCTATGCGTTTAACAATGAGGATGAGTTTTTTGCAGTATGTGTAGAATATTTCTTTGAAAAGCCGGAAGAGTTTAAAATGCAGCTACCAGCGCTGTATTCCTCACTTTCTAAATTACTGAAACAAGACCCGGGGAAGGCACTTCAAAATGCAAAATTCTATTTCTATCCTCCTGAAAACAGAAAGCTTATACTTTTAATGAACCAGGCTATAAAAGAATTGCCCAACCTTAAAACATTAAAGGCTAAAGTGTCTTTTACCAAAAGCCTTTTTGTAAAAGGCAGGAAAATTAGTTAAATTTATACAAATCATAAAAAACATGTATTTTTATGATTCTTTCTGAACAATCTTCTTAAAAAAGGCTTACTTTCTTAGTCCAATTTCAACCGGATTTTATTCAGATCAGAATCTTCACCAAATTGCCAACATTAATATTTTAAAATAAATTATGGGTAAATCTCAAGAAACATTTAACAAAAAAGAAGTAGAGAAGAAAAAGAAACAAAAGAAAAAAAGAAAAGGAAGAGAAAAGAGAAGAACGTAAAGCTCATTCCAGTAAAGGTAATAGCCTTGAGGACATGATGGCCTACGTTGATGAAAATGGTAACATTACCTCAGTTCCTCCTGATCCGAATAGAAAGAAAACCGTCATTAATCAGGATGATATACAGATCGGTGTAGCGAGAAATACAAACAGTAACGAACCGAAACCTCTCAGAAAGGGCAAAGTAACCTTTTTTAATGAATCCAAAGGATATGGATTTATCAAGGATCTGGAAACCCAGGAGAGCATATTTGTTCACATCAATGGCCTTAAGGACTCAGTAAAAGAAAACGACAGAGTAACTTTTGAAACCATCAATACACCAAAAGGCCTTAATGCTGTTAATGTAAAAAAATCATAAGTCGGAGAATCAAAATACTTACCCAACTGCTTTTACGCTCTCGATTTAAACATTCAGGTTTGCATTTTGCAGATAAGCTGCTCATAGAAATTAAGAAATCTTATGAGTAAGCTTTTTCAACTCCTGATACTGTTATGTTTCTGTAATTCTGTATTCGGACAAGATCATTCTTCCGACAGAATAAAAGTTTATTTATCCGGTAATAAAGAAAATAGTATTCCAAGCACTTCCACCGGCACTGTATCTGGCGGGGCTCTCATAAACGGAAAACTATTCCCATTTCAGGGAGCCAATTACCAATACTTTGATACCTCCAGTTATATCAACAATCGGGCATTCTTGAATGATAAGATAAGGACTGCTGTGATCAGTTCTTATAAACAACTTGAGAAAGAAATTCCGGACAGGAAATTTTTCATCATGGAATGCAGTAATAAAAACGGTGGTAAGATTTTCCCTCACAGGACACATCAGAATGGCTTAAGCATTGATTTTATGATGCCTTTGATAAAGGGAAATAAAGCCTTTTACGATCTTGATACAATTGGTGCCGGCCATTATTGGCTTGACTTTGACAATGAAGGGAAATATAGCGAAGACAAGAGCATCTCCATTGATTTTGACCTGGTTGCCAGACAAATTCTCTCTCTTGAAACACAGGCAAGAAATAATGGGTATAAAATTCAGAAGGTAATTATCAAAACTGAATATAAAAATCTTATTTTTGCCACTCCTTACGGGAAAAAACTAAAGCAAAGTAACATTTACTTCGTCAATAGCCTTACCTCTTTGATTAATAGTCTGCATGATGATCATTTTCATATAGACTTTGAAATCCTAAAATAAAGCGTTTGAACGGTTTTAAATTTTATTTTCAGTAAAAAGAAAAAAATGTAGGTACATTTTGAACATTTTACCGTTGAAAATGTTTTTAATTTCATAAATACATAATAATGCAAGGAACAGTTAAATTTTTTAATAACTCAAAAGGTTTTGGGTTTATTAAATCAGCAGAGTCCGGTGAGGACATCTTCGTTCACTCTTCAGGTCTAATTGACGAAATTCGTGAAAACGACCAAGTTAAATTTGATCTTGAAAAAGGTAGAAAAGGCATGAATGCCGTGAACGTTCAATTAGTAAACTAAGAAATCCTATTTAAGGAATATATTCTTTAAAGCTTTAGTAATTGTAAAGGAAGACCAACTTAACAAGGTTGGTCTTTTTCATTTTTTAAAGTCAAAAAGACCACATTCTAAATCCTTCTTCCGAAGGAGAAGGACTTTATGCCATTTGTAAATTCCCTACACGATTGTTTTAATTTAATAGATACCACAGTTTATTTATAAATTAATCATCACAGGTGATAATCCTGAACCCGCATCCCACAAGGCTTTAACCTTTCATCTTTTTTGAAGTATGTGTAACTTTTGTAACCGACGATCTATTTAAATCTCCCTTCCTTAGCATAAAGTTTTCAACTAACCGTAACTAATATGCTAAAAACTATTCCAAAACTACTGCCGCAAAGCTATACTGGCTCATTGGCAAAAAAAAACTCCTCTTATCTCTTTCAATTTTCAGCACCTTCTCTGCTGCAACTGCACAGAATACAGAAAATGAAGGAACACTTGTAGGATCTGTATCTGAATTTCAGCAACAGTTCAGATCGTCTAACAAGAAAAGGAAAAGTAGTCCAACTACGCTTCCATTGTCTGATGACAAGAAGTTTACAGTTGATGTACACTACGACAAGATTTCAGGAAACTCCAACACTATTGCAGGTAAAATTAAAGACAATGCAAAATCTACCTTTAACCTGACATTCGAGGAAGATAAACTGAAAGGGGAACTAATCTTGCTTAATGAGAAAAAAAGCTTATCAGTACTATACCAAAAACAAAGGTGTATATGCAAAAGAAGTGGATATCAACAATGTTGTCTGTATAGAAACAGCTGTACCTGCAAAGGCTGGCCCTCAGGCTTCTTCATCTTTTGTCGCTCCTCCAGGATCGTACGTATACAATCTTCAAAGTTTTCCTTCCTCTGAATATGTTGTATACCTTGATTTCGATGGACAATATGTAGTAGATCCGTATTGGAATGGCGGACTGCCTATAAATGCTTTACCTTCCTATCTGAATGAAACAGAAATAGAGCAAGCCTGGAGACTGATAAGCGAAGATTTCAGACCTTTTAACCTTAACATCACAACCGACTCTACTGTATTTTTGGCTACACCAATCAATAAAAGAGTAAGGGTAATATTCACTCCTACTGATGATGCTGGTCCGGGATGGGGAGGATATGCGCGCATAGGTTCTTTTCCTATGAATGAAGACACTCCTTGCTGGGTTTTTCTTTCTACCTCTAAATATGCAGGAGAATGCGGTTCTCATGAAATAGGCCATACACTGGGACTTTACCACGATGGTATCAATGATCCTTATGATGATTATTTCGGTGGACATGGATATTGGGCGCCCATTATGGGAGTCGGTTATTACAGAAACCTTGTGCAATTCAGTAAAGGAGAGTACAACGGCGCTACAAACGCTTATCAGGATGATATCGCAGTCATCTCCTCTAGCAATGGATTTTCTTTCAAAACAGATGAAAGCGGCAACATACCTTCCCAGGCAAAACAACTTATCTATAATAGTGCAGGCATTGTTTCTCCATCCCTTAATAATGGTATAATAGAAAAAAAGAGATGACGTTGATTATTTCTATTTTACCACTTTAGGAGGAAGTGTTCAAATAGCTGCAAATCCAGACCCCTATTATCCAAACCTTGACATTTCGCTTACCCTTAAAGACGCTTCAAACAATACCATAGCGGTCTCTGATCTGGAAGGGTTAAATGCGTATATTGATACCATAGTACCTGCAGGAACATATTTCCTAATAGTTGATGGTGTTGGGTACGGAGATCCAGCAACAAACGGATACTCAGATTATGGATCACTTGGATACTACTCTCTGGCTGGAGGAATAAGTAATTCAACTAACAACCAAATTCCTGCTGTCACGATCACTGCTCCATCAGAAGGCGCTGATATCCTTATCGGGACACCGATTACCATATCAGTTAATGCAAGTGATGTTGATGGTACAGTAACCAGAGTGGATTTTTATGATGGTACAACATTCCTGGGATCAGATATTAATACACCATATTCATTTGTGTATAACAATGCTCCCGGAGGAACAAGAACCTTTAAAGCAGTAGCTGTTGACAATCAAGGCGGACAGAATTATCATACCGTTACTGTACTTGTTGCCCCTGCCAACCAGTTACCTATAGTATCTGTTACTTATCCATCCAATGGAGCAGTGCTGCCTCCTAGCTATATAGTGCTTGCCACAGTAGACGCTGTTGATAATGACGGAACTATTACTGCGGTCTACTTCTACAATAACAATACAATTGTAGGGGTTGATTATACTGCACCATATACACAGCACATAGAAACATACTTTCCGGGAATTTACAATATAAAAGCAGAGGCTGTAGATAACAGAAATGGTCATACATTTTCAGATGTCGTTTCATTTACTGTATTACCTAACGGATTGTCAGGACCATCATGTGTTACCAAAGGAATACCATACAACTTCCAGGTATATCCGGAATATTCTAATCCAGTCAACATAACAGCATATACCAATTCGGATGCTACTGTTTCTTTTAATTATCTTGACAGAAAATATTTTGATGTCACTTTTGGTCAGTATGCTGCATCATCTGTTACTGTAACTGCTTTACTAAGCTATTCAACGTATCCTTATAATGTAGAATATACGAAAGTAATATCTACAAATGGCTGCGGAACAAGAGCTGCAGTAATGGCTACACCACTTCCTGATGGAAATCAGACTGCTGTTTCATTGGACACCAAAGAAATAATTACATCTTTCAAAGTGATCGATATGACAGGGAGAGAAGTAGCTTCAGGTACAGGACAAAATGTTACCGAAGTTATAGTGGGAGACAATCTGAAAAGCGGAATATACATCGTAAATATTATAGCCGAAAGCGGGAGCTATACGCACAAAATAGTAAAATAAAGTTTTACCAATTTAAATTAATTCCTGAAAGGGCTTTTTATAATGAAAAGCCCTTTTTTTATTTAAATAATTGCTAACCAGCTATCAAAATTATCAGCGATGAAGACGGTTTAGCAATCTAAATTTTCCTGAAACAATTCTAATTTCTTTTTTCTTAAATAAAAAAGACAGGCTCTGAAAACATAGCTCAGAATTCCCTATCTTAAAGGAAATCTTTATGGTCTTGGCTGCTTTATTTATAATTATATTTCTGATTACAACATTTATCTTCCTTTATGAGACAATAGGAAGCAAAGTATTAAGCCTTGGAGAATGGATCCTGACTGGCTTTGTAAAGCTTAATCCAATTCAGATTCATATTTTAGAATACAACTTTCGTTACTATCAAAAACTTTCTCCGGGTAATAAATTAAAATTTCAGAGGAGGGTGAAGTTTTTCCTGCTAAATAAGAAATTTTATCCTCAGGGAGGTATGAACATTACCGAGGAAATGAAAATTATGATCGGGGCATGTTTTGTGCAGCTGACCTTTGGGTTACGTCCTTTTAAATTAAGGCATTTCAGCCGTTTTTATATTTATCCGACCCGGTATTATTCTAAAATTACCAATCTTCAGCATGTTGGTGAAGTACAGACCAATGGGGCTATTGTTTTGTCATGGCAGCATTTTCAGCAAGGGTATGAGATTCCTGATGATGGTTATAATGTTGGGCTTCATGAAATGGCACATGCCATAAAACTTGCAGACATGTTTGATGATGACGATGATTTTGAGGGGAATAGCCTGTTTGACTACAAAGATCTTGTTCGTTTTTTCAAAATAGGGAAAACAGAAATGAATGAGATCAAAAGAGAAAAAACACACTTCATCCGCAAATATGCAGCGACCAACATTGAAGAATTATTTGCGGTATCTGTAGAATATTTTTTTGAAAAACCGGAAGAATTCCGAATAGAAGTCCCTCACCTATACCAGATTCTTGTTCAGCTTTTAAAACAGGATCCTGCCAATACCCGCTTCACAACGGTTACTGAAAATACAAAGAAGAAAAGTACCAGATAAGTATTTCCTGCGAAAAATCAACATTTCAAACAATTAACTCAGAGTTTGCTCCTATCCAATCACAAATCACTGACTTCTATTACAAGTCCATTGCTTTTATTGCACCATTTTAGCCTGAAAATGGTTAAAAAATGTGATCAATTCTATCCAAGAAGCTCATTTAACCTAAAATTGATTACCTTTGCGTTCCTCAAAACAGGTTAAATTGATCTGATTCTGAAGATTCAAGAGGATGCTAATTCTGAAAACAGAACAAAGACACTAATTTACAACACTTTGTTCCTACAAATCGACATTAAAAAATGTCAGAAAAGCAAACGAAGACATCAGACTCCTGAAATAAATTTTTAAGAAATTAAAGAAATAATTAACAAAGTGAAGTACAGGGAATACAAGAACGTCGATCTTGCAAAAGTAGGAGAAGAAGTACTTTCCTACTGGAAGCAGCATAAGGTTTTCGAACAATCTATAACGAGCAGAGAAGGTGCTCCAAGTTTTACATTTTACGAAGGTCCGCCTTCTGCAAATGGAACTCCCGGTATTCACCACGTAATGGCAAGAACTGTAAAGGATATATTCTGTCGCTATAAAACTTTAAAAGGATTTCAGGTAAAAAGAAAAGGTGGCTGGGATACACATGGCCTTCCTGTAGAACTTCAGGTTGAAAAAGAGCTTGGTATCACCAAAGAAGATATCGGTAAAAAAATATCTGTAGAAGAATACAACCAGAAATGCCGTGAAGCTGTGATGAAATATAAATCACAGTGGGATGACCTTACTGAAAAGATGGGTTATTGGGTGGACCTTGACAATCCTTACATCACATTTGAGAAAGAATACATAGAGTCTGTTTGGTTCCTTTTAAAAGAGCTTTATAAAAAAGACTTTTTGTACAAAGGATATACTATTCAGCCATATTCTCCTGCAGCTGGCACCGGACTTAGCTCACATGAGCTGAATCAGCCGGGAACATATAAAGACGTAAGAGATACTTCTGCAGTTGCTCAGTTTAAAGTAGCTGACAGTTCAAAGGAAAAAATAAAGAGTCTTTTGGGGCTATCGGATGTAGAAGCAGATCAGACTTATTTCCTGGCATGGACGACCACTCCATGGACACTTCCTTCAAACAGTGCGCTTGCTGTGGGCGAGAACATTACCTATGTCGCTGTAAAAACATTTAACCCTTATACATTCAAGCAAGGTATTGTTATCCTTGCTAAAGATCTTTCCGGAAAATACTTCAATGCTAAAAATGCTGAACTGAAGCTGGAGGACTTTAAAGAGGGTGATAAAAATATTCCTTTCCAAACTTTAAAAGAAGTGAAAGGAAAAGAACTCGTAGGCATCAGATATGAACAGCTTCTTCCTTATGTACAGCCGGAAGAAGCAGACAAAGCTTTCAGAGTAATACCTGGAGACTTCGTAAGTACTGAAGATGGAACAGGTATCGTTCACATTGCTCCTACCTTTGGTGCAGACGATGCAAGAGTAGCAAAGCTTGCTGGCGTGCCTGCTATTACTGTAAAAGACGAAGAAGGCAATCAACTTCCACTTGTTGATAAACAAGGAAAGTTTGTAATTGAAGTAAAAGACTTTCCTGGAGAGTATGTAAAAGAAGCTTACCTGACTGAAGCTGAAAAAGAGGAAGAGAGAAAAAAACAGGGCCGCGACAAATATCTTTCGGTTGATGAAAGAATAGGTATCAAACTTAAAACTGAAAACAAAGCGTTTAAAGTTGAGAAGTACGAACACTCCTACCCTCACTGCTGGAGAACAGATAAACCTGTATTGTACTATCCGCTTGATTCTTGGTTTATCAAAACAACTGCTGTAAAAGACAGACTGGTTGAATTGAACAAAACCATCAACTGGAAGCCTGCAAGTACCGGTACAGGACGTTTCGGTAACTGGCTTGAGAACCTTGTTGACTGGAACCTTTCCAGATCAAGATATTGGGGAACTCCGCTTCCTATCTGGAGAACAGAAGATGGTAAAGAAGAAAAATGTATCGGTTCTCTTCAGGAGCTGAATGAAGAAATTCAGAAAGCGAACAAAGCGCTTAACATCACGGCTGAAACGCTTGCTCAAAAAGAAAAGGAATTTAAAACAAAGATCTACAACCTTAAATCGATTGAAGACCTTCACCGCCCTTATGTTGATCAGATCGTACTGATAAGTGAATCGGGCAAACCGATGATCCGTGAGACTGACCTGATCGACGTTTGGTTTGATTCCGGAGCTATGCCTTATGCACAGTGGCATTATCCGTTTGAAAATAAGGATGTATTTGACAATAACTTTCCTGCAGACTTTATCGCTGAAGGGGTTGACCAGACAAGAGGATGGTTCTTTACACTTCACGCAATAGCAGTGATGTTGAAAGACTCCGTTGCATTTAAAAATGTAATAGCCAATGGCCTTGTGTTGGACAAAAACGGTGCAAAGATGTCTAAAAGAGTTGGTAACGTTATCAACCCATTTGAGACCATCGGTCAGTTCGGACCAGACGCTACCAGATGGTATATGATCGTTAACGCACCACCTTGGGACAACCTGAAATTCAATATTGACGGGGTAACTGAAGTTCAGAGAAGATTCTTCGGAACACTTCAAAACACGTATTCCTTCTTTGCACTGTATTCAAATCTGGACAACTTTACCTTTAAAGAAGCTGAAGTTCCTCTGAATAAGAGAACAGAAAGCGACAGATGGGTCATTTCAAGGCTTAATACCCTTATTAAGAAAGTGGATGAAGCCTATGCTGAATATGAGCCAACAAAAGCAGGCCGAGAGATCCAGGACTTTGTGGTTGATGATCTGAGTAACTGGTACGTTCGTCTTAACAGAAAACGTTTCTGGAAAGGCGAATACAATGAAGATAAGATTGCTGCGTATCAGACACTTTATACTTGTCTTTTGACAATTGCAAAACTATCTGCATCTATAGCACCGTTCTATTCAGAGAAAATATTCCTTGATCTGAATGAAGTAAGTGGAAAAGAAAAAGTTGCAAGTATCCATTTAAGCCAATTCCCTGTTGCAGATGACAAGCAGATTGATTTAGATCTTGAAGAAAGAATGTCATTGGCACAGAGAATTTCATCTCTTGTGCACTCTTTAAGAAAAGGTCATACCATAAAAGTAAGACAGCCACTTTCAAGGTTATTGATCCCGGTATTGAATCAGGAATACAAAAACAGGATAGTTGCCGTTGAAGACCTGATCCTTTCTGAGGTTAACATCAAGAAGATCGAATACATCGAAGATACTTCAGGTGTTGTAGTGAAGAAAATCAAGCCTAACTTCAAGAAACTGGGGAAAGAATATGGGCCGAGATTAAAAGAAGTGGGAGCTGCGATAACTGCAATGACTCAGGATGATATTCAGAAACTGGAGAAAGAAAATGCTTTCAAAATAAAACTTACAGGAGACATCGTTCAGATAACACTGGAAGATGTTGATATTTCTTCTGAAGATATTCCGGGATGGTCAGTGGCAAGTGAAAATGGTGTTACCGTTGCCCTTGACATTACCATTACAGAAGAGCTGAAGAAAGAAGGTATTGCAAGAGATGTCGTGAACAGAGTACAGAACATGAGAAAGGACATGGGACTCGAGGTTCAGGACAAAATCAAAATCACCATTCAGAAAAAAGATGAGTTGATAGATAATGCCTTACTTGCAAATAAAGAATATATCTGCAGTGAGACTCAGGCATTATCACTTGTGCTTACGGAAAATCTGAAAGATGGCAAGCTTGTTGATATGGACGAGCATCAGCTTGTAATGAAAATTGAACTTTAAAAAACTATAAAGAGGCATGGCCCTTCAATATAAATACTATAAGTACTACTTTCTTACTCTTGGAGTAATTGTTCTTGACCAGATCGTAAAACTTCTGGTTCATTTTAAAATGGACTTTGGTTATCCCGGACAGATCAGAATTTTTGACGACTGGTTTAAGCTTTACTACACTACCAACCCGGGTATGGCTTTCGGTTTTGAATTAGGTATACCTTATGGAAAGCTTATTCTAAGCCTGTTCAGAATCATTGCGATGGTTGCTATTTCAGTATATTTATATCGCCTTGCAAAAAAAGACATGGCTCCCGGCATGCTTTGGTGTATTGCTTTGATACTTGGAGGTGCAATAGGCAATGTAATAGACAGTACCTTTTACGGTGTATTACTGAACAACGCTCCTGACGGCTCAAGCACACCATGGTTTCACGGACAGGTAATAGATATGTTTTATATAGATATCTGGGAAGGCAGACTACCGGAGTGGATTCCGATATTCGGAGGAGAGCATTATGCATTCTGGCCTATTTTTAACATCGCTGATGCTGCTATCTTTATTGGGGTATCGGTGATACTTATCTGGCAGAAAAGATTCTTTAAAGACGCCGATAAGGAAGAATCAGTGACGGAGAAAGCTGAGAATAATTAATATCAGAATATAGTATAATCAAAAGCCCCGGAGGAAATAAACTTCGGGGCTTTTTTAGTTGCCGGACACAATGAGGATTTTTGAATATTGTTTTGTAATGATATTTTTAGGAGGAGGAAGAGAAACTTATATATTGAATTGGAACAAATAATTAATTAAGTTAAATGCTATTTTAAAAGAAAGACCTACTTGGTTCAATGAGTAATATTCCAATTAATGTAACTAACAAAAATACTATCCAAATTCAATTATGGAGACTGAAGGATAACCATTTTAGAATTTTACAAGATGGAGAGTTTTCGCTTCTATTAAGTGGTCCTGGATATATTCTAATAAAACAAGAACTATTGTCCGTTTTTAAAAAATTAGGAAATGAACAATTGAGAATAACACAAAGGAAGATCATTGATCAAGTTTTAAAGATTGAATTCAATGATTATTATGAATTGACAATCAAAAATTCAATTTCCCCTGAGATTATTGATTCAATTAAAATACAAGGCCAGCAAGTTTGGATATATATGGAAGAACATTTGTTTGTATCACCTGAACTAAAAGAAATATTAGCATCTCAATTCAATAATGAATTGGGATTTTCAGAAGGATTCAGTCACTTCGGATAAACAATCCTCTCTTTAAAGTGGTGGAATTCGACCACTTTAAAGAGAGGATCTGTTGTTAAGCTTTAAAATTTAATAACTACATATTTCTTAGATATAGTTCTATGAGAAAAAAGTCAAAAAGAACCATTCATAACAATTTTTAAATCATAGTTAAATATGCCCGAACAACAAAACATTGAATACAAACAAAGCTGGCATGATGATTATCTGAAATGGATTTGCGGATTTGCAAATGCCCAGGGTGGTGTAATTTTTATTGGTAAGGACGATACTGGAAAAGTTGTCGGCATTGACGATTATAAAAAGCTGATGGATGATATACCCAACAAAATCAAGAACTCAATGGGTATTTCTTCTGAAATAAATCTTCATGAAGAAAAAGGAAAGTATTTTATTGAAATAAAAACGCATCCGTATTCTGTTCCTATTTCAGTCAGAGGTAGATATTATTACCGTAGCGGTAGTACCAAACAAGAATTAACCGGAGCTTCTCTGAATGAATTTCTTTTGAAGAAATCTGGAAAAACATGGGATGATGTAATAGAGCAGCGTGCAAGCTTTGGCGACATAAACGAAAAGACAGTTGATACTTTTTTAAAAGCATCTGAGAAAGCCGGTCGTTTGCCTGAAAATGATGGATTAACTTTACCGGAATTGTTTGACAAGCTAAGGCTCAGTGAAAATGGACAGTTAAAACGAGCCGCCATTATTCTGTTTGGTAAAGAACCAGCTAAATTTTATCCCAATACTTTTGTTAAAATTGGCCGTTTTGGAAAGGATGATACAGATCTGAAATTTCAGGAAACAGAAGAAGGTAATTTAATTGTCCTTCTGCAGGCAGTTTTAAATCAGCTCAACCATAAGTTTTTAACTAGACCAATTGAATTTGAAGGAATGCATCGCATAGAAAAAAGAGAATATCCAGTTGCCGCAATGCGTGAGATGATTCTTAATGCTTTGGTACACCGCAATTATATGGGGGCTCCGACTCAAATCAGGGTTTATGACGAAAAGATCAATATATGGAATGAAGGTTTCCTTCCGGAAGGCTTAACACTTGACGCATTAAAGCGCCCTCATGCCTCAAGACCTAGAAACCCCGTTATTGCCGACGTTTGTTTTAAGGGCGGATTTATTGACGCCTGGGGTAGAGGTACTATCAAGATCATTGACAGTTGCAAAGCAGCAGAACTTCCCGAACCAGAAATGATAGAACAAGATGGCGGGTTTCTGCTTACGATTATCAAAGATATTCTGAATGAAGATCATCTTGTTAAACTTGGATTGAATGAAAGGCAGGTGAAGGCGTTATTATTTGTTAAAGAAAAAGGGAGAGTTACCAATAGTGAATATCAAATCTTAAATAATGTTTCCAAAGCAACTGCTACAAGAGATTTGACAGAATTGGTGGAAAAGCATAAAGTTTTAAAAAGAACCGGTGATATCGGTGCAGGCACAAATTATATTTTAATTGGCTCATAATTGGCTCAATTGGCTCATAATTGACTCAACTTATGAGCCAATCACATTAAATAGCTTTGAACTGAACAATTCCAGACTCACAAAGAAGGGAGATACTAATCAAAACAGATTCCGAAATTTAAAACAGATTCCAAAATGTCTGATAAGCTCGATCTATTCAAATCCCTCTTCATAGGTAGAGACGATGTATTTGCCTTAAGATGGGAAAAGGGAAACAAAAGCGGATATTCACCTGCCTATTTTTATGATCCTTACAGATATCGGGCACACAGAATCAAGGGAGGAACATTCCAGAATTTTGAGGAGAAAAGTTACCTCAAATGTTCCGGTTGGCTATTTTTGCGTATAAGATAAATCTAACTAAGAATAAAAAAGACCAAAATTGAACGATAAAATTTTTTTACTGGATAACAACGGACAACTTGTAGAAATGAATGAAGCTGCATATCTGACAGAAGATGTGCTTCAAAAACTCCTTGCTGATTATCCTGCCCTAATTTCAGGTAGCCAGATTGATCCTGAAAGACCAAGAAGATGGCTTTTGATCTCAAGAGAAGTTGGTGTCCCTGATGAAAAACTTAATGGACAACGTTGGAGTTTAGATCATTTATTCATTGATCAAGACGGCATTCCAACTTTAGTCGAAGTAAAACGAGGAACAGATACTCGAATCCGGAGAGAGGTAATTGGTCAAATTTTGGACTATGCAGCAAACGCTGTCTCCTATTGGACAATTGAAGAAATTAAATATAGGTTTGATGAGTATTGTAAAGAATCAGGTATTGACTCACTAAATTGTCTCACTGACTTTTTGCAAGACGAAATTGATGCTGACAACTTTTGGGAAATCACAAAAACCAATTTAAAAGCAGGGAAAATTCGCTTACTCATAATAGCAGATACCATTCCAAAAGAACTGCAACGGATTATTGAATTTTTAAACGAGCAGATGACGCCCGCAGAAATATTAGGTGTTGAGATAAAACAGT
Source organism: Sporocytophaga sp. (assembly GCA_024707265.1). Lineage (GTDB taxonomy): Bacteria > Bacteroidota > Bacteroidia > Cytophagales > Cytophagaceae > Sporocytophaga. Next base: position 262,809 of record JANQAB010000002.1, on the reverse strand, counting down.
TCTCAGGACAAGACCGAAAAACACTTGTACCAAGGGTTATTGGTATGACATCAAATGCTCAAACCATCAAAGGAAAGCAACGTGGGTCAGAAGAACATTGGACAGAAGAATCATTCTTCAAAGAACTAAAGAATCAGCGAGGACAACAAGAAGCAGAAGCAGCACGAAAACTTTTAGATTGGATAAACACAACAAAAACTATTTTCTACTATGGAGTAGGCAAAAGAGGGTCAGTAGCTCCAATTGTTAAAGTTAAAAATGAGAATCGATTTTGTTTTGCAATCTGGACGGATGGCGCCGTTGAAATTTACTTTCAACACATGAAAAATCGACCAATATTTGGAAGCGAAGAAAAGCGACTAGAACTCCTGGCTAAATTAAATACTATCAAAGGTGTTTCTATTCCGCAAGACAGGATCTCTGCTCGACCAAGTTTTTCTATTGCATTGCTTACCGATAAAAACGAAATGAAAAAGTTTACAGATATATTTGATTGGTATTGGAAGGAACAAGGGCTTTGAGAATTTTGGACAGAAAAAGAACACCAACCAACGCCTGAGTTTCGTTCTCCTAACCCTTCCTGAAATAAGACGCATTGTTTAAGTAAACATAATTTAATATAATGTCCGATATTATAATAATTATTACCTATACATTAGCTGTACTCTTTTTCTTTGCATTTACCAGAGTGCTGACAACTACCATTCACGAATTAGGGCATTATATTGCAGGTTCAGTATTTCTTAAAGGCAACTATACAATTTTCATAGGATCTTATGGTGATCCAAGCAAAGGATTCCATTTTAAAATTGGAAACTTAAAAGTCCACTTTAAATATAACCCTATACTTTGGCAGTATGGATTATGCGTTCCTAAAGAAACTAACAATTCTATATTAGGGAATTATCTTTTTACTTTAGCAGGACCTATTGCCTCATTACTCACAACATTTTTTTGCTTTTATATCCTAATCCTAACCGAACTTCATGGCTTCATCAAATTCGGCACAACCTTGTTGTTTCTTTCTTCAATAACAGACTTTTTCTATAACATTCTTCCTCACAAAACTCCCATTAAGCTACACAATGGAAAGATTATATATAATGACGGCCAGAGCTTAAAAAATCTATTAAAATATAAAAAGACATACAACCAGTATTTAAAAATATACGAATTCTGTAACAAATCTGAGTTTGATAAAGCAATAGCTGTCTTTGAATCAATATATCCCACTAATACAGATCCCAATTTAATCAGGATGGGAATAGCAGCTTATATCAACAATAAAAACTATTCCAGAGCAATCGACCTACTGACTGTATTAAAATCATTAGAAGAGTTAAACTCAGATGACCTGAGTAATTATGGTTTAGCTTATTCATATCTCGGGGAGCATAACATTGCTCTGGAGTTTTACAATCAATCACTTCAGCTAAACCCAGACAATTTTAATTCACTTAATAACCGAGGTTATACTTATAATTTAATTGAAAAATACACTGAAGCAATAGCTGATTTTAACAGGGCAATTAAATTAAATATTGATTTTGCATATGCCTACAATAATAGAGGATTAGCACACATCAAGCTAGGGAATCTAGAAGGTGGTTTAAAGGATATTGATAAATCAATGGAAATAGATCAAAATAACTCTTATGCCTATAAAAACCTTGGTATTTATTATTTTGATATCGGGAACTATGAAAAGGCTAAAGAATTATTTCTAAAAGCAAAAGAATTAAACAATAAAACTCATGGACTTCCTGAACTGATTGAAGCTGTGAACAAAAGATTATCAGTGTAACAGCCATCCCTTATTCCGTTCCAAAGAACTAAATCAAAAGAAAATCAATCATGTTCAAGAATTCAGGGACATTAAAAATCAAGGACGGTAGAACTATAATCTAAATTTTTCTTTACGAAGGAATTGAATATCTAAACTTATGATCGATTAACAACATTCTTTCCCCCTACACCAACTCCTTCGACTTCTTCTCAAACCTGTAATAAAGCAACAAAGCCGCAACCGTAAGCCCTGTCAATAGCCCATACCAAACGCCTTCAACGCCCATATTCAACATAAATGCGAACACATAGCCTAATGGCAACGCTATAACCCAATAGGCAAGCAAGGCAATAGCTGTTGGCATCTTCACATCTTCCAGCCCACGAAGCGCTCCAAGGTATACAACCTGAATACCATCTGACAATTGAAAAAATGCACTGATCAATAATAGGGATGCAGCCATTTTACAGATAGATTCTTCATTGATATAAAACGAGGGCAAATCATGTCTGAACAATATAAACACCAATGCACAGAAGCTCATATACATCACAACAAGGTGAAATGCGGCTTTTCCTGCATTGCGGACTGCATTATAATCTTTTCTCCCCAATTCATTTCCAACACGAACTGTAGCAGCTGCTCCGATTCCCGTTGCACCCATATAACTTACTGCGGCCATATTTAAAGCAATATGATGTGCTGCCATTTCTGAAGCACCCAACCAGCCAATCATAATAGCTGCCATTCCGAATGCTCCTGTTTCAAAAGCAAGCTGAGAACCTACTGCAATACTTACTCTAAACAATCTTTTAAACTCCTGCAATGAATAGTTAATCTTTTGCAGGCTTTTGATGAAGATATTGGTTCGGGAATATTTTATAACAAATACAAAAATTGAAATAGCCATGAAGATCCTTGCAATAAGGGTGGCCACTGCGGCACCATTTGTACCAAGCTCTGGAAATCCATAATGGCCATAAATCAGGAGATAGTTAAGCAACAGGTTCAGTACATTGGCAATTACAGTGATATACATAGCCTGTCTGGTAATGGCAAGTCCTTCAGCAAACTGTTTCCAGATCTGAAATAAAATCAAAGGTACTAATGACCATACCAGGATTTTAAAGAAAGGAATCGCCAGGGAAAGTACTTCTTTTGGCTGCTGAAAATATTGAAGAAGGGGAGCAGCAAATAACAATGCTCCTGAAAGCAATATTGCTGCTATGATATTCAATACAATACTGTGTTTCAGAATCTTCCTTATTTCACCGTGGTTCTGCTCACCGTCTGCCTTGGCAACTAAGGGAGAAATCCCATATGTAAGACCAATGGCAAACATCATAAATGGAACAAATACGCTAAAAGCAAATGTGGCCGATGCAAGGGGAATACTTCCTAATCCTCCAACCATAATGCTATCTGCCACCCCCACTGATATATGGCCGAATTGACTGAGCACTACCGGATAAGCTATTCTTAACGTATCTTTATATTCCTTTAGGTTACCCCTAAACCAACTGCTGAAAATCATATTTATCTTATGAAAGGCTGCAAAATTAAGATTTGCATATAAAGAAACGTCTAAAAACTCATTAAAGTTTATAGCGATAATGAATCAAAAAGTCCTTGTAAAAATATGAGGTATAGAATATCACACTGAGTAGCACTAAGCTACAGCATTTACTTCCCCGGTTTTTCCCTTAAAAAAGAAATACTCCCCCAGGAATGATAAACCGATTCCCAATGTGTAAGCCAGAATATCGCTCCACAAAAATGCAAAACCAAGGACCAGAGCGCCTATTCTGGTATTTCTTATTGCATCAATCCAAGGCGCATGATAAAACTGGCTTACTTCAATACAATAGCAAAATACCAATGAGAGTATTGCAATGAGTGCTAGACTTTTTCTGTTAAAAATAAAGGCTATCCCGAAATAAATCATAGCAGCCCAGATAGCATCACCAAGATAGACATTGACCAAGTCTGGAAGAAATACCTTCCATTTCCGGGCAGCCAGGCCTGTGCCAATGAGACCTATAATTATACAGAAATATAATACCCTGCTCCTTTTCATAGTTACTTCCTAGGCCATTTTAAAACGCCTTTCAATATCTTACCAATTTTATTAAATCTCTGTAAGTCTTCTCTTATCAAAGATGTAGTCATTCCATCCAGCTGAAGATTTCTATTTTCAGGATCTTCACTGAATTGCTCAGGATAAACAAGCATGAAGTTATTTTTGACAAAAAATTTCTGCAATAACTTTGGAATAGAATCCATAAATAATGTGTGAGACAATGTTGACTTCCTCGCAGTAATAGCAATGAAGAGATCGTCATCTTTGAGCTGCCCGGAGAAAAAAGGAAAATCGTCCCAATCTGAAAAACCTCTGTAATCAGCCTCGACTCCCGGTTTAGTTTCATTTACTGCTTTTTTCAAATGTTGCAGGGACTCTGAAACACCAAAGAAGACCACCTGGCTGTTAATCTGTTTGGCCAATTTTTTAACCATATTGATCCACCTTTTAAAACCTATCTCCAGTTCTGCATTTGGCGGTACCATCACTATAATTTTGCCAATCGTATTCAAAGGCTGAAGTGTATGTGCTACCACGACCATCTGATCAGTGCGGTAGACAAGGTTTTCAAGCACGGTACCAAACAACTTCTCAGTAGTTGTATTCTTTTCATGCCAACCGATAATGACCTCAGTAATCATTAGTTCCTTTACAGCGCGGGCAATTCCGTTTGCAATATTCAGATCGATCCTTGAAACCACCTCCAGTTTATTCTCTGCAGAAGCTGCATGTTTGACTGCCCTCTCAACCATCTTCTTATTCTGAATGAGTTTGTCTCTTGCTTCCTCATCATCATTCACTACCGAAACAGCATAGATAGGCTGAGACTTATCCGATTCCTTTAACATTGCAGCCATGTCGATCTTGGCTTCAATTCTTGCAGGATTTGTTATGGCAATTAAAATTCTTTCTTCTATTTCATGATATACTCCATCACCTTTCGATTCAGCAATAGCCAGCTTTCTTCCTGCGCTCTCCGTTACAAAAGAACTGACCATACAGGTAACAAGAATAAGTAGTACTGTTCCGTTAAGTATAGCCTCATCAAAAAGTTCCAGGTTAAAACCAACAAGTATTACTGCAAGCGTTGCGGCGGCGTGTGAACTGCTTAATCCGAATATTAAATTTCTTTCCATAGAAGAAAATTTAAATATCTTCTGTGTGATAAATGCTGCAGCCCATTTACTGAATAATGCAAGAACAATCAATAAGCCAGCGACAAAAAGAGCCTGATAACCATTAAATAATACTTTCACATCTACAATCATCCCCACACTGATAAGGAAAAACGGAATAAACAGCGTATTGCCGATAAATTCGATTCTATTCATCAATGGTGATGTATGGGGTATAAGCCTGTTGAGTGAAAGCCCCGCCAGAAATGCTCCGATAATGGGCTCAACTCCTGCAACTTCAGATAAAAAAGCCGCTGCGAATACCATTCCTAAAACAAAAATGTATTGTGCTCCTCCATCCCCTTCAACGTTCTTAAAAAACCACCTGGTAACTTTTGGAAAAATATAGAGCACTATAAACCCGAATATTACAAGGGAAACTGATAATCTCACCCAGAAGTCTGTGTCCAGGTTGCCGCTTACAGAACCTGTAATAACAGCCAATAATAACAGTACAGCAGTGTCTGTAATGATAGTACCACCGATTGCAAGGGTTACCGCTTGCTTTTTAGTAAGGCCAAGTTTACTTGCTATTGGATAGGAAACCAAAGTATGAGAAGCAAACATACTCGCAAGTAAAACAGAACCCTGAATATTTAAATGCAAAAGGTAATAAGAAGCAAGGGTACCTAATATTAAAGGTATGAAAAAGGTAAGCGCTCCGAATATCAAGCTTTTATTTCTGTTCTTTTTAAAATCATTAAGGTCAATTTCAAGACCCGCAAGAAACATTATATACAAAAGACCTACTGTACCGAAAAGAACAATCCCGGAATTTCTTAATAACAAATTAAATCCATTAGGACCAACAATCACCCCTGATAAAATAAGACCTATAATTCCTGGTATTCTGAATTTCTTTAACACAATAGGTGCAAAGAATATGATAAACAATACCACTGAAAATACTAATACAGGATCTTTAAATGGCAATGAAATATCAAACAAAAACGTCATGACTTTTTACTTAAAATTTAATTTACTACTTACTACTATAATTTCTACCCTTCACCTCTATAAAACCTCATTAAATAAGAGGGAAACCTATAACAGACATCATGCCAAATGAAATAAATTGGATGATAATGAAATTAAAATGTGATTAGAATAATCACATCTCACATTGCTTTACTAAAGCATAAGTGGATAAAATAGTTTTATTAGTTGAAAAAATCTATAAAAAAATAAAAAATATCTACTTATGACAGCGAAAGTACTTAAAACTTAGGACATGGAAGTCTTTTATAAATTTTCTTTTTAAGAGGCAATGGATAGATATAGGTGAGGTTTAATTCATGCGAACCGCCTGTACGAGCAGTATTCAGTTTTGAAATAGTAAAGTCATAACTGTAAGAGATAACTAATCTTTTTATTCTATACCCCAACAGGACAACCATAGATTCATTATTCTGAAGGTTTCTATCATAACGTTTTATAGGCAGCCCTCTATACCAGAACCCTAACATCAGATCATCTCTCATTCCATAAATTCCAAAGTCCAGTTGATCGGACTTTCCTTGCATTTTATAATAAAAAGTTGGAGTAAGCGAATATCTTCCGGTCTTATTAGGATTATTTGATTCTCCCCCATCCAACTCTATTTTGTACCCTCCTACAATACCAATTTTAACAGGCAGTCTGCCTACTTCATTGTAAAAAGATTGATTTGGCATATTGATATGATGAGCTGAAATTCCTAGCCAGAGATTATCGGAGTAAAATACAGTTCCCGCAGAGAGATCAAAGAAGTTCTTTCTGTTCACCCCAAAATCTTCAGAAGTAGGAATACTTGAAAAGCCTCCATCCGTGTACTGGTCCGGGAATGTTAATTGCGCGTAATTAATATGCCTTGATACATAAGCACCCTGTAAGCCAAACCTCATGGAAAATTTTGAAGAAAAGTTAACTTCCTGAGCATACTGCAGTGCTATATCTGTAGAACTTATGGTATTTGCACCTTGCCAGTCTTTCATGATTATGAGCCCAACACCACCATTGGTTTTCTTGATATAGGTATCAACACTTGTCATTGAAGTTATATATTTAGCCTCAAGTTTGGGCCACTGAAGACGCTGATGCAACACACCTCTCAGATCATGCGTACTTCCTGCAAAGGCGGGATTCAGATATAAAGTATTGGCATAAAACTGTGAAAACTGAATGTCTTGTCCGGCCGCTTTATTAATAATAATAAAAAGCATTGTAAACACAATCAAAGCTTTCAACTTTACATACCAATATTTTACAATCAACTTCATTTGCTTAGTACCATTATCTCACAATTGTGACGCTACCTTCCATTTTATATGGACCTTTGTATTCTTCCGAATCACCTTCATAAGTTATCATCCATGGATATACACCTACAGGCATGGGTTCCCCTCTGTATTGGCCATCCCACACCTCATTCCTATCATTGCTTTCAAAGATTATTTCTCCCCATCTATTGAAGATCAGCATTCTAAAATTTGTAAAGTTTGCTCCAAATACATCATAAGTGTCATTCGTTCCATCTTTATTTGGAGAGAATGAGTTAGAGATAAAAACTCTCGGAGGACATACCTCTCGTACCTCAGTTGCATCTTCAATTGTGCAACCATATTCATTGGTAATTAAAACTGAATACCTCCCTGGCAATGCAACACTTATTGACTGAGAAGTGTCGCCCGTTTGATGCCATAGATATCGTGTTCCTGTTCCTGCACTAAGTTCATAAAAGGGTGTCTCTTCTCTGCAAAACTTAATCAATTCAGGAAGTGACCTCGTTGGTGCAGGATACCTTTTTACTATAAAGGATTTGAAGTTATAGCAACTTCCCACTTGAACAGAAAATTGATATTCCCCTTCATCAGACGTTCTATAAATGTTATCATGATTGTCCGAGGCATTCCCATTAACCATCCAACTGTATTCAAGAGGAAGTCCGATGGCATTCTGTGTATTCGTTATGACAGGTCTTAATACGACTTCTTTTCCGGGACAAATTCCAGTATCAGTTGCCACAATTTTTGGTAAAGGAATACCAACAAGCAAGATGCTGTCTTTGTCCCTGCAACCATGATTGTCTTTTACCTCAACATAATATTTTTGAATTGAATCAGAAGATATTACTTCAATAGATGCTGTGGTAAAAGGCAATTGCGAATGATTGAGAGACCAGGTATAAAAAGCATTCTCAACCATACTCGCAGATAAAACAACTTTTGTACTTTCACATTCAATAACAGAATCAGCAAGAGTTAAAGCCGGGGAAGCCCATACCGTAGATTTTGCAGAAGCTTTACAGCTCCCATTCTTAAAGTCTACCTCATAAACACCTGCTTCAGTTATACCAATCTCGGATGTCACTTTGCCTGGCAATACCATTCCATCTCTTTTCCATGTGTAAGTACCTGCATAAGATGCTGATTGAGAAACAGCATTGATCTTCAAAGTATCACTGAGACATAGATCTTTTGGAAGAATTAATTTCGGAGTTGAAATAGTTATAAGTTGTACCGTGTCAAAAGACATACAACCATAATTGTCTTTACCCTTAAGAATAAAAGTCCGGTCATCAGAGGAAGTAACTTTCAGTGTAGTTTCTTTACCCACAACGTTACCTGCTTCATCTATCCATTCATAAGAATAAGAAGGAGAAGATTTTGCTTCAAATAAAGCAACGTCACCGTTGCATTTACTCAGATCATTGCCTGCACTTACAATTGGTAATGGATTAATCAAAATTTTAACCTCATCAGAAACAGGGCCACATGGCGCTACACCTTTTGCTTCTAAGGTAAGTGTAACAGTTCCTGATTTTTCAATCGGATTAAACCTGTAATACGTTTGCGCTTTTGAGTTAGAAGAAAAGCTGCCCATTCCTCCACTCCATATTAAGCCAGTAGCATTCATAATGCTCCCTGATACCTGAACAGAATCTTTATCTGCGCATAGACTAATAGGCAAACCCGCTTCTATATGAGGGGCTTGTTGATATATAATCTTAACCTCATCAAAGACATCAGGACATGGAGCTGCGTTTACAGAAGCAAGTCTTAACAAAAAAAGAATTTGATTTTAACTCAGCTGCAGAAGGCGTATAGGTTGTTGTTATTTTATTTTTATCTCCAAAGCTCCCGTTGCCTCCTGACCAGATGCTTCCTGTAGCATTTTTGACAATGCCATTCAAATTAATAACTTTTGTCGTTTCGCATAGGACAAGAGAGTCTCCAGCTTCTGCTTCAGGAAGTTTCTTAAAACGGATCAAGATAGAATCTGTCGCAGAAGGACATTTAGCCTGACCGTCTGATTTTAAATATAACTTAACCAATCCCGACTTTCTTTCCTCTTCAGTTGGAATATACGAAGGACTAAGTCCGGCACGCGAAGCGTTAAAAACTCCATTACCTCCAATCCATTGAGCACCTGAAGCATTTGTAAAGCTGCCACTTAAGCGGAAGTTTGGAACATTAACACAAACAAGTGTATCATTAATCTCACCGGGTTTATTTCTTGTTTCAGCATCCACCTTGGGAAGTGATACAAGATATTCAACATTCTCTTTTACCATCCTGGCATACCACCAGGTATTTATAGTTTCAGGACATTCTTGTCTGCAATCGTCTGTTCCCCTGTCTATCCATTGATGACATCCATCTGCATCGGAGCACCCGGTAAGATTGGCTAGTCCATCAATAGCAATCCCAGCTTTGAGTTGACTATCATCCCAGAATAGCTGGGGTTTAGGGCCTATCGGTCTTACCAGTTCAACAATATATCCGTTTTTATGATGCTCAACATCATACAACGGTAGATGCGTGATTCCATTTCCATAACTTATCTCTATTTCCACCGGTGTACCAGGAGGCACTATGTTTCCCTTACCATCTCTTGTATCCCATTTGATACAGTTCTGCCCTTTGGTTACAGAAGCAGAGAGAATTCTATCTGTAGTATTAGCCTGATATCCATCCTGCCCATTTATATCCAAAACCACTTCAATGTTCCCAGGCTTATCTACAGAAATGTTTATACACCTGTTATCAGGATCACATCCACTTATAAATGGCTTTTGTAAGAAATTACCAAAGGTGCCTGTGGGATAACATGCAGGATCAGGATCATTCAGAAAGATTTTATACTCGGGATAAGTTACATTGCCTACCCTGCTGGTTCTGTCATTAATGGCCATTCCGGTATTGGTGCACCCCTTTGAATTTGCGCTGATGGTAGCACCATAAGGCTGGATTCCATTAAAGTCAATGGAAGTAACAATACTATCTGTTGACAGCACATACATCTTCCCGTTAAAAGAATAATCAGCATTGGTAGTATTGATATCCCATGTATAAGACCATAACCGCCCGGGTTTAGCAGTATTTCCATCTGCGACAGTTATATCAAACAGATCAAAATATCTCTTTGAATCCGTTATTGTTGTTGGAGACACCGGATTAAATTCAATATAATAATCTCCATCTACAAGAGAAGTATAGGAAAGCGCATTATAGCCTCCTGGAGATAATTGTACAGGACCTGTAACGGCCTGGTTGTAACTAGCAATAAAACCAGCACCGGAAGCAGGCAACAAGGTAGGTCCCATTACTACAGTACCATCGGGACTTTTAAGCCTGAAATAAACATCTTCATCCGGCTGATTAAAACCGAAATAAATAATTTCACCAGCCTTGCAGATGTGAATATTTAGCCGGTTTTCTTTCGGAGCGTCATAGGTCATAAACAACCTGGAGCGATCGAATATCTGAACAACTCCATGATCGGTGGGTTTAGGCATTAACTCTTTAGTGCCTTCTGCTATTACCTCTGTCGCCCCAAAGGAAATCAATAAAATAAATGCATATACCCATAAAGTATGAAATGAAAGATTAAATGGATATATGCTTTTAATTTTTACCATAGCTAAGAGACTTTAAAAACTATTCTGACAAAATATTATTGCCAACAATATATTTATGGTTTCTGAGTTACAGACAGATTTATGATAAACTCCCGGAAATAATAAAGCAAAAAAAGTCTGGTATTAGGAGAGGAATAATTTGTCAAGAAAAAAATATTGGTTTTATATAGAATGCTCTTATCCCGGCAGATTTTCAGCTTACGTTCGCGAATAAAAAAGTTTTTAACTTTTCAATAGCAATCACATCTCTTCCGAACTGATTGATCATTGGAAGAGAAACTGAACCTGAATCAGAAGGAAGCATATATTTAACAAAAGTAGACAGCGTTCCACTTGGTCCTGAATCTATAAAAATATAATCTCCTACCTCAAGGATCCTCTTGATGGTAAATTCAAAATTAACAGGGCATCTGATTACTTCCCAGAAATAATCTTCATTCAACTCTTTGACAATCTCTGATTTGGCTGATGATATGATTGGTATTTTCATATCTGAAATATTAATATTTTTAACCAGTTGCTTCACTTCCGCTTCCATCGGATCAATAAACTCTGCGTGAAATCCTTGTTTAACCGGTAATACCAGAGAGATTATATTGATCTTATTTAAATTTAAATGCAAATTCTGAATTGCAGGAGGCAAGCCACATACTACAAAATTCTCCTGAAAATTTGTTCCGGTACATCTACAGTCGGCAAACAAATCAGGATATTTGCTGATAATACTTTGCGAATCCATGATTGCCATCATTGCTGCCGGAGGTGTTTTATCTTCAGCAAGTCTGGCTATATTTATAACTAAGCGAATCCCATCTTCCAAAGACACTGCACCGGAAACAACACTAGCGATTAATTCACCAAGACTATATCCAATAAGATAATCTGCCTGAATACCCAATTCTTTAAGTACTTTGAACTGGCAGTACTCGACACACAACAAAGCAGGATTAGTATACAGCAAGCGATCAAATGGCTTGCTTTTGTCCTCTTGCCTATAAAGGATTTCAACTAATGAGGTTTGAATTAATGGAGCAATGATTTCATTACAATGGTCCATCCAATAGCTGAATACGGCATTATTTTCATACAATTCCCTTCCCATCTGGTAGTATTGAGAACCCTGGCCTGAGAACATAATAATGTTTTCTCTTTTCATTGAAATCTATCGGTGATTATGAAATTGATGGTAATTACAAGTTCGTAATTCTGTGATTGTTATGATTGATTAAATATCTTAAACTAAAAACAAAAAGAAAGTTTCACTAATAGTAAAAGTAAAAATTTTTATAAGTCCACCTTAAACGATATTAAAAAGCATATAACAAAAGCTCAGAATGGATATTATTGATTAAAGTTAGAATGGACAAGTAAGAGCTCCATAATATTCAAATATCCTCAAAATTTAGATAGGCTTAAAAATTTATATATTGACATTAGCGTTTTGATGTTCAAAACAAAAGTTCTTTGAAAGTATTGTCATTATTGAGTTAGAGAAGATTTTAAGTTGGAAACGATTTGAATTTTTGAAAATTACGAATTTAACAATTCGTTGATTGTCAATAATCATGAATCGAGGTAGATATATTTTCTCACAAATTATAGAGATTGTTTCTCATAAACAGTTTCAGACCCTTGTAAAACGCTATGATGGTGATTATAAGGTTAAAGATTTTAGTTGTTGGAAACAATTTCTTTGCATGGCATTTGGTCAGCTTACTCATCGTGAAAGTTTAAGTGATACGATGATGTGTTTAAGGGCTAATGCCGATAAAATGTATCACTTAGGTATTGGAGATGTTGTTGCTAAAAGTACACTTTCTAAAGCGAATGAAAATCGCTCCTATAAAATTTATGAAGGTTTGGCTATGATATTAATAAAACAAGCCAAACATTTATATTTAGGAGATACTGAATTGGATGTACCGCTTAAAAACAACGTATTTGCTATAGATTCTACTACCATTGATTTGTGTTTATCTACCTTTTATTGGGCTACTTTTCGATCTACAAAAAGTGGTATCAAACTGCATACTCAACTGGATTTAAAAACATCTATTCCTGAGTTCATTCTTTTTTCTACAGCTTCTGTCCACGATGTAAATGTATTGGATCTTATTCCATTTGAAGCTAATAGCTTTTATATTATGGATCGAGGATATGTGGATTACAAAAGGCTTTACAAGATTTGTTTGTCAGATGCTTTCTATGTTACAAGAGCAAAAGATAATATGGACTATCGAAGGTTGTATTCACATCCAGTAGATAAAACAAAAGGTGTGCTATGCGATCAAACTGATTATTCCGGACTAAATTGAGCCAGTAATTCCGGACTAAACTGAGCCACTGATTCCGGACCAAACTGAGCCACTTTTTAGTAGAAGAATCAGGGAATTCCGGACCAAACTGAGCCACTTAAATTTGTATTTTTTCAATTTTAAGAACTGCCATTCCGGCATAAACTGAGCCACTTTTTTTGATTTTGCAACTGTAACTTCAGCTTTTTAAGCTGAAGAATTTATGGCTAACCAAGCTAAAACCATGTTGCAAATACGCAGACTATTACAATTACTCATTTCCGGCCTCTCAGAACGACAAATTGCCAATACACTTGGCATGAGTCGCAATACAGTTGCCACCTACTTAAAACGGTTTAAAACCTCGGGATATGACTTTAATCAATTACTCTCTCTCTCAGACGATACTCTGGGTAGTGTTGTCTATAATCATGCTATCGAAAGCAGAAAGGATGAACGGTATGGTCGTTTATCTCCCAAGCTGGGGCATTACCTTTCAGAGCTTAAGCGCACCGGAGTAACCCGAATGTTGTTGTGGGAAGAATATCGCAGAGAAGATCCTGACGGCTATTCCTATCAACAATTTTGTGAGCACCTGAATACCTATAGTCAGATTCGCAATGCAGTGATGCCACAACAGCATAAGCCTGCAGAAGTTTTAGAGATTGACTTTGCGGGAAAGAAACTTTCCTATATCGACAAGACCAGCGGTGAAGTCTTAGAATGTCCTGTTTTCGTTGCTGTATTGCCCTATAGCGGTTATACCTATGTTGAAGCCTTGCATAATGCTACCCTTGATCAGTTAGTGGGAGCATTAAACCGGTGTCTGCAATACTTTGGAGGAGCTCCCGCTTCAATTCTCACAGATAACATGAGGCAAATGGTGATAAAAAGCGACCGCTATGAACCAACCTTTACTGCCCTTGCAGAACAGTTCTCCGTTTTCTATAACACCACCCTGTCGGCTACACGTGTGGAAAAGCCTAAAGACAAGGCCCGTGTAGAAAAGTCTGTAGATCTTGCATACAAGCGTATTTATGCCCCATTAAGAGACAACGTGGTTTATAGCCTCTCAGAGTTGAATTACCACATAAAGTTGAATTTGGAAAAACATAATGGTTGCTTGATGCAGAAAAAGGATTATTCCAGAAAAGATCGATTTGTCCAGGATGAACAACCTTTGCTTAACCCCCTTCCACTACAAGCCTTTGAAGTGAAATATTCAGTCAGAGCTAAAGTGCAGAAGAACTATCATGTCTTGCTAGGACAGGACATGCACTACTATAGCGTTCCTTATCAATACATAGGTAAACAAACCACCATTGTATATGACAGCGAACAAGTTGAGGTTTACCTGGATCATAAAAGAATAGCAGCTCATAAAAGGAACTACCAGAAACACTGTTACACAACTACAGATACTCACATGCCTACCAGTCACCTCAAATATAAAGAGACTCTGGGATGGGATAAAGACTACTTTTTACAAAAGGCCAAACCTATAGGAGAATACTTTCTACAGGTGGTAAGCGGCCTGCTTGAATCAAGGCAGTTTACTCAACAAGCCTTTCTTTCCTGTAGAGGTCTTTTGCGCCTGGCCGATAAATATGGAAATGAACGTACAAATAACGCCTGTAGAATAGGTCTGTATGCCGGATATCTGTCATACAAAACTATTGAAAACATATTATCCAATAACAGGGATAAGCAGGAAGAGCCATCATCACAGATCACCATACCTGTTCATGAAAACATCAGAGGTCCTAAAGAATATTAATGTTAAACCAATTAAAAATCAATTAAAATGAACACCAGACAAACACTTGAGCAACTTTATAATCTAAAGCTTACAGGAATGGGCAAAGCGTACGAAGCATTCTTATCAATGCCGATACATGAACAGCTATCATTACATGAAGCTATTGCAAGACTGGCAGAAGCAGAGCTCCAGTACCGAACCCATAAGAAAACACAAATGTATATCAGGCTCAGCAAACTGCGGTATAACGCAGTTCTGGAGCAGATACATTGCTCATCGGAAAGAAACTTTACCAACGATAAGCTCGCGATATTGGCTGACTGCGGTTTTATAGAAAGAGCGGAAAATGTTCTGATAACAGGAGCTACAGGTTGTGGCAAAAGCTATCTGGCTTGTGCCCTTGGAAGACAGGTCTGTGCTATGGGATATAAGGTACTTTATATGGGAATGACAAGGTTACTTGAAAAAATTGCTCAATCAAAACTTGAAGGCACTTACGTAAAAATGCTAAATCAGATAGAGAAGGTTCACCTGATAATTCTCGACGACTTCGGCTTGCAGCCGATTGACAACAACCTGAGATTAGCCCTATTACAAATGCTGGAAGACAGATATGGTAAAAAGTCCATCATGGTAACATCGCAGCTTCCAGTAAACAAATGGCATGAATACATTGGAGAACCTACACTCGCTGACGCTATCATGGACAGAATGACAGCCAATGCACACAAAATTGAATTAAAAGGAGAATCTTTAAGAAAAGCTAAATCATCCAAAAAATCTGCCTAAATTAACTTTGCAAAATCAAAACAGGGTGGCTCAATTTAGGCCGGAAGGGTGGCTCAATTTCACCGGAATTATCAATTAAAAATTGATTATGCCTGGAAAAATGGCTCTTTAAATCTAATTAAACCTATTGGATTTGACCTTACAGATGAAAATTCGATAAATGTTAAGGCTGTACATAATTATGGCTTTTTAAACTTATTAAGTGATAAGGCAGTCAAAGAGAATTATAGATTTGACCTTTTAATTTCTGAGCCACAGAACAAAAAGCTTTTTTCTGCATATGAAAAAGCTTTGAAGATCTTAGAAGCTTCAGATGCCCCTAAAAAAATAATTACCGAGACCGTAGGGAAAGCTCTACGGTCCTTAAATTATAGACCAAGCTGCAAATACCAGAAGCTTTTTTATCATTAATGATAATGGTAATTGCTGTATTTCAAAACAGACAGATTATGTAGGATAAATTACTAAGTTAATGAATCTATGTCCTTACTGAAAGTGTTGCTTTAACGTTTAGGTTAATAGGGGCTAATTCAGAATAATTTTTAATAATAGTAGAATACAAATCTATTGTTGATTTTGGAGCTTCTACAGTTATAATTAATGCAAATTTGACTTTCCCTTGAGTATGTCTACTCCCTCGACCTAAAGCATGTAAATGAAAGAAAGGATTGCTTATTTTATCAGCTCTTTTTTTAATATTCTTAGAGTTTAAACTATCCCATTTCAAATTCGCTCTTAACTCTTCTTCTGTCATATATGCCGATTTCCCAGATTCACTAACTGGAAAATTTGATCGAACCCAACCATCCAGAATGAGTTCATTCTCTTTTTCTGGGAATAAATCTAGATTTATATTTTGGGTTTTCTTTTTTTCTCCGCTTTTCTGTCTACTGAAGCAATAATTTGACCTATTTGGGTAAAAGGTTACTTCCACTCCTGAAGTTGTATAGTCATCTGGGCTTAGATGATCTACATCAGTTAAAATCGCTATTGTCCAACGAAATGTAACTTTCCCCTCTTTTATCTCATTTTCCCATGGAATTTGAAATTCTGCATATTGTCCTTCGGTAATCTCTCCTTTATAAATTAATGTATAAGATTTTTGAGGGCAACTTACAATATCATTAATATCATCTGGTAATACTCCATGTCCGGTTTCAATATGATGACTATTATTATAGTTAACCTCCGCAACCTTATGTATCAATAAAGCGCGGGCAATAAGAGGAGAAAGAATGTTTGAACTTCCACCTATTAATAGACCTGCAGCTCTAGCTACCAGAGGTGAAGCATAGCTTGTACCTGCACTTAAAACTTTCATACCAACATCTGAACCAATAAGATGTATTGGAGTTCTATCACATCCTCCAAAAGCAACCAGATCTGGTTTCATTTTATTACCCTCTCTTCCAGGACCAATACAGCTATAAGAGGCTCGTTCAATTTTCCCGTCTATTTTAGTATATGCCCCCACTGCAAGCCCATTTACCATATCTGCAGGAGATTGAATTCTATTATATCCATCTACGTCTCCGTCATTACCTACGGCAACGCAAAAAAGAATATCATGATTTTTACTTAATAAGTCGCATGAATAAGTAAAACGACTAATGCTATCATCTAATATTGGGCCTGCTGGTCCCAAGCTTAAATTATAAACTGAGATTTCTTTATGAGCAGGAACAATATCTTCTATTGCATCAATAACCTCATATAGATCTGGATCTATCGTATCATCTGAAAGTACTCTGAAGCTTTTGACAGATAAAGACGGCTCGGGTAATACATCTTTTGAAGTAAATTCATTTAACGGCCCATAAAGTACTGTACCACAAACTTGGGTTCCATGGTCCATATAACCAGCTAATGGGCTTCCTGAAACGCTTTCAATAATTTCAACATAATTATTTAAATAGGGATTTATATTGGTTCCTCCATCTATAACTCCAACAGTTATTTGCGATTTCTCATTAAATGTAGGTGGATTAGGCCCTGAGAATATTGAATGAGATCTTGGGCTTGCCGGCAAACTTCTTACTTTTAGCGGGTGTATTGTTCTCAAAGGATTATATCCAGATACCGCATTTAATATATTTTTATCACCTATAAAGCTAATAAATGTAATTCCTTCTCCATATTGCTTGAACCTCACCTTTCCAATATCTCCTCCCGATGTATTAATAAGATCCAAAAATGAGGTAATGCATAATCTTTATCAATATTAAATGGGTGAAGAACTGCTTCTAATCTACCTTGAGCCCAATCATCTCCAATACCCAAAACTTGTTCTGAAGGTAGTAAGATATCTATTGATGATATTTTTCTAATATCAGTAGAAAATTTCTTTGTGATATTGATTTCCTTTGAAAGAATATCTTCGAAGTTTGATATCGCATCTTCAGTAGTTCTGACAAAGAAAAGTTTACCCGTTTCTACATTAGCTTCATCAATGCTTTTCCAAATTCTAGAGCCGATTTCTTTTAAACCATACTTAGTTTTGACATTATCAAATAAAGAATCTGGATAATATGATTTGGCAGAGAATTCAGACTGCATTCTAATGCAAATAATCGCTTCATTAGGCAATTTGGATTTCGAAGGAATACTTCGAAGTTTCTCTTTAGTAAAACTTAAATCGCTAAGTACTTTTTCCCTTGCTACTTCAAAACTTACATAGGGTTCTTTAGTAGGTCCAGAACTACCCTTTGAAATCGGGCTACTATATAACTCTCCATTATATAAAATGGGTCTTCTAGAATTATCGCTCATGATTTTAGTTTTGAAATATGATGTTGAACTCCAGCAGGACTTAATCCTGTAATTTCAGCAATTTCTCTTACTGTAATTGCATCCCCCAATGCTTCTTTAGCAAGCGTACAAAATTTTCCCCTAATTTTTTTATCGGAGAGGTATAACTCAAGCTCATTTAAACATGATACAATTGGAGATTCGTTCTTTAAGACCACCCTCCTTTTAACATTAGTAGAAAATTTGCATATGTCAGCAGCACTCTTTCCATCAAGCAGAGTGGCAATAGGGCTCAAAATAGCCGAATCACAATTATATTCAGTGAAAAATCCATTAAGTTCCTTATTCAAAATATCTGCTACTTGATCTTTTTGTGGTAAACTAATTTCTATTGTGTGATCAAATCTTCTCCAAATTGCTCGATCTAATAATTCTGGGTGGTTACTTGTTGCAATAAATATGGATGATATGGGCCAATCCTCTAATTCCATTAATAGTACATTAACTACTCTTTTTATTTCACCTAGATCTGTATTATCATCTCTTTTCTTTGCAATTGCATCAAATTCATCAAAAAGTAATATGCAAGGATTCTGTTTCGCATATTGCAAAACCTTTTTAAGATTAGCGCCAGTTTTCCCCATTAAACTTGAAATACTGGATGATAAATCAAGTATGACTAAGTTTTTATTTAACTGAGATGCGATATATCTTGCTAACATGGTTTTTCCGGTACCTGGAGGACCAATTAACAATAAACTCGTAGACGGTCTAATATTCTTTTCGAGTAAAACCTCGATATTTTCTCTTTCCTCTAAAAAAGTTTTTACTCTGTCCTCGATTAAAACTGAAAAAATAGGGGAAGCTAAAATTTCAGAGGGAGCCTCAACAGTAGCCATTTCTAATTGAGTTTCATTATCTACAGGCAAAGGAGCACCTCCTGCCCTTCGTATTGCTGCTCCTCCTGAAAGAGAAAAAGTTGCTAATACATTATTAATTTTCTGTGCAATTGAAGGATTTTCCTTTTTTAAAGAACGTGCCAAACTTAAAGCAGCCAATTCTGTCTTTGCCAAATCATTTGACAATCCGGCAGAAATTATATCTAGGATAAACTTTTCGATACTATCAAAGCCCTTGTTTAGTTTCTCACTCATAAGTATATTTTACAATACAACAAATTTACAAAGAAATACGGCACAAAAAACACTTTTGTACAGTTTTTATTAAACAATATAAAATACCGAACAAACAATTTAGTTTTCGAACTAAACTAATTATTGATAGATAATAGGCTAAATCTAAATCATAGGAATATGCCTTCTTTAATTAATATAAAGAGCAGAATTTATAAGGGCAATGTATATTTAGATAGAATTGTGAGTAGAAACTTACTCTGTAATATTTAAGTAAGCAAAACTTGACTTATTACTCGAACTGGCTGTAAAAAATAATGGTAACCGACTATTTATAAGCAGATTACCATCTAAAATCGTGCACTCGTAGGGAGTCGAACCCCAAACCTTCTGATCCGTAGTCAGATGCTCTATCCAATTGAGCTACGAGTGCATTTTCCAATTAAGAAGTGCAAATCTATAAAATAAATCCGCTTTTTTAAAATAGATTTCAAATTACTTCAAACAATTCCTGAAACAATTCCTTTTTTGCCTAAGTTTACAATAAGTAAAAACGTGCTTCATGAGAAATATCTTTTTTTACCTTTCTTTTTTGCTTTTTGCCCTTAATACCAGTGCACAAACAAATACGGATTCTCTTTCCAGTCACGACGAATATAAAGGCAGGCATCTCATTAGGGCTTTCAGACTGGACCTATACCTGAATCAACTTTCTGATCACCCGGGAGAATTGGATTTAAGAGCCTGGGGGTCAAGAGGTGCAGCTTTTGGACACTATTTTCATGTAAAAATTATCAAAAAACTTTATTTCACTCCAGGAATCAGTCTAGCCTTTGACAATTATTCCTTTTCAGCAAAAAACACCAATTTATTTATGTCTCAGGACTCTTTAATCATCTTTTCAGATATGGATCCTGAAAAAACATATAAAAAGTCAAAATTAAGTCTGACTTATCTGGATGTTCCACTTGAATTAAGATTTCAATCCAGACGTTACTGGCCAAGAGCTGTCAAATTAGCTGTAGGCTTTAAAGCTGGAGTCCTCTTAAAATCTATGACAAAAGTAAAATTTAAGGAAAACGATGAAACCATTAAGGAAAAAGAAATAAGAGACTTTAACGTCAACAGGTTTCGTTATGGACTCACAGCACGGATAGGTATAGGAGGAATGAGCTTATATGGATATTACAGCTTAAACAAGCTTTTTAACGATAATAAAGCCCCGGACGCAACTCCTTTTCTTGTTGGATTAACGATTTCTTCCTTTTAAAGAAAAGTTGGATTGTATATCTATTCTCCTTTAAAATCAGGTTTCCTTTTAGTTACAAATGCTAAAACACCTTCTTTGAAGTCATTTGTATGAGCTGCTTTTTCCTGGAAGATGGCTTCCTTATCCAGCATAGAAGGCAGGGAGTTATCGACAGATTCCGTTACCAGCTTTTTAATGAAACCTATGGCTTTGGTTGGAGCAGTTACAAAATATGCCACTAATTTTTCTATTGAATCTTCTAATTCTTCTTGTTTGACAGCTGCGTTGGCAAGGCCATATTGCACAGCTTCTGTAGCAGTAATTGTCTTTCCCAGAGCGAAAAGTTCAAATGCCTTGAGACTTCCGGCCAATCGTGGTAAAAAATAAGATATACCAGTATCCGGAATCAGACCTATTTTTACAAATGAAAATCCAAAAGATGCATTTTCTTCTGCAATCACCATATCTGCAGCCAATGCTAGTGAACATCCGGCTCCGACTGCAGGTCCGTTTACTAATGCTATTACAGGAATATTGAGTGTTCTTATCCATGTTACCATAGGGTTAAACAAATCCTTGACAACATCAGATACACTGGAATCTTTAATATTGATTGACTTCAGATCGAGGCCGCTACAAAACCCCTTTCCCGCTCCGGTCAGTATTAAAACTTTTATTGTTTTGTCTTCATTAACTTCTTTTAAAGCCTGCTGAATTTCTCTGCAAAGGGTTTCATTAAGAGCATTATACACTTCCGGTCTGTTCAGAGTTAATCTGGCAGCTCCGCCGTTTTTTTCCAATAAAATATGCTGGTACATGATCTTGTTATCCGTTTAAGACAAAATAAAATATGCAAAAGTTAACAATAAATCCCGTTAAGACTCCAGTAATGATTTCCATTCCTGTATGGGCCTTAAGAAATAACCTGGAGCTCATGACAAAACCGGATATTAGAATAAAGGTTAATATAGGGTAAAACAATTCATTATCTGCAAACCTCATTGAAAGCATTACCAATATTACAACAGATCCTGAAAGGCCCGTAGCATGAGCACTTACTTTATAAAAAAGTGTAATGAGGGAAAGCACCAGAATAGTAACTCCTATTGATGCGACCAGATATATGATCAGTCCGCTCATGTGCAGATAGGCATCAAAAAAATAAGCCAAACTGCTATAAAATACAGCCGTGATCAAGTAAGGGACAATCCTTTCCCTTCTGTTTCCCATAAAAAAAGCTTTGAGATTCATCGTCCTGTTAGTGAGCTGAAGGAAGATGGTCATGAGGAATATAGGTAAGATGCAGGTAGTAATGAATATAAGCAGCAAGAGATAGTATTTGCCTTGTTCGCTTAGCGTACTAAAAGTAGCAGGGGCGAAAAAGATCAAACAAGCAAACACATAGGTTGGCAGTATTACAGGATGAAAAAGTACAGAAAGTATTGTCGCTGTACTTTTTAAAATATTGAATTTCCTTTTTGCTTGCTTGTATCTTGTTACCACTCTTTATAATTCCTTTCTTAATCTGGCAACAGGGATATTCAACTGTTCCCTGTATTTTGCTACTGTCCTTCTTGCAATCGGATAACCCCTTTCTTTCAGAAGTTTTTCAAGTTTTTCATCTGAACAAGGCTTCCTCTTATCTTCTGCATCAATAATTTCCTTAAGAATATGTTTCACTTCTCTACTGCTGACATCTTCTCCTGATTCAGTGGAAATTCCTTCTGAAAAGAAATACTTTAATGGGTAAATTCCAAATTCTGTCTGAACAGATTTACTGTTTGCCACTCTGGATACTGTTGAAATATCCATATTTATCTCAGTTGCAATATCCTTCAATATCATTGGTTTCAGTTTGGCTTCATCTCCTTCAAGAAAAAAGTCATACTGATATTTCACAATAGCTTCCATGGTTCGCATGAGCGTCAGCTGTCTTTGTTTTATAGCATCAATAAACCACTTGGCTGCATCAAGCTTTTGCTTGACAAATGACACTGCCTCCTTCAGTTTTTTATCCTTCTTAGAGCTTTTGTCATAAGTATCAAACATCTCTGTATAGGATCTGCTAATCCTTAACTCAGGAGCATTTCTAGAGTTCAGTGAAAGCTCAAGTTTACCGTGATTATTGACTAAAATAAAATCAGGAATAATGTATTGAGTTTTGACATCGTCAACTGCTCCACCTCCTGGCTTGGGGTTCAGTTTGGTAATCAGATGTATGGCCTGTTTCATGAGGTCATCATCGATATCCAGTCTTTTCTGAATTTTATCGTAATGCTTTTTGGTAAATTCTTCGAAATTTTCTTCAACGATTTTAAGCGCAACTTCAACTGTGGGATCAGTATCGTCTTTTCTTTCAAGCTGAAGAATAAGACATTCCTGAAGAGATCGGGCCCCTATTCCTGCCGGGTCAAACTGTTGAATTCTGAAAAGTATTTTTTCTATCTCCTCTGCATTGGTTTCGATATTCTGACCAAATGCCAGATCATCTACAATTTGCTCTAATTCTCTTCGAATGTAGCCATCGCTGTCTATGCTCCCGATCAATTGTCTTCCGATATTAGTCTGGCGTTCATCCAGCTTCAGGAAACCTAACTGACTGATAAGAGAATCCGCCAAAGTAGAACCGCTGGCAATGGGCATTTCTTTATCATCATCTTCACTCGGACCATCCCCGACCATTTTATATCCACTAATATCATCATCACGGATATAGTCTTCCACGCTTAGTTCGTCATCGTTATAATTATCGCCATCTCCTTCACCATCCTCCTGATCATATTCGCTTTCAGACTGACTTTCTTCCGAAGAATAATCCTCTTTACCTTCTTCCAGTGCCGGGTTTATTTCAAGCTCTTCTTCAATTCTGCTTTCAAGCTCGGCAGTAGGAATTTGCAGCAGTTTTATAAATTGAATCTGCTGAGGTGAAAGTTTTTGTTGTAAAGTCTGGTTTAATCCTAATTTTTGCATAAAAACCGACATTAAAAATTTGAAAATTCTGGGAAGCCAAAAACCATGCCGACCCCGACAAAATTATTATATTTTGATAAAACTTTGCCTAAAAAGGTAAAATATCCTTTTTTTTGCTAACAGATTATCAGATTTTAATGTTTCAATTTTAGTTTTAATTCTTTTTTGACTGTGAGAAGAACAAAAATAACACACCTCCTGAATTCTAAGGAGTTTGGAAAATCATTCAATGTAAAAGGTTGGGTAAGGACGAAAAGAGGAAATAAGAATGTGTCCTTTATAGCGCTTAATGACGGTTCTACTATTAATAATATACAAATCGTAGCAGAGGCTTCTTCTTTCAGTGAAGAAAATCTTAAAGATGTCACTACAGGGGCCTGCATTTCTGTCACTGGAAAGCTGGTTGAGTCTCCTGCTCAGGGACAGCCGGTAGAGTTGCAGGCAATAGAAATCGAAGTTCTTGGAACCGCTGATCCTCAAACTTTTCAATTACAGAAAAAAGGACATACTCTGGAGTTTCTAAGAGAAATCGCTCACCTGCGCCCTCGTACAAACACATTCGGAGCTGTCCTAAGAATCAGGCACCATATGGCCTTTGCAGTAAATAAATTCTTCAACGACAAAGGATTTGTATATCTGCATACACCGATTATTACCGGTTCTGATGCCGAAGGTGCAGGAGCTATGTTTAGGGTAACAACTCTGGATGCGGTTAATCCTCCTAAAAACCCTGATGGCTCTGTGAACTATAAGGAAGATTTCTTCGGAAAAGAAACCAATCTGACAGTATCAGGTCAGCTGGAAGGTGAATTGGGAGCTATGGCACTTGGTGAAATTTATACTTTCGGACCAACCTTCAGAGCTGAAAACTCCAATACTGCAAGACACCTTGCTGAGTTCTGGATGATAGAGCCGGAAATGGCATTTTATGACATCCATGACAATATGGACCTGGCTGAGGAATTCCTAAAATATTTAGTTCAATATGCATTAGACAACTGTTCTGACGATCTTGAATTCCTGAACAAAATGTATGATAAGGAATTGATCGACAGGTTAAAATCCGTTGTAAGTACACCTTTTGAAAGAGTGTCTTATACAACTGCAGTTGAAATACTCCAAAAAAGCGGACAAAAATTCGAGTATAAAGTTGACTGGGGAACTGACCTTCAGTCAGAGCATGAGCGTTATCTTGTTGAAAAACACTATAAAAAACCTGTAATTCTGACAGACTATCCTGAAAAGATTAAAGCTTTTTACATGAAGCAAAATGAGGATGGAAAAACTGTAAGAGCGATGGATGTGCTTTTCCCAGGTATCGGTGAAATCATCGGAGGATCTCAGAGAGAGGAAAACTATGAAAAATTGCTGCGCAGGGTTAAAGAGGTGGGGATTCATGAGCAAGATATCTGGTGGTACCTTGAAACAAGAAAATTCGGAACAGCCCCACACTCAGGCTTCGGACTTGGCTTTGAAAGGTTAATGTTGTTCGTAACAGGAATGGGTAATATCAGAGATGTTATTCCTTTCCCAAGAACTCCGCAAAGCGCAGAGTTTTAATAGCACAAATCTAGTTTTAAATAATAAAGAGGATATCTTTTCCTGGATTGGAATAAGATATCCTCTTTTTACTTTTTGGCTTTTTCGGTTTTTTAGGATAAGATGGACAGGTTGCACAAGACTTTTTAAAAATAGTACAAGCCGGCACAATGACTATCTGTATTGCAAACACAAAGAGTAATACTTTTTTCATAGAAATAAAAAATAGAAGATATTTTAAGCAAAAAGCTGAGCTGTTTCAAACAACACAGAAGCTCTCTTTTTACTTTTAGCCTTAGGGTATTTTTTCCCTTTTTTGTCAAAATCTGGACAAGTATTGCATCCCTTCTTTCCTGCAGCACAGGCAGATAACAAGAGTACAAGTATTGTCAGAGATAATATCTGTATTTTTCTATTCATTGGAAACTTGGTTTTTGACGTTCGTAAATAATAATTACCTCTTTCTTTCTGTTTTTCTTAGATTTTTTCTTATCTGTAAAACAGGACTCTGAAGTATTAGAAGCACACCCCATCACTAATATCATAAAAAGGAGTGAAATTATATGAACCATACAGAAAATTTAAAATTCTTAGCAATTTTAAAAACGGAAATCGGTCAATGTTTATTTTAGGAAAATAATTTCGTTTAGCTCAAACTTTAATACTAAATTTAGCTTGAAAGTTACCGGAAATAGAAAATACTTCAGTTGTTCTCATTTTCCTGTTTACTTTTTAGCCATCTGAAATATTTATTCATTAACTAACTTTAACAATCCATACTTAAAAATTATGAAATTTAAACTGACACTATTGGCTCTTTCAGGCCTATTGGTTTTCGCAGGTTGCAAAAAAGACAAAGACGACGATGCTACGCCTAATAATCCACCTCAAAATACTAATACAAAAGAGCTTCTTGTAGGGAAAAACTGGAAACTGACAAAAGCAAATACAACTACAGATACCGCTAACATTTTAACCAATCCTTTCTATTCAGCACTTGTTGGTTGTATAACAGATGACATCCTAACATTCAAAGATGACAATACTTATACTTTAAGTGATGGCGAAACACCCTGTTCTGCTGCAATTCTTCCAGAATCAGGAACGTGGGAAGTTTCACAAGACCAAAAATCTCTAATTACCAATAAAGGCACAGACGAAGAAAAGACATTAACAATTGTTGAAGTGACTGCCAGCAAAGTCAGAGTTAATACTGAATTTGAATATATGGGAGGTGTGATCCCTGTCGAAGGCACCTTCACTGCTCAATAATTGAATATCAATCCAATAAAAAAGGCAATCATTTAAAAATGGTTGCCTTTTTTATTTAAAACTACTTACCTAAATTGTGCACCAGATAAAGAAGAAACATTTAAATGTTAGCTTTACTTCCAATTACTTTACGCCTTCAGCTTAGCTTTTCTTCAAAACCAAAACCTGCCTTGTCACATTGTTTTCAGTCTGAGTGAAAGTGATCATCTCTTCACCTCTGCAGATCTGTTCACCTCATTATTTCTAAGTTCCCGGTCCAGAAAAAAGTTAAGAGCTGTCCGTAATACAGCTATGGCCGCAAGCTGCCCTATTTCATTCCAGGTCGGAGCTACAGCGGTTTTAAGTATGTCTGCACCTAGAAGGAATTCCAATGCCAAAGCCAGAGATCGCCCTAAAGATAATCGGATGTCTTCAATTGATATTTTTTTTGATGCTACCTTTTTAATATAGTTACCGAAAAACATTGCAATTGCCCTGACAGAAGCAATGCCAATAACTAATGCTGCTGCAATTTCTGCCCCTCTTGCCAAAGCCGTTGTTATTGACTTTACTATTTCTTCCATACATAAAGGAACATCGGGAAAATGTAATTGTTTGATACTATTAAAAAGAAAGAAGGCTGAATATCACTTCAGCCCCCAGGTAAAAATAAAAGCTAAAAAAATAAATAATCCTTAGGGAATGTTTTGGACAATAAGTTTAAAAAATACATTCCCTTTGGTACAACTTTTAATACTTATATCATTTAGACTTCAGGATTTAAAAACGTTTCATAAAAAAGTTAGATCTTCGATGAAAAATCAAAATGTATCGACAAACAAAAAAAGGGCCTTTTAAAGCCCTTTCTTGAAATCTATTACCATTAGATTAATTAATTCATTGGATAGCCTTTGTTTACCCAATCTTCACTCAAACTACTTTTAATATTAAGAATTTTAAAGTTTTCGAAACCAGCATTTTTAAGGTATTCATAAGGCTGCTTTACATTAGGACAATTTTGCATTGCACAGCATCCGCAATAAATAACAATAAACTGATTTTTATTCAGCTTGCTTACTTTAGTCTGAAGTTGATTCATTCCAGAAGTACTGTTTCCAATACCCACATTTACAGACCCTTTAATAGGTTGCATAGGGCCCATATTGAAAATGACGGGTTGTTTGGCCGTGGAACTATTCAGAATTCTGGATAGTTCTGAAGGCTCAATAAGATATTCCTCAGTAAAAGGATTGTCATTTTTATTTAATGTAAATGAAAGAATGCCGACAGAGATCAGCATTATGAAGATTACAGTTAGTTTTGAAGTTAGTTTCATATATTCTAAATCAGCATCTAAAGTTAAAATTAAATTTTATTCGTAAGGTCTGCAAGAGATTATGAAACGAATAAAACAATTTTAAATTACAATCAGGATTAATTAGCAATATCTTACCACTGTTAATCAAACCATTATAATTTATTATAAAGCAGTTAATTAAAATGATCAATAAGATTTTTCAACTGTTAATAGCTTTTTTAGGTTCAACAAACATCAGGCCAAATGGGATAAGAAGAATTTGTTTCCAACAATATTCATTTTTTTGAGGTTTTATTTTTAAAGAGGATAAGAAATGAAGAAAATCATCATTTGTGCCCTTGCATTGGCAGCATTCGCTTGCAACAAGAACCTGGATCCCGCTCAGGTACCAGATCCGGTAATCAATGCATTTTACAGCGACTTTCCTACTGATGTGAAAGTTAAATGGGAAGAAAAGAAAAACAAGCAATATGAAGCCAACTTCGAGTATAGAGGACAACTTAGAGAAGTGCTTTATGACTCAACAGGGATAGTTGTGAAAGTCGATTCATAAGGAGGTACTATAATACCTCTCGCTTTTCAGGTAAAAATTTTTAATCCCCTCTATGATATCTTCTGCAATGATAGATGCTGTTCCCGACTTGCAGGCTGCACTATCTCCTGCATATCCATGCATATATACTCCGAGCTTTGCTGCTATTGCCGGACTATAACCTTGTGCCAGAAGAGATACAATGACACCTGTTAATACGTCTCCACTGCCTGCGGTAGCCATTCCCGGATTACCGGTGCTGTTGAAGCTTACATTTCCATCCGGCAAAGCAACCATCGTATTTGCTCCTTTTAATACAACGATGCATCTGTACTTTTCTGAAAACTTTTGAAGCCCTGCTAATCTTGCATAATCATTGGGAAACGATCCTGCAAGCCTTTTAAACTCCCCGGGATGTGGAGTAAGAATGGTATTTTCCGGCAGTGCATTCAGGAGCTCCTTGTTTTTACTTAATACATTTAAAGCCCCAGCGTCAAGGACAAGGTTCATAATCTTATTTTCAAACAGCTGACTTAACAGGTCTGCTGCTTCAGGCCCTTCATACCATCCGGGCCCTGCAGCAACTGCATTAAAACCTGAAAGGTCCGGAAGCTTTGAGATAAAATTTTCTTCAGGATCAGCGCTCAGGATAGCCTCAGGCAAGGAAGATTGTAATATCTGAACACCACATTTAGGCGTATGAAATTTTACCAACCCTGCCCCTGCTCTGTAACAGGCTTTGCCGCTTAAAACTGCCGCCCCCATCATTCCATAACTTCCCGCCATAATCAATACTTTGCCATAGTCTCCCTTGTGGCTGAATCTCTTTCTAGGTTTTACGATAGAAAAAATCTCTTCTTCGTCCACATAGGAAAACACCGAACTTTCACTTTCGATAAAAGATTTATCAAGTCCTATATTTCCCATAATCCAGAAACCTGTGTAGTCTTCATTCTGAGGAAGAAGGAACGAAAGTTTCGGTAACTGAAAAGTAAACGTGTAATCCACCTTTGCCTTAAAAGGATCTTCATTGTTTGAATCGCAGAAAAGGCCTGAAGCAATATCTATTGCAACTCTCGTGACTGTCGAATCATTAATGGATTTTATAACATCAGAGAACAAGCCCTCCACCGGTCTTGACAGCCCGGATCCAAAGATTGCATCAATAACTATTCCTCTTTGAGGTAAAGAGGGAATGTCTTCCCTTGAATTGATCTTAGTAATGGTTAAAAGCTTTTCAAGTCTTCTTAAATTAATCTCAAAGTCTTTGCTATACCTTTCGGAGGAGAAAATAAAAGTTTTAACAGAATATTGAACTTGAGTCAATAATCGGGCAACTGCAAGTCCGTCCCCGCCATTGTTACCCGGACCACAAAAAATAAAAACTTCTCTATCCGGTTTAAAGCGTTCTATAAACCAATCAACAAAAGTTGCCGAAGCCCTTTCCATCAGGTCGATTGAGGAGATTGGCTCATTGTGGATTGTGAAGGCATCAAGTGCCCTTATCTGGTCTGCAGAAAGAATTTTCATAAGGAAAAATGAATGCATACTAAATCCTTCTTCCTAAAGAGCTTAGCCGTCAACTTAACATTATTAGCAACCACAATCGGTTGTTTTTCATCCTGGCTCTCGAAGGATCCGATAGTCACCAATAATTTGATTTGCTGTTTAATCCACCATTCTGCCAGATAGCTTAATTTTATTCATTTTGAAAACTCAGATGCTTCACAAGTTCAGCATGACAAAATAAAGATTCCTTAAGTTGACGTTCATGTCCTTTAGGAGAAGGACTTCAATACGGCGCAATATTTTATGTTTCTGGTTTAAATCAAGAACACTTAGTAATAAGCTTTACACTTTAAGCAAAAAACCTCATCCTAAATCCTTCTCCTGAAGGAGAAGGACTTCAGTTCAGTGCAATATTTTATGTTTCAGTTTAAATTAAGAACGTTTAGCAAGACACACTTTTAGCTTTAAGCTTTCAACTTATAACTTATCTATCCACTTCTCCCATTACGACATCAATGGAACCGATGATAGCGATTAAGTCCGCAAGCATCGTATTTTTTGATAATTCATTAATCACAGAAAGGTTTACAAAACATGGAGAACGCCCTTTACATCTGTAAGGAATATCTGTATTTCCTGTTGATCTGAAATAAAAGCCCAGCTCTCCTTTGGGTGTTTCACCTCTTACATAAAAATCCATAGCTTTAGGCCTGATCTTTTTGGGGACCATTGCCTGCGGATCAAATTCTCTTGTTCTCTTGTGCGTTCCGGTAAGCTGCACAAGGCATTGTTCAATGATTTTAATGGACTCATAGCATTCCAGCACCCTCACATAGTTTCTATCCCAGCAATCTCCAACAGTTCCCATTTCACCTTTCCCTACAGGGATATCAAAGTCCAGCTCAGGATAGACAGAATATCCATCTACCTTTCTCAGGTCATATTTCAACCCTGATGCTCTCAGCATTGGTCCTGAACAGCCATAGTTGATCGCCAAGTCAAGAGGCAGTATTCCTATATTGGCTGTACGCTGAATAAAAATTTTATTATTGATTACCAGAGCTTCCAGCTCCTTCATTTTTGGCTTAAGATATTTAATGAAGTCAGCACAACGATCTTCAAAACCAACGGGAAGATCATAAAATAATCCACCTACCCAGATGTAATTGTATAGCATTCTCGCACCGCATACCCATTCCAGAAGACGCTGAATATGCTCCCTGTCCCTCATCAGCCAAAGGAATGGAGTAAAAGCTCCGATATCTATACCGTAAGTTCCAATTGCTACAAAGTGAGAAGCAAGCCTGTTCAGCTCTGCAACAAGAACTCTGATATACTCTATTCTTTTAGGCAATGTATTTTCAATACCCAGCATCTTCTCTAATCCCATCACATATACATGTTCAGAGTTCATGGAAGCCAGGTAATCCATGCGGTCCACAAATGGGATAATCTGATTGTAAGGAAGGTTTTCCGCATGTTTTTCAAAACATCTATGCAGGTAACCCATGTGAGGAATCACCTCTCTTACAAACTCCCCATCAGTGATTACCTCAAGCCTCAATACTCCGTGTGTTGACGGATGCTGAGGACCGAGGTTGATAATCATCTCCTCGCTTTTAAGATCTTCAGGTTTTGTGCGGGTAGGCTCAGACTTCTGGAGATTATCTTTATGGTAAATGTATTGAATCCTGTCGGTTGGCATCTTTAATAAGCTACTTTTATACCGTGATAATATTCCTGTTCTTTATAATCTTTTCTTAAAGGATATCCTTCCCAGTCTGCAGGAAGAAGAATCCTTCTGAGGTCAGGGTGCCCTTCAAATACAATTCCGAAAAGATCAAAAGCTTCACGTTCGTGCCAGTTGGCTGTTCTATAAATTTCGCAAAGAGTTGGAATTACAGGCAGACTATTTTCATCTCCTCTTGAAGTTTCTACTCTGAGTGTGAAATGGTGATTATATGGTATCGAATAGAAATTATAAATGACCTCAATGGTGCCTGCCTTCAAATTATCTATTGCCGTGATGCAGGACAGGTAATCAAAAAAGGTCTTGTCACTACTCCATAGAAATTTTGCTACCAGCGGTAGTTTATCTTTAACAATAGTCAGCACAGGCTGAAGACCTGATATATTCTCAGCAACTACTACCTCTGCTCCAAATTCCTGTATGATCAGCTCTTTAATTTCCTGAAAGGTCATAAATAAAATTAATTAAAAATTTACCTCATCCTAAATCCTTATCCTGAAGAAGAAGGACTTCAACGTAGTACTTTACACAAAGCTTTTAATTGAGAGTCAAACACTTTCAGCTTTTCGCTTTGTGCTTTCAGCTTAAAGCTTTTTTCTTCTCAAGAACCTTGTTAATAAGCTTCGGCTCTTTTATAGTTTCAGTCCTGATTTTTTCCTGAAGTTTCATAAAGCCTCCGATAAGCGTCTCCGGTCTTGGAGGACAGCCTGGGACATAAACATCCACTGGAACGATTCTGTCTACTCCTTTTACGACATGATATCCATGCTCCCAATAGGGACCGCCACAGTTGGAACAAGATCCCATAGAGATGACATATCTCGGTTCCGGCATTTGCTCATAGAGCCTTCTGATACGGTCGGCCATTTTGAATGTCACTGTACCTGCCACTATCATAACATCTGACTGACGAGGGGACGGTCTGGGAAATATACCAAATCGTTCCAGATCGTAACCTGATGCAAATGTAGACATCATTTCAATGGCACAGCACGCAATTCCAAATCCCATCGGCCAGATAGAAGACAGCCTTGCCCAATTGATGACATCATCCGCTTTTGTGAGAATAATGCCACCTTGTCCGTATTTATGATCTAATAATCCCACTTGTTTACCTTTCTAATGTTGTCTTCCCGGAATATTTGGTATTGATATCTTCGTACAATTTTTTCGGAACAGGAGATTTGAATGGAGTAATTTCCTGATCCGGCTTCACCCAGTCCAGGTAACCTCTCGCCCAGGCATATGCTAGTCCAAGTGCCAGAATTCCGATAAAAATGAACATCTCCGTAATGGAAAACCAGGCCCAAAGGCCATCCGTGCCTGCTATCAATTTTTTATTTCCGAAAACCGTAGCCCAGGGGAATAAGAAAACCACTTCTACTTCAAACAGAATAAAAATCAAAGCTATGATGTAAAACCTCATGTTAAATTGCCCCCAGGCATTTCCTACAGGGTCCTCCCCACATTCATAGCTTGTTAATTTTTCTTCATTCGGACGGTGAGGTCTTAATATTTTTGAAGTAATCATAACCAGTCCGGCAAATAATATTCCGCTGATTATAAACAAGAAAATGATTCCAAATTCTGATAGCTGACTATTGTTAACCTGATTCATTATTGAGAAATTAATTTTTAATCAAGGCTTTAGAAATAAATTTCAAGCAAACGCAAACTCTCTTTTTCTATTCCTGATTTAGGATAAATACAAATCTACACCTTAATAAGGTTCGGATTAAATTTTAATTGAACAAATTTATATCAACCTAATTTTCAATACTTTAAAAACTCATTCTCTTCCGATCAATCTTAAATTACAAATCCTCTTTTGGAATATAATTTTATTTGCTCCCAACATTTATTTTAAATTTACCCGGTAGTTCAATTTCTCCTCATGAAGAGTATTACAAGAAATTTTGAAAAAATATTAACCTATCCTTTACTTTGCTGTTCTTATTATATTGCCTTTTGCAGAAAAGATCCCAAAGGGAAAACTTTACGGTAAAATAAGGGTAATTAAAGCGACAAAATATTTTGGTTTTAATAACTAATTCAGCGATAGCAATAAAAGACATAACTATGAATACCAAACTAGGGCGGGCTGTGATCCTTGTTGAAGATTATGATAAAGCCTGGGATTTTTATCAGAAAAATTTTCTGTGTAAAATACTTCACGATAGCGAAACTCCTGACGGACAAAGATATCTCCATATCGCATTTTCCGATGATGATGATTCTGGAATATGGTTTATGAAAGCTGATCCTTCAAAGCTTCCAATAGGAAAACAAACAGGAGGCGCACCAACATTAGTGATATATACTGATGCCATAGAACAATTGTATTCTCATGTAAAGAAAAACGGAGTAAAGATCGCAGAACCATTGGTTTCAACTCAGGAAAGTAAATTTTTTCATTGCCTGGATTTATATGGCAACAGGCTGACAGTGGTACAGAAAAAATAACCCGTTGGAACAAATTTAAATCTACCCCCGTTTAAAATCAAATTCTTCTTATATAAGAAGGGTTTGATTTTTATATTTAATATACTTTTTATAATTACTGAGATTAAAATTGGGAATGAATCCTAATAATATGAGTCTTCGTAGCACAGTGGACTAATAATTAATTAGTTGAAACAGCCATGAGGCAATGTCTACAATTATTTTATTCAAACTTTAGATCTCAATTTTTTTTATGAAAAAACTACTTCTGTTCATTTGTACTTTTCTTTCTTATCAGCTCATACAAGCACAATGTAACTGTTATGATGTAGAAAATATCGCTCTATCCAACGACCGAAACGGGATTATGGAGGTCACCTTTATCAATACCTGCGACAACAATGTATACCATCACGGATGGGTGATAAGCAAAACATCAAATGATACCATCGCGAGATTCGATGAGTGCTTGTGTGGAGCAGTTCTACCTTTGAATACACCTGTTTCCTGGGACTTTAAAACAAAACTAACCTCAATCCCTCCATTGCAAGAACTTCGTGTATCCATTCAAAACGCTAACATACATTGTGAGGAAGTTACAATTAATCAAACTACGGCAATCTCAAAGTCAAAGAATAAGTCTTTTAAAATTTATCCTATTCCATTTGAAGATAAACTAATGGTAGAAGATCAGGACAACGGTGAAGCGCAGAATGTACCTTTTCAAATTACTGATATCAATGGAAATGTTATGCTAAAGGGGGCAATTGAAAATCTCAATTCAGAGCTGGATCTTTCAATTTTACCTAAAGGGTTTTATTTCATTGGATTTTATAATGAACAACACCAAAGGACCTCTTTTAAAATAGTTAAATAATACCTCTGTATTTCAGACCTTTTCATGCGATATGTAAGCTGAATGATGACTTTCGGAAAAATTACTTAGGTTTGTATTAAGAGAAGGATTAAAACTTAATCTATTCTATTATGGTAATTATAGTAAAATACGGGTATGTCAATTTCGTCACAGGCAGATATAGAGGGACTACAAAGAATCAGCGATGCGGTTGCTTTGACATTAAAACAAATGCGTGAATATGCCAAACCAGGCATGAGCACAAAAGAGCTGGATGAATTCGGCGGAGAAATTTTAAAAAAAATTCGGGGCAAGGTCTGCTCCCAAACTTACTTATGGGTTTCCTGGCTGGACATGCATCAGCCTGAATGACGAAATCGCTCATGGTATTCCTTCTGAAAAAAGATTACTTAAAGAAGGTGATCTTATAAACATAGATGTTTCTGCAGAACTCGACGGATACTGGTCAGACAATGGAGGTTCTTTTATTTTGGGAAAAGACATTCATAATCACCTGCCATTGGTGGAAGCATCCAGAAATATTTTATTTAAAGCTATACATCAGATTAAAGGCGGTGTTAAAATAGCTGATATAGGTCTATTAATTGAAACAGAAGCTAAAAAAGCAGGATTCAAAGTGATTAAAAACCTCGTTGGGCACGGGGTAGGAAGAAGTTTGCATGAGGCTCCGGAAGAGATTCCTTGCTTCAATGATAAAAGAAATAAACAAAGGTTTAAAAAAGATTCTGTAGTAGCTGTGGAAACCTTCATTTCTACCAGGGCTAATTACGCCCATGATAAGGGGGACGGCTGGACATACATTACCAAAGATGGAAGTTATGTCGCGCAACATGAACATACCATTATTATTACTGATGGTAAGCCGATAATTCTCACGGAGGCGAATAAGATTTGGGGGTAGGTTTTAAAGCGGAAAGCATAAAGTTAAAATGGTGAGCAATGAATGACTTACAGAAATTGGACTTTTTTTTCAGCAGCTTATCAAAAACTTTTGCTTTCAGCGCCTATTTTATTTCTTGAAGAGGGGAACAAAATCCTGAAGCATATTTTTTAGTAAATGCCTTTGATTCAATGTATTCATTTCTTTAGATTTAATTTTTATTTCGGCATTCATTCTTAATCCTTAAGCCCATGTTCCAACCAGTCAACATCTTCAAAAAGACATTTTTTATTTTTATCTTTATCTTCATTTTGTTATTTAAAGTTCATTCCCTTAAAGCACAGAACTGGCAGCCTGCTGGTACTTTCCCTTCTTCACTTATTACAGGTATTTATGCATGCAAGACCTCACCTGTAATTATTATATCCACGTTAAAAAACGGAATATTTAAAAGTTATGATTCCGGCAAAAGCTGGATGAATGTCTCCAATAATGAAGATTCTTTGTTCACCCTTGTAGCGTATACAGATCAATACCTCCTTGCAGGCGGAAAAGGAAAAGTTTATAAAAGTATTGATAGTGGTAGTACCTGGACTGTTTCTCCGATACCATATCGGGTGGCTGTAGGAAAAATCGCCTTTCATAATGCCTATAAAATTGTAATCGGAACCGGTAGTGTATGGGACTTTGAAAATTTAGGAAAAGGGAATGGAATTCTTATTTCGACTGACTCTGCAGAAACATGGGTCCAAAGAAATACAGGATTCGGAAAAGGGAATTTGGTAATTCAATCTTTAGCAGTAGCACCTGATGGAAGCATATTTGCAGGCATACATGATGAGAACACTGGTTTAAACGGCCGCTTTGGAGTATTCCTTTCTTCTAATGAAGGTGAATCCTGGCAACGTCTAATCATCAATACTGATGCACCTTATTCCGTCAAATATTCTGATGATAAACTAAGAATAAATAATGTTTTTAATATTGCCATAGAAGACGGAATTGTCCTTGCTGCAATCAATGGAGTATATAGAAATTTTGGATTTACTGTAAAATGTAAAGTAAGTGATGTTACCAAACAAAATAATAAATGGGCTGTCCATTGGGTGGAGGACAGTCTGGCACTAACGGGATCTTTTTATAAACAAACTAATTCTTTGTATAAAGATAGTCAGGGTTCTTATTGGGCTTCTATATCACTTCCGGAAAGTGAAACTTTCAATAATATTTATTCTGATAAAAATTTAGTAAGCAGGTCTTGGAACATCTCCACAGAGGGACTTTTGGAAAGCTTTGGAAGATTCATGTTTACTGAAGATGGAAATGGAAACTTATACACAGCCGGTTATCTCGGAAATCAGTTATTCAAAAGGTCTGTCCACGGACCTTTATCTATCAAGAACCCAGATCATCTTGATATTTCGATTTATCCTCAACCTGCCAGTCATTCCTTAACAATAAAGGGTTCATTGAGTAAATCGATAAATATCCGAATACTTTCAATAACAGGTGTTGAAATTATAAAAAAGGAACATGAAACTGTTAACTGTGAAACACTCACTTTGCAACTTCCTCCTATGCTTCAGGAAGGAATCTATCTGCTGGAGGTAAGTGATGAGACTACCCAAAGCATTAAACCAATAATTTTGAATAGGGATTAAGCAGATAATGGGATTTACCGGATTAAAGCAAAATATGCAAGCTCAATTCAAAATTTAAACTAAAAACGGTAAATCTATTTTCGCACGAAGCAATTGTAGGACGAGGCAAAAAACTAAATCCTATTAATACTTTAATCCTCCAACCCCGATTAAACAATTGGAACTTTCTTTATAAGGAAAATCACACTTGTAAAAACAATAGACCAGAATATAGAGCTCACTAGCATGTAAATAAATATTCTTTTTGCTGATTCGCCGAATGACGTTGCAAGCAGCGCTCCTCCTATCGGGCTGAAGAGAACCGGGGTTAAAAAAGCAACACCTTTTAATCCGTAATTTCTCCAGATCCTGACCATTCTTCTGTTTTTCTCACAAAACAGTTTCCTGTTTTTATAGAATGTCTTCATGATCCAGTTTTTAAATGGTTTTCCTATAAAACTTACCATTAGAAAAACTGTAGTCATCATACCGAGTATTGTAAGTAAAGCTGTTTCAAATATGCTTAATCCTGAGGCTACTCCCAGCAGTGGTCCTCCGATAAATTTTAACATACTTGTAAGGAAGACCATGAGGTATTTGAGAATTAAACTAATCATAAAATTGGACTATGTACTTGTGTGGTTTTAAAAATAACGGAATTCGATCTTCTTTAGTTTGCTTAATATTGTAATAGATTCAGTATTATCTCTTTTGACCAAAAGCTAAATCTCCTGCATCTCCCAAGCCTGGAACTATATAAAATTTTTCATTCATTTTTTCGTCTACAGCAACAGTCCAAAGTTTTGCTTCCGGAATTTCCTTTTTTACATATTCAATTCCTTCTTTGGTGGATATCACAGCAGCCAAATACACTTCTGAAGGTTTTCCATACTTTAATAAAGTTCGGTAAGCTACCACAAGGGATTTACCAGTTGCGAGCATTGGATCGGTAAGTATCAGCACTTTGCCTGTCAGATCAGGTGAAGCCACATAGTCCATGTTTATTTCGACGTTACCGGTTTCTTCAGACTTACTACTTCTGTAAGCAGCTACAAAAGCTGATTCTGACTGATCGAATATATTTAAGAACCCCTGAAAAAACGGGATACCTGCTCTTAAAATCGCGCCGATCACAATGTTATGTTCAAGAGCATAGGTAGGGGCTTTAGCCAAAGGACTTTGTACTTCTTCTTTTCTATATTTTAATTCTTTTGAAATTTCATAGGCCATCAGAGCTCCAAGTCGCTCCATATTGCGTCTGAAGCGCATACTGTCTTTTTGTATTTCAACAGATCTTAGTTCAGCTAAAAAGCGATCTGCAATAGATGGGAATTGAGTGAGCACAAACACGTTACTTTCTTTTTTATATGGTTTTTCCCTAAAGGACTTTTCAATATATAATATATAAATTCTGCAGCAATAATCTGCCGGGCAGAATCAAGACTTTTTTCCATTGGAATTCTTTGAAAATGGAAATTATAATTTTCATGTTTTATTCCTGCTACTCCAAAAGAAGAATCAAGTCTCATTTCTCCATACATTTTATTGAATAAAGCAGCAGAAACTCTATGATCAGTAAAAGGGAAAGCAAAAGTCCTCAATCTGGAAAAATCATTATTAATTATAAAATCAATACTTTCTGATGTTTGCACCACTTGCTCTTCCAGGGAAATCTGCTCATACAAAGGATGATCCATACTATGAGCCCCGATATGAAAGCCCTGCTGTTTTAATTGCATTATTTCTTCTGATTCCAGATAAGGCTTATTTTCTTTCAAATAATCTGAAAATGAAAACTCAGAAGCAATAGCTAATTTATTAAGGATATCTCGTTCCTGATACTTTACGGACTTTACTTTTTGAATAAAATTATCTTGCCCTATTCCGGTTGTATCAAATGTTCTGTTAAAATTGATTTTCTTTCTTTTGAACAAGTCTATAAGAAGGCTTGCCTTATTCCTGAACATCATTTCATTGTTGTCAATAAAAGCAGGATTAATAAAAAATGCTGCAGGTATTCCTTTCTTTATAAGTATTGGTGCAATAACATCTTTTATCTCTCTTAATCCATCATCAAACGATAAAAAAAATGAGGGTTTATCCAGCCTTACTTGGCCATTCCTCCATTTTAAGAGTTCATCAATAGTTATCGGTTTAAAATGCCTGAGCATAAACTCAAGGTCCTCAAGAAATAATTTTTCGCTTCTGATCTTATAAAGATGACCAACATGCGGCACATTCCGATCAGAGATTAAATGGTAGGTAGGGAAAATTACCTTTTGTCCTGTTATTTTCCTAAGAGCAGCAAAGGGGACAACAGATGCACAAGCATTTAGAATCGGGATGAACAAGCGGTCTTTAATGTTCATTTCCCAAGAATATTTTTAAGTTTTAATAAAACTGAATTCCTCTTCACAATCTGATGGTAAGGCAGTTGGTTTGCCCCGAAATTTCTAAAAAACTGCTCAACCGGTTCCAGCATGCTTCCCTCAAAATCGAAATCTTTGGTTTGTGATTGAGCCATTTCAATTCCTTTCCAAAGCAGAAGGGTTAAAGCGCCTGAGTTTTTATACTCAGGATCAGCAGCACCAAACAAGTAATAAATACAATTCTTATCCCAAACGAGCAACACACCGGCGTGTATTGAACCTTCTTCATCTTTTGCATATATAATCTGCCCCCTCTCTTCATTTATACACCATTCAACACATCTATTGATGAAGGAATAGCTCAAATTGAAGCTAAGATCCTGCTCTTTAAATGATCTTACTTTAAAGTCGTATAAATACCTGACATCATCTGATGTAAACACCTGCAAGGTACGTTCAGCTTTTGCCAATTCTCTTCTGACAGAATCCTTTACCTGAAGCTTAAGTGTTTCAGGATTCTGCCCTTTAAAGATCTTATAAGTATATCTGGTAGTTTGTTTAAAACCCTTCCAATAGAAAGGAAGCCAGTTTGTAAAGGTTGGGTAAAGGTTAAGGATTAACTCGTCGAACTCCGGTAAACGTTCAATTAAAGATGACAATACTTTTTTTTCGTAAGCAATTTTGGTCAGACCTTTTTGTCCATCCGGGTAATTGATCCAGACTCCGGAATATGGAGTAAGCTGAGGTTGCAGAATTCTTTTTAAGCCCAGTTTTTGGTTAAGAGGGAAAACTAAAAAGCCATGAATATTTTCACCTTTGGTTTCTAGAATAACGTCCCAATTGTCTCCGCATATCAGATCCATCCATGCAGAAGTAAGAAAAAGAGGTATATCTTTATGGTTTGCACAGTAGTTTCTGAAATATTCCTTTTTATTCATTAAGGAGATCGGAGCTTTTAAAAAGATTAATTTTTGAAATTACACAGAATGTCACTCTTTTGCCAGTCGTATCACTTTTTCGTAGATCTCTCCCCAATTCTTCCATTGTCTTTCATTTCCCAAAGACTCATTATGAAAAATGAATATCAGCTGCCCTCCTACTTGTTTTACATCATTGACAATAGGAGTAATATAATTGATAACTTCCTTTGAACGTACTTTCAGGAAAAACTTTAGCGTGCTATCCATAAAAGCAAAGGGATAGACTCTAAGGTCTGTGGTAATATTTTTTTCCAGATCAAAGAATAGAAAAGAATTACAGGTTCCAGCTCTGAAGCCTACTTTGGTTGTATAGCCCATTGAGTAGTCCTCTTTAATCCCGGCTTTCAGGAGATTTCTATAAGTATCCGGAAGAGTAAGCTTTATATAGTGCTGTCTGCTTTTGGTGACTTGGCGCGATAATATTCCCTCCAGCCTTTTTTTCTCAACTAATAGTTGCTGTTCGGAAGTATTTGAACCATAAGAAGGATGTAAACCAATCGTTGCTTCTTCGTCTAGACTTTTGACAAGTTTGACCATATGCTCATTGTCATAGGGAAGATTTTTGTCATACTTGCCATAATCGCCCAACAAGAAAAAAATAATGAGGAGTTATTTTATAAGCCCGGTGGATTCTTCTTTGTTTATCATAAGTATCATAGGGATCCTGAATTTTTCCCATGTGAATCTTGATACGTTTGCTCAGCTTATTAAAATCAAGGCTAATAAGTCTTTTAGCCAGTGCAAAACTCGATCTTAAAACCCCTTATATTTATAGGCATATGCATTATCAATATCAAGAGTAGGTTGAAAAGTGTAAGTTCCGGAATAATTAATCGATTGAGGGTATTTATTATTGATTATTTCCTTTATCAGTAAAGCCCAGAAATTGACTATTGGTTTTTCAAGAAAACCTCCTGAAATCGCAATGCTGCTTTCCGGTTTATACCTGTTGTGTCTGTCTTTTTTATGAGGAAGATATTCTTCGTACCTCGTCATCATATAAAAACCTGCAGCGAACGGATCAAAAGGTAGTGCTCCGTTTTTTACAGAAAATATAGTTTTTATCTCTTTATAAAGTCCTATGGAAATTTGTCTTATAGAAACAGTAGTTTCAAACAAAAGAGGATCTGCTTCGAGATATAACTCATCATTTACCTGCTTGAATCCATAAGAAAACTTTGCTTCGCTAAAGCTTTGGAATTTCTCAGCATCGGTAGTAAAATCATAGTCTGTTTTGAATATTTCTTTAAAATAAAAATCAAAAATATATGTAAGCCTGTTTGTAACCTGAGGCA
Organism: Sporocytophaga sp.; assembly: GCA_024707265.1. Classification (GTDB taxonomy): domain Bacteria; phylum Bacteroidota; class Bacteroidia; order Cytophagales; family Cytophagaceae; genus Sporocytophaga. Next base: position 220,545 of record JANQAB010000002.1, on the reverse strand, counting down.
CTAATACCAATATCATTCCCTACTGAAAAAATTTAAAGAGTTATACGCTATTTTACATAAAAATACTATTGTTTCCCTCAATTTTAATTTAAAAGTCTATTTTTTTATTGCCCGATTTCAATGTATCTGAATAACAGCTCAGAGTTTCTGCATTTAAAGATTGTATCATTTTGGATGATTGACTGAATAGTTTCACGAGAGTAACCTGTCTTTTTTAATTTTGATATGCATTTGGCTGCCTGATATCCTAAATATGGATGGCTTGCGATCTTCTTAAAATCAGCGCTATAAAGGTCAATTTTTTCCGGTTCAAATATTTTGTCTATAAAAGTATAGGTTTTTAATTGTACCAGGGCATTGTCTTTCAATCCATAAATTTCCGAATACTGATCTTTGCTGACAAAACCTCCAAGGGCACTTTTATATTTAAGAATCCTTTGTGCAAGTGCAGGGCCAATTCCATTCAGCTGTTCCAGACTGGTTGAATCTGCTTTGTTAATATCAAAAACCTCAAGTGCCTTTTTCTCAATTAGCGTAGACTTAGGGTGAGATTGAAAAGTTAAGAAGGGACCAATTTTTTCAAATTCCTTTTTATCCAGACCATAGATTTTAAGCAAATCCTCCTTGCCCCAAAACTTTCCTCCTTTTTCTCTGAATCTAATTATCCTTTCCACCAGTTTCGGTTTCAAACCAGTGCTCAGGAAAACTTCTTTAGAAGCTATATTGGGATCAAAACTTCCCACAAACTTATCAGGAGGAATAGGTACAGGATCTTTTTTATCAGGAAACGATTTTGATTGAACCTGAAATAATCTCACCAGACTGTCAAGGGATACCTTGCTTTCAGATATATCTATTCTTTTCTGAGGATATATTATATATTCCGTAAAAAAAGGAATTGTTAATACAAAACATAGTGTCACCTGAAGGACGATAAATCCCTGAGCTTCCTTTTTCGAAATGCCAAAAAAGGACTTACATCTTTCGATAAGATTCATAAAAAGTTGGTAGAGTGCAGTAGTATTTAGCTGATTAAAATATGCCTAAAAGTATAAAAATGAGGGCAATAAAAAAAGCCCTCCACTCCCGAAGGGCTTCATTAACCTTTACTAAATTATTTACTAACTTATTAAACAAAAGCGTACTAATAAGCCAAATCACCAAATACAGCTTTTCAACCCACTACCAACTTAAAAATCCCTTTTTGAAAACCGCCGTCTTACTCACATTTTAATTATACTTTAAAAATACTTCAATAATGAACGCTTGCAAATAAGGGAAAACCCCTAGATTAACCCAAGGAATTTTTCTAAAAGTAAACAATCAAAAATTCTCTTACTTAGAATAAAAGAATTAAACTTCAGCTATTTGTTCAGCCAACAATTTGATCCCTTCTTCAAATGAATGAGGGTCATAGCCCAAGTCATTCATGGCCTTATCAAGAATAAAACCTGTTTTCGGAGGCCTTACAGCAGGTTGTTTGAAGATAGTGCTGTCTGCTTTTGTAATAAGGGCCTTATCTAGTTTAAAGAAATCGGCAGTTTTAATTGCCATTTCATACGGTGTAAGGAAATCTTTTCCGCTTATGTTATAGATTCCAGTAGCCTGATTTTCCATGATAAGATAACATCCCATGGCCAGATCTTCGGCCAATGTAGGAGTTCTCCACTGATCTGTAACTACCTGAATTTTCTTCCCTTCTTCAAGGCTCTTTTTAACCCAAAGGATGATATTGGATCTGCTCATATCGCATGCAATACCATAAACAAGTACAGTTCTTGCAATGGCCCATTTAGCTTTGCTTTTCAATACAAGTTTCTCCGCTGCCAGTTTGCTCTCCCCATAATAACTCAAAGGATTGGCCTTAGCATTTTCATCATAAGGACCATTTTTCCCGTCAAAAATAAAATCTGTAGATAAGTGAATCAGATGTGATTTCACCTTCTCAGAAGCTTCAATAAGGTATTTAACTGCATCTACATTCTGTGCCCAGCAAGCCTCTCTCTCCGTCTCACATTGGTCCACATTGGTCATAGCCGCAGTGTGAATGATAAAATCAGGTTTGATCTCAGAAACTATATCCATAACCTGATTTCGGTTTGTAATGTCCATTGACTTATAGACATATGCTCCAGGCTCCATAGGAAGTCTGTTTTCACCTCTTGCTGTAGCGATCAGGTCGTAGTTTTCGTCATCAGCTATAAGACCTACCAGCTTTTGACCTAAAAGACCATTTGAACCTGTTATTAAAACTTTCTTTTTCATGCTTTATAAAAGTTTTCGCAGTGATATAGTTTTATGATTTTTTTCTTTTTTAGTTTTTTAACAGAAACCTCCATGTTGATATTCTTAGAAGGTCTGTCACGGTAGTCTTTTGGCTGAGTAGCAATTTTATCTATCACATCGAGCCCCTGCACCACCTGACCAAAAACAGTATATTGATTATCAAGAAAGTGTGCTCCATCCTGATTTTCTACGATATAAAATTGTGATCCGCTGGATTCTCTTTTAGGATTTACCTGATCGCCCATTCTTGCTGCAGCAACAGCACCTTTGTTGTGCTTCAGTTTCTCATTAAACTCTGCCGGCACAGTATAACCCGGTCCGCCCATTCCGTCATTATTCGGATCGGTATCCTTAGAATTAGGATCTCCTCCCTGAATCATGAAATCATCAATAATTCTGTGAAAAGTTGTCCCATTGTAAAACCCTTCCTGAGCAAGCTTTAAGAAGTTTTCTTTGTGCTTTGGAGTAAGATCCGAAAGGAGCAGTACCATGTCTCCAAATTCCGTTTTAATTGTCACCACATAATCCTTTTTAGAAGGTTTTGTAGTTTGACCAAAAGCTGCAAGCGATATAAAAATGAATACAACCGCAAAAAATTTACTTTTCATATTACACTAATTTAAGACATTTTTAACATGGATAATTCCTAAAAGTTATTTCTTTAAGGCATTTAATATTTCTTTTTCCTCCGGAGTTGAGTACTTCTTCAGCCAATTGCAGACCTAATTTTCTTGCATCGGTTTGACTTCCAACAATCTCTTTCCTGATAATTTCAGAACCTTCCGGGCTTACAACTCCACCTCTTAACTTAAGCAGATTCCCTTCTATTGTACCAAGGCCAAATACCGGAATGCTACAACCACCTTCTAGTTTGTTTAGGAAAGTTCTTTCCGCAATAAGACAGGTTTCAGTCGGAATATGATTTAGTAATTTTCTGATGACCTCCTTTTTATCAGAAGCAAGAGAAGAGGCCGCTTCTATGGCAATACTTCCCTGTCCTACTGCCGGAGTAAACACATCAACCGGAAGTTCCTTTACGATAAAATCATTATAGCCCATTCTATGCATGCCTGCATAGGCAAGAATCATTGCAGGAAAAAGGCCGTCTTCCATTTTCTTAAGTCTTGTCTGGAGATTTCCTCTTGCATCCGTTGTAGAAAGATGGGGATAATAATGCTTAAGCAGAGCTTTTCTCCTTGTGGAAGAAGTACCAACCAAAACTCTTGAAAGATCTTCCAGAGCAAAGCTTTTGTCAAAACTAACGAGGACGTCGTTTGGTTTTTCTCTTTCCGTAAATGCTATAATTTCCAGCTCAGGTCCAAGGTCCGTCTGCATGTCTTTGGCGCTATGGACTGCAATATCCAGGGAACCGTCCTTCAGTTGGAGTTCAAGCTCTTCTGTAAAAATACCTTTGGTTCCTATTTCGGAAAAGGTAGAAGTTAATTGCTTATCTCCCTTTGTTTCAATCTTTAAAATCTCTGTTTCATAACCGGCATTGTTCAATAACCCGGCTACAAATTCTGTTTGCCACATTGCCAGTTTGCTGGCTCTGGTACCAATTCTGATCTTACTCTCCATCAATATAATCAAGCGTTCTAGGAAGCAACTTAGAAATTTTTGGGCTAAACTCCAATCAAATCCCTCTCCGCCTTTTTCTTTTTATTGCGTTCCACAAAATCAATGATTTTGCCCGCTACATCTATCTGAGTAACAGTTTCTATCCCCTGTAACCCCGGGGAAGAATTGACTTCAATGATCAAAGGACCTCTGGAACTTCTTAACATATCAACACCGGAAATAGATAAGCCCAGAGCTCTTGAAGCACATAGCGCAGCATCCCTTTCTTCATGAGTAAGTTCGATCATTTCACCTTCACCACCCCGATGCAGATTAGAGCGGAATTCCCCTTCTTTCCCCTGCCTTTTCATGGCCCCCACCACTTCATTGTCTACAACAAATGCACGTATGTCAGAGCCATTGGCTTCTTTTATAAATTCCTGAATGAGAATGTCAGCCTTGAGCCCATAAAATGCTTCGATTACAGACTTAGCGGCTTTTTTTGACTCTGCAAGTACAACACCTATGCCCTGGGTGCCTTCCAATAGTTTAATAATCACAGGTGCACCACCGACATGATTTATAAGATTATCTACATCTTTTGACTGGCTTGCAAATGCGGTCTTGGGGACTCCGATACCAGCTTCGCTCAATACCTGAAGGGTTCTCAGCTTATCTCTGGACCTTGTGATGGCTTGTGATTTCGTTGAGCTGAATACGTTCATCATTTCAAACTGGCGTACTATTGCAGCTCCGTAAAATGTAACCGAAGCCCCAATTCTCGGAATTACAGCATCGTAATCAGTTATTTTTTCTTTATTATAATAAAGCGTTGGATTTCCAGCTTCTATCCCGACATAACATTTTAAATGATCAAGAACCCTAACCTCATGACCACGCTCTTTAGCAGCCTCCACAAGCCTCTTTGTGGAATAAAGGCTTCCATTTCTTGAAAGAATTGCGATACGCATCATCTTACTTATTTAAGCTTTTCTTTTGTTTGTAGGATAAATTGAATTTGGAAACATCTACCAGGAAACCATTTTTCAAAAATTTTCTTCCCAGTAATATGGGATGTTTCATGTTAGATCTGTCTGAAAGGGTAAACTCTGTTTCAATAAGTTTGTTAAAAATGAGAACCTTCGTCTTTATGACAAAACGCTTTTCTACTTGTCCGAAAGAGCTTCTCACAATTCTCTCCGAAAAATCATTTGTTTGAAAAATAACTTTTTCTTTTTCCTTCCCATTAAAATAAGGCAAGGAGAAGCTTAGCTTTTTTCTTTTGTTGCCACTAACCTTAGGATTGCTGCAATGAATGGAGCAACTATAGGCGCCGGTATCAATTTTTGCTTTTACATTATATATTTTAAGATCCGGAAGATCTATCATATCACTGCGGCCTATAGTTAGCTTATCTTTCTTCATGAGCAGTCATATCAAGACTTCATCATTCCGGATATTTGCAGAGAGAGGTCAAGAAAAACTATTTTTGCGTTAGCGTTTCTCTCTATATGATAATAGGCCTCGTTAAGGCTTTTACTTATATTTTCTATTTTAACTTCGTTCAGAGCTTTTGAAAAACCATCAACAAATTTCAGATCTTCTTCATTGAGTCTTAAAAGCTCTTTGCTATTGAGGCGACAGATCAAGGTTTCTCTCAGAATATTCAATCCATATTGGAAAAGATTTTTCTGACCTTCTCTTCCTAGTTTCTGGAAGGCTTCCGACCAGTCTACAAGCTCCAGTATATTGACCTTTTTATAACAAAGCCTCATCCATTCTCTGAACATCTGATGGTTATCTTCCTCTGCCTGCTGGAGCAGTCTCAAACCTTCATTCAAATTTCCATCTGCCAGATAAGCAACTTGCCTTGCTTTTTTTTCATCAAGTTGCTTTTCCTCCATCAAGAATTTAGTAACTTCCTCATCAGTGAAAGGTCTGATCTTTACTCTTTGAGTACGAGAAAGTACAGTGGTAATGATCTTGTCAGGATTCTGGGTAATGAGCAGAAATATTGTTTTTACCGGAGGCTCTTCAAGCACTTTAAGAATCGCATTAGCTGAAGAAGAATTCATTTGTTCCGGAAGCCAGATGACCATAATTTTATATTCTGCCTCGAAAGACTTCAGGACCACAGTCTTAATTATATTTCTGCTTTCGTCTACTGATATATTCAGCTGTTTATTTTCTGCCCCGATAAAGTTCCCCCATTCTATCAGTCCTCCATAAGGATTTTCTGCTATGAAATTCCTCCATTCTTTCATGAACAAGGCGCTGGACGCATCCTTTGAAACACTTTTTGTTGTGCTCACAGGAAATACAAAATGAAGGTCCGGATGGATAAGCTTATTAAATTTATTACAGGAAGCACATGTGCCACAAGAATCTGTTTCTCCCTTTTCCTCGCAGTTGATATAAGTGGCATAAGCCAGTGCCATTGCAAGGCTGCCACTTCCTTCTGGTCCGGCAAAAAGTTGAGCATGCGCTACATGTCTGTTTTTTACAGAAGCTATAAGGCTGGCTTTGGTTTCTTCAAGACCTTTAATCTGAGAAAATAACACAATTATTAAATTTAAGTACTAGTTATAAATTTTTGAGGTAGAATTACCAAGGTAATATGTTGTAAAACTGCTAAGTGGAAATCAGAAATTTCTCACCTGCTGATCTTCAATTTCGAACACGTATTTGAGAATGTTAATCTCTTCCTCGGATAGCTTGATATTTCTCCTCGCCATGACTCTTTCGGCTACCTGAATCACTTTCTCAAAGTTATATCTGGAATAATTTTTATCGCCCCCCCAGGCAAATGAAGGTACAAATTTAGCAGGATAACCTTCACCAAAAATATTTGCATTTACTCCCACAACAGTGCCAGTGTTGAACATCGTATTGATTCCGCATTTAGAATGATCCGCCATCAACAGACCGCAAAACATTTTTCCGGTATTTACAAAGTCTTGTTCCTTATAACTGTATACCTGAACTTCTGAGTAAGTGTTTTTAAGGTTAGAAGTATTTGTATCAGCACCTAAATTACACCATTCGCCAATGACAGAATTACCCAGGAACCCATCATGAGCTTTATTCGAATATCCGAATATTACAGAATTACTAACTTCCCCTCCTATCTTTGAATAAGGACCCACAGTTGTATCTCCTCTGAATTTTGCCCCCATACTGACAGACGCACCCTCACCCAAAGCAAATGGTCCACGAATGATAGCTCCTTCCATTACTTCAGAGTTCCTGCCCAAATAAATGGGACCATTTTCAGCATTGAGGATAGCAGCTTTTATGGATGCCCCTTCTTCTACAAATATTTTCTCCTGATTGTAAATCCTAGTGTAAGGATCTGTGATCGGAGCAGAAATTCTTCCCTTCGTAATCAGGTCAAAATCCTCAGAAATTTCTTTACCATTATTCAAAAAAATATCCCAAGGCCTTTTTATCATATTTAAAGCGCCTTTAAATTCTATCTGTTTCCCTTCTGCTATTTTTTTATAGGCAATGATAACACCTTCCTTCACAATAACTTCCCCGTCTTTAAGGCTTTTTATTGTGGCAACCAGATCGTCTGTGGGACAAACCCCTCCGTTAACAAATACATTTTCCTTTCCCGGATTAAGTGTGAAGCGATCACTCAGATATTCTTCCGTGATATAAGAGACATCCAGCCCGGATCTTAACTTCCATTTTTCCGTTATGGTTAATATACCCACCCTTACCTCAGAGACCGGCCTGGTAAAGGTAAAAGGAAGTAGCCCCTGCCGAATAGAAGGTTCGTCAAATAAAATGAAATTCATATTTTACAAAAATAAAAAAGTCTTCATGGAATCATGAAGACTTCTATACTTTAAAGAAAACTTTATTCAGAATGTTTTTATTACTTCTGGTATTTTTTCTTGAATTTCTCAACTCTACCTGCAGCATCAACGAATAATTTTTTGCCTGTGTAGAATGGGTGAGAAGCTGAGCTAACCTCAACTTTAACGAGAGGATAGGTATTTCCATCTTCCCATTTAATTGTTTCAGAAGTCTTTATAGTTGATTTTGTAAGAAATTTAAAATCACTAGAAGAATCTTGAAAAACAACTGCTCTGTAATCCGGATGAATATCTTTTTTCATAATCGCTAACTATCTATTGTAAAAGGGTAACAAATTTAGTAAAATAGATTTTATCAACCAAACTCAGGATTAATTTTTTAGAAATTACCCTTTTCATTAAATTGCCCTCCATTAAATTAAAAAGCATTGGATCTTTAAAAAGTTCCATTTTAAACAGGAATAATATGGCAGGTGAGAAAAATTTAATCCTCGACAAACTACAGATACTGCAGAAAATCAAGAGGATATCTTTTGAAATTTATGAAAAAAACTTTTCTGAAGGAGAAATTGTGCTGGCGGGGATCGATGAAAAAGGATACATTTTTGCCAACCTTCTCAAAAATGAAATAGAAAGTATCTCTCCCTTAAAGGTTCTTCTTGTAAAAATTCAGCTGGATAAATTGACTAGCGTACAAAGTGAAGTGCATCTTGACATTGATATTGAGCAGGTTAAAAACAAAACTGTTATTCTCGCAGACGATGTTTTAAATACCGGTCGTACTTTGGCCTATGCGCTTAAACCTTTCCTGAATATTGAATTAAAAAAATTACAAACTGTCGTTATTGTGGACAGAAGTCATCAATTGTTTCCTATCGCAGCTGATTATGTTGGCTACTCACTCGCTACAACACTGAGAGAAAGAATTGATGTAGTTCTGGACGAAAACGAATATGGAGTTTATCTGCACTAATTTAAATTAATCTTTATAAGAAAGCCATCTGAAGAGTTCCTTCCAGGTGGCATTTTTCCCATACATTAAAATTCCCACTCTGTATATTTTTGCAGCGAACCAGGCAGCTAGCAAGAAGAACGAGAATAGTACGATCATTGACAATACAATTTCCCAAGATGAGATGCCAAATGGTATTCTCAACATCATCACGACTGGGCTTGTAAAAGGGATATAGGAAAGAATTTTAGCCAAAGTACTGTCTGGCATTTCCAATATTCTTGGAGCCATGATAAATGAAAAAAATCAGAGGTAATGTTATCGGCAGCATAAATTGCTGTGTATCAGTCTCTGCATCAGAAGCCGCCCCTATAGCTGCAAACATAGAACTATAAAAGAGGTATCCTACAAGGAAAAAGAAAATAAATACCGGAATGATCAAACCAAAATTGATCTGTCCTACAAAATTAAGCATCTCATTTACTTCCAAAGCCTGAGCCGCATCGTGACTGGTTTTCAAAGTCTGATTGATGTTTTCGTCAGAAAAGCGCTCAAGCTTGAACCTGTCGAAAATCCAATGGGATAAAGTAAATGTAGTGACAACCCATATTAAAAACTGAGTAAGACTTACAAGTGCCACTCCCAGTATCTTTCCGACCATAAGCTGAAAGGGTGTAACTGAAGAGACAACCACCTCAAGTATCCTGTTGGCCTTTTCTTCAATAATACTCTTCATAACCTGGACCCCATACAGAAATATAAAAAAGTAAACCAAAATCGCAGAGAATAAGCCTATTGAAGCCGCTGCTTCACCGGCATTTTTTTCTACAAGCCTGGTCTCCGTTAAATTTATCTCAGGCAAGGATGCATTAAGTTTAGTTTTAGCTATTGCAAGTTTTAAAGCCTGCTCTATTCCTTTCCGTTCTTCTGAAGATATATTTGAAGCATTGATAAGGTTTGCATTGATTGCTCCGGATGTATCAGATGGAAGAATAATGAGATGTGAAGCCTTACTATCAATTGACGATTCCTGATCAGAAAAAGTAATAAAGGGAGCTTCAAGTTGTTCTTTTAATATGTGATGCTGGTCTATCACAAACACCAACTTCTCCATAGCCTGAGGCCCTGTAAGCCAAGCAGGAACAATCATGAGAACAAGAAATATCAGTGGTCCGATAAAAGATAGAATGAGAAAAGCTTTTTTCCGAACTCTTGTAATGTACTCCCGTTGAAGAATCAACCCTATTTTATTCATCACTACCTCCCTTTATCTTATCAATAAATATTTCATGCAATGAGGGCAGCTCTTCATTAAAGCTTTTAAAGCTGATATTCGGCATCAATACCTCAATGATCTTATTAAGAGCAACTCCCGGCGCTGGTGTTAATGTAGCAATAAACTGGTTTCCCGCGTGGGTTTCCGTTTCTACTATCGTATATAAAAGTTTATTTTCAGGCAAGATACCTTCTCCTTCAATGATAAGTCTGTTCTTTTTCACTCCTTCTTTGATCTTTTTCACCTCTCCTTCAAGGACATTTTTTCCTTTGTTGATAAGCACAATTGTATCACACAACTCTTCTGCATTCTCCATTCGGTGGGTCGAGAGCAGGATAGTCTTTCCTTCTTTTCTGAATCTGAAAATATAATTTTTTAGCAATTCGGCATTCACAGGATCGAAGCCAGAGAAGGGCTCATCCAGTATGATCAGGTCAGGATTATGAATAATGCTGGCAATGAATTGAACTTTTTGCTGCATGCCTTTGGAGAGCGCATCAACAGCGTGATTCTTCCACTCAGCAAGACCTGTTTCTTCAAGGAAAGAGGTAGTTCTTGTTTTAGCTTCTGAAGCTGAAACGCCCTTCAGTCGTGCAAAATAAACAAGCTGCTCTTCTACTTTCATCTTTTTGTACAGGCCTCTTTCTTCTGGAAGATAACCGATCCTCTGCTGGCAATCAGAAGTAAATTTATTGCCCTGAAAAAAATACTGTCCTTTATCAGGACCTAATATACCGGTAAGTATTCTGAGAAGAGTTGTCTTCCCTGCTCCGTTAGGACCAAGGATACCATAGATGCTTCCTTGCTTTATCTCTAATGATACATCACTTAGAGCTTGAAACGCACCATAAGACTTAGAAAGATTTTCTGTTTTTACTATTTCCAAAAGATTTCTGCAGTGTTGGAGTAAAATTAATAAGGAGAATTGAGAATATGTTTGACCTGTGAATAAACTTTATGCATATGTGAAATAATAAGAATATTTAGCTATTATTATCTTCAAATCCAGCTAATTAATTCTTTTTAAAATTCAATCGCTATGGGACAATCATTGGTAAAAAATTATATTCACCTGATTTTTGTAACTAAATACAGGGCACCGTTTATTCAACCACCTTTTGAGGAGGAAATTTATGCATATTTATGCTCCCTTTGTAAAGATTTGACTTGTCCAGCTATCAGTATTGGAGGGGACTCGGATCATGTTCATATTTTATGTATGCTCTCACAAAAAATACCCCTCATGAAGCTAGTCGAATATGTAAAGAGCAAATCCTCCAAATGGATCAAAACCAAAGATGCTTCACTACAAGATTTCTACTGGCAGGATGGATATGGGGCATTCTCTGTAAACCCATCTGAGATTGAAAAGGTAATTTCATACATATCAAATCAAAAAATACACCATCAAAAAATTTCTTTTCAGGGTGAATATATTGCCTTTTTAAAAAAATACGATGTGAAATATAATGAGCGGGATTTGTGGAGCTAAAATATAATGGGTTTATATTATGTCAGCATAGGGCTACACCCTATGCTGACATAATTCCAACCCCTTCGGGGGCTTAACGTGAAATTTAACTCTTGTAGAACAAGCCCCTGGAGGGGGCGGCTTTGTGTCAAAGCAGGGTGCAGCCCTGCGGAAGAAAGGGCTGCATTATATTAACACGGGGCAGCCTTACGGAAGGCTTTTATAGGTAAAATTAGTAAATTCAATTCTTGGCATAGGGCTTACACCCTATGCTGACATAACTCCACCCCCTTCGGGGGCTTAACGTGAAATTTAACTCTTATAGAACAAGCCCCTGGAGGGGGCGGCTTTATGTCAACGCAGGGTGCAGCCCTGCGGAAGAAAGGGCTGCATTATATTAACACGCGTACAGCCATGCATGGAAAGGGTAAGCAGGTGAAATTAGCAAATCTCTTTCTTTGCATAGGGCTTACACCCTATGCTGACATAACTCCACCCCCTTCGGGGGGCTAGCGAGAAATTTAACTCTTGTAGAACAAGCCCCTGGAGGGGGCGGCTTTATGTCAACGCAGGGTGCAGCCCTGCGGAAGAAAGGGCTGCATTATATTAACACGCGTACAGCCATGCATGGAAAGGGTAAGCAGGTGAAATTAGCAAATCTCTCTCTCTTGGCATAGGGCGTACACCCTATGCTGACATAATTCCACCCCCTTCGGAGGCTTAACGTGAAATTTAACTCTTGTAGAAACAAGCCCCGGGAGGGGGCGGCTTTGTGTCAACGCAGGGTGCAGCCCTGCGGAAGAAAGGGCTGCATTATATTAACACGCGTACAGCCATGCATGGAAAGGGTAAGCAGGTGAAATTAGCAAATCTCTCTCTTGGCATAGGGCGTACACCCTATGCTGACATAATTCCACCCCCTTCTGGGGCTTAACGTGAAATTTAACTCTTGTAGAACAAGCCCCTGGAGGGGGCGGCTTTATGTCAACGCAGGGTGCAGCCCTGCGAAAGAAAGGGCAGCATTATGTTAACACAGCTACAAGCTGGGCGGAAGGGTTATGCAGGTGAAATTAGCAAATCTCTCTCTTGGCATAGGGCTTACACCCTATGCTGACATAATTCCACCCCCTTCGGAGGCTTAACGTGAAATTTAACTCTTGTAGAAACAGGCCCCTGGAGGGGGCGGCGGCTTTATGTCAACGCAGGGTGCAGCCCTGCGGAAGAAAGGGCTGCATTATATTAACACGCGTACAGCCATGCATGGAAAGGGTAAGCAGGTGAAATTAGCAAATCTCTCTCTTGGCATAGGGCGTACACCCTATGCTGACATAATTCCACCCCCTTCTGGGGCTTAACGTGAAATTTAATTACTAAAAAATCACTTCCCATCCAATGTTTTCGGAATCTGTATATCCAACTCAAAAGCTTTGTTTAGTTTCTTAATGAAATAAGCAGAAAGTAACGGAGATTCCTTCTCTACATTCTGGTGCACAAAAAAATACAGTTCCTGTAGTCCCTCTCCTCTCCATTTCTTAATCCTCTTCAACCAATCATCAAGTCGGGAATAATCACTTTCATGATTGGCGCCTACATATCTTATAAATGCCTTAGGGGTGGTGAGCCTCATGTGCAACATATCCCTTCTGCCGGCAGTGTCAACAATGATGTTGGTCTTTTTCTTTGTCTCCATTAACTTATAAAGACGCTCCGCCTCTGCAGTATTCTGAAACCAGTCCTTATTTCTAAGCTCTATAGCAAGAGGAATAGCTTTAGGAAACTCGTTGATAAACTTCTCGACTCGATCAAAATTTTTCGGACCAAAATTATCATGCATCTGCAAAAAAAACCATTCCCAGTTTCTTATCAAACGCAGCTACGGCATCACAAAACTCTTCTACAACAGGTTGCACATCTATCAGTCTTTTAAAATGACTAATGCTGTTCGTCAACTTTGGAAAAAATCTGAAGTCTGCCGGAGTCTTTTCTTTCCATATTAATACCTGCTCCCTGGAAGGTGCATTATAAAATGTTGCATTAAGCTCTATGCTATTAAATTGTGATGAATAATAGGCCAGCTCATCTTTTGTGCCTTTCGGATAAAAATTCTTTAAGTCCGTTTTATTCCATTTTGCACATCCTACATACACTTTGAAAGGCTTGTCCTTCTTATTTTCCGAAAGCATCTTTCCAGTATCTTTATGGTCTGGGGGTAATTTAAAATCGATCTCTTCGGGATTGTCTACCTGGCCAAATTTCATAGTGTTTGATTAAATAGTTATTGCTTTTGTGCTGGCAATATAAATATTTAATCCAAATAGACTAGAACAGAACAATACTTAGCTTAACATTTTTTCAGCTTCGCATTCCCTTATCAACATGTCCAATCTTTCTTCTCTAATACTTCGTTGATCTGCGCTCATGACCCATTTGACTGCTATGCGTTTATAGGAAGGAGCGGTTGCATTAAAAAAACTCCAGGCTTTGCTATTTGCCTTAAATTTTTCCTCCAAAAAATCATCTAATTTTGTCTCCGCCTTTTCAAAGGGGAATACTCCTGAATCACATCCTTGTCTCTTATTGAATGCTTCAATTCCCTCAAACTTCATTAACCCCCTTTTCAAAAGGTCCTCTACCTTCTGTATATGGACAGGGCTCCATACACTTTTAGGTTTTCTTGGGGTAAATCGGATTACATATTCTTCCTTATCAAGCGATTTACGCACTCCCTCAGTCCAGCCAAAACACAGTGCCTGATCAATAGATTGAGATATGTTAATCCCTTTTTTCTCCGAATCCTCTTTGTAATAAGCTATTAAAAGCTCCTTCTTTGTTTTGAAATTTTTCTCAAACCAGTTCCGAAGTTCTTGTTCCTCAGCAAAAAAAATTGGTCCTATATTTCCCATATTTTTCTCATTCAACTTATTCTTAATTGGAACAAAAATTCAGGCATGATGAGTTTCCAACATAAAACGGACCTCACAAAACGCTATCTAAGAACAATTTAAAAATCATCTTTATTACAACAAGTCTAAAAAGAAAAGTCCTGCATTTAAATAATTAAATACAGGACTCCGTGTTTCTATTCAATCCTAATGTTAAATATCTTCTCTTGCACCTATAATTCTGGCAGCATCAGAATAACCCTCTTCCTTCAGTCTGATTACAATGCGAATAATCTCTTTGAAATTTCTTGCAACTCCTTGTAATGCCACATTGTGATAATGATCTTTTTCAGATGGGAATCGTTCAGCTTTATCATACACTCGAATATGAGCACTTACATCCACAAGGTTTGTATGTAAATCTATCAAGAGCGATACAAGATCCGGAGCCAGATATTCCGAATACTTCATGTTGATCAGCTTCCAGATGTCTTCTGCTTTTTCATCAAAGTAATCATAGCTATCAGCATTAAAGAATGCAAGGTCAATTTTGCCAATTAACTTCTCTGCGGAAAGAGGTTCCAGATCATTCAAAAACTTTTCTCTTTGTTTTCTTATCTGCAGGATGACTTCTTCTTCTTTCATTCTGTGGTCGAACTCTGGCTTGAAGCCAAACACTCTTGTAGCAACCCCATCTCGCACTCTGTTGATTGTTCTGCCTATCAGGTAATCGATATGCTCTTGCACGATAAGCCATCTTTTAGCTTTAGATTTTACAAGCAACACATCAATAACAAAAAGTGTAAATGCCGCACCTATGATTTCTGACAATATATTTAAAGATAAATCCACATCAAACCATCTTAGGGCTATTGCAAATAATGTAGCAACTCCAATGGCAATATATATCAGGACTGGTCTATCTGAATTATTGATTTTACTCTTCTTAGCCTCGTCTCTTAATGTTGACATAGAAAAAAATGCATTACACTTAATGGTTCAAATTACTTTATTCTTCTAAAAAATGCCAGTCTAGATTCATATGTATCTTTCTGGTCAAAATATACCGTATAGTTTATTTTAAAACTTTCATGATTCTCAATATCCTGTGGAAAAGGAGCATAAACATGCGGATCGTTGTAAGGGATCGGCATTTGAATTTCAAGCCGTATGTTTCCTCCATAGTTTGTGATTTCTGCCACACTATTGTAGAGTAAATAATGATCATCATGTTTCACATTGCTCGTAAATCTGACTGAATCGCTACCAACTGCTACAATATTTTCTTCATAAAAAATAGTATCTGTCTTACCTACAATTACATCTGCGACATTATATCTTCCCACCAGATAACTGTTCACAGATGCATGCATTACATTTACAGGAAAAGTACCAGAAACAACCTTTCCTGAAGCTGATCGTCCTTTTACCGGTATATTATAGATACCAACAGCAAGTCCGGAATTTGCGCTCACTGTAAGTGCCTTAGTCTGTGTATTTGCTTCCTGGGCATT
The DNA here is from genome assembly GCA_024707265.1 of Sporocytophaga sp. Taxonomy (GTDB): domain Bacteria; phylum Bacteroidota; class Bacteroidia; order Cytophagales; family Cytophagaceae; genus Sporocytophaga. The sequence goes on along the minus strand of JANQAB010000002.1, from coordinate 204,783 downwards.
TACTGTAAAGCTTACTGGATCAATTGTCAGACCTTGAACAGGATTTTCAATTGTTAATTGAACGGCTTCATGATCATACATATAGGAATTAACGCCCAGTTTCAGATCTCCCCTCGTCTCGCCTTGCATAATCCCAAAAATATTGTTTGGGAAATTAGAAGTTGCAGTATAAATCTGGTAATCATAAGCCGCTTTTAAAGCATAAGTAGCAATAGGAACTGGTAGAATCCTTGACTTACCCATATCCTCAAGCCCTTGTCCAGCGTCTATTTCAGTCTGTATCCATATTTCCTTGCTTCTCCAATTAATCTCATTGAACGTTCCCTGTAATACGGACCCTTCTCCAACCACAAGCGAAAAACGTCCGTCATCATCTGTTTTTATTGAATGACTCTCTTTGTAAAACAATTCATCAGGAGATGTACTCAAAATAGATATGTAGATTGAAATAGTCTGACTTGAAATCGGAGCTCCATTTGTCATTTTCGCAACTCCCTGGTAATAGAATCCGCTCTGGGCAAAGCAGGCCAACTGAAGCATCAAAAGGACTGCTACTATAAAAATTTTCTTCATTGTTATATTTTAATAATCTTTTCAAATGTTCTTTCCAGGGTTTCTTTATTGATGATTTCAAGATAATAGCATCCCCCTATTACCTTTGGATAATCCATCTCATCATTAGATCTTACATATTTCAGATGACTGATAAGATTGCCCTGCATATTAAAAATATTCACCTCATAACTGGCATTTTCATCTCCTTTAATTCGGAATTTGTCAGAAACGGGGTTGGGGAAAATTATAGAACTCAAGCTCGCTTTATCTTCTCTTGGAGGAACAGAAGTGACCAAATCTACATCCGCCAGATCTTTACCAATAAAGCCTAAAGAAAGTTTGTAATTTTCAGAATGATAGGTTCTTGCTACCGGCTCTCCTAATGTGAATGTAAGTGAATATTTTTCAGAACTACTGCTCTTTCCAGAGGAAGAGACTATGTGAGCATTATCCTGGGCATTAACCTGCGCATAAACAAGTAATCCTGACATCAATAAAAATGTAAATTTCATAACACCTAATATGTAAAGAAAATACGACATACTATAAGAATAAGTTTGTCCCACAAACAATCACAAACCACTATTACATTGATTATCAGACAGGAGTAAATTCATAATTATTTATCTATATTCTCTTCTCCTATAAATCCTTCTTCAGATTCTCCAAAATCATTTGGGCAAGCTTATCAAACGACACTATTAATCTGGTTATCACATTCATTTATATCATCAAGCAATATAATACATATTTTGAATTACCCTTTTACGGCATTGATATTCAACAGGTAATCATCTTCCTTTGTTTAAGAATCCAAGGTATTTCCAGGGATTTCTTCTTTCAGCTTATACATGTAGTATCATTTAAAGCCGATACATTTTTACATGTTCTTTTCATAAAGAATCTTTATCAATTCCATTTATACTTTTCAGGGGGCAAGCCGAAAACCCTTTCCAGAGTAGGCACTAAACACATCCAACCATTATGAATTACATTTTTAAAGGAAACCTTCTTGCATACTACTGCGGAGATTGTTTCGACCCAATCTACAAAGCTAAAGTCAGAATATACCGACCTGATCAGAGCAGTAACCTCACCTTAAACGCGGTGGCTGCTTCAAAAGAGACTTTTCATCAAAGGTCAGAAGAAGAACTTAAATCACTATCCAGCCGTTTGATTGCAGAAGTAGAAACAGATGCACTCGGAAATTTTGTATTTGAATTAAATGAAAGACAACAGTACAAGGGAGAAGCTTTCGAAATTGATTTTGAATGTGGCAATGTTCCTTTAAATATAAAACTCAAAAATACTCCGAAGTCTTCAGGGCCATTTCAGTTCCACATCACTACATTGCAACCTCTATGGAAAATATCTGGCATTGAAAATACAGCACTGGCATACTGGGAATATTCTATTGCTTCCAGTTATTGGTGCCGCATCTTAACATTGCTAGACCTATATGTAATATGCGGAAAGGTAACAGAATGCGAAACCAAACTGCCGATCCAGGGGTTGCAGGTATTTGCATACGACGTAGATCTTATTCAGGACGACTTTTTAGGCATGGGCCTGACGGATGCTTCCGGACATTATAAAATATACTACACAAAGGCCGACTTCAGTAAAACTATATTCAACTGGCTGAATGTAGAATGGCCTGCAGGACCAGATGTATACTTCCGGGTCGAAACAAGTACAGGAACGGTCCTCCTGCAGGAATCCAGAAGTAAAGGTCATACACAGGCGAGAAATAACATAGGACATTGCTTCTGTACGGACCTCTGTGTGGAAGGCAAAGGCGACAGTGGCAACAACTATGTTCCTGCTCTTTTTACCAAGGTAGGTGCATATAGCATAGCAACTGATTTCGACGCAAACGGATATACGAATGATGCACAAAGAAATGTCTTTACAGGCACTATACCATTAATCGGTATTCTTCCCGGTGGCAATTCTTCCAATGCGATGGAATACAGATTTACAATCAGAGATCTTGCTAATCCTGCAGTTACAATTATTGCAGACAGTAGTCTGATCTCACCAACTATTATCGGATCAATTGTAAAGCTCACACTGGTATCAACACCATTCCCTCACTACGTGTCTGTAACAGAAGACTACTATGTAAATAACGTTGCAGCTTCTAATAATGTCATCATTAAACCCGGTGGATGGATTGAAGTGCCAAGGGAAAACGATTTGTTTGGTGTAGGACAGTTCCAGTCAGGAGGAGGTAGTATACTTGCCAACCTTGATACAACAAAACTCACTGCTGTTTATAATGAAAACTATGATCTGATCAATCCGACAGTATATCAGGCTGGGCAGTTATTTCCTGCAACTAAAAAAGCAGGCATCCATACATTTGAAATTACATTTGAAGCAAGAGAAGTCGGGTCATTGACACTCTCGACAAGCAATGTCCTCGCAAAAATCGTCTTAAGTAATGTTAATTACCTTCAAAGACGCCACCCTTCATGGGCAGGTGCAGATGTAAATCTTCCTGCAACTGTTATGCTCGAAATACAAGAGACTACAGCAGGTGGAGCCGGATGCAATAAAATTGACGATACATTAACCGCTCTCTATTCTGTGGTACATCCTCATTTGGATAATATGAGATTATCATTTGAAGGCAACGCACCACTTCCTTCTGATTTTCCACAGAACCTTTCAGGCAGCTCAGAGGCTGTTAACAATTTTATATTCAATACTTCCACCCTGAATCCTTGTGCATATGTGGTTTGGTTAAGTGTAAATCTCCGCCTGACATCAGGTTATGGACGGATACCAGGATCTCATATCACAGACCACATTGCATTCTGCAAATCATAATCGGGGATAATAAAAAGGAGGCCTGTAAGCCTCTTTTTTTTATAATGAGTTCTACCTCCAAAGCCTTTTTTACTCGATTTATATTTATGATTTTTAAAACCGGATTTTCACCCAGTGATAAGAAAAGTTTTATTTTCTATTAAATAGTAATATCTTTAAAATCACATTATTTCATAAAATCAATAACCAAAGATTAAATGGGTTCATTAACGAGATTTAAACTTGATAATTTTGTAAATCAATTTAAGTTAAAATCATTTTTTGAGACTGGTTCTTTTAAAGGTGATGGCATCCAGGCAGCCGTCAATGCAGGGTTTCAGGAAATCATATCCACTGAAATCATGGATGAGTTCTACAACCTATGCAGGGATAGGTTCAAGGCCAACGCCAATGTTAAAATTGAAAAGGGTAATAGTTTCGACCTTGTACCACAACTTTTAACCAATACAGAACAACCGACATTTTACTGGCTTGATGCTCATTTCCCCGGTGCTGACGGAGGAATATTGGGATATAATGATGAGAAAATTGAAGAGGTAAAATATCCTTTGGAAAAAGAAATAGAGCAGATACTTGCTGTAAAAAAACAAATTTCCAATGATGTTTTCCTTATTGATGATCTTAGAATTTATGAAGATGGCAACTTTGACCATGGCAATATGCCCGGCAACATAGCCCGTCCTAAAAACAGAAATATTGATTTTGTCTACAGACTACTCGGTAATACCCACAACGTTATCAGGCTCTACAATGATGAGGGATATATTCTTTGTTTGCCTAAACAAAGTGAATTTATTGAAAGCAAATTTGTTAACCCATCTAAAAAGAAAAAGTCTATAAGAAAATTTTTAAAGAAGCTGTTGGGGGCGAATTAGTTTTTAATCATCCCAATACCTTTTCAAGAAAATAAAAAAGTGCCGGAAGAACTCTTTTCTTCCGGCACTTTTTTATTCCTTACCTTAATAGGATTCGATTGAACGGTCTATTAATCTTTAAGAAGCTCTATATCTGTATATTTGTTCCTATGCCTCAGCTAATACCTTCAGTCTTTGATTCATTAATTCAAAACCATCTTTCGTTTTTTGAGGATTAAACATCCATACAAAGACACCCTCGAATTGCTCGCTTTGTACAAACTTTACTGTGCCATCTCCATTGTCAATCAATTCAAAACGATGCTCACCATCAAACAAACCTTTCACGAGCACACTGCCGAGCCAGGCTAATTCTTTGTTTGCAACATTCTTAAGTATGGTAGGTTTAAAAGTCATACCAGGACCACCAGGAGGAGCAATGATCACCTTAATCTTCTTTCCTGTTTCAACCTTCCCTGTTAAAGATTTTATAAAGGGGTTCCAGATTGGATACTTTTCAAAATCGGTTAGAATAGACCACACCTTTTCAGGAGTAGATTGGATTATAATTTCTGTTCTGATTTCCTTTGCCATACGTTTCTAAATCTTATGTATCATTATGATTGTCAGCACCAAACTTATTGTTTAACCTACCATACAAAGATCCGATATTCGAACGACTTAGGGCTTGATAAATATCAAGAAAATCATCATTGCATTTTTTTTCTGATGCGGCTAAAAGTTTCGGGAGTCATACCAAGCATAGAAGCGATGTATTGCAGAGGAACCTGATTAAACAGCTCCCGGTTATGCTCAAAGAAAAACTGATACCGCTCCTCCGCCGTCATAGAAAGGTGACTAAAAATCCTATCTTCCATGATGGTGAAACAACGTACGATAAATATTTTTTCAAGTAAAGGCCATTGAGGTACCAGCTCATTAAGCTTCTGGTAATCTTCCTTGTAGATAGATTGTACTGTTGTATCTGTTACAGCCTGTATTGTCCAGCGAGCAGGAGATCCAAAAACGAAAGAAGATAAATCCGTCACAAAATAACCTTTCGTTGAGACCCACTGTGTGACATCTTTCTTTTCCGTTTCAACAAAAATTCTTAAAAAACCAGACTGGACAAAACTTAACTTGTCACAGTTCTTCCCTCTTTTAAGAAAATAGTCTCCTTTTTTGTATGTCTCAGTTCTGAAAAATGAAACTATTGTTTTGAGGTCATCCGGAGTTATCACTCCGAAATAGGTTGTAATACTATTTTCAAGCTCAGTCATGAGAAAACAAATTAACTGTTACAATATATAAACCAGGATCTCTGCAATACTTGCCATACCCAATATCATTTGTGGCTGTTTACTATTCTATAGGATTAATTTTTATTTATAATGCAGGAAATATTGATGGCTTTTAAACTTATTCTCACATCCATATAGCCTGAGAGTATTCTTGAAAATGTTAAAGCTAATGCGATTGATAATCTACATAATGAAAAAGACTCTTGACTTAGATAAACATTTAAATCAAGAGTCTTTTAAAATATGGCTTTATTATAACTTACGACATTTTATTGTAGTACTGTTTTCTTTTGATTTTAGTACGATAAGATACATACCTGAAGGCAGATCGCTGATATCTATTTTCATCTTGCCTGAATCATATAAATTATCTGACACATTCAATGAACGAAGTACTTTACCCTGCTGATCGCATATCGCTATTTCATTCTTTCCTGTTATATCATTAGCATCAATTGTAAAAATATCTGTAACAGGGTTAGGGTATAAACGTATATTGCCACCATTACCAGATGATGTTTCAATCAGGCCTGTTACCACCTGATTGGTTCTCAAAAGAATCAGATTGTTCGGATTTTCTGTTAGGGCATAAATTTTCCCATCAGGAGATACCTCAACATCTCTGAATCTTGCGTAATTCTTCATGAAGGAATAAGTGGCTACATGTTTATCATCCTTAATTTTCACCCACTGAATTTGCATTCCTGCAAGAGCTCCTAAAACAAAATTTACCTCATTGGCTTGCTGATTCTGTAGATTTACAATTGCCAGACCGCAAGGGGCAATGGAAGGAACCCAATATCTGATAGGTTGTTCCATTCCTTCTTTTGCAGTATCAGTGGTAATAGTAGTTCCGTTATAATTCTTACCAAATGTTATTTTAGGCCAACCATAGTTATTAGCAGCCTCAACCAGATTGAGCTCATCTCCTCCCATAGGGCCATGTTCATGCGCATAGATCTTATTCGTTTCCGGATGAATAACCAGTCCCTGAACGTTCCTGTGGCCATAGCTATATATTTCAGGCTTAGCACCACTAACTCCTACAAATGGATTGTCACTTGGAACAGAACCATCGTCATTCAGACGTATAATTTTTCCCAAATGATTTTCTAGTAATTGTGCATTATCCTGTTCCTGCCTTTCACTCGAGGAAAAGATAAGGTGATTATCTTTGTCAAAAGCAAGACGGCTTCCATAGTGATTGGTACCGCTCTTAAAAGGCAAGGCTCTGAATATTTCAGTAAAGCCTGTTAGCTGATTATTATTTAACACACCTCTTCCGATTGCAAGCGTAGAGCCTCCAGGTCCTGAAATGGAATACGAAAGATAAACGTACTTATTTGTTGAGAAATCAGGATGTATGGCTACGTCCAATAGTCCTCCCTGCCCAGCTGTCGAAACTGCAGGAGTCCCACTGACCTGAGTCTTGGTATCCGTAGAGACTACATATCTGAAAAGCTTACCGCTTTTCTCCGTAAACAGAAGTTCATCTGTTGAAATAAAACACATCCCCCAGGGTTGTGCCATTTCATTAGATGAAAGAAGCACTTTATCCAGCTCAAGTGTAGGAACCTGAGCCAAAGATTTTAACATCGAGACAGACATTAAAATGGCTAATGTAAAGTAGAACTGTTTTTTCATATTTAGTTAAATAATAGGTTTTAATTAAACTAAGGTATAGTATAAATAAAGTGAATTTGAGAAATTCAAACCAAACATAACGACTTATAATTCTGATTTAAAATAGATTACCCATTCAGACGTATGATTTAGTGCCTTAGCTTTTGCACTATAATCAGTCACATTATGAAGAGATGCAGAGCCTTATGAGTATTAAATGGAGGCCAAGGAATTTTGGACATCCTCCGATTCTTTGCTAAACTAAGTGATAATCCCTCAATTATCAACTATTTATTATATACACAGAACATTAAAAAAGTAAACGTGAGGATGAACTCTGAAACTAATATTTGATTTAGATTAAGATATTCCAAAACATCTGATTGATGAGATTACATTCTTCTTAGAATATAAATAGTCTTTAATTTCGGCATAAATAAAACTGTAATCTTTCTCATTTAAATGTATGCCATCACTGGTATACTCAACTTTTAGCCTGTTCTCCTCTGCACAGAATGGATGTCCGCAAAAATATCGGCTTAAGATATTTTGTCTGGAATTATAGTGGATCAAACTACCCCCTGCTTGGATACAATTTATCTCTAACCTCCAAAAACCGTTTTTCAATGCCTAAAGTCATTAGCATACCTACACTGATACTAATTACAGATGTGGTAAAGAAAATCAAATATTGATTATCTAATTTATAACTTAACAAAAGCTCGGATATTTGTGTATTTATGAAGATATGAATAATGTAGATAGAAAAAGAACTAAAGCCGATTTTGCATACCCCATCTACAACAGGAGCAGATAAAATTTTATTTAACTGATGATTGATATCTGATGTCAAAAGAAAATATACCAGTATTATTGAGAATGAAATATATAATAATGTAAAGCCAATTGTTTTTGCAAAAAGAGAAGGAATCGCATCCACAAAAGGTGTCCAGGAAAGTCCTGCAAGGGCTATAATCAGGAATACATATTTATACAATTTAAATATTTTATTTAGATAGTCAAATTTGAAATAATAAAGGTAGGAGACAAATACTCCAGCCAATAAAGAATCTATGCGGAAGTGCGTTCGTGTAAATATCTGTACATATTGATCAGGATGTTTGATGTTCGCATAGGCCCTAAGGGAGAAACATATTATTCCTATTAATATTAATAGCATACCAAATATTCCGATACCTGAGGAGTGGTTTTGTTTCTTAAACTCCTGTGGATTAAGTTTTATGTAGCTCCATAGAAAGAGAGAAAATCCTATATAAAAATGTTCTTCTACAGCCAGTGACCAGCTGGGTCCATACGCGTAACCCCATTTCCAGAAATAATTTTGTGTAAAGGATAAATCATACAACATTCCTGAAATGTTTAACTCTCCTTTGAATATGATGGGAATAATATAAACGATATAAAATAAATAATAGATAGGATAAATCTTGAAGCCTCGTCGTATAAGAAAGTGACCCGGATTTACTGTTCCATGTTTTAAATACTCTTTAAACAAAAGTCCCGAAACAAGGAATCCACTTAGGACAAAGAATAAATCTACCCCTATCCATCCCATTTGGCTTGTAAAAGAAAACAAAGGCTTATGACGTGCAAGAACCAGTATAATTGCTATTCCGCGTAAAAAATCAAGCTCCCTTAGTCTATTCATTATTAAAATAATTATTCCGGCAAATATAAATTATTTGGCTTTCTCAATTCAGGATAAATGAGAAGAGGAAGAAATGCTATTGCATTCACAGGCAACGAAAGAGATATTAACTTATTGAAAGATACGCTGGTTGAAAATTGATTTGATTTCACGTCATCTTGATACAATAGGTGCTTACATCCTCTCCCCTGATTGAAGTCTACCTGACTTCAAACTTGCAAATGAGTACACGTTTATTACCTGGCTGTTTCCAATAAACTCTACTTTAATCACTCCTTTTTTCCTGATGTGCTTTCCTCAGAGATATTGACTTACAAATAACTCTATATGCCCCTGCCCTTGGTATTTTTTTTTAAATTTCTATAAAATACTCATCACTTTTACTCTAAGGTGGCTTCGATATTTTCCGGATATAATTTAGGGAAAAAGTATCCTACATACTTAGCGGGAAAATTCATTTTCACCGGACCTGTTATTTCATCCGATATTAATAAACCATGTTCTATCAACTCTTTCATTATCCTTCTGGCTGTATTTTCTGATTTCCCGGTAATTCGTTCCATTTCTTTTCTGTTAACCTGACCTTTTAGGAATACCTCTGTTAGCACATATTTTGACTCCTCTTTGAAGTTACCATGAACTTTCTGAAGGTCTATAAAGCGAATAATTCGTCGCTGAATATCATCCAGATCAAGAAGCCCTTTCATAAAATCAACCTGGTCTATCGCAGTTTCAAGAAAGAACCTACTGAATTCCAATAATCCTTTATTAGATAGATTTCCTCTACCATCATAGTCATTATATCTTTGCAGATCCGCATTATGTAAAGCGCCTCTATAGCATTCCTGTCCTTTTGAAAATCCACGGGAAATGGACCACAAGCCTTCCCCATCAAGTTGCTCCCGCATCATATAAGCATGAGTATAAAGTCTCATTACTCGTCCGTTTCCATCTAAAAATGGGTGAATCCATGCAAGTCGATGATGGGAAGCTGCTGCCGCAATTATCCTTTTTATCGGGTCATTAATTTTATCCGGTCTATAAACTTCATTAAATCTTGAAAGAAATGATGATAATGATTTTGCAGCCGGAGCCACATGTGCTCCAATTTCAACTTCTCCTGTTCTTGGATTACCTGGAATAACTTCAGAAGTTTCTCCCTCTTTTGTTCTGACAAATCTAAATTCATCCGGAAGTTCTTTATAAAATTCTTTGTGTATCCAACTGATAAATTCAAAACTGCAAATATTAACATTTCCATCTTCTCTAATTCTTTTCTCCATGGATTCCTGAACCTCCACATGGGCTTTACTTTCCATTTGAAGAATTCTCTTTCCCGGATCTTGAGAGTAATCCTTCTTTAAAGCTTTTTCAATATCCAGGGGATGGATATTATGTCCTTCAATTAGATTTGAGTAGTAGCTGTTCATCGGTTTTACGACCTGAGCAACGGCCCTCCTTGTAACGGGATGAAGGGTCTGCGATAATGCTGCTGATTTCCGAATTAATTCTATGGCTAGCTTATTTAATTCACCTTTGTCATCATATGGATACATGGGCTCCATAGCACTTGGCAATTCGTATAATTGTATCATATCTGGAATGTCATTTGGCAATATACTGCATTTGCTTTGAAAATTATGACTTCAAGCTATTTATTTGCGGTTCACTTTTGCGGGTCATTTTACGGAGAAACAAAAATTTCAAATTATTTAAAACACAACATTTAAATACCTATATTACAGCACATTAAACAAACAATAAAACTTATAAAACAACAAATAAAAGTCCTATTTTGAGGAATAATTGCGGGTAAAATTGCGGCTGTGGTTGCGGAGAAAAAAAGTGGTAGGTGGGCTGATGTATTTAAGCTGGCTATCTCTTTAATCTATCCTCAATCATTCAAAATACAAATGCGAATGCGCTATATCTGGTATATGTTTTAATTTGCTGATAGGTCCCTCGATCACAGTTTCATGGGATGCCAAAAGCACGGTAGCCTTTGAGAGATATAAAATACCTATTCCGCGATTCTATTTGGAGGAAACCAGCAACTCCCGCACATTTACATCCAGTGCTTTTGCTATAGCAAATAGTGTCTCCACTGTAGGCTGCATATCATTAGTACACCATTTTGAAACTGTACTTCTATTCATGCCAATTGCCTCAGCCAACCAAATATTTGTTTTTCCTTTCTCGGCCAATACTGCTTTTATTCTATTAAAAATTGGTTTTTCACTCATTTTAATTGTCTTGAATGCAATTTAGTTGACAAGGTAAGCATATCTCCTAAATTGATTTCAAACCTAAAACACCTATAATATAACATTAAATATATTATATATCATATATAATTGCCTTATAAGCAATTTCATATTACATTTACAATCTAAAATTTATCAGCTATGGAAAGACACAAAAACCTTATCATCAAGATCCTTGTCCAGGATATGAAACATGAACAACTCATTAATGGCCTGAAGGATTTGGGATTCGAAAGTGATCTTCATGGATTAGAATTAGTAAGTATAGTAGCGGAATTAATGGGTGCTCCCGAATTAAAATCAAACTCAGAATGGTTCGACGGCTACATGAATTTTTTAAGCATGGCAGACCAATATGAAATTACCGGCAATGGTAGAAATCTAATACCTCTTGCTGAGACTTGTTATATGTATCTGAAGAAATGTGTGCAGAACAGTATGATTAAGTAAGTCTCTCTGAATCTGTTAAATGTCCACATTTGACCATGACGATTTAACAGAAACATATTTTTTATATCGGTTTTATTACTTGTTAAAATCTATTGTTATCTGTTAACGAAAGGGAGACGCCAGCATGGCGTCTCTACGGGAGATTTGTTGCAATTAAAATAGCCCGTTCTGCAATAACTGGCTACTCTTATTCTTCTCTCAAATACTCGCATTACAAATGCGAATGCGCATTATCCAAATATATCTTTAATTTCTAAACACTCCCTCACAAATTTCACTCGATGCAATCGAGCGACAGCCTACAAAGAGGGAAATCTGGGCCAGCTGAGGGAGACGCCAGCATGGCGTCTCTACGGGAGATTGGCTGGGAACAAAATAGTCAGTTCTACAAAAGCTGGCCAATCTCAACTGTAAACTTTTTTTCGGACGACACAGTAGACACTAGTCACAGACTTGCGCCTGTTTAGGCATTTGATCAGTATCGTGCTATGATAAATGGAACTATTCTTCTCTTCAATTTCGTTATCAATCATTCACAACCCCTAAGAATGTCTCAACACTTAAAATTTTCAAAAACCAGTCCGGATTTTTTCGGAAGCTTAAACAAACGAGTTGGCGAATATTTCAAGACGAATGAAATTACACGTCACGCAAATAGGCAGATGTATTTTAAAACCATCTTCATGTTATGTTTATATTTTGTTCCTTATGCACTCATTACAAGCGGAGTATTAACAAACCTATGGCTGTTAACTTTAATGTGCGTCATTATGGGATTCGGAACTGCAGGAATTGGGCTTTCAGTAATGCATGATGCGAATCACGGAGCCTACTCAACAAAACCGTGGGTTAATAAGCTGCTCGGCTACTCGTTAAACCTGATTGGAGGAAACGCTTTAAACTGGAAAGTTCAGCACAATGTATTGCATCATACTTATACCAATATTCATGAAGCTGATGAAGATATCAGTCCACGTGGGATTTTAAGAATGTGCCCTAATTCAAAATGGCGATTCTTTCATAAATTTCAGCACATATATGCCTGGTTCTTTTATGGTTTACTTACACTTACATGGATCGTATTTAAAGATTTCATGCAAATTTTCAAGTACAGCAAAGACGGAATGTTGAAGAAACAAAAAGCAGATATTTGCCTGGAGTGGATTATTCTTATTGCAACAAAGTTTATTTACATTTCATACATATTTATACTTCCTTTTGTTCTTTTAAGTATTGCATGGTGGAAGATTCTGATTGGAGTGGTGATTTGTCAATATGTAGCAGGTTTCATTTTAGCCATCATCTTTCAGCCGGCTCATGTAATTGAAGGCTCTGAATTTCCATTGCCAGACGATAATGGCAACTTAGAGAATAACTGGGCTATTCATCAGCTTCACACAACAACTAATTTCGCCCATAAAAGCACTTTCTTTTCCTGGTTTGTAGGAGGATTGAACTTTCAGATTGAGCACCATCTTTTCCCCAATATATGCCATGTGCATTATAAGAAAATCTCTGAAATAGTCAGCAAGACAGCGGAAGAATTTGGATTGCCTTATAAGAACGTCTCTACCTTTCGTGGTGCGATTTTAAGTCATGCCAGATTGCTAAAGGAGCTAGGCAAGCGGCCTCCACTCATGTTGTCAGCAACTAAATAAGGTTTAAAAAGGAGCGGTTTAAAACCATACCTTTTTAAACTGCTGCCTGTACGTATTCTAAGAGTGACCCGATAAACTCTCTACTTCTTTCTATCTTACCGCAAAAGCTCTATATCAACTAATCCCATTTTATTTGATGTCGATAATTTATCAGCACAGCTATGTAAAAACACAAAAACTTTATTATTAAGAGCCTTGTCCATGATATGAAACATGAACAACTCATCAATGGCATGAAGGGCCTGGGCTTGAAAGTGTTTACATGGATTGGAGATAGTAAGTGTTGTAGCAGAATTCATGGGGGCTCCCGAATTAAAATCTAACTCAGATTGGTTTGACGCTTACATGAATTTTTTAAGCATGGCAGACCAATATGAAATAACTGGCAATGGTAGAAATCTAATACCTCTTGCTGAGACTTGTTATATGTATCTGAAGAAATGTATGGAGAACAGTATGATGGAGTAAGTCTTTCTGGCTCTTTAAATGTCTGCTTTTGAACATGAGGGTTTAACAGAAATGCTTTCCGTATATCTGTTTTAATAATTGTTAAAATCTATTGTTATCTGTTAACGCAAGGGAGACGCCAGCATGGCGTCTCTACGGGAGATTGGTGGAAACCAAAAATAGCCCGTTCTCCAATAACTGGCTACTCTTATTCTTCTCTCAAATACATGCATTACAAATGCGAATCCCCATTACCTAAAACATATCTTTAATTTCTAAACACTCCCTCTATCACAGATTGCACTCGATGCAATCGAGCGACAGCGTCCGAGGAGAAATGTATCCCAGCTAGGTTTTAGGATAAATAAAAAAATGTAAATTTAAAACCGGATTACCAATCTCAACTGCAAACTTTTTTTAGAACGACACAAAAACTTAGCCTAAACACCCTTAAACCAGTGGGGTGCTTTCCTCAGAGATTATCAGGCAAAAAAAACTTATACTTCTTAAATTAAAAAGCCCGAAGGTTACCACCTCCGGGCTTTTTAGTATTTTATTATTTCCATCCGCCAGTTGATAAACTGGCTTTCATTTGTAGACACAAGTCTCAGACTTACGCCAGAACGTGTAGAAAACTATTTTATACTATTCTTATCAATACAGACAATTTTAGCCTTAAAATTATCAAATCTTGGTTTAAGATCAATTATCAATGAATCTTTATCAAATCTTACTGTTCCACCAGCACTTTCGAAAATCAAACATCCTTTTTTTTGAAATATTGGATCCTGATAAACATTAGAATCGCAATCCTTTTCTATAGTGATCACAGTAAATATTTTATAGCTATGAAGTTCATGAACTTTTTCATAATATACCGAAGGACAATTTTTACAATGAATATATTTAAGTGCCTGGTACGTCTCTTTTCCACAGTTCTCTCGATTATCCTTGACGCACAAATAATGTCTTCCTAATAAGCCATTTTTCAACTCAAATTCTACAGATAATTTCCCTAATAAATCTATTACTTTAGTTGATGAATCAACCGTAACAGAATAAAGATACCAGTCCTTTGAAAATCCCATTTCTCTCTTATTATAATACCTACTTCCTTTGCACCCAACTATTAGAAAAACAAAGCTCATAATTAATAAAACCCTATTTATCATTTGGAAATAACTCATCCTTATTATATTTAAAGTTCAAATTATATAGTTTATTTGAATCGATTCCCTTAAATCCCCATTTTGGCTTACTTTCAAAGTTTTTTCTTTGAAGATATCTAATAAGTGCATTAGGCTGTGAAGCATGTATATAGTATCCTACTCTTGATTTTTCATCAACTATTCCATTTTCACTAGCAACTCTTAATAATGTGGATGCACACCGATAGCCATACCATAAATATTTATATTCTGGAGTTTTCAATTTACCATTGTCATCTATATAATTATTTACTATACCCCAATATTGATCAATTGTAAGATCTAATGGAAATTCTACCATAATAGATGTCTGATACCATTCTTGTATTTTCCAATCTGGCAAATTTGAAAATTTAGTAGTTTTATTTGGTCTTAGAATATCCCCTGTAAAGCCCAAATCTCCATCAGTAGTCTTAAACAAGGCATGTCCTCCCCGTCGTCCTCCATTGTCTATAAATTTTAACAACGATTTACCTAACCCACCAGCTCCTTTAATTGTATATCTATCTCCCGCTTTAATTAATATACTTGCAGATTTTGAAACTTCAGAAGCCTTTTTATCACCAGAGATTAAGTTATATTCTTCCATATATGAATCAGATCTTGGGCCTGAGAACTCTGACCTTGTTCCAGCAGGAACATTCTCTCCCGATAGAGGATTCACGCTACCTTCGTTAGTGTAATTAGCCTCCAATCCTTCCAGCTCTTGAGCCCAGATAGGGGTGTTGCTTGCAAATTGATATGGGGTTAATTCAGGATAAACCTTTACAAGAGGATCAATTGCGAAGAATCTAATAATCCTTGGATCATATTCTCTAAATTCAAAAGATAACCAATTATTCTCATTGTCTTTTTCTTGCCCGTTGAAGCCGTATCGATACTTATTCGCATTCGCTGTCCTTGCTTCCAGCAACTCCCCGAAAGGACCATAATCTGAGAAAGAACTTATTTTGGCAAGATAATAATCTGCTTTGGAATCTCCTGTATTGTCAACGCCCATTTTAAAGTCATTGATCACAACCCTTACATTGCCTAAATGATCTTTGAGCTCGTAGGTCCTACGGCCTGCTATCCGTTTCGAACGATTCACAAGGGCCAGATTCAACCCTGGTTCCAGGTTTCCTTCGCGATCTGATCCATAAATCGGCAGTTCTTCAAGTGTTTGTACGCCTGAAGACTCCTCATATACCGCCATGATGTTTCCACTTGCATCACGAATGTAATAGCTCGTTTTATCATTGGCTGGTATATAGCTGCCTCCGGAATTTTTAGCCCTGATTTTCTTTCTTACTGCTCTTGTTGAAGTCTATCTGACTTAAGCCAGGGGAAAAGATTTTGGCATGTAAGAGACTTCCACATCCTCTTTATATTTTATGATTCCTTGAGAATCGATCAAACTTAAAACTAGATTTCCTATTTTATCCAAACCTTTTATTGAGAATGTCACATCTTCCGTGAATGGATTGGGGTAAGTCAAAATCTTTGAACTTTCCGAACCAATTGAACCTGTTAAACTCAAGGGAAGAAACTTTGATTTAACAAAAGAAGATTTGTAGAAAATGGTATCCTTACTTTTACAAGAGAGAAATGGAGTTATGGATCCAGAATAAGTAAAAGGCCCTAAGTAATCGCAAGGCTCTATTAAATCTTTTATTCCAATATAACCATATTCTTTTGCGCCTAAAGTTTGAAAATCAAAGGTAATTACGTTATTCGAAATATTATCCCATGGAATAGTACTGGCTATTGGTGTAAAACCCTGAGGATATTCCAATTTTATTTGCACATTGTTTACCGGCACATCTCCATAATTACAATAGAAAATATACGTAGAATCTGGATAGTAACAAGAATTAAAACTTGTACCTAAAAATTCTGAATACGAATCTCTTAATCTTATTTCAAGCAATGGACAGTTTTCTATTTTTAATTCCAAATTTAATCCCTCCATATTCTGATCCTCTCCTGTAAACTTTACTTCATAACTATTATGCAAACAGTTCTCCTTCCACAGTGCTACATCAGACTTCAGTTTCACCAAAGAAACATGATAAGTACCTGAATCAACCTTGAGCTCATAATTTCCATTTTGATCAGTAATGGAATAATAGCCCCCAGGTGTTGCAGTAACTGCTACATTGGATAATACCTCCTCTCCGGAATCAAAGGTGCAATTTCCGTTTTTGTCCGTGAAAACTTTTCCTTTTATAGTATTAACGCGTTTGGGCACATAGGTCCCATCGTTGATACATGAAACATATAAAGCTGACTCACCCTCATAAGAAACAATAGTACTATGACCTAAGGTAATTTTTTTGTAAAATCTACCAATCATATAACAATTTCCTCTTGAATCTGTGACAAGTAAATTTCGAGGTCCATCTAAGTAGTCAATTGCTTCTGTTGGAGCGCTGATTGACCAAATTTTTTCGCCATCCGGATTACACTTTATTAACAAATCTTTTTGTGATACAACAAATATATTTCCCTGATTATCACAAGCAATATCACCTTTGGCTCCAGATTTAACCCATTTAAAATTCCCAGAAGTGTCATACTTACAATAAAACATTCCCACGAAATCATCTTGATTGCGTTTTATTTTTTTACGCCTTCAAAAACGGCAGAATCCCCAAAGTCCCACTCATATAGACATTGCCCAAATTATCTAAAGCAAGAAATTGTCCTTTATCATTATAATAATTTACATATGGAGCACTTTCCCCTCCTGCCCTTTTAGCCCAAACTGGATTCCCATGCATATCTAACCTCGCCAGAAAAATATTTATTTCCCCATCCGACACCAAAGTATTAGTACCAAAGGAAAGGCTTCCTCTAAAAGTACTATAATACCTTCCAAAGCTACCGGTCATATAGATATTACCGACTGCATCCACTGAGAAATCATTCACATGAACCGGCCCATCGGATACTCCTGTTCTTTTGATCCATTGAAATTCTCCCGAATCATTAAGCTTTGAAATTTTAATACTTCCCTCTCCTAAGATTGGCAAATCAGATTCAAAGTTTACTCCTAAGAGGTATATATTACCACTATTGTCGGTTGAAATACGCGGATTTGCGCCATCCCCCCCTGAAAAAACTTTCTTTGCCCATAAAAAATTTCCGTTGTAATCACATTTAACCAGAAAATTCGCCTATTGAGAATAGGCTGTCGACAACTGATGTTGACCAAAAAGTACAGGTCCTGTAAAGTTCCCAGACATGTAAATATTCCCTTTAGAGTCCAGAAAGACTTTTATTGTGTTCACCTCACCTCCATTAATCGTTTTCCCCCAAACCAAATTGCCCTCTGAGTTGTATTTTGCAAAAAACAATGACCCGGAAAACTTAACGCTATCAAATGAAACTATACCATGAGAAATGCCTGCTACATAAACATTGCCCGAATCATCACAGGCTATTGATTTTGGCGATGTTGGATCCAACGTCACCTTTATCCTGTTAGACCATATAAAATTTTGGGCTTTTACATTAATAACTGTAAAAAAGAAAATAAATATTAAACAGTGCCTGGGTTTTCATAGTAAAAATTCAAGAGTGAATTACCTGATCAATACAAAGTGTTAGCGTCTGACAATAACCATTATACATAAAGATGAACAGAATTATTGAGATAAAAATAATCGTTTTAAAAATCTTCTTAAATCATAGTTATATAAATAGACTTCACACTCCAAAATCGTTCCCAATCTTTTTAAAAAAATTTTGGAACCCCCTAAACTCATTTTATGTGTAAATCTTAAGTTTCCTGCCTCAACTTTCATCTTTCCAATTCTTCACTAAACAGTCTTAGTTCAGAGAGAAAAAATCAGAAAAAATTACAGACTATGCTCTGAAGGAAGTTACTGTTCAGTCAATCGACCTGCATAGGAATTGACGCAAACAGTGATCATGTTCTTTAAAAGTACATTTATTAAGCTGAAAACGACATCTACGACTCTGATCTATAATTAATATCAGAGAACTTTTATCTGCTTTATGTTTTTTTAATACATACTAAAAAGCTAACCAACCATCAGACACTAACCAGTTCCTTTATAAAAGAAACATCCGTTTAAACTCTTCATCAACATGAGACCAGTATATACATTCATTGCTTGGTGACCACATAAATTCCCCCAGGCTTGTACATCCGAAGTCGAGCTTATTTTTATATGCACCAAAGGCTGCGGCCTCAATGAAGTTATCAATTTTATACTTATCAAAAATTTTAAATATAAACGCTTCATTGGGCATGATTATCTCGGCTAACTAAGATTGTTTTTTAGCTGTCACCTCAATATTTATCTCACCATAAAACGTAGTTTTAATATTCAAACTAGTTACGCCTTTAAATAAAATATCAATATTATAGTCTCTTTCTGCATTAGCATAACTTCTCAAAAGCATTTCATTATAGCTCAACTGAAAATCTATTAGTTGGAATCTGCCAGAATGCTTAAACATAAGTTTATCCTTGATCCATTAGGATTTGTGAAGATGACTTTGTACCATCTCCTATACCTTAAACGGTTTTCAATATATTTTCATCTTCTTCTGAGATAAAAAGCAAAAGGCCGATCAATTCTGACCGGCCTCTTATATTTTAAGAATAAATTTTTAATTACTCGTTTCTGTTATTATTACTTATAATATGCAACCAGCCTTTATATTCATCTTTGGCACAGCCTGTCTTCAGATAATAGTAGTATATGCCATCACTGATGTTAGCTGCATCCCAGCTGTTATCATAGCTTGAGTTTCTGTAAACTCTTTCACCCCAACGGTTATAAACTTCAAGTTTAGCACCTGGAAGAATGTCATAGTTGTTTATATCTCTGATGATGTATGTTTCATTTTTACCATCATGGTTAGGCGTCATCAGGTTTGGAATAACCAGCTCCTGGTGATCAAAGATCTCTACAGAATCTATAGCAGGTAATTCAGCCCAACAACCATTTGTATCTACAACTGTAACCAGGAAGTAGTTTCTGCCAGCCACTTCAGCTGTAAATCTCTTCGTTAATGGATTAGTGTGGTCTGCCATTACGTAACTTGTATCAGGCATACTTGAATTTGGAGTTAACCATACATAAGCATTCGGAACACCTTTCACTACTGTTGCAACCGCATCAAACTCCACTTTGGAACAAAGGGTATCCTGAGGAATATCAAGGGTTACTACAGGAAGGTCATGGATTGTTAGATACATGGAATCTATGACTGGCTTACAAATTTTGTTATCTGCAATCAGATACCATTTTTGCGTTTCAGCTGGAGACTTGGTATTCACCTGAGAAACTAAACGTGCAGGATCAAATAGTACTGGAGCACTAGGATTTTCCGGCACCCATTTCCAATCAACACCAGCAGGTCTAACACTTCCGAATACAAAAGCCCTATCTTCATTTCTGCAATAAACATACTTATCTCCAATTACGCCTCCTGCATCTACCTTAGGATCAATTACATTTACAGGTACAGAATCCACAGGAGAAGGTAAACATGCTTCTACATACAGATACACATAGTAATATGTAGTATCTTTTGGATTTTTAGGTAATTTATATGGATTTCCATGACCGATAATGCTATCCTTAAGGTCTCTGTCTTTCATATACCAGTTAATCACAGCATCAGGATTATAAATGGTATCCACGCTTAATCTGATTTCACCGGTATATGCACTACAAATAGAGGTATCTGATACAAATGCATCTATCAGATCATCTTTAGGATCTCTGTTCACTTTAACATTTACGGATTTACACTCTGAAATACCACAAACATTTTTCAATGCTATGTAATAGGTTGTAGTGCTATCCGGAGGAGTTATAGAAACAGTGTATCCTGTCGTTACAGAATCCAAACCACATCCGTCTTTATACCAGATAGGTCTAATTTTAGGATCTGTGCCTGGAGTAGCAGATAATTCAATATTTCTGGTATCCGTATTACAGATAACTGATCTGTCAACATTTGCAGAAAGAGGTGTTTCCGGCACTGTTATCACTGCGACCTCAACCGATCTGGTAACAGAACATGTTGTAGAATCACTTACTGTTACTGTATAGGTTGTTGTTGTCTCCGGCTGGACATTGATTGTGTCGTTGTTTGCGACCGGATTACCTCCCTGAGAAGCTTTCCAAACATAATTGATTTGAGGAATTCCCCCTTTAGTTATTGCAACTGATATGTCAGTATCAAGGCCTTTACAAATAGTATCTGACTGAGCCTTTAGAGATATCAGAATTGTACCGTTGAATATGGAAGCTACAGCTGAAGTATCGGTACAACCATCACCTGAAATTATTACTCTATATTTGCCGGTTTCTGCAGTACTGTGTGTACTTGCACTTGCACCAGATATCGCTACTTCATTCTTCAACCATTCGAATTGGTAATTATTCTTAGCCGGTGTTGCAGAAGCTGTAATGGTAATAGGCTGATCATTACAAATCAATCCGGATCCGGCAAGCGTTGCACTTGCGTCAATTGTGTTGTTTTTTATTGAAACAGTTGCAGAGGTATCAGAGCATCCTCCTCCTATTACTATCACTTTGTAGTCACCTGTCTCTTTTGTAGTATACTCAAGACCAGACTGTCCGTTGATCACCTGTCCGTTTTTGTACCAAACGAGAGTGCCGCTTCCTAAGGTAGTATCTGCAACAATAGTGATTTCCTTATCATCACAGATGATCGTATCTCCTACAATATTTGCACTGATCTCTTTAGAGTTGTTTGTAATCTTAACACTTAAAGAAGAATCTGAGCACATTCCATCATTTATAGAAACAGTATATTCCCCTGTTTCATTTGTTGAAAGTGTTAAACCTGATTCTCCGGATATTAAAACTCCGTTTTTATACCACTTAAGTGTTCCAGGACCTCCGCCTATAGTATCTGCTGTAATAACTATCGGAAGGTTATTACAAATCAGATCACTTCCTGAAAGTCCGGCAGTTATCTTTTTAGTATCATTAATGATAGCAACTCCATTTGCAGAATCAGAGCATAAACCAAAGTGAATAGATACAGAATATTGTCCTGAAGCTAGGGCATCAACTGAAAGGCCTGAAGCATTTGGAATAAGTATTCCATTTCTGTACCACTTGATTATACCAGCATTAGTTCCGGTAGTATCAGCCTTCACCTCGATAGGCTTGTTATCACATATGATATTACCGCCTGTGATGGATGCATCAATTGTAACTGTATTATTTATAATTTCGATTTCATTAGATACATCAGAACACGGCCCGTTAATCAATTTTACGGTATACTTTCCTGTTTCCTTAGTGCTATAGGTTAATCCTGTATTAGTAATAAGAACTCCGTTTTTATACCACTCGATCGTTCCGGTATTGGTTCCGCTCGTATCAGCTGTAATCAAAATAGCTGTATCGTCGCAGATTACACCATTGCCATCTATTTTAGCAATCACATCAACAGTTTTATTTTCAATTGTTAGTGTATCTGATTCATCAGAGCAAGCTGCTGCTGAACCAGCAATAACAGTTACCGTATATTTTCCGCCCAGTGAAGTGCTGTATTTATTTGAAGGACCGTT
Organism: Sporocytophaga sp.; assembly: GCA_024707265.1. Classification (GTDB taxonomy): domain Bacteria; phylum Bacteroidota; class Bacteroidia; order Cytophagales; family Cytophagaceae; genus Sporocytophaga. The sequence continues at coordinate 182,346 of JANQAB010000002.1, read as the reverse complement.
TTGAACTTCCACACCATTTCTCTTCCAGATATAGACACCTGTAATCATTGGACTAGCTGTAAGTTCAAGCGCATTGTTATCACAGATAACTTGTGTACCTGTTAAATCAATTTTTGCCTCAAGTGTACTGTTGGAGATCGTAGCAACCGGAGATGTGGCAGAACATTTGTCATTGGAAACAGTCACGGTATAATCACCGTTAGTTTTAGTAGAATAAGTGTCGCTTGTGCCTGACTGTACCTTTGTTATTCCTTGATACCATTCAAAAGTATAAACTCCTTTAAGTGGGGTCGATGGTGTTACCAAAGCTTTAAGATCTACAGGTTTGTCGTCGCAAATGAAAACGGAACCTTTTGGATTTAAATCAACAGTAATTGATTTGTCCTCAACATATGCGCTGTCTAAAGCTGACTTACAGCCTTCTTGAGAAGTCGCCTGAACTTTATACCAGCCCGGTGCTGAAGGAGTGAATGTATTTGCTGTTTGATTTGCGATGTCATTGCCAGCAGCATCTTTCCACTGGTAAGTAGAATTTGCCGGCAGCGCATTCGCTGTTAAAGCCGGTAGGGTTTCGTTACAAATTACTGCAGTATCAGCGGTGATATTAATAGTTGGTAACGGATTCACAGTGATAGCTTGAGTAACTGTTGTACTACAAGCACCAGCAGTTTCAGTCAGAGTAATAGTACCACCTGTAGATCCAACGTTTACTGTAATTGATTCATTCGTGGCAACTCCAACAAGAGTCAATCCACCATTTACAGACCATACATAATTATTTCCTGCAACTAAAGCTGTTGTAAACGTAACATTTTTAGTATTTGCACAAATCGCAAAACCATCAGTCCGTGTAATTTTTGGTTCTGGCTTTATACAAAGAGTAGTACAGGCTGAAAACTCTGAAGTGTTATGAGCAGCAGTCGTACTTCCGGCAGAAGCAATTGCTGTCACTTCATTATTTGTTCTTCCCGCAAGTTGAGCAGCTGTTGGGGTAAGAGGAGACAATCCTGACGCAATAAGCGTTAATCCTTGTAATTTATTATTGGTTCCTGCATCGCAATTGTTGCAATTATCCAGAGCGTATAATTCTATAAAAGAACCAGCAGGACCAGTAAGGGTGAATGCTTCAGGAGTACCTGAGAAGGTAGGAGCTGCATAAGAGTTATTACCGCCATTTGATAATACAATCCCTCTCAGAGCATTACAAGAGAAAGAGTTATGATGGATTGAGTTGTTGATGGAATTTGTTCCGCTTACAACTACTCCATTTCCTCCGTTATTAGCAATTATATTAGCCTCATTTGTACCTACACCACCTATGATATTATGTCTGGAACCTCCTCCAAGGTCATTGGTTGGTTGAGACAATTTTATACCGTCGCCACCATTTGCCAAAGCAGCGCCATTAACATTTACACCAATATAGTTGTTAAAAATCTTAATACTATCTCCACTTTCGATATGGATTCCGTCTTTAGTATTACCAGCAATAATGTTTCTTTGAGAAGCTAAAGTTCCTCCAATATTTAATTGCTTTGCACCTTGAGTTATCCAGAAACCATTGTTCTGGTTAGGTTTTGCGGTCAAACCTGATATATCCGTCCCAATATAGTTGCCATAGAAATTATTTACTTTAACAGGAGCTCCAAAGGGATCCTTACCTTGTCCCCTTAATGTAATACCATCTCTATTAAATGAAATTTTATTAGCTTCGAAAGTATTGTTAATACTTCCATGCTGAATGCCAATACCAGCACCTTCATCATCCAGTACACGTGTTCCATTTCCGATATTACTATTATCTTTTGCAATCCCTATGAAGTTTCCTTTAATGGAATTATTGCTTGTTTGATTACTATTCCCTGCTGCAGCAAAATCAGATTGGAGAAAAATTCCCCAAGAGTTGAATCCCACTACATTCGGATAATCTGAAGTTCCAATAATACAATCACGAGCTCCTAATAATGAAATACCATCCTGGCGGTTTCCTATGTCTAAATTATTCTTACTAACTCCTACATAATTATTGGTTATAGTTATATTACGGACAGACCCACCGTTAAGCTGAATTCCATGGCCTCTATAACCTTGACCATTATAGGCACTCGAAGAATTATTGTATATTCCAAATCCATTTCCTCCAATCACGTTTCCTTCTTGTTCAGTTATACCTCCCACTGTATTGTTATTCGACCCGGCTTCCATTTTAATCCCAGCATAGAAGTTTCCCAAACTATTGTTTACACCTGTTGAAGTTCCATCATTATTTGTACCAATATAGTTCCCCGAAATTTTTGAGTTTGATACGTTAGTAAAATATATACCAACCTGTAAAGTTGCATCAAACGCATCTGGACAAGGATCACGATTATCCCTTCTCTCGCTGAAGTGACATGGTTCACCACAATACTCTGGCCCACATGGTCTGCTATCTTTAGCTCCTCCATTTCCTGAAATTACGTTTCTCTCTGCAGGTGTAGAACCACCAATAATATGGCCTGACCCGCTCTCTAAATAAATTCCTGCCCCTTTATTAGGAATAGCCTTTGTTCCCAATTTGTCCGTACCAATATGATTTCCAGTAATCCTTAACCCTGAAGAATTATTATTGGCAAAAATACCATTTCCAACACTACCAGAAATCGTGTTTCCATTGATAACTATAGGATTAGCAGTAGTGGAAGCTCCTTCTATAAAAACACCGTGATGTCTATAAGGCTGATTATTACCATTTCCAAGTAAATTAGTCCCGTTAACATCTGTACCTATTAGATTTGATATAATCTTAACTCCGTTATTATTTGAACCTCTTACATGGATAGCTCCATACCACCCTCCATCATTTACAGTAATACAACCAGAAATAAGGTTATTTGAAATAGTTGTATTTCCAGCATTATTGTCTAATAATATACCATCCTTCTGTATTGATGTCCCTGCAATAGAATTACCTGCAAGATTTGTTCCTATGAAGTTTTTATCTAAGGTAGAACCGCTTGAATTATTAACTCTTATACCTCTTTCAAAATTTTGTATGCCAATCCCCCTTATAATTACATTATTAGCTCCGTCTATATTAAACCCGTATCCATTTGGGCCATTTTTTCTAAGTATTCCTATAAGTGGTATTCCATTGTAACCTGCCATAGGAGCAATAGTAGCATCAATAATTAACCCACCGGCATTACCGTTATTATTAATGGTAGGTAAATCAGAATTTACCTCAATTACTGTTCCTGCAAGCAGACTAAAAACAATCTGATGAGGTGTTCCCCCATTCGGTGTATTATTGGCCAGTCGAATACATTTTCTCAGAGTATTCGTTCCGGCATTATAGTTTTGGAAATCGTCACCATCTCCATTGTTGTCTACCACAAATACAGTTCCAGCCATAGAACCTGTAATTGTAACAATCAGGAACAGGAGAAAAAGTATAACTTTTTTTCATATTAGATAGGTTAAAGTTAATTCAAATGGGATTTTTGTGTTGCTAAATATGATTATTCTTACCAAAGAAATAATACCAGTCAGAAATATACAAATTTTTATTGGAAAGTTATATTATTTTAGTTGTACCAAACTAAAAAAGGAATGCTTTTGTTAAAATTACCATTTTTTGTAATTCCCATTCTAAATTCAAACCTAAGCATTTATGTATAGTTGATCTTACAAAAGATCACTTTATTAATATGAAAAACCTGGTTTTGGTAACCATCGTACTTCGTCTATTTACAGGATGCTCTCATACCGGTCAATTCCCGAAATTTCAGAACTTCAATCAAGCAGACACCGTCGTTAAATCAGAAGAGGAATGGAAAAGGCAGTTAACACCTGAGCAATACGCCATTACACGTGAACAGGGTACCGAACCTCCGTTTAATAATAAGTATGACAAAAATACTGAAAAAGGGGTTTACAAATGCATCTGTTGTGGGAATAGTTTATTCAGCTCCTACCAGAAGTTTGATTCAGGCACAGGCTGGCCAAGTTTCTGGCAACCAATTGATAAAACACATGTAAAATACCTGGATGATGGTGATAGGGTTGAGGTCAGGTGTAATCGCTGCGATGCTCACCTGGGACATGTATTTGACGATGGGCCCAAGCCTACAGGCTTGAGATACTGCATGAACTCAGCTTCTCTGGATTTTGTGAAGAGGAAGAAAATGGCGAAAAAGTGAAAAGCTTAAAGCCAAAAGCTTAAAGTAAAGAGAGTCAAGTGTTTCCAAACCAAAAAAAAGGTTAAAATCGCCCCTTGGACAATTTCAACCTTTTACTTTATGCTTTCTGCTTTACGCTCAAAAAAACTCTTTCATTTTCTCAAAGAATCCCTTATCGTGCTTTCCAGGATTGGGTTTGAAGTTTTCTGAATCTTTAAGTGTTGTCAGAAGATTTTTTCTTCTTTGGATAACGTCTGTGGTGTCCAGACATTTACATAAATAAGCTGATCTCCTTTAGAATAGCCGTTCACTTCACGCAATCCTTTCTCTTTCAATCTCAATATCTTGCCACTTTGTGTTCCCGGATCTATTTTAATTTTTACTTTACCTTCAATTGTAGGTACTTCTATCGAGGTTCCCAAAACTGCATCTATAAAACTGATATACAACTCATAAATGATATTTTGCCCATCTCTCTTCAACAACTCGTCTTCAACTTCTTCTATTAAAATAAGGAGATCTCCGGGAATTCCTCCGCGATTCGGGGCATTACCTTTACCGGACATGCTCAATTGCATTCCCTCAGCTACGCCGGCAGGGACTCTTATGCTGATCACTTCTTCCTTCAAAACTCTTCCTTCTCCCTCGCAAGTCGGACATTTTTGAGAGATCGTTGTACCTTCTCCATGACAAGCATGACAGGTAGACGTACTCACCATCTGGCCTAGCATGGTATTTACAACTTTTCTGGTCTGACCAGTTCCCTGACATACAGGGCAATTCTGAAGTGCCGCGCCATTCTTTGATCCGTTTCCACCGCAATCATCACAGGCAACGTAGCGTTTTACCTTAATTTTCTTCTCGGCACCCTGTGCAATTTCCTGAAGAGTAAGCTTAAGCTTTATTCTGAGATTACTTCCTCTGCGCTGGGCACGGCCACCTCTTCCACCGCCTCCACCGAAGAAGCTTTCGAAAGGACTTCCTCCTCCAAAAATATCTCCGAATTGAGAGAAGATGTCGTCCATGTTCATGCCGCCACCGCCGCCAAAGCCACCACCAACTCCTTGATGGCCAAACTGATCATACCTTTGCTTTTTCTCAGGGCTGCTTAATATTTCATAAGCTTCAGCAGCTTCCTTGAATTTTTCTTCCGCAGAAGGATCATCAGGATTTTTGTCAGGATGGTACTTAATTGCGATTTTTCTGTAGGCCTTCTTTATTTCTTCAGCACTTGAAGATTTGGAAACACCAAGAATTTCGTAGTAATCTCTTTTAGCCATTTTTTATGCTCCGATAACAACTTTTGCAAAACGAATCACCTTATCATTCAGATAATATCCGTTTTCAACAACATCAACAATTTTGCCTTTAAGGTCTGGTGTAGGAGCTGGAATCTGAGTAATAGCTTCATGAATTTCGCTGTTAAACTCTTTTCCCCTCTGATCTTCCATTCCTTTAAGACCTTTTTGCTCAAGGGTTTTTAATATTTTATTATGAATAAGAGTGACTCCTTCTTTTATTGCGGAAACTTCAGTCGCCTTTTCCATTGAAGTAGAGGCTCTTTCAAAGTCATCCAATACTGGCAGTAAGCTTAAAAGAACATCCTCTCCTGCAGTTTTCAAAAGTTCAACGCGTTCTTTTGAGGTTCTTCTTCTGAAATTGTCAAACTCGGAATATAGTCTCAGATATTTATCTTTCAATTCCTCGTTTTCCTTTTTCAAGCTTTCAACCTCATTTACCCCCTGAGAAGTTCCTTCTGCATTTTCTTTTCCTTCCGAAGTTACAGTCTCTTGATCCGCATTTTCTGTCTGAAAATCTTTTTGTTCATTCTTTTCTTCCGGTATCATTACTTATATCGCTAGGTTTTCAATTTATTATTTATTTCCATTAACTGGAAAAAGACATTGGCAGTGAAGATTCAATTATTTTGCCAAAAGAATTTTCACTGACAAGTTGACATTATTCATTTAGAGTTCGCCATATCAGATCCTTCAACTGGATCAGGCCATTGCCTGTATAGGATGAAAACATGACGAAAGGTACATCAGGAAGTTCCTTCTCTATCAGATTTTGAAGTTCCTCATCAAGCAAATCGGTTTTGGAGATCCCCAAAATTCTCTTTTTATCAAGCAATTCAGGGTTAAACTCTTTCAATTCATTTAACAGAACATTATAATCTGCTTTTATGTCCTTGCTATCTGAAGGAACAAGAAAAAGTAAAATAGAATTTCTTTCTATGTGCCTTAAAAAACGGAGTCCTAATCCTCTTCCTTCTGATGCACCTTCAATAATTCCCGGTATATCTGCCATGACAAATGATTTGTCATCTCTATAACTTACCACACCAAGGTTGGGAGTCAGTGTAGTGAAAGGATAATCGGCAATTTCCGGTCTGGCAGCAGAAACCTTTGACAAAAGTGTAGACTTTCCAGCATTAGGAAAACCGACCAGACCAACGTCTGCCAGAAGCTTGAGCTCAAGAATCACCCACTGTTCTATGCTTGGTTCACCCGGCTGTGCTGTTCTCGGTGCCTGAATGGTAGGAGTTTTGAAATGATCGTTTCCCAATCCACCCCTTCCTCCAGGAACCAGGATAACTTCCTGGCCATCTTCGCTGATTTCCTGCATAAACTCACCAGTTTCTGCATCCTTGGCTACAGTGCCAAGAGGAACTTCGAGTATAACATGTTCACCACTGGCACCGGTACGTCTTCCTCCTTCACCCTTTTGACCAGGCTCGGCAATAACATGTTTTCTGTATTTGAGATGGAGCAATGTCCAAAGCTGAGCGTTTCCCCTAAGGATAATATGACCGCCATGGCCACCATTTCCACCGTCCGGACCACCCATATCGGCAAACTTTTCATGCCTGAAATGAATAGAACCTGCACCACCTGCGCCAGATCTGCAGCAGATTTTTACGTAATCAATAAAATTTGAAGAAGCCAATTAGTTTTAGCTTTAGAGAAATTAGAAATGGGAATAGCTTCCCGAAATTATTTTTTTACAGAATCCAGGATAATTGATATATCCCTGAATACTTGTTCAATTGTATTCATGCCATCAACCTCTTCGTAAATCCCTTTTTTCTGATAGTAGTTTGCCACAGGAGCAGTTTCCTCCTGATAAACAACTATTCTTTTGCCGATCACCACTGGATCTTTATCATCAGCTCTGTTAGAAGTTTGTCCTCTTAATACCGCTCTTTTCGTCAATTCGTCTTTTTCGACCGTAAGACCAATCACCACATTAATTGAGATTCCGTTTTCTTTACAAAGATGATCTAAAGCGCCGGCCTGAGGCACGGTTCTTGGAAAACCATCAAATATGAAGCCTTTACTGTTCTTATTACTTTTTATCTTGTTGTTAATCATCCCGATAACGACTTCATCAGGAACGAGAAAACCGTCATTTATCAATTTCTGAGCATTTTTACCTAATTCAGTACCTTCTTTCATTTCGGCTCTCAGTAAATCACCTGTAGAAAGGTGAATCAAACCATACTTTTCAATGATATTCTGGCTTTGAGTGCCTTTTCCTGCATAAGGAGGTCCAAATAGAATGATGTTCAACATAGTTTCTTTTTTCTTTTGAGGGACTAAAATTAATGATTTAAATCTTTATTCAGTCTGCTAATGCATAAATATCCTTCAAATTTCTTCCATAGCCATTGTAGTCCAAGCCATAACCTAACACAAATTTATCAGCAATCTCGAACCCTTTGAAATCAATCTTTAAATCCGTTTTATGTTTAGAAACCTTGTCAAGCAAAGTTAAAACTGAGATAGATGCGGGATTTTGCTTCCCAATTTCTTCACAGACAGCCTGCATGGTGAGGCCTGTATCAAAAATATCATCTACAAGGACTATGTGCTGCCCATTGATATTTTCCTTTAAACCGATCAATTTTTGCACCTTACCAGTAGTTTCCGTACCTGTATAGGAAGCAGTTTTAATAAAAGTAATTCTGGCAGGAATGGAAATTTCCTTGAATAAATCTGAAGCGAACATAAACGCCCCGTTCAGAATGGCCACAAAAAGAGGGTCTTTCCCCTCCAGTTTGTATGATAGATCGTAAGCCAATTCCTGAACTCTCTGTTGAATTTTTTCCTTAGGGATAAAAATTTCAAATTCTTTATCTAATATTTTCATTGGCCCTGGCCAAAAAGCTAAAAAGGTTAAAATCTCATTTATCCTAAAGGTACAAAAATTTCCTTACCCTATTTTGTGATAAATGATACATAAAGCCTTCTTTCTCCCTATGATTTCAGAGGTTTTCCATTAAAAACCTATACATTTTAATCATTGAGGTAATATCTTCCTTATGTACCTTTTCATCCGGAGAATGAACATTGTCCTCTGCAGCGCCGATGAAGACCCAGTCAAAAGGATATGGGGAGGCCTGCAATTCCTTTCCATCACTACCTCCGTATGCTTCTACTTCAAGCTGAAATGGGATTCCGGAGGTTTTGGCGAGAGTTATAATTTTATTTAAAAAACTTCTTCTGGGGATGCTTCTGTCTCTCATGGAAATAACTACACCCTGTCCGTGCCGCACGCCTTCTGTGATCCAGGTAATATCAGAAATCAGCGCCTGACGAACTTTGTAATTTTCATAAATATACTTCGCAAGTACGGAGACAGAACCGCCACCATGTTCTTCCCAACATGAAAATGCGATAATTCCATTTTCAAGTGTTTCAGCTAATTGTAAAGCATTGAAAACACCAAGTCTGTTGTCCAGATAGCATGATTGAACAAAATGCGGATCTTCTCTGAAATTACAGTCGAACACAAGCTCAGTGCCCCGTTCTATCTGACGAGAAAATTTATAGGTAACTTCTTCCTCTTTGCTCACTTCCATTTCACAGAGGATTTCACCCTGACTGTCACTGCCTCTGAGTTTATATCCAGATTTTTGCTCTGGACCACCAATAGGAACAAGCTGATGACCGTACCTCACCGTAAAACCTATTGAATCCATGTGTGCAAATACAGCTGTAACAGGATTTCCGAACACAAGTAAAAAACCATCCTGAAATTCATCTCCTTCAATAATCAAGGGTTTAACTTTCCATGTATGCTGATTAGACCTGATATATGAGATAAGAAATTCCTTCATAGCAATCTCATTTCCTGAGGGTGCATGAATAGAGCAAAGTTCTTTGAGAAAATTATAATCCATAAAAAGAATTGAATGAGTTTAAACCGGGATTAAGCAACAAAAAAATTATTGATACTCAATAAACACGTGTGTTCTATTCGAATGGATGATTATTATGATTAACGCGATTTTTCAACGGCTTTTGATTTATTTACTTTAAATATATACCAAAAAATGGCACGTTTCATGAATAGTTATTGTTTCAACTAAAATATTCATAATTTAAAGCGTTAAATTGCCAGACTTCCTCGTTTAAATTGAGGTATAGGCGAAATCCTTATAAGTCATTTTGTAAAAATTGAAGGGGCCTTTTGAAAATGCGTAAAGCACTTTTATTCTTTTTATTTATCACTTCCTTTACAGGAACTACTCTCATTGCCCAGCCAAAGCAGAATTCAAATATGCTGTTGTCTGATGAAATTTTGCAGCTGGAAGCAACTGATGCAGTGAATGCGATGTACAATTTCAAATTTGATTTTGCTGAAAAAAAATTCAAAGAATTTAAAGAGAAATGGCCATGGCATCCAATGCCTTATTTTCTTATGGGATTAAGTACCTGGTGGAAAATCATGCCTAATATTGATAATGAAGCCTATGACGCAACATTTGAAGCATACATGGATTCTTCAATTACAGTTGCCAAAGAACTTTTTAGTCAAAATTCGGAAAATTACGAAGCAGCTTTCTTTCTGTCCGGTGCTTATGGGTTTAAAGGCAGGCTTTATGGAGAAAGAAAGAAATACAGTAAAGCTGCTTTTGCAGGGAAAGAAGCCCTGTACTACCTGAGCAAATACTCTGACAATAATACTCTTAGTGCTGAATTCTTATTCGGAAAGGCACTTTTCAACTACTATGAAGTCTGGATCAAAGAAGAGTATCCTCTTCTACGTCCTATTCTGGCTTTTTTCCCCAACGGAAACAAAGAGCTAGGAATGAAACAGCTCAAAGAAGTTTCGTACAATGCCTTTTATACAAGGATTGAAGCCCAGTATTTCTTAATGAGGATACACTACCTGGAAGAAGAAAACTATGCGAAAGCATTTCCAATTGCGAGGTATTTGTCAACGACTTTTCCTGATAATCCTTACTTTCAGAGAATGTATGCAATGCTGGCTTTCGTAAATGGACAGAGAAGCGAAGCTGAAGTCGCGTCACAGTCAATTCTTGACAAGCTCGATCAAAAATATCCGGGGTATGAAGAGAGAGCAGGAAGGTACGCTTCCTATTTTCTTGGGTATATCAACAAGTACAATTACAGAGATAATAAAAAGGCAAAAGAGTATTTTCAGAAAATGCTTATCTATTCTGAGAAAACCAATCTTACCGAGTCCTATTACTATCTGAGTTCACTATCCAATCTGGCACAGATAGCTCATGAAGAAAATGACTACGAAACCGCTAAGAGGTATTATAAAACTTTGATGAAAAGAGCTGAGAAGAAAGATCCTTTATATAAAGAAGCGAAAGAATATCTTGACCCTCCGAAGAAGAAAGACAAAAAGAAAAAATAAATTTTACAAACACGCATTTAACACAATGCGTGTTTTTTATTTTAAGCAGTTTAGAGAATCGGCATAACCTTAGAATCCTTGTATGTAGAAAGAATTACCATAGACTGCATATTCCCAATTTCTTCAATATCCACAAGTTTCTCTAAGATCAGTTCCTGGTAACTTGAAATATTATGGGTCAATACTTTTAAAAGGAAATCTCCTGAACCAGTAATATGATGGCATTCAATAACTTCAGGGATTTTATTTATTTTCTCTACAAAAGATTTAATTTGATTTTTTTTATGACTTGAAAGCGAGATAAGAATAAATATACCTACGCCTAGTCCCAGTTTTTCAGTATCTACCTGAGCATGGTAACTTTTGATAAGCCCTGCGTTTTCCAGCTTTCTTACCCTTTCCAGAGTCGGAGCAGGAGAAAGTCCGATTTCCTGGGCAAGCTGAGAATTGGTGATCTTTGCATTTGCCTGCAGCTTTTCCAGTATCTGCCTGTCAATAGGATCCAGTTTAGAAATATTTTGCATAATAAATATGATCCGAAGTTAAACCGGGATTAAATGTTTAAAAACCTATCATTATTAATCGATCATTAAAACTTATAGAAAAGATATTGATTGTAATGACTAAACAGGATTTTTTAACTAATGATTATTTTGAGTCTAAAACTAAAACTTTTCTTAAAACTATTTAACTTTTTTTGTTTTCCAATAATAAAAGTACTCCATAAAGGTAGGGTGATACCATAAGGAAGATTTGTCAGAGCCTGCCGGAGTAACTTTCAGACTACCTTCGAAAAATTTCTGAACTGCCTCCATAAGAAGGTTGATTCCTTTAGCAAACTGTAAATACGGATAGGTCGCAAAATTATCCCCAAGCTCAACCTCAACTTTTGCCTGAGCAAGAATACTTCCCGTATCAATTCCGCTATCTACAAAATGTACTGTCGTGCCACAGTTTTCTTGATCGTTGTTGACAAGAGCCCAGTATGCTCCATGTACTCCTCTGTAAGCAGGGGTAATACCTGCATGAATATTCATTATTTTTCCCTGAAAGCTTTGAACAAATTCTTTTGACAAAATCCTGGTTCCATTAATAATAATGAGATCCGGAGCTTTGCCTTTAATCAGTTCAATTGACTTTTTATCATTTGCAGATCCAATATTTTGCAGTACTTCAGGTGGAATCGGCTCTGATGACATACCAGCTTTATGAAGTATCTCTTTAATTCTCGCTTCAGATCTTCTCTTTAAGAAAGGATATATTCCGACCTGAAAAATCAGTTGTCCCAATACTTTGAACACCCCTATTTTTTTGATTCGTCCACGTATAAGTTTACCTTTTGATACAGGCTCTTCAATGATTACTTCGATGTCGGGATATAATTTTTTCAATGCATGATAAATCATATTTGTAAAGTCACAATCAACGCCGAGCAATAGGATCCTGGGTTCCATCATATTTGCTTACTCTTGCTTAAAACAGCACTAGCCAATTCTGCCATACTTGCTGATGTCATCCCAAACTGTTTGTTCAGATATGTATACCAGTCCAGCAGCTCCTCAAGTTGTTCCATATTCTGTTTGGTAAATTTGCCAAAATTATGAGGATGCCACCAGAGATGGTAAATTTCATTTGCTACCGCTGCCTGATACATTTCTCCTTTTATCCTCTTCATTTTTAATCTCTCCAAAAAGAAAAGCTTAGAAGAATATGGCCTCAGAAACCTGCTAGCGGCAATATTTACAGGTGCTTCAGTATTCATCTCCAGAAGAGAAGGATTAGTAATTTTAATTAATGGGAAATAGGTATCCAGAAGCCTTACAATTCTTTTGAGTTTTGTATTTTCTTTCTGACTTTTTGAATCGTAATAAAATGAATCAGGATTACCCCGATAAGCTATTATATCATAATCCGTAAGGACTTTTAAATATTCTTTCTTCACCTGATTTCTCGGGAACACAATAGATTTAACTTTAACGCCTAAACCTTCTGCAGCTTTGACGGCAGCTTTGATATCTGCTTCAAACTCTTCAATTTTATTAAATGGTTCCTGACAATAGTAATGAGAAAATGTATGTGTTTCTACGTCCTGATTTTTTTCTTGATTGAATAAGATGGATCAAGGATTTTCCATAATGATAGGGATCGTTTTGTTCATCCTCACCAAGATCTTTTAGCTGATTATAATTAGATAATGCAGGATTCCAGTATTCCGGTTTCTCCGGAGGAAAAGAATCCATTAGATCTTTCCTTTTATCATAAAATAAAAAGCCAACAGTGGCCCATGATACATGAATGTCTTTTCTTTCAAAAAGGTCAAGCATTATTGGGATTGCCTTGCGAGCTCCTAAAATATTTCCTCCATAATCCCCCCTTAGTACGATGGTCTTTTACTCCCCATAGTAATTCAAAATCAAGTGATATGACAAAGTGCCCAGGCATGATTGTATTATTAAGAAAATAAACTTAAGAAATTCTCTTGATTTGATTTTACGGAATAATCATTTACAACTTTTTCTCTCGCTTTTTTACCCATTTCAGAACGCAACTGAGCGTTATTTATTAGATCTAAAAGGTACTTCAGCCAGTCAGCTTCAGATTCACAAACAAAGCCGTTGATCCCCTGCTCTATGATTTCGGTATTTACGCCCACTGAGGAAACAACAGCTGGAATTCCAAGCGCTAGATACTGCAAGGCTTTAAATCCACACTTGCCTCTTGTCCACTCGTTATCAGCAAGGGGCATTATGCCTATATTCATTCTTAGCAGATCGTCCTGCTCTGTGCTCCCATTCCACTTAACAAACTCCATTTCAGGAAATTCAAAATCCGGTTTTTGATTGGATATGACTAACAATTTAAATTCTTTGATCTGATATAATTTCCTCAGAAAAGGAATAGCTTGTTCAAGGTACATCATTGTAGAATGCGTGCCAGTCCAGCCGATTACCACCTTGTCTGTATTTTGGTCCTTTAGTTTAAAATGAAGCCCTTCAGTATCAATGGTTGTAGGGTTAAGTATCGTATTCTTATTGAATTCAAGTGCATGATTTTTCAGATAAGCATTACCACAACTAACCTTATAAGACCACTTAATAATTTTATTAACCTTGCCGGGATTTTTTGCCACCTTAGTGAGAAAGTTTTCCTTACCCGTTTGAGCGATCCATATGGCATCATCGAAATCATAGATTAGCTTTTTCTTAAGTACTTTAGCCAAAATCCATTCGAAGACTGGTGGACCAATGGGAGATGCTTCTCTGTGAATGAAAACATATTGGTACTTAGAAGTCCCAAATAGTACAATCAGTCTTTTGAAAAAACCTGCAAGAAAACCTGAAATCTTTAGGTATAAATTCCCTTTGTGATACATAATCTTCCAGGTATGCATCCCAATAAAAGATTGGAAAACAGGCTCTATATTATTTATTTTTAATAAGTGTATGTACTGTTCAAAACGGAATCTTTGAGAAGGTGCGGAATTTAAGGGGTAAGGGATTAAAAAGAGGACTTTCGGCATATGTAAACGATTCCTAAATATACTTTTCGGAAAAGTAAGAAAAAATTAAATCCCTTTTCCGATTATAATTTAAACGTAAATCTCGTACGAAATTTATTCCCATCAATATTAAACAACAAAAAAGCCATCAGACGATGACTTTTTTGTTGTTGTTTTATGCTAAAGTTATTTTCTGAGCTCCAGCTTCTTTTTCACTACCACGTCATTCTGAATGATGGTTATGACATATATTCCAGAAGCCAAATGATGTACATCAACATTTGTTTTCATTTCAGATGTACCTACCTCTTTTAATAATCTGCCATTGATATCAGTAACCTGTATTATAGCGGGATCCAAATTGGATTTAGCTACCCAGAAGTTGCCATCGGTTGGCGATGGGTAAACGTTGTACATATCCCCGCTTAGATCCATATCAAACTCTTCTTCCCTGCAAGCCCCCTGTATTTGCACCCACCTGGTTGTCTCGTTCCAAGGACAACCCTGATTATTTACTGCCAGTTTTACCTTATACCATGTACCAGAAGTAGAACTAAAACTAAATATACTTCTCAAGTCAAGGGTACCAGCCTGACCGGTAAACCAGTTACTAAAATATGAACCCGTAACATCAGTACATCCTGAACAACTGGTTTTATAAATCTCGATAAAATGATTCAATTCACCTTCAGTGGCAGATCCATCAAAAGATACCGGCTGATTAGAGCAAACTGTAGTTGGAAGCGTGAAAGATGGAACCGCTGCAGGGCGGATTGTAATAACAGTTACTTTCTCAACCCAATTGCATCCATAACTCGAAAGGGCCAGCTTTACTCTGTAAAACTTCCCTGACTGGAAACCTATGCTGCTATAAAGTGTGGCCAAATCTATTTGACCAACTCCTGCTGGTAGCCAATTGGAATAATATGTTGATCCTACTACATCCGAACAAGTTGAACAAGATGTTCTGAATATTTCAACAAAGGTCGCAGATTCGTTAGCACTTCCTGTTGCGTCAAGCAAAACCGGACTTCCATAACATTGTTCTTTATTTAAAGTGTAGTTTACTATCGGAAGAACCGGAACATTTATGTAAACACTGCTGCTGACCTCACAACCATTACTTCCTGTAACTATAGCTTTTACATTACCGCCTGTTGTACCATACTGAATACTAAACTGCTTGCTGGAAGATGTAGGATTACTTGTAGTTAAAATTGATGCCCCGGATGGGGTCTGTAATGCAAAACTCCCTCCTGATGTAAGTCCATCCACAGTAATAACATTAGAGTTATTTGCGCAAACAGTCTGAAGATTTGCAGTTATTATCGGAACCGCTGGAGACTGTTTAACATTAAGAGCACGACTTGTGGTTGTTGAACAACCCTCTGTTGTTTTACTTACAATTACAATATCTCCGCTTTGATTGCCCATAATTCCGGTAAAGCTAAAACCACCAGAACCTCCTCCTCCGATTCTATTGTTAAATGGAGGATAAGTTTCTGATACCAAAGTATTAGTTGCTCCATAATTTACTGTAACTGTAAACGGAGCACCTGAGCAGATATCTCCTGATGGAGATACAGCTATTGTAGCCGGGTCAGGTTTAAGATGAACAGTCAAATGCTTTACAGCATCGGCATTACAGCCTTCTGCAGAAGTCGTTCGATAAATAAAATCCCCAGACTCAGAAACAGTACCCACTTCGGCAAAACCTCCCTGAAATCCGGTACCATAGAAAACATTAAATGGAGGGCGTGAAACTATTGTAACAGGAAAACCATAATGATTTACATTTACAGAAAGTGTTTCTCCTTCACATAATACATCGCTGGAAAATGTAAGATTGGGAGGTGCAGGCTTAGGGTTTACTGTCAAATGCTTTACAGCATCAGCATGACAGCCTTCCGCGGAAGTAGTTCGATAAATAAAATCCCCAGACTCAGAAACAGTACCCACTTCAACAAAACCTCCCTGAAATCCGGTACCAAAGAAAACATCAAATGACGGGCGCGAAACTATTGTAACAGGCAAACCATAATGATTTACATTTACAGAAAGTGTTTCTCCTTCACATAATGCATCGCTGGAAAACGTAAGATTGGGAGGTGTTGGCTTAGGGTTTACTGTGACTGTTACCTCATCGGACAATTCACAACCACTGGCATTGACTGCAGTAACTGTATATGTTGTAGTCTGGGTCGGAGTGGCTATTGGGTTTGCAATTGATGCATCGGACAAACCAATTAAAGGAAACCAGGAATAAGATAATGCTGTTGATGCTTCCAATTGAACTCCCTCAGTTGCCCCCTCACAGATTTGAACATCTTCTCCTGCACTCACACTAAATATACTTGAAGGTACCGTTAACTGGTTAGAAAATGGTTGAGATGAGCAGGCGCCAATTAACTGACATTTCACTATATCTCCTGGTTTGGCATTAGCCGGTGAATACTCTCCCGTAGTATTGGTAGTTACCAAAACATTATTTACAAACCATTTATAGCTCACGTTTCCAACGCCGGTAAATTTGCTTGCATTAAAAGTAACTTTACAATTATCATTAACCATTGTGATAGAAATCTTTGGGTCAATAACATTAACTGTTACTTCATCAGAAGCGCTGCAATTATTTACTACATCAGTCACAGTTAAGGTGTATCTGGTGGTTACAACTGGACTTACAATTGGATTGGCCGCCCCTGAATTCGTTGTTGTTAAAATTACATTACCAATTTTATCTTTCCATGTATAATTAAGAGTTCCAGAAGATGTCACAATTTCACCTATTTCAATTGATCCTCCCGGACATATAAACTTTTCTGATCCGACAGCAGCAACAGCATTACAGATTCTTGATCCTGTAAGAGGAGCACTGCAGTCTACCTTCCTAAAATCAACTTCATCAATTCCGATATCCCGGCCTACCCAACCTCCTCCTTCAATCCAAATACCTATTTCAACAAGACCCGTTGTATTGGATTTCCATTTACCTCCTAGTTCTACCCAGTCTGGCTGATTTGCAAATACTCTACTTTGTCTGATTCTGTGTCCGTTCACCTGTAAAAACATACGGGGAACTTCGGCTTCATTATTTATAATATTCTTTACTAAAGCACTGAAGTTATACATTGCACAGTTCTCAACAGAAACAGTTTTATGCCAAACCCTCTTTGCCTCAGAAGTAACAGGTCCATCTGCAAAAAGGAAATAATTATCATTGCTTCCAGGTTTATAAAATCCAGTGCCAGACCAGCCACTTCCGTTTTCAACTCCTGCATTTCTACTTATTTTGAAATTACCCGGCCATGTACTTGAAGTAAGAGCTGTACTTGTACAATTCAAGTCACTTAGAAAGTCAAAAGGATTACAATCCGTACTTTCAGGATATCTGCTTTTGTCAAAATCTCCATCTGCAATCATATTAGAGTTTATTCCTGTTTGACTAACCGACCTGCAAACCACTGATATATTTGATACAGGACAATTAAACGCCGAAGAACTGACGGTATAATGTCCATCCTCGTTCACAAGTAGATTACTACTACTTCCTAGTATTGTTCCCTGAGAATTTGTCCAGGTATATCCAGTTCCAATAACGTTCATGCTGGCAGTAAGAGAAGTACTTCCATCAGGCAAACACTCCTGACCAACCGAAATTGTTGGAGTAACTACAGATACAACATTTGAAGTCGAAGTACATCCGTTGCTTCCTACTCCAGTAATAAAATAGGACCTTGCGGCTCCATCTACTGTTATTGGAGAAGATGTTTGTCCTGTATTCCATGACCAGCTTGTTATGGTTGGATTTGAAGAAGCAGGGGCTGTACCTGTTAAAATAAGCGGGCTAAGATCTGATGGACATCGGTACAAATTACCAGTCGCACTTATAACATAAGGTGACGGCACTGGCAATTCGGTTACAGTAAAGTTATCTGTAGTTAAAGTACATGATGGAGCTACAACTACAACTTTTGCATAATAACTGCCGGCTGTTCCTTCTGGAGAAGTGGTTGGTGTTGTACTGTTATCTTTAAACCATTGAACAAAGTACTGTCCTCTTGCTCCACCTATTTCTACCGTTAGATGAGGGTCTTGTCCCAGACAGATTTCATTCCTTCCTGCAATTGTAATGCTGTTAATTACAGGTATTGAAGTACTGTTAGTACACCCATTGCTGCCAGTTACCTTTACTGAATACGTACCTGCTTCTGATACCACGAGGGTTGATAAAGTTGCCCCAACAATATTCATCCCATTCCTGGACCACTGATATGACGCATGGCCACTAGTAGCTACCAAAGTAAGGCTGGATCTGCATCCAGGTATTAAAGCCGACATTAGCCCATCTGAAGTTGCTATACTGACAGAAGGAATTGGCTTAACAGTAACAACTACATTATCCGATCTTGTACATCCCCCTAATGTAATAGTATAAATATATATTGTTGTCTGTCCAGGACTTACAGTAATTGAAGGTGTATTTCCTATTTCTACCCCAAGAGGTGTTGTCCAGCTATAGGTAGCACCTGCAACTGTATTACCAGATAAATGCACATTTGTATAGGCACATACTGACTGATCTTCTCCTGCATCGACAGAAGGACATTCAATATTAAAGCTACAAGTACTTGTAAGAGAATTTACTCTGTTGCAGGTGGTAGAACCGCAAGTAACCGTTGCACTCTGATTTAATGTAACTGAAACTGTCTGATTTCCGCTTGTGATATTTGAACTAATCGGTTCTGTTACCACCATAGCACCTATAGTTCCTGTCGGTATCAATATTATTTTGGAACTCCCTCCGCCATTAACAAATGTAAATCCTGCAGGTAGGTTAATAGTCAGACTGTTTGTTTTTGTAGTTATAGAAGTCGCATTATAATTTACAATAATTTGTTCTGAAGAACAGCTGATATCTGAAATAGAAACAGGATCAAAATACTGAGCATAATTTGTAATAGATAATGGCCTACTAAGACTTTTCAATACAGAGGTGCCGCAATAACTTGACGCATGCAATACAGTATTTATTGAAGCATTATTAACATAAGAACACCCTACATTTAGTGATAAATTTATAATTATCTCATCACCATTGTTAAAATCTCCTTCTTGAAATGTTTCAAGATTTTGCAAGGAAATAATAGAAGGGTTTGGATTATTATCAGAAATAGCTTTATCATTTCCTAAATAAGTTAATCCTTCGGGTAGTGTAATCTCCAGACTTACGTTTTTAAGCGCTCCTCCTTTACATGATTTAATTTTAATTTCATAATTGTTATTTTCACAAAGAGCGGCCATATTACTATTAGTAAAAGAAGCGCTGAAATCCAATGATACCGGTGGAGTATTTAAATATATATCATTCATCTGATACATTTTACATCCCGACTCAGCTTCACCAATTGTTTGTGGATAGGAACTGCATGTATAACCATACTTAACCTTCATAACTTTTGGATCTTTCACACATTCAGGGAGTAATTCATCTCCGCTATTACAACTTTCTAATAATGGACTACAATCCTCAGGGCAAACATATTTGCCTACTATCGTAAATATATTGTCTAAACTGTTGGGAGCGAAAAAAATTATTCTGTCCCCTTCGTAGTTCCGCAATCCCGCCTGCATTTATAAGATTTAAATTAGCAGACAAATTACTGGATGCATTTAACTCCCCTTCATATACCCCAGTTACAGTGATTCCCGTCGTATTTAACTCCTGAAAATTTGATATATATAAATATGGAAATTCGGCATTTATAGATCCCATAACAACGCCTGAAGCATTAGTTAATGGAGCACCATCCTCTGCAATTGGGTTTGTATTGGAAATCCGGACAGGAATATAAAACTCCCCTGAATTAATCTGTTGTTGCTCTCCATATTTTGGATTACCAATTAAACCTGTTTCTGGTTTATATAAAATATTGGGCAAATTATTATGGGGGCTAAATATCACTTGACCTGTTACTAAACCCGGAAGATCAATTGGCATTGTTGCTGTCGGAAGCGAATATAATACCGGTTGTTTTTGAAGATTACCAGTCTCTCCCTCAAAATAAGCAAACATAGCAGGTGTTAATGCACAATTATCCGGCTCAATATAAACACGAACTGATACAGAATGGAAATCATCACCCACAACAATACTTTGCCCGGAATATTGCTCTGTAAAACTATTTATAGTAGAACCAGGCGGTGGATTTGTAAAGCTTAAATTAATATTAAAATTATTTCCATTTATAAATTGACCGATTGTGCTTGATGGAATATTATAAGTAGCGCTAAAAGATGAATATGCATGGTTGTGGGATATAATTATATCACCTCCCACAGCGTGGTATCCAGCTGCAATTTGACAAGAATAGGATGCTTGTTTGTTATTTAAAAAACTTCTGAATTCCTGAGGGAAAGCATTTTCGATGATATCGTTTTCACTATTATCTACCATCTTAACCTCAGTCAGCATATTAATAACTTTTTTACAATACCTGCCATCGTGATTATCACTAGCGATAACTTGTGCAGTAGTCATACTCGGTGTAAATTTAAAAACGGCCGTCGCATTGGTACACATATATTTTATCGATTTTAACGTCAGGTCAGGACAAGGATCTAAAACATTTAACCAATCACATGATACCTCTCCAGCATATATGTCAAATTTAAGTTGATCGTCAGCTATACAGTTATCACAATCAGAAAACGCAGCATCATAATCTATATAAACCAGTTCAGCACGAAAATCAGTCTCTGCTATCAGTTTTTTTATCCTGAACCTTGTTTTTATTTTGATAACCTGACCTATTAGATCATTAAAATTATCAATACGAGCGTCAGCCGCAGTGATTTTATAAATAAAGGTCTTACTATCTGAACCATACGCTATTGGATGCCCGATATTTACCTCTTCTGCACCGGCTATACTAATAGTAGAAACATTTGCAACATCAGGATCCAGTTCCACGATATTCGCTCTGGTTAATTCCATTTTAACATAAAGATTCCGAAGGTATATTCCTTTCTCATTTAATAAAGCAATATCAAAACCACCTGTTCTATTCCCATTAGATAAGAAAACATTAATTTCACTTTGTATAATGTCTCCATTTGTAGCATTTCCCTTTAAATTTCCTTTCGTGATAAGATTAAGATTGTCAGGAATACCATCTTCCTGGAACTGATTACTTGAATTCTTTTCATCTTGATATCCAAGGTTTATCCTTTCAAATACTGTAGTTTGTATATTACTACCAGGAGTTAAACAACCAGGACAAGTTACCACAACCTGTAATTCCTCTTTATTCAAAGGTATTGGACAGATTCCACAATTAGGCAGATAGGATATTGACTGGATTATTTTCGATACTAATAGATTTGTACAATATGATCGCAAGCTGAATTCCAAATTAGAAGTCACAATTGCATTTTTTATTTTGTCGTAGATATAATAACCTTTAGCTAATGGATTATTTTCTATGTTATTAGTGTAAAAACTTTCAATATCAAATAAAATTCTATACTTCGTGCCTCCTTTTCCATTAGGTCCAATTTTTTGAATGGAAGCAGGCAACCAATCTCCTAATGGACCGGCAAATTTTATATCATATTTTTCATCTGTCCATAAAGGTTGGCTACATATATTCTCACAAGAAGAGCCTCCACAACTGCCATTATAATCAGACTTTAAGGCTAATTCATTCAAACTTCTATCAAGGTCCAATCCTTCATCCAAATCAAAATCCACCTGTAAACTTCCCCACATTTCTTTTGACTTTTGCTTCAATGCATCGTTCTCAAATGATATTGTCTGTATTGTAAATTTATGGATTTCTCCATCGTAGGTAGCCCTGCAAAAATCGGGATCTCCTGTTAGAGTTGCCTTATAAGCATGTACCTGTTGCGTAAGCCTCGTCCCTTCATTATTATAACCATAGGACCCTTCCATTAAACCACAGCCCGTATTTTCCGTAAGGGTTATCATTGGCCATTGACGACTCTTTTTCCGTATAGTCATTGTCTTCATAGCAACAGACTACTTCCTCCCATTCAATAGTCACGATATCCTGAGGATCAAGGCCTATCTCTTGAACAGTTCCTGTAGCATTCTTAAAATGAGTAATGAGCAATCTTTTTAAATAGTTTGGATATTCGCATGAGAAATTATATCCACTTAAGGAACTTGTCGGAATCACGCAATCTTTCAAATAAAAAGGATTGTTTCCCGTCCAGCCATAAGTATTATAAGTCCATATTTCTTGCCCGACAGGAGGTTGATTATCCGGATGTCGATATACACTTCCCTGAATTATGATTCCATTAGATTTTGTTATTCTGATAGCTACGGAATTCTCGGGTATATACAAAATATTAGAAGGTACGTCCAGGTGTAACATCAATTTATAAGCAGAACCTGTTCCTGTATTCTTCCAGCTTGCTTTTTTATTTGCTGTAGTTCCGTAACATAAATATGGATCCCTTGAGCTTGTATAGTTTGTTTCTGTTAAAAAAGTAAATGCAGGATTAAATCCATCATCCTCTACAGTTGTTGAGGCTAATTCTTTTCGACATAAATCATATTCTGAGCAGCCCCATTGGATAGTAGAGGTTGAAACCCCAGGATTTCCTGCAATTCTTAAACATGAGTTTACCATAACTTCATGCTTAATTATTACGCTTTGGTTAGGAGCTAAATTTGAAACATTAAACGTACCACCATTTGCAAGATTTATTGAGCCCCCCGGGTAAATTGCGAGAATGCTTTGAGTTGCCAATGCAGAACCAAGAGCTTGAGTAAATTTTACAACTCCAGTAAAGGAATTAAGAGTAGTATTTTTAAGCTCATACTCAAGCTCTATTGTCTTATTTATATTACTATAATACTTTCGTTCGGGATTACCTGAAACAGCTTGTAAATTTAAATCTCCGTTAGAACTTCCTTGAATTGCAAAAGTAGCTATAGGCTCCATAAGAGTTGAAACCTTCAAATTCCCTGATGTCCCTAGCGTTCCGCTACATGAAGCGATTACATTAAATGTAATTAAATGACTAGTTGACGGCAGAAATGATGGCATATGAACCCGAATTTTATTATTCCCTTCTGTTTCAGAAGGAAATTGGATCTCACCATTCGTGCTTACAGGAGAGGATATATGCACTCCCATAGGCGTAACTATATCAAAGGAATAATTAGTCTGAGCAGTTGCTCCATTAGTAACTGTAAGACTAAATTGCTTTGACTCTCCACAAATCTGCAATGGAGCTGTGCTGGCTGTAAAAGTGACCTGTGCCATCATTTGCAGACTTATAAAAAGTGCAAATAAAAGCGATAAACAATGTTTGACTTGTAACATTTAAATTGAAATTTATTAAGAAATAATAGCTAAAAAATTTACCTTCAAAAATATCTGGGCCAAAACATACTAAGACGTATGTATGTACCAATCATTAAAAACCAGGCAAAGTTGGAATTAAGATAAAAATAACATACTAAAGAGAAGTCATATCCATCTGAAGTACAATGGCAAACGTTTACCTTAGGATAAAAATAAAACTTCTTTGAGCACTAATTGCCATCCCTAAAATTCAACTTGCCGATGTTTCAATCTAAGACAAATTTAGTATTTTTTTCAACAAGATTTAGTTTTCGTCCTCACAATCTCATTTTCAATTTTTCGTTCGAATTCAAAATACTAGTGTTCAGCTACACTTAAAAAAACTTAACCACTTCCATTTTTTTTTAATAAATTTATGTGCTTCCTACGCCTGCAAATGTTGAGGAAGATAACTTATTTGATAAATAAGGATTCTGTAAAAGAAAAATGCTCATAAAATAACAAAATGCTTGGAATAAAGGATTTACTGCTAACTCCTGTTTACTTATTTATAATTTACATTATAGCCTTTATTTACAGAAGTAAATTTGTAAAAAATAAGGAGGATAAAAAATATTTTCTACCTGCACTTTCATTGAAAATTATCGGGGCAATTTTTCTTGGTATCATATACCAGTTTTACTATTCCGGAGGAGGTGATACCACCAATTATTTTAATGATATCTCTGTTATATATGAAGCTTTTTTTAAAGATCCTCAGATTGCTTTAAAACTCATTGCTTATAACAATAAAGATCTAAAGCTTGAACTAGTCCCCTATATCAGTAACATGGTATTCGACGGTGATGCGCCGAGCTTCTTTGTTGTCAGGATTGGAGCAATTCTGTCATTGTTTTCCTTCGGAACATATACAATAATATCTATCGGTTTTGCGGTAATAAGCTTTATCTGTTTGTGGTGCTTTTATCAAGCTACAACCAGTCTTTACCCCAATCACAGAAAAGAGTTTGCCATTTCCATTTTCTTCATTCCGTCTGTTTTCTTTTTGGGGGATCCGGACTTATGAAAGATAGCCTGACGCTTGCGGCAGTAGCTTTAACTTTCTATGCATTTTATAAAATTTTCCTTGCACCTAAAAGTCAAAAAATATATATAGTTTTTTTAATTATCGGCCTTTTTGTCCTTAAGTCTATAAAAATATACATCATCCTTTGTCTGATACCGGCATTACTTGTTTACCTGTTTATTGAATATAATCGTAAAATAAAATCAAGGTTTCTGCAACTAGTCCTCAAACCATTGTTGCTGATGATTTCAATTGGCTTTGCTTATTTTGCAGTGAATGAACTGACCAAAAACAATAGTTTGTATAACATTGAAAAAATTGCTCAGACAGCCAGAAGGACATCCGATTGGATAAATTATGTGAGCGAATTACAAGGAGGATCCTCTTATACTTTAGGTGATTATGATGCAACATTTTCAGGCATTATGGCTAAAGCTCCTGCAGCTGTTTGGGTTACACTATTCCGTCCCTATTTATGGGAATCCAAAAACATCATTATGCTCTTTTCAGCCGCTGAAAGTACATTTTTCCTTTTATTGACCATAAGAGCTTTCTTGAAACTAGGAATTTCCGGAGTGATCAAGGCAATAAGAAAAAACTCATACATTCAATTCTCATTATTTTTTTGTATTCCTTTTGCATTTGGAATTGGAATTTCAACCTATAATTTTGGTAGTTTGGTTCGCTATAAGATACCCATGATGTCATTTTATATATCAAGCATTTATATTCTGATAAACCAGACCCAAAAGGACGTTAAACCAAAAACTAAAATCTCTCAAAAATCAACCCTCTCAAACATTGAACTTCATTCATGAGAAATTTTCTGAATAGCGTATTTTTCAGAAGGTCAATAGATATTATTTTCTCCCCATTGACTTTCATTAGTTGTTATTGGCTAAGATATATCAGAACTACAGATGCAACTAAAATGCCATTGAGTTATAATATCTTCCTCAAGGCTAAGTCCATGCCTGTCAATGATCACTATTATGAGCCAATGATAGACCCTTACAGGCAATTAAAATATTCCTTAAGAAAAGACCGAAACCTTCCAGGCATTGATTTAAATATCGAAGGGCAGATAAAATTTCTTTCGAATCTTGCTTTTGGAGATGAGCTGTTGAAGTTTCCTGTTAATGATGATGGCAGTAATGACTTTTACTATGAAAATGGGTCCTTTTGCTCAGGTGATGCGGAAATTTATTACAGCATAATCCGACATTTAAAACCTTTTAAAATTATAGAAATCGGAAGTGGTAATTCTACGATCATTGCCCAAAAGGCATTAACTCAAAATTTAAAAGATAATCCAAAATATAAGGGGGATCTTTTATGTATAGAACCATACGAATGGCCTTCTCTTGAAAAAAGAAATATCCAGGTAATTCGAAAAAAAGTAGAAGAACTAAATATTCAGGATTTCAATATCCTTCAAAAGAATGATATATTATTTATAGATTCCTCGCATATTATTCGCCCTCAAGGCGACGTATTATTTGAATATCTTGAAATACTGCCTTCTCTTAATTCAGGAGTTCTCATTCATATCCATGATATTTTTACTCCCAAAGATTATCTTGATGACTGGATTTATAATAGAAGGCTTTTCTGGAATGAACAATATCTGCTTGAGGCATTCTTAACCAATAATGATAAATTTGAAATAATTGCTGCTGTAAATTATTTAAAGCATAATTATGAAGACATTATTAATAGGGTATGCCCTGTAATGGCAATACAACCAGAAAGGGAACCATGTTCAATCTGGTTAAGAAAAAAATAAGTTGTAACAAAATCAAAACCTTAAATCTATTATACAAAGAATGTTAATGCTTTCTGTTTCGAGGGTCTTTCATTCTTCATATATCATTTTCATCTGATTAACTGTATTCTCAAAAGAGAATCGGTTTCTTGCATAAATTCTTCCGTTCTCGCTTAACCACAATCTTCTGGAAGGATTATTCAACAATGACAAAATTCTTTGCGCAATATGTTCTACCTCTCTATCTGAGACTATTTCTCCATACGTACCATTATCCAGAATTTCCTGAGGCCCTCCTGAATTACTGGCAAGACAAGGTACTCCATAAAAGAGTGCTTCCAGACAAGTAAATGAGAATGACTCAGCCTCCGAAAGATTTAGAAATATGTGACTTTTCTTAAATAATTCTTCAACATCTTTGACTGAATCGTGAAAGATAATCTTGTCATCTATCTTTAATTGTTTGGCTTTTGTTAAAAGAGAATTTTTAAATTGTATATTCTTAGTTATACCAAAGGTATCTCCAGCAAATGTCAATGTCAAATTCGGCTTCCAGGTAAGTAACAAAGCAAAAGTTTCCATTGCAAGTTCATGTCCCTTTCCTAATGTATAATTTGAAAGATATAATAAATTATTGACATTAGCTTCGCTATTATATTTATAAGGATAGACCTCCTCTTTAGCTATTCCGTCATAAATTAATTTTATCTTATCATGCTTATCAAATGGTTCTATAGAAGCACGAGAAACCCCAATTATAACATCGGAATATTTTTTTGTAATTTTCACCCAAAAGCTGTAAAGGCGAGCGGGAAAGGCTCTTCCCAATATTCTTATATGTGTAAGAAGCTTAACCTCTTTCAATATCGCTCTTGTCACAATTGGAACCAGATTATATATATCATTTGAGTGAATAACTACGGCCTTTTCCTTTTTTACAATTTCCCTTAAAAGAATAGCATTTATCAGGAGCATTGGTAAATACACGATGATACTCTTTAATCTTTTTTGTAATGGAGAAAAGGCTAAGGTGTGTACAACAAATCCACTCTTTTCAATCAATTCAATAACCGAAGACCCCTGAGGCAAAACAAAAACAAATCTAAACTGAGACTTTAATGCTTCTGCCACCTGAAATATTGCCTTAAACCCGCCGGTAAAGCCAAGGCAATTCTCAACAATAATTATAGTTGGCTTATCAAATTTTTCCATTGCTGAAGAATGTTATCTTTTTCATATAATGCCATACGGCTTTTGACAGAAAGGGCATATTTGGACAGTAAGCCTTTATCATTTAAAATTTTAATAATCTCATTACTCCATAGATTAATGCTCGAAACGTCGTCTTTAAGCATAGGAAGTAAAATACCATAATCAGTATATACTGATCTCGATTCTTCCATTTTAATTTCTTTTAAGTTCAGCATCTCTGCCGGACCTGTCGGACAATTTGAGGATAAAACAGGAACCCCACAGCACATTGCTTCACCGAGTGCTAAAGGAAATCCTTCCCAGCTTGAAGGAAGGACAAACAAATCTGCACTCTTTAAAAACTTATATGGATTGGATTTATATCCAAGGAATACTAACTCTGCATCATGAATAATGCTGTTAGATAGCCAATGTGAATAATATTTTAAACCCAAGGTTTTAGCTGTTTCCAACATGAGCTGCCTTTCAGTACCATCGCCCAGGAAAATAAATTTGCACTTCTCAACCTCCACGACTTCTTTAATCACTTTCAGGAAGGTTAAAAAATTCTTTTGGATATCAAACCTGCCTGAAAGGATAATTGTCTTTCCAATGAATAAATCAGCATACTCGGCTTCTATAGGTTCCATAGAGAGCTCAATAATAGAAGACTGGTTAAACCAATTATAAATCACTTCAATTTTTCTCTCAGGGATTCCATAATCTTTAATCAGTTCAGCCTTTATTTCTCTGCTTACTGTTACTAATTTATCAGCGCGTCTGTAAAGGAGAGGGATGAATATTTTCTTTCTAAAAAAGCCAATCAGGCCTTTAATCTTTTCGTCATAATTTTTAGTCCCATGTATACAAAGAATTTTTTTACCAGGACCACCTGACAAAAGATTTATATAGTCTGCACCTTCAAGATGACTAATAGTAACATAAGGATTTAACTGGTCTTTTAATTTTCTAAGCCTTGTACAGCGTTTTATAAAATTCAGAAATTTTCCCAGGATATTAGTTGATCCATGTACATTTAGGTATACAAGTTTATTTCCTGAAGGATAGGCATAACCATCTTCATCATTAAAGCCACATTCTATAACTTCGAAATTCTGAGACAGCTCTTTGCTCAGGTTATAAAAAACCTTTTGAGCTCCACCGAAACCTAGATATGGTATGACCATCAAAAGCTTGTTATTGCTCATTTTTACCCATTAAAAGGTTTGCAATCTCTTTATTCAATTTGTCTGAATTCAGATAAAATCCCGATGAAAATGCTATTGAACTTTCTTGCCCAATCAAAGCCTGATATTTGAAGGAATACATTTGGGAAAGCATTATATAATGGAATGGAAGATATCCTTCAACGGGTGGAGGGAAAAGCTCTAATACATTCATTGGAGAGTCCTTTCGATAAATTATATTAGTTATTCCTGCTCCGTGCACTGCAATAAGATACCTTGTCTGACTGAAAACTACGATTTGTTCCTCAACAGGAAGTTCATCAGCATCTATGATCTCGAAACCATATGATCTTACTACCGTTTCAATTTCATTATCATTTTCAATATATCTCAACCTTTGCTTACTTCTCTTAAGATACACTTTCCGTTCTCCAGTGGCTTTCGACAATGGCAGCAAAGATAATATCTCATCAAACAGTTCCTTACGATGGGTGAGTGGCTTACAGAAAATACAGGTTTCTGCGTAAATAAATTCATTCTTCTGAATAAGCCACTTCAAACCTTGCAAGAAGGGAGATCTGTTGAAGTAGTATTGAAAATAACTTTTATTCCACAACTTCTCAGAAACCAGAATATTATAGTTTGACAATTCTATTCCATGATGCTCCAGAAAAAAAAGCTTGGCAAGAACATCATTATAAAAGTGAAAATAATTCTCTTCTCCAGAATCTCTTAATGAAATAACCTTTCCTTTACTTTTTATATCTTTTTTCCACAGGAGCTTAAAGAAAGAAGGCTTCGGAAGAAATAAGGTTCTGCTTATTCCCAATGAATAATAATTAATTTTATGATTTTTTGTAAAAGCCCATCCTATGTCAGGTTCTATTAAGCAATCATTGAATTCAAGAATGAACTCTTCCTGAGTCCATTCATACCAGCGGTCCATATAGGTATGAACTTCCTTATCCTTTATCTCTTTAATCTGAACTTTGTTAATCCTAAAAGGATGCAATTCCTGATAAAGTTTAAAGTCCTTTTTATCAATCTTTAATTCCGGGAATAAAAGTTTATCTATTGATTTTATCTTTATAGTATTATAAAGCAGATATGCTTTCTTACGAACAGAGGCAGGAACAAATTGTTTTATCAGATTTTTAAGATTCATCAATCAATATAATTCTTCCACTCATTGACAATTCTGGTAATTCCACTTTCCAAAGAGGTTAATTCTCTTCCCAGAATTTTCTTCATCTTTGAAGTGTCTGGCATTCTCCGTGTCATATCCCCCTCCTGAAGAGGAGGCAGATGTATAATTTTAGACTTTGAATTTGTGATTTCTATAATTTTTGATGCAAGTTCAAGTACCGAAGTTTCGTGATCATTTCCCACGTTCATCACATCATTAATACAATGATTATTTTCCAGAGACTTCACTGTTACATCAAGATTGTCTTCTATAAAGCAGAAAGTCCTTGTCTGACTCCCATCTCCATAAATTGTTATGTCTTCATTGTTCATTGCAGCCTTTAGGAATTTTGATAAAACAAAATCCTGACTTTGTCTGGGTCCATAAGTATTAAAAAATCTAAATATGGTATAATCCATACCATATTCCTTATGAAAGGATTTCAAAAAAGCTTCTCCCACATTCTTTACAATCGCGTAAGGGAGCCTTGAATTAAGTGGTGTGGTATGCTCATTTTGAGGATATTCAACTGGCTCTCCATAAACCTCTGAAGAAGAAGAATAAAACACTCGATTAACACCCGTATTTTTAGACAAGTTTAAAATATTTTTAATACCCTGGATATCATCCAACACTTTTATGGGATTGTCCAGTGTCCTTTTCACCCCTACTAATGCAGCATAATGAAATACATAATTAAACTGAAATGACAGCATAATGGCAGCAATTTCATCATAGTTGTTAACATCTGCCTTTATGAATTTGAAATTAGGAAATGATGCAAAAGGAATTTTGGAAAGAGACCCGGTTATTAGATTGTCAACGACCACAACATAATTTTCCCTATTCTTCAACAATACTTCAACCAATGAACCGCCCACATTTCCTGCTCCTCCAGTTACTAAAATTTTTTTCATCTCAACTATTTTATTCAATAAACTAAAAACATCTAAAAAAAGGTTTTATAATTAGCTTCCAATCCTGCTCAGATAAGATGTTTTATAGAGGCCCAAAACCTTTTTTCAAAAACGACTGCAGGATAAGTTTTGAAAGCTTTCAATAAATATGTGATGCATTCGTGTCTTCTCTTTTTTAAGGATAATATAAGTGCAATAAAAGTAAATCTGTCAGAAGTAAATACTGGAATATATTTTCGATAACTCTTCAAAAATTCTTTGTCCCCTTTAAGCACTTTTAACAATAAGTCGTCCCTTTTAATTACCTTCTCAACATTCTGATCGAAAATACTTCTTTCATCATGACAGATTACAGAAGATGTAATAATATTAGAAACTAATATAGGATACCTGCTGGAAATCCTTAGCCACAATGCCCAATCTTCAGCTACTGCGAGTACTCTGTCTTCCTCAAAAGGAAACTTTGAAGCAATCTCTTTACTTAAAAACACTCCGTTACAACTTAAGAAATTGTTCCTTATCAACTTAGCATGTAAATCACCGGAAAGGTTGTCAACCTTGCTAATTAAGCTTTCATTTCCGGCTTTAAAGTCATATCCGAGATGAAAAAAGTTTGGATTGTTATTTTCTCTTATAAATTTATTTGCTTCTGCCAGATGATTATTATAGGCCAGGTCATCCGAATCAAAAAAGTTTACATAATGTCCTTTTGCGATCTTTGCTCCATAATTCCTGGCGGCTCCACGCTCCCCATTTTCTTTTTGATAATAAATTACTCTGTTGTCATCTATACCTTTAACTACTTCCGAAGTATTATCTGTACTTCCATCATCTACAATAATTATCTCAAATTTAGTATAAGTCTGAGCCAATAATGAATCTACTGTCTTCTTTATAAATCCAGCCCGATTATATGTTGGAATAACTACCGAAAATAAAATTTCTTCCATTTCAAAAGTATATCTGTTAAGAATTAAACCTATTGTACTCTGTCAGAATTTTTTCCACACTAAATAACCTCATGACATCTATAAATAAATTTTCTCCAAGGTATGTATAATTTTTTTTCTCCAAATTAAATGCTTTCAGGAATTCAACTGCTCCTGTTACTGTATCTTCTTTACTTACCAATACTCCATTTTCTCCACTTTTAACATAATCATCAAAGTCTCCTACACCAGAACAGACAATAACAGGCTTTTTGACTAAGCCTGATTCTTTTACAATCACACTGCTTGAGTCCAGAACGGATGGGTGAAAAACAACATCTGCAGCTGCCAGATAATCGAGGATATTTTTCTGATGCCCCAGTAAAAAGACCTTGTCTTTCAGGTTTCTCCTGTTTATTTCTTCCTGTAAAAATACTGACATTTCGCCTTTACCAAGTATCATAAGCTTTGCATGAATATTTTCTCCTGAAAGCTTTTCTATCAACTCTATGCCTAATTCTGGTCTTTTATCTTTGACTAAGCGACACGCAGAAACGATCAGAAGCTCACTTGAATATTGCTTTCTAATTAAAGATACATTATCATAACTGACCTTATCATAGAGATCAAAATTATAAGCCAGGTTGATCTTATAGATTTTGTCCGGATTTACTTTCTCAGTCTTTACCATAAACTCTTTAGCTCTCTGAGAAACAACAATAATGTTCTTTGCCAGTTTATATATCAAATAATAACTGATAGATTTTTCCTGACCGTTTAGATGAATTTCATCTACATGATGCCTGCAGATGACTACCTTTGATTTCATAAAATACTGTGAGAGCACGGCGATAAAGTTCGCATATTCCAGGTGGCTGTATACTACATCAATTTTATTCTTATGACAATAGCG
This sequence comes from Sporocytophaga sp., assembly GCA_024707265.1. GTDB lineage: Bacteria > Bacteroidota > Bacteroidia > Cytophagales > Cytophagaceae > Sporocytophaga. The sequence goes on along the minus strand of JANQAB010000002.1, from coordinate 149,517 downwards.
TATAAGAAATAAGAGGTGAAATAAATGATTCAAAAACTTATTAGACTTTTTAACAGCATTGAAGGAAGCCTTTACTCCTGTTTTATTTAAAAAATTCACATATTCCTGGGACTCCGTCATACTCAAAAAGTAGACCTTATTCTCCTGATTCATAAAAGCCAGCATAAGTGATTCAGTGTCTCTAGATCGGGAATCAAATTGTGTATAAAAAAGAATATTCATATTTACTCTTGCCTTAAGAAGCGGTAGGTTTGCTAAATTTAAAGAATACTCTTAACCAGTATAAAGCTGTTAGAAAGGTCATTAAATTAAAGGGATTACTTATAAACGATTTTACCATGAAGGCGCTCGCACTCGTTAAATCACCGGAATCAATTCGATGAACTGAAAGTTCCCGGTATTTTTCTGCCATGAATTTATTATCTTTTAGTAATCTTCTTTCAAATGCTATCAGCTCATCTGTTTTACCTTCAATTAACCAATCACTGTTTGTTTCAAGTCTCTGCTTTTTAAGAAGGAGGAATGCTTCATGTGCAGTTAGTTTTCGCAGACTTCCGTTCAAAAGGCGAGTGTTTGATGTTGGATTAAATCTGGCATAGTAAAGATGTTTATCCAGAAAATATCCTTTAAAATTCAACAGTATATCGAGTAAGAAATACTGATCCATAGAAGTTGCATGTGAGAAATATTTATGCATACCCGGCACTACTTTCAAAACCTCCTTTCTAAACATAACTGAAGCAGGAATAAAAGGTACCTGTGATTTAATATCGGTTACATACCCTGAACCTTTAGATTGACAAGGAATCTTCCTTTGTTCATTATAGTAAAAATAACCATTCGTCCCACATATTGATACATCGGGATATGTTTCAAAGATCTCAAGTTGATCAGAAATTCGAGACTCAATGCTCCAATCATCAGCATCCTGAATCATTATAAAATCCCCCTTGGCACTATTGAATAATCTGTTATAGGTAAATACAAGGCCCTCGTTTTTATCGTTGAACATTACAACAATTCTTTCGTCTTCAAAAGATTTTACTATCTCAAGACTATTATCTGTTGATCCATCATCACAAACTATGAGCTCAAAATCGGAATATGTCTGCTTTAGGATGCTTTCAATACATTTTGAAATGTATTTTCCACAATTATATAAGGGTACAACAACAGAAACCATGTTAATTATTAATATTACCAAAGGAGATTTCTACATCCTTCTTTTTATAAGACTGAACCCTGTTTCAATAAGATAACTTCAAATCATTTGTCGTTTAATCTGTAACTAAATTGAGTATAAATAAGGCTATACATTGTAACTTACAATCAGATTCCGGACAAGTTTTTTGATTCTTCCTTCTTTCTTTGAGAAAACTGTAAAACGTAATCTGACTCAGAATAAGTAAATTTTTTGAATAGATCGGGTCCAATATTTTATAGTTCGGAATTCTAGAAATCAGAAATTCAAAGATAAATCTTATCCTGAATAAGATTGAATAAACGAAAACAGTTATTAGAGGAGCTACTTTTTCAGATCCTCCTTCCGTATGTAAATAAAAATCAACGTCATCCTTCTTTCTGTTCACAAAAAGTTTGTAGTCAACATACCTATCTATTTCATTATGAATAACTACATTTTGAGGATCAATAAAGATTTTAACTCCTGAAGTATTCAGCCGTTCTGAAAACTCCAATCCTTCCTTTCCAAACTTAAAATCCTCATTGAATCCACCAGCTTTCAAAAATTCTTTTCTGGAAATGAAAAAACAGCATTCAGCAAAGCCATCGTTTTGAGACTGGAATACCTCATTTTCTTTCCAGTTACATTTATTATTACTCAGGTATCTGGACTTAAAACTATCATCATGAAAATATTTCAGCATAAATCGTCCGAGCAAAGAAGTTTTTTTCAGATTTTGAATATGGTCTGAATGTCTCCATACAGGATTAACAAGTGCCTTAGGAAAGGAAAAATGAACCTCCAGAATTCTTCTGACATTTTCAGCATTCAATAAGATATCATTATCTATAAAAATCAGCAGATCATACTTTGCCAATTTTGCCCCCAGATTTCTTGCATAGGAAACACCTTTTCCTCCTGTATTATAAACCCTAACACGATCAAATTGCCCTATGTCCAAATCTTCCTGACCTTCATTAATTACTATAACCTCACAATTCTCTTTTCCTGCATTGACAGCCGCCTCCAAAGTCCTTTGAAATATTTCATGCCTGTCTTTTGTTGGTATTATGATAGAGCACTGCAACATTACACCAACTTTAAAAACCTGTCCTTAAGCGGTTTATATAAATTAAACAAAACTAATCTAACCCACAAATATGGGGATATCAGCGAAAGTCTACCATGCATTTTCAGCTTTTCCAAAGACATGTTTTTTACCAGCGAATGTCGGGTTTTGTCAAAAAATTCAGAATTCAAAAGGTTTCGATCTTCTATAAGCCCTGCGCGGTAAATCCAATCAAAAACTTTAAAATTTTCTTCTACAAAAGCGTCATTTTTTAATATTTTAGAAAAGGTGTTTTGGGCATGTTCAGAATAATAATTGAGTGATTCTGAGCAATAATAAATATTATAAGAGGCACAGACTTTTAAATAAACATACCAGTCCCCTATATATTTAAGATTCAGATCAAACGGATTTGCTTCCTCCAGAAAAGCTTTCCTGAAAAGGACAGCACTTGCATTGTTTATGGTACAAAACCTTAACAAATATTTACTTACTTCATCAAGCCCTGAATTGTAGTAGTCTTCAGACCACCTGTCAGTATTGAATCGATTATTTTTAAGACCTTTAAATGTCTGAGATAATTTTACTCCATCTCTTTCAATAATCGAATCACAATACACTATTCCAATATCATTATCTTTTACAAAATGAGGAATTAGTTTTTCAAGAAAATACTTATCTGCAGTATCATCGCTTTCAGCAATCCAGATAATTTCTCCTTTGGCCATTGCGATCCCCTTTTGCCACTGTTTAAAAGGAGAACCGCTATTGCTCTCATTGAATACTACTCCTGATATCTTTTCCCTTCCAACAAATTCCTGGATTATTTCCCTGCTATTATCTGTTGAGCAGTCGTCAAGTATAATTACTTCAAAATTTGAATAAGACTGACCTAGCACGCTTTCAATTCTCCTGTTTAGGAACCGGCTATGATTATAACTGGGAATGATAACTGAGACAAGGGGTGTATACATATTAAAACAATGGACTGGCTTTAACTACCATTTGCACATATTTCATTTCCTCAATTCTTCCACCTGCAATAAAATTAAGAACTTTGAACTTTCTTCCGAATTCTGGATTGAGCCCTTGTATAAGATCCACTTTATACCCACTGCTTTCAAACATTCGCACCATACTCTTCTTTGTAAAGAACCGTAAATGAGTTTTATCCATAATCCCTGCATTTTCATATCTCCAATCAAGATTTCGTAAGATCTTATAGATAGTTTCAAAATGCAGTATATTAGGGATAGAAGCTATTACAGCTCCATCCTTTCTCAGCTTTCCTTTTATATCTTCCAACACCTTACCTGGCTCTACTAGATGCTCCAGAACATCATTGAAAAAGATGCAATCAAAATGGCCATCGGGTAATTCATCCAAAGAACCTTCAATAGAAGTATGAAAAATTTTTTTAAGTTTTAGAGAGGTATCATTTTTAGATTTGAAGTAAGGTTCAATTCCCCATACCTCTCTGCAACATTTCTCATTGGTAATCAATTCGGCAAAGTTCCCATCGCCACAACCCACATCTAAGGCTCTTTCCAGATTCTCAGGCACGAAAGGCAGGAGATCCTTTCTGGGGATTGAGAAATACCTTTGTTCTTTTTCTAAATAGGCTTCAACCATACTTAAATTCTAAATTCGGAGAAAATCAATTATCATATTTCCATTCAAAATTTCCGAAGACTCTGCCATAATCATAATCACCATGGATATTTAAAGCTGAGCCATTGTCAACAATATTGAAAAGACAAACCTCCTTCAACTTATCGACTTGCACTACCATTGGTTTGTGAATAAAAGTTTCCAAAGAATAATTTCCACGAACCAACATATTTCCTTTTATTTTTAGAACAGTCTTATTATCTTTTAAAACTTCTGACTCTGCTGAAAATATTCTTTGCCCATTTTCATCCAGAATTGTGCAAAACAAATTATATGGATTGTCCGACCATGAAAGATTATTCCCTATTTCATAATGGATAAAAATATCTTCATCATGCAGAAATATAGATTTCTTTTCATTCTTCCAATCTGTTATATAAATCCTCTCAAACCATAATGGCTTATTACCAGGATCCTTATCCCGAACAAACTCACCGGCATTCTCAATAGTTGTTTGATTATAACTTTTGATTACTTCTCCTGGAGTGCCTATTTGCTTAACCGTTCCTTTGTCCAGCCATAGAGCTTTTGTACACAAGGTGTGTATCGATCCCAGGTTATGGCTTACAAACAATATTGTCCTACCATCACTTTCACTAACCTCCTTTATCCGGCCCAAACATCTCTTTTGGAACTCTGCATCTCCTACCGCAAGTACTTCATCTATTATTAGTATCTCAGGCTCAAGAAAAGCCGCTACAGCAAAAGCAAGACGAACATACATACCACTGCTGTATCTTTTAACCGGCGTATCTATATAACGCTCAACACCAGCAAACTCTATAATCTGATCAAATTTAGACTGAATTTCAAATCTTGCCATACCCATAATAGCTCCATTTAAAAATACATTCTCCCGCCCTGTCAACTCCGGATGAAATCCTGTACCAACTTCCAGGAGTGAGGCTATTTTACCTTTGACTTTAATCCTACCGACAGAAGGCTTAGTAACCTTTGACAATAACTTTAACAGGGTACTTTTACCTGCACCATTTCTTCCTATAATTCCTAACACCTCTCCTTTCTTAACTTCAAAAGAAACATCTTTCAGAGCCCATACAAAATTTTCATTCTGACTTTTAGTCCTGTCATTTATTTCTCCAAGTTTTAAGAAAGGATCTTCTTTTCCACGCATCCTTGCCCACCATTTCTCCATGTCACGACTGAGCGTTCCGGTTCCGATTGTACCTAACTGATACAGCTTCCCTAATTCTTCTATCTTAATTACGCTTTCCATTGTCTTTCTCCTATAATCCTCTAGATGCTGTCCATAAAGTTTTTTTCAACTCTGTTAAACAAAAAAATACCTAATATCAATATAAGCAAAGTCACCAGTAAACTATATCCAAGATTTAACAAGTTCATATTTCCGGCACCGATAAATACGTATCTGAAAGTTTCAATTATTGGAGTAATAGGATTTAAGTATATCAATAATTTAAAGTTTGAATTAGCGGCACTCAATGGATAAATAACGGGCGTAATAAACATCAATAACTGAACTCCGAAAGTAATAACAAATACCAAATCCCTGTAACGTGTCGTAAGTGCGCTTATGATTAACCCAGCCCCCAGACCAAGAGCTCCCATAAGCAATATAAGAAATGGAGATATCAATAAATAAGCGGAAGGATGAATTGTATTTGCCTTAAAAAAATAGTAAGTCCATATTATCAAAAACAGCAAAAACTGAATTCCAAACTTCACCAAACTGCTTGCAACAATTGACAATGGCATAATTATTCTTGGAAAATATACCTTCCCCAATATACTTTCATTGTCTTTGAAAACAGTAGACGTTCTCGTAAGACACTCTGCAAAATAAGACCATAAAACAATACCTGATAAATAGAAGATTATTTTGGGATAACCTTCTGTAGATATACCAGCGATTTTCCCAAATATTATAGTAAAAACTATTGTCGTTAAAAGAGGCTGAATAAAAAACCAGGCTGGTCCGAGTACAGTTTGTTTGTAAGTTGCAGCAAAATCTCTTTTCACAAATAAAAACAACAAATCTCTATGTCTGAACAATTCGCCCAAATCAAAATCAAAACTGCTTTTGGCTTCTATAATTTCTGTCCAATCTTCTCTTTCTTTCATAATCCTCTAATAACTTAAAACAGATCTTTCCTTTATAAAATATCACCCACTTATTCGCTCTATAAAAGCTTTAATTCCAGACCTTAATCTCTTTAAATAACCTCCCACCCCTTCAGTATTGACATAAACCGTATTATGCTCCTCAGCTATTTCCTTTTCAGGTCTTGTCTCCGTATAATAGTATGCAGCCAACGACTTCCGGTTAACACCTTCTGGTGCATTTAATTTCTTTGGATGACCATGATAAGAAATCTCGTTGGTTTCAAATATGACACATCTATTGAATGTAGGTGCAATCTTGCTAAGTAGATTCTTATTCCCATCAGTAAAGTCCCACAATTCCAGGTGTCCCTCATATTCTTCCATCCAATCCTTATTCAGATAAATGATTATATTGAGCCTACGGTGATACTTGGTTTTCGGATGAATATTGTAATCAACATGTACATTCAAAAATGCACCTTTGACTGATTGATGAAGGCCCCCGCCAAATAATTCTTCATCACCTCTCAACCCCACTAATCCGGTGACATTTTCTATCGATTTAAGAAACTCAGCTGAATTAAGCTCTTTGAAAACTTTGTCAAAAGTGCTATCTTTTTCAAAATCAGCTTTTTGAAATTTATTTTTCTGATCAATGTAAGTAGTGCCATCCCACTTCCCTTCTTTTATAGTTGGATAACTCTGATAAATTTCCTCAGCTTTTTCCGCCAGAAAAAAATTTTCAAAAACTATATATTTAAAAGGCTTTTGTGATTGGAATTTTTCTTTCAGCTCATCAGCTTTGTCTTTAATACTTTCTATATCAATATATTCCATTTAAGAGATTTATTGAATTTAAACTCTGGTCAATTTTTAAATTATAAACGGAGTTAAAATATTTAGGATCTGTATTATCATTCTTTTCGATAACTTTACAAATTACTCTTTCTTTCTTAAAAAAAGAATAAAATCCGACGTGATTAATAGGATTGGGGAGAGGAATTCAATTAGGGGAATAACAGAAAAACCGGAGCATTATTTTATGCAAATTAAACTTGTCGACCTGGAACGACAGTACTTAAGGTATAAAAATGAAATTGATAGCTCAATTCAGAATACGATCTCTGATACCAATTTCATTCAGGGTCCAGAGGTAAGGGCTTTTGAATCTGAGCTTTCTAAATTTATAGATATCCCTTTCTGCATCAGCTGCGGGAATGGAACTGATGCTCTTCAGATTGCCATGATGGCTTGCGAACTTCAGGAAAACGCTGAAATTATTATTCCTGCTTTCAGCTATATAGCACCTCTGGAAGCTGCAGCACTATTAAAATTAAAGCCTGTACTTGTAGATTCTGATCCTGACTCCTTTAACATAGATCCGCAAAAAATTCAACCTCTGATCACATCGAATACCCAGGCAATTATTCCGGTCCATTTGTTTGGACAGGCATGTGACATGGTTTCGATAAAAAAACTAACGGAAAACACAGGAATCAAAATCATTGAAGACAATGCCCAGTCTCTTGGTTCTGAACACATTTTGAATCAGGAAAATATCAAAACCGGTTCGGTAGGTGCAATCAGCATAACTTCATTTTTCCCTTCAAAAGTTTTAGGCTGCTTCGGCGATGGAGGAGCTATTTTTACTTCTGACAATATTCTGGCTCAGAAAATCAGAATGATAGCCAATCATGGACAGAGAGAGAAATATCAACATGAGATAATCGGAATAAATTCAAGACTGGATACACTCCAGGCAGCCGTTTTGTCTGTCAAATTGAAATATCTCATAAGAGATATTTCTAAAAGGCAAAAAGCGGCTCAATTCTATAATGAAAAATTTGAGGGCGTTGAAGAGATTGTCCCTCCGATTATTTCTTCAGTAAACAGTCATGTGTTTCATCAATATACCTTAAGGATAAAGAAAAAAAGAAACGAGCTCAGGAAATTCCTTGAAGAAAATGGTATTCCTTCCATGATATATTATCCCGTTCCCCTTCACCTTCAGAAGGCTTATTCGTATTTAGGATATAAAAAAGGAGATTTTCCGGTAGCCGAACAGCTGACAGAAGAGGTACTTTCCCTGCCCATGCATCCAGATCTTAATCCCGAAGAATTATCTTATATTGCAAATAAATTACTGGCTTTCTTCAAAGCCTAATTTTTATGTCTGAGAAATATTTTGTACATGAAACCGCAGTTGTAGATCCTGGTTGTAGCATTGGCGAAGGCACCAAAATCTGGCACTTCTGCCATATTATGCCTAATTCCAAAATCGGAGACAATTGTTCGCTGGGCCAAAACGTTGTTATATCACCAGGGACAATTCTGGGCAATAATGTTAAAATTCAGAATAATGTCTCTGTGTACACAGGTGTGGAATGTGAAGATGATGTCTTTCTTGGACCTTCAATGGTTTTTACCAATGTAATAAATCCAAGAAGCGCTATTATCAGGAAAAGCGAATACAAAAAGACACTTGTTAAAAGAGGTGCTACGATTGGTGCCAACGCAACTATTATCTGCGGAATTACCATCGGAGAATTTGCCTTTATCGGAGCAGGTGCAGTTGTGACAAAATCAGTTCAGCCATTTGCCCTGATTACAGGAAACCCTGGCAGACATAAGGGCTGGATGAGCGAATACGGTCATAAACTACAGTTTAATGAAGCCGGAATCGCTGTTTGCAAAGAAAGCGGACAACAATACGAGTTAAAAAACAGTACAGTAAAGAGAATTAGTTAATATTATAGTGAAGGAAGAAACGATAAAATTTGCAATTATAGGTTGCGGGCATATTGGTAAAAGACATGCTGCAATGATTGAGCAACATCCTGAGGCTGAAGTTGTCGCACTTTGCGATATAAAACCTAAAGAAAAATTAGATCTGGCGGGCTTTAGTCATCTTCCTTTTTATAATTCTATAAATGCCCTCCTAAAAAAATCATCCGGAATCCCGCGTCATTAATATCTGTACTCCTAATGCACTTCATGCAGATCAGGCATTAATTGCTCTTCAGGCAAATAAATCTGTAGTAATAGAAAAGCCTATGGACATTTCTTCAGAAAAATGCCGTGAGGTGATTGAAGAAAGCAGGAGAATGAACAAGCAGGTATTCTGTGTCATGCAGAACAGATATAGTCCGCCCTCTGTATGGTTGAAAAATATAATGGAAGAAAAGCACCTTGGTAAAATATACATGGTGCAGATCAACTGCTTCTGGAACAGGGATGAACGCTATTACCATAAACATACCTGGAAAGGAACCAAAAAACTTGATGGAGGAACACTATTCACACAATTTTCACACTTTATAGATATGATGTTCTGGCTTTTCGGCGACATCAAAAATATTCGTTCCACTTTTCATAATTTCTCACATAACGGTCTTACAGAATTCGAAGACTCCGGATATATCAACTTTGACTTTGTAAAGGAAGGAACAGGTTCTTTTAATTTTACCACTTCCGTTTATGAAAAAAACCTTGAAAGCAGTATTACTATAATCGGCGAAAAAGGTACAGTAAAAGTAGGCGGACAATACATGAATGAAGTGGTTTACTGCAATATCAAAGGTTATACAATGCCTGAGCTTGCACAATCCAACCCTCCTAATGATTATGGATGCTACAAAGGATCTGCGGCGAATCATCATTTCATTATAGAAAATGTAGTGGATACATTAAAAGGCAGAAGCCACGCTACCACTACTGCTGAAGAAGGGTTGCAGGTTGTTGATATGATCGAAAGAATGATTAAGGCGGGGAAAAAACATTTACTGCCTTTCTAAAATAAGATCTTAATATTTATTGATCACTTCAGCAATATACTCCACCTCTGACTGCCTGAGCTCTGGGAACATTGGGAGAGACAGACAATGCTCCGCCAGATATTCTGCATTGGGCAGATCTCCTTTTAAATAACCCAATGAAGTGTATGCTTTCTGAAGATGACAAGGTACCGGATAGTGAAGACCACTATCTATCTTATGTTGATTCAGATACTCCCGGAAATTATCTCTATCTTTAGTAGTCGCTACAAAAAGATGATATACTGAATAACAATTCTCAGGAACATGCTGAAAAGTGAGCTTAGGATTTTTGATTACACTTTTATAAAATGCCGCAATCTCCCTTCTTCTTAGATTCCATTCATGCAGGTGATTTAATTTTACTGATAAAAATGCAGCCTGAAGTGCATCGATCCTCATGTTAAAGCCTATCTCTTCATGGATATATTTTTCTATACTGCCATGATTTCTTAGCCTTTTTACTCTTTCTGAAACCTGACCATCGTTCGTCACCACAGCTCCTGCTTCACCATATGCTCCAAGATTTTTCACCGGATAAAAACTAAAAGTACCTGCTATACCAAAGTTCCCTACAGATACTCCATTGTATCTTGCCCCCTGTGCCTGAGCACAGTCCTCTAATAATATCAGATTGTTTTCTTCCGCAATTTTCCGGATGCTTGCAATATCAAATGGCATTCCGTAAAGGTGCACTCCTATAATGGCTTTTGTCTTTGAAGTAATTTTACTCTTTGCATCATCTGCGCTTATCTGCCATGTATCAGGGGTGCAGTCCACGAATACCGGCACTCCTCCGATGTGAGAGACGGCAGCAGCAGTCGCAATAAATGAATTAGCTGGAACTAAGACTTCATCCTTCTCTTTAACTCCTGAGGCTTTCAGCGCCAGAACGATTGCAGAGGTTCCATTGTCAACACCTACTGCATGTTTTACCTGACAATAAGAAGCGAATTGCTCTTCAAATTTTTCAACTGTGGAACCAAGTGAAAATGCTGAAGCTTCAAAAACCTCTTCACTTGCCTTAAGCAGCTCTTGTTTTATTTTTTGGTATTGTCTACTTAAATCAAGAAAAGGAATGAAGTCCATTTTTATAATATGGAGAAGGATTTATGATTATAAAAAATATCAGAGGAATAAACGCTGCCTGGACAAACCTTCAGACACAGGCAGCGTTCTAATTATTTAAAGGATTGATTTGACTTCATTATAAACAGAAGCAATTCCTTCCTCAAGAGGAATTCTGGCCTTCCAACCGAGATCGTTAAGGCGACCTACATCCATTAACTTTCTTGGGGTTCCGTCAGGTTTAGAAGTATCAAAAACCAATTCTCCTTCAAAACCAACGATCTTTTTAACTAACAAAGCAAGTTCTTTAATGGTGATATCATCTCCTACACCTATATTCAAAAAACCCTTTTCATTATAATTTTGCATCAGAAAGAAACATGCATCCGCAAGGTCATCCACATGGAGGAATTCTCTCTTTGGAGATCCGGTTCCCCATATCTCAACTGTCTTTTGGCCTTCTTTTTTAGCAGTGTGAAACTTTCTGATCAATGCAGGTAATACGTGAGAATTCTTAAGGTCATAATTATCATTAGGACCATAAAGGTTAGTAGGCATCACCGAAATGAAACTGCATCCATACTGATCTCTGTATGCTTCACACATTTTTATACCGGCAATTTTTGCAATTGCATAAGGCTCATTGGTATACTCAAGCAAACCTGTTAAAAGGCTCTCTTCCTTTAAAGGCTGTGGCGCTAGTTTTGGATAAATACAGGAAGAACCAAGGAACATCAGCTTCTTCACTTTATGTACATAGGCCTGATGAATGACATTATTCTGGATCATCAGGTTTTCATAGATAAAATCTGCGCGGTAAGTATTGTTAGCCAATATTCCCCCTACTTTGGCTGCAGCAAGAAATACAAATTCAGGCTTTTCCTTTTCAAAGAAATCCTGAACTTGCTTTTGATCTCTCAAATCCAGTTCCTTAGATGTTCTAATGATCAAATTGGAGTATCCTTCCTTCTGCAATTTCCTCACAATGGCAGATCCTACCATTCCTCTGGCCCCGGCAACAAAAATTTTACTGTCCTTCTGCATGTTATTCAAAATAATTCAGAATCTTATGTCCGCCTTGTTTCAGATATTCGTCTCTCTTGAATAGTTCAACGTCTGACTTTACCATCTCCTTAACCAAAGATTTCAAATTATATTGAGGCTTCCATTTAAGCTTTTTCTTAGCTTTGGTTGGATTTCCAATTAATAATTCTACTTCAGTAGGTCTGAAGTACATTGGATCAACAGCCAAAACCTCTGTTCCCTTTTTCAACTGAAAAGCTTTGTTAGAGCAGGATTTTACCTTCGCAACTTCTTTAACACCTTTGCCTTTAAACTCAAGCTCTATGCCCACCTCCTTAAATGCAAGGATTACAAAATCTCTAACTGTAGTTGTAATACCGGTTGCAATTACAAAGTCTTCAGGCTTAGTTTGCTGAAGCATCAGCCACATAGCTTCTACATAATCTTTAGCATGGCCCCAGTCCCTTTTTGCATCAAGGTTTCCAAGATACAATTTATCCTGAAGACCAAGCGCAATACGCGCAACACCTCTTGTGATCTTTCTTGTCACGAAAGTTTCACCCCTTAACGGAGATTCGTGATTAAACAGGATGCCGTTTACCGCGAACATATTATAAGCTTCTCTGTAATTTACAGTGATCCAGTAACCATACATTTTAGCAACTGCATATGGAGATCTTGGATAAAAAGGAGTTTTTTCACTTTGAGGTACTTCTTGTACCAAACCATAAAGCTCAGAAGTAGATGCCTGATAAATTTTCGTTTTCTCTGTCAACCCCAGCAAACGAACTGCTTCCAGTATCCTCAATGTTCCGAGCCCGTCAACATTTGCTGTATACTCAGGGGTTTCAAAACTAACCTTCACATGAGACATTGCACCAAGATTGTAAATCTCATCAGGTTGCACTTCCTGGATAATTCTGATGATGTTTGTTGAATCTGTCAAATCACCATAATGAAGCTTCATATTGACATTCTTTTCATGGGGATCCATGTAAAGGTGATCTATTCTGTCTGTATTAAAAAGAGATGTTCTTCTCTTTATTCCATGAACCTCATAACCTTTTTTAAGAAGAAGTTCTGCCAGATATGCACCATCCTGACCTGTAATTCCAGTAATTAAAGCTTTTTTCATTTTTTAAAAATATCGAAACTTTCAACCTTACGCTGAAAATCCCTATCCTGTTTTAAAATATTTATTTTCTGGCTTTGACAATGTCAAAAGCTATTGTTTAAATTAACAATCGCCAAAAATAGTAAATTAATTAATTATATCTGAAAATGTATTTTCGATACCAGTATTGGAAGACTATTAAATTCCAAACCTTATCCTGATCTATAGCTTTTCCTCCAAAAAGTTGCTCTTTAATTCCTTTGATGTATTCGGGAGAAAAAATTCCTTGCTCCTTAATAAATTCGTCTTCAAGAAGTTGCTCCTTGATCAATGGCCGCAATTCAAATCTAAACCATTTCATCATGGGAACATCAAATCCTTTCTTGGGTCTACGGTATAATTCTTTAGGCAAAACATCTTTGAAGGCATCCTGCAAGATTCTTTTTTGCATAGACTCTCCGATTTTAAAGGAGGATGGCAAGCCGTTCACATATTCCACCAGACGATGATCAAGAAATGGAGTCCTAACTTCCAGACCATTGGCCATAGACATCATATCAGCTTTATACAGCATATCATTGGGAAGTACAAAATTTATGTCCGACAAAAGCACTTGATTAATATCCGGCTTTCCTTTGAAAAACCTTTGATAGTATTTATTTCTCTGCTCCAATTCCCCTGCTTCTGCACTTGCCCAAAAGTTTTCTGTAAATATTTGAGGCAATGCTTTAGTATTATTTAACGAACTCCAAAGCAAATATCTGTCTGCATCTTTCAACTTTGCTCCTTCCGCCAGCTTGATTGCCTGCCGAACCTTATTATAAAAAGGAGAGTTTCTGGAAGCTGGTAGCTGCTTAATCAATGGCAACAAGGCGGTAGCAGCATTCATTAGAAAACCTCCCTGCCTTATTTTGTAATCAGCAAAATGTTTGTTATAGCCTCCAAACACCTCATCTCCACCGTCTCCGGACAGTGCCACTTTCATCTTCTTTGATGTGCGTTTGCTCAAAATATAAAATGGAAGCACTGAGGAGTCGGAGAAGGGCTCGTCTATATAATCCATCACATTATAGACCTCTTCCAGGAGATCCTCATTGGTTAGGTTAAATACGGTATGGTTTGTCTGGAATTTATCTGCAACTAGTTTAGCATACTTTGTTTCATCAAAAAATGGCTCATCTTTAAATCCGATTGAAAAGGTATTCAGATATTTGTTATGATTACTTGCCAATGCTACGATGGCAGAAGAATCTATGCCCCCGCTTAGAAAAGCTCCCAAAGGGACATCTGAAATCATTCTTTTCTGCACAGAATCATCAAGTAATTCTATAATTTTCTTCTTTGCTGCATCATAAGAATCAGTTATCGGAGTTGTTTTTTCAGTCAGATCATAATATCTATGAATCTTTACATCTCTTTTCTTTACTTTCAGATAAGTACCAGGCTCAACTTTTTTAACCCCTTTTATGATGGAATGTGGGGCCGGAATAAAGCCGAACTGCAAATATTGGAGCACAGCGATATTGTCTACATGCCTTTCAATATTATAAGCCAGTAAAGACTTTAACTCAGAAGCAAACAGAAACTTATCTTCATCCTCATAGTAATACAAGGGCTTTATTCCAAACCTGTCTCTTGCCAGCAAAATTGAATTCTCTTCTATATCCAGGAAGGCAAATGAGAAAAAACCAATAAGTTTTTGCAAACATGCCGGTCCCTCAAGAATCAAAAGATTCAGTAAAACTTCGGTATCGGAATTGGATTTGAAAGAAACACCTTTATTAACAAGTGCAGTCCTCAACTCCTGATAGTTAAAGATCTCTCCGTTATAAACCAGAACATATCTGCCGGATTCATCTTTCATTGGCTGATCACCACTTCTGCTAGTATCTATGATTGAAAGCCTTCTGTGGCCCAGACCAAAATGATCATCTATGTAGCTACCTCTCCAGTCAGGACCTCTGTTTTCAAGCTTGTTCATGGCCTTTACAAGGTTGATCATGTATAGGCTTCCAATTTGGTTATAGGCAACTATTCCTGTTATTCCGCACATTTAAAATATTCCTTTGACTTAAAAAATTTTATTCGGATTTAAAATTCCATTCGGATCAAAAACCTTCTTGATCTGTCTCATCAATTCAAGCTGCTTCTCTCCAATTGCGATATCAATATAAGGACGCTGAACAAATCCAATACCGTGTTCTCCGGAGATAGTACCACCCACTGAAACCGTATATCTGAACAATTCCTTAATCCCTTCCTGAATGTTTTCATTCCATTCTTTTTCGCTCAAATTACCTCGTACAATGTTAACATGGAGATTTCCATCTCCTGCATGACCATAACAAACAGACTTAAAATTATACTTAGTGGATATTCTTTTAATTTCCTTTATAAGTGCAGGTAGCTCAGCTCTTGGAACGACAGTATCTTCTTCTTTGTAAATTGAATTTGACTTTACCGCATGTCCCACATTTCTTCTTATTCTCCATAAGTCTTCCTTTTGCTGAGCAGAATCTGCAAACAAAGGCTCATAAATATCAAACCCACTTACTGCTTCATAAATTTTTTCAGCATCAAGAGAAAGAAGGTCAAGATCATTTCCATCTACTTCCACCAAAAGGTGTGCCTCAACATCTTTAGGAAGATCTATTTCCAGATTAAGGTATCCGGCGCTCCATTCAATAGCATCCCTTTCCATAAACTCAAGAGCAGATGGTCTAACTCCCGTATGCAATATGCTGTTGACAGCTTCACAAGCCTGTTCAGCAGACTTAAAAGGAATCAGCATCACAATATCTTTAGAAGGATGAGGAATAAGCCTGAAAACAACTTTAGTGATAATACCAAGAGTACCTTCACTTCCGATCATCAGTTGTGTAAGGTTGTAACCTGTGGCATTTTTCAGAACATTGGCGCCGGTCCATATAATTTCTCCTGTAGGCAATACGACTTCAAGATTAAGAACATAATCTTTGGTCACTCCATATTTCACTGCTTTTGGACCACCGGAAGATTCTGCAAGGTTCCCGCCGATGAAGCAACTTCCTCTGCTTGATGGATCCGGCGGATAAAAAAGTCCTTTAGCAATTACAGCTTCCTGGAAAACCTGGGTCACTACGCCCGTCTCCACTGTTGCCTGGAAATTTCTTTCGTCAATGGAAATGATTTTATTAAGTCTTTCTGTAGAAAGAAGAATACCCTTTTCAACTGGCAATGCACCTCCGCTCAAACCTGTACCCGCTCCCCTTGGGGTAACAGGAATTTTATTTTCAATAGCCAGTCTTATGATTGAACTAATTTCCTGAGCATTTGCAGGCTTCACCACTATATGAGGAAGGAAAACAAGATCTTCCGTTTCGTCCTGACCATATTTTTCCAATGATTCAGAATCTGTAAACACATACTCAGGGCCGGTAATTTTTACCAACTCGTCAATAAAATTTTCCGTAAGCGTTTGCGTATTCATTGTAGCCCTTTATATTAATCAATTAAATTTACAAAAACTTTGGTATGCATTTCTTCAAAGTTATCAAATCGATAATTAACCCAATCTTATTCTCAACGATTTTTGTTGCTGTCATGGTTTCTTGTAAGCCATCAAAACATAATACATCCCGTAAAAACAGTCAGTCACAAACTAAAGTAATAAAACCAGACAAGGCAAGTGAAGAGAAAGCTCAACAGGTTGTGAATTCGGCAAGGTCTTTTCTTGGCACACACTATAAATATGGAGGAACAACAAAAGCCGGCATTGATTGCTCAGGACTTGTCTGCAATTCCTTCAAAACAATTGACATCATCCTGCCCAGAACTTCAACTGCTCAGAGTGAATATGGGAAATCCGTTAAAATAGGCGATGTAAAAGAAGGCGACCTTTTATTCTTTAGCGATAATAAAGGTGGCAATAAAATAAACCATGTTGGTCTTGTTACTGAGGTAAAAAGCAATAGTGTAAAATTCATTCATTCCACTACCAAAATGGGAGTAATTGAAGATGATCTCTATTCTGATTATTATCGTCCAAGGTTTATAAAAGCTGCCAGGATAATAAATTAAAGATTACTTGTTTATTCTACCTTTTTAATATATTTGCAGCGCAATGGGGGATTAGCTCAGCTGGCTAGAGCGCTTGCATGGCATGCAAGAGGCCACCGGTTCGAATCCGGTATTCTCCACAAAAAGCTCCTGAAGTTCAGGGGCTTTTATTTTTTTAACAAACCCAACCTGGCAGTTTTTGCACACTGAATTATACTATTTTTATAATTGACCTTTCAGAATTCTTAATTTCCATTTTAAAAAAAGTGACATTTTCAGCTTCACTTGAAATTTAAATTTCAGACGTTGTTATCTTTTTTCATTTTTAAGCGTATAAAAAAAATAATATCTAAATTATTGTACGTTAATATTTTTATGAGATTATTTGCAAAAGATGCCATTACACCAATCTTACATAACTCATTTTCACGGTGTTTTCTTACTTTAATTTCTATTATTTCATTTTCTAAAAATTACATTCTTCCTGGAACTTTCTATTTCAACCTTAAAAATGTAACTTTTAAAGGTTTTTCTCTTTCCAGTCGATGTTTTTTTTAGTAGATTTGACCAGTTTAAGCGTGATAACATCCTTATCCCCCAGGAAAATCAAATGTCAAAGCTCAAGAATATTATAAAACAGCTTTCACCCAAGGATTATAATTCTATTTATGATTCCCTGATTGAAAGTAACGCGGAAAAGTCAGCTTATCTCCTCAAATTTATGAGGGAAAAGCAATTATCTGACACAAAAATAATGGAGGAGTTGGATGTTAATACCAATGCATATTACACTTTACGCTCCAGACTAAATCAAAAAATTGAGGAATATTTACTTCATCAGATGGAAAGTCCCAGGACTACCCTTCTGAAAAAAGTAGCCACCATCAATGAAATAGTTTTTACCAAAAAGAAAGCGATTGCGCTTGCGACATTAAGAAAACTCGAAAAAGAATTGCTCGATTATGACCTTTCCAACGAGTTGACGATCATTTATAAGACCCTGAAAAAACTTCAGATCAACAGCCCTGATCAATTTAACTATTCTCAGCTATACAACAGGCACGTGGCCTATATGCTTGCCGTTGACAAAGCAGAAGACCTTCTTGCAGAGTACTTTAAGAAACTGGGAATATATTTTCTCACTTACGACGAGACGGAGAAATTGGGGTTGACACTATTGAAAAAAGAGCTGGAAAATGTTTCCAATCTTTATCAATCTCACCGTCTTTATATCTACATGTCATGCCTGAATATCTACCATTGGTTATTTGTAGAAAAGAGCATTAATTCTGAGGGCCAGCAGGATCCTATTGAAGATATATTTGACAAGGTTCAGAATATCTTCGACTCCTATTACCTTGATCCGATCTATTATCATTTAAAGCTGGTTTTTGAATATTTGAAGCTTGAATATTATACCAATGTTGCGGTATACAGAAAAGCTGAAAAATATTATGAAGAGGTAAATGAGACTGCAGCAATCTTTATTTCAAATTACAACCTGTATACTTTTACCCCCCAGTTCCTTCTGACAAAACTGGAAAGACACATGCGTCTTGAAAATGAGAATTTACTATACGAAGAAAATAAATCCATTTTCGAAGATTTTGATATCGACAAAAATAATATTCCGCAGTATATCATTTATGTGCTTTACCGTGCTATATCCTGTTACTATGGAGACAAGTATGACGAGGCTGCAAAATATGTAAATAACATGCTGAATGATCTGAGTCTGAAAAAATATCCATACACTCAATTAGAGATAAAGCTATTCCTTGCTTTACAATATTGTCTGATGAAGGATTATGATTTATTCAATCAGCTTGTAAATAGTATTCAGCGCCAGGTAAGATTATTAGGTAAAGGTAATTGTGCACACATCCTGTTGTTTACTAAAATATTAAAAACATCTTTAAATGATGTGAAGAAGAGTAAGTCAGGTAAGATTCACGGATACATACAAAAAATTAAAGCCATCAACCCTCCGTATTTCTCACCATTGAAATATCTGAAGCTGGATGAGGACTTTATAAACAGATTAACTTAAGAGAATCTAAAGTTTTTTTAGATTCTCCTGAGTTAGTGGCTTATTTATATACTTTAAAACATATTGATTTTTCTTCGCCTTATTCATATCCTGTGGATTCAGAGATGAAGTAAGCATGATCACCTTGCTGTGGGCTTTAATACTGTCGCTCAACTTTTCAAATTCATCCAGAAATTGAAAACCATCCATTAGAGGCATATCAATATCCAGAAAAATAATTTCAGGAAGATAAAGATCCAGCGGGCCTTTCGCGAGTTTTTCAATATTTTTCAAAAACTCTATAGCGCTCTTTGCTCCCGAATGTACGAAAATGTGTTCGCAAATATTTGCGGCTTCAATCATCTTCTGATTGATTAGATTATCGATTTCGTTGTCATCAACAAGCATTACAGCGTAATACTTCTTTCCATTGGAAGCCATAAAAAATCTTAACTTTTTTAAATATCTCGCTAAATTAAAAACAAAATAGACACTTCAAAACAATAATTTTATTTAAATACTTATAAATCAAACTTTATCCCTTGAGCCAGAGGAAGTTTTGAGCTAAAATTGATTGTATTGGTTTGTCTTCGCATATAAATTTTCCACGCATCTGATCCTGATTCTCTTCCTCCACCTGTCTCTTTCTCTCCTCCAAATGCTCCGCCAATTTCTGCGCCGGAGGTTCCTATGTTCACGTTGGCGATACCACAATCAGAACCAAAATGAGAAAGAAATGTTTCGGTTTCTCTTATATCATTTGAAAAAATGGATGAAGATAACCCTTGTTTCACATCATTCTGAATTCTTATAGCTTCTGTCACCGGACCTGAATATTTAATCATGTATAGAATAGGAGCAAATGTTTCTTCCTGAACTGTAGGAAACTCATTCTTTGCCTCTACCAAAGCAGGATTTACATAAGTGCCTGTTTTGAATTCCTTGCTTTCAATTACGGTTCCCCCTGTTATAAGTTTCCCTCCTTCCTTCACAACTCTTTTAAGTGCGGCAAGATAATTTTCTGTTGCAGCCTGATCAATCAGTGGTCCGACTAATATACCCTGCTTAAATGGATTACCAATCGGCAAATCATTATAAATCTTCTTCAACCTTCTTTTTAAAACATCATAGACATTTTCATGCACGATTACCCTTCTTGTAGTAGTACACCTCTGACCACATGTACCCACTGCCCCAAATACAATCGCTCTGATTGCCAGATCAAGATCAGCTTTTTCAGTTACTATAATAGCGTTATTTCCACCCAGCTCCAGTAAAGATCTTCCAAGTCTTGCACCAACCTTTTCTCCGACCTTCTTACCCATCCTGGTTGAACCTGTAGCTGAAATAAGAGGTATCCTTGTATCTTCAGAGAGCTTTGCGCCAATCTCTGCTCCTCCGATGATGTAACTAAATACACCTTCCGGAACCTGATTTTCCTTAAGTACTTGCTTGATTATATTCTGACAAGCCACCGCTGTGAGAGGAGTTTTTTCAGATGGTTTCCATATACATACATCCCCGCAAACTACAGCGAGCATGGCATTCCAGGACCACACAGCTACCGGAAAATTAAATGCGGAAATAATTCCAACCAGCCCAAGCGGATGATATTGATCGTACATTCTGTGCTCTGGACGTTCTGAATGCATTGTAAATCCATGAAGCTGTCTTGACAGACCGACTGCCAGGTCACAGATATCAATCATCTCCTGCACCTCTCCCCATCCTTCTTGCATGATTTTACCTGTTTCCCAGGTTACCAATTTCCCCAAAGCGTCTTTATGCTCACGTAACTTGTTTCCTATCTGCCTTACAATCTCTCCTCTTTTTCGGAGCAGGCCATTGCCTCCATTCTTCAAAAGCTTTTTGCGCTGTTACAATTACATGTTCATAATCTTCATCATTTGCGAAATATACTTTGGATATTGACCCACCATCTACAGGTGAAAATATCTCTTTTATCGTCCTTTTACCTTTTCCTGCATCCGATTTTCCTGTACTGAAAGCTGGATTGATATTTTTTAAACCCAGTTCTGACAAGATCCCTGCAAAGTCTATTTTTTCTGCTCCTTTTAAATTCAGTTTCATTAATGAAGAATTTTCGATTGACCAATATAAATGCTAATCTGTAAAAAATTGTTTTGATTTTAAAGTAAAACAAAAAAAGAAAGGCGCTTATTCGGCGCCTTTCAAATTATTTGTTAGTAATCCAAACTCTTACCACGCAACTGCGTAGTAGGCTTTTTGTCCGTTCGGATAAATACCTCCAATAAGCGTACCTTCAGATTTATTGCTATCAAGATAGTGCATCAAATCTTCTGCATTTTTAACCTTCTGTTTGTCTATTGAAGTAATAATGAAGCCTTCTTTAATACCTGCTTCTTTGAATTTACCAGGAAGCAACTTAGTAACCTTTGCTCCTCCATCAATACGCAATTTTTTCATTTCTTCTTTTGATAGGTCAATCAAGCTGGCTCCAACAGATTTTGATGAAGCCGTGATTTCTTCTTTCTTCACAAGCGCTGTATTTCCTTTGGTATTCATAAGTACAGCATCAGCTTCTTGCTCTTTTCCATCGCGTACAAACTTTACTTTAATTTTATCACCAGGACGGAATCTTGCCACATTTTCCTGCAATGAAGCTGAAGAATTTACAGGAACCTGGTTCACATGAGTAATTACATCACCTTCTTTTAAACCTGCTTTTTCTGCAGCGCTTGACTGATTTACAGAAGCTACATAAACTCCTGTAACATCTTTAAGTCCCTTCTCTTTTGCGAGAGTTGAATTAATCTCCATTATACTCACTCCAAGTAATGCTCTTTGAACAGTTCCATATTCAGCAAGGTCTTTTATCACTTTCTTTACCAATGCTACTGGCACAGCAAAAGAATAACCAGCATACGAACCTGTAGGAGATGCAATAGCGGTATTAATGCCTATCAGCTCTCCTCTAAGATTAACAAGAGCCCCCCCACTGTTTCCAGGATTTACCACAGCATCTGTTTGAATAAAAGATTCTATGGCCAGATTGTCCTTGCTTTTCAGAATATTGATATTTCTGGCTTTAGCACTTACAATACCAGCTGTAACAGTCGAAGTAAGATTAAACGGATTACCTACCGCTAACACCCACTCACCGATTTTTACATTATCTGAATTACCATAAGTTACAGTAGGCAGATCTTTCTCTTCTATTTTGACAAGAGCCAAATCAGTTGAAGGATCTGTTCCAATAAGTTTTCCGGTGAAGCTTCTTTTGTCATTGAGAACAACTTCTATATTATCTGCATTTTCTACAACGTGATTGTTGGTTATGATATAACCATCAGCAGAGATGATCACTCCTGATCCCGATGCTTCGCGAGGCGCACCATTCTGATAATTACCCTCTGGCATTGAAAATCCATCTCCAAAAAACTCCTTCAACATCTGATCCATTGGTCCGCCCGGATAAACTCTTGACTGTCCCTGATTTTTGGGCTCATAAGAAGTCTTAATATGCACGACTGCAGGCCTTGCAGCATCAGCAGCATGAATAAAGTTAAGCCCTTCAGGCACTACTACCGAAGTTGTATCAGCAGAATAATTTGAAAGAACAGCAGGGGGTCTGTTCTGTACAGAATAAATATACTTTTCTCCGATCAGATATTTATATCCGAAAATTGATACGGCTCCACCAAGCAAAGACGTGACAAGAGCCAAAATAATAATGTGTTTTGCTTTCATACTTAGTTTAGAAAATTGAGAGTTGTTTCTCGTTAACGAAAAAGTGCAACAAGTATTTTAACTAAAAAAATCCGGAGATTAAAATTTATCTCCGGATTTTAATCCAATTATTTCACTTCAATCACTGATTTCTTTTCAACTTTTTCAGCTTTTGGTATTGTAATGAATAAAATCCCATCCTTAAACTCTGCCTGAATATTTTCATGCGAAATTTCATCAGGCAAAACAAAAGATTTGTGAAATTGCCCGTAAGCAGTTCCCAAAACATGCACCTTTTTTCCTTGATCTTTAAATTCAGCTTTTCTCTCCCCACTTACAGTTAATCTTTTCTCTTGAAAGTCAACTTTGATATCTTCCTTCTTAAGTCCTGGCAAAGCCAGCTGAATCTGAAATTCTTTATCTGCTTCTAATATATCCGCTTTGGGAGAAAAATATTTTGCCTGATTGCTTTGTATGGCTGATGCTTCATTAAAAAAGCTATCTATAAAATCTGAAAATGATTTTGGAGTGAAATCTTTTTCTCTGTTTTCTTTTACTAGTAGTGTCATAATTTTTTCCATTTTTGATTTAATAGACAATTAGAAAAAAATATGCCAGTCATTTTCTCAGAAAGAACTCAATGACAAATTGGCTTATTTAACCTTATTTTCTGATTAAACACAAGACATTCTGACACATCTGCTTTTTTTTCAATCTGAACTGGCAAAAGTAACCCTCATTATTAATGAGTTAAAAAATATTTTAAAAAATATTTCATGAGGTATTGCATAATTAAATCCAATCGCCTAATATTGCACTCCGTTAGCGATAACAATCCTCCTTAGCTCAGCTGGTTAGAGCATCTGACTGTTAATCAGAGGGTCGCTGGTTCAAGTCCAGCAGGGGGAGCAAAAGGCCTTCAGAATTTCTGAAGGCTTTTTTATTAATTCTTTTACAAGAATTACTTTATCTAAAGCAATTGCTTTATAATTAATTTTGAGTGTTTTGAAAGTTTTTTTTCGAAATACATTATTAGGGAATAACATTCCTCCTTAGCTCAGCTGGTTAGAGCATCTGACTGTTAATCAGAGGGTCGCTGGTTCAAGTCCAGCAGGGGGAGCAAAAGCCTTCAGAATTTCTGAGGGCTTTTTTTATTTTTATCCCAATTTTTAAAGCTGGATTATTCTAAAGCTTCTTCTTTACAACTTTATTACTTCAGATGATTCAATACATAATTTCCGAAAACTGCATTCCGTTTGCGAGAAAGGTGAGAAAATAACCGAAGAGATAATCTTAGAGAGAACATACAATACATAATTTCCCTAAGAACAATTAATCATTATCACAATTCCTAAGAGATGTGTAATTAACATTAATTATTTCTGAATACTCCTTCTCTCAATCTACAATAATGGATTGAAAGCTTAAAAATAAGCAAATAAAAGCCATAGTTTGATAAAGATACAATTCTATCCCCACCATACTCCTTGCCTAACTTAGAAATAAAAGAAGCGGGCAAAGCCACAGGATAGTCAAACCTAACAAATGATTCTGGGTGAAGCTCTAAACCGTCCTTCTCTATTTTTGGAAAATACAACAAGTTAGTAATTCGATTAGACTTTAAATCAGAAACAAAATTTTTAATTCTATCTAGGTTTATTCCGGATTGATCTAGCCCTTTTACATATTCATCAAGAGGAATAACTGGAGCTATCGTAATTAAAGGCTCTTCAATCCTTTTATTTTCGGGGGCGATATCACATGTATTTGAAAGTACACATCCAGTTAAAAAATTTATTTCGAACTGTCCATTTTCAAGGTTTAACTCTGGAAAGGGGATCTCAAATAATAAATCTCCCTGATAAAAATGTGATGTGTCTTCTAATTCGATATAAACTACATTTGCTTTATCTGAATTAGGGAAATTCTCCTCCAAGCACTTGACCAATTTCTCTTGTTCAACTAATGTTAAATAAGAAGGTATATGCTTGGTTAAAAGCTCAAAGTGCTCTGCATTTTCTAACATTAAAATCTAGCTCTGGAAGGAGTTTTTTTTCCAATTTTTCTAGTAACCTGGTTTAATACCTTAACAAAATCATCGTCCAGTTCTATCTGACTATTGGAAAATGTTTGAGCCATAGACCAAAACTTATAATCAGAAGTAAAAGTACTATTCATATTGTGCGTTAAAGCTTCAGCTCTAAGAATAGTTTTTACTATTTCTTTTTGTAATGAACTTTCCACTTTATCAATTTGCGGTTTAGTATATGTCATCAATGTTAAAGCAATGGATGAACTCACTTCTGATTTCTGTCTTGCTTCTGTAACATCACAATTATATATAGAGTTGAATCCTATTAAAATGGCTGCTGTAGTAGATTTATTTAACATGCTCATATAATTCTCCTTTCAAATAATTTTGTAAATTATTATTCTTTACAATCTCAAAAATTTCATTTTGAATTTCTTCAAAAAAAGATTCTTGAAATTGCATCCCCTTATTCAAATGATATCTCGAATTTAAATCTAACGTTACACTGATACCATGACTTGTTGGGCCAATAGTCGGACTTTGGATTTGCGGATTATTAAGCAAAGTGTTTAAGTCAAACTCTATAGGCTGAACCATGTATTTAGAACATTTGACATTTAGATAATATTTATCTTTGTACGGAAAAGAATATAATAATGTAAAATCAATAGTGTCGTCTTTTACAGCAAACACATTTGTATGTTGCTTTATAAATTCATTAATCCATTCTTTTTCACATTCAAATCCAAGCTCTACAATATAAGCTAAATATTGAACTTTCTGTCTTGAAACCAAGCTTTGTAAAGCTTTTACCCTTTCAGTTAAATAACTTCTTATTTCCGAAATGTTTTGCTTAAAATTCTCACTGTATCCAGTTAAAAAGTTTACTTGTACTTGTGATACAGATAGCTTACTGTGCCCATTATGAGAAGTAGATTCAAATCTGGGTATTTCAGGATGAATATTTTCAGGAATAGAAATAAATTGAAAAGGGGTTTTTAAGTACTCCTTTAGCTTCTCTTCATAATCGAAAACTTCTTTCCGTATTCCAGCATTCTGCTCAAAGGTGAAAACTACCTGTGATTGAGCGATAAAAAGTGGTTTCAATTGTTCCATAAGTGGCCCGCAAAGGTAAAATAATTTAAAAGATATCAAAAACAGAATCTCCGAACTTCAAAGGTAACCTTATTAATTACTTTTCTTTTACTTTTAAGCTTCAATCATTTTCTAACCTTTTTTTTACAAAATACTTTAAAATACAAAATTTATTCTATCATTTAGAAGTTTCAAATTAAGAAATACAGAAATTTTAAACATATTTAACTACTCTTTCTACATTTTAAATATTCAATTTTGAATCTTTTCTTTTACTATTATAATTCAAATATCCCCTCTGAAATATATGCATAAAACATTTTTATTGTTGATAGTTTAATAAAAATGCCCTTAAAATATCTGAAGTGCTTTAGAGTTTAACCTATATTCCATTTCGCAATTCGTTCCTTTTTTAGCCCATATTCCACTCCGATAAAGTTCCTTCCTTGAAATTTATCTATAAAGTTGAAATATCTCCGAATACACTGAAAAAAGATTGGCACTCTTAATTTTTTAATAACCAATCTATTCTATGAGGGTTAATTCTCAAAATATTGGTTTTAAATGAAGAAAGTGAGGTAAGAAGCTTTATGGTATTTAAAGAATCAAATGAAGAATTTGTCCGAAGGTTGAAAACTAATTCTGTTAATGGATTAACTCAACAAGAAGCTAAAAATAGATTGGACCTCCATGGATACAATGAATTTGAAGGTCAAAAGAAAGAAACTCTTTTCCAGAAATCTCTTCACCATATAACTGAAATCACTTCTATCATTTTAATGATAGCTGCTGCAATTTCAGGATACGTAGCTATAACCCAAGGAACTGGTTGGCCTAAAGTAATCGTAATTCTTTCTATAGTTATCATTAACGTTGTTGTAGCAGTATACCAGGAAAGTAAATCAGAGGCAGCATTGGAAGCACTTAAACGGCTTAATACCAACACGACAACAGTCATCAGAGACGGGAAAAAATCCCGAGTCAACGCCAACGAACTGGTACCTGGAGACATTGTTGAATTTAACACTGGTGATATTATTACTGCAGATTGTCAACTACTGCGAACTAATTCCCTTCAAATAGATGAATCTTCACTGACCGGAGAATCAGAACCCATTCTGAAAAATGAGAAATTTTGCTCTCAAAATAATTCCCCGATCGGTGACAGATTTGACTGGGTATTCTCGGGCACACTTGTTACAAACGGAAGGGGAAAAGCTGTAGTCACAAATACTGCAATGAATACGGAGATGGGTAAGATTGCTAAGCTCCTGAATGAAACAGAGAAATTGAAAACCCCTCTCCAGAACAAACTAGCACAATTATCCAAGAGATTATCCTTCATAGCTTTATTAGCGGCGATCGCAATCTTTCTTATCGGTAAATTTATTCATAACCATTCTACTCTGGATATGCTGTTGATTGGAATCTCCCTAGGCGTGGCGGCAGTGCCGGAAACACTCCCAATTATTGTTACCATGATTCTCTCCCGCGGCGTGTTCAACATGGTGAAAAAGAATACGATCATCAGAAAAATCCCAGCCATTGAAACTATAGGAAACACTTCTGTGATTTGTTCAGACAAAACCGGAACGCTGACTCAAAACCAAATGGAAATTCAACAAATATGGATAGAATCAGGTGAGCCAACTCTATCAACTGAAGAATTTTCAGAAGAAGAGTTGAAGACGGTAGTGTTACTGACAGTCTGTTCAAATGCAACCATAGAAGTAGATGAGGAAGAGAACGAAAAAGTAATAGGTGACCCGACTGAATTAGCCATTATCAGATTATTACATAAAAAAGGATTAACGAGAGTAGACGCTGAGCACGAATTTCCCAGAGTTGAAGAGTTACCTTTCAATTCAAAAAGGAAACTGATGACTACTTTACACTTTGTAGAGAATGGATATTTGGCAGTAACAAAGGGGGCATTCGACAAAATTCCTGTTATCTGGAAGAACGAAGAACAAAGACTTAAAGCTCAGGAAATTCATGACAAATTTGCTTCAAGAGCATTAAGAGTAATTGCTATTGCTACAAAAAAAATAACAGCATATCCAGAAGTAGTTAACGAACAGACATTGGAAAGCAATTTGGGATTCCTTGGTTTAATCGGAATGATCGACCCTCCCAGAACAGAATCGAAAGATGCAGTAAATCAGGCTAATGAAGCTGGAATTAAAGTAGTAATGATTACCGGTGACCACAAGGAAACCGCTAAGGCTATCGCTAAAGAAATAGGAATTTTAAAAGATGAAGAATCAGAATTAGTAGTTACCGGTAAAGAACTAACCGAGATGAGTGACGATGCATTGAAAGAAAGTATTAAGAAAATTTCAGTTTATGCACGTGTTTCTCCTCAGGATAAGATTCGAATCGTCCAGGCTTGGCAATCAAAAGGTGAAGTAGTAGCGATGACTGGAGACGGTGTTAATGATGCACCAGCTCTTAAAGCTGCAGATGCCGGAGTGGCCATGGGTATCACAGGAACCGAGGTTTCTAAAAATGCCTCTGATATGATTATTACAGATGACAATTTTGCCACTATTGTAAGCGCTATTAAAGAAGGTCGTACATCATTTGATAATATCCGGAAAACTATTTATTTCCTTTTGTCTGTAAATTTTGCTCAGATCTTCATTATGCTGGCTGGAGTAACTTTAGGTTGGGGTGCGCCACTGACTGCTGTTCAGATTCTGATGGTTAATGTAATCGCAGATGGTATTCCCGGTTTTTTCCTTTCTTTTGAAAAGTCAGAAAGAGGAGTTATGAAACGACTTCCTTTAAGAAAAGACTCCGGTGTATTCGATAATGGATTAGGATTTAAAATTTTCCAACGTTCTTTAAATTTTGTTATAATCGTCCTTTTAGCATTCTTTTTAGGGGCAAATGCTCCTGAAAACGGCTCCAAAGAACTCGGGGTTTCTATGGCTTTCATGGTCATGTCTCTATCTTCTGCATTGAATATCTTTAATATCAGAAGTAAGGATTCAATATTCGTAACCGGGCTATTAGAAAACCGGAAATTATTTCTGGGCACATTAACTTCTGTCTTTCTTACTGTTTTAATTATGTTGATTCCGATATTAAGACAAACATTTGAAGTAATACCTTTAAATCGTTTTCAGTGGTTCATAGTAATAATTCTCGGAATAAGCCCGATTTTAATAAATGAAATCCAAAAATTTATAGCATCCAGGTATAAATTTGAATAAGATCTTATGATGGACATTATTTTAGAGTTTATCCTGACGGTTGACAGAGGGGTAAACTTTTAAAATCAGAATCTAAATCCGGAGTAGAAATATATTTTCGACATGGTAAGCTCTTCTTAAATCCTATAAATATCTGACTGGCATTCTTTATCGGTCTTATATTTCGCTTCTAATATTAGGTGGCGCTCCGAATTGAATTTCTTTTTTGCACTTTTCTATTTTGCTTTTCCCTCCACAATATTTTCAAATCTTATTAATATTCAGCATGTTTTAATATATTTACCCTTAGAGGAATCATTCCGAGGCAGGGTCTTTTTAATAATTTTTTAAGAATCATTTAGCAACAGCTTGCGTATAGGACTTTAAATTAAGCTTTAGAATGGAGGAGATAAAAATCAATATTACTTTAGTTGAGGACAACGAACTATATGCATTATTCCTTGAACATAAGATAAAAGACCTTCTTAATTGTAATTTCAAAATATACAATAACTCAGAAGAACTCATTAATAATCTGGAGTTTGAAAAAAACACCGATATTTTTATTCTAGACTACAACCTTCCTGGTTTAAAGGGTTTGGATACCTTGAGGATTTTAAGAGACCGGTTACCTGATGCAGAAATAATAATCCTTTCTAATCAATCTGATATTCAGGTGGCAATAGACCTGATAAAATCCGGTGCATTTGATTATGTTATCAAAAACAATGATTCTGTGGAGCGCATTTTAAATGCTATCAGCAAAGCTCAGGAATTCCGTTTCCTCCGTTCAGAAAACATTACTCTAAAACTTAAAATCAATAAGTATAAAAGCGTTAGCACTATCGTAGCAATAATCTTCTTTATCTTTTTTACAATAATCCTTTTCCTGAGGTAAAATTATGACTACTTCAAGCGAATATCTGTTTCAGGAACAACCTATTTCCATTTTATTTACAGAGGACAATGAGCTGAATCAATTTCTCATATCCAAATTGCTATCAACCTATAAGGATAAAGTTGAATTTGCTGAATCAGGTTATGAAGCAATAGAGAAAATCAGGAAGAATCATTACGATATTGTTTTTATGGATATCAATCTTCCGAAACTCAACGGGATTAAAGCCACTCAAATGATCCGAAATGATATTAATCTTTCTGGCGATCAATTACCAATTATTGCTATGACTGCTGCCGAAAACAGCAATATAAAGGCATTTCTGGATGCAGGAATGAATGGTTATATCAACAAACCATTTGAAGTACCTGAACTGAAAGATATTCTTGCAAAACACCTTGGAAATGACTCTAAAGCCTCCAAAATCAGTGACCCAGCAATTGCCCCCTTTACATTCGGCAATATCACCAACAAAGAAGTTTTAGCCAAAATGATTTCCTTATTCAAAAAACACAAAAAAGAGTTTTTTGAACAGGTAACTTTCCATATTGGAGAATCAAATTATGAAGCTGTTTCCAATACAGCTCATAAAATGAAATCAACTGCAGATGTTATTGGAATTCCGGAATTAAAAGAAGCTCTGAATAAGCTGGAAAACTACGCAAAAGCGCATGAAAAAGAGGAAATGCAAAAAGCTTATAAAAAAGCTCAAGAGCTTTTCATAGTTTCAGAAAAAGCCCTTGAGCATTTAAGTTAATTCTAAATTATAATTTTTTCTTTTTAGGAGGCATTGTCCCAAACACATAATCCCACAAAGGTGAAGACACCCCAAACACAGTAGAATTATCTTTATAGTGATGTATTGCATGATTCACCCAAAGTTCTTTAAAAATATTTTTTGGAGGAGCATAAGCATGCACGATATAATGAACAAACAAGTAAGAAGCATAACCGGTAAGCAACCCTGGTAAGAATCCAAATACTTTGGTATTCATTAAAGAATAGAATATTACAAAGAAAATGACCGCAAGTGTAATGCTTAATAAAGGAGGCATTGCCAATCTGTCTTTATCCTTAGGAAATTCATGATGCACTCCATGCATATTATATTGGATCTTTTTCTTGAAACTGCTTGTGGGCTCCATGTGAAATACAAAACGATGAACAAGATATTCAATCAGAGTAAAAAACAGAAATCCACCTAAAAACAACAGTGGAATCAGATATCCAGGAAGGGGTGTATACTTGAAAGCGTAAAATAATAGAACAGCTGATATCACAACAAAAATCGATATTGGTATCGATATATGCGTCCTGCTGAGTCTTTCTAAGATCGGGTTGTCGAATAATTGCTTGGTACCATTATTCTTCGGCTTATTTGTAGTAAATCCATTATCTTCCATATCTCTTATCTTTATTTACTAGAAACAAATTGATTCTATTTCACTTTACTTTTATTATCACACTTTTAAGGTTTCACGAACATTTGTAAGAATCCTTTGATAAAAACTTTCATACAAAGGCAAAATATTTACCACATCAAACTCCTTAGCTCTTTCCAGCGCATTTTGTCTGAATGTCTGATGATTCTCCGGACTTAAAATGATCATGGCCTTTTCCACCATATCATCTATATCACCTACTTTAGACATAAATCCTGTTTTCCCATTGATATTCAATTCAGGAATACCACCGGTATCGGAGCTTAGTACCGGCACTTCACATGCCATTGCTTCGAGCGCTGCAAGTCCGAAGCTTTCCTTTTCCGAAGGCATTATAAATAAATCAGCGACAGAAAGTACTTCTTCAACTGCATCCAGCTTTCCAAGAAACCTTATATCAGAACACGTCTTTAACTCCCTGCAAAGGTTTTCTATCTTAATTCTTTCAGGCCCATCGCCAACAAGGAGAAGTTTTACCGGAATCAATTTACGTAATTTGTCAAAGACCCTCACTACATCATCAACTCTTTTAACTGCTCTAAAGTTAGAAGTATGCACCAAAAGCTGCTCTCCGTGCGGGCAGATGGCCAGCTTGAAATGCTCTTTCTTCTGTTTCTTAAATCTGTTGAGGTCAATAAAGTTAGGAATTACTTCAATTTCTTTGGTAACTTCAAAATGTTTGTAAGTATCTTTCTTAAGATCTGCACTTACTGCAGTAACTCCATCCGACTCATTGATACTGAAAGTTACCACAGGTTCATAAGATGCGTCTTTTCCTACCAATGTGATATCTGTGCCATGAAGCGTAGTTACCACCGGAATAATTATTCCTTTTGTCTTCAATATCTGCTTTGCCATATATGCAGCAGAAGCGTGTGGTATTGCATAATGCACATGCAGTAAGTCTAGCTTCTCATGGAGAACAACATCCACCATTTTACTGGCAAGTGCAAGCTCATAGGGAGGGTATTGAAACAGCGGATAAGAAGAAATTGCTACTTCGTGATAGAAAAGATTTTCGTTGAAAAAATCCAGCCTCAAAGGTTGGGTATAGGTAATAAAATGAATCTGGTGACCTTCTTTTGCGAGAGCAATACCAAGCTCTGTCGCAACAACACCACTACCTCCAAAGGTAGGGTAACAAACTATTCCAATCTTCATAATCCGGTCCTATTTAGACTTATTTAAAAGTTCAAAGTTAAAACAACAATGCGACCGGACAAATATAAGCTTACTTCAGCGTTATTCTTTTATCTGTATTATAATTTAATATCGCTTTATACAATACATCCTGAATCTTAGTCCTTACACCTCCTTTAATCAGCTTTTGATTTCCGGCATCCGGATAAACTCTGTTTGAAAGGAAAACATAAACCAATTCCTGATCAGGATCTGCCCACACTGCTGTGCCTGTAAATCCTGTATGCCCAAAGGTATTTGGAGAAGCGTAATCTGAAGTTGGCCCGTTTCCATCTGGTTCCGGTTTATCCCACCCCAAACCTCTTCTGTTGCCTTCAAACTGTTTCTCCGAGAAAAAAGGAACTGTCTTCGGAAGAAAATATCTGCTTCCTCCATAAAATCCCTTTTGAAGATTCATCTGCATAAGCACCGCCAGATCATTTGCGTTGCTGAACATGCCCGCATGCCCCCCACTCCGCCAAGCATGGCAGCTCCCTGATCATGCACAGTTCCTCGTATCAGCGCTTTTCTGAAATACTTGTCATCTTCTGTTGGAGCAATCTGATTTAGAGGAAATTTGCCCAATGGACAATAAGTCAATGTATTCAGGCCAAGAGGATCAAAGAAATTCTGCCTGAGGAATTCGTCAAGAGACTGGTCCAAAACCTTCTCGGCTACATGCTTCATGATATAAAACCCAAGGTCGCTATATACATAAGCATTCTTATCTGACCGCTTTTCCACCTTACCTTTCTTATTTTTCTTCAGAACAGGTTTAGGTAGCAGGTCAGAGTCAATAGTCCATTTCCATAAAGAATCTTCGATGGTATTGATACAATACAATCCCGGAATTACCATCCTGCAAAACGTATCATTCTTTTCCGGACGGTAATAGCATTTGTTAAACCCTGAAGTATCAAGTGTTCGTTTCCAGTGCGGAAGGAACGGGATCAAACCAGCCTGGTGCGTGAGAATATCTTTGATGACCAGATCTTCTTTATTAGTATTTTTTAATTCAGGAAGGTAAAATGAAGCTTTTTTATTAAGGTCAATCAAATCTCTTTCCTGCAGAAACATTACTGCCTGAAGGGTTCCGGCCACCTTTGAAACTGAGGCGATATCATAAAGAGTATTATTAGTTACCGGCTCTTTCTTATCATAGGTAAGCGTTCCATAAGCCTTTTTCAAATACTACCGTTCCGTTTTTCACGGCAACCACCTGACAACCTGGAGTTGCTTTATCTGCAATTGCTTTTAAAGCAATGGAATCTATTTGCCTGAGTGTAACACCATCCATTCCTGCATTTTCAGGATAAGCATAACGAAGTCTCTTCACAAACGGATTAGTATCATAGCCTGAATTGATTGCAATCTCCTGACCTATAGAAACCGGGGTACGCCCTGTTGCTTGTATACCTCCGAAAATTACCTGCGGTACTACCTTATAAGTCACCTCGTTATCTTCATAAGCACACAAAAGATTAGGGCTTGTCGGAAAAAATTTCAGACTATAAGGATTGCCAAACACACATACAATTGTTTTGGTAGTTGCCTGCAGTTTTTTAATAAATTTTCTGGAATTTTCACTTATTCCATAATCCTTATTATTAAAAATATTAGTATTCTGAACTCCGACAATTACTACTTCGAATTTCTTTAATTCATTCAGAACTGCGTCATAGACTGCCTCATCGGAATTTTTATTAGCAACAGCGAAATGAGCTACATTGGCATATTTGCTCAACATTTCCTGGAAGGTATTGCCCTTTTCTCTGCCAATTGAAATTGAAGCGATAGAGGTAGTATCCGGATATTTTAGAGGTATAAGCTGATCATCATTAAAAACAACTGTCATTGCCTTCTCATACAATTCCTGCTGAACGGCTTTTGCTGCAGTGCTATTAAGATCTTCATAAAGTTTTTTTAACTCTACAGGTGCAATATGGTCCAAGCCTGCCCAGTATTTCGCTCTTAATATCCTTCTTACTTTCTGATCGACATCCTCCTGAGAAATCTGTTTGTTTTCAATTGCCTTTTCAATCTTGCCAATTGCGACAGGAACATTTTCGGGAAACAACAAAACATCATTACCCGAAATCAATGCATGCACATCAACCTCCCCTGGCTTATAAAAATTGCTAACGCCTTTCATATTCAAAGCGTCCGTAAAAATAAGACCTTTAAAACCAAGATCATTTTTAAGTATATCTGTTACAACATGAGGAGAAAGCGTTGTAGCTCTGTTTGGAGTATTGTCCAATGCAGGAACATGAATATGGCCTACAAGAACCCCCATTACACTATCTTTAATGAGCTGACGGAAAGGATACATTTCAACATCTGTCAACCTTTCAATGCCGTGATTAATAACAGGCAATGTATGGTGAGAGTCCGTCTCTGTATCTCCATGCCCCGGAAAATGTTTAGCTGTAGTCAGCACAAAATGATCCTGCATTCCTTTCATGTAAGCTATGCCTTTATTGGCAACATTTACTTTATCTTCACCAAAAGAGCGCATTCCGATGACAGGGTTATTAGGATTGCTGTTCACATCCACACAGGGAGCAAAATTAACATGAACTCCAATTCTTCTGCATTGACGGGCTACTTCTTTACCCATTTTGTAAATGTATTTATCATCTGCAATTGCTCCAAGAGTCATCTGCTTGGGGAAACTGATAACACTATCCAGACGCATACCTAACCCCCACTCTGCATCCATTGCAATAAATAAAGGTACTTTGGAAAGAGCCTGGTATCTGTTTGTGAGAATTGCCTGGCGAACGGGACCTCCCTGGAAAAAAAATCAAGCCCCCTATACCATATTTTGAAATTAGTTCTTCAATTTCCTGAACATGCTTTTCTCCCTTGTTAGAATATGCTGCCACCATAAAAAGATGGCCTATCCTCTGCTTAGGAGACATTGAGTTCATGATGCTATCTACCCACGCATCCT
The DNA here is from genome assembly GCA_024707265.1 of Sporocytophaga sp. Classification (GTDB taxonomy): domain Bacteria; phylum Bacteroidota; class Bacteroidia; order Cytophagales; family Cytophagaceae; genus Sporocytophaga. The sequence goes on along the minus strand of JANQAB010000002.1, from coordinate 113,915 downwards.
GATTCATTAGCCTTTTTGGAGTCTTTTTTGGATTATTCCACGAAAGAAATAGAGCCCCGCAAAGGATAAGAAACGAAACCAATAAATATCTGCTATACATCAACAACTCGGAATTAAAAGAGAAACTTTACAGATACAACAAACGGACCAGTATTTTATGTTTTAAATAACTAAGTAAATTATTTATGGGTAATATTCTCTTCAAATATAAATCAATTAATGTTTGCGGGAAATGAATTTCAAATCAATGTTTAAGAAATTGTTATACTTTTTTAAGAAAGGATAATTGAATAACTTTTTTAATTTAAAATTATTATAAGAAAAAACGGGTTATTTTTGTCTCCAGAATAAAACCAAATGCCAGATATAATTCGTCTCCTACCAGATGCTCTAGCCAATCAGATTGCTGCAGGTGAAGTTGTTCAAAGACCAGCTTCTGTTGTAAAAGAGCTTCTGGAAAATTCCATAGATGCGGGAAGTAGTAAAATTCAGCTCATAATAAAAGATGCAGGCAAAGCACTTATTCAGGTGGTTGATAATGGGAAAGGTATGTCTGATACTGATGCCAGACTTAGCTTTGAAAGACATGCAACATCCAAAATAAGCTCCACGGAAGATCTTTTCGCAATAAGAACTTTCGGATTCCGGGGAGAAGCTCTGGCTTCCATCGCCGCTGTTGCCCAGGTTGAAATGAAAACCAAAAGGGCGGATGATGAAGTGGGAACCCTGATTAGGATTGAAGGCTCGGAAATAAAAGTTCAGGAACCTGTGAATACTCCTGGAGGCACTAGTTTTAGTGTTAAAAACCTGTTCTTTAATGTCCCGGCCAGAAGAAACTTCTTGAAATCCAACCCTGTAGAAATGCGCCATATTCTGGATGAGTTTCACAGAGCTGCTCTGGCTTATCCTTCCATCGGCTTTACCCTTTATCAGAATGATTTGGAAATATTCAACATGCCTTCAGAAAAGCTGAGCAGAAGAATAATTTCCCTTTTCGGCCAAAACTATAAGGAACAACTTATTACCTGTCAGGAAGAAACGGACCAGCTGAAAATTCATGGTTATATCGGAAAACCTGAGAATGCCAAAAGAACAAGAGGCGATCAGTACTTCTTTGTGAATAACAGATTTATTAAAAATAACTACTTGCATCACGCAGTAGTACATGCCTTTGACAATCTCCTGCCGGATGACAGTTTCCCTTTTTATGTACTTTTCATAGAAATCGATCCTAAACACATCGATGTCAACGTTCATCCTACAAAAACCGAAATTAAATTTGATGATGAAAAAACCATTTATGCCATCATCCGGGCTGCAGTGAAAAAAGCGCTGGCAACACATAATATTGCCCCTTCTCTGGATTTCGATCAGGATATTAATTTTTCACTCGGGCAAAATACTTCAAGGTACCCCAATTTCCCAACAAGAGATAGGGAACATGAAATAGAAAGAGGAAATGACTCATTCAAACAGGGGTTACGATTCCCCTCTTCAAGCAATCCATTGGAAGAAAATAATAATGTTAACTGGGAACAGCTTTACAAATCTTTCGAAAACGAAGAAAAGCCAAAGACTTTTGAAACAATCCGACTGGGAAGTGCGGTAAATACCAAACCGGAAGAAAAGGATGTTTCATTAAATAAAGATCTCTTGTATAACGAAAACCAAAGCACATTTCAGCTTCACCAGAAATACATTGTTACTCAGGTAAAATCAGGCATGCTGGTAGTGGATCAGCAAGCAGCGCATGAAAGAATTCTCTACGAAAAGTACCTGAATATGCTTCAAAATAAATTCGGTGCCTCTCAGCAATTTCTTTTTCCGTTGAAAATAGAACTTTCCCATTCAGATTTTGCTCTGATTATGGAAATGGAAGAGGAAATCAAATCTCTGGGATTTGTCTTTAATGTATTCGGGAATACTACAATTGTTGTAAACGGAATTCCAGCAGATATTACAGGAGGAAATGAAAAGGATCTTTTTGAAGGACTTATCGAGCAATTTAAAAACAATAAAGACGAATTAAGTATTGATAGGAAAGAAAACTTGGCGAGGTCCCTTGCAAAAAGGGCTTCACTAAAGCCTGGAACAAGACTTACATTGCTGGAAATGAACACCTTAATAGACCAGTTATTTGCCTGTAAAAGTCCCAATTACGCACCTAATGGAAATCATACCATAGTAATTCTGGACATGAACAGAATAGAAAAGTTTTTTACAAAGAACCAATTTTAATTATCATGCAAATGTCCCTTACTCCCATGGTAAAAAATCTTCTGATATTAAATATCGGAGTGTTTCTTATTATGAAGTTAACTGGCGAAAATCTTATCGGGATATTAGGCCTCAAGTACTTTAATGCTCCTGGCATGAAAACAGAAGCATATCGTTATTTTACGCATATGTTTGTACACGCAGACTGGAGGCATCTTTTTTCCAATATGTTCGGGCTGTTTATATTTGGACCATTACTGGAAAGATTCTGGGGGCCTATGAGATTCCTGGCGTTTTATATGATCTGTGGACTTGGAGCGGCGATTTTGTATTCAGGTGTTTTATATTTTGAAATTCACCATTTAGAAACTTTAAAAAACTCTTTTATTTCAACTCCTTCTCCTGAATTGTTTATTAAATTCATCAGAGAATCCGTTGGAGATCAATTTCTTGGAAGTTTTCCGTTTTTAGACGAATATGAAAAAAATCCAGGGAATCCAACTTTCATTAAGTTCGCTAAAGATCAGGTAATCAACATTTACAATTACACTATCAACATACCAATGGTGGGAGCTTCAGGAGCAATCTTTGGAGTTCTTATGGCCTTCGGGTTGCTTTTTCCGAATACGGAAATGTTTTTGCTTTTTGTGCCTGTTCCCATAAAAGCTAAGTATATTGTTGCGTTTTATGGATTATTTGAGATTTATGCAGGCATTCAAAGAAATCCGGGAGATAATGTAGCTCATTTCGCTCATATTGGAGGAATGTTATTCGCATTCCTGATTGTTAAATACTGGGAAAGAGAAAGAAATCGTTTTTATTAAAATGAATCTTTTAGAAGACTTAAAATATCAGTTTCGACAAAAGGAAAATGGTCTGACCAAGATCATTCTGATCAATGTCATTGTTTATATAACAGGTACCATTTTGTGGGTATTCTCAAAAGGATTTGGGAATATGACCATTTTCAACCTTATTTACATCAACCTGCATCTTCCAGCTCATTTCATCGATTTTATTCACAGGCCCTGGTCGTTAGCTACTTATTTCTTTAGCCATACCATACCTAATCCATTTCATATTTTAGGGAATATGCTGGGGCTATACTGGTTTGGAAGACTGGTCTCAGAATATCTGGGTAATAGAAGGCTGATCAGTTTATATATCCTTGGCGGACTTGCCGGTGCTGCTATTTATTTACTGCTGTATAATTTTGTCCCTTATTTTATGCAGCGAGCCCCATTATATGGTATGATAGGTGCCTCCGCCAGTGTATATGCAGTAATAGTCGCAGCTGCTACTCTCCTTCCCGACTATTACTTTCATCTGGTATTTATAGGGCCTGTCAGAATCAAATACATTGCCGCATTCTTTATTTTCGTATCTTTTATTGGCTCTGTCGGAATGAATGCGGGTGGCAATTTAGCCCATCTTGGAGGAGCTTTGCTTGGATATGTTTTTGTAAAACAACTTAAAAACGGCCGGGACCTTGGTAAACCAATCAGCGCCGTAAGTGCATTCTTGAATCAACTGTTTACCAGAAGAAAATTTAAAGTGAGTTATAGAAGCAATGATAAAAACTTCAATTATGAAGATAAAGAGCCGGACCAGAAAGAAATAGATGCCATCCTGGATAAAATTTCAAAATCCGGGTATTCCAGTCTTACAAAGCGCGAAAAGGAAAGGCTTTTCAGAGCAAGCAGTAAAAAATAACATTAATTATCTTTAATAGTTTCAGCCCAATATTTTTTTATACAAATGGTGGATTTTAAAAACTTATCAGTAACAGAAAAAGACGGAATACTTCATATAACGATCAGCCGGGTGGAGAAAATGAATGCTTTGAACCACAAAACCCTGGAAGAACTAAAAGTTGCTATTCAGAAAGCCTATGATGAAGATAGCATTAAAGGGGTAATCCTTACAGGCGCCGGTGAAAAGGCATTTGTGGCTGGAGCTGATATCAAAGAAATATCGGAAGTCCCTGAAGTCAATGCCCGAAAATTCTCTGAATACGGTCAGGAAATTTTTGACGCTTTTGAAAAATGCCCGAAACCAGTTATTGCCGCCGTTAATGGATTTGCTCTTGGCGGAGGCTGCGAACTGGCGATGGCATGTCATATCCGAATAGCTTCAGATAGCGCCAGATTCGGACTTCCGGAAGTTACCCTCGGCATTCTTCCGGGATATGGGGGCACACAGCGACTTCCTCAACTGGTCGGAAAAGGCAAAGCATTTGAATTGATTATGACTGGTGACATGATTTCTGCTCAGGAAGCTCTTGCCATCGGACTGGTCAATCACGTTACCGACAAAGATCAGCTTATTCCAAAATGTCTTGAAATTCTGAAGAAAATCTCAACCAAGGCTCCGATCGCCATTGCTCAGGTTGTTGAATGCATCAATGCTGCTTATTCAAAAGAAGAAGACGGATATCAGACTGAAGCTAATTCGTTCGGAATCTGCTGCAAATCGGAAGATTTTCATGAAGGTACTTCAGCATTTCTAGATAAAAGAAAACCTGAATTTAAGGGAAAATAATATTCTCTGAATTATCTAATCCAGCAAGTCTTTTTAATAATACATTAGTATAATGAGGGTTTTAAAACCCTTTTTTAATTTATGTCACTTCTCAAAAAATTAGCGGGCCAGACTGCCCTTTATGGACTAAGCAGTATTCTTGGAAGGGCAATCAATTTTTTGCTCGTCCCTTTTTATACTGCAGTTTTGGCTCCTGTTCAGTTCGGAACCATAACAGAGCTTTATGCCTATGTAGCTTTCTTCAATATACTTTATTTATATGGTATGGAAACTGCTTATTTCCGATTTGCAACAAAAGAAAATCTCAGTGAAGAAACTGTTTTTAATCAGTCCGAGACTTCATTGATTTTCTCAAGTCTCCTGCTGAGTGGCGCAATTCTTCTGCTTTCACCGGTGATTGCAAATGGTCTTGATTACCAAGGACACTCATCATACTTCATCCTACTTGGACTTATCCTTGCCATTGATTCTGTGATGGCAATTCCATTCGCCAGACTTAGGCTTCAAAACAAGGCCGGAATATTTGCAACGGCCAAGCTATTCAACATATTGGTAAATGTTGGCTTTAACATATTTTTTCTTGTTTTCTGTAAAAAAATAGCAACGGGAGAACAGTTTCCTTCTTTGAAACCATTGGCTCAACTTATATACTCTGAAGAGTATATTGTGGAATATATCCTGATTGCAAACCTCATTGCCAGTTTTCTTACTATCTTCTTTTTACTAAAAACATTCAAAGGCTTCAAAATAGATCTCAACTGGGAAAGACTCAAGCCCATGCTTGTATATTCCATCCCGATGTTATTCATCGGCCTGGCGGGTATGGTCGATGAAATGCTAAGCAGGATCATACTTAAATATGTTTTGCCGGAAGGCTTTTATCCTAACAGGACCAATCTTGAAGCTCTGGGAATTTTTGGCGCTTGCTACAGACTTTCAATGTTTATGACTCTGGCAGTACAATCATTCCGATATGCTTCCGACCCCTTCTTTTTTTCCCAGGCTAAAGATAAAAATGCGCCAGAGCTCTTTGCTACTGTAATGAAATGGTTCGTGATAGCATGCGCATTCCTTTATGTTGTTGTCAGCTGTAATCTTTCTCTATTTGAAAAAAATATTGAGAGGAGAAATATTTAGAGAAGGTATACTTGTAGTACCTGTACTTCTGATGGCTAATCTATTTCTCGGAATATATTACAATTTATCTATTTGGTATAAACTAACAGACAAAACTCAGCTTGGCACTATAATAAGCATACTGGGAGCTGCTATCACGATAGTAGCAAATTTTATTCTGATACCTTTTTTCGGATACATGGGCAGTGCAGTGACCACATTAATATGCTATTTCATTATGTCTGCAGTAAGTTATTTATGGGGGAAAAAGTATTTTCCTGTACCGTATAATGTAGGTTCTGCAGTATTTTATCTAACCTTTGCTGTCATTTTAAGTATACTAGCTCTCAGTTATCCTTTTGGGAAAGGTAGTATAATGAGCTACGGGTTTCAAGTGATTCTGCTTGGAACATATCTATTTGTGGTATTTTTGATCGAAAGAAAGCAAATGAATTTTAAAGCATCATAATTTTTGTATTTTTACCCGACTTATAAAATTGAAAATGCAGGTAAGAATCATAAATAATTCCAGGCACGGACTTCCATCCTATCAGACAGAAGGTTCTGCAGGCATGGATTTGCGGGCAGATCTTGATGCTCCGGTTTTATTAAAGCCAATGGAACGCGCTTTGATTTCCACAAAATTATTTATTGAACTCCCATTGGGATATGAAGCACAGATTAGACTCAGAAGTGGCCTAGCTTTTAAAAACGGAATTACAGTGCTTAATTCTCCCGGCACTATAGATTCAGATTACAGAGGAGAAATTAAAGTTCTGCTGGTTAATCTTTCTGCGGAAGAATTTCTGATTAACGACGGTGAAAGAATTGCCCAAATGGTGATAAGTAAATATGAACAAATTAGCTGGTTACCTGTTAAAGAGCTAGCCAATTCCCAAAGGGCGGCAGGCGGTTTCGGCAGTACCGGAACCAGGTAATTTTCAGAGATATTTTGATATAATCCTTAACTATAATAACCTTAACTAATTTTTCAGTATGAAGATAATTATTCCAATGGCGGGAATGGGCAAGAGAATGCGCCCTCATACCTTAACTGTTCCAAAACCCCTTATCCCGATTGCTGGCAAGCCTATTGTACAGAGACTTGTAGAGGATATTGCAAAGGTTTGCGGAACAAAAGTGGACGAAGTAGCATTCATCATAGGTAACTTTGGAAAAGAAGTAGAAAAAAAACTGATGGAAATTGCCGCATCAGTTGGAGCAAAAGGAAGTATTTACTATCAGGAAGAAGCATTGGGTACAGCCCATGCAATTCTTTGTGCAAAAGAAGCCTTAAAAGGAAATCTTGTGGTAGCATTTGCAGATACGCTTTTTAAAGCAGATTTTAAACTTGACACTTCTTCTGAAGGCATAATCTGGGTACAAAAAGTTGAAGATCCAAAGCCATTTGGAGTAGTAACTCTAAATGAGAAAGAAGAAATTACTAAATTTGTAGAAAAACCTGAGACATTCGTATCCGACCTTGCCATTATCGGTATTTACTATTTCAAAGACGGAGAATATCTTTCAAAAGAACTTCAATACCTTATCGACAATGATATCAAGGACAAAGGTGAGTACCAGCTTACCAATGCACTTGATAATATGAAAAACAAAGGAACTAAATTTAAACCTGGAAAAGTTAGCGAGTGGCTTGATTGCGGAAATAAAGATTCTACAGTTCAAACCAACGAAAGATACCTGGATTACATTAAAGATCAGCAACTTGTTGCAAAGTCGGCTAAAATTACAAACTCTGTAATCATCCCTCCTTGTTATGTTGGTGAAAACGCTGAAATCAGTAATACTATCCTGGGACCATTCGTTTCTGTGGGAAATGGAACAAAAATCACTGATTCTGTGGTTAAAAAGTCTATAATCCAGGAAAAGGCTGTCGTTAAAAACGCCAACATCAGTAATTCGATGCTTGGAAATTCTGCTACCTTTGAAGGAAAATCATCCGACCTCAGTGTTGGAGACTTCAATACCATTGTGCTTTAATATTATTTATGAAAAGATTACTTGTTACTTTTGCAATACCATTTTTTCTATTTTACCTATTGTCAGTTCAAGAGGGTTTTAGCCAAAAAAAATCCAAAGCCGACAAAAAGGAGAAATATCTGATTGCAGAAGGCTATTTTACTGAGGGCATGAAGCTGTATGTTTTAAACAACTATGCTGATGCCCTCAGCAATTTTCAGAAAGCCTACGATATAAATCCGGAAAACGCCGGCATCAATTACATGATGGGGAAGCTTGCCCTTCAGCAAACCAAGTATCCTCAGGCCATCAGCTATGCTCAAAAAGCTTTAAAACAAGACCCTAAGAACAAATACTACTATCTTCTTTTGAGCGAAATCCATGAAAAAAAACAGGATTACCCTGAAGCTCTAAAAGTTATAAAAAAATTAGTGACTGAAGTGCCGGACACAGAAGACTATCTTTTTGACCTAGCAGCTCTATATCTATATACAAACAATGTTGATGAGGCAATAAAAATATACGATAAAATTGAATCTCATTTTGGAAAAAACCCGGAAGTAAGTAAACAAAAACAACTCATTTTCCTGCAAGGCAATAAACTTAAAGAAGCTATTGCCGAGGGAGAAAGCCTGATCAATGCATACCCTGAAGAGAGCGAGTATAAAATAAGACAGGCAGAGATTTTATACTCTAACAATAAAGCAAAAGAAGGTCTGGCTATATTAGAAAATCTTGTAAAACTAGAGCCAGATAACGGATACGCATGGATCGCCCTGGCAGAGTATTATAAAAATCAGGGAGAATATGACAAGTCCATCAAAGCTGTGTCTAAAGCTTTTAAAAACCCAGAAGTTGAAATAGGCTCAAAAATCACAGCACTTGAAGATCTTAAAAAACTTCAATCAGATAAAATATCTCAGGAGCAGTTAATAGCCCTATGTGAAGATTTGAAAAAAGTACACCCTGCTGATGCTGCTGCATACGCTGCAAGTGGGGATGTTTATTTTATTGTTGGTAATAAAGAAAAAGCACTTCTGAATTACACTCAATCCAAAAATCTAAATCCAAATAACTTCAATCTATGGAACCGGATACTGATGTTAGATTCTGACCTTAATCGCCGGGACAGTTTAATCAAACATTCAGAACAGGCATTGGAGATATTCCCCAATCAGGCTATACTTTGGTTATACAATGGAGGTGCTCACCTCATGAAGAGCAATTACAGCAGGGCTATTGAAGCACTGGAGGAGGGCAAAAAACTTTCATCATCAAACAATGACCTCAAACTCCAATTCCTTATGCAATTGGGCGATGCTTACAACGGAGCAAAAGAGTTTCAAAAATCTGATGATGCATACGAAGAGGTTCTGAAGTTTGACAGTAAAAACGCGCATGTGTTGAATAACTATAGTTATTTTCTCTCTTTAAGAAAAGATAAGCTGGACCATGCAAAAACATTATGTGAAAGGCTTATAAAAGAATATCCTTCTGAACCTACTTTCCTGGACACATTCGGATGGGTACTTTATATTCTGAAAGATTATCCGAATGCTAAAATTTATCTTGAAAAGGCCGCTCTGAATTCCACTAATGGAACTATCTACGAGCACTATGGAGATGTACTCTACCAACTTGGTGATAAAGATAAAGCATTAGAATATTGGCAAAAAGCCAAAATAGCTGGAGAAACAAGCGAGTTTATAGACAAGAAAATAAGAGACAAAAAAATTTATGAATAGTATTAAAAGTCTCTTTTTCTTAATTGGCCTGACTTTAATATTCTCTTCCTGTAAAAAAAACCTGACCCCTACCACAGCTACACAGGAAGAAATAATTAGCCTTACAGTTCAAGATATTGACTATAATTATTTTTCCGCTAAAGCAAAGGTAGATTTTAAAGACAACGAGCAGGATCTTCATTTTACTGCAAATATCAGAATGAAGAAAGACAGTATTGTCTGGCTTTCCATATCTCCTGCCCTGGGTATAGAAGCAGCCCGATGCCTTATACTTAAAGATTCTGTTTATATGATAGACAGAATCAATAATAGATATTCCACTTTTGATTTATCCTTTTTAAGTCAGAAATTCAATGTCCCGATGGACCTCCCCACCATTCAATCCCTTTTAGTAGGCAATATGCCTTTTAAAAGAGACCATCACGATAAAATTTTAAAAAGCACAGAAACAAGCACTTGCGTGGTAGAACAACATAAAACAGATCTTATTGCTACCAACTTCATTTCATTGGTTTCCATGGTTCTGCAAAAACTGGAGTTAACTGAAAAGGTAAATCATAACCATCTCATCATAAATTATGATAACTTTACACCGATAAATAATTATAATTTCCCCAATAAGATTTCGGTCAATTTAAATTACAAGCAAGGTGGGACTGTTCTTCAAACTACAATCGACGCTAATTACACCAAAATTGAATTCCCTGAAAAAGAGCTCGGTTTCCCGTTTAACGTCCCTAGAAGATTTGAAAACCGCTAGTATTTTTTTTCTCCTTTTATTTTCTTCATTTTTTGCATTCGGACAAAAAAGTAAATCGCAGCTTGAAAAAGAAAAAGAAGAAAATCTGAGAAAAATTCAGGAAGCTCACAGGATTTTACAGGAGACAAAATCTAAAAAAAGAAGCAACACTCGGACAACTTTCTGCACTCAATCAGCAAATCAGCGCCAGAAATGCCCTGATTATAGCTATTACAAAGGAAATTGAATTACTTGACCAGGACATCCACGAAACAGAAGACTTTATAGCTGCACTGGAAAACGATATTGAAGTGCTGAAGGAAGAGTATGCAGAAATGATTTACACAGCTTCTAAAGTCAATAACTATTATGACAAGCTAACATTTATTTTTGCTTCCGAATCATTTAATCAAATGCTTCAAAGGATAAAGTACTTCAGACAGTACTCTGAGGCAAGAAAAAGTCAGGTTGAAGTTATAGAAAAAGTAAAAGCTTCTTTGGCAAAACAAAAAAGAAGACTTGTACAAAAGAAACGGGAAAAACAGGCACTCATTGAAAATAAAACTACCGAAACAAGAAATCTGGAAGAGTTAAAAGTTCAGCAAAACGAAGTTGTAAAAGAATTAAGCAACAAGGAAAGAGTCCTCATTAAAGAACTTGAGGACAGAAAAAAATCTATCAGGAAACTTGAGAAACTTATTATTGACTTAATCAAGGAAGAAAGAGAAAAAGCAGAACGAGAGGCTACCAAAGCCGCCAAAGAAGCAAAGGAGAAAGAGTCAAAAGAAAAGAATTCCGGAAAGTCCAATACTAAAAACAGTCCGGTTTCGCCAAACTTAACTCCGGAAGCAAATAATTTATCCAATTCTTTTGCAGGAAATATAGCTAAGCTGCCATGGCCTGTTATTCATGGTAGTATCTCCCATCGTTTTGGGAAACAGCCACATCCGGTTTTGAAAGGGGTTTATGTAGAAAATCTGGGTGTAGACATTCAAACTTTAAAAGACGAACAGGTTAGAAGTGTCTTCCGAGGTAAGGTTATAGCAGTAGCTGAAGTGCCAGGAATGAATTATGTAGTAATGGTGCAGCATGGAGAGTATTTTTCCGTCTATGCCAAACTTAAAACAGTATTGGTTAAAACCGGACAGGAAATTGATGCAAAAACACCGCTGGGATACATATATACTGATAAAAATGATGTTTCCGAACTACAATTCCAGATCTGGAAAAACAATGAAAAATTAGATCCTGAAAAATGGCTTTATATTAAATAAATAAAGCAATTAAATTCTCAAGGAAGAATATCCGGCAAATTTGTAATTAACTCATCAAAAGAAACTTACAAGGAAAGTTTTCCACATTTCAACATGGAACTTCGGGATTTGAGTTTTGTGGCCTGCAGTTTATTACCTATCTTTGTGTAAATTATTTAATATTTTATAAATATCTAAGAAAATGGCTTATTCAATGTTCTTATTTCTTCCAAATATGGGAGGCTGGGAAGTATTTCTTATCCTTACCGTAGTAATATTGTTGTTTGGTGCCAAGAAAATCCCTGAACTTGCAAGAGGAGTAGGAAGAGGTATCAGAGAATTCAAAGATGCCACTAAAGAAATCAAAAGCGAAATCGAAGAAGGCGCAAAAGAAGATAAAAAATAACCAATAATTAGGGAGGGGAATTGAAAAGATATAATTCTTTAGAAGAAGTACGTTCAGACCTTAACAAAGGACTAATCTCATGCAGATCGCTTACGGAATATTACTTAGGTAATATCAGGAAAAAAGCTCACCTAAATGCTTATCTGGAGGTTTACGAAACAGAAGCACTAGCTAAAGCAAGCGAAGTTGATCAGAAAATAAAAGAAGGCAAAGCGGGAAAACTTGCAGGAATGGTTATAGGAATAAAAGATGTACTGTGTCATAAAAATCACGGACTTCAGGCTTCCAGTAAAATTCTTTCCGGATTTATTTCTCAGTTTAACGGAACTGCAGTTCAAAGAATTATTGATGAAGATGCAATAATCGTTGGAAGGCAAAATTGCGATGAGTTTGCAATGGGGTCTTCCAATGAAAATTCTGCTTTCGGTCCCTCTTTAAATGAAGCTGACACCACCAGAGTACCAGGGGGCTCATCGGGTGGATCTGCGGTAGCAGTGCAGGCAGACCTTTGTCTTGCATCACTGGGATCTGATACCGGAGGTTCTGTTAGGCAACCTGCTGCTTTTTGCGGTATCTATGGATTAAAACCTACTTATTCCCGTATCTCCAGATACGGTCTTACTGCATATTCATCTTCTTTCGATACAATCGGTATCATCTCAAGATCAGTAGAAGATGCAGCTCTTTTACTTGAAGTAATGGCAGGTGCCGATAATTTTGACAGCACAGTTTCCCATAAGGAAGTTCCTGCTTATTCCAAGTCGCTCAACTTTGGCAAAAAAGTAAAGATCGGATATTTAAAGGAATCCGTCGAAAGTCCGGGAGTACACGAAGACATCCGTAAAAAAACCCAGGACATATTAACTACCCTTGAAAAAGAGGGACATACAGTAAAACCTGTTGAATTTTCTTTGCTGGAATATATTCTACCTACCTATTACATCCTTACAACAGCAGAAGCAAGTTCTAACCTTTCCAGATACGATGGCGTAAAATATGGTTACAGAAGTTCTGAAGCTACTGATTTGCAAAGCCTCTATAAAAAGACAAGGTCGGAAGCCTTCGGAGCAGAAGTAAAGAGAAGAATCATGCTTGGAACTTTTGTACTTAGTGCGGGTTATTATGATGCGTACTATACCAAAGCACAAAAGGTCAGAAGACTGATCAAGGAACAAACTGAAAAAATACTTTCAGATGTTGACTTTCTGGTTATACCAACCACTCCTACTACAGCGTTTAAGATAGGAGAGAAAACAGAAGATCCCATCTCGATGTACCTCGCCGACGTATTTACAGTTCAGGCGAACCTCTCAGGAATTCCTGCAATCTCAGTGCCTGCCGGAAACGACAGTCAAGGCTTGCCGATCGGTATTCAGATCATGACAAAAGCATTTGAAGAAAGCAGCTTACTTGCCTTCTCCAAATACTTAACTAGCAAAAATTAATATGGAAAAATTATTCAACAAGTCTGGAAAGTTAAAGGGGTTAATCCTTGTTGTTTGCACTTTACTGTCAACTGTTTCTTATGGACAGTTTTCAACTGAACAAGATACCACTACCAATGTTGCTCCTCAACCCGAGGAAACTACAATGGCAGTTGTGACAGTGGCAGATAGTATTCCTCAAGTTCCGGATGAGTTGATAGCAGACAGATTAAAATGTCTCGAAAAAAATGTACAACTAACCTTTAATAAAAAAATCAGAGGTTTTATTGATTACTTCACCGTTCGCAACAGGCGTTATCCTCTCGTGATGGAACGCAGAAAACACCTGTATTTCGAAATTTTTGAAGAAGCTCTTAGAAGGCACAATATGCCTCAGGAATTAAAGTACCTTGCTATTGTCGAATCAGGGCTTAATCCTAAAGCTATATCAAGAGCAGGTGCAGCAGGTCTATGGCAGTTTATGCCAAGCACAGGCAAAATCTATAAACTGAAACAAGATCAGTATGTAGACGAAAGACTTGATCCATACAAATCAACCGACGCTGCATGCAAATATCTTAAAGACCTATACAATATTTTTAACGATTGGGAACTTGCCCTGGCCTCCTATAACTGTGGCCCTGGGAATGTCAGAAAAGCTATTAGAAAATCAGGATACAAGGATACTTTCTGGGAAATATATAACTTCCTTCCTCAGGAAACCAGAGGTTATGTCCCTCAGTTCGTAGCCCTAACCTACACAATGAATCACCTGCAGGATCATAATATCTTCGCTGATTCCCTTGAATATCCGATTCGCTTCGATACAGTACATATTAATCAGTTTGTAAATCTTGATATGTTCTGTGAGCAACTTAATATCTGCAAAGATGAGTTCACTAAAATGAATCCGGCTATAAAGAAGAATTATCTTCCGGATAACTATTCTTTTCATATCAGAATACCTTCAGATAAATCTGAATATTTTGCGATGAACAAACTTGCAATTCTGGATGAAAGCTCAAAAAGGTCGGGTGATGAAATTGATGATGAAATAGCGCAGCCACCAGTACAGCTTGCCAGCACAAAGTCCTCATCAGAAAATAAATCTCATGGATCAGCTACTGCACAAAAGAAAAAGGTTTATTACACAGTAAAAAAAGGTGATGTACTTTCTAAAATTGCAGACAAATATGAAGTAAGTCTTTCTGACCTAAAGAAATGGAATAACCTGAAAGGCTCAACTATAAAATCCGGACAAAAACTTACAATCTACAAGGGCGGATTGGTAATGGAAAAACCAACATTAGCAAAGCAATCAGAAAGTAGTAATAAGTATGTCCCTCAAAAGAAAGTATATTATGTGCAGCCGGGAGACACTCTTTGGACTATTTCTAAATCCAACAACATCCCTGTTGAAAAACTTAAAAAACTGAATAATCTTAAGTCCAACGCAATCAAAGTAGGACAAAAATTAATAATGAGTTAACCAAATTCAACTGCAATTTTCAAATGCTAAGTTTTAATAGAATACAATTAAAACTTAGCATTTTTATTTTTTCCTCAAGCCTAAATTTATTATTCCTTTAAACTTTGATTTTTAAGCCTATTCCTACGAAACTCAGTAGATAAAACTTACAATTTTTTAAGATTTATTAGCTATTTTTACTCTTTAGAAAACAATTTTTTAAAAGGGGATTACCAATTAAGAAATTTCAGAAGATCCAGATTGACGCGAACAGATTTAAAATTCTTAGCATACAGTTCA
Source organism: Sporocytophaga sp. (assembly GCA_024707265.1). Classification (GTDB taxonomy): domain Bacteria; phylum Bacteroidota; class Bacteroidia; order Cytophagales; family Cytophagaceae; genus Sporocytophaga. The sequence goes on along the minus strand of JANQAB010000002.1, from coordinate 98,726 downwards.
ATGTACTTCCTACATTTTTTAAATGACTTAATTCTTCTCTTAAAAAAATTAACCCGAATTATTTACTAAGATTATGGCTATTCATATAAGAAGAGAGGATGCCCTGAACTATCACAGTCATGGACAGCCAGGAAAAATTGAAGTAGTACCAACCAAAATGCTCTCTTCCCAACTGGACCTTGCACTCGCCTATTCCCCTGGCGTTGCTGAGCCCTGTAAAGAAATTCAGCAGAACAAGGAAGAGGTTTACAAATATACGGCAAAAGGTAATCTCGTAGGAGTAATTTCCAATGGCACAGCTGTACTTGGGCTGGGTAATATCGGTCCGGACGCTTCAAAACCAGTAATGGAAGGCAAAGGAGTATTATTCAAAAAGTTTGCCGGCATTGACGTGTTTGATATAGAAATTGACAGCACAGACCCAGACGAATTTGTAAGAATAGTAAAATCACTGGAGCCTACATTTGGAGGTATCAATCTTGAAGACATCAAAGCTCCTGAATGTTTTATAATAGAGCAAAAGCTCCGTGAGCAAATGACAATACCTGTCATGCACGATGACCAGCATGGCACGGCAATCATCTCCGGCGCTGCATTACTTAACGCGCTTGAGCTTGTTCATAAAAAAATAGAATCCGTACGCTTCACTATTAGTGGCGCTGGTGCAGCAGCTATTGCATGCACAAAAATATACCTGGACCTTGGGGCAAAGTTGGAAAACATTACTATGCTTGATGTTAACGGCGTTCTGAGAAAAGACCGAACAGACCTGAATCCTGTAACAACCCAGTTTGCCACGGACCGCAATGTTTATACACTAGACCAGGCAATTGAAGGAGCTGATATTTTTATTGGCCTTTCAGCCGGAAATATCCTCACCAAAGAGATGGTGAAAAAAATGGCTAAACAACCTATTATCTTCGCATTAGCCAATCCTGTACCAGAGATAGATTATGTTTCTGCACTTGAAGCAAGACCGGATGCCATTATAGCCACGGGCAGATCAGATTTTCCTAATCAGGTAAATAATGTTCTGGGCTTTCCCTATATTTTCAGGGGGTGCCTTAGACGTTAGAGCAACAGATATCAATGAAGCCATGAAGCTGGCAGCTGTAAGAGCGATTGCAGACCTGGCAAAAGAACCTGTTCCTGAAATTGTGAATAAAGCTTATGGAGACGAAAAGATCTCTTTTGGCAAAACCTATCTTATCCCCAAACCACTGGATCCTCGGCTTATCACTACGATATCTCCTGCTGTAGCTAAAGCTGCTATGGAGTCAGGGGTAGCTCAGAGTCAGATTACAGACTGGGATTTATATCATGATCAACTGCTACAGAAAATAGGTAAGGATGAGAAACTGATGAACCGCATCTTCAGCAGGGCCAGACAGAACCCAAAGAGGATTGTTCTTGCAGAAGGTGAACATTTCAAAATACTTAAAGCTGCACAAACAATAGTTGACGAAGCTATTGGAATACCGGTATTACTGGGCAATAAGGAGAAGATAAAGAAGATGAGTCATGAATATATGATTGATCTGTCCGGATGTGAAATTATTAGCCCTATGGAAGAAAGAGAGAAACGCTATAGCTTTGGGGAGAAATTCTATAAAAAGCGCCAAAGAAAGGGAATCACTCCGGATGAAGCCCGAAAGATGATGCGCGATCGGAATTACTTTGGAGCTATGATGGTCGATGAAGGAGAGGCAGATTGTTTCATCACTGGTCTTACTAAGGATTATGCTACTTCAATTAAGCCCGCTTTACAAGTTATCGGCGTGGCCCCTGGCACTAAAAAAGTAGCTGGAATGTATATTATCCTTAATAAAAAAGGACCCTATTTTTTTGCGGATACGACAGTAAATGAAAATCCTAATGCGGAAGAATTAGCGGAATTGATAGGATTGACAGCCAATGCTGTTCGCTTTTTTGATTTCACTCCACGCATTGCTGTACTTTCTTATTCAAATTTTGGATCATCAAAAGGAATAGTACCGGAAAAATCTGCGAGGGCAACAAGAATTGCAAAAGAAAAGTTTCCCGAGCTCGTTATAGAGGGGGACATTCAGGCAAATATCGCATTGAACACAAAACTTCAACAGGAAAATTACCCGTTTAGTGCTCTGGCTCAGGAAGGTGCAAATACTTTTATATTCCCGGACCTGGCCGCTGGAAATATTTGCTATAAACTTCTCCAGGAAATTGGAGAAGCTGAAACGATCGGACCAATATTAATGGGAATGAGAAAACCTGTGCATATACTTCAGCTTGGCAGCTCTATCAGAGAAATTGTAAATATGGCAGCTATAGCAGTGGTAGATACTCAGAACCAGTACAATTAATCAGCAAATATGATTGCATATATAGAGGGTAAGCTAGCATTCAAAGACCCATTCTTTGTAATAATTGAAACTAACGGTATTGGGTACCAGATCAGAATTTCTCTTCAAACTTATTCTTTAATTAAAGATGAAGAAAAAGTTAAACTTCATACTTACTTGCATATTAAAGAAGATGCCCATACTCTTTTTGGCTTTTTTCACATTGCAGAGAAAAAAATTTTTCTTGACCTGATTTCTATCTCCGGGGTCGGACCAGGAACGGCCATGATGATTATCTCTTCATTAAACGCCGAGGAATTAAGCAGAGCTATAGTTCAGGAAGACGTACGCACAATACAGTCAATAAAAGGAATAGGACTTAAAACAGCCCAGCGGATAGTTCTCGAATTAAAAGATAAAATCAAGAAGGAACCAGTAGGAAGCGAAACAATATTGAACCTAACAAAATCTTCACACAATTTAATCAGAGGTGAAGCGTTATCCGCACTCATTACATTAGGCATCGCTAAAAATGTTGCTGAAAAGAGTATCGATAGCATTATAAAAAAAGAGGGGGATAATATCTCTTTGGAAAATTTAATTAAACAAGCGCTTAAAACAGCATAATTTTTTTTCAAGTGCTGAATCTGAATAAATATATACTCGTAGCAACACTTAGCTGTGTAACTTTTTATACCTGGGTTTCCTTTGGAAAGCCCAGCAATAGCACTTATACACTAAGAAGACCTGAACCTCCCGGTGACTCAACCACAGAGAATAAAGACAGAAAGAAAAGGCCAAACTATAATCCCGGTGACAGAGAAGGAGACCCTTTTTCCAACAGGTCTTCCAAATCTCCTTTCCTGCTGAAAAACCCTACCAATGTGCAAACAGAAGTAGAGCTTGACTCCAGCATGAATAACTATAATATCTATGAAAAAGTTGGGGATTTTGATTATAGGCCTCCTTCCTCTATGACTTTCGAGGAATACTCAAAGTATCGTCAGAATGAAATGATGAAGTCATACTGGAAGTCTAAGTCACAGGGTCTTGATGGAGAAACTCCTGTTTCTTCCAGAGGAAACCTTATTCCAAAAATATATGTGCGTGGTCTTGAAGGACCATTCGGAAGCAATTTTGTAGATATAAGACCCAATGGTCTGGTAATGCTGGATTTCGGAGGTAAATGGCAGCGCGTAAATAACCCCAACATTCCTGTAAGACAACAAAGAACCGGTGGCTTTGATTTTGATCAGCAAATCAGTATGAACGTGGTCGGTAAGATAGGTGAAAAACTTAAGCTTACTGCCAACTGGGACACTAAGGCAACTTTTGACTTTCAAAACAATCTTAAACTTGAATACACTGGATTTGAAGAAGATATCATACAAAAGATAGAAGCCGGTACTGTAAGCTTTCCTCTAAACAGTACCCTAATGCAGGGCCCTCAGAACCTTTTTGGTATTAAAACAAAATTACAATTCGGAAGATTATCGGTTACATCTGTATTCTCAAGCCAAAGGGGTAAAAGTGAAGAAATAAGATTACAAGGAGGATCACAGGCTCGTGAAATAAATATCAAAGCTGACAACTACGAAGACAGACGACACTTCTTCCTGGGACAATTCTTCAGAAACAACTATGAAAGTTCTCTTTCCAGCTTGCCAGTATTAAACTCAGGAGTGAAGATTACCAGGGTTGACGTTTACGTAACGAACAGAGCCAATACAACCCAAAACCTAAGAAGTGTCGTAGGTTATCTTGACCTTGGAGAATCCACTCCATACAACAAAAGTCTCCAGGGAAATTCCAATAAGGCTGCATCTAACGAAAGCAACAACCTCTACAATAAGGTAAGGCCATACAGAACTTCTGATAATTTAGAAGCTAATCTTAATAGTCAAGACCTTACCAAAGGCACCGACTATGAAGTTATAAAAAGTGCACGAAAACTATTACCTACAGACTTTAAATTTCAATCAGACCTTGGCTATATTACACTTAATACACAGATACAGGAAGATGCCGGTATAGCTGTGGCTTTTGAATATACCTACCAAGGAAAAACATATAAAGTCGGTGAAATGAATGAAGACATCACCAATGTAACTGGTGATTCTTTAATTATCCTGAAACTGATCAAACCTTCTGCCACTAAAACCCGCTTACCTACATGGGATCTGATGATGAAAAACATTTATCAGGTAGGAGGAACTCAGCTTACACGAGATAACTTCCAGCTTAGGGTTATTTATAAAAATGACTATACTGGTCTTGATTTACCAGTACTGCAAGAGGGTACAATTGCTTCCGGAAAAACCATACTTAAAATGACCGGACTCGATAGATTGAACATGAACAATGACCCTATCGCAGACGGCAACTTTGACTATGTAGAGGATGTAACCATAGATTCAAAATACGGCAGGATTATCTTTCCTGTACTTGAGCCTTTTGGAGATAACATGGGCAGATATTTTGATCCGGCAACGGAACAGAATCTGATCAACAAATACGTTTTTACAGAGCTTTATGACTCAACTCAAAGAGATGCGATGCTTGTCGCCTCTAAGAATAAATATTATCTGAAAGGCCGCTATCAATCTACTGCAACAAATTCGGTTCAGTTGCCTGGTATAAACGTAACCCAGGGATCATTGATTGTGACCGCAGGAAGTGTCCCCCTTGTTCAAGATGTAGACTATACTGTTGATCAATCAGGCAGAGTAACTATTATAAATGAAGGTATCCTTGCCTCCAACAAAGAGATTAAAATAAGATATGAAAAGCAGGACATCTTTAACTTCCGCAGAAAATCTTTCTTCGGAACCCGCTTTGACTACAAAATTAGTGATGACATCCTTTTAGGTGCGACTATCCTTCACCAAAATGAAACACCAAATATTACCAGGGTTAGCATAGGTGATGAGCCAAGCAAAAACACCATGCTCGGCTTTGATGCCAACTTTAAAAAAGATTCAAGAATCCTTACTAAAGCAGTAGATCTTTTACCTGGAATCCAGACTAAAGCGCCTTCTACAATAACGGCTGCGGGTGAGGTTGCCCAACTTATTCCAGGCCATTCAAGAGCAGTTTCTAAAAATGGCGGTACTGCATTTATTGACGATTTTGAAGGAGCAAAAACCTCAATAGACCTGACCACTTCATGGTCAAGATGGAAACTCGGAGCTACACCTAAACGCTTTCCTCAAAGCACCAGTACAACAACAGAATATACTTATAACAGAGCAAAACTTGCATGGTATAATATTGATAACGTATTCTATCGAAACAGTGGAGCAGGAGTACCTAAAGGCCTTGAGGAACACATCCAGAACCACTTTATCAGAATTGTAAGACCACAAGAGATTTTTCCAAATCAGGATAGACAGGTATACACACTTAATCAGATTACCTTTGACCTGGCTTATTTCCCAAGGGAAAGAGGACCTTATAACTTTAACCCGAACTTAAACGCTTCCGGAGAACTCAACAATCCATCAAGAAACTGGGGAGCTATAACAAGAGATATCCGTAATGAGATAGAACTTTGACAATGCCAATATTCAATACATAGAATTCTGGATGATGGATCCATTTATGAGGGGTACAAATCCTAACTCTCCTAAATCTAAGGTGCCTGTATCTCTTGATGATAGTAAAAACAACAGAGTGACCAAAGGTGGTCAACTCTTCTTTAACCTGGGAAGCATCTCAGAAGATATTATGAAAGACGGACAGCATGCGTTCGAAAACGGACTGCCTGTAACCGATGCTGATGCCACCGACGGAGTAAAGGAAAATCAATGGGGTAAGGTAACGACCAGAACGTTTCTTACAAATGCCTTTGACAATGACCCTACCACAAGAAGCAGACAAGACGTAGGTCTCGATGGTCTTGACAATGCTGCAGAGGAAAGCTATTTTAATGATTTCCTTACAAAAGTAACTTCTATTCCAGGCATTACCCAAGATGCAACTGATAAAATCCTTGCCGATCCATCAGGTGATAATTTCAGACACTATCTTGGCAAAGAGAACGATGCCGAAGGCTTAAGCGTCCTGCAGCGTTATAAAAACTATAATGGTATGGAGAACAACTCTCCTATCGCTGCAGGTGATAATAATTTCACACAATCCAACTCTACCCTGCCTGATAATGAAGACTTGAACGCTGACAATACAATTAATGATCTTGACGAATACTACGAATACAAAATCAATGTCAATGAAAATGATTTTGTAATTGGTAAAAACCACGTTGTAGATAAAGTAACAGGAGACAGTGGAGTTACATGGTACCAGTTCAGAATTCCAATAAGACAACCCGATTCTATTGTCGGAAATATTAATGGTTTTAAAACCATTAAATTCATGAGAATGTATGTTACCGGCTTCGAAGATCCCGTTGTAATGAGGTTTGTAAAACTTCAGCTGGTGGCAAGTCAATGGAGAGAATTTAATGAACCGCTTTATGAAAATACAGGAGAGTTCCTTGAACCTTCTGTGACACCTGTTAACATATCTACAGTCAGTATTGAAGAAAACGGTAAGGTCGAAGGGACTAAAATTCCTTATGTATTGCCTCCCGGCTTCTCAAGAGATCAGGATGCAACAGCACAGAATAACAGAAGATTAAATGAACAGTCTCTGAGAATTTGTGCAGATGAGATTCCAGATAAAAAAGCAGGTGCAGCATATAAAATAATCAACCTGGATCTTCTTAATTATAAAAACCTCAGAATGTTTGTTCACGCAGAAACTGAGGATATCAATACAAAAGATGGGCAACTTGAAGCTTTTGTACGTATTGGTACAGACTTTAAAGAAAACTACTACGAAGTTTCCATTCCTCTTTTCTTTACACCACCAGGTAGCAGAGATGTAAACCAGATCTGGAGACCTGAAAACGAACTTGATCTACGTATTGCTGACCTTATAGATGTTAAGGTGTTGGGTGATAAATCGGGCAGAATCATGAGCAGCCCCTTCTCTCAAATCGTCAACGGAAGGAAGCTTACTGTTGTTGGAAGACCGGACATCAGCTCTGTCCAGACAATCATGATCGGTCTGCGCAATCCATATAGTAAAGACGGCCAGCCAAAATCTGCCTGTATCTGGGTGAACGAACTAAGAGCCACAAACTTTCAGGAAAGCCCGGGTTGGGCCGCTACTGCAAGAGCAAATGTTAAGCTGGCAGACCTTGCCACTGTTTCCGGATCGCTAAGATATACATCCGTAGGCTTCGGAACCCTTGAGCAAAAGGTTTCACAACGAGAACGTAACAATACATTACAATGGGGGATTCAAAGTAATATCAGCCTTGACAAATTTTTACCACAAAAACTTGGAATACGTCTTCCTTTGTTCGTAGGCTATGACAGAGAAGTTATCTCTCCAAAATATGATCCTCTAGATCCGGACGTACTTATAAAGAACTCCCTCTCCCGCTTTGGGACAGGCGCAGAACGAGATGCGTATAGGAATCTTATACTTACCCAAACAACAAGGAGAGCTATTAACCTTACCAACATACAAAAAGTAAAGACCAAAAAAGATGCCAAAAGTCATCTGTGGGATGTAGAAAATCTATCCCTTACATTAGGATATAGCGATACAAAGAGAACGAGTTCTACAGTACAGGATTCTACCATCAAAATGTATAAAGCTGGTCTGGGATATAACTTTACAAGCCAGGCAAAACCATTCGAACCATTTAAAAAGGTAAAGGCATTTGATAAAAAATACCTGAAGCTTATCAAAGATATAAACTTTAACTTTATACCATCGACCATCTCTTTCAGAGGAGATCTGGACAGAAGAACAAAGACTACTGTATTTTATGAAGCAAGTCCTATTTATGGAATCCTGTCAGCACCATACTATGAGAAGATGTTTACCTTCAACAGGGTATATGGACTTGTGTGGAATTTTACAAAAAGCTTATCTATAGACTACTCTGCTACTGCCAACGCGATAATTGATGAAACGGCTGAATTCGCACCTGACTCAAGAGAAAACAGAGATACTATTTGGAAAAATCTGAGGAACTTCGGTCGTATGAAGGACTATAACCAGTCACTCGGAGCAAATTATAAAGTACCATTTGATAAGCTCCCCATTACTGACTGGATCGGAGCAGATCTTCGTTATACGGCTGGGTATACATGGAATTCAGGGGCCTTATATCAAAGAGACACCCTTGGTAACTCAATAAGAAATGAGCGTACCATTGGAGTAAATGGAAAAATAAATCTGGAAAAGATATATAACAGGGTTAAATTCCTGAAAGAATTAAACAACCCACCCAAAAAGCTCCCTAAGCCCGAGCTAAAAAAAGACACAACCCAAACACTTCCCAAGCCAGAGATGAAAGGGCTCAAGGCTGTGACCAAAGCAGTCATTAGTATTAAGACTATCAATTTCACATACAATCTAACCCAGGGAATTTTGATGCCGGGGTATATGAAAATACCTGCATTTTTTGGAGTGGGGAATGGTGTTAATGCAGGGACAATGCTTCCATTTATTCTGGGAGATCAAAATCTTCAGAAGTTTAAAAAAGAGTTTGCAGAGAATGGTTACATTACTAGGAATGCTGCTTTCAGAAATGTAACAACACCACTCACTCAGGTAAAAACCGAAACCATCAATTTAAGAACAGCCCTGGAACCTGTTAAAGATCTAAGGATTCAGGTGGAAGCGTCCAGGACTAAAGCGAGCGATTATAAAGAGTTTTTTAGAATTGACGAATTTGGCAATGATTTCGTTTCAGACAATCCTTACAGAAATGGCCGTTATGAAGTAACATTCATAAGCATCGGAACCGCCTTTCAAGGAAAAGGAAGTGGAGGCAAATACTCATCAAAAACCTTTGATCAGTTCGTTGAAAACAGAAGAGTTATTTTTTCAAGACGTCAATATCCAAATAACCGGGATACTACCTATAGCCTAAATTCTCAGGATGTACTCATTCCTGCATTTATTGCTGCTTATTCTGGCAAAGATGCTTCTAAAGTGGGCTTGACATCATTCCCTAAAATTCCACTGCCAAACTGGAGAGTAGACTTCTCGGGATTAACAAGAATTGATAAAATCAAAAAACTATTCCCAAGTGTAATCATTTCGCACGGATATACCAGCAAGTATAGTGTGTCAAGTTTTACATCATCACTGGCTTATGGCTCGAATGAAATAAACCCTAACTCCGACATTGAAAATGCGCCTCCATCTTCTGTAATAGATGGCAAACTTGTACCTGTCTATGTAGTAGACCAGGTGGTTATTCAGGAAACATTTGCACCGTTAGTGGGTATTAACGTTCGGACCAAGGGAAAAATGACCTATAAGGTTGAATACAGAAAAGACAGAAGACTTGCATTGAGTATGTCAAATGCTCAGATACAGGAAAACAACAAAAATGATCTTGTGCTGGGTATAGGTGTTGCCAAAACAGGGTTCAAGTTTCCATTCAGATGGCAGGGCAGAGAAATTCCTCCTTTGAAAAATGAGCTGAATGTGAAATTAGATCTCACCGTCAGCGATTTGAAAACTGTTCAAAGAAAAATCGGAGAGCCTGCTGTAGTAACAAACGGTAACCTCAACTTCCAGTTAAGGCCGACCATCAGTTATGTAGTAAACCAAAGAGTTAATCTATTATTCTACTTTGAGAGGAGCATCAATACTCCAAGAATTTCAAGTTCATACAGAAGAGCAACAACATCTTTTGGCGTTCAATTAAGGTTCACCCTGTCATAATGTTCTTCAATTTAAAAAAAAGTGTATTTTTGGGCAGAAATTAAAATTTAGACAAAATGAATTTTCCGGAAGAATTAAAGTATACACAAGAACACGAGTGGATCAAAGTAGAAGGCAATACTGCTATTGTTGGTATCACAGACTTTGCTCAGAACGAATTGGGAGATATCGTTTACTTCGATATTGACTCTGTCGGAGAAACAGTAAATGCAGGAGAAGTTTTCGGAACAGTGGAAGCTGTTAAAACCGTTTCCGATCTATTCATGCCAGTTACCTCTGAGATTGTGGAATTTAACAAAGATCTTGAGTCCAGCCCCGAGCTTGTAAACAGCGACCCTTACGGAAAAGGTTGGGTTATAAAAATCAATATCAAAAACCCCGATCAACTGAGCGGATTATTAGATGCCGCAGCATACAAGAAGTTGATTGGAGTTTAGTATTAAATATGAGTAAAAAATTTACAATTGTCTTTACCTGGACATGGGTGCTTATCATTTTAGTACTCTACCTCATGTCAGGTAAAGCAATTCCTCAATTTTCATTCTCCAGTCTTTTTCAAATTGACAAGCTGGTTCATTTTACTTTATTTTTTGTGCTGAGTTGGTTGCTGGTAAAAAGCTTTAACGTCCAGACCTCCTACCCGGCTTTAAAAACTAATACCATAAGAAAGGCATTTTTAATCAGTTTCCTTTATGGATTTACATTGGAGTGCCTTCAGTATTTTGTTCCTGATAGAAATTTTGATCTTCTGGATATTATAGCAAACACTGCAGGAACGTTTTTTCCACTGATTTTTATTAAGAAAAAATCTTCTGCTGAAAAAGTTTGAGGTGAAATAACATTTATCTTCACCCTACATTTATTATATTCCAACTTATAACAAGTTTGCATTATGACAAAGAATCTGGCATTCTTTTTAGCTATAGCTGTTTTCACCGCGAATAACTGCCTTTCTCAAGACATCTCCAGAGTCAGATCTTATCTTGATACTTTATGCAGTCCTTCTATGCATGGACGGGGAGCTAATTTTAATGGAGCAAAAACAGCTGCAAATTTTATCAAATCAGAATTTCAGAAATCGGGACTTAAACCGATTCGGGATAATTATTTTCAAACCTTTCAATATGATGTCAACTGCTTTGAAGGACGAATTTCGCTGCAGGCGGATAAGAAAAAGCTTGTTACCGGCAAAGATTATATAGCCAATTGTATTTCAAGGGGGGGGACATGGTAGTGTGAGGGCATTATACCTTGACACAATGGTATTTTATAATGATAATGCCTTAAAGTCCTTTTTATCAGATAAAACGAAAAACAAAGCGGTTATCTACGATGTTAAATTTTACAATAAACTAATAGAAAACCCTGAAATTCTGGATAAAATTCATGAGGGGAAATGCATTATAGAACTCCATGACAAAAAGCTTACTGCTTCATTATCGCAGAAACAATTCAGTAATCCATTTTTTCAGGTAGACAAAAAATCTTTCCCAAATGGAATCCAAAGGGTCAAATTTCAGCTGGATGCTACTTTGAAGAAAAATTATAGTTCACAAAACGTAATTGGATTTGTAGAAGGTTCTAGTAAATCCGATTCTGTCATCATTATTTCTGCTCATTACGATCATTTAGGTACAATGGGTAAAAAGGTATACTTCCCCGGAGCGAATGACAATGCGAGCGGAGTTTCAATGCTATTGGAATTGGTAAAATACTATTCTCAAAAAGAGAATACACCCAAATTTACAATAGTATTTATGGCTTTCGGAGCAGAGGAAATCGGCCTGATCGGGTCACGATTTTTCACTGAAAACCCTTTATTTCCATTGAAAAAGATAAAATTTATGATCAATCTGGACTTGCTGGGAACAGGGGATGACGGAATGACGGTGGTAAATGCCACACTTCACCCGGAAGAATACAATAAATTACTTGAAATAAACGAAACCCTAAAGCTACTTCCTGCGATAAAAAGAAGAGGTCCGGCAGCAAACTCCGATCATTTCTATTTCTCAGAAAAGGGAGTACCAGCTTTCTTCTTTTATACCCTGGGTGGCATCAGTGCGTACCATGATGTAATGGACAGACCGGAAACTTTACCTCTTACAAAATTTAAAGAGGTCTTCAGTCTAATTACAAACTTTGTAAAGAAAATTTAAATGGCAGCAATTGAATTAAGAATGAACGCTCTTCTGCTAAAAGTTCTGGGTCCTATTTTCGTTTTAATTGGTCTGACAGTTCAGTATTATCCTTTGAATTCAGACCTATTTAGCAAATCTCTCGTGTCAAATATGTTTTATATCGATGCGGGCCTGGTCGCTTGTATAGTACTTTTTACAAATAATATTAAACTGATGAGGGTATTTAATTACCTTCTTGGTCTTGCCCTCATCTGCCTTGTTGCCGCTACATGGTTTACCCTGTTTCCCGCTGACTATTTTAAATATACAATGGGAAACAAACTGTTAAACACCAACATAGGTATGATATTAATTTTTACCTCTGTATTCTGGGACAGTAAAAAGTAAATCGACATTAAAGGATATTAAGGGATTGTTCCTTAATTTTCTCCAGCTCTTCTTTCATATCCACTACCAACTTCTGGATATTGGCATCGTTAGCTTTTGAGCCGATAGTATTTATTTCCCTACCTATTTCCTGACTTATAAAGCCGAGTTTCTTCCCGCTCTTATCCACTTTCATATTTTCAAGGAAGAAGTCAAGGTGATTATTCAACCTGACCTTCTCTTCAGTGATATCAAGTTTCTCAATGTAGTAAATCAGCTCCTGCTCGAACCTGCTTTTATCCATTTGCTCATTGCCAAACTCTACAAAATGAGCTTTAATCCTTTCACGTATCATTTGAATTCTTTGCGGATCGAATTCTGAGACACGCTCCAGCAAATCTTTAATCCGCATGATATAGCTTTTTAACTTTTCACCAAGCGCTGATCCTTCCGCAAGACGGAACTTATCGCATTGATCAATGGCTTTGCTAATAACAGATGCTATTACTTCCCACTCTTTAGAATTATCTTCATTATCCAAGTCCTGATTCACCGCTTTCGGCATAGTTAAAGCAATTTTGAAAAGATCACTTTCTTTGGTGCCCACAAAAGCAGCAGTCTCTACCAGATCCTCATAATACCTTTTAACAAGTTCTTTATTTATAGAAACCCTCGGTTTAGAATCAACTTTTGTTTGAACATCCAGAGAAATACTGATTTTTCCCCTTTCAAGGGTATTGCTAACCATATTTCTGATTTCCATTTCTTTATCCTGATATTCTTTTGGAAGTCTGAGTCCCAAATCCAAAAACTTGGAATTTAAAGATTTAATTTCCACCTTAATTTCAAGATTTTCAGCATCCGACTTTACCATTCCAAAGCCGGTCATTGACCTAAGTGTCATCATTCTATAAATATTTTAAATAAAGAAAATCCTAATAGTCTGTTGACCTCAATCAGGCATTTTTCAAATACGAAAAGTAAAAGTAATTTTTTTCTTTATAAATTCTTTACTAAACCGGCACTAAATGTCTTAAATTTAATTATCTACTTATTCTGCTTTAAGGATTTCACAAACTTTGGATAATCAATTTCCAAGGTCATGAATTTTGTAAATTATCTACCTGGAGCATGGCTAATATCCTCTAACAAAACCAAGATGTTTTCGGATAATCCACTCTAAACATTCTTATAAAAAATAAAGGGGACCGACATTTACGTCAGTCCCCTTTATTTTATTTGGTGGTCCTAATGATTAATTAGTAACTACAACTTTATTTTTAAGAAGGTACTCTGCAATTTGAATAGCATTCGTTGCTGCACCTTTTCTAAGGTTGTCTGCTACGATCCACATGTTAAGAGTTTTAGGCTGAGTCTCATCTCTTCTAAGTCTTCCTACAAATACTTCATCACGATTATGAGCATTCATTGGCATAGGATATTTCAGGTTTTTAACATCATCTTCCAAAATAACACCTTCAGCGCTTCCAAGAATCTTCTTAATCTCTTCCAAATCAAATTCATTTTCAAATTCAACATTAACTGACTCAGAGTGTCCACCCATCACCGGTATCCTGACAGTAGTCGCAGTTACTTGTATAGAGTCGTCTCCCATGATCTTTTTAGTCTCATTGATCATTTTCATCTCTTCTTTTGTATATCCATTATCTGTAAATACGTCTATATGAGGTATTACATTAAGATCGATAGGATATGCATAAGCCATTGGGCCATCAACGCCGTTTCTTTCGTTCATTAATTGGTCTACAGCTTTTTTACCTGTTCCTGTTACAGATTGGTAAGTAGAAACTACAATTCTCTTAATTTTATATTTTTTGTGTAAAGGATTCAGCGCAACTACCATTTGTATTGTCGAACAGTTAGGGTTTGCAATGATTTTATCATCCTCTGTCAACGTATTTGCATTGATTTCCGGAACTACAAGTTTTTTTGTAGGATCCATTCTCCAGGCAGAAGAGTTATCAATCACAGTGATACCAGCTTCTGCAAATTTTGGAGCAAGCTCCAGAGAAGTACTTCCACCAGCAGAAAATATTGCAAAGTGAGGTTTCTTACTGATTGCAGTGGCTGCATCAACCACCTTATATGGCTTACCCTTGAAAATGATTTCTTTTCCAACAGATCTTTCAGAAGCAACAGGTAATAGTTCTGTTACAGGAAGATTTCTCTCCTCCAGCACTTTTAAAATTTGTCCACCAACCAAGCCGGTAGCACCTACTACTGCAATTTTCATTTTTGTATTGTTTTTTATTGAATTTTTATTCAGAGGACAAAATTAATCAATTTATTATTAATTTTACCATGTGAAAACCAGCTATTTCTTACTTTTTTTATTCTCTTATATTCAGAGTTTTGCACAGCTTAATGACTCTTTCTCTGATAATAATTTCAACTCATCACCCAAGTGGACGGGAGATACGGCTTTATTCACTATAAATGCAGATCTTCAGCTTCAAAGTTCCGGGAAGCTGCAAAGCGAAGAAATCTACCTATCCACAAAGAATATTCTGGCGACTAATGCAGAATGGCAATTTTGGTTAAGTATGCCTTTTAACCCCAGTAGCAGCAATTATGTAAAAGTATATTTAACGAGCTCCTCTCATGATCTGGCAAATCCATTATTTGGGTACTACCTGAAAATCGGTGGATCAAGCGGAAATGCTGATGCAATTGATTTATACAGACAAGACGGGGTCGCTTCTGTTAAACTCAGTTCCGGAATTTCAGGCAGAGCAGGCAAAACCAACAATACTCTAAGAATAAAAGTCACAAGGGACTTAAATCATATCTGGAAAGTTTTTTCGGACACATTGGGCGGATCTGATTTTTCGCCTGAGCTCTTATATCAGGACTCAATTTATAAAACCAGTAAATACTTTGGGATAACCTGTATTCACAGCTCAACCAGAAATAAAGACTTTTATTTCGATGACTTTTTAATTCAGAATGCTCCTCTTTCAATAATTGATATAAAAACCTCGAATGCGACAACCATTGTTATTCGATTCAATAAAAAAATTACCAGGGAGGTTAAAACTCATAACATAACAATTAACAATTCTTATATCAAGGATATATCCTTTGTTAACGACTCTGTTCTGATGCTCACATCGGAAGCCCCGTTGAGGAAAGGAAAGAATAACCTTTTGGCGGATGGTATTCAAGATCTTTATCTGAAAGAATCTCTGCAAGAATCTTTTGAATTTAATTACAGGCCAGCAATAGAGCCGGGATCCGTTTTAATTACGGAAATTTATTCCGATCCAATTCCCAGTCATGGTCTTCCGGAAGAAGAATATATTGAATTGTACAACACATCCAGGGATACCATCAATCTCGCGAGCTGGCAATTCTCTGATCCTTCTGTATCGTCACTATTACCATCAGTTGAGATACCTCCCAAATCATATCTCATTCTCTGCCCTTCAGCTTCTATAGCAGAATTTAGACTTTTCGGCAAAGTCATTGGTATCGCGCCATGGCCTTCATTGAATAATTCTTCAGACTCCCTAATCCTTAAAGATCCATCAGGGAAAGTTATTCATTCAGTTAATTATTCTCAGGAATGGTTTACCAATAGGCTAAATGCAGAAGGAGGTATCGCTTTAGAAATGATAGATCCTTCAAACCCTTGCGGAGAGAGCGATAATTGGGATGGTTCAATTGCGCCCATAGGGGGAACTCCTGGTACTGAAAATTCTGTAAATTCAATCAAACCCGATCTACAAGGGC
This sequence comes from Sporocytophaga sp., assembly GCA_024707265.1. Lineage (GTDB taxonomy): Bacteria > Bacteroidota > Bacteroidia > Cytophagales > Cytophagaceae > Sporocytophaga. The sequence continues at coordinate 82,387 of JANQAB010000002.1, read as the reverse complement.
CGAAAATCATGAATGTTCATGTTCTTGATTCCTTAACTATTTTACTTTCATTAGATGAAAAGCTTGATATCTCTAATGAAATCAGAGGAGACAACATTACAATATCACCTGAAGCAGGGATACGCAACGCATCGTATAAAGAGAGTAAAGATATTCTGATTTCTCTTACAAATGCCCTAAAGAATAGTACTCTATATCAAATTTCATTAAATGGAATAAGAGATTGCAATGGAAATTATGCAGAGAAAAATCAGAAGTCATTTGCTTTACCTGAAATTCCTCATGCGGGAGATCTTCTGATTAATGAAATCCTTTTTAACCCGCATCCCGGAGGGGTTGATTTCGTCGAGCTTTATAACAATTCTGCTCATTTTATTGATCTTAAAAACTGGAGAATATCTAATGCAGAAAGTAAGAACGCTACATCACTCTCAATTTCCACTAGCTCATTAATCCTAGCGCCAAGGCAATACCTGGTATTGACTTCAGATCCGCAAACATTGATCAATCAATATCCGAATGGTGAATTCAAAAATTTCCTAAAAATGAGTTCAATGCCATCTTTTAATGATGAATCGGGCAATATAAGTTTGTTAAACCCAGCGGGCGAAATTTTTGATAGTTTCAGCTACACAGAAAAAATGCATCACAAGATTCTAAAAGACGCTGAAGGCATCAGCCTCGAAAGGATTTCATTTACAAATCCGACAGCGGATGTTTCCAACTGGCATTCGGCTGCATCAGAAATTGGTGCAACGCCAGGAGATGGCAATAGCCAACATTTTGAATTTGAAACCATCGAAAATTCTTTTTCAGTACAACCATTGAAGTTTTCTCCTAATGGTGACGGTAAAAATGACTTTGCTTTATTGACCTACCAACTTGATAATCCTGGTGAAATCGCAACCATCACAGTTTTTGATGGACAAGGAAGAGAGATTAAAAAAATTGCATCCAATCAGCTTTTGGGAAATGAAGGTTTTTTCCAATGGGATGGTATTGCTGACGATCAACGAAAGGCAGATACGGGAATTTATATGATCCTATTTGAAATTTTTCGTCTGAACGGAGAAAAACAAAAGTTTAAGAAGCCGGTTATACTATCATACTGATGTTCAGTGTATTAATATTAAATATTGCATTTATGAAATGCCTGGTAAATGACCTGATTTCTTCCTGCATGGAGAAAAACAAAGAAGTAGATGTAATAGACCGCTACCTTCGGATGAAGCATCATATAGAAATGGACAGACAATCAATTATTTCACGCATCAAAGCAGTAAAACACAATTACAATTTCAAATAATTTCTATTTAAGAGAAACACTCTTAAATAGGGTTTCTACAACTTGTTGACCTTAAAGTTTTAACAATTAATTATTGGATCTTTCCCAGGGATACCATTTTTTATACTAAATTTGCACCAAAAATCCGGGAATTCCGTTTCTCAACAAAAAAAGGTAAAACTTTTCGTCCCGTTTTTTTAATATAAAATAAATCCGCGTTATGGCAGAAGAAAAACTCAGATACTCCGACGAAGAATTAAAGGAGTTTGAGCAGCTTATAGCTGACAAACTGGATAGAGCCAGAAAAGAATTAAATTTCATTAAGGAAACTCTGAGCCGAAGAAATGATTCCGGAACTGACAACACAGCAGGTACATTAAAACTGCTTGAAGATGGTGCTGATACAGCCGAAAAAGAAAGCTTCACACAGCTTGCTGCAAGGCAACAAAAATTTATTCAGCAACTTGAAAATGCCATGGCCAGAATTAAAAACGGAACTTATGGTATTTGTGTAGATTCAGGAAAACTTATCCCAAAAGAACGTCTTCGTGCTGTTCCTCACACACAGCATTCAATAGAGGCAAAACTTAACAGAAAAGACTAATTTGGATTTCCTTCAGCATCATATAGAGAGTTTAATCTTTTGTTCTCCCGATCCTATAAAGCCGGAAGATATAAGAACCTGTCTTTCTGAAATGTTTGAAGCAGAGGTACCTATTGAAGATATACAAGCTTCCTTGGAAAAACTCCTTCAAAAGTATGAAGATGATAATTACCCATTTAAAGTTTTTTCCATGGGAGGAGGTTATCAGTTTCTTACCAAGCCAGCCTATCAATCCAGTATAAGTATTTTGCTCAAACAAAAATCTAAAAAAAGATTATCTACATCCGCTCTTGAGACCTGTGCAATAATAGCTTACAAACAACCTATTACCAAACATCAGATTGAGCAGATTAGAGGAGTAAACTGCGATTATGCAATTCAAAAGCTTCTGGAAAAAGAGCTTGTTGAAATTCAAGGTAAATCTGATGGAGTAGGGAGACCTATTCTTTACGGAACCACTGCCAAGTTTATGGAATATTTCGGCATCAATAGTCTTAAAGATTTACCCATGCCAAAAGATTTCTCCAAAGATGAAAATGAGATAGGCGATGAGGTGGAGAAAGAACATGAAATAATTGCTGCTGAGTTGGAAGAAATGGAATTTAATACTCAGGATAACAACAATAGCACGGAAATTCAAAATAAGGAAAACGAAACTCAGGATACTTTTGGAGACCTTTCTTCTCAAACCAATTCCCAATCAGAAGAAGATTTTTCCTCAGAAAGTCACAACCCGGTAGAACCTGAGGAATAAAATTCCCACAAAAAATATTTATATTAATTTAATCAGGAAATCATTTTCCTGATTATTTTTTTATGAACTTTGATTATAATATAAAATAATTATGAAAAAGGACCAACCTCAGAGGAAAGGAAGAGGGGCTTCGGAAAGAGACAAGGCTTCTAAATTTTCTTCAAAAAAATCTTCTACCCCGAAGAAAGATGGGGCATCAGGCGAAGGCCGCCCTGCCAGAAAATCGTCTTTCGGTGCAAAGAAAACACCAGCAGGTCGTGTACCGGCAGGAAAGCCAAGAAGAAAATTTGAATCTCAGGGAGACTCAGGAAAATCTGAAAGATCCACCGACTTTAAAAGTAGAAACTCCTCTGATGGCAGAAAGTCGAATTCTTTTTCCGGAAAAGGGAAAGGGAGAGATTTTAAAACAGATTCATCATCACGTGATTTTGAAGGCCCCAAAAATAAATTTGTCAGAAAGAAATTTGGTGAGGATCCAAAGTCCAAACCTTCAGATAACTCGGGAAGAGAAAGAGATCAGAAAAGAGGTAGGAAATCGGACTCTTCTTTTGATAGCAGAAAAAGATCTCCTTCCGACGAAAAATCATTTAGAGGTAAACCTTCAAGGGGAAGAAATGAAGACACCCGTTCAGGAAAATCATTTTCAAAACCTAAGCAGGACTGGAAAAGAGGATCTGACAATCAGGAAGAGAGACCTGGCAAAAGAACAGGATTTAAAAAATCTGAGGATTCTGAATCAAAAAGACCTTTTTCAAAATCAAATCCAGACAAAAGAAAAAGTTATGGAGGAGGTAATGATAAGCCCTTTAATAAACCGGGAGCCAAAAAATCATTTGAAAAGCCATCATTCAAAAAATCATTCTCAAAATCAAAAGAAGAAGAATTTGAAAGCTTTGAAGATTTTGATGATTCTGGAAACCCGTCAGAAAAAGATACAATACGTTCAAAAGGATCCTTCAAAAAATCAGAGGAAAAGAAACCAGGCACAAGAAACAAGACGTCAACTGATGAATTAAGGCTGAACAGATACATCTCCAATGCAGGTGTATGCTCCAGAAGAGAGGCTGATGTGCTTATATCTGATGGCCTTATCAAAGTCAATGGAAAAGTCGTGACTGAAATGGGCTATAAAGTAAAGAGGGGTGATACTGTAAAGTATGGCAGCAAAATTCTTTCTCCTGAAAAACTTGTATATGTGCTCATCAACAAACCGAAAGATTTTATCACAACTACTGAAGATGAAAATGAGCGCAAGACTGTGATGGATCTTGTGAAAAATGTTGGTCCCGAAAGAATCTACCCTGTTGGAAGACTTGACAGAAACACCACTGGCTTGTTACTTTTCACTAATGACGGTGAACTTGCAGAAAAATTAATGCATCCGTCTAACCGTACCAAAAAGCTATATCAGGCTGAGTTAAACAAGCCTATGAGTCATGAAGATTTTGCAAGGTTAAAGAATGGAATTACGCTTGAAGATGGTCCAATTAAACCTGACCAGCTTGAATTTGTAACTCCTGATGGTTGGGTGATCGGAATACAAGTTCATGAAGGCAGAAACAGACTTGTCAGGAGGATGTTCGAACATTTAGGATATGAAGTAAGCCGCCTGGACAGAGTTATGTATGCAGGTTTGACTAAAAGAGATTTACCAAGAGGTCACTGGAGACATCTGACAGAGAAAGAAGTAATAAAATTGAAGCATTTAGGACATTAATTAAAACTTTCTGTCATAAAACCTCCCCAAGGCTGCTCCAACAAAGGGCAGCCTTATTTTTTTCATATAAAACGGATCTGAATGATTGAGACTTACCCAAAAAAATATAAATTAATCCCTCATAAATGCAACCATATTTCACATTAATTCGATAGTGACTTATTAAACAATCCAAGAGAATTTAAATTATTAAGTGTTTGCAATCTGAAACAGCCTCTTAATAAAAACTTTAAAATCAAATTCGGCTAGAAAGAAGTAAGGATATGAAAGATGAAAAAAATAAAGCTCTAAGGACCCAGTTTTACTATACTCTTCGTTGTAAAACAAAAAAGGGCCCCTTTTGAGGCCCCAGTGGGAACGAGTGGAATCGAACCACCGACACAAGGATTTTCAGTCCTTTGCTCTACCAACTGAGCTACGTTCCCGATTAAGTGGCGCAAAGATATTAGGTTTTGATAACTAAACAAACAATATTTACATAAATTTTAAATTATTTTCATTTATGGAATTTTTACCCCAGGTTATTTTCTTGATTCTTCTTTCTGTATCAGGCTTTTTCATTACAAAAAGTATCTTGAGAATAAGAAGAAATATTTTATTGGGCAGGGACATCAACCTCTATGACAGACCTTCGGAAAGGCTTAAAATGACAGCGCTGGTTGCGTTAGGCCAAAAAAAGATGTTTAAAAGGCCCCTACCTGCGATACTTCACCTCTTTGTTTATGTCGGCTTTATAATCATAAACATTGAAGTTCTTGAAATTATTATTGATGGGTTGCTTGGAACTCACAGAATATTTGCCCCGGTATTTGGAGGTTTATACCCTTCCCTTATCAATATATTCGAATTTCTGGCAATTTCAGTATTAGTCTCATGTGCTATTTTCTTAGTCAGAAGAAACATCATAAAAGTGAAAAGATTTGATGGAGAAGAAATGAAGCGTTGGCCAAAGCTTGATGCAAATCTCATTCTTTCCATAGAAATTTTTCTTATGATTTGCTTTCTCAGCATGAATACCTCTGATGGCATACTACAAACCAGAGGCTCTGAACACTACATTGCTACAGGTGAATTCTTCTTTACAAGCTTTCTGAAGCCATTATTTAATGGTATAGACAATTCAGGATTAATATTTATTGAAAGATTCGGATGGTGGGCGCATATTATTGGGATATTGGCTTTTGCTATGTACGTATTCACAGATTCAAAGCATCTTCATATATTTATTTCTTTTCCCAATACTTATTTCAGCAAGCTGGATCCTGCAGGCAAATTATCAAATATGCCTGAGGTAACTAAAGAAGTTAAATTAATGCTCAATCTTCCTGTTGATGCTGGTAATGATAATTCAGCACCCGGAAGATTCGGGGCCAAAGATGTTCAGGATCTGACCTGGAAAAATTTAATGGAGGCATATAGCTGCACTGAGTGTGGCCGATGCACTTCTCAATGCCCGGCAAACTTGACTGGCAAAAAGCTGAGTCCCAGAAAAATTATGATGGACACAAGAGACCGACTTGAAGAAGTGGGAAGAAATATTGAAACAAAGGGAAAAGACCATCAGGATGGTAAATCTTTACTTGGAGATTATATTACAGTTGAAGAAATAATGGCTTGCACTACATGCAATGCTTGTGTAGAAGCCTGCCCGGTAAATATTGACCCGGTCAGCATAATTCTTCAACTCAGAAGATATAAAATAATGGAGGAATCACAGGCTCCGGCTTCATGGAACGGTATGTTTTCCAATATTGAGAACAACTTTGCACCATGGAAATTTTCCCCTTCAGACAGGTTAAACTGGGTTCAAAAATTAAATCAGTAAATAATTGAAGTTGATAAAGATATGAGTGAAAATATGATAAATGTTCCGACAATGGCCGAGTTGGCAGCAAAGGGAGTAACTCCGGAAATTTTATTTTGGGTAGGTTGTGCAGGATCCTTTGATGAACGCGCAAAATCAATTACTGCAGCATTTGTTAAAATTTTAAATAAACTATCTGTTAACTTTGCAGTTTTAGGGACGGAAGAATCGTGTACTGGCGAACCTGCGAAAAGAGCCGGAAATGAATTTCTTTTTCAGGTCCAGGCAGTGAGTAACATCGAAGTATTGAATGCTTACGGGATTAAAAAAATAGTAACAGCTTGTCCTCATTGCTTTAATACTATTAAAAACGAATATCCGGAACTAGGTGGAAACTATGAAGTACTTCACCATTCCGAATTTTTGCAACAACTTATTAATGAAGGAAAAATAAAATTGCAGGGTGGTGGCGAATTTAAGGGTAAAAAAATAACTTACCATGATTCTTGTTACCTTGGACGCTCAAACAATATATATGAAGCACCGAGAAAAGTACTGGAGATTCTGGATGCTGAACTGGTTGAAATGAAAAGATCCAGAACTAAAGGGCTGTGCTGTGGAGCAGGTGGAGCACAAATGTTTAAAGAACCTGAACCTGGATTCAAAGATATTAATATTGAAAGAACAGAAGAAGCGATCGAAACAGGAGCTAAAGTCATCGCAGCAGCGTGTCCGTTTTGTATGACTATGTTATCAGACGGAGTTAAAAACAAAGAAAAAGAATCTGAAATAAAAGTTTACGATATTGCAGAATTAATTGCCAAGTACGAAGGATTATAAAATGATTATTCCAGAACAACCTAAAATTGCCAGTTTTCCAGAAACTTCAAAAGTCTGGGTATATCAATCAGACAGAGAATTTACGTTTGAAGAACAAGACTATATTTCTGAAAAATTATATACATTCACTTCAGGATGGGAAAGTCATGGAAGAAAACTGACAGGAACTTTTGAGATTCGATTCAACAGGTTTATTATTATAGCCGTTGACGAAAGTATTTCAGATGCAAGTGGTTGTTCAATTGATAAATCTGTCGTAATAATAAGAGAAATAGCTGCTCACACTGGCACTAATTTACTCGACAGATCACTAGTGGCATACAGAAATGCCTCATCTCCAATCCAAATTGTAAAATTTAATGAAGTTTCCGCTGCAGTAATTCAAGGTATTATTACCCCGGAAACTCTGATCTATAACAATACAATTACCAGTCTTCAGGAATGGCAAATGAACTGGGAACTACCTGCAAAGAAGTCTTGGGTATCCCGTTTTTTTAATAACTGACAGGCAAATAATTATATTTTTCAAAAAGTTTTTTAAATTTGATATTTTAAGGGAATATGTTGAAATATTTTCAGCATATGCTCTTTTAATCTATAATATCTGCATATTTGTGCAAAGCATAGTTTAGACTACTATATTAAGAACTCAAGATGAAGCTCAATCTTTCTAAATTCTTTTGTTTACTGGTAATTCTTGCAGGCTGTACTCCTTCAGCCATGAAATCCTACAATAAAGGGATGCAACATTATAAGCAGGCCGAATACCAGCCTGCAATTGAAAACTTTCAGCAATCTGTAAGTAAAGGAGGTCCAACTGATGCGAATTATTATATCGCAGAAGCGTTCAGACGTTCCAACAGAATGCAAGAGGCTGAGCCCTTTTATGCGAAAGCTGTAGAAAACAATACCAATCAGGAAGAAGCATATTACTATTACGGATTTGCCCTTAAAGCGGTTGGAAATTATGTTGGCGCAGCTAAACAACTTTCAAATTATGTTAAAATAGGCCAGAACTTTGACTTGGTAAACAGGGCAAAAAATGAGCTGGAAAATCTTAAAGTTCTTAATGACATTGTTGAGAAGAAGTCTTATTTTGAGGTTAAAAACCTTGACAAGCTGAACTCTCCGTTTACAGAATATTCCCCGACTTTCAAAAATGACAAGCTGTATTTTACTTCTAACAGAGATGCACAAAAAATGCATACTGCATCGGGCACAGGGTTTACAGACTTATATGAGTTTATTTTTGATGGTGCTGACTACTTCAGTGGTCAAGCGAGAAAACTTCCTGAAGTTATCAATACTGAAGATGCTCATGAAGCATCAGCAACTTTCTCCAAAGATGGCAAAACAATGATTTTCTCTCGCGGAAATACCGGTAGCAGAAAAGGGGCACAAGACGTCGATATTTACGAATCTGTTTTACAAGGCGGAGTTTGGTCTGAACCTAAGTTACTTCCAATAAGTGATCCTGATGCTTGGGACTCCTCTCCTGCTCTTTCTGCTGATGGAAAAACACTTTACTTTGCATCAAACAGGGAAAGCAGTGATGCAAATGGAGGTGTAGATATTTATAAGGCAACAAAAGATGAAAAAGGAGAATGGGGAAATATAACTAACCTTGGAACGCCGATAAATACAAGAGGCAATGAGCTTTTCCCTTATGAAGATAGCAGAGGAATATTTTACTTCTCTTCAGATGGCCATCCATCTCTTGGAGGCATGGATTTGTTTGCTGTAAGAAAAGATTCTACTAAAAGCAAGCTTAAAGTTGAGAACTTAGGTCGTCCTATCAATACAAGCTATGACGACTTCGCCATTACGTTTAAAGATACATTAACAGGGTATTTCTCTTCCAACAGACCAAATGGCAAAGGAGATGATGATATTTATGAGTTTCTTGATAAATCTAAAATTAAAATCGCCCATTATATTCTGGATGGTTTAATAGTGGGAGTTACCAAAGATGATAAAACGGAAATCCCATTAGACTCTGCAAGAATTCAATTAGTTAACGATAGAGGTGATACCCTTGTCGCACTCACTTCAAATGCCTCAGGAAAATATACCTACGAAATAGAACCTGAAACCAGATATAGAATAATTGGGGCAAGACATGGCTATTTAAAAGAAAGTAATGGTGAACTTTCAACAGTTGGAACCAAAATTCCATTTGAAAAATTAGGCCCGGGAGAGTCCTTTATAAAAATTCCTTACAAAATGGTATTACCCAAAATCGAGGTTGGTGTAACTATCGTAATTGATAATATCTACTATGACTTTAACAAGTGGGACATCAGACCAGATGCTGCATTGGAATTGCTGAAAATTGTACAGCTACTTGTTGACAATCCTGAAATAAAAATCGAATTAAGTTCACATACAGATGAAAGAGGTTCTGCAGATTACAACAGAAAACTTTCTCAAAAACGTGCTCAGTCAGCTGTTGATTATATTATTTCTAAAGGCATAGATAAAGACAGAATTACACCAAAAGGTTATGGAGAAGACAAACCTCTTGTTAAAAACGCTCAGACTGAAGAAGATCACCAGAGAAACCGTCGTACAGAATTTACAATTACCAATGTTACAAATCCTAACATTACGATCAAGAAAAAGGATGAGGCAGAAGGAGATGAAACAATAAAGATAAAGATGAAAGGTGAAGACGAAGATAGCACAGGCACAAGCGAGGAAATTAAACAAGAATAATCACGAAAGATAAATCCTAGAAAGTCCCGGTCAGAAACCGGGACTTTTTTTATTTTTGTAATTCCAAAATTCAAATAAATGAGTAACGACAGATACATGCAGAGAGGAGTTTCCTCTTCCAAAGAAGACGTACACAATGCTATCAAAACCCTTGATAAGGGTTTGTATCCAAAGGCATTCTGTAAAATTGTGCCGGACTTTTTAGGAGGAGACAAGGAATATTGTAATGTTATGCATGCTGATGGAGCCGGGACAAAATCTTCACTTGCATATATTTACTGGAAAGAAACCGGGGATATATCTGTCTGGAAAGGAATTGCACAAGATGCCATTATCATGAATATTGATGACCTCCTGTGTGTCGGAGCATTGGACACAATATTACTTTCCTCCACAATAGGCAGAAACAAAAACCTGATTCCGGGAGAGGTAATTGCTGAAATCATCAATGGTACCGAAGAAGTTCTTCAAATGCTAAGAGATAATGGTATAGAAATATACAGTACAGGAGGAGAAACTGCAGATGTTGGAGACCTTGTAAGAACAGTGATTGTCGATAGTACTGTTATTTCAAGAATGAAAAGAAGTGATGTAATCAGTAATGACAGAATAAAAGAAGGAGATGTTATTGTAGGAATGGCCTCATATGGACAAGCTTCCTATGAAAAATTTTACAATGGAGGAATGGGTAGCAATGGCCTTACTTCAGCGAGGCACGATGTCTTTTCAAAAGTTTTGGCTGAAAAATACCCGGAAAGTTTTGATCAGGCAATTTCTTCTGATCTTGTATATTCCGGTTCAAGAAATTTAACTGACAAAATAAAAGACGTACCTGTTGATCTTGGCAAATTAGTGTTATCGCCTACAAGAACTTACGCTCCCGTTATGAAAGAAATTTTGAATCAACACAGATCAAACATCCATGGAGCGGTTCATTGCAGTGGAGGCGGCCAAACTAAGATTCTTCACTTCATTGAAAATTTACATATTGTAAAAGATAATCTATTCCCGGTTCCCCCATTGTTTGAGGTAATACAAAAAGAAAGCGGGACAGACTGGAAAGAAATGTATAAAGTCTTTAATATGGGGCATAGAATGGAATTGTATCTTGAAGAAAAATATGCTCAGGAAGTGATTAAAATAGCACAAACATTCAATATTGAAGCGCAGGTAGTTGGCCGGGTTGAAAAAGGTGAGGGAAAGACCCTTACAATCAAATCCGATAAAGGAGACTTTAATTACCAGGGCTAAAAAGCATCTTAAAAACAAATAAAAAAACATAAGACAGAATCATTATTCCGTCTATACCTACCATATAATAGAGATCCGTTCTGGATCTCTTTATTTTTATAATTAAAAATATTGCCAAAACACCAATTGCCAGACGAGCACAAAAGGTGTAATCCAAACCATAAAAAAAGCAACCCAATCCTATAAACAGAATAAGTAAAATAACAGAAAGCAACTTTGACCTTTCAAATCCCATCAAAGTAGGCAGAGTATCAATATTATTCCTTTTATCAACCTCTATATCTCTGATATCGAACGGTATGGCTAGTGCAAGGATAAAAATAATTCTTTGTACAAAAATTTCAACCACCTCTTTATCCAGCACTCCAAATCCTTTATTAATCGAAGGAAGGATTACAGTACTAACAGACCAGACATAAGAAATAAGAAAAATTTTCAGGAAGGGTATTTTTTTAAAATTCAATAAAGGTGCAGAATAAAAAAGACTAAACACAGCAAGGTGCATCGTAAACCAAATTACCTTTCCAGAAATAAAAAACAAAGACACCAATAGACATCCCAGAAAAAAGACAAACATGCCTTTCGTAATTAATGAATTCCGGCTTCTCCAGATATTTCTCGGCAATGTAGGATCATCCCCTGCCTTTTCATACCAGATATGTATATTATAGGTCAGGAAAGTTGAAGCAAAAATAAAAAGTAAGAAAGGAATATCGTCAGATTCTAAATTAGCATTGAGAATAAGAAAAGTAGATAGTGTAAGTGTAATGGAACTTACACTAATAAACAGATTTGAAAAAAGGATAAAGTGGAAAAGTCTCTGTATCAAATAATTTTCCTGATAAAACAAAAAAGCTCATCAATATAGATGAGCTTTTTTTAATGTTAACTAATATTTATTTAGAGAGTGCCTCTGCTCCGGCAACAATCTCCAGAATCTCTTTGGTAATAGCAGCCTGCCTTGTTCTGTTATACATTAGACGAAGCTCTTTCAACAGCTCTTTGGCATTTTCAGTAGCCTTATCCATTGCAGTCATACGAGCGCCATGTTCAGAAGCAAAAGACTCTAATAAAGCTTTGTAAAACTGAATTTTCAAAGATTTAGGAATCAAGCCCCTTACAATTTCCTCTTTAGAAGGTTCAAAGATATAATCAATTTCCTGCTCTTTGGAAGAATTCAACTCTTCAGATGTTTCCTGAATCAAAGGAAGAAACTGCTCTGTTTTTACGACCTGAGTAGCAACATTTTTGAACTCATTATAAACTATAACAACTTCATCATATTCCTTATTAAGGAATCCTTCCATTGCTAACTCGGCAGCTTTTCTGGCAGAACTGAAATTCAGCTCGTGAAACATTCCTGCATAATCAGGAATTACATCAGCCCCTCGCTTTGCGAAAGCATCTAATCCTTTTTTTCCAATACAAAGAAATTTAACAGTCCCCTGTTCATATTGAGCCTTGTATTTCCCATTTACAAGAGCAGAAGCAGCTTTTATTGAGTTAGTATTAAAAGCTCCCGCCAAACCTCTGTCAGAGGTAACGACAACGATCAATACATTTTTTACTTCTCTTACCTCAGAGTATGGATTTTCTACAGATCCTTCAAGACTTGCAGTAATATTATTTAGTATTCCATTCAGCTTTTCGGCATAAGGACGAATCTTGATGATATTGTCCTGAGCTCTTCTAAGCTTAGCAGCAGCCACCATTTTCATGGCTTTAGTGATCTGCTGTGTAGAATTAATGGAAACGATCCTTCCTCTGACCTCTTTAAGACTTGGCATAATTAATTATTATATTTCTTCGCAAGGTCTTTAGCAACCTTCTTTAAAACTTCTGTTACTGAATCATCAATTTTACCTGAACGGATAGCGTCAAGAGTATCTTTATGAGAAACTTTCAGGAAGTTAGAAAACTCATTTTCAAAAGCTTTAACTTCTTTTACAGGAACGTTATCAATGTACCCATTAGAAGAAACATAGATAATTGCAACCTGGAACTCAACAGCTACAGGAGAATATTGAGCTTGCTTTAATATTTCAAGATTTCTTCTACCTCTTTCAATAATCAATTTAGTAGCAGCATCAAGATCAGAACCGAATTTTGCAAAAGCTTCAAGTTCTCTAAATTGAGCTTGGTCAAGTTTCAATGTACCAGCTACTTTTTTCATTGATTTAATCTGAGCAGAACCTCCTACCCTTGATACAGAGATACCAACGTTGATTGCAGGACGAACCCCTGAGTTGAACAAGTTCGTTTCAAGGAATATCTGACCGTCTGTAATGGAAATTACATTTGTAGGGATATATGCAGAAACGTCACCAGCCTGAGTTTCGATGATTGGTAAGGCAGTTAATGATCCGCCACCTTTAACAATACCTTTGAGTGAATCTGGAAGGTCGTTCATGTTTTTAGCTATATCATCAGAAGCAATGATTTTAGCAGCTCTTTCCAATAAACGGCTGTGTAGATAGAACACATCACCAGGATATGCCTCACGTCCCGGAGGTCTTCTTAAAAGAAGAGAAACTTCTCTGTAAGCAACTGCCTGCTTAGAAAGATCATCATAAACAACAAGAGCAGGTCTTCCTGTATCTCTGAAGAACTCACCAACAGCAGCACCGGTAAATGGTGCAAAGAATTGCATTGGAGCAGGATCAGCAGCAGAAGCTGACACAACTACTGTATAAGCCATAGCTCCGCCTTTTTCAAGAGCAGCCACAACCTGAGCTACAGTACTTGCTTTTTGACCTACTGCAACATATATACAGAATACAGGCTGACCTTTGTCATAGTATTCTTTTTGGTTAAGGATAGTGTCAATTGCAACAGCTGTTTTTCCAGTTTGTCTGTCACCAATGATCAACTCTCTTTGTCCTCTACCAATAGGTATCATAGAGTCGATTGCTTTGATACCTGTTTGTAAAGGCTCATTTACCGGCTGTCTGAATATAACCCCTGGAGCTTTTCTTTCCAATGGCATATCATACAAATCACCAGTTACAGGTCCTTTACCATCTATTGGATTTCCAAGTGTATCAATAACACGGCCAACAAGACCATCACCTACTTTAACGTAAGCAATCTGCTTTGTACGCTTTACAGTATCACCTTCTTTAATATCACTATAGTCACCTAGCAATACGGCTCCTACATTGTCTTCTTCAAGGTTTAACACCAATGCTCTTAATCCGTTCTGGAACTCAAGAAGCTCTCCGGATTGAGCTTTTGATAGCCCGTATATACGTGCAACCCCGTCACCTACCTGAAGTACGGTGCCTACTTCTTCTAACTCAGCTTCAGTTCTGAAGTTTGATAACTGCTCTCTTAATATCGCAGAAACCTCGTCTGGTCTTACTTCCATGATTAATATTTAGAAATAAATGGATTATCTTTGAATTTACTTTTTAATTGTACTAGCTTGGTTTTGATAGACTGATCAACCTGTTTGTCGCCCCCGATATTCAGCACAAATCCACCCATGATTGATTCGTCAATATGCTCTTCAAGCTCAACCTTTTTAGTTTTGGCACCTTCCACCATTTTAACAAAAGCAGCTCTTTGCTCTTCTGTAATAGGCGATGCGGTAGTAAGAACGGCCCTCTGTATCCCTTTAAATCTTCTATACTGATTTCCGAATTCGACAGCGATATCATATAAAAACGCCTCTCTGTTCTTTTTTGTCAGTATTTGAAAAATGGAAAAAGTTACGGGATTTACTTTGCCTTTAAAAAGAGCAGTCAGAATTGTCAATTTCTTTTCATGCTTTATTACAGGATTCCTTAAAACGGTCACAAGTTGCCTGTTCTCATTACAGATTTTTGCAAAACCTGCCATATCTTTTTGCACCTCTTCCAACACTCCCTTTTCCTGAGCAAGCTCAAGAAGAGATTTGGCATATGGTGCTGCTATTCTTGACTCATGCATCTTAGTTAAATTTAGCTTCTTTCAAATATTCTGAAACTAGTTCCTTTTGCGCTGTAGAATCAGAAAGCTCTTTTCTTAGAAGTTTCTCTGCAATATCAATTGCAATTGTAGCAGCCTGATTTTTTACTTCTGTTAATGCAGCAAGTTTTTCATTGTTAATAGCAATTTTCGCTCCCTCAACAATTCTGTTGCTTTCTGCTGTGGCTTTATCTTTTGCCTCAGTGATAATTGAATTAGCGACAGCACTTGCCTCTTTTAATATTTTATCTCTTTCAAGTCTTGCATCCTGAAGTAATTTTTCATTTGCGGCATGCAATCTTTTCATTTCTTCCTTAGCGTTTTCAGCAGCTGATAAAGCCTCTTCAATATCCGCCTCACGCTCTTTAAGGGCACCAAGAATTGGTTTCCATGCAAATTTTCCCAGGATAAATAATACTATTAGGAATGTTACTGTTTGCCAAAATAACAAACCGAAATCAGGTTGGACTAACATATATGTTCTTTTAAGAAATTTCCCTCTTTTGTTTAACTATAAAATTCAAACTCCTGAATCAGACCTAATGTCTGTATTCAGGAGTTTAGTTTTTAAGCAAGACCTTTTAGATAGATCAATAGACAAACTACCACTGCGAAAAGAGCAACACCCTCTATAAGAGCAGCTGCGATAAGCATAGCAGTTTGAATTTTACCTGCCTCTTGTGGTTGTCTAGCGATAGACTCAACAGCGCTACCACCGATACGACCGATTCCGTATGCAGCACCTATTGCAGCAAGACCAGCACCGATACCAGCACCGAAAAGAGAAAGGCTAACTTCAGTTAAAATTAGATTAAGCATGATTATATAATTATAGTTAAACAAATACTCTCTAAAAACTCCTCTATTATTGACTATTCATGAAATTCTCAATGACCATGGTCATGAGCTTCGTCATGATGATGCTCTTCTACAGCAGATGCAAAGTACATTGCTGAAAGAAGTGTAAATACATATGCCTGTAGCAATGCAACAAATAACTCAAGCATTGACATAAATACAGCAAACGCTGTACTTGCAAAGCCAACAGCATAGCTCTCAAACATAAAGATCAAGCTTATAAAGCTTAGTATGATAATGTGACCAGCTGTAATGTTGGCGAAAAGTCGGACCATAAGAGAGAATGGCTTAGTAAACATCCCCACGATCTCTATAGGAAGGATAATAATTCTTAATGGAAGAGGTACGCCTGGTGTCCAAAGTATGTGCTTCCAGTAATTTCCATTTGCGCTCAATAAAGTTACCAAAAAGGTAAGCAACGCAAGGATAAACGTAACTGCTATATTACCTGTAAGGTTAGCTCCTCCCGGGAATAAACCCAAAAGGTTGTTAAACCAGATAAAGAAAAACACAGTTAAAAGATATGGCATAAAACGCTCGTATTTAGGACCGATAGTTCCTTTGCCTATATCGTCTCTAATATACATTATTATTGGCTCAAAGAAAGACTGGATACCTTTAGGTGCTTTGCCTTTGGTTTTACCATACGATTTAGCAATTCCTATAAAAATTAACACAAGTATTGCCACACTGATAAACATTGAAGCAACATTCTTCGTAATGGAAATATCGTAGATTGTTCTGCTTTTATCTACTGGCTCAATTTTATCATGATGATTCAGGTGATAACCATTATAAGTTCTGTCAGGACTATGGTATAAATGTGATGATGAAAACACATCCAAGCCTTTATCAGAATAAATGATCACCGGAAGAGGAATAGCAAGACCATGAGCAAATTCCCACTCATGCGCATCTAGGATATGGTGCATAATCAGGTCGCCAGGGCTAAATTTCTTTTCTTCACCGGATTCTGCTGGTCCGTTAGCATATGCAACACCTTTTACCAAAGAGATAAAAAGAAATGCGATAAGGAATATTTTACTCAGATTTTTCATTGTTTTTAAAATCGGCCCGCAAGTTACTTAATAAGGAATAAATTTCAAACCACGTATAACACAAATACAAAACAAAAAAGTTTAAAGCGAAAACGACTGGATGAAAATCGGTATTAAGTAGACCAACCACTACGAAAGCAACTGATAAAAGGAATCTTACGGTGAGAGATACGAGATAAAATATATGAATTTTATTATCGCCGTTTAACGCTCCTATAGAAATAATCCTATTTGATATAAAAAAATAGAAAAGAAAAACACCTGGCTATACCAGATAAATGGATGGACCAATAACGGATCTTTAATTTTAGTCAGACCAACTATTATTAAAGAAGTAGCGATTAAACAAAATAGATTTTTTTTCACAGGGGCAAAGTTATTTCATAAGCCCCCGTATTACCAAGTAAATTGCTGTAATTACTGAAAATATAGTTAAAAAAATAGTAAATAACTGATTTTCGACATGAAAATGCTCATCAAGTTTTATTCCGGCCCAGGCTCCAAGACACATTGTGGCGATCATCTGGATCACAAGGCTGGAATACTTAACATAACCCTCAAGCGGTTTTTTCTTGTTTGATTGGTTTGATTCTTTCTCCTTCTCCAATTTGAATTTCTTTTATCGTAGCACCCATTTTACACTGTCCGTTAAACGTAGCTCCGGATTCCATTATCATTTTATTGGTAATAAGGTCCCCATTAATTAATGCTGTTGCTTTCATAACCACTACATCTGCAATTTCAATTGTCCCCTTCACCTCTCCTAAAATCTCTGCAGTATGTGCCAGAATATTTCCCTCCACAACACAGGATTCGCTCAGCACCACTTTGGATTTACTTTTGATATTTCCAATCACCTTGCCTTCAATCCTGATATTTCCAAAAGTTTCGATATTTCCTTCAAGAACAGTCCCTTTAGCGACAATTGTACTTGAATTGGTCAGCGCTTCCAATTCTTTTTTTTCTTTTTTGTTCTGAAACATAGTAAATTAGTTAAAATGTTATGAAATTTTCTGGGTTAACCGGCTTTCCTTTATACCAAAGTTCAAAATAGAAGTTAGGATTTCCTCCAACCTGAGGATCGCTTACCACCCCCAAAACCTCTCCAGCTTTTACCGCATCCCCGTCTTTCTTTAAAACTACTGAATTTTTTTTATAAACAGTCATCAGATTATCTTCATGTTGCAAGATTATCACATTTTCATTCCGATCTGTCCATCCGGCAAAAATGACTGTCCCATTTGCCACAGCCTTTACTGATTCTCCTTGCCTAACAAGCAATCCTACTTCATAAGACTGCCTGGTGGAATTGTATTTCGACTTTATTAATCCCGAAACGGGATTAAAAAGTATTAAGTTGGACAATTTTCCAAAAGAAACATTTTTGACGGAAAAAACATTCGATTCTTTTTTTCTCAAATTCTTTCCTGAATAGCGAATCTACGACTGACAACTGATTAATTTCATCGACTTTAACAGTCTTTACAGGAGTTGGGGATTCAGACTTCAATTCTTCGTCCTTTCCTGAAATTACCCTTTGAACAAGGTCTGTGAATGCAGCTTTTTGCTCCATCTCCGTCGTTAGACTGTCCACTTTAGCAGAAAGTGCAATTATCTTTTTATTTAACACAATCTGCTTATGAGTCGGGTCAAAAAAAGAGGCTAACAAAGTTGTACTTAAATAAAAGCACAGGGAAAAAACCAGAAATAAAAAAATTGAGCAGAAAACAATTAATTTCGCATAAGTGAAACTAAATGTTCGTTTTTCTGCAAAATTTTCTTCATTTCTGATAATTAGCAGAAATCTGTTCGTTAACCAGTGATAAAGTGTTTTTCTGTGTTTCAAAATTATATTTCAGAATTATTATTATTACGAGCTTACATTATAATTATTTTATTCGAATTTATTTAAATTAAACAATTTGATTTTTTTGGAAACGAAATCAATTCATATCAAAATATTTTGCCTGCTTGTTGGTTTTATGGCCTTTTCATGCTCTCCTGAAAGTAATTCCTTTGTGAGCAAAAGCTACCATAACCTCACTGCGCGCGACAATGCTTATTTCCTTGCGAGAGAGCGAATGAAGCAGGTAGATAAAAAAATCGATGAAGCCAGGCTTGATGACTACAATAAAGTTATTCATGTTCTTGCATTACCGGATACCAACAAACTGAAAGCTCAGCAGCAACTTCTTGAAGATATTTTTAAAAAGGCCTCCCTTCCTATTCAAAAACACAAAAACAGTAAATGGGTTGATGATTGCTATATTTTGGTCGGAAAGGTAAAATTTTACAAAGGAGAATGGCCCCAGGCGATAGAAACATACAAATATGTCAACTCGAAAAGCAAAGATCCAGTCGCAAGACATGAGGCGATTATTCACCTTATGAGACTTTTTCTGACAGCTCAGAATTTTGACTATGTAAATAGCGTAAATTATTTCCTTAAAAAGGAAAAAAATGAACTCTACCAACCAAAGGGAATACCTCCTTACCAGAGCTCAGTATTTTATAATGCAGGAAAGGTATAAAGAAGCCCTCAAAGACCTTGAAGCCGCAAGACCCCTCATAAAGAAAAAAGATGTTAAATCCAGAGTACATTTTATAATCGGACAAATACATCAATTACTGAATAACGATAAAGATTCCTATCAAAATTACAAGGCTGTTCTAAAACACAATCCTCCATATGAACTTTCCTTCTATACCAGGCTTTATATGGCTCAGGTAACAAACCTTTCGAAATCGGGCGATAAAAAAAGAATTGAAAAATATTTCAAAAAACTCCTGAAAGATCTAAAAAATCAGGAATATAAAGACAAAATATATTATGAGATGGCCAAGTTTGAGTTCAAACAAGGACATCTCCCTGGAACCATTGAATACCTGCAAAAGTCAGTTGCTGCAAGTGCGGGGAACAACTATCAAAAAGCATCTTCATATCTGATGCTCGCTGAAATTCACTATGAAAAACTTCAGGATTTTGAAACTTCCAAATTATATTATGACAGCACGATAGCTCTAATGGATAAGAAAGACAAGCGCTACAGACTTATTGCTGCCAGACAGGAAGTTCTTCAGGATTTTGTTACTCAGTTAAGAATTATCCAAAAAGAGGACAGTCTACTGAGGATTGCAACAATGGACAGTATTACACTTGCCAAGCATATCGATAAGGTAATTGAAAAAGAAAAAGAAGATTTAAAGAAAGCAGAGGCAAGAGAAAAAGCTATTGCAGCGAAAAAATGCATCCAACAATAATAACAATGGATCAAACTCCGTCCCAGGTGGGGGAGAAAGTACATGGCACTATTACAATGAAGCGTCCATAACACGAGGAAAATCAGAATTCGTGAAACGTTGGGGACAAAGGAAACTAGAAGACAACTGGAGACGGTCCACAAAAGAAGCTGTACAGGATAATACAGATAACAGTGAAAATCAAGATGCAGATTCTTCAGATATTGCACTAGAGTCAAAAGAAAAAGAGGAGAAAGAAGCGAAAGTAGACAAGACTAAATATTACAAAGAAATTCCTTTTTCAGATGAAGCAAAAGCTGCATCCTTACTGAAAGTTGAAAATGCATTATATAATGTAGGGAAAATTTATGATCAGAAACTTGATGAAAAAGGCAATGCCATAAAATCATTTGAGAAACATTTGACAAGGTTTCCGGCTTCAAAACTTAAATCCGAAGTTTTATATTTTCTGTATCTCCTTTACAAAGAAAAGCCTGATCCAAAGTTTGAAAACTATGCCGCTATGCTGCATGAAGAGTTTCCCAACTCTATTTATTCCAAACTGATCCGCAACCCTAATTATTTGGCAGAAACAAAGGAGACCAGCCAGCATATTAACAAGTTGTATCGAGATGCTTATAACCTTTACAAAGCTGAAAGATTCTTCGATGCAGATTCTGCAATCAAAGCAATCAGGGTGGCTTATAAGGAAAATGACATTGAGGACAAACTCCAATTACTTGAAATTTTAGTCATCGGACAGACTAAAAACGCCCTTATTTATAAAGGAAAGCTGGAAGAGTTCATAGCAAATCAGAAAGAAAGTGTACTTCTTCCAAAAGCAAAAGAACTTCTGGCATCAACGGAAGAATATATTAAACTAGCATCAACAGGTGGTAAAACTTTGAATGAAGACCAAGTTAAATATAAAACCGATGTAAAAGATAAGCCTCACATGTTTATAGTGGCCGTTCATGGCAAAAACCTGAAACCTGTCAAAATTGTCAACGCTTTGAAGAAATACAATGGGGAACATTACAAACCAGGTGAGATTCAGACTGAAGTGGTCCAATTAAATGATACCCTAAATTTAATAAGCATAAAAACCCTGGTGGATAAATCAGGAGGAATGATATATTACACTCAAATTAAAAATTTTCAGCCTTTTCAATCCGAAACCAAGAACCTAAAATATGACTTATTTGTAATAACAGAGGAGAATTTTTCCCTGTTCAACAGATACAAAAAACTTGAAAGTTACCTTAATTTCTTTGAGGAACATTATAAGAAGTAACATGAGCAAAAGCAATTTCTTTATATCCGCATTTATCAAAACTATCTGGATCGGTTTTATTGTCGGTGTCGGCAGTTTAGTACTTTATGTGTATTTCGTTTCTATTAATTTTTTAGGACTATTCGGTCCTATGCCAAGCTTAGAAGCTTTGGAAAATCCCAAAAGTGAAGTTGCATCGGAGCTTTACACCGCTGATAATGTCTTGTTGGGAAAATACTTTAAAGAAAACAGAACCCCGGTAGAATATGAAAAACTTTCCCCCAATCTTGTAAATGCTTTAACTGCAACAGAAGATTCAAGATTTGAAGAACATTCCGGTATTGACTTAAGAGGAATGGGCAGAGTTTTTTTTAAGACAATTATATTAGGTCAAAGACACTCAGGAGGAGGAAGTACCCTATCGCAACAGCTCGCCAAAAATTTATTTCAAACCAGAAGTGCTCTATACAAAGGAAAATTAAGCAAAGGTTCCCTTGGAAAGGTAATTTTCAAAACCAAGGAATGGATAACTGCAGTACAGATAGAAAGAGCATATACCAAAAAAGAAATCATGACCATGTATCTGAATACAGTGGATTTCGGAAGTAATTCTTTTGGTATAGAAGTAGCATCAAAAACCTTTTTTAATACCACACCTGATAGTCTAAAAATTGAAGAAGCTTCCGTTCTTGTAGGTCTGCTGAAAGCTCCAACAACCTATAGTCCGGTTTATAATCCTGATTCATCTACATCCAGAAGAAATACTGTAATCAATCAGATGGCAAAATACGGATATCTGACTTCCTCCAAAGCTGACTCAATTAAAAAACTTCCTATTGCATTAGATTATAATGTTGAAAACCATAATAAAGGATCTGCTACCTACTTCAGAAGCTTAATTACATCCTACCTTATTCCCTGGTGCAGGGAAAGAGGTCTGGATCTATATTCAGACGGGTTAAAAATATATACGACACTCGATTCCAAGATGCAAAAATATGCGGAAGAATCGGTTGGTTCCCACATGAAAGAAGAACAACGTAAATTCTTTGAACACTGGAAAGGTAAAAGTCCATGGACAGATGAGCAAGGAAAAGTTATTCCTAATTTTATAGAGACTGCTGCTAAAAGATCTGAAAGGTATCGTAATTTGAAACTTCAATATGGAAATGATACAGTAAAGATCATGAAAGTAATGAAGACCCCTATCAAAATGAAGATCTTCAGCTGGAATGGAGAAATAGATACTTTGATGTCTCCTATAGACTCAATCAAATATTATAAGCATTTTCTTCATTGCGGGTTTATGGCTATGGATCCACATTCAGGATATATAAAAGCATGGGTAGGAGGAATAGATCATAAGCATTTTAAATATGATCACGTAAAGCAAGGTAAAAGACAGCCAGGTTCAACATTTAAACCGTTTGTGTATGCTTCAGCTATTGATCTTGGCTATTCTCCATGTTATGAATTACCTGACCTTCCGGTAACATTTCCAACCGCAGACGTAAACCAGACCTGGACACCGCAGAACAGTAATGGGGAAGGCTTCACTGGAGAGATGTATACACTTCGAAAGGCTATGGCCAATTCAATTAATTCCATTACTGCTAACCTGATGAAGGAAGTCGGGCCTCAGGTGGTAGTAAACAATGCTAAAAGAATGGGAATTACAAGCCCACTGGATCCTGTACCAGCTCTTTGTCTCGGAGTAAGTGATGTTTCAATTTATGAACTTGTCGGTGCTTACAGCACTTTTGTCAACAATGGCTTTTGGACTGAACCTTTTTTCATTACAAAAATTGAAGACAAGAATGGAAATGTTTTACAGGAGTTCATACCCAAAAGCGTTGAAGTATTTGATGAGGAAACTGCCTATCTAATGGTACACATGCTAAAAGGAGCGACAGAAGAAAAAGGAGGAACGGCTCTCGGCTTAAATAAATATGGGCTTTTATGGAATGGGTATGAAATCGGAGGGAAAACTGGAACTACACAAAATTATTCGGACGGCTGGTTTATGGGCATTACTCCAAAATTAGTTGCCGGAGCCTGGGTCGGAGGAGATGACAGATGTATTCACTTCAGAACTATGGATCTCGGCCAAGGGGCAAGAATGGCAATGCCACTTTGGGCTATTTTCATGAAAAAGGTATTTGCAGATTCTACATTAGGCCTCGTTAAAGAACGCTTTCCGCGTCCTTCTAAACTAAATGTTGAGATAGATTGCAAAAGATATAAAGAAAAGAGTTCTGTACACTCAGACACTCTTCAGCACAAACACCAGCAAGTATTGCCTGTCGAATTTTAGAGATTGAATCATGGCGGAAAGTGAGGAGGTAAGAGATCAAATTAAAGGTCTACCGGACCAACCTGGTATATATAAGTTCTTCAGTGAAGAAGGAGAACTTATATATGTAGGAAAGGCTAAGTCTCTTAAAAAAAGAGTTTCAAACTACTTTAATAAAAATGCAGGTGTCGACAATAAAACCCGAAAGCTTGTCAGCCAGATAAGAAGGCTTGAGTTTACCATTGTAAACACAGAGTTTGACGCCCTTCTTCTTGAAAACAGTCTTATCAAGAATAATCAGCCAAAGTATAATATACTTTTGAAGGATGATAAGACATATCCTTACATATATGTATCTCGTGAACGCTTTCCCAGGGTTATAGCTACAAGGACATTTGATAAATCTTTAGGGACATACTACGGCCCATATACAAGTGTGAAGGCTATGAACAGCGTTCTTGACCTGATACATAAACTATTTTTTATACGAACCTGTAACTTCAATCTTTCCGAGAAAAATGTAAATGATGGAAAATACAAAGTATGTCTGGAGTATCACATCGGAAACTGTAAAGGCCCATGTGAGGGCTTAGTTACAGAGGACGTTTACTCAGAAAATATAGATAAAGCGCACCAAATCCTTAAAGGGAATATTACAGTAGTTAAAACTTTTTATAGAGAACAGATACAAGTCGCAGCTGAAACTCTTGAGTTTGAAAAAGCCCACAAATTAAAACTCAAACTTGATTTACTTGAAAAGTTCCAAACAAGCTCTGTTATCGTTAATCCCAAAATAACTGATCTGGATGTTTTTACTATCAAAAGTCTTGATAAAAATGCATTCATAAATTACCTGCATATAGTAAACGGGGCAATTCTTCAAACAAAAAACATAG
The DNA here is from genome assembly GCA_024707265.1 of Sporocytophaga sp. Lineage (GTDB taxonomy): Bacteria > Bacteroidota > Bacteroidia > Cytophagales > Cytophagaceae > Sporocytophaga. Next base: position 57,851 of record JANQAB010000002.1, on the reverse strand, counting down.
AAATCAAAAAGAAACTTGATGAAACGGATGAAGATCTACTAAAGCTAGCAATTATCAGTATCAGGGAAGAAATGGAAGTCACCACCAGAGATATAATAGCCAATATTCCGGTAGAAATAGATGAATTGAAAATTGCAGTTCCATCAATTGGCGATAAGAAAAAGCTTCTGGATCTTTCTCTAAATAATATAGCATTCCAAATGAGTAAAACCATCTCTAATAATGAAAGAGATTTAAGGATACTCAATACAATGCAAGAAGATTTAAGATTAAAAGAAAAGCCATTTCATATCGAATGCTTTGATAATTCTAACATACAGGGGACAAATCCAGTCGCGTCAATGGTTGTCTTTAAAAATGCAAAACCTTCGAAAAAAGATTATCGACATTATAATATAAAGACTGTTATTGGTCCCAATGACTTTGACAGCATGCATGAAATTGTACACCGAAGGTATAAAAGGGTTTTAGAAGAAGGACTACCACTTCCAAATCTGATAGTAGTCGATGGAGGTAAGGGGCAACTTTCCGCAGCGTGCCAGGCTTTACAGGAGCTGGAATTATATGGAAAAATTCCAATTGTAGGTATTGCCAAAAGATTAGAGGAAATCTATTATCCAGATGACAGCCTCCCCTTGTATATAGACAAAAAATCAGAATCTTTAAAAATAATCCAGCAAATTAGAAATGAAGCCCACAGATTTGCGATAACATTTCACAGAACTAAAAGAAGTAAAAGTACTTTAGCTAAAAGTAAACTAGCTTCTATAAAAGGAGTTGGAGAATCTACATTTCAAAAGTTGGTAAGCCATTTTGGCTCCGTAAATAAGATTCGACAAGCTACCGTTGAAGAGCTGACAGAAATAGTCGGGAAATCAAAAGCAGAGCTTGTTCTACTAAATCTATCTGGTGAAAAGGAAAGTAAAAAAGAAGAAGATCAATAAATAAAAAAGGAGGTTGTACACCTCCTTTTTTATTATAATTCCTATTGTCAGATATTTCTTAGAATTCCCAAAGGTTGTGCTCATACTCAAGAAGCTCGAAAGCAGCCCATTGAGCAGCCATGATACCTTTTTGCTGATCGCCACCATAGATGTCAACCAAATATGCATCGTTTGGGTTAGAAACTTTGATAATATAAGAGCTAAATAAACGTAACTCAAATGCATCAGCAAGATTTTTATGTTGCTGATCGTTCTGAGGATTAAACCAAATTGCTTTAGGATTATCCTTGAAAAGTTTGTTTACTAATTCTTTATACTCAAAAGAAGCGATTGGAGTCTGAATACCTCTAATGTTAGCAGGGTGATCAGCAGGAACGTACACTGTTATTGCATGAATATCATAGTACAATCTGGATCTTTGCTTATCAAAAATGATATCTTCTTTTATTTCCATCTGATACAAATCAGTTGGGAAATAATAGTTAGGACCACCTCCAATAGCAGCAATATCCTCCCCGTTTGCCTTCATAATCTCTAACTCTTCTGCACTAAGTTCAGCTTGCTCTGATGGCATTTTTATTCTCTCATTGAATTCTTCAATTGTAAGAGTTTTTCCATCATAAAGAGAATCAGTAGCATATGCTTTTATATCTCCTCTTTGAACAGCATCAATTAGTAAACGAGTCAATTCTCTATTCTTAGAAAACAAAGGTTTATTCTGTTTCTCTCTAAGGTCAAGAGCTCTGATGATCGTTTTCTTATACATGATATCAGACTCATGTATAGGTCTAACAGAAAATTTGTTATAACCTGTATTTTCAGCTGCAGGAGTTTCCTCAGCTGCCTCTTGAGCAATTATTAGGTTTGATGCGAACATCAAACCTAATAAAATAACACTAATTTTTTTCATAACTAAGTAGTTTAGGTATTAGTTAAGCGGGATGTTCTTAATTACAATTCCCAAGTTAACTTCTTCCGACTCATTAAGGAAGTTAGTTCTAGTAACCTTCTTAACCTCGATCATGATCCTGTCACCAGGCTGAGCTGCGGCAGCAAACTGAGCAAGGTTTCCAGTTTCAGAAGTGAAAGAAGTTTGAGTAACAGGTCTTTTACCTCTAACAAGGATAGCTTCCCACTGAGTGATCTTATATCTTGCATCTTTAGGCAAGAAAGTTTTAAAGCTCTCATCAGGTACAGCTTTCATAGTTATAGCTCTAGGGCCAGGAGCAGGAACACCTTGCTTCTCATTTACAGGGCTACCGTTAGATAAAGCCTGAATCTCTGGTTTTGGGATCAATCTTACATTGAACTCTTGTGAACCAATTGCGTTTCCGCTGCTTGCTACGTTAAGAGTTACTTTTGCACCAGTTGGAACTAAAGTTACAAGACCTTTAGTTGCACCAGCAATAACTTTCGCTCCGCTAGCAGTGAATGAAGGGCTATAAGTAGAGCCTAAAGCAGGAACCTGAACATTAAGTTCGTTACCGCAGTTTTTGTATAGAGCAGAAACTGAAGCAGACTGAATTTGAATTACAGGCTTAGCAACGATATAATCTTCTTCAACTACGAAAGTAGTATCTTTTCCTTTGTACTTGAAATTGATAGCACCTCTCCATTTTTTCTTAGCATTTCCTTCGCTGTCATATGCTCCGGCAGTTGCAGTAAAAGCAACTTTACCAATTTTTCTAGCATCAACCTGAATAGCTCTTCCATCCTGGCTCATAGTTGGAGTGATAGCACTTGAAGAAGCTGCAAGGAACATTTCAGCCTCATATTTAGTACCAGCTGCTACAACTCTAGAGTTAGCTCTAACCATCGCAACAACGTTATCAAATTTGATATCTGATGCACCTACTTCACTCGCAAGTTTAGAAAGAGCCTCGTTCTCATATTTAAGAACTTCCGCTTCTTTTTTGTGCTAATACTGCAAGAGCAGCAACCATTGGAGTTTCAGAGAAGTTAAGCTGAGCAAAATCTTTTCTTGCCTGATCTTTATCCTTCATGAACATAGGATCTTCTTTTCCATCCAATGCTAATTTTGGAGCGTTAACACCAAACTTTCCAAGAGTTGCAACATAGGCATTAAGTTTTTCTTTTAGCTTATAAGCTTCGCCTTTTTTGCTTCCTTCAGGACCAACCATAAAGTTTGCTACTTTTTCTTCTTCTTTAGCACCTTTATAATTTCCATCTTCTTCTTTTCCACCTGTACTTTCGATAAGGTGTTTACGAAGACCTTCCATATATGTAATAACCTCAGCAGTAGCAGCTTTTACTTCATCTGCTTTCTTAACAATATGAGCATCTTTATTACCTTCTTGTTCAACAATTCTTCTGATATTGCTACTTACTTTAGCATTCTCAGCAGTTGTTTTTTCGTTCACGTTCATCAAACTATCATCAAGAAATTTGAATTTCTGTATGATAGCTGAGCTTACCTGGAGCGCTAACAAAGCTGTTAGAACCAGATACATCATCCCAATCATTTTCTGCCTTGGGGTTTCTTTACCTCCAGCCATATTTTAAACCTTTTCTTTTTCGTTTTTAAAATAATTTCTACTGAAAATTAACCTCTCATTGCAGTTAGCATGTTGCCATACACATTGTTAAGCTGAACAAGGTTCTTAGATAGTTTACCAAGTTCTTCTTTGAACTGAGCAGTATCTTTGCTTGCATCTGCCATGTTTTCCATAGCGTGAGAAAGATTACCATAGAATTTGTTCATTGCTCTCAAGTGATTGTTAGCATCCTGAAGCTCCATTTCATAAACAGCGTTCAAGGCACCAAGATTTTTAGTGATGTTTTGAACTTGTGAATGATATTCTTTAGCATCTACAGAAGCATTAGCCATTTCTGACATTGCATCTACAGTTTTAGAATATGATTTATTCATCTCAAGAAGAGATTTAGATGCTTGCTTAACATTGTTTGCATATTCGTTAGAAGCAACAGAAGCATCAGATAGATCTTTAAGGTTAGATACTGATGTAGAAAGAGAATTAAAACCAGCACCTAATTTGTTAACAACATCCTGAGTGATATTTGCCTCAGAAAGCATGTCATCAAGTCTTCTTGTAAGACCATCGTTAGAAGCAATTTCACCTTCTTCTTCTTCTTCATAGTAATCATCAGCCAATTGAGGATAAACTCTCTCCCACTTTGGATCGTGAGGAACTGGCTGGAATGAACTGAATACGAAGATTAATGCCTCTACACTAAGACCCACAACAAGCATTGGACCAGCACCTGGCCAGTGCATAATTTTAAACATCGCACCAACAATTACAACTGCGGCACCCATTCCGTAGACCATTGGCATGATCTTGTTAAAGAATACATCTTTAAAACCACCTTTGTTTGAACTCATTTTCGTAAATTTTTAAATTTTAAGTGTTTAACAATTAATTATTAGGTAATAGAGTATTATATAGTTTGTGATTATACAACTATTGAATTTATGAAATCTTTAAAGGATCTGATTTTTAGAATTCGAAACCTGAAGATCTACCCAGATAAGTCATAACACATCTGAAGCCAATGTATGACTTTGTAGTGTCCTGATACTCGAAAGTACGTGTTCCGGTTTCAAGGAAGTATGCAATATCCTTCCAAGATCCACCACGAATAATCTTTCTTGGCTCATCGTCGTCATAGTAAGTTGGGTTAAGATCCCAAACTACAGGAACTGCGGCATCATAATAAGCGTCTTCACACCACTCTGATACGTTTCCTGCCATATCATACAGACCGAAGTCATTCGAAAAATAAGAAGCAACTGGCGAGCTGTACATGAAACCATCATCATAATAGTTTCCTCTTCCAGGTTTGAAGTTAGCAAGCATACATCCTTTTGCGTTTCTGATGTATGGGTTACCCCAAGGATATTTAGCCATATCTCTTCCACCTCTTGCAGCGTATTCCCACTCTGCTTCTGATGGCAATCTGAAGTTTGGCATTTTCCAAAGTCCTTGCTCTGCTCTCCAGTTATTCATGTGCTTAGTTCTCCACTCGCAGAAATATCGTGCAGCGAACCAGTCAACACCAACTACTGGATATTCGTCAAACGCAGGGTGTGCGTAGTAATATTCCATCATAGGATCACCCATATGGTGAGCAAAATCCTTTACCCAAACAGCGGTGTCAGGATACAATTCAGTTCTGATATATTGTTCACCCAATACGTCAACTGAATCGCTTAACATTACATCAATGAATTGTCTGTACTCATTGTTTGTAATTTCGGTTTCATCCATATAGAACCCACCGATAGTCACCTGTTTGTTAAGGTTAATTTGAGTAGCCGGAACATCCTGATCCGCCTGTCCCATGTGGAAAGTCCCCGACGGACATGTTGTCATACCGTAAGGCACCGTCATAACCCATCCTTCTCTTCCCTGAACGCCGACTAGGTCTCCCCCTCCATCGGAGGTACCTCGCCCACATCCCTGAATAAGAATAGAGGCTCCGAACAGTGCAATGTAGCAGAGACTTCTGATAACACCTATTTTATTCATAATACACTTGTTTAATTTTCTTTTGTAAATTTTTTGATAATAAATTGTGTTTTAAATTACTAAATTTTTATTTCTAAACGAACTTTTTTCGTCTCAATTATAAAAGTCCAAAAAAAACTCAAATAATTGATAAAATGTTTAGAAATGTTGTACAAGTTCCATAAAAAATTTCAATAATCCAAAATTTTGTTAATTTTCTTCGTGCCTGTATCTTGGCGTTCTGATCTTAGGCTTAGGTAATTCCCAAGGTGTCGGAACTATATAGGAGAGCATAATCTCGTGTGAGGTTCTTTTCTTGGCTCTTACACCGTTCGTTACAAAATCAAATGCATAACCAATTCTTAACGCATTCATATTTTGTTTATTTTTCAAAAGGTTTACTCCAACATATAAGATTATATCATCGTTAGACAACGTTTTGCCACCCTGATCCACATCTCTTTTTGCAAAAGACTGACGTGCATTCAAACCAACCCAGAATTTTTCATTATAAGTACCCAATGCTCCAAATAGGTATGTGAGCTGGTTCATATCAGATTGAAAGAATGCAGAAGGTGTTACCTTAAGGGTAGGACCAATATCAAAATTATAAGAACCACTTATATAAAGGTGATTAGCAAGTTTAGAATTAATCACATCAGATTTATAAGATAGTTTAGTTTCACCTAAATGGTCAAAGCTCACTCCTCCGCTGAATTTTTTACTCTGATACCAAAAGCCTACACCAAAATCTGGTTTTGTCTGACGTATTTTGTTAATGCCATCTCTGGTTAAATCATCGTAAATTGGATCATCCTCCTGTACAACCCTGTACCAATCTGTTCTTACTCTGGTTGAGTAAACACCGGCACGAGCACCGACGCCCAATACTCCCTCTTTAATCTTAAAATGGTAAGATCCCGAAAGTTGGAACTCTGTATTATTAAGTGGGCCAAGATTATCATTTACCAAATGGACACCCACACCTGTCCTTTTATTAAAAAAGGGAAGCAAAGAGGAGCCACTTAATACTGTACTATACGGAGCAGAACCTTTATATTGGGTGGGTTGATAAGCCAGCCACTGAGTCCTGTGCAGCAGGGTAAATCTCGTTAGTCCTTCAGTACCAGCAAACCCTGGATTATAATAAAGGGTATTGAACATATACTGACTGAACTGAGCATCCTGTTGGGCAAAACCAGAAGATACAAAGATCAGAAAGAAAAACACAGATAGTTTAATTCTTTTCATAAAAGACACCTTGGGATAATAAATCCAGTTCCAAAACTAAATATTTTTAAATTAAATATAAATAAAATTAAAAAAGAAAAAAACACTTCCTTTCCAATGAGGGGCTTTGATAACTAGGTTGCCTTACCTCTTACGGATAATTTTATTTAATGTTATTGGCTTTCTTTATATATAGCTCTAAGGCTCCGGTCATTGAAGGCGCATTTGGTAACGGTGCTTCAATGTCCAATATTAATCCTGCATCTTTCACTGCCTTTGCTGTAGTAGGACCAAATGCCGCTATCCTTGTTTTGTTCTGTTTAAATTCAGGGAAATTGGTAAACAGAGAGTTAATTCCCGATGGACTAAAGAATGCTATTATATCATAATTAACTTCCGCAAGATCAGATAAGTCACTAGGAACTGTCTCATAAATTACTGCTTCACTGAATTTGAAACCGTTATCTTTAAGAAATAAAGGTATTTCTTCTTTTCTGATATTAGAACAAGGATATAAATAGAATTCGTTTTTATGCTTTTTCAGAATTTCCTCCAGATCTTTTGCGGTTTTTTGCCCCACAAAAATCTTTCTCTTTCTAATTACTATATACTTCTGAAGGTAGTTTGCTGTTTGCTCAGAAATACAAAAATATTTCATTTCTGCCGGCACTTCAATTCTTCCCTCTGCACAAAGCCTAAAAAAATTATCAACTGCATTACGGCTTGTGAAGATGACGGCGGAATGTGCAAGTATCTCTATCTTTTGCTTTTTAAACTCTTTGAAATCGAGCGCCTTAATCTCAATAAACGGCCTAAAATCAATTTTCAGTTTATACTTCTCAGCCAAACCGTAATAAGGCGACTTTTCGTCTGTCGGTTTGGGCTGTGTTACTAAGATACTTGATACTTTTGTATATCTATCCTTTAGCTCTTTTTCTTTAATTTCACTCATTATCTCAATACCTTATTAATATTTTATAACGTCAGATGCCAATAGTTTAGTAATTACAATAAAAGGCAGTATTTCACTGATACAAAGGTAAGAAAATAAATAAAGATTTCTATAGTTGGAAAACTTAAATATGATATAGGAAACCTTTAGTATTAACAGAAAGAAGATTATCAATAAGATAATTGTCAGAGCCGTTATGGACATAAACGGATGAAAATTATTAATCGAAAGCAATATTAAAACTACAGGAACAACAAAGAGGTTGACCTTTAGCATAATAGATAAAAACTCATAAAAATGAAGAGTGATGAGTTTATTAAGGTCAAATATCCATCCCAGAAAGGTAATTAGTAAATATTTAATTATTATAAGAAAGATTATCACAAAAGTCGACAACGCAAACTGCGATAATAAAGGCAAATTTGGGGTGTCAATTAACGTAAGAAATTTGACAAAGTTTTCACTTTCTTTATTTGAAAATATGAGAATACTCAGAGAAAATGCGTTTAAAATAATTACCAGTAATAGGGGAAAATCAATAATACGACTACTCAATAATTCTTCCGACGCGCTTAGTGAAAATTCAGATTTTTGAAAAAAAAGAGAAAACGATTTGGGAAATCTATTTTTCAAAATTGCAATAATGGCAAATGAACTTATAAAAAGCGCCATAACCAGGTCACCTAGAAAATTTTGCTTTTTAGCCACTATATTAACTGCTGGCGCTAATTCTATCAGTTTTTCAGGGAAATGCCCTATAGAAACAGCTCCATCATTAAAAGACGCATCAGGCTGATATATAGTAAGTAAATCCTTCCTCCCTCCTATTGTCTTTTTTAGAAGATCTTTTATCGGAATTGCAACATCCTGAAATTTAGATTCTACATTAGTATAATATAATTCATTATTGACAAATAATGATAACCTGGGAGCAGCTTTTACCTGAAGATGATACCCCGAATATTTGTCAAGATCAATCCATTGAAAAATGAAATGGCTATTCTGAGACCTTCCTTTTATGAAAGGTACATAACCATTTATATCTGCATTATATATTTTCCATTCCGAACTCAGATCTTTTACGATTTTAAATTCAGTTTCTGCAGAATAGCTCAAATGAGAAAGCAACGCCAAAATTAAAAATAAAATGGCTCTGAAGTAGAAAGTTTTGTTTCTAGATTTATGCACCAGCATTTTCTCTCTTTAATCTCAAATAAAAGATTTCGATCACTCCTGTAACTAAAAAACCATATCCTATCAATAAAAATAGTAAATAGTTATTTTCCAGATTAGAAAGAACATTAACTCCTAATATGGCAAAAAGGTTAATCAAAGCAAGTAAAAATACTGTCATTACTTGAGAAAAGCCAAGATCCATAAGCCTGTGGTGGATATGATTTTTATCCGGAGAGAATGGAGATGTCCCATTTAGGATCCTTAGCATAAAAACTCTTAGTGTATCCATAATAGGAATTATTAACACAGCAATCGCAATAGAGGGAGATGCATCAAATGTATCCATTCTTACAAATTGTATTCCCAGAATCGACAATATAAAGCCGGATACCAGAGAGCCGGTATCCCCCATAAATATAATTGCTTTATGAAAATTATACCTTAAAAAGCCAATTACTGATCCCAATAAGCTGAAGGCTACATAAGAATATGCTCCAAAAGCTTCTCCGCCATACAAATAGAAGTATACCCCAAATGTAGATGTGATGATCATCACGATGACTCCTGCGAGTCCATCAACACCATCGATCAGGTTAATTGCATTAGTAATACCAATTATAACAAGGAATGTAACCACATAACTAATACCATGATCTACCTCATATAATCCCAGCATTCCTTTAAAATCCGATATCCTTATATCTGCAACAAACATCACAATACCAGCTGCAAGCACCTGAACAAAAAACTTTTTAAACGCCGAAACCGGAACCACATCATCCTTTAATCCGATAAAAAAAATGATAATGGAACCTGCTAAAACTTGCTGTACACCATTTTCCAGTGAGCCAAAAATAGTTAGTGCCGACATAAATCCTGCAAAGATCGCTAGTCCACCTAATCGAGGCGTCAGTGATTCATGGACTGTGCGCAAATTTGGTTCATCCAATAATTTTTTGACGTGCGCAACATAAATTATAGATGGAATTGCGAATACTGCGATTAGAAAGGCCCAACAAAATGAAAGGACTGAATTATAAAGCATGCACTTTGAGAAAGGAACAAATTAACTAAAACCTGCTTATTATACCAAAATGAACCTTAGAAAGATTCAAACTTAATTTCTGATCTCTGGATTGTCCCAGAGAATAAACGAAATTAAACACACCCGCACCTGTTGTGAAGGATACACCTAAACCAAAACCAAATGGAAAATCATCTTTAAGAGAAGGATTCACAACATTGGATACATATCCCTGATCATAAAATACGAGCAGATATGACGTAGGATCTGTAAAATACCGATACTCTACAGAAGCAATGCCAAACGTCGATGCATAATAATTCAACTCATTAAACCCCCTTAAAGACTTTAGTCCACCTACCCTGTATAAATCATTAATAAACAAGGTGCTTTTATCATTAAAAATCTTCCCTGCTTCAAGTTTCGTAAAGATAACAGACTTTCCTTTCAATGGAAAAAATCTGTTTATCAGAATATTAAAGGAATATTGAATAGATTTTTTGTCAAGCTGATCATACAACTCAGGTTTGACTAATGAATTCGCTCTCAAAACTTTATTTCCAAGAGAAAATTGCACATCAAAGATCCAACCTTTATGTGGATAAAATATATCGTCCAGATTATTCCAATTATAACTCAGTCCATAATTATAATAATTATAATCTGACATTAACAAAACTGTAGTATCGGCCCCTAATGAGTTGGAAAACTGCCTGGAAGTCTTGAGTCCGGTAAAAAAACTAACTCTTGACCTAACCGATAAAGCACTTGACACATTTACCCCTCTGTATACTGTAAGAAATAAGCTATCCTGATTCAACAAATTAAAATTCATACGAAGATCAAGATTTGACCCTAGTAACTTTGGATGGTAATAGGCTATATTCAGAGTTTGAGAAGACGCCTTTAGTTTTTTCCATTCCAGCAACACGCCCTTTCCCGTGCCAAATACATTTTTAAGGTTCAGATTGAGCTCTCCGGTAATCAGAAATTTTTTTCCTCCGCCTTCATTTGGAAGGAAACCAATAATGCCATCAGCCTGATTGATTTTCTTATCTTCCAAAAATACAGTCACTGTTGCCTTGCCACTTCTGAACTCTACCACTGGAGGTCTGGAAACCCTGACAAAACCAAGTGCAGATATTATTTTATCTGCCTCTAATACCTTTTTCTGGCTAAAAGGCTGTCCTTTTTCAATGTGAAGTTCTCGCATGAGGTATCTGTTCTTCACCTTACTGCTTCCTACAATAATAATAGAATCAAAGACAACCATTGGCCCCTTTTCATAATTTAGAACCCCGTACAGCCCATTCTTTTCAATCATAAAAGAATCGATCTGCAAAGACGCAAATGGATAACCATGATCTTCCAGATAAGTCAATAAATCGTTTTCAAAAGCCAGAAACTGATCTATATTGAAAAGTTTATTATGATAGTATTTTTCATGAAATTCTGTTTTGCTCAGAATTAGTGGATTTATATTTCCATTTTTCAAAGCAACCCACTTGAATTGCTCACCCACAGAAATAAATGATAACAAGGTATCCCCATAAGTTACCAATGAATCAACTGAAGCTTGAAGATAAGCTTGTTTGTGTAATTGCTGTATCACATCTTTAACTTCAAATACAGCACTAATCGAATCTCTGAATGAAGTTTTATAGTTAATTACTAAACTTTCATTTTCATAGAACACAGAAAGAAAAATACGGGAACTATCTCTTTGTCCATAAGAAAAGAGTGAAGGTAGGAGTAAGACAAAGAGAATTAAAATGTTTTTCAACACGTTTATATTAACGAAAGTAAAGCGTAAAATTACTATTTTCAATCCAGGATTAATTTTGCATAAAAAATAAATGTCAGGAATTTATATCCATGTCCCCTTTTGCAGACAGGCATGTCATTATTGCGACTTCCATTTCTCAACGAATTTATCACTTAAAGAAAAAATGGTAGAAGCCATTTGCATGGAGCTGAAACATAGAAAAAGCTACATTAACGAAGATATTAATACTATTTATTTCGGAGGAGGAACACCCTCTCTACTCCTTGTCGACGAGATTAAAAAAATTATCGACGAAATCGGAGGCCTTTATAAAATCAATGGAGATGCCGAAATAACTATCGAAGTAAATCCTGATGACATTACACAAAAATATTTAAAAGGAATAAAACAAGCAGGAATAAACAGACTTAGCATTGGTGTTCAGGCATTTCAGGACAATTTATTGACATTGCTGAACAGAGCTCATAATAGTGAAAAGGCTATAAATTCAATTAAAGAAGCAAGAGAACAAGGGTATTACAATATTACTGCTGATCTGATATATGGAATTCCCGGGCTTGACAATGGAAAGTGGGAAGAAAATATTCAGACACTTGTCGACCTTGATATTCCTCATATTTCTGCCTATGCTCTAACGATTGAAGAGAAAACAGTTTTAGGCAAACGATTGAAAAAAGGACAATTTTCCCCAGAGGAAGAAGAAAATGTTGCACGTCAATTTGAAGATCTTGTATCCATATTAGAAAGGTCATTTTATGAACAATACGAGATCAGTAACTTCGCCAAAGAAGGCTACATCGCGCGTCATAACAGCAGCTACTGGCTTGGAGCTCACTATTTAGGACTTGGACCTTCGGCCCATTCATTTAATGGAATCTCAAGACAGTATAATATCAGCAATAATCATAAATATATTGAAGGAATAAATAGCTCAAAACCAGAGTTTACAATAGAACATCTAACGGCTCTGGATAAAGCGAATGAATATTTTCTTACCAGATTGCGCACCAAATGGGGATGTGATTTAAGAGAGATAAAACAAAAGTTTAATCTCGAAGTAAATTATTATATAGATACTGCAAAATCATTTATTGAGGATGGCTTTATGATTAAAGAAGAAAATTTTTTAAAGTTGACACCTAAAGGAAAATTGATTGCGGATAAAATCACGGAGGCATTCTTTATCATTTGAAGAAAATCCGTTGTATGGGGGAAAATAAAATTAAAAATGTTATATTTGTCATGGTATGACTGTCCAAATGACAAGCGATCAGAAAAAGGCCTTTCTGCTTCTAAAATCAATAATTTTCAATTATCATGGTTTAAATGAAGACGAGCAGGCTATTTTAAAAGCAACTGCTCAGAATCTAAGCGCAACTGAAGAATTAAAATGGGCTGAAGACTTTATAGGCAGCGATGTTTTCACTGCCTTTGAAAGAGCTCGCGAATTTTTCAATGCAACCATTGGAACCTATGATACTCAGACTAAACTTTCCTATCTGAATATGGTCTGGGAGGCTACAAATTCCAAAGGGTTTATCAGTGAAATGGAGGCAACTGCCATTTTAAAACTTGCGAGAGACTGGGGAGTACAAAAAGAACTTCTGAATCTGGTAAGAAAATAATTTATTTTTTCTCTTTCAAAATCCGCCAACATATTTTCTTTTATATAGTTCTCCTTACTGACGGAATTTCTGATCAGTAAGACGGATGAATTATCAGCCTATTGAGAATTATGCAATCATTGGAGATTTAAATACAATTGCTCTTGTAGGCATCAATGGGTCTATCGATTTTTTGTGTTTTCCATTTTATGATTCTCCATCCATTTTCGCAGCCCTTCTAGACTATCAAAAAGGAGGTTATTTTAAAATCCACCCTATTATTCAGGAAGAGGTTAAGAATAAGCAAATGTATCTTCCGGGCACCAACGTTTTGCTAACACGGTTCCTTTCTGCAGATGGAGTAGGAGAAATCACAGATTACATGCCTATGGAGGGCATTGTAAATGGAAATGAACTAGTCAGAAGGGTTTCCTGTATCAGGGGAAACATTCGATTTAAAATGGAATGCAGACCTCGCTTTAATTATGGCAGGGATAAACATACTGCACGCAAAAAAAATCAGAGTTTTGAAATACTGTTCGAAAGTCAGGGAGAATCCCCTTTGAAGCTAAGACTGAAAAGCTCTGTACCATTGCAAATTTCGGATAATGATGGCTATGCCGAGTTTACCTTAAATGAAGGGGAAAGAGCTGATTTTATACTTGAAGACATTTCAAAAGAAGATCCTCCAAATATCTCACTGGGAGACTTTATCACTAAAACTTTTTTTGAAACTGTTAAATACTGGAGAGACTGGATATCAAATTCCACCTATAAAGGAAGGTGGCTTGAAGCAATTCAGCGATCGTCCTTAACGCTTAAGTTGCTTTGCAGTGCAAGGTTCGGGTCTATCGTCGCAAGTCCTACCTTTGGATTACCGGAGTTCATTGGAGGCAACAGAAACTGGGACTATCGATACAGCTGGATAAGAGATTCGGCATTTTGCCTATATGCCCTTATAAAAACAGGATATACTAAAGAGTCACAAGCCTTTGTAAAATGGATGCATCATGAATGCCGGGACATAGGAAATCCCGGTCATTTGCACCTTATGTATTCTATCGCAGGCGACAGCAACCCACTTGAAACAATCCTTGACAATTTTGAAGGATATAAAAGGTCTGCACCTGTAAGAATTGGAAATAATGCATCCCAACAATTGCAGCTGGACATATATGGAGAGTTAATAGACTCTGTATATCTATATAACAAATATGTTGAACCTATTAGTCATGATTTCTGGAACAATCTGGTATTTCAGATCAATTGGCTTACTGATAACTGGAAAAGAGAAGACAATGGAATATGGGAAGTCCGGGGACGTGTAAAACATTTTTTATTCTCTCGGCTCATGTGCTGGGTGGCATTTGACAGGGCAATCAAAATTGCAGAATCAAGGTCTTTTCCATATCCTGAAACATGGAAAACTGAAAGAAATAAGATATATCAAAGTATTTATAGTGAATTCTGGGATGATGACTTAAAAGGATTTGTTCAGTACCAGGGCGCCAAAACTGTCGATGCTTCCTGCCTGTTTATGCCTATTGTCAAATTTATCAGCCCTATTGATCCCCGGTGGCTTCAAACCATGGAAGCAATAGAAAGAGAGCTTGTTTCTGATTCTCTTGTATATCGCTATATTCCCGAAATAGCTGCGCCTGACGGACTTGGAGGAAGAGAAGGAACATTTTCCATGTGTACTTTCTGGTATGTAGAATGCCTTTCCAGATCAGGCCAACTGCAGAAAGCTCAGTTTTATTTTGAAAAAATGCTGGGATATGCAAATCACGTAGGTATATTTTCTGAACAACTGGGATTTATGGGGGAACATCTTGGAAATTTTCCACAGGCCTTTAGCCATGCAGGCCTTATCAGTGCAGCGTTAAACCTTAATGCTCAGCTGGACAAAGTAGGTAAAACCGATACTGATCCTGAATTTTTTCTTTAATAAAATTATCTTCAATTTTGCCCTACCAACTCTTCCGGAAAAATGCATTTAAAAATTTTTTTTATAACACTTTCGCTGCTGTTTATATTTCATTGCGGACAATCCCAGATCAAATCTTTCACCAAATACGATACATTGCGCGGGAGTCTTTCTCCGGCAAGAACATGTTATGATGTTCACTTTTACAACTTAAAGCTTAAAATTGATCCTGATAAAAAATATATCAGTGGCAGTAATTCAATCTACTTTAAAATAATAGAACCCACCACCAGAATTCAAATAGACCTGTCTTCAAGACTTTCTATCGACAGCATGTTATATCATAAGGAACCTCTTCACTTTGAACGAGACAGCAATGCGACCTTTATAAATTTTAAAAAAAATTCTAATTCATAATTTATCAGATTCCATAACCATTTTTTACTCCGGAAACCCTGCTGAAGCCATTAATCCACCCTGGGAAGGAGGTTTTGTGTGGACAAAAGATGCTCAAGGTAAGCCCTGGGTAGGTGTGGCATGTGAAGGAGACGGAGCAAGCCTTTGGTGGCCTTGTAAGGATCATCCTTCAGACGAAGCAGACAGTGTTCAGATGGCATTTTCAGTACCGAAGGGTTTAAAGTGCATAAGTAATGGAAATCTGGAAAAGGAAGTTATCGGAAAAGATTTTAGTACGTATGTCTGGAAAGTCCATTATCCCATAAATAACTATAATGTGACTCTCAATATCGGGAATTATGCAGAGGTCAAAGATGAGTATGTGCGACCTGATAATAGTTCTTTAGATCTCAGGTATTATGTTCTTCAATTCAATAAAGAAAAAGCCAGGGAATATTTCCAACAAGTAAAACCCATGCTAAAATGCTTTGAGCATTATTTTAGCAAATACCCATTTCCTAAAGACGGATATGCAATAGTTGAAACACCCTATCTCGGGATGGAACATCAAAGCGCTATTTCCTATGGGAATAAATTCAGGAAAAACATGCTTGGATACGATTATATTGTTATTCATGAAAGTGCACATGAATGGTGGGGTAACAACGTCACTGCCTGTGACCATGGAGATCTCTGGATTCAGGAATCATTTACTACCTATGCTGAAGCATTATTTATAGAGTGCATATATGACTATAACACATCTGTAAATTATCTGTTACGACAACGAAATTATATCAAAAACAATGAGCCTGTAAAAGGTCCATCAAATGTCAATTACCATTATTGGAAAGATTCGGATATGTATTATAAAGGCTCATGGATGCTTCATACATTAAGAGCTGTAATTGACAATGACAGTCTTTGGTTTTCTATTTTAAAGGATATACAGGATCAATTCTCTCAAAAACAGATATGTTCTGATGAACTTATAAATTTTATTTCTCAAAAAGGAATGATTAACTTACAACCATTCTTTAATCAGTATCTTTTACATACTGACATACCTGTTTTTAAATATAAAATTGAAAAGAAAAAAGGCAAATATTACCTCATTTACAAACTGGATGCTTTTGAAAAAGACCTTGCTCTTCCCATAAAAATAAAAAGCAAAAATGGAAATAGTATAAAAATTATTGCAGAGGACACAGTCAAAAAGATCGAAATTGAAGAAAACAGTATAGAAGATTTTAAAATCCCCACAGACTTATATTATATTAGCGTAGAAAAATTAAACTAACATGAATAAATCAATTACCAGAACATTAGTTGTATTTATCCTGATGCTTGGCATTTCATTTTCAGGATATTCACAAAAGAAGAAAAGTTCTTCAAAAGGAAATCAGGAATTTTCAAGAAATGACCTGACATTAGGTCTTAAACTTGGAGACCCAACCGGCGTTACTTTGAAAAAGTACATGGATAATAATGCACTAGAAGTTGTATGGGGGTTCCCGGCCTGGGGAGGAGAAAGCTATGGTAATCGCTACTATAACAAGAGATATCGTGATTACCATTATTTCGACTACTATACAGATAATTATTTCAGCACAGCTTTACAAGTTCACTATCTGTGGCGTTTTCCAATCGGGAATATTGACGGCTTTACCTGGCATATTGGTTTTGGAGGACAATTAAGATACCGTACCTTTGAAGTATTTTATGCAAATTATTGGGATAATGGGCGTTACTTTTACGAATCAGATAGAGTACATACAATTGAGATTGGACCAGATGCGGTTGGAGGTATCGAATATGCATTAAAACAAGCGCCAATCACATTCTTTGCAGATGCCAATGTATTCATTGCATTTTCGAGATATTCTAATGTTTATGGGCAAGGTGGTATAGGCGCGAGATTCAGCTTTGGTAAATAATTTTCTTACATAAAAACTTTAATTGCCATCATCTCTTCTGAAATGATGGCAATTTTTTTTTACCAGATTTTCACTTTTTAAACATACTTTTCCGTTAACTTAAGGGTGATTTTAACCTATATAAAGTTTCAAATAGTATCAACATAAAACTTTTAGAAAAGCTACTTATTCAACTTTTTTATGTCCTTAAAAACATTACTTTCAGGCAGTAAGATAAAAGTTATCTTGTCCTCAGTATTAGCTATAGCAGCAATAGGCGGAGGCGTCTACTGGCTTGCTTCGAAAAACAAGGCTAAAGGTGAACACAAATTCAACCCGGCATTTAAAGCCTATGTCAGTTCTTTCACCGGCGGAATCATTTCCCGTGAATCCCCGATACGGGTTTCTTTTGTTTCTGAAATTGTTAAACCAGAAGAGATTAATACTCCCCTTCAGAGTGACTTATTCAAATTCTCTCCATCACTCAAGGGTACTACAAAATGGATAGATAAAAGTACTATTGAATTTGTTCCTGAAGAACCCCTTAATCCAGGTAAGTCTTTTGAGGCTAAATTTGAAATAGGCGAAGTCATGCAAATGCCTGAAGACCTTCAGACTTTTGAATTCGGATTTCAGACCATCCCCCAGACTTTTGATGTTTATGTAGAAGGATTAAGGACTTATGATGTTACCAACCTTACCTCTCAGAAGTTACTTGGAATACTCAGTACAGCTGATGTAGCAGACAATGCCACCTTGGAAAAAGTATTAACTGCAAGCCAGGATGGTAAAACGCTCTCCATTAGCTGGACCCACGAAAATGACAGGAAGGTCCATAGATTCCAGGTTGAAAAGATCCAAAGAAAGGAATCAGAAGGAAGTGTTGTTTTAACATGGGACGGATCTCCTATTCAATCAGAAACTAAAGGAACTGAAACTATTGAGATACCTGCTATAGGTGAATTTTCTATTGTATCTGCAAGAGCGGTGCAAGGAGAAGAACAATATGCTGAAATTCAATTCTCTGACCCTCTTGATCAAAACCAGGACCTTCAAGGACTTATACAAATATCTGATGTTCCTGATTTCAACATAGTAAAAGATGAAAATGTATTAAAGCTATACCCTCCGGTTAGGCAAATTGGCAGTAAAACCATTACTGTAAACCAAGGTGTCAAAAATATTAAAGGCAAAGCTTTAGGAAAAACACAAACCCTTGATATCAATTTTGAAGAAATAAAACCTTCTGTTAAACTAACCGGCAAAGGGGTAATTCTCCCAAGCACTGATGGCCTGATTTTCCCATTTGAGGCGGTAAGCTTAAAATCCGTCAATGTAAAAATCATCAAGATCTTTGAAAACAATGTTACACAGTTCTTTCAGGTGAACAGGTACGATGGTAACAGTGAAATTAAAAGAGTAGGAAAGGTAGTCCTGAAAAAGAATATTTCATTGAACAACACCAATCCTAATGATTATGGCAAGTGGAAAAGGTATGCTCTTGATATTTCAAGCTTAATCAAAACAGAGCCAGGAGCCATCTATCAAATAAAAATCGGATTTGACAAAAAAAGATATTTTCTACAGTTGTGATGCTTCTGAAGAGGCTGTATCTGAAGCTACAGGCCAAACCTCTCTTGAAGTCAATGAAGATGATATCATTGAAGAAAACGAATCAAGCTATTGGGACTATAGTGAAGAATATTACTACGATGAGGACTATGACTACTCCGAGAGAAATAATCCCTGCCACAATTCTTACTATGGAGAGTACAGAACTGTCACAAGAAACATCTTTGCTTCGGATCTGGGCATAATTGCCAAAGCAGGTTCTTCCGGAAACCTGGTATTTGTAGTCACCGACCTTAAAACGACAAAACCTGTCGATGGCGCTTCTGTAGAAGTTTATGATTATCAACAACAGCTTCTTTCTCAGGATAAGACAAATGGGGAAGGTGTTCTAACGATTGATCTGAAAAAGAAACCTTTCTTGGTTAAAGTTAAAAAAGATGAACAGATAGGGTATCTGAAGATGGATGACCAGTCTGCATTAGCTGTTAGTAACTTTGATATTTCAGGAGCTAAGGTGCAGAAAGGCATTAAAGGATTTTTATATGGAGAAAGAGGAGTATGGAGACCGGGAGATTCTCTGTTTCTAACTTTTATTCTGGAAGACAAGCTTCATAACCTTCCTAAGAATCTGCCGGTAAATTTTGAATTGGCCAATCCTTCAGGTCAGGTGGTGAAGAAACTTGTGTCCTCTAATTCAGTGGAAGGTTTCTATAATTTTAGCACAACAACTTCACCTGAAGACCCTACCGGCAATTGGACAGCAACCGTTAAAGTTGGGGGAGCAACTTTCGGCTATCCGCTAAAAATAGAAACTGTAATGCCAAACAGGCTTAAAATAAACCTTGATTTTGGTAAAGATAAAATCATAGCAGGCGGGTCATCAATGAAAGGTGATTTAAATGTCAAATGGCTGCATGGAGCTGTCGCAAGAAATCTTGAAACTGATGTGACTGTTCAACTTGCCAAAGCAGAAACTAAGTTTAATAAATATTCTGATTTCATTTTTGATGATCCCGGGAAAAAATACGAAGGCGAACCAATAGAAATCTTTAAAGGGAATATTGATCAGAACGGCAATGCAACTGTCAATGCACATCTGGATGCTGGTGATAACGCACCCGGCATGATGACTGCCAACTTTAAGGTAAGAGTAATGGAAGAAGGAGGAGCTTCAAGTATTGACAGGTTCTCAATGCCTTATTATCCATTTACATCTTTCACTGGTATCAGAGTTCCTGAGGGTGACAAAGCCAGAAACATGCTGCTTACTGATACATCACATACAATTGATGTAGTTAGCCTTGATCCAAATGGGAATCTTGTTTCAGGAAGAAACATTCAGATGGAACTTTACAAAATAGAATGGAGATACTGGTGGGAAAAAGGTGAAGAAAATCTTTCTGCATACCTGGACAATCATTACAAACAAGCCCTGGTAAGGGAAAATGTGGTTACTGTAAATGGAAAGGCAAGATGGCAATTCAGAGTAAACTATCCGGAATGGGGCCGATTTTATATTCGTGCCAAAGATACCAAAAGCGGCCATAGCACCGGAAAGATTGTATTTATTGACTGGCCAGGATGGGCTGGCAACTCCAGGGAAAGAAATCAAGGTGGCGCTGCCTTACTTTCCTTCTCCGCAGATAAGGCAAAATATAATGTAGGCGAAACTGTACGGCTTTCAATTCCGGGAAGCAGCGAAGGAAGAGCTTTGGTAAGTATTGAATCAGGAGCTAAAGTACTGCAAACACAATGGATGGAGACCAAGAAAGGGAACAACGACTTTGAATTCAAAGTCACCGAAGCAATGACTCCAAATATATTTGTCAATGTGACTTTGATACAGCCACATGCACAAACGCTTAATGATCTTCCTATTCGTATGTATGGAATCATTCCTTTAACAGTTGAGAATCCCGAAACATTACTGACTCCTGTCATCACGATGAAAGAAGAGCTCAGACCGGAAGAAGACTTTACTGTTTCCATCAAAGAGCAAAACGGTAAGCCTATGATATATACACTGGCTGTTGTTGATGAAGGTTTGCTGGACCTTACCCGCTATAAAGCACCAAACCCACGTGATCACTTCTATGCTAAAGAAGCTCTGGGCGTAAACACCTGGGATATGTATGATTATGTTATAGGTGCTTATGGAGAAAGAATAGATAAGATATTAAGTATCGGTGGTGACGGAGAACTCAAAGGCAGTGAAGGAAACAAAACCAACAGATTTAAACCTGTTGTGAAGTTTATAGGACCCTTCAGCCTTGCATCTGGTGGCTCGGCTACACATACTTTAAAGATGCCACAATATGTTGGTTCAGTAAAAGCAATGGTGGTAGCAGGAAATCCTGATGGAGCTTATGGTAAAGCGGAAAAGGCTGTTCCAGTAAGAAAACCATTAATGGTATTGGCTACACTTCCAAGAGTGCTTGGACCTGAAGAATCTGTGGCCTTGCCGGTGAATATATTTGCCATGACCAAAAACGTAAAAAATGTCAATGTCACGATCAAGGCTAATAATATGTTTGAGCCAGTTGCTGAGAGTTCGAAAAGTATAACATTCAATCAGCCCGGAGATGAAGTTGTAAACTTCTACTTAAAAGCCAAACCGGCAGCAGGAAAAGGATCGGTATCAGTAACTGCGACTAGTGGAAATGAAAGAGCTGAATATAACGTTGACATAGACATCCGAAATGGTAATACTGAAATTACCAAGGTATACGAGAACGTTCTTTCGTCAAACGCTTCATGGAATTCAGATTTCACTCCATTTGGATTAGCAGGAACAAATAAAGCGACACTTGAAATTTCTGTAATACCTCCGATAAACCTGGGCAAACGTTTAAGGCATCTGGTTCATTATCCTTATGGCTGCTTAGAACAAACAACGTCTTCAGTATTCCCTCAACTTTATGTGCTGGAATTGATGCAACCAAACGAGGAATTGAAAAAAATGGTTGAGAAAAATGTTAAAGCGGGTATCCAGCGTCTAAAGTTGTTTCAATTGCCTGACGGAGGAATGACCTATTGGCCAGGGCAGAATTATTATGACCCTTGGGCTACTAATTATGCAGGACATTTTATGGTTGAAGCAGAGAAAAAAGGATACGCACTTCCTCAAGGTTTCCTCAACAATTGGAAGAAGAGCCAGAAAAAGGAAGCACGTAACTGGAACAATGGAAATTATAATTCTGATCTGACTCAGGCATACAGATTATATACCCTTGCACTTGCCGGTGATCCGGAGATAGGCGCTATGAACAGACTAAGAGAATCGAAAAGTCTTTCTTCTCCTGCAAAATGGAGGCTCGCAGCAGCATATCATCTGGCCGGACAAACAGAGGTTGCTAAAAACCTGGTAAGCACAGCTTCTCTCACTATAAAAGATTACAGAGAGATGGACAATACTTATGGCTCAACATTAAGAGACAAAGCGATGATTCTGGAAGTATTAAGCATCATGAATATGAAAGCACAGGCTGCGCCGCTTGCAAAAGAAATTTCCGCTGCACTGTCGTCAGAAAAATGGTTAAGTACTCAAGAAACCTCTTATTGCTTAATGGCCATTACAAAGTTTGCAAACGTTTCTGCTCCTGGGACGAAAGTCAGCTTTGCATATTCCGTTAATAATGGCAAACAGGTTAATGCAATGTCGGACATGAAAATTTCTGAGGTTGATCTTAAACCAAATGTAAATCCATTCAGCTTGCAGGTTAAAAACACCAGCAATGGTGTGTCATATGCCAGAGTATTGCTAACAGGCACACCAAAGCCAGGAATGGAGGAAGCTGCGGAAAACAATCTTGGTCTTTCAGTACGCTATTTATCAAAAGACGGAGTTGAAATAGATGTTGAAAAGCTTGAGCAGGGAACTGACTTTATAGCTGAAGTTACTATTGCAAATCCTAGTCTCAGAGGTGATTATCAGCAAATGGCATTAAAGCAAATCTTCGCTTCAGGATGGGAAATTAATAACTCCCGATTGGACAACTTTACTGAAAAGACTAAAGCAGAAAAGAGGAGAAGATATTATTATAGCGATGGAGATTCAGAAAGTGAAGAAGAGGAAACAACCTCTAACGGACTTTCATTGGCTGATGCTCCAACTTATAGAGATATCAGGGACGACAGAGTCTACACCTTCTTTGACATAAAAGCAAATCAGAAGAAAACATTCAGGGTAATGCTGAATGCAGCATATCTTGGAAAATTCTATCTTCCTGCTACTTATGCAGAAGCCATGTATGATGGTTCTATCAATGCAACAGTGCCAGGAAAATGGGTAGAAGTATTTAAAGCAGGAGAGAATATTTCTCTTAAATAATTATTACTAAAATTATGAAAAGGAGAATCAAAATATATCTAGGTATACTTACACTTCTCCTTTTTCTATTTTTGCTATTTTGGTTTTCCCTTCCGTCAAAACTATTTAAGGATCCCACCAGCACAATTCTTGAAGATAAAAAAGGAGAACTGCTTGCCGCCAAAATTGCTTCAGACGGTCAGTGGAGGTTTCCCGTCAGTGATTCGGTTCCGAATAAATTTGCAATATCCATTATAACCTTTGAAGATAAGAATTTCCAAAATCATATTGGAGTTGATTTTTTTTCCATAGGCAATTCCTCCTGGCAGAATATAAAAAGCGGAAAAATAGTAAGAGGAGGTAGTACCCTTACCATGCAGGTAATAAGACTGAGTCGCAAGAACAAGCGAAGGTCATTTCTTGAAAAGCTTATTGAAGTAGTTCAAGCATTACGGCTAGAAATATCTTTATCAAAAAAAGAAATACTAACATTGTACGCATCTAATGCTCCTTTCGGAGGCAATGTTGTTGGGCTGGAAGCCGCATCATGGAGGTATTTTAATGCTCCTTCCAGTCAACTATCCTGGGCTGAAGCTGCAGCTCTCGCAGTTTTACCTAATAGTCCGGCACTCATCTTTCCCGGAAAAAACGAACTGATCTTCTTAAAGAAAAGAAACAGGCTCCTCAAAAGCCTGCATGAGAAAGGCTGCATCGACAAAATGTCGTATGAACTGGCATTAAAAGAACCATTGCCAGGTAAGCCTTATGCATTACCAGTTGTTGCTCCTCATATGCTTGCTTATTCAGAGAAAAAAGGCATGAAAGGAAAACGCATAAAAAGCACTATAAATATACACCTTCAAAAGACTGTAAATAAAATACTGGCCTATCATCAAGAAAGACTTTCAGCAAATGGAGTATATAATGCTGCTGCGCTAATTCTGGATGTTAAGACTGGTAAAGTGCTTACTTATGGTGGAAATATACTGAGTGACCAAACTGACGATCATGGGTTCAGTGTTGATCTTATACAGGCAAGAAGAAGTACAGGAAGCATCCTTAAACCATTGTTATTCGGCATGCTTCTTACAGAAGGAAAATTATTGAATACTTCTCTTGTTGCTGATATTCCAACACTTATTGGCGGTTATGCACCCAAAAATTATTTTCTCACCTATGATGGAGCAGTAGCATTCAAGCAATCGATAGCAAGATCACTTAATGTGCCTGCTGTAAGAATCCTTCAGGAATACGGAGTTGAAAAATTTCACCATAACCTGAAGAAACTCGGTATGACCACACTGAATAAACCATACACCCACTATGGCTTATCTCTTATATTAGGAGGTGCTGAAGGTACACTTTGGGATCTGGCAGGGATTTACAGAAACATGGCATCCTCCTTAAACGATTATCATCTTATCCATAAATTCAGATTAAAAACAGAGAAGCCATCTTTTATCTCTGAAAAAGCGAAACAAGACTATTGTACAGTTCTAGATGCTGGATCTATCTGGCTGACTTTCGAAGCTATGAATGAAGTTTCAAGACCAGAAGAGGATGCTTCATGGAGAGACTTTAATTCTGCTTATAAAATAGCATGGAAAACAGGAACAAGCTATGGTAACAGAGATGCCTGGGCTATTGGATGTACACCGCAATATGTTGTAGCTGTATGGGCTGGCAATGCTGACGGAGAGGGCAGACCTGACCTAACAGGTATTGGATCGGCCGCACCCATATTATTTGACATCTTTAAACACCTTAAATCACAACATTGGTTTCTGCAGCCATTTAATGAAATGACTCAGACAGAAGTATGTATAAAAAGTGGTTTTAAAGCAGGTGAAAATTGTGAAGAACGCGCCATTCAATGGACACAAAAGGCTACCCATCTTTCCGGCTTATGCCCCTATCATAAGCTTATCCATCTGGATGCAACAGAACAATACAGAGTAAGCGGTGAATGTGAATCTGTCATAAATATGCACACCAAGGCTCTGTTTGTACTTCCTCCAGCAATGGAATACTATTACAAAAACAAAAATGCTTCGTACAAAACTTTACCTCCATACAGAGAAGACTGTATCGCTTACATAGCAAATCGTTCATTTGAGATCCTTTATCCTACATATGGGAGTAAAATATTTATTCCTATAGAAATTGATGAAAGGAAAGGTAAGACTGTTTTTGAAGTAGCCCATAGAAATCCCGGGAAGCAGGTATTTTGGTATATAGATAGTTCCTATGTAGGATCAACAAAAGACTTTCATCAACTCGCTGTTAATCCGAATCCTGGCGAACATTATCTAACAGTTACAGATGAATCCGGGGAAAGCAAGCGCGTAAAGTTTGAAGTAATTGAAAGATGATTTTAAAGCTGAAAGCAGTAAGGCTTAAAGTATAATGTATTTTGAATAACTTCTCCCGATCCCTTAATAAAGATTATAAGTTAATAGAAACTCATACTAACAAAAATGTCCCGACCATGCCGGGACATTTAAGAAACTATGGGGGAAATAAACAACCGTTAATCTAACTGTCTTTCAAAATCCATATTTCTCTTATAGACCCACTCAAATATTAATGGGAAAATAAGCAGCGTAAGCACTGTAGCTGTTATCAAACCTCCGATTACTACTATGGCGAGTGGCTTTTGAGTTTCCGAACCAATACCTGTTGACAATGCTGCTGGTAAAAGTCCCAATGCCGCCATCATCGCAGTCATCACCACTGGCCTGATCCTTGACTTTACCCCATCAATAAGTGTATCTGCCAATGACATTCCTTCTCTTAAATTATTTTTAAACACTGTGGTAAGAATAACCCCGTTCTGAATACAAATACCAAACAGAGCAATGAATCCGACACCCGCAGAAATACTAAAATTTGTATTTGTAATCAACAATGCCCAGATACCACCGATCAATGCAAAAGGCACATTCAATAAAACCAGTACAGCATCTTTCAGGTTTCCGAATGTCACAAAAAGAATAAGGAAGATTAATAGAATACTCAGAGGTACTACCTGCGCTAACCTTTTGGTGGCTCTTACCTGATTTTCGAACTCACCCTTCCACTCTACTTTCATTCCCTTATCCAGCTTCACTGATTGCTGGACTTTTTCCTGAGCCTCTTTAATAGTGCTTCCTAAATCTCTACCTCTTACAGAAAACTTCACAGCAATAAATCGGTGATTGCCTTCTCTATATACAAATGCAGGACCTGTTTCCGGATGAATCTTTGCGAGCTCATTTAATAATACCCTGTTTCCATGAATTGTAGGAACAGTAATATTTGCAATCTGCTCTTCGGTCTTCCTGAACTGCGGAAGATATCTTACCACAATATCAAACTTCTTTTCTCCCTCATACATCTTTGAAGCAGTTTTTCCTCCAATTGCCATTTCTATAACACGCTGTGCATCTTCAGTTCTCACTCCATAAATTGCCATCTTTTGCTGATTGAGTTCAATACGCATTTCCGGTTGACCAATCAATCTTATTATGCCTAGGTCTTCAATTCCTTCTACACCTGCTAAAATATCATTAACCTGTTCACCAAGTTCTTCTAATCTTCCAAAGTCATCACCGAAAATTTTAACAGCCATTGACCCCTTCACTCCGGAAACCGCTTCTTCTACGTTATCCATAATTGGCTGGGAGAAGTTAAAGCTGATTCCCTGATAAACCGCAAGTTTGTTCTTCATTTCAGTGATCAATTCATCTTTACTGATCTTCCTTTGCCAATTTTCTTTTGGTTTCAGATCAACATGGAACTCAATATTAAAGAAGCCTGTAGGATCTGTTCCATCGTTAGGTCTTCCGGTCTGACTCATCACTGCGTTGACTTCATCAAATGAGGAAATAGACTTACGGATTTTATTTGTCATTGAAATGGACTCATTCAGTGATGAGCTCATTGGCATGCTGGCTCTTATATATACAGCACCCTCATTCAACTGCGGCAAGAACTCAGAACCTAGAAATGTAAATGAAAACAGACCTACTCCAAGCGCAACCAATGATGTCATGAAGCTGATCTTCTTATGCTTAAATACAAATGTAAAAGCCTTCGTAACTATATTGTTTACAAACTCAACAAAGAAATTATGCTTCTCTTTAACATTTTTATTTAAAAGAATATGACTTAAAACCGGCACCAACGTAAGTGTGTATATCAATGCTCCCAGAAGTGCAAATCCTAATGTCCACGCGAGAGGAGAAAACATCTTACCCTCCACCTTCTGGAATGAAAATATAGGTAGGAGTGCCGTGATGATGATTAATTTTGAAAAGAAGATAGACTTACCTAGTTCAGCTCCGGTTTCTTTTATCCAACCCATTTTGGCCAGCTTGTTAAAGCGGTCCATGCCGAATTTGTTTGCTTTATGATCAAGCATCACGAACAAACCTTCGACCATTACAACGGCCCCATCTATGATAATACCAAAGTCTATCGCCCCCATGGATAAGAGGTTAGCAGACATGCCTTTGATCCGCATACACATAAATGCAAATAACAATGCTAACGGAATGATTATGGAAACCGTAATGGTAGTTCTCCAGTCAGCCATGAAAATAAATACGATCACTGTAACCAGTACAATCCCTTCAATGAGGTTTTTTGTTACAGTATTTGTAGTAAATCCAATAAGAGTAGACCTGTCATAAAATGGAACAATCTTGACATCGTTAGGGAGTATATAATCATTAAGCTCTTCGATTTTCTCTTTAAGCCCTGCAAGCACCATACTAGGATTTTCTGCCTTCCTCATAATTACAATTCCTTCAACCAGATTTCTTGTTGTATCTCTGGAAACATAGCCTAGCTTGGGCAGATGATGCTCCCTTACTTTTGCAACATTTCTTACAAAAATCGGGGTACCATTTATATCATTGATAATGATATTTTCAATATCGGAAATGTTCTTTAGCTGACCTATACCACGGACGACATAAGCCTGATCATTTTTTTCTATGACATCACCTCCCACATTCATGTTGCTTTTTGTAACTGCATCATAAACATCAAGAGCCGTCAGGTTATAGTTTTTTAATAAATCAGGATTAATGCTTATTTCATAGCTTTTAACTTCTCCTCCAAAGCTTACTACATCGGCAATACCATGTACGCCCTTAAGGTTTCTGTCGATTATCCAGTCCTGTATGGTCTTCAGCTCCCTAACGTCTTTTGTTTTGCTTTGAAGTGTATATCTGAATATCTCACCAGTAGGACCATAAGGAGGTTGCATTTCCGGATCTACATCATCAGGAAGGTTTACATTCATAAGACGGTTGATTGCATTTTGCCTCGCGGTAAAATCATCAACATCATCATCGAATATCATGGTAACGACAGATAGCCCGAAAAGAGAAATTGACCTTAAGCTAGTCTTGCCAGGAACAGAATTCATTTCTACCTCAATAGGTATGGTAATAAACTTCTCAACTTCCTCCGCACTCCTTCCAGGCCACTGCGTAATGATCTGAACCCTGGCATTTGTTACGTCAGGAAATGCTTCAATAGGAGTATTCAGATAGCTGAATATACCTGCAATTATCAATACAAAGGTTGCGAAAAAAACAAAGAATTTATGTTTTAAGGAAAACCCTACTATATTTCCAATAAACCGTTTCATAGATGTAATCGTAAATGGCTGATCTTAGATAAAAGATCTTTGAAGATTAAAATGCACAGAGATTAAATATTAGTTATTAAGCGCATTATAAACCAATAACTGATGATTGGAGATGATTCTCTCGCCTTCTTTCAGGCCGCTTTTGATGTAAGTAATTGTATTTAACCTTTGTTGAATCTCAACCTCTCTGGTTTCAATCGCACACTTGTCGGTATACACCATTACAAAGTTTCTGTTTTTGTCAAAAACAATGCTTTCAGAAGGTACCGCAATCATGGAATTATCACCTTCTTCATACTTTAAAATCACTTGTGCATACATTTCAGGTTTCAATTCATAACCTTTGTTATTCATCCTGATACGTACCTTCATCACACGCGTAGCTGGATCCAGAACATTAAAGATTTTATCTATCTTCCCTTTGAAGACTTTATCAGGATAGGGAAGTACTTTTATCTCCGCGTCATAACCTACTTTTACCTTATTGATATCGGTTTCATAAACATTGGCGATAACCCAGATTTCATCAAGCCCGGAAATCGTGAAGAAGTTATTCGCACTTTCAGTTCTGAATTGCATATTTTCAGTAACATTCTTTTCAATAATAAATCCTGATATAGGCGCTTTCATGGTATATACAGAATTACCCTGTACGCCGTAGATTCTAAAAACCTCTTTGATTCTCTTTAATTCACTTTCTGCCTTTTCAAGTTCTTTTCTATCCATGACCATTTCTTTCTCCGAAGCCAGACCAGCTTTAAACATGTCCTGAGTTACGGAAAAGCTTTTCTGAGCTACAGAAAGATTTGATTCGGCTGAAGTTAATTGTTTTTCAAAATCTGCGATTTCGCTACTCTGAATGATTGCTAATATTTGTCCTTTCTCCACATAGTCTCCTAATTCAACTCGTAAGTCCTCGATAATACCCCCCACAAGAGGAAGTACTTTAACCACTTTATCTTCATTAGCCGTAACTTTTCCTGATAGGGTAAGTTCATTCGCGATTCTTTGCCTTCTGACTGTATCAATGGAAATAACCCGACTCATCGTATCGCTCAGGCAAAACTTTTCATCATGGACTTCAGCATGTTTTTCCGAACAACCAATCGCCAGTACCATCGAGGCGATAATAAAATACAACTTTTTCATACGAGATAATATCAATATTTAACGATGGGCTTTCCTACAGAAAAATTAAGTTCTTCAAATGCATTCATTCTGTTTGTCTGCAATTGGTTCATTTGGATAACTGAAGCCTTGTAGGCCTCATAAAAATCTATAAATTCAATTAATGTTATATTTCGCTTTTCATAGTTTATAAGTATTCCTTCAATGAGCCTGTTAAAATCACTTGTAAACTTATTGTCAAAATTTGAATAGAGATCATTGTATTCAAATGATCTGCTCAATGCTCCTGCAACCTCTGCTTCTACTCTGTTTTCATATTCTTCCGTCAGAACCTTACTTCTTTCAAACCTTTTTTTGGCAACTTCTATGTTACCCTGATTCCTGTTGAGCAATGGTAGATCCATGGCAATAGTGACAGCATAATAATTTGGTATATAATTTCCATTTCTGTCGAAGACCCCTCCAAATCTCAGGTCAGGAACTGCAAGAGCTTTCTGGTAAGCAAGATTTTGCTCTTCATACTTCTGAGAAGACCTGTAAGCTTTAAGATCAAATCTATTTACATTAGCTGAATCTATCAGTGCCTGAAGTTGGAGCTCCTTTACATTAAGGCTATCAAGTTGCTTTTTATCCAGAACAGGATTATAATAGGATTTAGATCTGTCGTTCAGTAGAACATGGAGAGTCGTTTGCCTAGCTGTAATCTGGGAAAGCAGATCTTTACTTTCATTTTCCATGTTAAACAAAAATGCTTTAAGACGAATGATTTCTTTCAGAGGTATATTCCCTTTTTCATATTGCGTCTGATAAAGAATTACAGTGCTTCTCATTGTCCTTATTTCATCTCTAAACATAAGATAAGATTGCTGAAGAAAATAAAGCTCAATGATGTTAGTTCTCAGTTCATACTTAAGAGTGCGAAGGAGATCGAAAAATTGGAACTCTGCGATTTCAGCGCTGGTATTACCAAGCTGGATTCTTTTATTTCTTTTTCCTGCCAACATTACAAGCTGCGAGGCCTGAAGAATAAACTCGCCGCTTTTTGAAGCATCAAAATATTTTTTTGTTTGAGGATTGTAAACGTTTTGCTCGTAATACACAGAAGGATTTTCCCACAAACGTGCTTGAAGAACCTGAGCTTTCGCTGCATCTATATCATACCTGGATGCCAGTAATAAAAGATTTTTTTCCAGAAACTTTTTATCTGCTTCCTCTACAGTGATTTTAACCGTATCTGAAAATATTTTATTTTGTCCCAAAACATCTGCACCAACTAATAGCTCAATGCTTAGCAGTATGCTTAATACCCATTTCATTACTTATGATTTTTAACTCCTTTGTATTTTAACCCCTAAAAAAATATTGGATTCTGAAGTAAATCTGTCCTGTTAAGACCAAAATCCCAGCAAATAGTTTAATATATGCGACAACATTTCAGTGTTGCTTATACTAAGCTATTACCCCATAGTTAAAGGCTAATTAAAAGGGAATTAAAAGGACATTAAATAAACAAAACAGGAAAAAAAAATGTAGAAGGTTGTTCCTTTATCCGGGGTTGATTGAACCTCTATTCTTCCTCTATGTATGTTTACAATTTTCTTTGTAAGAGGAAGTCCGATTCCATGACCAGGTAAATTTACTGATCGTTCTGCTCTATAAAATGGTACAAAAATATTCTTTAATTCCTCATAGCTTATTCCAAATCCTTTATCGGTGATAGCAATAGAGGCTTCATGATCATTATAAGAAAAATCAATTGAGACTTCTTTGTCTTCGGAAAACTTAAGGGCATTGCCAATTACATTAAGAAAGCACGTTTCCAGTAGTTTTTCATTACCGAATACAACTGGTCCATTGGAATATGTCTTAGCCAGATTCAGGATCAACGAAGCGTCGGGCTTCCTCCTCAGAACCTCATCCGTAGCTTTTTTGATCGTCTCACTTAAGTCAAGGTTACCCATCAGCACAGAGTTGGCATCAATACCTGTCTGAGCCAATTCCAGGAGATCATTGATAAGTTTGGTCAACTCTTTTGTTTCCTCCAATGAAGAGCTTAAGATCTCTTTATATTCCTCAACAGTTCTGTCCTTCATTAAAGCAACGCTGATTTCTCCGGTAATAGTTGTAAGAGGAGTTCTTAACTCATGTGAGGCATTGGATACGAATGTCTTTTGCAAATCAAAAGCCGTTTCGATCCTTGTAAACATGGTATTGAAGGTGATTGCAAGATCAGATATTTCATCTTTGCCATTTCCTTCATCAACTCTCAGGTGAAGATTGGATGCCGATATCTTTTGCACCTGGCTGACGACATTCTGAATAGGTTTTAGTGCCTCTCTTGCGAATATCTGCCCTAAGAAAAAAACTATGATGAGTGATATGAAATATCCCACAGTAAGTACAACTTCAAGATTTTTTAGCTTTTTATGGCCATACCAATCAATGGCACTGGCAACAATTAAAAAATCTCCCTGATTATCAGAATAAAATATCCCTACAACCTGTCTATTACCATCTTCATAACTTGAAATCTCTTCTTCCTGAATATTGCCTAACCACTTCTTATCGAAATGATAATTTATGGTATCATCAATAAATACTGGTTTATAGTTTTTATCATATATCCTGACAAACTCTGAAGGAAGGGATTTGAGATGGTTTCTTCTCAGGATCTTTAATAATCTTTCATCAATTTCATCTACTTCAAGGTACATCTTTGCAGTATTAAGCGCCCTTTCTTCAAGACGATCTTCAAAAACATTGTACCTGTTGACTTCAGAAAGATAATATACAGCGATGCTGAAAATAAGCAGAACCAGCGCAACTATACCTGTAAACTTTAATGTCAGTTTACTTCTTATCTTCATATCAGTCTTCCACTTTTAATACATATCCCATCCCTACCAGGGTATGAATAAGCTTAGGAGAAAAGTCCTTGTCAATTTTTTTTCTTAAAAAATTGATATAAACATCGATAACATTGGTACCGGTATCAAATGAAATTTCCCATACTTTCTCAGCAATGTCTACTCTGGAAATAACTCTTCCCTTATTCTTCAAGAGGTATTCGAGCAAAGAAAATTCTTTAGCGGTTAAATCAATTTTCTTTCCGGACCTGATAACGGTTTTGGTATCAGTATCCATTTCCAGATCAGCAATTTTATACTTTGTTCCGCCGGAATTTTGCAATGTGGTTCTTCTTGAAAGTGCTCTCAGACGCGCAAGTAACTCAGGGAATTCAAAAGGCTTTACCAGATAGTCATCTGCGCCAGCATCTAATCCTGTGACTTTATTATCAATAGTGCCCAAAGCCGTGAGCATTAAAACAGGAGCCTGAATATTAGCAGCTCTGAGATCTTTGCAAAGTTGCACTCCATTAATCTGAGGCAAATTGATATCCAGAATAAACAACTCATAAGGATTAGATAAAGCCATCTGTTTACCTGTATATCCGTCATATGCAACTGTTACTTCGTGCAATTGCTCCTCAAGCCCCTTTTTGATAAAGGATGCCACTTTTATTTCATCTTCAACTAAAAGTATTTTCATAAGTCAAAAGAATAAGGCAGTACAAGTGTATAAATGTACTGCCTTTTTAATTTAAATGATACTATTTTGAAGTTTAAAGCTTAAAGCTTAAAGTGACATTACTTTAAAACTCAAAGAAAACATCTACATTCTGTTTTCTATAACCAATCTCCCCATAGGGCTATCATCTATGCTGACATATCACCCCCGAGGCTTGGTTAATAGAAAAATAGCAGATTAAGTATCCTACAGCTTAAATTACTTTAAGCTTTCAACTTTAAGCTTTCAACTTATTTAAGTCTTATCTGAGAAGATCCGCAGTAGAAACCATCACAGTAAAATTCGACTTTATATAAGCCCTTTGCATTTTTATCATTTGCAAAATCATAGGACATATCTACCTTAAGATTTTCATTGTTATAATCCACTTGTTTTGAAATACTGTAAGGCAAGGTAACGTTACTGTCCGTATTGTTAAAGGTACCAGACTCAGATACAGGAGCAGGAAGCGTTTCTCCCTTTGGATTTATTATTCTTGCGTAAATTGTTTTGGTTCCTTGTTCTGCGACTTTGTTCTCGACGAGATCAAAAGAGAATGTTAGTCTGTCTACTTTACTAGCATTGCTGTTTTTAACAAGCTTCCCTGATTTAGCTTTTTTGAATCCCAGAGTAGTTGCCTTTTCAACTCTTAAAACAGAAGCGATTTCAACCTTTCTTTCCATCTCCGAATACCTTGCAGAAAGGTCATCCAATTTATCCTGAAGGTCTTCGTTATATCTCCTTAATTCATCATTCTGAGTGGAAAGAAGACCCAGACGATCTTCCAGTTCCTTAATCCTGCTAAAGTAACCTGTTTTAATCTTTTTGAGTTCAACAACCTGCTTCTGGACTTTCTTAAGAGAAGCATTGTCTTTTATAAGCAGGGAAATTTTCTTTGACTTTCCATTGATATCTTCCTTAGCAGAAGCGAGCAGAAGATCCAGTTCTTTATTTCTTCCCTGCATAGAAGAAAGCTCTTCATTAATCTGCTGAAGATCACTTTTAAGTTTTTTACCTATTGTTTCTAGGCTTTCAATCTGTTGAACCTTTTCTGCATTTTCTGTTTTCAGCTGGCCATTATCAACGTAAAGAACTGTACTTCCGGCAAATAGCCCGGTCATAATAGCTCCGGTAGCAGCGAATGCAATTACCTGATTTTTTTTGTTTTTGTTTTCGTTTTGTGACGATGTCATGATACCCTGTATTTAATGTGTTTTTAAGTTGGAGATGATAATTGTGTAAGGAAATTGTATCACATTTAAAATCAGTAAAAGTATATTCAAATTGCCACCTAGTTTTTAGAGTTCAAAGAAAATTTATATGGTTTAAAACAGTGTTAAAAGAGCCTTAAAATGAGATTAAAAGAACATGATTAACAGTTTAAGATTTTTAACAGTTGTTTTAATAAATGAATAATCCTATGAAAAGATTATTATCACTAATTCCAATGCTTACAATAATGCAACTGTCATTTGCACAAGCTATTGAAAGAAAACAGAAAACGAACCTGGAATTTTATTATTGCGACCCGAATCATGTAAGTTATGATGCATGTACATCACAAACAGAGGAGTTTTTCTTTTTCAAAACGAGGGACCTGGGCTGCGTTGTAAATAAAAAAGTTGAAAAGGCTTTAGCAAGAAATAATAAAAAGACAGACAAAAAGTTGAAAAAAATGTATGGGTATAATTGGAGACAACGATTTAATGAGCGGGTAAATGAATGTAGAAGAGGCAAAAGTTCTTAACTTTTGCCTCTTTGATTTTCAACATAGGCTTTTTCCTCCTTAAACTCTCTTACACAGGCAGATCGTGACCATGGTCTTATTATCAATCTCGTAGCCCTGTCAAATGTAAAATAGTTCCATATCCAGTTCACGAATGTGGTCACCTTATTTCTGAAACCGATTAGAAAAAGTAAGTGCACGAACATCCAGACAAACCAGGCAAAGATTCCTGAGAATTTAAAATTTTTGAGATCCACTACAGCCTTATTTCTTCCCACTGTAGCCATACTTCCTTTGTCATTGTATACAAACGGTTTTAAAACACCTCCTTTTAGGATAGTCTGCAAGTTTACAGCTGCAAGTTTGCCTTGCTGAATAGCGACCTGAGCTAGCATAGGATATCCTTTTGGAGTATTCTCTCCGATCATCAAAGCCACATCACCAATAGCCAGTATATTATCATATCCTTCTATTCTATTGTAAGCATCTACAACATAGCGACCTGCTTTTATGGATTCAGGATTTAAACCCTCAAGGCTATTACCCGTAACTCCAGCAGCCCATATGACTGTCTCAGAGAGAATTTCTGAGCCATTTTGCAGCTTTACATTAAAACCATCAAAAGATTTTACGGCAGTATTTAAATGGACTATAATGCCCAATTCTTTCAGATATTTCAAAGCTTTTTCTCCAGCATTATCTGACATTCCAAACAACAGTCTAGGACCGGCTTCCACAAGGTGAATTGCCATCTTAGAAAAATCTAGTTCCGGAATATCTTTCGGCAAGACATACTTTCTCAATTCTGAAAGTGCACCAGCCAACTCAACGCCAGTAGGGCCTCCGCCCACAATGACAATATCGATAGTGCTGCTGAACTCCTTAGGGTCATCAATCAGCAATGCTTTTTCATAGTTTTGGAGGATTTTACTTCTCAGGTCAAGTGCTTCTGAAACTTTTTTCATAGGCATTGCCAGCGCCTTAAAGTCCTCCATTCCATAATAATTACTCTTTGATCCGGTTGCTATAACCAAATAGTCATATTTAAGATGGCCTATAGATGTTTCAATGCAATTCTTTTCAGGACTAATCCTCTCTACTTCTGTAAGTCTGAAATAGAAATCGTCATAACCTTTAAATACTTTCCTTAATGGCGATGCAATAGAATCCGGCTCAAGGCCGGCTGTTGCCACCTGGTATAACAAAGGCTGAAAGGTGTGATAATTATGCCTGTCCAGAAGTACGATCTGGAACTTGCCCGAATACTTCAGTTCCTTTATTAGCTCAATTCCTCCAAACCCACCGCCTATAACCACAAGTCTGGGTTTGGGAGAATTAGGAATGTTCATAAATTGAATCCTTTTTTCAGAAGGATCACCTTTACCTTTCTCCGGCTGTTGAATAAAGTCCATATCTTAGTGCCATTATCTTTAAGAAGAACCGTATGAAATTGGCTAATGTTCCCAAAAAGGACAGCAACAGTTGGGAGCAACAGCAACAATATACACTGATAATTGCAATGGGAACTTTTGAGAATAGGTCAATAATGTATAATCCAATCAGAAAAAGGAGATTTCCATGAAGAGAAAAGGGAGAACTATTTAAGTCCCAAAGGACAGCAACAGTTTGGGGCAACAACAACTGTTCACTGGGAACTTT
Source organism: Sporocytophaga sp. (assembly GCA_024707265.1). Classification (GTDB taxonomy): domain Bacteria; phylum Bacteroidota; class Bacteroidia; order Cytophagales; family Cytophagaceae; genus Sporocytophaga. The sequence goes on along the minus strand of JANQAB010000002.1, from coordinate 20,804 downwards.
TAGCTAAAGTTCATAAATGTATAATCCAATAAAGAAACGGGAGGATTTCCTGAGAAGGGAAAAGGAAGAACTATTTAAGTTCTTCCTTTAAAAATTTCGCTGTATAGCTTCTTTTATCCTTCGCCACAACTTCCGGAGTTCCCTGTACTAAGATTTCTCCTCCTCCGGCCCCTCCTTCAGGACCAAGATCAATGATGTGATCTGCAACTTTGATAACATCAAGGTTATGTTCAATAATAAGTACAGTATTTCCTTTGTCAGCAAGTTTATTAAGAACGTCCAGCAAATGTCTTATATCTTCGAAATGAAGACCTGTAGTAGGCTCATCAAGGATGTATAAGGTTTTACCTGTATCTTTCTTTGAAAGTTCTGTTGCTAGTTTTACTCTTTGCGCTTCTCCACCTGATAAGGTGGTTGCATGCTGACCAAGGGTAATATACCCCAGACCCACTTCAAACAACGTCTGAACTTTTCTATGAATTTTCGGAATACTTTCGAAAAATTCAGTAGCCTGCTCCACAGTCATTTCGAGAACATCGGCAATGGATTTCCCTTTATACCTGACTTCCAGGGTTTCCCTGTTATATCTTTTTCCCTTACAGGTTTCACAGAAAACGTGAACATCAGGAAGGAAGTCCATCTCAATTACCTTTAACCCCGCTCCTTCGCATGTTTCACAACGACCTCCCTTTACATTAAAAGAAAAACGTCCAGGCTTATATCCTCTGATTTTAGCCTCTGGAAGCTGAGAGAAAAGATTTCTAATCTCAGTGAATACTTCAGTATAGGTTGCAGGGTTCGACCTTGGGGTTCTTCCTATTGGTGACTGATCAACTTCAATAACTTTATCAAGATGCTCAAGTCCTTCGATTTTTTTAAAGGTAAGAGGTTCCCTTCTTGAATTGTAAAAATGTTTGTTCAGAATCGGGAACAAGGTATCGTGGATCAGTGAAGATTTCCCACTTCCCGATACGCCCGTGATACTGATCATCTTACCTAACGGAAGTTCAAGGTTTACATTCTTCAGGTTATTCCCTTTTGCTCCAAGCAACTTCAGGTATTCGCCCGATCCATCCCTTCTTTTCGAAGGAACTTCAATATTCATCTTACCTTTTAAATACTTAGCTGTTAAGCTGTCTTTCTTAAGAAATTCAGCAGGTGTTCCGGAAGCTACTACACTTCCACCGTGACGACCTGCACCAGGACCTATATCCAGGATGTAATCGCATTCCAGCATCATATCCTTGTCGTGCTCTACAACAAGGACGGAATTTCCTATATCTCTTAAATTTTTCAATGCGCCTATCAACTTCACATTGTCTCGCTGATGAAGTCCGATACTAGGCTCATCCAGAATATAAAGCACGCCTACAAGTTGAGTACCTATTTGTGTCGCAAGTCTGATCCTTTGAGATTCTCCACCAGAGAGGGTTCTCATAGGTCTGTCCAACATCAGATAATCCAGTCCTACATCTACAAGAAATCCTATTCTCTTTTTAATTTCTTTTACTACCTCAGCTGCTATTTGCTTTTGCCTGTTGGTAAGCTTTTTGTCAAGATTAGTAAACCATTCGTCAAGAGTGGAAATGTCCATTCTTGCTAACTCTGAAATATTTTTACCGTTGATTTTGAAATGAAGAGATTCCTTTCTCAGCCTGGCCCCATGACATTCAGGGCAAACGTTTACAGTAGTATAGTCACTCAGCCAGTCCTGAGTCTTTTCAGAGCCATACTCCTGCTGTTGCTTCATAAAGTTGATGATACCATCAAACTTGAAATTGTAAACATTACCTGATGAAGCTTTCATCCTGACAGCTTCCTCGGTTCCGTATAAAATAACGTCCAGGATCTCCCTTGGAATTTTTGAAACCGGAGTGCTTACATTCAGCTGGTATTTTTTAAGAATGGCTTCAATCTGCTTGAAGATCCATATATCACGATATTCTCCTAACGGCTCAATTGCGCCTCTGCTTATGCTAAGGGAGGTATCAGGTATTACAGCATCTTCTGTTATTTCTTCAACCTGACCTAGCCCATTGCAGACAGGACAAGCGCCATAGGGGCTATTGAAGGAAAACATATTCGGAGCAGGTTCATCATAAGAAATGCCTGATTCCGGATCCATTAAGTATTTGGAATAGAATTTGGGCTGGGCATTTTTAGTCTCCTGTAGGAGCATAATAATACCCTTTCCATGCGTCATTGCTGTTTTAACAGATTGAGAAATCCTGAATCTGTCTTCTTCCCTTACAATAACCCTGTCAATTACAATTTCTATGTCGTGAATCTTATATCGGTCTACCTGCATTTTAGGAACCAGCTCCACCAGCTCTCCATCGACTCTGACTTTGGTAAAGCCCATCTTTCTGATTTCCTGAAAAAGTTCCCTGTAGTGACCTTTTCTTCCTTTTACAACAGGAGCCAGAATATTCAGCTTCTGACCATTAAAGTTGTCTATAATATGCTGAAGGATCTGATCTTCCGACTGACGCACCATTTTATTCCCCGTCACATATGAAAATGCATCTGAGGCTCTTGCATAGAGCAGACGCATAAAATCATATATCTCCGTAACTGTACCAACGGTTGATCTGGGATTTTTGGAAGTAGTCTTTTGCTCAATAGAAATAACCGGACTAAGGCCATTAATTTTATCTACTTCCGGTCTTTCCATATCACCGATGAAAGACCTGGCATATGTAGAGAAGCTTTCCATGTATCTTCTCTGCCCTTCGGCATAGATGGTATCAAATGCAAGACTTGACTTTCCACTTCCGCTTATACCGGTAATAACAACCAGTTTATTTCTAGGAATGGAAAGGTCTATATTTTTGAGATTATGTTCTCTTGCACCAAAAACTTCAATGTATTCAAATCCCGTAGAATCTGTAAAAGTTGTTTCTTTAGTTTTTTTCACTTCGTTAACTCGCTCCACTGGCATAACAATTTCTATAAGGGAAGGTTCGCTTACCCGAAACGCAAGTTAAAAGGAAAAAAGCAATTACGGGAATTCTCTTAGTAGGAATTTTTAAAAGCGTCTGGTTCAAATTCACCAATGGAGGTTCCATTCATGATATTGCTGAGTTTGTCAACATCTTTTTCAGGAATAAGCATCTTATTGGTGTCAATCTGAGGTTTTAGAGCTATACGGGTGGTTTCTAAAGGAATGATCACTTCAAAATTCATCTTTTTATTACTGACAGTCAATTTATTGCCAAGAATCCAGGGATTGAATTCTTTTAATGTAACAAGGTCTGTTTTATGTAATCTTGCAAACTTATCAAGGTTGGTGATGGATGAATCCACTCGTACAAGCTTCATCTTTGGCCTCTGCTTGCGCAAAACAGTAATACCATATTTAGCAGGATGATTAAGCAGATCTTTCATAGCTAAAACACGGAAGAGGTATCTTGATGTTTCATCATTCAATGCCAGATCATAATAAGAATTTACGCTCTGGTTATTAAATGCTCTTTGTAACCCTCCAACTCCCCTGTTATAGGAAGCCGCTACTGAGGTCCAGTTTCCAAATACCTTATACGATTTTTTAAAGAATCGACAAGCTGCTTTGGTAGCCCTGAAGGGATGATAACGCTCATCTACCTCTTCATTTACAATAAGGCCTAGTTCAAGAGCAGTAGGTTCGGTAAGCTGCCAGAAACCAGCAGCTCCTTTTGGAGAAACGGAATTACTCAGATTACTTTCTGCAACAGCCAGGTATTTGAAATCGTCATGAAGACCATAAGCCTGCACTATCCTTGTAATTTCAGGGAGCCATATTCTTACATTTCTGAAAAGGAGTCTTGTGCTGGAGTTACTTTGTGTATTAACCTTAAGCTCCCTATAATATTTCAAATAAGCATCAGGGGATTTAAAATGTACTAACTCCCCGGCAAAAGTCATATCTTCAGGTATTCTTTTAATTTTACGCTGATGCCGGAGTTGGTCTTCTGGTATGTATTCCAGCTTATGAGCAAGAGTGCCATAAAATCCGATCCCTGAAATACATACCAGTATACCTGTAAGTCCTATTGTTAAGCTTTTATTCAATGATCAGAAGTTAGGTTGCAGCAGATATTTAGAATAGAAATCATCTATAGCCTTCACAGCTTCTGAAGGAGTATCCACAATCGTTACAAGACTCATATCTTTAATATCGATACAAGTTTCTTTGGTATACATAATTTGTTCAATCCAATCCATCAAACCTTTCCAGAATGTCTTACCGACAAGTACTATCGGGAATCTTCCTATCTTTTTGGTCTGAATTAAAGTCAATGCTTCAAACAGTTCGTCCAGGGTACCAAAGCCACCGGGCATTACAATAAAGCCTTGAGAATATTTAACAAACATTACTTTTCTCACAAAGAAGTGCTCAAAGTTAAGAATCTTATCGCGATCTATATACACATTGTGAAATTGCTCATGAGGGAGCTGAATATTAAGCCCTACGGATTTTCCACCTTCCATATGGGCGCCTTTGTTTGCCGCCTCCATAATGCCAGGCCCTCCTCCTGTAATTACACCATAGCCATGGCGAACCAGTTTGGCAGCAATTTCCATAGTCATCTGATAATATGGATTGTCCTGCTTGATACGAGCTGAACCGAATATAGAGACACAGGGCCCAATTTTAGCAAGCTTTTCAAAGCCTTCGACAAACTCTGCCATGACTTTAAACACAGCCCAGGAATCAGCACTTTTTATTTCGTTCCAATCGCGCTCTTTGAATGCTTTTCTTATTTTGTTTTCTTCCTCCACTCTTTGCTGCTCTTCATTAACAATTTTTAGATTCTTTGAAGGACTAGTTGGATTAGAATTTTCATTTGGTTCTCCTGAAAAATCGTCTGATTTTAAGGAATTAGGTGATCTGTAGTCGTCCATAATTTAAAAAATTTAGTTCCTACCTCGATTAATTATCTACCTTCATTAAACGGATTTTGGGATCAGGTTGTTTTTAAAACCATGTTCATATTTAGCCTATCTCCCTAAACTCACAGATAAATAAGCATTTAAATATTAGTTTTGTGATAAAAGCTCCTGTAAGGTAGGCCTTAGTTCCTGGTATTTGAACTGAAAACCAGCATTTAAAATTTTCTCTTCTGATATATTGTTCCCGCCAAGCACCAGTTCAGCCCTTTCACTACCTAACATCATCTTTAACACAAATGAAGGCACATTCGGAAGCAGATGTTTCCCAAGTAAGCCAGCAACTTCTTTCATTACTTCCTGATTGGTATCCGGATGAACTCCTGCAGCATTGTAAACTCCACTCATTGACTCATCTTCAATAGCCTTAATATACATATTACAGAGATCATCAATATGTATCCATGAAATTAGCTGTTTTCCACTACCCACAGATGCTCCCATACTTCTATTTACTGTTTTCACCAATTGCTCCAAAGCCCCGCCTTCTTTGCTGAAAACAATTCCTGTTCTTAACTTCACGGTTCTGATTCCCAGACGAGATGCATTATCTACAGCAGCCTCCCATTCTTCCGTTACCTTTGCTATGAAATCTTTCCCTTTAGGAGACGTTTCCACTATCCTTTCACCACCTGTATCTGCACCATAGTAGCCAATAGCTGAGGCAGATATAAATGCCTTTAATGGATGATTGAGTTTCTTCAATGTGTCGATAAGCAAATCTGCTGATTTTACCCGGCTATCTATTATTTCTTGCTTTACTTCATTTGTCCATTTGTGTTCAAAAACATTGGCCCCAGCAAGATGTACAATATAATCTGCAAATTTTATCGCATTATCATCAATTGCTCCCGTTTTAACATCCCAAATAAATGTTTTAATATCGCCTTTTCCGGTTGACCTGCTCAAATGTGCCACTTCATACTCTTTTTCTTTGAGAATTTCAGTTAACCTTGATCCGATAATTCCCGTACCACCCGTAATTAATACTTTTCCTTTCATCCATTTAGGTATTAAAATAATCAGGGAATAAAATAAAACCCTTTGATTAAATAATTTAAAGAAATTAATATTGTTTAGCAATTAATATTTAAACAAAAATCTTATGCAAAAAATAGTATTTACATTACTCCTATTTTTTATTGCTTCCCAATTTGTTGTGGCTCAAAAAGTAAAAGTTAGCGAATCAACCGAAACAATTGATAAGTTAGATAGGTCAGGATTGTTTGTAGTAATTGATCTTGACCAGAAGACGGTGGATAAAATGTGGGAGAAACAATTAAAAAGTTATGGCAAAACAGAAAGTTCTAAAGGAACTTATACAACTCCTGTTGCAAATGTTTCTAACATCTCATCAAGCCCGGTTAAAATAGTATCAAAGGTTGAGGGTTCAGGAAAAGGAACAAAGGTATGGTGGGCAATAGATATGGGAACATCTCATGTAACAAAAGAATCAAATTCCAGTGCATATAAATCTGCTGAGAAAATATTATATGAATTTGCTCTGGAATGCTATAGAGTCGATATCAACAATCAAATCAAAGATGCAGAAAAAGCATTAAGTTCTTCCGTTAAAAATCAGGAAAGAAAAATAAAAGACGGAGAAAATCTTGTACGAGATATTGATAAAAACAAACAGGAGAAAATAAACCTGGAACAAAAACTAAAAGACAATGCTTCAGAGCTTGAACAACTGAAAAAAGATGTTGAACAAAACAACCTTGATCAGACTGCTGCTGCCAGTGAAGTCGAGAAGATGAAAAAAGCTGTGGATGTGGTAAAGCAGAAGCTTGATGATCTGAAGTAAAAAACTTATTATATTTACAAAATATTCCCGGTTGCTTTTGAAGGAAGGTAGCCGGGATTTTTTTATTTTCAAGAAAATCCTCTCATTACTTATGCGATATAGAGTAACCACCTATTTAACCCCTTCAGGAAATAAATTATTAGTAAAGCTTCCAGATACCAGTTATGGAGAGTGGATCATTTATGAAAATGAAATTCCTTTGTATCATGTAAACTGTTTTAGTGATTTCCCAGCAGACAAAAAAATTATGAATTTGCTAAAAGATGAAGAGAAAACAATTGAATCTATTCTTACAAACATTAACTATCATAATCAGACTCAGTTCTCTCTTGCGCAATCCCATTCTCTCCGACTTCAGGTAGAATCAGAATTGCAGGATCTAAACCTTCCTCCTATTCCTTTGGAATATTTAGAAAAGATATAAGTATTAAATCATTTTTATGAAAGGATATAAATTATTTCTACTCGCTATAGTACCTATAATATTAGCAATGATTTATCCCGGCTTGAGATATACACTTAGCTTTGGATGGCATACAATCATTGAAAACGAAGCTTCTCCAACCACCTTTATATTGTTAGGGACTCTCTTATTCACCTCATTGTTATACTGGCTTCTTGACAAGAAAACTAAACGAACAAATAAGTATCTTACCCTAAGTCATTTATTAATGACAATAGTACCTTTATATTATATCTTATGGGGTCCTGATTTACTTTCCTTTCTCTTTGATAATAACTTAGAAAAATTACTATCTACTTTGGGTGAAAACTTTTTTATCAAAGCACTTTTTATTTCTTATACACTTCCTATGATAGGACAAATTATATTTCTCATTAATATCTTCATAGGAATATGGCAAACAGCAAACAATCGACCGATAACATTGCAATAGTCCATAGCTGTTTCAACATAACCAACAGAGGAATTATTGTAGAATTGCAACATAATCTGGACGGCCTTGCACAAGGGTTTAGTAAAGAGCCTTCCATTACTAATATTCTATAAAAAGAATCTATGGACATTTTTCAACTTTATATCCTCTGAGACATTTTAATAATCCTGATGCAATGGAAACATTAAACGAAACTCTCCATGCCTGATCAATTCTTTCTGCAGAAAACCCTATGTAAAACATTCTAATTATCAGTCTCGTAAATGGTTTTATTATTTATAACTACACTATTAGCAAAAACCTAACACTATGTTCAAAAACGCATTTTCATTTGAAGGCCGGATCAGAAGAACTGAATTCGGGATTTCATTTTTAATTTATTTGATTTTTTATGCAATATTTATTGTATGTGTTCAGTCAGGTTATTTTATTATTGCTCCGATTATCATACCTCAGCTATGGTTTCTATGGGCTCAAGGAGCTAAGAGATGCCATGATCTTGGTCGAAGTGGTTGGTTTCAGCTCATTCCGTTTTATTTCCTCGTACTGCTATTTAGCAATGGAAATCATGGATCAAATGAATATGGACCAAATCCAAAGGAAGTTGGTAACACAGAAGGTTCTGTAACAATTTAAAAAATGGTACTAAAAGAAAATTGAAAAGCCGAAGAATCTCATCGGCTTTTCAATTTCAAAATTAATAATAGTTCTTTATTAATTCTCCTACTTCAAATTAGGTCAACCTCTCCCGCTGATCTGTCTCTCTCATTTATTATACTTTCCCTATCGTTACTTTTCTTAATATAGATTCGATGATTTGTCTGGTCGTCACGCCATCTGCTTCCGCTTCATAATTAAGAATGATCCTGTGATTCAAAACATCATAAGCTACAGACTTCACATCTTCAGGCAAAACGTAATCTCTTTGATTTGAAAATGCAATAAACTTAGATGCGAGGTTAAGATTGATACTTGCTCTTGTTGAAGCCCCATACTGGATGTATTCTGCCTCATCACTTAATCCATATTCCTTTGGTCTTCTGCTTGCAAACACTAGCTCTATAATATACTTCTCAAGACTTTCAGACATGTTTACCTTATTGATTTCATTTCTGATCAAAGCGATATCTTCTTTATCAAGGATGGTTTTAGGCTCGTATCTGAAGTTCATATTTGACATACGTCTCATTACTTCAAGTTCCGATTCCTTGTCAAGATAATCAACATGTACTTTCATCATGAAACGGTCCATCTGGGCTTCAGGCAATGGGTATGTACCTTCCTGATCTACAGGGTTCTGAGTGGCAAGTACCAGGAAAGGGCTATCCAGCTTAAACGTAGTTTCACCGATAGTTACCTGTCTTTCCTGCATAGATTCAAGTAATGCCGCCTGCACTTTCGCAGGAGATCTGTTCACCTCATCTGCAAGTATAAGATTTGCAAAGATAGGTCCTTTCTTTACTTCAAAATCACTCTTGGCCTGATTGTAAATCATTGTGCCTATGAGGTCAGCAGGCAGAAGATCAGGAGTAAACTGGATCCTGTTAAAATCAAGATGTAAAACTTTAGCCAGGGTATTCACCATTAATGTTTTGGCAAGACCAGGAACACCTTCAAGCAATATGTGACCATTTGTAAATAGTCCCAAAAGCAAACGATTGAACATATAATCCTGACCAATCACCACCTTTCCTACTTCTTCCCTTACTTGCTTTAATTTTGTATATAATAAGTCTGTACGCTCTTTATCTGTTATCTCTGCCATCAGCTCAATAATATTAATTCTGTCTAAGGTAAAACCGTTAGCAATTGCAACTTACCATTTTTTAAATATAAAGAAAACAGCCAGTATGAGCAATGAAAAGCCAACCACGTAATTCCAGGCCAGTTTATCAGATTTGAAAACAAGAATTGCAAAAGCTGTAAAGACAGTTAGAGAAACAACTTCCTGTATCACTTTTAACTCAAATAATGAAAAAGGGCCACCATTTTCCTCAAAACCAATACGGTTGGCTGGCACTTGAAAACAGTATTCAAAAAAGGCCATTCCCCAACTTATTATAATAACGCCAAACAAACCCAGCTTGCTGAACCAAGGCACTTTCTTAAAAAATAAATGGCCATACCATGCAAGCGTCATGAATGCATTGGAAAGTATTAAAAGACCTATTGCCAGAATTCCTTTCATATAATATTTCTATTTTAACTTATACAAGTTTAAATATCTTTAACATCAAAACGAAAAAGTTTTTTCTATGCCCCTTACCAAACATTCCAAAGAATTGATTTTCATGAGCACCCAAGTGGGAAACTACTGCGAAATCCTTAATTAATAGTATGTTTATTCACAGTATTATAATTTCTTTTTTGCTTTTAGCGTTGCAGAAATATTAAATTTGAAAAATATGGCACAGTTTTTTGGAGCCATAACCACTTAAAAAATTAGCATGAATAAACTTGCCTATCTCTATTATTATTTTCTATTGATTATACCTGTATGGTTGTTATTTAGCTGCGAAGGAGAAAGAGGAGGTAAGGAGCTTTTTATTCCTACTCATAAACAAATTAAGCACACTAATAACTATTATAAGGAAGGTGAACGGTTTAAATATAATGCAAGTTATGGTTTGCTTAACGCCGGTACATTGATAATCGAAAATGACACCAAACTTCATTGGGTAGACCAAACTCCCTGCTACAGCGTCAAAGTCAACTGTAAGCTGAAAGGCGCAGCCGGATGGATGTCTAATCTTGATGATACCTGGGAAACCTGCGTAGATACCATTGATCTTCTTCCTGTTAAATTTTCGAGACACCTTCAGGAAAACAAGTACCGCAAAGATGAATTTTCCATTTTCAACAGACTTGAAAATAAAGTATATGTAACTGATACCACCAGAAAAGAGAATATCAAAAATAAATCATTTGATATAACAACTGATATGGAAGATATGATCAGTTCCTTATACTTACTGAGAAATGCCAATTTCAATTCTATGGCCGTTGGTGATACATTGGTGATAGATGTGTTTCTGGAAGAAAATTCCTTTAACATCAAAGTAAAATACCTCGGAACAGAAAAAGTGAAGAGTATATTTGGAAAAGGAATTGCCTACAAAATTGCGCCTATCCTTCCTCCTAATGGACTTCTGAGCGGGGAACTTCCTGTAAAAGCCTGGATCACGAATGATGAAAGAAGAATTCTTTTAAAAGTGGAAGCGAACGTTCTGGTGGGTTCCCTTGACCTTGACCTTCAGGAATATTCGAAAAAGTAGCTATTCCTTAACCACTAAAGTATCTGCGAAATAATCTCCAAGTCTTTGATTGTCGTCGGTTGTAATCAGCAGGTAGCCCTCTATAGCGAAGAACAATAAAGTGATGGATCCGGCAATATAAAACCATGAACCGGGATTAATATTCAAAAGAGCTGTAAAGAATACAAAGTTTCGTTTCAGAGCAGTTTTAATACTGATCCGGGTAGAATCATTTTTAGAACCTCTATTTTAAAAACTTTTTTCCCTAAAGATTTATAACCCAGAAAACGAAAATTATCCCTGAATATCAGATAAACTGTACTCGTCAGTGCTGCAATAAAACCAGGGAAGATAAAAAAGAATACAGTATATATCACTCCTGCAACGATATAATCGATAAACAGTGCAAGAATCCTTTCTACAGGTGATGCAAGGGTATAATTATCGACGACGGTAATGGGTTCTTTCTCCATACTGAAGAAATAACCTGTCCGCATCAAATTAGTTTGGCGTGAGTAAGCAACCAGCGGTTGGGAATCTCGCCGTTGTTGGCATCCTGGTAATCAGCATAGCAGCAGGGAACTATTGAATTTCTTGCAAATTTGCTTTTCCCAGAAGGATAAGGCACTTCAAGCCACCATTTTTCTGATTTTTCATTTTTATAGAAAACCAGTTTATGCGGCTCTTCCTGAAGAGAAACGATATATTTCGTAAAATTAACACTGTTCACATCCTTGTCATCCTGACGCAGATAAAATCCTTCTATGAAATACCAGATCATGGTTGCAATCACCCCGGAAGTCTGCCCTCTAAAATCCAACTCAGGGTTATATTCATAAATCCCAAATGAACTGAGACGGGAACTAAGTCCTGCATACCAGCAAATCTGGCAGGCCTCTTCACCTGTCAAACCAAAAGGCTGCGAATTTGCATTTCCCGGAGCGTCTGCCTGTTTGATAGAAGTAATATCGAAACCTGAGCATATCCGCATTCCTCACAACGGGCTCTATATCTTCCAGACTTTCACGTATCTGCCCAAGTCTTCTTGTTTCAAAATAAAGCTTTTCCAGAACATTGATCGTTTCAGGATCTACAAAATGAGACTGGTGTGCAAGTTGACTGTAATGAAAAATAATTTAGGGTCTTCAGTTTTATGGATTTGTTGATATTTTGACTCATATCTTCCCTGCTTGCCTTCTATATCCCCAAATGCATCCACATTAAGCATATTGATCACTTTTTTCCGGATGATTCATATCCTAAAAACTGTCCGTAATCAAGATCATGTGTTCCTCCGAATAAAACCGGAACAGTGTTGTGTTGCATCAGCAATTCACAAACTTCTTTGATTCTCCGAATAGCTTTCTTCCAGGTTTACACCACAACGGAGATTTCCAAGGTCAACGATCTTGTAGGCTCCACCACCTCTTTTCAGATTATATAATTTTTTTTCTGATTTCATCAGGACCGCTTTGAAAGATTGTTATTGGTGGTACTTCCTCTGTCCTCCACAAGACCTATGAGGGCTATATCAGCCTCTTTCCAATCCGGAAAATCCTCACTATAAGTTTTTATATTGTTGACAAATAGTGTAGGGTCAGCAGAAGGCTTTCTAAAGCTCTCTGATGTTATCAAAAAAGATTCTGAGATTCATGTAATAAGAAGATGAATCAAAATTAGCAAAAACCCTTTAAAAAGTGAAATCAATAATTTTTTGAAAAAATTTAAAAAAAAATTTGAGCATAGGTATTGACTTATTAAATCGATCTATTACCTTTGCAGTCCCATTAAGGAAATAACAAGCGGGAATAGCTCAGTTGGTAGAGCACGACCTTGCCAAGGTCGGGGTCGCGAGTTCGAGTCTCGTTTCCCGCTCAAAATAAACCCCGGTTGACGGGGTTATTTGTTAAATAGGGGTTGACTATTAAAAATCAACTTAAACTCCACTTTAAAAATGCTGCCGGGGTAGTGGAACTGGTAGACACGCAAGACTTGAAAATCTTGTATCCGCTTAGACGTGCAGGATTCAAGTCCGCCCCTGGTAAAAAGCCTGAAGAGAAATCTTCGGAGGCTTTTTTTATGGGTTCAACTCCCCCTTGAGTACTAGAAATGGATCAATCGGAATTTCTGGGGGGAAAGTTAAAAAATGATCAATCGGAATTTCTGAAAATCAGAGGCAGATCACAGACATGAAAATGATACGGCTAGACGCTTAAAATCCGCTCAGTTACCGAGAAATAATAACCTTGGCAACTATGATCATACCTCTGAGAACGGACTGCCTCAAACACGCTTAAATCAACTCAGAGAACTAAACTGGCTTGACCAAATATACAATATAATGCTTATGGGCCCCTCTGGTACAGGTAAAACCTTCATTGCTTCAGGCTTATGTGCCGATGCTGTACAGAAAGGGTATAAAGCATACTTCAGAACAATGGAGGATATAACCAATATGCTTAAAATGAAAGATGTAACCCGTACTGCATTAGCTGAATACAGAAGACTATCAAAGGCAAATCTAATAGTGATTGATGATATTATGCTCTTCCCGGTAGAAAAGACACAGGCAGTGGCGTTGTTCAATTTTATAAACCATCTCTATGAAAATACCTCCTTCATAATAACCACCAACAAAATGCCTGCAGAATGGGCAAAAATGCTTGATGATGAGGTTTTGGCAACGGCTCTTTTAGACAGGTTGCTTTATAGATGTGAGATCATAAACTTATCGGGAAAAAGCTACCGAATGAAAAATAGAAAATCTTTTCTTGAAGACTAAAATTATCCCTTTTATATTTGCTTCAAGTTGTGCACTCTTGTTGCCAAAAACTGTGCATTCCTGATTACCGAAAACTGTGCATTGTTATTTTCCGATTACAATACACAGAGGTGAAATACTTTTCAGACTCTATCCATCCCTGGAAACTGCGTATAATCTATCAATACAGTTAGGCAATATATTTCAGACAACAAAAGATAAAAGAGTAGCCTTCACTAAGCTGGCTCAATGGTATGATAAGGTAGATAAAGCAGGATTCAAATCATTTGCCACCGTGAGGAGATCAATTGAAGCTCATTATCCCACTATTTTAAACTTCTTTGATAACCGCAGTACCAATGCTTCTGCTGAATCTTTTAATGCAAAAATCAAAGCCTTCCGATCTGCTTTCAGAGGAGTAAGAAATGTAACTTTCTTTTTATTCAGACTTGCAAATATCTATGCTTGAAAAAATTATATCGCTCCCCAGAAATTCCGATTGATCCATTTTTTAACTTTCCCCCCAGAAATTCCGATTGATCCATTTCTAGTACTCAAGGGGGAGTTGAACCCATAAAAAAAGCCCGAAGATTTCTCTTCAGGCTTTCGTACCAGGGGCGGGACTTGAACCCGCACGTCCAAGCGGACACAAGATTTTAAGTCTTGCGTGTCTACCAGTTCCACCACCCCGGCAAAGATTTTTAAAGTGGAGTTGTTGATTTTTAATAGTCAACCCCTATTTAACAAATAACCCCGTCAACCGGGGTTTATTTTGAGCGGGAAACGAGACTCGAACTCGCGACCCCGACCTTGGCAAGGTCGTGCTCTACCAACTGAGCTATTCCCGCTTGTTATTTCCTTAATGGGACTGCAAAGGTAATAGATCGATTTAATAAGTCAATACCTATGCTCAAATTTTTTTTAAATTTTTTCAAAAAATTATTGATTTCACTTTTAAAGGGTTTTTGCTAATTTTGATTCATCTTCTTATTACATGAATCTCAGAATCTTTTTTGATAACATCAGAGAGCCTTTAGAAAAGCCTTCTGCCGACCCTACACTATTTGTCAACAATATAAAAACTTATAGTGAGGATTTTCCGGATTGGAAAGAGGCTGATATAGCCCTCATAGGTCTTGTGGAGGACAGAGGAAGTACCACCAATAACAATCTTCAAAGCGGTCCTGATGAAATCAGAAAAAAATTATATAATCTGAAAAGAGGTGGTGGAGCCTACAAGATCGTTGACCTTGGAAATCTCCGTTGTGGTGTAAACCTGGAAGAAAGCTATCTGAGAATCAAAGAAGTTTGTGAATTGCTGATGCAACACAACACTGTTCCGGTTTTATTCGGAGGAACACATGATCTTGATTACGGACAGTTTTTAGGATATGAATCATCCGGAAAAGTGATCAATATGCTTAATGTGGATGCATTTGTGGATATGGCAGCAAGCAGGGAAGATATGAGTCGTCATCATATCCATAAAATCCTGGTCAACGACCCTAATATTATTTTTCATTACAGTCAACTTGCACACCAGTCTTATCTTGTAGATCCTGAAACGATCAATGTTCTGGAAAAGCTTTATTTTGAAACAAGAAGACTTGGGCAGATACGTGAAAGTCTGGAAGATATAGAGCCCGTTGTGAGGAATGCGGATATGCTCAGTTTCGATATTACTTCTATCAAACAGGCAGACGCTCCGGGAAATGCAAATTCGCAGCCTTTTGGTTTGACAGGTGAAGAGGCCTGCCAGATTTGCTGGTATGCAGGACTTAGTTCCCGTCTCAGTTCATTTGGGATTTATGAATATAACCCTGAGTTGGATTTTAGAGGGCAGACTTCCGGGGTGATTGCAACCATGATCTGGTATTTCATAGAAGGATTTTATCTGCGTCAGGATGACAAGGATGTGAACAGTGTTAATTTTACGAAATATATCGTTTCTCTTCAGGAAGAGCCGCATAAACTGGTTTTCTATAAAAATGAAAAATCAGAAAAATGGTGGCTTGAAGTGCCTTATCCTTCTGGGAAAAGCAAATTTGCAAGAAATTCAATAGTTCCCTGCTGCTATGCTGATTACCAGGATGCCAACAACGGCGAGATTCCCAACCGCTGGTTGCTTACTCACGCCAAACTAATTTGATGCGGACAGGTTATTTCTTCAGTATGGAGAAAGAACCCATTACCGTCGTCGATAATTATACCCTTGCATCACCTGTAGAAAGGATTCTTGCACTGTTTATCGATTATATCGTTGCAGGAGTGATATATACTGTATTCTTTTTTATCTTCCCTGGTTTTATTGCAGCACTGACGAGTACAGTTTATCTGATATTCAGGGATAATTTTCGTTTTCTGGGTTATAAATCTTTAGGGAAAAAAGTTTTTAAAATAGAGGTTCTAAAAAATGATTCTACCCGGATCAGTATTAAAACTGCTCTGAAACGAAACTTTGTATTCTTTACAGCTCTTTTGAATATTAATCCCGGTTCATGGTTTTATATTGCCGGATCCATCACTTTATTGTTCTTCGCTATAGAGGGCTACCTGCTGATTACAACCGACGACAATCAAAGACTTGGAGATTATTTCGCAGATACTTTAGTGGTTAAGGAATAGCTACTTTTTCGAATATTCCTGAAGGTCAAGGTCAAGGGAACCCACCAGAACGTTCGCTTCCACTTTTAAAAGAATTCTTCTTTCATCATTCGTGATCCAGGCTTTTACAGGAAGTTCCCCGCTCAGAAGTCCATTAGGAGGAAGGATAGGCGCAATTTTGTAGGCAATTCCTTTTCCAAATATACTCTTCACTTTTTCTGTTCCGAGGTATTTTACTTTGATGTTAAAGGAATTTTCTTCCAGAAACACATCTATCACCAATGTATCACCAACGGCCATAGAATTGAAATTGGCATTTCTCAGTAAGTATAAGGAACTGATCATATCTTCCATATCAGTTGTTATATCAAATGATTTATTTTTGATATTCTCTTTTCTGGTGGTATCAGTTACATATACTTTATTTTCAAGTCTGTTGAAAATGGAAAATTCATCTTTGCGGTACTTGTTTTCCTGAAGGTGTCTCGAAAATTTAACAGGAAGAAGATCAATGGTATCTACGCAGGTTTCCCAGGTATCATCAAGATTAGACATCCATCCGGCTGCGCCTTTCAGCTTACAGTTGACTTTGACGCTGTAGCAGGGAGTTTGGTCTACCCAATGAAGTTTGGTGTCATTTTCGATTATCAATGTACCGGCGTTAAGCAAACCATAACTTGCATTATATTTAAACCGTTCACCTTCCTTATAATAGTTATTAGTGTGCTTAATTTGTTTATGAGTAGGAATAAAAAGCTCCTTACCTCCTCTTTCTCCTTCGCAGCTAAATAACAACCATACAGGTATAATCAATAGAAAATAATAATAGAGATAGGCAAGTTTATTCATGCTAATTTTTTTAAGTGGTTATGGCTCCAAAAAACTGTGCCATATTTTTCAAATTTAATATTTCTGCAACGCTAAAAGCAAAAAAGAAATTATAATACTGTGAATAAACATACTATTAATTAAGGATTTCGCAGTAGTTTCCCACTTGGGTGCTCATGAAAATCAATTCTTTGGAATGTTTGGTAAGGGGCATAGAAAAAACTTTTTCGTTTTGATGTTAAAGATATTTAAACTTGTATAAGTTAAAATAGAAATATTATATGAAAGGAATTCTGGCAATAGGTCTTTTAATACTTTCCAATGCATTCATGACGCTTGCATGGTATGGCCATTTATTTTTTAAGAAAGTGCCTTGGTTCAGCAAGCTGGGTTTGTTTGGCGTTATTATAATAAGTTGGGGAATGGCCTTTTTTGAATACTGTTTTCAAGTGCCAGCCAACCGTATTGGTTTTGAGGAAAATGGTGGCCCTTTTTCATTATTTGAGTTAAAAGTGATACAGGAAGTTGTTTCTCTAACTGTCTTTACAGCTTTTGCAATTCTTGTTTTCAAATCTGATAAACTGGCCTGGAATTACGTGGTTGGCTTTTCATTGCTCATACTGGCTGTTTTCTTTATATTTAAAAAATGGTAAGTTGCAATTGCTAACGGTTTTACCTTAGACAGAATTAATATTATTGAGCTGATGGCAGAGATAACAGATAAAGAGCGTACAGACTTATTATATACAAAATTAAAGCAAGTAAGGGAAGAAGTAGGAAAGGTGGTGATTGGTCAGGATTATATGTTCAATCGTTTGCTTTTGGGACTATTTACAAATGGTCACATATTGCTTGAAAGGTGTTCCTGGTCTTGCCAAAACATTAATGGTGAATACCACTGGCTAAAGTTTTACATCTTGATTTTAACAGGATCCAGTTTACTCCTGATCTTCTGCCTGCTGACCTCATAGGCACAATGATTTACAATCAGGCCAAGAGTGATTTTGAAGTAAAGAAAGGACCTATCTTTGCAAATCTTATACTTGCAGATGAGGTGAACAGATCTCCTGCGAAAGTGCAGGCGGCATTACTTGAATCTATGCAGGAAAGACAGGTAACTATCGGTGAAACTACGTTTAAGCTGGATAGCCCTTTCCTGGTACTTGCCACTCAGAACCCTGTAGATCAGGAAGGTACATACCCATTGCCTGAAGCCCAGATGGACCGTTTCATGATGAAAGTACATGTTGATTATCTTGACAAGGAATCGGAACTTGAAGTAATGAGACGTATGTCAAATATGAACTTCAGATACGAGCCTAAAACCATCCTTGATAAAGAAGATATCGCTTTGATCCAGAAATGAAATCAATAAGGTAAACATGTCTGAAAGTCTTGAGAAGTATATTATAGAGCTAGTGTTTGCAAGCAGAAGACCAAAGGAATATGGATTAAGTGATGAGGCGAATACATCCAGTATGGGGCTTCAACAAGAGCAAGTATCAATCTTAACCTCGCATCTAAGTTTATTGCATTTTCAAATCAAAGAGATTACGTTTTGCCTGAAGATGTGAAGTCTGTAGCTTATGATGTTTTGAATCACAGGATCATTCTTAATTATGAAGCGGAAGCAGATGGCGTGACGACCAGACAAATCATCGAATCTATATTAAGAAAAGTAACGATAGGGAAAGTATAATAAATGAGAGAGACAGATCAGCGGGAGAGGTTGACCTAATTTGAAGTAGGAGAATTAATAAAGAACTATTATTAATTTTGAAATTGAAAAGCCGATGAGATTCTTCGGCTTTTTCAATTTTCTTTTAGTACCATTTTTTAAATTGTTACAGAACCTTCTGTGTTACCAACTTCCTTTGGATTTGGTCCATATTCATTTGATCCATGATTTCCATTGCTAAATAGCAGTACGAGGAAATAAAACGGAATGAGCTGAAACCAACCACTTCGACCAAGATCATGGCATCTCTTAGCTCCTTGAGCCCATAGAAACCATAGCTGAGGTATGATAATCGGAGCAATAATAAAATAACCTGACTGAACACATACAATAAATATTGCATAAAAAATCAAATAAATTAAAAATGAAATCCCGAATTCAGTTCTTCTGATCCGGCCTTCAAATGAAAATGCGTTTTTGAACATAGTGTTAGGTTTTTGCTAATAGTGTAGTTATAAATAATAAAACCATTTACGAGACTGATAATTAGAATGTTTTACATAGGGTTTTCTGCAGAAAGAATTGATCAGGCATGGAGAGTTTCGTTTAATGTTTCCATTGCATCAGGATTATTAAAATGTCTCAGAGGATATAAAGTTGAAAAATGTCCATAGATTCTTTTTATAGAATATTAGTAATGGAAGGCTCTTTACTAAACCCTTGTGCAAGGCCGTCCAGATTATGTTGCAATTCTACAATAATTCCTCTGTTGGTTATGTTGAAACAGCTATGGACTATTGCAATGTTATCGGTCGATTGTTTGCTGTTTGCCATATTCCTATGAAGATATTAATGAGAAATATAATTTGTCCTATCATAGGAAGTGTATAAGAAATAAAAAGTGCTTTGATAAAAAAGTTTTCACCCAAAGTAGATAATAATTTTTCTAAGTTATTATCAAAGAGAAAGGAAAGTAAATCAGGACCCCATAAGATATAATATAAAGGTACTATTGTCATTAATAAATGACTTAGGGTAAGATACTTATTTGTTCGTTTTGTTTTTCTTGTCAAGAAGCCAGTATAACAATGAGGTGAATAAGAGGGTCCCTAACAATATAAAGGTGGTTGGAGAAGCTTCGTTTTTTCAATGATTGTATGCCATCCAAAGCTAAGTGTATATCTCAAGCCGGGATAAATCATTGCTAATATTATAGGTACTATAGCGAGTAGAAAATAATTTATATCCTTTCATAAAAATGATTTAATACTTATATCTTTTTCTAAATATTCCAAAGGAATAGGAGGAAGGTTTAGATCCTGCAATTCTGATTCTACCTGAAGTCCGGAGAGAATGGGATTGCGCAAGAAAATACAAAGTCTGATTATGATAGTTAATGTTTGTAAGAATAGATTCAATTGTTTTCTCTTCATCTTTTAGCAAATTCATAATTTTTTTGTCTGCTGGGAAATCACTAAAACAGGGGTTTACATTTTCATATTACAAAGGAATTTCATTTTCATAAATGATCCACTCTCTCATAACTTGTATCTGGAAGCTTTACTAATAATTTTTATTTCCTGAAGGGGTTAAATAAGTGGTTACTCTATATCTCATAAGTAATGAGAGGATTTTCTTGAAAATAAAAAAATCCCAGCTACCTTCCTTCAAAAAGCAACCGGGAATATTTTTGTAAATATAATAAGTTTTTTACTTTAGATCATCAAGCTTCTGCTTTTTACCACATCCACAGCTTTTTTCATCTTCTCGACTTCACTGGCAGCAGCGATCCGATCAAGGTTTTTTTTGTTCAGCATCGCTTTTTTCAGTTGTTCAAGCTCTGAAGCATTGTCTTTTAGTTTTTGTTCAAGTTTATTTTCTCCTGTTTGTTTTTATCAATATCTCGTACAAGATTTTCTCCGTCTTTTTTATTTTTTCTTTCCTGATTTTTAACGGAAGAACTTAATGCTTTTTTCTGCATCTTTGATTTGATTGTTGATATCGACTCTATAGCATTCCAGAGCAAATTCATATAATATTTTCTCAG
>JANQAB010000010.1 GCA_024707265.1 Sporocytophaga sp. | reverse complement strand
CTGGCAAGTACAGGCTTATGAGGAAATGCTGATCAATGGAGTACCCAAGAAGATCTCACAACGTTTCCGTAATGAAGGCAAATCCGATGTGTTTGTTTTTAAGGTAAAAGAGTCTTGTCCGCCCTTGTTTTTAAAGACCCCAGAGTTAAAACCTAATCCTGAGACCAACAAACAGGAAATACTTCTGGCCTGGAATAAAGATCCTGGGCATCAGTTGTATGAAGTAAAATATAAGATTCAGGGCTCAGTGCTTCCATGGACCATTTTACAATTGCCGCAGGAAGCAGAAAGTCTGACGCTTGGAGAACAGCAATTACAAAAAGGTCAGACTTATGAATATTATGTAAGCTGCAGGTGTACAGGCTGGCAGGAGGCTATTTATGGAGGTACATTTATATTGCCTGCCAGTGAATGTGAAGCGCCATTTCCGATACTTGTCAATTCAAATGATGAAAAGGGAATAGCACTGAGCTGGACAAAGGTTGCCTCAGCCAATGCTTACAATGTATACTATACGGATAATAATACGAAGATCACCAGTGTTAAAGAGAATATCACTGTCAGCTCAGTATTATTACCAGCGCTTACAAGGGGCAGTTATACGATTCATATCGATGCTGTTTGCGGCACAAACACAACAGTGGGAGAAAATCTGGAATTGAAGTTTGATGAAAAAGATTTCCCCGGAAGTTGTCCTGTTCCAAGTCCATTTACTTTTCTTGCCAAAAGACCAGGAGCAGGAACAGATCCATTATCAGCGCAGCTCAGCTGGCCAAAGCTAGACCTTCATGAGTCATTTAAATTGACTTATTGGCATAAAGATGCCCCAATCGACAAACATACACAAACCTTATTAACACCTGAAGCTTTAGTTAATGGGATAAAAAACAATGAGTTCTACAATTATACCATTGAGTTTATCTGTAAAGGTGGGAAGAGGGTCACAACCCCACAAGGCGGCTTCAGGCTGGAAGGAGGCGAATTAGATACTCCTCTTGATCCACCTACTGCCGATTGCTTTCCACCAGCAGTACATAGCGCAGAACCTAAAAACGAAACTACTGCCCGTATAGACTGGAAAGGTATTTCCGGAGCAGAGGAGTATGTAGTTGTTTATTCACCTAAAGACGGAAGTGGCCAGGAGAAAATATTTACCACCACTGCAGCCAATGCAAAGCTTACCGGCCTTACTCCAGGTACTATATATCAATATAAGATCCGATGTAAATGTAGCGGTAAGTTCAGCATAGACTCAGAGCCTGGAGAGTTTGATTTGTCCAAATCAGAAAAGGGTAATAAAGATTGTGATTCGATAAGCAATCTGAAAATAAAACAGATCACCGAGACAGAGATCCAGCTCAGCTGGCCCTACCCACAGCTTGTGAAGCCAGGTAATAAGACCCAGACATCTTATACGATCAGATATAAAGAAAATGGTCAGGTATGGGGTGAGAACTATCCGATCAGCTTGGTACTTACCTCAGAGCTTCAGGATGATTATGGAACTCAGGGCGAAGTAAAGAAAACAATAAATATGCTTTCCTCCGGAGTTCGGTATGACATAGAAGTAAAAGCCTACTGTGGAACAGAAGATGCCATAGCCAACGAGCCGCTTAGCGGAACAACAAAAGAGATGAAAGAAGCTGACTGTTCCCAAGGAGGTAGTTGTGACCGTACCTCTAAGAGGCCTTTAGAGGGTTTAAAAGTTGGTGATACCATTGGTGTATCAGATTACAAGATGAAGATCATTACTCTATCCCCGGACACGAGAGGAACCAACCTCTGGAAAGGTACAGGAGTGGTAGCAACCCCATTAATAGGAGTGACTGATAATGTGAGGTTTAATATTGATTTTGATTCCCTGTATGTCAATGATAAAGTCTGTGTGACAGCCGGAAATCTGAAGGCAGGCATAGGAGCTCAGCTCTTTGATGATAAAACTACAGCAAAGATAAAAGGACTGGTAGATGATTTCGGTACAGCATTGAATGATGCCCAAAAGGCTTCAAAGGATGCAGCTAAACTTATTGATGATGCTCAACAAGCAGGAGAAGATGCCTTTAATTATTTCCAGGGAGGAGATGATGTAGGTTTCGTCAAAACAGGAAGCCTTGGCGGTATCAGTACAGAAGCTTCTAATTTCAATGACCTGGAAGTAGAAGGGAACTCCATTAAGGTAGGAGGAAAGAGCTATCCTGTAGATAGATTCCCGGTCTTAGTGAAAGACAGTAATGGTAATGTAGTTTCAGTTAGCAGCAATGGAACCAAAACAGAAGTCGGCCATTATGATGAAAGTTTGAAAGGTCTTCAGAATGCCCCAACCTCTTCAAGTGCAAAAGTAATCTTCAAGGCGAATAGCAATGCCATCTATTCGTTCGATGCCTGGCAGGATGGATATGGTAAATCCGTAGCGATGGCACCTCACTACCTGAACATTGATGGTAAGTATTACTCAGCCAAAGCGATTACACCCGGAGCAGTTGATAAAGTGGATTTTGATTTTTCAAGAGGAGATAAGAGTAAGCTAAAATTTGTAAACAGAGAAGGTTTTGTATTTAAAACCTTGTCTGGCTCCACGCTACAGTTAGCCGGAGGTCCGGCAAAGGACGGACAGGAAATACTGGCTATTTATGACAATGGATCAAAGAAAGAAATAGCCGGAGCATTGTTGCTTGCTTCCTATCCTATAGTGGAGAAAAAGGTGAAGCTCGTAACCCTGGCTATGGGTGATAACTTCAATAAAGATATCAATGCTATTAAAGAGCAGCTGAATAAGGCTTATAATCCAATAGGTATCAATTATACCATAGAAGTAGATAATAGCTTTGATCAAAATAAAGACTGGTGTGAAGGTAAAAACTGTGATGATTTCAAGACGGGAGGATCAGGTTTACTAAACAATGATTACACAGGAGTAGAAGCCAGAGTAATAGATGCATACATCAATTTTAAAGGTGAAGATAAATTAGAGGCAACAACAGCCTATATGTTTGTGATAGGCATGAGCAAAGCCGAGCAGGGAGATGAGGCCTTGCAAGGTAAGATGAATTTCTCCAAGCAGTTTGGCTTCCTTTATTCTGCCGCAAGCCAGAATCCTCAAACACTGGGCCGCACACTTGCTCACGAATTAGGCCATGGTAACTATAAGTTGTATCACATCTTTGATCCAATGTACCTCGGCGATGCCGCAAGGAACTCAGATAACCTGATGAGCTATAATACCAATGTAAGCGCCTTGGCTCTGAATAAACTTCAGTGGGATGTTGCGCACGATCCGGGAGTGACTTGGGGGATATTTAAGAGGGATGGGGATCAGGAAGCTGTTCGAATTGGAGATGTTAAAGCTTTTTTAGAAAATATTAGAGCTAAAAGAATTGCAGGAGAAAAGTCCACACTTTTGAAAAACGCTATAAATAGAAATAGAGAATGGGTACAAAAAGAAGTAAATTTGGGAGGATATACATATTCTACGATTAAAATAATTTTTTCGGAATTAACAGATAATTTCACATATAATCCAGCATTATATTTTATAACAAAGGAAATTGAAGATTATTATTTACTTAAAAAAGAATTATACATTATAAATTATAAAGACGAGAAAAGTAATAATATAATCAGGATCTATACAGAAAAATGGACAGAATTAAATGAATTGACTAAATATTTATATGGTTCCTGCGATTTTAAAGAAAATTTGAAACTTATTCACAATGCATCAGAAGGAAATAAAAAGGTTGTTTTAACTATGGTTAAAAATTGTGGATATAATGCGATAGTAAAAGATTTTAAGATTGGGGAAATAGAGTATCATGAAATATTTTGTAATTTTCCTCTTGATGCTCCCATGAACTCTGAATTCTCATGTGATCCTAAAGATTATAAAGAAACTTTGGGCGGCTTTGATTTATACGATGGAGAAAACGTAGTTTTTTCTGTTTCATATTTTAATTCGCCTGGCATAAACTATCAACATAACAAGAGGATACTTAAAGAATATCTTTTTGGAGTAGATCAAATATTAACTATGAGAATACACGAAGATGGTCGCATTGTTCAATATGTTCCCAAAAATATTAAGAGGGAAGATTTTGAGAGTCAATTTAATGATGAATCTTTTTCTGGATCACAATATCAAGTTAAATACGAATACCATCAAAATAATGGTACAATTATCGAATTAGGTACATATACTTATTTCATGACTTTAAATCGATATTTAAGTGATCCTAGGTATGGAAGCACGCCACTCATCAGTTTAATTGATATAAGACAAGTAGAACAAAATGGTTTTAATGTTGCTTTTAATTCAAATAATAATAGATTCTTTATGAATCTTAAGACTTTTGGAAGTTTATTGTGCTCCATGCGAAATGCATCGCATACGGATTTTACATTTAATGGATTTAGTAATGAAGAAGGGCTTTCTGTAGGAGGAAGTACATCTCATAAAAATGGATTCAATGGAGATTTAAGGTATTTAAGATTAGATGGTTCTGGAAATGTTTGTCTTTTGTCTGGGAATTCTTGGCAAGAGATGGATGAGACGAGACAAAATTCATTTAATGATATTCTTCTTAATTTTAAATGGTTTTCTATGTTGTCTCAATATTATAATAAGAATAAACTATTAAATCATGCAAGTAATGATAGTGATGGAGGTCATTATAATCACTTACATATTCAAGGATATAATCAGGATCAATTTGAAATAATTTATGAAGAATAATTTAATTTTATTTTTATTTATGTCATGGTTTTCAATTTCTCATGCGCAAAATTTAGATGAATTTGAGAAATACTATAAGACAAAATTTAAGAAGCTAGATTTTCCAATAGAAACTAAAGCCATACTTGAAGTAATTGGAAAGTCAAAAGGATTAAAAGGTAAGGAATTCGATTTTCAAGAGTTTTATAAATATTTGCTTAAAGACCAAAATAATATATTGAAAGGAGATTCATTTGTGAATATAAATCATCAGGAGACTGGTATTCCGATAGGCTATACACTTAGTCCAGATGGTTATGTTTTTTTATATTATTTGATTTTAGCTCCTTATGAAAATGATAATATGTCTCATCAACTTTGGGTGAAATCATTTTCTGATAATGGGTTGCAGGTAGATTCCTTAGTTATAGACTGTAATTTTAAAGATGAAGGATTAGTGAGAAAATGGTCAAGAGTAGCTAATGATTATAAAATTAGAATGAATCAATTTTTGAACTTATCAGTAGAAGAAGGTGAGAATGTAAATAGGAAAAATGTTTTAAACTTTTCCTCTAAAAATGGGAGGTTCCATCTTGAAAGAGGAGACATTTATTTTGATAGAGAATATTATTTTTCTCAATTGAATGATCTTTTAATAGATTTAAAAAATGACTGCAAGATATTACAAGATTCAATATATGGTGATATCAATTTTGATAATCGAAAAGATATTGTTTGTTTACTATTAAAAAAAGGGGAAAAAAGGTGTGGTGGGGTTGATTATGAATTATTATTGGGGATTAATGATGGGCACGGAATTATGAAGTTAGCTAAAACTTTGGGTAGTATTGATCTAAAATCATCAGAATATACAATCTCACATTTATCTATTAATAATCAGATCATATCTTTTCTAGTAAGTAAAAAGGGAAATGATATTTTTTTACTTTTAGATTTTAAATATGATGACATCATAAAAAATTGGAAGCTGATTGGATTGAAGAGCAAAAATAGTATATCAGGCAAAATTTTTTTTTTTTTTTATTTTTAATAAAAAAAAATTAATTATATTTATAAACGGATATATAAAAAAATTTTTATAAAAAAAAAAAATAAATATTTTATTTTTATATAAAAAAAAAAAAATTTTTTTTTTTTTTTTTTTTTTTTCTTCTATAAAAATAAAAATTTTATTATTTTTTTTTATTTTTTTTATTTTTAATTTAAAAATAATATTTAAAAAAAAAAAAAATTTTTTTTTTTAACTGGGCTCCTATAGGTCCCACATTCTCCCATATTTTTCCGTAAATTAACAAAATCTTAAAGCCTTAATTTTGTATCAATATTATTTACATTTAAGACTTACAAATTCAAAATAGTAATTTACAATTTATCAACATGAGTTTAATTTTTTCAAGGAGTAAAGCAATCATTTTAATGCTCCTTACTTTATTGTTTCTTTTTTTATTTACGAGATCAGAAGCCCAGCAATTCTACCCTGTCCAGGTGCGTTCTTATGTACAGTCACCCTCTGTATTTATAGAAGACTATAAAGATCCGAATAACTTCAGAGTGCAGGTAACGCTTACCGATCTTACTGTTCCGAGTCTGGATGTCATTTTAAATGTAACCTTTAATGGCCCTTCTATTAAATTTGAATCAACGACAGGAATACCTTTACACCTTATAGGAGGCGTTACTTATTCATTAGACAGGGAAGATCTTGAAAATTTGTTGTCACCTGTAAATCTTCCAGGGGCACCGACGACCCTTCCGGAAGGTGCTTATGTAATATCATTTAAATCAATAGAGAGGAACTCTAATACTCCTGTATCCAATGCTCTTACAGATTTTACCAGTGTTGTAGTGATGCTGAATGATCCTCCATTGCTTACCTCACCGGGTAAAGGGGAGTTGCTTGATCTTGTAGCTTCCGGACAGAACTTTATGTTTTCCTGGACCCCGAGAAGTTTTTCTTTAAATCCACAGCAGCAGGTAAAATACCGCCTTACCATGGCATTGATCCCACCTGACAGGAATCCTTACGATGCTTTTCTGACAAATGCCTTTAATATCAATGAGACATTTGAAGACATTCAATACAATAGTTTTTTCTATGATCAAAGCATGCTTGCGCTTACTCCCGGAGCCACGTATGCCTGGCAAGTACAGGCTTATGAGGAAATGCTGATCAATGGAGTACCTAAGAAGATCTCACAACGTTTCCGTAATGAAGGCAAATCCGATGTGTTTGTTTTTAAGGTAAAAGAGTCTTGTCCGCCCTTGTTTTTAAAGACCCCAGAGTTAAAACCTAATCCTGAGACCAACAAACAGGAAATACTTCTGGCCTGGAATAAAGATCCTGGGCATCAGTTGTATGAAGTAAAATATAAGATTCAGGGCTCAGTGCTTCCATGGACCATTTTACAATTGCCGCAGGAAGCAGAAAGTCTGACGCTTGGAGAACAGCAATTACAAAAAGGTCAGACTTATGAATATTATGTAAGCTGCAGGTGTACAGGCTGGCAGGAGGCTATTTATGGAGGTACATTTATATTGCCTGCCAGTGAATGTGAAGCACCATTTCCGATCCTTGTAAGTTCAAATGATGAGAAGGGCATAGCCTTGAGCTGGACAAAAGTTGCCTCAGCCAATGCTTACAATGTTTACTATACGGATAATAATACGAAGATCACCAGTGTTAAAGAGAACATCACTGACGGCTCAGTATTATTACCAGCTCTAACAAGCGGCAGTTATACGATTCATATCGATGCAGTTTGCGGTACGAGCACAGCAGTGGGAGAAAATTTGGAATTAAAGTTTGATGAAAAAGATTTTCCCGGAAGTTGCCCTGTTCCAAGTCCATTTACCTTCCTTGCCAAAAGGCCAGGAGGTGGAACAGATCCATTAGCAGCGCAGCTTACCTGGCCAAAGCTAGACCTTCATGAGTCATTTAAATTGACCTATTGGCATAAAGATGCCCCAATCGACAAACATACACAAACCTTATTAACTCCTGAAGTTTTAGTTAATGGAATAAAAAACAATGAGTTTTACAATTATACCATTGAGTTTATCTGTAAAGGAGGCAAGACAGCCACAACCCCACAAGGCGGCTTCAGGCTGGAAGGAGGCGAATTAGATACTCCTCTTGATCCACCTACTGCCGATTGTTTTCCACCTGCAGTACATAGCGCTGAACCTAAAAACGAAACCACAGCCCGCATAGATTGGAAAGGCATATCCGGAGCAGAGGAGTATGTAGTAGTATACAAACCCAAAGACGGAAGCGGCCAGGAGAAAATATTTACCACCACTGCAGCCAATGCAAAGCTTACCGGCCTTACTCCCGGCTTGATTTATCAATATAAGATCCGATGTAAATGCGGAGGAAAGTTCAGCATAAACTCAGAGCCAGGAGAGTTTGATTTGTCAAAATCAGAGAAGGGTAATAAAGATTGTGATTCCATAAGCAATCTTAAAATAAAACAGATAACAGAGACAGAGATCCAGCTCAGTTGGCCCTATCCACAGCTTGTGAAGCCAGGTAATAAGACCCAGACATCTTATACGATCAGATATAAAGAAAATGGTCAGGTATGGGGTGAGAACTATCCGATCAGCTTGGTACTTACCTCAGAGCTTCAGGATGATTATGGAACTCAGGGCGAAGTAAAGAAAACAATAAATATGCTTTCCTCCGGAGTTCGTTATGACATAGAAGTAAAAGCCTACTGTGGAACAGATGATGCCATAGCCAACGAGCCACTTAGCGGAACAACGAAGGAGATGAAAGAAGCTGACTGTTCCCAAGGAGGTAGTTGCGATCGTACTTCTAAGAGGCCTTTAGAGGGTTTAAAAATCGGTGATACCATTGGTGTATCAGATTACAAGATGAAGATCATTACTCTTTCCCCGGACACGAGAGGAACCAACCTCTGGAAAGGTACAGGAGTGGCAGCAACCCCATTAATAGGAAAAACTGATAATGTGAGGTTTAATATTGATTTTGATTCCCTATATGTCAATGATAAAGTCTGTGTGACAGGCGGAAATCTGAAGGCAGGAATAGGAGCTCAGCTCTTTGATGATAAAACTACAGCAAAGATAAAAGGACTGGTCGATGATTTCGGTACAGCATTGAATGATGCCCAAAAGGCTTCAAAGGATGCAGCTAAACTTATTGATGATGCGCAGAAAGCAGGAGAAGATGCCTTTAATTATTTCCAGGGTGGAGATGATGTAGGTTTCGTTAAAACGGGAAGCCTTGGCGGTATCAGTACAGAAGCTTCTAATTTCAATGACCTTGAAGTAGAAGGGAACTCCATTAAGGTAGGAGGAAAGAGTTATCCAGTAGACCGATTCCCTACGCTGGTAAAGGATAAAAATGGTAATGTAGTTTCAGTAAGCAGTAATGGAACCAAAACAGAAGTCGGGCATTATGATGAAAGTTTGAAAGGTCTTCAGAATGCCCCAACCTCTTCAAGTGCAAAAGTAATCTTCAAGGCGAATAGCAATGCCATCTATTCGTTCGATGCCTGGCAGGATGGATATGGTAAATCCGTAGCGATGGCACCTCACTACCTGAACATTGATGGTAAGTATTACTCAGCCAAAGCGATTACACCCGGAGCAGTTGATAAAGTGGATTTTGATTTTTCAAGAGGAGATAAGAGTAAGCTAAAATTTGTAAACAGAGAAGGTTTTGTATTTAAAACCTTGTCTGGCTCCACGCTACAGTTAGCCGGAGGTCCGGCAAAGGACGGACAGGAAATACTGGCTATTTATGACAATGGATCAAAGAAAGAAATAGCCGGAGCTTTGTTGCTTGCTTCCTATCCTATAGTGGAGAAGAAGGTGAAGCTCGTAACCCTGGCTATGGGTGATAACTTCAATAAAGATATCAATGCTATTCAAGCGCAGCTGAATAAGGCTTATAATCCAATAGGTATCAATTATACCATAGAAGTAGATAATAGCTTTGATCAAAATAAAGACTGGTGTGAAGGTAAAAACTGTGATGATTTCAAGACGGGAGGATCAGGCTTATTAAACAATGATTATACAGGAGTAGAAGCCAGAGTAATAGATGCATACATCAATTTTAAAGGTGAAGATAAATTAGAGGCAACAACAGCCTATATGTTTGTGATAGGTATGAGCAAAGCCGAGCAGGGAGATGAAGCATTGCAAGGTAAGATGAATTTCTCCAAGCAGTTTGGCTTCCTTTATTCTGCAGCAAGCCAGAATCCTCAAACACTGGGCCGCACACTTGCGCATGAGTTAGGTCATGGTAACTATAAGTTGTATCACATCTTTGATCCAATGTATCTTGGCAATGGCGCAAGGAACTCAGACAACCTGATGAGCTATAATACCAATGTAAACGCATTGGCTCTGAATAAACTTCAGTGGGATGTTGCACATGATCCGGGAGTGACGTGGGGGGTGTTTAAAAGGGATGGGGATCAGGAGTTGGCAGACCAAAGAAAATCAATAGAATTCATAAGGCTATTAAGAATTTCCAATATTTATGGAGCGATACAAATTCCTATGAACAGTGATAATGGGTTTCCATTAGATGAGAGAGGAAGTATAAGGATTGGGAAAAACACATATCATGGTTTAAAGATAGAAACAGGGAAGAGTGGGCCTATTCAAATGTCGAATAACATAATACAAGGGCTTAATGTAAAAATTACACTCAAAGATAATAGCGAGGCAGCTAGTATGTTATCATTTCTAAATGGTGCCGAAAAGGATATTTATGGTGACGATAAATCTGAAGTTACAGTTGTGACATCGGATGGGATCAGTACAAAAGTATCATTAAAAGTTATTGCTAATACTATGGAACAGCATTGGGTTACATTATTAAGAAATAAAAGATATTTCATCCTTTCAGATGAGGAAAAGCTGATTTTAGATATTCCAATTATGATGTGGAACCTAGGATTAAGATATGGAGCCATTTTTATGCATAATTGGTTTTTAGGAACTGGGAATCATATTCATTTTACAGATAATAACAAAAAAGAGCTTCTTGACGCATCAGTCATTTATACAAATTTTTTGCAAAAAGCAATTGATGAAATTAATAGTGGCGCGGGTTATTATGAAGGAAATTATACCAGTACTCAGTTAATGAAAATTAAAAATTTAATTCTTGATCCAAAAAATAAAAACCAACGTATTGCAGTAGATATAATTCCAGATTATACTTCTAACTCAGACCAATACAATTGTTTTAAGTTTTATCCGGTTTCAACTTTGTCTCAGGCAGATCTACTTTCTAATAACATAAATGATGATTTAATAGCGTCATTTGGAAGCTATACTTTAAATATAGTT
This sequence comes from Sporocytophaga sp., assembly GCA_024707265.1. Taxonomy (GTDB): domain Bacteria; phylum Bacteroidota; class Bacteroidia; order Cytophagales; family Cytophagaceae; genus Sporocytophaga. The sequence goes on along the minus strand of JANQAB010000010.1, from coordinate 881,573 downwards.
TTTTCAGGGTTTCTTAATATCAAAGGATATGATTATGGATATGCAGAAATTGACCAAGTTAAATATAGAATTTATGATTCTTTTGACTTCAATGATGGAAGTTCATGGTCTTCGCAGAATCTTGGATATTGGCAATATTTACCTTATGATAAAGCGGCATTTCCTAGTAAGTATTGGTTTTCGTCTGGATTCTTAATCGAAAATAGTGATTTTATAGGATTATATAATGCTATAAATATGTCAAGCAACTCAGGAAGAACCCCTTGGGATTTTTATATTATAACTAAATACTATTTATTGGAAACCAACTTAGATAATATTGATTATTCAGTTGATTTTTTTAAAAAAGTAACGATAAGTCCAAAACTTAATAAATGACCTCAGCTAAAAAAAACATTCTTATTGTGGTAATAATCTTATCTCTATTCTTAATAGGAGGGTATAGGATGTATACATTTTGGGGAATTGATAAGCGGGAAATTAATGGCCATGTTGCTGAGTTAAGATTGAATCTTTACAACTCTGAGGGATGGTTTTTAAGCGAAGAAGATAGGCGTTCAGTAAATACTTGTTATGACTTAATGATTGATGAAAATAAGTTTACCAGGATTTGTGTTAGCAGCCCTAATTTGGAGGTATATAGCCACCCTTGGATTTATGACATAAGTGATGATACGATCATACTAAGACATCATTTAGGAATTAAAACGGAAATTACTATTCCGTATCATTCTGAATCCCTTAATGACAAAGTAAAAATTGAGGTGATAAATGAACCTGATTCGCTATTAAAATCACAATATCTAAATATGCTCAAACGGAAGTATAGATTTGAGTCATATAATTAAACTTTCAAGTTTGGGAGATTAAAATAGTTCCAGGTGATTCAAGAAAGGTTAACTGCCGACGAATTATTTTAGTTCATTTCGTTTTTTTTCTAATGCATCCATTTGTGAAATAAATACAGGCAGGTCTTTTTGAAATTTACCTGAGTATTTTCCAAAATATAAATCAATTTCAGGATGTTCTAAGACTGAGCATCCAGATGCATTATCCATAGTTTCATTTCCTTTCCAATTACCATATGTACCATTTCCGAAAATGGTGAAACGTATTGTTAACAGACAATCCCCATTTGGTTTTGAAATTTTCCAGTTATCCACAAGTTCATTTGTGGATGTGTCGGTATGAATAATCCACTTAGATTTCGCTAATTCTGATTTTAATTTTTCAAGATGAGATTTAATCATTTTTTATACTGTTGTTCAGCATTTGAATATTCGCAAAAGACGAGTATTTCTTTTTTCTCAATTTAATAAATTTTTCTATTAAAGTATCCGCCAATTGCAGTCTATTGAACTAATTGATGCCATCACTTAAAGTGATGGCATCAATTAAAGTGATGGAAATAAGAAAGACCCCCTTATTAAAAAAGACAGTCTTTCCGGTTGTTATTATATAGTTTTTTTGTTTACTTCTGATTCCCGCATCTCATCTCTACTCCAGATCATCCCCCAACACTTTTAATCTGAATCTCTTGATCTCTGGCTGTTGATGACTTTCTTTGAAGTATTGCTCTATCTGCTTCACCACATCAGGAAATTGTGCTGACACATCCTTTGTTTCCTGAGGATCCTTTTCAAGGTCATACAGAGAGGTATGCAGATTTCCATCTTTCAGGTTTTCTCTTATAGCTTTCCATTTACCATATCGAATAGCCTGTTGTCCGTTGCGTTCAGGGAATTCCCAATACAAATATTTATGTGGTGTTTGTTGTTTTCCTAGTAGTGCAGGAAGATAACTGATGCCATCGCTGGTATTTTCTTTTTCACCAACAATGTCTAGTACCGTTGGATAAAAATCGTAAAATGCGCTGATATGATTGCTCTCTGTTCCTGCTTTGATTTTGCCCGGCCAGGAGGCTATAAAAGGTACTTTAATTCCACCTTCGTAAACAGATCCTTTTAATCTGCCCTCTTCCTCAGGAGAGAGACCGGCTGAATTGAAATAGGCCACGTCGGCACCTCCACTAAATGTAGCACCATTATCACTTGTGAAAATGATCAGCGTGTTTTGATATTGTCCTGTTGCTTTTAATGTTTTTACAAGATCTCCCACTTGTTCATCCAGATAAGATATCATAGCAGCACGGGTTGCTTTAGGAGTGCGGTTAGGATAATATTTGCCGTTATAATAGGGCTCTTCTTTACCTATTTTTTTCTCATAATATTCTACCCATCTGGATAATGCCTGAAGAGGTACATGTGGAATTACTGAAGCATAATAAAGGAAAAAAGGTCTCTTGTGTTTGGTATTGAGAAATGCAAGTGCTTCCTTATGCATCACTTCGGGGGCGTAATCAATAAGTTCATAATTGGCATAAGATGCTTTCTCATATGGATCTGCAAGTGAATCCAGGTTTAAATGGTAGTCTACAAACCTATTACGAAGGGGAAAGATTTCTTCATTCTTCCAAAGATGGGTAGGATACAAGGTATGAGCCTGGCGTTGACAATTATATCCGAAGAAAAAATCAAATCCCTGCTTATTAGGAATGCTTTCGGTATAAGGTGCTCCAAGGCCCCATTTACCTATCAATGCAGTTGTATAGCCCTTACTCTTCAACACCTCCGCAATAGTAATAATGCTGTCAGGCATAGGTCTTTGTCCTTCGAGTTTAGGATTTTCATTCATGGCTTTCAGACTCCATACATCGCCTCTTTCTCCCCATTCGTCATTGCCTCTGATGTACGCATGTCCCATGTGTTTACCCGTAAGCAAGGCACAGCGTGAAGGTGCACAGACAGGGGCTCCTGAATAATGCTGTTTCAGATTGATTCCGGTTTTTGCCAAAGCATCTATATTGGGAGTCTCAATAATTTTTTGACCATTAACTCCAATGTCACCATAACCTAAGTCATCAGCAAGTATGTAAACGATGTTCGGTTTTTGCTGTGCTGAAAGCTGATGGCATAAAAGTAAGCCTAATAGGATTATGTATTTTTTCATTTGTTAAACTATTTATTTCTGATCTCCTCTAATCGTCTTTCAAGTCTATTTACAACTTCTGTTTCTTTTTCTGCCAGATTGTTCTTTTCACCTGCATCAAGCTTCAAATCATACAGCTGTGGAGCCGGACTATTACCAAGTTCTACTGTTGTCCTTGATTTTGCTTGTCCATCGGAAGGAGAGATGTATTTCCACCTTTCTTCTACAATGGCAAAAGCGCCTCCGGATTGAGTGTTGGTGACCAATTCATTTCTTCCTGTTTTATCTTTACCAAGGAGTGTATTCAGCTGATTCTGACTATCTACAGCTTCTTTCGGAGGGCTTTGTCCAATTAAAGTACTTAAGCTTGCTATTAAATCTACCTGACTTATCAGGGCATTGCTTACGCCCGGTTTTACTTTAGCAGGATATCTGACGATAAAAGGAACCCGGGTGCCTGCTTCAAAGATGCTGTATTTGCCTCCTCTGAGAGCTCCTGCAGGATGATGGTCTCCCAATAGTTCAACAGCCTGATCCTGGTATCCGTCGTCGAGCACAGGGCCATTATCACTGCTTAAAATTACCAGCGTATTTTTGGTCAGTCCATTTTTTTCGAGCGCTTGCAATATTTCTCCTACAGCCCAGTCAAATTCAAGCAAGGCATCTCCTCTGGCTCCTAATCCGCTTTTTCCTGCAAACCTTGGATGTGGCACTCTTGGAACATGTACATCATGTGTGGCAAAATAAAGGAAAAAAGGTTTGTCCTTGTTTGTTTCTATAAATCCAACCGCCTTGTTGGTAAAGGTATCGGCCATGTCTTCATCCACCCATCTTGCTTTATTTCCACCTGACATGTAACCGATTCTCCCTACGCCATTGACGATTGTAAAGTCATGGCCGTGTGAATGTTTTACCTTCAACAGTTCAGGATGTTCCCGACCAATAGGGTCATTTCCAATTTTGTTTTTATAGTTTACTGTTATAGGATCAACTGGATCCAGGTTCACTACTTTGCTGTTTTCAACATAGACTGTAGGGACCCTGTCTCCTGTAGCAGCCATGATAAAGGAATATTTAAATCCGATATCATTAGGAGATTCTTTGATAGTGCTATTCCAGTCAGGTGCCAGAGAGTCTCCTAATCCCAGGTGCCACTTTCCTACTACAGCAGTTTCATAGCCGGCATTTCTGAATACAGATGCAATGGTTGGTCTGCCGGATTTTATAAGAGCCGTTGCATCTCCTGCCAATACTTTTATTCCTGTCTTTCGCCATGGATATTCGCCTGTAAGCAAGGAATATCTGGATGGAGTACATGTAGCTGCAGTAGTATAAGCTCTGGTAAAAAAGAAGACCTTCTTTTGCAAGCTTGTCCACATTCGGAGTTTTCAATTGGTTATCAGGATAATAACAATGAAAGTCTCCGTAGCCAACATCATCAGCATAAATGATTACTACATTGGGCTTTTGTGCAAACAGGAAAGAGCTTTGAAATAGAATTAAAAAACTTAAAATCAGATTTTTTCTCATTAATATGCCTTTATTGAAACAGGTATAGTCATTTAACCAATAGCTGATGGGACAATAAAAGTAATAAAAGAGAATAATAGGATCTTGCCATATTGTGTACTATACCACCAAGGGGTTGCATCGGAAAAGAAGGTGTCAGACAAGTTTTTTATAGTCAGTGGGTTATATCAATCATTCCCCAGGAATGCCGGATTTAAGGTAAATACCAATGCTTTCCCAATGTAGAGTACTTCCATCTAAAGCAATTTCTCCGGATTGGTTTATAATGTTAATAATCCAAAACCTACTTTCACATACTTTAATGCTCCATTCACAAAGTGATCAGTCTTATAAAGATAGCATTGTCTATATTGACTTCTGTTAGACTAAAAGTATAGATTATGCCTCCCTTTGTGGTTAATGATCGGATTCAGCTATTCCTAAATCATCCAAGTTTCATGCCTCTAAAGGTGCCACATACGCAATTACCAGAACCCTTTAATATATATGTTGATTTGCTGAATAACGTGCACCTGTGGAATAGCAAAGATCAGGGAGGAGTCAGAAGTTTCCTTTACAATGCTCTTTCAGATGTATCTTATGATAACAAACAGATAGATGCTTTGGATTATTGGGAACAGGAAAAGCTTCTTTCTGTATTAACAATGCTGGCTCATTGCTATAGATGGGACTATCTTCCTCCTGAGCCTGAAGAGTTTTTGAAGCAAAACATGAGTTTCCCCGATCAGCTATGGAAACCTTTAAGTTATGTTGCTGACAGGTTAGACCATCCTCATTGCGGTACTTTATGGAGTATTATGCTCATGAATTTTCAGGTAAAAGGACAAGCTCCCGGAACAAATCTTCAGATAGATAAAATAACCTTTCAGGATCTTTCTTTAGCTCATAATTGGGTTTGCAAAGAATTTCAAGGCCAATTAGAGCACTGGATCAAAATATTTATTATGACAGAATTGGTTGGTACTACTGCTAACAAAGCCTGTATACAAGTGCTGAATGCAATCACAGAAAATGATAAGGAGGTGCTGGGGAAAGCACTTGAATTACTCCATGAAAGCATCGTTGGAATAACCACTGTTTTTAACCGTGAAGTAAGAGGGCAGAAACTTAATATGGCTCAATGGCGAGAGTATATTCAACCATCTTTCATCTGGGGCCTCAGGGATACTCAAAGCCAAAGTCTTCTGGAAGGAGTAAGCGGTTTGCAGATTGGAAGTATTCAGCTGATGGATCTGGTATTGGGATTGGAAATGGAATCCACGATGGGAAAGGCCATGATGGGATCCAGAAAATATTTCCCAAAACATAGCCGGGATTTCCTGGGAGCTCTTGAGCCTTACAGAAATAATCTAAAGTCTTATTTGAAAAAGATAAATGATCTGACTTTGAATGAAAAGTATAATCTATGCATAGATGCGCTTGAAAGTTACAGGGTCAGCCACAAACAACGAGGCAAGGCATATATAAAGGGAGATGGAACTTCTAAAAGTATCACTACAACAGGACTATCAGTGCAAAATTCATTGGAAGCCATCAAGCAGTTTGATGAAGACATGGAAAAAAGGATACAGGAAACTATAAAAGAAAAAATTGACCATCAGGATGTGTAATAAAGTTTACATCGCCAATACATTTAATTACAGCTATTTTTTTTAACAAAAATAAAAAGCTCATTGATCTATGACCAATGAGCTCATTTTAATCATAACACCTGTATTTAGTTAATCATAATCTTTCCTTTGGATACTATGCTGTCCTCTGCATACAAGAGTATGCAATGAGGCGAAATCAAGTGAAGCAAGCTGTTTGCTGATTTTTACCGGATGATTTTTGCAATAGTTAGATTCCTTTATTATAAGACTGGATTAAAATTGAAAACGTAGCCTCATGTAATAAAAAAAAAATATAGGATGAATTATTGGGTTTCCGTATCTAGGCCAACTTATATAAAGATTCATAAAGGTGAGGATCATGGTCAGGTGACATGCGAGATTTCTATTATTACAGCAAAGGAATGAAAGTCTGAGAAAAGTCCTGACCTCGAAGAGGTCAAATGTTTATAGATAAAAACAGATATATAACACACGACCCTGTAGGGGGCGCACCAAGGCAATTTTAGTAAACCACTGCGAATGATCAAATATTCATAAAAGTATTTTCTCATTTAAACTACCATTGCCAGATAGTTTAATTTTATTCATTTTGAAAGCTTATTTGCTTTATAAGTCAAGCATGACAAAATAAAGATTCCTTTTGTTGAATGAAGGTCTATAGCAACCAGAGAACATTAATCGTTATCACATGAATTAAACAATTTTTCAATTAAGTTTTATATATTGATTAACCTTCAATAACTATGATAGAACCACTTAGTTGCCTCAACAAAGATCCGTTTATCAGGTTAGGAGACGGGCAAGCTCCAGTATTAAATTATAATCTCCCTCAGGAAACCTGTTTTAAAGTATATGGGAGGATTCCGTTTGTAGTACCCAAGGAATATTTTAAAAAAGAAACAAATAATATTCCTGCGATAAATTTTTGGGATCTGTATAAAGATAAATACGAAAACGAAATTATATCTGATTTAAATGGCCAACTTGTCAATTATGTATTCTCACTTCACTGGCAGCAGCAGAGCAAGGTGAATGCGGGAATGTGGTAGGCTTTTTTGAACTGAAATAAATATTTTTGTGATGTGCTTAAAAATGCTGTTTGTAAAAATGATTAGTTGTTTCAAAGGTCAGGAGGGGAGGGGCACTTAAAAAAATAAGACCATATTTGATTAAAATATGGTCTTATAAGTTTGGAATTAAAAATGATTAGAATACACCGATATAAGCAGTTCCTGCACCACGGTTTTTAATTTTTGCACCAACTTCAAACGCATTAGGAGAGGTTGAAGATGGGTCGAACAGGTAGAAGTTACCATCAGCTCCGGAAGGAACGACAGCCATTACAAACTTACCGTCTGCAACCACACTGTTTTGATATTGTCTGAACCAAAGGTTAGCGGGAAGGTTCATAACTACAGCAGTATTGTTTTTTAAATCGATACGGGCAAGAGAGTAGTTGTTTGTACTTGTTGTACCAAGATCAGTATCCAGGAACGGAATATAACCAATACCGTTTCCTACATAGAACCAGCCATCAGCATAGGTGTTTTTGCCAATCAATGAAGACAAATTAAACTCATAATTAGCATCAAAACTTCCATTTCTTAGTTTTAAGATTTTAGTATCTTTTCCATTTACAGAAACTAACTGATAAGCATCTCCTTCTTCATTAACATGAGCAGTAGGAGTTCTGTAGCCGTTTGTATTTCCCTGAGCTTTGTTGGAATAAATTACAACAGGATTTGCAAAGGAAGGATAATCCATTACAAATACACTTGCATTAGCAGGCTTATAGCTGGAAACATTGGCACCTCCAAGGTCAGAAGTATCTCTTTTAGATCTTGCGAAGCCATAATAAACTTTTCCATTTGCTACTACAGGAGCGTCTATTCTGGAAATGTAAACACCTGACTGAGCTTCTTCAGCATTTAATAACAGATCATCATATACTACCGGAGAACCCATACTTACAGAACCTGTAGATGGATCCGTTGTAATTTTAATAAAGCTAACTTTGTTTTTTATTCTAAGGAATGTTCCATTGTCATCTCTTACAACTCCTTCAGCAGTAGCAGGACTGGTATTTACTATGTGAAGAAGGCAGGCATCATTGGATACTTTTGTAAATCTTGCAACATTTGACCCTATTGCTGCTGTTGGGTTTACCTGATCTACAAGGGTATAATTACTTGTTCCTCCTGAATTTGCTTTATAGCTATATACTTGTCCTCCGCTATAATCATAGGAAAATATATATTGTCCATTAGGAGATGAATAAGGTCTGGCTGTTCTTGTTGACGCTAATTGGAAACCAGCAGTAGAAAAGTCTATGTCCGGACCAGCGCTGCTAAAATCAGAAATTTGCTGAAAAAAGGTAGAAGACTGATCATCCGGATCTACTGCCAGAGCAACATGGTAGATGCGGGTATCAGCATCATGTGAACTTGGTGCCGGATCACTGTTTTTTTTACAAGATGCTGCTATTACTAAAACTCCAGACAAGATTACTGATTTTAGTATTGGCAATACTTTCTTATTCATAGATATATTGAATTTGTTAAACGTTTATAAATTTGTAATTAGATTATTTTATAGGTCACTTTTGCATAGAATGCCCTTCCTGGCTTCTGAAGAGCCCAGTTATCAAAAACCTGATGATCCAGGATGTTTTTAGCATCTAAACTAAAGGTGAGTTTTTTATTAGGAAGGGTGTAAGCTACCCCCAGGTCATGGATAAGCTGAGTTGGAATCACCGGGCGGTTATTGATTCCTATACCTTCCCAGTCTCTTAAGAATTCATGTACATATCCGAAATTATAGTATAAAGAAACAAGGGCTTCTTTTTGAATAATGTTGGGCAAACTAAGACGTACATTGCTGTTGGCTGTAAAGTAAGGTGCATTTCTCAAACGCTTTCCATAGTAATAATACCTCTGGCCGTTCGCATCAAGTTCTGTGTTGAACCGGGCATTAAACATTGAAACGTTTCCTGCATAAAAAAAGCGTTGTTTATAGTTATAGAGCAGTTCTATATCAGCTCCTTTACTTGTAACACTGAGAAGGTTTTCAAAACGATAGGTTTCTGAAACTTGTGTTGGCACTGCCTGTCTGATCATGTCAGAGGTATTTCTGTAGAAGAAATTGGATACAAATGCCAGGTTATGATTTTTAATATTAAAGTTACCCAGGTTCAATCCAAAGTTTACATTTTGACTTCTTTCAGGTTTTAATTCATAGGAAGCATCAATGTTCTCTGCACTATTACCAAATACTTCTGTGCCTTCAGGTAAACGTACAGCCTGTTCAACGGAACCGGTAAGCATTACCTTTGGAAAAACAGTGAATGATGCCGCTAATCCATATCCCAGTACCGGCGTAGTTTTAGAGTGTTCGTAAGGAATATAAATGCCCGTTCTGGATTCTCGTACAGCATCTTTTAAGCGTACCTTTTGAGAATATTGTTTAGCGAACAGAGATGTTTTTAAGCGGTCTTTAAAAAGATTTGTTTCATAAGCTCCACTGATAACATGTTTGGTCATATAGCGGGTATCCATAAGGTCCCTTTCTACCTGTGTAAGCTTTGGATCGTCTAAATCACGGGTGAAATGAGACAACATATAGTTGAAATTCAACCGGTGTTGTTTACTCAGATCGTATGAAACATTCAAACGTCCTGTAATATTATGTTCAAGACTTTTTTGTAAAGTGGGGTTGCTTCCCTCAGCACCACTGCTCCAGCGATCCCATTTCCCGTCATTATTGGCATCTATAAGCTGTCCAAACCAGTTGTAAATGTACGGAACGGTATCTATCACAGCTCTGTTAAGGATGCTATAAGAAGAAAAGAAGTTGACTTTAAGTCCTTTTGTTAAGAAGTCTTGTTTGGCATAGGTCAGACTATAGAGTTGTGTATTTTGTTTGGTGTTTCTGTTGCCATAAACAGTTTCCATGGTAGCTCCATGTTGGACCTCTTTGGCCATATCAGAAAGTACAACTCCAAACAAAAACTGATCAGCCCATTTAACATTTGTAAAACCGATGTCAAATTTTCCTCCATAAGATTTATAAGCATCATGGAAGCGTTTCGCTGTAACCCTTTGAATCTTACCTGTAGTACTGTTCGTTACATAGATCTTTTCTCCCCACACGTTGTAACTGTTGTCAGAATAGTTGTAAAATCCTGAAGCCCTTGCAGTAAAGCCATTTTTAGGATTTCTATAGCCACCATTCAGGTTAAACTGATGCGTGTTAAAAGATCCGTAAGAATAGGAAGCTGTCAGCATATTCTTGATAGAACTTTTAAGAATGACATTAACAGCTCCACCTAAAGCATCATCGGATAGTTGTGATGGTACAACTCCTTTAAATACCTCTATGCGTTCTATCATAGAGGTAGGGATACTGTTTAAAGAGAAGGAGGGACCATAACTTGAGATGGGAATACCATCTATAAAAATTTTGACCGAATTTCCGGTTAGTCCGTTGATATTGTACTGAATATTAGATCCAAGTCCTCCTTGTTGTCTGATACGTACTCCTGCACTTCTGTCAAGTAGTTCATTCGCCTGAATAGACTGCATTTCAACTGTTTTAGTCTCGATGACATTCACAGCATAACCTTGTTCTTCTAAAACCCTTTTCTGTGATTTGCCTTCAACCACTACTTCGTCCAATGCTTTTTTGTCATTTCCTGATTCCAAAATGACATCAACAGATGTATCAGGACTATCAACTTTTACAATGACCTTTTTCTCAGGCCCTTCAAATAATTGGATGACAAGCGTGTAGGTTTTATAGGGGATGTTTTCAAATTTATATTTGCCGAGTGAATCGCATGGAGTTACCAGATTTAGTTCAGCAATACGAACTATTGCAAAATTTGCCGGAGCACCTTCTTCATCCAATACAACCCCTGACACAACTCCCGTGTTGACTTGCTGACCTGCAGCCCACTTTGGCAATACCACTAATAACAATAAGCAAATCCAAATTCTCATTTTCAAAATCCCTGCTGTGGGTGATTGTTGTCTTAACTTTATAGCAATCAGTTTATTCTGTTCTTAGTATGAAACTTGACTGTCCTTGTTAAGAATTAGTCTAATTAAACTGAGTGCAAATATATATTAGATGAGAATTTTCGAGGTACGCTAAAAAGAATTTTACCTACGCAGAAAGGAATAAATCTTATGATTTTTAGTCAAGTGCTTATCGTTAAAGCAATAAATAAAAAAGTGAAAGGAATAATCCAAAACAATAATGAGAATGTGATATTACATGAAAGCTGCGTATTTAAAGATGAAGATTGGGATACAGTCCGGAGTTGAGTGATGAATACGGAATCAGCTAGTAGTATTGTATTATGCTCTGGTCTTCAGTAAGTAAAAGTGTGATATGTAGCGTTTAGTTTTTATCAATAGCTGAGTATTTCTATTTTTTGTCTCTTCGTTAAAAAGGAGATCTCAGATGTATCAATTTCATGGTATTGATCATTTAGTATAATCCCACAAGACTTCACTATTCCGTTCCTGTAGATTTCCGTTACTATTATGGAGTCCTGAGTTGCTGTCGGGCAATACCCGGTACTGAAGTGATATCTGTTTTCAGCTTTATAAATATTTCTCCATTTTAGGTAACACTCTTCTCTCAGATATTGAGTCTTATCCAGGACTATATTCATTGCTAAAGTATACTGATAAAGTAGCCCTGCAAGAATGATTGCCGGTGTGCCAAATAAGATACTGTATGCGTTAAAAAGTTTTTTATCCTTAAACCTTTCAGACCCCAAAATCCATAGAGTAATTAATGAGCATGTATTCAGAAGAATCATTAGTAGCGCAAAATATAGGGGAAATAAGTTCTCCGGAAATTCACCCTGATATTTACTTAATCCTATCTGAAACAAAATTCCATACAAAATTAACAGAGGTGCAATGGCACTGAAAGTTCTTAATGAATTTATAAGCTTGGAATTTAATTTCATTTTTCTGACTTAACCAGGTTATATTATTACAGCTTCTCCAACGACTCGGGCTCTTTCATGAATCCACCATCTTCTTCCTTTGTCAAGATATTTTTCAATAGGTTGCTCTAACAGAAATCTAACGATCACTTCTTTTGTCTCTCCAGGTTCAATAGTATTTTGGTCTTCAAATATAATATCGCCAATAAATGTCATCAGTAGGTGTCCGTTATCTTTGTATTCAAAAACATGGTTAGGTCTGTAACCGCTGGTGAATCCAGTTATGCGTCCACCATCTTCGGATTTTTTCATGGCTAATTTAGCTTTAATAGAAATAAGTTCTCGGGAACCTTCGTATTCCCAATCTCTGAAGCTAGTCAATGTGTATTTGTCATATGCCATAACATCAAACACTTTTGACTGTCCTGTATCCAGCCAGCGTTTGTATATTAATTTACCATCCATATACAGATAGAGCTCATTATTTTCAATTTTCTTAAAGATTCTCATTGTCAATGATTATACGATATAATCTCTGTTTTTCATATCTCGCATTGAATAAAACGTGGACTATAGAGGATATAAAAATAAAAAAGGGACCCATAAGATCCCCTTTATAATTTCTATTATTTATTCTTCGCATCTGTTAATCCAGGGTCTAATACAAACTTTACATCACCGACTTTTAAAGGTTTCATTTTGGATTCTGTAAAAGTATCTTTCCATACAATGTCCATAGTTGCAAATTGCATATCTGCAGTTTTAGCTGGGATATGCCATACACCAACTATCTTACCATGTTCTCCCGGAAGTACAAGGTCAACTTTATTTTTTCTGTTTTCGTTGGCAAACTCCTGGCCACTCTCTGTTTTTAAGACCAACTTGTTAGCTTCAATTTTACCAACATCCGAGCCGGTATAATTGCATTTGAAGTGAACAGACGTTTCTTTGGTTTCTTTTTTTATTTTTTCAAGGTTACAAGTAAAACCACCTGCCTGGAAATCATTTTTGGAAGCAGGTAACTGGAAGTCTGGGGCACTAAGCTTTTTCCCTTCAGAAGAAATTCTGTAAAAACCATCTAAAATTAAGGTAAGCTTCTCTACATGAAAATTTTGCCCACCACTCACTTTAAGGGTTTTTGTTTCAGTAGCTTTTGGATCGATCACCATATTCATACCTTGAAACATGCCACCACCACTGGCATGTTCTTCACCGAATTCATATTTAAATGTAGGTTCATTGCCTTTGAAGTAGATAAAGTCTTCTGTCTTATTGGTGATCTTTAACTTTACCTGAGTAAAGGCTTGCTGTGAGTGAGCATCAATAAATTCAATATGCAATACGTCGGTATCTAAAGGTTCAACCTTATAATGATTTTCATGCTTGGGATCGCTGGGTTTCCTTTGTGCCTGAAGAGTAGTAATAAGGGAGACAGCAAATAGGGCTGTAAGCAAATGTTTGAATAAAAGTGTTCTCATCGGTTTGGGTTATGGTTATTAATTTGGGTTTACTACGCTAAATCACCTAAAATGATGCTTTTTTATTCAATAACTCATGATGTTAAAATTTGCTTTGGGAGATTGGGAAATATTCCGGGAAGTTTTGAAAAGAAACAATCGCTATTCTCTGAAAGGAACCCGTTGAACAAATGAGGAAATGTCTATATCTCGATCTTTAACTCAATAGGGCAATGGTCTGAACCCATGAATTCATTACTCACCGTTGCCTCTTTAACCTGACTGATCAATGAATTACTTACCACAAAATAATCTATTCTCCATCCGACATTTTTTGCACGGGAATTGAAAAAGTTACTCCAGTAGGTGTATTTGATTTCATCCGGATGAAGCAGCCTGAAGGTGTCTGAAAAACCGGAATTCAGCAATCTGTTGAATCCGTCTATTTCCCTTTGAGTATATCCTGCAGATTTATTATAGTTCTTCTTCGCATTGGCAATATCCTTTTCCGTATGTGCTACATTCAGATCTCCGGCAATGATCACTGGTTTTTGGGAGTTTAGATGCAAAACGTATTTTAAAAAATCAGTATCCCATTTCTCGCGGTAATCAAGACGTTTTAATCCTTCACCTGAATTGGGAACATAAACTGTTACAAGAAAGAATTTGTCGTACTCAGCAGTGATCACCCTTCCTTCCTGATCATGTTCTTCAATATTCATATCATAAGTTACACTTATGGGAATAGATTTGGTAAGGATGGCAGTGCCGGAATAACCTTTTCTTGCCTTTGAAGCATTTCCATAAACCTTGTATTCAGGGAGCATGGCACACAATGTTTCCACATCATGAACACCAGCTTTTGTTTCCTGTAAGCACAAAATATCAGGATTTATGCTGTGAATGTCCCTTACAAAATCCTTCTTCATAATGGAACGGATGCCATTTACATTCCAATTGACCAAATGCAGTAAAGCCATATCAATAAATTTTGAAATCGAAGTTAATTATAGAATTGATAAAGGAAAATTAAAATTGAAAATGATTAGATGGAAGGGGGATATCTTTTTAGTTTTTGCCTTAGTGTAGTTTTTATGACAGTTAAGAAAGCATATCTGACATACTAAGACATTTTAAAAAGCATACATCCAATGAGCTTATAAAGGCTATTGATGATCTGAAGGATATCAGGAAAAAATGGATGTTGTGACTCTTTAAGCCGACGGGTTGAAGAATAGTAATAATAAAAAAATATCAATTCTGGCAACAAGACAATAGACCATATAAACCTTCAGACGATTGAGGTATAGGGTGGTTTTTGCTTGTTTGAATTGATCCGGACCACCAGGGGGCTTAGAGCCTTGGTGGTTTTGTTTTTGAGGGGGAGGGAAGTGTCCAGATACGAGTCCTGGTAGGACAAGTTTGGAGAAGGAGCTTCGCCCTATTAAAGTCGGGTCTGGGTGTTCTAAATTTAGTTGATAATGGAATAGTGATACAATCGCTATTCTCTGGAGTCCTCGTTGGATAAACAAAGACCGGGGACAATCTGAGCTTAAGTGTTATGCCTTAGTGCTTTTAATTTATCCCATTCAATTTCTCCCAAACTCGTTTGTATTCCTCACCACTTAGCTTAGACTCTCTAGGTCGCACTATATCCCAAGTTTCAGGACCTTGATTTCTAATCCAATTGCTTACAGAATCGGATGATTGAGAGAATATTTCTCCACCTACTGCTTGATTGTATAATTCCCCCAATCTATTTGCAATACTTCTAGGTATATTATTCTTTCTCATTAAAACCCCTTCATCAGTATTGACTCCATAGTGTAAATAAGCGGGGAGATTAGCCATCTTTTTTTTCTCAATCTCAGAAAGATTATCCCAGTCAACACCACTTGTTGGCATTTTCTGTAATGCTGCAAGCCCCCATGTAGCGGTATTCGCTACTATCTTATATAGTGCTTTAGTCGTTTTCTGGATAGCATTGTTTATATCTTCATTAGGATAGAAGCGACTTGCTATTTTTGAAATAGTTTGCCCATTTACCCAATCAATTATTAATCTTGCAATGCTTGATTGATCTAGAGGCTTTTCACCTGAACTTAATTCATTTATTGATTTCTTTATCTCATAGGTGTTTAACATTATGCCTATAAGTTTTTGCATACTTTGGTTTTGCTCTGAAAATAATTGGTTTTTATTCCAATCATTTGGAGAAATTCCTGATGTTGCCAACCTACCAATCATTTGTTTTACCGATATTGATGAAAAACCAGTAGCGTCTGACATCTTAGCATCTGCTAGAGAAATAGAATTAGCATAACTTCTAATTTTTTTCTCTTAAGAAAGTTTTCTTTTCAGCTGGTAATTGACGGTAACCTAACGTGCTCTGTAATTTTTGTTCTAAATGTGCCAAAAAAAACTTCCTGACTTTGCACTTGTTTCCTCAAATGAGAAATGTATTGAAGGATAGCAGACCATCTTTCATCAACAAATAGCCATCTGTCAAAACTAAAATCTGCATGTTTCAATGCATTGTCAATTGCATTTACTAACTGGGATAAAAGAGCACCAGAAGCTGACGTAATATAGGAAGAAACGTTTTGTAAATCTTCATCATTTTTTACTGCAATACCTACCCATCCCATACTATCTTGACCGGCTCGGCCAACTCTTCCTGCTAAATTCCAAAAATCACGTACTGGCATTGGACCTAGGTATGGATAATTATAAGCACCCATTATTACTGCTGAGACAGGAAAATTAATACCTTGAGCAATGGTGGTAGTAGCGACTAAAGCTTGAAGCTTCTCATTGACCATTAAGTCTTCTATTAAAAATCGAATTTCATCAGGCAGTGCTGAGCTATGTACTGCAATTCTTTTTCTTAGGAATCTTGCTAATGGGAATTCATCTCCAAGCTCAGATTGAACAAGTTTGATTAATAAATTTACATCCTCATTCGGACCAAAGTTATCATTTGATTTTTCGTATAAATTTTCTGCAATATCATAAGTTTCTCCTGGATCAGAAGCTAATACAATAATTGGCGAATCAATATTTAAAAAATTCGAGGCAACAGTTTTTGCAATTTTTACTTTGGATTCTCGCGCCTGAGATGCTGTTTCTGCGGCTTCCCCTTGACTCAATATAATAGCATCGCCTATTTCATAAGCTCCCTTATCAGTATGAAGAGTTCTAAGCAGATAGTGATACGCCCTACCTTTTCCGTCTACTTGAATGGCTCCAATCACTCTTTCATTGGGTTGCCACCAATCCAATTCTAGATTAATAACATTTCCTCTATCTCCAGCAAGCCAATTGACAATTTCATCCGAATTTGGGATATCAGGTGTCATCAAGAGAAAATTAGCCTCCTCGCAGTCGTTTTTGATGGTAGATAGCAAAAACTCAAGATTTAAGCCCCGTTGCTTCTCTTCAATGTTATGAGCTTCATCTACTACCGTTAAAACTAAAGGACGCACATTCGTAGTTCCAAGACCTTGACGTACCAAAAGGTTCATTTTCTCATAGGTGGTAACCAATACATCAAATGTTGTTTGATTACCACTATCTTTTATCAAGTGTTGTTCAAAACCATCTAATTCAATAGCACCACTAGCCTTTTCAACTCGCAATCCAATGGTTCCTAAGTCTTTTTTGAGTTGATTATAAATCTGGTTGACCAATGCTTTCGTTGGTACTGCATAGGCGACCCAACCACCCAGATTCCTAAATTGGTTTAATGCTTGTAAAATCTTATATTCTGCGATCAAAGTTTTACCGCTGGATGTTGGTAGATTTAAAACAATAGCACGATGAGCTGGATTAAGCAATTCACCTTCCAATATGGATTCCTTTTGCGGATATAATAATTCAAATAATCCCTTATTTTCTTGACGGCTTACAAATCTATTGAAAGTTGTTACCCAATTATTGATCCCCCTCGTGTTATACCAAATGCTGTTACGAACCATTTTTACAGCAAAAGCTTCGAAAAATTGATACAACAAACTCAAACTTATATTGCCTGATTTACGAGCATATTCTCCAGAAATTTGCAAATGATACCCCAACTGATCTTCCGGTTCTAATGGCCGACCTTCTAACAAATATTGTCCAAGAATGTCGATACTCTTGGCAAAGTGATATAGGGAAACTAATTCTGCAGCACCATAAGGACGACTTTCTTCCTTGACCTGATTGAGAAAAGCATTTTCAAATTGATTTTGTTCGGCCCTTAATTGACTAATAAGTTCTACAGCTTGATTTACATCCTGCCAATTTTCCTTCTTTACTAATTGAACTATGGCTTTGAAGCAAATAATTAATAATCGATTATTCCAGCTATCTCCTAATTCAAGATTTTGAATTTGTTCGTTCAGGCTTTTTAGATATTGCTTTACGAAATGCCAGTGTTCACCTAGATAACCGAATGAAATTAACTTAAAGGTTTCATACACGAAATATTCTTCTTCAATAATTGGTGGCAATTGACAAGCAATATCGAAGTAGGTAGAGCACAATGCTTTGAACTCATTTGCCATTTCATCATCATATCTTTGCTCCCAAAGTTCAATGATACGCAACTCACAAAGCTCTTTAGCTCTTGTTAGTTCTTGAAATTCGACCGGGTTGAGTTCAAGAGTTTTAAACCGTTTTGAGAGTTTTCCCCTTTGTATAAGCATACCAATCCCAATAAGCATATCAGGATATGCTTGTTCTAGGAAGTTATATTTTATTTGTATGCTCATTCGGTTTCACCGTTAATGATTGCGATCCAATCTTGCTTTTGAATTGGAAGGTAAAGTGCTAATAATCTTAAGCCCCTTGGTTCGAGGACATGAGTTCTTAATCTGTTGTAACTTGCAGATAAATCCAGTCCATTAGGCTCAACATCGCGGATTAAGACACCAGTCAAATGATAATTTTCCGGATTTGTATAATATGCCCTTTCACTTGCATTGTAATCTAATCTAAATGGATGATCTGCTTCAAAATGACGAATCTTATTTTTTAAATAAGAAACTAAAATCTGACGTTTTATTCTATTGCTGTATAAATCTTTTAACTGCCTCTCAATACCATCCTCAGCTGTCATTACTTGTGGTGGTCTATTTGCCGTTTCCGATGAAGTTTTCACTTCCCCGAATAGAAACAATACTTGCCCATTTAATTCTATAAAACCTACTAAATCAGCTCCTGTTTTGTTCCCTTTAGGATTTCGAGCATCTCTTAATTCATTCCAGTAAAAACGACAAGAAAATTCTTGTTCCAAAATAACTTCCGCATATGCTTCTCCTATTCTGAAGTTTTGAACCTGAATATTTTCTTCCTCCAATGCTTGTATATCTGCTAGAAGACCTTCATTAGCATCAAATCCGGTTTCATCTCTCAACGCTCTTAAACGATCCAAGGTGTTATCTCTTTCCTCTCTGTCAAGAAGATTATCTTTTACTGCACCTCGCAAATGTCCACGACATTCTTCGTCATCAAGTTCAAGACCTTGATAGCCTCTAAAATCTGTTTCGTTATGTTGATAATTGACTCTCAATTTTTTTCATTTTTAGAATAATGCACAACAATTTCGGACTTCTCATTCGGCCGAGTTTCGTACTAAAAAACTTTCAATAAGCACTAAACTTTAAAACAAGCACAAAGCTTCAGTTTGCATTCATCCCGCCTCACTCAAGATCTTTTTCTGTAATCCGGGTTAAACACAAAAAAAATCTCATCAGACAATTCACATACTAAGTCTTGTTTTACATTACCTGTATATAGGTTTCCTTAAACATCATAATGTTTGCCTTAGTGAAGTCGCCCCATCGAATTTACCAAGTCTGAACCCGCTTCTTTACGATGTGTATTTCGTTTAAAGTTTTTCGTTGTCCCCATTGTTTGGTAGTACCTTCTTGAAGTGCCACATGACATGTGTAATATTGCCCCTTTTAACTACTAATCTAACAAATTTTTAATTTCATTTAAAGTATTTATTGATACGAGGAGTATATTTCGTTGTTTTTCAAGGAGTATGACTTAGTAGATTTGGATATTTTCAACTGTTAAATTTACCTTTTTACAAGGCTGGCTGGCTTTTGGGGCAAAGCATGCAATTTGTGATAGAAGTATATTTTAAGGTGAATTTTGGAGTAATTTGAATATAGCGCAGTAGTATTTGTAATGTGCATGTCTTTGTTTCTTTTAAGTTAAGCTATGTAGATTAATAATTTTAAACAAAAGAAGCCGACTCTCTCGACTCGGCTTTATCCAAAATTATCATTAAAAGTATTACGATTATTTCTCCTCTCTCAACCTTTCATTCTCTCTCTGCAAATACTCAATCTTATCCTCTAACAACTTTATTTTATCTTCATAATGCTTCTTCATCTCTTCAGGAAACTGGGTATAAAAAGGACTTCCGGTATTATACATTCCGAATACTCCGTCTTTATTATTCATGATGTTAAAGATCATTTTCTCATCAAAATTCAGAATATCCGTCACCGTTAAATCCAGCGCTTTTGCAATCTGCTCAAGACGGTCATGGCTCACGTCTGTTTCGTCTCTTTCGATTTTGCCATAAGCATTGGTGCTGATACCGAGTAGCTCAGCCATGTGATCCTGCTTAAAATTCTTCAGCTCTCTGAGTTTTCTGATCTTGGTTCCAAGTGTTGTCATAGCTTTTTAGGAATGCGAAACCACTTTAAATTGTTAAAAAACAATCTGTTGGTTTCATGGATAGTTTAATCCTTTAAAATTAGGGCTTTATCTTTACCATCCAAAAACATCAAGTGTTTTTTTATAATCATGATATCAAAATCAGCGGAAAACAGGACACCTAAAATCAAGAGCAGTTAAAAGCAACTGAGTACCTCTATTGGTAAATACTCATGTAATTGTTTAGGTACTAGTTTATTACATATAATTACTTTTTGTTTAAAACAGCTAACTATGGAACGAAAGAAACCAGTTAAAAAGGTCATATTAAAACTACTCTTTCCGATTTTTTATATCTATGACTTTGTCGTGCTTTTTTTACAAGAAAAGGAATGTCCACTATTGAGCTCCTGATAAGAGTGAAGAATCTGGGCAAACGAGACTAATATAAACCACCTTTTAGCTATGAAAATCCGAATCCTGTACCTCGACGATGAAGAGTACAACAGAAAATCTTTTTATGCGAATTTCCGCACGCAATACGAAGTGCAGCTATGTGCAACAAATGAAGAAGTGCTGGGCCTTTTAAAGGAGGGAAATCAATACGACATTATTATCCTGGATCAGTTCACACCAGATATGACAGGCTTTGAATTCTTGTATAAAATAAAGCTGCATTACGAACCAGTAAGGATAGTCATCACGGCTCACAAAGACAGCAGGAAGCTGAGAGAAGCCAGGAGGGAAGGTTACATCTTTGACTACCATAACAAACCCTGGATGGCAGAAGAGCTTGAGGAGATCATCCAAAGGGCGGTGAATTATATAAACTGGAAGCAGAAGAGTATTTAATGGGGCAGGAATTGTTAGTGGGGGGTATGCTTTTAGCTAATGTTTGTTGTTTGAAATGGAATACCGAGGAGTATTAAGTTTACCTTTGAAAAGGGAGTAGAAACAGTATAATTTAATCTTGTTTTCCAATATCAATTATTAAATCAAACCCATTGGAATTTGAAAGATGTTTTCTTGCTCGTACAGGCGTTTGCATTCCCAATGTTTCTTGAAAATCGGGGGTGTATTCTAAGTTGTATTTTACGGAAAGTGTACTGTCCTTGTGTATATTTCCATCTTGATATTTATAAACTCTGAACATAGCAAAATTAATATAATCATAGCCTTCGATGCTTCCTGGATCAGACACTATATCTTTCAATACAATTTCAGGTGATTCATCTTCATCTAAGTCTTTAAGTTCAATAATTTCTCCGAATCCTTCCCAAATCTTATTCACCTTGTCATTTTCAAGATTAAAGATATTAAGAATAGATCCACCAAAGTCGCCTCTATCTTTTAAAATTAAGTGCTCTTGGTCCGGAGTAAAATTTATAAAAATGAAAGTACTATCTTTTATCTTGTTATTCAAAGCAAAGCCTTTCTCTGATAAGCTTCCAAATGAAGTACCCGTACTTTCTGTTTTTGACTCCCTTCCATTAATTTTTGCTATAAAAACTTCATCAAAATAGGTTAATAAAAAAGTGTCATTCATTTTATTCTTATCCCAATCATAGGCGATTTGTTTGCTTATAACCTTCCCGTTTTTCTCTATTTCCTCATCCAGTTTACGTTTCTCATCTTCTTCAGAAGAAAGATTTATTTCTGCTTTTTCATCGTTTTTTGAAGCGGTACAATTAGTTAAAAATGAAATCAGAAGGAAGTAGAAAACATATTTTTTCATTTGAGTAGAGTTATTCAGATTTTATAATTCTTAATGGATAGTTAAAAATAAGTGAAAAGTGAAACAATTGCTATGTTCTATATACAAAATATAAAAAGGGAGAATTACACCTATAGTTGAAAAATTTTCTTATCCGATATTAATGATTACTGCGGGTCTAATCGGTACCATATTGTTGAGTATTATTCAAAGGAAGGTTGTTTTTTTGATTTTATTCTTAGGGTTGATGATTATTCCGGACTAAATTGAGCCAGTAATTCCGGACTAAACTGAGCCACTGATTCCGGACCAAACTGAGCCACTTTTTAGTAGAAGAATCAGGGAATTCCGGACCAAACTGAGCCACTTAAATTTGTATTTTTTCAATTTTAAGAACTGCCATTCCGGCATAAACTGAGCCACTTTTTTTTGATTTTGCAACTGTAACTTCAGCTTTTTAAGCTGAAGAATTTATGGCTAACCAAGCTAAAACCATGTTGCAAATACGCAGACTATTACAATTACTCATTTCCGGCCTCTCAGAACGACAAATTGCCAATACACTTGGCATGAGTCGCAATACAGTTGCCACCTACTTAAAACGGTTTAAAACCTCGGGATATGACTTTAATCAATTACTCTCTCTCTCAGACGATACTCTGGGTAGTGTTGTCTATAATCATGCTATCGAAAGCAGAAAGGATGAACGGTATGGTCGTTTATCTCCCAAGCTGGGGCATTACCTTTCAGAGCTTAAGCGCACCGGAGTAACCCGAATGTTGTTGTGGGAAGAATATCGCAGAGAAGATCCTGACGGCTATTCCTATCAACAATTTTGTGAGCACCTGAATACCTATAGTCAGATTCGCAATGCAGTGATGCCACAACAGCATAAGCCTGCAGAAGTTTTAGAGATTGACTTTGCGGGAAAGAAACTTTCCTATATCGACAAGACCAGCGGTGAAGTCTTAGAATGTCCTGTTTTCGTTGCTGTATTGCCCTATAGCGGTTATACCTATGTTGAAGCCTTGCATAATGCTACCCTTGATCAGTTAGTGGGAGCATTAAACCGGTGTCTGCAATACTTTGGAGGAGCTCCCGCTTCAATTCTCACAGATAACATGAGGCAAATGGTGATAAAAAGCGACCGCTATGAACCAACCTTTACTGCCCTTGCAGAACAGTTCTCCGTTTTCTATAACACCACCCTGTCGGCTACACGTGTGGAAAAGCCTAAAGACAAGGCCCGTGTAGAAAAGTCTGTAGATCTTGCATACAAGCGTATTTATGCCCCATTAAGAGACAACGTGGTTTATAGCCTCTCAGAGTTGAATTACCACATAAAGTTGAATTTGGAAAAACATAATGGTTGCTTGATGCAGAAAAAGGATTATTCCAGAAAAGATCGATTTGTCCAGGATGAACAACCTTTGCTTAACCCCCTTCCACTACAAGCCTTTGAAGTGAAATATTCAGTCAGAGCTAAAGTGCAGAAGAACTATCATGTCTTGCTAGGACAGGACATGCACTACTATAGCGTTCCTTATCAATACATAGGTAAACAAACCACCATTGTATATGACAGCGAACAAGTTGAGGTTTACCTGGATCACAAAAGAATAGCAGCTCATAAAAGGAACTACCAGAAACACTGTTACACAACTACAGATACTCACATGCCTACCAGTCACCTCAAATATAAAGAGACTCTGGGATGGGATAAAGACTACTTTTTACAAAAGGCCAAACCTATAGGAGAATACTTTCTACAGGTGGTAAGCGGCCTGCTTGAATCAAGGCAGTTTACTCAACAAGCCTTTCTTTCCTGTAGAGGTCTTTTGCGCCTGGCCGATAAATATGGAAATGAACGTACAAATAACGCCTGTAGAATAGGTCTGTATGCCGGATATCTGTCATACAAAACTATTGAAAACATATTATCCAATAACAGGGATAAGCAGGAAGAGCCATCATCACAGATCACCATACCTGTTCATGAAAACATCAGAGGTCCTAAAGAATATTAATGTTAAACCAATTAAAAATCAATTAAAATGAACACCAGACAAACACTTGAGCAACTTTATAATCTAAAGCTTACAGGAATGGGCAAAGCGTACGAAGCATTCTTATCAATGCCGATACATGAACAGCTATCATTACATGAAGCTATTGCAAGACTGGCAGAAGCAGAGCTCCAGTACCGAACCCATAAGAAAACACAAATGTATATCAGGCTCAGCAAACTGCGGTATAACGCAGTTCTGGAGCAGATACATTGCTCATCGGAAAGAAACTTTACCAACGATAAGCTCGCGATATTGGCTGACTGCGGTTTTATAGAAAGAGCGGAAAATGTTCTGATAACAGGAGCTACAGGTTGTGGCAAAAGCTATCTGGCTTGTGCCCTTGGAAGACAGGTCTGTGCTATGGGATATAAGGTACTTTATATGGGAATGACAAGGTTACTTGAAAAAATTGCTCAATCAAAACTTGAAGGCACTTACGTAAAAATGTTAAATCAGATAGAGAAGGTTCACCTGATAATCCTCGACGACTTCGGCTTGCAGCCGATTGACAACAACCTGAGATTAGCCCTATTACAAATGCTGGAAGACAGATATGGTAAAAAGTCCATCATGGTAACATCGCAGCTTCCAGTAAACAAATGGCATGAATACATTGGAGAACCTACACTCGCTGACGCTATCATGGACAGAATGACAGCCAATGCACACAAAATTGAATTAAAAGGAGAATCTTTAAGAAAAGCTAAATCATCCAAAAAATCTGCCTAAATTAACTTTGCAAAATCAAAACAGGGTGGCTCAATTTAGGCCGGAAGGGTGGCTCAATTTCACCGGAATTATCAGGTTGATATTGATTAATTTTTTAAACCTAAGATATAGATTAAAAAGTATGGATGAGAAAGTTAAGGCTCTATTTAAGAGAAGGGTATGGCTTTTATTGGGGTATGAGATGAATAAAATTTGTTTCAGCTTTAAAATTTATCTTTAGCAAAAAGGCCGTCTCTCCCGCCTGGCTTTCCAGTATCTCTCCATACGAGTAAAAATTAATTTCCCTCTTTTATTCTCTTTCTGAGAGCTTTAGTAAATACCCCGTTCTTTTCATAGATAGTTAATCCTTTTCTATAAACGTTTTGTCTTATTCATGCAACTACTCTGAGTGTCTTTTTACAGTGATGGTGTCAGAAAAATTTGTCATCATCAAAAAACAGGAACGACCATTTTTATCTACCATCTTCTTTCTGTGGGTGATTGGCCGAAAAGATACAGCCACGACAGATCGCAGTGCTAGCTTACGAACCAAGGTGTAAAAACAAAAAAGGTCCGAACTTCAGGTTCGAACCAGTTTTTTATTTTTAGATTATTTTATCTAGTAATGTTTGCGCTTTATGATGAGCATAGTCTATTTATTATAGAAACTATTCTTTAATAATCTTCGTCATTAAAGACTGATCATTATTTATTACTTCTAAGAGGTATATTCCTTTATTTAACTCCCCAAGGTCAATATAGTCTTCTTTATTCCATTTATATAATAATCTACCTTGAATATCATATACCTTTACTATCTCATAATTATTAGAAATAGTCACATGATCTATAACAGGATTAGGATACACACTAATTACATCAGTCTGACTATGATCAGAATCTTTTATATCAGTCGTTATTCCAAAGCCATATCTAGCAACAAAACCATCAAAAACTCCCGCAAATGGAGTCGTTTTATTTGGCTCACTTGGATTTAAGTATGCTTCTGTCTGATATAAACCTGCACAAAACACCCCATTATTATTGTCTGCAACTATACTGTATGGGATCACTGTAGATGATGCATATAATTTCTTAGACCATACCAAATCAGCATCTGTTGTATATTTTGCTACTAATGCTCCTCCATTTTGCATTACAACATTAGGTCCTGGATCAATATCAACATTATTATTGTATCCCAAATTAGCACCTACAAAGATATTATTTTCATTATCTACATCTACTGAATAACCATATGCTTGCCCCTGAGCCCCCATGACTTTTGACCAGAAAAGTTTATAATCAGGATCATATTTCAATATAACTATATGTTCATAAGTATTGCTTGGAATTATGGATACCATTGTATCTCCTTTAATCAATCCAGCATCAAAATTTGAATAACCCCAAAAACCTATGGCTATCAAATTATTATTTTTATCAACTGATAAATTTTTGATTTCCGACGAAGAGCTTAAACCTCTAAACAAATAACAGTTATTAATTTCTCCATTCGCTTGATTCACATCTATAATAAATAGCTTATTCCCTCCAAAATTGGAATTTGAATATACACTGTCTTTTCCATCAATGGGTATTACTAAATCCCCAGAAAACTGTCCGGTCAAAACTAAATTCTTTCCGGCGTTCTTTATTGCAATTGCTGTAAAGGCGATATAAGGCAATGGCATCTGAGAATCTTTAAAATATAAAGGCGTAGCCCATTCTAAAGAACAATCTACTCCCGAAAACTTTGCTATAAAGCTTGAAATCTGGTTACTCAGTCCAATTAACCTAATATCATTTCCCGGATCGATGTCAAATTGTTCAAAATTTGAAACTCCTACAACCGATATTGAATTTCCATTTGGATCATATATAAGACGATTTAATTTCACGTTTTTAACACCTAATTGTTTTACCCATAAAATCTCTCCGTCCTTGTCTATCTTTAATAATAAAACCGAAGAACCATTATTTCCATTTTGTGTAAACTCAACTTTATCACCGGACTTTAGTGTTAAACTTATAATGTCCTGGAAATTAATAGACAGGTAAGTATTTCCATCTGTATCTGTGGCTAAATGTGATTCTCTATCCTCCTTAGCGCCGCCAAATTCTTTATGCCAAAGTAAATTACCGTTCTCATCGAACTTCATTAAAAACACGTCTGCGCCACCATTATTTGTAAGTGTAACATTGGGGATTACCGGACCGAGTAAGGCATCTGATTCAAAGTGTCCGGTAACATATACATTGTTATACTGATCTTTTGCTATTTCCTTAGCATATTCCGCTTTAGTACTTCCAAAATAATTAACCCATTCTTGAGCCTGAGCACTATTAAAAATCATGATCAAAAATAGATAGAGTAATTTTCTTTTCATTTGCGATAAAAGTTTATATTGATAAATTTATTATATTATTTTTCATAGTTTTTCCAGTCTGAATTTCATGCCCAGCCTTAAACGGACCTCAATATATTTGTTAGATTCATTATCAAAAAGAACATGACAACAATTGTAATTTAAACAAATTCATAATAACGAATTTGTTTAATTAACTAGAAACAATAGTAAATGGAATTGCAACAAAAAATCGGTTCTTTCATAATATTGCCCGCTGACTAATTTCATATGCATGAATGAACATCAAAATTATTTTCAATAAAAATACACATTAGCTAAGGAATATGCAACACATATTATTCTGTCAATGTTGATCTTACGATTTTGAGTTTTTTTTAATCTGCATCAATTTTTGCAATGCACATATAGAAATTCTAGGTAAAACAAAAAACGACTCTTTCGAACCGGCTTTTCCAAAATTTCTCTACAATAGTAAAAAATAATTTCCCTCTTTCAATCTCTTAATCTCTTTCTGCAAGCAATCCATCATCAACCGGAAGTCCTAACTCTTCTACATATAGTAATCAATATGTCTTCTAAAAATTGATTACAAAAATGCTGTCCTTTTTATTTATCACATAGTATCTCAGCCATCTGATCCTGCTTAAAATTCTTCAGTTCTCTCACTTTCAGATCTTGATTCCAAGTGTTGTCATACTTTCATGAATGTGAAAACTACTTTAAGGTGTAAAAAAATATCCTGTTGGTTTTATAGATATATTAATCGTTTTTTTTTAATGCTTTGTCTTCATCACGCAACTACTCTGAGTGTCTTTTTATGGTGATGGTGCCAGAAAAATCTGTCATCATCGAAAAACAGGAACGACCCAAATCAGGTATCGTTAAAAGTAAAAGGTGCCTGGTATTAGTTTAATGCTTTGTAATTATTTAGTGCTAACTAATTATAAAAGAATGTTTTGTCTTAAAACAGCTAACCATGAAACTACAGAAATCAGCTACCGAACAATTCGGCATTATACAAGCCAATAGAATAAGTGTATTGGTAAATGATTATGTCTATCCTGTACAATATGAGTATCTGTGCTACACTTTTACACCAGGCAACAGACTTAAAGGTGAGCTTCGGATAGAACCTACCATTGTTCCAGGAAGCAAGGCTATATCACCTAGATACGGACTTGTCACAGTGCTTTCAATTTCGAATGGAATTGCTTACCTGAAAGGTAATAAAATGCAATGTGAGGTAAGAAATCTTGCACCGTTATCACCGCCTATTATTGTTTTCATACCGCAAATACTTATGATATAAGGAAGGTTTTATTGAAATGTCTATTTTCGGTTTTTGTAGTACTTTTTTTTACAAGAAAAGGCATGTCTGCGATTGAGCTTTTCATAAGAGTGAATAGTCTGGGCAAACATGATTTATAAAAGTAACTTTTAGCTATGAAGATCAAAATTCTTTACCTCGACAATTAAGAGTACAACAAAAAGCTTTTTATGCAAACTTCCGCAACAGATACGAGATGCAGCTATGTGCTTCAAACAGGGAGGTTCTGGATCTTCTAAAGCAGGGAAACCATACGACACATCATTGCCGGATCAGTTCAAGCCAGATCTTACAGGCTTTGATTTTTCGTATAACATCAAGCGGTATTATCAACCAGGAAGGATAGTCATCACAGCAAACAAAGACATCAGAATGCTGAAAGAGGCAAGGAGATATCTTTGACTTTCATTTCAAGCCCTGGCTTATAAAAGAGCTGGAAGATATCATTCAGAGAGCTGTGATTTATATTCACTGGAAGCCGAATGTTGTTCCGTAGAGACGCCATGCTGGCGTCTCCCTCAGCAATTACAGCTCATTGTTTCAATTGAAGCTGCATTAATTGAATAGGGAAAAACGTGTTTACTTAATTGAAAAAATCGCTATTGAGGTAGGCTTGTTGAAATGGAACGTTTGAGACGCCAGCATGGCGTCTCTACGTGTTTTCTTTACTTTTCCTTTATATTGATATATCCTAATCACTTTAAAACAAGTATAAGAGGTATTACCAAACAAACTTTTTGTATTTTTAAGATTAATATAGATTCTGTTAAATGTTTTTAAGTCTTTCAGAATCAGGCTAGGAAGGTGGATTTCTTCTGTATAAATTTGAGGGTGGAAAGTCGTATTTTTAAAGGAAAGAATTTAATTTCCTGATTTTATTAATGAAAAGTGAAGTTTGTTGAACTTTAAATTGTAATCATTATGCGAAAATTAATCCGCCCGACATATCCGAAAGAATTCAGTATTGGTCTGCTGTTACTAATATTTATTTTCTCCACCTTTTTGTCACATCAGCTATTCGATGTGCCGTTTCTTGAATTAAGCAATAGTAATGTGTATCCGGGAATGATTCTGGTGGGTATTGCAGTAATCATCATGGTATTGATTATCTGGGAGGAATTTTTGTTTCCGGTAAAAATCAAGGAAATAAATAACAAGATCGTTTACAGGAATAAAAGAAATAAGTTAAAAACACAGATATTAATCTATTTATTTATTCCTGCTATTTTTGGTTTTGTTTATTATGAGTATGAATTAAACCACATTCGGTTCTTTATTTGGGCTGCCGTATGTATCATTGCTCCTGTTGTAGAAAAAATTGCTTCTGGAATCAACAACTATAATGATTTCTTAAAGCTTACCCATGATTCAATTGAATTCAGAAACAACAAGAAGATGGGAATTATTAAACTGAAAGAGGTACTTCATTTATCATTGGTTAAAGATGAAAATGGAGTCATTAGAAAGTTTCAATTGCTTATGTTAAACAATGAAGAGGTAGTTATAGATCTGGATGAGATGGAGCTTGAAGCCTTTTACGATTCTATTAATAATTATATTAAAAAACATTATGAACATATGCTGAATAAAACGGACGTTAATAGTATATCTTAAGATCCATTAAAAACATATTTAAATCAAACAAAGAAAGCATACTTCTCGGTATGCTTTCTTTGTTTATCCTATTTAAGTAATTCTATTGTTCTTTTTTTTTAACCTTTCGGGATAAAGTACAGCCTGAATCAGATTATACTCCAGTTGATTAAAGTTAAAGTTTTTGCCATCAACTCTAAAGGAGGAAAAGGGATACCACCTCAGATTGGTTCTCAGGATAAGGGCTTCCTGATTCTTGCCTGGTTGAATATCCCACCCGAAGGTTATACCTGGTTCCAATTGATTGTCGAATGAAAGGGTTCTGCTATTACCAGCAATATTTTCAGTGTATTTAAGTTTGTCGTAAGCTACATTTATTCCAACAAATGGTGTAAAACCAGTATAATCGATAATATACTTGTTGATTTCAAATGCCAGAGATGTTTTTCTGATGGTCTGTTTAGCTCCGTATCCTTCTGTTTCGTATCTGGGATTTCTGAATGAAAGGGCTGTAAATAATCCTGCTCTTTGAAAGTGATAACCTAATGCTATATCAAAATAGCTGGAGGAGGTTAGTCGGCTTTTCAGATATGGTAAATTATTCTGATTGTATTCAGATTTATAGAGTGTATAGGAGAGTGATGGACCTATGCCAATAAAAACATCTCCGAATTTTGTCGATCCTAAAGACTGTCTGGATAGGCTCGGATAACTGTTCCATTTGTCAATAGTTTCCTTGTCAGTTCTCTTGGAGAAATCCATTGAATATAATAGTCCAACCTGAAAACCAAGAGTAGGGGTTTTAATGTCAGCTTTTAATGTTCTGCTTAAAGGGTATTCCCATTTGTTATCGTGGAAATAGTTGAGTGCCAGTCTGAGTGAAAAATTTCTGTAGCCGAATAATAAACCAGTGTCATAAGTCAGCATGATGTCCTTAGATTGCATAGGCGGGTTTGCATCTTTTATTTTTTGTCTGAAATCCAGAGCAGACCAGCAGATGCCTATGTAGGGTCTTAGTTTTTTTTCTTTATATGCCCATGGTAAGAATCGGGCTCCTGTTGTGACACTATGTAAAATTTCTGAGCTAGCTTCATTGTTATTTTTGAATGGCTTATAAGCAAGAGGAATGTTGACATATAATTCCGTATGGCCCCAGAAATGAAAGCCACCCCATGTAAAATACTGGATGACAGAGGCGGGGTTTTTAAAATCAGAGACCACATTGTTGACCAGCCTTTTGCCTGTAAAAGAAGGTAGAAAGGTTCCCCCAATTTCAAAGTAGGTTCTCGCAAAATCAAGTCTTTCTTTTTTGGTCTTGACTGAATCATTTTGAGTATATCCCCAAAAAGACAAAAATGTGAAAAAAGTAATCAGAATTTTCCGTTTCATAAAATCATAATGTTTTTGAAGCGAATGTATGTGAGTTGGAAGCTTCCGTCAATCGGGGACTGGGATGAATTTTTATGGAATTATAAAAATCATACAAAAGTATGAGGTGAATTAAGAAAGGGCAATTAGTTGGTTATTAAAGCTGTAAGTTCGTGCCTGCTATTCACGCCGCATTTTTTATAAATGTTGCTTGCATGGGTTTTTACGGTAGGCATTGATATATTCAGTTCATCAGAAATCTCCTGATAAGACTTTCCCTGAAGCAATAACAATGATAATTCCCTCTCTCTTTTCGTCAATGCAAAATTTTCAAAATGTTGTTTTTTATGTTCCGACTTGGGTTTTAATAAAGATAGTCTTTGTAAGTCGTCCATAAGTTTACTTCCTGCAAGCAGAATAAAAACAATCGGTAAAGTAAAGCCAAATTTTAAATCCACCTCTAGGAAGTTTTCAAAAGCATAACTTCCTAATAAGGATAAAGGAACGATAATTATGAATAAAATGGAAAATGATTTTTCCAGTTTTTCTCTGTGAGCAATTCTTTTCTGTGGTTTGGTATTGTTGATCAAGAGCATTGATGCTATTACAGTTATCCCCAAATAGGATGCTACAATGTATTGAATGACATTTAAGGCTTTCAGATACTGTCCTGCTCCTATCATTATACAAAGAATAAGCGATATTCCTATGTGCAGTTTTGCCCAGACGGGTTTTAAATTATGTTGCCTTTCCTCTAAAATATTCAGGGGAGTAGTGAGGCTTATCGTAGTCATTGCAAACAAAATGAATACATTGGTTGGACCACCGGTGGCAGGTATCTGCTCAACCAGAGCAGTGGCTGTAAGAGATATGATTAAAAATAATAAAGAAATAGTAAATCCAATAGTCTGAAGTGTTTCAATATTTCTCTTATAGCATATAATTTCAAGGAATATAGTTAAGATAAGAGATGTATAGGTGATTACCAATAATATTATTTCAAGTGTTGTCATTCATTTATGGAATTACTTATTCTCTAAAGCCATAGATCAAGGTGTGGCTTTGAATTTAATGGTTTTAAATTTAATTAAAATTGTGCGAATTATAATCTAACTGTTGGATCTAGCATGTTGTGATGGAAATGTTGTTATATTAAAATGTTAAGGTGGGAATTCAGTGATATTTTCGTTTTTCTACGTTCGTCAATTCTTGTATGTCATTTGTTTGTTTCAGTAATTGGTTTGTAAAATCTCTCAAAAAAGTTAAAGAATAAAAAATAATGTTTCATCGGTTTTTTTTTACCTCCGCAGTTTTAAGCTCAGAGGTATTTAGTTTTAGTTACAAAAGTTCTGGTTTAAGTCCTAACACCCAAGTGCAGCTTTCCCTTTTTAAAACAATTGTAAAATAGAATTTCTCAGTACTGTTAATTTTTTTATTATTCAAGTTGTTACTAATCAAGATTATGTAATAGATGAAAAATATAGTGTAACAAAGGTTACAGAGTTTGGCAGACAAGAAGCCTATTTTTAGCCTACACCTGTTGAGTGTAAAATTTTTTAAAACTTTAAATAAAATTTTATGAAAAGAAAAAACTGGGGGATGATTCCTGCTTTGTTCTTTTTGGTCATTTCAGCAAGCTCCTGTAGTGTACAGACTCCGGGAACCTATGGAAGTTCCCGAAAGGTTTCTAAAGCAACACTACGTGCCTACAGAAAAGATCCTCTCTGGATATCCATGATGAGTGATTCTTCAGCAAACTATTATGATATTTTGCTGGCATATGACCAATTCTGGAAAAAACGTCCTGAGCCGGATGTAGAAGAAGCGTTTGAACGAAAACAAAACAAGAAAGAAGGAAAAGAAGAAGAGGAGGAAGAGGAAAGTAAAAGAAACCTAGTTGGAAGATTGCTTCATTCGGAAGAAAATGAAGTAACTGAAAGCGCCCAGTACATGATTGAATACAAAAGATTCAAGTCATGGAAAAAAGACGTACTTCCCTATGTACAGCCTGATGGCAGCATCCTTACACAGGAAGAAAGACTTGAGATTTATAAAAGTCAAAGACCTTAATTCTTGTGCTTTTACTTTCAAAAAAAATTAAATAAGACTATATGAAAACACTGATACGATTTGTATTATCAATTCTGCTGTTAAGCGCCTATCCCTTCACTATAAGGGCTCAGAAATGGGAACCTCTTGGTTATGAATTTCCTCTGAATAGAATGGGTCAGATCAACGGAATTGAAAGGGTAACTCAATTAAAATTTCACCCTACCGATCCGAAAATCTTTTATGGAATGACTGCCATGGGAGGACTTTTTATAAGCAAAGATGAAGGTGCTAACTGGTCTCCTACAGGCACTGATAATCTGCCTTTCTGTCGTTTGTCAAGTGTTTGTATTGACCACACCAATCCAAGGACCATGTATATTGGTACCGGAGATCCTAATTATTATAATACCTATGAAAGCATTGGTATCTATAAAAGTATAGATGGAGGTCAGACATGGACCAGTAGCAGCAGCGGTTTGGGAAATGCTCTGGCTGTAGAAATCTTAATGTCTCCGTCCGATAACAATGTTCTGATTGCTGCTACCAATAATGGTATCTGGAAATCAACCAATGCTGGTGCAACCTGGACTGTTAAAAAAAGCGGAGGGGAATTTACTGATATGATTTTTAAACCAGGTGCAGGGTCTACTATTATTTATGCATCTACTGTTAATCAGTTTTGGATTTCCACCAATTTGGGTGATACCTGGACCCAGGTTTCTTTACCTACAACTACCGGTATCAGTAATGGGGGCAGGATAGGAGTAACTCCTTCCAATCCGAATATTGTATATCTGAGTTATGTAGGTCTGCATTATGAAACGGATGGTGTACCATACCTTCAGGAAGAAACACCTATATTAAAATCAACCAACAGTGGCTCATCTTTTACTGTAATCAAGGCTGCAGGATCACCTAACCTTAATGGATATGATGCCAATAGCGGAGGGCAGGGCAATTATAACTATGACATTACTGTAGATCCTTTAAATAGTAATATCCTTTATGCTGTAGGACATTGTGTATGGAAATCAATAGATGGAGGCCTTACATGGACCCAGATGAGTGAATGGGCCAATAAAGTACACACAGATATGCGCCATATTGTGTTCTCTCCGTTTGATCCATCTAAATTATACAATGCCAATGATGGTGGTATCTGGGTCAGCACAGATGGTGGCTGGGGCTGGACTCAAAAAAGCGATGGACTAGCAGGTCTTGAAATCTATCACGCTGCTGCCAGTCCTATCAAAAGAGCAGTTCTGAATGTGGGTACACAAGACAACGGAGAGGTTACTTTTGACGGAAAACATTGGGTAACTATAGGTGGAGGAGATAATGGTGACCGATTTTCTTTCGGCTATTACAGCTGGGATGAAGTTTATTCTCACAATGGGAATGGTTCAAGGAAGATACTTTCAACAACAAACACTTCATCTCTTAATTTTCCATTTACATCAACGCAAAGCGGAAATGATGTTGAAATGGAATTTACGGCATTAAACCCTAATCTTGCTTTCATTGGTCAGAACGATCTTTACAGAACAACAACTTTGGGATCTTCATCCAGCTGGACGAAAATCAATTCAACAACCTTTGGCAGCATCAAAGCGTTGGCATTGTCTCCGACGGACGCAAACGTATTGTATGTGGTAACCGCTGACGGTAAAATAAGAAGAAGTGATAATGCACAGGCGACTTCACCAACTTTTGTTACTTACAATACACCTGCACCTGTAAATATAATGGCCAGTGTTGCGGTAATAAAAAGCAATACCAATATAGTATATATGACCTGTGGAAGCCGTGTCTTCAGATCTGCAGACAGAGCAGCTTCATGGACAGAGATATCAGGTTCTTTGCCATTGTTAAACATATTTAAAATTCATCATGATGTTTTCAGTACAGATGAGTCTGTTTATATAGGAACAGCAAAAGCTGTATACTACAGAAACTCAGGTATGTCTTCCTGGTTGAACTATTCTGCAGGTCTCCCTACGGTTGCAGATATCAATGATTTCATGATATTTAATGATGGTACTCAGAATTCTGAGCTCTATGTTGCATTTAAAGGTAGAGGTGTATGGAGATCTTCTTTATACAATAGGTTACCTGTATTAAGAGTACCGGAAAATCCAGCTATAGCAGTAAACGGACTTTCTTATAAATATTATGAAGGTACCTGGGGTTTTATGCCTAACTTCAATTCTCTTGCAACTGTTAAGACTGGTTCTGTGACTGGTTTTGATCTTACTCCGAGAAACAGAGACGGTCAGATTGGTTTTGTTTATACAGGTTATGTTGATGTGCCGACAGATGGTCAATATACCTTCTATACTTCATCAGATGATGGAAGTCAGTTATACATAGGAAAAACTCTTATTGTTAATAATGATGGAGAACATGCTGCTACAGAGAAGTCTGGAAGCCTTGGATTAAAAGCCGGTAAGCATGCTATTGCAGTATACTATTTTAACAATTTGCCTACTATATCTTTATCCATCAGTTTTTCCGGTCCGGGAATTACTAAACAGGTAATACCTTCTACTGTACTTTTCCGAAATCCTGATGTTGTTGCCTGCACTGGCACAGGTTCAATAACAAGAGAATACTGGTCAGTTGTTAGTGGTAATTCCGTAGATCAGATTCCTGTTACAACAACAACCACATCACAAAGCAACGTAACTTCTGTGGAAGAAGTTGTAAATCAGGCTAACAATTTTGGAGTGCGTCAAAGAGGTTATATCTGTGCTCCTTATACCGGTTCATATAAATTCTGGATTGGAGGTGATGAAAGCACTGAACTATGG
The DNA here is from genome assembly GCA_024707265.1 of Sporocytophaga sp. Taxonomy (GTDB): domain Bacteria; phylum Bacteroidota; class Bacteroidia; order Cytophagales; family Cytophagaceae; genus Sporocytophaga. Next base: position 845,356 of record JANQAB010000010.1, on the reverse strand, counting down.
TTAAGCTCCAGCGCAAGTCCGGCAACTAAAGTAAGAGTTGCATATTCAGAAAAATCAACAGGTTTGAGAGACTGGTTCAGGTATCCTACTCAGGAATCTGCTTTGATCAATCTTGTAGCTGGTCAGAAATATTATATTGAAGCCTTGCAAAAAGAAGGTGAGGGTGATGATAATCTTTCCTATGGCTGGCAATTGCCGACAGGGGAATTTGAAAGACCTATACCGGCAAGCAGACTTTCTCCAATGGATTTTACCAATAAAATTCCGGTTGTTTCCATCACTTCTCCTGCATCTAAAGCAATTTTTCTGGCAGCTTCTAACATCACTGTGAATGTTACTGCAACAGATCCTGACGGTTCAATAGCAAAGGTTGAATTTTATAAGGATGGGGTAAAGGTCGGAGAGGATCTTACCAGCCCGTATTCCTTAACGCTTACAAATGTTGCGGCAGGAAGTTTTAACATTGTTGCAGCTGCGACAGATAACCTTGGAGTTGTAGGCGCTTCTCAGGCAATTGCTATTAAAGTACTTGACCTTAGAAACCCGGAAAATCCAACAAATACATTGTCAGGTTTGGATTATTCCTACTATGAAGGAAGCTGGTCAAGTATACCTGATTTTAGTATTCTTACGGCAGTAAAAACAGGTACAATAAGCAATTTTGACCTTACTCCGAGAAACAGAAATGATAACTTTGCCTTCAGATTTAAAGGCTTTGTAAATGTTCCTGCAGATGGGTTGTATACCTTTTATACAGACTCTGATGATGGAAGTAATTTGTATATCGGAAATGAACTTGTGGTAGATAATGACGGATTACATGGGGCCGGGACTCATGCATCAGGTGTTGTTGCATTGAAGGCCGGAAAGCACGCGGTTACAGTAAATTTCTTTGAACAGGGAGGTGATGAATCAATAAATGTTTATTATGAAAGTTCAGGAATTACTAAACAACTTATTCCTTCTGCCAGTCTGTTCAGAGTTTTACCTGGTGTTCCTCCGACAGTAAGTATTACTGCTCCTTTGAATAACGCAACGTTTACCGTTCCGGCATCAGTAACGATAAGTGCAAATGCTGCTGATAGTGACGGAAGTATTACAAGGGTGGAATTTTATCAGGGAACAACAAAGCTTGGTGAAGATCTGACTTCTCCATATTCTTACAGCTGGACCAACGTTGCAGCAGGAACCTATGTTCTTAAGGCTGTAGCATTTGATAATTCAGGATCAAGCACTACATCTTCATTAATCAATATAACTGTTTCTTCAGGAAATGTTGCGCCAACAGTAAGCATCACTTCTCCATTGAACAATGCTACGTTTACAGCTCCTGCTTCTGTTACGATTAATGCCAATGCATCCGATAGTGACGGAAGTATTTTAAAAGTGGAGTTTTACCAAGGCACTACAAAGCTTGGTGAAGATCTGACTTCTCCATATAGCTATACCTGGACAAGTGTTGCTGCCGGAACTTATACACTTAAAGCAATTGCTTATGATAATGCTACAGCAAGTACGACTTCATCGTTGATCAATATTACTGTTTCTTCAGGAAATGTAGCACCGACTGTAAGTATTACTTCCCCATTGAACAATACAACGTTTACAGCTCCTGCTTCTGTTACGATTAATGCCAATGCATCTGATAGTGACGGCAGTATTTCTAAAGTGGAGTTTTATCAAGGTAATACAAAGCTTGGTGAAGATCTGACATCTCCATATAGCTATACCTGGACAAGTGTTGCCGCCGGAACTTATACACTTAAAGCAATTGCTTATGATAATGCTACAGCAAGTACGACTTCATCGTTGATCAATATTACTGTTACTTCAGGAAATGTAGCACCAACTGTAAGCATTACTTCACCATTGAACAATGCAACGTTTACAGCGCCTGCTTCTGTTACGATTAATGCCAATGCATCCGATAGTGACGGTAGTATTTCAAAAGTGGAGTTTTACCAAGGCACTACAAAGCTTGGTGAAGATCTGACTTCTCCATACAGCTATACCTGGACAAGTGTTGCCGCTGGAACTTATGTTCTTACAGCAATTGCTTATGATAATTCCAGTGCGACTACAACTTCATCACAAATCAATATAACTGTTAGCGGAAGCAGCACTGCTGAAATAATAGGTCCGGATTGCGGTACTGTCAATGGTTCTGCACAGCTTGAACTTAATTCTGTGCATACAGTAGGGGCGAATACCTATAGCTGGTATGCTAATACTTCAGTTCAGAGTATTACCCCTGTAAGTGGTCAGCCTTATAAAGTTAACATTCTTTTTGGGGCCAACTTTACCGGTGGACAGTTTTGTGTGGGGGTTAATTATAATGGTGCTCCTTATTACCAACAGTTTTGCAAGAATATATCTGTCTGCTCTGTGTTAAGGGTTGATGGAAACTCAGAAGAAACGGCAGCTTTGGTTATTGCACCTAACCCTTCAGAAGAGCTGTTTACTTTGAAGCCAGGCAGGGCAGTTGCACAAATTACAGTTACTGATGTTTCCGGTCATATCACTTTCACACAAAGTGAAGTAGAGAAAGGTAAGGTTGTTGAGTTTGGAAAAGAGTTCTCTGCAGGAGTTTATGCAGTTACTGTTAAATATAAGGATGGAAGTTCTGAATCTGTTAAGGTTATTAAGAAATAGATCCTTTAGTGAAATTTGATTATAGGCACTTCGAAAGTTATGTTTGAAGTGCCTATATTTGTACTAATCAATAAGTTCACTTGATATATTTGCCTATAGAGGGATTGGCAATATTATAAACTGATTTTATTATTCTTTTTATTTTAAAAATCTCTTAAAATTCAACTCAATGATCTTTTGTAAAATAAATATTAAAAAAGGATTAGGTTTTGCTGCATTTTTCTTCATGATTAATTCCGGAATAAATGCACAGAAAGTAACTATTACAGATCAGATTAGTCAGACGCCACTAGAAGGTGTTTTTATAAGTGATCTTAAAAAGCAGTTTTATACAACCTCTAATTCTAAAGGGCAGGCGGATATCTCCCAGTTTAAACTTTCAGATAGTGTCCGGTTTCAACTGGTAGGTTATAAATCATATGTTACCAGTTTAAAGGATTTGGAAGGCTTAGATTTTAAAGTTGTTTTGTCTGAAGAGACTGGCCTGATGGACGGAATTGTTGTTTCAGGTAGTAAGTTTGAAGAAAGCAGAAGAGATATCCCAAGACAGATTCAGGTTATAAATTCCGGCGAAATGCAGTTTGCAAGTCAGGAGACCACTGCTGATGTGCTTCAGAATACGGGGAATGTATTTGTACAAAGGAGTCAGATGGGTGGGGGAAGCCCCATTATGAGGGGATTTGAAGCGAATAAGGTGTTAATGGTTGTTGATGGAATAAGAATGAATAACGCTGTATACAGGGGAGGGCATTTGCAAAATGTAATTACCCTTGATAACAGTGTTCTGGAAAGAACAGAGTTGTTGTTCGGTACTGGATCTGTCATATATGGAAGTGACGCCTTAGGTGGTGTTATGAGCTTCTATACGAAAAGACCAGTTCTGTCAGGAGGCAAAGGAAAAACATTTGCCAGTGCCAATGCCTATTCCAGATATTCATCTGCCAATTCAGAAAAAACAGGACATGTTGATATTAATATTGGATTTAATAAGATTGCTTCATTAACAAGTTTTACATATTCTGATTTTGATGATTTAAGACAAGGGGCAAATAGAAAAGCTGCATACAATGATTTTGGTAAAAGAAACTTTTATGTAGAAAGGATAGGAGGTAAGGATTCTGTTTTATATAATAGTAATTCTGATATTCAAAAACAGTCAGGTTACAAACAATATGATTTCTTACAAAAGATATTGTTCTCTCCTTCAACAAAAGTTACGCACACATTAAATTTTCAGTATTCTAACAGTTCGGATATTCCACGTTATGACAGGTTAGCTCAGTTTAACGGTAAGCCTGCTTATGCAGAATGGTATTATGGCCCACAGAAAAGATTGCTGGGGTCATATCATCTGGATTTAAATGAAAAAACAGCGTTTTATGATAAAGCCAGAATGGTACTTGCCTATCAGGATATTGAAGAAAGCCGTTATGACAGGAGATTTAACAGAGAAGTCAGAAACAGCAGGAAAGAAAAGCTGAGCATATATTCCATGAATTTAGATTTGGAAAAGGTTTTGAAGAAAAATGAATTCCGATATGGCCTGGAGGTTAATTATAATAAAGTAGGTTCTTCTGCATTTGGCCAGAGTGTGGTTACAGGTTTAAGAACTCCGCTTGATACAAGATATCCAAGCGGTGGTTCCACTATGAGAACGATTGCAGGATATCTAACTCACAGTATAGAGCTCAATAAAAAGCTTATACTATCAGAAGGTGTCAGATACAGTAATGTAGAGTTGAAAGCCAACTTCGGAGAGAAGACTTTTTTCCCTTTTCCTTATTCAGAAATCAAACAAACAAATGGTGCTTTAAATGGAAATATAGGACTTGTATATCTTCCTGAGAAATCATGGAGATTGTCAGTGTTTGGTTCAACCGGATTCCGCTCTCCGAATGTGGATGATCTAAGTAAAGTGTTTGAATCTGTTCCTGGTAATGTCATTGTCCCGAATCCGAATTTGAAACCAGAATATACTTACAACGGAGAAATAAGTATCGCAAAATCATTAATCAATCGGGTTCATATTGAAGGTACTGCTTATTATACCTGGTATATCAATGCCATAACAACTCAATTCGGCAGATATAATGGCCAGGATTCTATATTGTATGATGGTAAAATGAGTAGGGTGCAAACAAGCGTAAACGCAGGAAAAGCATACATTTATGGAGGCAATATAACACTCTATGCAGAGCTCACTAAAAATATAGGATTAGCCAATACATTTAACTATACGTATGGAAGAATTAAAACAGATTCTTCAGATTATCCTCTTGATCATATTCCTCCGGTATTTGGAAGAAGTTCGGTAAATGTTAAAGTGAAAAGATTCAGAGGGGAGTTTTTTGTATTGTATAATGGATGGAAAAGGTTGAAAAATTATAACTTAGTTGGAGAAGACAATATTGCTCAGGCAACTGCAGATGGAATGCCTTCATGGTATACGCTGAATCTTAGAACAGCTGTTGATGTGAACAGATATATTCAACTGCAGGTTTCTGTGGAGAATTTACTAGACAGGAATTATAGAATTTTTGCTTCAGGTATCAGTGCTCCCGGTAGAAATTTTTTAATAACACTCAGGGTTAAAGTTTAACATAAAACAAAGATAAAGGAGAATTCTCCGTTGAGTCCGCTGAGGGTTTTAACTATAACTTTTAAACGAAAAAGGAGGCAATTAAATCCTCCTTTTTTGTTTACAGTGGAATTAAAGACTTTTAGCTTTTAGCTTTACACTTACAACATTATATCATTGAAATTTCTGATCTCTTTCCTGAAATTACTAAGGGAGGACATTATCTCATGTTGTGAAAATCCGTCATATTGTTCCAATGCTTCAAAGTCAATATTGGTATCCATCATCACTTCACTTATACTGATTTGATAGGTTTTGTAAGGGCCATATATAAATCCAATATCGGATAATTCATTTTCCTGACTTATCTTATAAGCTGTGGCAGACGGTGTGCCGTCTTCTTTGAGGAATGCTATGACTTTCCAATAAGCTCCTGGTATTCTTGCATTTTTATAGGTGATATCGTTGTTGGTAAAGAAAGGACCTGTAAATACGGAAACCTTCATCTGATATACTCTGGCATTCTGAAGAATATAATTTTCGAGACCCAACCATGTGTGTTGGTTAAACACATCAATCTGAGGGCAGGCATTAGTATAATGAAAAGTATCCAGGTTGGCAGTGGCTGCGTCATCTCCCCATACAGGATCTTCTCTTCTAACCATATGTCCTCTGTCAAACCTGTTGTTTTGATAAAGCTCGTTTCCGAATTGCTGATTTGTTTCAATTCTGCTATCCAGATACCATTTGTCTGACCTGCCGATTTTCTTTGATTGATTACCATCTATATTAACACCGGTAATCATAGACAATTTACGTGAGCGAGACATGATGATAGAGAAATGGGTATATTTCAATTCTACATCATCAGTATCTTTTAATTTTAACATGTCATAAGCCTTGACTCCCGTTGCTTTGGGAAAGTCTATTGTCCAATCTTCAAGAAAGTCAGGATCGTAACCTTTTCTTCCTTTTAGTTTATCTGGTTTTGTATACAGAATTTCTTCGGCTTGGGCTTCAGGACCATTTATAATATCCCCAAGTCTTTTCATTTCATTGAAAGAGACCTTGTGTGTAGATTTTACCTTGAACATAGCTTTAGTTGGTCTAATGAAAAATTGTTTAAATGTTAATCTGAATGTTCTTCCGCTTTATTAATGAGATGTTTATTATCCTTCAAGCTTGAATGAAGTTTATCAAATTATCAAAATACTACTCGTAAGCATTAGAAGTGTTTAGAAGATAAATGGAAGTAGGGTAGGGCCCTCCTTTCTTTATTAGCGAACGGTTTATGAAAAGAATATTTGGTTAATGGAATTAATAAGGGATAAAAGATTGTAGAGTATCTTATTATTCACGTCTGCCGGACCTTTCAAAATAATGATACAACGGATCGTTCACATATAACTCTAACTCTGTCGTACCTTCATAACGATTGGGTCCGTATTCATAAACTCTTGTTTTCTTTAATATGCCCTTCAGTTCTGAATGATCAATGATTTTATCAAAGGATTCTCCGCCGTATATGTTTAAAAGGATTCCTTTGTTAGCTTTTCCTTCTATAATGAATTCATCTTCTCCTTTCAGACCATACAGGGTTATATTATTGGTAAGATGATTGTCAAATACTCTTTTATATAAAAGTTGTTCTTCATCATTGTCATATACAGTAACTTCTGTAGTGTTTTTTTGCCTTACTATTTTAAAGTGATCTTTTTTATCTGTTCCTACGATGATGGGTTCTTTCTGAATCAATTTATAAAATTCAATTCCTGTTTTAGACAGATGATCTCGCCTGTAAATAAGTTTATCAATCGTAGATTGGCCTATTTGGTTAAATACTGGTTGTGGCCAGCTTTTTATAGCGGTTACAATTACAGAGTCCGTGATGCGTATCTGGATATCTTTGATAAGGTGATTCCAAACTTCTTCTGTAAGCTCAGGGAGAACAAGCCTGTCTAAGTACCTGCTGTTTCTTCCCATGCCTTTGATGCTTTGGATATCATAATCATATGATTGTAGTTTCGAATTGATTGCAACCGCTAACTTCAAAACTAAACCATCATTAAACTGAAAGAAGACCATGTCTCTGTCTCTTGGAATAGGTTTGAAGGTCATTCCTGTACTATCCTCAAAGACTGCCCATTTCCATTGATCTGAATGCCTGTCCCAGTCTCCGACCAGAAAATCAAACAAGCGGCATTTTGCATAAGTTTTGGCATCAATTTTAGCATTCTGGTGTTTAAACCTTTCTTTCAGCATGTCTTCTGTGGAAATGATATCAGAAGCAAATCCATATTGCTCGGTATTGGCCCATTCTTTATCAGGAAATTCTTCAAGCATGGCAAGTTTTCCCTTTAAACCATCAAGAAAAGCTTCCGTATCTTTTTCATCCGGAACGTATACCAGTATTGGATTTACATGAAAGATCCCTGCGGCATTGGCAAGGCCGGGAATAGCAAGAGGACCATAAGGGTTCATGGCAGATATCTGATCCTGCAATAATCCTTTTATCGGATGAATCTTCATGATCTTAGGTAATATTTTGGTGGGGTCTTTATCTATCCCTCTCAGAACAAATCTTTTGCCTTCCGCACTTTTTAACCGGATACTGATAGTTTGCATATTTCCACCTGCCTTGGAAAATGCAAGCCCCCCATGAGTATTTTCAAGGTCAATGATGGGAACTTCAACCGGAGTAGCCCAGACCTTTCTGTAATGTTCTCCAAAGAAAAACTTATAGACGTCACCTTTGGTATAGCCTATTCCAGGTGTTGTAATAACAGTTGTATCAAGAGATAAAGGAGTTTTGTCCGACAACTTTCTACCTGGATATACCGGATTTTTGCTCTCATTGCAACCAACCAGGTACCCGGAGGTTGTTATCAAGGAAAAAATAATCAGTAAAAATATGGTGATTTTTCGCCTCTTCATCTTTTGTTTTATCTAAATAACCTCAAAACCCTTGTCTTTGTTGAAGTCTAAGGCGAATGATAACAACCGTTGAAATGGCCATGTTATATTTTCGGGTAACTTGATAAATGATATGGGAGTGAAATTTAAATATATAATCTGCTTTTTGTTGGTTGGCTTGACAAGCTTAAGTATGGGAAATGACATAGAAACCAAAGCAGAATTGATAGTAAAAGAGAATACAGGAGGAAATAAAATACCGGAAATCAATTATGTGAGACTTGACGGGAAAAAATATACTAATAAAGATATTCCGCAAAACAAGAAAATAATGATTGTCTATTTTAACCCTTTGTGTGATTTATGCCAGGAGGAAACAACTGAGATTTTGAACAACATTAATTATTTTCAGAATGTTGAAATTTTAATGATAAGTCCCAATAGCCTTGAACAGGTGAAACAATTTCATAATCTGTACAAGCTTGCTCAGTTTCCTCAGATAACCGTACTTCATGATGCAAAGGATGATTTTTATCGCCAGTTTGATGCAATCGGGTATCCATCTTTATATCTGTTTGATGAAAAATTAGAGATGATTACCAAATTTGAGGCACAAGTTGGGTTTGAAGAGATAAAGAATGCTTTTGAGCAGAATGCTTCAGCAACGAAGTGAAAAAGCGTAAAGCTTAAAGCGAAAAGCAAAAAGTCCCCATTGTAAAAGGGGACTTTTTTTATGAATACTTTCAGCTTTGCGCTTTTTGCTTTCAGCTTATCTAGATAACGGTATTCAGATGAAAAAGCTGAAAGCGTAAGGCTTAAAGCAAAAAAGCCCCTCAATAAAGGGGCCTTTTTATATGATATACTTTCAGCTTTGCGCTTTTTGCTTTCAGCTTATTAAAACGTTTCAAGTATAGTATATTCCTTGTCTCTGAATACAAATTTATCCCCCTTCTTTTTACCAGCCATAGCATGGTAAAGAGGAGTCATGGTAGAAATTGCTATGAAACTGTTTTTTTTCTGCAAGTTTGGTTTCTCCCAGGCTGACGCTTATAAAATAGTTTTGTAATTCGGTGTAAACAACAGACCCAAGTCCTATGCTTTCTTGTGGATTCAGGAAAATTCTTTTTAGCAGGGAAAGACTGTTAATACCTTCCTGTAGTTGTCTGGCATACATATCTCTAGTGATCTGCATTGTTTCTCTGAAACCTTCAAATCTTTCTTCTCCGGAAGCTCCCTCTTCTTCATTGGCGCTTTCCTGCGCATCATCCATAGCTTTTTTTGCCGTCTGCACGATGTTGCTTTGCATTTCGATGCATTTGTTCAGCAACTCTTTTTTAAGTTCTATTTTTTTATCAATATTCAAATCTATATCTGGTATTGCCCTGTTGGAAGTATCAAAATTGTCTTCCAAATGTGGAATATAGATGTCTGGTTTTCTTGGGATCAAAGGCTCTTTTTTTATTTCCGGTTTGGGAGCAGTTTTTACTGGCTCTCTCTGAGCAGTCGCTTTCTCCTCGGTTTTTTTAGGAACTGCCTTTTGGACCGGCTCAGCTTTTTTTGCAGGAACCGCAGGTTTACTCACTACTTTTTTCTCTGCAGGCTTTGGAACTTTAACTTCTTTACTAGGTTTTGGCGCTTTGGTTTTTGAAACTGAAGTAGCTTTGGTTGCTGGTTTTGAAGTTGTTTTTTTAACTTCTACTTTTTTGTCAGCTGTTTTTTTTGCTGCAGCCTTTGGAGGTACAGTCTTTTTAACAACTGCTTTTTTAGCTGTTACTGTTTTTTTAGCAACTGCTTTCTCAACGGCCTTTTTTGCTACAGGTTTTTTAGCAACCGCTTTCACAACAGCCTTTTTCGCTACAGCTTTTTTCACAGCCGCTTTTTTCGCTACATTTTTTTGCGCTACAGCTTTCTTTGAAACTACCTTTTTTACTGCCGACTTTTTTGCCGCCTTTTGCGTCGTTTCTTTAGATTTTTTAGCTGCAGGTTTACTGCTTTTTTTTGTTTCTTTTGATTTGGTCTTGGCCATACCTACCTAAAAATTTAAGTTTTACTATAAAAAAGCTGTCCTTTTTTTTCTGTTATTAGATTAAATGGTTCATTATCAATTACAAAATAACCATCTAGATCATTGTAATCTGTCAGGCTGCAAAGATTCATGGCTGATGAAATACCCAAACTTGTTTCTATCATACAACCAATCATGGTTTTTAAGCCATGTTTTTTTGCATCTTTCAAAAGTCTAATGCCATTCAGATAGCTGCCGGATTTCATAAGCTTCACGTTTATTCCATGAAACTGCTCAGTTAAATTGCTGAAATCAGCTTTGTCAGTTATTGATTCGTCCGCAAAAATATCTAAAGTACTATTTTGCTTAAGATATTTATACTCCGCTTCAAAGTTATACGGAAGAGGTTGTTCAACAAAGACAATATTATCTTTTTTTATTTTTTCAAGAAATATTATAAGTTCTTCAACATTTTGCCAGCTTTCATTTGCATCAATCATGATTGATTGGGTAGAAAGCTTACGTACCTCTTTCAAAAGGTCGAATCCGTTTTCTGAGTTTATCTTTAACTTAAGATATTTAAATCGCTCTAATTGGTGATTTTTATAAAATGCTTGAATTTCACCAATTTGCATTATCGGAAGCGTATATGCTGTAAAAATATTCTTGGGTTCGTCCAACCCGAGAAAAGAATAAACAGGTAAATTTTGTATTTTACTGAGAAAGTGGATGTAAGCGGATTCAATCCCAAATCTCAAAGAATTACAAATTTGTGTGAAATTTAGTAAATTTTGTAAATCATCCAAATTTTTAATCCTGGATGCACCATTTTTTAAGAAAAAATCAAATTGATCTTTAATGAGTTGGGGCGTTTCTCCATATCTGATATTAGGAGCTACTTCTCCTGATCCCGAATTTGTACCATCCGTAATTTGGAGAAAAAAATTGTTCTTTGTAACGGATTCACTTCTGGATATTTTCCAGTTATATTTGAGTGTCAGGTGTTTTTCTTCAATTGTCCAGTTGATCACTTGGCCTTCTTTTAAAATATTTCAAACATAATTCTTTTTTGTCATGAATTTTATTTAATCTGCAGGTGAATGAATAAATTTATTCACAACTATTCTTAAACCTTACACCGCATTTTTCTCTTTATATACATAATTAACTAAATCGGTGTTTCAGAATTTATAATTATTGCTTCAGAATTTTATAGAAAGTCAAAATAATGAAAATTGAAAAAAACAAAGTAGTGGCCGTAACCTACGATCTTCAGGCAAAAGATCAGGAGGGTAATGTGGAAGTTTCTGAGAAGGTAAATGCTCAGGAACCAATGGTGTTCCTTTTCGGTAGCAGTGGCTTACCTGAAAAATTTGAAGAGGGGCTGGATGGTCTTACAAGTGGTGCTGATTTTAAATTTGTTATCACTTCAGATGAAGCCTATGGTGATTTTGAAGAGGAAGCGGTTGTTAACCTTTCCAAAGAAATATTTAAAATCGATGGAGAATTTGACGAATCTAAATTTCAGGTTGGTACCTTTGTGCCAATGTCAGATGCAGACGGAAATTTTCTGAGAGGTAAAGTTTTAGCCGTAAATCAAAACGAACTTACTATAGATTTTAATCATCCTCTTGCCGGATTGAATCTTGAATTTCAGGGAAAAGTAGTGGATGTTAGAGATGCTACAGCTGAAGAACTTGATCACGGACACGTACATGGTCCGGGTGGGCATCATCATTAATATTTCTGCTTTTATTATAAAAAAAAGCTTTTAAATATAGAATTCTAATATCAGTTCCTGCACAGGTTTCGTTAATTTTTATACTTTTGCAGTACTTCTATGTTTAAAAGCTTTTACTTTTTTATAATCCTTGGGAGTTTGTTCATTGCAAATTCCTCTTTTGCTCAGGATCCTCAGTTTTCCCAGTATTATAATGCTCCTTTATATTTAAATCCTGCTTTTGCCGGTACTGCTGAAAATACCAGGGCTATTCTGAATTACAGAAATCAATGGCCTGGAACCGGAGCATCTTTTATTACTTATGCAGCCTCTCTTGATCATAACATTGAATCTTACAGAAGTGGTGTGGGGCTGTTGGTTAAAAGGGATAAACAAGGGAATAACGGTGCACTCGTTTCCACTGATATTAATTTATTTTATTCCTACGAAGTTTGGCTAAGCAACCGCTGGACATTCAGGCCTGGAATTCAATTGGGATACACCAACAGGACAATCGACTATGCAAGCTTTGTATTTGGTGATCAATTGGATAATAGCGGTTTGACAGGAGGAGCATCAGCAGATGCCTTTACTGGTTCAAGACTGAATTTTCTGGATGTTTCCGCCGGTGGTTTACTTTATGATGACCATTTCTGGTTGGGGCTCTCCGGATTTCATCTCAACAGGCCCAATCAATCCGTAACAGGTTTACCTGATGTGAAGCTTCCTGTAAAATTCTCTGTACATTCAGGATATAAGTTTTTCCTGAAAAACTGGAATGGAAACAGATATATGCCTGAAAGAAGTTTTACTCCTACTTTTAACTATAAATCTCAGGACGCATTTGATCAGCTTGACCTTGGAGCATATCTGACTTATGACCCTATAATGTTCGGTCTTTGGTATAGAGGTATTCCTGTGAAAAATTATGCTTCCGGATTGCTGAATAACGAGTCATTCATCCTCATGGCTGGGATTCATTTTAATGGATTAAGCTTCGCTTACAGCTTTGACCTTCCTGTTTCAAAGCTTTCCGTGAGTAATAGCTACGGTGCTCATGAGATTTCACTGATCTACGAATGGGAAATTCCTTATGATAAAAGGAAAGTTAAAAAGAGAGGAAGAGCAATTCCTTGCCCGAAATTCAGCAAAAGATATCAGAATTATTAATTGAACTTATAGCAATTTTAATTGTCTTAAGTAATTAGTCTATTTGTAATCACTTTATTTATCCTAATAAATTAATGTCAGAAAAAGATTCCAGAGAAGAGCTTCAGGAGCTTCTGGATATATTGAAGGTAGAGCAGGAAGAAGACAGGAAACTTTATGAGTCTAAGATGCTGAATGCATCCATACCTGAGAGACGGGCACAAGGACTTACCTGGTACCCGATAGTAGTAAAAGAATCTTATTATGGTGTTGGTGACAGACTAATTCTTGAGATTGAAAGACCCTCTTTTAAAGAAATTTCTCACCAGTTTCAGTCAGGTCGGGTAGCTGCGGTGTTTACCAATAATCAGGATGAAGAACCTGAAAGCAAACTCGCAGGAGTGGTAACTTCTGTCCGCCCAGATAATATCAAACTTACTCTTTTTGTTGATGAGCTTCCTGACTGGTTTGATCGTGGAAAGTTAGGACTAGACTTGCTGTTTGACGAAACCAGTTACAAAGAAATGGAAAATACCCTGCAAAGGGTAATCAAGGCCAAGCATAACAGGTTGGCTCAATTGAGAGAGGTGCTGTTAGGCAAGGAAAAGGCTGGCTTCAGGGAGAAAAAAACACTTAGTCTTAATCCTTCATTAAATGATTCACAAAAGAAGGCCATAGAAAATGTTGTTTTTGCAAAAGATGTTGCCATTATACACGGACCTCCGGGAACAGGTAAAACAACGACACTTGTAGAAGCCATCAAACAGATACTGTCTGAAGAGGAGCAGGTGCTTGTATGTGCTCCCAGTAACACTGCTGTTGATTTACTTACTGAAAAGCTGGATGAAAAAGGTGTTAAGGTTGTCAGACTCGGACACCCTTCAAGAGTCAGCGAATCTCTTCTTGCACATACTTTAGATGTACAGATTTCCAATCATAAAGACTTCAAACAAATAAAGGAATTAAAAAAACGCGCCATTGAGTACCGGAATATGGCCTTGAAGTATAAAAGAAATTTTGGTAAGGAAGAAAGAAATCAGAGAAGAATAATTCTGGACGAGTCAAGGAAATTGCAGCAGGAAGCAGAAGCTATAGAGAATTATATCACTCAGGATATTTTAAGCAGGGCACGTGTATTTACCTGCACGCTTGTAGGTGCAGCTTCTTATCTGTTAAAAGACAGAACGTTTGAAACCGTATTTATTGATGAGGCTGCACAGGCACTGGAACCTGCAACCTGGATTCCGATAACCAAGGCAGACAGGGTAGTCTTTGCAGGAGATCATTGCCAGTTGCCACCAACAGTCAAATCCATAGAAGCAGCGAAAAAGGGGCTTTCTGTAACTCTGTTTGAAAAATGTATTCAGCGTCAAAAGGCAGATGTAATGCTGGATACTCAGTACAGAATGAATGAGAAAATTATGAAGTTCTCCTCTGTACAATTTTATTATGATAAACTCATAGCCCATGCCTCAGTAAAAGACAGACTTCTGAATGGTGATCCTGATTTTACAGCTCCGGTTGAATTCGTCGATACTGCCGGATGTGGTTTTGAGGAAAAAATTAGAAGCAGAAACATCCAGTACTTTAAATCCGGAAGAAGCGCAGTTGCTATTAAAACATTTTACAGCTCTGGTTGAAAAGATCGGTCAGCAGGTTATGATGGATGAAAAACTGAAAATAGCTTTGATTTCACCTTATAAAGCTCAGGTAAATTTCTTAAAAGATTTGCTCGCTGCTGCAGAATTTGAAGACAGTTTTAAAAAGCAGATTTCAATCAATACTGTAGATGGTTTTCAGGGTCAGGAAAGAGATATTGTGTATATAAGTCTGGTGAGGTCAAACTCCAGAGGGGAAATAGGTTTCTTAAATGACATACGAAGAATGAATGTAGCGATGACCAGAGCGAAAAAGAAGCTGGTAGTGTTTGGGGAAAGCGGTACGCTTTCAGGGCATCCGTTTTACAGGGGATTTCTTGACTATACAGAGTCAATAGGCGCTTATAAAACTGCCTGGGAGTATATGTATTAAATCAGAACTAAGTAAGCCCTGACTTATGTTTTAATTAAAAAAGTCAGAGTATGAAAGGATTTGAAAGCAACGGAGATAAGGAACCTATTGATCTTGATCAATTCAAGTCAGAATGGATTAAGAAACTTATTTCTTTTGGAACTTCTTTTACAAAAGGTGCACACGCAGATGCCTTAAAAGAAGTTGTGGATAAATTTTATGATCCGGAAGCCAAAAGGTTTAAGTTTGAGGTGATTGGACGTGAGGCCGGCCTAGCAAAGAGAATGTTAAAAGCTGTTTTTAAGGGAGAATATAAAAATGTTTCCCCTTTTCTGCTTATCCAGGTAGGATTGGTTTTCTCTTATTTCTATTTTAATATCGATTTTATTTCGAATAAAATTCCTGTATTAGGAGCTGTAGATGATATAGCAGTTATACTTTGGCTGATGGATGGATTTAAGGATGAACTTGATAAGTTTGAAGTCTGGGAAAGTGAGAGAAGCATAAGATTAGCTTAGTTGTAAGTTATAAGTATTAAGTTTTAAGTGCCGAAAGTTTGTAAAAAACTTTCGGCATTTTGCTTTTAAAGCTAGGTAATTCACTACTACAACCCAACCAGTCCATGAATTTGACTTTGGTACTTCATATGCTTCCCTTTGTTTTTCTTTCACTCCACTAAAGGAAGATTTACAAAATGACCATTATTCTTATTGTGTTCCCGTGATGCATATAAAAGTTTGCGAATAGGCTATCTTGACTATCCCCTCAATATTTCTTTTAATCACCCGTGAATTCAATATCAAAGAAAATGTTAGAAAATGGAATTAAGATTTCAAGTCTAATAAACCATCATTAAGATATATAACTTTATTGCTTATTGATTCAAATATTAAAAAAGGGCAGTATAGTCCTATTTAAGTATGAGTATCACTATCCGATTGTTGATTCATACAGATGATATAAGTCTCAACTTGACTTAATAGATGCATGAATCAAACGGATAATTATTTAAAAATTAGAAGTATCATTTGAAATTTAACCTCTGACTGTTGAAGGAACCCTTTCTGATATTTTTAAAATCAGAAATGGATTTTGATAAACATTTTGCAATTTCTCCAACACCAAAGAAATATTTTTTCTGGAATCTTTGAAACTGTTGGGACATATTTTGTTAATCAGTATTTTTGAGTTTAAATGAAAGAATACAAATGAGTTATGTTTTTTTTTACATATTGATTCTAGTGTCTATTGAGCTGTGGAAATATCTTACCAGAGGAAATGACCTATACATTTGAATTTTTTTTTTTATAAAAAAATTGAGAGAGAGAAATAAAATATTACCTTTAACCCATGAATCGTAGGCATCATATGCCAATGAATAGTTAAATTAAAAATACAAGTTTGAGATGTTCTAGGAGTATCATTCTTGTATAATATTGATGAATATTTTTGGGTTAATATTAATTGTATTTTTTATTAATCTTTTAATTTGGGTATATAAGCAATTATATATTTAAAAGAATAAAAGACATTGAGCATTGCGATGACAATAAACAATAGCTCATGTTTCATCCTGATGAAGGAAATAGGCCATAAGAATTTGTAAGCTTAATTTTTTTTTATGACGGAAACTAAACGGTGATTTTTTAATCATATTGATTGAAATACCTAAGAATGAATTTAGAGATAGTGAATGAAACATGTGTCATTATATATTATATGACCATGATTCTTCTTGCTACCTAAGTGTGTTGAAAATTACAAATGAACAACTAGAAAGAACAAATAATAAACTAAACATAAATCCCTACCATTATTGGGATGTATGCTAATTTTTAATTTAGAAATAAACGCTTTTCAGAATAGGACTTATAAAGTATAAGTTCTAATTATTATCAGAGTTTAAGGCATTAAGTATGCCCCCAAGTTAATTCAAAGTTTTTTACCATAGATAAGTAATTTTTGCTTTTAAAGACAAGAGGTCAGTAATCCTTTAACAAAACTACGAAGCTTTATTAAAAGCATCATGAAAGAGTTATATAATCGTTTGTATTCATTTTTCCTCGGCTCCAGAGGAAGTAGATATTGATGCAAGAACAGATTTAAAAATTATTAGGTATAGGATCGGTAGTATATAGTGAACTATCCGTGTACCTGAACAGGGATTATAATATAAAGAGCAATCCCAGCAGGTCTTTAGGATTATCAACTGTTGATGATATTACTATGTGTTTTTAAAAGGAATTGGGGTATGAAGAGAAGGAAGTTGAGGTTGTATTGCTCTCTTTAAAATCAGATCATGTCATTAATAAATGACCAAAATTGGCTATTGACTTCATGGGTTGGTTGGGAATATTTTTGGGATGGATTTCCAGAAATCAAAAATACAAATCTCAAGAAGAAACTTAAAAACTACGAAGCTTTATTAAAAGCATCCCATGAAAGAGTTATATAATCGTTCAAGATTAAATGAAATTTGTATTCATTTTTTTTCCTCGGTTCTAGAGGGAGTAGATATTGATGCAAGTACATATTTAAAAATTATTAGGTATAGGACCGGTAGTATATAGTGAACTTACCATGTAACTGAACAGGGATTATAATATACAGAGCAAT
This sequence comes from Sporocytophaga sp., assembly GCA_024707265.1. Taxonomy (GTDB): domain Bacteria; phylum Bacteroidota; class Bacteroidia; order Cytophagales; family Cytophagaceae; genus Sporocytophaga. Next base: position 827,713 of record JANQAB010000010.1, on the reverse strand, counting down.
CCCTGCAGGTCTTTAGGATTATCAACTGTTGATGATATTACTACATGTTTTTTTTTAGGAATTGGGGTATGAAGAGAAGGAAGGGTTGTATTGCTTCCTTTAAAATCAGATCATGTCATTAATAAATGACCAAAATTGGCTATTGACTTCATGGGTTGGTTGGGAATATTTTTGGGATGGATTTCCAAAAATCAAGAATACAAATCTAAGTCTCAAGAAGAAAATTAAAAAACTACGAAGCTTTATTAAAAGCATTCCATGAAAGAGTTATATAATCGTTCAAGATTAAATGAAATTTGTATTCATTTTTTTTCCTCGGTTCTAGAGGAAGTAGATATTGATGCAGGTACAGATTTAAAATTATTGGGGATAGGATCGGTAGTATATAGTGAACTTTCCGTGTACCTGAACCGGGATTATAATATACAGAGCAATCCCAGCAGGTTTTTCGGATTATCAACTATTAATGATATTACGACATATCTTTTAATGGAATTGGGTTATGAAGAGAAGGAAGTTGAAATAGCATTACGCTCTTTGGAGTCAAAGGCCGCCATGCAGGGAACTGAGGAAGATATTGCAATTATAGCGGTATCCTTTCGTGTTCCTGGAGCGGCTACCGAAGAAGATCTCTGGAATATTCTATCCGAAGGTAAATCCTTTATATCCGAAACTCCGCAAAACCGTTGGACATGGCCGTCGTGGATCGATGTAACTACTACCCATAAAGGGATTAATAAAGGTGGATATATTAAGGAGATAGATGCTTTTGACGCTTCATTTTTTAGAATCTCTCCAAGAGAAGCGGAATTAATGGATCCCCAGCAACGGATATTGCTAGAATTGTCTTGGGAACTATTCGAAAAATCAGGATATAAAGCCTCGTCGCTAAAGGGTACTAAAACGGGGGTTTATATAGGAGCCAGTGGAACTGATTATGAACTCTTATTGCAAGAACGTCTCAGGAAAGAAACATTGACCGGAACAGGAACTTCTGTGGCATTGTTGCCCAACCGGATCTCTTATTTCTTCGATTTCGATGGCCCTAGCATGCTGATTGACACCGCGTGCTCTTCATCTCTGGTAGCCATACATGAAGCCGTAAAATCTATACGTTCTGGTGATTGTACACAAGCCATAGTCGGTGCTGTACATCTTATGTGCCATCCAATGAGGAGCGTTGCCTACTACGATTCCAATATGCTCAGTAAGGATGGGAAATGTCATACCTTCGATGAGAAGGCCAATGGATATGTGCGGGGTGAAGGGGCAGTATTAATGTTTCTCAAGCCATTGACAGATGCAGTAAAGCAAGGAAACCATATCGCAGGTGTTATTAAAGGCACAGCTGTAAATCACGGTGGACTATCCGGTGGTTTAACTGTTCCGAACCCGGAAAAGCAAAGGAAACTTATTGAGGATAGCTATAATAATGCGGGCATTGATATTAAAAGTGTAAGTTATATAGAGGCGCATGGGACAGGAACAATCCTTGGTGATCCCATTGAAATAACCGGATTAACTGCTGCCTTTAAAAATTTGCAATCCTCTTCGGAAAATCCGAAACCTAAGGCTGGTAGATCCAAGAAAATGAATGCAGTGAAGGCATGGTGCGGATTAGGTTCCATAAAATCGAATATCGGACATTTAGAAGCTGCATCAGGAATGGCAGGTATGCTCAAAGTTTTGCTTTCGATGAAGCACTCTTCATTACCGCCAACCATTAACTATAATAATCTAAATACCAAAATTGAGCTGCAAGGCAGTCCATTTTATATTCAAAGTGAGTTGCAGTCATGGAGATCCCCAATTAAGGACCTTTTAAGAGCTGGGGTGAGTAGTTTTGGAATCGGAGGAGCAAACGGACATGTGGTTCTGGAGTCTTTTACCAAGGAGCAGAAAGCATGTGTTAATGAAGAAGGAAAATCAGGACCTTACTTGTTTGTATTATCAGCTAAAAATTCAGACAGGCTAAAAGCATATACTGAAAAGTTTGCAGAATTTATAAAACAAAATCCCACCACAGATCATGCAGCTTTATGCTATAGCCTGCAAATGACCCGGGAAGAAATGGAGGAGCGCCTCGCTTTCGTGTATCAACATACAGATGATTTAAAGGAAATACTTACTAAATATTGTAAAGGAATAACTTCAGAAAATATCTATTTAGGAAACAGCAAGAATCGTTCGAAGATTAATAAAGTAACTGATGCAAGAGAGGCCACTGTTAACTCTTGGCTTACTGATAAAGATTTGAATAATCTTGCAAAATATTGGTGTGCCGGTTTACCGGTTGACTGGAATATATTATATAGCAATGAGGCTCCTGACTGGGTGGAGCTGCCAACCTATCCATTTGCACGTGATCGGTACTGGATTCCGTCGGAAGAGAATTTGAAAGAGACAGCATTAAATTCCGGAAATCAGACAAATGCTGCAAGCTCCAGACTTTATGTTTATAATAACCTATGGCAACTGAGATCTCTTTCAGTTGATTCCGTTTCTCCTTTGCAATCCAACCGACTGATACTATTAGCAGCAGGCTCTGCAGACCTTGCCGACAAACTGCAGGAACGTCTGGCAATCGAAGTCGAATCGCTGAACAAGGAGCAGGAGTCTTCCTATTTTATGGCTGTTTTTGAAAGAGTAAAAGCAAAGATACTTGAGAAAAAGCCGGTTGAAATAATTGTAGTATACCGTAACGATGAATACTTGGATTACGGGTTTGTATCTGGCCTTTTAAAAACCTCAGCGCTTGAAAATCCGAAGATCACAGGAAAAGTACTTGGTGTAGATAAATTATCGCTTGACAGCCTGGTTGATATTGCGGATATACTGGAAGCAGAACTGAACTCCCAGGATGTGGAAGTAAGGTATTTCAATGGACGCAGGGAAGCAAAAGCAGTATCTCCAGTATCGGAAGTACCGATGGCTCCGGGTACAGGATTCAAAGAGGGTGGCGTATATCTGATCACAGGTGGTGCTGGTGGTCTTGGTTTTATATATGCATCCCATATAAGTAAGATTAAAGACAGTAAGGTAATACTGATAGGCAGAAGCATGCTAAGCCAGGAAAAGCAGACGCTTATAAAATCACTAACCAATGCTGTTTACTACCGATGTGACATATGTAACCGGGAAGAGGTAGATTCCTTAGTTGCAACAATACAACAAACCTACGGAAAGCTCGATGGTGTCATTCACGCAGCAGGGGTGCTTCGCGATAGCTTAATTCTAAAGAAGATAAAGGTTGAGATTGACGAAGTGCTATTGCCAAAGATTCAGGGTGTGAAGAACTTGGATGAAGCGACGAAAGAAGAAAAGCTGGACTTTATGGTGTTCTTCTCATCGATGACAGCGGTATTAGGAAACATTGGCCAGGGTGATTATGCTTCGGCAAATGTTTATTTGGATAACTATGCGGAATATCGTGAAAGAGAACGGGAGAAGGGCAATAGACACGGAAAGACGATAAGTATTAACTGGCCATTATGGGAAGATGGAGGAATGAAGGTGGATGCAGAGAGCAGGAGGTATCTGGAGCAGCAATGGGGAATGTTGGCCCTGCCAGTCACAGAGGGAGTGAAAATATTGGAAGATTTTTTGAAAGGTGTCTCCGGACAAAAAATAGTGACTTATGGAAATGAAAGTGATATTAATCTTAAGCTGTGTGGTAAGAGAAGCGGGCTTTCGGTAGATATATCCAATGAAGTCGATACAGAGATATTAAAAGAGGGGTTGATTAAGAAGCTGTTGGAGTTTGTTTCTCTACTATTGAAAGTAACAACTCACGATCTTGAAACAGACGAGAAGTTCGGTGATTATGGATTTAATTCCATTTTGCTTACTAAGCTTTCCAATGAGATTAATGAGTATTATGGACTTGAGTTGTCTCCTGCCATTTTTTATAACTATCCTACCATTAAGGATCTTGCAGCGTTTCTGATGGAAGATTTTCAGGCAAAAATAATAAAATGTCATGTTTCAATATCTAAGCCTGCAGACAAAATAGAAGACATATATCAGAAAACAGAATTTTTGAGAGGCGGGACAAGTATTTCTTCAATTCATAGCAAAGAACCATTGCTTGGTTCAGATTACAATGAACCAATTGCCATAATCGGTGTAAATGGACGTTTTCCCGGGTCTCCCGATTTGAATACGTTTTGGGAAAATATTAAGGAGAACAAAGATCTAATCACCGAAATTCCCTCCGACAGATGGGACTGGAGAACGTATTATGGTGATCCGAAGAAAGATAAGAACAAGACAAAAGCCAAGTGGGGAGGTTTTATTGAGGACATAGATAAGTTTGATCCTTTATTTTTTAATATTTCCCCAAGAGAAGCAGAGTTGATTGATCCACAGCAGCGGATAGCGTTGGAAGCCGTTTACCATGCATTGGAGGATGCAGGAATTAATGTGAAGGAACTTTCAGGATCCAACACTGGTGTTTTTATTGGTACATATTTTGACGATTATACTTCCCTTATTCAGCGTAATCACCTGAATCGAGAAGCCCAGTCTGTCACTGGTATGTTTCAGTCGATACTTACCAACCGGATCTCCTACCTGTTTAATTTACATGGTCCCAGTGAGCCAATAGATACAGCATGTTCTAGTTCATTAGTCGCAATACATCGTGGTGTAGAGCAGATACGTAATGGCTCCTGTAACCTGGTTATAGCGGGAGGGGTTTGTCTGGACATTATACCTGAAACCTTATTTCCCATGACGCAAGCAGGAATGCTAAGTGAGGATGGGAGATGTCGAACTTTCGATCACCGGGCTAATGGATATGTAAGAGGCGAAGGTGTAGGTATTATAATATTAAAGGCGCTTAGCCAAGCAGAAAAAGACGGTGACATTATTTATGGAGTTATACGGGGAACGGCAGTAAACCATGGTGGTAAGGCAAATACTCTGACCTCGCCTAATCCGAATGCTCAGAAATCGCTGTTGGTGAAGGCATATACTTCCGCCAATATAGATCCTCGTGATGTGAGTTACATCGAGGCACATGGTACAGGAACACCTATTGGAGACCCAATAGAAATTGAAGGATTAAAGCTTGCCTTTAAAGAACTTTACCAAAAAAGAAACCTTGTTCCGTCCAATGAACCTTATTGTGCGCTTGCAAGTGTGAAAACAAATATTGGTCACCTGGAAGCAGCAGCAGGAATCGCAGGAGTAGTAAAAGTGTTACTTTCTTTAAAACATGGTATCCTTCCGGGTAATCCTCATCTGGAAAAGCCTAATGAGTATTTAAAACTTTCGGATAGCCCTTTTTACCTGCAAAAAAGAATCCAGTGAATGGAAAGTACCGGAGGGTAAACGAAGAATAGCAGGTATCAGCAGTTTTGGATTTGGCGGTGCCAATGCACATGTGATCATTGAGGAATACGTACCTCAACATCGTCCGTCTTATCAGGCTGGTGGATCCGGTATAATCGTTCTTTCTGCAAAAAATGAAGACAGGCTGCGAGTGAAAGCAAGAGAACTAAGAAACTACCTGGAAAAGCAGTCTGACAATAGTTTTTATAGTATTGTGTATACCTTGCAGACGGGTAGGGAATCAATGGAAGAGCGAATGGCAATTGTTGCTCAGGACCGGGAAGACTTAATTGCTAAGTTATCTGCTTATCTCCAAGGAAAAACTGACGACATTTATACAGGAAACATCCGGAAGCAGAAGCTTGATTTTTTATTGGAAGGGGAAGCCGGGAAGGCCTATATAGAAAGTGCTGTCAGGCATAAAGAAATCAAGTCTCTGGCACAATTGTGGGTAAAGGGAATTACAATTGACTGGAATTTATTTTATCCTCAGCAAAAGCCCGCCCGGATTAGTCTTCCAATTTACCCCTTTGCCCGTGAGCGTTATTGGATAACTACGAATGCTGTGCAAGTAAGTACAGGATCCAATTACCTGCATCCGCTGCTTCATACAAATGAATCCGATCTGAATGAGCAGAAGTATACAAGTGAGTTCACAGGCAGCGAATACTTTTTACTTGAACATAAGATACAGGATGAAAAAGTATTGCCTGGCGTGGCCTTTCTGGAGCTTGCGCGGGAAGCAGGTGCACGAAGTACCCACCGGAAAGTTACCCGGTTTAAAGATGTCAGCTGGCAACTGCCGATAAAAGCAGACGGAACGTCTTGTAAAGTAAATATTGGACTTTATCCAACTGGAGAAGAAGTTGATTTCGAAGTGTATACCGGTAGTGGTGACAAGGTACAGTTACATAGCCAGGGAAGAATTGGAATGCAACCGATTACTGTTCCGCCTCCTCACGATTTGATATTCCTTCAAAAAAAGTTTGTCAAAAGTAAAGATCAGGATACATGCTATGCATTGTTCAGTCAGCTAGGCTTAAGCTATGGTCCTGGTTTCAGAGGAATTGAAAAGCTTTACTACTCTGACGAAGAAGTGTTAGCAAAGATCACTCTTCCAAAGGAAGAGGGCTATGTACTGCCTCCCGGACTACTTGATAGCGCTTTGCAGGTATGGATCGGGATGAACCTTTCCGACGGGAACATGAACCTTTCACTTCCTTTCAGCATCAGTGATATCACTATTTACAACGAATTGCCGGATACGATATGGTCCTATGGAAAGAAAAGCATTGATACCAAAGGCAAGGGGAAAGTAAACAGTTATGATATAGATATTTTAAACGAGGCAGGAGAGGTGTTGGTGAGGATCGCAGGTTTTGTACTTCTTCCTGTCAAGGCACATTTAGGTAGCCAGGAAACATTTGATATTTCAAGGATTCATCTATATGAAAACCATTGGCAAGAGCATGTTCAGCCAACTATTATTAATTCTGCATTCCCTGTTACCCGTCTGATATTATTGGCAGATGGCCCTGCGGACCTTGCTGACAAGCTGCAGGATCGACTGGAAGCGGAAGTAGAATCTCTTATGCAGGAACAGGAAACTTCTTATTTCACAATTGTATTTAAAAGAGTCAAAGAAAAGATAAAGGAGAGGGGGACGGTTGACATCACTTTGGTATGTCGTAATAAGGAATATCTTGACTATGGTTTTGTATCTGGTCTTTTTAAAACAGCAGGACTTGAGAATCCGAAGATTACAGCAAAAGTGCTTGGTGTAGATCGCCTGTCACTTGATAGTCTCGATGATCTTGTAGGAATGCTGGAAGCAGAGTACGGTACTTCTGATGCAGAGGTAAGATATCTTAACGGAAGGAGAGAAGTCAGAACATTGTCGTCGGTATCAGAACCCGTCATGGAAGCTGTATCAGGAGTCAAAGAAGGAGGCATATACCTGATCACGGGTGGTGCAGGAGGTCTGGGGTATATTTTTGCTTCCCATATCAGTAACATAAGGAATACTAAAGTAATACTTACAGGAAGAAGCGAGCTTAACCAAGAAAAACAAGCACTGATTGCCTCGCTTAACAATACGATTTATTATTCATGCGATGTTAGTAAAATCGAAGAAGTCGAATCATTAATCAATACAATTAGGGAAACCCACGGAAAGCTGGATGGCATTATTCATGGAGCAGGTGTTTTGCATGATAGTTTTATTCTGAAGAAGACGAAAGAAGAGATCGAAGAAGTGCTGCTGCCAAAGATACAGGGCGTAAAGACCCTTGATGAAGCGACCAGGGACGAAAAGCTGGATTTTATGCTTTTGTGTTCTTCTGTTGCAGGAGTATTGGGAAACGTTGGTCAGGGGGATTATGCTTCTGCTAATGCCTATCTTGATAATTATGCCGAATATCGTGAAGGAGAGCGTCAACGAGGGAATCGGTACGGGAAGACGATAAGTGTCAACTGGCCTTTATGGGAAGATGTAGGTATGCAGGTGGATGTGGAAAGTAAAAAATTTATGGAGAAGCAGTGGGGCATGTTTCCAATGCCTGCTAAGGAAGGAGTTATAATTTTTAACAAGATTGTTGCGAGTAATGCAGGTAACAGGCTGGTCATTTTCGGAAAAGGAAATCCGATAACTTATAATTCGACCAAAAATAAGCCTGCAGCTTCTTACAATTCTTCAGTTACAGAAGTTGTGTCTTCCCAAGGACTTTATGAAGCATCAGTCTCTTATTTCCGGAAATTCTTATCGGAAGAATTAAAATTGGTGGAAGAAAAATTAGAGACTGACACCCCCTTTGAAGCTTATGGGATTGATTCATTACTTATTAACAGGCTTACGAATCGTCTTAGCGAATCTTTTGTCAGGATTCCACGGACGCTGTTTTTTGAATATCAGAATCTGGGTGAGTTAGCTGAATATTTTGCGGAAGAACATGCAGACCGCTTAAAGGAGCTTACAGGTACCCATTTAAAAACTCCTGTATCCAAAGAAGAATCCATCCAAGATTATTCAGTTACAATTCCCTATCTGAAAAAGAGACGCTTTGCTGCTTCGTTTACAGAAGAAAAAAAAGAAACGGATGTAGTAGAAGATATTGCCATCATTGGATTAAGCGGTAGATATCCGGGAGCAAGAGATATAAATCAATTCTGGGAGAATTTAAAACAGGGTAAAGATTGCATTTCAGAAATACCGGCCGACAGATGGAACATCGAAGAATTTTACAACAGGGAAAAAGGTCTGGCAGGAAAGAGCTATAGCAAGTGGGGTGGATTTATTGAAGATGTAGACAAGTTTGATCCGTTGTTCTTTAACATATCCCCTAAAGAAGCGGAGATGATGTCACCACAGGAAAGGTTGTTTATGCAGACTGCTTGGGAAACCATCGAAGATGCGGGATATACGAGAGCAGATCTGCAGGCAGCTGGCAAAGGAACCTTGAGAAGTGATATTGGCGGAAAAGTAGGTGTGTATGTTGGTGTAATGTATGAGGAATACCAACTATTCGGGATTGAGGAAAAACATAAAGGGAATTTTGTAGCACCTTCTGTAAACCTGAGTAGCATTGCCAATAAAGTATCTTATTTTTTTAACCTTCACGGTCCAAGCATGGCAGTGGACACTATGTGTTCTTCGTCACTGACTTCTATTCATCTGGCATGTAATGATCTTAGATCTGGTGAAACAGAAATGGCTATTGCCGGAGGTGTGAATGTAAGCATACACCCCAACAAATACCTGCTACTTAGCCAGGGAAGATTTGTATCAAGTGAAGGAAGGTGTGAAAGCTTCGGCGTAGGTGGCGATGGGTACGTTCCTGCGGAAGGTGTAGGAGCCGTGTTGTTAAAACCCTTGAAGAAAGCGATTGCAGATGATGACCGGATTTATGGAGTGATCAAGGGAACCGCGGTAAACCATGGCGGAAAAACAAATGGTTACACCGTACCTAATCCTCATGCACAGGCTGCAGTAATAAAAGAGGCTCTAACAAGGTCAGGTGTAAAGGCAGAAGATATCAATTATCTTGAAGCTCATGGTACTGGTACGAGCCTTGGAGATCCTATTGAAATTGCAGGTTTGAGCAAGGCTTTTGGTAACGGAAGAAAGCAGTATTGTCCGATAGGATCCGTAAAGTCCAACATTGGCCATTGTGAATCTGCTGCAGGTATTTCAGGTTTGACTAAAGTTTTGTTACAGCTTAAACATAAGCAGCTAGTGCCATCCCTGCATTCATCTGTTCTTAATGCAAGTATTGATTTCGCAGACAGTCCTTTCAAGGTACAGCAGAAGCTGGAGACTTGGACTGTTGAAGGCGATAAACCTCGTCTGGCAGGGATAAGCAGCTTTGGTGCAGGTGGAAGCAACGCACACCTGATTGTTGAAGAATATACGCCACTTAGCAGAGAAGAATTTAGAAGTGGGTTGCCAGTTGTTATTGTTCTTTCAGCAAAGAATAAACAGAGACTTCGTGAGCAGGTGCAAAATCTTGAAAATTACCTGGGAAATAATGTCAGTGTGAACCTTCATGATTTGGCCTATACTCTTCAGGTTGGACGTGAGGCTATGGAAGAACGACTTGCCATTGTTGTGAAAGATGATCAGGAACTCTCTCTTAAACTAACTGAATTTCTTGAAAGTAAAGAAAGTAATGTATGGACAGGAAATGCGAAAAAAGACAAACAGGATCTAGTACTTGAAGGAGACGTATTACTAGCGTATTTACAGGAATTTATTACAAAGAAAGACATTGCTGCATTGGCAAAACTCTGGGTGAAAGGTGTAAATGTTTCCTGGATGCTTCTTTATGCAAATCAGAAGCCAGTTAAGATTGGTTTACCTACCTATCCCTTTGCACGAGACCGCTACTGGATACCTGTTTCGGACAGAAACGTTCAGCAAGCTGAAGTAGGCATTCAACTCGAAAGAAAAGTGACACTTTTCTCTCACAGCTGGCAACAGCTGGAATTACAGAATGCCGAAGAGTTAAATGGAACTACCTTGCTGCTTACGGCAGAACCAGACAGTGCACTTGTAAATGAATTACAAAAATCATTAGGGCATGTAGAAGTTGTATTTCCTGGAAGTGATCATGCTATAGATTATACTAACATCAGCGGCTTGATTGATTTGAGCCCCTTGGATCAAGGAAGAGAAGATGACTATCAATGGATCTCATTTCTTCAGAATTTGATTACCAACAGTAAAAGCCCCAAGCTAAAATTGCTGATTGTTAGCCGCACTTCTGATCTTCATGGATCTGAACGTTTCGGGTTATACCGCATGCTACAGGCCGAATACGCAAGAATAAACAGTTTGCATGTAGAAATAGAAAATGATAATCTGAATAACCAGATCATTGAAGCCTACAGAAGTATTACTGATTATACGAGGTTACGATTTTTTAATAATAAGTGGCATCATCCGCAGCTTGAAGTATGCACCAATGGTCAGACAAACAGGAGGGTGGCTCAGGGACCTGTCCTGATTACCGGTGGTACCCGTGGAATAGGAATGACGTGTGCGAAGCATCTGGTGAAAAATCACGGAGTGAAGAAACTAGTATTACTTGGCAGAGAGGAATTGCCTATGAGAAGCTGTTGGGAGGAATTACAGAATAGTAATACTTCTGAAGGTCAAAAGATTCGCGATATACTGGAACTCGAACTTCATGGTGCAGATGTTAAACTATTGAATACTCCTTTATCTGACAAAACATTACTAAACGCTTCTCTTACATCTGTAAGTAAAGAATGGGGGCCTATCAAAGGATTTTTACATTGCGCAGGATTTGCTGATGATACTGCTCCTGCTTTTATCAGAAAGAATATTGAAAGCATAAGAGCATTACAATTACCCAAAGTTACTGGTTTAAATAATCTTCACGAATTGCTTAAAGATGAGTTAGACTTTGGAGTGCTATTCTCATCGGTCTCCGCACTGATTCCAAGGCTGGGAGCAGGTCAAAGTGATTATGCAATGGCCAACTCCTATATGGACAGCTTTGCAGCATATCAGAGAGAACAAGGTTATAATTATAACAGCATTCAATGGCCGAGCTGGAAAGAAACAGGCATGGGCGAAGTAAAAGGTGGAGCTTATTTAGAATCAGGACTTCTGTCGATGACCAATGCTGAGGCTTTATCAGTCCTCGACACGATATTATCGTCTGAAGAATTGTCTCCTGTGATCTTTCCTGCCTCATATCTTGCAGGGAAACTGGATAGATATTCAATATTGACTGCCCCCAAAAAAGAAGAACCTGTTGCGGTTGTTCAGGTATCTACGGTGAATCCATCTTCGATAAGCGATTGGTTAAAAACTCTGGTAAGTGAGGAATTGAAATTACCAATAAAAGAATTGGATATTGATACCCCATTTCAGGATTACGGTGTGGATTCTGTGATACTGGGACAATTAATTAAACGCATCGAAAAACAACTTAAAGGAATTGATATATCTCCGACAATCATTCTTGAGAATCCTACCATTGGAATGCTTAGCAGTTACTTTAAAGAACATTATGCTAAAATATTGTCCGAGGTACTTCAGGAGAAGATATCCGCAGACAAGCAGAATTCTCATCCGGAAGTGAAATTAGTTGCGGAAAACAACGCATTAACAACAGTTCATACAATGTTGAATGCTCCGATCGCAGTCGTAGGAATGGCGTGCCATTTCCCGGATGCTGAAAATATTGCTGCATTCTGGGAGAACTTAAAGCAAGGTAAAGACAGTATTCGGGAAGTTCCAGAAACCAGGTGGAATACTGGTGAGCATTATTCCTTCTTAGGAAAACAGGCAGGCAAGAGCATCAGCAAGTGGGGCGCTTTTCTGGAAAATATTGAAAATTTTGATCCCGAATATTTTGGGATAAGTCACGCATTGGCCAGCCAGATAGATCCTCTGGAACGTCAATGGCTCGAAGTAAGCGCAGAGGCAATGGCCGATGCAGGATATAAAAAAGAAGACTTATGGGGGAAACGTGTTGGAGTTTATGCCGGAAGCAGGGTAAGCAATTTTTCCGAAAAGATTAAGGATGCGCATAAAGATATTATTGTTGGAACCGGACAAAATTTTATTACCGCACATCTTGCCCATATATATAACCTGAAAGGTCCAAACATGGTGGTTGATACAGCATGCAGCAGCTCACTCACTGCTATAGATCTGGCAGTAAAGAGTCTGCGACTGGGCGAAACGGAGGTGGCTTTGGCAGGAGGTGTGGAAATATTGTTGGATGAAAAACCTTTCATCACACTGAGCACTGCAGAAGTACTTTCACCACAAGGCAAGTGCCGGACATTCGATGAAAGAGCAAATGGTATTGGCGTCGGGGAAGGTTGTGGTGTGCTGGTACTCAAACGGCTGGCAGATGCTATTGTATCTGGTGACAAAATATATGGAGTCATCGAAGGTACTTCAATAAACAACGATGGCAACACTATGGGTATCACTACGCCGAACCCGAAAGCACAGCAATCGCTGATAGAAGATGCCATTGCGAATGCCTCCATTGATCGTTCTACCATCAGTTACATTGAAACTCATGGTACCGGAACTTTAATTGGAGATCCAATCGAGTTAAAAGCAATTACGCGTGTGCTGGATGCAAATAGCTCATCCAAAACCAGGTGCGGCGTGGGCAGTGTTAAAACTAATATCGGCCATTTGCTAAGCGCTGCAGGCATAGCCGGAGTTATCAAAACCTTGTTGTCCATTACAGCCCGACAAATTCCTCCAACATTACATTGTGAGCACCCTAATCCAAGGTTTGATTTTGCAAATTCTACGGTATATCCTGTTCGAATGCTGGAAGCCTGGAATGGGGTAGACGGAGTGAGAAGAGCAGGAGTAAGCGCTTTCGGATTGGGTGGTAACAATGCCCATTTGATACTAAGTGATGCAGGTATCCCTGCTGCAAATAAAGCTTCGATCCCAGTTTCTCCCGTGGTCATTCCTTTTTTAAGAAAAAAGATACTGGCCGGAAGTGAAGCAACCCGATAAACAGGACATTTATGTGAAAAGCAACGAAAAAGAAGCATTTAAGAAACTTTTTAATTTTAACATCATCACCGAATGAAAATTCATACAGTTCATCTGGAATTTGATCATGATAATTATATTCTTAGAGACCATAAGGTTCACGGAGTAAGAATTATTCCTGGTGTTACCTACCTAGACCTGATACTGCGTGTTGCCCGTGAGTTATTCCCTCAGAATATAGGTTTAAGTAAAATACTTTTTACCGAACCGCTGGCGACTACACAAGACTTTAACCGTAACGTCGAGGTGCAGTTTGAAGAAGGAAAACAAGGTTCTTACAAAGTAAGAGTCCGGTCTCAGCGTATTGATCACCAAAGGAAAGCTCATGGTGAATGGACCGAACATATGCAATGTTTGCTGGACTTTGAAAAAACTCTTCCGAACATGTTTCTTGATATCAGGAAATTTATTTCCGACAGTGATAACAGACATGAGGTATCCGAAATCTATGCGGAAGCCCGTAAAGTGAATATTGAGCACGGAGAGTTCATGCAAACTCAGGGAGTGATCTATCAGAAAGGAAATGAAGAACTGATGGTGCTCAATTTAAGTGATCTTGCGGAAGGATATAGGGATAGTTTTATAGCCCATCCTGCCTTCCTGGATGGTTCAACTTTTGCAACAAGCTCCTTCAGTTTGAATGGTCGTCCGGGAATATTTACTGATGGTGTTCCCTATATTCCCTTTTCTATAGATCGTTTTGAAGTCTATCGTTCCTTACCTTCCACGGTCTATGTATATTCGAAAAGTCAGAAGATTTCTGAAGGAAAAATCCCGGAGGTAAACAGGAATGATGTGATGCTATACGATGAGAAGGGAGAAATGCTTACGTTGTTTAAAGGGCTAACCAACAAGCGTATCCGGAATTCTCAGCTTATTGAACAATTGGTTCAAGAATCTTTTCAGAGTTCTGCAGGACAAATGCCTGCAAAGGAAGAAAAATCAGAATCGTCATATCAAAGAGAGGTAACTGTCAAACCCAGCCAGCAAAAGAATTTAATTTCTGATGCAGAAAGGAGTATAAAGGAATATTTAAGAGAAACCGTTGGCAGAAAAATAGGCAGGCAGATAAATGAAGTAGACGACAGGAGAGGATTTTATGATATTGGCCTTGATTCAAAACAGACGATTGAGATTGTAAGAGAGCTTGAAGCAAAATGCAGCCATGACTTTTACCCGACTTTGTTGTTTGAATATCAAACGATCGAAGAGTTAAGTGCTTATTTATTAGAAAACGACGCAAAGTATTTTGTAGTAGAAACTATAACTACTCCCCCGGTATGCGATTTTCAGAACAACCAAAATGAAATTATAGATGAAGAGCCAATTGTAGCGAATACATCGCTCGGAAATTCCCTCATGGATGAGCCAATAGCCATCATTGGTTTAAGTGGTGTATATCCAGGAGCCTCAGATGTAGAAGCATTCTGGGAGAACTTAAAGGCAGGAAAAAACAGTATTTCAGAAATACCTGCAGACAGATGGAATGCAGATTTTTATTTCGATAAAGAAAAGGGGAAAGAGGGGAAAACCTACAGCAAATGGGGCGGCTTTATTGAAGATGCAGATAAATTCGATCCTTTATTCTTTAACATCTCTCCGGTGGATGCTGAAAATATGGATCCACAAGTTCGCCTGTTCTTACAGGAAACCTGGAAGACGATTGAAGATGCCGGATATACACCTCAGGTATTATCAAATGAAGGTAAGGTAGGAGTATTTGCCGGAGTTTTCTGGACAGATTATCAGTTATATCGGACAGAGGGAAGGAGTAGCGCATTTTCGCCAAGTAGCTTTGTGTCCATGGCCGCAAATGCTGTTTCTTATTATCTGGGCTTTAAAGGGCCCAGCATAGGCATAGATACCCAATGCTCCTCTTCACTAACAGCGATTCACCTCGCTTGTGACAGCCTGAGGAAAGGAGAATGTACTGTTTGTATTGCGGGTGGAGTTAATCTGAGTCTGCATCCTAGCAAGTATACCTGGTTATCCAATTCCTTATTTCTTTCTTCAAAAGGGTTATGTGAAAGCTTTGGCGAAGGTGGTGATGGATATGTTCCGGGAGAAGGTGTAGGAACAGTATTATTAAAACCTTTAAGCAAAGCAAAGGCTGACGGCGACCTCATCTATGGCCTGATAAGGGGGACTGCAATCAATCACGGAGGAAAGAGCAGTGGACTGACCGTTCCCAATCCTAAAGCGCAGGCAGAAGTCATTTCTGAAGCCATGAGCAAAGCTAATGTAAAAGCCGAAGAGGTCAGTTATATCGAAGCACATGGTACCGGAACAAGCCTGGGTGATCCTATTGAAATAGCAGGCCTGAACAAAGCATTTAAGACGGAGAAGCTACAGTATTGCCGAATCGGATCGGTGAAGTCTAATATTGGCCATTGTGAATCTGCTGCCGGGATATCTGGTTTGACCAAAGTATTATTACAATTAAAGCATAAGCAACTCGTACCTTCACTTCACTCTTCGATTTCCAATCCGAATATTGATTTTAAACGTACTCCTTTCAAAGTTCAGCAGGAGCTGGAGTTGTGGGAAACAGAAGCTGGTAAACCGAGGATAGCAGGTATCAGCGGCTTTGGTGCGGGAGGAAGTAATGCACATATGATCGTGCAGGAGTATATGGCTAAACCACAGGCTGACAAAGCATCATCAATCGGAAAAGATGTCCCAGTTGTTGTATCCCTTTCGGCCAAAACTCCTGAAACTCTTAAATACAAAGCAGAACAATTATTACAGCACCTTAATAAGAAATCCGCGGAAAAGTCTGACCGGCTAGAAGACATTGCCTATACTCTTCATATCGGAAGAGTCGCAATGGAAGAACGATTGGCATTGGTCGTTGCAGATATAGAGGAATTAAAAACCAGTCTTGCTCGATTCATTAACGGAGGAACAGAAGGTATTTATATTGGAAATATCAGGACGGATAAGGCTGAACCATTAAATCAGGATAAAGTTGGGCAATCCCATATTCATCAGATACTGGAAAGAAGGCAACTGGACGAGCTTGCAAGGCTATGGGTAAGAGGAGTGGATGTTGACTGGCAACAGCTATACATAGAAATAAGTCCTGAAAAAGTAAGTCTTCCTACATATCCTTTCCTCAAAGAGCGTTACTGGGTACCGGAAGATCTTAAGATGACATTTTTCCATGGAGCACATAAGCTGCATCCTCTCCTTCATACCAATACTTCAAATCTTAAAGAGCAGAAGTACACAAGCTTATTTACAGGTGAAGAGTTGTTTCTCACTGACCACCGGGTGGGAGATGCAAAGATTTTTCCTGGTGTTGCTTACCTGGAGCAGGCAAGAGCAGCTGGAGAAAATGCAATGGGACAAAAGGTTACTTCCATTAAAGATATAACATGGTTACATCCGATCATTGTAAATGGAGTAGAGGAAGAAGTTAATATCCGCCTTTACCCACAAGGAGAAGAAGTGGCTTATGAAGTCTTTACCCAGGAAGAAGGAGAGCGCATTCATAGTAAAGGGAAATTAAGTATTTCAAATGTTACAATACCGGAAAATGGGGACCTGAAAGCTATCCAGTTAAGGCTATCAAAATCCATTACCAAAGAAGAATGCTATGCCCTTTTTGAAGAGAAGGGATTGAATTATGGAGCTAGCTTCCGTGGTATAGAGGTTTTATATTACAGCAATGAGGAGGCTTTATCGCAAATAACTTTACCTGATTTCGATGGAGGGCTTTCACTGGGTATTCTCGATAGTGCCCTTCAAAGCACAATTGGTTTGAGGCTGACGGAAAAAGATCAACCGCTGGAACTGCCGTTCGCCATACAAGAAATGAATATTTACCGGCCATTGTCTTCCTCGATCTGGTGCTATGTCAGAAAAAGCAAGCCATTCAGCCAGGAAGCTTCTTTAGTTGGATTTGATATTGACCTGCTTGATGAACAGGGTGAGGTGTTGATTCAGATGAAAAACTTTCTTACACTTCCTTCCAAAGGAAAATTCATCTCCCGCAATCAAAAGGCACAAAGGACATCAGTTAAGAAGTCAGATATCCATGTATTTACGAGTCAATGGGAAGAAAAAGGATTGAACGAAGGTGCGAAGACAATATTAACCGCTTCACCGTTGGTTGTCTTAGCAGGGGGAAATGTAAAGCTGGCAGATACTCTGAAAGAAGTACTTGCAGTGGAAGTTGTCCCTGTACCACCGGATGCTGAAGAAAAGTACTTTCTGAATATTTTTACAATTGTTAAAGAAAGACTGAAGGATAAAGGGATCTCTGAGATCATTGTAGTATATCCGAATGATGAGTATTCTTCCTATACGTTTATTGCCGGATTGTTAAAAACAGCACAGCAGGAAAATCCTAAAATCAAGGGGAAAGTAATAGGTGTAGATGATTTGTCTCTGATAAGCCTTAATGAACTGGCAGAGGTAATTGAATCAGAACAGGGTGCAGCGGATACTGAGGTGAGGTATAAAGGAAAAATCCGGGAGGTTAAAAAGTTAAGAAGTAAGGAAGAAAATCAAGCGCCGTCAAGTAAGACTGGAATAGCAATTAAAGAAGGCGGTGTATACCTCATTACAGGAGGCGCTGGAGGTCTGGGAAAAATCTTTGCATCGCATATCAGCAAGACGAATAATACAAAGATCATTCTCACGGGAAGGAGCCATCTTACTAAAGAGCAGGAAACATTGTTATGCGTGGTTCCTGGTCTGGAATACTACCCATGTGATGTATGTAATAAAGAAGACGTGCTTGCGCTGATTGGTAATATCAAGCAAAAGCACCAAAAGGTCAATGGAATAATTCATAGTGCCGGAGTAATCAGAGATAGCTTTATTATAAAGAAAACTGAAGAAGAGATCAGGCAGGTCTTGCTACCGAAAATTCAGGGTGCGAAAAACTTAGATGAAGCTACTTCTGATGAAGCCCTTGACTTTATGGTCTTTTTCTCTTCTGTAGCCGGAATAACAGGTAACGTCGGACAGGCAGACTATGCCTCTGCTAATGCATACCTGGATACGTATGCGGAGTATCGTAACTGGCTGAAACAAGAAAACAAAAGAAAGGGACTTACCTTAAGCATCTCCTGGCCTTTATGGGCATCCGGAGGAATGCATGTGGATAAGGATTCAGAACAGTATCTGATGAAGCATTGGGGTATGTTACCTATGCCTTCTGAAGAAGGGTGTAATGTCTTTGAAGCATTGCTCGATTCCGGTTTGAGTCAGGCAGTAGTAATGTATGGTGATGGAGACGTAATAAGAAGAGGCTTTGGTATGGAAGCTCCGACAGAAACACCTGTACAGGTTTTTAATGAGCAGGGTGAAGAAGTTGCAGAAGACCAGAGAGAAAAATTCATTCTATATCTCAAACAACTGATATGTAAAGGACTTAAGTTGTCTGAAAATAAACTGGACCTGAATCTCTCTCTAGAGAAGTATGGACTGGACTCGATCATCGTAAACAAACTGACGAACCAGCTTGAAGAGAAATTCGGAAGATTACCTAAGACCTTATTTTTCGAGCACCGGACTTTTAGCGAGTTGTTTAATTATTTTATTGAATCTCAAAAACTAAGATTGCAGGAGTTGACCGCTACATCTTCCAAAGGATCTGAGGTAAATTTTCTAGCTGAAGAAAAATATAGAAACCGTTTCACTGCATCTGAATTTCCATCTGAACAAAATGAAAAACCGAGAAGTGGCGATGAAATTGCCATTATCGGAATAAGTGGAAGATACCCCGGTGCAAAAAATATTCAAGAGTTTTGGGAGAATCTGAAAAATGGCAAGGATTGCATTACTGAAATTCCGAAAGACCGGTGGGATGTGGAAGCATTCTTCAGCAAGGAAAAAGGAGTGGAAGGCAAGAGCTACAGCAAGTGGGGAGGATTTATAGAAGATGTAGACAAGTTTGATCCTTTGTTTTTTAACATTTCTCCAAAGGAAGCAGAAATGATGGATCCGCAAGAGAGGTTGTTTCTGCAAACCGTGTGGGAAGCAATGGAGGATGCAGGCTATAGCCGGGCATCACTCAGCGGACAGAACAGGTATACGCGCAGTTTGGATGGAAACGTCGGTGTATATGCTGGTGTTATGTATGAGGAATACCAGTTGTTTGGTGTCGAGGAGCGTCAGAAGGGAAATTTTATTTCACTGGGAAGTAGCCGCAGCAGTGTCGCCAACAGGATTTCTTATTTCTTTGATTTAAACGGACCGAGTGTTACTGTTGACACCATGTGTTCTTCTTCCTTGACTGCCCTGTATATGGCTTGTAGAGACATTCAGGATGGAGAGATCGGTATGGCTATAGCCGGTGGTGTAAATGTAAGTATTCATCCGGGTAAATATCTATTATTAAGCCAGGGAAGGTTTGTGTCCAGTAAGGGAAGATGCGAAAGTTTCGGTGAAGGAGGAGATGGCTATGTGCCGGGCGAAGGTGTAGGCGCTGTTATTTTGAAATCTTTACGCAAAGCCGAAGAGGATGGAGACAGGATTTATGGAGTTATCAAAGCGGCATCTCTGAATCATAGTGGAAAGACGAATGGATATACCGTACCCAATCCGAAAGCACATGCAGCTTTGATTAAAAAATCACTGAAGAAAGCAGGGGTGAAAGCCAACGATCTGAGCTATGTAGAGGCGCATGGTACTGGTACCAGCCTGGGAGATCCGATCGAAATAGCAGGGTTAACGGAAGCATTTTCAACTGATAAGAAACAGTATTGCCGAATTGGATCAGTAAAGTCAAATATAGGACATTGCGAATCTGCGGCTGGGATATCTGGTCTTACTAAAGTACTACTTCAGCTTAAGTACAAGCAATTGGTACCATCACTTCATTCTTCTGTACTTAATCCCAATATAGTTTTTGAAGATACCCCATTTAAGGTTCAGCAGGAACTGGAGGATTGGAAATCTCATGACCACAAGCCGCTACTTGCCGGAATCAGCAGCTTTGGTGCAGGAGGAAGTAATGCTCATGTAATCCTTCAGGAGTATGTTTCTTCAAAGAAAAAGGCCTTTATCAGCTCCGAACCTGCAATAATCCTTTTGTCTGCCAGAAATGTTGACAGACTTAAAGCAAAAGCCGAGAATCTTAAAACATACCTGGAGTCAAATCCTCGTGTTGACTTACACAGTGTAGCTTATACGCTTCAGACAGGAAGAGAAGCTATGGAAGAAAGAATAGGTTTTGTCTGTGAGAGTATTGAAGCCATAAAGGAAAATTTAAATGACTTTTTAGCGGAGAATTCAACTGTATTAAGCCTGAATACTAGCGAAGACGAATCATTGCTTCAGATTGACGGAAGGAGTATTGACAACATACTTCTTAGAGAGCTGGCGGATACTAAAGATTACGAAAAACTTCTTGAAATATGGTGCTCGGGTGGGGAAGTAGATTGGAATATAATGTACACATCATCAAAGCCTGAGATAGTCAGTTTGCCATCCTATCCTTTCGATAAAAAGAGATATTGGTTTGACAACCAAAGAAGACGACAAGAAGCACAATCAACGTCAGCTTCTTCCGGCAGCAAAGTCCACGCAGATAAAACCATTGTTCCGGTACTTGTTAAAAGTATAGAACATCCTATTAAAGTGGAAACCTCATTTTTAAATATAAAAGAAGAAAAAAAAGATTGTATTGGAAGATCTCTCAGTGCTGCCTGAAGCATCTGTTCTTCTTCCTCAAATACCATTAACCTTAGATCCTAATCAATACGATATGCAATTTTTAAATAAGCCAGAAAGGACAGAAGTAGTCAATAGTTTGTCAGATATCCTTCAACAAACCCTGTATGTTGAGGATAAAATAACCGTCGATAAAAAATTTATTGATTACGGATTGGACTCGATCACAGCGGTAGAATTTGTAAAAGGAATAAACAAAGCATTCAATACAAATTTATCCGCCACGGACCTCTATGATCATCCTACTACCAGTCGGTTGGCTGATTTTATTCTGAAGCACCTTTCTGGAAAATCAGTATCGGTGCAGGATCTGGTTGTTTCGAAATTGGAAAAGAAAGATTCTGCAGTAGCGCAAGATACAGTCATTCGCTTAACCGATATAGAGGTAGGGCATGATGATCGTGTAGGATATCTTGTAAAAGGAGTTCAGGATATTTCTTCAACTGTATTGCAGAAGGTACAGGTATCCGATCCGCAGGAAGGAGAAGTGCAAATTAAAGTAATGGCATCCAGTATAAACTTCCCGGACATTATGTGCGTGAAAGGATTATATCCTACCATGCCGTCCTATCCTTTTGTGCCAGGTTTTGAAGTTTCGGGTGTGGTGGTTAAAACAGGACCAGGAGTTCTGGATGTCTCTGTGGGGGATGAAGTCCTTGCATTGACAGGAACACAGATGGGGGGGCATTGCAGCTATGCCAATGTTTCTGTGAAATTACTTGTTCACAAGCCTGTTGTACTCACTTTTGAAGAAGCATGCAGTTTGCCTATTATTTTCTTAACTACCTATTATGCGCTGCTTCAGGCAAGGGTGAAAGAGAAAGAAAGCATATTGGTGCAGACAGCAGCTGGTGGATGTGGACTAATGGCTATTCAGCTTGCAAATTTAGCAGGGGCAATACCTTGTGGTACATCTAGCCGGAGAAGGAAGCTTGAATTTTTAAAGAACATAGGACTGGATTACGTGGGTAACTACGGTTCTTCGGACTTTGAGCAAGAGATGCGTGAGCTGACAGGTAATAAAGGGTTCGACATAGTGCTGAATATGCTTTCAGGTAATATGATCCAGACAGGCATCAATTTGTTGGGCTCGGGAGGAAGATATATTGAGCTTGCCGTTCATGCATTAAAAACAAGTTCTAAATTGGATCTCTCTGCACTTACAGATAATCAGGAGATCAAGAGCATCGATCTACGCAGGCTTCATTTATCCGGTAATATAGGTGCAGGTTCCTTCAATACAAAGGATGCATTGAATACTATGGTAGATCTAATCGACAGGGGATTACTTCATCCGGTAGTAAGCCGTATTTACCCTCTATCTGCCATTAATGAGGCTATGACCTATGTTGAGACAGGGGCTCATATAGGAAAAGTGGTAGTAAGCCATACTATTGACAAGGCTATAGATCTCACTGATGCCTTAGAACAGCGTCTGAAATCTCAGAAGGGAAGCGCGTTGAAAAATAAGCAATTATTTACTGATTCAATTGTAGTGAATAAAGAGCCGTTGACAGAAGTTAAAGTGGCAGAAACTGTAACAGCTAAAATAAATACTCAGGATATTGCTATAATAGGCATGTCAGCACGTATGCCTGCAGCTGCAAATGTAAACGAATTCTGGGATAATTTGAAGACCGGTAAAAATACAGTTGTTGAGGTGCCAGAAGATCGTTGGCCGCAAGCATCCTATTTCGATGCCGATCCGAGATTAAAGGGCAAGGCTTACAGCAAGTGGATGGGCGCATTGGAAGACATTGATAAGTTCGATCCTTTATTCTTCAGTATTTCTCCTACTGAAGCGAAAACAATGGATCCTCAGCAACGCTTGTTCCTGGAGGAAAGTTGGAAAGCGATCGAGGATGCTGGATATAATCCAAAGAAGCTGTCGGATAAAAGATGCGGAGTGTTTGTTGGAGTCAGCCATGGCGATTACGAAAGCAATCCTGAAGG
Organism: Sporocytophaga sp.; assembly: GCA_024707265.1. Lineage (GTDB taxonomy): Bacteria > Bacteroidota > Bacteroidia > Cytophagales > Cytophagaceae > Sporocytophaga. The sequence continues at coordinate 804,681 of JANQAB010000010.1, read as the reverse complement.
ATCATGTGAAAATATTGATGCGTTGACTCTAATGGGCAACAACAGCTCCATCCTCAGCGCTCGGATATCTTATCTGTTAAACCTGAAAGGGCCTTGTGTTTCTATAGATACGGCTTGTTCAAGTTCACTGGTTGCAATTGCGCAAGCCTGTGACAGCCTGTTATTGGATAATTGCGAAATGGCGCTTGCCGGAGGTGTGTGTATTGACAACTCCAAAACTCCACATTATGACCAGCAAGGCAGGAATGCTCAGTCCTGATGGTCAGTGTCACACATTTGATAACAGCGCGAATGGATTCGTACCTGCAGAAGGTGTAGGATTGGTTTTATTAAAAAGACTGGATCAGGCAAAGAAAGACGGTGATCGTATTTATGCAGTGATCAAGGGTTGGGGAGTAAATCAGGATGGTGCAACAAACGGAATAACGGCGCCTAGCAAAGACTCTCAGGTTTCATTACAACGCAACGTATACGAAAAGTTTAACATACATCCACAAGAAATTACCTTTGTAGAAGCCCATGGAACTGGTACAAAACTTGGTGATCCAATTGAGATAAAGGCATTGAAAGAATCTTTCGGTGCTTATACAGGAAAGACTGGCTATTGTAGTATTGGCAGTGTAAAAGCAAATATGGGCCATGCATTGACTGCGGCTGGAGTCTCTGGTGTCCTGAAAGTGGTGCAATCTCTTGTTCACAAACAGATTCCTCCGGCTGTAAATTATCAGCACCTGAATGAGGATATTGAATTACAGAACAGTCCTTTCTATATTAGTACAGAGCTGAAAGACTGGAAAACAGAAAACGGGCAGCCTAGAATGGCAGCTGTGAACAGCTTCAGCTTTAACGGAACCAATGCCCATGTAGTGATTCAGGAGTTTCTATCCGAAAAGACAGAACAGTTTACAAGCAGAGAACCAGCTATTATTGTTTTATCGGCAAAGAATGCAGACAGGCTTAACAATCAGGTCGGCAATTTGAAGAAATACCTGGAAGCAAACCAAAAGCTTTCTATCTATGACATTGCCTATACCTTACAGGAGGGAAGAGAACCAATGGATGAGCGGTTGGCTATCATAGCCGAAGGAACACAGGAACTGATCAGTTTACTTCAGAGCATCCTCACTGGAATCTCTGATATCAATTCTTCAGGGAAAATTATCCGGGGTAATGCTAAAAAAGAATCTACAGATTTCTTACTGGAAGGAAATGCGGGAAAAGCCTACATCGAAAGCGCTTTGAAAGATAAAGAACCCAAATTGCTTGCGCAACTATGGGTAAAAGGAATAAGCATTGAATGGTCCTTGCTTTACGGCGAAAAAAGACCTGGCAAAATAAGTCTTCCAGGCTATCCTTTTGCCAGAGACAGCTATTGGCATCAAAAACAGGAAAAACAAGTGCCTGCAACAGTGAGCATGCCATTAGTAAAGGAAGATAAAAAAATCAACTTTTCGTTAAAAGCTCCGGCGGCAGTTCCGGTAAGAGAAACCGTGGTGCCAGAGATTCGAGTTAAGCTTGGGGATATTGGTGATGAAACGCCAGTAGAGAAGAGTTTCGTGAAAGAAGAAATCGCAGAAATTAAACCTGTTCGTTTGTATGCACCATCTAAGAGTCATAGTAAAGATCAGGTATACGGCACGCTTCTGAAACTTCTGGCAAATGCCTTAAGCATAAGTCCCGAACAGATTGACGAAGAAGAAAAATTTATAGACCTGGGACTAGACTCTATTATTGGTGTTGAGCTTATTCAGAAGATCAACGATGGATTCAATACGCAGATTGCAGCTACCGATCTATACAACTATCCTACGTTAACGCTATTGAGCGCGTTTGTTTATGGGCAATTAGCAGAAACAGCATCTCCGGCAAATGTAACCCAGGAAAAATACATTGATATCCATGACAAGAAATCATCAGGTGAATTGAAGATTCAGCTGACAGATTTTTCTGAATCAGAGAGAGCTAAACAGGAAGATAAAGTAGAAAGCAACGCAGGTATTCTTGCTGCAAGCCAAGGAACTAAAAAATACAATCGCGATGATGTATATGGAATTATTCTCGATTTGTTAGCCTTTGCACTGAGTCTTGATAAAGGACAGATTGATGACGAGGAGAAATTTATTGACCTGGGTCTTGACTCTATCATTGGAGTAGAATTGATTCAGAAGATTAACGATACATTCGATACGCAAATAGCGGCAACTGACCTTTATAATTATCCAACGGTTAATCTGTTAAGCAATTTTATTTATGACCAGCTTCCTTTAACCACTCAATCCCAAAAGAGTGATAATAACTTTTCTGCAAATCAGATCAGAGAAGAAGTAGAAATTCCTGTAAAGCTAGATGTCCTGAACGAGAAAATAGAACTCCCTAAGGAAAGCGTAGGTTTTCAGGAAAAGAAGGATGTAAATACAATGTCCACCGATATAGCTGTGGTTGGTATTTCAGCTAGAATGCCAGGTGCGGCAAATGTAGAAGCGTTCTGGCAGAATCTAAAGGCCGGAAAGAATACAGTGACAGAAGTGCCGGAAGAAAGATGGAAATTATCTGATTATTACAATTCAGATCACAATGAGCCTGGTAAGTCTTACAGCAAATGGATGGGAGTTTTGGATGATGTAGATAAGTTTGATTCATTGTTCTTTAATATTTCTCCAAAAGAAGCCGAGCTGATGGATCCTCAGCAGCGCTTGTTCCTGGAAGAAAGCTGGAAAGCAATCGAAGATGCAGGATATAATTCGAAACAGCTATCTAATAGAAAGTGTGGGGTATTTATCGGTGTAGCACAGGGAGACTATAATACAGAGACCGCCAGAAATTTGGAAGATCTGGATTCCTATACTCTGACAGGAAACAGCAACGCAATTCTCAGTGCCAGAATTTCTTACCTTCTTAATCTGAAAGGACCTTGTGTGGCTATAGATACTGCATGCTCAAGCTCCCTTGTAGCAATGGCACAAGCCTGTGACAGTCTGCATTTGGGTAACAGCGAAGTAGCTATTGCTGGCGGTGTATGTGTATTAAGTACACCTCGCATGCATGTCATGACGAGTAAGGCAAGTATGCTTAGTGCAGATGGACAATGCCATACATTTGATAATAATGCCAATGGATTTGTTCCAGCTGAGGCCGTAGGTGTGGTGGTATTAAAAAGATTGGAAGATGCGGTCAATGATAGGGACCAAATATATGGTGTAATCAAGGGTTGGGGGATCAATCAGGACGGTTCTACCAATGGCATAATGGCTCCAAGTGATAAGTCACAAACAGAGCTACAGAAGGAAGTATACGATAAATTCAACATTCATCCCGGGACCATTACTTATGTGGAAGCACATGGAACAGGTACTAAGCTGGGAGATCCTATCGAAGTAAAAGCGCTTAAAGAGGCCTTCAAAGATTATACAGATGAGGTAGGCTATTGCGGGATCGGAAGCGTGAAAAGCAACATCGGCCATGCACTTGCTGCTGCAGGTATTTCCAGTGTCGTAAAAGTACTTATGGCAATGAAGTATAATCAGTTGCCGCCTACTGTCAATTACAATGAGCTTAATGAGCACATCAACCTGAATAATTCACCTTTTTATGTAAATAAATCTCTGAAAGTATGGAGTGTAAAAGGTAATGGCCCAAGACGCGCAGCAATAAGCAGTTTCGGTTTCAGTGGTACCAATGTACACATGGTTATTGAGGGGTACAATGGACAGTCTTTAAAAAGTTATAGTGTGTCTGAACCGGCAATTGTGGTATTGTCAGCGAAAAATTCCGACAGGTTAAAAGAGCAGGTAGCAAATCTGAAAGCTTTCATACTCTCACATCCGGAAGTAACACTTTCCGATATCGCATTCACCTTACAGACAGGAAGAGATGCTATGGAAGAGCGTCTGGCGTGTGTTGCAAAAAGCAAGGAAGAATTACTGGAGAGGCTATCCGGATTCCTTCAGGGCAAAGCAATGAACGTCTTTACAGGTAATAGCAAAAAAGACAAATCTGATATCCTCATCAAAGGAGGTGCCGGTAACGCATATATTAAGTATGCCATAGAAAATAAAGAGACAGAGTCACTGGCACAGCTTTGGGTAAAAGGAGGGTTTATTGACTGGAACTTGCTTTATGCGGACTATAAGGCGCAGCGGGTAAGTTTGCCTACATATCCATTTGCCAGGGAAAGACATTGGGTTCCTGCAGGGATGGAGCAAGGGGTAATTGAAACAAATCTCAAGTTGCATCCTCTTGTACATATTAATGATTCTGATCTGAATGAGCAGCGATATATAAGTACTTATTCCGGAAATGAGTCATTTCTGTCCGATCACATCGTAAGGGATGAAAAAGTATTGCCTGGTGTAGCGTATCTCGAAATGATGCGCGAAGCTGGTGCACGAAGTATCGGCAGTAAAACTATCCAGTTAAGGAATGTGGCCTGGCTCAATCCGCTTCGTGTAAGCGATAAGCCAGAGAAAATAAACATTCGTTTAGGTCGGGAAGGCAGTGAGGTGTATTTTGATGTATGCAGTTTCGCAGGAATTGATGAAGTCATGCATTGTAACGGAAGCATTAGTGATGCAAATACAATTTCTCCACCATCTGTAAATATCGATAAGCTGAGATCGGATGCTCGTCTGCAAGTTCCTGGTAAAAAAATTTACGAGACTTATAAGGCTGCAGGTTTAAGTCTCGGTATAAGCTATCAGGGAATAGAAACATTGTATGTTGGCGAAGAATATGCGCTGTCAAAAATTATACTTGCCCCTGTAAAAGGATTTATCTATACACCTGGTATTCTTGATAGTACCTTGCAAACCATTTACGGCTTGAATATTGGTGGGCACGGATATTCCCTTGCATTGCCTTATTGTGTAAGAGAAGTGAATTTTTACAATAACCTTTCACAAGTTACTCAGCTTTGGGGTTATGTTCGGAAAAGTGCCAATAACAGACAAGACAGCGTAGTTACCAATTATGATATCTGTCTACTGAATGAATCTGGCGATGTACTTCTTGCGATGAATGACTTTGCTGCGCTTCCTCTCGATGGAGGAAATCATACTCCAGAGGGTAGAAAGCAGTCTAAGAGTGAAGTGCCAACATTGCATTTATACGAACATTCCTGGAATGCAAAAGGGGTAGAAGCAAAGGTAACAGGCACAGCGGAGCATCGGGTAATATTGGTAGGAGCGCCTGCCAGCCTGGCAGATAAACTGAGAGAATCACTTGAGGTGGATGTGACTGCTGTTTCACCTACTTCAGAAACGACGTTCTTTATTTCTTTACTGGAAGATGTAAAAGCTACAATTGGAACAAATAAAGAAGTTACTATTACGGTAGTTCTGAAGAACGACGACTATGCTGATTACGGATTTGTTTCCGGATTATTAAAAACTGCAACACTTGAAAATCCAAAAGTAAGTGGTAAGATTCTGGGAGTAGATGGATTATCTATTCAAGATCTGGAGATACTTACTAATATTCTCGGTGCAGAGCAAAGTAATATAGATACAGAGGTACGTTACCAAGGTCTTGTAAGGGAAGTAAAACAGTCTTCAATAATTGCTCTGAATGGCAACGTCGAAGCAAGCAATGTTCCAGTTATAAAAGAAGACGGAGTATACCTTATTACGGGCGGTGCAGGCGGACTGGGAAGAATTTTTGCAGAATATATTCGTGGGTTCAAAAATACCAGCATAATTCTTACCGGAAGAAGTGAATTGAATAAAGAGAAAAGTGCTTGGTTAAAATCTCTTGAGAACATCGAATATTATCAGTGTGATATTACTGACAGGGACGAAGTGTTCGGCCTGATAGAGTCCATTAAGTCCAAATACAAGCAGCTGAACGGTATCATTCATAGTGCAGGTATTACCCGCGATGGTTTTATACTAAAGAAGTTTTCAGAAGAAGCTCTACAGGTATTGTCTCCCAAAATAATAGGTGCTAAAAATCTGGATGAGGCGACTAAAGGAGAGGCACTGGACTTCTTTGTATTTTTCTCATCGATGGCTGGCGTGTCCGGAAACATGGGGCAATCTGATTATGCGTCCGCAAATGCTTTCCTGGATAATTTTGCCAGTTACCGTAATTCTTTACAAAAAGAACGCAAGCGACACGGACATACACTCAGTATCAACTGGCCTTTATGGAAAGAAGGTGGTATGCAGATCGATTCGGAATCTGAAAAATACCTGGAAGCAAAATGGGGAACTTTACTCTTACCTACGGCAGAAGGAATAAAGGCTTTTGAGAAATTATTAAAGCAAGGGACATCGCAGGGAATTGTCCTATATTCTAAGTCTGGATTAGGAGAACATAAACAGAAAAAACAATCTGTAGAAAAAAATTCTTCCGATATGAATACTTCAGAGCTTCGGGAAAAGGCTTTGGAGAAAATAACGGAGGTAGCATCACAACTTCTTAAGATCCCTGCAGCAAACATAGAGACCGACAAAGAGCTGGGAAGCTACGGCTTTGACTCTATCTCTATGACTAAATTTTCAAATCAGCTCAATAGCTACTATGGACTGGATCTTATGCCTACCATATTTTTCAACTACCCGACGGTAGAGAGTCTGGCAAGTCATCTGGCAGAAGAACATGCGGAGTCCCTGACTAAAGTACATGGAATGGCAACTCTTTCACAAGATGTGAAAGTTGAAGAGAACAATTTCTATACTGTACCATCAGATCTTGTTGGAAGATCAAGGTTTATGGACAATAAAAAGGAGCCGGTTTCTAATCCTGGACTCAACTCAAAAAATGTCCTTGATGATGTGGCGATTATTGGAATAAGCGGACGTTTTCCCGAATCTCCCAATCTGGAAATTTTCTGGGATAAAATTGCTGCGAATCAACACTTGATTACAGAAATACCTGCTGAAAGATGGGATTGGAAGGAATACTACGGGGAGCCTCATGAAAAGAATAAGACGAAAGCAAAATGGGCTGGATTTATAAAAGATATAGATAAGTTTGATCCCTTCTTCTTTGGCATTTCCCCTAGGGAGGCGGAGATGATGGATCCTCAGCAGCGTATAACTCTTGAAGCCGTGTACCATGCTCTGGAAGACGCAGGGGTCAGCACCGACAAATTGAAGGGCAGCAATACGGGCGCTTTCATAGGCGTATCCAATTCCGACTATTCCTTCCTGCAGAAGAAAGTAAAAGACCTTACGATTCATGCCCAACATTCAACAGGGTCTGCCCATTCTGTACTTGTAAACAGAATCTCTTATCTATTAGACATCCATGGACCAAGTGAGCCTATAGATACTGCATGCTCAAGTTCGTTGATCGCCATTCATCGTGCGGTAGAAAATATCCGTAGCGGAAATTGTGAGATGGCCATTGCGGGTGGTGTGAATGCAATACTGGCACCGGAAGTCACCTTGTCCTTTAGTCATGCGGGCATGTTAAGCGAAGACGGAAAATGTAAGACCTTTGATCAGCGCGCAAATGGTTATGTACGCGGCGAAGGAGTGGGAATGATCATACTGAAATCTCTAAGCAAAGCAGAGCAGGATGGTGATCGTATCTATGGTGTTATTCGCGGTACTGCCGAGAACCATGGTGGAAAGGCAAATACATTAACCTCTCCAAATCCTAATGCACAAAGTGATCTATTGGTAAAAGCTTACAGAAATGCCAATATCGATCCTAGGGATATTACCTACATTGAAGCTCATGGCACTGGAACAAGCCTGGGAGACCCGATAGAAATTGAAGGACTGAAACAAGCCTTTGCCACTTTATATAAAGACTATAATCTTACTAAAGCGGAATCGGCCTATTGCGGCATTGGAAGTGTAAAGACAAATATAGGACATCTTGAGGCAGGTGCAGGAATTGCGGGAGTAATTAAAGTATTGCTTGCCCTGCGGCACAAGACCTTGCCTGGAAATCCTCACCTTCAAAATCCGAACGAGTATGTGAAACTGGATAACACTCCTTTTTATTTACTGAAAGATACCAGAGAGTGGACTTCATCTGGCGGTAAGCCAAGAATAGCAGGCGTAAGCAGCTTTGGTTTCGGAGGTGCAAATGCCCACATTATTATTGAGGAGTACCAGCCCAAGACTCGTCTTGAGTACTCAGGTACAGCACCTGCTGTCATCACCTTATCTGCAAAGAATGAAGCCAGGCTGAAAGAGCAGGTGAAAAATCTGACTGGTTATCTTGCAGCTTATCCTGACACGGACCTTCATGATATTGCTTACACTCTGCAGACAGGAAGGGCATCCATGGAAGAGCGCCTGGCAATAGTAGCAGAGAATAAGGACACGTTGAAGGATGCATTAAACGGATATCTCATAGGAAAGACAGAAGGCATTTTCCATGGAAATATCAAAAAGTCTAAAGCGCCTTTGGCACAGAATGGCGAGGAGAGGAAGAGACAAATCACCGATGCAGTTAAGTCTGGCAATGGACTGGCATTGGCTAGTCTGTGGGCCAGCGGTGCAGCAATAGATTTTAATCTGCTATATCCTGAAGTCAAACCTAAAAAAATAAGCTTACCTGTTTATCCTTTCGCCAGAGAGAGATATTGGCATGACAGCTTTGAGAATGGTCTGGTGGTTAAAGCGTCGAGCGACCTTAAGGCTGTCGGACATATAGAAAAATCAACAAAACAACATCCGAAAAAAGAAAAAATAACTATGGACTCCATTTGGGAAAGCGAACAGATGCAGCAATGTAAAAACGATATTGTGGGAGACGAAATTCAGGTAAAATTATTGGAAGGGGGAATAGCGCTGGTGAAGATGGAAGCACGAGCATCCAGGAACATGTTTACCCGACAACTCACAAGAGGCTTGCAGAAAACCTTCCTGGACTTGCGAGAAAATAAATCTCTGAAAGCAGTTGTGCTTACAGGTTATGATAATATTTTTTGCATGGGAGGCTCGGAAGAAGCATTGAACGACATTGCTTCAAGTAAGCTTCGCTTTACAGATGCTCCTTTTCTTTACAGAGGATTGCTAGAATTTAATGTGCCTGTAATTTCAGCCATTCAAGGTCATGCTTTTGGCGGGGGCATGTTGTTCGGATTATATGCAGACATCGTGGTGATGGCTGAACAGGCAACCTATTCCGCAAACTTTATGAAGTACGGTTTTACTCCGGGAATGGGTGCAACCTATATTCTTGCAGAGAAATTAGGCAAGCAGCTTGCTACAGAAATGATGTTTACTGCAAGGCTTTTAAGTGGAGAAGAAATTAAACGTCGAGGTGCTTCCGTCCTTGTTACTAAAGATGTATTGAAAGAGGCTCTCCAGATTGCCCGTGAATTAAGCACCAAACCAAGAGTTTCACTTGAGGTGTTGAAAAAGAAGATGTCCGAAGATATCCTTGCAGATCTTCATGGGCATATTGAGAAGGAAGAACAAATGCATGCAATGACATTCCACACGGAAGAGGTAGCTGCATTGATCTCTGACAACTTTGGCAAAGCTTCTTTGCAAAAATCCTCTAACGAAAATGTGGTGGAGAAAAATGAGCTGACTGCTTCCAATGGAAAAATAGCTTTATCATCGCCAGGCGTTAAAGCTGGTATAGAAGATTCTATAAAAATCTCCGCAGGGAATCATTTACAGAGTCTAGTGAAACTGGAAGACCTGCAAGTGAAAACGCAGACCGCCAAACCTGCATATCAGGAGCAAGGCAATGTTTCTACAGTTATTAATAAGCTGAAAGAAATATTTGAAAATGCCCTTCACGTGCCGCAAGATGAACTGAACGCAGATGCGACCTTTGTGGATATTGGGTTGGATTCCATCAGTGGTGTTGAAATTCTCAGAGAGATCAACAAGTCCTTTGGGTTGTCATTGCAGGGACCAATTTTGTATGACAATCCGAGTTTGAATCAGCTGGCTAAAATAATTCTGAAAGAATCCAGCTGGGCAATAAATTTTTTGGAAGAAAACTCAAATGATACAGGAGTAAATAAAAAAGAAACATCCAATGTTTCCGTTTCTTTATCACAGCTTTCTGAAGATTACTCTTTTCAGGAAGAAGTATTGGAAGAGACATTTTTTCAAACACAGCAATCAGGTATGCAAACACCTGTTCTATCTGCAAAAGCAAATGCAATATACCGCCAGGTTAATGAGACTGCCAAAGTGGAGAGAAACGGAAGTTGTCTGACAGAAATCAAAGAAAAGCTAAAAGCAATCTTTGAATCAGTTCTCCATATTCCTTCAGCAGATATAAGTGAAGATGCTACTTTTGTTGATATCGGACTAGATTCCATCAGCGGTGTGGAAATTATTCGGGAGATTAATAAAACATATAGCGTAGCGCTTCAGGGACCTGTTTTATATGATAATCCAACGCTGATCCAATTGGCACAAATTATATTGAAAGAGTCAGACTGGGTTTCAGTACAATTGGTGGATGCACCGGATAATAACTTTTCGGTAAATATCCCACAGGAAGTAGAAGAAGCACAAACTCTAAAACCTGTTGCGGCTGGCATTCCAGTAAAAGAGGTGTTGAAAGAAACAGTTTCTCCCATTGCAGGTGGGAAATTGGAGGATAAAAATAAATTTATTTCCGATATCGCAATCATTGGTGTTGATGGTTTATTCCCTGGTGCTAACAGTCCTGAAGAGCTGTGGACCCAGGTAATTTCTGATAAAAGTATTTCTTCTCCGGTAAAGAAAGATGGGTTAAAATGGCATAGCATTAATGAATCGAAGGTCAAAGCCTATGTGGAAGAATTTAAGATAAATCAGGATGACGAGTCACTGACTGGCCGTCAGCACAGGCTAGTATTTGGTGTTCTTGGCAGAGTACTAAAGAAGTCAGGAATTACCCGAAAAGAATTATATGGAAGCAGAACAGGCGTTTTCATTGCTGCGTTCCAGCCGATGGACAATATGGGCGGGAATAACAGCAGCAAAGCCGCCATGCTTCCTGAAAAAATTTCTTACGAGTTTAATCTTACGGGTCCTTGTGAAGGTGTTAACGCAGCTTGCACCAGTTCTTATCTTGCTCTTCATAAAGCAGTACAAAGTATTTTGTTGGGTGAATGCGAACAGGCTATTGTCGGAGCTGTAAATGTGATCAGTCAAAGCTCTTCGGAATACGGAGGGGTACCAGACCTGGTGGAATTACTAAGCCGAGAAGGCAGAATGAAGAGTTTCGACGATGAAGCGGACGGTCTGGTGCGTAGCGAAGGTGTGGGAATACTAATTATTAAACGCTTTGATCTTGCAAAATCAGATAAGAATTACATTCATGCATTGATCAAAGGTACAAGCTTTGCTCATGGAGGGAAAAAATATTTCATGGGAAGCACCAAATCCGAGAGGGATCAGGGAAGTAATTGCAAGGAGTATCCAGCGAGCAGAGACTGATCCAGCAACCATCGATTTAATCGAAGCACACGGGATTTCTAATCGCATGGCTGACGCGATAGAGCTGGGAGCGATCAATAATGCATATAAAGAACTAAGCTCTAACCTGGATAAAAAATGGCATATAAGCAGTGTGAAGCCAACAATCGGACATTCGGAATGGGCTTCGGGAATGGCTTCCCTGATCAAGGTGATCAAAGCTCTTCAAAATAAGTATCTGCCCGGAATTCCTGACCTGCGTACCGTCAATTCCGAAATTGACAATTCTCACTCTATGGTATTACAGCCAGAGTCAAGGCCCTGGACAAATGGTAGCTATCCGCGCAGAGCAGCATTGAACAGTTATGCCGTAGGTGGTGTGAATGCCCATATTATTCTGGAAGAATACAAGGGTAACGAAAAACAGCTTGGAGACTACGATCTGCTTGAAGACGAAGTTAGCTCCGTTGTGCCTGATTTAAACTTTGAGGGAGAAGATGTTCAGATTGCAAAAGACAAAAGCGCCGATGCAATTGCACCTTTGTCTGTAACTCCCCGAAATGGTAAAACAGAACCTGTGGATGTCATGATAATTGGGGCAGGTATTTCTGGTCTTGTTTCCGCCTGTTATCTGGCAAAGCAAGGCAGGAATGTTCAGATCCTGGAGGCGCATTCTGTGCCTGGAGGATATCTTCAGACTTACAACCGCAAAGGATATAAAGTAGAAGCTATTGCGGCGGTGGTGCCAAATCCTTCTGAACTTAGTATTATCCGGGAAGTCTTCAGAGATCATAACATAAATATGGAATGGGTTCCTGCACCAATGAGCCTTTCCATAGTTAAAAAATCCGGTGAAAGTATTGTGGTTGATATTGGAAATACGGGTGAAGGAATCAGCAATCCTAAGAAACAACTAACAACATTCTTTCAGAAATTATTGCCAGATTATAAATCAGAAATTACCGGTTTGTTTGAAGAGATGTTCGATGAGGCGAGACTTCATAAGAACATGGATTACTATGAGCAATTAACCTTTGGTGAGTTTCTGGCAAAGCACCTTCCTGAAGAGGTACATTACTATTTTTATATTCCCTTCGCGAATCCTACTGAGCAGGAGGGGAATACTTCCTATCTTTCTTTTCGTGTGGTGTATAAGTCGGTTGTGGCTACACGCCAGCATTACCCAAAAGGAGGATGGAAGAAGCTGATTGATGCGCTCGTGGAGCGCTTTAAGGAATATGGCGGCAACATTGAATTCAACTCACGTATTAGCGGTTTCGATGTGGAGAAAGGAAAAGTACGTCATATGAAGATGGGCGATAAAAGTCTTTCTGCACGCAGTGTGCTTTTGTGCGGATCTCCTTATCCACTCCTTGAAAAAGTATATGAAAAAGGGTCGAAATCTTCTAATGCATACATAGATTCATTGTCCAGAAGAGAACCCTGTATGCCAAGTGTAGTGCTTACTGTCTTCTATGAAGAAAAAGTCATCAACCTCTTTACCGAAGTAGAGAGGAGCCTGCTTCATGGAATGGTGGTGTTTGAAAAGAATGAGGAAACCAATTTTAAAGACAGCTTTGAAACAAACTTCCTATATACGATTTGTCCAACTTACCTGGAACCTTCACTAGGCAGGAGCGGAGATTATTTTGTGGTTACCACAACTGTAAAATACATGAGTGAAGAGTTCTGGAAGGAGAATAAGAAAGAAGCAGAAGACCATTTTATGAAGTTGTTCTTGCAGGCTTTCCCTTCATTGGAAAATAAAAAGTGTAAATATGAGTTGGCCACACCTCTCACGATGGAGCGGTATACGCTAAATTACAAAGGGGCTATTTCGGGATGGGCAATGACGCCGGATCAGGCCGGAGACAATACATTGAGTCATAAAACTCCATGGAAAAATCTATTCCTCGCAGGCCATTGGGTTTTCCCTGGTCCAAGAATACCATGGGCAATGCAATCGGCACGTTCAGCTGTTTTCGAGGTAGATCGTTTCCTGGACAAAGCAGGGAAGGAGCCTGAATCTGTCGAAATTCAGGAAGACCCACTTTCCTGGATGAATGAGCAGCAACGTTCTAAGATTACGGAGCTGGTGGAAGGAATCCTTGAGGTTTCCTTAAAAGATCTCCAAACTAACGACTCTCTGTTTGATTATGGCTTCGATTCCATTAAAGTTATGCGCTTCGTAAGAGCAATTAACGAAGAGTTCGATATAAATATCAAAACAGGGAAGATACTGGGACTAAATAATTTTTCTGAGTTCTTTGACCTGTTAAGAAGCACCTTTGAAGAACTAGAGCAAGAGGCGGTAGAAGAGCAGGAGCTGAATTTGCCTGAGTTTCAGGAAAGGCAATATCCTTTGTCTGAAGGACAGAAAGGGTTGTGGTTTGTACAACAACTCGATCCGGACAATACTGCCTATAACACTCCGATCGCCTTCAGTCTGAAAGGAGTTCAGAACAAAATGCACATTGAAAGAGCATTGAAGCTGATGGTTGCAAAACATCCCATCCTTAATGCTCAATTTATCAGTAACGAAGAGACCGGGGAAATAATTCAAAAGGTTAATATCCAGGACAGGGCAATGTTTATTGACGAGGGGAACCTTGATCGTGGTGCTGACATACGGAAAGAATTTAAAGCACTTGCCCAAAGACCTTTTAACCTGGAGAACGATAGCATGGTACGGTTATTTCTGCGCCATGATCACGCTGGCAATAAGACGTACTTCTTATTTGTCATGCACCACATTGTATTTGATGGAATGTCCAGCGGGTTGTTCTTTAAGTCTTTCCTGGAAGTCTATGCCCGTATCGTTAAAGGAGAATCAATTGCTGTTGATGGTCAGGATCTTGCCTATTTTGATTTTGTAGATTGGGAAACGGCTTATATGAACAGTAAGCAGGGCAAAGAAAGCTTGTCCTATTGGCTGCAAAAATTATCCGGCACATTACCGGTACTGGCCTTACCTTACGACAGAATACCAGCGACAAACCGCAATGCGACAAGTGTAGGCGTCGAGAAACTCATTCTCAGCAAACAGGAAGTCGACAAATTGAAAGCTTTAACGAAAAAACTTAATATCAGTAATTTGTCGGTATTGCTGCTCAGTGTGTTTAAAGTACATCTTTATAAGTTGACTGGTGAAGAAGATATTATGGTACTTACTCCAACGGCGGGAAGACCTAAAAAGGAGCACGAACAGAGCATTGGGAACTATGTCAATATGATGGTAACAAGGAGCTCGGTATCGGCGCAGAAAGCCTTTAGCGAGTTGGTTGGAGAAATAAGACATGAGTTTATAAATGCCATCGATTATGCAGCTTACCCTTTTCCAACACTTATTCCTCAGTTAAACTTAAGCAGCTCCAACGGAAGACAATCTGCGTTTAAAATTTGCTATGCGTATCAGAATATTTTTGATCAGTTTATTCAGCAAGGTAAAGATTCGCCGGTGGATGTAATCAACGACTTGTTTCAGGAAACAGAGTACGACTATTCGCTGGAGGTTTACGATTTGCGCGGAGAGCTTGCGATTAGTCTCAAATACAATGAATCTTTGTTCTTGTCGGGAACAATCCAACGTCATCTTGGATACTTTAAAAAATTACTTGAAGGGATTATTGAAAATTGTGATCGAGAAGTAAAGGATTATGAAATTGTTTCTTCCGGAGAAAAAAGAAACTACTGGAAGACTGGAATAATACTGAAGCTTACTATCCGATGAACAAGCTAATGAATCAATTGTTCGAAGAACAGGTTCAACGTACGCCAGACAATACAGCAGTTGTTACAGATAATCTCTCCCTTAGTTACCGGGAGTTAAACGAACAATCAAATCAGTTGGCTAGGTACCTGAGAGGTCAGGGTGTAACGGAAGGATCATTGGTGGCTATCTGCATGGAACGTTCTGCAGAAATGCTTATCAGCCTAATGGCCGTTCTGAAGTGCGGAGCTGCATATGTACCCATTGATCCGGAATATCCTCAGGAAAGGATCAGATATATTATGGAAGATGCCGGAGCTGGATTTGTCCTTAGCAAAAAATCTCAGGAGTCTCTACTGACGAATGGCGGTAATTTCAAAATTATCCTGGTAGATAAAATATGGCCGCTTATCAAAAACGAATCTCCTGCCAACCTTGAAATTAAAGCAGATTCCGAAAGTCTTGCATATGTGATTTATACGTCCGGTTCTACCGGAAAGCCTAAAGGTGTAATGATCACTCATAAAAATGCTGTAGCATTCATTGCCTGGTGTCAAGAAGAATTCTCAAAAAGCCCTTTTGAAATTGTTTATGCGGTAACATCAATATGCTTTGACCTTTCCATCTTCGAGCTGTTTTATACCTTAAGTACCGGTAAAAAACTTCGCTTGTTGGAAAATGGATTGAGCATAAACCGTTATTTGGGCAAAGACAAAGCTGTATTGCTCAATACAGTGCCTACTGTAATAGGTAGCTTGCTGGAGGAAAACGCCGATTTCTCTACCGTCAATGTGATCAATATGGCCGGAGAGCCTATTCCTTATAAGATCCAGGAGAAGCTGGATGTTAACAGGATTGAGGTAAGAAATCTTTACGGCCCTTCGGAAGACACTACTTACAGCACTATTTACCGGCTTAAGGAAAATTGTCCTATATATATTGGCCATCCTATTTCGAATACCAGGATTTATATCGTAGATCCTTATTTTAATATATTACCTGAAGGGGTAGTGGGAGAGCTTTGCATAAGTGGAGATGGTGTAGCTAAAGGCTATTTAAACCGCCCGCAACTTACGGATGAGAAGTTTATTCTAAATCCTTTCACAAAGGGAAAAGGACCTAAGCTCTACAAAACAGGTGACTTGGCGAAATGGCTTCCAGATGGTAACATCGATTATCTGGGAAGGAAAGACTACCAGATCAAGATCCGTGGATTCAGAATAGAGTTGGGTGAGATAGAGACCGTGCTTGAAAAGTGTCCGCAGGTGAGTCAGTGCGTAGTGCTCGCAAAGGAAGATTCTAATGGAAATAAGTTTCTTGTTGCATATGTAGTTACTGAAGGTACTTTCGACAAAACGTCCATCACTAATTATCTCAAGGCCAAATTGCCGGATTTCATGATACCGTCTGTGATGATCCCGTTGAAAGAAATGCCTTTGAATCCAAATGGTAAAGTGGATAAAAAAGCATTGCCTGCACCGGATGTCTTGGAGCTGAGCTCAGGGGCTTATGTGGCACCACGCAATGCAGTGGAAGAAAAATTAGCAGCAATCTGGAAGAAATTACTCAACCTGGAAAAGGTCGGGATCAACGATGATTTCTTTGAACTGGGAGGTCATTCTTTATTGGCAACAAGGGTGTTGTCGGCTGTGCGGAAAGAGCTGGCAGTAGAGATCTCCATCAAGGATTTATTTGTTAACCCTACAATTGCTTTGCTATCAGCTTTCATAGGAAGCTTTGGAAAGCAATCACTGCTTCCTGAAATTGTTCCGCAGGAAAGATCTGCCAGAATTCCTTTATCGTTTTCACAGGAGCGTTTATGGTTCATTCATAAGCTCCAGGGTGGAATCCATTATCACATGCCTGTTGTGTTGAGGTTTACCGGAAAACTAAATCATAGTATACTGGAAGCGGCTTTCATGGATATTGTAAACCGTCACGAAATGTTAAGAACCTGTTTCAAAGAAGAAGACGGAAGTCCTTACCAGGAGATATTACCTAAAGACCAGTGGAGGCTGACGTATTCGGAAGAGTTAAGAGTGTGGAATAAAAAGGCAATGAATGAACTGATAGAATCAGAAATTAACAAACCCTTTGACCTTACAACAGACCATATGCTCCGTGGGCGGTTGGTGAAGTTGAATGAAGAAGATCATGTTCTGATCCTGATCACTCACCATATAGCCTCAGACGGATGGTCCCTGTCCATTTCTGTCAGAGAACTGATTGAGCTTTATGCATCTAAGAAAGAAAACAGATTGTCTGAGTTGTCTGAGCTATCCATTCAGTATGCAGATTATGCCATATGGCAACATAAGTATCTGGAAGGAGAAGTGCTGAACGGACAAATGGCTTACTGGAAAAATAAGCTAACCGG
This sequence comes from Sporocytophaga sp., assembly GCA_024707265.1. Lineage (GTDB taxonomy): Bacteria > Bacteroidota > Bacteroidia > Cytophagales > Cytophagaceae > Sporocytophaga. Next base: position 787,265 of record JANQAB010000010.1, on the reverse strand, counting down.
AGTTACTCCTGTAAATCTCCCGATCGATTATCCGCGTCCGGCTGTTCAAAGTACTAAAGGACGGACCTTAAGCTTTACCATTGGGAAACAGATTAAGGATCAGTTGCAGGAATTGTCTCAACGAGAAGGTACAACCCTGTATATGACTTTGCTGTCAGCCTTTAAAATATTGTTGTACCGCTACACCGGTCAGGAAGATATTTGTGTGGGAACTGCTATTGCCAATAGGAAACAGAAAGAGGTAGAAGACTTAATAGGGTTCTTTGTTAACAGTCTTGCTCTAAGAAGTGACTTAAGCGGAAATCCAGGATTTAAGGAAGTATTGGCAAGGATAAAAGCCGTTACCTTAGACGCCTATTCTCATCAGGATGCACCTTTTGAAAAAGTTGTAGAGCAGCATGAGAAAGAAAGAGACCTGAGCCGCCATCCGATTTTCCAGATCATGTTTGCTTTACAGAATACACCTGACATTCCTGAACTGAGCCTTGGAAATGTAGCAATGGCGGTGGAACCTCAGGAGTATGGAAGATCCAAGTTCGACCTATTCTTTGAAGTAACGGAAGGCGAGAACGAATTGGGTATCCGCATGGAATATTGCACTGATTTGTTTGCGGAATCCACTATAAGAAGAATGAATGATCATTATCAGCAGTTACTTGTCTCTGTGGTAGCAAATCCCTCTCAGGGAATTGACAAGCTACAGATGCTTACAAAAGCTGAAGAAGAACAATTGATCACCGGCTTTAACAATACCAGGGTAGCCTATCCGAAGAATAACACCGTAAATCAGCTCTTTGAGCAGATATGCCAGCATACTCCAGATGCGGTAGCCATGGTGATAGAAGGAGAAAAAGTAACTTACAGGGTCATAAACGAAAAAGCGAATCAACTAGGGCACTACCTGAAGTCCCATTACAATCTACCTGAAGAAGCAGCAATTGGATTGCTTGTAGACAGGTCGGAGCGCTGGATCGTTTCATTGCTTGCCATTCTCAAATGTGGCGGTGTCTATGTGCCAATAGATCCTTCCTATCCTGCAGACAGGATTAGTTATATTGTGGAAGAAACAAAACCACATCTTTTGCTTCTGGAATCAAAACATACACAGGTAGCGGAAATCTTTACCGGTGAAAAATTGTGTGTAGATGTCCTGAGTATGGATTATGAAAGCAAAGCAAATCTGCCTAATAACATCGGATCGGATTCGCTTGCCTACATCATGTTCACATCTGGATCTACCGGTAAGCCTAAAGGTGTAATGGTTTCTCATAAGAATATTATAAGGCTGGTACAGAACTCCAGCTTTGTAAACTGGAGCCTTCCTTTCCGTTTGATTCCTACTGGTGCAATTTCTTTTGATGCAACGACCTTTGAGATCTGGGGTACATTGCTTAACGGAGGCGAACTGCATCTCCTGTCACAGGAGCAATTGCTGAACTGCGATGTACTCAAAGAATATATTGCCGCCAAAGGCATTACGACAATGTGGTTCACCGCTTCCTGGTTTAATCAGTTAGTGGACGAAGACGTGGAGCTGTTTAGGCCTTTGAAGCAGGTATTGGCAGGAGGAGAAAGACTTTCTCCGGTACATGTGAACAAAGTTCGGAAGAATATTCCTTCCATTAAAGTAATCAATGGTTATGGTCCTACTGAAAACACGACTTTTTCTATTTGTTACACCATAGAGGAAGAACATAACGATGCTATCCCATTAGGATATCCGATTTCTAACAGTTCAGTTTACATTCTGAATAAAGCCGGAGACCCGGTTCCAGTTGGTGTTGAAGGTGAATTGTACCTTGGAGGAGATGGACTTTCAAGAGGTTACCTGAACCGTCCGGAGCTTACGGAAGAGAAATTTATAGTCAATCCTTTTGATCCTGCTACCCGCTTATATAGAACAGGTGACTGGGGTAAGTGGCTTCCCGATGGAAAAGTTGCCTTCTCCGGTAGGAAAGACGATCAGGTAAAGATTCGAGGTTATCGTATTGAATTGGGCGAAATTGAAAACCAAATCGGTCAGTTTGAAGGAGTCAGCGATAATGTAGTATTGGTACAGGAAGATCCGGTATCAGGAAAATCTCTGGTTAGTTTTTACATTCCGGATGAAGGATTGCTGAGGGATAAAGAAGAAGAGTTATACCGCAGGCAGGTTGAAAACTGGAAAGATATGTACGAAGAGAAAGTATATCTTGACCAGGAAGGATTGGTAAATCACCAATTTGATATAACAGGTTGGTTAGACAGCTTTACTGGTAAAGGAATCCCGGCAGAGCAGATGCGCGAGTGGCTTGCAGATATCACCCGCTTTATAATGAAATGTGAACCCAAGCGTGTTTTGGAGATCGGATCTGGTACAGGATTGATTTATTACCAATTGATTGACCATCTCGATAAATACATAGGATGCGATTTTTCCCGAACATCTATTGAAAGACTCTCTGCTTACATTCAAAAGGAACCGCATAACTCAGAGAAAACAACACTTATAAACTGTGCTGCAGATCAGGTTAAGCTGTCAGAAAATGAAGAGATCGATACAATTATTCTTAATTCGATTATTCAATATTTTCCCGGAGAAACATATTTACTCAAAGTAATTTCTAATTGTATTTCCTTTTTAAAAGGGAAAGGAAAAATTATTATGGGAGATATAAGGGATTATCGTTTGCTGGAAAGTTTCAAAAGCCGACTAAACCTTGATAAGATGTCAAAGTCCCTCAGTATGGAAGAGTTCAGCTGGGAAATGAGTAACGAAGCATTAAACGATAACGAACTTTGTATTTCACCCGAGTTTTTCTACAACCTTAATAATTTACATCCTGAAATTTCACATATTGATATTGAGTTTAAGCAGGGAACTCATATCAACGAGATGAGTTTGTATCGGTACAATGTAGCGATTTATGTGGGGATAGAAAGGGCTACAGAATCAGCTGACTGGATAGATTGGGATACTCATGCAGGTAAAATAGATTTGAAGGAGATGATGAATAAGAATACCAATATTATTGGTATTAAAAATATTCTCAATCCCCGATTGCGGAATGAAGCAGCAATGAGTAAAGCTGTACGAGATGATAAACAAAATACTATTGAAGAAGCAATGGTATATTTTTCAGATGTGCCTGAAGAGTCTTTTATTTCTGAAGAAATTTATGAATATGCGAAAAGCTTAGGGTATAGCTATAGACTTTTAGTTAATCAGGATCCATTTAAATGGAATATTGTATGGTCGAAGGATACCTTCAATAATTACATAATGAATGATTACCAGATGCAGCCGCAACAGGTTAAAGATTTCTCTTACATAAATTTCCCTCTTTTTAAAGAAGCTACTCTGGAGCTTGAGAGAGAGATCAGACGAAATTTAGTAATGCTGCTGCCAGCCTACATGGTTCCTGGAAAGTATATTCCCATAGGAAAAATTCCTTTAACAACTAATGGTAAAGCTAACCGGAGATTCTTAAGCCAGCATGAAAATAAAAAACGTTGGAATGGGAATAGCTATCAAGCGCCGGTAAATGAGTTGGAAGTAAAGATGGCAGAAATATGGTCTGATTTACTTAATATCGATAAAATTGGTGTTAATGACAATTTCTTTGAATTGGGTGGTCACTCGTTGCTGGTTGTCAAATTGCAAAAGAAATTGTCAGAGATACTTCCTGTACAGCTTACCTTGGCTCAGATATTCGATAATCCTACCATTGCCAGATTATGCATACTGGCAGGCAAAGATGAAGCTCAGGATCCTGTCATACATTTTGAATCCGAGTTATTGACTTTTGAGGATGTTGCAGGAATTAAAGGAGACTTGCCGGAAACGTTTATGGAAAATGTGCTGATAACAGGTGTTACCGGATTTTTAGGCTCTTTCATTCTTAGTGAGTTGTTAACGATTACACAGGCCCAAGTATATTGCCTTGTCAAATGTAACGATGCAAAACATGGTATTCTGAGAATAAGTGATTCATTAGGTAAGTATGGTTTGTGGAAAGATCATTATGAGCTTAGAATAAAGGTTGTAAAAGGAGATTTAAGCGCTCCTAAGCTTGGAATTGAGAGTGGTATGTATAATGATCTCGTGCAAAAAATCGACACTGTCATTCATAATGCTACTTATATGAATCATTTAAGTACTTATCAGGATGCTAAAAGAATCAATGTAGATGGCGCAAAAGAAGTGATAAAGTTTGCATTGGAAAAAACACGAAAAGCCATACACTACATATCAACCGCTGGTGTTTTTGGAAATTCAAAAGTTCAAAGGAACCTTGATGAATTATCTTCTATTAAAGAAGAAATTCATCATAATGCATCCGGATATACTTCAAGTAAATGGGTTGCCGAAAACATTTTTAGTGATGCAGGGAAATTTGGAATTCCTATAAATATTTACAGACCGGGTTTAATGCTACCCTCCATTGATGGCAATTTTATCGATGAGAAACAATGGTTGAGTCTTTTACTGGAAACATGCAGGTTGACCAATTTATACCCTTCATCGGATGATATCAGGTATGGTATGCCCGTGGATAGAAGTGCCAGAACATTAGTTCTGCTTGCCCAAAACGAAACAGACTTTGGAAGGACAGTTCATTTATGGGACAATGAGCCTTATCCATTACAGGAGCTAATAAGAGCGTTTTTCGGTAGCAAAATAGAGCTGATGCAAAGCATTCCAGCCCTTGATTTTTATACTAAAATAGCTGATGAGGATCTCCCGCTTTCTCCATTGCTCTCTCTTTACCAGAAAGAATTTGAATCTATGAAAGACTCAGAAGTAAGTATATTTTCTTCCAAATATTCCGAAGATCATTTCAAAAATATTTGTGATATAATAAATACTTAATGCGGATATACATATTGCCGGAGGAATAGTACCTGGAGGCTAATTTTATGATTGAAGGAGATAATAAAAACGATAAATATTTATGAAAGCAATAATGTTTCCGGGACAGGGATCTCAATACAAAGGAATGGGAAAAGAGCTGTTCAAAGCTTTTCCCAAAGAGACAGCCCTTGCTTCCGAAATCCTTGGCTATGATATAGAAGAATTATGTGTCAAAGATCCTGAACGGCGCTTGGGTAAAACGGAATTTACTCAACCTGCACTGTATGTAGTAAATGCATTGGATTATCTGAGCAAGTATCAAGGAGATGATACTGCTTTTTTTATTGGCCATAGTCTCGGGGAATACAATGCCTTGCTTGCAGCTGGAGCGTTTGATTTTGAGACTGGGTTGCAGCTTGTTAAAAAGCGCGGCGCTTTGATGGCTGCAGCATCCGGTGGAGGAATGGCAGCGGTGTTAGGCTTAGATACACTGACTTTGAAACAAATGCTGGAAAACGGAGGATACGCTGATGCCGATATCGCCAATTACAATACACCTTCCCAGGTAGTCATAGCGGGACAGCAAGAGGCAATCAGTAAGGTAGTGAATGATTTTGATAGCAAAGGTATACGAATTATACCTTTAAATGTAAGTGCGCCTTTTCATTCGAGATACATGAAGCCTGCTTCTGCTGAGTTTGCTATGTTTTTGAAGGAATTTAAGTTCTCGCAATTGCGTGTCCCTGTCATTTCCAATGTTACTGCACGCCCTTACGATGACAATCAGATAGCGGATTTGCTCAGTACCCAAATCGCCAGCTCAGTGCAATGGACAGATACTATACGATATTTAATTGGAAAGGGAGTTGAGGAATATGTGGAAGTAGGTAGTGTCATTCTCACAAAGATGGTTAATGAAATCAAAGAGAAATGTACTCCCATTGTAGAAGAGAAAAAGTTAAAAATTACAAAACCGGAAACCGAAAATGGGAAAAAAGGAGAGAAGCTAAACACTCGGTTCGGGGAAGATACCCTCGCGATGTGCCTTGGTAGCGCGGCTTTCCGGAAAGAGTTCGGATTGAAATATGCTTACCTGGCAGGAGGCATGTACAGAGGCATTGCTTCTAAAGAACTTGTAATAAGGTTGGCAAAAGCGGGCATGCTTGGATTTTTAGGTACTGCAGGTATGTCTTTGCTCGAAATGGAAAATGATATCACTTTTATTCAGAATGAACTTACCGGTAATGAAGCCTATGGAATGAATCTGATTCATAACCTCGTGGAGCCCGATACAGAAATGGAAACGGTAAAGCTTTTCATGAAACTGGGGATTAAAAATGTGGAAGCTGCAGCCTTCATGCAGATCACCAAACCCCTTGTGCTATACCGCCTCACGGGATTAAGAAAAGACAACAACGGTCATACAAAGTGTGATCATAAAATTCTTGGTAAAGTTTCGCGGCCGGAAGTTGCCGAAGCCTTCATGCGCCCGGCTCCTGCTAAGATAGTAAAGGAACTGCTTGAAGAGGGATTGATAACACAGGAACAGGCTTCGCTTTCAAAAACGATTCCCATGAGCTTTGATATTTGTGTTGAGGCCGATTCAGGAGGTCACACAGACGGTGGTGTTGCGCTTGTACTGCTGCCATCCATCCAGGAGCTGCGAAAAAGTGTGGAAAAGGAATACGGGTATCTAAAAGAAATACGTGTAGGCCTGGCGGGAGGCATAGGAACTCCGCAAGCTGTTGCCTGTGCTTTTGTCATGGGGGCCGATTTTGTGCTTACCGGTTCTATTAATCAATGCACAGTCGAGTCTGGTACAAGTACATTGGTAAAAGATTTATTGCAGGAGATTAATGTACAGGATACTGAGTATGCTCCGGCGGGTGATATGTTTGAGTTGGGTGCAAGAGTACAGGTATTAAAGAAAGGGGTGCTTTTTCCTGCCAGAGCTAATAAGCTCTATGCGCTTTACAATCAGTATAATTCACTGGATGAAATACCGGTGAAAACGATCGATCAACTGGAGAAGAATTATTTTAGGAAATCCATTCATACCATTTGGGAGGAAACGAAATCTTATTTCAGGAATAAAGGGAGAGAAACCGAGCTTGCAAAAGCTGAACAGAACTCAAGGCACAAAATGGCATTGGTATTTCGCTGGTATTTCGGCTACAGCAATAAGCTGGCTTTTGAGGGCAATGCAGACGACAAGGTGAATTTTCAGGTACATACCGGACCTGCTCTCGGAGCTTTTAATCAATGGGTAAAAGGAACAGCTCTGGAAAGCTGGAGAAACCGCCATGTAGATAAGATAGGTCTGAAGATAATGGAAGAAGCTGCTCAGTTGCTTCAGGGAATGCTTATTACAATCAATAATTCAAAAACAAACCATAATTAACAATTAAAACTACAAACACATGAAAAATCAAATCATTGGCTTAATCAAAGAAAATCTCATTGAAATTATGCCTGAGCTTGAAGGCCAGGAAATCTCTGTCGAAGACACGTTAGTTGATATCGGCGCCAATTCTATCGATCGTGGTGAGTTGATTACATTGACATTAGAGCGACTCAATCTGGAAGTGTCCCGTATTGAATTTGCAAAAGCACAATCCATAAAGGATCTGGCAGATATGATGGCAGAAAAAATGGAAAAGAGGTAATGTCCGGTTTTCGGGTAAAGTAGGGCTAGTAAAAAACATAAGCAGCATGAGCTTTGCAAGAGTCCCTGTTCAGATAACAGGTTTAGGAGCGATCAGCCCTGTGGGAATTGGTATTAATGAATTCCGCACTTCCTTGAGGGAAGGTATTACAAACTTTTCGATACAGGAATTTGAAAGAGGCGGACAATTATTCAGATACCCGGTAGCTAAGGTCAAGGATTTTACATTCAAGGAAGCCATCGGAAGCTTAAGTATCAATGAGAAAATTATTTCAAGTGCCAAACGCCTGAGAAACATCTCTGCAAGTACTGCAAATGGAATCTATTCCGCCTTGGAAGCATGGGCAGATGCAGGATTACACGATGCGGACATTGATCTGACAAAAGTTGCCATTGTATTGGGAGGAAGTAACACTCAACAGGCAATGCTTCAGAATGTTCAGGAAGAGTATCGGGACAAGTTGCAATTTATTAATCCCAACTATGGATTAAACTTTTTTGATACTGATACTTCCGGAGCTTTGTCTGAGCTTTTGGGTATCCGGGGAGAAGGTCATTCTATTGGCGGAGCATCAGCAAGCGGTAATTTTGCGCTCATACAAGGACACCGGCTGATCAACAGCGGTGAGTATGATGTAGTAGTTGTAGTTGCTCCGTTGATGGAGCTTTCTGTGTACGAACTTCAGGGGTTTACCGCATTAGGGGCCATGGCTCGGGTAGACGAAAATTCAACTCCTTCCGGACTTTGCCGACCCTTCGATACAGGGCATTGTGGTTTTGTTTACGGACAAGTTTCGGGATGTATAATCTTAGAATCTGGTGAACATGCCATTAAAAGAAGGAAAAAGTCTTATGCCTCTCTGGAAGGATATGGAGTAAGCATGGATGCTAACAGAAATCCCAATCCTTCTGTCGAAGGAGAAAAAACAGCTATGCTGAAAGCGATAAAAGCCAGCGGGATCAGGCCTAATCAGATTGACTACACCAACACTCATGGGACGGCTTCTCCTACAGGAGACAAAACTGAGGTAGAAGCCCTGCTTTTAGCCGGATTGGAAGGTGTAAAAGCAAACAGTACCAAATCACTTATCGGTCATGGATTGTCAGCAGCAGGGCTGGTAGAAGCCATTGCAACAGTAATTCAGATGCAGGAAGGCTTTCTCCATCCGTCGCATAATTTACAGAATCCGGTATCTGATAAGATAGATTGGATCCTGGATAAAGCGCAGCAAGTGAATCTGGGTTATGCCTTGAGCAATAGCTTTGGCTTCGGTGGTATCAACACATCCATTATTTTAAAGAATAATTAATCATTGAAAAACAATTAAAGACAAGATCATGAATGCAGGAATAGAAGCCATGAATATTTATTGCGGGTCTGCGGCGCTAAATGTGGAAGAACTGGCGAAAGTAAGGAAACTGGATAACGACCGTTTCGCAAACCTTTTAATGAAAGAAAAAACGGTTCCAATGCCTTACGAGGACCCGATATCTAATGGCGTAAATGCGGCCAAACCTATTATCGATAGTTTGACCGAAGATGAAAGAAACAGGATTGATATGATCATCACCTGTACCGAGTCGGGAATCGATTTCGGTAAATCCATGAGTACTTATATTCAGCATTATTTAGGACTGAACAGAAATTGCCGACTTTTCGAATTGAAGAACGCCTGTTATTCCGGTACAGCTGGATTTCAGATGGCTGTTAACTTTATCTTATCTCAGACAGCTCCTGGCAGAAAAGCTCTTGTAATTTGCACAGACATCATGCGTCTTGGCGCAGTAGATGGTTCTATGGAACTTGCTTTTGCAGAACCTAGCACCGGTTCAGGTGCAGTCGCACTGCTTGTTAGTGATAATCCTGTGGTTTTTCAGGTGGATAAAGGTGCCAACGGGTATTATGGCTATGAAGTAATGGACACATGCAGGCCCGTTCCGGACCAGGAAGCCGGCAACGTAGATCTTTCCTTGCTATCTTATCTTGACTGTTCAGAAAATTCTTTCAAAGAATATCAGAAAAGAGTAGAAGGTGCCGATTACGAATCTTCTTTCTCCTACCTTGCTTTCCATGCTCCCTTCGGAGGAATGGTAAAAGGTGCACATCGTACGAATATGCGGAAGTTCAAAAAAGCAAGACCGGAGCATATTGAAGCAGATTTTAATAGCCGTGTTATGCCATCTTTGATCTATTGCCAGCGTGTGGGTAATATAATGGGAGCTACGGCACACCTTGCATTAGCTAGTACGATTGATAACGGAACCTTTGATAAACCAAAACGCTTAGGTATTTTTTCATACGGCTCAGGTTGTTGCTCTGAATTTTACAGTGGTGTTGTTACTGCTCAATCTCAGGCAAAGCAAAGACAATTTGGGTTGGATAAACATCTTAATGACCGTTTTCTCCTTTCCATACCTGAATACGAAAAAACCTTTGCTGTCAATGGTGAGCTAAAGTTCGGAACCAAAAATTACAAAGTAGATAGGACTCAGTTTGCGGATGCCTACAAGCATGTTAAGGGAAAGAACAAACTTGTTTTCTCTGAGATTAAAGATTACCACCGAATTTATGAATGGGTATAACCATGAATGTATTAACAAAAGCCTATGAGACTATAAAGGTTCGGGAACAAAGAGGAGTTATAACGCTTCAGATTTACCGGCCTGAAGCAAACAACAGCATCAATGGCACGCTAATTTCTGAAATAACGAGTGTACTGAATCAAATAGAATCAAATCCGGAAATTAAAGTTCTTGTTTTTGAAGGGGTGGTCAATAATTTCTGCACTGGGATGGACTTTAAAGCTGTAGCTTCCGATAGTACGGAAGCACTGGTAGGTGATGATCCTAGTGGGTTTTATGAAATGCTGAAACATTTAACCTTAAGTTCCAAAATTATTATTTCTAAAGTGGAAGGAACGGTGAATGCGGGCGGCATTGGTTTAGTAGCAGCCAGCGATATAGTTATAGCAGATGAAAAAGCAACGTTTGGATTGTCGGAGGCTTTGTTCGGTTTGCTTCCAGCAATGGTATTGCCTTTTCTGATAAGACGGGTGGGATGTCAGAAAGCACAATGGATGACCTTGATAACCCAAGGGATTTCTGCACAGCGAGCCCATCAGATTGGACTGGTGGATGAATTAAGCATGAATGTAAATGAAAGCCTCCGTAAGAATCTTCTCCGCCTTGTGCGGTTGGATACTGATACTGTAAAGACACTGAAAGACTATATCTCTAGCCTCTGGATCATTAGTAGTGAGACGCAACAACTTGCTGTATCTAAAATAAATTCATTGGTCAAATCGGATAAAGTACAGGCTAATATTACAAATTTTGTACAAAACGGAAAATTTCCATGGGACAAGTAGTTACTATACAAGATCTCGGTTCAGGTATAGTTCAGATAACTATGGAAGACCGTGCATCAAGGAATACGTTTTCGGAAGAATTGATAAAAGGAATTGTACAAGCTTTTAAGGAAGTAAGGAGAAATCCTGCCTATAAAGTTATTGTTCTGACAGGCTACGAAAGCTATTTCTGCTGCGGAGGCACAAAAGAAGAACTTATAAGAATTTACAAAGGTGAAATTCAGTTTGACGAACTGGGCTTTTTTACTCTTCCTCTAGAGTGTGAGATCCCTGTAATCTCTGCGATGCAAGGCCATGGAATCGGAGGGGGGATTTGTATTTGGTCTCTATTCAGATTTTTCCATATTAGGAAAGGAAAATATTTACGCGACCAATTTCATGAAATATGGATTTACTCCTGGAATGGGAGGTACCTTGGTTGTCCCCTACAGACTCGGCAATGTAATCGGAAATGAAATGCTGTTCTCCGCAGAAAATTACCGTGGTGGTGAGTTAAAGGAAAGAGGCGTATCTCTGAAAGTGGTACCCAAATCAGAGGTACTTCAGGAAGCTTACAAACTTGCCAAAGTTCTGGCAGAAAAACCTAGATTATCCCTCATGACCCTTAAAGAGCATCTTGCAACAGAACTTAGGGAGAAGCTTCCTGAGTTCATAAGAAAGGAAGTGAAAATGCATGATATTACTTTCCATCAGCCTGAAGTTGCGGAGCGCATAGAAGCTCTTTTTGGAAAATGATTGTTGTATTGGTTTTGATGAATGTACAAGAAATATTATTTAGAATTGTAGAAAGGGCTTTAACGATTTAAACCTTTTCTGCATTCTTAAATAATATGTTGCATTTGAACGTATACGATATATAGGATAAGACAAGTAGTTTTGGTTAATTCTTTTATACAAAAGGTTACCTCTGAATATTGATAATTTTTGCGGTAACATTATTGTATTGTCATTTTTTACGACTTAATACCTACTATTATAAAAAATGAAAATCGTATTTCTCTTCTCAGGCCAGGGAAGCCACTACAGGGGCATGGGGCAAAGTCTGTTTGAACATAATACCGTTTTTAGAAACAGTTTGATGCAGAGTGAATGTATCGTTCAGAAATTATTAAGCCGCTCTCTGATAGATGAACTATATTCGGGGCGGCAAGAAGTGTTCGACGATCTGTTGATGACACATCCTGCCATTGTTGCGGTAGAAATCGCCATGTTCCAGGTTCTGCAAGATATAGGAATTCAAGCGGATTATGTTTCAGGTAACAGTCTTGGGGAATTTGCTGCTGGTGCAGTAAATGGAGTCTGGAGCGTTGAAACCGCTTTGGAATCGGCCATTGAGCAGGCCAAATCTTTTACCAGAGAAGCTATTCCTGGTGGCATGATCGCTATACTGCACCATGACAGGAAGAAGCTAGAATCGCTGTATGACGAATTTGGACTCTTCCTTGCCGCTGATAATTTTGAAGGCCATTTTACACTTTCTGGTCCCCTTCAGGAGCTGAGTTCTTTTCAGACAGAATTAAAAAAACGTGCGATTGACTTTATACGCCTTCCTGTTCAGTATCCTTTTCATTCTCCATTGACCAAAGGTTGCGGCATGGAGTTTATTTATTATATGGAAAACCTTCAGTTGTCAAGGCCACGACCAGGTTTTGTGTCAGGATTAATGGGTGAAGAAATAAGCAGCCTATCCGCCACTTATTTTTGGGAGGTAGTGAGCAATTATACCAATTTTCCGGAAGTAGTAAAGCTGCTTGAGAAGAAAGGCCCCTGTCTGTATATAGACCTTGGCCCTTCTGGCACGAGTGCTACTTTTGTAAAATACAATTTAAGCAAAACTTCTGCATCACATACCTTTCAGATAATGACTCCCTTCCGGATGGAGTTGCAAAAGTTAAAAGACCTGGAATTATTGATGGAAAAGGTTAGCAGAAGCTGAACGGATCGGGTTGTTTTTTTCTCATTCTAAAATCTGTAAAAATCTTTCTACTTTCAATCTGTAAATAGATATTGTTTTCAAGGAGAAAGCGCAGGCTCTTTCCTGGCGATTGGCCAAAGGAATGTCCCGGCCAGAATAATGTATACTCGGGTAAATAAGATTTCAGGAATTGAACGGAATCAAACATCTTGTTTACATCACTACCCTCAGCATTGCATATTCCTACACCTTCAATAAATACAGTATCTCCGGAAAAGAGGTGACGATCGATCAAATAGCATATGCTTCCTGATGTATGCCCCGGCGTTAAAATCGGAATAATTTTGAAGCAATCAATGAATAATTCCTGTAAGTGAAATACTCTTTCAAGATTCCAGCAATGGAAACCATAATCTTCAATCTCTGTTGAAGACATGAAAACCTGCACATCATAATATACAGCAAATCTCTGTGCGAGGTCCGTATGGTCTATATGAGCGTGTGTTAATAAGATCCCTTTCAAAACAATTCCCTGTTCCACCAGAAAATCTTTAATAAGATTATAATCCCAGGAAGGATCCACCAAAATGCCTGCATGATTGCTGTAAATAAGATAGCATTGATTTTTGATAAAGGAATTGGATACGTGGAATGTTTTTACTTCCATTTTAAATGCTAAAAATATTGGTTAAACAGCCGGAAAAATTTTTAAAATCTATATTTGTATTCTTAGGTAAAATCATGGTGCAGACATAGTTTTCAAAACTCCAGGAAATACCTTTGTATTGAGCACAGTTTGTAAAAGAACTGATATATACTGAATCTTTCTTCTCTAAGGATTGAACTTCAAGTAATTTAAAATCCATAGTTAATCCTGTCCGGAAAATTTTGGACAACCCTTCTTTTATTGTCCACAGTGCAGTGCAGCCAGTCTGCAAAGGCAAATTTACCTTCGGTATAAGCTCAAGCTCCTTAGGGCTCATCTGACTTTTAATTGCTTCCGTTTTGGTTGTATCTATTTTTTCAATATCGATACCTAAGGGATGTTGTTCCGGAAAAGCCAGAGCAATTCCAAAATTATCACAATGACTTAAAGAAACTTGAATATTTTGCGTAATCCCGGGAATTTTTACAACGGGAAATTGGAAGATTCCTGAATCAATGTGTATGGATGAAAAGCTTTTGACTTCAGCGAATTCTGATATGGCTTTTTTGGCAGCAATCCTTCCCAGCATGTAACTCACTTTTCTCCGTTCGTATTTCAAAGAATCGTAATATGATTTTTCTATAGGATGAAGTAGGGAAAGACTATTTACAAGGGTTTCTAATTCTTCATGGATAATGCAAAAGCCTGCATGAAAGTTTTTATCCTCTCTTTTTAGAATAATTTTACCATAATTCGTCATGTCTTTTATATTAGATAATAATAAACCTTTTTCTAATTGTTTGTTTTGTTAGCTTATTATCTTGCGATTAATAAATAGCGTTTATCTTCATTTAGTCGGTAGTTTATGAAACTAAATAAACCAAGCCGGTAACAAAAAAATGAACCAGAGAAGTTTAAAAAATAACAATTCTATTTCCTTATGCCTAAAGATAAGCAAATTTATAATTTTAGTAATAGCAATTTGAAGTGAATTAATTTGATGACATTGATTGAAACTTTAATGGCCTTAAGAAGCTACTGTAATCAAACCGGGAATTTTAGAAAAACTGATGCAAGTTGAAGGACATTCAGTATACATGTATGAGCAAAATAAAACTCCGTTAGGTTAATATAGTCGGGGCATAAAATGTCTCTCCCCATTTTTAATAAGTCAAATTTTATGATTCAATTAAATTGGTCTGAAGTTTTTAGTAATAAATCTTGATATAATTGGGGTACCAAGCGGATTCGAACCGCTGTCATTTTTTGCAGGTTTAAGGTGGTGATTTAAAATGTGTTTTTGAATGGTTTTTTCTGGCAATACTGGACTCCGAAAATCCCAAACTTATCCAGGCTAAATTTTGGAAAACTTGGTCGGCAGGAACCTCTGTGTGGATTCAGAATGGATTTAGTCCTCGAATATGAGGACTGAAATTACGACCTTTGGATTGTTGGGTGCTATGTGTCAGCATGGAATGTGCACCCATTTTTTCTTTTTTTCGCGACTCTATAGGCTAATTATTGCTATCAAATCTTATTCTGCTTTTACAGAATCCAAGTTATAATTTGATGGTCATTGAGTATCTTGATCCTCAAATAATCTTTTCGACATAATCCTTTATGCTTTTTAATTCGGTAGTTATATTTTCGTGGTCGTTATTCATACTCCTCTCAAGTTTTTGGGTTTTATTGTAATTAAAGGTAGGTTTAATAATGTGTCCAGTAGAATTCTTAAATTTTTTTACCTTTGTGTTGGACAATCAAAAGGATGGCAAAAGCGGTTGAATCTAAAAATAGTTAACAGACATAATGTTTTGTTTTTAAAGTTTACAACGTAAAAAGTTTAAAATAATAAGTTTTTAATATAGGTTGAAAAGTCAATATCGTGATAATTAATTTATTGCAGGTATTGTACGAAGTAGCAAAAATGAGTTTTTAAAGTTTATCACTCATAACTTAACACTTAATTAATGGTTCTAAACTACATCTGGATTGCATTTTTTCTGATCTCCTTTCTGATTGCGCTTGTAAGGTTGGGCCTGTATTATTTTGGCTATCCTCAATTCGGAGGTCTGGAAATTTTTCCGGAAATTATGAAAGCCGCTTTTGATATGGCTAAAACTTCAGTTGTGGACATATCATTTGCATTAATAGGAGTTCTTACACTTTGGATGGGGTTGATGAAAATTGCTGAGAAGTCAGGCATGATTAACATTCTCGCAAAACTGATTGGCCCGTTTTTTCACAAGTTGTTTCCGGATCTTCCCAAAGATCATCCTTCTGTAGGTCTTATCATGATGAACTTCAGCGCCAACATGCTGGGGCTTGATAATGCCGCTACTCCCATAGGCTTAAAAGCGATGGAGTCTATGCAGGAACTGAATCCGAATAAGGATACTGCATTTAATCCTCAGATAATGTTTCTTGTCCTCAATACTTCCGGACTTACGCTCATACCCGTGTCAATAATGGCCTTTCGTTATCAGGCTGGTGCAGCTGATCCTTCCGATGTATTTATACCGATATTGATTGCCACCTTTTGCAGCACTCTTGCCGGCTTAATTACCGTAGCGATTTATCAGAAAATCAATTTGTTCGATAAGGTCGTGATGGCATATTTGGGGGGGATTGTTCGCAATCATTGTTGGTGTAATCTGGTATTTTACCTCTTTACCTCAGGACAGGATAGGTCCTGTATCTTCCCTGGTCAGCAATTTTATTCTGTTTTTCATTATAGCTACATTTATATTTCATGGATTTAAAAGGAAGATAAATGTATTCGAGGCCTTCATTGAAGGTGCTAAAGAGGGATTCGACGTTGTAGTGAGAATTATTCCATATCTGGTAGGTATACTTGTGGGGATTGCTGTATTCAGAGCCAGTGGTGCTATGGGGTATCTTGAAAGTGGATTAACTTATATCGTAGGATTGACGGGCCTTGATACCAGTTGGGTGCCTGCATTACCAACTGCTTTAATGAAGCCACTAAGCGGGAGTGGGGCCAGAGCTATGATGCTAGATGCTATGGCGGATGGTAAAGCAGATTCCTTTGCTGGAAGATTAGCCTGTATCTTTCAGGGAGCTGCAGACACTACGTTCTTTATTGTGGCAGTTTATTTCGGATCGGTCGGGATAAAGAAAACTCGATACTCTATACCTGCAGGTTTGATTGCTGATCTCTTCGGTGTTATTGCAGCTATTGCTGTTGCTTATTTATTTTTCCCAGTTAAGTAATGAAGCTAGACAAAGCTTTTTATACAAGGGAAGATGTAATAGCAATCAGTAAAGACTTGCTTGGTAAATACCTGGTAACCTATATAGACGGGAAACTGACTTCAGGGATGATTGTGGAAACAGAAGCGTATCTCGGTGTTGAAGATAAAGCTTCTCACGCATATGGCAACAGGAAGACCAAAAGAACTGAGCCGTTTTATAAAGAGGGTGGCATTGCATATGTCTATATGTGCTACGGAATTCATTATTTGTTTAACATTATTACAAATAAAGCAGATATCCCCCATGCTATACTCATAAGGGCTGTGGATCCTTATGATGGCATTGATACAATGCTTGAAAGACGTAAGAAGACTAAGCTGAAACCTGATCTCACAGCTGGGCCGGGGGCCTTATCGGTAGCTTTAGGAATCAAAGCCAATCATAACGAAACTGATTTATCAGGCAATGATATCTGGGTAGAGGACAGAGGGGTAGTAGTTAAAATGAATGAGATAATTGCCAGCCCGAGAGTGGGGGTGGCTTATGCTAAAGAATATGCTCTTAAACCCTGGCGTTTTCGGATAAAGGATAATCCTTATACTAGTAAAGCGCGGTAAATAATTATTAATATGAATATGCTGAATAAAATAATCCTTCTCCTTTTTGCTTCTATAGCTTTGAATACTGCTGTGGCCCAAAAGGGGAGCAATTGTCCTGAAGACCTTATTCCCAGGAAAAGTGAAAACAAGCAATATGGTTATGTTACCCTTTTTTGGTGAATGGAGAATTACTCCTATTTATACCAAGGTTTCACCTTTCAGGGATAATAAAGCAATTGTAATGAAGGGCCTTGTTTACGGAGTAATTGATTGTGATGGAAATGTACTGATTCCTCCACAATATGAAATGATGTCTAATTTCAGGAATGGGAAAGCATGGGCCAAAAAAGGTGGTCTGTGGGGACTTGTAGATGAGAGAGGAAAAGTCCTGATTGATTTTCAGCATACTGAAATTAATCCTATTGCAGATACAGAATTGAGCTGGGTGAAAAAGGATAACCTATGGGGATTGGTAAATGAGGAAAGAGGTAATACCATATGCAAACCTCAGTTTAAGGTTGCTCAGATTCTCTCGGAGAATGCTTCACTGGTGCAGCAAACAGAGTTGTTTGGAGTCATAAACCATGTGAATTGCGGTTACCTTATTCCGGCACAAATATCAAAAGTTAAAAAGATCGCACAACACACCATTCTTTACAAACAAAATAATTATTGGGGATTATTCAGTGAATTAGGGAAAATTCTTCTTCAGGCTGAATATGATACCATTTATGCATTGGATGAGGACTTGCTTGTTGTGAAGAAGGGAGGAAAGTATGGACTTACTGCAATTACAGGAAAAGAAGTATTACCTCTCAACTATGAAGAGATAGGAGAATTGGGAGAGGGTTATATCCCCGTGAAAGCTGGAGGGAAATGGGGCTATTCCAACAGGCTGGGAAAGGTGTATATAGCTCCTGCTTTTGAAGAAGCATATCCTTTTAAGAACAGAAAGGCAGTTGTAAAGTCAGGTGGTTTATATGGCGTAATAGACTTTACTGGCAAGTTTATTCAAAAGCCACAGTATGCAAAGATTCAAAGAAATTTATCATACGATTATTTCGCGATTGCCCCGAAAGATAAATTCTATTTATATTCTTCTCAATTAGTTAGGATGCTGGAGAGTGCTTTTGATTCGGTAAGTGTAGCTGACAGTGTATCTTTTACCAGAGTCCATAAAGACGGAAAAGTTTCTTTTTTAATATCCCATCTAAATCTCCATCATTCCCGGGGGAATTTGAAGAAGCAGGCGAACTGTATCGTGGGTATTTTAAAGTGAAGCAAAATGGTAAATGGGGTATTATAGATACGAAAGGAAAGAGCATCGTTCCTGCAAAATTTGAAAGCGTTGAGTTTGACTACTGTTCTGTAAGGCTTATTTTTAAAGTTACGCAGAATGAATTAACTGGTGTTTATGATCATACGGGAAAGGAAGTTCTGGCTCCTGTTTATGATTTTGTTATTTATGCAACTCCTTTATTTAAGGTGAAAAAGAACGGAAAATATGGATTGTATAAAACAAGTGGAGAGGCAATAACAGAGCCTGTTTTTGACTATTTAAGTAATAAAAAAGAAAATCCTTTATTGGCAGACTGGCCAGCGATATTCGGACAAAAACAAAAGTTTGGTCTTATCAATGAAAAAGGAGAAGAGTTACTACCTGCTAAAGCAAGTAATATCTTACCACTCGGAGGAGCATTGTTTGCAGTAAATTCAGGAAAAGCATTTGGTCTGTTCAATACTTCATTGAAAAATGAACCGGAGTACAAGTACGACGAATTGATTTATGCCGGAAACAACATGGTAGCTGCGAGAAAGGGCAGCAAATGGGGTGTTTTGGATAATTCAGGTAAAGTTCTTGTGAAGCCTGAATACGAGGAGTTTAAGGAAGAAAACGGACAGCCAAAGTTCCTGAAAGGTGGTAAGTGGTATACATTGGGAAGAGGGGGAGCTTTAAAATAAACCCATCAGACCTTAATAATGGAATATAATAACAGGATTGATAATAAGGTAACGGAATTTAATTAGTCTTATAATTTATATCATTTATTAAAGGAGATATGGTCTTGCTAATTTTCTTATAGAATTATTTAAGATATAAGCTGCTTATAATCCTTGATTTTCTGTCTATCTTAGAAAAGTGTAATGCAATGTGTATATCCTTGAATTGAGATATAGTCATTTGCGAAAATTAAAGTTTTAAAGTTTATGAGTGCGTACAATAGTGTTTTAAGATTCATTTTGTTTTTTATTTTTTTAATCTCATTTGGGTTTAATGGGAATTGCAGTATAAGGGTACTGTTTCCAAAAAATATCAATGCTGCCCCAACCAATATCACCTTAAGCTCTACAAGTGTTATAGAACTTAATTTTCCCGGTGTTTTTATAGGAAAACTAACAGCAACGGATTCAGATCAGAATGATAGACATACTTTTACTTTGGCAACAGGAGGGACGGATAACAATAGTTTTGTGATCCGAAACGATTCTCTTTTTGGTCGTGAAGTTTTTACCTTTAAAAGAAAGTCAACCTATAGTATTATTATTGAAGCAAATGACGGAACGAATACCTATAAGAAAACATTTTCCATTTCTGTAACAACCATTCCTGCCAGAGCCGGATATAGTGGCTATAATGATTCGACCAATATTCGATTTAAGGTGATTAATTATGGCACGAGCAATTTGATTTATATCGGAGTATATTACCCTGAGAAATATTATACCAATCCCGAGTTAAAATGGCCAGTAATAGTGCAGTTTGGAGGTCTTGGTGAAATGGCTGGAGAGACTGGAACCTCTGCAAAAATCTGGTCCTTTGGACCAATGAAGGATGTTTACAATAAAAAGGAATTTAATTATATAATTGTTTGCCCAATTGCAAAGAACAGCTGGGACCCTATAACCAGGAGTGAAACTTTTAAATGGCTGAATGAAAATATTTATAACGATTCACGAATAGATAGGAGCAGAATATTTACAACAGGCATCTCCAACGGAGCTCCGGATGCGCCTATGAGAGTTGAAGTAGATGGTAAAATACCTGTTGCCGGTATCATTGCATTGGCTCCAAGAGTAAATGCAAGTGTATGTCCAAGCTGGGGAGAACTTAATAAAACAGCGCTCTGGGCTATGACCAGATATGATGACGCAAGAGGAAACGCCACTTCTAATTATACATCAGCTGTTAGTCAGCCTGGTAGAGCCGCAGATACAAGAGTAACAATTTTCTCAGGTTCAAGTCATAATATCTGGAACTACATCTATAATGGTGGAACGCAACAAGGACTGCAACCAGATTTTCCCAACAATTCTCTTTATCCTGATCCTGTATCTTTTCCTCCTTTAGGAAATATATACAATTATATGGATCAGATAAGAAGAACCGACATTGCTCAGCCTCCTACAGAACCTATGAATTTTGAGGTTTCATTAGATGGTATCAATGTAAATCTCAGATGGAATGATTTTGCTACCAATGAAAAAACTGTAAGGATCAGAAGAAAAAGAGAAGGTGGGGAGTTTACAGATATCTATGCCGGAGTTCCGATTACCTCTTTTACTGACAAAAAAGCTATTCCAGGAAATAAATACTACTATCAGGTAAGATATGAAAACAGTCCTGAAGTATCCAGCTGGACTCCTTTAAGAAGTATCTTTATTCCTGAAAATAATATTCCTCGCCTTGCCAACAATATCCTTCTTACCGGCAACACTGTTTTTGAAGAGAATACAACTGGGGTTGTCGGGAAGCTGGAAAATAATGCCTTTCCTAAAGCAACTTATTCGGTTTTAAATAATCCGAATTTTATAATTCAAAATGATAGCTTGTTGGTTTTGATAAATCCTTATGATTATGAAATCAATAAAGAAATTAAGGTTGTAGTTCGCGCTGCTAATTCAGTTGGAAATTATGATGAAACATATACCATCAGGTTTACTGACGTTCCTGAGATGCCTTATGATGATAAGATTGTACAGATACATCTGGTCCATACAGCAACTGGTTTAATGCAAACGTATTCAACCAATGGAAATTTATTCAACCTTCTTAGGTTTGCCAATTCCAGCGCTACAAAGTTTACTAATTCCAGACCTTTGATTTGTAAGGATGGCAAAACATCATCACCGGTAAACATAACAGTTTTTAAGTCCGCTACGGAAGGTTTTACTTATAGCTCAGGAACAGCGGAAGGAAGAGTTACAGATGATAACTCAGGTGTTGTGCCTGATATAGTATTAAAGAACTTTCTAAGTTCAAGAATAACAGAGGCAGGAGTAATTCAGCTATCTGGACTTGATGCATCTAAGAAATATACGGTTAAAACACTTTCAAATGGAAAGTATATTGCCAATTGTACATCTTGTATCGTTGATGTTTCCGTTCAGAATAATCTCAAAAGACAGTTTTATACAGCTGATAAAGCTTCGTTCCTGATTTGGAATAGTGTGGCTCCTGATGCTTCCGGAATAATTAATATTAAAGTAAATGCGGGGGATTCTTTGTCTGTTGGCGTTCTCAATGCTATTACTGTGCAGGAAGAGACCTATTTAATCTCTTTGAGTAATACAAGTATTGAAGGATATGCTGTTGGATTGCTTGGAACTTTAAGCACTGATTTGCCCAAAGCAAGTTTTAGTATAGAAGATAATCCTAATATAATGATTATAGGTGATCAACTTTTTGTCGTAAATCCGTACGATCACAGTCTTACTAAATCTGATGTGATAAAAGTGAAGGCGACAAATGGGACTGAAAGTGTAGAATCCTCATTTACTATCACCATTACAGATCCATTGGTATTGGGCAATACAAATCAAGGTTCGGCCTACGACTTGTTGTTATTTCCCAACCCGGCAGCTTCTTATTTGATGATTGAATCAGAGATGTTAAAGTCAGAGGTTCCGTCTTTCAAACTAAGAAATGCTTTAGGACATAACATAAGCGTATTGTTTACGAAATACAATGATGGTAGGTATTCCTTTGATGTATCATCCCTTGATGCAGGAATTTATGTGCTTGAGACAATGGTTCAGGGAAAGCTGTATCAAAAATCATTTGTAGTTGCAAAGTAAGCTAGTCCATTAATAGAAAGGCTGGTATTGCTTCTGCGTTGGCTTCCATTTCAACTATGTTATGAATGGAGGCATTAATCAATAATTAACTTAGCTGGGGTGATTGCCCATCCCAGCCTGATTTTACTGGTTAGTTCGTTATAGTAAAGAAGATTTTCTGCATATCCTTCATATACCTGAAGATATAAATATTGATTGGAAAATTTAAATAGCCTGTAAAACAGACCTATTTGGATACTTCCTTTTAAATCAATCGATGCTCCTTTTCTTGCTGTTATATTAAGTTTTAACCTTTGTTGTCTGAGATCCCAGAAAAAATTCAGTTCTCCATAACCAATATAATCCAGAAGACTTGCATTGTCTTCGTATCCAAAAGGATACCATGCCCTTATTAATAATCTTTTGTTTTTAAAAAACAGCATATAACTTAAGGAAACGAAATTCCAGCTCCTGGAATAAATACTGTCTTGGCCATTTGATTCATGTTCTGCAGTGAGGGATACCAGGGCATATTGAATGTTATCTTTAAAAAGAAACTTTCCTAAGCCGAACCCCGGGTTATAGTTGGAGTCTCTAAATGGGCTGGATTTTCTATAAACCTCCCAAAATGTCTTTTGAGTATAAATAAGATAAAGATAGGTATTAAATGGAAGGACAGTCTTTGTAAGTCTTTGCTTAAAGCTTATTTGAAACTTAATGTCAGAGTTGTATCTGGATGGCTTCTCATTAAAGGGTACTCCTGTGGTAAAATAATTTTCCCTGAAAATTGTGAAAGATGGTGCCTGGTCTATAAGTTTATTGAGTGAATCTTGGGATAATTGTTGTCCTGATAATTTTCCAGGAGAAATAAGAAGCTCCCAAGCCATTACCAACAATCCAATCAGAAGATGTTTCACTCATTTTTGCGTTAGATAATTTTAAACCTGAGGGCTGGTTTTTTGTTGCTTAAAAAGAATTAATAATCTTTAATGAATTATAGTGTTTGAAGAACCTCAACCATATAAAATATGAAGTCTTATTCAAATTCAAATTTCTCTATTGGAGGGAATCTTATTGTTAACAGGATGGGCTTCGGCGCCATGAGGATTACAGGAGAGGGGATATGGGGCCCTCCGGCTGATAAGGATGAAGCAATACGTGTTTTAAAAAAAACTGTTGAATTGGGTATTAATTTTATTGATACTGCAGATAGTTATGGACCAAACGTATCTGAAGAGTTAATAGCTGAAGCGTTGTTTCCCTATCCAAAGGATTTAATTATTGCAACTAAAGGTGGTCTGACCAGAACAGGACCTAATCAATGGCCGGTTAATTCACATCCTGATCACCTGAAGAAAGCGCTGGAAGGCAGCTTAAAGCGTTTAAAGCTTGATAGAATCGATCTGTATCAACTTCACAGGATTGATCCAACTGTACCATTTGAGGATAGTTTGGCTTTCTTAAAAAAGGCACAGGAAGAGGGTTTAATCAGACATATTGGTTTGTCTGAAGTCAGTAAGCAGGATATAATAAAAGCTCAGCAATATGTAAAGATTGTCTCTGTTCAGAACAAGTATAGCATTGACAATCGCACCTGGGAAACAGAATTAAAATATTGTGAACAGAATAACATAGCATTTATCCCCTGGTATCCTCTGAATGCGGGTAATATCAATACCATTGAGGTACTAAATAAAACAGGGGCTAAGTATAATGCTAGCGCTCATCAGATAGCTTTGGCCTGGTTGCTTCACCATTCACCCAATATATTGCTGATACCGGGTACTTCAAAAGTAAAGCATCTGGAAGAAAATTATAAAGCGGTAAATATAATGCTATCAGATGAGGATATGGATCTTCTTAATAGGTTGGCTTAGAAAACTTATTTATAAATAAACAGGTGCATGCGATAAGCTCAGATGCACCTGCTATTATTTTTTTCTGAATTTTTTTTAAAAATTTCGTTACCTGCCCAAATTAGGTATGTATTTAATGAGGTATAAAGCACATCCATTTGATTTATAGTGGAATGTGTAATGTCCTAACTTTAAATACTTCCAGATATTATATGAAAAGGATTTTGTCAGGTAATTCTGTATTGTTTTTGACTTTAGCTATAAATGTCATTGTTCAGTTTCCTGTATGTGCACAATTCCCATTCATTCAAAGAAAAACCTGGGATGGACCGTATGATATAAAAATGATAGCGGCTCCAAACCTTGAAGCTGTATATCTTGATCCTGCTCAGGCAGCTTTAAGTAAAATAAAAGCAGACAGCGTTATAAAGCATTCTACAATGCTGATGAGTGGTAAAATGTTAAATATAAATAACGTATATAAAGAAGGAAATCCTTTCGTTAAATTGTCAGGCCTTACCAGTCAAGCCACTTATTGCCCTGATGTAAATAGCCCTTGTACCATTGGCATGACAACCCAAAATCCTAATAGTTCCTGTCCTGTGCGATATGGAAGTTCTTCTAAATTAGCAGATGTATTTGTCAGCATGACCTATGCAGATTATGACAATGATTTAACGACTTTTAGTTCCTCCATGGCAGAACTGGAGATGTCTCCCTGTTCAGAGATTGAAGCAGCATACCTATACTGGACAGGAAGCCTAAAAGGATCTAATAATAATATTACACTATATACTCCCACCAATAGTTATAATGGTTCAGGTGATATCTTCAACACAAATTCAGCAACGTATCCTACAGTAAAATTTAAAATTCCGGGGGGTAATTATGTGAATGTTACTGCCCCTGCAGCAAATGTGAGAATTGATGCGAAAAGATACTTGTGTGTTGCTGATGTAACAAACCTTGTTCAGGGTGTGGGAAGCGGACAGTTTTGGGTCGGAAATATCCAGTCTTATCCAAATGAAAGTTCCGGCGGCTCATGCAGCGGATGGGTACTGACAGTTGTATTCAGATCTCCTTTAAGTCCACCGAGATTAATATCGCTTTGGGATGGTTTAGAAAGCGTTGATAAAGGGAATTCTCAAAAATTTGTTTTATCCGGGTTACAGGCTCCTGCAACAAATAATTTTAAATCTTATGTGGGATTTGCTGTTTTAGATGGCGAAAATCTTGCGGCTCAGATAGGAAAAGTGGCTCCGGAGGGTTTGGGCTTTCAGACAAATAATGGCGGAACTCCTTTTGATATCAACCCTTATAAAACGGATCAGCCTTTGTATAAATTGTGGACTTCTAACGGATATCCAGCAAACAGTAATGGTTCTGACAACAAAGATGGGTGCAATACACCGTTGTTTGATGCTAACTGGGCTTCTGTCTATGATGGTATATCTAGTTCTCACATCAGCAGCTTCAGTGAAAAAAACGGCAAGAATGGAAATGAAATTATAAGGTTGCCCTCCAACCCCAATACGCTCGGTTTAGATGCTCATCATATAAAGCTACCGGATGGAGCAGTTGCACCCGGTGCAACTCAGGCTACTTTAACAGTGAATGCAGGACCCCAAGGTTCCACCAATCCTTTCCTTGCTTATATTGCAATCGAGCGATTGCAACCCAAGCTCATTATGACAAAATCAGCGGATAAAAATTCTACTGGTTTGGATTCCGATATCACTTATTTATTAAGGATTAAAAATGAAGGCAATGATAAATCTTTAGGTGGCGATATGATTTATGATACTCTTGATATAGCCACTGACTTTGTTGCTGGATCTCTTACGTCAACATCCTATGAAAGTGGAATAGCTACAAGTCCTGCCGGTATCAGCTTGTTATCTTCAGCAGATAATAAATTAAGAATCTCAGTAACTCAAAGTATTAAACCTGGTGATTCAATAGATATAAGCTTTAAAGTAAGAATTAAAGATTATACATCAGGAATAGAATTGTGGGATGTGCAATGTAAGAGGTCCATAACGAATACTGCTTATATTGATTATAAAACAATAAGCTCAGGTGTATTGCAAAGCAAAAGCAATGCAAATGATTGTGGAATAGGCTCAGAAACAAAGGTCCTTATATTTGATGCGCAATTGGGTAATTCACTAATAAAGAAACTTGGTCCTTTTGACGCGTCGGCATACATGACTGAAGAAGTGATCAAACATTTAAGGCTGGCCTTAATTAACAATGGTGTAAATCCTGCTGATATAATGGAGTATGATTTAAGGGATGAATTTTATAACAGGTTAAAATCAGGGGATGTTTTTGATCCGTCAGCATCGGGACTTATATTTTATGCTGTTCGTAACTATGCTGCTTCTGGTAATTGTCAGGAAATTTATGAGATCAGCTACTCTTTCAGTATACTGCCAGTTACCTTTCTGTTATTTAATGGGCAACATGAAAACGGTAGAAATGTGCTTTTATGGTCTACTTTAAGTGAAATAAACAACCATCGTTTCATCATAGAGAGAAGCAGTAATGGCAAAGACTTTGAACCAGTGGGAGTAGTGAAAGGGATTGGCAATTCTTCTTCTATCAATGAATATTATTTTTCAGATAATAGAGTAAATTCGGATGCTTATTACTACAGAATCAGGCAGGTTGATGTTAATGGTAGGTATATGTTCAGCTCTGTTATTCACATCAGGAATAATGTACCTCAATGGGAGATATTCCCAAACCCCAATAATGGAAAGTTCTTTGTGAAATTTTTATCAGAAACTTTTGATCATCTTGAAATATCGGATGCAACAGGAAAGGTAATTATGGTGTTTGATTCTTCAGCTCCTTCAGAGATTTCAATAGAAGGCGTTGAAAGCGGAATTTACTTCGCAAGATTTTACACATTCAATTCGGTATATGTGAAGAAAATCCTGGTCTATTAATTTTTATAAAACAAAGTGCAATCAAGGCAGAGCCTGATATAGTCCTGATATATCAAGCTCTGCATTTTTTTCCATTTATTTTTATACTTAAATAAGAGGAACACTCAGGTTGGATATTTACATACTGTTTTATTGAAATAACTATTGAAATCTCTAATAGTAATTGGATTAATAGAAATAATTTGAATAGGAAATCATTATCTTAGGATTATGAGGATCTTGGTTATATTTTATTTCGTGTTTTGCACTCTGTTTACTTTGTCTGTAAATGAACTTACTGCTCAGAATTTATCTCTGACTAAAGTTACATCATTAGGCCAAGAGGTAGCGGAAACCTCCGGGCTTTTGAATGTAGATGGAAGAATATTTACGCACAATGATTCCGGAAATAAGGCTGAATTGTATGAGCTTGATACAGTTTCAGGAGCTGTGAAGAGAAAAATTGTGGTGACCAATGCTTCCAATAATGATTGGGAAGATTTAAGTTCGGATGATCATTTTATTTACATTGGTGATTTTGGAAATAACAGAGGTGATCGCAAAAACTTACGTATTTACAGGGTTTCCA
Source organism: Sporocytophaga sp. (assembly GCA_024707265.1). Classification (GTDB taxonomy): domain Bacteria; phylum Bacteroidota; class Bacteroidia; order Cytophagales; family Cytophagaceae; genus Sporocytophaga. The sequence goes on along the minus strand of JANQAB010000010.1, from coordinate 759,589 downwards.
GAGAGCAGCTATTGTCTTCAGAAAATATCCAGGCAGATACAATCAATTTCATTTATGATGATCAGAAAACTTTTTCACCTGCTCTTTATACAACCAATTATGATGCGGAATCATTTATAGTAGCTGAAGGTCATATTTATGTATTCACTAAAAATTGGGGAAATTTTAAAACGAATATATATAAACTACCTTCCCTCCCCGGCAAGCATCAGGCAATCAGAACGGACAGCCTGAATGTAAACGGACTTGTTACTTGTGCAACATACAATGCCATTGATAAAAGCCTGATATTGGCAGGTTATTCTCTTTCAGAAAGCTTTTTATGCACGGTTTACTTTGAACAAGATAAAGCTGAATTATTAAATAGATTTGCTATTAATAATTCAGCTGGTATCCAGATAGAAGGTATTTGTCGATATGGGGATTATTATTTTCTGAGCAATGAAACATCATCAGTATTGTCAGCCAGTCTCTTTAGGGTAAATCTTTCTGAACTCTTGACTGATATATCATCTATTGAAAAGAAAAAAAATATCTTTTATGGCTCTGATAACAATCTGATCTTCTTGTCAGAATCTGATGAATTTCAAGTATCAGTTTATGACATATCAGGAAAGTTAATGTTTCAGGGAACTACATCACCGATAACTACTAATGGCTGGCCTGCCGGGATTTATGCTGCATACATTAGAGATACTAAGCTGAACTATACTTCATTCGAGAAGTTCTTTGTTGGTCGTTAAGCATTGAATAAATTATGGGAAGAATTGATAGTGCAAAAGGTTCTGATAATGGTAAAGTCGGAGCGTTCTCTTTATGGGCAATTGGGGTGAGTCTTGTAATATCAGGAGAGTCATTCGGATGGAATATCGGATGGGGATATACCGGTCCATTAACATTTTTTATCCCATTCGGAATTTCAGCAATGATGTATTACGCTCTGGTGAATTGTCTTGTTGAACTTGCCTGCGTTTACCCTTTAGCATCCGGCCCACACATCTATGTCAAAAATGCATTTGGAAAGTCCTGGGGAGAGTTTATATCATTAGCAATATTAGTAGAGTTTTTATTTGCAACACCAGCTATTGCAAACTCAATAGGGGAGTATATCGGGTTTCTAAATGACAAACTTGGCGCTGCACCTTATATTGCTACAGGTTTCCTTACAGTATTCTGTCTTTTAAATATTTTTGACTTAACACTCAGTGTGCTTTTTGCTATCATTCTTACATTGCTGGCATTAGTAGAGTTAATGATATACCAGGCAGGAGTTATTCCTTATTTCGATGTAACTAATCTTATGGGAAATAATTATGGTAGGACAGACCTTCATTCTATCAGCAAAGCACTGCCTTTTGCGATCTGGATGTTTCTTGCTATTGAGGGAATATCTTTGTTTACCAATAAAGTCCGAAAAGATAACTTTAAGAAGCATATTTCTCTCGGATATTTCACCTCCTTCTGGACATTACTTTTACTGGCCGTTTTAATCCTTTTACTGACAGGAGCAGGAATCAAATGGACTGAGGAGAATTGGCTTATTATTAGTAAAGACAGTCATCCTATGCCCGCTTCATTGGCAATGATACTTCCTGCAAATTCACAGATTGTGAAGATTTTTACCTTTATCGGATTATTTGGTCTGATCGCTTCCCTTCAGGGTGTTTCGCTCGCAGCGACAATGCAACTGGAATACTTTTTTAAAGGTACTTCGCTTAAGAATAAACAAAAGCGGCTGATGGCTACAATTATAATATATTGTGTGTGCCTCATGGCTATTTGGGGAAGCCAGACATCATTTCTTATAGAGTTATCAGTATTAGGTGCAGTATGTATGTATTTTGCAATTAGTCTGAGTCTTTTGAAGCTACGATGGGGGAGAGGGTTTTTAAAAAATCCTGAAGGACTTACTCTTGAATCTGACCTAAATTATACGCATAGTGATTTTAATAAAACAATATCTACATTTTATTCAATAGTAGCTTTAGTTATATCATTTTTAAGTTTTATTATTTTGAGCTTTAGTTTGCCAGTAGCGGCTGGGATATTTTTAGTATTGTTTGTTATATACGCAGGGAGGTATTTCTATTCAAAAGTCATAGGAGTTAAATCTTAAATGGTTTTAATTATAGATCAAAGTGACACCTAATCCTAGGTGTAAAATTGATAATCTTCTGATCGGGTTCTTTATTGTATCGCCTTTTTATCATTTACCACAGTTCTGAATTACTTACTCTGTTAATTTATAATATCTATAAAAATAAAAAGAGGCTAACCGATAAGTTAGCCTCTTTTTAAAAGTGCTTCTCATTTGAAAAGACTAGTACACTATTAGTTTTTTGGATACTGTTTGACCATCTAGATTTATCCTGACTAAGTAGAATCCAGGTGTTAAGTTAGAAACTTCGATTCTTTCAGGGATCTCATTTCCTGCAGCATTGTATATTGCTTTTCCCTGAATGTCTGTAATTTCAAGGCTGTATGCTTCAGCTGGGGTTAAAATTTTGATAGTGCAAGCTCCATTATTCGGATTAGGATAAACAGCTACTTCCGGTGTGAAGTGATTTAAACTTACAACCTTGCTGAAGCTATATGCTCCATTATAATCTATTTGTTTAAGACGATAATAATTAGTTCCCGAAAGCGGTGAATTATCTAAGAAGGTATAAGATACAAGATTACTTGTAGTTCCATTACCTGCTACACGTCCGACCTGGCTAAACGTTTTTCCGTCATCGCTTCTTTCAATAATGAAATAAGCATTGTTTTTTTTCCCATGAAGTTGTCCAGGTTAGTTTATTTCTTTCCCCATCACTTACAGCTGCAAAACTTAAAAGCTCTATAGGAAGAGGACAAAGTTCATAAGCTTCGATTGCCGGAGAAACAGAATAATTTTTACATGGATCATTTAAATTAGCATGGTTTCCTGCTCCTTGAAAATTGTTTTTAGCAGCAAAAATAGTTGGAGTAGCGGCAATCACTCTAAAGTAAACCTTATCTCCATCGGGTAAACCAGTAAATGGCGTTGTCGAAAGAGCGTTTATCAATGTGTAAAATTCTGGAGTACCAGGTGTAGCATTCATATTAGTCCATGAAGTAAAGTCTTCAGGTGTTCTAGACCATTGATACAAATATAAAGGATTGTTATTGTAATAGGCCTTTAATAAGTTAGTAGACTTAGTATAAAGTGGTAAGTTGTTAGGCGCGCATATAGTTGTTGATTTCGATAGTGTAGTTAAGTCAAAGAATAAGTCAATAGCAGGTGGAGAACAAGCCATGATTTTTATATCATCTAATACAAGGTCATTTCCATTGGCCGCAACGTTTTGATCATTTATAATGTCCATCTTTAGTCGGCTTCCTACGAGATTGATCTGTGCTCCAATTCTTACCCATACACCCCCACCATCTTCTTGTCTCGTTGCTGTTCCTGTCACTTCAACTGGAATACCCGCTGCATTGTCTAAGTCAGTCAATACGACCTTAATCTTGACAGGATTATAAGGACTTGGACCATTTGTAAACACTGCAATCCAGCATTCAAAGAATAGCTGTTTGCCAAAGCAAAGGTTTTCAATAGTTCTTGAATACAATATTTGTCCTTGAGTAAATGTTGGACAATTAAGAAATAAAGCAGCTCCATCCGGTTGTCCGGAATGATCGTAGGCTAAATCAGGATTTCCAATGTTTGCAGCAGTTGGTCCCGTCACTCTGTTTGCCCAACCTAATCTTGCTCCATCATAACCATTAACAGGAAAGTTGAAACCTGTTAAATATGCAGCAACGGTGTATTCCCCATCATTAGGTGCTTCGCCAGCCACTCCTTCAAATGTGGCACTTAGAGGTGCTGGAACTAAAGGCCATCTGAAAGGTGTAGTTGTAGTTTTAGGAACTTCCACTGGATTTAATACGTCTGAGTAGTCCCAAACTATATAACTTTTACCGGTTTTATCAGATAGGTCTAGTCGTCCAAAATTGTCGTAATAAACAGTTTGACGAGAAGCAGGTACAGGAGGGCTTCCTACTTCGCAGCATGTAATTGCATTAACTGATATAGGGTCAGAAGTAATAGCTGCCCCCGAAGGTATTGGAGTAATAACTACTCTGAATTGATAGCTTCCAACCCCTGGAGTTTCATATAATTGAGCTTTGTTAGTTCCTCCAGGAATATTTCCCCACGCACCGGCTCCGATTTTTACTTGCCATTGATAGGTCCCATTATAGTCTATTGGAGATTGAAGGGTGATTTGTTCTCCTGCGCAAACTTCACTTCCCTGAGAAGATAATGCTTTAGGTTTAGGTACACCATATATTTCTACCTTTTTAATAGCTACTGCCTTACAGGCCCCTGTTTGTTGAGTGTTCAAACGGAAAACAATTTCACCGTTTGCTCCTACAATATTTGAATTGTTGTTAGGACCGGCAACTGTAGCTTTAATTACATGATCGGTGCATATGCTTGCTTTTACTTGAGTACCTTCTAAACCATTATTTAAATTGTATTGATCTGGATTGATGATTCCTTTTAAGGAGGTTACTTCTCCAGGTCCACATGTTGTATATGTTGTACTTATTACGTTACAATAGGTAACACGAACTTCTACCTCAGACCCAGGAGTCATACCTGTAACCTTATATTCTAATATATTAGCCGAAGATGTAGTGGCAGGAGAAACAACTAATTGATAATCTCGAGCAGCAGCGGCAAGATTTGTATATCTTGCATTATCCAGATTATAAGGGTTGTCAGTGATGCCATATTGGAAAGCAGAATTAAATACATCTGCATCAGCACTTGGGGTAATAGGAGGAGTTATAGTCAAACTACCTGTTTGAAATCCATATTGTTTTATTTCATTTGCACCAATAAATGCACGACCTTCATTGCCTGGTAGCGGTTCAAATGTTGTTCCGGCTACAAGTACTTGTTGACCTAAAGCTTTGTTCGTACAGATACTTAATACCAGCAGAATTATAAACATTAAACATTTTCCAGAGCCTGACCAATGTCTTGGTGTATTTAAAATCCGTTCTTTGTTATTGATTTTTAGTATCATAATGTATTAAAGTTCTAACTTCTCAAATATTCACATTCATTCATTACCCTCTATATGCTCAAAAGACAATTAAGGTAACTTTTTTTTTCAAATATTTTTAGTGCTAAAGTAAAAATATTTATTTGAATTGTATAACTCAAGCCCAATTTACCAATCAATCTTTTGCTTTAAGTTTTTGATTAAGTCAATGAAATTAAGGAAAAAAACAATTTTTTTAATAAGATAATAGTAAAAATGTTTGACAGTTAATTGTTTATCTTTATTTTCGCCACTTCAATCAGCGAAATATATGAAACCCAGCTTCTTATTGTTTTTGATGGGCATTCTTATGCCCTTTTATACCCGGGCATCTTTAAATCCCGGAGATGTTGTTATAATAGAATACAATTCAGAAAATCCTGACCAATTCTCCTTTCTCTTTTTAGCAGATGTGCCCGAAAATGAAGTGATTTACTTTACTGACTGTGGTTGGTCTAAGGATGGCTTGTTTCGGAGAAGTGAAGGTTTGATAAAATATATAGTGCCAATTAGAGGGCTTTCGGCAGGGACTGTGATTACCTATACGGCCGACCAGAAGAATGACAATGGATTTACAACAACTGGAGTTGATGGCTTTTTTGGTCTTGCCCAAGGTGGAGATCAATTGTTGGTCTTTCAGGGAAATTTTGACTCACCTGTTTTTCTTTTTTTGGATTAAATAATCTTGAAGGTACTTGGCAAGACGATGCCACAACTACCAATTCTTCCGGATTACCTCCAGGTCTTGAGATAGGAAAGACAGCGGTAAGTCTTAATGGAGGGGCAAATGCATCTTTTGATTGCTCAAAAATTGTTAAGGATAAAAATCAGATGCTGGAAAATATTTCCAATCCGCTAAATTGGAATTATTCTTCTTCTCAAATCTTACAAGCATCTTTATGTAGTTTTTCTATTCTGCCTATAGTCTTGTTAAAGTTTGAAGCAAATATTGTTGAAAACGAGGTAATATTAAACTGTCAGCTTGGTTCTTATCTCAATAATTCACGAATTGTAATTGAGAGATCTCAAAATGGGGTTGAATATGAGATAGTATTCAATGAGGTAGTTCCAGGCTCCGGTCCCATCGTTCAATTTTTAATAAAGGATAAAAGATTTAATCAGTCAAAATATTACAGACTGTATTTGGATGATCAGTTAATAAAAACGATCCTTGTAGAAGGAGAAACAGAGGAAGATAAATGGCCTCTCCAGCCCGAAGAATTTGGAATAATTAGTTTAAGCTCTGCAGATGGTCGTAAAATTGCAGAGACATCTTGTTTTGGAATTGAACTGAAATCGAAGGAAGATAGTTTTACTCAAAACCTCCAGACTGGCATTTATTTTTTCACTATAATAAATAATAATGGAAAAAAAGTCGTCAGAAAGTTTTATAAATATTAGTTTTACGATTGGTTAGTAATATTTTATTGAAATAAATAAAGTTTCTTAATGAAGAAGCTGGACAAATTGATCCTTACGGCTTTTTTAGGCCCCTTTTTTTTAACATTTGTAGTTGTAGTTTTTATATTACTTACACAGTATCTTCTTAAATACCTGGAAGATTTTGTTGGTAAAGATCTTGGATTTAGTGTATTTGCCGAACTGATATTTTATTTCAGTCTGAATATGGTACCAGTAGCACTACCATTGGCCATATTATTGTCTTCCCTAATGACTTTCGGAAACCTGGGAGAGCACTTTGAGCTTACAGCAATAAAAAGTGCAGGTATTTCACTTACCAGGGCGCTTTTGCCAATAGGATTTATTGTAATCCTTCTGTCTGTAGTTGCTTTCTTTTTTAATAACAATATAGTTCCTAAGGCAAATTTGAAAGCATATAGTCTCCTGTATGATATTCGACAAAAAAAAAAACCTGCATTGGATTTTAAAGAAGGTGCATTCTATAATGGACTGCCTGGATATAGCATAAAAGTAGGTAAAAAGTTTCCGGATGGCCGAACTCTAAAAAATCTTATGATTTATGATCATACCCAGGGAAAAGGTAATACAGATCTGATCATTGCAGATTCAGGAAAAATGTATATGGCTTATAATGATAAGTACCTGATTCTTGAATTATTTAAAGGAAAAAACTTTTCGGAGACACAGGATAATGAACGTCCGCAGGGCTATACCTTTTTAAGGAATGAATTCAAGAATAGCAAAATGGTTTTTAGTCTTGAATCTTTCGAACTTAACAGGACAAAAGAAGAGTTATTCGCCACTAATAAATTAATGTTGAATGTATCTGAATTACAAAGGACCTCAGATTCACTTCGAAATGAAAAAAAAGAATATAGAAAAAAGTCTGGAAGGGAATGTTAAGCCTTATTATAGCTTTCACACAAGACAAGATAGTGTTGCAAGAAAAGTATCAAAAGCCCAGGCTATTAATGTCAATGATTCTTTGGTAAAGGCAAATAAGGAACAAATTCTCAATAGAGCTGTTAATCAGGCAAGAAGTATCAAAGCATTTACTTCAACACATGTAGAAAGACTATATCACCTTACAAAAGATTCCAATATATTTGAAATCGAAAAGTATAGAAAATATACACAATCCCTGGCCTGTATCATTATGTTCCTTATTGGAGCACCACTAGGAGCTATCATTAAAAAAGGCGGGTTTGGGATTCCTGTGTTAATTTCAATTATTTTCTTCATTCTTTTTTATGTCTTATCTATTATGGGAGAAAAGTGGGCAAAAGAAAGTCTTATAGAAGTGCCAATAGGAATGTGGTGGGCCAATTTTATGCTTTTTCCGGTAGGGGTGTTCTTTTGGTACAAAGCAAGAAAAGATTCAAGATTATTTGAAACAGATATCTATACACCCTTAATCTCAGGGGTTAAAAAGATTTTTAAGAAGAATTAAACCGAATTTAATATACATAATTGTTGTAAATTAAATTGTAGTTTAATATCTTTGCGGTTTATTAAATCGGAATTATAAGAAGACAAATAAAAAGGCATGTATTTAAGCACAGAAAAAAAACAGGAAATCTTTAAACAAAATAGCATAAATAAATCTGCTAAGGATACTGGTTCATCTGAATCTCAAATTGCTCTTTTCACTCATAGAATCAATTATTTGACAGGGCACTTGAAAATTCATCCAAAAGACTTCTCTACAAGATTAGGACTTTTGAAACTTGTTGGGAAAAGAAGAAGAATCTTGGATTATCTACAAAAAGTTGATATTGGTCGTTACAGGGCAATAATCGCTGAACACAATTTAAGAAAATAAAAAAATTGAGGGGATTCGGTCGAATTCCCTCTTTTTATTATTTGCTTCGCTATTTTTAATGTCTACAAAATCTGATTTTTAATTCACAAGAGTTTTATATAATTAAAGATGTCGTTAAACGTAATTAGGAAAAATATTCCTTTAGAAGACGGAAGAGTTATTTCCATCGAAACAGGGAAATTGGCAAAACAGGCAGACGGTTCTGTGGTAGTGAGATTGGGAGATACGATGCTTCTTGCTACTGTAGTTTCTGCTATAGAGGTAAAAGAAGGTGTAGATTTTATGCCTTTATCAGTTGATTATCAAGAGAAGTTTGCTTCTGCAGGGAAAATTCCAGGCGGTTTTTTAAAGAGAGAAGGAAAGCTAAGTGACATGGAAGTTTTGGTCTCCAGACTAGTAGATAGAGCTATGAGACCTCTGTTTCCTGATGATTATCATGCTGATACTCAGGTTAATATAAGTCTTATTTCGGCGGACAAAGATGCGTTGCCAGATTGTCTTGCAGCCCTTGCAGCTTCTGCAGCCATGGCTGTTTCAGATATTCCGTTCAATGGTCCTATATCTGAAGTTAGAGTTATAAGAAAAGACGGAAAATTTTTGATCAATCCAACCCCTGCTCAAATGCTTGGAGCAGATCTGGATCTTATAGTGGGCGCTTCCTATGACAATATTGTTATGGTGGAGGGTGAAATGAACGAGGTGCCCGAATCTGTAATGCTGGAAGCATTAAAAATTGCTCATGAAGCAATCAAAGTACATTGTACTGTTCTTAAAGAACTTGAAGCTGAGGCTGGTAAAACACAAAAGAGAGAATATTGCCATGAAGTAAATAGTGCAGAACTTAAAGAAAGAATGCACAAAGAGCTTTATTATAAAGTATATGCTGTTGCAAAACAGGGAAATGCCAATAAAGCAGTAAGAGGGGAATCTTTTAAAGCTATTAAGAAAGCATTTATAGAGTCATTGCCTGAAGATCACACTGAAGATTTAAAATTGATCAGTAAATACTACCATGATATCGAGAAAGAGGCAGTAAGAAACATGGTTTTGGATGAGAGAGTAAGGTTAGATAACAGAAAGCTTGATGAAATCAGACCAATCTGGAGTGAAGTAGACTATCTTCCTTCGGCACATGGTTCTGCCATATTTACAAGAGGAGAGACTCAATCTCTTACAACTGCAACTTTAGGAACCAAACTGGACGAACAAATGATCGACAGTGCAATGATTTCAGGTACCAACAAATTTATGCTTCACTATAATTTCCCTGGATTTTCTACAGGTGAAGTTAAACCAAACAGAGGACCAGGAAGAAGAGAAGTTGGACACGGAAACCTGGCTCTTAGAGCTTTGAAAAAGGTATTACCTCCTGAATCTGAAAATCCATACACAATTCGTATCGTTTCTGATATTTTAGAATCTAATGGATCCTCTTCAATGGCAACCGTTTGTGCAGGTACTTTGGCCCTAATGGATGCCGGAGTTCAGATTAAAGCACCAGTATCTGGTATTGCTATGGGATTGATTTCTGACTATAAGACAAGTAGATGGGCAGTTCTTTCCGATATTCTTGGTGATGAAGATCATCTTGGTGATATGGACTTCAAAGTGACTGGAACTGAGAATGGGATTACAGCGTGTCAGATGGATATGAAAGTTGAAGGTTTGTCTTACGAAATTCTTGAAAAAGCACTTGAGCAAGCTAAAAATGGAAGACTTCACATTCTTAATGAAATAAAGAAAACTCTGGATGCTCCGAAAGCTGATCTAAAACCTCATACTCCAAGATCTGTAGCAATTAGAATTCCAAAAGATATGATCGGTGCCGTAATCGGTCCTGGAGGAAAAGTAGTTCAAGAAATACAAAAAGTTACTGGTGCTACGTTGATTATTGAAGAAGTTGAGGATGGAGGTTTGGTTAATGTTTTTGCCAAAGATAAAGAGGTAATGGACAAGGCAGTGAAATGGGTTAAAGGAATTGTTGCTATTCCTGAGGTGGGAGAGGTTTACCAAGGTAAAGTTAAGTCAATAATGCCATTTGGAGCTTTTGTCGAATTTATGCCTGGTAAAGACGGTTTACTTCACATTTCTGAAATTAAATGGGAAAGGTTGGAAAATATGGAAGGAGTTTTGGAAGTTGGAGAAGAAGTTAAGGTTAAATTAGTAGAAGTTGACAAAAAAACTGGTAAATTCAGACTATCACGCAAAGTGTTGATACCGAAGCCGGAGAAAAAAGAATCAGAACAAAGCAAATAAACTTTATCTAATAAGAGCAGAATTTTATAACTAAAGCAAAAAAAAAATCGTTTCACTGATTAAATTTTGCACTTTATTTTCGCTTAATTTTGTCATCTATACAAGCATAAATAACCCATTTAATGAGACAGCTTAAGATAAGCAAACAGATTACCAACAGGGAAAGCCAGTCACTTGACAAATATCTTCAGGAGATTGGAAAGGTAGATCTACTTACCCCTGATGAAGAAGTGGAACTTGCGAAGAGAATCAGAGAGGGTGATCAGTTAGCTTTGGAAAAGCTTACAAAAGCAAACCTTAGATTCGTTGTTTCTGTTGCAAAACAATATCAAAATCAGGGACTTTCGCTGGGGGATTTGATTAATGAAGGAAATCTGGGCCTCATTAAAGCTGCTCAGAGATTTGATGAAACAAGAGGTTTTAAGTTTATTTCTTATGCCGTATGGTGGATTCGTCAATCAATTCTTCAGGCATTGGCCGAGCAATCAAGAATTGTAAGATTACCCTTAAACAGAGTAGGTTCTTTAAATAAAATATCCAAAACTTTTTCTGATCTTGAGCAAAAATATGAGAGAGAGCCTTCTCCTGATGAACTTGCTGAAGTATTGGAGGTGAGTACTTCTGAAGTTGTTGATACTCTAAAAATTTCAGGTCGTCATGTTTCAATGGATGCACCTTTTGTTCAGGGAGAAGAAAACAGTCTTCTGGATGTTTTGGAAAATGACAGTGAAGTTACCCCGGATTCAGAATTGATGAATGATTCTTTGAGAAAAGAAGTTCAAAGAGCACTTTCAACATTGACACAACGTGAAGCCGATGTAATTACCCTTTATTTTGGTCTTAATGGGGAGCATTCTATGACGTTGGAAGAGATTGGAGAAAAATTCAACCTTACCAGAGAAAGAGTTCGCCAGATTAAAGAAAAAGCAATCAGAAGATTAAGGCATACTTCAAGAAGCAAAGCACTTAAACCTTATTTAGGTTAATAGAATTAAAAAAAAAGCCCTCTTAAGGGCTTTTTTTAATTCCTTTTCACAACCTTTTGCTTGTTGACGTCTATTACTTTTTGCACTTTTCCCTTATTGATGAGTTGTATGTAAGTGAGCCGTCCTTTATCGTCATACCTATGCACTTCTTCCCCTTTTTTGGTTTTAGTGAATTTATACACTAGTTTTCCTCTTTCATTGTATCTTTTAATTAAAACTTTTTTATCCGGTTTTTCTTCCTTAATCGGCCAGATTTTGGAGTAATCCCTGGATTTTTCATAGGATTTCCTTTTTCCATTTTCATAATATTCCTTGTATTTTAAGCGATTGCCGATTATATCATTATTTGCAGTTGGTCTTCTAATGATTATTTCGCGCTTCACAATCTTTTTTCTTCCGTTATCATGATTTTCCTTTGTGTTAACGACAGTTCTTTTTTTGCATGAGTATGAAATAAAGGATACAAAAAATAACATTATTAGGATTGAAATATTTCTGCTTGATTTCATCTTATAAAATTTTGGCGTTCAACACTTATCTAGACTTCATATCAAAACAACCTGGTTATTTGTAAACTTGTTAAATATTGTTGCAATAGCTTGATTTACAATAATATTATAGTATGTAATTCTTATCTTATTTATCTGATCATGGAACTTTATGAACGATGCTATGGTTTTGGATTAATAGGGATTTTTCACGAAATTCACAGCCTTAAAAATTTCAAGTTTTGTTATGGCAGAAGAAAAAGTAGGGTGTCTTATCATTGGCTCCGGTCCTGCAGGCTATACTGCGGCAATATATTCAGCAAGAGCTGGTTTAAAACCTGTACTATATCAGGGGGCTCAGCCCGGCGGGCAGTTAATGATTACGAATGAAGTGGAAAATTATCCTGGATATCCTGAAGGGGTGCTTGGTCCGAAAATGATGGAAGATTTTCAGAAGCAAGCGGCCAGATTCGGTACCGATATCAGATTTGGTATGGCTACTTCAGTAGATTTCACCGGCCCTGTACATAAAGTAATTATTGACGAATCACATTTGATTCATGCTGACGTTGTTATCGTTTCTACCGGAGCATCTGCAAAATGGCTCGGATTAGAATCTGAAGCGAGATTAAATGGAAGAGGGGTTTCTGCTTGTGCTGTGTGCGATGGTTTCTTTTTCAGAGGTAAAGATGTTGCGGTAGTAGGAGCTGGTGATACAGCATGTGAAGAAGCAGTTTACCTTTCTAAGCTTTGCAGAAAAGTATATCTGCTTGTTAGAAGAGATACCATGCGAGCTTCGCAAATTATGCAAAAAAGAGTATTAAATACTCCTAACATAGAGGTGTTATGGAATTCTGAAACGGATGAAATATTAGGAGAAGAGGAAGTGGAAGGAATGAGAGTAAGGAATGTTCAGACCGGTGAATTAACAAATATCACTGTTCAAGGGTTCTTTGTTGCGATAGGTCATAAGCCTAATACCGATATATTCAAGGGTTGGTTAGATCTAGACGACAACGGTTATATTAATACATTACCTGGAAGCAGTAAAACGAATATTGAAGGTGTCTTCGCTTGTGGCGATGCGCAGGATCATATATACAGACAAGCAGTAACAGCGGCCGGTTCAGGTTGTATGGCTGCTCTTGATGCTGAAAGATATCTTGCCGCTAAAGAAGCAGAAGAGGAAACAGTTAAATAATGCAGAATAAAAAGTGCTATTCACTTTTGATAATCCTATTCTTTTTTTCCCTGAAAGGTTTTTCTCAGGAAAAAAAGAATAAGGATTTCTTAAATGTTAAAACCCCATCCATTGAGTATTCAGTACCAGAAGCAGGCAAAATACTTTTTGATGAAGAATTTGTCGATACCTCATATACTGAAAATGCCATCTATTTTGATCCTCAGAGAGAACCGGAGCTCATCAGCGAAGATACCACTGACATTGATGAAGGCGAAACAAGCATTGTAGAAGTCGCTGAACAATTGAAGATGGATTCCATCTGGGTTACAATTGCCGAATATTATTCTATTTGGGATTCCAGAAGCGTAAATCCATACAAACGCGATGGGGCTAAGTTTTCAGATACATTGAATATACACCTGTATGACTCAATTGGTGGCTTTAACTGGTCAATGCCTCTGACTGGTTGTCATAAAACATCGGAGTTTGGAATGCGTCATACCAGGTGGCATTATGGAACAGACTTAAAGCTTGATATTGGAGATCCTGTTGTAGCCTGCTTTGACGGTATCGTCAGAATAAATCAATATAATGCAGGTGGTTATGGAAATTATGTGATGGTCAGACATTACAACGGTCTTGAAACTCTTTATGGACATCTTGCCAAATCTCATGTTACTGTGGGTCAGCTGGTAAAAGCAGGAGAAATAATAGGCGATGGAGGAAATACAGGTAGAAGTACTGGCCCTCACTTACATTTTGAAGTACGCTACGAAGGAAATGCCATTAATCCTGAAGAACTTTATGATTTCCCTATGAATACAATAAGATCGAAGGTATTTGAGCTCAACCCTTCGCATTTTGAGTATTTAAAAGAGGCCCGGAAAGTATTCTATCACAGAGTCAGATCCGGAGAATCATTGGGAACAATTAGTAAAAAATACAGAGTGCCTGTTAGTACTATCTGTAAACTGAACGGCATTTCAACCAGAACTACTCTTAAGGTCGGGAGAAAACTTAGAATTAGATAAAAGATACAACGGCTTTCAATACCTATGAAATTAGATATGTTGGTGCTTTCTGCACATCCTGATGATGCGGAGTTAGCCTGTTCGGGAACAATAATCAGGCATATTGAAATGGGAAAGAAAGTTGGGCTGATAGATCTCACTCGTGGACAGCTGGGGACCAGAGGCACTCCGGAAATCAGGGATATGGAAGCTGAAGCAGCTGCAAAGATACTGGGTCTTGCAGCAAGGGAGAACCTCGGATTTGAAGATGGCTTTTTTGTTGATGATAAAGAACATATCATTACCATTATTAAAGCAATTAGAAAGTACCAGCCAGAGATCCTTATCACCAATGCATTACATGACCGGCATCCTGATCATGGAAGGGCTTCAGATCTTGTATCCAGAGCTAGTTTTCTTTCAGGTCTTATAAAAATTGAAACAGGACAGAAGCCTTGGCGACCAAAGAACGTATATCATTATATCCAAGATAGATTTATAAAACCGGATCTGATAGTAGATGTAACTCCTTATTGGGAACAAAAAATAAAAGCAATTAAAGCTTTTCGTAGCCAGTTCTTCAACCCGGGTAGTGAAGAACCCGGCACATATATTTCTTCTCCGGAATTTTTATTGTTTATTGAAGCCAGAGCTTTAGAGTTTGGTCATACTGTCGGCGTAAAGTACGGTGAAGGATTTACGTCTGAAAGAAATGTGGGCATTACGAACATGTTTGATTTGTTATGATGGCTTCCTCATCAGGGAGCCAGTCTGCCTTTAGTCCATCCGTTATTTTCTCTTTGATAAAATAACCTGTCGTGAAGTCTTCCTGATCTTCCTTGCCAAAATTCAAAATACTCAGGAATGATCCTGTAACCGCCCCAGTTATCCGGTCTTTTTACTTCTTTGTTTTCATAGTCAGCCAAGGCTTTTTCAAACATTGAATCCAAGTCATTTCTGGAAGATATAATTTTACTTTGAGGAGAAACAATTGCACCTATTTGAGATGCTTTCGGCCGGGAATAAAAATACTTATCAGATTCTTCCGCACTTACTTTAGCAACCTTTCCTTCAATCCTAACCTGGCGCTCTAACTCAGGCCAGAAGAACAATGCAGCTGCAAACGGATTCTCAACTATTGACGCACCCTTTTTACTTTCATAGTTGGTGAAAAATACCAAACCTTCGTCTAATCCTTTTAAAAGGACTATTCTTGATGAAGGCCTGTAATGAGCATTGCATGTGGATAAGGTCATGGCAGTAGGTTCATACAAATTACTTTTTACAGCCAGATCCAACCATTCCTGGAACTCATCCAATGGATTTTCTTTAACATCAGACTCAGATAGCATTCTAAGTTTGTAATCGTTTCTGATGTCTGATAAATTTTGCTCCTTATTTTTCATATGCAACGGGGTGTAAAACAAATGCAGGTAAGGTCTGTTTTTTTATTCAGAATTGAAGTTAGGTATTAAATATGAATTTATTAATAATATCTTTTAACTAAATATGAAAAACTTGCAATGTACCCTTAGTACTTGTATAATTGTTATAGTATGATATCTTGAAGGATATTTATTAAATAGCTGATATCAAACATTTTCAGATAAAAAGAATTTTGATTAACGAATGTTGAAGATAGGTAATGTAATAATATCGGAGCCATACCTGGGTGATGATAACTTTGAACGTACTGTGATCATCATGTGTGAGTATGGAGAATCAGGAGCTCTTGGGCTAGTGCTCAACAGGCCTACGATTATTACACTCAATTCTGTTTTAGAAAGTGTAAATTCGGAAGAGCTTTTGTATATTGGAGGACCTGTAGCGCAGGATTCGCTACATTTCATATTCAGAAATAATTATAATATTGAAGGTGCAGTGAAGTTAGGAGACAATTTGTACTGGGGAGGAAATTTCGAACAAGTTCTGGACTTGTTTAATAACAACCTTGCTAATGCTGAGGATTTCAGATTTTTTCTGGGATATTCAGGTTGGGAAGGAGGACAGCTGGAAACCGAATTTAAAGCAAATTCATGGATTTTAAGCCATGTTGAAACTGAGGATATATTTGATATAGAGCCTGCTAATCTTTGGCGGGAAATATTAAAGAGTATGGGTGGTAAGTATAAGATGCTGTCCAATTATCCTATTGATCCAAGATTGAATTAAAAAATTTTTAAAAGGTAATACCATGAGCAAGGAAAAAGAACTTTTGGGAAATGACAAGATAAAGGCAGGCGAGAAGGTTGAGGAGGTCGGTACTCCTGTAAAATCTATGATAGATGAAATGGATGTTCATGATGAAGAACATGGCCATGAACATATTAGTGATCTATCACAACTTTCAAAAGAAGATTTGCTAAAGATGCTAGAAAGCATGAAGCTTGATGAAAATCTAAGCAAAGCATCTGCAATGCTAAAGCAGATTAAATATCATTACGATCATTTACTGGAAGTAGAAAAGAATGATGCGTTGAGTAAATTCCTTGCCAATGGAGGTGAAGAAACCGATTTTGATTATCGAAGAGATAATGTGAGTTTAAAGTTTGATAAACAATATGATCAGTTACGCCACAAATTATCAGAACACTTTCTTAATCTGGAAAAGGATAAGGAAAAAAATCTAACAAAGAAAAACGAATTGCTTGATAAGCTCAGAGCATTGATCTCTGCTGAGGAAACTCAGACAAGTATTACTTCACTTAAAGAGATTCAGGAAGAGTGGAGAAAAATTGGTCAGGTACCTGCTGCTCATACCCAGGAAATATGGGCTAACTACAATGCATTGGTTGAGCGTTTTTACAATAACAGAAGTATATATTTTGAACTGAAGGAGCTGGATAGAAAGAAAAATCTGGAAGCTAAAATTGAAATTTGTGAAAAAGCTGAAGGCCTTGCAGAATCAGGTCAGACAGTCAATGCTCTGATTAGAGAACTTAAAGTTCTGCATGAAGAATTCAGAAATATAGGACCGGTTCCGAAGGAGGATCAGGAAGTGCTTTGGAATAGATTTAAAGTAGCTTCCGATAAAATCTACGAGAAACGAGGCGAATACTATAAAGAGCTAAGAGAGCGTCAGGAACAAAATCTTGAAGTTAAAATAAAGCTAGCCGAAGCAATTGCAGGATTTGCGCAATTCCAGACAAGCAGAATTGAAGAATGGAAACAGAAGACTGTTGAACTGCTGGAACTACAGGAGAAGTGGAAGCAGGCAGGTGGTGTTCCTCAGGACAAAGGAAAAGAGATATCAAAAAAATTCTGGAGTGCTTGTAAATCCTTTTTCCATAACAAAGAAGTCTTTTTTAAACACCTTGAGGTAGAAAAAGAAGAAAACCTTAAGAAGAAAATTGCTTTGTGTGAAAGAGCGGAAGTCTTAAAAGATCAGACTGATTCTAGCGGAACAGCTACAGAATTAAAAAATCTTCAGAAAGAGTGGGAAGCAATCGGTCCAGTCCCAATTAAAGAAAAAGAACCAATTTTTAGACGTTTTAAAGCTGCATGTGACCATTTCTTTAACAAGAAAAGAGAATTGCAGGCAGAACATGAAAAAGAGTTTAAAGATAATCTGGAAAAGAAAAATGCTCTTATTCAAAGATTGGAAAACCTTAATTCGGAAAAAGATTCCAATCCGGATGATTTAAAGATTATTCAGGATGAATGGAAAAAAATAGGTTTTGTACCTAAAACGGAAATGAAAGATATCAATGCAAGATATCAGAGAGCAGTTGATAATTTCCTTGGTCATCTTGAAGGGGACAAATCTGAAGTTGACAAATTAAAATTAAGCCTTCAGATAAATGCTTTAAAAACAAATCCTGAAGGTGGAAAAAAACTTTATCAAAAGGAGAAAGAAATTCATCGTAAAATTTCAGTGCTGAAACAAGAAATTGATCGTCTCAATACCAATCTTGAATTTTTTGCAAAATCTGCAGCAGCAGACAAGCTGAAAAAAGAATTTTATTCAAAAGTTGAAGTGGCTCAAAATGAGATAGATGAGCTGAAAGGGCAGTTGAAAATGATAAAAGATGCAGAAAATGAAAAATAATTTTTTTGAAATGTTTTGGATATTTCGAAAAGTCCTATACTTTTGCACTCGCTTTTAAGGCAAACGAAAAAGCAAAAGCAAAATAAAGCCTCCATAGCTCAGCTGGTAGAGCAACTGACTTGTAATCAGTAGGTCGTTGGTTCGATTCCGACTGGGGGCTCTCTAAAGGCATCTACATAACTTGTAGATGCCTTTTTTGTTTTCAAAACATTTTGCAATATTAAGCTGTTATTGATTGTTTATGAAGCTTAGGTTATCCGGTAAAATAATAGCAAGTTTTTCTCTGATCATCATTTTTTCATTTATTAGTTTTGGAGTCAATCTTAAACTTTCTTCAGATGTGAACAGGGATACAGAGTACCTTACCAGGTCTGAAGCTATTATTCGAAATTCTGCTAAAATTCATAAGAACATCCTCGAAATGCAGTCTAATTTCAGAGGTTATTTGCTTACAGAGAATAAATCATTTTTAGACCCTTATTACTCAAGTATAAAAGATTTGACGGGGATTGTGGAGGAACAACGTAAGCTCATCTCTGATTCTCCTGCTCAGGTAACCCGATTCAATGAAATTCAGAAGTTGCATAATCAATGGCTGATTTATGCAAATGCCCTTATAGAAGCTAAGTTTAAAGAGATAGATCCCAAAATAATTTCCAGCGAATATGAATTACTTTTTGAGCAGAAATTAAGAAAAGAATTCGGAAAAAAAATGACCGATGAGATTTCGCAGAAATTCAAAGAGTTTGATCGAAATGAATACCGGGTAAGAAAAGTTAGGAGGGAAAAACTAAGCGAATCTATTGCGATAGCCAAGCGCGTCACCATGTTATTAGCTATCATTACAATTTCAGTTGGAGTATTAAGTGCATTTTATATCACCCATATCATCATAAAAAGAATTAGGTCCATGGTTAGCCTTGCCGATAGTATTTCTAAAGGTCAATTTGAGGCGATTGTGGACACGGAAAAAGATGAGTTGTCTAAACTGTCTGATTCTTTAAATGTAATGTCAGAAAAGCTAAAAAAGAGTTTTTCTGAATTGGATAATTATGCTTATGTCGTTTCCCATGATTTGAAAGTACCTCTGAGAGGTATATACAATCTGGTGCATTGGATGGAGGAAGATTATGGCAATGAATTATCTCCTGAGGTGCATCAATATCTGGATAAGTTGAAGGGAAGGGTTGAACGCATGGAAAGTCTCATAAACGGCTTGTTGGAGTATTCAAAAATAGGGAGAATCAGTCAGCCTCTTGAAGAAGTAAATATAAATGAACTGCTTGCAGATATTGTGGATTCCACTGTTCCTGCGGATTTTGAAGTAAGAATATCCAATAAGATGCCCGTGATTTTTACTGAGAAACTAAGAATTCAACAAGTGTTTTCCAATCTGATAAGCAATGCAGTAAAGTACAAAGGAAACAATTCAGGGATCATAACGATTACTTCAAAGGAGTTGCCTGATGGGATCGAATTTACTGTGGAAGATAATGGAGTTGGTATATCTCCGGAATATCATAATAAAATTTTTGGGCTATTTCAGACTTTACGTGAGAAGCATGAAGTTGAAAGTACAGGTATCGGATTATCCATTGTGAAAAAGATTATAGAAGATAAGAAAGGGAGTATTAGAGTAGTTTCAAATGAAGGGGAAGGAGCCGCCTTTATTTTTGTATGGCCTGCCTTACCAGTTTAAATTAAACAGTGATTCTTATGAAAGAAATTTCAATATTATTAATAGAAGATGATGAATTGGATGTCATTAGTTTTGAACGTGCATTAAAAAAATCAATCTGCCGATTGTTTTGCATACTGCCTATAATGGAATCGAAGCACTTGACCTTTTGAAAGGTAATAATAAAATTCCGATTCCGGATATCATCGTTCTTGATCTCAATATGCCTAAAATGAATGGTGGTGAATTTCTGACAGAATTAAGAAAAGACAACACATTTAATAATGTTAAAATCTTCATCATGACAACTTCCAATGATGACAGGGACAGAAGCAGGGGTAGTGAGTTCGGGGTAACTGGCTATATTATTAAACCTCTTAATTTTAATGAAAATACCAAACGTAATGTGTCAATGGATAATTTCATGCATTTTCAAATCATGAAAATGGTGGGAGGTCAATTGAATTAATCTATATGATACTTTTACATGGAGGTTTTACTTATGAAATGATATGGACAGTTTTCGCTGTCTATTTTTTCTTTATTGGTATTCCAATCTATTTGGCATTGTTTTTTAGTCTGAAGCATACTTCATTATATGTCAGCAATGTGAGAAACAAAGGGGTTTGGGCAAACATATCTTATTCTTTAGGAATCCTTCTTTTGTCGATCATCACCTTAATTATTTTGGGAGGTGTTTTATTTATTTCCAGCTATCTATTTAATTGAAAATTCACTTGGTTTAACTAAATAATTATTCCATCAGATTAGTAATCAGTTTTTTGTTTTTATACCTTTAGGTATAATACCAATAAGTATAATACCTGAAGGTCCTATGGTTATATCTCCCTTTGCATATGGTAATACTGTTTCTTCCACTGCTTTTACAAATCGTGAGAATGAAGTAAAACGTTTAAAAGACAATCTTTTGAATGGGATTAATACTACAATCATTTCTCCCCGCAGGTGGGGAAAGTCATCGCTTGTTGAAAAAGTGGTTTCTGAAATAAGAAAAGAATACCCGAAAGAATACCAAACTGTAGTAATTGATCTCTTTACTCTTGGAAGTCAGGAGGAGTTTCTTGAAATGTATGCCAGGGAGGTTATCAAAGCTTCATCAGGTAAGTGGCAGGAATGGATTGGTTACGGAAAGGAATTATTTAAAAAGCTTATTCCCAGAATAACTATGGGGCTTGACCCTGAAAATGATTTCAGTCTTAGTTTTGACTGGAAGGATCTTCGCAAACACAGCGAGGAAATTTTAAATCTTCCGGAAACCATCGGACAAAAAAAGGGTATTAAATGGATTATCTGTCTTGATGAGTTTCAAAATATCTCCGGTTATAATGATTATGAGAATTTTGAGAAAAAACTTCGAGCTGTATGGCAAAGGCAGAAAAATGTAGCTTATTGTCTTTTCGGGAGCAAGAGGCATATGATGGCTGATATTTTTAATAACCCATCAAAGCCATTCTACAGGTTTGGAGACATTATGCTGCTTCCCAAAATAGAAGAAACCCGATGGGTTGATTTTATAACTTCCAAGTTCGCAGAAACCAATAAAATAATTAGTAAGGAAGATGCAAGATTAATAGCTGTGCTTATGAAAAATCATTCCTGGTATGTACAGCAACTGGCTCATTATACCTGGAATAGCGCAGTTCCTGAAGCTACAAGAGCTAATATTGAAAATGCTCTACTGGAGCTTATTCAGGCCAATACTCCCTTTTATCAGAAAGAAGTTGAATCTATAAGTGCTACTCAGTTGAATCTCTTGAAAGCTATAGTGAAAGGCGAATTTCAACTTACTTCAGCTCAGGTTATGAATACGTATCAGCTGGGGACTCCAAGAAATGTCAGTAAAAATAAAGTCATCCTTTTGAATGCTGATATTGTACATGAGATAAATAACACCTATGAATTCCTTGATCCTGCTTTTGAATTGTGGTTCAGAAAGCAATATTTCAATCAGCCATATTTTAAAAAGGCAGAAGGAGTTGGGTAATGCATCTGTTTTAAGAGAGCAGTATTTGTGGGATAAAGACAAGTGTTGGACCTGACAAAGGACAAAGCAACCTTACTTCGCAAAACAAATCATTGTTTTCAAAATAAGCTATTCCTTTGATGATCTTCTTTACAATGACCTGTCCATGTTCCGGAACAAGGGCCGTACAGCCTGCTATAATATTCGCTTCCAATCTAATAGTGCCCCTAATTCTGCTATCTGGTTGAAAGGTATAGCACAAGTATTCATAGTGAATAGGGTAAATCTGATCTTCAATTAAAACGCTGGTCCCATCGGATTGAATTATTCCTATGTGATTTGAATCCCGGCTATATTTGTCCATAGTTTAGTAAAAAAGTTTAACTGAATTATTAGTAGTCTAAAAATTGCATTGCATGCATATTTACAGAACTATAGGGAATTGTTGGTCTTAATGTTTATAGTGGAAACACTATTCCAGTATATATTCGAAACCCTATAGTTATGATATCCTAATTTGTAAAGGAAAGTTAATTAATTTATTTTAAAATATTTTACCTAGGTGGTGATTTTTTTAATCAAATAAAACTATGTTTAAACAAGTAAGGTGAAGAGGTACTGCAATTTTGAAATTATTATCTTTAGCTTGTGACAATGTAAATTAGCATAAGACCTGCAATACCAATAAAGCAATAGCCAATACTGCAAAGAATAATAAACAGGCCAACTGAAAAACCAAATTCACTTTTCACTTTTTTTGCTTTGAGTATTAAAAGATATCCTGATAATATTCCTAGTGTACCGCAAGGAAACATTGCGATTAGAAATAATGCCCAGAAGACCATTTCTGTTTGATTGAAGAAAAGCTGGTCTAGTATGAAGATTAGTAATAAAAAAATAGGAAAAGCTAAAATTGCGCTTGTTAGCAGGAAAATTTTTAATAAACTAATGTTCTCCAATCGGAAGACTGAATAGATGTTCAAAACCTTTTTATTTTAGTATCCTATTTTAAATATATTGAAAAAGAAGACAATCTTCAGTACGATTCTGCCAGAACCTTTTGAGGCATGATCAATTTTTTATATTTGCATAGTAATAATCAATTAATAATTTTAACCACTATATGAAAAAATCAGAAATAGATCCGATGCCGGATTTCTTTGACAGGTATATAGACCTGGTAGAAGAACAGGATCTTGTAACAGCAATGAATTCATCCGTACAGAATCTTAAGATGCTTGATATCTCTTTCTATAAAGAAATAGGTGATAAGGTGTATGCGCCTGGGAAATGGACTATTAAACAAATTATTCAACATATTATAGATAATGAGAGGATTCAGTCTTACAGAGCTTTAAGGTTCTCTAGAAAAGACGAGACTGTATTGCCCGGCTATGACGAGGCATTGCTTGCCAGCAATGCAGACGCAACAAACAGACCTCTTAAAGACCTGATAGATGAATTGATCATTGTGAGACAATCTTCTATACTGCTTTTTAAATCATTTTCGAAAGAGATGTACCTTAGTAAAGGAATTTGTTTTAACAGAGAAATTTCTGTGTTAGGCCTGGGTTTCGTGATCATTGGTCATGAGATACACCATTTCAATGTTATAAAAGAAAGGTATTGTTCTCTGTTGAATAAGTAAGGGTGAAATAAGGGTTAAGTAGTACGGGATTGCTCCTTGGCTGTATTACTGTTATAAAATATCTTACCCCAGTCTTTGGAATTCAATTTACCTGTGCCTGAACTGTTGATAGAATCTATAATCTTCTTCTTAAATGCCCAACATGTCTTTTGTCTTAGGTCAAGTTTTTCGGATAACTCATGTGATGAAATATTCTTGTTGGCTAATACAAGATAAGACAGATAAAATGTTTGTGTAATTGGAAGTTTTGAATTGTGAAAGATGGTATAGGTTGTTACTGATTCGTCATAGCCGCATTTGGTGCATCTTTTAGAATACGGAGTTTTACCCGCAGATGAGTTTTTATTGCCACATTTTTTGCAACTATATCCTTTGGTCCATTTAATTTCAGACAGATATTTAAAACAGCTCTCTTCATCAGGATATATCTTCTGAAACTCTTCAAGGGTAACGTCTTTGAGCATCAGACGGGCCTTGGTAATGTCTTTGATGTTTTGGTTTAAAGCTTTGTTGTCAATTTCCAGAAGCTTATTAAGCTCTTCTATCTGTTTGCTTTTTTCCTCAAGATTGGTAAGGGCAATTGCCAGTTCCCTGTTCTTTCTGTTAACTTCTTCTGTTCTTTCTTTGACTTTAAGTTCCAGTTCCTGATTGATGGAGTCTTTGAGTTTTTCATTTTCCTGCAACTGCATAATAAGCATTTTGTCAATGCGCGTTTTTTCCTCCTTTTCAATCTTCAGCCTTTGGCCAAGAGCAGAGGAGAATAATACGACTTCAAGAAGAAAGCCAAAATTAAGGCTATACACAGTATAGATAGTGGTAGCAACAAAACCGTTTATCCTTAAAATAAAAATTGAAAACGATATCAAAAATAATGAGAATGCAAGAATAAAATATTTAGCAGACTTATTCCCCTTTCTGGTAGCAGTAATAGCTGCAATGAATATCAGGATAAAGGGAAGAAGGTAAAAGTACCTTAGCCATGAGATTTGCAGAAAAAAATTGTTGATGCAAAACATGACACAGTAGATGATAAGGCTAAGGTCTATCCCTCGTCTTAGTTTAGGAGCATATTGTTTTAGGGAAA
The DNA here is from genome assembly GCA_024707265.1 of Sporocytophaga sp. Lineage (GTDB taxonomy): Bacteria > Bacteroidota > Bacteroidia > Cytophagales > Cytophagaceae > Sporocytophaga. The sequence goes on along the minus strand of JANQAB010000010.1, from coordinate 734,905 downwards.
GGAAGGTTTTTGAATAAAATACAAATGCAGTAATCAGCAATATTGGAGCATATTGTATCAACTCATTGATTCCTGGAAAATCAGGCCACACATATTGAAAACCAAGCCCATCTTCAGAGAAGGAATTTATTGAATAGCAAACAACATAAGCTACGTAATATAAATAGACATTCTCTCTTGTAGAGAAATAGATGAATATATTGTAAACGGACATGATAAGGAGTATGCCGTAAAATATACCGAGGTAATAATATTCACTTAAAGCATAATCCAGAAATTTTTGAGGTGTCCTGATACAAATGTCCGGTCTTGTGAAATAGTTGTTTTTGATTGAAAAAAAGGATGGTAGCCTTTTCATCCTTGTAAAACTTTATAGGAAATATGAAGTTTTTATGTTTCGAAATTCTTGAGGAAAACTCATTCAGGTAACCGGTTTTGGAAAAATGGGTGGTGTCATTACCATAAATAACAAAAACTTCAATAGCCTGTATGTGAGGATCAAGGATTTCAAAGAACCATTCCTTACGATCTTCTGAGGCATTGGACACTTCAACCCTGAACCAATAGGTTGAGTTTTTATCAAATTCAACAGAATTATAAAAATCGTATGATTGGAAATTTTTCTGCCTCAGTTGATTAACAGATAGTTGATTGGATGTGTCTTTATGAAACTTAAAATAACTGAAAATACTATCCTCCCTCATATCTGATGTATTTTCATTTAAATAAAATACACTGCTGGCAAAGCCATGTCCGGTAAAAGAAAATATCAAAAGGAGGAAGAGTAATTTAAAACACTTCATTATATGCTCATAGCTCATTAACAACATATGAAGATAGCAATTTTCCGACACTTTATTGGAATAATTCAGGGTAAATTTTATAAAGCGTTTGAATTATAATCAGAAATCAACCCAGTAATCATAAATTCTATAAACATTAAGGGGGGAAAATGTATTTGTATTCAATCGGGAATAAAAAGTTCTAACTTTTAATTTGAAACAAAGGAATCGATACGAGGTCAAAAAGTTAGATCAATTATAAATAAAAATAGCATCCCCTTCAGTTTTTGTGATGTGTATAGGAAAGACAGGTAAAATAATTATAGACTTCATTTTTGATCAGCTGATTCTTCCCTTAAAGAGAAGTTTAAGGATCAGTAAGTTAAATTGTTTTATATCCTTCGTGTTTTTTTTGCTTACAATAAATTCAACATCTGGGCAAACAACAATGGATCTGTCTCAATGTATAGATTATGCATTGGTACACCATACAGATGTTCTTTCTGCTCACATTGATGAAGAGATAGCGCTTCAAAATGTAAGAAAGGCAGCCTCTTCTGGCTACCCTCAGATAAACGTTTATGGTACATTTGATGATAATATCAAAATACCATTGGTGGCATTGCCAGCAATATTTTTTGACAGGACAGCACCTTCAGATGCTATTGTGCCAGTTCGTTTTGGGGTGCAATATTCAAGTTCAGCGTATGCTCAGCTTGACCAGATTATATACATGGGAACTTATTGGGTAGGGTTGAAAGCATCAAAGGTCAGCAGGGTTTATTACTGCCAGTCTTCACAACAGGTTATTGAAAATACTATTTACAATGTAAGCAAATCATACTTTCAATATCTTGTCTCTATTCAAAAGGTGGAGGTACAAAAATCGAATCTGGAGAAAAGTCAGAACCTTCTTCAGATTGTCGATCTTCAGTATAAAAATGATGTTGCTACCAGGGCAGACAGGGATAGGGTATTTGTTGATTATAACAATCAGCTAACAGAATTGAAGACACTTCAGAGAGCTGTTAAATCTTCTTTGAATCAATTAAAGTTTCAGGTAGGAATGCCGGTTAGCGAACAGGTGGAGATTGAAAATGTAAATGCAGATACGACCACATTATTTCAATTGGATGAATTGCCTGATAAGCCGAATTACTGGAAAAGAGCAGATTATAAACTGATGCAGACAAGAAGAGAGCTGGGTGCTCTTCAGGTGAAACAATATACTTCTGAATATCAGCCCCAGCTCACAGCTTTTGGTAAATACCAGTATCAGTCATTTTCGGAAGATTTTAATCTTTGGAAAACAGAATGGTTTAATAGTCAGGTAGTGGGGCTAAGGCTCACAGTACCGGTATTTAGCGGCTTCAAAAGGAGTTCTCAGGTACAACAGTATAAGCTTGAATTAAAAAAAACGGAAATAGGTATTTCAAGGCTGGAGCAGCAGATCAATATCGAACTGTTCAATGCTATTGATGATTTTAATACATCTGTAGATAATATAAGGCTTGCAGGAGAAAATATAAAGCTTGCTCAGCTTGTTTATGATAGTGAAATTTTGTCTTATAAAGAGGGCGTTGGTGCTTATTCCGATTTTCTCAATGCGACAAACTCTTTGAAGGTAGCTCAGGTAAACTACATAACATCTCTGTTTAACGCTTACCTGGCGAGATTAGAGCTTGCGAAGTCTCAGGGTAAAATTAGTGAAGTGATTAAGTGGATTGGGAAATAGTTAATATCAATAACAATGACAAAGAAGAGAAGCTACGTGTTAATAATTGTCTTAGCAATAATCTTTGTGGTGGTTGTGCTGAGGCTTTGCAGCAATAAGAGGGAAATTGACAAATCCAAACAGACAACCACGACTTCATCTAAAGTAAGCGTAAATGCTTACAAAGTAATCAGACAAAATATTTCTGATGAGCTACAATTGTTGGGAACTATTATACCAAATAAAACTACTGTCGTTATTTCAGAAATTCAGGGTAAGATTATTGATCTTCCCATTGAAAAGGGAGATGTAAAAGAGAAAGGAGCTCTTTTAGCTAAGGTAGAAAGTAAAGAGCAAATGGCAGCAGTTAGCAAATCAGAACTTGCTTTGGAAAAGGCACAGAAGGATGTTGAAAGATATACGAAGCTGTTCAAAGGAAATGCTGTAACCAAGCAGCAGCTTGAAGAAGCAAAGATTGCACTTAAGACAGCTGATTTCAACCTTCAGCAGGATAAGAAGAAATTATCCAATGCCTCTATCAGAGCTCCTTTTAAGGGGATGATTACAGAAAGGTTTGTAGAGCCAGGATCTGCTGTGTTGGCCGGTAATCAAATTGCGAGAATTGTAGACGTGTCTTCCTTAAAGATTGATTTATCAGTTGCTGAAAAAGATGCCTATAAGCTAAAGCTTAATGATAAAGTAAAAATTACAACCAACATTTATCCTGATACGGTCTTTCAGGGGATCATCACTTTCATAAGTCCTACAGGAGATGATGCTCATAATTATAATGTAGAGATCAGGTTTCAGAATCCTAAAGAAAATCCTCTTAAAGCAGGCACCTTTGTTAATATTGCTTTTGGCATTCTGACTCAAGGAAATCCTTTGGTGATACCAAGAGAATCTCTTGTTGGAAGTGTTGATGATCCTCAGGTTTATATTATTGAAAAAGACACTGCGAGACTGCGATCCATAAAAATCGGACAATCTTTTCCTGAAAAAGTGGAAGTAACCAATGGCTTGAAAGATGGAGATCAGATCGTGAAAACCGGATTGATAAATTTAAAAGACAAAACACCTGTCCAGATAATAGGTCAATAATATGTCGATTACAGAAATAGCTATAAAGAGGCCGACTTTGATCGTTGTTATATTTACAGTGCTTTCTATTGTAGGTATTATATGTTATCAAAGGCTTAATTATAACTTGTTCCCGAAGTTTGAAATGCCGGTTATTTCTGTGGTTACACTTTACCCCGGAGCTTCTCCAGGAGTAATGGAAACCTCTGTTACCAAACCTTTGGAAGATGCGGTGGCTACGCTTGAAAATCTGGATAAGATAGCTTCTATCTCTCAGGAGGGTGTATCATTTATTACCATCCAGCTTACCAATGATGCCAATGTAGATATTGCCCTTCAGGATGCGCAAAGAAAGATTAACTCTGTGTTGTCAACTCTTCCGGATGACGTAGAAACTCCTTCTTTAAATAAATTTTCCTTTGATGACCTTCCAATTTTACAGTTCAGTGCATCTTCAAAGTTATCACCGATGGAATTTTATCAACTCATGGATGATCGTATTCGTCCAGAGCTGTCTAAGATTTCAGGCATGGGGCAAATAACACTTGTAGGCGGTAAAAAGAGGAAGATTATGGTTAATGTGAAACGACAAAGACTGGAAGCGTATGGTATTTCTCTTTCTCAGATTGTAAACGTTATTAAAGCCGGTAATCAGGAAGTTCCGGCAGGTGAAGTGAAAGCAGAGAAGGATCAGTTTGATTTAAGAGTAGAAGGTGAGGTAAAGTCTCTGGATCAATTGGCCAATCTGGTTGTATTAACAGGAAAAAACGGAGGACTTGTCAGATTATCTGAAGTCGCAGAGGTAACAGATGCAACAGAAGAGGTGGAAACCTTAAGCCGTATCAATTATAAAAGCTCCATTGGCGTTTTGATTCAAAAGCAGACGGATGCAAATACCGTTCAGGTTTCAGAAGAAGTAAAAACAATGCTTCAGGGCCTACATGAAGAGTATAAAGATATAGATCTTAATTTTATCATATCATCAGATACTTCCACTTTTACGTTGGCTGCTGCTCATTCCGTCCTTGAAGATCTGATGTTTGCGGTTATTCTGGTAGCTCTTGTAATGCTGGTGTTTCTTCACAGTATAAGGAATGCTGCAATAGTAATGGTGGCAATACCACTGTCCATTGTTTCTACTTTTATTGCAATGTATATTTTTAATTTTTCACTTAACCTGATGACATTAATGGCCTTGTCACTGGTAATAGGCATTCTGGTTGATGACTCCATTGTGGTGCTGGAAAATATCTATAGACACCTTGAAATGGGAAGTGATCAGAGAACTGCTGCGCTCGAAGGTAGAAATGAAATAGGTTTTACAGCATTGTCCATCACACTTGTGGATGTTGTTGTTTTCGGGCCTCTTTCATTGGTGGGGGGATTGATAGGAAACATTCTGAGAGAGTTTTCAATAGTGGTCATGGTGTCTACACTGATGAGCTTATTCGTAAGTTTTACGGTGACTCCAATGTTGGCATCCAGATTCTCCAGAATACTTAAATTTTCCAATGAGACTTTATTTGGACGATTTAATAATTGGTTTGAAAAGAAATTTGAAGAGCTTAAAGAAAATTATACAGCGCTTCTTAAATGGTCTTTGAGTCACAGGCTCATTGTGACTTCCATCATTGTTTTGATGCTTATTGCCTCATTCTCTCTGGTACCGCTGGGTTTGATCGGAAGCACTTTTATTGCTGAAGGAGACAGAGGCGAATTTGTGGTTACGCTTGAGCTTGATCAGACCAGTACATTGTATAATACCAATCAAATTACAAGTCAGGTAGAAAATATAATCCTGAAAAAGCCTGTTGTGGTCAAGGTGTTTTCTACTGTTGGTCAGTCTTCTACCTTAGGTTCTAATCAGCCCGCCAATAATATTTCGCAGCTTACAGTCATTATGACTGACAAAAAAGATAGAACTATTTCCGTGGACGAATTTGCCAATGAAATTAAAAATGAGATTTCTCAGATTCCCGGTATAAAAGTTACATCGACTCCCACTGGCCTTACCGGTGCTGCAGATGATCTTCCTATTCAGATTGTGGTAAGAGGTGTTGATCTTAAAAGTGTAATGTCCTATGCGAACGAAATTTTAACAACAATAAAGAATATCCCGGGAATAAGTGACCCTGACTTGTCTGTGAATGAAGGCAATCCTGAGCTGGAGGTGAGCCTTGACAGAGATAAACTCGCTAAATTAGGTTTAACTGTTGCAGATGTAGGAGGTACCCTAATGACAGCATTTACAGGAAATACGGATATTAAATATCGGGAAGCTGATGAAGAATATGATATTAAAATAGTGCTGGATCAGTTTGACCGGAGAAATGTTGATGATGTGAAGCGCCTTACGATAAGTAATTCAAGAGGAGAACTTATAACTATGAGTCAGTTTGCAGTTATTCAGCAAAGCAGGGGGCCATCCAAACTGGAGAGAAATAATCGTATTCCATCTGTTACAGTAAAGTCAAATGTGGTTGGTCGGCCTGTGGGTACGGTAGGTGATGAAATTCAGGAAAAGGTGAAAGGATTGAAAAAAACTGCGGGGATCACATTGTCTTACGAGGGACAGCTGGAGCAACAGGCAGAAGCTTTTACAAGTCTTTTAATTGCCTTTATGATTGGTATCGTCTTCGTTTACCTCATCATGGTAGCTCTTTATAATTCGTATGTATATCCTTTTGTAGTGTTGTTCTCAATTCCACTTGCCATAATAGGGGCTTTGGTGGCATTGGCTCTTACGAAAGAAACCCTGAATATCTTTTCAATTCTCGGTATGATCATGATGATGGGACTGGTAGCTAAAAATGCCATTCTTCTGGTCGATTTTACCAATAATATGAAAGAAAAAGGGGGCCAATACTTTCGATGCGCTGATTGAAGCCGGCAGAGAAAGGATAAGGCCAATTTTCATGACTACTTTAACAATGATTCTCGGGATGATGCCAATTGCGCTTGCATCCGGAGCAGCATCAGAGGCCAAAAATGGTCTGGCATGGGTCCTTATAGGAGGATTGACCAGCTCAATGTTCCTGACATTGATTTTTGTACCAATTGTTTATGAAACTATTGATAATGTTATTTTTAAAATTAAGAAACGACTCAATAAAAAAGCAGACCCTTAAAATTGATTTATTTCAGCCTAAGCATATATTTTCTGCTGTAACTTAGTGATTTCAAAATTAACAGGCGTTTCTTTTTCTATGTCTTTCATAAAATACATAAAGTCATTCTGAAAGGTGCTGTAATTTTCCATCAGGTCAAATATGCTTTCTTCTGAATTAACCCCAACTCTGGAAGCATGTGTCAGTTTTCTGATAATTGTATGAACACCTTCAATCGTTTTATAATGATCTAACCATGATTTAGATAAAATCTCCGGGAATTTTGAAATGGTGCTGTTGGGAAGAACCGTCAGATTTTTAATCAATACATTATGGATTCTGGCAGCAAAAGTATCATATGACTCATTTGAAAAACTTTCCCAGTTTTTGACTAAAAAATGATCAAAGAATACTTCTATAATAGGAAAATTATTTTTTTTGTTCTTCATCCTTAACCTGTTCATGCTGGTATGCATACGAGGATGTTCAATGGAAAAAGTTTTAATTTTCTTATTCAGAATTATACCTTCAATAACTTCATTGTTAAATTTCTTATAATTAGAAATCTTAGACAATTCAGTTAGCAGAACTCCTAATATTCTGTCTCGGGATTCTTCGGCTTTAAATGCATTAATAATAAAATTCATAGAGGTCTTTTTTCCGATTACAATACTAAATTGGATATTTAATTTCATAAAAACAATGGTTTTTAGATGTAAATAATTGATTATCAAAATATTAGATCGGTGTTTGAGGCGCAACTTTACCAATTGTTTATTTTATTAAAAAGTTGAAAATTTGAAAGAATTTTAGGTTTTGTTTGAGATTTGGAAATAGAGATTAGGCACAAACATCGCAATGTTTTTTTTCTTAAATTTTTCAAAAAAAATCTACGAATAATAAATTAATAGTATAAAATTGGATAAAAATTGGGTAGTTTAATCCAATAAATATTTTGAAAGGTATCAGTTTAAAAAGCATTTATTATATGACTTTCAGGCAAAAAATAACTAAGTTCCTTTATCCGTTAATCATGAAATTAACTAAAAAGGATAAAACAAAGGCAAAAGTACTTAGTAATGAGGAGAATGTAAGTGCTTCTATTTCATTTTATTCTCTAACGGCGATCAATAATAAAGGGCAGGAAGTTTCTATGAATCAGTACCAGGGAAAAAAGACTGTAGTGGTTAATGTAGCTTCAAATTGTGGTTATACCTCTCAGTATGATGCTCTTGAGCGGGTTTATGAGAAAAAGAAAAACAGCCTGGTTATTCTGGGATTTCCTGCGAATGATTTTGGTGGTCAGGAACCCGGTTCTGATCAGGAAATAGATAGTTTTTGCAGAATCAATTTTGGAGTTTCCTTTCCTCTTTTTAAGAAAAGCTCTGTACTTGAGTCAGATAAGAATGAGGTATTCTCCTGGTTGACTGATCCATCAAAAAATGGATGGAATAGCCAAACACCGATTTGGAATTTTTGCAAATATGTTATTGATGAAAACGGGAATTTAGCCGGATTTTATGGTTCTGCTGTAGATCCTGAAAGCGATCAATTTACTAAGGTCATTCAATAAAAGAGTAGTTTCCTGGTAGTGGGTTTTTGAGAGAGGAGCATTGGCCTAGATTAATTAAAATTTAGGTAATTTCGTCTGAGGTTTAGTAATCTTAAGATGAATGCTATTTTCAATAGCTTCAATAAATATTCAATAGCTTCAAAAAATAAAATTAATGTCAGAATACAGACTCCTGAGCCTTGAAGAGCTGCAGGAAATGGAAAAAGAGTTTGTGAACTACCTGGTCGTAAATGGTATTGCTGCCGAAGACTGGGAACGAATGAAAAATGAAGAACCATCTAAAGCTGAAAGGCTTATCGAGCTTTTCAGTGATATGGTTTTTGAAACGATCATGAGAAATGTACAGTATCTTGAATATAGAGAAAGAAAAGAAATCATTACATTTCAATGTCTGGAAGACAAATTGGTCTTAGTTGGCATGAAGGCTGAAGGAGATTCAGATGCTGATTTTACTTCTCATGAGTATATTAAAAAAGCCATGGTGAGTCCTCCGGATGGACTAAAAGTGTATACTTTAGAAAAAAAAATATCAGAAAAAAAGAGAAATTGAAATTTTTGAAATGACACAGACAGGCTGTTTTATTAGCGAAGGTAATATGTTTAAAACGCTTTGTCTTGCTCTGGAATAAAACCATATATATGTCTGATTCTGAAAAAAGTCTAAGAACCTGCAAGGAGGGGCATAAGTATTATAAGACCAGTGATTGCCCTGTCTGCCCTGTATGTGAAGAAATGCGCAAGCCTGATAATGGTTTTCTTTCTTTAATATCTGCTCCGGCCAGGCGTGCTTTGGAAGGAAAAGGAATTAATACTCTTCAACTGTTGTCTCAATATAGTGAGAAGGAACTTTTGAAGCTTCACGGAATTGGTCCTACTGCTATACCTAAGCTTCGCGAGGCCTTGAAAAGCGCAGGATTAAGTTTTAAAGATTGAATAAATTTCAAATTAAATCCCGGGACTTTTTTAGTTTTAATATCCCGGATTTTTAATCATTGTTTGACTGCAATTATTCTTATTCTAACATAGTCTGCAAACCATTTTCCGTCCCGGAATAGGTTACTCTTTAAAGAGGTTTGGGTTAATTCAAGAACATTCTCAATTTCTTCCTCAGAAAGACCTTTAAAGAACTTCTCTCCAAACATTCTGAACCAGTCTTTTACACCATTTTCTTTATCTGTCAGCTCAGTCGGTCTGTCAAAATGAACAGCATAAATCACTCTGAAGCCGACCATTTCAAGAAGCGCTGTAAATTCACCTATGGAAGGAAAATACCAGAATCTTATATTGGAATTTTCCGGATGTCCTTTGGTAATAAGTGCACTATCCAATGCATTTAACATTTGCTCTACATTTCCTTTTCCTCCAAATTCAGCAACAAAGCGTCCTCCCGGTTTCATCGCTTTGTATACATTGCTAACAGCCTTTTGAGGATTTGCGATCCAATGAAATACAGCATTTGAAAATACTGCATCGTATTTCAAATGAACATCCATTGCTTCTGCATCTTCAACGCGGAAGGGGATGTGAGGGTAGGTCATTTTAGCAGTATTGATCATATCTTCAGAATGATCACTTCCTTCTACAACGGCTCCAGAAGCTGCTATAGTCGCAGCCAGCTGACCTGTTCCACAGCCAAGATCAAGAATCTGTTCCCCTTGTGTAGGGGCTAGAAGCATTACAAGATCTTCTCCAAAATTGGATACAAACTGATGCTTATTATCATATAAAGAGCTATTCCATTTAATCTTATTTTCATTCATGATAATCGATTCTATAGGTTAATGTAATCTCATGTTGCGCATAACATCCGGATGTGAACGCAAATATAACATTGGAGTCTACTCCATGGTCAAGGAAAATTTTTTATGTTTGGGGAAAAAGTTTTAAAAATTATGCTTATTGGTGAAATTTCTGCCTTAACAGGTCTTTCCAGAGACACTATCAGGTATTATGAAAAGATAGGTTTGATAAAAATAAATAAAAGACAAAGAAGAGATAATAACTATAAAGAATACTCGAATGAAATAATAGAAAGACTAGAAATTATAAAGCGGGCGAAACATCTGGGATTTTCATTACAGGAGATAAAAGAATTAATTGAAGCCAGGGCCAATAAAACGCTCAACAATAATGAAAGGATAGAATTATTTGAAAGCCGGATAGCTCTGCTTGATGAGAAGATATTGAGATTGAATGAGGTTAAATCTTTAATACGAAAAAGAATAAAACAAATTAAGGAGGAGGGAAAGTAAGGCTATTTTACTAACATGAAATCTCGGACATCCTCAAACTTCGGCGGAATTACGACTTCTCCGTTTTTATTAATGAATCCATATTTTTTACCTTCTTTAAACCATGCCAGGTTGTTATTGAAGGCTCCTGCAGATTCAAATTTACAAGGTATAATCTCTTTTCCTTTCAAGTCAATGAATCCCATTCTGCCATTATTAAAAATAGCTGTAAGTCCTTCATTTATCTTGTTCACTACTTTATAGCTTGGCCGAACCACCCATTTTCCGGAGGGGTTAATTAAACCATATAATATTTCACCATATACCCTTCCCGGAAACCAGGCAACATCATTTCTGAATTTGAGCAGGTTGGAATAAGCCTCATTATAATTATCAATTTCTACAATGAGAGTGGTATCTTTAAGAGGTAAAATGGCCTGCTCTTTCATATTAATGATCATCCAGGTCCCACCGTTGATCCTGCCATTTTCAAGGACTCCTCCCTGATTGGCAAAAGCTTTTTCCTCACTGAAGTTGGTAATCCAGCTGTATTGATAGGGGACAAGGGTATTTCCTGTGTTATCAATGACGCCATAAAGGATTTTCTCCTCTATTGTTTTTTTGCCAGCTATAGCGAAATTTCCCTGGAAGTTGAATGCCGTGTCCCAGCGGGGAGAGATCAGAAGTTTTTTTTCTCGGTTGATGTAGCCGGCTTTTCCGCTTCTAAAGACCACCATAGCCTTTCCATTTTCAAAGTTGCTGCAGTAGCGAAACTGAGCAGGGATCACTTTTTTCCTACGGAATCCATAAAGCCATAAAGGCCGTTTTCCATAAATGCCAGTCGCCCCTCTGAAAAATGTGAAAAGTTAAACTCTGGTAATTGGATTACCCAATTATTATTTTTATCAATAAAACCATTTTTGATGTCGTCCTTGGTATATTGAACTACTTCTGCAACATTATCATGGAAATTATTGGCTTCTCCATATTGAGGTGCTATCACCCAGGCTCCTGAGGGATTAATAAATCCCCATAACCCACCTGATTTTGCCGGGGCAAGCAATAGGCTTTGCTGGTCGTCCTGGGCTTTTAAGGTTGATATAAGACAAAATACAAATAGCAATAAAAGTTTATATGCTTTAGTATTCACTTCCGGAAATGATGAGTTTAGCAAATTAAATTACCTCGTAATCTTCAGAAAATAAAGGGTTTTAATAACTTTTTGTTTTGGTTATTCTAACCGGGTTAAGGAGAAATTGTTATGTTCCAAAATTTATGTTGTTTCGGACGAAGATAAAACTAACTAAAAAATCAATTAAATGCTATGGGGTTAAGTTGTGGGTCAAATGAGAAGGGATCTGAATATAATTCAGAGCCCTTATTTTTCATCCAATCCTTCATCTTTTATTTTAACAGGTAGATCTAATGTCCACCAGAGCTTTCCGGGATAATTTTTATTGATTATTACTTTCTCCCCGATCATTGGAGTGGTGACTTTCACTTCTGTCTTTTCTGCATATTTCAGAACCCTCTCTACCGGCTCATTCCAGGCGTGTAATGCCAGTGTGAATTTCCCCCAATGAACGGGAAACAAAACTTTGCTATTCAAATCGATATTCGCCTGTACTGTTTGTTCCGGAAGCATATGAATGTATGGCCACATTTCATTGTATTGTCCTGATTCCAAAAGTGCAATATCAAAGGGTCCATATTTATTACCTATTTCTTTGAAGTGCGTATCATAACCTGAATCTCCTCCGAGAAATAATCTGTGAGTTGGGGTAATCAAAGCAAAAGAAGCCCATAGGGTTTGATTTCTGTTGAATATCCCACGCCCGGAGAAATGTCTTGCAGGTGTTATAGCCAACTTAATAGCATCTGTTATACTAGTTTCTTCCCACCAGTCAAATTCAGATATTTTATTTTGCGGTATACCCCAGTACTCAAGATGTTCACCGACTCCAAGGGGAGTTACTACTTTATTTATTTTTGGAATCAGCTTGGTTATGGTTTCAAAATCCAGATGATCATAATGGTCATGAGTGATGATGAGCAGATCAATTGGGGGAAAGTCATCAACAGAATAAATCCGTGTTCCCGGATAGTTCTTGGACCCAGCATATTGCACGGGGGAAGTTCGTTCACTTAAAACCGGATCTACTAAAATATTTAATCCATCGATCTGAATAAAATAAGAAGAATGGCCAAACCAGACTATTGAAGGTTCCTGAGAAGGTACCGCTTTGAGGTCTGTTTTGACTGAAGGTAGGTTAGCTGAAGGTTCTGTATTTTGTTTCTTTGAAAAATATTCCTTCAGCAGCTTCCAATACGAGCCATCATCAGACATCATAGGAGTCTCTGAAACATTGTGAAAACTTCCATTTTTATAGTTAGGCGAATGCTTTATTCTTTCCAGACGTTTGCCGGAAGGGTTTTTGCCAAAAGATTTTTGCTGAAAAATAATTACAGCAGCAAGAGATAATAAGAGTAAGATTGATAATAATAGAATCATTGCTTTTTTTAATATGCTCATCAGGGAAACTATATGCGTGTTAATCTATTGACGGATGAAGGTCTATAATATTTTTGAAGAGTATATGAAAAATTAAAATTTATTTTCAGGAAGTCGATTTAGATATTTTGATGGGGAGGAGGCAATATAAATAATAAGGGTCTTTCCCTTAAGATTAAAGGAAAGACCCGAAGTCTCAGTTTTTAAAATAAATTAATTTCTATTTCTTTTTCTTTTGAAGAATGGGCGTATTCTTAAGGATTAATTCATTACGGATATACTGTCCCGATGGAGTAAGGTCTGATTCGGACCAGTGGGAAACATCGGAAACCGGAAGTAAGATAGATGCAGTTTCCTTTTTATTGGCAACAGACCAGTTGCACCAGCTTATTTTATATTTATCTAGAAAAGCAAACCACTCATTAGTCTCTTCTGCTCCGAATTTTCCATTTCCCGAATAGTCGCAGGTACCAAACTCAGTAACAAATATGGCTACTCCCTTTTTCATTGCTTTTTCTGCTTCATCCCTTAGATATTGTCCATGAGAAACGGCGTAGAAGTGGAGCGCATAGGCAATATTTTTATCCTGAATAGGATCTTCAGCTGCTTCACTTACCATCTGCGACCATTGTCTTGTTCCGACAACTATAATATTATCAGGATCATGTTCTCGTATTGCTTTGATAACCTCCTCTGCATAGGGCTTTATAGATGATTTCCAGTAGGTGTCTTGCAATGGCTCATTATATATTTCATAAATGACATTGGGATATTTCCCGTATTTTCTTGCCATGGTAGAAAAGAATTTCTTTGCAAGTTCAGGGTTTTTATGTGCATGGTGACTGTGATAATCTATGATCACATACATACCAAGTTTGATGGCAGCATCAACCATATCTACGATCTTAAATAATTCATTGGGGTTTTCCTTGTAACCTCCATCTTCATCTACTCCCATTGCAAGCCTAACAATTGTACATTTCCAATCATCCCGTAGCCAGGTCAGGGTTTGCTCAGTATAATATTGTCCCATCCACTGACTCCAGAACATAGACATGCCTCTAAGCTGCACTGTGTCTCCGAATTCACCAATGATGTAGTTTCCATTCACTGAAAGATGTCCGTATTTTCTTACAATAGTTTGCTGGGCGGACGATTGAACCGAAATGCCCAGTACGAACAATAAAATTACAGATAAGAGTTTTGCTTGCGTTTTCATTTGGTTTAGTATTGATTTAGTGCAAAACTATCTTGCAAATGTGAAATGTAATTTGCAAAAAGGGATATACTTTTTGCTTTTTGCTAATTGGTAGATTGTCAGGTGTTTGTGGTCAGTTTGCAGAAACTGTTGTTTGCTTTGTAAAATTAGTAAATTGTTGTTTGTTAGGTTGTTTTGTGCTGTTTTTGGATGATTGATTCAACGGATTTGTAAAAAATAAGCCTTTCTTTGTAAATGTTTTAAGTTGTTGATATTTAGTGTGTTTTGTAAAGTTTATAGTTGGGCCTTATTTTTCTTGCGAAAGTCATTTGGTGAGATTCCTAAAGATTCTTTGAATACTCTGTTGAAGTGAGAAATATTTCCATAGCCTACTTTATAGGCAATATCAGATACCGGAAGGGATAAATCCATTAGTAGTCTCTTCGCTTCAGTCAGACGCAGGTTATTGAGGTATTGTTTGAAAGAAAGACTGAATGCATCTTTAATAAGTGCGGATATTTTATTTTCGGAGAGCCCTGTAGCTAATTGTATTTTTTTTAAGGGAAAGTTCAGGGTCCTGGTAGTTAGTAGAAATGAAATTAATTACCTTGTGAGAATCCTGATCAGATTGACTTGTAATCTGCACTGGGGTGTATTGAATTTCGACTTTCTGGATTTGTTCTTTTGGCTTTTTCCGGCTAAACGAAACGATTCCGATTGTAATGTAATAGCAGGCTAAAATAATTCCTGCTATCTGATAAAACAGAACTGCATTTTTGGTAAACTTCAGTTCTCTAATGGTAATGGTATCAGGGATGTTTTTACCCAGCAACTGACAATTCTGTATATTAATTATTTTTACTTTATCGAATTCCAAAGATTTAAAATCCTTTTCAGAAACATTGTTTTCCGCATACCACCATGTAGGCGTAATAAATTTATCCAAAGGAATAGTAAATCTGCTCTGATCTTTTTTAAGATCCATATCTTTAACGATATACCTGTAAGTAAGGGTCTTTTCCGGATTGGTAAAACCAGTCGCATAAAGTCCGAGAATAACCTGAGGCCTTTTCCCTGCAGTGGCTTGAATGTCCATTTCCAGGTTGTCAAAAGAAGTGAGATCAAAGAAAGAGCTGTCTTTGGCAAATAAAGTAACTCCGGCATAAGGAAACTGGTAACCTTCCCCAAGTCTGTAACTAAATGAAATGATGGTGTCATTTACCTTAATATTGTATACAGAAGATACTTTTTCAGTAGATTTCAGGGAGTCTGAGTAAGAATATATTAAAAAGTTTGCAGTGTCAGCCGCATAAGGAATTATAGAAATGGTCTGGTGAGGTCTTCTCCATGCATAAAAAAACGAAAATAGAATTACCGGCAGGATGATCCATATGATTAACCGATTGAAAAAACCTTTTACCATGAATTAAAATAAATCGACTTAAAAATAAATAAAGTATCGGTTTAAAAAAAGTTATCAATTCAGGATATCTTATCTTATTTGTGAGCCATTTGTTAAATAAGCAGTTTTCATTGCATTTGGAAATTAAAAAAGTAAATTTTTTATTTCGGGTTAAGCTTTAATTTGGGTAACCTCCACTTGGTAAAATTCCTCAACAATATTAAAGCACTGAAAGCTATTCGGATTTTATCGGGAAATTTATTGCTCCAGATTAAAATTTAATAGTGAAGATTTCTAAGTGATCATCAGGTTACAGGAGGAGAAAATATTTTACACGATATACTGATCTTCCCAGGGAAATATCAGAAAGTTAGTTATTAGGGAATAATTGGGAATTATGAATAGGAGATCTTATATAGATTACTATTTGATAGATTGCAGTGAAACTTTAATCTATTCGTTTTGCTTGTTAAAAAAAATGAGGTAATTTAGATTATACATAAAAATCAACATGAAGAATTTAATGCAATCCTATTACACCTGCGCTTACTATTATCTGATAGTCAGAGCCGGGGATTGCTATATTATTAATTGATCATAAATAAGCATTAATATAATCAGAAGCCCCCGACCTGTCGGGGGCTTTTTTGTTTTATTTCCTGACCAAGAATAATTGATATAATATGAATCATATATTAAAAGAAAATGTGGCGATCATTTTCCCTGAAAATGGATTGGATGATAAATTAAAACAAGCGGAATTACAAAACAGAAAGCTTGTAGTAAAGTTAGGATTTGACCCGACTGCTCCGGACCTGCATTTAGGGCATGCAGTAGTATTAAAAAAAGCTCAGGCAGTTCCAGGACCTTGGCCACCTTATCGTTGTTATCATCGGTGACTTTACAGCGCGTATCGGTGATCCTACCGGGAAAAATAAATCCCGTCCACCATTAAATGAAGAGCAGATCAAAGAAAATGCAAAGACTTACGTTGCTCAGCTTTCAAAAATCCTGGATATAAGTAAATGCTCTATCAGATACAATTCAGAATGGCTTAACAGAATGAACCTGTCTGATTCCATTCAACTGTTATCCCAGGCTACAGTTGCTCAGATGATGCATAGAAATGATTTCAGCAACAGGTTTGAAAAAGGAATTCCTATTGCTTTACATGAATTGATATACCCTTTACTTCAAGGTTATGATTCGGTTGAAATTTCGGCAGATATAGAGATGGGCGGAACAGATCAGTTGTTTAACTGTTCTGTGGGACGTCAGCTTCAGGAAGGTGCAGGAAAAGCAGGCCAGGCTGTTCTATGTATGCCTTTGCTTAAAGGTACCGATGGATCAGAGAAGATGAGCAAGTCTCAGAATAATATCATCGGACTTACGGATCATCCGAATGATATGTTTGGAAAGATCATGTCTATTCCGGATGATTTGATTGTGGAGTATCTGAAGCTGGTTACTGATTTTACGGATGAGGAGAGAAATGATAACATACAGCAATTAAATGATGGTTTGAATCCTATGTTTCTTAAAAAGAGAATAGGATTTAATGTAGTGAAGCAGTACCATGGTTTGGAAGAGGCGCATCTTGCTTTGGATTTTTTTGAAAATCAGTTTCAAAAAAAGAGTTTTGAAGAAAAGACGTTTGCCGAAATTTCTATATCAACAATTGCTCTTCTACATTCTGAACAACAGGTTCAATTGATTGATTTATGTAAAATAATTAAACAATCTGAAAGCAAATCAAATCTGAAAAGATTGATTGAAGCAGGAAGTGTAACTATAAATGGTAGTAAGGTTATGGACATGCATAGCATGGTTAGTCTGGATATTCTTCCTGTAAAGATAAAGATTGGTAAAAGGGATTATTTTCAGTTGATACAATAACTAATTTGAAAAGTAAAAATTTTTTCAATGGCCTTTATAAGAAGATAGAATTAATTATATAGTTTCCGTATCCCAGCCAATAAAACCACATCTCTAACCCTTCTCCTACAGGAGAAGGGTTAGAGATGATAAAAAAGTTGATCTAAAAGTGATCTAACTAATAACATACACATTAAAGTCCCTCTCCTTCAGGAGAAGGATTTAGGGTGAGGTCTTCTGGAATTATAGTTAACTTTGCTTAAACGGTTACCAAAGCTTCATTGACCTGATTTTTTAATACTGTAACATAAGATACCAATTCAAAAAGATCTCCCTTCTATATTAGCATCTAATAAAGCAGCTATACAGACCATCTTTGTGTTGATCTGTTTTATAACCGGTGATAAAACATTTTCTAACTACAAGTTAGTCATAGCAGACAATTTCCCTATGATAGGTGTATAGCTACTGCTTTCTCAATTAATGCATTCTCCTCAAGTAGGAGTTAACTTAGTTAAATCAATTTAAACAAATGTTTATGTTAAAGAAATTTACTACTATTCGCAGCATTGTCACTATTCTGTTGATCGGAATTATAGTGCAATTTACTCAGGCTGCTCCTTATAGAGGAGATCAGTTTGAATTGAAACAACCAGATGGATCATTTATCAAAGTAAAAGTATGGGGAGATGAATTTTATCAACGCATTGAAAGCGAAGATGGATATACTCTTACTAAAGAAGAAGATGGTTGGATTTATTATGCCTTACTTTCTGAGGATGGTCAGAAGCTGATCAGTACTGGAGTAAAATATACTGGAACGAATATCGCTGAGACTCGGAAAAATGCGGGACTTAACGCTTCAAAGCTTCCGAAAGAAAAAGGTATTAAGCTTAGTATTGAAGCTGTAAGAAGGAAAAGGGCTGAAGGTATTTCCAGATTAGGGCAAAACAAGTCTTCCTTGAGGACTTCCGGTGCACAACCTGGTGATTTCCTTCAGTTGTCTGGAAACGTAAAAGGATTGGCTTTGCTTATTGATTTTGCAGACGAGCCTGCTACAATTCCAGCTTCAACACTGAACAATCTGTTTAATCAGAATGGCTTTACCGGGTTTGGTAATAACGGATCTATAAGAGATTATTTTTATGAAGTTTCTGGTGGTCAGTTGGACTATACCAATGAGGTTCTTGGCTACTACAGATCTACCAAGCCGAAGAGCTATTATGCTACTCAAGGTACTAATGTTCACGAGTTACTTCAGGAAGTACTTGCCTGGGCAAATACTCAGTTTGACTTTTCTAACTTGACAACCACAAATGGAGAAGTAATTGCTATTAATTTTATGTACACTGGAGATGCTCCATGGCAGACAGGGCTGTGGCCTCATAAAAGCGGAATAACATTTTATGCAGATGGCGTTCATACAGGGGACTACCAGATTACCAATATAGATACCTCTCCAACGATTGCAACGCTTTGCCATGAAAACGGTCACATGCTTTTTAACTGGCCTGACTTTTACGATACAGATTACAACTCATTTGGATTAGGAGACTACTGTCTGATGGCTTATCAGGGAAGTGCTACCAACCCAGTATATCCGAATGCCTATCTAAGAATGAGTGTTGGTTGGGAGACCCCAGTATTTCTTAATGACCAGACCGGAAATATAACGGTAACTGCCAATTCTCATACTCCTTACATTTATATGAATACCCAAAACAGAGATGAAATGTTTGTAATAGAGGCAAGGACAAAAACAGGAAGACATGCTGCATTGCGTGATGAAGGACTGTTTATCTGGCACGTAGATCTGGACGGAAGAAACTATAGACCTCAAAGGACACCAGCAAGTCATTATCAGATTTCGATAGAGCAGGCAGATGGTGCTTATGATCTGGAAAATTATTCCAATGGCGGTGATGCAAATGATTTGTTTGATGCAAGCAGTAATTCAAGTTTTAATGCAACCTCTTTTCCAAATTCCAACTGGTGGGATGGAAGCCCTTCTGGACTAAATATCTCTAATATCAGCGCAGTCGGATCGACGATGACATTTGATCTTGGTTCTACTACATCAACTGCTTGTAGATTCGGAACACCCTTAGCTACTTCTTTACCTACGATTTATTATAGTCAGTATAACAGAGCGGATGTTATAGGCAGCGGAGGACCGAACCTTTCTAATATGAGAGCTTTTGCTGTAAACTGGGATGCTTATAATAACGGATTATGGAATTTCTCAATCGAAACCAACAACGGTGTACCTACCTATTATCTTGATCTCAGGTTATACAGCACAGTTACATTCAATACAGTTGCTCCCAAAGTGACGATATCTGGCTCAAATATTCCAAGACTTGACGGCACTTATTATGTCGGTCGTCATAATGGAAATTTTGTATTGTCTGAACTGTCTGGAGCATATACCATTTATTTTAGCAATGGATCTTCAGCTCCTGTTTGTCCTAGTTCATCCAAAATGGCCTATGTGGATGGCCTCTCCGAAATGGAACTGGCGCCAAACCCGGCGAGCGATTATGTTGAGCTATTGACAGAGTTGGATATCTCAGGTGTAGATATTAAGGTTGTTAATGAATTGGGAACAGAGGTAGCAGTACCGTATTCCTTAACAGGAAAATCTATAGCGTTTGACATAAGGAACGTGAAGGCAGGTTATTATTCTGTTTCTTTGAAGGTAGGAGAGACCTTTGTAACCAAACGTCTTGCTGTTGTAAAATAATTTTAACATCTGTTTGATTAGGTAAGCCTCTGTATGGATCTTGTATTCATGCAGAGGCTTTTTTGATTTGAAGGAAGGAATTAATTTAAGTATAAAAGTTTATACAGTGAGCATTTTATTAATATTTTCATGTTCAGAGCTTTTTGTATATTCTTCTTTAAATGAATAACATTTGTATGAATAATTTTTAAAATAAATACAACTTAAAGGTATAGATAAACAAGTTGGTGGTAATTAGAAAAAATGGATAAACTACCTTTCCAGAAACGGATAAAATTGATTTTATAGTAGCATTTCACACGAAGGTTTATAATAAGGAAGATTATTGTAATATTGTAAATCAAATGATCGCTTTGTTTGACAAAAGTAAAGAGTTATAATTCATATTACCTCTGTATTACTTGTGGACAGAAGTTCAGAAAGTCTTCTTTCGGATGTGGCATACTAAAATAAAAAAAAACTAATGAACTCAAGCGAAGTGTATAACGCAATAATTCGCTTGATTTTTTCGGTGGCATGGGACAAAAAAAGAATTCATTTTCGGACAGGGAAACAAATTAAATTTGACTTAGTTCATAAAGTTAATTTTATATAACTGATAAAGTATTAAAATGGACATATTTCTGACACAGCTTTCCAATCATGAATGAACATTATGTTATCCCTGCACAGACAAGAATTGGTCATGTGCATCTTAAAGTAGCAGACCTAAAACGGGCACTTGAGTTTTATAGAGACTTATTAGGCTTTGAAGTTACCATGATGTATGGTGAACAGGCTGCATTTATTTCTGCTGGAGGATATCATCATCATATCGGTTTAAATACATGGCATAGCAAGGGATTGCCTCCTGCACCAAAAAGGGGAGTTGGTTTATACCACACTGCTATTTTATATCCAACAAGAAAAGACCTTGCAATCATTTATGATCGATTAAGTAGTGCATATTATCCCTTGACAGGTGCTAGCGACCACGGAGTATCTCAAGCTTTATACCTTGACGATCCGGACGGTAATGGAGTGGAGTTGTATTGGGACAGACCTTTAGAATTCTGGCCCAAAAGAAGTGATGGTTCATTAGACATGTTTACAAAATCGCTTGATTTAGACGACTTGTTAAAGGAAATTAAAAAATGAAATTACAAAATATTGTAGGATGAATTTGACAGCCTAAAACTAAAAATAGACAACAGAGCTGTAAATGGCTTCAATTAGCTATACAGCTAAAACAAAGTTTAAGGGTTTTCGTGTGAAAAACTGGAACTTCTGAATGGTATAAGAAATATATCAAAGCCATAATCATCGAGTGAGGTTTCGGGAGATCTTTTCTCTTAGGTTTTTGATCACTTTCAATTCTGGACAACTTTAATGGATAAAGTAAATTTATTCAGTAAAATAGTAGTTTTTAACATTGAACACAAATAACTTGACTCCGTCTTATTTATCTCTGATAGTATGAAAACAGCTGATACATATACATATATATGTTCTTGTAAGGTCAGCCGAATATAAAGTCCATTTGACAATTTGAACATAGTATAGAAAAGGGTAAATTAGTAAATGTAAAAAAAGAAATGTACCTACCTGGTATGTATATAATGTGCCTTAATGCTAAACTAGAAATATATGAGCTCAAAAACTGCAATTAAAATAATGCTTGGGTTTTTGGTTTTTGTAATGCTTTTTCATTTAAGCATTATAGTAAAATTGATTCCATACGAAATAACTTGGGGCGGAAGGTTAAAAAATGACACTGAAATGTATGTTTTTGAAACAATATCTATGCTAATAAATCTTTTACTATTTTCAATTCTGTTAATCAAGGGTGCGTATGTAAAAGCATTTATATCGCAGAAAGTAGTTAACATCATTTTGTGGATTTTTATAATACTATTCGGTTTGAATACTATTGGGAATATTTTTGCGGAAACGTACTTTGAGAAATCTTTTGCTTTGTTAACGTTTGCTTCAGCAATACTACTTTGGATCATTCTGAATAAAGATAAGAAACGAATACACGATAAAGTCTAAAAGGTGATTAGAAACGTCGGTTATCTGAACTGTTGATAGCCTTAGATCAATAAAAAATGTAGACCTAAGAGGATTATATAAATGGGTAATGGTCGTTGTAACAGACCTCTCAATTTTTAATAAATGAAACGACTGATTATATTTTTAGGATTGACGATATTTACATTGATGTCGTGCAATGAGGAGAATGAAGAAGTTGAAGAAATTCAAACCACTATAGCTGAACAACCGACA
This sequence comes from Sporocytophaga sp., assembly GCA_024707265.1. Lineage (GTDB taxonomy): Bacteria > Bacteroidota > Bacteroidia > Cytophagales > Cytophagaceae > Sporocytophaga. The sequence continues at coordinate 712,423 of JANQAB010000010.1, read as the reverse complement.
GAAGAACCTATCATTACCAATAATAAGCTCAATGTAAACGATCATATAGTTACCCAAGGGTTTGACTTGTATTTGTTGCGAGATTTAGAATCAATTATAGGCTTAAAAGTTGGATTCATATCCCTTTCCGAAATATATCCATTAAGTGAACATCCAGACTCTCTTGCTATTCCAAATCCTGAAGAGGTAAATAAAGACAGCCTTCAATATTTTAAATTAAGTTCTGAATATAGAAACAGATTCCTTTCTAAAACAAAAATTTCAGAAGAAGACAGTGTGTTTATTTATGACTATTCAACTGATGTGCTAGTCTCTTACCCTGTTAAGATATTGAGTATAGTTGCTTACCTTAACGTATACATGGAACCCAATGAATGTCCTTGCCGCCAGAATGATTATATGATTGGTTTTCAGATAAACAAGAGTTCCCTAACAGGATTTGATAAGTATCTTAACAATTCTTTAGTATATGTTGGAAAGGAAAATCCTTTTATTCTTGGACAGATGAGGCCAATTAGTTGGGAAAGAATCGACATAAAGGACTTTCCTTTAGAGAAAAGCAATATTCCGAATAATGTGTTTAGACAGCATGATGTGGAAAAGGGGAATGCATATTTATATAATTCTGAACTATATCAGTATTATATTCAAGAGTACTCAGAAGGAGGTAATAGCTTTTATTTGGTTCAAAGGCATTTAATAGTAACTAACATGAAAGACGATGTAATTTTGGAAAAAGTGTTTAATGATAGTGAAGGAACAAGTATTGCACCATTAAACTTTGGAATAGAGAATTCAAATTTTTCTGATTTGAAAGAACAATGGACTGGGTATCTTTTCAAAAATAAACCTCAAGTTGTTTTTGGTTTTGTTTGGTCTTCTTTTGGATGTCCGAATATCATTTTCCTGGATTCAAATGTAGATGATGTTTATATAAATTGTGACAATAGGCATTGAATAACGTAACCAAGATCTGTTAATAGGTAAAGTCTATGTATGGGTTTGGTATTTTCGTGGTCATCCTGATCCTGCCATAGATGACTTTTCTAAACTTGATAGCTATGGTCGTAAGACTCACACCATAGATTTTTTTATAAACAACTAAAAATAAGAGCTTTTTAGACGGGCATAATTCGCTGAATGTATTAAGTTGAAAAGAAGATTAGCTGTATTAATTTTTTTGTCGTATTTTAATTTTTAGAATATCCATAATAAATTTAAAAGTCAACATGTCTCATTTTTGGAAGTGTATATATACATTATTTTATAGTTGTTTTTTATTGATTTTAATCCCCGAATATGGCTATGGTAAATCGAACTACAGTATAGCTCCTGTACCTGAATGGGTTAGTTCAACTCCTTATAACAATTTTAACATTCATCCTGAAAACGTTTCAGACGGATATAGATTTGTTTTGAAAGATTTTCAAAGTCATGTAGAAAAAGAGGCTTTATATTTTCATTTCATAAGAAAAATTACCTCTGAGGCAGGTGTTCAAAATGGATCGGAAATCGATATAAATTTTGACCCATCTTATCAAACCTTGTTCATTCATAATGTATCTGTTATCAGAGGTGGAGATCGTATTAACAAGCTTGATAAAGAGAAGATAAAGGTTATTCAGAGAGAGAAAAATAAAGAACGGTTTATATTCGATGGGACTAACCTTGCCTATTTAATTCTGGAAGATATCAGAGTGGGTGATTATATCGAATATTCATATACGATTAAAGGGAGAAACCCTATTTATAACTCAAAGTATTTAGACGCTTTTTATCTGAATTTTTACGATAAGATTGAAAAGCTCAAAATAAGAATTATAACTGATTCAAAAAGAAAGTTGAACTTCAACACTCGTAACGAAAAGGTTGAACCTGAAATTTTGAAGAAGGGAAACCTTATTGAGTACATCTGGGAAAGGAATGATGTTCCCGGACTAATAATGGATAATGATTGTCCTGTATGGTACAATCCTTATACATGGCTGGAGGTTTCTGAATACAGCTCGTGGGAGGAAGTTAATTCCTGGGCTGAGGGGCTCTTTAAAATCAAAGAACTGCATGACACGGCTTTGCTGAATAAGGTAGAATGGATCAAGAATAAATATAAGAAATCTGAAGATCGGGTTGTGGCAACACTTAATTTCGTTCAAAATGAAGTTCGGTATCTGGGGCTTGAATCTGGGATTGGAGCCTACAAGCCGGAAGCGCCAGAGACCGTTTTTAAAAACAGATATGGAGATTGTAAAGGAAAATCCTTGCTATTTTGTGCGATGTTGAGGCGTATGGATATTGAAGCCTATCCTGCGTTGGTTAATACTATTAGCAAACAAGAAATTGTTAATGATCTTCCTTCTCCGAGCTCATTTAACCATTGCATTGCTGGAGTTAAAATTGATGATGTTATTAGATGGTATGATCCTACATCTTCTATGGAAGGTGGAGGATTTGATAAAAGGTATATTCCGGATTACAAATATGCTCTGATTATCGGAGGTAAGGATAAAGGGTTAAGTGCCGTTCAGGGCAATGGTGAATTCTATTCAAGTGTAAAGGAAAAATATAGAATACTTGAGATAGGTGGAGAAACAGAGCTGGAGGTAAAATCATTGTACAGAGGGCCGGAAGCAGACAATCAACGTTATTATTTTGCAACCAATAACCCAGACCAGATTCAGAAGAACTATCTTAACTTCTACGCTAAATCTTTCCCCAAGATTGCTATCCAGGATAAGGTAAGATTTGAAGACAATATTGAAGAGAATGAATTTGTAGTCTATGAGTCTTATATTATTCAGGAATTCTGGATGCCTATCGACAGTCTTGGAGACAGCAGGAATATTCAATGTTCTGTTTATCCGGATATAATCAGAGAGAAATTGCGAATTCCATCTACCAGAGTGAGAAGTATGCCTTTTTATCTTGGTTATCCAATGGAAATAAAGCAATCTCAGATATTTTATTTGCCAGAGGATTGGAATGTTCAGGAGGAGGAACAGAACATCGAAAGTGATGGAGTTTCATTTTCAAAGAGAGTATCTTATGAGAACCGGGTTCTGGCAATTAACTATAAGTTAAAATATACAAAAGATCACATCGGACAAAATGAGATTCACGAATTTATTAAAGCCCAAAACAAAATTTCAAATTCACTAGGACATTACTTAAGCTACAAACCAATTCAAGAAAATGTGGGACCGAGCTTTACGATTGTTATGATAACCATTGCCTCATTGATTCTGTCTTCACTTTTATTTTTTTACCTTTATCGATGGGATCCTAAAATTTATATTTCAGTATCAGAAAGCAGGCCTTTGGGAGGATGGCTTATCCTACCTCTGTTAGGTCTTATAATTACTCCGTTTCGATTATTACTTAATTTATCAGAATTAAATTATTTTGATGGTACCATGTGGGAGGCAATCACCAATAGTACCTATACGACCTATAATCCGGGTTTGGCTTTTGTGGTAGGGAGTGAGTTGTTTCTGAACATAATGATTTTTATATACACCATTTTCCTTATAATCATTTTTATTAAAAGAAGATCAAGTGTTATTTATTTGTTCCCGCTTTATTATGCCTTCAACTTAGTAGTCCTGATAGCTGATGCTTTATTTACAGAAAGTTATTTAGAGACCAATCATGATATTAGCTCCTGGACGGATATACTCAAAATGATGGTTGGAGCAGCCATTTGGATACCCTATATATTGCTATCTGAAAGAGCAAAGGAAACTTTTGTGGAGACTTATAAAATCAATAAAAAAGAGCCTGAAGGGGAGGGAGAACAAGTTGTATTTAAATACAATAGTGAGTATTGATGGAATACTTTGAAAAAAGCATTAATCTATTACTGTAAAAGGTCATGGAAACGAATGCCTGTGAAAGATTGCAACTTGGGGATTTATGTTATAAATTATCTCTATAGATGGAAACCTTAATTAGTTTAATTTTTGATGGTTTGTTTTGGTATAGTAGGAAGTTTAGAATATGGTGTGTAAGTATCCTATTGGGTATTATTGTATTATTTTGGATAGCTCAACCAGTTTTTAAAGAAGTTCGAACAGTTTTAAAAGCATCAGAATCTAATCGTATTACATCAAGAAGAGGCAATGCGCTCCTCTTTGAAATTGAAAGTTTTAGGAAAACCAATAACACATTTCCCTCTAATCTTGAAGCTGTTTTAAGAAATAATCCATTAAAGAGAGATTGGAAAATAGATGGATGGGGGAGGAATTTTTACTATATGCAAACTAAAGATTCCTTTGTTCTATACTCTTCAGGAAAAGATCGGATCGAAGGAACTAATGATGATATCTATTTCAACAAATAAAGTAATTTTTCTATTTTCATTAGGTGTCCGGTTTTTCGCCTGTACCACTGTTATCGATACCGAAAGTCTAGAAAATTTATAATGGTCCTTATGTTAAAAAAAAGAAGCCATCTCCTTTAAGACAACTTGTTCTTTTGCTCTTAATAAATTTTACAACCCCAACTTTACTTTCACATTTAACCTCCAATACATAAATGCCAGGAGCAAGTCCATCTAAATTCAATGTGTGCTTATACTCAAATGAATTTTTGTTAATGCTTTCTTTGCTTATCTCCATACCTTGAATATTTTCAAAGTAACATCGCACTTAGTCAGGTATAGGTATACGAATTTTATCCCAGTTGAGTAGTTCTTCTGTAACCCAGATGTAGTGTTTAACTTTTTATTATTCTCTTTTTGGACAGATGGGATGAATAGTGTACTGTTATTTGTTTGATGGATAGTAAGAAGAGTTCAGTGAAAAAAGCACTGTTTCAATAAAAAAATGTAAACTGGCAAATTGGGCCTTGTAATAAATGGAAAAGTGATGTTCTAATTATTCTTATAGATATTGAGCTGTAAGAGATTAGTAATATGGAGTTATAATAAAAAAAGAGAATCTGATTATGTAGATTCTCTTTTTCTGTGAACCTAATAAAGCCTTGAAAGATTTTATTTCTCCATCTTGATATTAAACTTGATATCACCTAAAGTTATATCTCCTGTTTTAGGATCTTTGCTGCCTGTTGGTATAGCTGTTAATAAAATCAAGCCTCTTTTGCCGTTGCTTAGCTTAAATCCAAATATACTTCCATCAAACCAGCCCCATGCAAACGACTGGATGGCATTCGATTCACCCAAAATAACGGATTTAGTCGCCTTTGTCGCAAATATTTTTTCAATACTGGAAGACAAACTTATGGTATCGTACACCAATGTATTGGTACCATTGTCTATTTTATAAAATTCAGTATAGGTTTTATTTGTTTTGGGAACTCCATGCGCTAAACTAACATACATTGAAGCAGCACAACCTAAAAGGTACTTTGAGCTATTGTCCGTGGGTTGGTGATGTACAAAAGCAATTTCGATAGGGGAATCCACAGAGTTACTATATTGGCGATTGGTTATATTATAAAATCTAAACCAATATGGATGGGCGGTTGCATCCAGAGCCTGGTTATAAAGTTTAATATTTCTAATCTCAACAACTGGTATCGGAATAACCTTAGTCGTAGTATCAACAGAATTGGGATTAGGATTGTCTTTTTTATCCTTTTTGCATGCACAGAAAACTAATCCTGAAGCAATAATTGTAAAAAGTAGTTTTTTCATTAGTTGTATTGAAAGAAAATCCTGGTTTATAGTTCAACTTTAAAGAATGAGTGAAATAAGCGAGAACCTGAAATTTCAGGTTCTCACTTTATGTTATAATTAGAACACTATTTTATTTCTCCATTTTGATATCAAACTGGATGTTACCATCACTAATTGAACCTGTATCTGGATTTTTACTTCCTGTAGGTTTGGCGTTTAGTATGATTAAGCCTCTTTTACCATTACTTAATTTAAAACCTAAAATATCATCCTTATCCCAACCAAATCCATCTGATTGTATAGCATTTGATTCTCCGTAAACATTTGACTTGGTTGCTTTTGTTGTAAATATGGTTTCTATACTGGAAGATAGTGTTATGGTATCGTACAGTTTTGTGTTTGAGTCATTGTTTATCTTATAAAATTCGGTATTGGTTTTATTTTCTTTAGGTATCCCATGCATTACCCTTACTGAAAGGGAATTAGCACAGCCTAATAAATGCATAGAACTATTATCCGTAGGTTGGTTATGTACAAAAGCAATTTCAATCGGGAAATCTAGTGAATTGTTATATTTTTGATGGGTTATATTATAAAAATTATATAAATGTGGATTGGCAACAGTATCCAATGCCTGGTTATAAAGTTTAATATTTCTAATCTCAACTACTGGTATCGGAACAACCTTGGTCGAAGTATCAACAGAATTGGGATTTGGATCTGTCTTTTTATTCTTATTACATGCACAAAAAAATAATCCGGTTGCAATGATTATAAAAAGTAGTTTTTTCATTTTTATGATGGTTGAATTGATGTAAATGCTGGTATATAAATTCTTAAAAAAAGGTGATAGAGGGGAGAACCTTTAATTTCAGGTTCTCCCAATGATGTTAAAGTTACAAGACGGTTTTATTTCTCCATTTTGATGTCAAACTGGATATTGCCTAGAATAATGTTTGAGTTCTCGTCTTTGCTTCCGGTAGGTTTCGAAGTTAACAATATTAAGCCTCTTTTACCATTGCTCAATTTAAATCCCAAAATATCATCCTTATCCCAGCCATATCCATCCGATTGTATGGCGTTCGATTCGCCATTGATATCGGATTTAGTTGCTTTTGTGGCAAAGATGGTTTCAATACTGGAGGATAAACTTATTGTATCATAAATCAATGTGTTGGAACCATTGTTTATTTTATAAAATTCGATATTGGTTTTATTCGTGTTGGGAACTCCATGCTCTGACCTAACTATAGCGGAAGTAGCGCTGCCTATTAAATGCTTTGTACTATTGTTTGCAGGTTGGTTGTGCACAAAGGCGATTTCGATGGGACCATTTTTAGAATTAAAACTATTTTGAGATGATATACTATAAAAATTATAGCCATTTTGTTTGGCTGTATCCAATGCCTGATTATATAGTTTAATAAATCTAATTTCAACAATAGGTATCGGAACTACCTTGGTGGTAGTATCATTATTGGGTGTAGGATTGTTATTTTTATCCCTTTTACATGCACAGAATATTAAACCTGATGCCAAAACTGTGAAAATTATTTTTTTCATTTTTTTATCTTATATGTTATCTGTTTTTGAAAAGATACCGGCCTGAGAATATTTTAGCCGGTATTTTGACTTTAATTTATTTTATTGAGGAGCGTTTACATTAATTGAAAAATTGAAAATAGTGTTTGATGCTGTTTTGGAAACATCGATATCGCTCCAGCTGGAGCAACCGCCAAAAGCATTCTTTTTAGTGCAGGCTCTGTCGGTCTTATACGCTCCATCCATATACAAATTGTAATTAAGGGTTCCGTCACCTACCTTACTCCAGTCAGCTCCGTATCTTTCATCAACAATGTCTTTAAGATAAATTCTGACAGTTTTGTTTATGTAATCATCAGTTGTACCGTTATGTTTGTCCTTGCCCACATCAAACCAGTAATATCTGTTGGTAAGGTTAAAGGTCAGGTCTATAAATGTTTTGTCAAATTTTTCAGGATTGTATGAAATTTCCAGTTTTCCGGAGTTCTCATCAAAGTTTACCTTTTCTCCGTTATTCTTTAAATACAGGCGGTCGTCAGCAGTGGGTTTGAAAAAAATGGTCACTGGTCCGTGAGCAAAAGAACTCTTGCCATTGCCACTGTCAATGCCAATATTGGCTTTGATATCTCCCCAGATATTATCATCCTGAGGTCCGTTAATGTGGCTGGCAAAGTTTATTTTTAAAGCTCCTGTGGTATTATAGCACTCATTTACTACATATTCAGAAATGTTTACCACATTAAATACTCCGTTATCGCTTATCCTTCGCAGGGTATAGGCTATTGGTAATCCTGGAGAACTTGCAGAATAATTTCCTCCGGCCAGAATATAACTATAGAATCCTTCAACACCATTGATGGCCTGCACTGCATCGCTGCCAGAGCCTCCAATGATGGTACCGGTTATTTTTGTATTATCATTGGTGAATTTTGATTTATAGCTGGCATCTATACTTCCTGTAACCTTGGCATAAGTAAATTGTGCTTCTAGCTCTGTTTTTATTTCTTTGGAACTTAGAGTACTTTCAAAACAATAAAACGCCATTCTGCCATATTTTACATTGGATACATAAACAGGAGAAAATGGGGTGCCATCTATACTGTTATATACCTGCTGGGAAGTGACGCCAGGTTGAAAATAGTCAGCTGGACGGTTTTTGGGATCATAAGACAAGGTATAATAGATTTGCTGAAACCTGGCTAAAACCCTTGTCTTTTTAGCGCTTTGGTTAAAATCAAATCCAGCCTTGACTTTCATTTTATTCTCAACACCTAATGAAAAACCAAGATGCATATCCATTTGCTGTTCACTACGAATCTCATCTATCTGAAAGTTTATCTGGGCCCCGGCACTTGAACCATTGATCTGATTATCCCGCATCAGGTCAAGCATTCCTTGTTGTACTGTTGACCGTTTGGTTTCTTTAATTTCTATAAATCCCTTTTGCGCATTAACAAGGTCTGTAGAAATGGTGCCACCTGTACGGGGAAGCGAAAGTAATTTGTAAGTACCGTTATATATGCTATTGCCATCCAGAATAGCGCCAGGATAAATAACATCGGTCTGCGGATTTAATAAAAAGCCCTCTGAATATTCAGGGCCTAATTTGTATTTGGTCGATTTACAATAAGTAGAACCGGCCCATGAGACCAAAGGATCTCCCAGAGCCTGTGCCGTTTCAATAACTCCCGGGTTTTGCACCGGCTGCATAGAAGCCAGATATTCATTGAGTTCTCGTTTCGGATTGGGAAGATTAGGATTTACATCCCTGTTTTTTTTGCATCCTGCAAACAAAACCATAGCAATAGCTAGAATAAAAATTTTATTCATAAATAGGTTGAAAATGTTTGTAAAAGTTATTTAAGTGTTACTGTGTAAAAATTATAATTAGCTGGTTAAACATTGATTTATAGGTTGATATTATGAACGCAATTTAAGAGAAAAATTATTTTATTCAAATGTTGTTAAAAATATTACATGGTTTTGTTGAGTGTTTAAACGTATGTCACTTTTCTTAATGAAAGAATAAATAGGAATATAGTCATCAAGCCAAGTTGTACATCTTAGGTAGATTACAGTATTTAAAGCGACTGTGTAATATTATCTTCTTCAGCTTCAAACACTCCTTCTATTACCTTATGTTTAACATGTAAGTTAAAAGATTTGAAACCACAAGAACTAACATTATATTGCTGTAGCTAGAGGCATTACTAATCTTCAGTGAAGAGGTTTTTCGGAGCGTATTTTTAGTTACTTATCATATTCAATATGAGAATCATAATAGTTATAATCATTATTATTTTTACATCTTGTACAGAGCAGAAATCAAGGGTTGAAGAGGAAAAAAATGCAACCTTGGATACTTCAGGCAGTACTATTGTTCAAGCTGATTCAATCAAAACAGATTCAATTGAAAGATCGAAAGGATCTGATAATTTTTTAAAACTTGATGAGTTCAAAGTTTTTAAAAGACTCGTTCAGCCCGTTTTATTTTCTGAGAATAGTCTTATATATAGGCAACCGGATACTTCAAGTCAGGTACTTGATACTCTTAAATTTAATACTTCATTAACGCCTGTTTTCGATATTCCAATGGAAGATTGGATAACAATTCAATATAATGGTCATAATGCATATATTCGATTAAATGACGTTGCCTTGTATTCATTTAATTCACAGTCAAAAAATATAAAGTATTTTATTCATGGCTCTGCAATCTATAAATACAATTTTACCCATCAAGTATTTCTTGATACATTTCAATTACCAGGATATTTTCCTGAATATGTCCGACAGTTCAATTCATCAAAGTGGAAAAATGTTGATATAATATTATTGTTTGAAACATAGGGTGAATGTTGTGGGTGTTCGGATCGAAATAATTATATCATAGATGCCAATGGGAAATTTGATATACTGTTTAGTACTTCTCAATTTTTTTCTGATTTAGAAGGGGAAGATTATTCATCATTTGTTACGCTTCCATTAGATCCTCAACGCGATACTATATTTTATAGCGAATATAAGTCTGGGCAATTATTTGATGAGAACAATAACCCATTATATGAGCTGAATGGGGAGTTTAAAATGGGGGTACTAAAAAATATAAAAAAACATTATAAGTGGGACGGATCCCGATTGGTAGAACTTCCATAATGTCATATTTGTAAACTCTATTCAGTATTTAAACTAAAAACTGTAAACTTAATTTAGGACGAGGCATCAGAGATAATCCTGTCTATCCCTTAATCCCATAAATCCCAGTTCAAAATATTAGTTTTTTGGAGTGAATAATCTGAAAAACACTTACCTTAGCATCACAATCATAAATTTTTTTAGCCTGAAAGAGGGGATTGAGCATTATTTTAATACTAGCTGTAAAAAGCTGCCTCCTGTTGTTTTAGTTAAGTATAGTTTTATTGAATTAAAAATTCTTTGGAGTTAAGTAAAATAACTTTATCCATAGGATTTCTTGCTTTTAATGCCTCGGACTTTGCATGTCTGAAGGGAAAATTGTTGTCTTTAATTTTTATCAACCTAAAACCAAAAGTAAAATGAAAACACTTTACAAGAGTATCTTTATAGTTATGATGTCTTTGCTTGTGATGAAGGGCCTCCAAGCACAACCCGTGTTTGTTAAAGACATATCCTCCGAATCTAAGAATTTTTTCAGTGCAGGAGGGTATCTCTATTTTACTGTACATGATACATTATGGAAATCTAACGGATTGGCAGGAACTACCAAACCTCTGATAAAAATTGGAGAACAGTTCACCAGTCAATTTGTAGTCAATGGTACTCATTTTTATTTTACCACTATTGAAAGTAGCGGAAAAACTGCTTTATAGAAAAGCACAGGCACAGCGGCAGGAACAAAAAAGATCGGGGCATACAGCTCTGTTCAGATACTTACCGTATTTAAGGATGAACTTTATCTTTCTATTGAAGATGGAATCAATGGAAGTGAACTCTGGAAGCTTAGTCTTTCCAACTCTTTATCAATTGTGAAAGATGTAAATGTTGGATCTGGAAGTGCAACACCAGTTTATGTAGGAGAGCATGAAAATTATCTTTATTTTACTGCTTTTGATGAGTTAAATAAACTGAGCGTCTGGAAAACAAATGGAAAGTCGTATGGAACAGTCATAGCTGCTGAACTTCCTTTTAATAATTGTTATGGAGTTAAACTTATATATGGAACTTATTATTTCTTTCATACTGATTATAACGATTATTATCCCCATGAAGAACTATGGAAAACCAATGGTACACCTGCAGGAACCTCCCTGGTAAAGAAGTTTGATGAAGATGCAGGGATTTATGAAATCTTTTCGTTTAAAGGGAAATACTGTTTTTTTGTCAGCTACTTTGGATATTCAGGATCTTTCTGGAGTTCTGATGGTACGGAAGCTGGAACAGTGGGGTTGACTGTCAATTATCCTGATACGTATTTAGGTAAGTTGTATTCAGGTAAAGACCATCTTGCATTTTACTTAAGTGTTGCAGGTGTCGGTGCATCCAATCTTTTCTATTATGATGGTAATTCTATAAGCAATTTCTGGTTGCAGAATTTTGACCCAAGAAAGTTTGCTATTGCAGGAGATAAATTATTTTTTTCTGATCATATAGATGCTGAGTATGGTTATCCTGCTGAGCCTGATAACTACTATCAGTTATTTCAATCTGATTTTACAATACAGGGTACTAAAGCAGTAAAAAATATTGGCAGTGGCGGTGGATCCTTTGCTGGATCTGATGATATCACTGCAGCAGGTGAAAAGATTTTCTTCACCACATATAATGACGGAGTTTATAATAATACTCCTGATGAAAAGAAAAGATTATATGTATGTAAATATAAAAGCAACTATGATTTAAGGGAAGATCTTTCCTTTAATAGCCAAGAGGACATTTCTGAATTTTCAATTTTCCCTAACCCTTCTTCATCAGTATTTCATTTTCAATCTCCTGTGAGTGATGAATTGGTAACACTTCAGATATTTGATAGCAAAGGTAAACAGGTGGAGTCTATATCCGGCAATGCTCATGATATGATCTGGAGTGGAGAGAAACATGAGGATGGCATTTATTTATATAAATATTCTAGTCCTTCATGGAACAGAACAGGTAAGTTGATTCTGAGTAAGTAAATTTGTTAGATATTTAGTTTCAATGCTATTTGTATTGATGCCATCGCTTCAAGCGATGGCATCAATGATTTTATTTCAAAATGCTGTCATCATTTTTGAAACAGTATTTTTTATTATTTATTCTGATTAGATTATTTATAATCCTTCTTGTAACTCCTTCTTGATTATAGGATTTAAGTCTTTTTTATCCTGCCAGACCGCAAGATTATTACTTTTTATTTATACTTCTTTATCCTTTCTTAACAATCCCACTCTCTTTCTTAATCAACTCTTAATAAACCTCAGACAATAAGTTAACCTAGGGCAAGTAGTTTTACCGCATCAAAACTTAACAAAACAATGAAACTAAGATTAAGTACTGCATTTTTAAGTATTGCTGCGGGTTTGCTTACACCATCTTTAAGCAAAGCACAGGTTACATTGCTGCATGATTATGTGAATAACAAGTCTGCTGCTATCGGGACCTTCCAGAGTATTGATTTTCGCGAAGCCGGATTCTCAGGTTTATATCCGATCGCAAATACTAATGGAAAAGAATTCTGGACTGTTTCTGACAGAGGCGTAAATGTTGATTGCGCTAACGCCAATCCAGCAGAATGTCGTCCTACTTATGATAAGATGTATGCTTTCCCATCTTATGCTCCAAAAATTCATAGAATAAGAGTGAATGGTGATTCTATTCAAATCTTACAGTCAATATCAATAAAGCGCCCTAACGGAACTACAGCGACAGGTCTGCTCAATCCTGCAGGGTTCGGAAGTACTGAAGCTGAATTGAATAGTACAGATACTGTCCTTGCCTGTACAAACTTTGCAGCTAAAACAGTTGCGAAAGATATATGGGGTATTGACTCTGAAGGTATAGTGGTAGATAAAGAAGGCAACTTCTGGATTTGCGAAGAAGGTGGACCTACTATATGGAAACTAAATAGAAACGGTGTTGTAGTGAAGAGATTTACCCCTTATGCAAAACTTCCTGGTGCTCAACCTGAAGATGTAGCTATCGATACTGTATTTAAGTATCGTAAGAATAACCGTGGCTTTGAGGGTATCTCCATTACCCCAAATGGTAAGATATATGCAATTATACAAAGTCCGATATTATATCCAACTACTGCAGCAGGTGATGCTTCCAGAATCCATAGGATTTTAGAAATTGATCCGGAAACGAATGCCACCAGAATGTTTGCATATGTAAACGAAGGTGTGATCGGTTCAGGGGCAAATCAGGTGAGATTGAAAGATTGGAAGATAGGTGATATGGCAGCTATAAACAGCAATGAATTCTTAATCATTGAGGTTGGTATTAGAGGAACTTCAGATAGCAAAAAAGTTTATAAAATAGACATCAGCGAAGCAACACCAGTAACTTCTGAATTATACAATGGTAAAACATTGGAGGAATTGGTGGATGGAGATGGCTTAGCTGCCAATGGTATTGTCCCTGTTAGAAGAACTATATTCCTTGATTTAGTAGCTAACGGATGGCCTGCATCTTTGGATAAGGCAGAGGGCTTAGCTATTGTTAATGATAGTACTGTTGTTCTTTGTAATGATAACGACTATGGACAAACTTCTTTAAATGCAGATGGTGTTGCGACTGCAACCGGCAATCTTAGTCATATGTTCGTTTTTGGTTTGAAAGGCGCTAACAAAATTTCTAACTATCTACCATTGGTCTCTGCTTTGGCTGAAGGTACAACAGGTATAAGTACTTCAACTACACCTTATCTGGTCCCTGTTACTCCTGGTGTCAAATTAACTTCTATTCTTACCACAAACGATGTAGTTGATGGGTATAAAATGTGCGGTATTCCTGATGGGTTAGGAGCTTTTGATAATAATGATGGCACATTTACACTGTTAATGAATCACGAGTTTGGTAATACAGCAGGTGTTACAAGAGCTCATGGATCAAAAGGAGCTTTTATTTCTAAATGGGTTATTCAAAAATCAGACTTGTCTGTAATAAGTGGTAGCGATTTGATTCAGAATGTGAATCTGTGGAATGGATCAGGTTATACGACTTATAACAGTTCAAGCCCTTCATCTTCTGCAGCATTTGCTCGGTTTTGCTCCGCAGATCTTCCGGTTGTTTCTGCTTTTTACAATGCCCAAACAGGTATGGGAACACATGCCCGTATTTTTATGAATGGTGAAGAAAGTGGTAACGAAGGTCGTGTGTTTGCTCACATTGCTTCGGGGGCTGCTGCAGGAACATCTTATGAACTTCCGGCATTAGGTAAAGCTTCCTGGGAAAATTTAACTGCAAGGCCTGTTGAAGGTGATAAGACAGTTGTAGTAGGTATGGACGATTCTACTCCAGGCCAGGTATATGTTTATATAGGAAATAAAACAGAATCAGGATCTGATGTTGAAAAGGCCGGATTGACTAATGGAAAACTATATGGTATATCAGTAACAGGTATGTTGAATGAAACCAATACAAATCTTCCCGTTGCTGGCACAGGATTTACATTAGTTGATCTTGGAGATGTTAAAAATTCGACAGGAGCTGAGATCAATACGAACAGTAATAACCTTGGTGTGACCAACTTTCTGCGTCCTGAAGATGGCGCTTGGGATCCTTCTAATCTTAATGATTTCTATTTCGTAACGACAAATGCTTTTGCAAGTCCAAGCCGTTTATGGAGACTACGTTTCTCTGATATCAATAACCCTGAAACTGGAGGGACAATTGAAGCTGTGCTTGATGGAACAGAAGGTCAGAAGATGTTGGATAACCTGGCTATAGATCAGTATGGACATATTCTACTTGTTGAAGATGTTGGAGGTAATGCTCATATCGGCAGAGTTTTGCAGTACGATATTGATACAGATGTATTAACAACAGTTGCAGAACATGATCGTACTCGTTTCCTTAATGGCGGTGCTAATTTTCTTACACAAGATGAGGAAGCAACAGGTATTCTGGATATGCAGGAAATACTTGGTCCAGGAATGTTCTTAACTGCTGATCAGGCACATTATTCTATCCCTGGAGAAGTAGTAGAAGGTGGTCAATTGCTGGCTTTGTTTAATCCTGATTCTTACAATGCTAACCCTGAAATCTCTGTAACAGCCGATAATAACTTTGGTACAATTACAACTGGAAAAACAATTACTCAAAATGTTATAATCTCTAATGCAGGCCCTGGTGCTTTGAAAATTAAGGCAATCAATTTTTCCGGCACTGATTTTGCCCTTGAGGAATCATTGATCTTCCCAGTTAGCATCGCTGCAGGTGAATCTCAGACTCTTGGTGTTACATTTGCTCCGCTTGCTGACGGCCTTTACGAGGCAATAATGACAATTGAGAATAATGACTTTGATGAATCAAGAGTAGAAATCGCTTTAACAGGTCTTTCTACATCTCCCGGAGATGTAACAGGTATATTCTCTTCAGGATCTCTTTCTGCTACTGGAATTCAGATATTCCCTAATCCTGCTGGTGATTTCGCTACAGTTGCGATTACAATGGAAAAAGCGGAGCATGTAACCATCTCTGTTTTCAATTCAAAAGGTGCTCTTGTAACTCCTGTTATAGAAAAGGAATTAGCAGCCGGAAAGAATGAAGTAGCTCTTTCTACATCAGCTTTACAAAATGGTATTTATGTTGTCAAGTTATCTTCTGCAAGTGGCACAAAAAGCGTAAAAGCGGTTGTGACTCACTAATACAGACTAGTTGAATGGAGGTCCTTGGTGATCTCCATTTTTATTTTGTATGAATAAAAATTTTAGTATATAATGAATAAAAACTACCTGTTCCTGCTTTTCTTATCCTTTATTGCTTTTATCAGCATCTCTTTTAAAACCTGCCTGTTGAATGAGTCAGATTATAATTCAGGATACCATCACAGACTATTCGAATTTAATCGGGAACAATCAGAACTATTGGACTTAATACAAAATACTGATCTTTACTCACATGCCAGTCTTGATAAAGTAAAACATAAGATTAACACCTGTCGGATATATTTAAAGAAGTTGGATTTCTGGCTTCGTTATCTTGAGCCAATTTCATATAAAAAGATTAACGGACCTCTTCCTGTTGAATGGGAAACAGAGGTGTTTGAAAAATTTGAAAAACCATATAAAAGGGAAGGTGCAGGCTTAACTCTGGCAGCTATGTATTTAGAGGAACCCAATTTAGAAAAGGATTCGTTGTTAAACTTAATTCTGCTATCTCAAAGTGCTTCTTTCGTTTATTCTGCTGATTCAATCTCTAATGGTTTAAAATCTTATCATCATTTCTTTCTCTGCAACAGACTATTCCTATTAAATCTTTCCACGATTTATACAACAGGATTTGAATGTCCTGATACTTCTCTGGTAATTCCAGAGCTAAGAATGATGCTTAGGGAGGTAAAAAAAATTAACACATCATTTGTAGAAAGTTTTCCGGAAACTCCACTTGATGAAAAGTATCTCTCTCTGTTTGACAGAATGATTGAATTCTCGGTAAGGCAGTCATCCAATTATAGTGAATTTGATCATTTTACCTTTTTGAAAGTATATGTAAATCCTTTGTTTGCAATGAATCAGGGCTATATCCGAAATTATCAAGTGATATCTAAAAGTTATATGGATTATTCTCTGAATAAAAATTGCAATTCTATTTTCAGTAAATCGCTTTATATAGGACAAAATCCTAAAGGCGTTTTTTTGAGAGTAAAAGAAGTAGAAGCATTAAAGGAAATTGACAGGTTAGGAAAACTTTTGTTTTATGATCCTATTTTATCCGGAAACAACCTCAGAAGCTGTGCTTCATGTCATAAACCAACAGAGTATTTTACGGATACTGTTCTTACCACATCTCTTCAGTTTGACAGGAAAACATCTTTGAAAAGAAACTCTCCTTCACTTATTAACGTGGAGCATAACCACCTCATCATGTTGGATGGTAAACATATTTCTCTTCAGCATCAGACTAAAGGAGTTGTTGAAAATCCTCACGAGCTTGGAAGTAATGAGAAAGAGGTTATGCAAAAAGTATTGAGCTGTAAGGAATACAAAAATGCCTTTGCTTCACTTTTAAAATATACTCCCCAGGAAAAGGAAATTACATTTGATCATATTATTTCAGCCCTTACTTTCTATTACAGCAAGTTTAGCAAATACTATTCTCCATTTGATGAAGCAATGAATGAGGATAATTTTCTTCCTTCATCTGCCAAACAAGGCTTTAATTTATTTATGAGTAAAGCGCAATGTGCAACATGCCATTTTGTTCCAATATTCAATGGTGTTAAACCTCCATATACTAATTCTGAGTTTGAAGTTCTTGGAGTTCCTGATGCATCCAATTCTATGAATCTTAGTTTAGATAAGGGTAGGTCTGAAGTTCATTCTGTCAATGAATTGCATAATGCATTTAGAACGGGAAGTATTAGAAATGCGGCACACACTAGTCCATATATGCATAATGGTGTATTTAAGAGTTTAAGAGAAGTTATAGATTTCTATGATGCAGGAGGGGGAATTGGCAGAGGATTAGATGTGTCAAATCAAACTTTGTCATCAGATTCCCTTCATTTAACTGATGCTGAAAAGAATAAGATAATAGCATTTGTTTTTTCTTTGGATGAAAAGATCCAGTTTGAGAAAGCCCCTGAAAGTTTGCCACAATCAAAAGTAAGCGGGTTGAATAATAGAAAGGTAGGAGGAGAATACTAATTTACACGGTTATGAATTTTTATTTTATTGGAATGATTGGAATATTGTTCGCTGCTTGTTTCGTGCAATGTATAACTCACAATAATGTAACTTATAATTTGCCAGAAGCTATGTTGCCTCATGTCAAGCAGGAATATCTTTCCAGATGTGAAAAAGGTAAAATACTTTACAATATTAATTGTGCAGGTTGCCACAATACAAAAGTGAAGGGAAGAATGGTGATTCCGGATTTTACTCCCGAGCAGCTAAAAGGATATGAGCTTCGTATTACAAATGCAAAGCACTCAGAAACATTAACGGATACTAATGTCACAGAAGAAGAACTTGGAGTTATTATGACATTTTTAACCTATAAGAATAGAAATAATAGTAAGTAAAGCAACTACTAATGCTTCTTTTCAATTTGTATCCAGAGCAGACTAATTTTAATTTTTTGGTTGATGTTGGGCAGTACTTAAGTTTGTCTTCTCCGTTGAAATCCGTTCTTATTTAATTAAGGATTTTCTGAAAAATGTGGATGTCGAAAAGTTCATTTTTATAATAATATTGATTATAATCAATACAATATTGTCTTAGCTCAAATCAAAAAAGTTCCATCTTTAGATAATATATTTTTTTTTCCATAACTGAAAAAAAAGGACATTATGGAACTAAACTTCCCTAATAGTCCTTTCAATAGGATTATTGGGAATATGGAAAGAAAATTCGTAGTACAAGGGATCTTTATAGTTGTAGCGGCAATATTTATCATACGCCTTTTTTTACTTCAGGTAGCCAGTTCAGACTATAAGGAATTGGCTCAGCGTAATGCAACAAGAAGAATGATAGATTATGCTCCGAGGGGTGTAATTTATGCAAGGGATGGAAAGCCTCTTGTAACTAATACTACAGTGTTTGATCTTATGATTGTTCTGAAAGAAACCAAAATTCAGGACACCACTGAGTTTTGTCGTAAGTTACATATGACGAAAGAAGACCTAAACAAGGTTATCAAAGAAATCAGAAAAGATAAGGCATGGTCACGTCCTACCGCTTTGATTAAACAACTCTCGTTTAATGACCTTGGAAGGATCGAGGATGTTCTGGTGGATTACAAGGGCTTATATACCCAGACCAGGATCATCAGAAATTATGAACAGCGTATTATGGCTAGTGCCCTTGGATATATAGGTGAAATCAGTAAAAAGCAACTGGAGGGCCAAAAGGAAAATTATTATTCTAAGGGAGATTATCTGGGTATCAGCGGACTTGAATCCTTCTATGAGGAAGAATTACGGGGCAGAAGAGGGGTTAAGTACATGATGGTTGACGTAAAAGGTGCAGAGAAAGGCTCGTTGTTAAATGGAAAGTATGATACCATACCTGTTCCCGGTCAAGACCTTTACACTTCTATTGATGGTGATCTGCAGGCCTATGCGGAAAAGCTTATTGCTTATAAGAAAGGAGGAATCGTTGCGATTGAACCTTCTTCAGGAGAAATTCTTGCTTTCGTTTCCGCTCCGACTTATGACCCGAATATGCTTGCAGGAAGAAAGTTTGCAAAAAATGCTTTTGCTTTGCAGAAGGATACATTAAAGCCTTTGTTCAACAGACCTTTGATGGCAAAGTATCCTCCAGGATCTATATTTAAAATTGCTCAGGCACTTATAGGACTTCAGTTGGGCGTAATCAATGAACATACTTTATTCCCATGTAATAAAGATATGGTCAATTGCCATAATCATGCTTCACCTCTCGATCTGAGGGCATCCATACAGCATTCCTGTAACCCTTATTATTATCAGGTATTCAAAAAAATTATCAATCAGGATAAGTTTCCGGATAAATTTAAAGACACTGAAGTTGGTTATGATGAATGGTATCACTTAATCAGAAATTTCGGGTTCGGACAAAAGTTAGGCGTTGACATTCCCAATGAAAAAGCAGGATCTATCCCGAGCAATACTTTTTATGATAAAATTTATGGACACCGTCGCTGGAAATTTTCAACCATCTACTCCCTTAGTATAGGTCAGGGTGAGATAGGTATGGTTCCTCTGCAAATGGCTAATTTCGCTGCATGTCTTGCTAATAAAGGATATTACATTGCTCCTCATTTTGTTAAAGGGATAGGGGAAGATCATAAAGTCTCTGAAAAGTATAAAGAGAAGCATTATACAGGAATTGATTCAAAATATTTTGATATAATTGCGGATGGAATGGAGAAGGTTGTCAGTTCGGGAACTGCAGCGGCATCTAAAATCAAGGGAATCTCGATTTGTGGAAAAACAGGTACCGTTCAGAATCCGCATGGAGAAGACCATTCTGTTTTTATTGCTTATGCTCCAAAAGAAAATCCGAAGATAGCCATTGCAGTTTTTGTTGAAAATGCTGGATGGGGAGGTGCATGGGCAGCACCAATAGCCAGTCTTATGATTGAAAAATATCTGACAGATACAATTACCAGGGGACCACTGGAAAAAAAGATACTTGAAAAACGATTTTACGAACCGAAACCTGTTAAAAGATCAATAGAGGTTTATGCAAAAGATCATAATAAATCAAAAGAAGTCAATAAGCAGAATTAACAACCTGATATTACAATGAAAGAAAAGGATAGGTTAAAAGAAATGTTGTTCAGGAAAATTGAGTCATTGTCGGAAGAACAGCTTAAAGCTTTAGATATATATATGGATTACCTTCAAAAGGAAGCGAATACAAAATCAGATAATATAACGGATGATGATCTCTTTAAAAAAATGGATGAGAAGAGAAAAAACGACAGAACTAAATTTTTGTAATCAGATAACAGCAAAGCTTCCAATAGGAAGCTTTGCTGTTTCATACATTTTATTTTGTAAGCACAATTTTTTTGATGAACTGCTTTTTACCAGAAGTGTATTTGCATATATAAACACCTTGCAGATATAGCGATCCATTCCAGTTAAACTGAACAGTTTCTCCTTCATCAATATTTGTTTCAAATAATTTTTCAACAAGCGTTCCATCTGCTTTGTAAATTTCTGCCATTGCAATTCCATTTTCACTATTCATTATAGTAAAAGAAAAATTGTCTGAAGATGGATTGGGGTAAGCTTCCAATTGTGAAGCTTCAGGACTTGTAATATTATTAATATCATACCCGGTATCTGCGCTTCTAGATGCTGAGGTTGTGACTACATTAACAAATATATTGCTGACTGCCCCGGGAGTCCCTGTTCCGTTGGGTAGGGAATAAGGTGTTGCGCTGATGTTGTAGTTACCAGTTGTTACAGACCATGGATTATAATCACCATCAGTGTCGCCTGCAAGAGAGTATGGAGCTGTATTCTCACTTCTGTATGGTATTGAGTTTAAATGAAAAGCAACACTTCCTGGTGTTGTCACCGGATTCCAGCGAACATTGATCTGGAGGGCATCTGGCTTGAATATAAAATCATCGTTATGTAGCCAGGATATATCTTCATTGGTCGACGCATTTACAAGGGTAAAGTATGGTATGTTGGAGGATGGTTTTGTAGGGTTGTAAAACCATAATCTCATTTTCCTTTCTTCAGGATTAGATGAAAATGCCAGACGAGTTGTAAAGTATACATTCCCTGCAGCATTCCTGATATTATTGGATCCTGCAAATGAAGTTCCGAATAATCCTCTTAATGATTTAGAGTTTTCTGTAGTCAGATCAGATTGCCATATTTCATCAAAGGTTTCAACTCCGCCTACAGTTGCATTGTCTGTAAAGAAAAAGAGCTTTTCAGTTGGCTCAAGGACAGATCCGGAAAAGAAACTTGAGAAAGTATAAAAATCAACAGTACCTGGTGTTGTACCATCAGATTTTTTCAATGGTAGCTGAAACAAACTGCTGGCTGTCATAACAAGTGTATTATTTGTAATAAATAATGGACTCAAAGCTATATCAATAAATATATTATGTTTTATTTCTACAGTGCCTGCAACAGAACCATCGCTACTCCACAGAGAAACAAAGTCAACACCAGTGTTTTCTATTAAATAAAAAAACAGTTTATCCTTATATTTCAGAAGCTGGGTGAAACTAAAGGTAACAAAGTCATCACTCAAAGATTTAATAATACTTGTCCCTGCTGTAGTGCCATTGCTTTTCCAGAGTTCACCGTAGTTGATAAAGCCGGAGGTATATTCTCTTGAAAAGAAGATTGTCCCGTTTACATCTGTCAGGTCAAGTCCAAATGCAGTAAATGGAAGATCTACAGCCATTACAGTACTGGCAGTGGAGCCTGTGCTTTTCCATATGTTAAATCCTCCGGGACCTGCAAACGCTGGGAAATACAAGGTCCCTGAAGATATGATTATATTGTTGGCCAGACCGTCGCCTGGACCAGGATTAATATCTTTTACTATATTAAGGACATTGGACAGATTTAATCTCCATAGTTCATAACCACTGACACCATCGTCTATCCCTAAGTATAAGGCTCCGTTATATACGATCAATGGCTTGATTGTTGGATAGGATGCAATTTTAGTAGTATTAACTCCAGTTCCATTGGTACGCCACAAGGCTGTTTTACCATCGGCCTGAAGGGTGGTAAAGTAAATAAAAGTTCCTAATCTTAAATTGGTAACATTTAAAAATGGTTCTCCTGTTTTTTTAATAAAATAAGTTGAAGCAGCAGTACCATTAGAGGTCCAGAGTGAATCCGAACTTGTAAAAAATAATCTGCCTTCCGTTGTTGTAAAGTTTGTACTTCCGGTTGGAATGACTTTCATTAAAACTGGTTGAGCATTGGTTTTTCCTAAAATTAATGAGCTAATAACTAATAATGCCGTTAGTGCCTTGTTGAAAATTTTCATATTTGGTTATCAGATTGTTTGGTTGAGTTTTTAAAACTATTCCAATATGTAAATGTTTCTTTATCAATGAGTCATAGAGCAGGGCACATGCGAAAAATTAGGGCATCCTGTTTTATGTTTTTTTCGTATGAAGGTATTATGGATAATAATTTGAATTCACTATGCGCAAAATTTTACTTTTAATAGGGATTTTTATTCTTCAATTAACTTATACTTTAAAGGCTCAGGATAACCTTTATAAAGTAGCGAACATCAGCGGAATTAAATTAAGAGAAGTTCCTGCTGCGAATGGTCAGTACGTTGTATACATTGCAGAGAACGAAAGCGTCTTATTGCTTGCTAAATTGCAAGGTGACTGGTGTAAGGTGAAATACAATGGAAAGATTGGTTTTACGCTTTTTGAATATCTAAAAAAAGCAGAAGTTAAGCCAGAGGTTAAACCTGATTCTTCCAAGGTTAGCCCGGTAATGGAGGATTCTGATACGGCGAAAGGAGTTGGGAAGCAACGAAAACAAAAGAAACGACAATAGCCATCAGTAAGGTTATTTCCAATTATTTATAAAAGCTTGTTAAGGGGAAGGTTTGGGGGCAGGTTTGCTAAGACTTTTTATCTGTTCTTACAAATTAAGATTTTCATACCTTCTGAATACTAGGCTTCTAAGTGGTATTTTTTGAATTTTGTCAATAAAAAATATAATTTTTTGTGTAAAAGATTATTTTTGTGCTAAAGTAACCTTTTAAAGCATGAGTTTATTACGTGTAATACCAGTCCTATTTTTTATTTTTCTGAAAATCAATCTTTATGCTCAAACGGGCATTATTACCGATTTTTCCGGAAATTCTACTTCAGGATGGGCCGGGACGAACCCTTCACATTTTGTATTAAGTGCAGCGAACCAGGAGTTAAAAATAATCAGTTCAAGTGTAGGTTATGAAAATCTGGAATTCGAATTTTCACCTGTTTCTATTATTGCCAATCCTAAAGTTACACTAAAGGTAAAAGCTGCAGGTAATTTCAACTTAAGAGTTGATCTGCAGGATGCCTCAGGTAAATGGACTGGACTTGCTTCTCAATCAAAGCCAGTTACAGGAAATGGAAATTATCAAACTGTGACATTTGATTTTAAGGATAAGTTTCCTTCAGGGTTTGATGCTGCCCGTGTTGTAACGGCAACATTTTTCTTTAACCCGGGAACGGGTTATACAGGAACTGTATATTTTGATGATGTGACGATCGGAGATCCAATACCTTTTTTGCCTGGTAAAATATTGATCAACCAGATCGGGTATGAACAGGAGGGGCCTAAAGTAGCCATTTATCAATCCAATCTTACTGAACTCTCCACAGATAGCTTTTATGTAGTGGATAATAACAATAAAATTGTTCACAGAGGGCTGGGGACCTATGAGGGACAAGTTGCAGGTTGGACAACAGGGAATTATTGGAGGCTAAATTTTTCTGAATTTGAAAGTACTGGAAACTTTAAAATTAAAATGAAGGCAGGGGATCTGTACTCATACTCATTTAAGATTGATCAAAATCTCTTGTTTAATGAGACAGCTTCTAAGGTTGTTTCATTTTTTAACAAAATGAGACATACCGGTACTGCTGATAAATCTTTATCCTTTTATGGGTCAAGAAGCGGAACTGTAGATGTACATGGAGGGTGGATAGATGCAACCGGAGATCCGGGTAAGCACATGTCTCACCTATCTTATGCCAATTACTTCAATCCCCAACAAATTCCATTTGTAGTCTGGAGCCTTCTTAAATCATATTCCTTAAACCCTGATGCATATGTGGCTTTTGATGAAGCTTTGCTTTCCGAAGCTGCATTTGGTGCCGACTATATTATAAGAAATGTTGACCCCGCTGGTTACCTCTATATATCTATATTTGATGATTGGGGAAATTCACCTCTAAGACAGATAACAGAGTGGGGACAAGCTCCTGATTGCGACTATTGTCGTTCTGCAAATTATCAGGCAGCTATGCGTGAAGGTGCTGGGGTAGCGATTGCAGCATTAGCAAGGGCATCTCGTATGGATATATCTTTAGGTGAATATACACCAGCTCAATATCTGGCTAAAGCAGAAATCCTATATAATCATTTGAAATCACCCGGAGGAAGTGGATATGCAACAAAGAATTTAGAATATTGCAACGACCATACTGAAAATATAATTGATTTTTATTGTGGCTTGCTTGCTTCTACTGAGTTGTATAAAACAACTCAGAATGTTTCCTACCTCACAGATGCTTCCGATTATGCTGCTAAATTGATGGCATTACAAAAAACTGAAGGTTATCTTTCTGCAAATGTTGCAGGAACAAGACCATTTAACCATGCAGCTGATGAGGGGTTACCTGTAATTTCATTAATTGAATATGCTGAAGCAAACCCTTCGCAAAGGCCTGCTGTCGCAGGTTTTCTTTTAGAATGGGTGGATTGGTATAAATCTTTATCTACGGAAGTAAATAATCCTTTTTCATACGCAAGGCAGTATGCAAGTCCTTACAAAGGTGGTACTTCGTTACCGGCAGCTAAGTCGTTTTTCGTTCCTCATGATAATGAAACAGGTTACTGGTGGCAAGGTGAAAATGCCCGTCTGGCTTCTATGACAAGTGCTTTATTGGCATCTTATCGTTTCCTTGGGAATTATGATTTTTCAGGAGACTTCGATAACGAATTTGCTATTGCTCAAATTGATTGGATTTTAGGAAAAAATCCGTTCGATGTGTGTATGATGACAGGAGTTGGTACAACTACCTATCCTACTTACCTTGGTGGAGCAAAATATCCTAACTATGTCGGAGGAATTTGTAATGGTATTACTGCAAAAGATAAAAGTGAAAATGATATTGCCTGGGCTCCATATGCAGCATCAGACTGGCAGAATTGGAGGTGGGTTGAGCAATGGCTTCCTCATGATGCCTGGTTTTTGGTTTCTGTAGCTCAGTTAAATGCTATTGTGGAAGATGTTGAACCTCTGCCTTTGAGCTTTTCTCTATCTAATAAAAATGAGGAAAGTATTTTCTGTTTTCCTGTACCATTCCAAAATGAACTTTCAGTGCAACTGCCTTTAGGATCTTCTCCTGAGATAATTAAAGTATTAAATGTGCTTGGTGATACACAAAAGCTTATCGAGAATCCGTCTGGAAATACATTTAATATTTCTACAGAAAATTGGGCCCCTGGTCTATATTTTGTTGAGGTGCATCTTCTGGGAAAAGTAAAAACCATTAAAGTAGTAAAATAAATCTTTAAATTTCCCCTCCTGAAATTACTTGATTTTCAGGAGGGGATTCTTTTTTGAGGTCAATTAACTTGCAAGATTTAAGTACAGTTTTTTATGATTTATTTTTTCTATACAAAGCATTTGAAAACATAGAGAAACTTAAATTAATCAATGACCAAATCTTAAAAATCAAAGCTTTTATGTTCAGGGATTGCATGGGCCTATTGTTAGTAATGCTTTGATTTTTAATGTTTAATTTTTAGTGAAAATTTAAGTAGTGAACTCACCAAAAGTGTAAAGGAGAAGTGGTCTCAAACTTGTTATTTATATGGCAGGACTTAAAAATACTACTCTTATGAAACCGATCATTTATTCTGGACTTTTTCTAATGTTATTAGGATTAGACATCAATGCGGAGGCACAGCCTGGCAGAGGTCATGACAAACATAATCAATCTCACCACAACAATAACAGAGGAAATAAAAATGCACATCAATATGCACGTGTTGATCACCATAAAAACCATGGTCATGGCCATGCTCATGCACCGGTTAACAGAAACGCCCATGTTGACAGAAGAGTAACGCATGTAAATCATGCTCCGCATAAATATGGTCCAATGCCAGTGTATAGAAGCAGTGTTGCATATGCTCCTTCTTCTTCAATAATTATCTCAAATAGAGGGATTAATTTCCGTTATTATAATGGGATTTTTTACCAGACTATGAATGGATCTTACGTAGTAGCATCGGCTCCCTTTGGGGCAAGAGTAAGGACTATTCCTGTAAATAGCCTGAGAGTGCACGTATCCAGTGTGCCATATTATTACTACTATGGTTCCTTCTATACTCATTCAGTTCAGCACAATGAATATATTGCAGTGCAACCTCCAATTGGAGCAAGAGTGGATTTTTTACCTGAAGGCGCAATGAAAGTATTTGTAGAAGGAAATACTTATTACGAAGTGAACAATACGTATTACAAAGCCTTTGCAGATAATACAGGAGCGATATGGTATGAAGTGGTAGGACAGAAATAATAATGTAACTAAAAATCATAAAAACAAAATGGGATATGTTGATGAATTCAGCATATCCCATTTGATTTTATATCCAATAATTTGAAGAATCTTATTTCTCCACTTTGACCAGAATTGTTGTTCCGAAGTAGTCATTTCCTGTATCTTCCACAACTTTCCATCCCATCTTTTTTAAATCTTTCTTCAGGAATCTATTGAGCAAACCGTGGGCTGTAAGTACAACCTTAGCATTGTCATTACTTGCATCATTAAGCATTGAAGCTCCTTTTTTAGCTCTGTCCTTGGCTTGAGAAAAACTTTCTATGTTCTTTGGTTTGCTGATACCGAGCATCCATTTAATTCTGGCTGTTGTCTTCCATCTTTTTATCGAATATTTTTTCTTTGAATCAGACTCTTTGATTGTGTTTTCAAATTCCCTGAAATATGGGGAAACAGTAATTGTTCTTTCAGTTTCGAATAAGTAATGAGCAGTGCTAAGCGCCCTGTTTATCGGACTTGAAAATATTTCTACATCTTCATTTGCTCCAAGTTCAAAAAAAGGCTTTTCCGGAACTATAATACAAACGCTGTCATAGCATTTTAAAAACTGATTAGCTTCAGAGCAAGTGTACTGTCCTGTTTTTACCATATCAGGTTCACCATGTCTGATAATTGCAATCTGACGTAACTTACTGTAATCCTTTATAAGATTATCTTCCTCCTGTATAAACCTTAGACTTTGGCACATAGGTTTTCCATTCGCTTTAATGACAGATGCTGTCTTACTTAAATCATCATACTTCTTTTCAATTTTTTCAATAGTTGATTTGGGAGAGTCACTTGTCCCTTTTGATTTACTAAAACCTGGTGCTACCAATAATGCGAGAGAGAAGAAGATAGTGTGTATTTTCATTTCTTCTAAACCAGTAAGATTTGTGTTAAGTTTCCGTCCTCTTTAATCTTTAGAAATATCTTTATTTTGAAGGGAGTGAACTTTCACGGAGATTTTTGAAACCCTTTAATAGAAATGGAAGGAGAGGATTTCCTGGGAATAAAATACTCACTATCTATTTATTTATTTATTTATTGATAGTGAGTTTATGTAAGTGGCTGTGCTATTTCTACTTTTCCAGAATAGCCTTAAGGTTTTGAAGGCCTTTATCGATTTGAGTTCCGAGAGTACCAGATATCATCAGGTTCATGAAGTTAAACGGATATTTGCTCTTTCCGGTCATGCCCCATTTAACCTTGGTTGCATCGTTACCTTCAGCCTCCGTGGCAAGGTAGGCATATGCAGTACTTTCAAATGGTTTTACAAATCTTAGCTCAAGGTCTACTTTTTTCCCATCTTCTATATTTTTAATTTCCTGTTCGCCTTTCCCTGCCTTTTCTCCATCCCATGCAAAGACAAATCCGGCATTACCATCAGTGCCTCTGTATTCTTTATTCATTTCGGGGTCCATCAGTACCCATTCGCTGAAATAATTTTGGTTTTTAACGTGTTTGACATACTCAAAAACCTCTGATTGGGGTTTGTTGATTGTTACTTCTCGCTCAATAGCATATTCCTTTGGAACGAAGAGCGCAGTAATCAGTAAAAGCACTATAAGCCCTAAAATACCTAGCAGAATAAATCCTAAAATTTTCATATTTTTAAAATGTTTTGGTTATTGATGTTACAAATATCATAGGTTCATGTTAAATATTTATATTGGGAAAACGACAATCCTGAGGGGGATTTCTGACAATTGAAATTAATAGGTATCTAAAGAATAATTCCGGAAAGGAACTAAATTCTGTTTTTATAATATAATACAATAGTGAAATGATAGAACCGGGAAAATACAAACATTATAAAGGTAAATATTATAAGGTGATAGGAGTAGCCAAACACAGCGAAACCAGGGAGGATATGGTTTATTATCAATGTTTATATGGCGATTTTGACTATTGGGTAAGACCTTTAAAAATATTTCAGGAAATGGTTACAGTTGAAGGGGAGGTAATGCCAAGATTTAAATTTATTGAAAAAAATGACTAAATTTTTACATTTAGATATTGCATAATGTTCTTTTTTTTATTTTTTTAGACGAAAATGTATTATACACGTACTAAAGACTGATTATTTTATAATGTAAAATATAAAACTTGAAAAAAGTTAAACAATTAGATTAAAATTGAGTTGTTTCCATCAATAGTTTCAAATTTTAATCGTTGGTTATTTGATAGAATAATTTAAATAGATCATCATATGGAAAATTATCATGTCAAAATTTTTAAGTCCAGCAAGCGTATTGGCATTAAAGAAGTTACTGCAGCTTCTATTGACCAGGCAGAAGCTTTTCTGTTAAAAAAGCTGAAAGAAACCTTTTGTCGAGAAGATAATTTGAAAAGTCTCTTTCAGGTGATTCACTTGGTGAAAGAAGATTTTGAACGGCAAATAAAAGTTGAAATTCCCGGAAAAGAAAAACTAACAATGACTATATGGAAAGGCTAAATGCCTTTCTTTTTTTTATGCATACTACGTAATTTTTCTTTATATATACAAAAAACTCATTTTTTGGTTTGTAAGTTAGTGTATTGATAATCATTGGTTAGGGATTATTTAGGTTACCTTCTTGTGGAGCTTATATATTTTTAAGTCGGCAAATACGTAAAAATATATAAGTAAAAATACGTATTTTAATTTTTGTTTTTTATATTTGAGAAACAAAAGGCAAAACGATTATGCAAATCTCCAAGGCAACCAAAATTGAGCTTTTGAACTTTAAAAGTGTTCCGATGAGGGCTTTTCATGCTTCATGGCTAACATTTTTTATATGTTTTTTCGCATGGTTTGGTTTGGCACCCTTGATGCCGGAGATAAAAAAAGAACTCAATCTGACTAAAGCACAAATTGCGAATATCTCAATGGCTGCAGTGTCTATGACCGTTTTTGCCCGATTGCTGATAGGCTGGTTATGTGATAAAATAGGGCCAAGATTGTGCTACGTAATATTACTGAGTGTAGGGGCTGTCCCGGTTATCATGATAGGTCTGGTTAATAGTTACGAGGCTTTCCTGATCGGCAGATTATTTATCGGACTGATAGGGGCTTCTTTTGTAATTACTCAATATCATACTTCTGTGATGTTTGCCCCGAATATAGTCGGGACTGCTAATGCTACCACTGCAGGCTGGGGAAACCTGGGTGGTGGGGTCACCCAAATGGCAATGCCTGCTATATTTGCAGGCATTGTATCACTGGGATTTACTGCGTCTGAAGCATGGAGAATAGCAATGATTTTTCCAGGACTTGCATTGTTGCTTATGGCTTATGTGTATTTCAAATACACACAGGATACTCCTGAAGGAAATGTTCTTGAGTTAAGAAAAAAGAACCCGGAATTCAGAGCTAAAAATCCTGACATTAAAGGTAGTTTCTGGATGGCATGTAAAGACTATAGGGTGTGGATATTAGGACTTGTTTACGGAGCTTGTTTCGGAATTGAATTAACTATAGATGGAATTGCCGCCATATACTTTACTGAAGAGTTTAACACTCCTTTGATGATTGCAGGTACCATTGCTGCATCATTTGGAGTGATGAATCTTTTCGCAAGGGCTCTGGGCGGTATTTATTCGGATAAGGTCAGCCGGAAATTTGGTCTGAAAGGGAGGATCGTATTGCTTGGCGCTTTTCTTTTCCTGGAAGGGATTGGTATTATGTTATTCTCAGAAATGACACTCCTTCCATTGGCTATCCTTACTATGATTTTGTTTGCTTTGTTCGTTAAAATGTCTAATGGCGTCACTTATTCGATCGTGCCCTTTGTGAATAAAAAGGCCTTGGGTAGTGTGGCTGGTATCGTTGGGGCAGGAGGAAATATTGGCGCCGTTTTAGCGAACTCTGTTTTTACGGTACATTCATATCGCTACGGATTATTTATAATCGGTGCAGTTGTTTGTGGGATTTCCATATTGTCTCTTTTCCTGAAGTTTCCTAATGAAGAATCAGAAGTGCTTCCCGCAAACATAGAAGAAGCAGGAGAAGTGAAAGAAGCTGAAAAGGTCAGAGAATTAGTTTAGGTTTAGTAGTAATATTTATAATAAGCTGTTAGGTTAAAGTAAGGAATCAGAACATGATAACTGGTTATCATGTCTGATTCCTGAAATTTTTTAATTAACTTTTATTCTTCTTAACAAGAGTTCCTTCCGGATCGAAATATACATCATATTCCTGTTCCCCTTGTTTTACCTCAATTTTATATAAAGTCTTGCCTTGAGGTTTTTCTTTCTTTTCAACGTCTTTAACAGTCCAGGATTTGTATTCTGACTTGTTAAGTCCGTTTCTAACTTTTTCAGGCAGGTCTTTTTCTGTAAGATCTACTTCAGTAGAAACCCAATTACCCGAATCGTCAAGTTTTACTTCATAGTCTTGTCCATCCTTTGTAAATTCTGCCTTGTAGTTGTTGTCCTTCTTTTCCCACTCGATATCGCCAGACTTAAGATCGGGATATTTTTGTGTCAAAGCCGAAGACACTTTACTTGGTACACTTTTAGAATCAACAACATCCTGGGCCTTCATTGTATACCCTGCCACCACTAATCCAATCATTAAAAGCACCTTTTTCATGTTCGTCCTTTTTGTTTTATCTAAGCTTCCCAAAAAGCCTCGAAAAAATAACCTGTGTTATTGAAGAAGTGTTTGGGTATGGTGGCAATGTATTGATAGTTAAATAGTAAAGTAGGTTGAATTTTACTCGTAACCGTTCCAGAAAGTACTGAAATTGTCATTGTACTTAGCTTTCAGAGCTAATAGTTCTTTCTTTAAGTCAGTTTTGGTTGTTTGAAATGAAGGATTGTCTGCAAGATTATTCATTTCCCAGGGATCATTTATTAGATCAAATAATTGGGTATTTCGTTCCCCCTTTACATGATATTCTATCAATTTGAAACCATCTTTTTTTACTCCTCTCTGATAGTGCTTGTATACGAAATACAAGGAAGGGCGGAGTAAAGCTTTACTGTCTTTAAATGCTTTAATGAGACTTACGCCCTGGACACTTGCAGGGAGAGCTATTTCAGCCTGACTTGCCAGGGTAGGAAATATATCGCTAAGATAACACAGTCCATTCACCTGTTGATTTCTAGGAACTCCTCCTCCCCAGAATATCAGGGGAACGCGATTACTATGTTCATATAGATTCTGCTTTCCGAATAAGCCATGCTGCCCAACTGCTAATCCATTATCTCCAGCGAATATGAGCAGTGTATTTTCTTCCAGACCATTATCCTTTATACTTTTGATGATCCTGCCAACCTGGTGATCAAGATGAGTGATGATGGCATAATAATCACGAAGATGCTTTCGTACTTCCTCTTCAGTGCGAGGGAATCCAGCGAGAAGTTCATCCCTGACTTTCAATTCTCCATTGTCAAATGGATGTTGGGGTAAAAAATTAGGTTGAAGTTTAAGTTTCTTTTCATCATACAGCTTGAGATATTCTTCAGGAAAGGTTCTGGGGTCATGAGGAGATTGAAATGCAGTATAAATCAGGAAAGGCTGAGATTTGTACTTACTAATAAACCTGATCGTTTCATCAGCATATATTTCCGCAGAATGCTTTCCTTCTGAAAAATACATTCTTTCTGAAGGGTATTTTCCATCACCTGCAAAGTCTTGATGTGGAATCTTATACTGATCACTCATGCCACCAAAAAATATTTTTGCTCCGTCTGTAAAGGCACGGGAGTATACTTGAGATCCATTGTGTTGTTTGCCAATACCTACAGTGACATAGCCATTATTTTTCAATAGCTCCGGAAAGGTGATGTTATTATTAAATACATCAAAACTAAATTCCTGATTATCTCGTGCTTGTCTGTCTATATCAAAAAGGGTTCTTCCTGTCAGAATCATAGCACGGCTCGGTTGACAGATGGCTCCAGATAAACCTCCCATAACATGAGCCTGTGTGAAAGTAGTGCCATTCTTTACCAGGAAATCAAGATTAGGAGTAATGATATCTTTGTTGCCCAAAGCCGAAATAGTGTCGAATCTTTGATCATCAGACAGAAGTACTATGATATTCAGTTTCTTGTTCTGAGAAAATAATTTCCATGGAATACCCAATGCTATGGTCATCGCAACTGCAGATGAACCTTTTATAAAATTCCTTCTTTTCACTTCTTACTTTCTACTGTTAATTTTTATTTAAATAATATACAATGCTTTCCAAATACTTTTACAGTTTTATCAGCTTATCAAAAAAAGAAAATTCAGGATATATAAATAGCTTTTTGTACAGATCTTGAGATGTATACCAGTATAGTTTTTATCAAGGTCGTGAAAGACAGTTGAGTTTGTGTATCAATATATTTAAGGTGAATTAATACCTGCTGACATAAGGTTGTCAGTTCTCATGATTAATATTGCCTTGATTTGATATAGAATAAATACCGGAATGGAAACATTGGATCTGACAAAAGCATACAAGGCGTATTTCACAGCAAAAGCGAAACCTGAATTAATAAACATCGAACCTGCTCAGTTTATATCTATTCCAGGAATAGGAGATCCTTCTCAGAAGGCTTTTTCAGAAAAGGTTCAGGCCTTGTATTCAACAGCCTATACGCTGAAATTTACTTTTAAAGCATTGAAAAAAGATTTTAAAGTATCTAAGCTGGAAGGACAATGGTGGTTTGACGAAGATAAGTATCAGGCACCTTCCATGACAGAAACGGCTTTGAGTGTTCCCCGGGATGTATGGGAATATCGATTGCTTATTCGAATTCCTGATTTTATTACAGAAGACGATGTTCGTAATGCAACCCATTCTGTAGTTTCAAAAAAAGAAATTTTATTGGCAAAGGAGGTAGAACTTTTTTAAAATGTCAGAAGGGATCTGTGTACAGATGCTGCATTTAGGACCATTTTCAAAAGAAGTAGAAACACTAAAGCAAATGGAGATTTTTATGAATGAAAATAATCTGGGTAAAAATGGTTTGCATCATGAGATATATCTTTCTGATTTCAGAAAAACAAGTGAGGACAAATTAAAGACCATTTTGAGAGAACCTGTGAAGGTTGAATAGGATGGGATCTGTTTTTCAAAAGATCTTTTTAGATCCTTTATAGAAAGAATGTTTTTACAGAGCTGAATAAAAGGAAACTACTGAATTTTATTCAGCTCTGCATGGAATTGGCTGATTATAATAACCAGATCATAGCTCCATAATATCTTCATTCCATAGTTCTGGTTTTTCTTTAATGAAGTCTTCCATCATTTTTTTACATTCTTCAAGGTCCAGATCAATCACTTCTACTCCATGCTGCTCCATAAATTCTCTTGCACCGCTGAATGTCTTAGACTCACCAACAATAACTTTTGGAATTTTGAATTGTACAATAGTGCCGGCACACATGTAACACGGCATCAGTGTAGAATAGATCACTGTATTTCTGTAACTACCTATTCTTCCTGCATTGTTAAGGCAGTCCATTTCTCCATGTAAAATAGGATTGTTCTCTTGTACACGTTTGTTATGGCCTTGAGCCACTACCTTTCCGTCTTTTACCAATACTGAGCCGATCGGGATCCCACCTTCATTCAGCCCTTTTATGGCTTCGCTTATAGCCACTTTCATGAATTCATCCATAGTATCTTTTATAACAAATATTTGATTGAATAAAAATATGTCATAAGTTAAATAAAGCTAATAATGTTCACTAGTTTTAAGTCGTCTTTTTGAAATATGCATTTATAGTAACTCTTTTAATGTGTTTAATAAAAAGGTTATATTGCCTGAAAAACTTAAAACTAATACATGGAGCTTAATCATAAACAAGCCAAAGAGATTTTAAATGCTATCATTTTTGAACTTGAGAAAAGAGGGAAATATGCGGTAGTGGCCGTTGCAGATGCTCACGGAGAATTGCTGGTTTTTGAAAGAATGGATAATACCAAACTTCCATCTATTGCAAATGCTATTAATAAAGCCTACACCGCTGCACGTACACAGAAAAATACATCAGAAATAGGTAAGGCTCTTAAGGATCCTGTTAAAGGTTATGATATTGCTTTTTATGGAGATCCTAAAATCTGCGGATGGGGTGGAGGTGTACCTGTAATTGCAAATGGTAAAGTCATTGGTGCTGCAGCAGTGAGCGGCCTTTCGCAGGAAGAAGATGAAGATATTGCAAAGATAGGGGTAGGATATTTAAATCTGGTTTAATATAGTGCCTCCATATATTCGATAAATTTATAGTTGGCTGAATATTAAGGGAGATGAGGATTATCCTAATTCTATAATAGGATTACCCATTTAGATCGCTTGCTTAATTATATGAGAATATGTAATTGGAGATCCCTCAACCATTCTTTTAAGAATATTCTCAAGGATATTCTTTCTAAAGTTTCTTCTGTTAAATCTGTAGAAATATTCCTGTATGTATTTATTCATATATTCTTTGTTGCAATATGAATGAACTCCCCGTATCCAGTTTTTAAAATTCCTTATTTGGATGTGAAGCATCTTAAAATTCTCTCCTTTTTCTGACAGTTTCTGTTTTAGATTTGGATATTCTGTTTTAAGCGGTTTATATCCACTCCATCCATCTGTTTCCACCTTTGCATCCCTTGCAATATGTTGATCAAATATAGGTTTTAATGAGCTACAGGAATAATCCGTAATTACTTGTGCATATCCTCTTCCGGCTGCTCCATTGCGATGTTCGATGGCTATTACTACTCTGACCTTTTCTTCACTGGCACTTCTTCCTTGTTGCCCTTTTTTCGGAGTGCCTATTTCAAATTCATCTACGTGAACTTCATCTTCCAAAGGATGTTCCAGGCTACTTTTCATAGCTTCCTGTACTTTTTGCCGGAACAACCATGTTGTTTTTTGCTGCAATTGAAATCTTTCCGCCAGCCAAACACTATTTGCACCTTTCTTACTGGTAACTATTTCATACAACATCTCAAAAGCTAATGATATTGAAAATTTTATCTTGTGAAAGAGGGTACCTGATGTTGCTGACTCATCATATTGACATTTTGTGCATCTTCTACTATATGCTTGCTTACCTCTGGAATAGGTCGTACTCTTACAACCTTTACATTCATAACCATCCGCCCATTTTAACTCCCCTAAATATTGTAAACATGATGAATTATCAGGATATTTCTCTTTGAATTCTTTACGGCTAAGACCCTTATCTATTTTCATACTTCTTTTTGGGGTAAAAATAGATAGACTCAACGCAACCAGTCTGCGTTCAGATATTTAAATGGGTAATCCTATTCTATAATATTGAATTCAAGAATAAAGGTTGTTCCGTACCCCATTCGCTTTCACGTGTAATGGTTCCATTGGGAAGATAAAGAATTGGCAAACTCAAGCGTTAGCTCGGACTTGTCAGGGCCATAAAAGTAGAAGCAAATGCTACCCATACGTGATTAGCCTACATTATTGTTTAATTTGTCAAGATCAGATTGTTCAATTCCTCTTATATATTCTTTGTCAATCAGGTATCGTAGTGAAGTATTTATAAATACTTATTAGCAGAAGAGATCCAGGTGCCTTTATGGAGGCCAGCATCCCTGTAACTCAGCTTACTGATTGTATGATAAAAATGGCATCTTTTATGTCAAGCGCTTCTGCAAAGTCTATAATATCATCAGCATAACATTGAAGTCGAGAATATTTATGGTTGCCGCAGGCAGCTAGGGCAGATCCGGAAATTGAGGGGAGTAATTAGTAGAGCTATTCTCATTAATTTTGTTGGAATTGATTAAAAATATTGCTTTAATTTGATTTTAGTTTTTGAAAAAATGATTGTATACGGTATTAAAAACTGCGACACGGTAAAGAAAAGTACGGAATGGCTTAAAGGGAACAACCTTCAGTTTGAGTTTCATGATTATAAGTCCAAAGGCATCAGTGAGGAAAAGCTTAGGGAATGGACCAATCAGGTTTCATGGGAAATTCTGGTAAATAAAAAAGGGACTACCTGGAAAAAGCTTGATGAGTCAGTTAAAAATAATGTAACAGACGTTGCAAGTGCAGTGGAGTTAATGAAGGAACATACTAGTCTTATTAAAAGACCTGTTATAGAAAATAATGGAAGGATAATTGCTGTCGGGTTTAATGAAAAGGAATATGCTGAGAAACTTAGTTAAGAGTTACTCAGCACATAGTTTACAGGTTTTCCTTCAGATATTTTCTTTCTAGTAAATCATATTCTTCAGGCAGAAACTTCAGAAGGAAAGATGTGTAATAGTTATATGTTTTATGCTGATAAACCATAGGCTCTTTTTTGTAGAGTTCCTTATTAATAAAATGGCCGTTAGAAGCCCTTGGATAAATAGCCATAAGAGAATCGTTCTGAAGAATGGTGGAGTCTTTAAGTGTCTTCGGATATACTGATTTGAAAATCTCAATTCTGTTGCCAATCTTATAATAATTTATGTCTTCGACATATGGAGGCATGGTTATACTACCAACTTCATTTGATATCTGTTTTGCTACGGAGGTACTAAGTTTTCTAACGGTATATCCCAGGTTTTTATCAAATAATAGGAAAGCACCATCTTTAAACTTTTCTGCTAAGGTTGCTTCATCAAACAGTAAGGACATAACACCTTGTGAAAACGAACTGCTTTCTTTGTAGTTCAATGGCAAAGCCGGCACTAAATCGGCAGGATTAACAAAGTTGAAACTAATGTTGGTTTTACAGAATCTTTCATTGTATTCTTCGGTAAAAGCCTTATTCCCTATCATTGGCGCGGCAAAGGCGTAACACTTAAAGGAGTTTTTGGATGAGAGTTTATTTTCCGTAAGGTTATTTATATAAGCGAGAAGCATATTGCCTAGAGCTCCTCCCTGACTATGACCGGTAATCAGGAAGTTATAAATGCCTTCTGAATTTAATTTTTTAATGTTTAATATTAAATCCTTTTC
This sequence comes from Sporocytophaga sp., assembly GCA_024707265.1. Taxonomy (GTDB): domain Bacteria; phylum Bacteroidota; class Bacteroidia; order Cytophagales; family Cytophagaceae; genus Sporocytophaga. The sequence goes on along the minus strand of JANQAB010000010.1, from coordinate 674,409 downwards.
AAGAAATGCCATAGCCAGGGCATATCCAGCATGTACAGCCGCATGATTATCTTTAGCAAAAGAGTATTTGAATTTCTCATCCTGAATTTTTATTACACCTTTTGCAGGAATCATTGCTGAATAAATATTCTCCATCCAGCTTATTTTTTTTGCAGTTGATCCTCGGAGATTAATGACGGCGACATTATCTTTTTTATAGATTTGAAATAAGTTATCCATTCCTAATACCTCTGAGGTATAGATTTTTGTATAGCATTTAGGAATTATTGTAGAATCTGTGCCATATAATTCAGTAAAACTGAAACTGTTACATAAAGCAATCATGTCTCTGGCTTCCTCTCTGTTAAATTCGTTCTCTGGCTGGGCTAAAAGCAAAGAGCTTAGAAAAAACAGTATAAGAGCCGGTAATGCTGATTTATTCATATTCTCAAGTATATAGATAAAGTCTTCTAAATTAGTTTTTTTTTGAAAAAAAATTATAGTTAATTTTAATGATATTTTTTGTACGAAATCAAGAAATAAATTTTGTTCTAATGAGATTCTAATTGTATTTTCATCCATTTTTAATTATTTCAAATGATATTGCAAAAAGTGTTTAGTCAAATTGTAGCTAATAAAGGCAGATTTAAACGTTAAATAAAAAATTAGGAGCGAACTATTCCTTTAAGAGGAGTTCGCTGAACATTTAAAATGTATAAAAATTAATTAAAAGTAGAATAATGAATTTTTTTAAAACCGATTCAAAACGAGCTATAGAAGCTATTACAGAAGCACAGAAAATAGCATTTGCTCCAGTTATCTTTCAGGCTGTCAGGTGTTTAAGGGAGTTAGGGATTCTGGAATACGTTTCGAAAAAAGGCCAGGCAGGAGCCAAGCTTGAAAATATTGCTACCGATCTGGATTTATCGGTTTATGGTGCAAGAGTGCTGCTGGAAGCAGGATTAGGAATAGGAGTTTTGTATCAGAAAGAGGATGAATCTTATATAATTACAAAAGTCGGTCATTTTATTCTGTATGATGAAATTACAAATGTAAATTTTAATTTTATACAAGATGTTTGTTATCAGGGGTTAAATGAATTAAAAGATTCAATTAAAAACGGAAAGCCTGAAGGATTAAAAGTTTTTGGGAACTGGCCAACAATATATGAGGGACTTTCCAAGTTGCCTTCGAAGGCAAAAACGAGCTGGTTTGAGTTTGATCATTATTATTCAGATCAGGCATTCGATACCGTTTTGCCATATATATTTAAGCATAAGCCTGCTCACATTTATGATATTGGAGGCAATACTGGCAAGTTCTCATTGAAATGTGTGAAGTATGACAAAGATGTCAGAATGACCATTATTGATTTACCAGGACAGCTGGCAATGGCTCAGGAGAATATTGCGAAGGAGGGATTTTCAGAAAGAATAAAAGGTCATCATGTAAATCTGTTGGATGCATCCCAAAGCTTACCTAAAGGGGCAGATGCGGTTTGGATGAGTCAGTTCCTGGATTGCTTTTCAGAAGAAGAAATTATTTCCATACTAAAAAGATGTGTAGATGCAATTGATGACAATGGAGCGATTTACATTCTTGAAACCTATTGGGATAGACAAAAATATGAAGCATCGGCATTCAGCCTTCAGATGACTTCTTTGTATTTCACAGCTATGGCCAATGGAAATAGTCAGATGTACCATTCCAAAAACCTGATTCAATGCGTTCATGCTGCTGGCTTATATGTAGAAGAGGATATTGACAATATTGGAGTAAGCCATACTTTGTTCAGATGTAAAAAAAGAAAATAGCTGAACCTGCATAAATCTCAGGCGGTTTATTTTCTTTAACTATTTTATCCTTCCAGTTCCCTTTCATATGGGAATTATAATGTTAAATTTGCTGAAAATGTAATTTTTGGAAACCAGAATCTCTTTTTTTGGGTTTCTAAAAATTACATTTTTATTTTAGATTGTTGTTATGGTACACTTACCCCCACTTATTTCTGATTTAGGGCTGATACTCGGCGCGGCAGGCCTGATTACTTTAATTTTTAAAAGAATTAAACAACCTCTTGTACTTGGTTACATTATTGCAGGTTTGTTGGTTGGGCAGCATATTCCCATATTTCCCAGTATTACTGACCAGGAAAATATCGAAATCTGGGCAGAGATTGGTGTAATATTCCTGCTTTTTACTCTTGGACTTGAATTCAGTTTTAAAAAACTCGCTAAGGTAGGAGGGGCGGCTTCTATTACTGCTGCCATGGAAGTGATCGTAATGCTGGCTTTAGGTTATGGTACTGGTAAACTGTTAGGCTGGTCTAGCATGGACAGTATATTTCTGGGAGGAATTTTGTCTGTTTCCTCTACAACTATTATTATCAGGGCATTTGAAGAGTTGGATGTAAAAACTCAGCAATTTGCAGTACTCGTCTTTGGAGTACTTATAGTAGAAGACCTTGTGGCCATTCTCCTCCTTGTACTCTTGTCAACTCTTGCACTGAGTCAGAATTTCTCCGGAGCCGAAATGCTTATCTCCGTATTGAAACTTGCTTTCTTTTTAATTTTATGGTTTATAGGAGGGATATTTCTTATTCCTACGTTCCTCAAAAAAACCAGGAAATTAATGAATGATGAGACTTTGCTTATCGTTTCAATTGCTCTTTGTCTCATTATGGTGATGTTAGCAACAAAAGTAGGCTTTTCTCCTGCTTTGGGGGCGTTCATTATGGGATCTATATTGGCAGAAACTGTTCAGGGAGAAAAAATTGAACATCTTGTAAAGTCCGTAAAAGATTTGTTTGGTGCTATATTTTTTGTTTCTGTTGGTATGCTTATCGATCCCGATATGTTGATTCAGAATATCGGACCTGTTTTATTGATCACTTTCATAACTGTGGCAGGAAAACTATTCAGTACTTCAGCCGGTGCTTTGATCTCCGGGCAATCGTTGAAAGCTTCGGTTCAAACGGGTATGAGTCTCTCTCAGATAGGTGAATTTTCGTTTATCATTGCCACCTTGGGTGTTACATTAAAAGTTACAAGTGATTTTCTTTATCCGATAGCCGTTGCGGTGTCTGCGATAACTACCTTTACGACTCCTTATTTAATCCGTTATTCGGCAGGATTCTACGATGTCATTGAAAAAAAATTACCTGCCGGATGGATCAAAAAACTTAACAAATACAGCTCTACAGCCCAGGTTATTACCACAACCAGTGACTGGAAAATTTACCTGCATTCATATATTTACAATCTAGTAATACAATCAGTTTGTATCATCTCTATATTCTTCGTCTCTACAAAATACATATCACCTTTTATAAGAAACCATGTTAGCAATGCTATCATTGTTGATTTTGTAGCTGCTGGGTTTGGCTTACTCCTTGCCGCACCATTTTTATGGGCTTTAGTAGGGCGGAGAATTCAGGAAAATGCATTTTCTAATTTATGGCATAATGAAAATGTGAGCCGTGGTCCACTTATAGCATTGAACCTTTTCAGAATTGTGCTAGGCCTGTTTTTTACAGTAATATTAGTGATTCAGTTTATCTCAGATCCTTATTTTTTAATACTTGTAATTGTGATTATTGCCGGTCTGAATAGCCTTTTTACTAAAAGGATTCAAAGGATGTATAGCCGGATAGAGAGTCGTTTTTTGACAAATCTGAATGAAAAAGAAGAGCAGGCATCTCATAAAGAGAAAATCAGGCCGGATATAGTACCGTGGGATGCTCATCTTGTTGAGTTGAAAGTTTCTCCGGAATCCCCTTTTGTAGGGCAGAATCTCTATGATCTGGGAATCAGGGAAAAGTTCGGGGTAAACATTGCAATGATTGAAAGAGGAAGAAATACAATAGCGAACCCTGGCAGAGATGAAAAATTGTATCCGGGAGATGAGGTAATGGTAATTGGAACGGATGATCAGCTGGCGAAATTAAAACCATTTATCGAACTTTCTGAAGAAAGCAGACCTCTTCTTCAAAAGGAATCGATGACTCTTCAAAAAGTCACAATTAACTCGAATTCTCCTCTGAAAGGAATTACCATACGTTCCTCCGGCATGAGAGAAAAAGCTAAAGCGCTTGTAGTCGGTATCGAAAGAGATGGTGAAAGAATTTTGAATCCTGATTCGTCCATGCAGTTTATGGAAAAGGATATTGTCTGGATTGTGTGCAATCAGAAAAGACTACAGGATTTTATTTTGCAATTGCAGTAACTGTTATTGATTGCGAAATGTAAAAAATGTTATTTTCAAATAGATAATAGCGAGATCTAAGTAGATAAGAAAAAAGTAGGAAAGAAATCAATTTGAAAATAAAAGCCTGTATTTATTAAATGCAGGCTTTTATTTTCTATTTACTTTGATTTATTGACCTTTTTATCATTTCATCAAAATATAAAATTGACCAGATGATATTTGTTTTTTCAGAATATGGTACAACGTCATCCAATGTTTCAAAAAGTGATTTAATAAAATCCTGTTTGTTTTTCATCTCTTTTTCAAGATGTGAAATATTGGTTTCGGTTTCAGGTATTGACATTTCGTGGAAAGAAGCCCCAGGCGCAGGGTTCAGGGAAAGAAATGGTAAAATTTCAATCAGGTATGCTAATCTGGATTTGTAAACTTCAATCAGGTCAAGTTTCTGAAGCTTATTTAATTCATCCTTAGAATAGAATTTCGTTATCTTAATATTAGGTTTTACAAAGCAAAGTGATGAATCACTTCTTTGCTTATCAGTCACGTTTTGCGTGGCTTGCGAAAAGCCTTGCGTGTGCAGAAAGGTGGACAAATAAATTGTACAAGCTGCAGAAAGCTTAACAAGTCTATTTTTCATAGGTCAAACTGTTTATTTACGAAATTTAGAAAAAAAAAGTTTAAAAAAAGAATCTAAATCTCCAAGAATCTAAAAAAAATTTTAGATCATCTTGGATCTGTACTATGTTTTAGACTAAATTAAATAAATCTCTGATGAAGTTTCTGTTAATAAATTACAAAATTTAATACTTGTAACAATTCCAATTGTTTGTGCATTTAAAAAAATAAAAGTAAAAATGTACCAAAAAAACTTCCTAATGGATTCGAAGCGTTAGGTAAAATATGCCATAGTACGAGGTATTTAGGTATAGATTTATTTTCAGATTTTTAAATAGTAAATTCTCATTTAAAGCATTAAAATTAATCTGCTTTAGAATACAAAATTCAATGCAAAGAGGTATCTATTATTTATTGGTATTGATTGTTTTATTCAATATAAAGGCAAAGGCCTGTTTTGTACAGGTTTCCGGTATTGTTCTGGACGCTGCTACCAACGAGCCTCTCCTTTTCGCAAATATTGAAGTTCAGGGGAAGTCACGGGGCACCGTGTCCAATAGCGAAGGACGATTTTTACTTGATACTGCAGATCTTTTGGCTGACGATACTATCGTTTTTTCATACATAGGTTATGAAACCATCAAAATAAGACTTGAGGACTTGATGAAATCCGGAGAAATACTCATGACTCAGGCCTCAGGTCTCCTTAAAGAGATTCAGGTAGTAGCTCAAGAAATAGCTATTGAAGAAATATTGAAAAAAGTAAAGGAAAATTTTAATAAAAATCACCATGCATTTTTCGATAAAAAACATTTGTTTTTTCACAGCTACGAAAGAACTCCATTTCAAAGTAATCAGATTGTTTTAAAGAAATCCAACTTTGTGGGTTTGGATAAGGCTACTTTTAATGATTTGTTTAAAAAGATGCCCTCGGAGGTTGTGGAGTATGAAGATATCATAGTAGATCTTTATGGAAACGGAACAAGCTATAAGCTCATTCCGGAAAAGGCCATTTCTCTTGAAGACGGGTCTCAGAAAACTCTTTTAAAGGAATTTGAAGAAAAAGTTGGATGCCTTTTTCAGCGATATAGAGAAAAGCAGAGAAAATGATGAGATTTACTATAAGGTCAGGACAGGAATTTTGAGTAAAAAACTTAAAAATAATAGCAGTAATGAAGCCTCCTGGACCACGAACAAAAATGATACTCTGAATTACACTGTTGATACAGACCTTGCTAAAGCTGAAATTTTATATCTTCTAAAGGAATATACTTCAGTTCAAAGTAAAAACTGGGAGTTTATAAATAGTACTGGCAGGTATAATTATACAATGGAGGATATTTCCATTGTTGATGGAGATCCGGTATACAAAATTCATTTCGCTCCTCGCAAACAAGGGTTATTTGAAGGGACCATGTATATTTCAACTTCTTCTTTTGCTGTCTTAAAGTTAGATTTCGCTTTTGCTAAAGGAAAGAAAAGTGAAAATTTTAAGTTACTTGGTGTCGGCCACTCTATTGATTATAAGGAGGCTCATATTATTTTTCAGAAAGGTAAAACTGCCTATTTCCCTAAATTTATAAGCGTTAATCAGAATGAGTTTGCATCTATTGATAGAAGTTTTTCCATTACTAAAAAGGAAAAAAGGTTTTTTATAGATAAGGAATTGAATGAAATGAAATTCGATATAGAATTATCTTTTAATTCAGAAAGCAAGTGGGAATTGCTTGTTATGGATATCGAGGATATTGATGAGGCTGCCTATAATGGGGTCGTTCAACCAACTACCATGAAGTATAAGAAGGAATATGCCTATAATTCTGAAACATGGAAAAACAGGACAATCCTGGTACCTTCAAAAGAATTGAAAAAATATCAGAATCAATAGGATATCAATGGTTGAATTGTTTGAAGCTTTAATTGAAACAGCTTTTGGTGAATTAGCATACGGACTGTTTCGTATTATCGGAGCCTGTTTCAGATTTTTGTTTTTAAGAAAATATACTTTCAGAGAAGTGTTAAGCCAAAATTGGAATGGCAGAGTGGGACTGCTTGTTGTTTTGTTAATTATCGGTTTTACAGTTTGGTTTGTTAAATTCCGTTAACAGAATTTTTTTTTCTATCCTTTTCTTATCAAAATTATCTTCTAAATTTGTAATCATCAGATGATATGATGAGTATTTCTACACCAATAAAACGCCAAAATCTTGCAGAGGAAGTTGCTAACCTGCTGAAGCAAAAAATCAGTTCCGGGGAATATACGGAAGGACAAAAGCTGCCTTCAGAACCAGAATTGATGCAGCTATTTGGAGTCGGCAGGTCTACAATCAGAGAAGCCGTGCGGATACTGGCGAATACTGGGATGGTCAGAGTACAGCAGGGAGCAGGAACTTTTGTAGAAAGTCATCCTGTTATTGCAGAGCCCTTATCAAAGAGGCTTCAAAGAGAAAATGGGGATGATCTGAATGAGGTTCGACAACTATTGGAATTGAAAATCGCTGAAAAAGCAGCAATGTTTCGGTCTGATGAAGATATAGAGAAAATGAAATACTATCTGGCGCTAAGAAAGGAGGCAGCTTTTTCTAATAATACTGAAATGTGCATCGAAACGGATATTAATTTCCATATCAGTATCGCAGAGGCCTGTCAGAACTTTATTCTGGCTGACCTGTACAAAACTTTTGCTACAGAGATGAAAAAGTCATTTCAGGAGTCTTTTGTAAATACAGAATCTTTTATGGAAACTCAGTCCATGCATGAAGCCCTTCTCCAATCAATTATTGATAAAAAATCGCAAAAATCCTGGTACTGGGCCGCTTGTATTACGGGTCAATGCAAATAAAAAAATTTACCTTTAAACATCAGATGATCTGATTAATTTAGATCAATTATGAAAAATTCAAAAGATTTAGCTGCTTCTAAAGGAGCAGTACAAAGCACTGTGATGGTGGTATTGTTAGGAATCAGTTTTTCTCACATGTTAAATGATACCATTCAATCTCTGATTCCTTCCATTTATCCTCTGGTGAAAGACTCTCTAAATCTTAGTTTTGCACAATTGGGGCTCATTACGCTTACATTCCAGCTTACTTCATCTTTGCTGCAGCCATTTGTAGGCTATTATACGGATCTTAATCCAAAGCCCAATTCACTTGCTGTTGGAATGGGATTCACGCTTATTGGGCTTATTTTATTATCTCTTTCTTCCACTTATCCTATGATCCTGGTTTCTGTAGGTCTTGTAGGAGTAGGTTCTGCTATATTTCACCCTGAAGCATCAAGGCTGGCTTATATGGCATCCGGAGGTAAACGTGGTTTTGCCCAATCTCTGTTTCAGGTCGGCGGAAATGCCGGGAGTGCTATTGGTCCTTTATTAGCCGCATCTATAGTTGTGCCTTATGGGCAATCGAAAATCGTTTGGTTTTCTCTGATAGCTTTAGTTGCAATTATCGTTTTGTTTAACCTTGGCATATGGTATAAGAATAATGGACTTAACAGGATTAAGAAGCATAAGAAAGAGTCTGAAGCCAGGTCTTTGCCCAAATGGACAGTTATATTTTCTTTGGGAGTTCTGATTATGCTCATCTTTTCAAAGTATTTCTATATGGCAAGTATGAGCAGTTATTTTACCTTCTATCTGATACACAAATTTCATGTGTCCGTACAGACTGCTCAGGTATATTTGTTTATATTCCTTGTCTCTGTGGCTGCCGGTACATTGGTGGGAGGGCCTGTCGGAGACAGGATTGGTCGTAAATATGTTATTTGGATCTCAATACTTGGGGTGGCTCCTTTTACATTGTTACTTCCTTATGCTAACCTGGAGTGGACTGCAGTATTGATCAGTTGTATCGGGTTTATATTATCTTCTGCATTCTCTGCTATTCTTGTATATGCTCAGGAGCTTGTACCTGGTAAAGTGGGCATGATCTCGGGTCTTTTCTTCGGATTGGCATTTGCAATGGGAGGGATAGGCTCAGCTATTCTCGGAAAACTTGCAGATATAACAGGGATCGAATATGTCTTCCATTTGTGTTCATTCCTTCCGTTAATTGGACTTATTACTGCATTTTTGCCTAATCTGGAAAAAGAATAATCTTAGTATAATGCTTAAAAATATTAATATGAAAACCAGGAAAACTGTCGCAATTGACATGGACAATGTTATCGCTGATGTAGAGTCGCATTATATTGAGTGGTATGAAAAGGAAAGTGGCATTCGGGTTGAAAGAAAATCATTACACGGATTACCCGAAACAGAAGCCTTCCCGGATAAAACAGCAGTTTTGAGGTATTTATTTACTCCCGGCTTTTTCCGAACTATACCCGTTATGAAAGGGGCCAAAGAGGCATTAAAATCTCTTTCGGCAAATTATGAAATATTTATTGTTTCAGCAGCAATGCAATTCCCTCAGTCTTTAAACGAAAAATATCAGTGGCTTGCTGAGCACTTTCCTGATATTACCTGGAAGAACATTGTGTTATGTGGAGACAAATCTGTTATAGGCACCGACTATATGATTGATGATCATACAAAGAACCTGGATTGCTTTAAAGGTAAGCCTTTACTTTTTACTGCAAGTCATAATGTTCACGTCAATCATCATGTCAGAATAAGTGACTGGAATGATGCGCTCGTTTATTTCGAAAATGAATTAAGGAAATAAAAATTTTTATTAAGACTCTCTAAATAAAATTCCCACCCATAGTTAATAATTTAACTGAGTGGGAATTTCTTAAATAGAAAAACTACTTTTTGAAAATACTTCTTGTAAAGCAATGACTTTCGGTCACCAGATTTATATAATATACTCCTGGAAGAAGTTCGCTTCCTATTGTTAATTCATTGGCCTGTATGTCTTTTGTATTGTAAATTTCTTTCCCTTCTGAATTGTATAATCTTACACTTAAGATTTTTTCTGGTTTTTCCATCATAATCTTAAAATCGGAAAAAAACGGATTGGGGTAAACCATCAACTGATTGTTATATGAGGCGTTTATGGAGCTTACTGTACTGAGAGAAACAGAAATGGTATTGGATTTGGATGTTTGACCCAGATTGTCTTTTGCCACGGCAAAAATATCATATTGGCCGTCATTAGATTCTGTCCAGATGAAAGAATGAGGAGCCTGGGATGTTGTACCTATTAATTGAGCTCCATTATAAAATTCAACACTGGCTATACTTCCGTCAGGATCGTTTGCTACGGCTTTTATATTGATGGAAGCAGGAGCATTGAATACTGTGTTATTGACAGGTTCTACAATCGAAATGATAGGTAAGGCATTGACATTTATTTGAAGCGGTGATGAAAAGGTAGATGCTCCTGCATTATCAAAGGCCTTTGCTGTGATGATATGGTTTCCGGCAGATACATTAGTTAAAGAAAAACTATAAGGTGCTGTTGCATCTGTGCCAAGAAGGGTAGAACCGTCATAGAACTCAACTTTTGTAATCGAACCATCAGAGTCAGATGCATTGGCATTTATGATAAATGTTCCCGGAGCATTGATTATTGGATTGTTTCCAGGACCTGTAATGGTAATAAGTGGAGGAAGGTTTAGCTTATAAAGAAAAAAATCATCTCCACAGGCGTTTCCGTTTCCTGATTGCTTATACCAGAATACTATTGCACTGGTATTTGAACTTCCTGTAGTAAAGATCACTGAATCCTTAGTGAAGAATGTGCTGCTTACATTTTTGGTAATCTGATTTCCTCCATAGTTTTTTACTCCAAACATTGCCGTTTCTCCAGAGGTATTGACTTTTCCATACCCTCCGAACACATATCTGGTATTAGGCTCCAGCATAACTGTTCGTTCAATACTAACAGGGTTTCCTGATAATTTTACACCATAATTACCTGATCTTTTACAATCTGTGGTTATAGTTGCATTGTTCCATGGACCCCAGGGAGAAAGGCTTCCTGTTTCAAAGTCAAAATTGGCTGATTCATTTACCTTCCATACTCTGACCCAGTCACATTGATATATGGCAGGCCATTGTGCGTTGGCAGGCGGAGTAGGTGCCCAACCATCTATCGCCAGATTGATTAACATATACATGTTTTTACCTTGTGCAGCTTCGGATCTATTGGTGTATGAATTGAGAAGTTGTCCATTGAAATAAAACTTCAAATAAGTAGGTCCCCATTCTACACCATAAGTATGAAAACCCTGTGATTTGTCTGGTCCGGTGTGAGTGCTTCCGAATGATTTCTCATTTTGCCAGTCTGGACCATAGTGATAATAATAATGATGTACTTTACGGTCATCCGGAATTTCCAGAATATCAATCTCAGGAGGCCAGGCTCCATCAGCATTCAATGTCCAGAATGCAGGCCAGGTGCCAGAAGTAGAAGGGACTTTAAATCTTCCTTCAATATATCCATAGGTTGTCTCGAATTTTCCCTTTGAATGAATTGCTCCACTTGTGTAGTCAAAGCTAAGATATCCGAAGCTTGGGTATTTGTCAGTTCCGGCAGGGGCGTTGGGATGCCTTTTATTTATTGCTTTTATACTAAGTATTCCATCTTTGACCGTGACCATTGAATCTGTCATATAAGCCCTGTGGTTATGAGTGTTTCCCCAAGGATAATTATAGCCCCATTTAGATTGATCCAGCTTTGTACCGTCAAAGTTGTCTTCAAATACCAGTTTCCAGTTGGTTGAAGCTCCCGGTGGTTGAGCATTTGAAAACTGAAAGAATAAAATATTGATAAGAATCCATATAGAGCAGTGTTTCCTGTTCATAAAAGTCAGATCTGTTAGGTCCTGATACATTACAAATTGAAGGGCCAATGGTAAACTGGATTGTTAAAAAAAAGTAAGACAAGGAAGGTTTTAAACCAAAAAAGCCCCCGTAGGTCGGGAGGCTTTTTTAAGTTTAGAAAGAAATCTTTTTATTCAACTACAACTCTTACATGTTCAGAACCTTTAGCGCCTGTTAGCTCTAGCATGTAAATGCCGCGGGAAACATTCTGCAAAGGTAGTTCTTCTGTTAAACCAGAAAGTGTTTTTGTTTTAATCACGTTTCCTGTCATATCCATCATAACAACTTTATTATAGGACATCTCTTCCTGGCTGATATTGATGAGGCCGTTTGCAGGCATTGGATAAACAGTTACTTTGCTTGCAGCTTTTACTGGTATAGAGGTAATAACTTCATCCGCTTCGAAAATCATGTTATCGATGTTAGCATCTGCTCCATCAAATACAAGCCTTATTACTTGTTTTCCTTGTTTCAGAGTAATAGGCTGAGTAGTTTTCAGAGTGGAGTATGTTTGCCAGCCTCCTGTTGAAGATAGAGAGAAATCTGAGTTTGGAATTTTTTGTCCATCCACTTCCAGGTGCCATTTTCCTGTAGCACGCTCAGATGCCGCTCTGAAACTAACATGGTAAGTTCCAGGATATTTTACATCTACCGTGTAGTTTAACCATTCTCCTACTGATGTATAACCAACGTTCCAATTGTTGGTAGAACCTCCTGCAAGTTCAGTGAAAACATTATCTCCTGGTCTGTAGCTTGATGCAGGCTGCCCTTCAGTGATATCATAATATCCTACGCCTTGTCCGCCTTTATCGAAATTTTCAGCTTCAATAGTTCCAGGAATAGGATATGGAGTTCCTGTATAGGAATTTCCATCACATTCTGCCTTCCCAGTATTACCTCCAACGCACACACCACATAAGTCAGTAAAAGCAGTTCCTCCTGCTACACCATTACAATCACAGCCATCTTCAGGTACTCCACAGCCGCATTTTCCAGGTTTGGTTTTGTTTGGGTCTTCAGGACAAAGATCTACATCAACATATTCATCACAGCTTACAGCTTTAGTTTCGTCGTATCCAAGGCTGAAGTTGTCAATAGTCCATGTTCCTGTAAAAGGAGGTCTCTTATATACTCCGCTTACATCTGGATTTACCCAAATAGTAATTTTAGTAACTTTTGAGAAATCAAAGGTTGTTCTGTCAAAAGTATCCTCCTTTGGATTACCACTTGTTCCACCTTCTGCCGGAGTTCTTTTAACTCCTTTGGTAAAGTCTGCAACGATGGTTTTTGTTGTACCATCTACTGGCAGGACAAAACGATTATAGGCACCTAATGCACTGGCATTGATGCTTATGTCATTTGCGTCGACCATTTCGATATACAATGAGATATCATTAGCCGAGTAATTGGTTTTCTGGAAACTTACATCAAACTTAAGCACTGCATTGGCACGTAAGTCAATAGGAACATGGGTTGTAGCATTTAACTTTCCAAAATCAAATCCGAATGTAGAATAGTTCGGATCAGCATTTACCGAGGTGATTACAAGTTTTTCGTTCTGAATTACAGCCGAATACACAGTGCTTCCTTCTGATGGTTTTTTCCAATAAGTAAAATATGGAACTGTATCTTTGGAAAAATCAGTTCTTACATAGGCTTGTTTGGTATTATAACCCTCGCAATAGTTGGTGTTGAAGGTATTGGTAACAGGACAACCATAGATGTTTAAATTAGATCCTGTTGCATTAGGACAAACCGGAGGGGTTGGCGTAACCGGTATAGTTACAGTACCACAGGTTGTATAGTTTTTTGTTTTTCTAAGCTCATCATAGATAAGTTTTCCGGAATTTCCTGAATTGTCTGTTCTGAAATTAATCCATGATTCTCTGATACAAGAACCTTCTTTTAACAGTGAAGAAGATTCGTTTTTATCTGAAAACTGCCAGTTAGCCCAGCTTATTTTATTCTGTTCTAACAAAGATAACCAGTCTCTGGAATTGTTAGAATCTATGTTACCAGCGCCACTTGCTTCAGTTGTTCCCCACTCTGAAATGAATACAGGGAAATTAGCAGAAACTGCATCTCTTAAATAGTTTTTATACTGATTATGAGCACCACTTCCTGCATAGAAGTGAAGTGTATACATGACGTTCTTTGCATTATTTCCGGATAATGGATTACTTCTGGCCTGATCAATTCTGCTGCTCCATTCCGGAGTTCCGACAAGAATTACAGCATTTGGGTCATTGTTTCTTATTGCAGGAATGATATCCTCTGCATAACTTTTAATCGTTCCCCATGAGGTTCCGCCATTTGGTTCATTACAGATCTCATATATGACATGTTTTTTATCTTTATATTTGCTGGACATCAAAGTGAAAAATGCCTTTGCCTGTGATTGATAATTTCCCGGATTTCCATCCTTTAGAATGTGCCAGTCAATAATTACATAAATACCGTATTTTTCAGTAAGACTTACCATTTTGTCGATCCACTGATAATAAAACTCTTTATCAGTTGCTTGAGCGAAACCTTTTGTAGCTCCATCACTATTTTCTGTATAAATAGCAAGCCTCAATAGGTCGGCTTTCCAATCCTGAGCAATTGATTTTACTGAAGATTCTGTATAACATTCCTGGTGAAACATCACTCCATGGGTGCTTAACCCACGTAGTTGTACAGCTGTTCCACATTCATTGACCAATTTACCGCCAGTTACACTTAACCTCCCGTTCATGGAAAGTGGTGTCTGAGCTCTGGAAAGCACTGCCAGTAAAAGCAGGAAGTGCATTACGAGTAGAGTTTTTTTCATTTTTTCTGTGTTTGATTTGAGTATGTGAAACCTAAAGATAATAAAAATATCAAAAATCCTAAATAAACATGGCTAAATCCAATTGATATCTCTGTCTAAATTTTTAGGATTGATTACTTTAGATCCATTGCTAGCTTGGGTTATGGGCTTGTTTGATCTTTTTGAATTTTCTTATTTAAAGGAAAATTCTTGTATTTGATTCGGACTGATAGGAAGGAGATGCAGCTGTATTGGTGCTGAAAGATTCTTATTTAAAAAAACACAAGCCTTTGACTTATTTTCAAGGCTTGTGTTTTGATAAATAGATATTAAAAGTTCCCTTTAATTAATCAAACCGCTTTAATTTTGAATTTACTGGTTTTGATGCTGCCTTTATGTTTTACCTGGACCCATATATAGTAGTCTCCTGGTTTTGGAAAGACATAAGGAAATATTATTTCACTATTATATTCTTTTTTTAGTCTCATAAGACTAATGGTTTGTTTATCAATAATGCCAGTGGTTTCCAGACTTGCGTTTAGGGAGTCAGAAAGATATCCACATATTGTTACATTTTCATCTATTTTTTGTGCAAGTGCATATTGGGAAGCCATAGATATGGTTCCCATAGGATGTAAATGTATAAAGACTGAAGCGTCATCTTTCATTACTACTACATGCCCAGCCATTCCCAGGTATGGCTGTAGATTAGCAGGCTTACCTCCATCCTCCGTACAGGTAAAAGAGAGTTTTACCGGT
This sequence comes from Sporocytophaga sp., assembly GCA_024707265.1. Lineage (GTDB taxonomy): Bacteria > Bacteroidota > Bacteroidia > Cytophagales > Cytophagaceae > Sporocytophaga. Next base: position 659,287 of record JANQAB010000010.1, on the reverse strand, counting down.
TTCCCTGAAATAATTTTATCTTGACTGGTTGCTTTGATTTTGAGATTGTCAATAACAGAAACTTCAGAATTTAGAGGAACATTACCTGCAAAATCATCATTATCTGTAATTAGTGAATTAATATTTTCCAGAACCTGTAACGTATCTGTAAGGGTTTCAGCCATTCCGTTCGAATGTACAACTTCGGCAAAAACCAGATATTTTCCTTGATTCAATGTAGGTAAAGTACTTGTAAAATGTAATGAATCCTTTTGTTCTGGATGAAGATGAGCAAACTTTTGTCCTTTTGTATCGATGAGAAAAAGATGCATCAACTTACCATGATCAGCAATCAGGTCGTTGGCTTTTCTTTGTAGCCATATTGGATTTTTGATATCAAGGTGAAGTGTATTTTTTTTAATATGTGCATTTAACTTGAGTGGTTTGAACATTTTTTTTCTATAATCATTTTCTACTTTTTCCCACCAGTTATTGGCAAATAGGAGTAGTGATACTATTGATATAAATGAAAGGCTCATTACAATATTGGAAATCCTTTTTTCTTTCTGGGTTGGTAATGCTCCATGTGGTATTGTTGATTCTCTGATCGCAGCTCCAATAATCGTAACCAGTGACAATATTAAAAAGACCCCCATAATTGCAAGGCATATACTGGTGGTCTGTTCCATGGCTCGTGTTGCTGTTGCCACCGCTGGCACAGGTACAATTGTGGAGCCAGCACCTTTTATACCTTCTACTGATACCTTTACACTCGAAGAGCCAAATGTCATAAGCCAAAAACTTCCTTCATATAAGTGATTCGTGCCAGCCACCTTCCTGATATCATCACCTTTGGGAGCCCCATCAGATCCGTATTGATAATAGACTGGTTGTATTTTTATACGATTGATTTTTTCATTCCCTCCATCAATCAGAACTTTAGCTATTCCGGGTACCACATCCGGAGGTTGTATGGTTATAAGTAAAGGGTAAGGTCCTGCATTTCCTTGATAAACAATATCAGGGCTTCCTATGTGAGCTTGCGATTGTAAACATATATAGAGCAGTAAATAGGTTATATAATATTTCATCTTTGAACCCTCCTCATCCAGTTACCCCATTTTAAACCCAGGTATGAAAAGACTACCGCATACAATAATGCCATTATAAATCCTGTATAATATTGTATTGGTGTGCCTGTATATTTGATAAATTCGAATCTATGCGGAGCATTAGGATCCCTGTAGTAAGGCAATGCATGTGTCTGGAAAATCCAATTGCGGGACATAGGTGAGTTAAGAAAATAAGAAAAGAACCATTGTGCTATTAGGATGGAAACAAAGAAAGCTGATCCGCAATAAACTGCCTGAATAAAAATATTTTTGCTGCGGATTCTTGTATAAAGTATATCAAGTATAAATCCTGGTATGATTAATAGCAAAGGAAATAACAGGGGGACATAATGATTTATAGGATTAAGAATGGGCGCAAGTTTAGGTTCCGCCGGAATCAAAGGGAAAAGCCATAGTTGGATTAGCACTATGAGCGAATAAAAGCCTGTTATGCTTGTTGCAGGATAACTTAATCTTGATCCTCGCATTGTACCTGTAATGGGCAATATCAAAACTGAGCAAATCAACTGGTAAAAAAGAGGATTGTGCATTTTGGTGTGGCCTAACTGCTCAATAATGAATATGTACATTGCGGTAAGAAACAAAGATGCAGTGTATGCAAAGCTCCATCTGAGAATATTGTTATTTATCGGATCTATGTTTTCCTTTTGATTTTGAAATGAAAGGACCGTAAGCATCGTTCCTGTGAGGATACTGATAATTCCTGAAAATAGAAGAGCATGTGGTGGACTTAAAATTTTTACATCTAATCCATATGTATTATGCCACCAATCATCAAATGGAGCAGATGTAAGCATAGCAGCTGCTCCCCATATACAAAGCAAAGTTCCCAAAGGTGCTTTCATTCCCCAGAAGGATACACTGCTATTTCTGATTTTTGGTTTCTTACTAAAGGTTATATCCAACAATTTAATGATAGATCCAATACCTGTAATTAGTCCTCCTAAATAGATTGCAAGGTGAGGAGGAGAGAATAAACTGTCTCTGCCTATACTCATATGCCAGCAAATATCCCATAGTACACCTGCCATAATGCTTGTTACTCCAAGAATTAAAGAAAAGGTATATAATGAAACAGGACTTCTTCGCTGTTCAGAATTTTTAAGAGATAGTTTAAATGTTGGTGTAATTGTTTCCATATTAGTTGTTTAAAAAAAGAGAATATATGAAAACAAGTATAATTCCGGGAAGTTTAAAAAAAATAGGATTTGTTTTTATTTAGATTTTGCCATGGTGTTTAGTCAAAAACATACATAAACACCAAACCAATATATTTTAATTGCCTTAGGTCTTAACTTTAGAAAAAAAATCCATCAAAATCATGCAATCTTTTAGTTGCAGATTTTGATGGATGATAACACTAACTATTTTCCTATTTATTATTATCGATATAATGAATAACTCCAGTTGATGCTTCTGATCTGTTAGGTTCAGCTTCAATATATTCTCCACCTTCGTTTTCAAAATGTATAGGATGTTGAGAACTTTGATAGACATAAGAATATCTAGCCTTATCTTTTTCAACTTTTTTATCAGGATCAATCATTGGTATAGATATTATTGGTATATCTCAAAAACGAATTGAGTCTTATGAAAAGTTTCAGTAGAATGAATATTCAAACTTAATAATACAAAACAGATATCCTGCACTCCAGAAACTCTCAAAAAAGTTTTGTGATATAGAGCATATAAGGAAACTTAAGGGACTTTAAGATTCGTTTTAATGAAAAGGAGGCAATTATGGGAAATTTATTATATATATTAGCTGTGATCCTGTTAATAGGCTGGCTTGTTGGATTCTTAGGCTTTGGTGACGCTGTAGGTGGGTTTATACATATATTGTTAGTTTTGGCTGTTGTCTTTTTCCTTTTAAGGGTTATAAGAGGAGCTTGATCAGGTTATAAAATCAAAGAAGATAAGTTAATGGTTTCTTATCTTTTTTGATTTTATATTTTTACGTAAAAAAAACAAAACTTATCTGCCCATTTCTTTCAAGATAAATCTTATCAATATTTTTAAGGCTTTCAGAATGTGTTTGAAGTCTTATTGCTTCCAGAATGTCATCATGAGAGATGTTGTTTCTTTTCAATGAGGTATCAATAAAATTTCCGTTCTCATAAAGCAAATGTGGGTTTCCTTTGACCTGATGGCCAAGGGGATGGTAGTAAAGAGTCATTTTTGAAAGGAAAAAATGAATGGTAACGAGTATACAAGAAGTAATAATAGTTGGTATAAACTTAGCGCTCCCTACAATTGCTTTAGCGAGTATTGCTCCGATGATGATGCTTATAACCACATCGAAAGTGCCAAATCTGCTTAATATTCGTTTGCCTCCTAATCTTATTATGAATATGGCCAAGAAATAAATAATTATTCCTCGGAAAACCATTGCCCACCATGTAATTTCAGATTGGTCAGCTTTAAAGAGGAGGTGAATGTTGTGGTCCATTTTATCTAAGAATCATTAGCAAAATTTTTATTATTTCAATAAAAGCAACTCTCAGATACAAATAAAGTTTGGATCATGAATGTTCATTAAAAAAGACTGAGTTGATTTGAACCTTTATCTTTAGGCTTTTCGGATTTACCAAAGACAGTCATCCCCCCATATTTATAGGCATTGTCTCTTTCCTCTTCAATAATTTTATCGAAGTTATCATTCGGGATGAATTCTTTTTCTATTTCAGCTGAAAGTCGTGATAATTTTTTTATGGCTTGATCTTTTTCATTACTTCCCAGCCGGGCATTTTCTACAGCGGTTTTAAGTGTATCTATTGTTTCGTCATAAACTTTGGTTAAAACCGGAAAAGGATGTCCGTCCTTACCTCCATGAGCAAAAGAAAATCTTGCCGGATCTTTAAATCGGGAAGGAGTACCATGAATGATTTCACTGACCAATGTCATAGATTGTATTGTTCTTGGACCAAGATCTTTAAGAAGAATAAGTTCTTCAAAATTTCTTACTTCAGTTTCATGAGCAAGAGCCAGCACGCTTCCAAGTCTTTTTAGATTAACATCGGTAACATTGAGCTCATGTCGCAAAGGCATTATGAGCTTCTTGATTTCATTCATCATTATTCCGGGTTTTTCTTTGGTTAGTTCCAAAAGCCCGTTTCTTGCAGGAGCTGCTTCCTTGGCTGTCAGGTTTAAGATCATTCCCTGATTCTTGCCATAAATACTCGTGTGAGGTTCTTCTTCAAATGATTTTATGTTGGAGCTGTGCCAATGATATCTCCGGGCCATTTTGTTGTGTTCGTTCATTCCTTGCTGCACAACTGCCCATTCCCCGGCATTTGTGACAATAAAAGAATGAAGATATAACTGGAAGCCGTCCTGTATGGCATTATTGTCAATCTTTGCTGTGAGTCTGCTGGATCTTATCAGGTCTTGGGCATTCAGGCCTTGCTTTTCAGAAATTTTTATTAATTCTTCAGGTGTGTTTCTTGAATATTTTCCTTTACCACCGCAGATAAAAATTCCAAGTTCCGAAGATCTTGGATTTACAGCTTTCTTCAATGCCCCCATGACAGATGTTGTAATGCCGGAGGAGTGCCAGTCCATACCTAAAACAGCTCCAAAAGCCTGAAACCAAAAGGGATCACTTAATCTTTTCAACACTTCGGAGGTCCCATAATGGTAAACCAAAGATTCAATGATTGCACCTCCGAGTTTGGCCATTCTTTCAGAAAGCCAATAAGGTACGTGACCACCATGTAATGGAAGGTCAGCAGAACCCGAACGTTTCATGGAATAATTAGGTCAATCAATTTAGTAGAGAAATAACTTTATAATTAAAGTTACGAAAGAGAAGGAGGAGGAAAAAGGAATTCAAAAATTAAAAATGTCTCTTTCTTTTACCATTTTTTGGTTTCTTGTAAAGCGAGGCGGATGGCTGATATTGTTCAAGTTCTTTTCGCTTTGATTTTACGCTTTTGAGATGCTTTTTAGTTTCTCTGCTGCTTTCTTTTTTCCAGGTTTGATTTTCACTGTTAAGCGTTTTAGCGGAACTCTTTTTTTCAGACGTACATCCTGAAACCAGAACTATTCCCAGTGAAAATAAAATGAGTGTTTTTCCTATAAAATTAAAATGGAGAATGTTCATGGTTTTGTTGGGGTTAATTCATTTTCAGTTTTTTTATCCTTGTGACAATGCCTTTGAATGATTCAAAATTGTGATTTATACTAATACTTAAACTACCTTTATTCAGTTAGTTGTTTATTTATTAATTTTATTCAGATAATGTAACCTTAATATGATTTCCATACAATTCGATAAGTTACAACTTTGGCAATTTTCAAACCTGAGTAAATGCAATGAAATTAATCATTTTATATCAGGGAGAAATGGCGGTTGCAGTACCGGAGAATTAGGAGGCTTAAACCTCAGTTTCAAAGTCAACGATACTGAATTAAACGTGCTACAAAATAGAAAGTTACTCTCTAAAGTAATGAATGTTGCTGAGAATCATCTTGTTTTCCCTGAACAAACTCATTCCGACAAGGTTGCCGTGCTTAAAAATCTGAATAGTGATGATTTCTTTAGTAATACTGATGCACTGGTTACAAACCTGAAAGGTGTTTGTATTGCAGTAATGTCTGCTGATTGTGTACCTATATTGTTATTTGATAAAACCAATATGGCTATTGGCGCCATACATGCAGGATGGCGGGGAACAGTTTCAAAGATTCTTGAAAAGACAGTTGAAGCTATGGAAAAAGAATTTGGAACAAAGCCTTCTGATCTTATAGCTGGAATAGGTCCAAGTATTTCTCCCGGGATCTATGAAGTAGGTCAGGAAGTTATAGATGCTGCAGAAAATGCTTTTGGTAATATTACTTCTATGGTCAACAAAATAGAGGGTAAAACTTTTTTTAATTTGTGGGAAGCCAATAGATTTCAGTTGATCTCCAAAGAGCTTAATCCCGACAATATAGAGGTGGCCGGCATTTGCACCTATCAAAATGCAGATAAGTTCTTTTCGGCAAGAAAGTCGAAGAATAAAGCAGGAAGGTTTGGTGCAGGGATTGTTATCAATCCCCGCTGATTATAATCTTTTAAGAGCCATTTCAGCTACTGTCAATCCAATAGACAGAGATGATGTGGCAGCAGGTGAGGGTGCATTCAAAATATTGATCGTATTGCTGTTTTCCAGAATCATGAAGTCATCTATCAGTCCTCCGTTTCTTTCACAGGCTTGTGCTCTTACTCCCGCGCCTCCGGGAATCAGATCACTTTCTTGTATTTCAGGTAATAATCTTTGTAGCGCTTTGGTAAACGCAGATTTGGAAAATGACCTTTGATATTCACCTAATCCTGTTTTCCAATATTTTTTAGCCACTTTCTGAAAACCTGGCCAGGTAATGGATTCATAAAAATCTGTTAAATTGAAATCTGTCCTTTTGTAACCCTCTCTTTTAAATGCAAACACTGCATTAGGGCCAGCTTCAATACCACCATTAATCATTCTTGTAAAATGTACTCCCAGGAAAGGAAAATTAGGATCCGGTACCGGATAAATGAGATTTTTAACAAGATGTTGTTTCTCTTTTTTGATTTCGTAATACTCCCCTCTGAAAGGAATAATTCGGACATCTACAGGTTTTATGTTAAGAGCAGCAATGCGGTCACAGAAAAGACCTGCGCAGTTGATGATTAATTTTCCGGAAAAGGCTTTATCTGATGTTATTACCTCTACTCCGGAAGCTTTAGTAACTATATCATCTACTCTTTGATTGAGAAAGATTTCTCCTCCTGTCTTTTTAAACAGTTCTGCATATTTAAGGCAAACTGCTTTATAATCAATAATCCCTGTCTGAGGTACTACTATTCCTTTTATCCCTGTACAATGTGGCTCGTATTCTTTAATTTCTTCACTGCTTATAAGCTTCATTCCCTGTAAACCATTTTCAAGTCCTCTTTTAAAGACATTATCCATCGCATGAAGCTCATTTTCGTTAGTAGCCACAATGATTTTTCCACACAATTCAAAAGGAACTTCATTGGTTCTGCAAAAATCTAAAAGCATGTTATAGCCTCTGATACAGTTGGTAGCTTTTAAACTTCCTGGTTTATAGTAAATTCCCGAATGGATTACACCGCTATTATTCCCAGTCTGATGTTTCGCCAACTCATTTTCCTTTTCCAGCAAAGCTACTTTTAGGCTATTATTTAACTCTTTAATTTTCAGTGCTGTAGCAAGTCCTACAATGCCGCCGCCAATGATTATAATGTCGTAATTCATTTTATTTAAAGGTACTTACAGGCTTTCTTTTAGATTTTACCCTTAAAAACAAAATTAATAAGATAAAAATCCAAAAGCGAATAGCATTACAAACTAAAGTTTTTTTGATGATGTTATAAAGAAGGACTAAACAGTGAGGAGGATTAAGATGCTGATAGTAATTCCGTCTTTAATAATTGTATTCATGATGCTTGTGATTGTCTATCTGGTCAATTTCAATAAGCATAAAAGTAAAAGGGATCTAAGGTATACAATTACTGAAAAAAACTTGTACAGAAGGGATGATGAGTTGAAAAAGACCGGACCGGAAGTTAGAGAAAAACCTATTTATGAAAATAAAACGAGGGACAGGGAGCCGGTCAGAAATACTCACAGACGCCCAAGAGAGAATTTTAAAAAGACATCCGAAGATTCAGAAAGATCTGAAATTTGATTTATGTGGTTGATTATAAGGTGAATTTTGAGGGAAAGATTTAACCACTCATAAAAGCAAGAGAGACCGCCATTTGCGAGGGCGGTCTCTCTTTTTTATAAAAGCTATGAGAATTATTTGCAATAAGTTATTTGGCAATAATCTTGCCATATTTTTTAATACATTCCGTTTTAAATGGAAAGTGGATAAAAAATCCTAATTTGATCTACTTAAAAGGAACATATAAAGAACTAATCCGTTTAATTTTTTCCGAATGAATTTAATCCGTTATATTAAAGAGTAGTTTATTAGGACATTAGCTTTATATATTTTTAGCAGTGATTAGTAATCTGGAGAAAAAATACAAGTTTAAAGATCTTAAGATCTTTTCATCCACTGAAACAATGGATGGCAATACTAAAAAGTACAGACGGGTGTATGATACTAAAGAAATTACCTATTTGTACTGTGAGTTATCTTTTTATAATAAATTATTTGATGAAGCGGATTGGGAAGCTAAGATTAGTTTAAAAGCCTTTGCCTTAAATGAGACTGGAAGGAGAGAACTTTGCTGTATTGAAAGAAAGGTGGAAATTACCTCTGATCAGAATGTCGTAATTATAAGAGAAGGTTGGGGTAATAAAGAAGAAGGAACTTTTTGGTTAAGAGGAGATTATGAATGGGAAGCTTATATAGAGGATGAATTTGTAGGGGTAAAAAGTTTTTATGTTGAAAATGGAGGGGTGGTAGATCAAAATCTCAATCCTTATTTTGAAGTAGATATCGTTCGCTTGTACGAGGGGCCCAATGAAGGTTTACTTCCAGAGCAGAGAAAATCCTATATAGAGTTTGATGCTAATGAATGCAGATTCATTTGGGTAGAGTTTAATATTATCAATAAACAGGCTCTTCCCTGGTATTGTGAAATGTTCTTTAATTTTTATAATGATGCAGGGCAATTAAAAGGAAATACATCGGAGCTGAAGTATATAAACCCTGAAGATAGTTTTATAACCTTTACCACCGGTTGGGGAGCAGATAGCAAAGGTACCTGGTATCATGATAAATATACACTTGAAGTTATATTTATGGATCAGCTTATTGCTGTAATTCCTTTTGAAGTTAAAGATGAATTTGTTGAGGGGATTCCTTTAGTTGATTTAAATTTTAATAATATTCCTCTTCCTATGTCCATTCAGGAAGAAAAGGGGCCCTCTCTGGAAGAACTCATGAAAAGCCTTCATGAAATGATAGGTCTTTCAGGCATTAAGTCGAAGATTATTGATTATACTTCTTACCTCAAATTTTTACAGCTTAGAAAAGATCAGGGGTTTGAAGAAAATCAAAAAATCAGTCTACACTCTGTATTTCTGGGTAATCCGGGCACAGGGAAAACAACAATTGCTAAATTACTTGGACAAATATATTTCAAACTCGGGCTACTTTCCAAAGGTAAAGTTACTGAAGCTGGACGAGCAGAACTATGTGGTAAATATATAGGACAAACTGCTCCTCAGACCAAAGAAGTAATTGAGAAAGCCAGAGGTGGTGTATTATTTATAGATGAGGCTTATTCTCTGGTCAGAGAAGGTGATACAGGGCAGGACTTCGGCCGAGAGGTAATTGAAGTATTACTAAAAGAGATGTCTGATGGTCCTGGCGATCTGGCAATTATTGTTGCTGGTTATCCCAAAGAAATGAACCATTTTTTGGCATCCAATCCTGGCCTAAAGTCTCGTTTCAACCTCTTGTTTGAATTTCCTGATTATCTCCCTCAGGAGTTAATTCAAATTGCAGAACTATCAGCTGAAAAGAGATATGTTAAATTTTCTGAAGATGGAAAGAAATTTCTTTCGGAAAAATTAACAGAAGCATACAGAAACAGAAGCAAGGCTTTTGGAAATGCCCGTATGGTTACAGGTCTTGTAGAAGAAGCTAAAATGAATATGGGTTTAAGGGTTATGAAATCCCAGAACCCGGAAACACTGACTGCTGAGCAACTGCAAACCATCGAATTGGAAGATGTAAAGCTTTTATTTAAAAACTCTTGTTTAGTTTCTCCCGATATTCCTGTGGATGAGCTGCTTCTTCACGAAGCATTAAGTGAATTGAATAAGCTGACGGGCCTTGAAGAAGTGAAAAATGATCTTCTCGAAATGGTAAAACTGGTTAGGTTTTATATTGAAACGGGAAGAGATGTGTTAAATAAATTTTCTCTTCATACTGTATTCACTGGAAATCCCGGAACCGGTAAAACTTCAGTCGCAAGAATTATAGCAAAAATATATAAAGCTCTTGGAATATTAGAACGGGGGCACCTGGTTGAGACAGACAGGCAGGGACTTGTGGCTGGGTATATTGGGCAGACTGCAATCAAAACTATGGAGCAGATAGAGAAAGCTCAAGGAGGTGTTTTATTTATTGATGAAGCCTATGCACTCTCAGAAGGTGGAAACAGTGACTTTGGCAAGGAAGCTATAGAAACGCTTCTTAAACAAATGGAGGATAAAAGAGGCCAGTTTATAGTAGTTGTTGCAGGCTATGTGGATAATATGAGAGTATTTATGGAAGCTAATCCAGGTTTAAAATCAAGATTTGATAAAGTTTTAGAATTTAATGATTATGAGCCTTCGGAGTTATTTTCTATAGCACTTACTATGCTAGCAGAAGAAAATCTGATCCCTGATGAAGAGGCTTGCGCAAGGCTTAAGGAATATTTGAATTCAATTTTTTTTAAACGGGATAAGTTTTTTGGGAATGCCAGATCTGTTAGAAAAATAATCAAAGAAGCGATCAGGAATCAGCATCTTAGAATGGCATCTCTTTCAGGAGAGCAGAGAACGGAAGAAGTCCTTCAATTGCTAACGTTAGAGGATGTGAAATCTTTTATTCCGGAAACCCATCAGCCAGCAGGGCGAATAGGTTTCCGGTTAGGAAGCTAAATATTCATTACTGATTAAGGAATGCAGATAGCATCCAAACTTGCTTTTCATGGTCTTCGATAAAGTCATTGACCATATTATTGGTGCCGTCATCATGCCCCTCAGAGGTGAGTTTCATGATTTCTTTTTCCTTGAATATCAGAATGCTCAGGTTTTGAAGAATATCCTTTACACAAGTTATTTCATCAGTAATATCTTTGATTTCTTTAATATCACTTATTCTGATAAAATCAGAATAAGCGTGTTTGGGAATAAATCCTAAAGCACGGATTCTTTCCGCTATTTTATCAATATCTTCAAAAGACTGAGTATATAGTGCCTCAAACTTTGGATGCAGAGCAAAGAAATTTTTACCTTTTATATTCCAGTGAAACCCTCTTACATTCTGATAAAATATATGATAATTGGCAGAAAGGTCATTTAATTTTTCAGCGATTTCTGTCGCAACATCAATCTCAATTCCAATTTTATTCAATTCCATCATACCCCTATTTATTTAAAATTAAATAGATACCTTTGTATTAGAACATATCCTATATTACAAAGGTTGATTTTAAGGATTAAACCTTTGTGAATTAGTTAGATTGCGTCTTAGATTAGAATTAAAACGAAGTTTTTGAAGCGGGAATTAATAAATTATCTGCTCCAGTTTGTCTCCGAAAACAAAAGGGGAAAAATGGAGGAAGTTCTTGAAACAAGGACAAGGTTTTTAACAGTAGTACTAGAAGATATTTTTCAGCCGCACAATGCCAGTGCTGTAGTTCGGACTTGTGACTGTTTTGGTATTCAGGATATTCATGTAATTGAAAATAAGAATAAATACAAGGTTAGTGAAGATGTTACCTTAGGTTCAGCACAATGGGTAAATATCCTTAAACATAACAAAAAGGGAGTCGATAATACCCTGGAATGCTATAGGGCGCTTAAAGAAAAAGGTTATAAAATAATTGCAACTACCCCACATACCAATGATATTGCTTTGGAAGACTTTCAAATGGATTCCAAAACAGCTTTGGTTTTTGGGAGTGAGCAAAATGGTATCAGTGAAATTGCCAAAGAACATGCTGACGGCTTTATAAAAATTCCTATGGTGGGATTTACTGAAAGTTTGAACATTTCTGTTTGTGCAGCAATTTGTATACATCAGTTGACAATAAAGATGCGTGAATTACCTTCTGAAGTTTGGCAGCTTTCTCAGGAAGAGAAAGAGACGATTTACTTAAAGTGGATCAAAGGAGTTGTCAGAAAGCCTGATTTGTTGGAAAAAGAGTTCTATAAAAGATATAAATAAATATATTTCAAATTAGAGGTTGAACAGTGGTAAAAAAGATTTTTAAAATAGGGGCAATATCATTTCTAGTGTCAGTCCTGATTATTTTTTTATGTAATCTTTGGGTGGTAAATTCCACAGAGAAGCAGGTTTATTATAACGTAAACCAACTTCCGGCCAAAAATATTGCATTGGTATTGGGTACCAGCAAGTACTTCAAGACTGGGAAGCCTAACCTTTTTTTTCATAACCGTATAGAAGCAGCCAGGAAGTTGTATCAAGAGGGTAAGGTGAGGTTTTTTATCTTAAGCGGAGACAATTCTCTGACTTATTACAATGAACCCCAGGATATGAAAAAAGCACTGGTTAAAGCCGGCATTCCTGACTCTGTTATTCAGCTTGATTATGCCGGGTTCAGAACTTTTGATTCAGTGGTACGGTCCAAAAAAGTTTTTGATCAAACTTCAGTGATTATCATCACTCAGGAGTTCCATATTTACAGAGCTTTGTTTATTAGCAATTATTACGGGATGAGTTCTGTCGGTTTCGTAGCAGAGAAAGTCGAGATGAAGCATTCATTTTATACCAAAACAAGGGAGTACCTTGCAAGATGCAAAGCAGTCATAGATCTTTACATTTTGAAAAAGAAGCCGAAATATCTGGGGCAAAAAATTCAGATTAAAATTTAATTAAAAAATAGAATTTTATATTTTTAGAGGGTGAATCGTAAAAGGAAGTTTTTATTTAACAGCATTATTTTTTCTCTTTTAATGCAGATTTTCTGTGTGCTGACTATAATGGCCCAGGAAATCACTATAAAGGGTAAAGTAACAGACTCGGAAACAGGAGAAGGAATTCCCTTTGCTAATGTAGTAGAGCGTAAATCAAACCAGGCTACGCTAACTGATTTTGAAGGATATTACGTATTAAAAGTCAATCAGGCGGCGGATTCTATTACTGTTTTATTTATCGGGTATCTTCCAAAATCCAAACCCATTAATAAAAGTCTGTCAAATCAGGGCATAGATTTTCAGATTACTCCAGAAGTAAAAAGTTTGGACGAGGTAACCGTCGTTGCCGGCGAAAATCCTGCGTTTAGAATCCTTCGAAAAGTTATTGAGAATAAAGATAAAAACGATTATAGAAAACTTGGCGCTTATGAATATGAAAGCTACAGCAAAATAGAGCTGAGCATAGATAATATCACTGAGAAATTCAGAAAGCGTAAAATCATGTCTAAGCTTGTTCAGGTTTTTGACAGTTTGAAAATAATAGCAGGAGATGAAGGAAAACCAATTTTGCCGGTATTCATGTCTGAGTCTGTCTCTAATTTTTATCACCGGACCAATCCGGATAAAACTACGGAGCATATTGTTGCCACCAATGTAAAAGGAGTCGGAGTTGATGACGGGACCCTTGTTTCCCAGCTTATAGGATCCACATTTCAACAATATAACTTTTATAAAAACCGACTTAATATTCTGAATAAAGATTTTATTTCACCAATCAGCGATGGTTGGAACGCTTCTTATAACTATTGGCTGGTTGACAGCGCCTTTATGGAAGGCAAATGGTGTTATAAACTTGAGTTTAAACCCAAAAGGGCTCAGGACCTGGCATTCAATGGTTTTATGTGGATTGCTGATACTTCTTTTGCTCTAAAGCAAATTGATGTGACTGTGAGCCGTGATGCTAACCTTAATTACATTGATAAAATCAAGATCCAGCAGGAACTGGCTCCTACAGAAGCTGGTCCCTGGTTGCCAGTAAAATCACGTATTGTAATAGACATCGATGAAGTGGGTGAAACTTCTCCAGGAATGCTTGCAAAGTTTTATACTTCCAAGAAAAAAATAGAAGTAAATAAGCCAAAGCCTCTTAAATTTTACGACTCTTTAGTAGAAGTAGAGGAGGATGCCCAACAGAAAGGGCAGGAATATTGGCAGCAAAACAGGCATGATTCTTTAACTGCTACCGAGCAAAATGTTTATAATATGATTGACTCGGTAAATAATGTACCTGTAGTGAAAACCTATGTTGAAATTGTTAATATTTTTATAAATGGGTATAAGAAAGTTGGTAAAATAGATGTAGGCCCATACCTGATGGCCTATGCCAATAATAATATTGAAGGGAACCGTTTCAGACTTGGATTCAGAACTAATATTGATTTTAGTAAAAAATGGGTGTTTAAAGGATACCTGGCTTATGGTACAAAGGATAGTTACGGGCTAAGCGGTTTTAAATATTCTGCGGGTGCCAGTTATATATTCTCCAGAAAACCCTGGACTATAGCTTCAATAGAAAGAAAGGCTGATATTGAGCAGCTGGGTGTTGCCACTGAAAACATTACATCAAATGCCCTATTCCTTGCCTTTGCCAGATGGGGCACTCTGCGGGGACCATATTGGAGTGAGCAAAATACTTTTTCATTCCAAAGTGAGATTAAAAAAAGATTTTACTCCTAAAATCCAATTACGTACAAGGTATTTAGCTCCAATATTTCCCTTTGCCTATTATAGCAATGACGTGAAAAGCGGAGATTCTACGCAGCGAACTACAATTCAGACCACAGAACTTACCCTAGAAACGAGAATTACCAAAGATGAAGTGTTTGTTCAGAATGATAATGAGCGCATAAGTCTGGGAACAAAAAAATGGCCTGTGCTGACGATCGGGGTTACTCAGGGAATTAAAGGTTTCCTGGGAGGAGAGTTTAACTATACGAAGTTAAACCTGCATGTGGACGATATGATTCAGCTTGGAATACTAGGTAGAGGGTATTATGATATATTTGCTGGAAGAATATTCTCCAAAGTACCATATCCGTTATTAAATATCCCTTTGGGTAACCAGACAATATTTTTTACCAATTTTGCCTACAACCAAATGAACTATTTTGAGTTCATAAACGATACCTATGCAGGGATAAAGTATCGACAGTACTTTGAAGGTCTGTTTTTTAACAGAATTCCTTTAGTGAAAAAGCTTAAATGGAGATTTGTTGGTACAGCTAATGTACTTTTTGGAGGAATCAGCCAGGCAAACAAGGATATTATAGCAAAAGAAACTCCTCAGGGAGAGAAACCTCCGGAATTTCACTTTATGACTTCAAAACCTTATGTCGAAGTCGGATACGGAATAGAAAACATTTTCAAGATCTTCCGTGTTGACTTCGTCCACAGACTCACTTACCTGAACCAACCTGATGTACGGAAATTCGGAGTCAAAGTATCTGTTCAATTTGTATTGTAAATACCAAATCCCTTTTTAATTTTGAGCGGAAACAGATATGAGGAATTTTATATTTTTAATACTTTCGGTTTTAATGTTTACCGGGTGTTCAATGAATGCGAAGCAGGATACCATTCCTCCTGTTGTATATAATAGTTCATATGAACCACAACTAACCTATCTTAATGGCTTAATTGAAGATGATCCTGAAAACCCTGAATATTATTTTCAGAGAGCCAAAGTTTTTTTTGATGTACATAAATACAATGATGCACTGAAAGATATAAATCAGGCTATCTACCTGGAAAGCAATGAAGAGCTTTACTATGAATTGTTGGCCCGTATTTATCAAAGGATGGGAAAAACAAGTCTGGCTTTAAATACTGCTCATAGGGCTGAAAGCTACAAAAATGATGATCCTGAATTGTTTTTATTGCTTTCAAGACTTTATTGGGAAATAAAGGACCTTGGAAAAGCTCAACAATACCTTGCCAAAGCGAAACAACTGGCTCCAATGCATTCAGATGTTTTTTTACTTCAGGGAATTTTTGATTCAGCCAAAGGAGATACAACTGCAGCTGTAAAATCTTACAAGGCAGCCCTTAACCAGGATCCTGAAAATGCTAAGCCTTTTCAGGAACTTGCTAAAATATATTTTGCAAGGAATAAAGAAGATTCTGCAATGTATTATGTGCTGGAGGGTAGGTCCGTTAATCCTAATAACCCTTTTTTTACTTATTTTGAAGGAGTAATTCTGGAATCAAAAGGTTTAAAAACAAGCTCCCTCAAAGCATTTAGAAAATCGATTCAAATAGATTCAACATTCTTCCCTGCGTTTTATCGCCTGGGTGTAGATGCATTTACTTCTGGTAGCTATACAGAAGCACAAAAATATTTTGCTCCGCTAACTGATAAACCTGAGTTTAGCTTAAATTCAAATTTGTACATTGCGGAAATTTTAGAGAAAACCGGTCAAAGCGCCAAAGCAGTTTCCTATTATGAAAATGTAAAATCTGAAGATACTACCAATGTTAAGGCAAAAGAAGCTTTAACCAGGTTATACAAACTCTATCCTCCGGTGGTTGCCGTGCCAAAGGTAGATTCTTCTGCTATGAAACCTGCTGTTAAAGCTCAAGTGACTGATGATACACTTAAGTCCGGGGTTAAAGCACCGAAAATTGAAACCAAAAAAGATACAACAAAGGTTAAGAAACCGAAACCAATTGTTCCTAAAGATACTACCCGTATAAAAAAGAACGTTCCGACCATAAGAAAAACTGATTCAATTAATAATATCGCTCCAGAGCGAAAAGATAGTTTAAAATGATCAAAATTACATTACCCGACGGATCGGTTAGAGAATTTCCGGAAGGGGCAACATCAATGGATGTGGCCCTTAGCATTAGTGAAGGCCTTGCAAGAAATGTTCTTGCAGCCAAAGTAAATGGAGAAGTATGGGATGCTAATCGTCCTATAAAAACCGATGCTACATTACAATTGCTGACCTGGAATGATACGGAAGGGAAATCAACGTTCTGGCATTCTTCAGCTCACTTGATGGCTGAAGCGCTGGAAGCTTTATATCCTGGAACAAAATTCGGAATAGGCCCATCTATTGAAAAAGGATTCTATTACGATGTCGATTTTGGAGGGAAAGAATTTTCTCAGGAAGATTTTAAAAAGATAGAAGATAAAATGCTTGAGCTCTCAAAGGGCAAAAGTGAATATGTTCGTAAAGATATTTCCAAAAAGGATGCAATTGAGTATTTCACTAAAAAGGGAGATGAATATAAATTGGATTTGTTGGAAGGTCTTTCAGACGGTTCTATTACCTTCTATTCTCAGGGAAATTTCGTTGACCTTTGCCGGGGACCACATATTCCCAATACAGGTTTCATTAAAGCGGTAAAATTACTAAATGTTGCCGGGGCATACTGGAGGGGAGATGAGAAGAATAAGCAACTTACCAGGATTTACGCAATAACTTTCCCAAAACAGAAAGAACTTACTGAATATCTTGAATTTCTAGAGGAGGCTAAAAGAAGAGACCATAGAAAACTCGGCAAAGAATTGGAACTGTTTGCTTTTAGCGAAAAGGTTGGGCAAGGACTTCCTCTATGGCTGCCTAAGGGAGCTACTTTGAGGGATAGATTGGAAAACTTTCTTAAAAAAGCTCAGATTCGCTCGGGATATCTCCCTGTAGTGACGCCTCATATTGGAAGTAAAGAATTATATCTGACTTCCGGTCACTACGAGAAATATGGAGCTGATTCTTTTCAGCCTATAAAAACACCTCATGAAGGTGAGGAGTTTTTACTGAAACCTATGAATTGTCCGCATCATATAGAAATATACAGGACAAAGCCTAGATCATATAAAGACTTACCTATTCGTCTCGCTGAATTTGGCACTGTATACAGGTATGAGCAGAGTGGAGAACTACATGGTTTGACCAGAGTGAGAGGATTTACTCAGGACGATGCACATATTTTCTGTCGACCTGATCAGGTGAAAGATGAGTTTAAAAAAGTAATCGATCTTGTACTATATGTATTTAATGCTTTAGGGTTTAAAAACTATACAGCTCAGATTTCACTTCGTGACCCTGAAAATAAATCTAAATATATAGGCGAAGATGCTCAATGGGACCTGGCAGAAGCAGCCATTAAAGAAGCAGCAGCAGAGAAAGGACTGAATACAGTAACCGAATTAGGTGAAGCCGCTTTTTATGGTCCAAAGCTGGATTTTATGGTTAAAGATGCACTAGGAAGACAGTGGCAACTTGGAACAATTCAGGTGGATTACCAGTTACCAGAAAGGTTTAAGCTGGAATATGTAGGCTCTGATAACCAGAAACACAGACCAGTGATGATTCACAGAGCGCCATTTGGGTCTATGGAAAGATTCGTGGCGGTACTGATTGAACATTGTGCAGGGAATTTTCCGTTATGGCTGTCGCCTGATCAGATTGCAGTATTGCCAATTTCAGAAAAAATATGCTGATTATGCCGCCCAGATTTATTCTGAGTTGGAGGAGAATGATATAAGAGGTTTTATAGACCATAGAGACGAAAAAAATTGGAAGAAAAAATCAGAGATGCGGAAGTGAATAAGATTCCATTTATGTTGATTATGGGTGAAAAAGAGCAGGAAGAAGGAAAAATAGCAGTAAGAAAACACGGGCAGGGAGATCTTGGAAGCTTCTCATTGTCAGAGTTTATTGAGATTTTTAAGAAAGAGGTAGCATCAGAGCTTAATAAAAATTAAAGAAATATTTCATTATAATTCAAAAGTTTACGAAATTCGCACTTTAGTAAAAAGAAGAACAAGGAGGTTTTGTTAAATAAATGGCATTACAAAGAGGTCCGAGAGATAGGGGTCCAAGACAAAAAGAAGAGCCCTATAACATAAATGAGAAAATTCGCGCTGTTAAGGTTCGTGTTGTTGGTGAGAATATAGAACAAGGGATTTATCCCGTTCAGGAAGCGATTCAGATTGCTAAGAGTGTAGGGTTAGACCTGGTAGAAATATCTCCGAATGCAGATCCTCCGGTTTGTAAAGTCACAGATTACTCCAAGTTTAAGTACGAGCAAAAGAAAAAGCAAAAAGAACTTAAAGCTAAAACCCATAAAGTTGTAGTAAAAGAAATCAGATTTGGTCCTAATACCGATGATCATGATTTTGAATTTAAGTTAAAGCATGCTCTTAACTTTCTGAAAGAAGGTTCTAAGGTAAAGGCATATGTACATTTTGTGGGTAGAACAATTGTCTACAAAGAAAGAGGAGAACATTTGCTTTTGAAGTTTGCCAATGCGCTGGAAGAAGTTGGAAAAGTTGAAGATATGCCAAAACTTGAAGGGAAAAGGATGATTATCATGCTTACTCCGAAGTTGAAAAAATAAGCTTTAATTTAAAAGTAAACATAAAAATGCCGAAAGTAAAAGTTAAATCTGGTGCAAAAAAGAGATTTAAGGTTACTGGAACTGGTAAAATTAAAAGAAAACACGCTTTTAAAAGCCACATCCTAACCAAAAAATCTACTAAGAGAAAAAAGAGGGCTTACTCATGCTACTCTTGTAAGCAACGCTGATACCAACAACGTAAAAGCAATGCTTCAACTATAATTACAAATCAGTTTCTGATTTGTAATTAGGTTAAAATCAATGTTAAACCAGGATGCGGTATAAAGAACCCCAAAGGGTCACCAAAATCCAAAAAACAAATTAATTATGCCAAGGTCGGTACCATCGGTTGCTTCCCGCGAAAGAAGAAAAAAAGTATTAAAAGCTGCGAAAGGTTATTTCGGCAGAAGAAAAAACGTTCACACTGTAGCAAAAAACGCAGTTGAAAAAGGTCTTGTTTATGCTTATATCGGCAGAAAACAGAAGAAAAGACATTTCAGAAGTCTTTGGATTATGAGAATAAACGCTGCTGCAAGAGAGCAGGGCCTTTCTTACTCAAAATTCATGGGTAAGCTGAATGCTTCAGGATCTAAAATCAACAGAAAAGTTCTTGCTGATTTGGCATTGAACGATCCTGCTGCGTTTAAAGCAATACTTCAAAAAGTTAAGTAAGAATTCATTACTATGAATATAAAAAGTCCCTCAAATTTTGAGGGATTTTTTTTGTCCTTTTTATTTTATCTATACTTTTAGTTTTTTTTGATTAGTTGGTTGATTTTAGTGATTTGTAGTTTGAGATAAACATTCTCAACTTTTTATTTGTTAAAAATTAGAAGTCAATAAAAGCTTTAATGAATGGGATTAAATTCAATTCTTTTAGTAGATGATGACAATATCACTAACTTCATTAACAAAAGGCTTATTTCAAAACATTTGGAAAATCCAAAAATTGAAGTAGCCCTTAATGGTGAAGAAGGTATTGATTATATCAAGGATAATTGCAATTCGGATGACAGAACTTGTCCCGAACTTATCCTTTTGGATATTAATATGCCTGTAATGGATGGCATAGAGTTTCTTTCCATTTTCAATAAAATGGATTTTAATAATAAGGAAAATGTCAAAGTTGCCATCTTAACCACTTCGTCCAACCAAAAAGACGTAGATAAGGTGAAAAATTTGGGTGATTTTGAATACATCAATAAACCTCTCACAGAAGCTAAGCTTAAGAATCTACTTTCAAAAAATATTGATTAAATTTGATGAAATTTCTGATAGTTCATCAATAAATAGAAACTTATGTATTCTGGTTTTGCTAAATATTTTTTAGCCACAAGTCTGATCGTTTTATTTTGGAGGTGTCAATCTAATGACCAGCAAGAAGCTGCCGAATTTTATGTAAGGGCAAATTGCGAAATGTGTGAAGAAAGGATTGAAGCTGCCGCCAGCAGTCTGGCGGGAGTTGAAAGTGCTGACTTTAATCTTGAAAGCCATCAGTTATCTGTTACTTATGATACAGTTAAGATTTCCAAATTAGAAATTCACAAAGCTATAGCAAATGTGGGGCATGGCACTAAGCTTGTGCCTATGAGTACAACTGCTCATGATAAACTCCCTGGTTGTTGCAAAGAGATCGAATAACAAAGAATTAAAGGGAGGCAATCATTTGAACCTCCCTTTGCTTTTCTATTATCAAAGTTCTGCCTTTTGTTTAGTAAAGTCGTATTCTAGTAATTCACTTAATGTTCTTGTAAAAACAGTTCCCCCATTTTTCAAATCTTCATCAATCAGTTCTGAATGCCCAAGCATCATTAGTCTTTTGATGTCATCAGGTTCTTCTTCCCTGGTATAATATATTGCTACATAATCATCATCACGGATGTCAAGAATATCAAATATGTCATTGACCTTATCCTGAACTTCAGCAATCATTTTAGCACTAAGAAGAAAATATTCTATTCCTCCTAATTTGTAAATCAAATGCCTGGGAAATATTTTTTTCAATTGACTCTAAAAAAACATTCCCTGATTCCTGGCTTCGAAATCTATATAATATTACAAAGTTATTCATATGTATAGTTTTAAAATTTGAAATCCACGAAGTTATCTTCGGAAGATCTTTTTAAACATGAAAGGCTTAAATTATCCTTCCTGCTTCTCTATTTTTAACCTTTACAATTTTTTTTAAGTTTCTACATTCCGAAGGGATAAGTTTCAGGTATTTCCGATTTATCGGGAGTGGTATGTATTGGGTGGAGGGCTTTTGTTTCATTAAAGAATAAAAATGCATCATACCTTTCTGCCATTATTGAAGGGACATAATTTCCCCAATGTTCTCTTTCAGGATTGTAAACAACCCCTATAGCTCTGTGCGGAACAGACTTTCTATAAATCCCTTTTTGTTTTTCCGAAATAATTAATCGGTTAGCGGAAGACTCTTTATGAAGCATTGCTTCAATACTATCTTCTTTAGCTTCCGGTACCTCCATGACCTTCATTGGTGTTCCCCATTTAGTCCCGGCCATCACTGTTCCCTTGTATGATCCGAAACCAACCAGCACAACCCCGTCAGATTGATGTTTTTCTCGCAAGATTTGTCCGATATTTAATAATCCATCATCCTTCATATCTGTGGCACGTGCATCGCCGATGTGAGTATTATGTTCCCATATAATGGCCTTGGCATTTTCTCCGTGAAATTTCATTAGGCGCTCCAGTGTATCGGCCATATGCATATCCCGAATGTTCCAGGAGCCGGACCCAAAAGACAGCATTTCACTATAGTACCTTTCAGCATTGAGGGCAACATAGGCGTTTTGCTCTGTATTTAAGGGAGATTCACGGTCTTTATCGTAACCAGGCAATTTGGTTTTTATCTGAAGTAATAATGCTTTTACTTTTTCTTTGCATATTTTAGAAATGTTTCCAGGATGCTTATGATCATTACCATAAAATGGCTCAAAGCAATTAATGGCTGATTTTACATATTCTGCCGCCTCAGGATCTTCTGTTGACAGGTATTTAAGCATATTGTCAAGGGATTCATACAGACTGTATAGATCGAGTCCATAGAATCCTGCTTTATGATGGTCTTCCAAATGAAGGTTATGATTTTTAAGCCATTCTGCGAGGGCTGCAATTTCCCAATTGGACCACATCCAGGTTGGCCAACGGTTAAATTTCTTTAATACGTCTGTAACTTTAACCGGAGTATTCGGATAGCTTTTGACAAATCTGTTGACTTGGTAGCAATCGGGCCAATCTCCTTCAACTGCTATAAAAGAAAAGCCTTTTTCCTTTATAAGCCTCTTGCTTATTGCAGTCCTCCATATATAATACTCATGTGTCCCATGGGATGCTTCTCCAAGCAAAACGTATTTTGAGTCACCAATCAATTGAATTAAGGGATCCAAGTCTGATGCCGAAGACAGAGGACTATGGATAGTAACAGGTTCATGGGTTTTAATTTTAGATGTGGTCGGTTTCATAATGGATAAAGTTCATAAGTCCAACCCGACCTTATCATTTTTGTTGTGGATTTACCAATATGCAGAAGATGAAAAAGTATTTGATATAATAAAAAAAAAGAGACAGGGCCTTATACAGAACCTGTCTCAACCAAACACAAATTACATAATTGAAGCAAGACTTTTTAATACTGCTCCTAACCTGATAGAATCAAGGATTCTGGATTGGGAGGTATTTAGTTTTAATAGCGATTCTTCGTGAGCATTGACACACATTTCACAGCCGTTCAGGGCACTGATCACAAGGCTTACAAGTTCGAAAAATTCTTTACCTGTAACAGGTGTTGCCATAATACTCATTTTTATTCCGGCCGGGGCTTGAGTATAGAAGTCTTTTTGTGTGAAATGTCTGAATCGATAGTACACATTGTTTGCATTCAGTAAAGACACACATGATGCGATTTCTGCAATTTCTTCTTCTGATGCTCCTTCATCTTTACTCTTTGATTCAAGCCCCTTAATAAGGGCTTGATTTTTTTCGTTGATGGCTACACCATATGCTATTAAGTAAGACTCTTTTTTAGTGAGATTTGGAGAATTAAATCCATTACTGATATTTATCCTTAAATCTTTAAGATATTTCGGATATTTTTCTCCTATGTTTGTTAATATACCACTATCAAGGGATTCAACACCAACTTCTCTTAGAAGTGTTGTCAATGTATCTGAAGTTATAGTTGTCATTTTGAAATCAATTTATTTAAACGGCTAAAGTAGCTTCTCCTTTGGTCCAGTTGCAAGGACAAAGTTCGTCTGTCTGCAGTGCATCAAGCACTCTTAGTACCTCATTTACATTTCTTCCTACGCTAAGGTCGTTAAGACTTACCCATCTTACAATTCCAGTTGGGTCTACTATGTAGGTTGCTCTGTAGGCCACTTTTTCTTCTGCTTCCAATATTCCAAGTTCTTCCGCAAGTGATCTGTTGGTATCTGCAAGCATTGGAAATTTTAGATCTTTTAGATCATTATGATTGTTTCTCCAGGCATGGTGAACGAATTCTGAATCAGTTGAAGCTCCGATCAATATCGCATCACGATCAGCGAAGTCCTGAGCTCTTTTATTGAATTCAGCTATTTCGGTAGGACAAACAAAAGTGAAATCCTTTGGCCACCAGAACATGACTAACCATTGATTATTTGCTTTATAATCTTTAGAACTGAACTCTGAAAATTCTTTACCCTTTTCTAGTGAAACGACGGTCTTTTTTCTGAATTCCGGAAATACTGAGCCTACTGACAAAATATAGTTTTTCATAAGTTTAAAGTTTTTGTTGTTGAATTTGAACTGGTACAAATATGGGGTACTTGTGTTGATAGAGCAAATTGATTATTTTTATACGAGAATAGATAAAAACTATGACACTGGTTCAATTGGAATATATCGTTGCTTTGGATACGTTCAGGCATTTTGGGGTTGCTGCAGAGAAGTGTTTTGTTACACAGCCAACTTTAAGTATGCAAATTCAAAAGCTGGAAGAAGAGCTTGGGATACTTTTGTTTGACAGGGGGAAACAACCTGTAATACCGACAGATGCTGGAAAAGATGTGATTGAGCAAGCCCGCAGAATATTGAAAGAATCGGCTAAAATAAAAGAGATTATTAATTCTAAAAAAGGGCTTTTGGAAGGAGAAATAAAAATTGGAATCATTCCAACCCTTGCTCCATATCTAATTCCCTTATTTCTCCCATCCTTTATAAAGAAATATCCTTCTGTCAAAGTAATTCTGGAAGAGCTGAAAACAGAAGATATTTTATACAGATTAAAAAATGATCTGCTTGATACCGGTATATTGGTGGGGCCTTTGGGTGATCCTCAGATTCATGAAAAGAAATTGTTCTATGAACCATTCGTAGCGTATGTTTCAAAAAAACACATATTGTACAAGAAAAAGATTCTAAAGGAGGAAGATCTGGAGATAAATGACTTATGGCTTTTACAGGAAGGTCATTGTATGAGAAGTCAGGTTTTGAAAATGTGTAAAGCATCCGGCCGCGGCAATGAGAATAGTCAGGTAATATACGAAGCAGGTAGTATTGAGACATTAAAGAAGCTTGTTGAATTGAATCAGGGGGTAACACTTTTGCCGGAGTTGGCATTAGCCGATTTAAATGCAGGTCAAAGAGGAATGGTAAGATATTTTTATGAGCCTGAGCCTGTAAGAGAAGTCGTATTAGTAACACATAGAAATATTGTGAAAGAAAGACTGAATGAAGTGTTATCAGAAGAGATTATTTCCAAAGTTCCTCAAAAAATGAAAAAAGGTAATTCGAACGTAATTAACATCGAGTTATAAGTAAATATTCAGCTATTAAAGCTGAATATTTACATCCACGTATTGTCTGATATCTGTAGCCATCATTCCTCCATCTATTGCAGCTTTAATACCAGCGTCCCCGTCTTCAAATACCTGACAATATTGAGGCTCAACACCGATCAGGGATGCACATTGTAAGAAGGTATCCGGGGCAGGCTTGGGGTTTTTGACATCTTCACAAGTTACAACGTGCTCGAATTTGTCCAGTATTCCTGCGGCTTTTAAAGTCATCTCTGCAATTTCCCGTGTAGCACCTGTTCCAAGCGCTATAGGGAGTTTTCCTTCATACTTAAGAACAATATCATATACAGGTTGAAGAGGTTTGACTTCATGTACAAGTTCGAGGTACAGATTTTCTTTTTTTAGACCTATTTCACGACCGTTAAAGCCAAGGCCAAGGTGTTTCATCAAAAGTTCAAAAACAGTTAGTGTAGGAACTCCAGCATAGGCTTTAAAGAAATCCAAGGGGAAATCAAAGCCATATTCATTGCAGGCAATCTGACTAGCTTTATAATGAAGCGACATAGTATCTACAAGGGTGCCATCTATGTCGAATATCAAACCTTTGGTATTAGGTGAAATGGGAATTTCAATCATAATTATTATTTATTCAGCAAACATAAGGTAAGTAGGAGAAAATTCTATAAAAACATATGTATTTATAATATTAGTTACAGTGATAAAACTTCGTATTGGATATATTTGTAAGACTGAAACTCATATTTAAATACATAATATTTAAAACTTTAAATTTTATCAATGAAAAACTATTATTTCCTTGCTCTTATCTCATTGATAATTTTTGTTTTAGGCTATCTCACCTTCTCAGGGTTTTATTTTTATGATGATTTATCTTACATAAAATATGGGTTTCAGGTAGCAGAGGGGAAATTTCAAATTGTAGATGATATTTTTAATCAGCGCTGGGGAATAATTTTTCCATTGGGGGGATTTATTAAATTAATTGGCCCGGAGTCATACAAATTAATAATATGGCCTGTACTATGTATTGTCGGGACTATTTGGGTGATATATGCAGCGAGGGCTAATCAGAGGCCCTATTTAGCGTATATAGCCATTATGTTTTATATTGCTGATCCTTATACTTTTAATTTTTCATCTAAAATCTACCCTGATAATATTGCTACTCCATTTTTCCTGGGAAGTCTGGTTGTTCTTTTTTACAGAAATCTAAATCAAATTTTGAATGCAGTATTGTTTTCTCTTGCTGCTACTTGTTGCATGCTTATTAAAGAAACTATCATTTATCTTATCCCTTTCTTTTTATTAATTCTTATTGTGGATGTAGTGAGAAAGGAAAACCGTACTTTCTGGATCTGGGTAGTTGCCTTTATGCTAATATTCATATCCAGTTACTTGCTCATATACTGGTACAAGACAGGAGATCCGTTTTTTAGAATCCATACAATTCATCATGGCCATTACCAATCTCCTTATAGCACTTATGATAAAAGTTTTCAAAATATCTTACCCAGGCTTACTACGGGGCCAATATCTATGCTTCTGGGCACAGGTATGTTTACTCTGGTAGCATTTGCTCTTTTACCACTATGCAGGTCAGTAAAATTTGATTTGAATAGCTTCGACTTCTACTGGTCTTTTCTCTCTTTATATCTTCTTATCGTTTTTTTCTATGGATCAAGTAGTCTTACATTTTATAATCTTCTCCCTTTGTTCGGGAGGATGTATCTGCCAATCATTCCAGTATTGGCAATTGCTTCATCTGTAGCAGTAATGCACTATTTGAGATTGAGAAAAAGAAGTCTTTTTCTGGCTATTGTATTTATCCTCGCAGGTATAATAAGTCACCATTGGGGATCTGAATTTCGGATCATTTATTTGTTGCTAGGGGCATTATTGTTTCTTTATGTATTGATTAGGCCATTATCAATAAAAGTTTTCTATGCCGGACTTGTTCTTATTTTAATGATTTACCCCATGAATAGGCTTCGCAAGTCCGATTTCAGTGGATATTATGAAGAGGTGGTATTACGAAAGCTATTAAAGCAAAATCAGGAAAGGAGTTTGGTAATTACAGATGATCAATTGGTAAACGGACACGAATATTATAATGACTTTAAACCATTTACTAATATTTCTTTTGTATCATTTAAGGATGCACAAAACTTGAATTTCCAGAGTTATGAAAAGATTTATCTTTTCATAAACCAACAAAATTTTGCTAATCTGGAAGGTTCTGGGATTTACCTTCCTTCGGAAGATATTTATTCTAAATGCAATAAAGAGATTTTCCGAAAGGGGAAAGTATGTCTTTGTGAAGCAGATTCCACATACTTTCGCAGGTAATTAGAATCTGCCATCCTTTTTAGGAAATTATTCAATGAATTTGTTTTCTTTGTAGAAAACATTTCGACTTAAAGAACTTATGAGCCAGTATCATCAACTAAAAGTTAAGGAAATAATAAAAGAAACTTCAGACACTATTACAGTGGTCTTTGAAAGCGGATCAAAACAAATTTCATATAAATCAGGTCAGTTTTTAACATTAATAGTACCTGTAAAAGGTGACAAATTACGCAGGTCTTATTCTCTCTGCACTTCCCCTTATACAGACAAAGAATTAGCTGTTTCTATTAAGAGAATTGCCAATGGTATAGTGTCTAATTACCTTCCTGATAATTTGAAACAAGGAGATACATTGGAAGTAATGGAGCCTGCAGGAACATTTCACTTTACTCCTGATCCTTCCAGAGCTGCAGATATTGTTTTGATTGGCGCAGGAAGTGGAATTACCCCGTTGATTTCCATTGCAAAGTCAGCTTTGGAGAAAGAGACTAAGAGCAATGTGTACCTGATTTATGGCAATCGAAATGAAACTTCCATAATCTTTAAACAGAAACTTGAATCATTACAAGCTGACTTTAAAGAAAGGTTTTCAGTAGTACACAGATTAAGTCAACCTCAGGACAAATCATTGCCTGCCGGACGACTGAACAGGTCAGAAGTGATCAAGCTCCTGGAATCTTTTAATAAACTCAAAATTGAAAAAGCTGAGTATTATGTTTGCGGTCCGGATGGAATGATGCAGGAAGCAATAGGTGCATTAGAACTATTAAAAGTTCCTAAAAGCCAAATTAAAAAAGAAAGTTTTTTTCCTGCTGATGCCAATGCATTAAGTAGTGGAAAAGTCGTAGCAGACAGTCCCGACTCACCTCAGGAAGTTACTATAATTTACCAGGGAAGCGAATATAAAATCACAGTTCCTCCGAATAAATCAATACTTGAAGTTGCCTTAAAGCAAAATATTGATTTGCCATTTTCTTGTCAGAGTGGTATGTGTACTGCATGCATGGGTAAATGTATCAGCGGAAAGGTACATCTTGGTGAAAGTGATGCGCTTTCTGACAAAGAGTTAGAGCAGGGGTATGTACTCACTTGTGTTGGGCACCCGGTAACTCCTAATGTTGTGATTGAAATAGATTAATGTTGTGGGAAGAAAAAGAAGTTTTTTAACCGAGGATTTTAAAGTAGAAAACTGGGATTCAGTAAAACCATTTTTCGAAAAATTAGAATCAAGGGAAATTAATAATGCTCAAGAGCTTAAGCAATGGTTCCTGGACAGAAGTGAATTGGAATCTGTCGTTTCCGAAGACCTTGCTTGGCGGTATATCAGAATGACTGGGGATACTGCAAATAAAGCATTTGTAGTTAGTTTCAACTTCTTTATTTCAGAAATACAACCTCATATAGCGCCGTATACAAATGCTTTAAACAAGAAGGCTATTGAAAGCCCCTACATTGAAGAGCTTCAGGAGGATGGGTTTGATATTCTGAGAAGAACTCTTAAAAAGGACTTTAAAATTTTCAGGGAAAAGAATATTCCGCTTTTTACACAACTTGATCAGGAGGCTCAACAGTTTGGTGCAATTTCCGGCGCTATGACTGTGACTATAGAAGGTAAAGAACTGACTCTTCAGCAAGCTTCAGATTACCTGCAGTCATCGGACAGAAATGTAAGGGAAGATGCATTCAGGGAAATAGCTTCAAGAAGATTAAAGGATAAAGATACCCTTGATGATTTATTAGATAAGTTAATCAAGCTTAGGCATGAGGTGGCATTAAATGCTGATTTTCCTAATTTCAGAGATTATATGTTCCGCTCTATGGGGCGTTTTGATTACTCTGTGGAGGATTGCTATGCATTCCATGAAGCAGTTAAATCCGAAGTTGTTCCCCTTTTAGATGAGCTTGCAAAAGAAAGAAAGCAAGGGTTGGGATTAGATCTGTTAAAGCCATGGGATGGCAATATCAATTATCTTGGTACAGAGCCTTTAAAACCTTTTGAAACAGGGGCGGAGCTGGAAGAAAAGACCATTAAATGCTTCAATCAAATTGACCCATACCTGGGTGAATGTATCTCAACAATGAAGCAGATGGGGCATCTTGATTTAGTTTCAAGAAAAGGAAAAGCTCCCGGTGGATATAACTATCCATTAGATGAAACCGGAGTTCCTTTTATCTTTATGAATGCTACTTCTTCTTTAAGAGATCTGGTAACAATGGTTCATGAAGGCGGACATGCCTTACATTCTTTTTTAACAAAAGATCTGCCTCTGAATGCATTCAAGCAAGTCCCGTCCGAAGTAGCGGAGTTAGCTTCAATGTCAATGGAACTGATCAGTATGGAGTATTGGGATATATTTTTCCCGGACACAGAAGATCTGATCAGAGCCAAAAGAGAACACCTGGAAAGTATCATATCTACATTGCCTTGGGTTGCTACAGTTGATAAGTTTCAGCATTGGATGTACCTGAATCCCGAACATACGGCAGAACAAAGAAAGGTTGTCTGGAAAAGTATAGTTACTGAATTCAGTAATAGTATCACAGATTGGACAAACCTTGAAGAGAGTCTTGAGTATTTGTGGCAGAAACAACTTCATGTTTTTGAAGTCCCATTTTATTATATTGAGTATGGAATGGCACAGTTAGGAGCTATTGCTGTGTGGAAGAATTATAAAGAGAATCCGGAAAAAGGTTATAAAGCTTACAAGGAAGCCTTGAAACTTGGGTACACCAAGCCCATCGGAGCTATTTATGAAGCTGCGGGTATAAAGTTTGATTTTTCTAAAGAAAACATAAAGAACCTGATCGGATTTATTCAGTCCGAGTTATCTAAACTAAAGCTTTGAATCAGGGCTGAATTTGAAATAACGGTCGGATTTTGTATTCGGAATATGGGGTGCCCATTTTAGTAAGGCGTCCTTTATTATTAGTAACAATTTCATTGAATTGAATGGCCCACCTATCATACTTGTATCTGAATACAATCAGATTGCCGTCAGCAGCTGCAATAGAGCTTTCAAGTTTTGCGATCAAAGGATGATCTTCAGTAGAAGGCGTTGAGGCAATGAGTGCAAGAGTATTTCGGATCAAATTGTCTGTCATGATATCATACTCATCTATCCCCTGACTTGTCATGTTCTCAGCACGAAGCATCGCAGTCCTTACAATTTTGACAGAAGATTTCAGACTATCTATTTTAATACTGTTTGAGCCATTAATGTAAGAAAGTTCATCCAGCAACCTGTCAATAGATTGTAGTTTATCTTTTTCTGATGCATCCATAGATGACCAGTTAGTATTCATGCTATCGACAACCAATTTAAGGTTAGTCTTGAAATCTGGCTGAGAAGATCTCGTAGAAGCGGTTTTCTTTGAACACGCATAAAAGATGGCTATCCCCAGGATAGCCATAAATAATTTTGCCTGTAGTTTATTGAACATTGGAAGATCCCATAAATTCATTTTTCTCTTTCATTTCGCTATAAGGCGGGCCTGCTGCGGTCAATTCTTTCTTGTAAGCTTTGATAAACTCGTTGTTGATCATGACCCATCTTCCGTAGTTAACCCTTAATTTGATAAGAGTGTTTGTGTTTGCTTCATTTATTTCGCTTATCAGTTCTTCTGCCAGTGGATGCTGAGGTAGTTCTGGAGTACTTCCTGCTAGAGCCATGACTCTGCCTATATATTTGTCAGTCAGAGCGTCATAATTATCTATTGCTTGAGCATTCATCGTCTCTTGTGTGTATCTGGTATTTTTAACCTCATCACAGGCTTTAACAAGAGAATCATGAAGAAGGTGATTGTATTTAGAGGTATATGATATTTCCTGAAGGAGGCGTTTTATATTTTCAAATTTTTGGTCATCGGACTTGATCATAGTATCCCAATTGGCCTGAAGGCTATCTGAAATAATTTTAGCACTGATTAGGATACTGTCTTTTTCAGCCGGTCCTTTCTGTGTAGACTCCGGTTTTTCATTTTTACAACCAATTAGGTAAAAAGCAAAAACTACTGAAAATAGTAAGGAAAAGATTCTCATAAATATAAGTTAAGTAATATCAATAAAACCAAAATTATATTTTTCTTATAAATTCAGAAACGATTAAATGAAATTAAAGATCATTATAGTTCCCTTTATTTTTTAAAATTTTTAATAAAAAGGCCCCTAAACGAAGCCTATTGAAAATTATTTTAGGATTTTTCGAATATTAAAAAAGCAAAATTTAGTGCTTACCTTTTCATTTTAATATGGATTAAGTTATGAAAAGCATTAAAACAGATGTAATTTTACATTCTGAATACATTAAATTTAAGGTAATAATCGTTGTAAGGAATAAAAATTTGGCATGAAAAAAGGTACCATTCTTTTTATTATAATTTTTTGCTCTGTTCATTTTGCTTTCGGACAATTAACAGCTCCCAAATACAGTAACGAATTTTTGAATATTGGTGTAGGCTCGCGGGCATTAGGTATGTTCAATGTTCAGGCAGCCACAGTAGGAGATGTAACAGCAGGTTACTGGAACCCTGCAGGTTTATTAAAAATTCAGTCTAAATATGAGCTTGCAGGTATGCACGCTGAATATTTTGCAGGAATGTCAAAGTATGACTACCTGGGAGCAGCAGTAAGGCTTGACAGCAACTCTGTTTTGGCAATCAATGCCATCCGATTCGGAACAGATGAAATTCCTAATACATTAAATTTATTTGATGGCCAGGGAAACAATACGCCAAATTATAATAACATAAGTTATTTTTCTTCAGCGGATTATGCTTTTCTTGTTTCATTCGCTCGTACTAATAATTTATTACCAGGATTAAATCTGGGTGCTACATTGAAAGTCATCCACAGAACAGTTGGTCCTTTTGGTAATGCCTGGGGTTTCGGTCTGGATGCCGGTGCTCAGTATGTAAGAAAAAACTGGCAGTTTGGTCTTATGGCAAGAGATGTAACCGGTACTTACAACGCCTGGTCTTTTAATACAGCATTGTTTGAAAAAACTTTTTGCCCAGACAGGCAATGAGATCCCTCAGAATTCAGTAGAAGTAACATTGCCAAGATTGATATTGGGTGTCGGAAGGTCGAAAAGATTTAGTAAGGATAAGTTTGGCCTGCTGGCAGGTGTGGATTTTGATTTTACATTTGATAGAAAAAGAAACGTTCTGGTGAAATCTAATTTTGCATCAATTGATCCCCACATAGGACTGGAGCTGGATTATAAGAAATTGGTATATCTACGTGCAGGTGCAGGAAATACTCAGAAAATAAAGGATTTTGACGGCAAGACCAAAACCGATTTTCAGGCTAATTTCGGAGTAGGAATTAAAATAAACAGAGTCTCTATTGATTACGCCCTTACAGGCGTTGGGGCAGATGCAAATCTGTATTCCAATATTTTTTCTTTAAAGCTTGCTCTTAAGTAGTAGTTTATGGTGAAGCGTTTTCTAAAATATGGTTTCCTTTTTTCTTTTATTCTATTCTTTCATTGTGCCTTTGCGCAGATTTATGGGAATGAATGGATAGTTTCAGGACAGCGATATTTTAGAATTCCGATATCAAAAAGTGGGATGTATGTATTAACCTACAATGATCTTGTAAATGCAGGTGTACCTGTAGGCAGTGCAGATTGTAGGAAGATACAACTTTTTCATCGCGGAAAAGAACAGGCTATTCTCCTAAAAGGAGAAGAAGATGCACACTTTGATCAGAATGATTCCTTGATTTTTTATGGAATAAGAAACAACGGAGAATTAGATAGCCTTCTTTACGACCCTTATAACAGTCAGCCTCATAAATATTATAATTTATATTCAGATACTACTGCTTATTTTCTTACTATTTCTAATTCTATTAATGGGAAGAGAATGCAGGAAGTTACCGGAGCTTTTACAGGAACACCTGAATCCTATCATCTTGAAGAAATACTAAATGTCTTTACAGATGAATATGACAAGGGAATGAATTATTCCATTGAGACAGCAAAGTCTTCCTGGGATTATGGAGAAGGGTGGACTGGCGTGGTAAAATACAAAGGTGAAAGTTCAGAATATATATTTAACACAATCAATTATTATGGTTCTGGACAATCTCCTGCGCTTGAAATACTTTTTTCTGGTAGGAATGATCTCAATCACAATATCCAAGTTATTCTGGGAAATGATGCGGCTTCAAGTCCTTATTCCTTCATAGTAAATGGCTTTTCAAATCATAAAAATAAGAAGTTTCAGATTGATGTAAATCCATTAGCTTTTTCAGGGGGACAACTTAAAGTTACCATTAAAATATTAGGAGTAGGCGCTAATGCAGATGCAGTATCAGTTGCATATATGAAACTTACATATCCACAAAAGACAGATATGTCCGGGAGGGCTGAAGCCATATTAAACCTTTTGCCTTCAGCAACATTCGTTTCCGTATCCAGTATATATTCAGTCCCTTCTGTACCTGTTGTATATGATATTTATGATAGGAATAATCTGAAACTTATTAAGGGGCAATTATCGGGGGGGAATCTTCAACTGTCTGGAAATGGTTTCTCAGGATCAAAATATTTCATTACCTCTGCATCTAATTATAATAAAGTAGTAAGAATTTCTGAAGCGGACCTTTCTCCTTATCCTTTAAACTTAAACTATCTGATCATTACGCATCGTCAGTTATGGACGAAGGCCAATGAATATGCTTCTTACAGACAATCAGTAGAAGGTGGAGGCCATTCTCCACTGGTTGCAGACGTGCAGAAGATCTACGATATGTTTACATATGGAGAAAAGACATCAGCAGCGATAAGGAAATTTCTAAATTATTATATTGATAAAGGTAAACCGGAGTATGCATTGATCATTGGTAAAGGTCTTGATCCAGCTTATAAAACTAATAATGTTTATTACCGATTAGATCCGATACCTTCAAGAACAAATCCTAATTTAGCAGAGCGGGTTGATGATTTAATTCCTCCTGGTGGAAGCCCAGGAAGTGATTGGGTTTATGTAACAGGATTAGGAGGTAAAAGTAAAAATGTGCCTAGGATACCGATAGGGAGAATTCCTGCAAAAAATAATGATCAGGTAGCAAATTATTTGAATAAAGTCAAAGAACATGAAAGCACCTCATCAAATCCCAATGCTTTATGGAGAAAGAAATTGGTTCATCTGAGCGGAGGTAATAACGCTAGTCAGGTAATTACATTCAGAGATTATCTTTTAGGTTTTAAATCGATAGCAGAAGGCGCTTATTGGGGAGGTAGAGTTAAAAGCTTTGTAAAAAATTCAACTAATCCTACTGAGTTTATAAACCTTTCATCAGAAGTAAATGATGGGGTAGGGCTTATTACATTTTTTGGTCATTCATCTCCTTCATTTTCTGATGTAGATATTGGTTTTGTTTCCATGAATGTTTATGGCTATAATAACAAGGGAAAATATCCGATGATTTTAATGAACGGGTGTTCTTCTTCCAATGTTTTTTTTGGAAACTCATTTGCTGAAGACTGGACTTTAACTGCAAATAAAGGCGCCATACTTTTCATAGGTCATTCTGATGCCGGTTATCCTCAGGAGTTAAGAAGGTATTCGGATTTAATGTATAGAAGGATGTTTTCTGACACTCTTGGAATGCATAGGCCTTTAGGACAAATTCAAAGGGAGGTTATTGAAGCTTATTTAGGATCCGCAAACCAGGAAGTATCTGTTGCCAATGCAGAACAGATGATTTTAGTGGGTGATCCTGCCATCAGAATATATGCTCCTGGTTTTAATCAGTACGGCAAATCAACAACTGATTATGCTATAAATAATTCAGGACTTTTTTTAAAGTCTTTTAACTCTGACAGGATTACGGCAGTATCTGATTCTTTTGCGATTGGCATTCCGGTTAGCAATTTGGGGATTACAAATTCAGATTCTTTTAGTGTGTGTTTAAGGAGAACTATTGGTACCAAGGTAATCAATGAAAGCCCTGTTTATTTTTCTCCCATAAGCTTTGAAGATACTATTTATTGCACAGTTCGTTCCAAAGGCGCAGAGACTTATGGTATGAATAATTTTGAGATTACACTTGATTGTGAAAATGCTATACCGGAGGCGGATGATTTCATTAATAATAAGTCTACGCTGGATTATTTTATTCCTTTAAGTGCTGTTACTTGTCTGTATCCTGCTGAGTTTAGTGTAGTGAATAAGCAGCCCGTTACATTCATAGCTCAGACAACAGACTTGTTCGAAGATGAGGCAGATTATTATATTGAATTAGATACTTCATGGAAGTTTAATAGTCCATTCAAAAAATCAACGATACTTCATTCGGGTTCTCTGATAAAATGGCAAGATGTCAAGTTGTTGGATACCATTGTTTCGAATGACAGTATTGTTTATTACTGGAGAATTAAAAAAGCGCAGGGACAGGAAGCAGAACAACTTTGGGGAACTAGTTCATTTATATACATAAATAAAAGTCCGGAAGGATGGTCACAGAGTGAATATCCTCAGTTTCTCAAAGATGAGGGGTTAAGTGCAAACGTTGATACAATAAGAGGAACTTTTAAATTTTCTGATCAAAAAAACAGAATAATACTTCATTCTGCTGGTCCAAGATTTTATCCACCTGTAAATTCAGAATTTCCGGAGCATAATGATAACCAGTTTGCTCAAACAATTGTCAATACAAACGGTATTCCCTGGGTTTATAACGGAAGAGGAGGTTGTCAGACCGATACCCTTGTCGGAAGAATGCTTGGTTTGTCCTTTGATAGAATAAGCAGTGAATTTTATCTGGCTACCCGTGGGGTGGATTTATGCGGAAGAGCTGAACGTGTTATTTCAGCTCTTAGTGAATATCAATATTCTACATATATCAATAGTGTGCGGCATGGAGATTATATAGTATTAATCAGCCATGGAATGGTCTCTTTTGAGAATTGGTCTCCAACTACAAAGGATCTCTTTAAAAATGAATTGGGCGCTAAACTTATAGATAGTCTTAAAAATAATTATGCCTATATAATTCTTACCAAAAAAGGTCTTTCATCTCCAATTTATGAAAGGTTCTCTGAAACACAGCTTGATCTTGATACTGTTTTGTTAGGCACTAATTACAAGGGAGCTATAACATCTACTTTAATCGGTCCTGCCGACGATTGGGGTAGCCTTTTTACTAAGGTGGAAAGAGAAGCTAATGATAATTTTGAAATTAAGATTATCAGATTTAATCTTAAAGGAGGAGCTGATACTTTGGCTATTCCACAGAAGGACAGTCTTGATCTGAATACTTTGATAAATGCAGATGAGTATCCATATATAAAACTATATGCTGAAATGCTGGATAGTGTCGATCTTACTCCTCCAGATTTGAGGAAGTGGCAGGTTATTTATAGTCCTGTTCCTGAAGGTACAATAAGTCCTGTCATAGGAAAGCTGGAACAATATAAAATCAATCAAAAACAGGAAGGGGCGCCTATCAATCTTGACTTTGATTTTACGAATATAACCAACATACCTTTCAAAGATAGTTTAAGGGTGAAATATACTCTTAGAAACATTTCAACTGGTAAAGTTGATACATCCATAGTTAACATTGGGAAACTGGATCCTCTTGCAACTGTTCGTTTTAACCATGAGATTAAAACTGCAGGATTTTCAGGAAAGAATTTATTTCAGGCTTATGTAAATCCACGCCTTCAGAAGGAACAGTATTATAATAATAATATCCTTGAAGTTAACTTTGATATTCAAGGTGATAAAACAAATCCTTTGCTGGATGTTATATTTGACGGTGTTCATATTATGGATGGAGATTTGGTCTCTCCAAGTCCTTTGATAAACATCATAATTAATGATGAAAATAAGTACCTTCTTAAAACAGACTCTATTGGAATTTCTGTTTTCTTACAAAAGCCTGGCCAAAATCCTGAACCTATCTATTTTTCAAACCCGGATATATTGAAGTGGGGACAGACTGCTAATGCAAAAAACAATACCTTCAGTATTGATTATAACCCTAAAAATCTTCCCGATGGGACCTATAAATTAATTGTTCAAGGGGCAGATGCTTCTAATAATAAAACAGGTAAGAATTTTTATGAAATAACATTTACTGTTGAAAATGCTTCTACCATTTCACATTTTTATCCTTATCCTAATCCGTTTTCTACATCTACCAGATTTGTGTTTACTCTTACAGGAAGCTATATTCCTGAAGATCTGAAGATCCAGATTATGACTGTAACAGGCAAAGTGGTGAGAGAGATTACAAAATCAGAACTTGGATCTATCCGGATAGGAAACAATATTTCTGATTATGCCTGGGATGGAAAAGATGAGTTTGGTGATAAACTTGCTAATGGCCTTTATCTTTATAGAGTAATTATTAAAAATGCCGGAGGTAATTTTAAACAAAGATCTACGGCAGGAGATAAGGCTTTTAAAAAGGATTTTGGAAAACTATACATACTCCGTTAATGGAAATTAGGAGTAAACTTTGGCATAAGTTCTTTTTCTGGGCAATTCCACCTCTGTTACTTGTCCTGGTTTATTTTAGCATAGGGTTTTACTACGAAAATAATGACGATGTATCCAGAGATTATGCTTTAAGAAATCCGGAACATCCTATTCTCGATTTTATCGTTTGGATTCCAATAATATCTGACGTTCTTCGCAGGTTTTACATGCTTGATCCTGCCTTTCCATTTTACTCGGTTTTTATTTATGGAATGCTTCTGACTTCCATTTATATAATTGCATCATTTTTCTTTAATAGGAATACTTCAGAATATAATCAAATGTCTTGGTTTTTTTTTCTTTTGATTTTTATAGGTGCAATTTCTGAAAATGTTATGTATTTGACCTATACAAGGGTTGCAATAATTTTATGTGGTTCTATTATATTAAAACTAATCTTTTCTGAAAATCTAAGTCGCTCTCAAGTCATCATACTGGGTTTGTTATTACTGACCGCATCTTTTATAAGATTAAGCTGTCTTAATCTATGCGTCTTGATCTTGGCTCCTGCTATATTAATAAAATATAGTCAGGAGGGAAAAAGTTTATTGTTTAGATTATCTATCATCATTGCAATTTTTTTTATATCTATAAGCTTTCAAATTCGTGAGACCTCACAAGAGCTGGATCAAATTACAGCAATACAGAAAATACATGATTTTAAATATATCGATCATGATAAGATTAAAGATGAAAGAGGGATGCTTTTGCTGGAAGCTGTTTATAAATGGTTTTATGCTGATACAAAAATAATTAACGCGGATGTGCTGGACGACATGCTCAAAGATTACTCTGTTGGCAATATTAAAGCAGATTTTAAGGGAGATACATTTTATTTTATAGGTTTAGTATTAAGGAATTACTTTTTTTTGCTTTTTGTCGGTTTGGTATTACTTATTTTCTTTTATAAAACTTTACCTAAAAAGAAATTTTTACTTCTTGTATGCTACTACATTTATTTCTGGGTAATGATATCGTTTATATCACTGGTTTTAAAGTCAGAAGAACGGATTATTGGTCCTTCAATTCTCCTTTTTACAATTGCACTATTGGCATTGGTAGATGTATTATCATTATTTCAATGGACGACTCGACAAAAAGTGTTTCAGATTTCCTTGTTGTTATTTCTTGGTTTAACCGTTTATAAGATCAAGGGCAGAGTTGATTTTAACATTGCAAAGCGCGTAAAAAATGAAACTACATTAAATGTTATAAATGATTTTAGTAAAGGCAAAGTTATAATGATTACTTCTTTAGGAAGTCATATTTCTTTTCTAGATCCGTTTATGTATTATCCTATCTACATGGGAGATACAATGGTAAGATTATCTGGCGGCTTATCTTTTTTTACCTGAAAATCAGAAAATGATAAAGAATATAGTGGGCTCAGAATCTGTATTGAATTTATTTCAAAAAGCCTCGGCAAATGACAAAATTGTATTGATTGCTACAGAAGATGAAACTGACTTTATAAAAAGATTTTTTCATTTTTTTTATAAAGCGGAATTTCAATTTAGGCCAATTGAGAATGAGAAATTTCAGAATGAACAGCTTAAAGCTTTCGTTGTTTCTCAATAAAACTAAAAATTTATAATAATGGGCTTCATTGCATACAAAAAAGGCACGGTTATATTTAAAGTCTTGCTGTTGGTAATCATAGCAAGTATCGCTATAATGTTATCCGTGTCTTTTTTGCTAGGATACGAACAAAGTATCAATGCGATCATTACTATATTTAATAAAGAAGAAAGAAAAGAGTTTGTATTTGCCATTGTTACTCAAGATCTTTTCTCAAATGTCCAGATCTATATGTTGATTTTGGTGGTTGGCGGATGTAGCATTTTGTGGTACTTATGGAATAAACTCGAGCTGCTTTTGTCATCTCTAAGTCTTTCGCTTAAAACATTAATAAAAGACTGTATTGCCTTTTACCGGTCAATGAGCAGAATAGAGCGTTTAATGGCTGGAATAATTCTGTTTTCATTGTTTTTGTATAGACTTTATTTATTGGTTAATCTTCCTGTAAATTCTGATGAAGTCTGGATGTTTCAGTCCTATGGTAAGAATAGCCCTTTACTTAGTTTTTTTTGGTACCCACTTCCGAGTAACCATGTTCTACAGACTTTTGTGTCAAGAATTTTTCTATATTTTTCTCCTTATTCACTTGTAAGTATGAGGTTTCCTGTGGTACTTACCGGAATTGTTACATTTATTTTATACTGTGTTGTTGCTGATACTTTCTTAAATAATAAAAAGTATACTTTGCTGTCTGCATTAGTATTTCTTACTTCTGCAGGAGTTCATACAAGTCTTGTATATGCGAGAGGATATGCCTTTACAATGTTTTTTACATTACTGTTGCTTTATTTTACAATGAAAATCTTCTGGCAGAAAAATAGTAGTGCTGGAGATTATATAATGATATACCTCTCAATTGTATTTGGTTTTTTATCGGTGTTTTCATTTGCCTATAATTTTGTAACTGTTACAGGCTTTTTTATAATCTGTTTTTTTATTAAAAGGAAGAAATCAAGAGGCTGGCAGGTTGATTGTCATTTCTTTACTTTCCATCGGAACAGTTTTAGTAATATATGGTCCTATCTTGATTATAAATGGCAGGGATGCAGTATTTATTCCTCCACATACTAACGAATATATAAACACTGTCTTAAAAGATCATATAAGAGTAAAGATCATTGACTGGTTTATCGGAGTACATGATGCCGCACCGTTAATAATTTCTATGCTGCTAATACTGCCTGTTATATTATGGTTTGTGAAAAAAAATGAAACGAGCAGACTAATTCTAGCATTAAGTGTTTTTTCAATGCTTATTCCATGGATAATTATGTTTGGACATCATGTATATCCCTTTGGACGGATGCTAAACTATATTTGGATTTTTATTGCAATAGAAGTAGGAATCTTTTTCTCTGTCATCAAGATAAAGATGAATGAAAGGTTTTTTGCCTTTTCTTTGTTGGTTGCACTAATTATGGTCTTTGGTTTAAATGAGTTCTCTTTGAGGAATGGGGTGTTTGGAAAGCATATCAGAACAGGTCATCATAGTGAAAAGATAGTGGAGAAATTAATGGCTGAGAAAAGAAAGAACATATATTTTGAAAATTCGGAATATAGTATGATGGCAGAATACCTTTATGCTAAATCTGATATACCTCTTTCTTTTGCCTATACAAAAAATGAAAACGTTGATGCGATAGTCATTTCAAGAGCTTCTACACCTGCTCCATTGTTTTTGGATAAGTTTAAGCTAAAATATCAGGACGAAGATGTTTGTATTTACCTTCCTTAATGTTTTGAATAGGAAAGAAAGGTATAGTTGTAAAGGTTTTTTTCATCTGCCAGATGGGCTTCTGTACTTATTTCTTTCCATAGAGCCATATTAAATTGAAGATATACATCGCCTTTAAAGGTTTCATGAATTCTTGTAAGATAAAGCTTATCAGCAAATTCCTCTGATTGATTAATGATGTCTGCTCCTCCGATTATAAAGGCTTCAGATTCGTTATTCTTACTGCAATACTCAAAGGCATCCTCTATCGCATGAACGACAATGGCTCCTGGTACCGAATAGCTTTTATCTCTGGTGACAATTACAAATGTCCTACCAGGCAATATCTTTCCAATGGATTCATAGGTTTTTCTACCCATGATGACATGATGGCCCATTGTCAGATTCTTAAAATATTTTAAGTCTGCTGGAAGATGCCAGGGAAGTTTGTTTTCATGACCTATAACATCATTGGCGGAGACTGCTACTATAATGGATTTTAGCATGGTTTATATCCTCTTAAAAATTCGTCTATCATCATTCTTTTTTTTTCCCTCAAGCTGAACCTCTTCAAGGCTGAGGTATCCATTGCCTGTTTTGAAATACAGATAGTTTTTATTATCACATAAAAGTGATTTTTGTTCCGGATTTTCTACATTGATTGCGTTTACAATGGAAGCCTTGTAAATTTTCAGAACTTTATCATTTAACATGGCCCATGCAGAAGGGATCGGAGATAAGCCTCTAATCAGATTTAATATATCTACTGATGATTTTGACCAATCGATCTTGCCTGTCTCTTTTGAGATTTTAGGTGCAGGCTTTAACACCTGAGACATCACCTGAGGTTGAGGGACGACTGCATCATTTTTTATTGCATGTACTGTATTAAGCACAAGTTCTGCACCCAGATTCATCAACCTACCATAAAGTGTTTCAAAATTATCTTCCGTGTAGATAGTTTCTTTCTTCTGAAAAATGATATCCCCAGTGTCTATTTCATGCTTAAGGAAAAATGTGGTAATCCCCGTTTCTGTTTCTCCGTTAATAATGGCCCAGTTGATTGGGGCGGCGCCTCGGTATTGAGGCAGGAGGGATGCATGCAGATTAAACGTTCCTATTTCAGGCATGTTCCAGACAGACTCGGGAAGCATACGAAATGCTACAACTATCTGAAGGTTTGCATTATAACTTTTCAGCTCCTCAAGAAAAGCAGGATCTTTAAGGCTTACAGGCTGTAAAACAGGAATGTTTACTGATTCGGCATATTCCTTTACTGGTGAAGCTTTTAGTTTTAACCCACGGCCTGCAGGCTTGTCAGGAGCAGTTACTACAGCTACTACATTGTAGGAGTTTTTTACTAAAATTTTCAGACTGGGAACAGCGAAATCCGGTGTTCCCATATAAATGATTCTTAAATCTTTTGGCATAAAATGATGGTAACTGGGAATTATGATGAGTTTAAAAGTCTTTATATAAAAGATATTTTTTTCTCATGAGCTTGTATTTGTCAAGGTTAGCCTTCCAGCTTTCCCTGATGACACTTTCACTCATCCCATTTTTTATTTGCTCCTGCAAGCTACTGTTTCCTGCAAGTTTATTAAAAAAGTTATTAAAGTATTTTCCTTTCTCTGGTGCTTTTTTATACATATCAATAACATATTTCAACTTCAAACCCGGCTCAGGATTTAATTTAGTAAGGTCAACTCCATAACAGAGCTTATTTTCATATGGAGGATTTTTGGCTCCAGGGGTTGAAACAGGTTTAAATGTGTCTTTCCCATAGGCTGTATCAGGTGCACCTATAACCTGAAAGGCTTTGTCTGTTCCTCTTCCTACAGACATGACAGTACCTTCAAACAATCCCAATGATGGGTATAGCATGATTGAAAGTTCGTTTGGCAGGTTTGGGGAAGGTTTTACAGGCAGTACATAACGGTCTTTGTGTTCATAGTTTTTCACCTTTACAATTTTAAGATTGCATGTTTTGTTGCTGTCGAGCCAGTGTTCTCCGTTAATCATTTGTGCAAGCTCTGCGACTGTCAGGCCATGAACAATAGGAATAGGGTGCATTCCTACAAAGGACTTATACTTTGGCTCAAGTATCGGGCCATCAATATAAGAGCCATTAGGATTAGGTCTGTCCAGGATCAGAAGCGTCTTATTGTTTTCAGCACAGGACTCCATCAGATAATGCATAGTGCTGATATAGGTGTAAAACCTTGCACCAACATCCTGAATGTCAAATATGATTACATCAACATCTTTTAGCTGTTCCGAAGAGGGTTTTTTATTGTTGCCATAGAGCGAAACCAGTGGTAAGCCTGTCTTTTTATCAATATCATTTTTTACAGTTTCGCCTGCATCTGCTTCTCCGCGAAAACCATGCTCCGGTGCAAATATTTTTTTTATTTTCACCCCAAGACTAAGTAAGGTGTCAGCCAGGTGGGTTTTATTGATCATACTGGTTTGATTTACAACCAAAGCTACATTTTTATCTTTTAGATAAGGTAAATATTCCTCAATCTGATAAGCCCCCGGGAGAATAGGGGATGCTTTAGCCATAGAAGTATTATCTTTTTGCAGAATCAGTTTGTTTATCCATTGAATGGCAGGATGAAACATTCATCGACAGGCTGAATGATAGAAAAAAAGCCAAAAACATTTTGTCCATTTTTAAATTTTTTGAATGATAAACAAATATGTAAGTATATTTAAGGTTAAAATTAAAACGATTTTTCAGATGGTTTATCATTTTCCTTCTTTTTATTAAGATCGTTTTTATAATAAATCAGTTCTATTAATTGAAAGTTATTTTTCGATCGATCGGTTCATGAATATATACCAATTTATTTCCAGCAGGATACGTCACGTCAGGAAAGATTCTTTTACATATCTGGTCAGAAATATAGCGATAGCAAGCATTGCCATTGGACTTGCCTTTATTATTGTCTCTTTTGGGATATTGGAAGGCTTTAAAAAAAGGATCAAAGAGAAGATATTTAGTTTTGGGGCACATATTCAGGTAAGCAGGCATGATATCAGTCGTTCTTATGAGGAATCACCTTTTCCGAAACATACAGATTTATATGACCATCCTTCAAAGATTAAAGAGGTAGCTCATATTCAGGTTTATAGCAAAAAGGCAGGTTTGCTGAAAACTGATGAGGAAGTAAATGGAGTAATTGTAAAAGGAATAGGAAAAGATTTTAGCTTTTCCAGGTTTAAAAATAATATAGTAGAAGGAAGATTTCTGACATTGCCCGATAGTGGATATTCCAGGGAAATCATGATCAGTAAAAGGATAGCCAACAAAATGAGGCTAAGCATTGGAGACAGTGTTATGATCTTTTTTGTTCAGAATCCCCCGCGATACAGAAAGCTTCTGATTAAAGGAATATATGAAACCGGACTTGAAGAATTTGATGATCTCATTATTCTTGGGGATATCAGATTGCTGCAGAAAATTAATAATTGGAATGAGGAATTAATAGGTGGCTACGAAATCTTCCTTAAAGATTTTTCGACACTGACTATTGCTTCAGAAAAGGTTTTTGAAGCAATGGATTATGATATGCAATTGGAAAAGATAACAGATAGATATATTCAGATTTTTGACTGGCTTGCTTTGTTAAATCGAAACGTTGCCATATTTCTGGTGCTAATACTTTTTGTTGCCAGTTTCAATATGGTATCAACCCTTTTTATCATGATCATGGAAAGGACAAGGATGATCGGGATATTAAAGGCATTCGGAGCTACTGATGGACAAATTCGGGGAGTAT
This sequence comes from Sporocytophaga sp., assembly GCA_024707265.1. GTDB lineage: Bacteria > Bacteroidota > Bacteroidia > Cytophagales > Cytophagaceae > Sporocytophaga. The sequence continues at coordinate 614,431 of JANQAB010000010.1, read as the reverse complement.
TCTGGTACAACGGTATTTTTATAATTCTGAGAGGGATGCTTTGGGGAAATATAGCTGGCGTTGGTTTTTGTCTTTTGCAGTACTATTTTAAGATTATACCTCTTGACCCTGAGAATTATTATATGAGTTCCGTTCCTATTGAGTGGAACTTTGAGGTATTGGGATTAATTAATTTAATGACATTTACCCTGATAGCCCTAGTTATGTTTATTCCGGTATTTGTGATTTCAAGAATAAAACCGGTTAAATCAATAAAATTCAGTTAGAGTAAAAGTCGGAAGAATAATTAATTATTCTTCTGGTATATAATGTTTGAAAAGACTTTCGATTTTCATTTGAAGCACGCCAAATACGGCTTCTTTAAAAATACCAGAAGACATTTTTGATTGGCCAAGTGTACGATCCGTGAATATAATCGGCACTTCTATTATTTTGAACCCGTATTTCCAGGTTAAAAATTTCATTTTGATTTGAAATGCGTAACCTGTGAACTTGATATCATCCAGGTTAATTGTTTCAAGGACTTTTTTTCTGTAGCATTTAAATCCGGCAGTGGTATCCTGAATTTTCAAGCCCGTAATAAATCGTACATAAGTGCTGGCATAATAGGACATTAAAACCCTGCTCATAGGCCAGTTGATTACTGTAATACCGTTTACATAACGGGAGCCTATGGCCAGATCATAGCCTTGTTCAGCACATGCGTTATAAAGCTTTACAAGATCTTCAGGATTGTGAGACATATCTGCATCCATTTCGCAGATATATTCATAGTTTCTGGCAATTGCATATCTGAAACCATGTATATAAGCGGTGCCGAGTCCAAGCTTCCCCTTTCTTTGTTCGAGAAAAAGTTTGTCAGGATATTCCAGCTGAAGGGCTTTAACAATATTCGCAGTTCCGTCAGGCGATCCATCATCAATGATAAGAACATCAAAAGGAATACTTAATGTAAAAACCTTCCTGATTACAGTTTCAATATTTTCCTTCTCGTTATAAGTAGGTATAATGACAATCGCCTTTTCCACGTGTTAAAAATAAAAAACAATTTTAAGAATGAATATCCTTTAAGGTGGAAATATTTTTTGCCAGCTGCTTTGCATTTTTAATGCAATCTGAAAGAGATATTCCTTTGTACCAACCAGCACAGAAATACAAGCCTCCGATCTGAAGCTTTTCTATTGCTGAATATGCTGTTTGAAGGTTCTTATCATATTGAGGTATTGCTTTTTCCCATCTATGAACCTTCTGCATAACAGGCTTTCCTTCAATCTTGAGATCTTTTTGAAAATCCTGGGTGATGCTTTCCCCGATTTGTTGGTCATCGCCTTTATATTGATCCAAATATTGGCTGCCTCCAACAAAAGATGTCAGAAGTATCTTATCGGTTGGCACTCTGTTTGGAAATACTGAAGAAGTCCAAATGGAACCGGATGCAAATTTATTTTCAATTTTAGGATTCAGTCCACCAAAACCATTTAACTCACCATTGACATTATCTTTTGAATAAACTGTATGAACCAATGCCATCGGAGGATATTCAACTTGACTTAAAGCCTGGGCAACTTCCGGAGATATATTTTCCACAATTGAAGATGCTGCAAAGGCAGGAGTGGCTATAACCAGTTGACTGAAGTCGTAAAAAACCTTTTGTCCATTTGAAATTACAGATACCCTGAATTGGCCCTTTTGATATTCAACCTTTTCAACTTTGGTATTTACCTGAAGATTTTTGAGTTTTTCAGCAATGGCTTTCGGTAATGTGGCCATTCCTTTTTTAAAATTAAATGATTTTCTTCTGTCGCTTCCTCCGGATTTTATCATTCCTTTTAAAACCGAGCCGTATTTATTTTCCAGGTCATATAAAATGGGAAAAGTAAGTTTTACCAGCAGTTTTTCAGGATTTCCTGCGTAAATACCTGTTACAAATGGATTTAGTACGTAATCTGTAACTTCTTTATTGAATCTTCTGGTTATAAAATGGGCTAAAGTTTCATCTTCAATATTTGCAGTTTTTTTGAAAAATTCGCTTAAGATTGAAATTTTAGTTTTGAAAGAAAAGAAATTGCTTTTGAGCAATCTGGGTGGTGAATCTGGCAAAACCTGGTATTTCCCGGCTTTATAAATGAAGCGGTCTTTACTGTTAGGGCTTGCTTCAATGAGTTCATTATCAATATTTAGTGTTTTGAAGAAATTTGTAATTTCTTCATCAGCAAGGATACTGTTTGGTCCTATGTCAAGTATAAAATCATCCCTGATTTCAGTTTTTATATAACCTCCTGTAATGTCTTTTTCTTCCAATAAAAGATAAGGGATGTTATTTTCCTGAAGGTGATAGGCTAATGTTAATCCCGAAATTCCTGCTCCAATTATTCCAACCATAATATCTGGTGTAAGTTCCTGCCTGCGAAAATACATTCCAATGCATTTAAAAGAATTATTTTTGAGAAAAAAATTAAGGAAATTTAATGGGCGCTAAATGTATTTTTCTTGACCGCGATGGTGTAATTAATGTTGACAAAGTTGACTATACCTATACTTTGGAAGATTTTAAAATTATACCCGGAGTAATAGAGGCTTTAGAGGCATTTAAAAGGGCTGGTTACCTGTTGGTTGTCGTTACAAACCAATCAGGAATAGCTAAAGGCATATATGGCCACGAGGATGTCAAAATCTGTCATGATTACTTTCAGGAAAAGTGCGGTTCTCTTATCGATAGATATTATTATAGTCCATACCATCAGACTATTTCTGAATCAATATCAAGAAAGCCGGATTCTCTTATGTTTGAAAAGGCAATAGCAAAATTTGATATAGATATAGAAACTTCCTGGATGATTGGTGATAAAAACAGGGATATGGTACCTGCAAAGAAACTAGGAATTAAAACGGTTCTTGTTGGACATGAAGAGCCTAATCCGGTAGAGGTAAATATTAAAGCTGATGACCTTAAAAAAGCTGCAGAGTTAATTTTACAGACATCAAATTAAGTAGTTTCCGAATTTTAAAAAAAGGCCTCTGAAAAAATATCAGAGGCCAATTTTTTCAGATTAAAAAAATAATTAAAAAAATATAAAAAAGTTGTTCCGAGGTAATAGGCAGCATGTTTAGCTACTTTTACTCTTGTTCAATGGGTTATACGTAATTTTTTCAGAAAGTTTCGTTCTTTTAAATGTAATTCATTGTAAATCAAAGTATAGTTATATTGTTTGATGTATTGATGCCGAGTACTTTTTCTTTGATTTTTTAATGATTTAAGCAATTTTCAAAGAAATGTTGTGAAGTTGAAGTGCTAAATGCAGGATTAAAATCTTTAATTTATCCAATTATTTTTTTTGAAAAGTTTCTTTAATTCATTTATAATCCATTAATCTGAAATACACCTTATTTTCAATATTTTAAAACCAACTATTTTAGTTTATCTTAAAACTAATTGTTATCAATGTCATATTTGTTTTGGCTGAATGAATTGGGGAAATTTTAAAGATCTGGGTTAGACTTTTTTATGTTTATGCATCTGCATTTATGATTTTAGCTTTTGATACTTACTATTTTGAAAACAAAGCAAAGACAGTTTGTCTTGAATTTGCAGACTGGGATGATAAAATCCCTTCAAATATATTTTATGAAATAAAAGATGAAGTGAGTGAGTATGAATCCGGAGCTTTTTACAAACGCGAACTGCCGTGTATTTTGAGTTTATTAAATAAAATTAAGCTTGATGATAACACTATCATTATAGTGGACGGTTTTGTCTTTCTTGATGATGAGTATAAGCCGGGCTTGGGAGCATACCTCTATAATGCATTGGAACAGCGTATTCCTGTTGTCGGAGTTGCGAAAACCAATTTCACTCAAATCCATAATTTAAAGAGAGAAGTATACAGGGGGAAAGCAGAAAACCTCTGTATATTACTTCTGTGGGGATAAAGATTGATGAAGCATCAGAATATGTTGAATCCATGTATGGTCAATACAGAATTCCTGATCTTCTGAAGCAACTGGACAGTTTGACAAAGGAAAAATAATTTTTTATTAGAATGATAAGTGAAAAAGAAAATCAAAGAATCAGTAAGTTTTTAAGTCTTGTATTGAGGCATCAGCCAGAGACTATTGATATCGGGCTTGATGAGAATGGTTGGGTTGATCCTGAATTGCTAATTTTTAAGATGAATCAACATGGATTCAGTATAACAATGGAAATACTGGATCATGTAGTAGCGAACAATAACAAAAAAAGATTTGCATACAACGAAGGTAAAACTCTGATAAGAGCCAGTCAGGGGCATTCGGTTAATATTGAATTAGGTTATGAGCCACAAAAGCCACCTGAAATATTATATCATGGCACAGCAGAACGTTTTTCTGAATCAATACTGAAAATCGGTCTCGAAAAACAAAGTCGTCAACATGTGCATTTAAGTGTTGAAGTAGAAACAGCTATATCTGTGGGCAAGCGACATGGAAAACCCGTAATTTTTGAAGTAGCATCAGGAGAGATGTTTGTAGATGGTTTTGTCTTTTATTTTTCGGAGAATAAAGTATGGCTTACCGATCATGTTCCTGTTAGGTATTTGAAACAGGGATTGAAGGGATTGTAAGATAGACCATAAAAAAACCTCAGACTTATCATCTGAGGTTTTGTATTTTACAACTTAATGAAAGCTTATTTTACATTAAATCCACCTTCTCCGATTTTATGTCCTTCAGAGTATACATGAATTTTGTATTGTCCAGGTACATAGTTGAAACCTTTAGAAAGAATGAAAGAAAGTTTCTGATTAGAGTTGTCAAAGCTTAGGTCCTGGCTAAGTGTGTACTCAGCTTCAGTTCCATCAGCAAGGTTGACAACACCGCCACCATTGATAGGATCAGAGAATGGAGTTCCTGAAGGAGGAACAAGAGTTACATAGAATTTTTTCAGGTTTTTCTTAGCTGCTTTGTTATCCGCAAGGACAAAAGTGATTTTTATTCTATCAATTTTGCTGTGTTTGTATTCTTCCTGATCCATTTCTTTTCCGTTTTCTTTAAGCGCTGTTACTTTAACGCCTTCAGCTTTCAGGATAGATGCATAAGCAAGTTCTTTAGAAGTAAGATTAAGTGAATCTCCAAGTCTTCTTTTTTCATGGGTTAGATTGCTCACACTTGAATTTAATGAATCATTAGCAGTTCTTAGCTGAGCGATTTCATAATCTTTAGTAGTAATCTCTTCTCTAAGTTTAGCAACTAGCTCTTCAAGTTCTTTACGCTTTTTAGAATCAAGTTTGTTTGTTTTTTTTAACTGAGCGATAAATGAGTTCAGGTTAGAAATTTGCTTATCAAGGGAGTCGTTTTGTAAGCCAAGGTTTTCTCTTTCCTGTCTGATTCTTTCAAGATCCTGGCCCATTGTTTCCAGTTCCTGAGTTTTAGCTACAATTTCGCTGTCTCTAGTACTTACTACACCTGTCAGCTCATCAATTTTTTGGGCTTTTTCATCATTTTGGTTGTTCAATGTAATTACAAAAATGATTAGGGCAATATTCACTACCAGTGAAAGAGCAAGGAGAATTTTTACAGTCTTGTTGCTTTTTTGTTCCATAAGTTGTTTTAGTTCAATTTTTCGAGGGTGTAAATTAAAAGGATTTTATAGGGTTTAGCAAATTTTAATTGAAGTCACATGGTATTTTTTAGTCTTCTTTTAATTTGAAAATTAGAGATTTAAAGATCCATTGCCTTTCATTGGGGGAAAAACGGGAAAAAAAACGAAAAATTATGCGTTTAAAATCATTTGCCGAACAAGATTTGGCTCTATTTTCTTCAAAATTAATGTTTATCCCAAATGCAATCGATTTGGCAGTTTACTGAATTTAAAGAAAAAAGTTTTTAGCAGGAAAATATTAATATAAATTCCATCCATTAGGAACTGTGCTGTTCAATCTTTAGGTTTTTCAAGATTAATTGCCTAACTTTGACCTGTTGTAGCACTTGCGGATTGATTGCAGAGTTTTCCTTCAGCCCTTCATTATGAGGCAAATTGAACTAATAACTACCTCATTTAGTTTCTTTTAAGTTACACATTCAGAGTTTAAATCAATAAAATTTCCAGGGACTCAGAAGAAATTTTTTCAAAAAAATATTCACAGAAAGGGAATTCACAATAGGACATTTACATCCCTGGTAATGTCAATTCAGGTAGATTTAAATCCTTCTCAAATAATTAGTTGAAAGGATTCAAGTGGAGACCCTTGTAAAAACAAAATTACATGTCTTTTAAAAAATTAAATCTTATATCCCCGATCCTTGAGGCTCTGGAACAAGAGGGATATACACAGCCTACTTCTATTCAGGCTCAGGCAATACCTTTTATTCTTGAAAAGAAAGATCTGCTTGGTTGTGCTCAGACAGGAACCGGAAAAACGGCTGCTTTTGCTTTGCCGATCCTGCAATTGCTAGAAAATAAAATTTCCGATAACAGAGGTAGAAGAACTGTAAAGTCTTTAATACTTACTCCTACCAGAGAACTTGCCATTCAGATAGGAGATAGCTTTTCCGCCTATGGAAGAAATACAAGAGTAAACCATGCCGTAATCTTTGGTGGGGTTTCTCAGAATCCTCAGGTGGAAGCTGTAAAAAGGGGGGGTAGATATCCTTGTCGCTACTCCCGGAAGGCTTTTGGATCTCATGAATCAGGGATTTATAAGACTGGATCATATAGAGATTTTTGTGTTGGATGAAGCCGACAGAATGCTGGATATGGGCTTTATTCATGATATCAAAAAAATTCTGACAAAACTTCCTGCAAAGAAACAGTCATTGTTTTTCTCAGCTACGATGGCTCCCGAAATAAAAAAACTTGCAGAGAACATTTTGGTAAATCCCTCGAAAGTTGAAGTAGCTCCTGTTTCATCTGCCGCAGAAACAGTAAATCAATCTGTATATTATGTTGAAAAATCCAATAAGAAAGGATTGTTGATTCATTTGCTTAATGATTCTGCTATTCCTGAAGCCTTGATATTTACAAGAACCAAACATGGTGCAGACAGAATCAGCAAAGATCTTACAAAAGCCGGAATAACAGCGGAGGCTATCCATGGCAATAAATCTCAAAATGCAAGACAAAGAGCATTGGAGAATTTTAAGCTTAAGAAAATCCGGGTTCTTGTAGCTACAGATATTGCTGCAAGAGGGATAGATATAGAAAAGCTTTCTCACGTCATTAACTATGAATTGCCCAATGAACCGGAAACTTATGTACACAGAATAGGAAGGACAGGTAGAGCCGGAGCTAACGGTATTGCAATTGCTTTTTGTGATACGGAAGAACGTGCTTATCTCAGAGCGATCAATAAATTGATCGCAAAGGAAATTCCTATCATTAAAGAACATCCTTTTGATGGGCCTGGTATTGAAGTTCCTAAATCTACCAATGGTGGTCAATCAACCGGAGCAAAGCAAAACCAATCTGGTGGCGTCAGACAAAACGGTAGGCCTTCCGGAGGAGCGAAACCTAAATGGTTCGGAAGAAAAAAGTCTACTGGAAATAATAGGCAGAGTAACAATAACAATTCTACCAAAGGTGTCAGATAAGTATTGGAAAGAATAGAATATTAAGTTTAAAGCCCTTCTGTATATATGCGGAAGGGCTTTTTATTTTTATATGGATACGTTATAGTTAAGTTTTACTTCATCACCGTGAAATCCTCTGAAGCCCCAGTTGTGAGCCGGAGCCTCCATAATGCAGATTTCTATATCTATTTCAGATATACCGACTTTTTCTTTTATTCTTTCAAATAGCATTCTGATGAGTTTCTTTTTGGTTTCAACAGTTCTTCCTTCAATCATTATTAATTCAATAATGGTATAAGCCTCACTACGTCCATCCGGATAATAAAAATCATCTTTTGCTAAGCCTATAAACCTGTGAGCTCGCTTGTCCTTTGGGAATTCCAGGGCCTCAACTACACATTCATGAATAACATCGGACAGCTCTTTTTTTACATGATCAAGCTTATCTTTTAACCCGTATATTTTAACCTGTGACATTTCTATTTATTTTTTATTGCAAATAAAAACAAAAAACTGATTCAGAACCTGCTTCTGTAAAATTACAGTATTGACTCTCTGATTTTGCTCCTGCATGGAAGTATATCTATATTCGTAAAAATATTTCTTATCAAGAATGTCAAAAATTGTACTTGTAACAGGCGCATCTTCCGGAATAGGAAAAGTCATTGCAGATTATCTGGCTGTTCAAGGCCATATTGTGTATGGTACTTTGAGGTCTATAAAACAAGAGGGACTAAAGTTTAAGGCTCTTCCTATGGACGTTTGCGACAATGAAAGCGTTAAAAACGCGGTTAACAATATCTTAAAAGAGCAAGGCAGGATAGATGTTGTAATAAATAATGCTGGTATCGGAATTATCGGAGGATGTGAGTATTTGTCTTTATCTGATGCAGAAAAAGTAATGAGTACAAATTTTATCGGAGTGATCAGAGTTTGTCAGGCTGTTTTACCTTCTATGAGAATTCAAAAATCCGGTTTGATTATTAATATAAGTTCCATTGCATCAGAAATGGGATTGCCTTACAGGAGTGTCTATAGCTCGAGCAAGGCGGCTGTAGATCGCTTTACGGAAGCACTGAGAATAGAAACAAAGAATTTTGGAATCAAGGCATGTTGTATTCAGCCGGGTGGGATTAAAACAGATATAAGCGCAAACAGACTATTTAGTCCGGTGCCAGAAGGAGGTCCCTATAAAGATAGTTTTGAAAGGGCGTATGGTGCCATCAATGCAAGTGTAAGCAAAGGACTTGAGCCGGAAATATTCGGACCACTTATTGAATCTATAATGAAGACGGATAAGGTCAAGAGGATTTACAGAATTGGTAAAGTAACGGAAAAGCTTTCGGTCTTAATAAAAAAGATTGTTCCGGATTACATGTTTGAGCGTATCATAGCAGGATTTTACAAGATCTAAACTTTGATGATTCGGGTGAATTTAAGAAATTTTCATTCAGATCCTATTGATGCCATCGCTTGAAGCGATGACATCAATTATATAAGAATGTGAGGCCATTAAATAAAAAAATCCCCGGTTCTTCCAGGGATTTTTTTATTTAAGGAAACAAAGCTTCCGCCTGTTGTATTGATTCCGGTTTCCCTACATCCAGCAAAATGTCGTTCGTATGATCAAATCCCTTGATAGTATGATTGCTGCATAAGTCAAGGTATACATCCACCATTGAAAATTTACCTTCCTGTTTGATCAGGTTAAATATTTCGGGTTCGATAATGTGGATACCGCTAAAGGCTTTTGGTGTTAACTCGCTTTCCTGGCGCTTAATTTTTTCCTCACCCGTTTTGGTATTCTGCCATCCGCAAAGTTCATCTTTGTCATTGAAGAGAAAATATCGGGAAGTTTCACGTCTTTTTCACGGCGAGGGTCGCAAGAGCTTTTCCTGCTTTGTGAAAGGCTATCATCTTGTCTACCGCCAGGTTGGTAAGCATATCCACATTCATTACCAGAAAGGGTGTGTTACCTTTTAAATAATCAGATGCTTTTTTTAGTCCGCCACCGGTCTCTAGCAAGGCATCTGTTTCATTGGAAATATTGACTTTACAACCAAAGTTGTTATGCTCTTTTAAGAAATCAATGATCTGGTCTGGAAAATGATGCACGTTTATGACAAATTCATTTATTCCATACCCTTTGAGATATTCGATATTTCTTTGAAGCAAAGGTTTATTGTTTACAACAGCCAGTGCTTTAGGATGATTGTCAGTAAAGGGCTTTAAGCGGGTTCCCAAACCTGCAGCAAATATCATTGCCTTCATAAAAATAGAATTTAATTTATTTAGTTAACCCAGTTTTTTGCATCCTGGATGCAGTGTGATAATTCAATTTTAACACCAAACTTTTGCTGAAGGTGCTTTGCAAGACTATCAGCAGCAAATACGCTTCTATGTTGGCCGCCAGTACACCCAAAACTAATCATGAGGCTGTCAAAGTCTCTTTTCAGATAATCAGAAACACTTATGTCTACAAGGCTATATACATGCTGCAGGAAAACTGGCATTTCAGTCTGGTAAAGGAGGAAATCCTGAACAGGTTTATCTCTTCCCGTAAGTTTTTTATAAGGTTCGTATCTTCCTGGATTCAGGATGCCTCTGCAATCAAAGACATATCCTCCGCCATTTCCTGTTAAGTCTTCAGGATGCCCGGTTTTATATGAGAAGCTACAGATCTTAACAACTAACTTACTTTCCTTATCTGCCTTTATGTTTTCAAAGCGTTTAATGACATCTTCATCCACCATTGCGTTAAGTACCTTCTCTAATTCAGGCAGCCTGATGGGAATTCCCTTATTTTCAAGAAACCAACGAAGATTTCTTAATGCAAAAGGGATGCTACTGATGAAATGAGGTTTGCGTTCAAAAAGCCCACGGAAACCATAAGCTCCGAGTGTTTGAAGCATTCTTATAAGGACAAAGCCTTTGTATATATCAAGGAAATCTTTTTTGTTGAGCTGATTTCCCAAAAGATCATTTACTCTGTCAAAGTAATAATGTACAAGTTCATCTCTCCATTCAAATGGTAAAGCAGCTTTAGCCTGCCATAGCATTGAAGCTACGTCATACTGAAGTGCTCCTTGCATACCACCTTGATAATCGATAAAGTAAACTTTATCATCTTTTACCATTACGTTCCTGCTTTGACAATCTCTATGCATGAAATACTTGTTGCGTTCCTGCATCAGATAGTAGCTTAGCATTTCGAAGTCATTCAACAACAAGTTTTTGTCATAATTCAGCTTAAGCGCTCTGAGGAAGTAATATTTAAAATATAGCAAATCAGAATAGATAGCCTGCCTGTCAAATGATCGGGTAGCAATGCAGTAATCATAGTTCAGGCCTGTGCCACCCTGAATCTGAAGCTGAGCAAGCTGAGCAAAGGTTTTCTGATACAATTCAAAGGTGCGGTCTGTATAACCTTCGGTCTGAACTATATCAAACAAGGAGGTGTCCCCAAGATCTGCCTGGATATAGAATTGCTTATCAGCGCTGGAATGAAATATTTCTGGAACTGCAAGCTGCTTGCTGGCAAAATGCCTTGAAAATTCCAGAAATGCAGAGTTTTCCGGGGTATTATTATTATAGGTAACAATATAGGAGCGAGGGGATGTTTTTACTCTGAAATATTGTCTGTCACTTCCTGCCTGAGCAAGTTGTCGGACGTCCTCTACTGGTGTTTCTGGTTTCCAGCTTTCAAAAAATGCTTTTACTTGTTCTATAATAGACATGTTACTTCTGATTTCTAAAGGAGGTAAAATCTCCCTGTTTTTAATTTGGATTTGAATATTCTATATTCTTTTTTTATTACAAAGTAAATAAAACAATAAATAGTTGTCGTAAATTCAATTTTTAGGAAGATATTTTAAAGGAAAGTACATTTTTTATATTAAATTATTGATTTGCAATAAAATATTAAAAAATAGATAGCCTTAGTATATAATGTCTTTCTTCTGTAAAATTCACGTATACTTAAGGGAAATTTTTGTCGAAACATGAGTTTAAAAAAAAGTTATTTTTTCAATATATATTTTGGGGGTAATGTCAGCTCATCTCTGCTTTGCCAATATGGCTTCACCATATAGGGATGGAACAATATCAGGATCTGCCATGACCAACAGAAATATCGACATACTTAATGAGAAAATCTTTATCGAGCTTCATAAAGAGAATCATACAGCTTTGTATAAAATTGATTATTATATAAAATGTGATTCCTCTGGTATGCAGGTTCCTCTGCTATTTTATGCTGTCAATTATCAGGATAATTTTAATGTATGGATTGATAATAAAAAGGTAAAAGTAGAAGATATTCCAGAGGGATCTTCAGATGTTAATCGTCACCCATTACAAAATTTTGAAGAAACATTAAAAAGTTCTGATTGGGTTCAAAATTTAGGGCAAGAGCTAGAATTTAAAGATATCAAGTATTTTGAAGTGGAGTTAACTGAAGGGGATCATCATATTCATGTAGAATATACAGGACAAGCTATGACTTACCGGGGTGACTGGGTCAATAAATATTCCTATACCTATTCGCTTTATCCAGCAAAATTCTGGAGGTCATTTAACTCCCTGGAGATAGCTATAAAAATTTTAAATGGTGATACAGATCTGAAGACAAATCTGGGTAATCCTATGACCGGCCCCCTTGATTCAACGGCTGTATGGCGTTTTGATAAGCTTCCCGCTGACGAAATAAAATTTTCTTATATACCTCAGGTCAACTTTTTGGCAAAAACTTTAATTAATGTAACCCCATTCGGGCTAACGATGCTATTTTTTATTTCCATGACGGTTGTTCATTATCGACACATCCATAAACACCGGATCAACAATCCGGATAAAAAGTATTCGTGGGTTAATATTGTGGGAATTATTGTTGTTCCTTTATTAACTTTAATTTGGTTTATATGGTCGTTCGAATTAATTGATACCGTCATTGGGGAGGAAGCTAGTCGATACCACGGTTATACTTTTCTGGTTATAATTTTTTATCCTGTTGTATTACTCTTCTATTGGTATATTTTACGGCTGGTTACCAGTTTTTTATTCGCGAAACGATTTATTAACAGTGTATACAATGAATTAAATAAATGAAAAAGCTCCCTTTTTTCAGATATGCATTAAATATTTGTATAGCTCTTGTCTGGCTAATCAATGGATTATTCTGCAAGCTTTTAAATATGGTACCTCGACATCAGGAAATTGTTGGCCGGATTTTAGGAGATGATCATACTTTTTTGATTACTAAAGCTATCGGGGCAGGAGAGCTGCTTATTGTATTCTGGATACTAAGCAGAATAAAATCAAAATGGTGTTCTATTGCTCAGATCGGACTAGTCATTACAATGAATATAATCGAAGCCATCCTCGCTCCTGATCTGCTTCTGTTTGGTCGGGGCAATTTATTTGTGGCATTTGTATTTGTGATTGTGGTTTATATGAATGAGTTTTTTCCAATAAAAATTTATAAAACTCCTGATAATGCTGTCTCTTAAAAATCATCCGTTTGCAGTAGAGACTTTTTTTGAAAGCTCTCTTGTGCTTACCTATGCTGTTCCTAAGGAACACCTTCAAAACCTTATTCCGCCATGCCTGGAATTAGATACTTTTGAAGATAAGTGGGGATTTGTAGCAGTTGCTCTTGTGCAGACTAAAGACCTTAGGCCCAAAGGCGCTCCGAAGTTTATGGGTAATGATTTTTTTCTTGCAGGATTCAGGATCTTTGTGAAATTTCATAATAACAGAGGAAAGAGGCTCAGAGGTCTTTATATATTGAAGTCAGAAACCAATAAAAGAAAGATGTCTTTCTTTGGAAATATTTTTACGCATTACAATTATTCAACAACTGATATTACACTTAAGAGCACTAAAGATGCTATCTCAGTATCATCTGTTAAATCAGCACTGGATATAGAGGTCGGATTATCAGAAGCTGCTGCTTTACCCCACGGTTCACCTTTTAATGACTGGAAAGAAGCAAGGAGATATGCAGGACCATTGCCATTTACCTTCACCTATAATGCTGACACTTCAGAAGTTTTGATTATAGAGGGAGTAAGGGAATCATGGATACCAAAACCGGTAGAAGTAATTAAAGCAAACGTAGGATTTATAAAGCAAATGAATTTTGAAGGAGTAAAGCTGGCAAACGCCTTCTTAATACAGAATATTCCTTACTATTGGAAAAAAGGAGTGATAGAAAAATGGACAGCACAGTAAGAAAACCATTCCAGGGGGTAACAAACATTATTCTCTTTAACTGGCATACCTTTGTCATCGCTTTGGTATTTCTATTATTACTGATAATTGGGAAGATTTATTTCCCTGATAATATAATTATCACAGGAACTATCCTTGCCACATTGCTCAGTATTGTTCTTTCTCTTATTACTTCGCTTTATGTTTATGATTTAACAGACTTATATAAGCTCCGCTTTCTTGATAAACTTATTACGTTTAAGCCTGAGTCTATTGTTAATATCAATGCAGGATTTGATGAAATAAGTGAAGTCCTGAAAAGGAAATTTCCAGATGCAAGATTTTCTGTTTTCGATTTTTATGATCCATTATTACATACAGAAGTCTCTATTGAAAGGGCAAGAAAACTTTATAAGTCTTATCCTGGTACTGAGGTTATTAATACTAAGACTGTCCCGTTGAAAGAAAATAGTGTTGATATAATACTACTTATGTTTGCTGCTCATGAAATAAGAAATGAAGATGAAAGAATATTATTTTTTGAACAGTTAAGGAAAGCTATTACAATTCAGGGAATGATCATTGTGGTAGAACATCAAAGAGACCTTGTGAACTTTATTGCTTATAATGTAGGATTCGTTCATTTTTACTCCGGAAAAAAATGGCTAAAAGTCTTTACGGGAGCAGGCTTAGAAATTTCTAAAGAAATAAAAATTACACCGTTTATATCTGGCTACGCATTAAAAAAAAATGGAATTTCATCTTAAAATCATAGGTATCATTTCCATGATACTTGCTTTCATTCATGTGATCTTTCCTAAATATTTTGACTGGGAAAAGGAGCTACAGTCAGTAAGCCTGATCAATAAACAGCTTATGTATGTACATACATTTTTTATTGCCCTTGTCGTATTTTTGTTTGGGATGTTTTGTTTCTTCAGTGCTGAAGAGTTGTTGAATACCAGGCTTGGTAAACAAGTGGTATTAGCATTGGCTGTATTCTGGGGGCTTAGGTTGTTGTTTCAGTTTTTTGTATATTCTCCCATACTCTGGAAAGGAAAGGTTTTAGAGACTTTTGTTCATATTGTATTCTCAGTCATCTGGACTTATTTTACTGTTGTATTTCTAATGGCTTATCTTTTATAAGGGTTAATTTAATTTTATTTATGGGAAATAAACCCGGAAGGATTTACAATTGATTAATTTGGGACATCACAGCCATAAATACTCCTTCACATCTGGAACCCGCAAATCTGAATAGGTCCACATCCATTTTAAATTTTGAATACAGTTCTTCTTTTAAAGAAGATTTTGCTCTGTGTAATCTTGTTTTTACGTTTTCTTCTGATATGCCAAGGTTTAATGCTGTCTCATGAACACTTAATTGTTCTATTTCCCTCATAACAAATACACTTCTAAGATTTTCCGGTAAATGATCTATAGCCTTTTCAAGGATAATTTTTAATTCTTCATTAGTTAAGCTTAAATCCGGGCTTTTATGATGGTCTATGATGTCTTCTGTATCTAAAGGAATTGAAGAAAGATCTTGTCTTTTCATTGATAGGGTAGCATTGGCATTGTTTATTAAAATTCTGATAAGCCAGGTAGAAAACTGAGATTCTTTTCTGAACTGAGCAAGATTTTGATAAGCCTTTATATAGGTTTCCTGCATGATGTCTTCCAAATCAGCGTCTTTGCCAACAATTGCTCTTGCGATTCTGTAGAGCCTTTGGTTGTATTTTTGTATCAACAGACCATAAAGGCTCTTATTACCATTTTTTATTTGATCTATAATTTCTTCTTCTTCCATAATTCATTATTACGGTAGATTTTGAAATTCTTTAACAATGGTGTAAGTTTAAGTTTGTTATTCTATCAAAAAAAATTGTACGAAAATCTGTAACCTTTTCTCCGGATTCTTATCTAATGTTGAAAGGCAGACAAAAGGTCTTGTTGTGTCGAGCTTAATTGTTTGATTACTAATAGGGATGCGGATTAGTAAAATATTTTTTGCTCTGCGCTATATTTACCTGGGGAGGAAATAGATAGTTCATTGCGGAGCTGTTTTTCCTGAAAGATTTCAGGCTAATCTGAGTAAGGAGAGGAAAATTCCTCTCCTTATAATATTTTAAGGTAGTGTAAGGTCTACAGTTTTATCAATGACATCAGCATCTTTTAAGTTATGCTGGCCGTCGAGAGCGATTTCTTCGGCCAAAACTCTGTCAGATGGGACTGAAGTGCCAATCATAGCTTTTTCTTCTTTGGTAATACCACATTCAGAAGGAATGCGAGCTCCATTATCTGTAATTGTTTTAAAAGCTAATGATCGAGCCTTTTTAGAATGATAGATCGCTTTTTGAAACTGATTTCTAATATACATTTTCTTGGCAAACTGTTGGTGTCTGAGGGCATTTACATAGTCACCATTTTGAACCTTACCTCTTTTTATCGCCGAATGAGCAGTTGTAATAGCTTTGTTGGTTCTGGTAAGGAATTGTTTTGTTTGTGCTTTAGTTACCTGGCTTATGCCAGCTTCAAGGGGCATAAAAATTACCACCATGAAGAGTATAATCAAATAGTTTCTCATAAGTTGACAGAATTTGTTGAATTTGAAGGTAATAATATATTTTAAAATAGCAATAAAATGAGAGAAAATGGCATTTTGTTTATTTTATTCTGTTTTTTGATAATGCGTTGAAAGGTTTTTAGGTAAGTATTTGAATATTAGTATATTTTGTTCTTGTTTTAGAATAATTAGTCATAGTGTTGCAACAATTAATTTGTCTGGCGTCTAATCTTTAAAATGAAAAATATGCAAGCTCCTTTGTCTGCTCTGTTAACAGTAAAAAGTGAAGTATTGAAATCATTAATGATTGACGGACAGGAATGTTTACAGGCTAGTTATGTATGCATATACGAAGGTGAAATACAAGGGACCGGGATAATTGCAACATTGCCTTTTGAAATTGAAGAACAGTTTTATGGCATTGAAAGATTTTCTGGAAATATTGGAGAAAAATCGGGGACCTTTGTTTTGGAAAATTTTGGTTTTGCTGAGTCTGAAGAGGGGAAGACAATAAAGAAAATAGTTCCTGGGTCTGGAACCGGAGATTTTTTAGGGATTATAGGAGACATTATTTTAGTCTCATCAAAAGATAAAAAAGTTAATATAACGGTTCATTTTGAGTTTGAGCCTAAATTACCCAAAGAGGATTAGCCTTTATTTCAATAGCATCGCCCGTTTGGGGATGTTTAAAATGAAGAGTAGATGCATGCAGAGCTATGGAATTGGGAGCGTATTCAAATTTGGATCCATACAAAGCATCTCCAAGAATTGAACAACCAGAAGCTGCTAATTGAGCTCTTATCTGATGATATTTGCCTGTATGCAAACGGATATCCCATAATTGAAAATTATTCTTATAAGGTGTTGTTTTGTAATCGAGTAAAATTTTTTCAGCATCTCCATGTGAAGAATCCACAATCACTGCTTGTTTGTTTTTTTTATCTTTCCATAAATAATTTTCAAGCTTTCCTTCTTTGATAGCTGGAGCAGCTTCGGTAAGCGCCTGATAATATTTCTTCACCTGCCTTGTTGCAAATTGCTCACTTAAATTTTTTAATACTGATTTTTTTCTAGCAAATAATACAATTCCACTTACAGGCCTGTCAAGCCGGTGTACATGCTGAATGTATATTTCTTTTGATTTTGGGTGCAAACTCCGTTCATATTTCTGCACTTGTTGAAGCAAATTGGGATGACCATTTCTATCTGGCTCAACCATCAGGCTACATGGTTTATTAATTACTATAATACTGGAGTCTTCAAACAGAATATGATCAGCAACATTGATTTTAATAGACATTGGGGTAATTAATAATTCTGAATATCAAAGCTAATAAATATAGGGGAGGTGTAAAAAAACTGTTCATATATTATTCTGATTATTCTTAATCGAAATCTATGAAATGCTACAGAATGAACAAATCATTCAATAACTGCATCTTATTGACTTATTCATCCAATAAAAGCCGAATTAGAAAAAATGGTATACTTGAATAAAGAATTTTAATTTTTAAGATTATCTGTTTAAATTGCCTGAAATTTAAATAATTATCCAGATATGGATCGTTTCAGTCTGTCTCCCGAAAATCAAGAAGGCCTTCAAGAGTTAATGCGTAATCTACAAGAAGAGATCATTCCTAAGTATAATTATCTTTTACAAATTAACTTTCCTAATGAACAAGAATTGGAAGAAATGAAAGGTCTGAAAGAAATATTGGAGTTGACCAAAACCATTATTGATACTTATGCTGATATTTTACAGACTAACTTGCTTCAAACAGGTAAGGATATATTTATCAATACAAAAGCTGATGAAGAGAAAGGAAATGAAGAGGCAATAATGGTTAATGAAATGTTGAAGGATTCTTACACAGTAATGATTGAAGAGGAATTAAATGAACAGAGATGAGTATAAAAAAAGCCTCAGTTTTTCTGAGGCTTTTTTTATATTTTACCAATCACTTTTCTTTGCGGGATCGTTTTGTGCTTCTTTAACTTTTTTTCTTAAACTCTTCTACCAGAGCACTGACCTGGACTTGAGTTGAGTTTTTGATAAATACCCAACTTTTAGCAAGCATTGCATCCTTTCCACAATCTGCAGTAGTATTTTCAAGTTTACCGCCTGAACCGGCACCGTTTTGTCCTTCATGTACAAAGTCAGTTAAGATATATCTGTATTTACCTGCTTTACAAAAAACTGAAAAAGTAAATTTTACAATTCCTTTATCTTTTTTTCCTGGTTTTACCGCCTCATATTCTACAGGTATCTGAGCATTAAATACAATAGTATAAGCCTCTTCATCCTGACTTTTTACCGGCCAGTTTTTAGCTTTCCCAAAGTCTTGTGCAATAGTGAATACATCTTTCTCCGTGAGAGGAGCAGACTCAATAATATTGATAAAAGTTATTTTACCTGTATTCTGATCAACAGGCAGAGTTTGTCCTTTTGAATTAAAGGCAATAAATAATAAAATAACAAGTGTCTTTAAACTGTTTCGTAACATAAACTTTTCGTGAATTTTCATTTGAAAATGGTAAAAAAATCGAAAAAAGAAAAAAAAATATCCATATTTTCCTATTCAGATAATTAATATCCTTTTTTTATTGGCATCAAACTGTCTTAATGATTAATTTGTTTCATTGTTTGAAATCAAAAATCCTATATAAGTATGTTACAGGCAGAAATGCACACCAGCAAAGGTGTAATGAAAATTGAGTTTTACGAAAAAGATGCTCCCAACACTGTAAAGAATTTTGTGAAGTTATCCCAAATGGGATTCTATGATGGATTATCCTTTCACAGAGTTATCCCCAATTTTGTAATTCAGGGTGGTTGCCCTAACGGAGATGGCAGAGGTGGTCCAGGATATAACATCAAATGTGAATTAGATGGAGAGAACCAGTTCCATGATCGTGGTGTGCTTTCAATGGCACATGCCGGAAGAAACACTGGCGGTTCTCAGTTCTTTATCTGCCACAGCAGAACTAATACCAAACATCTTGACAGAAACCATACCTGTTTTGGAAAAGTTACTGAAGGATTAGAGATCGTTGATCAGATCAAGCAAGGGGATAAGATTGAAAAGGTCGTAATTGTTGAAGGCTGATTTTCTCTGTTAAGCCCCATGATACTGAAAGCTAAAAACGCATTAAGTTTTTAGCTTTCTTTTTAAATTTTATCCAATTAAAAATCTTCATCATCATCCATTCTCTGAATGACCTGTATGACGATTTCATGATTGTCCCCTTCGTTATCCTCAATTTTAAAAATTACCTTGGGGTTGTCATCTTTTAATCTCTTATCAATACGGACAATCTTATTAGGCTTTATTTTCTCTTCTATATTTTTGATCAAACTCTCAAATGCTTTTGCGAATTTTACCTCCAGTGTGCTGGGATTGTATACAATCGTTTTCATAAAATTTCCTCCAAGAACTGGTTTATAATAAAACACTTGAAAGAAGAATAAAATTTCTTGAAGAAAGGAACTAACTTCATGATGTTCTGGTTTGTCAGAAATGAAAAACAGAATATTCGCCATTTTTTTGCTTCTCTTGGTTATATGTTCTGCGGGAACAGGAAAGGTTACGAACGCAGGAAATAATCTAGTGTTAAGCAAATCAGTAAAATCTAACACCGGAGGTTCATTTGATAGTTTTGTTGAACAATTATATGCTGCTTGTAAACTGGAGCAATCTGGTATGAAAAAGGCAATTTTTAGAAATGCCCTTGTGGGATATTATAACATCAAAAACAATAATCTCCTTCAGAATAATTCAATTCTTTCTGTAATCGACTATTCTAAAGCTTCGACGGAAAAAAGACTTTGGATTCTGGACCTGAAAGAAGGAAAGCTGTTGTTTCATTCGCTTGTAGCTCATGGAAGAAAAAGCGGAGATAACCTTGCAATCAATTTTTCTAATAAAGTCAACTCACACATGAGCTCTCTGGGTTTTTATAAAACAGGTAAAGTGTACTTTGGCAAACATGGAAAATCCCTGGTGCTTCATGGACTGGATAAAAACTATAACTCTAATGCAGAAGGCAGGTCAGTAGTGATTCACGCAGCAGATTATGTATGTGAGGATTTTATTAAAACAAACGGGCGGTTGGGAAGGAGTCATGGGTGCCCTGCAGTATCTCCGGAAGAAAGTGATCAGATTATTAACCTGTTAGAGGGCGGCTCATGTTTATTTATTTACCATCCGGAGTTAAAAACTGCCCGCTCTGAATATTTAAATGAAGCTTCTGTCATTAAATGGTATTCAAAGCAGGGCAATATCCTGTAGTAAATCTTAATAATAAGTGATCTGACAGCCTGGGTGATTTTTCTTAAATCGCTGTACCTCGTTTTTATCTATTTTTGTATAAAAGCATTTTAATACTTTTATATACTCAAGTTTATGGATCGGACCTAGACTTGTTAATTCAGTATTAGAGATATCCAGTTCCCGTATTGCATAAAAGTTATTGATTGCGGATAGATCCTTGACACTGCTGGAGCCTAAATATAGATTTGCAATAAATCTAAAGTGTTTAATAGGATCCAGGCTTGAAACCTTTGTATGGCAAATGTTGAGTTGGAACAACTTTACCAGGTTTTTGATAGGTTCCAATGTTGTGATGTCAGTATTGAAACAATCAAGTAATACCAGATTCACAAGTCCGCTCAATGGTGCAAGAGATTTAATGTCAATTTTCGCAATGCTTAGTTTCTCCAGAAGAACTAAGTTTTTCAACATTGAAATGTCTTTCACCTTAATATTTAACCCTACATTTAAATCTTTCAGGTTTACAAGATTAGTAAGCGGGCTAAGGTCATCAATTTCGTTGTTAGAGCAATCCAGCTCCACCATCTGAACCAAATTTTTCAATGGTTCTATACTTTTAAGTTTCAGATTTGAAACTTTTAACACCTGAAGTTTTTTTAAATTTTCAATCCCGTCAAGACTGGTTATCTGAGTTTTGGTAAGGTCAAGAGAGAGTAAAGAACTTATGTCAAATATCGCTGAAGGATCAGTAATAGGATTTCCTGAAACATTTAGTACCTCGAGAGAAGTAAATTTTTTCAGAGGCTCAAGATTTTTCAAGTTTGAATTTGAACAGTCAAATTCAAAAACTCCTGTTGCTTTTTCAAGATCAAACTCTCTGGGATATTCTTCCAGATTTCTCTTTTTTCTCAGTATTGCTTTCCAATCTGGATCTAGTGTGAGCCACCATGAAATCAGGGGAGGAAGGGGCTCAAGCTTTGGGGCCACTCCGGTTTTACTGATTGCAAAAATTTTAAAGTTTTTGGAGACATTGTTTTCTCTATCAAATTTTATGAAAACAGATATGCCTTTTTTTATCGAATGGACAATGGTATCGCTTACTGCAGCTGAATCCGCAGAGGAAGAGACTGAATCTGCCTTTTGTACGACTTCTTTCCAGGTAAAATCTTTATCCCCTTTTATCTCTACAAAATAGTATCTTCTTATTTTATCATACTTTACTTTCTCGACGATCAGATTTTTAGGGGTAGTTTTTATTTTAACTGTGGCAGGAAAGGCTTTGGGGACCCGCTGACAATATTTGAAAACGTTTTCATAGTCCTCATTCTGAGCTGCAGAATCAAGGTCATTGTAGACCGAAATATTTGCATTACTTATTGTTGTTTTTAAAAATGTGACAGACTCCTTTTTCTGTTCAGCATCGGAAGGTTTCTGAGCTACAAAATTCAAAAAGCCATCATATGAGGTAAGCAGTCGAATAACCTCCTTCTTTTCTGTTTCATTCATTGGAAGCAGAACGTCAGTCTGAGCATTCATTTTCAATGAGATGGATATAAGAAGTAGAGTAAAAAGGATATTTTTCATAATTGTCACAAGATTTGGCCCGGTAATTTAACCAAAAAAAGTTCCGTTTAGTACGTTTAATTTATTTTTTGTGATTTTTCTAATGTCGTTTTGGATTTCAATCAGAAAGAAAAAATGCCAACAGTTATAAACCTCTAATATGTATAGATTTAAGATTTAATTTTTCCACATATTACAATTATCAAGTATTTCCTTATTCAAAAAATAAGTAAAATTTGAACTATTAAAGTAATTTCGCAGTAAGAATGGACAGGATTTCGGTTTTATTTTCCCTAAAATGAAACTAACTTGTCTTTTATAAACTTGTAAATCAGTTCAATAAAAATATTATGGCAAAAACCAAAACTGAATATACCGAAGATAGTATTAGGTCGCTGGATTGGAGAGAACATATCAGACTTCGTCCGGGTATGTATATCGGAAAACTTGGAGACGGATCAGGACAAGATGATGGTATTTATGTTTTGGTCAAAGAGATTATTGACAACTCCATCGATGAGCATATGATGGGAAATGGAAATGTTATAGATATTACTATTTCCGATAACAAAGTGGAAGTCAGGGATTTTGGTCGTGGTATTCCGCTTGGAAAAGTAATTGATTGCGTTTCTAAAATCAACACCGGAGGAAAATATGATTCTGGAGCTTTCCAGAAGTCTGTGGGTTTGAATGGGGTAGGTACGAAAGCAGTGAATGCACTTTCCAGCTATTTCAGAGTTCAATCTATTCGTGACGGAAGAACAAAAGTCGCAGAGTTTGAAAAAGGTGTTCTTGTAAATGATCATAAGGAAACAAAGTGTGACCTGAAGAATGGTACGCTTATGTCATTTATTCCGGACGATACCATTTTCAAGCATTTCAGATTTATTCCTGAATACCTGGAAGATCAGCTCTGGAACTATGCATTCCTCAATGCAGGTCTGACGATCAATTATAATGGGAAAAAAATATTATTCTCAGAATGGATTACTGGATCTTTTGAAGAGAAAAACGGATGAGGAGAGTTTAAGATATCCGATCATACATCTTAAAGGTCATGATATTGAAATGGCTCTTACACATGCCAATCAATATGGTGAAGAGTATTATTCATTTGTTAACGGTCAGTATACCACTCAGGGAGGTACCCACCTTGCAGCATTAAAAGAAGCAGTTGTAAAAACAGTCAGAGAATTTTTTAAGAAAGATTTTGATGCTTCAGATATCCGTGCATCAATTGTGGGAGCTATTGCAGTAAGAGTGCAGGAACCTGTATTTGAATCTCAGACAAAAACCAAATTAGGTTCAATCAATGCTGGTCCGGATGGTCCTGCCATCAGAACCTGGGTTAATGAGTTTGTTAAAAAGGAGCTGGACAATTTTCTTCATAAGAATTCAGCTGTTGCAGATGCTTTATTAAAAAGAATTCTACAATCAGAAAGAGAAAGAAAAGACATTGCAGGTATAAAGAAACTTGCCAATGAACGAGCCAAAAAAGCAAATCTTCACAATAAAAAACTCAGGGATTGTCGCTTCCACTTTGACGATCTGAACAATGAAAAAAGACATGATTCAACATTATTCATTACTGAGGGGGACTCAGCAAGTGGTTCAATTACCAAATCAAGGAATGTGGAGTTGCAGGCAGTCTTCAGTCTCAGAGGTAAACCGTTGAATTGTTTCGGACTTACCAAAAAGATCGTATATGAAAATGAAGAGTTCAACTTATTGCAACATGCTTTGAATATAGAAGATGGTCTGGAAAATCTCCGATATAACAGAATAGTCATATCAACCGATGCCGATGTGGACGGTATGCACATTCGTTTGTTAATGCTGACATTCTTCCTGCAGTTCTTTCCTGATCTGGTGAGAAATGGCCACCTGTTTATATTGGAAACACCGCTTTTCAGGGTAAGAAACAAGAAGGAAACAATCTATTGCTATAGTGAAGAGGAGAAGAGAGCTGCAGTCAAAAAATTAGGTTCTAAGCCTGAAATCACCCGATTTAAAGGTCTGGGTGAAATTTCTCCGGATGAGTTTGGTGGGTTTATAGGTGAAGATATCAGACTGGAGCCTATCCTGTTACAAAAAGAAACTTCAATACAAAAACTGCTTAATTACTACATGGGGAAAAATACTCCTGAAAGACAGCAGTTTATTATTGAGAACCTTAAAGTTGAAAAGGATTTGGTAGAAACTGATGAAAAAGATGCACTAAGAAAAGAAGCTAATGTTATGGAAATTTAAAATCTGTGTAAAAACAGGTTGCTCATTACATCTATTTCTTTAATCGTATATTGTGGTTAACTAAAAAAGCTTGGGTTTTATCTTATTGTAGGTTATATTCGTCTACAATCAAACTTTAGCCGCTATGCTAGACCACTATGTTTTAATGAGAGAAATTTTTCAGCCTGAATTAGCCAGGAATTCAAAAAATGATCCAAGTTCAGGTAGTGAGAAAAAAACTAATAAAAATAAAGATAAGGTTAAAAAGAAGGGGAGAGTTTTAATGAAAATAGTAGCCAGAAGGTTACTAATGCTTTTTTAAATTGTATATTAGGGACCTGTTAATTGGGTATTGGTATGAGGGATTTGGTTTATTAAATTTTAATATTTTCCTGGAAGCCTGTTTTTTTATAAAAAAACAGGCTTTCTTTATTTAAATATGAAATGCTGGTTTAATCAGTTTTGAATCGTAATCAAAGCAATGAGACCTAAGGCATTCATTTCAAAAACAATTCTTTTACCCTCTTCTGAATTTTCAAGGGAACATTGATTGCCTGGAGTTATATAGTATGAGTATATTTTTCTCCCTCTCTTCTGGTAATCATGCTTATCTGGTCTTCCAAGCTTTTCCAGGAGTATTTCTTCCTTAAGTCCAAGAATTTGTTCTTTGTTGTTTATCAGTGTGTTAGCCATTTCTTCTCTTTTATTTTGGCAGGCTTTTTTTATCTTCCAGCCAAGTATTTTTATCTATCTCTGGAAATTTATCTTTTGATCCACAAGAGTAAAAACCAACACAAAGACACAGTAAAAGTAATTTTATTTTCCTCATAATAAGGCAAAGTTAACAAATAGGCAGGAATGTGTAAATTTTCCTCTTCGGGAAAAAGGAATTTTATAATATATTTGAAGGATCCGGAATTCTACCGGTTAATTCTTTTGTTTGATTCAGGAACTTTAAAATTGAATGGCTGACGATAGAGATAATAATGAAAATAATATACAGGACCAGGGAGCTGGTAATGGAGGGGATACCATACATGATATACTGCCTGTTTCCGGGATGTATGAAAACTGGTTTCTGGAATATGCCTCCTATGTAATTCTGGAACGTGCGGTTCCTGCTATTGAAGATGGATTGAAGCCTGTTCAGAGAAGAATCCTTCACTCTATGAAGGAAATGGATGATGGTCGATTTAATAAGGTAGCGAACGTTATCGGGCAAACAATGCAATATCACCCTCATGGTGATGCTTCTATTGGTGAAGCTATTGTTAATATAGGTCAAAAAGACTTGCTTCTTGAGACTCAGGGAAACTGGGGGGATGTAAGAACAGGGGATTCTGCTGCTGCTCCCAGGTATATTGAGGCACGTCTTTCAAAACTTGCTCTTGATGTCGTTTTTAATCCGGAAACTACGGAATGGCAGGTATCATACGACGGAAGAAAAAAATGAGCCTGTAACACTTCCAGTTAAGTTCCCTTTACTTCTGGCACATGGTGTTGAAGGAATTGCGGTTGGTCTTTCAACTAAAATTCTTCCTCACAATTTCTGTGAATTGATAGAAGCTTCTATTCTTCATTTGAAGAATAAAAAATTTACACTTTATCCTGATTTTGCCACCGGGGGATCAATTGATGTGGCCAACTATAATGAAGGTTTGAGAGGTGGAAAAGTAAGAGTTAGGGCGAAAATTGAAGATCTTGATAAAAAGACTTTGGTTATCAGGGATATACCATTTGGCACTACAACCACTTCTTTAATAGATAGTATTATTAAAGCCAATGATAATGGAAAGATCAAAATAAAGAAAGTAATTGATAACACAGCGAAGGATGTCGAAATCCTCATTCAGCTTGTTCCTGGAGTTTCTTCAGATATTACAATTGATGCTTTATATGCGTTTACAGAATGTGAAATAAGTATTTCTCCAAATGCATGTGTAATTATTGATGAAAAGCCTCATTTCATAAGTATTAATGAAATTTTGCGAATATCTACGGACAAAACTGTAGAGTTGCTTAGACAGGAGCTGGAAATCAAAAAAAATCATTTACAGGAAAAATTATTATTTTCTTCTCTAGAGAAAATATTCATAGAGAAGAGGATATATAGAAATATTGAAGAGTGTGAAACCTGGGAAGCTGTCCTTGAAACGATAGATAAAGGCTTGAAACCTTATAAGAAGCAGTTTTACAGGGAAATTACCCAGGATGATCTCGTTAAGCTAACTGAAATTAAGATCAAGAGAATCTCGAAATTCGACGCATTCAAAGCCGATGAATTAATGAGAAATCTTGGAGAAGAACTGAAAGAAGTTGAGCATAATTTAGCTCATTTGATTGAGTATGCTATTGCTTATTTCCAGAACCTGCTTAAAAAATATGGTCAGGGCAGAGAACGGAAAACTCAGATCAAAACTTTCGAGACGATTTCAGCAACTGTAGTTGCAGCAACAAATGCAAAGCTATACATCAATAGGGCTGAAGGGTTTATCGGTCATGGTTTAAAGAAAGACGAATATATCTGTGACTGTTCTGATATAGATGATGTCATAGTTTTCAGAAAAGACGGGGTTTGTGTTATCAAAAAGATAGGCGAGAAGGTCTTTGTTGGTAAAGATATTCTGTATGCAGGAATTTTCAGAAAAGGGGATGACCGCATGGTTTATAATATGGCCTATCTGGATGCTGCCTCAGGAACTGTATTTGTTAAAAGATTCCAGGTGTTGGGAATTACCCGGGACAAGGAATATGACCTGACTAAAGGAAGTAAAGGTTCTAAGATCCTTTATTTCAGCGCTAATCCGAACGGAGAAGCAGAAACGGTTAATGTTACTCTTGCTCCTACAGCCAAAGCCAAGATTAAAGAGTTTGAGTTTAATTTTTCTGAACTTGAAATAAAGGCAAGAAACGTATTAGGTAATATCCTGACCAAATATCCGGTTAAGAAAATTCAATTTAAAGCTGCCGGTAAATCAACTCTTGGTGGAAAAGAAGTTTACTTTGATGAAACTGTAGGTCGGTTGAACAACGATAAAAAAGGGAAGTACATCGGGAATTTTGAAGGGGATGATAAAATTCTGGTATTTTACAAAGAAGGGACTTATGAATTAACAACTTATGAGTTGACCAATAGATACAATACCGAAGAATTATTGCATATGGAGAAATTTGATCCCGAAAACCTCATTTCCGCAGTTTATTATGATGGCTCATCTAAGAATTATTTTGCAAAAAGATTCAGGATGGAGACAAACACCGCAGGTAAGAAGTTTGGATTTATTTCTGAAAATGCAGATTCAAAACTGGTAATTATAAGCACTGGTAAAAATCCTGTAGTTAAGGTTGATTACGCAAAAGGTAAATTTGTCTCAGTCCCTTCTGAAGAAATCAGTCTTAATGATTTTGTTGAGGTGAAAGGGTGGAAAGCCGTTGGGAACAAGATTAGTACCAATAAAATTAATAAGATACTTTTACTTGAATCTTCAGAAGAAGGTGATGACGGTGACAAATCATCAGGAACTACATCAAAGAAAAAGCCTAAAGACGATCAGTTAGGTCTATTCTGAAAATAAAAAACGGCTGTTGAAAATAAACAGCCGTTTTTTATTTGAATGACATTTTAAGAATAATGAGCAATTACTTTTTCATAAGTCCGGAATGTGTCAGAAAATGTTTCCGGAAGCGTATCAAAATCATTATTACAAATATCTACCTCAACAGCATTTTCGGTAAAGTATTTTAATAAAATTCCCAATTGCATTTCGAAAGGAAGTGTTTCAAAAGAAATTCCATTCAAAAAATGCAACTTATTGAAATTTTGAGAGTAAAATCCTTCAAAATCTTTCCAGGCATTTGGAGCCTCGATTTTTATAAGGTCAAAATTTATAGTAGCATTCATATCTGTATACTTTTAGTAAAATTAATCGAAAAAGACGTTTCAGGCCAGACAATTTGAAACGAATTGAATGAGCTTAAATTATTGATATTTAAAGAAAGACCTTTAGCCTTATCCGGAAACTTGTCCACATTAGCCGAAATGGCAAAACTCAGGGAATGGGGTCATCGTATTTTTACGTGTAATTCATAACTTTTTATGCAAACGATTATCAATATCACCACCAGATTTTCAGAAATAGGCTACCAGCCCAATCTGGGAAAGATTGCATTTAATGATCTGGCTAAAAGCCTCAGGTCTGATGAAACCATTTTAAATGTTGTGGAAGGTGCAATCTCTAACACTCTTGGGATTGCAATTGCAACAGATTACAGGGTTTTTTATGTTGGGGTAAATAAACATCATCAACCGGTATTGGAGCAGCTCATCTATGATGATATTGTTGGGATTGAAGTTACAAAAAGTATGTTTGTATCGGTAGAATTGATTGTTCAGACCAAAAGCAAAAAGGAGATCAGACTAAAAGGTTGTGATCCGGAGAGGGCAGCGGAGATGGTGGAGCTCATCAACCTACTTATTCGGGAAAATTCCTGAAATATATTGTCTCGTTTAGAAAAAAGTGTCTAATTTGAGGTATGAAAAGTTTGATAGAGTTATTCAAAAAATATAAAAAATACTATGTGGTGGACGCGATAATGTATTTATCCTTCATTATCACTTTTCTGTTGATGGTATTGATCTTTGGATAGTAGATATTTACTTTCTAGGAACTTGATAAAAAATAATAAAAAAGGGACGTTTATCGGCGCCCCTTTTTTATTATTTTTAATTGGAATATTAGCTTTTTACTCTTTCCATGTAGTCACCAGTACGTGTATCTACTTTAATTTTTTCACCTATTTCTATAAATAAAGGAACTCGTATTTCAGCCCCTGTTTCAAGAGTAGCAGGTTTTAAAGTTTTAGTAGCAGTATCACCTCTTATACCTGGTTCGGTATAGGTAACTTCAAGCTCTACAGAGGTAGGAGGTTCTGCATAAATAGGAGTTTCACCGTCAAAAGAAACTTTAATGACCATTCCTTCTTTAAGAAATTTCAGGCTGTCTCCAAAAAGCATTTTATCTACAGAGATTTGCTCATATGTTTCACTGTCCATAAGAACCAGGCTAGGGCCCTCATCATAAAGGTAGGAGAAATCATTTACATCAACTCTTACAAGCTCAACATCTTCACCGGCACGAAATCTGTGTTCCACAAGCTTACCGGTTTTAATGTTCCTCATTTTTACCTGATAAAATGCACGTAGGTTCCCAGGTGTACGGTGTTCGTATTCCAAAACTACTACCAATTCGTTGTTAAATCTTAAAAAACACCCTTTTGAAATGTCTGAAGTATTAGCCATAAAATAGAAATTTGGCTCAAATTTAACTGAAGTAATACTTAAAAAACAAATAAAACTATAAAGAATCCTTTTAAATCCCTGTCAGTCAAAGTTAATACTGTCTATTGAAGCATAAATAAACGAATATAAAAGGATCATAGAAGCGGTGGTAAAAACATATCCGATGGAAAAGGTAACACCAAGGATAAAGCTTAATACCAATAAATCAAGTAATTTCATATGTCTGAGAAGATACGTTGAAGTTCTACAAACAATAGGCAGAGGAAAATCATTCCTCTACTTCAGAATTATTTATAAATAGCAAGGATAACCATGAATATATTCAGGAAGAAATAAGTGATTAGAATTACTTTCCCTGCTGTTTTATTAAAACGACGTGCATCATTCATCCTGCCTCTTCTGTCCAGAATTAATGAATAGGCATTTGCTGCTATTACAAATAAAATGAAAAGGAATGTAATTGAATGAAGAGAATCTACTAAGGTGAAAGAAGTAGTTTCGGGGAGTATGGAATCAATAATATATTTATTACCCACTGATGCAAATAATCCACCTACCGGAAGACCGAATTTTGGATCTACATCTTCCGGATCAATAACAAAACTTATTGCTGCGATAAAAAATGCTATGTACATCCCCAGAAAAAGCTTGAAAAACAAGCCCCATGCATTTCTTTCCAGGTCAAGGGTTATAAAAAAAGCTCCGTATTCCGAATGTTGTGTGTCCAGGGTTACATCTCCGAAAGCGGTTGAATATTCATTGATCCCTGAACTTACTTTGAAGTTGGATATGTTCCAGCCATCTATCGCAAAGTCCTTATCAAACTTACTTCCGGAGGTATCAGGGACAAACACAAGTTTGCTGGCGTCAAACATGGTGTTTTCAATATGAACTTTAATTTGCTGTCTGTCAAATGGGTAGTCATACACTTTCCAGTTTTGCTTCATGATACACTTCATTTTCATCAAAACCCATATTTTCCCGTCAATTGTATCAACCATCACATCTGGTTTTTCAATACTCTTAGCATTAGGAACCTCTACCTGGGTGGTGAAATCAAACTCCGGATTTTTATACAACATCCAAAGCCATAAGCGCATGGTATACTCTTTATCTTTAAAGTTTATATCATGAAGACTCAGTACATAAGCTCCTATCTGAACAGTATCGGCAGCTCCTTCCTTCTTTGAAATAGAATAAGCAGTATTAAATGAAAAAGTAAAAAGAAATATGAAACTTAATAGAAGTCTTTGCATGAGCTTATAATCTCAAGAAAATTAGTAAGAATTACTGAACTGAAAAAATCGGTGCATTTATTATTTTAATTTTTTACTGAATCGGTAGATGTCTTCAGGTTTTCCCAATAGGTAAATAGTATCATTTAAATAGATATATTCCTCAGGACCTATTGAAGTAATCAATTGTGTTTTTCTTTTGATTGCAATAATTGTTATTCCGAATTTTTTTCTGATTCCGGAATCCGCAATCTTTTTATTTACAATTTCGAATGTTTCGTTCTGCACTGAAATGGCAGCTATTTCTATATCTGGTATAGCGAGTGATAAATTTTTTCTTGTTGTTGATCCCGGCAAAAGCCTTAGCATTTCATAGTTGTCTTCTCTGATTTCCTGAATAAACGCTTCAATTTCCTGTCTCGGTACCAGATAAGATGTTAACACTCTTGTAAATATTTCTATGGAGGTTTCAAATTCCTCTGGTATCACTTCATTGGCTCCAAGGCTGAATAAAAGTTCTGTATCCTGAATAAATCTTGTACGGACAATGAGGTGAATATTTTTACTGGTGTTTCTGATGTTAACTACAATCTGTTTGGTAGCCACCGGATCTGAGACTGCAATGACTGCGACTCTTGCTTTATGGATATTTAAATGTTCCAGTACAGGTGCATGAACAGCATCTCCGAATAATATATTTTCACCTTTCAGTTTTTCATTTTTTACTGTGTCGGCATTGAGCTCAAGAATAACATATGGAATACTTGCTGCCTTGGCTGCTTTAGCAACATTCCTGCCATTTAACCCATAGCCTATAATGATCAGATGATCTTCAAAATGATCAATTTTTTTCTTTGAAAGGTAATCTTTCATTCCCATATATCGGTCTGAAATATTGCTCGGCAACAAAAAACTTTGTACCCAAAGAGATATTTCATTTCCAGACTTGATAATAAATGGAGAGATAGACATGGTAAGAATGGAAATTGCCAGAAAGTATTGATAGTATTCGGCATTTAGCAATCCGTTCGATACACCAACATTAGATAAGATAAATGCAAACTCTCCAACTTGAGCTAGTCCTAGCCCAACAAGAATTGAACTCCGGATAGGCATTTTTAATAATCTTCCGGAAAGGGCAGAGATAATAAATTTGAGTATTATAACAGTAAAGGTTAACAACACAATGTAAAAAAAATGGTCTATTACAAATCCCACGTTCAGCAGCATTCCGACAGAAACAAAAAAAGAAGCTTGCGAAAATTTCTCTAAATGGCAGAATGTTTCCCAATGCCTGGTGACTGTATTCGGATTCTGAAATGATTAGTCCAGCCATAAATGCGCCAAGCGCCAGTGATAAACCAATTGAAGAAGTCAGCCAGGCTACAGAAAAACATATAACTACTATTGAAAGAATAAACAGTTCTTTGTTTTTTGTTTTTGCTATTTGGTATAACAGGTTAGGAACAATATACCTTGCAGTTACCAGAACAAATATTATGATGAGTACTACTTTTAAAGTGAGCAGTACAAAAGGTAAAAATGTTACAGATTGTTTGCCCGATAAAAATGGCACTGACAACATCATCGGAACTACTATGATATCCTGAAAAATTAAAATTCCGAGAATGGTTTTTCCGTGCGGACTGTTAACCTCTCCTTTTTCCTGCAGGAGTTTTAATACTATTGCAGTGCTGCTTAAAGCCAGCAGACAACCTGCAAAGATTGCTGGACCTGTTTTCCAATGGAATGATGCCAGTATTGCCACAACCGCCCCTATCGTTAGGAAGACCTGGGAGGCACCTCCCAGAAACACTGATTTTTTTATTTTGGCAAGATCACCTAATGAAAATTCAATACCTATTATAAATAACAGAAGAATTACACCAACCTCGGCTAAAAGCTCAACTTCATGGGAAGCTGTTACCAGACTCAAACCATGAGGACCAGCAATGGTACCCGTTAAAAGAAAACCTATGATTGTCGGCAATTTGAGCTTCTCAAATAGAAGCGTAACCATTACTGCAATACCTAATATTATTACAATGTCCTGAAAAAGAGGAGTCATTACTCGTTGTTTAACCTATTTTAATTGAATTGCGTATGAGCCTAATGCTAATAAGAAATACATTCAGGTGTTTTCCTAATTTCTTTTCTCAAAAGCCAAGTAACATAATAAAAATTAAAGTTTAAATGAAAAAATTTCCAAGTATTTATTGCCTGCTTTTTTTTCTTTCACTTCAATTCACTTTTGATGCTAATGCGCAGGATAAAGACATTGCCAAGATTCAAAGCCAGGTTGATGCATTGATTAAAGAAGGGGAATATGAAGATGCTTTAGAGCAGATTTCAAAGCTGTCCTCTCAGATACCTGATGATCCTGAGGTTGCCTATAAAACCGGACTCATTTATTTTAATTTGAAGGATGCGATAAAGGCACAGCCTTATTTTGAAAAGGCAAAAAGCGGAGGATCTAAAGCGGGGGATTTGAATTTTTATCTGGGAGGTTGCTATCATCAGTCCCATAAATGGGAAGATGCAATGCGCGCGTATGAAAGTTATAAGGCAACTCTTAAAATAAAAGATAAAGAAAAACTAAAGCTTGTTAACCAGCAAATAGATTATTGTAGAAATGGATTAGAGCTCATTAAATACCCTCAAAAAGTTACAATCACGAATCTTGGGGCGGGTGTTAATTCAAAATATTCAGATTATGCTCCGGCAGTTTCATTAGATGAAAGCATGCTTGTATTTACTGCAAGGAGAGAGAATTCAACAGGAGGTGAAAAATCCTCCGAAGATAACCAGTACTTTGAAGACATTTATATTTCTCATAAAAAAGATAGTGTCTGGGGGGCTGCAGTTCAGTTAGGGGATGGTATCAATACACCGACACATGATGCGTGTGTTGGTATATCACCGGACGGCCAGGAGATTTACCTCTATAAGATAGACAATGGTGGAGATTTATTTGTAAGCGAATTGAATGGTACTGAATGGAAAACACCAAAATCACTGGGCAATCAGATTAATTCATCTTCCTGGGAAAGCAGTGCAAGTATTTCAGCGGATAAAAAGACCTTATTCTTTACCAGTAACAGAAAAGGCGTTGGGGCTATAGATATCTATATGTCCAGGAGACAGCCGAATGGAGAATGGGGCAAGCCGCTTCTTCTCGGGCCACAGGTCAATACACCTCTTGATGAAGAAAGCCCTTTTATTCATGCAGACGGAAAAACGCTTTATTTCAGTTCTAAGGGGCATAACTCAATGGGAGGCTATGACATATTTTCTGTTTCCATAGATGTAGAGACCGGAGAAATACTTTCCGAGCCTGTGAATGTCGGTGTTCCTATTAATACAGCTGGTGACGATGTGTTCTTTGTCTGGTCTGCCGACAACAAGAGAGCTTATTTCAGTTCTGAGAGAGAAGGGGGCTATGGAATGAAAGACATATATTTGCTGGAAAGAAATGCAAAAGCTTCTCTTGCCATATTTAAAGGGGTAATAATGAATTCTGAAAGCAAATCACCTGTTGCCGCAACGATTATAGTTTCGGACATTAATAAAAGAAAAGTTCTCGGTGCTTATAACTCTAATAGCAGCACTGGTAAATATACAATTGCACTTCCTCCAGGCAAAAACTATGGAGTATCCGTGGAAGCGTTAGGATATTTGTTTTATTCAAAAAATATTAATATCCCATCTTTAAATGAATACATGGAGATAAATGATTCTATCTTTTTGGAAAAGGTTGAGAAAGGTAAAAGAATGATATTGCGAAATGTGTTTTTTGATGTAAACAAATCAACATTAAGAGATGAATCATTGCCAGAATTGGACAGGCTGTTTGAAATGTTAAAAGCAAATGAGAAGGTTAAAGTTCAGATTGGCGGATATACGGATAATGATGGAAATGATGACCATAACCTGAAGCTTTCAGAAAGCCGTGCAAAAAGTGTTTATGATTATCTGATTTCAAAAGGAATTCCTAAAGAACAGATAAGGTTTAAAGGCTTTGGTAAAGAACACCCAATTGCACCTAACGATACTCCTGAAAATAAACAATTAAACAGGAGAACGGAAGCTGAAATTATTGAATAAAGGAAGAGCCCCGTTATTGGGGCTTTTTCATTATATCTATTCCTTTTATCGAAACAATTTAAAGGGATCAATGTTTTTTCGAAAACAGAGTTTATGAAGTCTCCGGAATTTTAAAACAAACTGTTTTAATGGCCGCTTTTATTGTATTCTGTAATGTTAATTAAGGAATCCCCTGGTAATACTAATATCATAAGGTTAATAATGATGGAAAAAATGCCTAACCTAATAGCTGCCTTTACGTTTGAAACTAAGAATCAATTTTTAACAAAGGTGAAAATTTTTTCATTAATCATATTAAGTTGTTTAGTTTTGGGAGCATTAAATGTTAATGCTCAGAAACTTACCTTGGGAGCTAAAGGCAATTTTGGTTTTTCAAGGGTAAATTCTAAAAAACTAAAGGATGCAATTGGTACTATCGGGTCTCAGGAAGGATACTGGAATTACTATTCTGAATCCATGTTTCGCTTCACTGGAGGATTAGGCGGGTTTGCAGAATATAAAGCAAGTTATAATCTCTTCTTAGGAGCTGAACTTAATTTTCAGTATGTAGGAACTAAGTACTATATAAATAAATTTTTTGAAGATTTCGATTCACTGGGGACAGGTAAAAGACAAAGAATCACATCTGACTTACATATAAGATACCCATCGTTTAATATTCCTCTTTATGTAAGATTTCAATTTACTGAAGTTAAAAAATATTATGCTATTGGCGGTTTAAGTCTGAATATTAATTTCAATCCGAAAATAATTGATAAGGAAACTGTTGTAACTGACAGATATGTAGGATGGAGTCTCGAAAATAATGATCTGGAAAAAATTACTTATAAAGCAAAGGCTGACAATTTTAAAAATTTTGGAGCTCAGGTATTTGTAGGTTTGGGAAGAAACTTCGGAAGGTATGGCCGTGATGTATTGGTCGATGTCAGATATTATTTCCCTCTCACCAAAACTCAAATTAACACCACCAATCAGGCATTCCTTGAGAATTCAGGTAATGGTTCAGTCTTTACACAGACTGGAGTTGAACATATAAATGTAACAACAGGAAAGAATATAAATGATTTTAAGGCTTCATATTTTACATTGAATCTCGCTATTTCTCTCTATAAGAAATAATTTTATTACAGGCAAAACCTGTTTATAAAAAGCTATGCATGAGTTTCTGAAGAATATATTAGAGGGGGACTTTATGCCTCATGGGCACTGCTATTTTTGGAAGCCCGAAATCCTTTGGTCTCATGCTATTGCTGATTCAGTAATAGCTTTGGCTTATTTCTCAATTCCATTCAGTCTTTATTATATATTTAGGTTAAGAAGAGACTTTCTATATGGAAGATTAATGCTTTTGTTTGCATTCTTTATTTTTGGTTGTGGTGCAACTCATTTAGTATCAGTTATTACAATCTGGAATCCTTTTTACAGATTGGACGCTGTTCTTAAATTTATTACAGCTGTTGCCTCTATTGCCACTGCAGTAATCCTGATAAAAAAAACGCCGCAGATTCTCCAGATACCTTCAGCAAATGATTGGAGAAGGTTACATTCAGAACTTAAGAATTCCAATGAAAAGTTAAAGGAAAGTAATGAGGAACTATTAAAGGCGGATGAGGTCTTAAGAAAAATTAATTGGGAACTGGAAGAAAGAGTGAAGTACAGAACCGAAGAACTGGAAGCAAGTATACTTCAGTTTAAATTCATGACGGATTCAATTTCTCAGTTGGTCTTTACTGTCAATGAAAAGGGAGAGTTTGATTATTTTAATCTTAACTGGTATGAATATAGCGGCCTTGATTCCAGGCAATCTTTTCAGAGAGGGGTGTTTGAAATTACGCATCCCGAAGATCTTGAAGAACTATCAACTTTCTGGAGACTGGCATTAGAAGAGGGAACTGTTTTCAGATGCACTGGCAGATTGAAAGATAAGACTTCAGAAGAATATCGCTGGCATTTGATAGAAGCCAATCCTTTAAAAGATTCCTTTGGAAATGTTGTGAAGTGGTTTGGCACCTGCACAGATGTCAATGATGAAAAAATATATAGAAAAGAACTTGAAAGGACTAATAAGGAGCTAAAAAGAATCAATACCGATCTGGATAATTTTGTCTATACTGCTTCCCATGATTTAAAAGCACCCATATCTAATCTTGAAGGTCTTGTCAACTCTTTATCTCAGGAACTGCAAAGCAATAATTATTCTCAGGAGTTTGATTTATATCTCAATATGATGAAAAACTCAATCCTGCGGTTTAAAACTACAATTAGTGAACTCTCAGATATCAGTAAAATTCAAAAGGACACTGAGGAAGATGTGGATCTCGTGAATATCAGGGAGCTATTGGATGAAATATTTCTTGTTCATCATGATACCATTATAACTGCCAGAACTCAGATCAGCATAAATTTAAAAATCACCCAAATAAGTTTTTCAAGAAAGAATCTAAGAAGTCTATTCACAAATTTGATTACCAATGCCATTAAATACAGATCTCCGCTGAGAAGGCCGGAGATTACTATAGCCAGTGAAATAAATAATGATATCTTAATCTTAACAGTATCTGATAATGGCCTTGGAATAGAAACCAAACAACTGGATAAAGTATTTGGAATGTTTAAAAGAGTTCATACGCATGTTGATGGTACAGGCGTAGGGCTTTATATTGTTAAGCGAATTGTAGAAAATGCGGGTGGTAAAATTACCCTTAACAGCATTGTAAATGTTGGAACTACCTTTTCTATTCAATTGCCATTGAAAAAGGAAATCATCTTATAATTTCCAGCCACCCTTTTAACATACGTTTGTTTTCAACTTGTTTGAGAAAATAATAGTATATCCCGTCTTCTAGATTTTCACCGTTAAATTCGTTGTAATAACCTTTTTTGTAATAAACTCTGCTGCCCCATCTGTTATATACCTCAAGATCCCATTTTCCTTTCTTCAAATTATCAATTATGAAAAACTCATTGTAATTATCGCCGTTTGGCGTGATCAGGTTGGGTGGATTGCCTATATAGGGAGAGCAATCAACTTTTAATGTATCAGTATTATAGCAACCATTATTTCCCTTTACATACAGCCAGTATATCTCGTTTTCATTATGGGATGTGGTGATGGTTGATTTCGTTTCTCCTGTATTCCATAAATATGTTGCAAAATTGTTATCTGCAGACAATGTAAAGATGGTGTCCTGGCAAAAGCTCAGCTCATCAATAGGTGGGAAAATTTTTACATCTGGAATTGCAAGACCAGAAACATTTATTGAATCAGTTTTTTTACATCCATATTCATTAGTTACCTCAACCCAGTAAGTACCGGGGCTCGGTACGTTGAAAGCATTGTTAGTGCTTTTATTCTGCCAGGTGTAAGATGAGAACGTGTTTAGGGTAGCGACAGAAATATTGGTATTCAGACAATAGGAAGTATCTTCCGGTAAGATCAATGAAGTTATATCAGGAAAAAATTTAATCTCCACAGAATCCTTCATTTTACAGTCCATACCCTTGGTTACTTCTACTTTATATGTTCCTGAGTCCGAGACTACTATTCTTTGTTTATCACTAAAGGGATTATTATTAAATGTCCAGTTAAACTGACTGTTTCCATATCCTCCATCTAGAGATATCTGAGTTCCGGGACAAATTTCTTTATTCCCTCCAAGTTCCAGAAAACCATAATCGGAAAAATATCCATAGCGGAATCCTGTGCCTGTTTCTGTTCCATTTAAAGTTGCTAGATGAAAATCACCTTTCAGGTTTTCTATGTATGCCGGAAGTCCTGACGGTACTATAGTGATGTCTACATCTCCAGCATAATATAGCCAAGTGCTGTCTGTTCCTTTTACTGGTTTAAAGTCACTTCCTTTTATCCAGTCTTTACCATTTAATTTAAAAGAGTTTTCATTTCCTTTTCTGGTAACCAAATTCAAAACAAACCTTTCATCATTCGTTCTTGTAAATACAATTCTTTTAGATCCTGAGCATTTTAATGACGGGAGCAAAGCTCCGGCCAGTTCTTGCCCAAACCCAGATATATGAAATACATAAACCGGCTTATCAGATTTTAAAAAGGCAGCAGAATCAATCAACTGAAATTCCAGGGTCTCTCTTTTGTTGAGAGTGGCGAGTAGACTATCTGACACATATATTTTGGTACTGTCATCTGTTGCAGTAATGTAGGCTCTGTCTATAGAATATTCTCCGCTACCTTTAACAATCACATATTCTTTTCCCGTTCTATCCACCGGAACGATCTGGTCACCGGCAAGATCATAAGAAACACCTTCTTCAATAGAATCATCTTTTAATGTAACAGCTATTGGTTTGTCTGAAATAATCTCAGATCCTGACATATGCATCGCTCCCAAACGTGAAGCGGCTTTAATAGAATAACACTGACCTTTGTTAAGTTTAATCGTGAATGGACTATTTGCTTTATGGCCAAATGCATCTTTGGTTAGTGTTACAGTTATCCTGGTATTATCTTCCGTAGCTACAATATCAATTGAGGACCACCCATCAACGCTGGCCTCATTATTCCAATAAGTCTGAAACGGTGTTATAAAATGTGTTCCTAAACCATAATTACCTTTAAGTGTGAAAATGTCGGAATTCACAACATTTCCATTGTTACTTCCCATTATTTCATAATAGGCTGAGATCATCTCTGTTGAGGTAATTCGAAGGCCTTTGTTTAAGACGATCTGATCAGGCGTACATTCCAAAGTTCCCAGATAAGATGAAAGCTCTATAGACTTTGATGAAAATGCGTTTAAAGAAAATTTGATTGGTTGGAAACCTTTATATGCAGGAACAGAAACTTCTACGTTTGCAGGATTTTCAAATGAAGAAAATCTAAGATAAACAGGACTGTTACCATGTTTTGAAGAAACCTGAGGTGCTGCAAACCAAAACTCTTTGTCAGTCTGCGCTTTTAATCCTGATGATAAATGACTTAAATAAAGAAATAAAATGAAAATGATCTTTTTCACACTAGCTAAAACAAAACCCGAAAACTAAATTATAATATTTTCGGGTTTTAAGAGAATATATGAACAATAATAATTATCGCATTATAGAAACCTTACCTTCTTTTCTATAAGGTCCTACAAAGTCTCCTTCTAATCCTTCATAAGTAACTATATAATTATAAGATCCTTCTGGCATTGGTTTTCCTAGATAGGTTCCGTCCCAGGTTTTATTTCTGTCTTCTGTGTAGAAGATTATTTCTCCCCATCTGTTGTAGATAGTCATTTTAAAGTTGGTAAAGTATTTACCAAAAATATGTAAGTTTTGGTTTTTACTTTCATCTCCAGTCGGCTCAATCGCATTAGGTATATAAACAGTTGGCGCACAAATCTGAACGATTTGGGTGCTATCTGTTAATGAACAATTAAAGCCGTTGGTCACAGTCACGATATACACTCCGGGTTCAATAATAGCTTTTTGTCTTAATGTGTCATCCGAATTTTCCCATTTAAATCTTTCGCCAGGACCTGCATCAAGCATCATATATTTATTGTTGTCAAAACAATAGATCTGACGTTCAGGCATGAATGGCTCCGGAAGTTTATTCATCTGTACATTAGCTTGATAAAAGGCAGCACATTCACCAATTGTTACGGTAACTCCATAAGTACCTGTAGTTTTGACTTTTGCTGTATCATTTGTTCCAAGACTGGATGGAGTCCATTGGTAAACAGGATTATAATTAACCAGGTCATTAAAGTTTGTTGGTGTTCCTACCAATACAACTGTTTGACCTTCACAGGAAGCTACATCATGTAAATTACCGGTAATAGGAGAGTCAATACCTATAATACGGATACTGTCTTCAGCGTAGCATTTTACATCAGTAATTTTCAGCTTATAGAAATTTGAATCCGGAATTACAGTGAAATCAACCGGATTCGTGTTGCCTATAAAATCTGATCCCATGGTCCATGAATATATTTCCGGTCCATTTGGTATTGCATTTATCTTTGCAACCAATGTTCCTGTGCTTTGATTACACAATATCCTTTCAGCAGGAATATTAAATTCCGGTAAAGCATAGATGGTTGCTGATGCTTCAGTTTTGCAGTTGCCATAATAATATTGTACAGTATACAATCCCGGATCTCTGGTCGCTAAGAAATCCTGATTCTTATGCTGTAAAATTATTCCATCTTTATACCATGCAAATGAACCGGGTACAGAAGGTATATTATAAGGATTGGATCTTAATACCAGGGTATCGTTATAACAGTTTTCAGAAATCAGGTCCCAGCTTGGAGGTGTAATAGTAAATACACTTACGGTATCATAGTTAGGGCATTTCTTTGAATCTGTAACAGTTAAGACAATGGTTTGATTTGCAGGTGCATTTACTGTAATAGTTGCTTCATCTCCAAGAGAAGTACCTGACAAAGATTTCCATGAATAACTGTTTCCCGGATAAGTAAAGGCATTAAGTGTTGCATTGCTGGATGTACAGACAAACTGATCACTTCCTGCATCTGCTATTGGTAATGGTGATACGAGTAATGATGTATTAGCGGACTCTGCATTACAAACTCCGTTTCCTGAAGAGTACGCAGTAATAATAACTGTTCCATTAGCTGCAATATCAGCCTCTGAAGGGAAATAGGATGGATTGAGTTCATATGGGCTTAAGGAGAATGTTCCTGTTCCTGATGTTTTCCATTCAATTCCAGAAGCATTGACTACGGTTCCTGTTAATGCTAGACCATCTTTATATACACAAGGATTACCGGATGTTGCTGTGACTACCGGAGCTTTGTTAATTGTAACCTCAAGAGAATCATTTACAATATTACATTTTCCATTATTTGTTGAATATGCTGTTAATATTATTTTTCCCGATAATTGATCGGCTTCAGAAGGCGTATAGCTTGGGTTTAAGGACGCTGGTGATGGTAAGAATATACCTGACCCGGAAGTAATCCAGATCATGCCTCCGGCAACTTTAACATTACCATTCAACTGAATGGAAGGCACATTAGCACAGGTTAATATGTCTGGTCCCGCATTTATTACAGGTTTTGGTGTAATGGTAATGGTAACTCTAGAGGTTACCTGGTTACAGATTCCTGTTCCCGTTGTCGTCAGTATCAGGTTGACTGCGGAAGATTGAATGTCCTCAGGTGATGGAATATATGAAGCATTCAGACTGTTTGCATTTGGACTGAATGTTCCTGTCCCTGATGTTTTCCATGTTCCTCCGGTGGCTCCGGTTACTTTTCCTCTTATTGCAATTTGAGTTAAGTCTGCACATACCGTTTGGGCCTGACCTGCATCAGCAGTTGGTACTGGAAGAATCGTGATTTTTTTGGCTGCACTTACTGCATTACATGTACCGTTGCCGGTGGTAGTAATGGTAAGTCCGACTTTTCCGGCAGTGATGTCCGATTTGCTAGGTATATATGAAGCATTAGAGGTGGTGGCGTCAGGGACAAATGTTCCAGAACCACCTGTTTTCCATTCTATTCCGGATGAAACAGTGAATTTCCCTGGAAGATTAATAGAATATAAGTCTCCGCATACAGTAGTATCAGCTCCGGCGGTTATTGTAGGAGGATTGGTAAATGTAATGGTCATTGTATCTGATTGTGCATTACAAAATCCATTGTTAATTGTTGTTAACACTATATCTGCTTTACCTGCTGTCTTTTCTGCAGCTGCTGGATAAAACGTACCTTCCAGGTCATTAATATCAGAAAAAGTTCCTCCATTAATGGAAGACCAGATTCCGCCTCCTGCATTCGCAATGAAGCCGGTAAGTTTTACTGTCATTACATCTTTACATAATGATTGGTCCATACCTGCATTTACAGAGGCAACCGGAGCTGTATAGATACTTAATGAACTAATATCTGTATATACTTTGCATAGGCCGGTTCCCGTTGTCGTAGCAGTAAAGATTGCTCCACCATTAGCCTTGTCTGCAACGGATGGAGTGTAAACAGGAGCTAATGAAGTAGGATCAGAAAATGTTCCGGTTCCTGTACTGCTCCAGATTATTCCCCCTGTATTGCTAATGCTACCTGAAAGAGTTATTGTTTTTTCATCTGTACACATTGTTCGGTCAACCCCTGCATAAATCACAGGTTGTTTTTGAATGGTGATATTCACAGTGTCAGAAACTGCCTGGCAATCTCCGTTGTCAATAGTTGT
The DNA here is from genome assembly GCA_024707265.1 of Sporocytophaga sp. Classification (GTDB taxonomy): domain Bacteria; phylum Bacteroidota; class Bacteroidia; order Cytophagales; family Cytophagaceae; genus Sporocytophaga. Next base: position 571,237 of record JANQAB010000010.1, on the reverse strand, counting down.
AACAATAATTCTTACAGAACCAGCAGCTGTATCATTTGGAGAAGGTATATATACTACATTGGATTCTGCAAAAGAGGTTAGAAAAGTTCCGCTACCTGAGGTTATCCAATTAACACCTCCGGCAATTGAATAAGTGGATGATAATGCTATTCCTGCCGTATCTGCACATACATTGTGATCCGAACCTGCGGATACAACAGGTACAGGTGTAAAGTCAATCTTTAAGGCATCTGCCACAGCAAGACATTTTCCCATCCCTGTTGTAGTAAGCGTTAATAATACAGAACCATTTGATTTATCTGTTGCAGAAGGCAGATAACTTGTTGCTATATCTGAATCATTAGAGAATGTTCCGCTGCCTGATGTTGTCCAGATTCCGCCTGTAGCAATTGTAACTTTTCCTTCAAGATCTATTGTAGTGGCATCTGAACATCTTATGATATCAAATCCGGCTTCTGCAGTTGGTGCAGGGGTAAAGAAATAATCAACATTGGCTGATACAGCTTTACATTTTCCATTTCCTGTAGTAGTTACATTCAGTGTAACTTTACCTGAAGCTTTTTCTGTATTCGTTGGGAAATAGTCTGTTTCCTGAAGATTCTCATCCCCAAAGCTTCCTCCTGTGGATGTTTTCCATGTTACACCTGAGCCAACTGTAAATACCGCATTTAAAGGTATACTTAATACATCTGAACAATATGAATCACCTGTTCCGGGATCAATGGTCGGAATTGGTGTGAATGAAACAACTCTGTCGTTTGAAGTAGGGGTACATATTCCTGTTCCAGTTGTTAATAATGTCAGTGTAACTGTAGGTTGAGTTAAATCATCTGCAGAAGGTATGTACCTGGCATTTAAAGTATTTGCATTAGGAGTAAATATTCCTGTTCCGTTTGTACTCCAGATTCCTCCGGTTGCTCCGGATACACTTCCATTTAGCGGAAGCTCATTGATGTCAGCGCACAAAGACGTGTCTGCGCCTGGATATGCAATTGGACCTGCAGTGAATCTTATAATTTTCTGATCTGATACTTCTGTACAATTACCACTTCCTGATGTTGTCAGGGTAAAGATTACAAATCCTTTTGTTTTATCTGTATCTGTAGGGGTATATGTTGTAGCTAAAGAACCTGCAGAGCTAATACTTCCGCTTCCGTCACTTGACCAGGATGATCCTGTAGCAATCGTAATCGAACCAGCTAAGTCAATTGAAGTAATGTCGGCACAAAGATCCTCATCTGATCCCGCCTTAGCAGTAGGAGCAGGAGTAAAGGTAATCACTACCTGATCTGTATCTGCAGCGCAGATTCCGTTACCTGTAGTTTCGGCAATCAATGTCACGTTTCCGTCTGACAACTCTTGCGATGTCGGAGTATATGTTGTAGTGAGTCCGGTGTTAGAGGAGAATGAACCTGCTCCAGAAGTAGACCATTTAATATCAGTAGCTTGTGAAACAGTTGCACTTAAACTTATAACTGAATTATTTTCACAAACAAATAAATCTGAACCTGCATTGACAACTGGTCCCGGAGTGATTGATATTCTAACTGTATCTTTTCCCGGAAGACATGTTCCAACAGAAGATCCGGTAAGTATTAAATCTACATATCCTGCAGCAATATCAGCAGGAGTCGGACTATAAGAAGCATTTAATGAATTTGGGTTTGGTGAAAAACTTCCGCCTGAAGGTGATGTCCATGAACCATTGCCTGAACCATTTAATTTAACCGGAAATCCATTTGTACACACATCCTGGTTGGAACCTGCAAAAACAGGGACGGTGTTAAAGGATATAGTCATCTGGTCGGCGATTGGGCTACAAGAGCCATTTCCGGTTGTAGTAAGGGTAATGGTCACAGATTGTCCGTCTATGTTTTCAGAAGCTGATGGAACATAACTTGCATGTATTGCATTCGCATCCGGAAGGAATGTACCTGATCCTGAACTTGTCCATGTTCCGCCTGAAGCATTTACCACTGATCCGTTTAAAGCTACATCTATAACACCGGCACAAACTGTAACATCGTTCCCAGCATTGGCCTGTGGAACAGGGGCAAGGAAAATTACAATCGCATCTTTTACAGCATTACATGTCCCGTTTCCTGTTGTAGTCAATGTTAAAGTAGCTTTACCATTAGCTATTTGAACCGAAGATGGTATAAAGGTCGCATTAGGTGTGGTGTCATCCGGAACAAAAGTTCCTGTACCAGATGAAGTTGTCCATTTAATTCCTGAAGCTACACTATAGCTCGCGTTAAGATTTACCCCTGAAACATCCGCACAGACTGTCTGATCCAATCCAGCATCGACAACCGGAGCCGGGGTAATTGTTACAATCATATCATTGCTAACAGCATTACAGGTTCCATTGCCCGTTGTTGTTAATGTTAACGTAACAGATCCTGAGGATTTATCTGAGGCACTTGGTGTATATTTAGCATTCAGGTCATTGATACTTGGGCTGAATGTTCCGCTACCTGAACTTTTCCATATTCCTCCTGAAGCAACAGAAACATTTCCGCCTAGGTTTATGCTGGTAATATCTGCACAAACAGTTTGGTCTGGACCGGCATCAGATGTTGGGATAGGAGTAAAGGTAAATGTGACATTATCAGAAACGAAATTACAAGCACCATTTCCTGTTGTAGTAAAGGTCAGAATTGATTGTCCGGAAGTTTTTTCTGATGCTGAAGGTACATAAGTCGCATTGGCTGTGTACTCATCCGGAGTGAATGTTCCTGAGCCATTTGTTGTCCAGTATCCTCCGGTAGCTTTTGTGAATGAGCCGTTTAATGGAATGTCAGTAATGTCTCCGCAATAAGTTTTGTCTGATCCGGCTTCTGCAGTTGGTACTGGATTAATGGTTAATGTCAACTTGGAAGAAACCGCCTTACATGTTCCGTTGCCTGAACTGGTTAAAGTCAACAGTACAGAACCTGAAGCGAGATCAAAATTTGATGGATAATAAGTTGTAATTAATGAATTGGCATCTGAGAATGTCCCTGATCCAGAGGTTACCCAGGTTCCTCCGGTTGCAACAGTAACTGATCCATTAAGAGCTGCTTCTTCAAAGTCAGCGCATAAAGTCTGAGATGGTCCTGCATCTATAGTTGGAGCAGGGGTTATTTCAATTTGTAATGTATCTCTTACTGTAGAGCAAACTCCTGATCCTGCTGATGACAGTGTTAAGTTAACTATTCCAGCAGCTTTATCAGCTGCACTTGGAATATAAGTGGCATTTAAAGTACTGGCATTGGGCGCAAAGCTTCCGGTTCCAAGAGTTTTCCAATTGCTACCAGTTGCATTTTGTATGGTCCCGCTAAGACTTACACCGCTGGCATCTGCACATATAGAAAGATCAGTGCCGGCATCTACAATTGGTTTAGGCGTGATCGTAATTGTTATTGAATCGCTTACCGGTAAACACAATCCATTACCTGTTGTCGTTAAAGTCAAAAGAACTTTTTTTGCATTAATATCATTAGCGGATGGCTTGTAAACAGCATTCAATGTAGTTTCATCAGGAGTAAATGTTCCATCTCCTGAAGTAGTCCAAAGGGCTCCGCTTGCAATAGTTATTTTACCATTTAAACGAACTCCTGTAGTGTCACTGCAAACTGTTTGATCCAATCCTGCATCTGCTGTGGGTGCAGGTGTTATCTCAACACTTATCTGATCTTTCACAGATTTGCAAAGACCATTGTTTAAAGTCGTTACTGTCAGATTTACGTTGCCAGCACTTATATCAAGAGCAGAAGGTACATAATCTGTAGTCAAACTGTTTACATTTGTAAAGGTTCCTGTTCCGGAGCTTGTCCATTGCACATCATTTGTTACAGTCGTAACAGCACCTAGATTCACAGAAGCATTATTGGCACATACAACTATGTCAGTTCCTGCATTTACAGTGGGTGCAGGAGTAATATTTAAAGTCATTTCATCGCTTACTGCAACGCAGTTGCTGATTGGTGCGCTGGTTAATTTCAATGTAATGTTCCCGGATAGGCGATCTGCCGATGAAGGAATGTAATTGGCATCCAAAGTAGTATTGTCAGGAAGGAATGATCCTGTGCCATTGCTTACCCATTGTCCTCCAGGTGCATTGAGTACTTGCCCGTTAAGTTTGATAGCAAAACTGTCTGCACATATGGTAATATCATCCCCGGCATTCACCACTGGCGCCGGTAGGATTGTTATATTAACATCATCTTCAACAGGTTTACAAATTCCATTACCAGTAGAAGTTAGTTTCAAAGTAACCGTTCCTGAACTGATTTCTGAATCAGATGGTACATAGGTAGCCGACAGTTGATTGTTCGATGGAGAAAAAGTTCCTGATCCGCCTGTCCATATTCCTCCTGAGGCTATTGTAATATCCCCATTGAGTGTAACCTGAGCATTGTTAGCGCATACATTTACATCTGAACCAGCAGTTACGTTAGGGGCAGGAGTGAAGGTGATAACTGTTAGATCAGAAACTGATGTACACAAGCCATTTCCTGTACTTGTTAAAATTAGAGAAACAATTCCATCTTCAAAATCCACAGCAGATGGAATATAAGATGCATTCATAGTATTTGCATCAGGGGTGAAAGTACCTGTTCCTGTGGACTTCCATGTACCTCCACTTGCATTAACTACAATTCCATTTAAGGTAACAGCTGAAATGTCAGAACATAAGGTTTGATCAGCTCCTGCATTTACTTCTGGTACTTTAGCTATATTTAATTTTATTTGTGAAGAAACAGGATTACATGTTCCGTTTCCAGTGGTTGTTAAGGTCAGTGTGATTATTCCTGCAGCTTTGTCATCATCCGATAGAACATAGCTTGCATTCAGATCAGTGGAAGATTGACTGAACATTCCTGATCCTGTGCTGCTCCATACTGCACCTGAAGGAATTGTATTGATAGACCCGTTTAATTTAACAAAAGAAGAATCACCACATATGGAAATGTCAGTCCCTGCATTTACTGTAGGCGCTGGAGTTATGGTAAATAAGACTGTGTCCTTCTGAGGTGGACAATAAGTTGTGGCAGATGTTGTTAAAATCAGCTTAACACTTCCATTGGTTCTTTCTGTTAAAGAGGGATTGTAAGTGGCATTTAAAGTACTTGCATCTGGTGAAAATGAACCATTCCCATTTGACCAGGTAAATCCTGTTGTGGTATTCGAACTCCCGTTCAAAGTTATTCCTGAAGCATCTGCACAGATAGTCTGGTCAGGACCTGCTGAAATTATAATTGCTGGGTGAATGGTAATAATAACAGTATCAGAGATTGCAGTACACGAACCATTGCCGGTACTTGTCAGTGTTAATTTGACTTTCCCAAGAGTCTTATCTGTAGCTGATGGCTTATAACTGGTAGATGTAGAAAATGCATCCGGGATGAAAGAGCCTGTGCCTGAATTTGTCCAGAAACCACCAGTGGCATTGTTGACTATACCATTTAATGTAATAATAGTTTCATTACCGCACATATCAAGATCTGCTCCTGCATCTACAACAGGTGCAGGGGGTATTGTGATTTTTATATCATCAGATACGGCTTTACAAACTCCGTTTGCAATTGTTGTTATAGTTAATGTTACTGAACCGGCAGCTATTTCTGATGCACTTGGAATATAATCTGCGCTTAAAGAATTGACTGAAGGAGTAAAAGATCCAGCGCCTCCTGTCCATACTGCATTAGATCCGAAAGCATTTAGTTTTACAGGAAAATCATTCGGACAAACAATCTGATCCGGACCCGCATTAATAGAAGGAGCAACTGTAAAATCTATTTTCATGTTGTCCTTTACTGCATTACATAATCCATTTCCCTGAGATGTAAGTGTTAATGTTACACCACCTGTAGCTTTATCTGCTGCAGATGGAATATAATTTGCAGTAAGCACATTATCATTTGGAGAGAATGTTCCTGTTCCACTGGTTGTCCATTTTCCACCTGTAGCATTCTGAATTGAACCACTTAAAGGCACAGTTGAGGCATCTCCACATATAGTCTGGTCTGATCCTGCATCTGCAATAGGTGAAGGTTTTATGGTGATAATGACTTCATCTGATACAGCTACACAATTCCCATTTCCTGAAGTAGTGAGCGTTAGAGTTACATTTCCTGAAGCTATTTCATCGGTAGAAGGAGTGTAGGTCGCATTTAAAGTAGTTGAATTCGGATTAAAGGTCCCTTTGCCACCTGTCCATATTCCTCCAGTTGCTACCATTACATTTCCTGTAAGTACAGCAGAAGGATTGTCTGCACAAACTTCTTTATCTGCACCCGCGTTTACTGTTGGAGCTGGGGTAATAGAGATAGTTGTTTGTTCTGATACAGCAAGACAATTTCCATTTCCGGTAGTATTTACACTAATAACGGCTTGCCCTGCTGAAATTTCAGCTGCAGTGGGAGTATAATTAGCATTTATATCAGATGCAGAAGGAGTAAATGTTCCATTCCCTGTCCATAAGATACCAGTTGCCGGAGTGCTGAAAACAGCATTCAGTTTTACCAATGCATTATTGCCACAAACAGGCCCAGCATTGGACGCAGTAATGGTCGGTGGATTCGTAAAATTTATGGTGATATCGTCCTTTACAGCAAGACACTTTCCATTTTCTGTTGTTGTCAATGTTAGGGTAACAGCTCCTGCAAAAACTTCTGAGGCAGTGGGTATATAGGTAGCATTCAGGACTGTGTTGTCAGGTGTAAATGAACCAGCTCCTCCAGACCATATCCCACCTTTCGCAACTGTAACAGTACCATTAAGATTTGTTGCTCCGTTGTTTTTACATTTTGACTGATCTGTACCAGCATTTACAGTTGGAGCTGGCGAGAATCTGTATACCACCTGATCCGAAACGGAATTACACGAAGGTTTGGTTGCACTAAGCGTCAGGGTTACAATTCCAGCAGATATCTCAGAAGCCGTTGGTGTATAGGTGGCGTTTAAGGTAGAGTTATCAGGAGTGAAAATACCAGCTCCACCACTCCATGTGTAACTTGTTGCATCTTGCACGGATCCTGAGAGATTTATTGTCGGATTGTTAGAACAAAGTGTGTCGTCTTTTCCTGCATCTACTGTAGGTTTTGGATCTACAAGAACATTCAGTGTTTTTGATACAGGGTTGCAATTGCCATTACCGGTTGATTCTAGGGTAAGTGTAAAGAAACCTGCAGAAACTTCAGCTGCACTTGCAGTGTAGGTAGTTGTTAAAGCATTTCTTCCCGGAGAAAAAGTTCCGGTACCTGTTGTCCAGTTTCCTCCTGAAGCACCGGTAACCGTACCATTTAGAACCGTTACAGGATTATTTTCACATATAATAATGTTTGAACCAACAGATACCACAGGAATAGGAGTAAATGTAATTGAAGTATTGGATGTAACTGCATTACAATTTCCATTGTTAGTTGATGTTAAAGTAAGTGTAATGTTTCCAGCATTAACTTCAGATGTGGAAGGAGTATATGTGGCATTCAGAGTATTAGCATTAGGGTTAAATGTCCCTGTACCTCCGCTCCAGGTTCCGGTAGTAGTTGCTCCTGTTACTGATCCGTTTAATGCTATTGCAGTATTATTCTTACAGATAGATTGGTTGGTGCCTGCATTTACTACAGGAATTGAGGTGAATTTGATCGCAACTAAATCATTTACAGCAAGACAACTTCCCATACCTGTAGTGGTGAGAGTTAAGTTTACAGATCCGACTGTTAGTTCTGCAGCTGTGGGGGTATAGGTTGCATTCAAGGTATTGGCATTAGGATTAAAAGACCCCGCACCTCCGGTCCATGTTCCACCAGATGCGTTCGAAACAGAACCGTTTAAATTTACCTTGTTATTATTTTTACATACAGATTGATCCACTCCGGCATCCGCAGTTGGATTAGGAGTATAAGTAAGCTTTATTGATTCTGTACCCGCTGGACAAACGCCATTTCCGGTTGTGGCCAGGTTTAACACAACGGATCCTGCAGATATTTCAGCTGCCGTCGGAGTGTAGGTTATATTGGCAGATGTTTTATTTGGAGTATAAGTTCCAGCCCCCCGTTCCAGGTAAGTCCTGTAGCACTGCTCATTGATGCAGATAAACTTATTTTAGGATTGTTTGCACAAGCCGATTTATCAGGCCCGGCACTTATGACAGGCTGTTTGGAGAAAGTGTAAGTAATGCTGTCTTTTTTAGGTGAACAAACTCCGTTGCCAGTGGAAGAGAGAACTAGTTTTACTGATCCGTTTGCAATATCGGCAGCAGATGGTGTATATGTACCTTGAAGACTAGTGTTATTTGGGGAAAAGGTACCGCTTCCTGATGTATTCCATATTCCACCACCTGCATTTGATACTTTTCCATTTAATTTAAATGATGTAACGGTAGAACATAAAGTAGAATCATTTGAAGAGCCTGTTCCTGGCTTATCAGCATTAGCGTCAGTAATAACAGAAGGAGGTACAAAATTAGTTACGGTTTTGCTTGTAGAATTTACATACCACCAGGTATTGATCGTTTTACCATCTCCGAAATTATTATTCCATGTATGACATCCTGCGGCGCTGTTGCAACCCGTAAAGTTTGTGCCGCCTCCAACATTTGAATCATCCCAGAAAAGGGAAGGGCGCGGTCCTGTAGGCCTTACAAGATCAACAATATAACCCTTTGAGTTATTTTCAACGTCAAATAAAGGAAGGTGAGTAAGTCCATTATAGTAGTCAACTTTTGTTGTTATATTAACTCCTCCTGTTACAATATTACCTTTCCCGTCTTTACCATCCCATGTTACGCAGTTATTACCAGCAACAAGATCAGCTGTTATAAGTCTGTCTGTAGAATTTGCCTGATAACCTGCTATTCCGTTTAATTCGAAAAGTATCTCAGTTTTACCAGGTTTGTCAACATTTATATTTATACAAAAGTTACTTCCAACGCATCCGCTCAGAGACACAGAGTTCACATTTCCATATACTCCGGTTGGAAAGCAGTCAATGTCGGGGTCATTCAGAAATACTTTGTATTGTGGGTAATTAATGTTTCCTGATAAAGACTGTCGGTCTGTTGCAAATGTACCTGTGTTTGTGCACCCTGCATCGTTTGCTGCAATAACAAAACCGAAAGGTTGCATCCCATTAAAATTAATGGATGTAACAATGCCATCATCGGCATATATATATAATTTTGCTTTGAATTGATTCGTGGCGCTGTTGCATTGTAAGTCCCAGGATTTAGACCATAGACGCCCGAGCTTTATTACATTTGCAGCAGTTGCTACTGTGATATCAAAATAGGTAAAAACTCTTTTTACCGGATTAAGTGTCTGGGAGGCACTTGGATTGAATTCTATATAATAATCTCCAGCCATAGTGGAGGTGTATGTTAATGCATTGTATCCTGTTGCTCCGACAATAGCTCTGGGACCAGCAACCGCTTCCGCATAGCTGGCAATATATCCTGGACCAGCTGTATTAGGAATTTTACTGGGTCCCATTACGACTACTCCATTTGGATTTTTTAACTGAAAATAAACATCATTATCAGTTTGTCTGAAACCCATATAGATTTTTTTCACCTGCATTGCATATTCTGATATTTAACCTGTGAGGTTCAGGACAATTATAAGTTGCAAATGGTCTTGTTGTTGTATTATTGTCGAATATCTGAATGAAACCATTGTCTGAGGAAGTAGGCTGTAATTGCTTTGTTCCTTCAGCAAATACATAGGGGGATTGATATCCTGAAATTAAAAAGATGAAGACAAAAAGCACCGTACTTATTTTAAATAAGTATAAGCTCCTGGTTCGAAGAAGGAAGATGTCCATACCTTTAAAAATTATGTATTTGTATTTCAGTGTAATTGAATTTTTTTAATGTTTTAACCTCTATTTATTACGTTTTGGTAGGGCATCAGTTGTAAAAATCTAAGACCATTCGACGAATAGTAATGCATAAAAATTTATTACATCAGCTTGGAAATGAAAAAAGTAAAATTTGATTTTGCTGAAGTGATTGTGACCAAGGTCGAATTTCAATATGGTATCGATTTTGTTATATTTGGTAGAATTAATCAATTGTAAAAAATGAAAAAAGAATTGCTGTTTATCCTTTTTGTTTTTCTTGCCGGAACCTCCTTTTCACAAAATTTTGAAGGTACAATAAAATGGGCAATGAAAATCGATCTTAAAAATGCTCAAAATCAGGATGCTGCTAAAGGAAATAGTTCGGGTGCTCAAATGGATGCTGAAATAAAAAAGCTTGAAGCTCAGATGAATGATCCTGAGTTTAAAAAACAAATGGAAGCTAATCCTCAGCTTAAATCTTTAATGGAAGAAAATCTACACAGATTCCAAGCCATGCAGGGTAGTTCAGGGGGGGGGGCAAATAGTTTTATGCCTTCAGGTGTCTTGATAAAAATTAAAGATGGAAATAATCTTATTAAAATGGAAGGTGGAATGTCGGAAATGCTGGGCGAAATCTTATACCTTAAAGATAAAGATCAAAGTTATTCAATAAGGAGAAAAAATAAAACTTATTCTATTTTGCCAAAGGCTTCTGAGACAAAAGAAAAAGATCCGATAGTAAAAGTGACGAAAACAAGTGAAACTGCTAAAATCATCGGATATACATGTACAAAATATATTATTCAGGTTACAGATCAAGGAAAAACAATTAATCAAATCGTCTGGACAACAACAGAAATCAAGGATTTTGACCCGAAAGGTTTATCAAAAATGACCTCTGCAGGAAGTAAAGAAGCTAAAATTTATCTTGATGGGGTTGACGGAGTTCCGTTAAAAATGGAAAGTGATACTGGTGAAATGAAAATGGTAATGGAGGTGACAGAATTAAAGAAAACGCCTTTAGATATATTATTATTTTCTATACCTTTTGATTATAAGTTAGTTAAAGGGATGGGTTTTTAAATGCCTGGAAAAAAAATGCATGCAATTAAAATATGTGCTGAATTAAATATTGATTCTTGAATACCGAATGAAAATGATAGGGCCAATGCTGAATAATTTATAAAAACTAAAAAAAGAGATTTGGTTTTTGGCATAAAAATTGTTGTAATTAATTTGCAAATAATTTTCTTTTAGATTTAGATATTAAAAATCCTTTGATTAGATCAAAGGATTTTTTTATTTCAAGCGGTGATGAAGAAATTAAGTATTACGAAGGCGATTAAGGATTTTGTACAAACAGAACAAAGTGGGGGAATAGTCCTGATCTGCTGCGCTATAATTGCATTATTTTTTTCCAATACCTCTATAAGTCATTCCTGGTTTAATTTCTGGGAGTTTGAATTTGGGTTTGCCCCGTTGGGCTTGCATAAAAGTCTGCTTCACTGGGTAAATGACGGATTAATGGATATTTTTTTCTTTTGGTAGGTTTAGAAATTTAAAGGGAAATTGTTGAAGGTGAATTGTCTTCAATAAAAAAATCAATGTTACCCATTTTGGCAGCGTGTGGAGGAATGATTGCTCCAGCTGTTATTTATGCCTTAATTAATCTTCATTCTGATACTATCAGTGGATGGGCAATTCCCATGGCGACAGATATTGCGTTTGCTTTGGGAGTTTTAAGTTTGTTGGGTAATAGAATTCCTTTTTCTATTAAAATAATGCTTACAGCCCTGGCAATAGTGGATGATCTGGGTTCAATAATAGTAATTGGCCTTTTTTATTCGGAGAACATTTCAACTACTTTATATATTAGCAGCTGCGGGAATTTTCGGGTTACTTCTGATTATGAATAAATTCGGAGTGACGTCTGTAATTTTGTATTTAGTTACAGGCTTCTCTTATGGTATTTCACCTTAAAATCAGGAATACATGCTTCCATTTCCGGTGTATTGCTCGCATTTTCAATACCTTTAGGAAAAGGCGAAATAGATTCTGCTGCAGAAAAACTGATACATTTTATTCACAAACCGTTCAGTTTCTTTATTATGCCTGTGTTTGCGCTTGCTAACACCGGATTTATAATTCATGCTAAATTTGAGGAAGTGGCAACTTCTTTCGTTAGTCTTGGTGTGCTGGCAGGACTTTATATCGGAAAACCTCTTGGTATTTTTCTTGCTTCATGGCTGGCTATAAAAATGAAATGGGCTGATCTGCCGGCAAATGCAGGATGGAATCATTTATTAGGTGCTGGTTTTCTTGGTGGAATAGGGTTTACAATGTCTATTTTTATTTCTCTTCTTGCATTTACAGATACCAATATTCAAGGGTTTTCAAAAATTGCAATTCTTGTTGCTTCGGTTTTATCAGGATTAACGGGCTTTTTTATTTTAAGAGGATTTTCAAGAAAAATATAAAATTTTAATGGTCTTATTTTAAGTAAGATGGACTTAATATCGGCGAAAATGAAAATTTACCGTGGCTTATTTCTATCTTTGGGGTCCTGATCCCCACAATATACTAATGTCAGATAAATCCTTGTCCATAGAAACAGCCATTAAGAAATTAAATATTGAGCTTAATGAAATGCAGTCCGCAGCAATCAATGCGGCAAAAAATCATGATAATATTCTTCTTCTTTCACCTACGGGTTCTGGCAAAACGCTGGCTTTTTTGTTACCTCTTTTAGCTAATTTAAAGAATAACATAAAGGGGACTCAGGCGATGATTATAGTGCCTGCACGAGAACTGGCTTTGCAAATAGAGCAGGTTTTTAAGTCTCTTGGATCAGGATTTAAAGTGGTTTGCTGTTATGGAGGTCATCCTATTAAAGTCGAAAGGAATAGCTTAATAGAAGCTCCTTCATTGATAATAGGAACTCCGGGTAGGTTGGCAGATCATTTCAGGAGAAAAAATATTTCATCAGAAGTGCTTACAACGCTAGTTTTGGATGAGTTTGATAAATCTTTAGAGTTCGGATTTGAAGATGATATGAGATTTATAGCTTCAGAAATTACCGCTTTAAAGAAAGTCTGGCTTACCTCTGCGACTGAAGCAAAAGATGATTTCAATATTTTTAAGTATAAAATTGATTTTTACAAAATAGATTTTTTAAGCAATAAGGCTTCCAGTAAGGTTCAACTTAAATACCTTCGTTCAGAAGGGACGGATAAACTGCTTACACTCTTTCATTTATTATGTGCTATCGGAAATGAATCTACATTGATCTTCTGTAATCATAGAGATACTGTTGAGCGTATAGGTGATTTGCTGTATGAAGAAGGTATTGATCATTCTATTTTTCATGGAGGGTTAAAACAGGAAGAAAGAGAAAAGGCATTGGTAACATTGCGTAATGGGTCCTGTAAAATTCTTCTTACCACAGATCTTGCATCAAGAGGATTGGATATACCTGAAATTCGAAATGTAATACATTACCAATTGGCAACGACAGAAGAAGTATTTGTTCACAGAAACGGCCGTACAGCCAGAATGTTTGCAGATGGTAATGTTTTTCTATTGCTTTCGGAAAACGATTATTTCCCGGCTTACCTGATTGATGAACCAGATCTATATCAGCTACCTGCCGGTTTAACTTTACCTGAAAAATCTGATTGGACCACACTGTATATAGGAGCAGGTAAAAAAGATAAGATCAGTAAAGGAGATATTGTAGGCTTGTTAATTCAAAAAGGAGAACTTACAAAAACGGAAATAGGAATTATTGAAGTTTATGATTTTGTTTCCTTTGCGGCAGTTAAAAGAGATAAAGCAAAAAACACAATAAAATTGCTGAGAAATGAAAAGCTCAAAAAGAAATCAGTGAAAATAGACTTGTGTCATTAAAGATTTATTGCTTCATACATAACAGTATTCCCTTACCTTTTGAAGAAACTTTAATGTTCCTTTGATTTGCCATTCTTTCCAATATCCTTTATCTCTCTAAAATTAATTCTTTCAATAAAGGAATTCTGGCTTGTTCTGGTATTTCCTGAAAGAATCATAATACTTAAACTGAACTTTCCAGCCATAGAAATTACTTGTCACGTCTTTGGAAAATTCTAAATGATTTTTAGTAGAAGGATTAAAAATAGTATTGGTTTTGTCCTATATAAGGTCAGAATTATTAAAAAAAACAGGTGCTGATATAGTTGTTATTAAAAAAAGTAAATACCTCAAGTTTAATACAAAAGTAGTCTGGGGAGTCTTTAAAATTAAAAGAGTTTTTTGTGAGAGCTTCCATTTTATCCTCATTTTCTTGCTTTTTAGAAATCTAGGCAAATTTTATTTATTTGATTACCAATTGGCAAAGGATCTGAAGTTTAATCTGATGCTGTCGCGAAATTGGAACAATGAGCATAAAAAGAAAAATGAAATTTTATTAAAAAAAAATATTAAGTAGATAAAACCAGGAAAACTGGGAAAAAATCAATTTTTGTTGTAGCTTGAACCCAACAACTGAATTGAGTTTAGAATCTTATTTATCTTTTTTCAACAGAATGAATTCTTCTGCAAACGGCACTTTACAAGTTTTTAAAAATCTGGTTGGTACCAAGTATGAAATGTACAACAGCCTTTTCAGTTCTCTGCCTTTTCATAAAGTAGAAAAAACTGGAGTACTGTTGTCGCTTTTTTTGCTCTTATGTGAAGAGGGTTTTACAAAAGGGAAAAGCCCTTCGGTAATTATTGAGTCCTTTCTGAAGCAATACACTTCTTACCGGACAGAGAATGAGCAAACAGATTTACTTTTCAGATTTGTGCAGTATGCAGAGCGCCAGGTAGTATTATTTGACGCCCTTGAAGACGCTGCATTTCCTTGTGTGCACGACATGAGCGGCCCTGGAACGTTAAAAAATTTACAGGCTCAGGTTATTCATACTCAAAGTCAGGCCGAATTGAAAGACAAACTGAAGGACTTTTCAGTTCGTTTGGTACTTACAGCACATCCTACTCAGTTTTATCCTAGTGAAGTACTTGGGATTATTCATGACCTTGCAAAAGCACTAGTGTCTGATGACACCGCTCTTGTAAATATGTACCTGCAGCAGCTTGGTAAAACATCCTTCTTTAAAAAAGAAAACCAACTCCGTATGATGAGGCCGTAAATCTGATCTGGTTTTTAGAAAATGTATTTTATCATTCCGCAGGAAAAATCCTTTCATTTATAAAAGGTGAATTCCCAACCTTAGTTTCTGAAAGCAATTCCTTGATTAGAATGGGCTTCTGGCCAGGAGGAGACAGAGATGGAAATCCTTTTGTTAAGTCAGAAACGTCTCTTAAAGTGGCTGAAACATTACGCGAGAGTATCATTAAATGTTACTATATGGATGTTCGTCGCCTTAAAAGAAGACTTACATTCAAAGGTGTTGAAAATGTACTCGCAGATCTAGAAAAAAAACTTTATAACAACCTTTTTATACCTGGACATAAAACTGATCTCAATAAAGAGGGGATACTGGAAGCCTTGCATAAAATAAAGGATACATTGGTCAAGGAACATAATGGCCTTTTTGTAAATCTGGTTGATAACTTTCTGAGTAAAGTTCATGTCTTTGGCCTATTCTTCGCTTCACTTGATATTCGTCAGGATAGCTCTGTTCATGGGCAGCTGCTTGAAGCAATTGCCGAACAAACGGATCTTTTGCCGGAAGGGTACAAAAAAATGTCAGATGATGATAAAGTTAATGCCTTGATGAAGGTCAAAGGTACCATAGACTCATCTATTATTGATAATGAATTGTTAAGGGATACATTAGATACAATGTCTTCAATCAAAACAATTCAGAAAATCAACGGGGAGGAAGGATGCCACAGATATATTATCAGTCATAGTACCAGTGCTCTTAATGTCATGGAGGTTTATGCACTTCTTACCCTTTCGGGATGGAAGTCGAAAACTATGACAATTGATATTGTTCCGCTATTTGAAACAATTGAAGACCTTAGAAATGCTGCAGCTGTGATGAAGGACCTTTATGAAAATAAAACCTATCAAAAACATCTGGAGCAAAGAAATAATATTCAAACCATTATGCTTGGTTTCTCTGATGGTACCAAAGATGGAGGATATATGATGGCCAACTGGAGTATCTATAAGGCCAAAGAAGAGTTAACCATGATGGCTAAAGAGTATGGAATTCAGGTAGCATTTTTTGATGGAAGAGGGGGGCCTCCTGCTCGAGGTGGAGGAAAAACACATCAGTTTTATGCCTCCATGGGTAAAAATATTGCCAACAAGGAAATACAACTTACTGTTCAGGGACAAACAATCAGTTCAAATTTTGGAACTACAGATTCAGCTTTGTTTAACATGGAGCAGTTGCTGCATGCGGGAATCAGTAATGCATTGTTCTCAACTATGAATGAAACATTCACAGAACAGGAAGATGGTTTAATGCAGCTTTTGTCAGATGAGAGTTTTAAAGCATATAGTACGCTTAAAAATGATCCTAATTTTCTTGAATATTTGAATTTTGCAAGTCCTCTCCGTTACTACGCTGAAACGAATATCGGAAGCAGACCTTCCAAAAGGAAAGCAGGGAAATTGAATCTGAATGACTTGAGAGCTGTACCATATGTTGGAGCATGGAGTCAGTTAAAGCAGAATTTACCAGGATATTATGGGGTGGGAACTGCTTTTGAGAAAATGGAGAAAGCGGGCAGATGGAAAGAAGTAAAAAATCTGTATGAAAAATCTCTATTCTTCAAAACACTGTTAAATAATTGCGAAATGGCTATGAAAAAATGCTTTTTCCCTTTAACAGCATACCTTTCCAAACATCCTAAATATGGGAGTCTCTGGAATATGATTCATGATGAATTTGAAAGAACGTCTAAGTATATATTGAAGCTTTCAGGTACAAAAGAGCTGATGGGAGATAAGCCCATGGATCTATTGTCTATTCAAATGAGACAGAGAATCGAATTACCTTTGATCACAATTCAGCAACATGCATTAACAAAAATTCGTGAAATGGAAGAGAAGGGGGTAGACGGTCCATTGAAAAAAACTTATGAAAATATGGTGATGCGTTGTTCTTTCGGAATTATTAATGCCGAAAGAAATTCAGCCTAATTATAAGATGGAATATTGGTTTTGTACTATTTTATGTCCGTAATATAAGATCCTCAAATCAATTTGAGGATCTTTTTTTATCATTGTTTTTTTCCACATTCTTTCATTTTCAGCTGGTAATGTTATATTTGTGTGTAAAAGAACGCTTTTGATGATCATTTTTTATTTCCCAGTATATGTCAAGATTCTTAAGAAAAGTCCTCAGAGTTGAAGAAAGTGAAACTTCATCACTTTTATGGATAATTTGTTTAGGTGTTTTCATCGGAATTGCGATATCTCTATTCGACCTAGCATCTGTTTCTGTATTCCTGGAACATTTTAACAAAACGTATTTGCCTGGAGCAATGATTTGTTCAGGGCTTCTCACTGTCTTTGTTTCAAATACATTTATTAGTATTTATAATTGGATTTCCTTTGCAAAAGTAAGTCTTATAGCTTCTCTTGTGTTATTGGTAATTCCATTTTCGGTTTTACTGATATCTCACTATGCTGCAGGTCTAGCCATTACTTATATTGCATTTGTATTGACCGGGCCTTTGACTGCTCTTGCTTTATTGTTATTCTGGGGATTGTTTGAGCGACTATTTGACCTCGCTCAGGGGAGACGTCTTTCTATGAGTGCAGAGAGTGGAATGGTGATAGCTATGGTTAGTATATTATCTGTTATTGCACTTTCTGAACATAGTTTTTTTAGTAAAATTTCAAATCTTTATCTTATTTCCTGTATTAGTTTTGGAATAACTTTTTTTATTTTTATTGCCATCTCTCTACGCAAAACCTTCCTGACGATAATAGAGATCAATGTACAATACATCAAGGCTTACAATAACTATAATAAATTAATAAAGCAGCATTATACTCTTCTGCTAATTTTGTTTGCCCTACTTTCCGGACTTACATTTTATTTCACGGAATATTTCTATTTGGTTTTTGTAGAAGATCAATATGCCAGTACCGGAAAAACTATTAATTTTCTTTCAGGTTTTTCAGCTGCTATAATCGGGTTAGGTTTTCTCCTTCAACTCTTTGCTGCCAGGTGGGTAAATGCTAAATATGGATATTTAACGAGTCTTTTAATTCTTCCAGGGTTCTTAGCATTGTTCACAATGATATTTCTGGTATTGGGTATTATTGAAGGATATGACCCAACTAAATCAGTATTCTTTTTCCTTTTCATGCTGGTTTGTATCTCCAGGCTTCTTTCTGTGAGCCTATTCAAATCTCTGGAATTTTCTACTTTCAAGTTTTTCTTTATGCCACTTGATCATTTGCTAAGGTCAGATGTGCAGTCAAAAATAGAAAGAGTAGTAAGAGAGTCAGGCAAAGCAGTAGCCGGATTGTTATTAATTATTGTATTAAGATATATTAAGGTTGAATTTATTCCTGTTATACTCCTTGTTTTACTAGGAGTATGGGCTTATGTAGCTGTCAGAATGAACCATGCTTATAGGGAAAAACTTGTAGTAAGTCTTGATATGCCCGAAGAAATTGAGAAAAAAGACAGGGCTGCTTCTGGGATTATTGATGAACTTTCGTTTGCTGTATTAAATAATCCTGGTAAAAATCTTCAGACCTATCTTAATCTTTTAAAAATTTTAGATCCTCATGTTCATAAGGATATAGTCTTGGAATTATTGAAAAATGAAGACGAAGAAATTCTCAAAATTGCATTAAATGAGGCTTCTGAGTTATGTCTTCTACCAGCAATTCCTGTGTTATCTGCAATCAAAAATTCCAGGTTTTATCCTGTTCTCAGATGTAGAGACTTGCTGGATAAAGTATTCACCCAATTGAATGCTGCTGAATTTCGACTTGAAAAGGTCAAATATATTGAACAGTTAACACTTTCAAAATTAAGGAAAGAAAGAGTTTATGGCGCACTTCTATCAGCCTATTCTGAGGATGCCATTAAGCCCCGGCTTTTAAATAAATTGTTCAGGGACGTAGATGGGAAGGTACGTTATAATGCAGTGGTATCATCTGCAAATTCAGCCAATTCTGATCTTCAGAAAAATCTTATAGATAAGCTTTCCGAGCCTTTTTATAGTAATGGCGCGCTGGCAGCGCTCGTTGCAACAGGAGAGAAAATTTTACCTGCTGCTGAAAATGCTTTTTATCTTACAGGTCAGGAGGAGAAAATTCAATTAAGAATTGTGCAGGGGTATGGGAGAATGGGTACTGAAAATGCAGTTCAGTTGCTTTTAAAGAAACTTTCATACAGAAACCATAACGTAGCCCGCGCTGCTTTTGAAGCATTGAGCCAATCAGGTTACAATATTACAGGAGACAGGGTAATTCAGTTTAAAGCGGAACTTGAAGAATATACAAGTGTGCTGGTGTGGAATATGTCTGTTTACCTTGATCTGATTAGTTTTAAAGCTTCCGACGTGATCATTCAGGCAATGCTTTCTGAAATTGAAAGTAATTATGACAGCATCTTTAAATTACTCTCTCTCCTTTACGATCCTAAAACCATTGCACTGATTAAAGAAAATATATTTTCAAAAGATGCAGAAAAAAGTGAGTATGCTTTCGGTTTACTGGAAGTGACTCTCGGTGAAGAAATGAAACCATTCCTGCTTCCCATATTAAATACGGCTTCTTATGAAGATAAGCTGGAAAGAATGCAAGAATACTTTCCATCAGAACCATTGGATATCCTGGAGATTTTGTACGACTTGGTGCAACGGGATTACAAGTATGTAAACAGATGGACAAAAGCCTGTGCTCTAAAAGAACTGGCAGAACAGAGTGAGGAAATTAATACAGATATATTTGTAGCTAATATCATCAATCCTGATCCTCTGCTTAAAGAAACTGCATCTGTTGCCCTTTATATTAAAGCTCCTCATTTGTTTCCAGTTGCTTTTGAAAGGTTCAGAAAGGAATTGGGCGCAAATTTTAGCAAAGATGTGGTAAGTAAAATTCTTATTTCAAATGTTTCCGGTAATCATGAATATGTAATGCTTGAAGAAGGGAAGCTGGAAGTAAGTGAAAACAAAGAGTCGATTAATCAGGCAGAAGCAAGGGAATATTTTACTTCTCCTAATTTAAAATTTGAAATTATCAGATTTTTAAAAGGCGTTGATGATTTTAGATTTGTCCCTGGTATTATTTTAATGGAGGTTGCCAAAGTGACTTCATTTTTTGAGTTTAAACAAGGGGAAACCATTGCAACGTTTGAAAGACCTGAAAACATTGATTACTATTTTGTCCGCTCAGGAAAAATATTCGTGAATTACGAGGATGGTAATAGAGAAGTGGTATCAGAGGGTGGTTTTATTAATAATTTTAATTATTTGAGTTCAGCAGATTTTAAAGTAGAACTCATTGCACATACAGACTGCTCTGCTTATAAAGTAAAGCAGGAGGAGTTTAATGAAGTAATGTCGTTCTTTGAAGATATCCCAACTTCTATTGTTAAAAATAAGAAAAATCCCAAGGTATAATAAGGTTTATATTTTTAATCAAACTTTATGGAAGATACAAATTTATATTTATTTCCCGACTGTCCATCAATAAACACAGGTGAAAACCTTTGGATTGATTACCTTATAAAATATCTTTCATTTGGTCTTTCTCAAAAAGGATTTAATGTAAAGGTGTTAAAAGACTTTAATGATCCATTTGAGGAAAGTGGAACGGTTGTTTACCTTCCTGTATTTTCTTCATTTTCTCTTTCTTCTAAGGATTTTAAAGAACGTCTTGAAAAGGTTATATCTTCACCGTCTATATTAAAGTACGGAATAGTTAAAGAAGAAAATGCCTTAAACCATGCAGCAAAATCATATCCGGAACTTAAACTTTCTAAGCTTTTTCTTTTGGATCCGGATACTGGAAACGAGGTACAGGAAAAAGAGATTTTTAAAAAAGAATTCCTGAATTTTTTCCTTTTTAAGATTTATGATTTATGTGCAGAGCTGGAACGAGAGTGCAATAGCAGAATTGCAAATACTATTACTCATGGTAAATCAAAGTCATTATATCTTGCAGAAGTAACAAGAGACCTAATACCGGTAAGAGAAGAAATAAGAAGGGAGCTTTTGCAATTAGGATACAAGGTCTACCCCAATAACCCGATAATAGGTTCAAGTAAGGAAAAGGAAAAGGTAATTAATGAACAGATCAAGAATTGTGTTTTGTCTGTTCATCTTTTGGGAAAGATATTTGAAGAAACTTCAGAGGGAAATATTCCTAACTATAGTCTGGAAAATCAGGTAGCGGCTCAATATTACCTTGATAAGGTGGAAGGCCAAAGTCAGGATTTTAAAAGGATTATATGGATTCCTGATAACCTTGTTATTCAAAATGAAAATCAGAAAAAATTTATTAGTCAGGTTCATAAAGAGAAGAAGCATTTTGCCGGAGCTGATATAATAAAAAGTACAGTAGAAGAATTAAAAGATATTATCATTGAAAAACTTACCTCCAATGATGCAGTTTCTTCATCAGACGGTACCAATGGAGAAGGTGGCAGACAAAAAGCTGTTTATATTGTAAACAGTGAGAAAAATAAGGAGGGAGCTGAGTCAGTAAAGTTTATGCTTGAAGAGTTTGGATATGAGGTTTATTTAAATAGGGTCACAATAGATAAAGAGAAAATAGAAAGAAGTAGTTCTATTCTTTTTTATTATCATAATGAAAAATCAAGTTGGTTGAGGAGTAAGATGTGTGAATTATATAAACTCAAGTCCTGGGAATATACAAGCACATCATTCCGAAGAGGAGTTATTAATTTTGAAAATGAAGAATTACCTAGTGATGAAATTTTCAAAAATGTATATCATGTAAAGGCCGATGGCCAGATTGATAAAGAAGTTTTAATATCATTTTTTAATACAGCTTTTTAATTAAAAAAGATGCTTTCAACAAAAACATCAGGAAAAGTAAAGCCTGGAAAAAAGGTTTCTCAGGTGAGAAATATCCAGGAAGAGAAGCCTAATCCGTTTCCAGGTCTTAGGCCATTTAGATATGAGGAAAGTCATTTGTTTTTTGGAAGAGAAGGACAAATAGACGAAGTACTTAAAAAACTTGTTGACCATAGGTTTGTAGGAGTTATTGGAACTTCCGGAATTGGAAAGTCTTCTTTTATGTATTGCGGATTGCTTCCTGTAATTTATGGAGATTATAAAACCGAAGATTCATCACAGTGGGAAGTGTCCATTTGCAGACCAGGTATTGCACCTATCAAAAACCTTTCTGATGCCCTTATAGATAGTGAAATTAAAAATGAAGCGGATCCAGAGAAAAGGGAAATCATGTCAAACATGAATTTTTTGACACTCAAAGGCAGTTCGTATGGATTGGTTGAATTAATAAAATCTAAAATAAGGAAAGAAAAAAAGAACCATCTCATTTTTATTGACCAGTTTGAAGAACTTTTTAGATTTAAAAGCACAGATGACCAAGCAGTAGACGAGGCTTCAGCGTTTATTAAAATTTTAACAGAGGCTGTCAGTCAAAGGGAAATTCCAATTTACGTTGTCATTACAATGAGATCTGACTTTGTTGGTGACTGTTCTCAGTTTCCTAAATTGACAAGGTTAATCAATGACAGTCAGTTTCTGATCCCCCAAATGACAAGAGAAGAAAAGAAGCAGGCGATATTGGGACCAGTTTCTGTAATGGGAGGAAAGATTGATGATCGTCTTGTTCAACAGCTATTAAACGATGTGGGGGATAATGCAGATGCTTTACCAATTATGCAGCATGCATTGATGAGAACATGGGATTATTGGCAAAGAAATGGAGATTCGGATTTAATGGAGATAGCCCACTATGAAGCTGTGGGGGGGATGCAAAAAGCTTTGTCTGTTCATGCTAATGAGGCATTTAATGAACTTAATGAAAATCAGAAACGAATATGTGAAAAGATTTTTAAGTCGATAACAGAAAAAGGGGATGAAGGAAGAGGAGTGCGAAGACCAGCCAAGCTTTCTGATATCGCAGTGATAGCGAATGCTCCTGTTGCAGAAGTGACAGAAGTAGTAGATCATTTCAGAAAAACAGGGAATACGTTATTGATGCCTCCTTCAAATGTGAAGTTGGAAGAAAATAGTGTGATTGATATTTCTCATGAAAGTCTGATGAGAATATGGGTAATGCTTACCAAGTGGGTTGAGGAAGAGGCGGAATCAGTAAAAATGTATCTTCGCTTAGCTGAAGCAGCTGAAATGCATCAGCAAGGAAAGTCCGGCCTCTGGAGGCCACCGGATCTACAAATAGCCCTTAACTGGCAGGCAGAACAGAATCCTTCAAAAATTTGGGGACTGCGCTATCACAAAGCGTATGAAAGAACCATGCTATTTCTTGATTTCAGTAAAAAGGAATTTGAGAGAGAGCAGATTATGAAGGAGAAGATGCAGCGAAGAAGATTGATCGCTGCAAGAATAACTGCACTTATCCTGGGCTTGGGAGCCATTGTTGCCTTTTTGTTTTTTATATATGGAGAGCAGCAGAGAAGGGAAGCAGAAAAGCAAAAAGCTGAAGCCAGGAGACAATCCAAGGTAGCAGAAGAGCAGGCAAAAATTGCAAAAAAGGAAAGTGAAAAGGCCAGAGCGAGCGAAAGAGAAGCTTTGGAGCAAAAGAAAATTGCCTTAAGTGAAACGGAAAAGGCTTTAAAGAATGCCCAGTTGGCTAAAGAACAAAAATTGTTGGCTGAGCTGGCAACCAAAAATGCTCTTATTGAAAAGGCCAAAGCTGAGAAGGCTCATCAAATAGCTTTAACAGAAGAAAGAAAAGCATTTAACCTGAGAATGCTTTCTATTGCAAAATCAATGGCAATTAAATCTGTTAGTCTTGTGGATAAAGAACAAAAGGGAATTGTAGCACAACAGGCATTTTTGTTCAATAAGGAACATGGTGGAAAAGATAATGATCCTGATATTTTTGATGCCATGTACAATGCTATAAAGTCTCTTGGTGATTCTACGTTCAGGCCGTTAAAAGGGCATTCTCAAAACGTTCGTGCTCTTTCAACAACGATTACGGGAAAAATGATTTATTCTGCAGGAAGTGATGGGAAAATTAATCGTTGGGATCCAAAGAAGGAAGATGGATCAAGACAATTAATCAGTGAATCACCTACGCATATACATAAATCAATAGCATTGAGTCCGGATAATAAATATCTGATTGCTGGAGGAGATTATTCTTTCTTACAGTTATTTGATTTATCTCAGATTGGTTCTAAACCTAAGATATTTAAGTCTAAAACAACTGAAAACTGGTTCCTAGGATTTACTAAAGACTCGAAAAGTATTATTTCTGCCGGTAATGATAGAAAGATATACCAGTGGGATGTTGAATCTGCTACTTCTAAGGAAGTCATAAGCAGTGATTCTAAAATCAATGCTATTGCTACAAGTCCGACTTCTAACCTTGTTGCCGCCGCTAAAGGAAATGGAGATGTTGTTTTAATTGATTTGGATAAGAAAAATGAGGAATCGATTTTATTCCAGGACAATGTACCGGTAGTGTCAATAGTATTCAGCAAAAACGGATTGTTGCTTGCCGCAGGAGATGAAAAGGGAATTGTTCGTATTTGGAATATGCAAACCAAATCAATTCTTGCAACGCTTTCAGGTCATACAGCAAGGATTAATAATATCCGATTCAGCAACGATGGAGAGAAACTGGCTACAGGTAGCTTTGATAAAACTGTCCGAATCTGGAATATGCTGAATATATATGATGCTCCAATTGTTCTTAAAGATCATGATGACTGGGTATGGTCAATTGAGTTTAGTCCGGACGGTAATAAGTTACTAGCCGGATGTAAGGATAATAAGATCAAAGTATGGCCTACTAAAATTGAATTGATGAAAAATATTGTTTGTGACAAAGTAAGCAGGAACATGAATAACAAAGAGTGGGAACAATTTGTCGGAGATGATATAAAATATGAAAAAACATGTTTAGATAAACCGAAAGGAAACGGAAAATGAATTCATTAGCATTCAAATTTTTATTAACAACATTTTTAATATTCCTGGCTGCAATTACATGTCAGGTTTCTGCCCAGAGCAGTGATTGCGGACAAGTGCTTTCAAAAGCTCAGGATTTATATAAAGAAGGTAGAATTTCTGAAATAGCCGATATACTTGAACCTTGCCTGGATGAAGGCTTTACGAAACAAGAGAAAGTAGAAGCGTATAGACTCTTAACTTTGTCAAACCTCTATTTTAATGAAAGAGAAAAAGCTGAAAAATCCATGACACTTTTGTTGAAAAGCGGACCTGAGTATAAATTGAGACCAACAGACCCTAACGAATTTGTACAGCTTTATAATAGTTTCAGAACTACTCCATATCTATTGATAGGAGGAAAGTTTGGAGTAAATGTTTCCGATATTGATATCAAAAAGAATTTTAGTTATGAAAACTCTCATGTATATATTGGGGATTATAATTCCAAAGCGGGCATTCAGGGGGGGAGTCTTTGTTCAGATACCTTTATACAAAAGGTTTTCATTGTTAACAGAGGTGTTGTACACACAAAAGAGGTTTGTTTTTAAAGAAAGACTTTTTAATTATTCAACTATTGAACTACCGGAAACCCAAACGTATTTCGAAGTGCCGGTACTTCTTAATTTTAACTTTGGGAGAGAAAAGTGGGTTCCTTATGTAAATGCCGGTATATCTATTTCCTATCTGGCAAAATCTAAAATGTCTCCATTAAGAAAAGATTCTCTGTATATAGGAGGAGGACGTGAGGTAAAAGAAGGAGAGATTGATGTTACAGACTTAAGACAAAGATTAAATTATAATCTAATTTTAGGAGCTGGTATTAAAGTTAAGAATGTTATAGGAAGAGGGTATATATTTCTGGATGTGAGATATTGTCATGGGTTGAATAAACTCAATGATCCAGATAAAAGGTATTCTAATGATGATCTGATGTATAAGTATTTTTATACTGACAGTGATTTTAAAATAAACTCATTCCAATATTCATTGGGCTATTCTTACCCTTTGTATAAACCAAAGTTGAAGAGAAAAACCAAAGAAAAGTATGAATGAGTTTTAAGATTTTGAAAAGTTAAAGGAGGAATTTTATAATTCCTCCTTTTTTTATTTTAATGCTTTATCCAGGATTTTTACTCTTCCTTTTTTTCCTCCTTTGGCATTTTTCAGATAGAATTGCGCATCTCTGGAGATCTTGTTGTAATTCCTATACATCTTTTTTGCATTAGGCTTAAATTTATAGTAACAAGCAAATGTAAGACCGTCGACATTTCTGGGCTTCTTCTTTTGCCTGATGAGCTTGCTCTCAATCATGAGACAAATCATGTCTGTATACGACTGATCTTTCTCTTCCATTTCATCTTTGCCTTTAACTTTTCTTACAGAATAGAAATCTGTGCTGTCAAGAATCAGAAATGTCCATTCTTTTCCTTTCTTTATTCCGAACAGGTCATACTTATTTCCCCGCTGTGTTTTACCTGTCATGCTAGGCTGTAGAGCTTTTAAAGCATTTATATGCTCATCACGCAATAAACGTGATGAATCCAGTGGATTTTTCTGTTCCAAAGAAACTTTATTTTGAATACCCCCAGCAATAGCATAAGAGAATAAAGGAAGGGAAAATAGACAAGTTAAAAAGTGTTTTTTCATAGACGATTCTAAAGCTACAATATTAAAAAAAAAAAATTTTTCTAAGTAAGTTTCATGAGAAAAAGCTCGCTTTTTTTAGAAAAAAAAAATATCTTTGTGTCTGCTTACAAGAAGTATTTAACTTTGTTTGATGGCCAGCAATCTCCATTTTTAAGAATGCATAAAGTAAGTTAATTTTAGAATCATAGTTTTATAAGCAATTATGCTCAATAAAAGTTTAATTTTTTGGTTAGTTTGTTCAGTTCTTTTATTTCAGCAGATAGATTCATTGGGGCAAGGTGTTTTGAGGGATCTTATAGATAATACTGTTGACAAAAAGCAAGGTGAAGTAGCTGAAGAAAAAAGAAAAAGATGAAACAGTTAAAATTCTTAAAGATTCTTTGCAAAAGCTTATTGCCAAAAGAGATTCTCTCAAGCAAGAAGATCCAAAGGTTCTGGATGTAGCTGTGCAGTTTGATACCACGGAATTTAAGAAAAGAAACTTTTCAGTTAAATCAAGAAAGCCTAATTTTAACCTTACCAGTGAAGAAGGCTGGCAGAAAGAATTCCTTATTACTAATAACAAAGTATACAAGAAAAACCACAAGTTAGACTCCACTAAGCATGTATTTGGCTGGCATCCCTATTGGATGGGAAATGCATATAAGAGTTATAACTTTTCTTTGTTATCTGTAATTGCCTATTTTAGCTATGAACTGGATCCAAATACAGGATCTTATTTTAATATACACGAATGGAAGACTACCTCCCTTGTTGACTCCGCGCACGCTCATGGTTGTAAGGTAGTATTAAGTGTTACGAACTTTGGTACCGGGAACAATAGTAAGTTTTTATCTAATATTAGTGCTCAGAAAACCTTCATTAATACGCTCATTACATTATTAAGAGAGAAAAATGCAGATGGTGTAAATATAGATTTTGAAGCTATATCTTCATCTAACAGAACTGATCTTACAAACTTTATCATCGATTTATCCTCAAGTTTGAGAGCTTCCAGAAAAAGATTACCTCATAACAATTGCTTTACCGGCTGTTGATTTTGATAATGTTTATGAAATGCAGCAGCTATCAAAGTATGTGGATATGTTTGTAATCATGGGGTATGAGTTTTATGGAGCCAATAGTAAGGTTGCAGGTCCGGTAGCTCCGATTAGGAGTGGCAGTGTTTGGTGGCCGTATAATCTGGAAAGAGCTGTTGATGAGTATTTGATTGCCGGAGTTCCCCCTAGTAAATTACTCTTGGGATTACCGTATTATGGTGCGGAATGGCAGACTAAAGATCTGAAGTTTCCTAGTAAGGTAGAGGCGTTTGTCGGATATTCCATGTATAGAAGTATCAAAAATACACATGGTGAACTTTTATGCTGTGATGATGAAGTAAGTGGAAGTAAATTCCATGTATATAGAGATGACCAGAATAGGTATAGACAAATCTGGTTTGAAGACCAGGTCTCTTTAGGTAAAAAGTATGATTGGATTAAAGAGAAAAAAATCGGAGGTATTGGTATCTGGGCTTTAGGATATGATAATGGTCATACGGAGTTATGGGAATTGTTGGCAGATAAATTTTCTTTAAAAGAAGACTCCGTGGTAAAACCTAAGGTCTTGAAGGCATCTGTCAGAAAACCTTCATTTTCCTGGCAGATGATGTTATCCTATGGTATGCGAATTCTGCAAAATCCAAGGGTACTAGTTACAAACCCAAGACCATTATTTATCGTATTTGGCTCATTAATGGGAATCAGTATCGCTGGTTTTCTTGTATTGTTCAGATATGGTTTTCGTTTTAAGCGATATTGGAAAATAATTTTGCAAGGTGGGATTTCATTGATTATTCTTATCCTTCTTGGTCTTATATTCTTTACTTTAAAATATGCAGGTTTACGTGAAGTTGCATTTTTGTTAGGTGGATTTATACTAGCAGGAATATTATTTCTTATTTTTAGCAGACAGTTTTTGGTTGAAAGAGATTTACCTTAAACCTATTATTTTTATAAATGATATATTCAGTACTAAATATAATTGGGGAACGACTCAATTTTTATCTAAAAAACAGATTTGCATTAGGTGAAGATAAAGTCATTTTATCTAACATAGTAAATCAGGATGGAAGTCTTGCTATTACTGAGTCGGATAAAGTCGTAATTACATTAGTCAATATTCAGGAAGAAACTATAACCAGCAGATTAAATTCTACTGTTAATATGGCTAGACCAATTAACCTGAATATTTATGTGATGTGTTCTGCTTATTTTACAGATAAGAACTACCCGGAAGCATTAAAGTTTTTATCAGCTACATTAAGTTTTTTTCAGGCCAACTGTGTATTCACCCATAGCAATACTCCTGATTTAAATAGAAACATTGAGAAGCTGACCTTTGAAATTGTAAATCAGGATTTGCAAAATCAAAGTCATTTGTGGGGAACACTGGGAGGTAAATATCTGCCTTCAATTTTATACAAAGTCAGAATGGTGACTGTTCAGGAAGGTAATTTTGAAGATGATTACACAAGGGTTTCAGGTTTTAGCAGTATTATATAAAAAATTAATAACTTGAACAATGCTCGATATAAGCTTTAACTATAAAACACTTTTTAAATTAGCTATTGGGCATAACTTTTATGCTGATAAGCCTTTCGAAGATTTCAAGATTGTTTTAGCGTCTGAAAGTTTAGGTTTATTTCGTAAACTTGATTTGATTACAAAAGAAGATGCCGGTGAATGTTTTTTTCTTTATGCACCTGAGAAAGTAGAAGGCTTATTAAATCTGATTGAGAAAAAAGAAATAAAATTAACTTACTTATTATATACTAAGAATCAATATTTTTCTAACTTTACTGATGTTTCATTAGAAAATAACTCGAAAATTTTTTTACTTTTCCAACAATCGGGTAACCAAAGACAATGAAACCCTTTTACTGCATCAGGGGCAATTTGCAGGAGATAAAGAAAGATACTCTTTGAAAAAGGAAGTTGTACTGCTTGGAGGAGATAAAGGAAGTAAATTTGAATTTAAAAATGATTTCAATCAAGTTGTCTTGGTTAAAGAAGTTGCTCCAGACGGGAGTATAGTTATCAATAATACACACTTGCCATTGGGTCTTTATTTCCTCTATGAAAATGGAGTTTTGAAAGATTCGTTTGTATTGTATACTAATGCACCAATCTTAAAGCCTGTTGGAATTATTGATATTTCGTTAACTGGAAGTATAAAAGAAGAACTCATAGATGGGATAAAGAGTTTCGATATTCCATTTTATAGTTATAAAGTAGTCTTTAATTCCAGATCGACCTTTTGGAAATATCTATTGATAAGTAAGTATAACACTGGATTAAAAAATACTGTCATTGATAGTGGTTCCGGAGATTTGAAATTTTCAGGTCCTCAGGAGGTAAAGTTGAATAACGGAGCCAGTGCAATAATGTTTATCTCAGATCAACCTTTGCCATTAAAGCAAATGTATGATTACAGGTTTCAATTGAAGAACGTGAAGAATGGAAATTCGGGGGGGAAAGTAATTATGGATAGATTACCGTTCGCTTCATTTGAAATGATAAAGCCTGAATCGCGTGATGAGAAATCCAAAATTTTTTCAGAAATAATTATTCACATATAATTTTTACAATTAATAACTATGGCGCAAACTTTAGCAACCCCCGGCGTTTATATTGAAGAAAAAAATGCCTTTCCTAATTCTGTTGCCGGTATTCCTACTGCCATTCCGGCATTCATTGGATATACCGAAAAAGCAATAAGAGAAGGAGAGTCTTTAATCAACCAGCCGGTAAGAATTACATCTCTTGCGGAATACCACAGCATTTTTGGTGCAGGAGTAAAAACCACATTTAGTATTCAGCAAAGTCAGGGATCATCTTTTGATTTCCAGGTAGACGGTGCATCTTACAAGCTGGTTCAAGACAGTGAATCGAGATTTCTTTTCTATGATTCATTGAGATTGTTCTTTGCAAACGGAGGTGGAACTTGCTACATCGTTTCTGTTGGTACTTATTATAAAGCAGAATCAGGTCAATCTGATGGTGATTTCTACAGTACAGGTTCAGAACCAAAGCTTAATTCAATTTCTAAAAAAGCTTTAGAAGATGGCCTTACTTCTTTGATCAGTGAAGAAGAACCTACTATGGTAGTTATTCCTGAAGCTGTTGAATTGGAAGAAGGTGATTGCTTTGCACTTCAACAAGCTATCATATCTCATTGTGGTTACAAAATGAAGAACAGATTTGCCATCCTTGATGTATTCAAAGGAACAGCGGCAAGAACTTACGACAGAAATGACGTAATTACGAGATTCAGAGAAGGTGTTGGTAGCAACTTCCTTGCTTATGGATCTGCTTATTACCCATTCCTGAATACTTCAATTGTGCAGAATGAAGAAGTAAGCTATAAAAACATTTCAAATCTTGATGTTTTGGAAAGCCTTCTTAATAAAGAGGTTGATCGTTCTACTGATGATAAAAAAGAAATCAGACGAAATAAAAGCTGAGATTAGAAAAATCTCTAACCTTGATGCAGATTCAGAAAGCGTTAATCAGACTTTAAAAGTTGTTAGCCCTGTA
This sequence comes from Sporocytophaga sp., assembly GCA_024707265.1. Taxonomy (GTDB): domain Bacteria; phylum Bacteroidota; class Bacteroidia; order Cytophagales; family Cytophagaceae; genus Sporocytophaga. The sequence goes on along the minus strand of JANQAB010000010.1, from coordinate 540,083 downwards.
TTCAAATCTATCTTAACAAAAGTCAGAAACCTTTTGAATGTGCTTCCTCCAAGCCCTGCGATGGCTGGTATTTACACGGCTGTTGACAATTCAAGAGGTGTATGGAAAGCTCCTGCCAATACTAGCATAGCTTCTGTTATTTCTCCTGTTGTAAAACTAACTCATGATGATCAGGAAGACCTTAACCTTACCGTAACAGGTAAATCCGTTAATGCAATCAGATCATTCATTGGTCAGGGTACAATAGTTTGGGGAGCCAGAACACTAGACGGAAACAGTCAGGATTGGAGATACATAAACGTAAGAAGAACTTTAATATTTATAGAGCAGTCTATTAAATATGCAGCTAAAGCTTATGTATATGAGCCAAACACATCTAATACATGGGTATTGGTTAAGAGCATGATCTCTTCATTCCTGAATGACCTTTGGAAACTTGGTGGTTTGGTTGGAGCATCTCCTGAGCAGGCTTATCAGGTTGAGATCGGTCTTGGTTCAACAATGACTCCGAATGATGTTCTTGATGGCGTTATGAGAATTTCTGTGAAAGTAGCTATCTCTAGACCTGCCGAGTTTATCGTGATCACATTCCAGCAAAAAAATGCAGGAATCATAATTGATTGGTTGAATTTTTAATTAAACAGAAAATTATTTTTAATAATAAAAAGATAAAAATATGGCAGATACACAATGGCCCATTCCTAAGTTCCACTTTTCAGTAGAAATAGGAGGAACTTCAGTTGGATTCCAGGAGGTTTCTGGATTAAGCATGGAAACTCAATTTATTGAGTATCGCGCAGGAAATGATTCAACATTTTTAACTCAGAAAATACCAGGCCTTAAAAAGAATGGAAACATCACTTTGAAGAAAGGTATGTTTCATGGAGATGAATTGTTCTGGCATTGGTGGAATGATGTTCAGGTAAATAAAGAAAGAAGAGAAACTGTAATTATTAACCTGCTTGATGAAGAAGGAAATCCTCTTTTTACATGGACTGTCAACAATGCATTCCCAATTAAGTTCTCTGCACCTGATTTGAAATCTGATGCAAATGAAGTGGCAATAGAGACACTGGAGCTTGCTCATGAAGGTATAGTGCAGACCGTGGCTTAACTAAATTAATTTTTAAGGAAGTAATTAATGGCAACTGGAACTTCAACTTCCAAGAAAAAACCTTCTGCTGGTGGGACGTCAAAGTACTATCCACCTGTTGGATTTCACTTCAGGGTTAGAATTGTTAATGCCAATGACAGCTCTGGATTGGATTCAAATTTTCAGGAAGTCTCAGGCATTTCTGCTGAAATACCCACTGAAGATTTTTATGAAGGAGGAGTGAATTCATTTACTTATAAGCTTCCTAAAACAATGAAATATTCACCTTTACAGCTAAAGAGAGGCTTAGTGTCCTCTCTTTCAGCTTTAGGTGAATGGTGTAAAACAACTTTGATTAATGGCTTTGACCAGCCAATTGTTACCAAGGATGTTGTGGTAAGTTTGTTGGATGAAGAGAATGAACCGCTCATGTCCTGGAAGTTTATAGATGCTTATCCCACTAAGTGGAGTGTATCAACTTTTAATGCCCAAAATAATGATATTGTTATTGAAAGCCTGGAACTAACTTATAAGCGATTTGAGCAGGTAAAGGTTTAAATTATGGCAATAGAAATTAAAGAATTAATTATTAAAATGACGGTTTCTTCCTCTGATAGTGAGAAGAGGCCTGTGCAGTTGGAAATGCCTTCTTCTGTTAAAAATAAAATAGTGAAGGAATGTGTGGAGAAAGTTATGCAAAAATTACAATCAAAGATAGAAAGATAGTATGGCTGCAAATCAAAGTGGATTGACTAAGATGGAAATAATCGGCTATAAAAAGTCGACCTTTGAAGATGAGCATGCCAGATTTAAGGTGCAGTTTAATCCAACTACTTTCAAACAGGAATATGCTGTTGAATTTGTTGAAGATGCGCCTCCGGGTTCTACTGATAGTCCGCAGAAGCTGAAAAAAGCTCCTTCAAAAAAGCTGAATATTACTCTTACTCTTGATGCTACAGGAGTGACAGGACAAGCGGGGACAACTGGAAGTAAAACCATTGATATAATGGAAGAAATTAAAGCCTTTAAAAAAGCAACTTATGATTTTATTGGCTCCACACATGATATACCTTTTGTAAAGATTATCTGGGGTGTAAATACATTTCAGGGAAGATTGAGAAATCTTACTGTGACCCACACGATGTTCAAATCAAATGGAGATCCCTTAAGAAGTACTTTAGAAGCTTCATTTGAAAGTTCAAAAGAAGCCTCTAAGCAGGCAAAGGAACATGATCTTCAATCTCCTGATTTAACACATTTAAGAACAGTGAAATTTGGAGATACATTACCATTAATGTGTAATGAAATTTATAATGATTGTTCGCTATATTTAAAAGTAGCTAAGTTTAACAACCTGGTAGATTTTCGTAATCTGGAACCAGGTACAGAGATCATTTTTCCTCCAATAGTATGAGTAACTCTCTGATCGCAAATGATACCAGTTTAGTAACCTATGAAGTTCTGACTGATGGTACGCTCATTCCTGGCCAGCATCAGGTAGCCTCAATAAATGTTTCAAGGGCAGTTAATAGAATCGGCACAGCTACTGTAACTATTATAGATGGTGGGTTTACAGGTTTATCCGAAGATTTTCCTTCTTCTAATTCCGGAATATTTGATCCTGGGAAAAAAAATAACAATCAGAGCCGGCTATCATTCTAAAAATGAAGTAATTTTTGAAGGAGTTATTGTTAAACAGGGATTGAGCCTTTCTCAGGATAATTGTAAACTGATTATAGATTGCAAGGAAGGGGCATATAAAATGGCTCTTGCAAGAAATAATGCAATTTATCTTGATAAAACAGATAGTCAGGTTATTTCCGATCTAATAGGAAATAGTGGTCTTCAGGCAACCGTAACTTCAACAAGTGCAACACATCCTGAACTTGTTCAATATTTCTGCTCAGATTGGGATTATATGCTGATGAGAGCTGATTTTAATGGACATATTGTAGTTACTGATGGAGACAAGGTTAAAGTTGGAAAACCTGATGTTTCTTCAGCTCCTGTTGTTGAAGTGGTCAATGGACAGACTTTAATTGAAATAGATGTTGAAATAGATGCAAGAAATCAATTTCCAAAAGTAACAAGTGTAGCCTGGGATGTAGCTAATCAGAAGATTTTGGAAGCAAATTCTCAAAGTGTGACTGCGCCTTCCATCGGTATTAGTTCCGATAAATTAAGCAATGTCCATGGAATAACGGAATATCATCTTCAAACACCTGCAAATTTGCCTAACAACGTACTCCAGGCCTGGGCAACGGGGAAATTGACCAGATCGAAATTATCTATGTTGCAAGGGCACGCTAAATTTATTGGTAGTGCTTTAGTGAAGCCGGATGTTGTTTTGACATTAAAAGGTCTTAGTGATTATTTCAATGGTGATGTATATGTAAGTGCAGTTAATCATGTTCTTGAAGAAGGTGATTGGCTTACACAAGCAACCTTTGGTATCTCATTCCACTCTTATTCAGAGTCAAATAATGATATTGTTGCACCTTCTGTCAGCGGAATAACTGCCGGAATCAAAGGACTTCAGACAGCATTAGTAAAAAAAATACATGAAGATCCGGATGGGCAGCATAGGGTACAGATTAGTTATCCGACTTTGCAAAAGGATAATATGGGAATCTGGGCAAGACTTTCTACTTTTTATGCAACAAACGGATCTGGGACGTTTTTTATTCCTGAAGTTAATGATGAAGTTGTTGTCGGTTTTCTAAATGAAGATCCGGAACAGCCTATTATTTTAGGGTCTGTATATAGTGCTAAGAATGCTCCAGCCTTCACTTCTGAGGAAAAGAATAACACGAAATCTTTTGTTACCAGAAGTAAAATGAAACTGACTTTCGATGAAGAAAAGAAAATCATAACAATCATTACCCCGGGCAACAATAGCATTGTATTGGACGATGATAAGGGTGCCATTACAGCCATCGACAAGAATAATAATAAAATGGAGATGAATGATGCAGGGATAACCTTTGACTGTGTCAAAGATTTTACAATTAAGGCCCAAGGGAAAGTGATAATTGAAGCTCAGCAGGATATTCAGGCTAAAGCTACCGGTAATCTTAAGGGAGAAGGAATGGCTGTAGAATTAAAAGGGAGTACAAAATTTGCCGCTGAAGCAGCTATGGCTGAAGTTAAAGGATCTGGCCAGACTGTTATAAAAGGCGGAATTGTTATGATTAATTGATTTTAGAACTTTAAATTGAATACAAATAAATGTCTTTAGCTGCAAGAGCAGGCGATATGCATACCTGTCCCATGATAACACCAGGTACTCCACCTATACCTCATGTAGGAGGTCCTATTATGCCTCCGGGGTGCATGACTGTATTAATAGGAGGAATGCCAGCTGCAAGATTAGGAGACATGTGTACATGTGTAGGTCCTCCTGATAGTATTGTTAAAGGATCTGCAACAGTTTTGATAGGAGGTATGCCAGCAGCCAGAATGGGAGATTCAACAGCGCATGGCGGGTCTATAGTTTTAGGTTGTCCAACGGTAATGATTGGAGGTTAATATGAAGCATAAAAAAACATTTTTGGGCATTGGATGGAAGTTTCCTCCAACTTTTGATAAAACCTCTGGAAGTATAATGCTTGTATCAGAAGAAGAGGATATCAGAGAAAGTCTTTTTATTCTATTGTCGACCAAACCAGGTGAAAGAACTATGTTGCCGGAATATGGATGTGACTTGAACAAAATGATTTTCGAGTCCATTGATAGTTCTTTGATTACCGAAATGAAAGGAATGATTGAAAATGCCATTCTTTATTTTGAACCAAGAATCATTTTGAATGAAATTGACATCAGTCAGGATAGAACAAATGATGGATTATTGCTGATAGATGTACAGTATACTATTAGAAAGACAAATAAAAGAAGTAATATGGTATATCCATATTATATTCTTGAAGGAAATGAAGCCCGTTTCAGGGCAGTGAATACTTTTTGATCTGACCAAACCAAAGCATGGAAGGTAATAAATTTATAAGACTTACAAGTGCCGGTACTTCACAGGAAAGCAGGGCATTTCCTGCCTTGGATTTTAATTATGTTAAAATTGATGAGCGTTCATTTGAAGATCTGTTGGTTTTTTCTTCAGGTTTTTCAAGACTTATCAATTTTTATAATTTAAAGAATAAAGTAGAAGGTGATTGGTCCGAATTCCTGACAGATGAAACAGTAATTCTGGCTACCATTATAGATTCTAATCCATCAGGAATAGAAATAAATTTTAAGAACAATCTTAATAAGGCCATCCTTTTTAAAAGACCTGAAAAAAAGTTCTTTTACTTTAAAAAATGCTTTAAAGAAGTCTTTGATCTGGCGCTTCGCTTCCAGATCTGGTTGGGCAGACTTAAAGCCGTGGAAGCATTTTCCGGAGAGGAGTTGAAAATCAGAAATGAAATTTCAAGCGCTATTTCCAGTAAGTTAAATTTGTCATTAAAAATACTAGCTGAGCAACAGCGAAACCTTAATGGTTTTTTAACTGATGATGAAACTATGGTTTTTAATTACCATAGGTTTGATGATATCTGGGGAATCAAAGATTCATTGCAGGAAGGTGAGGAGAAGAAGGATATTGCTTCATTTAAAGAGGAGAGTGCTATAATTTCAGAACAAGTACAACTAAGTTTTCAGGCATTTTATGAAACTTTGTTATATCTGAAAATGAAGGCGCCGGATTACCTGCAGGAATCTCTCAGAACAGATACTCATTATCCTGAGGTTTCTTTATTTCTGGCTTTCTTAAAACTGTTTCAGCATGCTCAGGGTGAGATCAATAATATTTCCAAAAGACATCTTGACTTTTACTATAATGTAGCGCTTCAGCAATCACCTAAAAATGCGATAAGGGATAAAGTTTATCTTTCGTTCAAAACATACGATACTTCTGTTGTCGCGCATGTTAAAAAAGGCACTGTATTTATTGGTAAAGAAGATGATAATGGCAAGGAAGTTTCATATACCGCGGATTATCCATTGCTCGTTAATAAAGCCAAAATAGAGCGTCTTCGTTCCATTTTTATTGAGAAAAAATCTTTGAATGTAAGAGGAGTAGAAAAAATATTGTTCAAGAATATTCTTTCCGCAGACTCTGATATAAAAGCATTAACACGAAAAGCTGAGGATAATTTTCCTCGCAAATCATTTGCTACTTTTGGTGAAAGTCAGGATGGAAAAGGGGAGCTGGAGAAAACAATGGGAAATGCCACCATTGGTTTTGTCATTGCTTCACCCGTATTATTCCTGAAAGAAGGGTATAGGGAAATATCATTGAAGCTTCAGTTTCTTCCTGAAAAATTCCAAGGGTTGATTCAAAAGCTTGAAGATATTGCTCATGTTGAAAAAAGTACTGAAAGTGAAATATTCATAAAAAGCTTTTTGGATGCATTTCAGCTGAACATTACTGCTCCGGATGGTTGGTTCAGGGTTAGGAAATATGTAATTTCAAGAGAGGTAGATTCTTCTTCTTTAGTAATTAGATTTGACCTGGATGAGTCGGAGCCTGCTATTGTTAAGTATAATCCAAGTGTTCACAATGGAATATATTCTTCTAAGGCTCCTCTGATAAAAATCGGATTAAACAGCGATACTTATATATATCCTTACTCCCTCCTTAAAGACCTGATACTTGAAGAGGTAGATATCAAGGTAAATGTAACTGGTGTAAAGGATCTAGTTCTATATAACAATATGGGGCAGCTTAGCCCTGATAGTCCTTTTTATCCTTTCGGACCAATGCCGAATGTTGGGTCTTACCTTGTTGTGGGGAATAATGAAATTTTCAGAAAGAGCTTAGACTCTTTAAATGTCAATATTGAGTGGTTCGATCTTCCCAGAAATAAAAGCGGTTTTTTTGGACACTACGAGGATTATGGGATAAATATTGATAATACTTCTTTTGAAGCCAAGATCTCAATTCTGGAAAACGGAAGGTGGAGACCATCAGCAAAGGAGCAACAATCATTTAAATTGTTCAGATCAGAAGGGGATCCTAATGGCGAAATAATTAACGCAAAATCAGAACTGGATGAACAAACATTCTTTCATTCTGTAGAAATAAACAGAATTAAACAATCGCCTGATTTTGCAGGGATAGAATTGCATTCTCTTTACACCAGTACATCACAAAGAGGATTTTTGAAAATTGAATTATCAAGTCCAGAAACAGCATTTGCTCACACCATTTATCCTGCTGTACTTTCAGAAACAGCAATTAAAAATTCAAGATCGAGCCTTGTCCAACTGGTTGAGAAGAAAATGGAAAAAATGCCTAATCCTCCATATTCTCCTCAGATTAAATCTTTATCACTTGATTATAGCTCTGCTTCTGTTATTTCTCTAAAAGACAGATCGAACAGATCAGACGGGAACGAATTAAGAGGTGCGATTTACCACATTCATCCTTTCGGTGAAGAACTGGTTTATCCTGATAATTCTTCTCAGGTCACTTATCTTCTGCCTGAATACAATCATGATGGATCATTACTGATCGGATTTTCAAATATCAATCCACCTCAATCGGTTTCCATGCTGTTTGAGATGTATGATGAATTTACCATATCTTCGGAGGAAGATCCTCCGGTGATAGAATGGAGCTATCTTGCCAACAACAAGTGGCATTTGCTTAAGCCTTCTAAAATACTGAGAGATGATACAAGCAGTTTTATCAAAACCGGTATTATTCAGATTGATTTACCTTACGAAATAAACAGAAACAACACAATTCTTGATTCTAACTTATTTTGGGTAAGAGCAAGTGCTCTTAATAATATTGAAGTGGCATCAAAAACCATTAGTGTATATACTCAGGCGATTTCTGCTACACTTTCAGATTCGTATGACCTCAATGGCAATCATCTTAAAAAGCCTTTGCCAGCATTCACTGTAAAGCGGTCAGTGGAAAACATTGAAGGTGTAGAATCTATCATTCAGCCTTTAGAGTCCTATAACGGTCTGCCCAAAGAAGGTAATAAGGAATTTTACACCAGAGTGGGAGAGCGCTTAAGACACAAATCAAGAGCTATTATGGCCTGGGATTATGAGCGCATTATCCTTGAAAAGTTTCCATCTGTATATAAAGTTGCCTGCTTACCAAATATGACAAGCAGCAATCTGGATGCTCCTGGTAGCGTGTTGCTGGTAATTTCTCCATTTAAAAATAATAACAATCTGGAAGGTAATGAGCCGATGGCTAGTAGTGAGTTATTGTATCAGATTAAAAATTATATAACACAGTTTGTTAGTCCATTTGTAAAATTAGAGATCAGAAATCCTAATTATGAAAGGATCAAAATTATTTGTGGAGTTAAATTTACGGATGGATACAATTACGGCTTCTTCCTTCAGAAGCTGAATGAGGAGTTGAAAAAATACTTGAGCAAGAGCAATGAAGAGGGTTATTCAAGACTTCATTTAGGTGGAAAGATCAATACTTCAGATATTCTGAGTTTTATGAGAACCCTGCCTTATGTTGACTTTATAACAAAGTTCTCTATGGTTCAGGCTGCACGTGATTTTGCTGGTAATTGGATACTGATAGATACTGCACGTGATGGAGAAGCTAAATCATTTCTTCAGGCTACTAAACCATGGTCTGTGCTTGTACCGGCATTGGAACATCAGATTACAGTTCTGAATGACAAATATGAAGAAAGATCACTTCAGGCTGGTATTGATTCTCTTGAGCTGGGTCATGATTTCATTATAGAATAAAAACATTAATTATTAAGGAATATATCATTTTATGTCTTTACAAAATCGAAATTCTTTAAAAACCTTTTTCAAGAAAGGTCAATTACCTTCGGAAGGCAACTTCTTTGACCTTATTGATTCAATGATAAATAAAGTTGACGATGGGATGTCTAAGACGCTGGAAGACGGCTTAATGCTTTCTCCTATCGGTGGGTCAAAGAAATTGATCAGTTTTTACAAGAGTATTGAGGAAAAGAGCCCTGCCTGGGGACTGGAAATTGATCAGGGCAATGGAAATATTAATTTCAATAACCATGTTGGTGATAGCGTATTGACATTGGCAAATTCAGGAAAAGTAGGTATTAATAATCCTGCACCTGAATTTGAACTGGATGTGAATGGTTCTGTAGCCATGGCCGGAAGACAGGGAAATGCTTACAAGGGAAAGATCCTGGCCGATGGAAAGTGGCATCCTGTGCTTACCGAATTAAACGGTTGTCATGCACTTGAAGTAGTTGCAGGTATCGGGAAAAAGAAAACAGGACGGTATGCGCTTATCCATGCTTTTGCATTGAGTGCTTTCGGAAAGTCAAAGAGTAAAATTGATATACGACAGGCATACTACGGAGTGAGAAGTAACAGAATCGAGCTGCGATGGACAGGTACAACTTACAACTTTAGCCTGGAAATGAGAACCCGTAATACTTACGACGGAGAATTTTATATTCAATATTTTATTTCCAAACTTTGGTTTGACCAGTTTATGGATAATAGTGTCGGAAAATAATTGACCTGCATCATGAAACTAGAGAATGAAAATACGGGAAATATCAATTTTTCAGTATCAATTGATGAAGCCAATAAGATATTCAAGGCTTTGGGAAACCTTCCCTTTGTTGAAGTCTATGAATTGATAGGTAAGCTCAACGAACAGGCAAACTCTCAATTATCTAAAAAAAGAGGAAATTCGGAAACGCTGATTTCTGACGCTTCATTTGATATTGACCAATTGCTAAAATAACCGGTTATGGAAAAACCCGCTTTTATTTCTTCTGATAAGGAAACCAATCCTGGTCTGGATTACGGTTTGCTTAGAGCAGAAGGTGTTAATATAATTCAAAAACTTACCGGAGCATTCTGGACTGACTATAACGAGCATGATCCCGGAGTTACCATTCTCGAACTGCTTTGTTATGCGATTACAGACCTTTCTTATCGTACGCAGTTTGACATACAGGATCATTTATATAACGATCCTGAAGACGATACTTTTTTAAAAGCTCATTCAATACTTCCTTGTAATGCATTAACATTAAATGATTACAGGAAACTTATTTTTGATAAGGTATTCGAACTTAAAAATGTCTGGGTGCTGCCTATTCTTGATGATGGTAGTTCATTCCGTGGGCTTTATAAAATCCTTATAGATATTGATCCGGCAATTAAATCTGAAGAGGATAGACTTGCCGTTTCTGAAAAGACCAGAAAGGTTTTCTGCGACAACAGAAATATTTGTGAGGATCTTGAACAGATTAAAATACTTGATCAGATCGACGTAGGCATTTATGCAGATATTGAAGTAGACGGTATCAGAGATCTGGAAAGTATTCTTGCTTATATTTATTTTAAAGTTGATGAATATTTAAGTCCTGAAATTAGATTCTATTCGTTAAGCGAATTGTTGCAGGAGGGGTATACATTAAATGAGATATTTAATGGGCCTTTATTGAAACATGGTTTTATCAAAACTTCAGAATTACAGTCTAAATCAAATAAGATACTGATATCTGAAGTGATAAAATTCATCATGCAGGTGCCTGGTGTTGTGAGTGTGAAGAATCTTCATCTTAAAGTCGGAGATAGAATTTTTGAAAATCAGATAGAAATAAGCGAAGATGAGTTGCCTAAACTTCTGACTATGCTTACTGATGCACAAGGCAATTCTAGCATACAGTTTTTCAGAGGGGCAGTTAATTATACTTCCATTGACTTTAACATAGTCAAAAGGAAACTTAACGAACTTCAGTCTGCTAATAAAAGGGTTTATAGATTAAGTGAAGAAACCATTTCAATTCCTTTAGGAAAAAAGCTGAATGTAGAACCTTATTTCTCCATTCAAAATCAGTTTCCTCTTGTTTATGGCATTGGTCAGTATGGATTGCCCAGTTCTGCAGATACTAAAAGGAAAGCCCAGGCAAAACAGCTAAAAGGGTTTCTGTTAATCTACGAGCAAATACTCGCCAATTACCTTTCCCAGCTGGCAAACGTTAAGAAGTTATTTTCATTAAAAGAAGATTTAAAGCAGACCTATTTTTATCAAACACTAGATTCTGTTCCTGATGTAAAGCCATTGCTTAAAGATAGGAAACATGAATTTATTGATGAGACGGATCTTCATTTTTCAACTTCATTAAATTATTATCTCGGGTTGCCTGAACTTGTAAAAGTTAAAGATAACTATACAGACAGAAGAAACAGATTTCTCGATTACCTGTTAGCTATACACGGAGAATCTTATACACAATATTCCCTTTCTCAGTTTAACTATTATTTCAATGAAAGAGAATTTGAGAGGCATCTTATCCAGAATAAGACAAGGCTTTTGAAATCCCTTTCGACAATTAATAAGAACAGAGCAAGAGGATTTAACTATCTGGAATCAAGTGTTAATACTGATAACATAACGGGAATGGAAGCCAAGATCTCCATATTACTTGGACTTGGAGGCAGCCATTCAGATCAGGTGTCAGAATATAAAGCACATTCTCTTGTAGATCATTATAACAGCTTTGGAGTTAAATTATTAAATGAGGATGCCGAAGATGGTGACAAAGAAACCTGGTATAAAGAAGGCGTATTCCCTGATGGCTTAAACGCGGAATATATTGAAGATTACTTTGATTTTATTGATACTGATGAAATTAATATCAATGAATTTTCAGAGAATAAAAGAAGCGCTCTTTTAACTCAGACTTTACCGGTAAAAAGTAAATTGATACCATCTGAATTTTTGAAAGAGGGAAATATCCTGAATAATTACAGGCTTGGCCAATATTCGACGGAAGATGAAGAAAGCTATTATATAGCTTTTAGAGGATCTAGTAATAAGTGGCAGAATATCGGGAACTTCATTGAAGAGAAAGATGCGATTGCTGCTGTTATGGAGCTTATTGCTCATATTAAAAAACTGAACATTCAAAGTGAAGGGCTTCACATCATTGAACATATTTTGTTAAGACCTGATTTGAAAGATCAGAATCACGGGATTTTGATTTATGATGAATATAGAAAGCCTGTTTTAAGAAGTGCAGAGCAATACTCTTTCAAGGAGAGAGATGCTATTCTGAAAGATATCAGGAACCACTTATATGAATTTGCAAACTATTCTGTAGAGACCACTGCTGATAAGGATTTTGAAGTTCATTTTAAAACTCCGGATGACAAGTACCATTTTATAAGTATGGAAGCAGATATCTCGGTGGAAGCTACTCACGAAAAAATGGAAAGGTTGTTCCGGTTTATTTCAGATCAAGAGGAAATTACTCCATTTGAGAGAAAAATTGGCTTATACATCAAAAATATTCACACAGACAGAATTATCCCGGAAGATTTCTTTAGCTACAGGGCTAGTATTATTCTTCCTAACTGGACGGCAAGATTCAGTAATAAGGAATTCAGGGCTATCATTGAGGATACCATTCATGAAAATAAACCTGCAAATATTGCATTCAATTGTTTCTGGCTTCACCCATCACAGATGGAGGAGTTCGAAACTGTTTATTATCTTTGGATGGAAGAACTTCGTCAGCAGAATCCTGATAAGGACCTTCTTGACGAATACAGCAACCAATTAAGCGAATTGCTGATGAATTATAATAATGAGTAAAGCGTAATGGCTGAAGGTAAGCACTTTGTGCAGAAGTATATCTTTGATGTTAGTTATGATTCTGAAGAAAATGCTTATAAGTTTCAGACTCAGCTTGCCAATTTTATAAAAGAAACAATTGTAGCGCTAACAGATGAAATTTTAAGTGAAGCTACCAAAGGATTTCTCCTGAGTACAGATAAGTTAACGCTGGATTTAGGAGAAATTTCTTTTGTTAATTACGAGAATGAGATTTATGACAAATTAAAATCTCAGCTTTCTGATAAGCTATCTTTACTTTTATCGGGTCACTATACAGGCAATCCCCAGGAAAATGTGAGTTTCCTATCTAAAGAGTTATCAGACCTTCAGGTATTGGATTTTTTTCTTCAAAATGGATTTCTTCCCTGGAATATTCACCAGGAATTTACTTCCTATTCTGTAAAGAAGTTATTGGTTGAATTGATTGAGAATAATCCTTCCAATATAAAGAAATACATAGAAAAGGTTTCTTTAGATAAAGTTTTGATAACAAGACTCATCCGTCAGTTCGATGATGAAGTTTTATGGAAAATAATCTCTCTCTGGATTGGTGAACCGGTTTTTCTCAAAAGGTTTTATAAAGAAATTATCACTGTATACAAAAGGAAACCGATCATCAGAAATACATTTTCAGAGTTCAGAGACCTTGTCTGGCCATTCATTCTTAAGGAAGTAATCCTTGAAAGAAAGATGAGTTTTGAGACCATTCAGTTTACAGAAAATTTAATAAATTTTGTTTCTGAGGAAACCAAGACCGAATATTATAATGTCGTACTTGCTTTTTATAACTCAATTGATGATGCCATTAATAACTCATTAAAACATGTTGCTCCTGATCTAACTGAAAGTATCAAAGCTATTTTATTAAAAGATAATTTTTCAGATTCAGAACTAAAGAAAAGAATAACAGAATCGCAAAGTTTAGAAAAGCTGTTCAGCGTAAAGGATAAAAAAGAAAACAAAGATAACGAAGATAGTAAAACTGGTGAGAATATATTTTCTTCAAATGATTCGTTTGAGAGCAGAAACAGAGAGCGTCAGCAAAAGGAGGATGAACTTATCCTGACCCAATTTTTATCACTTAGAAACGAAATATTTGCTGTTGAAAAAAGCTCTATAGATGAAATTATAGCAAGTGTAGAGAGAATTATAAAAGCCTTTAGTTTTTCTAATCCTGATTTTTTAAAGAAGAGCTTTGCAGTTGCTGGCTGGACATCGGAAGAGCCAACTACCATTAAATTGCTGGAACTATTTTCTGATGAAATCCGGCAGCAGATTATTCTGCATATTCTTAAGAAAACAGAAGCGGAATTTAAACAAAGTGTAATAGATCACGAAAAAAATCTGATACAAAGATTTTTTGAAATTGGCCATGTTCCTGTTTTATATAATAAACCTTTTGCCAGAAATTTAAAGACCTTTCAGGCTCTCCTTTTGAAAACAGCAGAAAGTAATAAAGATTGGTTTATAGTGATTTTTAAACGAACTGTTATAGAAAGCTCGGATAAGGATATAAAGATGTCTTTATTGATGGAAACCTTTACAGCTGATGTCGTGAATAAAGTTTTCAGATTGGCGGATCAGGAAGAAGAATTGAAGATATTTAACAATAGGCATGGCTCAGCAAAAGAAAGTGATAACAGTGCCGTCAACCTTGACTTTGTATTAAATAATAATGAACCAGTCAAAGGAGATCCGGATAGGGATGAGGAAGTTTATTTTGCGGCAAGACATTCAGAGATAAATTCCCGGAAAGTGCAGTCTACCATTTAAATGTTTTATTAAAAAAATCATCCTCCCAATCAAGTAGGAAAGTCAAGGGCAAAACCACAGGGGGTGATGATGTGCAAGCCAAAAAGAAAAAGGATGGCAAGAATATCACTAACAGTGAGGTAAAGCTTGAAACGTTGATTTCTCTATTCTTTGAAAAATATTCATCGGTAGCTATTTCTTATTTTAAGTCATTGTCTTTAAAAGACCAAAAGTCTATCTTAAAGAACTTGAAAGGTGAAAAGCTGGAACGTGTAGAAAGTTTGATCAAAGGTCATGACAGAGCTTTGGAGGAGCTTATAAAAGAAGTTAGAGGCGAGAATAAGATCGTTGATCATACAGATAAAGCGATACGAAAGGTTGGAGTAGGTGATGGTATGGTGCAGAAAGAACTTAAACTGGAATACAAAAAAATGGAAAGTGGAGATCCTGTATACATCAGCAATGCAGGCCTTGTATTGGTACATCCCTATTTAACCAGATTTTTTAAGATGCTAAACCTGACGGAAGGCAGGGTATTTAAAGATGAATATTCATCTCATAAAGCTGCTCACATATTGCAATATCTGGTGAATAAAAATACAAGTGCAGAAGAGCATGAATTAGTTTTGAATAAACTGATGTGTGGCATAGACCTTACTACTCCACTGTTACGGGATATTGAGATTACTCCTGAAGAGATTGATATCTGTGAAGGTTTATTGGAAGGGGTTATTCAAAACTGGACAATCTTGAAGAAGACAAGTAATGATAATTTCCGGTCTTCTTTCCTGGTTCGCCAGGGAAGACTTGTGCTTGAATCCAAAGGATGGAAATTGAAGGTGGAAGAAAAGGCCTATGACATTCTGGTAGAAAAACTACCCTGGTCTATTGCAATGATTAAAATGCCATGGATGAATAATATCATCTATGTGGAATGGAAGTAATGGAATTCAATGTTTTTTTTAGAGAATTTTTAGCTTAAATTTAATAATTAAGAAAAGTAAGGATTGGAACTTGCTTAATCAACAATCCCCTAGATAAAGCGGAATTTAGCTTAAAATGGAAAAAGATTTCAATAAGATTCTAAGTGCTCCCATAAATGATTTTACCGGAAAGGTCAAAGAGAAAATCGATTATGACCTGATAGGAAAAAATGGTGAAGTATTAAAAAGGGAACTGGAGTGGCTGAAGTTTCTTATAAAAAAGAGAATCAGTTACTTTGATGATGATGAGATGAACTCATTGCCAATGGAGCTGAATCCTCCGGTTATAGTTCATAAAGAAACACCTTATGCAAAGTTTATTGAGAAATATGAACTTGATGCATATGGAAGGATATTAATCATCATGACGCTGGCGCCTGCATATCATCCGGAGGTATTTTCAGAACTGGTGGAAAGGGAAAGAGGATTCAGGTTGAGGTATGATGAGTTTGGAGGCATTGCTGAGAACTTTTGTTGTCAGTTCCTGCCAACCTTAAAGACCTTGATTTATCTGATTGCCGGAAGCAATTCATCCCTTACAGGTCAGCTTTATACCCGCTTTATTGAAGAAAATATTCTGATTGAAGAGCAGATTATTATATTTAAAGAAATAGGTCCGGACAGCGACAGAGTAATCAATCTGGAACTTAAACTGATCCCTGAGTATGTTGCCCACCTAACCAGAAACAGAGAAACTTTACCTACTTTCAATAGTAATTTTCCTGCGAAACTGATCAAGTCCAGGTATGAATGGGATGACCTTGTAGTTTCGCATTTTACAAGAGAGAGACTGGAGTTAATTGTAGACTGGGTAAATTTTAAAGACAAGATTTTTGAAAGGCAAGGGCCGCAAGGCAAAGTAAAAGATGGGTTTCCTGCTTTATTTTACGGTCCTCCAGGTACTGGTAAAACTATGGCGGCCTCTTTAATCGGTAAGTTGACGAACAGACAGGTTTTCCAGATCGACTTGTCAATGGTTGTCTCAAAGTATATCGGAGAAACGGAAAAGAACTTAAGTCGCTTGTTTGATAAGGCCGAGAAGAAAGATTGGATATTGTTTTTTGATGAAGCAGATTCTTTGTTTGGTAAAAGAGGTATTGTAAAAGATGCCCATGACAAATATGCCAATCAGGAAATGTCTTATTTGCTTCAACGCATGGAACAGTTTACCGGGCTGACCATTCTGGCCACTAACTTTGATCAGAATCTGGATCCTGCAATGACAAGAAGGTTTCAGGCAAAGGTTTATTTCCCTCGTCCGACGAAAGAAGAAAGATTAAATCTTTGGTATAAAAGTCTGTCAGAAGGCTATATTTACGATCCGGATATACTAATGGAGAAGATTGCCGAACGCTTTGATGTGACTGGTGCCAATATAGCAAATATTCTAAAATTGTGCTGTATCAGGGCCGAAAAGAGAGGGGATGGAATCATTATTGCCAAAGACCTGATTGAGGCATTGAGGATAGAGTATTCAAAAGAAAATAAAACTTTGTAATTGAATTCTGTTTTCTTCAGGAAATCGAATTCTTGTAATTCCGTCTTTGTTTTAATAATAGCAATTTTAAACTGAAGGAGGAATTATGGATAATTTAAAAAAAGGATTTTTCCTGATTGTCATCTTTATATTTTCTGTCTTTTCAGGATTTGCCCAGGATAAAAATACTGACAAAGTAGAAATTACCTCATCCGAATATAGACCAGAAAATCAAATCAATAAAGACAAAGATGAATGTTATTCAGATACTGAATCTCAATTTGACCGCACTAAACATAAGACTTTGAAAAATACCGGAGCCGGAGCTGCTGCCGGAGGCATTGTCGGAGGCATTTTAGGCCATGGAGGTGTCGGAGCAGCAGCTGGAGGAGCAGCAGGAGCTTATCGAGGACATAAGAAATCCAAAAAAGACAAAAGTGAATTTAATGAATTATATGCTTCCTGTCTGAGAGATAAAGGTTATTCAGTTGAAGTAAATGATTGATAATGTACTGAATAAAAGAATTTCCTGAACTGATTTTATACGAGCATATTTGTGCAAAATCTGTTCAGGAAGACCTTATTTTTTATTTTTCGCTTTTATTACATTTATAATTTACTGTGATTGGGGCCTTAACTTTTTATTCATCAGTTTTTTGACTTTAAGCTTTGATTCAAGCAGAAATTCTTTAAATGTAAAAAGACCTTTTTTATTACATGGTAGGAAACCCGTAAAGCCCTTTACGTAATAGGATGGTGATTAATTACTTAATTTTTGCTTATGTCCTACAAAATTGTAAAGGGGAATTACCTAAAAAATCTTCACGAGCAAATTGAAAAACTTAGAAAAGATGTTGTCAGCGCTACAGATTTTATTAAGAATATCGAAAAAGGAGATCTGAATGCAGAATATTCCGGTGATGCAGAAGATAAAAACAGCCTGATCCATGCATTATTAAGTATGCGAGAGCAAATGCAGGTCATTGCAGTGCGTGAGGGTGAAAGAAACTGGGTAACAGAGGGACTTGCAAAGTTTGCAGATATTTTAAGGACCAAGAATGAGAATATTAAAATACTAAGTGAAAATATCATATCTAATCTCGTCAACTACCTTAAAGCAAATCAGGGTAGCTTTTTTATCTTAAATGATGAAGATGAGAATGATAAGTTTCTGGAGTTAATGGCCTGTTATGCCTACGACAGGAAAAAGTTTGCTCAGAAAAGGGTTGAAATTGGAGAAGGGCTTCTCGGACAGTCATTTTTAGAGAAAGAAACTACCTATTTAACGCAAATACCTGATAACTATCTTAGTATCACTTCCGGATTAGGAGAAGCACTTCCCAGGGCCATCATCATTGTTCCGATTAAAGTAAATGATGTCGTTTATGGAATGCTTGAGATTGCCTCTTTCAATGAGTTTAAGGCTCATCATAAAGAGTTTCTGGAGAAGTTAGGGGAAAGTGTAGCTTCTTCAATATCAAGCGTCAAAATCAGCGAAAGGACTCAAAAGCTACTTCTTGCATCACAGATAGCTTCGGAAGAAATGAAATCTCAGGAAGAAGAGTTGAGGCAGAATATGGAAGAGATGAATGCTACCCAGGAAGAACTGGCTAGACATGCTGCAGAATCCAGAAGTTTATTGGCAGCACTTGATTCCATTGCTGTAGTTGTTGAGTATAGTTTAGATGGGGATATTCTTAAAGTCAATGACAAAATGAGAGTTGTTTCAGGACTTCAAGAAGATGCATTGGTTGGATTGAATTTATTTGATTTTTCTCAATCAGAGAAAGAAAAGGTGGAAGCCAAGGCGATGTGGGAGGATATAAAAAGAGGGAAATCAGTAACAAAGGTAGGAAAACACAAGAGTGAAGGTGGAATAATTTGGTTACAGGAATATTATAGTCCGATCATTGACAGGAATGGTGACCTTATTAGGATTTTGGAAATTGCTATAGATATTACCGAATCCAAACGACAGGAGTTGCTGCTATCGGAAAAGGCTGATGAAATGAGGGCTCAGGAAGAAGAGTTAAGGCAAAATATGGAGGAAATGCAGACGATTCAGGAAGAGCTTTCTCTAAAAGAAGCAGAGTCGAAAAGTTTAATTTCAGCTATTGACAGTCTTGCCATACTTACCGAATATGATATTGATGGGAATATGCTCAAAATCAATGATCAGATTGAAAAGATTCTAGGTATTCCAGGAAATACCTTAATAGGTCAGAATTATATGAGTTTTTGTCAAACGGAAGAAGAAAAGGCTGAAGGTACAGTAATGTGGCAAAATCTAAAACTAGGGCAAGCCTATGTAAAAATCAGGAAAATGATTGTTGAAAATAAAAACTTCTGGCTTCAGGAATTTTATAATCCGGTATTGGACTTCGAAGGAAAAATTCAAAAGATCTATGGCATCATCATAAATATCTCAGATTCTAAAAGGCAGGAAGATGAACTGATTGCGCAGGCTGAACAAATGAGAGCTCAGGAAGAAGAATTAATGCAAAGTATGGAAGAAATGCAATCCATTCAGGACGAGCTTTCTCAAAAAGCAAAAGAATTGGAGGCGATCAGAGAGATTGAAAAGCAAAGAGCAGATAATCAAATAGAAGCGCAGAAAAAAATGATGCAAAACTTTATGGAGAAAACCAAACAAACGGAAAGTGAATACAAAGCTAAAATTGCAGCTTTAGAAAGTAAACTATCCGGAAAGAAATAAAAGCCTAACTAATAAAATCTAACTATTGCGATGAAAAATGATATCTTAAAAATTAACTATAATAAAGAAATTGATGCTGTGGTACTTGAGTGGATTACTGCTCCCATTTCTTCTGAATTCAGAGAAGGCTTAACCCAAGGTTTGGAATTGTTAAAGTCAACCAATGCCAAAAATTGGATTGGTGATGTTAGAAACCTTGGCGCTATTGATCCCGATGATCAGAAATGGTCAAATGAAGAGTGGTTTCCTCTAGCACTATCTACCGGGTTGAAAAAAATGGGAGTTATAATCTCCGATGATATTTTCAATCAAATGAGTGTTGATGAAATTATGAGTAAAGTAGAAGGTGCTGGTTTTGCATCACAATACTTTGATGATATTGATAAAGCTACTCAGTGGATGAAAATATAGTTAAATAAGTGATATAATAAAAAAGCACAAATGGATAGAAGACATTTGTGCTTTTTTTATTTAATTCAGTTAAAGAGGGATAGCGATTAATCCTAAAAATTGAAGGAATATTAATTGTCTTTTTCCGTTACAAAATGTAATTCATTTTAAAAAATGGTAAAGTTTTGATTATTTATAACATCCTATTTTTATAACTTAGATCAAGTAAACTATAAATAATAGAATATCAATGCGCTTAAAAAGAAAATTAGCTTTAATTGGTTGTATTTTATCCCTTTTCCTTAGTAATACAAGCACTTTTGCTCAGAGTAATATTGTGGAAAAATATGGTCAGCTTTCCGTAAAAGGAAACTACATTGTCGGGCAGTATGGTGATACAGTGCAATTGCGTGGCATGTCTCTTTTCTGGAGCCAGTGGATGAGTCAGTATTATAATCCATATGTCGTAAAGTTCCTTAAAGACAAATGGAAATCTACGGTGATCAGAGCTGCTATGGGTGTAGAAATGGGAGGATATGCAGATAGCAGGGCTTCAGAGAGAGAAAAGGTAATGACTATAGTGGATGCCGCAATACGAAATGGCATTTATGTTATTATTGATTATCATAGCCATGAAGCGCATACCAGTCCGGATATGGCAAAGAAGTTTTTTGCCGATATGGCGAAGAAATATGGAAAGTATCCAAATGTTCTGTATGAAATATACAATGAGCCATTAAATTATGTAAGCTGGTCAAAAGACATTAAGCCATATGCTGAAACGGTGATTGAGAGCATTCGCCAATATGACCCGGATAACATTATCATAATCGGTACCAGACAATGGTCGCAGATGGTGAGTGAAGCAGCTGAAGATCCTGTTAAAGACACAAACTCTGTATATACTCTACACTTCTATGCTGGTTCGCATAAGCAATGGCTGAGAGATGAAGCTAGAAAAGCGATGGATAAAGGGATTGCATTATTTGTAACAGAATTCGGTACTTGTCATGCCAGTGGTAACGGAAGCTATGATCCTGAAGAAACAAAAATCTGGTTCGATTTTATGGATAAATATAAAATCAGCTGGTGCAACTGGTCTATTGCTGACAAAGACGAAACAGCTTCTGCATTAAAGCCAGGCGGCTTTAGCGCAGGGGCTGGGAAGATTCAGACCTGACACCTTCAGGTATCCTGATAAGAGATGAGATGATATTGAAGAATTCACCAATTGTACCGTCTAAGAAAAAGTAACTTTTAAAACCTTTGCTGGTTATAAGAATCTAAAGCGTAGTCCTTATATTTATATTGGCTACGCTTTTTTGTTTTTAAGTATAACTGAATTTTGAAATATGAAATTAACTTTACTGGTATTGTCTTCAGCCTTGATAATTATTGGTGCAACACTCCCGGATCATATCAGTCAGAATGAAACGAAGCAGTCTGCTACGAGGGGTAAAAAGATATATGAAGAATATTGTCTTTCATGCCATCAGACAGATGGGAGCGGGGTTCCCAGATTAAATCCTCCACTAAAGAAAACAAGCTATGTGCTGGGACCGCAGGATAAGTTGATTAAAATTCTGCTTAATGGTCTGGAGGAAGAAATTGAAATCAATGGAGAGTATTATTCTAATCCAATGCCGGCTTTTGGATCTGTTTTGAATGATCAACAGATTGCTGATGTGCTTACTTATGTGAGGAGTAATTTTGGGAATAAGGCCAGTGCTGTGTCTGCTTCTAAGGTGAAGGAAGTGAGGGGAGGGAAATAGATTACGGCAATCAAAGTCAGGAGAAGTATCAAAAGTAAAGACTTTGATAACGTTAATTGAAGCAGACTTGACCTCCCTGACCAAAGCCAGCAACTTAACATTGTTTAGCAAGTACAATCAGCTGTTTTGTCATGTAGCTATTTTGTCATCTTGAGCTTGCGAAAGATCTGATAGATATAAAATAATCTTGCTATTTATTACCTCATTTTGCCAGATGCGCATCCGTTGCCTGTCACCTGACAGGCCATTCTGTTATCTGCGACTCTTGTAAAAACTCCGGAAGATGATATAGGGTCGTCAGCTAACTTTTTTTTTAACTCATTATATGGATAGGTTTTAACTGAAGGGAAATGGTGGCCTGTCAGGGGATCTGGAGATGCTTACTAATTGAATTTTAAATTTTATTTAACCCTGCTATTGTAGCCACTAAAGTTAGGATAATTTACAATTTGTAATCAATCAATTGATTACAATATAATCCGATTTCGGTGCATTTTATTATTGTCATAGTTCATTATTAATTCAAAATCTCTATTGGTTAATTTATACATGTGATGGATAATTTTTTCTTCAGTATAATTAATAGCTTGTACAAGAATATTTTCGTCGGCACTATTGATTATACCATGGTCTACATCAAAATCTTCTATATGTGCAACAGCTCTGTTCGCCGCTTTCAGTGTTATTAAAATATTATCATACAGTATCTTATTCTGTTTTAGCTCAGATAATTGTATTGGAATTATTTTGAAATCATCAATGCGTTTATACCATTTTTTGTTCTTGTTGTTATTATATAAAGTAATTTCGGAATCACCTTCTTTAATTCTAAGTCCCAATTCGCCTAATAGAAACCTGACCATCATCAACGATATATCTTTTGAACAGCGAAAAAGATCTCTATAATTCTCCCTTTCATTGTTTGGCATTTTAGCAAACCTTTCTCTGAATGTAATTAGTAAATTAATCCGGTGCGGTATATGATTATTGAAATAGTCTTCTTCTGTCATATGTTTTTATGTATTACCCCCCTTAGCTTATTTTACTTACACATAGGTTGTATGTCATTACAAGTTAGTATGATATCCCCCCGATTCCAAAAAAGGTATAAAAAATAAAAGGTCATTACCAAATTGCCGTTCTTATAGATCTCTACATATGCAGACTTATAAATGGTTGTTAGCTAACTTTTGTTTTAACTCAATAAGAGGAGAGGTTTTAGTGTAAGTATATTGTGGCCTGTCGGGGGACAGGCCATGAAGCAGAATCTATAATCTCCCTGACTAAAGCCATCAACTTAACATTGTTTAACAAGTACAATCAGTAGTATGGTCATCGAGCTATTTTGTCATCACTCCCTCGTCACAGACTTAAACCTATTTTAAAACCTTAGTCGTATACAATTTCCCCCCATTTTCGGTAATTACCACAAAGAGCAAGCCTTTTACCTTTGACATATCGATTTGCGTCAACGAACTTTCTATCCTTCGCTTTTCAATTAAATGACCGCCTAATGAATATATTTCACAATGATAATCCTTACTAGATAAATCTTTTATTTCCGCAAAAACCTGATCGGCAGTTGAATTATACCAAACTTTTACATTCCTATTTTCAGCAATGTCAAAAGTACCGGTTATTTTTTCTTCATAGGTTGTTGAAGCAAGTTTAGGTAAGACTGAATATATGCCGTTATTGGTGTTTTCATTGACTCCTGAGGAATTTGTCAATATATAATTAGCATCAAAATAATCCTGTCCACGCAGAAATGCAGTATAGAAGGATTGTCCGGGGAATCCGCCATCGGTTGTTATATCTACAAGATACCATTTACCATCGACCTGAACATAATTCCAAGCATGATTTTCCCACGTATCGGTTACGGTATTGGTGTGTAGCCTTCCAGAAACATACAAGCAAGGTATTCCTGCCTTCTGGCAGAGCAGCAGAAACGCTCGGGATAAACCTTCGCAAACAGCTTTTTGCTCTAAAAAAGCACCTTTTATATCACCCGAATACGCCGACGCGAGTCCACCGTAATCTGTCCAATCAATCAAGCCGTCATGAAGCACCTTTAGTTTTTCGTAAGTTGACATTCCATCGGTAATATTGGCAATCATCTCATTACAGATTGTTTCTATCTGAGTCAACTCGTTCAAATATGATTCAGGGTTGTTTACTGCCCCAATACGGCCGTAATACGTTCCCGTAACTTCATCCTGACGTGGAATGGAGTTTAAAATGTACATTTCTGGAACATCGCGATAGATGCGTGTAAGCATATACATCAAAGAATTGAAGTCGGTCGTAAATCCTTGTCCTGCCAAATCAAAATCTACCCGATGATAAATAGAGCCGGCAGCTTTATTGGCATCAAAACGGCAAAGGGTTTCCAGTATATAATCATACATTGCTTTGTCTGTTTCCGAAAGTTCGTTATATCCGTATCTATACACTTGAGCACCTGAAGGGACTATTGCAGCTATACTATCCTTTATTGCTTCTAAATCAACCTCATGGTCTTTGATAATTTGCGTGGCATACTTTGCCACACATCCATAGGTTTCAGATTTTAATTCCAATACAAAATTGGTATTGTTTTTTACCGTAGCCAGATTTTCACATAAATCAAACGCCTTGTCGCCAATTGACAGTAGCGTACTCGGCAGTTCTACAGCCGAAATACTTACACAACCATAAAAAGCCATTTTGCCTATAGTCTGCAAACCTTCGTTCAATAGCAGATATGTTAAATTGGGACAACTAACAAAAGCACTTGATTCTATTGTTTTTACCGAAGCTGGGATGTTTACAAGCATAAGTTCGGAACATTTTCCAAACGCCTGAACCCCAATAGTAGTAAGTTTCCCCGTATTAGAGAAATTTATTTCCGTGAGGGCAGTACACGAATTAAATGCGCCGTCGGCAATGGTGGTCACATTATCCGGAATGGTCACGCTTGTGATACCCGAACAATATTGAAAGGCGGAACTTGGTATGGTTGTTATTTCACTATTCATCTCCAAATCTCCCTGCACAT
Organism: Sporocytophaga sp.; assembly: GCA_024707265.1. Taxonomy (GTDB): domain Bacteria; phylum Bacteroidota; class Bacteroidia; order Cytophagales; family Cytophagaceae; genus Sporocytophaga. The sequence continues at coordinate 515,243 of JANQAB010000010.1, read as the reverse complement.
TCCGTGGCACGAAGAAAAGCGAAACGGGATTCTTTTTATATAGAATCCCGTTTTCACTAAAGAACACGATGTTATTTTCTTCTACTTGAATGGAAGACAAACTATTACATAACGAAAATGCACCACTTCCAATAGCTAGCACAGATGACGGTAGAATTAGAGTATTCAGTAATTTACTACCGGCAAATGCATCATTACCAATTGCTGTTACTGAATATGTAAGATTGTTATGGGTTATGGTTGATGGTATGCGAACATTACCATTGTATAACTCCCCTGCTGTAAAATACATCCAACCGTCAGTTCCATTATCGCCGTATCCACGACAGGTAACTTCGACTGTATTTGCACTTGTTATATTGTAGTAAACATTATCAACAAGTATTTCAGCCGTAGCAGAATACATGAATAAAAGGAAGATAAGAGAAACGGATAGTTTTTCTAAGTACAAATTTCTTTTCATAATTCTTTCAAATAAAGACAAGTATAATATTGCACAAAGTGCAACCTTTCCCATTTCTGAAGCTGTATAATTTAAAGATTATTCATCCTGTTTTATAGTAACTTCCATCCAACTATTAGTATACGTACAATAGTAAACAAGGATTTTTATGTGGTGAATTTGCTATGTACCTTTATTTGTATTATTTAAAGATTTTTCATTGTGCTTGTTTGATCATTTTGGGCATTTTATAACAAGGCAAAATTGTCTGAACTGGGATTCATGGGATTAAGGGATAGACAGGATTATCTACGAAGAGGATTTATGGGATGATGTGGATTGTACTGTGGTTTTCTGCCAGGGCTACTCTTGATATGATGACTCTTGTAAAAACTCCAGAATGGTCAGCTAACTTTTGTTTTACCTAATTTTGAGGAAGGGTTTTGCTGGAAGTATTGTGGACTGTTGGGGGCCACCTCGTCCGTGGCCTGTCCCTGACAGGCCACTCTGTAAATGCGGCCTCTTGTAAAAACTCCAGAAGATCAAAAATGGTCGTTAGCTAACTTTGGTTTTAACTCATTATGAGGAAGGGTTTTATTATAAGTATTGTGGCCTGTTGGGGGCCACGGAGCAATATTGTCTGAACTGGGATTCATGGGATTAAGGGATAGACAGGATTATCTACGAAGAGGATTTATGGGATGATGTGGATTGTACCGTGGTTTCTCGTCCGTGGCCCCTGACAGGCCACTCTGTAAATGCGGCCTCTTGTAAAAACTCCAGAAGATCAAAAATGGTCGTTGGCTAACTTTGGTTTTAACTCATTATTAGGAAGGGTTTTTGGTGAAAATGTAATTGTGGGCAGTCAGGGGACAAGCGAGACCTTCATTAATACAGAAAAGTCATGAAAGTCTGAGAAAGTCCTGACCTCGAAGAGGTCAAATGTTTATAGATAAGTCAGACATATTTCATACGACCCTGTAGGGGTCGCACAAAGGCAATATTGTCTGAACTGGGATTCATGGGATTAAGGGATAGACAGGATTATCTACGAAGAGGATTTATGGGATGATGTGGATTGCACCGTGGTTTCTCGTCCGTGGCCTCCTGACAGGCCACTCTGTAAATACAGCCTCTTTTAAAAACTCCAGAAGATCAAAAATGGTCATTAGCTAACTTTTGTTTTAACTTAGGGAGGGTTTTATGGTCTGTCAGGGGAGGCCATGGAGCAGATCCATGAAGCTTTTTTTCCCCGGAAACGCTTCCTGAAGTTTCAGTAGTTCTTCTTAACGATAATGGAGTAAGCATGGACGATTTAGGCTAAAGCCTCGGCATTCAGGGCTAAAGCCCGACCGAATTTTGCTTAAGCCTGGAAGACTCAGGGACAATCGGAATGGCCGGGGAGTACTTCCAGTCCTTCCAGAAGTACTCCCGGATGTGTCAGAAGTTTCCCGGAAAAGTCGGGAGTACATCCGAAAGCTTCAGGCTTAAGCATGGAAGCCAGAGGCTAAAGCCTATAAGTTCCGGGAGTAAGCCCGACAGATTGAGGCTAAAATCTGAATGTAACCAGAGAAAGTAAAAAAGATGAATCTGTAAGTTTATCCACTCCTGAAAGGCCACGGATGAAACCTTTTATTGTTAGTTAAACGACTGCCTGAATTCCAAAGGGGAAAGGTTTGTTTTTGTTTTGAATAATTTGCTGAATGATTGTATATGTTCAAATCCTAATTGGTAGGAGATTTCACTAATCGTCAAATTGGTAGTCGTTAATTTTTCCTTGGCTTTTTCAAGTAGTTTATCGTGAATATGCTGCTGTGTGCTTTGCCCTGTCAATACGCGCAGTAAGTTACTCAGATACTTCGGAGAAATATTCAATTGTTCTGCAACATATTGAACTGTTGGCAATCCTTTAGTTTCTAAATCTTCGCTATTGAAATAATTTGTAAGTAATTCTTCTAACCGATCTAAAATTTGATGATTCGTTTTGTTGCGTGTAACAAATTGACGTTGATAAAAACGATCTGTATACGTCAGCAGGAGTTCTAGCTGGGCAACAATTACAGACTGACTGAACTTATCTATACTCGTTTGATATTCCTGGGCTATATTTTGCATGATGCTTACAATGTTTGATTCTTCCTTGTCAGAAAGAAACAATGCCTCATTAACAGAATAATCAAAAAACGCGTATTGCTTGATTGTTTTCGCAAGTGTCGTATTCCAAATGAAATCTGGGTGAACAAGTAGTAAGAACCCTGAGCGATTGGCTATTTCCTGTACATCCACTTCAAATACTTGTCCCGGGGACATTAAGAACAAAACACCTTCATCAAAATCACATTGTTGTTGTCCATATTTCATTTTGCCTTTAAAATTTTTATCAAGTAAAATGGCATAAAAGTCGAATACCAAACTCACCTGAGACAGGCAAGGCAATTGAATTGTATCATAATTGATCACACTGATTAATGGGTGTTCGGGGGCAGGCAGCCCCATTACTTTATGGTACTTGCTAATGGTTTCTATTCTTTTAGGTGTTGCCATATCTTAGTGCTCCTTTAAAACTTGTTCTAATTTTTTTACTAAATTTTCCGGTTGTTCACGCATTGAATAATGCCCACCTTCAAAGGAATAAATTTTCCAGTTCCTTTCTTTTGCTTTGTTTAATCCCATAGCGTTATAGGCACTTTCGCTTTTACCGTCTTTTGTCATTTGGATAAATGAAGTCGGAATTTTTTTAACCAATGGATTGCTTATTTTTAATGGCTCAGTATACGTTTTTAATGGTTGCGGAACATCCGTAGGATACGTTGATTTCGTTGTGCCAAAGGGATATAACACCATGCTGTCTTTTATAAACGGTATAAAATGATTCCATAGTACACCACAAACATCCTTGGCACTTTCTCCATCGTTTGGAACCATTGCATCCAGATAAATAAGTTGACTTATACGTTCCGGTATTTGTTCTGCTACCCCGGAAATAACCATACCACTGTAGCTATGCCCGACTAAAATAACATTGTGAAGGTTTTCAAACTTTATGACATTCACAATATCTGTGATGTAGGTGGTAAGGTTGATATTGGCATTGGATAAATGTACTCGTTCACCAAGTCCCGTAAGGGTAGGACGATAAACAACATCGCCTTTTGTTCTATAGATGGAATCTACTTTCGCATAGTCCCAGCCACCGTCCCAGGCTCCGTGGACAAATAACAGTGTCCTTGGTGAATGTTTTTGCCCAAAACTTGCAGTCGATAAAATGATACTGGCTAAAAGGAAAATTGTTGCTTTCATGCTTTTCTGTTTTAGAAGTTAATGATTGTTTTTTACAAGAGCAAAATTGTAAAGAACACCTCAAACAGATTTAGCCTGATAGCACTTTGTTTAAGTCGAAAAGGAGTGGTGGGTAGTTATTTAGTCGAGGTAGAATTATGGGGGGAGGATAGTTAGCTGCTCCATATCACTATTAATGTAGCTATGGAGTAGTTTTTTTAAATTCCATTCTTGAGGATTGTTTTTGCACTGCTTACTGGTGTCTAATGTATTGATTTCCATTTTGCTGTTGAAAACATGCTTTAATATACAAATTGATGAGTTTGTAATGCCCTGAAGTTGCCTAAACAACTGAATTAGCACTATTTACTACCTATTTTTATTGCCTTTAAAGTTGTAGATTTTCTAAATGTCCATTTCTGGTAATTTTTCACCCAATGGGTTATATAAATATTTTTCGAGTAAAAATTCAATGGCAGTTGCAGCTTCAATTAATATATCCTCCTTGTTAAACTCTTCATTAAATGTTGAAGTCAAATGTGCTAATTCTTTATCACCTCTTAAATAAACACCAGCGAGAATTCTTCGGGATTGTTCAGGAACGTCTTCCGGAGAAATTAAACGTCCAATAAATTGATCAATCATTATATCATCCTTATATCTTGGATTGGTTTTTCGGGGATTGGGGATTAATTCAGGTTCGGTATCTTTTTGTATTCCTTTGAGACCAATAAAGTCCATCAGTAAACGAATTCCAATTAAATTACTATCTTTTATACATCGATAAATATCTCCATGGAGATTAAAATTAAAATTATTAACCTATCTAAATCGAAGAGTTCGTAAGAGAGTTAGTCTGTGCCGTAAATGGTAATGAAGGAATTTATCCTTTTCATTCGGTGTAAGTGTTTTCATTTTATTGCCAGTAACTTTATATACGCCTTATTCAGGTATATTTTTCCAAATTGGCAGGATATTCGCACCTTTCCAAAAAGAGTTAAAAATGATCAATTCTCCAATGGGAGTAGAGCTTTTATGGATTTCAAACAAATCTTTACAAACTTCCCTGTTCCGGAATTTAATTGATGCCTTCGCTCCAAGCGAAGGCATCAATCTCCAGGTTCCGGGATATATAAAAACAGAGCCGTTAACCTAATGGCTAACGGCGCGGATCTGTTTATTCAGTAGGCTGTATGATGAGCAGATTCGGCAAGGATATTACCGTTACTCTTGATCCCAGTTCAAAACCAAGACTCTGTAACCAGCCGCCGCAAAGTTTGATTTCCGGTATCCGTTCGGCGAAGTACATCTTTTTCTCAATTGATTCCAACCATAGCTTTGTTTAATTAAAATAAACAAATGAGATGGAAACACCAACGAAAAAAGTGCACCGCAACAAGGAAGAAATGTATCTACTGATATCATCGTGGAAAGAATCAGGAATTTCTCAAAATGCATTTTGCGAGCAACATAATCTTCCCTATAGTATATTTCAATATTGGCTGAAGAAATTTAAAATAGAGGCCGAAGAGCAGGAATCTGTTTTTACAGAGATAAAGATATCTTCATCATCAGTTTCTTGCCCAATTGAAATAATTTTTCCATCCGGGGCCAGAGTAGTTTTTAAATCTCTACCTGAATCTTCATTTCTTCGTTCGCTTGTTTTTTGAATATGTTCAGCCTCTCAGAAGCACGTCGTTATTTTCTATATCGTGGCAAAACAGATATGAGGAAAAGCTTCGACGGTTTATCGGGACTTGTTAGAAATAAACTTCTCCGGGAACCATTAAGTGGAGAAGTGTTTGTTTTTATGAGCAGAAGAAGAAATCAGATCCGGCTGCTGATTTGGGAAGGAGATGGTTTTTCAATGTATTGTAAACGTCTGGAGAAAGGAACTTTTGAAATACCGGATGGCAATGGTGATAGTATGGAGATAACAAGTAATCAGCTTTTATTTATTATCAAAGGAATCCGTCTTGAATCAGTCAGACAAAAGAAGCGTTTTTCTTTGAATAAAAAATAGATAACGAGCAATATATATACTTTGTATGTTATTATATTTGCACCATGCACAAGCCTCTGGACAAGCTTTCCAAAGAAGATCTCATCTACAAGGTAATTAACCTTGAAGAAGAGCTTGCCCAATTAAAGCGTCTGGTCTTTGGCAATAAAAGTGAGCGTTATGTTCCTTCCATTCCTGATGAACAATTGTCGTTGGGTCTTCATGTCGAAGCAAAACAGGAAGAGGTAAAGAAACAGGAGATTACCTACACCCGCACAAAAGAAGAGAAGCAAAGTAAGCTTCCTGTAAGAATGCCTCTTCCAGCCCATCTACCACGTATTGAACATATCATTGAGCCGGAAGTTTCTACAGAAGGCATGAAGAAAATCGGTGAAGAGATTACGGAAACTCTGGAATATGTACCTGGCAAGCTTTTGGTAAATAAATACGTTCGTCCCAAGTATGCAAAACCGCAAGGCGAGGGAGTGGTTATCGGAAATCTTCCTTCAAGACTTATAGAAAAAGGTATAGCAGAATCATCACTTCTTGCCTTCATTCTCACTAGCAAATATGTAGACCATCTACCTTTGCACAGGCAGATAGAAATCCTTAAAAGATTAGGAGTTAAGCTTTCCTCTTCCACTGTGTCAGACTGGGTTAGTTATAGTTTAAATGCATTAAAACCGCTCTACGATTCTTTATTAAGCAAAGTCAAAGAAGCTTCATATTTACAGGCGGACGAGACACCGATCAAAGTATTAGATAAAGAGAAAAAAGGCGATAGTCATCGAGGTTATTATTGGGTTTACCATGCAGTAAAAGAGGGATTAATAGTATTTGATTATCGTGAAGGCCGTTCAAGAGAAGGTCCTGAAGAGATATTAAAGAGTTTTTGTGGTTATCTCCAAACCGACGGTTATGGGGCATATGATGCTTTTGGAGAAAGAAAAGGCATCACACTAATCCATTGTATGGCTCATGCAAGGCGTTATTTTGAAAAGGCGCTTGATAATGACAAATCAAGGGCAGAATATGTATTGACAGAGATGCAAAAACTCTATACCAATGAGCGAGAATGCAGGGAGGCAGGAGTTGATTACGAAGATCGTATAAAACGGAGAAAGGAAAAGTCTTTGATTATACTTCAGAGCCTTAAATCCTGGATGCTTGCAGAATACACAAAAATAACCCCTGAAAGCCTTATAGGAAAAGCGCTGCATTATTCATTAAGCAGATGGGAAAAGCTGAGCAGATATACAGAAGACGGTATGCTGGAGATTGATAATAATCTCGTGGAGAATGCGATCAGGCCTGTGGCTATAGGAAGAAAAAATTATTTGTTTGCAGGATCACATGATGCTGCACAAAGAGCCGCAATGATGTATTCGTTATTTGCTTCCTGCAAAAAAAATGATGTAAACCCAGACGATTGGCTCAAAGACATCCTTAATCGCATAAATGATCATCCAATCAACAGGATAGACCAACTCTTACCTAACAATTGGAAGTTATCAAAGATGTAGTTGAGCGGACGGATACGTTTTCCGGAACGTCTTTCTGATTGTATTTGTTAAATCTTGTCTTTGGTTGGATTTTCAGGCTACGCACATTGGGTTTCCTGAGTGTTTGTCTCTTGTTGTTTCGCATGACTTATTTGTTTTAAAAAGTTGTCTGGCGGTGCTGCGAAACGACAAAACAAGGTTTGTAGATACGGGACTTGCACCCGTTCTCCGCTAGACTATTTGAGGAACGTTCCTCGCTTGAGAAATCAGGCAAGGCAGTCTAATCGGAGACATTCGTGCTTTAATTCATATTTAACTTTGTCAATTCTTTAAAGAATGGTTGTTTTAACCATATTTCCTTGTCTCCAATTGCTACAAATCTATGTTTAGCTCTCGTTAATGCGACATTTAATAAATTTGGTTTCATAGAAGCCCAGATTGCCGCTCCTTGTGTTTTTTTATCAAGACCCAAACACATAATGACTCCATCTGCTTGTTTTCCTTGAAAAGTATGAACTGTTCCGATATGAGATTTTAACCAATTTCCCATTGCCTCACTATCCATACTTGGAATATAGTCTTTTGCCTTAGTAATTAAAGGTTTGAATAAAAATGAACTAATCTTGTAGCTTATCTCACTAAAAGGTGTAATCACAAAAACATCAGGAAGTTTTCCTGTAAAATCTATTTCTTCAACTAGTAATTTTTTGACAATTTCCGCTTGTGCTTCTACAAAGTGTCTATCTTCAACGACACCTTCACAATGAATGAATGAACTTTCAAACTTTATCTTAATCTCACTTGGAATTGCCGTTGCAGAGTACATTGTATTGTCATATGCAATTGAATTTGACAATTCAAACATTGGACTTAAGCATCTTCGGTGAACTCTCAAAGGTATTCCAACCCAAATATTTTTTGAATTTAGGTTTAAATATGCACCCCAAGGATTTATCCTATCAGCCATTGACTGAACAGATAATTCTGAATTAATATGAGAGTTGTCCAACTCGAAATAGCGACTTAAATTATTTACAATTGTTTTTGGAATGGAAACAACCGGTTCAATTTGTAGTGGGTCTCCAACAACCACAACTCTTTTGGAACGCCAAATTGCACCAACTGCAGCTTGTGGAACTGCTTGTCCTGCTTCATCAATAAATAGCCACGGCAAGTCTTCGCTTTGTAAATCCTTAAACATTTTTTGAATGGAAGCAAAAGTTGAAGAGATAACAGGTATAACAAGAAAGAAAGTGTCCCACATTGCTTTAACCTCTTTTCTTGATGGTGTAATTTCGCCCTTTAAATATTCAAAAAATGCAGTAAGCGTAGTTGAGATCCTACTTGATTTAGAATTTGCATGTATGATAAATTGCTCATTTAACTTTAAAGCCAAAATGAATAATTCTGACTGTAACTTTTTTAATGATTCAGAATACCATGGGCATGCCTCTTGAGAGTCCTTAGATTCTATATTACTCCAATATTCTGCATCTGCATAATTTTGACCAAGTTCCTCTCTTGCGTGCAAGACTAATGGTTCTAATTCGTTTAAAATTTGAACTAATTTTTCTATTTCTAACTGTAATTTTCTATGTGATTCCTGGGCAATTTTTATTTGTTTTTCACATTGACTTAAATCTAATGAAAGTTGCTTATGCTTATTAGAAATGGAATTATATTGTTCAAGAATTGAGTATAAAGATTTTTTATATTCAGTGCGAATTTTTTTATTGAACCAATAAATGAAAAAGGTTGGTTTATTTTGTTTGACTAAAGATAGTTCACTTAAACATTCCTGTTTACTTTGATTCAGTAGGTATAATTCATTTCTAATTCTTTCATCTTCTGCTTGAACTTTCTTTAAGGTCTTATCAGAACATGTCAAAGTATTAGTTAGCTCAATTCTCTCGTCTAATAGTTTTTCAAACTCCTTGCATTCATTTTTATATTTTTCAAGCTTTTGCTTTTCTTTTGCTACTTCCTTTAATTTAAAATTAAATTGATTAACAGCATATTCCCAATTTGAATTATCAGTTACTTTGCTTGATTTTAATATTTTCTGTAAATCAATTGCATCTTTATTAAACCATAGTTTTGAAACAATTTCGTTTCTATTTTGCTTGTTACCTAAAACTGCAGAAATTAATCCCCAATTATTGACATCAATACATTGTTCAGCAACCTCCTTAAAGTATGATACTTCTTTTGAATATGGTTTAACTTCAGCTTTCAAAGGAAGCTCCTTTGAAATATTTTCTACAGCCCCATTATTTGAAGAAGCAACAACAATTCCTCCGTTAGTTATTTTGCTATCTGGGGAATAAATGAAAGGGGTAAAAGTTTCATTGATTTTTACCTCTCCAACTTTAGAGAATGCATCAGCTGGATTTTCAAAAGCCGATAAAGCCTTTGCTCGATTAACGATAATTGGAGCAATAATGTCTCGTAACAAAGTAGTTTTTCCAGTACCCGGGGGACCATTTACAGAAAAAAGACCTCCATTATTTGAATCTATAAGATTATTGAACACGTTATTTACAGCAAATTGCTGCATAATACTTAGCGTGTATTTTGATGGCCAACAACCATCAGGAAAATTTTGAGGAGAAATGGATAATTGAACTTCTTGTTTGTTCTTTATAATATCTTGTCTTGGCCTTTGTTTATTTAGACATCCTTGTAAGTAATCATTAAAAGCACGAGGTAATGATTCTTTACTGATTTGAGAAATTACATTTTCGATATCTAAAGAATAAAAACTATTTAAGATGTCAGCATTTGAACTGTCTTTTTGAGATTTAAAGAGTTCGTCAACTTTAACAAATATTTTTTTACTTGGTTTAATTGACCAACCACTTAATATTTCAATTTGTTCTTCAATTTCTTTAAGTTTACTAAAACTGATTGGGTGTTTTTCTTGAACAACCTCACCCTCCTCATTTTGGTAAGTAGTATTAAAAATATATTCAAACTCAGAACATAAGACGTCCTTTATTTTTTCAAAACTATCTGTCCAATTATTTGAATCTATCTTATTTGATTCTAATTGATTCAGAGCCCATGGCAAAGTAGAAATACCAAGTGAATCTTTGATATAACATCCTTCATTATCAATTTTTAAAGACGCATAACAGATTTTAGTATTTTTTTCATTTTCGTCTTTATTTTCATCTTTAAAATATTGTTTTATAAAATCCGAAACCACACTAGAGTCAATTACTCCAAGAAATATAGTGTATTGAATAGTTTTATTTACATTTTTGGATTTTAAAGGAAATTTCCATGGTTCAGGCGTTGTAAGCTCTACGACATTATTTCCTTTGGGTAATGTAGCTGGATTATAATGTTCTAGTTTATGCCAACAAGATAATATTCTTTTATATTCTTCCATTAGTATCAGTATTCCGTTTTAGTTTGCAGGTTAGTATAGGAGTCTTCTTGAATAATGCTAACTTGTTTCTACACGCACTCAGGGACATATATCACTCCAAATTGGAGGATATATACTCCTTTCCAAAAAGGTAAAATATAATATCAATTACAAAAAGGCAAAGGTTTTATGAATTTCTATCAAATTTGTACAAACTTTCCTGTCCCAGAATTTTAATTGATGCCTTCGCTCCAAGCGAAGGCATCAATGGCTAGGGCAACGTAGCGGACTGGTGGTGCTTCTTAAATTCATTTCATATTCACAACCGCCCAATAAACACCTTTTACCACTTCGGCCATTTTATCATAGTCTAATGTTTCAGGAGTATCCGTTGGTTCATGATAGTTCTTATTTCTATAAAAAGAAGTATTGGTAACCATTACAGCAGGAAGATTATTATTCCAATAATTCAAATGATCAGAAAAATCAATTCCCACCATGGACTTTGGAGCATTTATGGATTCTACATTTATAGAGGAACCTTCAATCATAAATTTCTTTACATTCTTTACCAGACTGTTTTCTCCAATTCTTCCTACCACTGCAATAAAATTTCCTGTAGATGGGTAAATGGTTTTTAAAATCCCAACAGGATATTCTTGCGATTTAGGTTTCTCAGAAAAATATCCAATCATTTCAAGACAGATCATTACTTTGAAAGGAATCTTGTTCTCAATGATATATTTAGAATGGATAGCACTTCCCATATTGGATGTTCTGAAATATGGTGGTTCTTCCAATGTATAAGCAACAAGATCAACTCTGTATTTTAATGTCGGTTTCAAAGAATCCAAAAGCCTTCCAATCTCTAAAAGACCAGCAACACCACTTGCATTATCATCTGCTCCTGCATGATCCAAGCAAACGTCATAATGAGCACCAATAATAATTCTCGGTGCATCTGAAGGCCCGTAAGTGCCAATGATATTTTTATATTCACTGCCATCTGCTGTATATTTTTGTTCTTGCGGATTTAATCCATTTTTCCGGAACTCATTGAAAATATAATCGGCAGCTTCATTTAATGCATCAATATTTTTATAGTTTCTGGGCAGGCTGGTCGTGCATAATACCTTCACATCATTTTTTAACCTTTCAGAAGAAACAGGAATAGGTACTATACCTGGTTTAGCAAATCCCAATAGTGGAGTGGTTAAAAAATAGAATAAAGCACCAATAAGAAAAATAATGCTTCCTAAGAATAAAAGTGTTTTCATCTTAAATTTATTTGTTTAATCCTTTTTTATAATATGTTAGCGGACGCTCATTTATTCTAATTAAGTATTCCTCCGTGGCCTGTCCCCTGACAGGCCACAATTGTAGTTCCACAAAACTCCTTCCTACAATGAATTAAAACAAAAGTTAGCTTTAGTTAACGAGCCATTTATGATCTTCTGGAATTTTATAAAAGTCCGCATATAAAGAGTGGCCTGTCAGGGGACAGGCCACGGAGCTGGAATTACTTCTATATAAAAGTATGTTTACTCATATCCAATTAATAAAAAAAGCCCCAAAAATTCGGGGCTTTAACTCTATAAATATTCAATGAGTTATTACTTCTGAATCACCTGTATAATCTTTACCGGACAAAGCTCAGCGGCCTTTTTATTGGCATCCAGTTCTACTTCCGAGACGTCTACAGCATGAAACCCTTTTTTATCTTTTGATCCGATCAGTACACTCTTGCCATCTTTCTTCGACATCGCCCAACGGTCAGGGGCTACTTCAACACAATAATTGCAGCCGATGCACTTTTCTCTCTGCTGAATGATCTTAATCATTGGCCGGAACTACTTTATAGATTTTATCGCTGCTACGTATCGTTTCTTCAAGAGGTATGGAAAATGAAATACCCTTTCCAACTTCATCAACCTGTTTGTCATCTACTCTGATCTCAGTGATGGTAGTTTCTACAACCCCTGTTGTAGGACCGATGATCAGCACCTCGTCTCCAATCTTAAGTTTATGAGTTTCCAGGATAAACTCCGCCACTTTTACTTTAGGGAAGTAACGTACGCCTTTTCCAAGGAATATCTTACGGGTAGTAGCGGAAGAACCATGTTTGTTAGTCCATTCACCAAGTTTCTGTCCCAGATAATAACCGCTCCAGAAGCCTCTGTTGTAAACAGTTTCAAGCCTGTTCATCCAGTCCTGAAGTTTTTCATCCGTAAAGGTATCATCCAGGTAAGCGTCAACAGCTTCTCTGTAGCACTTGGTAACTGTTTTGACATATTCCGGAGCACGGCCTCTGCCTTCCAGTTTTAATACTGTCACGCCGCTTGCTATAACCTCATCAAGGAAGTTGATCGTACATAAATCTTTAGGAGACATGATGTATTCATTGTCTATCTCCAGTTCATGTCCATCTTCAAGATCTATTACTTTGTAAGTACGTCTGCAGTTCTGCTGACAAGCACCGCGATTAGCGGAAGAGTTAGCAGTGTGCAGGCTTAGATAGCATTTACCAGAAACCGCCATACACAGCGCACCATGAGCAAAAATTTCTATACGAACCAGTTCTCCTTTCGGCCCTCTTACTTCTTCGCGTCTGATACCATCTGTAATGTCTTTGATTTGCTTCAAGCTTAATTCTCTTGAAAGCACAATAACATCAGAGAACATTGCATAAAACTTTACAGTCTCAAGGTTGGTAACATTCACCTGAGTAGAAAGATGTACTTCCACACCTTTGGTAAAAGCGTATTGAATGGCTGCGTGGTCAGCAGCTATAATGGCAGTAAGTCCGTTTTCTTTTATAGAGTCAATGATACGCTTCATGATGCTCATATCATGATCGTAAAGGATGGTATTGAGCGTTACATAAGTTTTTACATTATGTTCCCTGGCTATACGGCCAATTTCGGGTAAATCCTCCAAAAGGAAGTTATTGGCAGCACGAGCTCTCATGTTCAACTGATCTACTCCAAAATATATCGAGTCAGCTCCACCCTGAATCGCAGCCATGAAGGCTTCAAAAGAGCCTGCCGGCGCCATTACTTCTATCTTATCTCTCATTGTTGTGTATTCCGTCTAAAAGAAGTTACAAAATTACGTTAAAATGCCTGAATATTTGCTTTTATATCGAAGTTTTTGAATGAATGCCTGATCTGCTTTTTGATTTTCAGTGAATTATGAAATCTAGTTGATTTCTATGACATCGTTCAGGACTGGCAGAGAGACACTTATTCCGAATTTTGCTTTTATTTTTTCAGCTAAAGCCTGGCTCGCATCTTTTTCTCCATGGATGAGAATGATTTCTTTTGGCTTGAATCTGAAACCGGCAATCCAGTTAAGGAGTTCCTCCTGATCCGCATGGCCTGAGATATTTTCAAGACGAGCTATTTCTGCTTTTACCTGATAAAATGTCCCCATTATTTTAATTGACGCTGCTCCGTCCAGCAGTGCTCTACCTCTGGTACCTTCAGCCTGATATCCAGGAAGTATTACGAGATTATTCACATCTCCAATTCCAGCCTTCAAATAATGTAAAATTCTTCCTCCCGTAATCATTCCACTTCCCGCAATGACTATCTTGGATTTTTTCCGGTCAATAATGCTAAAGGTTTCTTCGATCTCTCTTACAAAATAGACTTCTTTGTTCAGATCGATCAGGGCGGTTTTGTTAAGTTTGTGCCAATCAGGAAACCTGGAGGTAACCTCAATTGCCTCAGTACCCATTGGAGAATCAAAAACAACAGGAATAGGAGGGATCTTATTCTCTTTTTTCAAAGCATCAATGAGCAATATGATCTCGAGCGCTCTACCGACAGCAAAACAAGGGATGTAGACATCTCCGCCTCTTTGAAAGGTTTTGTTTATAAGGTCCTTTAACTGATCCTTAGGAGATGTTTCAGGGTGTAACCTGTCGCCATAGGTGGATTCAAGTAGGAGGATGTCTGCCTGTTCAGGTATGGAGGGGGAAGAAAGATAAAGCGACTCAGGTCTTCCGACATCTCCGGAAAAGATTAACTTTTTATCCGATATATCAATTTCCAGATAGGAAGAACCGATAATGTGCCCGTTTCTTTTAAACCTGAATTTTATGTCTTTAGCAATTGAAATCCATTCGTTTTCCTCGCAGTCCAGAATGAAATTCAAGGTTTGTTCAACATCATCCAATGTATAAAGGGGTAAGGCAGGTTGATGTTTTGAATAATTCCCACGGTTGGCAGCATCCGCTTCCTCCATTTGGATTTTGGCACTGTCTCTCAGAATTATTTCAGTAATGGCCTGGGTAGGAGCAGTCATAAATACAGGTCCTTTATACCCGTTTTTTATAAGCACAGGTAAATATCCTGTGTGATCCAGGTGTGCGTGGGTTATCAGAACAGCTGAAAGTTTGCTGTAATCCAAGGGAAGAGGGGCTCTGTTGAGTAGTCTTAAAGCCTTATTTCCTTGAAAAAGACCGCAGTCGATAAGAAGTTGATGCTTTGTTGTTTCCAGTAAAAATTTAGAACCGGTAACCGTTCCCGTTCCTCCCCAAAAATGAATTTTTGCTTTCATAGATTCTTTATTCAAACAATAGATCGATTGTAAAGGTAATATGAATACTAATCTCCTGGTATTTTCATGAAAAGAATCACCGCTTTATTTGCAACAGATTTTTCTTCAAGTGCAGAAAATGCATTGAACTATTTTATCAATTTTGCAAGACCATTTGAGGTAAAGCTCTACGTGCTGCATGTGGTTGAAGTGCCATTGATACCTACAGAAGTGCCTTATGAAAGGTTGTTTGATAAACAGATTTCTGATAAAAAAGATCTTGGCGCCAAACTAATGAAAACAACTACGCGCATCCTGGAGCTTTGCAATAATGTTGAGGTAAATCATATCCTTGCGGAAGGGGACCCACAAGAAGAAATTAATAAAGCTTCAGATAAATGCAATGCCGACCTGATTATCATGGGGAATAAGAAGGGAGGATTTTTTACAAGAATTTTTAGTGGGGATACAGTTGCCGGTATGATTGAAAATGGTAGTCGCAAAATATTGGCGATTTCAGAGGATGTTCATTTCAGGCCAATAAAAACAATCGTTTATGCATGTGCCATATCAGTCAGAGATCATAACAATATTAATGAATTAAGTGAGTATGCAAAAGCGTTTGATGCTGAAATTATTATCCTGAACGTAAGAGATAAATTAGAACAGGAATATCCGGAGATAGCTGCAGTGATGCTTGATGAAATTATGGATCATGTTCATTACAAGAATATTAAACTGATTACCAAAACAGGGACTAACATATCTGCAATAATTAAAAAGTTTATTGATGAAATTGATACGGATCTAGTAGTAATGGCTACCCATCACAGAAGCTTCTTTGAAGCTATCCTGACAGGGAGTACTACAGAAAAAAGTATTGAATATAGCAAGCCATCCTATGCTCATATTTCATCTTCAGGGTAATACGAAGGGGTGGTAAGAAAATATTTTTTCTGCTTAATTTATTTAGTAATAAAAATCCCTGCTCATTTTGCAGGGATTTTTATTTGATGAATTTTCAGACTGGTTAAGAATTAATACCACTCCTCATCTTCACTTTCAGATGAAGTTCTCTCTCGTTTTTTCTTTTTGAAGATATTCTTAAACCAGTTAAGGGGTTCTTTTTCCTGACGGCGATGAGATCTTTGGTTTTCAGAAGGTCTTTTAAATTCCCCACCTTCAAATTCTTCATCGCTACTACTATTTACAGGATAACCATCCGGAGCTTTCTCTGAAAATGGAATGCAGTCCATATTTTCATACATTTCTTCACTTAGTTCAGGCCATTGCTGGTAGACGTATTTTTTAAGCTTTTTATCTTTGCCCAGCTTTCCCATAAACTTGCCGAATATTGGCATTGCCATATGTGCACCCTGACCAAGATCTATTGACCTGAAATGTACTCTTCTGTCATCTGCGCCAACCCAGCATCCTGCAACAAGGGCAGGGGTATAGCCGATAAACCATCCATCTGCATGAGACTGAGTAGTACCTGTTTTTCCTGCAATCTGAGCATCCGGACCTACATAATTTGCCATACCAGCTGCTGTGCCTTCCTGTACTACTTTTCTAAGCATATGGGTTATCATTTCAGCAGTAGAAGCACTCACAGACTGGCGGAAAAATGGAGGATTGCTCTTATATATTGTTTTACCTGCCTTATCTTTTATTTTTACTAAGTAATTAGGAGTAACGCTTTTTCCACCGTTTGCGAATGCGCTATATGCAGAAACCATTTCCATCAGGGAAATATCAGCCGTGCCGAGAGCCAGAGAAGGTACAGGGTCTAAAGGCGAACTGATGCCAAGTTTTTCGGCAAAGTTTACAACTTTATTAACTCCTGCTTTCATGATCAGGCTTGCAGAAACGGTGTTTACCGACTTGGTAAGAGCGCCTATCATGGAGTAATATCCTCCGTAGTTTCCATCAGCATTTTTGGGTGACCAGTTGTCATATTCCTCGATCACCTGCCTTTCGTTAGGGAAGTATTCGCAAGGACTGATCCCTGATTCCAAAGCAGCTGCATATACTATTGGTTTAAAAGTTGAGCCGACCTGTCTTTTGGATGTAACATGGTCATATTTGAAATATTTATGGTTGATACCGCCTACCCAGACTTTAACCTGACCGGTAAAAGGATCAATCGCAAAAAAACCAGCCTGAAGGAAATATAAGTAGTGTTTTATGGAATCCAGAGTAGAGAAATTCTTTTCTTTTTCCCCAGCCCAGGTAAATACCTTCATTTCTGTTTTTTTGTTGAGCTCTTTTTTAAAATCGGCTTCATTCAGATCCAGACTTTTTAAATATTGGTATCTGTCAGATCTTTTGCATGCATCAGTCAATACCTGAGGCGATTTTTTCCAGGGAGTTGAGTTTTTCCAGTGGGAATTAAAACTAACCTGTAGTTTAGACATATGCTCAGTCATCGCTTTTTCAGCATGACGTTGCATTTTTGAATCAATGGTGGTATATATTTTTAAACCATCAGTATACAGGTTGTAAGCTGTTCCGTCCGGCTTATAATGGGTATTGCACCATTCATCCAGTTCTTGTCTGAGGTATTCTCTGAAATATGTGGCTAACCCTGTATTATGAGAAAGGTAGTTATATTTGATTTTTAAATCTTTTTTTTGAAGTTTCTCGACTTCTTCTCTTGTAATAAACTGGTATTTTGCCATTTGTTGCAAAACAACATTTCTTCTTTCCTTTGCTTTTTCAGGATTTTTTGCCGGATTATAGGAGGTCGTAGCTTTAAGCATCCCAACCAGTGTGGCGGCTTGTTGAATATTCAGAGAATCTACTGCTGTGTTAAAATACCTTCTGGCTCCTGCAGCTATCCCATATGCATTTTCTCCATAAGGCACAGTGTTAAAGTAAAGTGTAAGAATCTCATTTTTATTGAAAGTCTCATTTAATCTTGTTGCTACAATAGCTTCTCTGGTTTTATTGATTAGCATTGAGAAGAACCTGTATTTTTTTCTCGGAAAAAGGTTCTTAGCCAACTGTTGTTCAACCGTACTGCCACCTCCTGCGCTTTCATCCTGCATTAATATAGATTTAAACAACACCCTGAGCATTCCTCTCCGGTCAAATCCATTGTGCTTATAAAAGCGGATATCTTCTGTTGCCAGCAAGGCATTGATTAAATGTTTGGGAAGTTTTTCAAAATTAATATCGGTACGGTCCTGAATAAAATATTTTCCTATAAGAATCCCATCTGAAGAATAAATTTCAGAAGCAGTGGCATTCCTGATATTTTTCAGGTCATTTCCATTAGGCAGTTTTCTGTATACTTGATATGTAATGTAAATAAAGATTGAAGCAAATAAAACTGCCAGAAATATCATTCCTGGTTTAATCCACTTTTTCCAGTTAAAATCTTTTAAGGAAAATCCCTGTTCCTGATTACTCATTATGTCAACCTTTTATAATCTGTGAATACAAATAAAATAAAGTTCCGGTTCAATTTTAACAATTGGCATGATCACAAATAATTTTTGAAAGGAATTTCAACTATAATTTACTGAGACTCAAATAAGAAACATTTCTTTAAAATATTTAATTTTTTATTTCCAGAGTCATAAAATTATAAGTTTTTTATTTCCTGACAGTTCTAAATTTCAAATATAAACAAATGAAATAGGAGATAGTTAAAATCAGTGAATAACCAAAAGAAACAGCTACAATGAAAAAAACTTTATTTTATCTGAATGGAATTATTCTTTCTTCACTGATAATTTTATCATGCAGCAAAAAAGAATCTGCGTTTTTTACAAACCATTATTCTACGGGATATGCCGGTTTGAACAAGCAAAGTACAGAGACAATTAAACCTGAAATTCAAGAACATATTGCCAGTGCAAACAAAGAGATTGTTACAGCAATTGGTGAGCAGGTGATTTTTAAACCAGAGATAGGTGTTTCAAAAAATAATTCAGATGAAATTAAGGCAATTTTATCTGACGAGCCGCAAGCTAAAGGAAAGGAGGCCGCAGTGCCTTCTAAAAAGGAAATTAAGAAAATTGTTAAAAAAGCAGTAAAAGAAAGCAAATCTAATGATAGTAATATCAGTAAGTTATTGCTTGTGATTATCGCTATAATACTTCCTCCATTGGCAGTTGCTTTGGTTGATGGATTGAGCGGTCCGTTCTGGCTTAGTATTTTACTTACGATCCTGTTCTACCTTCCGGGGCTTATATATGCCATTTACAGGATTTATAAAAATGATTAAGTTTCCAAAGGCTGTAATAATAAAAAAAGTCCCCCGATAAATTCAGGGGACTTTTTTATTACTCTGGAGAGTGAGCAGAAAATGTTCCGTCATCATAAAATATGACTATTTTCTGTACTTTTTTAGGTTTCTGAACAGGTTTTTTCTCTGTTGTAGGCTGAAATGTGGGTTCCTGAGCATTAACTGTCAAGTTTGAATTTGCTGAGTTTTCCACTTCTCTCATCGTCTCTGTGATCATAACAATCTCTTTGGCTTCTGTAATAGGTTGATTAATTGTTTGTTCTATATATTGTGGCTCCGGTAAAATTTCCTCGTTCGCCGGATTTTGTATTTCTAATAAGACTTCTGCTTCTTTTTCAGGTTCTTGAGGTGGAAATTCTGACAATTCCTTCTCAGAAATCGTTGTTATTTCACTCGTTGCCTCAATAATTTCTGAATCATCTGTTCTTTCCACCTCACTGTTTGCTTCAATTTCTGAGCTTACTGAAGTTTCTTCTGATGTTAATTCTGTTTCAGTGTAGCTTTCTGATTCAGAGGTTAATATCATTTCAGGATATTCATCTTGCTCAGGTTCGGCAGATTTTTCTTCGATGTGCGTTTCTGATTTTTCTTCGCCGATGATTTTTATTTCAGAATGTTCCACTATTTCTTCTTGCTGTTCTTTAAAGAAATTCGGATTTTCGAAAATACTGTCGAAGAAAGCATCAACAGAAGGCTCCGATTCAGGTGAATAGAATGATTCGGTTTGGTCAGGAGAGGTGTTTTCAGAAAACAATAATCCTGAAACGATTTCAGCAGAGACCTCTGCTTTTGCAAGAATTTCTTCTTTCTTTTCTAATTCTTTGCGTATCAGTTTCTTCTCTTCTTCCGGGTCTGATTTCTGAGGTTCTCCGAATAAGTTGAGCTGTTTCATAGTGCCTTTTCCAGTTAAAAGCCAATCTGATTGTATGTCCGGAAATGTAATTATAATTTTATGAATCACATCCAGACTGGGTTTGTTTCTGCCGGAGAGAATATGCGACATGCTTGACCTTTGAATGCCTATTTTATCAGCAAAGGACGAAGGTGTCAATTCTTTGTCTTCCAGTATTGCAAGTATTCTTTCTGTTATGAAATTCATTTTTGTGAATATAACTTTACAAATGTACATAACCACAAGATTACATGGTTGTATTTTGTAAACTAGTTTTGCACATTTCTGAAAAATCCAGGAGTTTACATTTGTAATTTTCAAATGTATATAGGTGGCCATGCTAAGGAAATAAAAAAAAAAGGAAACCTTGGTAGAAATTTTTCTTGTTTTATTATAGATAAAGGCAAAAATAAAACTAAATTAGCGCCATATTTTCTGAAATTTTATAATATACATTACTATGCAAACACTTGGAGTTATATTAATGGTCGTAGGATTTATCATGGGAGTTTTCGGTGGAATGTTCCTTGCAATACCTGCGGTTGTAGCAGATGAAAAAGGCGGTTTGAGCCAGGAAAAAATGATTAAAGTTTCTGTATTAATTTTTGTCGGTTCTATAATGATTCTAATTGGTCAGTATTTGTTTGCGGGATTAAACTAATAGAAAGAAAGATTTTATAAATACTTCAAATCCGTTTTTCACTTTGTTGAATCAAGTGAAAAACGGATTTTTTTTTGGGGCATTTATTGATTCATTAAATTCGCAATTTTTTATAATCAAGTGTGTTTTTGTTTCTCACTTTCAATACAGAAATTACTAGTTTCCTCTCTATGGACTTAGGTATTTTTGATTTTAGGAAAATCAAGACGTTTGCCGAACTATAATTTAATCCAATAGCTTGATTAATAAGAAAGGAGGTAAGTAAAATGGCTGCAAAGTTTATTAACAACCGACCTTTTCAATTTCGAAATCTTGGAAAATCTGTTGAATTGGAGGATAGAGGAAGAAGATTTGTAAAAGAAGATGAAGTATATTATTTCTGGACTACATCTTTAAAGGATGAAACAGATCAGAAACGAGATTTCCAGGATTCTAAAAATAAAAAAAGTAATTGATTAAGGGAGAGTAAAAAAAGGCTTTTGAAGCAATCTTCAAAAGCCTTTTTAGTATTGTTAAATTTTTATGCAGCTCCGGCTCCTGGTCTTTTAACAGACTCAATATTTACGAGTACTTTTCTGTTGTGCTTTTTAGATTTTGAATGATTTTTGTTTTGCGGTGTTTCCCCAAAGTTTTGTTTCGGAAGATTTTCAGCCTTCACTGTGTCAGAAGTACCAAAAACCACTTGTTTAGTATCAATATTCTTTTCAAAGTAACAATTGATATAATTATTTAAGGTCTCAAGACAAATACTGGAGCTAATAAAATAATTTACGCCATATCTTCTGACTTTGTCCTGAGTATCCTTATTTATATTGTCCTCCATAACGACAATAAGAACATTTTCTTTATGAATGTCATGAGAAAATTTATATCCTTCAAGAAAATCAAAACCATCTGCGATAGGAGTATTCATGTTTAGAACTACTACCGTTCTGGAATCAACAGTTCTATGACTTATCTGATTGAGGTAGAGTAAAGCATGGCCTCCGTTTAAGGTCACTTTTAGTTGATCTACTAATCCAGAATCAACAATCCTTTTTTCGTTAAGGCAGTTAGTTTTTGTATCACAATCAACAAGAAGTAATCTATTTATTTTCATAAGCCACCAGATTTTATAGGTTTTTGTACGATTCGATAACAAACATTGTTACATAATTCAGGAATTTGCGGGATTTCCCTGAATTTTATCTCCCGAATTTCTCTGCGACCGGCTAAACTGGAATTATAATCTCGGAAGGAATTATAAAATATTGAATTTAAGCTTAATAAATAGAATAATCTTCAAATAACCAAATTTTTTATTAAATGTTTACTATTTATTTGGAATTTGATTTTTGGCTATTAGTTCGGATACCTTACAACCTTTTAGAGCTTTGTGATTAAGCTTTCAATCGACATTTAGTCTTTCTTCTTCCAGATCTATTTTATGCAGAAACTTTTTAATGATATCTTCGTCGATATGCTTTTCCTTTTTTATTCAGTTGTAAAAGGAAGTGCCGCTGTTTTTCAAGAATAATACCATAAATGGTTTTTGTCCTTAAAGACATATCTGGACTTTCATCTGAGATTAATTGATCTTTCCATTTGTTGGCCAGCTTTTTGGAGGTGTGGGCTATGTTCTAATTCTGCTTTATAATTTTCTGTCAGGTAATTCAAAGATTCTGTTGCCAATGCTTCCTTAATCAGCTTTTGGGTTTCTTCTTCCGGAAGATGATCCTTGAAGTCAGGTAAATTTATCCTTTTAATAAGGGCAGGAAGCGTTAAGCCTTGTAACACCAGGGTTATCAGAATTACCACAAACGTGATGTATAATATCAGATTACGATGGGGAAATGGCACTTCATTAGCAAGTGTCATAGGAATAGAAAGAGCAGCTGCCAGAGAAACCACTCCACGCATGCCTGTCCATCCCAGTAGTAAGGGAGCTTTTAAACCTGGATTTTTTTCAGCAACTTTAATAAAATGACTTGCAACCAAAGTCACAATTAAAGCTCCATAAGCAGCAAGTATTCTGCCAAGGATGAGTACCAATGTAATGAATAATGCATATCCTGTTGCACGATAAAAACTAATCCCTTCTTTTTGTAATGCTGAAAGAATCTCAGGAAGGTCCAGACCAATTAGCAAAAAGACCAAACCGTTCAATATGAATATAAGACTTCGCCATACAGTTTCACCACTCAGACGAGATGCTCCTGTTAAAAAATGATGTCTGAAATTAGATAAGAACAATCCTCCACTTACCACAGCCAGCACACCGGAAGCATGGACTGCTTCAGCTGAGATATACATAGCATAAGGTGTCACAAGAGTAAGGATGATATCCATGTTAACATCCGTAGGAAGCCATTTGTGTGCTTTTAAAAATAATAATCCTACCATTAAACCAATTGCAATTCCCCCGATGATTATCCAGAAAAAACTCAATGCAGCCTGATACAACACAAATTGCCCGGTGGCTACTGCAGCCATTGCAAAACGAAATATAATAAGAGAAGAGGCATCATTTAATAAACTTTCACCTTCCAATATAGAAGACATTCTTTTAGGTGCTTTTACAAATTTTAAAATGGCGTTTGCACTTACGGCATCAGGAGGAGATACAATTCCTCCCAGCAAAAATCCCAATGCAAGGGAAAATCCCGGAATGATTGCATTGGCAAATAAAGCTACGGTAATGGCTGTGAAGAACACAACGATAAAAGCAAAGCTTCCTATTATTCTTCTCCAATGCCATAGCTCTTTCCAGGAATTTGTCCATGCTGCTTCATACAATAGTGGTGGAAGGAAAATTATGAAAATCAGTTCGGGGTCGATTTTCATATCAGGAATATCAGGAATAAAACTAACCGCCAATCCTCCCAAAACTAATAATACAGGGTATGCTACTTTGATTTTGTTGCTTAGCATTATCAGCAATACTATAAGTATAATCAGGCATAGATAAAATGGAAAATGATCCAGCATACAGACAATATTTATTAAAGATGTATTTCAGTTTTTAAATGGATTGTTGTATTTACTATTTTGATCTGTATATATTCTTGTCCGTTACTTATTGAATTGATGATCCGGAGTTTTTTTAGTTTTCTGTTGGGAAATGATTTTTTTATTAAGAATGAAAAGAATATACATAACCGGGATTATCTGAAATAGATAGTAAGTCTAGCAGATTTTTTATCAAAAAATATTGTAGAAAAATTTGTGTAGTCAAATAGCTACGTATATATTTGTAGTCAAATAGCTACAGAATGAATTTAAGACGAAATGTGTTTCAAGCCATAGCCGATCCTACAAGAAGGGCGATACTTGTGTTGGTTGCCTCGCAATCCATGACAGCAGGTGCGATAGCGGCCAACTTTGACACTGCCAGGCCGACTGTTTCAAAACATCTGCAAATACTTACAGAATGCGAATTACTTAAACAGGAGCAAAATGGCCGTGAGATGTACTATCATTTAAACCCTATCAAAATGAAAGAGATTGCAGATTTCATTGAACCGTTTCGTAAAATGTGGGATGACAGGTTTAATAAATTGGAATCTATTATGAAAAAATACAAGTCAAAAGAATAGAAAAAACCGTATGGAATTAAAAACGAAGATCAATGCTACAGAAGGCAAACAGGAGATAGTGATCACAAGGGAGTTTGAATTGCCATTGGAATTACTTTTCAAAGCATACGTTGAACCTGAAATCGTAGAGCAATGGATGGGAACAAAGGTGTTAAAACTGGAGAATAAAAAACACGGTAGCTGGCAATTTGAAACGCTCGATCCCAAAGGAAATAAACACGGTTTTAATGGTGTCATTCATGAATTTATTCCTAATGAGAAAATCACAAGAACGTTCGAAATGGAGAGTGCACCTTTTGGCCCTCAGCTTGAATTCCTGGAATTTGAAAAGCTCAGTGACGATACAAGCAAACTTACCATGCATGTTGTATACAGGTCTTTGGCTATCAGGGATCAGATACTTCAGTTACCATTTGCTCAGGGAATTAATATGGCACATAACAGATTACAAGAAATCGTAAATAAATTAAAGTAACATTATTATAAATCTTATGACAAAGAGAAATAAAATTATTTATTGGGTTGCTACCCTTTGGATGTCACTTGGAATGCTTTCCGGTGGAATTGCACAATTATTTCAGGTGAAGGATGCAGTAGACGGTGTGGTGCGCTTAGGTTATCCTGCCTATTTCCCAATCATTATTGGTTTTTGGAAAATTTTAGGTGTCATTGCGGTGTTGCTTCCAAGATTTCCATTAATAAAAGAGTGGGCTTATGCAGGCTTTTTCTTTTGCATGTCCGGTGCATTATTTACACACATCGCTGTTGGAGATCCTGCTATGGAAAGTTTTGGACCTGCATTATTGTTGGTACTGACTGTTGTATCCTGGTACTTCAGACCAGCTGACAGAAAGTTAGTTCTAGTAAATCAATAAAGAGAATATGAATCACAAGGTTGACTTTTATTTTAATAAAGCCCAAAAGTGGCAGGAAGAAATCGAGCGATTGAGGGAGATTGTTCTTGATTGCGGGCTTACTGAAGAATTGAAATGGGGGTCTCCTTGTTATGTTTTTGAGGAAAAGAACATTGTTTTAATACATACATTTAAAGAATATTGTGCGCTGTTGTTTTTCAAAGGCGCACTTTTAAAGGATATTAAAGGTATTCTGATCCAGCAGACAGAAAACGTTCAGGCTGCCCGGCAAATCCGGTTTACCAATATTAAAGAAGTTCTCAAGTTGGAAAAAGTATTGAAGTCTTATATTTATGAGGCGGTTGAAATTGAAAAGGCTGGTTTGAAAGTAGAATTAAAAAAGACTTCCGATTACTCCATACCTGAAGAGTTTCAAAAGAAACTGGATAAAATGAAGTCATTAAAAACAGCATTTGAAGCACTGACTCCAGGACGACAAAGAGCATATTTATTTTATTTTTCTCAACCCAAACAAACCAACACCCGGGAAGCAAGAGTTGAAAAATACATTCAACAAATACTTGATGGAAAGGGATTAAACGATT
This sequence comes from Sporocytophaga sp., assembly GCA_024707265.1. GTDB lineage: Bacteria > Bacteroidota > Bacteroidia > Cytophagales > Cytophagaceae > Sporocytophaga. The sequence goes on along the minus strand of JANQAB010000010.1, from coordinate 489,261 downwards.
AGTAGAATTAAATTTGAGACTGGTTTTCATTTTAATATTAAATAATAGAATAGAATCATGGCTAATAAAAAGAAATTGTCAGCAAAAGAAAGTGAAGAGCTGCTCAACACGTTAAAAGCACGTTTTGAAAAAAACATGACTCGTCATAAAGGTTTGGAATGGGCTACAATTCAAACTAAACTTATTGCTCCTGCTGGCGGAGAAAAACTATGGTCCCTTAATGAAATGGAAAAAACAGGAGGTGAACCTGATGTGGTTGGCTATGATAAGAAGACCGGTGAATTTATATTTATTGATTGTTCCGCAGAAAGTCCTAAAGGCAGAAGAAGCATATGTTACGATCACGAAGCACTGGAAGCAAGGAAAGAACATAAACCGGAAAACAGCGCTATTCAGATGGCATCTGACATGGGTATAGAGATTCTGACAGAAGAGCAATACAGGGATCTTCAGAAACTTGGTATCTTCGACATAAAAACATCCAGCTGGGTTAAAACTCCTGCTGATATAAGAAAACTAGGAGGAGCAATTTTTTGTGATCGTCGCTACAACACTGTTTTTATGTATCACAATGGTGCTGAATCTTACTATGCAGCCAGAGGGTTCAGAGGTTCACTAAAAGTTTAATTTAAACTGAGCTTGAGACATACAAAGAGCATCAGCGTTAATCCTGAAAAGGCTTTATCCTAATTGTATCTCAGTAAATTGTTTGTTCAGAATAAAAAGCCAGTTGGATTATTCTAACTGGCTTTTTGTTTTCAATTTTACTCCTTATTTAGGAACGCTCTCCTTTGGGTTAAAAGATTGTATTTTATATCTTTAACCACCAATATCACTATCATAATTTTTTATCAATCTGAAAATGTCAAGTATTAAATGTAAATTCATTTTTAAGATCATTCTTTGCTTTTTGTGTATCGTTCTTTGCTCAGCATGGCTATATAAATCAGAAGAAAAACCATTATACAGGAATGCGTCATTACCCACAGAGGAAAGGGCTGCAGATTTACTTTCCCGTATGACCGTTGAAGAAAAAACATCCCAGCTTATTGGCTTTTGGGATATTGATGGAACAAAAGTACTTACGGGAGATAGCACATTTAATGAAAGAATATTTCAGGAAATTTTCAGAAATGGGATAGGTGAAATTGGTCCCATGAATTTGCCCATTGAAAAAGATGTGAACTGGAAAAATGCTGCTCAGAAATTTTTGTTGACTAAAACACGTCTTGGGATACCTGCAATTTTTCACGATGAAGGTTGTCATGGTCTTATGAAACCTGAAGCTACTGTTTTTCCCATGACAATAGGACTGGCTTCGTCCTGGGATGAAAAGTTATTTGAAGAAGTATATGATGTAACTGCCCGTGAAATGCGTGCACGAGGAGGGCACCAAGCACTCACACCTATCCTGGATGTTGGGAGAGATCCTAGGTTCGGAAGAATTGAAGAGTTTTACGGAGAGGATCCATTTCTGAACAGTCGTTTGGGAGCAGCACAGGTAAAGGGTTTGCAGGGAGGAAACACAGGAGTGATTGATCAATACCATGTCTTGGCTACACTTAAGCATTTTACAGCACATGGTAGTCCTGAAGGAGGTTTAAACAGAAATTCAGGAAATATCAGCATGAGGGATCTGCGCGAAATACATATTTATCCCTTTCAATATGTAATAGAACAGGCAAAACCAGCAGCAGTGATGGCATCATACAATGAAATTGACGGAGTACCAGCACACTCCAATGACTGGTTGTTACAGGAGGTGTTAAGAAAGGAGTTAGGTTTTAAGGGGCTAATCGTTTCTGATTATGAAGGGATACGTCAATTACATGCCGATCATAAAGTTGCAGAAGGGCTTAAAGAAGCAGCGTTACTGGCCTTAAAAGCAGGAGTGCAGATCGAGCTTCCTCTTCCGGATTCATATCAGACAATTCCTGAGTTGATTAAAGAGAATAAATTGGAAATCTCTTTAGTAGACTCCTATGTCAAACAAATCCTTATTCTGAAGTTTAACCTTGGGCTTTTTGAAAACCCATATGTTAAAGTATCTAATGCAATTGCGGAGGCTAAGAAGGCAACATCTCAAAAGCTTGCTTTGAAGGCTGCGCAGAAATCAATTGTTTTATTGAAGAATAAAGATAACGTATTGCCACTTTCTACCAATAAATATAAGAAGATAGCAGTAATAGGTCCGAATGCAGATTTTGCTTACCTGGGTGGTTATAGCGGGACTCCTTACTATAGTGTTTCTATTCTGGATGGAGTAAAAAAGAGAGCTGGAAATAGTGTTGAAGTTCTTTATGCCAAAGGATGTGAGATTACTCAAAATCATAAAAAGAATTCTTATTACAACTGGAAGCACGCATTGGATATTAAGCTTGCTACTCCGGAACAGAACAAACCTCATATTGAAGAAGCGCGAAAGGTTGCTTTAGGTTCTGATGTGGTCATCCTTGTTGTGGGGGACAATGAAACTACCTGCCGGGAAGCATGGATGAAAGGGCATGAAGGGGATAGAAGTTCTTTAGATCTGTTGGGCTCTCAAAATGAACTTATCAATACCATAGTAGCAACAGGGAAGCCGGTAATCATATATCTTATGGGAGGACGACCATTGGCAATCGGTCACCTTGATGATAATGAAGGAGTAAAAGCTATTCTTCAAGGATGGTATATGGGGCAGGAGACAGGTAATGCTGCAGCTTCAATACTGTTTGGAGATATTGCTCCATCCGGTAAGCTTACTGTTTCGTTTCCTAAGTCTGCTGGACATATACCAGCTTATTATAGCAGGAAGTCCATGTCCCGTGCATTTGATTATGCCTTTTCTGAAAATGAACCTGTATATACTTTTGGTCATGGATTAAGTTATGTAACCTTTGATTATAGTAGTCCGATATTGAGTAAGCCAACTATGTGTACTACTGGTTCCGTGACTTTGAGTGTAGATGTTACTAATACAGGAAATATGCAGGCAGAAGAAGTTGTTCAATTGTATATCAGAGATCAGGTTGCTTCAGTAACGCGGCCTGTAAAGGAACTTAAAGGTTTTAAACGAGTGACATTGAATCCGGGTGAAACAAAAACAATTTCTTTTAATATTGATCCTGCTTTATTATCCTTCTATGATATCAGAATGCATTATGGTGTTGAGCCAGGAATATTTACGCTAATGACAGGTGGAAATTCTACAGATTTAAAGAGTGTTGAACTGGAAGTTAGATAATTAAGGGATGCATTAAAGGTGGATTTGTTATAAAAGATACCATGAGGAAATGGCAACTTGTATCGTAATTTATTTTTAATGATTGATAGTTTAATTCTACTGATTTTCTGGGTTATACTTTTGTGAAAATTCTGACTTTGAACTGATTATATGGATCTTAGGACAGTGCCTGGGAGTATGCACGCTTCGCAACAATAACAGGTTGTGAACGTAAATGAAAGAGTTTTTATAAAAGTTAAAAATTGAAAATAATGAAAAAAATAATTTTACTAATGTTTTTTGCTCTGGTAGGAACTTTAGGGTTTTCTCAGGCAATTCCTGAAAAGGCAAATACAATTGTAATTACACTGCCGGATTCCAATGGCGTGAATGACAAAGTGAAGGAAATCTTTCTTGAAAAAGATTATACAATAAGAGGTGGTAAAGCTACCTCAAAGGTAGCCACAAATCCTAAAACACTAAAGGGGGGCAAAACAAGAGTGAGTCTTGTTGCGGAAATAAAGGGGGCTGAAGTATGGCTTTCAGGAAATATATCTGTAGCCGCGCAGGATGGGATGAGAATTGAATATAAAGGAAATAAAGGTACTCCAATCATGGACGCGTGGGAAGAGATGGAAAAAGTAGCGAAAGCATTTGGAAAAAAACTGAAGTATGAAGTGAAATAAGTTTTGTGTTTTTTTATGGTTTTATAACAGCTAGGGTTTTATTGTAGAAATCCTTGCTGTTTCTTTTTAATACCTTGTTTTGTAGCTGCATAAGTTATGTCTTTCTAAACGAATTTCCTGATGTTCATCATAGAACCTAAATGAAGGGCTTCATGATAATTATTAAATTCAAAAGCATCAGATATTGATCCAAGATGAAAACCTGTACCAGTCGTGCGTTCATTGAAAGTAACAAATATTCCATCATAAAAATCCTTTTGGGTGGTTTCTATCAATGAAGTTAAAAGCTCTCTTAATTGATCCGCTTCTTCCCGGGATGTGTTACCCGTTGGCTTTGTGCCTGATTTATACTGATTAAATAATTCATCGGAAATATGCCATGGCAATTCTGAGGTTTTATAGATCAATCCTTGGTGAGCTACAATGACATGTCCGATATTCCAGATGAGATTATTGCTAAACCCGGTCGGAATCCTGTTCAACTGCTCTAAGGTATATTTGTCAAAGTATGCTGAATAAAGCTTCCTGCTTGTTTTCCAAATTTTGAAAGTTGCTTTCATATCATTTCGCAGGTTACAATTATTCCCCAATGTTTAAATAAAAACAGAATATTCAAAGGACATTTTAAATGTCAGTTTTTGCGGGAAAAATTAAAGGATAAATACTAAATTGGAAAATAAGCCGGATCTAAGTCTGCCTATAAGATTATGTTGCTTGGAGTGATAATTATATAACTATGACAACTAAAGAAGCATTAATAGGATTTTATAAATTCAATAAACTCAACTTAAATGAAGATTTTAAATCTCATTGTGTAAGAGTGTACATCGGTTGTATTTTAGCTCCGGTACCGAATGTAAGCGCCCGGAAAAAGTATCTTAAGTTCCATGATTTACATCACATCATGGCAGGCTATGGAATAGGTCGGGTGGGAGAGAGCGAAATAAGTGCATGGGAACTTGGATCCAGAAGTTGTAGAAAACCATTGATCTCTGTAATGAATTTATTCGCATTATCTACCGGTTTTATTTTAAAGCCCAGACGAGTAATCAATGCATTTTACAGAGGTTGCAGAAGCAAAAATTTATACTATCTCTCCGAAGCCATGTCTGCTCAGGAGATTGACAGTTTAAATCTGGAAGAAGTAAAGAAAAATCATTTAGGGATTAAAAGTGAGATTAAGTACAAGACACTTCGACAAATTGAATTTGTGGGGTATATTATAATTTCTATGTTCATTCATGTTTTTATGCTGGTTGCAGGAAAATCCCTTTTAATTGCAGAATCGATTAAGAACAAGGTATTAAGTATTTATACATCAAAAAAGAATGTTTGACGGGTGCAGTAGAATCTTGCACTATCATTGATTAAATTTTAAAAGAATGGTAATAGTCTTGCCAAAGATCCACCAGGTTTAAAAGTTTATTTTTTCCCTCCACCATTTCAATCAGATAAGGAGGCATATCCTCAAGACCGTACCTACCGGCTAACAACCCAGTAGTGATGGATGCCACAGAATCGACATCTCCTCCAAGATATATAGCTTGTTTAAAGCCTTCGAATGTAGATCCGGAATGCTTTACGATATAAAGGGCATTTAATGCGGTGTACATAGCGTCTGAAGGAAGACCGGTAATACCTTCAGGATAATATGGTTTTGTGATTGGCTGTGGTCCACAAAGCTTTGAGTAATCATCCTCGGAAAGCTCAGCAAAGGAGGGGGAAGTATTAACGGTATTAAGGTTATTATAAAATTCCATATCCACGTTTAGAACATAGTTTAAACAATAGTCGATAATATTCTTAGGATCCTTTTTTTTACGATAAGATATTCAGCGGCCCTTGCAATACAGATACTGGAAGCGATTGCTTTAGAATTCGGATGGGTGGCATTGGCATTAATAGTAGCAAAACGATCAATATCTTTTTCATTCACAAAGCCAAAAGGAATAGCACGCATTGTTGGCCCATTGCCTGGATTAGGTCTGTTTTTTTGAAAGTCACGCACTTCTTCAATGGTCTTTTCCCCACTATAGACCCAGCGCATAGATCCGTGACCATGGCGGCCTATGCCTTTTTGTATTTTATCTTCTTCATATTCTTTTATCCAATACTCCATTAACAGATCTTCAGAAAACTCCTTTTGGGAAAGTATAGCTTTTAGGCAACCAATGGTCATTTCTGTATCATCTGTATAATCCCAGTCATTATAGTTTTTGACTGTTTTACCAAAGGAATTAACAACATCAGCAATATCTGTTCTTTTGTTTAGAAAACAAGTAAAGTCAACATTCTTCCGTATCCAGTCCCTGTCCTAAATTCCAGTCCCGCACCATAGGCGTCACCTATTGCTATTCCAAGAAGTATATCTTTAAAATGAATATCCATTGAGTAGTAAAGTTGTAAATGACGATATTAATATACCTTAATTTACAAATCATTGCAAAAAGCAGAGGGGGAAGACTAAATAAAAATAATTCAGTTAAATGAGTTTTATAATGATACAGGGAATAGTTTAATCATCTAATGGAAAGATGATTTGTGTTGATTTAAAACTATTCCCTGCCTAAAATAAGACGCTTTAAAGGAGATAATCGATCTTAAATTGTTCTTTTAACTCTTCAGCTTAGTTCAATGATTTTTCCATCTTTATAATCCGGAAGAATGAAAACAGTTTAATGAAAGGAAATACAGGATCAAACTCAAATTTCTTTATACCGAAGTTTGCCCGGCTTGCATATTTATGATGGTTGTTCTGGAATAATTCACCAAGCATCAATAAATCTACAGGCAAGGTGTTTTTAGATTGATCACCATTATTAAAATTGCTGTAGCCCACTTTATGCCCAAACCAGTTTACAATAGCTCCGTGCACAGGCGACATAAGAAAATGTATAGGAAGCAGCAAAAACATCCACCATTGTGTAGCATATACAGAATAAAAGGTTACATAGATGACGCCCCATGCTATTCTTGATATACCCATTTCTCCAAGTTGATCTATAAACTTCCACTCAGGAAGATTTTTTTTGAATCCGGGATCTGATTTTAAATTATTGTCTACAATATCGTTATATATTTTCCTTGTCTTCCACATCATCAGGAAAGCATTTTTATTATGGTGTGGGGAATGAGGATCCCTTTCCGTATCGCTATAAGCATGATGCATTCTATGAAGTATTCCATAGGCTCTGGGTGTTAAATAAGAAGATCCCTGGCTGAAATATAGAATCAGGTAAAAGAACTTTTCCCATGCTTTATTCATAGAGAACATTCTGTGAGCGCTGTACCTGTGCAAAAAGAATGTTTGAGAGAATAATGAAATGTACCAATGTGCAATAAAAAAGGTAATGATAATCATAATGTTGATGTTCTCTTAATAAGAATGTTTGTTTATTATATACTGGTCAGATTTTCTGATTTTTATAAAATTGAATATCCTTTAGTAATCAATAAACAGGAGAATTGTTTAAATTCTTAATAAGAACTGCAAAATTATTAAGGTAAAAATATGACTGTCTGTAGGATGTTTAACGGTGTTTTATGTTAACTGATATGAAAAATATTTCTGATAACATAAAACAGTTTATGTATCAATACTTAAAAGGTGTAAAATTATATTTTTGAATACAAATGAAAAGAGCTTATTAAAGCCCCTTTCATTTGTATCAGCCATTTATTTTTTGATCAATTGTTAGAATAATCTTTCCCTTTGCGTGATGGGATTCGCTTAACTGATGAGCTTCTTTTACCTTTTCTAATGGGAAGGTACGATCTACAATTACTTTAATTAACCCTTTCTCAATTAATCCGCCTATCTCTGCTAGTTTGGCTCCATTGCCTATTGAATAATAAGCTATTGCATTTACATCCGGACGTGGAGCTTTTTCAGCAGCATCTACCCCAACTGTTGAAACTAATATTCCTCCGGCTTTAAGGATCTTTAGTGATCTCACCTGTGTATCACCTCCGATAGTATCCAATACCACATCAATATTTTTAAGTTTGGCGCTGAAATCTTCATTTTTATAATCTATAACCTGATCTGCACCTATACTTTTTACCATTTCTATATTTGTTTTAGAGCAGGTTCCGATGACATGAGCGCCTGCAATTTTGGCTAACTGAACTGCAAATGTTCCGACACCTCCGGCAGCACCATGTATCAATACTTTCTGATCTGCTTTTAGGTTAGCTTTATCAAATAGTCCTGTCCATGCGGTCTGTGCTGCGAGAGGGACACCGGCAGCTTCTACTATAGATATATTGCTTGGAACAAGAGCAGCTGCATAGGAGGGGATTGCTATGTATTCAGCATAAGCTCCATTTCTGGCAGCGCTTGGGTTTGCATATATTTTGTCTCCCGGTTTAAATCTAGTTACCAGATCACCAACAGCAGTGACTGTTCCTGCTACGTCCCAACCGAGAATTCCGGGATTATTATTTTGAAGGAAATCCCCTTTGTAGCCTTGCCTTATTTTCCAGTCGATGGGATTAATACCGGCTGCCTGAACTTTAACTAATATTTCATACTGTTCTATTTCAGGAATTGCAACTTCTTCTTGCTGCAGAACATTGGCATCGCCAAAATTATGTATTACAATGGCTTTCATTTTATCTGCCATTACTTTTGATTTGGTTCCTGTGCCTTCTGTGTGTTGTGGAGTTGGTTTCATTTCTTTCAATTATAAATGGTGAATAATGATGATCACATTTATGTGCTAAACTTTTTACAGTTAGTTCCTTTCTAAGGATTAGTTAAGAAAATCAATGAAATTAAAATTTGTTTGAATGATTTTTTTGAGAAAAACCTGAAATTCTAGATTATTGGAACAATTAGAAAAGATATGGTTACGAAGTATCTGGTTATTGCTGGTTAGAGGATATTCAAGAGGAGAATTGAGTTTGTAAAGTACCATAAAGAAAAAGAGGTCATTACTGATTTGCAATGACCTCTTCTTTTGACGAGTCCTATTAATTATTCTGGAAAATGTTATTGCGCATAATTAAAATCATCTTTGAATATCGAAAAAAGAAAGCAGCAGAGGCCGAAGCAATACCAGGATGGTAGTAAAAGACCACTCTTCCCTGGTAAGTAATATTTCTGCCAGAGTAAAAAAACGGAGTAAAATCAAGCACTTAGTTGTGACAAAGTAGAGTTAATCTACTTCTACTAATTATAACTGGTTTATACAATAAAAGAGGCTGCCCCTTTCGGAACAGCCTCACATCTTAACTATTATAAATTAATGCCATTAAGTTAAGGCAAAATAAAGTAAAACTATGTGAATAAACGGGTGTAATTATTAGATTTGGGTAGAAAAAAGAAAAGCCCCGTAATAGGAGCTTCTCATAGTAAAGTAACTTGTAAAGTCCTTGAAAACCTTACCACGCAAATATATGAAGAAAATTTTATCGACCGTAATAGACTGTCGGTAAATAATTTTACAAGAGATCGAGCTTTTAATTTTTTCAGACCTGATTATCTTTCTGTTACAGAAAGATAATGGTTCTTACCAGAAGGAGATCAATTCTTATTTTGATAGTTTGGGTCTATCAGCTGCATTATTTCCAAGTTCAAGTGCTCTTTGTCAAGCAAGGTCCAAATTATCACCTGATGCATTTATTGAACTAAACAGAAAATCTGTAAAGGCTTTTTATTCAGATTCAACATACAGAAAGTGGAAAGGCTACCGGATTCTTGCTGTAGATGGTTCTACACTTCAGCTACCCAAACATTCAACAATTGAAGAGGAGTTCGGAGTACATATGTTCGGACCGAAAGCAGACAGCCCGAAGTCACTTGCCAGGATATCCTATTTGTATGATGTATTAAATGGTTTGGTACTAGACTCTAGGATAGATAGTTTCTCTACATCCGAAACTGATATGGCTTGGAAGCATCTGGAGCATGTGAGCAAAAACGATGTGGTTCTTTTTGACAGATACTATCCAAGCTATCCGCTGATATTCTCATTAAAGTCTATGGGGACAAACTTTTGCTTCAGGATGAAGAGTGATTGGTGGACTATTGTCAGAGAGTTTACTTCCGGAAAAAATAACGATGAAATTGTTAGCCTTAGAATACCATCAAAATATAGGAAGTGGGCAGAGGAAAACGGCATACCTCAGACTGTTCGTGTCCGGTTAATTAAGAAGAAAAATAAAAACGGAGAAATTGAAGTTTTTTGCACATCACTGTTGAATGAAGAGAAGTATAAAAGAACGGCAGTATTGGGTCTTTACAAGGAAAGATGGAATATTGAAGAGGGATATAAATTGATAAAAAGCCGACTGGAGGTGGAAGATTTTTCAGGCATCCGGTCAATTGTTGTAAAACAGGATTTTTACATAAAAACATTGCTTCTGACCATTAACGCCATATTGTGTCAGAAGATAAACCCTTCAAAAAGCAAATCTTCTGGAAGGGTTATCAATATAAATAAAACATTGGGCTTGAGTACTACAAAAAAACTATTTCTAAAAATAGCATTAGATTGGACTATTGAGCAGACAGTGGATTTTTACACCAATACTATGATCGGAAAATTCAATTACTCAAGAAAAGGACAGAAATGTTCTAGAAATAAAAAGTGTCATAGGAAGTATAATATGAATTACAAAACTGCTTAACTTAATGGCATTATATTATAAATCTAAAGAATTACTTTTTAAGGAATCCTACCGCCATATTGCCGTTCTGGCCTTCCATAATCAGACGATAAATTCCGGGAGTAAAGTTAGCAGCCTCCATGTCATATGTGTGTTTTCCAACACCTAGTTTGCCTTTGTAAACATCCGCTACTTTTCTTCCAAGGTAATCGATTACATAGATAACAACTTCGGTTTCTTCAGTTATATCAACAGCAACCACTGTTGAACCTTCTGCAGGGTTAGGAGAAATGTTCATTGTCTGAGCAGCTACTCTTGTATTGCAGGTTCCCAGACTTGTCCATGGTTTTCCAGAATAAGGAGTTCCATTGTTAAGGTCCGGTCTCTGGTTCTGTGTCCAGTAGTTAGCTCTGTATCTTATACCTGCATATTCTACTTCGGCAGGGTTTATGTAAGCAGTTGTAGAGACCCACTGTGGAGCTGTACATGCAGGTGCTGAACTTACGGTAATAGCAACCGGAGATGCTACACCAACTAAGCCCAGATTGTCATAAGCATTGGCATTGATAGTATGGCTTCCTGCAGGAACATTGTTCCATGTAAAGGTATACGGAGGTGTATAATCTGTTCCAAGGAAAGTAGTTCCATTGTAGAAGTCTACCTGTTGTACCGATACATCATCAGTAGCATTAGCGCTAAGTACTATATTGGCTCCTGTAGTAAAGGTTGAGTTGCTTGCAGGAGATGTGATAGTAACAAAAGGAGCCTGGTTTCCTGTAGACTGAATTTTGAAATCCCAGATACCTCTTCCGTAGGTAGCAAAACGTACTGTGTTTGTAGAAGAGATAAATTCAGCATCCTGATAACTCTGATCCGGTCCGTTGAAACCTTTCATTGGGTACCATGTATTGGTAGCAGCTACATATACATATGGTCCTATTTCTGTAGCAGCAAAAATCAAAGACTCATTATCATTTGCACAAATATCGAATACAAGTGTTGGAGGAAGACCGGTCCCAAGAGGAGCAAAGGTTTGTCCGTGATTGGTTAGTTTATATACACCAGAAACTGTATTTGTTCCCTGGCCTCCTATGTACACTGTACCAAATGTTGTTTTAGACGGATAAATAGCATGACCTAAAAGCCAGGCATCATCAAGCACAGGGAATGAATTGTGCTTGGTAAAACTGCTTCCTCCGTTTGATGAAGTGAACAGTCTGCCGTTGTCTGTCATTACATACCAGTAGTTATTGTTTTGTCTGGAGATACCAATTCCTGAAATGTTATTACAACCTGACTGAGCAGCGAAGTCATAAGGAAGTTCGTTATAGGTTACTCCTGTACCTGTAAAAGAGAACTCAAGAATGTTTGCAGTAGGGTCTGTATCACTTATTCCGCTTCCATAGTAAAGCTTTTCAGGATTGGTAGGGTGCTCTGTAATAGAAGGAAGCCATGTTGATGGAATATGCTGACTCCATAAATCGAAATAAGTATTCGATTTCCCATCCGGAAAATAGCTGATGGTATAGATGCTTGAATGCCAGTAACCCGCATGGTTGGTGGATACGGATCTGCCATCATCTCCGGCCCAGATATGGGCAAAGTCAAGAACACCACCATTGTCTACAAATGTTTTTGAAAAGCCTTGATCCTGTGAGCCAGCCATAATATGGTTAGGATCTGTTCTTAAAGTATAAACTCCATAGTATTGAGAGTTCTGCATTCCTATAAGTGTGATGTTGTTTACTGTGGTAAGATCATCAGTGGATTTATAAATACCACCATCGGTGTTTACAAGGAAGTTTTCAACATTAGAAGAAGTAAATACCGGAACTACACTTGGTATGTCTGCATGGAGTTTTGTGGCAGGATCGGTATCGTAATCCATCCAATAATTCATCATTGTCCATGAAATCTGTCCTGTGCTGGTGTTGTATATACCTTTGTAACACTCCAGAGAGCCCCAGAACAGGAGATTCGGATTGCTGGTACTTACACTAAGGCTATAGTCACTGAATAATCCCACGCCTGGACTATTTACAGGCTGCCATGAAGAACCGTTATTGTCCGAACGGTAGAAGCCATTGTCGCTGTTCATATAGAAAATGATATTCGAACCAGATTTGGTACCGCTAAGACGTACGCTCCCTCCCAGGTTAAGATTGTGTTTATACATACGTATCACTGTTCCTGTATTTGTGGTAGCAGTCATTATGAATGTAGAATCCTTATTGATCATATATGCATAAGTATTTTCTGTAAGTGGTGCCCATATACTGTACTTTCTGTCGTCAGAACCTGAATATGCCGCTTTTCTTATTCTTGTAAAACTTGTACCCTTATTGATTGAACGGTACAAAGAGACGTAAGAACCCTCGCGCGCCAGTACAAATACAGCAGTCCCGGATTGTCCCACTGTTATGGTTTTCAATATCTCACCATTAGATATATCGTTAAGGCCTGTAGCATATTCCCAGGTAGATCCGTCATTGTCGGAATAGTATACTTTAGACGTAGTACCAACGATAATACGCTTTCCTGTTCCGTTGGGAACTACATCAAGAAATTTTGGCTGGCTCAGTTTGAAAGAATTATTTAAGCAGGCCCAGCCGGTACCATTGTAATTCCCTTTCCATACATTACCTCCGTCAGATATAGCGTAAACATTATTGGTAGGAGCCCATAAGTCAGAGTACCATATACGGCCTGCACGGTTTTTACTGCCTTTTTCAATCCACTCGCCGTTAAGCATTCCGTCGGCAATGGTTTCTACTGATGCAGTTCTTGAAGTACCCGATTTCAACTTTGCTTTTTTGTATTTTTCATATTCAGCATGACGTATCTCTTCATTGATTTTAAAGAACTCACTTTTAGTTCTTTTTTCATAGTACTCTTTCCGGATCCTGTTACTTTCCTCTTCTTCTTCCCTGAAATTCTCCCAGGTGTGTGTTTGGGCAAAAACATGACCGGTCAATAATGACCCTAGCATGACCCATGTGAGGGATTTAGTTTTTAGGTAATTTTTAATCATAATGTAAGATTTAAGTTAACATTAGTTATGCATTACCTCAAAAATCGTTAAAGCAAGATTGCGATATGTGTATCTTATATTACATAAAGGAAAATAAAAGTGGCAGTTTTTTTCCTTTTTTTATTATAGTATTAATTTATAGTATTATTAATAGTTGTTTCCCAGAATGGGCTTATAAATATATTATTTCCTGAAAAAGGAATTCTAGCATACCTTTGGTTTCTCTTTGTTAAAATGCTATGTAATGTATCGGAGCAGAAGGAGGAAAGTCAATCGAGGCAGAACTTGTCAAACCAATGTACACATTTGTTTAACATGCAGCTATAATGCCAGTATATTCAGAAGGTATTAGCCTATAAAAAAAAATCTGTTACAGTTTAGTTTAATTGAGCAATACCTTATCTCTTTTGCAAGCACCATGTAGTCATACAGCGTAGGTTCTGTACATTAGTTGTTTTAATCGGTTCAAAAAGAACCCCATTTAGTCCGGAAGTATATTCCAACAAATCTTTTTCATCAACAAGATACCTTACAGATCCATCCGGGAGCAGCCAGGTTCCCTTTCCGGTATCTTTGATCAATTGTTCAATACCTATAGAAGAGGCAAGTCTTGCAAACAAGTAGCCTCCGGGCTTCAGCACGTTCCACATAGAATTTAACATCTGTTCAAAGTGATCCTGATCTTTCGCAAAATGCAGTACTGCACTACAAATGATGAGGTCGAAGAAGTCCTTGGCATAAGGAAGCTCTTCAGCAACGCCTATGTTAAAATGATCTGAAGGTAAGCTTGGATTCAAAGCAGATGAAAGTTTCTGAACTCTGTAAATAGCCGAAGGGGCCGGATCTATTCCGTAAACATCAAATCCATTTCTCAAAAAATATATAAGGTTTCTACCACTTCCACATCCCACGTCCAGAATGGTTTTGCAGTGATCAAAGCGGCCTTTTAGCAGTTGATCAAAAAGGTAAATATCTATATCTCCGAAGTATTCTTTTTACAGCATTCATAAAACAAAGGTTGACTCAAAGTATTAACCCAAAATTAAGAATTTGCCATTAAAACTCAGTTAATCATTTTAATCAATCGCCTGAATAGATCTTCAAATCGTATGATTTACATTGTTTTTGGTAATGCTTAATTTCTGTTAAAGATACCAGAATCAACCTTATGTAGGGAGCAATCAGATCAAATTATTGTCAGTCAATTCGGGAAAATAAATAGAGCCACACTACCCTTGAGAACCTGAAGTTGAAAGGGGATAATAATATTATCACAAGTATAATCGCCCATAGATTGATCATATCAAACATGCCGGTGCCGAATAATCTGCAGATAAAATAAGTGATAAAGGCTTCAGCAGTTCCTAATCCATAACTTACATACATCGAGCCCCAGAAGTATCCTGGTTCTCTCATAAACCTCGCTTTGCAATGAGGACAATCATTGTTCATCTCTCCTGATCTATAACTGAAAAGGTTTGGGTTTTTAAAGATCAGCCCTTCATGACAATAAGGACAACGATCTTTTAAGATATGAATAAGTGCCATAGTAGTAGTAGTAGTAGTAGTAGTTCTAATCTTTAATGCAAATCTATGGACATAAGTTCTTTAAATTGAGGTAAAAAGTATCCGTTAATAGGATTATCCGGACATTTTGGCTATTTTTTCAGAATGAAAAAAATACCGGTTTATGGCATCAGGGAGTTCTCAAAGGGAGGTAATGAAGTTTATTTTTATTCCAACGATTTGCCCAATCACCTGAGAACCCATCAGTTTATTAATAATCCGCACAGTCACAGTACCTATATCACCATTCTGTTTACCAATGGGAAGGGAGAGCATCAGATCGACTTTTCAAGTTATCCTGTAAAACCAGGTAGTGTATTTTTACTCAATCCGGGGCAGGTGCATTGCTGGAAGCTTTCCGAGCAGGCAGATGGTTTTGTATTCTTTCATACCAGAGAATTTTATGACAGTATTTTTACAAACAGAAAAATAACAGATTTTCCGTTTTTCTATTTGCAGCAAAATCACCCGGTAATATATCTGGATAAAAATGAAGTAGTTTCAGTGAGATCAAGATTTGAAGAGATTAATCAGGAGTTTAATGCCTCTAATTCATTCAAAACGGAGAAGCTTGGTTCTCTGATTGATTTATTATATATAGAGCTTTCCAGGGTATATATCAAAGATGCTCATGATGAAAATAAAGAGACATCAACCAATTATTTTAAGGTGAAAAATCTTCAGAGGCTTATTGATGAGCAATTCAGAAAACAAAAGTTGCCTCAGCAATATGCGGATTTGATGAATATGAGTACAAGACATCTTAACAGACTGACGAAAGAAGTTTTAAACAAGACTACGGGTGATCTGATTGCAGAAAGGATAATTCTGGAGGCAAAGCGTCTGCTGATTCACAATGATATACCTGTTGCCAATGTTGCAGACCAGTTAGGTTATGAAGATGTATCCTATTTTATCAGGGTATTTAAAAAGCATACAGGCCTTTCTCCAAAAGAGTTTCAAAAGAAAACAATTAAGCCATTTTAAGTATAGCGATTTTTTTTTAAAATATTTTTATCGGGGATAGGGGGAGTTTTAATATTGATTGTCTTACTATCAGAATGAGTGGAAAGAGGTACCATTTCTGAGAGTTCTATATAAACAACATTCAATATTTAAACAAAATGAAACTGATAAAATTGATTTTTCGCCTACTTATTATTTTATTATTTGTTCAATTCAGCGCTTCATGCAGTAAATGTAAGAAAGGCTCCGGAGATATTGCCAGCATAGAAAGAGGTGTGCCTCAGTTTAATGGTGTTGAACTCAACGGAAGTTTTGATGTACACATTAAAAAGGATTCTGTACAAAAAGTAGTTATTACTGCAGACGACAATATTCTTCCTATCATTGAAACAGAAGTAGAACGTGGAATTCTTGAAATAGAAATTGATGATGATGAATGTTTGAGGAAATCCAATAAAATAGACGTTTATATATCCATGCCAACGCTGAGAAAAGTGAGACTCAATGGCTCTGGTAAAGTGACTGGGGATGGTCAATTCACTGGTGATGAATTGGATGTCTCTATCAATGGGTCAGGAAATATTTCTCTGAATTTTAATGTGGCAAATCTGAAGAGCAAAATAGATGGATCTGGAAATATTACACTGTCTGGAACTTCAAATAATTCATCTCATGAAATTAATGGTTCCGGCAGAATCAATGCAAAAAATACAGAAAGCCAGAAAGTAAATACTAAAATTAACGGATCCGGAAATATATCAGTGAGTGCGTCCCAGACACTGAAAGTTAACATCTCAGGCAGCGGTTCTGTGGGATATTCAGGAAATCCTGTAACCGATGTATCCATCTCTGGTTCCGGTAAAGTGTTTAAAGAATAAGTGTGAATAATTTTTAATCCTGAATGATAACAGAAAATGATTGGTTTTTTATTGACAAGCTGTATATTCGTGGCAACAAATTTTGTCCACCAAACAATCTACTACACATTCATGAAAAAACTTTCATTATCAGCATTATTCTTCTTTGCTGTTTCGGCCATGACTATTTGTAATGCACAGATCAATGCACCGAAACCAAGTCCACTTTCAACTGTAACCCAGAAAGTAGGTTTGGCTGATGTTTCTGTTACCTATTCAAGACCAAGTGCTAAAGGTCGTAAAGTATTCGGTGACCTTGTAGCATTTGATAAAATCTGGAGAACAGGAGCAAACGAAACTACTAAAATAAGTTTCTCTGATACAATTTCTGTAGAGGGAACGAAGCTTGCTCCGGGGGAATATGCACTGTATACTATCCCTGGAACTTCTGAATGGACAGTATTATTCGGTAAAAATACAAAAGTGCAGGCAGGCGATTTTAAAGAAAGTGATGCAGCTGCAAAATTCAAAGTGAAATCTGAAAAGGCTTGTGCCCCTGTTGAATCTTTCACAATCGAATTTACTGATTTAACGGCTACTACAGCGAACATTAAGATAAGCTGGGAAACTACAAGCATCAAATTTAAAATTGAAAATGATGTTGATGCTAAAGTAATGGCTGATATCAAAATGAAGACTGACAATGTATTTACTTACTTTCAGGCTGCAGGATATTACTATGAAACCAACAGAGATATGAAACAAGCTCTGGAGTGGGTCAATAAAGCAGTAGAAAAAAATCCTGCATTTTATATCCTTCATTTGAAAGCAAAAATACAAGTGAAACTTAATGACTGCAAAGGTGCAGTAGAAACTGCAACCAAATCTCTTGATGCTGCTAAGGCTGCTAAAAATGATGATTATGTGAAGCTGAATGAAAAGCTAATCTCTGAGTGCAAAGGCAAAAAATAATATTCGTAAATAGTGTTTAATTAATTTTGAGAGTCGGTGTTCATACATCGACTCTCTTTTTTTTTTCTATATTTCCGTCTGTTCTCTATCATTCAAAATCAGCTGCACTATGTATCCTGCAACGATCACTATTATCGGGCCAATGTGATTGTATTATAAAAAAGCAATGTCTGAATAGAAATACAGCAGGAATATAGAGACCTGAGCTATTAATGCAGCAATAGAAACAAGCTCTTGAGTGGGTTAATAAAAGCGGCAGAAAAGAATCCGGCTTTCTACATGCTTCACCTGAAAGCAAAAATAAAAGTGAAACTTAATGACTGTAAAGGTGCAATAGAAACTGCGACCATATCTCTTTATTCTGCTAAGGCTGCTAAAAATGATGATTATGTGAAGCTGAATGAGAAGCTAATCTCTGAGTGCAAAGGCAAAAAATAATATTCGTAAATAGTGTTAATTAAATTTGAGAGTCGGTGTTCATACATCGACTCTCTTTTTTATATCTATATTTCGGTTTGCTCTTTTCCGGATAAAAACAGCTGAACTATATATCCTGCAACGATCACTATTATCGGGCCAATGAGATTGTACCATAAAAAAGCAATGTCTGAATAGAAATACAGCAGGAATATAGAGATCTGAGCTATTAATGCAGCAATAAATACTGCATTGGATTTTATGTACTTAAAGTAAAAGGCGCATAAGAAGATACCAAGTATAGTCCCATAGAATAAGCTACCCAGAATATTAACCGCCTGTATCAGGTTGTCTACCAGTGATGCAAACAAAGCGAACAGTATTGTAAGCAAACCCCAAACAACGGTTAGTACCCTTGAAGCCTTCAGATAGTGACGTTCTGATGCATGAGGATTAATTGAACGTTTATAAATATCAACACAGGTAGTGGAAGCAAGTGCATTTAATGCAGAAGCTGTAGAAGACATGGCAGCGCATAGTATTACCGCGATAAGTAATCCTACCAGGCCTTGGGGCATCTGTGTCATAATAAAAGTAATAAAAACAAAATCTACGTCTTTTGTCTCTGCTTCGGGAGAAGCTTTTAAAATGACTTTTTTTACATCATTGCGGATACCCTGCTCTTCATTTTTAATTGAAAGCAATTTGTCCTGACTGTTATCAATAGCCTGCTGGTCATCAGCTTTTAGAGCTGTAACAAGAGTATTTACCTCTTCTTTTTTTCTGATGAAATTCTGATCATATTTTTCTTCAAGTGTTTTTAATTCGCCTGCATAAACAGATTGTTGAGCTCTGGCAAGTTCAGTTTTATTGAAGAAAACAGGGGCCTGATGGAATTGGTAAAATACAAATACAAGTAAGCCTATGAAAAGAATGATGAACTGCATTGGTATTTTCAACAGACCATTAAATAACAATCCCATACGACTCTCAGTGATAGATTTTCCTGAGAGATAACGCCCTACCTGTGATTGATCTGTCCCGAAATAGGAGAGGGCAAGAAACATTCCACCAGTGATACCAGACCAGAAATTGTATCTGTCATTAGGTTGAAAACTGAAGTCTACTAAATTCATCTTCCCCAGTTTTCCTGCAACCTGCACTGATTCGTACAAGGACATATCTGAAGGAAGCTTGTAAATGATCACAATGCCTGCAAGTATGATTCCTCCCATCATCACAGTCATTTGCTGTTGCTGGGTAACACTGACAGCCTTGGTACCTCCTGTAACTGTGTATAAAATGACCAGACTTCCGATAATGACATTCGTAGAGTTTAAATCCCATCCAAGGATTGTAGATAAAATAATAGATGGAGCATAGATCGTGATTCCTGTGCTTACCCCTCTTTGAATAAGAAACAGAAGAGCAGCCAGCGTTCTTGTTTTAAAGTCAAATCTTCCTTCCAGGTATTCATAAGCGGTGTATACATTCATCTTTGCATACAATGGAACAGCAGTAATGGCTATGATGACCATTGCTATTGGCAGCCCGTAGTAAAATTGTATAAAACGCATGCCGTCATCATAAGCTTGTCCCGGTGTTGACAAAAACGTTATGGCACTGGCCTGGGTACCCATGATAGAAAGGCAGATGGTATACCAGGGCATAGTCCTGGAAAGGAGGAAGTCTTCTATATTCTTACTTCCCTTGGTTTTCCAAATGCCGTATATGATGATAAATGCAAGCGTTCCGCAAAGGACGATCCAGTCTGTAATACTCATTTAAAGTAAATTGTTAAAAGGTAGAACAGCAAAATTGTAAAAGCAAGATTGAGCAATACGAACCAGTACATTGCTCTCCAGCTTTTAAAAAAAGGAGGCCGATCATCATTTACCATTTTTTTTCTTTTTTCCTTCGTTTCCGGAAGACAACATGTTTACAAATATTCTATAAGCTCCCGGAACCCCTGCAGGAAGTTGTCTGAACCAGGAATAACTGGTGTAGATATAGGTTCCTTTTCCGTATTTGGCATAAAGAAGTCCTCCATCTTTAGGTGTTTCACCAATATCGTGACAGGATAGGAGGGCCTGATACTCCTTGCTCCATTCATTGGGGAAATACAATCCTCTTTCCTGAACCCAGTTTTCAAAATCTTTATCAGTGATTTTATTAGGAGTATTCAATAAAGGATGTCCGGGTATTAAGAATTTAACGGGCGCATCTTCCATAGTTACCCTGTCATTAGAAAGTTTGAACGGGTATGGCCCTATAGAATCAGTCACCATTCTTCCATCTCCGAATCTTGATGGCATAGTGTTGTATTGTACTACAAGAGTTCCTCCGTTTTTCACATAATTCAGTAAAAGCGGGTTAATATATTTTAATTTTTCTCTTGTATTGTAAGCTCTGATACCTATGACTACTGCATCAAAAGAAGCCAGGAGTGAAGGTGTAATAGCATCTTCTTTAAGTACGGTGACTTTGTATCCGATCTGGCTCAATGAACCTGGGATGTCGTCACCTGCACCTTGCAAGTAACCTATATTTTTCCCGGTAGTCTTCAATTCAAGCTTTACTATTTTTGCATTGGATTCAGGTAGCAGCAATTGAGGCTTTATGTGGTCGTACCTGATGTTAATATTACCATTCTGAAGGGTATCTTTTCCTGAAACGGCAAATACTTTTAAAGTACCAGTCATAGCTTCTGTGGAAGGAAATACCTTAAATTTAAATCCTTCTTCATTTCCTTTACCTTTGATAGAAAAATCTTGTATGGCAGGTTCTGCTTTCCAGCTCTTTGGTATTTCAATCATTAGTTTCCCAGAGATATTATCAACTCCGGATTTTAATCTGATGTCCAGTTCTTTTGGACTATTGTCACCAAAGACCAGCAAACGTTCAGAAAGGTTTACAAATAAGGGTGGGATTATTTCCAGCGGTCTGTATTGCTCACCTTTTGCGGGATCTGCTTTCTTATAAACTACAGGTGTGGTATATCGAATATTTTGTCCATTAATTACAAAATCGAATGTAGTCTCGATTGCTGGATCATTTTCTGGTTTGCCAATAAGTTGCTGATCATTTACCTCAAACATCCCCTTACTTCCCCTGTGTACCAGCCAGTAGGGCTGGGAGTAAGGCATCTCTGAAGGAATTTTTATCTTTGTGGAGAATGCTAAAGGAACATTATCCTTTAAGGTACTTACTAAGCTACTATCTTTATTAACTGAAAAAGAAATCTTTTTTATTTCAACAGGAATTGAAGACCGATTTACTAATTCAACATTTACTTTAATGTCTTGGCCTGGAACAGCACTGTAATCTGAAGCGATTACTTCAGTCCAGAGTCCAAGGCTGGTTTTAATGACATCTTCTATTTCTTGCAGTTTTATCCCCTTCCAATAACTATCCGGCAATGCTTTGATCAGTGATCTTACTTCAAGCAAGGGAGCTACTGAAGCAGAAGGGTTGGTTGAATTAAATCCTGAGTAGATCTTGTTCAGCAATTCCCCGATTTTTGCTCCACCCTGAATTCTATTCCATGAAACGTCAATGTCTTCAAAAATATCGCTGTTTGGTTTTTGTCCTTTTGTATGTTGAAGATATTCTATGGCTGTCCCCCTCGTACCGCTGGTTCCGAAACCCTGACTTTTATGCATGCTTCTGCTGGCAGCCGCTATTTCAGTATATGATTGCCCTAATGTAGGATTAAAAGTACCTACATCAATCTTTAGTAATCCCTGTGTATTAAAGTCTTTTTCACTTCCATAAAACCACCAGTTGGTATTCCATAATAAACGCTTAGGTTGCCATACCTGAACATATTTTAATTGTTCAGGGAATTTTGTTGGGTCTCCTGCTGCTTCAAATGCTTCTTCAGCAAGAATTGCAGAAGCTGTATGGTGGCCATGAGTTTTGCCCGGCTCTGTATTAAAACGTGTTATAAGTACATCCGGTCTGAATTTTCTGATTACCCAAACCATATCAGCAAAGACTTTTTCCCTATCCCAGATCATAAATGTTTCATCAGGGTTTTTAGAGAAACCAAAGTCCTTGGCTCTGGAAAAAAATTGTTTTCCTCCGTCAATCCTTCTTGCTTCCTGAAGTTCCTGGGTTCTGATCACACCTAACTGTTCATTTAATTCTGAACCGATAAGGTTCTGCCCCCCGTCACCACGTGTAAGGGAAAGGTAACCAGTATTATATAGCTTGTCTTTGGTGAAGTAGGTAATAAGCCTGGTGTTTTCGTCATCAGGATGGGCTGCAATATACAGCACACTGCCCAATACATTAAGCTTCTTTATGGCTTGTTGAATTTCTGCAGCATTGTATCTTTCATTGGGCTGGGCAATGCTTGAAAATGAGTGAACTAATAATAAGAATAAAATGATAATGCCAGGTTTCTGATTCATCGTATTATAGCCAGATCCGTTTTTTATATTAATGAACACGTCGGATCGAAGGTCCAAATTAATGTGAGAAGGGTAAATAACAAAATAAAGTTTTCAACTCCGGCATTAATTAAGAATTTATAGAGCTTTAAATTTTTAATGATAATTGTTGAACTTCAATTGCTTAAGCCCATAAGATGTCTGTAAGCTTATTATATAATAAGCCTGAAGGCATATCATTACCGAGAGAACAGAAGTTTTCATCATTTCCGGTGAGAATACTATTCCCATCGTATCGTGTATTTTATAAGAGAAAAAGCCTGGAGTTTCAAATATAATAGTTTGGGATCACTAATGCTCATCCGGTTATCATGGAAGAGGCGGCAGGCTAGCTACCTTCACCTGCATACTCTCAGGCTTTTCCTAGTATCCTCCATTGACTGGATTTTCATTTCATTTTGTATCTATATACAACTCCAATTTTACTTTTGAATTGTCCTCGATATTAATAACAATGTATTTCATTCCTATCCATTTATTTCCGGGCAATGCCTTACCTTGCCATAAGGGATCCTGTTTATGGAAACTTGACATTTCGATAGGTAGTGCTGATTTATTTACTTTTATCTGAATGAAATTAGATAATGATTTTGATAATAATTATTAAAAGAATACTGAAGCTGCAAAAGATAAAATATAGCCAGATTGTCCGGCAAGATAGTATCCAAATGTACTGCCTGTAGGGCATTTTAATACTTTTATAAATTGACCATTAACTCGGAAATTTCTTGTATCTGCAGGATAGAAATTCGTACCGACAAGGAATTCATGACTATACCGGAATTGTCCGAAAACTTGTGATGTAGCAGTATATGCTTCCAGCTTTTTGGGAAGAATCATATATGCAGCCTGTATGTAGAAACCATTGTCAAATATGGAGCTTACAGGTAGTGGACCATCAGCATTAAATTTACTTAGGGTTCTGAAGAAATATTCTGCCTGCAGAAATAAACCCTTGTATTTTATTCCTGCATCTGCAGAGAATAATTTATAATCAGCGTCTAAAACAGTGACATCTTTTGCAAGAGATCCTGTCTGATATAGCAGCAGGCCGTCTGAATTTCTGATCTGGGTATTGTCCGGTGATCTTTCACTTAGGTCGTTGTATCTGTTTTCTCTGCTGAATGTAAAGCAGCCTCCGATGCGTGTAGCTAATTTCTCATGCCCTTCAAAATCACCATATGCTCCGCGAGGGCCAAATTCACCGGTTGTAGGCATCCACCAGATACTGACAGATGGAGTTAGCTTTCTTGTGATTTGTACAGCATTTATTCCCAGTTGGCTTAAATTATTTCCGAGCATGACTTTATAGAAAATCTTAGGTAGTATTTCTCCATTTACCCAGGCGCCACTTGTAAATCCTGGCCTGAAGAATTCATCAGCCATTACACGGTCTGTACCTAACCAGTATGGGTGGGATCCCAGCATGGAACGTGTACCAGCATTTCCTGATATACCTGTGAAGAAGTTAAGTGATTTGTTGAATGAATATCCCAAAGCTCCGACAATTGCCACCTGATTGGTAGAATTAACTGTCCAGAACGTAACTACATAAGAAAGCTTGGGCAGGTAGATATAGCCTGACATATTTGCCAGGATTCGGTGTAATTGTATATCGTTACGAGGATCTATTTTATGTGTTACTCCCAGGTGGTCTGTAAAGGTTTGGACTCCAGGTAACTGGTTGAGGTATCTGGCCAATACATATAAGCTGATATTTATTGTACCGTATTTTGTTTTAGCAACCTGAAATCCTTTACCAGGGTCAATAGTGCCCCAGGTTTTCGGTATTTGTTGATTTTCATCGTTGAGTGTATCTTCATTGCTCTTTTGCCCAATTGCCTTTATACTAAAAGCAAAAGTGAATAAATAAATAAGAATGTAAATTCTCATTAAAACTAAAATTTCGGATTGAAAGAATGTATAAAGAAACTAATGAGCCTTTAAAATGTTATTGACTGGATCTGTGTTTATTAAGAATTGCAAGGTTAAAATATTCTTAAAGGACGGTCCTTAATAAAAGGTTTATTTTTAAAATCAATCTGATTTTCAGAAGGATTTTTGTGATTTTTAATACCAGTCAAAATTTTATAACAATTCCTCATAAAAATGTAAAAACATAATTAAAGAAAAAGCCCATATTTGCATCAATGAAAAGAATTGCCATCATATCTGTTTTAATGTTATACACAGTCTTCAGCAATGGACTTGCTGTGTATACTCATTATTGTGCTGGTAAATTAGCTTCAATATCTTTTTTTGCTCCTGATAAGAAGGGGTGTGGCAAGTGCGGTATCAAAATATCAAAAGATTGTTGTCAGGATAAGCAGTACAGCTTTTCATTGGATGATTCTCAAATACATCACAACAGCAATTTTGTATTTGCTGATTACTTGAGTACTATAGCCCTATTACCTTCATACAATTATGAAGTGCAGCCTCAATTTGCACTTATTAATTCAAATTCTGTAAAATTATACTCCTATAAAAATGGGCCACCTAAAACGCCTATTTATATACAGAATCGTTCCCTTATAATTTAATACTTTTTTATTACCTCTTCCGGAATATTCTTGTTTCATATAAGAATACCTCCTGTGCTATCTTTCATTGTAGCATTCCAGATTAACATAATCTTCATTTAAATGCCAGCATTTGCAGCATTAGATGATCCTTTGTTTACGGATCGTATAGAGATGATATGGATGTCATTCAGCTTTCTGTTGCTTTCTATTCATCTTTTGAATCAGTAATCTCATGGATCTTAATTATCTAACAATTTAAAACTATTATAAACTATGAAATCTAATATCAGAATATTCGCATTGTTATATGTCATTTTGGTAACATTATTCATTACCAATGCAACAGCTTACCCATTGCACTATGAAACAACATCATTCAAAGTATCCGGTAACTGTGTGATGTGTAAAAAAAGAATTGAATCTGCATTAAAAGGAAACCCTGCTATTAAAAGTGTTGACTGGAATGTGAATACTAAAATAGTTAAAGTGGAGTACAACCCTCATTCAATTTCTTTAGAAAAAATTCATCAATTAATAGCAGACGCAGGACATGATACTGACAAGGTCAAAGCAAGTCAATCAGTCTACATTAAGTTACCTGATTGCTGCCAGTATGAAAGAAAAAAGTAATTCAAAATAATTGAAATGAATAAAGCCTGTCACCTCGGTGGCAGGCCTGTAATTATGGTAGAGAAAATTATAGATATATCGCTTAAGAACAGATGGGCTGTTCTATTCATTGCAGCAGCTTTATTTGTATGGGGAATATTCTCGATACAAAAGAATCCGATTGATGCCATCCCGGATTTGTCCGAAAACCAGGTGATTGTTTTTACTGAATGGATGGGACGAAGCCCGCAGGTTATCGAGGATCAGGTTACTTATCCTCTTGTTTCCAATCTGCAGGGAATACCTAACGTAAAGAATATCCGAGGTTCTTCTATGTTTGGGATGAGTTTCGTGTATGTGATATTCGAAGACAATACAGATATCTATTGGGCCAGAACAAGAGTATTGGAGCGGCTGAACTATGCACAGAAGTTATTGCCTGATGATGTGTCACCTTCTTTAGGACCTGATGGCACAGGAGTAGGACATATTTTCTGGTACCATCTGGATGCTCCTGATATGGATTTAGGAGAGCAGAGAGCATTACAGGACTGGTATATCAAGTTTGCCTTACAAAATGTTCAGGGAGTTGCGGAAGTCGCTTCATTTGGAGGTTTTCAAAAGCAATATCAGATCGTCATTGATCCACATAAACTTACTTATTATAATCTCCAACTCATGGATGTGCTTAAGACGGTCAGGGCTAATAATAATGATGTAGGAGGAGGCAAGTTCGAAATGACCGATATGTCCTATATTATAAGAGGTCTTGGATACATCAGGAATAGAGAGGATATAGAAAACATGCCGGTCAGTATGCGAAACTCCATACCAATCAGAATAAAGGATATAGGAAGTGTACAGATGGGAGGAGATTTACGCCTGGGTATATTTGATATGAATGGCACTGGAGAGGTGGTCGGAGGAATTGTAGTGATGAGATACGGTGAAAATGCGGATCAGGTAATTAAGAATATAAAAGCCAAGATAAAGGAAGTTGAAAAAGGATTACCAAACGGAGTCAAGCTCAAGGTTTCCTATGATAGAAGTAATCTGATTGAAGAAGCAATCGATTCTGTAAGAGGAACATTATATGAAGAGATGATCACAGTATCAATCATAGTGATTTTATTCCTGTTCAATTGGAGAAGCGCTTTAATCATTATCATCCAATTACCGATATCAGTAGCGGTCGGATTTATATTACTTGAAGCATTCGGGATTTCATCCAATATTATGTCATTGACTGGTATAGCACTGGCCATTGGAGTAGTAGTTGATGACGGAATAGTGATGGTTGAAAACGCATACAGACATATCTCTGTAGAACATGAAAAAAAGAGGATAGAGGAGCAGGTATTATGATGTATGAAATTTAATAAACTAATGAAAAAGTTATTTAAAAAATTATTTAAAAGAAATACAGATCCGCTTACTGCTGAAGAGAGACTGGAAGTAATCAGTTATTCATCCAAACAAGTCGGACCTGGGGTATTCTTTTCTACTATTGTGGTGATAGCTTCCTTTTTACCTGTGTTTCTGCTTACAGGTATGGAGGGGAAACTGTTTCATCCATTAGCCTGGACAAAGACATTTATATTATTGGTTGATGCCTTTCTTGCCATTTCCTTAACACCGGTCCTTATATCTTTTTTTTCTAAAAGGTCGATTAAAACCGGAAGGTCAAAATCCAATAACCAGGACCTTGGAGAAAATTTATACACCTGTTTTAACATGGTGCTTACACTGGAGAAAAACAGTTATTGCAATTAATGTAGGGCTGCTGCTTGCAGGAGGTTTTATGCTTTCTCGTCTTGGCTCAGAATTCATGCCTCCTCTGGATGAAGGTTCTCTGTTATTCATGCCGGTGACTTTGCCAGATGTTTCTAATTCAGAAGCAAAAAGGTTATTACAAATTCAGGATAAGTTAATTAAATCCGTTCCTGAAGTTGTACATGTTCTTGGTAAAGCAGGTAGGGCTTCGACTGCCACAGATAACTCACCCATAAGTATGATAGAAACTATAATACTTCTGAAGCCAAAAGCAGAATGGAGAAAGGGAATTACCAAGAATGATATTATCAATGAGTTAAATGCAAAGTTACAGATTCCGGGTGTGACTAATGGGTGGACACAACCTATTATTAACAGGATAAACATGTTGTCTACTGGAATCAGAACGGATGTTGGTATCAAGGTTTATGGGCAAGATTTAGACTCCATTTACTCTTTATCCAATAGAATAAAAGAATCATTGAAGGATGTGGATGGTGTAAAAGACTTATATGTTGAGCCTATTGTAGGCGGTAAGTATATCGATATAGAGATAAAAAAAGAATCCATCGGAAGGTATGGACTCACGATTGATGATGTCAATATGGTTGTTGAAAGTGCATTGGGTGGAATGACTCTTACTACAACTGTTGAAGGTCGGCAAAGATTTTCTGTAAATGCAAGAGTTGCTCAGGCTTATCGTGAGAGTCTGGAAGATCTGAAGCGCCTTCCAGTACAGACAATGCAGCTTGGTACAATACTTCTTTCTGATGTTGCTGATATCAAACTGTCTGAAGGACCTCCTATGATCAATTCAGAAAATGCAATGTTACGGGGTACTGTTTTATTTAATGTTCGTGATCGTGATTTGGGTAGCACTGTGGAAGAAACACAGGAAAGACTAAACAGGATGATCTCTCAAATGCCTAAGGGATATTTTATTGAATGGAGCGGGCAATGGGAAAATCAAATTCATGCAAACAGAACACTAAAGCTCATTATGCCTATAGTAATCTTTATCATTTTTATGGTTTTGTATTATACTTATAAATCGGCAAAAGAGGCTGTTGCAACGATGATTACGGTACCCTTTGCGCTTGTAGGGGGCATATTTATGGTTTTCTTCTATGGAATAAACCTTTCAGTAGCTGTCGCTGTGGGATTTATAGCATTGTTCGGAATGGCCATTGAAACGGCAATGTTGATGGTTATTTATCTTAACGAAGCAATGCAATACCTTGTGCAAGAAAAAGGTAACTCAAGAGAAAGTATTACCAATAAAGATTTACGTGAATACGTGATCATAGGTGCAGCCAAAAGATTAAGGCCAAAACTGATGACTGTGTCTGTTTCACTTTTTGGACTTGTCCCCATTCTTTGGGCTACAGGAGTAGGAAGTGATATTATGCTACCCATTACAGTACCTCTTATAGGAGGGACGATCTCATCCATCATATACGTACTTCTGGTAACTCCAATTGTATTTGAGATGATGAAAGAACATGAACTGAATAAAAATGGAAAAATTGAAATACTCGATGTTAAAGAATAGATATATATTATCCTTAATCTTTGTGATGCTATGTTTTCAGGCAGTGGCGCAAGTTTTGACGTTTGATTCTGTTAAAGTTATGATTCTGTCTCAGAATCCGGAGTTGGAAATGTACAGGCAACAGGCAAAGTCCATGGAGGCAATGGCAGAAGGTGCTAAAGCTTGGGAAGCGCCTCAAATAGGAGCAGGCTTTTTTATGACACCATATAAGACATACTATTGGCGTCCTCAGGTAGAGTCTTTTAATGGAATGAACGAAAAGATGCCTGGTATGGGTAGCTTTATGATTCAGGGAAAACAAATGATTCCCAATCCTTCAAAATTAAATGCCAATCAGGAGTATTTAAAAAGCTTGTCTTCTATTGAAACCGAAGCCGGTAATGAAAGTGCCAATAAGCTGCTTTATGATGCTAAAAAGTTATTTAGTGAAATTCAGATTATCAATCGAAAAATTCTTATTCTGAAAGAAGCTGAAAAAACTCTGGAGACCATGATCACTATTGGTGAAAGTAAATTGGCCTATAATCAGGAAATGCTTTCAACTATTTATAAAGGAAAATCGCAAAAGGCTCAGTTGCAGAATGAACGAATCATGTTAGAGAATGAAAGAAAACAAAAGTTGTATTATCTCAGCTCTCTGATAAATAGAAAGGAAGAAAATTTATTTGAGGTTGATTCACAGATTGTGATAAAAGAATATGAAAGAGCTGCAATTGATACTGTTCAGATAAGATCTAACAGAAGTGATATGCTGGTATTGGATAATAATATCAAGGTGACACTTTTGAAGCAAAAGGTGGAACGTTACAAATCCCGGCCGGACTTTGGGATTGAGTTTGGCCATATGTTTGCCTTCGGAGAAAATCCTAATCAGTTTACCTTAATGGGTATGATGAGCATTCCTATCGCACCATGGTCATCAAAGATGTATCGTTCCAATGTATTGGCTTATAATCATCAGGTAAAAGCTTATTATAGTCAGAAACAAGCCATTATGAATGAGTCTGTAGGGATGATTTATGGATTGAAAAATGAAATTTCATCTGCCAAATACCAGCTGGAGTTATATAAGACAATGATCTTACCATCTTTAAAGAAATCTTACGATCTGGCAATGATAGCATATGCTCAAAATACGGAAGAACTATTTGTTGCCCTGGATGCTCAGATGAATTTCCAGATGGCAAAAAATCAATATGAAGACATCACCTTAAAACTACTGCATTTGCAGGCTGAATATGAAAAGCAACTACAAATATTTTAATATTGCAATCATTCTATTATTGGTTCTTCTTATTGCTTCATGTAAAACCAAAACAGATAAACATGAAGACTATGAGGTGAAACATGATACAATACATACGAGTGCAATGTATTACTGTCCTATGCATCCAGAGGTAGTATCCGATAAGCCAGGTATTTGCCCTAAATGTGAGATGGACCTGGAACTGGCGCCTCAGGAAATTGATACATTAAGTTATCTTGCGGAACCAACCAATCAGGTGGTCATTTCTTCTCTGAAACCTATTGTTCCAACTATCAATAATATAGCAAATTACATTAAAGCAGAGGGGTATTTAACCTATAACCCTAATCTGACCAATAGTATTTCAGCACGTGTGTCTGGAAGAGTAGAAAAGCTTTGCGCAAAGTTTGAATTTGAAAGAGTACAAAAAGGTCAGTTACTTATGGAAATTTATAGTCCGGAATTGCAAACTGCACAAAATGAGTATCTGCTTATTTACAAATCAGCTACCGATGGTGAAAAGGAAATTCTGGATGCGTTATATCAAAAGTTGGTCAATCTCGGAATGACTGCTTCTACTATTAAGGCGTTGGAAAAAATTGGTGAAGTTAAAGCAACTATTCCTATTTATTCACCTTATTCAGGTCATATTCACTTTTTAGAGCAGGGAAGTGACATTGCTGCTCACGGCTTAGTATGGCCTAATTCTTCCAATGGAAATACAATGTTAAAAGGCTCTGATGAAATGAAAACCAACAGGTCTATAATTAAAGAGGGAAGTTATGTTACAAAGGGGGACTTGATTTTTACAATAGCAAATGAAAAAAGTGTATGGGCTATGTTTAAGATTTTACCAAGAGACATACCTTTTATTAAAAAAGGGGAGTATGTTGAAGTGAAAATTAATAATGACACCTATAATGGGAATATTGAATTTATTGAAAAGTCATTTGATGACAAAAATGATTTTTATACTGTAAGGGTTTATCTGAAATGTGATGATCATAAAAATCTAATCATCGGAACTCTTATTGAAGGAAATATTACTGTTAATAAAACCCAGGACAAAAAAATATTGATTCCTGACTTAGCAGTCCTGCATCTGGGTAAATCTATTTCCGCTGTATTTGTAAAAGACAAAGTAGGGTATGTAGCAAAAGAAGTTCGTACCGGAGTTGCAGAAGGTGGATGGACTGAAGTCCTGTATGGTTTATCTGAAAATGATAGTATTGCTCCTGTAGCCTCTTACTTAGTAGATAGTGAAGCATTTTTAAAAGTAAAACAACAATGAAACTATATATATTGATACTATTAAGCTTGATGGTTTTATTTGCCTGTGAAAATAAAACCAGTCATGCTGATCATACACATGGTGACTCCATTTATTATACCTGCTCAATGGATCCGCAAGTGATGGAGAAAAAGCCTGGTAAGTGTCCTATCTGTAAAATGGAATTAACCCCGGTTAAAATGAGTAATTCAAAGGGGATAAAGCTAAGCGCCCAGCAGGAAAAGCTGGCGAATATCAAAACATTAACAGCTGAGTATGACTATATCGACAATAAAATTTATGCGACAGGAATTGTCAAAGAGGATGAGAACAAAACCATTTTTATCAATGCCAGAATGGATGGCCGTATAGATCAGTTAAATTTCAAAACAAAAGGAGAATACATAAAAAAAGGAGCTATTATATATAAAATATACTCAGAAATGCTGGCTTCAACTCAAAGTGAATTGATCCATGCTAATAAAAGGCTTAAAGATGATCCTAATGATATAACTTATCGATCTATTATGGAAGCAGCTATAAACAAGCTTAAATTATGGGGGATATCTGAAAGACAAATTGAAGCAATTAAAAATCAGAGTAAACCTGTTATTCCATATCCGATTGAAAGTTTATATTCCGCATATATCAATAATATTAACATTACTGAAGGGGCTATGGTGATGGAAGGAACCCCTTTAGTTGAACTCAGGGATTATAAAACGCTTTGGGTTGAAGCAGAGTTTTACTCTTCTGAAATTTCAAAAATAAAAAAAAGGGTAGTACAGTTGAGGTAGTTGTTGAAGGTATACAAAACCATATTATCGAAGGAAAAGTAATTGAAGTATTACCACAGGTTTCCTCCGGTTCGACTGTTACGATAGTTCGGATTCATATTAAACCTGATGTACAGGTTAAACCTGGTATGCAAGCCTATGTATATTGGCATGAGTCAAATGATAAGTCATTGGTTATTCCATCCAATGCCGTAATAAGAGATAGTCAGGGTGCCACAGTTTGGGTGAAAAAATCAGGTATTTATGAATCAAAAAAAGTACATATAGGAGAGGTTACCGGAAATAGGGTTTCTATTATTCATGGATTAAACGAAGGGGATACTATAGTAATATCTGGTTCATACCTTTTACAAAGTGAATTTATTCTAAAGAAAGGGGGAATACCTATGGAAGGGCATCATATGTCTGATATGTAAAACTTATAGTAGAATTATACAGTATTTAAATCGATCAGTTTTATTAAATGAATTATAGATAACCTATTTATCATGAAACTTTACATTAAAATTCCTGAGACCTTAAAAATTTATTTTGATAAAGAAATAAAGTTGTATCACAAAACCTTTGCAGCAGGAAAGCTTCAGATGGCTTGGTGGCATTTAGAAAGAGCACATATACTTGGACAGGCATATCCTTTAGAACATTCCTATGCGCATTGGCTCATGTTGAAGTTTGGAATCAGTATAAAAAGTAGCAAGGAAGTGATGGGACAAATTCCCCGTCTACTTGTAGGAGGTGTAAAATCATTTGTAGGTAAAATTCCTTTTGGTAATACAGGTGGGGCTAATGTTCCGCCTCTTAAACCTATGGAGATCCCAAAGGATCTTAAGGAAATATTATCACTTTATGGTGAGGGGTAAATTTGAAAGAACAGGCTTTCTCTACATTTCTATAAGTTATCCTATTAATATTACAATTGTCAAATTATAAGGGGCAATAAGATGTCCCTTATAATTGATTTTTTATCCTAACTGGTTGAATAACTTTTTTAGTGTATAATTTTTATCTACCTATAGTAATATTTACTTTTTGTCTCACTGATAGATAATTGGTGCAATACGGGAAATTATGTAAAAGGATACATTCATTAATATTATTAAAGTATTAGGCTGAAATAATTTTTATGACTATATATATTTTCAAGCCCATATAATTTATTGTTTATGAATATTTGAGAGGTTTGAATGGAATAAACTTTAATGAAATATAATTACTGTCTGTAGATTTTTTAGAACACGCTTAAAACATCAATTTAAAATTGTCGTATATGGTCGATGTGCTGATGTATTTTATAAAATTTTATATATACTCAAGCTATATATAGATTATGAAAAGCGCATTTTATATCATTTTAGCATTATGTATTACAGCATCTGGTCTGAAATCACAGAACCTGGTGAATAATCTTAATGCAAAAGAGACAGAAGCTGTTTTAGTGGGTATAGTTACTGATAAAAATAAAATACCTGAAAAAAATATAATCTATACAATTAAAAGTGAAGATAAAACTTATAGCAAAAAAGGAGTGACAGATGAGGATGGAAAGTTTACTCTCATTGTGCCAAAGGGAAAGAAATATAATGTTAAGGTGACAAAAATGGGTTTTGAATATGACTTTACGTCTCAGGTACCCAGTGTTATAGGTCCTCTGGAGATTGTTCAGAATTATATGATGACCTTTACAATGGATTTCAGAAGGACCTATAAACTTGAAAATATTTATTTTGATCCGAATAAATGGGATATTAAAAGTGAGTCTCAATCTACCTTGGATTCATTGGCGAATACATTTGTTACTAATCCAATGTTTGTTGCTGAAATTGCCGGGTATACTGATAATGTAGGAGAAGATGTAGATAATTTAAGACTGTCTCAAAGAAGGGCAAATGCTATAAGAGATTATTTATTAACTAAAGGTGTAGATCCTGCTCGTGTTTATGCTAAAGGATATGGAGAGAATTTCCCAGTAGCATCCAATGAAACTCAGGAGGGAAGAACAAAGAACAGACGTACAGAAGTAAAAGTGATGTTTGAGTAAACACGGTGTTTCTGTTCAATATTAAAATTTGGTGATTAGTATTAATTAATAAACATAGTTGTATCGAAGAAAATTTACAAACATACATATGCGTACAGATATACATAAAATTACTCCAATAAATAGTGCTTGATTTTGTATATGATGAATTTAGATGTTGGAATAAACAACTTTTTAGTTCAATCATAATCAGCCAGTAGATGCAAATATTGTTTCTATCCTATAAATCAATGTATCAAACTTTAAATCAGTACTCCTAAAAAAATTCTTGTGATTCATTTTCTTTTATATAGGGAAAGGTAGCCAATACATTGAATGTTTATAATTAGGTAAGTAAAGTGGTTTATTGGTATTAAAATTTTTCAACAGCATTATTAATCATTAACCTAATTATATGCATTTAAAACGAATGATGAAGCATATATTATTTTCTCTCTTGCTTTTATTCATGTTTTCTCATGGATATGGGCAGACGGAAGAAAATAGTTCAGGAGTGAGAATTACTCAGTCCACCCTCACTAATGTTAAACTAGTCTATTTAAAGAACAATTTATGTAATGGCGACAATAAAGGTGCCATTGATATAAACGTAACCGGTGGTATTCCTCCTTATTCCTACAAATGGAGTAACGGGGCAACAACACAGGATATAACTGGTCTTAAAGCTGGTACATACAAGTTATATGTTTCAGATTCTTATAAGTGTAAGGATTCAATTATTGTAGAGGTTTCCGAACCACCTAAATTGAGCGTAGAAACAGATTCTGTCGCTCACATATTGTGTTTTGGATTTAAGAAGGGATTGGTGGAGATATCTGTGAAGGGGGGAGTAGAACCATACAAATACAGCTGGAGTAACGGTGCTACAACGCAGGATATTCATGATGTACCTGCAGGTACCTATTCTGTATTAGTATCAGATGCAAATAATTGCCAGGAAATTCTGTCAGTTAATGTTGAGCAAAAGCCTTTAATTGTAAGGTCAATCGATGATGTTTCAAATATAAAATGTAATGGGGATAGTACTGGTAAAGTTGATATATCAGTTTCAGGTGGAGTTCCTCCATATCGCTATTTGTGGAACAATGGATCTACTAAAGAAGATCTTTCCAATGTACCAGCCGGTAAATATTATGTAGTTGTTACTGATGCAAATAACTGTCAGGAAGCATCTACAACCAATGTAAAAGAGCCAGAAAAGCTGACTTTAAAAATTGATGAGTTAAAGCATATTAAGTGTTATGGCGATAAAGGTGGTGCAATAAATGTTTCAGTTCATGGAGGAGTGGGGCCATTTAAATATAAATGGAGTAATGGAGCAACAACACAAGATATAACTGGTATCACAGCTGGTACCTATTCATTAGATGTAACAGATTTCAATGGATGTAAAACTGCAATATCAGCAACAATTAATCAGCCTCCTTTATTGAGTGCTGCATTAGGTGAACTTAAAAATGTTTCCTTTTTCGGTGGAAAAGATGGTTCGATAAATATTAAAGTAGATGGTGGCGTTCCACCTTATTCTTATAAATGGACTAATGGAGCTACTACTAAGGATGTTTCAGGTCTTCAGGCCGGAAGTTATTCAGTAATAGTATCTGATGGTACTGGGTGTAGCAAAACTGTTATAGTAAATGTCACTCAGCCTCAATTACTTTCTTTAAAGCTTGACAATCTGAAAGACGTAAAGTGTAATGGAAATAAAGAAGGTGAAATTCAGATTGT
Source organism: Sporocytophaga sp. (assembly GCA_024707265.1). GTDB lineage: Bacteria > Bacteroidota > Bacteroidia > Cytophagales > Cytophagaceae > Sporocytophaga. The sequence continues at coordinate 452,957 of JANQAB010000010.1, read as the reverse complement.
GGTAACCGGTGGGGTGGCTCCATATAAGTTTAAATGGAATAATGGTGCTACAACGCAGAACCTTTCAGGAGTTGTGGCAGGTAATTATTCTGTTGAGGTAATGGATGCTAACGGCATAACAAAAAGTTTGAATTTTGTTATTAATCAACCAGAACCATTTACATCTAAAGTAGAAGCTGTAGAAAATATTTTGTGTAATGGTGATTACAAAGGAGCTGTAAATATTTTAGTTGGTGGAGGTGTTAAACCATATACATTTAAGTGGAGTAATGGAACAATTACGGAAGATCTCGTGAATATTCCCGCTGGAAATTATTCAGCTGAAATTAAAGATGCGAATGGTTGTTTAACATCTGTGAGTACAACCATTACAGAATCGCCGGCAATTTCATTACAAGTTACTGAAGTTAAAAATATTCTGTGTCACGGAAATAAATCCGGAGCCATAAATATAGCAGTTAGCGGTGGTATTGCACCATACACCTATGCTTGGAGTAATGGAGCTACAACTAAAGACCTTGTTAACATTGGTTCAGGAGATTATTCACTTAAAGTAACAGATTCTAAAGGGTGTTTTAAGACAGTAAAAGCGAATGTTACTCAACCAACACTTCTTACTGTTGATAAACAATCTCTGAAGGATGTAAGCTGTTATGGAGGTAATAATGGAGCAATAAACATTACAGTAGCAGGTGGTATTCTTCCATATACTTATAAGTGGAGTAATGGAGCAACTTCAAAAGATCTTAGTAATGCAATAGCCGGAAGTTATACCGTAAATGTTTCAGATGCCAATGGATGTACTAATTCTTTAAGTGCTACAATTACTCAACCGACTAAAGTAGTATCTACTTTAGAATCTGTTACTAATATTAATTGTAACGGAGACAGTAAAGGTGCTGTTAATATCTCCGTTTCTGGTGGGGTGCTTCCATATTCTTATAAGTGGAATAATGGAGCTACAACTCAGGATTTAATCGGTGTTAAGGCTGGTTCCTATTCAGTAAGTATCGCAGATGCTAATGGATGTAAGGATACTTTATCTGCTAAGATCAATCAGAATTCTTTGATGGAAGTTTCTGTAGAATCATCTAAAGACATCAAATGTTTTGGAGAAAGCAAAGGAGCTGTAAATATTTCTGTCAAAGGTGGTGTTACTCCATATACATATATCTGGAATAATGGTGCGGTGACACAAAATATATTGGATGTGCCAGCCGGTTTATATTCAGTAACCGTTACTGATGCTGTTGGATGTAAAAAAATAGCAAGCTCTAAGATATCAGAGCCAGTCTTATTTCAGGCTAATCTTGATGGCGTGACAGAAGTTAAATGTCATGGTGATAGTACAGGTGCTATTCAGGTATCTGCTAAAGGTGGGGTAACTCCATATTCTTATAAATGGTCAAACGGATCCGCTTCTGAAGATATTACCAGATTAAAAGCTGGGTCATATTCCTTAAAAGTTTCTGATGCGAATGGATGTACTGAAAATATTTCAGCAACAATCTCTCAGCCAACGGTTCTGGTCACTTCCATTGAATCTATTACAAATGTTGAGTGTAATGGTGAAAATACCGGTATTATTAATATCTCTGTTAAGGGGGGGGGACTAGTCCTTACTCTTACGTCTGGAGTAACAGCGCTAAAACAGAAGATTTAACCAATATTGCTGCAGGTAATTATTCTGTAAAAGTTTCAGATGCTAATGGTTGCCAGAAAAATTTAACTGCGAACATCACAGCACCTCCAGCACTGATTGTATCTCTTGATGCTGTTAAGCACATCAATTGCTACGGTGAGAAAAAAGGAGCTATCAGTGTTTCTGTTAAAGGTGGAGTAGGGCCGTATTCTTACACCTGGAGTAACGGTGCTACTACTGAAGATATTATGGATGTTCCCGCTGGAAATTATACAGTAAGGGTTTCTGATGCGAAAGGCTGTATTACTACTTTAACTCAGGAAATTAATCAGCCTGCTATGTTAACTGCGTCTGTAGATGCGGTTAAAAATATACCATGTTATGGAGATACTACGGGTTCTATTAATATATCTGTTAAAGGAGGATCTCTTCCATATAATTTTAAATGGAGCAACGGAGCAACAACTGAAGATCTTAATGGATTATCAGCGGGGAATTATACAGTAACAATTACAGATGCTAAAGGTTGTGTGGAAACTTTATCTGCTAAGGTTTCAAGTCCTGCAGCTTTAACTCAATCACTTGAGTCTGTAAAACATGTGCAATGTAATGGTGATAAAAGCGGAATTGTAAATATTACTGTTGTAGGCGGAACGGGACCTTATGTTTATAAATGGAGTAACGGAGCGACTACACAAGACTTAACTGAGGTTGGTGCAGGTACATATTCCGTCACTCTTTCTGATGCAAATGGTTGTTTGGGTAAAACCATTTCAGCGACTGTCAATCAACCTTCAACCTTAGTTGCAAAAGTTGAATCTGTAAAAAATATTATCCGTTATGGAGAAAACACCGGTGCGATTTCAGTTTCAGTTTCCGGTGGAGTTGCTCCTTATAAATATAGCTGGAGTAATGGAACCTTTGCCCAGAACCTGACTGCGGCTCCTGCTGGAAATTATACATGTCTTATTACTGATGCCAACGGATGCTTAAAATCGGTAAGCGCTGTTATTGAAGAGCCTTCTTCTTTAGTTGCTACCATAGAATCCGTAACCAATATTCGTTGCGCAGGAGAAGTTTCCGGTGCTATCAATATTGCTGTAACCGGTGGAAATCCTCCTTATTCATTTGTATGGAGTAACGGATCTTCTTCTGAAGATCTTACTAATATTCCAGTTGGAACTTATTCTGTGTTAATTAAAGATGCAAACGGAAGTTCACAAAGTTTAAAAGCAAATATAACTCAGCCATCTTCATTAAAATTAAAAGTCGCTGAAGTGAAAAATCTTTCTTGTTTTGAGAATAACTCCGGATCTGTTACCACAACAATTACAGGTGGTGTACCTCCTTATAGCTTTGTTTGGGATAATGGTGCCAGAACTCAGGATTTGAGCGGTATTGCCGCAGGAACCTATTCAATTAGTGTTACTGATAAGAATGGATGTTTAAGTTCAGAGAAAGTTACTATAAAACAACCATCTGTACTCACTGCAAAAATTGTGGATGTTAAAAACCTATCTTGTTTTGGTGATAACAAGGGAGCTCTTGACCTTTCTGTTGATGGTGGTGTTGCCCCTTACAGTTATAGCTGGAGTAATGGAGCTAAAGTTCAGGATATATCTGGTTTGAGCAAAGGCAACTATTCAGTGAAAATTATTGATGCTAACGGATGTACAGAAACTGTTGCTGAATCAATCACTGAACCGGAAAAGCTAACAGCTAGTATTACTTCAGTAAAGAGTAACTTGTGTGCCGGAGAAAAATCAGGTTCAATTAACCTTTCAGTATCAGGAGGAACTGCGCCATATAAGTTTAACTGGAATAGTGGTGATTCACTTCAAAATCTGCAGAACTTAAAATCTGGTAAATATAATGTAGCCATTTCTGATGCTAAAGGATGCACAGCTAAAGCAGAATCTACTATTGAGGAACCTAAATTACTTTCTGTTACATTGGATAATTTAAAAGACATCAAGTGTTTTGGTGAAAGCTCTGGTGAAATTAATGTTACAGTTTCAGGTGGTGTTGAACCTTATTCTTACAACTGGAACAATGGTGCTACAACTCAGGATATTGCAGGAGTTGAGGCTGGTGATTACAATCTGACTGTTACTGATAAGAATGGTTGTATCAATAATAACATAAATGTAAAAGTTAATCAACCATCTTTACTTTCTGTGAAATTGGATTCGGTAACTAATATTTCATGTCAGGGAAGCCGTCAGGGAGCTATCAATATTTCAGTAACCGGTGGTACACAGCCTTATGTTTACAACTGGAGCAATGGAGCTATAGTGAAGAATGTTTCAGGTTTAAATTCAGGAAGTTATACAGTTAAGATCAAAGATCACAATGGATGTATGGAGACTCTGACTGCTGAAATATCTGAACCATCGGAACTGATAACTGCTATAGAAAGTGTTCAACACATGAAATGTAATGGGTTAAGTGAGGGTGAAGTCATCATATCCGTAAAAGGTGGTGTTGCTCCTTATAAATTCAAATGGAGCAATGGTGAGACCTCTCAGAACATCCAGAATGTTCCTAGTGGTGATTATTCTGTGACCATTACTGATGCTTTAGGATGTAGCAAAACCCTTAAAACAACAATCGAGCAGCCTGCAATGCTTGTAAAGTCATTGGATGCCATTATGAATCTGAAATGTTTTTCGGATACTTCCGGTGAAATCCATGTCAGTGTTAGTGGAGGTGTACCACCTTATAGCTATCAATGGAGTAATGGAGCCGCTACTCAGGATCTTATAAGGGTTTCTGCAGGAGAGTATTCTTTAACAATCACAGAAGGTAATGGTTGTGTTAGTAATATTACAGCTACAATTACTGAACCTACCTTGTTTAGTGCAAAAATTGCCAAAGTTACTGACATTCTTTGTCATGGAGAGAAAAAAGGATCAATTGAACTTGATGTAGAAGGTGGAGTTCCTCCGTACAAATATCAGTGGAGTAATGCAACCAATGCTAAAGATCTTTTTGATCTTCCGGCAGAAAGCTATTCTGCTTTGATTAGTGATGCTAATGGCTGTCTTAATTCCGTTTCTGTAGATATCATACAGCCAAATCCTCTTTCGCTTAAAATTGACTCTCTATGGACAGTTAAATGTTGCGGGGATAGCAGCGGTGCGATCTTTATTTCTGTTGCCGGTGGGGTAGGTCCTTATTCTTATCAGTGGAGCAACGGAAAGACAACTGAAGATATAATCGGATTAAAAATGGGACAATACTCTGTGACTGTAACAGACGTTAACGGTTGCTCTGTAAGTACACCTAAAGAAGGTATGACCCTTTATGATCAGATTATGAGTCAAGGTAAGTTCGTAACCAGAAATATTCTTTTTGATGTAGGAAAGGCAACTATTAAAATGGAGTCATTTCCTGAGATTATGAAGATTGCGACTGTTATGAAAGAACACCCTGAGTTAATGTTCAGTATTGAAGGTCATACTGATAGTGATGGTGACCCGACGAAGAATAAAATTCTATCTGATGACAGATCAAAAGCTATCAAAGAAGCATTGATAAAAATGGGTATAGACAGTCAAAGACTTGAGTCTAGAGGGTTTGGACAATCTAAGCCTATAGATACCAATACTACTAAAGAAGGTAAGTCTAATAACAGAAGAGTTGAGTTCGTTCTTATTACTCCATCACTTTCTGCTAAGTAATACTGTAAAGATTTAATTGTTAATTAAAAAAAGTCCGTACTTAAAGTGCGGACTTTTTTTAATTACTTTTATTTTATGTGTATTACAAATGCACATCAATAAAGAACTAAAGTAGGAAGTTACAGATGAAGAATTTACTCTTGATTAAGATTAGGGAAAAGTAAATATTAGTTTAATTAGACTTACTTATCTTTTTAGTTTTTTGATTCTTAGTCTAATACCCATTCAAAGGTTTTTGTCAAAAAGTATTTTGCTATGAAAAATGCCAAAATGCAGAGAAATGAAGTTGTCATAGCAATCTTATCATTTCGATATAGCTTTTGTTTATTAAACATGAAATCAAGTGATAAAAACACTGAGATAGGAATAGTAAAAAAACTTATACATAATGGAACAAGTGCAATAAAATTCAACCAACTAATTGATAAGCTATATGGGTCCGGATCTTTTCCATATATTGGAAGTCTACCGAAAATAATTAAACCAATAAATGCTTCTAACGCCCAGCAGGTCATAGAAACAACAGGTACATAACAGAGGATTCTGTTTACTTTTCTAATGCTGCTGATGGTATCTTGTTCCATATTATTGGGGTATTATAATTTATTAAAATTTAAGCTCTTGTTTTCAAGAACTCATTAAAGGCCAATAGCATTGCGCCAAAGTTTAGCATTTTCGCAATTGGGATCTATACCTGTAGTTTGGTCTTTATAGAATGGTAGCCATTGCCAATCTTCTCCTCCAACACAACCTAATTTTGTCCAATTGCTTAATAACTCAGGAAATGAGTTTGCCATTATATATCCATGTCCTTCTCCATCGTCGTGACTTAGATATACAATCTTGCCATAGTTATCAGGTTCAAGGTCGATGGAGATATAATCTCCGTTACCAACTTCCTGGAAAACAAATTTTTTATGCCAAACCTTATCATATTCATTATTAATGTCTGGAAATACTTTCTTTATCCATACATCTTTACTTTCATTAAATTGAAGTATAAAGTCAATCCCCCAATGTAACTCACCGGAAAATATTTGCCTTAGTTGTTCAGGTAGCGGAAAATCATCAGGTAAAAACCATTTAAACTCGCAGTGAGATGAAACTGTTAATAAGACATTTTTAAAGTCATCAGGTATTTGAAAAGTCAAACTTTTTTCAATATCTGTAATGTCTGAGATTGTTGCAGGTTTTTCAAAAATTAAATCCCGGCAATTACCTCCTAATTTGTCAATATGGGTAAGATAATTATCTAAGAGCTCTTTCATGACTTAAAATAATGGATGCTGTTTTGGGGAATTAAATCTATACTATGTAGGATAATTGGCTATGCTGTTAATATTGAAAAAATGTATTTATGGAAATTCAACCCAGTTTTTACTATTAATATATACTTTATGTTGTCTAATTCTTTCGGAGTATTGTATAGCTTCTGTATCATTATTACTCAATAAATATTCATCTAAAGCTTGCTGAGCTTTTTGATTTGCTATTTTAGCTTCATCTGGTTTATTTGATATGTATAAAAACCAGCTGTATTTATCCCATGCAAAATAATTCGTTTTTCTTGTGTCTTCATTTAAGAGGGTATTCAGATTAACTATATAATATATCTTATAGGAAGGGGTGTAGGATAAGACAAGTGAAAATGTGAAACAAATAAATAAAACCATTTGAGGGATTTTTATTTGCACTTCTTTTTGTGGTATGCAAAATCAGACAGATTATGGTAGATAGGATTGGTATTAGCGTCATTATTTTATATCCTGCAATATCGATTCCCAGGGGCCAATATTGAATTCTGAACAAAAAATAAATAGTCCATAATGATAGTGATAAGTTTAAAAATGAAATAGGTAAATCAGTTTTGTAATTTTTTATAAAAAAGATGGTACAATGAATAAAAATCAAAAAGCAACTAAGTACTAATAATAGAGATGATCCTGCAATATGGAATAATTTAAAAAGCAATGCCATTACGAATATTGTCCAGGATATAGTTTGAAAAATTTTCATTTATTTTTATTGATAATATTTTAGCATACTAAAATATCCAATTAAATGATAATAAGCAAAAACAGGATTTGTGTAGATGCTAATTTGGCAATAATGAGTATTTAGGAGTGAAGTTGTCAATTGTTTATACATTTGGACATTCTATCAGATTTGGCTTTTTCTATTACATAAATCTATGCACTGGGTTTGTCTTTTTCTATTATTAGATAATGACTTTTCGCGTTTCGATTTCAGCTTAAAAAAAGCTGGTGCAATATCCTCGACAGTTTGCACCAGCAAAAAAAATTAACCGCACAATTTAATATATCACCAACTTTTTAGTTGATTGATAGTTTTCTTTGCGCATTCTTACCAGATATATACCTGGTTTCAAATCCTGCTTTTCAAAAGACATTTCATGATAACCCTGGTTTATTTCTTTCTCCATCAATGATCTGACCTTATTACCTTTGGTATCTATTATCTCTAAAGTTATTGAACCGCCTGTAGTATTAAACGAAATGACACCTGATTGCTCAATTGGGTTAGGGAATATATCATTTAGCTTATCTAATCGCTCAGTATTGGATACATCAGCATTAGAGGTTACTGTACCTGTGCGGAATAAATCATGATATTGACTTGCATATTTGGCTGTCTTGGTAGGTCCACCAAATACAGATTCCAATTGTGAGTTTGTAAGGCAAAACCAGTCTTTCAATACGGAATAGTATACACTTCTATAGTCAAATTGAATAGGCACCTGTGTTTCAATTTTGTTGGTGTCGGGATTTAACAACACCGGATTGGTGCCATAACGACCACCTTTTAAAGATGAACCAAACAACCAGATAGGAGTGGAGCGTCCATGGTCTGTTCCTTTACCACCATTAGATCTTACGGTTCTTCCAAATTCAGTAAAAACTATCCCTATTACTTTATCTGCTACACCCATTTTTTCTATATCCTGCTGGAAACCTGATATGGCTCTGGATACACTATTCAGCAAACTTGTATGTGTACCATCATAGGTGTTGCTTCCGACCTGACTTGTATGCGTATCAAAACCTCCCTGATAAACTGTATACACGCGTGTTTGTAGTCCGCCTTTGATCAATCTTGCCACATTTCTAAGATCTGTAGATAAGCGGTCGTTTCCGTACAATAATGATTTTGGAAAAGAACTGTCTGGTGCTTTTACTTGCTGCGCTTACAATTCGCGCATTATATTTATCCGTATCTACAGAAACCTTTCTTAGATAGGTTAGCTCTTCTCCAGCACAGGTTTGCGGGGCAAGATCACCATATCCACCTAATAGTGGGTAGTCATTTGTGATGGAGGTAACTGAAACTCCTGCAGCTACACCGGTAAGGTCATTCAGTGCAAGAGGAGATACTGATCCCATATTGATGCATAAGGGATCTTCATATCCATGTTTTAATAGTTCTGATGGATCAGGAAATCCATAACCTCCATAGACACTTTCCAGTTCTCTTCCTATCCATCCTGAAGAAAGAAACTCATTGGAGTCTGCTCCCATCATCCATATATCAGTTGCTCTGAAGTGTGAAAAGTCAGGGTTGTCATAACTACACCCCATTACTACCGACATTTTTCCTTCTTCAAATAAGTTATATAAACCTTCCATAGCAGGATGAAATGCCAGATCTGCATATTTGCTGGTAGTGGTTTTACGACTTCCAAGGGTAGCCATACCGTTATTGACGGCAGTTGCAAACCTTAGATTATTTTCAGTGATCATTACATTAGATCTCACTCCTTGTAATGTCGAGTATTGGTCAAGTGGAATGAATGTATTCAACCCGTCATTTCCACCAAAAAGTTGCACTACAACCAGTATATTGTCACTGCAGGAGCCTGAAATGGCATTCAGAAAAGAGCTTTGTGCATATAGGCTTTGGCTTCTCATGATCTGTTCTACAAACACTGTAGCAGCGCAAGCCTTTATTCCGTTATTTATAAATTTTCTGCGATTCATAGTTGATAGATTTTGTATGTTATGTTTTAGGTTAATTGAAATTCTTCTAATCTTACCAGCACATCAAATAAAGATTTAAGTCTCGTGGTGACTACATTTTTTTGCTGGGTTGTGGCACCTGAGGCTGCAGCAGCGTTCCAGGCCTGTGTCCAGTAATTATCGGTAGTCTGTCCAGTGAGTAGGGTTTGCATCTTTATAGTGCTTTTCTGATTGGAAGTAAGTGGTATTCCTAAAAACAATTCATTCAACTCGTTTATAAGAGCGTTTGGATCGGATGGGGCGGTTAATGTTTTACAAAATTCTATTTGATTTAATGTGGGTTGAAAAGAGTCGAAAGACCAGGTTCCTCCACCTCCATTACCACAATAGCGTTTGGCAAAGTCCTGACGTTTGGGGAGGGTGTCAGAATTAATCCAAAGTTCATGGAACTGAGGCATTTGATAATATGGGGACCAGCCCGCAACATTGGGAGATTCTATAGCTCCCATTGCCATTCCTAATGACTGCTGGTGCAATGCATTAAGGTGGACATAACGTTGTCTCACATCGGATACATTATTAATAAGTGATTCTCCATTGGTAGTTCTCAGTAAACCTATGACTACATCATAAGGAGTTTTGATCGCAGCTCCTCTGTGGCGCATGTCAAAGAAATGTTGACTTGCAAGTAGAGTCTTTAATACCGGGAGTATTTTAAAATTATTCTGCTTGTAAAGATTGGCCAGTGGCTTAATTACATTGGTCTTTATGTTGTCGTCTATATAAGAGAATACAAACCATCGGTATAATTTCTTGACAATAAAATCTGAAACTATATCAGCTCTTGACCAGCCTTGAAACTCTGTACCTGCAAGCGTTGAAATGTTTTTGTCAGTATCATCAAACATAATATCAACAAGTTGATTGAGTTCGCTGTCTCCTGCCGTTGCTGCATAAAAGTTGCTGTCTGTAATAACTTTATTACTGTAAAATGCTGATAGCTTTTTTGCAGCCCTTGCCGGGTTGTGCTTGGTACCATAATCATGATCAGTAGCCTGAAATCCATAGTCAGCGCCTAAAAAGTTATAAGGTGTACCTTGCCTGAAAATGATGCCCTTATGACCTGTAAGGCAACGTGCAAAGATCTTTACATCATCTTCTGTATATCTCTTGTCGAAAGGAACTTCCTTACCTATACAAAAGAGCTCCTGAATTTCACGTGCAAAATTTTCATCCGGATAATTAGCAGTATTATCCTGGCCATTAAGATACATCAGGTATGCAGGGTCTTTGGTAATTCCTTTTACAAGGTCCCTTAAATCTGTATTGACATTCTCTCTGATAAGCTTTGTATAAAGAAAGGATCGTTGGGAATAATTAAGCGTGATGGAATTCATAGCAAAGTGGTTGAGCCAGAAGAGGACTAGTTTTTCATATACATTTCGTCCCTGGTTCAGTGCAATGCCGATATTCCATTTCTGAAGAGATCTGTCTCTCCAGAAATTATCAGCAGTAGGGTCTGAGATCCCAAGCTGGCCACCACTTCCGGAGAGAATATTTTCTGGTCGGCCCCATTCTTGTCCTAGTGCGACACCACCCCAATCAACAGTCCCATTGCCATTTTTACCAACTGTAGAATCGTATTCCCGCAAAGGATAGTGGGGAATAGCTGTTGGAAGGCTGCTGGTCAGTTCGTTTACCACCTCTGTCAAGGACTTGCCTGTAAAGTAATCCAGATCGGATTTTTTTACCCCATACATGGTTCGTTTAAGCAAATGTATGAGCTCTGCTCTGCCAAATGTCCCTGTATATGGACTAACACCCGAAGTGGTGGTAGTGCAATTGTCACCTTGTGATCGGGCATTGGCTTTGCCATCATTGCTTTTTCTTGCATGGGGGCTGATGTTCTTTAATAAGGGATCCTGATCTTTGTCAATGGTTAAAAAAGACCTTCTCGACAATGTGTTTTTCATGTTAAAATGGGTTTAATATAACATCTTGCTTCGGGTGGGATAAAGCAAAAAAGAACCGTGGTGCAAAGCACCATCGTGCAGAGGCAATGGCCTTTGCAGGTTCTTTAAAAACATCAATTAGGGAAGGGAAATTCTTTACTATTTTACTAGTAATGAGATTGCTAATATAGCAGTGGGTAAATTAGCAAGCAAGGAAAATCCAAAAAAATATTTTATAATTACAATTATTATACTTTACTTCGAATTCTTTTGAAGAATAAATATTCTATCACCATGCTAATTCTCCCTAATAATTTGTTTGCAGATATTACTTATATTCTGGTTAGAAACAGCAGTAAAATCTCCACTGTTTTAGTTATGCTGATCTTTTCATTCCTATCGAATTCAGTTTACAGTCAGCTCTCCGATTTGCCATTTTACTATGAAAAAAACCTTCCTTTACATGGATACCCTCCAAAGGTGGAAGAGTATTATTTTGAATATCATAGTCAGGCAAGGGCTCACTACTATAATCATTTTATAGAGTATGATTCCAAGGGAAGAGTTAAGAAACATATTAAAACCAACGAAGGATTACTGGACGATGTACCTTTAATATTTCAATCAATCATTGATCCCAGACCTGTTACCATCACTTGTACCTTTGAATATGATGGAAGTAACAGGCTTGTTTATTTTGTTCGTAATCAGTATCAGGAAGAGGTGGGAGATTGGAGGCAAGATGAAGAATGGATATATGATACCTACGGAGTCCTTAAGGAACATAACTTCTGGGATGTTTCAGAGGGGCAAAAGGTCATTAAAAATCCTTCCGTAAGGTGGAATTATCAGAGAAATAATAAGGGCCAGGTAGTAAGAGCAGAGAAACAATCCTATTCCTTTAATGTCGGAGACCTTGCTATAAGCGAAATAACTCATTATGGTTATAAACAGGATGTATTGGATACAATATCTGTTTATCGTTTACTCAATGGGAATAATAGCCTAAGGGAAAAGCGTTACCAGCTTACTTTCCATCGATACCATGATTTAAATCCAGACTCTATTCTCCTGTCGTCTTACATCAGTGTTGCATCATCAGGTGATACTACACTTCAGACCATCACTTATGACGGACATGACAGAAAGCTCACATCTTACAGAGTTGGAACTTCAGGTGACACTATAGCAAGGACAATCTGGGAGTATGATGAGTTTTCAGTGAAGGAGACTTCCAATCATATTGACAGACTTGAAGTTTATTATGATGAAACAGGATATGAAAGATACAGGGAAGAATTTCAGAACGGCTTTTCCCTGGCCGTTCCTGCTGACCTCCATACCCGCGTATTGGAGAATGGTAAAATGATCAGTGCACTCCGGGAGATATGGGATCCTGTAACTTATTTTTATCGCAAGGATACTGAGTACCTTTATTTCTATGATATTACTTCAATACCTCAAAGAAATCTTTTAAGAGATAAGATAGCTGTATTTCCTAATCCCGGATCAGGTACATTTTATCTTGACAGACCGAATGATGTCTCTCAGCTGAGCTTATATGCCATAGATGGTAAGGTATGGAACTTTGCACCAGGTGCTAGTATTACCTCTGAGTGCGGTGCAGGAATTTATTTACTTGTTATAAAATTGAATGATGGTAGCGTTGAAAAGACAAGATTAGTTATTGAGTAAGTGGTTAAAAAAATATCTTTAATAAGAGTGATTTTAAATTAAAAAAAGAGAAAGGTTAACAACCTTTCTCTTCCAGGTAAAAAGTAAAATTAAAAAGTAAGATTCTTCTCCGCGGCCTGTTTTTTTATGGCTTCTATCATTGCCTTGTCAAGCGACTTTTCAGAAGCTTCAGATTTTTTCTGTTCAGCAATATATTTTTCTCTCTGTATATTCAACTGATGTATTTCAGTCTTGATTTTTTTCTCTGTCAGCTTTCTTGGTTTCAATATACTTCTGCTTCTGAACTGATGTCATGTTCTGCATTTCCTGAGGCAGGTCAGAGTCCGGAACTTGTTCCACTTTAAAGTCTTTCTCATCTGAAGCATCAACTAAGTCCCAGCTTTTATTTTTATAAACATGAGAGCTCTTGCTTACAGCTCTGTTTACTTTATTTTCTTTACCATATTTTTCAGCATTGACATCCTGTTCTGCCTGCTTTATTTTCTTTTCTTTACCTAAGTTTCCATATTCAACATATGTGGTATTTAATTGGGTATTCAGATCAGAAATTTTGTCATCATAAGGAGAGGGGATATAAACTGTTTTTCTATCCTGTTCTATACTCATATAATTTCCTTTGGTAATATCTGCTCCGCTTTTCCAAAGGCCTGAAATCCCTTCCTCGTATGGCCCACAATAAATAGTATTAACTATAACATTTTTAGAGGTGGCCATAGCACAGGCCTTTTGATAAGGAACACCACCCTGGTTAAATGGCTCATTTCCTGCTATAAAAATTACCTGCAAATCTTTTCCATCAGGAGACCAGTCCAGTTGATTGCAGGCAGTCTGTATTACCTGACCACAAAATTCACTGCCTCCATTAGTAGTCAGTTTAAAAAGATCTTCAGAAATTTTATCAAGATCATCCGTTAGTGGAGTTACCATTTTTATATAACCTTCCATAGCGCTCAATCTATCATTGCCATACTCATACAATGCTATCTGTATAGTAGGTTTGATCCCATCACATTTAGCCTGAGCGAGTTCATTGACAATAGTCCAGAGTTGAGATTTAGCCTGTTCTATTAATCCATCCATACTATTGCTTGTGTCTAACAGAAGGGCAACCTTAATTTTCTTTTGTTGAGGTGATGGATCCGGAGGACTTAACGCTTTTGCCATACTATTCTTTTTAAATAGCATAAGAAAATTATTTCCGTAAAGCGAACAGGCAAAAGCAAACCAAAATGTGGTGAGCAGGAGAATAGTCTTTTTTCTCATTATCATATCCATAAGAGTTTTAATTTTTCAGAAAGGTATATGGAAATATGAAGTAGGTAAAGTGAAACTGAGCCAACCAGCAATTCCACTTAGTGAAATTGAATCAGGACTTAGGGAAAATATTTATATCGTTGTAAAAAACTGTTAGTCAATTATTTTGTAATTTTGACGTTGATGGTTTTAAATGTATTAAGATGCGGAAATTTGTATTGATAGTTCTTGTGCTGTTTGCAGGAGTGCATCTTAACGCACAGGATAAGAAAGTAAAATTTAGTAAATCTTCAGTGGCTCCGGATCCTGCTTATGCTCTAATTGATAAAGCTGCAAAAATTGCAGCAACAGATCCTGGTAAAGCTATTGATTACATTCAGGAAGCTTTGACATTAAACCTTAAAGAGGGAGATAAAAGATTAGAAGGCTTATGTTATAAATTGCTTGGAGAAATTAATACCAATCAGAGTATATACTCCAAAGGCCAGGAGAATTATCTGAAAGCACTTGAGATTTTCAGAAATCTAAAGGAATCTTACCTTGTAAATGAGACTCTTATAGGTTTATCTCTTTCATACGAAAAAGGTAATAATATTAAAGAAGCTATTGAAATTAATAATCAATTAATTAAAGATGCGGAAAGTAAACTTAACAGAAAAGAGCAGGTAAGGTGGAGGAATAAAAACGGTGACCTCTATTTGTTACTTGGGAATTACAAGCAGGCTTTAGCTGAATACACTGCTGCACTTGCTATAGAAGAAAAGGATAAAAATAAGGACGGAATCATTGATGCGAATAACAGAATAGGGAAGGTTTATCTGGAACAGGAAAAAACAAATAAGGCTATTCAGCATTATGAAAAGCTTGAGGAAATCGCTGAGGAAAGCAAGGATGAAAAGACCAAAGCGGATATCTATAATAACATAAGCCGGGCCTATAGCAAGCAAAACAGAATTGATGATGCTCTGAAGGCCAAACAGAAATCATTAGATTTAAATATAAAGTTAGATGACAAAGACGCACTTGCAAAAGAGTATGTCGATGTCGGTAATTTATACCTGGAACAAAAAAGTTCTGCGAATGCTCTGTCTTTCATAGAAAAAGGTATTCAATTATCGGAGGAATCCGGAGACTTGATGAAAAAAGCAGTTGGGTTAAAGGCTTTGTCCAAAGCTTATAAAGAATCAGGGAATATTAATAAGTCAATGGCTTTGTATGAAGAATATTTATCCCTTAAAGATTCCATTTTATCACAGAAAGAGGGTGAGATAAATAATCTTTTATATGGAAAAGATGATCTTATATCCAGGCAAAAAAAGTTAGAGATGCTTGAAAAGGATATGGCTCTGAATCAAAAGACCATTGACCTGCTGAGAAAGGATCAGAAAATCAGAGAAGCAGGTTTGAAGCGTCAGCAATTGATCATTTACGGGTTAATGTCCGGTTTATTACTGGTATTCGGCAGTTCCTGGATTGTATTTGCCAGCTCGCGTAAAAGAAGGATTTCCAATCAGCAGCTTGCCTTAAAATCACTAAGCAGCCAGATGAATCCGCATTTTATTTTTAATGCACTGAATTCAGTAAATAATTTCATTGCCAAAAATGATGAAAGGTCTGCTAATAAATACCTCTCCGATTTTTCAAAATTAATGAGAGCTGTAATGGAAAACAGTCAGCATGACTTTGTTCCGATTGCTACTGAGATTAGGATACTTGAATTATACCTGCAGCTTGAGCATTCTCGTTTCCCTGAAAAGTTCGACTATTATTTCGAGATAGATGAATCTATTAACAGAGAGCTTGAAATGCCTCCCATGTTAATTCAGCCATATATAGAAAATGCTGTATGGCATGGTTTAAGGTATAAAGAGGAAAAGGGTATTTTGAAAGTCAAGGTTTCCCAGGTACAGAGTGGGATAGAGGTTATCATTGTTGATAATGGAATAGGCAGAAAGAAGTCCAGAGAAATTAAAACCCAGAATCAGAAGGAAAGCAGCTCTCTTGGGATGAAGAATATTGAAAGCAGGCTTGGGATTATTAATGAATTGTACAAAACACAAATGAAAGTTGTGATTCAGGATCTGGATGAAGTCAATCAATCCGGAACGAAAGTTATCATCACAATTGGAACAAAGTAAAATTAGGGAGTATGGTAATGAAAGCTGTTATTGTAGATGATGAGGTTTCCGGAAGAGAAACATTGTCGCATTACATTCAAAAGTATTGCACGAATGTAGAAGTTGTTGGTCTTGCAGATTCAGTAAAGTCGGGTTTGGAAGTTATTGAAAAGTGCAGGCCAGATATACTTTTCCTAGATGTTGAAATGCCTTATGGCAATGCTTTTGATTTATTGGAACAAGTAAAAGAAATAACATTTGAGACTGTGTTTGTAACTGCATTCAGCAATTATGCCATGAAAGCTCTCAATTGCAGTGCTGCTTACTATATCCTCAAACCTATAGATATTGATGAATTGGTTGCTGCAGTTGATAAAATAAAAGTTCAAAGAGAAAAAATCAAAAGAATTCATACATACCAAGATACTGATAGAAAATATCAATATTGTAAACAAGCAGCTACAGAAGATTGTATTGCCGACAATGGAAGGGTTTGAAGTGGTTCAGGTGAAAGATATTATCCGATGCCAGGCAAATGATAATTTTACAGATGTCATTATAAATGAAGGTAAAAAGATGCTTATTTGCCGCACTTTGAAGCACTTTGAAGGATTATTGGAAGACTATGATTTTATGCGGGTACACAAATCTCATCTGATCAATATTCAATTTATTAAGAAGTACAGAAGAGGAAAAGGAGGTCAGGTAGTAATGTCTGACGGCTCTGAAATCGATGTTTCTCCCTCAAAGAAACAAGACTTTCTGGATCGGTTCGGGTCCTAATATACAAGCCGCATTTGTTTTTGTTTTAAATTTTTAAATAATCTCTTTTCCCTACCCTCTAACGATTTGGAAACATTGGGATTAGTTCAATGTTATTTTTGATATTTTAAACTTTATGAAAATCAGTGTAATAATTCCCACTTTTCAGGAAGAGGAGAATATTGGACGATTAATTAAGTACCTTAAAAGACAGTCAAATCCTTCTCTACTTCAGGAGATCATCGTGGCAGACGGAAATAGCAATGATGAAACCGTAACTATTGCCCGTCAGCAGGGAGCGAGAGTTTTGATATGTCCAGTAAGGGGAAGAGCAGCCCAAATGAATTTTGCGGCTACAAGTGCATCCGGAGATATTCTTTATTTCATCCATGCCAATACTTTTCCTCCCAAAGGTTTCTGTGATGATATTATTTTTGCCGTGAAGGATGGTTATTCTGCAGGCTGTTTCAGGCTTCAGGTTGATTACAACCATTGGTTTTTAAGGCTGAATTGCTGGTTTACCCGATTTAATTCTGATTATGTAAAATTTGGTGATCAGAGTTTATTTGTAACTAAAGAAGAGTTTAAAAACTGTAATGGTTTTGACGAGAAGCTTTATTTTCTTGAAGACCTTGAATTAATTGAGAGAATTAAAAGTAAGGCAAAGTTCAAAATCGTCAATAAGCATGTTCTGGTTTCAGCGAAGAAGTATCTTGAGAATGGTATTTATAAGCTTCAGATGACATTTTTTCTATTGTTTATTATGTATAAATTGAAGTATTCGCAGGACAAAATGCTAATAGCTTATAAACGAATGACTCATTCCAGGTAAAACGATTGATAGAAACCAAAAAATGTCCGAATATTGTTATCTCTTAGCTGTACTTTGTTTTAAAGTATTATATAAAAGATGACTATGTCAGACAAATTAAAATTCTTGTCACTCACTTATCTGTTCCTTGCTTTTTTCCTGGTTTCATGTGCGAAGTCAAAAGAGCAGGCAAACAATGCTAATGTTAAAGAAGAAATCATAAATCCCATGGCAAATATAGATACTGCCACATTCGGTGCTGGATGCTTTTGGTGTGTAGAGGCAATTTTTCAGGATATGAAAGGTGTGCATAAAGTCGTGTCCGGCTATACAGGTGGACATGTAGACAATCCTACTTATAAAGAAATTTGTACAGGCAACACTGGTCATGCTGAAGTTATCCAGGTTTATTATGACCCTGAGGTAGTTTCTTTTAAGGATTTGCTGGAAGTATTCTGGCAGACTCACGATCCTACTACTCTGAACAGACAAGGCAATGATGTTGGGACTCAGTACCGTTCGGCTGTTTTTTATCATAATACAGAACAAAAAGAGCTGGCAGAAAAATATAAAAAAGAGCTCGATAAGTCGGGAGCGTTCAGCAGTCCTATTGTAACTGAAATCGTGCCTGTCAGCAAATTCTTCCCTGCGGAAGACTATCACCAGAATTATTTCAATCTGAATCAGGGACAACCTTATTGTACCTATGTAATAAAGCCAAAGGTTGAAAAATTTAAAAAGGTGTTTGGTGATAAATTAAAAAAATGATCAGCTTTTAGCCAGCAGAAATTGAACGATTATAAATAGGATCATAGCCAGTATTGAAAGGGAAAATCCTGTTTCACTGGATTTAACGAAAAGGGCTGCAAAACTTGCCCCCATGGCAAGAATAATCAAAAAAGTAAAAGGATAGTAAATTGAAAACCCATTTGCATAATTGAGCTTTTCATCAGAAGCAGGGTGGCAGGATTTAACTATACCAAAAATAGGAGTGATATCGACACAGATTGTATCATAAGGTGTAATGGAATTAGCCGAATCAGAATTAAAGGCGAAATCAATTTTTGAACTTCGGATTTCATGGTTGTAATGATCTGTATAACTTGAGGTTTTGGCTTCAAAGCTTGAAATGTCTTCTACGATGGTATTGTCATACCTTTGAGAAATAAAATAATCCAGGCAAAGAATGAGACAGAAAAAGAAAACAAAAGAGGAGAAAAATTTTCCTTTTACTGCAAAATGCTTATAAGGATCTTTGTTTTTAGATTTTTGTTTCCCAGAAGATTTATGAAAAGGACGGTTGGGTTCTGTATTTGATTTTTCTCCTGAATGGGATGTCTTTGGCTGATAAGATTGATTTAAGCGGAAATCGTAACTATTTTTTTTAACAGGGTCACTAAGTACATCATAGGCTTCGTTAATTTCCTGAAATAAAGCTTTAGCCTGAGGAGATGAGTTTTTGTCAGGATGAAATTGCAAAGCAAGCTTTCTGTATGCTTTTTTAATTTCATCCGAAGAAGCGGTGGATGAAAGATGCAAAACTTTGTAATAGTCCTTCAATTTCAACAAATTTGCCTGTTATTAATATTTTCCTTTTGGTATAAATATTCTTCCAAATTCGGAAAAATTTTAGTCAAATAAAGTATTAATTTAGGAAAATTAGAGTAGATTTTAATTAATGAATTACAAAAAAATAATTGCGTTTATCACATTGTGCTTTTGGCCTATATTGCTTTTTGCTGAAGGAAAAAAAACTTTTTTTGTAGGTCGTTCGCTGTATTTCTGGGTTTTGTTAGGTGGTGGTGTCTATATATTTTACCTGTATCATATTAATAAAAAAAGAAAATAAGGAGTTTTTTAAAATTCCCTTTATCAGATCGCTTTCGATGTCTCTGATATTGCTGCTTTTATCTTTTTTTGCTATTAATTTTTTCATTAAAGAGCCTGATATAATTAAAAGTCAGGTTGAGACTTTTGATGAAGAATATTTACCTGTAAAGGATTTAAATCAAAAAGAGGAGTTATACATAAATAAACTTGAACATTCTTTTTCTGATCCGGATCTTAATTTTGAATGCATTCAAAATCATTTCAGAATACCTCAGTCCTGGGAAGAAAATAACAGGTATTTTGAAAGAGACGATTATACTTTATTAAATTTTTTTTCTGACAGATTAAATTTTAGCGATTCTGCTTATGTAGATCAGGCTAGGTTGTCTATAGGGTTATTCAAATATTTTTCAGATAGCCTACCTTCAGCCTTATCATATTTCAATAGCGTGATCAATAGAAGATTACCTTATCTGAATTATTATTCAGCTGTCACTTATCTGAAGATTGGTGACACGCTCCAGGCTAAGAAGCTTTTTAATAGCGCAACTCAAATCAATGATGTCTTTAACAGTGCAGCTTTTGATGAATATACATTGCTTCTTGAAAAGTATAGCGATGAAGCTGGGATAAAAGAATTGTTATACTCCGCCAAAACTGAACAGTATGTGCCATTCCAAATGGCTACAAAATTTTATTTTCTTAATGGAGATTATATAAAATATTACCTTAAAGTCCTCTCTCATTCATTTAAAGACTTTAAGTGGACAGGCTTTGTAGCAGCTTTGGGAATCATGCTGGTCTGGCTGTTTTATATCATTCGGATTGATATTTATGAAAAGGAAGACTGGTTCCCTTTGTTACTGACACTCTTATATGGAATGACATTTACATTCCTTGCCTTCTTTTTTTATGACTTTTTCAGATACTATTTACATTTTGACAGAACAGGCAACTTCTGGAATGATTTATTGTATTGCATTTTTGGGATAGGAGCAATTGAAGAATTAGTCAAGATTATTCCTTTATTCTTACTTGTCGCCTTTTTCTCTGAGCACTTAAATGAGGCCTATGATTATATTCTTTATGCATGTCTCAGTGCATTAGGGTTTGCATTTGTTGAGAATATCCTGTATTTCGATGGTGACCTTGCCGGAATTGTGCAGGGCAGGGGAATGACATCAGTACCATCTCATATGATTGCATCATCAATAGTTGCTTATGGTTTTGTATTGAGTAAATACAGATTTAAAAATTTCCCTCTCTGGATTTCATTTCCCTTGTTTTTCCTGCTTGGCAGCATTACTCATGGATTGTATGATTTCTGGATTTTTAAACAGGTTTTCCCGGTATTTCTTTTACACTTTGTGATTTCCGTTTCAGTGTGGATCATTATTATCAATAATTGCATGAACAATTCTCCTTATTTCAATTACAAAATGAAATATCGTTCTGAAAACATGCAGACCTATATGGCGGTATCTTTAACTGCCATTTTTGTGCTCCAGTATGCCTTGGTGGCATGGGAGAGAGGTCCTTCTGTTGCAGGCCATTCTCTCTCAACTGCTTTTATTATAGGAGGAATTTTTACAGTTTACTATACCGATAAATTGACCAACATGGACCTTGTAAAAGGTTATTGGAATACAATATCTATTCATTCTGTGACAGACAAAAGGAGAAACAATGCATTTAACCTTCGCTTGTTTTTTGTAAGGCTGATTTCCGGAGATATTATTCCTCATCATTTTGTAGGGGATAAAGTCAGCCTTTCATGTGAAAAAAATAACCTCAAGTTACAGGCTCATTTTCCGCACCCGATCAATGGTGAAATAATTGACAGGCTTGTTGTTAACTGCAAGGTTCCGGGAACCGGACAATTGTTTAAGGATCCTTACTGGTTTAAATTGATAACTGAAGAATCTATAAGCCCGGGTGCTGATCCTGAAACAATATTCTTATTCAGATTTTCTGATGATCAACCTTCGTTTAGTGAAAACAAACCATTGTTAATTCATTTGTATTGCTTTAGAAATCATCATGTCAAAGATGATTTATTGCAAAAAGAGGATTTAAGGTCATTGGGAAAAGCAATGCTGAGGTTAAGGTCGGTTGAATAATTTTACTTTTTATATATAATACCTTTGTTCGCTTGGGTTTCAGAGTTTTTAATATTTGAGGAGAAGAATGAAGAGGTTGAAGAGTCCAATCTCAATTCTTCTTTCATTCAATAAGAAAAATCCCTTTAATATTTGTACTTCCTCCGACTGGTTCATTCAAATGCTTTATTCACCTCAATCTTTAGATAGTATTATTATCGAAAGAAGTATTAATACTGTTATTACTAGCAGCTAGACCTAGTTTCTTAACCATATAAATCAAACCTCAAAAAAGTAGTTATTAAACAGAATAATTGATATAAGAGGTTAAATAAAAAAGGAACCCTTTTAAGGTTCCTTTTTTATTTGATTAAAAATTTTACTTCAATAAGGTTACTTTACCTTCTTTTTTGTACGGTCCTCTGCTTTCAGGATCTTCCCCTTCATAGGTGATGATGTATGGGTATGTTCCTATAGGCATTAACTGTCCTTTGTAAAATCCATCCCATGCTTCGTCTTTGTCTCCTGTTTCAAATATAATCTCGCCCCATCTGTTGAAAATCATCATCTTGTAATTTACTACATATTTTCCATATGCTCTGAATGTTTGATTTTCAGGTGTGTCTGATTTTCCAGGTGTGAAAACGTTTGGAACATCAAGACGAGGGTTACAAAGATCTCTAACCAATATAGTATCAGTTATTGAACAGTTTTCTTTGTTTGTTATTAAGACAAAGTATGTTCCTGGTAGAGGTACATCAATTTTACTTGTGTCTTTATTTGATACAGGATTTACTGAGGACCATTTGTACATATAGTTTGGATCGTAACCTGCATCAAGTGTGACTTTTGCTCCATATTCAGGACAAATTTTGGAGAATTCGGGCAAATGAGACACTGGTAATGTATTGAATAAAACATGAGCAGAATCATTTGTTGTACATTGACCTATAGTTAATGAAACCACATATAGTGCAGACTCTTTTACAAGAAGGGTGTCATTACTTAGGTGCATGTCGATATTATCCTTAAACCATGCATAATCAGGAACAAATGGTGCAAATCTATCCAGGTTAGAAGGAGTAGCAGCTAACGTTACTGTCTGGCCGATGCAGGAAACTGCATCGGAAATGTCGATTACAGGTCTTTCAATTCCGATAACCATAACACTGTCTGTACTGTTGCAACCAAGGATATCTGTAACAGTTGCCCTGAAGTAATTAGTGTCTGCAGCAACAGGTACATTAATGGAATTAAGATCTTTACCTTGTTCTCCGGTTATCCATGAATAGTCAACGTTATTTACATCTGAGACTATGGTAATTGGTAAAGAAGTGCCAATACATCCAAGAACCGGCTGCCTTGAAAGTGCGGGTGGGTTGGTTACATTGGTAGTCTTTTCAGTCGAACAGTTGCCATATTCATAAACAACTTTGAATAAACCATTGCTTTGTGGAGCTATAGCAGATCTGTTCTCACTATTCAGAATGATACCATCTCTGTACCACTGATATTGCCCTGGAACAGCTGGTAATCCGGTTGCCAAAGAGTGAATGATCAAAGTGTCACTATAACAATAATGATCAAGCATGTCAAATTTCGAATTGTTGAAATCAAATACACCGACATTGATACTATCTGATGCAGGACAACCTTTATAATCTTTTACAGTCAGGGTAATAGATGAATCACTGGCAGCAGTTATACTAAAGACTGGATCTGTGCTGATAATGGTACCGGCATTGTTTTTCCACTCATAAGTAATACCTGGGCTTGTTCTGGCTTCAAGGATTATAGTTGTTCCTCTACACACAAACTGATCTCTACCTGCATCTGCAATTGGCAGTGGATCAATCTTTAACACTGTACTGTCTGATACTGCTGGGCAGGCACCATTGATGAATGATGTAAGTTTCAGAACCACCTGTCCCTTATTATAGTCATCCAGCGTAGGGTAGTACTTAGCATTCAGGTCTGCAGCATTGATAGCAAATACTCCTGTTCCTGAAGTAGACCATTTACCACCATTAGCATTTTTGATATCTCCGGCAAGCTGTGCACCATCTTCTATGGCACAAATCATTGCGGTTCCTGCATTCACGATAGGGGACTTGTCTACATAAAGTGTCATGGTATCCTGACTGAATTTACATATTCCGTTTCCAGTTGTGATAAATACAAGGTCCACAGATCCAAATGATTTATCAGCATCTGAAGGATAATAAATTGCATCAGGCTTGTTAAAGTCGTCAAATGAACCCGTACCAGAAGTAAACCATGCTCCGCTGGTAGAGTTTTTATGTACTCCCTTCAGTCTATAAGTTTCAAGGATATTACAAGTTGTCTGATCCGGTCCTGCGTCTGCCTCTGGAGCAGGAAGTATCGTAATTACTGAGGTATTTGAAGTTGAAGGACAGCTTCCTTTTCCTACAGCTGATAAGGTTACTACTATCTTTCCTATTGCTTTATCAACATCTGAAGGAGAGTAGATTGAAGTAACTTTATTGTTAGGGTTAAATGCTCCAGTACCAGTACCTGTCCAGGTAACTCCATTGTCAAACTGAGAGGTTCCTCTTAATACAAGTGTTACTATATCTGAACAGTAGGTCTTATCCGTTCCTGCGTCAACCACAGGTGGTTGTATAATTTTCACCTGAGTAGTCTGCATTACAGGGTTACATGTTCCATTACCAGTTGAGGTTAACGTTAACCCTACAACACCATTTTGTATATCCAGGCTTGATGGGAAGTAAGTTGCATTAAGTGTTGCTGCGTCCACGGCAAAAACACCTGAACCGCTTGATTTCCATATACCACCAGTTGCTATTGTAACATTACCATTCAAAGCAATGGAAGCTTGAGGCAATCCGCAAATGTCAGGATAAGATCCTGCAGTTACAACCGGGATAGGAGTTAGGGTTACACTCATGTCATCTGTCACTGCACTACATTGGCCATTGTTCGCTGTAGTTAAGGTAAGTACTATATTTCCTGCTGCCTTATCAGCTAATGATGGTGTATAGGAAGCATTTAAGGTATTAACGTCAGGCGTAAATGTTCCAGTACCAGAAGTTGACCAAACTCCACCTCCGGCATTTGATACATAACCTGATAATTTTACTGATCTTAGGTCTTTACAGGTTATTATATCTGCACCTGCATTTACAATGGCAGATGGAGATGGAATTACATTAATTACAATAAAGTCTGAAACTGCATTACATAATCCGTTTCCTGTTGAATTCAGGGTGAGTATTACACCTCCTGCCTCATTATCAGCTTCAGAAGGAATATATGTAGTAGTTAAAGATGTCCCATTGGTAAATGTTCCGGTTCCTGTTGTTGACCATACTCCACCTGTTGCATGAAGGACTGATCCGGAAAGAGTGGCATTGGCCTGACCTGCGCATATTGTTTGATCAGCTCCGGCATCTATTACAGGTTTCGGTGCGATGTCTATAATAAGGTTATCAGTGACAGCATTACAAGTTCCATTGTCTGTTGAGACTATAGAAAGTGTTACAGCAGTTTGTCCTCTGTCTGTTTCTCCCAGGTAATAAACTGAACCTAAAGAATTAGCGCTTGGAGCAAAATAACCATCTCCATTACTGCTCCATCTTCCTCCTGCTGCTATAGTTACAGACCCGGTAATATGAATCGTATCTTTATCAGCACAGATGGAGTGATCTAGTCCGGCATTAATAGAAGGTGCCGGAGTAAAGCTTAATACCAACTGGTCACTTACAACATTACAAAGGGGGTTTCCAGCTGATGCAAATGTTAATGTCACACTGCCGTTAGTTTTGTCCGTAGACGACGGTGTATATACTGCATTCAGAGTATTTGCATCATCAAATGATCCGGATCCGGATGTTGTCCAGATACCTGCAGGAGCATTTAAAACTTTTCCGGCTAATTGATACGAATTAACATCAACACAGGCAGATTGATCCAGACCGGCATTAACTACAGGGATAGGAGTAATTAATATGGATACGGTACTTGAAACTTCTTGGCACAATCCATTATTGGTAGTGGTTAATGTTAAGTTGATTGATCCTGCAGCTTTCTCTGCCGCAGTAGGAGTATAGGTTGTGTTGAGGCTGTTAGGATCTGCGAATGATCCGCCTCCTGTGCTGCTCCATATTGAACCTAGTGCAACTGTTCTTGTTCCTGATAAAGTAATTGTGGTATTATCAGCACAAACAGTCTGACTTGGACCTGCACTTACTGTTGGAGCAGGATTAATGGTAATGACTTTACTTTCTGACACTGGGGCACATGTACCGTTTCCGGTTGTTGTCAGGGTCAGGGTCACTCCCATATTATTGATATCATCAGCCGATGGTATGTATGTAGCATTCAGTGTATTATCATTAGGACTAAATTTACCCGTACCTGAAGTTGTCCAGTGTCCTCCAGACGCAATCTGAACTGACCCATTTAATACTACACTATTTGCATCAGCACAAATGGTTTCATCATTTCCTGCATCAACCGTAGGTGCAGAGCCTATATTAATTACAAGGTCGTCAAATACAATGCTGCAATTGTCTGCCGGATTGGATGTTAAGCGGAGTGTAACACTTCCATTGGTTATATCGGCGGAAGAAGGTGTATAACTGGTTGAAACTAATGCAGCATTTGCAAATGAACCACTTCCGGATATGATACTCCAAGTACCTCCTGTTGCTCCTTTAACACTTCCATTTATGTTAATAGCCCCCGCATTGGCACAAGAAGTGATATCACTACCTGCATCTACTTCAGGAGCAGGAGTAAAGGTAAGTGTCAATGTATCAGCTTCAGGTTTACAAATATTGGATTTGATTGTAGTTGCATACAATCTTATAACACCGGTTGTAATATCTTGGGCTGAAGCTGTATAAGTTGTAGATGTAGAGGAAATTGAAGTAAATGTTCCGTTACCTTCAGTTTTCCAGACAATACCGTCTGCATCTGCATAGATTGCAGTGACATTTGCCACAGGATTGTTTTCACATATAGAAAGATCAGCTCCTACGTCTATTGAAGGTCCACGTAATAGATCAATTACTACTGTATCCTTACCTGCTATACAAGATCCGAGCGCATCTCCGGTTAGTATCAATTCTACTTTTGTACCAATCTCATCCAGAGTTGGTGTATAAGTTGCACTCAAAGATGTTGAATCAGAGAAGGTACCCAATCCACCTGACCAGGTTCCGTTACCTGAACCATTCAGCTGCACTGGCAGCGCATTTGAACAGAATTGCTGATCCGGCCCTGCATCTACAGGTGTAACTTTAAAGCTTATGGTCATCTCATCAATAACTGGTGTACAGAAACCATTGCCTGTTGATGTAAGGGTCAGCAGAATTGTACTTCCATTTACATTTTCAGCTGCTGAAGGTACATATGTAGCATTCAGTGCCGTAGGGTTCGGAACAAAAGATCCTGTTCCTGAGGTTGTCCATATACCACCCGAAGCTTTTTTAACTGTTCCGGATAAAGCTATACCAGGAGCTCCGGCACAAACCTGTACGTCCGGACCTGCACTCACTACTGCAAGTGGAGATATATTAATGACAAGGTTAGCTGATACCGCTTTACAATTTCCAAATCCTGTGGTTGTAAGTGTCAGGTTAGCCTTACCAGTAGCAATTTGATCTTCGGAGGGCATAAACGTAGCATTCAAATCGGTGCTTGAAGGACTAAATGTACCTTCTCCTGATCCTGAAGCCCAAATTCCTCCGGTAGCATTTGTTATGATTCCATTTAAAGGAACTCCTGTTGTAGTTGCACATATATTGACTGTTGGACCTACATTTACAGTTGGAGCAGGTGTTATTGTAACAATCATTTCATCCGATACAGCTAAACAATTGGCGTTTCCGGTTGAGGTAAATGTAAATGTTACATTTCCATTGGATATGTCCTGTGCAGATGGTTTGTAAGTTGCATTTTTATCATCTGCCGAAGGAGAGAATGTACCAGTACCAGATGAAGTCCATGTTCCTCCGGTAGCAACGGTATACTCTCCGCTAAGATGAATATTTGAGTTATTAGCACAAATAGTTTGATCAGGTCCTGCTGTTATTGTCGGAGCAGGAGTGATAGTTACATTTAACTGATCTGAAGTTGCATTACAAGCTCCGTTACCGGTCGTGGTTAGTGTTATTGCAACTGAGCCACCGGCAATATCATCTGCAGATGGGATATAGGTTGCTGACAGAGATGTGTTATCAGGTGAAAATGTACCATCTCCTGAGCTTGTCCACATAATGCCTGTTGCAATTGTTTTAACCCCACTTAGAACTACATTAGAGTTATTTGCGCAAAGTGATTGATCAGCTCCTGCATTTACAGTTGGTACAGGATTGATAGTATAAATTTTCTGATCTGAAACAGGTGAACAAGATCCGTTACCCGTCGAAGTTAAAGTGAGTACCAGGGAAGTTCCTGAAAGATCAGCTACTGAAGGATTATAAATTGCATTAAGTGTATTGTTGTCAGGTGTAAAGGTTCCGCTACCGCTGGTAGTCCAGGTTGCACCTGTTGCATTTGCTACACTTCCGGATTGTTGCAGGAATTCTTTGTCTGCACAGATTGTTTCGTCAGGTCCTGCATTGATTAAAGGAGTCTTCTGAATTGTTACATTCAAACTGTCAGAAACAGGAGTACAATTTCCATTTCCTGTTGTAATAAGTGTCAATGTTACTTTTCCAGTAATGGTATCGCTTGCTGAAGGTACATAGGTTGCAATAGCGCTGAAGGCATTTGGGCTGAATGTACCTGTTCCGGTCGATTTCCAGGAACCACCGGTAGCAACTGTAATTGTTCCGTTTAATGGAGCACCTGTACCAGTTGCACAAATTGTCTGATTTGTTCCTGCCTCAATAGTAGGAGCAGGGGTAATAGTTATGTTTACTGAATCTGAAACAGCATTACAATCTCCATTGCCAGTAGAGGTAAGGATTAGTATCACTGAACCCGTGGTATTATCAGCTTCAGAAGGAGTGTATGTTGCATTCAGGCTGTTCGGATCAGGAGAGAACGAACCACTTCCATTGGTACTCCATGTTCCTCCTGTAGCCACAGTAACTACACCATTAAGTGAAATTTTAGAATTATTGGCACATACAGTTCTGTCTGCTCCGGCATTAACTGTCGGTGCAGGGGTAATAGTAACAGCCAGCTGATCACTGACAGGTTTACACAACCCATTTCCTGAAGAAATTAAAGTGAGTGTTACTGTTCCTCCTGAAATATCCAATGGAGAAGGAATGTATGAAGCATTTAATGATGTGGTATCAGGAGTAAAGGTTCCTGTTCCACTTGATCTCCAGTATCCTCCGGTTGCAACAGATACATTTCCCTGCAGGTTGATTTCCGCGTTGTTTCCGCAAACAATATTATCTGCACCTGCATTAACTGTTGGCGCAGGTGTAATTGTAATATTCATTGTATCCACAACAGCATTACAATTTCCATTTCCTGTTGTAGTTAATAATAATCTGACCGTTCCGGAAGATCTATCAGCTACGGAAGGAACATAAGTAGCATTTGGGGTAACCTGATTAGGGAAGAAAGCGCCACTTCCTGAGCTTGTCCATTCAACACCTGAAAGATTTGTCCCTGTAAATGTACCTGCAAGGTTAACTCCCATCAGGTCTTCACAAATAGTTTGATCTGGCCCAGCATTTACTGTTGGAGCTGCCCCTACATTAATGGTTATCTGGCTTGTTTTCGCTTTACATAAACCGTTTCCGGTTGTAGTTAAAGTCAATATTACACTGCCACTGCTTATTTCAGAAGCAGAAAGATTATAAGTAGCATTTAAAGCTGAATTGTTCGGTACAAATATTCCTGTTCCTCCGGACCAGATTCCTCCTGAAGATACAGTTACTGATCCATTAAGAGTAAGTGTTGCATTATTGGCACATACATTTCTGTTGGTTCCAGCATTAACTGTTGGAGCTGGGGTAATCACAACAGCAACGATATCTGAAACTGGGGAACATGCACCTGCAGCATTGGTAGTAAGGGTAAATGCTACTATTCCTTTGCTGATATCAGCAGTGGAAGGGGTGTAAGTAGTAACTGGTGAACTAGGATTTGCAAATGAACCTGTTCCGTCTGATGTCCAGGTGCTTCCAGTAGCAACTGTTACTACACCACTCAAGTTGATTGCAGCTGTATCTGCACAGACTGTCTGATCCAGGCCGGCATTTACAGTAGGAGTTGGATTCAGATTTATTATAAGGTTATCAGATGCACCATTACAAATTCCGCTTCCTGTGCTGCTAAGTGTTAATGTCACTGATGTACCTTTATCCGCTTCAGAGGGTATATATGATGCATTCAATGTTGTAAAGGATGGAGAGAATGTTCCTGTTCCAGAGGTGCTCCATCTTGCCCCGGTAGAATTCGCTTTATAACCAGCTAACTGAACTGAGGCAACATCTGCGCAAAGCGTCTGATCAGGTCCTGCTATTATTACAGGAGCAGGTGTAAATTGGATTGTTACATTATCAGTAACTGAGGCGCATGTAGGGGTACCGACAGAAGTTATTGTTAAGGTGACTGACTTAGCTGCAGTATCCCCTGATGACGGAATATATGACGCTAATAATGTTGTAGCGTTTGGAGTAAATGTTCCTGTTCCTGAAGTTGTCCAGGTAATTCCTGCTGCATTATTGGCAGTACCGTTTAATTGAATTCCTGTCAGACTTGCACAAAGAGTTTGGTCTGGCCCTGCATTTACAGTTACTCTAGGTGATATTGTCAATTGCATTGTATCTCTTGTGGTTGAACAAATCCCTGTTCCTGTAGTGGATAATATTAAATATACAGATCCAGCAGTTCTATCCGCTGTAGATGGTGTATAGGTCGCGTTTAAGGTAGATGCGTTTGGAGTAAAGGCACCCGTTCCGGTAGTTGTCCAGAATCCGCCTGTGGCAGCGCTGTTTATTGTTCCGTTAAGTGTGTAACTGGTTAAATTTCCACACATTATAAAGTCAGAACCTGCATTTGCAGTGGGAGCAGGAGGAATTGTAATTCTAACCTGATCAGAAACCACAGGACAAGCACCACTCGCTACTGTTGTAAGTGTAAGGGTAACTGTACCAGAAGCTATTTCTGATGCTGATGGCATATAAGTTGCATTTGCGGAATTGGAATTAGGTGTAAATGTTCCGCTTCCTCCAGACCAGTTTGCTGCTGATCCTGACCCTGCTAATCTAACAGGAAGATCATTCGCACATATAACCTGATCAGGACCTGCATTTACAGTGGGAACCGTTGTAAAGGAAAGTACAACCTGATCTTTAATTTCTTTGCAAAGACCATTCCCTGTTGTTGTTAATGTCAAAGTTACATTTCCAGCTGTTTTATCAGCTGCTGATGGAACATAACTTGCATTAAGTGTATTGGCATTTGAAGAGAATGTTCCGGTGCCGGAGGTAGTCCATGTTCCGCCTGTTGCCCCAGTTACATTGCCAGACAATGCAACTGAGGAAACAGCTCCGCATAATACCTGATCAGCTCCAGCATTTACTGTAGGAGCTGGGGCTATTGAAATTAATATCTGATCAGAAACCGGATTACAAATTCCATTTCCTGAAGTGGTTAAAGTAAGAGTAACGGAACCAGAATTAATTTCAGATACAGTTGGTTGATAGGTTGCATTTAATGAAGTATTGTTAGGCGTAAATGTTCCCATTCCACCAGACCATGTACCGCCGGTAGCCACTGTTACTGAACCTGATAAAGAAATAGCCGGGCTATCGGCACAAACAGATTTGTCTGCTCCTGCATTTGCAGTAGGGGCAGGGGTGATGTTTACAGAAACCTGATCAGAAACTGGAATACAATTTCCATTTCCTCTTGTAGTAAATGTAAGTGTTGCTGTTCCTGCAGCAATTTCAGCAGCAGAAGGAACATATCTAATGTTTAATGAATCTATGTTTGGAGTTATAATTCCGCTGCCTCCGGACCATGTTCCTCCAGCAGCAATGGTTACTTTTCCACTAAGATTTACGGCAGGGTTGTTCGCACACACTGTTTTATTTGTACCAGCATCAATAGTTGGCGTTTTAGTTATTGTAACTACAACCTCATCCTGAACCTGAATACAATTACCATTTCCGGTTGATGATAATGTGAGCGTTACTGTACCTGTTGCTATTTCACCAGCAGTAGGTGTGTATTTTGCATTTAAAGTAGAAGCATTAGGAGAGAAGGTACCAGCACCTCCGGACCAAATCGCCCCTCCGGCATTACTCACAGTGCCGTTCAGATTTACAACTGAATTGTTGGCACACACTGACTGATCCGGTCCAGCATTTACAATAGGTGCAGGAGTAAAATTAATTGTTACCTGGTCTGAGTGTGAATTACATGTAGCTCTATTTGCTGTTAAAGTTAGTACTACAGATCCTGATGCTATTTCGTTTGAAGTTGGAATATATGTAATATTCAAATCAGTAGCACTTGGTTGGTATAAACCAGCCCCACCTGACCAAGTTGATGATGTAGCATCAGTGATAGTGCCAGACAAGACAATATTCGGGTTGTTTTCGCAAACTGATTTGTCTGATCCTGCATTTGCAACCGGAGATGGCTCTACTAATATTAGTGTAGAATTCGAAACTGCATTACAAGTACCATTGCCGGTAGTGGTAAGTGTAAGGGAAATTAAACCGCTTGACACTTCACTGGCACAAGGAATATAAGTAGCATTTAAAGTAGCATCATTTGGTATAAATGTTCCGCAACCTCCTGTCCATCTACCACCGGTGGCTCCGGTTACAGATCCGTTAAGCGAAACGTTTGGATTGTTAGCACATACAGTACTTCCGGGACCTGGAGTTGAAACTGGTGATGGAGTGAAGGTTACCTGCACCTGATCTGAAACAGAAGGACAACCCGGTCTTGAGGCAGTAAGAGTTAATGTAACAGGACCAGCGTTGGTTTCGGCTGTTGTTGCAGTATAGATAGTTGTTAGTGCATTGGCATTTGAAAATGTACCAACTCCACCTGACCAGGTATAAGTTGTTGCATTTGTTGAAGTTCCGGAAAGGTTGGCAGCAGGATTGTTTTTACAAACAGAAATATCTGCACCTGCATTTACAGTAAGGGCAGGTTGTATAATGACATTTACCTGATCAGTAACCGTAGCACAACCGACTTTTGTAGCAGTAAGTGTAAGTGTTATGGAACCCGATTTTTCTGAATTATGAGGTGTATATGTAGCATTTAAGGTTGAATTGTTCGGAGAAAATGTTCCTTTTCCACCGGACCATGTTATACTTGTATAATTTGAAGCACTTCCAGCTAAGGTCGCAGTTCCGCCTGAACAGATTGTCTGATCCGGGCCTGCATTTGCAGTAGGTGCTTGTTCTATCGTTATAAGTTTAGTAACGCTTTGAGTTGCAGGACAAACACCATTACCAGTTGACGTTAATGTTAAAGAAACATTCCCTGAGGCAATATCTGCCGTTGAAGGAATGTAAGTAGCAACCAGATTGGTTGCTGAAGGTGTGAATGTACCTGTTCCTGAGCTCGACCATATAGCTCCGGATGCATTTTGAACAGATCCATTCAAAGCAACCTGAGGATTGTTTGAGCAGACTGTGACTGCAGGACCTGCTAATACCGAAGGAATTGCCTGGAATCTCAGGGTCAGAGTATCTCTTATGGCCGGGCAGGCACCATTACCTATAGAAACAAGGATGATCCTTACAAACCCTGCCGCCTTATCTGCTGCTGAAGGAGTATAAGTCCCATTCATATTGTTTACATCAGAAAATGTACCTGTACCTGTAGTCGTCCACATTCCTCCTCCAGCATTTTGTACAAGTCCGCTAAGGGTATAAGACGTAGCAGATCCGCAGATTGTCGAGTCATTGCCATTAGAATCTGAAATTCTGGTGTCTGCATCAACAACAATGCCCGGGGGCACCAAATTGTCCGTTACGTCGGAAGTTGAATCAGCATACCACCAGGTGTTGACTGTATTTCTGTTACCATAGTCTCTTGCTGTATTATCTGAACCATACCAGGTCCATTTATGGCAGGGATTATTACAACCTGTAAGGTTTGTACTTCCATTAGCAGCAGGAATATTTCTGTCATCCCAATATAATTTTATTGGAATTCCGGTCAGGGGTCGAACCAAATTTACAATGTAACCATTAGGGTTCCCCTCCACATCATATAAAGGAATGTGTGTAAGTCCGTTATAGAAGTCCGTTCGGGTTCTTATTGATACGGCAGTTGTTACTCTGTTCCCTAAACCATCTCTTCCATCCCATGGTATACAGGTTTGGGGTGGGTTTACTACTGCAGAAATTGCCCGGTCACTTGTACCGGGCTGATGGCCTGGAATACCATTCAGATCAAGGAATATTTGAGCAAAACCTGGCTTGTCCACAAACACATTTAAACAAAAGTTTGTGGGAGGGCAACCTGAAACAGTTGTCGGTGCAGTAATTTTACCAAACTGACCTGTAGGAAAACAAGACGGGTCCGGATCGTTAAGGAATACTTTGTATTTTGGATAAGTAGAAGAACCCACTTTTGACTGTCTGTCTAAATCAGGATTACCGGTATTTCCAGTACCGGTCATGTTAGCATTCAATACGAACACATAAGGCTGCATGCCATTAAAATTCAATGATGTAACAATTCCATCATCGGCATATATATACATTAATCCTTTGAATGCATTCGTAAAACTTTTAGTAGACAACATCCAGGATTGAGACCAGATTCTTCCTTTAATGGGAACATTGGCAGCTGATGCCACAGTAATATCAAATAAATCAAATTCCCTTCTTGGATTTCCGTTAGGAAGTAAAAATTCAATATAATAATCTCCGGTTTGGGTGGCTGTAAAAGACATTGCATCGTATCCGCCTGCACCTACAATGGCAGAAGGCCCGGCTACTGCACGGTTATAAGTAGAAATATATCCTGCCCCAGAACTTGGTACAGTAGTCTGAGGAACAACAATTACTCCACTGGAGTCTTTAATTCTGAATCTGACGTCTCTATTGGGTTGATTAAAACCGAAATATACTCTTTCACCAACATTACAGATTCTTATATTTAATCTGCTTGTTACAGGACAACCATAAGTTGCAAATGGTGACCATCCTGGATCAAGTACAACATATCCATTATCCGTAGATGCAGGTCTTATCTCTTTCGTACCCTCCGAAACCCCCTGAGAAAAAGAAGATAAACGAAAACAAGATCAATAGTGAGAATTTTATTCTCTTTCTGATCAATTTGTTCGATTTAAAATCTCCCGGAAACATTGTAGTAGTATTTTGTTTGACAATTTATAGATCCTTTAATATCTTCTTAAGTCATTTTAATAATCTGTATCGATAATTTAGACACAGTTATTACAGCCTTTTACGGATTTCAGAATCTATAGTTGTTTTGTCTAATAAAATAAATAATTAATCTAATTTTTTTTCAGGAGGGAAAAGTCAAAAAAATGTACAGGAAAATTGTGCCCTAATTACTTATATTTAGGACACAATTTTATATTTTTTTCTATTTCTTCGAATTTTTCAAGGTTAGAAAAATTTAAAACGTCAGCACACACATTGTAGTTTTGACTAGTGATTGAAAAGTTGTAATTTTTTCCTTCAGGAAGGATGACGATATATTTACCAGTGGAACTGTTCGAATTGAAAATTCCGATTACTTCATTGTTATTACTATCTAATACTTTTATAGTTGCATCTAAAGGCATTGATGTTAATGAGTCTGAAATGATTCCTTTTAAAACCACCAATTTAGCGGCCTCTTTATATACTTCAGAGTAATAAATATCCCGGTCTCCGAAGCCTTCCGGGCGAGTTGTGGAGAAGTAAATTTTTTTACCATCAGCTGTCCATGAAAAATGCATATCATCATGAGCAGTACTTATGGGGTAACCAATATTTTCCGGTTCATTCCAGTTGAAGGTTGATAAATCAAATTTTGACATAAAGATGTCAAATCCTCCCATACTTTTATGCCCATTAGAGCTGAAATATAATGTTTTACCATCATGGTGAATAAAGGGGGCATCCTCATCGTAGGGCGAATTGATCACTCCTCCAAGGTTCATTGGAAGGGCCCACTGGCCATTTGGGAGTTTTTTAACAATATATAAATCAAGACCTCCAAATCCTCCAGGACGGTTACTTGAGAAAATCATAAACTTTTCATCAGCTGAAATACTTGCACTTGGTTCCCAGTTTTTAGTACAGATTTGAGAAGGCAACTTTACAGGTTTAGTCCAATGAATACCCTTTAATTCACTTACATACAGATTACCCTGAGTGCTTAAACCAAAATATTCTTTTTCAGATTTGTATAGTAAAAGTTTTTGCCCATCAGCTGACAGTGAAATACTGGCATCATGTTCAGATGTATTGATGCTGTCCC
This sequence comes from Sporocytophaga sp., assembly GCA_024707265.1. Classification (GTDB taxonomy): domain Bacteria; phylum Bacteroidota; class Bacteroidia; order Cytophagales; family Cytophagaceae; genus Sporocytophaga. Next base: position 416,708 of record JANQAB010000010.1, on the reverse strand, counting down.
CAATGCTTACAGGTGTGCTCCAGCCAGAATCGGTTTTGTGTGAAATGTAAATATCTTCGAAATACTGACCATCTACCTTATCAATGTTCCCACCGGTTGTCGTGGACCTTCCGGAGGTGAAAATCAATACACTTTCGTCAGCAGACAAGATAGGGCCATGTTCGGGAAAAGGGGAGTTAATTGAACTCCCAAGATTAGTAATTGTAATGTCCAGAGGCTTGGCAATGAGCTCTTTTCCATTATGACACATCTCAATTTCTCTATATACTTCTTTTAAAAGAGCTTTATTGCTTTTTTTCTTTGCTTTAACTAGAAGTGTCTTATATACTTCATAACTGGCAAGAGCCTTATCAAATTCCAATTGTAAATGATATGCTTTTCCTGTATAATAATAAAGTCTATCCGGATATTTAGATGGTTCTTTCAGGCATTTTTCAAAATAGCTAAGTGCTTTTGCTTCTTCAACTTTGTTCAGGTAGCAAACTCCTAATGGATAAATGTATTTGGGATTATTGGGAAGAAGACTGTCTAGGTAATGATAAATGGGTAGAGCAAGATAATACTGCTCATTTATCATTAGTTCTTTAGCATGCGCTTCAACTTCTTTATATTCTTCTCCAACATGATTAAATTGCCCGTTGGTAATAAAGGGGATCCATAAAAATAAATAAATGCTTAATCCCTGAATGTATCTTCGGCACTTCATTGCTTAAATTCCGATTGTTTTTCTTTTAATACCTTAAATTTAACATAATTAACTTAATACTTTTCAAGTATTATATTTTTTTCGAGTTCTGTTGAGTTAACTGGCCCGGATAAATCAATATTTTCGGTAATTATATGGAAATTAGTTGATTCAAATGTAATTCTATACTTTTTTCCTGTTTGCAGTACGGCAAGATACTTGCCAGTATTGCTGTTCGTGGTTACGTTTGTAATTGTTTCGTTGGTTTCCGGATCACTTATTCTGATTATTGCTTCTAACGGTTTCTGATCTTTGGCATCTATAATTTTTCCCTTTAAAATCAGAACATTATTATTAATTTTCTTAATGGAAGCATAATAAATATCTTTGTCACCATATCCTCCCGGCCTTACACTTGAGAAATATATTCTGGATCCGTCGGCAGACCAGCTAAAATATAAATCATCCTGAGCGGTGCTTATTGGATAGCCTACATTTTCAGGAGAGGTCCATTGCTTTTTCGTTTCATCAAACCTTGTTATAAAGATATCATAACCGCCCATTGAACGATGGCCTGTCGAACTAAAGTATAATGTTTTGCCATCCGGTGAAATAAATGGTGAATCTTCATCATAGGGTGTATTAATTCCGGGGCCAAGATTCCAGGGCTCAGCCCATTCTCCGTTTGGAAGTTTTTTAATGCTGTAAATATCAGTACCTCCAAAGCCACCTTGTCTGTTACTTACAAAGTATATGATTCTGTCATCGTCCGGTAAACTTGCAGAAGGCTCCCATCCCGGAGAATTGATTTTATCTGACATTCTTTCTGCTTTCTGCCAGTTGCCATTTTTATGCTCAGATAAATATAGATCTCCGGAAGCAGAAGATAGAAGTTTGTCTTTTCCATAACGATATATAATCATCTTTTCCCCATTGGGATTTATACCTTTACTGGCATCATGGCCTTGCGTATTCAACTCTGTCATCTGCACTGCCGGGGACCATCCGTTTGTGGTCTTTCGGGAAATGTAAATATCCTCAAAGAAAATTCCGTCTTCAGTTTTTTGTCCACCTGTTGTATTCGGTCTGTTAGAAGTGAAAATAACCTGTTCCTCGTCGGCCGTTACTACAGGGCCATAATCAGGATACTGAGAATTAATTTCCGGTCCTAAGTTAAAAACTTCCAGAGGGAGAGGATTTTTTATCAGATCTTTCCCATTTCTGCACATCTCAATTTGTCTGTTGAGGTTAGCAATGATTGTAATTTTGGATTTGTCACCTTCTTTATTCACAAAGCCTTTATAACGTTCATAATATTTGATGGCTTCATCAAACTTATGATTGAGATGATATGCCTTTGCAGTATAATAGAGCAGAGCTTTAGGGTATAAGGTAGCCTTTTTTAATCCTGCTTCGAATATAGGAAGCGCTATGCCTTCCTTGTTATTATAGATATAACAAACTCCAAGCTTATAGCAATAGTCAGGAGTATTTGGTTTCAGTGAATCCAATTTAAAGTATAATGGCTCTGCCAAGCTATATTTTTCAAGCAAAAAATAATTGCTCGCCTGGTGTTCAAGTGTTTGTAAGTCTTTTCCAGATACAGCAGGCTCTTTTTTTTGAGCCATACCAGTTGAAAGATAACAGACAAAATAACTAAGAAGTAAAAACTCTTTAAAATAGAAACTGAAATTCATTTGATAATAAATAAATATGCCCAAGTATTAAAAGCTTGGGCATGGCATACGACGCATCGGTTTTTTCTTCTTTAATTTTTTTGGTGAATAAATAAGTAAGGTTAAACTCATGAGATCCCCCTGTTCTTGCTATAGCAAGTTTAGAAACAGTAAAATCATAGCTATAGCCAAACTTTAGTCCGATAGCTGTTTTGAATCCTAGGAATATTACAACTGACTCATTATTCTGGAATCGGTGTTCATATCTTTTAAACGGTATACCTCTATACCATCCACCGGCAAGAAGCTGATTATACACTCCATATAGACCAAGGTCAAACTGATCAGATTTTCCTTGAGATTTATAGTGGAAGGTAGGAGTAAGGCTTATTTCATTGTCGTCATCTGTGTAATATTTTTTCTTATCATTGCTGAAGAGAAATTTATAACCGCCTAGAACAGCAAACTTTGCAGGTAATCTGCTTATATCTCCATAAAAGCTTTGGTTAGGAGTGTTTATGTGATGGGTTGAAAAACCTAACCACAAGTTTTTTGAATAAAACACACCTCCGGCAGATATGTCTGCAAATGATTTTCGGGGAACTCCTGCATAGTTGTTATTTGGATCAAAGAAGCCCTGTTCATCATTAAACTGAATAGGAAATCTCAGGTCAGCATAATCTATATACCTTGAAATCATTGCAAGTTGTAAACCTGGTCTGAAAACAAGCTGACTATTGATGTGCAATTCATAGCTATATTGAAATCCGATTTCAGTAGAACTGATAGTATTGGATCCTTGCCAGTCTTTTAATGCATATACACCAAAACCACTATTGTATTTTGGTGAGTAAGTGTCGAATGAAGCAAATGAAGTAATATATTTACCATCGAGCTTTGGCCACTGCAATCGCTGATGGATTGTAGCTCTTGGTTGATGCACACTTCCTGCAAATGCCGGGCTTATAAACAGGGGCACATTATAAAACTGACTAAACTGAATGTCCTGAGCCCAGGCCCCTGTATATGTAAAAAATAAGAGGCCCAGCATAATAATGCTGACTGTTACCTTATTTCTCATATTGTATAATTTATTCATTCAATTTAATCTGTTAATAAAAACTGAACTTCCCGTTGTTTACTTTAGAATCCTTGTATTTGTTCGTTTTATTTAAAGTATTCAGGTATTGAGCCTGAGAGCCTTTTCTCTTAGCTTCATATTTTTTGTATTTCCTGGATTCCTTTAAATCTTTATGCGCGCGAAGTGTAGGGTCTTCAACTTTTTCATAAGTTGATGCACTTGGATGAAATTTATTAGAACGATAATTGGCCCTTACTTTTTTATTCGATGATTTGCTACTCTCAGAAGCTACCGCACCCGAGGAAGATGCTTTTTTGTGGCTCATTTTGTTTTTACCTCCTGTAATACAGGATGAAAGAACCACAGCAATTACGATTAAAAGCGTATAAATTTTCCTCATAATTCCGGAATTTGTGTTTATCGAATTTATACGTGGCTTTATTGTGAAAGGATGAAAAAATTGAAATATTTTTGTACACAGGGTGGATATTGCCTTCCTTACATACTTTATTAGCTTTAAATATTTTTAAAATTTTATGAATCGTCGGATTATTTTACTTCTTGTATCATGTACTTTTTGGCAGTTTGATTCATTTGGTCAGAAAGTTAGATGGGGGGAAATGCAGCAAGAACCAATAACCGGAATGATCAGAACTCTTGAAACATTAACAGAACATGGGATTTATGCTGTAGAGTCATTTAAACTAAAAATTATAACCAATGATTTTGGCCCTGAATTTATTGATGTTGAAGGTAAAAAAGATAGTTATGTGATTTCTGCTGATTTTCTATTGCAGGATATAACTGTAACTGATGATGGCAAATGTTATATCTTCTCTGAAGATATTTCAAATAGTAGTTACAATACTTATGCATATTTTTCAAATTATGGAACAGGTTCTGTTTATACCGGAAATGCAGGATATACTACTTACTATAGAGATATACTCATAGTTGAACTGGATAAAGAGGGAAAAATTAAACGTCATGTGGTAGTAAGAAAAAAGCAGGATGGAAAGGAAAGTCTTATTCCATATTGCTCATACGTTAAATCTGTGAAGGATGGAAAGATCAGATTAATATTTTCAGATGACAATAAAAATATTCCAGGACAAAAGAAGATTTTACATTTTAAAAATTCCAACTATGCTATGACTGTGGTTTGTACGATTGATGAACAAGGCAATGAGAAAAGGGATATTGTGGATATGACCGATTATATAGGAATTATTAAGATTTCTGAAATAATTAAAAAAAATGAATCAGAATTCATCGTCTATAAATGCAATACAAGGGCGGAAACTTATATGTTCGGGGTATTAAAACTTGAATAGATTTTATTTATACTAATCTAAATAGTCATGAAACTGGAATCTCCCGACGGGCGAGTAAGTATATATATTGAGGAATCACAAACTGGGGTATTACTTTTATGTGATTACAATAGGAAGAGATTCCTTAAATGCTGCCTTAGTGGCTTTGATACAACTGAAGGCAGGATTGGAGAGCATTTAAAAATCAGAAGTACAGAACGTATTTCTTCCAGGGAGAATTATAATCTTTATTCCGGAAAATCCAGTAAGGCTGTAGCTGCATACAATCAAATTATTTTGCATTGCCAGGATAGCAGATGCCATATCGATATCATCGTAAGAGCATATAATGAAGGATTGGCTTTTTGTTATAAATTTTCTCAAAGCGATGCACATGAGTTTCACATTATTAATGAGCACAATTGCTATTCTCCGATTCCTTCAGATCTGTCTTTTTGGCCGATGTATGTTCACTCGTTTACCACTAATTACGAAGAGTCATATCAGAATCAGAGCATTTCAGAATTGGAACCTGAGCGTTTAATAGCTCTGCCTTTATTAGTTCTGAATGAAGAACTTGCTTTCGCTATCACCGAAGCATCACTCATAGATTATGCCGGTAGTTATTTTAAATGTGATATAGAGACTAAATCGATTTTTAGTACATTATCACATACCCCTGATGATCTTATCGCTGTGAGGAAAACCGGCACATTTCAAACTCCCTGGCGGGTTGTGATGACTGGAGATCATGCTGGAAATTTAATAGAATCAAACTTGTTATATCATTTAAACCCTCCTTCAAAAATTGTTAATGCTGAAGATTGGATAAAGCCCGGAAAATATGCCTGGGACTGGTGGTCGAATGCGGTAGTGAAAAAGGATGGTATATCAGGAGGCATGAATACTGATACTATAAAGTATTATATTGACTTTGCAAGCTCATTTAACCTTGAATACATATTGATTGACGCAGGTTGGTATGGAAAACATGATGATATTGAAGCAGACATAACCAAATCTATTCCCGAGCTCAATCTTTCTGAATTGATAGCGTATGGAAAAGAAAGAAATGTGGGCATCCTCTTATGGCTCAATTGGAATTGTGTAAAAAGGCAAATGCATGAGGCCTTTCCTTTATACAAGCAATGGGGGATCAAGGGAATAAAAATGGACTATTTGGATAGAGATGATCAGGAGATGGTGCGTTTTTATGTTGAAGTAACAGCATATGCTGCGAATAATTGTTTGTTCGTAAATATGCATGGAGCTCATAAGCCAAGCGGATTGTCAAGAACTTATCCTAATTTGCTTACATATGAAGGAGTGAGGGGGATGGAGTATAATAAGTGGTCTCATACATTACCTGCTCATCATGTAACAATACCTTATACGAGAATGCTTGCAGGTCCTATGGATTTTACTCCAGGTGCTTTTCGTAATGTGTCTGCTGAAAGTCATAAGGCAGTATGGCAGGAGCCAATGGCTATTGGGACGAGATGCAGCCAGCTGGCCATGTATGTTGTTTATGAAAGTGCTTTGCAAAGTCTATGTGACCATCCTGATGCTTATGGTGGTCAGAAAGGTTCAGAGTTTTTAAAGATTGTGCCAGCTTCATGGGATGAAACAAAATTTTTGAAAGGAGAGGTAGGACAATACATTGTATTGGCAAGAAGAAAAAGGTAAGCAATGGTTTATTGGAGCCATGACCAATGAAGAGGATAGATTTGTTGAAATTGATTTGTCTGAATTGGGAGAAAAATCATTCCATTATATTTTGTATAAAGATATTCCTGAGTCTAAAGTAAACCAGGAAATGCTTACTGTTGAAGAAGGTAGTATTTTAAGTGGGAAACCCTTTATGATATGGATGGCACCTGGTGGTGGAATGGTAGGAGTTTTGACTGATATGGAAAATAATTAAACTCATATTTATAAACTAAAATTAGTAACTTAACTTTTAATTTGGGGTTTGTTAAAATTAAAATACATTTGAATCAAAAATGTAAGTCATGAAAAGGAATTCACTTTTAGTAATTATAATTTTTGCAGTGTTGGGTGTTTTTGCTTATGCAGTAACTGAGCATTTAAAAGCAGAAGAGTGTATGAAAGAAAAAGAAAGCACTCGTAATACTTCATTTAGTGTGATTAAGAATCTAACAGAAGAAAACCAGTTATTAAGAGCGCAAAATGATTCACTCTGGAGTGAGTTAAAAAATCTCACACAATCTAAATAGCATTTGTTTAAAGGAATTCATACCCTGTTTGAAAAGGCTAAGTCCAGTCTATTTGCCAGTTGCTCAATATAATTCCTCTTTGATAAGGTTTTAATCCAGTGATCGGGAAAAGTGTTATAACCATAATACAAACCTGCTAATCCACCCGTGATAGCTCCGGTTGTACTGGTATTGCCTCCGAGATTTATTGATTTAAGTACAGCATCTTTGTATGAGTCTGTCTTCAATAAACACCATAGGGAGGCCTCAAGCGTTTCTATTACATATACTCCGGATCTTAAGCTATCGATAGGATAGGTTCGGATATCGGATAGAATTATCTTTTCGAAGTATCTTAATTCATTTACATCAAAATGTATCACCTCCCATAGCTCCTTTATTTCAAACCTTGTCTGTTCATAAGCATCTGATTTTTCAAGGCCATTCAGAATATGCTCTGCAACTTTCAGATAAATCATACAACACATAGCAACTCTGATATGATTATGAGTTAGAGCTGAACTTTCCCAAATGATATCAAATTGGAATCTGGTAGGTTTGTCTCTGATTACATAGAGGAGGGGGAGAATTCTCATCAAAGAACCATTACTGATATCAAAGTCTGATGAATAAGAAGATATATTTAAATTTTCGTCTTGACTTTGATTCATTAGCTTTTCAAGTCTGCATATAGCTTTAACAGTTGTATTGTGATGGTCAAATATATATCCTTTGGTGTGTCTTAGAGATTCATTTTTCCATCTGATAAAATTAATAGCTGTAGTTTCCAGATCATAGCCATTAATAATGGATTCAGTCATGCAGAATGTAAGAGCACTGCTATGCGACCAGGTACCTGTTGGTTGACTGTGAGCTTTACATCCAACTATATCTTCAACAGGATATTTCAACATAACAGGTCTTTCTGATGATTCAAAAGGGACTCCAAGAGCTTCTCCAATAGCAATTCCCATTAGTATGTCTTTAGCAGGTCCTATCATATTGATTAATTACCACCGATCGTTAACCAGAATAAGAGGTTGATAATATGTACTTTATATTGAAACTTTGTTTCTGACTTTTGGTTAATGCGAAGATTCTATAATTGTAATTATTTCCAGATATAAGAGGACTTGTGCTTGAAATGAATTGTAAAAAATGATTTAGAATGTATTCAATATCAATGGTAATATTCTGAAATTCTTAATGTTCAACGTTTTGAGAATATCCAAAAAATAATCATTTTGCATATAGATAGAATATAATGGTGATACCATCCGCAAAATCACTGTTAAAAATATACAAATATAAGTTCCAGAAAATCAGACAAAAGTTAAACTAAAATACCTTCCTGATGATACGGAAGGCAACCTAGTTTAAGGAAGGGGCGTATCAAGCTCTCTACAAAGTGCTTACAATATATGGTACTTGCTACTTTTGTATTTATTCCTCTGATTATTAAGTTGAATTAGTTTTTTTTCCTAAATCTATTATTGCATGATTAAAACACTACGATGGATATTTGTGATTTTTTCTATCACATCTTACGCCCAGAAGCCGACATTTACCGCCAATGATGTTGTGGAACCATATTCAGGTATTTTTGCATACGGAACTAACCCGGGTTATTACAGCGGATTTAATAATAATGCACCTACCGACAAATTGTTGTCGGATTTGATGGAAAAAGCAGGCTTATATTCCATGCGTCCCAAGCTTAACGATAAGTTTGTTGAAGATTATGGAATAAATGTGAGACTTAATGAATTCAAATATTATGTTGAAAACAAAAAGATGCATGATATTACTCTGTTTCTTGATGGTGATATTTTGGCATCTCATCAGTCTACTGAAACGATTACCTGCTCTTCAAAGACTTTAAATAGCAAGGTATTCAAGAATATGTACCTGCCAATATGGGATACAAGTGACCCTAATAAAACTCCTATCAATGAGAATAATTATTATGCATATTTTGTGTATAAAGTTATTCAGACCTATGGTGACTATATCAAATTTGTTGAAGTATGGAATGAACCGGACTTTACCTATAGTGGCCTTGGAGATAAGAATAAAGGGGAAGCAGGCAACTGGTTTGATAACGAACCAAATCCTTGCGATCTGCCCAATCTGAATGCTTCAATCCCTCAGTATGTTCGTTTGTTAAGAATTACCTATGAAGTTGTAAAGGCATTAAAGCCTTCTCTATATGTAACAACAGGTGGTATCGGATATGCCAGCTTTCTGGATGCTATGATGAGGGTAACAGATAACCCTGACGGAGGTAAAGTTTCAGCTGAATATCCATTAAAAGGTGGGGCATACTTCGATGTATTGAGTTATCATTCATATCCGCAGTACAATCAGAGAGTATGGAATAGTAAAAAAGGTGATTTTGATTACTTCAGACATTCTGATAATGCTGTTCAGGCTATGTTGGATCAAAGAGCCAAATTGGATAATGTTCTTAATAAATTCGGATATAACGGAATTACTTTTCCTGAGAAAATCTGGATTATCACAGAGACTAATATTCCAAGAAAGACCTACACAGATGCCACGTGGATTGGTTCTCCAGAGGCACAACGAAATTTCATCGTTAAGGCTTTTGTAAAGGCACAGATGAATCGGATAGTGCAACTTTATACTTATAAACTTGGTGATGATAAAGATGAGTCTGAAAGCACTTCACCTAAACAAGGCATGGATTTAATGGGTATGTTTTATAATCTGAATAAAGCTACACTGGCAACTGCTAAAATTACTCCTGCTGGAGTTGCAACAAAGTCCCTAACTTCTCTGATTCATGGTAGTGTTTATGATCCGGATAAAACTGCCGCCCTTAACTTACCTGCAACAGCAGATGGTGCGGCTTTTTACAAAGGGGAATGAAACTTATTATGTATTATGGGCAAAAACATCCATTGACAGAAGTGAGTCAGCAACAGTTCAACTTAAGCTTCCAGGAACTCCTGCTCCTGGTGCTACAATGTATAGCTGGGATTATTCTACAACCAGCAAGGGGCAAGCTGTCACTGGTAACTCAATTACATTAACAGGTTCTCCAATAGTTTTAAAGGCAGATTTTACTGCAATAGCATCTGGAATAGAAATAGCAGCATTAAAGGCTTTCGTTAAATTTTATCCCAATCCTGCCGAAGATTCCTTAACAATTGAAAGTTCTAACGAGGTAGGATATCTTTCCGCAGATCTTTTAAAAGCAAACGGATCTTTGGTTCGTAAGATTGATATAGGAGTTCAGTTACAAAAAACTTTTGATATATCTGATCTAAGCTCAGGCATATACTATCTGAAGTTTTCCAATGGAAAAACCAGCTGGACACAGAAATTAATAGTACAATAGCAGGTTAACAGTTACAAAAAAGCTCCACCATAACATCAGTTAATGGTGGAGCTTTTTTTGTTTATGAATGTACAATCTTTCAACTAAATTATTTACCTTACTTTTTTTATTATATCTGTAAAACTAAAAATTCATTGTTTAGCTAATGTTTAATTGAAGCCCTTATGATTTTATGAAAGCAATAACCTATTCAAAATATGGAAATCCTGAAGTCCTTCAGTTGAAAGATGTGGAGAAGCCAATACCTGGTGATAATGAAGTGTTGGTAAAGATTTATGCAGCGTCTGTTAATTCATGGGATTGGGATTTGTTAAGAGGAAAGCCATATTTGTACAGGTTATTATTCGGAGTTTTCAAGCCTAAACATAAGATTATCGGGTGTGATATAGCAGGAAGGGTTGAAATGGTTGGAAGGAATGTTAAGCATTTTAAAGCCGGAGATGCAGTGATGGGCGACATATCAGAGCGCTGGGGCGGATTTGCGGAATATGTTTGTGTTCCCAAAACATTGTTAACATTCAAACCTTCAGATTTGTCTTTTGAACAAGCCGCAGCAATCCCTCAGGCCGGAGTACTTGCGTTACAATCTCTTCATGATAGTGTTACAGTTAAAGCAGGTGATAAAGTATTAATTAATGGAGCTGGAGGAGGTGTGGGGACTTTTGCTCTTCAGATTGCAAAATCACTTGGTGCAGAAGTTACTTGCGTAGATAGTTTTCAAAAACTGGAAATGTTGTGCAATCTTGGAGCTGATCACGTTATCGATTATAAATATGAGGATTATACAGAGAAAGGCTTTCGTTATAACCTGATTATTGATGTTGTAGCTAATCGTTCTGTTTATGCTTATAAAAAGTCATTATTGCCTAATGGAAGGCTTGTTGTGATAGGAGGAACGATACCTTGTATATTACAGGTGGGCTTATTGGGTTCTTTACTTTCCAGGAATGAAAATAAAAAGCTGGGTATTCTGGTGCACGAGGCCAATAAAGGTTTAGATCTTTTGTTAGGCCTGATTGAAAAAGGTCTTGTAAAACCAGTGATCGATTCTAAATATACATTAAAGGAAGTTCCTATAGCTTTGCAAAGGTTAGGAGATGGTAAGGCAATTGGTAAAATTGTAATTAAAGTATGTGAGCAAGATTGATTTTTAAATGATTATTATATAATTAAAATGAGTGCTTCTAAGAACTATTTCTTTTTATCTCTCTTTTTATGTTTGATTGGTTGTACTCCCAATGATGACAATGTTAGGAATGATATACTAAAAAGCCTGATTGCTGAGTACAATGATAAGAATGAAACTTTATTATTAAAGATTAACAAAACCTTTGAAACTTGTCAGATAATAGAAAAAGAGCCTTCCTTAATGGATACTTATAATAATATTAAGGATTCAATTTTTAGTTTAAGAAGAAGTATTGTAACCCATTTAAACGAGAACAATTCTATAGATAAAGAAGCATTTAAAGATTATCTCATCAATCTTTCACATAATCTTCAAAATAAATATAAGTTAACTTATACAAGCAGTACCGATTCCCTGATCAGTCTTTTATATTTAATAAAAGAGGAAGAAAAAATCATTAATAATTTCAGCTCAAAATTTGGTTGTTCTATTTGTGTTTTTGGTCTAGATAGCAGAGTGCTTTCTAATAAAGATACCTTAACCCTTTCAGATACTCTTAAAATTGCAATACTTCCTGATTTTCAACAATATCATAAGATTGATTATTTCATTGAAAATTTAACCTTGAAAAATGACAACAATATAGTTTTACCATTTCAGACACACGTTTTGGATCGGGAGACAATTTATTTTTTTAAACCCACTGAACAAGGATTATTCAAATTAACTGGTAAGATTAAGTTAAAGGGAGTTACTGGGGATGTGTTTGCACAAAAGATCGACAAAACCTATATTGTAAAGTAAAAAGCAATCCTTAGTAAGGTTAAATTTAAAGTTATTGTAAAAGTTCTAATCTTAATTTTAAGTTGATGAGTAAAGATATCCAGGATTATAATGATTCCTTGTCTACAGAAGATAAAACGATCTGTGACTTGCTTGCAAAGGAAATCAATCACAATTTACCAGAAGCTGAAAACAAAATATGGCACGGACATCCGGTATGGTTTTTAAATGGTAATCCGATTGTGGGTTATAGCAAATTGAAAGAAAGTGTCCGCTTATTATTTTGGAGTGGACAATCTTTTGAAGAAGAGGAATTACAGGTAGAAGGGAAATTTAAAGCTGCAGATATCAGATATACCTCTTTGGAGCAGGTTAATAAAAAGGACCTGAAACGCTGGCTTGACAAATCAAAAGTCATACAGTGGGATTATAAAAACCTTGTAAAACGCAAAGGTGTTCTGGAACGGCTTATGTAATAACGATAAAAGGTGATAAAGAAATTCTGATAGATAGTTCCTGGTTATTGATTTCTTTTTATTTTCTCGAATTCTGACAGGAAAAATGCTTCAAGTTCTTTTACAGCATTTATATCCTCGAATATAGTATGTTTATCCTTGGGGATATATAAAATGAAAAAAGTCAACGAAACAAATAAACATGAAACAACTACAAATAGATCACTTGGGAATAAGTGAAAGTTCTTACCTGTAAATTAAAGATTTTCTCCATTGTATAAAATGAATAAATATCTGATGAGACATCTGTAATAATCTTCAAACATGATAGTTAAAGCAACGCCGATGATGAAAAAATACAGAGGTTATTAAAAGAATTTTATAATTGAATTTTATTCCTTCCCGCAAAAAATAATACGAGTACCCATATTAACCCTAGTTCGATAGATAAATATTCCAGCCATACCAACATTTTTTTATCAATATTAGACCAGTGTTCCTGAATATCCTGTTTGTATTTTTGGATTTTGATAATACTTGCAGTGGAATAAGAAAATCCTGAAATAAGAAAGCTAATAATCTGAATGATTGAATTCCATTCAAATCCTTTGCTCTCATTATTAAAAACCTCAATTTTTGTTTCAGAAGGCAGGATATAAAAAGGGATTGCAAGAACGAACAGTAATAAAAAAGGAATCAAATGGATTAAATATACAGGTTTGGCTAGCACTTTCTTTCCTGTTAACTCCGAAGTATAGCTATATAAAAACAGACCGTGAAGGATAGGCAATGAAAGAGTAAGTCCAAGCGCATGAGGATATTTGTAAATAAAGCCTGTTAAATGGGAGTAAAAGGAGATTAATTGTATTGATATTAAGGTGATCCAGCCGATTAATATATAATCTGAACTTTGCTTTCCTTTTTTAAGCAATAATAGCACTAGAAGGAATGCTGCTATTATAATTGTTGTATAAAAAAACATTGTTTACAACATCCTTCTAAAATTTTATTTATTTTTTTCAAATCACATTATGATTGCAGAGGTGTTTAGCTCTGAATATAATAAGTGAGCTCTTTTTAAATCAAGATTGGTATCACCCTGGATACCAAGAAAATATTGCAACTGCCAGGCTTGTGTCTTTTCTGCCTGTTTACTTGTTACAGGTTCCCATGGTGGATATATCCGGATTCCTCTTTTTCCATCTTTATTATTTCCAGAGATGATTCCTTTAGTTAAAAGAACTGATTTGGGGAATACAAACTGTCCCAGAAGCTTGTCTTTGCGAGTGCTGATTACCATTAAGTCAAAATCATCCAATATATCAAATGGTTGTATAGGTCCATTGTCAACTCTCTTCCATATGGTAACAAATTGTCCGCTTTTAGTCGGGGTTGTTTTGGCCACCCTGAAGATGATTCCTCTTTTGTTAATGGTTAATTGACAGGCCCCGTATTCAGCACTTTCGGGCTCAGCCAGAGGTGTAGTGCAATCAAATCCACAATGGTCATAGATTTCTTTTTTTTTGCGATAAAAAAATCTTCAGGTATATGATTGGGTATAATGTTGTTACTCATTCAGTATATTTCTTTCTTATGTAAATGTAATTGATTAAGAATAAAAAAAATAGTCAATACTGAAAGAGAGGTATCATTTTATTTCAATTTAGTCTGTACAGTTTTTCTTTACCTATCTAGGATTTTTTTATTAAATTTGAATCTGTAAAAAAGCTCTAATAGAGCATGTAGTTAATTGAAAGATAGCAACTCATGAAGAAATTCATATTATTTATTCTTGTATTTTTATTGGTTTGCGTGAATTTCATTTTGCCTTATGTAAGCTTTGATCATGGCATCAATCAAAAGAATTCATTGATATACCTGATTGTAAATGAAGAATACAGAGAGGAAACATTTATTGCACTAACAGCTTTTTATCCCTTAATCTCCGTCATTCTATATTTGATCTTTAAGGATATTTCAGGTTTGATTTATGGTAAGGTTTTGTTATTTATTTGGGGAGGTGCAGGAGTACTTTCTACAGCTTTATTATGGCTCATTATGAATCTCCATCTGGATGTAGAAATTGTTTCTTATAATTTTTCCTATTATTCCATTCTGATTACTCAAGTAGTCACATTCCTTATTACCCTCATTTTTGCTTTAAAGCCCAAAAAATCATTAAAGCCTTCTCAATTATCTTTATAATATAATTCGAGCTGAGGTTGATGCCTGTCTAATATCTTTCTTCAGCTTTAAATAATGTACGCTTGCCTAATATTTCTTCGAATGTTTGGAATGCTTTAATGACTTTTTGATTAATTTCTGAAGGTTCCAATTCCATACCTACTCCGGGCTGATAATTTGAATAAACGAAAATTCCAATACCTTCAATTATGGTATCAGGTAGGATGATTACTTTTTTAATGGCTTGTTTTTCACTCTCATTGAATATTTGCCAATTTTTCAGATAAGCATATGGCCGCTCTAAAAACATAAGATGACTTAACTTTACATACCTCCAGTTTAAACTATCATAATGAGATATGAATCTATATTTAAGTGGCTCAATAATCATTTTATTATTTTGCCTGATAGAATCGACCTTTCTTTGTGACCAATTTTCTTTCAATTTTATTCTTATTGTTATCGTGTCTGGTTTGTTATAAATACCATTTCTATTATTTATGGGACTAATAGAGGTGTTAATAAAAAAGGTCTCAAAGAAGCGGATAAGTATTTCATCAGATTCTGTTTTAATACTCCATGATTTGTCGACTAATTTCTTTTTAAGTTTCTCTGTGAGATTTGATTTAACAACTTCAATAGAACTCTGGGATTGAGCAGGAAAATTGCTTATAAAGGCAAGTATTAATAATAGCGGAGATATTTTAAGTTTAAGATTCATTAATTTCACAGGGATAATGCTTTATCAAAAATCTATTTAATCAGATAGTTTAAAAAGTATCATAAAAATAAATTTTTTCTACTGATTTTCAGCTCAACCTTAAGGCAGTAGTTTCATTGTATTAAGCAGGATTTAAAAACAAAAGCTCCGGATTCAGTATGTCCGGAGCTTTGTAAAATCTAAATTTGTATATCCTCTATACTTTTATTTCTTTCCATCTTCCTTTATTAAAGTAATACCAGGAGAGCAGGGCTATAAGGGCTTGTGCTGCCGGAACTGCAATGATTGCTCCGTAGGATTTCATATCTAATCCTTTTGCGAGAAAATAAGCCAAGGGGATCTGAAATACCCAAAAGCAAATAATGTTAATTACAGTTGGTATTTTTGTATCTCCCGCACCGTTCAAAGCTGATGTCATAACCATTCCTATTCCGTAGAATATATAGCCACCACCAATGATCTGCAGTGACTCGACTCCGTATTTTATAACTTGTTCGTCTGTTGAAAAGAATCTCACAATAGGTTCGGAAAAGAATAAGAAAAGAATCATAACCAATCCCGTGAAGATGGTATTGTATTTTGTCGCAATTATCACACTTTGCTCCGCTCTTTCAAATTCCTTAGCGCCCAGATTTTGTCCGACCAGAGTTGCAGCAGCATTGCTTAGTCCCCATGCCGGTAATATAAAGAACACAAAGTTGCGAAACGCTATCTGATATCCAGCAGATGCAGCAGTACCATCCAGTTCTGCTACAAGTCTGGTGATAACGATCCAGCTTCCGCTTGCTACCAGGAATTGGAATGTGGCAGGCCATGCGACATTGGTTAAGGATTTTATAATAGCCTTATCAAAATTAAAATGTTCTCTGTAAAACTTAATCATCCCATTGCCTTTCATAAGGTGATACACCTGATACAATACTCCGCTACTTCTTCCTATTACCGTGGCTATAGCTGCTCCTTTTAATCCCCAGAAATGGATCAGGAGAGGGCAGAGGATTATGTTGGTGAGACTGGCAATCCACAGGCTTTTCATAGCCATGGACGCATCACCTGCTCCTCTGAATATTCCATTGATGAGGAATAGTAACATAATGGCAAGACTGCCACCAAGCATGATCTGGGTGAAGATAGCGCCCTCTGCTATAACATCCTTATCTGCTCCCATGAGGGCGAGTATTTCGCTTGCATAAAAGATACCGGCAATGGTAATTGGTATAGTAACTATTGTCGAAATCAATATCGACTGGGCCCCAGACTGTGCAGCTGCATCGGGGTTCTTTTCACCTATTCTCCTGGCGACTATAGCAGTTGCTGCAGTACTTAGGCCTATTGCCAATGAATATATGAGAGTGATAAAGGATTCTGTAAGGCCGACCGTTGCAATGGCATTTTTACCAAGTTTACTTACAAAGAACATATCCACCACCGCAAATACGCTTTCCAGACTAAGCTCCAATATCATTGGAATTGCCAATAATACAACTGCTTTGGAAATATTGCCGGATGTAAAGTCCTGATGCTCTCCGTTTAAAGATTGCTTTATAATTGCAATTACTTTGCGGGAGTTATTTAATGTAATCATTATTAAATTCTATAAATTGTATTTTATCCTTTAGAATGCTTCATAACAAAGCATGACATTCCCGGATTTAAAAGTTCTGGCTGATTTAAGATTCAGATTTAGCTTATCCCCAATTCCTTCAAATAATCTTTTTCCTTTTCCTAAAACAAGAGGATTTACCATTATTCTGTATTCATCTATCAGATTATGTTTAATAAATGTAAGAGCGAGGTCTGAGCTTCCGAAAATAGCCATGTCCTTTTCCGGTTCTTTTTTCAGATCTGTCACCAAGTCATTGATGTTCTCATTTACAATTCTGGTGTTTTGCCAGCTTGCAGATTTTAGCTTTTTTGAAAATACGATTTTTGACAGGTTGTTCATTCGCTCTGCCACAACAGGGTCATTCTTCATTGCATCCTGGGTAGGCCAGTAACTTGCCATCAGTTCATAGGTAATTCTTCCGAAAAGCAATACATCAATGCTATTAAGAAGTTCAATGGCATATTCATTGAATTCCTCATCTACATTGTGCCAGTCAATTTCCTTGTTTGGCCCTTCATACAGGCCATCTACAGAAATCATCATTTGAAATATCAGTTTTCTCATAGCTCTACTAATTACTTTTCCAAATATTCTTTTAATGATGTTCCTATTATGTAATTCCAGCCTTGTTCAAAGTTTTTCCTAGCGAAATCAGGAATGGTATCCGGAAATGTTTCCAGCCCTTCATGCTTAAGCTTTAACCTTGTACTTTCAGCTTCTTTAAAGATCTCAAAGGTAACAATGGAATAGCCTTTATATCCATCGTAGGTCCAGCTATATGCCAGTTTTTGGCCAGAAATTACTTCTGTGATCTTACATACATGGGTAAACTGGTGTTCAGGATCTTTTCCTCCTTTAAACCTGAATTCATATCCTGGTTCAGGTTTAAAGTCAGAAAGAGGGAAATACCAGTGCTTCATTTCATCCTTATCAGTGATGGCTTTCCAAACCTTCTGGGTCGGAGCTTTAATAACTTTTTCTATTTCCAATGGGTGAGTCATAAAATCCAATTGATTTCACTGTATCTAATCAGGTAAAACTTCAGCATTGCATCCAAGTTTACTGAGAAAGCTGATAAGAAATTCTGTATTAAACTCACTTTCACTTTTTACCCGAAGGATATTTTCTTCATCATCAAGGTCAAAATTAGCCTGATATCCATCAAAATTTTTGTGGATCAGGCTGACTAAAATATCAGCCATTGTCTGATCGCATATATTTGTTTTAAATACTTCTATCATCTCTTTTTCCAATTTGATATTGCGTTCTGATGATCCCCGAGAGACTAATAGATTATTACTGATTAATCTGCGGGATTATCTCATCGCTAATATCGGTTCGTAATTTTTTCTATGGGCGTAAGCCAAAAACAGATTTGCCAATACTACTATGATTGCAACAGGAAGTCCCTCTGGTGCTATGAATAAGTGGCAAAGAAGGATATTCACCGATACGGGGAATAAAATCGCTGTTGCCAAAGGCACGAAGAAACCTGTGATTAGAGCCAGGCCACATACCAATTCAACTATTTTTATTAGTGGAAAAAGGTATCCTGAAGCAGCCATGCCATCCGTAAATGTTTTAAGAGGTCCGGCAGGAATTTCCGGTTGTTCTACAAGGTTAAATAATACTACTGCCCCTGAAACAGCCATTAGAAGACCAAGGAGAATGCGTACGGTGATTGTTGCTATTTTCATAATTGTTAATTTGTGTATGTTTGGTTAAATGTATTTACTATTTGTATTATATTATTTATTTGTTTTGGTATTCATAATTAACCATCCAATGTATTCCGAACTTGTCTGTGAACATCCCGAAATAAGCACCCCAAAAAGCTTTTTCAAGAGGCATTGTCACTTTGCCACCTGCAGACAAGCCTTCAAATAATCGTCTTGCTTCTTCTTCACTTTCTGCCACTATTGCTACAGAGAAATTATTACCTTGTACAACCGGGTCTCCTCCGAATACCTCAGGGCTATCACTTCCCATAAGTATGCTGTTTTTCCCAATTGGCAAAGTCATATGCATAATCTGCTCCTTAGCGCTTTCTGGCAAGGGACGTTCAGAAGGAACATCCTTAAATCGTATGACAGAAGGAAAATCCCCTCCAAAGACAGATTTATAAAAATTGAATGCATTTTCACATGTCCCATTAAAGGTCAGATAAGAATGTATAGCTGCCATAGGTTATTGGTTTTTCTATTTATAAGGTTGAGTTTGCAACTTAAAGTATTTAAATAAAACTTATATCAAATGCTTCATTAATTTTATTGATAGAGATTGAAAATAAGATTATTTGGACAAATTTATGTTGATTCACTTAAAATGTCGGGGTGTAAATTTGCCAATAAGAGGGTTGTTTACGACATCGAAAATGTCTTAAAAACTTATTGATTGGTTATTAAAAGGTCGAAATGTAGTGGCGACTTTAACTGTTTGGTTAGGTTTAGTTTATATTACGCTGATTATGAGTTGTATGGCTTTTGTTAGTTCAATTTGTAATGGAATAATATTAAAAATTCAATGTTTCAGTGTCTCTAGATTTTTCAGCGTATAAGATCAAAAAACTAACAAATTCGGGAATGTCAAAAGTGAGGTACTGATTTAAACAGAGAGGTCGATCAATTAATTTAAACATAAAAGGAAAAGGCTGTTTCATTTGAAACAACCTTTTCCTTTTAGTATAATGATTTTTAAAACTTCAGATTATTTTATGGCAACGGGAATTTCAACATTCTCCCAAAGTAGTGAAAACCCTTCAGGAGTTATTTTATAGGTTAGTCGTTCGTTAGGTGTGGTTTTACGGACTTTTACCTTTGTCCTAAGCGCATCCTGCTTTTCATCATATTTATAAGCTCCCCATTGGTTGCTAGTTTTATTGAAGATGACTGTCCAGTCGCCCTTTTCTGAAGGTATAACAAAAAAAGAATAAGTTCCTGCAGGGAGCGTTTTACCACCTATGGTAAGATCCTGATCTGTATTAAAAACTGTCGCTTCATTTGCTCCAGCTCTCCATATCTGATCATATGGAACAAGACTACCCCAAACCTTTCTTCCTTTTACAGAAGGACTACTATATTTAATAGAAACATTAGCTTTACCAACTTTTCCACTTACGCTGTCAAGAGGACTTACACGATTTTGTGCAAATACATTGGTAGATAATAATATTCCGAAGAGAATAAGAGTAAAAAAAATTTAATAACTGATTCATTTTCATTTTTACAAGTAGTTTATATTAATATTATTTTAAATAAGCATTTTAAAACAATATAATTCAAGAAATGTTTTAAAAGATTTTCAAACATTCCCACTAAACTAACTGTTCTTTTGAATCTATCCGAAGCTGATGGGTATTAAAGACATTGGAATAAGCCTTTACACTTCTGGTTAAAAATACGCTTCCACCTATAATACTGTCGCGGCCGATAACTGTATTACCTCCAAGAATGGTTGTTCTGGCATAGATAATGACATTGTCTTCAACAGTAGGATGTCGTTTGATGTTGGATAACTGTTTGCTGACCTGAAGAGCTCCAAGAGTGACGCCCTGGTATATGCTTACGTTATTACCAATAACGGCTGTTGAACCTATTACAATACCAGTTCCATGATCTATAAAGAATGGTACCCCAATGGTTGCATTTGGATGAATATCTATACCTGTCTTGCCATGAGCCAGTTCTGTAAGTACTCTTGGTAAAATCGGAATTCCCAATAATGAAAGTTTATTAGCTATTCTGTATACCGCAATGGCATAAAATCCTGGGTAAGTGACAACTACCTCATTTACACTGGTAGCGGCAGGATCACTCTCAAATATTTTGATTGCATCCCGACGTAGGTTATTGTAAATCGTTTCCAGGTCATCATAGAAGGCATTAACAGCTTGCTCTATATCATAATCCTTAGGATCGAGATAGCTGAGCAGCATATTTTCCAGGTCAATCTGATTCTTTTTAAGAATGCCCTCATAGGTAGAATACCTGTTGAGTCTGTTGTTAGGAAATAGAAATTCTATTAAACCCGAAAGCCATGCTGAAGCTCCCTGGATAGAAGGGGAGGCTTCCCATTCTGCTTTATGGGTTTTATTCAGGAGTTCAAGAAATGAATGTACTTTGGTATTTTTCATCACTTTCTAATTTCTGTTAAAAAATAAGAATAACCTTGAAGGTGTAGGAAAAAAAACTGCACAGCTTTTCCATAGAAAAGTGCGCAGTTTTTGTTATTTATTCCTTCCTTATCTTAAGGAAATTGGTTTAGCGCTACGAAGTTTATGTAACGTTGCAACGAGAGTATCAATTTCTCCGCAGGTATTATAAAATGCAAGAGAGGGTCTTACTGTCGCTTCGACCCCGAATCTTCTAAGAATGGGCTGAGCGCAATGGTGTCCTGATCTTACGGCTATCCCTTCTTGATTTAATGCTTTACCTACCTCTTCAGTACGATATCCTTCTAAAACAAAAGAAAGTACGCTGGCTTTATCCTGCGCGGTTCCTATAAGTCTTAATCCGGGAACTTCTTTCAGTAAACGGGTGGCATAAACCAATAGGTAATGTTCATATTGATAAATAAGATCTATTCCAATTCTGTTTACATAATCAATAGCTGCTCCCAAGCCTACTGCATCAGCAATGTTTCCTGTTCCTGCCTCAAACCTTGCAGGTGCATTATGATAAGTGGTATGCTCAAAAGTTACATCCATAATCATATTGCCTCCACCTTGCCATGGCTGAGTATCATTGAGTAAAGCCTCCTTGCCATAAACAACGCCTATTCCCGTCGGGCCAAATACTTTATGTCCAGAGAAAACAAACCAGTCGCAATTGAGAGTCTGCACATCAACCTTCATGTGAGAAACAGACTGCGCCCCGTCTACCAAAACTTTAGCACCTGCCAGATGCGCCATTTCTACAATCTGCTTAGCTGGTGTAACAGTACCAAGGGCATTGGATACCTGAGTAAATGAGACCAGTTTTGTTTTAGGTCCAAGCAATTTGGCATATTCACTCAGGATTACCTGTCCGTCTTCGTCTACAGGAATTACTTTAAGTTTTAGTCCTTTTCGCTCTGCCAGCTGTTGCCAAGGTACAATGTTTGCGTGATGCTCCAGATGACTTACAATAATTTCATCACCTGAATTTAAATTCTGCTCACCCCAACTTTTGGCAACAAGATTAATAGCTTCTGTAGCTCCTCTTACAAAGATAATTTCATCCGGAGAAGAGGCATTAAGAAAGGATTGTACCTTTTGGCGTGCAGCTTCATAAGCATCTGTGGCGCGAGCTGCCAGCTCATGAGCTGCTCTGTGAATATTTGAGTTCTCGTGCTGATAGAAATAAGATATTCTGTCAATTACAGACTGAGGCTTTTGTGTTGTAGCTGCATTATCCAGCCAGATCAGAGGTTTTCCGTTTACCTTCTCCTTTAAGATAGGGAAGTCTTGTCTTACAAGATTTACATCAAAAGGAGGGGTTGCCAGGCTGGTGATACCTTTATTAGGATGAATGGAATTTCCTGTATTTTTTGCAAAAGGCAATGGCTCATTTACTGAAATGAAGTAATAGGAGCTATTGTTTATTCCGGAAAAATCCGTTGGCAACTGTTGTTTAGGAATGGATAAATTCAATCCCTTTAAAGCTTCTTTTAATTCTAATTCAAAAGGCTGCTCCTTTTCATATGGTAGGAGGTTGAGAGCAACCTTAGGGTCAGGAATCCTTTCCATTTGAAATGGATAAGAAGATTTAACAACAGAATTATTTACCTGAAGAGGATTGGTAATGTTTCCTGTATCCTGTTTTGATAATGAAGGAGATATTCCGCTCCCCGCAACGGATTTGGGACTTAAACCATCGCCTAACAAATATGGATCAGGAGTTTTATTAAACGACTGCTGAAGATCTATTGGAGCAGTTTTATCAACTGCAGTGGGAGATATTCCGCTTCCTGCTACAGACTTTGGAATTCCTGTTTTTTCTGGAAAATGAGGATCCGGAAGACTTGTCTGAGGATTAGTCAGATCAAAAGGATTATCCTTAGGAGTCAGTGAATCCTTGGCTTGTAGCGACTGGAGAAAATCATTTGAAAAACTTCCCGGCAGCGCCGAAAAGAATTCATTAGCCAGTTTCTCTAAACTGTGTTCGTCAGGAAATAAATTAGGATTAGTAGTTGTACTCATAATAGTTTCCGATTTCTACATCATCAAGCACTGCAATAGCATCATCTACCAATACAGCTAATGAGCAATAAAGAGAAACCAGATAAGATGCAATAGCTTTGTCATTTATTCCCATAAACCTTACAGAAAGGCCTGGTGTCTGCTCTCCGGGAAGGTTGGGTTGGTATAGACCTACAACTCCCTGACGGCTTTCGCCTGTTCTGATCAGTAATATTTTGGTTTTGCCATTTTCAATCGGAACCTTGTTGGATGGTATAAGTGGAATACCTCTCCAGGTTATAAACTGAGATCCGAAAAGTGATATAGTCGGAGGGGGAACGCCTCTTCTTGTACACTCCCTGCCAAATGCTGCTATAGCTAATGGATGAAGCAAGAAGAATCCAGGTTCTTTCCATACTTTTGTTATTAGTTCATCCAAATCATCAGGAGTTGGAGCACCTTTGCGTGGTGTTATTCTCTGGCAAGGAGCAATGCTGCTTAGAAGACCATACTCTTTGTTATTGATCAGCTCGCTTTCCTGTCTTTCCTTGATTGTTTCAATTGCCAGCCTCAACTGTTCACTGATCTGATTGTATGGTCTGCTATAAAGATCAGAAACACGGGTATGCACGTCCAGAACAGTATTTACTGCGCTCAATAGATATTCTCTTGGATCTTCTATATAGTCAACAAAAGTTGATGGAAGTTCACGCTCATCTCTTGCAGAGCAGTCTACCTGTACGCTGTTTGCATCCCTTACTTTGTTTACTCTGTAAATACCAGATTCTACCGGTATCCAATTCAACAAGTGAGTTAACCAACGTGGAGTGATGGTTGATAATTGTGGCACCGTACGTGTAGCAATAGCCAACTGCCTAGCTGCCACATCGCCTAATGCGGTTTGTGGAATTTTTTCCTCAGACATGAAAGTATATTTTTAAATCAAACTAAAACGATCAGAAGTCACAATAAGCCATAAAAAACAAAGTAATGATTGTATCTCAATCATTGAAGACTTATTTGACTAATACTGTTATATCATTTGCCGGATGACCTTTCAAAAGTATAGGTTTATCAGAAATATCCAAAATATATCTGGATATCATACCAGTATCTAAAAGTCTACCATATAGGTCTATTATTTAGATTAATAGTGGTATAGGTAGGGTTTTTACTTTGTGCTTCAGATAAGTTAAAGTATTTATATTTCTTGTAAAAGTTATATTCTTAAATAATTAGATAAGGATATTTTAATTAAACTTCCTTTTTTATAGCTATAGGTAGATGGGGTATACTATTGGAAAATTGATTACACCTGCTTTTAAACTCTATAACCTGTGCGATTGACATATACTGGTGGTAGGTTATAATGTAATGCGGTATTTGTAAATTCCTGATAATGGTTTACAAAAGGTAGTGAATGTACTAATTCAGGAAATCCTTTTTAGAATACTTGGGACTAATGAAGCTTAATTTTAGATTAGTTAAATGGTTATGATTACTTGGTATTTGTAAATACTTGAGCATTCATTAAAATTTTGATATAACGAGTTTTACTGAAAGAAGTTTCCTGAAAGGAAGAATTAAAATGAATAAATATTTATTGATTTTTTTTTATAAAAATCCTTCCCAATACTTATAAATTTCATACATTTGAAGTGGCAAGCCCGTGCTGTTGACCATCAAATGCTCACGGATATATAAAAAAAATCGTTTATCTGTACTTGAAAAAGTCACATAACATTTTTTCCAACATAGAAATATGAGCGCGTCGACAGTCTGATATGGGCTTGTCTTTTTTTTTAATTAAAATAACCCATTTCCTATCTTTGTCAGAGGTTCCTTTTAAAAAAAAGTATCCTGCATTATCTTGATTTTATATACATTTATTTTTTTTAAACTATGCTTTATTCTTTACCTTTTAAAATGCTTATGATGAACCTTTTAAAAGGATGTAGATTGTCATCTTGAAAATAAAAGTTATATGATTAAGGAGGGGAGATTTTTAGTATTAAGAAATTTTAATCAAATTCTAATTCGCAGCACACATCAACTCTCTATTTTTCGATGTTATAATTCTAAGTGTTAGAATCCTTATTGGCAATATTGGGTTTCCGAAATGGTTTAAATCGTAAAATGGTGAATCCAATAAAGACCTCCCTACAATCAAATATTTATATAGGCAATGGCAGCAAAATCAATTCTTTATATAGAGGACGATGAATTAGACGTAATCTGTTTTGAACGAGCATTATTAAAGTTCAATATCCCTATAGTTTTCTATACTGCCTACAATGGGATTGAAGCCTTTGAGTTGCTTGAAGGAAAAAATAAAATTTCAATTCCGGATATCATTGTGTTAGATTTATCTATGCCTAAAATGAATGGTTTTGAATTTTTAAAAAAATTAAGAAAAAACAATAAATATGATTCTGTCAGAATATTTATTATGACTACTTCTAATGATGATAAAGACAGAATTGAGGCCGAATATTTTAAAATTGATGGATATATTATCAAGCCATTAAACTTCAACGAGAATACAAAAAGGAATTCATCTATGGATAATTTCATGCATTTTCAGATTAACAAAATGCTTGGAAAAGATATATCCAGATAATTGATTCTAAGATTAAACGGGTAATGTAATCGTTACAGAAGTGCCTTTGCTTATAACAGATTTAATTTTCAAAGTTCCACAATGTAGCTTTATTATTTTATCTGTAAGCGATAAGCCTATACCAAAGCCACTTTTAGAAAGCGTTCTACGGCTTCTGTAAAACGGTTTGAGAATTTTGGGGAGTTCATCTTTATCTATTCCTGCCCCCTCATCTTTTATAGTAAAGCTTATATGGGCCAGTTCTTTAGAAAAAATTTTTAGCTTTACGTCTTTGTCAGAGTATTTAAATCCATTTTCTATTACATTCATCAAAGCCACTCTTATAAGATCTTCATTTCCTGTAATTTCAATTTCACTGAGATCTTTGCTTATTTCAATTTCTATGATGAATGATCTGGAATATTTTCTTTTTAAAACTTCCTCTTCAAGCCTGTCCAGAAGGTATCTTAAATTGACTTTTTCAGATACCATGCTTTGTTTATCAGCCTGAATCAACTCCAGGAGCTTATTAGATAATTCTGTAAGACTCAGCGATTCTTCCAGCAATGACTTCAATGTTTCTTTGTAAGCTTCAACAGAGCGATCTTTAAGCAATGTTACTTCAATTTCTCCTGTTATCGATGTTAGTGGGGTTCTTAGTTCGTGTGAGGCATGAGCTATGAATTTATTTTGTTGTTCAAATGTATCTTCAATTCTGTCAAACATCTGATTAAAGGAATTGGCAAGTTGGGCAATCTCATCCCGTCCATTACGCTCCGTTAACCTTAGGCCTGCATGTCCTTCCTTAATATTATCTACTTCATGAATAATGTCTGAGATAGGAGATAAGGCTCTTGCTGAGAAAAATCTTCCAGTAAAAAAAATTACTATGAGTCCAAATAAATTTCCAGCTACCAAAGCAATAGCGAGAAAGTTAATAGCTTTATGGCCATCCATGTCAATGGCTGAAGCAGTGATCACATAAGTGTTCTTATAATCTAAGCCTACAAACTGCCTGTCGTTTATTATAAAGGAATACTTTTTTTTCTTCTCTTATCTTTTGTAGTTTTTCATCAGGAATTTTAAACCTTATGGTATCATCCCTAAATACCAGGTTGTTATTTTTATCATAGATCCTCACATACTCTTCATGAAGTGACTGGAGGTAATTACGTCTGAGTTTTTTTAATAATTCTGCGTTTATTTCATCTACTTCAATCAGAATTTTAGCGGTATTTAAAGCTTTTTCTTTTAGTCTCTTTCTGAAAGAGTATTCCCTGTATTGACTGAAAGCGTAGTATATACAAATACTGAATAAAATAAGAATACAAAATACTATTCCTGTAAACTGTAAGGTAAGCTTGTTTCTTATTTTCATTTTAATCTTCTTCTTTAAGTATATATCCCAAGCCGATAAGGGTGTGGATTAACTTGGGAGAATATCCTCTGTCTACCTTTTTACGAAGATAATTAATATAAACATCAATAATATTGGTTCCGGTGTCAAAGTTGAGATCCCATACGTTTTCAGCAATATCTGCTCTGGACAATACTTTGCCTTTGTTCTTCATCATAAATTCCAGCAATCCATATTCTTTGGCAGTAAGGTCAATTCTTTTACCGCCTCTTATAACAGATTTGGTATCAAGGTCAAGTTCGAGATTAGCTATTCTATATATTCTGTCATTAGGAAGGGGTGGTCTTCTTGTTAAAGCTCTTACTCTTGCAAGCAGCTCCCTGAATTGAAAAGGTTTAAGAAGATAATCATCAGCACCGGCATCAAGTCCGTTTACCTTATCATCAACTGTACCAAGAGCTGTAAGCATAAGAATAGGCGTAGATTTTTGCGCTCTTATTTTAGTACAGACTTCAATGCCATTTATATCAGGAAGATTTATATCCAATATTATTAACTGATATTCATAAGAAAAAGCTAAATCAACTCCTTCTTCACCTGTTAATGCAAGATCTGCTGTATAATTACTGTCTTCCAGGCCTCTTTTAAGTAATGAACCTACCTTTTTCTCGTCTTCAATGATAAGAATTTTCATTAAAACAATTTTTGTGTTTTTTCTGCAATTTCAGACAATATATTCCTGATACCAGAATTGACGCCCTGAATATATTGTGGAAGTGTATATTTGGCTGCTGATAATGATGACCCGATTTTTATTGTATAAGCATGCTCAGGCATTTCTTTGAACATATCTTCATCTGTCCAGTCGTCTCCGGCAGCCAGTATAAAATCAAAAGGAGCCTTGAGATATTTTTTGACTGCTCTTCCTTTATTGATCAAAGCACTTTTTATTTCTACTACTTTATTACCTTCAAGAACAGACAATCCCATATTGGTAGTAAGATACTGAAGATAATCCAGAAGTTCTTTTTTTCTTGCATTTGAAAGATCATCATCCGCTTTTCTGTAATGCCATACAAGAGAGTGGTCTTTTTCTTCCACAAAAGAACCTGGAGTTTTTTCAACAAACAAATTAAGGATTGTAAATAACTCTTTTTTCCATTCATCATTAAGCTGGAACATCATTTTCCAGTTATTATCTCTTCTCATCCATAAACCATGTTCAGCTATAATATCCATATCAAAATGGCCAAACCACTCGCTCAGTGTTGCCTTGTTCCTTCCTGATATAATAACTACTTTAAGATTTTTGGTAGCACAGAGTCTGCCCATAATTTCATAAAGATCTTTGTCTGGTTTGGCATGTTCGGGTCGATTTTGAAAGGAAACAAGTGTGCCATCATAATCAAGAAACAATATCCTTTTCTTGGAAGAATTAAAATCTGAAATGACCTTGTGTTTAAGTTCTGGTGTAAGCCTCTTCATTGCCAGTTCATCTTGTTTCTGGATAATTTCTTCCATGGATTTAAGAAAAATTGTTGTCCATTTTGAAACATCATATTTTGCCAGAAGGTATTGCATTTCAGACATTCTTTTTTTTTTGTTCATCAAGGGGCATGCACAAGGCGGTTTTTATTGCATTGGCGCATTCTTCTACGTTATATGGATTGATGATCAATGCATCCGAAAGCTCTTTGGCTGCACCTGCCATTTCACTGAGAATCAAAACACCACTTTCATCATGGCGGCTTGCTACATATTCTTTACAGACAAGGTTCATACCGTCCCTTAAGGGTGTGATTAATGCTACATCGCTTAGTTTGTAGAATGCAGAGAGGGATTGCAGTGGATATGATCTGTAAAAATAAAGGACAGGTGTCCAGTTGACGGTACGGTATTTGGAAGTGATATTTCCTACCATCTCA
The DNA here is from genome assembly GCA_024707265.1 of Sporocytophaga sp. Classification (GTDB taxonomy): domain Bacteria; phylum Bacteroidota; class Bacteroidia; order Cytophagales; family Cytophagaceae; genus Sporocytophaga. The sequence continues at coordinate 387,457 of JANQAB010000010.1, read as the reverse complement.
TCTATCTCCATTTTAAGATCCTTATAAAGCTGAACCTTTTCTCTTGAGGGTACTACTATCATGAGCAGTGAGACTTTCTCTCTGAATTCAGGATTTTTTTCAAGAAAAGTGTCAAATCCCTTAAGGCGCTCTGGGATTCCCTTGGTATAATCAAGTCTGTCAATTGAAAGTATGATCTTAACATCCTGAAACTGCTTTCTATGCAGGCCAACCTGTCTTTCAGTTGATTTGAGCATAGACATTTCCCTGTATTTATAATAGTCTATCCCTAAAGGAAAGGCATCTACCTTGAAAATTCGTTCTTCAGCTCTTACAGTTCCCATTTTATTTTCCATTCCTAGTATCCTTTGAATAGATGTGAGGAAGTGTTTTACATCATCGTGAGTGTGAAAGCCAATAAGATCGGCCCCGGTAACACCTTCGAGAATACGTTCTCTCCATGGAAGGATTCTGAAAATTTCATAAGAAGGAAAGGGGATATGCTGAAAATAGGCAATTTTAGCTTTAGGCAGTTTTTTTCTTATAAGTCCTGGTAGTAATAACAGATGATAATCATGAATCCAGATGAGATCTTCTTCTCCGGCATGCTTAAGGACTTCTTCACAAAAGATTTCATTGACCTTTTGATAGACTTCCCATTGTTCTTCATGGCAGGAGGTATAGGTAGGAAAAGAATGAAACAAGGGCCATAGAGTAGTATTGCTAAATCCCTCATAAAATTGGTTTACATCTTCATCATTCAGAAAGATTGGAACAAGCCTTTGTTTCTCAAGATTTAATCTGATTTCATCAATATTTTCTTGAAATCCTTCGGGAGAGAAACCTGCCCAGCCAATCCATACTGAGTTCATGTCCTTGCTGGCGCCGGCAAGTCCCGTAGCTAGTCCGCCAGGACTAGGTGTAAAGACTACCTTGTTGTCTTTTCTGCTTAAGGTCACAGGAAGACGATTTGAAACAATAATTGTTTTTTCCATAATCTGCAAGAATTAACCCTAATAATAGTTCTTAGGTTTCTACAGGGAATTAAAAAGCAATTAGAATTCCTTCAATTTGAATTCAATGAGGGCTAAAAATACTGATCTGAAAGTAAAAAAAGTCCATTCCCTCAAGGGATGAAGGGATGGACAGTAATTTAGGATTATTAAGCTTGTTTCTGGTATTGTACTTCAGCTGTAAGAACAACCTCATCGCTTACAAGAAATCCTCCTGTTTCAAGAGCTGCATTCCAGTTGATCCCCCAATCCTTTCTGTTAATTTTACCGGTAACGGTAAAACCTGCCTTTGTATTTCCCCATGGATCTTTAGCTATTCCGCCAAATTCCACATTGAGTTTTATGGGTTTGACAATTCCGGCAATTGAAAGATCACCTTCCAAAGTTGATCCATCAAATTTTTTCCCAATGAATATTAATTTTGGATGTTTTTCAGCATTAAAGAAATCCGCTGTTTGTAAATGGCCGTCTCTTTGTTCATTTCCGGTATCTATAGAGGAGAGGTCTGCAGAAAATTCAATTTTTGCATCTTTAAAATCATCATTTGGAGTTTCCACTTCAGATGAAAAAGACTTAAAGTGCCCTTTTACATTGTTGATCATAAGGTGTTTTACCTTGAACCCTATTTCGCTATGCGTAGGGTCTAGAATCCATTTTGCCATATTATTTCTTATTTAAAAAGTTTTATTTTGAAAGTTTAACAGATGTCATTGAAATAGACCCCAGCTCAGTTTTATCATTAAAAAGAACAGGAGTTTCCTTATCCTGTTTTAAGCCTAGAGTATAAAGTAACGGTAAATAATGTTCAGGACTTGGCACAGCCAGTTGTACTTCTTTCCCTAATAAATGGTAATTGGCCAGGGATCTGTGATCATTTTCCAATATCAGCTTCTTAAGCTTTTCATTCGCTTCAATAGCCCAATCAAAACCACCCTTGGTGTTCCAGTCAGCCCTGTGAAGATTGTGTACAATATTACCGCTTCCCATAATTAGTATTCCCTTTTGCCTTAATACTGAAAGCTCCTTAGCCAATTCGTAATGCCATAAGGGGTCCTTAGTGTAATCCATACTCATTTGAATGACAGGTATATTTGCTCCTGGATACAAATGCGTAATCACACTCCAGCTTCCATGATCCAGTCCCCAGTTGTGATCTAACTGTACAGAAGTTTTTTTTACAACTTCTTTTACTTCATCTGCCAGTTCAGGACTTCCAGGAGCGGGGTATTGAAACTCATGTAATTCTCTTGGAAAACCACCGAAATCATGAATGGTTTTAGGTTTAGCCATTGCAGCAACAAAAGTACCCTTTGTTTCCCAGTGGGCAGATATACAAAGAATTGCCTTGGGTGTTGGCAGACTTTTTCCAGTCTCTTGCCATCCCTTGGAAAATTCATTCTGTTGCAATGCGTTCATAGGACTACCATGGCCAAGAAATAAAACAGGCATGGTTTCCGTGGATTCAAATTCCGAAGTGAATTTATTGAGTTCTTTAAGATTCACAGCTCCTCCCGCTAAAGGCATTAATGCTAATATTTTTAAGAAATCTGTCCTATTCATAATACATGGAATTATGTTCGGAAAAAAAAGAGGGCTGATTTATTTGTCAGCCCTCTTTTTGTTTCTGCTTATTTTGCAGCTACCAGGTCGACATTCAATTCGAAATCATCATTGATTGCCTTGTCACCAAGGTTATCAAAGAAACTTCCTGAGCCATATTTGATATCATATTTAGTTCTGTTAATAACAATCTTAGCATTTGCTTTGATTTGTTTTCCAACTGTTTGGATAGTAGCTGGGAATTCAATTTCGTTAGTAATACCTTTGATAGTAAGGTTACCTTTAACGTTGTACTGATCTTTACCAGTAGAAGTAATTTTAGTAATTACAAAATTTGATTTAGGAAATTTTGCAGTTGAGAAGAAATCGTCAGATTTCAAGTGTCCAACAAATTTCTCATTGTAACCAGCATCTGCAAGGTCAGTACAAGTCATAGATGCCATGTCGATAGTGAAAGAACCACCTGTGAAAGTTTTACCGTCAGAGATAAGTTTACCATCAGCAATGTTGATACCGCCAGTGTGCTCACCTGTTACTTTTTTACCAAGCCATACAACTTTACTCTGTTTTGCATCTACTTTGTACTCTGTTGTTCCTGCAGTGAAAGCCATTGCTAAAAAAGCGAAGATTACTGCGATAAAAAGACCATTACGTTTCATAGTTTTTAATTTAGGTTTATTGGTTTTATAGGTTTAATAAATAATTTTAATTATTATTTTTTTTCAATGATTTAATAACACAAAGTTAGTTTAATTGGCTCCTCTTTTCCATTGATCTGGATTAAGAAAAATCGTTGATTCAGATCAATTTTTGATTATCAGAAAACTGTCAAGTTTTTGGAATAAGGATTTTAAAGCATCCTGATTCGGAAATATTATTTTTTCTGCACGATTGAATTAGAATAAGTATCATTCCCTCAAGCGTCCTGCTTGCACTCAGATTTCCTGCCAGCTGTGGCATCATGCCGGAATCCTTTGCCAGGGAAGATACAGTAGCAACAGCTATTTCGTCATCTCCTGCTATAAAACAATCTGCATTCGATATATTTTTAAAATCCGAAGGGGAAATCGTATTAAATGCCTTCACAACTTTTGAATATGGAAGATAGTTCTGTAACTCTTCAGCAGCGCTTGAGAGTGGAGAGGTCAGTAATTTGCTCTTATCTTCATTCATCGGATTTATAAGACTTATAACAATTTTTCCAGTAACCACATCCTTTATGTAATCTGCAATCTCCCGCTGTACTTCATAAGCTACTGCAGGAATGATTACATCAGCTTCCCAGGAACCTTCATGAATACAATTCAATATTTCAATGTCAGCATTGGGTAATTCTGACAAAATACTATCATACGTCTTATGACATTTTTCAGAATCCTTATCCATTAACAGAATATGATGTCCGCTGGCTGCAAGGCTTTTGGACAATGCCGAGCCCATTGCTCCTCCGGCTCCGATAACTGCAATGGTCTTTTTCATCCGTTCTTGTGTTTGAATTATTTAAATTTATAACACAAAGATAGGGTATATTGGTGGTTCGAGACATTGACCTGCATCAAGAAAAAGCATTGATTAAAGTCATAGAATTTCAGGAATTGGAGGCCTGCTTTTTCCTTATTCTGCTGATTGTTTCAGGCTTTATTCCAAGAAAGGATGCAATCATATGTTGAGGTACCCGCTGTACCAGATCCGGATATGTTTTCAACATACGCATATATTTCTCTTCTGCGGTATTAGTAATGGTAGAAAGCAATCTCTTGTGCATAGCAACAAAACTGGCTTGAATCAATATCCGGAAGTATCGTTCGAACTTCGGAATGTGTTCAAAGAGTTTATCCTGAGATGGTTTATCCAATAAAAGTATTTCGGTATCCTCCAACGCATCTATATTATAGATCGCTTCTTCACAGGTAAGAAAACTATTCATATCGGTAATCCACCAGTCTTCTGGGGCAAATTGTATGATATGCTCTTCACCTTTTTCATCTACTGAATAGGACCTTAATAATCCTTTGTTAACAAAAGCAACATATTCCGCTATATCTCCGGCCTGCAACAGATATTGCTTTTTTCTAAGCTTTTTAGGTATAAACAGCGTCTTACAAAAGGCTTTATCTTCTTCTGTAATCTCTATTTTCCGTTCTATATTTTCAAATAGTAAATCAAACATTGCTTTAAGTTGTCAGGCAGATAAACCTCCGCGAGGCCGCAAAAAAGCAAAAAAAACCTTATTTTCTAAATTTATTATATAAAGGCTACCCATTAAGATTTTTTTTATTGATAATCAATAGTTTGCATATGTGTTCAGGACCAAAACTCTGACTTTCATTCTCTATTTCATGTAATTTGTTTTAAAAAATAATTATAAAAGACTTTACTTTGTTCCAAAATGGAAAGGTTGATATTTGTGTGTGTGTTCATTATTATGATGAACAATGCCTTCTTAAGTTCTGCTCAGAATAAGGATAGTGTATCTGTAAAGGATTCATCAGGATTATCTTTCTGGGGTTTTGCGGACATCTATTATGGCTATAATTTTAATCAGCCCCCTTCCCGAATAGATGGAGAGCTCGTTACAGGCAATAGTTTTCTTTATTCTCACAACAGACATAACGAATTTAACCTTAATAACGGCATTGTCGGAGTGGATTATTTTAAAGATAAGGTAAGGGGGATCCTTGCGCTTCAGGCTGGTACTTATGTAGAATACAACTATGCCAACGAGCCTGCAATGCTCAAATATGTTTATGAGGCTTACGCGGGTTATCAGCCAATAAGAAATTTATGGATAGATGCAGGGATATTTACTTCTCATATCGGATCTGAAAGTGCTATTTCTTCTGAAAACCTTACCTTATCAAGATCGATGATGGCAGAAAATACACCTTACTATGAGACTGGAGTCAGGGCATCATATGACATCAATAATAAGTTAAAGATCAATGGTCTTATTTTAAACGGGTGGCAGAATATAACTGATCATAATAAAAACAAAGCCCTGGGAACTCAGATTCAATTCAAACCAACAACGCATTTGCTTTTGAATTACAGCACTTTTTTAGGTAAGGAAGCAGGAGCATATGAACCAACTGCAGGAATTCCAAATACGGATTCATTATCTGCACGAAGATTCTTTAACAACTTTTATTGTCGCGCCCAACTGTCTAAATTCACATTGTTATGTTCTTTTGACATTGGATTTCAAAAGAAAAGAAAAGCCTCTGGCAATTATCTGTGGTTTAATCCAAATATAATTTTAAATTATTCAATTACTGATAGAATCAGCGCAGTTGCCAGATGCGAATATTATAATGATAAAAATGGTGTTATAATTTTTACGGGAACGAAGAATGGTTTTCAAACATTTGCAGGTTCTGTAGGGCTTAATATCAGGCTTGCAGAAAATTTATTATGGAGAATAGAAGGGAAAGTATTTGAATCGAAAGACAAAGTGTTTCTTATTAAAGAAAAAGACTGCGGATAAAAGTTTATTGGTATTATCATCTGTTGCTATTAAATTCTAGCATATTTTTTTAGTTTTTTTTAGTAATAATATTAACCTAAAAATGCCTGGTAACATTTGGTTGATTCAGAGGTTTTGTAAGTATGAAAAATTATAAACTATCTGTCATCTTTGTTACGCTCTACCTTTTTGTTTTTACCGCTTTATCCAGGATGGATGTTGAGTTGGAGATCATGCTTTCGCTTTTCTCATTATCTCCTTTTCTGATTTTATGGATGGTTTATTCTGTATTGAAATATGGTAAACATTCCGGTAAGACCTTAAATGAGCGGGAATGGGGATATGAGGATAAAGTCTGACAAATCAGGTTCCGAATTTTTTCCCTGGCTTATTCAAATATTCGAAAATCGGGTGAATCTCAATATTGATTTTTAATGCTTTTCTTGAAGGGCATGCTGTTTCCGCTTCATCCAGACATCTCTGGGCCAACAGGAATGAATTATTATTTTTAAGCTTTACTATAGGCCTGATCAGAATTTCTTCTGTTGTAAACTTGTCTGTTTTTTTCTCAAGCTTCACAAAACACTGACTTTGATAAGAAATCACCTCAAGGTTATTTTTCTCTGCTATTTCCAGAAATGTTGTCATAAAGCAGGAAGAAACAGATGCTCCAAGCAACTGTTCAGGAGTCCACTGGTTCTTTTTTTCAATGGGTGTTTCTATCGGGGAGAAAACCTTTATCTCATCAACTCCATGTGAGGTAAGAAATCCGGCCTTTTCTGATTTCCAGGACAAATCTATTTCATAGAAGTATTCTTCCATTTGTTCTCTAGTTTATTGGTTCAAATATAAGCTGTTGGTCAACAGGCAGTGATGACGAATATTATCTGAGAAACTGATATTTGTCATTTATCTCCTTTTTAAAATCGAGTTCCTTTGTTCAAAACAAAATGTATGGAAAAACAGGGATACAGGGGAATTATGCTCTTACTTATTTTTTTATGGGCCGGCATGATCCTGGGCATTTCATTTCTTGAAGCCCCTCTTAAGTTTCAGGCTCCTAATGTTACCCTTGGAATTGGCCTGGGTATTGGAAGATTGGTTTTTGGCACCCTTAATAAAATCGAGCTTCTGTTTGCCTTTCTAATTATGGTGTTCAGTTTTATTACAAGGCCCCCGGTTAAGTTCAGATTGCTGCTAGGACTGGTATGTATGATTCTTCTCTTTCAGACATTCTGGCTGTTGCCAGCGCTTGATGTAAGAGCTGAGATCATAATAAACGGAGGAATACCTTCAGGAGAATCACCTCACGTAATTTATGTAGTTGTGGAAATTATCAAATTAATAAGTCTGATCTCTGCCGGCATTATGTTATTCAACAATAGCATCAAATTCTTTCAAAAGGAGGAAGTATGGAAAGCATAGCAGAACATACTACAGCTAAATGCTATCATTGCGGAAATGAATGTGGAGGATCAGATATTAAGATTGAGTCAAAAATCTTCTGCTGCAATGGCTGTAAAAGCGTTTATGAAATTCTTGACGCTAATCTCCTTTGTGATTATTACGCTCTGGATACTAATAATCCCGGAAATAAAATTGAAGAATCTGTTAAATCAAAATTCGCTTTTCTTGATGAAGAAACCATTATTGCAAAGGTATTGGATTTTCAGGAAGGAGATAAGTTTGGCGTTACATTTTATATTCCCTCCATACACTGCAGCTCCTGTATATGGTTGTTGGAAAATATGCAAAAGATCCATCCCGGCATCATAGCTTCAAATGTCCATTTCAGGAAAAAGGAAATAAACATTCAGTTTAATAACAGAATATCTTTAAGACAACTTGCTGAGCTGCTGACTTCACTGGGATATGCTCCTGTTATTAACTTCAACGGAAAAGAAATCAATCGGAAAACTGTTAATAAAGCCCTTTTATATAAGATTGGTATTGCTGGCTTTTGCTTTGGGAACATTATGATGCTCAGCCTTCCTGACTATCTTTCTGTTTCCGATAAATTTTCGGGTGATATAAAAGGACTGTTTATATACTTAAGTCTGTTCCTTTCTCTTCCTGTATTTACTTATTGTTCGGCTGATTACTTTGCAAGTTCATGGAATGCCATTAAAACAAGAACTGTCAATATTGACCTTCCGATTGCATTGGGAGTCATTGCTGCATTTTCCCAAAGTATCTATGAAATCTATACTGGTGCAGGCCCCGGATATCTTGATTCGCTTTCAGGGCTAATATTCTTTTTACTGATTGGAAAATGGTATCAGAATAAAACATACGAGGCTCTTTCTTTTGAAAGAGATTACAAGTCTTATTTTCCACTGGCTGTAACTAAGATAGAAAACAATTCTGAACGCTATGTTACACTGGATAAACTGAAGGCAGGTGATACTATTTTGATTCGTAATAATGAAATTATTCCTGCTGATGGCTATATACTTGAAGGTACAGGAGTTATTGATTATAGTTTTGTTACAGGTGAATCTAGTCTGACCACAAAGGAAACGGGGCAAAAGGTATATGCAGGTGGAAGACAAGAGGGCCCTGCCGTTAAAATAATTACGAGTAAAGAGGTCTCTGAAAGTTATCTGACTCAACTATGGAACAAAGACAATGCAACTGATAAACTCAATGGTCTTGTTGAATTCACCAACAAAATCGGAAAGTATTTTACAATAGCAGTATTGCTTATCAGTCTGGGATCTTATCTCTATTGGGTTGGAAAGGATTCCGGAATAGCGCTGCACGCTGCTGTTTCTGTGCTTATCATATTTTGTCCATGCATTTTTGCTTTGGCCATTCCATTTGGGTTTGGAAAAGCGATGAACATATTGGGCAGGAATGGTCTGTTTCTCAAGAATACAGAAACTATCGAAAAGCTTGCTCATAATGATTTTATAGTATTTGATAAAACAGGAACTATCACTACTACTGAAAATCCTGAAGTATCATTTGTTGGGGAGCTTACCAATGCACAATCAGAGATGGTTAAAGCGCTTGTTAAAAACTCTACCCATCCGCTTTCCAGAAGCATTTATAATTTTCTTAAAGTAGATTCCTCTGTAAAGCCTGATTCATTTATTGAAATACCTTCTCAGGGACTGAAAGGAAGATTTAAAGAGATTGAAGTCATTGCAGGAACAGCTGAAATTGCTGGCCTGAATATTAAGAAAGAGCTTGAAATGGTTTCCGGTTCAAAGGTGTATGTAAAAGTCAATGATCAGGTCAAGGGCTACTTTATATTCAGAAACAGCTATAGGAAAAGCTTTGAACAAATATCCGGATTATTAAAAAAGAAGTATACGCTTCACCTTCTCAGTGGGGATAATGATTCAGAGAGAAGTTACCTGAGTAATTACTTTCCGCCTTCTAATCTGCATTTTAATCAGACACCACAAAGCAAGCTGGAATACATTAAAAAGCTAAGCAAAGAAGGTAAGGTGATGATGATAGGGGATGGACTCAATGATGCAGGTGCTTTGCAACAAAGCAACTGTGGGATCAGCATTACGGAAAACTGTGGAAATTTTTCTCCCGCTTGTGATGCAATATTGGATGCATCAGCATTTTCCAGATTACCGGTCTTTCTGAAATATGCAAAAGCCTGTGTGAGATCAGTTTATGGTAGTCTTGCCATTTCTTTATCCTACAATATAATAGGACTGTATTTCGCAGTTCAGGGTTTGTTGAAGCCTCTTGTAGCTGCTCTGTTGATGCCAATAAGCTCAGTGTCAGTAGTGTTATTCGTAACCATTATGAGCAGTCTTTGGGCAAAAAAAATATGGACTCAGATAAAAGTGACAAATATCATTTTCCAGGGTGCCTTACCTCATTCTTCCCTGACTGGTTTACTTATTAATTTGTATCAAACAATAAACAATGAGTGTACTGATCATACTTGTGATTTTTAGCCTGCTTGTAGCAGGATCGTTTCTTGGAGCCTTCATCTGGGCTATCAGGGACGGACAATATGATGACGATTATTCTCCATCTGTAAGGATGTTATTTGACTCAAAAAAATCAGAAATAAAACAAAAAAGTAACAAGTAATATGCACTTAGAACGGTTTTCATACGACAATGCAATCGTCCGGAATTTTGCCTATGCAACAATGATCTGGGGAGTCATAGGAATGCTCGTCGGCCTCACGGTGGCACTTCAGCTAGCTTTCCCAGCTTTGAACTTCGGACTCGAATTCACCACATTCGGTAGAATTAGGCCATTACACACTAATGCCGTAATCTTTGCCTTTGTAGGTAACGGAATTTTTACAGGTGTTTATTATTCCTTACAAAGACTCTGTAAAACAAGGATGTATAGTGACATGCTGAGCCAGATTAATTTCTGGGGATGGCAGCTGATCATTCTTTCTGCAGTTCTTACATTACCTATGGGTTATACAACCAGTAAAGAATATGCTGAACTGGAATGGCCTATAGATATTGCAATTACTCTTATCTGGGTTGTTTTCGGATGGAATATGTTTGCTACTATTCTTAAAAGAAGAGAGAAACACTTATATGTTGCCATCTGGTTTTACATCGGAACCTTCGTTACAGTAGCTGTATTACACATCGTGAACTCATTCGAGCTTCCGGTAACTTTTATGAAAAGTTATTCCTGGTATGCAGGTGTTCAGGATGCTCTGGTTCAATGGTGGTACGGTCATAATGCGGTTGCATTCTTTCTGACAACTCCATATCTCGGACTTATGTATTACTTTGTTCCGAAAGCCGCTAACAGACCTGTATATTCTTACAGACTTTCAATCATACATTTCTGGGCATTGATTTTCCTTTACATTTGGGCGGGCCCTCACCATTTATTATACACAGCCCTGCCGGATTGGGCTCAGTCTCTTGGTGTCGTATTTTCAGTAATGCTTATAGCTCCTTCTTGGGGTGGTATGCTGAATGGTTTACTTACTTTGAGAGGAGCATGGGATAAAGTACGAGAAGATGTCGTTCTGAAGTTTATGGTGGTAGCACTCACATGTTATGGTATGGCTACTTTTGAAGGTCCTATGCTTTCCCTTAAAAATGTAAACGCAATAAGTCACTTTACAGACTGGATAGTAGCACACGTGCACATTGGAGGTCTGGGCTGGAATGGATTTCTTACTTTTGGTATGTTATACTGGCTATTCCCTAAACTATTCAGAGTAGAACTATATTCAAAAAGATTGGCAAACTTCCATTTCTGGATTGGTTCCTTAGGGATCATATTCTATGCACTTCCAATGTACTGGGCCGGTTTTGCTCAGAGTTTGATGTGGAAGGAGTTTACAGCAGAAGGACTATTAGCGTATCCTAACTTCCTTGAAACGGTAACTCAGATAAAAACAATGTACATGCTCAGAGCTCTGGGTGGTGCAATGTTTATAGCAGGAACAGTAGTGATGTGTTATAATTTATTTATGACAGCTAAACATGGCTCCTTCGTTGCAAACGAAGAGGCTGAAGCTCCAGCAATACATAAAGAAGCTAAAGAAGAAAATGAACACTGGCACAGATTGATTGAGCGCAGACCTGTTCAGATGATGGTTCTAAGCCTTGTAGTGATCCTGATTGGTGGAATTGTAGAGATGATACCGACCTTCCTGGTTAAATCAAACATTCCTACTATTGCCAGTGTAAAACCTTATACGCCTCTGGAATTGCATGGAAGAGATCTTTATATCAAAGAAGGATGTAATAACTGTCACTCTCAAATGGTTAGACCTTTCAGATCTGAAACTGAAAGATATGGAGAATATTCTAAAGCAGGCGAATTTATATATGATCACCCTCACCTTTGGGGGTCAAAGAGAACCGGACCGGATATCCACAGGGTTGGAGGTAAATATCCAGACTCATGGCATTACAATCACATGCTGGATCCGGAAAGTATGTCACCTGGTTCCATCATGCCTCCATATCCATGGTTATTTGAGTACGACATAGATACTAATGCTACCCCAGGAAAAATAACTGCCATGAGAAAATTGGGAGTTCCTTATCCAAAAGGTTATGAAGCACAGGCTAATGAAGATCTTAGAAAACAAGCAAATGAAATTTCTGAAAGACTTAAAGAGTCTGGAGTTAAAACCAAGAGTGAAAAAGAAATCATAGCGCTAATAGCCTATTTACAAAGATTAGGTACTGATATTAAAGCAAAACCATTAGCTCAGGATAACTGATTCTCGTTATGTTAAAATTTGTAAAATATCATATGGCATCCATTACAGATATAGAAATTTTTCCTATCATCTCGTTTGTCATATTTTTTCTGTTCTTTCTTAGCGTGTTGATGCTCGTTTTCAGATCGGACAAAAAGTTTATGTCAAAAATGGAGCAGATGCCTCTGGAAGACTCAATCTTAGCTAATAGAGAAAACAATGAAGAGAATATTTAAAGATTTTATCAATATGAAATCAATCCTTTCCCTGCTTTTAGTTTTAAGTCCGTTTATTTCTAAAGCTGAAGGAGCATCAACTGCTCTTCAGCCTGCGGATATGTTCAGTATTATAGTGCTGGTGTTACTTGTAGTGATAACTCTTGTTCTGCTATATATACTTTTTTCATTAAAAGTATTTCTGGATCATGCAAAGCCTAATGCATCTGCAGAACCAGTAATGGCGGGATTTTTAAAGAAGCTTACAGATACTGTTCCTATTGAGCAGGAAGAAACCATTCTTACTGACCACGTTTACGATGATATCAGAGAACTTGACAATAACCTTCCCCCGTGGTGGAAATACATGTTCTACGCTACCATTTTATTTGCCTTTGTATACATCTACTATTATCATTTTAATGAAAATGGACAGTTGCAAATTGAAGAATATACTCAGGAACTAGCTGTTGCTGAAAAGGAGAAAAGAAGCATATATGAAACTTGCAGCAAACAGCATAGATGAATCAAATGTAAAACTAGCTGATTTAAAAGGAATTGAAAAGGGCAAAGGTCTGTACCAGCAAAACTGTGCTGCTTGTCATGGCGCTTCAGGAGAAGGTGGAGTAGGCCCCAACCTGACTGACCCATATTGGGTGCATGGAGGTGGTGTAAAAAATGTATTTAAAACCATTAAATACGGAGTACCGCAAAAAGGAATGATATCCTGGAAGGCTCAGCTAAGTCCTTCAGCAATTCAGGAAGTAGCTAGTTACATCATAAGCATTCAGGGAAGTAATCCTGCCAATGCAAAAGAACCTCAGGGAGATAAGTACGAAGGGGAAGACTAAAATAACTCTAATACCATTACCAAAATGATAAGGTCTGATTTAACAAATGAAAATAAAGATAAGTCATTCAGAGACTCTATCTCTACCGTTGACAGATCGGGAAAAAGAATCTGGCTTTATCCAAAAAACTCTAAAGGAAAGCTTACAAACTACCGCTATTTACTTTCCTTACTGTTTATAGGAATGATGATCGCCGGAGCTTTTATCAAAATAGACGGAGAGCCTCTGCTTCTTTTGAATATTGTTGAAAGGAAGTTTATCATTTTGGGAAAGATATTCTGGCCACAGGACTTTCATATATTTCTTTTGATAATGATTGCTTTTGTTGTCTTTATAGGAATATTTACAATGGTTTATGGAAGAGTCTTTTGCGGATGGATTTGTCCACAGACCATATTCATGGAGTCAGTATTCCGGAAAATCGAATACTGGATAGAAGGTGACTGGAAAACAAGAGGTGCTCTCGATAAAGCACCTCTTAGTACTGAAAAGATTTTTAAAAAGGTATCTAAACATTTTATCTTTTTCAGTATCTCTTTCTTGATAGCCAGCATATTTCTGAGCTATATCAAGGGGGGGTGAGAAGGTAATGAAGCTCATGCATGAAAATCCATCAAACCATCCGGGATTGTTTACTGCACACCTCGTATTTTCATTTGCCTTCTACTTGGTCTTTTCAAGAATAAGAGAGCAGGTATGTACAACAATTTGTCCTTACGGTAGATTGCAGGGCGTATTATTGGATAAGAATTCTCTGATCGTTGCCTATGATTATGTAAGAGGTGAAAAACGCGGGAAATTAAAAGCAAAAGAATCACGCAAGGAAGCTGGAAAAGGAGATTGTATTGATTGCAATCAGTGTGTAAATGTTTGCCCTATGGGGATTGATATCAGAAACGGAACCCAGATGGAATGCACTAATTGTACAGCCTGTATCGATGCCTGCAATTTTATGATGCGCAATGTCGGCTTACAGGAAGGGCTTATCAGAATGGACTCGGAGGAAGGTATTGCCAATAGTAAACCTTTTAAAATTACTGCAAGAATTGTAGTATATACTTCAGTATTGTTGGTTCTGATCGGTTTTATATTCGCCTTGTTATTAATGAGGACCGATATAGAGACCAGTATCTTGCGTACTCCGGGAGTATCTTTTCAGGAGCTTCCTGATAATAAAGTGAGCAATCTCTATAATATTAAAATGATTAACAAGACAAGCAAAGAGATTAAAATAAAGATAAAAATTTTATCTGAGTATGGGGAAATAAAACTTGTTGGTAAAGAGCCGGTAATTCCTTCTCAGGGGACAGCAGAGACTGCCGCATTTATTATATTGAGTAAGGCTGATATAACAAAAGTAAAAACAAAAATAAAAACAAAAATAAAAATCGGTGTCTATTCAGATGACAAAGAGCTTGAAACCTTAACGACAAGCTTCATAGGACCTTTGAACTGACAACTTTATACATCAACTAAATATTAAAAAGATGAGCTGGGGATACAGAATTACAATACTAACGCTGGGCTTTGTATGTTTCATGACTTTTCTGGTCATCAGTGCTTTCAGACAGGATTTTGACCTTGTAACTGAAGATTATTATGCAAAAGAATTACAGTTTCAGAATCAGATTGAAAAGCAAAGTAATCAGATGCAATTAAAGGATTCCTTAAGCTGCATTGTATCAGACAATAACGTGATTATAAAATTTCCTGATGAACTAATACAAAATAATATAACCGGTGAAGTATTATTCTTTAGACCTTCAGATGCTGATAAAGATGTTAAAAGGCTTATCAATTCCAAAAATGGTGTTGAGGTCTTCAGAAAAGAGTTGTTTCAGAAAGGGTATTATAAAGTGCAGGTAGATTATAGTTCGGGAGGAAAAAAATATTACTATGAAAAGTCAATCATAATAAGCTAGTATTATGTTTTATGCTGCATTTATAATAGGGCTGGTAAGCAGTCTCCATTGCCTGGGAATGTGCGGTCCTTTGGCCTTTGCATTACCCGTAAGGACAACTAATAAGTGGAATAAGCTGTTCAAATATCTCTTATATAACTTAGGGAGAATACTGACCTATGCTTCATTTGGATTAGTGTCCGGGCTTATTGGTGAAGGTTTTGTCGCTGTGGGCCTGCAGAAAGTGCTCTCAATAAGTGCAGGCATTCTTATCATTGGGACAATCATTTTCATTTATAACCCAATTAAGATTGGTTTATTTAATCATTTATCCAATTCTATAAATCAAAAAGTGAAAGCTGGTTTTCAAAAGTATTTTCAGAAGTCAAGCTTTACTTCATTATTTACATTGGGGATCTTAAATGGCTTACTACCGTGTGGTGTTGTATATATAACCCTGTTAAGTGCCATTGCAACAGGCGATTCATTATCCGGTGCAATCTATATGATGTTATTTGGTTTAGGCACTATGCCTATGATGCTGGCAGTGGGGCTAACCGGAAACATTTTAAGGGAAAAAATAAAACCTGTCTTTTTTAAGATCATACCATTAATAGGATGTATTGTTGGGGTAATGCTTGTCATGAGAGGTTTAAATACCAGTGTATCATCAAAAGGTGCTGTACGCAGTTGTTGTCACAGTCAAACTTGTCACTAAAAATATGGACATGGAAAGAAATAATCTTATCAGGAAATACAATGTGCCTGGGCCGAGATATACCAGTTATCCGACTGTGCCGTATTGGGACATTGATTTATTTAATGTAGAGAAATGGCAGGATGAAATTTTCAAATCATTTAGTAATAATCATGAAGATGTAAGCCTGTATATACATCTTCCATACTGTGAAAGTCTTTGCACATTTTGTGGATGTAATACAAGGATAACAATAAATCATGATGTGGAAATTCCATATATCAATGCGGTTTTAAATGAATGGAACTTGTATTTAAAACTCATGAAAAAAACTCCGGTGATTAAAGAAATTCATTTAGGAGGAGGTACTCCAACTTTCTTTAAGCCAGAGAACCTTAAAAAACTTATTGACGGAATACTTGATACTTGCTCAACAGTACCTGATGCTGAGTTCGGATTTGAAGGGCATCCTAATAATACAACGGAGCAGCATCTACAAACACTTTATGATTTGGGTTTCAGAAGAGTAAGTTTTGGTATACAGGATTTTGACCCGGTGGTTCAACATGCTATTCATCGTATTCAGACTTATGATAGTGTTAAAACTGTCACAGAGAAAGCCAGGGCAATAGGATTCGCCTCTATAGGATATGATATTATATATGGTTTGCCATTTCAAACCATTAAAGGGATAGAAGATACGGTTCAAAAAGTAAGACAGCTGAAACCAGACCGTATTGCTTTTTATAGTTATGCGCATGTGCCATGGATAAAGCCAGGACAAAGAAAATTTTCAGAAGCTGATCTTCCTTCCGATGAAGCAAAAAGAAATTTATATGAAAGAGGAAGAGACCTTCTGGAGCAGGCTGGTTATATAGAAATAGGAATGGATCATTTTGCACTAAAGTCAGATTCTCTTTATAAATCTTCAGTTAATAAAACCCTGCATAGAAACTTCATGGGTTATACCAGTCAATATACTTCAAGACTGATAGGACTTGGCGTTTCTGCTATCAGTGACCTGTGGGGGGCGTATGCTCAGAATGTTAAAGTAGTGGAAGATTATATTGCTAAAGTAAATGAAGGTAAAATACCAGTGTTTAAAGGCCATATTCTAAGTAATCAGGATATGATTATAAGACAACATATACTCAATATCATGTGCAGATTTTATACAAGTTGGTCAAATCCGGGGGAACAATCGATAGGTTTGTATGATGGAATCGGAAGGATGAAAGAGCTGGAGCAGGATGACATTATCAGATTTGGATTATATTCTCTGGAAGTAACTGAAAAAGGAAAACCTTTCATGAGGAATATATGCATGGCTCTTGATGCAAGGATGCATGCAACATCAACTAAGGAAGTGAAGTTTTCAAAGGTAGTATAAAACCTCCTCTCTAACTCTTCTCTTGAAACCATAAACTTGGTCATGTTGAGCTTGCGAAACATCTGAGCTTTCCAAAAGAATGAAAATTTAACTATCTGCAAACTTCTTGATTGATAAAGCAAATTATTTTGTGACTATCAGATCCTTCGCAGGGGCTCAGGATGACAAAGAATGGGTTGAAGAGTTTTAGGGGAGGTCTTTTTACTCTTTATTATAAAATGAATTATTAAACTTAACTATATGATTATATTGTATTTCTTTCTGGCGCACTGGTACCTTTCTTTGTTTGCCCAGACATTCTTTCTTCACAGGTATGCAGCTCATCAAATGTTTACTATGAGTAAAACCTGGGAAAAAGTATTTTACATGATGACCTTCGTATTCCAGGGATCGTCTTATTTAAGTCCATATGCATACGGTGTTATGCACAGATTGCATCATGCATATGCCGATACTGATAAAGATCCACATTCTCCTTCATATTCCAGAAATCTTTTTGATATGATGTGGAAGACAAAAAATATTTATAATGATGTTTTAAACCATAGAGCCAATATTGATGCAAAATTTACCAAAGGTGTACCTTATTGGGGATTTATTGAAAAGATCGGTGATACTTGGGCTGTCAGGATTGGATGGGGAGTACTTTATACGCTTGTTTATATGGAATTTGCCACTGCATGGTGGATGTATTTGTTGTTACCGATCCACTATTTAATGGGACCTGTACATGGAGCAATCATCAATTGGTTTGCACATAAATTCGGATATGTAAATTTCAAAGTATCAGATACAGCTAAGAATTTACTTCCATTTGATTTTCTTATGATGGGAGAGAGCTATCATAATAACCATCACAAGCTTGGAGGAAGAGCAAACTTCGGTGTTAAATGGCATGAGTTCGATCCAACTTATCCGGTTATAAAGCTCCTTAACTTTGTTGGTGTAATAAAACTTAAACTGAATAACGACTTAAACTATATGTGATATGGTAACAGACCGATTAAAGGATATTGCATCTGAAGAAGATGTAATACTTATGGTAAATTCCTTTTACGAAAAGGTGAACAAAGATGAGTTGTTGTCATATGTTTTTAATGACTTTTCAAAAGTTAACTGGGAAAAACATTTACCTAAAATGTATCAATTCTGGAATTATCTATTACTAGGAATACCCGAATATAAAGGTCGGCCATTTCCTGTTCATGCTCAGTTGCCCATTGAATCCAAGCACTTTGATACCTGGCTTCGACTATTTAAGGCTAATATAGATGAGCAGTTTTCTGGGCCAGTTGCGGACATGGCAAAAGTAAAAGGAGAGCAGATAGCTCTTACATTTCAATATAGAATGGGACTTCTGGAGGACTAAGGGGACTTCATTTTTTTTCGAATTTAAAAGGCCAATTCTGTGAGGGATTGGCTTTTTGTTTTTCTTTTTCTTTTTCTTTCAAATATTCAATCTTTATCAGGAAAATGTGATTTCTAGGTAGAAAAAAGTAATTAGATGCCTATAATATTGGATTACAATCTTGCAAAGTGAAATTACAAGTTAGAAAAGGAATTCTCGATTAGGAAGATGACAGATCTCCAACTCTTCCTCAATTGCTTTTATCAAAGGCTGGCGATATTATAACCAGATAATATTTAATTTTTGTCAAATATTTAAATCTTCCTTAGAAATAAGATGTATTCTCTTGTGAGCCTCCAATGAAGAGACCTGCATTTAATTTTTATATAGCCTTAAAAGCTTTTTTATACAATGTTTCATTCTCTGGAAAATCGCACAGGCTGATTTCAACTTGCTATAACACACTATTTAAGCTTCAATATTCTATTAAGTCAATTTGACCATATCCGATTGTTTAAAATTATTCCTGCGCATATCTATTTAATTATATATTTGTAATACATTGATTATCTGTTGAATATATAAGTCGCAACAGCTAATATTTTAGTTTTATTCAGTTTAAATTATCAGGATTGAGTGATATACTATTGATCTTTAATTAAAAAAAAATGATGTTAATCTAAAAAAAAAACAATGAAAAATAATTTCAAATTCAGCTTTTTGGTTATCCTGACTTGCTTCACATCTTTTGTAAGTGGTCAGGTCATTACAAATATAGATATTGCGGCAGGACTTGCTGCCGGAACTATAACTGCCACAAATTCACCATTCGATGGAGGCGTCCTGGCCAACGTCTTTGATCAGGATTTTAATACTTTAGCAAGGTGCAATGCTTCTAACAATCCGATGGTAATAACGCTAACTTTTAAAACTCCCCAGCAATTTAAAGCGAGTAAAGTGTTGTCTGCTACTCCGGCTGAGTGGACTTTGGAGAGTGCCAGTTCATTATCAGATCTTGAGAGTAAAACTGGAACCTATTCACTAATTGTGAACAAGGATCCTGCGGTAGCCAATGTTTATGATTCAATCGGATTTACAATTCGAACTGCAAGTCATATCCGCTTAACTCTTAAGAGAACAACCTCTGATTTTTATCCTCATCTGAGGGGCTGGGAACTTTTTGGAACACCAGCAACTGATAAAAATGCTCCCGATTTTAGTGTTTGTTACATCAAAAGATTACCTCAGATTGATTATGTTATGAATAGTACCAATCCTAAAGTTGATGGTTGGCCTGCAGCAGGTTCGTATGTTAAGTGGAGGGCATATGTTAAAAGTTGGTCACCAATAGCAAGAAATAATATTATATATAATTGGTTATGGAATGATATACCAGTTGATTCAGGAGTTGTGAACTTTGCGCCTAATGGCTTGGCATATGCTGATTTTAATTCTTTCTGGTCTTTTGATAGGAATGAACTTACTTTTGTCATTGACGTTGGTAATGCAGTAAAGGAGGTTATTGAGACCAATAACAATCTTTTAATATATACCGATGCCATATCGCTTAACCTATACGTCGAAGAATCTCTTTATAATTATTTTCACAAATATCAGAGAGGATTGAAAGGTGGAAATAAGTCTAATTCTTTTGAAGACTGGGCACAGATACTCCATGTTTCTAGATGGAACAGAATGTTTGAAAGTATTAAATCTGCTGAAGCGCCCAACGGTGTTCTTGATAGAATTCGTATAGATAGTATAGTTGTAGTTCCGGACAATGCCCTTCCTTTAAATGGAGGCTTGCCTACCAATAACCCCAATTTAAATGATTTTTCAGTAGACTTACAGTGGGGATTTCCATCATCATTATTGACCACTGGCGTATATGCGGATACTGTTCATGTTACATATCTTAATCCATTTTATTTTGAAGGTTCTTTATTGCACGAGCTTGGACATGCAAGATACGTGTTTGATAATTATGGATACGATGTGCATGATAGAAATGGTGATGTTTTGAATATTAAGGAAAATGGTATATTTATTGGCGGTTCCCAATATCTCCCTAAAATATCTTTTGATGCTGTACACCTTTGCCCGCATAAAGGATTAATGAATGGAGAATATACATACATAGACAGATACTCTGCGGCCGCATTTAATTTAATTGCCGGTCATCGTGCTGTTTCCGGCAATTGCAATTTGCCTGGCAATGCGGGAGCATATTTAAATGATTTGCCGAATAAAAATATTCTTATAATTAGTGATTCAGAAAGTCGACCAATATCCAATGCTGATATAAGAATATACCAGTCCTCACCACCTTTGGGAGCTGCATATTATGTTAAATATTTTGATAGTATACCAGAATTTACTCTGATAAGCGGCCCTTATAATGGAAAAGTTGTCCTACCTAAAAATCCATTCCAGACCGATGGACATATTAACAACCCTGGAGAAGGAATTGTGCTTGTAAGAGTAGAAACTCCAACTGCTATCGGTTATGCATTCTTTGAATCGACATGGTGCAATCTGGCCTATTGGAGAGGATTAACAGAATCAGCAACCTATTCACTTAAAGTTAAAATGATAGCAAAATCTATCCCGGTGACCAGAAGTGGAGTGTTTACCAGCATATCTGATCAAATAACAATTTTTCCTAATCCGGCTAGTGGATCTCTAATGACTCTCAATGTTCCAGAGTCCGATTTAGACAAGGAGATTCTTATTTTTGATTTGAACTCAAGGGTAAAATACACAGGAATCATTTTAGGTAATGAGCATTTATTGAATATTCCAATAGATGATTTGAAGAATGGCATATATTCTTTAATGATCAAAGATGCAAATGGTGTGACGGTTAAGAAATTTGAAGTATTGAAGTAATCAAAAAGTATAATCTTACCGCCTAGATTAAGATACTTAAAATCCGAGTTTTGTGTGGCATAAGGAGGGGTATCCTTATGCCACATTTCAAATAGCTTATAATGTGACACATTAGTTATATTACTTTTATCTAATCTGTTTTTCCAGACGGTAACTTATGCTATTGTGGAATAATAATATTTTAATTTTATTCTTATGAAAAAATACATTCTGGCTATTATTTTTATCCTATTCATATTTGCAAGTGCAGTATTAAGAGGACTTTGGAAAAACAGCTATTGGCATAAAGACAAAAAGCATTTGAAAGATTCTCTGAAAGTAATGCACTAGGCAACGATATTCGAATATATGGAAATATGTGTTTTTACAATTTTTAAATGAGCAATTTTGTCTGCTTTTAATTTAGTTTTTGTATTGCTATAGAAAAGATTTCTCCTTATCGTCAATTAAATATTTTAATTATTAACGGATCTTTTATTGTATCTATCCAATCTACAATTTCGTTAGTATTTAACTATATCATGAAATATTTATCTATACTTTTTATTCTCTTTTATCCTCTTGTAAGTCAGCCACAATCATTAACAGTGCCTGAAGATGTTTACGGTTTGAAGAACCCCACGCAAGATCAGGGAAAAGCATGTACGTCATGTATGCAGGTGCTTATGCAAAAACCTGCAGATGTACAATTTGGGTTTACAGTTCAGGACAATGATATCTATTTTGTTCTCACAGATTCAAGGTGGCTGGAGTTACTCTTTAACAAATCACATGATGGAATTGCGGTAGATATAGTGAGCAGAGATCTGTATTCATGTAAACTAAAAGTCAACAGGGCCAATAAACATTGGGCCTATGATGGTTATTTAAAGGAACCAGTATATTGGAAAGATTTTAAGAAGACTACATTGGTAGATGAGAAAGGGTTTGTATTTGTTAAAGTTGGTACCGTTCCGGACGAACTGGCAGGGAAAGAGTTAGAATATAATTTACTGCTCATCAGTAATAAATATGTATGCCATATCAATACCTTTTTTAGTGTTCCCTGGGATAGATGGGGACTTCTTGAGATGGGTCTCTTCATGGACACTATTCCTTCCAAAGCAAAAGCAGGAGCAAAAGAATTGACATATGAAAAATATGAGTTATTCAGCAAAAGTATGAAGTTTGAAGTACCCTTTGAAAAGAATAAATTCGAATATGCACCTTCTGACATTAAAGCGCTTACAGATTCTTTAAAACTTAATGACTACGAAATTAAAGACATTCAAATCAGAGCTTATTCATCAGTAGAAGGTCCTGAAAAAAGAAATATAGAACTGCAGGAAAAGAGAGCCGAAAGTATCATCAGGATTTTACAAGGTTATCAGACAGAAAAGATCAATAAAGATGTTCAGGCTTCTGAAAACTGGGTTGAATTTCTGGAAGATATTTCAGCATCAAGATTTTCGTACTTAAAATCTCTCAGTAAAGGAGAAATAAAGCAGAAGCTTGAGGACAAACAGCTGACAGACCAGTTGGAGCCTATATTGAAAGGACATCGCAAAGCCATATTAATGATTAATCTTGAGAAAAAAAGTTAAAAGGGGTGATGATCCTGAAAAGTTAAAAGCCTCATTTGAAAAAGCTATTATTGATAAAAACATTGAAGAAGCCAGAGCCATTCAGGAAGTTATTTTTTCCAAGATAAGAAATAAATCCCTGCCTCAGGATTACATGCAATCTATCAAGATACCTGAGACATATACCTATGGATCACTGTTGTTTGAATATGCAATATTTAATTACCAGGAAAACGAAACAGATCTTTATACAAGCATCAGACTTTTTGAAAAGCTTCAAATACTAATGCCAGGCAATAAAAATATTAAGTATAATCTTACTGCGCTCAAAATAAGATCATGGGTTTACAGTCAGGGCGGTATAGATCCTGAGGAATTGCGAAGTGAGATAATGGCATTGCAGAAGATGGGAATTGATCAAACCCTTATCAAGAGGATGCTCATTAATTATCAAATCATCCGTAGTGAATATCAGATTTCTCTTAAGAATTATGCTGAAAAGGATAAATCTGTAAAATATATCCAAACCCAATACTCCACTTTGGTTTCCAATGAAAATGATGCATTGAATCTTGCCAGGTATTTTTCAAGTTACAGCAAGCTGGACTGGGCAGAAAAGGTACTTTTAAAATACGTCAAGAAGGTAGATGTCAATGAAGATGTATTGTTTTATTATTTATATCTTACTATTGTTGATAGTAAAAAAACTGCATTGTCTGATTATCGCACAATCATGTTAAATGCAATCAATATTAATAAAGAAAGGTTTTGTAAGATCTTCAATTCATCACCCAATGGAGGTATTACTTTTCAGCTTTTAAAGGATCAATACCTGAAAAATATGTATTGTGAAGGATGTGAAAAGTAATCTCTTAATTTACTTTTCAATATTTTGCTAAGGCACATATTATTTATGAAATTTAAGCTTGACAGCCGTACAATTGAGGTTAAAGAAAATTGCATTCAACTTGAATTGGATTATGTAGTAATTCCCGATAACAAGGTTATATTTTTTCCATATGGGAATATAGTTGATGTAAAGCTGGAGTGTTTCAAATGGTCAATCTCGGTCTTTTGGGAAATGGTGAATGATGCTTATGTTCCTGAAAATAAATTAATCATTACATACATTAAAGAAGACGGTCAAATTAATAGGGAAATAAATCTGAATCTATCGAAAGCAAAAGCGGAAGAGTTGTTGAAATTAATTCAAATAGTACTTATGCTCAAAATTCATCAAACAAGTTATATAAGATTATAAAATAACAGTAATTATGACCGGTATTCATATTGCTTTCGGTTAAAAAGATAAAATGTATATCTGGCAATTGCTTTATTTATAGTATATTATGTTTTTCAGACTTTTGCCAGGCTATTTATTTTTTTATATAAGAATCTTCTTTGTTTTCAATTCCAACTTAAAATTATAAATTGAAATTTGCATTCAATTTTTTAACAAATATTAATAAAGGGGTATCTATGTTTAATAAAATTTTTTTAATCCTGTTTTGCCTTTTATTCTGGCAAAGCCTGACTTCTGTTGCTCAAGAAAAAAAATTCATCATCAATTCTGCTGAAATCATCAACGAGGGTGTTTCTTTGTTTGATGAAGGTAAGTATAAGGAGTCAATTGAGAAACTTAAAGAAGTGGACAGAAATGACACCAATTACGTTTGGGCTCTTGCCGAACTTTCGTTGTCTTATGTAGCTGATTCCCAATTTGTACAAGGAATCAAGATGACAGATGAAGGTTTATCTTACAACTCAAAAAGTGAAAACCATTTTCTTAGAAGCAAAGGAGTAGCCTTGGATAAGATGGGTAAAACTGATGAAGCTATAAAGGTAGATGAGTACGCCTTAAAAAAATATCCCTGGGATTTCCTTACTCGATACAATTGTGCATTGGCTTATGAGAAAAAGAACCTGCCCAAGTCAGTATCCATGTATAAAGATATTATAGTCAATTACAATCCATTCCATCCCTTATCCCATTACAGATTATCCACTATTGCTGCTGACGAAGGTAAACTGGCTCCTTATATGCTGGCCAGCTATATGTATCTTATGCTTAAGCCCGGAGGATCAAATGCTCTTGATGTAATTACTAAAGTTGAAAAGCTTGTCAAAGGCGAAACCAATCTACCTGAAAATAAAGATAAAGTTAATTATAGCTTTGCAGACCTTGAAACCATTATAGAGTCTAAAGCAGCTTTGAGTAGTAAATACAAACATAAAGTTAAACTCAATTATCCATTTGTTTCACAAACCCAGCTTTTTCTTGAAAAGCTTGAATACAAGGCTTCTGACACTTCCATCTGGATGCAGCAATATGTCCCATTTTTTGTAGAGCTGAATAAGAAAAACTATATCGAGCCCTTTGTTTATACAATGTTATCCGGCTTAAATATTCCTGAAGTTCAAAACTGGCTAAAGAAAAATCAGGCAAAGAAACAGGAGTTTTATTCCTGGGCATCCAATTATTTATCAAAGGATATTACTAAGAAAACAATTACAATTGACGGAAAAGACCAAACACTGAGTGCCTGGTACTATGATACCAGGTTTATTCATTCGCTGGGCAATTATAAAGATGCTCAAAATACGATCAGAACGGGACACTGGATTTTTTATTATCCCAATACAGTAGTCAGTGCCGAAGGAAATTATGACAGCAATGGCAAAAAAACAGGTGATTGGAAATATTACTATGACAATGGTGTCCTTAAAGAAGTCGAGAGTTATAATGCAGGAAAGTCTGAAGGTATTTACAAACTGTACTATCCTAATGGCGCTATCAAATACAGCTGTACTATGGCTAATGGTAGTATTCAGGGAGAACTTAAATACTATAATAATGCTGAAATCCTTGAAACCTCTAATATCTTTAAAGATGATAAGTTAAATGGAACTTCTAAAAGTTTTTATAATAGTGGTGCTGTCAAGAGTGAGGTTAATTTTATTAATGGACTCAAAGAAGGAAAAGCCAAAGACTTCAATAATATTGGAGTACTGGTGAAAGAAGGGGAATATAAAAACGGAAAGTATAACGGTACTTATAAATCTTACTACAACAATGGAAAGGTTGCTTCTGAAGGTCTTATAAAAGATGATAAAGAGGAAGGGGTATGGAACCATTACTATGATAATGGAAAACAAGGTGAGGTTTCAAACTTTAAAGAAGGTAAAAACATCGGTTCTTGGAAAAAATATTCTGAAACTGGCCACCTGCTTGAAGAGTGTACATATAACGAAAAAGGAAAACTGAATGGTGAGCATAAAGTATATGATACAGATGGTAAACTTCATTACATTCTTGACTATAAAGATGGTAAGTTAAAAGGACTAAGATATTTTGATAAGTCAGGTAAACTTATTTCTGAAAATAAAGAAAAAGGTGGAGTCCTAAAGTTAAAGTCTCTGTACCCGGATGGAATACATATTATGTCTGAAGGCACATATAAAGATGGTCTAAGA
Organism: Sporocytophaga sp.; assembly: GCA_024707265.1. Lineage (GTDB taxonomy): Bacteria > Bacteroidota > Bacteroidia > Cytophagales > Cytophagaceae > Sporocytophaga. The sequence continues at coordinate 360,943 of JANQAB010000010.1, read as the reverse complement.
GATGGTGTATGGAAATATTATGAATTAACCGGCGTCGTTTCTTCTGAAGAAAATTATAAGGCTGGTGCTAAGGAAGGACCTGCAAAATCTTTTTATTCAAATGGAAAGAAAGAGACAGAATTAACCTATAAGAATAATTTGCTTGACGGATATTATAAAGGTTTTTACAGAAATGGCAAAACCTCTTTAGAAGGATACTATGTCACTGATCAAAAAGAAGGATACTGGTACCGATATTACCCCAATGGTAAAGTGAGTGATGTTTACTACTACCTGAATGGAGAGGAATATGGTATATATGAAGATTATTCTGCTTTAGGATATAAAAGATTGACCTCAAATTTGAAAGATGGTCTGTTTAATGAAGAAACCATTTACGATACTACAGGAAAAGCGTATACTACTTGTTCTTTAAAATTTGCTACAGGAGATTTTACTCAAAAACATCTTAATGGCAAACCTTATGTAAAGGTTAAAATGAAGGGTGGGTTATATCAGGGAGATTATCAAAAATTTTATCCTAATGGCAAACTTAAAGAGAAATACAACTACATAGACGGATTAAAACATGGACCTTCCGAAGGTTTTACTGAAGATGGAAAACCAGAATTTAAGGGTAGTTACTTTCTGGGTAAAAGAACAGGTATCTGGAAGTTTTATTATTCGGATGGGAAGACCTTAAGCTCGATAGGTAAATATGTTATTGGAGCAAAAGACAGTCTGTGGGTTTATTATAATGAAGATGGTACGAAAAACAGTGAATTTATCTACAATGATAATATCCTTAATGGCCAAAACGTTTATTATTCTCCTGATGGAAAAGAAGTTATCCTCCTGAGAAATTTTGAGAACGATGTTCTGGTTTCATATAACAATATGAAAAATGGTGCAAACGGCGCCTTGATACCCGTTGCCAATGAAACAGCTCAGATTACAGGGTATTATGCCAATGGAACAAAAGCGATTGAGTTTACATTGGATAAAGGCATGAGAGAAGGTAAATGTATTGCATATTATCCATCTGGACAAAAATGGTATGAGAAAAATTACCAGAACAGTGACCTCGAAGGTCTTAGAACAGAATACTATGCAGATGGAAAAGTGAAAGAAAAGGCAGATTATTTTGCAGATGAATATAATGGACTCCGGACTACCTTTTACCCTAATGGAAAGATTAAATCTTCTGAAAATTACATATTGGGGGGCTTCATGGAGTTTCCAGATTTTATGATGTCAATGGCAAACTGGTGAAAGAAAAAAAATACGTGGATGGTTGGACTTACTAGAATTAAAATGAATATATCAACAGGGAGAATGCTCCTTGTTTATCTTGCGTTAATTAGTATTCATGCGAAATTATTTGCTCAGGAATTGAATTCATTATCCAAACAATATCCTGATGAATTGGCAATCTACCTGAATAAAAAGAAAACAATCTTTCTGGATATTCAGGCAGATACCCTGACCATCAATACAGAAAATTTTTCTGAAATGATTTATCTGAAAGACAACGCCAATATTCTTTCGGAAAAGGAAATATACTATTCCGGAATGCTTAAAGTAAGCGATGTGGAAGCGAAGTGTATGATTCCTAAAGGAGATGGCATGAAGACTATAAAAGTAACTGAATTTATAGACGAGGATGTGCAGGAGAGAGGAATCTTTTTTAATGACTCGAAAGTTAAGAAATTTATTTACCCGTCTCTTCAAAAGGGGGCTAAATCATCTTTATTCTACAAAGAGTCTTATCTGGAGCCAAGGCTTTTCGGCCCTTTCTTTTTTAGTGCTGAGGCATTGTCTTTAAATTCTGAACTGACTATCGCTTATAATAACAAGATTGATATTGGGTATAAAGTAATAGGTATAGATGAAACAGCACTTGAAAAAAGTGAGGTTAAAAAAGGTAGCAAAATTATTACAACCTGGAAAATGAAAAATGTCCCAAGGTTAGAACGCGATGCAAATGCACCCAATGTCAGGTATTATGCACCTCAGATTATAGTCTACATCAAATCGCTTAAACTTAAAAACGGTACTGTTAATTACTCTTCCAACTACAAAGACCTGTATCAATGGACGTATAAACTCGTAAAAGGTATTAATAAAGATTCGGAGAAAGAGATCAAAGGGCTTGTTGACTCTTTACTTGTCGGCGCCAAAACAGACCTGGAGAAATCTAAAAGAATTTTTTATTGGGTGCAGGACAACATCAGATACATTGCCTTTGAAGATGGTTATGGAGGTTTTATACCTAGAGATGCTGAAAAGGTGTATAGAAAACGATATGGTGACTGCAAAGATATGGCAAACATCACAACGTATATGCACAAACTTGCGGGTATTCCGGCATATCTCACGCTTATTGGTTCAAGAGACATTCCTTATGCAGTCTCAGAAATTCCTTCAAGCTGCAACTTTAATCATATGATTGCTACTGTGAAACTAAACGATAAGTACTATTTTCTGGATGCCACAGGTAAATATCAGTTGCACGGACAGCCTACCTCTATGATTCAGGATAAAGAAGGATTGATAGTAATGGGAAAGGACAGCTGTATGGTGCTTAAAGTACCATTAATGGAAAGAAGCAAGAATAAAATCATAGATACGGTTCATGTTGATTTCGAAAAAAACAGTCTGAAAGGAAAAGGAAAGAGATATATTGAAGGATATCCTAAAATTACATTTGCACATGTGTATAGCAATCTCGATCAGGAAGATAAGGTAGACTATTTCAACAGCTTTCTATCTAAAGGGAACAACAAATGTAAAGTAACTAACCCTGTTGTTAAAAACGCTTCAGAAAGAGAAAAACCAACTTTTATAAAGTTTGATTTTAAAGTGGAGGATTACTCATTAACATCAGGCAAAGAAGTTTTCATTAATTTAAATTTGAATAAAGACCTTTCCTCTTTAAATTTTGAATCCGCAAGCAGAAAGACAGACTTTGAAGAAGATTATAAATATGAAATGACGGAAGTTACTACTTTAAATATTCCCAAAGGATATAAAGTAAAATACGTTCCCGAAAACAAGAAAATTTATGAAAAGGATTTTGGTTTTGAGATTCAGTATGAATTGAAAAAAGATAAACTTATCTATACAAAGAAAATCTACATAGACTTTCTTATTCTTAAGAAAGATCAATTCCCTACATGGAATAAGATGATCAAAGAATTAAATAAAGCCTATAAAGAAAATATCTCCATCATTGAAAATTAAATCATCAATATGAATAAGCTTTTTAAAAAAGTTATCTTTTTTGCTATTTTTTGTAATGCAATAACACTGTTTGCACAAAAGCCCGAAACTGATAGTTATGATTGGGAGGAAAAAAGAGCGAGGTATAAGGTAAGTACCGAAGATCAGAAAGAGTCATGTGTCATTTTCAAAAATCGCGCTTCTGAAGAGATCGCCTATAATGAGAAAAATGAGCCCTACATATACTCTGTTCACCATCTCATTGTAGCTGTTAACAATGAATCCGGTATTGAACAATACAATAAGCTGTCCATTTCATTGGCCAATGTGATGGATATTGTTGACATTAAAGTTAGGTCAATCAGCAAAGACGGAAAAATTGTCCTTACAGATAAAAGCCACATGAAGGAAATTGAAAACCTGGAGAACAAAGGAGCCTTCAAAGTTTTCGCAGTAGAAGGAGTAGAGGTAGGAAGTGAAATCGAATACATCTACAAACTTAAAAAATATCCTGCAAACTCTGGAAGAAGATATATTCAGTTACCATACCCAAGCTACAATTATTCTTTTGAACTGATCGTGCCGGAGTTTTTAACTTATGATACTAAAGTCTACAATGGCAATGCACAGGTTGTTGATACTGTTATAGAAAAGAAGAGACACATATCACTGAAGGTGAATAAGACGAATTCACTACCTAAGGAAGAATACAGCGACTACTGGGCAAATGTAATGCGTCTTGAATACAAAATTGCAAACAATAAAAGTACAGGTAAAACAAAAATAGTAACCTTTGCTGAAGCAGCCAAAACAATTTATGCCAACACGCATATTATTGATTCTAAAATAGACAAACAGGTAGATGGTCTTTTAAAGAAGATAAAACTTGACAAATCTGCTTCTGAAGAAGATAAGATCAGGTTTATTGAAAATTACATCAAGAGTAATTTTATTGTAAATCCAAACGGCGGTAGTGAAAGCTCTCAGATTGATTTCATATTAAAGAATAAATTTGGTTCCAAATTCGGAATGACCAGGTTGTTTATTAAACTTTTTGAAAGGGCTGAGGTAAGCCACAAGCTGGCACTATCAAACGACAAGACCAGCGAGCGATTTGACCCTAAGTTTGAATCATGGGATTATCTTGATGAACAACTAATTTACTTTGATAAGTTGGACAAGTTCATGTCACCAGTTCAGTTTGAATTCCGTTATCCTATGATACCTTCTTATTTCCTAGGTAATTATGCAATGGTCATCAAGCCGGTTACAGTTGGAGACTTCACCACTGGGTTAAGTGAAATCAAGATGATACCTTCTGTTGATTATAAGTTGAATCATGATAATCTCAATATCAATCTGTCTGTAGATCTGGAAAATGACAATTCTACAATTTCTATAGAAAGAAGTCTGAAAGGCTATAAAGCTATGTTTATACAGCCCTATTACGATTTGATCCCTGAAGATAGACGTAAAGAACTTTTTGATCAGCTTTTAAAAAGTCAGGCAAAAGATGGACATGTAAGCGATGTTACGGTAAAAAATGTTGACAAAAACATTTCTCCATATATTCAGCCTATGCTTATAACAGGTACTTTGAAAAGTGATGAACTGATTGAAAAGGCAGGAAATAAATACCTGCTGAAGATAGGAGAAATCATTGGGCCGCAGAATGAATTGTATCAGGAGAAGAAAAGAAATACAGAGATCTCTCTTGATTACCCAAATGAATATGTAAGAAAGATTAAGTTCGAAATTCCTAAAGGGTATAAAGTTCCAAACCTGAAAGACCTTAATAAAAACATTGTTTTTAAAGATGGAAATGAAAACTCGATGGGCTTTACTTCTTCATATAAACTGGAGGGCCGGATAGTAACAATTGATGTGGAAGAGTATTACAAAAAGCTGAACTATCCGATTGAAGTATTTGAACAATTCAGAAAAGTAATCAACGCTGCAGCAGATTTTAATAAAATTACTTTAGTTCTTGAAAAAGAGTAAGACGATGGCTTGGTAATTATAAGTTTAAAAAGGCTTATCCAAAGATGCGGATAAGCCTTTTTTGTTTATTGGCTAAAATGTAATTAATTAATTTCTTCTACGCATGAAGGCTGCACATATCTTTAGGTACTTTGATTAAAAATTCTGGTTTGTGTATAATTGTAAATTTAAATCCAACTAATCAAAATGAATATTCTATAATACTGGAAGTATTTAGGATAGGCTTAATAAACAGGTTAATTGATAAAAGGGAAATTGTTACTTGGGCAGACAAGCAAATTTTGGAAGAGAATGAACCGGATTATCGGATCATTGAGCTTTCATTAGTTGGGAATAAAAACGAGAAAGATCTTTTAGAAATGCTTTATTCGCAAACTTTAGAAAATTCCTTGGTTTCCGGCAGATTAATTTTTGGAATTCTTTATCAAAAGATTATAAAAAAAGAAATTCCTTTAAAACAAGCGATACAAAGTATTTATTGGATCAGATGGAATAGTAGCTTGAGTGAAAAGGAAATAGAACTTCTTTATGGCCTTGATGATGAGTATGAGCTTGCCGCTTGCAATTTATAAGGGACATTAGACCATGTACTTTTAAAAACGATATCATTTTTAAAAATTTATAAAGATTTGACTTATGAAAATTTCAAAAAATGGGAAGAGCATAATTCAACCATAGAAAGTAGGTTCATGAGAATTTAAGAATTAAGTATACTTGAACATTAAAGTTTTTGATCACTAATATCTTAATTCTTTGATAACTAAGATATTTTTGCTAGTTTCAATATTATTTTTAGAATGGATTGCGTGTTAAAAATAAGTACTGAAGAAAAAATACTATTTTTTTGTAACAGAGCGTAATTATCCAGTCTAATTATCTGAAATCAGATATGTCTGAGATAGATTTAATAAAAAAGATTCAAAACAAAGATAAAGCGGCGATAAAGGAATTGTACCTCCAATATTCTCCGGTGATGCTAAGCATTTGTGTGCGTTATTGTGGCAACAGAGAAGACGCGAAAGATGTGATGCATGAATGCTTTATTAAGATCATTACTCAAATAGGTAAATTTACCGGCAAAGGAAATTTTGAAGGCTGGATGAAGCGAATAATGGTCAATGCTTCTCTTGATTTTTATAAACGTAAACGTAAAAACGAGCATATAGAAATTGATGAGGAACATTTAAGTACTTCTGCTGCTGATGAAGATATACTATCGGGAAATAGTATTGATAAAAAAGATGCTGGAACTCATCCCAATGCCGACTTAGTTTTTAGAGCAGATTTCAGCAAAGAAGAAATCATTGAAAGTATTTACCTAATTCCTGAAAGCTACAGAATCATTTTTAATTTATACGTCATCGAAAATTATGCTCATCATGAAATAGCACAAATGCTAGGTATAGAAGAAAATGCTTGTCGCACTCGCCTCTTCAGAGCTAAGGAAATGATTAAAAAAGTATTGCATCAAAAAAGTATCGAACGGTTGGCCAAATGAGTAACGATAAATCACATAACGAAAAACTACCCATTGATGATCTCTTTCGTGATGTCTTTAGCGATCATAAGGAGACTGTGGATGATAAAGACTTTGATCAGTTTTTAGGCAAACTGGAAGAAACCGGCTTTTTTGATAAGAATAAAAGTAGATTCCTGGTTATCTTCATATTAACATCAATCATAGTTGGCGGATCAATATTCTATTTCACACTTCCTTCTCAGAAGGATAAACCTAAAGAACCAATCAATGCATCTGTTAAAAGTTCTGAAATATTTACTGCTTCTGAAGCTATAGAGAATGGTGATAAAGTGGAGGTGATGGAAAATAGCAAAGAAGCAAATATTGACCATGATGTAATTCATTTAAAGAAATCTCAACCTGTTTCTGATACCAATAATAACTCACAAAGTGTTCACCAACAGGAAACGGTTGAAGATAAACAGGTCGAAATATTAAATCCTGTAATTCGGAAAAAAGACACAGTTACTACGAATGTAATTCCTGTTCCACCTGTATTGAAACCTCAGAAAGACAGCATAAGGGTAAAATACATAATCCAGGTAGACACCATTAAAACCATAGATTCTATGAACATCAAAAAGCGTAAGTGGGATAAGATGAAGGGAAAGAATAAATAAAGTTTTTTCCCTATGAAGTATTTGATTTTATTATCGCTGATATTCATTTGTAATGCTGAGGCTATCTGTCAGGAAATCCGTTACGACACAACCTATCAGGTAACTTATGAAAACGGAATAAAGGATTCCGTTATAGTAATCTATAAACGTGTTATAGTCAATGATAAGTTTTATGTTGTTGATAGTACTGAAAAACACAAATGGGCATTCGATGCACATATTGATCCTTTTATAACAGCTTCCAGCCTTAAATCATATCATTTCGCCTTTCAGGAAATCAATAACTATAACAAAGAATTAAAGCATACAGGACAATCCATAGGATTCAATTTTTATAGGTTAGGTAAGAAGATTGATATCAGATTAGGTCTAAACTTTTCCAGGTACACTGTTTCTATGAAAAGCAGCAGAAATGTATTTACTCAAACGACCACAACATTTCTGGAAAATGATACTTTAGACACTTACTATACTGTTGATGACAATGGCCAAATTAGTTATTTTTATATTATAGAACCACTGGAAAAATCCAGAACCGAGACTTTCATGGAATCCCAGAATAATTCAGCTATCGGAAAATTTTATTCTACTCAGATTGTATTGCAAGCGGCATACAAAAAGTCAATCAACAACTGGGATATAATATTATTGGGGGGACCTGTTGCAGATATATTAATCACTTCAAGAGGAAGTATATTGAATGCAAGAGGAGAAACTGTTTCTTCCAAAGATGTAACTATTACTAAACCATCAGTTAGCTTTCAGACCAACTTACAGACTTGCTACCGTCTTTCTCTTAAAACTCAACTATTTGTAGAACCCTATTTTCAAAAGTTTTTATTCTCTTTTAATAAAGAGCAATATGGCTTTTATTCCAAGGATTTTATAGGAATAAGAAGTGGTTTAAAATTTACTTTATAATTTTTTGTAACACACGCCTTTTTTTCTGTCTGATCTATAGAAACCAAAAAGCTACTACTATGAAAGTAAATTTTTATTCATTTAGAGTTTATGCTTCCTTGCGATTCATAATCTTCTTTTTATCGGTGTTTTTTAATGTAAGCAGAGCAATAGCTCAATTTTCCATACCTTATCAAGGTGAACCTATTGATGCATCACTTAAGGATACAGCATATTTTTCACCCTGTCGTTTTCCTTATTCTGTCTCTAATATGCTTCCAGGAAACGGTGAAACTGTTCAATGGAAAGTTATCAAAGGAACTGTTAGTATCATACAGGATACACAGGCTAACATGGAGGTAAGAGACATTATGGGGGATACCGCAATTCTTACCTATACTATAAACAATCCGAATAAAGTTGCCAGATTGGTTGATACCCTGTGGCTATTCAGAACAAACAGTCTGCCTTGTTCTATTATTGACAGGACATTCCCTACGATTGCAAAATGTGGAGATACAATCACTCTTTATTCAAAATTACCAATGGGGTACCTTCACAGCTGGAATACCTTGTCACCTAATGTTGAAATTATAAATAGCACAACATCTAGGGACATTAAAATTAAGATACTAGGAGAAGGGTCTTTATCTATCAATGTGTATGCCATGTCTCCATCTGGATATAATAATTTATCTGACACGTATTCTTCTCATGTATTCTGCGACGAACCAACAGTTACGCAAGCAGATGCCGGTCCTGATCAAAACCTGGCACCTTGTCAGTTTCCCTATACCTTATTTGGTAATGCACCCGCTTCCGGAGAAACAGTAAAATGGGAAGTTATTGAAGGCACCGCTTATCTTCAAAATGTGAATAATAGAGATGTAAAAATTCTGGATATAAGCAATGGAGCAAGGTTGAAATATACTATTAGCAAAGGGATTTCAACCAGTAGTGATTATGTCATTATATTTACTGAATCTACTCTTGCAAATATTTGTAATCCGGTCATTAGCAATACAAATCCAAAATGTGGTGATACAATTTCCATTAACTTCACATGGAATACTCAACAACAATACCTATTACAATGGTCTGCTCCATCAGGGCTTTCTCCGATAAGTCAGACGGCTTCAAGTGCCTGGTTCAAGGTAAATTCTGAAGGTCAATTTGAAGTACTTGTTTCATTAAAAAGTAACTATAATACATTCAGCAAAAAAATACTAATCAATGCAACATGTACCCAGACAAATCCTGTAACAAAGGCTAATGCAGGAAATGATATATACATAACACCTTGCCAGTTTCCTTACACACTTTGGGGAAATACAGGCAGCGCAGGGGAAACGGTAAAATGGGAAGTTATTCCAGGAAGCGGTATAGCGTATTTATCAAATGACAATACTCCAAACGCAATATTAAATGATGCCCTTAACGGAACTCGTTTAAAATACACAATTACCAATGGAAGCCAAACCAGCACTGATACGTTAACTGTAAATGTCAATTCATGGCTTGGGCTAAATTGTGAGCCGTTTGTTTCTCACCTAGCACCGAAATGCGGAGATACTGTAAACATTTCTTTTAATATCCCAAACTTCCCTCCTTATAAATTCCAATGGGAATTTCCTGGAATAACTCCTTACTATATTTCAGGCTCAAGTGCAGGGTTGATTTTGAATAGCGCGGGTAATTTTGTAATAACAGTTACTATAACTTCTCCATATCTGTTAAATACCTTTACTAAATCAATTACTTTAAACTCTACATGCTCTTCTGTAACCCATGCAAATGCTGGCCCTGACAGAACAGTATATTGTAATAATAGTTCACTGAATGCAAACATGCCATCTTCCGGTGAAACAGGTGAATGGAAGCTTATCTCCGGTAATGCTGTCATTACTCAAAAAAATAATCCGAAGACTTCTATTACTAATATCAATTCAGACAAACTGGTATTAGTTTGGACAATAACAAACGGAACATCTTCATCATCAGACACTCTTACACTTACTATCAATGCTCTTAAGATTATATTTCCTAATATGAAGTATGAAACTTGTGGTAAAGGAGATGGATCGGTTCAGGTACTTCCAACGGGAGGTCTTCCTGCCTATAACATTCTGTGGGAAAATGGATCCGAGGAGAGGGTACGTGGAGATCTTCCATCAGGTACTTATTATGTTTCGGTAAAGGATCAGTCAGGTTGTGAAGTAAAAGATTCTGTCAGGATCTCAGACAACTGTAATGAGGTAAAAATATATAGTGTTGAAGGTAATGTTTATGCAGAAGCAAATTTATACAATTTTGGTCTTGCTTTACTTATAAAACAGAATGGAAGTGTACCAGTTCCGATCAGCAGTGTTCATGTGAAAAATGGCTACTACAAATTCACAGGAGTTGAAAAAGGAGATTATACTGTTTATGTTCTGCCCTATAAAGATTCGGCTTTATCGATTCTAGATGATTACTTTCTGCCTACGTATTATGTGAATAAAGTAAGTCTGTCGACTGCTAATTCTATCCAGGTAAAAGGCAATACTTATAGTGTAGACATAAAACTTGCTTCAAGAAAGCAATGGAACAGGGGCCCTAATAATGTTCAGGCAAATATAGATATCAAAAATGGAGTGCCGGTTTCAACATTACCAGTATTATTATTTAATGAGAATAATGAACTGGTTGATGCTGAATTCTTAAATAACACTTCAGTTACCTTTGATAATCTAACTTCAGGAAAATATTACATGCATATTCCTGTTGAAGGTATAGGATATAGAAACACAGAAATGTTTGATGTTAGCTTATCAACAACTGTTATTGATATAGATACTGAAGAGGGAACTTTAACAGGAAATGAATCTGCCATTTTCAATTCGATTCAGGCCTATCCGAATCCATTTAGTGACATTTTAATTATAGAGGGTGGTAATGTGGTTAATGACTGTAAAGCTAAGTTAATTGAATTAGTTTCAGCTAAAGAAATTAAAGAATTTACTTTAACTTCTGGTCAGAATCAGTTGAGTACAGATGAGCTTGTTTCAGGATTGTATATTATTCAGATTGTGAGTGGGACCAAAGTGAAAAATATATTTTTAATCAAACATTAATATCTGAAACAAGAAAATATTACAGTAAAAGCCTTGGGTTTTACCCAAGGCTTTTTTTTATCTTTAATAGATCTGAAATCTATCAACAGTATGAATAAACCACTGATTTTTTTTGTTTCTTTTTTTTATAAGCTTTTTTTATTCATTCGGGCAATTACCCGGTTCAAGAGGGTTCAGGGTACTGACTACTCCAACACAATATATTTTTAATGATTATCCATTAACCTTTGAAAAAATTCATAACACACATACGTTTGGAATAACAGGTTCATTCAGGCCTAGTACGAAAAGTGGTGGAGAGGCTAGAGCTACCGGAAGCGGAATGTTTGGTGGTTATTCGTCTGATAATATGAGAAATCATTTGTATAACGCATATACAATAATGCTGAACTCTAAGTTTTATCCTGGAAAAGGAAGATGTTTTTTTGTTGAAGGTGTCCTTTTTTACCGACGATTTTGGTTTGACGATAAATATGTAAAGTTTGAGGATATGGGAGGAAAATATAGTTTTGAAGGAACGCGAACAGAAAGGCAGAATCAATATGGTTTGCGTCTTCAGTGTGGTTTTACTTTCTATATTTTAAAATCTCATAAAACACATCCGATTTTTGAAATTTATGCTGGTATGGGGCCTTCTTATAAGGAAACAACATATATAACTGAATATGGAGTGATCAATGAGGTTTACTACGATTATAAGAAAGAATTCCGCACTTCCTGGAGCCCGATATTTAATGCCGGAGTAAAGATAGGTTTTGTGTATTTAAAAAATGAATTATAAATCAGTTTGTTAAGTCTTGAAAGTGTGATGTATTGTTGAGTTTACCTGATCATATCAAGCATTTCCATTACCTCACTATATACAATCTCGCTGCGGTCTGTGGGATAGATAAACAAATCAGGAAGGTTTAAGCAATCAATGCATAAGTTGTCATTCAGAAATGCTTTAGCCCTGATTAACCGGTCATTCACTTCCATTTCAGATATCTCTAATGACAAGGTTACTTCTTCTAAGGTTGCCCTTTCAACTTCTATCATTACATATACCGTTCTTAATGTTCTGGGTAAACCGTCAACAGCTTTCTCGAGTATGGCTTTAAATCCAATGTCAGAAACACTTATATCGGGAATACTACGTTTTCTGAAAGCATTAAAAAAATCCTTGTTAAACCAACTTGATTTATTAAGCCTCACTGAAATAATGTTTAACAATATTTTTGTAAGCCAGACTGAAAAGTCAATATCTCCTTTGTATTGAGGTAGCCTTAAAAAAGCTTTAAGAAAAGTTTCTTTTAAAATATCATCCACATCCGCATCATGCCTCGTCACTGACCTTGTAATACGGAAAAGCCTTTGATTATATTTTTGGATAATTAAACCAAAGAGTTTCTTTTCTCCACTACGGATTTTATTAATTAACTCATGCTCCGTCATAGTTCTCCTTATACGTAACTAATAGAAATATGTAGCATTTGTTAAATATAGTTTGTCTTATTGTAAGTTTATGTCGTAATGATTTATGAAGTATGAAATTGTAATTAATTAATGATCAGCTTGATAAAAAATAATAGTGTCTAATAAAAAAAAAACTTATTGTACGCTTTATCCGCTGGTTTTATTTAGGGAAGTGAGCCGGAATAAATTTAATGCACTTTCTCTAAATTCTGGAGGGTGGATAATATGAGTGACCTTTTCAACACATTTATGAGTATCTTCCCCAACAACATTTACCATCACATTTTCAGTCGGATCCGAAGTCTTCTGAGAACATGACCAATTAGATTATATGTTAAAATCAAAGAATTAATTCTGGTCTGGTGGTATCTTCTTCATAAATTTCAGACAAATACCCTACTTTTCCTATAGAGTTATTGTATTTTATAAATTTCAAAATACCTTTGTATAGAATTACATGCTGATATTGCATTTAATTTATAAAAAATAGGGGAAGAGAGCAGGCTCGGTGAACCTATAGCAACCTGTTTTGCAAGGTGCTAAATCCTGCTCAATAAGGGAACTATAAATATTTAGGATTATGAACAAACGATGTAGAAGAACCGCGCAGAAGACTTGATCAACCATAAAGGTTTATCAACTTAATAGGTTTCAACCATATTTTAAATACTGTAACTCAAAAGCTATGAAATCCATCCAAATTGATAAAATAACACACAGCCATCTACACGATGCTGCCGAGGATAGTTTACATTTTAATACAACCTGGAATACTTTGAGAAAAATAGAAAAGAAAGTTGCTATTTCTGAATCAGGTATTGAGGCTTTAGCTTTCAAATCAATTCGCTCTGCGAGATATACACTTATCAAAAATATAGTCGGAGAAAGAAAAAATATTCTAACATTTCATTTAGGTGAATGGGAAATTGAAGCTTTCAAACGAAACGGTATCAACTTATTTTTTGCAAAAGATTATTCTGAAATCAGTCTAAAAGAAATTATTGCTTCCAATAATATTGGTGTGATTTTCCTGGAAACTATCGACAGCTTGACATTAGCAGTTGAAGATCTATCACACATTATAGAACAGGCTCATCAATCTTTGATTCCCGTTGTCATTAATAATTCAGCCGGAGGTTTGGGCAAAATATTTAATCCTCTGGAAATAGGAGCTGATTACGTAATCACTTCTGTAAAGAACTATAGTATGTTTAACAATACAGCTATTGGAGCCTTTGTTGTACAAGGGTTGAATAGTTGGCAAAAAAAAAGATTTATTTCAAATGCTTATTCAGAAATCGTTGCTTGAAGAGCTTAAAGAGCAACGGGAAAAAAACATTACACCTCAATTTCTTATCACTGACATTACCGAAGAGCTTATTGAAAACCAGCTCCATCAGGAAGAGGAAAAATATAAGAATTATTCAGCTGTTGCCTTTCAATTGGCTAAATGGCTCAATCAATTGGAAACTGTGATGGAGGTTGCTTATCCAGGTCTTAAATCTTCTATATCCAATTTAAATGCAGAAAGATTTTCCAAAGGCGGATTTGGAAACAAACTTAAATTCAATTTGTGGGATGATAAATTCAGCTTTGGTTTACTGAAGGGATTTTTTGTCGCTGGTAAGCCTGAGGGGCTGATAATTGAAGTTAATAGCACAAACAAAGAGTTTTTAATTGAAATAAAGGTAAATAACCTGCAAATAGTACTTGAGTATTTCCAGCATGTATTTACTCAGCTTAACAATGAAGTAAACTATAGACTGTATTTATCAAAACAACTGGAGCTGGAACAAGCACTACAAAAGTTCTTGAGCTTTGGAGTGCCTATTGCATTAATAAAAGAAAAACTAACCAATCAAGTCTGAGTTATGAGACTATTTAAAGATAATAAATCTGTTAAAACAAGTTTATTTCAATTTACAGAAGCAGGCTCAGGAGAGCCTATATTACTGCTACATGGTCTGTTCGGAAGGTTAAGCAACTGGCATGATACCATAAAGCATTTTTCTCAAAAATACAGAGTCATCATTCCTGAATTGCCAGTATATGAAAAATCCTTACCTAAGGAAGGGCTCGATGGATTAGTAGAATTTCTGGATAGCTTTATCCAATCCCTGAATCTGGATAAAGTCACCTTGGTAGGCAATTCTCTTGGTGGGCATCTGGCTATTTTGTATGCAGTTAATCGCCCTGAAAAAGTTGAAAGGCTTGTATTGGCTGGAAGTTCCGGTTTATATGAAAATAGCCTTGGTGTAACATACCCTAAAAGAGGGTCATATCAATATGTGGAAGAGAAAGTAAGAAATATCTTTCACAATGAAAGAGTCGCCACTCCTCAGCTAGTGGATGAAGTATATGAGGTGGTCAATAATGTCAGGAAAACCATTAAGGTCATTAAAATGGCCCGCTCTGCAAATACTAACAATGTAGCAACCATACTTGATAAAATAAACGTACCGGTTCTTATCATCTGGGGGAAACAAGATAAAGTTACTCCAATTGATATTGCCTATAGATTTCAGGAATTGATACCAGGTGATGTAACATTGCACGTCATAGATCAGTGTGGTCATGTACCTATGATGGAACATCCGGAAGAGTTTAACAATGTACTTGAAACATTCTTAATTCAAACTTCAAACTTTGCCTTATCAAGTAAAAGAGCATGATAATGATATGCTGATTATATCAATAAAAAGGTGGTAGAACTTTAAATGGAAATAATTAAAAAAAAGAGCCGTTCCTTCAGGAGCGGCTCTTTTACTTTTAGATAGAAGCTTCTTCTGTAGTAAATTGCTTCGTTTTTTTAACTTTCGTATCTTTTGAATACGTAGCGCAGGTTTCTTCTTTTCTGCATGCAGAAAAGAAAAGAACTGCTACAAAGAATAAGTATGGTATCTTTCTCATAATCCAACCATTTATAGCCTAACCATAATTAATAATTTAACCTGATTTCCTCAGGGATTGTTTAGTTTGCGTACCCGAGTATTTTCAGCATGGTGTTTTTATCCTGCTCAGGAGCAAATAATGTATCTGTAAAATTGCCGTTTTCATCTTTCTGAATGAGCACATGTTTTGGAGCTGGCACAAGACAATGCTGAATTCCCCCATATCCACCTAATGATTCCTGATACGCACCTGTATGGAAAAAACCTATAATCTGTTTCGTTTGTTCTTGCAGCTTTGGCAAGAATACCATGTTCAGGTGTGCTTCAGAATTATAATAATCCATACTATCACAGGTAATACCACCAATCTTTACTTTGTCATATTCCTGATTCCAGTTATTAACTGCAAGCAGGATAAACTTTTGATTTAAGCCCCAGACATCAGGTAGAGTAGTGATAAATGAACTGTCGATCATATACCACTCTTCTTTGTCATTCTGAAGCTTGCTTCCTAGCACTGAGTATAGCACAGCTCCGCTTTCACCCACAGTAAAGCTTCCGAATTCAGTGAAAATATTAGGCACTGGCACCTGATTCTCCGTGCAGATTCTTTTAATAGTTTTCACAATCTGATCTGCCATGTACCCATAGTCATAATCAAAGTGAACGGAAGTTTTAATTGGCCAGCCTCCACCGATATCAATAGAATCAAGATCCGGACAAACTTTTCTTAACTCACAATATTTGTGAACGAATCTGCTTAATTCACTCCAGTAATAAGTACTGTCCTTCATTCCGGTATTGATAAAGAAATGAAGCATCTTAAGCTTGTACTTAGGATTATTCTTTATTTTAGAATCATACAGAGGTAATACATCATTATATCGTATGCCCAGTCTGCTTGTATAGAATTCAAATTTAGGCTCCTCATCGGCAGCTAATCTCATACCTACAAAACATGGATTGGTTACCAGTTCGTCATAGGCATTAATTTCATCCAGATTGTCAAGGATCGGAATACAGTTTTTGAAACCTTCGTTGATCAGGTCACTGATGTATTGGGTATATTCTGGCCTTTTATATCCATTGCAGATAACAAAAGTATCTTTGCTGATTTTACCTTTTTCAGAGAGAATCTTTACAATGGGAATATCATACGCACTGGAAGTCTCAATATGTATATCATTTTTCAGAGCTTCTTCCAGGACAAACTGGAAATGTGAAGATTTGGTACAATAACAGTATACATAATTGCCCTGATAGTTATTGTTTGTAATCGCTTCATTGAAATATTTCTTGGCCTTCTGAATCTGACTGCTGATTTTTGGAAGAAAGGTTAATTTTAACGGAGTACCATATTTATTTACGATGTCCATTAAAGGTACTTCATTGAAATGCAAGTTATTGTCAACTACTTTAAACTCTTCTGTAGGAAAATAAAATGTCTGTTCAATCAGGTCAATGTATCTATCCATTATTTGTTCTTAATTGGAGGTAGTGCTTTTTAAAATTTGTGCAATATTGCTATAAAATTATAATCTTTGCAATTGCCATTGAAGCAAACAACAAAACTTAATACAGAATTCGTCCAATGGCAGAAAAATAACTTTAAAATGAATTTAGAGAAAACGGTAAAATCAGGAATATCAGAAGCTTTGAAAAGTCAGTTCGGCCTGGATGTTCTGGCAGATACAATTCAATTGCAACCGACTAAGAAGGAATTTGAAGGCGCTTTAACTTTTGTTACTTTTCCTTATACCTCCAAAACCAAGAAAGCTCCTGAACAGATTGGAGAAGCAATCGGGAAGTTTTTAAAAGAGAATTTGGAGGAAGTTGCTGATTTTAATGTTGTAAAAGGGTTTTTAAATCTTGTCATTTCTGATAGAACCTGGCTTTCAGTTTTTTCCACCAGTATTTTAAGTGAGGACTTTGCTGTTTTTCCTTCCAATGGAAAAAGGGTAATGGTTGAATACTCAAGTCCAAATACCAATAAACCATTGCATCTTGGTCATTTAAGAAATAATTTTCTCGGTTACTCTGTTTCTGAAATTCTTAAAGCTAGCGGATATAATGTTATAAAAGCCAACCTGATTAACGACAGAGGAATTCACATTTGTAAATCCATGCTGGCTTATCAGTTGTGGGGAAATGGGGAAACTCCTCAAACCTCAGGTTTAAAAGGCGATCACCTTGCAGGCAAGTATTATGTATTGTTTGATAAAGAATACAAGAAGGAAGTAGAAACCCTTAAAGATCAGGGAGTCGAAGAAGATGAGGCAAAGAAGCAGGCACCTTTAATGAAACAAGCTCAAGAGCTTTTATTAAAATGGGAAGACGGAGATAAAGAAACCGTTACTCTCTGGGAAAAAATGAATGGATGGGTGTATGATGGCTTTAATGCCACATACAAAATGATAGGTGTAGATTTTGATAAGTTCTATTATGAATCTCAGACGTACCTTTTAGGTAAAAACATAGTAGAAGAAGGGCTTACTAAAGAGGTATTCTTTAAAAAAGCCTGATGGCTCTGTTTGGGTAGACCTCACTTCTGATGGACTGGATCAGAAACTTCTGTTAAGAGGAGATGGTACATCCGTTTATATCACCCAGGATTTAGGAACTGCAGATCTTAAATTCCAGGAATACAATGCGGAAAAATCTGTATATGTAGTAGGAAATGAGCAGGATTACCATTTCAATGTATTGAAGCTTATCCTGAAAAAGCTTGGCAAATCTTATGCTGACGGTGTTTATCACCTTTCTTACGGAATGGTTGATCTTCCAAGTGGCAAGATGAAGTCAAGAGAAGGAACGGTAGTAGATGCGGATGATCTGGTAAAAGAGATGCTGGAAACAGCTGAGACTCGAACCAAAGAGTTAGGCAAAATAGAAGGATTTAATGAAGAAGATCTTCAGGCATTGTACAAGAAACTCGGACTAGGCGCTTTAAAGTACTTCTTGCTAAAAGTAGATCCGAAAAAGCGTATGCTCTTTAATCCTGAAGAATCTATTGAATTTCAGGGGCACACAGGTCCTTTTATTCAATACACTTACGCTCGAATATCTGCAATTTTAAGGAAGGCAAAACAATTAGGAATAGATTTCGGACCAAAAGCCTTTTCAGAATTAGATAATATACAACCTTCAGAAAGAGAGGCAATCATTCTAATGACCAAATTTCCTGAAAAAATTGAGGAAGCTGCAAGAAATTATGCACCTTCTGAAGTCGCTCAGTATATCTTTGATCTGGCAAAAGCGTACAATCACTTCTTTGGAGCAGTGTCAATTTTCTCAGAGGAAAAGAAAGATGCACTTGCCTTCAGAATAGCTTTTTCTTTCGCTGTAGCTAAAATAATCAATAGAGGGATGCAGTTATTAGGAATAGAAGTACCTGAAAAAATGTAATTTATGAAATTGTCACTTAAATTTTCTGTTGTAGTTTTTGCATTAACATTGATATATGCCCTGCCTGGATGCGGACAGATCAAGTCCAAACCTACGGATGGAAAGGATGCATTTTTTTTCATTCTATTCGCTTAAGGCCAATACATTGGAAGGAGATTCAATTGACTTCTCCAAATTCAAAGGGAAAAAGGTTTTGATTGTGAATACTGCCTCCAAGTGTGGCTATACCCATCAGTATGCTGAACTACAAAAGCTTCATGAAACACATGGTGATAAAGTCCTTATTCTCGGATTTCCTTCTAACGATTTCTTTAATCAGGAACCCGGTAATAGTGTTCAAATCAGAGAATTCTGTACTGCAAATTATGGAGTAACCTTCCAAATGATGGAAAAAGTAGTTGTAAAAGGGAAAGGGCAACATCCCGTTTTTGAGTGGCTATCTGTGGCAGATAAAAATGGGTGGAATGATCAGGCACCTAAGTGGAATTTTTGCAAATATCTCATTAATGAGAATGGTGAGTTGGTGAAATTTTTCCCTTCAGGATCTGCACCAATGGGGTTTGAAATTACAGAAGCGATCAAATAATAATGGGTTCAGCAAAAGCTTGGGTATCGGCATTCCGGTTAAGAACGCTTCCTCTGGCATTATCGAGTATTATCATGGGCAGCTTTCTGGCTGCTAAGGATGGAAGTTTTAAACTCATCATCTGTCTTTTAGCCATTTTAACCACAATATTCCTCCAGGTATTGTCCAACCTGGCTAATGATTATGGGGATTCACAGAACGGTGCAGACAGCGTCTTCAGGAAAGGTCCTCAAAGAGCAGTTCAGTCAGGGAAAATTTCACCTGAAGCAATGAAAAAGGGAATGTATATTTTTGGCACTCTTTCATTGGTGACAGGTATAATTCTTTTGGTAAATGCGATTTCATTTTCTGCATTTGGCACATTTGGCTTTTTCATGATATTGGGAATCCTTTCAATAGTAGCTGCCATAAAATACACAGCAGGGAAAAATCCTTATGGCTATGCTGGCCTTGGCGATATTTCCGTATTTCTGTTCTTTGGTCTGGTCGGAGTAGGAGGGTGCTATTATCTGCATACACATACTTTAGACTATAGAATATTATTGCCAGCATTTGCCTGTGGTTTTTTTTTCTGCAGCCGTATTAAATATCAACAACATTCGTGATATTGAATCCGACAGGCTTGCCGGAAAGTATTCTATACCGGTCAGGTTGGGCAGAGGTAAAGCTAAAATCTATCACTGGTTTCTTCTTGTCGGAGGCTTTGGTTCAGCATTTACTTACATTCTATTAAATGAAAATCATTCAATCGGAAAGTGGTTATTCTTATTGAGTTTTCCTTTGATATTCATTACAGGGATAAAAGTCACCAGAACAAATGAGTCAGAAAAAATTGATCCTCAGTTAAAACTCATGGCGCTTTCTACATTAGCCTTTGTAATCTTGTTTGGATTAGGCTTACTTTTGTCCTGAAGCTGTTAATAACTATATTATTTTCCTCTTTATATTTCCCTTATTTTTTCTGTACTTAAGCATTATATTTTGATTATAAATTTTTCGGTGTGTGAAGAAGCTAGAAGGAAAAGTTAGTATTATTACCGGAGGAGCTCAGGGTATCGGGAAAAAGACGGTAGAGAGATTTTCATCTGAAGGTTCATCTGTGATTATTTGGGACATTGATATTGAAAAGGGAAAAGAAACTCTTAAAGAGATAAAAGCAAAAGGAATGGAGGATGTGACCTTTATGGAAGTAGACACAACCCGTTTTGCTCAGGTGGAGGAGGCTGCGAGAAGTGTTTTTGCATCAAAAGGACAAATTGATATTCTCATAAACAATGCTGGTATTACCAGAGACGCAGCATCTCAGAATATGAGCAAGGAACAATGGCAACAGGTCATAGATCTGAATCTTACCGGTGTTTTTAATTGTACCAAAGCTATTGCCCCCTTTATGGTTCAAAAGCAATTTGGTCGTATCATCAATACTTCATCATTAGTAGGCATATATAGTAATTTCGGACAGGCCAACTATGCTGCAGCCAAGTCGGGATTGGTAGGTATAACTAAAGTATGGGCTAGAGAATTAAGCAGGCATGGTATCACAGTTAATGCAGTAACACCCGGCTTTATAGAAACCGAATCCCTGAAAAATGTACCTGAGAAAATTATTAAAAGTATTAAAGATAAAATTCCTGTAGGAAGACTTGGTAAGCCACAGGATGTATCTAATGCTTATATCTTTTTAGCATCAGAAGAAAGTTCCTATATAAGTGGATCTGTGCTTACTATAGATGGGGGCTTTGTTTCGTAGCTTAAAGCGGAAGGCAGAAAGCTTATAGTAAAAAGGTTGTTTCAAAAGATTTATATTCCTAAAAAAAGAGGCTATCCTAAAAGGATAGCCTCTTTTTTTAAATACTTTCAGCCTTACGCTTTCCGTTCTTTTATACCACTTCAAACTTTTCCTCACTAACCTCTTCTTCCAACTTTTGACATTCTGCCACTTCTACCTTTTTACTTTCCACTTTCAACTTCGTTTTTTTAATTTTCCTCTTTCTGCCTTTATGCACTGGGTATTTCCTTCCCGATAGGTTATTAAATACCATCGCAATTACAAATAGAATAATTACTCCGCTTGCGACAGGAGAGGCCACATACCAGTATCCAAGTGCTTTTATTTTAACAGAGCCAATATTGGCAATAAGGGCTGTTGCTCCTCCTGGAGGATGCAAAGTTTTGGTCATTTGCATAACCATGATGCTGAGGGAAACTGCCAGGGTAGATGAAAACCAAAGTGTGTCCGGTAATAATTGCGCGACAGTTACCCCTACAATAGCAGAAAGGATATGTCCTCCAAACAGGTTTCTTGGCTGAGATAAAGGGCTGTTTGAAACACCATATAATAATACTGCAGAAGCGCCAAAAGATCCAATTAAAAAGATATGATCCTGGACTTCAAAAATCTGGCTGTTAATGAGGCCAATAAGTCCGATACCACAAAACGATCCTAGGAAAGTCCATAAGAGATCACTCTTATGCAGCATGGTTTCCCGGTACATGACATATTTGGCAATTCTGAATTTTCGTGAAAGGTTAATGTTGGGGTTATTTTTAAATGATCTCGATACGTTAATTTTCATTTTTGGGTAAACAGAAATTAAAAACGAAGGGCTGCTTCAATTGAATATGAAGCAGCCCCCAAATTTATCTAAAAACCGGGAATTAATTCAGATTCCAGGTACATTGTTTTAGCGGGGATTGACCAGCCACAGCCTGGTCACATTTATAATTTACCATTTCTGAAATAGTCAGATATGTTTCGTAAGTCAATCCGGGTGTTTCCTTAAAATGATACAGATTAACTGAGTAGACAGGATTGCAAACTTCGTTATTTTGAGAATTAGAAATTCCAGCTGTGAGTGCCAACGTCTTAAAAGTAATAGAAATAGTTTTTGTCATGGCATTAAGGGTTAAAATGTTAAAGGATTAATTTAAACCTGTTACTACAGGAAATTAGCCAAAGCCAACTACTAAAGCTTACAACAACAACTATTATTGTTGTTATATGCATTTAACGTAATGGCAAAACGAAAGTTTACCGAAGAACCTTGTCCTTGAGTTACTTTTTCTTTTAAATCTTTAAATTGGGCTGTATTCATAAGTGTCAATTTATATTTGTTCCGAAAATCGAAACTAGGATTTAGCACCTTACATTTTTGGTGGCAGGTTGCTAGAAGTTCTCAGAGCCTATTCTCTCCCTTCTTCTTTATAAATCAACTACACACGGTAGGTGATCGCAATACAAATATATGCTAATGGAATTTTTGTTCCAAATAGTTTAACAAAAATAAATCAGCCGATGATTTTATTAAAAAATAGTATCCTCAGTTCGGCTAAGGCACTCCAAACTGAGGATCAGGCAAATTGTTTTCTAACCACTACTAATATTATTGATATTCAACTTTGAATTTAAAGCTTTTCTATGAATTCAAATAGTTCGCTTTTAATGCTTTTCATTTCTTTATGAAAGCCATCCACCTTTTCTATCAGGTCTTTATGTCTTTCTCTGTATACTTCGTCATAATCTTTAGGCCTGTTTTGCATTATCCCTGCCAGGTACATCTCGTGGGCCTGCGTTTGCATATAAAGGTGCTCGAGCCAATCATTGTGCATTTTACTTAGAATTTTTTCATAATCTCTCAGCTCCTCCTTGTCGTCTTCAGTTTTTACTTTCAGAAGCTGTTTATTGATCAGATTTTTAAAAAAATGAATCTCATCCTTCCACAAGTCCATTTCACTCAGCCATTCTCTGGTTTGCTGATGCAGAACCTCAAGGCTTCCTTCAAGAAGGTAAGAGGTTTTGGGGGATTCCAGTAATTGTGTCATAGGTATTATATTATTTGAGATATTTTAATTTCTGATACAGGAAATCTTAAAATTGTAACTAATTGATTGGACCTTAAGTCTTCCGGGTTTTCAAAATATATTTCATGATATTTTCCAATGAATTCCAGATTCTTACTTTTGGCAAAGGCACGAACCTTTTCCAGTGATTTCTTTCCTTCAGTTCTGTCACCTTTAAATGAAGTTTGTAAACTCAAACCTTCAGAGAAGTGATTTAAAGTAATTGACTGGGTTAAAGACCAATCAGGATTTTCTGCCAAAACCATTTGCTGTGAAATGTTCAAAACTTCTTCATTAATTAAGGCTGGCTCATTGATCATGATTGCCCACTTCCATTTGGTATCCATGTTAAAATCAAACGGCTGGTCATCTTTCCACCACAATACTTCAATAGGAGTGATCCCATTCGTACATATGTTGATCATTGGAGTTTCGGCAGACAGAATTTTTTTAGCATATTCATCGACTTTGAAAAGGGTTAAAGCTGCCTGCAAAAAATGCATGTCAAACTGAGCCGGACCTTCTCCGTATAGTGTGAAATAATTAAAATCAGGTACATCTACCAGTCTAACCTCCTCTATGGATGGATCATATAAATGCTTTCCCTGGTCAATCAATGCCTCCATATAATTCTATTTTGCCTTTTAACTTTAACCTGGAAAAATTCTGCCATTGAGAAATTCCAGATTAATTCTCATTACTTATATTAAAAAGCACAAACCCAAACATATTTGTTCCATCTTCGGAGTATCTCCTTCATTTACCCTCTGTAATGAATAACTTGATGCTAATGACAATATGCAAGTGTTATATTGTTAATATACAAGGAGTAGCATTCATTTACTTAAAGTTCTGATTGTATATTCGTTTCATTATTTTCAAAAGAGATGTTTTAAGGCCTGAATGTGTATAAATAAAAGCCAAATTTAGGATGCCAAATTGTGGCCATTCACTAAAAATACTTATCTTGCTACATTAAAAAATCCTAATTTCCATTTATAATATCTATGGCGGAAGGCGAAAACATTATTCCTATTAACATTGAAGATGAAATGAGGGGAGCTTACATCGATTATTCGATGTCAGTTATCATTTCAAGGGCATTACCAGACGTAAGAGACGGATTAAAACCCGTACACAGAAGGGTGCTTTTCGGAATGTCTGAACTAGGTGTTAACTGGAACAAACCTTACAAAAAATCGGCGAGAATTGTTGGTGAGGTCCTTGGTAAATTCCACCCTCACGGTGACGCATCGGTTTATGATTCCATGGTTCGTATGGCTCAACCATGGTCATTAAGATATATGATGGTCGATGGACAAGGAAACTTCGGATCTATAGACGGAGATTCTCCAGCTGCCATGAGGTATACAGAGGCTAGATTCAAGAGAATCGCTGAAGAAATGCTTTCTGATATAAATAAGAATACTGTAGATTTCCAGCCCAACTTTGACGACTCTCTTGAAGAGCCAACTGTTCTTCCCTCAAAAGTACCCAATTTATTGATCAACGGTACTTCTGGTATTGCTGTAGGAATGGCTACCAATATGGCGCCGCATAATCTGCGTGAAGTTGTTGATGGTGTTTGTGCTTATATTGACAATAATGACATCACTATTGAGGAGTTGATGGAGTTTGTAAAAGCTCCGGATTTTCCAACGGGAGGAACCATTTACGGTTATCAAGGGGTAAAATCGGCGTTTGAAACTGGTCGTGGAAGAGTTGTCGTTCGGGCAAATGCCACTTTCGAAAATACTCCCACAGGAAGGGATATGATTGTTGTCCACGATATTCCATATATGGTCAACAAGGCCTCAATGGTGGAAAAAACGGCGCAACTAATCAATGAAAAGAAAATTGAGGGAATTTCAGACATTAGAGATGAATCGGATAGAGATGGCCTTCGCATTGTATATGAATTGAAAAAAGATGCAATTCCAAGCATCGTTTTAAATAACCTGTATAAATACACTCAGCTTCAGTCATCTTTCGGGGTAAACAATGTTGCGCTTGTCAATGGCAGGCCAATGACGGTGAATCTGAAAGATATGATCAGACATTTTGTGGATCATCGTCATGAAGTAATTGTCAGAAGGACAAAGTTTGAGCTGGAAGAAGCAGAAAAGCGTGCACATATCCTTCAAGGATATCTGATTGCATTGGATCACCTGGATGAAGTCATTAAACTAATCAGAAATTCCAGAGATCCGGAGGAGGCGAAAAAAGGCTTGATCGAGAATTTCGGCATGTCGGAAATTCAGGCAAAGGCGGTCCTTGAATTAAGGCTTCAGCGTCTGACTGGCATGGAGCGCGATAAAATCGTGAAGGAGTATGAAGAGGTAATGGCATTGATCGCAAGATTAAATGAAATTCTTGATAGCCAGGAACTCAGAATGAAAATCATCAAAGATGAGTCTCTTGAAATGAAAGAGCGTTATGGTGATGAAAGAAGAACTCAAATCGTACACTCTGCTGATGATATTGACATAGAAGATATTATCGCTGATGATGAAATGGTTATTACCATATCACATGAAGGATATATCAAACGTACACCATTAACAGAATATCGTTCTCAGGCCAGGGGAGGAGTCGGATCAAGAGGAGCTGTTTCAAAAGAAGATGACTTTACAGAACATCTTTTCATTGCAACGATGCATAATTACCTTCTGATTTTCACTGATTCAGGTAAAGTCTTTTGGCAAAAAGTTTATGGAATCCCGGAAGGAAGTAAAATTTCCAAAGGTAGACCAATTCAAAATCTTATCAATGTAGAGAAAGAAGATAAGGTACGAGCTATTATTAATATAAAAACGTTGGTTGACGTGGATTATATTAATAATAACTTCATCATATTGGTTACAGAAAACGGTACCATAAAGAAAACGTCACTTGAAGCATTCTCTCGTCCAAGATCCAATGGTATCCAGGCTATTACAATAAATGAAGGGGATAAACTTTTAAATGTAAGGCTCACCAACGGTAATAATGAAATTGTGATAGCCCTTAAATCTGGTAGAGCTATCAGATTTAATGAAGAACACGTTCGTCCTATGGGTAGAAATGCAGCTGGAGTGAGAGGGGTTACACTAGCAGATGATGAAGACAAAGTAATTGGTATGGTTTGTCTGAGTTGTTCTGATAATAACCTTCTTGTCGTATCAGAAAAAAGGGTATGGAAAACGTTCTGATATCGATGACTACAGAGTTACCAACAGGGGAGGAAAAGGAGTTAAAACTCTAAACATTACTGAAAAAACAGGAAAATTAGTAGCAATAATGGACGTTTCGGATAAAGATGAACTCATGATCATCAATAAATCCGGAATTATAATAAGAATGCCAGTTGCTGCACTTAGAATTGTAGGTAGAGCTACTCAAGGAGTTCGTCTAATAAAACTAAGTGAAACTGATGAAATAGCTTCTGTAGCTAAAATTGAAAATCTGGGTACAGGTGAGATATTGCAAGAAACGGCAGATACCGCCGTATCTGAAATTCTGGATATCGAAACTGAACTTCCGGATGTAGATTCTGAACTTCCAACTACTGATGCTCCAGAAGAGTCTGAGGCTGAAGAAGAGGAGGACGATGACACCGATAATGAATAATGACAAATGCCGGAAATATATTCCGGCATTTTTTTATAAGTCCAACATAAACAGTTTTTTACCTAAATAAATCTAAAGAATTGGTTTAGCTATGAAAAGAACCCTATTGAGTGTAATATTAAGTGGATGTTGTCTGATTGGAGTTGCCCAGAACTCTGCTGTTACTAATGCAATCCTTTATCATAAAGATGGGGATTTGATAAAAGCAAAACAGGAAATTGACGGAGCCAGTCAACACGAAAAAACAAAAGCCAATGCAAAAACCTGGTATTACAAAGGGTTAATATATCAGGACATTGCAATGAATCAGAAGGCCGAAGTCAAGGCTTCTGCACCGGAAGCGCTTCAGACTTCTTATGAATCATACAGCAAAGCATTAGAATTGGATCCATCTAAAGGTGAATATTCTAAAATGTCTTCAGCAAAACTTCAGGAAATCTGGGGCTTGTTTATAAATAAAGGATTTTCAGAATATGAGGCCAGTAACTATAAACAGGCTATCTCAAGTTTTGAAACTGCCCAAAAAATCAAGCCTGCAGACACGCTCGCTTATATCAATGCCATTTACGCAGCTGAACAAGTTCACGACATGAATGTCATCAAAAACAGTGTAGTAAAACTAAATGCTCTGAACTACAAAAGCCCCATTCTATATTATTATCAGATAACAATCGAAAATGAAATAGAAAAAAGTCCGGAAAAGGCCCTTGCAACGGTTAAAAAAGGATTGGTGGATTTCCCAAACAATAAAACACTTTTGGAGCTTCAAAAAAATCTTTATTTGCAAACAGGTAAAGACTCAGAAGCGGTAGCTTCAATTGAAAATCTGATTAAGAATAAACCAAATGATATAAATCTTCTAAATCAGCTTGCAGTATTGTATGGCAAAAATGATACTGATAAAGCTTTGGAGACTTATGGAAAGGTATTAGCCATTGATCCGAGTGATCTGATTGCCAATTTTAACACTGCTGTTATCTACTATAATACTGGAAAGGAAAAACATCAGAAACTAGGAACGCTAAGTGTAGGTGCCTATCAGAAAGAAGGAAAAGCGCTTGAAGCTGAAATTGATGAGTTATTCAAGAAATCATTGGATCATGCACAAAAAGCAATGGCAAAAGCGGAAGAGCCAAGCGACAAGCAACAACTTGATGTGTTAATTAAAGAATTAAATAAAGCTATTAAGAAATAACGATATAATTTACATCCTCAGTAATAAATACCTGAAAGTTTCCTTTCAGGTATTTTTTTGGGATTTCGACAAAAAAAATATATCAGATTTTATTGTAACGACTTGAACTTCAGTTGTATTTTTTCTATAAATAGTTTACCTTACCTCGATAAAATTGAATAAAAGCAGGATTGCTAGTTAAGATTCTTGTTTAAGTTATATTTATTCCTCATTAAAATCAAATTAAAACTTGTTAAATATAAGTCTTATCCATTAATTTTACGTCTTTATCGAATTCCCCTATGTAACTATACTTTAGTTTATTTCGTAAAAATACATTGAAAACCTTACCTATACCGTTATGCAAAAAATTGACCAGGTAATAATTGTAGGCAAAAACAGCGACTTCACCAGCCGTATCAAATCTTCCATTGAATCCTCAGGAATGGCTGAACAGATTAAACTTGCTCTCAATGGGGGACATGCATTCCTGTTCCTTGATCATCTACATTTAGGCAGAAAATTAAAAGAATCTAAAGTATTGGTATTGCTTGATATGGATACACCAATTGTCGATGGTTGGGATTTCCTGAAGGATTATGCCAATGCTTCTCAACTTGAAAAGGAAAATGTAATCATTGTTATTATGAACGAATACCTTTCAAACGAAGAAAAGAGTAAAGCGAGTAAAATGGGAGCAAACTATTTCCTGTTTTCTTCTTTTACTGTTAATGCACTTACATACATCGTACAGAAACATTTCTTTAACAGTACTGTTAGAAAAATCAGAAATTGTTATGAAACGTTTAGGCCATTAAGACTTGGTGCTGCTTAATTCATAAGTGGGAAATCCTCTGGTCATTTTTTAAACTTTATATTGTAAATCAGAGATTTCAAAGCTCATTCTTCAATGGTTTTACTGAACCATATTTTATTTATTTTTGAATTAATCAATTAAATTCTCATCTACTGGTAAGTAGAGCAATTTATATTTTTAGGGGACTAGATTAATTCAAAAAATCATGCTTCAGGTCTTGGTATTGCAAAGGGAAATTCTATTTTTGATTATTCTAAAAATAGAATTTTTAAAGCTATGAGCGAAATAAAACCAGGAGACTTCGTAAAAATCAATGGTCAGGATACTGTAGTTGAAGTTCTTTCCGTTAAAGGCAACGACCTTGAAGTTGCTATGGGCATCATGAAAATGACTGTTAAAAAAAATAAAGTCACCTTTTCTCAGCCTCCGCAGGAAACCTTCATACCTGTATCACATGATTCCGGAAATGTTAAAATTGACACCAAAGAGAAATTACTGCACTTTCAGTTTGAACTTGATGTCAGAGGCAAAGCTAAAGAAGATGTCATTACTTTATTAACCACCTGGGTTGATGATGCCCTTCTGCTGGGTTTACCGGAAGCCAGAATTGTACATGGGAGAGGAAGTGGTGTATTAAAAGATACTGTAAGGTCTTTCCTGAGAAAATATAAAGAAGTAGAAAGTGCAACAGATGAAGTCCGTGAGAAAGGAGGAGACCACGTGACACTTGTTAAATTTAAAGCTTAACGGAAAAATACTCCATAAACAAGATAGCATCAGATTCTTCACTTTATGAATCTGGTGCTTTTTTATTTCCTACTGACACACTGTTGTCAGTCTTTCGTCTTTAATTTGTATTGAAAAGATTGCTTAAAAAATTTAAGACATGACCCCATCGGAAATTTTAAACTGTAGATTGATTCATCATGGATTGGTAGATACCAGTAAAAAATCTTGTGAGGAAGTAGTGCGGAGGTCTGGGGTTATTCAGTCTCAGGACTTTCAGGCCTCTAAATGGGCAATCGGTATACGACTACAAAACTCTTCAGAATCAACTATCCTGAATTGCATCAATGATGGATCAATTATAAGAACTTCTGCATTGAGAGGAACTTTGCATATTGTTTCTTCCAAAGATATCAAATGGATACTTGGCCTGGCTTGTCCTGCTGTTATCAATCGAATGCAAAAACAATATCAAAGTGTAGGTATGGATGAAAAAACATTTTTAAAAGCCTTTAAAATCTTTTCAAAAGAGCTGGATGGCAAATACCTGACAAGACAGGAGATTTATTCTTTACTTAAAGGACATAAAATTTCTCCTGCTGAAAACAGAGGTGTATATCTCCTCAATCGCGCATCCCTTCAAAAGATTATATGCCAGGGACCTATAATAGGTAAAGAGGTTAGCTTTACAGTACTTGATACCTGGGCGCCTGATGCCCTAATTCTTGAACGTAAAGATGCTTTACATGAATTGGCAAAAAGGTACTTTCAAAGTCATGGGCCTGCAACATTTGATGATTTTATAAACTGGTCAGGATTATCGAATGCAGATGCAAAAGATGCTTTGGAATCCATACGATCCGGGATGACTAAAGAGACTTTAAACCAATCCGACTATTGGTACTATGGCAGTCTAAAGAAAAAGCCTTCACCTGATAAAGTATATCTGCTTCCTGCCTTCGATGAATACATCTTAGGATATAAAAACAGAGACCTGTTTCTGGATCCTGAACACAACAGAAAAGTCGTTACCGTAAATGGTTTATTTTATCCTACAGTTATAGTAGATGGAAAAGTTGTCGGAATGTGGAAAAGAGTACTTTCTAAAGGAAAAGTATACCTGGATTTTCAGCTCTTTGATAATTTAAGAAGAAGACGGAGGCCGCAATCAAAGATGAGGTTAAAATACTTGCAAACTTTCTGGAGATGCCTGTAACCGTGAAGATTTGATAAAAACACTGTGATTAAAAATATAAAAAACTGTAGACGGATTTAGATATGAGAAAGCAATTTGAAAACGTATTAGTCTTCAAAACGAACAAAAAGGTTCTAACCTATCAGGAAATGATTCAGCAAGCTTTAGTGGAATACAATGATCAGATAAGTTGGTCAGTTGATATGGATGATCATGACAAAGTGCTGAGAATAGAATGTAATTCACTATACCCGGAAGAAATTATTCATAAAATGAGGCAAGCTGAATTCTTCTGTGAAGAACTGGAAGATTAAAGGCAATTGTGACGGATCAAGTTCTAATTATTCCTTCTAAATTAAATTTAGTTTTGTGTAAATTGAGATTTGATTTTATATCCAACTCAGATCAAATGAAAAGGATTTTCATAACGCTTATTATTTTCCAGCTGTTTTCCTTTGCTCCTGTTAAAAATTCTAAACCCGAATTATTTATCTTCATAGCAGAAGATGTCTTGCTGCTTTCTGACGGGAGACTTGTCGTAAGTGGTCAAATTAAAAGCGGAAACATCAAGAATAGTGATAAACTTGTTGTGAAAATACATAATATAAATACATACCTTATTATTCAGCAAATGGAGGTCTTTGGAAAGCCTAACGGAACAGGGATTGGAGTAAAGGGAGATTTTGTCGCATTTACAGTTTCTGGTGTTGAAAAGGAAATGGTAGGAAAGGGAACAGTGTTTTTAAAGGGAAGATGAAGGTATTAGATTATACTTTCTCCTTCCTGAAAAGGTATAAAATTAAAGTTGAAGGTTCTATTTGTTAGGTTAAATCAATCTAATAGGAAAAGTTTTTCTGTTTATAATTAGGTGTGATATTGTCATAATTGACATTTTTTATAAAAAACATCCTTGTTTTTTAGGGTAAAGTCTCACTTTTTATTTCAAAACATAACAAAGCTTCCCATTTTAAGAGTTAAGTGAGTAAGTTAATTATAGTAATAGTTTCATTTTACTATAAAATTCAATTTTTAACTATCTAATAATAAATATTGGCCACTATTTATTAGAATAATTCAATATAAGCTAACTTTTGGACTACTTATTTTTTGTCTAAAAAATTAAGTAGTTTTACTTACTTTTTAGTTATTTTTTTACTATGTTTGATTTTGAAGGCAGTTTTGTTTAAAAACATACAAATTTTACATGAACTGGTTAAAATTTAAAGTATAAATAGGCAAATCATCTTCAAATGTTTAAAATTCTAATATATTAATGACTTAAAATTAGAATAAGTAGAATTTTGGTAATTTAAAGAGTAAGGCTATGTCATCAAACCCTAAAGAAAGTTTAAAATCTACTTGTTCCTATTGTGGAGTTGGTTGCGGCATTATAGTTGAAAAAGATAAAAAGGGAAAAATCAATGTAAAGGGGAATCCGGATCATCCGGGAAGCAAAGGGATGCTTTGTTCTAAAGGAATGAATCTTCACTATACGGTAAATGACAAAAGTGACAGATTATTACATCCTATGATGAGGTACAGCCGCGGAGATCAGATGCAGAGAGTATCCTGGGATAGTGCGTTGGACAGAGCAGCGGCTGTATTCAAAAATTTTATCCAAAAATACGGTCCTGATTCTGTGGGGTTATATGCTTCTGGTCAAATGCTGACAGAAGAATATTATGTGGCGAATAAACTGGTAAAGGGATTTTGGGGAACCAATAATATAGATACCAACTCAAGGTTATGCATGAGTTCTGCCGTTGCCGGATATAAACTGGCACTTGGTGAAGACTCTGTCCCTGTGAGTTATGACGATATAGAACTTGCTGATACTTTTTTGATAACAGGAGCAAATCCTGCCTGGTGCCACCCGATTATTTTCAGAAGACTTGAAGCCCACAAAGCTCAAAATCCAAATACTAAAATAATAGTCGTAGATCCAAGAAAGACTCAGACTGCATCTATGGCTGACATCCATTTGCAGATCAACCCCGGAACGGATATCGTCTTGTATAATGCAATAGGGAGAGGACTTATAGAGAGAGAAAGAATAGATGTGGATTTTATTATTAATCACACAGATGGATTCGAAGCATATAAGGAGCAGGTAATGAAACGCACGCTTAAAGAAGCGGCGAACATTTGCGGGGTCAGGCTGGATGATATCCGCTGGGCTATCGAATATATAGGAAGGGCTGAAGGCTTTATAACTATGTGGGCAATGGGCTTAAACCAAAGTGTTGTTGGCGTCAACAAGAATTTAAGTTTATTAAACTTAAGCCTCATTACCGGTCAGATCGGAAAACCTGGTTCCGGGCCGTTTTCTCTTACCGGACAGCCAAATGCTATGGGAGGCCGTGAAGTTGGAGGGTTAAGCAATCTTTTGTCTGCTCACAGGGATATGAAAAACCCGGAACATAGAAAAGAAATTGCAGACTTCTGGGGAGTACCTTCTGTGCCTGATAAGCCAGGGCTTTCTGCAACAGAAATGTTTGAATCTCTGAAAAGTGGAAAGATGAAAGCCATCTGGATTATGTGTACCAATCCACTTGTAAGTCTTCCTAATTCCAATATCGTTGAAGAGGGATTGAAAAATGCCAAATTTGTGGTGGTTCAGGATGTCTTTAATACATCTGACACTGCAAAGTTTGCAGACCTTGTTCTTCCTGCAGCAGGCTGGACTGAAAAGTGCGGTACGATGACTAACTCAGACCGTAGGATAAGTTATCTTAATAAAATCACAGAAGCTCCCGGAGAAGCTACACCTGACTCTGAAATCCTTATCAGGCTTGCCAAAAAAATGGGATATGGAGATTCGTTTAACTATAATAGTCCTGCTGATATTTATGCTGAACATTGCAAATTAACCAAAGGTACTAATATTGATATCAGTGGATTGAGTCATGAAAGGCTGAAAGAAAAAGGATCGATGCAATGGCCAGTCCCTTCACCGGATTCAGAAGGAACCCCAAGATTGTTTACTGATAAACAGTTTTACACTCCCAACAAAAAAGCGAAAATTCATGCTGTGTCTGATGATAATAATTCTGAAGCAGTCTCTTCCGAATTACCACTCATCCTGACTACCGGAAGGATTCGTGATCAATGGCACACCATGACCAAAACCGGAAAGGTTAATAAACTTAAGAAACATATTGATAGTCCTTTTGTAGAGATCCATCCATTGGATGCTGAAATCAGGGGTATTAAAAACGGAGATCCTGTCATAATCAAAAATGACAGAGGTAATGTTAGAGTTAATGCCAGGATAACGAATGATATTAAATCAGGAGTTGTGTTTCTTCCAATGCATTGGGGGCGAATACTCAACAGGAGTTTTGCCAGAGCCAATAACCTTACAGGTTCATTGATAGATCCTATTTCTAAAGAACCTGATTTTAAATTTTCAGCGGTAGAGATAACAAAATATCAAAAGCCTAAACAGAAAATTGTAGTAATAGGCGCAGGCGCGGGCGCATGTAAATTTGTTAGTTATTATAGGGAAATCAATACCACAGATGAAATTCATGTTTTCAGTAAAGAGGTATTTCCGTTTTATAACAGAGTGATGCTTCCTGACTATATCAGTGGAGCCTTACCATGGCATAAACTAGTGAAGCTCACCTCAACTGAGAGTGAAGGTCTTGGGATAAAGCTCCATCAAGGTAATGGTATTGTTTCAATTGATAAGGATAACAAGACAGTTACGGATGAAAAGGGGGAAACTCACAGTTACGATGTTCTTTTACTTGGCATGGGTAGCAGACCATTCCTGCCAAAGGATATTGATCTGAGCTTTGAAGGTATATTTTCTATGAGAACCCGTCATGATGCTGATAAGCTTAAGGAATATACATCTCCTGGAGATCACGTTGTAATTGTGGGAGCTGGTCTTCTTGGTCTGGAATTGTCTGCGTCTCTTAGAGATATCGGTATTGAAGTGACAGTTTTGCAACGTTCATCCAGACTTATGGACAGACAGCTGGATGAAACGGCCAGTGAACTATTACATGAAGAAGTAACAGATAGAGGGGTAGAAATTCTTTATAATGACCAGGTAAAATATTTTACTGGAAGGAAGAATGTAACCGGAATAAAACTGGTAAGTGGACGTACTATTGAGTGCAAAGCAGTTGTGTTTGCTATTGGCACCACCCCTAACATAGAAATACCAAGGTTGGCAGGTTTGGAGTCTAAAAGAGGGGTAGTAGTCAATGAATACCTTCAGACTAGCGATCCTAATATTTTTGCGATGGGAGAACTTGCGGAGTTTAATAATAACCTTTATGGTATCACTGCAGCTGCGGAAGAACAAGCCGAAGTGATAGCAAGGTATCTCAATGGCGACATGCTGAGTTATTACAAAGGGACCTTGTCAATGAACATATTAAAAATGGAGGGCTTGTCACTTTGCTCTTTGGGTATATGTGATGTGCCACACGACAGAAAAGAAGAGTATGAAGAAATAACCTTCCTGGATCAGGCTCAGAGATATTATAAGAAATGTATTGTTCATGAAGATAAGCTTGTCGGCGCTATTTTGCTTGGGGATAAATCTGAGTTTCTGGAATTTAAAGAACTTATCCAAAACCAAACTGAATTATCTGATAAAAGAACCGAATTGCTTAGAGGAAAAGGGGGAGGGACTGAGCCTGTTATCGGTAAACTTGTTTGTTCTTGCAATAATGTTGGAGAAGGTAATATTGAGTCTGCAATTAAAAAAGGATGCAAAGACTTTTCTGATTTATGTAAAACTACCGGCGCAGGTATGGGATGTGGCAGTTGCAAGCCAGAGGTAAAAGCAATTCTGGAAGGTTCACTTGTGAAAGTTTAAATTGTTTAGTTGTTAATTTTAAAAGCTACCTGAGTTTTGGGTAGCTTTTTTTGTTTTATGGATCTTGTTGTTTTTTACGTAAAAATACGTATCAAAATGCAGATATTGCTCATGATTTAATATATGGTTAATATGTTGTTTGTTAGTTGTTTATTATTAATGAATAAAACGAAGTACTTTGGCTTTAAAAAGTTGTCTTGGGTTTAAAATCAAACTAGCGATTTAAGTATCTTCCAATTTTTATGAAAAAATGATTTGTTTTTAAGTTAGCAAGAGTGTTGTTTGTATATTTTTTAGTAGTAATGGTTTATTTTTATATTTCTTAATATTTAGCTCCAAAAAAAATAAGTAATACTACTTATTTTTGTTTTTTTTTATTTATGTTTGTTTAAAGACATTGTCAGAAACAAACAGCAATATCCTATGACTACAAAAGATCTGATTTGGTGGAATCTGGAGACATTATTTCCAATCGAAGAAGAAATCCCTGCTGATTACGCTTATGGATCACCGGTAACTCATACAGAATACCTCATCAGTGGAGAGATCCGTCATTGGAATGGAAAAATGCAGGAAATTTTTTCTCCCGTTTGTCTTGATACTGATAATGGTCCGGTAAAAAAACTATTGGGTACATCCCCATTACTGACTGAAAAGGAAGCCCTGGAGGCCCTTGATGCTGCATATCTTGCCTATAATAACGGTACTGGCGAATGGCCAACTATAGCTGTTGAAGACAGAATCAAAGCCATGGAAAAATTCGTGGTTGCGATGAAAGAACAAAGACCTCTTGTTGTAAAAACGCTTATGTGGGAAATCGGCAAGACTTTAAAAGATTCGGAAAAAGAATTCGACCGAACGGTAGAATACATCATTGATACCATTGATGCATACAAAAATCTTGACAGAGATTCAGCCCAATATGAATTTGAACAGGGGATCATTGGCAAAATAAGAAGATGTCCTCTTGGTGTGGTATTATGTATGGGGCCATTTAATTATCCGTTAAATGAAACCTTTACCACTCTCATTCCGGCATTATTAATGGGCAATACAGTTTTATTCAAACCTGCCAAAATTGGAGTACTATTACACAGACCACTCCTCGAAGCGTTTAAAAATTCCTTCCCTAAAGGAGTTATCAATATCGTTTTCGGAAGAGGTCGTGAAACAGTAGGGCCATTGATGCAAACAGGAATGATCAATGTGCTTGCATTCATAGGTACCAGCAAGTCTGCCAATATTCTGAAAATGCAACATCCAAAGCCAAACAGACTACGCTCTGTTCTTGCATTAGAGGCTAAAAATCCTGCTATCGTTTTAGACCATGCAGATATAGATCTGGCTGTGAAAGAGTGTATCCTGGGATCTTTATCCTATAATGGACAAAGATGTACGGCTCTGAAAATCCTCTTTGTTCATAAGTCCGTTGTAGACGAGTTTAACTACAAGTTTGTAGAAGCACTTGGAAAATTAAAATGGGGGATGCCATGGGAAAATGATGTGCAGATCACACCATTGCCAGAACCTGAAAAACCAGGATTCTTAAACGAACTGATTGAAGATGCAATTTTAAAAGGTGCTTCGATCATCAATGAAGGTGGGGCAACAATCCATCAGACTTTCTATGCCCCAGCTGCCGTGTATCCTGTTACGAAAGATATGAAACTATATCATGAAGAGCAGTTTGGTCCTGTTGTGCCAATCGTTTCCTTTGAAAAGATTGAAGAAGTCATTCAATACATGGTAGAGTCTAATTATGGTCAGCAAGTCAGCCTGTTTGGAACAGATAGTGAGGAGATGGCAGACCTTATCGATAAGTTTGTCAATCAGGTTTGCAGGGTAAATATAAACAGTCAGTGCCAGAGAAGTCCCGATGTATATCCCTTTAATGGAAGGAAAGATTCCGGAGAGGGTACTCTTTCTGTAGTGGATGCCCTGAGAACCTTTAGTATTCGAGCTATGGTGGCAGCTAAAGAAATCCAAGCAAATAAGGAAATGTTCAAAGACATTATCATAGACCGCAAATCTAACTTTATGTCTACTGATTTTATATTTTAATAAAGTTAGCGATGACTCTTTAATCAATATTAAATCCTGTCATATTAAGAACTATGGAAGAGGTAATCAGAATATTAATAACCGGTGGAATAATATCTCCGGGAGAGCTTGAGAAAATTGCTCTTTGTGCTAAAGAACACAAGTGTTCAGGTATTAATTTTGGTTCAAGACAGGAAATATATTTAACCTGTCCGGTTAAAGAAGCCAATAAACTTAAAGATGATCTTAAATCATTAAGCTTTTTTTGTGAATCATCGTCCGGACAACACAACAATATCGTTACCTCATCAGCAAGTGTTGGATTGTATCCTTCTACAATATGGGTTACTGCCGATACTTTTTTTGATGTCCTTGAAGAGTTTGATTACCAACCTTCGCTTAAAATTAATATAACGGATCCGGCACAAAGGCTGATTCCCCATTTTACCGGACATCTGAATTTTATTGCTTCTCACCATCGCAATTACTGGTTTTTATATGTACAGCTTCCTGGGTTTTCACAGAGAGAACTATGGCCTGCATTGATATACATAGATGATGTAGCTCCACTTTCAAAGAAAATTGAAGAACTATATTATAAAAATAAGCCAGCTGATCTTAATGAGTTTTTCAATTTGATAACTACTGATGTTATCAGCAATAGCAGAGCGATAGATGGCAATTGTACTATAGTAAAAGGATCAATTCCATACTATGAAGGTCTTAACCCTATGGGAGGTGTTTACTGGCTTGGTATCTACAGGAGAAATTTTGAATATCCCATTGAGTTCATATTAGACGTTTGTGAATTATGTAATGAAAGTAGAATTGGTAAAATTAACCTCACTGCCT
Source organism: Sporocytophaga sp. (assembly GCA_024707265.1). Classification (GTDB taxonomy): domain Bacteria; phylum Bacteroidota; class Bacteroidia; order Cytophagales; family Cytophagaceae; genus Sporocytophaga. The sequence continues at coordinate 322,162 of JANQAB010000010.1, read as the reverse complement.
GGAAGTCATTGCTTATAAAAGATATTAAGGATGAAGAGCGGATAAAATGGGAAGTTCTATTAGGTAAACATGGGATCAACATCAGACATTCTTCCCTTGAGTTGCACTGGCAACTCCCTGACCTGAATCCTCAAGCACTTGAGCTTAAAAACAAACTTGTAAATATCTTTGACAGAAAAGATATCCGGACATATGGGATTTGCTTTGGAATCAATACTCCTGATGCGATTAGTTATGGAAATATCATTATAAAGTTTAATTATAATGATTCTTCAAATACGTATTCTATTTTCCATACAGAAGATTTTGACCCTACAAATTCTGAATTGATTTTATTTCAAGAAAGCATTATTGAAAGTGAACTCGCCGAAAAGCTTCAAAGCCTATGTCTGATCTATTATTCACAGTTAAATAAGAAAAAAAGAAGATGAGGAGGGGCCTGTTAAATCAAGGATGCTTAAACCTGATATAGATCTCTTTCAATGCACCACCTGCTTTACTATTTACAATCAGACAGTCGGTGATGTTGTGGCCGGTATAAGTCCCGGAGTGCCTTTTAATCTTCTTCCGGATAACTATTGTTGCCCTGTTTGTGAAGGAGAAAAAGAAAACTATATAAAAATGGTTTCTTAAAAATACCAATATCCAAGGTTGCCAAAAAGGGAGTCTTCGGAAAACCGAGATTCTCTCTTTTTTATAACTATTCCTCTTCTTTCTTTAGAAAATTTCTGACGACCTGTCTTAGGTTTTCCTTAAGCTTAATATTATCCTGAGCTATCTTTTTTGTCTGCCCTTTTAATAATGATTTTCTATATATTAATTGATTTTCAAGATCTTGTTTCTTGTCTTTTTCTGAACGGAGACTCCTCTGACATACGCTAATTTAATTGATGGTTCAAAACTATAATTTTAGTCTATTATTACCTATAAGTATGCCTTTATTTTTGGTTCAGAATGATAAATTCCCTCATTCTATTTCTTATAAAATTCAATCTTCTTAACACAGCAATTTAAAGTGGGATACTCTTTTCATACATTATTCTGTGAAGTATCATTTTTATGAATAATTATAAATTTTTCGAACAAAATATAAAAATAGTCGAAAAGTTAAATTACATTTGTTTTATCATTCCCTCAACCCATTTAGTCTAATATTCGAAAAATTTTACCTGGGTGATGATATTATTGAAAATTAGCGCATTACACTTATTTGTTTTATGAGAATTATTTATTGTTTCCTTTTTTTAATTGGTATTGCCCCCAGTGTCGTGTCTCAAACATTGCCGGAAAGTCCGACTTCCTTTTCCTTAAAGGAGGCAATTGACTATTCTATGGACAATAGTTTTACTGTAAAAAAATCAGTATTACAAAGAAATATGACTTCGGCAAAAAAAGGAGAAGTCAGGGCATTGATACTTCCTCAGGTAAGCGGAAACGCAGATTTTAATCACTTTTTTCAGATACAGAAAAATATACTTGAAGGAGGCATCGGTTTTATGACTTCTGCAGCTCCCGGAAGTGTAGTTCCATTGCAATTGTCATTGCCAAATCAGTTGATCCCTTCCGTTTCTGCATCTCAGGTATTGTTTGATATGTCTTACTTTTCTGGTTTGAAAGCAGCAAATGCTTCAGAAGTGATAGCCGATCAGACAATCAAAAAATCTCAGATTGATATGACAGTAAATGTTACCAAAGCATATTATGGTGTCCTGGTCAATGAGAAACAACTGAAGGCAATCCACAAGAATCTTGAAAGGATGGATTCTTTATATAAGGAAACTGTTGCTCGCTATGAAACCGGCCTTGCCAGAAAGATTGATGTGAGCAGAATTGAAGTAAGCCTGAATAACATGAGGGAAGAGAAGGAGAAGACAATCAGAGCAGTTGCATTAAGCCGTTCGGTATTGAGGTATCAGATGAATTTATCTGAGGAAAACCCTTTAGTTCTGACAGATACATTATCAGAAAATGTACTATCTGAAGTGGAACAAATTCTGAATGCCAGACAAAAAGTAAACTACTCCAACAGAATTGAATATTCTATTATTGAGTCTCAAAAGAGATTAAATAAGTTAGATCTACAGGCCACCAGAGGAGGTCATTATCCAAGACTTCTGGCGGTGGCGTCCACAGGATATACTCCTTCAGCAACGAAGATAGAAAACCTTACACAAAGTAGCCGCTGGCATCGTTACTCCTCAGTTGGACTGAGGCTCCAGGTACCTATTTTCTCTGGTTTTGCGACAAACTATAAAATACAGCAAAAGAGAATTGAAGAAGAGGTGATTGATAATAATAAAGTGGCCTTGGAGAAAGGTATTAACCTGGAAGTTGATCAAGCCCTGATCAATCTGGAGAACAGTATGCAATCATTAAAACTTCAGAAAAGGAATCTTGACCTTGCACAAGAAAATTTACAGGTGCTAAGAGCGGAATATGAACATGGGATCGCACTGAACATCGAGGTAACAACAGCGGAGGCCTCTTTGATTGATGCCCAGACAAGTTATTATAACGCATTATTTGGAGCCTTGCTTTCCAAAGCAGACTATGACAAGGCAATGGGGAACATTATAAAATAACAGGTGTCGCTTCTCATTGAGCAATTAAATATCAAGTTGAATAAAGAAAATAGAAATTAAGAGAATATACCCCAATGGATAAGAATAGAAATCTTTTATCAAATGCTTTTTTGTTAATCGGACTAACAATACTGATTTTTTCTTGTAAAGGTCCTGCTCCCAATAAGCAGGTCCCAAATGTTCCTGTAAACCTGCAGAAAGTAAATTTTGAAGATGCCGTTTACCATAGTTTCTATCCGGGAAATGTAGTGGCGCTGGATGAAGTTGAAATAAGCAGTGAGGTAAGTGGATTTATAACGGATATCTCTTTTCAGGAAGGACAACTGGTAAGAAAAGGTCAGAAGTTATATGAAATTGAACAAAGTAAATATGCTGCTTCATATGCACAGGCTGAAGCAAATGTGAAGATTGCTAAAGCAAACCTTGAAAAAGCGAGAAGTGATGCTAAACGCTATAATGAGCTTGGACAAAGAGGTATGGCTACGCAGCAGAAACTTGAATATTCAGCAACAGATCTTGAAAATGCAGAGAACCATCTGGCAGTAGCTGAAGCAGAATTATTAAGAGCTAAGACTGATCTGAGACATGCAACAATTTATGCCCCGTTTGACGGAACAATTGGTATATCACTTGTAAAGAAGGGTGCCTTTGTCACAGGTGGTCAGACCAAACTCAATACTATTTCATCCAATGATCCTATAGCAGTGGACTTTGTAATCAGTGAGAAGGAAATCAGCAGATATCTTGAACTGGAGAAGAGAAAGGTCTCCAAAACTGATTCCTTATTTACGATAGTATTGCCAGATGGAAGTCTTTACAGTTATCCTGGAAAAATTCTCTTCCTTGACAGAGCTGTAGACAGACAAACAGGAACTTTAAAAGTAAGACTTACTTTCCCAAATGGTCAGAGAAATCTGAGAGCAGGAATGAGCTGTAATATCAGAGTTCAAAATAAGAATGCCTCAAAACTGCCTGTCATTCCTCAAAAATCAGTGACGGAGCAAATGGGAGAGTTCTTTGTGTACGTCGTTATTCAGGATACTGCGAGACAGCGTAAAATCAAACCGGGACCGGTTATTGGTCATAATATAGTTATTTACGAAGGCTTGTCAGAAGGCGAAGAAATTGTTGTTGACGGAGTTCAAAAACTGCGTGATGGTTCTGCTGTGGTAAGCAACACAGAGAAGCCGACAGCTTCCGCTAAATAATTTCAGGTTTAAAAGGCAAATTTATGATAGCAGATATATTTATTAAAAGACCGGTAACAGCAATTGTTATTTCGGTTGTTATCACGATAGTAGGGATACTTACACTGATAAATCTTCCGGTGAGCCAGTATCCTGAGATAACCCCGCCATTGGTTCAGGTAACAGGAGCTTTTTCAGGAGCGGATGCCCAGACAGTGGAACGTACTATGACAACACCTATAGAATCGCAGGTGAACGGTGTTCCTGGCATGTCATACATTCAGACCAATGCAACGAGCGATGGAAGCATGACAATGAACGTTACCTTTGATGTTGGTACGAATGTCGATATTGCGACGCTGGATGTTCAGAACCGTGTAAGTGTAGCTACACCACAGCTTCCAGATGATGTTAAAAGGGTTGGACTTACAGTAAGGAAACGTAATCCATCCATTCTGATGCTTGTTGCTTTGTATTCACCTAAAGGTTCACACGACATCAAATTCATTGACAACTATGTAAATATTTACATAAAGGACGCTCTATTAAGAGTGAAAGGAGTTGGAGATATCTTCAGCAGAGCGGACAATTTCAGTATGCGTATCTGGTTAAAACCGGATAAACTGGCACAATATGGAATAACAGCAAGCGAAGTCATTACCAAGCTGCAGCAGCAGAATATGCAGGTAGCAGCAGGTTCAACAGGTGCTGCTCCTCAGGCAAATGATCAGGCATTCGAATATACGATCCAGATCAATGGAATGTTGGAGAAAGAATCGGATTTTCAGAATATAGTAGTCCGCACCAAGCCACAAGATGGATCAATTGTCTATCTGAAAGATGTGGCAAGAATTGAGCTTGGTAAATACAACTATGCCAACAATAACTTTGTAGATGGAATTAGATCTTCCTATTTACTCATCTATCAGGCCCCCGGAAGTAATGCAATGGAAGTGGCTGAAGGAGTTACCAAAGCCATGGAAGAACTGAAAAAATCATTTCCCTCAGATGTGCAATATGTAATACCGTTTGAAGCAGTTTCTGTGGTGGATGTTTCAATTAACGAAGTAGTGCACACGCTTGTTGAAGCTCTGATACTGGTTGTAATCGTAGTATTCCTCTTTTTGCAAAGCTGGAGAGCGACGTTGATTCCTATACTGGCGATACCGGTATCGATAATTGGTACATTCATTTTCTTTATACCATTAGGGTTTACAATTAATACACTGACCCTTTTCGGATTCGTACTTGCCATTGGTATTGTTGTGGATGATGCCATTGTGGTAGTGGAAGCTGTACAGCATTATATCGATCACGAAGGGCTTTCACCTAAAGCGGCAACCATTAAAGCTATGAAGGATATCTCCGGGCCGGTAATTGCCATTGCACTTATACTTGCTGCAGTGTTCGTACCTGTAGGATTTGTTCCGGGTATAGTAGGAAGATTGTATCAGCAATTTGCCATTACAATTGCAGTTTCAGTGTTGATTTCTGCTTTCGTAGCCTTGTCGCTGACACCGGCATTATGTGCAATGCTACTGAAACCAATGCATTTGGATGAGCATTCAAAGGGATTGAACAAGTTCTTCTTTAAATTCAATAACTGGTTTGCTCGAATTACAGCTTCTTACTCTTCAGGTGTTCAGAAAACAATTAAGAAAGCACCTTTAGTGCTGGTATTGCTAATTTGTATTTTTGCAGGAACTGTAGGGATGTTTAAAGCAAAACCAACGGGTTTTATTCCTACAGAAGATGAAGGGCGTTTGATGATTACCTTTGAGCTTCCTGAAGCATCTTCTACAACTAGAACTGTAGATGTCCTGAAAAAGATGATGACCATCATAGATGATATTCCTGCCATTGAGCACTATGCGGCGCTTGGAGGATTAAATGCCATCACCTTCGCATCGAAGTCAAATAGTGGCACTTTATTCTGTCAATTAAAACCATGGAAAGACAGAAAAGATAAATCTATGCAGGTTGATGCCATTATTGGCCAACTTCAGAAAGGCTTTTCAGAAATTAAAGAAGCAAACATTATTGTGATCCCTCCCCCGCCGATTCCAGGTTTAGGTAATGCTTCAGGTTTTAGTTTTGTGTTGGAACAGAGGGAAAGCAACGATGACATTAAAGGTTTTGAAAGAGTTGTTCAGTCATTTGTGATGGAAGCCAATAAGAGGCCTGAAATTGCAAGAGCCTTTACTTTCTTTACTGCAAAAGCTCCTGGTTATAAAATAAATGTAGACAGAGCAAAATGTGAATTAATGGGAGTTCCGGTGACTGAAGTTTTCACTACTATTCAGACGTATATGGGAGGGAAGTATATCAATGACTTTACAGCATATGGACGTACCTTCAGAGTAGTGGCACAGGCTGACACTTTGTATAGAAAAGATATGAATAATCTTGATCAGTATTATGTAAGAAATAATAAAGGTCAGATGATACCTTTAAGTACACTCGTTTCGTATACAGTCATTGAAAGTGCTCCGGTAGTATCTCACTATAACCTTTTCAGATCCGCTGAAATAAACGGAGTGCCCAAAGACGGCTACAGTAGTGGAGAAGCTATAGAAGCTTTGAAACAAGTGGCCGAACAGGTTTTACCAGCAGGTTATGGATATGAGTTTTCAGGATTGAGCAGAGAGGAAATTAAATCAGGATCAACTACGGTGTATATATTTGCACTTTCCATACTGTTTGTATTCCTGTTTCTTGCTGCCCTATATGAAAGCTGGTCTGTACCATTTTCAGTAATGTTGGCGGTGCCTCTGGGAGCTTTTGGTGCCATCCTTACACTTACTTTACTTCCTAAGCTAAGTAATAACGTATATGCTCAGATTGGTTTAATTACATTGATCGGACTTGCAGCTAAAAAATGCGATCCTTATAGTGGAGTTTGCAAAAGAAAGGGTAGACCATGGGATGGAAATCGTTGCAGCAACACTTGAAGCGGTTAGACTTCGTTTACGTCCGATTCTAATGACATCTTTTGCGTTTATATTGGGAGTATTGCCATTGGTATTTGCAACAGGGGCAGGAGCAGTATCCAGACAGACTATCGGCTGGACTGTATTCGGAGGTATGCTTGCAGCAACAGGCCTGGCAATATTTATAGTACCAGTGTTGTTTGTTGTGATTTCAAAGATTGCATACAGAAATAAAAAAAATATTTCTGATGTACCTGATGAATTTCAATTAAACAAAGAATTGATCTCTGAAAATTAGAACCGGCTACGGTCTTTTGTTTTCAGAAGATTGTACCTGGTTAATTTGTGTTTATTGTAATTTCCCTCTGCTTATGCAGGGGGAAATGCTTTGTAAATAAATTGATTCAATTATGAAAAGAGAAATCACAATTCAGGTAAAGACATCATGGTTGTCCCGTATGTTTTATGGAGCTTCTCAGTATTCTTATTTCAACACCAATCCTATTGACGACTATTCTGTATTTCTGAATACTAAAATAGGTGGCATGTCATGGGGTAATGACAAGAAGCAAGCTAAAGAAGACTTCGCAAAAAGTTTTAAAATACTATTGGAACTCTATGAAATAAAACTTCCCTTGAAATATATTCAGGAACAACTGGATAACGAAGCTCAGACGAATATTGAAGCAGTACAAAAATGGTCAGAACACTCTGAATTTCCTGCTAACTGGTAGTGTAAGATTTTTTGTAAAAAGACCAAAAAATATGATAAATTTATGGTTTGAAAATATTTTGGAATGACAGAAAAAACAAAAACGGAAGACTCTTCAAAGCTTGATATCATTCTGAATGCTGCCCAGAAAAGATTTGGACATTACGGTTTATGCAAAACAACCATGAATGAAATAGCTGCAGATGTGGGAATGGGTAAAGCATCCCTTTACTATTACTTCCCCGACAAAGAAGCGGTTTTCCAGGCTGTAATAAAAAAAGAACAGGAAGAGTTTCTGTCAGAAATGAAAAAACACATGAATGCCGAAACAGATGCTTCTTCTCAGCTAAAACTATATGTGAAATATCGTCTTGACTATTTTCAAAATCTACTTAACCTTTCTAAACTTAAAACAGAGTCATTCTTTAATTCAAAGCCTATATTTGGTAAAGTAGTAGAAGATTTTTATAAACTTGAAATAGAGCTTGTTGCCAGCATAATTCAGACTGGTATTGATAAGCAGGAGTTTCGTGAAGTGAATAAAGAAGAATATGCTTTATTGTTGATGAATATACTTCAAGGCCTGAGACTGATTAGAATTAAATATAAAGCTCTGGCAGAATTTGATCCTGAAGATGTAGCTTATCTGAAGCAAAACAATGATAAGGTGATCTGTATGTTTATAAAGGACCTTAGGAGATAGGCAGCAAGAAATTGGCACGAAGGTCTTATTATAGGTATGACCTATAAAAGTCTTACATGAAAGAGAGCCCTTCTAATACAATTATTATCTATCAGTACCATCAGGTATTTTTCCTCCCTCCCGAATATGCTTTTGCAATTCCACATGATAGATTCATTTTATTGCCAGAGGTAGTGCGATAAGTATTTGTCAATCAATGGGAAGTGTCATTTTTTAGATAAAATCGCTTGAATAGGTTACCTTTTGCTGGTTTTAACTATCAATTGTTAAGTGTTTTTTCGTATTATTAGAAACATTAAATTACTTAAGACTCTTTAGTGATTCGGTCCAGAAGTCTTAAAGTTAAATGTACATTTGGTAAAAGAACCGGTTTGCTTATTTATCGCTTTTTATGGTACACACTTTTTTCTCTTGTAAAAAATGTTTTTCCTTTCTTGTTATGTTATTGATAAGTCACATTATCAATGCGCAGAATCCAGGAATGTCTGATCTGTCATTAGGATTAGGAACTTTTAATAAAACAATAAATGACATAGCAATTCAATCGGATGGAAAAGTTATTGTCGTGGGAGATTTTATTACTTATAAAGATATTTCACTAAATCGAATTGCTCGTCTTAATGCTGATGGCACACTGGATCATACTTTTAAAATAGGATTTGGTTTTGATACTTCTGTAAAAACCATTGCTATTGATAAAAATGATAAAATTTTATTAGGTGGAAGTTTTACCACATACAACGGCTTTAATTGCAATTACCTGGTACGTCTTAATAATGATGGATCTATAGACAATACTTTTAACATAGGGACAGGCCCAAGTTCGGAAGTTAATACAATTGCTTTACAACAAGATGGAAAAATCTTAATAGGTGGGGCGTTTCTGACTTTAAATGGAACTCCGGCAGGACGTATCATTCGACTTAATCAGAACGGTTCAATAGATAGTACTTTTAATATTGGAGGTGGCTTTAATAACAAGGTTAATACTATCAAGATTCAAATCGATGGAAAAATATTGGTTGGTGGATCGTTTAGTTTTTTATTGCAGCCTCCTGTAGCGATTAGCAAATATGGATTTGCAAGATTAAACACAGATGGTTCTTCTGATAATTCGTTAGATTTTGGTTCTTATTCTTCCGGTTTTGAAATTTTGACTATAGCCATTGATTCATCAGAAAGGATCTTAATAGGAGGAACATTTAGAAAGGGTATTAATATAGCCAGGATTGAACCTAATGGTTTAATTGATCATTCATTTTCAGGAAATGGAGCCAATAATTTAGTAAGATCAATTGCTGTGCAAAGGGATGGTAAAATATTGATAGGGGGAGATTTTACTACTTATGGAGGAACAGAAAAATTTCAGGATGGTCTTTCAAGGGTAAATGATGATGGTACTATTGACCTCTCTTTTAAAAGAGTAAAAGGGACACATGGCGTGAGATCAATTATTATACAATCTGACGATAAAATTTTAATTGGAGGATCATTTCAATTTACGAATGGTTATCCTACATCATCTTTTTCCAGACTAAACACTGACGGCTCAACCGATACTGAATTCAATATCGGTATGGGGGCTAACAACGTTGTTAATACGATAGTGCCACAAAGGGACGGAAAAATTTTGATTGGTGGTAGTTTTACAATATTTAATGGAGTTCCAAAGAATTATATGGTTCGTCTTAAAGATGATCATTCGATTGATTCAGATTTTAATATAGGAACCGGAGCGAACGGCACTATACATATAATTACAATTCAACCTGATGGTAAAATACTTGCTGCAGGAACCTTCACATCTTTCAATGGAGTTACCTGTAATAGCATCATACGCTTAAATCCTGATGGGTCTGTGGACAATTCATTTAATTCAGGTTCGGGTACGAATAGTAATATTTACAGTATTGTTGTGCAGTCTGATGGAAAAATCCTCGTGGGTGGCAATTTCTACTCTTTCAATAGCTCAGGGAAAAGTTACCTTATTCGTTTGAATTCAAACGGCTCTATCGATAACACTTTTATGATCGGTAACGGCGCCAATGATATTGTTTATAAGATAGTTCTATTGGAAAATGGAAAGATATTTATTGGAGGCAATTTCTCAACATTTAACGGTAATGGTTCTTATCGCTTGATAAGGCTTAATCAGGATGGGTCTATCGATTATACATTTGGATTAAAAGGTAATGCTAATAGTACTATTTATGACTTTTCAGTACAGCCGGATGGTAGAATATTAGTAGCGGGATCCTTTACTGCGCTTGGAGGCTTAAAGAGAAAATATTTAGTCCGTCTTAATCCTAATGGATCAAATGATGGGAGTTTTGTTCCTTCTTCTGCTATTTCCAGGGCAATTCTGAAAATATGTCTACAAAAGGATAATAATAAAATATTAATTGCAGGACCTAATCTATTTGCCCGAATAAATATTGATGGTTCTATAGATGATTCATTTTCCGGGATATATGATAACATTGGTGTCAACTCCATTGTATTTCTGAATAATGGAAAGATACTAATAGGTGGAAACTTTACAATGTATCAAAATTATGTAATCTACTCCATTACCAGGCTTGGAGGTGATCCTATATACTCCAATATTGTTCATGGAAAAGTATATTCAGATCGTAATAGAAATTGTATTCCCGAAATAAATGAAAACCCTATATCTTCGGTAGTGATTAAAGCTTTGCCTGGTCCATATTATGGAGGAACAGATGCGGCAGGAAATTATGCATTAAAAGTAGATTCAGGCAATGTACAATATACTCTTACTCAGGAGTTCAACTCGATAAATTCAGAGCTTTTATTAAATCAATGTGCTCCTTCTCACAAAATTTCGCTTCATTCCACAGGCAAAGATACCTGCTGTGTTAATTTTGCAGATTCCGTAAAGCAATGTGCTCTTCTCAGTATAAGTATGGAGCGATGCAAAATAAAAAGATGCCACAAGGGGTTCGGATATATCTACTATGGCAATTATGGTAATAATGCAGCTAAAGGAGTGCAGATCAAGGTTATTTATCCAACCTATATGAGACCCGTAAGCTCAGATCCTCCATGGACTTCAATACAGGACTCATTGGTTATATTTGACATCGGACAGGTTGACGCAATGAGTGGAGGCTCTATTAAGTTATTAGATTCAGTTCTTTGTGTTGATGATATTACAGGACTTACACAATGTATAAAAGCTACCATTTCGCCGCTTAACAACTGTACAGCCGCTGATCCTGCTTGGGACAATTCTTTCATAAATGTGACAGGAAGGTGTATCGGAGCTTCTGCGCACTTCAATATTATAAATGAAGGTAATGGAGACATGGATAGTAAGAGATTTTACAAAGTCTATTTAAATGACACATTAATTCACACAGGACAATATCAACTTAAATCCGGGGAAGAGCTGAAAATAAGTTATCCTGTAGAAACATCAGTTGTCAGGTTAGAGGCTGATCAATCACCTTATCATCCTTCTAAAAGGAGGCCTCGAACTATTGTAGAAGGCTGTACGCTGCCAGTACCATGGAAGTTCTTTCCTTCATCCTATGGAAAGAATGACCTGGATGAACAGACTTCAGTTGGTTGTTACATGATCAAAGATAGTTATGATCCGAACGACAAAATGGCTACTCCTGTTGGTGTCGGTTCTGCTCATAATATTTTCCCAGGTGAAGCGATCGAATATACAATACGTTTTCAGAATACAGGGACAGATACCGCATATTACGTCAGAATCGTAGATACACTTGATGTTGCTCTGGATGTTTCTTCCTTTAAGCACGGAGTAAGCTCTCATCCATTTACGCTCGATATAAGCGGAAAAGGAAATGCAGTCCTCACTTATTCCTTTGTAGGTATTAATTTGCCTGACAGTACTGCTGATCAAGCAGGGAGCAATGGACTAATTTCATTTAGAGTTGCCATACCATCCAATGTTCCAATTGGTACAATAATTAAAAATAAAGCGTCTATATATTTCGATTATAATAAACCAGTAGTTACCAATGAAACATTTCATACTGTTGATACTACTGTATTCATAAATTTAGCGAAAGGTAGCCTGGTACAAGAAGACCAGATGATTTTGGGGGAAATTCCAATAAAATCACAGTCAATGTTTAAAATTTATCCTAATCCATCAACTGGTATAATAACAATTGAAACACTGGAAGGGAGGAGGAATGATAAATTAATAATATACTCCACCATTGGAGTTCTCCAAAAAACAATTCAATTAAACAGTGAGTATATACAGCAAGTGAAACTTGTAGACCTAAGGGAAGGATTATACATATATGAAATTTTACAAGAAGGCAACCAACGAACTAAAGGCTTATTAGAGTTGAGGAGTGTATACTGATTCTTTTATATAGATATAAGGCTTTTAGTACATCTGAAGTAAGTTTGAGTCCCCTGGTTTACACAGGAAATCTCAACTTATTATTTGTAACAAATCAAACCTTCATCCCATTTATTAAGCCTGGCAGACACTATGAATACTGCTTTAAAGAATGATAGTATCATTTCTTTCGGAGATTCTGAAGCTCTTACTTTTTCATAAGGTAATATAAACTCTCCAAGTGTTTCATTATAATATGCGCCTTCAGGCATCTTTGCTGTGTTGAATTTGTCTGGCTGAGGATAGGCATATGCATAAAATGCAGGCTCTCCAAGTCCAAGTCCAGGCCAGAAACCATAACTGCTTAACTCTTTTGAATAAGCCTCTACCATCACCTCTTTACTCACATTAGGAACTCCCGGATGTACAGGAGCATGTTTCCCTGAAAAGAATGTTACTGCAAGATCCATTGCTCCCCAGAAGAAATGTACAGGACTACTCTTTCCCGTAAATTCGGATCTGAATACCTTCATCACGTGATCTGCACATAAGAGAATTTCATGAAATGTCTCCACATACTTTTTATCATATGTCTTGTGTGTGAAATCTCTTTCAAAGGGAATTCTTTCTTCCATTTCAACTGGGGTCGTCCAGATATTTATTTCAATACCAAGGTGTCTGAGTTTCTCTTTGGTTTCTATATAAAAATCTGCTACTGACCTTGAGTATAGATCCAAGCTGTCAAATTTACCCTCATTGGTTTTCATATACAGCTTATGATCAATAAAATCAAAGTCAATCTGAAAGTATGAATTGTGATAAGGTATAAGTCCTGTTGTAAGACCTTCTGCAGTTGGGGTAAAGGTGATATGCCACCAATGGTTAAGCTTTGGAGAAAAGCTGAGTTTTATCTTACCGACAATCTGCATCCACAGATGAAGTGTTTTATAGGTTTTGATCCATTCATCCAGAACCAAAGGGGGCCATGGATTTTCCCTTTCAGAGATGAGAATGTTATTTGAACTCTTATATAGAAAATTTTTCATAACCTCTTTTGTAATTAACTTATGAAAATCTTCAAAGGTTTTCATAAGGAGGCTTGTGCAATGATATCATCGGGGATTATCAGGGATTTACACTTCTTTTTCTAAAATCTGAAGGTGTAGTTCCTTTGTGTTTTTTAAAAATCCTGTTTAAATGACTTTCATCTGTAAATCCCAATTCAAAGGCAATTTCATTTATTCTAAGGTCACTATAACGCAGCCTGGTTTCTACAAGCTGAAGCTTGTAATTGGTAATATATTGTTGAAGGCTTTCTCCTGTATGCTTTTTGAAATATTCTCCCACATAAGTTTGTGAAAGATTAAAGTGCATGGCTATTTGTTCTGATTTCAGCATTTCAGGCCTATAGATATTACTTTGAATATATCGGACTATGGATAACATCGTTTCGGAAGATCCGTTCTCCTGGAGCTTTAATGGGATCGTTCTTGAAATACTTCTGGCCACAAGAACTATGATTGTATTAACGAGCTGGTTTGTGACTTCCTGGTGATAGATGTCTCTGTTGATTTATTCTTTAACAAGACTTTCGACAATGTTCTTTACAAGTATTCTGTCTTCAATGTTTTTAAGAATACATCCGGGAAGATTACTTGCATTTTGAAAAATAAATTCCAGTCTTAAAGTCCAGGCTTGGAAGTATGAAGGATCTTTTTGATCCTTCGATTTTAAATAAATATCTCCAAACCTTAAATAAAAGAATTTAGTTGTCTTTTCAATTTCAAAAGAATGATAGTCTTTGGGAGTTAATAAGAAAAGATGTCCCTTTGAGTAATTAAATTTGTTTTTATTAATGCATTGCTTGCCTGTACCATCGATGATATAGACAAGTTCAAAAAAGTTATGGGAATGCCCGGATACGGGAGCTTCTTCCAGTTCCTGAAAGAAAATTTCGAAAGGCTGATAGATATTTTCCTTAACCATATACCTTTAAATTTACAGGATAAACCTGAGATAATACAAGAAGAAGTTTTAAATTTCATTGTTCTTTTGTGATATAAATTCAACTACAAACAATATGAAAGCATTTATAATTAACGAATTCGGTGGCCCCGAAAAACTTATTCCTACCAATATTAAAATGCCATCACCAGGGAAAAATGAAGTATTAATTGAGGTAAAAGCCTTCAGCATAAATCCGGTTGACGTAAAAACCAGATCTGGTAAAGGGCTTGCAGGGAGATTTAAAGATAATCTTCCACTCATACTTGGATGGGATATTTCCGGTATTGTAAGGGAAGTTGGGGAAGAAGTTACAAACTTTTCAAAAGGGGATGCTGTATTCGGAATGGTAAATTTTCCAGGACTAGCATCAGCATATGCTCAATACATTGTAGCACCTGAAGATCATATCACTAAAAAACCTTCCAATATTACTCATGAGGAAGCTGCAGGTGCTACTTTGGCTTTATTAACTGCATGGCAGGGACTTGTGACGAATGCTAAAGTAAAATCAGGACAAAAGGTGCTTATACATTCTGCTGCGGGTGGGGTAGGACATTTTGCTGTTCAGATAGCAAAATATCTGGGAGCATATGTCATAGGGACATCTTCTGTGGAAAACAAAGATTTTGTTCTTGGGCTTGGCGCTGATGAACATATAGATTATAAATCTCAACAATTTGAGGATATTGTGAAAGACGCTGATTTTGTGCTGGACACCATGGGAGGAGATAATGCCTTGAGATCTTTGTTATCAACCAAAAAAGGAGGGACTGTCATCAGTATACCTTCCGGCCTGCAGGAGGGGCTAAAGGAAAAAGCAGAAGAGCTGGGAATAAACGCTTATAACTTCCTGGTAACTTCAAATGGAAAAGATATGGAAGTACTTGCAAACCTTCTTGAAAAAGGAATTATAAAATCACATATCTCCAAAACATTTTCTTTTGATGATATCCAGTCTGCACACAAACAAATAGAGACAGGAAAAACAAGAGGAAAGGTAGTTGTAGTATTGTAATTCATATTAAACCAGAATAGCTTTTAAGATTGATTAATCTTAAAAGCTATTCGATTTATATAAAAATGCCAAAATAAAGTTAAATGAATTAATAAAATTAAGATCTGTGTCAATCTGAAATTATTGGAAAAATTTGTGGTCTTTCATTCTTCACCAGTATAAACTTATCTTAGAATATATGCAAACAATATTAGGTTCTGGCGGTGCAATCGGAGTAGATCTCGCAAGAGAACTTACGGCATACACGAAGGATATCAGACTTGTAAGCCGTAATCCCCAAAAAGTAAATCCGGACGATCAGTTGTTCGCCGCTGACTTATCCGATCCATCTTCTGTGGACAAAGCAATACAAGGATCTGATATTGTTTATCTAACCATCGGGTTTGAATATAAACTTAGTGTATGGAAACAAAAATGGCCCCCGTTGATCAATGATGTCATTGACGCTTGTAAGAGATATAATGCAAAGCTGGTCTTCTTTGATAATGTATACATGTATGATCCGGATTATATCGGAAACATGACAGAAGAAACTCCTGTAAAGCCATCCAGTGAGAAGGGAAAGATCCGTGCTGCAATTGCAGATAAGATTATGAAAGAGACTAAAAGTGGACTTACAGCGCTCATAGCAAGATCTGCAGACTTCTACGGACCTTCCATAAAGAATAGTGTAATGAATGAGCTGGTGTATAAAAACTTAAAAAAAAGGTAAAGCAGCAAACTGGATGGCCAGTGTAAACAAGATTCACAATTTTACATATACACCTGATGCAGCTAGGGCAACAGCCATGTTGGGCAATACACCTGATTGTTACAATCAGATATGGCACCTGCCAACTGATGCTACCAAAATGACCGTTAAGGAATGGATAGAACTTTTCTCTAAAGAAATGAGCATTACTCCTAAATACATGGTATTACCATCATGGCTGATAAGTGTTCTTGGGTTATTTATTCCGCTTATGAAGGAGTTAAAGGAAATGAACTATCAGAATGAAAGAGATTACTTTTTTAATAGCACCAAATTTGAAAAGTATTTTAACTTTAAACCAACACCACCGGAAACTGGAGTGAGAAACATAATCAAGGCTGATATGGTAGGATTTTAAGAGAGTTTAATCAAGAATGCTTATTTTAATAAAAAAATGTGCCTTTAAATTCATTGAGATCACTAACATTTTTCATTATTCAGGAGAATTAATTCCAAAGACAACAATATATTCATAATAAACAAGCCATCAATGATAAGAGATGGCTTGGTGAAATGAAGAATTCAGTAGTATTTAATTAAGAAGTCTGAAATAATTAATTTCAATATTTATCAGAAGTCAGCTGACTAGCTTCCCAACCAATCATAGCCTTCTTCCTATAGCTTCCCCAACGAAACTCACCTATACCACCTACACTTTTGATTACTCTATGACATGGAATTATAAAACCTACAGGATTACTTCCTATAGCAGTTCCTACAGCTCTTGTTGCATTGGCCTGATTCATGCTTCCAGCAATTTGTCCATAGGAAGTAAGGCCCCCCTGGGGTATTTTTAATAATGCTTCCCAGACTTTTATTTGAAAAGCCGTACCTTTTAAATGAAGCTTAATTTTTTCCGAGTCATTAAAATCTCTAGCAAAAAATCGTACAACTTTTTCCTGATCTTCATCTGTATCTTCTTTAATGGAAGCATTATTCCATGAGCCTTTCAGCTCTTCTATTACATTTTTTTCTTCACCATCAAAGAAATAGAGGTTACTAATACCTTTGCCAGTAGAAGCAATTAAATAATTGCCAAACTGACTATCTCTTATACTGTATCTGATCGTAAGGTTTTCACCTCCGTTTTTATACTCTCCCGGAGTCATTCCCTCTATGTTTACAAAGAGGTCATGAAGACGGCTGGTTGTGGACAATCCAGTCAATTCTGCTGCTTCTGCTAATGTTCTTGAAGAAGATGTTTCAAGAACTTTTTTAGCATATTCGATTGTAAGAAATTGTAGAAATTTTTTAGGACTAACTCCTGCCCATTCTGTAAACATTCGCTGAAAATGGTAAGGGCTTAAATGGACTACCTCTGCAACCTCTTCCAGTGAAGGTTGGGCTTTTATATTTTTTGAAATGAAATCTATTGCTTTGGCTATTCTGTCAAAATCAAACTTATTGTTTTCCATATATTGGATCTCCTTCATAAAAGAATATCAAAGATGAAATATTTATTAGCATATTTCAATCCGAATCTTGCTGAATCTAACGGACGGCCAAACTTCTCCATAAATAGATAACGATATAACTCTCCATGTTTTTATATCTTTCAAAAAAGAGTTTGATATTTTTTGTATCCTTCTTATCTTCTATAATGTTGTGATTTATAAGGGATTTAAATAATCCTGCATCTCCATGAGGGATACTGTTAGGATCTCGGATGGTTTTCATAAGAACATAATTGGCCGTCCATGTGCCTATTCCACGAAAGCTCGTCAGAAGATTATGTCTGCTTTCCACATCAGGCAATGTCTTGAGAATATTTTTATTGAGCTTCCCTTCTTCAAATGCCTGGGCTGTACTGATCAGATAAGATGCCTTTGCTGCAGAAAATTGCATATCTTTTAATTCTTCTGTTGAAGCATTAGCAAGGGTCTTGAAATCAGGAAAAATATAAAATGATGAACCTTCATATTCCAGCTTCGTTCCATACCGCTCCACCAATTTTCGTTTTAATTTATATGCAAAAGAAAGATTGATCTGCTGGCCTATGATGCACCAGCAAAGAGACTCAAACAGATCAGGAATGCCCATAAGACGAAGACCGTAAAAGTCGTTATACATATAAGCCAATTGTTTGTCCTTTTTGAGAGTATTGTAAAAGGGAGCAAGATCGTAATTCAGATCAAACCATTCTGTTATGAAACCTTCTATATGCTTTTTACTTTTAGTATTTACTGACCCAACCAGCACTTCAATGTTAATGATGTTATCCTTTTCATAAATTTTGAGGAGATATTGTTCTTCTCCCAGTTGTAGGGCCTTCCATACAGCATTTTGCTTTACTATATGAGCACAATCATCATAATTACGATCCAGAAACCAAATACACTCTTCAAAACTAAATAGGGGAGGTTCTTTAATTGTTATGATGCTGTTCTTTATATCCATTGTTTGTAATTATGATTTAATGCCATTAAGTTAAGCAGTTTTGTAATTCATATTATACTTCCTATGACACTTTTTATTTCTAGAACATTTCTGTCCTTTTCTTGAGTAATTGAATTTTCCGATCATAGTATTGGTGTAAAAATCCACTGTCTGCTCAATAGTCCAATCTAATGCTATTTTTAGAAATAGTTTTTTTGTAGTACTCAAGCCCAATGTTTTATTTATATTGATAACCCTTCCAGAAGATTTGCTTTTTGAAGGGTTTATCTTCTGACACAATATGGCGTTAATGGTCAGAAGCAATGTTTTTATGTAAAAATCCTGTTTTACAACAATTGACCGGATGCCTGAAAAATCTTCCACCTCCAGTCGGCTTTTTATCAATTTATATCCCTCTTCAATATTCCATCTTTCCTTGTAAAGACCCAATACTGCCGTTCTTTTATACTTCTCTTCATTCAACAGTGATGTGCAAAAAACTTCAATTTCTCCGTTTTTATTTTTCTTCTTAATTAACCGGACACGAACAGTCTGAGGTATGCCGTTTTCCTCTGCCCACTTCCTATATTTTGATGGTATTCTAAGGCTAACAATTTCATCGTTATTTTTTCCGGAAGTAAACTCTCTGACAATAGTCCACCAATCACTCTTCATCCTGAAGCAAAAGTTTGTCCCCATAGACTTTAATGAGAATATCAGCGGATAGCTTGGATAGTATCTGTCAAAAAGAACCACATCGTTTTTGCTCACATGCTCCAGATGCTTCCAAGCCATATCAGTTTCGGATGTAGAGAAACTATCTATCCTAGAGTCTAGTACCAAACCATTTAATACATCATACAAATAGGATATCCTGGCAAGTGACTTCGGGCTGTCTGCTTTCGGTCCGAACATATGTACTCCGAACTCCTCTTCAATTGTTGAATGTTTGGGTAGCTGAAGTGTAGAACCATCTACAGCAAGAATCCGGTAGCCTTTCCACTTTCTGTATGTTGAATCTGAATAAAAAGCCTTTACAGATTTTCTGTTTAGTTCAATAAATGCATCAGGTGATAATTTGGACCTTGCTTGACAAAGAGCACTTGAACTTGGAAATAATGCAGCTGATAGACCCAAACTATCAAAATAAGAATTGATCTCCTTCTGGTAAGAACCATTATCTTTCTGTAACAGAAAGATTATCAGGTCTGAAAAATTAAAAGCTCGATCTCTTGTAAAATTATTTACCGACAGTCTATTACGGTCGATAAAATTTTCTTCATATATTTGCGTGGTAAGGTTTTCAAGGACTTTACAAGTTACTTTACTATGAGAAGCTCCTATTACGGGGCTTTTCTTTTTTCTACCCAAATCTAATAATTACACCCGTTTATTCACATAGTTTTACTTTATTTTGCCTTAACTTAATGGCATTAAATTATGATTCATTTAAGGTTTTAATCATTAAAACCTTCCCATTACAACTTAGATGATTAATAATCCTGGTCGTTGCAATAAACCAAAGATAAAGGAATACCATTTACTTTTATACCTGATGACTATCTTAAGATTTATATAAATAGTTAATTTACAAAAACACTAATTTAATTTGAAGGTAAAAGTGATGGATTTATTGTTATTAATTAGCATAGTCTCTGGATAAATTCATTCATAGATATATCTTGGTCTTATTTACAGATCTCATTTTTAATACCATCTGTTTTCGTTTATCTGACCATATACAACTGCCTTCCTTTAACTTAGTACCAGATCCTCTTATATGATAGTAGCTACTTGTAGAGGTCGCACCCTATTTTGGGGAAATAATCTACAACATAGTTTTTCCCTTAAAACCTAATCTATTCTGTTTCACCCTTAACCCTTACTGGCACAACGCTTGTATTTATTCTGAATGTCGCCCGATGTATTTTTCACTTTGGGACTATATTAATAAATTTTATTCAGAATCGATTATGTTAGAGTCAATGAGCACCACAACTGAGGAAACCATCTTAACTCAGTCTCCACTACCTTTTTCAAAAAAAGAATTAGTTAACAGTGAGGCGAATAATAGCTTAGCCGATTTCGTTTCTCCTAATTACAACACATATGCTCAGGTAGGATTGTCTTCAATAAAGGCGTTTATAAAGAAAAACCTAAGTAAAATTTCCAAAGCAACTTTAGTGAGGGTAAGTACTATTTTACTACTGGGTATCGGAGCTTTTGGTGTATTTCTGTTACAATCTGATTTTGAAGAGATTCATATAGCAAGAATGAACTCTTTTTTGGGGATTTACTTTAATTGTGATAACTAGTTCATTGCTATTATACAGAATCATCTTTTTCCTGTATCAATTATATCTGTATTTAGGTTACAAGCCTATTGAGTCTGTATCAGATGAACAATTACCTTCCTGTACTGTGATTGTTCCTGCTTATAATGAAGGAAAGCAGGTTTGGCAGACTTTATTAAGTCTGGCCGATAGCAATTTTCCTGAAAAGAAATTACAGTTGATTGCCATAGATGATGGAAGTAAAGATGATACATGGTATTGGATCAAAAAAGCAAAAGAACAGTTAGGCGATCGTCTTGCAATATATCAGCAACCACAGAACAAAGGAAAACGTCATGCTCTTTATCGTGGATTTAAGCTTGCTACAGGAGAGATTTTTGTAACAGTGGATAGTGATTCCATAGTAAAACCCGACACCTTACGAAACCTTGTTAGTCCATTTGTTACCAATGAAAATTGTGGTGCAGTTGCAGGTAATGTGCATGTACTAAACAAAGCAAAGGCAATCATACCTAAGATGTTAAACGTTAGTTTCATTTACAATTTTGAGTTCATGCGTTCTGCACAAAGTAAATTAGGTTCAGTGCTTTGTACACCGGGTGCTTTGGCTGCCTATCGCAAAGATGTAGTGTTGGAATGTTTGCCGGAGTGGATCAACCAGACCTTTATGGGACAACCATCAGATATTGGTGAAGACAGAGCTATGACCAATATGATTTTGAAACAGGGGCATGAAGTATTATTTCAAAAGAATGCTTATGTGCTTACCAATGTACCTGAGACTTATAAAGGCCTATATAAAATGTTTATCAGATGGGAAAGAAGTAATGTGCGTGAAAATATTGAGATGGCGCAGTTTATCTTTAAGAATTTCAGAAATGGATCAAAAACAGGTGCGAGACTCTTATTTTTAAATCAATGGTTAAATATCTTAACTGTTTATCCATTTGTAATACTGATGATGATATTTGTATTAACACATCCACTTATGTTTTTAAGCTCAACACTCTTAAGTATACTAATGCTTTCCAGTTTTCCTGTTATCTTCTATGCTAAGAAATATAATGTAACAGGATCAGTTTGGGCCTATTCATATAGTATATTATATGCTTTCGGCTTATTTTGGGTGACTCCTTATTCCATTGCAACTGTAAAGAAAGGTGGTTGGTTGACAAGAGATTTACCGAAAAAGAAATAGAAAGTTTGAAGCTTTTAATCAGGATAGTCACCCTGTCGTTAAGTATTTTAAATATCATTCCTGCACAATCATTAATCTTATGCAGGAATGATATTTTTTATAGATGCACCAACAAAGTTATACAAAGACCTCTCAGTCTTTAGTGAGTGCAGTTCCTTTATGAGCTGCTATATGTCCCGTTTTACTGCTTTTAATTTCATATTGTGGATCGTCTTTCGAGGCCCTTCGTGCATGGCCTTTGTAATCAAAATCACTTGTATGCATTTTGGTAATTGTCCCGGAGACTCTGCCAACTTCTGAGTTCCAGCTTACATGATCTCCGACTTTAAATTTAGTTTCCATATCCTTTTCTCTTTAATTTAAAACAAAGTAGCATCGGAATAAGAAATGTGGCCTTCAGTGACAATTGCAGGGGATGTATATGGATGTTCCTGAACTTTTCCTGCTGCCATTATATGCAATACTGTCCAGCCTTTTGCCTTCAGATAATCAGATATCATCGATCGATGGCAACTCCACCAGACTGCTTCAGAACACATGTATGCAGTAGTGTGTTTTAATCCAATAGACTCCAGTTCGGATATTGCATTTTTAAAATCATCCGTTTCCATATAATCAGCATATCCGCGAAAAGATTCGTTACGCCACCGGTTGTTTTTAGAGTCTTTTCGCATTTTTCTCCTTCCGCCTAATCCTTGCATATGGATATAGTTTATTCCCTTTTTCTCCAAAGAGATTTTTAGATTTTCTTTATTGAAATGCGGGAATTTACGCGAACCTGGTAAGCTTCGTACATCACAGAGAACTTTAATATCAAAGGATTGCAGGATATCAATAAACGCTTCAATGCTATGATTAGAATGCCCTATGGTATAAACGATATGGTTCTCCAAAGTTTCCATTTGCAATTACCCTTCTACTTAATAAAGAAAAATAGGTGAGTATGGTTCATTCATGTTTCAAAGTCAGGATATATTTGTCGATGTACAATTGCTTTTGTTTAGATTTGTATTGTTGAATATACCGCGGGTGCTCAAGGACTTTTATACGTTCAAATAGTTTTGCTTCCTTGTTTAATTTTCCAATGTACTCAGCATTTTTCATTCCTAATACATACACTTCAGAAGTGTCTAATCTAAGGCTGATAGGCTTTCTCAATGACATGATCATAAAGGTTTTCACCATATTAAAAAGTGCAGGATCGTCATAATAATTAGCATTAAGCCATTTACCACCCGTCGTTTGTCTGATAATTGCTAAAGGAAACGGGGAATTAATATAGTAGTCCTTGTAAAAAGCTTCAGCCCCTCCGTATTCCGCAATCATATCGTACATAAATACAGAAGATACTTCATGTGTGTAAGCAGATTTCATTGGTATTCCGCAAACTTTTTCCAGTCGTTTGGTATCCGTAAAGGGAACACCAGTGACTCCGGCACCGTGCCTGCTGGGATTGATTCCGATGATAAATTTACGTTGAACCTGATCATTGTAATATTTATAATAAAACTGCTTCATCACCTCCATCGTTTCAGGATTATGCAGATACGGATTCAATATCTGAAACCCTTCAGGTAACAAACCTGTATATTTTAAATGCCGGTTGAAATCAATCACTTTATCCGCAAAAGTTATGGACATACGATTCGCTTTGATTTTTTTAATTATAACGAGTATGCATTATTATCTGCATATTTAAAGGATTTCTTTGGGATACCAAAAGGTTGTGAAGTTTTATCTATATTGCTTTGAGAGAAAAAGTTTGAATGAACGAAAACCACAAAGGCGATTACATTTTTACCACATATGTTAAGCATATTTTTTATGAAGAAAGTCAAAGCTTTGTCCCGATTGCTTGTCTTTGGGAGCGTCCTGGGCATACTATTATGCCTATATGGATTTAAGGGAAATGATCATGATATTATTTCTTATAAGGTAGATTTAAGGCAAGTAGATCTGAAATTTTACTGGAAAGATGAGGATGGTAATATTATCAGAAGTCTACAAAACCTAAAGGTATTGGCTGATCAAAATCATCAGAAACTGGTATTTGCCATGAATGGCGGTATGTACCAAAAAGACAATTCTCCTCAGGGGTTGTATATCGAAGCGGGCAAAGTGCTTTCCCGATTAGATACTGGTTCTGGAAATGGTAATTTCCACATGAAACCAAATGGTGTTTTTTACATCACCAATAACAATAAGGCGCATGTCTCACAAACTTCGGCGTTTAATCCAAAAGATGTCAGATATGCAACTCAGTCTGGCCCCATGCTGTTGATAGATGGTCAGATTCATCCTACCTTTCAAAAGGGCTCCAAAAATCTTAATATCAGAAACGGAGTGGGAGTTTTACCGGACGGTAATATTCTCTTCGCCCTATCAAAAAATGAGATTAACTTTTATGATTTTGCTCAATATTTTAAAGATGCAGGATGTAAAAACGCGTTGTATCTGGATGGTTTTGTTTCAAGGGCCTATATACCTGAAAAGAACTGGATTCAGAAGGATGGAAATTTTGGCGTAATTATTGGAGTGACAGAAAAATATTAAAAATTAAACTAAAAGTATAGTAATAGCATATAAATATATTGTTGATTTTTAACAAGTTAGCACTTTTTAATTCAAATTTTTAATCAGATGGTTATCAAAATGATAAGATACTTAGTGTTGTCATGTGTTCTGATGTGCTTGATTTTTATTGAAGCACAAGCACAGAATGAGGCTAATTATGAAAAATTTATAGGTGAACCTGTTGTAAAATTCGGAGCACATTTTCATCACTCTAATTACATAGAAAGTTACAATACTAACGCTGGAGGTTTTATCCTGGAAGCATCCGGGCCAAGGATGGGCGTTTCCTATACAGGAAGAATAGGGGTTAACTCTTCCAATCAATTCTATGCATATACAGGAGCAGGGCAGGTAATAGGTTTGTACCTGTTGAAAGATAGTAAAACTACAGGACTTGGAATTATCGGCCTGATTGGACTGTTGATACCTGAAAGTTTTATCTTATATTCATATCCCACGCCCATAAGCAGACTAGGGTTTTATATATGTCCATGGGGAGTTGAACATATTCCTGACAAGGAAACAAAGGTAAGTATAGAAGCAGGAATAAAATATTCCAGGAAGTTAAGCGACAGGTTTTATATCGAACCATTTATAGGTGCCAAAGCGATCTATAAAACGGACAGGCAAGCTGTAAGTGCCGGACTTAATTTCTTTTTTACAAAATAAATAAATACCTGAATTAATAAATAGTATTATTTATTTAGTTCCCGTATCAAAGGCAAAAACCTCATCCCTAACCCTTCTCTTGATATAGAAGGGAACAGTCGACGATAAAAATAAGTGATACAACTAATAATGGACACATTAAAGCTCCTTCTCTTTCAGACATAGCCGTCAATTTAGCCAAATAAAGATTCATTAAGTTGAATAGAAAGGTCGTGACCTCGAAGAAGTCAAATGTTTATGATAAGAGATGATAAATATCATACGACCCTGTAGGGGGCTCACCAAGGCAATGTCAACTATCTATAAATATTCAATCCCTTCAGAATTGTGGGATAGTCTGAATCAGGATTTACAAGATTTTGGTTATCCCTATTCCCAGACAACACTCAACTTAACAAAGTAAAGATTCCTCGAGGAGGAATAACATACGCATTAAAGTCCCTCTCTTTCAGGAGAAGGATTTAGGGTGAGGTCTTTTGAGACCAGAACTCAAATAGCTAATCCTATTAATTAAAAAAGGGATGTCTTTTCAAACATCCCTTTCAGTTAAATTAATGTAATGGATCTCACAAATATTATCTGTTAACTACTACCTTGGTAAATGCTTGATTACCTTCTCCAGAAATGACCAGCATATACAAACCATTTTCAATATTTGATAAATTTAAATCAACTGAATTTTCTCCTGCCTGAACGGAAATGGTCTTTTTAAGAATTTCTTTAGAGTATCCGTCCAATAGTATCAGCTCTGCATTTCCTGATACGGAAGCCTTATAGTTGATGCTAACAGCGTTGCCTGCGGGATTAGGGAAGGCATTCAGTTTTACATTTTCAGCATTTATACTAAATACATCTGAATTGAGTGCTCCTTGTCTTGTGCTTGCAGGAAGGTATAAATTTACTCTTGGTATAACCTTTTTCACGACACTAGGACTTGACCATAATAATTTAGCTGTAGCCAGAGATGTTTTTTCATAATATTCCATGCGGATATCATATTGCTGACCAGCTGTAAGTGCTATAGTTCCGCTATTTTCGACTGCCGCATGGTTCGTCCAGTTGTCAATCAAAAGCGTGTTGTTTACCCATAGTCTGACTCCGTCATCAGATACTGTATAGAATGTAAAGGTTTCTGAGAAATCAGCTTTTACCTTACCTGTCCAACGTACAGAGTAATTATCTGTGTTAACTCCTGCGAAAGGTGGGTTATTATTCCAATCAAAGTTTATAATTGAATCAACCCTTGTAAGAGGAGTACCGGTAAAATCAAGGCTATTGAAATATTCACCTTTAAGACCTACGCCTGGTACCACAGTATTTGAATACAATTGAGATTGTGGCACGATCTCTTTTGGCTGACTTAAACTTGACCAGGATAATTTTGCTGTAGCCATTGAATTTCCTTCAAAGTATTCCAGTCTGATATCATAAAGCTGACCTCCTAAAAGAGTAATAGTACCCGTGTTTTCAACTTCTCCATGATATGTCCAGTTGTCAATAACTAATGTATTGTTTACATATAATCTTATACCATCATCTGAGAATGTATAAAATGAATAAGCTTCAGAATAACGAGGTTTGATTTTACCTGTCCATCTTGCGCTAAATTGATTTACAGGAACCACTGCATCAGGCGAACCAGCAAGCCAGCTAAAATTTACAGTTACATCAACTCTTGTTAATAAAGGAGTTCCTGCAAGATTTACACCATTGAAATACTCAGCTTTCAAACCATCTCCAGATCCGGTAGGGGCAGGATTAACTGCTACTGTTACATCATCTGATCCTGTTGCACCTTTGTTGTCGGTTACTGTTAGTCTGAAAACATAAGTACCAGCGGCTAGTCCGCTAATAGAAACAGTTGGAGTATTCGCATTGGATAATGTAGCAGTTCCACCGCTAACTTTAGTCCAAGCATAAGAAGCAATTGTACCATCACTGTCTGTACCTGTTCCGGTAATGGATACAGAATTTGTCGGAAGAATAATTGATCTGTCAGCTCCAGCATTTGCTACAGGATTAACATTTACAGAAGGATTAACTACTACAGTAACATCATCAGATCCTGTTGCTCCATTGTTATCGGTTACTGTTAGCCTGAAAACATAAGTGCCCGCAACAAGTCCGCTTAAAGAAATAGTCGCTGTATTGGCATTGGCCAGTGTTGCTGTACCACCACTTACTTTAGTCCATGCGTAAGATGCGATAGTGCCATCGGAGTCCGTACCTGTTCCAGTTAAGGTCAGTGAATTTGAAGGTAAGGTTATCGATTTATCAGCTCCGGCATTTGCAATAGGATTAGCATTTACAGGACCGGATTTAGAATGTTTCATTAGCCATTCATAGATATTTTCTGAAGTAGATTGGTTGTTATAGGTACGTGTCCATGCATCGTGGCCAACTCCCGGATATACTGTAATTTTAGCTAATGGATTGGGAGCAGGAGTACAGGCATTGATCGTATTGATATAATTTGTCATTGCTGTACCATTATCATTGCCACCCTGAAATGCCCAGACAGCAACATTATTGGATGCTATGCCGCAATTTTTGGAAGCATTACTGATTGCCCAACCTGCAATTGGAATAGCAGCAGCCACTTTGTTCGGGTAAGCGGCAATATACTCAAAAGTACTTGCTCCACCCATACTTAAACCAGTGATATAGATTCTGCTTGGATCCACTCTATAAAGAGTCTTCATCTTTTCAACGATTTCATCTACAAATTCTCCTGGTCTCCATTGAGTAGTGGCAAAATCATCTGTGGTGATATCATCCCAACCTGAAAATGGACATTGAGGAGAAATGACTATAAATGGAAAATCTTTCCCTGCTTCGATTTCTTTAGCCGGGCCAAAATTTTTCAGCTTATATAGCTGACTTGTATTGGTTGGCTTCCAAACCTTTTCACCCGTTCCATGAAGAAAAATCAGGATAGGATAATTTTTTGTAGGATTCGCTACATAATCAACCGGGGTATAGGCAAGATAACCAACCAGGTAATTAGGGCCGAAATTTGATCGGAAACTATTCTCTGTCTGCCTTTGAGCCATTGCTTCAGCAGAAAGAATAAATACCAGTAGCAAGGCACAAAGTCTCGCAATTGACCTGCTCTGAAAAATGATCGCTCTCTTGAGGAGCTGACGGTAATTGTTGTTTTTCATAAAATATTTAATTGTTTAAAAATGAATAAATAGAAAAGAGCTACTACAAAAATTCTGAAGGATAACCTACAGTTAAAAACTATGAATTGATCGAACTTTAATCCATTTTGATCATCAAGATTTGACCTCATCTTTATGACGCATGAAGTTTAGAATGTTGCAAAAAAATCTTAAAAAAAAAATATCCGCCAAGGTAAGCAACTGAATAGCAATTAATTAAACTATAAAGGCATAGTATTTATATAAAAGGCATTTATTTTATAATTCCCATAAACAACATTGATCCTCTGATAGTAATACTTAATATAGCTGACTGAATATTCAGGACTTTAACAAATAAAACCTTTACACATGGAAGATTTCGAATTTACCCCTGAAACATCCCATCCCAATGCAAAGAAACTTTTAACAGAAGATTTTTACTGGAGTGAAGAAGAAGAGACAAGTCCGTTTGGCAATGATGATGGGGCAGAGGCTTCTTACGGATTCTGGAAGTGGAGAAAAAAGAATAAAAATGTAAGTCCATTAAAATACCTTGAAAAATTATTGAATGAATGGGACTTCCCATATTTTGATTTGACCGAATTAAGCCCGGCAAAAGTTCAGGAATATATCACGCAAAAGAGAGATGTTGACAACGGTCCTTTTTCCGGAAATATGCTCGCAGACCAGCTCAAGGAAATGGCTTCTGAACTGGAAGAAGAGCCGGACGATAATCAGTTTAAAGAACTATTGGCAAACGTTACAGGAGTATCTGCAGATAGTTACCTTATTGGTATGGACAATGCAATTATTGCAGTGGCCTATGCCCAGTATGCTTTGGAAGGTAAACTTGATGCAAACTTAAAAGCATTAGCTCAGACAGCTATTAAAAGGGAACTTTACCCATTGTTAATAGAAACATTCAGTGAAGATTACAGAGCAACAAGGATAGAACATTTGAACAAAATGCTTAAAAGTTTAAATCAGATGAATGGTTAGAAGTTGAGCAACAGTTTTGAGCAACAGCAAGAGATAAAAATGTGACACAGTAAGGACTAGGAAGTAGTATTATTTATAGCAGTACTTTTGGAAAGGTTCCGTCCGGTGCAGACACCGGCCTGGGAGGAGATGCTAAAAAGTCTATGCGAGATGAATAATTAATGAGTTTATAATAGCTTAGACTCAAATGCTCATGGCTATGTCAAAAATTTAGGTATGCTATTTTTTTACACGTGTAAAAGAGCCATAACTATTAAGGATTATCATAACTTTAGTTTAAAGCCTTTGTTCTGTATAGATTGCATTCGTTTTCAATATTTTACTTTTCCTGTAAAGGAAATTTTAACTTTTCAATGGGATTAAACTAGATCTCTGACAAATAAAGGTTATTTTTATAAGTTCAATTAAACAATTATAAATCATAATTCAATGAAAAAAACTTTTTTCCTTCTTGGGATACTTTTAAACTTTTTCTTGCTCGGATACTCGCAGGTTAATATTTCAGTAGGAGATGTACATCCTGCATTAAAAGCAGATTACAGACTATCCATAAAAAAAAATGATGAACTACTTCTTGTATATAAAAAGAAAGAATCATGTATCATTCAAAAATTTGACGCAAAACTTAACCTTAATACACAAAATGTTTATGAAGGATTTCCAAGAGGTTTTGAAATCTCTCTGGCTACAGAATTTAATGGAAAAAACTTATTGTTTTACTATTACTTTTCAGAAGAAAATAAAAAAGAAAAAATTGTATGTTACAGGGAAATAGATTTTTCTAAAGGACAGCTTATTGGTGAAGAACACAAGTTATCACAAGGACCTTACCTTTACTATTTTATAGAGGTTATAAACGGTGAAACATTGCGTATTAATGATGATTTATATGATAAGAATCTAAATCTCATTTCTTCAGGAAGATCTAAAAAGATTCCTACTGAGCAAAAATATACTATCCTTAACAGCACATGTTACAGCAGGCAGGGATATAAATATGAACTTGAAAAGCTTGAAAGCTCTTCAAAAGATAATAAGAAGGGTGACTCTTTTGAATTATTAAGATACGATCTGAGATCAGGTCTTGTTGGAAAAACAACTATAAATCTTGAAAAGAAAAATAGTAATAGTGTTGGAGTAAGAGTCGGAATTGATGGATCTGTATTTGTCGCTGGATTTTATTACCAAACTGAAGAGGATGCAAAAAAGGATGATGCAAAAGGAATCTTTTCAATTAAGGTAGATAAGGATGGAAAAATTAATAAGCAATCTTATTTTGATATCCCTCAGGAAGTTTTAAATCAAAATGGAGGAAGGAGAGTAGGTAAAAATGTGGAAAAATTTCCAGGAACTGACAATCTTGCGTTAGCAGAGTTTATAGCAGAAGACGATGGGTCATTGACAATAGTCGGTGAATATAAATACAGAATGATGCAAATGACTGAAAGATTATCATCACCAAACCAAAATCCTCGAAATGCATCTCAGAAATCTACCTCTATGTCTCATTCTTTTCATTTTGATGCAATTATTGTTTCTAAGATAGACTCGAGCGGTAAACTGTCATGGGTCAGGAAAATTCCTAAGAGTCAATATGGGGCCGTAAGTCTTGGAGGTTTCAAACTTACGACCGGTCCTGGATATAAATATTTTCTATATTTTGATGATGAAAGAAATCTTGAGCTGTCTTCAAATAATATTCCTTATGATTACAACTCTGATCTTTATGATGGTTCTTTTATTGGATATAAAATCAGTGACATATCAGGCGACATTTCAAAAATGAAGATATTTAATTATAAAGATGTAGGAGGGCTGGAAATTAAGCAATTTGACATCTGGAGTATAATTAAATCAGACTATAATGTCTTTTATCTTAAAGCCTTTGAAAAAGGGAAAGAGGATATATTGATTAAAGTTGAATTAGAACATCCAAAGAAGTAATAGGACAATTATCTATAGTCCATAATTGAGTAGATTTCTACTGTATATATTGTACAATTTCAGACTAATAAAAAGGGGCTTTCTATGTTTTAGATTGCCTCTTTTTATTTACTAATAGTTCAGAAAGGGTATTTCATTTATAACGATCAATTCTAATAATGAACTTAAA
Source organism: Sporocytophaga sp. (assembly GCA_024707265.1). Taxonomy (GTDB): domain Bacteria; phylum Bacteroidota; class Bacteroidia; order Cytophagales; family Cytophagaceae; genus Sporocytophaga. The sequence continues at coordinate 290,558 of JANQAB010000010.1, read as the reverse complement.
TGATTCTTAAAACCATTTGATCTTAGGTGAAATATTTTTCCCTCCATTTAATGGCACGTTCTTCCGAACTGAATGTTCTAAAGCTGAATTTCTCATAAAGGCTTTTGGCTTTATCATTATAAGAGATTACTGTCAGATTAACTTGTTCAATTTCACCTATCTTTCCAACTCTGACTAAAACTAAAAGGTCATCGATTAATTCCTTTGAAATTCTTTGTCCTCTAAATTCATTAGCAACATACTATTTCCATTACATAATTTACACTTTATCCTGCTTAAAATATCAGATACTATAACCAAATTATAAGCTTGTTAGGTAAATTAATATTTTCAGCTTATCTTTTTCCCTGTAATTGACAGTTCAGGGCAAATTATTTAAATCATAATCAGTGAAGCTCAGTAATAACCAAAGTTTTGTAGCATCATGGAGTGGTGGCAAAGACAGTTGCTTTGCCTTTATGGAGGCAGTAAGATTAAACGGACAGCCAAAGGCACTCATGAATATGATGAATGAAAATGGATTGGTATCAAGATCTCATGCTATCCCTAAAGAAATTTTACACCAACAGGCTATTGAACTAGGCTTACCTATAGTTACTGTTCCATCTTCCTGGAATGATTATGAAAGAAATTTCATTAATACACTCCAACAACTTGTTGAAGAATATAAAATCAATGCTGCAGTATTCGGAGATATTGACATCGATTCCAACAGAGCCTGGGAAGAAAAGGTCTGTGAAGCCGCATGCATATCACCTATATTACCATTATGGAAGCAAGATAGAAAAGATCTTGTAACGAAAATGCTGGCAGAGGGTGTTCATTGTATCATTGTTTCATGTAATCAGCAATTGGGAGAGGACTTTTTGGGTAAAAAACTGGATGAAGAATTAATCAAAAGGTTAGAGGAGTTGAACGTTGATGTTTGTGGGGAAAATGGAGAATATCATACGCTGGTAGTGAACTGCCCACTATACAAAAATGAACTTAACGTTGAATTGTTAACTAAGAGAAGTCATCTTAATTACTGGTTTCAGGAAATGAAGCTTAAATGATCAATGCTATCAGTATTATTAAATACAACTCTTTTGGAAAGATTCCGTCTGGTGCAGACACCAGCCGGGGAGGAGATTCTGTACAGCAGAAAGGCTGACCTTGTTGCACAATAATCAGTTTTAAAAGAAGTAGATGTTTTAATTACAATATAAACATCTACTTCTATAAATTTAGTTGGGTATCAACCAATGCTTCTATCTTTTGATTCGCTCATTCCTAATTAATGTAATTTATTTCTCCAGCCAGGAATATTTGTAAAACGCTATCATAGAGTTCTATAAGGTAGATTGATTATAAAAATCTCTATATAATTTTTGTTTCAGCTGTTTTCTTAAGAACTTCTTTTTCAGGCTTTGTTTAACTTCTTTTTTAACAAGATTTTTGAAGAGAAGTTTATGATGAGTTTTGGCAATTCCTTCGGAAATAGGCTTGGATTCACACTTAATAAAATAAATCTTATTTGGTTCCAGATTCAGATCGATGGTGTTTTTATCCTTGTGCTGTTCTAACAGGACCTGACAAGCTGTAATCCTGTTCTTGCCTGCTGGTAATTCGGCAACATAAAAGGATTTGGAACGGATGTGCGTTAATAGCGTGTCTCCGTGGTATAAATTGAATCCTACAGCCGATCCTATCAGTTTAAAAGGTCTGAAAAAGACGACCTTTGCAGTTTTGTCGGCTTGCTTGCAATCGAACAATATACTCGAACCTGCTTTTTGCGCAAACAGCCTGAGTGAGGTAAGAAGAATTAAAAGTAAAAATGTTATTTTTTTCATGATAGTTTAAATAAATGGAATTAGTTTAATTATTGTCGAATAAATAATATATTGTATGTCAAAAATAAACGTGTCTGTCGAATTAAATATTCTAAAGTTTTAATAATATTTTAAAATCCATATCATTCAAACAGAATGATATTTTTCGTTCGAATTTAAATTTTATATGAAGATTTTTTTGAAAGTAGTTCATTTCTTTTTGTTGCTGTTCCTGTACACTAACGTTTTTTCACAAAAAATTGAATTTAAAGGTCGAGTTAAAAGCAATACCGATGAGGGGCTTACTGGGGCTTTGGTTAGCCTAAAAGAAGCTGATAAAGGAGCTCTTACCGATCTAAACGGAAATTTCAGTATTACTATTGAAAAAGGAACCTACACACTTTCGGTTTTTTCAGCAGGATACAAGGACTATATAAAGAAAGTTCAGCTTGATGAAGATGTTGCTATTACTATTGTAATGGAAGAAGACATCACCGAGCTGAATGCAGTGGAGGTAATAAGCGAACGAACAAACGTAGAGAATACTGATATTGGAGTAAATAAGGTAGATCTGATGCAGATGAAGAAACTGCCAGCTCTCTTGGGGGAAGTGGATGTGATTAAAAACGTGCAGATGATGCCTGGCGTGCAGGTAACCGGAGAAGGTAATGCTGGCTTTTATGTAAGGGGGGGATCCGCAGATCAGAATCTTATTCTCCTGGATTATGCTCCTATTTACTATAGTAGTCATTTGTTTGGTATTTTTTCAGTCTTCAATTCTGATATACTCAAAAGTGTTACTCTCTACAAAGGAGGAATTCCTGTTGAACATGGAGGCAGGCTATCTTCTGTACTGGATATTAAAACCAAAGACAACAGACCCGGTAAGATTACAGGTATCTTAACCGCCGGAACCGGTATTTATAAGCTTAGCGTTCAGGGGCAGTTAAGGTCCAAAACCTCCTATATGGTTTCAGTCAGAAGAAGTATCATCGATATCCTTCCGATGGTATTGTCCTCTGTGGATCCCAAACAGCCTAAATCTATTCTCTTTTTTCATGATATAAATACCAGACTGAACCACGACTTTAGTGCAAAAAGCAAGATGTTTGTATCTTTCTATAATGGCAGAGATCATTATAATATAAACAACTTTTTTAGCTCCACCTATACCAACACCACTGGTACGCTTGGATGGAAATACTTGATAAATGAACGACTCACCAGCAATACTCATTTCGTCTATTCAAGGTTTGCTTATAGATTTGGACTGAATGTAGGAGTGTCTGCCTTTGAGCTTAGAAATGGTATTGAAGAGTATGGTATCAAGCAGGATTTCAGGTATAATCTAAACTCCTTCAATGCTCTGAACTTTGGAATAAGTGGCACTTACCGCAATTATTCGCCAGGTAAGTTTATTCCCACAGACGGAAATTCGATGTTTTCTCCTATAAAACTGGATCAGCTCCATTCTGGCGATCTGGGAGTCTATGTCTCCAATACCCAAAAAGTATCTGCGAGAATCGCTCTTGAATATGGTATGCGATTTTCAATTTTTAACCGATTGGGCAAGGGCAATGAATATATATACGACGGAGCGATGGAACAGGCTAATATTGTAGATACCATCCATTATAAATCACTCGAACCTATGAAGACGTATTATGGGTTTGAACCAAGGATTTCTGGAAGGTACTTGCTGAATGAGAATAACTCAGTCAAGCTGTCTTACGATCGTATGGTACAGTACATGCATATGCTTTCCAATACCACAGCCCCGGTACCTCAGAACATATGGATGCCGAGTGCTACCTACATAGAACCACAGAAAAGTCATCAGGTTGCGGCAGGTTATTTTAAGAGCTTGCTTAATAACAAAGTAGAGTTTTCTGCTGAAACGTATTACAAGCATATTCAGAATGCCCTAGACTTTAAGGACAATGCCCAGTTAAGTCTGAACCCTGCAATGGAAACGGAAATAAGAAGGGGATTTGGTTGGTCATATGGAATAGAGTTTTACCTGAGGGCGACAACAAAGAAAGTCACTGCATCTTTAAGCTATACATGGTCGAAAAGTCAGCTTAAAATAAACGGCGTAAATAATGACAAAGCATACTTTGCAAGTTACGATAGAAGAAACAGCCTCAATGTTCTCTGTTCCTATGACCTGAAGCCCAGAATTAATATCGCCGGTAACTTTGTATATTCCACAGGAAGGCCCATGACGCTTCCGGCTGCAAAATATAACTATGGATATGTTACAGGTTCTTATTATCACGAAAGAAATGGGTATCGTATGCCAGACTTCCATCATCTCGACCTGGCTGTAAATTATTATCCTAAAAAGAAATTAAAGAAACATACTCCAATTAAAATTCCTTTGGAAAAGCATTTTTCTTTTTCCATCTATAATGTTTATGGAAGACGTAACGCTTATTTTGTTTATACAAGAGACAACAAGGATAATCCGAATAAGAAAGAAGTGGTTATGGTTTACCTGTTCCGCTGGCTGCCTTCAATAACTGTAGATATAAAATTTTAATATGAGAAAAGGAATTGTTTATTTTTTGAATTTGGTACTGCTTCTTACTAGTACAGCTTGTGAAAAGGTGCTCGATGTGGATTTGAATGAGACAGATCCTAAAATCGTAATAGAAGCTGTGGTTACGAATACCGACTATGCTTGGGTAAAGCTAAGTTGGACTACCAATTACTATGATACTGCTCTCCCCGAAAAGATCAACAATGCAATTGTTGTCGTATCCGACAACGAAGGCAATATGGATACTCTGGATCTTCTAGATAAGGGCTTTTACAAAAGTTCCAGAATCAAAGGAGTAGAAGGAAGAATTTATTTTCTTACTGTTCAGGTTGATGGAAAAGAGTACAAATCGCAGTCTCTTCTCCCTGGTTTGGCACCTATAGACAGTTTATCTTATCAATATTATCCTGGAGGAGACCTTCTGCACGAAGAAGGGTATTATCCTACGATCTATTTTAAAGATCCGAAAAACAGTGAGGATTACTACATGCTGGTATACTATAAAAATAATAAATTGCTGAACAAACCTACTGATCTGCAGGTGACGGATGATAAAAATCTGCAGGAGCTGATCGCTGGTTATGAAGTTTTTTATCCTCTACAGCTTAAGGATACGTTCAAACTACAACTAAATTCAATTACGAAAGAAGCATTTATTTTTTATAGAGACTTGTCTTCGCAGCTGAATAACGATGGAGGTCTTACCTCTTCACCTCCTGCAAATGCACAGGGGAATATTTCAAACGGTGCATTGGGTTGTTTTCAGGTATCAAGCCTGAAGATGGATTCGTTGATTATAAAGTAATCCCATTTTTTCTTGTTTTGCCAGTCAGATTAAAAACTGTAAATATTAGTCATATCTTAAGCTGACTGGCTTTATTGCCAATTCGCGCAATCGTTAAATTTAAAAAAAGATTTCCCTGAGGAGGTATTCATCTTCAGCATTTGAGGCGAGACACATTTTGTACTCATTGCTGCCGAAACTTAATTCTGTTAAGTTCCACTGTTTTCCATCAACCTCTGCGTATCCCTCTTTCAGAACAATACTTTTTAGCGGAATTCCAAGACCCTTTCCTTCAGCCTTGATAACAGCTTCTTTTTTTGTCCAGAAAGAATAGAATTCATCCGGCTTGTTTTTTTTTTTCATCAAGTTTGTCCATTCCTCCGCTGTCATTTGAAATTTAAAATCTTCCAGTTCTATTGGTGTGATGCGCTCTACATCAATGCCAATTTTGACTTTGTCAGAGGCTGCACACACTATTACAGTACCCGAATGTGAAATGTTGAAATCAACCCTTTCCTCCAGGTAGGGACGTTTATAATTCGTGTATTTTATTCTTTGCAACAGGTCCGGGCCAAAACCATAATTTTTAAGGCACTCAAGAAGAAGCAGTCTTCCTATAAGACAGGCATCCGCATCTTCCTTGTGGTGGAATTTCCTGATTTTGTCCTGAATATCGGCAGGCATCAACTGCATATACCGTTTCAATAAATCATTCTCCAGTCTTTGATTATGCGAATAATAAATATAAATCATGTATGTCTGGGGTTTGACCGGCCGCTAACAAGCTTCCAATATCTTTATTGTTTAAAAAAACTGGCTATTAGAGGTTCTAAATTGTTACAATTTACTGTTTTTTTATCTAGCTTCTTGATTTTTTAAATTCAAACTGGGATTAGAAGAGTTGAAATACTTATTAAAAGGATTTGATTTATCACCACTAGTATATATGATTGATTCTATATTTAAGCTGTTCTTTCTGAACTCAGTTATCTTAAAGCAATGGCTCATTGAAAAAAGGCATATTATTATTCCCTAAAGTATCGTTTTTTTAATATGAAGAATAATTCGATTAATGATCATTGTCTCCTGTCAACCTAAATCTATCTGGATGACCTAGTTCTTCTGATCTTCCTTTAATTTGGGCAATATTTTGCTATCTGGTTAGTGAAGGACATTTGAGCCTGAATTCGATAATTTGTCCAAGGAGTTAGGGTGGTGAATGACCTTTTTCATACAAGCATTGGCGCATTAGAAGATCTTGTATCCTATTTAAATGCGGCTGTTTATTTATTTGAATTTGGTGATTAATCCTACTTTGTCAAGTTAAAAAAAGGCAAAGATTAAGAAACAGACGGCCCTGAGTTCTTATCTTTGCCATGCAAAATATTAATAAACCTAAAAATAGCCGTTTTAAAAAGGACGGCCCAAAAAAATGATTTTTCTTTTTCTGACCTTCTGCGGGGTACCCCGGAAAGGCTTTCAGAATTTCTATCAGAGTTTTCTGATGTTTTCTCTTCCCAAACCCATGATTGTTTTAAAAGTCATTAGCCTACATTGAGGGATTGTTTAAAAGTCCTAAGGGAAGAGCAACTTGCTTGTATATAGGAGAACGTCACATTGCCGCTGATGCACATTCCATTCATCATATGCTCGCATCAGCACTCTGGTCTTTCCGAAAGAAAGGAGACAATTCAGCCTGTGTTGGCAGGCAATACCTAGGCTGTATCGGCAAACATGATAATGGTCAGGTAGGAGTTACGGTAGCATTGAGCTCCGAGGATTATTATACTCCCGTAGACATGAGACTTTTTATGCCTGAAGATTGGGCCAAAGATGAAAAGCGCAGAAAGAAGACGAATTTTCCTGATCATATAAAGCATGGAACTAAACCGAAGATGGCTTTGAATATGATTTTAAAGCTGTATAAAAAAATAAAACAACTTGAATATGTTGTTTTTGATGCATTGCACGGAAGCTCATTTGAACTCCTGGAGCAATTAATGAAAAGGAGAATTCCATTCGTTGGAGATGTTAGAGAAAATATCACTGTTTACCTAACTTCTCCTCAAATGATTATTCCGGAAAACAAAGGGCGTGGAAGAAAGAATAAATTGCCACGTCCCAATAAGGAAAGAATATCCATAAGAGATTATCAGAAAACACTATCATGCAGTGATTATCAAAAAGTAGCATTAAGAAAAACAACCCAAGGGCCGCTTAGTGCTTATTTTCATAAAAGAAAAGTATTGGTATTATGTAAGGAAAGTGGAAAATTACTTCCACTCCAGTTAATCATTAGAAAAAATATGGATGGAAGTATACAGTATGCTTTAGGTTATCATCCAATAAAAACTACTTTAATAGGTATGGCTAAAGCACAGGCCCAAAGAGTATTTATAGAAAGAGTATTTGAAGAAGGGAAGAATATTGTGGGCATGGCTGACTATCAAGTTCGAAGTTGGCAAGGGTGCCACAGACACATGGCGCTTTGTTCATTAGCTTTATTGTTTCTCATGGAACAAAAGTTATTATTAGCAAGAACCATTGTAGGAAAGGTAACAGCGTATCAACTTCAAGAACTTATTAATACAACCATTCAAACAGTAGTTTGAAGAAGTTTTAAGTTGTAAGCGTTAATTATTAAGTAGTTAAATAGTTTTATGTTTTTGGAAAGATGAAGAGGGTTAGAGATGTTGGAAAAAAATGATAATTTGTAGTTAAAATATTACTGCATGCAGGCATTTTTTGCATATTTAGAGCGTTTAGATCTTGTTATCTTATTCCTGTTGTTCTTACTGGAAAATGCAGTTATTGCATTGGTGGCCGTGTTGCTTGGCTTTGCGTTGGATGGTTTGCTGCCGGAGATGAAACGCCTGATCAGCTTAAAAGAAGTTTTCTGGACCTGTTCTACTATTTTCTTTAATACACTTGTTACGCTGACCGGGTATCTGCTTTTTAAATACGGCTTTATTGTTTTCCATTTAGAATCCGGTCTTTTAAATATCGTAATTGATTTTGTGGTATTGATCTTTGCCATGGATCTGCTGATGTATGTGTTTCACCGGGTCATACACCAATTGAGCTTTGTATACCGCTATCATGACCTGCATCATGCTTATGATACACCAACGGCTATTTCATTGTTTGTTCTGCATCCGGTAGAAGTACTGGGTTTCGGATCGCTCTGGCTGTTGTTATTATTTACGATAGATTTTTCTATTTATGCAGTAGTGCTTTATCTGGTATTGAATGTTGCGATGGGCATTATCGGACATCTGCGTAAAGAAATTGTTCCTGCAGCACTTAAACATCATGTATGTTTTCAATGGCTTGCCAATACAGGCTTTCATGTGGATCACCATCAGCATGAGCAACACAATTTCGGATTTTATACCAAGGTCTGGGACAGGTTATTCGGGACGTTGAAATAGGGGGTTAGTAGGGTGGTATGGTAAAGAGATCAGTGGGGAATATTGTGTTAATTATTAAGCTTGACCTTGTCATGTTGAGCTTGCGAAACATCTGAGTTGTCTAAAAGAATGAAACCGACCTATCTGGCAGAGATTATTGATTTTAATCGCACTTATATTGAGTGCTCTTTTGATTAAGTTGACAGCTATAAATATGCGTACAAAGCTTAATTTAACAAGACCATCCAAGTCCTTCGCCTACAGGAGGGATTTAGGGTGAGGTCTTTAATGTTTTGACATTATATGGTCCTCATTGTCATGAGGACTTTAATAGCTAATCCAATAAAACAAATATGTGGTCAGACAGATACTATTATTTGAATATCTATTACGACGAAGATTTAAGCAGGGACTTTGATACACTATCTTTAGTAGCTTTTATCAAGTCTTTACCGGAATTAAAAGAAAAAGAGCCTCTGATGTTTGGGAATGTATCTGAGTTTCCATTTACGGATATTCAGCTATTAAAGGCTGAGAGCTTACTTCATTGGTCAGAAAGAGACCGCAATAATGAAAGGACAAATTTAATAACTTTAATCTGTTCCAAAGACACAGCATCAAATTTTGAAAGTCATCTAACTTTGCTTATAAAGATAGCATCATTTGTAAAGTGGAAACTCGTAGATGAACGCACTGATGATGATATTGATAACTATGTTTTATGGGCTCCTTAGAAATAAAGCTTTGGGGAATTAATTTTTTAGTTAAGAATAAGTATCTAACTGAATTTTAATGAAAAAAGTACTTATCACCATCTTGTTCTTTTATTTTGCAGGTTGTAATGTAAAAGAAAAGGAGCATCCAGAAGGAGCAACAACCAAGGACAGTTCCGGTACTTCGGCTATTGCCGACAGCAGTAAAGGAGTTACCAATGCCGTTAATCTTGATAAATCTCTGAATGTAACTGCTACAGACAGCATTGGAATCAATAGAATTAATGAGAGAGTGTTTGAGTTAGAACAAAGCGGTCTGTTTTTCCTGGCCTTCAACAGAAATAAGGTTGCTGCGAACTTGAATGAAGAGGAAGGTTTGATAGATGTTTTAAATCCTTATTCACGTAAGGTATATGATCAGATTGATCTGATGAAGTATACCAAAGATTTCTTTATATATAAAAATGGCTTTTCGCCTTCTGATACAAAACTAGGACGGAATAATATCGGGCAGGTCAAAATTATGATCACCGATAATTCCAGTACGCCACATAGTTCATTATTTTCAATTTCCAACCTGGACTTATCAAACTTAAAGACCCATACGATCACCTTAGAAAACAATAAGAAGAGATTGTTTATTACGGACTATAATAAGTTGTTCAGTTTTGATGATCTCATTTTTTATAATGACTCATTATACTATCTATATGACCTTGAGGAAATCGATTTTCTCAAAGAGGATACTCTTCTTTATAAGATTAGCTTTGTGAACGACGAAATGATTTTATGTAATGGTAGTGTTATCAATCATGGAAATAATTATTGTATTTTAAGTTTCCCTTATAAAGACAAGATATTTTTTAGTAACTCCTATTCGGACTACACGGATTTGTTCAGCTATAACATAATTACCGGTGAGTCTAAAAAGTATGTGATTCCCTTTTTGATCAATCAGTTTTATTTTGCTGAAGACGGTTTCTTCATAGCCTATATTCCACCGGAGGAGGAGGTGGCTTGTGAGATGTACAGGTATAGTTTTGTGGGGTATTAGGTTTGACATAGCTTTAAAACGTGCGGCTATACCCTACGTTGACACAAAGCCGCCCTTCCAGGGCTGGTGCTGTTAAATAGTAAAGTTTCTTGAAGCCCCCGGAGGGGGTGATGTTATGTCAGCATAGGGTGGAGCCCTATGCTGACTCAGAATTGTAGGTATGTTATTAGTTATTTTAATTTGGAAATTATATATTATATCTTCAGCTGTTTTCTCACCTCAAGAGAAGAGCCAGGGCAGAGGTCGTTTTATTTTGAAAACGAAAAATAAGTGCTTGATTACAAAGTGTCAATTAATAGTTCGATCATGAAAATTGAGTTTGAGAAATTTTATTCTTATAAATCTAAATCATCAATTCCTGCAATTATTGGTGTACCTATTCTCTTGATACTTATTCCACTGATATTGTTAGTTGTAGTAATCTTTCTTGTCTTTGCAGGAATAACATCAGTATTCTCAAATAAAAGAAAGAATACAGATAGGATAATAGATGAGCAAAAACCGTACTTCCTGATTAAAAGGGATAACTTTACTATCGAATTAGTTGAGCATGATGATGAGGAGTATACCAGTCTTGAGGATTACTGGTATTCAGATGTGTATGATGAAGATACTACATTATATCTGGCAAAGACCAGCCCGGAAATACCTGGCCTTCATAATAAATTTATCACAACTTTTATGAAGGAAATTAAAGACGGAGTAATGCTTCAAATTGTGGAATATCCGGGAGAGATGGTAAGTGTACCGTCTTCATGGATTATCTATCTTAATTATCATTCTTTAAATATAGAAAGGCTGGATGAAATTGGACCTTATCTTTTGTACAACAATGATCAAGACATGTATATAATTGAAGGATTTAATCAGGGAGGGAAGATTCAATTAAAGATTAAAATGCCAGGTGGGATGTAGTTGGTCAAGATAAATGTGAAGATGTTCTATGCAAGAAAAAGAATATTTAATTTTTGGATTTGGTCTTTCCGGGATAGGATGCGCTTTAACACTCTTAAATGCTGGAAAAAAAGATAAGAATATTTGAATTGGATTATGATTATCCTATGAGAGGGTATTTTTTTATCGGGCCAACACGGTTAAATCCTGTATGGATGAAAGGTGGTCATTTTGATACTTTATGTATAAATGAGCTGAGAAAGTATAAGATAGATAGAGAATTTATTCATGACCAAAATACTCTTTTAAATTTGGGACTTTGGGTAGATGAAGAAAAGTATGAAGTTAAAGATCAATTTTCGGATAAACATATAATATTGGCATCTTCAGGAAAAATAGCACCGATTCCTGATTCTGTTAAATATTCAGAGGATAGTTGGAAAGGATTAAGCTTAGACACTTGGTCAGACGCTTTCTTTGTTAAAGGTAAAAAAGCTGTAATAGTTGGATATGGTGACTGGATGATAAATCAATATCTGATGGCAAGAGCTAATGATGTAAATCCCCTCATCATATCAGAGAAAGAGCAATTATCAGGTCAAGACTTTTTAATTGAAAAACTAAATGCATTTGATGATCTGAACATTATATTTAATTCAAAAGTCACAAATATTTTGTCAGATGAAGGTGGAGAAGTTTATTCAATTGAATATAACCATAATGAGAATTTACATCAGATGGATTGTTCGGTTGTGTTTTGGACTAATGAATTAGAAAAAAACTATTTTCCGCTTACTAAATCTTTTGTTAAAGAATTAGGTGATTCTGGGAGACTTACTGTAACAGGAATGTTAAGAGGTGTTCCTTATTTTGATCACCATGCACTTTTCGAAGATGGTGTCCAGGTTGCAAATAATATTTTAAAAAACTAGTTATACTGCAACGTTTATAGATGTTGCAAACTTTTTAAAACCCCATAAATCCCGATTCAAAATTGAGAAGAAGGGGAAAGCCTAAGTAATTTATTTTGAATTGGTAATAACATAAAGTGCCATGCCCGGTTTCAAATTTTGTGAAACATATAATTGTACTTGTTCTTTTCAGGGTTATATTTGCGCATCTTTTGGAAGATTTGAAACAACTATTACTTATAGCGGCCATTATCGGAATATTACTGCATAACTTCAGTAAGTTCATGATCGTTGCTTCTTTCGAAGGAAACAGGGATATCATTGCCAAAACCCTCTGTGTGAAGAAGGAAGAAGCCGGTAATAATTGTCAGGGAAAGTGTTATCTGAAAAAGCAATTAGATACTGAAAGTAAAAAAACAAGCGCTTTAAGTTCTGATAATGTATCTTCTGAAATTCAGTTTATTGAGTCAAATTTTCCAGTTCAATTCAGTTTAATTCAGATCTCCTCATTTGATTTTCTTCCTTATAAAAAGGATAGCCATCTTCAGTTTCATTTTTCATTCTTTCATCCTCCCCGGCAGAACAGCTAAGGAGAAAACCACCCTGTTTTAACAGCATTTATCATTCCTGATAGCCTATTTCTTGATGTATAAACATCTGGAAAAACACTACATGCTTTCTGTCATTACAAAACAACGATCTGGAATGCTTGTGGTACTTGCGCATTATGATTTATTGCTGTTTATAAAAAATATCTGCCTGAGCAGAACACTACAGATCAACGGTATCTCAAAGCTCCGTCTTTCACGGACAGTTCAATCTCAACATAATAAAAAAATCCGGACCTGAATCCTGCCGATATTCTGCTATTCAAATTGGCGTGAGAAGAGTCAGAAATCAACAGTTTCCTGTCCGGCTGATTTTAACAATCAATCAAATTTATGAAACTGAGTTGTAAGTTTATATTAATTCTATATCTTTTATTAAGCAGTAGCTCTTCCTGGGCACAATATACAGTGGAGGGTAAGGTGTTTGATTCACAGACAAAAGAAAGCCTCCCAGGGGCTTTGATTATTGCGGATTCCGACAATATAACCACGACAGATGGCAGCGGAACATTTATCCTTAAACTTTCAGATCGTCCGGACAGCCTACTGATCCGGTCGCTCGGGTATGAAGATCAATACGTAAAACCCCTTCAAGGTAAAAAGATTACCGTTGCTTTAAAAGCCTCAGCTTCTGATATGCAGGAAGTTATCATAACTGCCAATAGAGAAGCCAGTCTGAGGTCAGAAGCGCCGATTGCAATCAGTAAAATTTCACAGGAAGTAATTAATGATACCAAGCCAGTTTTGCTGACAGAGATCATCAGTAAAGTGCCGGGAGTGGTCATGCAAAATCTCAACAACGAACAGCATGGCATGTCTATCCGTCAGCCAATGGGGACCTCTTCATATTTCCTGTATATGGAAGACGGATTACCGCTGCGTCCTATGGGACTGTTCAACCACAATGGTTTGATAGAAATGAACATCTTTGCCATCAGCAATGTGGAAGTATTAAAAGGACCTGTATCGTCCTTATATGGCCCGGAAGCAGTAGGAGGAGCGATCAATTTTATCACGCAGAAGCCTACAGCCGTGCCCACTGCAAAGATCGGATTTCAGGCCAATAACTATGGGTACAGAAGAGTGCAGTACGGAGCAGGAGGGATGATCACCAAAAGGTTCGGAATCTATGCAGGAGGATTTTATTCGTTCCAGAACAACGGATGGCAGGCCTTTTCAGGCTTTAACAAGCATTCTTTTAACCTACGTCTCGATTATCTTTTTACCGAAAAGACAAGACTCTATCTGACCACATCCTATAACAAGTATCACAGCGATATGAGCGGAAGTGTCGACAGCATTGCTTTTTATAACAGAGCCTATACCGGTACTTCGGATTTTACTTACAGAGAAGTCTATTCGCTGAGATCCAAGCTGACGCTGGAACACAGCTGGAATAAAAACAATCAGACAACTGTATCCTGCTTTTTCCGGGATAATTTAATAGGACAAAATCCCTCTTATGGAATCCGTTGGAAATCTGGTAGCACAACTGCAACAGGAGAAATAAACGAGAGTGTCTTCAAGAGCTATGGTCTTCTTGCCCAGCATACCAAGCAATTCGGTTTCTGGGATACCCGATTGACCGGCGGTGTTTATCTGGATTATTCACCGACGACCTATTCAGCTCATCAGATAGATCTGGAGGCGCAGCTCAGACCTGATCAAAAATCCGTAGAGAAATATATTGTATTAAAAGAAAGACCGGATATGAAACTGGCAGATTATAGTACAAATCTTCTGAATTCTGCAGGATACTTTCAGTTTGTGACGAGTCCGGTTAAAAAGCTGAAAATTACGGTCGGCATGAGGTATGACCGCATGTCCTTTGATTACCAGAATTATCTGGATCATTCAAAAGGATCTAAATTGTATGATCAGTTAACAGGAAAAATAGGTGCCACCTATGTACTAGTAAAGAACACAGGTATATATGTAAACTATAGTCAGGGCTTTTCTCCCCCTAGCCTTACTTCCATTTTCAGAAAGCGGCCGAATGTTGCAGTAGGAGATCCCAATCAGTTTTACTATGACTTAAAACCTGCAAAATTTGACAATGCAGAAATAGGAGGCTGGGCAGGACTTCTGAACAACGTCGTTTATATTGACTGGGCATTCTATACCATGTGGGGTAAAAATGAATTGCTGAATATCAGAATGCCTGATAATTCAACAGACTATGCGAGTGCAGGGAAAACATTTCATCAGGGCTTAGAAGGATCGATTACAGTTCGTCCGTGCAAGTCAATGACCCTGCGTGCAGGAGGAAGTTATTCCGTACATAGATTTGAGGAATTTCTTATCAGCAACAAATCAACGGATGAGTTCAAGGATGCAGGAGGAAAGATCATGCCCTCCGCACCAGCCTGGATTGGCAATAGCGAAGTGACCTATAAGCCACAGCGATTTCTTAAAGGATTCAGAGCCTCACTGGAATGGCAGCGGATAAGTGCATGGTATCAGAATCAGTCAAACACTGCGAGGTACCAGGATAAAACCTTTCTGGGAATGGAAGGAGTGAGTGTTTTAAACTTCAGGGTGGGATATGAATACAAAGGAATAGAGGGCTTTGTAAATATTCTGAATCTCACAGACGAACTTTATGCGCATGCTGCTACAAGAGGTAATAATGCGACAGACAGAACAACCTTTACCCCTGCAGCTCCAAGATCATTTGTAATAGGCATTCAATACAATTTTACCGGTAAAAAATAACGAACCCTTAGACATACTGAGATGATACGCAAAAATATTTATAAGTGGCACAGAAGCGTCAGTATCATAATTGCTGTACCGGTGCTTATGTGGACCCTCAGCGGTATTCTGCATCCTGTCATGAGTACCTTTAAGCCCAGGATAAAGAATCAGTCTTTATCTTCTTTTCCTGTAGATATGGATAAGGTTCGTCTGAGCTTGACAGAAGCGCTTACAATGAACGGAATTGAATCTATTGATAATTTAAAGCTTGTAACTCTTGATGGCAAAGTATACTATCAGGTTTTGGCTGATCAGAAAGATATTCCGGTTTACATTAATGCTGAAGATGGAAAGTTGTTGGAGGACGGTGATCAGAAGTATGCGATCCATCTTTCCCGACATTTTCTTGGAGATAAAAAGACCGCAATCTCTGATGTCACACTTGTTCGTGAGTTTGGGGATGAATATCCTTTCATTAACCGTTTGTTACCAGTTTATAAAGTCTCTTTTCAACGTGAAGATGGGTTGAGGATTTTTGTGGAAACATTCGGAGACAGGATGGCTTTTGCTGTGAATGATCTGCGTTATGGGTTCAGCAGGTTTTTCTCTGCCTTTCACAGCTGGAGTTTTCTGGAAGCTTTGGGCAGCTTAAGATATGTTGTAATTGTAGTTTTATGTGGTCTTGCTTTATTCGTAGCGATCAGCGGGATCTATATTTATTTTATTTCCAATGAAGTAAGGGTTACTGATCGTTCGAACAGTTACATGAAAACCAGAAGGCTTCACAGGATCACTTCTATATTTGTTTCCGTCACTACCATGATGTTTACTTTCAGTGGCGGGTATCATGCCTTTGAAAAAATAAAACCGGATAACAGATCTGGGTCTTTGGTAAAACCTGCTGTTCCTGTTCAACAGCTTCAATGGGATAGTCTTCAGTTTTTTACAAAAATTAAAGAACTGGGAATGTTGAATAATTTGTCTGTGGTAAATATGGGTACTAGCTTGTACTGGCAGGCAAGTATCATAGATCAAGAAAATAAAGTAAAAACCATTTACCTGAACGTTTCGACACTGAAGGAACTAAACAATGGAGAGGAGATCTATGCTGCTTTTCTTGCAAACAGCTATAGCAGCAATAAAGCGGAAGCGATTGTTTCCGTTAAAAAAATCAACAGCTTTGGTGGGGAATATGGCTTTGTAAACAAACGTTTGCCTGTAATGAAAGTCCAGTACAATAACAATGGCAACGAGCGCTATTACGTGGAAACATCAAGCGGTAAACTTTCTGTCCGTATTGAAGATAAAGATCTCTATGAGGGACTAAGTTTTGCATTTCTTCATAAATTTCACTTTACAGATGCACTGGGTAAGACCACCAGAGACATCATTACGGTGATTGCTGCTCTTGCCAATTTAATTGTTGTAGTGATTGGTCTTGTGCTATTTTTTAAGAAGAGAAGAAGGTATAAAGTTGAAAGTTTAAAGTTGAAAGTAAAAAGCGAAAGGCTTAAAGCTGAAAGCTGAAAGCGAAAAGCTTAATAAGGTCTAAGTTATAAGTTTTAAGAAATATAGCATAAAGTATTTTTAATGGCTACTTTCATATTACAATCCTGAATGGATTGAATATTTATAAAAACTTGGGTTGGTGTTGATGCGATATCAAAGGAGCGTGTTTATTTTTCAGGTATTGTCTAAAAACATCTGAGTGCTTCAAGGTTTTATCATTGATGCCATCGCTTTAAGCGATGGCATCAATTAGGTCGTTTTAAGTCATGACATCCCTTCAACCTCAATTGTTTCTGAAGGTTGTAGTTATTACATAATTTGGAACAATTAGCTAATCTTCTTTGGGTGATTTAGGGACTCGAACCCTGTTCTCTACATTCACAGTGTAGCATTTTACCTGTTAAACTAAAACCACCATTTGTCCTTATAAAGTTTAAAGTAGAAAGTCAAAAGTTGAAAGTGGAAACACTTTTAACTTTAATCTTTTAACTTTTATGCAAGTCAGTAGGGCAGGATTTGAACCTGCGTGTTCCTCTTTCCAAAAGAGGCTAGATAAACCTGACTCCTATACCTACTGAGATAAAGTATAAAGCGTAAAGCGTAAAGCATAAAGTTGAATATCGAACACTTTCAGCTTTCAGCTTTTATGCAAGTCAGTAGGGCCGGATTTGAACCTGCGTGCTCCTCTTTCCAAAAGAGGCTAGATAAACCTGACTCCTATACCTACTGAGATAAAGTATAAAGCGTAAAGCGTAAAGCATAAAGTTGAATATCGAACACTTTCAGCTTTCAGCTTTTATGCAAGTCAGTAGGGCAGGATTCGAACCTGCGTGTTCCTCTTTCCAAAAGAGGCTAGATAAACCTGACTCCTATACCTACTGAGATAAAGTATAAAGCGTAAAGCGTAAAGCATAAAGTTGAATATCGAACACTTTCAGCTTTCAGCTTTCAGCTTTTATGCAAGTCAGTAGGGCAGGATTCGAACCTGCGTGCTCCTCTTTCCAAAAGAGGCTAGATAAACCTGACTCCTATACCTACTGAGATAAAGTATAAAGCGTAAAGCGTAAAGCATAAAGTTGAATATCGAACACTTTCAGCTTTCAGCTTTTAGCTTTTAGCTTTTATGCAAGTCAGTAGGGCAGGATTTGAACCTGCGTGTTCCTCTTTCCAAAAGAGGCTAGATAAACCTGACTCCTATACCTACTGAGATAAAGCATCATAAAGTATAAAGTGTAAAGTTGAACATCGAACACTTTCAGCTTTCAGCTTTCCGCTTTCAGCTTCAATTTTATTTAAAATAAAAAGCCCCTAAGATTTCTCAAAGGGGCTTCTATAATCATTATAGTATATTACAACTACATAGTATTCCCCCTGATGTCTTTCGGCATCGGCTGCGGTTGATGGATATGAAATTGTATTGTTGCCATAATATTGAATGTTACCTTTTACACTAAATTATAATTACTGAATTTACATGAGTCTCTCATTAAAGAAATGATCCTTCTCTAGCATACTGAAATAAAACAAAAAGCCCCTAAGATTTCTCCAAGGGGCTTTATATATAATATATTTATAAATTACATAATGATCCCCTGAGTGCTTTGTGGCATCTGCTGTGTATGGGGGATATGTAATTTTATTGTTGTCATGATACAAATGTCGTTAGTTAAATTTTCTTCTGCAAGAAATTTGTGTAAAATATTTTTGAATGATTCAAATAGTTTAAATTTTTAATCAATGTTGCTGCATAATTAAGGAAGGGGTTAAAAATTATATTTAATTTTTGTGTTCTTGCTTTAACCAATTGGCAAGCGCCCGATTACCGGCTTCAAGGGAATGATCATATGCTGTTTTACCAAGTTTATCAGTAACGTCCAATTGAGCTCCGGAGTGTATTAATGCTTCCGCTTTCTTTAGTATTTCAGACCAATCTTTTTCTTGTACATATTGATTTTGAGATAAGCATATTAAAGGTGTCCATCCATTCATGTCGATAGCATTGACTTCAGCTCCATTTTGAATGGCATATTCTACCAGATCACTTCCAAAGTACACATAGTTATGAAGTGGAGTTTTAAATGTATCATCTTTGGCATTGATGTCAAGTCCATGATTAATCAGAATGTTTGTAGTTTCTTTATCATGGGAGTAGTGAAGTGGTGTAGCGTTGTTAAATGACTTTATGTTTATATCTGCTCCAGCTTCTAGTAAAAGCCTTGCAACATTTCCTCTGGCATGAAATATTGGAGTAGCACCGTCGCTCTTTCTAGCGTTTAACATGGCTCCGAACTTTATTAATAGTTTTAAAAGAACTTCTTGATTTTTGGTTTTATTATAAACTACTCTAAAAATGGGAGTTTGGCCAAATTCATCAGGTTCATTAGGATCTTGCCCTGTTTCAAGCAATCGTTTTATGCCATCTGAATCATCCTTTGATATTAGGTCATATATGTTATCATTCTGTGACTTAAAAAGCTTTCTTAAAAGTTTTTGCATAGACTATAATACTGCATTTGCAGAAAATTTTCAATTAATTTATTAAATGGATGGATTTGCATTAGGGATTGAATATGAATTAAGGCAAGTCTTTTAAAATTTTATGGCTTTTAATTTTTCTATACTTACTTCATTAAAATGTAACTCATTTTAAATCAATCAATTCATTATTCTTTTTGGGAAAATGTAAAATTAATTTGAGAAAACGAACGGTTGCGTATATATTTGCAACTGATCAGTTTCTAAAGTAAATGAACAGATAGATGAGAAGAGACATTTTCCAGGCTATTGCCGACCCGACAAGGCGAGCTATCATAGCCTTAATTGCATTACAAGCAATGACTCCTAATGCCATTGCCGAAAACTTTAATACGTCACGTCAGGCTGTTTCAAAACATTTACGCATTCTTACTGAATGCGAACTTGTAAAACAAGAGCATCAGGGCAGAGAGATATACTACTCGCTCGAAGTTGACAAAATGAAAGAAATTGACAAATGGCTTGAACAGTTCCGCAAAATATGGGAAACTCGTTTTAACCAACTTGACGACTTATTATCAACCATTAAAAAACAGAAAAAATGAACAGTAATCTCCTTTTTGATTTTTCCGTAAACAAGGAAAGCAAAACCATACATATAAAACGTGAGTTTGATACTAACCTTGAACTGGTCTGGCAAGCATGGACAAAAGCTGAGTTGTTGGACCAGTGGTGGGCTCCGAAACCCTATCATATCGAAACCAAATCTTTGGATTTAAGAGTAGGTGGAATGTGGCTCTATGCAATGGTTAGTCCAATGGATGAAAAAATGTGGTGTAAAGCGGATTACAAGGCTATTGAAGTAAATAAACTGCTATCTTGGCTGGATGCTTTTTGCGATGAAAACGGAATTGAAAACAACATTAAGCCGCGTTCATTGTGGACAAACAACTTCACTGAAAACAATGGTCTCACAACTGTAAACATCACTTTACAACACGATAAACTTGAAGACATTGAAATGATGATTGAGATGGGCTTTAAAGAAGGACTTACAATGGCTCTTGGAAATCTGGACGAATTTTTATTAACCTTAAAAAAATAAACCAATGAAAAGGAACAAAATCATTTTTTGGATCGCAACAACCATCATATTTCTATGGGAAGGTTTAATGCCGCTTGGTACACTTTTGTTTAAGCCTGAATTTGCCACAGTAGGGACAAGGCCTCTAGGTTACCCGGACTATTTTGCTTATGCTTTAATCGTTTGCAAAGCCCTAGGCGCAACAGCATTGATGCTTCCTATGTTACCTGGCAAACTGAGAGAATGGGCTTATGCTGGATTGACATTTAATTTAATATTCGCTGTAATAAGTCATGTCGCAGTGGACAAAAATATCAGTTATATCTTAATGCCAGTTGTCGTAGGTGCCATTCTCGCAGTATCCTATATATTTAATCAGAAGATTAAAAATAATCGCTAAAAAAATACAAGCTGCTCTAAATATAGAAGTATGAGAAAACTAATTGCAGGAATAAATATGACGCTTGATGGAATTTGCGATCATACAGCTGTTACTCCGGGTGAAGATATACATCAATATTACAGTGATTTGTTAAAGACTGCTGACGACATCATATACGGTAGGATTACTTACCAGCTTATGGAGTATTGGCCTACTGTAGTTGCAAATCCCACTGGCATCAAGGCAACGGATGAATTTGCCGTAACAATAGACAATATTAATAAAATTGTTTTTTCCCACACACTGAAAGAATTAACATGGAGGAATTCCAGGTTGGCAAAAGCGGACATTAAAGAAGAAATTACAGCGCTCAAACAACAATCCGGAAGAGATATTCTGGTGGGCAGTCCTGGTATGATTATACAGTCATTGAATCTTAATTTAGTTGATGAACTGCAAATATGTGTACATCCGGTTATACATGGAAAGGGGGGACATCTGTTTAAAAATATAAGAGAAAGAACTGATCTCAAACTTATAAGGACGAAGACCTTTAAAGGTGGTGCTATAATTCTTTATTATGAGCCAATAAAAAAATGATAAACAAAATAAAGATATAAGTAAAAGTGAAGAAGTCTTGCGCCATCCTATAAGTATATGAATAATGGCTTGGTCAGAATTGATAAGTTGAATTATAAGGATTTAGTGTTAAACCAAAAACTCCGGGAATCAATAACTGGAGAAGATTTTTAATAGATATCATTTTAATTATTAAAGTGCCTGTGTTACAGCCTATGAGAAGGTTTAAGAATATAACTGGTTTTATCTGGGTGTGAAATTTTTTAATTTCCTTTAGACTATAAGAAAAGGAATTTTTAATTTCACATAAGATAAAATTTTTAAAATCTGGCTTATACTGTTTTACGTCCTTTCATTTTCGAACTCGTTTAACTCTTAGTCTGAAATCTCACTTTTATGAAATATAATTTACCCTTTTTCATATTACTTATTGTTTCCTTTGTTTTACCTTTTATGAGCCATGCGGCTGATTACTATTGGGTTGGAGGGACAGGTAAATGGTCTGATTATCAAAAGCACTGGGCTACTACTTCCGGAGGTACTACATTTCATTCAATAGTACCTTCAGCTTTTGATAACGTCATATTTGATTCCAACTCACATACGGATACCTTTCAGGTGACTCTGGATCAGACTGTTATTACCTGTAATAATTTATCTTTTGATATTGATGAGAGCATCATGATATTAAGCGGAGCCATCGGTTCTAATTTTAATATTTATAGCAGCATAAAATTTCATCCGAATCTGATCATCGATTATTTAGGAAACTTTGTAATGAAATCTGCCACTACAGGGAATATCATTGCTCAGCGTGGGGCAGGATTTATCAACAATAAAACAGGGAACTTTATTTTAGATTCACCAACTGGTGAATGGCAGATACTCGATTCTTTAAATGCTTATTCCCTTGTTCTTTTAAATGGAACACTAAATGCTGCCGGGAAAAAAATAAGGTTGTATGAGTTTACATCCAATAATTCGAATGTCAGATCTATAAACTTTTTAAATACCAAGGCCAGGATTGACAGGTGTATTATATCAGGAAAAAATCTGACCTCAGACTTCTCCGGTTCTAAAATTACAACACTACATATAGAGAATAGAGATTCACAGTTAATTGTTTTGGATACAGTTGCTGTCGGTGTTGCATCTTTGAGTACTTCCACTATGTATATACAAGGAACTCTTAAAATAAATACAGTTTATTTTGATAGAGCAGGAGGATTGGTGTTTCAGAATACCAGAGTTACTATAGACAAACTGATTTCGTATGCACAGAATGTAAGTGTCAAAGGACAAGTTTTGATAAAGGATTCAGAGTTTTATAATCTTAAATTATTTGAAGTACAGGATAAAGCGGAAAGTATTGAACTGGAGCAGACCAATCTTTCCGGAAAAAACTGTGCAAATTTTCTCTCGATATATGGTTATGGAAAAATTATAAAAAGATCGGGAGTGCTTAATATGAGTTATGTAATTGTCAGCGGAGTTGAATTTACAGGCGGTGCCGTTTTTAATGCTTTTAATTCCGTTGATCATGGTAACACGAAGGGTATTACAATATCATCAGCATCTACTGCAACTTATTATTGGATTGGTGGTGCCGGTTCCTGGAGTGATCCTGCACATTGGTCACTCACAAGTGGAGGGACTTCTGCAAACTGCATCCCGACATCCCTGGATGATGTTGTCTTTGATGAAAAATCCTTTGCTAAGGATAAAGACAAAGTTAATTTTGGTACAGCAGTTTGTAAATCCATAGATTTCAGAAACACGAAGTATTTTCCTGTTATCACAGGACAAATTTCTGTTTATGGATCATTTTTTCTTAAGAAAGGAATAGACGCATCTGAGTTGAATCGGGTAGTCTTTTTGTCTGCAGGCCTGAACAACAGGATTGATTTTGCTAAAACTAATTTTAAAAAAGAGATTACATTCTCATGCAGCGGGTCTTATATTCTTGAGGACTCCCTTCAGGCCGGTTCTTTTTATTTTATTGCAGGTACTTTAAATACCAATAATAAAAAGGTTACCTGCTACAACTCTTTTGGGCCAAGTTCTTTTAGTGAAGCAGGACCTAGAAAGCTTATTCTGGGTACGTCCACATTGAAGGTAATAGGTTATGAGCTTAATCTTTCACATTCATCGCTTGGCCCGTTTTTGATAGAGGGCGGAAGTTCAAAGCTTGAGTTTAGCGGAGCCTCAATCCTTCTTGGGACAAATAATACTTTTAACATCGTTAATATACATAGTAACGCCTTGATATTTACTACCGGGACAACCATAGAGACCTTATATCTGAAAAAAAAATGTACATTACAAGGAGATCAGAATACCATTAAAACCCTAAGACTTGAGGCAGGGCAGGGATTGAATATTAAAGGAACAACCACTCAATATATTAATAATATACAGGTCGTAAATCCTTCCTGTATCTATACTGAACTATCAGGCTTGGATGGAAACCCTACTATCAGCAAAGCTTCCGGAACATTAAATCTAGACCACATGATTCTTAAAGATATTTCAGCTGCTGGAGGGGCAAGTTTTAATGCTGCAAATTCTATTGATGGAGGAGGAAATAGCGGTTGGAATATTCAGTCTTCTCAGGATATAAGCTTTTACTGGATCGGTGGAAACGGTAACTGGTCTGATACAAAAAAATGGTCATATACAAGCGGAGGTAAACCTGCTAATTGTGTCCCCTCAATGCAGGACAATGTTATATTCGATGAGCTTTCTTTTTTCGACTTTAACCAACAGGTATCATTTGATGTGCCTGCGGCATGTAAAGATATGACCTGGAAAGACGTCCGATACTATCCTTCTGTAAAAGGAGGAATCACGATCAATGGTTCTTTAACCCTTGATTCTGCCATGTATTTTTATGCTAATGTCAATTTTAATGCAGTGGTGGATTCAAAGGTAAAAACAAGTGGTAACAGACTTCAAATGGCAAATATTAATGCTCAAAAGTCAATTGAATTCACGGATGATTTCTACGCAGAACATGTTATGATGTATTCCGGTACTATTTCTCTTAATAAAAACGCTTTATATTGTGGCTCTCACCTTCAGATAGGAGCTGGCAAGCCAATTAGTCTGGATATAAGTGGTTCTAAAGTTTATGTTTACTATCAGATATTCATTCAAAATGACAGTTTAAATCTGAATGCGGAAAATTCTGATATCTATTGCTATTCAGGAGATGTATATTCTAATTTTATAGTTACGCAGATTCTATCAGATCCTTACAGTAGCAATGCTAACAGACTCGAATTAAATAATATCCATTTCCTTGATGGATCTATTTGGGACGGATGGGATGCAGGGGTATATCTAAACCTTGAAAACTGTACCGTTAACCGAATTACAACAGATACATTAGTCACCTTTCAAATAAATTTTTATAATAGTCAGATTAAAGAATTTTACTGCAAGGCTGAAGATCTTTTTCTGAGTCAAAGGAATTCTATTATTAATAAATCCATACTTCTTTCCTATAAAATCAGACTATATAAAAGTGTTAAATTTGACTATTTGCAGCTGAATCCTGGTAGCAACATCACTATAACACCAGGAGATACATTATATGTCTACGATGATTTGAATGCCTATGGAAAACCTGACTTTCCTATTTACCTTTCATCTGAAATGGTTGGCAAACAAGTAAACATATTTAAGCCTTCCGGTACTTTATGTCTCGACTATCTGCATTTGAAAGATATTAAAGCAAGTGGGGGAGCTACATTTAATGCGGGGCTCAACAGCACGAATATCTCCAATAATACAGGTTGGGATTTTACTACTAATTGTAAATATATTTCAGTATACGCAGATAAACCAATTTGTCCCGGGGAGGATATAAAACTACACAGCTCTGTTCCAGCAGAAGAAGTCGTTTCCTGGAAAGGTCCTGATAACTTTGTATCATCCCTGAATGACCCTGTAGTGTATAATGCTCAGCCTTCTCAATATGGATTTTACGAAATGACTCATAGTGGTAAAAAGAGTATGGTTTATGCTGCAGCGGAAGACCTTTCAGGTTTAGCAAGGATCTATGATTATGGAAATAATCTTGTGGCTATGACCATGAGAACTGATCTTTCATATTCCTGGTACAAAGACAATATGAAATTGTCGGATAATGGATTTTCAACTATGAAATACGGAGCAGGAGTTTATTACCTTGAAATAATGGCACCTGATGGTTGTATGCAAAGAAGCAATTCCATTACCATAAAATCGTTTGAGGCACCTCCCGCTATGCCTGATAATCTTGAGGCTACAGCTATTTCTTCGAGTCAGATAAAGCTTACATGGATTGATAAGTCAACGAACGAATCCGGTTTTGTTATTGAGAAGTTATCTATGGAATTCCAGGAATTTGAAATTTTGGATACAGTCTTTAGCGGAACAGAGTATACAGATCATTTCTTAAATGCCGGAACAAGCTATACCTACAGAGTATATGCTTATAATGCCACCAGTCATTCTGATTATGCCGGCCCTGTGTCAGCTGTTACATTCACAGTAACAGGAGTTGAGGATAAAAGGGAAAAGGAATTTACTATTTTTCCCAATCCAACAACGGGTAATGTGCAAATCAGTGCTAAAGATGCTCAGACTATAGATCATTTAAGAGTCTATAATGATAAAGGAACAATCATATACTCCCTGGAGAATGTTCATTCTGATCATTTTCAACTGAATCTGAACAATATGGCATCCGGAGTTTATATGATTCAGATTACTTCGGAAAGTTCTACAAGCAATGAAAAGCTGATTGTTAAATGATTTGTAAAAAGTTATTCTTCAGGTAAGCAGCCAGTTTATCTTGAACTGGCTGCTTAATTTATTCTTACCGACGTTAGATTTTTTGAGGCTCTACTTGTGGGGAATGGCAGCGATGATTCGGGTAACCTTTTAACGTTTTTAATTTTTGTAATAGTTAGTAAATTAATTCAATGAAAAGTATATTAATTTTTATTGTTCTCTCATTAATTTTCACTTCCTGTGACAAACTCAGTACAAGCAATACTGACATAGTTTTACAAGACAGTATTGACAAACATGAATCGGATAATGAAAGTATGATGATGGAAGAAGATGATTCGGATGAAGATATTATAAAGCCTGGGATTTGCGGTACCATTCTCCAATATTTTAATAATTTTCAGATAAAGCCAGTTATTGATAATTCCTATAACGATGGAAGTGATACAACAACTATTTTTAAAGTAGGCAATCACATTGTGTATTGGAAATATGATGACACTACTACAACCATAAAAATTGATAATCAATATTTGGATTTTATGGCTGAAAACATAGAAGGATCCTATTCGATAGGAGGAATTCGATTATACTCTGTTTATAATAAAGAGATTATAGCAATTGAATTTTATATTAATGGTTGTGGAGGGAATTGTTTTGAAGGAAATTCACTTTTCTATGACGTTCAAAATAAAACCACAAGCTATTTCAATTATTATGCAATGAATTGTTTTTCCTTATATGACTTCGGCAATAACCGAACTATTAATTTGCTTTCTCCAAAATTTGACGGCGATTATCATGGGCCATTTTATGAAAGCTATAGTTTGTTTACATTAAATGCTGATGGTTTGTTTAAACCGCAAATGGATCAATCAGGAAAGCCCTACTTTATCAAAATACATTATCCTGAAAGATCACCGGAAATGGGAATGCAATGTACAATTGAAAAAATGAACTGGTTAGAAAAGATCGAATAAATTCAGATGTCTTGATACACAAAGCTAATTACATTTGTGATTTTTAATTGTAGCTTCTCATCCCATTACAGGAATTTTTAGGAAGATATTTTTTAAAAGCTCCTTTCTTGAAGGAACTCTTGTTTTTACCTCTTATAACATAATGTATGCTATTTTTAGTTGAAGATTGAAATCGGGAATCATTAAAATTAAACTATATATATCACTATGGAAAAAAGTAAAATAAAGCGAATGGACAACGTCGGGATTGTGGTAGAATCCCTTGACGGTGCTATTGCTTTCTACACTGAGTTAGGACTGAAGCTGGAAGGGAGAGCTACCATAGAAGGTGATTGGGCTGGACGCGCCACAGGATTGGATTCACAAAAAGTAGAAATAGCTATGATGGTTACTCCGGATGGACACAGCAGGCTTGAGCTTTCTAGGTTTCTTGCTCCGCAAACAATTTCAGATCACCGAACAGCTCCGGTGAATTCTCTTGGATATTTACGTGTCATGTTCGCAGTGGAGAACCTTGACGAGTTACTTACCAGACTTTACAAACACGGTGCTGAGCTTGTTGGAGAGGTAGTTCAATATCAAAACTCGTACAGGCTCTGCTACATTCGCGGACATGAAGGAATTCTCATCGGGCTGGCAGAAGAGCTTGGTAATAAATAGTTGGAAGAATTAAAGGCGTTTAAAATACTTTCATCAACTTCTTTAAGATTGTTATCAAAGAAAACAGCAACAGCAAGAGATCATTTCTGAAGCATTTTGTTGCTCTTGCTCAATACTCTTGCTTCATAGTGGTATGATTCAGTCAAACATAAAACCTATTTTGATAAAGAAGCATTTATTGATATACATAAACTTCTTGGAGAAATAGAATTGCTGCTCAACAAATGGGTATTATCATTTGAGGATAATAGCTTTATAACCTATGTTGACTTGATAAGCAATTATTATAAGGATCTCTTATATGGGAAAAAAACATTTAAGGAGCTTGATAAAGAAACTATAGATAAAGTTGTTGCTTGGATAACTGATAAGAAGGGAATGATTGAAGCTGGATTTTACTATTATGAAAAGATAGATCCTGAGTTTGCAGAGGAAGTTTTGGGTGCCCTTTATATCGTTGAACATACAAAATAGAAGCGAAAATCAGCTACCTCAATCATATAGTTTAAATGAGACTACAGCCAATCCTCTTCAGAATTTTTAATCTCCTTGATTTTTTATAGAAGAAAATGGCAACAGTCTGATTGACATCAAGATCATTCCCAAATCACGTTGTTGCTCTTGCTCAAAACTCTTGCCCACCTTTTGTCTTTCCAGGACTAAATTCCGTACAATATATCATTGCATATCCAGGATTACATTTGAAAAAAAGGATGTATTCAAGTCGGTTGGTTTTTCAGGTGTTTTACCTGAGAGGTGCTGATAGTCAGCAGTGTTAATTCTAAACAACTATTTCCGGTATAGTTGCTCCCAATTTCAAGGTATATTCATCTTGGATTTTCCTGACTGAGGGAATAATGATTTAGACCATCGGTTCTTTACTTCATAGCTTAAATTTCTTTGTAAAAGCTTTGTTTTTACTTTCTGCAAAGGAATTTGCTGGAAATGTAAACAGGTTTGAAAGTTTTATATACTAAATATGCTGCAGGAATTCTGGGCTAATTATGCTTAATACTAGTCACCATATTAACATGCGATGTGAGTTGGGCGAATCTAGTATTCTGTCATAAATACTTCCAGGGTACATTTACATTTTATTGATATATTTGAGATTCAGAACTTTGTTTTCCGATAACGGAGCAGGGGAATTTAATACCAAACATTTAAATAACTGTCCGTAATACCTTCATTTTAAAACAATTAATTTATGAAAGTTTTCTTTGCCAGATGTTTTCTGATTTTACTTTCTTTAGGTCTTCCTTTTTTTGCTTATCCTCAGTTGGTGATCAATGAAGTTTGTTCCAATAATGTGAGCAATGCACCGGATGAAGATAATAATTATGAAGACTGGATTGAATTGTACAATGCCGGCAACGCACCTATAAACCTGAAGGGATACCGCATTGCAGACAGACTGCCGGCTGCGTCTTTTTGGAACCTTCCGGATATTACCCTTGCCCCAAATGCACATATACTTTTATTCGCATCTGGAGAAAACAGAAGCGTTACTATTCACCATTGGGAAACAGCAGTTACTGAAAATGATATTTGGAAATACATTGCCCCTATAAGTGATCTTCCGGCAAACTGGAGGAGCATTAACTTTAATGATTCAGGCTGGAACAGTGGAACAGGGGTAATTGGCTATGGAGACAAAGGGTTGTTAACGATCGTTCCGGATGCTACTATTTCTTTCTTTATGAGAAAGAAATTTACAGTTGCAGATACCTCAGTGGTGCTTCAAGCCATTTTGCACATAGACTATGATGATGGCTTTGTTGCTCACCTGAACGGTGTTGAAATTGCGAGATCGAATATGAAGAATATAAATCCTGGAAGATGGGATCAGGCTGAAAATGAAAGAGAAGCCCTGGTGGAAAAAGGTGGGAGCTATGAAAAATATACCGTTCAGAAAGATGTTCTTAAAAAGGCTTTGGTAAATGGGACAAACGTTCTGACTGTTCAATGTCATAACCATACTACCAATGGTCTGAAAAGCGATTTGACGGTACGTCCCTTTCTTTCTTTTGGTATAAAAGGAGAGGAATCCCAATTCTCTCCAACTCCTTCCTGGTTCAACGAACAGCTGCAAATGTTTCATACCAATTTTAAGTTATCCAATAATGGGTCAGAATTGCTTTATTTGTTCGATCCGGCTTCGAAGGTGATTGATCAGCTGGTCATTCCTCAAATGCGGGAGAATAATTCCTACGGCAGATTTCCGGACGGAACTGCTGTTCATAACATTTTTGTCAATCCTACACCAGGCCAGGCCAATACTGCTGGATATACAGGCTATTGTAATGATGTCATTACCTTTTCTATGGATGGAGGTTTTTATTCATCCCCGCGGTCATTAACGCTCGGAGGATCTTCAGAGATTCGCTATACATTGGATGGCAGCGATCCTCAGAAGTCTTCTCCATTGTATAGTGCTCCGCTATCCATCGACTCCACGACTGTAGTAAAAGCTGCCTGTTATAGTGCAACCCTTACTGCACCGAAAGTGTATACCAAAACTTATTTTATAAATGAGAACATAGACCTTCCGGTGTTTTCGATCTCTACTGACCCTGACAACTTTTTTCATCCTCAAACAGGGATATATATGCTGGGACCTGGAGCCGACAGCAGCACATCACCTTATTTCGGCGCCAACTTCTGGTTTGACTGGGAAAAACCTGTGCACGTAGAATACTATGATAAGCAAAAGAACAAATGTTTTGAAGTAAATGCCGGTGCAAGAATATTCGGAAATTATTCCAGGGCCAACTCTATGAAGAGCCTGGCAATTATGATGAGAGACAGATATGATTACCCGGAAATAAATTATAAGTTTTTCCCATATAAGAATATTAATCAGTTTAAATCTATTGTACTGAGAAACTCAGGAAGTGATTTTAATACCAACCATCTGTTGGATGGTTTTGTACACATGAGTGTATTAGGTAAAACAGCACTGGATATTCAAGGTTATCGTCCATCCGTAGTTTTTATTAACGGACAATACTGGGGAATTCATAATATCCGGGAAAAACTTAACGAAGACTATGTAGAGTCTAACAGCGGGGTTGTAGCCGATAGCGTAGACATGCTGGATGCATGGGCAAAACAAATAGAGGGGGATAATGATCTTTATGCTCTGGAGTGGCAGGCCGCCAACAGCAATATGAATAACCAGTCAAGCTTTAATGCTGTTGCAGACAAATTTGACCTGGACAATATGATCGACTTTTTTTGCAACTGAGATTTATATTTCGAATTGGGATTGGCCAACAAACAATATTAAGGCCTGGAGACCTCAGACTGGAAAGAAAAAATACCGCTATATTCTTTATGACACGGATATCTCTCTTGGTTTATGGGATATGCAGACTGCTTCTTTTAATCAGTTAAAAAAGGCTATGTCTAAGGACATGGGCCCTCATGCCGGAATATTTTTCAGCCTGACCAAAAATGTAGATTTCAGAAACCGCTTCATCAATCGTTCTGCAGATCTGATGAATACCATCTTCACCCCACAAAGCTTATCTAAGCTCATGTCTGATATGAAAGACAGTATTGCGGGCGAGATGCCAAGGCATCTTGCACGTTGGGATGGATGGATGGATTGGTTATTGGAACTCTGAAATTCAAAATAGAATGAACTTTTTTGAAGCAAGACCAGCAAGGGCCAGAGCGCAAATGGTTTCTGAATTCAAATTGGTAAAACAGGTGGAGATGACACTCAACGTGATGCCCGAGGGAGCAGGAGTGATAAAAATAAATACCATTTATCCGGATACCTATCCATGGAAAGGCATCTACTTTGATGGTGTTCCGGTAACTATAACAGCTGTTCCAAATCCTGGTTATACATTTACCCACTGGGAAGTTCCTGCTTTGTTGCCTGATGGAAGCTCCGATAAATCTTTAACGTTGAATGTAAACCTTGATGAAACATTTACCGCTTATTTTACCGGATCGCCGGCACAGGTGGATATCAAGATTTCCGAAATAAACTATCACTCAGAGGATGCAATGGAATCCGGTGACTGGGTGGAAATTTTCAATAACGGAACAATTGATGTGGATATCTCAAACTGGTCATTCCAAGATCTTAAAGATTATAATAAATATGTATTCCCTGCCAACACTGTGATTCCTGCAAACGGAAGACTGGTGCTTTGCAATGATCCTGTTAAGTTTCATCAGGTATATCCGTCTGTCACCAATTACATAGGTCCGTTCGAATTTGATCTTTCCAATTCTGGAGATATGATCCGGTTGTATGATCACCTTGGAAATTGTTATGTCTCATTCAGCTATGATGACGAGGCTCCGTGGGAGAAGGCCGCTGACGGTAAGGGATACACGCTGGAGCTAATTGATCCTTCCCTTGATGAAAGCTTGCCGGGAAGCTGGATGACTTATTGTAAATACGGATCTCCGGGAGCACCTTACAATCATTGTGTCATGAGCATTATTGCATCAGAGGCAACGGAAGATATACTTTCTGTTTATCCGAACCCTAACAATGGAAAGTTTTTCCTTGAAGTAAAAAATACTGATTATAATCTTGAAGGTTTCCGGGTAATGAACCAGCTTGGAGAAGTAGTGTATGCTGATAATAACAACCTTCATACTTCATCCATGTCTCTGGAACTTTCAAATGTGCCGGACGGAGTATACTATCTGATTATTGTAACCGATAAAGGAGCATTATCAAAGAAGGTTGTAAAGATGAGTAAGTAGAAGGAAGCGGGATTATTAGTGATAATAAATATGCTTTTGTTAGTATTGAATTGAAGTCAACCAGACTCCAGTCATAGGGAGTGTCAGATATAGGTTGACTTCAATTATATTTTAAAAACAATGGATATATATTGTGAGTAATTTGAATTTTGTGAAAGTATGTGGATTTGGCATAATATTTTTTGCTTGTGGGTTTATTGGGATTGCTATTTCTCATTTTATAGTGTATTTAGATCTAAAAAAGAATGGTATTGAAACTATTAGTACTGTTGATTCTATATTGTCGCTTCAGATACTGATAGGGAAGGGGAAATGTATATTGTAAAGTTCACACCCAATTCTTTAGATACATTTACGGTCGAAAATACTTATAGTACTTCGCCTTCGCTAGGCTCAAGATTTGCACTTGGAGAACGAGTCCCGGTTATTTTCCTGAAAGATGATCCTGAGGTTGCAAGATTTAATACATTCAATGATTTATCCTTTTCTTGGATAGGAGGAGTGCTAATGGGAGTTTTCCTTATAGGTTTTGCTTGTTTTTTGATATTGAAATCTGAAGCTGTTGCTAGGGTTATAAGAAACCTTAAACAATCAGATCTTTGATTCCTAAGAAAAATTAGATAAATACACTCCACAAATGAGGTGTTAAAGTTGTCATTAGTCAAAGTGGGAATCTTGCTAATTGCAGGAATCATGCAAATATCTCCTGTTAAACCCATCTGCAACACTGAATATTCAAAAGTATATTTATATTTAAGAGTAAAAAAATAAGAATTTATAATGAAACAAATATTTGTCAATTTAGCAGTAAAAGACCTGCAAAAATCTATGGACTTTTATACTGCACTAGGATTTACCAATAATCCTCAGTTTTCAGATGATCAGGGAAAATGTATGGTTTGGAGTGAAAATATTTTTTTAATGATAATGACCCACGAAAAGTTTTCATCCTTTGCAACCAAGCCAATTGCAGATACAAAATCTAAATTAGCAGGACTCTTTTCATTATCTGTAGATAGTGTTGAAGAAGTAAACAGCATTGTTGCCAATGGACTTAAAGCTGGCGGAACAGAGCCAAACGAGATGAGAGATTATGGGTTTATGCAGCAACGAACCATTGAGGATTTTGACGGTCATACCTGGGAAGTTTTCTATATGGATATTTCAAAGTTTCCTCAGCAATCATAAGGTAAAGACAATATTAAAATTGAATGTATATTGTGGCTTGTCATTTTGACAAGCCACAATATTTTTATAGAAATATAACTTTTAATCCCTGTCTCCCGGTCAGACAATCTCCCAATCCTGAAGGGATTGAATATTTATAGATAGTTGTGTATTGCCATGGTACGACCCCTACAGGGTCGTATGTTATTTTTCTGCTCTTATCTATAAACATTTGACCTCTTCGAGGTCAGGACTTTACTGAGACTTTCATGGCCTTGCTATATTGATACAAATCTAGCCTGTCATCTGATTATAGTCAACTTTAAGAATCTTTACTTTGTCATGCTGAACTTGTGAAGCATCTGAACTTTCAAAATGAATAAAATTAAGCTATCTGGTAGAATAGTTGATTAAATAGCAAAATTATTTCTTAACTATCAGATCTTTCGCAGGACTCAAGATGACAAAACAATAAATTGCGCCTGTCCCCTAAACTATATTATCTCTTGCTGTTGCTCAAACTGTTGCTCCTTTCCCCTATACAATCATAAGTTGACCTATAGTCTCCCGGCTGTCTCTCCTCTCTCAAAACATCATAACTGTTAAACTGTTATCTTAAATAAGTAAGGAGGAAATATAGATAATTGGATCAAAGGAGAATTAAGCCTTAAGTTTATCATCTGCAGCTCTTGTGAAAGTGTAATAAAATTAAAGATGAATTAAAATGTAATGAAGTTAAAATATCAGTTAATTCTCTTATTTTTATTAATAATCATAACGATTACTTCTACAATCAGCATTCTGTTTTATAAAAGCCAGAAAACAGTCTTACGGTCCTATATTGAAAATCATTTAAGGTCAATTTCCGAATCAAAAAAACTTAGGATAAAATCCATTATTACATCCCGCAAAGAGCTCATAAAGTTATCTGCTGGCAATCCCCTTTTAGAAGTTGGTTTATATAATTATCTTAATGATCCGAATAAAGAACATCGTTCAGAAATTTCTCAGATATTAAGAAGTTATAGGCGAACTATCGAAAGCTTTACTGACGGTTACATATTGTCCACAGACGGACAAATTATTGCTTCTACAGATTCCAAAGCAATAGGGAAGAACTGGTTCTCTAAGGAGATTTTCAGAATACCGGTTTCGGGAAACACTTTTTTCGGCGACTTTCACTATGACAAGGAGAACCAACTGAATGCCTTTTTATCTTCTCCCATATACTTTGAGGATAAAATTATCGGAGTGATTATCATGTCGCGAAGTGCTGAAAGCATTCTCTCTTTAAGCACTGTTTATACAGGTATGGGGCGTTTTGGAGAAACCTATTTGGGAAAGCAATACGGGGATTCCATCGTGTATCTCACTCCATTGCGCTTTGATCCGAATGCAGCGTTAAAAAGGTCTTTCCCTGCCAATGATTCTTCCACTTCCATGGGAAAAATTATAAATGTAAAGAGGGATACTTTGCTTCGGATTAAAGACTACGATGGAAATGATGTATTGGCGGCATTAACTTATTTTCCGGAAACCGGATGGGGGATGGTAACCGAGTTTGGCTATAAGGAAGCAATGGTTCCGGTTGTTTTATTGAGAAACCGCTTGCTCTTATTTAATGGGATTGTGATTCTTCTTTCCACTGTTTTTGCTTATCTTCTTGGAGGCGCCTTCGTGAAGCCTATTGAAGAACTTACTTCTATTGCCAACAAATTTTCAGAAGGGGATTTTTCTCAGCTATACAATGTCAGATCCCAAAATGAGATTGGGGTTTTAGCACATTCCTTCAATGTAATGGCTAAAAAACTACAAAAAAAGATCGTGAAATCAGATACGATGTTTTCTACAGTATTTGATTCGGTGGAACAAGGAATTATTTTATTTAAAGTAATAAGAGATACTCCTGATCAGATTAAAGATTTTGAATTTGTTCTTGTAAATCGTTGGGCTGAAATTTTACTTGGCAGAACAAGGATGGATCTTATTGGAAAAAGATGGGCAAAAGAGTATCCTCACGTGAAGGATTTAGGGTTATTCGATCTTCAGGTAAAAGTCACTGAAACAGGGGAGACAATGAACACAGATTATTATTATGGATTCCAAGGTCTTAATAAATGGTTTAAGAACAGAGTTATAAAAATAAGTGAAGATGAGCTGCTTGTTACTTTTGATGATATCACACGACAAAAAGAGGCTAATCTTCAAATTGAAGATCTTCAGTCAATATTCCTGGAATCTCAGTCTCTGGGTAAAATAGGAAGTTATGAATGGAATTTCCTGGATAAGAAACTGACGTTAACTCCGGCTATGTCTGAAATACTGTGTTATGCTATTAACGATGTAGCTGATATATCTATGGAAAAGCATCCTTTTGAAGGGGTGATTCACCCTGATGATAAGGAAAAAGCCAACCAGACTATCAGGAAGGCCATTTATGACCATAAACTATACAATGTTGAATATACCATTTTATGTCCCGGCAATATAATTAAATATGTTTGGTCGAGGGGAAAGGTGTTTTATGATAACCAGGACAAGCCCATTAAAATGATTGGTACTGTTCTCGATATATCCGAATGGAAAAGAAGCAAGCATGAAATCCAGAAAAGAGAACTTCTTTTAAGTTTTGCAGAGGAAATGGCTAATCTGGGTAGTTACGAATTTGATATTGAGAATGGGAAAACTTCCTGGTCGGATCAATTATACAAGATGTATGGCTATGAACCCAATGAATTCGAACTTACGGAAGAAAATCTTTTAATGGTTGTTCACCCTGATGATAAGAAATATTTTAAAAGAATATTTAACGAGAGGATCTATCGGGAGGACGCATTTGATTATCAGTTTACCTGTGTCAGGAAAGATGGTTCGGTTGGAGTCAGTTATGGAAAAGCGAGGGTATCTAAATATGAAAATAACCAGGTAGCTAAGGTTACCGGGTTTATCCAGGACATTACAGAAAGGGTAATGATGGTGGAGCAATTAAGAAGTCTTAATGCGGAACTTGAAATGCGTGTGAATGAGCGAACAAAAGAGTTATCTATTATCATTGATAATTTGAAAATGCTAAATGATTCACTGGATAACTATGCCTATATCATATCTCATGACCTTAAAGCCCCGCTTACAGTTATTGAAGGTCTGGTGCCTTTTATAAAAGAAGATTGTCAGGCCAGACCTTTTGATGAGGAAGCAATAAAAATGCTGGATATGGTGGGAGCTAAGGTTGAAGATATGAAAAGCATCATAGAAAATGTTTTGAGGACAGCAAAAATGCAAAAGCAAATCAAAGAGCCTATCGACCTTTTGCACCTGTGTCAGGATGTTCTGACTACATTAAATCCTCCATCTCATTTTCACATCGATATCCCGGATGCATTACCAGTGGTGAATTATAACAGAACATCCCTTCAGCAAATCCTCCAGAACCTTATAGGGAATGCTATCAAGTATATGGACAAAAAGAATCCTGTTATTAAAATCGAATCGGAAGATAGGGATAATTACTATCAGGTTGCTGTCAGAGATAATGGTTTGGGAGTATCAAAAGAAAAGTTGGCCAAAATATTTGAGAGATTTGAAATAGCACATAGCAAAGAGAACATAGAAAGCCATGGTCTTGGTCTTTCAATTGTAAAGCAGCTTGTAGAGGCAAACGGCGGAAGAGTATGGGTGGAAAGCGAACTAGGAAAGGGAAGTGGTTTTTATTTTACTATACCTAAATAGGTTACAGGTGTTGAAGTTATATTGGCTATAACCTAAATGGAATAGCAATACAATCGCTATTCTCGGAAATCCTTAATGTATTCGTTGACTATTGCAGACTGAAGTCAGGAATGCAGCAAAAGGGCTTTTTTATCTTCGTTCCATTTTTTACACCTATCTTTGCACTCTGAATTCATCAAATGAAACCAAGACCGATTGTCGAAAAAAACAATTTACATCCCAGAAATTTACATCGATTGGGGTACAATTTTAAAGAGTTAATTGCTGTTTGTCCTGAGCTTCAAAACTTTGTAATGATCAATGAACATGAAATTGAAACCATAGATTTTAGTAATCCTCAAGCAGTAAAAGCTCTTAATAAAGCTTTGTTAATGGCCTGTTACAACATTAAATACTGGGATATTCCGGAAAGCTATCTTTGTCCGCCCATTCCCGGCAGAGTCGATTATATTCATTACATTGCCGATTTATTAGCTTCCAATAACAACGGAGTTATTCCTCAAGGTAAAAATGTTCAAGTACTGGACATCGGTACTGGAGCCAATTGTATTTACCCTATATTAGGAAATGCCGTTTATGACTGGTCTTTTGTCGGAACTGATATCGATGAAACAGCTATCCGAAATTGTGAAAAGATCATTAAAAATAACCCTCAATTAATGGATGCAATTAGTTTGCAGCAGCAACCTAAATCTCGTTTTATTTTTAAGAACATCATTACACATGAGGATAGATTTTCACTTACAATGTGTAACCCACCATTTCACAACTCAGCAGAAGATGCACGTAAAAGTGCACAGCGAAAAAAATACAAATTTGAAACTGAATATCAACATGACAGACAAAGCGGCATTAAACTTTGGAGGTCAAAATGCTGAATTATGGTGTGAAGGAGGTGAATTTGGTTTCATAACTCAAATGATCTTCGAAAGCGTCAATTATCCAATGCAATGTCTTTGGTTTACTACATTGGTTTCTAAAAAAGAAAACCTGTCTGGTCTGTATAAAATTCTTAGCAAAGTAAATTGTGCGGAAGTTAAAACCATTGAAATGTCTCAAGGTCAAAAAAGTAGTCGGATCCTGGCTTGGACATTCCAGTCAAAAGCCCAACAGAAAAGCTGGAAGTTTTAAATTAGGTATTGAGATTACCGGTATTATGAATTTACGACCTTTACTAATCGCTGAAAAGATGTAATTGTGGTTTAAAATCTATCAGGATTTATACTTTTTTGAATGATTTTCGACTTTGTCGGTTAAATTTTTATCCCCTTTATCAGTAAAGTTCATGTTTTTACGAAATTCTACGTAAATATTTTACGTAAAAATACTTAGATATTGTTTTTTTTACTTATGTTTGTTGCATGTCAATCAAATTCAAGGGAACTATTCTAAATATAAGATCTTCTCGTGAGATTACTGGTATTGAGTAAGTTGAATTTGGTGTCAGCAGAAAAAATAGTATTGAGTTGAACCTAAACCTATAAAGAGATGAGAGAACACATCGAAATTTCAAATTCGTCTTATTTGTCACCTTCTGAGTTTGTTAAGAAAATGGTGGATGCCGGACAATCAAAAGTTTTAATGTCAACAAGAGATACCTTAATACGTGCTTTCATGGCCGGCGGATTGTTGGCTTTAGGGGCAGTATTTGCCGTCTCTGTTACTCAGCAAACAGGATATCCCGTATTGGGAGCGCTCCTTTTTCCTATGGGATTTTGCACCCTTTATCTTTTAGGTTATGATCTTCTTACCGGAGTATTTGTGTTGTCTCCTCTGGCTCTGATAGACAAGCGTGAAGGTGTGACAATCGAAGGTGTTCTAAGAAACTGGGGATTGGTTTTTCTGGGCAATTTCCTAGGTGCATTAACGGTTGCAGTCATGATGTCTATTGTATTTACTTATGGCTTTACTGATGATCCGAGTCCGATAGGAAAGGTTATTGCCGGAATAGGTGAGGCCAGGACATTGGGTTACAAAGAACATGGTGCAGCCGGAATGCTTACATTATTTATCAGAGGGATTCTTTGTAACTGGATGGTTTCTACAGGTGTTGTGGGAGCAATGGTTTCAACTTCTGTGGGAGGTAAAGTAATTGCTATGTGGATGCCTATCACGCTCTTTTTCGGAATGGCTTTCGAACATTCTGTGGTAAATATGTTTTTGTTTCCTTCTGCTTTAATGATGGGTGGAGAATTTTCAGCAATGGATTATCTGGTATGGAATGAAATACCAACTGTATTGGGAAACCTTGTTGGCGGAATCACATTTACCGGTCTTACATTGTATTCTACACACATCAAAACTGCCCCTAAGCGTAAGGTTAAAAAGGCAGTTAAGATTGTGAGCAATCAAGTAGAGGAAGAGTCTTTAGTTATCAGCTAAGAAAGAAGCAACGGGTTATTGTTTTGTTTATAAAGGATTATCAGCGTTCTATTTCTGTGGCCTGTCACCTTATTTAGGTGGCAGGCGACTTTGGTTATGGGAGTTAGTATGAAGAAGTTTTAGTGGGCAGGAAAGTTCCTAGAGTTGATAGTAACAGTTTGAGCAACAGCAAGAGCTATAACATTGAGATGTTGTATTTCATGTCCTGTAAAAGGACAGACCATAGAGCTGTTGGTTAAGATTAAAATATCATAAGTTTTGAATTTTTTATTATTGAATCTTTATTGATGATTCTCAATAAATATTCTCCGCTTTTTAGAAAGGATAAATCCAATGTTTGTCTACTCCAATCTGAATTTACCGTTTTTTCTTTAATCAGTACCCCAAGCACATTGTATAGCTCAATGGTATAATTATCGTAGTTATATTGTTTTAGATCTATAGTTAATTCTTTAAGAAAAGGATCTGTATATATTGAAATTTCTTCTGCAGACTGGATAATAGAGGTCGTGCCGTTTATGTTTAAGTTAATGATGAAATAATCGCTTTCACTTATTCCATCATTCACCTGTACGGATATCTGCAGTATTCCTGTATAGTTTTCTTTAGGTGTAATAATATTTCCAGAGAGAGTGAAATCATTGCCTGGAATAATTGAAAGAGACATCTCGTCTGGAAATAGGTTGTCAGGGTCACTAACTGCGAAATCTGTAAGTTTTATTTCTAAAGACTGATTTTTATTAATTGAAGTGACTCCTTTGTAATCACTGATTATGGCGGGGTCGTTTACAGGAAGAACGTCAATGCTCAAATGAAATGGGCCACTTTTCAACTCTCCATCATCAATAATTATAGCAATTTGTAATTGACCATTAAAGTTTTCATCAGGTAAAATAGAGTTATTTAAAACAGTATAGTTTTCCCCATCAAGAACTTTAACTGTAAACAGGTCATATAAGAAAATTTCAGAACCTTCAATCGAAAGATCTTTAATATTAATTTGTAATGGCTCATCTTCCAGAATAGAAGTAATTCTGTCGTAACTTTTGATAACAGGGGTGGTATTAATTGGACATGATGCTATCGGAGAGAATTTTACCTGACCAACATTAGAATCATCTTCTCCGTCATATATGCTATTGCTTATTTCTGCTTCATTATCAGTGCACCAGCAATTATCCGGTAAATAGGTGGTATAGAGACTAGTATTTTTTACATTATAAATGGAGTTGTTGCAAACAATATTACGGCTAAAAGTTGCAGTAGGTACATCTCCTGTAATCTGAAGTCCTATTTGATTGTGCTTGATAATATTGTCAGTTATAATTGAAGCGGTGGTGGTGCCATTGAAACGTTGCTCTATTCCAATATTATTTTTGGTGAAAATACAGTTTTCAATATTTGAATCATAGCCAGTTAATCCTTTGTCTGTATTTCCAATAAAAAGGCAATTTTTTGTTGTGCTTTTTATAAGCGTTGCGCCAATGCCATTTTCTTTGAAAATGCAATTGGTGATGGTATTACCTTCTAAATAAAATGCTATACCTTCAGTATTATGACAAAATGTAGTTGAGTCAATATTTAAATAACCAGCAAGTTGTCCGGGAACTGAGCTGATTGCATAAGCATTGTTGAAGAATAAGGAATGTTTTATGGAGTTGTTTGAGGTTGATGCTATTTTAAGACCTTCATGTGAGTTTTTAACATTTACATAATCAAATGTAATAGCACTATTAAAATTAGTTGCTATGCACATCCACAATGATTTTGCCTGATCTGACCCTTGAGATGTAAAAGTAATACTATCTTTTGGAGTACCTATAGCAATTAAATCTCCATTAATAATAAATGAAACACCTGGAGCAATTTGGACAACCACGCCTGGTTCTATCGTTAATGTGTTTCGAAAAAGAGTGAATCCTTCAATAATATATGGACTTTTATCTACTGTCCATATAGTGTTTTCATCTATAATGCCGCTTATTCGAGTCTCTGCGAAACAATAATTAATTGTGAATAAGATGCTTAGTGTAGATGTAAAAAGTAGGAGTCTGAAAAATTTTGTCATATTGAAATTAAAACTACATAAATTCTAAATGATCCATTTCCCTCAATGAGAGGAATATTGGCAATAAACAAATCTAAAGATAATGATACGGGATGAAAATGTAAAAGTGTATTTAATATAGATGTATAGAAAATCGAGGTTTATTGATATTTAGCTTGTCAGTCAGAGTATTGCAACTCATCTCACTTTCCTGGAGCAGTTTGAAAAAAGCTCAGGTGCTTCACTAGGTAAGCTTGAACATAAAAAAGGGAAAAGGACTTTTACTCCTTACTTTTTTAGTGATCCTTTCAGAAACTGAGCATTGATCGCTATTACTATAGTACTTAAGCTCATAAATACCGCACCCACAGCAGGACTTAATACAAAACCTGTTTTATACAACGCACCTGCTGCAAGTGGTATAGCGAAAGCATTGTATGCAGTGGCCCAGATTAAATTCTGAATCATTTTATTGTAGGTAGCTTTTCCGAAAAGTATCAGGTTCGCAATGTCTTTTGGATTACTGTTTACGAGAATAATGTCTGCAGTTTCGGCAGCAACATCAGTCCCTGAGCCAACCGCTATTCCTACGTCTGCCTGTGCCAGGCCAGGAGCATCGTTAACACCATCACCTGTCATGGCAACGTATTCCTGCTTTCTTTGTAGTTCTTTTATGATTTCTACCTTCTGATGCGGCAATACCTCAGCATAAAATCCATCCAATCCTAGTTGCTTGCTGACTGCTTCTGCTACAGCTGTATTGTCACCGGTCGCCATCATTACTTTAATACCATTGCTTTTGAATGTTTCAATAGCTTCTTTTGATTCAGTTCTGATTTCATCTGCCAGGGCTATGAAACCAACAAGCTTTTCATCTATCAACAGAAATACCACCGTTTCAGAAGAAGAAGTAAAGGCATTTGCGGGAATGCTGATATTATATTCTTTCAGAAAACCCGGACTCACTACTTTGGTATTTCTTCCTGCCAGGCTTGCTTCTACACCTTTTCCTGAAATAGAGCGGAAGTTTTCTGTTTTTGGCAATTCTAGTTTCAGCTCTTTAACCTTTGCTATGATGCCTGTAGCAATAGGGTGTTCTGAACTTTGCTCCATTGCTCCGGCAAACCGGATGATGTCTTCTCTGCTCAATTCTCTTGAAACAGATTCATAACGGGTAACTCCAAATACTCCTTGTGTTAGTGTTCCTGTTTTGTCAAATACTATTGCAGTAATTTTTCTTGAATTTTCAAATGCAGTTCTGTTGCGGATCAGTAAACCGTTTTTAGCAGATATGGCGGTGGATATTGCTACTACCAAAGGAACTGCAAGACCAAGAGCATGAGGACAGGAAATGACCATCACCGTTACCATTCTTTCCAAAGCAAATTCAAGATCTTTACCTAAAATGACCCATACTATAAAAGTTGCTACGCCAACACCAATAGCAATAAATGTCAGCCATTTTGCTGCTTTATCTGCCAGGTTTTGTGTAGTGGATTTAGCCTGCTGAGCTTCGTTCACCAGTTTGATTACTTTGTTCAAATAGCTGTCCTTCCCGGTGTGCAACACTTTTATTTTGAGTGATCCATTTCCGTTAACAGAACCTCCGATTACCTGGTCTGCAATAACTCTTTTTACCGGACGGGATTCTCCGGTAAGCATTGACTCATTGAGGTAACTTTCGCCTTCTACTACTGTACCATCTGCAGGTACCTTTTCTCCAGGTTTAACAAGGATAATGTCATTAACTTTCAATGTATCCAGTTGAACATCCATCATATGATCTCCGTGAACCAAATGCGCTTCTGAAGGCATCATGCTTACCAAAAGTTCAAGTGCCTTAGACGCGCCAAGGACAGACTTCATTTCTATCCAGTGGCCTTATAACATGATGTCTATCAATGTTACCAATTCCCAGAAAAAATCCATTCCTGTCAGGCCGTATACGATGACAGAACTATAGATATAAGCAACGGATATGGCTACCCCGATCAATGTCATCATACCCGGGTTTCTTTGTTTTAGCTCATCCAGGAGTCCCTTCAGAAAAGGCCGGCCTCCATAGAAGAAAA
The DNA here is from genome assembly GCA_024707265.1 of Sporocytophaga sp. Lineage (GTDB taxonomy): Bacteria > Bacteroidota > Bacteroidia > Cytophagales > Cytophagaceae > Sporocytophaga. Next base: position 246,555 of record JANQAB010000010.1, on the reverse strand, counting down.
TCACGGAAGATAGGAGGAAAGCAAGGTATTGAATTCCCGGAAAGGTTAATTGGTACCCGAGGATTTCCTGTATCATTGGTGAAAACAAAATCACAGGTACAGATAATATTAGACATATCCAGAAGCGCTTTTTAAAATCATCTATCATCATTTCATGGTGGTTATGTCCCATATGCCCATGAGAAGGCATATCATGGCCATTGTGTCCATGCATTGTTTTGTCAGGACTTTCATGCTCCATGTGATGATGGTGAGGGTGTTTTGAATCGTCGTGATGATGTTCGTTCATGCCTGGATGATTAATAAATTCGCCCATTTAACCTAAATAATAAGTTATTGAATTGTTTAACTATTTATTGGGGTAAATGATATGCTTTAGGGAAGTTTAATAGTAGTTGATATTCAATAAGGCATCAGATTTTATGGTTTATCGGAAAAATAGTGCAGTGACGATGTTAGAATTGAGGGTATTTAAATACTAGAGAATTTGTTATATTGGCAGGTGACTGTAGGTTGGATGATAGTCCAGTCTTTCTGTGTCATCCTGAGCTTGCGAAGGATCTGATAGTTACAAAGTAACTTGCAGTTTAAATCACCAATTCCAGATAGGTAAACTTTCATCCTTTTGAAAGCATAAATGCTTCACAAGTTCAGTGAACACAGTAGTGGGAAATTTTTCTGAATGCGAATACTACCTATAAGTCATGTCCACCTATGGCAATAATGTGAACCATTTCCACTTCAATTCCTTCCTGTTTCAATGCGTTTGTAATAATATCCGGTGTAATTTCTTCTCCTGAAATACTTAGTATTTTTTCCTGACTTTCAAGATCTACTTTCCATCTGCTTATTAATTCTTCCTTGTTTAATACAGAAGCGATTTTATCCAGCATTTCCTGATTGTGTATGTTGGTTTTAAATTTTAAAATTTTCATAGTAGATGTATTTTAATATCACTGAGAATAAGTTTCACTTGTGTAACTCTCTTTCCTCTGATTTGATTATACTTTTTATGTTTCCCTTACTTTAATGGCATTGAATCGATCACATCACATCATTTTCATCCTTGGTGGAATAATTCTCAGAAATACCTGAAGGGACCATGGATTGCTGCCATAATAAGGATTCAGATCATTGCTGAAAGCATAGAGTGTACCTATTGCTCCCAGGTCAAGCCAGAAGTATTTATTCTTTGAGATATATCTTGACATACCCAATGCCAATGAGCCGATATTGTTGTTTTGATGCTCTTCTCCTGACTCAATCATCAGTTCATGATTATCTTTCTGCACAAATTCCATCCTTGTAAAGTAAGACCAGTGTTTCGTTTGAAGATTGGATTCTAAAACAACAGAATTTCCATAGCTGCTTTTACCGTCATCGTTGTACTTGTTCATGCCCCATGCAAGGGAAGTGGATATTACCTTATTATCGTTGAACCAATAATTGTTCAACACCGAGGCGGTGTATCTTTCCAGATCAGCTTCAGGGAAATGTGCTTCCGGACTTTTCAGATATCCATAAGATGCCTGCATTGCCAGCGAGCGTCCGGGGATTACAGAGATTCTTGCGTTGTAGGAGTCAAACCTGGGTTTATCAAAATTGTATCTGTTTTCATCGGGTTCCCTTCCTGTAAAGGAGGAACCTTCGATCTTAACAATTTTGTATCGGAATCCTACTGTTGCCACGCCAAAGATAATATGTGCCGCATCCTGCCAGTGATGACTTAAAGGCGCTGCGGGCATGTTAAGGGCAGAAGGTCTGTGCATAAAGGCCGGAGGACCAATAGCAGGTTCACCCGGATAACCGATGTAAGCATAGAGATCGTTATTTTTATTAAAGGCATGACTGTATGCAACGGACAATTCACTGATTAAGTCATGTGGATGCTGATGATCAATCAAAGGCTTGTCTTTCCAGGTTTCTCCCGTCTGAAACAAAAGCGGATATCCCTGTCCGCCCACAGTAAAAGGATCTCCTGAAAACATACCTCTTACCATGAACAAACCACGCTTTCCAACTAATTTGTTTGCCATCAGCATTACCCAATTAGGAGCATTAAAGGATGCATCTCCCCGTTGACCGGGAGCACGGTTAACATTCTGATTGGAATAGGTAAGAAAGATTCCGTAATGAAGCATAAAGTTCCACCCTTTCTTATGAAACATGTTCATGTACATTGGAGAATTCCGAGGTTGCCAGCTTGTTCCCGATCCGTTTACGTTCATAGGAAGGTTTCTTGAAAGTGCACTCGGCATATACATCATTATGCTGTCTGTAGCTGTTCCTGTATGCCTCATGCGGTGCTGTGCTATTGTATCATAATCTTTGTGGCTGGAACTATCCATTTGCATCTGATGATGTTGATGATCCTGGGATAACAGATGGTAAGGATTTAAAAGAATATTTAAAACGATTAAAAATAAATACCTCATAATGCCAAGGTAACAGCAGAAGGGGAGGAATGTTTTTCTGGCTGGGCAATAACATCAGATGCAGAAGGTAATGTCTGAATCAGGATTTAAAGGATTTTAAAATTAACAGGATTAAAATCAAAGTCACCAAAAAGCCTGACTGGAAATACAGACAGGCTATTAATACGACTCCGTCATCCCCGGAATCATATCCTTGGCGAGTTGCTCCTCAGCAGAGCTCGTTTCCATTTCTGATTCCAAACTATAAATGTAAACTTATACTAGGATTATTTTATATTTGTAAACTCTATTCAGTATTTAAACTAAAAACTGTAAACCTATTTTAGGACGAGGCACATCCTTTAATCCCATAAATCCCAGTTCAAACAATAATCGAAGATAATCCTGTCTATATATAAATCAGATCTGTTTAAATCAACCTGAGACTTTGAGTTTAGGCAAGTTGTATTGAAGATCCGGATAATGGAGTTTTTTCTTTAGAGCGCCTATTTTTCTTATTTCGCCGTCCCCACCAAATTATAAATCCGGTGACAGGAAGGCTCGCCGTAATCAGGCATGCGAAAAACATGGCTAGCTTGCCTGGAAATCCTAATACTTGCCCCACATGAATTTCATAATACATATCCCTTAAATATTCTCCATTGTTTTTGTCTTCTGGAGTTTCTTTTTTCAATAATTGACCTGTACGCTGGTCGTAATGATATACGATATCTTTATAATAGATTCCTTTTTCAGGAGTGAAGTAAATTCTGAAAGCACCTTTATTGGATGATGGAATGTAGAATCGTTTGCTTGTATAAGTTCCATTCAAATCCCTAATGGCTTTTTGCATTACAAGATCTTCAATAGAGGATATGGGTTGTAATAAAGTATCTGAAACAGAAAAAGTTTCTTCCCAGGTTTTATAGGGTTTTCCAAATGTAGCTGCACCATATATTGCCTTGTCCATCCAGTCAAAAGTCCAGGCTAATCCAGTTATGACAGAAAACAATACAAATACGGAAGCATAAAAACCAAGAACTGTATGCAGATCAAAATTCTTACGTTTCCACTTGGTAGAATTTTTCCAATCCAAAGTAAATCGCTGCTTTACTCCCTTTTTATTTTTGGGCCACCACAGGTAAATTCCGGATAAAAGTATTATTAAAAAGATAAGCGTCCCATATTTTACTATATAAGAACCTACATCTCCCAATAATAAATTTATGTGCAGGCCAATTACTATATCAAAAAAGGATTTAGAGTTATCAAATTTTTTATGAACTACCTCTGCGGTATATGGATTGAGATATAAATATTTGTTATAACGTTGTCCGTTGGAATTTTTTCCTATTTCTCTTATAGCTATAGGCCTGTCCTTACCTTCAAAATAAACTGCATTAATATGATCTAAGTAAGGAGAACAAGCTTCTTTAATTTTTTCAATAGATATTTCCGGGCCATTCTGAATCTGTATAGTCCGATAAGGATATATCCAATCTGAAATTTCTTCTTCAAAAGCATAAATGGCACCTGTTAGCGCCACTATAAACACCACTAGCCCGGAAATAAATCCGAGCCAGCGATGTATTGCTTTTATGTTTTTCTTAATGGACATTATCTGATTCTTGCAAGGTCACTCAGATCACCACCTTGAATCTCAAATACTTTCTCCCATCCATTTGCACTGATCGTACCAATTTCTGTATTGCCAGTAACCTTATTTGGGTTTTGATGATAATATATACCATCTACAATAAACCAGCTGTTGTTCCCTGAATAACCATTGCTTTTGCCTGGAAACGCCACTGAGGTTTTGGCATCATGATTCATCAGTTTGAATTCTAATTCTTTATTAGGGAAACTCCATAAATCATTAGTCGCAGGAAAATCAGATTCATTTTTATATTGCTTTACAAGCCAGTTGTTATTGCCTGCATAAAACATTCCCATTATTGCAGCACCACCGGTAACTTCCATAACATTTACATAGAAGTTTGGATCAAAATTACTTTCACCTTTATTGATTCTGACCATACCACCTAGTGCAGGATAGTTATTGTCAGGACCATAATGTTTCATAAAAGCTGTTGTAGACGAAGGATATGAATACAGATTTCCGTTCTCATCAGGAAACATCATGCTATTTCCCGGCACCCTCGTGTCTTCTGCATAAGTGATTGTTTTATTTTTTGTATTAAATATTGCCACAATCACTTTAGTTTCTACAGTAAGTTTATCATAATCTTGTAATTCCAGAGGAATTACAAGGTTATCACCTGAAATATAAGTTCTCCAGTTCCATGCTTCATAGATTGTATTCGGGGATTGTACAGTGATTGATTCAGTAATGGTCATATCAGCAGGATTCCACTTTACCATTATATTCTGTCTTAACCCAGGTAAATATGCTTCAGTCTCTGAGAAGAATGCTGCTCCGAAATTATTTCCCGATATTCCTGTGTTTACAAAGCTCAGCACATCTAATTTTGTTAATTTTAAATTATCTTCCACTTTCCACTTTGTCATTGTAGAAGCTTCACCATTCCAGCTATATACAAATCCATTATAGGTAAATGTCGCGACACTTGTACCTGTAAGTTGGGTAAGTTTGGATTTATCAGGATTGGAAGTTGGGACATCAGGGAAGGCACCCATTAAAAATACTCTTCCATCTGGAGTAGTATATCTTCCAGTATAGAGGTAGGCAGTTTCACTACTTCCACTTGGTGATGGATCTTCTTTCTTTTTACATGAACTGATGCTCAAACATATGAATAGTCCGAGCAGAAAAAACATAGTACCGGAAAACTGTAACTTTTTCATTTGATTAATATATGATGTTTAATATGATATAGTAAAGAGTTTTAAATATGCTTGTATAATGTTGTATTTATTCCCCATTAAAATTGTGTAATAACTTTCATGAATAACGCACGTCCGGGACGTTGTACTCCAAAAAAATCATAAGCTTTTTTATTGGTAAAATTTTGTATTTCTAAACTTATAGTTAATGGTTTATCTTTAATAAGCTTACGGTAACTTACACCTATGTTATGTAATGTCTGGTTAGGGATAACCGGCTTAGATGACAAATTACCGAGGCTTTCCCAACTAGAAAAATATTGATGTGTATACCTGAGTTGCCAGAAAAGTAGAATTTTATCGTCTTTGCTTATTATATTTTTAAAGGAGTAATCAGCTCCGGCATTTGCAAAATAATAGGGGCGGTTTGGAATTCTATCACCATCATAGCTTGCAAAAAGACCTTTGTCAGAGTTGTTGTAAAAATGTTGCCAGGTAGTATTGATATTTAGTCGGAGCTTATCATCATATAGATTGGTTTTACCTCCAAGTTCAATGCCAAAAGAATTAGCCGAGAATACGTTATCATATACAGCAGAGCGATCATCGTTTGGAATGAACAGAATAAAATCTTTAATTATTCTTCCAAAAAAATTAGATTGAAAAGTCCATATAGTATTAGACTTCTTTTTCAGATAATCAAACTGAAGATTGAAATTGTGACTGCTTTCCGGTTTCAAATCTACATTGTCTGCAACGAAGGCTCCATCACCAAAGATTTCATCAGGACGAGGCAATCTATATGCATATTCATAGGAAGGTTTGATCTTTAAATTGGAAGTCAGGTTAAACACCAGCACATTTCCAGCGCCCCAGCTTTTGAAAGACCGTTCGTTTTTTTTAGTTCCCAGATTGGCTGGTAATGGCTCTTCAGACTTGCCTTGTTGTAAGTAATGTTTTATAAATATATAGTTTTCCCATTTTGGTTTTGTATAGGTGAGGGCAAGACTATTGACCAAGGTAAAAAGTTTGCTTCTGGAAGTTGTCGGATCCCATGTTCCTGAATATTTTTCATCTCCAGTTCGGTTACTATAAGTCGGAGCTATACTCAGAGCCAGCAACGCTGCATCATTCAATTGATAGGAGGTTAAGCTGCGCCAGAAAAAGTTATTGTCCCACAAAAATATCCGGCTTTTTCGGTTGCCTCCGATTTCACCTGAATTCGAATTGTTTCTTCTGGTAGCCACCTCTCCATACCAATTGTAAATGTAAGCAGACGTATCTGTAAATTCCCTTTCAGTCTTGCAATAACCCAAAGCATTTTTTGTATTCAATCTATGATTTAGCTTTAGGTCGGAGGTCAAATATGCCCCGATGTTTTTACTTTGCCTATACACATGTCCGAATGGGGACCCACTCATAACATTGTTATGTTGAACTTCTTTATATAAGTTGTTGTAAAAAATAGTAGCAGAAAGTTCTTCAATAATTTTTTTGTTCCTGATGCCAAAAGTTACATTGGATCCATGTGCCTTATAATCGTCATGAAAACGTCTGACTGTAGCATTTTCAAATTTCCCGGATTGATTGGGCACTTGAACATCCACTTTATAATTATTTGCAGAATAATCATAGAATCCGTTAGTATTAAAAAAAAGTTTTTTTTGCCATAAGATATCGACATGGTAGTTCTATGGGTTTTGAAAGATCCATACTGATAAGACAGATCGCCATGCAATCCTGGTTTTACAGGATTGGTAACTACATTGACGCCTCCACCTAAAGCATCTGCACCAAATTGAATGGGAAGTACTCCTTTGTAGATTTCCATTCTATTGACAAAATTTACAGGAATATTAGCCAGTCCCAGAGAATATGGAGAAAATTCCAGTGGAACTCCGTTTACGAAAAAACGAATCTGATCATTTGTGAGTCCGTTGAGAGAGAAACGCATATTAGAACCTAGTCCACCTGCTCTTTGAACACTCACACCTTCTGCACGAGCCAATACTTCTCCCAAGTCTGCAGTTTTTTGTTTGTCTTCTTTGGTTTCAATTACCTTTACCGCCTGAGCAGATTCTTCGATTTTCCTTGCTTCGGATTTTCCTGAAATGATTATTTCTTGAAGCTGATGCGAATCTTCTTTTAATATAAAAAACAGTTTCTTCGACGGAACCTCTACTGTTTTTGTAATTGTCGTATAGCCTATTAATTGAGCTGTAATTTTATAAGAACCTGAAGGGATATCCTTAAATTCGAAAACACCATCAAGATCGGTGAAAGCTCCTTTGTTAATGGAGTCAATGGAAATCTGTATGTATGGTAATGGTGCTCCTGATTCGTCATTAACTGTCCCTCTGATAGTATGCAAATCTACCATTTGAGCTATAAGCCCTTTTGAAATAAACAACAATAATGATAGGGTCACAATGAACTTGAACTTCATATTACTACTAAAAATATTGTGTTGACGGCGAGCTACAATTCGATCGTTACAGAATATTGATTGCATCTTAGTCGCACATATAGTGATTCTTTAATTCTTAAAGCCATTGGAAAGACCTAAGCTTTATGTGTATAGTATGAAAAACAGAACAAATACATTGTATGCATAAAGAATTAAATAAATTTCAGTTTTTAATCATTTTACTAATTGCCCTCAAAACTACAATTCCGGTTGCTTTAAGTCAATTTTTATTTAGATTAGTTTTAAATAAACTTACAAGTGGCTGAAATATAGATTTTAAGTTCTGCCCTTTTTCCTGTCTGGATAGCTTTGATCTAATTTTAACTACTTTGGCACCGCCCAATTCTGCATCGTTTCCTGTCCACCGATTGTTGATTCAATCATTAATAAGTTAGTTTCATTTAAGCAGAAACCATTGAATGAGAATTTCTTAAATGTCATTCTATAGCATAGAAGGCTCATGCTCGTTCTGCTGACTTTAAACAAAAGATAATTAGGATTTTAGCAGGAGGAAAGTTATGGGCTGCAGAGTATAGGCCTGGCCGGTTTCAAAAGGTCTATGTTAATAGATAAGAGCAGACAAATAACATACGACCTCGATAGGAATTGTCTGAATCAGGATTTACAGGATTGTAGAATTAACAGGAATAAAAACCGATGATAATCCTTTCTATCCATTAATTCCACGAATCCCTGTTCAGAAAAATAATTTTTATCCTAGAAACTTGGAAGCAGGAGATCACAGCTATATTGTAATTACAACCGTTATGGGTATAAATTGAGAAGAAGATTATGCAGAAATTAGGATATAAATTCTTATCATATAAGGCAGCTTCGTTTTTATGGAAGATCATAAAACCAAAGTCATTTGGAGCAAGGGCAGTGTTACTAAAGAATGATGAAGTTCTTTTGGTTAAACATACCTATCAAACAAGCTGGTATTTCCCTGGTGGCGGATTAAAAACAGGAGAGACCTATGAAGAGGCCATAAGAAGAGAACTAAGAGAAGAGTTAAATGCTGAAGTTTATAAGCTGGAATTGTTTGGTGTATACAACAGCATGTATGAGGGGAAGAATGATAGCATCACCATATTTATCTGTAAGGAATTTGAGATATCACACCAAAAGACAGATTCAGAAATAGATGAATTTAAATTTTTTTAAACTAAACGATCTTCCTCATGATATTTCACCTGGGACAATGAAAAGAATCAATGAATACAAGAACAACTCTTATCCGGCATTTGGAAGATGGTAATATACTTGCTCTCCTTTTGGTTGAAGTCAATAGACTTCAACCAAAAGGACGGTATAATGAAATAATGATTTGCACTCCTCTCTTTATAGATAAGATCAATCTTTAGTAGTAATTGATCCTGTTCCTTGCGCATTCTCTCCACCAAGTTTGGTAAAATTAATAGAGTTAAAACTACTGCTTGTAACCCCATCCCTTACTGTTGTATTGATAATACCTGATGAAGCATTCCAAATAGTAGTACCTTCGCGGACAATTAATGTCACTTTCAGTCCTGATTCAGATAGATTCACAGTGGTATCCTTGGTAGGTTTATTGGCAAACATAATATTGAACAATACTCCACTGGTACCTGAAGTGCCAGTTTGAATATAATTATTGGAATTATCTTTTTTGGAAGTGGCAACCATTTTGGTTTGTTCTACGCCTTTAAAGTTTAAAGATGCTGAGTTTGTGAAAATTGCCGGAAGGGGACTTTTTTTATTATCAGAACATGAACTCAGTAAGATTGTAAGTGCAGTCAGAACAACAGAAAATGAAAGGATTTTTTTATGCATTGTTACCAGTAATTATGATTTTATACTTATTTGAAAATAACGAATATGTCTTTGTGATATTGGTATAATAGATTAAACCTTATAGGTTTTACTACTTGTCTTTGACAATCAAACTTTTACACAATAAAGGGTTTGTTTGAGTGATGCTGTTGATATTATTTTAATGCTGCTACGGATAATTATCCTTTTTAGATTCAAAAAAAATAAAAAGAATTAGAGGGGAGAAAACAATTCTTGAATAAGAATAAATTGAATCCTAACGATTTTGCACCATGGAACTCCTAAAGACTACCTTTTGATTTCAGGACATTGCAAAATTTAAAATAAAATCATTTGCATCATAGTTACCTTTTTATCTAACTTTGTATTAAACCTCATAAAAGAATAAGTAACCAATGCCTAATTTCTCAACATATCGTTTCCGCCAATATCAAGGGTCAGAGAGTGTCCTGTTGGGGAAATAGTTAATATAGATATAAGATTATCAATACGTAATATAACCCCGGACAAGAGACTGTTCGGGGTTATTTTTTTATCCGCACCTTTTCTTGTCCAAATCATAATAGATTAATATTTAGATAACATGAAGAAGATTAAAACTCTTTATAATAGAGATTTCGAAAATGGCAGACGGTGAATGAAGAGTCTGCATGGGTACTCAATGGTGAAGGTATTGCTACAAGAAAGTTTGATGGTACCTGCTGTATGATAAACGAAGGTAAGCTATATAAGAGATACGATTGCAAGAAAGGGAAAAATCCTCCTATAGGATTTATAGCAGCACAGGATCCTGATCCTGTTACTGGTCATTGGCCTGGCTGGCTTCTGACAAATGATGCTTCAGAAGACAAATTTCACAGAGAGGCATTCCTTAAACAACTATCCTGGGAAGACGGTACTTATGAGCTGGTTGGTCCGAAAATCAATGGTAACAAAGACAACTTCAATTCTCACTTATTGATTGCGCATGGAAGCCAGATCATTGAACATATACCATTAGAATTTGAAGCCCTTAAAGAATGGTTAAAACAAAACTTTATAGAAGGCATTGTCTGGCATCATTCGGATGGAAGAATGGTGAAATTAAGAAGAAAGGATTTTGGTTTCGATTGGTAAAAGTCCATTTATTATTGGAAATATGTGGTACTTCACTGAGGCCTTCCCCAAGAGGCCTCGGTGGAGACAAGGGCTGGTTATTAGAATTAAAATTATGAACATTAAAAAATATAATAAGATTTTTATTTTAATAGGGGGTATATACTTAGCGGTATTTTTCTTTTTATATAAAGCTCCAGTTGTATTTTTCTTATTAAACGAAAGTTTTGAAGAAAATAAACCTGTCAAATTAAAGTATAAAATTAATTGCTACAATTCTGAAATGGAATGGGAAGAGGAGCTTTATCGTAATATTATTCCAGTTACTAAACAGGTATATCTTAGTCCGGGAATTCATCAACTTGAAATACAAAAAGAAAATGAAATAATTTTTAAGCAGAAAATTTTTATTTTGTATAAACAATGGATACTTATTATTTATAATCCCGAGGAGACAAGTTCATTTTTCGTTGAAAATTATTTTACTAAATATCTTCATGAATGATGATGCCTATGATTCCATGTAAGGCAACCTAAACTTAAATCATAATTTTCATCCGATAAACAATTTGCCCTTCATCCGATAATACAACCAGAATATAGATCCCGGAAGGAAATGAAGCCATATTCACTACACTTTTAGTCGAATTGTTATTGGTTGATTTCGTCATCAACAATTGTCCGTCCAGATTTAGAATATGAGCAGAATAGGAGGAAGGTCGCTCCTGAGTTGTCCATTGAATCATTAACTCTTTTTGCTCAACAATGGCTTGAATATTTATCTTTTGAGCAGACTGAATAGATGTCACCTCTTTTCCTGAGAAAGGCGTATAGCAGGCTCCCAATTCATGTTTAGAGGTATTTAGGTTGAATGAATGCATGTCATAAATTTCTCCAGTTGCTAAATTTCCTAAAACCAGATCATAGTTTCCGTTTTGATTCATGGAGAATACAACCCATTGATCATTGACCGGATATGGATCGGAACAATCGGCGTCTTCTCTGTTGAACAACGCCCTTTGAGATGTATCGCCATTAAAATATCCCGTATAGATCTGATCGCGATGGTTAACAGCTGACATCCATCTGGCATATAAAAATGTATGGTCATCTTTTGTGATGGAATAATATTCTTGTACACCGGCTTCAACAGCAAGCGGTGTTTTTATTCCAGTTGAGATATTGATTTTATAGATGTCTGATCCGGCGCCTGCTCCCTGACTATAAACAATTTCTCCCCCATTAGATAGAAAGTAAGGCATAGATTCTTCGGGATTATCCCAATCATCGGTTAACCTTTTCAGAACATTTCCTTCCAAATCCATTATCCTGATATCTCCGTTTTGCTTAAAGACAATGGAATTGCCATCGTGAGAGAATTTGGGATCTTCATCACGTTCGCCGTTTTGAGTGAGGTTTATCGGCTCGTCTGAAGAAAAGTCCCATAGGTAAATCTCCCAGGCCCAATAGTTATGCTTGCCTCTGGGCACGCCCATGAATACAATCTTAGTTCCGTCGTTTGAAAAATGCGCGTTCATTGCATGGTCAATGTTCCACGAACCACTTATCATGGAAGATATGCCGGTTTCAAGATTCAAGAGGTACAACTGACTGTCCCACGCTTCATAATTCGAATAGCTGTGATAAACCATTTGTCCGGAAGTAATTGGAGATGGTGTTCCGGCTTGTAGAATTGAAGTAAAGCAACTTATGGCAATAAATATGTAAACGAATTTATATCTCATAATGAAATTTGAAAAGCTATCTGAATCTGCAAGGATTACCTTCCAGGCTACAAATTAATAAACTTACTCTTATTTTGTCTGAACTGGGACTGGGATCCATGGGATTGATTATTGTCTGAACTGGGATTCATGGGATTAATGGATAGACAGGATTATCTCTGATGAGTTTTCTTGGCTGAGGGTGAGATGGAAATGTTATAGTAAAACGCATAAAATTTGGGGAACGATAGGCGTCTGGGATATGGCATTAACTTGTATTACCGGTTTGTTTTTATATGTATACGGGTTTGTATTATAATAAATAATATCGCTCATTTAAACTTCAAGTCAATGAAAGTCAGAGAACAGTCCTGACCTCGAAGAGGTCAAATGTCTATAGGTAGGAGCAGACAAATAACATACGACCCTGTAGGGGTCGCACCTTGGCAATGCTCAACTACCTATTAATATTCAATCCCTTCAGGATTGGGTGATTGCCTGAATCAGGATTTGCAGAATTATAGAATTTAAAGGAACTTGGTTATTTCCTCCCATGGTCTCCTGATCAAAGCCATCAACTTAACATTGTTTAGCAAGCACAATCAGCTGTTTTGTCATTGGTACCTCCATGAAGGATTTGATAGTTACAAAGTTTACCATTTCAATCACCCTGCTGCCTAGATAGCTAAAGTTTTTACTTTTTGAACACTCAGATATTTCGCAAGCTCAATATGACAAAGCAAGGTTTCTTTAAGAAGTAGGTCTTTGTCCTGAATGAGAAATCAACAGGCGACCACGGAGAATGATTCCCTCCGGTTCAGATACCTGGAGGAGGGATGTAGGTAAAAATCAGACGTTTCCAGGAAAAAGTGCAATAAAAATAAGGAAAAGCAATATTTTTTTTCCCTTGTGATTACCTTTTAACCTCTTTGTTTGTAGATAGGAAATTTTTGTAATCATTTTGAATCACAACAGTATGAAAAAGAATCTACTTAAGTTGTTTTATGTGGCAGGTGTTTTTTTGTCGCAAGTTATATTTACGAATACTGCCAATGCCCAGTTGGGAAAATGTAAGGGAAAGTATTTGGGAAATATAACCGCTTACAGTGTACCGAGTAATTATACTTCACTATGGAACCAAACCACATCTGAAAATGGCTCCAAATGGGGCAGCTGCGACAGGGGGAATGGCCAGTATAATTTTTCTAATTCCGATTTGGCATATAATACTGCTAAAAATTCAGGGGGATTATTTAAGTTTCATGCTTTAATTTGGGGCGCGCAAGCTCCCGGATATCTCAAAAATTCATCTGCAGCTCAAATTGAGACTGCTATAAGAAATTGGTATAAAGCGGTTGAAGACCATTATAAACCTATGGGTGGGTTAAATTTTATTGATGTATTGAATGAACCAGTTAATACGCCCATTAATAGAGAAATTGCAAACTTAAAAGCTGCCTTAACACTTGGCTATCAAAGGGAAGCTGCTAACGCCAATGATATAAATAATCCTTACGGTTGGGCAATATGGCCTTTTCAGTTGGCAAGAAAACATTTTCCGAATGCTACACTTTTAATTAACGAGTTTAATACAGAGCATAACTGGAATAATTGTCGTGCAGAATACATAAGGATGTCGAATGCAATTAAAAATGCTCCTAATCTTTCTGACGGAAAAAAAGAATTTGATTGATGGTATCGGACTTCAAGCTCATGGTATGAACGGACAACTTAATTTGTCTGCGGCAAATTATAAAGCTTGTCTGGATGAGATATGGGATAAAACGAATTTACCACTTCATATTACGGAACTTGATCTTGTTGCAGATCCTAATGAATCTGCTCAAAGAACTAAGTATCAGGAGTTTTTTACAATTTCTTGGGAACATCCTCGCGTTGCTGGTATTACATTATGGGGTTATGTGCAAGGTGCAACATGGATTCCAGGTAATGGCGTAAAGGGTTCAGGTGGTACTGACTCTGGAATTCAATATGCCGACTTGACAGATCGACCTGCCATGACTTGGTTAAAACAATATATGGCCTCAAGACCAAGCCTTTCTTGTTGCCCTGCACCTGCGCCTTTTGCAGCTTGTAATGGCAGCAACCCACCAACCGTTGCATTCACTTCTCCGGCTAACAACACCTCATTTACCCAAGGCACGGCAATCACACTTACTGCAACCGCTACTGATGCGGACGGATCTATAGCTAGTGTTAAATTTTATGATGGTGGAACCTTATTGACGACCGACAACTCTTCTCCATATAGTTTTAGTTGGACCAACGCAACAGCTGGCACACATACTATAAAGGCTGTAGCAACAGACAACTCCGGAAATTCCACCGAAGCCGTGATCACGATCAAAGTGAACGTGCCACAAGGCCCTTACAACGGTAACGCTTGGCCCATTCCTGGCATCATACAACTGGAAAACTATGATGTGGGAGGGAATACTTTTGCATACTCTGATGGTACTTCGGGCAATCAAGGTGGAGCTACTTTCCGTACGGACGAGGACGTGGACATTGAGAACTGCACCGATGAGGGAGGTGGATATAATATTGGTTGGGCTACGGCAGGCGAATGGACTGAATACACAGTAAATGTAATAAAATCAGCCAATTATGATATATCGCTTCGCGTAGCTTGTGAGGGAGCTGGGCGTACAGTAGCTGTCGCCATGGATGGGACAAACCTGCCAAACGCAAATGCAATTGCCATTCCAAACACTACCGCTTGGCAAACGTGGACAACAGTGACCATACCTAATGTTCCATTAACAGAAGGCCAAAAAATCATGCGCGTTACCATTGGGACTACTGACTATGTAAACCTTAATTACATTGAGTTCAAGGAATCCATCGTCACAGGGATTGATGTATTCGGCCAAAATAAAGAGAACATTTATCCTAACCCGTTCAACAACGAAGGATTGCACATAAAACAATCTGGGGAATTCGGATTCAGAATCACCGACTTGCATGGTTCAGTGGTAGAGCAGGGCAAAGGGACCTACAATGAAACAATAGGTAAAGAATTAGCCCCAGGGATTTATTTCTTGACCATAGATGGACAGAATAGTTCGTCCAATTACAAAATAATCAAGCAATAGACTTGCGTTTATAAAGGCATACAAATTAAAAAATCAAGATAGATTCAAAAATAGAGGTTGTCTCAAAAGGGCAGCCTCTATTTTTTTAGTATGGTAAATAAAATCCTGTAAATCCTTATTCAGACAATCTCACAATCCTGAAGGGATTGAATGTTTATAGATAGCTCGGCATTGCCTTGTGCGACCCCTACAGGGTCGTATGTTAATAGTCTGCTCTTGTCTATAAACATATGACATCTTCGAGGTCAGGCTTTTCTCAAACTATCATAGTTTACGGTATTGCTAGAAATCTTGCCTGTCCCCCCGACAATGGTCAACCTAAAGAATCCTTACCTTGTCAAGGTGACGGCTATGGTCTGATAAGTCTCATTGCACGGATAACCAATATCCTGTTAATTCTAAAATCCTGTAAATCCTGATTCAGATAATCTCACAACTTTCTATCTCTTGCTGTTGCTCAAACTGTTGCTCCTTTCCCCTACAGGGTCGTATGTTATTTATTAGCTCTTATCTATAAACATTTGACTTCTTCGAGGTCAGGACTTTTCTCAAGCTTCATAGCAATACCGTATTGCTAGAACTCTTTCCTGTCCCCCCGACAGGCCACGGTGATGAACGGCCAAACAGCGAGTCGGTAATATTCTGTGATTAGATTCATTAAAAAGCATTCATTTTGATTCTGGGCCAATATTTTATCGGTATTGTTTTGTGAAAATCAACTAAAAAAGCATCGTTTATAAACTTTTTAATTTTATATTTCTTAATTACTGGTTGTGTTTATTGCGCAAATCATAACATCTTTCAGACACGATCCACGGATTAGATAAATATTCAATTTATGCTAAACCTTAAAAAGCAACCTCACGGGACAGACCTGAAATTAAAGATGTTAATTGGGCCGTTCAGGCTCTACTTATTAAGAAGAGTTTTATTTAATTTTCATTTTAAATATTTAACGCATTTGTCTATGAAAACAAAACACTTGATCTATGTAGTACTCTTATGCTTTTTTTCCAATCTAAAGCACAAAACTTAACATCAGTATTGATTGAAGATTTTGAAGATGGCAATAATCAAAATAGCCTTGGTGGGTACTGGTACAGTTATAATGATAACAACCAGGGTGGAAAAAGTCGCTTAATACAACAATCCCTGGAAAAAGAGGGGTTTGTAAAGACGGGTGGCTACGAATCATCAGGTAAGCTGCATGTGGATTTGGTTCTTGATAAAGGGACATATCAATGGAATCCTTATATCGCACTTGCAACAGATGTTCATAAAAAGCCAACTCTGACCCCGTCTTCTTTTGCAGGTATTTCCTATTGGCATAAAGGAGTGGCACATAAGTTCGAAATTATCACTCCGGAAGTAACCGATTATGATCATTTTCAGATTCATATACCTGCCAGTGATGTTTGGAGATTGATAACAATTGATTTTTCTATGCTCAATCAGGAAGGCTGGGGTAAAAAAGTCAAACTTAATTTAGATAACTCCATCAAACTCGTTTGGAATGTCAACAAGACATCAGGTGGCTTTGAAATCGATAATATTCGTTTTGAGAAAGAGATCAAATATGTTAAACAAAATAATATGCAGATTCTGCCTGCAGTCATACCGGCTCCGCTGACAGTGAAAGGAAATGTATCCAGTCCTTTAAATTCCTTGGCAAAAAAATATTTAACGAAAGGCATCAACTTAACGAACTGGGGAGAAGCGGACAAGATAACCTCTATGAACCCAAAAGACTGGAGGTTTAACGAACAAACCATTAAGCTTCAGGCAGAGCAGGGGATAAAGGGAATCCGCCTTCCTATTGATCTTGACTTATATGTTGTAGATCGTCAGAATGTACTCAGCGGAGCAAATAAGAAAATTGAAATTGAGCCCGTGCTGTATGCGGTGTTAGATTCAATGAACGTCTGGACGAAACGCTATGGCTTATCCTATACGATCGATTATCATGCATACGATGCCAGCTACAACAGAGCGGCTTCTAAAGATCAAAAGTTCAGAGAAGCGGTGTCTTCTTTATGGCGTACTATAGCGCAGCATTTTGTGAACGAAAAGCGTCCCGATCTTTTCTTCGAACTTACCAACGAACCTTGTTTGAGTCTGCCTGACGGGGAATTCATTGACCAGGCTGACTGGACCCTGCTGGCTCAGATGATGATTGACTCCATCCGTAAAGTTGATAAGACACGACCAGTTATTTTTGGGGATACACAATGGTATAGTCTGGATGAATTAATCAAAAATAAACCGTTAAAAGATAATTATGTGATTTATTGTTTCCACATGTACGACCCTTTTGTATTTACACATCAGGGCGCTTCCTGGAACGGCATGGGTACGATGAAGAATATTCCATTCCCTTATTCACCGGATCGCTGGTCTACGGAATCCCGTGACTTTGGTATTACAGAAAACACTCCTGATTGGGTTAAAGATCAGGCAAAAAATTATTACAAGGAAGGTAATAAACAACACATCAAAAACAGACTGGCGAAGGTGAAGAACTGGGCGTATGACTATAATGTGCCTCTGATATGCAATGAATGGGGAGCTTTCCCAAATACTGCTAAGATTGAGGATCTGAACGCTTACTTTAAAACAATGGGAGAAATTTTCCGAGAGATGGATATCTCCTGGCAGGTATGGTTTGGCATCATGGATTCGGAATACAGGTTACTGCCTGGCATGGCAGAAGCATTGGATCTGAAATGATCGGCAAACTGATACATAACTTTTGAGTTACTTCGTCAAAATAAAAAGACAACCCATTATAAGGAGGTTGTCTTTTTTTATCTCTTGCAGTTGCTCAAACTGTTGCTCTTTTCCCGCTGGGTTAATAAAGAGCCATCCTTCCAGAGCTAGGAACCCTCAACCTCACATTGTTTAGCTAACCTCTACCAGCTTACTTTGTCATCCTTGAGCCTCGCGAAGGATCTGATAGTTACAAAATCATTTACCATTAAAATCACCAATCTGCCAAATAGCTATGGTTTGTTCTTTTTGAACACTCAGATATTTCGCAAGCTCAATATGACAAAGCAAGGATTTAGCGGAAGAGAAATGGTGTCCTGTCGGGGGACAGGCCACGGAGCAGAATGAGCTCTTTATAATCAGTGTAAAAGTGCCGGGAAACTTGTAAGCCTTAATTTTACCTTTGAGAAGCCACACTCATTAGTTCAGATACATTTGCCGTATTCGTTTTCTGAAGCATATTTTTTCTATGGTTGTTTACAGTATGCGTACTTATATTAAGCTCATTAGCAATTTGTTTGCTTGTCTTACCCTGTGCCAACAATGTGAAAACTTCTTTTTCTCTTTTTGACAGAATAGATGCATCTTCGGGATTAAAGGTTTTTTTAAGGATTATATTTTGTGAGTTGTCTGGATTAATAACATAGGCAGTAAAGTCAATGGCATTATCTTTTTTAAACTGATCTATTTCAATCATATGTTTTAAACCTATCACCGGCTCGTTTTTACTGGAGGTTAAGACACTGAGGTGATGCATAAACCACTTGTATTCTCCGGATGGAGTGCGCATTTTATTGCAATATGCAAGGCGAAGATTATGACTTTCTCCCTTTATGATATATTCACTGAAGAGTTTATACATTTCCGGGAAAATTTGACTACGCATAACTTCGTAGTGATCTTTATGAAAGAGACAAAAGGTATAGGTGGTTCCGTATTGATACATCAGATCAATATCAACATCCAGCAATGATATATTTTGAGAATGGTATAAATAGCTATGTTGGGAATAATCAACAAGAAGAATGATGCCCGGTGTCATTTTTAAGAGCGCCTCGTATTGCTGCACATCTGGAAAATGATATTTTTCTAGTTTTTCCGGAGCTACCTCTTCCATTTTGTTTTTCCGGAGCAACTGCTGGAAATAACTGTAATGTTCATTAAAAGCGTTGAAATCTATACTTTTAGCATTCATAAAATTGACCTTCTGTTTGATTTGCGCTACTGAAGTTGTCCGGACCACAGCATATCGCATTATTTAAAATTTTACGAGCTGCTTTTGGCTAACTCCTGATGAACCTCTGTTTGTATAAGTATGTGCAGTCTGCCGCCCATATTTAAGGAAATTGATAAGGGAAATTTCTTTTTTGCGTCTGCTAGTGAAGTGACATTAAAGTGCTTTCCTATCATTTTCTTTATACAGCTTTATTTTTACAAAGGTACCTACTGAATACGCGATAACCAGTAAACTGGTTGAAAATTTTCTTAGCAGTGATTTTTCGTCAAGCTTTTATTGCTTCATTTAAATTAAATTAAATTAAATTAAATTAAATTAAATTAAATTAAATTAAATTAAATAGAATAGTGTTTTGTAGGTGTAAATATATTAAAATGAATCGATAACTTCTTTGTGCTGAGTAAGAAAACTCCTTCTTGCCATACAGAAAAATAATTGAAAGAATTACTCGCTCCCCGGCCGGGGGATGAGATTGAATATTTATAGATACCTCTGTTTCTATCTCTTGCTGTTGCTCAAACTGTTACTCTTTTTTCTGCCAGATAGCTAAAGTTTGTTCTTTTTGAACACTCAGATATTTCGCAAGCTCAATATGACAAAGCATGGATTCTTTAAGTTGGCCGCCACGTCCTGAAGGAGAAAAGAACAGACAAAAAAATGCTGAATGAATAGTGATAGCGCTGCTTCCCGGCCGGTGTCTGCACCGGACGGAAACTATCAATCACAGCTTAACCAAAATATTCACTGTAATCTGTGATACAAGAATACCTTATCATTTCAAATAAACTGAGGTAGAACATCGATAGTCATCAGGAATTATTATTAGCTGGTTTAATTCAAGAATAAAAAGAAATAATAAGTGAAAAATGTGACCCTGTTTTTTTTTATGCAGCACTTTGGGAAAGATTCCGTCTGGTGAAGACACCGGCCGGGGGGGATGAGATTGAATATTTATAGATACCTTGGTTTCTATCTCTTGCTGTTGGTCAAACTGTTGCTCTTTTTTCTGCCAGATAGCTAAAGTTTGTTCTTTTTGAACACTCAGATATTTCGCAAGCTCAATATGACAAAGCATGGATTCTTTAAGTTGGCCGCCACGTCCTGAAGGAGAAAAGAACAGACAAAAAAAATGCTGAATGAATAGTGATAGCGCCGCTCCCCGTCCGGTGTCTGCACCGGACGGAAACTATCAATCACAGCTTAACCAAAATATTCACTGTAATCTATGATACAAGAATACCTTATCATTTCAAATAAACTGAGGTAGAACATCGATAGTCATCAGGAATTATTATTAGCTGGTTTAATTCAAGAATAAAAAGAAATAATAAGTGAAAAAATGTGATCCTGTATTTTTTTATGCAGCACTTTGGGAAAGATTCCGTCCGGTGCAGACACCGGCCGGGGAGATGAGATTGAATATTTATAGATACCTCGGTTTCTATCTCTTGCTGTTGCTCCAACTGTTGCTCTTTTTTCTGCCAGATAGCTAAAGTTTGTTCTTTTTGAACACTCAGATATTTCGCAAGCTCAATATGACAAAGCATGGATTCTTTAAGTTGGCCGCCACGTCCTGAAGGAGAAAAGAACAGACAAAAAAAAGCTGAATGAATAGTGATAGCGCCGCTCCCCGTCCTGTGTCTGCATCGGACGGAAACTATCAATCACAGCTTAACCAAAATATTCACTGTAATCTATGATACAAGAATACCTTATCATTTCAAATAAACTGAGGTAGAACATCGATAGTCATCAGGAATTATTATTAGCTGGTTTAATTCAAGAATAAAAAGAAATAATAAGTGAAAAATGTGGCTCTGTAATTTTTTATGTAGCACTTTGGGAAAGATTCCGTCCGGTGCAGACACCGGCCGGGGAGGAGATAAGATTGAATATTTATAGATACCCCGGTTTCTATCTCTTGCTGTTGCTCAAACTGTTGCTCTTTTTTCTGCCAGATAGCTAAAGTTTGTTCTTTTTGAACACTCAGATATTTCTCAAGCTCAATATGACAAAGCATGGATTCTTTAAGTTGGCCGCCACGTCCTGAAGGAGAAAAGAACAGACAAAAAAATGCTGAATGAATAGTGATAGCGCCGCTCCCCGGCCGGTGTCTGCACCGGACGGAAACTATCAATCACAGCTTAACCAAAATATTCGCTGTAATCTGTGATACAAGAATACCTTATCATTTCAAATAAACTGAGTAGAACATCGATAGTCATCAGCAATTATTATTAGTTGGTTTAATTCAAGAATAAAAAGAAATAATAAGTAAAAAATGTGACCCTGTATTTTTTTATGCAGCACTTTGGGAAAGATTCCGTCTGGTGAAGACACCGGCCGGGGGGGAGGGTGCGCGTATAAACTGTCCTAGATATATGAATGATTATGTTAAGGTGAAAGAATTAGTGGTATGATACTCTTGGAAACGTATACAGAGAGTTTTTCAAAAAGAATTTAAGCATGTAATATTCTGTTTTGTAGTATTGTAATTTCTTTATGAAAAGACAAAGGTTACAACATATTTTATATATTTGTTATTGGGACTATTATTTTAAGAGGGAATCAATTGTTAGAAAATGAATTGTTTTTATTAAATACAAGACTGTCTCATTTCTTAGTCTTCCAAATTTTAGCACTATATATGTAACACTTACTTTTTATTATTTTCCCTGGAATATAAATTAACCATTAGGCAAAATGAAACCATTAAAACCAATAAAACTTTTTATATCATATAGTCATCAAGATGAGAAATTCAAAGAACAGTTGGCCAATCATTTATCTTCATTGAAAAGAAGAAAGATTGTAAATGAATGGCATGATAGAAAACTCATTCCTGGTTCAGATTGGGATGGAACAATTAAACAAGAATTGTTAGATTCTGATATTATTTTATTATTGATTAGCTCTGATTTTATCGCCTCAAATTATTGCTACGATATAGAAATTAAGAAGGCATTAGAGAGGCACGAACAAGGTGAAGCAACAGTAGTTCCAATTATTATACGTCCATGTGACTGGAAAGATTTACCATTTTCTAGAATTCAGGGATTACCAAAAGATGCCAAAGCCTTATCAACTTGGAATGACCTTGATGAAGGGTATTTAAGTATCATTGAAGGAATCAAGGGGTTAATTGAAAAACAGGAAGAAAATAAAAAGAATACAGTTCAAGTTGAAATCAATGACTTTCTATCATTCTCTCACGATGTCATAATTGGACGGCTGCCACGAGGGTATATTGTAATTCAAGATGTTGAATATAGCGATCATCCATCTTGGTCTTTAAGAGCCTCGTATTATGATTATGAAGGTAATTGGAGACGTGGAACACACTACCATGAAAGTTATAGAAAAAGATGGGAAACACCTGAAGGGCAAGATAGTCAGTGTTCGAAGTTAGGAATTCAGAAGGCTGATTGGAATCTGGCTGATTCAGCGCTTAATTTAATTATTGATATTAGAGGAAGAGAAAGAGAGGATTTAATCGAGGACCTTATTGAGAATTTTAAAAGTGAATATGAATATTTCGATTATTATAAAAGTGGTGTAAATATTCCTAAGCCAACCATTCCTGATACCTTTATTAATCTAAATAAGACGGGTGAAATTCGTGACATTATTGAAGAGCTTAGAATAGATCCTTGGAAAAACTATGATTTAAAGACTCTTCATTCTGACTTTGAATCAAACAGGAGAAGCGCTTATCTTATATTATACGATAAACTATCTCCAGAGCATCCGGCTCTTTCCTTTGTGAAGGAAATAATTGATACTTATAGTGAAACATTTGACTTAGATAAATTGAGAGATTGGAGTAATAAATTAAGTAACGCTTTAAATGATACTTGTAGGTACATAAGATAAACCACTAAAATAAATATGACATTATATATTCTAGCGAAAGAATAAAGTACATTGCAAAGATTTGAATAAGGATGCAAATTGGATACTTTGTTCATTTATGATTGAGTATAAAAATTTGGTAATTATAAATATGAAGTTCTAGTGCATTTCTAATTCGCATAACTACATCGAAATTTTGGGCAATAAATTTTAAATGAAGGAACAAGTTAGTAAAAGGCAAATTGAAATTCTTCAACTTATTGCGGAAGGGTATAAAGAAGAAGATATTGCAAATAAATTGAATATTGCTCTCGTAACTTTAAGGAGACATAAGTCTTTATTGTACAAGAAGCTTGGAGTAAATAATTCAGTATCAGCAGTTGTGACAGCAATTGATTTAGGTTTAATTAGGTGGGAGCTAGCCTCTAAATATAAGATAGAAAGAATTATTGAGTTTAAACCAGAATATTTACAGTCTGGAATAACTATATTAAATTACTTTTCCACCATTTTACAACAAAAAACTCCAAATTCTAAATCTGTTGTAAGAATTGAGCAAGATGGGTTGAATGTGAGATTATTAATAATTCCAGAAAAAGGAGATAAAATTCAAGTAATAGAGAGAACTTTGGAAGAGTATGGGCTTGTAATTTCTGGAAAAATGAATATAAGTGATTTTTTAACTGACAGTAGGCATATTATGGAATTAGAGAATAAATTAGAAATCGCTAAACTTGAGTTACGTTTTGCTTATAAACAGCTTGAGTATGAAAGAGAGTGTCATAAAGATAGAATAGGAAATATTGAAAAAGAGGTAAACTGGCTTCGAGGGCAAATTGGAAATACTCTTTCAGAGATAAAGCAAATAACAATTGGGACAAAAATTAATTAAGTGAAGCTATCAATCTGGATTTTATTTAAAGTAAGGAGGCCTTTATTAATAAAGTGAAAAATAAAGAGTAATGAATCTAAAAAAAATCAAACAAGGCAATAAATCAAAAGAAACTGCTTCTCTTGGATTAGTTTTACCTGGCAGTATGAACCTTTGAATTTACCTCTTAATATATAAATATAGTATCTTTTTTATTAGATATTTAAAAAAAAGGTCAAAAGTATGATGAGCAATATTATTTTTATAGGGGGAATTCACGGAGTTGGGAAAAGTTCAATTTGTCAACATATATGTCGTGAATTAAATATTGAATACCTATCAGCAAGTAATCTTTTGCAGTGGAAAAACATAAACGAAGATCCCCAAAATAAATTGGTTAAAGATATCTCCTACACACAGAATAGTTTAATTTGGGGGTTAGCTAATGTCCTTAGAAGTCAAAATTACTACTTATTAGATGGACATTATTGTTTGTTGAATAGCAACAATGAAATTGTAAAAATATCACCAGAGGTATTTAAACAAATTGATCCTATTTCTTTGAACCTTCTACTAGGGAATATTTCTGAAGTAAAAAATAGACTTGAACAAAGAGATAATAAAGTTTATGATTATGATCTTTTAGAACGGTTTCAGAAGGAAGAACTAGCTCATGCAAAACTAATTTCTAAAACACTGGGAATAACTTTGAATATTTGTACTCAATATGATTATTCCAAATTGATAATTTTGCTTCGTAGTTTTTTGCCTTCAAAATTGTAAAATTTTTATTGGGTAATAAAACACTTTTTAAAAGAATGATTAAATAAATATGGAAAATTCCTTTTTTATATATGCCCAGCAAGCTAACGTGATTAAAATTGAGAGATTACACCTTTGCTCTTGGGAATTCAATAACAATAGTTCTTTAGTAGAGTTCGGATTTGAAGTTTCAAAAGAGTCACTACATACAGAAAGTTTGACTATTTCTCTTTTTATACCTTGGGTAGAATCGTCCTGTGAAACAAAGGACTTGTATGAAAAACTAAGTATTGCTGATAATAGTCGATTTATTTTTAATGATTCAATAAATGAAAGTAAATACTTAAAAAATAATACGAGTAGTTTGGGGGTCATCCATAAATTTAGTGATAGAAACGAGCTTTGTATTTTACCTGCCAAAGTAGAAATTAATGAAGATAAAATTGTTACTGCTACTTTAAATTTGCAATCATATCACGAATTAAAAGATGAGCCAAAACCAAATATATATTTTAGATTCTGGATTAGGCCTTCTGCGCCATTTATTTCAATGCGAAAAAGGGGGTAAGTAAATCCACTATTATATATGATATTAAAATTAATGAACGAAGAAACATACCTGAGGAAAAGGTTCAGTATTTTAGCAACAAAGAATTTTGTAAAATAAAATATTGTTTTTCTTTTAACATACTTCCTAACAAATATGATATCGTATTTTTTGACAATACATCACTTAAGAATGTCAGGACATTGGAATATGAGGCTTTTAATAAATATTTAGGCGATAAACGTGTAAAGAAAGATGAATTAATTGTTGTTTTTAATAAAAAACAGGACTCGGAATCATTTTCATTCTTTTCAATATTTTCAAAGGAAAGGATAGGAACAGGCCAATTTGCATTAGCAATTCTCATAAATATTGCTTGTGGCTTTTTGTTTTTTCTTCCAGCTTATAGAGAATCAAGTAATAATGAACTAAAACTTTACTGTCTACCAATTGAAATATACCTTGCCTTTGGATTAGCCTTGAGCACTTTTATATATTTCACATGGCCAACATTCCAAAACGCTTTCAGCAATATGTCAGACATGTTTAAAAAGAAAAAAAAGAAATGAAGGCACTTCTTGATACAAATATCATTATCCATAGAGAAGCGTCAAAGATTATAAATCAAGACGTAGGGATTCTATACCGTTGGTTAGAGCGCGCAAAATACATAAAGTGTGTTCATTCAATAACTATAACTGAAATTGAAAAATATAAGAATAAGGAAACAGTTAATACATTTCAGATTAAATTAGATAGTTATGAACGAATTGAAATTCCTTCTCCATTACAAAATGAAATAATAGCATTATCTGTAAATATAGATATTAATGAAAACGACAAAAACGATTCTCTACTTTTAAATGAAGTATTTGTTGGTCGTGTCAATATTTTAATTTCAGAAGATAAAAAAATACATAAGAAAGCTAGTTTATTAGGGATTGAAGATAAGGTCTATACAATTGATTCATTTCTTGAAAAAACCTTTGCTGAACATCCAGATTTAGTTAATTATAAAGTTTTAAATGTTCAGAAATTAAAATTTGGGAGAATAAATCTTAAAGATGATTTCTTCACAAGTTTGAAGGAAGATTATGTTGGTTTTGAAAAATGGTTTATTAAAAAGTATGATGAAGAAGCCTATATAACAGTGAATTCAAATAATGGCTTACTTTTATCTTTTTTGTATCTTAAGGTAGAAGATAAAGACGAAAATTATTTAGATATAACTCCTGTGTTTTCTTCTAAAAAAAGGTTAAAGGTAGGAACATTTAAAGTGATCAATAATGGTTTCCGCTTGGGGGAACGCTTTATGAAAATTATTTTTGATAATGCTTTAAAGAATAAAGTAGATGAAATTTATGTAACAGTTTTTGACAAAAGAGATGAACAAAGAAGATTGATTGATCTACTTGAGCAATGGGGATTTATACTGTGGGGCAAAAAAATAATGAGTTAGTCTATGTTAGAGACTTTAGTAAAAAGGTCGTTGAAAACAGTCTAATGCAATGTTATCCGTATATCTTGCGAACTAAAGACAGTTTCATTGTTCCAATTTATCCCGATTATCACACTGAACTATTACCTGATTCTATTTTGAATACAGAATCACCGGAAGAATTTATTGAAGATTTTCCTCATCGAAACGGAATAAACAAAGTTTATGTTTCTAGAGCATTAGCACCACACCCAAAAGTTGGGGATGTACTTATCTTTTATAGGACAGGGGGGTACTATAAAAGTGTTATTTCCACGATTGGTG
This sequence comes from Sporocytophaga sp., assembly GCA_024707265.1. Taxonomy (GTDB): domain Bacteria; phylum Bacteroidota; class Bacteroidia; order Cytophagales; family Cytophagaceae; genus Sporocytophaga. The sequence goes on along the minus strand of JANQAB010000010.1, from coordinate 219,325 downwards.
TTGTACATGATTTAAAATACGATTTTAAAGACGAAGACGATTTTATTTTGTATTGTAGGAAAAGTAGTGTTTTCCCTGAAGATAAACTTCGGGCAATGTGGCGTTATTCTGAGGTCAAGCCTTTTGTGATTAGGTTCCTATATATTTATTCTTTTCCTCATAGAATAAATATGAAAGAGCTAATAGATTTACAAGTTTTATGCGGGATAAATGATGCCCCACGAGGTTTTAAACAAATTACAAAAGAAAAATTTAATTACATTTTAAAAGCAACAAAAAGTGATGAAAGTTTTATTGTCGATTAAGCCAGAGTTTGCTTTCAAAATTTTTGAGGGTTCAAAAAAATTTGAGTTTCGTAAAGTTATATTTAAAAATCCCAATGTGAAAACAGTGGTCGTTTATGCATCATCACCTATTAAACAAGTTATAGGAGAATTTGAAATAGACAGTATTTTTAGTTTTTCCCCTGAAGCAATTTGGAACATGACAAAGAAATATTCAGGAATATCAGAAAAGCGTTTCTACGAATATTTCGCTGACAGGCAAATTGCCCATGCTATTAAAATTAAAAATACCAAAAAATATAAGAAACCATTATCAATTAAAGATGATTTTAATGTAGCTCCTCCTCAGTCTTACTTATACCTATGATGATGCCAGTACTATAGCTTTTTATCACCACTAGAAGGTCAAATTATCAAATGTAAATATATACCATTGCCCTCTCCCGAATGTCTATATTATTGTAATAACATCATTCACATCAGGTTGAACCTTATTAAGGCTTGAATGCAAGGTGAGCATGTAAAATAAAACACTATTGACACCCACTCCCGAATGCCAATAGTATTGTGATATACATCATTCAGGTAGTCTTCGCTTTGGTTGTCTAATCATAGTTTAGCTGGTTTTAAAAGTTATTACTATTTCATTTGTTCTCCTGCATTATAAAAAGTCAAAGAGGAGAGAAGGAGCTCTGATATTGATCAGAGTAGTTCACTGCAGTGAGGTACACCAATACTCACCGCCATGTTCATCGCATGGATAGATGGATCATCATTTAGCTGGTATTAAAAGTTCTTACTTTTTAATTTGTTCTCCTGCCATTGTGAAAAAATCGATTAAGAGATAGGTAATCTCTGATGTTGTTTTCAGGTCGGAGCAGTAGACGTCGTTTTCCGCATAGTAGATGTACATAAAGAAGACATAAATTAAGACCTTGTTCATGTCCTGAGGAGAAACCAGTTTGAGCAGGATGTCCAGCTCTTCGATGATTTTCTGGTTAAGGATGGTGTCTTCTGGTAAGACCACAGCTACTCTCTTTTCCGGATTTGTTTCCATAAATGTTTGTTGGTTTTTGTGCTTCGTTCCGCAAGCGGTTAAAAAATTAAGACAAAAAAATTGCGTGGAACAGTAGTTACAGCTCTCGAGGTACGGCGAAGCACCCAAAACACAATAGCTAAAGTCCACGCAAAGCTGGGCCACTTAGCTATTCTTGTGTTTTATGAAAGTTTCGCCGTTTTCAGAGAGCAAGAATATCTAACGCAATTTTATTATATGTAAAAGTCTTTTAGTCTTCTTTTAAGCTATAGTGTTATGGTTTTGGTTGAAATGCAAAGATAGGAAAAAAGCTGAAAGCGAAAAGCTTAAAGCTGAAAGTAAAAAAATCTGAATGCGGAAAGCTTTACGCTGAAAGTAAAAAGAAAGGTAAAAGTTGAAAGTCAAAAGTTTAAAGAAAAGACTTGGTCTATAAATAGTGGATCAATACAATTAAAGGATATATCAAGGTCAAAATTCTTACATTACAATTGCTCTTGTTTATTTCTGATTTATATTTGTACTTCTTTCAGAGGGTTTGAAAAACGTATTACTTATAGCGGCCATTTTCGGAATATTACTGCACAACTTCAGTAAGTTCATGATTGTGACTTCTTTCGAAGTGAACAGGGCTGTCATCGCTAAAATCCTTTGTGTCAAAAGAAATCAAACAGGTAATAGTTGTAATGGAAAATGTTACCTTAAAAAACAACTGGATACCGAAAGCAAAAAAACAAACTGCTTAAGTTCTGATAAAGCCTTATCCGAGACGCAATTCATTGAACAGATTGCTTGCGTTTTTTTCAATTTAATTCAGATTTCCTCATTTGATTTTGTTCCTTATAAAAAGGACAGCCCTATAGAGCTTTATTGTTCCATCTTTCATCCTCCCCGGCAAATTAGCTAAGGAGAATGCCATTCCTTTATTCTGCATTTACTGCTTTTATTCTATGATGTGAATTTTGTAACTATCAGATCCTTCGCGGGGCTCAGGATGACAAAGGAAAGTTATACTCATAACACTATACTTTGCTTTGTCATGTTGAGCTTGCGAAACATCTGAGCTTTCAAAAGGAATACAGGTTGAGCTATCTGTTAGAATGGTGATTTAAATGGTAGATTTTTTTTGTAACTATCAGATCCTTCGCGGGGCTCAGGATGACAAAGGAAAGTTATGCTCATAACACTATACTTTGCTTTGTCATGTTGAGCTTGCGAAACATCTGGGCTTTCAAAAGGAATACAGGTTGAGCTATCTGTTAGAATGGTGATTTAAATGGTAGATTTTTTTTGTAACTATCAGATCCTTCGCGGGGCTCAGGATGACAAATTAGCAGAATGTAGTGTTACAGAAAAAGAGTACAGTTGACGACCCTCTTCTTCAGGAGAGCAATGTAAGGTGAGGTCTTTAACAGCTTGATAGCCTAAAACATAACTAAAATGAATATGAAAAACGAAAGCGAATTCCTGAAATACATCTTTTCGGGTTTCAAAAAATATAGCTGCAAAGCGCTTCTTATCACTGGTGTTTGCCTTTATACTATATCTTCCTGCTCAGAAAAAAAATCATCCAAAAGAGAGGAATTGATGGTCTTGCATGACGAAGAGATGGCAAAGATGGATAAAATGTTCACGCTTAAAGAAGAGCTGAAGCAATTAAAAGATTCTACCATCAATGAGGATCACAAAAAAGAAATATCACTTAAGATCGAACGTCTGGAGGAAGCTGATAAAGCCATGATGGGATGGATGAATAATTACCGGGAACCATCAGCATCTACAGAGCAGGATGTCAAGGAGAAATATTATGACGAGCAGAAGATAATCATGATAAAAGTAAAGCAGCAGATCGAAACCAGTCTTGATTCCGGACAGATAATACTTAATAAATACAAACACTAATAAAATGGTTAAAAGTAACATTCTATTATTCATAATTGGTCTCTATGTAATGGTTGCCTGTGAAAAAGCACCGAGACAACTTCCTATTCTGGGCCCTAAGGAAGTGGTTGAAAAAGATGAGACGGGCAATGTAGCAGAAGACACCATATACCACACCATCCCTGATTTCAGATTCCGCGATCAGGACAGTAACTGGGTAAGTCTTGCTACATTCAATGATAAAATATATGTTGCGGATTTCTTCTTCACGACCTGTCCCACCATTTGTCCTGTGATGAAAAGTAATCTCTTGAAGGTATATGAGCAGTATATCAATAACAATGATGTTGCTTTTCTGTCGCATACCATAGATCCAGTACATGATTCTATTCCTGTGTTAAAAGAATATGCCGATAGGTTAGACATCAATTCTTCAAAATGGCATCTGGTCAATGGCTCGAAAGATTCTGTTTATGCTATAGCAAAGAGTTATCTGGTAAGTGCGCAAGAAGACAAAGATGCTCCGGGTGGCTTTATACATAGCGGAGCCCTCATTTTGATTGATAAAAACAGAAGGATAAGAGGTTACTATGACGGAACGGAAGATCAGGCAACAGCTAAACTTATAGAGGATATAAAACTTCTTCACCATGAAGGCAAGTAAGCATTTAATATACCTGGTTATTCCTTTGATGTTGATGGTGTCCTGTGTAGACGGGCCTAGCGGTGAAAAAACATATCAGAAGAGTTGTGCCAATTGTCATGGTAAGGAAGGAGAGGGGTTAAAAAAAGTTAATCCCACCACTTGCCGGGTCAGACTTTTTGATTAGTAGAAAGTCTGAACTTCCTTGTATTATCAGAAATGGAATGAATGATACCATTACTGTTAACGGGCATAAGTACTTTGGAAAGATGCCTGGAAACAATGAATTATCAGAGATAGAGATCACCAACCTGGTTAATTACATTAACAGGGAATGGGGAGATCATTCCTATCAGTCTGAACAGGAAATAAGGGCTGCGTTAGAGAAATGTGATTGAGGCTTACAGGCTCTTAAATTTTTCGCAGGCTCAGGATGAACAAAGAAAGACTATGCTCATAACCACTGTGTTTTGCCTTTGTTAAGTTGAGCCTGCGAAACATCTGGGTTTTCTAACAGAATATAGTTTAGCTATCTGGCAAATTTCTGATTGAAGATTCAAAGAATTTTTTGTAACTATCAGATCCTTTGCAAGTTCATAATAAACAACAAGGAAGACTAGATGTATTGTGTTAATAAATCGTCTTTAAAAGTTTATATTTTTGGTGAATATTCGTAATTTGTTAATGAGTTATTTTTATTTAAACTTAAATTATATCCTTATGAAACATTTTTCTTTTTTACTCTTAGTGATTGTATTTTTTATTTCCTGTAAGCCTGATAAGAAAGACCCGGTCGTTATCAAGCCAGGCATTTATAAAGGTCAGTTTTACCATACTTCACCATATATCTATCATGCGCCTTCCAATGTTACATTAACTTTTACCGATCAAAGATTTTCCGGAACCAGCGATCAAGAGCGTTTTCCTGCTATTTGCAGAGGCTCATATAAAACAGCTGATCAGGAAATTGAATTTGTAAATGAATGTCCTTGGACCGCAGATTTTGATTGGAATTACATTCTTAATGGAAAATATAGAGTTAAAATAGTAGGTGATGTCCTTGAGCTAACGAAGCAATCAGGTGATGATATTTATCGATATCAATTAGAGAAGCAATAGTCGGGAGGAAGCTTAAAGCTGAAAGTAGAAGGAGTTAAAAGTAATGATAAAGGAAGATTATGCTTATTACACTTTGCTATGCCTTTGTCATGTTGAGCTTGTGAAACATCTGAATTTTCCAAAAGAATGTAGTATAACTATCTGGCAGATTTTTAATTGTAATTGCAAAGCATTTTTATAACTATCAGATCCTTCGCAGGCTCAGGATTACCAAAAGAAATTATGCTTTCAGTATTATACTTTGTTTCTGTTCATGATGAGCTTGCGAAACATCTGAGAAATGTTGCTCATTATATTGAAAGGTTTTAATACAATAAAATAAGGCCTGTTCAGGAGAACAGGCCATTGGGTGATATAACTTTAAGCATTAAACTTTAAAAAGCATTATAAGCAAGACTAAACTCACTCGCAAAGTTTTCAAGCTTGGCAGGACTAAGAGAGGGTTGATGTTTATACAGATCTTCAAACATTTTACCTGTTCTCATTGCTACTCCCATCTCCGTAAAAGCATCCGCATGACTGGCAGAGAGGCCTGCCTTCAGAAGTCCCTCTTTCTGCTGATCATCTGTAAATTCCACCCATGAAAACTTTTTTCCTATTGCCTTACTCAGCACTTGTACAATCTCTTCTGTTGATCTGAAATCACTCACCACATATCTAAATGAACTCCCCTGGAAATTGAGATGCAGCAATTCTTCCGTTGCAGCTGCGGCTATATCATTGGTGTGTACAAGTGGAAGTTTTAAAGCATTGTTTCCAAAATTTCCTCCAGCAATTCCCATATTTTTTATCAAACTTATCTGATTAAACAGATTATAGAAAAAGTAAGAAGGTCTGAGATGCCTGACATTTAAGTCCTGTATGTGATCCAGCATTTTTTTCATAAGCTGACAAAGAATCTACCGGTCCGCAGCCATTTCCCATATGCGCACCAATACTGCTCAGTGTAACCACATACGGTATTTTATTCTCACGAATAGACTCAGCATAATTGGATGCAATTTTAAGTTGTGTACCTCTCAGATCATTGGTATTCATCAATGGAGGAATCATGGTGTATACCACATCTGCATTTTTGAAGGCATCTTTTACAAACTGGCTATCTTCAAGAGAACCTGTCAGCGCTTTAGCTCCAAGAGCTTCAATCTGGCTTACCTTATTGGGATCGCTGGTGATGATCGTTACATTTTTGCCAGCTTCAATAAGATGCTCCGCAATTGGTTTGCTGATATGTCCGATCGAACCGGTTATTACATAATTTTTCATAGTAGTCTGTGTTCAGAATTGGAAGGTTGTCCCCTTGGTGTAAAGAAACTTTCAACCTGACTCCGGATCCTTGTCAGTAGATACATTGCAATTCTAACTTTTTAGTCCTTATATTGTAAGTAGTTATATTAATCTGATATAGTCATCAAAATCATACCTTTATTGTAAATCAGTATTTTATGGATAATGCAAATCTTAAAAAAGTTGAAAATTGCTCTGTTTCTGTTGCCTTAAACGTGATAGGAGGAAAGTGGAAAATGCTTATTGTCTACTTGATCATGAACGATATCAATCGTTTTGGAAAGCTAAATATGATCCTCAAGGATATCAGCAAACAAATGCTTACTACTCAATTGAGGGAATTGGAACAGGATGGTTTGATTGATAGGGTGATTTACCCTGAAATTCCTCCCCGTGTAGAATATTTTTTGACCCAAAAAGGAAAAGCTTTGATTCCCATCATGGATGCATTAAAATTATGGGCCGATGATTTTTTGATAAAAGATGTTTCTACCAGTGAATCAGTCTAACTGGGGAATCAGGGAATATTTGTCTGAACTGGGACCGGGATCCATGGGATTAAAGGATAGACAGGATTATCTCCGATGCCTCGTCCTAAAATAGGTTTACAGCTTTTATTTTATTACTAAGAATTGGGCATTGCCTTAGTGCGCCCTCTACAAGGTCGTATGCTATTTTTTCTGGTCTTTTCTATAAACATTTGGCCTTTTCGAGGTCACATCTTCTCTCAAATTAGCCCTCCATTGTGGCATTTAGAAGGACCATTCCACTGCGCAGCCAACCAAATTTTGTCTATCCATTAATCCTTGAATTCCTGTTACTCTTTTAGTTCTGTAAATCCTGGTAAAAAAACTTTCCAATTAGGTTTTTTGGCTGTTTACTTTTAAGTCTTCTGTGAGTATTACATTGCACGGGTAGTATTACGCAATTTAAAAATTGTATTTTTCCAATAACAAACAAGAGTAAATTTAAGTAGATGTCTATAGTAAATAAGTTTAATGCAATTTGTAACAAAAAGAAATTATTCATGGATAGGCTATTCAATGCATTGAATTACATCATAAGTACAATTTTTCTATTTCTTGTTTTAACAAATGCAGCTAATGCTCAGACCTGGCCTGGAGATACAATCCATGTAGAAATTAATACGCATAATCCAGCTTTTCCGTTTCCGCAGTTTTTGGAGTACAAAGAAGGCAAATCCCTGGCGGCCAATAATGCTGTAGGTGTTACACACGCAGATATGGAAAAGGCTATGCGTGAAGCGTATACGATTATGATGAGGAGAGCAATAAAGGTGCCGGGCAAAACGCTGGGTACGGGCGCCAATGCGACTCCTTATATCATTTATAACCATCCGACGGTTCCCCAAGGTTATGGTACGTTTGTTTCGGAAGGGGATGGATATGCTATGCTGGCAGCAGCACATTTTGCTGATAAAAAGACTTTTGACGGTTTATGGCTTTGGGTGCATGACAACCGCTTAAGTGGTGTGAAGAAGTATTATGATTGTGCACCTCTAAGACCTACCTATACCTATGGCGCCGGTTTTCCAGGCTGGGAATGCGACGAAAACACAGATATCAGTTCTACTACCATCAATTCTGCGGCAGATGGGGATTTGGATATTGCTATGGCGCTATTAATGGCTCATAAACAGTGGGGTGATAACATGGGAATAACTGATGCTTGTGGCAATGAGATCAGTTATAAAGGGGAAGCGTTAAAAATGATTAAGCTTCTGGTTGATACTCTATATTATTCAGTAAGTCCTCTAGGTGCAGAGGCGGGAATGAAAGGTTATTTAACAGGTATTGTCGGAGTTGACGGATATCTGAAAAGTGGTAATACCTGGGGTGAACTGACCAACTGGAGGTATTCAGCTGCCAATACAGCATATCCATGGGCAAAGGTGAAGCCAGATCCTATTCAGGTAACCAGTAAATATGTAGATTATAATGCACCAGCGTATTTCAGAGAATTTGCAAAGTTTTTGGAGGAAAACGGGGGAACTGAATGGCAGATCAGCCAGTGTAAACGGTGTGAGGCCTCGGCGGACTGGACGATAAAGCAAATGTACGATAAAGGATACATCGCAAGTGCTGGTAACTATACGGTAAATGACGATGGATCTGTAACAACATTTGGCCCTTTTGCTGCAGGAGAAGACTTCAGGTGTTCCTGGCGGACAATATTAAATTATGTCTGGCATGGTAATCCGGATTCCACCTGGAATCCTGTTACCCATCAGGTGGAGCCGGGAGGCAATACCTATGAATATGATATGGCTTTAAGGCACAAGGAATTTCTGAAATTCCCAGGCTCTATTCCAAGTAGTTCTGAAAGTGCCTTTTGCAGTAAACTGGGAGCTTCACCCGATCCCGGTCAGCCTAACTGGAAAGGTGTTGCTCAAATAAAACAACAATATCTTCCAAACGGGAATGTATTAGCTAATTATGGCGTAAACTGGATGGCAGGAACAGGTACTCCTGCGGCAGTTGCTTCAGGAGATTTGGATTTAACTGCTGAATTGTACAGGCAATGTGAATTAGCGTGGGATGACCAGAGTGGCTCCGCAAAATTGACACCCTACGAACGTTATATTGGAAGTACCCCAAAATACTTTCATGGTTTCTTCAGGATATTGGGTATGTTAACGGCCTCCGGTAACCTGCATGCACCCGAAGACATGAAAGCGGGCGCCAATGTAAAGGTTTATATGGATGTAGATAAAACCTTTGCGTATGAAGGGGATCTTCTGAATTATGAAGTAAGCTACCGGAATTATGGAGTCATCGATGCGACTGGTGTTGTAATCACAACAACTCTTGACCCTAATTATGAAGTGGTTTCTGTGAGTGGTGGAGGAACAGCTTCAGGATCTACCATCACATGGAATATCGGAACAGTTCCTGGTTTTAAAACCGGTGGGCTGGAACAAACAAAGGGCGTCAGAAAATTTGTAGTAAGGGTAAGACCGATCGATATGGTTACTACAGTCTGTCTGACAAGCACCATCACTGCATCCAACGCACCTTCCTGGACGAGCAACGAATACCCGAACAACGCGACGTATACAATGGAGCGAAACTGTGTTGATCTTTTGAAAGACAGAGTGCTGGCCATCAAAAAAACGACCGACAGAAGTGTAATGAATCCCGGAGATGTAGTCAACTTTACTTTGGACTTTGAAAATAAAACAGGTTCTAATCTCTGGCTAAATGGAGGTCGTCCGCGTGTGGTGGTTTCTTATGCCAACTATGCACAAGCAAGCGGATTTGCCGAAAGGAGTTTTTATCAGTTTTACAGAATCTGGAATACAGCCCATGAAGCATATATCAATCTGGGTAATTACCGTGTTTCCTACTTCATGAATGATGGTGCGGCCATCGGCGAATACAACGTAGCAACAAACCCGACTGGTTGGACTGCAGAAGTAGACAACCAAAATGATCTTGATAAATACGGATACAATCCTCCTTCTAATCCCATGAAATTTATTTATCAGAAAATTCCATGGGGACAGGATGCTAAAGGGTCATGGAACCAGCGTATCGTAACGCAGTTTGCAAGTGTATTAACGGCAACTACCATGCATGTGTACGATAAACTGGATAGTGAATACCTGATACATAAAGGAGTAGTAGGTCCGAGTATTATACGTACCGTACTTAAATCCAACCCTTCATCGCTTTTAATGCCAAGGTTGGTGGATGACTGGTCATACGATCCGAACATCAGTACGACAGACCAGGACGGGCAGGAGGACAGCTATTTTCCTGTCAGTCCGGCTTATACAAATTTTAATTCAGTACCCAAATATGAACCTGAAGACGTCGACAATTACAGCAAAGATGCTTGCGGTGGACCTGTAAAGAATTTTTCAAAAGTTTTGGTTGAGGAATTTGATGGATATACCTGGAGAAGAATTGCCGGGGAAGGTCCGCTTCCTGGACGTGAAACTTACAATGTAGTGGTGACTGACTCAATTCCCATCGAACTGGAATGGAGTGCATTTACAGATGACCTTGCAGTCGGTGTTACAGCTACCTACACGCCTTTAGCAGGTAATTCCAAATTTTCAGGATATGTGAAATGGACGATACCTGTTATGCTCACAGGGGAAAAAGCCAATTTGTCCTATAGAACGATAGCTAAAGCCCCATGTTCAGAAAAGACATTCATCAATGCAGGCTGGATCTGGTCGGATGTAGATTCACCGGATTCTTCCGCCGTCATTTTAAAACTTACCTGTAATCCTGTACCACCGACACCACCTAAAGAGACTTCTTTGGTGAAAACTGCCAATACGACTTCGGTAGTTGTCGGCGATGTTATCAATTATACTCTAACCTTTACAAACAAAGACGGATCAACAGCCTCATGGGCAGGAGCAGGCACACAGTTGACTGACTGGCAGACATTAGGGACAGGCGTTACCATGCCTAAATTAAACGGGACGGTTATTTCATTGGATCAGAACGGAGGTAACAATACTCCTGGCGCCAATGGTTATGCCTTTGGGCCTAAAAAAGCACATGGCGTAAATGGTTGGGTAGAATCTACAATTGCACCAACCAATTCCAGTTCATTCTCTTTTCTATACCGTTACCAGTCAGGTACACCTGGCTTAGCGGACTTCAAAGGTTTAAGGCTTGAGATTTCTCCAAACATAGGTGGAAATAACTTTATTGAAATTAAACTTTATCAGAATGGAAGCAACACACCTATTGCTCCATCTACAGTTATGACCTTTCCTGGAAGCTTTAGTTCTGTAAAGATACGGACAGAGTTGCAGGATGATAAATTATACATCTGGATAAATGATTTTACCGGAGCTCCTCTTAAAGTCATTACAGGTATTACAGAACTGGGAGCCGGTTATGCCGGTATTTACGGAAAAAGGTTCACAGCAGGCACTTTCAGCTTATACCGCTCATTTTGATTCAGCATTTGATTTGGTAATCATTGACCCTGTACCATCAGAATTAGATAATGTTACCAATATATCAGATAATGGAGTATTGACAGGTTCAACAATTATTTGGCCGACTATTCCTGGGCCGATTTTGGCCAATGCTGTTATTGAACGTACTTTCGATGCAACAGTAAATACCTGTGCAGACTTTATCACCAACATTGGTAAAGCTACAGTTTATGGTGTCACCAATATTCAATCCCAGTATGTGGTAAACTGCGGTCCAATTAACGGCTGTGTTCCACCAACAACAGTTACTACATCTGTTGCTAATCCGGATATTTGTTTGGGTGCTGCACTAAGTATATCCAGTGCTGCTACTCCGGCAAATCAAAATTACTACTATACCTGGTATAAAGATGGTGTGGCAATAACTACACCAAGCAATACCTATGCACCATTTACCATAGCAGCCACAACTATGGCGGATGCCGGTGCCTACGTACTCCGTGTAGAAGATGGAAACGATGATTTACTTGCATGTTATAAAGAGTCGGTAAATTTGGTGATCAGAATTACAGCTCCTACCGTAGCAGGTACGATTTCTTCAGCTCAGAATCTTTGTTCAGGTTCTACTCCGGAAGTGCTCACTGGCGCAGCCAGCACAGGAGGAGATACCGAAAAGAATTACAAATGGCAGAGTTCAGCTACCAATGCCGGTCCCTGGACAGATATAGAACCATATAGCACAACGGCAATAGATTATGCTCCGGGAGTATTGACCAGCACTACCTATTACAGAAGAATAGATTCTTCAGGATACTGTCCGGCCGTGCCAACCACAAGCATTGCAATTACAGTAACACCGACTACAGTAGAAGGTACCATTTCTTCTGATCAGTCTATTTGTTCGGGAGAAACTCCGGCCCCACTTACCGGTACAGCAAGTACAGGGGGAGTGGCTGATAAGTATTACAAGTGGCAGAGTTCTACAACGAACGGAACGACAGGTCCATGGACAGATATAAATGCGTATAGCACAACGGCATCGGGTTATGCACCTGGAGCATTGACCAGTACCACTTATTACAGAAGAATAGATTCATCCGGTTATTGCCTGGGTGTGCCTACGGAAAGCATCGAAATTACAGTTACTCCGACAGTTGCGGCTTCTGTTGTGATTTCAACCCCGTCAACCACCACCTGTGCGAATACCGCAGTTACATTTACTGCTACGGAAACAAATGGTGGTACCCCAACATATCAATGGTATAAAGGAGCAGTCGGCTCCGGAATTGCTATTCCATCAGCAACCGGCGCTACTTATACGACTCCGGCAACCGGAGCAGGAACTATAAGCGATGGCGACAGCTATTATGTGGAAATGACAAGCTCCTTAACTTGTGCAAAGCCTAATCCCGCTGTATCAGATGCAATTGTGATGACAGTCACAACCCAGGTTGCTCCCGTTGTAACAGTAACAGCTGATCCTGGCACTACCATCTGTGAAAATACCAGCGTAACGTTTACAGCAGCTCCTGGCAATGGAGGTTCCAACCCGACTTATGAATGGTTTGTACAGAAAGCAACAGATTTGACTCCTGAAAGTCAGGGACCTGCGAGCTCAGCAGTAGATTCGGATAAGTTTACCATCAATACATTAGCAGACGGAGACAGAGTTTTTGTTAAAATGGTGAGCAATTCTGATTGCGCAAGCCCATCAGATGCAACCTCAACAGAAATTATCATGACGGTAAAACCGACGGTAATCCCTGAAGTATCAGTAACAGCGGATAAGTCAAACATTTGTCCGAATGAGAGCGTAACCTTCACAGTAGTAGCAACCAACGGAGGTTCTACTCCGGTTTACGAATGGAAAAACGGTACTACAACAGTAGGAGGTACAGGAGCAACCTATACCACAAGCAGCCTTCTCCCGGGTAATTCGATCACAGTAACCATGACCAGTTCAGAGTTGTGTGCAAGTCCATTATCAGACGTATCAATACCAGTAAGTGTAACCATCAAATCTATACCAGCGCCTTCAGTGAGTATCACAGCAGATGTTCTGGACGTTTGTGAAGGAAATGCAGTAAACTTTACAGCAACTCCGACAGATGGAGGACCATCCCCACTATACCAGTGGTATATCGGTACAACGAAACAAGGAGCTGCAACTTCCTCCAATACCTTTACGACCAGCGACCTGACCGTTTCCACATCAAGTCCTGGCAATATGGTAAAAGTTGAACTTGTAAGTAATGAAGAATGTGCAAGTGCTACACCTGTGGCATCTAATGTAATAACGATTACAGTAAATCCGGGAATAAAGCCGGGTAAACTCAGTGATGATCAAACTATTTGCTATAATACATCTGCAGCTAAGCTGGAAGAAACAGCAGCCTCGGATGCCGTCACTGCGGTGTATAGCTGGCAGCAATCACAAACTCCTACAGTGGAGGCAAGCTGGGTTCCTGCAATAGGTACACCAAGTAATGGTGGCAAAGACTTTACCCCGACAGCAACATTAACTGCCACTACCTACTACCGACGCAGAGTGGATGATGCATCTGCTCCTGCACCATGTAATAAAGCATTTACTACTCCTGTTAAGATCACAGTGAACCCTGTTCTTACTGAAGGAGCCATAGGAGGTATTCAGACAATTTGTTCAGGAGACGCTCCTGATCCGTTTACCAGTGTAACCAGTCCTACAGGTGGAACAGGAACTTACACCTATCAGTGGCAATATACAGACGCAGCACATCCGACTATGACGGTTATCAGTGGTGCAACTGGTGCTACTTACACTCCAGGAGTCCTGACTTCTACAACACAATTCAGAAGGATAGAAACATCCGGTACTTGCGGTTCGGTCATCAGCAATGTGATAACGGTAACTGTAACTACCCCGGAAGTAGTAACAGTCAGTATAAATGATCCTGGGCAAGTATGTTCTGGCTCAGCAGCATTTACTTTTAATGCTACAGCCAATACAACAGGTACAGGAACATTGAGCTACAAGTGGTATTCAGGTTCGAGTACTACACCAATAAGCACAGCGCAGACGTATTCTTACAATCCTGTCACCGGTGATCATGGCAAAACGGTAAAAGTTGTCGTATCGACCTCTAACACATGTAATGCAGGAGATGCAACTTCCAATATTGTTACTTTAAATATAGTAGATGCAGAGGCTGCAGCTGTAGAGATTGAAGCGAATCCTAACTGCGAAGGTTTGTTAAGTACATTCAGTGTTAAGTCGTCAAGTGGTACAGGCTCTTCACCGATTTATAATTGGTATGTGAATAATTCGACGGTTCCTGTAGCAACCGGAACGACATTCAGTAGTTCCACTTTAGTAACAGGCGATGTGGTTTGGGTAGGAATGACTTCTAACCTGGCCTGTGTGATAGGTTCAAGCTATGTGGAATCTTCTAAAATTACTATGGATATCAAACCGATTCCTAATCCTGTGATCAATGAAGGAGATCAGACGGTTTGTTCTCCGGACAAGGTAACGTATACTGTTCCAGTAAATCCGGGAGCTACTTACCAGTGGCTGCGTGATGGGGTTGTGATTGCAGGAGCTACCAGTCCAAGTTACACAGCTACTCAGAGCGGTTTGTATACGGTTATTGAAGACAATGGAACGTGTAGCCAGACTTCAACAGGAAGAACACTAACTGTGATTCAGACTCCTGTAGCGGATGCCGGATCAGATATATACATTAAGGATGGTGAAACAGGTCGATTGAATGGGGCAGGGGGAGCTTTGTATAGCTGGTCTCCGGCGACAGGCCTGAGCGATGCCAATGTGAGTAACCCGACATTCATAGCAGACAGGACGATCGTTTATACCTTAACGGTAGCGGATGCAACGAATATGTGTAAGAGTTTGGATTCTGTAAAAGTATATGTTGAAAGACCGATCCGTATACCAAATGCAATTACGGTAAACGGTGATGGAAACAACGATACCTGGGAGATAGAGAATATTGAAAGCTTCCCGAATGCAGAGTTTTTGATTTACAACCGTTGGGGTAATCTCGTTTGGAAGAGTACTGGTTATCTGAAGAGTTGGGATGGAACCAACTACAGAAACGGTGAAGTATTGCCGGATGGAACCTACTTCTACGTCATTAACCTGAACAGTCAGATATACAAAGAGTCCTATAGTGGCTATGTACAAGTATTGAAGTAAAACAGGAATGCTTGTCTGAACTGGGATTCATGGGATGAAGGGATAGTCAGGATTATCTTCGAAAAAAATCTCTACGTATGCTAGCAATTTTGTAAAGTATGTAATTGGAATAAAGCTCGTTCACATTTGTAAATCGGGCGTTTGAGAAAAGATTTAAGAGTAGCCAGTTCTTTTTGAGCTGGCTATTTTTATTTTGAGATATTAGGTTAATCTTGAAAGTATGAAGAAAGTCTGGAATGGTAATATTATTACTTCTTATGATCCAACCAAGAAACAAACTAAAGCTTTGACTTAGATTAAAAATAAGAGAATATTTGTAAATGGATTCTTCAGATTTTTTACAATTATATGGAATAAAAAGGATAGGCAGGAGGAGGCCCCTGGCATTTCTATATATGGAGCAAACTTCCCAGTTGAAAATATTAAATTAATAAATTCAAAATCTATAATAGATAGTTGGCAAGGTGCAATAGATTGTAATATTTCGATTTTTCAAAGAGATGAGTATACTACATTATGCATTGATATATTATTTATAGAGCTTCCTATGTCAATGTTTTGGGGAAAGAACTTAGAGGTGGTAATGATGTAAGTCTGTGAAGCGGGGCTAAATTTGCATATGGAGGGAATTTATTATGTGGTCCAAGCCCTCTAATTTTTTTAAAAGGATCATTCGGGGCAGTATATACATGTTATACTCCTCAAAAAGGATTTTTATGTAATTCTGGTTATGAAGAAGATGTTGTCTTATTGGATGATATCCAGTTATCAGAGTTGGGATTGATATTGAATAGTTAGGTTTCTAGCTGGTAGAGATTTTTGTCTAAACTGGATGCTAATGAATTAAGGGATAGACAAGATTATCTTCGAAAAATACTCTATGCAGGCTAGCAATTTTGTAAAGTATGTAATTGGAATAAAGCTCGTTCACATTTGTAAATCGGGCATTTGAGAAAAGATTTAAGAGTAGCCAGTTCTTTTTGAGCTGGCTATTTTTATTTTGATTGATAGGAATAAAATATAGATAAGGATTTTTTTATTGAGTGACTATAGCGATTTTAAAAGCTTGAGACTTTTGATATAATTTATTATGAGAAATAATTTTTCCCGTTACTTTAAAGGTTATCCCTGCAAGTTATTTAAGGAATAGCTTTGAATTAAAATAGTTGTGATGGAAAGTTCAGGGCACACATCGAAGATAATCTTGTCTATCCCTTCATCCCATGAATCCAGTTCAGATAAAGAAAATCTCTATATTTGGATTTTATTTTAGCTAAATGGAAAAGTCAGAGTTTCTTATAAGTAAAATGGACTGTCCTTCGGAGGAAAGTATGATCCGAATGAAATTGGATAGTATACAGGAAATTAAATCTTTGGATTTTGATATACCAAATAGAAAGTTAACTATATATCATGTAGGAAAGCTTCGTGAAATAGAAAAATCAATTGATGACCTGAATTTTAACTCCTCCCTTCTCAAAAGTGAAAGCGTTGGAAGTGTTTCTTTTGTAGATTCTTCAAAGGAGCAATCTAAATTATTATGGACCGTTCTATTAATTAATTTTATTTTCTTTCTGGTTGAATTCATTTCAGGCTTTTTATCCCGCTCAATGGGCCTTGTATCTGATAGTTTGGATATGCTCGCAGACGCCTTGGTTTATGGGCTTAGTTTATATGCTGTTGGTAGTACTGTATCTAAAAAGAAAAATGTAGCCAAAATAAGTGGGTACTTTCAGTTGGTATTGGCTTTATTTGGATTTGCAGAAGTGGTGAGACGATTTTTTGGATATGAACAGGTCCCGGATTTTGGCACAATGATTATCATATCATTTTTGGCACTGTTAGCGAATGCAATTTGTCTTTATTTACTTCAAAAATCAAAAGACAAAGAAGCACATATGCAAGCAAGCATGATTTTTACTTCTAATGATATAGTAATCAATTTAGGTGTAATAGCTGCTGGTTTTTTGGTTTATATATTGGATTCTAAATACCCGGATTTAATTATTGGAACAGCTGTCTTTGTAATTGTCGCCAGAGGGGCATTTAGAATTCTTAACCTGGCAAAATAATTAGCAGGTAGAGGATGTGTTTGACTTCGTTTGGAAAACACTTTCGTTCTAATACCAATAATATTTATGACTTTTTAAGAATTAGAACTTGCTATCTCTTCCTCTTTGTTAGCAATCCATACAAGGTTTGGTATATTGTCTGCTATGGTTCTAAGTTTTCCTTCACTTTTTTCCAACTCCAAAGACCTTCTTGATAATTGTTTATTCGCATTTCTAAAATCAACAGTTCTTTCGTTTACCTTTTTTCCAACTCTTCATTTATTTTGGATAATTGAATTTGGGCAATACGTAACTGTTCCTCTTTTTGATTTAATAATACGATCGGTTCTTGTAATTTTATATTTATCCCCCTAAACTCTTCTGCGTTAGGAATCAATATTATTTCTGGAGTGTACTTAAGTAAGGCAATTGCTGTTCCTATAGATGCCAATGCGGTCATTACTCTAAAGAAGCTATCAAGATGGTAGTAAGGCTTCCATATATTTATGACATCCATAACATGTGTTATTCCAATCCCAGAATAAATATGAAGAATAGAATCAATATCCAGTAATACTTAAAATCCTTTCTGATTTTTATAATGTATCCGATACTAAATGGAATAGGAAAATAAGCTATTGCTATAATGCTGTCGCTTATCGCATTGGTCAAATAAATTTCCGGCTTCCAAAAATAACAATGCCCGTGAGGCATAAAGTCAGATTCAAATAGCTTTCGTAATAATTCCATAAGGATAAGGATTGAAATAATAAAAATAATCTAGGGTAACTTCTTGGAAAGGATAATTGTTATAATGAAGCGGAGACCAGGAGTAAATTAAAACAGGTTAGTGATGTTATAACATTCTTTCAATATATGAGCGAAAGATCTGAAAAGAAATTAGTGAATGAAGACGAGATTTTTTCTATAGTATTTGAATCGGTGGAGCAAGGAATTTTATTATTCAAGGTAATAAGAAATTCCTGTAATCGAATTATAGATTTTGAATATGTCCATGTCAACCGCTGGGCGGAACTTTTACTTGGTAATACACGAACGAACCTCATTGGAAGAAGGCAGATAGAAGAATATCCTTATCTGAAAGATGTAGGAGTTTTTGATTCGCAAGTAAAAGTAATAGAAACAGGAGAATCAATTAAAACAGATTTTTTTTATGGATTTCAAGGTCTTAATAGATGGTATAAGAACGGAATGATTAAAATAAGTGAAACTGAACTTCTTGTTACCTTTGATGATATCACTAAACAAAAAGAGGCAGATATTGAATTAGAAAACCTTCAGTCAATATTTCTTCAATCACAGGCCTTAGGTAAAATAGGAAGTTACGAATGGAATTTTGTGACCAGGAAATTAACTTTAAGTCCCGAGATGATTGAAATACTTTGTTCGGGCACCATTAAAAATGTTGATGCTATATCATTGGAAAGTCATCCCTTTGAAGAATTCATTCATCCTGACGATAGGGAAAAAGCGAACCAGACTATTAAGAACGCAATTTTTGACCATAAGCCTTACGATATTGAATATAAAGTTTTATGTCCAGGTGATATAATCAAATATGTTTGGTCAAGGGGAAAGGTATTTTACAGTAACCAGGGAAAGCCAATTAAAATAATAAGCACAGTTCTGGATATTACCGAATGGAAAAGAAGTAAGCATGAAAGCCAGAGAAGAGAAATTCTTTTGACTCTTGCTGAAGGAATGGCAAATATTGGTAGTTATGAATTCGATATTGAGCATAATAGTGCCATCTGGTCTGATCAATTATACAGGATCTATGGTTACGAACCCAATGAATTCGATCCTAAAGAGGACAATATCTTTATGGTAGTTCATCCTGAAGATAAGGAGTATATTAAAAAATTATTTACTGAGTCAACTTTTATTGAGGATGAATTTGAATATCAGTTTAAATTCATTAGGAAAGATTCTACGCAAGGAGTAAGTTATGGAAAAGCAAGGGTATTTAGGGATGAAAATAAGCAAATAACAAAGATTACAGGATTTGTTCAGGACATTACAGAAAGAGTAAAGATGCTTGAGCAATTAAAGAGCCTTAACGCTGAACTTGAAAGTCGTGTGAATAACAGAACGAAAGAATTGTCCATTAGCATTGATAACTTAAAAATGTTAAATGCCTCACTTGATAACTATGCCTATATTATTTCTCATGATCTTAGAGCTCCTCTTTCGGTCATTGAAGGATTAGTGCCTTTTATAAAACAAGAATGTCAGACCAGATCTATGGATGAGGAAGGAATGAAAATGCTTGATATGGTTGTCGGAAAGGTTGAAGATATGAAAAACATTATTGAAGAGGTTTTGAAGACAGCAAAAAGGCAAAAGCAAATCAAAGAGCCTGTCAATCTTTTGAATCTTTGCCAGGATGTCCTAACTACATTAAATCCTCCATCTCATTTTCATATTCATATTTCACATTCATTGCCTATAGTTACTTATAACAAATCCTCTCTGAAGCAGATTCTACAGAATCTTATTGGGAATGCTATTAAATATATGGATAAAAATGACCCGGATATTAAGATAGGGTCCATTGAAACTGATACCTATTATCAGATATGTGTCCGTGATAATGGTTCGGGTATTCCAGAAGATAAGTTGTCAATAATATTTGATAGATTTGAAATAGCACATACCAAAGAGAATATAGAAAGTCACGGCCTTGGACTTTCAATAGTAAAACAACTTGTAGAGGCAAATGCTGGAAGAGTAGGGGTAGAAAGCGAATTAGGGAAGGGGAGTAATTTTTATTTTACCATACCGAAATAGTGGAAGGAGGGAGAAAATTATTGCGAATAAATTGTGAGAAGACCAATATTAAAGATTTTACCAGAGAGGCTCATGTCGAGATTTTTAGAGCATTATATAGCTATTTTTGTAATATCAGTACCTTATAATAGTAATGACTATCCTTGTAAGACCAGCCTTTCTTGCTGTATTAATTTTTTATTGATATTAAGGGATTGTTTGCTACCTTATGTTAATAATCTGAAATAGTATGAGTTTATTAAAGTCAATATCCTATTTTGTTTTAGCAGGTCTTTTTGAGATAGGCGGTGGTTATCTAATCTGGCTATGGTTAAGAGAGGGGAAGAATATCTGGTATGCGATAGCCGGGGCAATTGTACTTATATTTTATGGCATAATACCAACTTTACAACCGGGAAATTTTGAACGTGTATATGCCGCATATGGAGGTGTATTTGTTATAATGTCAATACTGTGGGGATGGAAAATTGATGGAAATACCCCTGATAGATTTGATATTATCGGAAGTTTGGTTGTTTTGGTCGGGGTAGCTATTATTATGTATTGGCCTAGAAACTAATCAGTTAAAAAAAAACTTAAAATTTCTCTTGACTGTGGACTATACTCCACGCTGTAAATTTATAAAAAAGAGAAATTTATGGAAAACAATAAAAGGAAAACCGGAATATTTAAAAACTTCGCCTGGCCAGTGGAATACTTTGTATGTTATGTTGCACGCTACCGCCATTGTCGGTTGCAATAGGTATAAGTTCTTTAGCTGCAATAGCGGTGTTTATGGAAAAGATTGCCATCGTATTTTTGTTACTGGCAATCGTCTTCTTTACTGTATGGTATGTTAAAAAAAGAAAAGCAGCTTCCTGTGATATTGATTGTCCTTCTAAACGTCTGAGTAAAAAAGTTTAAGATAAGCGTTTAAAAGCCTCGGGATCCGGGATTTTTTTAGCAATAGGATTGATTATTTAGTTCTTGTATCCGAGTCAATAAACCTCACCCTTAACCATTCTCATGAAAGAGAAGAGAAGGGAACAGTTGATGAAAAAAAAGTTGAATTAAAATTGATATAACTAATACCATGCACATTAAAGTCCCTCTCCTTCAGGAGAGGGCTGTCAACTTAACAATATATGAAGATAGAGTTAAATAATTTTGACTTAGCTAAAAGGTAAGACTATTCGCTAGGTTTATAATGGACCTCCTACCAGGGCTACTGATGCAACATAGCAAGGTTTCCCTCAAGCCCCCGGAGGGGGTGGTGTTGTGTCAGCATAGGGTGGAGCCCTATGTCTGATTCATTAAATTATGAAAATTAAAGATTTAATAGGTGGTTCCTTAAGTTGACGGCCATGTCCTTCAGGAGAGGGACTTAGGGTGAGGTCTTTATTAACAATTAATACAGCTTGGTAATATATCATCTATGCTGCAATTGCCATTACATTTTTTTTTTTTGATGTCTGTGAGACGAGCTCTTATTTCCTGAAGCTCTTTCATCTTTTGTTCTACCAGATCAATCTTATTATTTACTGCTTCCAGAAGTTCTGAACAGGGATTGGTTTCCCCTAATAATATATCAATCGTATCTGCAATTTCATTGAGGGTAAAGCCTAATAACTTTAGTCTTTTAACTAAGGTCAACCTGACAAGAATATCCTCTGAATACTCTTTATAATTGTTTTCCCTGCGTTCTTTTTTATCGACTTTAATAAGCCCCATTTTTTCATAATACCGGATGGTATCTTTTGACAGGCCTGATTTTTTTACAAGATCACCGATTAACATAAATTTTCTTAAGAAAATGCTTGACAGTGGACTATACTCCACCCTGTATATTTGTTTTGAATCAATATAATGAAGTTATGAAAAATACTACCTTTTTCCTTATCCCGTTTCTGATATTTTATTTGTCAGGATGTAAGCAGAGTTGTTGTATCAACAAGTGTAATAATGCTGAAAAAAGTTGTACTGTAAAATCTAAAAAGGAGGATGTTATGATTAACAACGAAAAAGAACCACTGGTTTGTTCTCTGACCAATGTGGAATTAAATGAGAGAAAAATGATTATTGAAAAGTTCAAGAGTCTGATTCATGAAAAAAATGAAATTGAAAACGGGATGGTTTTTAAGTTTGCGGGAAATGATGGTAACCTGGAAGAGATCATGAATCTTGTAAAATTAGAGCGGAAATGTTGCGCTTTCCTTACGTTTGATGTGAAGGTTCAGAAGGATGCTTACCCTTTGCAATTGACAATTTCAGGTCCTGATGGCACAAAAGATTTTCTTATACATGAACTGGGCTTGTAGATATGTAAGTTTAAATTGTAAGTAACCTTTCCAAGAGGTGAAAGCTTTTTGAAAGGTTTTATTATTATTGTTTGAAGGTGAAAAAAAGGGCCATCTCTGCTTTTGAAACAGCCCTTTTTTATGGTATTTCATTGCTCGATATGAATTAAACGGTTCCTATTCTTTGAATATCACTTTAGATGTTTTGATTTCAATACCGAAAGAATATTTACAAAAGTAAACGCTCCGGTTACATTTACCGGAGCCCATATGTTCTTCAGCTTCACCTTCGAATAATTTCTGGATAAATTGTCCATTGATATCAAAGATTTCAACCTTGAGAGTGGTTTTGGAAGCAGGATCAAAGGTCAGGTTGAAAACACCTGATGATGGGTTAGGGTAGGGTAAGAAGTTAACATGAATAGAACCTGCTTCCGGTTTTAAAATTTCATATGCCTGTACTCTTGATACAGGAGTACATAAAAATTAATCGTTGATCCTATTCCTGCTGTTCCTAAAGCATTAATATCAGAATAAAGTATTGCAGAAAGTGTATGTTTTCCTGTTTTAATAAACCAGGATTGTAATCTCCATCCTGGTCAGTAAAAGGCGCATACGGAGAAGTATTTTCTATTCTGGTCATGGCATCGAATTCGAATTTGACACTTCCTGCAACATAGGGATAAGTAATATTTTAGTATAGCAAATAGTTTTAAGCTTTCAAATAGAGCTGCACTAAGGTTAGTGTTTAAGCAACAGCAAGTGATATAGGAAAATTACTTTTAAATATTGGAAGTAGCGATTCAATCGGAAGTAATGCTCAAAATACGCTTATCCGATTGTGTAGATTAACTTTTTTGATTTTCTTTATTTTGTCCTTTATATTAGCCTTGAGTTTTATCAGAAATACAATATTCACCTATGAGCAATTATTTATTTTCTTATCCCGGCAGAAGGTCTTTTTTGCTGGTCACACTGCTGACAGTCTCTTTGGCCTTACAAAGCTGCATGACTACAAGGATTGTATCAAAGTACGACAGTGATACAATGGTAAACAATCCTGCTAACAGGAAAACGGCCTGGACTTATGCCTGGGGACTGGTGCAGACTAAAGATATCAATCCCAAATGTGAATCGGGGGCTATGACCAGCGTAACAGTAAAGACCAATATAGGCTTTATACTGATATCGGCAGCAACACTTGGCATAGCAGTGCCTCTTAAGGTCGAATGGACCTGCAATCCTAAATCCATACCAACCGAGCAATTGGGAGAATAATTTTTTAACGAAAACATTGATCCAACATGAATCTACCAGAAGGAATTGAACCGTTAGAGCTGGGAAAGTGGGAAAATATTCATCAGAACTTTATCCATAATTTTAAAGAGCATGCAAGTTTTAAACTGCGTTTGCCTGAATCCGCGCAGGATGGCACAGCTAAATACAGGGCTACTACAGCAAATTTTCAATGGCTGATCAAATATGCGCTGGAGCATAACATTCAGCTGAGAGCCATGGGGAGCGGATGGTCGTTCTCTGATGTGGCAATATCAGAAGGCGGAGTAGTAGATACCAAGTCATTGAGACTTACATTTAATATGGGAAAATCCTTTATTGATGAGGCATGGCTTGATCAGGGAAAGAAACCGGAGAACCTCTTTTTTACCCAATGCGGAGTAAGCATTCTTGATCTGAATGAAAAGCTGGAGAAAGAAAGTAACCCAAAGCGTTCGCTCAAAGCTTCAGGAAACAGTAATGGTCAAACCGTTGCCGGAGCCACGTCTACAGGTACTCACGGAGGTGCTTTTAATCTGGGAGCTGTACATGATACTATAGTCGGACTTCATATCATTACAGGACCAGACTCTCATATATGGCTGGAAAAAAGTTCAAACCCTATTGCTTCTGATAATTTTATTCAATGGCTTGGAGCAGAATTAATAAGAGACGATGATGCATTTAACGCGGCCGTTGTGAGTTTCGGAAGCTTTGGATTTATACATGGTGTATTGCTTGAAGTAGAGCCTATATTTCTTCTTGAACAGCACAAGATTCCGAATGTACCTTATGCTGATGCCGTTAAAAATCTAATCAATCAAAGAGATTTTTCAGGTATTGCTTCACGGTTGCCCTATCCGCAGAGCCCGGATAAGCCTCAGATATACCATCTCGATGTTGTGGTAAATCCTCATAGTTTTGATCATAATAATGATAAGAAAGGTGTATACCTTCGTTTGATCTATAAATTGCCATACAGGGAAAATTATACTAAAATTCCAATAGATGAAAACGGCTTTTTTTATGGTGACGACACATTAGGACTCATACAAAAAGTACTTGATGCTGCAGGATCTTTAGCAGATCATATTATTCCTCCTCTGGTTAACAAATTGTTTCCACTCGCATATGCCGTCACGGATCCGCTTACGGGCACAGTAGGGGAGACATTCAGAAATACGGCATACAGGGGAAAACTTGCAAGTTTTGCATTTTGTATAGATTCAGCACATACTTCTAAAGTTCTAGAAGCAGTTATAGAAATCAATAAAGAAAACCCTTTCAGCGGTGCCATAGGTTTCAGATTTGTAAAAGGTACAAAAGCATTATTAGGTTTTACAAGATTTGAAAAGAGCTGTGTGATGGAGTTAGATGGTATGGATTCTAAAATAACAAGAGACTTCTTTATCAAAACCTGTCAGAAACTGGATGAACTTGGAGTGCCGTTTACCTTGCATTGGGGAAAGCTTAATTACAATATGACGCCGCAAATGGTGAGAAAGATGTATGGAGAGGAGCGGATTAATAAATGGCTGAAGATTAGAAAGTCTCTTTTAGGTTCATCAATGGGGGTCTTTAATAATACATTTCTTGAAAGAATCGGGCTGGATAAGGATCCTGATGCGGTCGTTTAAAACTACAACCTTATCTGAGTTAAGATTTATAAACAGAAACAGGGGGCACATCCTACGAGTTACCCCCTGTTTGAAAAAACGAATCCCTGAAAAAATTCCTGAATCTATTTCTTCACCACTTTAATGGCTTCTGTTTTGTTAGGCCTACTGATTTTTACAAAATAAATACCAGTGCTAAGCTCATTACCGAATGTATAAGAACCTGTAGCCTGAACATTTACCACTCTGATGCCATTTACATTGAACACTTCAATTGATGCAGGTTCATTGTCAGATGGCAGGGTAAGTGTAACCTCATTTTCAAACGGGTTAGGGAAGCTCAATGTGTTTGCAGCGGTATTCTCAGTCCATAGGGTTTCTGTTTCGTCCTCTCTTGCACCAGAACACTTAGGCACAGTTATGCAGTAAGTAGTATGCCAAGGAGCTGCATTAAGACTGACCCCGACACAAAGCTGACCTGCGCCATAGTTACTTCCTGTAACCAATGTTGCCTGATATCCTGAAGGAATAAAGCTCTGAGTTGAACCGGTGAAATACCATCCATAGTTATATACACTCGCTCTCAAAGAAGGTGCCAGTTCATAAGTCAATGTCTGATTATTATTGGCGCAAGCTGGACCGGTGATATTTGCAGTAGATGCAGTTACTGTAATGCTTATCGCTGCAGAAGTAGTAACAGCACCACTATTGTCTGTCGCTTTTGCAGTGATGCTGTATGTGCCTGCTGCAACGCCCGCCCATGAATAACTGTATGGAGCTGTATTGTCAGTATTCAGCAAAGTAGTACCGCTGAAGAATTCAACTTTAGATACCGTACCGTTTGCATCTGCAGCGTTTGCTGAGATTGTTACCGTTGCAGGTGCAGTGAAAGCAGCATTGGCAGCAGGGCTTGTAATACTTACAGTCGGAGGTGTATTAGCAATTACTGTAATATTATTTCTTGTCGAACTCGCAGTAGCATTCTGGTTGTCAATAACAAGTGCAGTGATGTTGTAAACACCAGCAGGAACATTGTTCCATGTATAAGAATACGGAGCCGTCAGGTCGCTTCCAAGCAATGTAGAGCCGTTATAAAAATCAACTTTTGTAATGTTGTTTTCTGCATCAGTTACCTCAGTAGTGATAGTAATATTGGCAGGAGCTGCAAAGCTCTGATTTGTAACCGGACTGGTGATGCTTATTGATGGAGCTGTATTTGCAATAACTACGATATTATTTCTGGTAGATGATGACGAAGCTCCCAGATTGTCAATCGCAAGCGCAGTGATGTTATATATACCAGCAGGTACATTATTCCAGGTATAAGAATATGGTGCAGTGAAGTCACTTCCTAACCAGGTAGATCCATTGTAGAATTCAACTTTCCAGACATTGTCATCTGCATCAGTCACATCTGTGTTGATAGTAATAGTTGCCGGTGCAGCAAAGCTCTGGTTGGTAACCGGACTGGTAATAGAGATTATTGGTAGTTGGTTAACAGTCTGTACTGTTCCATAAAACTCTATTTCGGCAACATTGGCATGTCCGCCACTTGGACCTACATAACGAATATATGCAAAGTAAGTAGTATTGTTTACGGTGATGCAATTCCAGTCTTGAAAGGGTTCTACTGTAATCGTTGCTAAATCGACAACTCCAGAACTAAAATCGGCACTATTGCTTCCCTGAAACTTTCCACCCACCATACGGTCTGCAGATTTTCTTCTTGGGTAATATTTGATTCCTGTAATTCTATGTCCGGAACCTAAGCTTAGTCCTGTCCAGGCATCTCCAGTAGGTGCATCGAAATCTGTTAATATGTTTCCGTCAAAGGCTTTGTCTCTGGTAGCTCCGTCATTGTTCCAGGAGCCTGCCGTACCAATGCTGGTACCTGAAATTTTAGTTCCGCTAAATGTGCAGGCAGCATTAACAGTACTTATACTTACATTATCAAAACTGGCTCTGGCCGGGGAGTATTGAATACCACCTGTAACACACAAACCAAACATAACCTGAGCAGGCATATTAATAGTTTGCTGCGCCAATGGAACCCAGTTTACACCATCTCTTGAACAATAACTGATAAATTCATTGCCGGTTCTGGTAATCTTCAACCAATTGTAAAGGTTATAAAGATGCATATTACCAATTCCATTTGGGTCATTATGAAGATCATTTGTGCTTGCTGTACGTTGCGCTATTATATGTCCGCCAAAAAGAGGCTTCACAAGCATAGTTTGAATAGAATTGGACTGCAGAGACTCTCTGATCATGATACCTGCCTTGAATTGTTTGTTTGGATTGTTCCAATCTGACACACGGGCTATAATGGTACCATTGCCATTAATCGTCTGATACACATAAGTAAAATTATCGGATTTTTTTCTAAAGACCCACCTTCAGATTCAAGACCGAACTTTCCCGCATCATGAACAGCCAGACCGTTTACACCAATATGTGCTTTCTGCCATGGTGAAGGCAGTGCAGGTAAATTAGCTCTTTTGTCAAAAATTGGTTGTATCGTTTTGAGAGTAGTACCTATTCCTGTTAGTGTATATGGATTAGACTTAGGGACGGACATGTCATCTACCAGAAGATCTACTAATTCATACCCGGGGGATGGGATAAATGTAAAAGACTGACTTGTGCTGCTTGCAATATTTAATACGCCTTTTGGAGATAAAGTACCGTTTATATCAGACATAGCAAGCACTGTTCTGGTTCTGCCAATGACCGTAAAGTTTACATAATTACCGGATTTGACAATATTGCTTAGAGTAATACCAAATTCACCACCGTCTTTCCATCTCCATGGATGGCCATTAGGGAATGAATTATTGCCGTTGCCATAAAAATCATTCAAGTCTCCTCTTATACTAGCGGTTGCATCTTCATCGTGCATCTGATCGAGATTGTCTGCTTGTACCAGTTTAATCAGGAACTGTGTATCCTGTCCAGGCAGCTTATATCCAGTTTCCTCATCTACATACCAGATGGCAAGCCCTTCCGGGGTAGGGGTACCATTCAGTTCAGACTGGTAATACCCACCATGTTTATAAGCGTGAAAAATCAGATATTCTTTAGGATTTAAAGGGTTTACATATCTATACATTCTGGAATAACTGTTTGCTTGTATAGAATAGGTGGTAGTTGAATTTCCTGTAATTGCAGTTACAGTGTCTATCCAACCTTTTTGAAATCTAAACGCAGGTCCAAATGGCATTGGTCTTTTATATGAGCCAGCACTGGCCATCACATCAAACATACCTAAATTACTGTGTGCAGAACGGTAATAATCCGTAAAACCCAATAGGGAGTGTCCGGTTTCATGACATATTACATTGTGTTCCGGCTGCTGAATCCTACCGTAAGTAGATATATTTCCATTACTAATAGGAACAAACTGGCCGTTAACTTTTATTGTAGTATTACCTGGCTGCTGTTCAAAAGCCCAGGCACCTTTGTCAGCCTTACATACAATATTAACATGTTGTATACTTCCATTTGGCAATAAGGTCAAATTAGAAAAACCGTTTGGATATTTCTGTCTGATAAGCCCCGCTATAGTCTGAAGGTCTGTATTCTCTCCTGGGCCACCGTAGTAATAGGAAACAGGATTGGGCATAGATACTCTGATAACAATTGTGCTTAAATCTAACTTACCATTGGATTGTGTAAGGAAAAAATCCCTGACGGAACCTTGATTTCCCCAGCCGGCAAAATTTGGCTGATTCATCATTAAAGACACCGAATCGTCAGATTCAACAAATGGAGCATCGGGAAACTCCACTACTACCGTTAATCCTTTTATTACACCAGTTTGAGAAAAAGCATTGGCTGCAATAAAAAGGAAGATAATACCTGCCAGCCAGATTTTTTTTGTTTTCATTAGTTATTTATGATATAGTGAGCCTCACAGGTATGCCTATGCACTCATAGGGCACATCTTTCCCGCACAGGTGGTGAAAAATATCTAAATAGTAAGGAGTAAATGCCGCTACTTAATGAAAAATTGAGTTGGGTGGATGAAAGTAAGTTTTCACTTATTAAACGATACCATAAAATGCAGTATTTTGAATTTAGCATTAATCGCAAAAAAGGAGATTGATCAAATATAAATAAAAAGTGACTCAGTATCATTTAATGCAGCTCTTTTGGAAAGTTTTCGTCCATTACAGACACCGGCCGGGGAGGAGATTTGAATTTACAACGCAATCGCTATTCTTGCGAATTCTCGTTAATCATATTTTAACTAACCAAATGCGAGGTAAATCAAACGAGGACAATAGGCCACTAAATTCTTCAGTCTGAATAATTGTCGTTATCTTGTAACTCATTCACAATGATCAAATTACCACTCTTTATTCAAGCCAGGAAAGCCTAATATCAGGCCAGAATAAATATAATTTGGATATCAGCAATTTTAAACCTGGTCTTTACTTTCTTCGGATCCTTTCCAACAATGTGAAGTTGAACAAACGTCTTGTAAAATACAGATAAAATTGAGCAGGCATTCGAGGGAATAGATGGAGTAACGATGCAATCGCAATTATCGAGAATCCTCGTTAATTTTATTCTAATAAGCCAAGTGTAAGGTAAATCAAACGAGGGCTATAGGGGACAGGAGCAACAGTTTGAACAACAGCAAGAGGTATAGGAGAATATCTTCTAAAAATTTGAATAACGATTGCGGGCTATTGTTTATTACCAGTATATATCCAGAGAGTATCACCCGTCTCGTTAAAAATAGAAAAGCCTATCTTAGGGTTTGTTTTATCATATACCAGATTATTCGAAGTTACAGTTACCCCATTATTGGTTTGTGAGTCTATTGTAAAATAATATTCATCATAAATAATACCGATTTTCGTTGATGTTTGGCTGTCATACTTAAAATTAAAAGTAGGTATAATTGAATTTGAGGGGGTAATTCTATATTCGTCAGTTCCCACCTTATGAACTTTGACAGCCTGGTCATAATATGGTTGTGCAACATTCAAGGGTTCTTGGGGCTTTGAAATATATAAAATCCCTTTATAATCTCCGCTTACTATATCCCATGCCGGAATATCTTGCTTCTCTTTTTTACATGATGTCAGCAGGAATAAAAGCACTAATAAATTAGCCAGGTTTCCTTTAATGAATTTTAATATTGAAACCATATGCTTGTTGATTAATGAAAAAAATAGTATCTAAGTTCTTCTGCTAATTTACTCCTAAAATTGATTTTTCCAATTTCGGCTCCCCCAGCCATTATGTCTGAACCGGATAGAATCTTTCAATCCCTGCTTCACCAAAATATTCTCTGTATGTATGATATAAGAATCTCCTTTTTTGGTCGGTGAGATCAATGAGGAGAAGGCAGGCCATATGCGAGTAATACTTATTATTCGCTATACCAGTCTGGTTTGTTTGTATCAAAATTATTGGAGGTCTTAGAATAATTCCAAGGTGAATTTTTTACAAAATCCTTTCCTATTTTATTCTTGAAAACCACAAAAAGATGATTGTTTTTGAATACGAACTTGCTGTTGAATGGAAAAAGGCTATCTGAGGATTTTATTGTATTTGATTTTTCAATTAGCTTAATCGTATCTCCAGATTGCTCAACCATTCCATTTCTCATATAGGTTCCGTCAACATGAGAATGATGGTATAAAATAAATTCATTCTCCGAAATTTTTAATTCTTCCAATTGGAGTTTATTATCACAAAGATATGAACCTGTTACTAATTTGTTTTCGGACTGTCTATTTAGTTGAAAAGAATAAGGTGAGTGTTGAGAATATTAAGATAGCTTTCATTGTATTTCCTTATTTGTTATAGCTCATAATTTAGAGTAGTTGGAAAGAACAATATACCTGTTCCTAATAATAATATTTTACGACGATAATTTAATTGTTTACAAGATTATACTTTGTTTTATTTCTTCGTAAAAACTTACGACAGAGGAAAGTATATTATTTAAAAATTCAGGGTTGATACCACAGTGGTTAGTATTACAAGTCGAATGTTTATATTCTTTTGTTGTCTAATCAGGTGGGGAACTTTTCTTTTATAAAAAGCTAATTATTGGTATCTTTGATTTTTAGAATTCTTTTTATGCATATTAGAGGATATACTTCATTCGTTTTTTTCTTTATTTTTCTCTTGTTTATCAGTGCGGATATATGACCAGTCCTTTTTTTGAATAATTGTTAAACTGTTTTCTGATTGTTTACTATGCGTTTTTTTTATCGCTTTTTCTTGCTTTTGTTATGCCTCTCCTTTTCAAGTCATGCACAAACGCCACCACGTCCCAAAATAGGATTGGTATTAAGTGGCGGAGGGGCCAAAGGGCTTGGTCACATCGGTATTTTGGAAGTATTGGACGAAGTGGGATTAAAGGTGGATTATATTACCGGAACCAGCATGGGTGGTATTGTCGGGGCTTTGTATGCTATGGGCTATTCAGCAGACAGTATACACAAAATAGCAATTTCAGAAAAGTGGGAACTTTATCTTACCAACCAGATTCCCTTGAACTATTTATCGCCTGAAGACAAGGCGGAGTATGGGCAATATAATTTTGAACTAGGTTTTGAAGATAAAAGGGTAATAATGCCTAATGGTTTGTTAGAAGGACATATGTTAGGGCTCGAATTTTCCCGCTTGGTCCAGCCTGTAGCTGACAGACATAAATTTACGGACTATCCCATTCCTTTTAAATGTGTTGCATCCAATATTGAAACGGGGGAAGTGGAAGTCTTAGACAGCGGCAATATTGCCAATGCACTGCGGGCGAGTATGGCCATTCCTTCTCTTTTCACACCTGTGAAATACGAAGGAAAATACCTCGTGGACGGAGGAGTGCTTCGAAACTTCCCTGTTATCGAAGCCAAGGAAATGGGGGCTGACATTATAATAGGAGTAAATGTGAGTTCGGGTACCTTGCCAGCCAGCAAACTGCGCTCCATGACTAACGTGTTGTTTCAGGCCATGGCACTTGCAGGAAGTGTGGATGTGGCAAGACAAAAAAAAATGGTCGACCTCCTGATCGAACCCGATGTGAAGCGCTTCTCGGTAGGAGACTTTCCCAAAGCTGAGGCCATTATAAAGCTGGGGAGAGAAAAGGGAGATTCGGTTCGTACTGTACTCCAAGCCTTAAAGGATTCTTTGGATGCTTTGTATCCTGGACAATTTGATCGCATGGTTCAACTTCCAGAACGTTCAGCCTATTCTTTTGCAGATATCGAAGTGCGTGGCTTGAAAACGTATTCCTCTTCTTACGTGATTGGTAGTCTGGGTATAGATTGCCGCAAACCGCTCTCCTGCGAAGAATTGGACAAGGCCATAAATCAGCTAATGGGCACCTTGAACTTCCGGAAGATTAATTATGAAATGGAATTCGGCAAAGACCCAAGCGAAAATAAGTTGATCCTTCACGTGATAGAATCAAGCCGCTACTCTGCCAAGCTGGATTTTAACTATAATACCTTTTTCAAAACATCTTTCATATTCAAGTTCACGGCCAGGAACCTGTTTTTGAAAAACTCCCGTTTCCTTGCCAATATTAACATTGGGGACAACATTCGTGGACGAAGCCAGTATGGAAAATACTTTGGACTTAAGCGTCGCTCACAACTGAATCTCTATGAAACATTTGACCAATATGACGTGCCTACTACCCTTGCAAATGGGAATGTATTGAGTATTTCCCGATTGAATAAGTTTTATACCTATTCGGTAGGTTTGGAACTGCAACAGAAAATAGCGAATGAGGCAAGTGCTCATTTCGGCATACTGAACGAATACTCTAATATGCGCAACCTCGTCAACAACGCCAATGTTGCCACCTATGTGCAGAGCAGCAATTTTGCTGCCTATTTAACGCTTCGACTGAACACGCTGAATGGGATCAACTATCCTTCAAGAGGGTGGAAAATTTACGCGTCGGCCTCGCAGGTATTCGATTACCGTTACCGCATGGCCGATGAAATGGGAGGCGATATTGAGCTTGTGTTGCCAGATCTACCCCTGAGCAAGCAAGATATTCGGCCCAGCTTTCAGCAATTATATGCCAGCATTCAAAACTATTTGCCTTTAAGCCACAACACAACCTTGACTTCCTCAGGTTTTGCTGGCTTCACCTTTCATACCGATTTGACCTTGAGCCATTTTTACGGATTGGGCGGAATGAGAGAAAATTTTCAACGGAACATTCCTTTTGTTGGTATCAAGGAGTTTGGGCATCGATTATCTCCTTTTTTGATGAACAACGTGGTCAACTTTCAGTTGGGAGTGCAGCAGCAATTCTTAAAGGTACTGTATCTCATCCCTAGAGTAAACGTGGCTACGGTGGGTCAGCGCATTGACCAATTCACACTTTCGGATGCCGATCCAAATCATTTTTTATGGGGTGGCGGAATTACGTTTGGCTATAACTCCCCGGGAGGACCCATTGAGGTGTCCATTATCAAAAGCAACCAGCAAGAGGACTTTATGCTGTATATCAATATTGGGTATTCGTTTTTTAATCGTTAAAAAGTCATCAGTCACGAGGCTATCCATAGCAAAAAAACTTAGTTATTGCTTATAAGATTTCTTGTCTCGACTTATTCATTTAAGACTAAGCCCATGGTTAATTTAGATTCCTCACTAGAGCAAAAAGAGAAGTCATATTTAAAAAACTGAAGCAATAAATTACATTTTTTTGCGGTGCTTAGGCTTTCCGCTTTTTAACTGTTTAATATGTATGTTTAAGCGACTCATTATTTTTAAAAATTAAAAGATTTTATCATTATCGTAGAACGGCTTTCGAATAATTATGATTTTTGCTCAACCTAAAGCAATGAAGGAATCAAAATTAAGAGCCTTTGCAAGACTTTAAAATAACATGAGAATTATATCTGTAAGAGAAAATTCAGAATACAAAGAAAAGGCAATTCAATATTTACAGAATAGCTGGCCTAAAGTGCTTCCAATACTATATGAAGACTGTATATCTAATGCTATAAATGCTCCACAGGCATTACCTCAATGGTATCTGTTAGAAAAAGATAATACAATTATCGGATGTGCCGGATTAATTCCAAATGATTTTATTAGTAGAATGGATTTGTATCCCTGGCTTTGTGCCTTGTTTATAGAAGAAGAGCATAGAGGAAATGACTATGGATCTCTGTTGATTGAAAAGGCTAAAAAAGACACTAAGCAATTTGGATTTAACTATTTATACCTAAGTACAGACCATGTAGGATATTATGAAAAATATGGCTTTGAATATATCGGTCAAGGCTATCATCCCTGGGGAGAAGAGTCAAGAATTTATCAAATAAGAGTCTAATAAAAGCTGCACTCAAAATCGTATTTGTGAAAGACGGTTACATAATAAAAAGAACGTTTTCTTCTGACCAATTTAGATAGATGAAATATTTAAGATTTTTAAAAGACAATTTGGATAAAGTAGGAAGTATAATTCCTTGCACCGAAAATGAGATAAGAGAATTAGAATTTAAGCTTGGGGTTAATTTGCCTAAATCGTATCGTGAATATCTATTAATTCTGGGGAAAGATTCCGGCGATTTGTTTGCAGGAAGTTTTGTTTCAAGCAAAGATCTTCTTTTCTTTAAGAATGAAGCAGTGAAAATTCTCATCGGAAATAATTTTAAGAAAAGTTTAGAACCCCAAGACCTGGTTTTTCTCATTCATCAAGGATATCAATTTATGTTTTTTAAATGTGATAAAGATGAAGAAGATCCAAAAATATATTTTTATGATGAGTGTAAAGGTCAGACTGATTTTGAGGTTATAGCTCCTTCCTTTTCTTCATTTATCGAAAAAGTATTTAATGACAGAAATAGTACCCTGTTGCGCTAAGGTGTCATGCCCACAACTGATTTGCGTTTATACATTTGGAAGACTGCCTCAGTTATTTGGCAATTGCATCTTGGGAATGCTCGCGTTCACATAGCAAGTGCAATTAGTGATAAAAGAAGTAAATAAAGTCCTGCCCGGACGGAAGGAATCTTTCAATCACTGCTAACCATATCCATTCAGGATTGTAAAATAAAAATCGGAAAATTATTTTAATCATTCTTCTGTAAAAAGAAAGAAAAGGTCACAGAGAACATCATGATTAAGTGCTATGGAAAAATTCCGTCTGATGCGGACACACCGGCGGGGAGAAGATTGCAAATCCGCAAGAGCGAAGTGAATGGATATTACAACAATCCATAAGCTATCGACTTGGAAAGCAGTTCTCCTGTATTTTTTGCATCCATCTTCTTCAACATCTTTTTCCGGTGGTTATAAACAGTATGCTCACTTATAAATAGCATGTCGCTGATTTCAGTGCTCGATTTTCCAGTCCTCATTAAGTTCAGAATCTCAAGCTCTCTCATGGAAAGAATATTTGGTTCAGAGTCTGAAAGGTAGTTTTTCGTAAAAATGGGATGATAAACCCCATCTTCATTCTTCTTTGAGATTCCCAGAGTCATATTTCCGTCATGCTTAAAATCACTGATATCTGTAACCAGCATTAATGCTATACGAGCTTTTTTACAATCATCACCATGAATAATTGACAATTGCTGCAAAAAGCAACCAATAGATCCGTCTTTTCGAAATGCATTATAATTAAAAGTAACACGCAGGTCTTTGATTTCCTCAAGACTTTCGCAGCGATCAAAATGATCGAACATGATTGGGAAAATTTGATTATGAATAATTTTAAGCTGTTCCTCCGGGAAAAGGGATATCGTCATCTGAATACCCTTCTCATAAAATTCATCGTGTGAATACCCTGTTAAACTTACAACATTTTCACTCATGTAAATGTAGCTCAGGGTCGAAAAATCCAAAATACATACCACCCCATGAAACTCCTTCAACAGCTGAGATAACTGAAGATTATCAATCAGGATGTTTTGCCTTTCGCCCGTTAGCCTGTGCTCTGATATATAACCTGTAAATATCTTTACTGCTTCCTTGTGGTGTTGGATATAAGACTTAGGGCTTTGTTTGGAATAAGACATAAATATTTGAACAATTTTTTCGTAATCTATCCTAATATAGAACATTTTACGCAACTCTCCATATTTTAATCAATTTCAGGAAAAGCTTTTTTAACAGAAAAGCAAGAGCAGGTCTATAAAACTGAAGTATTTTCCACACCTGATAAACCGGGGACTAAGTTTGGATGCTTAAAAAAGGCTTCCTTTTCAGAGCAGCCTTTAATACAATTATGTAATTTAATAGATAGGAGAGGGTATACCATCTGCAGGATCTTTTATCACTTCTAAAAAAAAATCCAGATCAAATCAAGATGATTAGGCTTAATGACAAATCAATAAATAGTTACCAATCCTTTTTATACTTGTTCTATCATTAGAGCAATAATGAATTCCTTGTACTTATCCGGAGAGAACAATGATTTCTAATCTTTAATTGTATCTGTCCAAAAGTAAACCTCTTCAAGATTCATCCGGGAGATACGACCTTTCTTTAATAAAAAATTATCCATAATAAATAGCTGGTATCATTCAAAAATAAAAAGGAATGATAAATAAGAAAAGTAACCCAGTATTATTTATTGCAGCACTTTTGGAAAGATTCCGTCCGGTGCAGACATCGGCTGGGGAGGAACACACTTTCACTGATGTAGATATTATACTAATTTGTCCCAATAGACCCCAGTAGGACAAGCATATTTTTACTTGAGACAATAGTTTTAAGATATTCGTTGGCTGTAAAAAACTCCAATTAACTTCTTATTAAAGAGAGTGTAATAACTAAAAATCATTTTTATGTATCGTTTCTAGAAGTCTCATTAACTTCTCTTATACAGATCTCAGTAGGACAAACATGCTTTTACTACAAAACAATATTTCAGAACGACTCGTTGGTTGTAAAATACTAATTTACAATATCTTATAATAACTAAACAAAACATGCTTAAAAAATTACTTTATGTACTGCTGCTTGTTGTTGCAATAACTTCTTGCAAAAAGAATGAGCCAGATCCGGAAAATGCGGTAACAAAACCTGAAATCAATACTATTCAACCTAAAGAACCCAGCCCAGGAGAGGTAGTAACCGTTTCTGGTAAAGGTTTTGGTACGGTAAAAGAAGAGGTCAAATTGGCAATTGGTTCTGTACCTATAGTTATAAATACCGTTAGCGATACTGAAATTCGCTTTACGCTTCCGGAAAATGTTCCAGCTGGACTGCTTTCTGTTATCATTCAAAGCGTTGAAGCAACTATTCAAGATCCTCAGGGAGGTCATATAACTCCCAAAGCAGCAACAGGTCCATTGCCATCATTTGAAAACATGGATCCTAACATTGGTAAAGTTGGAGATTTGGTTACTTTAAATGGTACAAATTTCAGTACAGTGGTTGCTGAAAACAAAGTAACATTTACCTCAGTCACTTCAGGTGCTGTTGTAACTGCTGTGATAAAATCTGCATCGGCAACTGCTTTGAAAGTTGAGGTACCAGCCGGAATTGCGACAGGACTCGTTGCAATTGAGGTAAACGGTACTTCTGCTCTTCGTAAAGTCGGATTTGATGGCATTTTTACATTAGACAACAGAATGCCGAATGGTAGTACCGGAACCATTGTTTTTTTTGATAACGAATATAAAACGAACAGTTATTTTGCTTCATCCGATGATCAAGGTAATTTCTTTACTCTTAACCTTGATGGCGCAACACATATTAATGCCAAGATGTTGCGAATCAATGCAGAAGGAGCAATTACAAAAACTTTTCAGGCATCAGACTTTGTTAATGGAGCAACAACGCTTGGTATCAATGGCATAACAAATGATGGGGATGGCACAATATGGGTAGTAACAGGTTTGTCCTCCTATAGCTCTACAGGTAAATTATTTAAGATTATCAAGAACACCGATACTCCAGTATTTGTCAGAGACATCAAAGGCGGAGATATGAAAGGACTTGATCTGGCAGATCATTTTCAGGATTTTGTAGTCAACAGTAATCATAATATTTTCTTTACCGACTTTAAGTATAAAATATATTTCATAGGTGCAGATGGAGTGATACAACCATACATCAATCCATGGGATTTAACCACAGGCTTAAAGGCTACAGGCTTAACTATTGATGCGCAGGATAACTTGTTTTTTACAGCATTTAACAGTCCGGCCATTAACAGGATTTACAAAGTAAGCCCAACCAAGACAATTACTGCTTTATATCAGGCAACTGAATATGGTTTTGCAGACGGAAGTCCGGAACAAGCAAGATTCAATGCATTGGGTAGTATCGCAGTAAATAAGGCAGGAACAAAACTTTACATCTCAGATAATAAAGGATTCAGATTAAGACAGTTGGATCTTATTTCAAACACAATTTCTACACTTGCCGGCACTGGCAAAAACCTTTCTATCGGTTCTAAAATGGAAGGTCCTGCACTTGAATGCACGATAGCACCGGCAAAGATCAGTTTAAGCGAAGCTAAGAAAGAAATTATCCTCCAACTTGGTACCAATGAGTGGTATCAGATTTACAAATACTAACCTAGTTGTTTAAATAAGCTTTATAACACAGAGTATTCCGAAAATCTGTATAAAAGAGTAGGAGATTTAATCACTAAACATTTGGCTACATTTTGATTAAAAAGTAGCAAGAAAAAAATGAAAAAATATTACTTCTTCACCCTTTTTGTCGTTTCAATTCTTTGTTTTTCAGCATGCAAAAAAGACAAAGACCAATCCCCTGCTCCGGCTACGCAAACGTCGACCAGCGGATCATTTGTGGCTAAAATCGGAGACGATGCTTATTCTGCCACAGAAGTTAGTTTTATACCAGCTGTGGGGGGCACTATTGCTGCAATGGCTAAAGATGCCAATGGCCGTTCGTTCTATATAGCTATCTTTGAAAAAGACTTTCCGATTGATAAAGCAGTAAATGTAGCTTTCTCTTCATCAATAAGTTATGTGGTTTCCAACAAAACTCATACTCCAAAATCAGGAACAATGACTATTTCAAAACTTGAAAAAAATGACTCAGGAAAAATTATCAGTTTGAAAGGAACGTTTTCAATTGTTGTTGCAAACAGTGGTAATGAGATCGCAATAACAGAAGGAGCTTTTGATGTAAAGGCAAAATAATATAAGTTATTGTTTGCATCATTTTTAAAAGGAACCCCATAGCTTTTTAAACTATGTGGTTCCTTTTTTATGTTTGCACTAGCTTATATTATGTAAATAAGTTGTATCTAGTTATTCAACAGGAATGGTCCAAAAAAAAGATTATTGAAAGCTATATTTTTATAAAATCCTATAAGAGCATATATTTGAACAATAATTATTTTTCATTACATGCTTACGCTTAATATTATCACCACTTTTAATTTAATAGTTTTCTTTTGCATATTATTTTTCAGAAAAGAAAATCCCATGCCCAATAAAATATTGGCATTAATACTCCTAAATCCTTCCATAAACTTTGTTGGTAATATTATTACCTTATCCGGAGGAATTAATGATTTCCCTTATGTCTTCTTTCTTGCCCAAATAACGGGTAGCGCTTTTGCTCCGCTTACATATATCTATATAAAGATCATGACTGGTAAAAAGGCTGAACGTTTCGATTTCATTTATTTTTTTACTATTGCTTTGATGGCATATGGTGTTTATTGCGCCATTCATTTTTCTACTTTATCGGATGTCGATCAAGCTGCTTATCTGGAAGGTATTTTACATGAGCCTTATCCCTTGGAGATGCAGATTCTTACTTTTGGGTTTATCATTTTACAGCAGATCTATTTTACATTATCAACTATATTGGTATTTAGGTACCGTAAAAATATCCTCAATGCTTATTCCAATGATGAGCAATCTAAAGTAAAATTTATAGTCATTTTCATCTGCTTAATCTGGATACTCAACCTTATTTCACTTACCCTTTACCTCATCTTACCAATGGTTTACGTAGAGTACTATTGCCTGCCTATAGTACTGAACATTATTTATGTCTGTATCCTATATTATAGCTATCACTATAATTCGATTTTTACAAATAAAAGCTACCAGGAATTTAAAATAGAAAGCAGCAATGTAACTGAGCTTTCTGATGAAGTTTCAGAAAAGGAAGAGCCGGTATATGACCTTTCCGGTTTGCAGGAAATTTTGGATGCCTTGGAGCTGAAACTCTCCAATGATAAGCTATACACCAATCCAGAACTCACCATCAATATGCTGGCTTTGGAGGTTGGTTTTTCTGTAAAAAAGATTTCATTATGTATTAATAAACTTTTGAACAAAAGATTTTATGAGTATATCAATGACAAAAGAATAGAATACGCTTTGATACTTTTAAAAGAACGAAGCCATTATACCATAGAAGCTATTGCAGAAGAATGTGGCTTCAACAGTAGATCTGCTTTTTACAGAGCATTTAAAAAATCAACAGGAGTAACACCTGTAAGCTATATGCAGAAAAGTGCTTAAATGTTCTATTCTCTCTCATCCGTATTTCCCGACCATAGCCGTCAACTTAGCGAGTTACTCCCCGGCCGGTGTCTGCACCGGACGGAATCTTTCAATCACTGCTTGCCCAAAATATTCCCTGTAATCTGTGATAAAGAATATCTTTTATCACCTTCCAAATAAAAGGATGCAGATGACCATTGATTCATTCGGGAGATACGACGTTCCTTTACTAAAAAAATATCCAAGATTTTTAGCTGGTTAAATTCCAAATCGCCGTTTGTTTAAGATTTACTGTCATTCCTTACCGAGTTTTACGGACATTCAATTATTGGCACCGAATTCAGAGACCGGATACATTTATTTCAAAATGCCGCTCACAAATTTGAGGCAGTTGGTCCTCAAAACAGTGGATTTGGATACGCTCATTCTATGACCAGTAACTGGATTGCAGTAGGTGCTCCAAAGATCAACAGCTACACAGGAAGAGTTTATGTGTCAAAAAGCGTAAACGGACAGTATCAAAACAATTTCAACACAATTCTTACCGCTCTCACTCCCGGTCAATTTGATGAATTCGGGAAGGCTATTGATTTGCACAATAACTGGATGGTAATTGGTGCTCCTAATACTAGCAGCAGTTCTCATGGTGGGTATATTGCAATCTGGAAAGAATCAGGTAACTCATGGGTGAGAAGTCAAAAAATCACACCTTCAGGACTTCCTAGTAATGCTGATTTCGGGATATCTGTTGCCATAAGAGGTGACCGCATGGTAGTGGGGGCACCGGGAATAAAGAAGATTTATATTTACAAACAGGTAAATGATGTATGGCAACAGGAACAGATTTACCAGCCGAATTTATCTACTTGGGCACCGACTACCACTGATGCCTGGGGAAATATCGTATATCTTTCCAAATTCGGATTTGATGTAGATATTACAGATGGCCTGCTTATAGCCGGAGACCCGGAAGCAAGAAAAGCTGCAATTTTAACCAGAAACGGAAACGTTTGGCAATTAACAAACACACTAAATCCACCTGCTGCAGCAGGTCCCTATAACTCAGATCAATTTGGATATTCTGTGGCTATTCAGTTTAACAGGGCAGTAGTAGGTGCACCGTATCCAGCTCAGGGAGGGGTGAGGCCAAATGAAGGTAAAGTATATCTGTATACTGACGGTTATCAGTTCAAAGGACATATGTATGTAGGAAATAATCCTTCTATTAGCGTTTCTGCTTTGGGATATAGTGTAGCGATAGACAGCGACAATGTTCTTGGTGGAGCTCCGTATACCAATAATCTGAGCACAAATGTTCCTGTTGAAGGAGCTGCTTTCAGAATGCCATTCTATTTTGTTTACCAGTCTGGTAGTTGGAGAA
The DNA here is from genome assembly GCA_024707265.1 of Sporocytophaga sp. Lineage (GTDB taxonomy): Bacteria > Bacteroidota > Bacteroidia > Cytophagales > Cytophagaceae > Sporocytophaga. The sequence continues at coordinate 177,103 of JANQAB010000010.1, read as the reverse complement.
CTTTGACAGAAGCTGAAGACGGAATGGATGCCAGCTTTTCTTCAATATCCTTGTATCCTAATCCTGTCAATGGAGAGGTAGTTAACATAAAATCTTCTGAAACGATTGTGTCGGTAGAGGCTGTTTCTACAGCAGGAGTTATCAAATCTCTTGAAGTTTCAGAAAATACGATTGATGTTAGTGCTCTAGAAAGTGGTATCTATGCATTGAAAATAAAAACTGCATCTGGAGTAAAAGTTGAGAAACTTGTTAAAGAATAAATAACATTTAAAAAGGGGGTGGCTCTTTGTATTAAAGCAGCACCCCTTTTTATTTTTATAAGGTACATAAAGTACCCTTGAGATATTCTGATATTCTTGTTTAAGAATCTTTCTTTATTGAAAAGCAGGAGGTCTTCCTACAAATCTCCTTTTAGTATCTCAAATGACAAGGGGAGTATTATGTCAGCTGGATATGGCGCGGAGGAAAGGAGCAACAGTGTGAGCAACAGCAAGAGGTAAAAGTAATCTAGTTTCCATTTTGTGCAAAAAACTGAATACTTTTTTGCAAATAACATTATCTAAGCCCATCTTTTCTGAAAGCAGCGAACAAAATTACTCTATACATGTTTTTCTTTAATTGTACTTCATAATCAACAACTTTGTAAATAATATTTATGGAAGAAATAGTTTCGTTCTTAAAATCCATGTTTGGAATTGATGACCATCTATCGATATTGCAGGTCCTGTTAAGAAGCTTTGTGATATATATTACAGGAATCGCTTTGGTACGTTTCGGGAAAAAGCGTTTTATTGGGAAAATGTCAGCTTTTGATATGATCATTGCAATTATTCTTGGTTCTTTATTGAGCAGAGCAATTACAAATTCTGATGAATTTGTTGAAATTTTAGCCGCTTGTTTATTATTAATATTTTTGCATCGAATTTTTTCTCTCATTGCTGTCTATTCCGATAGATTTGGAGATTGGATAAAGGGGCACGAAAGGCTTTTGATTAAGGATGGAGAAATATTATGGGACGAAGTGCGAAAAAGTAATTTAAGTAAGCATGATTTAATGCAGACAATCCGTCTGAACGCAAAAACATCTGATGTCAGTAAGATCAAAGCTGCACGCCTTGAAAGAAATGGAGATATAAGTGTGCTTATGAAAGATTAACAGGTATGGATTATTTATTTGATTGGCAGCATGAATTTCACACATTAAAAATTTTTCTAAAAAAATATATCGGTAAAAATTATATTCCACTCCTAGTCCGATGTGCGCACAGGAAGAATCTTTCCATCTGCTAAACCAAACTATTTCTACTTGGGCACCGACTACCACTGATGCCTGGGGAAATATCGTATATCTTTCCAAATTCGGATTTAATGTAGATATTACAGATTGCCTGCTTATAGTAGGAGACCCGGAGGCTAGAAAAGCTGCAATTTTAACCAGAAACGAAATGTTTTTCCATTATGTTTATCAGTCTGGTAGTTGGAGAACTCTGACAGAAGCTGAAGACGGAATGGATGTCAGCTCTTCTATATCCTAATCCTGTCAATGAAGAGGACGTTAACGTAAAATCTTCTGAAACGATCGTGGCGGTAGAAGCTGTTTCTATAGCAGGAGCTGTCATATCTCTTGAGGTTTCAGAAAATACTATTGATGTTAGTGTACTCGAAAGTGGTGTATATGCATTGAAAATAAAAACTGCATCTGATGTAAAAGTTGAGAAACTTGTTAAGGAATAAATAACATTTAAAAAGGGGAGGCGCTTTGTACTAAAACTGCTTCCCCTTTTAATTTTGATAAGGTCATTTTGTACCTTTCGGGTATCCTGATAATTTTGTTTAAGAACCTTTCCTTGAGGTAATCCTACAAATGTATTTTAAGTAACTATCAGATCTTGCACACAAATTAGGATAACAAAGGAAAGGAAATTACAGACTGCCCCTTTATACAAGAACAGCCTGTATGTAGTAAAGCCAGTAGTAAAGTTTATCGCACTATAAATACTTTTCTTGTTACTGTTGCTTCTCCTATATTCATTTTCACAAGGTATCCTCCGGATGGAAAATCTGAAAGGTTGAGCATAATTTCATTTTGTCCTCCAGACAGAGAATAAGTATTTTTTTCTATGGAATATTCTTTGCCTGCGAAATCCAATACCTGGAGTGAAACAGAAGCTGCTTCTGAAACATTGTCTATAGAGAGATTAAACAATCCTTCTGCAGAGTGGGATGGGATCGTTTTGATTACTTCTGATGAATAGATGTCTTCAATGTCACCGCTTCTTACTTCAAGGGCCGGCTCTTCTTCTGTTGCTGCAACTCTTTCAGTTACCGGTTTTAGAATTACATCATTACATACTTGTTTAGGATTACCGGATATAGAAACTTCATCCAGTCTCCATCCGGATGCATATCCTGAACTGTTATAGTAAGGTGTATTGATAAAATCGTTATAGGCGTAGTTGGCAACAATCACTTCAGTTACAGCTCCAGGTCTGAATATAACAGAATACTTTAATTGTCCATTGATAAAATATGTGTCAAATGAATGTACATGCCATCCCTTACCATGCATCTCATTAAATTTTGCTACGAAATCAGCCTGAGTATAATTGACAATAAAAGATTCTGCTGAATTACTTTTTTCAAACACAGCTGTGTATCTTAATTGATTGTTTATTAAAAAGGAATTAAGGGTTTTTAATCTCCATCCGCTTCCTTTTACTTCATTGTATTTGTTGATAAGGTCAGTTTGAGTCCATCCGTAGATGGCAAACTCATCCGCATTTGTTTTTCTGAAAGAAGCAGTATAACGCAGTACGTTATTGTTATCTGCATAAGAAGCGATCGTATGAATTCTCCATCCTTGAGCAAATTTAGGGTTATAATAATTGATAAAAGTATTCCAGTCTGCATCATAAATCTGGTATTCACCTACATTGGCTTTTCGCCATACCGCTGAGTATTTTGTAGCATTTGCAATCTGACTTACATTCAGATCGTGCAAGCGCCATCCATCAGCCCAAAGAGCATCATATTTTGCCCGATAGGTCGAGTAGGAAACATTCAGAAGTCTAACCTCTGCAACGTTTGGTTTAGTAAAAAGTCCTGTCGTCTGGTAAGGGAAAACACATTGTGCATACATGTTTTGTACTGCTAATACTCCCATTAGCAAGCACAAGAAGATGATCTTCTTCATTGTTGGTTTTTAGTTTGTAAAAATGTTGTAAGAATTAAAATGGTATCATACATCTTGTTTAATCTACTTGGAAATAAGATGTATGATTGAATTAAAAATAGTAAATGGTTTATAATTTTATATGATGTGGCTTTTCAGACATGGTAAGACAAGGTATAAACAGCCAGAATTAAGCTATATTTCATGGATTCTTTAGAGATTCAATATTATCAAGTAATGCTATTCTTTTTCTGATAAACTTTCAGAGTTCAGATCTGATAATGCTTTCAAGATGTAGGTTCTTTGTAAGTCTCATGAATATTATGTGTTTCATGTGTTGATATTTTTGAGAGCAGGTTGGCAGAGCATTTCATAATACTTGCATTTTATCTTCATGATCGTCAAAACTGGTGTTTACGATTCGTCCTGTTTTTTCGACAGGTCGGTAAGAAATTGTCTTAAAGGGGATTCATGGGTTAAATTGTCTGAACTGGGATTCATGGGATTAAGGGATGGGCAGTATGAGCTTCGAAAAATGAATAAAGCCTTATCCGTTTGAAAAGGCTCAAAAACGTGGAATGTTTTTATTATCTATCAACTATGTGAGATGTAAAGGTAAGGAAGTTTTGGAAAAGGGTTAAATGCTCCTATTAATGAAAAGTTCTTTTCTGATATTAACGACTTCTTTCGATTAAACATTTTTGCCTAACTTTACGTCCATTCAAAGGAGCAGATCCACTACCATTATGATAAAATTTTTATTTCCGTCAGTTGTGCTGTTATTGATTAGCTGCACATCTGACTTTTCAGCAAAGCCTCCTGAAACGAACTCTAGTACTGTCAAACAACAAAGTATTATGAAGGCCAGTATCATCCAGGATACTGTATATATAAAAAAATGGCTGACCAAGCTTATTACTGACTATGTGAACAGTGATGACTTAAATGTTGCTCGTGAAAATATGCGAAAATCATTGACTGAAGACTACTATAAGCTGGATGCAATTACTTTAGAATATAGTGAAATGACTGAAGAAGATTTCATCAGAAATAGAAAGCAAAGTATGATACCAGGTATGTTGGCAGTGGTGGGTTCTTTACTTCAGTTATGGACAACGGAAATGTAGAGATACCCATTTGCATACATTTAAAGTCTATGGGAGACACTGCTCAAATTTTCCATACTGTTGTTCCAGACCTTCGCTGGAAAACTGATTATGTGATGGATATTACGGTGGTCATTAAGGACAATAAACTTCTTATTGATGATGTAAGGGAGTATAAATAAATACAGCAACCAAGTCTTGACGCAGAAAACCTCTATTTTGTCGTTTTTATACCTTGTTCATTTTGTTGATAAGCTGTACATTTAAAAAGTAAAAAATACAAATCATGGCAGTTATAAATCCCCACATTAACTTCAACGGAAATGCAGAAGAAGCATTTACATTTTATAAATCTGTATTTGGCGGAGAATTCACAAAAATTATACGATTCAAAGATATCGCAAGCGACGAATTCCCCATAGCAGAAAAAGAAGAAAATAAACTCATGAATATTGCTTTGCCAATCGGTCAATGCAATGTGTTGATGGGAAATGATGTCCCTGAATTTATGGGGAAAGTAAATGAGAATGAGAATAGAAGTAAAATTTCTATAAGTGCAGAAAGCAAAGACGAAGCTCATAAATTATTCAATGGTCTTTCGGCAGGTGGATCAATAGAAGTACCATTTACCGAAAACCCTGGGGGAGCATATTTTGGCATGTTTAGAGATAAATATGGCATTGAATGGATAGTGGATTTTGACCCAAAATAAATAAGTATAGAGACAAAAAATGAAAGATTAACATAGGCTTTCTGTAATAGATTTCGTAGGGTGCGGATACGGTTGGGGACAGAAAATTTAGGGCATCATAAAGTTCTTCGATATCTGATTGATGCCATCACTTCAAGCGATGGCATCAATAGAAACTTGAATGATCCTTTAAATTTCCCGATTGAGTAAGGCATCCCACAAGTCTGGTTTCCAAATTGAGGATTTGCGAGAATAACGATTTTTTATATTATAAAAGCTTTTTAAATGTAACCTCAAAAGCAATTACATCTATTCTGATCAGCTAATTTTGTCCTTTATCAGATCGAGACTTTTATAAGTAAAATAACAATTTTGAGTTTACGAAATATATGTCACGTGAACATTGTGGGGTTGAGGAAAAAGGCGATACAATCACCAACCTAGGAAATCATCGTTGGAAATGAGGACTATAACATTGGGGCTATGGTTTGGAAAAACATTTATAATTTCCCAATCATCACATTCTCATCCTTCTTATAGATTCGTATCTTCAAACCAAGTTCAAATGAATCTACCCAGAGTGGACTTTGAGTCAATAAAGAAGAGTTATAAGCCATACTGAGCGATAAAGGATATTTTTCACCGGGTAGGCCATAGACCAGTTGAAATGTTATACCTCGCCTTTGATAATATACAAAGCCTGCCTCATACAAATCCTGATATATGATGTTGAAGCCACCGATAAGCTGAGTGGTTACCTCTGGTAAAACTCTTACCAACATATATTCTTTAAGTGACCAATAGGGGCTGATATCATGTTTGTACATACCATACAGATGGTAGAACCGTTTCGCCTGTTGCGTCGACTGTAACGGAGTTTCTTTAGAATTGGGGAACTGCATCACTGCACTTCCTATTTCAATTTTTTTGTAGTTTATAGTCAATCCGATATTTCCATCGGGAAGAAAAAAGCTGCCCTGATTTGATGAAGAAGGTGTCATATAGAGCCTGTTCACAAACCCCAGAGACATACCGGCAGTCATATTTAGATCATGGCTCAGCGCCAGTTTATAGGCATAGTTTGCAGATGCCCGGGATGTACTGATATACGGGCCTTCTTTTTCGTTGGAAAAATTTATCCGGACCAATTGTTTGTTCTGACTTTTACCGTCAAAGACTATGGCGGCGTTCATATCAAAAATGGCGAGATTGGATTCTTTAAGTTTAAATTTATAAATGCTACCCAGAATATATTTACCTTCTGCCGGTATATAAGCAGGTGTAACCAAAGGCATGTTAAAAGAGTAAGTAGCTGGGATATCAGGATATAAAGGAGCTACTTGTGCTTTGCATGTTACAAATTTCACAAATAATATCCCCCAAACCCATAGACTACGAGTCATTTACTGATATAAAAAATTAAATTACACATTATTTTTTCTGACTTTCGTTACTATTTCAAAGCCTGAGATGTTTCATTATTGCAGATGAAAATAACAGAAAAAGAGATACCTCATTTGATTAGGACCGGTCAGGATCAACAGGTAATTTCCCTGCTATATAAGACAATTTTCCCGAAAGTAAAAAAATATGTAGTGTCACATGGTGGAATTGGTGATGATGCTTCAGATGTATTTCAGGACTCTATCATGTACCTTTATTCGCAGATTATCAGTGGAAAATACGATGAAGAAAGGTACACCATCAATGGATATTTATTTACACTTTCAAAAAACAGATGGTTGAATAAGTTAAAGAGAAACAAACGATTTATATCCGTTGAAAACTACGATGAATTACTTGATGAATCCATTTCTGATCCTGATTTTCAATTAGTAGATGAGATTAATAAAGGTGAAAATCTGATCAGATCTATCTTTTCAGGAATAAGCGAAAAATGTATAGAACTGCTGACCTACGACATATTCTACAATATGCTGATGGAAGATATAGCCCTGAGAATGGGATTTTCAACTGTAAGTGCTGCCAAAATGCAGTTGAAACGATGCAAAGACAAATTGGATCTTGAGTTGGAACAAAAACCGGAAATAAAAAGCCGATTGCTTAATGAGTTATCCTAAAGACATATATAACAATCTTGATGCTTTTCTGAAAGGAGAACTGCAAGGTACAGAACTTCAGGAGTTTGAAGCGGCTTTGCTGCATAACCTGGAACTCTCTGAGAAGGTTGAAAATGCACGTTTTCTTCAAAAACTGGTTTTTAATAATAGATTGCTTAATATCAAAGATTTAGCTAAACAGGAAGAAGCAAGATTAGTAAACAAAAAGCAGTACATTAACAAGGGCATAATTGGCGGTGCGCTTCTTACTTTGATTTTAGTCACAATGGGCATACTTCAATACAATAAAAACGAAGACAGAATTGCGAAACAATCTAACGAAAATCCTGGAAAGAGCAGGAAATAAAAGAGAGTAGCACTTTTGGGAAACCTAATTCAGAAAAGAAACCAAATCCAGAATTATCAAATACTCATTCCGAGAATAACCAAATTCTAAAAAGCAATAATTACAGCATTCCAAATACTGAAAGCTATCCTGTTGTAGTAGATACGATACAGCCTAAAACTGCTGTTGACAATATATCTATCATACCGGAGGATTCAAAATACGAGGATACAAAAGATATAAGCATATCTGACACAAAGGTTAAAGATGAACATACTCAACCTTGCGACTTGGTACAGTTGAAGGCCAGTATTCGTGCCACAGCTGCATGTATTGGCAGAACAAATGGTAAAATTGAAATTATAAACATTTCAGGAGGAGCCAGGCCTTATACTCAGAATCTATATTTAGATGAAAAAGAGGTTTATAGCAATTCAGGACTTAAAGCAGGAAATTATGAGTTGGTCATCACAGATAGCAAAAACTGTCAACAACGCTTTATTGTGCGGGTAAACGAAATAAGCTGCCCGATCAATGATTATTTCAATCCGTCTTTCGGAGAAGTCTGGAATATTCCGAAAGCAGATAAATCTGGAACACTGACCATCTATTCTAAGTCCGGAGTACCCATTTATCAGATGGATTTAAAAAAGGATACACCTGCCACCTGGAACGGAATAGATAAATATGAACGTTTGGAAGCAGGATATTTTATATTTGTGATTGAGTATGAAGATGGGGATGTTTTAAAAGGAAGTGTGACGATTACTTTATGATTTCTATAATAAAACATATTGCTTATTGTTTGGTGATACTGCTAGCTCCGCTGACAAGCTTAGCTCAGACTTACTATATCAAAGATGATGGGTTCAGGCAATGTCTTATTGATCTTGAGCCGACTTTGGTAAATAGTCAGAATGAGCTGGATATTAATGCAGCTACGAATTTTACACACGATATTATTTGTATCAATTATAAAATGAACAATGCAGACGGAATACAATATTTTACCAATACAAAACGTCTGAGTCTTACACAAAACAAGCTCACGTCGCTTGAAGAAATATCGGGATTAACCAAACTGGAGGAGATCACTATCAATGGAAATAAAATTACTCAACTTCCCGATCTGACGAATTTCCATAATTTGAAATCAATAGATGCAAGTAATAACTCTTTTTCTAAAGCTCTCAACCTGCCTGTATCGAGCGCTTTAATGTATTTAAATCTAAATCAGAACAATCTTTCTTCTTTTCCTGATCTGAGCAGTCAACAAAATTTAACCTATTTAAATTTTGCCGGAAATATTAATATCAAGGTTATTCCAAAGCTACCTGCATTATTAAAACTGGAAGAGTTACATCTTTATTACTGCGGATTAAATGAGGCTCCTGTCATAAGCAATCTCTCTAATCTAAAGATTTTAAACATAGGCTATAATAATCTCAAAACACTGCCGGACTTAAGTGCCAACCCGCAATTGAAAAGCATATTTGCCAATGATAACATGCTTGAATCATTTGCACCTATGAATAGTCTGTCTAATCTTGAAAGGGTAGGATTGTTCAATAATTACCTGAGTTATGAAGATTTCACATCTCTGTTAAACATACCAGGGTATAGCGTCATCTATAAGATTGCACCTCAAAAAACTTTTCCGAATCCTTTATTTTCCAATTACCTGGAATACGACACCATACGTCTGAAAACAGGAATTGCCAATGGGGTAGGTGGGGTAAAATATTCCTGGTATTACAACAACAACCGAATCTGGACAGGAAATGCGGATACATTATCTTTTTTCAATGCAACCATAAGCCAAAGCGGAGATTATTATTTCACTCTTAGTCATCCTGACTTTCCAGAACTAACCATCAATTCTGAGGTAAAGAATGTAACTATATCGGAGTGTCTTATTCCTTCTCATATAAGCAAGGAAGTCACTAGCGCAACCTGTGTAAAACCCGGCTCTATAAAAGTATATCCGGGCGTGCAGCCAAAGAATAATCTGGCTTATATACTTGAAAGTACATCTACCAAAATTCAACTAAGTTCAACGGATGGAATTTTTAATAATCTTAATAATCCTGAATACCGCTTATATGCCAAAGCCGGTGATCAATGCATCAAGCTGATAGACGATAAAATAATCCTTCCGATAGAAGCCTGTAAGGAGGCCTTCTTTTCTCCCAATAATGACGGCATCAGTGACACTTATTATTTCACCCAACAAGGCAAGGCAAAGGTATTTAATAAATGGGGACAGGTGATTCAGGAACTATCCATTCCTCTGGAATGGGACGGGCGATTGAAGGATAATTCAATTATTCAAACAGGTTATTATACTATTGAAATCAATAACGGGGAAGAGAAATTTCATTTGTCGGTGGTTTATTGAGTGTTTTTACTTTACTGTTATGTGCTATTGCTATAGTCCTCGTTGGAAACGAGGACTATAGGGGCCATGGGACAGAAGTTTTAAAGTGCTTCATTTACCTTTCAACGACCCCGCCTTTGCGTGCAGCTATTATTATACGCGGTCTTTATTAGTTTATCCAATATTTGTTAATTCGTTTTCCCTCTACATAATCATCTTCAAAGAATTCTCCATGGTTCTTAAGAATTGTTTTTATCGATCCAATGTTGTCCTGGTCACAAGTTACCATTACACTTTCAATGCCAATTTTCTTAGATTCAATTAACGCAAGTTCAAGTATTTTTGAAGCATATCCTTTTCTTCTTTCCGAAGGTCTAATTCCATAGCCGATGTGCCCACCCACTCTTTTTAAACTATCCGTAAGTTTATGTCGAATATTTACAACTCCTAAAATTCTATTGTCGTCATTAATCATCCAATATGTTGAATGAGAAACAAATGATTCTGGTATGTTAATTCCTTTCGCAAATCCGTTTACCTGTTCAATGAATTGTTGAAAGTTTTTATAATCATACTTCAATATAAAAGGAACAAGTTCATCTTTCGAATCAATCCAATCCTGCATCATGTCAGAGTATTGATTTTCTAATTCTGGAGTTGGTTTTATTAATCGTAGACGCAATTTTTTAATATGGTGTATAACGTTCCCGTTTTATGCAGTGCAGAGTGGCTGGAGATACATAAGCCATACAGAGTATGGCAGAAACTTTGTTTCAGGTCAAACTGAATCTTATTCTATTTTTTGAGCCAAGTTTCTTTCCATTTTTTTATTCCAACATAGGATGAATAACTAATTATTATGGTGCCAACATGATAAGTAAGCCCATAATTATCATCAAATGATAAAAATAAAAAATAACAAAGGATTCCGCAAAATACACCAATGCCAAAGCCAGCAATTCCATGTTTTAGGTATCCTAAGAGTTTTTGTTTTGGCTGAATAGCCATTAAGGAATAAAATAGAGTATTTAAAATTACAATTGATTCAAACCGAATAGAATATCCATTGTCTTTACCTTGATAAAAAGTCATATCATGTGTCCTGATTCCATTGTCTGTGTCTTCAATGACTATTACTGTAATTATCAGAAGTAGAATGATGGATATTTTTTTAATCATATAAAAATCCTTTTAATATCAATTTTAATCAACGCTACTATAATCCTCGTTTCCAACGGGATTATAGTAGCGTATCGCAAATTATTCCCCCGACCGGTCTCTGCACAGGACAGAATCTCTCAATCACTGCTTAATTAAAATATTCTCTGTAATCTGTGATGGAATATACGACGTTCCTTTAATAAAAAATTATCATAATTATTTAGCTGGTTAAATTCAAAAATAAAAAGGAATGATAAGGAATACAGGTTACACCGTATAATTTAACGCAGTACTTTTGGAAAGATTCCGTCCGGGGAGAAGCGATTCATCACTATTCTCGGAAATCCTCGTTGGAAACGAGGACTATTGGATGAGAAGCAGCGTGCTATTATAGCTTTGTGTTATAAAGTTTCGCTTATTAATTTTCCTTTTAAAGTGATTCTCCTTCCTGATATTTCGCTAATTCTACCTCTATAATCGGAAACACAAATGAGGTTGTTTTTGGATGATCTTCGTCCGGTACTAACCAAGATGTCCAGGGTATAATCTTTATCTTCAAGGTATTCAAACTTTGTTTGAGAAATTTTTACGTTGTCAAATATTGCTATTCTATTTTCCATTAGTTCAATTTTTGCCCATTCAAGATGAAGTTCTCGATATTTATTCCAACTAAATTCGTCCAGATTCTTATCCAATGGGACACCAGAAAAAAGAATGCTTACTAAAACGGATTCATTATCTCTTTTCAATAATTCTTCGGCTTGATCTGACAGAATTACTTCGATTTCAAAGGTTGGAACTTTAACATAAGGCTCATCCATATTTTTTCTCAACATTGTTTCTAATTTAGCATAAATATAGTACTGGTAGTTTAATTTAATAATTAATATATAACTCTGCTGAAATGACCAAGGAAATACATCCTTTATTAAACACTTTTAGAAGAAGACAAATTTAAACTGATAATAAATCCTGAAAAGATTGTCAGTGGCTTGTATATAACAAGAGGATAGTAGTTTATAAATTTTTAAGAATACCGAATCACATGCATTGAGTCTGGGAACTACTTGAATTTAAAAGGGGAAGGAAAGGCCACATGAATCGCTCAGCAAATGGAGAAATAATAAATCTATAAAGGATCTTCATAAAGATCATCAGAAGGTCTTACAGGTTTTGCCGAACAAAAAACTGAACGATCACGTAGGTTGTGGAAACTTGATGATCCTCAAGCTTTAGTAATCACTCACTTAATTTTCCTCAATTCATAACCTCATTTTGTAAAGTATTTTTGTCATCTCAATCAAGGAATGACTATCTTTCTTTGATTAAATTTAACTAATAGCAACAAATTTATAGTAACTTATTATTTAAAATATTGATGGACAACAAATACCATTTTGGTTTTTTATTCATAATGAAAACACACATTCTATTTATTGCTGGCTTCTTGTTTATAACATTAAGTGCAGTTGCTCAAGATGCAATATTTACTAAATCGGGATCATACATAGTTCCATCGGGAGTAACAAAAATCTTTGCAGAGGCATTGGGTGCCGGTGGAATGGGTCAATCAAACGGTCTTTCAGGTGGTGGCGGTGGTGGCTATGCCAGTGGTATTTACGAAGTTACACCAGGGCAAATTATTGAAATAACAATAGACACTGTAAATTCTTCTAGTAACATAAAAAAGACTTCTGTTGGAAACTTTATAGTTGCAACTGGAGGCAGCAACGCAAGTTTTAATAGAGATAATGACGGTTTCGGAATTGCTGGCACTGGTGGCCAAGGCTCAGGTGGAAATATTGCCAACTATAAAGGTGGTAATGGTGGCAAAGGATACTGGACCTACTACGGAGGTGGTGGAGGTGGTGCTGCCGGAAGAAAAGGGGATGGTCAGAATGGTGGAGACACTAAAAAATATGTATCCTCGGAATGTTCTCATCCAGGTGGTGCTCCTGGGTTATCCGGTGGATTTCCTGGTGGCAATGGAAGTAAAGGCGCGGGATATTTAAATTGTTCGCATGGGTCTGATAATAAGAGTCCGGCTACTCCTGCAGGATTATATGGTGCAGGCGGAGGTGGCGGAAATGGTAGCGGTTCTCCATCCACAGCGGGAAGTTCCGGTTGGGTAAGGATTTCTACTTGCCTTATCCAGGCAGATGTTACCCAGATTGGTTTATCTCTTCATGCAAATGAAGAGAACGTTACTTACCAGTGGGTAGATTCCAATTACGCCAATATCAGCGGTCAAAACAAAAAAACTTTTCAGGTAATGCAACCTGGAAAATATGCAGTAAAGCTATCCAATGGATCATGTACTGTTACATCTGATTTTGTAAAGTTTGATATGAATGACATTGTAAAAAACACATATGAATATGGAGCTTTTGTGTATACAACATCCGATCAGTTTGTTCATCAGAATAAAATAACAAATAAAGCATTTGTTGAAGTTGTAGGAGCTGGTGGAAACGGACTTTCAAACGGCTTATCCGGAGGCGGTGGCGGTGGCTATGCAAGCGGTATTTATAATTTGACAAATGGACAGTCGCTTAATATCGTGATAGAAAAACCAGAATACAGTACTGGTGTATTTAAAACAGCTGTAGGAGATTTGCTATATGCAACAGCGGGCACGGTTCCAAGTTTTAACAGAGATGCCGATGGTTTTGGACTTGTTGGGACTGGTGGACAAGGATTTGGAGGAAATATTGCAAATTATAAAGGTGGTAATGGTGGCAAGGGATACTGGACCTACTATGGCGGTGGTGGAGGTGGCGCTGCAGGAAGAAATGGGGACGGTCAAGATGGTGGAGACACTAAAAAATATGTATCCTCGGAATGTTCTCATCCCGGTGGAGCAGGCGGTTTATCCGGTGGATTTCCTGGTGGCAATGGAAGTAAAGGCGCAGGATATTTAGATTGTTTGCATGGATCTGATAATAAGAGTCCGGCTACTCCTGCAGAATTATATGGTGCTGGCGGAGGTGGCGGAAATGGCAGCGGTTCTCCATCCACAACGGGAAGTTCCGGGTGGGCCAGAATTAGTTATTGCACGATGGATTTTGATGTGATAAAAGCGGGAGATTTGCTGACTGTAAAACAAGATGGGTTAACTTATCAGTGGGTAAGAATAAAAAACGGAAGTTCTATCGAAATAATTGAAGGAGCGAATGGCAAGTCATATGAAATTAAGCCCGGAGAAACGAATATTGCTGTTTATCTTTCCGATGGTACTTGTTCCGGTATTTCAGAAACGTTTTCTCAGGGGGCGATTACCAATATACCTGATATGCATATTATCACTAAGACGGATGTTTTGGTTTTTCCAAACCCCGCAAAGGATAACATAAGGATTAATTGCACAGGAAATCAAACTTTTAGAATCTTTAATAATTTAGGTCAACTGATGATTACTGAAGATATAGTTGAATATAAAGATGTAAATATTAGAGCTCTGGAAAGAGGAATTTATATCTATCAAATTGGAAATACAAAAGGTAAACTTGTAGTAGAATAAACATTGAGGAAAGAAGGATCTCCTGCATGTGGCATGTGGCCTGTCCCCAGACCATAGCCGTCAACTTAAAGAATCCTTGCTTGGTCATGTTGAGCTTGCGAAACATCTAAACTTGTAAAAAGAATAAAGATTGACCTATCTGGTAGAATGGTTATTTAAATGGTAATCTTATTGTAACTATCAGTTCCTTCGCAGGGCTCAGGATGACACAACTGTTGATCGTAGTTTACTAAACAATGTTAAGTTGACGGCTATGGTCTGGGGACAGGCCACATGCAGGTTTAGGGATTATGCTGAAGGACAAAGACTGGTAAGGAAAACTGTTGTTTGAGAATAGCGATTCAATCGCTATTCTCGGAAATCCTCGTTGGAAACGAGTACCTATTGGATTCGACACAGGCCTGGGAGAAGGACAATATGTTTCTATTTCCTTATTAAGCATTCTGTTGTTCCAGCCATTTTAAAATTGATTGGGTAGTTTCCTCTGACTTTTCTTGCTGAATCCAATGACCACAATCCAGATTAACAATATCCAAATTAGGAGCGATATTTTTTAGGTTTTCAGACTTTGGAATCGTATCCTGTTCACCATATATCATAAGAGTTGGCTGATGAATGATTGGTTTTACGTCCGCCATTAAGTGCCAGTTTCTATCAAGGTTTCTGTACCAATTTATACTTCCTGTAAACCCTGATGATTTAAAGGCAGAAACGAACACAGAAAGTTCGTTGTCATCCATTAAGGGCTCCCCAAGTGATTTCTCTGCTCTTGCAAGATTGATCATTAGCATTCCTGGCTCAGGCGGTGCAGGAGGTACGTTTTTGCGGAATATGTTATGCAGGAACCGGGATGTGTTTTCATTCATGATAGCATCTGCTACTCCTGGTTGTCTATTGAAGTGAACAAAATAGAAGTCTCCTCCAAATATTGCTTCCATAAACTCAATCCACGGTTTTTCTCCACGCTCTTGATAAGGCAAAGCCAGGTTTATTACTTTATTTACCCGCTCAGGATGCAATAGTGCCAGACTCCAAACAACATTTGCTCCCCAGTCGTGACCGACAAAGGTGGCATCCTTGTATCCGTAATGATCGAGCAGAGCGATAAGGTCACCAGTTAAGTGTTCTATATCATAATCAGTTATTTCGGCTGGACGAGATGAGTTCCCATAGCCTCGTTGATTTGGGACAATGACATGGTAGCCAGCTGCGGCAAGAGCAGATATCTGATAACGCCAGGAAAATGCATGCTCTGGAAAACCGTGACAGAGAACGATAGGTTTCCCTGAATTTTGTTGACCTGCTTCAAATACTTCCAGTACTACACTATTAACTGAAACCATGGCAGGCTTTGGGAATTCGATTGGATTAAATTTTTTGTTATCTACTTTACTCATCCTTTTTATTGTTTATTAAATAATAGGAGGAAAGTTAAATCTGGTCGGTGACAGCCTTATGTCAGGAGACTGAAATAAATTAGTGATAAATATTCTTGTGAAGTTATATTGTGTGGTTCAAGTATGTCGGTAAGTGTTTCCAATCTGCAGGGCGAAGAGGCTTGTGATGTTTTCTAATTTAGTTATTCAGATCTTAACCTGACGACTATGGTTAGAAACGAGTACAATTAAATGCTAAATTTTCTGCCATAAAAAATTATTTATTTTCCTCAATAAAAAGTTCACCATCTTCAGATATTCTTATAGTATGTTTCGCGGCTAAAACAATGATAGAATTACCATCAAAAACTGACTCGCCTTCCTCAAGATAGCTTTCTTGCAATAATATTTCATTATTATTCTTTATTAAAAATGACATACTATATGGATAAATATCACTAGAAAAATCATACGATACATTAATCAGGTAGGCATCTCTTGAAGAAGGGTCATACAATACTAAAAAATCATATGCTAAGCTTAAAAATCCCTCATTACAAAAACATTTTGCAGACTTATTTAAGTGACAATTTACTTCTATAAAATAAGCCTGAAACTTTCCAATATTCGAAAGTTTCTTTTGATAATACTTTAAATATTTAGGTATGCTATCTTCAAAAAAATCTTTGCTTTTATATTTAAAAAACTGCAAATTCAGTACTGAGTTAACTGGGACGTATATAAATGAATCCACCTTTGGCAACAAATACTTGTTTCTTCCATAATCTTTTAAGGAACCAAAAAACTTATAATTAGTTACAGGTTCAGTATATAAGGAATCATTGTTGCTTTTATAACCTTCTGATTTATTTCCTTCATTGTTATCCTCAAGGACTGCTATATTAGTTGAAGTTAAATTCTCGTACCCATTCTTGAAAGTAGCATTATTGTCGTTTATACAAGAACTGTAATCGGAAAATAACAATGCACAGTTTTCGGTAATCAGGAATGCACAGTTTTTGGCAACAAGAGTGCACAACTTGAAGCAAATATAAAAGGGATAATTTTAGTCTTCAAGAAAAGATTTTCTATTTTTCATTCGGTAGCTTTTTCCCGATAAGTTTATGATCTCACATCTATAAAGCAACCTGTCTAAAAGAGCCGTTGCCAAAACCTCATCATCAAGCATTTTTGCCCATTCTGCAGGCATTTTGTTGGTGGTTATTATGAAGGAGGTATTTTCATAGAGATGGTTTATAAAATTGAACAACGCCACTGCCTGTGTCTTTTCTACCGGGAAGAGCATAATATCATCAATCACTATTAGATTTGCCTTTGATAGTCTTCTGTATTCAGCTAATGCAGTACGGGTTACATCTTTCATTTTAAGCATATTGGTTATATCCTCCATTGTTCTGAAGTATGCTTTATACCCTTTCTGTACAGCATCGGCACATAAGCCTGAAGCAATGAAGGTTTTACCTGTACCAGAGGGGCCCATAAGCATTATATTGTATATTTGGTCAAGCCAGTTTAGTTCTCTGAGTTGATTTAAGCGTGTTTGAGGCAGTCCGTTCTCAGAGGTATGATCATAGTTGCCAAGGTTATTATTTCTCGGTAACTGAGCGGATTTTAAGCGTCTAGCCGTATCATTTTCATGTCTGTGATCTGCCTCTGATTTTAACAGATGAAGAGTATATTCCATTAGGCCATAGCCATTCTTTTCTGCCCTGTCAATAATGGCATCAATGTTCTTGCTTATTCCTGCTATTTTAAACTGCTTGCAGTAATGAAGAATTTGCTGTTTGTTAATATTCATGATGGTGTTTTTGTTTTTCTATAGTTATAGTAATTGTCAGGAGGGGAATGCTCTGCTTCCCCTCCCAGTAGATTAATTATTATTGAAGATTGATTGATAATCGTTAATAGAGCTCTTTTCGGGCTCTTTAAAGGCATCTTCAATTAATTTTCCGTTAAGTGGATTAAGTGATACTATGCGCGCTCCCTCAGCTTCATTTTGACGTTCTGTTTGCAGATAATGTGCTATTATGGCCTTAAAGTCTATTGCACTGGTTATTTTATTCTCAACGCAGTAGTCCATAGCCTTTTGCACCAGGATTGTTTCCGTTGATTGTATAGTGTCTCTGATTATTATCAGTTGATCTCTGATATAGCGGGGCTTATCGGTTTTGATTAGGTTAAGCCAGTTCTTACCCTGAACAGGATCTGGAAGGAGTATAGCCAGCTGATCTATCATTTCATTAATAGCAGACGATTTATCTCTTTTGTGGTCAGTATTAAAGACTTTAAGCCCTTTTCCAGCCACTATTTTATGTCGGCAAAGCTCTGTACCGCTTTGATCAAAAATGATTAGAATATCGGCTTCAGTGTATACAGACACTACAGTTCCACGGCCTTTATAACTGCCTAATGGAAGGGAGTATAAGTTAGACTTATAAGAGATGCTGTTATCTTTGCGAACTGTGTAAACAGATGCCAGAGGGGCTGCTTTAGGAACATGTGCCAGATGAGGCTTTAAAAAGTCTTGTTCAATGATCCACTCGCTATAAGGGGCATTTTGGGTAAAAGCATGAGGTAACATGTTAGCTGTGCGACCTAACCACCCCATAGCTTCATCATTGAGGGTTTCTATGTTGTAAAATGTACGGTTGTAGAGGAAGTTCTGCTTTACGTACTTAACTACATTTTCTACCTTCCCTTTACTCTCAGGATCAGATTTACGACAAAAATGTACAGTAAATGGCTTTGAGGATGTGTAGGATCTGAAAACATTGGTCAGGATGATCTCTCCTGCATTTTCGCTTACTATAAACACTTTATCTTGGTCATAGACAATCTCATCCGGTACTCCTTGCATATAATCAAATGCCAGTTCATGCGCTTTAACTGCGACCTCTGCTGTAAAGCATTGATCTGTAAACCATACAAACTTGTATCTGGAACGAGACAAAACAAAAGTAAAGAAGAATACCTTGACTCTCTTTCCGGCTGAGGTACGCATGTTGTATTCTCCAAAATCCACTTGTGCTTGTTTTCCATAAGCACACTCCTCTACAGGGTGGTATTGCCTTTCTGGCTTGATTCTCGGAAGATTATACTTATCTCGTACCCAATGTACAAAGTTGAATACTGTCTTCTGGCTTACTTGAGGAAAATCAGGATAACATTCCTTAAGCCAGTCATGCATCTGGGCTGCTGAAGTGTCCTGATATCGTTCTAAACGATCCTTAGTGAAATTTTCATAAGGAAGTAATACTTTTTTGCGGTCAACTTGCTCTATAAGAAAGGCTTCGTATTCCTGCTCTGACATGGAGAGGTATCTTGCAACTGTGCGGCGATTCAGGACAAGATATTGGCTAATTCTGGAGGTCGAATACCCCTCTCGTGACATTCGGTGAACTTCGTGATACATCATCAATTTGGCTAAATACACATTCATTTACTCGTCGATTTTTTTCCTATCGACGAAAGTAGCTTACCTGTGCATTCTTGTTGCCAATTTCTGTGCACTCTTATTTTCCGAAAACTGTGCAGTTTTGTTTTCCGACTACAGAACTTAACACAAGAGAAATAACTAATGAAAATATATTTAATTTTTGCGATGAACATATGGGTGGTTGTTTTTGACCATCTATAATTGTAAGTCCCATAGAATTGATGATTGAAGGATAAATGTAAATATCTTTAATGAAAATTTTATCCATTGAGCTATGCACTTTTTTTAAACAATTCTCAACTTCAGATGAATCTTATAGAAGGTTATTACTGGACATATACAATAAAGAATTGGAGACCTTTTAAAAGAAGACAAATTTAAACTATTAATTCTAGAAGAGCTAAAATGCCTTGTAAATAATAAGAAAATAGTCGTTGACACATTTGTAATAATGCTTAAACACATGCATTTGGTCTGGGTACTTCCCGGAAATAACGGAAAGGGAAGGTTACGTACACCATTCACCCAATAAACAAGCGGTCAATTCTTTAAGAAACTTTTAAAAGATCATCCGAAGGTCTTTTCGTATGTTGTTAAACAAACTTCTGAACGTTCCTACAGGTTCTGGAAACGTAATCCTTTAGCTGTATTAATTGATTGAATCCATTTGAATCCATTGAATGATAGATGGAGTCTTGTAAAAAGTCCAGTTAACTTTCCGATAATGGAATAGTTGAATTTTGAATATAAACTCATTATATGGAATGATTAGCGGAAGGGAAATTTTGGTCTGTCGGGGAGGCCACAGTGTGGGTACAGATATTCAGTATATTCAGCAACTATAAGGACTTTTGGCACGAAAACTACTGAGATTTATGCACTTGTAAATACCAGTTTCATCTGCTGGATAAAAAGGTCATTAGATAGCTTAAATTTCGGTGGAATTTAATAAATTGGTATATATTAATGAAAAATATACACATCTGATGTGTTTATACTTAATAAGTTGTAAGACTAATTTTATGAAAGGATTCTTTACAATACTTTTTTTAACGATAGCAATTTGCTCATTCGCACAAACTAAAAAATTCAAGAATTTAGAGGACTATGGTAGTTGGATGATGAATTATTACAAGAACCCTGAGCCTCATATTCTTTTTGACGCGTTTAAGTACGGAGCTCATAATAAGAAAATTGAAAAAGATGGGAATCAGATAATGATAATATCATTCTTCTCCTCTGTCTTGAGAAAAGATACAACAGCACAGCTTGCTTTTTATAAAAAAATTGGAAATACCAAAGATGAAGATTTTATTTATATTTTTGGTATTTCCCTTTGGCAAATCCATACGACCTTTAGTCTCAAACTTCTAGATACTTTCTTAAATCAAAGCAACACAATAAAATACCAATCGGGATTTAATAAAATCAGAGCTGAAGGGTTTCTAGATATCTGGACAGACCCAATAAGACATCCTGAACACCTGGATATGCTTTGGGCTGACTTTTTTGCAACAGGAAATGAGGAGAGTGTAAAAAAGATAATTAGTAAATTATCAGACCTAAATTCTAATAACCAATTTGATCAAGTAACTGCTGTATCGGCAAAATGGTCCCTAATAAGCAATTCGATTCAACATCAAAGGGTATTAGAAATTTGCATGGCCGTAAGAGAATCTTATGACAATAAAATAGAAGAAGCGCTGGACAAAATAATTGAAGAAGCTAAAATGGGAAGAAAAAATTAAGGCATGAAAATACTGACTCGAATAGAAGGAAAGTTAAATCTGCTCGGTGATAGCCTTTTGTCAGTAGTCTGAAATAAACTAGTGATACTTATCAAAAGATTCTTGTAAGGTTATATTGTGTGGTTCAGTTGTGTCGGTAACTGTTTCCAATTTTTTAACTCTTTCTAAAGGAAAAAAACGAAATACTTTTCTTAATCACTTTTATGAAAATGGCATAGATGAATTGGGTAATTAGGGGGCAGGACAAAGGTGTTGTTTATTTCAATATGGTACGTGGAAAAGCGTGGACGCTTGTGATGTTTTGGGTACAAGCGAAGACGCTTGCACCAGCAGGGGAAGCAGTGTTAATGAATTAAATCCACCAAGGAAGTTGTTCTTTGGAATAATAATTTTCAATATCATCAAAATCTCCGGTCTCGTTACATTCTTCTAAATAACTTGCGGCCTTCAAAGATTCTTCTGTGTTTAATGAGTAAAGATAGTTTATAGTTTTGTCAATACCTGCAAATACCTTAAGTTGAACATCAATTCCGCAATAAGTATCAAAGTCAATGTTTTTAGCTTTCCAAATTAACAGGGAATCTTCAATCTTTTTGTTCAGTCCAAGTAAATAACAGGCATACATAATATTATCTCCGGACCCAATTTCAAAGTCATCTATTTTTCTTTTGCTTATTACTTTATTTAAAAGTGTTTTGGCGAATTCTCTATTTGGGGTTGCTATAAAATATTCGATTCCTTCTTTTCTAAGACTTTCATTATTCAATAGTTGAGCGATAAGCTCATCTTTAATATCAGATGTAGTAGAAAATTTGTCTTCAATTTCTTTAATATTCATTGTGGCTTTGCTTAGTCATTTAATACTTTTTAAAACTTGTATAAATTTCATATTGTATAAGCAGATCCGATAGCAATGTAGCATTATCACTATCATTGTTATTAAGATCAATTCCTATATTATAATCTTCAAATTTGAAATAATAATCGTTGCACATAAAACAGTCAAGCTTGCCTATATTTTTCACTCCTTTGCTAATTTCTGCTATAACCTTATCTTTTCCTTGTTTTTTAACCTGAAGTTGAAAAAATCTACGATCAATATCATTTTTATGTTTTTCAAAATGATATAGTCCTTCTTTTAAGCAACTTATCGCACTATCAATATTACCAATTGCTTCATAAGACTTAGAATATTGTAAAAGTTTTTTTTGCTTGTATTCCCAATAACCATTTCCGCAAGAAAAAAGGCTTTCATATTGAACTTCATTGTGCGTGTCTCTAAATTCCACTATTTTACTTGAGAAATACTTATAATTTTTTGTATCACCTCTTTTATAGTAAATATCTGCGTTCAGGCATAGTACTCATAATCTGATTGTTTAGGTGCCAAAGGATTAAATATTAGCCATTCATCATCGACAGGATCAATGTAAAAGTTCTTTTTGAAGAATATGAATCCTGAAATAATGAAAATTGCTATTCCTAAAATTATTATGTATTTCATGTACATTTTAAATTGTGTTTGAAAATACTTCGCTAGAGGGGCCAATTTACTGTAGCAGCCTGATTTGCGTTTAGCTTATCCTTGGCCTCTGAAAGTCCAAGGAGTCGTTTCCTTCCATCTTTTTATTCCAAAATAGGATGAATAACTTATTATTATTGTGACAACATGATAAGTGAGGCCGTAATTATCATCAAATGATAAAAATAAAAAGTAACAAAAGATTCCCCAAAATACACTAATGCCAAAGCCAGCAATTACATGTTTTAGGTATCCCAGGAGTTTTCGTTTTGGCTGAATAGCCATTAAGGAATAAAATAGAGTATTTAAAATTACAATTGATTCAAACCGAATTGTATATCCATTGTCTTTACTTTGATAAAAAGTCATATCATGTGTCCTGATTCCATTGTCTATGTATTTAATGACTATTACTGTAATTATCAGAAGTAGAATGATGAATATCTTTTTAATCATATAAAATTTTTTTTAACCATTGCTCTTTATTATGAAAGTTGTGGTCTCTGGAGGTCACGGAGCAGGAACTGCTACTTTCGACTTCCACGGCGAGGCTTATTTTATATGAAGTTATAGCATGCTCTTTATAAACAACATTACCAGGTTCCTCCAGGTGAAAATAAAAATTCTGTCGAGGTTACATCATAATCCAAATCATACAACCATTGATATCTACTCACATCATCTTCAGTAAATGGTTGAATTAAATCAATCATATTCAGATATTTTCTTTCAGTAAGTTGGCAGATAAATTTATTGATATCAGTTCTCTGAATTCCTATATCCTTATTTCCTAATATTAGAGCTAATTCACAATTTAGAGATTCGATAAAGTCAAATATTCTTAGGTCGACTTCACCTTTGTGCACTAAAAGGGTACTTTTGATAATATCCTGAAATTGTAATGCTTGTTTATTATCAAAATCAAACAATCTAAGTATACTATACATTGGATTTATAAAATGAAACATTATCCAGAAATTCAATTTTCACATTTTTATTTTTTTATGAATTAGCTTATTCTAATTTAATCTCTCCATTAATAATTCTGAATGCGAACTATTAAAGGATTATATTTCATTTCTCCCTACAATTTACCCGTAATTTGAAAATCCACAAGATCTGAATTTTTTTCTCCCTCTATATTTTTTTCAAAATTTCGTTACTTCTACCTTTTCCCAATTGCTAAGTTAAAAAACACAAGGGTTTTGATAAAATTTAACTAAAAGTGGCTGATTAGTAATTTTTTACAAATAAGACCACAATTAGTTTCATCAAACCTCTGATAAATCAATGTTTTAAGCTAGATAAAATCACATTTCTCAACACAATTCATTTATATGAAAAAAACGCTACTCTGTTTATTTTTCATGTGGGTCAGTCTTCAGCTGCTCTATGCTCAAAAAACAGTTTTTACTCCCACGGAATGGAGCAATTCTGGTCACGAATTCTATGGCCGGATGGCTTCCAACAGGATGTATGAATCGAAAAACTTTGTACTCTATTGGGGAGATTTAGTAGGTACCAATCCACAAACTGCTTCCGATGCAGGCTTGAGGTTTAATCCTGCTGCCGTTGCTGATACCTTTGAATTTATCTTTAATCGTTTCATTACTGATTTAAAATTCATCAACAACGCCTCGAACACCAATTTCGGCAAATACAAAACACCAGTTATTATATTAGGAACCTTTTCCGGTGGCGATGACCGCACTACCGGCTTTGCTCATGCCAGCAGCTATAGCAATACTATAGGGGCTATGTTCGTACATCCTTCTGCGGTAAAAGATGGGGGAGCGATCAGTCATGAATATGCCCATGCTTTACAAATGATGATGAGGATTCAGGAAAATCCGGGAAATGGAACCGCCTTTGCCGGATACGATTGGGCAGGTCCGTTTTTTGAAGGTCATGCTAATTTTATGCGTGCACAGGCCTATCAAAAGTGGGCTAATGTGGATGGTACGCTGACACGCTGGATACAGACCAGACATTTTATGTGGTCTTCCAATCGCCATCATTATACCAATTACAATCTGTTGTTTTACGTTCAGCAAACAGATGGCTTTGAAATGACCAGAAGACTTTGGGCGGAATCCAAAAATCAGGAACACCCTCTGGAAACCTTAAAACGCCTGAAGGGATTTACACAAGAACAGCTCAACGATTATTTGTATAACTATGCCGCTAAAGATGTGACCTTTGATTATCCTATTCAGTGGAATAGCACTGTCAATCATAACAGCAATTTCGGGCAAGTAATGAGACAAACGTATCAGACCATCAAAAATAGCCTTCCAAGGTATACGAGTCGTCAATACACCTTGTTGGATAAGGTACAAGGCACAACAGATCAGTTTTTTGTAAATGACAATTGGGCGCCTCAGGATTACGGTATGAATATCATTCCTCTTTACCCTACCTGTAGCGGAACGGATAAAACGGTCTCAATTAAATTCAAAGGACATACGGAAGTAAATCCTACCTATGCTGGCTGGAGATATGGATTTGTGACCACTAAAGCGGATGGAACCGTTTCACGTTACAGCCCGATGTATTCCAGCGCAGACGGGGAGGCTTCATTTAATCTTAACACTGCGAATGAAGCAAACATTTTCCTGGTTGTATTTTCAGCTCCTAAAATACATTCCAACTATAATATGGATGTTGGATATCCGAAATATAGAAGATATCCTTATGAGCTAAAAATTGCCAATGCTGTACCTGAAGGATATCAGGCTGCAGCAGATTTCAGAAAATGGAGAAAAACCAATGGAAAGCTCCACTCCAATGGGGGAGGCTGG
The DNA here is from genome assembly GCA_024707265.1 of Sporocytophaga sp. Lineage (GTDB taxonomy): Bacteria > Bacteroidota > Bacteroidia > Cytophagales > Cytophagaceae > Sporocytophaga. The sequence continues at coordinate 151,766 of JANQAB010000010.1, read as the reverse complement.
ATCTCAAATAATGCAAATGTGGCCTCTACTGCCTATGTGGGTCCTTATGCCATGGTTTTAGGAGGTACAGTTTCCGGTAATGCGAGAATAGAAGGTTTTGCAACTGTGGAAGGTGGAAACGTAAGTGGTAATGCAGTAGTTAAAGATAATGCTGCTATTTACAATGCTACCATAACCGGAGATGCTGTCATTTCAGGGAATGCATGGATGGAAGGTGGAACTGTAACCAATACGGCTCAGGTAAAAGGCAATGCGATGGTCTGGGCTGCTACTTATGGTAACAATGTGATAGTAGGAGGTGATGCGGAAGTTGGATCATGCTCTACTAATGGCGTTTATCTTCAACCTGCTTATTGGAGAAATGGACGTACCGAGTGTGATGGCAAAGGAGCAAACGATGCTTCCAATGTTGACATCAATGCAAGCTTTACCAATTTTACTGCTAACCAGATGGCGTTTGTTACAACCCCGGCTTGTACAACTGTAGCAGTAAAAACCTATACACTTTCAGCTTCTGTTGTGGGTTCGGGTACTGTAACTCCAACTTCCGGCACTTATGATGAAGGTACTACCATAACACTCGCAGCAAAACCTGCTTCCGGATTTTTATTTACAGGCTGGAGTGGCAATGCCACCGGGACAACCAACCCACTTTCGGTAAAAATGGATGCCAATAAAACCATTACAGCGACTTTCACCGCTATACCGGTTCAAACCATTACCTATACTGTTGAAATGCAGCCAAAGTCTGATTATACACCAACAGTTGTTCCTTTAAATTCAGCACAGATCGGACAGATTTTTGGACTGACTGAAGCTCAAATCATCAGTGGGTTTACCAATAAAACAATTAAATATTTTGGTGTCAATACTGATGGAACCCTCGACTCTGTCTCAACAGCCATTGCTCCGGGCCATTGGTATAATAATTCTGGCGGAATAACTGCTTACGGCGGTACGTCTTATATATATTCCGAATTAGACATGAGCAAACTGGTTGCAAATGTGGGGCAATATCCTGACAGAGTTATGGATGGTGAATCCTATACAATCAAACAAGCACTGGTGTATACTAAAAATGCGAATGATATCAAGCAGATAAAGCTCATCTTCAATATCTCGATAAAGTCAGTAGTGACAGGCATCGACGAAGCTAATGACGTTGTTAAAGGTATCATTTACCCAAACCCAAGTAACGCTAGTTTCAAAGTAGAGCTTAATAAACCTTCCACTATTGCAGTCTATTCGTTAGACGGTCAAAAGCTTCTGGAGTTTACAAATGTAAATTCAGTTATATTTGGAGAACAATTGAAGGCGGGGACTTATCTCGTGAAAACAGGAAATACATTTTACAAAATCGTAAAGGAGTAACTTATTCAGGACTACAGTATTGGTTAACAAACCATTTGCTGTAGTCCTGAATACATTTAAAATAAATCTCTGAACATTTTAAATATACTTTTTGATGAAAAAACTTATACCAATAGCACTGTTCTTGTTGCTGACAAATGCGCTTGTTGCGCAAAAGCAGGTCTATATTCCCCGATTTATTACCAATGTGAATATGGACCTCAACAACCCAGCCAGTCAGTGGTCTCATAGCCGAAGCACACAGACAGATAATATAGTGGTGTTCTGGGAAGCTGGTTTTGGATCAGATCCTTCCAAAGCTGCTAGTCCATATACGGTGAATATGAACGAACTTTTAAAAGTAGCGGAAAAAAGCTATGCCTACTATATTGATTCCCTAGGCTTTGCGGTAAAAGGATCCTCGGTGACAGATAAATATAAACTAATGATCTTTTTGCTGTATAGTACCGAATGGGCGGCATATGGCTCAGGCCAGGACGACCTGGTAGGTACATTGCACGTGAACCCTGCCGCTGCTGGTATCGACAATGTACTGGCTCATGAGATCGGACATTGTTTTGAATACATCACTGGCTGCGATACCAGAGGTGGTTATCGTTACGGATTCGGAGTCAATGGATCAGGAGGCAACGGATTCTGGGAACAATGCGCGCAGTGGATGGCCTTCAAAGTCTATCCTCAAAAACAGTTTACAGATTACGACTTTGACAACTATATCAGAAAGAATCATTTACATATCATACATGAAGAACCACGTTATTCCAATTATTTCATACAGGATTATTGGACCTATAAACGAGGTAAAAACTTTATGGGCCGATTGTGGAGGGAATCCCGCTCACCGGAAGATCCGATAGAAACGTACAAACGACTCAATTCAATTACCCAGGCCCAGTTTAATGACGAGATCTATGAACATGCGGCAAGACTGACCACCTGGGACATCCCCGCAATAAAATCTTATGGAGCAAACTATATTAATAGAAGAGCTCAGGTGAAGATGAACCTTACCACAGATAATTTCTGGCAGGTAGATACTTCTGTTACTGTTCAAAACTATGGATACAACAGTATTAAATTAAATGTTCCTTCAAGTGAGACTGTCGTAAGCGTCAATTTTAAAGGTATGACAGGTGCTGCAGGTTACAGAAATCTGAGCGTGGACAAAGGTGGATGGAGATTTGGCTTTGTTGCGTTGCTTGAAAATGGCACCAGAGTATACAGCAACACTGGCACTGCAGAGGTACAGAACGGAAGCAATCCCGAGACTACGTTGTCATTTACCTGCCCGGACAAGTGCGCTAAATTGTGGCTTGTGGTGTCTGGCGCACCTCAGCAACACTGGAGACATCCTTGGGACGATAACGCAAGCAATGATGAGCAGTGGCCTTATAAAGTTAAATTCGAAAACACCAATTTGTTGGGAGTCTACAACAGTCCTATCAAAGATATCACCCTTACCTATGATGTGACGATGAAACCAGCGAGTGACTATACTCCTGTACAGGTCTCCTTGAATACAAGCAGAATAAGCGAAGCATTTGCCACGTCACCAGAAGATATAGTAAAGAATATGGGTTCGAAAATTTCCTATTTCGCAATCAATCCGAACGGAACGACCAATACAACGTCGACAGCAAATGCTCCAGGGCATTGGTTTAATCAATCCGGACAAACAGTTTCCTGGGGAGCTTCTGCTTACGTATTTTCTGAGCTAAACATAGGCGCATTAATAGCCAACATCGGTCAGTATCCAAATAGATGCCTTAGTGGTGAACAATACACCATCAAACAGGCCTTGAAATACACCAAAAGTACAACAGAAACTGCTCAGGTGACACTCATTTTTAATATAAAAATTCAGGAGGATATATTAACCGGCAACCTTGAAGAGCGGGCAAATAATTTCAAACTGTACCCAAATCCCACCACAGGCAATGTATTCTGGGATACCACTCAGGATTGGCAATTGTTGGATGTAACAGGGCAGGTTTTGGAAAATGGAAATGGTACATCGCTTGATCTTTCTCCATACTCCAAAGGTTTGTACATCCTTAATGCAGGTAATAGCAGAATCAGAATTATTAGAGAGTAGAGCGTTTTGGACTCATCAGTGGCTCATCCGTGGTCTGTCACCTGACAGAACACTCTTTATATGGGGACTCTTGTAAAAAACTCCAGAAAATCATAAATGATCGTGAGCTAACTTTTATGAAAATGGAGCATCAATGATAAAACAATAGTTCAAAGCCTCGGAAGTTAATCTTTCGAGGCTTTGTCCTTTATGGAAAATTTCCTGTGATGGTGTAATTTATTTTAATCTGGTACATGGAAAAGCGAGGACGCTTGTGATGTTTTGGGTGCTAGCGGAGAACGCTTGCACCAACGAGCGGCCTCTATTCACAGGCTGGAGTGGGGATGCATCGGGAACAACCAATCCGCTTACTGTATCAATGTCAGCAAACAAAACCATTACAGCGACTTTCACCGCTATTCCTGTTCAGACTATTACTTACAATGTGGAGTTAGTGCCAAATACCAATTATGCACCAACAGCAGTGCCATTAAATTCAGCACAGATAGCACAGATATTTGGTCTCACAGCAGCACAAATTACAAGTGGTTTTATGGATAAAGCCATCAAATACTTTGGTGTCAATGCTGACGGTACTTTAGACTCTGTCTCCACAGCCATCGCTCCCGGGCACTGGTTTAATAAAACAGGGGATATAATCTAAGCCTGTAATCACCGAGGTTATGGAGATATTGAAGACGAGCGTTATCTGCTTGACATCCGTTGCATTTCTAGTATACACAAGTGCTTGTCTTATTGTATAAGACTCCCGTTTGTAATCTTACCTGGGTAATGACCCACATTCGCAATCAGCTTACTCATATCCAGCTCTGAATAAATATAGGGTTGATCTCCATAAGCAGTGAAGCCAATGGCGAAGTTAAAGGTACTATTTATCCAAATCCAAGTAACGAAACTTTCAAAGTAGAGCTTAGTAAACCTTCTAATATTACAGTCTATTCATTAGATGGTCAACAGCTTCTGGAGTATAAAAATATAGGTTCTGTTGTGTTTGGTGAGCAATTAAAAGCTGGGGTTTATCTCGTGAAAACAGGAAATACTTTTTACAAAATCGTGAAGGAATAGGTTGAACATATCCTGTTCACACTTTTAAGATTCTTTGCAAGATTCGATTGATGCCATCGCTTAAAGCGATGGCATCAATTATATGGTGCGAGTTAGTTATCAGTCTTTTTTGAAAGTGTTTTTCAACTGCAAAGCTTAAAACTAATAAAGTATGAAATAAGATAAATATCAAAATCACATTATAAGGTCTGTATTGAAAATACTGAAAGAGCCATATATCAAAAACTATTAGCAGGATGAATAAAATGAAAATGCTTCTTTTTCGAATGCCTGAGAACGTCAGTAACAGATTAATGGTAGCAACCAAGAATCCGTAAAGGATAACGGTGTAATGTAAAGATATTCCCCAATTCAGATCGTTGTGGGATGAATAATGGAAGAACACTTCATGTACATAGACTGCAAATTTGTGGAGTAATCCAAATAAAAGTATCTGAATGATTGATGTTAATATACCTAAGAGGATAAATTTTCGCAGCATCTTATTTAATATGATTTTATCCTAGAGGTGTAGTGATTGAGCTTGATTTGCGGATAAATATTTCATTGCTTTCAGGGCTTTTATGGAAGTAAGTAAACCAGTTATTTTTTTATCAATAGGATAAAAGTCGTTGGTGGTTATTGATAATAAGTCTTTGATTGGACTTATTTTGCTATCCTAAATAAAGTGATTACCAAAGGAATTTTCCCCTAACACTATGATAATCCAGTAATTTTTCTCGTGATCTAACTTTTCAAACTCTAGATGCAAGTGGTTTACCTGAATGCTTTTTATAAAGGTTTTGAATTTTACATTATTAGGCCAAGCATTTAAGTGATTTTCAGAAGTTTGTTTAATTATAAACTTCAATTTTCTTTAAGATAGAAGTTGCGATAGAAAAGTGACATTACACACAATTATTTCCTAATTAAAAAATAAAGAAATAATTTACGAAAACGAATGGCTCACATACATTACGACCGTTTGGTTTCAATTGAACCCTTAAGTAAACAGATTAGACGATTTATTAGCAACAATTTAAAAAACGGAAGAAATGAAAAACGACTTCTATTTGATTTTACAGTTGACAAATCAACTAAATCAGTATTTGTAACAGAGAGTTTACAATGCCTGTCGTAGTTGGTATAATCAAGAATTGATTGATTCCTTCGCTTAAAGCGAGGCCATCAAATTATTTTAACCTCAATGCAGAACCTTTAAAAAAATGAATTTCATTTACCTTCAGAAAAAATAATTCTTACTGGCAAATTATTATTGGGCAGCATTTTTTGCCAAATGAAAAATAATATCAAAATAACGATTTTTAACTTTGCAAAATGGAAATATTTATCGATTACATTTTACAGTTTGGCAATTTGAACAAACAACAGATTGACCTTATTATAAGCAAAGCAAAAGAATTAGAACTTCACAAAGACGAATATTACTGGGAAGCTGGAAAAACAGTTAAACAGGTTGGATTTCTCGCGGATGGTGTTATTCGTGTTTTTTACTACAACAATAAAGGCGAAGAAATTACAAGATATTTTATCGACGAAAACCATCTGATTTTATCAGGAAATACAATTGATGAAGTTTTTACACCTTCCGAATACTTGTCGGCGATTACCAATTGTAAATTGATTGTTTTTTCAAACCAAGATTGGAAAGAGATTTCTGAAACAATTATTGGTTGGGACAATATTCTTCAAAAAATAATCGCAAAATATCACAGAGAAAAAATGACAAGAAGAAGTGAGTTAGTTTCGCAAGATGCAACTGCACGTTATCTTGACTTTATGGAAAAGTTTCCGACATTGATAAATCGTGTACCTTTGGCATATATCGCTTCTTATTTGGGAATTACGCAATCATCTTTGAGCAGAATAAGAAAAAATATCCGTTAGAATCGCTTTTTGTCAAATGGCAAATGATTTCATAGTTTATTGAACAACCTTTGTTGTATAAAATTTTAAAATCAGAAACGTATGAAATCAAGAAAATTAGGAAACTGCGGACTAGAAGTGTCTGAAATAGGTTTTGGTGCAATGGGATTAAGTTTTCCCAATGCACCAACTAAAGAAGAAAATATAAGTTTGTTGCGTTCTGCTGTTGAACAAGGCATTACTTTTTTTGATACAGCACAAGGCTATGCTGACAATGAACTATTGGTTGGAGAAGCTCTTAAGCCATTTCACAAAGAAGTAAAAATTGCCACAAAATTTGGATTCAGAGAGGGGAGAATGATGTCAGGCTTAGACAGTCGCCCGGAAAACATAAAAGCCACAGCAGAAGCGTCTTTGAAAAGATTAAAAATCGATGTGATAGATTTATTTTATCAGCATCGCTTTGACCCGAATGTTCCTATTGAAGACGTAGCAGGAACAGTAAAAGAATTAATTCAAGAAGGAAAAGTAAAATATTTTGGTTTGTCGGAGGCGAATGCAGATACGATTCGCAAGGCACATGCTGTTATGCCAGTAACGGCTTTGCAAAGTGAATACTCTATGTTCTATCGTGAACCGGAATATGAGATCATTCCATTATTGGAGGAATTAGGAATTGGTTTTGTTTCTTTTAGTCCATTGGGCAAAGGCTTTCTGACGGGAACAATCAATGCGGAGATTGAATTGGATAAAGCTGACACAAGAAATATGTTACCTCGTTTCAGTAAAGAAAACAGAGCTGCGAACCAAGCATTAGTTGATTTAGTAGTTTCCATTGCGAAAGACAAAAATGCCACGCCGGCACAAATTGCATTAGGTTGGTTGTTGGCTCAAAAATCTTTCATAGTGCCTATTCCGGGAACATCAAAATTGAACCGCTTACATGAAAACATTGGAGCAATAAATGTTACATTGACTACTGAAGACTTAATTAAAATAAATACCGCACTGGCCACAATCAAAATCGTTGGTGATCGCTATCCGACAGAAATACAAGAAGCAACAGGACGAAAATAGTCGGCATATTAATATAACTTCAAGTTGGCTACTAAGTAGATCAGTTTTTAAAATTATAGATTCAATGGTAAATGTTGTAATTCTCCCCGTCCGGTGCAGGCACCGGCTAGGGAGGAGATACAGTTATTATTTTTTTATATTTTGTCTTATTCTGTAAATTATATAACCGAAAGAAGCAGTTAATACAATCATCACTAATTCAATAATAAGCTGTTTAGCTATACTCATATTGAATTGCACCCGTTCTCTATTTTCATATAAAGTAATAAGTAACTTTACGAATAAATATAAAAAGTATAATGAGTATCCAAAAAGTACTGCAATCAGTAGGTTGAGCAATTTTCTCTTCATAAGAAGTGACGTATTCTTCATGATCTTTTCCAATTCTTTATTAATCAAATATAGGAAGTTTTTTGGGTTACGGATAAAGAGATTTAGGATATAATGAATTTGGACTATTAACTGATTATATGGGAAGGTTTTAGTGGAGATAAAATTGTGGCCTGTCGGAAGCCATGGTGCAGATCATCAATTGCAATCAATTGATGAACTATGGATTTATCAGAATTTTTCTACCAGTCAGAGCTGGCAAACTACTTTCTCCTGATTAACTGCACCCTGGTATCTGCACCATTCGTTACTTTCAGCGAATACATTCCTTGGGCAAGTCTATTTTCTGTGGCTTATTTGGTTCAGCCCAGAGATGACATAAGTAATAACAATCGTTTCATAATTTAATCCAAAAAAACAAGGTTATTGCAACTTAGGTTACAAACTTTAGTTTTTTAAAATCCCATTTTTACTCCTGGGTAAAGCTTTATACCGCTAAAAAGTACATCAAATCTTACAATTAAATTTAACATTATGAAAAGACCTGTTCCCCGGCCTTTAATTATTCTGGCCCAGATACTGATATGCCTTTTCGTTTCTGTACATTCTTTCTCCCAGCAGAAAGAATCAGGTGGAGCAGGACCATTCCACAACAGAGATAAAAAGAGTCTGACAAAAGATCAGAAAAGGAAGCTGAAAGAATACAAAAAGCATCCTGTCTGGGTGGATATGTTGAAGGACCAATCAGAAATCAATTATTACGAAACCGTGACTGCATTCGAAACTTTCTGGGAAGAGCGCCCCGAACCGAAAGAAAAAAAACTTGAAAAAGAGAAAAGAAAAAAAGAAAAGATCAGTTCTTAAAAGATTCTTTAAATCAGACAAAAAGTTAAAAACGGAAAGTGACCGCCTGGTTGTTGAGTGGAAAGCTTATCAACACTGGCGGAGAGACGTACAGCCATTTATACAACCTGACGGTAAAATATTAACCAGGGAACAGCAGCTGCAGATAATTAACAGTCAGATACAGGAATAATTTTTCTTAAAAAAGGAATTTATGAAAAAGAAATACTCAATTTTAACATTGGCAATATTGCTGATACTTAATAGTATCGGCAGCCTTATGGGGCAGCAGGCTACCGACTGGCAACCACTCGGACCTGTAAAATTTCCCTTGAATAAAATAGGACAGATCAACGGAATATCAAGGACAGGTGATCTTAAATTTCACCCTACAGATCCTAAAAAAATGTATGCAGTAAGTGTTGTAGGTGGTCTGTTTATCAGCAACGATGAAGGTAAAAACTGGATTTCCGGAGGTACAGACACCATTCCTCAGGCACATGGTACTACTGTCTGTATAGACTATACAAACGAACAGATCATGTACTTCGGAACCGGGGATGAACACTTTTTCCAACCATGGCAGAGAACCAACGGTGTCTGGAAGACTGTAAACGGTGGTAAAACTTGGTTCAGAATAGGCGAATCAACAATCGGCAACAGATCTGCTTCAGAAATACTAATGTCTCCAGTAGATCACAATGTACTGATCGCCTCTACTGATGACGGTATCTGGAAATCACTTGACGCTGGAAACAGCTGGACAAAAAAGGCTGAAGGAACATTTCCTTCTATGGTTTTCAGAATGAATGACAATCCGAATATCATGTATGCGACATCAAACAGCGGTTTCTTTAGAAGTGTAAACCTTGGTGACTCATGGGACCCAATTGCACTGCCTGGAACAGGGCTGAGCGGTGGTGGCCGTATTGGTGTGACCAAGGCTTCACCAGATGTTGTTTATTTAACTTTTGTCGGGGACAATAATTCGAAGCCAAGAACATGTACACCAGTATTGAAATCCTCAAACTCTGGTCTGTCATTTGAAATTGTAAAACCTGCAGGTGGAATCAATCTGAACGGTTATACCGAATTTGAAGGTGGACAAGGTGACTATAATTTCTGTTTCACTGTTGATCCTCTGAATGCAAACACTTTGTATGCAGGCGGACATGTCGTATTCAAATCAACAGATGGCGGTGTAAACTGGGTCAGAACCAATCCGTGGCATACAAGTGTACATACAGATATGCACAATCTGATATTCTCACCACATAATGACCGCAAGCTATACAATACCAATGACGGCGGAATTTGGTCGAGTGATGACGGCGGATTTACATGGCTTCAGCTTAATGATGGAATTGCTGGGGCAGAAGCTTCAGTGGCAGCTCAGAGCCCGGTCAGAAAAGACAGACTGTGCATTGGTACACAGGACAATGGTGAACTTCTTTATACTGACAATTTCTGGTTTACAAACGGCGGTGGTGACTTCCATACAAGAATGGAGTTTGACTACAACAGTGCAGATTATGTATACAGATTAACGGGTGAGAGAAGGTATCTGCCTAACGGGCATACAGAAAGTCTTAATTATCCGTTTTCTGCTTCCGGTAATGGTGAGCAGGAAAAACTGGTATTCAACCCCTCCAATCTGAATGTTGCATTTCTTTCAAGAACTGATATTTACAGATCTGTCAATATTACTGGTCCTCCATCATGGACAAAGATAAAAAGTATCGGAGCAAGAATTATGGCGATGGCTTCTCATCCTTCAAATGCCAATCTTCTTTATGCTGTAGATGAGAACAACAATTTTTATGTTTCTGAGAATGCACTGGATCCGGTACCGGTGTTTCAAACATATCCGGCCCCTGCAGCTGCATGGAATGCTGCCAGCATTGCTCCGGTAAAAGGAAATCAGAATGTAGTTTATATCAGCTGCGGTGGGAGTGTATTCAGATCTGGTAATAAAGGTGCAAGCTGGGGATCTTTGATAAATGGAACCGTATTACCATCCAATGTAAATATTATAAAACTTATCCATGATGATTACAGTACAGATGAGTCGATTTATGCGGCTTCCTCATTAGGAGTATGGTATAAAAACAATAGCACAGTGAACACCTGGACAAATTATTCAAAAGGCCTTCCTGCTTTTGCCAAATACACCAATTTCCTTATATATAATGACGGAACCAGTAATTCTGAATTAAGGATGGTTGCATCAGGAAGAGGTGTATTCAGAAGAAGCCTGAGCGGGAAACCTGCAATTCTCAGAGATCCTGAAAATCCTTCGAATTTTGGGGCCGGATTAAACTATAAATATTACGAAGGTACCTGGGACCATCTGCCAAACTTTAATTCACTTGTTCCTGCACAGACTGGCACTACAACAGATTTTAATCTTGCCGTCAGACAAAGAGAGGAATATTTCGGTGTCGTGTATACAGGATTTGTATGGGTTCCTGCAGATGCTGTATATACATTTTTCCTGAATTCTCAGGATGGAAGCAAATTGTACATAGGTGACCAGTTGGTTATTCACAACGACGTGCTTAACTCAACTACGGAAAAAAGCAGTACAATCGGACTAAAGACTGGCAGGCACGCAATACGTGTTGAATATTTCAACAATACGGGCGTACCTTCTTTGACTATTTCATTCTCATCTCCAACCCTTGCCAAACAGGTATTACCTGCCTCAAGGCTATTCAAACTACCTGCCGAGATGGTTTGCCCAGATGGCGGTGCAATAAGCCGTGAAATATGGAAACAAGTACCGGGCTCCAGTGTAGCTGACATTCCAGTCACAACTATTCCTCACTTACAGGATCAGCTGGGCAATCTGCTGGAGAATAGAGCAGACATGGGAGATGAATACGGGGTAAGGCTAAGAGGATACATCTGTGCTCCATATTCAGGTGAATATAAATTCTGGTTGTCCAGTGATGAAGCTGCGCAATTATGGCTGAGTACAGATCAGACTCCAGCCATGAAACAAAAAATTGCTGAGCTGACAAACTGGACCGGTCCAAGAGACTGGTATGCTTATACATCACAGCAATCTGCATCCATCAGCCTGGTAGCCGGACAGAAATATTATATTGAAGTATTGCATAAAGAGAACAGTGGCAACGACAACCTGGCTGTAGGCTGGCAGTTACCAAGCGGTGAAATGGAAAGACCAATTGCAGGTCACAGGCTTTCCCCTTATCAGGGAGTGGCCAATACACCGGGAATAAAGCTGATTTTACCCTTAGACAAGTTATATTATACAGCTGGTTCATCTCTTCCTTTACAAGTTGAACTGACTCAGGCTACTGCTGCTATCTCAAAAGTAGAATATTTTGTAAACGGTGTAAACCTTGGATTAGAAACAGGACCTGATTTTAGTCATATCTGGACCAATATTGCAGCAGGAAATTACCGGATTTATGCAAAAGTAACTGACGCGTCTGGTTTTTCATCAATCAGTACTGTTAAAGATCTGACCTTCCTGAGATGGAGGAATCCTGACAACCCTGCAAATACAGCTCCTGGGATCACAACCGAATATCACCAAGGTTCTTTCGGTTCTGTATTCGATATGAACAGCTCAACACTTGTGAGGAAAACAACAGGAACTGAGATCAACATTGATGACAGAGATCGGGATGACGACTTTGGATTTAAGTACAATGGTTTCCTGGAAATTACTGATCCTGGTATTTATTTTTTCAACCTGATCAGATCTGATGATGGTTTTGTACTTTCTATAGGTGACACTATTCTTATCAACAATGATGGCTTTTCAGGGCAATCGGAGGACAAGGAATTCCCGATTGCACTGAGAGCAGGAAAGCACAAAATTTCCGCTGCATATTTTGAAGGTGGAGGAGAACAATATATGAACTTAGGTTACTACGGACCTAATACTCCAATGCAACCCTTACCGGCCAATCGTTTGTTTATAGAAACTCAAGTGAATACCTCGCCTGTAGTCAGCCTTACTTCACCTGCAAACGGACAGACCTATACAGCACCCGCAACTGTGCAGCTTGCAGCCAATGCCGTAGCTTCAGGTGCTACAATTTCAAAGGTTGAGTTTTACAATGGCACTGTAAAGCTGGGTGAAGATCCGACTTCCCCTTACACATATTCATGGTCAGGAGTAAGCGCGAATACTTATTCAATAACAGCAAGGGCCTACAATAACCTTGGTCAGTTTACGACTTCTGATCCTGTATCAATTACAGTAAATGGTACAACTTCAACATGCCTTATCAATGAGTCTGTGCCTGCTCCGTCACTTTATGTGGTGAGGAACCTTTGGGGTGATAACAACAATGGATCTTCGGTAACTGCAGATGCTGCTACAGGATCTATGAAAGTTACTCACAGAGCTTACGGACAGAGTGAATTGTATGTGATTGAAACCGGTAAAACCATCAGCTTAACAAGTGGACAGGTTTATACGATCAGCTTTGATTTCAAAGATTATGCTGGTGCGCCTGTCACAGGTGTAGATGTTGGTTTTGCACAAGGACTGAACTCATCGAATAACGGCCCACAGCTTCCTCAGCCAATGGTAGCTGCTCCTGCAGGTTATTCTTCATCAGCCTTCACAACTAAATCTGTGAATCTTACTTCATCTGTTACAGCTTCAAATGTCAATCTGGTATTCAGGTTGAGTTGGAACGGACAGCCAGTTTCTCAGGTAGAAGATTTTATCAAAAATATCAATGTCTGCAATGCTTCAGGTTTAAGAATAGCTGAAGCCAATGAAAATGCGCTTATTGTAATGCCTAACCCCACAATCGAAACATTTACTCTAAGAGCAGAAAAAGCTATAGAAATGATCTATGTTACAGATGGACAGGGAAAGCAGATTTATACAAATGTCGCGATACCTCAGGGTGCTGATCTCGAATTTGGTAAAGATTTCGAATTTGGCATTTACAACCTCTCTGTCATTTATACAGACGGCAGCAGAGAAATTCTGAAAATTCTGAAAACAAAATAAATTCAGGCATCAGTTAGTTTAGTGAACAAAAGGTCCGGGAAATTTTCCTGGACCTTTTGTTATTTTTAAGTTAATATTTTAAAAGAATCAATCCCAGATGTGGACAACAGGATAACTGTTACAGACCCAATAAAAATTTACCTCATTATGGATTCACAGCTAAAAAAATCTCTCCAGACTATTTAGTTTTCAATTTTTCAACTCTATGTAGATCAAGTAATGTGTTTTATCGTCAATTATTTAAGTATATATGTGTTGTATAGTGTTCTGCGTTATGTTAATATAGCTTAGGGTGGGAGAAATTTAGTTTTTTTGAGTAGGGATTTTTAATAGGGCAGGGCAGATGCACTCTTTACATGCCTTGCAGGGATGGCGGTGTGGGCATGGAATGTGTGCAAATGCGGTAATGGCCTTTTCTTTCATATAATTAGATTGTTATTCCTCATATGCACAGTTAAGCATGGTCGCCTAACATCCATTTCTATATTGTTGAAGTACTGAGGTCTGAACAAGCAATTAGCCTTATTCACCTATAGTAATTTTAGCAATATGAATTTAGACTGTATACTGATTTCAGTACTACATGCATCTTAATCCAATCAATTTTATATGTTGTAACTAGAACTTATGTACATGTCATAGATGGCTCATATAGCACTTATATTGATGTCATGTAGGGCACATACAGATGTCATATAGGAGTCATGTATGCTTGAACTATGCTTGAACTACGCTTGAGCTATGCTTGTACTATGCTTGTACTATGCTTGAACTGATTTTTCAACTAAGGCAAAAAATGAAAATCATTAAAATATAAGATCTTAAAAATTTGTTGTGGTACACTTATTGTGCCGGATGTTTTTGTAAATATTTTGATATAAGATATAATAAACACTCTAGTATCTTGCGTTAAGGTTTTAGTATTTTTTATAACCATTTTTAATAATAAGCTATGGCAAAACAAAAAAGGCCCGAACAAAATGATCGGATTCATTGACGGGAAAATCTATTACATGATGAACGGTGAGTACTATGTACGCAATCCTTCTTCTGCTTCTAAAGACAAAATAAACAATGATCCTGCATACAGTTCTATCAAGAACAATGCAAAGGAGTTTGGCGCTGCAACTTCTATTGGGTCGATGTTTAAAAAGTCATTCGGATCTTGTATTGATCATTTGTCTGACAGGGATCTTTATAAACGGATAAATGGTCTCTTTAATAAACTGATCCATCGTGGCAAAGGTGAAGAAGGACAACGATCTGTTGAGATAAGGCCTAATAAGGAATTATTTCTTGACTTTCAGTTTAAAGAAGATGTCAATTTTAATTATCTCTTTAAGGCACCTTATACCCTAACAGTTGATGAAGATAGGAAAAGAATTGCTCTCTCCATACCTTCATTCAACGCATCATCAGGTGTGTCTAAAGTACAAGGTGCAACTCACTTTAGAATCATCTTGTCTGTATTGGTCTTTTCTGATTACTATTTTGATGTAAATCAAAATAAATATATTCCTGCTGAGCCAACTATTAACAAGTTATGTATTCCTGAATTTTCTGATCTTAAATCAGTAGATGGAACAATTGACACAATGACTTTGGCTGTCCAATTGAACGTAAACAGTTTGATTCCTGATTCTGTAGGATTGGTATCATGTATTGCTATTGAGTTTTATCAGGAGTCTGCGGGAAAACAATACTTGCTTGAAATGATGTGTTGTATGAAGATTGCTGATGTTGTCTGAACTGTGATTTATATGATTAAATGATAGACTATGATGGTTGTTCACCGGCAACTTAGTAAATAGTGATTTAATTCCCGTCATTAAGGTATTGAATACGGCAATTTATAATACGTCCCCATTATGTTAGTTTTGTCACTTTTCTCCTTGATGAGAAAAGTAACCAAAAGAATCTAGGGCTCCCGCTGTGCGGGACAGGTTGTGAGGAAATTTGCTAAAATTTCAATTCATTACGCTAAAAATTTTGAAACTCGCCCTCCTTCGTCGGGTTCAAACATCAAAATTTTTGGCCGCTTCATTCATTGAAATTTCTTAACGCAATTTCCTCAAGGCCCGGTCCGATAAGCAAACGAGAACTAAATCATTTATCCAATTAAGAATTAAGTAATTCTAAACTTGGTTAGGTTGACGGCTATTGTAGCTTCACAAGCCGGAAGCATCCACTTTATTAGAGAAAACTTAGATCATTAATTTCTGCTAGCCAAATTTGTGATAAAATGAAGGAAGGGCTGTTTGTTTGATTTAACATTTTGAGACTGTTGCCTGCGAGAGGGGAAGCTCTTCTATCAGATCGCCGCAGATGCAGGTAATCTTTTTTAATAAAAACTCCATGATGGCAATTCGGGCAGGGTGGCCGAAAGCTTTTGCAAGCCTTGCCATTCTTCTTAATTCCCATACTGAAAAAGGTAGTCAATTATAATAATGCAATATTATGATAAATGGTTTGAGGATTCAAAATGATTTTGATGAATTACTTTATTTGACTGAATGTCAGTGATTAGAAGTACTGTATTTGATAGCGATGCAATCTCTATTCCCGAAAATTCACGTTACAAAAGAGGACTATTGGGGATTATTGGGTTATTGCAAGGCATAAAAAAAAACTTTATCTCATTCAGACAAGGCTAAAAACGGGGTGTTTTTAATTTCAACCAGCTATGGTAGACCACAAAGTTATAACTGAAATTTTGATTTACAAATATTTATCAAAGAGTTAGCGATTTTTAAGACTATTTTGAATTTTATATTGTCTGCCTTTTAAACCGCAAGTCATTAGACTTGCTCTTATTTGTGGTTTGAAGTCAACAGAATTCAAACCAGAGGGGGCTATTTTATATAATACACCTTTCTGATTTTAACCTTCGCAAATAGGGTTTAAAATAATTAACATCTGCTTGTTTATCTATTTTAAAATTCTTCAAATCACCTTTTAAAAATAATAGCTTATCTAAAAATAAATTAAACTTATTAGTATTAAGTTTATAATATGCTTCAAGGAAGGCATTGAACATTGAGCTATCAATAGGTATATATTCTCCGAACAATTTAACTGAAAGATAATTCCCTCTATTCATTAGATTAACATCCATATCTTCTTTTGAAATTAATCCATTAGTAAAAAGTACATTCAGAAAATTTTTTCTTTTATTAAATTGAAAGAATAAATCATAATCAAATTCATACTCAATAATATTGACCTCAACGTCAAGATTCAAAAACTTTGCAAGAGCGAGTCTATGTTGTCCTTGAGTGGTAATATAAATTGGACCAAATTTTAGAACAGTCTTTGGTTCGTCATAGTCATTTTTAATATGGTTTACTAAACCACTATAATTACTCTGATTTATCCTGATGTCTTCAAAACGTTTTAATGAATTTAATAATTGTTTCCAAGTAATATCTGAATCATGGTTATAATTATAAGCGTATTCAATTCCCTTTATGTCAGCAGTATTTATTCTACCCTTATAATAGATCTTTCCTTTTTTATAAAACTCATAATTATTAATATCAGTATATCTTACAACCAAATCACTGTGCCAATCCTGCGCACCTATTGGTTCAATAGAGCTTAACCATTCAAAGTTATCCATAGTTTTAAGTTTAATTGAATTAGTTAATTTATAAATTAAAAGAAAAAGATCCTTATAACCCATGGCTACCAACAAGCCACAGAAAGATTCTGTATATCCACCGGACGGGGGTAAGTGGGATAGCTGATTAACGTCTTATTCAAGATATCTTTTAATACGCCACCGGCCGGGGAGTAGAGGGTGTTTTTAATTTCAACCAGCTATGGTAGACCACAAAGTTATAACTGAAATTTTGATTTACAATATTTATCAAAGAGTTAGCAATTTTGAAGACTATTTTGAATTTTAAGCTGTCTGCCTTTGAAGACGCAAGTAAATTGACTTGATTCTTATTTGTGGGTTGAAGGCAAAAGACTTCATTCAGAGGGGGCCACTGTCTGGACTGCCACAAATCTGAATCCTGGATGGTCATGGTCATTTATATAATCTCTTATTTTGGTAATGAATATAAAAGCCGTTTCAAATTGATGAATCGAGTCTGTTTTATCACCAAGTTTTTGACTAAATAAATACAATCATGAAAATCTTAGTAATCGGAGGTACGGGCCTTATTGGTAAGGAAGTATGTAAAAAGTTAAAAAGTACTGGCAATGATGTGATCGTTGGAGCACCATCAGCTGGTGTTGATATCCTGACAGGGGAGGGCCTGGCCAAAGCATTGGAGGGAACTGATATCGTAATCGATCTTTCCAATTCAAAATCACCAGAGGCGCAAATAGCTTTGGAGTTTTTTCGCACTGCCGCTAAAAACCTGGTTACAGCTGAAAAAAATGCCAATATCAAACACCACTTGATCCTTTCTATTGTTGGGACAGACCGGGGGCAGCATATTGGATACCTGCAAGCAAAAAAGTATCAGGAAGATGCCATAATTGAATCCGGTATACCGTACACTATTATCCGTTCAACCCAATTTCACGAACATGTAAGCACCATTGTCACTGTTCAAAGTGAAGGCAGGAACATCCACGTTTCAACGGTAGATTATCAACCTATTGCAGTGGAGGATGTGGTAGATTATGTTGTAAAGTTTGCATTGGAGCTGCCTAAAAACAGGATAGTAGAAATAGCAGGACCTGATCGCGGACTGATGAGCGATTTTGTAGAAAGTTACCTGAGAGAGAAAGGGGAAGATAAAATAGTGGTGCCTAACCAGGATGACAAATACATGTTCGAGGACATTTCAAGATCTCTTCTGGTTCCCTTAGGTGATTTCTTCCCGGGTAAGATCAGGTTCGATGATTGGAAAAGCAATTCATAACCGAAACTGAAATAGCTGCCCTGATATTTTTACCATCATAGCAAAAAAACTGTCGAAGGAGAGAAAATAAAATAGCTCATTACACCTCTGGCCTTACCATATCAATCTTCATTGACCTTCATCTTTTCAACCATTTTTTTGAATGGGAGGGCCAGAGAATCATATACAACTGATCGAGTTTTTGCGGAAGGTCCGCCGCCATTTTGTTATTGAAACATTCCAGTCGGTGGTTTTAGGGGCTTGCTGATCGTAACTGGATAACAATTGCTTATGGATTAAAAAAAGTGAAATTCATCTCACCGAGATGCCTTTAGGGCTTCAGCAAAAGTTTGCATCTCATTTTCATTCAAGGAAGCGAAACCAAGCCTTATTCCATTAACATCATTTTTGTATTTGTAAAGGCTTCCATCATTCAAGTAAATGCCCTTGACCGCTAGTCTTTCTGAGAGATGAGGTATGGAATATCCCGGATCAAACTCGGTCCAAACTGCCATACCTCCTTTCGGTGAAGTAAAACTGGTAATGTCTCCCAAAGAAGCATTTAAAAGCTTGCAAAACTCGTCCCGCCTCTTTCTGTATAGCTTTACAGATCTTCGCAGATGTCTCTGCATCTCACCGCTACTGAAAAGATGGGCAACAGATTCTTCGAACAATACATCGCCCCGGATCTCCAGTAACTGTTTGAGCTTAGATGCCTGCCATATGAAATCATCCCCTCCAATCAGATATCCCAGCCTGATGGTTGGGGCCAATGTTTTAGAAATAGATCCTATGTAAAGCACATATCCATTGTGTTCTGCACTGGCTAATGGCAATATCGGGGCATTCTCATAGTGAAAATCATAATCGTAATCATCTTCGATCACCGGGAGACGATAACGTTGAATGATATTCAAAAGCTTGACCCGTCTTTCTGCACTGAGGGTTACGGTTGTCGGGTGATGGTGGTGGGGAATGATATACAGGAGATTAGGTCTTGACTGTTTGCAGATGTTCTCGATTGCATCAACATCAATTCCGTCTTCGTCAACTTTAACCTTAATAAGCTTAGCACTTAGCTGTTCAAAAAGCCTGTCAGCCAGTACGTAGTTAAGGTCTCCGACAATAACAGTGCTGCCTGGCTGGAGTATCATACTTGCTGCAATGGTAATTGCCAATTGTGCTCCATGGGTGACCAAGACTTGTTCAGGGGTTATATCCAGTGCCCTGGTCCTGGACAAAAAAAGGGCAAGTTCTGTTCTCAATGAAGTGCTTCCGGATGCGCTGCCAGTTAGTAGTTTTTGGTGGAGTTTTGTTCTTTTTGACAAGAACCTGTAGCGGTCAATGATCAAATCTAATGGTGCAATTCTGGCATCAGGATAACCATCATTGATCATCAGCTGATAAGGTTCTAACTGCCTTGTTGCTGACTGACGGACGGTAATCTGTTTGTAAAAATTCTGATCCTGGGTAATAATTTTGTTCGATGTCTCAGTCTCAAATGGTTTTGGATTGGTAACAGGCAGGTGTCGGGAAACAAAATTGCCTTTTCGTTCTACCACTTCAAACCAACCCTGGGTCTGTAATTCTTCATAGGCTGCGACTACCGTTGTACGGTTTAGTTTTAGCATTGATGCCATATCCCGGCTTGGCGGCAATTGATAACCTGGTTTAATTTTTCCTTTTTTGATCAAATCAATCAAGCCGTCTGCGAGCTGCCTGAATATAGGAATTGAAGATTGTCTATCGATTTGGATGAGGGTAGAGAATGGTAATGTTTGGGCTGTCATACTTATAAGCTCTGGGTACTCAACGACAAAAGAACCAATTCTGGCTGAAATCTTTAAACTTTTGTCCACACATTGGAAGTCTTTTGACCTGCGGCTTCCAAAGGCAGACAAATTTAAAAATCAAGGTGGTCTTAAAAAATAGCCCGGATATTTATCGGGGCTATTTTTTTATTAGGAGAATAATAAAATAACCAGGTATTTCATTCAAACATACGATTAATGATCCGAAAGGATTATATTTTATCCCGACCGCAGAAGTAGAATGGGTCGATGTCTTTACCCGCGAACATTAAAAAGATCCATGATAATCCTGATAGGGAAGGTAATGTCAGATGTCCGGAGGGTTATATATATTCGAGTGCGGTCAATTATTTTGGAAAGAAGGGACTGATAGAAGGCACCACCGTGGCCTGTCCCCCCGACAGGCCACTCTGTTTATAGTAATTAAATTTTATTATAGGATTACCCATTTAAATATCTGAACGCAGACTGGTTGCATCGAGGCTATCTATTTTTCCCAAAAAAGAAGTATGAAAATAGATAAGGGCCTTAGTCGTAAAGAATTCAAAGAGAAATATCCTGATAATTCGTCATGTTTACAATATTTAGCGGAGTTAAAATGGGGGGGATGGTTATGAATGTAAAGGTTGTAAGAACAACCTATTCCAGAGGTAAGCAACCATATAGTAGAAGATGTACAAAGTGCCAATATGATGAGTCCGCAACATCAGGTACTTTTTTTCACAAGATAAAATTTTCTATATCATTAGCATTTGAGATGTTGTATGAAATAGTTACCAGTAAGAAAGGTGCAAATAGTGTTTGGCTGGCGGAAAGATTTCAATTGCAGCAAAAAACAACATGGTTGTTCAGGTAAAAAGTACAGGAAGCTATGAAAAGTAGCCTGGAACATCCTTTGGAAGATGAGGTTCACGTAGATGAATTTGAAATAGGCACTCCGCAAAAAGGCCAGCAAGGAAGAAGTGCTAGCGAAGAAAAGATCAGAGTAGTAATAGCCATCGAACATCGCAATGGAACAGCAGGAAGAGGATATGCACAAGTAATTACAGATTATTCCTATGGCTCATTAAAACCTATATTTGAGCAACATATTGCAAGGGATGCAAAGATAGAAACCGATGGATGGAGTGGATATAAGCCTCTTAAAGCAGAATATCCGAATCTAAAACAGAAACTGTCTGAAAAAGGAGAGAATTTTAAGATGCTCCATATCCAAATAAGGAATTTTAAAAACTGGATACGGGGAGTTCATTCGTATTGCAACAAAGAGTACATGAATAAGTACCTACAGGAATATTTCTACAGATTTAACAGAAGAAACTTCAGAAAGAATATCCTTGAGAATATTCTTAAAAGAATGGTTGCTGGAGCTCCTATTACATATTCTCAAATTAAAAATCAAGCGATCTAAATGGGTAATCCTATTTTATTAAATTGCAGGAGCTATGGAAAATCCCTTTTTAAAAATAACTCGCAACTCCAGGATGAATTATAAAGAAGTTTATTTCTGGACAAATACAATAAAGGATTGGAAACATCTTTTAAAAGAAGACAAATTTAAACTAACTATCTTAGAAGAATTAAAGTGGCTTGTAGAAAATAAGAAGATAGTGGTTTATGCATATGTCATAATGCCCAATCACATGCATTTAGTTTGGGAACTACTTGAATTAAATGGAAAGGAAAGCCCACATGCATCTTTCAATAAATGGACAAGTAGTCAATTCTTAAAGAATCTTCGAAAAGACCATCCGAAGGTACTACCATTTTTTGTCGAACAAACCTCTGAACGGTCACACAGGTTCTGGAAGCGCGATCCTCTTGCAGTATTAATGAATTCAAAAAAGAAAGTTGAGCAAAAAATTGATTACATCCATTTGAATCCTTTAAATGATAGATGGAATCTTGTCAAACGTCCAGAAGATTATAAGTGGTCATCTGCCAATTTTTACGAAAATGGATTTGATGAATTTGAGATATTAACTCATTATATGGAAAGGTTTTAGTGAAGGGAAGTTGTGGCCTGTCAGGGGACAGACCACGGAGGAGTTTTAGCAGATGGAAAATTGTGTCCTGTCGGGGGACAGGCCACGGTGTAAGTGGGTTGAAGTTAAGAGACTTCAACCAGAGAGGGATCCAGTATTATTTAATGCAGAACTTTTGGAAAGATTCCGGCCGGTGTCTGCACCATAGCCGTCAACCTAAGGAGTCTTTCCTTTGTCATGCTGAACTTGTGAAGCATCTGAGCTTTCAAAATGAATAAAACTAAGCTATCCCGCAGATTATCGATTGTTATTGCAAATTGTTTTGTGACTCTCAGATCCTTCGCAGAGCTCAGGATGACCAAACAGCGAATTGTGGTTTACTAAACAACGTTAAGTTGACGGCTATGGTGCAGACACCGGCCGGGGAGGAGGAACACCGAGGACTATAGGAGAAGGAGGTGTGAAAGAGAAAGCAAAGTTTAATTGATAGTTGATTTAATAAAAGAGGCTGTAACCTTTATTTGCTACAGCCTCTTTTATATTAGTTCTTTATTA
The DNA here is from genome assembly GCA_024707265.1 of Sporocytophaga sp. GTDB lineage: Bacteria > Bacteroidota > Bacteroidia > Cytophagales > Cytophagaceae > Sporocytophaga. Next base: position 128,904 of record JANQAB010000010.1, on the reverse strand, counting down.
CTTTTATACTGGTATATCCTTGTGGGGAATGAAAGTAAACCGTATACAAAGAGTTTGGCCATGCTGCAACTGATAAACTTTCTTTATGATCTTTGAGAATACCTTTAGCACATAATTGCCCGGTTATAGAATAGATCTCATAAGTTTCAGACTCCTGGGAATACAATTCAAGAATGCTGTTATTAAGCCAAGCATTGCTGATTTGATTATTGCCCGCAACTTGCTCAGTTGTGCCGGCAACCACCGGACCGCCTATTACACCCACCTTATAGGTATCTCCAAATAAGCCAAAGAGCGCAAGCTTATCATCATCCACCTTACACATGCTATAGACAGAAGATAAATTATCAAACGTATTGCTCCATTGATACGTCTGCCAGATTGTTCCATCATCGTTCAGAATAGCGAACTGACGTACATAAGCACCTTTATATTGATAAACCTCTCCACTGACTCCTATTTTACCATTTTCGTGCAACCACAAGTTTCTCACCTTATAATCGCGATAGTCACCGAAGCCGCTTCCGGTAATAAATGAAGCATCTGTTGTTCCGTCCGGTAGCAGCCTTACGATTTTATATGCAGGCTCGTCATTACAGTAATGAAATGTACCACCTACCAGGATCCTTTTCTGATCATCTATCAACATGCTAAAAGCATTCCCTTCAGCCAATGGCACATGAAAAGATTCGTCGAGCGATCCGTCTTCATTGAGACGGATAATAGATGAGCTATTTGAAGTGGTTACTCCCGAAACCAGGATTTTACCATCATCCTGTACAGTGATGCCATATGTAAAGAAGTTGCTTACATGTTCAGGAAGGGCATCCTGAAAATCCTCATCCAGGCTACCATTCGGAAGCAATCGATATATAAATCTTTCATTCTCGGGTTCTGGCCCCATTCTTTTCGTGGCACCGACATAAATCCGATTCTGTTTATCAAGCGCCAAAGCTCCGGCGCCATACAACACCGGCATGATTTCCCGAAGTTCGGTAGCACTGGTAAAAGTATTATCGACAGAAAGGTCTTCGTTCAGGCGCATGACCTTGCCATAAGGAACGTTATTCTCATAAGTTGAAGTAAGAAATATGATTTTATTATCTTCCTGTACTAAGACCTTATAGAAAGCGAGCAGTCCCTCCGGTGCAGATTCAGCAATTCTCTTTCCTTCGTTGTTGAATCTTATAGCTCTCCAGTTAAACCCATTCTCTTCTTTAACAAAGAGCAGGCCCACGGCAACGATGTTACCGTTTTTGTCCGGAAAAATGTGATAGGATTCAGGGTAAGAATAGGGGCATTTTACAAATTCAGATTCGCTGAGAATTTGGGCTACGCTACCATCCGGTTGAGCTGATAATCGCAGAATAAAAAACATTAGAACAAAAGTAATTGTACTTTTCATAGAGTTTGATTTTGGAAAAAGTTAAAATGATAAAAGGTAATGTTAAAAGATGTATTTGCCTTATTATCCGGATGAAAGAATCCTCCAATGCTATACCGATAATAAGAATCTTCCCTAAAAATAAAATGAAAGACCTGCAAATACTCTTCTATATACGCAGTTAAATAGATTGGTGACCAGTATATCCTCAGTTTTCAATTAATTGTCCTCGATTGCATCGAGGATTTGCGAGAATAGCGATTGCATCGCTATTCCAGGCTATCAAAAAAAACTCCGACTATAAAAAGCCAGAAGGTTATGGATCTGATCAAACAGTGTGCGCCTGTCCTATGAGACAAAGGCCGGGTAGGAAGTCATTGGAGAGATGTTGAATTAGATAGATATATGATCAAGGGTTTTCGCACCTCCGAGGTCCGGTGGAGTACCTCGGAAGTCTATTCCCCGGCCTGTGACACACCATAGCCGTCAACCTAAGGAGTCTTTCCTTTGTCATGCTGAACTTGTGAAGCATCTGAGCTTTCAAAATGAATAAAACTAAGCTATCCCGCAGATTATCGATTGTTATTGCAAATTATTTTGTGACTCTCAGATCCTTCGCAGAGCTCAGGATGACCAAACAGCGAATTGTGGTTTACTAAACAACGTTAAGTTGACTATGGTGCAGACACCGGCCGGGGAGGAGGAACTTTGACATTCCTTATGCCATCTAAAATGTTCAGATCGAAAGACCTGAGGTTGATTATGATCAGAACGATACTGTCTGTTCCAATTAAATTCAATGAACGATTTTATTGCAAAAAACAAGAAACCCCGACAAAATCAGGGCTTCTTGTTTTGGGGAGATACACAGAAAAGAGAATGAATGATTAATCTAAAATTTTATACTGGTTCCAGTTTACATTATTCTATTTATTTAAAATTAGTTTCTGTGTTATAGTATCTTTTTCGTTAGTATATTTTAGGATATAAATTCCTGAAGGATTATTTTCACTATCCCACTTTAGATTCAGAGTTTCATTCTCTGATACATTGCCTGAAAAAATCTTGCCTACTACGCTTCCATCTAAAGCAAATATCTCTAAAGTAGAAAACCCTGCATGTCCATTATTTATAGAAAATTCAAATTTATCCACTGATGGGTTGGGCATCACTTTTATTTTTGAAAAGCTGTTATCACTTTCGGTGTAAAGATCTTCACGAAGGCCTGACCTAAAGGCTTCGAATGTTATTTCCAGAAATTTGCCTGCCACATTGGAAGCATTATAAGGAGTAGCTTTTAACGTATGACTTCCAACAGACAAGCTTCCTGATCTATAATCTCCGCCGTAATCTCCAAATAAAGCATAGGGAGCAAAGGGTTCAGTTGCTGTATATCCATCAAAATTAAAAATTACTTTAGAAACCGGAAGTGAATCAAGATTTGCTCTGATGTTTAAACGGTTTGCTGGCAAATTTGATAAATCAATTGTGGATCCTTCTGTTAATGTAATGATGTCAATATCTGTAATGGCATTTACTAAGGTAAAGGAAGTAACCTTGGGTCTGCTGATATCTTTAATGGTGATGCCAATTGAAAGGGCAGGTCCTGACGTACCACCAGTTACATTAATTTTTTTGTATGGTGTGGCTGAAAGTGTGTAAGAACCAAGACCAGAAAAATTCCAGGTATTAAAATCACCGTTATTATCCCCACTTATAGAATAAGGTTCATCGTTTTCTATTCTTGCTGTTGAATAATTGAGTCTGAATTTTACACTTTTCGTGTTACCGGCCAATGAACCTGGATTATAACGGATAGTATAATTTTTATTAAATTCTTTTAATATATAATCATTATTTTTTATCCATATTAAGTCCTGATCAGTGTCTGCGTCAACAAGTGTAAAATATGGGGCTCCGTTAGATGGTTTGGTTGGATCGTATGACCACAACTTCATATTAGCAGGGTTTGCGCCTATGGTTTCCGTTGTAAAAAACAATTTATCTCCTGCAGTAAAAAGGTTTTGAGAGCCTCCAAAAGAACCACCGAAAATACTTGTAACTGCCTTTGAATTTTCAGAACTATAATCGCTTTGATAAAGCTCACGTTGAGAATTATCCATAAAGAAATTGTATTTGCCAAGAGATGTAAAGTAAGGTAGTGGTTTGTTTAAAGAGAAAAACTGAGAGGTTCCATCTTCTGTACCATCACTTTTTAAGTAAGAATAGTTAGTTGAAGTACTATTTCTTGAAGAAAATACCAAGTAATTGTTTGCGACTGTTTCAATATTTGTATATGGTAAACTTTCAAATAGGAAGGTTCCCTGGGATGTTCCATCACTTGTTCCCACATATCCTATACCACTGCTTGTTGTATTGGTATAAAAAGTAAAATAAAGTTTTCCCTTATATGAAACTAAGTGTACTAATCCATTGTGAGGCACACCAAAATCTTTTACCAATGATGTTCCCGCAAGTGTTCCATTCGTTTTCCATAACTCTGTTTTTAAAATGGTAGATCCCTGATAGTAATATCTTGTAAAAAATATAACTCCGTTGATTTCTGTGAGATTGAAAAAATTATCAAATGACATATCAATTGCTTTTGAGGTTCCAATAGTTGTTCCGTCTGTCTTCCAGATGTCCATCCCTGTTCCATCTCCTGCTTTAAAGTATAACTGGCCATTTAAAACCACATGTTCATTCACATGAACAGAAGATCCATTAATCCCTGGATTAAGATCTTTTAAAAGTGAAAGGGTTGTTAAGTCTGAGTTTAACTTCCATAATTCATTGCCATGAATTCCATCATTGATGTTAAGATACAATTCGGAATTATAATTAAATAAGATTTCAATCCAACGATAAGTCGCAATTTTTACAGTGTTTGCTGTAGAACCATCACTTTTCCAAAGAGAGATGTAATCATTAGTTTCAAGTGTTGTAAAAAAGAAATAATTATTAATAGGGTTAGGTCTGGGGGTATTGAAAATATAGCTCCCTGTTTTTTTTAACAATTTGGTTCCGGATGGAGTGCCATCGGACTGAAAAAGACTGTCATCAATGGTGTAATAAAAATGATCATTTACTGAAAAAAAGTAAGAAATTCTATCTTTATTCAGAGATGTTAAAAGGACAGGCTGAGTAAACGATTTTGTAGTAAACATACAAAATAAAATAAGTAGAATTTTTTTCATAGTGTTCATATTTAATTATTTATGCTTAAAATCGTCGAATATTAATGTTATGAAATGTAAAATACAAGATAAATGTAAATTATATTTAATGATTTGTAGGTTAAAAGAAAAAATAAATTGAAGTAAGATTTTAGTGTTTAATTTTCAGTAAATTATAATTACATTTTAATGAATTTTATAATTTCTATTAAAGTATCGTTAAATATATCATTGTAAAAACCAGTACTAAATAACAATGTAAGTATAACTTAAAATATTGACCACTTTGTAAATTTGAGAATATGGAAATAATATGAAAAAAGTTTTCCAGGGAAATATAAAAGATAACAAATGAGAACCACCTATCCAGTATATGGCTAAAATATTATTATGCTAAAAATCATTAAAAATAGTATTGGTAATGATATCGTAAGTAAAAGATCTAATAGAAAGATATTGAAGGAGGATGAGTAGGCTCAGCTCAGCTGCGCGCGTTTGTAACGCGCGCAATCTGTGATTCTTTATTCCGAATGTCTGCTTTACAATCCGCAAGTTAATAAACTTGCTCTCATTTGTGGGCAGAAGTCAGAAGACTTCAGCCAGAGGGGATCTGCGGTGGCATATATCCATGATAATCCTGTTAAGGCAGGTATTGTCAGATGTCCGGAGGATTATATATATTCGAGTGCTTTCTCCCCGGCCGGTGTCTGCACCGGACGAAATCTTTCAATCACCGCTTAACCAAAATATTCTCTGTAATCTGTGATAAAAGAATATCTTTTATCACCTTCCAAGTAAAAGAAGTGCTTTACTTGCGGCTTTTGTGCTGCTAGTGTTTGTAATATGCCATGATATTAAAATCCTCTCTCATCCTCTCGCATTACAAATGCGAATACGCATTATCAATATGTTTCTTAACTGTATTAATATATCCCTCTAATGTAAATTCCACACTTTACAAAAGTGCACCAGATTTCTGTGTAAGAATTCGCGGGATAGCTGCTAAATAAAAGAAGTGACCTAGTATTATTTAATGCAGCACTTTTGGAAAGATTCCGTCCGGTGCAGACACCGGCCGGGGAGGAGAAGGTTATGGATCTGATCAAACAGTGTGCCCCTGTCCTATGAGACAAAGGCCGGGTAGGAAGTCATTGGAGAGATGTTGAATTAGATAGATATATGATCAAGGGGTTTCGGACCTCCGAGGTCCGGTGGAGTACCTCGGAAGTCTATTCCCCGGCCTGTGACACACCATAGCCGTCAACCTAAGGAGTCTTTCCTTTGTCATGCTGAACTTGTGAAGCATCTGAGCTTTCAAAATGAATAAAACTAAGCTATCCCGCAGATTATCGATTGTTATTGCAAATTATTTTGTGACTCTCAGATCCTTCGCAGAGCTCAGGATGACCAAACAGCGAATTGTGGTTTACTAAACAACGTTAAGTTGACGGCTATGGTGCAGACACCGGCCGGGGAGGAGTGAGCGTTTTATTTCTGAGCCTTTCTTTTTTTGCTTCCCTCTTTTCCAGCAGGAGCAATATTAATCTTAAATCCCATTTTTGCTACTTTCTTAAGACTTATTATTTGATAATTCCTACTATATCCTTGTGTGGATTTTAGGGGGCAAATTGAGTAGCTTCTCCCCAGCCGGTGTCTGCACCGGACGGAATCTTTCAATCACCGCTTAACCAAAATATTCTCTGTAATCTGTGATAAAAGAATATCTTTTATCACCTTCCAAGTAAAAGAAGTGCTTTACTTGCGGCTTTTGTGCTGCTAGTGTTTGTAATATGCCATTATATTAAAATCCTCTCTCATCCTCTCGCATTATCAATATGTTTCTTAACTGTATTAATATATCCCTCTAATGTAAATTCCACACTTTACAAAAGTGCACCAGATTTCTGTGTAAGAATTCGCGGGATAGCTGCTAAATAAAAGAAGTGACCTAGTATTATTTAATGCAGCACTTTTGGAAAGATTCCGTCCGGTGCAGACACCGGCCGGGGAGGAGGCTGAGGTGCAGCTAACCTTTGCACCTCCCGAAGCACAAACCGTAACTTTGCTTTTGCATTGGTTTGATGGGACGTGATGCTAACGGTAAGGTTGGGGTAGAGAGAGGAGTTCTTTTTAGAAACTTTGATATAATCTTTGTTTCGAATGTCTTCGTTACATACCGCACGTTAAATTAAAATACAGAGGAACTTATTATACGTTATATATGAGTTAATATTTTTTATGTAAATAATAGTTTTATTGCAGTATTTTTTTGAATTTCACATGTAGTTTTTAAGTTTTTAGATATTATTTTATTGAAAATCAGTGTGAAATAAAATAGAGTTGGCGGATGTTCATTCAAAAAAAGTAAGGAGTTATAACATGAGCAGAATTAAAGGTAAGAATACAAAGCCTGAGATTCTGGTCAGAAAATTCCTTTTTTCTCATGGATTCAGATTTAGAATTCACGTAAAAAGTCTTCCAGGTAATCCCGATATAGTTTTATCAAAGTATAAATCTGTGATTTTTATTCAGGGGTGTTTCTGGCATGGACATGAGGGTGCAGATATTTTGTTATTCCCAAAACAAGAACCGACTGGTGGAAAGCAAAAATTAATGGCACTAAAGAAAGAGATAACGCAAAACATACTGAGTTAAAAAAGTCGGGATGGAAAGTAATAATAGTATGGGAATGCGAATTAAAAACTAAGCAAAGAGAAAACAGACTTCTGTCATTGATAGAAGAAATTAAAAGTAATGAATAGTTTTAAATATATAGATTTATTTGCGGGTGCTGGAGGGCTTTCAGAAGGGTTTATCAGAGCAGGATTTGAGCCTGTAGCGCACGTAGAAATGGATAAGGCTGCCTGTAATACTTTAAAAACGAGAGCTGCTTATCATTATCTTAAATCTTCAGGGAAATTAGGTATTTATATTTCATATCTGAAGGGAAAAATATCGAGAAATGAATTGTATTCTTCAATACCTGCAGAATTATTAGATAAAGTAATTAACCTAGCGATAGGAGCTGAGAATAATGCTGCAATTCACAAATGTATCGAAAGACAAATTGGAGATGATGATGTTGATCTGATTATTGGAGGGCCGCCTTGTCAGGCATATTCTTTGGTTGGAAGGGCCAGATCTAAAAATGGAATGAAAGGTGACCACAGGAATTATTTGTATGTACATTATGCAAAATTCCTTGAGAAGTATAGACCTAAGCTTTTTGTGTTTGAAAATGTCTTTGGTCTGAAGTCTGCCGGAAATGGTATTTACCTGAAAAATATGGAAAAACTCTTTTTGAAAAAGGGTTACCAGATGAAGCTTTTTAAAGTTGAAGCCAATCATTTTGGGGTATTACAAAATAGAAAACGTATCATTATTATTGGCTGGAAAGAAAGTTTACATTTTGATATTCCTGATCTTGAGCATATAAAAATTAATGCAAACTGCCAGGTAAAATCTGTTTTATCAGATCTTCCAAAGGTACAGGCTGGAGAGAAGACAGAGAGATTTTTAAAATACAAATCTAAAACCAATGAATACTTATCACAAAGTTTTATTCGCAATGGTATTGATATATTAACTCAACATGTTGCCAGACCTCATACCAAACAGGATAAAGAGATTTACAAAATTGCGGTAGAGAAATGGAATACAAAGAAAGAAAGATTAAATTATAATGACTTACCTGAAAGGCTTAAATCGCATAATAATAGACAAACTTTTATTGATAGATTTAAAATCGTTGCAGCTGATTTAGCTCATTCACAAACGGTTGTTGCTCACATTGCAAAGGATGGTCATTATTATATTCATCCGGATATAGAACAAAATCGTTCAATTTCAATTCGAGAGGCAGCTCGTCTCCAATCATTTCCTGATGATTATTATTTTGAAGGTGAAAAAGAAAATATGAATAGAACCCCTGCATTTAAACAGATTGGAAATGCTGTTCCACCTTTAATGGCGTATGAAATTGCAAAAAAAATTAACGAATTATTATGTCAGTAAGTTCTCATAGAATAAAAGCTAAAAGTCATATACTTAGTTTACTGGGAGATGAATTAATTGGTAGTAACAGCCTTGCTATATTCGAATTAGTTAAGAATGCCTATGATGCTGACTCAAAAGAAGTCAATGTAAAGTTTATAGATCTCAATACACCTAATCAAAAAATAATAATTGAAGATGATGGACATGGTATGTCATCAAAAGTTATTCAAGATGTCTGGTTAACAATAGGGACTGATTTCAAAAGAGGGACAAATCGAAAGGAAAGTAAAAGATTTCAAAGAGTGTCTTTTGGGAATAAAGGTGTAGGAAGATTGGCTGTTCATAAACTTGCAAAAAAGATTACTCTTGAAACGCAAGCAGAAGGTGAGCTTTTTTCGAGTAGGCTTATGATAGATTGGCAAAAACTTATAGAGTCAAGAGAATATATACAAGAACTAGAAGTTGGTGTTGAATACGTTGCTGACCAGTTATTTGAAAAAGGACAAGGTACAAGAATTATATTAGATGATTTAACGACTAAGCACTGGACAAAAAAGACACTTAAGGATTTAGTAAGAAAAATTGATAATATAAAGAATCCTTTTACTCCAGCACCAAACTTTGAAATTAAAATCACGGCAAATGACTGGCATCAACAATGGATTGATGAAGTAACTTCCTCTATTGATATTTTAAATAAAAGTCTTTATCAGTTCCATTTTACAATTGAAGAATGGAAACCTAACGATGCAGATAATTTTTCAGGCAATGACTTTGCTAAATTTGTATGGGATTACAAATTTAATCCTCCAAATCAAATAAAAATTGATAGTAGAAGCATAGGTAAACAATCAGACGATCTATTTATATCTGAAAATTTATTCCCATTTCATATAGGAGAGATGTTTAAGGAAATAGATGGTGATGAGAATTTTAATAAATATCTTAGAAATTCTGATTTGGAAAATCTCGGTACTATCAAGGGGGTGTTTTATGTTTTTAATCAAAATACACATCTCTTAAATATGAATTTTGGCGGACAAATTCAGGCAGTTAAATCATATATAAAAGAAAATTGTGGGGTGAAAATATTTCGTGACAACATTAGAGTGTATAATTATGGAGAACCTTTTGATGATTGGCTAGGATTAGATCTTGATAAAATTCAAAGAACTGGAGACCATTTTGGAAAAAAAGTAACAATAGGAGTTGTAGAGCTTAATTTGAAATCTAGTCATGATGGTTTGATTGAAAAAACCAATAGAGAAGGATTTATAGACAATGATACGTTTGAAAAATTTCATTTATTAACCAAAGAAGCTTTTCGCTTTTTTGAACGGGAAGCTGAACTAGATAAAGATAAAATAGAAGAATTTCTTGATGGGACAAAGCCAATAAGGAAAGTAGGATTTGGTGATACTATTAAAGAATTAGAAATAAAGTTAAGAGAAAAAAAATTTAGAAAAGGAACTTAAACCTTTGTTAACCCGTGTAGATAAAGATTATTCGGAGATGAGAGATATTATGGTTAATTCAGGGATGACAGGACTGAATTTAGGTGTAGCATTTCATGAGGTGGATAGAGAAATGCGTTTTATCAATTCGGATTTGAATTCTTCAGAAATTGATATAGAACAGATAAGAAATAGAGTTAGAAATTTAATTCTGATACTAGAAAGTTTGTCCCCAATATTAAGACAAAATAAAAGCACTTCATCAAATGCAAAAAGCTTAATAGAAATTTCTAAACTTAGAAATGTTAATCGTTTTAATTATCATAAAATAATTTTTTCATCACCATTATTAACGGGTGAAAATGAGAATTTTAATTTTAAAGGTCCATCGAATCTTTTAATTAGTGCGGTCTCGAATTTAATTGATAATGCAATATATTGGACAACATCTAAAAGAGATTCTCTGATTAATGATCCCAATTATGATTATAAACCTGCAATATACATTGGTTCTGATTTGAATACATTTGATGGCCCGTCCATAATAATTGCAGATAATGGACTAGGATTTTCTGTTGAACCTGAGTACTTGACTCAACCATTCAAAACAAAAAAAGTAGGCGGAATGGGATTGGGATTATATTTTACAGATTTGGTCATGAATATGATAGGTGGTAAATTAATATTCCCTGATAGTTCAGATCTTGAAATTCCTAAACCATATCAGGAAGGAGCATGTATAGCTTTAGTTTTTTTCTAATAAACATTTATAAATATGTTTGAACCTCAAAATAGAATTATAATTGTAGACAATTTAACAACCGAACTAGAAACATTAGGAAAATCTTTTTTTCAGAACGGTTTAGGATGTAGAACTTTTGTCTATAGCGCTGAATATTATGAGCCATTAAAAAATGTTAGAATTGCTTTTTTTGATATTAATTTAACTTCAAATACGGTTGATCATAATTATGAAAGTATTGATAAAATAATAACAAATAATAGCGCTGTCTTTAATGATCTGGCAATAGCAATAAATCAATATATCCATAAAGATAATGGTCCTTATGCATTATTCTTTTGGACTGCCAATAAGGGTGTTGTTGAAGCATTTATTAAATATATGCAAACCGAGGAGAGAGGGTATTCTGATACAGCTTCACCAATACTTGTAAGTTGTATTGATAAGACTGAATATTCCTCAAACAAAAATGACATAGATGATGAACAACAAATAAAACTTTCTCAAAGAATTCTTTCTCTTTTTAACAATGAAAAAATTAAATTCTTATTTGGGTTTGAAGAGAATTCTAGAATAGCAGGAGAAAAAACATTGAATCGTATATATGACATTTTGCCAAAAGACAAGAAGTGGGGAGAAAGCTCAATTCTATTTGACAATATAGATAAGGTTTTTTCAAAAATTGCAGCTTCAACTTTAGGATTTGAATTTTCAAAAGAGAATCCGCAAAGAGCTATTTACGAAGGTTTACTCCCAATTTCTAATAATGAATTTTTAAACTTAAATAGCAAAGTTAATTGGAGTGAAATAGTCACCTCGTTATTAAAAGCTAGTAAGTACAGTGACCTTAAATCTCCTGAGATTGATATATTAAATAAAGTAAACTCTGTTTTTCATATTGAGAAATCAAATGGGAGTAAAGATAGGAGAGGAGTTGTTATAGAAATCGATAAGACTAAAATTGAATTAATAAATTCATTTGGATTAGATGATATTAATAAGTGGTTTCAAAAAATCTTGGCCATTAAAGATGGAAAGGACTATTTTAAATCGAAACTATTTGAAGATTCGAAGCTTATTGCCGTTGAATTTAGTGCTGCTTGTGACTATTCAAATAAAAAGTCAAGAATAAATAAGTACATTTTAGGAGTATTAACACCTTATATTGATACTGAAAAAGATATAAATTTAAAAAGCAGAGTTGAAAGTAGTTATCATGTAGGTGGGTGTAGTTTTCATATTGAAGGTTTTAATAATAAACAAGTTTGGTTAAACCTAAATTATGTGTTTGGAGCCAAGTCTGATGATGCTCGTTTTGGCGAATCATTGTTTGTTCTGAAAAAGGAAATAATGGATATGATTGGTAATAAGTATGCTAGTCATATATCACGAATAGGTATAACAAGTATTCATTAAGTTAATTTCTAGCATTATAAAGAATTTAAAGATACAGTCAATTTTTTTCTACAGTTAAAAAATGAAGTATTGCAATCAAATGATAAATACTATTGACACCACCCTCGATGCCAATAGTATTCTAATAAATACATCATTCAGGTAGTCTTCGCTTTTTTAATCTAATCATAGTTTAGCTGGTTTTAAAAGTTATTACTATTTCATTAGGTTCTCCGGAATTTAGAAAAATTCAAAGAGGAGAGAAGAAGCTCTGATATTGTTCAGAGTAGTTGACTGCAGTGAGGTACACCAATACTCACCGCGATAGTCATGGCATGGATAGTAGGATCATCATAACTTAGCTGGTTTTAAAAGTTCTTACTTTTTAATTTGTTCTCCTGCCATTGTGAAAAAATCGATTAAGAGATAGGTAATCTCTGATGTTGTTTTCAGATCGGAGCAGTAGACGTCGTTTTCTGCATAGTAGATGTACATGAAGAAGACATAGATCAGCACCTTGTTCATGTCCTGTGGTGATACCAGCTTGAGCAGGATGTCCAGCTCGTCGATGATTTTTTGGTTGAGGATTGAGTCTTCAGCTAAAACAACAGCTACTCTGTTTCCTGGATTTGTTTCCATAAAATGTTTGTTGGGTTTTGTGCTTCGTTCCGCAAGCGGGTTAAAAATTAAGACAAAAAAAATTGCGCGGAACAGTAGCTATTTGCATCGAGGCACCGCGAAGAGCCCTAAGTACAATAGCTAAGTCCACGCAATAGCGGAACACCTAGCTATTCTTGTACTTGTGAAAATTCGCGGTTTTCGATGCCAAGAATATGCTAACGCAATTTTATTATATGTAAAAGTCTTTTAGTCTGGACTCTATTCGATAAGCATTACAGTGTTTAGGTTGAACGGGGCAAAGATAAGAAAAAAGCTTAAAGCTCAAAGCGGAAAGCTTAAAGTAAAAAAAAGCTATAAGCAGAAAGTTTAAAGCTTAAAATTAAAATATGCGAATGAAAACTTTTCGCTTTGTGCTTTCAGCTTTCCGCTTAAAAAAAATACTTTTATTTAATTTTATTTTTTTACTTTTAGGCAATCAAATGGTTCAAGCTCAATTTTCTTTTGAGTATTGATTAAAAGGGAATCCCGTGTAAACCGGGAGCTATCCCCGTAGCTGTAAATCCGATGTAGCATTGGCTGCATAAATTTTTTCAAACTGCAAGACCACTGTCCCGATTTGTCGGGATGGGAAGGTATTTGAAAATCGGATAAGCCAGAAGACCTGCCTTTTGATGGTTTCACTCGTTTTTTTCGGAGGAAAGAAAGCGACAGTCAGGTCTGTATCATTTAACCTATATTACTAGGTAATCTGGCTTTCATTTGCATTTGCAAAGGTGAAACTCGTTTGTATTATTTTAATCTGAGTTTACCTGAACATGAAAGCATTAGGATTCTTTAAGTATTTCAATTCCTTTCACTCCTTTTTTATAGTGAGGCTAACATTAATATGTTTATATCTTCATTTAGCCTCTTACCAAAGTCTTCCTATTATTTCCCGAAGTATCCTCAAACTGAACAAGATTAAAATCTGGTGTTGGGCATTAGCCCCTTTATTTATTGTCAACACTAATAAGATTTAGTCAACTCTTTGCAATCGCTTTTAACCAATAATTATAAACCAACTATTTAAGATGAAAAAGAACATTCTAATGATCATCGTTGCACTTGCAACATTTGTTACACACAATGCGCTGGCTCAAAGACCCGAAGCATTTTATGTAAGGAAAGCTCTCGGTATTCAAGGAGGGCAACAGCCAACCAATAAACCAATATTACCTTCAGGATCTGTAGGAGTGAGCAAGCAAAAGCGTTCTTGTCCGTCATGCAGTACTATCAACTTTAATAACTATAGTCCGGACAAGCAATACGTAAGTGTATATGGTACTGATTCCGTTTGGGTACATACATATGATGAAACTACTCCTGATCCTGTATATTCAGGAGGATTTCTTAACTTCAGTGAAGGATGTCTTAATTTTACACACTACGCAGACAATTCCTGGGCTCCCATGAGCTATTGGGATGGATTTACTGTAAGTAAAACAACTACTTTTCCTTGCGACATAGACTGTTCAGATCCTTGTAATGGTCTTGAAAGTCAGTTCTCTTCAATCACAGGTGGAGGAGTATCAGGTGCTACAGATCCTTATGGTGTAGCATATTATGGATATAATGCTTCCTATTTTCCTGTGAACCATTGTAAGATTTCACTGGAGTCAGCGAAAACATTATGTGGTTTATATGTTACAAACAATGCCTATGTATATAAGTCCATCACTTGCGGAGATGGTTTCGCAGATGCTTTTGAACTTGGTGATTACTTTAAGCTTGTTATTAAAGGTTACAACGGATCCACTCTTACCGGAACCGTTGATTATTACTTAGCTGATTTCAGAGGACCGACAAATGCTTATATCGTTGATGCCTGGAAGTGGGTGAATCTTTCGTCTCTTGGTTCCGTCACATCTCTAGAGTTTGAATTGGTAACTACAGATGTAGGTATTTATGGCCCGAATACTCCTATGTATTTTTTACTTGACGGCATCAAAGTTGGTACGACAGGCTGTGGAACATGTAATGCTACTGACAACAGCCATGACTGGTTCCCGATAGAAGGCGGAGGTCTTAGAAATAACAATTCAGGATTTGATTCGAATATTGCTGATTTTACATTTTCAGTATCACCTAATCCGGCAGCATCCGGCGTAACCCTTAATGCTCCCAGAGGTTCCAGATATGAATTCATTGATTTAAACGGCAAAGTTAAATCTTCAGGAATCATTGCTTCTGATAAAGAAATGATTTCTATTGAAACGCTTCAATCTGGGTTGTATACAATCAAGGTTATCTATCAGGATAAGATCAGAACAGAAAAGTTTATTAAAGAGTAGTAAATCAAAAATTACTCCAATCCAATTTGAAGATGAGGCTTGGAGTAATTTTTATATAAGAATTATATACTTCTTGACATTTCAATTGGCATGAAGAATATTATATGTCCGGCTTGCACAATCTTGATTGAGTTAATAGTATTAAATTATATTTCGGGGAAATGAATTCAAATTCCCTTATTCTAACTTTAAAATATCAAAAGGAAATTAGAAAAAATTTGATGTATCATTAATCAAATATTTAATACTTAAAAAAAGAAACGTCATTGCATAATGATACGATGACGTTCCTGAAATATAAAGATTGACTGGTTTTATTTTCTTTTTACAAAACCAATACTTTTTACTCCCTTTTCATTTTGAACTCTGATAACATAGAAGCCATCAGTCAAGGTTTCTAAAGAAATTGTTTTCTGCCAGCTATTCATTGCACAACTGCTGACTGTCTTACCAAGCAAATCTACTATTTCGATATGATCATCTTTTGCAGCATTAATAGTAATAAAATCATTTGCGGGATTAGGGAATGCTGAAATTGCAAATTCTCCGCCCTGTCCATTTATTGATGTTATAATAACAACAGATAAAGCAATTGGTTCACTGTTCAGTTTCCCACCTGTATTCTTTACTTCGCACACATAACTGCCTTCATCTTCTTTTGTTGCAGAGGAAATTTCCAAAGAATTGAGATTTTTGTTTTTAAGTAAAACTCCGTCTTTATACCACTGGTACTCAATATTTGTACCCTTCGCAGTAACTTCGAAGGTTATACTTTCTCCTTCGTTTACAGTGGCAAGGCCGGTCTGATCTGTGATTTCAGGAGCCAGTAAGTTTATGTTTACTGTAATCTTTTTACTTAAAATATTACCGCATGCATTAGATATTTTGCAATAATAAATACCTCTGTCAGAGTAGTCGGATGGTAAATTTAATCTATTATTAGTATGTGAAAATTCAGCTTCATCCTTAAACCACTGGTAGTTCAGTGTCTGACCTTCTGCATCGATTATTAAAGAGAATGGAGTGTTTTCTGCAACAGTAAGTTCGGAGTTTAAATCATTTATAATGGATGGACTTGCTTTTACAAGGACTACAGGAGCGCTTTCTCCATTTGTCCCATTACTAATTATGCAATAATATGAACTTGTATCTGCCTGAGCATTGGAGATATTAATCCAGTTATAAGTAGCGCCTGCAATACTTTTTCCATCTTTATACCACTGATAACGAACCTGAACAGGTTTAATTTCTGACTGGACTTTGAGTATCGTTGAGTTTTCTTTTGAACAGATGACATTACCGCTGATCATCGGAACCGAAATAACACCTAAACCAGCAATACCACTTTCAGCATCAGCTAAGCCGGAGGAACTAACAATGCAGGTATATTCGCCTTCATCTGCAATGCTTGCAGTATTAATTACCAATACAGCCTTGCTTGCATCCTCTATGTTTTTTCCGTCTTTCTTCCACTGATAAGTTAAATCAGTCCCTTCAGCGATAATGGTAAATGTAGCTTTACCACCATCTACGACAATCTGATCGGAAGGGTGATGTACAATTCGAACCTTTGGATTTACTGTTAAATTTACAACATTGCTTGTATCACTGCCTCCCGGTGTTGTTATAATGCAATAATATGTTCCGGCCATTGATGGTTTGGCGCTGAATGCAAATTCAGCTTTGTCAGGTCCCTGGGAAACATACGGAGATTTTGTGCCTCCCATTACAGCTACACCATTATGGTACCACTGATAAGAAGGCGTAAAACCTTTTCCATCCGCTTCAACTTTGAATGAAACGATAGCGTCCTCTGTTACAGTGTTATCAACAAGCGTATTTGTAATCTCAGGTTTCTTCGGATTCACAACGATACGAACAGGAATAGAACGTTCTTTAACTCCATTAGGGTCTGTTGTCTCAAGGACATATTCCCCCGCATGTGTCTCCTGAACATTTTTAATATACAGATACCAGATCGCATTGTTTTTAGTCCAGTAACCATCTTCACTGATCAGGTCATCGCCAGCTTTAAGTAAATTGTCTTCAGGGATAATTATTTCTACCCCATCTTTATACCATTTAAACGTAAAACCACCTGTGGTTTGCACCTGTGTGTTGATAAAAGCTTTTTCACCAGGAGAGAATAGTCCGGATTCACGTTTTGAACCACTGCTTCCTGTATTTGTATATGAATATATAACAGGAGCTCTGGCTATACTTGAGGTCACGGTTAATGTATATTCAATTAAACTTGTTCCTGCTGAACCTTTTACTTCACATCTGTATTTTCCAGCGTCTGCAGGTAATACATAAGGAAGTGTATAAGCGGCAGTTATCTCGTTGGATAATTTAATGTAATTGGCATCAGATGCTCCTTTGTAGTACCACTGATAAGAATCAGGAGTAAAGTCCAGGGCAGAAACCTCCATCTCCAAAGGTTTGTACTGAATGGCTGTATAGCTGCCCTGATGGGCAATAGTTGCAGGTTTAATAAACGATAACTTCTGTACCACAAAAACTTTTATCGTGTCTGAATATAAAATAGTTGCATCCTGTTTTACCATGCAGCGGTAATCCATGTCTGCCACCCGGTTGTATACATCAATTTTAGGATTGGCAAATCCGGTGCTATGAGAATTAGGAATGGTAGAAAATGCCCCTGTTGTGGCGGCTTGCTGCCAAGTGAAACCAGTCGCTGCATTCGCTGCTACTTGTAGAGAAACGGTGGTTCCGTAGCATACAGTGGTATCTTTAGGTTGCTTGGTAAGTTGCAGTATAGGAAGATTTGGATTGTCTATTGCAGTGTATGTTACAGCGGCACTTGTCAGATTGCCGCATGTACCTGTAATTCTGCAAGAGTAAGCTCCATTATGCTCTCCTAAAAAACCGTAAGGAGCCGGTATCAGATCAGGATTTCTTGAAGTGGAATTCAATGCAGGAGCTATCAGCGTTGTACCTTTATACCATTGATAGCTTAGATTTTCGCCTATGGCTTTTACTGATATGTTTACAATTTCGGTTTTGGGTACTTCCACACTTCCGGGAGCCAGGTCTAAAGTAAACTGAGAAGTCTGGTATACTACTAGGGGAACCTCTTTGGTTCTTGCCTGATTCAGACCATTGCTGATCTGACAAAAATACATACCGTTATCGCTTACCTGAGCAGATGGTATATCTAAGTCAGGTGAATTTGCTCCTTCGATCGCTACATTGTTTTTAAACCATTGGTAGCTAAGACTTGTACCGACACCCAGAGTTGATAGTTTATAAGGTTCTCCGCTACAAATTTTCGGTGTGCCATTGGGATTTCCAACAGGTTGTATAGCGACAGGCAAGATATCCATTACTAATTGATCCAGACAAAAAGAAGCAGGTATGATTTCAGGTCTGTTCGTCTGAAAGCTGAAGGAGAAAGAGGATACACTTCCCAGCGTTGTGAGGTCCATCCAGCACCAGTCTTCGACGATATAATGCATCACGCTGTTGGTTAATGAATAGTCAGCCAATCTGAATTCCGCTTTGGTTCCTGTTGGATTGCCTGAAGCATCGTATCCGGTAGCCACTAATTTTACATAATCACCTTTACGCATTAAAGACTGAAGGTATGAAGCCGTAGAGAAAGTATTGTTCACATAAACTCCTTCCAGGCCATGTGGCAATCCGTCATTAAAAGTGATTGTCCTGCCGGTTACTGCAATTGTGGTAACATCAGTTGTACCCATAATATAATTCTTGTTATTTCCTGCCGATCCTTTTCCTGAAGCAGATGCATATGGGCCTGAAGACTGATTGGTATAAGTAAATCCGTCTTTTAATAATGACCCGTCAAATAATGAATTGAAGGTTACTGTGTCATCAGAGAATGAAGAGTGAGAGTTACCAGTCCAGTAGGAATCCTTTGGTAAACCAGGAAGATTTTTGACAATGTGTACATCACTTTTAAAGGTCGGAGGGAACACATATTCAGGGTGTAAATCTTCGGCATGGGAGAACTCTGAGGAGGTTTCCCCAAGCCAGCCTGCATCCTGAATTAAAGCAGTGTATACTTTTATGAAATCTACCTGATCCAGCTTTACTCTGTTGCCTTTCACATCCACCGCCCATTCGATATCAAAGTTAGTCAGCTCTCCGCCATTGCCCTGATTATCCGCATACCCCCATGCAAAAGCTTCCGAACGCCAGTATTGCTGAGGAGGTAAAGCACTGTTCCATGCATTGGATTGGAGTCTGGTACCTTTAAATATAAGTTTATCCCCGTCAAACCATAATGGATAATAAGATTCCTGCAAGTGAAAGGTATTCCTTAATACATAACCGCTGTTTCCCTGATTATCGGTCCATTTAACATTTCCGTTTAAGGGATTTGGTTTTTCATACCGGATTTCATATTGATGTATGGTACCAGGATTGTAATATTCTGATCCGGCTATTTCATACCAGGCATCGTCTGCAATCCCGTTTTTGTTCTCATCTTTAGATACCATGACAATTCCTGATTCTGCATTACCGTCAAACCAGTTTCCATGAATTTTGAAATCATAGGCATATGGTTTGTTCAGAATGGAATGATCAAAACCTACAATAATATATCCGCCATAAGCGCCGAGGGAAATGGTGGACATGTTGTCCCCTGTACCGGATGAAGCATTTTTTTTAAGGATGTCAGTTGCTTTTTCTGCCATGCTTACAGCATCATCTCCTGGAGTATAAGCGGGGTAAGCTTTCTCGTTGGTAAACTGTCCGGGTGCGGGTAGAAATTCGAGTACCCGGTTTGCCCATTTGCTTTGCCCAAAGGAAAGCTGACAACTTAAAAGCAGCCCAAGGACGAAAACATTTTTTCTTTTTCATAAACATTACTTTAAAAACTGGTCATCATATTCGATGACTAAAACAAAGGATATAGATTAATTTGCGTTATAATTTATCGTATTATAATTTTTTTATAGATGGTTATATGGTTTTTGCTCCCGTCTGCATTTTCTATGTCTTTTTCACCTTTCAGTGTATAGTAAGACGCCTGATATGGCCATATTATACTTTGAAGAGGAGAGCGGATTGGAAAAGAATGAAGCTCTTGTCCATGTCCGGTGATGATGGTGAAAGTATAACCTTCATATCCTTTGAAGTATAGCTCCCTTGTTATTTCACAAGGGTTAGGATATATGACAGACGATTCATAAACTGAAACCTTGACAGAATCACTGATTTCTGTGCCACATGCACTCTGAATGGAGCAATAATAGAATCCTTCATCGCTTTCAGTTACATTGCCAAGTATCAGAGTTCCCTTATTGGAGTCTGGAATTGTTTGACCTTCTTTGAACCATTGATAGCTGAGTCCGGCTCCCTGTGCAACAATAGAAAGTGTAATGTTATTATCCTTCTCCACTGAAGCAGGTTTTGGTTGTATGGTAATTTTTGGTCCGGCTGTGACTGCAATCTTCACAGAAGATGAAATTACACGTCCGTTGCTATTACTTACTATACATGAATAATTGTCCCCCCAATCTGAGGTAATGTCTTTTAATAGAAGCTGAGGATTAGTTTCTCCGGATAATTCAAGATTCCCCTTCATCCATTGGTATTTTAAAGAAGAACCAGATGCCCCGATATTCAGTATCAATGTTTCACCTTCGCATATTATGGTGTCTCTGGGGGGCTCGTGAATGGCAGGAGGAAGGTCTTTTATATTCAGCTTTGCCTTGTGACTTTGAATTTCTCCACACTGATAATAGATGATGCAATGATAGTTTCCTGAATCAGCATACTGTGCGCTTGGGATGAGTAAGGTTTCGTTAGTCGCTTGTTCCAGTTTCTGTCCGTCCTTATACCATTGGCAGGAAATGATATCCCCTCTATGACCGATACTCAGAGAAATATCTTCATTGATAACTACATTTTGAGTTAATGGGTGTTGCGTTATTTGAGGTGTATTCAATACCGTAAGGTGAGCTACCTCGGAAAGAACTTCAGCCTTATAATATTCATCATTATATATGACGCTATATGCTTCAGTCTGATATTCGCTGATAGCATAACAGCTATATCTACCTTCGTCGCTTTTTTTACATGGATAGATGACCAGCGTTGTGTCGTTAGCACCGGGAATATCAATGCTGTCCTTTCTCCATTGAAGCCTGGGTACATAGTCTTTTAAAGCAGAATTGTAATAATCGCTTCCTGCTATCCTGGCATGAAAAATAGCGCTGTCATTTTCACATACGGTTTGTTCCTGAGGGTGGTCTTTAACAGAAACGAGTGATAAGGTAAATTTATCCATGCAAAAATAGGAGGGGGTGTTCATCCCATACTCAGAGTTGTCGCTTGATGTAAGGATAAACTCAACAGAAGTGATTTTTCCTAAAGCTGATAAATCAAACCATCTCCAATCATTAATGATATAATGTTCATCAGGGTTTTCTGAGCGATAATCAGCAAGATATAATTCCGAAGAACCTGTATGACTTCCGGTTTCATCATAGCCATAGGCGCTTAACAAGAACCAGTCTCCTTTAACAAACGCTCTGGAAAGACCACTGCCACTCAGAAGAGAAAGATAGTTATAATATGTATTGGTAACATACATTCCTGCGGCTTCACAAGGTATTCCATCATTCAGCCACAGACGGCAGGAATTCTCTCTGTTACTAGCCCATCCGTAATAAGCGACTAAATATGGTTTTCCGATACCATCTTTTCCGCCAAGAGTGGTAGCGGTAAACTGATTCAACGGATCAGGTCTTTGATAGGCAAAATCTCTGTTTGATACACAAAAGCCTTCCCAGCTGCCACCATACTCAGTATAATGATCAAAGACGATGTTGTCCTGATATAATTGTTTCCAGCCGCCTATTACCCTTCCTGTATGATCTACGGCTTCTTTCCCGGAATCCCAGTTGTAAACATCTCTCCATACACCGTTAAGAAAATTATCAAAGCTGTTGACGTCAAGCGTATAGTATTGGGCATGTTCCGGAAGTGTGGCCTCTTCCGGATAGGGCTGGGCAATGATTGATATCTGACATAACAACAGACAACCAATTAATAGAATGTATTTATATATTGACATGGTGAGTTGCATGCAATCAGGAAAGGAAGATATTGAAGAGTTCCATCTCTTCGAACAGACAGAGAGTCTGACGAAGGTGTTACACAAATTGGAAAAGACGATTGTAATATGACGCAAATGAATTGCTCTATCTGTCATATGGTTAAAGTGTTACTCATGAATAAATACAAATGAGTTTCACTCCTGTGTAAGACAGAAGAAAGAAGACGATTCTATATCAGAATGGAATATAGGATGCCTGCCTACTTTTGTTTTTCCTCCGAAAACAAGTAGTGAAACGTTCATGAGGCAGGTCTTCTGGCTTTTCTGATTTCCAATTACCTTCCCATCCCGACTAATCGGGACAGTGGTTTTGCAGATTGGAAACTTTATGCAGCAAAGGCTACATCAGATTTACAGCTACGGGGATAGCTCCCGAATTACACGGGATTCCCTTTTAATCAAATACAACAGATTGTTGTTTTTGAACCAAACGAATATGTAAATCTATGAAATAATATATTGATAGAAAAGGAAAATGTAGTGAGCCTGTTTTTAATTCTTAGTTTTAATGCCTTGTAAAATTGGACTTGTTATTAATTTAAGACCTGTTTTTCATGATGGTCTGTAGTAGATTATTCTGTAACAAACAATTTAATTGTGTAGGTTTAAATCCAGCTCTTGCTTTGTTTGCAACTAGTGCTTTGGTTGCTTGTATAGCAGTTGAGTTTTACCAGATGGTTGCGAACAAGCCTTACTTGTTGGCACAGGGGAATAGTATGAAGATTACGAATGCGTTTTAGAGCTTAAAGTGGAAAGCTTAAAGTAAAAGAACTGGGAGGATGCTGCCAGACTTGATATAACACTCCAAGGTTTTTAAATCCTTGGAGAGAACTTTTAAAATTATGTTGAACCAATAATTTTTTCTTTTTATGAAAGAATTAGCTATGTTATCCAATCTGAAAAATGTCACTGTTAATCTAGACGCTAAAAGCAAAGGCAAAAGTGCTCAGGTAATCTTTTGTGAAAACTGGGACAATGTAAAAGTTGCGCTAGGGGCCGATGTCTGCACCATAGCCGTCAACTTAACATTGAAGTAAACTGCGATCAATTGTTGTGTCATCCTGAGCCATGCGAAGGATCTGATAGTTAGAATAAGATTACCATTTAAATAACGATTCTACCAGATAGGTCAATCTTTATCCTTTTTCAAGTTCAGATGTTTCGCAAGCTCAACATGACCAAGCAAGGATTCTTTAAGTTGACGGCTATGGTTCAGGGGACAGGCCACGGTGCAGAATTTACAGTGAGGTAGAATTCAAATTTTAGAAAAGGGCAGGAGAGAGGTGTGGAAATTGAGCTTAGCTTAGATAAGTTATAATTTTAAAACATATTTGGTTTAATAAGCTGCAAGGAATTTTTTTAAAACTCCTCTCCTGTTAAATTCTTAATTTTTTAAGATATCCCAGGATAATCAAATGCCTCCATAACCTTTGGTACATTTGAGCTTTCCGTTCTAGAGGTAATCAGCTTTGAGATAGTATGAGCATTCATTTCCTCATCCGGATAGGGCAGGAGCAGCTCATTAATTTCTTCTTTAGTTGCACTTTCAGAAACCCAAAGAGCTTCTTTTTCCGGATTTAAAATCACCGGCATTCTTTTTTTGCTATTATGGATCTTCTCCATAAGACCATTTGCACATGTAGTAACTACCGAGAAGGTTTGAAATTTTTCTTCATTGCCTTCTGCATCTTTGATGGTGCATTCATCAAAGATTCCAGCTAATGAAAAGATTTCTGTATTCTTCAGATAGATAAAATATGGGATTTTTTCTTTTCCCTGGTGCATCCATTCAAAAAATCCTGTGGATGGTACTAAGCACCTTTTAGATTTAATAGAGGCACGGAATGATGGTTTTTCCCAGGCCGTTTCGCTTTTACAATTAAGGGTATTGATTCTGCCTTCTAATGCCTTTTGTTTGTCTTTATTCCAAAAAGGAATTAATCCCCAATTCATAAATTCAAATATGCCTGTTTGTCCGGTGATGACTGGCCATTTCTGGAAGGAGAAACCGTTGCTATGATAAATAGGAATGAAATCCTGGTCAACTACTTTGGAGCTGTATCTTTTTTCCAGCTCATGCTTTTGAGCTTTCAAACTATTATGATAGCACATACTTTAATTTATTGATTTTGAAAGAGGATCTTAATACAGTCAGTAACTGGATAACTCAGGAAAAGGTTCTTTATAGTATAATAATTTGATATCCATATAGATGCATGGTGGTTCTTTAAGTTTTACTGGAAGTATAAAGGGCAGGAGAGGGGGGATTTAGCATTAGAGAAATTGGAGGGTAAAAGAGTTGTGTTTGGAGTGGATGATAGGATTAATTTTTTTTAAGCTCCTCTCCTGTTAAAAACCTTAATTTTTCTTCTTATCCAATTGCCTTGTCACTTTTGTCCCCAACTATATCTGGACAGTCTTAAAACAAAAGTAACTCAAAATTCAAGAAGGATTTTTTAATACGCACACCTACCCGGCTCCATCAATTGCTTAAAGCCACTCTTGGCCGACACGCCCCTTCGCAACTTCCAAACCTTCAAGCTTTCGCACTCCAATTAAAAAAGCGATCCGTCTGAGAAACTCCAGTCCGGATTTAAAATTGGTTCTGTCCGTGTATACGATTTTGAAAATTCAGCTGACTGGGCAATTGTCTGAACTGTGATTTTAATGATTAAATGATGGACTATGATCCGTCCAGGATAATTAGGGAAATTGATTTGCCTGGAGAATCGCATATACGGTTTATATAAGAATTTTTTAGGACGTACGGAACACTGAATCCGGCTGGACGGGAAAATCTGATCGTCTGAGAATCGTCTATACGGTTTCAAAATTGATTTTGGCCATGTATACGAAGACGGGATCTTCGTCCTGGAGTCCAGGTTGAGAATTTGGAAATTGGGTCGTCTGGAGAATCTCCTGTACGATTTTAAAAATGATTTTGCCGGCTGTACGAGACTCCGAATCCGGCCGGACGAAACTGGGAATATTTGGTCTGCCTGAGAATCATCTGTACGGTTTCAAAATAGATTTTGGCTTTGTAGACGAAGACGGAAATTTCGACCTGGAGTCCAGGTCTGGAATTTGGAAATTTGGTTGTCTGGAGAATCGCCTGTACGATTTTAAAAATAATTTTTCCAGCTGTAAGGGACTCCATAATATGGTCGGACGAAACTGGGAATATTTGGTCGGCCTGAGAATCGTCTGTACGGTTTCAAAATAGATTTTGGCCTTGTAGACGAAGACGGAAATTTCGACCTGGAGTCCAGGTCGAGAATTTGGAAATTTTGGTCGTCTGGAGAATCGCCTGTACGATTTTAAAAATGATTTTGCCGGCTGTACGAGACTCCGAATCCGGCCGGACGAAACTGAGAATATTTGGTCGACCTGAGAATCGCCTGTATGGTTTCAAAATAGATTTTGGCCGTGTATAAGAAGACGGAATCTTCGACCTAGAGCCCGGTCGGGAATTTGGAAATTTGGTTGTCTGGAGAATCGCCTGTACGATTTTAAAAATGATTTTGCCGGCTGTACGAGACTCCGAATCCGGCCGGACGACATTGGGGGAATATTTGGTCGCCCGGAGAATCGTCTGTACGGGCTCATTATTGATTTTGTCGGCGTATAAAAGGACAGAGTAAAATTGTACTTTTGTTAGTTAATTTGGAGACTATTGCGGTAAAGATCTTTGATTGGTATGTAGTGAATTTAGGAATGTATTTGAAATGATTCAGAAAGCAATTTCTCAGTGAAAAGACAAAAATTTAAAAGGGGATTTCAGAAGAAAATACGAGCTGAACTTGCTCATATAATGATTTAAATTATTTGTTCAGCATAAAAATGGACAGGAGAATGCCAATCAAATAAGTTCTTTATGGGGTTAAATTAAGGCGTAGTTAGATGTTTAATAATCAATATTTTAAGTGTACTTGTGTTGTATAATTTATATTATGTTAAATAGAAAATATCAAATCCACCCCTTATTAATAATAAGTCTTCTATTTATATAATGACAAAAATTTTCACTATCCTTAAAACACATCCTGCTCTTCTTTACCTTAAAATATTGCTGATTGTTTTGTGCTCAACTAGGCCGCTACTTGTATTTTTTCAATTTTAAGAACTATTACTCCACCATTATATCAGCACTCGTTTTTGATTTTTAACTATACCATATTCAATTGCAATTTTTGACCTGCATTATTCCTTTCTTTGAGGTTATCATAATTATTGGGACAAAAATTTGAGTAAAAGCTCTTGTTTTACCTTTTTAGGTTAATTCGTTCTGGTCTGTATCCTAACGCTTCCAGCATTTGCCAGTCTATAGTCATTTCCAGAGTCCGCAGCATCGCTGGCGTCAAGGTTCTCATATATTGTTTTTCCAGATAAAACTCCCCGCCGAAATGCTCAAAATGAATCTGTATTTCAGTATTGTCCCAATGAGTCGGAAGTACAATTTTCTCTATGGATTTAGGATAATCCTTTACCGGGTTAAGATTAAACTTATTCTTTAAATATTTCAGTATTAATGGTTGATTTTCAATAAGATCTTCCTGTCTGACAACAAAGGTTTGTCCTGGATAGTCCTGCTCCAGGCCAATCCAGGATTTATATTTTATGTTAAATAGATTTACCGATTCTTCAAGGACTTTCAGGTATCTCTTTTCTTCGTTTTTATATTTTAATTGCCAGCCGGAAATCCTTAGCGCACTTGCTGCCCAGGCATACGGATTTTTAATTGAAATCAGAAATATCATCGCTTCGCTGACGATACAATCTTTAAGCAGATCTGCTATTGATTTTATATAATCTATCTGCTTCCTATCATCCCGAACAGTCGTCTTGGAGCTTTTGGACCAGGTCGTTTCAATAAGTTTATTATGTATAAGATCCTCTTCTTTTATAAGCTCATTTCTTAAATTTTTATAATCCACAGGCAGACTATGTTTATCCCCCAGAACATGCATCAGTACTTCTGTATTTGAAAAATTTTCTTTTATCAACGCCCTTATAAGGTTGGTTCCAGTTCTTATTTCACCATATTGTTTGATAAAACAGATATTCTGGTTCTGGTTTTCAGGCATAAACTCCAGAAGTTAGTTTCAGGAATAATTCTTTCCACTGTATTGCTACTTCATTTCTATGGTAGGCTTTATTTTGGGTCACTAATAAGCCCTGCCTTTGCAAATGCTCATAATGTAATTTATCCGCATAAAGTCGTTCAAGTGAGTTACTCAATGCTTCAGGAGCAACTTCAGCTCCTTCGAGCATGGTATATCCACATGTTTTTCTTTCAATTGGCATTAATTCCGCCGCTTCTTTCCACATATTTGCACAGGCGCTGTGATTGGGTAGAACCTGAGGTGCACCGGTTGCTGCATGTTCAAAACCTACAAGTCCCCAACCTTCTCCCATAGAAGTATTTACACCAACATCGCAGGCATTATAAATGAGGTTTAATTGCTCACAAGGAACTTCTGGGTGTCGCTTTCCTTCTGCTGTGTAAATAATCCTTTTTTTAAGACCAAGCTCTCTCACCATTTTTTCTACCTCTGTAAATGAATTTTTTGTGGCCATGTGCAAATAGAGCCGAACATCATCAGGCTTGTCTTCAGCAAATTTTGCGAAACCTTTCAAAGTAATGTCTATTCTTTTTCTAGGCTGATTTTTATTGGCATTCAAAACCCAGAAACCTTTCCAGTTTGACGGTTTATCAGGGAACAATTGCTTTCTGGCTTCCAGTTTCCTTAAGGAAGATGGCAATGCCTCCCCTCCTAATCGATAAAATTTATCTTCAGAAAGCGGATGTGGAATTACAGCAATATTTTGAAATGGTTTATTCTGCTCTAATCCTGCCTTTTGCGCGGCGCCTCTTACTGCAGCATATCCAAAATCATTAAATACAACAAGTGCATCAAGACAAGTTAATTGTCGAATAATATCTAACTGCAATATGTTTCCGTCGAGTGGTGTATAACCTACAAGAATTGCTTTATGATTGCTTTTGAAAATAGCCTTCGTAAATCTGGGGATAAGCCAGGGATCATGGTAAATTAAAATAGATTCAGGCTTAAGGTTATTGACAAGACTTTGAAGACTTTCTTCAGCAAAAATATCAACAGGTGAGGTGTTATGGTGCAGAGTAAATTTGGAAGTTTTGATAGTTTCTTTACTCTTCTCATCTGTATCAAATCCGAGAATGTGTACTTCAAATATATCAGACAGTCCTTCAGCTATTATTCTTGTAATGCGTGACAGCCCAGTTGCCTGGCTGAATTGACCTATAATAAGTATTTTCATAATGATTCATTTATAAAAAAAGAAAAACCGAAGTGACTTGTCGTCAACTTCGGTCATTTTTACATGGATTATTTATTGTTATGAAAACACTCCGAAATCACTTGGAGATTTTTTGAAATGATTTTCTCCCTGGCTGGAATTTAATAATACTTCAGCAGAGGTATCTATACTTTTTGCATCATAGGCCCAGTCCATTACATAATCGAATTGTTCGATAGCAGTTCCGGGAAGTTGTCCTTGCTTGCTGATGCAGACATAATTAACTATTCCGGTTACTCCTGTATAGCCGAAATAATGCTTCCACCCACTAAGTGTTGCTCCGCAGGAATATAACCATGTTGCGAATTCCGTGGTAGGGTAATTCATAAGATCTACTGCAAAGCCAGCTATTACAACTGTATAGTTTGTCTGAATTATCTCGTTAATATCATTCATGATATCATTATATACATTTTGTTCTGTATCCAGCGAATAGGTATCCACATAATACATGTGACTCATTATGACTTCCATAGTATCGCTGTCAAATATTGCTATCTGAAATCCTCCGACTGGCATTACGTAGTCGTATCCATTCCAATTATAAACCTTTGGATGTGGGGCAACCGGAACAGGATCAGGAAGTACTATGTCCCCATTTACAATGATGCAGGAAGAGGTGATATAATCTCCTCCATCCGGTCCTTGTCCGAAACTTACATCGGCATTGGCAGTGGCAAGAATGGCACTGTTGGTATAAACCTTAATGGCTTCTGCAATGGCAGAAGCAGTATCTCCTGTAAACAGCTCCGATAATTGAGTCAGTTGAAATAAAATGATGGAAGGATTTTCCATGACGGCTGACTTCCAATAAGTGAAAACTGAATTTTCAGAATCTCCAAAGCCAGGATTAAGTGCTTCCAAAGTAGATGTGTCCCCACCTTCTGCTGCGACTTTTACAATTCTGTTTTCAGCCCATTGTTCACCGAGCTGGTTCCAGATAGCTTCCGCCTCTGCTTTGGTTGAAAAGAATACGCCTTTATATTCAAGTGCAAGGTTAGCCTGTACTTGCGTCTGATCACTGCTGAAGCTTTGATCTATGGCTACAAAATAAGAAAGGTTTCCTCCTACGGTTGCTTTGGAGATAAAGTGTGTGCCAAATTTCCTGAAGACAGCAAAGAAACATTCTTTGTTTTCATTAGTGTACTTGGAAGGAAGGTTTTGGACTGCAGGATCTTCGGTAAAAGATGTTGAAAGCCACTGTGAGTTGGTGCTGTTCATCAGCAATTGCCAGCTCTGATAATTAGCTTCTGACACACCATAGTAATAATTGTTTTCCGTGTTAAAAGACTGAGAATAGGCCATATTGAATTCTCCGCTGAATCCGCCTGCCGATCCGGACAAGCCTGCCTTGGCCGAGAAGTAACTCTGAAATTGCTGGCGTGTGTTAAAAACATTGCTTGATCCGGAAGTATCATTTTGTGTTAATACTGTAGTATTGTCCGGAACCTGATAGGTGACGCCAGTAGGTGGGTAAGTATACTCTGTGGCATCTTGTTTTTTATGAGTAAAGAGCTGGAAAGTAATGGACGATTCGTTGTACTCTCCCATAATGTTGAAGCCAAAGCCCAGAATTTCTGCACCCGGAATAGTATTCATAAAGTCTCCTTTTTTTAGTTAAAAATTTATTTAAAATACTAGATTAAGCAAGTTGACAACCATAAGAGTTAAGGGAGGTAGACCCCATGTGGATACCTACAACCATATTATCTTTTTCTGCTATATAAGCTGCCCCGGAATCTCCTGTTTGAGTTATCTTTCCGTTCAATTCAATGAGATTATCAAACCATGCGTATTGATTACTATCATTGAAATTAATTGGGCCAGCCTGAAATTTTAAACTAGTTATTTTGGCCTTTCTAATAGTTCCGGTTTTTGCTCCTACGACGCTTACCTTTTCTCCAACAATAGGAGCACGGATTCCTGCTGGAGTACAAAGACCTATAATGTCAGGTGAGCCCTGTTGTTGATCTATAGGAATCCATGCAAGGTCCTGAGTGTTAAAAATCGGAAAGTTAGTGTTTGGATCTGTGTACAGGGTCAGATTTACAAATTGAGGAGCACCATCTACTAATATATTTGGAATTAACATAGTTGGCTGGTAAACGCCTTTTTGGTTTTGTCCATTTACAGATAGTACATGATTACAAGACAGCAAGCTGAATACTCCCTGCCATTCAATATTTACACCTAAGGTGCCTGTATAAATATTACGGAAGCCCTGTATCTGATATCCTCCCGGGCATGGCCTTTGTTTGCTCTTATTACTTTCAAGTTTAAAAGGGCCGCTTTCAACCACGTCGGTTGGTATAGATATTTTTATACTTCCTCCTTCAGGCTTGGTCAAATGAAGTTCCACTTCTTCCGGAATGAGAAAATCCGTATTGCTTATCTCAGTCTTGGTCTTTTTTTTTAACAACATAAGTCACTACAGACCACTGTTCCGTTTCTTTTCCTTCAATTACTTTTTTACCTACTTTCATTCCTACTATGTTTCTGTTTTTAGTAAGCCATGGACGCAAGCTTGTAAGTAATGATTCAACATCTTCTATTTTTAAATCCATCTTTTATTTTTTAAAGAAAAATGTAATACAGATTAACCCACATTAACCCACATGTCATTGGTTAAACATGGGTAATATTCTTTTGAGTCAGTATTAAATCGAATACTGATTATTGAAAATAGAATTTACTGAAGACCTAAAAAGCAAATCTTTACTGATCAACAGATAAAAGAAACAGCCCGGGATGCTTCTCTCCTATTGTTTGTTGTAAAAGCAATCTTGAAAGCCACAAGAATAAAATGGGAGTGATCTTTGCTGATCTCTTCTTAATGGCTAAACTGTAAAATTAAATTATTAATCTGGTATTGGCAGGTTCTCCAGCTGATTGAAAACCTTAATGTTACGCTATATAAATACTTTTTAAATTAACATGCAAGTGCTACCAATATATTTTTTATTTATTTGATCTTTTAATATTAAATCTTTTTATAAACACCATTACAATTGTTGACATTTATGAATTTCAGTCCACTTCTTCTGATGGAGATGTGACTGATGGAAATAATGGAAGCTTTGATTTCTGGATCGTAAAAACAGACTTCAATGGAAATAAAATCTGGGATAAATCGTATGGTGGCTCTTCGCCAGATCAGTTATTCGCGCTAAGTTCCACACCTGGTCAAGGCTATCTTCTTGCCGGTCAGACAGCATCTACAGACGGGGATGTTACAGACGGAAACAATGGACAATCGGATGCATTGATCTTAAAGATAGATGCTCATGGCAATAAAATCTGGGACAAAACTTATGGCAGTTCCAAATCTGATAATTTTACAGAAATCATTCCTACCAAAGGCGGATTTATATTGGCCGGATATACCTGGGGTTCTGACGGTGATGTCACTGATGGAAACAACGGACTGGGTGATTTCTGGATCGTAAAAACGGACCTTCAGGGAAATAAAAAGCTTGATAAAACCTACGGAAGCAGTGAAGCAGATACTCCTTGGGCCAGCCTTCGCCTGAACGATAACAGTATTCTTATCGGTGGACAGTCGATTGGTTCTGATGGTGATATCACAGATGGAAACAGCGGCAGCAATGACTTCCTGGTATTTAAGCTGGATCTGAGATGCGTTGACAATGATGATAAGAGAGAAAGTATAACTTATGAATATGTGGAAGAAGTTCTTGAGGCTACTGTTTTCCCTAATCCATTCTCTGATTTCCTGAACATAAAATTCCCTGCTTCAGACAACGGCCCAGTTACAATAGAAATTTCAGACCTTTCAGGCAAGACTGTTGCAGTGTTCAAAGAAACCAATTCTTATTCAGATGTTGGATCTCAAATCAATACTACTTCATTTGAAAAGGGGTTTTATATCTGCAAGTTCATTGTGAACGACAAAATTGTGGAAACAATTAAAGTAATAAAACAAAAAAAAGTTAAAAGCTTAAAGTTAAAAGTACAAAGTTTGTTTTAAGTTATAAGTTTTAAGTGGACGATTCCTGGATAGTGGCTGTTGCCTTTAGGAATTGTCCATTTATTTTTCAACGTATAATTTTTTACAGATGCATCGTGAACCTTTTAACCTCCAACAATACGAAACATAAATTATAACATTAAAAAGTGTTTGTTTCTTAAACCTATTCTTCCTCAATTGAAAACACACCTTGGTAAAATACCCCATATGTGGATTCGAATCTTGCATACTTTTACATTATAAGATTAACCTTTTGAGAAGTCCTGATCAATAAAATCTAAGAGGGATTTTCACTGAATACTGATTTTCCGGTAAGCCTGAAGCAAAAGCTATTCGTGTGAATTGGGCCATGAAGATATTGCCTTTCCGAAAAGAAAAGTACTGATTTTAGCTCTCAGAATGTTTCCATAATCAAGGATCAAATGAAAGATCATTGACATGTATTCAAATGGTTTAATCATAAAAAATAATACATATGCAAACATACGTTGTAGATAATTTTTGCAGAAGAATTGATCTTGATCATCCCGAAGATGGAAAAGAATTTGAGATGCACTTTTACAAAGCTTTTAATAAGCTAAAGGAACAAAAATTTTTAAGAAGTATATGGAGCTGGAATGACGAAAAACAAACCATCAGGTTTAAAATTCCCGGTGAACACATAACTATGTATTCCTATAAAAATGATAAGGCACAAAGTGCTATTTATGTAGGCGGACTCTATGAACACAGCTATTGCCAATTCGACAAATTTGGTTTTCAACCTCCTGTCACTGCAGAGAAATATGGTGAAATAATAACACTTTTCTCCACCATTGATTTTGATGGAAATCTATACAATCTGGAAAGGGTCTTTCTGAAAGAATATTGCTTTAAACAGGCAAGAGAGCAAGGTTGTAGATTCCTGCTTGCCACTTGCACTCCTCAACTGCTCAGACTTTATCTGAAGTGGAATTTCAAAGTTATTGAGACCAGACATCTAGATGGCGCAACTAGACATTTAATAAGAATTGATTTGTAGGAAAAGTTTCTTCAAAGGCTCCAGGAGTTTTAGATCATGTATATATTTCCTGGAGCATTGAAACTTTAAAAGTTAAGGTTTACTTCAGCATTGCCTTTATATTATGCATCTGGTAAGAAGCAAATACACCTAGCCCTCCTTTTATATTCGTATAGATATTCTGAGGTTCAGAGAAAAAAAATTATCCTGGTAATTCGAATCATAGCTTTTATAAAATTCATAGTAATTTCTATCTGTATTCAGCAGGCTGAGGTTAAGGTCACTGAATTGTTTTTTTTCCAATGGAGAATCTGCTTTGAAAGGTCCGATTTTACCGTTTCCATAACCGATATCTTTAATCACAATAGTTTTCGTATCAAAATGTAACTCAGAATGGTTATAGAAAATGATTTGGTATCAGCTATGTGAATTAAATATTCCCATACTGATACCTTTAAAAAATTGCAGGGCCAAACCCGTAACCAACTGCACTCAATAACTATATTTCAACACTAAATTCCAGCTTTGGCTGTCTGTTGTTCAATGTTTCTCTTCAGTTCCTGGATCTGACGCAGGTATTCGGCTTCTTTTTCTGCTGTTTTCTTCGTGGATTGCTTCCATTTCTTCCAGGTTCTGACGCAATTCTTCTTCCTGTGCACGCATGTCTTCGGCCTGATGCATCGTCTGCTGAAGCAGAAATGCTGTTTTCTCATTGATCCGGTTCGTATGAATAAAGGACGCAATTCCTTCTCCGGCTTTCGACAAGAACTCTATTTCATGAGACTCCAGCTCATGGAAAAAAGCTATTTCAATGATTCCTTCTATTATATCATTTACAGCCAATGGCATGATCATTAATGCCTTTGGTGTATGCCCGCCCAGACCTGACGTGATCCTCATGTAGTTTTCAGGAATATCGGTCAGGTAAATGTATTTTCCCTCCAGATAAGTCTGTCCCAGGAGTCCTGCTTCAATGGGGATAAATTCCTGCTCAAGAAACTTTTTGCGTTCATAGGCATAACAGGAAGCCAGCTTTATCTTATTACTATTCTCTCCTTTATCTATCACATACAACCCTGCCTGATTCGCTTTCATGTACTTTACAATACCTGCAATGAGTTTATCATATATCTGCCCCGAATCAGCGGTCCTCAGAATTCCAAGGATCATGGCGACCCCTTCTGTGATCCAGTTCCGGTTCTTTTCAAGCAACTGTACAGCTTCAATTTTTTTCAGATTCTCTCTCATAGCTGCTTCGCTTTCCTCCAGAATTTTATTCTTTCTATTCATTTCCATAATCAGTTCTTCACTTTCATTTTCTGCTTTTTTATTCAGCATTGCTAATCCCCAGATACAGCCCAAGGCACAAATAATGGATAAAACAATGGTCAGCGTAGACAACCATCCTGTTCGTAATACTGTACTGTCAATATCCGATACAAACCATCCGTTGGTAATAGGAAAAGTAATAATAATCAAAGCACATATAAGTGAAAGGCTGACAAGGGCTGCTCTCTCACGTAAATCATAGATCACAAAGGGAATCATTGTAAAACTGAGTTCGATAAGGTAGAGTGCCGGCAAGGGCTGCTCTCCATCGTTGCTCAGATAGGCGTTATAAATGGCACCCAGTAAAATTGGCAGCAATGATACAATGAACCGGGAATAATAGATCCCTCCGTTCACGTTTAGAATTATCACTCCTAGACAGACGACCATCCCAACGGCGGGAAATAGAGCCAGATAACTAAAATAAAAAATAGAAATAATCGTAAAGGGCAATGCAATGCCAAACAGCAATAAAAGGCAGATCAGATTGGTCGGATACACTCTTCGCTTCAGAAAGTCGGGTATATCCCCATGAAGTCCTGCGTATAAAACTTTGTCAATTGTACTCATAAATTATATTAGTTGGTTGTTTATAGGATTTGTTTTAGTAAGGTTAAGATGCGTTGCGGCTGGCAATACCAGACTTATCATTTTATCTTTAATCGTATAAGTGATCAATTTATACTGAATAAAATTTTTGAAGTAGGAAATATCAAATTTCCTCTCCTGTCTGCTGTGATCCGATCAGCTCCTCTGCATTACGGTGGATCATTTCAAGATCAAGTCTCATCGGGAGTTCGTCCGGAAAAACTATACAAGCAGCAAAATCTTTGCTATGTGAAATACTCACACTGATCGGTGCATCCAGCAATGGCTGATTAAAAACTCCGTACCGGATTTTTATAGAAAGCAAATCTTTTACACAGATATAATTAGCTACCGACATTTTACAAACAAATCTGCCTCGCAGATACATTGCTCTCTGTTGATCATTGTTCAATGACTTTAAATGATTACGTTCTTTCTGAACCAGAATGCTGTCTTCTTTTGCTTTCAACATTTCGTATGCTATGTCTGTAATCCCCAAAATTCCATTGTAGACTATGCTTTCACCTTTCAGCGTAAGATCAAATAAATGAAGAGGACCTTCTTTTTCTACGGCAATATCAAACATCTCGTTTCGACAAAAATTAAAAAACAAGGCAATATGCTTACTGCCTCGTTTAGATCATTTACCTTATTCCACAAGCTCCTTGTTTACGACTTCGGAAAGCTTTGCAAGAATCTGATCTTTGTTCCTGCTCAGAAACCAATGATCTCCAGGTACCACTTCCAGTTCGAACTCTGCAGTGGTCTGTTCTTGCCAGCAAGCTACTTCATGTGCATGCACTACCTCGTCTTTATCCGCTGCATATGCCGTGATCGGAATATCCAGTTTTCCATTTTCATGATACTGATAGTTCATAATTAAAGGCATGTCTTTTCGCATCACAGGCAGTATTTTTTTCAGGAACTCTACATCATCGATATAGCTCATCAGGGCAAGCAACCGTTCTTCCGAATTGGCGAAGACTGCAGTCTGACTGATCACATCCCGCTCCTTCCATTTTTTTGTAAGTTGAGGTGCGATCGTACCTGAAATAAACAAGCGTAAAGGATTCTGTCCGAAATTAGCTTTCAGGTAACGTATCAATTCATAACCCAGGATGCCACCGAAACTATGTCCCATCACAATGAAAGGGACATCCAGATATGGTTTTATTGCCTGAGCCATTTGTTCGATTAGCAAAGGAACATCTTCGAAATATTCTTCACTGATCCTGTTTTCCCGGCCCGGAAGCTGAAACGCCATTATCTCCGTGTTAGTTGGAGCGTTGTATAAGAAGTGGCTGAACATAGAAGCTCCTGCTCCTACAGGATGTATGCAGAAAATCCGTGTACTGATTGTTGCTTCATGAATGTTTTTCTTTTTGACCAACCAGTCATTTACCACTTCAATATCTTCTTCCGCTCCGATCCCTGAAAGATCTTGATCTGAAGCATTCGAAGAAAGGGAAACTTTATTCATTTCTGTAAGCAATTGTCCGGAAAGTTCTATGATGCTTGGCCCTTTCGCAATCTTCATCAATGGAAAATTGACCTCCAGTTTCTGCTGAATCCAGTTACGGAGCTGATTCAGCATCAGGGAATCGAGTCCGATCTTTGAAACAGAAACAGCGGTGTCGATACCATCTGCGGAAGTTCCCAGAATTTTTGCCAGTGCCTCTTTGATTTTTTCCTGAAGGAATAGCTGCTGTTCGGAGCCTTCCATTCCCATAAGCTGGTCTACAAGGCCAGCATTTCCCTTGCCCCGCCCCCTTTTGTTCCTGACTCTGCTTTGAT
This sequence comes from Sporocytophaga sp., assembly GCA_024707265.1. Lineage (GTDB taxonomy): Bacteria > Bacteroidota > Bacteroidia > Cytophagales > Cytophagaceae > Sporocytophaga. The sequence continues at coordinate 91,654 of JANQAB010000010.1, read as the reverse complement.
GATCTCTTCAAAACGGGGATCGTTCTGTAAATGGCCAAAGAAATCTTTGAACCGTTTCCAGTCAAGGTTTGCAGCCATTCGATAGGCAGGTTGCTGGATCAGGATATTCTGTATTTTATCTGTAACTTGTTTCAGACTTAAAGGGAACCATCCCTGGCTTTCCAATACCTTCAATACATGTTCTCCTTCTTTAGACATTCCGGCATACATTCCCAACACCCCAAGGTTAACCGCACAGGCAGCTAGTCCATGCTGTCGGCGATATAGCGCTAGCTTGTCGAGGAAATTATTCGCAGCAGAATAGTTGGATTGTCCCGGCAATCCGAAGATAGATGAGATCGAAGACAGCATCAGGAAAAAGTCTATCGGAAGTCCTTCGGTTGCGAGGTGGAAATTCCAGGCTCCCATTACCTTCGGCATGTATACGCTATCAAAGCGTTCTTTATCCATATTTTTAAAGGTAGCATCACGAAGCACGGCAGCACTGTGTATGATTCCTTTCAATACAGGCATGCCCTGTCTGATCTTTTTCATGATTTCCTGAACCTCTTCGTAATTGGAGATATCAGTATTGATCAGCACTACGTTCACACCTTTTTGTTTCATAGCTTCCACCGTTTGCCGGTCGTAATCGGTTTTGCATCCGCTTCTGCTCACCAGAACAAGATAACGGGCTCCTTTCGTAGTAAGCCAGTATGCCAGCTCCAGACCAAAACCGCTCGCACCTCCTGTTACAAGATAAGTGGCTTCTCCATCCAGAAATAATTTCTTTTCAGGATAAACCTTAACAGGCATGTTGTTAGTTGAAACCACAAGCTTGCCAACATGTGTACCTTTGCTGAGCTGCTTCAATGCCTCCGGTAATTGCTGGATAGGATAACTGTGGACATGCTCCGGTTTTATCGAGCCGTTTTTCAAAAGTGTTCCGATCTCGGTGAATAATTTTTTACCGAGAACAGGTTTCTGTAACATAAGTCTGTCAAGGTCTACAGCATGAAAAGAGAGGTTATTGCCAAATCGTTTCAATGCTAATTTTGCATCGCGATAGATGTCTGCCTTACCGATCTCTATAAACCTTCCGAAAGGTGCCATACATTTGATGCTTTGACTGATCGCCTTTCCGGAAAGAGAATTCAGCACTATATCTACGCCTTTTCCATCCGTATCTTTTAAAATTTCTTCTGCAAACCGAAGACTTTTCGAATCATATACATATCGGATGCCCATACTGCGAAGCAGGTGACGTTTTTCTTCCGTACCAGCTGTGGCGAAAATTTCTGCTCCCTGTAGTTTTGCTAGCTGAATCGCAGACAATCCAACACCGCCTGTAGCGGAATGAATAAGGACCCTCTCTCCTTCTGCCAACCTGCCCAGGTAGTTTAAGGAATAATGAGCGGTCAGGTAGGTTACCGTAACAGCTGCGGCTTCCGTAAAAGACAGTTCTTCCGGTTTATGAATCACGCAACTTTCTCTTGTGAGTGTGTATCCGGAAAATGATTCAGACGCCCACGCCATTACAGCATCGCCCACTTTAAAACCTTTCACCTCCGGACCTACTGAACTAACGATACCTGCACATTCCAGACCAAGCTGCTTCCCTGCTACTCCGCCTTCTGTCGCTTCATCGCTCAGCAAGCCCATTACATTCATGATATCTTTAAAATTCAATCCGGCAGCACGGACTTCGATCTCTACTTCATTGTCAACCGGTTTACTCCTTTTGAATTTTCTAAACCGGATATTATCTATTATGCCATATTCTTCCACTGTTGCACGGAAAGCTGTACCTTGAGCAGGAAGAGATACGGCAAACTTTTCTTCCGCTTCTGCTTCCAGTACCGGTTTTAATTTCCGCTGATAGATCTTATTCTTACGAATCGCAATCTCGGGGTTATGCTTTTTCTGATATACAGTTAAGAGCTTATCAAGCGTTTCCCACTCCATACTTTCAGGACAGTCACTCAGGTTGATCATGGTGATGGGAATGAAAGGAAATTCATTGATCATCACACGCCCCAACCCATAAAGCGCTGCCTGACTTACTTCCATGCGATCTTGTTCTTCTACGATCTCAGTATGTTGGGTAAGCAGGTATACCTTTGGTTCTACTTGCAGAGCCGTTACTGCTTTCAGCAGGTTCAAGGTGGAAGCTGTAAGCTGCTCTTGTTGGAGCTTCAGATGAGAAGAGGAAAGTTCCTCTTTGGTTTCAAAGTCCAGGCACCAGAAGCTTATTATTTTTTCATAACTGATCCTGTTATTCTGCAGATATGAAAAAACGCTTTCGAGGTCTTCCGAAATTAATGGATTTGCACGAAGTTCAGAAGAGATTCCATTGCCAAAGTGTTCGTCTTTTCTCACGAGAAAAACATTCATCCCTCTTTGTCTCAGGAGCGCTTCGGTATGTTTATACTTTCCATGATTGTCAGCGAAGATCAAATAGGTTTCTTTGTCTGGCACAGAAGAAAGCTCTTCCGGAGAAAAAATTATAAAGTTCCCAGTCGTACTCGTACATTCCCTTGTAAAGATCATTCTTCTGTTCCGATCTGGAACCCTCAATATATTTGCAACTCAGCCCTCGTATCTCAGCTACCACCGATTCGTCTTCATTGAGGATAATGTAATTTCCTCTCAGGTATTCGGCACTTGCTTCGGTAACATCAATATAGGTCCATACATGTTTGCCTGGCTTTTGATAGAAACGATATTCTTCAATGTGCACCGGAAGATAGATTCCACGCTCTTCATCTGCCGTACTTTTTCTTGAAGCAAACAAGGTGTGAAGACATGCATCCAGCAGTGCAGGATGGAAGAAGAAAGAAGGTGCTTCGTAGGTCAAAGATTCGGGAAGGCTTAATGCACTCAATACTTCATCAGGAGCGGTCCAGATCTTTTGTGCACAACGGAAGGATTCACCATAATTCAATCCACCCTCTTTTAGCTCCATGTAAAAATCTGGAATGGAAATCACTTCTTTCATACGTTCCCGTACTTTGGCTAGAGAAAAAGTTTTTGGGGTTGTTGTTTCTCCCGATACGATCCTGCCTTTCGAATGGCGGATCCAGGAACTATCGTCACTGTATTTCGGACGACTGCAAATGGTATAGTTTCCTTCGTCATTTGTAATTTCCAGTCTTACTTCCGGAGCTTCACCTTCCTCCGGCAGAAATAGCGCGGCTTCCAGAGAAATATCAGCCAGATAAGAAAAGTTTTCCTGACTGCTTTTTCCTACTTCCAGCGCTGCCTCAAGGTGGCCTGTACCCGGAAATACAATTGTTCCTTCAACTTTATGATCTTCAAGAAACAGGTGTGTGGATTTATTCAATGCAAGGTCCCAGATCTCGTGAGCATCTCCGACTGCGGATTTTTTCTTTTGCTCAATAAAGGTAAACGCTTTGTTTCCTGAGCGTTTGCGGCGATGTTCTTCTGTTTCGAACCAGTATGACTGATGCTGCCACTGATAAGATGGCATTTTAATAAATCGTTTTTCTTTTCCAAAGAATTTTTCCCAGTCTACCTTATACCCTTGATTGTGAAGAAGAGCAAGTGAATATTGCATGGTCAGTTCTTCGTCAGAACCTCTGCGGAGTGAAGGAACAATCAGTCCTTGCTTGATCTTGTTCAGTGAGAATAATTCATTTACTCCCACGGATAGGATCGGGTGAGGTGCTATTTCCACAAACAGATCGTATCCGTCCCCGATCATTTGCTGTATGGCATCACTGAAGAATACCGTTTCCCGGACATTGCGGTACCAATATTCACTTACGAGATGCTCTCCGTTTTCCAGTTTTCCACTGACGGTAGAGTACAATGGCTTTTCTGCCTTCTTCGGTTGTAAATGAAGCAGCGAACCGATCAGTTCTTCCCTGAGTGGTTCCATATGATGACTGTGGAAAGGAACGTTGACTTTCAGGTACCGGGTAAAAATATCTTTCTTCAGAAGCTGTCCATCGATGATCTCCAGTGGCTCGGCATCCCCTGCCAATGTTACCATATTAGGTCCGTTAACTGCAGCAATAGATACAGTGGCCTCATGGCCTGCAATTGCTTTTAATGCCTCCTTATGAGAAAGACCTACTGCAAGCATTTGTCCTTTATCCGTAGCCTTGTTCTGTCCACGGCTTCTGTGGTAGATCACTTCTACAGCCTGCCCGAGCGTTAGTGCTCCGGATGAATAGGCAGCAGCCACTTCTCCGATAGAATGCCCAACATATCCATCAGCTTCCACGCCCCATGATTTCCATACTTCCGTAAGTCCTATCTGGACGGCCATTATAGCAGGCTGAGCAATTCTGGTATCACTTATGCTTGAAGCAGCTTCGTCTTTGCTCATCTCTTCAAGAAGCGACCATCCGGAGAGTTTTTTGAAAAGGGCTTCTATCTCAAGCACCACATTTCTGAATACTTCAGAACGTACAAGAAGCTCCTGGCCCATTGCGTACCATTGGGGGCCCTGACCTGAATACACAAAACCGATTTTGGGTTTTGCTCTTTTTCCTTTTTCAATTTGCCGGTAAACCATCGCCGGTCTGGTTTCCTCTTTCAGAAAGGCCTCCAGACATGAAATGACTTCTTCTTTAGACCTTGCAGTGATAGTGACTTTATGTTCAAGTGCTGTTTTTCTTAAAACACTTGTATAACAAATATCTTTAAATGAATCTGAGGTACTTTGCAGATAAGGTATATATACTTGTATATTGGCAATCAGAGCCTCTTTGGTTTTTCCTGAAAGCATAAAGAGATATGCAGGTTCCTTTTCTGCTGGTAAAGATTCTTTTTTTACTTCTGCAGCAGAATCGTACGATTCAAGAATGATATGCGCATTCGTACCGCCGGCTCCGAAGGAGTTTACGCCACCGAGCAACGACCCCTCTTTTTCTATTGTTTCCAACGACACCGGTACCCTCAGACGATACTGATCAAATGGGATTTTGGGATTGGGTTTCTGAAAATGAAGATTAGGCGGGATCTGACGGTTCTTCAGAATCAGTGTCAGCTTGATTAAACCTGCTATTCCGGCAGCTGCTTCCAGGTGACCTATATTACTTTTTACAGACCCCATCACACAGGGATCGTCCGGACTGCGATCTTTTCCTATCACTTGTCCGAAGGCATTGGTTTCAATCGGATCACCTACCGGTGTACCGGTACCGTGTGCCTCTACATACACTATTTTTGCGGGATCTACACCAGCATTGCCATACGCTGTTTGCAGCATTTCCACTTGTGCAGATACACTTGGCACTGTGAATCCATCTTCTGTGTGGCCGTCGGAATTCACCGCCGATCCTCTGATCACTGAATAGATCTGATCACCATCTGCCAATGCTCTGGACAAAGGTTTTAATACGATCACACCCGATCCTTCACTGCGTACATATCCGTTTGCCCGGCTGTCGAAGGATTTACAGTATCCATCCGGAGAAAGAAAATTTCCTTTCGACATCATGATGGAAGATTCCGGACGTATGATCAGATTTACTCCTCCGGCAAGTGCCTGATCGCTTTCTCCATTCCATATACTCTGACAGGCAAGGTGCACACATACCAGTGAAGAGGAACAAGCTGTATCTACTGTCATGCTTGGGCCTTTCAGGTTGAATACATAAGAAAGCCTGTTGGCAATTGCTGTTAAAGAAACGCCCATTGGTACATGCGGGCTGATGTGATCGCGCTGGGCAGTAGAAGCCTGGATATCCCAGTAATCATTCATAAATACACCCATATATACGCCGGTACGTGAACCTGAAATATTTTCCAAAGGAATACCAGCATCTTCCATCGCTTCGTAACTGACCTCAAGGAGCAATCGTTGCTGGGGATCTATGCGCTGTGCTTCATTAGGAAATATATTAAAGAAGTGTGCATCGAACCGGTCGATGTTGTTAAGAAAACCTCCTTTTTTTGCTTTTATTTTTCCCGCTTTATTGGGATTCGGATCATAAAAAGATTGAACATCCCATCTTTCTTGCGGAATATCTACAATAGCATCCCCTCCTTTTTTAAGGAATTCCCAGAAAGCCTTTGTATTTGTAATATTGCCAGGGAAGCGACAACCTATACCAGTGATCGCAATCGGTTCTTTTTTACCATTAGTAGTCATAAAATATATTTAAAAGTCATTGATAAATAAATACTTATGAATCGAACCCAAAAACAACTGCTATTTTTTAAAAATAATGACATATATCATTGTTCTTGATAAGCTAGTCGTACTTTATAATATGTTAATCGTACCTGGCGGGGTGTTTGTCGTGGTTTTTTGTAAATATATCAAGCTTTTAATTACATCCTAGAAAGTCTTATTATTTTTTATAAATAAATTCTGTCTGTGATAACTTTTCCAGTAGGTTGTTTCTTTTCGGAGGAACTGTTAAAGTATTGTTGATTAGTGTTTTATCATTGAAGAAAGGGAGATGACTTAAAAGTTTTAGTTAAAAAATCTTTTGGAAATGTTTCCTAACCATCTTTACAGAACTGAATAGGAAATAAAAAAACTTTAATCGAAGACGGAAAATGAACTATGCCCCTATTCTTTATAAGGTTATAAAATGCAGATGGGGATGATACCTTAATTATAATGTCTACGTTGTCAATAAGGCTTATATCCATTTCTCTGATTCGAAGAATAGAGTTTACATTTGTAAATTACTTGATGATATAGAAGAGGTGAAGGTGGGTGGATGTGCTTTATATAATAAGGAAACCTAGGGTTATTTTGGTAAACTATAAAAAGAAAGAATTTTCTCAAACAGGAAAATTATTGTAAAATTTCAGGTAACAACTTTGATTACAAAAGTAACTTTACTTTCCCGGAATAATTTCTTAAAATTTATTACTTACTACTTAAACTTTATTCAAAAGTTGATTTTATTTCGTAGATCTGAAATGAAGCAAATACCCCTAATCCGCCTTTAACATTGGAATAAATATTCTGAGGTTCAGAGAAAAAATTATCCTGGTAATTCGAATCATAGCTTTTACAAAATTCATAGTAATTTCTATCTGTATTCAGCAAACTGAGATTAAGATCACTGAATTGTCTTTTTTCCAAAGGAGTATCTGCTTTGATAGGCCCCATTTTGCCGTTTCCATAACCGATATCTTTAATCACAATAGTTTTCGTATCAAACTGCAAAACATCATGGTTATTATAAAGGGGAAATTGATAATAAGAGGAATCATGTAAAACCCCTATCTCTCCATAGATTCTATAATAGTTGTCCTGATTGGGTATATCATCCCACCACACAGATACCTGAAGACTCTTGCCTGAATAACCGTATGTACTTAAAGTTTCTATAGTATCCAAACTAAATGTAAGACTCGAATTGACGTCTTGTGGAACAGTGGTTTCTGCTTCAGCATATAGACCTGCAGGAGTTGAAACTGTGAGATGATAAGTGGCTCCTGCAATTATCGGATATTGAGAAGCAGGAACTGTATAGGATGATAACTTTTCATCATAAAGAAGTGAAGTAGAAACACCGTTGCCGGACAATAATACAGTTGCGTCTTTCACAGGATTGTCATTGAATCTCTTACCACTCTGGTATATCGGAACTGATTGTCCTACAAATATTTTAACTACTGTATCCTGAGGCGAAATATATCCTCCAATGACAAGCTTAGGTTCAATTTTGGGCATATCTTTTTCGTCTAATGTCCGGATACACCCAGACAGAAACGAAGACACGGACAAAATAAAAATGATATAAAGGAATATTCGCGTCATGTTAAATTAAAATTTGAAGTTATAGGTGATTGAAGGAATAATAGGAAAAAGAGATACCTGTTTAATGACATTTTTGCCTCCTTCAGCAGTCATATAATAGAAATATGGATTTTTTCTTGAATAAGCATTGTAAATGCTCAGGTCCCAGGTTCTCTCCCGGCCTGAAGGAAATTTCTTAATAAACTTGATTCCAACATCTAACCTATGATAGGGTTTCATTCTAAATTCATTTTTCCCCCCATAATCAGTAAGGTCTCTCCCGCTATAAATATCGCTGCTGCCGGGATTATGCATTACACCTCCAAAAGTAGCATTGGGAATAGTGATGGCATTGCCTGTTCCATAAACCCAGGTTGCAGAGAGATGTACTTTATCAGAAAGCTTGTAAATTCCAACAAGTGAAATATCATGCCTTCTATCGTAACGAGCATAAAATTTCTTTCCAAAATTCACGGAGTCAAATTGCAACTGGGTCCATGATAAGGTATATCCGATCCATCCTGAAAATTTTCCTGCTCTTTTATGTAGTAAAAATTCCAGACCATAAGACCAGCCCTGACCCTGTGTTAAATTCTTTTTCCAGCTGTTTTCAGTTTTTTCTACCATGTCTTCAGATAAAAAGAAGGAAGCACCTTCTTTAAATCCTACGCTTCTGTTGGTTCTCTTATAGAATCCTTCGAGGCTGGCCACCAGATTTTTCCCGGGGAAATCCTTCGCCAGTCCCAGAGATAATTGTCTTGACTGAGCAGGTCTTATATTTTCTGCTGTTGGAACCCACAGATCTAATGGTAAACCTAAGCCTCCACTTGTGGCCTGGTGTACATACTGATTCATTATTGCAAATCCTCCTTTAACTGCAATATCATCCCTTATCTTGTATCCCGCAGTAATTCTGGGCTCCGGATACAGGTATTTTTTGTCTTTTGTAATATAGCTGGACAATCTTATTCCTGCATTGATTGTAAGACGAGGAACAGGTTTGAAAATATCCTGAATGTAAACAGAGGTTTCTACAGCACGAATTTTATTGTCAAAATTTACATTATCGAAATTTTCTTCCTGATACACTACAGCTTCCGGCTTAAAAGTGTGAAGAGTAGAGATCAGTCCTATTTTTAATGAATGACTGGAGGATGCAGCTATGTGGTATTCATGTTTCAGTGAAATGTCTTTTACATTAGAAATATAGCGTAGTTTATAGACCTCATTTTGGTCTTTTTCTTCATTATTAATATCAAAAATATAATTACTATAAATAAGCGATGTCCGAGAGCTTATCTTTTCATTATAGATATGATCCCATGCCAGGGTGCTTGCTGTATTGCCCCATCTTAACCATGCGCGAGTATCACTATAACTATCTTTAAACCTCGCAAAGAATTTATCCCTTCCAAAATAACCGCTCAGATAGATCCTGTTTTTGGGATTAATGTCGAAATTGAATTTCCAGTTGAAGTCATAAAAGTAATAGCCCCCCTTGGTATCTGAAGAAAGAAAGGGATACATCAGTGCATCCAGATAGGTCCGTCGACCGGAAACGATAAAGGATGATTTACCTTTTTTTATCGGCCCTTCTACAGTGAGACGGGATGCAATTAGTCCAATCCCTCCTTCTGCATGTATTTTTTCGTTGTTCCCGTTTCTTATTTCCATGTCTATTACCGAAGACAGCCGTCCTCCGTATCTTGCAGGGAATCCACCTTTGATTAGTTCTACACTTTTAAGTGCATCACCATTAAACGAAGAGAAAAAACCAAAGAGATGATATGGATTATATACCGTTGCATTATCAAGCAGGAAAAGATTTTCACCAGGACCTCCTCCCCTTACATACAAACCAGCTGTACCTTCGCTTCCTTTCTGAACTCCTGGCATTAATTGAATGGTTTTCAAAACATCCTTCTCTCCCATAAGTGTAGGCACGTCTTTAATCTGATCGATGGGGATTTCAATATTACTCATATCAGCCCCATCACTTACGGACTTATATCTTTGCCCTTCTACAACTACTTCTTTTATTTCAGCAGCCTCTTCTCCAAGTGTTATATCAAGTTGTACATCTCCCTTAACTGCTATTACTTTTTTAACAGTGTTATAGCCTACAAATGAAAAAGTAATTTCAGCTGAATCAGAAGGAGGAACAGACAAGTTGTAATAACCCATTGCATTCGTGGTCGTTCCTTCAGCTCTGGGCGAAATTAATATCATTACACCAGGTAAACCAGCTCTGGTTCCTGAATCGCGCACATAACCACTGATGGTATAGTTTGTGTCTTGTGCAATGACCTTACAATGTATTATTGAAACGAATAAAAAGAAATTAAAGCAACTCAAAAGTTTCATTATAAAAGTTATTAAAAATTATCCTTTAAAATTATTTAAAAACAAGATCTCAACGGGTTATAGTATGAATTATTTTATTCCAATCTGGAAAAGTAAAATTCGAGCTATATAATATCATTTGATTCTGCTTTGAGATTAATCTATTTTAATTTCTTATACTGTGTAGATTCCAATGATCCCAGAAAAGACTTAAGGGATCTCTTCTTTAAAAGTGAAGTTAAGTTAGCAGTTTATTGGATTATGTAACTTTTGATACCGAGATTGGACTTTGATTAATGTATTCGGAATAGAAAATGGAGTTTACATTTGTAAATTTATATACTAAAAGTATAAATCCACAGGCACTTAAGTTTAAGACATAACCAGAATTGTGAGTTTAACTTTGTAAATAGCATAAGAATTCACCCCATGTTGATGGATTACCACCGGATACAGAGGCTTGAAGAAAATTATACGAGAATGAGGGCGCGCCCTCCTGGAAAAGCAGCTTTATCTCAATGCAGAGTACAAGTTAAGGAGCTCAGATGTTTCGTAAATTCAGCATTGCAAAGGTAGCTTTGATAGAACCTCTTTCCTTTGCCCTTCTTAGCCCTGGGAAGAATCCGATAGTCATCAAATAAATTAACAATTTTAATCAGGAAAGAGCCCGATAACGCCGTTTTCATTCATATTGAAAGTTCAGATGTTTCCCAAGCTTAATATGCCTTGCCAGAGTAATGTTCCTTAAGTTAAAAACAGATCTGCAAAATCTTAAAATCCTATTACTTCCTAATTAGGCTTAAAAACTCTTCCTTTCTTTTTGCTTTCTGAAAGGCTCCTGAATAGTTTGCTGTAATAGTGCTGCTTGAGATATCCTGAACTCCCCTTGAGGATACGCATAGGTGTATTGCATCTACAATTACAGCAACATCTTCGGATTGTAAAGCCTCTTTTAAGCCCTCTGCTATCTGATTAGTGAGGCGTTCCTGCACTTGCGGTCGTTTTGCATAGTATTGCACCAACCGGTTGATCTTTGACAGCCCAATTACTTTTCCTTTGGAAATATAGGCTACATGTGCTTTGCCGATGATAGGAACAAAATGATGTTCACAACAGGAATAAAGAGTTATATCCTTTTCAATCAACATTTCATTGTACTGATATTTGTTGTCAAATAGTTTAATACGAGGTTTATTGGCAGGATTTAACCCACTGAAAACCTCCTTAACATACATTTTGGCTACTCTATGTGGAGTTCCGTTTAAGCTGTCATCCCTTAAGTCGAGACCTAACAGAAACATGATTTCCCTAAAGTGTTTTTGAATAAGTTCGATCTTGACATCATCGTTTATCTCAAAGGCATCTGTACGCAAAGGAGTTTCAATGGAAGTGCCGATATGCTCCTCTCCTATGATATCCGACATTTCAGTGGCTGCATTCATTCCTTATAAATTTATTTCTAACATGACTCTTTTGACCATTGCATCGCAATACACAAGGTTAAATTCAAAAATTTCAGAGGGAGTGTACGACTTTTCAATTTCCTTTTTTAACATACCTTTTGCCCTGTTAAGCCGGACTTTTACATTTGATTCACTTATGCCTAAGATCTCTGATGTTTCAGATACATTCATTCCGCTTATTTCCCTTAAGGAGAAAACCAACCGATAATCCAGTGGTAGTTGCTGTAAAGCATTTTCAATAACCAGTCCCAACTCTTTTGTAAGAATGGTTTTAGACATATCTGCAGAGTGTTCATCTGAAAACATAGGAGTACTTTCTGTTTTGATTTCATCAGGAATTTCATTCTTAAAACCTGACTTTTGTTTTTTCCTGAAGCAATTGTTAAGCATTATTCTGGTTATCCAGGTTTTGAATGAAGCACGATTTTCATAAGCGCTTAAATTGACATAGGCATTTATAAATGTATCCTGCATTAGGTCCTGTGTATCTTCGTGACTATAATTATAAGCCCTGCCTGTTTTATACAGATGTGCATTGTTTCTCCGGATGAGTATTTCAAATAATGCGATCTCCCCTGCTAAAATTTTTTGTATAATTTCCCCGTCGGAATAATGGTCAAAATTCATGTTGCTACTCTTTTATTGCGTTTTAGCAATTGTCTGATGATGTACTAAAATGGTCTTTCCCTAATACGATTTAACTATAATACCGGACAGTCTTGACATAGAGAAGGCTCCTATTGCCATTGTCAGATCCCTTACAGCGACGTCATAGTAGCGACCGCTTGTGATCAGGGTTATCGCGATAAGTGTCAGCCATGCCGCAACGATAAGCCCTCCTATTTGTGGTTTTACCAATACGATGACACCTGCTATTATTTCAATGACTCCTACTATCATCATAAATATGTGAGGAGAAAAAGGCAACATGGTTTCAACACCTGGATTAAGATAATTTTCCCAATGAGTAAGAATATTGGTGAATTTGTCCAGACCAGCCACAATTGGCACAATTACATAAGTAAATTTTAATAAATTAAAAATAGTTCTTAGCGAGCTAGAAGTAGTTGTTACCATTTTTATTTTTTTGAGTTATACTTTATTAGAGTAACTGAACAAGAAAATGGTTACAAAAAAGTTTAAAATAAGCTGAAAGTAGAAAGCTGAAAGCTAAAAGTATGAGGGATTTCCTTTATTGAAAGCCCCTCATATAAGATAATTTATTTCTTTTTTTCCGGAACTTTTGCTCCTTCTTTTCTGGCTTCAGAAAGTCCGATTGCGATTGCCTGTTTTCTGCTTTTTACGGGCTTTCTTGAACGTCCTGATTTGAGCTTGCCTTCTTTCATCTCTTTGATGTTTTCTTCGACTTTCTCCTGAGCCTTTTTATCATACTTTGCCATATTCTTCCTATCAATTATTCCTTATAAAATAACAAGCGGAATTGATTTATAGTTGACTTTATTATTTGGGTGAAAGGTCTTCGAAGATTATCCTGCCTATCCCTTAATCCCATGGATCCCAGTTCAGATAAATACTCTATCCAATTCCACGAACCTCCCAGAGGATAACCTCGGCATAGGGCTCCACCCTATGCTGACATAACACCACCCCTTCCAGGGGCTCTAGGAAAACTCCGAAATGAAAAATTGTCTGAATCAGAATTTAGAATTAACAGGATGCCATTCTATAGTCTATTATGATAAGGCAGCGATAGATAATTTCATCGAAGATAATCCTGTCTATCCCTTAATCTCATGGATCCCAGTTCAGATAAATACTCTATCCAATTCCACGAACCTCTCAGAGGATAACCCTCGGCATAGGGCTCCACCCTATGCTGACATAACACCACCCCTTCCAGGGACTCTAGGAAAACTCCGAAATGAAAAATTGTCTGAATCAGAATTTAGAATTAACAGGATTCCATTCTATAGTCTATTAGGATAAGGCAGCGATAGATAATTTCATCGAAGATAATCCTGCCTATCCCTTAATCCCATGGATCCCAGTTCAGATAAATACTCTATCCAATTCCACGAACCTCTCAGAGGATAACCTCGGCATAGGGCTCCACCCTATGCTGACATAACACCACCCCTTCCAGGGGCTCTAGGAAAACTCCGAAATGAAAAATTGTCTGAATCAGAATTTAGAATTAACAGGATGCCATTCTATAGTCTATTAGGATAAGGCAGCGATAGATAATTTCATCGAAGATAATCCTGCCTATCCCTTAATCCCATGGATCCCAGTTCAGATAAATACTCTATCCAATTCCACGAACCTCTCAGAGGATAACCTCGGCATAGGGCTCCACCCTATGCTGACATAACACCACCCCTTCCAGGGACTCTAGGAAAACTCCGAAATGAAAAATTGTCTGAATCAGAATTTAGAATTAACAGGATGCCATTCTATAGTCTATTATGATAAGGCAGCGATAGATAATTTCATCGAAGATAATCCTGTCTATCCCTTAATCTCATGGATCCCAGTTCAGATAAATACTCTATCCAATTCCACGAACCTCTCAGAGGATAACCCTCGGCATAGGGCTCCACCCTATGCTGACATAACACCACCCCTTCCAGGGGACTCTAGGAAAACTCCGAAATGAAAAATTGTCTGAATCAGAATTTAGAATTAACAGGATTCCATTCTATAGTCTATTAGGATAAGGCAGCGATAGATAATTTCATCGAAGATAATCCTGCCTATCCCTTAATCCCATGGATCCCAGTTCCAGTTCAGACATTTTTAAACAAACTCAATAACTCCTTTCTGGACAGGGCCTTTAAAACAGAGCTGTCTGTTTTTACTAAATCATTTACCAGCTCTTTTTTGGTCTGCTGCAATTTCATGATCTTCTCTTCAATGGTATTCGGACAAATAAGCCTCACAGCTACCACATTTTTCTTCTGTCCTATTCTATAACTCCTGTCAATCGCCTGATTTTCTACTGCTGGGTTCCACCATGGATCTACCAGATAGACATAATCTGCTTCTGTCAGATTGAGGCCTGTACCACCTGCTTTCAGACTGATCAGAAAAACTCTTACCTGATCATTTTTCTGAAATTCATTGATTACAGAAGCTCTTTCTTTTGTCTGTCCTGTCAGATATGCATGTGGAATGCCTCTATCTTCAAGCCTCTTTTTTATAAGATCAAGCATAGATACAAATTGAGAAAAAACAAGGATCTTATGTTCCTGATGTTTGTTCTCAATCTCCTCCATTAATACATCTATCTTGGAAGAGTCCTCTCCATAGGCTTTATTTTCACTGATCAGTGCTGTGGAGTCACAAAGCTGTCTTAATCTGGTAAGCCCTTTCAAAAAATGAATATTTTCTTTATTAAGCTCATCTTCATTTTTTGCAGCTATGAAGTCCCGCATATCCTGTTCATAGGCATCATAAATACTTCTCTGGTGCTCTCCCATTTCACAATACAATACCATCTCAGTCTTTTCAGGCAGTTCTTTTGCAACCTGCTTTTTTGTCCTTCTTAATAAAAACGGATGGATCTTCTTGCGAAGCTCTTTTGCCCTGTCGCTATCTTCAAATTTGTCTATAGGCATAGAGTAATGTCCTTTAAACTGTTGCTTGTTGCCTAGCAAACCTGGACAGACAAAGGAAAATTGGCCGAAGAGGTCAAACGTATTGTTCTCAACAGGTGTACCGGTAAGTACCAGTTTATTCCTGGACCGGAGCATACAGGCCGCCTTGTATCTCTGTGACTCAGGATTTTTAATGGCCTGAGATTCGTCAAGAATGATATAGTTGAAGTTGTATTTCTTCAGGGTAGATATATCTGACAATAATGTTCCATAAGTTGTAATGACGACTTCATAGTTGTCAAAGTCAGAGACATCTTTTATTCTGCCAGCTCCGTGAAATGTATGTACTTTTATAGAAGGTGCAAATTTTTCAATTTCCTGCTGCCAGTTATATATCAGAGATGCGGGCACTACTATGAGATTCGTATTACGGGTCTGTTTCTTTCTTTGCAGAAGTATAAACGCTATGATCTGAATTGTTTTTCCCAAACCCATATCATCCGCAAGACAACCTCCGAAGCCGAAGTCATCAAGGAAGTTGAGCCAGTTAAGTCCTTGTTTTTGGTATTCGCGAAGGGTAGCTTTTAACTCATTCGGAATTTTGATTTCCTCAATGGATTCAAAATGCTCAAATGCACGGCGGAAATTTTTTATCTGTTGGTGTGTTTCATCAGTAAGAAGATGTTCTTCATACAGCTCAGCAATTTCGTTAAAATTTGTTTTGGGTGTTTTTAACATTCCTGCTACCAGATCAATATCCGCAGCATTGAAGTAAGTCGAAAACTTCTTCAGCCAGTCAGTCGGAAGGATTCCCAGGGTTCCATTGTCCAGCTGAATGTAGCGGCTTTTGTCCTTTACGGATTTTTGTAATTGTTTTAATGAAACTTTCTGATCTCCAAATTTTACATCTATTGATGTCTCAAACCATTTGATGCCACTGTTGACCTTTATGTTTATGGAGGCCTTGTTAGGGTTGTATTGAATGCTCTTTAATTCATTGAAACCTAAAATCGTAATGCCATAGTTCTTCCATTCTTCAAATGTCTCAAGAAACCAATCATTTTCCAGAAGTCTTTGTTTATGCAGGTAGTAGCAATCGCCATTCCGCTGTTCCTGAAAGAACGGATGTTGTCTTACTAAAAAAGCAACAAAACGATCTTCAGCTTCCTGATCTCTTTCCACAAGAAAAGTATTGCCATTCTGATCTTTTGTGTAAATCTGTCTTTTGGAAAGGATTGGGATTTCTACATTGCCATACTTCAGTGCAGGTGTGATGAGTACATAGTTTTCAGAATCAGAAAGGTAAATGATTTTCTCTGAAGGCGTGGTAAAGCCTTGTTCCTCCAGCAAAGCAGGCGCTGCTTTTTTAATATGTGAATAGCTAATCCGGAATTTATTTTCCAGTCCTGCTAATAAGGTTTGTTGAAATGTTTCAAACCTGGAAGGGGGAATGAGTACTTTGTGGTTTTGTTGTCTGAAGAAACTGATTACCCTGACAAGGTCTTCATCCTGTATAAGGTGCATGGTCTCTCCTATCCGGATGAAATAACCGAATTTCAGCTGAAGGCTTTTCAGATCATACAGCTGGTCTTCAATGACAAGTTCTGCAGATACTTCATGAAAGCGCTCTTTCAGATCAACCGAAAGTGCAAGCTCCATTCTTGAACTTTTAAGACTGACCGGAAAAATTGATTGAGCAGATATTTTTTCAGTGATAGTATGATCGTGAAAGAAAGCAGGTAGACCTAAAGGATTTTTTACAACAGCCTTTAAGCCTTCTATTTCTGACTGTGATTTTATTTCGGAATAATTATTCTGAAAGCCGGAAATTGCAGCATAAAACTTAAGTACGTCAACATCCTGTGTTTTCCAGACAGCATCTATTGAATTGATGGGAATCAAAGGGTTTCTTACATTTCCATCTTTAGTAGTTTCTGCTTCAAACAGCTCTATAACAAAATGATCGTAATAACGATGTTTTCCAAAAACTAAGATGGTCTGTTTGTATGAAGCAAATTCTTCTTCCCGATGCGCTTCTTTTTTAGGCAGCACATGCTCCTTAAAATAAGCATTGGTTAATTCGTTTACTGCAAATAGTCCTTTAAGCCTGGGTTTTATGGCAACAGCTCTCCTGTCATATTCTATCTGAAAGAGCTCATCAGGATCAGGTTCATTTTCAAGTCCATACTCTTTGGCCGCTTCTCTTATTTTTTCATGCCTTAGTTTCTCATCAAAGAAAATCCGCAGATTCGTTCGATCCATGAGGTTGTAGAGGATCTGGATCTGATGACTGCATAATTTGTCTCCTGGAAACCCACATGTGCATGTAAATTTTAGTGAGCTCTCCTCCTTTCTGACAGAAACCGTTGGGGAATCTCTGAGATTGGAAAGGGTTGTAAATGAGATAAAATTAATATCAATTATTTCGGGTTGAATATCAAAAAAGCCTCTGGAATCTGTAGCGACTAGGGTTGAACTATGGGTAAAAAGAAGTCCTTTGTTGAATGAAGCAAAGTTTACCTCCTCTATAATGTACTCATGTATTGGCTTGCTCATTTAAGTTCTTTCCTATTCAAAAATAAGGGATTTTGTTGGGATGAGAAAAAAATGAGAATTATTGTATTGGAGATATAATATTCCTAAGCTTCAAATGCTTTACTACCTTTTCTAATAGATTTTCCTCCTGAATTTTATAGATAAAATTAAACCATACAGTTGTTAATGCTATACTCCCAATTGCAATTATAAAGTGTAAAAAAGAATGACTAGTAATAAGTGCAACAATAAAAGTCAGGATGAAGGCAAATCCAAAAAAAATAATTTTCAGGTCTTAGGTAAGTATATACTCTAACGATTTGTCCTTCGGAAATACTCTTTTCAATTGTTAAATGTATCTTAATAGAAAAGCCACCTCCCCTGAACATAAGTGTTCCTAATGAAATATTGGCATATATAGTATATTCACTTTTCTTTTTGTCAAATGTAATACCTTCCGAGTTTTTACTTTGAGAAAAAATAGTCATTTTTTGCTTTAGGTCTTCCAGGCTTCCCTTGTATCTAAAGGATTTGTCCATTATAAAAAGTGACCTTAGCTTTTTCATGATCCACTACAGATTCATCTTATCCAAAACCTTCAGCATCTGGTTCAGCTGGTTCACTCTTGATGCCTGATATTCATTCGTCCATTTCTCGAGAAGGATGGGGAGTAGTTCTCTCTTAATAGCAGTTTGCGTTAAAGCTTTTATATCCTCATCAATCTTTCCTTCCAATACAAATTGGCCAAAACCCACTCCTATGATAGCATTGTCAATTCCTGTTAAAAAGGTCTCTCCCATACCTCCGGATATTGTTGTTATCAGCTCTTTAAACTGCTCTTCGCTGAATTCGCTTCCGGAATCTTTTGCTATTTGCCTGAATTGTTCCATTAACACGGTATTATTAAATATCTCCGAGTTTGTATTGCTTTTTGCTGTGATATATTCTTTTATTTTAACAGTATCCAACTCATTTAAGTCAAACTTTGGAAAATCCCAGCTCCTGATCAATTCATCTAAATAACTTAATGGACTTGTACTTTTGTTTGTTAAGCGCCATTGTCTGAATCCATAGAAAGCATCAGATCCTTCATCGCTACCCAATGGACCGGTTGGATCAATGGAGCTCCAATAGAAACTTTCTTTAAGAAGCTTTTTTGCTTTGGGATGTACATTTTTTGGCGCAAGTTCAATCTCTTCCATTTGCCCTGTGCCCGGAAGAGTTGATGAAGTTTCCTTTTGACCGTAGCAAAAATAAGAAAGCAAAAAGCTTGCAATGAGTAAAAAGAATTTGTGCTTATAAGCCATTTTAATATTTGATACTCTTTAAAAATTGAATATAAATATAGTTATTTTTTTTCAAAGTTTTATTGGTTTTAGCTGGTTTTAAGATCGTTTAAAATGGTAATTTTCATAGCTCAATTAACCTCATCTTATCATAAATTACCTCTGACAGGTATTATACCCTTTCTAATGATTACTTACTTTTTTGTGATGATTCTGTTAAATTGAAATTACTCAAAAGTCCCTCATTATCATATTTTTAAAAAAAATACTTGATCGTACAAAAAACGTTCTTAAAGCCAAAACGATCGTTGGTAAAATTACCTCTATGAATGTTGGAATTTATCATTATATATGTATTTACAAGAGTGCAATTTGAGACAATATGTGGATAAAATAAGCTTCTATAAATCAAACTATAAAGGAGTAAAAGGAATGAACTCAAAGCTTTCTTAACAAATGTTAATTATTTAATAGTCTTTATGGATTATTTTTGTAGAGCCGCTTATGAATCAAGATGGACTTGAAATACACATTCAGGCTCTGCAATATTCAGAACAAATAAGTGAAGATTGTTAAATGAACCTGGCTTTTAATAGGATTATAATGATCAATTCAATTAATCACAATGAAAGGAAAATCTTTCAAGCGTTACAAAATAAACTTTTTCTCCAGTTCCTGTCCAAGTATTACCTTTTCCCCAGTTGACCTCCTAACTATTATTTAGTTAAATCATCTAAGCATTGTCTAAATACGATGTTGGAATGATCTAAAAACTGATCAATTGTTTCATTCAACATAGAGATCAGGTTTATTAAAACTTAAGCATTTTCTTAATCAGAAAAATATAATGAAAAAAAAAAATTATCCTTTTGCTTTCTTCTTCTCTTCCTTACTACTGCATTTGTAATCAAATCTGAAGCGCAGGTTATGATGGTCTCAAGAAGAGGTGGTACTTTACATACCTCTTTTGCTCAAAGTATGGATATGGCATTTGGGGTTGGAAAGTGGAAACAACTGGAATTTGAGACGGTTAATACGGATTCATTACTTAACTCAGGTATTAATTACATTTATCTTGAGGGAGAACAGTATCATTTTGGTTACATGCATGATTACTGGAACCAGAATAAAACCAAATTTGAGAACTGGGTAAAAAAAGGAAACATCCTTTTTGTCAATTCCAATCCTATGTATGGAAATACTCTATTATTAGGATTTGGCGGAGTATCATTGGATCCTAATTTTGTTTCAGATACAATTATATCTGCAGACATTACCCATAAAATATTCAACGATCCTAAAAAGCCTGTTGGAGAAGAGTTCTGGGGATATAATACAAACAATGGGGCAAATATGATTATCAAAGGCAGCGGATTAAAGCCATTGCTTGTTAATAAAGAAAATCATTCACACATCGTACTTGCAGAAAAGTCGTGGGGAGCAGGAACTGTAATCTTCGGTACCTTGAACAGTATGAGGTATGTTTTTCCTCAAACAGGGTATACTAATTTAAGAGCTAATATCCTGAGTCTTAAATATACGCCTTCTGAAATAAGTGCAGCATTAGAGAGACCGGAGCCTAAGACAAGCGCACGTCAGGGGAATCAGGACGTTTTGGTTACTCTGACCAATTATGGGGCTCAGACTCTTACTGAAGCTACGATTAACTGGGAGATTAATGGTACACTTCAGACTCCGTTCAAATGGACAAACGGACTGGATGCAGCTTCTGGCAATAGCTTTAGTAAAGATCAATTCTCTGTTGGCAAAATACTTTTTGAGAAAGCGAAGAACTATGTATTTAAAGTCTGGGTATCTGACCTTAATGGAGCTTATACTCCCGCTGTTCAGGATACCATAACTCAGACAATTTATACAGCTCTTGAAGGCAGCTATAGTGTAGGAACGGAGAATGCTGACTTTGATAATTTAAACGCAGCGGTGAATGCATTGATTGATGCGGGTGTGAGTGGACCTACGGTGTTTAACCTTGCAGATGGAACACATTATATAAATCAAAAGTTTCCAGCCTTTACAGGTGCTTCTCCTTTGAATACAATTACCTTTCAATCCATTTCCGGAGATAGAAACAGTACGATAATTGAAAGGGATGTAAATATTCGTGCGGAATATCTTCTTGCGTTCACAAGGGCTTCATATATAACATTTAAAAACCTGACAATAGCCAATTCCTATTCTATCTATGACTATGGAACCGTTGTCCTTTTTGAAGAAGGATCACATGATATATCATTTATCAACAATAGTATTTTAGGTAAAAATTATAATTCGAGATCAGGAAGTTCATCTACTATCTATTTTGGGAGAACAGACAGTCTTCCCTGCTATAATATTCTTTTTAAAAGATAATGAAATATCACTGGGGTCTTATGGAATTTATGTAGACCAAAGCTACAGTGTGTTTAGGGCTATAAAGAACCTGACAGTAGAAAACAATACCTTTTTAAGACAGTTCTCCGGAGCTATGTATCTTATTGATATGTCTGATCTAAAGATACATGGAAACAAAATAGAAGCGACCAGGCTTGAGAATTACAGAGGTATACATGTTGATAAAGCTGAAAATATTTCCATTGACAGGAATAATATTTATGTCAATATAGTTGGTTATGGAATCTATGTAAAAAATATCACTTCTTCAGAAGGCAGACGTTCGCTGATAAGCAATAATGCTTTTCATGGAGATGGAGGTGCATATGTATTCGGTATGGTTGCAGAAGGTTGTCAGAATCTTGCAATGGTATATAATACCTTGAATATTACCAATACCAATGAACAAAGCTCCGGTCTCAAAATTAGCGGATCGGGCAATAAGATTGAATTGTACAATAACAATGTGTGTGCACGTGGAGGGGCAATTGCTGCCGACTTCAATGTTAATGAAACTTTTACTGATATCGTTTCTGATTATAACAACTATTATTCAGCAGGTAAAACCACATTTTGGATCAATGGAAAGCGACTGAAAAACCTGAGTGAATGGAAGTTTCTTTCTAAGAATGATTCCAATTCAGTCTCTGTAGATGCCGCATTTATTGAGGAAAATGGATATAAGTGTATAAAAGGTACTCTTGATGGAGCAGGAACTCCTATAGCTGAAGTATTACAAGATATTGAAGGCAAACTGAGAGATGTCAGTCATCCCGATATCGGAGCGGATGAGTTTACCTCTTCAGGTGCAGACTTACAGCTGCAGGCACTTATAGTACCTGTAGCTCCTTTCCTTTCCGGTAACTATGATGTAAAGTTCAAAGTTGCTAACAGCGGGAAGGAAACGATCACTTCTTTTGATTATCAACTGACATTTAATGGTGAGGTTAAACCTATCCAAAAATGGAATGGCAATCTGGAAAAAGGAAAGTCTGTAGAGATAAACTTTGGGTCTCAAAGTTTTCCATTTCTTAAAGGAAATTCACTAAGTGTAGAGGTTTCTTTACCAAATGATAAGGACGATTTAAACCCGGGTGATAACATTCTTTCGCAGGATAACTTATATGCAGCTTTACCATCGAGAACCTATACTATCGGAGGAACGACTCCTGACTTTACCTCTTTCAAAGAAGTTGAAAGTCAGCTCAGAAATGGCGGTATTAAAGGAGATGTAAGTTTCCTTGTGAGAGATGGCATATATAATGAACATATTGCCTTGTTTGATATATCAGGTTCCGGACCTGATGGCAGAATTGTTTTCCAGTCAGAATCCGGAGACAGCAGCAAGGTAACATTGAGCTATTATGTAAACCAATATGATTACGATTCAAATTATGTCGTAAGACTAGAAAATATCTCTCATATTTCTTTCAAAAATATGACCTTTAAGATCGATGGTGAATATTATGCAAAAGCCATTGACATTCGGGGTGATATTTCCAATATCTATTTTTTCCAATAACCTATTTATAGGAAAAGAAAACACCAGTGAAAACGAAAGCTACTCATTGGTATTCATAGCTGGCACAACAAACCCTTCAGGAAATATTATTTTTGAAAACAATTTATTGGAAAATAATTCTTACGGTTTCTTTGTGTATTCACAACCTTCTGATATATCAGGAACTATAATACTGAAAGGCAACACATTAAACAACCAATATGCGCGCGGTTTCAGAATGTCTAATGGATCCAATATAGAGGTAATATCAAATAGAATTACAACTGCAACTACCAATAGCTATTTCAGAGCTATTGATCTATCTAATGCTAAAGACGGAATAAAAATTCTGAAAAACAATGTCGTTATTAACAGTGGTTATGGTATCTATCTGGATAACATTAATGCAACAGCATCAAAAAGAATGCAGATAGCAAATAACTATGTAAGGACAGGTAATACATCGACTTCCAGACCATTCATTATTTCTTATTCAAAGGAAGCGGACATCTATCATAATACATTTATTGGAGCTGGAAGCAATACAAGCCAATATAGCGGTTATTTATACAATTCAAGCTCTATTGATATATATAATAACCATTTTATCAATTATGGAACCAGTAATGCTTTTTACTTTAGTAACAGCTACGATTATTTAAACATAAAGGCTGATTATAATAACTATTTTACCAAGGGAACCAGCGTAATATACTCCTATAGCTCCAGCCGCAGCCAGCATGATTTAGCTCAGTGGAAGGCATATTCGGGTCATGATAATAACTCATATTCAATTGATCCTTTGATTGCAGCAGATTCCTATAAGGTAACAAACCCCAGACTAAACGGAACTGCAAAATCAACATCTCTTGTAACAGATGATATAGATAATATAACAAGAAGTCAGTTTCCTGATATTGGAGCAGCAGAGTTTGATCCGGAAGGATTAAATCTTGTATTACACAAACTCCTCCTATCTGACCAGGTCTTTTCTGCAGGTATCAATCCGGTATCTGTTATTGTAAGAAATAACGGATCTTCTGCAATCAACAGTTTTACAGTTAATTGGAAGGTCAACGAAACTGCTCAGACGGATTATCTCTGGACCGGTAATCTGGCTACGAATGCATCTGATACCATTGTCATTGGTAATTATGACTTTAAGGTAGGACAATTGTATAAGTTAGAAATAGCTGCACTTGATCCAAATAGCCTTATCGATATTGACCTTAGTGATAATACATTAATAGTTTCAGGTCTGGGTGCACCATTAAGTGGTGTATACACTATAGGCGGAACTAACCCCGATTTTCCAACTTTCAATGCAGCAGCCACTGTTCTGAATAGTATTGGAATCGCTGGTGCAGTTACGTTTAATGTAAGACCAGGGACTTATCAGGAACAGGTTAGGCTGAGAGAAATTAAAGGTACAAGCTCTGAAAGAAGAGTCGTTTTCCAATCAGAAAATAATGACAGCAGCTCCGTTATTTTATCTTTTTATGCAGGGAACTCTTCTTCTAATTATGTCCTGAAACTGGATAGTACGGATTATCTGACAATTAAGGGCATCACTTTAAGAGCTGAAAATCCTAGTTACTCCTTAGTTCTCGCGATCTACAACGGTAGTACAAACAATATCTTTTCAAACAACAGAATTCTGGCACCATCACAGGGAAATTATAACGCTGTAGAAACCTATTCTCAAAGGGCAGGAATGAAAAACAGCTATAACCACTTTAAAAACAATTTTATTCAAAACGGATCGATCGGAATTTATTTTTCAGGTAACTCCCCATCAGGTAACTATGATGAATATAACCAGGTAATCAATAACCAATTCAGCGGGCAAAGGGGCTCTGGGATTAATTTTTCCAATCAGATCTTTTCTACAGTTGAAGGCAATACAATAGATATGGCTGCAGGTTATGGCTTCTTTATTTCCGGAGCTATTGGATTGAAAATTTCTGGTAATAAAATCTTCTTAAGAGAAGGCGGTAACGGAATCTACACATCAAGTGGTTCAAATCCGGATTCTTTGCAAACAATCCTGTCAAATAATTTTGTTAGAATAGAAGGAACGAAAATTGCTGAAGCAATAACTTTGAATAACTCCAAAAACTATAAAATTTATTATAACACGCTTCTGATTAACAATTCTTCTCCTTCATCGAAGGCTCTCAATATACAAAACAGCTCAAACTGCCTGTTATTGAATAATATTTTTGTTACGAAAAATAAAGGATATGCATTAAGGTTATTAAGTTCAACAAATATTACTTCAGATTATAATGATTATTATACGCTGGGACAATATCCTTTCAACATAAACGAAAACAGCTATACGACAGAATCCTGGAGAACAGCTACAGGACAAGATCAACACTCCATCAGCGTAGATCCTGTATTCAACGGGACTAAAGAGTGGCAGACGAATGACCCGAGATTAGATAACAAAGGAATAGCGGTTGCCGGAATAGATATGGATATAGATGGAGAAATCCGTGGAGAACACCCTGACCTTGGAGCTGATGAAAATACCCTATCAGAAAGTGATCTTGGATTATTATCTGTAACCTCTCCCCTTGCACCGGTCCCGGCAGGAAATCAAACCGTTAAAGTAATTCTTTTCAATAATGGCAGTGAAACGGTTGAAACTGCTAATCTATTGTGGTCAGTAAACGATACTTTAAAAACTGCAAAAGTATGGACTGGCTCGCTTGCCCCTTCTGAAAGCGTTGAAGTGTCTGTAGGAGATTTTAATCTTGTGTCAGGAGCAACTATATCTGTAAAAGTATGGATAAGCAATTCTTCTGATAATAATCCATATAACGATACACTGAAGGTGAATAACCTACGTGCAGGGATGCGCGGTGTCTATACTATTGGTAAAGTGAATTCGGACTATATAAATTTTTCAGCAGCAGTTGCTGCACTTACCTCAGCTGGTGTTGCTGGGAATGTAGAATTCCATGTGCAACCTGATACTTATACAGAACAATTTATAATTCCGGAAATTTTCGGAACTTCAGATACAAGCACTGTAACATTTAAACCAAAGTCAGAAGGAGTTGTTAAACTTACTTTTGCTTCAAAGTCTACAGATAATTATCTAATTCAGTTGAAAGGTGCTGACTACATCAGAATACTTGATCTTGATTTCGTTCCAACCTCTACTTATGGTATTTGCATAGACTTGCTTAACGGTGCAGATAACAATATAATTAAAGACAATTATTTTGATGGCACCAATAATGCAACTACAACGAACGCTGCTGTCATAAACTTTTATGTAAACTCAAGTGAATTTTCAAACAATAATAACCTTATTGAAAACAACTACATAAAAGATGGAGCTTTTGGTGTATACATGAGTTCTGCAAGCAGAAACGACAGAAATAATATAATAAGGAACAACTACTTTGAGGCCCAAAGTACAGGTGGAATTTATGCAGCCTATATTTATAATGTACAGATTACAGGTAATAAAGTCATTTCAGGAAAATCAAATATTTATTATGATGCAATCTCTGTCAGAACCATTTCAGATGCATTTCTGATCAACAAAAATAAAATCGAAGTTGTTTACGGAGGATCGGGAATACTGGCGGAATATGTAACAGCGAAAAATGGAATTATCGCCAATAATTTTATAACAGTAAGAGGTACAAACAATATCTATGGTATTGAATTGTCCAACTCAGAATATACACAAGTTTATTTCAACTCGGTACTCAATACGAGTACTTCATTAAATGCCAGTGCTTATAAAAGTTATACCTGTAAATATCTATCCGTTGTAAATAACATCTTTGCGAATTCAGGTCCGGGCTTCGCCTCTTCATTTGATGATATCTCCTCAGCTCTGACTTCGGATTATAACAACTATTATACAAAAGGTTCCAGTGTTTTTGCTTCTCATGCTAAGCTTATTGACTGGCAGGTAGCCAGAGGTGTTGACTTTAACTCCTTCTCTCTTGACCCTCAGTTTCAATCTGATACTGTTTTGCGTTCTTCGGAAGTAGCATTGAATACCCTTGGAAAAGTAATTCCTGCAGTTAAGGAAGATATTGATGGTGAAATCAGAAGTTTGACTAAACCTTCTATTGGTGCAGATGAAAATGTTCCTGATGCCAATGATGCAGGTATCTATAAGATAGCAAGTCCTGTTCAGCCGTTTCTTCATGGAACAAGGCCAATTGCAATACAATTAAGAAACTTCGGAGATATCCCATTGGAATCAGCAACCATTCACTGGACGATCAATGGAAATCAACAACCTGCTGTCGCATGGACAGGCAGCCTTTTATTAGGTGATACCACTCTGGTAACTTTAGGCAATTTTAACTTTGTATTTAAAACAGCTTACACTATAAAGGTCTGGACGGAGGCTCCAAATGGTTTGGATGATAATAATCCTATCAATGATACTGTTATAAGCGGACCGATTTATCCTGCATTAAATGGACCATATACCATCGGAGGAACTAATCCAGACTTTATTAAGATCAGTGATGCTGTAGATGCTTTGATTAAAGGTGGAGTAGCGGATTCTGTCCAGTTCAACATTCGTAAAGGTACTTATAATGAACAGGTTGTTATACCTTCAATATTTGGTGCTTCGAAAAGGAACTCTGTCGTGTTCCAGTCAGAAAGTGGAAACAGAGAGGATGTTGAAATATCCAATACAGGTAGCTTAGAGAAAAACTATCTGATCCAATTAATATCAGCAGATGGAATTACCTTCAGAAATATTTCTTTCCGCAATAGCAGTGCATTATATAGCAGAGCGCTGAGTATAGAAGAAGGATCGGATAACATTACAGTCTCCAATGTTGTGTTTAATGGAGTAACATCCACCAATTCAACGGTTAATCAGGCCATCATTTATTCTAAAGCAGGTGATCTGTGCAACAATAATCTTATCATTCAAAGATCACTGTTCCATAAAGCCGGATACGGAATATATGTATCTGGTCTTAGCACTTACAGTAAATATCAGCAAGGACTTTTGATTCAGTCAAACGAGTTTAGAGACTCCTATGCACAAGCCATATTTCTTGCCAGTCTGGATGCCCCAACCGTGCAAAACAACAAAATTGAAAGTAACAGCAGTTTCCCGACCCTGGCAGGTATAAAGCTATCAAGTATGAATACGAAATGCCGTGTTCTGGGAAATAGAATAATCCTTGGCAATGGAGGTTTGGGTATTGAACTCTCTTCATTGAACAGTTCAGAAACACAAGTGATAGCCAATAACGACATCTTTATTACAGGAACATCTGTTGCTAGAGGTATTCAAGTTACCTATTCCAATAATGTTGAGTTATATCATAATACAATAAGAATCCAGAGTACATCTCTTAATAAAGATGTAGCAGCTGTAAAACTGAATGGAAATAATAACAGGCTATTTAACAACAATCTGTCTGTTTTAGATGAAGGATATGTGGTTTACTTTGAACAGGGATCTTTCTCTTCCAACTACAATAATCTTTATTCAAAAGGTAAATTTACTGGCTTCTATAATGAAGACATCAAAGACTTGCCAGAATGGAAGCAACTAACAGGAAAAGATAATCAGTCACTGGCAGTTAACCCGAACTTTAAAAATGCAGCAGATGGTAGTATCTCTAATGCTCAGTTAAATGATGTTGCTCCTCAGGTTGGTGGCATTAGCAGTGATATCAATGGAGTAACAAGAAAATCTCTTACAGATATAGGTGCGTATGAGTTTAACCCCTCAGGAACAGATGCTTCACTTGTCGGAATGGTACAACCGGCAGCTCCTATTGCCAGTGGATCACAGGAGGTTAGGGTCACATTGTTCAACAATGGCTCAGAAATTCTTAACAGTGCACTGATAGACTGGTCAGTAAACGGAGCTGTGCAAAGTAGGATCACATGGAGCGGAACATTAGGAACTCAGAAAAGTACCGCTATTAACCTTGGCATTTATGAATTTGAAAGACAAAAATCATATGAGCTAAAAGCATGGGTTTCAAATCCTAATGGTACAGCAGATACAGAGACATCAAACGATACAATAAACATAAAGAACATCTCTCCTGCTCTTTCAGGTATCTATACCATTGGTGGAACAGATGCGGATTTTCCGAACTTTACCAAAGCGACTGAAGCCCTTATGAATAATGGAGTTTCAGGTCCGGTAGAGTTCAGAGCAGCAGACGGGATTTATAATGAACAGATTGAGATAACAAAAGTTCCGGGAATATCATCCGTTAACAATGTAACCTTTACTTCCGCATCCGGAGACAGTACAAGAACTACAATCAACTTTAAATCAACATCTGATAAAAACTATATCGTTTCGTTAAAAAGAGTCAATTATATAACATTTAAGAGCATTACATTAAAAGCTCTGGACACTTTTTATGCCAATGTGCTGATAATGAATGAAGGATCAAGTTACATCAACATCCAGCATTGTGTACTTAGCGGTAAAAGATATACTTACTCCGGAAGCCAGTATCTGGTATATGCTTCAGGATATACCACCGGAAACCTCTTTGAAGGTAATGTATTCCAGGATGGATCTTATGGTATTTATATGAATGGTGTAAGTTCTGGTTTACAGACCAACATCATTTCTGGAAACACCTTTCATACACAGACCCAGACTTGTATTCACCTGATTTACCCCAGCAAAACGGTTGTTGAAAATAATATCATCAGTCCAATTTCTAATAATACTTATTATTATGCTATATATGCGAACCAATCAAGAAACGGTCTTCGTATATCAGGAAATCAGGCTATCATTCCGGGAACAAGAAGTAAAGGTATTTATGTGAGTACAGCTACAGGAAGTACTTCTGAACCTATATTGATTTACAATAACTTCATTAGTTTTACTCAATCTGAAGAAAATACCGGGATACATTTAAGTTCCTGTGAGAATGCTGGCGTGTATCATAACAGCGTGAGGATATCGGGAAACGGTACATATCAATATGAAGCCTTCAATATTCAATCAGGCAGAAATATTCAGGTAAAAAATAACATATTCGCTCACTTTGGAAAAGGACGTTCTATAAACGTTTCCGGTTCTCAAACAATCACTTCCGATTATAATGACCTGTTTTCAGCAGGTGAAACGCTTGTTATGTGGCAGAACTCTTCTTATACAAGTCTTGAAGCGTTTCAGGCTGCTACTGGAATGGATACTCATTCTTTATCAATTGATCCTGTATTTGAGAGTTATACAAGCCCACGCATAAGCCAGTCAAATCTGGATGGAGCAGGTATCCCTGTAAGGGAGGTCAAAACTGATATTGAAGGACATACTCGTCATGTTCAAACTCCTGATATCGGTGCTGATGAATTTGGCTCAGGACTAATTACCAAAGATATAGGAATTACCTCTGTAATTGGCCCTAAGAGTGGATGTAAATTGGATGGCAATCAGTACCTAGCTGTAAAACTTCAAAACTTCGGAATAGATACACTGGAAAATATCACTATTCACTATGTGCTCAATGATACACTAAAGATTAGTGAGACACTTTCAGGAATAAAAATTAAAGGGGGACAATCTTATAATTATACTTTTAAGACTCCGGTACTGATGAACGATCACACGTTATATTCTTTTGATATATATACAACACTGGATAATGATTCAAACAGGGATAATGATTCTATTATGAATCATATCATTCACCACTACCCCGCTACTAGTGCTTATGCCGGGAAAGATACAACCATTTGTGAGAATGCTCAGTTTTCACTTGTAGCCAGTGGAGGGAATACTTATACTTGGCATATCAGAGGTTCAGAAACTGTTTATGCCTCTCAGAAAGTGCAACCTGTTCGTTTGAGCTATAAAACCATATTTGTACTTAAAGCTTACAATACTTATGGTTGCTTTAATACTGACACTGTAACAGTTGATGTAATTCCAAGTCCTGAAATACCTGTCATTACCGCTGTAGGAAGTCTTGGCGGAGCTTGTGTCAGGGATTCTGTGACTCTTACCTCAAGTATTAAGGATAATATTATCTGGTCAACAGGACAAACTTCTAAATCAATAAAAATAGGTAATCCAGGTTATTATTCAGTAAAACATATCGCACCTCTTTCAAGCTGTTCGTCTTCAACACAAATTGAAATTAAAAGTCCGCTTATACCTAGACTGGCGACAACGGCAGCAACAATATGTCCTGGTCAGGAAGTTTCACTGTCAGTCATTAACGGTGGACATTCATTCTTATGGTCAACAGGAGAAATTACAAGTGCAATTGTCGTGTCTCCAAGTAAGACAACTACTTATAATGTAAAATTCAAATCAGATGATGGTTGTGAAATGGAAGGCAATGTTACAGTTAATGTAAGAGCTGGAAACCTGATTCCTAAAATAACTTCACTGAAAGGAGATTCAGCAGTATGTCCTGGAGGTGATGCAGTATTAACGGTTGAAGGTAGTGCTTCCCGCTTCTCTTGGTCAAACGGAATGTCTGGTTCGACTATTAAGGTTAACCCTATTGTAAAAACCGTTTATACAGTAACTGCTCTTGGAAGTGTATGTTCTGATAAAACTGTTTCCGCCTCCATCGTGGTTGATGTTTTACCAGGGCCTGATAAAGCTCCTATTATTGTTGCTACAGGTTCCAGCACATTGTCATTCTGTGAGACAGACGCCATTACCCTTACATCTTCGGACTATTCAGAACATATAAAATGGTCAACCGGAGATACAATTCCATCCATTACTGTTCTTACTCAGGGTATTTATTCGCTGAGCCATGTGAGTAAATATGGTTGTACCAAAACTTCTACAGTTAAAATAGAAGATCCTAAAGTACCATATATAGTTGGCAAAAAGGAAATCTGTAAAGGTGAATCTACTACCCTTACTGTAGAGAACGGATATCATTATCAATGGAGTACAGGAGCAACAGCAAGTTCCATCACTGTTAATCCGGATACGACAACTGAATATTCTGTTCTTATTGAAAATAAGGAAGGTTGTAAATATGAGCAGAAAGTTAAGGTGATTATCTATGAAGCCCCAATAGTTACAGGAATCAGTTCTGATACTACTATTTGTCAGGGAACTGAAATAACTTTATTTGTATCAGGAAAAGCAAAAGAGTTTTTATGGACAGACGGGCATGTAGGAACCAAGGTTAAAGTAAAACCTGAAGAGACAACAGTCTTCGGAGTTAAAGCTACTAATGGATGCTCCAATCAGGATGGCAATGACTATTTAAATGTAAAGGTGACAGTATTACCTCTGCCTGAGCAACCTGTTATTCTTGAGGGTAATCATAAAGTATTCTGCCCGGGTCAGACCATAACTTTGGAAAGTAATTTTTCAGATAGCATCAGGTGGTCAAATGGAGCAACAACCAAATCTATTACTGTTTCTGACACTGGTACTTATAAGCTTGAGAAGTTCAATCAATATATGTGTACCAGAATGGCTTCGATTTCTGTTACATACCCGGAGAAGGCTCATATAGTAGTTGATGGAAAAGGATACCAGACAATATGTAAAGGAGATGCAGCGCAGCTTCGACTTGTCAATGGTGACGACTATCTGTGGTCAACAGGATCAACTTCAGCTTCTATAGAAGTAAGTCCTCTTGTAACTACAACCTATTCAGTAAGTGGGCAAAATGAATATGGCTGTCTGTATTCAGATTCAATTAAGATTACTGTAATCGAACCTGTGGCTCCTGCAGAAGTGAAGAATCTAATTCCTTTAAATAATAAGGCAGACTTAAGTCTTCCTCTATCCTTGTCTTGGAGCCCTGCACTTAATGCAAGTCACTATGATATCCGTATCTGGGATGCAAGCGCATCAATTCCAGATATGCCTTTTGTTCAAAATACCAATCAGATATTATATCGTATTGAAAACGGATTGGATTTTGGCCGGAAGTATAACTGGCAGATTACATCTAAAAACTCATGTGCAGAAACAGCCGGACCTATACAACAACTGGAGTTAAGAAAACTTCCTGATCTGGAAGTGAAGAACGTACTTGTACCGGCATCCGCATTCTCTGGACAAGAGATCATGTTGTCATGGGAAGTTAAGAACTCAGGTGCAGGCAGAACCGTAGCCAATGATTATTGGTTCGATAAAATCTATATATCCAGTGACAGCACCTTTGAATATGGAATTGATACTTATTTAACAGGAGTAGCAAATAAAACATCTCTTGATTCAGGACAGTCCTATATTTCATCTGCAACAATCCGACTGCCGGAAGGAGTAAGCGGTCCGCACTATGTCTTCATTGTTTCAAATCAGAACAATGAAATAAAAGAGCTGAATCATGCTAACAATATAGATAGAAACAAAAGATATTTACTCGTAAACCTTACACCTCCTCCCGATCTTCAGGTGCAGGAAGTATCTACTTTATCTAATGTATTTTCAGGTCAGACAGTAGATTTAAAATATACGGTAATCAATAAAGGTGAGGGTAAGACAAATTCAAGTATCTGGAAAGATCAGATCTATTTCTCCGCTGATTCCGTATTCCGTTCTGGAACAGCGCTTGTATTGACTACGATTCCTCACAACGGACAATTGGAGGGCGGAAAATATTATACGAACAAAGTACCTGTAACATTGCCTCACGGAATTTTCGGAAAATACTTTATTCACGTGATGACAGATCAGGATGATCAGATATTTGAACATGCCTATAACAATAACAACTTTGGAAGAAGCAATGCTATTACTGTAACACTCTTGCCACCTTCCGATCTTGTACCGACAGTCACGTCTATACCTTCAACAGCAAGTAACAGAGATAAGATCAAAATAACATGGACTGTCAAAAATCAGGGAGGATCAATTACCAATACAGGCAGATGGAAAGATGAAATTTATATCTCTAATAATGTATTCTTTGATGCCAAACAAGCTGTTTTGCTTGGATCAAGAACAAATTATTCCACACTGAATCTCGGAGAAAGCTATACTGCTGAAGCTACGGTTACAATTCCTGACAAGATCACAGGAGCCAATTACATCTTTGTCGTGACAGACCGTGAGAATGAAGTATTTGAACATGAGAATAAAGGCAATAATGCAGGGAGAAGTCTCACCTTACTTACAATTAAATCTCCGGATTTAATTGTGGAAAAAGCTACTGTTCTAAATACGACTGTAAATTCAGGTGAAATGCTTTACTTCCAATACCTTGTCAGAAACAAGGGGGCCGGAGCTGTTAATTCAACCTCATGGACAGACAGTCTTTTCATTAAAGAATCAGTTGCGTCTGATATCACAGAGTTCAAAACCAGATCTGTCGTTAAAGTGCTTACCAACAGGATTCTGAATCCTGATGATACGATCTCTTTAACAGCCTCTATCATGATTCCGGAAGGAGCCAGTGGTACTGTTTATTTACAGATTCATTCCAATGCTGACAGAAACGTTTATGAAGTGACAGGAGGAAACGTCAACAACATCTTTAATAAGCCAGTGCCAGTAAACCTTAGTCCATGGGCAGATCTTAAAGTAAGTAAAATTACGACCGCAAAAGATGAAGCAGAGACCGGTTCCGTATTCCCACTTCAGATCAAAGTGACGAACGAAGGAAAAGCAGCAACTAAAACTGCTTCATGGATAGATAAGATCTATATATCCCCTTCTCCTGTGCTTGATAAAAAAGATACATTGTTACTAACAGGCGCAAGGGCTGATTTTATCCTTGAGAAGGATTCTTCTTATGAATATACAATAGATGTACCTGTACCATTTGAAACTGAAGAAGGTGAATACTACTTCTATGTATATACAGATGCTAACAATAAGATATATGAGCATACGGATGAAAACAATAACATCACCATGTATGGTCCGGTTGCTGTTACTTACGGCCCGGGTCCGGATCTTAAACTACTGAATCTGAAAGCTCCGGATAGTGTATTAACCGGTGTCAGCTATCCGGTAGAATGGAATGTGAAAAATATAGGAAGACAAGGAGCATATGCAGAATGGGATGATGCAGTATATCTGTCAAAAGATACTATCTGGCAGCCAGAAACTGATATTTATTTATCATCATACTTCAGCAAACATGCACTTGATACAGGGTCAACTTATTTTGGTACACGTAAAGTTGAAATACCAGAAGCGATCTCCGGTGAGTATTATTGGATTGTGGTAGCAGACTATACTCATAAAGGAAAAACCATAACAAGCTCTGGCGACAGAATTAGAAATAATAACTATTCGTTCAGACCAGTACAAATCATATCGAACACCATACCTGATCTGGCAATAACTGATCTTCAGGCTCCGGAAGAAGGAATATCAGGTCAACCTTTAACTATTCAATATACTGTAACCAACCAGGGAACAGGTACAACCCGCCCTAAAAAATGGGTCGATAAGTTTTACCTGTCAACTGACTTTACTATTGATAAGAACGACAAACTGCTGGGATCTGTTGACCGGTCTGATTCCCTTGTGGCCGGAGCGAGTTACAGTGTGAGCAAAGAAGTTAATTTACCATTGGTAGAATCCGGAAACTATATCATATTGGTTAAAACAGATCAGGAAAATACGCAGTATGAAGCTGACCAGGAAGCTAATAATTTAGCAGCCTCTCCTATTCATCTGGAAATGCCATTACCGGTAGATCTTGAAATAACGAATGTTAGCACAGATAAGGATCAGTATACAGCTGGTGAGAATATTAAAATTTCCTGGACAATAATGAATAAAGGAGTCAATCCTGTTAAAGGTTCTCAGGAAGATCAGTTTTACTTATCCAGAGATAAGACCTGGGATATCAATGATATTTATCTGGGAAGCAACAGAAGTTATATAACCCTCGCTCAGAACGGTTCATATACATATTCGGGCTCATACAGGATTACAAATGCTTCTGTAGGCTCTTATTATGTAATAGCAAGAACGGATGCGAGAAATCAGATTCCAGAAACTGATGAAAACAATAACGAAACATCAAGCCTGAATCCTGTGCTGATGGATGTCAGGGAACTTGTTATGAATATTGCGGAAGATACTGTACTTTCTCATAAAGGCAGTCTGATGTATAAAGTCGTAATTCCTGATTCACTTCAGAATGAAACCCTTCTGGTAGAATTGACCGGTGAAGATCAGAATAATCATAATGAGCTGTATATCCGATATGGAGATGCACCTACAAGAAATACGTATGATGCCGCATTCAGCCGTCCATTCTCAGGAAATCAGGAAGCTATCATCAGTGAAATGAAGCCGGGAACTTACTATGTAATGGTATATGGTGAAAATGAGTTTACTCATACACAGTCTATCACATTAAAAGCATCGATCCTCCATTTTGAGATACGTTCCGTGAAAACTGATGTCGGCGGAGATTCCGGTCCTGTAACGACTTGTATTCAGGGAGCTAAATTCAATCCAGGTTGTGAATTTTATATTTACGGCAACAATCGTCCGATAAAGGCAAGCAAAGTGTTCTTTGTAAATCCGACCAAAGTATTCGCGACTTTTGATCTGAATGGAGCTGAGCATGGATACTATGATGTTGTTTCCAAAGATACCGTCTCAGGCGAAGAAGCTGTTAAGTTCAATGGGTTCAGAGTTGAGAAATCTACACAAGAACTTCTGCTAACTGATCTGGATCATCCTCGATCTGCAAGAGCCGGACAGATCGTTCCGATACATGTTCATTTTGCCAATGGAGGAAATATTGATATTCCTACACCAAGAAGAACTATCGTATGTACAGGTGCCAAAGTACCTTTGGGTCTGACAGTGAAAGACCTGCAGTATTATTTTACGTCTCTGAATATGGACTTTACCGAACCAGAAGGCCCGGAAGGAGTGCTTAGACCAGGAGCGATCAGTGATAAAACATTCTTTGTCTCTGCATGGGCTCATATACAATTAAAAATTCTAAAGAAATAATTTTTGCATCATATAAAAATTGAAGATTTCAATGCGAGCATATTTTAAATTATCGACTGTACTTTTCTTTCTCCTTATATGTATGCAAAATACCTTTGCGATAGATATAAATCCTGGAGAAAACAGAACAGAATGTCCGGGAACAAAAGTCAGACTTGGCGGGAGTCCCACAGCCGGGCCAGATTCACCGGATAAATATACCTATCAATGGCATTCTGTTCCGGGCGGATTTAGTTCAAGTGAATCTAATCCTGAAATAACAGTGCCAGATGTGAAGACTGTCTATGTAGTTCGTGTAACAGATGCTGACGGGTTTACTTGTCAGGAGTCTGTGACCATCACTCCTGTTCTTGTTAAAGGAATTAAATTTAATCCTTCCACTTTGCCTGCTGATGGAAAGTCCACATCACTGGCAACAGTTACAACAGAACCAAGCGGACGGACTATCGTCTGGTCAATATCAGAAGCAAGCGGATCAGATGCTACCATCGGAGAAAGTAACGGAAGAGTAAAAGCATCCACTGAACCGGCAACAATAAAGGTAAGAGCGCAGGATAAACAAGCGGCAGACAATAAAACAGAAACATGTTATTCAGAAGAAAATATCTGTATAGGTGATCCGGAAGAGTGCTGCCCTGATTTAGATGGAGAAATAAAATTTGGACTCCTCAGAATTCATTTAACTGAATCCATACAATCATCAGGTTCAGCTGGTGACGGGTATTGCTCCTATTCTACCAATAAAGTCAGGCTACATCTGGACATGAAAGGTTTCTTCCACACACCGGTATCTATTGATCTGGATGGCGTGAGAGCTTCATGGAAACAGAAAGGTAGCGGAGCCGAAATGAGCTTTAAAGAAGTTTCACTTGAATGGAGTGGAAAAGCGCCTACAAGGCAATTCGGACCTATAATGGCAAACCTGACAGGTATGAAACTGACTGTAACATCAGACGGAGCGATATCAGGTGAGACAAAATTTACAATTAATCAGGTTGAGGCAGTTTCACTAGGTGGTATTGCAGAGTTAGCCAAAGGCACATCAGGAGAATTTGTTTACAGATATACTTCTTCCAAAAGTTTTGAAGGGGAGTATGATTTCGGAGGTGTAAAAAATGTAATAATCCAATTAAAAAAAGAACACGTCTGTTATTGCTGAAGCTAAAGGAAGTCTTACTTCCAAAGGAGACTTGAACGCAGAGCTCATAGCTAAAAACAGTGCGAGCTTTTCCACCAAGGGATTTAATGCCTCAATTAAAAAGCTAAGATGGAAATTCACATGGAAAATTGATGAAAACGATATTGTATTTAAAGATGGAGAAGCAGAGATAGCAATCAAAGAAATCAAGAATACCAAAGGTGAAGTAACCGTAGATGTCAGTATGAATGGAAAATCCGCAGAAGGAACAGCCAAGTTCACTAATCTGATTGCATTCGGTTGCAAGATAGACGGAAGTCTAAGTACTACGGTAGACTATGAGTTTAATTTACATGAAATCAGTGGAAGTAAAATAAAAGCAAAACATCAGGATTTTGACAATCCCTTCGAAATTAGCGAATTCAAAATCATTAATGGAGAACTGACTATATTCAGCTTTAAAGGAAAAGTAAAGTATAAGAAGATTAATTTCAATGTAAGTAAAGCGCTATATGTCAAAGACAAAGGTTTGGCAATCAGCGCCAATCTTGAAATTGGTAAGGCAACCAAATGTGATGTTACAGATTTTATTATATCAGGTGAAGGTTCAGTTTCTATAGGTAAACTTGTTTTTGAATCCACTAATTATCCTCTTACAATCAAAGCAAGTCTAAGCTATGGCAATGATGCGTTCAGAGGAAAATATACCGGAACACTAGAAGGAGGAATAAAAATCGGAGGAGAAGTAGTACTTGGTTCAATGGAAGAATATAATTATGGCTTTTTTGAACTTACAATGCAGTCAGCCAAAGGATTTCCGGTAGGCCCTGTTATTCGGATCGACGAACTGGGTGGACGCTTCGGTTATAATTATGATCACAGGAACAATTCTGCAAGTGAGGGAACGTATCTGATAGGATTTGTTCTTGGAATTAAAGATGCTGCTGATATCATTGGACTTAAAGGAGATGTAACATTGGTGATTGGAAACAAAAGCTCTCTTGAACTAGAGGGTGAAGTAAGAGTGCCTGCAAGATCACCTCATTATTTTAAAGGTGCTCTGAAAGCCTCCTATTTACTTGGTACCAATGATGTATCGGGTAGTACTAATGCATCACTTAAAATTCCGGCAAGAAACGGTAATTTACTATCTCTTTCCACAGGAAAAATGAACTTCAAAGTAAATCAAAGTGGATGGAGCGCAAAGGCTATGGGAATTTCAGGACACATTATGAAGCAGGTAACAATGAATGGTTCAATTGACCTCAGAGGAGCTGCAGGAGATGACGAAGGCATCACAGGAACCGTTACGGGAGCTATTGACTATTCAAAAGAAATGCAGATCATCTATCCTGAAAGGTTTGATCCTACGAATTGTGTTACGGCGGACAATTCAGACACCAGACTGGGCTTTGGAATACATGGATATTTCAGTCTTAAAATGGGAGGATCATTCAATACTCAGGTGAACTCTGAAGGTTTTACCGGAACTATAAAAACACATGTTAACGGAATAAGCAGAGTAAGTGTCAAATGGCCTTGCATCGCTACCTGTGTTGATTGTGTGAGATCTACCAATGTCAATGTAGACGGTGATATGGAGATGAGCTATGATGGATCATTTACAATACTTAAAGGACATCTGAAATTCTCAGGAGCTGATCATGAAGAGGAAAGCCGTCCTATTGTATTAAAATTCTAATGTAAGCAGTTGTGAAAAATATTTATAGACTGATATTACTTTTCATAGTCGCTATCTATCTTAACCCTGCATATCAGGTTTTAGCCCAAAGAAGCGGAACAAGCCTGAGAGGCGGCGAAACGGATAAGGCTATGAAGCTTTATTGGGAGACCTATGACTGGCCACAAAATCTAGTTGGATTTAATATAAAAAAGCAAAGCAGCGGAAATACAGGCTGGAACAAACTTAACAAGGACATGATCTTTCCTCAGGTAGATGAAAGAAAATGGGAAAATCAGGGACTTGATGATGATGAAGCAAAAAGCATTCAACAAACTTATTTAAAATACCTTTCAGAAGGCAAATTAAGTAAGATCACTAAAGAAGAATTGCTTCAAAAGCTTCAGCAATCAGGAGGTCTTAAATCCGGTGACAGATTAAATATGAAACAGGACTATAATGTGGCATTAATTTTAGGATTCGCTTTTATTGATCATACTTACAAGAAATCTGACAATACAACCTATGGCTTGTTTTATGTATTTGAAGATGGACATGAGTCTGAACAACCTGTCGCCACGTTCTATCCCGGGGATGTTAAAATCAAACCTGTAATAGAAGCTAGCGTGAACAAGGGAAAAGTAAAACTCCTCTGGTCTCTGAATGAAAAAGACTATTTTAAAGCAGGACTATTCGGATTCAAGATCAGCAGAAAAGAAGATAATTCAGGAAAGGTTACGAACCTTACAGAAGAATTAATCGGATATCAGAAGTCTGATAACGGACAACTGCAATGGTTATTTACAGATGAAAATGCAAATACTTCGCTGGATTATACCTATACCTTTATTCCTGTAACAATCCTTCAGACACAACTCAGACCATTTGAATTTAAATTTAAAGCAGCTTTATATAAAAGTCTTCATACTCCTCCCATAGATTCTATAGCGCTTGTAAATGATACTGATCTTCGGATATATTGGAAAACAGACTCTCTCCTATCCGATAAAAAGCGGATCAAAGAATTTTATCTTGAAAGGAGAAATGCTGACACGTTACAGTTTACCAAAATAACGAAGCTGAATTATAAGAATAAAATTTATACCGATACTACCGGTCTTCAGTATGGCCAAAGCTATATATACAGACTTTCAGTGACAGATAAGAAAGGTAAGGAATGGTTTGGCAGTCCCGCTGACGTGTTCTATACCGGAATAAAAATTCCTGTAAAACCAGACAGTCTTAAAGCTGAATTCCAAATGATCATGGACAAACCTCATATACATCTTTCCTGGGCGAAAAGCACAAGTAAGAACACATTTGGTTTTGTGTTTCTTTCAGATGAAGAAGGTACCGGAAAGCTTATTGAAAACCTCAGTATTCCTCTAATTAAAAGCAATGAAATCTTATATGAAATATCCGGAGACGGAGGTTTAGAATATCAATTCAGCATTGTTCCTGTAAATGAAAAAGGTATGCGTGGAGAAGGAAGTACTGTAAAATGCAGTGTTCCGCTTTTGAATCTTCCCCTATTCAATTCCCTTTCTGCTACTCTTAATAAAAACAACCTTACAGAGCTTTCCTGGGAATATCCAAAAGAAACAGCTATAAAAGGATTTAATATACTGGTAAACGGACATATCATCGCTACTCCTGAAGATCTTCCAAAGGAAAGCAGAAAACATGTTGTACAACTCTATAATCCTCAAGATGCTAAAAAAGTCAATGTGTATCAGGTAGAAGCCATTGGTGCAGTAGTTTCCAGAAAGAGTTCTGTCTCTCCTCTTTATCTACCTTCCTATAAATTATCTTCACCAGAGAATATAAGGGTAGAATTGAGAAAAGATAAAGGTAAATCTTATGCAGACCTTTCCTGGGAATTTAATAAAGAACAAATCCAGGACATAAAAGGCTATATACTCTTTACAGATGAAAGTTCTGAGAATGCCTTTCATCAAATCACAAGAGGTAATTTACACAAGGAATTGAATTTCAGTTTTCAAATCAATAATCCTGGTCGTAGCGCTTATACCTTTAAAGTTGCTGCAGTATCAAACAAAGGTGAAATCAGTCCAGCAGCCAGTATTACACTTAACTTAAAAGACATTAAAAAGTAAACGTTATGAAGAATCATATTTCTGCGTTTTTATATACTTATAAATACATTCTGTTATTTCTCATTATCAGTTCTTATAGCATTCAAGGGACTGCGCAGGTTGAGATAAAGGTTACCCCTGCAAGTTGCAATGGAAAAGAAGATGGGAAAATAGATGTAACACTGAAAGGTAAAAGCGGTCCTTACACATTCCTCTGGAATGACGGCTCTACAGAAGATCATCTTCATGATATACCAAGGGGCGATTATTATCTTATCATAAGAGACCGTAACAGTTGTATATTTGAAAAATCCATTAACGTCGGTGTGCTGGAAGACAAGCCTAGAGTAAGTATTCAGGGTGGTGGTGACAGGACTTTCTGCAGCGATGCTGAAGACCAGGATGTCGAGTTACATGCAGTCACCAGTGTGTGTGCCGAATGTGAGTTAAAATGGTCAACAGGATCAACAGAAGAGAAAATAGAGGTAAGTGGAGATGGTGATTTTCAGGTTACAGCAACAGACAGTTCCGGATGTTTTCAAAGGGATTCAACAGAAGTTAAGATCAAAACAGAGGACTGTGATGATGATGACGATGATGACGACATAGATATTCCGGTAGTATTTCCAAGAGATCCGAATGACATTCTCGGTCCTGAGGGATTTGG
Organism: Sporocytophaga sp.; assembly: GCA_024707265.1. Taxonomy (GTDB): domain Bacteria; phylum Bacteroidota; class Bacteroidia; order Cytophagales; family Cytophagaceae; genus Sporocytophaga. The sequence continues at coordinate 49,376 of JANQAB010000010.1, read as the reverse complement.
CCCTCAGAGATGGATTTCTGTAAAAGACATTCTCCCATATACCATTCGTTTTGAAAACGATCCTGAGTTTGCTACAGCTCCTGCACAAAAGGTTGTAATACGTTCTCCTATTGATCCTCATCTGAACATCTATTCATTCCGGCTTGGCAGTTTTGGTTTCGGAGATTTCGTCTTTGAAGTACCTTCTAACAGCACCTATTATACTGGTAGGCTGGACGTCAAGGACTCACTTGAAGTGATCGTTGATGTTATTGCAGGTATTGATGTTGTTAAAAAAGAAGCATTCTGGATCTTTGAATCCAAAGACCCTCTCACTGGAAATGAACCTGCTGCCCATTTAGGATTCTTGCTGATCAATGATTCGATTACTCGAAGAGGTGAAGGATTTGTATCCTTCACGGTGGCTCCTGACCTTGCTTCGTCTACAGGAGATACTATAGATGCCGTTGCTTCGATCGTATTCGATACTCAGGAGGAGCTCCTGACCCCTGCTATATTCAATACAATTGATGCTGTTCCTCCTTTATCGGCTTATAAACGTAGTGATGTTATTGCTGATTCCTCTTATGCTTATCTGGTAACGATCATGGATGATTATGGTCTGGGTGGTTCAGGTGTAAAAAACTATGACTTATATCTTTCTTATGATAACGGGAATAATTTTATAAAATATGCGTCCCAAATCTCTGCAGATTCCGTTGTCCTGATTAAAGGAGATCCTAATAAGAAGTATTGCGCTTATACCATAGCACGTGATAATACAGGAAACGAAGAGTCAAAAACCTCTTCAGATCTATGCTTCTCCCCTAAGGCAGAACCATTTGTCAGACTTAAAGAACCTGATACAAAACAACCAATATGCCTAGGTGGTGGCTATGCAATAGAATGGAATTCATTCGGAGTTGATAGTCTTAATATCTATGTATCCACAAACAACGGAGAAACTTTTGATCTTGCTGCGACAAATGTACCTGATAGACTGAAAAGCTATTATTGGCCTATACCCTTTGAACTATCAACTGAAAATGATTATCTGATAAAGATTACCAGCTCCATTTCAGATACGATCTTTGACATAGCTAATAATCATATAAATGTTATAGAGCATGTTCCTGCAAAAATTCTTTCTTCAAAAGGACAGGCTGTCTGTATGGGGGATACAACAGAATTAAGTATCCTTCCAATTTATTCTGCTTATCGCTGGTCAAACGGAAATATTGGTAATAGCTTCACAACATCAGTTTCAGGCAAATATCTTATTGAAGTGAAAGATGCCAGTGGTTGCAGTAGCAAAGATTCAATAAACTTTGTAGTTCATAATTTTCCTGCACAGTTGATTTCTGCCACCACAGAGTTTAAGTTTTGCGAAGGAAAACCGCTTACATTAAAAGGACCTGCTAACATGGCTACTTATTTATGGTCTACCGGAGAAAGCAGTTCTCAGATTACTGTAAATTCGGTTGGAAAGATTGCATTGAAAGTCATTAATGAAATTGGATGCACAGCAACCTCTGATACCATACTTATTGAACAGATTACGGATGCAGCAGAATGCGAAGCGCTTCAGATCAATCCTGGCTTAGCTTATCTGAACAAATTCATTCAGGTAGCACCGAACCCATTAACTGAGTATACCATTTTTCAAATCTATTCTCCTCAGTCCCAATTTGTCAACTTGAAACTTTTTGATACAAGAGGTACAGAAGTTGCAGAGATTTTTAAAGGTGAAATAACAGGAGGTACAACAGTGCCTGTGTCCTATAAGCCTTCTGAGAAATTATCAAACGGAATGTATATTTACAGACTTCTTTCTAATGATGGGGAGTTGTTCAATGGTAAGCTGGTGATCGGAAGATAATAGTAGTTAGAATAACACAAAATAAAAAAGCCCCAGCTTCTATGTTGGGGCTTTTTTTATTTACTTAGTTTAACAAACAAACCTCATCCCTAACCCTTCTCCTGAAAGAGAAGGGAACAGTCGACGATAAAAATATTGAATTAACAGTGATAGATCTAATAACATACAGATTAAAGTCCCTCTCCTTCAGGACAGGGATTTAGGGTGAGGTCTTTTAAAGTTTTAGCTAATGTGACGATTATCATCAACGACTTAAATGGCTAATCCTATAATTATATAGAACATGCTATTCATAATTTTTTTTAGAAATAATATTTAGTTTCCGTATCATAGCCAATTAACCTCATCCCTATAACTTTTATCTTCTCTAACTTCTTTTACAGCAATTTACCTTGATTTATCAATGATAGACATCTATCAAAAACAATCCCACATCTCTATATCTGAACAAAAAACCTTTACCTTCCAGCCAATAAAAATGGGATTCTTCAGTAGAATGAAGCCACCTGTCATATTCAAATGGTCTGTATTCATCAAAATCACTAAATGGGTAATATTTCCAGTGTTTACCATCTTCCAAATACAGGAAACAATGGTCTAAAAGTAAAATCTTCTGATGATTGAATTCATAAAGCAAGGGATATTCAGGATTTACATATTCCATTTTCTGAAAAGCTGTATTCCAAAATTTAACATTACGCTTTATATGAAAGACAGGGTTCCCTTTGTCTCTATAAGTTACAGGACAGCTATTACAATCATATTGTAGATATTCATCTGTTGGATAATCATCATCAACACTTTTATCCTTCAGTTTAAAAGCAAATTGATGTACCGTATTGCTCACCGGACATTTAAAATGATCCCATCCCTTGTCTTCAATGGAATCCATTAAAATATCACTTTTAAAATAAGTGTTGAAATCAGATTTAAAGGAATGATCTCCCCTTTTTATAATCAGATATTTATTGCCATCATCTGTGGAGCATAAATTTCGGATTTTATCTTTAAACCTTGGTTCAATTTTCATCCAATGAACTCCCAGATCTTTTGTAGATAATATGGAGTTATAATTCTTTGTAACAATAATTGAAGAATCATGCGGATCAATCTTAAGGTCTTCATATTCATTCAAATCGTGCTGAAGGCTGGTAAAAAAAGATGACTTATTAACTCTCCAATGATGAGACCTTTTACGATCTAATTTGACAAGATCACTTACTAATTTAATGCTCACACCTTTAGCAGGTACGGTATTGAAATAACTTGCAATGCTTTGATCAAAAAAGTATTCACCAGGCTTATAAACCAGTGAATCTAGCGATACATTGGTATAAATGATCATTGAATCTTTCTTAGTGAATATTTTTAAAAGTAGTTTTTCATTAGATTCTTCCCAGCAATCGAAGAGACCGGTAAAGCAATATTTTCCAGGATCGGTGCAAGTGTCTGAGAGCCTGACATACTTTTGAGAATGTAAATTATACTTACCTGCCTCTACCCGCACGTTTCTGGATATATCAGTAACTAATTTGCCATCTTAAAATATACGGAATTCATATTTATATAGAGATTGGGAATAGCTATCAAGGTTAACAGAGAGCAAAAAATAAAATACTAAAATGATAAAGTAAAAATGGGTCATTGACTAGAGGTTAATTTTCATTATATACTAAAGCTATGCTTGTTACTTTTTAAAGCCGGATGGACAATGTTTACAACCATTTTTGCAGCAATACCCTCTTTAAAAAGATACTTTGCTGTAAATACCCAATTCCCATTTTCGTTGTAATAATAGTCTTCCTGTTCAATTAAAGGCTCTGTTTTGTTCTTATTTTCAGCTTCAGCATCAATGCAAATTTCTCTTTAATGATACGTTCAGACTTCCTCCCCGGACGGAATCTTTCCATAAGTGCTGCATTAATTAATACTACTCCCTAGTCCTTACAAAGTCACATTTATCTCTTGCTGTTGCTCAAACTGTTGCTTCTTTCCTCCTCCCCGGACGGAATCTTTCCATAAGTGCTGCAATAAACAATACAGGGTCACATTTTTCACTTATTATTACTTTTTATTATTGAATTAAACCAGCTATTAATAATGCCTGATGGCTATCGATGTTCTGCCTCAATTTGTTTGAAATAATAAGCTATTATTTTATCACAGATTACAGGGTTTTCATTTCTGTTTAATCTAAATACCCACAAATAGGTACTTTACGAAAATAATTAATTTGTTATCTTTATGTGGTTTAACAACTTAATTTTTATGAGAATACTTAAAAAATCACTTTTATTAATCTTTTTAGCTATTTCATCGGTATCAGCAATAGCACAGGATTATATCGAAAATAAGAATTCTGCAAAGTTTTCTTATCAGGATCTTCAAAATTATATAGCAAAAGAAAAGGCCAGCAGAGCAAATGGAGAGATGGAATATATACCTATTCAATTGCACCTTGTAGAGAACAATATTGGAAATAGGGGAAATCTTTTTGAAATATATGAAAGTTTGAAAGGAACGAATGCATTATTCAAAGCAATAAATCTTAACTTTTACATCTGTTCGGAAATTAATATCATTAAAAGTAAGGAATTTTATGATTTGGATTCGGATGATGAAAATAGCAGACTGGTATCAACAGATTTCAATAGAAATGCGATCAATGTCTACTTCGTTGGCAATATTAATTTCATCGATGCATGTGGCTATGCATCGTTAGGGCCAATGTCACAGCCTGGTTATATCGTTATGCAGAATTCATGTGCCTCTGTCCGCGTAATGGCACATGAACTAGGGCATTATTTTTCACTTTATCATACTCATGATCCAATTGGAGGGCCAGAATTTGTAAATGGCACTAACTGCAAGACAGCTGGAGACTTACTTTGCGACACCCCTGCCGACCCGAATATATTTAATAAAGTAGATTTTAACTGTAACTACACAGGGGATGACAAAGATCCGAACGGGATGCCATACTCTCCGCCTGTTCATAATGTCATGGCCTACACCACTTCGAAGTGCACCAGAGAATTTACCGCTGAACAGTACTCAAAAATGCAAATGTATCATGACCAGTATGGTCGTAACTTTTTGTTTTGTTCACCTAAACCCGATTTCTCTGTAAAGCTATTAAATTCTAGTTTTTTAATTAAAGGAACAACACAACAAATAGACCTGACCATTGAAAACTTTTCTCCTGAAGCGTATTCAGGAAATCTCTCTCTTAAACTTTTTCTGATTGATGGAGCCGAACAGGCCACAGAAATCTATAATGATATAGTCAATGAAAACTGGAGTGGGTACGATAGTCTACCTTTTTCCTTCTCAGCCATGATTCCATCAAGTTTAAAAGATGGAGCATATACATTGTTAGCAAAAGTGAATGACAATAATATTCCGGAGGAATCTGTTGTGAAAAACAACTCTGACAGGGTAAAGATTGGAGTATACGGACAAAATGCAAAATTGCCTGATCTTGCAGTTTCAATAACAGGAGAAGAGACTTATGAGGTGGGATATGATTATGTTATGAATATACATATATCTAATATAGGTACTGCAACTATGGAACATGCAGGAATAGATATATTCATTTCAGAGGATCCTTTTCTGACTTCGGATGATTTGCGGATCGGACCTTATGGATATGGCTCCATGGAACCAGGACAAAGTTATGATTCCGAATTTGCAATAACATTACCTCAAAATACGCTCAAACCATATTTTGTGCTTGCCTATGTGGATCGCTACAATGATGAGTTAGAGTATCTGGAATCTAACAATTTTGCAGTACACAAGGTAAATGGTATTTCCCCTGCAGCAAACAGAAAGACAGCAGATTTACAAATTGTTAATTACAGATATTTAAACGGTCCCAAATCTACACTGAATGTTTTAAGCCAGCTTCAGTTTAGATTGGACTTTAAAAATTTAGGTCCTGAAAAGGTTAGATCGACTTTTTTAGGATTGTTTCTGTCAAAAGATAATAGTAAGTCACCTGATGACTTATTGCTAGATGAAAAGAATTCAGGACTTGGTCTATATACAGATGAAGGAGATGATTTTCTTACAGCCCTTATTCCTAAAAGTGTTGCTCTGGGTGACTATTATTTTATTATACAGCTGAATAGTCGAGGTTATACAAAGGAATCAGATACTAATGCCATTAAGTTAAGCAGTTTTGTAATTCATATTATACTTCCTATGACACTTTTTATTTCTAGAACATTTCTGTCCTTTTCTTGAGTAATTGAATTTTCCGATCATAGTATTGGTGTAAAAATCCACTGTCTGCTCAATAGTCCAATCTAATGCTATTTTTAGAAATAGTTTTTTTGTAGTACTCAAGCCCAATGTTTTATTTATATTGATAACCCTTCCAGAAGATTTGCTTTTTGAAGGGTTTATCTTCTGACACAATATGGCGTTAATGGTCAGAAGCAATGTTTTTATGTAAAAATCCTGTTTTACAACAATTGACCGGATGCCTGAAAAATCTTCCACCTCCAGTCGGCTTTTTATCAATTTATATCCCTCTTCAATATTCCATCTTTCCTTGTAAAGACCCAATACTGCCGTTCTTTTATACTTCTCTTCATTCAACAGTGATGTGCAAAAAACTTCAATTTCTCCGTTTTTATTTTTCTTCTTAATTAACCGGACACGAACAGTCTGAGGTATGCCGTTTTCCTCTGCCCACTTCCTATATTTTGATGGTATTCTAAGGCTAACAATTTCATCGTTATTTTTTCCGGAAGTAAACTCTCTGACAATAGTCCACCAATCACTCTTCATCCTGAAGCAAAAGTTTGTCCCCATAGACTTTAATGAGAATATCAGCGGATAGCTTGGATAGTATCTGTCAAAAAGAACCACATCGTTTTTGCTCACATGCTCCAGATGCTTCCAAGCCATATCAGTTTCGGATGTAGAGAAACTATCTATCCTAGAGTCTAGTACCAAACCATTTAATACATCATACAAATAGGATATCCTGGCAAGTGACTTCGGGCTGTCTGCTTTCGGTCCGAACATATGTACTCCGAACTCCTCTTCAATTGTTGAATGTTTGGGTAGCTGAAGTGTAGAACCATCTACAGCAAGAATCCGGTAGCCTTTCCACTTTCTGTATGTTGAATCTGAATAAAAAGCCTTTACAGATTTTCTGTTTAGTTCAATAAATGCATCAGGTGATAATTTGGACCTTGCTTGACAAAGAGCACTTGAACTTGGAAATAATGCAGCTGATAGACCCAAACTATCAAAATAAGAATTGATCTCCTTCTGGTAAGAACCATTATCTTTCTGTAACAGAAAGATAATCAGGTCTGAAAAAAATTAAAAGCTCGATCTCTTGTAAAATTATTTACCGACAGTCTATTACGGTCGATAAAATTTTCTTCATATATTTGCGTGGTAAGGTTTTCAAGGACTTTACAAGTTACTTTACTATGAGAAGCTCCTATTACGGGGCTTTTCTTTTTTCTACCCAAATCTAATAATTACACCCGTTTATTCACATAGTTTTACTTTATTTTGCCTTAACTTAATGGCATTAAATCAGATACTACAAATAATTTTGTCATTTTACCGATTAAGATCACTGCAGGAACTGTACCGACGATGGAAATTCATAATCTGAAAGTCAATTCTTACCATTGGAAAAGCAACGATACATGGAAGATTAATGCTACCATTCTGAATAATGGCTTTGGAAATATTTCTTCATGGAATAACAGTGTCCATTTATCCAAAGACCGGGCTACCTATGAATTCCCATTTTCAGAAGGTGGTAACATCAAGATGAATTATAACATCAATGTTCCATTAAATGCCAATGAATCTTATGAATACTCTACATCTGGCTCCATTCCTATCAGTTATGAAGGGTATTACTATTTAGCCTCTTGCGTTACCTGGGATTTTCCGAGAAAAAGTCATTGTGAAGTTTTAGATAATCCAGTGTTCATTGGTGATGAAGTTCCTGAAGTTGCTTCTATCGAAAAAATTCTTGAAAACAAAATAGAGATTTATCCTAATCCAACAAAAGATTTTATAAATATTAAAACTGAAATCCAGGTAACTTCAATTTCTATTTACTCAGGCGATGGAAGACTGATAATGAAAACTTTAAATCGGAAACAAATTGATGTTTCTAATCTAAAAAGTGGCCTTTATATATTAGTTATTCAGTCAGAGTCCGGAGTATTAAGCAAAAAGATCGTTTTAGATTAATACTAAATAAACAAGGACTGTTCTAAAGACAGTCCTTGTTGTTTAACCGAATGATAATTTGTATTAGCTTAATTGTTTTAAAAACTATTTTACCTGTAAATATCTATTTACAGACTTCTTTCTAATGATGGGGAGTTGTTAATGGTAAGCAGGTAATTGGAAGATAATAGTAGTTAGTAAAACATATGCGCTTTTTTATTCTCCTTGGCCTGTAGCGCACTTTAGGCCAACTTAATGAATCATTTCCTCTTCCCCGACCGGTGTCTCACCGGACGGAATCTTTCCATAAGTGCTGTATTAAATAATTAATGGTTAACTTTTTTTACTTATTATTTGAAAGGTGATAATAAAAGATATTTCTTTTATCACAAATTACAGATAATTTTTTGGCTAAGCTGTGACTGATAGATTCCGTCCGGTGCAGACGGCCGGTGAGCGAGTACTATCTGATCCTTCGCAGGGCTCAGGACAAAGGATGATTATGATCATAACACTATGCTTTGCTTTTGTCATGTTGAGCTTGCGAAACATCTGAGCTTTCAAAAGGAATAAAGGTTTGAGCTATCTGGAAGAATGGTGATTTAAATAGTAATTTTTTGTAACTATCAGATCCTTCGCAGGCTCAGGATGACAAAGGAAAGTTAAGCTCACAACATTATGTTTAGCTTTTTGTCATGTTGAGCTTGCGAAACATCTGAGTTTACAAAAAGATAAAGATTGAGCTATCTGGTAGAATGGTGATTTCAATGGTAATTTTTTTGTAGCTATCAGGTCCTTCGCGGTGCTCACGATGACAAAATAGCAGAATGAAGTGTTTCAGAAAAAGAGTAAAGATTACCTCTCCTACTTCCTTTGTCTTAATTCAATTATCTGCTCTTTCGATCCACATACAAATTTTATTCTGTTAACACCCCACTGACTTGAAAAAACAATATGCTCATTTTTAAACTCAAATGGATCAGTGCTGTCGGTTGTATTCTCCATTTTTTTTGCACTAACAACCGGTGTTATTTCTATAACTCTTTCGTAAGGCTTAGTAGTATCAGAGTTAAAGCGTTCAGATATATGCACTTTATAAATAAAAGATTTCCATTGGCCTACAGACTTAAGGATTCCGGAAACTTTATAAGCTATGAGGGATTTACTGTTGAGTAAATTTAAATTACTTTCAATAATGTCAATATCGAAACTTTCAACTGTCATTTTATTCTGTTCCGGCCACCATTCAATAGTATAGGTAACAGGAATTTCTAACTTCGGCTTTCCGGGTTGGTGTGAAAGAATACTTTTACTGCCTGAGCCAAATGTAAGTATATACAATCCAATGCATAAAAAGAGGGTAATTATAATTATATAGAACATGCTATTCATAGATTTTAAAAAATCAGCAATAAATGTCAATTAAAAAGCTCACAGATAGTAAAGATAAATATTATCATGGCTTTTATCAAGGTTTCTCTTAGCTCTGAGATCTCCTCCTAGTCCGGTGTCTGCACCGGACGGAACCTTTCTAAAAGCGCTGCAATAAATAATATACTCCCTAGCTTTATTGAGTCATATTTATCTCTTGCTCAAACTATTGCTCCTTTCTTCCTCCCCGGACGGAACCCTTTCCAAAAGTGCTGCATCTAATGGGGTAACTTTTTTTTACTTATTATTTTAAAGGTGACAAAAGATATTCTTATATCACAGAGTACAGAGATTATTTGACTAAGCTATGATTGAGAGATTCCGGACAGTGCAGACACCGGCCGGAGAGTCAGCCCATACTGACTCACATTTATCTCTTGCTGTTGCTCAAACTGTTGCACCTTTCCTCCTCGGCCGGAATCATTCCATAAGTGCTGCATTATATAATCCTGGGTTACTTATTTACTTATTATTTTAAAGGTGATAAAAGGTATTCTTTTATCCATGATTACAGAGAATATTTTAAATAAGCTGGGATCGAAAGATTCCGTCTGGTGAAGACACCAGCCGGGGAGCTGATCACAAAATATCAGATTGTTGTGATAGGTTAAAATTTTAAAATGCTGGCTGATTCTTATTATATTAATTAATACTTTTGTCTATAAATGTAATATTTGATGAAAAAAAATCTACTACTAATTTTCCTTCTGATAGGCTTCCTGTCCAGATTATCTGCTCAGAACAGTTACAAGTATGTTTCTGAACTGAATGGATTCACACAATACGAGAGTTCAGAGGGCCATTTCTCGAGCCCGGCTGGCATCACTACTGATAATGAAGGGAATGTCTGGGTTGTAGACCGCAATAACAATCGCATTCAGAAATTCAGCAGTACAGGTGAATTTCTCAAACAACTGGGTAGCAAATATGGAGGAAGCGGAGATGCAACCGGTGAGTTTGATGATCCGGTTGATGTTGCTGCAGATAAAGATGGTAATATTTATACAATTGAAATTGGCAATAGCAGAATTCAAAAATTCAGCAATGACGGAAAGTTTATTACATCCTGGGGAAACTCAACAGACTTATATGATCCGAGTGGTATAACTGTAGACGAATCCGGAAATGTATATGTTGCAGACACCGAAAATCACCGCGTCATTAAATACAGCAACAATGGTACAATGATCACTGAATGGGGAACATTTGGGTCTGGCGATGGAAATATGATTTCTCCCAGCGGACTACATGCAGACAATGCGGGCAATATTTATGTAACGGATCTTTTCAGCAATAATGTTCAGAAATTCAGCTCGACCGGTACTTTCCTTGCGCGCTGGGGTGGTTATGGCACTGCCAATGGAAAATTTAATAAGCCTACCGGAGTGACAACAGATGCCGAAGGGAAAGTTTATGTTACAGACAATGAAAACAATCGCATACAGATCTTCAGCAATACCGGAACATATCTGAGCCAGCTTGCCAGCCCGGGCAAAGAAAATGGGCAGGTTTCTGCTCCTTTTGATATCACAACAGATGCCAGCGGGAATTTTTATGTGACAGATGGCGGAAATAACCGTGTACAGAAATATAGCGCTGATGGTACTTACATAAGTCAATGGGGAACATTCGGCAGTGGTTTTTCTTTCCCATCTGTAGATGTAGATGTTTCCGGATATATATATTTGGCAGACAATGGAAATGATCGGATTCAGAAATTCAGCAGCACCGGCGAATTCCTCCTTGAATGGGGCAGCCATGGTACAGGCGACGGACAATTTAGTAATCCGGGCGATATTGCTACAGATGCATCAGGAAATGTATATGTTACCGATGTAAATAACAACCGCGTACAGAAATTCAGCAGTTATGGTACATTTATTAAAAAATGGGGCATCAGAGGAAATGGCAATGGGCAGTTCAATTTTCCGGAAGGCATTGCTGTAGATGGCGATGGGAATGTCTATATCTTGGATAACAACGACCGTGTGCAGAAATTCAACAGCGAAGGGGAATATATAACACAATGGGGAAGCAACGGAGGTGAAAACGGACAGCTTTACTACCCCGGTGCTCTAACCGTCGATCCTTTCGGAAATGTGTATGTGGCAGATACCTGGAACAACCGTATTCAAAAATTCAGTAGCGAGGGTAATTACCTTTTACAGTGGGGAAGCGTGGGATCTGGTGAGGGCAAATTCAGAAGTCCATACGGTATTGCTGCCGACTCAAAAGGCGACATCTATGTAATGGACAGCAATAACAACAGGGTTCAGAAATTCGATGGCAATGGCACAATTATTACTCAGTGGAACGGGGATTTCAGATTTGGTACCTCTATCTCTGTTGATGAATCCGGCAATGTATATGTGGCAGATATGGAAAGGGTTCAGATTTATGCCCCTGATCTGGTAAATGCTATTGAAAACTCTACTGATAATAGCATCAGAGTTTATCCGAGTATCACTACAGATGAAACAGTACTTGAGGTAAGGGAGATGGCTATTACCGAGGGAACCATCAGCATTACCAATACACAAGGACAGGTAGTTAATTCCATGAAATACAATGGCGAACAGACGCAAAAAATCAATGTATCTTCTTTTCCTTCAGGTCTTTATATAATAAGAATACACAGTAAAAAAGGTGATCATAATACCAAACTTATAAAACAATAATTTCTTCACCATGGCCTGTCCAACGGGCCTAAAGTATATACACAAATATTTAGGAAGAATTGGCTAATAAGTATACCTGAAATCTATCATTATTTTTTTTGTAATACTGTAGAAGATTTATGGGTACTGGCGGGTTTGGCTCTTATATCCAATCCGCCAGCCTTGCTATAACGCATGTAGCAAATATAACCTGACCATTCCTGCAACAGATGCTCCTGATCTGAGCAAAGTTTGCTCAAACTGTTGCTCCTTTCCTCCTCTCTTCTCCCCGGCCGGTGTCTGCACCATAGCCGTCAACTTAACAAAATAAAGATTCCTTAAGTTGACTTAGTCGGGGGCTGACAAGATTTCTATCAATACGGCAAAGCCATAAAAGTCTGAGAAAAGTCCTGACCTCGAAGAGGTCAAATGTTTATAGATAAGAGCAGACAAATAACATACGACCCTGTAGGGGTCGCACCAAGGCAATGCCCAACTATCTATAAATATTTAATCCCTTCGGGATTGTGAGAATGTCTGAATCAGGATTTACAGTTTTTTAGAATTAACAGAATTTTGGTTATCCCCGCCATGGACTTACCAGACTGCAACCATCAACTTAACTAAGTAAAGATTCCTTAAGTTGACGGCTATGGTGTCTGCACCGGACGGAATCTTTCCATAAGCGCTGCATTAAATATCTAGGGTCAACTTTTTTTACTTATTATTTTATTTGAAAGGTGATAAAAAACGATATTCTTTTATCAATGAGTACAGAGAATATTTTGGTTAAGCAGTGGATTGAAAGATTCCGGCCGGGGAGGCGCCCTTCATCTTTTACTTTCTCTAGCTTCTTTTACAACAATTTTAGCTTGATCTATCAATGATAAACATCTATCAAAAACAATCCAACATCTCTATACCTGAATAATACCCCTTTACCTTCCAGCCAATAAAAGTAGGATACTTCAGTAGAATGAAGCCACCTGTCATATTCAAATGGTCTGTATTCATCAAAATCACTAAAGGGATAATATTTCCAGTGTTTACCATCTTCCGAATACAGGAAACAATGGTCTAAAAGTAAAATCTTCTGATGATTGAATTCATAAAGCAAGGGATATTCAGGATTTACATATTCCATTTTCTGAAAAGCTGTATTCCAAAATTTAACATTACGCTTTATATGAAAGACAGGGTTCCCTTTGTCTCTATAAGTTACAGGACAGCTATTACAATCATATTGTAGATATTCATCTGTTGGATAATCATCATCAACACTTTTATCCTTCAGTTTAAAAGCAAATTGATGTACCGTATTGCTCTCCGGACATTCAAAATGATCCCATCCCTTGTCTACAATGGAATCCATTAAAGTTTCACTTTTAAAATAAGTGTTGAAATCAGATTTAAAGGAATGATCTCCCCTTTTTATAATCAGATATTTATCACCATCATCTGTGAAGCATATATTTCGGATTTTATCTTTAAACTTTGGTTCAATTTTCATCCAATGAGCTCCCGGATCTTTTGTAGATAATATGGAGTTATAATTCTTTGTAACAATAATTGAAGAATCATTCGGATCAATCTTAAGGTCCTCATATTCATTCAATGCCTGCTGAAGGCTGGTAAAAAACGATGGCTTATTAATGCTCCAATGATGAGACCTTTTACGTTTTAATTTGACAAGATCACTTACTAATTTAATGCTCACACCTTTAGCAGGTACGGTATTGAAATAACTTGCAATGCTTTGATCAAAAAAGTATTCACCTGGCTTATAAACCAGTGAATCTAGCGATACATTGGTATAAATGATCATTGAATCTTTCTTAGTGAATATTTTTAAAAGTAGTTTTTCATTAGATTCTTCCCGGCAATCGAAGAGACCGGTAAAACAATATTTTCCCGGATCGGCACAAGTGTCTGAGAACCTGACATACTTTTGAGAATTTAAATTATACTTACCTGCCTCTACCCGCACGTTTCTGGATATATCAGTAACTAATTTGCCATCTTTAAATATACGGAATTCATATTTATATAGAGATTGGGAATAGCTATCAAGGTTAACAGAGAGCAAAAAATAAAATACTAAAATGATAAAGTAAAAATGGGTCATTGACTAGAGTTAATTTTCATTATATACTAAATCTATGCTTGTTACTTTTTAAAGCCATACGGACAATGTTTACAACCATTTTTGCAGCAATACCTTCTTTTTATAAGATACTTTGCTGTAAATACCCAATTCCCGTTTTCGTTGTAATAATAGTCTTCCTTTTCTCTTAAAGGCTCTGTTTTGTTTTTATTTTCAGCTACAGCATCAATGCCAAGTTTCTCTTTAATGATACTCTTCAGGCAAAGCGGACAATAACAGTCTCCTCCTTCAGGCAAGGACATTACAGGAGGCAACTCATTGCACCAGCAGTTTTGTGTACTGCATGAAAAATTGGTATTGCAGCGGGAGCAGGTTTTTATTCTGATAGTATTCATCTTTTAAACTTCATTTCCTGAAACCAATAATTATTGTGATTTCTCTTGTTAACAACTCAAAGTTAAGTTCATTTCTGTATAGTGGACAATTCACCACAAGCGTATGGTATTCTTCATTTTCACCACATGCATCAGCATTCAACTCTTCTACTCACTTAATTAAATATTCATCAAGTTTCGGAGATTGAGAACGGTAAAAATATAAATAATTATGGATTTGTAAATTCGCTTTGTTTAGAAAGACAGATCAAGTTGACAGAGGATCATAGGTCAACTTAACAGAATCTGAAGTTAGAATTTAACTTTTTGACATAGCTTTCCTCCCCTGCCGGAATCATTCAATAAGTGCTGCATTATATAATACTACTCCCTAGCCTATACTGACTCACATTGATCTCTTGCTGTTGCTCAAACTGTTGCTCCTTTCCTCCTCCCTGTCCGGAATCATTCCATAAGTGCTGCATTAAATAATCTGGGGGCAATTTTTTTTACTTACTATTTAAAAGTTGATAAAAAAGGATATTCTTTTATCCATGATTACAGAGAATATTTTAAATAAGCAGGGATTGAAAGATTCCGTCTGGTGGAGACACCAGCCGGGGAGCTGATTAAGTCAAAGCTTTTCAGATAAATAAAAAAGCCCTGAAAAACGGGGCTTATCTCATATCTTCTGCGGCTACAACCTATATAAACTTCTAATAATCATCAATAATAATCAAATTCTAAAGATCTTCTCCTTTTATACTTTGTACTGCTTTTAGTATTCATCTTTGCAAGAGCAACTCTTCTTTTTTCAGCAAGCTTCTGCCTCTTTTCTTTCTCACTTTCATTTCTATCCAACACCCTGGCTGTCTCTTTTACATGGTAATTATTTTCCAAATCCGACAATTCCTTTTGTCGCTTATAACTCAAAGAATTACCTTTATACTGCTCTTTTATACAAGAGCCAAAACATATTGCTATCAGGCATAAATAGAATGAAAAAGCTCTCATAAATTTATCTGTCAATAGTTACACTTCCCTGCTCCTTAAAGGGTCCCTTGTATTTCTCTGTTAATCCCTCATAGTACAAAATCCATGGATACACTCCATTAGTCATTTGTTCTCCTAAATACGTACCATCCCATGCTTCAGTTGGATCTTCCGTATAAAAAATTATCTCTCCCCACCTATTGAAAACGGTGAATTTATAGGCAGTAAAATACTTACCGAAGGTATTAAACACATCATTACTACCATCATTATTAGGAGAAAATATACTTGGCACAAATACTCTTGGTGGACAAATATCTACCACCTTTATACTATCGATATTTGAACAATTGAATTCATTAAAGATCTGCACATAATACGTCCCAGCCTGATTTACAACTTCCTCTTTATCTGTATTTCCTGATTTCATCCAAAGGTAATGATCTGCAGGACCGCCATCAAGTGTAACAACTTGCTGAGTCTCTTTGCAAAACTCTACCAGATCTTCTACCTGAGGTGTTGGTTTGGGATGAAACGACAAATTAACTTCATCATACCTTGAACATTCCCCTAACTGATATCTCACTTTGTAAAACCCTGGATCTGTAACTGTTATAGAAGAAGTATTGAATGGTAAATTATTATTACTCTTCTCCCAGCTGAAGCTTGCTTCTCCAAACACCGGAATATTGGAAGGTTGGGCATTCAATACTATCTGCTCTCCTATACAGGCATTTCCGTTTCCTAATATAATATCAGGAATCGGGTAAATTGTAACATTAACCGAGTCTGTATTGGAGCAACCTAAATTACCATTTGTTGTAAGAATAAGCCTTACAAATCCTGCACTTTTATCTTGTGCTGAAAATATGTAAGAAGGATCCAATTCAGAGGCATCCGGAAGAAAAACACCTGAACCTGATGTTGTCCATTCTCCGCCAGTGGCATTGGTTACATTTCCTGACAGATTAATGCGCTCATTATCCACACATACAATTTGATCTGATATAGTTTGTGCGATAGGAATAGGTGTCATATATAAATATGCTGTATCTGTTACCGGTCTGCAGGTATTTGCTAAAATCGTTTTGTAATAGATTTTCACCAAACCATTGTCCTTATCCTGGCCAGAAGGATAATATACCGTTATAGTTGTATTAGGATTGGAGAAAACACCTGTACCTGTAGAATACCAGGTAGCGCCGGAAGCTATGGTATAACCTCCGGAGAATGCAATTGCATCCACATCACGGCAAACTGCCTGATCAGCGCCAGCATCAACATCAGGTAATGGAAACACTGCCACCGTAAGAGTATCTTTTACAGGCTGACATAAACCGTTTCCTGTTGAGGTAACAATAAACATCACAGGACCGCTTGAATAATCGGCAGCAGATAAAGTATAAGTATTGTTCAAAGAGGATGCTGCAGAATTAGTACCGGTTCCTGTTGTAGTCCACTGTCCTCCGGAAGCATTATTTACAACAGCATTAAGCGTAACACTTGGCTGATTAGGACAAATAAGTTGATCTTCCCCTGCATATATAGCTGGTCTTGGGGTAATAGTAATTTGCATGCTGTCTACTCTTGGAAAACAATCACCATTTCCTGTTGTAGTAAAATAGAGCCGAACCGTTCCGATATCTATATCAGCAACGGAAGGATTGTAAGTGACATTTAACAGACTTGGATCCGGAGAAAAACTTCCTGATCCTGAACTTGACCATATACCTCCTGCTGCATTCGCTACGGTTCCGCTTACATTAACAGGAGGATTATCAGCACAAACCACTTTATCTGTGCCTGCATCTATCACTGGGGCTGGTTTTACAGTAACAGCAATATCAGTAGTTGCAGGAGGACAAACTCCGTTACCTGTTGTAGATAATTGAATCTGAATATTTCCTGATGTAAAATCTGCCGGAGAAGGATAATAAGTAGGATTCAAATCAACATCAGACGGAAGAAAACTTCCGGTTCCTGTTGTAGTCCATTTGATTCCCTGTGCTTTGGAATATTTCCCACTTAGCGGTGCGCCTGTATTATCTGCACATATAGTGGTAGCATTTGAACTAATTTCAGGCAATTGCTGAAAGTCAACAAATAAGGTATCGTGTACGGGTTTACATGTTCCGTTACCTGTAGAGGTCAGTATAAAATAAACGCCATTTGAAGTATCAGCAGGTGACACAGAGTAGCTTGTATTAAGAGTATTAACAGGATTAAATGTTCCAGCTCCGTTACTCTGCCACATTCCTCCTGTGGCGACACTTACTGCACCGGACAAGCTTATTGAATTTTGATTTACACAAATCAATTGATCTGTTCCTGCATTAATTACAGGTGTTGGCGTAAATGTAATAAGGAGACTATCTGCAACAGGATTACAACCCATATTATCAAAAGTGGTGAGATATATCTTCACACTTCCAGCAGTGGTATCTGCAGCAGAAGGTTTGTAATAAACAATCATTGAAGTATCAGAAGATGCAAATACACCTGAACCTGCACTACTCCATCTTGCTCCGCCGGCAAGAAAATATTCACCACTTAATAAAACAGAATCAGCATCTGCACATATAATTTGATCAGCTCCGGCATTGACTATAGGACCAGGGTTAATATCTAATACAAGTGAATCAACAACAGGACTACATAAACCATTTCCGGTAGAAGTTAAATATATAGTGACCGCAGAATTAGCCTTATCTGTAGATGAAAGAAGATAATCCGTAATCAGGTTATTCGAATTTGAAAAGGTTCCTGAACCGGAAGTACTCCACATTCCTCCTCCTGCATTGTATACCATTCCATTAAGTGAACTAGTCATAATATCAATACAGATTGGCCCGGCCACACCTGCGTCAACTACAGGAGCCGGTGTCAAATTAATGGTCATTTGATCTGATACTGCTTTGCATGTCCCGTTACCGGTGCTGGTAATAGTAAGGACAACAGAACCATTTGCTGTGTCTATCGCGGATGGAATATAAGCAGTAGTAAGCTGTGCCGGATCAGGAGAAAACGTACCCGTACCTGAGGAAGACCATATTCCACCGGTAGCCACTGATGTAAGTCCAAAAATATTTACCGCCTGAACATCTGAACAATGTGTTACATCAGGTCCCGCATATATTGTAGGCGCAGGTGTAATGATTAACACCATTTCATCTGTTACCGGATTGCAGGTTCCATTGCCTGTTGTTGTCAGTGTTAATGTTACTTGTCCGGCAGCACTATCTTCTGCAGAAACAATATAATCTGTAATAAGACTTGATGGTGAGGTAAATGTACCGGTTCCATTGATAGACCACGCACCTCCTGTGGCAACTGTAACAGCACCGTTCAGACTTATCATCGAAGAGTCTGCACAGATCGTTTGGTCGGGTCCTGCATCAGCTGTCGGGGCTGGAGTAAAACTTATCGTGATACTGTGTGTTCTGGCATTGCATACGCCTGTAGCATTCGCGATAAGAGTAAGAATAGCCGCACCTGAAGTTCGATCTGAAAGCGATGGATAATATTCGACTTCATTTGTAACCGGAGAAGGTGTAAAATAACCGGACCCCGTAGAAGTCCAAAGCATTCCTGAAGTATTGGCAACCAATCCTGAAAGCGGTATTGCTGTTACATCCATACATATCTGAATATCAGAACCAGCCGAAACGAATGGCACCGGTGTCAGATTCACAATCACCTGATCTGAAACCGGCTTACATAAACCATTTCCGGTTGAGGTTAAAGTGAATGTAACCTGATGCGCTGCAGTATCTGCATTGCTAAACAAATAACCTGTATTAAGACTGATATTGTCAGGACTAAACGAGCCGGAACCATTGCTTGTCCATATTCCGCCTCCCGCAACTGAAACATTTCCATTCAATTGAACGGAACTTGTATCTGCACAAACTGTTTTATCAAATCCTGCATCCACTACAGGTGCCGGAGTAATTCTTAAAATAAGGTAATCGGAAACAGGATCACATATTGTAGCACCTGTCGTACTTAAAGTAAGCATTACATTACCCGATAAAACATCAGCCGCAGAAGGAACATAAGTTGCATTGATTGTAATATCATTTGGAGAAAAGACTCCTGTTCCTGTGGTAGTCCATCTTGCTCCTGAGCTATTATATATCGTAGCCGATAGAGGAACACCCGCTGTATCAGCACAGACAGTTATGTCTGGCCCAACATTCACAAGAGGTCCTCTAATGAAACTGATAATCACATTATCTGTAACCTGAGGACAAACAGAGTTGGCAATAGTAGTAATGGTTAATGCCACTGATCCTGCAGTCAGTTCTGCAGCAGATGGAGTATAGGTTGCATTCAGCGTGCTGTCATTAGGATAAAACGTCCCAGCTCCTCCCGACCATCTTGCTTTGGCTCCGGAAGCCTGTAACTGTACCGGAATATCGTTTTCACAAACAGTCTGAGCAGGGCCTGCGTCAATCACAGGTATTTGAGTAAAGTTGATGGTCACTGCATCTGAAGCGGGATTACATCCAGCCAATGGTGTAACAGAAAGTTGAAATGTGATACTATGACTGGCAGTATCAGCAGTAGTCGGAAAATAATCAGTACTTAAAGCATTGGCATTCGTGAATGCTCCAGTTCCTCCTGTTGTCCAATTGTAGGAAGTCGCATTTGACACTGTGCCATTGATTTGTATGGAACTAACATCTCCACATAAGTTCTGATCGGGTCCTGCATTTACTACAGGTGCAGGTATAATCGTGATCACAACATTATCAGATACAGGAACACATGTACCGTTTCCTGTTGATGTTAAAGTCAGGAATACTGAGCCGGTTAATATTTCTGAAGCAGTTGGTGTATATGTAACAGATAAAGCATTTCTTCCTGGTGAAAAGACTCCTGCCCCTCCTGTCCATGTCCCCCCTGTCGCAACAGTAACAGAACCCGTTAAGGCAGCTGCTGGATTATCAGAACAAATCACTACATCCGGCCCGGCATTTATGATAGGTGCTGGTGTAAAGTTGATTTGCGTCTGGTCAGTTACAGGAAAACATGTTCCATTGCCTGAAGAGGTAATAGTTATAGAAACCGATCCAGCAGCTTTATCGGCTGGAGAAGGTATGTATCTGGCATTGAGCGCTAAAGGAGAAGGACTGAAACTGCCGGAACCTGAACTACTCCAGATCCCTCCTGTCGCAATGGATACTGATCCGTTCAGTTGAACATCCGACACATCTGAACAAACTGTAATATCAGGTCCGGCATTTATTACAGGCGCTGGCGTTACAGTTACCTGAGTCTGAGAAGTTACAGGACTACAAACGCCGTTTCCGGTACTGGTAAGTGTAAAGGTGATCACTCCAGGAGTTCTGTCTCCGGCTGATAAATTATAGTTTGTATTGAGGCTGGTATTAGACGGTGAGAAACTACCTGTTCCGGTACTCGTCCAGATACCGCCTGGTGCATTTAATACCGAACCTGTTAAACTTACACTTCCCGCATCAGCACAAACTACTTTTGGAGGTCCGGCATTTACAACTGGAGCCGGTGAAATGGTAAGCTGCATATTATCTGTTACAGGAATGCAATTGCCATTACCTGTGCTTGTTAAAGTTAAGGTAACATTGCCTGAGCTTTTATCAGAGGCAGATGGAACATAAGAAGCAGTAAGCGTATTGGCATTAGGCATAAAAGTACCTGTTCCAGAAGTTCTCCAGGTACCACCGGACGCTACAGTAATACTTCCATTTAATGCTACATTATTTGCAGTAGCACATATTGCTAAGTCAGGACCGGCATCAACAGTTGGCGCCGGAGTTATTTGTATTCTCAAATCATCACTAACCTGCAAACACGATCCGTTTCCTGTACTTGTTAATGTCAGTATAACGGAACCGGCAGCAATCTCTGCTGCTGAAGGATTGTATTGAGTAGCTAAAGAACCTGCGTTGGGTGAAAAAGTTCCTGTTCCACCAGACCACTGTCCTCCGGTTGCAATGGTTACAATACCTGATAATGAAACTGATGAATTATTGGCACAAACAGTTACATCTGTTCCTGCATTCACTACTGGTGCAGGTGTAATTGTCACAACCATGTTATCTGATACAGGACTACACAATCCGTTTCCTGTTGATGTTAAAGTAAGTGTGACCTTACCTGCGGCAATTTCAGAATTGGATGGTGTATAGCTTGCATTCAGGGCGCTTGCAGAGGGCGTAAATGTTCCTGCCCCACCGGACCATACTCCACCTGTAGCAACTGTAACAGATCCGTTTAACGCAAGACTTGAATTATTCGCACAGACAGTTCTGTCTGCTCCTGCATTCACTAAAGGTGCTGGTGATATGTTGATTCGCACATCATCTGAAACAGAAAGGCAATTGCCATTTCCTGTTGATGTGACGGTAAGCAACACAGAGCCCGCTGCCACTTCTGCTGCTGAAGGAGTATAGGAAGGCGTTAAAACATTTCTATTGGGAGTAAACGAACCTGTACCTCCTGTCCAGTTCACACCTGATGCTACAGAAACAGTAGCGGAAAGATTTGTAATCGAATTATTGGCACAGACCGTAAGATCAGGACCGGCATTAATGACAGGTGAAGGCGTTATTGTAATGAGTACATTATCAGAAACCGGAAGACATGTTCCGTTTCCTGTTGATATAAGGGTTAGATTTACTGAACCAGAATTGATTTCAGTAGCAGTAGGATAATAGGTAGCATTAAGTACATTGGCATTCGGACTGAATGTTCCGCCCCCCCCTGTCCAGGTTCCACCTCCCGCATTTGTTACTATTCCGCTTAATGAAACAGATGCATTGTTCGCACAGACTGACCTGTCTGTTCCTGCATTCACAACAGGAGAAGGAACTATATTAATTGTAACATCATCTGTAGCCGGAGGACAACTTCCGTTGCCTGTTGTTGTTAAGGTAAGCCTTGCGCTGCCTGCTGTTATTTCTGAAGAGGAAGGTGTATAAGTAACATTCAGTGAACTATTAGAAGGACTAAAAGTGCCTGCTCCCCCCGACCATATTCCTCCTGTAGCAACGGCTACAGTACCTGTCAAACCTACTGAGGGATTGTTAACACAACTTGTCAGATCAGGGCCTGCGTCTGCAGTAATAGGCATTGTATATGACGTAACTGTTACCGTATCTGTTGCAGCGGGACAACTGGTTGCATCGGTTATACGCACCCAATATCTTCCTTCTCCTACATTTATAGTTTGAGTGGTTTCTCCAGTACTCCATAAGTAGGTGTATGGAGGAGCCCCTCCTGTTCCATAAGCTGTGATTGTAGCATCTGTATTTCCAAAGCAAACTGTCGGATTTTTAGGCATGATCTCAGCGGCCTTATCGTTAACGAAATACACCCTTGTTGATCTTGTTACCCTGTTAGCATTACACCCACCTATTGGTACACCACTTACCTGATAATCTATATATGGAGGTGCTCCAGGCTGATAAGTGGCAGTTACAGTAGAACATGCAGAAGTGCAATTGAGATAACTGTTGTGTATTGGATTGAAAGGAACAGAAGTCCATTGAATGGTAGCAGGATCAAACCCTTCAGCAGAAAGTGTTGCATTACAAGCATCACTGACTGTAACAGGAGGAGTTACATTGGGTTTGGGAATAGAAACAATGGTATAAATATTCCTATTGGCTCCTGGTTTACAAAATGTAAGTCTGTGAGGCCCTGCTCCATCAAGGCAAATATTTTCACCAACCATCTGATAGGGGCCGCAATTGATCTGATATCCTAAAGAACCGGAAGGAACAGCACCGGATGCGATATCAAAACGAATACCTTGTGCACCTGTATCCAGAGTAAGTACAAATTCAATACAACGAAGCGGTGGACTGGCATTAGGATCCAATCCACAACATAATCCCTGCCTTACTACACTTGGACTAAACCATGCACTATCAGCATTACCGGATAGATCCACTACAAAAGAAGGCGTTGCAGGATCACAAGTACCTGAAGAGGCTTGTGAATATATTAAGGTATTTGAAAATAGTATTAATATGCCT
Source organism: Sporocytophaga sp. (assembly GCA_024707265.1). Taxonomy (GTDB): domain Bacteria; phylum Bacteroidota; class Bacteroidia; order Cytophagales; family Cytophagaceae; genus Sporocytophaga. The sequence goes on along the minus strand of JANQAB010000010.1, from coordinate 25,716 downwards.
GTCAGTAGGCATATAAGATGAAGCTTATTTTTTGGAAAATACATTTACACATAAACGTCATTTATACTTTTTATTACTGAGGCAATTTATCAATCCGGATATACTGCTTATACTATAAATGTCGTTTCTACTCCAAACCATTTTCCATTCATTAAATAAAAACATCTGAAAGATAAGGTCTCAATCATCATTAAAAGAACTTACACTTTCGCTTCAATTATAAATAGTATAAAAAAATTGAACCTTATAAGTTTAAGAAATCAATTCACTTTAATTATATGTTTGATTTTATCAGCATTTACATTTGAAGTGAAATGTCAGGACATTCAATTTTCTCAGTTTTATGCAGCCTCATTATACTTAAACCCTGCATTTGCAGGAAGCGCACATGCTGACAGAATTACATTTCACCAACGCTTGCAATGGCCATCTTTAGACGCTAAGTACACCACCTCCTATTTATCTTATGACAGATATTTTGAGAAATATAAAAGCGGAGTTGGTGCATATATTCTGAAAGACTGGCAAGGGAAAAATTACATCAATTCAACTGAAGCAGCTCTGCAGTATTCTTATGAAATAGGACTTTCAGAAAACCTTGCATTAAGACCTGCAATACAATTTGGACTCATTAGCAGATCAATTGATTATACCCATCTTAAATACCCTGACCAATTTGATGATCAAGGATTAACAGGCAACCCTACTAATGATCCACATTATAATTCAAATAGAAAAACATTTGCTAATATAGGTTCAGGTATGGTTTTATATTCCAGAAAAATATGGGTTTCTTATGCAGGAAGTCATTTGAACAGACCTAACCAATCTAACTGGAATGAAAGCAGCCATTTACCATTAAAACACTCAATTACTGCGGGCTACAGAATTGAAGCCATTAAAGGAGATTCGAAAAATCACATGGGATATGTTACACAATCGCTTTACCTTATCCCAACATTCCAATATAAGTTTCAGGGTAAATCAGATCAGTTGGACTTAGGAGTGTATGCATTTTATAACGAATATGTTCTTGGAGTGTGGTACAGAGGTATTCCGGTAAAGAAGTATAATTCCAGACTTCAGAATAACGAATCTATGATTATACTTGCCGGATGGAGGATAAAGCAATTCAGGCTTACATACAGCTATGATTTTATAGTTTCCAAATTAAGACCAGCCCGCACTGCCGGAGCACATGAACTGAATATTACCTATATATTCAACAAGAAGAAGGCAATAAAGAAACTTAAAGTATTGCCATGTCCTGAATTTTAGCAATGCCCCACCTTTATTCTCTTCCTCCCCGGCCGGTGTCTGCACCATAGCCGTCAAGTTAAAGAATCCTTGCTTGGTCATGTTGAGCTTGCAAAAAGAATAACTTACCTATCAGGCAGATTGATGATTGAAATTGCCAATTTATTTTATGACAATCAGATCCTTCGCAGGGCTCAGGATGACAAAGAAAGATATACTCTCAAAGCCAAGCCTTGTCATGTTGAGCTTGCGAAACATCTCCTCCCTGTATCCCCGGCCGGTGTCTGCACCGGACGGAATCTTTCCATAAGTGCTGCATTAAATAATCTAGGTCAACTTTTTTTCTTATTATTTGAAAGGTGATAAAAAAGATATTCTTTTATTACAGATTACAGCAAATATTTGGGTTAAGCAATAATAGAGAGATTCCGGACGGTGCAGACACAATCCGGGGAGTCGATATACTCTCAAAGCCAAGCCTTGTCATGTTGAGCTTGCGAAACATCTGAGCTTTCCAAAAGAATGAAAACTTAGCTGTCTGGCAGATTGATGATTGACATTGCAAGTTGTTTTTCATCTGTCTCCCCGGCCGGTGTCTGCACCGGACGGAATCTTTCCATAAATGCTGCATTAAATAATCTAGGTCAACTTTTTTTTCTTATTATTTGAAAGGTGATAAAAAAAGATATTCTTTATTACAGATACCGTAAATATTTTGGTTAAGCAATAATTGAGAGATTCCGGACGGTGCAGACACCATCCGGGGAGTCAGAAAACGCTTTACAAATGCGAATGCGCTTTCCTCCCCGGCTGGTGGCACCAATAGCCGTCAACTTAACATTATTTAGTAAAGCACAATCAGCTATTTTGTCATCCTGAGCCCTGCGAAGGATCTGATAATCACAAAATAAATTGTTATTTAAACCACCATTCTGCTAGATAGCTTATTTCTATTCATTTTGAAAGCTCAGATGCTTCACAAGTTCAGCATGAGCGTATGCTCGCTCAGGGTTAAAAAAGAATAAAATACAGCTGGGAAGGTTTTATATTCATATTTGACAATATGTATTTGTCGGATAATAAGTTGTAAAAAAACAACTTTAATTCAAACCGTATACTGTGAGGCTGGGTCGCTAGCATGGGGATAATTTTCATAGCATAGTGAAGGATTAAAACGATTTAAGTAATATCTTTGTTCTGGCATTTAAAATCACCCACATGAAACGGATAAAGGAATATAAGAAACTTTTTAACATCGATGGAGAAATAGATCTGAAGCAATTAAAAACAACTTATAGAAACCTAATTAAAGAATGTCACCCTGATAAATTTCAGGATGAAAATGAAAAAGCAATTGTTGAACAAAAAAGTCTTAGAATAATAGATGCCTACCACTTTTTGATAAGTATAGCGCCTGAAACAAAAGCTGCTAATTTAGATGAATATCTTATCACGACTAGTGAATCTGGCATTGCAAGTTTTAAGCATAAAGGACTTTTACTGGAAATTACTTTCCTTGACGGTACGACTTACGAATATTTTGGTGTCGATAAAAATGTAGTTCAGAAAATGATCAATTCGGATAAGATTTACCGCTTTGCCAAAAGAAACATCTTCAACAACTACCTTTACAGGAAGTCTAAAAAAGACCTGGAACAAGTATAAAACATAACCTTTTGTTCGTCTTTTAAGATCCCCGTACGACTAATTAGAAAACACTAAATTAATTCTTGTCGACAAAGTATATAATTATTTATATTTGATTACAATTTTAATATGCCGCAGGTTGTCACTATCTCTTCAACTTGCGGCATATTTTTATCTGGCTTTCAATTTATTCAACAAATATTTTTTTCAGCTGCATAACCTTCCTGACCAGAAACTATTACCTGATAAATACCAGCCTAAGCATCTTGCATTGATAGCGATGCAGACCTACCACTTACAGCAATAGTTTTCACAACCTGCATCTGACCATTAAAAGGTTTTGGGGACTGGTGTTAAGAAATCATTGTTCTTTCCTCTCCGGCCGGTGGCACACCGGACGGAAGCTTTCCATAACTTCTTAACCATAATATTCTCTTTAACTTTTATTTTAAAAAAAGAATGATTAAAACAAATTAATGATCACTCTAACAAAATGGCACTAGTGTTAGGAAAGTATTTATCTTTAAGATAGCCTTCCGTCCTGTGAAGACACAGGACGGGAACAAAGAAGGATCTGATAGTTACAAAAAAATATTATTTAAACTACCATCCTGCCTGATAGCTTAATTTTATTCATTTTGACAACTCAGATTCTTCTTCCTCCCCGGCCGGTGTCTGCACCGGACGGAATCTTTCGAATGACAAATGAAAGACCCTGTTAAGTTTACAGCTATTGTGCCTGCCACCGGACGGAAGCTTTCCGAAAGTGATGTATTAAATCCTACGCTCCTTGCATTGTCAACCAAATTAAAGTAGGAGGCAAAGTTAAAGAAATTTAGCTTTGCCGTCCTCTCACACCACCGTATGTACTTACGTGTACGGCGGTTTCTTTAAAGTTTTTCACGGTGTAATGCTTGGTAGTGCTTAGTAAGGTTGTAAAAACCTTTCATTTCTTGTGTCTGCACCGGACGGAATCTTTCCATAAGTGCTGCATTAATATAATCTAGGGTCAACTTTTTTTACTTATTATTTGAAAGGTGATGAAAAAAGATATTCTTTTATCACAGATTACAGAGAATATTTTGGCTAAGCTGTGATTGAAAGGTTTCGTCCGGTGCAGACACCGGCCGGCGGAAAAAACTCTATAGAAATGAAGGAATGCATCCTACTACACTCATACTTTGCAAAAGTATTATTAAACTATTCCCTCAAAAGGTTTTATCACTGCAAGATCTCTTAAACAAGGTGTCAAAACCATTGAATAAAAATCACAAAAAAAATAATAACTTAGTTGTGACAAAGTAGAGTTTGTCAGTACAATTATTAAATGATTTTTTTCATTTTAAAAGTCACAAAATGAGTAATCTTAAAAATTTTGAACCAAATATTGTACTCGAGGAGAAAATCAGACTCGACTTAAACAATCCGAGTTTGTATCTCGATTATGCCAATTGGTTAAATGAAAATGGGCAAGCCGAGTTTGCAACCTTTATTACAAAATGTTGTGAGCAAAAATTTCGTCCCGAAGTCTTAAGTTGGGACCCTGTTAAAAATGGTTTAGACGAAATGGCATTTTCGATGATTGGGAGTAGAGATTACATGACAGGTAAAGTTAGAAAATGGCGCTATGGTTTTGTACAAAATCACAGCATTGTGAGTTTATATAAGCTTGAAGAATTGACAGACACTTTGCAATTACCATTTTTTAATTTTCTAGAATCTATAAATGTTGCTTATCAAAATCTTCACGAACTTTTTGAATTCTTTAAGAACTGGGAGGGATTGAAGTATTTAAAAAGATTGAACATCTGGGATGACGGTTATATGAATGGATCAGGATTGGGCGATTTAAATTTGCTTTTACCTCAGTTAGAAAAAATTCAATATTTATATCTAGTCGGAAATCAATGTCATGATTATATAAAAGATGAAAGAACCGGCGAAGGAAATTATGTAGAGATAGAGATAGAAAAGATATATTTACCAGAAGTGCTTCATTTTGGCAGAATATCAACTAACCTTAGCAAATCAGAATTAGATCGAATTACAAATGCTTATTGGCCTAAATTAGAAGCCTTAACTCTTTGTGTGGGAATTGATTCGGAACTTAAAGCCGAAGATTTTAGCGAATTCTTTAAAGGAGAAAATTTAAAATCCTTGAAAGACCTTGCTATTCGCAACTGTGTAGATGTGGACGATGTGCTGGTATTGTTGCTGAATTCGCCATTGTTGCCACAACTTAAAAGAGTAAGTTTTTACAACAGTGATTTAACAAGTAAAGGCGCTCAAATACTGCTAGAGAATAAGAGTAAGTTTTCACACCTAGAGGATATAAATATTCGTCAAACGATGTTGACAGAAGAAGATGAAGCCAATTTAGTAGCGGAATTTTCTTCAATAGAAAAATATAATGTCTTTAGAGAAGAAGGTGAAGTTCCAGATGAAGAACTAATTTTTGGTGAACATTTCTGGGAGGCACTCTCTGGAGAAGATGCAGAAGATATGGATGCGTTCTAGATAAAATTCACAATTCAAGCAAAATTAGTCAGTACAGTTATTAAATGAATTATTCATTTTAAAAGTCACAAAATGAATAATCTTAAAAATTTTGAACCAAATCTCCTCCCCGTCCGGTGTCTTCACCGGACGGAATCTTTCCAAAAGTAGAGCAATAAATAATACTACTCTAGCCCATGCTAAGTCCCATTTTTCTCTTGCTGTTGCTCAAACTGTTGCTGCTCCTTCTCCCCGGTCGGTGTCTTCACCGGACGGAATCTTTCTCAAAAGTAGAGCAATAAATAATACTACTCTAGCCCATGCTAAGTCCCATTTTTCTCTTGCTGTTGCTCAAACTGTTGCTCCTCCTTCTCCCCGGCCGGTGTCTTCACCGGACGGAATCTTTCCAAAAGTGCTGTCTTAAAAAAATACAGGGTCACATTTTCAATTATTATTCCTTTTTATTCTTGAATTAAAACAGCTTCTCCCCGGCCGGTGTCTTCACCGGACGGAATCTTTCTCAAAAGTAGAGCAATAAATAATACTACTCTAGCCCATGCTAAGTCCCATTTTTCTCTTGCTGTTGCTCAAACTGTTGCTGCTCCTTCTCCCCGGCCGGTGTCTTCACCGGACGGAATCTTTCTCAAAAGTAGAGCAATAAATAATACTACTCTAGCCCATGCTAAGTCCCATTTTTCTCTTGCTGTTGCTCAAACTGTTGCTCCTCCTTCTCCCCGGCCGGTGTCTTCACCGGACGGAATCTTTCCAAAAGTGCTGTCTTAAAAAAATACAGGGTCACATTTTCAATTATTATTCCTTTTTATTCTTGAATTAAAACAGCTATAATAATAGTGCCTGATGACTATCGATGTTCTGCCTCATTTTATTTGAAATGATAAGGTTCTTTTATCACAGATTACAGAGAATATTTTGGCTAAGCAGTGATTGAGAGATTCCGTCCGGTGCAGACACCGGCCGGGGAGTAGAGAAAAGTCCTGACCTCGAAGAGGTCAAATGTTTATAGATATGAGCAGATAAATAACATACGACCCCGTAGGGGTCGCACCAGGGCAACGCCCAGTTATCTATAAATATTCAATCCCTTCAGGATCCGGCCGAGGAACGGATCTTCTGCTTCAATTTATTTGAAAGGATAAGGTATTCTTTAATCTCAGATTACAGAGAATATTTTGGCTAAGCTGTGATTGATAGATTCCGTCCGGTGCAGACACCGGCCGGGGAGAGGTGCCTCCCACCGGACGGAAACTTTCCGAAAGTGATGTATTAAATCCTACGTTCATTGTTTTGCCAACCAAAATAAAAAAGGCACGAAACATTGTTCCGTGCCCGATAGATTTTACTAGAGATTTATTTATGGTTTATTTGATCTGAACCTTTTCAGTGATCACACCCTCTTCGGTATTTACTGTTATTATATACAAGCCTGAAGGCAGTTCTGAAACATTTATCTGATTACCTTCAACGGCGAGGTCTTTTGCAACACCTACGGTATTCGTTGCTGTAACAGTTCGTATTGTTCTTTCGGTAGAAATGTTAATAACATCTGCTGCGGGGTTAGGGTACAAAGAAAGTACTGATTCGGAAGTAAAGGCGAAATCAGACGCTCTCAATGGAGCCTGGACAGGCATCATATGATGGAAAGGAGCTCTGAAAGCTGCCCCGTCGGCTACTGAAGTATACATGGCATTGTGCGCACCGGCTACTACTACATCTCCCTGTATCGCTACAGAATAACCTAAACGCTTGTGGTTCACTAATCCTTTGGTACTTGCATTTACATCAACATGCATTTTCCCGATCATTACAAAATCATATACCCAAACACCATTTACCGCATGGTTTCTTAATTCGTAGTACTCAACAACACCGTTATTTTGTGAGGCACCTGCTTTTCCAATTACCAGGTGGTTATTTTCTACAGCAATGTCATCTATGAAGGACTGGTGGGAATTGATCGTTTGAAGGTTTATCCAGGTTCCGTTCCAATGTTTTTGGTATACCACCACTGAATTCCCAGAGCTTGCCAAAGCATGATTATCTGAGATGGTGACATCTCCACCCAGGTAAGGCACCTTAGGCCCCGAATATTCACCAGTCAGCACCCAGGAGGTTCCATTGTATTCATAGATATAAAAAGAACCAACGCCAGGGGCTCCTACTATCAGTTTGTTATTCTTAATGGCTACATCGCTTCCGAAATTTGCAGGATTAGCAACAGTTGATCCTGGGAAAGGGTATCTGTCAGGAGCATTATTGAAATTGGGTAAAGGCAGCCAGCCTATATGAACCCACATGCCGGAGCTTCTCTGGAACACTTTTACTCCGCCATCATTACCCTTTTTAGGGGCACCGACTGCGATCCAGTTACCGTCGATATCTACCGCTCTTCCGAAATCTGTCAGAACATCTGTAGAGCCTTCTGAAAAAGCCTGTGAAGCATAAGTGGCATAGTGAGAACCATTGGTAGTTTTCGGGAATACTTCTACCCGTCCAACAATTTTACCATTATTGGTATTTTTATACAATGGCGCTCCGATCACAATGGCATGTTCTCCTATTGCTACTGTCTCCGGCTTGCCAAGGTCGTTGTTATTTTGATAACTGTCGTGTTTGTAATTTCTTACAAACTGATCATTGTAAAATAGCTGGATGGCGCCCCCTGTGTTATAGCCAAACTTACTTGCAACTACGGAATATGGACCATGAACATCTACATCCTGGCCGCATTCCAGCTGCGTGATAGGCTTATTAACCAGTTCCATGGCGTGCGTTTGTGCCTGGGCATTCAGACTGACAAGCCCCAGAGCAGCAATAAATAATGATTTTAATTTTGACATTTGTATAATTGTTTTGGTGAAAAAAGAATAGAGAAGTAAGAAAAAGATTTTTTATACAAAAAAATAAGTACAGTATATGAAGTGTACTTTTCACTTTATGAATATTGCTTCTCGTTTTACAAACATTGCTTTTTGTTTTATTTTCATTGCTAATAATATTTCTGTAACAACAAGGAGTGAATGTCAAAAAAAATCCAATTCCTGGGAATATCTTATCTTTAAACTTTTGACTTTCAACTTTCAACTTTTTCCCTATCTTTGTCCCGTTCAACCTTAACACTGTAATGATTATCGAATAGAGTCCAGACTAAAAGACTTTTACATATAATAAAATTGCGTTAGCATATTCTTGGGTTAGAAAACCGCGAATTTTCAGAAATACAAGAATAGCTGGTGTTCCGCTTTTGCGTGGGCGTAGCTATTGTATTTCGGGTTCTTCGCGGTACCTCTATCCCAGTAGCTACTGTTCCACGCATTTTTTTGTCTATATCTTAACCCGCTTGCGGAACGAAGCACAAAACCCAAACAAACATTTATGGAAACAAATCCATTAAAGAGAGTAGCTGTTATCTTACAGGATGACACTGTACTCAATCAGCAAATTATTGACGAGCTGGACAGTCTGCTCAAGCTGATTACACCGCAGGACATGAACAAGGTGCTAATGAAAGTACATTTTTAAAATCATCTGCTTTAAAAATCTTTGAATACTTAAGCATGTCGTCTATAATCCCATACTTTACCCAAAACGAAAGCCCTTTTGCTTCAAACAGCAGATACGAGGTCAGTTGCTTTAATTGAGTGGTATCAACACTTGCTGATAAAGTAATGGCTGCCAGATTTTCAAAAAGTTCTCCAAGCAGTTGCGAATAATCTTCACTGTCACTTTGACTGCAGCAATCGTAAATAGTCTGAATATAGTTTTCAGCAGCGGAGATGGCATAGGCCCTGTTTTTGCTGTGAATGCTTTCCCACAAAATATGATTGTATCGTGCTTTCAACAAAGAGGAAGTACTTTTTGTTGCTCGATCTTTTATATAATCAAAAGCATTGGATTGAATGGCATCTAATGAAGGATACTCTGTCAGTTTACCTGTTTCGTTTCCATTACTGGTCGAAAAAGAAAAAATTTTTCCTCCATTAAATGAAAACAGGAAAACTTCTATTTCCCATTGCAGTAATTGCTTTTCTTCTTCTGAATTTGTGTTGTTTTTGTATTTCAGAAAAGCCTCTATTATGTCATGATCTTTTTCGAACACTAGAGCATTCTTTTCAATAAAGCAATAGAAGTCTTGAAGTGATATGATATTCTCCATTTTTATACAACATGAATACTATGGTTTTCTTTCTAGCATTTTTACAACTTTTGATTTCTGTAGTTCATCCAGAATTACTTTGATATTCGTAAATGACTGAGCTTTCATTCCGAATTTTCCCTCTCTTTTCTTACTGAAAGTAAATACAACTCGTTCTTTTGCTCTTGAGAGAGCGACAAAAAATGCACATTTATCCTCATCCGGTTGCTTTTGAAAAGACCAGAAAGCACCATCTTCCAATCCAATAAATATAACGGTATGATATTCCAGCCCTTTGCTTTTATGAATGGTCATTACAGGGATAGTGTCTTTCCCAACAAGCATATCCAAAGCAATTAGTATGTCTTTTGCGTTGTTATAGTTGCTGACTAATTCGTCTTCTACTTTTTTAATATCAGAGGCTAGGACCGCAGCATTTCTATACGTTGGAAAACTTGCTTTTATTCTATCTCTGTCAGCGAATGTGATTATTTCAGAGATAATTGTTCTAATCTCATTGTCTGTCAATGACGATGTAGAATATTCTTTTTTGATTTTTTTAATAAATTTTGATAAAATGCTATCCAGGTTCAGTAATTGATGGTCTTCGAGTTCTGTATGAAGGTTGCTTAGAAAGCTAAAAGTATTTTCTCTGGCAGTGCCATTTTTAGGATCGAATATGGCATACAAGGTATTGATAATAAAAACACAGACATCCTGTGTCAGCATATCCTGGAATTTGTTTTCATCACGGGCCTTAATTCCATTCTGATTAAAATAGTCAATCAAACGTCCCGCATACATTGACAGTTGCTGCTTTACCAGAATGCAAATATCTCTTGGATTCACCCCCTCTACAGTAACCCAATTATACACATCCTTAAACAGTATTTGCATTTCAGCATCTGGATTCTCAAATACCCAAACAGAGCATTCTCCCTGTTCGGGTTGCCACTTAGGTGAAGGTGTTGCAAAATCTTTTTTACCAAGTAAATGCTCTGTAAGATGATTTAATAGAGTGACTAGTCGTGGAGCACAACGGAAGTTCATTGTAAGTGGTACCCGTGTTGCTCCCGTGTCTGTAATGAAATCGTCAAATACTGTATCTTGTGCTCCTGCCCATAGCATAATGCGTTGTTTATCATCGCCAACAGCCGTATAGACACTGTTACTTCCTAAAAAACAACTTTTAAAAAAATCATATTGAATTCCGGTGGTATCCTGAAACTCATCCAAAAAGACATACTTGTAGGTTTGTTGCAAACGTTGTTTGACTTTTGGATTGGTATTGATAATATATTCTGCCAACCTCATGATCATATTGAAGGATATCTTTGGTGGGGATGCTGTTAACATTTTTCTCCATACCTGTTTTCGAATGCTCTCGCGTGAAGTATTGTTGCTGTGAGGCAATGGGGCAGAATGCAAATCCTGAATTGTTTCCTTATTGGTCGTATTTACATAAACGGTATCCTCTGATTTATAATAATCAATAATAGCCTGATCACTAAGCAAGACATCGTATTCCTCATTAATCTTGTAATCTTTCGGTAAAGCCTTTTTAAACCTATCTAATAGCTGCTTGGCAAATGAATCAAAGGTCAAGGATTCGAACCTTTTAGAGAGCTCTTCCCCGCAACGTTGACGAACACGTTCCTTCAAATTATACGCAGCATCCCGTTTAAAACTTATCGCTAAAATTTTATAGGGAAAAGGACAAGTATTGGTTTGTAAAAGGTAAGAAGCTTTTTGAGCTAGTAACTCTGTTTTACCAGCACCGGGTCCGGCAACGACTAAACTATTTTCAGAATCCTTTGCAATATTAAGGGCGTTTGTTTCAAGCTGCATTCCATCTGCAGGTTGCCATAACCCTGGTTTTATTCTTTTCATCTTCCTAACTTGTTTTTAAAATGGAAGATATCCGGCCAAAGATCTCTGTAAATACAGAAGGCATATTTCTTTTTAAGTTTTTATCACTCATTAAAGACAATACTTGAATATGTGTGGTAGGTTTTCCTCTCCCTAAAAAGTGGTAATTGTACCAAATCATCAATTCTTTTTCTTCATCGGAATATGATTCGCCTGTTGTTTTCTCTGATTTAAGGGTGGCTTGTACAGCACTTTTTACCTTTTCTTCAAATTCTTCCGGTTCTGTCTCTTTATCTGGAATTCTTGGCCCACCAACTTTGGGTATGGCTTTTTTATAAAATTCAGGGTAATGAGTAAGCATGAGAAAGTCTAAATCAAGTGGATTAGAATAAAAAATATTATATTCCTTTAAATCATTTACCCACGAATTCAAATTATCTATTGAATCCTTTTCAATTAAACTCCAAGTATGCATTTTATCCAATTCGTCATCTGAAAGAATACTATCATCAGACAATTTCAAGAGTTTATTCTTCTGTATCCCAATTTTGAGAAGCTGTTTTAATGCATACTTCACTCGTCCCCAGCCGCCACCATCTCTTTCTATATCCAAATCAAGAAGAGTAATATAGGGGATGTGTAATGCATTTAACAATTTCCAAATATGATTCACAAACCGATGCCCTAATGGTGCAAACGTGATAATATTATCATCAAAATCCACTTTCATTACACTCATTAATCTGTTGAATATGACTTCCTCACTGTCGCCTTCTCCAATGACTACCAATCTGGCAAAGTAGATTTCAGGATAGTTAAGCACCGCTTCTTTTATATATTTATATGCTTCTTCTTCTTTATCAGGAAGCAGTATTGGATTCACCTCTGTTTCATAATCTTCTGTGATTCTGAAATGAAGGATGCTCTCCGGATCTAATCGTTTTATAATAGCCGGTGTATGAGAAGATAACAAGACCTGTGAGTTTTCCTTTTCTGCAATTGTCTTGAGAATTTTGATAACCCTGCCTAACAACTGTGGCGCAATATGATTTTCGGGCTCTTCAATTGCCAATATGGTAAGTAGCGGTCTGGTAACTCCAATGGTTTCCTCATCTTCTTCCTTCGCCAGCTTTTCTTCTACATCCAAAAGAGAACATACCAAGGTCAGGTAAAATAAAGAACGATACCCTTCTCCTAAGTCATCAATACCAAATGATTTATGAGTGCCGGTGGGGCTGAAGGATATTTCCAGCTTTTTGAGAATAGCATCAAAATCACTTCCGCCAAATCCAAGCTCTGTATCTTTGTAGCGTTCGTCTTTATGGAATTTTTGCCAGAATTCAGTAATAGAGATCTGAACCGTATTAAATTCAGGCAATCTCCTGAATGCCTCATTGATTTCGCCTATTTTCTCGTCAAAGTCTTCTTTAAAATCATCACTCCACTTAATTTTTCTCAAAACTCTGTATAAGATACTACCGGAAGCATATCTCAATTGCTCTGCTGGCCTTCGTATTGCAGGAACATATAAGATCTGAATAAGACTTCTATAATGATTGGGAAATGGTTGTTTGCTATTTTCTTGTTCAGGTTCTTCTTCAGATGTTTTAATAAAATAGGTTGTAACCTCAATTTCTCCTTGCGGGGTAAGATCAGATTTTTTCCATGTTGCTTCTAATCTTATACGGATGTAAAGATCTCCAAGCAAATCATCGACAACCATATTAGAAAAGAAGTGAGGTACAGCCTCTAGCTCTTCTTCCGAAAAATCTATTCTTACTTCAATTGAAAGCGTTCTTTCTATTACATCATCAGGATTTTCATCTTTTCCTATATGGAAATCTTGACGAAAAATTTCACGATCTGATAGAGATGCACCTAATAGCTTTTTAAGAGCCTCCAACGCAGAAGTTTTTCCGGCACTGTTTAGACCAATAAATGTCGCAAGGTTATTCTCTAATGGAATTACAACTTCGTCTGGGCCAAAGGATTTATAACCTTTTATTTTTAATTTAGAGATTTTCATAATTCCTATTTATTCAAATATCTTTTTGAATATTACTTCTAACTCACACAATGCCTCTTCTCCAACTTTTATAGTTGGTAAGTGTACTCTGCAATCATCATGTTCTTTCAGGATTTTAACAGCATTAAGTGCTTTTGTTGGCTTATCATCGCCTGTAACACCATCAGGATAGTAGCTTTCTATTGCTCCATGAGAAAGTATAAAAACATCTTGATTTCTTAGTTCTGCTAATAAAGACGATTTCTCTGGAATTTCTATAGCCTTATCTGTAAATATCCTTCGTCTCAGATTATTTTCCTCTTCTATAAATAGGGAATCGATTTCCAATGTTTCTTCTTCAGTTAATGCGTTTCCAGCTTTTACTTTAAGCCCAAGTTCTTTCAGTTTATTGTATCGTTCCTTCCACTTATATCTTCTTACTAACTCTTTTATTTTGGTAGCTGGTAGATCTGCTTTTGCACCTTTCACACTAGCAATTTCATCAAGTTTATTTAACAACTTTTCTCTTTCCAATTTAATCCCATCGGATACTACAAATTTTTCAAAGCCCTCAATCAAAGCATCTGAATCAACGATACAGAAACATTTTATATGGAAAAAACTATAGAAGTCAATAAACCTCTTCACATTTGATTTTCCGTTTATTGAAATGATAGGGATGTTTTTTGCATCAAAGTTCCATTCTGGGTTTAAGAGTTTTGCTACTTCCTTCATATAGATTACATCCGAATCACCTTCTACTAATAGTACCTTATTGGCAAAAAAAGCGGCAGTGTTATTTTCATAACAAATAATCTGAAAAGCATCTTTTGCTCCAATTTCTTTTAAAAGATTTACTGTTAAAAATTTGCCATATGGTTTTCCCTGGGGCGGATATTCTTTAATCACCTTAACAAAGGTTCCGGTAGAATGAGGGGAAAAGAACATCGGTGAATGTGTGGTGACAAAAACCTGATTATTGGCTTCCGTCAATTTTTCCAGTGCTTCAAATAATATCTTCTGAGCACTTGGATGCAGGTATAATTCAGGTTCTTCAAACAAGAAAATATAAGGTTGTTCACTTACTTCTAAAGGTGGTTCTTCTGCCATCGAGCTTTCCTCTGCACCGACCAATTTAGCTTCTGCTGTTTCTCTTTTTTGCTCCTTGTACTGTTCAACGTAGGTTCTCAGCAAAGCAAAAGTTACAGCCCGTTTAATACCATCGCCTTTAGTTTCAATAATATCTCTTACGCCGTCATCAATTAGGATTCGAGCATTTGTAAATACTTGTTTTAACTCTGGCTTAGGAATTTCTATTTCAATTTTAGATTTAGGGAAATTCTCTGATAGAAATGAACATATCTGATTCTCTATATTTCTAAGCTTATCAATCCTTTCGTCGGTAGTTTGTTCAGCTGACCTTATTACATTAAGGAATTTATGCAGTTTATCAAATGAAGCTGTTATTTCTCCAATATGTTCTGAATTTTCTAGAAACTTCAATAGAATTCCTAAGAGCTTGCCAAATGTTGCAGACTCTTTAGATTTGACATCGTCCTTTAAATCTTTCACCGCTGCAATATAAATCGGCTCAGGAAGCAAACTCTTGATACTATTATCAATTCCAGTAGGGAGAGAAGCAAGTTTAAGTTCTTTCTCCTCCTTAGGTAGATTGATAATTATTTCTTCTAATTTTTCATAAACTTCTTTTTGTGTTTTGACGTTTGAAAATTCATTACTGAATTCTGGAAATAATGATATGATTCCGGTTAATATTTCCTTCCCTTTTTTACCCTTTAATATTCCCCCTACAGCATCTTTTTCAAATCTGGGATCTTTTGGGGCCCAACGGTTGCAACGAAGATCAGACTTGCCATCGATATTATAAAAACGTGTTAATATCAGTTTATCCCCTTCAGTTATTTCTTTGATTCTTTCTCTATGATCCGGTGATAGCCTGTTAATATCTTTGTCATCTAAATCTGAGAAGGTAAGTTCTATTTCAATAGGCTCGTCTTCGTTATAAAAATCAGAATTCCCCAAAGATGTTCCAGAAAAAAATAGACTGGTAGCTAACAATATTGTAGACTTACCGGCATTGTTCTCTCCTATAATACATGTAAATGGAGAAGCTTCAAGTTGATCAGCTTTAACACCTCTATAGTTTTTAATTTTCAGACTCGATATATACATAACATTTAAAAAGTTTTGTTTGTGTAATTCATAGGCCAATCACCTTCACCATACTCCTCCCACTTTGCTGCTTACTCACCTTAATCTGTACCGGTATCCGTTCCGTCATTTCCTGCACGTGCGAGATCACCCCTACCTTGCGTCCCTGGTTATGTAGGCGTTCCAGCGCATCCATCGCAATGTTAAGCGTATTTGGGTCGAGGGATCCAAAGCCCTCATCAATAAACAGAGACTCTACCTGCATGCGGCTGGAAGAAAGGGATGCAAGCCCAAGGGCCAGCGCCAGTGATACCAAAAAGGATTCGCCACCAGAAAGCGAATTGACAGTACGCACTTCTTTTCCCATGTCCTGATCAATCACCTGCAAGCCCAGACTGCCTGGAATACGTTGCAATACATACCGTTTGCTAAGCATATCCAGTTGTACATTGGTATATTCAAGTAATACATCAAGTGTATATTCCTGTGCCACCTGTCTAAACTTTTTACCATCGGCCGAACCAATCACATGATTGAGTTTTGCCCAGTTATCTACCACCTTTTCTTTGACAGTTATCTGTTCCAGTAAGGCACCTACCTTTTTCCTATTGTTGGCGTCATGTTTAAGACGAAATTTGGCTTCTGTATCTTCTCGTACAGTGTCCTGTAACATCGATCGGGTTTCTGTCAACAGTTCGATTACAGCCTCCATCGATCGTTGCGATAAGGGATGTTCTTGATGTTTTTCCAGTGCTGTTTTGTGCCCATTTAATACAGTCTGCGCCTTTAGTAAGCTGTCATTCAATTGTTGCAAAGATTTGCGCTCTGTTTCTATCCATTCATAGGGCAGAGTCAACAAAACTTCCATTTCTTCTCTCGCAAGTAGTTGGTTCTGGTTGGCATTGTATGACGTCAGCCACTGAGTGATTTTACTGTCCAACTCCTTTATTTCATCTGAGAGACGCAGAATTTCTAATTTTACTTCATCCCGCTTGGTTATAGAGCTGGTAATGGTATTTCGAAGGTGTTCTTGTTTCGTTTTATGTTGTTCAAGCTCTTCACGAGCTTTATCAATAGCTGCTTTTAATTGTGCTTCTATTTCATCCGTCGGTCTCCCATCAAACAACTGCTTTCTTTCCTCAATTAGCGTTTCGTATTCTTGAGAAAATTCTGAAGCAACTTTTGTTTTTTTAATTACCTCCTTGGCTAATAGTTCCCGATTACTTTCTTCACCCTTTATGGTAGAGGTCAATACTTCCTGATCTCGCCTGTTTCTATCAAGCCCTTCCTTGTTAGCCTTCCAGTCGGAGGCAAATTGTATTATTCGTTTTGTGAAGGTATCAGCATCTTTCTTCCAATGTTCAAGCCAGTCTTTATTGGTAAAATAAGAGGCAAGAGCTTCCTGTGTTTGTGCTAGTTTTCGTTCTGCTTTACTAAGTTCTTTTTGAGCCTGCTCCAGCTTTTCTTGGTGGGACTCGATGGTTCTTCTCAGGTCTTTCAACGTATCTTCCGTTACCCGGTAATGTTCTTTGGCACTTTCATGGCGATTCTTATGTTCTTCCAACTCGAGCTGTTGTTTTTGCCATAGATCATATTCCTCCTGAAGTTTCTTGTGCTGATTCTGGGATGCAGTAAGCTGCTGTTTTAACCAACCGGAGACTTCTTCACTCGGACGGTTTTCTGCTTCGATGTATCGTGTAAAGCGACTCCAATTTTTCTTGTATTCGCTTATACTTTGCTCTTGTAACAACTGTTCACTGGAAAGACTGGCATTATCTTTCTCTAATTGTCTCCGCTTTTCCTGTAAGGTAGTATGTATTGTTAATGCCTCATGGTGCTGCAATTCCTGTTGCTTGAAATCTGCTTCCAATCTGGACAATACTTTATCCAGACGAGGATCATGTGAGGCATAAGGATGTTCTGTGCTTCCGCAAACAGGACAAGGCTCATCTTCTGTAAGCTGCTGCCTGAGATTAACAACATCTTGAGATAATTCCTGCTTAGCGATTTCCCATGATCTGAAAGCTAAATCCCTTCTGGTTTGAGAAGATTCTAATTCTTTGGTGGCGTCTTGTATACTTTTTCGAATGTTTTCTTGTTCTTCTTTATTGATCGTTAAATTATCTATCGCTTTTTTATGTGCAGTGGTCGCCTCAAACAATGTTTTCCAGTCGGCAACAGCCTGTATGGCTTCCATTACTTGTTCCTCTACTTCTTTTTTACTCTGTTGAAGAGCAGCGCTATTAACAGATGAAACCTTCTTTTGTAATTGAAGGTATACACCAGCAAGTTTCAGCTCTGATTCCCTGGCGCGATCCAATACTTCCAATTGTTTTTGTTCTTCTGCATGTTTCCTTTCAAGTATTTCTTGTATTCTCCTTATCTCCTCATATAACTGCTGTTCCTCCTGCAAAGTAGCCTGGGCATCTGTCAGTGTTGTCAAAACAAGTTGATCATTTTCAGCAAGTGATTTTCTGCTTTGATGCTGGATACTATAGGCTTCTAATCGTCCAATCGATTGTTGTAATTGTTCTGCCCGTTGTTGATAATTTTGAATTTGTTCTTCCTGGTTAGTAAATATTTCCTTTGCCTGCTGCAAATCGATCTTAGCCGTTTGCAGTTGCAGCACACGGTCTTTCAACTGTGTATCGAGTTGTTTGGCCTGATTCAACAAGGGCTGTGCCTGCTCCTGATCTTTTGTTTTCAAATCAAGCTTCTGCTGGGCACTATTCAATTGCTCGTTTTGCTTCTTTTGTTCCTCTTCCTGCAATTGAAGCGCTGATTCAAGATCCTTTAGTTTAACTTCCTTATCTGCAAGTAATTTTTGTTGATCATCCCGTCCCTGAACCCACACTCGTAAAGGCTGTACCTGATTCACCTGAGCAAGCTTTAGTTCTCTCTCAGCAGCTTCTTCTTTTTGCGAGATGGCTATTTCAAGCGCAAGCCCCGATTCGTTGAAAGCTTTTTGCAATATCTGTAGCTTTTCATGCCAGTCAATTTCTTTACCCAAGGCATCGGCAGCTTTTTGATGATCCTGCAACAGCTGAACGAGTTCAGTCATGCGCTTGTTCAGGCTTTCAAGTTCTTCTTCACTCAAAATATTGATCCCGGATTTTTGAGCAGTAAGTAAATTCAAATCCTCTCTCTCATTCCTGTGATTCTCAAAAATGCGTTTCGATATTTCAGAATATATTTGAGTCCCGGTAAGTTTCTCCAACAGTTCCGATTTGTCACTGTTAGGTGCTTTGAGGAATGCAGTAAAATCTCCCTGGGCCAATAACACAGCACGGGTAAATTGGTCAAAAGTAAGTCCAACTTTCTGCGTGATAGAAGCCAATATTTCTGTTTTTGTCCCCTGAACATCTATATTAGTGTCAAGGTTTTTAAAAGCTACTTGATGGGATTGCAAAGCACCGTCGGCTCTATTTCTTGCTCTTCTTACATTCCACTGTGCACGGTAACGATTTCCATCCACCCCTACAAAATCTATCTCTGCATATCCATCAGTAGCTCCATCACGCAGAATTTTTCGGGGATCGCTTTGTGTGATCGCATTGCCTGAAATATCCTGTATGCTTTGGTTACGATCGTTGGATTTACTGTAACGCGGTGTTTGTTCATACAAAGCCAGACATAAAGCATCAAGTATTGTAGACTTACCAGCACCAGTTGGACCTGTAATGGCGAAAATTCCTGCTGTACGTAAAGGTTCCTTTGTAAAATCAATCTCTGTAATTCCTTCCAGCGAGGCCAGGTTTTTTATTCGTATAGCCAGTATCTTCATATATCACTTGTTTGTGCTACCTCTTGGGTAACCTGGTTGAACAATTGAAGCATATCGGCCGGAACAGGATTTCCATAGGTATATGTATATATTTTTGAAAAGACATCTACAGGATTAAGCTCATCCAGCTTTTGCTGTTCATCAGTATTTACTTGCTCTGTTGATATAGTTGTGGGAGCTTTTACATTAATCGTAGCTAAACGTACATGCTTTCCTTGGATAGCCTGTTCAATTTTATGTCTACGGGCAGGATCTGGTTTATCTTCAAGTACACGGACTTCAAGATAAGGAGATATCTCTCGGTTCTCTCCGGCATCAGGAAGCTTGTTAAGTTCCATTATTACTTCTTCAATGGGGGCATGTTTTGCAGGTTTACTAAGAACGGAAACTGCCATCGGAATTTCTATTCCCTGAATGTTTTTCACTCGTTCATTTTCTATTTCGAAGGTTATAACCTGGTGTTTATAGTTTCTTTCAGAAAAGGACATTGGTAGAGGGCTGCCACTATAACGAATGTGTTCCTTGCCTCCTATTCGTTGGGCTTTATGGATGTGACCAAGCGCCACATAAGCAATTTCTTCAGGAAAAGAAGCAGCAGAAATGCATTCAATCCCCCCCATGATCAACCGCTCCATTTTATCTATTTCTCCAATCTCTGCTTGTTGCGCATGCAAATGTCCCATTGCGATGATGGCCTGACCGGCCTGTTTTTGGGCAGCTATATGCTCGTAAGCCTCTTTATAAAATGCAGCAACTCCTTCTGCATAAGGATTATTGCAATCAGGTATTACAGGATAATCTCCGATTCTTAGAAAGGGTGCTGCAATACACCAAGCCTTTATACTACCTGATTGATCTTTTATTTGAATAATAACTTTGGCATAATCGATCAATCCGTTTTCATCCCTTTCTATCACACCAACTATATGAATATTGGAAGATTCCAATAATGGCTTTGGAGACTCCAGACGTGTAGCAGAATCATGGTTGCCCGCGGTGATTATGATTTGAATTTCAGGATTGGCTTTTACCGCATTGTTTAAAAATGTATAGAACATTTTGATTGATGAAGCAGATGGATTAGATAAGTCAAAAACGTCACCACTTATTAATAATACATCTATCTCTTGATCTTTTATTATTTGCACCAACCAATTTAGGAACTGTTGATGCTCGAAAGCACGATCGAATTCGTGAAATAATTGTCCTATATGCCAGTCAGCAGTGTGGAGGAATTTCATGGTTTATATATTAGTCTTCAATAAAAAATATCTTAAAAAGATACCTTCCCAATATTAAAGTAACCTTATTTAAGTCCACCAATAGGATTCATAAACAGGAAACTAAAATCTTAAAATTATATATTACTATTCATTCAATGTAAGTACTATCTCAAAAGCAATAAACCTTCAGAAATAGCCTTACTATCCAGGAATAATTAATCTTTGGATTATCTTATGCTGTAAAAAACGTACCGTACACCACTAAAAAACAAAATAATAGCATTAAAAATAGTCCCAATAGCAAATATATAAAATATGTTGTAACCTACGTCTTTTTGTAAAAGAAGTTGCCTGGATCTTATGTCTTTCTGGTACACTTATTTTTGCAGCGTACATACAACTCCCCGGCCGGTGTCTGCACCGGACGGAATCTTTCCAAAAGTGCTGCATTAAATAATACTTAATCACTTTTACTTATCATTCCTTTTTACTCTGAATTTAACCAGCTAATAATTATGCATAATTTTTTATTAAAGGAACGTCGTATTTCCCAGATGAATCCAACTCCCCGGCCGGTGTCTGCACCGGACGGAATCTTTCCAAAAGTGCTGCATTAAATAATACTGAATCACTTTTACTTATCATTCCTTTTTACTCTGAATTTAACCAGCTAATAATTATGCATAATTTTTTATTAAAGGAACGTCGTATTTCCCAGATGAATCTTGAGGAGGTTTACTTTTGGACTGATACAATTAAAGATTGGAAATCATTGCTCTCTCCGGATAAATATAAGGAATTCATTATCGATCTAATGAAAGAACTAGTAGAGAAAGAATTGGTAACTATTTATTGTTTCGTCATTATGCCGAATCATCTTCATTTGATTTGGAAACTAAACAAGCTAAATGGAAAGGAAAAACCAAGTGCAAGTTTTAATAAGATTACGGCCCATCATTTTGTGAATGATTTGAAAGAACATCATCCTAAGGTTCTGGATTATTTTATTGAAAACACAAAGGATAGAAATTACAGGATATGGAAAAGGGATCCAATGGCAATACTAATGAATAGTAAGAAAAAGGTGGAACAAAAGATTGATTACATTCATAATAATCCGTTAGGAGTTAATTGGAACTTAGTTAAAAGGCCTGAAGATTACCAATGGTCTTCTGCGTCATTTTATTTGAAAGGTGATAAGAGATATTCCTTTATCACAGATTACAGAGAATATTTTGGTTAATTTGAGATTGATAGATTCAGTCCGGTGCAGACACCGGCCGGGGAGGCGATTCATCTCTTGCTGTTGCTCAAACTTGCTCTTTTCTCCTTCCTGGCCTGACGACAATTAATGTACTTCTGCATCATTTTATTTGAAAGACGATAAAATATATTTCTTTATCACAGATTACAGAGAATTTTTTTGGTTAAGCAGTGATTGATAGATTCTCCTCCCCCGGCCGGTGTCTGCACCGGACGGAAACTTTCCAAAAGTGCTGCATTAAATAATAATGGGGCACTTTTTCTACTTATCATTCCTTTTTGTTTTTTAATTAAACCAGCACAAAGTTCTGTACCCTTTGGAAAAAAATCATCAAATCCCAAATGTAATGTTATTCCCATAGTACTCCTTAACCTTAAAAATTAAACTTCTCCTGTTTTTTTAATCCTGTATCATGTCACTTTCCTCCGACAAGACACATATTATAAATTACAGTAATCTAGTAAAAAAATTTAATTCTTTAAAAGCTTATCAAAGGTCTTGGAGCAAACTTATTTGAAGTAAGTTCTGGCCTCGAAGAGGTCACATGTTTATAGATAAGAACGAACAAATAGCATACGATCCTGAAGGGGGTGCTCTAAATCAATATAATCTGAATCAGTATTCACAAGATTGTAGGATAGACAGGATAAAACATCGAAGATAATCCTGTCTATCCTACAATCCCATGGATCCCAGTTCAGACAAATAGGTTTTTAGACACGAAGTGGGGTGAAGGAGTATTAAAATAGTTATATAATTGCTTTTCTCAGGAATCCTTGTTTGTAAACGTGGACTATTAGAGGACGGGCATAATGCAGGAGATATGATTGATATGCAGGGGAGACTTCGATCAAAAGATATTTTTAGAAATATGAATTGTTTAATTTAGTACCTTTTTTTTCGATCCTATCAGGAAATTTCTTCTGTAAGATCTTTATCAGATTATTTCCTTCTTCAGGTTCGGAAAGCTTTGTTATTATAACCTGCTCTCGCTGAATATCCGTACACAGATAAAATAAATCCCCCTCGCTCTGTTCTTTGATATGTATGTATAAGGCAATATGAGTTTGAAAACTTATTGCTTTTGCCTTCCGATATGTCCATTTAAAGACTTTATCGTTTTTAAGTATATGATTAGAGTCAAAATCAATGACTACTTCTGTTTTCTTTAAAAGAATAAACAATGCTCCTGCAAGACAAAAGAGTGATCCTAAGCAAAGTAAAAGTTTATTTGAGAACAAACTCAACACGGCAGTAATCAGAAAAATGACCACTGCGAAACACATAATAATCATTTCCTGATACGGAGGTCTTCTTAAGATATAATATTTATTTCCTTCATTCCTCAACCATAGATTATTCCCCAGTTCTTTCATCTTGTTAGTCTTTTACGATCTTCAAGTTAATTAAATTTTCTTTGCTTACGGAAGTCAGAATTAAATTCATCCGGTGATGGTGACTTATGTACAAACCTTTTTATGATTCCCTTTTCCATTAATGTTGTCAATATAGAATCCTGGTTTTTGGCACTGCTCAACGATACAAATGCCGGGTCTTCTATATCAACCAACTTGATTTTTGATTCACATTTGTGAATTGAAAATTGCATTTTATAAGGCTTTATGATACTGTCCGTAAGAATGTATTCTACTGCTAATGTATCATTTTCATGTTCCCAATTATAGAGTTCATGTACTCGGATACTGTCAGAGCTTAGATATAGGAAGTTATTATTAACGTGATATGTTCCTCTTGTAACAGTTAAGTCTTCTATGCAGTGATCAACATAATAAAAAGAATAATCGGGTTTAAAAAGAAATTCTCCGGAACAGCAATCGCACTCAAAGTAAAAGCTGCAATCATTTAGGTGGGTTGTAGATCCAAATTCAAAAACACGATTCCTTATATCAATGGTTGTATCAGAGATAATTTTATTGATATGTTGATCGACTTTATTTATAATATCAGTTTTACTTTCTATTGTCGTCTTCTTGCCCTCTGTTTCGGATTTACAGCTAATGATAAAAGCTGATAATAGTAAGACGTAGATGCACTTTACTTTTCCCATATCTTATTTATCAATTTTAAAAGTGGAGGTATTTCATCTTTACTTTTTTCAATTGATTCTTTTATATCATCAAGTTTAAATTTGACTACATTGGCTTCTTCCCATTCTTCATAAGAAGGTTGCTTTAAATCTCCTCCACCTTTATGAGGATATTGAACATATCCTTTCGGAGGGGTAGGTAGTTTTATTTTACAATCCTCTGAACATAAGTTTGAAAGGAGTAGAACAACATCTGTACCTTTTCTTAAAGTAATCCAGAATTGATCAGTTTCCTCATAGGAGATTTCCTTTTCACAGACACTACATTGTAAAGTAGCTCCTTCATACCTTACCGGGTTATGATTCAATTGAGGAAATTGCATCCTATTTCTAAAATTACCATATAATGCCCTGGTACTTATCGTGCTATCTATTTAGATTTTTGCACTTTGTAATTTCATAAGGAAACCAATGTAAATCGTAAGAAGTATATGGATCAAAGTATTCGAGGGATTCCATTTGCCCGATTTCCGGAGGTATTCTTTTAAGTTTACTGCCATATTACCATATTTTCTTAACCTTTTTTAATTTCCCGATTGATTCAGGAAGTGTGAATATTTGTGCAAATAATTCATCTCCGAGATATTCTCGTGGAACAAATACATCCAGGTCATTTTTTGCTACATACTCCACGTATTCACATAGCTTCTTCCACGCTTCACTATTTCTGTCCTGAACGTTATTCGGAATTTGGGATATATTGTTGTTCATTTTGTTTTAAGCTTGTGATTAATTTGAATCTACTCCTCCGTGGCTTGTCCCCCGACCAATGCTATTCAAATTAGGAATTAACAAAATATAGGATAAGTCAATAAATTTAAAATAATAGGGTATTTCCTTGTCACTGTATAAAGAATATGAAACAGGAAGGAATATTTTAGGTTAATTCTTGATAATGGATAATAGTATACAAGCCTCAATTTTTCGATTGAAGAATTTTTATAAAAAAACCGAAAATTTTCTTTTTAAAGAACTACTTATAGCATTGAGTAGATCTTGATTTATATCTGTTGGGATTTCTGTCAAACATTCTATTTTCTTTAATAGCTATTAAAGCCCCTGATATCTTCTCTATTAATACTCCAGACTACTTATAAATTCTCCTAAGTGAAAAATATCAATGAATTTATTTCTTAAATATCTAAACGCATTTTGCCAATTGTATTTATATTTTAACTTTCTCTCCTTTGTTTTCTTTGTTATTTCTTCACCTGCATCTCTAGCAACTAATTCCACTAAATTCATCATAAAAATGTGGGAATAAAACTCCTGATAAATACCTTCATAACGCCTACATCCAAACTGTTCTAACTTCATTTTAGGTTTTAATTTCTTAAAACCTTCTTCTACTCCCCATCGCAGATGATATAATTCCTGTATTGCTTTTTCATTTATTAAAGCCGTATCGAAAAGCGTACTCACTAGGATTTCGGTTTCGCCATTTCTTAACATTATCTTGGTTACCCTGACATTACATGATTCGCTGTCTACTTTATTTCTTTTACATGTACTCCGCTCTTCTTCACTCGCACACCATTCTGTTATAAAATCAGATAAAGGATTTGATAATGCTTTTTTTGCAAAATTTGATTGGGAAGCTTTTATTCGGATACAAAAACCGGAATTTCCACTAAGAATGACCTTGCAAGTAGAGAAATATCCACCCCCCCGATCCAAAAGAATTATAGAATTCTTCCATTTAAACCTAAACAGCATATTATTCATTAAAGTACCTTCCC
>JANQAB010000007.1 GCA_024707265.1 Sporocytophaga sp. | reverse complement strand
ATTTTATCCTCACACGCTGCAAGCCCTATAAGTAATATGAATAATAAAACCTTATTTTTCATTCTATTTAAAATTTAAAATTATATGTAATTGCAGGAACAAAAGATCCGAAAATAGAGAACCGTACAGCTTCGCTTATCTGTCGATTATCCTCGTTTTGTCGTGGCATGATAGCAAATGCATTGCGGCGGGAATAAAGATTATATACAGTAAATACTAGATCCCAGCTGTAATTACCGAAGATTTTTGACTTACGGATTTTTTCTTTGCTTTTAAGCGTTGCTGCTATATCCAGACGGTGATAGTCAGGCAATCTGTAGTTGTTTCTTGGTCCTCCCGGATTAAAAGGAACAGTAACTCCCTGTACTTCCATCTTGTTTGTTGCGAATGTAAACGGAGTACCGGATGCATATACAAATGTACCGCTAAGGTTCACACGTTTGGAAAGTTCAAATATTCCGACTACGCTCAGATTATGCCTTCTGTCATATCTGTTCGGGTACCAGTTATTCTTATTAATCCCGTTCACCCTTCTTTCAGACTTGGAAAGCGTATAGCTGATCCAGCCATTTAAACGTCCTTCTTTCTTTTTAACAAATAATTCAAGCCCATAAGCTCTGGCTGTTCCGGGAATGACTTCACCCTCAAGATTTGGATTAAAAAACAAATTAGCGCCATCTATATAATCCAGTTGGTTCAGCATGTCCTTATAAAAAACCTCAGCTGAAGTTTCAATATTTTGACTTTTACCTATATTTCTGAAATACCCTAAAGAGTACTGATCTGACAATTGAGGTTTAATATTGTTTGTACTTGGAAGATATACGTCCAGAGGAACAGAAGCTGTAGTATTTGAAATAAGGTGTATATACTGCGCCATTCTGTTGTAGCTGGCTTTAACAGATGAGTTTTCCGACAGGGAGTAATTTACTGCTATTCTTGGCTCCGGCTGCGTATATGCCTTAATGGTTTTTCCGCCGCCAAATTGCTCCATATTTACAGGGTTTCTGACATAATTACCTGCTGTAGAATCATAATAATATGCAGTACCAGAACCCAGATAATTAAAGAAAGAATATCTCAAACCATATTGAAGCGTTAATCTTGCTGTCAGCTTCTGTTCGTTGGCAATATAAAGAGCATTTTCCGTTGCATATTTATCCGGAAGACTTATATCTCTTCTGTTCCCACCGGAATAAAAAATCCCCGAGCTTGGAACAAAAGTATAATATATGGCCTGACCACCGAAGGTAACTGTATTGTTGCTGTTTAAATAAAATGTAAACTCAGGCTTAACACTGTAGTTTAAAATTTTAGCTGTCCACTTAAAGGAATCTTCCGTCATATTTTCCCCGAATTCCAGACGATAATTATAGTTGCTGTAATATCCTATCAGATTCAGAAGTAATTTGTCACTGAAAAGATGATTCCAGCGAAGCGTAGCTGTAGAATTTCCCCATCCGAAATATGCACCCGGCACAGAAAACACATCCCTTCCCATGTATCCTGAGAGATACAGGCGGTTTCTGTTATTTATAGTGTAATTTGCTTTAAGTGTCAGGTCATAAAAATAAAGCTGAGCATCCTTAAAGGCTTTGGTAAGAAAAGGTCTGGCCAGCACGTCGGCATAAGATCTTCTTCCTGCTATAATAAAGGATGCTTTATTTTTTTTAATTGGCCCACCGACTGTAAGACGACTGAAGATTGTGCTAATTCCTCCCTGAACACCAATCTTTTCAGGATTTCCTTCTTTCATTTTGACATCAAGAACAGAAGATAAACGCCCACCGTATTGAGCCGGTATAGCTGCTTTGGACAGTTTAATATCCTTCACCATATCAGGATTAAATACAGAGAAAAATCCAAACATGTGAGAAGAATTGTATATCGGAGCATCATCAAGCAATATCAGGTTTTGGTCTACTGCTCCCCCTCTGACATTAAAGCCGGAAGCTCCTTCCCCAACGGTTGATACTCCAGGTAACAGCTGAATACTTCTTATTACATCTACTTCACCAAGCAATGGTGGAATAGAGTTTATTTGTTTCATATCCAGCTTTTGAGTTCCCATCTCCAGGTTCTTCACCTGAGCATCTGGACGCTCCCCTGTAACAACAACCTCTTTCAGCATCTGCTCCTTCATGCTGAATGACATTTTGGTATTCCCTTTCACAACCACAGTTTGCGATACAGTGCCATAACCAACAAAATTGATTTGTACCGTATATTTTCCGGGAGGTACTATTAAGGAAAAATTACCATTAATATCTGTAGCAGTACCAGCATTGATTTCCTTAACCGATACTACAGCGCCTATCATTGCCTCGCCATTGGCAGAATCCTTGACAGAGCCACTAAGCGTATATGTTTCTTGTCCATAGCTTAAATTAAGAGAAGCAAAAAACAGAACTATTACACTAAAAATTAATCTTTTTACCATAAATAAACTTACAACATTGCTAAAAGGAAACATTTGACAGCTTTTTCAAATGATATAGAAGTGCGACTTTACCAAATACCTTCAAGAGTTAACAAACGCCCTGCAGTTATTTTAAACAATGTTAAAGCCCCTCTATACGGGCGATACCGAAGCACTACTAAAAAAGCTCAACTTTAATAATGCAATATTAAAAACATTTGTAATTAATTGCTTGCATAAAAGAGGAATTAATTTTGGATTAGCCAGTATGAACTACAAAGAGCTGCATTTCTCATAGAAGCACTACTTCAAATAACAAAAATATAATTTCACTTCTGTATCTTTTGATACAAAAAAACAAATTAAGATTTAGTATTACTGAATACCCAATCAATTGGTAATCCTATATTGCAGGCCAAGTTCATAAGAACCGTTTGTGAGAAGGCGATTACTTAAGAAAAGACTATTAAAAGTGAAATTTACAATGATGGGATTATTGGATTGGTTAAGATATAGTGATGCTAAAAATGAAGTACCTCTCTGATACTGGTACATCCCCCCAAACGCAATTGTTTCTTTATAGCAAAGTAAAACTGCCGCATTCGCAAGATCTCTATATGGCTGAGATCTATAAAATAAATGAGCTCTTATCGCTAAGTACTCATTCAGATCTTTATCAGTTTGCAGGTAAAACTGATAAAATCTTTTAAATAATAATGGGCTGTTAATTGCAACAATATCTCGGTTCAGAAGCTGATAAGATGAGGCCCCTACCTCTGTCTTCCTGTATTTGAGAATTAACCCGGCATTTGCGTCGGGAGCGCTGCCCTTGCCCATTCCGGAAGGAGCGGTAAAACTGACTGAAGCCACGCCGAAGGCTAATCCGGCAGAAAGAAAGAGATCTTCTCTGAGAGGTATTTTAACAGCATAGTTGCCATAAAATTTAGGAGATGATATATATGGCCCCTCCTTTTCATTCTGAAATAATATCCTTGCAACCTGCCCAACATTGCCTTTAGGATTGAGCAGGACATCTCCATATGCAGTTATTGTGGCAACCTCGTTAAACAGGCCGGATCTTGATTTATACAGACTGTTTAATGTCGCCCTTTTCTCATCGGCAGTCCAGGCAGGATTAATAAGGGCTAAATGATCTAAGGCAGTTGAAGAATAATAATCAGGCAAATAAATGTTCTGGGTCTGCTGGGCGTAACAGATGATGGTTATGTTAAAAATAAAAAGAAAAGATGAAAGTAATTTCCTCAATGAGACTAAAGTGAATTCAAACAAATATAATAAAAATCCTATCCCACATTCCTAAATTTATGATTCTCAAATACAATTTCTAATGATCTTTAACGGTGAAAAAATCGTAAAGGATAGTTCCGTAGTAAATAAAAAATATTCAAAAATTTCTTAAAAATTCCATTACTATTGAAATTCCGGCGTGTCTTCAGTATAGATTTGACAAATATGGCCATTGTTGAAAAGGATATTCCTGATTTAATCAAACAAGGAAAAGATAAAGAGGTCATCTCTTTATTTTATAAGTTGGTGTATCCCAGGGTAAAAAAGACAATTTTAAACAGGGGAGGCAAAAAGGAAGATGTTGAGGATGTGTTTCAGGATGCTGTCATGTACCTCTATAAACACATTCTGGAAGGTAAATATAATGATAAGTATACCGTGTACGGATTTCTATTTACGCTTTGCATCAACAGATGGATCAACAGCCTGAGAAAGAGCAACAAATCGATTAGTGTGGATTTTCAATCTGAAGAACATCTTTATAATATAGAAGCTGATTTTCAGGAGATATATCCGGCTAAAGAAGAAAATCTTCTTTCCCAATTATTCTCCCAAATTGGTAATAAGTGCATTGAAATTTTAAACTACACCATTTATCAGAATCTGATGATGGAAGATATTCAATTGAGAATGGGATTGGAATCTGAGGGAGCTGCAAAAATGGCTCTTAAAAGATGTAGAGAAAAACTATATAAAGAAATTGAAAATAATCCTCTTATAATTCAAAAATTAAAAGGTCATGTATAGCAGCGGTGATGAAAACATATATGAGGCAATAGAGCTATACCTTTCAGGATCACTGCCTGAAAATAAAAGATTGTTGTTTGAGGAACAACTTATATCCGATAATGCTCTTCAGCACAAGGTAGAAGTATGCAAAAATGCAAAGGAGCTCATTCTTCAGAATAAGCTTAAAGGGCTGAAATCAATAATGGCTGAAGAGCAAACTAAGGTTGATCAAAGCAGTACGTTCAATAAAGGCTGGACTTTCCTGATACTTTTGGCAGTGATTGGTTCTGGCTCCTATTTGCTCTTCAATAATAATTCATCACCACAAATTGAAAAATCTGAAAAAAACAAAGAAGATACTGTCATAACTGAAAGTGTTCCATACGTACTAGAAATTGAAAAAGAGGTCAAAATTAAGGACAGTGAACCACTTTCCAAAGTAACAATAACACCTCATAATAAATCTGAAAATCAAATCATTACAACTAAAAATAATACAACCGAGAATCTTCCTGTTGTAGACAATGATCAGAAAACTTCCCGGGAGCTTTCTTTAAAATCAGATAACGCTAATAACCTTACCAATACTGTAACAGCGCCTAAAAATGATTTAACATCGCCACCTGCAAATAAATGTGAAGGTATTGTTATTTCAGCTCAGGTAATCGTTCAGGAGCCATGTAGTGGCAGCAATAATGGAATTATTGAAATTAAAGGATTTAAAGGCGGCACCTCCCCATACAAAACTACCCTTAATGGCGTAGAATCAGAGGAGGAAAATGTTTTCAGAGATTTAAATCAAGGGACTTACAGAGCAGAAGTTACGGACTATAACGGTTGTAAACATCAATTTAATCCTCTAATTTTAAAAGGAAAAATCTGCAAACTTGATTATGATTTTAATCCCGGACGAGGTGAAGAATGGCTTGGTCCCGTGGTTACGCAATCTTCAAATCTAACGATCATTGACAAATCCGGAAATCAGATTTATTCCAGGCAATTGGCAAATGGAGAACAATGGACCTGGTCAGGATACTCGGAATCAGGAAAACTTGAATCAGGGTATTTTATTTATATCATACAAAATAAAGATGGGAATGTTATCAAGGGAAGTATTACAGTAACAGAATGAGTTTTATTAAATACATAGCGGCAATATTTATAAGTGCTTTACATCTAACTGTAGCATTGGCACAGGTTACACCAATTGCAGACAATGCTTTCAGAAAATGTATTGCTGACAGTATTCCCTCTGCTCTTGACGCTAATCAGAATCTAGTTTTATCAAAAGCTGCAACAGTAAAAAAACTGGAATGTCCTAATTATGGTATCACTACTATCGATGAACTTAAATATTTCACAGGACTTACAGAACTTAATATTACCAAGAATCCTATTATGAGCTTACCAGACATATCTGGTATGACAGGATTGATAAAACTGAATATCGGGGAAACCAAACTGACGACCTTACCAGATTTTTCGCCTTTCCCTAACCTCCAATACCTTTCTGTTCATCGTTTGGAATTAACTCAATTTCCCGACCTTACCAATAATCAAAAGCTTATTCAGTTATTGGTTCACACGAATAGGTTTAATAATGTACCTGTTTTAAATTTACCTAAGCTTGAATATCTGGGAATATCTTTGGTTGGAATCTCTGCACTTCCCGATCTGTCCGGCCTTCCGAAATTAAGAAAGCTGGAATGCTTCAGAAATAAAATCAAACAGTTGCCTGATCTCTCCGGATTGGATAGCTTAAAGATACTTGACGCAAGCACTAACCTTATTGAAAATTTCCCCCCTTTGCCAAAAGGAATTCAAACCGTATATCTGGATAGCAACCTGATTTCACAGATCCCGTCATTAACTTCTTACCAATCTCTTAACAAAGTAAGATTGTATAAGAATTATCTAACCTTTCAGAATTTACTGCCATTAACATCGTTTCTCAATTACAATACATTGTTTGAAATATCTCCGCAGAAAATCTTTAATTTAGGCACAAATCAGACTATTGTTGAATTTGAAAAGTTTTTTATAGATTCAAAATTAGACTCGAACACTTCAGGTGTTTCAAGAAAATGGTTCTTTAATTCTATTGCAACTGGACAAACATCCAAGATTTATAGTATAAATAAAGCAAGTCTTTCTGACAAGGGCAGTTATTATGTCGAAGTAACTCATCCTGCTTTCCCCAATCTTACACTAAGAACAGATGCTTTTAATATTGACGTTATTCCTTGTGTCAATACAAGCGGAGTAAGCTATGACATTACAGGAAGCTCATGCATAAAGCAGGGGGCAGTAAAAATCAGTTTATCCGATCAGCCTGACAGCAACTACAAATTCGATATAGAAGGATTGCAGACACATACTAAGTATTCTTCAATGTCAGGTCAATTTGTGAACCTAGAAGATCTGGAATATAAACTTACAGTATCTGCACCAAATGGCTGTTCCTACTCAATACCCAATACCATTGAAATTCCAAGAGAGGACTGTAAGCAGCTCGTTCTTACTCCTAATGGTGATGGAGTAGATGATAATTATTTTTTTTCTCAAACGGGAAATGCTAAGGTTGTTGATAAATTCGGTAACACCATTTGCCAGCTAACCTTGCCTAAACTGTGGGATGGCTATGTAAATGATCACAGAGTCCCGGCAGGTTACTATCTTATCAATATCAATAACGGAGAAGAAGTATTGAAAATGTCTGTGATATATTAATTTTCAAATATTGAATAATTGAATATTATAGAATACAAATTTTAAATACTACTATTTTATTTACATAAAACTTCAATAAGAACAAAGTTAATTATTATCATTACAACGGCTCTAAACCTGTAATGTGATATTGGAGAATGATGCGGAGTAAAGAGGTTTAATTTATCAAGTCAATCAATTTTTACCCGCCTTATTATAAACCGAGCATTATACAAGGTTATAACCCCCAGCATTAATTTTTTTTTATTTTTTCCCCCTTTCAAATTGAACGATAATGTCGATGAAATCTCAAACTCAATTAAGCGTAAAAAAATCAGGCAGGTAATACATAACCGCTTTAACTTTTAAATAATCAAAAGATAAAATCTATTGTTTATTTATAATAAGCTGGAATTATACAACACTTAAGGATAAGCAAAACTAAATGGTCAACAAGAGAAACATATGCATCGACAAAAGTTAAATAATCAATAAGCGATTTGTTCATTAAATTACTCAATAATCAGTGTGCAAGTATTCCGCATACATCTACATTATAAAATTCATTGCCCCATACAACTAATTATTAAAAAATAAGACCAACATATAAATTATAACAGCCCAACAACACAACCAACTTAACATCAAATACTTACATATTGGATTACTCATTTTTTCATTCAATATTTGCCACTAGCAGTTTTTAATTTCTTTTAGTCAAAAAATTATTTAACCTAATAATTTAAAAAATGAAGAAGCTAACCTATTGTCTAATCATGACTTTTGGCGTCATTTTTCTTTCATGTAAATCCCAAAAGGAAGAAGTAAAACGCAACAATGATGTTCCGGATGAAATCATATCAAAGCTCCATGCAGCGGGATTTGTAACGAGTGAAGGTCTTCGCAAATTCGAAGACGGGTATATAGTAGAATACGATATATATTTGACCGAAAGTCAGATCGATGAACTTGTTGCACAAAACTCTGATCAACTGGCCAATGGTCGAGCAGAGCATTATGCCACAACCTGGCAGGTAAACAGATTACCAAGAGCAATACAGGTATATATGGATCCAGCCTTAGGAACTTATATGCAGAACGCATTTGATGAAGCCCTTGCCAGGTATAATGCATTAAGTATAAGTTTAAGATTTGCCAGAAGTACCAGTTCATCTTCTGCCGACATCAGAATCATTTCATTCTATGAAGTAAGTAGCTTATTAGGAATCAGCGCAGGATTTCCTACAGGTGGAAACCCAGCAAATCAGATCAGGCTGAATACTTATCATTTTAACAACACAACAACAAGAGCTGATGCAGCAACTGTTATTGCACATGAGATAGGACATGCCATAGGGTTTCGTCACACAGATTTTATGAACAGAGCCTATAGTTGCGGCTCCGGAGGAAATGAAGGAGATGCAGGTGTAGGAGCTGTGAATATTCCAGGTACACCCACTGCACCATCTGCAGGATCTTGGATGCTCGCATGCTCTAACGGAACTAACAGGCCGTTTACATCTCAAGACAGAACTTCTCTTTTAGCTTTATATCCGCCAACCTCAACATCCAATAGATATATTATGAATGGTGGAGCGCAATTGTTGCAAGGGCAATCAATGAGATCCATAGATTCACGCTTCAGATTAACATTACAAACAGATGGAAATCTGGTGCTCTATGATAATCTGAATAGGGCATTATGGCATTCGAATACACACGGAAGACCTTATATCACTCGCTGCCTGATGCAGACTGATGGAAATCTCGTTTTATATGATAACGCTTTTGTACCTTATTGGGCTTCTAATACCCACATGTATCCGGGCGCATACCTAAGACTTCAGGATGATGGAAACCTCGTTATATATCAGGGTTCAGCTGCACGATGGGCATCCAACACTTGTTGTAGGTAACAATAATAAAGGGAATATAGAGGTCTGCTTTATATTCCTTTTATTTATAAATCCTATAACTCTTTTACAACAATGAATAAGATCTCTTACAATCTCAATATGCGCGGCATTCCCTTCGGGAAGATTTACTATAAATCTAAATTTTCCGATAGGTAATAAAACGTCAGGTATTAAAAACACATGCAATCGAACGACTCCATTGCCTGCAAATCATTTTATTACCTTTCACCAGAACAATGGAAAATATAATAACAAAGGATAGTAATCATTTCCTTTTATGATAATATTTATAACTCTTTTTCAAACAATTATATATAAATTCTACAAAACTTATATATAAAGAGACTAACCGATAAGCCTTGTTTGCTAAACCATCAATGACAATATGCGCAAAACATTAAATTCAAAAATGTAGATATTTAGATTAAATCTTTCTACCAGAAACATTAAAATAATTATAACAAATAATATTATTCCAACTTATGCTTATCATCCTTAATAAGGTAACCATAGCACAATCTAACATCATTATTAAATCAATTAAAAATTTATTAAGAATTAACTTTATATTTTTTTCTTTTATTTTTTTTGAAACTCTCAAAAATAAGTCCGATAATTGTCCAGCAGTCCCAACTAGTTATATGGATTTTTTTTAGAGCAAAGAAGGGACTCCATCATATCATTTTACACAGCTATTCTTTTATTACAAGTTATATATGTTAACCGACAATGAAAAGAAAACCTGTCTTGTATTTCCGGGACAAGGATCACAATTCAAGGGTATGGGCAAGGAACTTTTTCAAAAGTATCCTGAACTAATAGAGCTCTCAGATTCTATATTGAATTATTCAGTAGAAGCTCTTTGCCTGAACGATTCTGGTGGTAATTTATCCTATACCAAATATACACAACCTGCCTTATATGTTGTGAACATGATGTATTACCTCGATTATATAAAATCAGGTGCAAACAGAACAAGTTACCTATTAGGTCATAGCCTTGGAGAGTATAATGCCCTCGTAGCTGCCGGAGTAATGGATTTTAAAACGGGACTGGAAATAGTTAAACGACGCGCTGAATTATTCGCAGAAATTAAAGATGGAGGAATGATGGCTGTAATGGGAGGAAATCAAAACCAGCTTGAAGAAATTATCAAAACCAAATTCCCTCAAATAGATTTCGCCAACTACAATTCAGATGAACAAACAATATTGTCCGGTAACCAGGACCAGCTAAAGCAAGCCGAGCCTTTGCTTACCTCAGCAGGAATGAAAACAATCTTATTGAATGTGAGTGGAGCCTTTCATTCAAGGTATATGGAGCCTGCCAGAGATAAATTTAAATCATTCATCTTAAATTATTCATTTAATGATCCGGCAATACCAGTCTATTCGAACTATAATTGCATAGAATATACAAACCATAATACTGCTGATCTTCTCACTAAACAAATTTCCAATCCCGTCTCCTGGAAGCAGCAAGTAAAAATGGTTCTTAGTAAGGGCGCAGAACAATTTAAAGAAGTGGGTCCTGGCTCTGTACTGACAAGACTTATACAAAAAATAAAAGAGACTGATCAGCCGAAAACTAACACTTCCCATAACCTTCCCTCCTCTCGATTTAAAATTGGATCTGAAAGTTTCAGAAACAGGTATAAAATTCAAGAAGCCTACGTTGCAGGAGCCATGTACCGAGGAATATCCTCTTCAAAGCTGGTAATCAAAATGGCTAATTCAGATTTATTAAGCTTTTTGGGATGTGGGGGAATGAGTTTAGAACAAATTAAGAGTTCAATAGAAGAAATTCAAAGCAATATATCTCCTAAAAAACCTTTTGGAATAAATTTTCTTCACAACCCAACCAATCCTCAGTGGGAATTAGACCTTGCGCAACTATGTATCAGCAAAAAAAATAAATGTCATCGAAGCCTCAGCATTTGCAACAGCTTCACCTGCACTGGTATATTTCAGGCTAAAAGGTGTAAGATTTGAAAATGGTCAGGCTATCGCAACTCATAATATTATAGCTAAAATATCAAGACCAGAAGTCGCTGAAGTATTTTTAAGCCCTCCTCCTGAAAACATTATTCATGACTTATTGGCTAAGGGGTATCTTACCCGTGAAGAAGCAGAAGCAGGAAAATATATTTCACTAGCCTCAGACATCACAACAGAAGCCGACTCCGGAGGTCACACCGATCAGGGAGTTGCATTTACATTAGTTCCGGTAATATCACTTCTCAGAGACAGACTGATACAAAAATTCGGATATAAACAAAAAATACACATAGGCGCTGCCGGCGGCATTGGAACTCCTCAGGCAATAGTTGCATCCATTATGCTTGGAGCAGACTATGTCCTGACCGGCTCTATCAACCAATGTACATTGGAAGCTGGTACAAGCGACATCGTTAAAGACCTGATCTCGCAGATGAACATTCAGGATACAGACTATGCTCCTGCCGGAGACATGTTTGAAATTGGAGCTCAGGTTCAGGTATTGAAAAAGGGAGTTCTGTTTCCGGTACGAGGAAAAAAATTATATGAACTTTACAAACAATACAATTCATTAGAAGAGCTACCTGAGGACACTTCTAAAATGATTCAAGAAAAATATTTCGGGAAATCATTTGAAAAAATATGGGAAGAGGTAGAAAACTATTTTAAATCTGCCAGGCCGGAAATGCTCGCAAAAATGCAATCCAACCCCAAACTAAAAATGGCCAATATATTTAAATATTATTTTGTCCTGTCCACTCAATATGCGCTTAATGGGGACTTATCGCGTAAAATTGATTTTCAAATTCAGTGTGGACCTGCCCTGGGGGCTTTCAACCAATATGTGAAAGGAACAAGCCTCGAAGTCTGGAGAAATCGTCATGTAGATGAAATTGGAATGAAACTAATAAGGGATGCAAGCGAAATATATCAGAAGGCATTCTCTATTCACCAATCAGAAAGTATAACTAGTCAAAAGAAATTAGAATTTTCACCCTCTTTGATTTAAAGATAACTAAGAGAATTAAGATAACTAACGCAAATAACTTCCTAATGAAATGAGCATATCAATAGCAGAACTAAGAGGGGTCACTAAAAAATATCAAGTAGGAGAAACAGAAATCCTGGCCCTCAATAATGTATATTTCAATGTTACAAAAGGCGATTTCATTGTCGTTGCAGGTCCTTCCGGAAGTGGGAAGTCCACATTTCTGAATATACTGGGAAGTATAGACAAACCCACCTCCGGAAATATCATATTCAATGGTTCAGACATCACTCATGTAAACCTGGAAGCATTGCATCAACTGAGACTAAACAAAATAGGATTTGTATTTCAATCATTCAACCTGGTCCCGGTTCTTACTGCATACGAAAACGTAGAACTTCCATTACTCTTTAAAAACATCAGTAAAAAAGAAATTAAAGAACGTGTTACAACTGTATTGGAAAAAGTAGGACTTCAAGACAGAATGGATCATTTGCCTGCAAGGCTATCCGGAGGACAGAAGCAACGTGTTGCAATAGCCAGAGCATTGGTGGGAAATCCGGAATTGATCATCGCAGACGAACCAACTGCCAACCTTGACAGAAAAACAGCTATATCAATCATGGAACTCATCACAAAGCTGAATGAAGATGACAAGGTAACAATTATTGTAGCATCTCATGATCCTTATGTAATAGAAAAAGCAAAAGCAAAAATTGTAATTCAGGATGGTAAAATATTTAAAGAAGAACTGGTATGATACAACATTTTTCAAAAATACTACATTTAGCTTATAGAAATTTATTCAGAAATAAAAGAAGAACTTTATTTGCTATATTCATCGCAGCATCAGGTTATGCAGCCATGGCAATAGCATTAGGCTATTACGGATTCTCCATCTATGGCTTGCAGGAGATGACAATCCGTAACGGTTTTGGAGGTTCTGGAGGCACAGGACATCTCCAGATAAAAGATAACAGAAGCTTAGAAAGTCAGGAAAAATATACATTGGAATTCGGGTTAGCTGATTACCAAAAAAATGATTAAAACCATAAAAAATCAACCAGAAGTAGATTATGTATTACCCAGAATAGAATTTGGCGGCCTTGTTACAACAGGAGACAAATCCTTTCCATTTATTGGGTATGGTGTGGAATCTATGCATGAAGCAGCATTAAGAGGTGGACTTTCTGACATT
>JANQAB010000009.1 GCA_024707265.1 Sporocytophaga sp. | reverse complement strand
GCACTTAAATATTATCATGCTTTGAATCAATACACTGACATATATGGAAGTGATAAAGATGAACATTTCACCATAGAACGAGTAGATGATTTTCATACAAGAGTTACCATCAACAAAATCAATAAAGAAGGAGAAATATCAAAGAAATTATATGAGCGTACTTTTAAGTCAGAGACAACACGCGAAATCAGATTATATGGGCTTGCAGGAGAAGATAAGTTTGTTCTCACGGGAGATGTTGACAAAGGTATAAAAGTAAGAATAATCGGAGGCAGAGATAAGGACACTATTCTTGACTTCTCAAAAGTGGATGATTGCAGCAATCGTACGTTTATCTATGATACCAACTATGATACTTATATTCAAAAAGGGAAAAGTACCAGCATTCAAACCTCATTCAAAGAACGCATTAACTTCCCTGGTCTGGATGAATTCAAATACAAGTATCTTGGACCTCAGGCTACACTGTATTATAATCCTGATGACGGATTTTATATAGGTGCAGGAGTATTATACCAGACATATAAATTCAGAAGTTTGCCATATGGAGCCAGTCATAAGCTCATGGTAAACGTAGCAACCCACACACGTTCAAGAAAATTAGAGTATACAGGTGAGGTAAAAAACTTTATTAAGAAATATGATTTGTACATTAATGCTTTATCCTATGCCCCGGCATTTGTATTCAATTTCTTCGGATATGGTAATGAAACTCCAGGCAAAACCGCGGGAATTGATTTTTACAGGGTACGTTTGCTGCATACCATGATCAATCCCGCATTATCAAAAAGTTTCACCAGCTTTTTTAAAATAAATCTTGGACCACTTTATGAATATTACAGAGTAGAAGACAACACTGGGACTTTGTTGTCTGAAACACTTGGAGAGTCTAATCCTGAAATATATAAGGGGCAACAATTCCTTGGCTTAAGGTCATCATTTGTATTAGGTACAAGAGACAATATTTACAATCCTACAAGAGGAATATTATTAACAGCAGAAGCCAATATCAGCAAAAGGCTCACATATACCAAAGGTTATTACAGACATTTTAAAAGTGAATTCATAGTATATATTACTCCCAACCTACCCAAACAGCTAACCCTGGCAATGCGAATTGGCGGTGCTGCTACCGGCGGAGATTTCGAGTTTTACCAGGGCAGTAGTATAGGCCTAACCCAAAACGTCAGAGGATACAGAAAAACAAGGTTCATTGGAGATGATTCTTTCTATCAGAATGTAGAATTAAGAGGTGAGCTTTTTAACTTTAATGCATACATATTTCCTGCAAAAATCGGGCTAATGGCCTTATTGGATAATGGTCGTGTATATGTAAGAGGAGAAAAATCCAGAGAATGGCATACCTCTTACGGACCAGGAGTATGGATGTCAATCTATGACAGATTCGTAATGAATGCTACCTATGCTTTTTCAGAAGAAGACCAATTATTCAATTTCAGGCTGGGATTCTTTTATTAAAAAATTATTCGTGGCAGTAAGATTCCCAATCCTGTAAAATCTTTAATATCTTTTCTTCTGTAAGTGGTTTCGTAAGAAATTCACGAACCTTAAACTTTTCTATTTGCCTGATATCATTCTCATTAGAAGAAGTGGAAAGCATAATGATGTTAATATTTTCTTTATTAGGAAGATTTAGAGTATTGAATTCTTTCAGAAACTCTATCCCATCCATTACTGGCATTTTAATATCCAGGAAAATCAGGTGAGAACAGTTATTATAATTCCTGCAAAATTTATGGACATGCTCTAGCCCTTCATAGCCATTAGCGGCTGTGGTTATGTTACTGGCGACGTTTAGTTTTTTTAGAAGACGTTGATTTATGAAGTTGGTTATATTATCATCGTCTATCAAAAGTACATTTTCAATTTTCATGCATACTGGAAGTTTATGCTTTTAAACCCCAAAGACTGCTAAAGTAATTTATTAACAAATAAATGTGAAAAATGTTTATAACTTTACCTTCTATTTCTAATCGTAATTAAAAAACTATCTAAACTTTAATTAAATCTCAGATCCTTGAATCCCAATATAATTAAATTCTTCATAAAGAAAGAATCCCTTTCTTAAAGAAACTCAAGGAAATATTCCGAACACTTAATCTCCCCCACATCCCCCACAGCTGCTACACGAGCTTCCGCAGGTATCACCACCAGAACTGCATCCACTGCCACAACTTGATGAGGAGCTATCACCTCCAGAACTGCTGCTTTCATTACCTGCATTTCGTGCAGAAATAAATGTAGGAGCAAGTAATAATGAACCAGCCATAAAATATCTCCAATCCCAATCTTCAGTGTTTATATGGTCCTGTGCTTTTGATGCTCTGTAAAAGGCAGGAATAGTTTCTTTTAATATTTGTTTAGTAAGACGTTTGAGAAAAAATATAGTCAATATTAGATATGCTATTAAAAATACTACCAGCCAGAACACAGGCTTGTCTCTTGATATTCCTGTAAAGAGCCTCACGACACCAGCCATGTATACCAGTGATATGATTGAAAAGTTTATGTAGTAAAGCCTTCCAAAAAATTTTGATTTGATGTAATACTTTTGAAATGCATCTAATGAGCCAGCAAGGGAAGTAAATACATACCGACCTTTAAGAAGTCTTAAAAGTTCATTATACTTAATTCTGCTATGACTTTCCAGTGTTTCTTTTACGATAAATTCATAGATGTTCGCGACTACAGACTTTTCCTCATTCTCCAATCTGTATCTACTAACATTAATCTTATTTTCTTCTATCATTCTGCTGACTACGCCATCAATAAATGGTGCCAGATTACAATCCTGGGCATAGATCAACTCAGCCGGCGTGAGTTTTTTTAAGAAAGAATATTGAGGTAGGCCATTCAAAAACTCTGACTGTATTCTCTTATTATAAAGATTCAACAAACCAAATGTTGCCCCGCAGCCCAACAATAACATCCACATATAATATGGATTGCCAATTTGTATTACAAGAGGTCTAAACAAATAATAACAAGGCGTTACAAGAACGACAAAGGCAAAGATTCCTATTAATAAAAATGTTCTTAAATTAATTGAAGCTTTAGGTAATGAAAGTGGTCCATATATATCAGAGTAATTCCATATTTCTTCCGGTTGCATTCCGAAAGTTCCTTCATATATCACCTTCGTTCTCTCTTTAGCTGCAGCAAACTTCTTATGGTCCTTACTATTATGAGTCGAAGGAACATGTTCAATCTTTCTGCCTAACAGATTGCAGAATTCATTATAGGACTTAGTAAACACCAGGTGCTGGTGCCATACAATATCTACTACCTCAGATGGAGATACCATTTTATCGGAGGTAGCAGCCAGAT
Source organism: Sporocytophaga sp. (assembly GCA_024707265.1). Taxonomy (GTDB): domain Bacteria; phylum Bacteroidota; class Bacteroidia; order Cytophagales; family Cytophagaceae; genus Sporocytophaga. Next base: position 992,021 of record JANQAB010000009.1, on the reverse strand, counting down.
ACATAAACTTTTTGTATTCCAGTATAGCAGACTTGACAAAATTTATCGTCCACTTATTTTCGTTCGCAAGGCGGGTAGAAAAACCATAAACATCTGTGGGTTCATCAAGTGCGAAATTTTCAATGCTTTTCCACAATGATGTACTATAAACAATTGACATAAACTTGTCTCAATAAAATTTAGTAGAATTTTACTTTAGGCAATTAAATAAAGTTACAAAATAAAGGAAAAACACCTGCAACTCTAAAAATCAAACTATATCAAGAATAACAACACAGTGATGCCTAAAAAATTGAACTTAAAATAGCAGGAATCAATCAGGCGGGATGAACCCTGCTATTTCTCAAGACAAACTTATTTATTGTTCAGCATTTTTTTTAACAATCTCCAGTGCCTTTGGAAATGTTTTATTGAAATAATCCTGATATTGATTGGTTACATCAACCTCCACATTAAGTTCAGTTATTCCATCTTTTTCAGATAGAAAATAACTTTCCTTAGCTCCTTCCCACTCTTCACTTTCTTTTGATTCTGGCTGTTCCTTGCCTTTTAAAACTGTTCCGAGATGCCTGAAGGTCATTTGGCTACTGGGTTTCATAGTCTCTATAACACTATACATACCATCCCCTTCAGCAGTCAGGAATTTTATTTTACTTCCTTCTTTCCAGTCAGTTTCTGCGTAAGAGCCAGGACTAAAAACCTCTGTCCATTGGCGATATGAGGCATCAGACCAAAGTGCATCCCACACTTTATCTTTCGATGCATTAATTTGCACCGAAAATTTAAGTAATGTCAATGTAACCATAGAAATATATCTTTACAGTTAAAACAACTTTTGATTTCAAACTGGTTTCAATACTTATATTATTTGGATTTATCAAAGCTTACCATCCAACTGGTTCCGAATTTATCTACACACATACCAAAATAAGATCCCCAGAATGTATCTGCTAAAGGCATTGAGACTTTTCCTCCTTCCGATAGGGAACTAAAAACTTTATCCGCAATAGATTTAGAATCGGCACTAAAACTCAGGGTAATATTACTGACAACTGGAACTTCACCATATTCAGGATTTGAATCACAACCCATAAGTACATTGTCTTTTTCTTTATTAATTGGAAGAGATATATGCATGATCCTGTCTCCAAACTTGGCATCAATTTTAAAATCTTCCGAAGGTGGTAAATCCTTAAATTTTTGAATAGAAATAAACTCTCCGCCAAACACGGATTTATAAAAATTAAATGCTTCAAGGCAATTGCCGTTGAACATCAGATAAGGGTTGATTAGTGACATTTTCTTTTACGTGTTTTAAGAGTTCTTTACTTATACAAAGTAACCGTTCTTAAGTTAAAAACAGGAGGTAAAAAACGACAATATTGAAGGGCTTTCAGGCACTTCCCTTTTCTATAAAACCTCCTACATTGAATCGCTCGTATTTAAAACAAAAAAGGCTATCCTTATTCAGAATAGCCTTTTAATGTTAGTAATTACAAGAATTACATGTGCAATGCTCTGTTTTCAGTAGCAGCAAGACATGCCTCTTTGAATGCTTCCGTATAAGTCGGGTGCGCGTGCGACATTCTTGAAACATCTTCTGCAGATGCTCTGAATTCCATTGCTACAACAGCTTCTGCTATCATATCAGCAGCTCTCGGACCAATGATATGCACTCCAAGAATCTCATCTGTTCCCTTATCGGCAAGAACTTTTACAAAGCCATCTGTATCCATACTTGCTCTGGCTCTACCCAGTGCTTTGAATGGAAACGATCCTGTTTTATATGATCTTCCCTGCTCCTTTAACTGATCTTCAGTAAAACCTACTGCAGCCACTTCAGGCCAGGTATAAACTACCCCTGGAATCAGGTTATAGTTAATATGCGGTTTCTGACCAGCCATGGATTCAGCTACGAATACACCTTCTTCTTCAGCTTTATGTGCAAGCATCGCACCTTTGACTACATCACCTATTGCATAAATTCCAGGAACAGAAGTTTCCAAATGATCATTTACAGCAACTCTTCCTCTTTCATCCAGCTTCACTCCTGCTTTCTCAAGCCCCAAGCCTTCTGTATAAGGTTTTCTACCTACAGATACAAGACAGTAATCTCCTTTGAACTCAACTGAATTACCAAGCTTATCATCTGCTTTTACAGTTACTTCTTTTCCTTTTACAGTTGCTCCTGTAACTTTATGGTTGAAGTGAAATTCAAAGCCTAATCCTTTTAATACCTTTTGCAACTCTCTTCCAAGAGCCTTATCCATTGTCGGAATAATTGAGTCAAGGTATTCTATAACCGTGATCTTTGTACCCAGTCTGGCATACACAGAACCAAGCTCAAGACCGATTACACCGCCGCCTATCACAATCATGTGCTTAGGAATTTCCGTAAGGTTAAGCGCTTCCGTAGAAGTAATGATTCTTTGCTTATCGATAGCAATTGAAGGCAATGAAGATGGCTTCGAACCTGTAGCAATAATGGTCTTCTTAGTTGTGATGGTTTTGTTTCCATCAGCGCCAGCTATCTGAATTGTATTTTTATCCAGGAATGAACCGAGACCAGTATAAACATCAATTTTATTTTTCTTCATTAAAAAGTTGATGCCCTCAACCGTTTTACTCACGACATCGCCTTTTCTCTGTATCATCTGCTTAATATTCGCCTTCAGGTCTTTTAACTCAATACCATGAGATTTGAAAGCATGAGCCGCATTATGATAATGCTCTGAAGAATCTAGCAATGCTTTTGATGGTATACAACCTACATTAAGACAAGTACCTCCAAGCGAAGTATATTTCTCAACCAGAGCTGTTTTCATTCCTAACTGGGCACATCTGATGGCAGCAACATAACCGCCAGGACCCGAACCAATAACTACAACATCATATGTCATATGATCAGAAATTTAAAAAGTTAAAATTGTGAAATGTTTTATTCGAAATATCTGACAAACTGCCTCAGGCTCCTTCGCTCAATATTGGCATTTTCGTCTTTTGCAAAACTTATTATCTCGCCATCCCTGGCATCTATAACAACATGCAGGTAATAAATATTCCCTTCATATGCTTCCATTCCTCCTCCTGCTGTACCTTCAAAGCTTTTTCCTCTTCCCAGAATATCTGTATAAGGTATTACAGCTGTATATGCTGCTGTACTATCAGGTCCTTTTATCTTTTCAGTAATCTCAGCGAAATCTGTCAACCTGTACTTCTGAGTATACTCTTCCGAAACATATGCAAATGTTTTGAAAACACGTTTCAACTGAAGTGTATCAATATTCAGCGTGCGATCCTTCAAAGTCTGGGCTTTTGCTGCAATGGATTTAAAATACTCTTTATCAGAAAATCCTGGTTCCAGTTTTTTATAATCAACCAGTTTGGAAATTTGCTGAATGGAGATAATAAAATCACCTTCAATAGGTGCTGATACTGCAGTCCGGAATTTATAAAACGGCCTCTCAAAATTTTCTGACAAAGCCAGTTCAAAGTACCCATGCTCTTTAGCATTCCACAATACAGATCTTGGATCTACCTCAGGGTTAAGCTTTTCAAGAAGAGAATTTTTCTGAGATCTGAGAGAAGAAAATTCGAGGGTAAAATATTCAGTATTTTTTAAAGCATACAATTTCCTTACCTGTGCAAGATTCATGAATTCTATTGAAATGGAATCCCAGTATTTAGGGACAATCGACTTTAAAAGATCATTATTTCTTTTGCCCCAAGTATGGGTTGTATCTGCCAGTACTACAATCAGTTTTCTTTCCTTGATTTTCCTGGCATCACTCGCCTTTATGTCAAAAATCTGAGCACGACTTAGTGATGATGCGAAAATCAGAGAAAGAAGAACTAATAGCAGTCTGAAATACATATTTCTTATATACCTAATAATAATCTTGAAGGATCTTCAAGAAGTTGTTTTACTCTCACAAGGAAACCAACAGACTCTCTTCCATCGATGATTCTGTGATCATATGAAAGTGCTACATACATAATCGGACGAATAACAACTTGTCCTCCTACAGCAACAGGTCTTTCAACAATATTGTGCATTCCAAGAATCGCAGACTGAGGTGCATTGATAATCGGAGTAGAAAGCATAGAACCGAAGATTCCACCATTTGTGATAGTGAAAGTACCTCCGCTCATCTCATCGATAGTAAGTTTATTATCTCTTGCACGTAAGGCAAGTCTCACTACTTCTTTTTCGACCTGATCAAAAGACATTGACTCCGCATTACGGATTACAGGAACTACAAGTCCTTTTGGAGCTGAAACCGCAATAGACACATCGCAGAAATCATTGTAAACAATTTCCTCGCCATCAATAAATGCATTAACAGCAGGGAACTCACGAAGAGCCAGACAGCATGCCTTAGTGAAGAAAGACATAAAGCCTAAACCTACCTGGTATTTATCTTTGAACTGATCTTTATACTTCGCTCTGAGATCCATGATTGGCTTCATATCTACTTCGTTGAAAGTAGTAAGCATCGCCGTTTCATTTTTCACAGCAACCAATCTTCTTGACACAGTCTTTCTCAGACTTGTCATTTTCTCTCTTCTCTGGCTTCTTGCACCGCTTTGTACCACCGGCTTAGCAGCTTCTGCAGGTTTCGCAGCAGGAGCGCTATCCTTTTTCACTGTCTGAGCACTCAAAGCGTCTTCTTTGGTAATTCTTCCGTCCTTGCCTGTGCCTGCAACTGCAGTAGGAGCAATGCCTTTTTCTGCAAGTATCTTCCCTGCAGCAGGAGAAGTATGACCTTTAGCGTAGTCAGTATTTCCTGCAACAGGAGCATCAGCAGTTTTTGCTCCTGATTTTGCCACAGCTCCTGATATTTTACAGATTGCAGCACCGATAGGAAGAACCTCTCCTTCCTGAGCAATAATTTCCAATGTTCCTGAGGCTTCCGCTGTAAGCTCAAAAGTAGCTTTATCTGACTCCAGTTCGCATAGAACTTCGTCAGCAACTATAGCTTCTCCATGCTTTTTAAACCAACGAGCAAGCGTTACTTCCGAGATAGATTCTCCAACGGTTGGAACCTTCATTTCAATAACAGAGCTTCCTGAAGTTTGAGCAGGAGCTTCTTCTTTAGCAGGTTCTTTTGGTTTAGTTTCGCTTTTGCCACTTGGCTCGATTTCGCAAAGAAGTCCGCCAATTGCTACAGTTTCGCCTTCTTTCGCCTTAATACGAAGGATACCTGCTGATTCCGCGTTTAATTCAAAAGTCGCTTTGTCAGACTCCAGTTCACAAAGAAGTTCATCTGCATTAACAAAGTCCCCGTCATTCTTATTCCATCTTGCAACTGTTACTTCTGATATAGATTCCCCGACTACCGGGACTTTTATTTCTAAAGCCATTCTCTTTATTATTTAGTGAAAAAGGTTATTAATTCATTTATTATGCAAATGCTTGTTGTACTAAGTCTTTTTGTGACTCATTATGAGCCTTCAGGTATCCCACCGCAGGAGACGCAGCCTCTTCTCTGGCAACTACATCTATATCGGCTTTCTTATATAGATTTCTTAATATATACTCCCAGGCTCCCATGTTTACAGGTTCTTCCTGAACCCAAAGCACCTTAGCTCCCTTGTACTTGTTAAGAACTGCATTCAACTGTTCCTGAGCAAGAGGATATAACTGCTCAAGTCTTACGATAGCTACGTCGCTTCTCTTATTGTTTACCTTCTCCTCAAGCAGATCATAATAAACTTTCCCTGTACATAATAAAAGCTTCTTCACTTTTTTAGGATCTGCCTCCTTGTCATCAATAATTTCTCTGAATTTTCCGCTTGTAAATTCACTCATTGGAGAAATTACTGCAGGGTTTCTCAACAATGACTTAGGAGACATTACGATCAATGGCTTTCTAAACGGCCAGGTCACTTGTCTTCTCAATGCATGGAAGAAGTTTGACGGCTCAGTAATATTTGCAACAATGATGTTGTAGTCAGCACCTAATTCTATAAATCTTTCCAGTCTTGCACTTGAGTGCTCAGGTCCTTGTCCTTCATAACCGTGTGGCAGCAGCATTACAACACCATTTTGTCTTTGCCATTTGGTTTCAGAACTTGAAATAAACTGGTCAATCATTACCTGCGCTCCATTGGCAAAATCACCGAATTGTGCCTCCCAGATCACAAGTGCATTAGGATTGGCCATTGCATACCCATATTCAAAACCAAGAACAGCGTTTTCAGAAAGTAGTGAGTTGTAAATTCTGAAGCTTTTCTGGTTATCTGCAATATTATTAAGGGTAAAATATGGTTCGTTTGTTTCAGCGTCTTTCAGCACTGCATGTCTGTGAGAGAAAGTCCCCCTTTGAACGTCCTGTCCGCTTATTCTTACAATCTTTCTGTCAAGAAGTAAAGATCCGTAAGCAAGAAGTTCGGCACTTGCCCAGTTCAATACTTTTGTTTCAAAGAATTGCTCTTTTCTGTCTCTCAGAAGTTTTTCAATTTGCTTCAAAGGCTTGAAGCCATCCGGAATTGAAGAAAGAGCGTTACCTACCTTGTCAAAAGTTTCCGGAGAAATGAAGGTATCGGGAGATTGTTCAAAATCTGCAGGTGTAGAAATTCTTAGTTCCTGCCATTCCTTTTCCATTTTCTGGAACGTATAAGGTAGAGGCTTCTGCTTCACCTGGTTAAGGCGATCCTGAAGCATTTCTCTAAATTCCTTATCCATATTTTTTGCCAACTGTGCATCAACATCACCCTTTTCTATAAGTTTCTTGTTGTATACTTCTCTTGGGTTCGGATGTCTTGCAATAATGTTGTAAAGAGACGGCTGAGTAAATTTAGGCTCATCACTTTCATTGTGACCGTGTCTTCTATAGCACACCATGTCAATGAAAATATCTCTCTGGAATTTCTGTCTGTATTCTGCAGCAACTTTCATACAGAAAACAACCGCTTCAGGGTCATCACCATTTACGTGAAGTACCGGCGCATCTATGATCTTTGCCACATCAGTACAATAGATACTTGAACGGGCATCATCAAAGTCTGTAGTAAAACCAACCTGGTTGTTGATCACAAAGTGGATGGTACCTCCTACATTGTAACCTGGTAGTTTAGACATCTGAGCGATCTCATAAACAATACCCTGACCTGCCACAGCTGCATCACCGTGGATCAATACCGGAAGGATTTTTTTGTAATCGTATTTATAGATTCTGTCCGCTTTTGCTCTTACATAGCCCAATACTACAGGATCCACGGCCTCAAGGTGAGAAGGGTTAGGAGCAAGTTTCAAGTAAACTTTCTTATTGTTTACAGTAGTAACCTCACTTGAATAACCCATATGGTACTTTACATCACCATCACCCATTGTAAGATCAGGCACTGCTGTTCCTTCAAACTCATTGAATATATGCTCATAGGTTTTGCCCATGACATTGGCAAGAACGTTTAGCCTTCCCCTGTGCGCCATACCAATTACAACTTCTTCCACACCATGCTCTGCCCCCATACTGATCAATACGTCAAGAGCCGGAATAGTTGTTTCCCCACCTTCCAGTGAAAATCTTTTCTGACCTATGTATTTCGTATGAAGAAAGTTTTCAAAGACAACCGCCTCATTCAGTTTATAAAGAATCCTTTTCTTTTCCTCAGCGCTTAGCTTATAATTAAGAGATTCTTTCTCTACTTTATCTTTAATCCACTCTAAGATTTCAGGTTCTCTTATATAGGAATATTCAAAGCCTATCGGGCCTTCATATATATATTTTAAAGTCTCAATAATTTTGCGCAATGTAGCTCCTGGTATGCCCAATTGCTCACCTGCCTGGAAAGGAGTATCAAGATCAGCATCGGAAAGACCAAAATCTCTAAGATCAAGTAAAGCTTTTCTATCTTTTCTCTCTCTTACAGGGTTAGTCTTAGATTTTAAGTGAGCTCTGCTTCTGTAGGAATGAATTAACTGGCTAACTTTAATTTCCTTTAGAACTGCATCCGAAGAAACTGATGTAGCACCTTTAGCTGCATGGCCATTTGTTTTTCCACCATTTTCTCCGAACTTCTGAGTTGAAAAATCAAAACCTTCGAAAAATTTTTGCCAGCTGTAATCTACTGACTCAGGATTTTCTTTGTAGCTTTTGTAAAGTTCATCCAGGTAATCTGTGTGAGCATTACTGATATATGAATATTTTTCCATTTAAATTATAATTATTAGAGCAAATATGCAATTTTTATTTTAATCCACATAATCGAACATTTGCATATTCAAATGTTTCTACAATTCAACGAATTAACCTCTTACAAAGTCCTCCAAATACCCGAACCTTTCTGTAAGCTTTCCCCCTTTTGTTATAGTTGCTTTCTCAATTGTCCGATCTTTATCATCACCCAGAAGATTGGGGAGTACATTTTCAATCAGTTGTCTTCCAAAATCTTTACTTGCATCCCTCGCAAGCTCCCCTGGAAGATTATCGATTGCCATCACCGTTATATTGTCATGATTTGAAAATGCCAATTCCAGCTCTCCTGTGAATGGATTATAGTCATACACTGGATCATTTATAGTCGAAGGGCGTTTGGTACAAGGTATGGAACCGTCTATATCACAAGTGATATCTGCAATGATCTTTATATTAAAATCATCCCTCAACATATCTTCTTTAGTAAAGAGTGCCGGGGCTTTAGGATTCCAGTAGGCTCCCGCAATTAGAAGATCCGTAACTTTTTCATATTTATAGAAAGTAGAATAAAATCTTTCTGGGTGTGAGTAAAATTCCTCTCCCGACCAGCGCTCGCCGTTTCTTTTTTTATGATAATCTGCAGACCTGAGTTGATAATAAACAGGATAAGAGAATTTCTGAGTCAGGAAATCAGAAGCTGATACTTTAACAATCTTAAGTTCCTCCAAAACTTCAATCGCCCCATTGCTAACTCTTCCGCCACCAGTCAAAGCTATTTTAATTGGCGGTAAATTCACTTTTTTCAGTTCTTGTTTTAATTCCGCATAGTCATAACAGGCATAAGCTCTTTTTAAATCATATAAACCAAATCTCTGCCCGTAGGTATAAAAGGCGTTATAAGTACCAACAATTCCCGCATACCTGCCGAAAGCAATTATTCTGTTGCTATTTTTATCAGTCAATACCTCATAGTCTATAAGCCTGATTCTCTTTTCAAGGATAGTCTGCAATAGTTTCTTATTGTGAGGCTGCTTCTTTATGGTATGAGAGAAAAAGAAATAGGTTTTATCATGAAGCAATAGTGGAATAGGCACTTCTTTCACTCCAAAAAGAATATGACAACAAGATAAATCTTCCTGTAAAGGAAACCCAAGAGCTTCATACTCGGAATCTTTCACACAACGTTCCGGACTAGGCTGAATAAAAAATTTAACAAAAGGATATTTTTCACTTATCACCTTGCATTGCTCAGGCAACAAGGGCACTCTTCTGTCAGTCGGAATTCTGCCCTCTCGCAAAATTCCTATGTTTATCGTTTTCATGGCTAAATTAATATTTCAAAATCCTCATACGGACAAATTTTCTCCTGCTGTTTCGTAAACAGGTCTAAATATCTTAATTTGCAAGGAAATTTGAACCTGAATTCCCTCAATATTTTATGTACAACAATAAAAAAGTCGTGGTAGTGCTCCCGGCATATAATGCGGAACTTACATTAAAGAAAACATTTGACGAGATTCCCTTTGATATTGTTGATGAAGTAATTCTTGTAGACGATGCCAGTAAAGACCAGACTGCAAAAGTGGCAAGAGAAATAGGGATAAATCATGTGGTTGTTCATACTCAGAACAAGGGTTATGGTGGAAATCAAAAAACATGTTACGATACAGCATTGAAACTAGGCGCTGACATTGTTATAATGCTACATCCTGATTATCAATACACCCCTAAACTGATTCATGCCATGACAAGCATTATCGGAAACGATTTGTATCACGTAGTCTTGGGAAGCAGAATTCTAGGCAAAGGTGCGCTTAAAGGAGGAATGCCCATGTATAAATATATTGCCAACAGATTCCTTACCTTGTCTCAGAATATTCTGATCAATCAGAAATTAAGTGAGTACCATTCTGGATACAGAGCTTTTTCGAAAACTGCACTGGAAGCGATAGCATACCATAAAAATTCAGATGATTTTGTTTTTGACAATCAAATGCTTTCTCAGATTTTTATGGCAGGTTTTGAAATTGCAGAAGTTACTTGTCCTACAAAATATTTTGAAGAAGCCTCATCTATCAATTTTAAAAGAAGTTCAATATATGGCTTAGGAGTTTTGAAAGTTTCTCTGGTGCATTTCTTCCACAAGCTGGGAATTATTAAATCTCCCATATATTCAAAGTAAAATATTATCAGGGCAAACGGCGATAAAACAAAAAGCCGTTTTTCCCTCCTATTTTTTCCACTCCGGGAGCTTTTTCCAGGTCTGCTTCACGCCCAACTTTAGTTATAAAAAAGGCAGGCTTATCTAAATTGCCGGTTAACAAAACATTCAAATCTACTGGATTACCATTGTTATATCCTGGTTTTCTCTGAGAATAGAAATATTGCGCATAACTCTTATACCCGACGACTTCTACATATACATCCTTTCCCTGCAAGCTTTCAAAAAATTCAATGGCAGCTGCCTGTGAATATTTTTCAATTTTGGGAACCACCAATGCCATAGCGAACTCTATTACAATCATTGTTGAACAACAAATCAGAATTGCAGCACGCGTGACCTTGTTCCTTGAAATCAGTACAAGTGAAGCGATAACTGCAATCAAGTAAAAAACTCCTGCAAGAGATTCAAGACCAGACCAATGAACAACAGCATCCATGTTTGCCCTGGCAAAGCGATCTGGAAATAATTTATCCAGAGGTAATTTATCCTTATACTTATAAAACAAAGGAAGAAGGATTAAAGCCAGGCTTACAGTTACGCCAATTACACCAAAACTGATATTAAAATACCTTTTTAAGCGTAACTTCTTGGTATCTATTTTATATAAAGCATAAGCAGCTAAGAAAGTAATCGGGAAATAACAGAAAGAAGAATAGTGTACAATCTTGGTCTTTACTATGGAAAACAAAATAAGTACCACTAAAAGGGAAATGGTTATCCACAACTTCAAATCCTTTTGCCTGTGTGTATCAGTATAAACCTTGCCAAACGACTTATAGACAAATAATGAAGCTGGGAAACAGCCTAGCAGCAATATTACAAAATGATAGTAAAACGGTCCTCCATGGCCCGCATCCTGAGTTTTAAATAAACGAATCTGATAGACAATAAACTCCTCGAGAAACCAAAAACCGTTTTTAATAATTTCTAAACCAAACCAAAGAAAAGCTACCAATCCGGCAGTGAAGAAAAACACTGCAACTTCTGTGAATCTGAATACATTAAGTCTTCTTCTTACTACGATAAAGGCTATCGAAGCAAGTATCGCTATCAGCATTGCAACAGGGCCTTTGGTTAATACCCCCAGACCTATAAAAATACCCGCTAGTAAAATTTCAACCCTTCTTTTTCCTCCTTTCTGGGAATCTTCAGAAGCCACTAAACTCAGAAAATAAATTCCAAGAAAGATGCAAAGATTAAATAGCGGATCAATAATTCCGGATTTAAAATAAAAATGTGGTAAAAAAGAGCCTGCATAAAACATTACCCAGAACAACCCAAATTTTAAATCAAACTCTTTTGTCCCTATTTTAAAAATTGTGAGTAGTGTAATAATGCCAATTATAGCATTAGGGAAGCGCGCTGCAAATTCATTAAACCCAAACAAATACATGCTTGCTGCCTGCAACCAAAAGAATAATGGCGGCTTTTCCCAGAAAGGCTGGTAGTTGATCTGAACCCGGAAATAATCCCCGCTCATAATCATCTCCCTAGAAGACTCAGCAAAGTTTATTTCATCCCAATCAAAAAGGTGTACACTTCCCAGAAAGGGCAAAAATAAAACTGCCCCTGCCAGGGCAATTATAAGGTAATAGGGAAGATAACGCAGATACATAGATCTAGGAGTTTAGCTTATGAATAGGTTTATTGGCAAAAGGCATATTCTTAAGCTTGCTGTGATTTTCAAAATAATAAATAACAAAAGCTGTAATCAACACGCCAATCGCAGCGCCAAAATAAGTATCGATAAAGAAATGCTGCATCAGATAAATCCTTGAAAACGTTACCATAAATGCCATTATAAAACAAAACACCTGGACCATTTTATTCTTCGCAAAATAAGCCAGGACCATAAACAAAGTAAACGCTCCGGAAGAGTGTCCCGAAGGAAAGCTGTGAAGAGAGTATATTTCTATATTTTCTATATAATACAAGTCTGGAACATCCTTCAGGTAAGCTTTTGGCCTTAATACATCACTGAAAATTGTACGCTTTAAGGTTTGAACTAGAATGGTACTGACTATTAATGAAATACTGGCGACAATTCCGTAATAAATCTTTCTGAAGAAAAGGATTATAATAATGCAGACAGGAAGAATTCCTTCACCGAACATTGTTATAATCTGAAAAAATTCGTCAAGGAATGGGGTATGAAACTGATTGACAAATATCTCAATCGGACCTTTAAAAAAAAGAAATAAGAGAACAGCTCCTGTTATTAAATACAGTAGAAATAGGAAAAAGAAATATCCCGTATTTTTCAATACGTTTAACAAAGCGCTGCTCTCAAAATATAACTAAACTAATTTATTCTAATAATATAAGGATTAATCCTCATCATTCTCCTCTTCAATATCATCTTCCTCTGTAATGGGATGACCTTTTTTCAAATCTTCTCTTCCTCTGAGTTTCTTGTCATCAACATTCTTATCAAGGAAGTCATTAACCTTGTCCAGGTCAAAACTAGATACAATTTCTCCAAATGTATTTACTCTAATATCAAAACCATCAAGTTCTTTATTAACCTTTGGTTTTTCCCTTTTAGCTGCTTTTCTTTTAGCCATAGCTTTAAGCTTTTACATGTTCGCTGAGAACCTGCAAAGCTGAATCTATCCGACTAACTGTTTCTTTAACTCCTAATACCTCAATAATCTGCATCAGGTCAGGGCCGGAACCAGCTCCTGTAATGGCTACTCTTAATGCCTGTAGCATTTTGCCAATCTTTACTCCGTTTTTCTCAAGTACCTGATTGAGTATGTCTTTTGCACGATCAGCAGTTACTTCGGATTCCTTTTTCAGTTCGTCTTTAAACTCAACAATGATGTTCACAGCCTCATTGGTCCACTTAGAATTAACCACTGCCGTGTCATAATGTTCAGGTTTACTAAAGAAGAAACGTCCCTCCTCCCAAAAGTCTTTGGAAAAGGTAACACGTTCTTTCAACAATTCAACTATTTTAGAAATTTTAGAAGCCTCAAACTTTATCCCCTTAGCATTCAACTGTTCGATGAGGTAACCTGACAATTCTTCTGAAGATTTAGCCTTAAGATATTGCTGATTAAACCATTTTGCTTTATTGATATCGAATTTGGTACCTGACTTTCCGATTCTTTCAGGAGTAAAGGCCTGAATCAGTTCTTCCATGGTAAACAACTCCTGCTGCGTACCAGGGTTCCAACCTAACAAAGCAAGGAAGTTAACTACAGCCTCAGGTAAATATCCTTCCTCTCTGAAGCCTATAATTTTTTCGCTTCTTCCATCTTCCGGATTCGTAAACTCCCAGTTCAATGGGAATATCGGGAACCCATGCTTTTCCGCATCTCTTTTGCTAAGTTTTCCATTACCATCCGGTTTTAACAGAAGCGGAAGGTGGGCAAACTGAGGCATAGTAGCCTCCCAGCCCAGGACCTTATATAAAAGTACATGAATTGGTGCACTCGGCAACCACTCTTCACCACGAATAACGTGAGTAATACCCATTAAATGATCGTCGACGATATTTGCAAGGTGGTAAGTAGGCATACCATCTGACTTCATAAGAACCTTATCATCAAGAGAAGAAGAGTGAACCATTACCCAGCCTCTGATCATATCATTCAAGCGAATTTCTTCTTTTCTGGGAACTTTTAAACGAATTACATATGGATCCCCGGAAGCCAGTCTCTTCTTCACTTCATCTTCAGGAAGTGTAAGTGAGTTTTTCATGGTGGCTCTGGTTATCGCATTATATTGAGGAGAAGCTACTTTAGCCGCTTTTAATCTCTCACGCATTGCATCCAGTTCCTCTGCTGTATCGAATGCATAGTACGCATTACCTTCCTCCACAAGCTTCAATGCATACTCCATGTACATAGCTTTTCTTTCCGATTGACGATACGGACCATTAGGCCCCCCCTCTCTTATTCCTTCATCAAGCTTGATTCCTATCCAGTCCAAAGCCTGCAGAATATATTCTTCAGCACCTGGTACAAAGCGATTTTGATCAGTATCCTCTATCCTGAGCAACATTTTTCCATTATTCTTTTTAGCAAAAAGATAATTGTACAATGCTGTTCTGACACCACCAATATGCAATGCGCCAGTTGGGCTTGGAGCAAATCTCACTCTGACTTCTCTTTCCATATTCCTATATCCTCTTCGGTATTATTTTAACAAGTAAATTAAATTTAAGATTTCTCTTATTAATCTGCTACAGCAATGCAGGAAATCTCAACATTGGCGTCTTTAGGCAATCTGCTTACTTCAACAGTTTCTCTTGCAGGAGGCTCTGAAGTAAAATATTCTCCGTAAACCTGATTAACAGCTACAAAATTATTCAAATCTTTTACGAAAATGGTACTTTTTACCACGTTAGAATAATTCAGTCCCGCAGCTTTTAAAATTTCTCCGAGATTTTTCATTACTCTGTGCGTTTCTTCCTGAATAGTTTTGTTATCCATAGCTCCCGTTTCAGAAATCAATGCAATTTGTCCTGAAATATACAAGGTGTTACCGGCTTTAACTGCTTGGCTGTATGGGCCTATCGGAGCAGGCGCTGATTGACTGTTAATTATTATTTTGGCCATAATTACTGAATTAGGGCCTAAAAATAGCTTAAAAAAGTTTTTTATCCGAAATAATGAACCTTTTGAAATAAAAAAAGGGAACTTTTATGTTCCCTTTTCTAAAATTTTTATTCAACAGTTACTGATTTTGCGAGGTTTCTGGGCTGATCCACATTACATCCACGCATCACAGCAATATGATAAGATAAAAGCTGGAGTGGAACTACAGATATAATAGGCATCAAAAACTCATGTGTTCCAGGCACTTCGATCACAAAATCTGCCATTGCCTCAATTTGCTTATCCCCCTCGGTAACAATAGCTATTACTTTACCTTTTCTTGCCCTGACTTCCTGAATATTACTTACAATTTTTTCGTATGTCTGATCTTTTGTAGCTATAACCATTACAGGCATTTCTTCATCAATCAGGGCTATCGGACCATGTTTCATCTCAGCAGCAGGATAGCCTTCTGCATGGATATACGATATTTCTTTCAATTTAAGAGCTCCTTCCAAAGCAACAGGGAAGTTAGCTCCTCTTCCAAGATAAAGGAAGTTCCTTGCATCTTTAAAGATTGAGGAAATATATTTAATCTGATCGTTTGTTTTCAAAGCCTTTTCAACTTTAGCCGGAAGATTTTCCAAATCAACCAAAAGCTGATGAAACAAACTTTCTTTGATAGTCCCTCTTCTGTGGCCAACAATAATAGCCATCATTGTAAGCACTGTAACCTGAGCAGTAAACGCCTTGGTACTGGCCACACCGATCTCAGGACCAGCATGAAGATAGGCTCCTTCATGAGAGGCTCTCGCAATTGAAGAACCTACTACATTACAAACACCAAATATAATTGCGCCTTTAGCCTTGGCTAACTCAATAGCTGCAAGCGTATCAGCTGTTTCTCCACTTTGAGAAATTGCAATTACGACATCCCCTTCTTTGATAATAGGATTTCTATATCTGAACTCGGATGCATATTCTACCTCAACAGGTATTCTGGCAAATTCTTCAAATATATACTCCGCTACCAGACCCGCATGCCACGAGGTCCCACATCCAAGAATGATGATCCTGTCAGCATTAACAAGTTTATTCAGATACTGTCTGATTCCTCCGAGCGCCAAATGAGCTTGTTCTGAAATGACCCTTCCTCTGAGGCAATCCTTAATTGATTTTGGCTGTTCAAATATTTCCTTGAGCATAAAATGCTCATATCCTCCTTTTTCAATCTGATCAAGTTCAAGATCAAGCCTGTGGATATAAGGAGTAGTCTGAACATCCTCAATAGTCTTGATACTTAATCGCCCATCTTTAATGACGGCAATCTCAAGGTCATTAAGATAGACAACTTCGTTTGTGTATTCAATAATCGGAGAGGCATCAGATGCGATGAAAAATTCACCCTGTCCAAGACCAATCACCAATGGACTTCCCTTTCTTGCAGCAATCAGCTGATTGGGGTCCTCCTTTGAGATAATTACTATTGCATATGCTCCAACTACTTTCGTAAGAGCTAGCCTTACCGCTTCCTCAAGGGAACATTGGTTGTGATCTCTGACATCTTCAATAAAATGGATAAAAACTTCAGAATCTGTTTCACTTAAAAAAACGTGACCTCTTTGCTCGAGATCTTTTTTAAGTGAAGCATAATTTTCAATAATACCGTTATGGATGATGGCCAGATCTTTTTTACCAGAAAAGTGAGGGTGTGCATTCACATCATTAGGAACTCCGTGAGTAGCCCAACGCGTGTGTCCTATTCCTATATTACTATCAATTTTCTGATTATTAAGGTATTCTTCGAGCTCGCTTACTTTACCCTTTTTCTTGTAAACATTTAAATCTCCGTTTAAAACGGCAATACCTGCACTATCATAACCTCTATACTCAAGCCTTTTAAGACCCTTTATTAAAATAGGAGAAGCTTCTTTATTTCCAATGTAAGCAACAATTCCGCACATCTTAAATTCAAATGGGGTTTAAATTAACATATCTATAATTACTCTAACTCCGTTTTACTTTACGATCGTATAATATATATTCAATTTTATTCTATCAGCTTCTATCGAAGTATCATTTTTCAAAATTGATCTTGTAAGACTATAAAAATTCAGTGGACCACCTTCAACTGTTCCATCATTATATTTTAGAATAGTCTCGGAAGCACCTACTAGAAATGGCCTCAAAACTATTTTTTTATCTGCCACTGCCTGCAGATAGGATCCTATTGAAAACTTATATAGCTTATTTACATAATCAAAATTGGAAGTGGCAGGATTTTCTGTTCCATACACGTATGCACCGTTCGCCTGAACAGCTGCGGAAACGTTGTTATGTTTTACCATCTTTCCATTTTCTCCTGTCTGGTACAAATCCAAACGAGGTATCATATAACCAAATAGATTGGTTTGGTCTGTTTTTATTACAAGTTCCGCCTTATTAATAATGATTTGCTCACCATCTTTCATTTGAGTCAGAAAATTTTCCAATCCTGGGAAAGAAAGTTTTGTCATTACACCCGTACCAGCCTGTGCATAAGACAAGTTTCCTGTTGTTATTTCAGCCCCATAACTTTGATTACCCAATCCGGCAATCGGAGTTCCTGATCTGTCAGCTTCTATTGTATAAAATTTAGGATTATTATAAGTCAGGTTTAAAGTTACAGAGGAATAAGTTTGATCATTATGATAATAAATCCTTATTCCGCTAAATATAGTTGAACCCGGAGATAAAGAAAATCGTCTTACCACAGCATCTTTATCTTCTGCAATCAAGGCCACTCCTTTGCAGTAGCTCAACAAAGCTTCATCTGAAGTAATTCCATTTTCTATAATTCCTTTTGCAAATTGGTCATCTGAAAGTTTGACCGTAAAAGACTCTGGTACTGACTTATTCGCAGGGAAGTTAAATGTCGCCAGTTTTTTACCTAAATCATACGGAATTTGAGGAGATGTCGCTTTATAAACTGCATCGGAGTCTAAAGTTCCGACTAATTGGTAGATAGAAATAGTCTGGTCTACCTGGTTAGAAGAGGCAGTATCACCAAAATAACCCACTGGACGCAAAGAAAATACAGCACTATCAAATACGGGATTGTTACCAAAGCCGAAACTTCCAGAATTATTATATCTCAATTGCGCAAAAGTTTTGGCTGTTATTCTTCCAAAAACCGGATCTTTTGATTGTCCGACAAGGCCATAAATATTGGTCAATACAGAATTATTGTCAATATTTATTGTAACCATTTTCGAAGTAACTATTGAATCATTTACTAAAACCGTGCTGGCCTGAGCAAATAATGTATCATTAAACCTTAAATCTGTCTGTAAATCAGGAGGCTGCAAAATATACCCTATCCTTGATGGTTCTTTTTTACAGGAAAAAATAACAAGGGCTGCCAGTACAAACAGCAGCCCTGATTTTTTAGTTAATAAGTTCATTATAAAAATTATAGTAGCTTTCAAAATTGTCATCTTCCTCCAGGACATTAATTTTCTTTTCTTTTTCGAAGCTGTCAAAAAGTTTATTCAGGCTTTCGCTATAAGACTCTTCAGCCTTTAAAACTGCGTCAGCATACTCCATTCCCATTTTTACAAAACCTTCAAAATCAGCTGATTTTAAATGAGAAAGCATTTTATCCTCAATATCAAGCATTTTAACTTTTTCCAGCAGGTCTTTATCAAACTTATAATTGAATGAATTATTATAAATTGTGAATACAGATTTTGTAGCTTTAAAAACCGGATCTTGTTTGTATCTTGTTTTGAGGTAAAGAGGGATTAAACTTGTCATCCAATCATTACAATGGATGATGTCAGGAGACCAGCCAAGTTTTTTTACAGTTTCGAGAACGCCTTTACAAAAGAAAATAGCTCTTTCGTCATTATCAGGATAGAATTTATTTTCTTTATCAACGAAGACATGTTTTCTTTGGAAATAATCTTCATTATCAATAAAATAAACCTGAAGTTTTGCATTAGGGATTGAGGCAACTTTGATGATTAACGGCTTTTCTTCATCGCCGACTGCGATGTTGATTCCGGACAACCTTACAACCTCATGCAATCTGTTTTTTCGTTCATTGATTACTCCAAATCTAGGAATTAAAATCCTAATTTCCATCCCCTTTTCCTGCATTGCTTGTGGCAGCTTCCGAACAAAATCCGCTACCTCAGTTACCTGTAAGAATGGATTTATTTCGGCTGCAACATAAAGAATTCGAAGTCTAGACATATTTTGCGAGAGATTTGGTTAAAATCAAACTAAATAGTTTACGGGCCCACGAAATTACAAAATTTTTTCTCAATTTTCAAGGAATTTCTAGTATTAACTGCTTATTTTGCCCAATTTTATTTTGTTTATATCGTGATATGGAAATAATTAAGGAACCGTCAGAACTACTTAAATACATTAAAAGAAGAAAACCGGAATTTAAAAATATCGGTTTTGTCCCTACTATGGGCGCACTTCATCAGGGCCATATTTCCCTGATAGAATGCTCCAAAAAAAGAAAATGATTTTACCATTTGCAGCATTTTCGTAAATCCAATACAGTTTAATAACGCACAAGACTTCATTTTATATCCCAAAAATCAGGAAGAAGATTTTAAAATGTTGGAAAATGCAGGATGTGACCTTCTATTTATGCCTTCTGCTGATTCTATGTACACTGAAGAACCAAGGATAAAAATAGATTTTGGTTCTCTGGAACTGGTGATGGAAGGAAAATTCAGACCAGGGCATTTTAATGGAGTTGCAATAGTTGTGGCTAAATTATTTCATATTGTTCAACCTGACATCAGTTATTTCGGACAGAAGGATTTGCAGCAATATTTAATTATAAAGCAAATGGTAAAGGATCTCAGTTTCCCTATAGAACTCAGATCCTGTCCGGTCATAAGGGAAAAAGACGGGCTGGCAATGTCTTCAAGAAACCAGCGCCTTACTCCGAAAGGCAGGCCTATCGCTGCAAAGCTGAACGAATCTCTCCTTTTAGCTGCCAGGCTGCTTGAAAACTCTACTGTTGAAAGTACGAAGGCCAAAATCAGAGATTTCTACAAAAACATAAAAGAAATAAAACTGGAATATTTTGAAATCACTGATAGTGAAACTTTAATGCCTATCAAGGATGTTAAAGAGCACAAAGGAATTGCGATATGTGTAGCTGCCTACATTGATGGAGTTCGCCTTATAGATAATATCTTAATTTAAATTTACAATCAAACTACCAATACCTCCTTTTTAGCGAAATGCAAATTCAAGTATTAAAATCAAAAATTCACAGAGTAAAGGTTACACAGGCAGAGCTACATTATGTAGGAAGTATTACTATAGATGAAGACCTGATGAATGCCGCAAATATTATAGAAAATGAAAAAGTTCAGATTGTAAACATTAATAATGGCGAACGCTTTGAAACCTATGTAATAACAGGTCCGAGAGGAAGTGGTATGATCTGCCTGAATGGTCCTGCTGCCAGAAGAGTTCAGGTTGGTGATATTATTATCGTAATTTCATATGCCGGAATGGACTTCGAAGATGCTAAAATCTGGAAGCCTACCGTTATATTCCCGGACCAGAACAATAAACTTATCTGATTTTCATGTCTTCACTTGTTAAAAATATAATCAAGTACTCTCTAACACTGGCTTTAGCTGTTGCCCTTGTTTTCTATGTGCTCAGCACTGTCAATGTTGCAGAAATGATCAACAAAGTGAAACAAGCAAAGCTTTCCTGGGTAATTCTTGGCGTCTCGATTAATCTTCTTAGCCACCTTTCAAGAGCCAGAAGATGGAATCTTCTTATGGAGCCAATGGGATACAAGCCCAAAACACATAGAACCTTTGTTGCTGTAATGGTCGGATATTTCGCCAACCTCTTTCTTCCAAGAATGGGGGAAATCTCCAGATGCGCGGTATTAAAAAGAACAGACAATGTTCCTATCGACAAAGCTTTTGGTACAGTGGTGGCAGAGAGGGCTTTTGATTTCATTTGCCTGATCACACTTATCGGCCTGTCACTGATACTTGAATTTAACAGGTTAACGACATTTTTTTCAGAAAATGTATTTAATAAAACAACTCCCACAGCTGAAGCAAGTCTTATCTCCAACCCTTTTATCTGGGGAAGTGCCATTTTGGGGCTATTCGCTATTATATATCTAGCTTTCAGAGAAAAAATTAAAAAACTAATTATCTATCAAAAAATACTGGCATTTATTAAAGGGGTGCTGGAAGGTGTTTTCAGCATAAGAAATCTAAAGAGAAAAAAATGAATTCATCTTTCATACAATCTTTATCTGGGCATGTTATTATTTTATGACTTACCTGGTATTCTTTTCCCTTGATGCAACCTCGTCTCTCAGTCCTGTTGCCGGTTTAGTATTACTAGTTGTGGGAGGACTAGGTATGTCAGCTCCGGTTCAGGGCGGATTTGGTGCTTTCCATGAATTTGTAAGCTCCGCACTGGAAGGATTTTATCACTTAAGCAAATTAGACGGTTTAGCATTCGCTGTGGTAATACACACCTCCCAGACCTTGGCAGTAATTATAGTAGGAGGAGCAGCTGTAATAGTTAGCCTTTTTCTATCAAGAAAAACACAAATTGATGACCTCAGATAAAATTCAAACCTGGGATAGCATTATCCCTGAAGTAAAATCCTGGAAGGAACGTGGAGAAAAAGTAGTTTTTACCAATGGTTGCTTTGACATTCTTCACCTAGGCCATGCTGATTACCTGGAAAAATCCAGATCACTGGGAGACAGACTAATCGTTGGAGTAAATACAGATGCTTCAGTAAAAAAGTTAAAAGGTCCCGAAAGGCCAGTCAATCCTGAATATGCCAGAGCCCGCCTGCTTGCAGCATTGGAATTTGTAGATGCTGTCATTTTGTTCGATGAAGACACCCCATTTGAACTAATCAGTCATGTAATTCCTGACATTTTGGTCAAAGGAAATGATTATACGATTGAGAATATTGTTGGTGCGGATATTGTTATGAAGCATGGAGGTGAGGTTAAAACCATTAGCTTGGTTGATGGCTTTTCCACCACAGGAATTATTGGAAAGATCAAAACTCATAACAAGTAAAAAAATCCGTAGTCAACAATGTTATATGTTATTGCTATTGTCACTATGCTGGCAAGCTGGCTGGTAAGTGCACGCCTCAAAAGTAAATTCAGTCAATATTCCCAAATCCCCTTGCAATCAGGTGTGAGCGGACAGGAAGCTGCCTTACAAATGCTAAGGGGAAATGGAATTTATGATGTAAAAGTAATCTCTGTGGAAGGAGAACTTACTGATCATTACAACCCTGCCAACAAAACAGTAAACCTCAGCCACGATGTATATTATGGAAGAAATGCGGCTGCCGTTGCAGTTGCTACCCATGAATGTGGTCATGCTGTACAACATGCTACTGCTTATAGCATGCTGAAGTTTAGATCAGCCCTTGTGCCGGTTCAGAATGTCAGTGCCAGAATTCTGAATGTAATCATGCTTGTATTGGTCTTCGGAGGTGTTCTGGCTGGAGGAGCCGGCGTATTGCCGTATGTTTTACTGATCATCATTGGATGTAACCTTGTACTAACCATTTTCGCGCTGATCACTCTTCCCGTAGAATTTGACGCAAGCAGAAGAGCTTTAGCCTGGACAGAAAAATCCGGGATTGTTACCACAAGAGAACATGAAATGGCAAAAGACGCATTATGGTGGGCTGCAATGACCTATGTGGTGGCTGCTGCCGGCGCAATGGCACAGCTGCTCTATTTCCTTAGTATCTTTATGGGAAGAAGAAACGATTAAATCAGTAACAGTAAACAGAAACAGTAAACAGTTAGAAGATACAGGTTACGGCCACCATCATAAACTTTTAAAAGCGATTCTCATAGGGTCGCTTTTATTTTTTTATTCAAAGTTTAATCCAATTCATATAAATTCCGTTATTTAACCATGATTAAGCGTTAAAAAATTTATCACTGTTAATCAATTCATTAGAATTTACATTTATACTAATTGATTATAATGATTAACAGGATTTATTAATGGCTAATGATTATTTGACCTTAACGAACTTACACCTAACAAGAAATAGTATGGATTTTCAGTTGACCGAAGAGCAAAAAGCTGTACAACAAGCCGCAAGAGATTTTGCCCAGACAGAACTTTTACCTGGCGTAATAGAACGTGATGAAGATCAGAAATTTCCCGCAGAACAGATAAAAAAACTGGCGGAATTAGGCTTTATGGGGATGATGGTAGATCCAAAATATGGTGGCAGCGGAATGGATACCATATCTTATGTTCTGGCAATGGAAGAAATTTCTAAAATAGATGCCTCTGTTTCAGTGTGTATGTCGGTTAACAATTCTCTTGTTTGTTGGGGATTGGAAAAATTCGGGACAGAAGCTCAAAAGCAAAAATACCTGATTCCACTTGCTAAAGGAGAAATTATAGGTGCATTTTGTCTTTCAGAACCAGAGGCAGGATCAGACGCCACTTCCCAAAGGACGACAGCAGAGGATATGGGCGACTATTATCTATTGAACGGTACTAAAAACTGGATAACCAATGGCAGCACTGCCACTGTTTATTTGGTCATTGCCCAAACCGACAGAGAAAAAGGTCATAAAGGAATCAATGCTTTGATTGTAGAAAAAGGAATGCCTGGCTTTGAGGTTGGAAAAAAAAGAAAACAAACTGGGAATCAGAGGCTCCGACACACATTCTCTAATGTTTAATAATGTAAAAGTACCAAAAGAGAACAGGATAGGTGAAAATGGATTTGGCTTTAACTTCGCAATGAAAACCCTGAATGGAGGAAGAATCGGAATAGCATCTCAAGCATTAGGCATTGCATCGGGTGCATTGGAATTTTCCCTGAAATATTCACAGGAAAGAAAATCATTCGGCAAAGAAATATTTCAACATCAGGCGATTCAGTTTAAACTTGCGGAGATGGCGACAAAGATTGATGCTGCTAGAATGCTTTGCTTTAAGGCGGCCAATCTGAAAGATCAGGGCCAGGATTATACCAGAGCGGCTGCGATGGCTAAACTTTACGCATCCGATGTTGCTATGTATTCAACAGTTGAGGCAGTTCAGATCCACGGAGGGTATGGTTTTGTTAAAGAATTTCATGTGGAAAGACTCATGAGAGATGCAAAAATTACTCAAATTTATGAGGGCACATCAGAAATTCAGAAAATTGTAATATCCAGAGATTTATTGAAAAATTAATATTTTAACTAAATTTTTTAATTTTTCAATATTGATAAAATATTATTCAACATTAATTATTGACAAAATTATTTGATATTCTTTTTTTTATATATTAGATTTGTACAAATTTGAAAAAATAAGGAATTATATTTTTTTCATATTTTTTTACAAATAAAAACAGGAATCAGGTAATGGAAGATTATAACAAAATCATCGAATCCCTGGGTGTTCGATTTATAAAATCGAAGAATATTAAAATTCTTCAGTCTCTGACAGTTGAAAATTTCTACGATGTAGGCAATACAATCTACCTGCTTCATAAAGGAGAAATTTCTTTTGGAGAAGAGAAACAAAAAGTCAATGAGGGCGACTTGCTATTTATACCTGGAGGACGATTGACTTCAGTTACCTATGGAAAGTTCAACCCAATGAAGTTGACGAATGAAGATTTGTTAAATAACAGGGATAAATTTTTCAGTTCATTAACTGACAAAAATATTATTGGACAAGACGAAGATTCATTCAGCTATATTACTTTTGAAGCTAAGGTATTTGATTCTGTTAACTTTTTTGCCTCCCTTGATATTCCTGCATTTATCATCAGCAATCAGCCAAAACTTGCTGAATATATCATTGAGACCATAAAAGAGGATCTTTCAAATAATCCTGGCAAAGAAAGGGTAATAAAACTTAACACTGAACGTGTTGTGGTTGAGATCATCAGATACATTCTTGAGAAGAGATTATTTGTGGAGCAACTTGCAACAAACAGTACATATTTTAAAGACCCACGTCTTATCGATATTTTTGCATTCATTAAAAAACACCTTGGCGGAGACTTGTCTAATAAAGTTTTGGCTAATGTTGCAAACGTTTCCGAAGACTATGTAGGTCAGTACTTTAAAATGCTTACCGGGATCAATCCTCAGGATTATATTGAATATCAGAGAATGGAGATGGCTGTAAACCTGCTAAGAACTTCTAAAAAGAGTATTCGTGAAATAGGAAGGGAAGTAGGATACAAAGACACTGCTTATTTCTGCAGAAGGTTCAAAATGATGTTTGGAATACCGGCAGGAAAAATGAGAAGACGAGAATCTCTTATGAACATATAAAAATAAAAAGTCGCTTGTTTCACAAGCGACTTTTTATTTTATTTCTATTGCTGTTCTAATGATTTTTTAACCTGCCAGCTATTCAGCTCTCTTTTCTTTGCAGCTATTTTCCCCAACAGTCCTGGATTCTTTTCGATAGCATTACCTACAACTATGACATCAGCTCCTGCTTTCATGATGTTAAAAGCAGTTTCTTCATCTCTTATTCCCCCTCCTACAATTACAGGAAGGTTCACATTCTTAGCAACCTGCTCCACCATCTCTTCATTTATAGACCTTAAAGCTCCGCTACCACCTTCCAGATATATCAGCTTTAAACCGAGCATCTCCCCTGCCATAGCAGTGCAGGCACCAATTTCGGGCTTATCATAAGGTATAGGAGTGGTATTACTGATATAAGAAACCGTTGTAGGCTTTCCGCAATCAACAAGCATATAACCTGTAGATATTACTTCCAGACCAGACCTTTTAAGTAAAGGTGCTGCTACCACATGCTGCCCTATGAGATATTCAGGATTTCGACCTGAAATGAGGCTTAAAAACAATATGGCATCAGCATTAGGGTAAATCTGAAGATTACTTCCCGGAAATATTACAACAGGTATTGAACTTTGATTTTTTATAATGCTAATGGTCCTTTCCATATCACCATTAGTCATAAGACTTCCACCAATGAAAAAATAATCTACACCTTCTTCCTCTGCTGCCCTGACAATACCGATACATTGCTCATCACTGATCTTGTCCGGATCCAAAAGAACTGCAAATGATTTTAATCCCTTTTTTTTTCTTTTCTACTAAGTCTTGATACAAAAAACTCATTTTTTAATTTCTATACCTTTAAGATAAGCGTTTAGCTTCTCTTTTACGATGGACATGAGGAAAAGCAATATCTGATCCTTAATCATTCTTACTATATCAGACTCTCTTCTAGGCTCTCTGAGTACCACTTCGGTAACTCCATTTCCAGACTTTCTTACTACCTTTGGCTTTTTTGATGAAAAAATACCTCTGGTAACAAGGTAGGCTACAGCAAATGCTCCTCCGACCAACAGAAGCCCCATTCCGATTTTTTTTGCGTCAGTTGCCATTGAAGAAATTTTTTTATCCATCTCTTCTTTATGGAAATCTGTTTCCTTAAGCAAAATCTCCCTTTGCCTATGGACATCCTCTAAAATATACTGCGGACTCTTCATGGATTATTTTTTGGTGAGAATATGTAACAATAAATCCCGGATTTTCCGGTGTAAAAAACCTTTAGTAATATTTGATGCAAGTATAATGACCACAAGAAAAAAAGAAGACCGTCATGACCACATAGCCCATATAACTGCTCTCCAGCAAGTGATTCAAGTAACTTCCCAGCGCGAGGCTGAAGAATAAAAGCATCATCAAAAACATAAATGCAAGCAAAAAAAGAATGGAAAGAGAAGCAACTATATTAGATGTTTTCTCCATCATTTCCAGCTTAAAAAGCTGTATACGTTTATCAACGTATCCCTTTATATTATCAAACAATCCGTCCAACTTGAGAAACTTTAAAAAGGCATTTTCCATGAATTGACAAAAATATCCGTTAGTAAGTTAATAACTTTTTATTAAAACTTATGTTAAAAAAAAGAATCGACTATTTGCAACGGAGGCATTCCTGGAAGCACGTTTATTCTGTTTTTCCCATTTATTACAAAATTTAAACTTACCCCATAAGTTGGGGAAATAATATTTAGCTTGTCATTTGCACCTGCATTTGCAGACGGATAATAGTCAGTATCTCTCAATGCAAAAAGCCCAATATAAATACCTTTTATAGCTTCAAAGTAAACGTCGGCCCTTAAAACTGTTTTATTAATAAACCTTTTTTTAAAGATGGAAAACTCATCCCCTCCTATTTCCCTTATTTTAAAAGCTCTGTAAGAAACCATAAAGCCAAGCTGTCTGTCTTTAATATTTATTGATTTATGAAGTCCGCCAAGCAGAGCTATCATTGCCAGGTCATTTATGTTAGCATTTATATGTTTCCTATAATCCAGGGACGCTAGTTTTATAAAATCTATACTTTTAATTTTTCCCTGGTGCTCTACATTAAATCCCGTATATGACAAGCCATTAACCAGACTTCTAGCCAATTTTTGACTAAATCCTCCTGACCATTTATCTGAAATCTGAAATTGAACACCCATCCCTAAATCCACTGAATTCAATTTATTAAACGGGGAGAAATCCCTGATGTAAAATCCATCCTGATAAGTGCCACTGCTCTCAATATAGAAATAACTGCCAGACTGAAAGTAGTAATTACCGGAAACAGAACCTCTGAAAGTATTCGGATTATAGATCTTTGAAACTCCATCGTCCTGTGCTGCAAGCTTTGTGCTGATAAAAATGAAAAAAATAATTATTTGGTACCGCATATTCAAAGATAAAACAAAAGACCCTCATTTTTTATTGCGACAAAAATGAGGGTCTAGCAAATTAATTTTGCAAATATTAATTAGAATCAGATTCATTATCTGAATCCGAATCAGAAATTTTCAAAGATTTCCTCTTATGTCTTAAGACTTTAGCTTTTACATAGAATATAATTTCCTCAGCTATATTTGTCACATAATCCCCCACTCTTTCCATCTTTCTGATGATTGTAAGAAAATAAATTGCCTGCAAAATTTTATCAGGATCCGTCTGATTTTTTAGATAATCAGTCATAATCTCATTTGCATTAAGATTTATTTCATCCATGAGCTCATCTTTGGAAAATAAAGTCCTCGCCAGCTTAGTATTGTCTGTTTCAAAAGACTCACTAAGTATGGAAAGCATCTCAAGAGCCGTGTCTGTCATCTCTTTGAATCTTATCTTTTCTATAAGATCCGCATCATAAGAATTCTCGCACTTGGTAACGTACTGAGCAATTCCTTTGGCGTTATCACCAATTCTTTCGAGGTCTGAAACCATTTTAAGAGATGCCACAACAAATCTTAAATCAATTGCAACAGGATTAAACAGAGCCAGAATATGTTCTCCTTTTGCATCTATTTTAAGTTCACTACCATTTACCCGCTTCTCGTTTTTGATTACTTCTTTGGCAAGATCTTTATCAAAACTATAAAAAGATGAAATAGCCTTGTCCAGCTGACCTCTCACAAGATAGGTCATATCTATAAGTTCGCTTTTTTAATTCGCCGAGTTCGGTTTCTAATAGATTCATTGTTGCTCTTTTGGGTGTATATAACGTTAAAAATTAATTTTTGATTAACCAAAACGTCCTGTTATGTAATTCTGTGTTCTTTCTTTCTTCGGATTTGTAAACAGGGTTCTGGTATCATCGTACTCTACAAGGTCGCCCATATAAAAGAAGGCAGTCTTGTCACTTGTTCTGGAAGCCTGTTGCATGTTGT
This sequence comes from Sporocytophaga sp., assembly GCA_024707265.1. Lineage (GTDB taxonomy): Bacteria > Bacteroidota > Bacteroidia > Cytophagales > Cytophagaceae > Sporocytophaga. Next base: position 963,383 of record JANQAB010000009.1, on the reverse strand, counting down.
GCGTTACTATCAGAATTGTATAGTTTGCTTTAAGGCTATAAATCAATTCCTCAATTTTTGTTGAAGAGATCGGGTCAAGAGCAGAGGCAGGCTCATCCATCAATAAAACAGAAGGTTCTACAGCAAGCGCTCTTGCAATACAAAGTCTTTGCTGCTGACCGCCAGAAAGTGCTAAAGCAGATTTCTTGAGTTTATCTTTTACCTCATCCCATAGTGCAGCGCCTCGCAAAGAAGATTCTACTTTTTCTTCAATGAGGGCATTGTCCTTAACTCCATTAACTCTGAGGCCATAAGCTACATTTTCGAAAATAGATTTAGGAAACGGATTAGGCTTTTGAAACACCATTCCTACGGTCTTTCTCAACTCATTCACATTAATTTTGGGGTGATAAATATCAACACCTTCAATCTGGATCTCTCCTTCTACGCGGGCATTCTCAATCAGGTCGTTCATCCTGTTGAAACACCTGAGAAACGTGGACTTTCCGCATCCGGAAGGCCCTATCAACGCTGTTACGGTATTTTTTTTGATGGAAAGAGTTACCCCTTTCAATACATGGTCTGAACCGTAATAAACGTGGACGTTCTTGGCTTCAATTTTCATGATTTATATTCCAAAGAAATTCTTTCAAACAATAATTTTACCACTTTACCTTTTTCTGCCATTTATGTCTGATATAAACGGCAATTCCATTCATGATAAATGTAATACTTAGCAAAATGATAATGGCAGCTGCAGCATTTTCAGAAAATTCTTTCTGTGGTCTGCTCACCCAGTTAAATATTTGTATCGGCAACACTGTAAACGAATCCAAAACACCTTCAGGAACGAAAGGTACAAAGGTAAGAGCTCCAATTACAATCAGAGGAGCTGTTTCTCCAATAGCTCTGGACAGTGAAAGAATCACACCTGTAAATATCCCTGATACCCCGGCCGGTAATACCTGAAACCAAATGGTTTGCCATTTCGAAGCCCCGAGCGCATAAGACCCCTCTCTGATTGAATATGGAACAGCTTTTAAGGCCTCTCTTGTGGATACAATGATAATTGGCAAAATCAATAGGGACAAAGTCAGCGCTCCTGTAAGAACGCTCTCTCCCAATCTCAAAGCACGTGCGAAAAGCTCCAAACCAAGCAAACCATAGATAATAGATGGTACACCTGCCAGGTTCGCTATATTGATTTCTATAATGTTCGAAAGTCTGCTTCTTTTGTTATATTCTTCCAGATACAACCCTGCTGATATCCCAATAGGAAAGGCTATTACTGCTGTAAGAACCATAATCCATAAAGTACCTACCCAGGCAGTAAAGATACCTGCTCTGGCGGCTCTTCTGCTTGGAAGGCCCATGATAAAATCCCAGTCCAGACGACTTAATCCTCTGTATAAAACATCGCCTAACAATAACATTAATACTACAACTCCGATGAGCGTGCAGAAAAGGCCAAAGTATTTGAATGCCTGATCCTGGTATTCATATACTCTCGTATTGCTGAAATACTTAAGCCTTTTTTTAATCTTGCTTTTACCCTTTTTGCCCATTTCCTATCTGTGATGTTTCTGAAATTTTTTCTTAAGCCAAAAGCTTATATTATTTAATAGAAGTGTAACAACAAATAAGGTCATACCGACAGCAAAAATGGTCCTATACTCCACACTATCATGAGGTACATCACCCAGACTGACCTGTACGATATAGGTTGTCATGGTTTCAATAGGAACTGTCGGGTCAAATGTAAGACGAGGTTGCTGCCCCGCTGCAATGGCGACAATCATTGTTTCTCCGATTGCTCTGGAAATAGCCAATATAATAGAAACGGATATACCTGAAAATGCGGAGGGAACTATAACCTTCCAGGATGTTTGAAACTTAGTAGCTCCAAGAGCAAAAGAACCCTCTCTTAACGATTTGGGCACGGCATAAAGTGCATCTTCACTTAAAGAAGAAACCAGAGGTAAAATCATTATTCCCATCACGATACCAGGCGATAATGCGTTAAAACCTGCAAGTGACGGAATTATCTTCTGAAACATTGGGGTTACAAATACCAGAGCAAAGTAACCATAAACCACTGTAGGCACTGCAGCAAGCACCTCCAGCATTGGTTTTACAAGATTTCTGACTGTTTTATGTGAATACTCGCTCAGATATACAGCTATAGTAAGCCCCAGGGGAACCGCTACAACGGTCGCAATCAATGTGGTAAGCAAAGTACCTGTCAACAGTGGCAGGATCCCAAATCTTTTATTGCTGAAAAGAGGAGTCCACTCTGTGTCTGTTAAAAACTCAATCAGACTAACTTCTTTGAAAAACCCAATGGTTTCAAAAATTAAAACTCCTATAATACCGACAGTCGTGAATATCGTTAGCAGACTGCAGGCCAACAGGAGTTTTTCAATAATTGTTTCTCTAAGTTTCATTATAATAATTAAGAAATTCTGATTATTTCAGAATCTCTTCAAGTTTTACTCCTACTGTTGATTCTTTGCCAAGAAATACTGAACCTGTCTTTTTCTCTTTGAATCTCTTCTTTACCAATTCATATACTTCCTTGCTCAATGGAATATATTTAGCATCCGGAACCAGTACATTCGCATTGTCTATGTAAAAGGTTACAAAGCTATCCAAAGATGGATTTGAATCAGTATTATTTTTATTTACATAAATAAACAAAGGTCTTGACAAAGGTTGATAGGTTCCGTTCATTACTGTTTCATCCGATGCAAGAATAGGCCCTTTCCCGTTCTCATCTATCTTATCATCAATTGGAATAGGTCTTAGCTTGTCTTTATTCTCTGTATAATAAGCTAAGCCAAAATAACCTAAAGCAAATTTATCTGTTGAAATACCCTGAACAAGAACATTGTCATCTTCACTTGCAGTATAATCCCCTCTGCTGGCTTTGGTTATCCCGACTATTGCCTCTGTAAAATAGTCAAACGTTCCGGATTCATGACCAGCTCCGAAAAGGTGGATTTCTTCATTAGGCCAGTTTGGTCTTATCTGATTCCATTTTACTATTTTCCCCTGGGCTTCAGGTTCCCAGATTTTCTTCAGTTCTTCAACTGTAAGATAATCCACCCAGGTATTCTGAGGATTCACAACAACTGCCAGTCCATCATAAGCAATTGGTAATTCTAAATATTCAATTTTAGCTGCAGCGACGGCACTGTCTTCAGACTTTTTAATTGGTCTTGATGCTTCTGCTATATCAATTTCAGAACGAACAAACTTTTTAAAACCTCCTCCTGTCCCGGAAACTCCTATCGTTACTTTTACACTCGGATATTCAATCCTGAATTCTTCTGCTGTGGCTTCTGTAATAGGGTAAACAGTGCTTGATCCGTCTATCTTTACAGCACCGGAAAGCTTTGACCCTCCGGAATCTCTTTTAGGACCACACCCCAAAAAAGATGCGGCAAATACTGAAAATACAACGGCTCCGCTAAAAATGATTTTTTTCATAATGGGTAGCAAATTAGACAAATTTAAATATTCAAATGTTAAGAAATTGTTAAGCTTTTTGAATCCCAAAGCAGTTAAAATTTACTTCCTGACTCTAAAGTTCTTATAAAAGAGATGTGGATAAATTAAGGATTATATTTAATAATTAAACTGTAATTGAAGTCTTAATAAGTTTCCCTTTTGATGATTATCCGGCTTTTTAGAATCTTCAAATGTACGGTCAGACATCATGTAAGCTATAGTAAACTCCAAAGCTGAATTAATCTGATATTCAACTCCGAGTTCAAGTTCTTTAGCAACATAACTTCTGGCATCCTGTTCAATTTTCTTTCCTCCATTATAATATTGGGCCCTTACATAAGGTATGAAAACCATTTTTCTAACCTTTTGCAGGAACATAACCTGAGCATATCCTCCGTCAAGAGGTCTTCTTTTCACAGAATAAACACCATTATCATTTGTGAATCTTGGTCCCATGCCCCAGTTGTACTCTAACTGAAAACCAATTGGCTGCGGATAAACGACTAAATATCCGTCGATTCTCTGCTCTTGAATATTTGTAGGTGACACTACATCCGCATTTTTAATTTCCTTTGTATTAAAATATCCTGTAAAGCCACTTACTCCTGCTTCAATGTATTGGCCGGAATTAAGCTTGAAAGGATAAGAAGCTTTGGCAATAACATGCTGAGCATTGCCATACTCCAACCTGTTGGTTGTTTGACCGTTAAAGAGTCCGAACCCCAATACTCCATAATCCCCAGATCCCTTTAGCCCAGAAGAAACAAGATGCTTGAACCTTTCCTTGATTTTCGGAGGAGTAAAGTAAAATAACACTGCCATATCCCGCTCATTGTACATACCACTATTAATCGCATCTGAACGATCAAAAGCTATCCTGTTCTGACTTGACTGCACATTATCAAATCCAAAAGGAACTTTACTCAGACCAACTCTGGCTCTTAACGACTTGGACTGATTAAGAAATATATCAGCATAAAGATCTCTAAGCTGAAGGAAATTCATTCCATTTACAGAAGAGGCAGAACCGTTTATTAAAGAATTGGTAGCAAGGTCCGTCTGGATATACATATAAACTCTAGGATGAATATCACCATATAATGTAAGACGAGCTCTTCTGAAAAACAATCCTCCTCCATCACCAATAGACCTGTCACATTGATCACACTTTAGCTGACCATTGGTCTCCAGCAATCTATTATATCGTATTTGGGTATACCCTCTTAATGAAAATGTCTCATACCATTTTTTCTTGGTTTCTTTAAGTTCTACTTGCTTTTCTTGCTTGTATGCGGATGAATCAGACGCGTTTTGTGCAAATAATACAAACGGTATAAATAAGAGAATAAAAAATAGGGTACTTAACTTCTTGTTCATAATTTTTTGGTGGCTAATAAACTCAAGACAAATTTTGAAATAAAAATTGACCCTAACCACCCGTAAATACAGTGTTAACTCAAGCTTAACACTGGCATTACAATTACTTAATACACAATTAACAATTTCTTAACATTGGATTTATTCTTATTAATTATCAGTTAAATACTATCTGTCAAAAAATCCCTGTACCAAAGTCCCGATTCTTTAATAGTTCGTTTTTGAGAATCAAAGTCAACATGCACAATACCAAATCTGGGATGAAAACCTTCGGCCCACTCAAAATTATCAGTAAGTGTCCAGATAAAATAGCCTTCAACGTTAACTCCTTCTCTCTTTGCTTTCAGCACTTGGCTGATATTATCCTGAATAAACTGAAGCCTTTGAGAATCCCCTACCTTACCATCAAAAACAACATCATTAAAAGCAGCTCCATTTTCAGTCACCATCAATTTCTTAATGTTCGGGTATGCCTGGAATTTCTTAAGCATGTAGTAAATCGCTTCCGGGTAAACCTCCCATTTCATCAACGTATAGGGCACCTTTCTTTCCTTTGCACCAACAATACTTGCCTGTAAATAAGGAGTCCACCAGGAGTACTTAACTATTTCCCGTGTATAGTTCTGTATTCCAATGAAATCAAAATCGAAAGGCATATTGCTTTCATCATCAGCTTTAATATACTTTTCTACATTCAGCAAAGGTCTTCTGAGTTCCAGCGGGTAACCCAGGCCAAGTATTGGCTCTATATAGAGCCGGTTCAACAAGGCATCAACGCGAATTGCTGCTTTTACATCTTTATCTCTTTGTGAAACAGGCTCTATATAAGAACACGAAAATGTAGTACCAATCTCAGCATCTTTAACAAACTCCCTTAGTCTTCTGCCTCCTTCTCCCATGGCGAGAACTGCATGGTGCATTGCCGGAACAAAATTTTTCATTCCTCTCTTACCTGGTGCATGAATACCAAGGAAATAACCAGCACCAGTGAAAACCATTGGTTCATTCATGACCATCCATTTTTTTACTCTATCTCCAAAATGTTTTGCACACAATTCAACATAGTCGCCAAACCAATAAAGGATATCTCTATTAGTCCATCCACCCAGCAATTCCAATTCATGAGGAAGATCCCAGTGATATAAAGTCACCCATGGTTCAATTCCATTAGAAAGGCAACAGTCAATTAGTCTGTCATAATAATCAATTCCTTTTCTGTTGACATAAACATGTCCGGAGGGAAGTATCCGAGGCCATGATAAGGAAAACCTGAAGTTGGGCACATTTAGTAATTTCAATAGACTTATATCCTCGGTGTATCGATTATAAAAATCGCAGGCAGTGTTTCCAGTATGTTCATTAAGGACATTACCTTTTTTATTGGTAAAGATATCCCATATAGAATGTCCCTTACCCTCAGCATTATGAGCACCTTCAATCTGATATGCAGAAACAGCTACACCCCAACGGAATTCTTCCCCGAAATCTTTTCTTTCCAAACCTTATGTAACAGTTCTATTTAAAACAATTGGCATTCCCCAATACCTTATCAATTATGTTTTCTGTAATATCAGGATACTCCACTTTGATTCCACATTGTTTACCAACCCAATGACCAATAGTATCCAGGTGTTTTTTCTTTAGGGATTTGATTACAGGAATTCCCATAGCCATAAGAGCTGCAGCATTGTAGTGCTGTTCATACTGATTTTTCATTGGAATAACCATTAGTTTCTTACCCAGGAACAATGCCTCTGCCGGAGTTTCAAAACCAGCGCCACAAAGAACGCCTTCAGAAGAGGCCATACTTTTAATGAACGCTTCATTATTGATAGGCTTAATGTTCAAATTCTTTTCTTCCCGGGAATTTCTGGAATGTTTAGAAAATACTTCCCATTTTACATCTTTTACCTTCGAAAGCACTCTGATCAATCGATCTTCATCATATGCAGGCAGATATACGGTATAATGTCCCTTGTTGCATGGCTCAATATCTCTTACTTCCTTCCTTATTACCGGAGTGAAAATATTTTCATCAAAAGCTTCAAAGTGAAATCCATAATGATGGGTTGCCGGAGCATATTTCTTAAGAATAAAATTCCCCAAATGATCTGTATGGATGGGCTTAGGAACTTTAGGAGAAAGAACTGCAGATTGATGACTGAGCGCTATGCATGGTTTTCTTTTTAAATGGCAAGCCCATGCACTCACAGGCTCAAAGTCATTAATTACGATATCATATTTTTCTATAGGAATCTCCCGAAGTTCCGAGAAAAACTTCTTACTATTATTTTTTAAATAAGTATTTATAAGATCTACCCCACCAGATTTACCGAATATAAAACTTAAACCCTTATATTTATATTTTATTGGATATGGCAAGGCTACATCTGCCTGAATACCACTAACCAGGATGTCTAGTTCACCTCGGTTTTGTAATATTGGAATAATATCACGGGCACGGCTCAAATGGCCGTTTCCGGTTCCCTGAATAGCATATAATATTTTCATACAGGTAATAGAAAACGCCTCTTGATTCTGCAGCCTTTCAGAGCAAAATAAAGGATAGTAACACGGTACTGCAATACAACAGACTGTAGTCGCCTGTATAATTTAAATAGTGTTTTCATACATTTAAATTTTAACCAGTTATTGTTCTTTTCCTGATTTCAATTTCTGCTTTCAAATGGATAATGTCCATGTCAAATAAGTCTCTTGCCTCTTCGGCCTCTTCTTCTACAATGTCATCAACAAGGTTATCCGAATAATAAACGACACTCCAAGTCCCTTCAAAATCTTCTACCAATGCACTGAGACTTTCCACCCAGTCACCGGAGTTCATATAGATTGTTCCGTTAATATTCTTTATAGCTGGCTGATGAATATGTCCACATATAATGCCATCACACTTTTTAACTTTTGCAAGACAAATTATTTCATTTTCAAACTCTGAGATATAAGAGATGGCTTTCTTTACCTTACTTTTAATTGCCTGAGATAAGGAATAGTATGGTAAGCCTCTTTTCATGCGATAGTTATTGTAACGCTGATTGAGCCATAAAAGGAAAGTATAACCAATGTCGCCTAGCTTGGCAATCCATTTGAGATTAGTAGTAACTGAATCGAAAACATCTCCATGAACAACATAAAACTTTTTATCTCCTGATGTAATGATGTAATCTTTCTGAACAGAAATATTACCGAATCTGAAAGGAATAATGGTATCCAGAAAGTCATCATGATTTCCCCTCAGATATATGACTGTTGTATCATATTTTTCAATAGCTCTGAGTATGCTTTTAAAGAATTTGGTATGATGTTTTTTCCAGGCTCCGAACTTTTTCAGTTGCCACCCATCAATGATATCACCATTGAGAATGAGTTCATCACAGGAATTATGTTTTAAAAAAGAGGTGACCTCTTTTGCCTTGGAGCCTGAAGTTCCAAGATGTATATCAGAAATTACGATGGTTTTGTAATGCATAACCACTATTGTTTATTTGAATAACAATAAGGACAAGGGAAAGCAGGTTAAGAAAATATTAATAAATCATTAAGTTTGTGTACATCTAATCCCTGCTTTCAAACTTATATCCGATTCCCTTAATGGTGTTAATATAGTTTTCACCAATCTTCTCCCTAATCTTCCTGATATGAACATCAATTGTCCTGGAGACTACAAAAATGTCATCTCCCCAGATTTTTCTGAGCAGATCATCTCTGTTAAAAACTTTATTCGGGTGAGAACACAAAAAGAAAAGTAGCTCAAACTCTTTTTTAGTGAGGATAACTTTCTCATTGTTTTTCAAGACAGTATAGCTTTCTTTATTGATCGTGATGTCGTTGAATGAAACAATTTTTCCGTTTTTCTCTTCTATTAATCCCCTTTTGAAAATTGCTGAAATTCTGCTTAATAACGCTCTTGGCTTTATCGGTTTAGTAATAAAATCATTACAACCTACTTCAAAAGCTGCCACCTCGGAATACTCTTCAGATCGGGCTGTTAAAAAAATAATGTACGTGTTTTCTGTACCTTCCATGGCCCTGATTTGCCTGCATGTCTCGATACCATCCATTGAAGGCATCATTATATCTAATAAGATCAGGTCAGGAGCAAAGGATTTGATACAACTAATTGCTTCCTTACCACTTGAGGCCGACTTAGTCTCGTACCCTTCTTTTCTGAGATTGTAATCCAACATTTCGACAATGGATGGTTCATCGTCTACTATAAGAATCTTGTATTTTTTGCTTCCGTTCATGCCTTTTTCTGATGGCATTGTAAAAATAAATACAGGATGTTCTCTTAATATTATTGAAGTATTAAGGAATTGTTATCAGTGTCTTTTGTTTATATTCTTAAGCCGACCATTTCCTCCTAAATATCAATTCAATAGCATGACCCTTGCAAAATATTTCTTGTTTCCAGTAACCACCTGCACATAATATTCACCTGAAGCAAGGCTCAATTCAGCAAGATTAAGCTTAATAGATTTCCCACACAAAAGAGCCATATTCTTCCTGAAAATAATACGGTTTCTTTCATCAAATAAAATTACTGTTACTATTCCATTCAAATATCCTTTAAATCTCATCTGCACTCTATCAGATGTAGGATTTGGAATAGCAATCATTTCTCCGGCAAAAGAGCTTTCTTTAACAAAAACGGGATCTTCTTCCATCTGAAAAATCTCTATTGCATTCACCTGAGGGTTCCCAAATTTCCTAAAGAAATTAATATTTATAATCTTATCATCAACTTCCACTACACCAGTCTTTTTTATAGCACCCATCCCAGCTTCAGCATAGATGTCAAAATTTTCAAGAATCATTGAATTTTCAACTTTAACATGAAAAACCTGCTGTCCTGGCCCCGTTACATCTCCATTAACCTTTTGAGCGAAATAAAGATTGACTCTGTACATTCCGTTTTGAGAAACTGGAAATTTCATAATCAAAGATTTACTTTCAAGCAGGTTAAGTCTGTTGTCTCCAAAAAGTAAATCCGGTGCACCTGTGGTATTGATACCCGTCCACATATTACTTCCGGTTGTATAATTGGCGCTGTTGGCATCTAGGTAAGGAGCAGGGGCTTCCTGCACATCTGAAGCCCATTCCATAGGAAGATCTTTGACTACAGGCCCACCCGAATTTATTCTATATAGCATTTTATTCACAAGAATGGTAACATATATTGTATCTCTGCCACCATAACTATCAGAAGCAATGATATATACATTTTCAAATACTCCGGTCTCCATTAAAGGTGTAAGGGATAGTGAGGCGTGGCCTCCGCCATTGTAGGACAACTTTGCAAAGGCGGGCAGATTCGCTCCAACTATGGATACAGTTTCCTCATCGCAGAATGTCATTGATGTATCAAGTGTTCCCCCCTGATCAACTTTCAGCAACATGTACTTTTCGCTTACCAATGGGTTTTCTTCCAGGGATACACCTTCGATACCCGCCATAGAAGAGGAACTTCCAAGGAAACAGCTAAGTACCAATGCTAAAAATTTAGTTAAAAGATTTTTATCCATAGTATTCTATCCAAAGTATTCAAGGACTATTAGAAGAACCTGAGGAAAATGATTTTTGTTAGAACAACCTGTTTAATCCTTCAATGTCAAGGATTTTGAAAGGCATACTTATGTAAAACTTGGATATCAAAACGTTGTAATAGTATGTAGAGGGTGTAAAAAAAACAATAATACAACTAAATTCAAGCCGATATGGACTTAACAACACTACAGTTTCAGAATCTGTTTATACCTGAAACATTCTTCGAGATGATCATTCACTAATCCTGCTGCCTGCATGTACGCATAACAAATAGTAGATCCCACAAAAGTGAACCCCCTCTTTTTTAAGGCCTTACTCATTGCATCACTTTCCTTGCTGGTAGCAGGGACTTCGCTTATGCTTTTTCTATTATTGATAATTGGTTTATCTCCTACAAAGCTCCAGATATATTTATCAAAAGAGCCGAATTCCTTTTGAATTTCAAGGAAAGCTTTGGCATTTTTTACAGTTCCAAAAACTTTAAGCCTGTTACGAATAATAGATGGGTCCGACAATAGTTTTTCGAGTTGAGCACCTGTCATTTTAGCCACTTTCTTTGTATCAAAGTCAGCAAAAGCTTTCCGGAAAGCTTCTCGTTTATAAAGTACTGTTTTCCAACTTAAACCTGCCTGAAATGTATCCAGAACAAGAAACTCAAAATGTTTCTGATCATCATGAACAGGCACACCCCATTCTTCGTCATGATATGCGATCATTAACGGATCATCTTTCGTCCATCCACAGCGGTGCTTCATATTCCACTTTATCTAAACAAAATAAATACTTGAATTGGATTTATATCCAAAATCAAAGGCCAGAAAAGCAATATGGTAAACTTAAAACTATTTTACCTGAAAAAGTGTGTTTTGTATATTTAGAATTATAGATATAAAAATTCTCCAGTGAAGATTCTTAATTTCAACTACTTCATTGAAATAATGATTTTTTAATTTTACCTTAGCCCTTTGATCTGTTACATTTTATAGCTAATTTCAATAGATTTTTTTGAATATTTAATCAACTAAAGGGGAAGAAATATTTCATGAAAATCTATCAACCAAAACTGGCATTAGAATTATATTCTTTCTTAAGAGATCTGCTAATATTACATTAACCTCTAAAAAGAAAAGAGCAAAGTATTCAATGTTCAAAGTATAAGTCTTAACAAAACTTTGAACATTGGATATTAACAGTGGATTTTTTCATATCCATGAGAATAATATAAATGGATAATTTATAATAAAGGCTATTACTAAATAAAAGATTTTAAAAAATCAGGTTTATGATGCATGCTTTGTATTATTTCTTACTTTTCGCGAGTAGTCTAATTACATTCTTTTTGCTTTTTCCGTTTATTACAGTGCTATTTTCTCTGTTAATTAAAGAAAAAAAAATTCAGAGAAGTTCTGAGCAAAAGGATTTCGGCATTCTTATAACCGCTTATAAGAATCTATTAATTACACGACCTCTTGTAGATTCAATACTTGAACAAGGGTACGACAAATTCCATATTTATCTCATTGCAGATGACTGTTCTGCCGAGCAAGTATTAACCATTCCTGAAAACCCTAAACTAAAAATCTGTCTCCCGCCGAAAAAGCTTGGGTCAAAAGTTCGATCTCTTATCTTTGGAATGAACCAGACAGTCAGGAATCACGATGCCATTATAGTGATGGATGCAGATAACCTCATGCACCCGGACTTTCTTACTGTTGCAAATAATTATATGGGAGCCGGGCATACTGCTATTCAGGGAAAAAGAGTTGCTAAAAACCTGGATTCTACCACTGCTTGCCTGGACGCAACGGGTGAACTCTATTTTAACTACACTCAGAAGCTAGTACCCTGGACATTAAACTCTTCTGCAAATATTGCAGGATCAGGAATGGTCATCGAAACCGAGCTGTTTAAAAAATACCTGTCCTCACCGAGAATTAGTAAAAACAGTGATGGACTCATTATAGCTGAAGATAAAATCCTTCAAAACTTCCTGGTTGGAAATAACATACAGATAGCATTTGCAAAAGATGCTCTTGTTTATGACGAAAAAATATCCAAGTCTGATCAGTTAGTAAGACAAAGGTCCAGATGGCTGAGATCTTATTTTGAAAACACAAAATATTCTCTTCAATTGGTTGTATCAGGAATAGAAAGGTTCTCTTTCAATAAATTCCTTTTTGGAACTATGACACTATCTCCGCCACTTTTTATTCTTATTTTCTCCTGTGCAATCCTATTTGTCATAGATCTTTTATTGTTCCCTCCTCTTGCAATAATGGTATTTTCTGGAGGGCTTATTTTCGTTTTGAATTTTCTATGGGTACTCTACCTGGGAAATGCGCCTAAAGCCATTTGGTCAAATCTTTATGGCATACCGGTATTTATAATCTTTCAGATCCTAGCACTATTCACAATGAAAAAAGCTGGCAAAGATTTTCTTGTGACCGAACAGGTAAAAGTGGTTTCCCTGAAGGAAGTAGATGTTGAAAGTGAGAAAAAGACAGTTCAACAGTAATAAAAAATTCACAGAATAGAATCTTCAGGAAATTGTTAAATTCGTACTGCTGGCATGTAGGGTTTCCCCGAAAACGTGTCTACAGTTGCAACAAGGGCCGATTTTATGATTTTTGATTTCAGACTTAAGGTATTCTATACGGTTTCTCAAAAACTAAGCTTTACTAAAGCCGCTCAGGAGCTTTTCATTTCCCAGCCCGCCGTTACCAAACATATCAAAGAGCTGGAAGAACAAACCGGACTGGCACTTTTTAAAAGGCATGGGAATAATATTACCCTAACACCAGCAGGGCAGGTCTTATTAAAACATGCTCAACAAATTTTCAAAGTTTATGCAGCACTTGAAAATGATCTTGCTCAACTTCAGAACCCTGAAAGCGGAACAATAAGAATAGGGGCCAGCACAACGCTGGCACAATATGTTTTACCAAAAATATTAGCGCTCTTCAAGGCAGCACATCCTTCCATTCAGCTCCATTTTGCAAGTGGTAATAGCGAGTTCATAGAGCACCAGATCATTGCAGAACAGATAGATGTTGCTATCGTGGAAGGCATATCCCATCATCCTCAGATAGCTTATGAGGCTTTTGTCAAAGACGAAATTGTTTTGGTAGCACATGCAAAAAGTAAACTAGGGCAAAGGGGAGAATTAAAGCCATCACAATTGACTACCTTGCCACTTATACTCAGAGAGCAAGGCTCCGGAACGTTAGATGTGATATTAAAAGCTCTGGATAAAGATAAAATAACTTTGAAAGATCTTAAAATAGAACTTCAGCTTGAAAGCACAGAAGCAATCAAACACTATCTTCTCTACTCGGAATCTGCCGCTTTTATTTCCATTCATGCCATCAGTAATGAGCTCAAAAACAAAGAACTCGTTATTCTGGAAGTTAAAGGACTGGATATTTACAGGACCTTTCAATTTATTCATCTCCATGGGAAAACATCCAGACTTACAGACCTTTTTAAAAGGTTTTGTAACAGTCATTATAACTTTTAGTTATCCAGTATAAGTTTTTTTGATTGGCAAGTCATTCAGAAATCCATCAACTTTGTTTCATAAAACAAGGAGGGAAAATGGCTATTTTAATTACAGATGATTGCATCAACTGCGGGGCTTGCGAGCCCGAATGCCCAAATACTGCGATTTACGAAAACGGTGCAGAATGGAATTATTCAAAAGGTACAAGCCTTACGGAAATTGAACTTGAAGATGGATCTCTCATTGATGCAAGTTTAATGAACGAGCCTATTTCCAATGACTACTTCTATATAGTTCCTAATAAATGTACTGAATGTACCGGCTTTCACGAAGAGCCGCAATGTGCGGCTGTTTGCCCTGTAGACTGCTGCGTACCTGATCCGGATTTTCAGGAAACTCAGGAAATATTACTGGCTAAAAAAGCCTGGTTACACAACGAAAATTAAGCTGCTCCAATATAGTCCGTGGTTGCATATGCAATTGCGGACTACTTTTAATTCCATTGAAGTTGCGCTCTGAAAGACCAATAGTCTGCAGCTTCTTCTTTAAGACTCTCCAAAAGAGCAATATCATTGGCCTCCAGATTAATCTGGAGAGATTGAACATTCGATTTCAATTGTTCCTCTGTCGATGCTCCGCTAAGGACTATATCAGTCCATTTCTGATTTAATACATAAGCCATAGATAAGGTGTCAATTCCGCAACCATACTTTACAGCCATCTTATCCAATATTTCCCTTTTATTTTTAAAAGGCACATCCAAATTTCTACTTGTCAGTCTGCCATTCGCAAGCGCTTCTTTTACAATAATACCGCAACCATCTGCTGAAGCTTTCCTCAGAACATTAGTTGAAGATTGCTCAAGCAAATTCCACGTTACCTGGACTGATTGGAAAAGTCTGTCTCTGCCGTTTTGTATCTCCAGCGCTTTATCCAGGGTTTCACTTTGGCCAACACCACTGAGTGAAAGTCCGACTATTATCCCTGATTCCTTAAGCTGCCACAACCCGTCAATAACTTCTTTATTATCAAGCACCCCACTGTCTAATGTTGCTGAATGAATATGATAAACAGATAAATAATCTCCCAAAAGCTTTTTAGATTCAGGATATTGACGACTAAGGACTTCTAAAGTATGTTCTTTTACTTCATGCTTTTCCGCATTGACTTTCCAATCAGCAGTATAGGTATAGCCCCATTTGGAACCAACAGCAAAACCCTTCTTATGATTATTTGCTTTTATCCAACTCGACAAAAACTCTTCCCCCCTTCCATAACTCCTTGCTACATCGAAATACCTTATTCCAAGCTCATAAGCAAAATTCAGCATTTTGAATGTCTGTGATTGCATCGCATTAAGGTCATAGTCAAAGTTAAGATCATTGCCATGTCCAAGATTGATATAACCCGGTCTTCCTAATGCAGCAAGCCCGAGACCTACGCGAGATACTTTTAACCTCGTTGAGCCAAATTCTAATAAATCCATTTTCACAAAAATAACTGTATAAGTTTTTTATCTCTTCATTTCTCAATTTTTAATATGGATAAAAATAATGGACACCAAGACCTATATTTCACATTTTTCTTTACAGGACTATAATGCCTGGTATTATTCTTCAAAAAACATTTATATGGTTCATATATAGATTTTGTCCATCTCAACTTCGGATTTATCTAGTCTTCAAAACCACAAACCCGGATAAAAACAGAAGTGTCCTTACGTCTGCCAACTAGCAGGCGCAGACTTTAACTTACAATTTTCAATATCCCCTTCGTTGGGCATAATATCAACAACTTCTTTGATCTTGAGAAAAGGTTTAATTCTATCTATAATAACATTCTGCTTCATTGCTATTTGTGTACTTCTTTGGAAAGAATATTTTCGATACAGTCTTCCAACAATTGTCCCGTCCAACTATACATCTATAAAAACAGGGCATCATACCTCTTTATTCAAGGAATATAGAGATCCAGTACTCCTTCATTTTTTTAACCCTAAATGCCCTTGTTCTAAATTTAACTCATCATATATTCAGTCTCTGCACAGAAGATATAAAGATCGAATAACCTTTTTTGCTGTTGTCGAACAGGCACAAATTAATGAATATAAGGGTCTATTCGACTTCGACCTCATTACAGATGATGGATCAATTGCTGATTCCTTTGGAGTATACGCAACTCCACAAGCTGTTATCCTTAAAGAAGGTAAATTAATATATAGAGGTAACTATAATAAGGCCCGATTTTGCACTGACAAAGACACTTATTTTCCTGAAATCATTCTAGATTCTTTATTAAGTAATAAGCCATTGCCTAACATGCCTTCCTCAGCCACTAAAGCATATGGATGCAATCTTAATTCAGACTTAAATTACGTTACCACTCAATGATTACTTCAAATAAAAATTCTTCAGAGCTTATAAATATCAAGCCACAATTCCTCAGTTACGCTCTTTCTTCTTTATTTATATTCGGGCTTGTTATTTCATTTGTATATGATACATATCTGATTGCCATAACAGTCGGATCTCTGACTCTTTTCATGTATTTCTCAACTTTAAAATTGGCCCCGGACAAACTATGGTATCAGTATGTCGGGAGTTTATCTCTGGGGGTTTTTATGGCCCAGTTTATATATCAGATGCATGGCATGCTTGAGATGCATTTTTTCGCATTTATTGGATCAATTATTCTTATATACTATAGGAACTGGAAGAATCAAATCCCCTTGGCAACTTTTGTTGTAGTTCATCATGCCATTTTGGGCTACCTGCAATATGCTGGCATGGAAGAAGTTTACTTTACGACAACAGATTATATGCCTTTAAATACTTTTATTATCCATGCATCACTTGCAGCAATCATTTTTATACTATGCGGATATTGGAGTTATGAATTTGAAGCATCTGCAAGAATCAGCCATGCTTCTAATGTAAATCTTACTAGGCAGCTAGACATCATCAACAAAGGAATCGAGTTTGCCGAAAACATTGCAAACGGCAACCTGGATAAGGAATTTAAAGCTGAAGAAGAAGATAAACTAGGGGTGGCATTAATAAAAATGCATCAATATATATCCGATGCAAATCAAAAAAACGAAAATGAAAGTTTTATAAACATTGGAATTGCCAAAATATCCGAGTTAATAAGAGCCAATGATAAACAACTAGACGAACTGTCTGATATGGCAATTTCATTTCTCACAAAATACATAGGAGCCAATCAAGGCTCACTTTTCATATTAAACGAATTTGAGGGGGAGAAACATCTTGAATTAATGGGCTGTTATGCATACGGGCAGAAAAAATACATTAAAACCTCAATACTACCTGGAGAGGGGTTGGTTGGTCAATGTTATCTTGAAAAAGATCTTATAATCCTTTCTGATGTACCTAAAGACTATATCCGAATTACTTCCGGCCTGGGAGAAGCTTTACCCAGATTTGTTGTTATCTGCCCACTGATTGTAAACGATACTGTATACGGTGTCATGGAATTTGCTTGTTTCAAAAAAATAGAAAGTCACAAAATCGAGTTATTGAAAAAGGCTGGTGAAAGTCTTGCAGCTTCTATCAATTCCTTAAAGATTAATCTTCATACACAAAAGCTGCTTCACGAAACTCAGGTCCAGACCGAATCCATGCGTGAACAGGAAGAGGAGTTGAGGCAAAATCTGGAAGAGCTCAGTACATCTCAGGAAGATCTTTCCAGAATTGTTTCCATATCCGAAAGTCAAAGAATAGAAATGAAAATCCGCGAACAAGTTTTTAGTCTTACAACTATTCTTTCAGAATCAGACCTATACGGTAACATTACTTTGGCAAACGAAAAGCTTTGCGAAGTATCCAAGTATTCAGCGGAGGAACTTATCGGTAAACCTCATAATACATTCAGACACCCTGATATGCCATCAGAGCTTTTCAAAATCTTTTGGACAACCATTAAAAGAGGAGAAACATTTCATGGCATAATTAAAAATAAAGCGAAAGACGGAAGTCATTATTGGGTAGATGCTCATATCGTTCCCGTCTTTGATGAAAGTGGGAATCTCAAAAAGTTCATAGGTGCAAGATACCATATTACCAGTGATGAATTTGCCGAAAAGATGTATAACCTGCAAGCTCAAAGATTAGGACTCCCTTTGCTGGAAGATCCTCAATATGCAAAGTAATTTCCATCAGTCCCAATTTGCAGATTCTCCATACCAAAGCAGAAAATAGCTTTTCATTCTGAAAATATGCAAATTGGAGCAAACAATTGTTTTGCATTCTAATGAGAGGCAATTCTAATAATAGTGATTCATTAAAAGAATTAAGGAAATTCCTGAATCTAGTTACGACAGCTCCTCAAGAGGAAACCGAAACTTTTTTAAAGATTTTAAAACCTGTAAGAATATATAAAGGCGAATACTTTATCTCTGAAGGACAAATTCCAAGAAAGTTTGCATTCGTTAATGAAGGCCTTTTCAGATATCTTTATATTGATAAGACAGGAAAAGAATTTACCAAAAACTTTTTAGCAGAAGGAAAATTTATTGTTTCCTACTCCGCAATGATTGCTCAAAGGCCATCCTTATTATATATAGAAGCGCTTGAAGACAGCCATATTCTTGAAATTGACTATAGCCAATGGCTTGAGGTAAAAAAAAAGACATGAATGCTGGAGTGTGCTCTTAATTGCGATGCTAGAAAATGCATTCATCATTAAAGAAAAAAGAGAACGAGACCTGCTTTTGCTTGATGCCAGGGAAAGATACCTTGACTTTCTCAATGAATTTCCAACACTGGAAAGCCGGGTCAAGCAACATATGATTGCATCATACCTCGGCATATCTCCAATATCTTTAAGCAGAATAAGAAAAAATGAAAATCATTAACTTAAGTTAATATTTAATAATATTTTTTTTTCTGTTTTTGCATTCAAATATGGCAATTGAAAAAATGCAAAAAGGAGACATCGTACTAATTACCGGCGGCAGCTCAGGTGTTGGGCTTCAGCTGGCCAAAGAACTTACTCACAGAGGTTGCAAAGTCCTCATATGTGGCCGCACTCTTGAAAAACTTCAACAGGTACAAAAAGAAATTCCTGGAATAGATATTTTTCAATGTGACCTCTCAAAAATAAAAGATTGCAATGACTTGTGTAATCATGTTATTGCAAATTATCCTGGACTTAATATACTAATTAACAATGCGGCGATTGTTAATAAAATAGACTTCAGGACAGACGAGTCTGCTTTACCCAAAGCTGTTGAAGAATTTAACATCAACATTATGGCTCCGATAAGGCTGACAAAAGCGCTGCTGCCAGTTGTAGAGAGAAATATGCGGCCTCAAATCATTAATATTTCTACAGGACTGATATATGCTCCAAGAGAAATATATCCGTATTACAATGCAACGAAAGCTGCCTTACATTCCTTTACTCAGGTTTTAAGAATGCAATTAAGAAAATCATCACCTGTTAAAATCACAGAGGTACTATTGCCCGTTGTAGATACCCCTTGGCACCAAGGTAATCCACCCAAAATGGCAATACCTGTAAATAAGGCGGTATCTGAAATGTTATTAAAACTTGGAAAGGGACAAACGGAAATAAGAGTAGGTAAAGTGGAACTTCTGTACTGGCTTTCAAGAATTGCACCACAGTTTGCAATCAGGATGTTGAATAGAGCTACCAGCCGAAAATAACAATAGGGAAATAAAAAAGGGGAAGATGTTAACCTTCCCCTTTAAAATATTTTATGAACCAAGCTCATTAACAGCAAGCCACGCCATTAAACCTGAGCCTGTTTCCAGAGCAGATTCTTCAATATCAAAAGTAGGAGTATGCACTCCTGAAATTATTCCTTTAGCTTCATTCCGGACACCTAGTCTATAGAAACATGCATCTATCTGCTGAGTATAGTAGGCAAAGTCTTCAGATGCCATCCATAAATCAAGATCAACAACATTCTCTTCACCAAGAAAATCCGTAGCAAAAGATTTAAGTCTACCTGTCAGCTCCGGTTCATTTTTTAAATAAGGATAACCATTAAGCACAGTAAATTCGCATTCACCTCCCATCCCTTCAGCAATGCATTCAGCCATTTTCTTCATTTTGGCATGAGCATCTTTTCTCCATTTCTCATCGAGTGTTCTGAATGTGCCCTCAATCTTTACTTCATTTGGAACAACATTGGTTGCGCCATTGGCAATAAATTTACCGAAAGAAAGAACACAAGGAAGTTTAGGATCACAGTTTCTGCTCACAATTTGCTGTAATGCAATGATGATATGGGAAGCGATCAAAATCGGATCGATGTTTTTATCAGGCATAGCGGCGTGACCGCCTTTACCTTTTACAGTAACATAGATCTCGTCTGCACTTGCCATATACATACCAGAGCGGAAGCCCACTTTTCCTGCCGGTATCGCCGGCATTACGTGTTGACCAATAATATTGACCGGTGCAGGATTCTGCAATACCCCGGCTTTAATCATCAAAGATGCACCGCCCGGTATTTTTTCTTCGCCAGGTTGGAAGACAAGTTTTATAGTACCTTCAAATGAATCTCTTATCTCCTGTAATATTCTTGCGGAACCAAGCAAAGAAGAAGTGTGTACGTCATGGCCACAAGCATGCATTACCCCTTCATTTTTTGATCTATATGGAACATCATTTGCTTCAATAATGGGTAGCGCATCCATATCTGCTCTTAATGCAATAATTTTTTTATCAGCATTTCTACCCTTTATGAGTCCGACAACTCCCGTTTCTGCAACGCCTTCCTGAGTTTCAATTCCAAAACTTCTGAGCTTTTCGGCTACATACTTACATGTATTAAATTCCTCAAAAGACAATTCAGGGTTGGCATGCAAATACCTTCTGTCGCTTATAGTATCTCCTGCATATTTTGCAGCCAGCTCTTTTATTCTTGGAACAAGACTACTCATAAAAACTTACTCTTTGACAATAATGTTAATCTGATCAGGTACAATTTTAGCTTCCGGGAATTCATCCTTCAGCTTTACATAAAGATTGTTTGCCTCTATTCTGTTAAAGCAATCTCCTACCTTTACTCTGAAAGTAGGTTGTTTGTACTGGGCATAAATATCCGCATCCGGAAGTATCTTATAAATACGCTCTCTTACTTTTCTCGACTCTTCACTACTGCTTCCAGAATATACCAGCACTCTATACCCCTGCGCATTCTTTATCCCCCTGTTTCTAGCTGCTACAGAATCTATGCGGGCATCTGTGGCCTGAGCAGCATTGGAAGTTGCTCCGCTATTTCCCCCATTAGCAGGAGGTGTATTCTTAGTATCCTTGGAAGAAGGCTTTGGTGCTGAATCCGTGTCATACTTTGGCCTGTAGGAAGTCAGATCCTCCTTGAACATACCTTTAGTAGTATCCTGCTTCATCTGAGTCTGACCTTTCGCGCAGCTCATCAGAACAAATACTATGCTAAGTAAGCCAAGACGGCTGATAAGTTCTTTAGTCTTCATCAATAATTACGCATTTATTGTTGTTGATATCATCTTCAACAGTTTTAAACTTCACATCCTTCTTAATGCTACCATCGTTATACTGAACAGATACCCTATCGTTACGTCCTGCTACTTTTTCTGATTTTACAGGCAAAACTTTAGGTTGAGCAGGTTCTGACACAGCAGCTGGCTGACCATTTCCCGAAAGAACGCTTCTTGCTTCATCTTTATTTTCCTTCAGATTCTGAACGGGTCTTGGATGTCTTGCTTCCTGAACCTCCTCTGCTTCTCTAACTGGTAAATCAGCTCTGTAAAGGAATGATACGGTATCTCCATTTACTTTGCCAAGGAAGGCCTTGAACATCTGGAAAGCTTCAAATTTATAAACGAGCAAAGGATCTTTCTGCTCAAATACTGCGTTCTGAACAGATTGCTTCAGATCGTCCATATCTCTTAAGTGCTCTTTCCATGCCATATCTATAAAGGCAAGTGAAGCATATTTCTCAACAGAAGTAACCAACTCTCTTGAATTAGGAGCAACTAACTTTTTCAGATCTCCGGAAACATTGATACTCCTTCTGCCATCAGTAAATGGAATACCGACAGAGGTAACCTCTCTTCCTTTTGTAGCTTCTATTTCCTTAAATATTGGCAATGTTTTACCTACAAGATTGTGAGCCTTATCGTTATAGAATTTCAATGCTTCTTTATACAATCTATCTGTTAAGACATCTGTTTTAAGCTTGCTAAAGTCATCTTGAGAGATAATTGAAGAGAAGCCAAAAATGCTATGTATATTTAGCTTAAAGTCTTCGTAATTTTCAACCGCCTTGCCATTTGTAACGATGTTCTCGGAAAGGTCATAAATCATAGTCAGGATGTCAAGCTCCAAGCGTTCACCAAATAAGGCATTTCTTCTTCGTGTGTAAATCACTTCTCTTTGAGAATTCATTACGTTATCATATTCAAGAAGTCTTTTTCTAACACCGAAGTTATTTTCTTCAACTTTCTTCTGAGCTCTTTCAATAGACTTGGTAATCATGGAATGCTGAATAACCTCACCTTCTTCAAGACCGAGACGATCCATAAATTTCGCTATTCTATCCGAACCGAAGAGACGCATCAGGTTATCTTCAAGGCTTACAAAGAACTGCGAAGAGCCCGGATCTCCCTGACGACCGGAACGACCGCGAAGCTGTCTATCCACACGACGTGACTCATGTCTTTCAGTACCAATAATAGCTAAACCTCCAGCATTTTTAGATTCAGCCGTAAGCTTAATATCCGTACCACGACCAGCCATGTTTGTTGCAATAGTAACAGTGGAAGCTTTACCCGCCTCAGCGACAATCTCAGCTTCTTTTTGATGGTATTTAGCATTCAATACCTGATGTTTAATATTACGAAGCTTAAGCATCCTGCTCAATAATTCGGAAATTTCAACAGATGTAGTACCGACAAGAACAGGACGCCCCAGCTTTGTCAACTCACTTATTTCATCTGCTACAGCATTAAACTTTTCTCTTACCGTTTTATATACTTTATCTTCTCTATCGTCTCTGACAATTCCTCTGTTCGTAGGAATTACAACAACATCAAGTTTATAAATCTCCCAGAATTCACCAGCTTCGGTTTCTGCAGTACCGGTCATACCTGCAAGCTTATGGTACATTCTGAAATAGTTCTGAAGTGTGATGGTAGCATAGGTTTGAGTTGCTTCCTCTACCTTCACATTTTCTTTAGCTTCCAGAGCCTGGTGAAGACCATCAGAGTATCTTCTTCCTTCCATCACACGGCCTGTCTGCTCATCAACGATCTTTACCTTATTTTCAACGATAATATAATCTACATCTTTTTCAAATAAAGCATATGCTTTCAACAATTGTTGAATGGTATGAACACGCTGAGACTTATCTGAATATTCTTTTAACAAAGCCTCTTTCTGGGTAATTCTTACTTCCTCTGGAAGGGCCTTGTTGCTTTCAATTGCATCAAGTCCAATAGCAATATCTGGAAGAATAAACAGATTAGGATCTTCACCTTCACCTGTGATAAAGTCAATACCTTTTTCAGTAAGCTCAATGTTGTTGTGCTTTTCATCGATGGTGAAATACAAAGGTTCATCTGCTTCAGGCATCAATTTGCCATTTTCCTGAAGGTAGTAGCTTTCTGTTTTCTGAAGGATGGCTTTAATACCCATTTCGCTGAGGTATTTAATTAAAGGCTTTGCCTTCGGAAGACCTCTGTAAGCTCTGAAAAGAGCCAGACCACCGGCTTTCTCATCACCTTCAGCAATTTTCTTTTTCGCCTCAACCAGGTAGTTGTTAACGATTTTCTTTTGCGCTTCTACTATTTTATAAACGCGAGGTTTAAGTTCATAAAACTCATGTTCATCTCCTCTTGGAACAGGACCGGAAATGATCAATGGAGTTCTTGCATCGTCAATTAACACTGAGTCAACCTCATCGACCATTGCATAAAAATGTTCTCTCTGTACAAGATCATCAGTATCTCTGGCCATATTATCTCTCAGATAATCGAAACCAAATTCATTATTTGTACCAAAAATGATATCTGCACGATAGGCTGCAGCACGCTCCTCGGAATTAGCCTCATGCTTATCAATACAATCTACTGTTAGTCCATGAAATTCATAAAGAGGCCCCATCCACTCAGAGTCCCTTTTAGCAAGGTAATCGTTAACAGTAACAATGTGAACGCCTTTGCCAGCAAGCGCATTAAGGTATGCAGGGAAAGTAGCAACAAGAGTTTTACCCTCACCAGTAGCCATCTCTGCAATTTTACCCTGGTGCAGCACAACTCCACCAATGATCTGAACATCATAGTGTAGCATTTCCCAGGTAATTTCAACACCGGCAGCAACCCATTTATTCTTCCAATGCGCTTTATTCCCTACGATTTCGACTCCTATTCTTTTCCCGGCAATTGCTTTATCCAATTCGCTGGCTTCCACTACAATTTCTCCATTTTCCTTCCATCTTCTTGCTGTTTCTTTAACAACAGCAAAAGCAGTAGGAAGAATTTTCAACAGCACAGCTTCTAGGTCTTTGTTTCTCTGCTTCCCAAGCTTGTCTATTTCGCCAAAGGTTTTCTCTTTTTCATTAATATCAAGATCCGGATTATCCGCAATCTTTTTTATGAAGGGAAGCAATCTGATCATCCACAGATTTCAGGTCACTTGCAATGATAGCTTTAAGCTCTGCTGTTTTTGATCTTAACTGATCGTCAGAGATAGATTTCAATTTTGCGTATTCATCATTTACCAACTGCACATATGGTCCCAGCTCCTTCAAGTCCCTCTCCGATTTGGTACCGAAAATTTTTGTTATTCCTTTGGCTATTAATTCAAACATTGAGATAAATATTTAGAATGCTAAATTTAAGATTTTAATACAATAACTGATAGTTACTCTGTATTAGATTTTTATTGTGCCTTCAAAAACCTGTTTTGCGGGACCTATAAGGTATATATCTTTATAACCTTTATCAGCTTTCTGAAAAGAAATACTTAGGTCACCTCCGAGTGTAGTAACAGGAACCGGACTTTTCATTCCCTGCAAAGATGCTACCAGTGCTGAGGCGGTAACACCTGTGCCACAAGAATAAGTTTCATCTTCGACTCCACGTTCATAGGTTCTTACCCAAAGCCTGTCGCCGTCTTTTTCTATAAAATTTACGTTCGTCCCTTCTTTTCTGAAACGTTCGTTATTTCTCACTTTATACCCCTCGTCGTACACTGCATAATCTTTAATCTTCTGCACAAATTGTACATAATGAGGGCTTCCCGTATTTAAAAAATAGAATCCATCTCCTTCTTCCACTGCATCCACATCAATCATTTTCAGATGAACCAGACCGTCCTTAATGTAAGCGTCATGTGGACCATCAATGGCCAGGAAAGAGGTTTCGCTATCGATCACCCCCATATCACTGGCAAACTGAACAATACATCTTCCACCGTTACCACACATAGAACTTTGATTTCCGTCAGAATTAAAATAAACCATCTGAAAATCATAATCAGGATGCTCTTCAAGGAGAATGAAGCCATCCCCTCCAATTCCGAACCTCCTGTCGCACAAAAGCTTAACAAGATCAGTATTTGCAGTATCAAAGAATTTCTTACGATTATCAATCATAATGAAATCGTTTCCTGTTCCCTGATACTTAAAGAATTTTAAATTCATAAAAAATTAATAAACAATCTACCGGCACAAATATAGGTATTAACAAGGTAGAATACTGTAAAGTTTAACAGGGATTAAGCATTAAAAAATGTAAATATTAGTAAACTCATTTGAAGTTTAAAATCCATGACAGATTTAAATGAATATCACGATATTTCAATGGCTTATCCGTATTTTGAGTTTAAAGCAAAAAAGCCGGCTCTGAGAGACCGGCTTTTAATTTTTTGCAGAAGTAGACTAAGCTTTTGCTTTTGGAGCTTTCGCAGCTTTTGGAGCTTTAGCCGCTTTTGGTGATGCAGGAGCACCAGCTTTTGCTTTATCTTCGAATTTCTTGTCTTCTTTGATTCTTGCAGCCTTACCTTCTTTATCTCTTAGATAGAACAATCTAGCTCTTCTTACAGAACCTTTTCTTACTAATTCTACCTTTTCAACTGAAGGAGAAAGTACTGGGAAAATTCTTTCTACAGCAACTCCGCTAGAAATTTTTCTTACAGTAAATGTTTCACCGTTAGTGTTAACATTTTTTCTTTGAATTACTGTTCCTTGGAATAGCTGAATTCTTTCTTTATTTCCTTCTGTTATTTTAACGTGGACAGTGATAGTATCACCAGCGTTGAAAGCAGGAAGAGCAGTTCTCTTCTCTTTTGATTCAGCTTCCACAAATTTTATTAAATCGCTCATAATAAATAGAGTCTAACGGTTTTTCAAAAACGGATTGCAAATATAATAGCAAATTATTGCAATTACAAATATTAAAAATATTTATTCACATTCACTTCAAAAAAAGTCAAGTATTAACCTTCTTCTGAGAAATGTTTATTGTAAAGATCTGGCCTTCTTGCCTTGGTTCTTTCAAGCGCTTGTTCAGTTCTCCACTTTTCGATTTCAGCTTCATGACCGCTGAGTAAAACATCAGGGACTCTCCATCCTTTATATTCTGCCGGACGCGTAAAAACCGGCGGAGCAAGGAGATCGTCCTGAAAAGAATCTGTCAGAGCTGAAGTTTCGTCCGAAAGCACTCCCGGAATCAATCTTATGATTGCATCTGAAACCACTGCTGCAGCAAGCTCACCTCCAGAAAGAACGTAGTCACCGATGGTCCATTCATGAGTCACCAAATGTTGTCTGATTCTTTCATCCACGCCCTTATAATGACCACAGAGGAGAATGATATTTTCGAGCAGACTAAAAGAGTTTGCCTTTTTCTGATCAAACTTTTCTCCATCAGGAGTCATATAAACTACTGCGTCATACTTTCTTTCCGCCTTAAGCTTCTGAATACACAAATCGATCGGTTCTGGCATTAAAACCATACCAGCCCCTCCTCCAAATGCGTAGTCATCCACCTGCCTGTGCTTAAATGGAGAAAAATCCCTCAGATCATGCACATGAACTTCTACCAGTTGTTTATCCTGAGCCCTTTTTAAAATAGACTGAGCAAAAAAACTATCCAGAAGCTTGGGAAGACAAGTAATTATATCAATCCTCATCATCAGGTTCTCCCTCCTCGGTAAGATAAACATCCATTAATCCGGCAGGTAAGTCGACATAGACCAACTTCTTTTCTTG
The DNA here is from genome assembly GCA_024707265.1 of Sporocytophaga sp. Lineage (GTDB taxonomy): Bacteria > Bacteroidota > Bacteroidia > Cytophagales > Cytophagaceae > Sporocytophaga. The sequence goes on along the minus strand of JANQAB010000009.1, from coordinate 936,210 downwards.
GTCAGCATTAAGGATAATATCATCATGCAGAGGAATCAACACCTCTTGATTCTGATAAGTCATTTCAAGGAGGTCGTGACCGGGGAGTTCAAACACATTAGATATTATGCCTAACTTTCCAAGGTTTTTATCTTCTACCTGATATCCGATAATGTCATGATAGTAAAACTGTCCTTCTTCCAGCTCAGGAAGATTTTCAAGAGGCAGATAAAGAGAAGTATTGATTAGACTTTCGGCCGTTTTAAGATCGACATCTTCAAACTGAATGATCGCCATATTGTCTTTGACAATTCGGATGGAATCAATAAAAAAAGGAATCAGTTTTTGGTTTTTCTCCAAAAAAACTGATTCCAATTCTTCGTATTCATAAGGATCATCGACGTCGAATTTCATTGCAACCTCTCCTTTGACCCCATGCAGTCTGGTAATCTTTCCTAAAATATAACAGGATTCCAGATCCATTGCTTCAATAATTATTCTGCAGACTCAGCAGCAGCAGGAGCCTCAGCTTCACCTTCTGCAGGCGCAGCAGGAGCAGCTTCAGCAACGACAGCTTTCGCTTTGATTGCAGCTTTTCTAGCTTCGTTTACTTTAGATTCTGCCTCAAGTTTAGATTTTTTCTCAGCAGCTTTTTTCTTCTCAAGCTCAGTAGCAGCACCGCTAACTTTTGCGTCTTTGCTGTTCAACCATTCATTGAATTTCTTATCTGCCTGATCTTGAGTAATTGCACCTTTGTTAACACCAACTTGCAAGTGTTTTTTCAGCATAATACCTTTGTCTGAAAGCAATGTTCTTGCTGTGTCGGTTGGTTGAGCACCCGTTAAAACCCAATAAAGAGCTCTTTCTTCATCAAATTTAACAATTGCAGGGTGAGTGTTTGGGTTGTAAATACCCAATTTTTCAATGAAGCGACCATCACGTGGTGCTTTTGAATCAGCTACTACTATATCATATAGAGCAAGCTTTTTGCGTCCGCGACGCGCTAATCTGATTTTTACTGGCATAAAATAAGTTATTAGTTGAACTGATGGAACACGTCCATCTCAAAACCAACCACAAAAGTATACTTTTTTTACTAACAAGCCAAATTTTTTGGAGCGAAAAGCGAAAAGCAAAAAGCAAAAAGCTTAAAGTACAAAGAGCAAAGTCTAAAGTGAAAAGTGAAAACATGACTCTTATCAGAGACATTTTCGTTAAGAACAGAATTTCAAAGTTTTCAGCTTAATCCTGCCCAATCTGACTTTCAACTTTTTACTTTATACCTAATTTATTACTTTAAGCTTTTCGCTTTCTGCTTTCTGCTTCCTATTTTATTTTCTAATTTCAAGAATATAATAAGAAAAAATATGGAACTGTGTTTTGCGACCAACAACAAGGGCAAACTTGCTGAAATAAAGCATTTATTATCAGATCAATATACCATTCTCAGCCTTCAGGATATTGGATGCAACGAAGATCTTGAAGAAACCCAACCAACCATTGAAGGAAATTCTCTACAGAAAGCATCTTATGTGTATGAAAAATACAAAATCAACTGCTTTGCAGATGATACGGGATTAGAAGTAAATGTCTTAAATGGAGCTCCGGGAGTCGTTTCTGCCAGATATGCAGGTCCGGACTGCTCACCGGAGGACAATATGAATCTTCTTTTAAAAAACCTGGAAGGGAAATCAGACAGGTCAGCTTCATTCAAAACAGTAATCACTTTAATAATTAATGGAAAGCCTTATACTTTCACAGGTTTTGTCGATGGCATTATATTAAATGAAAAAAGAGGATCAAAGGGCTTTGGCTATGACCCTATTTTCCAGCCAGTTGGATTTTCAAAAACCTTTGCAGAAATGTCTATGGAGGAAAAGAATCCGATTAGTCATAGAGGAAAAGCGGTAGCAAAACTTATTACTTTTCTGAAGGATCAGGTCTAAATCCTCTAATATGTTTAAACCCAGAATATGAATACACCTTATATAATAGGTATAACAGGAGGAAGTGCTTCGGGCAAAACATTATTCATTCGAACACTTATGAAGCACTTTAGAGAAGAGGAAGTTTGCCTCATTTCTCAGGATGAGTATTACAAAAAAATTGAATTGCAGCCATTGGACGAAAAAGGGATAGCCAACTTTGACACGCCATTTTCAATTGACAATGAACAATTGGCTAAAGATTTAAAAGACCTGAAAGAAAACAAGTTGGTATTTAAAGAAGAATACACCTTTAATAATGCTGCACTCCCTCCTAAAATCCTTACTTTTAAACCTGCTCCTGTTATCATTATTGAAGGAGTATTTGTCTTTTATCATCAGGAAATAGCCAAACAGCTCGACCTCAAAATTTTTGTAGATGCAAAAGAGTTTGTAAAACTTAAAAGGAGAATTACCAGGGACCAGAATGAAAGAGGATATTCCATAGAAGACGTATTATATAGATATGAGTATCATGTTTCTCCCACCTATGAAAAATATATTGAACCCTTCAGGCATGATGCAGATCTGGTGATTCCCAATAATAATGGTTTTGAGAAAGGACTGGAGGTGGTTTTAAGCTTTATAAAGCTGAAAGCGGAAGGCGGAAAGCGGAAAGCTTAAAGTTGGAAAAGAATCTGACTGAGCTTAAAAAATAAAGCCCGGAATAAATCTCCAGGCTTTAAATACTTTCTGCTTTAAGCTTTCTGCTTTCCGCTTATTTCACTTTCCCTGCAATTTCCTTTTGCTTTTTCTCTTCGATCAGATCCGCAAAAGTAACATTGTAAAGCTCTATTGCCTCCGCGATAATTTTGAAAGCCTCTTGTTTGTGGAGGAATCTTTTTACAATAACCTTTTTCTGTTCAAGATTTTTATAATCTTCAAAGAAACGCTTCATTTCTACCAGTGTATGAGGAGGAAGCTCCTCAATGTCATTGATATAATTTACAGACATATCATTTTTAGCAACCGCAATGATTTTGTCGTCTTTCTCATCGTTATCAATCATCTGCATCACACCGATAACTTTTGCCTCTATTAAAGTAAGCGGATCAACTGCTACTGAGCTTATAACCAAAATATCCAAAGGATCATGATCATCACAATAAGTTTGTGGTATGAAACCATAATTTGCAGGATAGTGAACCGCTGAGAACAACACTCTGTCCAACTTTATCAGACCGCTTTCTTTATCAAGCTCGTATTTTGCTTTAGAGTGTTTCGGAATTTCAATAATACTTTGTACTACTTCAGGACTTTTATCCCCGTAGCTGACGTCGTGCCAAGGATTAAACATAAAACCAATAATTTAAAAGTTAATGACTAGGGCCATATTAAAGAGCAAATATACCAATAAAGTTATACTTATCAGGACAAATAAACTTAAAATATGAAATACTGTTTTTGGCATATTAACAAATTCTACATACTTTTGCAGGCCAAAACTGTATGAAGTTTAAAATCAACATATTAAAGTTTTTACTAGGAATCGCTTTGGCCTTCCCTCTTTTGGCTTACAATATTACGGCTAAGTCATCGGGTGAGATATGCAAAGAGTCCTCGGTAAAAGATGTTGCGGCCTCAGATGATAATGCAAGAAAAACCATTGTCACTTCTTTTGAGGCTGTTATCCCTTTTGTACAGATAAATTTACACCAGGATATTTTCTTTGAATTTTTATCACCTGTAATAATACTTCAGAATCATTTTGAAGAAAAAGTTGATTTACCTGATTATATCAATAAATATTTCAGGATTCTCTTACAGCTAATAATTACGCCCCAGGCCCCTTAGGCCCTTTAATCGAATCCATTACACCGGATTTAATACCACAGAATCTTATGATTCTACAATTTCTTAATTAAACCCAACAATAATTTATACAAAAAATGAAGAACAAAAATGTCATTGTCACATTGACAGTCATAATTTCTCTTCTGTGTCTGTACTTTTTATCATTTACTTTCATAGCACAGAGAAAGCAGAACGAGGCGGTAAAATTTGCCACAGAAAAAGATGGCACCCTTAACCTTGAAAAGAAACAGGAGTTTCTTGATTCAATTTATGACAAACCGGTTTACAATCTGTTTGGCATAAAATATACTTATAAAGAAGTTAAAGAAAATGAGCTTGCTCTTGGTCTTGATCTTCAGGGAGGTATGCATGTTACACTTGAGGTTTCACCGGTTGAAATACTTAAAGGACTTGCAGGCACCAATGCTAAAGATCCTAAGTTCCAGGAAGCTCTTAAGATAGCCGAAGAAAGATACAAAGGCGGTAAAGATGACTATACTGCTCTTTTCTTCGAAGCTTATAAAGAAATAGCTCCTGACAAAAAACTGAGCGACATATTTGCCAACACTGCAAACAGCGGAAGAATCACCTACAAAAGCTCTGATTCGGAAGTAAAAAAAGTAATCAATACTGAGGTTGATGATGCAATTGGCCGTTCATTTGAAATCCTAAGAAACAGGATTGACAAATTCGGGGTAATTCAACCAAACATTCAGAGAATCCAGGGAACCGGAAGAATCCAGGTAGAGCTACCAGGTGTTGAAAACCCTCAAAGAGTAAGAAACCTTTTACAAGGCGCTGCTCAACTTGAGTTTTTAGAAGTATTCCACATGCCAGAAGTAATTCCATATCTTAACCAGATCAATGATTACCTCCTTTTAAAGGAAAAAGATGCTAAAGCACAGAAAGCTCCTGAAAAAACTCCTGGTTCTGAAGCTGCAAAAAATCTTCTTACTGACGATACTACATCGACAGCAAAAGCTGACACTGACACTACTGCACAGGCACAAGCTGATACAACTCAGAAAGCTTCTCCTATTTATAGCCTATTAAGATCAGGGTATTCTTTGAGATATGAAGTAAAAGATACTGCTAAAATCAACAGAATATTCAGCGATCCGAAAGTACAAGCGATGATTCCTTCAAACATGCGTTTCATCTGGGAACAAAAACCATATAGAGACGAGCAAGGTGGAAATACATTGGAGCTTGTTCCTGTAAAGAAAAGCAGAACAGGGAAAGCTGGACTTACTGGTGATGTGATTACAGACGCAAGGGCTGACGTTTCAAGCAATGCAAAGAGTTATGAAATCTCTATGAGTATGAATCCCGAAGGAGCTAAAAAATGGAGAAATATTACCAGAGAAGCTTCCAGTGATCCTAAGAACAAGAGAAGAGTAGCCATAGTATTGGATGACTATGTAATCTCTGCTCCAGTTGTGCAAGTTGAGATTCCTAACGGACAATCTTCTATCACAGGTGACTTTACAATGGAGGAAGCAAGAGACCTTGCAAGCAAACTTAAAGCTGGTAAACTTCCTGCTCCTGTAAAAATTGCAGAAGAAACAATCGTAGGGCCAAGCCTTGGTAAAGAAGCAATTGACTCTGGTCTGAATTCTATGTTAGCAGGTATGATCGTAGTCATCCTGTTCATGGTTCTATACTACACAAATGCTGGTCTAGTAGCTGACATTGCCCTTCTTTTCAACTTATTATTTATCGTTGGTGTAATGGCGAACCTTGGAGCTGTTCTTACACTTCCCGGTATTGCAGGTATCCTGCTTTCCATAGCACTTGCAGTGGATGCAAACGTACTTATTAATGAAAGAGTAAAAGAAGACCTTAACGAAGGCAAAAACCTTGAAACTGCTCTAAACAGCGGATACAAAAATGCTTTCTCTGCTATCATTGACTCGAACGTAACAACTTTGATTAAAGGTTTTGTGCTTCTGTATTTCGGAACAAGCTTGATCCTGGGTTTTGCAGTTACGCTTATCATAGGTATTTTCTGTTCACTCTTCACTTCTGTGTTGATCACCAGAGTAATCTTCAACATGAGAAAGAAAGGAACATGGAGCTTCTCCAACAAATTCTCAAAAAATCTTTTCAAGACTACCGCATTCGACTTTATAGGAAAGAGAAAACTATATTACACTATTTCCGGTCTTATTATCCTAGCTGGAATTATTTCTATTTCCATTAAAGGTTTCAACCTAGGTGTTGACTTTAAAGGAGGAAGAACTTATATCGTTCAGTTTGAAAAACCTGTAAGTACTGAAGATGTTAAGCAAAACCTTCATGATGCATTTGGCACTTCTCCTGAAGTAAAAACTTATGGCTCTAACAATAAGCTTAAAATCACAACTAGTTACCTTATTGATGATGATTCTGATGAAGCACCAATCAAAGCTGAGCAAACACTTAATGACGGACTTTCTAAAATCTCCGATAATAAAGCTAAAGTGTTAAGCGCTTCGAAAATCGGACCAACCATTGCGGATGACATTAAAACGTCGGCCATACTTTCATTAGTGGTTGCAATAGTGTTGATGTTCTTATACATTCTTATCCGTTTCAAAAAATGGCAATTTGCATTTGGAACAATGGTAAGTTTATTCCACGTGGTTTTGGTTGTAATTGCACTATTCTCGCTTCTTGACGGAATTGTTCCATTCTCCCTTGAAATTGACCAGACTTTTGTCGCTGCAATTCTTACAGTGATTGGCTACTCTATCAACGACTCTGTCGTTGTATTTGACCGTATCCGTGAGTTCCTTTCGGTACACAGAGGTGACAAAACACAGCCTCAAGTTATTAATAACGCATTAAATGACACCTTGAGCCGTACAATCATCACTGGTATGAGTACGATCTTTGTAATCATTATCCTGTTTTTATTCGGTGGTGAGTCTATCAGAGGATTCTCTTTTGCAATGCTGATTGGTGTACTTATCGGTACATATTCATCACTTTGTATAGGTTCTCCAATCCTAGTAGACTTTGCGAGCTGGGAAGACAAAAAAGAGCCTGCGAAAGAAGCTTCTCAAGTTTCTTAATTGAGCTTATAATAATTAAAACAAAAAGGCAGTCCCGAAAGAGACTGCCTTTTTTGTTCTTACATGAACGCTGTTTATGCGACTTACATAGCGGCCAATCTGGATAAACCAAGCACAACTGTTATTACAATAGTTTATCAACATATACTTTTGTTGTCATCCCCTGATCGCAAAAATTAAGATAAACGACTATCATCTTTTTTACCAGCAACTTAAATCCGATAGCATTTCTGTCACATGCTTCGATAAGCTCAACTAATTCTTTTTTTAAAGTGATTGATTGTACTCTGAATGGATATAACAAAGGATTACTAACCAAGAAAAGATATTCACCTATAAGTCGATACAACAAAAATCAATTCAACACAAGAATGTTTATCTTATCCTTATCATTAATTACGATAATATAAAGACCTATTGGCACAATCTCTCCACTCGAATTCGTCCCATCCCAAATTCCGGGACCCGTAAGCTCTTTAATAAGCTTAAGACTTTTATCATAGATCTTAACTTTTCCGCTTGCCATAATTGAATAGTAATCCCCCATGCCATCTCCATTAGGAGTTATTACATTATCGCAATCTTCAGCATTTGGTATCAGGATATAATTTTTCAATTCAGTTAGACAACTATTCTTGTCTTGTATTATCAAATCATAAACTCCAGGCTTTAACTCGTCTATCTGTGATGTAGTATGCCAAAGGGACTTCACTCCTTTCGAAACTAACTGATATTTAAACGGTCCAATTAAAGGAGATGAATTAATATTTTCAATAGAAATAACCGCTCCCGCTGTGCATGAATTTGAAACAATGCTGTAATTATATGCAGTGGAAGAAGATCCACATTCAGACACCTTAAGTGAAACTGTCCTGAAAATAAGTCTTAACTTTTCAAGCCCTGGAGTTGAGTTGGCAACCTCTACAATATAATTTCCTTCATGATTTTTATTGATAGCCTTCAATAAAACCGAATTGCTAGTCGTCGTATCAAAAAAGTTCTCATTCCTTTTCCAGAAGTAATTATTACTATTTACCTGAGCATCTCTTTTAGCAGAGATTTCAACATCACTCCCTGCTATAGCATTTACATTTAAATAATTATCTATAGTATCCTGAGGATTAAAAATAAAAACAGAAGCAAATGAAGGATGAGCAACTTGTGGAACAATATCTGAAAAGCTTATCTGGTTATGATCAAAAGCGGCAACAGTAAGTGATGTTTTAGAGGAAAGATCAGGAATAGTTATTAATTTATTACTTGCTGCATTTATTAACGTGAGCTTATTTCCAGAAGGCAATACCGGAAGCTTTGTCAAACTGTTACTATAAAGATATAAGCGCTCAAGATTATTCAGATTTATAAATGAAGGTAACTCTTCAATAAAATTCATCCCAAGATTAATCTCCACTAGGCTTGTATTCTTTGACAGATCCGGAACTGATTTCAGATTATTAAAAGAGCAGTCAAATATCTTAAGGTTTGGTGAATTTAATGCAGATGAAATAGCTGCTATATTATTCCTATAACAGTAAAAACTTTCGAGATTTACCAGGGTTGATAGGTCCGGCATTAATACAACGTTATTAATACTACAGTCAAAATACTTTAATGATGTTAATCCTGAAAGAGAAGGTAACACTGATATATTGTTAGACTTAACATCAAATACCTGAAGATTTGTCAGATGAATAATTTCAGGAAGTTCTGTTAGACCACACTCTTCAGCCCACAGATGAGTAAGACCTTGTAATGTATTCAGTGATGGAAGTTTTCCAAGAGAATTTTTACTGCAGTTAATCTGGAGAAGATTAGTAAAATATTCCAAGCCTGAAAGGTCTTTTATTCCCAAGTCGATGCAGCTGATAGTTCCGGCAAAGGAATTGGCCGAAGCTATAATCAATTGCTTCTGGTTATTTAATAAAAATGAATAATTTTTGTCTAAATAATCTCTGAAAGCAGGATCAGGAATAGTATAATATTGTTGAGCAATCGCCGGATCTTTTGGCCAGAGCACAAGTAAGAAAAACAATATTTGTAATACCTGCTTCAAATTGATTAATAAATTAAAATTTCTCCTCTTACTGAATTTCCATTTTTATACTCCAAAGAGTAAATATACAAACCAGGAGTTGAAATTCCTCCGGACAAGGTTTGTCCATCCCATGTAAAGTCCTCACCTGAAGATACATTCCCGCTAAAGACCAGGATACCAGCACGATTTCTGATTGTTATAATTCCATCCCCATCAGCTTTAATAGTAATAGTTTCGCCATATGCAGGGTTGAAACTATATGTTTGCTGTGCTTTTCTGCACTCCTTGTTTTCTATTTCCACCTGATCTTTAACCAGCATCAGGCATCTATTTGCATCTTTAACATATACAGCATAATTGCCTGAAGGGAGATTTGAAAAAATATTTGACGACTGCCACAATGTATCTCCTACTGTGCTTGATATCCCATAAATTAATGGATTCACGTAAGGTTGTGTTTTTCCCACAATCAATCTCCCATCTTCTTTATCCATACATGCAGGTTCAGATTTGATCTTAGCCTCTATCGTTTTTAAAGCACAACGAATTTCAACTACCAGAGGAAGTAATTCCGTTTTACCCTGATTGTCCTTAGCAATTATTGTTGGTTCATTATCAACGCTAGTAAATACGTCTGCAAAAGCGGGTGCTTCAATAAGTTCTGGTTCAGCTTGTTTTGCAACATCTTTTAACATCTTACTATTCCCCTCTATCTTTTTTACTTATGACTGAAGTTGTAATCGTCTCAGAGTTTGTACCAGCAGATTTAACATCTGGAATCTGTAAAGATTCTATATTAGCTGAATCTACAACAGTATTATTTTGCTTTACTCCTACATTCACAAGCATTAAATAAACTATGACCCCAGAAGTGAACAGCGCCAATCCTCCAAACAGGAATAGTTTTCCCTTGTTCAATGATTTTTGATTGCTTCTTACCTTTCCGGATGAAAAGTCTTCATCCATCATGGACTTTAAAGCATGCAGCCTATCTCCGAGAATCAGATCATTAGCAAGCTTCTGATTTTCTACCAAGGTTTTAAATGCATCATCCTGAGCCAGCCTCAGAGGAAAGCTCACTTTCTCAGATTCAGTAAGAGTGTCCGAGAAGTAGCGATCTATAAGTTCTAATGTTTCCTCCCCGGTGCTCATGATTTTAAAAGGTCTTTAATTTCTTCATTAGCAGATATAAACTCAAGAAGCTTTTGCTTGCATCTGTAATTCTGGGTTTTGGCTACATTTTCGTTCAAAAAGCCCATCTTCTCTGCAATCTCTTTCATATTCAGCCTTTCATAAGAAGAATAAGAAAGCAGCTCTCTGCATTTCTCCCCAAGCTTTTCAAAAATGGCTTTATATGCACTCCATTTTTCACTCATTATGAGGGCTATAAGAGGATTATTACTTGTTTCCTCGAAGTGTTCAAGAAGATCTGCATCCACTTCCCTGTTCAGCTTCCTGACTTTGTTGATCCAGACATTCCTGCTGATTCCCATTAAAAAAGCGTTTAAATCAACTATTCTGTCATATTTATTTTCTATAATATATTTATAGAAAATAATGATAGATTCCTGAAAAACATCTTTACAATCATCTATGCAGCCGCTATTACCGGAAACATATTTTTCCACTTTAGGATAAATTTCCTTGTACATCCACTGCAATACTTCTCTGTCATTACCCTTCCTGATGTTTTCAGCAATATGTTCCAGACTGTATTTCAAGATATTTATTTTGAAAAGCTTTTATATAACTAGTACAGACATGCATTAACAAAGTAACACATGATTCGTCGATTTTATGAGAATGTTCGTTGGCCGCTTGGACTAAAGCTGTCCTTCGACATTCGAAAATTCAACCCTTTTTATCTGATACGTAAACCTTTGTTTTTTTATTCCTCTCTCTAAAAAATAAAATATCCTAACCCTGAAAAACTTATTTCTTGCTTCTAAAGGCAAGCACTATCTGCTTTATAACTACGTATAAAAGTTCAGGAAAAAAGAAGTACTTTAGCGAATTAGACAAATCCAAGAAAAAATTTACACATAAACAATTTGGAAAAAGCAGAATGATAAATTGATATAAATGTGAGGATCCTTTTTGTCTACATATCGTTAACTTTTATCTATCTCTCATCTCATGCTCAGGACGCTAATATTTATCCATTAAACTTTTTACGGCTAAAAAATAATTACCTTTTTGAAAATCCTGCCTCATCCACTCTGACAGAAAAAGGCGAAATCAACCTGATACACAGTGCCTTTTCAGGATTACTAAACAATGTCGGAATAAATTATCTTGATGCCTCCTATAGTCTTGGCAAATCTAATGATACACCTGTTAATACCTTTGGAATTACCATTCATTCTGAATATGAAACTGAAATATTAAAAAGAAACCGATTCTACCTGCGTTATTGCCGAAGTATACAACTCAGTTCTTCCGTTAAGCTGGCTGCGGCAATTCAGGCCGGCGTGTTTAATTATCTGGTTAAAAGCACTCAAAACAGTTCCGGCAGCTCCTCTGCAATTCCTGATGCCTCTTTAGGTTTGTGGCTTGCCAGCAGGAAGTTTAACATCGGGATATCAGGTGTTCAGTTGCTTGCTTCAGAAATTAAACCCGTATATAGAACTTATGCACTGGGCAGATACTTAAATCTTTTTATGGATTATAAAAGTTCGATTTCGCCCAATACAGATCTGGTTTTGGGAATGAAACTTTATAAAGGAAAAGGTTACTATGAAGGTCTGTGGTTTTCAGGCACATTAGAATTTATGCAAAATTTCAGCGCGGGAGTAAATTATATTTGGAACAGTGGTCCAGTAATTTCTCTGGGAATAATAAAATTCAACTTCTTAAAAATCCGTAATGATTTAAACTTTTCTTACTTTCATCCGACAAGCTCCAACCATCTGGCTAATACAGGAAGATATGAAGTCAGCATCCATATATATCCTTTTAACGTAGGAGAAAAAGGCCAACCTGCTGACGAGGATATGGAATAATAAATGTCATTAACAAGTATTCAATGGCAAGTTTAAAAAAAAGAAGTAGTTTGCATTTTCAAAAAGATATTTTAAAACTTAAATAAGAATCTATGTTAGACCAAATTATTCAACTTGGTAAAGACCATCTTTCGGATACTTTGATAAACAAAGAAAAACTGACCAGCAAGCAGGTAAATGACACCTTTGATCTTGCCAAGGGTTCATTCTTTGATACATTAAAAGACCAGGCATTATCCGGCAACATTTCTCAGATAAAAGACCTGTTTAATGGCAATACCTCTGCAGGAGGATCTATTTCTACATTGGTCTCTAATAAACTTGCAGAACAGCTTTCTTCAAGACTGAATATGTCTCAAGCGCAAGCACGTTCAATTACAAATATTGTTGTCCCATTCCTGATCAATAAATTCAGCAGTAAGGAAACAGGAACAGCTAACAGCAGTGAAGATCTTATGAAACTATTCGGAATAAATCCGGGCAACATTCTTGGTGGCCTTGGTTCCAAGCTGGGTGGCCTTTTCAGCTAAAAAAGATACGGAGAGGTAAGACTTACCTCTCCATAAACTTGCTAATGACTTTTAATTACTTTTGCATATTCTATTTCTTCCCCACAAACAACTTTAATCAGATACATACCTGTAACCAAGCCTGGATTAAAGGCATTCATTTCATTATTTCTGACATCCGACTTTTGATAAACAAGCTTTCCTGTGATGTCAAAAAGATACAAGTCAGACAAGTCATCAGAGGCCCCGGTAATATATATTGAAAACTCATTCAAAAACGGATTGGGGTAAACAGCAATTGCCAAACCTTCTGAGTATAAGGAATCCTGTGAAGCTAAAAGCCCAACCCTTTCACTGCCATTACAGATATTTGCGCTTCTTCTGGGATCTGTTGTACTTTCCTCTGAGAGAAATTCACCCAAATATCCAGGATTATCAATTGAACTCTGATCGATGAGGGTTTGACCATTTTTTTCTCTGAACCTCCAATAGCCTACAAGGCCATCTGATGACGATGAAAATACCACTCCCAAATCACGCAAAATTTCTACACCTGTCCTTGCTACATTCCAAAGCTTTATTTCCCTCACATATCCGTTTGCAGGAATGCTTTGTCCGGCGTCGCAACCGATCAATACCGGATTTAAAGAACTGAATATATTTTGTCCGGAAACATATTTGGAATAACCGATTATATTACCATTCAGATAAAACCGCACAACAAAGCCAGAGCCAGACTTAGTTGCACTCACAGCTACAGAATAACATCCTCCAGCATAAAAATTTATACTTACATTATTCTTCTTTGCAACTTCACTTAAAACAGTTTTCCCTCCAACAATTAATCCTAACCTGTTTTCATCCGCTACAAAGAAACGAACGCCATTGGTAGTATCTTTTTCATAAATAACAGTTCTTGATCCATACAAAGGATTTAAAAGTTTCATTTCTGCTTCTATAGAAAATCCTCCCTGAAAATTATAAACGGAGTTATGTGGAATGGTCAAAACATCAAGCTTTCCAGCAGGAGTTGAATTAAAAGTCACCCCATACAAGTTCTCAGCCTTGCCTGGCCCTGATCCTCTAATAGGATCATCGGTGCTCATATCAGCATTTTCACCCAGCCATCCATGAGTTCCGTAAGGACTATCACTTATAGCATATTGACTTCCATCACATTCATTAAAATTCCAGGACCCCATTAACCCAACTGTAGTATAGGGAAAGTTTTTTTCCAGATTATTAGTCAGCTCCATTCCTGATTTTGCCACACTCCAGAAACGCAAATAGTCCATACTTCCTGTAAATGAAGATACTTCAACACCAGCACCCGGATCGTAGCCAATGTAAAGATTGCTGGAAGCAGCAGATAAACTGATGTTATAAACCTGCACCCCAACTGCATATCCGTCAAGGTAGAAGGTAAATTTATTTCCCCCATTTCTGGTTACTCCTACATGATACCAAGCTCCGTCTCCACGCATCTCAGACAAACTTATAGTGTTGCTTTCAAGATTTATGCTGTTGCCAGTTGCATCATAAAAGGTGAACACCAATTTTCGTGTCAGGTAGTTAAAGCCAAACATGTAGCCATTACTGGTATTACCTGAAGCCCTGGTTGATAATATTTCCAGAACTCCATTGTCCACAGAAGATGCATTCATTTTTATTCTTGCCTCAATTGTAAAATCAGCACCTCCGGGATCAAAAAATGTAGCATTTGAAACAGAAACCCTTTGAGGAGCCATAAAAGTAAGAGCACCCGTACCAATAAGTTTAACAGAACTATCAACACCTGCTCTGAAGAATCCAGAGCTATTCACAGCTTCTATTCTTATCCTGTAATTATTTCCATGAGGAATACCAGGAGGCAAAATAGCGACAATTGGCCCCGGCAATGTATTAGCAGAGCCCAGAACAATTTTCTGCGGTCCAAAATACCCGTCAGGTCCGGAAAGCACAGCATTATAAGTAACATCTGTCGGAAGTCCGGCAACTGACCCATTTACATGCACAACAAATATATCCCCCAAACAATTGTTATCAATAGTAACAGGGCCAATTGAAAGTAAAAGCTCAGCAACAAACTCATAAGCTCCCACATCAAATGAAGTACCCTGGCCTGTCCGTATTTTACCTTCTATATCTTCTATAACACCATACGTTGTAACGATGCTAGTTCCTCTATCAATAGCGAGACTACTATTGGCCGTAAGACTAAAATCGTTGTTTAACGGATCCTGGAAATTAAAAGCAGAAATCAGGTTGCTTATATTGGCTTGTTCAACAGATGATATTAGAGATCCGCTTTTTTTAACAATAGCATACCCTGAAGGTATATTGGCCCCTAAGTTATTATATACATAAGCACTTATCCTGTTTGTCGCAGAGCCCACTTCTTGAATCTTGACACCATCATGAGATGGATTGATAATAGTATTATTCAGAACATAGAATGGTTTTGCTTTCGACTCCGCATTATTGGATCCAATATATATACCATTGTCTTTTGCATTAGCAATAACATTGTTGTACATATAAATATTACCCAGTCCTACACAGACAATACCATTCTGGGTATAGTTATCTTCCGGATAAGCATAAATAAAATTATTATAACATCGTCCTGAAAATCCCGGCCCAAGCTGTATCCCATTATTCTGAAATTGCGCAAATGACTGAAACTTTCTTCCAAAACCATCAATATGATTATTGAATACATATCCTCTTCCTGATGATGTTCCTCCGACTTGAATTGCTTCCGCACCGGAATTCTCAATAATATTATCATAAACAAAAACACTATCAAGGCTATGCTGCGTATTCCCCCGCACCCAATTAGTATTACCTATGTACATCCCTTCTGCTTCTGTATTATATATGTAATTATCATGAATTAAAATTTTTCTCATTACAAAAGCCGAAGGATTGTTATTACCTCCAGAAACACCGCTCAAAGCATTGTCTGTCTTAGCCATCAGACCGCAAAAACCGGAATTCCTTATTTCAACGTGATCTACTTCCACATTTGTCGTCGTATCTCCTAATACAAGTGTTATGTGTGCCCCATTCAGCACAATACCATATTGATCAGAAGAGCCGGTACCTGTTAACTTTAGATTTTCACTATTAAAAAATTTAAACGCATATCCATAGTTCAAAGCAATATTGAATACAACCTGAGCTGAACAATTTTTGAAAACATAAGGAGCATTAATCCCTCCGTCTGTAGAACCATTGAAATTCCTGATCATTAAGGGAACTGTTCTGGTACCGGATTGTAAACAAACAATGCGTTTGTTTTTTGGAAGTGCAGTAACAGAAAGAGTATTTCTGTCAATTATAGTTGAACCTAAGGGGATCGTATAATCACAACCGCAGGACTGGGCGAAAAGATTTCTGCCGAAGCCCATAACTAACAGTATAATTGACAAGACAATCCTTCTTCGTGAGGAACGACTCATTCTATTATACTCCTCTCTCTTTTCCTTATAAAAAAAACTCCTAAATGTTTCCATAGCTTATATTTAATAATCAGATTAAAAAGGTATAAGGATAAAAAATGTTTAAATTCTGAAAATAAAACCCAATAGCTTTCATCGTCTAAACGTCCTGTACATTTATCGCTTTTACTATTTCCGTTTCGCTATTTAAATCTTGTCCCGGCAAGGTGATAGATAGATTTTGCATCTACTGAAGATGAAAAAAAATGAAACCGTGAAGGCAAAAGTTCAGTTGAGAAGTTAATAATTCAGCCAATATCAGTTAATAACTTATACAAAAAGGCTGCTCTAAAGGGGAACCCTTTGCCATTATATATATTTATTAAAGACCTCCAAAGTCATGTAATCAAAGAGGAGAAACTGCCCATCCATGCCGGTCGAATAAGTTTTATCAGAAGTAAAGATTATTTTAAAATTTACTAAATTAAACTCTGATTATAAATGAAGATTGAAATTTATTAAAATGGACCAGACCCCAGATATTCCGACCAGAAATGAACTTATAAAATACCTATCTAAATATATTAACCTTACCGAGGAAGATACCAACGCTATTCTGAAAGATCTTGATATAAGGCTATACAAGAAAGGGGATATTCTGATAAAAGAGGGTGAGATTCCGGAATTATGTTATTTCGTTTTCAAAGGTTGTGTTCGTCAGTATTTTAATTTAGATGGGGAGGAAAAAACAACAGAGTTTTATACTGAAGGCCAGCCTATCTCTGTATTTCGAGGTACTAATGTTAATAAAAAGTCCTCTTTCTTTCTATCATGCCTCGAAGACTGTGTGATGTCTGTAGGGCCAATTGTGCCAGAAAATACAGATATTGATCCTAAATTTATAACGCTTTGCAAAACTGCTGCCGAAGATGAACTTTGCAGAACACAGGAAACTTTAGCCATGTACCGCCTTACCAATCCCGAAGAAAGATATCTTGAATTGATGAAAACCAAACCTGAGTTGATTACACGAGTACCACAGTATTATCTTGCCAGCTATTTAGGTATAAAAGCTGAATCTTTAAGCAGGATTAGAAGAAGACTAACAAAAAAAACATAACTATCAAAATCTTGCTGAAATTCCTTTCTTAACCAAAGTCAATCAGTTTTGTCCTGGCAGTGATTTATGTTTGCACTGATTTTTTAACATGGCAAAAAACAAAAATTGGGTAAATGAATAAGGTTATATTCAGAACAATACTTCTAACGATTCTGCACTTGGGCTTGCATAATTTTTCATATAGCGGAATTGACGAAAATGAAATTGGGAAAGCAAATCATAATTATTCAGCTACAAAAGTAAATTACCTGACCAGGAAAAACCAAAGGAATTTAGAAGACTCGTCTAAGTATGATGATAAAAGTCTTAATTATCTTGAAACAGATCCCAGCGCGCTCTTCTTCAATGGTTTTACTTTACAATTCAGAAGAAGCAGTCTGTTTAAGTATAGAATGATCCTGGGTATCGGTTATTATCGTGCTAATCTACCTGATTTTTGGATCAACGCAAGCCCAGGGAACACAGATAAAGGTTGGTCAGCGAAAGTGCAAAATGGCCTGGATCTGGTTGTTGACTATCACTTGTTCAAAGCAAACAGGGGTATGTTTACAGGAATGGCTTGGTCTTTTTATAACTTTAATATAGAAAGGATTGGATTAAAGTCGAAGTTCACCAGTTTTGTGCCTTCTGTAAGGCTTGGATATATGTGGCGTCCGTTCAACAGGTGGTTTTATATTCTTCCTATAGCAGCAGTGGCATATAACATAAAAATATCTGGTGAAAGCACTATTGCGGGAGCATCTCTGGAAATAAGAAAATGGAGTTTCGTACCCACAATAAATATCGGTTTTAGTTTCTGAGTATTATATCCGATATTTAATTCCTTGCCTGAACTTTTGAATCTGAATGAAAATGAAAGCAGCATATTACACACAATACGGTAGTCCTGACAATTTCTCCATAAAAGAAGTAAGCATTCCTTTTCCCAGCGAAAATGATTTGCTGGTGGAAGTACATGCCACCACAGTAAACAGGACTGACTGCGCCATACTTGAAGGCTCCTGGCTGATGCGGCTGTTCACTGGTTTATTTAAACCACAAAAGGCAATACCAGGAACAGATTTTGCAGGAAAGGTTATTCAAATTGGTAAGAATGTAACACAATTTAAACCGGGAGACAGAGTATTTGGCTTCGACGATATGGGACTTATGTCTCATGCACAGTTTCTGGTTGTCAATCGCAATAAAGCCCTTTCAATGATACCTGATAATTTGTCCTATGAAGATGCAGTGGCTTCACTTGAAACAGTGCACTATGCGGTTAATTTTATAAACAAAATTAAAACACAACCCGGACAAAATGTACTGATCAACGGAGCTACAGGTGGAATAGGTTCTGTGCTTGTTCAATTGTCAAAATATTACGGGTTGAAGGTAACTGCAACTTCCCGCACAGAACACATGCCCCTTGTGAAAGAATTAGGAGCCGACATAGTCATTGATTATAACAAAGAGGATTTTCTTAACACCAATAAGAAGTTTGATTTTATATTTGACGCTGTTGGCAAAAGTACCTTTGGCAAATGCAAAAGCATATTAAAGGATGGCGGCATATACATATCCTCAGAGCTTGGCCCAAATGCAGAGAACCCATTCCTTGCGCTTACCACAAAATTTACAGGAAGTAAAAAAGTTAAATTCCCAATTCCTTTTGATACTAAAGCCAGTATAAAATTCATTCTTGATCTGACTTCCAAAGAAAAATTTAAACCGGTGATAGACCGCAGATATACTCTTGAAAAAGTACAGGAAGCTTTCAGATATGTAGCTTCGGGACAAAAAGTGGGGAATGTAATACTTTCGATCTATGAGAGTACTAAAAGATAATTAAGATCTACTAACACAATCTTTCATCAGTGAGCCTTATAACATAGTTTAGCAGGTGAATATTTGGAAAAATATTTATACCCCCTCACTTATTATTTCCTCAATAATCAATTCCAAATTCTCAATATAACCGTCATCATTCAATTCTCTTTCATTGTTATATTTCCTTGCTTCTGAAAATATTGTTTCTATACTTAACTCAAGAGATATCAAAACGTCTGTCCAAAAACACTTTCGCTCCATATCGGTATGACATGGACCATCTCTGGAATCTTTGAACCTGGATGGATCGATCACAAATAGATCATCATACTCAATACCAAACGTTCTTGCCTTGCTTTCAACTTTATCTCTTTCCTCCCAATTGTCAAACCAATGTTCTCCAAAATCATTGTCCATGCAAAGATATCTTCCTATCCAAACAATTTCATTCCACTCTCTAAGTCCTAACTTATTTGCTATTCCTTTGCAAACAGGATCAATAATAAAAGCATCGATTTCAAGTATGTATTTGAAAATTTTTACTCGCTTCATAAAGTTTGCAGAAAAACTAACTCTCAAAAGATTTTATTTAGGAAATATAACAAAGCACCATTCCAAAATATCTTTAACAGTCTTTGGCGTCACAGCACCAAGAACAAAGGAGTTGGAAAAATCCGGACAACTGATCTGGACAACATTACTGCTTTTTGATACCATTCCAGGAAAATATTCTCCGATTACTTGTAAATAGCTTCTTTCAGGGCTCTTAAGAATCACAAAATGCTTAATCATAAATTTCTTATCTTCTGAGGCTATGATAATACTAAGCATAATCCAAATTCATCAATTTCTGGAGCTACCCACCAAAGAAAACTTTTCGAGTCGTATTTTATTCTTCGTTTATAACTTTTGCTAATGCCCTCCTGTAAATTAATTAAATTTTCAATTACCAAATACTATTTCGACCACACAATCTTCAATGAAACTCTGTGACACAAACTAGTAAAAAAGAGAACCCTGTTTTTATCTGAAACTGACAATCAATATATAATATCAAGACCCAATCCTGTCTTATGTATGCAAAAAAGTTTAATACAGCAGCCCACTTTCAGGTAACTTGTTATCAATACTTAAAAATGTATGATTCATAAAAAAGACATGTTTACCTATGTTTTAGCTACGATGATGATTGAATTTTCCCTATATGAAAGGGAGACACAAATATGGCGCCTCCGCCAAACCTATGACAGTAAAATTAATTGATATGTTATTATAGAATTTGTTACTATCCAATCTTATCCAATACAAAAGACACGAAGGCCACCATTAATAAATATGATTAACAATGAATTACAAGCTATTGCTTATATGTTATGCCTAGCACTGCAATTTTACTTTTCAGTTTATCCCTTAAATCCATAAACGGTTTATCTCTTAAATCCATCATAGGTTTTTCAAAATATTTATAAAGCAAAGTTGAAAAAACAATCACTGCAACCCAATATACTATGTATAAAGCCCAAGCTGAGTAAGGCCCCTGCGGTGGGAAGTTGTCCCGTATTATTTCCGACACAAGAGCTAAATTCAATAAATACATTGAATATGAAATCAGACTGATATGGGTAAATACTTTCTTAACAATAACAGGAGCCTTTCTTATACTATCAAATTTAGGCAACAATAAAAGACATCCAATGTCTTCGAATAATATTCTATAAACCTTACTTGAAAACTCACTTGGCAACCAAGTCCAGTACAGAACTACATAACTAATAGTAAAACCGGCAATAAAACTAATATTTCGACATTTATACCAAAACTCAGGATAATAATATTTTAAAAATGCAGCTAATACCCCTAATGCAATTCCATCCAAGCGGTAAATCACAACCTTTAATATTTTAAACCAAAGCCAAAACGTATCAACCTCAAACTGAGATGCATGAAAAAATCTAAGAAGAAAAGGAATAAGTAAGAAAATAAATATAGACGAAAAGAAAATTAGTTTTTTATCTACCCTGAAACGTTTTAAAAGAAAATAAATAGCGGCAAGAATTACTGGAAAAAAAACATAAAACCATTCTTCTATACTTATACTCCAGGATTCCCAAAAGAAACCTGTATTGGGTGTTGTAAAATTCTGAAGAAACAGAAAAAATTTCCAATTAAACTTTGTAAAATCTTCTTTTATGATCCCAAAATATACAACAATAATATTTAACACCAGAACCAGATAATAATTAGGTAATGTTCTAAACCATCTTCGAACCCAGAATTCTCCGATTGTTTTTATTCCAAAAGAATCACTTGAATTAAACGTCTTTATTAAAATACCGCCTATAAGAAAACCACTTAAAACAAAAAATAACTCAACCCCATGTAACAAACGAATCCAAGGAAAATTTGTATCAGCTTTTTCTAGCACCAATTCATGTCCCATTACAACAGATATTATCGCCAAAGCCCTCATCAAATCAAGTCCGAAAACTCTCTTATCATAATCAGGTCTTAATCTAAATATTTCTAATACCTTTTGTAGTATTATCATAAACTTACTCCAAAAATGAAATGACCATCTATTTGATAAAATTGCTTTTCTCTATTAGAGTTATAATAAAATCAAACACTTTAAGCAAAAAAACGGAATTAACATTATTCTTATTCTTCAAAGATACATAATTTTATATTAGTCAGCGAAAAAGGAAAGTTGTTCAAAAATCAACTTAATATCATAACAAATATTATATCCCCCCTAAATTAACCAAAAGTGTGATCACATTATATTTGGGATTCTAAAATATTTCTCATTTAACACTTTGTTAGTTAAGTTAAAAAGTGTTTTAGCTCCTTCAGTTGGAACTTCTGCAAGTCTCATGTCATCAACCTGTTAGATTAAAGTCGCAGAATTCTTTTTTATAGATATAACTCTGTTAAACTAATATCAGTCAAAAAGATTATTAATGCAATCAAAAGCATTAGCATTCTATATAAACGCAAAGATAAAAATTACCATTCACCCTTCGCTACCAACGGCAATCATTAAGGAAAGAGTACTTTTACCAAGTAACAATACAAAGCAAAAAACGCAGCCACTTCCTTTAGATATGACTGCGTTCAAAATTATAAGTACGTTATAAGTACTTTATAATTACTTCATATCAACTTTACAAAATCTTCCCTTACCTCTATCTTCCAAATAAATAAAAATTTCATCGGCACCGCCACCTACAAAAATTTCAGCATCTTCAGGAGGCAAGAACTTGATGTTTCTTTCCTGGATAGGCGCAAAACAATATGTTTCATTCTTAAAGGCAATATCATGAACCACTTTTCCATCAGGAGTAATTTTTGAGTAAACAAAGTTTGTTCCATGGATATACACAGAAGTTTTAAGATCTTTTGGCTCATAGTCCGCTTTAGCAAGTCTCGCAGCGTTTTTAACATGTGTGTTATAGAACAGATATACACCTTTTGAAGAAGTGGTCGCAATGTATTGCTTAAAAACGTGAGGGTTATCAGTTGTAGTTGTTCCATTTCTTAAAGGTGAATTTGCAATCCATTCAAAATCTCCTTTTGCATTAATTTTTCCAACAATGACATCCATGTATTCATAGATAAACACCTTACCTACATAAAAAGGGTTCGCTCCTGAAGATAACGCAACCACATTACTTATTGTACCTATTGTGCCTCCTTGTTTACTTCCCACAGCTACAGTATACTGCTCACCTACCAGATAGAAATCATCACCATTTGGCAATAAATAGTCTGCTTTGTAAATCATGTTTCTTGCTCTTTTCTGATTAGATTCTAATGCAGCAAGAATCTTATCATCAAATATTTTCACAGATTTACCAAGAACAGCAGCAGTCTCGTAGTTAATTTTATAGCTAAACACTCCGACATCAACAAGATCCCTTCCTTTTCTTTCAATTATATCCTTAAAGAATCCTGCTATAACAAGGTTGTTCTGTTTGTTCATTGAAAACTTAATATCATAAACCAAATATTCAGGATTCAAATCAAGTTTAACAGTAACAGGGGTTTTGCTTTCAGATTTTAAAATCTCAACTGCAGCATTATAACGTTCGTCTTTTTTGTCGTCCTTTTTCAATTTTTCATTGAAAGCGTAGTAGATATCATCATTTTCATTAAGTATAAAACCAAGAAAACCTGTCGATTCAACTGCTTTAAAACTCCATACAAACCACGGATTACTTCTTTTTAAATATTTAGGGACAGTTTTCGTCCATGCGATCTTTTGTGTTACCGCATCAAAAAGGACGAAATCCGTTTTATACTGATCATCTTTGCTTGCTTTATAAGTCGTTTTTATTGCAATCTTAGTGTTGCTGCTATTATTTGTTATATCAAAATCGATAAACTCATAGCGATCTGTTTTTCTGGAAAAAAATTCTTTGCCGGATGTTGACACTACACCTGCAGAAGAAACGGTTTCATAGTTAAGGGTCATTGTTTCTGACTCCTTAATATAGGTACGGTAAATAACATATACCTTACCTGCTGCATATCTCACATCAAGAATTTTGGTATTCTCAGTAGGAACCGGCACTTCTTTGGAAAATATTGCTTTAAGAGAGGATTTCTCAAACTTCTCTATAAAAAAACTAGTTCCCTTTCCTTTGGTACGAATGCGATATGAATAAAACTCTCCGTTTTCTCCATTTATCATCCGGTTCATTTTGTTCTCTTCTTCGTTATTAAGTTCTGGCCCCTCAACTACTTTAACTTGCGCAAAAGCACTAAAAAACATTAGTCCGACAAAAATTGTCGCCATAATTTTCTTCATAATTGTGATTGATTTTAGTTTATAAAAATTTTCTTATAAAACGCGTAATAAAAAGTTTGTACAGAAAAAGTACTACGTTGTGATCAAACTTTGGTTATACAGGATCTACAATATTACCTCAAAAATTTTAGCCTCCAGATAACTGCCATAATATTAATAAAAAAATTCATAAAAAATAAACCTGAAGTAAAATCCGAAAGAAGAACATATAAGATTGAAATCTATGGCCATAATGTTGCATATAGGTCCATGGTTATTTCTTCATATTAAAAGCAGTTATTAGACATAAAACAAAACTTGGATTCCATAGATAAAACTAAAGCTGAACAGAAAAGTCCGAATAGTATCAACAAGACCCTCCTGAACCAGCTTATCCTTTTATATGGACAAGGTTTTCTGTCATATTCTATATAGAAACCAATTCCCCTTTCAAAAACATCGATAAACTTATGCCGAAATCAAGGGCATGAGCTTCCGAATAAAGTAGAAAGAACCTTACAGAAAACCTTCCTGATATCGGATCTTTTAACTTTGCATGAGCAAACCAGAAAAATTATTAACATTTAAAATAAATAATAGATATGACTGAAAAATCAACTCCATACATACTTGTTATTGGTGGCACAGGAACTCAGGGAGGTAATGTTGCAAGAGAGCTTCTGAAACACAGGCATCGAGTCAGGGTTCTATCAAGAAACCCGGAATCACCGGCAGCAAAACGACTAGAACAACTAGGAGCAGAAGTTGTACAAGCCGATCTTGGAGAGCAGACCACACTTGCTTCTGCCATGAAAGACATTACTGCTATTTTTTCCGCACAATATACAGACCCTAATGACACTTCAACAGAACTTCGTAATGCTTTTAACATGGTTCAGGTAGCACGAGAGACAGGCATCCAACAAATCATACACACTTCTGTGATAGGCACTAATATCTTCCCAAGATGGAACAAATCTCCATTACTTTCTCAGCTTTGGGAAATTAAATACGAAGTGGAGGAGTATATTCGGCAGGGAGGATTTCAATATTGGACTATCTTACATCCAAGTTTTTTCATGGAAAATTTTGCTGAACCTCTATCAAAATATATGGCTCCTGAAATAAAACAGGGAAAGCTCTTTGGTGTATTACATCCGGAAACACTTATAAAACTGAACTGTGGGGAAGACACCGCTAAGTTTGCAAGGGGAGGATTTGAAAACCCGGTAAAATTTCAGGCAAAAGACATTAACATCGCCTCAGAAGAACTTTCAATGGATCAGGTTGCAGCTCAATTAAGCGAACAGCTGGGAAGAACAATTGTCTATGAAGAAGTGACCGTGGAAGAAGGGGTAAAACGGGGACTTTGGGAAGGCACCGCTCAATCACATCACTGGATGAATGAAGTTCCCGGATTCGGATTTGATCTGAATGAAACCATATCTTACGGTATTCCATTAAAACCTTTTGACCAATGGATCAGAGAAAACAAAAGCTCAATATAAACCATCACTGACAGTAGATACATCAACAGAACAAATTGGATAACCTACCAAAGGTTATTTTAGATTTTGTAGTATGTTTAGGTAAAGAGCCTAACAGAATGTTAAAACCATCAAAAAAGGAAGATTTTTTACTCAGGCATAATGAGAGAGAGGCTGTATACTACCTTACAAACCCTCTCTCCTGCATGCCTCATATCCAAAAAAGATCACATTCTGGCCTACGTCTATTCGGGAGAATTATGGATTCAGGAAGGTGACAAAAACCTTATTGCAGGATCTCAAAGTACTGTGTTCATAAGGCGGAATCATCGTATCAGGTTTTTGATCAAAAAAGGGAAAGACGATAAGATACAGATTGCACTTCTGGTACTGAACAGAAATTTCCTGATACGATTTTATCAGCAAATAAATAGAGCCATTCTCTCAGAAACTAATGCGGGCCTTAAAGATAGTTTTCTGACAATCCCTTCAGGAGTTGACGTAGAAAGTTTGTTTCTCTCTTTAATTCCATACATCAATTCAGCCAAACAACCACCTGATGAGATAATGGAATTAAAACTTACCGAAGCTCTACATATACTACTATGTTCAGATAAGCGTGTTGCCCCTACTATATTTGACTTTGCAGAGCCTTGGAAAATCGACATTCTTGACTTCATGAATAATAATTTCATGTATGATCTTTCCATAAAGGAAATTGCATTGTATACAGGCCGCAGTGTTGCTACCTTTAAAAGAGACTTCAGAAAGATCAGTGAATTCTCACCACAAAGATGGATCATAAAAAAGAGGCTTGAATATGCACAGCAACTGTTAAAAGAAGGCAAGAAAGTTTCCGATATCTATTTAGACCTTGGGTTTATTAGTCTTTCGCACTTTTCTACTGCATATAAGAGAGAATATGGAATTGCGCCGACGAGGGGGTGAAGGCAAGAACTATAGGCGAATTTTCTGAACACATTACTCACTGCGCTATACTTCTTTATTTCATTAAGTAGCTGGTCGCGTTTTCAAAACTCATGCCCTACTGAACTACACTCTACAACACTACCATTTAATCCTTATAATTATTCATAAATATAATAGCCAGTTTTAGAAAAACCGGCTACTCTTAATCTCTTGCATCACAAATGCGAAGGCGTTTTATACAATAAAACTATAACAACCTCATATATCTCATTATCATAAATTTCACACACCACAATCGTGTGACTGCAATTTCAGGAATAACTACGGGGCAGCAGATTTACTCCTTAACTTAACGACATTGACCGCTCGACAGCTGGTATTAACCAATACTAACGACAAACAAAAAAACAGTTCGTAACTGAAGTACCCAAATAGCTATTCACTTTGTGGATACTTCAAAAGAACTGGCCATTAAAAATATTATTATTGGTTATTAAAATTTAACTCCATTGCAAACATCACCTTATACTCAGACGACTTACTGAATTCTTGTAAAGAAAAATACATGAGACTCTGACTCACCCATTGGCTGAGTAACATGTATACCACATCTTATTTTGAATTCTGAAAAATCTATATTTATTTGATCTGCCCCATAAAAATAAGGCATAGGACTTGAAGGTATACCCTGACCACCTTGAATATTTAATATATTAATTTGCGCACCAAAACTCCATGACACATCCATTACTTTATTATTAAGCAAAGCATGGCCATTTCTTTTAACATCATTATTAGTAAATTGTAACTTATTATATCCAACCAATTTAATCTCTTCGATATATACAGTGTCTTTTCCATTATAGGTATCAGTGACTCTCCATTTACCAGTAAACAATTTCCCTATAGTATCTTCAACAATTATGATAGCTGATTTGAAGCTTCTAACCTTTCCTGATTCAGCCTTTGTAGTTCCAGAGAACTCATATTTTCCAGGATTCAGCTCCTTATTAATACTCATAGTTATCTCAAGAGCAGGCATACCCGACTTGTGAGAAAAGCTTGTAGGACTAATAGTCACTCCATCAATTTGGTTGTCAATTAAAAAATCGACAGTCTCATGATCATACATATATGAGCTGACAAAAGGATTAATTTTTAGACTTTTAGCGCCCTGAGCAATGTATGGAGATGCTACACCTGCTCCAGCAGTATAGTCATATGGAGTTTTTAATACCTGGTCTGCAATCAATGCCCTACTTGCAATGGGTACTGGCAATATTCTTGATTTCCCCATATCTTCCAATCCGTTACCAGCATCTATTTCTGACTGAATCCAAATCTCCTTACTTTTCCAGTCTATCTCACTAAATTCTCCTTGCTGAACAACTCCTTCACCTACTACCAGAGAAAACCTTCCTACATCGTCTGTTTTAATAAAATGATTTTCTTTATAAAAAAATTTATCGGGAGAAGTAGATAAAATTGAGATATAGATTGATACATTTGTATTTGAAACAGGATTGCCATCAATTTTCTTTGCTACACCTTGATAGTAAAACCCGCTACTTTGCGTATAGCCCAATAATTGTAGCATGCTAAAGCATACCATTATAAAAATTCTTTTCATTCTTATAGTTTGATTATTTTCTCAAAACTTCTTTCAGATGTAGTTTTTTTAATTAACTCCAGATAAAAGCAGCCTGCAGGTATTACAGGATTAAACCCACCTATTTTATCCTGGCCTCTATCTAAAGAACCAACAAATTTCCCTTGACAGTTATAAATATTTATTTCATAACCGGATAAGTCATCTAACATTATATGAAATTCTTCTGTAAATGGATTAGGATAAACGGTAACACTTAGCTCCTTATTCATATCTAGAGAAGTTATTACATCTGCTTCTAATTCTTTACCTATAAAACCTATTGATAATTTATAAGAGTCAGACACTGAAGTCATGACAACCGGCTCACCAAGCGTAAAGGTTAAAGCATAATTATTTGAAACTGACGAACCGCCTGAGGAACTTACTATCTGCTCTTTATATTGACTTTTCGCTTGTACAATAACAAACAATACAAGAATGAAAACAAAAGTATATTTCATAATATGATATTTTATAAAACTCATCTTATTTTATCTCGCCTAAAACTATTCTATTCTAGTAAATGTAAGTTTATGATTTTCTGTCACATAACTTGATGACGAAAAGTACCCTACATTCAACTCCATTACAAACTCTTTAAAACTGGTTAAATTATTCACAATAGTTCCTCCAATCATACTATAATAGGGATTACTTTGACTCGGATTTGAAAATTGAGGAATTATCCAAGCCTGATTCCAGTGCGGTTTATTATCAATTTGAGCTGGAACATTATACAATAAAGAGTGTCCGTTAAGGGCAAAATTAGCTGAAAATTTTATTGTTTGATGGTCTACCAATATTATTTTTTCAGTATATGTCGTTTCTTTTTTAACACCATTAATCTCATAAACATCTACCACCTTATATTTCCCACCCACATATTTGCTAATAGAATCTTCTATAACTTTCACTACAAATCCATTCTTCCTGACCTTACCAGAATTTGATTTGGCTGTCATTGAGATTGTATAATCACCGATATTTAAAGTCTTATCAGCAGTCATTGTTAAAAACTGTTTTGAAGAAGTATTTTCCTGATTTACAATAAACTTTTCCGGTGAAACTGCCAGTCCCACTGGCACCTCATCTATAGAAAACTCTACAGGTTCATAATCATACATATAAGTATTAGTATAAACATATTGACTAGAATTACTTGTACCCTGTGCCATTACAAAAGAACCGTTCTGACCAGTCGTCATTAAGCCTATTACATAATCAAACTCAACCTTGGATGCTGTCTTTGCATAGTTGGCTACTGGCACTGCCAATATTCGCGATTTGCCCATATCTTCAATTCCTACGCCCGCGTCTATTTCTGTTTGAAGCCAGCTCTCTTTTAAACTCCAGTCTATATCATTGAAATGCCCTTGTAGCGCAGTACCTTCTCCCACTATAAAAGTGAACCGTCCAGCTTCGTCCGTTTTTACAGAATGATTTTCCTTGTAAAATAATTTTTCCGGTGAAGCACTTAGGATAGATATATAAACAGAAATTGTCTGGCTTGTTAGTGGAACTCCTTCCTTTGTCTTTGCAATACCTTGATAATAAAAACCTGAATTTTGTGCAAGGCAAACTACCTCAATCACACAAAAGAGCGCGATTATAGATACTTTCTTCATTGTTATTTTTTATAAAACATCACTAAAATTTTCTCTCTTTTAGGTCTGGAGAATTTAAAAATTGATTTCTTATTATTTAAATATGGCGATTAACTTTAGAAAAAAAAGCTCCGATAGATAAGAAGTAAATCCAAATACAAGAAAAAAATTTCATTCTGCTGACTTCCAACATTCTACAATAAGCAAAAAAAACTAATGCCAACTAGGCCCACCATAATTACGTCAATAAAACCAAACATTTCTCCGTCATTAAAATCAGAATAGATATAAGTTTGACGCAATCAATTACACATGTCTCCTCAACCAGGAAATACAGAGCAGAAGCTCAGATTTCCTGTTACAGGACAGGCTGTAGATAGTATCAGAATATTGATCTCCTTCTCAAGTCAAATTTCAAATGTTGCATTGATTTCAAATATTTTTGTTGCAACCTATATTGGTAACACATATAACAATGACCAAATAGCTATTACCTCTGCAAATGTTAATTTAAAATTATTGATACCCGACCCCAACTTTCCCCTTCCTAACTCACAACTTGCTATTGTTACCTTTAAAGCAAGTCAAGCCTTTGACCGAGCACAAATAATGATTAAAACAGGGACTGGCCTTCAGGTTCAGAGAGTAAATGTACACTATGCCTATATCTTAATACCTTCACCTACTGTATCTGCCAAAGTAATCAACCTTTGCGGCTATCGTAAAAATGCTACCTTAAAGGCAACCAATCCTACCGGTGTAACATTTAAATGGTACCTCCAACCAACAGGGGGACTGTGTGTCCACACAGGAAGCTCATACTATTTAAGTTCTGTTACCCAATCAAAAACTTATTATGTAGAATCTATAAAATGATGATGCTCAAACTCACCCAGAACACCAGTATCTGTTAACATTTCTAACTTTCCTGATGCTCCGGTATGCAAAGGAGATTACATATGCAGTGGAGAAACTGCAACTATCTACGCTTCATCTCCAGGCTCTGCCATCATCTGGTATTCGAACCTCACTGGAGGAATAGCATTAGACAGTAACAGTCCCTATAATACGATACCATTAACCTATAACAAAGTTTACTATGCAGAAGCTGTAAACAGAGTAGGATGCAAAAGCCAAGATAGATCTCCAGCACCAGTAACAATACTAAAAAAAGGGCAGCTCATTGTGAAATGGCCTCATGGTCTCGCCAACAAGCAAGCGATTAAACCATTAATAACTAATGATGGCTATATAGCCGGTATAAATTATAACGGAAACATTGAGCTGATAAAATATGATATCGATGGCAACCAACTATGGTTGAGAATTTATGGAGGATCTCAGGACGACAAAATTTCATATCTGACTCAGGCTGTAGATGGAGGAATTATAATAGCAGGCACTACAAAGTCGAGCGATGGGGATATTACCGATGGGAATAATGGAGAATATGATATTTTTATCTTGAAAGTAGATAATAATGGCAATCAACAATGGAATAAAACTTTTGGAGGTAGCAAAAATGAAGAACTAATCGATATCATTGTAACTCCGGAAAATAATTATCTCATTGGAAGCAACACATTTTCTAACAATGGAGATGTGACAGATGGAAATAATGGAGCAAGCGATTATTGGCTCTTGGAAATCGACGCATTTGGCAATAAGATTTGGAATAAAACATTTGGGGGAGCAAATGATGACAAACTTGTCAAGGTGTGTTCAGTGCCTAATGGTGGATATATTGCAGCTGGAACCACAATTTCAACTAAAGGAGACATAACTGATCATAAAGGAGCCGAAGATTTCTGGATAGTTAAAACGAACAACTCAGGATCTAAACTATGGACCAAATCTCTTGGAGGAAGTAAGGGGGAAGCATTAACCAATGTCCTTATAATGGCTGATGGCACATATCTCTTTGGAGGCTTGACCCAGTCCAGCAATGGAGATGTACTCAATTTTCATGGTGTTCGGGATTGCTTTGTCGCAAAGTTAGATCAGTCGGGAAATAAAATCTGGGCTAAAGCATATGGCGGAAGTAGCGATGAGTTCTCTTATTCAACGGTAAGCTTATTACCGGCCGCAAATGGAGGGTTCACTATGGCTACCGCCACTGGTTCTGATGACGGGGATATAACTTCTCCATACAGTTTTGATGGACTTTGGATATTTAAAGCAAATAGTCTGGGGAATGTAACATTTTCACGGGTATATGCTTCTGCTGTCGTTACTGGTGAGATATTAAATACCCCAGGCGGGGGACTCCTAGTGGGTGTGGCAACCAGAGGAGACAAAACAGATGTTACAACACAGCCCCATGGACCTGAATTTCTTTTTTATGACCACTGGATCTTCCAAACAGCTCAATACGGAAACATCAATTGGGATGGTACATACGGTTCTTCGTACGAAGATTTTCTCCGTACCATACAAACAACCCCTGACGGAGGAATATTGCTAACAGGTACAGCCGGTCAATTTGATGGAGATATAAACGGGCCTGAAGGTTTTAGAGGAGCATGGATATACAAGCTTAAAGACGATGCAGGTTGCGGAAGTTTCAGAACAGCAAGCTCCTTTGAAAGCAACGATGTTATGGATGCCACAAATACAACTCTATATCATAATATTGCCTTTCCTAATCCATTTTCAGATAAACTGAATTTAAAAGTGAATCTTGAGACAGAAGCAGCCGTAACTGTTAAGATTTATAACGAGCAAGGGCTTGAAATCAGTAGCTTCACCGGTAACTATGGAAAAAGGGATAATGAAATCAACATGAACACCTCTGAATTGAAGGCTGGCCTATATATGTGCAAAATTGTTCATAGTGATAAAACTTATAGTTTGAAAATAGTAAAATATTAACTTCAAACAACTGAGAATATTTCCGGCTTTTGCAACAACAAGGCCGGATTATTTCTTTGAGAAGATGTTCAATTAGCTTTGCGACATATATTTGAAAAAGTGTATCAACCAGGTGTCTACCACATAAAAAAAGAAAAGAATTAACAGGATAAAACAATTACCAGGAAAAATTCACCATTGGCTTATGAATCTTGAATAAAGTTTCTTCCATTAAATCAGAAAAGGCTGTCCTCCTGGAGAACAGCCCTTCTTTTACTTATTATCACCTCTTAGGTAAATATAACTTGCGTTAATTTTTACGTTCAACTTTCATTATTGGAACGTATAACTATATCCTAATTTTGCTTTACAAACTTCAAAGTTTTAATAGTCTTTCCTGATCTCACTACTACCGAATATATTCCAGATGGAAGATCCTCACCTATTGTCAATTCTGTATCTGATGAGACATTGTCTTTAGCATATACATTTACGCCTTTTAGATCTAATATTTCAACTGTTGCGCTTTCAAAATCCATCCCGGGAAAAGACAGACTGGAAGTTCCATTTGAAGGGTTTGGATATATTGACGCAGACATTGATTCTAATGGAAATAGGCTTTCATCTTCTGCTGTTCTTAGATTCCCGCATGTCCCTTCTACTACAGATATCGTTAATGTATTAGTATTACAGTTTGTCGGAAAACCTCCAACTGTTAACTTTAATTGAGCTGTTCCCACGAAATTGTCATTCCAGTCTATATTGATCTGACCATAAGGAGAAACTGAACTTGATGTTGCAGCATTAGTAGGAGTAATTATCCATGAAGTATTGGCTGTCATTTGACTCAATGCATAATGAGCAATGCTACCTTTGTTACATGCTATCCTTGAACCGAAAATATATAAGCTCTTTACATTAGTCGTATAGTAATTTGACCATGCGCTATAACCGCACCCATTTCGAATACGAACTCTTATATTGGCTGCACCTGTAAAGCCGTCTCTCCAAACTACATTAAATTGTCCATAATTACTTGTTGTAGTTGACACAACCGCTGAGCTTGGGGTTATTTCCCACTCTGTACCGGAAGTTTGTTGACCCAAAGAATAACTCGAAGAAGTGCCACCGAAATTACATACGTTAAAAGGGCCGGTTATAGAATTGGGCGCAGCTATACCAGGAGCTATGTTTAAGGACAGAGAACCTGTCGCTGAACCACATTGATTACTTACTGTACACGAAACAGTCATTGGTCCGGTTACTACATTATTAAAATCCAGAGAACAAATTTTAGACACTTGAGGCGTCAGAATAGTTGCATAACCACTTGGTGAAACAGACCATCTATAAACTGTTTGGGAGCCATCATCACCATCAGCAGTATTTCCTATCGGCACACTGAATACCTGGTTCGGAGGATTTATACAATAATTTTCAGGACCAGCTATAGTTGGTATACCAGGAACTGGCAAAACATATATAATCTGATCTTTTGTTGTAACACAGCCATTTGATGTTCCGGTTACTCTATAGGTTGTTTTTTTTGTTGGAGAAACAGAAATATTCTTTCCTGGAGTTGCAGGCATAGATCCATCCAGCGCAACCCATGTATAAGTAGCAGAGGAATTGTCAGGAGAATAGCCAGCCGTTAACGTAGCGCTGCTTCCTGGGCATATAGACGTTTTGTTGGCTGTAATATTTACTATTGGAAAAACGTTTACAGTTACGCTTTTAGAGGATGAACAACCAAATGAATTAGTACCTGTGACTGTAAATGTACTCGTTACCTGTGGAGCAACAGATACCGAGCTATTGCTTCCAATATTTGAACCGCTTGGAGACGACCAAGTATATTGATTGGCTCCACTGGCTGTAAGTGTTACAGGCTGCCCGGGACAAATAGAACCAGAAGGACCTGTAGTTGTAATAACTGGCTTTGGATTCACCTTCACTTCTGCGTAATTAAATCCAAAATAAAGGTTATTACACTCATCTTTAGCACTGATAGTGTACCTAGTAGTAGACGAAGGTGAAA
This sequence comes from Sporocytophaga sp., assembly GCA_024707265.1. GTDB lineage: Bacteria > Bacteroidota > Bacteroidia > Cytophagales > Cytophagaceae > Sporocytophaga. Next base: position 902,129 of record JANQAB010000009.1, on the reverse strand, counting down.
CTGAAATACTTGTTCCTGTCTTGCTGTCGTTATTAACGTTATTAGCCCAAGTATAAGTTAAGGTTTCTGCCTTACTCCCGCTAATGCTTGCCGTTAATGTAGTGGAATTTCCATTGCAAATTGAAACAGAAGAAGGAGTAATCGAAATGTCACCCGCACCTGTAATGATATCTACATTTAAACTTGTACTATAATCAGTGCTCTTTGGTTTATTATCCACTGTTACCGTAGAAGTATAGGTAAATTTTAATGTTCCTTTTACTCCACCATACCACTCTATACTAGCAGTTTTATTAGTACTATTTGTACTTACAATAGTACCGGAACCATAAGTTATCTCCCATTTGGGATTGGAAACTGTCCCAACTAAATCTAGTGCAGTATAAACTTCTGTAGTATTTAAGCATGGTTTAACTTTCCCGCTAATACTTAAGTCAGCAAAACAAGGAACAATTGCCAAAAGAACAATAGACATTGTTGCTAAAAATTTCTGCTTAAAAAAATCTTTCATAATAAATTATTTGTTTAATTAAATCAAAAATATCGAAGTATAATTCTTCGTTTATAATAGCTATATAAATATTTTAAAAAGTAAAATAAAAGAGACCTTAATTTAATTCTGCTTTACAAACTTCAAAGTTTTAATAGTCTTTCCTGATCTCACTATTACCGAATATATTCCAGATGGAAGATCCTCACCTATTGTCAATTCTGTATCTGATGAGACATTGTCTTTAGCATATACCTTTACGCCTTTTAGATCTAATATTTCAACTGTTGCGCTTTCAAAATCCATCCCGGGAAAAGACAGACTGGAAGTTCCATTTGAAGGGTTTGGATATATTGACGCAGACATTGATTCTAATGGAAATAGGCTTTCATCTTCTGCTGTTCTTAGATTCCCGCATGTCCCTTCTACTACAGATATCGTTAATGTATTAGTATTACAGTTTGTCGGAAAACCTCCAACTGTTAACTTTAATTGAGCTGTTCCCACGAAATTGTCATTCCAGTCTATATTGATCTGACCATAAGGAGAAACTGAACTTGATGTTGCAGCATTAGTAGGAGTAATTATCCATGAAGTATTGGCTGTCATTTGACTCAATGCATAATGAGCAATGCTACCTTTGTTACATGCTATCCTTGAACCGAAAATATATAAGCTCTTTACATTAGTCGTATAGTAATTTGACCATGCGCTATAACCGCACCCATTTCGAATACGAACTCTTATATTGGCTGCACCTGTAAAGCCGTCTCTCCAAACTACATTAAATTGTCCATAATTACTTGTTGTAGTTGACACAACCGCTGAGCTTGGGGTTATTTCCCACTCTGTACCGGAAGTTTGTTGACCCAAAGAATAACTCGAAGAAGTGCCACCGAAATTACATACGTTAAAAGGGCCGGTTATAGAATTGGGCGCAGCTATACCAGGAGCTATGTTTAAGGACAGAGAACCTGTCGCTGAACCACATTGATTACTTACTGTACACGAAACAGTCATTGGTCCGGTTACTACATTATTAAAATCCAGAGAACAAATTTTAGACACTTGAGGCGTCAGAATAGTTGCATAACCACTTGGTGAAACAGACCATCTATAAACTGTTTGGGAGCCATCATCACCATCAGCAGTATTTCCTATCGGCACACTGAATACCTGGTTCGGAGGATTTATACAATAATTTTCAGGACCAGCTATAGTTGGTATACCAGGAACTGGCAAAACATATATAATCTGATCTTTTGTTGTAACACAGCCATTTGATGTTCCGGTTACTCTATAGGTTGTTTTTTTTGTTGGAGAAACAGAAATATTCTTTCCTGGAGTTGCAGGCATAGATCCATCCAGCGCAACCCATGTATAAGTAGCAGAGGAATTGTCAGGAGAATAGCCAGCCGTTAACGTAGCGCTGCTTCCTGGGCATATAGACGTTTTGTTGGCTGTAATATTTACTATTGGAAAAACGTTTACAGTTACGCTTTTAGAGGATGAACAACCAAATGAATTAGTACCTGTGACTGTAAATGTACTCGTTACCTGTGGAGCAACAGATACCGAGCTATTGCTTCCAATATTTGAACCGCTTGGAGACGACCAAGTATATTGATTGGCTCCACTGGCTGTAAGTGTTACAGGCTGCCCGGGACAAATAGAACCAGAAGGACCTGTAGCTGTAACAACTGGCTTTGGATTCACCACCACCGGAATTGTTTTAGTGTATGTAAAGTCACACTGATCTTTTATTGTTACATAATACTGGGTATTTGATGTGGGAGTAACCGTTATGCTTGAAGTTGTTTGAACTTGAGAGTTCATATTGTTTGACCATGTATAAGTTAAATCTTTTGCTCCATCGTTTCCTTCCAAAGTTGCAGTTAAGTTAGTGGAGTTACCAATACAAATAGCAGCTGAATTAGGAACTGCAACAATTCCACCTTGATGTAGGTTAATTTTAATGTCTATTGAAGCCGTGTAAGACGTATTATTATATATATAAGTATACGTTACCTTTCCTTTAGCCCCCCCAGTCCATTTTAATTTTACCGACCTATTGGGATTGTCTACCTCTACATCAGGATCATAAGTCCCGGTAAAAGACCAATTAACTTGCGTAGGCTCACCTAAAAGATTTTTTGCAGTATAGGTGACTTCTGTGTTTATACATGGTGATTTCTCTCCATCAATTGATAAATCTGCCGCAAAATTTGACGCAATTGATAATAGGAAAAATGAAATTGTTAATAGAAGTAGTTTTTTAAAAAAAAAATTCATAATGATTATAGATTAAAATTATTAATAAAAGTGGTGCTAAATTAAAATAATTTTCTTTAACGTAAATTAATTATTGGAAATATTTCTTTTAACCTTTGCTTTTAAATCCATCGATTAACTACATTATTGAATGCTGTTTTCTTATTGATAATTAATGATCACTAATTAGATTTTATATTTCATTTCCAATAAATACTTTCCCGTTTTTCACAATTTAATAAAGTTGGACGCAATCTATTTTCGTTTAGAACGGCGCAAAAAATATTTTACATCAACCAATCTAATAGCATTTTGTAAATAATTAAAGAAAGATATTATAAACTTTATGATTCATTTTTAATGAGAGCTTCAACTCCCTAAAATCAGAAAAGGCTGTCCTCCTTGAGAACAGCCCTTCTTTTACTTATTCCTGAAAATAAACTTATTCCACAACGAGAGTTTTTTTATACATTTTATCTGAGGTTTGAAAAACAACATAATACAATCCTTTGGAATAGTTTTTGAAATCTATTGTTACTTCCTTAGGCGAATTTGTATTTTTAAATACAAGCTTTCCATCGATATTATACACACCTAATGAGCCTTCGAATGATGAATGCACGGTAATCTTATCATTCGTCGGATTTGGGAAAACATTAAATCCAGACACTTCAGTTTCTTCTATTCCAGATTCATTAATTCCTGTGACTACATTTTTTCGGATAACTCTGATAAGGTTGTTTCCATTATCACTAATATAGAAATCCCCATTTTTATTCATTGTCATACACCACGGGAAATTCATTCTGATTTCACTCCCAATACCTTCTTTATACCCCCCAGAAAGTCCTGAATTTTTGGACGCCTCGCCTACTATTGTTGTAACCAAACTATCAGGTGAAATTTTTCGGATTGTGTTTACATCTAAAACAAACAGATTTCCATCTTTATCAAGAATAATGTCTTCTATGGCTCTAAAATCAGCATTACGAGTGTGTCCATCAATTGATGAACCGGCAAAATCTCCAATCCAGCGCACTTTACTTTTATCAGGTGAAACGATATATAGCATACCATCCAATTGTATTGCTATGATAAGATTTCCCAATTTGTCTATTTGCAAAGCAAATGGCATTCCGAAATCATAGCCAAACGATTTCATAAATTTTTTGTCTATATAATCCGAAATGACATTGTCTGGAGTAATTTTTTTTATTGTCTGCCCTCCTCCGTATTGGGCTAAAAAAATATTGTCATTCTGGTCTACCGCAATTCCATAACATCCTAGTGCATACAATGGTTTTTGACTAGCGTCCTTAACAGTTGTCACATCCCCATTGGGGGAAATCTTTCTAAGGGTATTATTATCGGTTACTAGGATATTTCCATAGTTATCCCATGCAAGCCTCGATGGACCATTAAATCGCGCTTTGGTACCATTACCATCTATAAGGCCACTTTCATAATCTCCAGCAAAAGTACTTATGGTTCCAAATTTATCCATTTTCAAAATCCTATTAGTCCCCCTGTCTGCCATAAAGAGATTTTCGTTTTCATCAATTATCATTCCCTGAATGTCTTTAAAATCTTTATTGGGATAGACATTGGTAACAAGAGGATAAATCTCAATATAATTAAAAGTATTATTGTAACTATCAAATTTGTATAGGTTTGCCCCAGAGCCAAAAACTGTACCTCTTGTAGATGAAAATGTACAGCTCGTATAATAACTATACGTTATTTGTTTTATAATTCGTTTACCAGTTGAAAGATCTTCTTCTATTTTAAATAAACCACCTCGGTGAGAAAATATAGGCCTCAAATATTCTTCGCAATGCAACATTTCTGCCCTGAGAGGAATCCCAGATTCCTCGGTAATTCGGAGAGGAATCGGATAAGAGAAGTCATAGTACTTTATTGCACCATTGTCATCAAAGTAAAGTATATTATATCTTTTCTCAATTGTAATAACACCTGGGTCAATTAAATTTTCCAATACAGTTGTAACAATACCACTGCTATCAATCTTCTTGATCTTTTTTATTGTTAATGTCTGTGACATAGACATTATCCCTATTATCAATCGTAATTCCTCCAAGATTTGTGAATTTTGCCTCTTCTATTGTTCCTAATTGATCTCCATATCCGGCAGCGCCAGCATACGTACTAACAGTACCATCAGGGGTAATTTTGCGTATCTTTGATGATGATGATTCTATAATAAAAAGGTTTCCTTTTGAATCTACAACGATTCCCATCGGATCCTGAAATCTGGCAGATGTATCTTTACCATCTTTATATCCTTGCACGCCATTTCCTGCAATTGTTACGATCTTATTGTCATTCTGAATCTTTCTTATAACGTCTGCATACTTATCACACACAAATATTTCTCCTTTTGAATTAGCAGCCATTGCAGTCATATGAGAAAACTTTTGAGGATTAAGCTCCGAAGTTTCCGGAGGAGTCCCTGACAAAAGGCTGCTTGTATATGTCTGGCAAACTGTATAATGTTGGATAATAAAAAAGAGAATTGGTAAAAGCGAAAATTTTTTTCTTCATAAAAAATATTTTTGGTGAAAACGATTATTTCAAATTACAAAAATAATACAACTCTTACATAGATACAAAGGCCACAATCAAATTCAAATAGTTACAGACTAAACAACTAGTCTACTTACTATCAAGACAATATTTCGTCCTTACAAACAACAATTTACGTCTAAAATCAGAAAAGGCTGTCCTCCTGGAGAACAGCCCTTCTTTTACTTATATAATTGCGTATGAAAAAAATCAGAACGGATATTGATTAGCTTCAATCAAATATGCTGCCAACCTTCTTCTTGCATCTTTGGTATTATAAGGATTTACTTTCGTAAATCTCTTCAATCCCATTAGCATCATTCTTTGCATATCTCCTTCAGCCATTGCATTGATAGCATTTTTACCTGCTATGTTTACTTTATCTGCTGCATCATTCAGATAAATCTTAGCGATCTCCAAAGCATGTTTTGCAGCTTCTTCACCTTTAATGTTTTTCAGCTTTTCTGCTCTTAATAATGTAGACTCAGCAACATAAGTAAGGATTGCTATATCCGCAAGATTCATTACGATCTCCTGCTCATATGCCAGCTTATCCATATATTTCTGAGCAGCAGCACCTGCGATCATCAATAAAGCTTTTTTGAAATTTTTGATAGCTTTTTTCTCTGCAGCAAGGAAACCATCATCATCGTTTCCGAACTCCGGAATACCTGTTAGTTCCTTCTGAACAGCCATTGCAGGGCCCATCAGATCAATTTCGCCTTTCATAGCTTTCTTCATGAACATATCAAGAGTAAGCAATCTATTGATCTCGTTGGTTCCTTCAAAGATCCTGTTGATTCTTGAATCTCTGTAGGCTCTGTCCATCGGATAATCAGCAGAAAATCCGTAACCACCAAAAATCTGAACGCCTTCATCTGATACATAATCCAAAACTTCAGATCCTGCTACTTTCAATATAGCACACTCTATTGCGAACTCCTGAGCTGCTCCAAGCAAAGCTTCTTCCTGAGATTTGCCTTCGCTCATCAACTTCTCCTCCGAAGCATTGATGTCAGCTCCAGCTCTGTACATTGCTGACTCTACTGCAAATATCTGTACCGCCTGCTCTGCAAGTTTATGTTGAATCGCTCCGAAGTTTGCAATCGGTTGCTTGAATTGAATTCTTTCTTTTGCGTACTGGATAGATAGTGTACTAGTTCTCTTCGATCCACCAAGAGCTGCACCAGCAAGTTTGATACGTCCAATGTTCAGAATATTGAACGCAATCAGGTGACCTTTTCCAATCTGCCCGAGAACATTTTCTGCCGGAACTTTACAGTCGTTAAAGAATACCTGACGTGTACTTGATCCTTTAATCCCCATCTTGTGCTCTTCATTACCAAGCGTCACTCCAGGTCCTTTCTCTACAATAAAGCCTGTGAATTTATCACCATCGATCTGTGCAAAGACAATGAACACATCCGCAAAGCCTGCATTAGTGATCCACATCTTCTGTCCATTGATAATATAGTGTTTTCCATCAGGAGTAAGTTCAGCTTTAGTTTTAGCGGCTAATGCATCAGAACCTGATCCAGGCTCCGTCAGACAATAGCTGGCTTTAAGCTCACCTGTAGCAAGTTTCGGAAGATACTTTTGTTTTTGAGCTTCTGTTCCGAAATATAAAATAGGTAAAGTACCGATACCTGTATGAGCTGCCAGGGCAACAGCAAATGAATGTCCACCACCAACTACTTCTGTCATCAGAAGAGACGTATTAAAGTCTTTTCCGAAACCATTATATTTTTCAGGAATAGAAGTTCCAAGTAAACCCAGTTCTCCGGCTTTCACCAGAAGAGATTCCATAAGTCCAGGTTCCTGAACATCTATTCTATCAAGGTGAGGAAGAACTTCAGTTCTCAAAAAATCTCTTGCCATGTCGGCAATCATCTTTTGCTCTTCATTAAATTCTTCAGGGATGAATATGCTATCGGCTTCAGTTTCTTTAACAATGAACTCGCCTCCTTTGATTTTCTTAGTTAGTGTCGTCATTTTCTTAATAGTTAATATGTGTATTAAGTCTTAGGTTAAAAATATTTAATAGGACTTCATCCTAAGTCCTTCTCCCGAAAGAAAAGGACTTTAATTTCTTACAGCATCTCGAATATACCGGCAGCGCCTTGGCCTGTACCGACACACATGGTAACCATGCCGTATTTTTTATTTCTTCTTTTTAATTCGTTGAAGATCTGAACAGACAACTTTGCTCCTGTGCATCCCAGAGGGTGACCTAAAGCTATTGCTCCGCCATTTACATTTACCTTATCAGGGTTAAGGCCAGTTTCTCTGATCACAGCAAGAGACTGACTTGCAAAAGCTTCGTTCAATTCTACAAGATCGATATCATCAAGCTTCATCCCTGCCATTTTCACAGCTTTTGGTATGGCATCGATCGGACCGATACCCATAATTCTTGGCTCAACACCTGCTGTAGCATAAGACACCATTCTTGCGATTGGGGTAACATTAAGCTCCTTTACCATCTTTTCTGACATTAGCAATAAAAACGCTGCTCCATCTGAAGTCTGAGAAGAGTTACCTGCAGTAACAGATCCGTTAGCGGCAAAGACCGGTTTTAACTTATTAAGTGATGCAATGTTAGTATCTGCTCTCGGACCTTCATCATTTGCAACTACGTATTCTCTCGTTTTTTTCTTTTCGTTTTCGTCAAGGTACGTTTCCTTCACAGTAATCGGAACGATATCATCTTTAAACAAACCGGTTTTGATAGCATTCAATGCTTTCATATGTGATTGAAATGCGAAATTATCCTGATCTTCCCTTGAGACTTTATATTGATCTGCAACTGCCTCAGCAGTTAATCCCATTCCCCAGTAGTAGTCTGCATGCTCTTTTGTCAGCTCGTAGTTCGGAACGATTTTCCAACCACCGAAAGGTATCGGGCTCATACATTCTGCACCACCGGCAATAATACAATCTGCCATACCTGCACTTATTTTAGCATGAGCAATTGCAATCGTTTCAAGTCCTGAAGCGCAGTATCTGTTTACTGTCATACCTGGAACCTTTACTGTATTTAATCCCATAAGGGAAATCATTCTCCCGATATTCAATCCTTGTTCCGCCTCTGGTGTTGCATTGCCAACAATCACATCATCTATTCTTTCCTTGTCAAGACTGGGAACAGAATTAACAAGATGTTTTATTACTTCTGTGGCAAGATCATCGGGACGAAAGAATCTGAACATCCCTCTCGGAGCTTTCCCTACTGCTGATCTGTAACCTGCTACTATATATGTATTCATAGTCGTTGGATTTAAAGTTTTAGAAATTTCAATAAAGCCCTCTTAGTTTCTAAGTGGTTTACCTGTAGTAAGAATGCTTTGTATTCTTTCAAGCGTTTTCTTTTGTCCTGTAAGAGAAAGGAAAGCCTCTCTTTCAAGATCAAGTAGATATTGCTCAGAGACAAGGGTTGGAGCAGAAAGATCTCCGCCACACATAATGTATGCAAGTTTTTCAGAGATCAACTTGTCGTGCTCGCTGATATAGCGGCCGGAAACCATTGAGTTCGCTCCTGCCAGGAACATACCAAGACCATTTTTACCAAGCACCTTAATATCTTTTCTTTGCTTTGGCTGAGTATATCCTTCTTTGGCAAGTTCAAGTACTTTTGTTTTAGCATCAGTGATGACCCTGTTCGCATTTACAGTGATTCCATCAATAGGCCTCAGATATCCCATCCTCTTTGCTTCGTGTGCTGAAGTTGCCACTTTTGCAGTCGCAATGTTCATATAAGCATTCTTTAAAGAGTTCAACTGAATATCACCTTCTTCATAAGCATCTGACACCCTCAGCGTCATTTCCTTTGTTCCACCACCAGCAGGGATCAGACCTACACCAAATTCTACAAGCCCGATATAAGTTTCTGCATGTGCCTGGATAGCATCTGCATGAAGGCTCATCTCACAACCGCCTCCGAGTGTTAGTCCGTGCGGACAAACAACTACCGGGATGGAGGAATATCTCGCTCTCATCATAGTGTTCTGGAAAGTACGGATCATGAAATCAATTTCATCATATTCCTGTTCGATCGCATACATTAAAAGAAGTGCGAGGTTAGCACCTGCAGAGAAGTTTGGGGCTTCATTGGCAATTACAAGACCAACATAATCTTTTTCAGCAAGATTAATAGCCTTGTTAATTCCTTCTACCACTTCACCACCGAGCGTATTCATTTTTGTATGGAACTCAAGATTCAGAACTCCATCTCCGATATCATACAGAGAAGCACCTGAATTTTTCCATACTACTTTATTTCCTTTAAGATTTTCAAGGATAATAAAGTCTTCTGTTCCCGGAATTTCTTTATAAGATTTTGAAGGGATATCGTAATACTTTCTCTTTCCGTCTTCTACTTTATAGAATGACTTGTTGCCGCCTGCTATCAGATCATAAACCCACTGTGCTGGTTTTTTGCCAAGCTCTTCCATCACTTTAAGACCTTTTTCAAGACCTACAGCATCCCAGGTTTCGAAAGGACCAAGTTCCCATCCGAAGCCCGCTTTCATGGCATCGTCTATTCTATATAACTCATCAGAAATTTCAGGGATTCTGTTTGTTACATATCTGAAAATTCCTGCAAAAGACTTTCTGTAAAACTCACCCGCTTTATCCTGACCAGCAAGCAGAACTTTCATCCTGGTTTTTAGGTCATCTATCGTCTTGGTTTGCTCAAGGGTTGAGAATTTTACTTTTTGTTGAGGAGCATAGTCCATTGTCTTTAAGTCAAGAGAAAGGATCTCTGTTTTTCCTTCAGCACTTTTAGATTTCTTATAAAAACCTTGTCCGGACTTATCTCCATACCATTTCTTCTCATCCATTACCTTCAGATAATCCTTTAGTTTAAAGGCATCTTTAGACTCATCATTCGGAAGACCTTCATGAAGGTTGTTAGCTACCTTTATTAAAGTGTCAAGACCAACAACATCAGCCGTTCTGAACGTTGCAGATTTTGGTCTTCCTATAACCGGGCCGGTAAGTTTATCTACTTCATCTATATTCAGTCCAAGCTCACCCATTACGTTTAACACTTCCATAATGGAATAAATACCTACCCTGTTTGCAATGAAAGCAGGAGTATCTTTACACAATACGGTAGTTTTACCAAGGAAAAGGTCACCATAGTGTAACAGGAATTTCACAACTTCAGGATCAGTTTTCTGAGTCGGAATTATTTCAAGAAGTTTTAAATATCTTGGAGGGTTGAAGAAGTGAGCACCGCAGAAATTCTTCTGAAAATCTTCGCTTCTGCCTTCAGCCATTAAGTGAATAGGAATACCGGAAGTATTAGAAGTAACAAGAGTTCCCGGCTTTCTGAATTTTTCTACACTTTCGAAAACAATCTTTTTTACATTCAGATTTTCTACGACAACTTCTATGATCCAGTCATAACTTTCAATCTCCTTCATGTTATCGTCGAAGTTCCCTGTGCTGATTCTCTTCTGAAAATCCGCATCATATAATGGTGCAGGGTTTGATTTGATGGCACTTTGTAAGGCATCATTAACGATCCTATTCTTTACCACTTTACTTTCTAAAGTTAAACCTTTAGCTTTTTCTGCGTCATTAAGTTCTTTAGGTGCGATATCCAGCAACAACACTTCCACTCCGATATTTGCGAAATGGCAGGCTATTCGTGAACCCATCACACCAGAGCCCAATACAGCAACTTTCTTGATTTTTCTGGTCATACTAAAAAGTGTTAGTGTTTTCGGTTTTATTATTATTATAAATTTCTTTATGATCGATAATACTATTTATTTTTTCCGCGACTTCAAAAAATACTTTTAATTTTTTCCTCGGAAATCTCCTCACGCACAACCTGATTAAACCTTCTGACAACCTTTTTTGCCATCTCTTTTTTTCTCTTTACCCTTTTCAGTCAGAAATATTTTCACAAGCCTTTTATCTTTTTTATCCTGTACTCTTCGGATCAATTCGCTTTCTTCCAAACTTTTCAGCATACGGGTCAGACTTCTCGGTTCCATACCGATCATAGGACCTATTTTTGTGGCCGGGGTCCCTTCTACAGTATCTATGTATAAGAGGACATAACCTATTGACGCTGTGTACCCGTATTTCGCAGCCTGCTCATTATACAGCCTGGCAATTGCATGCCAGGTGGTCTTTATATGGAAACAAACCGTTTTATAGGGTTTCATAATTCTGTTTTTTTGGATAGAAACGAAATACCCGAAAAAATGTTATGCATGCATACCATTTTCCAATTAAACAAAATCCTTCAACAAATCATTCTTTTCTCCCATAAATGCGTTTAATTTTGCAAAAATATAGTTCCATGGAAAACACGATTTTGCTGATTGACTGCCCTGACGAGAAAGGGTTGATTTTTAAGATAACAGGGTTATTATATAAAAACCAACTTAATATTTTAGAAAACTCTGAATTTGTAGATAAAAACAGAGGTTGGTTTTTTATGCGAACTGAGTTCACTGGCTTTTTCCCTGAAAAACCTCTTTTAGAAGAACTCCGGGAAGTTCTTCCTACAGGCTCCACAATTAAGCTCACAAAAAAAGAACAAAAAAAAGTTGTACTGATGGTAACCAAGGAACATCACTGCATGAGTGACCTCCTTGTGAGAAATTATTTTAAAGACCTGAACATGTCTGTTGAAGCAGTGATCAGTAATTATATGATTCTAGATAAGTTAGCTACAAAGTTTGATATTCCTTTTTATTACGTAAGCCACGAAAACAGATCAAGAGAAGATCATGAAAAATACATTCACCAGGTGCTTTCCGAGCTTGACTTTCAATATATAGTGCTGGCTAAATATATGCGCATTCTCTCGCCGGACTTCATAGCAAAGTATCCGAACAAGATCATCAATATCCACCATTCATTTCTTCCCGCTTTTGTTGGTGCCAGTCCTTATGCACAGGCCTATGAGCGAGGTGTCAAAATCATTGGAGCCACAGCACATTTTGTAAATGAAGACCTGGACCAGGGACCTATTATTGCGCAGAACGTACTACCTGTAGCCCATTCACATAGCGCAACAGACATGGCTCTTGCAGGAAAAGATGTAGAAAAAATCGTACTTGCAAAAGCTCTGAAGCTTGTGCTTGAAGAAAGAGTTTTTGTGAGTGGGAACAAGACTGTAATTTTTGACTAAGAAGCTACATTAAGTACAAGATAGATATTGCTTCATATAATATTGATTAAACCTGAATAACCATAATGAGAAACATCAGCTTCATCTTTATTTTACTTTTTATCATGAACTTTGCATCTTTTTCCCAGAAAATTTATCAGGAAAAATCTGGAGGACTTTATATACTTAAAGGAGAAACCATTTTGAATCTGCGCTTTGATTATCAAGGAATGATGGTCTGCAATATGACAGAAGAGGATTACTTGGCGCAGAAACGTGATGTCAAAAACGCATGTTCAGAAGGAAAGGGGGATTATTGGGTGCAACAGTGGGAGCAAAATAAGTCAGAAGACTTCCCTAAAAGATTCGAGGTATTATTTAACAAACACATGCAAAAGAAAAACCTCAAAGTTGAAAAAGGTACCGATGCTCCATATACCCTTATCGTTAGGACTATAAGTCTTGATCCCGGATTCCATACAGGCACAATAGTGAGCCAACCAGCCTTTGCCGATCTGGATTTTTACTTTGTTAAATCAGATAATCCTGAAATTATACTCCTCAAGCTTAAGGTTAAAGATATGGTTGGAGAACCTGCAGGATTCGGCGCCTTTGATACTGGCACAAGGATGGGGGAATGTTATGCCAAAGCAGGCAAAATGCTTGCGAAATATATATTGGAAAATACCCTAGCCAAGTAAAAACAATTCATCTAACCACATTCACTTACACATTGCTTATTTTAGAACAATTGATGATACTTAAAAAAATTTCCTTATCCACTATTTTACTTTTCTGCTTCACCATCACAACTTTTTCACAGGAAAACCTGAACAAAAAAACAGATGGTATTTCCTTTCTGAAAGATCAGTCTAAGTTAAATATACAGTTCAATTATGAAGGAATGCTGATCGTTGACAAGCCTGAAGGAACTTTTCTTACCGAAAAACAAAATGAGAAAAACGCTAAAGAACCAGGAGCGGGAGATAGGTGGTTCATCGCCTGGCAACACAATAAAACTGATGACTTTCCCAGACGATTTAAAGTACTATTTAATAAATATATTGCAAAAAAGCCATTAAGGGCTGTATCAGACTCTACCGTTGAATACACTTTAATAATCAAAACATTAAAAATGGACCCTTCATTATACTCCGGAGGCGGACATAATGCCCATGCAGACCTGGAATTTTTGTTCGTAAAAACTACAGAGCCAGAGAAAATACTATGCAAACTGAGACTAAAAGAAGTTCAGGGATCTGCAGGATTTGCATCCTTTGATGAAGGATTAAGAATGCAGGAATGTTATGCAGTAGCAGGCAGGCTTATAGCAAAATATATTATTAAAAATGCTTATAAGAAAAGTAGAGTTAATAAAAACATATAAATTTTTAAGCCAGCCATCAAACAAATGTACTCTATTCAAATGGTGAGAATAAAACAAACATTATTAATTCTGATACTGTTTCTCTGTTTTGTCAAAACCAGTCATGCCCAGAAAACTGATGAGCAAAAACTTCAGGAAATTCAATTTCTTAAGGGACAATCTGAAATAAATATAATATTTACTTATGACAGCCTAATGGTAGGTGAAAAAACTGAAGATGACTACATCAAAGAAAAGGTTGAAGGGAAGAATTCAAAAAACGAAGGCAAGGGTGATTATTGGTTACAAAAGTGGAATGAGGATAAACAAGTTTTATTTCCCAAACAATTCATTGATCAATTCAATAATAAATTAAAAAAGAAAGGATTAAAAGCTGTACCTCAGAGTAAATCTTTTTATACTCTGATAGTGAAATCCACAAGGATTGAGCCTGGCTTTGTCTCTGTTGTAAATAAACCCGCTGCTGTAGACTTTGAATTTAGATTTATTGAAACGGATAATCCCGAAAAGACTATACTCAAATTAAAAATTATAAATGTAGCTGGAGATGCGCTTTATACTGAATATAATGTATCGGCCCGAATTCAGGAATGCTATAATATTGCAGGGAAGCTTCTCGGAAAATATATCAATGAATATCTATTCAGGTAAGCGATGCTTTTTTATACTTGCCATTATTACTATGGCAAGTATAATACATAAAGTAAATTTTTCAATCTTCATTTTTCCATACACATTCATTCCGATAAATAAATGAATATAATAAAGTCCTCCCCTCCCCAAAACTCCCTCATTACATCAAATTTCTCACCTGTCCATTACTCCGACACCTATAAAATGGAATTCAAGTGCGCAAAGTCCCTTAGAGTTGACGATCTTGTCTATGCTTTCTTTGACTCTTCTCCCAAATGGATCGAAAAATTATTTGCTTTCAGAAATGCAATTGTGAAAATGTTAGGCTTAAAAGTTTCTGAGCTAAACGATAGAAAGCATCAGAGAGAACTCTTTAAAGTTGAAAAGGGAAATGGCCTTGGACTGTTCAAGGTCTTTGATAAAAATGAAAACGAAGCGCTTCTCGGAGAAGATGACAAACATCTGGATTTTAGAATTCTGTTTCATCTTATTAATAAAGGAGATAACCATTATGTATTCACCCTTACTACTCCGGTAAGATTTCATAATGCCTTCGGAAGATTCTATTTCACTATCATTAAACCATTCCATCAATTCATAGTGCCCACTATGATGAATAGTATTATTAAGAAAGTAACTACCTATAAAATTAAATTAGCCTGATTAATTTTCTGATTCGGCAGGTATATGTCGGGATGACCATTGTAAATCATCCTCTTTTCTTTAACAAAGAAAAATTTTTTTTATCCTGTATCTTTTTTCTCAATATGTATTATGAGGTCGAAGATGAAAATTCTTCAGTCATGACTTAAAACGGCGCGCCATAATTGTTTGTGGAAACTTAACACTATACTAATATGGCAGGATCTAAAGAAACCCCAAGACAAAAGATGATAGGTATGATGTACCTTGTCTTAACCGCATTGCTTGCACTACAGGTAAGCTCAGCGTTAATATATAAATTCCAGTACCTTAACGACAGCCTTGAAAAGACTGTATCTGAGACAAAAGAGATCAGCAATGAAAAGCTCAAAAACATAGCTGTTGCGGTGAAACAAAAAGGAAACAAGTCAGATGAGGTAAAACTGAAGGAAGAAGCTGAAGCCATCTCTCAGAGAACCAGAGAACTTGTTACTTTCATAGATAACCTTAAAAAGGACATGATCACCAATACCGGAGGGGTGGAAGAAGACGGAACTTTAAAGGGAGCCAAAGAGGAAACAGAGGTGGAAGTCATTATGATTGGTGCAGCAAAAAATGGTAAGGCTTATGAGCTTAAGAAAAAAACTGAATGACTATGTAGCTTTTGTAAATGATCGATCAGATAAAAAATTTGGCGCTATCGCTCTAGACGCATCTGAAGACCCTTTATTAAAAAACAATCCTGATCAAAGGAACAAAGATTTTGCAGAATTGAATTTCGGTCAGACACCATTAGTCGCAGCTTTGGCTGCATTAAGCGAAATGGAATCAAGAGTGGTAGGAATCGAAGCTATTGTAATAGATGAGAAAAGCAAAAAGCTTGATGCAGATGAATATAAGGTAGATGAATTGATACCAATGGTTCGAACGGGAACAAAAATTATACCGGCAGGAATGAAGTATGAAGCTGATGTATTTTTAACGGCTATTACTAATTCCGACAAACCTAAAATAAGTGTTGGAAATGCTGATCTTGTGGTGGATAATAATGGAATCGGGAAGTTCTCCTTTACTGCAAGTGGAGGGAACTATACAGGAGGAGAGATAAAAAAATCATGGACCGGAAAAATAAAAATCAAAAAGCCCAATGGGCAAGACACCACTTATACTATAACAGAAGAATATATTGTTACCGAACCCGTCATTCAGGTTGAGTCTGCAACCCCACCGGCACTATATAAAAATTGCGGTAATAAGTTGAATGTCCAGGTACCTGCTCTTAGCAATAATTATAATCCGGATTTTAGGGTAGAGGGAGCAAGCGTTATAAAAGGAAGTAAGAAGGGAGAAGTAACTATAGTCCCATCAGGAAGCACACCAACAGTTTCTTTAAAAGTGAGCAGCAACGGCAATTATATTGGAGAACAAAAGTTTACTCTAAAGCTTATTCCTCCCCCAACAGTAGAAGTAAGGGTCAATGGCAAGGTCGTAGATCCACGTGTGGGAGTACAAGCGGAGACGGTCAGGAACATTAGTGTAAGAATCATACCCAACCCTGATTTTCAAAGAATACTTCCTCAAGAAGCTACCTATACAATTACCGAATGGACTATGTCTGTTGGACGAGGAAGAAGAGGAAGTCCTGCTAAAACTTTCAAATCGGCTACCATTAACGTTAATGACATTGGCACACAACCCAATGCGAATGACAATTTAATCATTGATATAAAACAAGTTAAAAGAAGAAACTATAAGGGAGAACTTGAAGATGTGAAGATGCCTGAAAAGCCTGAGGTGGTAACGCTCTTCTAAGAGAGCTAAAAAAGAAAGAGGACCGTTAGGGCGGTCCTCTCTGCTTTTTTTAGGGTTACTTTATTTGACAGTTGTATCTTTGATTCGAATTTCGTGATAATATATCAATTTACCTAATTCTTTTAAAAAAGGATAACCATTTTCTTTATACTCATATCCTTCTTCACTTAAAATATCTTTGCTGTTGGTGTATAAGACAGCAGAAACAAAAAACTCAACATCCTTCTCTTTGTCTTGAATATAAGCACAGTCAGCGATGAAACCATAATCAAAACCTGCTTTGTTATAAATTCTTAATCCACGTGGAAGACTGTCTTTAGATGCCCCAGCAAATATAAATTTTTCCTGTGTATCATAAATCTTTTTCATCATTCAACCATTCAACTATCCCTGCTTCTCTCGGATAGGATCCTAATGCCAACTTAAGAAACTCGAAATCCTCCGCACTGATATTAAATCTGTTTTCCAGTGCTGTCTCGTCAGGGTATATAATAGAAATAAGCATTCTGTGTGCTTCACTGAGTGGAAAGTTGTTACTGCTATGAAAATCCTTAGCCACTCTCACAAACTTCTTTCCGTCCATATAACCTGTTCCGATTTTTGTTTCTTTAATCGGATTATAAAAAATTTTCCTGCAAGTTATTCTTACCCCTTTATATAAAGTCTTACCCAGACTATCGGTGATAATGTATGGACCTGTAATTTTATTATCATCAGCACTGCCGGAATAAAACCTCTGAATTATACGTGTCTTTTTATAACCCAGTTGTTCCAACCTGTTATTAATATACTCCTGGCCAAGAAAATCATAAAGACGGTTAAAGGCATTCTTATCATTGAGAACCAGCATCCTTAAGATGTTCTCCCGAATAGTGACAGGTTTTTCCTTCTTTGAAACATAAGGAGCCTGTACCTTTAAATAAGAATCTTTGGAAAGACCACCGATATGAAGGCTATTTATTTTCTCCAGAGCAAGAGCAGCAATAGGAAGTTTAACAAGAGTCGCCGGATAAAAATACTCATCATCATTGATCCTGAAATCAGAACCAACGAATGCAAGTTTACCTTCAGAATTTCTCCGAACCTGAGTGTAAACTACCTGAACCCTGAATTTGTAGGGGTGTTGAACCACCCTTCTGATTGCAGCAGTTGTATCTTTATGCAGTAGAAGTGTAATATTTTCATCCTGAGCAAAGGCTGTAACAGAAGAGAAAAGCAGCGATAATAAAACACCTTTGAAGATCACTTTACTTTTCATCAGTTATAAACATTTTATTTATTCCTTAATCAGAAATTACTTACAAATGTTTAAACCTTAGTATGTTTTCTTAGTACAGCATTCAATACCCAGTTACATTAAGCAACCTTCATGCTAAAAGAAGATTAAAAAATCACTTCGACTCAAGATACACCTGCATAGGTTCATCAATTTTTAATGTATCAATCTTCTGCTGCTCAAGGCTGTCCTTATCAGGCCTTTCTTTCTGACTATCACTTGTGCAGCCAATTAATAATACTGCAATGATATTCAAATAATAAAAGAGATTATTTACCTTCCGCATAACCAATTATAAAAATAAGCACATAACCTTAAAGCATATCTATTACTTCTCTCTTATGATTTTTTTTGTTAACCATAAAATAAAGTAAAACTCCGATTGCAACTGTAATAAGACCGGCCAGAGATGCTTCACTCTTTTCTTTTCCGAGGTAAAATAACATCCAGCATTGTTGCAGAATATAAATAACAGGAACTAACGGATATCCCCATGTTCTGTACCCTTTTTTATCACCTTTTTTACTATCCATTTTTAACCTGAATATAAAAACTCCCGCAACTGTAAGTGTTGTAGACAAATTGATAGTAAAACCAATATATGTAATCACAGACTCAAATGTGGATGTATAAATAAGTACAAGCGCAATAAACGACTGAAGTAAGATGGCAACCCATGGAGATTTAAATCTATTACCTACTGAAATTTTCTGAAGAGCCGGATAATCTTCTCCCATTGTCTGAGACACTCTGGGTCCAGTGATTATCAATGCATTTACAGATGCTATCAAACCAAATGAAATCAGCAATGCCATCATTTTTCCTCCGACTAAACCAAATATCTTCCTTCCAGCAAGGAAACCTATCTCCACTTTTCCTGCAAGTTCTTCGACAGGTACATTATAGAGAAAGATAAAATTCAATAATACATACAAGACCATTACAACCAATGTTCCGAAGAATAAAGCTTTGGGAAGATTTCTTTCCGGTTCAGAAACTTCACCTGCTATATAAGCTGCAGCATTCCAACCCGAATAAGCAAAAGATGCAAAGATCAGTGATACAGCAAAAGCAGGATCCATAATAGAAGTTAAATCTTGTCCATTGAAGGATATTTCAAAATGCTTTGCCTCAACAAAAAAATATCCGGCCCAAATGAATGTGATGATAAGAACTACATTAAATATTGTGGCAAAATTATGAAACCTGCTGCCTGTTTTTAAACCAAAAAGATTAAGTACTGTAAGCACTGCAATAAGACCTGTGGCTAACAGCTCTTTATCCACCTGATAAACTTTTGAAACATAAAAACCAAATGCCATAGCTGATACAGCAATAGGGGCAGCAAAGCCAACAGTTAATGAAATCCATCCGCTCATAAATCCGACAACAGGATGATAAATCTTTGATAGATAGTGATACTCTCCTCCTGATCTTGGCATATGCGTAGCAAGCTCGGCATAAGTAAGGGCACCGCAAATTGTAACTACACCACTAATCAGCCAGAGTAAGAGCAATCCGGCCACAGATTTCACACCTGCTGCCTGAAATCCAAGACCAGTAAATACACCGGTTCCTATCATACTTGCAACCACCACACATGTAGCGCTGATAAGACCTATTTTATTTTTCCCGATAGTGACATCATTTCCCATATATTCTCCGGCGAAGCGATTAGAGATTGTAACACCTATAATAATTGCAACAACAATCTAAGCATAAAATAAACATCAATAACGAAATCCACAACTTAACACTCATAAGGGAGAATTTTTTTCTCGTTGATTATTTGTAAATAATGTTTTCAGAAAGAAATTAAGTTAGAGGAAATAGGGAAAACACAGAAAAAAATTTATTAAAGAGTGTTACACTTTGTAATTATAGAGAGGTTTAACCGAATTCATCCACGATATCAGGTTTGTGTTTTAACGTTTTTACATATAGAAAAGGACCATACATTGTACAGTCCCTTTTTATAATAATTGAGAAGAAGTTATTTTATCTGCAGGTCGGCCTCTCCGATCTTATGACCATCGGAATATAGCTCAATAGTGTAAATACCCACTTTATAAGAACTTCCTTTCAGATAATAAAAAGTTACAGTTTGATTAGAATTATCAAAATGAATGGTTTGATTTTCCGTAAAAGCCAGCTCCTTTCCATCTGTTTTAAAGAAACCTCCACCGCTTGAGAGATCAAAAAGGACTGCCCCGCTTGGTTCAATAAGACGCATGGTCAGGTTCTTTTTTTCTTTCCTTGCTACAATGTTATCAGCCAGCACAAAAGTAACCTTTAGTTTATCAATGTTTTTTACTTTGTAATGATCCCTTTCAAATTCTTTACCTTTCGCATTGATGGCGATTACCTTTATATTTTCTGCTTTTAAAACCGATGCTGCCGCTACTTTTTCTTCCAGTTCTTCCCTGGTTACATGAAGATAATTCAAGGAATCTATCATCTGCCGAGTTCTCCTTGTTAACGTCTTCACATTGATCTTCAAAGAATCGCGTTCTCTTTTAAGGGCAGTGATCTGATTATCTTCTTTGGTTAGTTCTGACTTAAGCCTTGCAATCATCTGTTTCATATGACTAATGGCCTTGCCATTTCCTTTTCTTACCTCTGCAATAAACATATTTAAAGACTCAATTTTTTTATTGAGGGAGTCTTTCACAAGCCCAAGCTCCTCACGTTCCATCCTGATTCTTTCATAAGCCAGAGCCAGCTCATCAAGTTCCAGAGTTTTTAATGAAAGACTTGTACTATCAGCTTCCATTTGCTGGCTTCTGATTTCAAGTTCATCACTCAGCTGCATGTTAGAATAAATCAACGAACAGATGACTCCAATTAAAGCTACAATAACAAGGACAAATATAGTTTTAGAACTATCCTTTTTCGGGCGCTGTCCACCAGTATTGCCAGAGTTTTCCATAACAGTTTTTACCTAAATAAAACAAACTTTTATCGCCCCTTTTAATAATTTTATGGAGAAAACTAATGAATATTTTATTAATAATAAAATTTAATGCCTCACTGAGATCGTTATCTTTCCTCTGATTTATAAATAATTATGCTATTCATAAATCAGAGATATCAAGTATGGACCTCGCGGAATATTCAATACATTAAATTAAATTCTTAAAATGTAAATATGTTTGAATATGATAAACCAGAAATAATCCTGAAAAAAAATCTAAATAAAGTTTTAATCGTTAGAAGAAACAATTTAATTAGGACATGATTTTAAAGGAAAGGTTTCAGTCTGTTCACTGAAAATCTTTTTTGAGGAAAATATTTTTTATGAATCGATTTGATATTTGTGTGATTGGAGGCGGCCCTGCCGGATACGCTGCTGCAATGAGGGCTTTGGACCTCAACAAGAAAGTACTTTTGGTTGAAAAAAGCAAAATCGGAGGAGCGGGTATTTACAACGGTGCACTTTCTTCCAAAACATTCTGGGAGCTCTCCAGAGATGTTGCTCTTGCAAGGAAGAGACTTCAAAAGTATGCTTGTACAGAGATAAAAGTAGATTTCAAGGAAATTCTTAATGATGTTAAAGAAGCCATCTTTCTGAGAAAGGTGCAGCTTGAAACGCATATTCTTTTGCTTCAGAGAAAGAAAAAAGACCTCTTTAGTTATATCAAGGCTGAAGCCACACTTGTATCTGCCAACGAAGTACTCCTCAAAAAAAGTAATGGTGATGAGGAAATTATATCAGCTGACAATATTGTGCTGGCAACTGGAAGCAGACCAAGAAAACTCGCACATATTCCTATCGATGAAAAAATAATAGTGACCAGCGACGGCATAGAATGCTTTACTGACTTTCCGGAAAGCATGGTAATTCTCGGAGCAGGAGTTATAGGCTGTGAATGGGCAACGATATTTTCCAACTTCGGAAGAACAAAAGTAAATCTGATTGACAAAGCTGACCGGATCCTGCCATTTGAGGATGAAGACATATCCCTTACTACTCAGACTAACCTTGAGGATAATGGTGTTACCATCCACAAAAACTCGCAGCTGGTAAAGATGGAAATAAAAGACGGCAGAGTTGAATATGAACTTAAATACAAAGACGGTCACTCCGAAATATACAATGTAGAAAAAGCGCTTGTATCGGTAGGTAGAATTCCCAATACCGAGAACCTTGGAGCCAAAGAAGTAGGAGTAGTCGTTAACGACAACTGTACTGTTGTCAATGAAGACACAAGAACTACGGTTGCTAATATATATGCGGTGGGAGATCTCACTTCTGATTTTGCACTTGCCAATGTGGGCGAGCTGGAAGGAAGACATGCAGTTGAAAAAATGTTCGGCCTTAATCCTAAACCTTTAACTTATAAAAACATTTCAACCATCATGTTCCTGAATCCTGAAACTGCCGGTGTGGGAATGAACGAACAGGACGCAAGAAGCAAAGGAATACCTTATCGGGTAGTCAGTATAGATTACAGTCTGATACCACGGGCCATAGCGATGAGAAACACGAATGGTTTCTTTAAAATACTTGTTACTAATGACGACGAGATGAAAATTCTCGGAATGCGGGCAGTGGGAGTTCATGCATCAAGCGCGATTCAGGCTGTGGCATTATTAATATCCATGGACAAAGGGATAGAAGAACTTGCGGAATTGATACATCCCCACCCTTCTATAATAGAAGGCATACAAGAATGCGTGAGAATGCTTAAGGGGAAATCCGTACTGAAGCCGGAGATCTTTAAAGATATGCTTAAGTGCAGAGGCTGTAATGAGAAAGGTGAGTATTTCGACCTGGTCCCGAACGTCAAGAATATCATATCACAATAAAATAAAGAAAAGAGAGGATATAATTTAGAAAAATTGTCCTCTCTTTTCTTTTAAGAATTAAGCTGAAACACCTGACTTTAGCTTTGCATTCAAGATGAAATTGACACCTGTAAGTGCTTTGGAAACAGGACAGCCTTTCTTAGTATCTTCGGCAAATTTTAAAAATTCACTTTCAGAAATTCCGGGAACATCTGCAATGCAGTTGATCTCAATTGTCGTGATACTAAAACCATCTCCAACTTTTTCAAGTTTCACCTTATCCTCCACATTAACCTTTACAGGTGTAAACCCTGCAGAAGCAAGACCGTGGCTTAGGGCCATTGCAAAGCAGGCAGCATGAGCGGCACCGAGAAGCTCCTCAGGATTTGTACCCTTTTCATTTTCAAAACGACGGGCAAAGTTGTATGTAGCGTCTTTGACCAGGCCACTTTCTGTATTGATGGAACCAGTTCCCGATTTCAAATCGCCTTTCCAGGCAGCATTGGCAGTACGTATCATAATTGGACTTTTTAGGTTAAAAATTTGTTTTAAGACTGATTATGGAAATTATACAACTAAAATTGTAACCAGAATAAATTTATTTGGTTTGTCAGATCAGAATTCTTTTATAAATTAATGCAATTAACAAAAATAAACCTACAAAAAATATGTCATTACGTTTAGGAGATATCGCGCCCGATTTTACAGCGGAAACAACTCAGGGAACAGTAAACTTCCATGAGTGGATAGGAAATAGCTGGGCTATTTTATTTTCACACCCAAAAGATTATACACCTGTGTGTACGACTGAGCTGGGAGCCGTTGCCAAAATTAAAGGTGAATTCGATAAGAGAAATACAAAGGTAATCGCAGTAAGCGTAGATCCGCTTTCTGATCACAATGGATGGATCAACGATATCAATGAAACTCAGAACACCAATGTTAATTTTCCTCTAATTGCTGACCCTGATAAAAAGGTTGCAATTCTTTATGATATGATCCATCCAAATGCAAGCGAAAATGTAACCGTTCGTTCTGTATTTATCATAGGACCAGACAAAAAAGTGAAACTGATCCTTACTTACCCTGCAAGCACTGGAAGAAACTTTGACGAGATCATCCGTGTTCTTGATTCACTTCAATTAACTGCAAACTACAGTGTAGCTACTCCTGCAAACTGGAAAGACGGACAAGACTGCATCATTGTTCCGGCAGTAAAAGATGAAGATATTCCTGCTAAATTCCCTAAAGGAGTTACAAGAATAAAACCTTATTTGAGATATACTCCTCAGCCGAACAAATAAGGCTAACCATTTATAATTTATATTATATAAAAAAAAGCTTCTCAGAATTTGAGAAGCTTTTTTTTGAAATTATTTATCCTTTCATAGGATCAATCATGCATAGGGCCCCACCCTATGCTGACAAAACATCTCCACCTCCGGGGCTCAAGGAAAATTCCTTCTATGTTGCTTCCGTGCCTTGGGGTGCCTACTTTCCATCAACGCCCTTGGCTTGAAGCTATGCCCAAAAAGTTAAATTCCATCTTAAGATATTGCTCAGAAACGTTACTTAAAACTTATAACTTACCACGTAAAGCTCAAAAGGCCTCATCCTAAAACCTCCTTAATGAGGAGCTATAGGATGAGGCCTTTTGATGAATATACTTTCAGCTTTACACCTTCAGCTTTCAGCTTATTTCTTTTTATATTCTCTGTTTAAACCTTCAACAAGCTCTTTAGTAATATCCAGACTATCTGCTCCAAAAACTACCCCAGGCAAGCCCTTCTGGTAAGTGAGGATGTAGTCAAAATTATTCTCCCTTGAAAGTTTATCAAAATAACCATAAAGCTTATCCATTAATTGTTTATTCATTTCCTGTTGCTGAATGGCAAATTGCTCTGATCTGTTTTCTTTAAGTGCCATTAATTCTTGCTGTGCCTTAGTTAGTTCTCTCTCCTTAGATTCTCTGTGCTGCTCAGTCATTGCACCGGCGTTTTTCTGATAAAATTCAAAATCCTCCTGAAGCTTTTGCTCCTTTTTCATCAACTCATTTTCGATTCCCCTTGCTTTTGATTCCATTTCTCTCTGAATCTTTTTGAAGAATTCATATTTGGCGGTAAGAGAATCATAGTTAAAGAAAACTATCTTTCTTGCATTTGGCACCTTAGGCATTTCAATATTTGCTATGCTAACCGAATCTTCTGCTTTTCCCTCAGGAGCTGCAGCTACCCCAACCGGCTGTTTAAATTGAAGATAAAAAAGTATCCCAACCGCCACTATCAATAATCCATTAAGTAAAAGAGAAATTTTAACAAGGTTATTATTCATTATTTTGTTCTTTAGTAATCTTTAAAACTAATTCCACTTATACAATATTCGCTATTATTTCATTAATAAAAAAAGCTTCCCTCTAAATTGAAGGAAGCTTCGTTAATACTAAAGAATTTTAATTCATTTACCCTTCCTGCACCTGCCAGTTGTAACCTTTCCCATCAAAGATGATCACAGCAGGCCCCATTTCCATAAAATTTACTTCTATTCCTGTTTTGATTCTATCATTCCTGCGAATGGATACATCATTGACAATTTTCCAGGATTCCATTTTTACAAAATCATTGCCTCCATCTCCAAAGGCATTACCTGCTCCCAATATGTATACATTCGGATCACCCTGATGAAGGATAACTATACCTTTCTTCCCTGTTTCCTTTTCAATTACAAGAATCGCGATGTCATTGCTGAAGTCTCCGTTTAAATCGACTTCGAGATAGCCAGGACGCAGATAATCAGCCAATTCAAATTTATCTTTTAACCCTTTTTTTTTCAAAGTCCTTTCTTGCCCAATCAGGTAGCTGTGCAGCATAAGTAAACACACTGAGAAACAGACAACTTATAGTCAGTAAAATTTTCATAACTTTTGAAATTGATAATACTTCTTTTACTATATCCAGGCAGAAGAGGTTTTATATGGATTATTATTTATTTTTTTTAAACATCATAAAAAATCCCGCTTAAAAGCGGGATTCCCAATATTATAAAGTAGCTATTAACTTATCTATACGTATTTATCTTCTGAAATAAAATCAATATCATCAATCGGAACTTCCTTTGTCAGTGAGTTTGAGAGAATCGTAAGCACTTTTTTTGTCCCAGTATACATGGATTCAAGTTTGCCACGGATTTGCTTTCCGTACATTCTGAAAGTAGGAGAATTTGTCCTGATACACAACAAAACGTCCTTTTCAAATAGCTCCTCTGTTATTTTTTTAAAGTCTAACATAAGGCTGGTGGTTTTTATTATTTAACCCAGATAAAAAACAGTTTGTTTCATAGCACGAAGGCTTATGTGAATGTAAAATTGGAAAAAATCAATTCAGAAACAATGATTTACAATTATTTAATTTATGCCAATTGTATAATTACGGTATAAAAACTTATACACATTATTTTCTCACAACTTTCTCTTTTTCTGATTGGAGGAGCCATAAACTCTGGCCCCACAGGATCCTTTATATTTTCCTTAATAATATCATCAATCCTTTTTAAATCACCATTGGTAATCTTCCATCCGGAAAGATTTTTAAAAATGTTCAACTGTTCTGGAGTTCTTGCGCCGAGAAGCGCGATGGAAACACCTTTTTGAAGGATCCATTTGATAGCCAGTTCTGGTACAGTTTTCCTATAAGAATCTCCTGCTAACTGGTTTAATTTATTTACTGCTGTTAAATACTGACTGAACCTGGGCTCCCTGAATTTTGGGTCTGACTTTCTGAGATCATCTCCCTTAAAGGTCGATTTGATATTTAATTTTCCAGAAAGAAGGCCCCTGCAGATTGCACCATAAGTCATAATGAAAATATTGTTTTCAAGACAATAAGGTAGTTCTTCTTTCTCAATTTGCCTTTCGAACAGATTATATGGAGGTTGTGAAAAATGAATGGGCGAATGACTTCCAAATTCAAGCATCTGATCTGTATTAAAGTTACTGACTCCAACAGATAGAATCTTGCCGCTTTTAAAAAGATCATACATCGCTTCCCCTGTTTCCTCCAAAGACACTAAAGCATCAGGCCAATGGACATAATAAATATCAATATAATCTGTTTGCAGCCTTCTTAATGAGTCTTCTACTTCCTTGTTTATTCTCTCTCTTGAAGCATTTCTGAAAACTTTTCCATCCTTCCACTCCAGACCGCATTTAGTAGAAATAACTACTTCACTTCTGTTATTTATCTTCTTTAGCGCTTTGCCAACAATTTCTTCCGAAAAGCCAAACCCGTACACAGGAGCTGTGTCGATAAGGTTTACCCCCAGATCTACAGCCTTTACTATGGTATCTATAGAATCCTGTTCTATGGAACCTCCCCACATCCATCCACCGATAGCCCAGGTGCCCAATCCAATACGTGAAGCGTTTTTATTAATAACAGGCAGATAAGTGCTTTCCATATTTCTTCAATGTCTATCACCTAAAAATCAAAAGTTCACAAAATTGTTTACAACAAACAGACAAGTCTGAATTTATCTATAATTTAATAAGACTTCGAAGATTTTATTTGGCATATATAAAATTGTATTTACCTTTAAACGAACAAATAAATTTAAAAAAATATGGACTTTCCTACTTTCAGGGACTTTGTAATAAGATTTACCGGGCAAAGCAGAATGATTGCGAGGAAATATTTTCGCACCCGCCTCGATGTTCTGAGCAAAGAGGATATGTCTCCTGTTACAATCGCCGACAGGGAAATAGAGGAACTTTTCAGAAATGAAGTTTTAAGAAAATTTCCCGGCCATGGGGTGTTCGGAGAAGAGTTTGGTGAAATAAAAGGCACCTCTCCTTATTATTGGGTTATAGACCCTATTGATGGCACCAAAAGCTTTATTCACGGAGCTCCCTTATTCTGTACATTGATCGCTTTAATGAAAGGTGATGAGCCCGTTTTCGGCGCTATTCATAATCCTATTCTGGATGATCTTGTATTAGGAGATGGTACTTCTGCATATCATAATGGAGCAAAAATAAGCCTGAGATCATGTACTTCTTTAAGTGAAGCTACATTACTTACCACTGACCCTCTTGGTGCTGAAAAATATAGAGAACCCAAAGGATTTGATAACTTAGCGAAAGCGTGCAAGCTCTACAGGACATGGGGAGACGCTTATGGTTATTTTCTTGTCGCTACAGGATTTGCAGATATTATGATAGACCCCAAAATGTCTAAGTGGGACATCATGGCACTGATTCCTGTGATCAAAGGAGCGGGAGGAACTATCACCGATTATTATGGAGGAGATCCTGTAAAAGGAGACAGCATTGTGGTCTCCAATCCAACCATTCACCAGGAGATTTTAAATTTTTTAAAACCTTAACCTTTAATCACCACGTTTTAAAAACAACTTTCAAAACGTGGTGATTAAAATCCTTTTTACTGTTTAATGACATTTATTGGAAGGCCTTTCTGCCATTCATTGTCAATATAAAGTTCAATGGCATATTTTCCTGGCTTCTTGAATTCCAGGTTTCCAAGGTTAATAGCAAAGTTTATAGTAGAATAATTCGCTACGCTTTTAGATACATCAATATTCCCTTCAATTGCAGGATATAATTCAACCCCTTCATCATCAATCAGCTTTATCCTAAACTCGTGAACACCCGATTCCTTTTCACTAAATCTCAACCTGCCGGCGAGAGAACAAGCCGCATGTGTAAACGGATATGTTGATGAGCTTATGCTATCAAAGGTCCCTACTATTACTAATTTACCGTTAAAATCCTGTGCGTGATCGCAAAGAGTGAAAATTTCTATTTCCATATTATAATTATTAAATAAACCCTTTCAGCCAATTGCCCAGATCAGCAATGACATCTTTATGATACCATAATTGGGCAAAGGCTATAAACATAAAAAACATTGCCAGAGAATAACCAAGCATTAATCCTGAAGTTCCTCCCCCGCTTACTTTCCTTGAACTCTTAATATAATTTCTGGATGCCGACTGGATATACTTGTCCAGAAAATGAAATACGGGATAAAATACCGCTATTGCAAGAATCATTGAAAGAAGTACGGAAACATATTTGCCATGACCATCCTTCCATTGGTCAATATAATTGTGCGCAAGCGCCTGAATGAGTTCGGCGAAAAGAATAGCAAGTGAAAATACTGCAAAGTTGTTTAATTTCCTTTTGAACTGTGACATGCCTATACATTTAATGACAAGGCATTAAAATATAAAAAAGTCATTAAAGTACAAAATTATCTAATTTAGATCCTAAACAATACACCTTAAATATGCTCAGGAGTTATGTTTCATTAGCTCTATCCGTTTACGAAGTGGCTCTAATACGCTCTTTATAATCTCACTCAGTTCTGCAAAGTGGGATACAATAATCTGCATATTTCCAGCATTTCGGCTGTTTTCCTCAATAGCAGTAGTAAGCTCTTTAGCTCTTTCCATCTGAACAGGAATAATGATATTCTTAAGTTTATGAGCATGGGTTTTAATTGCAGCATAATCCCGTTCCTGGATAGCTTCTTTTAGTTTATCCAGCCTATCTGGTGCTTCATCCAGAATCAGGTTTACCATTTTAATAACGAATTCTGTATCTCCCTCTGAGGTTTCCTCTAGAAAGCTTAAGCTGAACAAATCAGAACCTTTATCCATTGATGAATTTGAATTGAAACTTATAAAACCAGAATCAGTAAGTCTGTAAATTGTTTCCAATAAGTTTTCTTTATCAAATGGCTTGGTAATATATGCATCCATGCCTTTTCTCCGGTATCGTTCCTCTTCAGACTTAGAAACAAAAGCTGTAAGTGCCACTATAGGCACTTTGCTCTTAACTGGATCTTTCAGTTTTCTTATTTCTTCAGTTGCCTGACACCCATCCATTAAAGGCATCTGGACATCCATTAAAATGATATCATAATTATTAAGCTTGACTTTCTCTATAGCTTCGACACCATTATTGGCAATATCTACCGAATGTTTTGTTTTCTGAAAAACCTTCAGTATTAAATTCTGATTCAGAATAGTATCTTCTGCCAGCAGTATTTTTAAAGGCTTTACTACCTCAGGTATACTCTTGATTCTCCTTTCAGGAGTCGCCAAGGCAATTCCATCCTTATCTGCAGCTTTTTTAAATTTCAATTTGAACGAAAACACAGACCCCTTTCCTGGTTCGCTTTTTACTATAAGCGTCCCTCCTTGCAACTCTATCAGATGCCGGGAGATTGTTAATCCAAGTCCTGTCCCGCCATACCTCCTTGTTGTATCAGCTTCCGCCTGAGTAAAGCGCTCAAATATCCTTACAAGCTTTTCCTTTGGTATTCCAATTCCCGTATCTTCCACTTCAAACAAACAACTGAAATAATCCCCTTTTACATCCAGCAGATGCGTTATTACTTTTATTTCACCCTTCTCTGTAAATTTTACTGCATTACCGATCAGATTAAGTAAAATCTGACTTAGCCGTGCACCGTCACCCATCAAGCCTGGTGGAATTGTAGGATCGTGATAAAATATAATTTTAAGATTTTTCTCCTTTACTTTTTGCTCAAACAATTCAATAACAGAACGAATGATACCCGCAACATTGATTTCACTTTCTAAAAATTCAACCTTACCTGCTTCAATCTTTGAAAGGTCAAGAATATCATTGATAATTACCAGCAAGTTCCTACCGGCAAAATCTATAGAAGAAACGATTTCGTGTTGCTCTTCACTGAGGTCTGTTTCCTTGAGCAATTGCTGAAAGCCGATAATAGCGTTTAAAGGCGTTCGGATTTCATGGCTCATGCTGGCAAGAAAGACATCCTTAGCAGCGTTGGATTGTTCAGCAGCAGTTTTTGCCTTGGCTAATTCATTGTTTAATTCATGCAACTCTTTCTCTGCTTTTAGCCTTTCAAAATTTTCAATAGCCAAAGCTACGATTCCGGCAATTGAGGAAGAAAAAACCTGGAGCTCATAAGACCAACTCCTCTTATTTCCTATATGCTCAAAACATAACATTCCGGAAATTTCACCACCAAGCCTGATCGCAACATCAAGAGTGGAAGTTATTCCCAATGGTATAAGATAACCATCTGCAAGTTCCGCTGTCCTGGGATCATTGAGGGCGTCATGAGCGTCTATGGTATGAAAATTTTCTAAAGCTTTGAAGTACCTGGAATCAGGTGTTTTTTTTATTGGTTTGCCACTCACTGTATCATTCTCGCTTTTACGATAAATAATCTTTGGATAAATCTCTTCCTTATTTTTAGTAAAAAACCAAATGCCACACCTTTCAACATCAATCACTTCAGCGCATTTAGCCAAAATTGCCTTTAGCTTATCATCCAACGGAAGGTCTATTTCCATGCTTGTAAGATTCAGAAGCGTCTCCTGAAATTTTACCATTTGAGCGACTCTCTCCTTGTCTGCTTCCTCTGCAGCCTTTCTTTCTGTGATCTCCGTAGATATCCCACATAGTCCGTAAATTTTTCCATCATTATCTTTTAACGGATACTTAATAGTAATAAAAGTCTGAGGGTAGCCATCTCTGTCCAGTTTTTCTTCAAATGCAAGATCATGCCCAACCCTGAAAACTTCCTGATCATTTTCATATAAAGGCAAAGCTTCTTCTCTGGGGAGAAACTCAAAATCCGTGTGTCCTATAACTTTAACTTTTTTAACCTTATATATGTATTCAAAATTCTTATTAACAAAAATATATCTACCATCAAGATCTTTGGCGAAAATACTAGCTGTGGAATAATCCATAATATCCTGCAACTGCTGTCGCGCAATATCAAGTTCTACCTGTATCTGTTTGCGTTGTGTAATATCCCTGACAACAGCAACTGCACCAATTACCAGATCCTTCCTGTCTTTCAACGGTCTTGCTGTGATACTTATATATGTTACTACATTATCACCTGTTTTTAAGAGCAACTCCTGGTTATTAAACTCTTCTCCCTGCACAGCTTTATATAAAGGACTATTATTGTAATCCAGTGGTATTTTTTTCTCCTGGCAGGAACATGTTATAGTTCTTGCCCAATGCAATTTTTGGATGTGCTATGAGCAGCCCGCTATGCCTTCTCTCAAATGCAGGATTCCATAGCATAAAATTAAGGTCATTGTCCACTACCAACACTCCATCACCCATGCTATTAAGGATAGAATTTAAAAGATAATTATTCTCTAAAAGTTCCTTATCTCTTCTTTCAATCTGATTAAGCATCTCATTAAATACCCGAGACAAAGTGCCTATCTCGTCTTTACCTTCTACCTCAGTGCGATTGTTGTAGCTTCCCTCCTTGCTTACATTTTCCATTACTGATACCAGTCTCAGTAGCGGAGATGATATATACTTTTGTAAAAACAAAGCTATGAGATATGCCAGCAGCATTCCTATTCCCATTAAGATAGCAGCAATCTGGATTTTTCTTTTTATTACTGTATCAAGCTGAGATAATTCTGCCCTGATACATACCATTCCTACTATTTCACCATTATCTCTGAAAATTTCATGGTAGATATATAAATAGTCCTCTTTAA
Source organism: Sporocytophaga sp. (assembly GCA_024707265.1). Classification (GTDB taxonomy): domain Bacteria; phylum Bacteroidota; class Bacteroidia; order Cytophagales; family Cytophagaceae; genus Sporocytophaga. Next base: position 869,563 of record JANQAB010000009.1, on the reverse strand, counting down.
ACTCAACATATGACTTATCTTCAGGATTAAAGCTAAAATCCCTGATTCCCCTTTTAGAATAGGAAGCAAATACATTATTGTCTTTATCTAGAATCTTAGCATTTAAAACATCATTAACAACAACCAGGTCCGAAAGAATTGAATTGGCAGCTTCATTATCAAGGAACTCAAGGGCAGAAATACTACTTGAGCCTATCAGCTGTGCCATAGAATTAAGGCTATTGACTTTATTCTCTTTATACTCTCTGATATCAGCAAAAACAAAGGCGGCACAGCAAAGGGCAAGTACAATAAGACAAGTAAAAAACTGAAGAAAAATCAGTTTATTCCTTATTGATAAATCTCTGATTTTTGGCAGATGAAAAGCCATAATTATTTTACCTTTACTTTCCTATTACAACAGCATGTTGTAATAACTGTGAACTCACTGCTAGTCCGGCTTTTTCAACAGCCTTGAGATTTACTTCAAATCTTATTTTACTTTCCGAAAGAAAAAAATTTATACAGGCTCCTTTTTCTCCATAACCATCCTTTTCTGTTACAATAAGAGTTTCTCTTCCTTCAAATTTGTGTAATATTGCTGGCAAAGGAACTGTACTGTCTCGGGAGACAAACAATATCTGACATTCATCAATTTCATTCAGGGTTTCATACTCTTCAACACTAATCTCTCTGTTGCCAACTTCTGCATTTTCAGCAATATCAATGAGATTCGCAGTAAGAGGAGTATCACCCAGAATTGCCACTTTAAACTCCTGGTTCTTTTTCAGCCCTTCCCAATCAACATACTCAGTAAAGCGATAAATAAAAGCTGCTTTTAAAGAGTATTCTCCCTCTTGAACTATATTGTAAATTTCATTCACATTATTCATCAATCGTTCATTGTGAACACCTGTCATAAATCCTGAACAACAGAACATCACCAGTACCCACGGAATTCTCAAAAGCCTCTGAGTTCGTTTTTTATTCGTCGGCATTACATTAAGCGATGACTGATCGTTTATCATTTAATATTAACTCCCGGTTAAAAACTTTCCAGCCAGCTTCTATTCATTTAACAAATCCTCCCACCTATCTGAGCTTCAGGGTAAAACAAGGTTCTAATATTAATGTTTACCATAATCTTATCATTCTTTACATCATAATAAACTACGTTTCGAAGAAATAACAAATTCATACTAATAAGGTTAAGATCCTTTATAATATGACATCAATGCAAGCAAAAAATCTGTTTTGTCTTATAAAATTTGTCTTATTACTGCTTTCTTTTCAAACTTCAGACTTATTGGCTCAAAATCCTTCATCTAAAGACACAATACAGTCTTCATCTGAAAAAAAATCTTCCGTCAAAAAACAAAAAAAAAAAGAAAAGAGACCCTGTATTTAATGCAGATACCAGCATTACAAATAAAAACTTATGGAATCTTTCTCTTGATGAACTGATGGATACTAAGGTAGCCTCAGGTTCTTTTCTTGAAGTTGACATGCGAAATTCCGCATTCAGTCTTTCCATCATATCCAGAGAAGAAATCGAACTTTCAGGAGCCCGGCACCTTAGTGAATTACTTGAAATTTATGTTCCCGGATTTCAATACATGTATAACAAGTGGTCTGGGATAATATGGGGAATGAGAGGTGTGGCAGCTGACAGGAACTCAAAATTTATTTTCCTGATCAATGGACGAAAGATGAACACAGAAGCAAGAGATGGTGCCAACATGGAGCTGGATCTTGGAATGCTCGGAGATATTGACAGGGTTGAAGTGATTAGAGGTCCTTCAGGTCTTATTTATGGTTCAGGGGCTATATCAGGAATCATCAATATGGTAACAAGAAAATATAAGAGGGATGAATTCATTGCCTCGACAACTCAGGGAGCATGGAGCGGAGAATCCTACTTTCACCAATATGAAGGCTGGTTGGGCAAATCATTATTAGGTAAAAAAGATGCATCCATAGTTCTTTCAGGTGGATACAGAGTGAGTGACGGAATCGGGCAAGAACGAGGACGACTATATGGAAGACCAAGTTTCCCTTATCCTCAATTCCTTGACAATCCACCTCCTGATGGTGTGCCTGTATCCGGAAGCCCATGGTCTACACCGGGCAATGCAAGATTCAGTGTCGATTTTAATTATAAAAGATTCCGGTTATACAGCCGCTATACACACCAGGTTACCAATGCCTCAGGCTTCTTTGTTATTGACCCATGGCCGGATTTTATCGGGAAAGATACGCTTGCTCCGGATAGAATCGTTGACGGACAGTTTGAAAATATAAATGGCTGGTATGGAAGTATTGAATCCGGAAATGTAAATAGAAGACAATATGTAGTAAACAACATTACTAATCAGCTTACATACACCATTCCTACTAAACATGAGAATACAGTAACACTCTTTGGCGGTCTGGATCTTAATACCACAAGAATTCAACTGGAAGAGCTCAGAGGATATTCTCAACTTTCAGAGACGCACGTACCGATTCTTGAAACATTCGGTGAAAGAAGGTTTAGCCTTGGAGGGCTTTATCTTATGAAAAATGTTCCACGCCTACAATGGGCAACCGGGTATGAATTCCGATTGTTTGATATTGGAAAAGATATGTCGGGAAGAAACAGCCGCAATGAGATAAAAAGTCATCCTGTTGTATCTAATGTTGTATATGTTAACAATGCAGTTTTTTCAGAGGCAAAATATAATCTTAAAGATAAGATAGACATACTTGCTGGTCTTCGCTATGACATACACACCAGAACTGCTTTTATAGGAGGCGTCCTGACACCCAAAGTTGCCCTTATTTTAAAACCTGATAAACTAAATTCAATTAAACTCATCTATCAGACTTCAGCCAATAATGGAAGTGCAGACAACTATGAGTTCAATAGGAACAGCTTTAATGACTTGGGGCAGCCTTATCCAACTTATCATTATGAAAGGCCTTTACAACGCCCTACCCCAGGCACGTCGATCATTCCACCTGTAACTATTAAAGAGCTGCACAAATTAAAACCCGAACGCTCGAGTTCATTAGAAATAACATCCATGCATACAATAGGAGATGACAAAATCAATATCAGACCTTCTGTATCATATAATTCTGTCAATGACCTATTGCTCTGGAATCAGAAACTCTTCAGAATTGTGAATGCAGGATATTATCATTTCGTCAATCTGGAAGTCGACTTTACATATAAAACCAATAAAGTTTCAATTGGAGCGAACCATGTATATTCCAGAGTTGTGAGGACCAATGTAACGGAGCAGCACAAGCATTTTGATCTCGTGGTATTTGATGGTTATGATTCTGTTTCAACCGATGGCAAAACATATCAATATACTCCTAAACCAATAGAAAGCCAGGCCCATCCGGGCACTGACTCTGTGAGGCAAAACTCTATTAATGCAGTAAGAGATCAGATAACTGTTGACGGAAAAAATTTCCTTAACATTAACACCAATATTACCAAGCTTTACCTGAATTACAAACCAGCCTCATGGGTAAGTATCCATACCGACTTGCGCTTATTCTGGGGACTTACAGGCAGAAAGGATGTTCACCAGTATGACACAACTAAAGTCAACAATCCTAACCTGAATGATTATGCAAAGGATTATGCGTTCAACAATAAATTTTCTTTTCTCGGAATTGAAGATCATTTAATGGTTAAATGGGATGTAGGAATAAATATTCGCCCAGGCAAAAACCTACTCATTGCATTTTATGGCTATGATCTTCTTGCCTGGGTTAACAAACTTCAGACCCTGCGCTGGCAGCAAAGTGCAGATATCAGAGAACAAACGGACCTTTATAGTATTGATTATTCATTCTTTTCATTCCGATTAGATTATAAATTTGGTTTGAAAAACTGAACAAGCAGAATAACTCATTCTTTAATATAAAAGATGAAAGCAACGATATATACTTCTCTTAACATCATAGCCATTTTTTACTTTTCCGGATACAACAATTCAGAATATGCCAAACATAATTATGAATCGAAAACAGATGCAGCCATCTTCGCCGGAGGTTGCTTCTGGGCGACTGAAGCAGCATTCGAACAGATAAAAGGGGTACAAAATGTAATTTCAGGGTACTGCGGTGGGGATAGCGCAGATGCAACTTATGAAAAAATAGAAACGGAAAAAACAGGCCATGCTGAATCTGTTCAGATTTATTATAGTCCTTCAATCATATCTTACGATAAGTTACTTGACATCTTCTTTACTGCCCATGACCCGACACAGCTTAACCGCCAGGGGCCCGATATAGGCCCGCAATATCGCTCTGAAATTTTTTATTCAAACTTTTCGCAGAAAAAAATGGCAGAAGAGAAAATCAAATACCTTAATAAAACTAAGTATAATCAAAAAATCATTACGCAAATTGCACAGTTGATACGATTCTATGAAGCTGAACCTTATCATCAGGATTATATCCTGCACCATCCAAATGAGCCATATATAAAAGATGTTTCGTTACCTAAAATCAATAAAGTAAAAAAAGACTTTCCTGAAGACTTGAAGTAATCTTTGAGATTATCATAACAACCAATAGATTTGTTCAATAATTGCCAATACAAATCTATGACAGACAATCTACAATTCCTTCATGCAAACCTTTCAGACAACAATCAATTCGAAGATTTCTGGATGCTCTTGAATGAATATGCCAACGATATAATGGGCGGCGGAGCAACATTACCAATAGAAAAGAAGGAACAGCTTAGAATACAACTTCCGGAGATTAAAGACTCCTATATTCTTATTGCTTATATAGATGGCCAGCCTGCCGGTCTTGCAAACTGCTTCACAGGCTATTCAACTTTTAATGCTGCACCACTTCTTAATATTCACGATTTCGTAGTACAAGCAAATTTCAGGAACAAAGGAATTGCGTTTGCAATGCTTAAGCAAATTGAAGAATATGCAAGAGAAAAAAATACTGCAAACTTACTCTGGAAGTACTTGAAGGCAATAAAAGAGCAATACATCTATATCAGTCCTTTGGTTTTGCCTCCTATGAGCTTGATCCTGTTATGGGTAAAGCCATTTTTCTTGATAAGAAATTATATTGAGCATTTATAACGCAAAGGAGGTAAATTAACTACATGCTTTTATTTGAGCTAGTAAATAATTATCTTGGAACTGCTTGTGATTTCAAAACGCGTTTAAACACGCATCTTAATTACTAATATGAAAATTCATTAATATTAACAACCTTCTTCAATCAGAATAACATAATGGGCGACACATTGCTTTAAACTGGTGGAACCTGCTAGAATTGCGGACCGCCTCGCTATCTTACCAGGAGCTTCACCAGTTTTTCAACCTCCTTGCTTTAATATATTCCATTCAAAAGGTAAGATTGTTCTTAATTTCACAACCTTTTTGAAAGCTGATGATGGAAAAAATGATATATCTCCAGAACCTTTAATAAAGAAGAGGTTATTACCCGCAAAGAGATCATTAAAATTCCTTACCTTTCAGAGCCTGTCAAACTTGCAAGTGTTTATTATTGCGTAAAGACAATGGCAGTATATGCAATTTTACTGGCCAATAATTACTGATTGGTTTCAACAACTACTTCAGGAATATTCGGATTCAGGTAGTTAGACACTTCGATTAAATTCCCATCCGGATCCCTGAAATATATAGATCTGATTCTTCCCAAGGCACCGGTACGTTCTACAATACCGGTTATTACAGGAACATTTTTTTCATTTAGCTCTTCAACTACCTCCATAATAGGCGTAGGAGTAATAAAACAAAAATCTGCAGACCCTGATAATGGCTTAAGGGCTTTGGGTTCAAATTCGTTTCCGGAAAGGTGCAGGTTAATTTTCTGATTCCCGAATTTCAATGCAATCCTTCCTCCAGAAAAAGTAATCTTTTCCATTCCTAACACATCCCTGTAAAAATCAGATGAAACATCCAGGTCTTTAACCGTTAAAACAAAATGATCAAGATGGCTTATTTTCATACCCCGACATGAATTACTTAAAATAACTACTTAAATCTTAAATTGATTTTTCAATTTCAAACTATACAGATAAAATATTAGGAGAATTCCTGAAGAAAATTCTAAACACACTGCCTTCTCCTTCTGTTGTTTCAACCTCAATTTTCCCTCCCGAATTATCAATAATTCTTTTTACCAGATATAAGCCCACTCCAGTACCTTCAACATGGTCGTGTAACCTTTTAAACATCTGAAAAATTTTAATTTTTAAATGCTCCTTCATCCCAAGACCATTATCCCTAAATTCTAAAATGCTATAATCTTTGTCAGTCATACACTTTATGATGATGCGGGATTTCCTTTCCGGACTTCTGTATTTAAGAGCATTTGTCAGAAGGTTGTATACAACGCTTCTGAAATTTGATCTGGAAAAACTGATAACAGGGCAATCATTAATATCTAATTCTATTTCAGCATCAGCTTCCTGTATCTTGTTTTCTATGCTTAACTCAGTCTCTTCTATAATTTCTTTAACATCTATATAAGAAACGTCTTCTACAAAATTTTTCTGGATTTTGCCTATTTCAGACAGGTCCTTAATAGTTACCTGGAACCTTCCTACAGAATCTTTGATGAGAGAAACCACCAGCTTTGTTTCATCACTCATACTACAATTGCTTTCCTTCAGTGTTTCAATTAAGGAAGACACGAGACCTTCAATATTAGTAACAGGAGCTTTTAAATCATGCGAAGCTGTATAAATAAAGTTATCAAGGTCATTATTTATCTTTGATAACTCTTTATTCTTCTTTTCCAGATCCCTTTCATACCTTATACTTTCCGTGATATCCAAGCCCATGGCTACAACTCCTCTCACGTTGTCATTTTCATCAATATCCGGAATGTAAGTTACTCTTATATTTGAGTTAAAAAAACCAGCCTCCTCTTTGTTGAGTACATAATCGAAAGTAACATTCCGTTTTTCTCTAACTGCCTTTTCAAAGTGATCATAGAAAAAGGGGGTACTCTCCACCCCGACGATGTCAGAAATCTTTTTACCAATAATTTTTTCTCCATTAGGAAAAAGTCTCTTGTAGTAATTATTGGTAAAAACATATTTCTTATCCGGATCGATGTACGAAATAAATGCAGGAACAACGTTGGTGATAAGGCTTAACCTATACTTGCTTTCACTAAGTTTATCTGCAAGAGATTTCAATTCATTTTCCTGAACTTTTTTATTTGTTATGTCCTGGCTTGTACCTATAAACCTAAAAGGCTCACCTTTCCTTTTAAAATAAGCTTTGCCCCTAATCCTAATCCATCGCAACATCTTGTCTTCATATCCAACTGTGCGAAACTCTACATCTATATCATCTTTGCCCTCGTTTCTTAATGTAGCATCAATAGCGGCTTTTACATACTCCCTGTCTTCATGATGAATGCCATTCAGAAACACCTCATAATTAACTTTTGCATTTTTGCTTAAGCCAAAGAAACGCTTGCTTCTTTCATCCCAAACAAACTCTCCTGACAAATCAGTAATATCCCAGGTACCAAGATCTGCTGCTTCTATTGATAATCTGAACCGGTCTTCACTTTCCAAAAGTTTTTTCTCAATGGTTATACGATCAGTGATATCTATTGCAACATTTACTGCACCCGTAACTTTTCCTGTATAATCTTTAAGAGGACTAAAATGGGCCTCAAAAGACTTATCTCCTATTTTAATTATCTTCGCAAAAGCTTCACCTTCCAGAGCCCTCATTGCACTGGCAGATAGTTCTGGTAAATACTTTAACTCCTTAAGGGAAATTTTCCCATCTACTTTATCTCTATCATTCATTTCTGGCATTAATGTTTTACCTTCTGCCAGGACAACATTTCCTGCTTTATCCAGCGACCAAATTATAATAGGAGCATTATTTACAACATATCTTAATCTTTCTTCTGTATTCTTTTCATCAGTGATATCCCTCTGTGTTCCCCATGCCCTCACCAGTTTACCATTTTCAATAACCCCCTGAATATTATTTAGGATATATACAATGCGACCCTGGCTGTCAATTTCCAGTGATTCTGCATCTGACAAATTATATCCTGACTCAATAAATGAATTGAAATATCCATAAGGCGAAAAATTAGCAAAGGACATAATATCTTGAAGTTTTTTATCCAGGACCGCAGAAATGTCTTCATAACCATGCATCTTGGCCATACGCACATTGCACTCTGCAAAATATCCGAAAGAATACAATAGTTCAAGTTGTCTATCCACCGGAAGGTTAACAGGTATACCGTCAATACCATTTAACTCAAGCCGCCAGATGCCCTCTGAACTTTGATTTATAAAAGCCTTATATCTTTCTTCACTTTGCACAATTTGCGCCGTTCTGGCCTTTACAATATCTTCAAGATTATCATTGCTTTCTTTAAGCAGTTCTTCGGTCCTTACCAGCTCCTCATTGCTTTCTTTTAACTGTTCATAGGCATGCGTCAATTCCTGATTTTTTTTGAGAATGACTGCATTCTGAATATCAGAAAAATATTCTATCGCATTTACAGATTGGAAAGAATAGAAATTCTCTATTTCATTTACAATCTCCAGTGCTTTCTTTAGGTTTTTAGTATATAGAGGAAGGAACTTCAATAAAATACTTTTCCTTCCCTTCTCCAATAAGGCCATATCAAGAGGACTAATGCCTTCTCTGGAGAAAGGAAGTTTATCTTCTTTCCACTCTTCCAAACCGTTGATGATGCCCTCTACAGCAGTTCCATTAATGAAATTCTGAAGAAATTCAACGATATATTTTTGGGTGATATTAAATTTTTTCTTCCTGAGAATGATTCTCGAAAAACTTCAATAGGGGTAATTGATTATCATGGGAAGCTTCCATTTCCGCTTCCGTAAAGGAGTCTAAAAAGTTTTCGTATAAAAACCGGGCATAATCCGCAAGGCAAGACAATTTTATTTCTTTAAATGCCATTCCACAATGTTCCTCTCTTGTTATATAACCCTATATAATTTTATCCTTTACCCTAAAACATATAGAAATCCCCAATATGTTCTTTCTTATTCAAAAAGTAAGAGCCTTATTCAAAAGCAGTAATTGGAATCCAACAAAAACAAAAAAGACTGCTATGATAAAGCAGTCTTCTTTTGGTACTTATACCTCTGAATACTTTTATTCTCCCAAAATAGACCAGGATTTGATCCTCTTTCTCCTTTTCAATCCAAATCCTTCGACAGCATATTTCTCCAAATGAGCAATTGCTTCATCAATAGAATCAGTGAAAAGAAATAGCTTTAAATCGTCAGGATGAATAGTTCCTGCTTTAGCCATATACTCAAAGTGAGCAATCAAATGCTTATGAAATTCTTTTCCAATAAGCACAACGGGGAACTTTTTCACTTTATGAGTTTGAATAAGTGTTAAAGCTTCAAAGAACTCATCCATAGTACCGAGACCGCCCGGCATTACAACAAAGGCGTATGAATACTTAGTCAGAAGCACTTTACGCACAAAAAAGTAATCAAAGTCTACCCATTTATCCAAGTAAGGATTGGGATGCTGTTCCATAGGAAGAATAATATTACAACCTATTGATTCTCCACCTGCTTCTTTGGCTCCCCGGTTAGCTGCCTCCATAATTCCCGGACCACCTCCAGTCATTACAGTAAACCCCATTTTAGCCAGACAACCACCGATAGTCCTTGCCTGCTCATAAAAAGGGTGATCCTCTTTAAACCTCGCCGAACCGAAAACCGTAACACAAGGGCCAACAAAATGCAGCGTACGAAATCCTTTTATAAACTCCATAAGAATTTTCAGAGTAAAAAAGAACTCCCATTTTCTTGAATGTGGACCTTCTAAAAATATTTTCTCTTCATTTTGATTATTAAGCTTTTCCTGGTCAACAGGAATTACATTTTCACTATTGCTTTGCTCTCGAATATCACTTTTCATTACTTACAAATAATATATTTAAAATTTCAAATACCCGGAATGATTCAAACAGGTTTCAAATCAGGACAAAAATTGTTCCTTTGTTATTACAAAAACGATTAAAAATCATTTTTTATGCAGAAATACAGAATCTCAATTTCCTGAACAAAAACAAAAATAATCTGCAAATCATTTCATTTGAGAATTTCAACAGCGAGTAAAATAAAAGAGGCTGTCTATTGATAGACAGCCTTTTTATTTTACCAGCCTGAATTTTCTTCTTGATTTTCCTGGTTTTCCTCCTGATTCATTTCATCCGGATTTTGTTCCTGATTTTCAGGAGGGAGCTCGTAATTATCATCATTGTTAATCGGCCTTTCCTCCGGCTTCTTATTCTTCCATGTTTCAGTCCCTTTCGGTCCATCATATTGCTCAGGAGGAGGAAGTCCCTTTTTAGATTTATGTCTCCTTGGCATAGTTGGGCTATATTGAAGCTTTATCATGGCCATCCCATAGCCGTCATTTTTATCCGCCCTGAAGTCGTCAATATAATCAGTGAAAGAAATTCTGTATACAAAATCTGTAATGATGGTAACCCGTGGACTTATTGTAAAAGACAACCCAAGACCTACAGGAAAAACTACAGTATATTGAGGATAAACTCTTCTGAGTCTAAATATTGTATCCGTGTATGGGCTAATTTGTTCTGCATGGGAAGTAAATCCAAGTCCCCCCATACCAGCGGAAACGTAGGCTTTGAAAAATTTAGGTTTTCTGGTTCTATCCCTTGCTACTCTAATGATATCATCTATGAAATAAAGCCTCCCGTAAACATCTACTTCATATCCTGTAAAATTAAACGACAGATTTCTATCCGGGTAAATATTATCCTCACCGTTAATTTTAAAATAAGTAAAATCAGCACCAAACATCACTCTAGGCCAAAGTTTATAATTTGCACCTATGCTAAAAGCTGGGGATATTTTGCCGCAGTCAAATATTTTGCACAAATCACCATTGTATCCGGCAACTCCAGCACCAATACTGATATTCAAAGGGCCACGGAAATAATAGGAGTCAAAAAATCCAGAATATTCAATAGTTCTTCTACGCTGTGCTTCTGAAGAGAAAGAAATCAGTACGAATGCAATTGCTAACAGTGCAATAAAGGATCTTTTCAAGCCCATTTTCAAAATTTTATAAAATCAAATTTATAAAAATAATCATTCGGTATCAATTTAATAATAAAATTATGGATTTTGAGAAGACATTTCTGAACGCATAAAATGAAGAAGGGCTATCCAAATCTGAGGACAGCCCTTCTTTTAAAATGGTATTTTTTTACCTAATAAAGAAGGTTAATGTATCCTTCAACATATTTCTCCTCTTCTTTCCACGTAATTACCTTCACTTTATAGACATAAACATCACTGTTCTGCTTCTGACCTTTAAATGTTCCATCCCAGCCTTCATTGATGTCATCGGTTGAGAAAATCTCCTGCCCCCACCTGTTAAACACCTTATACTCAATTAATTTCTTTATACCCCAGCCTTTAACATAAACCTTATCATTCTTACTATCTTCATTTGGTGTAAATGCAGACGGTAGTTTTACAAATGTTTCCGGTTTAACGGTGATTTCATATTTAAACGGATCAATGAAACAATTGTAAACATCTGTAACTTCAAGATTATATGTAATATCTTCTAATGGCTGAGCTGTAGGATAAAAGCAGTCTGTGCAACTTAAATACTTATCCGGCGTCCATTTGAATTTGTATATAGGCTCACCATAAAGAGGAAGCGTTGCGATATCACCAATTACAATGGTGGTATCCCAGTCATGCAAATCTATTCTTTTCACAACAAGTCCGGTCACTTCGGTAAAGTCTGTACAGCCAGTTGCAGTATCCGTTTCAACAACCCTGTACAAAGTTGTCTGTCCAGGTTCTGCTGTAGGATTTGAAATGTTTACATTATCTAAACCATCAGCAGGTGACCATAAATATTTACTTGTAGATACGGGATTTATTACATTCAAAGCTATTTTTTTATCTGAGCCAAAACACATAGTATCGCCGGAAGCTATAACCTTAGGATTAGGATGAACAACTGCTACTTTTGTCAAAGTGTCAACACAGCCCAGTGAAGTATTTTTTATAGTTAGCATTACATCATACTGCCCAGGAGTCAAATATTTATGTGATGGTTCTGAGGTGACGGAATCTTCAGCAGTACCATCTCCAAAATTCCATTTAAACTTATCATTATTTATAGACATGTTTTTAAGATGAAACGGGCCATCATTAAAACAAATGCTTGTATCTAATGGCTCCGCCTCACGTTCAAATCTTGCAATAACAGGATGGACATACACATCCTTTTCAAATGCCCTGAAGCAGCCCCCCTTCCAGCTCGTGAGTTTCAGTTTTGCCTTAGAAATACCATTTTCAGGGTGTGTTGTGAATTTATGGGTCACATGATCAATGTTACCAATTGTATCTCCTTCAAAGTTCCACTCCCACATTTTAACATCCAATGTATCAACAAGGGAAAATGTGATTTCATCATCAAGGCAAATAGTATTCTTTGACACAATAAAATTACCTTCAGCATTTTCTGCTCTAAAATATCCGGTGGTGTCATCAAAACAGCCATTTTCTGTCACAACTTTCAATTTCATATAGTGGTCACCTCTTGAGAAGGACCACGCAGGAATCGGAGGGTTTTTACTATTATCCCATGAAGGCTGGTCACCATCAGCCTCCCAATACCTACTCAGAATAGGAGAATATTCATCACCGGCTTTGGATGAGTCTCTCAGGACCGGGCTTATATCTGCGCAGATAACAGCGAGGGTATCAATTGTAAGCGAAGAGAACTTAGCTTTAGGTTTAGACTGAACACTGATGTATTCAAGACTATATCCAGAGCAGCCAGATCCTTTCTCTACATAATTTAGGGATACAGGATATCTGCCTGAATTTTCATAAACGACTTTATGGCTAATTCCAGTAAGGTCTGGACCAAATCCCATATTCCATAAGAAATCCAGAGACGACCCACCCTCGGTATAATCAAACGCTTTTATTTCTATTGTGTCCCCAACACAAACTCTTGGATTTAACTGAATTGTTGTAACAGGGGTATATAATGGAATAGCACTGGAAAACGTTTCTTTACAACCTAACTGATCCGTCAGAGTTAATGAATATCCAATAGATCCACCTGAAATTCCCTTTTTAAAATATCGGCTTACCGAATCTCTAAACGTTGTATAATCTACTATTGTATCATTTACAAAATCCCACTTCCAGGCCACAATAGCAGTATCAGCAACCGATAAGTCCGCAAAAGACACTCCATTAGGGAGACAGATCCTTTCTTTATTCGGTTTTGCCTCAACAGTCATATCGTAAATTTTTATTCTTGCTATAGCTGTATCTTTACAACCATTTATATCTTCTACAATAAGCCTGACTTTGTGTTCTCCCGCTTCTGAGAAAAGAAAGGAACTCTCTGGATTGCTGGTTGCGCGCGGAAGCATATCCTTCATTGTAGGAAACTGCCAGACATAACCACGATGACATGACGCATAGACATCCTTAGAAAGCGAAGCATTTAATTTATGAGTAGAAGAAATACAGAATAAAGAATCTCCTTCTTTTTCGTGAGATATGACAGCTTTTACAACCCTAGGTGTAACCATTATGGTTTCAGTTTTAGCTTTACAAATTGATCCATCAGACGGAGTTGCAGTTAACTTCACCTGATAATCGCCAGAATTCGCGAAATTATAAACTTCCTCAACAGATGTTCCGGCTGGCCCTTCTCCGAAATCCCATGAAAGTTTAGCTGCGCCTAATGTTTTTGATGTAAAAGTATACTTTAACGGATCGCTGCACAATGCCAGATAGTCGATTTTAGGAATAGCACCGTTAACTGTTACAGCATTAGGTTTCTTTACAGTAGAAATACAACCGTTATAATCAACACTCAGAGAAACATCCTGAGGACCGACCGCATTATTATACGACCAGGATACGTCTTTTGAATCAGAGCAATGGAAAGACCTGTTATCCTCCGTCTGAAAGTGATAAGCGTCGATATAATCCGGTGGGTTATTGACCGAGAATGATACCTTCTCTCCCGGACAAACTTGATCGGGTTTAACTGTAACATCAAGTTGAGAGGCTACTTTTTCACCTACCTCAATTTTTACAGCATAAGAGGTATCTGAGCATCCCTTCAAAGTTGTAACAACCAGACGAGCATAATAGACTCCCGGAGTATTATAAGTGAATGGCACATCATTAGAATCTGCTCTTACCAGAGAACTGTTTTGAGCATCACCAAACAGCCACTTCCAGCTTACAATAGGATTTTCAATAAATGTTTTACTTGAATCAGAAAAAGTAATAGATAAAGGACTGCAACCTTTTGTTTTATCCGGAACAAAACGAGCATTAGGAATGTATATCGTATCTGTTGTCTGATCCTCTGCACGACAGCCGGTGATTAAAGAAGTCACCCTAAGGCGAACACCTTTTCCCTCTAATTTATTAATTCCATAATAAATAGAATCTGAAGTGCTTTTATAAGTTTTAGTTACTGTTGCCTCATCAGAATTAATGAAATCATCAAATGACCAATTATAACTTAATTTATTTTCAGAAGAGATCGCTTTATAAGTAATGACTGAAGGATTGGAACAATTAAAATCCGGAGTGGACTCAATCTTTACATCCAATTTCCGAACAAACACACTCACACTTGCTGTATCATAACACAAACCATCTTCAGAGCGCACAGTTAATTTAACTTTGTGCAAACCTCCATCTTGAAAATTAACCCCAATGCTGTCTTTGTAATCAATGAACATATAATCCCCTCCGGTAATCTCCCACCCTAAACTTCCGATAGAGGTTGTCCTGAAAATCGTCTGGTCAATAGTACAAATACTGTCTTTATCAGTGCTGATATTTGCAACTGGCTTTCCAACAGATATTGCTTTATCAACCTGTGAAGAACATGCGGGAGCATCCTTGAAAGATATTTTCAGGCTTGAATAATATTGACCTTTGGTATAATCCTGCGGTAAAGGATCTTTATCTGATGTTTTATTACCATTGCCAAAGTCCCAGCTATAAACAAGATCCTTCTCATTGGTGGCAATAGAAACGTTTGTATAGGAAACTTTAAGATTATTATCACAAGTAAAGGTAGATCCGGGATCTGTTGTAAATGCGGATTGCGGTTTATTATATATTGTTAATATCTTATCGCTTATACCATTATCATTACAAGTCGGGAAATTAGTTATGAAGTTTAGGGAGATTTTATAATTCCCTGGTGCAGAATAAGCATGAACTATACTATCTCCAAAGGCTTCCTGAGCGTCCCCTAATGTCCAGCGAAGTTCGGAAATCTTTATAGCAGGATTGACCACCATAGCATTCTTAATTTTTATATCCGCAAAAGGACATCCAAATGCAGGCTCGGCAACATAAGCAGGCACAGGCTTCTCATAGACCTTAATTTCTACCCCCCAGCACAGGTCCGTTTTTTGATTCACGAAATGTAGCAGTATATATACCAGGGTTGACATACTGATTAGAAGGTTTCTCCTTATCAGAAATAGCGCCGTCGCCCATATCCCAATAATAGGTAGAACTTGTTGCAGGAGCCTCAAAACTTACAGTTAATGGAGCACAGCCTTCTGTCGGACTTGTAGCTCTTTGAGCTAATACATTCAATGAAAGAGCTGAAGCGAGTAATAAGAAAAATAAAACTCTCATTTTATAAAAAAGATAAAATAAAATACTTTGTATTGAGATTGTAAAGTTAGTAAAAAAAATATTAACTTTGTCGTAAATTTTTTTATTATATTGTAAATAAATTCTTTTAATAAAGTGAAAAAATTATTTCTTCTGCTGGCATTTTTATTGGCCGGATTCAATGAAGCATTTATTAATCCTTCGTTTTCCAAGTCAATATCTGGTGATACTATCAAACCCCTTACTAAAGTTGATAAAGAGTTCTTAATTGTTGCTCATATCGTAAAGGATCAAGAAGGAAACGCCGGTATAACTCCCTTTGAAATATCCTCCGTTTTGGCTCAGGTAAATACTTTATTTACCCCTATTGGAATGTCTTTTACATTATGTCAGACTGATTATATAGATAACTTTCAGTATGACTCACTTAATGGAATAGGTCCTTCTGTACAAAACCTTAAAGTCGATTATATGAAAGAGGTTGCGGCTCAATATAACATTGAGCGGAGAATAAATATGTATTTTATGTCGGAGTTCATCAATGCCTATAAACCATATTGCGGTTTTGCAGGAGATTATATAGTTATAAAAAAAGGTTGCAATACCCAAATTGTTGTAGCACATGAATTCGGCCACTACTTTGGCCTTTTACATACTTTTGCAGGTAACGGGACAGAACTTGCTGATGGAAGCAATTGTAATGATGCAGGGGATAAAGTTTGTGATACCCCAGCCGACCCGTTTAATGAATCATCACCTGACAGCTATTATGACAAATCTTCTTGCCAGTTCATTTATAGAGGGAGAGACGCTAACAACCAGTTCTACTCTCCTGATCTTGGCAATATAATGAGCTATTATACTAGTTGTGTCTGCCCTAAATTTTCGCATGGACAGCTTGAAAAAATGGCCAGGTATTACAATAAACTAATCATTAATACACCAGAAGAATATTTACCCTGGTAGTTAGATTTTATAAGAAACTTTTCAATAATGAGATTTTTATCTTTTTTATTTATCCTCATAGCCACTGCTTCAGTAAGCTTTGCTCAGGATATACACCTTACTCAGTATTATACAAACAATCAATTGTTGAATCCGGCATACACCGGAAACTATACTGGAGATTATAAAGCTGTCATTAACTATAGAAGCCAGTGGGCGCAAGTAAATTCTGCCATTAAAACGTCTGTGGTTTCTATTGAAAAAAATTTAACGAAGTTTAACAAAGGTTTTGCTGCTGGTATTATAATTAACAAAGATTATGTGTCTTCTTATCACCTAAACACAAACAGAGTTTACCTGTCCGGAAGTTATACAACCGCAATTAAACAAAATGTTATAAGGATCGGCCTTCAGGCTGGAGGGATATATAGAAGTATTAACTATGGAGAACAAACGTTTCCAGATCAGTGGAACTACAATTCCGGAAATTTTGACAAATCAATAGAATCCGGAGAACCAAATACTAATAACACTAAAGCTTTCGCAGATGTAAATGCCGGTATTGCCTACATCAGAAAATTCGGTAACAAAAAAATCAGTGCAGGTTATAGTGCGTTTCATATCAACCGCCCTAAGTATGGCTTTATCAATAACGATGAAAAGCTTGCAATGCGTCACGTGGGGAATGCAGCTTTAACTTTTTATATGAAAAACGGGTACTCAGTGGTGCCAAATTTCCTTTACATGAGATCTGCGAAAGCAACGGATTTTATTATTGCAACTAATGCTTATAAAAAAATTAACAGTGAATTAATATTGATGTTGGGTGCCGGATTCAGAGGTTCAACAAACAGCGATGCTTTCCTTGCAATTTTGGGCCTTCAGTACAAGAGATATGAATTTGGCTTCAGTACAGACTTTAACGTTTCCGAACTGAGCAAAGAAACCAAAAACAAAAACGCATTCGAGTTTTCTCTGACCTATACTACTCCGTCAAGATTTGGCAGCAAAGCGACCATTCCTTGCGACAGATATTAATTATTTAAAAATAAGTTACCGTTCATGGTTACCTTTAATACTTTCAGACCCGGCATAAGTAAAATATTTTTATCATTTATGCTTTGTGCATTTTTTCACCTTTCCATTTTCGCTCAGGTGGATAAAGGCATTAGCCAAAAAAAGAAAAAAGACCGCGCAAAATATGCAATGCAAACAGGCAATGTTTATACTGCATTATTTTATTACGAAGACATTACTAAAAACGACCCTAAAGACTTAGAGTCAAGATTTCAGCTGGCAGAAGCATATCGATTGGCAAGAAATTACAAAATGGCAGCTGAATCTTATTCTGTTGTCTATGATAAAGCACCGACATCATACCCAACAGCCTTATATTATAAGGGGCTCATGCTTAAAATGCAGGGCAAATATGAAGATGCGAAGAAATGCCTTGTAGATTTCAAAAAGGTACTAAAAGATCTTAATGACAAAAATCTCAGCAAACTCATTAATAAAGAGATTGCAGGCTGCGACAGTGGAATGGTGTTTCGTGATTTTCCTGAAAATACAGATATTCAGAATGCAGGCAAATCAGTCAATCAGCCTCACACAGAATTCTCTCCTTTTCTGCTCGATAGCATGAATATGCTTTTCGGAACATTGAGAGAAGACTCACTAAGGTATTATGAAGTTGAATCTGAACACCCTGACAAGCAACCTGTGCGTCAGATTCATAAAGCAGAAAAAAATCAATGGTCAGTGGAAAGACAAAGGTTTATTCGATATTCTTAATGACCCGAATGTTGATATGGGGAACTTTGTGTATTCTCCATACACTGACAAATATTTTTTCTCTAAATGCTTTAAAAACGAGAAAGGTAACGTCACCTGCAAACTTTATATTAAAGAAAGAGAGAAAGCTAAAGGTGCTTGGAAAGATGCTGCAGAACTTCCTTTTCCTGCTAATCTGGAAGGTTATACATCTACACAGCCTACCATTGTGTATGACACCGCGACCAAACGAGAATTATTATACTTTGTATCAGACAGAGCAGGCGGGAAAGGTGGTTTAGATATCTGGTATACTTCTTATAATGCCAAGAAACAGGAATGGGCTGAACCTAAAAACGGAGGTATCATGAATACCACAGAGACGGAATGTACTCCGTTTTATCATATCCCCACTCAAATGTTTTACTTCAGTTCTGATGGCCATGGTTCGGCAGGAGGTCTTGATGTTTATAAAACATATAGAGACAAAGAAGGTCGGTATGTGAAACCTCAGAACTTATCATTTCCTATTAATTCACCTCAGGATGACCTTCATTTCATGCTTGAGAAATCAGGGGAAAATGGTGTAGTAGTTTCTAACAGACCAGGAGGAACCCCTTTCTTCCATGAAACCTGCTGCGATGATATTTTCACATTTCATATCAATGAAGCAAAGCCATTTAGCTGCACTCTTGAAATAGCGATAGCTGATCCGGATACTGCACGTAACAAATCCAGACTGCTTAAAATCACTTCTGTTGATATGAAGACCAAGCAGGAGAAAAAAAGACACAATAAGACTTAAAGACAATAAATACGTTCTTCCGTTAACGAAGAACCACCAGTATACATTCAGAATAGATCAGGATGGATATCAAAATGATAGTCTTGTAGTTGAAACCAGAGAAATGGCATCTTCTGATATTATAAAAAGAGAACTTTCTTTAAGACCTGTAGAAGTTGAAATTATTGCTGAAAAGCCTGTCGAGGATAAGCCTTTTGTTTTAAAGGATGTAACTTATGGATCTGATGAGTTTACACTTAATGAAGATGCAAAAGCAGCACTTGACTCATTGCTGATTCCGTTTTTGAAACTTCATCCTAAAGATAAAATTACCATAGGTTCTCACACGGATGACCAGGGAGCGCATAAGTATAACATTAACCTTTCGCAAAAGAGAGCAGACAATGTTGTTAAATACTTAATTTCAAAAGGTATTGAAGCCTCCAGAATTACTGCTAAAGGCTATGGAGAAACAAAACCAATTGCCCCTAATCAAAACAGTGATGGTACTGACAATGCCATAGGAAGGGCTATTAATAGACGAACTGAGTTCCTGCTTCAAAAAGCCAAGTAAGCAATTCCTATTAAATATTAAACCATTAAAGGCCTGGGAAACCAGGCCTTTTTTTTGCTCCATTATACATTCGAATACTAACCATCAAAATTATATCCTGACTTAAAATCACCTACCCAATCATTTCTTTCTGAAAAAAAAGGAAAGCAATCTTTGATACAACTCAAAACAGTCTTATAACAAATCAGCCGTTAGAGAGTTTAACTTTCCAATATCTTTTCTTGCCCATTATGAGACATTTCATATTGTTTTTGTTTCTCTTTCAAATCATCATCACAAAAGGACAAGACATTAATGAAAAGGGCAAAGCTCAGTTTGGAGTTTCAGCATCTGCCAACTATTCCTTTTCAGGGATAAGTATTATTCCCACTTTTGACCTGGTGCTTAATAAACATATTATTTATCTGGGACCCAAATTTCTGACTACTATGAATTACCTGCCCAATAAAGGCCCATGGGGAATAAATCTGGGATACAGGCATGAATTCAGAAATACAGAAGACAAGAAGCTTAGCTTTTTCTTTCTCACAGACTATCAAATGATTTCTGCCAAAAGCTTCTCAAGAATCAAAGACAGCAAAAAAAAGAAATTTTTATCACGAATTATTTCTCGGATACGGAATGCAGTTACGCTTCTTTGATCATCTGTATATAGGAAATGCTATGGGAGTAGGAGCCCACATGGAAGTATTCAACAATGCAGACCTGAACCTTAAAGAAACTTTTCTGGGTTATAATAATCTTTTCAGAATTTTTCTACACTACAGATTCTAATAATGAAAAGCGCCATTAACATATTACTCCTTTCTCTGGCCTTCACGAATCTTGCCTGTACCAAAATAGATCTTGGTAACATTTCAAACCTTAACAATGGTCAAATTGATATAATAGGCCATGCAGGGACCGGATTTCAGTCATTGATTAATCCTTATCCCAGCAACAGCTTTGAATCTATCAAACATGCTATAAACGGATTAAATGCAGATGGTATCGAAATAGATATAGATTTAAGCAAAGACAGTACAATTGTTTTATATCATGATCAGACACTGGAAAAGTCTACTAATTGTTTCGGCTGTGTTAATCAGTATACCGCTTCAGAACTTGAAAATTGTGAATACAACAATCAATATGGGGCCCAGCTTCTAAATGATGTGAGAATTATCAGATTCACAAAAGTACTGGATCATTTTAAAAACAGAAATATCAAACCACAGATATACCTCAATTTAAAAATCGCCTCCCCCTGTATCACTGAAAGTGAAGAAAGAAAAAGTGAATGGGTTTATCAGATTACACAAACAATCCAGGCCTATCAGGCACATGAATGGGTTTATGTATACGATGGTGATACCTCACTGCTAAAAAAGATTTCGTGCAGCTGATTCTGGCATTAATATCATTTATAATGCTCAGTCCTACGGAGATGCAATTGCAGTTTGCACCCGAGCAGACATTGGTGGATTTGTGATCTCGAATAGTAATATTTCAAAAGAACAAGTTAAGGATTCCCATTCCAAAAATATCAAAGTAATTATCTGGGGAATTGTAAAAAGAAAAGATGTTGTAGAAGCTATAAACAAAAGTCCAGATGCACTTATCACAGACAATATACCTTTAACCCAACAATCTCTTAAGAAGTAGGAAAATCTATAAAAAAAGACCAGATAAAATCCGGCCTTCTTCTTATTATAAATATTAGCAAAATATCCAGAATAAACTCTACTCAACTACCAGCTTGCTGTCTGAATCAATATTTGTTCGTTTATCAAAATGAAACTCCAGGTATCTGGCATCGTCTGCTTTACCTTCCACAGCTAGTTTTACTCTGCCCATCTCTTGTCCTTTAACATCATATGCTTTTGCAACAAGATGGCCCTTATAATCATTATTAAAAATTACATAAACTACCAGTAAATTATCTGTACCTACACTATCACTGGAAACTATTTTCTTCCCAAACTTTAAACCTTTTGCCTGAAGCGCTTCGGAAAGTTCTATATTTGGTTCAAAAGTCTTTACTACCCCTGAAGAAACCCCGGAAGTAAACTCTCCTATCGCTTGCCCCGTAACATCTCCGGTTTTGTTTATACCTTTTTTGATTCCGTCTTTTACTTCATCAGTAGAGCATGAGGACAATGATAGTGTCACTAAAAACAATGGTAGATAAAAAACATTTTGCGCTCTCGACATGTGCTTATATTATGATTCTATAAATAATTTCCTTTTCATAAGAAGACTTTCAATCCTCATCATTATATTTCTCGGTAACCTTTAATATCTCATCAAGATTACTGGTTTTGAACTTTCTTAACATATTCAACCTGTGGGTTTCAATTGTACGAACACTCAGGCCAAAAGCCTCAGCAATTTCTTTATTCGTCTTTCCTATACGGATCATATTCAGAATTTCAAGCTCTCTTTTGGAAAGGCTCGGCAGACTGAATGATTGATGAACATCAGGTATTCCTTTTTCCTGTTTCAGCTCTCTATATTTTTTTACAAGCACGTCAGATACTTCACCCGTAAAAAAGAACTGACCATTAGCTACAGCTCTTATGCCATTCAGAAATATTTTATTGCTTGTATCCTTTAAAATGTAACCATGTGCTCCCATTTCAAGCGCGGAAATAACATAATCCTCCCGATCATAAAGACTAAAGAAAATGATATGTACATTACTTCCGGACTTAATTATACTCTGACTCGTCTCAAGGCCATTCAATCCTGGCATTCTGATATCCATAATAACGACGTCCGGCTTTACCTCCTGTATGGCAAGCATCGCTTCTTCCCCATCAGAGGCTGTACCAGCAACTTCCATATCCGGCTCATTGGTAATTAATTGTTTTACCCCATCACGAAAAATTTCATGATCATCAACCAGAAAAACTTTTATCTTTTTCCCCATTTTTATATAAAATATATAAAACCATTGATTTATAATGGTATTTCTAACTGTACAATTGTTCCTTTTCCAGGTTCCGAAGTTACGTTAAAATTTCCTCCCAGCAATTCTGCCCGTTCTTTCATATTACGAAGACCATTAGACTTTGTAACAAATTCCCTGCTCAAAATCCTTCTTTCATCAAAATAAAAACCTTTTCCATCATCCTGGACCATCAGATGAACACAATGAGCATCACTACTCACATGGACAAAAATTTTAGATCCTGAAGAATGCTTAATGGCATTATTCAAAGCCTCCTGTAAAATTCTGAATACACAGATTTCAACCTCTCTTGGCAGCTTGGCTTTCTCTAATTGATCTTCAATCTCAAACTCCATGTTGGAAGAACTTTCACAAAGTTTCTGAAGTTCTCTTACTGCGGCACTTAAGCCAAAATCATCCAGTACACTTGGCAATAAATCGGAGCAAATTTTCTTGGTCTCATTAATAATTGATTGAAGCAAATCATTGATTTCGGGAAGATCTTCGGAAAGACCTTCATTCTTATGTTCTATCATTTCAAGCTTCATCCGCATGCTTGTCATCATCTGACCAATACCATCATGGATTTCGGCAGCAATCCGCTTCCTTTCCTTTTCTTGACCATTCAATATAGAATAGGAGATAATTTTCTGCTCCACATCCTGCCTCCTTATTTTTTCTTCCGTAAGTAAAATCAACTCACGTTCGGTATTCTTTCTCTTGGTAATATCAGTGCAAATAACAAGATATTGATATAAGCTTCCTTTGTAATCCACAATAGGCATAAGGGTGACATCAAGCCAGAATCCTGTGCCATCGCAAGCATGATCAAAAATTTCTCCCTGCCATACCTCCTTTCTTCTTACCGGATTTCTCACATGCTCATAGATTATACTTTCCTTTCCTCCCATATTATTATAAAACAGAGGTTTTCCAAGCAACTCACCCATTGTATATTTTGTAACGTGACAATACTTGTCATTGGCATAAATAATACGACCATCCTGATCTGTCTTTACCAGATAGGTAGCTTTTTCCAAAGCGAAATTTACTTCTCTCAGCTCTTTATGAGATTGTTCCAGCGTATCATTGGTCTCTTTAAGTTTATTGGCCAGGTTTTTCGCATTAGTCTCTGAAACAACCAGGTCACTGATATTCTGGCGTACACGCAAAGCAAGGGGATAAAAGATAAATACGGCCTCCAGAACAAGACTTAGTAATACAATAAATAAAAGGATGTATTCTATTTCTT
Organism: Sporocytophaga sp.; assembly: GCA_024707265.1. Taxonomy (GTDB): domain Bacteria; phylum Bacteroidota; class Bacteroidia; order Cytophagales; family Cytophagaceae; genus Sporocytophaga. The sequence continues at coordinate 845,621 of JANQAB010000009.1, read as the reverse complement.
TTAATTTGTTAACCCCATTTCTCGAAAACCTGTCATAATCAAACACAATAAGCTCCATTCCTAAAAGGTAGATCTTTTCATTTTCAAAAATGGTTGTTATATAAGGCTTTATATCAAGAGAATCCAAAGGTTTTGTACTGTAAAGCTCTTTGATCATTTCATTTGAAGCACTTAAAATCTCTTCATAGGGGGCTTCAATGATTTTGAACATCTGACTAAGCTCTTCTCTGTCATTTGCGGGAAGATTCATAAAATCACTCCCAGATTGTAGTGCTTCATGTGATCTTTGCCACTGCCTCAGTGTATTTACAAAAGCTTTTCGATTGGTTTCAAAATCCCGGCCAGACTCAATGAGAAGTGCATTTTTACTCAATGTCTGGCTATAAGTACGTTGCCTGGCAGCAATATTAATAATATGAGAGTCATGCATTTGACTACTTAAGTACTGCTGAATCAAAACCTGACTTAATATGGAAATGACTGCAATTAAAGAAAGGGCAATGGCATACATGACAGCTGAATATTTAAACAGCCTTTGTTCCTGCCCTAAAGTATTGAGTTTATTAGTAAAAAGACTCATTGAGAACTCTTAAAAGTGAAGAAGAAATTTAATTTAAAATAATTAAAAGAATTCAATACATGGCAACTTTTCACATAATTTTTAGTAATATTACTTAAGTAATTCTAAATATTTTTTATCAAAATGCTATGATTAAGGACATGACCAGATCGGCGATAGAAATATCCAGCATAGACAATAAATCCATTTTAACAGGGTCAAAAATCTTTCGTCCTTTAAAAATTTTTTTCTCTTCAAAAAGGGAAATCCTGTCAGATTATATTTTCAAATTATGGGGGTGGCTTTGTAGAAGGAGATCTGATATATCTAGATATTCACTGTAAAGCTGGTACTACAACAGTCTTTTCCACTCAGGCCAATACAAGAATATACCGCTCTGAACATGACAAATCCAGTTTGCAGGAAATCAGAGGAAAGGTCGGAAGAGATGCGCTTACAGTTTTTATGGGAGACCCAATAGTCCCTCATCAGGATAGTATATTCGAACAAAAGATAAGATGGGAACTGGAAGAAGGTTCAGCTCTACTATTTCTAGACTGGTTTGAAGGAGGAAGAATATTAAATGGGGAACGTTTTGCATTCAAATCCTTTTTTACAGATCTTAAAATAAATGTAACCGATAGGACAGTCATCTGGGATCGATTCAAAATGGATCCTGAACAAAACAACATGAACTCTCCGGGAGCCTTTCTCAACCACTCCAGTTATCTCAATATATTCCTTGCAGGTAATGAAAATCTGGAAAAAGTAAAGCTGATTGAAAACCAACTACACTTTCTTTCCAGAAAATATCTATTTGATGAAAAAGGGCAAGAGGTCAGCAAATGTGAAATCATAGGCAGTGCATGCAAAGTAAATGAGCATGTATTTATGATCAGATGCTCTGCGAAAAACAATCATGCCCTGCACCCCTTGGTTAAAGAGCTTGCTCAATTACTTTCGGACAATGAACTGCTTGGTTTTAATCCAATTGAAGGAAGAGTATAAAATTTCATTTCACTTAATCATTCAAACCATTATAAAACTGAATTTATACTCCAACCTAAAACAACAGGCCTCAGATATATTAAATAAATGAGGCCTGTTATGCATTTGGAGGTTATCAATCGAGAATCATTAATTATTCAATATTAATCTCTTTACAATTGACTTGGAACCGGAGGTGAATTTGCAAATATAAACACCACTTGGCAATCCATCAGCGTTCCAGTTAAATTCAACCTTTTCCCCTTCTGCAGTTGATCCTTCGAAAACTTTAGCAACCAGAGCTCCGTCAACTCTGAATATTTCCGCTGTTGCATTACCATCAGTATTGCTCACTAAGCTAAAGTTAAACATAGCATCAGAAGGATTTGGGAAGGCTGTAAATTCCATTATAGATTCTACGGAAGAAGCTGTTCTGAAGCCTGAAGCAGAAGGATCATATACGTATAATTTCTTAGGGCATGCTGGACAACCACCTGGCCCGGGATAATCATTATGAGCAGTAAAGAATAGTTTGCCATACACCGCTGTAAGATTATTTGAGCCGACATACGATGTGCCAAAAATGCTTTTTAGTGTCACAGTATTTGAATAACTTAAGTCACTTTGAAATATCTGTAAATAATTTGCAGTATCCTGTGGAATACCTCCATAAGTTAATTCAGTATGATTCACAAAGAAAAGCAAGTCTCCCACCACTTCATACCTTTCCTCATAGGTTGTCAATTGGTGTACATTATACGCTACGGAATCAATTAAATCTATTTTCTTAAATGCCCCGGGAAATCCCTGACTCGCTCCTATATAGAGCAACCTATCATTCACCTCAAAAAAAATCTGAAATCCCTCCATCAATGTTAAGCCTTAAAACATATTGGGTACCAGCCTCTGTCCCATCACTGACATATAAATTATCATACCTTGTTCCTCCATCGAAGAAATAATTAAAATAAAGCTTATTGTTAAACTTGGTGAGTTGTACAATGCCATTATTATAGTCATATTCAAAGAAGAGCTTTTTTACCAATGAAGTCCCTGCAGTGGTTCCATTAGTCTTCCATAATTCAGCATACGAAGAATCTCCCTGAATATAGTTTCTTGCAAAATAAAGGGTTGAACCAACTTCCGTTAAGGATCCATAATAACCCGTAAAAGGAATGTCCACAGCGATGTTGGTTATAGAAGTCCCGTTTGTTTTATAGATATCAGCTCCAGTAACTGGATGATAACCTTTAAAGTACAAGGCATTATTAAAAACTACTATCTCATCTTCCAGACCCGAGCCCAATCCAGGATACACATCTTTAACCAGGCTGAAGGAGTTGGAGGAAGTAGCTCTCCAGAGTTCGTATCCATGAACGCCATCGTCTATCCCTAAATAAAGGGCGACATTATAAGTAAGAAGAGGCTTGATCACATCGGCTGATCTTATTTTAAAGGTATTGTTGGCATATCCGTTACTCTTCCACAAGGCAGTTTTACCACCTGCTTCTTGCGTGGTAAAATAAAAGAAACTTCCGACAGTGAGATTTGTAAATTCTAAAATAGGTTCTCCGATACTTTTGACAAAGGTTGTCCCCTGAGGGGTCCCGTCTGAACGATAAAGATCGGTTCCGGAAGTGAAGTAAAGTTTTCCATTTGCACTAATGAAATTCGTGCTATTGACAGGCACATTCTCAATAAATACAGGTTGACCATAACCCCTGACTGCTAAAAGGACTAATAAAAAAAAGTAGTCCCGACATTTTCAGATTTTTCATGTGGTGAAAGTTTAGGCTAAAACGTCACGCTAAAACCAAATCAACCTGAAAATGTTTAAAAAAATATCAGAAAAATTTTTATTCTCCCTAGTCGGAAGTCAATTGTACCGCTCAATAAAACAGAAGACCTGCAATTGATGCAGGTCTTCTGTTTATTTGCTAAAGTCCTAAAATATAAATGTAGTAACTTTTATTACCCCAATCGCAGAGAAAACTTCGTGGATTTCTCCAGAGCTGCATCTCTTGCATTCAGAATGTGATCAATAATGGTCTCCATACCAAAACAATCTTTAGCTTTTCCAAATACAAAAGGTCCTTCTCCGCGCATCTTCTTAGCATCACGTTCCATTACAGACAAATCAGCATTTACCAATGGAGCCAGATCTATCTTATTAATCACAAGCAGATCTGACTGGGTAATTCCCGGTCCGCCTTTTCTTGGAATCTTGTCACCACCGGAGACATCAATGACATAAATTGAAAAATCTACCAGTTCTTTGCTGAAGTGAGCAGCGAGATTATCACCACCGCTTTCAACAAATAACAATTCAATATCCGGAAATCTTTTCATGAGCTCTTCAAGCGCATACATGTTTTGAGAAACATCTTCACGAATGGCAGCATGGGGACATCCTCCGGTTTCCACACCAATGATTCTGTCAGCAGAAAGCGCTTCATTTTTCGTAAGAAACTCGGCATCTTCCTTAGTAAAAATATCATTGGTTACCACAGCAATATTCATTTTATCCCTTAAAGCTTTACAAAGCTGCAGTGTCCATGCTGTTTTGCCTGTACCCACAGGTCCTCCGATCCCAACGGTGAAGGCACGTTTCTTGTAGTTTCTTCGCTCATTAGTAAGTTCCCGATGATGAAAGTGACCAGGTCCGTCGTGATGACCCATATGTCTGTACATGTTTAAAATTTTCATAGCTAAAGGATTTTATTAATTTTGAAATAATTTTGAATAAACTCTGTCGTGAGATAGCTGAGCTATCTCCAATAAGTAAGCAGACTTATAAGCATGCTTATGTGAAATCGGAATATATAAACTAATCTGTTCTGCAAAAGCTTCAAGAATGTATCTCAATTCTATATGTGCTCTTGAAGGGCCTGCTAAACCTAGACGTATAAGAGCGCTGATCTGATCCCTGAGCGCCATATAAAAATAGAGGTATAAAGCTCTGTGAAACGATACATTCAAAATTTTTATAGTCATGCCATATATTATCGGAAAGTCATAAGAAAGGTTCTTGTTAGAAAATATCATATCCAGTTCTTCCAGCTTGATGGTATCAGAAAACTGCTTACTGATTCGGATCCAGTTCCGACCTATCACACAACTTGACTTCTTTATCATGGGATTCATCAGCATTGCATCGTAGTTCCCGAGAAGTTTTTTTAAAGAAGCCAAAGAATCTTTATCAGGATCAAGCCCAAAAGCATCGGAGACAAATGGAAAGTCAAATGAGATCAATTGTTGGGAAAATGTAATAAGGTATTTCCTCAGATCTTCTTCGCTCTTTATAAAACCCTGCTTGGCAGCAGACTCCAGACCATAGGAATAGGCAAAACCACCCACTGGAAACGCTGAGTCGGCAAGCTGGAATAAAAGTAAGAGATCCTGATCTGAACTCATATATTCAATTTAACTGATAATGATTTTCTTATTTTCTTCGAATGGACTAAAAGACCTAATCCATCTCCTAAATCAGTATTGGGTACCACCCTATGTTAACACCCTCTTCGGGGTTTAAAGAGAACCTTCCTATGTTCAGTGCAAGCCCTACGCTGAATACTTTTTTTAAAGATTTAAAACAGATTATACAACTGCGCTAAAGGAAGCTTGCTTGCGGGAAGGCAGGTTATCCATTCTCCATCAACTGTAACTTTATATGTTTCAGCATCAACTTTAATATCAGGTAGATAATCATTAAGCTTCATATCTTTTTTCTTTACCGACCTGCAACCTGATACCGGAGTTATAGACTTGCTAAGTCCATATGACTTAACGGTTGACAATGATGCCTGTGAAACAAATGCAAGAGATGTTCTCCCGATAGCAGCTCCCCTTGCACCGAACATGGGTCTGGAGAAATATGGCTGCGGAGTCGGAATAGATGCATTCGGATCACCCATTTGGGCCTGTACGATTACGCCACCTTTTACAATCAGCTCTGGTCTGCTACCGAAAAACTTGGGATGCCATAAAACAAGATCCGCTAATTTACCGACTTCTACTGAACCTATCACATGCCCACAACCATGTGCAATAGCGGGATTAATAGTATATTTCGCTATATATCGCTTTACTCTGAAGTTATCAGAACCAGAATCCCAATCCTCCTTCAATGCCCCACGCTGCTCACGCATTTTATGCGCCGTCTGCCATGTTCTGCATATTACTTCTCCAACTCTTCCCATTGCCTGAGAGTCTGAAGAAAGCATAGACAAAGCTCCCATATCATGTAGGATATCTTCTGCGGCAATAGTTTCTCCTCTGATCCTGCTTTCAGCAAAAGCGATGTCTTCAGGTATATTCTTATCAAGGTGATGGCACACCATTAACATATCAAGATGCTCATCTATTGTATTTACCGTAAAGGGCTTAGTAGGGTTCGTTGAAGAAGGAAGAACATTAGGATCTCCACAAAGCACTATAATGTCAGGAGCATGGCCTCCACCTGCTCCCTCTGTATGATAAGTATGAATAGTACGACCTTTAAATGCAGCACGACTGGACTCTACGAAACCACTTTCATTAAGCGTATCAGTGTGTATACAAACCTGCACATCATAATTTTCAGCAACAGCAAGACAGTTATCTATTGCGGCAGGAGTTGTCCCCCAGTCTTCATGAAGTTTCAGACCAATTGCTCCCGCCTTGATCTGTTCTTCAATTTCTCCTGGATGAGAGGTATTTCCTTTTCCAAGAAAACCAATATTCATAGGAAAATTGTCCGTAGCCTTTAACATCATCTCCAGATGAAATGCTCCCGGAGTACATGTTGTAGCTTTGGTGCCGGTAGCAGGACCTGTACCTCCACCTATGAAGGTAGTTATACCAGATACAAGTGCTTCCTCCATTTGTTGCGGACAGATGTAGTGAATATGGTTATCAATTCCTCCCGCTGTTATAATCATGCCTTCACCGGCAATTACTTCCGTTGTTGCACCGACAATCATTTCAGGGTCAACACCCTCCATGATATGAGGATTACCGCCTTTTCCAATCGCTTTTATATATCCGTTTTTTATTCCGATATCAGCTTTATAAATTCCGGTATAATCAATAATCAGAGCATTGGTAATTATCAGATCAAGAACTTCTGAAGATTTATAACCAGAAGCCTGTCCCATACCATCCCTAAGCACCTTACCTCCACCGAACTTACATTCTTCTCCGTAAACAGTATGATCACTCTCCACTTTGATGACAAGATTGGTATCTCCCAGTGTTAACTTATCTCCCGTTGTTATGCCAAACATATCGGCATAACTTTTTCTTGAAAATTTATAAGCCATAAAAATTATGATATAAAACCTTTTTCCTTCATTCTTTCCTCTATCAGGGCCATATTTTCATTATCAATATTTCCTTGAATAAGATTATTTCCTCCGTAGACAAGTTTTTGACCTGCAATCTCTACCAGAGGCACTGTTTTCTTTTCACCCGGTTCAAAGCGGACTGCAGTACCCGCAGGAATATCAAGTCTAAAGCCTATTGCTTTAATTCTGTCGAACTCCAGCGCACTGTTCGTTTCAGAGAATATGTAATGAGATCCAACCTGCACCGGTCTATCTCCCTTATTGATTACATCTATAGCAATGGACTTTCTTCCTTTGTTTAGTTCAATATAACCGTCCAGAACATCTAATAATCCAGGCTTTGGATTGATAATATTATCTATAGCGAGCTTCTTTCCTGTCGCTACGAGACCTGATCCATAAAGCGCAAGACCATTGTTCAAGCCTTTATTACAAATAGGATAATGAACAGTCACAAGCTTTGTTCCATCAGGAAAAGTTCCCTCAATCTGTACTTCATCCACCATCTCTGCCACCCCTTCCATTACATCATCAACACCAAGAAGCTGTTTACCTTTATCCATAAGCTCTGCAACACTATGTCCTTCTCTTATAAACTCAAGCAACTGAGCAGAGATAAGAGCAATTGCTTCAGGATAATTAAGAAGAATGCCTCTTGCATACCGCTTTTGCGCAAGAAAACCGGCGTTATGCAACATTAGTTTTTCAATATCCTTAGGAGATAACTTCATATTTTATACTGATAGATGTTTTCTGATTTCCTGATGCTCTAACTCTTCTTTGCCACCTTCCATTACCATTTTACCTCTGTCCATGAAATAATAATAGTCGGTTAGCTGTTTAGCAAAATCAATCTTCTGCTCCACCAACAACACAGAGATATTTTTTTCCCTTGCAAGATTCTTAAGTACCTGAGCAATTTCCATTGCTATAGAAGGTTGGATACCTTCTGTAGGTTCATCCAACAGAATAAGTGACGGATTGCTGACCATGGCTCTTGCCAATGCAAGTTGCTGTTGCTGTCCTCCGCTGAGATTTCCTCCAAGCCGTTTTCTAAAATCTTTAAGAATGGGAAACAGACCGTAAATTTCCTCTTCAGGTAATTTACCTTTCTTACTCCCCAATGCTTCCATGCCCAATTTAAGATTTTCGTAAACAGTCAATTTAGGAATAATCTCTCTACCTTGCGGAACATAGCTTATGCCCATTCTTGCTTTTTTATGTGGAGGAAGCCCTCCTATTTCTTCATTCTGAAACTTTATACTTCCATGTGAAATTTTTACAAGTCCCATTATACTTTTAAGCAAGGTGGTTTTCCCCACACCATTCCTTCCCATGATCGTTGTGATCCTGCCCTTAACTGCTTTAAAATTAACTCCCCATAGAATGGTGCTTTGCCCATAAGCAGCCTGCAAATTATTTGATTCCAGAATTATCTCCATAATGATTCAAATTTGTATAAAACACTGGTTACTCTAGCTGAGTATTCGTTCTTCCTAAATAGCAGTCAATCACTCTCTGATCATTTCTGACCTCCGCAAATGAACCTTCCATCAATAGTTTACCGCGCACCAGAACACTCACCAATCGGTTTGCTATTTGTTCCACAAAACTCATATCATGTTCAATAACAATCACACAATGATGTTTTGCAAGGTCAGTGAGCAGCTCACCTGTTCTATAAGTTTCTTCATCAGACATTCCTGCAGCAGGTTCATCAATGAGCAATAACTTAGGATCCTGTAACATTACGATAGCAATTTCAAGCCATTGCTTTTGACCATGTGATAAATTTCCTGCAAGTTTACTCAAATGAATGTCAAGCCTGACCATTTTGGCAACCTGATATATTCTGTCTTTAAGTTCTGATGAAATTTTAAAGAACATAGATTTGAATATTCCTTTCGGCATCCTGGCTGCCAGAAGCATATTATCATAAACAGTCAGACTTCCGAATATGGATGGCTTTTGAAATTTCCTTGCAATACCGAGATTGGCAATATCTACTTCTTTTTTGCCAAGAATAGGATTTCCGTCAAAGGTTACCTCTCCATCATCAGCCTGTGTCTTTCCACATAGAATATCCAGGAAGGTTGATTTACCTGCTCCGTTAGGGCCAATGATGACTCTAAGCTCATTCATATCAACACTAAAATCATGAAGATCAAGAGCCTTTACACCACCAAAGGCTACATTTAAATTTTTTACATTCAGCATAATATCAGACGTTAGCTTTTAAACTTTCACTGCCTTTAGCAGGTGACCATCCGGTCAGCTTTGCCTCAAGCATTTCAATCAGTCCCCAGAAACCTTTTTCAAAGAAAAGGACAGTAAGGATAAATAATATTCCAAGAATATATAACCAGGATTCAGGAAACAAGCTGGTACAAACACTATAAAGATAATTTACCAGCAAAGCTCCGATGATAGCACCTTTTAACCTCCCTCTTCCGCCAAGCGCAACCCACATCACCATTTCAATAGAAGCCTTCACATCCATTCTTCCCGGAGTGATGATTCCTGTCTGCGGAGCATACAACACTCCGCCAATTGCCGCAAGAACCGCCGCAATGACGAAGACAGCTACCTTATAGTTTACAACATTATAAGCAGTAAAACTCAATCTGGATTCACTGTCCAGTATTCCAACCAGCACTTTTCCAAACTTAGAATTCACAAGCCATCTGCAGAATAAAAATGTACCGCAGAGCGTAAGAAAAGCAATAAGGTAAAGACCTAGTTTGGTTTTCGGATTTGACAATTCAAATCCTAGTAAACTTTTAAAATCTGTTAATCCGTTTGTTCCTCCGAGCATTGTTTCATTTCTGAGGAATATGAGCCAAACAGCCAATGCCAGCGCTTGAGTGATAATAGCGAAATAAACTCCTTTTATCCTGCTTCTGAAAACAAAGAACCCAAACAGAAAAGCGAAGATTGCCGGCAATGCTAAAGCCAGCATTAAAGAGAGGCCGAAAGAATGAAATGGTTCCCAGAAAAACGGGAGTGTCTCTACCTGGTTCCATACCATGAAGTCTGGGATTGCAGCACTGTAAACGCCTTTGCCAGTCGCACTGAGCAACATATGCATAGCTATGGAATACCCTCCAAGACAAAAGAAGAATGCCTGGCACATCGATAAAACACCAGTATACCCCCAGATCAAATCAATGCCTAAAGCTGCTATGGCGAAACAGAAATAACGCCCCCAAAGGGAAATTGTGTTATTGGAAACAAATCCCAGGATATTTCCCAATGGGAGCACTATGAGAAATACGGTTATTAATAATATATAAAATAATGAATCTGCTGTTAAATATTTCTTCATACCGGTAAGTTTTATTATGACTAATCTTCACCAATTCTTCCTTTATCAGGAAACAAGCCTTTAGGTTTATACTGAAGGAATAATATGATCAGAGTTAGTATGAGTACTTTTCCATACACAGCCTGAAAGAATGATTCCAGCATTTTAAACAGAAACCCTATTCCAAAGCCTGAAACAATAGAACCTGCAATATTCCCCACACCTCCTGTAACAACAACAAGGAAAGAGTCTACAATATAAGTCTGACCCATATCCGGAACCACATTTCCAATAAGTGTCATCGCCGCCCCTGCAAGGCCAGCAAGGCCAGATCCAAGAAAGAATGTCATGGCATCAAGTTTATTCGTTTCAATACCCAGACATGAGCTCATTCTTCTGTTTTGTGTGACTGCTCTTATTTGTAACCCCAATCTTGATTTATACAATACAAGATAAGTTGCTGTAATCATAAATGCACTGAGAAAGATTATGAACAATCTGTTATAAGGCAGTACAAGATGCTGCACGATCTCCCAGCCACCTGAAAGCATTGATGGAGTTCGAACTGCAGTAAGATCCCCGAACAATGACCTGGCAATCTGAACAAGTACCAGACCAACACCCCAGGTAGCCAGCATGCTTTCTAAAGGTCTTGAGTAAAGGTGTCTTATAATCAGTCTTTCTATCACAAAACCCCATATACCTGAAACTAAAAATGCTAAAGGCAGAGAGACCCAGAAAAAAAGATCTGAAGTCGGACTCATGATACTTTGTATGCAATAAGTTGTATAGGCTCCTATCATGAGAAATTCCCCATGGGCCATGTTTATCACACCAGCAAGACCATATACAATTGAAAGCCCCAGTGCAATCATGATCAGAATACTACCCAGGCTTAATCCACTGAATACGTTCTGGAACATTCTTAATCTTTCATGCTTTGTTTGTAATTCTTCGGCTTTTGCTGAAGCAATATTCTTTAACTCTGGATTAGATTGAGCAGCTGCATACTCCTCAAGAATAGATTGAGTATTAGGCCCCCAGTTTAATGTAAGACTATCAATCCACATTTTATGAGAAGCTGCCGGTGATGAGTTCAATTGTATTGAAAATATTGTTTCCCTTCCCAATCTTAGTATTTCCTGATGCTTCTCCTGTGCAAGTGCAGAATATAACTTTGGCAGGATAGCCTTATCCTTTAAACCCTGAAACTGAGAATAGGCAAGCTTCCGCTTTTCAACTTCAGGACTTAATAAATTCAGATAAGGAGTAATCGGAGCAAGCAATAATCTGGAACTTCTGCTAAACTCAACTTCTTTCAATTCTGATATAGGAAGGAATAAAAAATTTCCATTGTCTGAAGTTAATTCTTTGTATTCTGGATAAACCTGCAATATCTTAAACTTATCAGCACCAATATCTGATGATAGTTTTTCTCCAATTGTGATCAGAATATTATTATATAAAAAAAGCTTCTTATCATTAATTGCAGAAAGCAAAGGATACACTTCAGTTTTTTCAGATGCTACAAGACTGTTGATTGCAACAGCCTTCAGTGAATCTGATCCCGAAATAAGTGTATTTACTTGTATCTGAGTATCGTTTACACTAGACTCTGCGAGCAAACGCATTGGTAATGCGAAAACCAACAGAAAGTAGAATATATATTTCATCTGGTTAATTATTAAATCAAACACAACTAATAGCAATCGTATTCGAATTTTTTTAAAAACCGGCTGTACTTGGCTTTTGAGTTCCTCATACAGCCGGCAAATCTACCTTTACAAAGTCATCAGAGTTACCGATGACTATTTACTCAACTAACAATTAATCATTAAGAGTATATGTACCACCATGACTTACGTGATCGCAATCTTTGTCAGGGGATGTTAGTTTAGACCATGGCTCTGGCTCAACTAGACCATCTGTTTTCCAGATGATATCGAACTGGCCGTCGCTTCTTATTTCGCCAATCATTACAGGCTTAGCAAGGTGATGGTTTTTCTCACTCATTTTTACAAGACCTCCCGGAGATTTGAATTCAAGACCGTACAAGGCAGGACGCATTTTTTCAATTTCAGTAGTACCTGCTTTTTCTACAGCATTTTTCCAAAGATAGATATCTGTATAAGCCCAGCAGATAGGATCGTCAGTTACACGGTCTTTGCCACCTGGCAATCCTTTTTTCTCACAGAACTTTTTAAAGTTCTCTACAAATAGTTTGTTCTCCGGAGATTCAACAGACTGATAATAATTCCATGCTGCTAAGTGACCTACTAGGAACTCTGTATCCATTGAACGCAACTCATCTTCTGCAACAGAGAATGCCATGATAGGACACATTGCTGCAGTAAGTCCCTGATTTGCGAATTCTTTATAGAATGGGACGTTGGAGTCTCCATTTACAGTACTTAATACACACGCTTTTCCTCCAGCAGCAAACTTTTTTACTTTAGAAACAATTGTCTGGTAATCCTGATGATGGAATGGAGTATATTCTTCGATGATATTTTCTTTAGGAACACCTTTTGAAAGAAGGAATGCTTTAAGGATTTTATTGGCTGTTCTAGGGAATACATAATCAGTTCCTAACAGATAGAACTTCTTATATCCACCGCCTTTTTCACTCATAAGATATTCTGCTGCTGGGATCAATTGCTGGTTTGGAGTAGCACCAGAATAAATAACGTTTGCAGAACATTCCTCACCTTCATATTGTACAGGATAAAATAAAAGGCTGTTATGCTCTTCAAATACAGGCAACACAGACTTTCTTGACACTGAAGTCCAGCAGCCGAATACAGCCGCCACTTTTTTGTCAAGTATAAGTTCTTTTGACTTCTCAGCGAACAGATCCCAGTCAGATGCCGGGTCCACAATAACAGGTTCAACCTTTTTGCCAAGCACACCACCGGAAGCATTGATTTCTTCCACTGCCATTTCTATAACATCCTTAAGAGAAACTTCGGAGATAGCCATGGTACCACTCAGTGAATGTAATACTCCGATTTTAATAGTTTCTCCTGATGCGGCTTCCGCAGATTTTTCTTGCTCCGATGCAGAGTCTTTTGAGCCTGAGCATGAAGAAAACAAGAGCCCTGCAACCAGCATGAGCGACAGTAACTTATACAAAGTCTTTGATTTAAATGGTGTTTTCATACGAGTCGTTGTTAGAGTTAGTATTTTAGTAAAGTTGTTCGATAATTATTTTGATACCATAGATGAAGGAACAAGCTGCAATGAAACATGAAAACCATGTCAGATATTTTGGCTGTAAAAACTTTAGCCTGGTTATGGCAGCTGTAATGAATCCCATACCTATAATTGTACCCAGCCCGAATAGCATCAGAAAAAGTATTTGTTCCTGTTGGTTTTCTGCAGAGCCAGCGAGCATGGCAGCAATGGAGCCACTGCCTGCAAGGCCGTGTACAACACCAACATTGAAGAACAAAGTCTTATTACCTGAAGAGCTCTTCTCATCTTCATTTTTTGTAAGAATAAATAAGCGATAGATTCCAATCACTACCATCATCACTCCTACAAAGAGTTCAAAAGAAAAATGCTCGGGAAAGGCAATGAAATTTTTAACAAATGATATAGAAAGAGCACCGATCATTACAGAGCAAGTATGCCCTAATCCCCAGGTTGCGCCTAATATTGCTTCTTCCCTGAAGCCTCTTCTGATACGAACAAGATTACCTACCGCCACTACATGATCTGTTTCCATTGAGTGGCTTAAGCCTATAAGTAAAGGTGTTATCATATGAAAGCTAATTGGATTAGTTACTTCTTAATATATTCTACAATGAGATCCGTGCCTTTTCTTGTACCAATCAGAAATCTTAGAATATGAAGAATTGAAGCTGGCACCACAACTGTCCATAGGTCTTGTTGGTAATATCTCCTGTATCCTGTGGAACGCCTTTGGTAAAGGTCGTATAAGAAAGCCTTACGTTTGTACCATATCCATTGAAGAAGTAGTTAACACCACCACCGAATACAGTTCCACCTTGAAGTTTGTTAAAAGTAGAAACATCACCTTCTGCCTGCTCTTTAGCTGCACTCACGGCTTTATTTTCAAACCTGACCCAAGGTTGTACTTTGATGTCTTTGAAGTAGTAGCCAAGTTCAAGGAATGATACAGTTTGTTGAGGAATCATTCTAGCAAAGCTATATTTAGTATCCGTCTTAGTCCCTCCCGACATGTAGGTAAATGCAGAGTTAAGAGTTACAGAACCAGCTTGGGAAACCGGAACATCAACAAATAAATCTGCTCCGACATTATAATATGTAGCCTGAGCATCAAAACCTGCAGCAAGCGCTACAGTCTTACCAGCGCCAAGTTTGGTTCCTGCATAGTAATAGTCCTGCTCTGGATCAAGGAAGTTATAAACGACTCTACCGACAGTCCTGAAAGGAGCTTTATCGTCAAATCTCCTACCTGAAAAAATACCGAAACGATACTCAAGCTTTTTCTTCAGGAAAAATCCTCTTGCGTTCAATCCAAGATCACGACCAAAGTTTCCCTGAAGCGGATCATTTGCAAAGAGGTTATATGGATATTGATAATAAGTAAAATCATTAGCCATCAGAGATGCAGCTCCCTGAAGTCCGTTTCTGTTGTGAGATACAAGCTGCATACCGGCAACAAGCATTATATGTTCATTAAAAGTATGCTCATACTGTGCATCTAGTATAATCGGGGACACTTTAACATTTTTTGTGCTTGAATCCAGTCTCACTCCTATTGGTGAAGGGATATCAGTTTCAAGGAAGAAAGATCCTTTCTTTGAAAGTTGGCCACCAACAAGCACCCTGGCTCTATATAAAGTGATTCCTTTATTCCAGTCACTTCCTGCATCACCATAGTTGGTATTTGATCCAAATCCTGTCTGCTGTGAAGATGCAAACATATGCACAATAGAACCTACACTGATAGATGGTTTAAATGGTACAGAATCTGTTTTCACTTCTTTATTTGTCCTGAAATAATGAGAAGGCATTTCTCTCATTATAAAAGTATTGGCAGGTGCCTTTTGAAAATTGCTCCCGGATTGGTTTACTGCCTTTTTCCTGAAAGGACCGGAAACTGTAGGGTTTACATCCGTTCCTGATGAATTTTTTTTTTTTTCTTCAAAATCTTTTCCTTTTGAAAAAGCGCCAGTGTTTAACCCCAGCGACAGGGCAGCTACGCAAAAAGCTGTCGGTAAAAGTTTAAGTGTTTTCATCATTTGTGTCCTTATTTAATTGTTCAACTACAATACTTACGTATCTGAAACAATTATATTAAAGTACTTACGTATTTCAAAATGACTTTAAAAGATTCTACAATAATTTATATTTATACCTATTTTTTTAATATTACTATCAAATTTGAGAGACAAATCGATAAATTTGTTACAATCTGAAGTCATTCACATTTAAAATGACAAAATAAATAATATTAACAGAAATAACTACTTACGTTGTAGATCATAGTTAAATTTTTAACATAAAAAGCAAAATAAGAATATAGAAATACGATTTTCCGATTAAAAATAAACCTAAACTCACATTAAATGTAAATTTGTGCGCAAAAATCCACAAAATTTTGAAGATTCAATTAAACAAGTGTTGTGTCATACAAACTAAGAAAAAGTAAAAAAATTACTTGCCCTTTAAACCTGAGATTTATTTAAACTATCAAACACTATGGGATTTAGAATAAACCAAAGAAATAACAATGGCTTTTATACACAAAACATAAAAATCATCTGTCTTAGAGCAAGACTTAAAAATGAATATATAAAATAGGGAAGCTCATTAATACCTGGAAGCGTCCCTATTCTTACTTTGATTACTTTATAACAGCACAGCGGGCTGTCCCCATTCTGGTTTTTCCAATTATTTTAATAAGATATTGCCCATTAGCAACATTACTTAAATCCAGGTTTACCAGGTTCTTTCCGGAAGTTAGATAAACAGAAGATGGTTCGACCACATTTCCATACATATTTACCAACTCAACTTCAACCATTCCTGGAGTATCGTTTTCAATTTCAAGTGTCAGCAGGTCTGCTGATGGCACTGGATAAGCCAAAAGTTTCTGAAAAGGTGTCGCGGAAGCTTTAACGCCAGCAATTATATCACTAAGTGCAACAACTTCTCCATCCGGCAATGCAGCATATAAAGCAAATGCTGGCCCATCATTGTTTTGCAACGGATTCAGAAAACCACTTGCAAATATTAGAATTGCTTTTCCTGCATAGCCACTGAGATCTGCAGTGAATGCACCCAAAGTGTCCTCTTTATTGTAAGTACTGGTAAGATAAATATTGTAAATGCCCGGATTGAGGACATCATAATTTGCATTAAGGTTATATCCAATGGATTTCACTAAAGTGTCACCTAGTCCTGTAACAACGTTTAATACAGGAGCATCAGTGACGCCATGCCAGAAGTTAACTTCCACAGTAGAAGGATCTGTAGAAATATCTTTGGCAGCATTAAAAACCTTTAGATTAAATGCAATGTCTTTACTTTCAGGATTGGGCGCAAACCCTGTTCCTACTACACCAGTAGCCATAATGATGTTTTTCGTGCCAGGAGCCAGAGTAACTGTAGTACTATAAATAGCATCGGCGGAGCTTGTACTGGCTGCAGGAGCGATATCAATTTTAGTGGGCACATCTGCAATAACAGTTTCAAATTCACTCGCCTGCCTGAACTGAACATTGTCTGCCCACAATATGTCACTGACATAAACATCGACTGTAAGAAGTTCAGGATCTGCAGCATTGTGGATTACCTGAACTAATGCGGTAGACAACTGAGCATACAAACACCCTGCAGGAAGGAAAATTGTGGCAAACGCAAAGATCACTTTTTTTAATGGAGTAAAATTTATTCTCATAGCTTAAATTAATAAAGATTAACATTGATTAAGAAAAGCTAACCGGCAGGAATGGTTTATGTTATGTGTTTTTAAAAATGGCCAGAACAAAAAAATCCTCAGGTTCCCCCAAGGATTCATAAAGCTTTTAATTAATTCTTTAAAATTATTTGGTTGCCTTAAGATCGAATTCAATATCCACTTCATCATAGATCGCTTTATCTCCAAGGTTCTCAAAAAATTTACCAGAGCCGTAACGAATATCCCATTTAGTTCTGTCAATCACCGTAGTTCCCTTTGCAGTTAACTCATTATCATGGTGAGTAATTTTAACCGGTACACTGATTTCATCAGATTTCCCCTTTAAAGACAGCTTTCCGGTAACAACCTCTTCTTTTTCCGCTTTACCAGCGTCTAATCTTTTGATTTCGAATGTAGCAGTCGGATGTTTTTCTACATCAAAGAAATCCGGTGACTTTAAATGTCCGATAAGCTTCTGATTGCTTTCTTTGTCCGTTAAATCATCATTCTTAATTGATTGCATATCGATTGTAATGGTACCGCCGGTGATAACATTATTGACAACCTTTAATTCTCCACTCTGAATTTTGATGGAGCCAGTATGCTTTCCGGTAACTTTTTTACCAGTCCATTTGATACTACTATTGGCGGTATCAATTTTATAAACTGTTTCTTCTCCAGAAGACACTGCCTGGTCACCTGAAGCTGCGGCTGCAGTGTCAGAAGTTCCGGATTCTTGTTTCTTAGTTTCACAGGAAAAAAGCAATACAAGAGAAAAGATAAAAAGTAATTGTAAGTGGGCCTGTTTCATCATTTTGTGCCATTATTTTTGTTGAAACAACACAACTTACAAGTCATGAAAATGTTTGAAGGGAATTGAAATCGTACCTAATTCTTTGCAATTAGCATCCTACCAATGGTACTCCCAATCCAACAAAGATTAAAAGAAACCAGAACCATAAAAAGTAAATACTGGGTATTCAATGCTCCCGCCAGAACAAGCAGGCAAATCAAAAATATCAGTGTAGTAAAAGAAATCCCAATGGAAGCAAGCCTGGAGACGTTTCTGGAAAAACCATAGAGCCAAGTTGCCATTAAACCTGTTAAAAGTGGCACTATGCCAAAAACTGCAAATCCGAATATATAACCAAAATAAATTAGCAGGACATATAACCCAAAATTAACAAGTAATGTAAGTGCTATAGCCAGCCACCATCTCTTAGTATCAGTCAATAGAGAAATTCTTTCCAGGATGTTCATTTTTCTTATTGGTGGTATCTTGATTTAATACCACAACCTACTTCCAAGATACTATATAATTTTCATAATTTAATGAAACAATCATTCAGAAAAATACTAACCCTATGAAATAGTCTGATGAATCTTTGCTTTAATAAAGGAAACAAAACTTCTACTGTCAGATTCCTTATCAAAATCTCTTTTTGGAACTATAATTGCAAAATTTTTACCTAGGTATATTAAAATTAGACCTCCTGCCTCTTCAACAGATTTCATTGCTTCCCAATTCACTTTACCATTACCCAGTTGCGACCGATCCTTCACACCATCGTCAGTCAGTGTAACTATCCTTTTCTCAAATATCAAAGGGTTATGCCTTATTGTTTTTCTAAAGCCGAAATTATTAAGCCAATTTATCCCAACCCATGCAAGCCCGAATATTACTAAGGTAAAGAATACATTAATTAAATTAACCAACAATAATACGTCCCTCTCAAAATTAATAAAGCACATTACAGTCGCAAGAATGCAAAATATAACAAGTCTCATTCTTGATTGCTTTCTGAAAGAGTATTTAACAAAATAAAAATAATCTTCCTTTGTTAACTGAGTTGTTACTTCCATAAAACCAGAAAATAATGAAAAGTAAAACTACCACAATTATCCCAATCAAGCATAAGTAACTGAGATTATTTTCCTTCAAATGCTTTTTCAAGCAGACTTATATCATACTTTTTCATTTGCAGATAGGCATTCATTACCCTTTCTCTTTTGCTTTCATCAGGATCTGTTAACATCTCTTCCAAAACCTTTGGTACCACTTGCCAGGAAAATCCAAACTTATCCTTTAGCCATCCACATGGCCCCTCTTCACCATCCTTCGTCAGCTTATCCCAATAATAATCTATTTCGGCCTGAGTGTCACACATTACTTGCAAAGAAACAGCTTCTGAAAACTTAAACAGAGGACCGCCATTCATGGCATCGTATCTCTGCCCTTCAATTTCGAATGAAACAACCATAACCGAACCAGCCTTTTTCTTATGAAACTCATAACCTGCTTCACCATAGCAGGAGGTGTTTGTAATTTTTGAATTCTTAAATATAGAAGTATAAAACTTCGCAGCTTCTTCAGCCTGATGATCAAACCATAGGCAGGGTACAATTCTGTTTACTAAACTCATATTATTGAATAATTTATGTTTTTGAATATATATAGACATCAATTTGTGTATTAAGAAGAAAGAAGGATACATGTTTAAAATAATCATAGCTAACCCTTCCTGGCAATGATGCCCTAAGCGAGTACTAATTAAAGACCAATATTTTGATTAATCTTCTGAAAATGCGACTATTTAAGGGGTAGATCGCGACAAATGAACCTTGTACATTTATGATATGAAAAAGATTTCTATTCTGGTACCAATAGGAGCTGTTTTGGGCAGCATTGAAGGTCCTCGTCAGGTTTTCACTGAAGTAAACAAACACCTTATCCGCCTGGGAAAAGAGCCGATGTTTGAAATAAAACTTACTGCCCTTAGCCAAGAAGTCTCTATCAGCAATAATTTATATAAAATCTATCCTGACAAGTTGATATGGGACATTGACGATACAGATCTTATCATCATCCCTGCCATTGATGGAGATTTAAAATCAATAATTGATTTAAACAGAGATTATTATCAATGGATAACAGACCAATATCTTAAAGGTGTGGAAGTAGCAAGCCTTTGCGTAGGAGCCTTCTTACTGGCATCAACAGGACTTTTAAAAGGAAAAAGTTGTGCGACACATTGGCTTTCAGCAAATGAATTTAAAAAGCTGTTTCCTGATGTGCGTCTGGTAGAAGATAAAATAATTACAGATGAAAACGGAATATACTCCAGCGGTGGTGCTTTCTCCTATTTAAACCTCATACTTTATCTGATTGAAAAGTATACAGGAAGAGATATTGCTTTATTTATGGCGAGAGCATTTCAAATCGATATTGAACGTAGAAGCCAGTCACCATTCACTATATTTAACGGGCAAAAAGATCATGAAGATATAATTATTAAAAAAGCCCAGGAACTGATAGAAAGCAATCCGGCAGAAAAGTTTACAGTAGATCAGATTGCATCAAAATTTGCTATAGGCAGAAGAAACCTTGAACGCAGATTTAAAAAAGCAACTTCCAATACCATCATAGAATATGTGCAACGAGTAAGAATAGAAGCAGCCAAACAATCACTGGAAACAACACATAACAATGTAAATGAAGTTATGTACGGCGTAGGTTATTCAGACCCCAAAGCATTCAGAATGATATTTAAAAAATATACAGGAATGTCGCCAATACAATACAGGGCTAAGTATAACAAAGAATATTCAATTACATATACTATATAAAAACAACAGAACACACATAATTAGATTATCGTTATGCAGAAGTCAAAGGCTTATAACTAATTAAAAAAAATCAACATAAAAAAAGGAAATCGCCTGGTGGCAGTCTCCTTCCTTTTGTTCTTCAATAAATAAACTTTTTTTATAATTTTTTGACTATAGAAATCTTTTGAATTGTATTTCCAATTACAAGTAAATAAATTCCATCTTCAAAATTAGAGATTTCCAATTTATTCTTTCCAGCATATAACTCACCCTTCTTTTGAACTACGCCCTGAAGATTTATCATTGAGTACTCTGTACCATCAGCCCCTTTAAAATCAATTGTAAGAAAATCAGAAACTGGCGTTGGATAAGCTGCTACATATGCATAAGAATTCATTTTAGATGTTTCATTGGCATCACTCAATCTGTGTAAATATTCATCAAAAAACTCTAGCCTTGCAGCAATCCAGGATTTCATAAAAGTAGAATCATTTATCGAAAACCTGTAATCCTTCCATATCATCGCTTCTCTTTCATAAATGTTATTACTTTTCAATAAGTTGTAATTCTTTTCTAGTCCTTCGGTCAAGGAGATGTAACTCAATTTAGAAGCTCGAAGCTCATCCCACCTTGACAATAATTTTCCAACAAACTGATTTGGATTAAGCCTGAATAATCTATCGTATAATCCATTGGTCAGTTCAAATGTTGTTAAATAGTGTCTTGTTCCATCCCATACTGTACCGTAAGTGCCATCAAGATCCCAGGGAGTATAAAAATAAGGTTCACCTGATTTATATCTACAGATATAAATATTTTTCCCTGTATTATCAGATGCTCCCAATACATTCATAAAAATGAAATAATCAATTGCATTGCCAATATCAAAATAATTGAAAATGCCATTTTTAAATTCTTCATCAGGGCTATATACAACATAGTCCACAAATGAATAAATGTTTGTCCAATTTATAAATTCATCAGGATATTTCATTTCAAGTCCATCCCAGATATCAGACTTATTATCAAATGGATAAGCTCTAATGAAAGTTGAAGCAGCTGACTTTTCAATACCTTTAACCAACTCTCCTTCTATCCTAATACCATCGGTTTTCTTTAGATCCAATTGCTTTCTATCCACTTGTTCAGACAACATATAAATACCTTGGTATTGTCCGTTTAAAAACAATTCAGCATACGATACATCAGCTCCTGCTTTTGCTTTGGGCGCTTTGCCTGCGTAATAAAGTGTATGTATTTCCAGCCAAAGTTTATGTGCCGTATAACTATTGATTCTCAGAGGTTCATTATACAAAGCATCAAGGATCCAATCATCGTCACGTCTCAAGTTCCCGAATTTTACATCTATTGTTTTTTCACCTGTTTCATCTTCCCAAAATTCAAGATCTAGAGATTTTTTTGGAAAATTCTGAGACCACCCCCCTCTGTATTCAATCCCGATGTTAGATGACAGAACAATACCTGTATTATCAGAGTACGTCAGATAAGCCCTAACCTTTGGATCATCAACTATTTCACTTTCTGTGCTAATGGAAAACACAGGCAACTGAGTAAAGAACAACTTAAAATCCTCAAAATCATCTTCTACAACTTGTAAATCATAAGAACGAGAGTAAGAAAGAAGCCTGGAAGAGCCTTTTAGCTTATAATTTCTATCGAATTGCATTATAATATCTGCAGCATCATCTATGTTACCAAGATTGGAAATCTTTTCTGTACACAGAATAATTTTATTTTGATTATCAACAAAGTATTTATCCTTAGGAACAATTATACTTTTTGTTTGTGAAATACTATCAAGACTAAAAAACAAGGTCAAAACTAATGACACAAAAGAGGAAAAAACTAAACGAAATCTCATACTAAACTACTTAAAACAGAAAAAAAAAGAAACGAATTTACAAAAAATCATTGTTTAATAAAATTAAAAAAACAAGAAAAAAAAACTCCATAAAAGATTTATAGAAAGTTTTCACAATTAACTATTAACATGTAAATATTTAAAAAGAACGTAGTTATTTGAGTTTCTCACAATTGCAAAATCAGACAACTGAGATAATGTAGCGGAATTAGTCCGATTCAAACAACTTTTAATCGAAAAGAAATTTTATTCGAACTCTAATATCTTAAGAGACAAACTGCATAAAAGTCATGGGCAAGCTTTTATGTATCAAAATTAAATAACAAAAGCCGACCTTTAAACAAGACGGCTCTACAATTTACAAACTCACTACAATATCTCACCTACGTTGAAAATTAAACACAACCTTCAATTTCCCAACCATTAAATCAAAACTCCCTGGCTCAGTTGTCCTTTTCATATCTGCACCTACAAAAGCCAGATCACTTGCGGAAATTTCAAATTCGACAGTCTTTGTTTCTCCCTGCTTTCAATTTTTCTAAAGGCTCTCAAACGCTTTACAGAAGGCGTAACTGAAGCAAAGTGATCTCTTGAATATAACTCTACCGTTTCCTGACCACTTCTCTTCTCAGTGTTCTTAACATCCACTGATACCTTGACTTTAGAATCTCCTGTAAACTGATCACTGCTTAACTTTAAACTGCTCAATTAAAAGCTTGTATAGCTCAATCCGAATCCAAAAGGACACTGAGGATCAAATTCATACAAATACCTGTAATCAGGTTCTAAAATCTCCGCCGCTTCATCTACCCACTTGTGATCATAAGTCATAAGCTCTCCTGAATACCGAGGATATGTAAAAGGCAATTTGCCACTAGGATTATAATCTCCATATAAAATATCCGCTATTGCATTACCTCCCTGTGAACTAGGACAGTAAGCCATTAATATCCCCTTTGCATGAGGTTCTATTTCTCTGATAAGCCTTAACGCGGTGGAGCATTCTCCTATTTAAGCCTCAGACTTTATCTGGTTGAAAAATATGCTGAAAGACATTGCTCTATTCATGGCAAGAGCATTTCAGATTGACATTGAACGAAGAAGCCAGTCACCATTTACAATATTTAACGGGCAAAAAGATCATGAAGATATAATTATTAAAAAAGCCCAGGAACTGATAGAAAGCAATCCGGCAGAAAAGTTTACAGTAGATCAGATTGCATCAAAATTTGCTATAGGCAGAAGAAACCTTGAACGCAGATTTAAAAAAGCAACTTCCAATACCATCATAGAATATGTGCAACGAGTAAGAATAGAAGCAGCCAAACAATCACTGGAAACAACACATAACAATGTAAATGAAGTTATGTACGGCGTAGGTTATTTAGACCCCAAAGCATTCAGAATGATATTTAAAAAATATACAGGAATGTCGCCAATACAATACAGGGCTAAGTACAACAAAGAATATTCTATGAATCTTAATGATTAAATTAATGGGTTATAACTAATTTCTTAACAACAGAAGATTCAGGGCTTTCCAATTTCAAATAATAAAGACCGTCCTCCAGGGTATTAACAGAAATTATCTCCTGATCAGTTTTAATTATTCCATTAAGGATTACTGAACCATAACAGTTGATAAGCTCATAATCCGCCCCTTTAGCATTTCCTATATTGATAAACTCTGATGCCGGATTAGGTAAGATCTCTATCTTAGAATTCACTATCGCAGGTTTAGCGTCCAAAATAATAGCCAGCAACTCATCACAATTCCCCAAAGTTTTATCTCCTTTATTGAAACAGACAGTAGTCAATTTATACCGATTCAGTCCACCACCCCAATCAGCATCGTGATACGAAGTAAGGCCGATTCCAGGGGAATATATATGGTAAAAACTGCTTTCGAAATTTATTATGGATTGCACTTTCAATGAATCATGGGTAATATAAGTTATATAACTATCATATGAATGCCCGTTAGGACTTTCTGGAAACTCATAAGTAAGGCGGTTTATCATTTTAGAATCATAATCAAACGTCTCCATTCTGTATTCCTCCAGAGATAGCGTATCGACTGTGGTCTCCCGAAAAAATTTATTCCTTCTAACCCTCCGAATTTTGTAATCATAAGATGAACTCCCTTCTATTAACTCTTTTCCAATAACTTCATAATAAATGTTACCACTTGGTAAAAATATTGGTCTTGGATATAAAGCATCTTCTTCCAACTGGCCCCACCTATCACCAACTTCGAAATTGTATATGTTTTCCAGTGTGGCAAAATAAGAACCTAAATTCAATTCTTTTATAGCATCAAGCTTATAAGAAATGAAATTCACTGAATAAAAACTTCTTTCAGCCAAATCATTATACTCAAAGGGAGTTTCGGTACTATAAAGACCAAGGGATTTTGTAATCTTAATTTCTTTTCCATCGCTCAATCGGATGGTAATCAAAGAATCCATAAGGTCAAAAACTTTTTCATAAGTTTTCGAAAGAACCATTGCCTCCAGATTCCTTTTTTTGGAAAAAGTCCAGGATGTGTTTAGTGGTTCATTAAGCTTTAATATTAATGTATCTTTTGACAATGTGATGAATGAATAAACCTTTTCAGGAGATTTAATTATTTTCATGCCCAAAATATTTGAATAACATTCTTCATTCATACAACCTAAATACTTCTTATCCAACACGAATATAGAATCAGATCCCACCGCATATACCGAATCAACCCTGAGCGTAATCAGGGTATCACAATTTGCTGTTGCATATTGATAAGTTAACCCTTTACGCAAAGGATTATAGTCCTGTGCGAAAAGTACATTTGATGAAAGGCATAGGAATATGCAGAATGTTGTAAAAATTTTCATATTTAAGAATGATATTTAAAAAATATACAGGAATGTCGCCAATACAATACAGGGCTAAGTATAACAAAAAATATTCTATGAATCTTAATGATTAAATTAATGGGTTATAACTAATTTCTTAACAGCAGAAGATTCAGGGCTTTCCAACTTCAAATAATAAAGACCTTCCTCAAGTGAATTAACAGGAATTACCTCCTGATCAGTTTTAATTATTCCATTAAGTACTACAGAACCATAACAGTTGATAAGCTCATAATCCGTTCCTTTTGCATTTCCTATATTGATATACTCTGATGCCGGATTAGGTATGATCTCTATCTTAGAATTCACTATAGCAGGTTTAGCGTCCAAAATAATAGCCAGCAAATCATCACAATTTCCAAGAGTCTTATCTTTCTTATTGAAACAGACGGTAGTCATTTTATATTCATTCGGTCCTCCTCCTCCATTCATATCATAATACGAAGTAAGTCCAATGCCTGGAGAATAAACATGGTAAAAACTACTCTCAAAATTTACAATGGATTCCACTTTCAGTGAACCATGGTCAATATAAGTTATATAATAATCGTAATGAACCTCATTAAGTCCATAATTATATTCATAAGTAAGGCGGTCGAAAATTCCTGAATTATAATCATATGTCTCCATCCTATACCGTTCTAAAGACAGAGTGTCAATAGTTACATCCCAATTATATCTCCTTTTAATTCTTTGAATTTTGTAATCATAAGAAGTGGTCCCTTCAATTAACCATTTATTTAAAACTTTGTAATAAATTTTCTCTCTTGGTTCCATAATTGGCCTCGGCCATTCAGCAGCTTCTTCTACCTGCCCCCAATTATCTCCGACTTCGAAATTGTATATATTTTCAAGGGTGGCAAAATAAGTACCTAAATTGAATTCTTTTATAGCATCCAATTTGTATGAAGAGAAATTAATACATGAATCTTCGTAAATATGATCTGGCAATAAATATTCAAACGGGGTATCTGTACTGACAAGGCCAAAGGACTTTGATATCTTTATTTCCTTTCCGTTGCTTAACCCAATAGTAACCAGGGAGTCCAAAACCCCGAGTATATTTTCATAGGATTTGGAAATGACAGTTGCTAGAAGATCTCTCTTTTTGGAAAAAATCCAAGATGTGTTTACAGGCGAAGTCGTCATTAACAGCAAAGTATCACTAGATGTGATGAATGAAAAAACGCCATTTGGAGATTTAATTATTCTTTTCCCAAAGATATTTGTTGCTTTATTTTCCCATCGCACTGGTGCAGAAATTTTGCCATTCCCAAAATACTTCTTATCCAACTCGAATATAGAATCTGATCCAATCGTATATACAGAATCAACCCTAAGAGTGAATAATGTATCTCGATTCGCTGTTGCATATTGATAGGTTAACTCCTTACGCAAAGGATTATAGTCCTGCGCAAAAAGTACATTTAATGAAAGGCATAGGGTTATGCAGAATGTTGTAAAAAATTTCATAATGATTAAAAAGTGTTTTAACAAAAATACAAAAAAAGAGAGAAGGACGCAATTTTGAATATTTTTCAATAATAAAGAGGCCTGATTACGCCGAACAAGCCTCTTTATAAAAGCTTTAAGAAAAATTTTATTGTCTTCTATAATTTAGCAGCACCTTTAAATCTCCAACCATTATATCAAAAGCCCCTGGCTCAGTGATCCATTTCATGTCTTCTCCTACAAAAGCCAGATCACTTGCGGAAATTTCAAATTCAACAGTCTTTATTTCTCCCGGCTTCAATTCAACCTTTCTAAAGGCTCTCAAACGCTTTACAGAAGGCGTGACTGAAGCAAAATGATCTCTCGAATACACCTCTACCGTTTCCTGACCACTACGCTGTCCGGTGTTCTTAACATCCACTGATACCTTGATTTTAGAATCTCTTGTAAGCTGATCACTGCTTAACTTTAAATTGCCCAACTCAAAACTTGTATAACTCAATCCAAACCCAAAAGGATACTGAGGATCAAATTCGTAAAAATACTTGTATTCAGGTTCTACAATCTCTACTGCTTCATCCAGCCACTTGTGATCATAAGTCATAAGCTCTCCTGAATACCGAGGATATGTAAAAGGCAATTTGCCACTAGGATTATACTCTCCATATAAAATATCCGCTATAGCATTACCTCCTTGCGAACCTGGCCAATAAGCCATTAATATCCCCTTTGCATGAGGTTCTACTTCTCTGATAAGCCTAGGCCTTCCTTCAGTAAGTATAAATACTAAAGGAATAGTAGGATACATATATACAATATTGCGAATTCCTTCAATGTCCTCTGATGGAAGTTCCAGTGTCTTAGTATTTCCAGGTGTTTCTGCGTATGCATCTTCACCTAAAGTGACAATGATGTAATCAGGCTTAACATCTGAAGTGATCTCTTTAAAGTCCTTCATGTAGACAATATTCGTCTCTCCAGCCTTTCTTTTCAATGCTTGCAGGATCGTGAGATCGGTCTTTGGGAAATACTCAGGTTTGCGGCCCTGCCAGGTGTAGGACCAGGCTCCGTTCAATGCTGTCAGTGAATTCGCATAAGAACCAACGACCAGAACTTTTTTATTTTTTTCTAATGGCAACACCTGATCGGCATTTTTTAGAAGAGTAATTGATTCCCTTGCTGCAGTTAAAGCTGCTTGCTTATACTCCGGTAAACCGAAATTTTTAGCTGCTTCCTTTTCTACATATGGCCTCTCAAAAATTCCCAGATCAAATTTCAGATCAAGGATTCGCTTTACAGATTCATTTATACGTTCTTCTTTTATTCTCCCTTCTTTTACCAATGCTATCAAATCATCATAAAAGCTAAAGTCAAAGGGAACAATACACATGTCAATACCTGCATTTACAGAAAGATAAACGGCCTCTTTATGATTCTCTGCTACCCTGTGGCGCTCTGTAAGTTTTTTAATATCCTCCCAATCAGTGATGATAATGCCTTTGTAGTTCAATTCATTTCTCAACACATCCGTAAGTAAATATCTGCTTGCATGGACAGGAATTCCATTGACCTCACCAGAGTTTACCATCAATGTATGGGAACCCGCCTCTACAGCAGCTTTGAAAGGTGGAAGAAAATACTCTCTCAGATTAATTTCCGGTATATATGCTGCTGCCCTGTCTTTACCATTAGCGGGAACGGAATACCCCACAAAATGCTTCATACAAGATGCCACACTGGTAAAGTCATTAAGGCTCTTACCTTCATAACCTTTTATCGAAGCCACACCCATTACTTTTGTCAGAAGCATATCTTCTCCGAATGTTTCTGCAAAACGAGGCCACAAGGGTTGTCTTCCCACATCAAGGACAGGAGAAAAATTGTATCTGATACCCGAAGCTCTGACTTCCTTTGCTGTAATCTCCGCACACAACTTTACAAGCTCAGGATTTCTGGTAGCTGCAAGGCCAAGATTGTGTGGAAACAAAGTAGAATTGAGAGTAAAGTTTGTTCCATGCACAGCATCAATACAATATAAAAAAGGGATCTTAAGCCTTGTTTCAGTTAAAGATACTTTCTGTATTTCGTTAATCAACTTGTGCCACTCTTCAAGACTGTAAGCATGCTTTACTACATTCTGAATAGAACCAACATGATGCTTTACTATAACATCCCTTAACTTTACCGGATCAACCTTAAGAGGATCGTCAGATGGCTCAGTAATGGACGAAAGCGTGAGATTAGTCATCTGACCAACCTTCTCTTCCAATGTCATTTTAGAAACGAGCTCTGAAACAATTCTGTTTTTATCTCCTTTCTGTGCAACAGATGCAAAAGGAATAATTAAAGAAAGAAACAGGCAACATAGCTGCCTGTCGAATTTATTAATTGAAAACATAAAAGTCTTTTTATAAAAGGTTGTTTTTACTTACAATGCAGAAACTATTGAGACCATGAGGTCGGTACCCTGTCCCAGCGATGTTCTTTAAGCTTTTCCAGAAGCTCCTTTGATAAGCCTTTACCATCACTGACACCAAGATTACTTTTAGCATGATGAAGCTTACGCATCCCTGGAATCGTAGTAGCCACTTCTTTATTGCTAAGAATAAATCTAAGCGCCATTTCTGGCATCGTCATATCAGAGGGAACCAGTGGTTTTAATTTATCTGCATGTTCAACACTTGATATAAGATTTTCAGGAACAAAATAAGTGGCTCTCCAGTCTCCTTCAGGAAACTTAGTTTCTTTTGTAAGAAGACCTGTAAGTGTGCCTTCATCAAACGGAACGCGGGCAATAACTCCTACATTGTGCTCCTTACATACAGGGAATAATTCGTCTTCCGGGTTCTGATCAAAAATATTATAAATTACCTGTATACCATCTATTAAGCCAGTTTTAATAGTGTCAATGCAATTGGCAGGCTCCCATCTGTTGACACTTATTCCCATTGCTGCAATTTTCCCTTGTCTTTTCAATTGTTCAACAGCCTTCTGCCATTCTTCCTGCTGGGCCCAGGAATCCTCCCAAACATGGAATTGCTGAAGATCTATTCTTTCCACACCAAGGTTTTTTAAACTCATCTCAGTGTATTTGATGATGTGCTCGGCAGGAAAACATTCCTCTAATTTGTAATGGCTTTTAGAAGGCCATTTAAAATTTTTAGGCGGAATTTTTGTAGCGACGTAAAGTTTTTTAGAAGAATTTCTTTTCAGCAAATCTCCAAGAATTCTTTCACTAGCTCCTTCTCCATATCCCCAGGCAGTATCAAAAAAATTACACCCAGCTTCTACTGCATAATCAAGTGAGCTTAAAGTTTCCCTATCATCGTTGCCAGTCCAACCGGCAAGTCCCCACATACCATAACCAATTTCACTGATCTTCCAGCCGGTACGTCCAAATGTTCTGTATTGCATCGTTATGCTCTTTAATTGTTTTATTATAATATTTAGAAAAGATTTTATTTATTCAGCAGTTTGTAGCTTACAAAAGCAAACCGTTTGCTATCCGGCGACCATGAAGGAACATTAATAGTGCCTTGCCCTCCAAACAACTCCGTCAAGACTTCAGGCTTCCCTCCGGAAAGAGGCATTAGCCTCAAACGTACATGTTTATTGGCAGGATGACCATCTACATTTTTATCGTATGAAACAAAGACCAACCACTTACCATCAGGAGAAGGGTGCGGAAACCAGTCGTTGTATTCATCGAATGTCATCTGCGTCTGTTCGCTGCCATCTGGCTTCATTCTCCATATTTTCATTTTGCCTGTTCTTACAGAATTAAAATAGATATATTTACCATCATAAGAATAATCAGGACCATCGTCCAGACCTACTGCAGTAGTGAGACGCGTTTCTTTTCCACCATTTACAGGAATAGAATAAATATCAAATTCACCATTTCTCTCAGCACAATAAGCCAACGTCTTCCCGTCAGGAGACCAACCATGCCAGTATGAAGGGCCGATAGGAGTTACTGCTGCAGGAACCCCTCCGGTTATAGGACAAGTATAAATGATAGAATTCCCTGTTTTACTTTCGTGATGACTTATCACCAATTGAGAATTATCCGGGGAAATGCCATGGTCATTATTACACTTTGTGGCAAACCCAGTATTAATCAATTCAGGTTTACCACCGAAACTAAATTTATATATTCTACCATTGCTGTTGTAAACTAAAAACTTCCCATCTCTTGACCAATTGGGAGCTTCAAAGTGTTCATTCGATTTATAAATCACACTCCTCTGTCTTGCTCCCAGATCATAAATCTCCAGCAAGCTTTCAACCTTTTCTTCCTTTATCTTCAGCGCAAATGCAGAAGCCAATATGAGAACACAACATCCGATAAAAAGAAATTTCTTTTTCATAAAATCATTAACTGTACTTATAACTCAAAATCCCACATCTCAAACCCTCCTCATAAAGCAGAAGGGAGAAGTTCTGAAATAACTACTGAGCCCATTACTTTTTACTTTAAGCTTTATACTTTCAGCTTTGCACTTATTTAGCGAAGTCATCAAAACCACGCTCACTCACCTTAATAATATTTTTGCTAATAAACTCAGCTCCCTCTTTCGCTCCGTCCAATTGGTTCTTAAGACAACATTCCCATTCAAGCACAGCCCATCCTGGAAAATCGTATTGAGCAAGCTTGCTGAATATTGATTTAAAATTTACTTGCCCGTCTCCCAGAGACCGGAACCTTCCTGGCCTGTTTATCCATTCCTGATATCCGCCATATACTCCTGATCTTCCGGTAGGATTGAACTCCGCATCTTTCACATGAAACATTCTGATATGTTCATGATAAATATCAATATAATCGAGATAGTTGATTTGCTGTAACAGCAAGTGACTTGGATCATATAGAATCTTTACTCTTTTATGATTACCTGTGGCTTTCAGAAATCTCTCAAAGGTAATACCATCATGTAAATCCTCTCCCGGATGTATCTCATAACAAAGATCAACTCCTGCATCTTCAAAGGCATCCAGAATTGGAGTCCACCTTTTTGCAAGTTCCTTGAAAGTATCTTCGACCTGGTCAGGTTTCCTTTGAGGCCATGGATATACGGTATGCCACATCAAAGCACCGGAAAAAGTAGCATGTGCATTCAGTCCTAGGTGCTGACTAGCCTTTGCTGCATATTTTAATTGCTGAATAGCCCATGCAGTTCTGGCCTGATAGTTACCTCTTAACTCAACCGGAGCAAAGCCATCAAACTGATCACTGAGAGCGGGGTTCACTGCAACAAGCTGCCCCTGCAAATGAGTAGACAACTCCGTTATTTCCAAACCTGCTGCATTAACGATACCCCTTAATTCATCAGCATAGGTTTTACTTTCAGCTGCTTTTTTTAGGTCCATGCATCGAGTATCCCATGTCGGAATCTGTACACCCTTAAAGCCTAATAATGCTGCCCATTTGCAACAATTCTCCAATGAATTAAAGGGTACATTGTCATCCAAAAACTGAGCGAGAAAAATCCCGGGGCCTTTGATCGTTTTCATGTAATCTGTAATCTATAATTTTACCCACTGGGCATTTTTACTTCCTGATTCAATAACAGCTTCAATAAAGCGCATTCCCCTGACTCCGTCTTCAATATCAGGAAAGTCAAACTCATCTTTTCTACCCTCTTTCGTTCCATGAATTGTTCTGGCAAACTCTTTATAAATATTTGCAAGTGATTCAATGTATCCTTCCGGATGCCCTCCCGGAAGTCTGGTTGCATTTAGTGCTGCCTTTGAAAGATAGCTCTTATCCACGCCTGTCCTATATATCTGAACAGGTTCTCCTTCCATCTTTACCAGAAGGCTATTAGGGTCTGATTGCAGCCATTCTAAACTACCCTTTTCTCCATAAATTCTGACCTTCAATTCATTTTCTTCGCCTACAGCTATCTGACTTGAAAATAAAACGCCCTTGGCTCCATTATCAAATCTCAGCAAAACACTTGCATCATCATCAAGCTTTCTTCCTTTTACAAAAGTGGATACATCAGCGCTCAGCTCAGAGATCTTTAACCCTGATATATACTCGGCCAAATTTTCAGCATGTGTACCAATATCTCCGACACAGCAACTTATTCCTGCTTTATCAGGGTCTGTTCTCCAGTCAGCTTGCTTCTGACCGGATTCTTCAATTCTTGCAGCAAGCCAACCTTGTACATACTCAGCTATTACCTTTCTTATTGGGCCGATCTTTCCGCTCTTCACAATTGCTTTGGCTTCCTTTACCATCGGATAACCAGTATAATTATGCATAAGACCGAAAGTAAGTCCGGATTGCTTAACCATTTTTCTCAGCGTCAATGCTTCTGAATAAGATAGTGCAAGAGGTTTCTCACACAAGACATGAAAGCCATTTTCAAGAGCAAGCATAGCAGGCTTAGCATGAAGGTAATTAGGCGTTACAATGGAAACAAAATCCATACGAGCCTCTTCCGGCAGAGCCTTTTCTTTAACAATCATTTCTTCAAAAGAAGCATATGCTCTTTCAGGAGATAAATACAGAGCAGCGCCGGTAGTTTGTGATTTACTTTCACTGCTGCTAAATGCACCACATACCAATTCAATTTCCCCATCAAGAAATGCAGCCATACGATGGACAGCCCCGATAAACGCATCCTGCCCACCACCAACCATGCCCATTCTTATTTTTCTTTTCATCATGAAGATTTCTTTGATAATAGCTTAAAGACTGATAGCAGTCCTTCTTTTTACTTTAAATCAAACATAGGGCTCCACCCTATGCTGACACAATACCACCCCCTCCGGGGGCTTACTTTGCTATGTTACATCACTAGCCATATGTCCTTTATCAATTTAGCGTATGGCCTAACATCTTAGGTAAATCAAAATTATTTAACGCTATCTTCTCATATTGTCAAGTTGACGACTTTGTCCTGAAGGAGAAGGGAACAATCAACTATAAATAATGGTATCGACTTTAACTTTCCGCTTTAAGCTTTAAGCTGATTACTTAAAACTTATAACTTACCAATTACAACTTAAAAGACCTCATCCCTAGCCCTTCTCGTGAAAATCAGACATAGGGCTCCACCCTACGCTGACACAACACCACCCCCTCCGGGGGCTTACTTTGCTATGTTACATCACTAGCCATATGTCCTTTATCAATTTAGCGTATGGCCTTACATCTTAGGTAAGTCAAAATTATTTAACGCTATCTTCTCATATTGTCAAGTTGACGACTTTGTCCTGAAGGAGAAGGGAACAGTCAACTATAAATAATGGTATCGACTTTAACTTTCCGCCTTAAGCTTTAACCTGATTACTTAAAACTTATAACTTACCACTTTCAACTCAAAAACCTCATCCCTAGCCCTTCTCCTGAAGGAGAAGGGAACAGTCAACTATAAACAATAGTATCAACTTTAACTTTACGCTTTCCGCTTTAAGCTTTAAGCTTACCTGATTTCTGCTCTCACTTTCTCCAGCAACTTCTTAGTAGCTCTTATGCCAGCATACTCATCAAGTTTTTCTCCTTCGTATTCAATACCTATATAGCCTTTATATCCTGATGCCTTTACAAGTTCGAGCATCTTTTTATAATCTATATCCTGTTCATTACCATTGGAGTCGAAGTTGAAAGCTTTCGCACTTACACCTTTTGCATAAGGTAATATCTCTTTGACACCCTTATATTTGTCGTACCAATCAACACAAGGTGATTCCCAAAGGTCACCCTTTTCTCTTCTCATACAAAAGTTTCCAAAGTCAGGCAGGGTCCCACAAAAAGGATTGTTTATCTGCTTTATTACTTCTGCCAATAAAGCTCCATTGGAAGAATGCTGTCCATGGTTTTCAACAATGACATTCATTTTATGATTTGCACCATATTCTGCAAGTTTGCCTAGCCCGTCAATTGATGCAGCCTTCCATTCTTGATCAGAGCCTGCACCATGAAGGTTTACGCGAATAGAATGACATCCCAGAAATTTAGCAGCATCAACCCATTTATAATGATTTTCAACAGCGATCTTTCTTTCAGAATATGAAGTAGAAGACAATGAACCTTCATTGTCTATCATAATGAGTAAACTTTTCACACCATTATCTTTCGCTCTTTGTTTTAAACCCTTCAGGTATTCCTGATCTTTTGCTTTATCTGCAAAGAACTGATTCACATATTCAACGGCGTCCAGCCCAAACTCTTTTCTTGCAACCGAAGCAAAATCAAGTGTTGTAAGTTTCCCTGAAAACATAGCTTTGTGAAGGGACCACTGAGCAAGAGAGATTTTAAAATCAAATGTATCCGCAGCAAATAAAGCTGAAGGAACGGAAGAAAGTAAGGTTATCCCACTTGCTAACACACCTGCTTCCTTTATAAATGTACGTCTGCCTTTTGTCATTATTGAATTCTTTAAGCTATACTCTTCTTCTTAATCCTTTTGAAGTAATGAATAGGATGATGCCCTCTTTCTCATGTATTGAAAAAGCCACCCAAAAGCAACGATCAGAAAGAATGGTAAAAGTGAAATATATTTTAATGTTGATGCTCCTGCAATAAGTCTGGCCTTAGTCAGCATGAAGAACTCAGGAGTACCCTTCGGGAAATCTTTTAGTTCAGCAAGATTAGCACCTTCAGGTAGATTTGTTACAGTTTGTATATCATAAAATCCTCCCATATATGGAAGAATGAATGCTACAGACAACATGCCCGCACCACCCATAATAGAAAGTCCAAGCTCACCTGTACGTGGTAAATACTCTGAAACAAATCCCAGCATGGTTGGCCAGAAGTAACATATACCTGCGGCAAAAACAATTGCAGAGGCAAAAAGCATATAACCTGAAGACTGACTTAACAGGTACAGCCCTGCTGAAGACAATACTGCAGATGCCAGCAATATACCTGCAGGGGAAAGAAGTTTTTCTACAGGTCCGGCAAATGCACGTCCCAAGGCCATTAATCCATTTATCAAAACCAAAAGAAGAATAGAAGGCATTCCCGCATTTCCCAGTAATTCTGCTACCCACTGGTTCGTTCCTAGCTCTGTCGCCGCTGTAAGAAACATACAAAAGACCATAAAAATAAAAAAGAGGCGTTGCACATTCGGCCACCATTTCTTTCATAGAGATACCTGATGATTGTCTTTCTGTTGCCGGGAACTCCTGATTTAGAAATAATAGACCATAACCAATTGAAGGTATTAATATAAGTGCAAGCTGAAATTGCCAGCCAAGACCCAATTGCTCTAAAAAATAAGCACTAAGTCCGCCAAGAACAATTCCTCCAGGAAACCAAAGGTGGAACTGGTTGAGTCTTTTAGTTTTCTCGTCTTTGTATAAAGTTGCAATCAGAGGATTACATGCGGCTTCTACAAGTCCATTGGCGATACCAATTAACAGCGTTGATACAAATAATGAGATAAAGCCAGTCGAAAATATAGTAAGTAAAACTCCTGAAATGTGTCCTATAAAAGCAAAATAAATCAACCTGCGCATTCCGAGGATATCACAGAGAGGACCTCCAATAAGGATGGATAGAGTAAATCCCCAGAAAGCAGTTCCTACAACTATACCCATGTTCTCTGATGAAATGGCAAACTCTGCACCAAGCTTTCCTATCAGGTTTGCCCGAATAGCAAAGGTCATTGCAGTCGCAATTAAGGCTATTCTGCTTGCAGTAAATAATCTTAAGGGATTGGGCTGATTCATTTTTCCTCTTCAAACGTTTGAATTTGGAGCCTGAAACAGTTATCAAAAGTCTCCACTCTTCAAAGTTGCTGATATCTGATTAAAATTGCAAAACAAAACACTAGTTATCAGAAAGTTAAACAAACACCTTTGGCGCATAAGCCTCATTGAGGTAAAAATTAAAATCCTTGCAACACAAAAAGATAGATCTGCTGAGAAAAAAAAGTGCTGAGGCATGAGTGCCCAACTAAAATTCTTTGAAAGAAATTATTTCACTATTAAAATAAAAAATCCCAACACATTGGCTGGGATGTTTATGACATAAAGAATAAAATTATATGCATCCTCCCCTGAACCTTTTCAATGCAAATTATATATACCTTTTTCTGAAGATAATAGGATAACAGTTCGATATACACTATCAGATATCAAACAGGAAAATTTCTAAGATAAACCCTATATGGAAAGAGGGAAGGTGTAATGAACAGGGAGGAATGAATGATACAAAACAGCTTAGCTATACTGCTTCTTTCATTTAACCAATATACTGACTGAGGTAATTAAGTACTTATGTATTGATTAATGTTGTAGTATTTGTATAATGTACAAATTCAAACCTCATGCATTCAATTCCCACATTACTTTGTAGAAAGTGCTTTCAGCGTTTGAAATAGGGAAAACACTGATGATATTGATTTTGGATTTATCAATCTTACTTCCATTAAAGAATTCATGCTTAGAAATAAAACTTTTCAGAGAAAGCTCAAAATCAAACTGATTAATGCTGTTGCCCAGGTTAGTTATAAATGATGTCTTTATCATGGCTTTATGTGTTTTTCTTATTTAACCTCTGCAAGCAACATAAGGTTTTCGCACCATTTATAAGCCCTTTTGTAAAACACCTATCTGAATAGATCTATTCTCTTGCCAAATCACATCTCAATTGTCAGTTGACAGATTAATATTAAGGCACTTCCTTAACTATTATACTATCAAATTCAGATAATGAGCTGTAAAGCAAAGATGTGACCTACATAAAAAAATATTTTTATAGATACCTCTAAGTTTTAATCTTATTGATATCAAAATAGACCAAATGATATGTACAGGCCATGGAAGCTTTACCTAATCCATAAACTCATCATACCCTCCAAGATAAGTAGCTACAAAGAACTTTAAATACTTTTTGTCATTTTGTAAGGCAAACATCTGATGAACAAGAGCATCATTCCTTTCACTCAGTTCACTTGCCACTTTCCTCAAAAACCTTTGCTTGTTGGAGTTCTTCAAGCACATTCCTTTATAGATCATCTCATTTTTCATCTTTAACAAATGGAGCTTGAGTTCAAGGTCTCTCTTTTGTTCCATGAGTACCTCATTGTAAACTTTCAGCTTATCATCCGCAATTTCTTTTATCCTTGCTTTATCAGAAACCAAAAGGCTTGTTTCAAATTCAAGAAGAGCAAGAAGATCGTTTTTCTTATATGCCTTGGTAATCTCTTTGCTGATCTCTTCTTTCTCCATCTTTGCGGCTTCATCCATCTCTTTATCCGGGTGAAATACCTTAATCAAATTTCTGTAAATCTCCTTGATAGAGCGCTTACGAACCTCTTCTTTAGCTGCTTGTTTTGCAGCTTTCCTTTTTTGTCCTGGACTTTGAGAGTTTCTTTCCTCAACAAAATCATTTCCCTCTTCGTCTCCCAGAAAACCATCAAAAAAATTATTAAAGACTTCATCGAGTTCTGCCTCAGCTTTTAGGTCATCTTCACTCCAGCCTACTTTCATTTGATTCTCAAACTCCTCAAGCCATTTCCTGACATCTTCATCACTTTCACCATACACCAG
Organism: Sporocytophaga sp.; assembly: GCA_024707265.1. GTDB lineage: Bacteria > Bacteroidota > Bacteroidia > Cytophagales > Cytophagaceae > Sporocytophaga. The sequence continues at coordinate 807,204 of JANQAB010000009.1, read as the reverse complement.
CAGGCTTTGGCACTCAGCGATCAAAACCTCCAGCAGGTCCTTTTTTAAAGCCTTCGATAGCTTCTCATTCCAATAGTAATTTGATAAGATACGAAGACGTTCTTTAGTAAGGCCGATGAAGTCATTCTGCAAAGGAATTACTTTCTTCCGATATTCATCCTGAGCAATTTCAAGCGCTGCAGACAGGTCTTCCAATTCCTTCTTAAGATCTTTTATTTCTTTAACCTTCTTATTAAAGGAATTCTGCTCTTTTGAAAGAGGTTCGTTACCTTCCGGCCCTCCATCTATTCTCAGTATATCTCCCATGCTTTATTTACTTAAATAAAAATCTTTTGTGATCATTTCCTTTCCATTGATTACAAGGGAAAGCTTATGTTCGCCAGCATAGTGCTTTCTTGTGGTAAGATCCCGGAAGGATTGCTTACGCTTAAAAGGGTGCTTTACATCTGAAGCGTAAACATTTTCTGTAATCTTAAATATCTTTTTATTCTGTTTTCCATTCGCTTTCATGTAATAAATACAATACTCTACGCGGAGCTTCAGAGGCTCTTTTTCCTTATGGATTAATTCAAAAGAAAAACATAAATCATCGTTAAGAGCAATATCACAATTATCTATTTCAAAATTCCTGACTGCAATGGTTTTGGCAGAAGCAAGACCAAAAAATGACAAGGCATCAGGATTTGCTTTCTTTAATAAAGTACGACAACCATGCTTAATGATCCAATCTGTATCTTCGCACTTTCCCTGCCAGCGCAAGGCTATCTCCATTACTTTTTCAGGATGATCTTTGGCTATATCGTTCAGATTGTTTGCCACACTTCTCCTGACAAATTCGGAAGGATCATTCTTTAAATTTTCAAGCACAGGAAAAATCGGAGAAGGATTTTTCTTTAATGCCGGTATAGCCATTGCCCAAGGCAAACGAGGCCTACAGCCTTCACTGGCAAGCCTCCTTACGTGATGACTCTCATGCTTTGACCATACAAGCATTGTTTTCATCATCTCCTTAGGATACTTTATTATGAAAGGCCTGATTGCAAATTCACAGCTGATGATCTGAGTAATGAACTCCATCCCCTTAACAGAAACCTCAAGATGATCAATGCCATATTGCTCAATGATTTCAGGGAAGAACATCAACTCTATACTTGATTGTTTGATATTTTTCTTCTTTAACTCTGTAATCAGTTTACATGCAGCTGAGATACATTTGTCATAATTTGCAGGAAGAAAATCTTTCAAAACAGAAGCAATGTGCTTCATTCGCTGCTTTAGCTCTCTTTGCTCCCACTCTTTATCATAAATTTTTTTGAGAAAAACTTTTCTGTCAAAATCTTTAATTACAGTGCCTGTAATATCACAGAACTGGTCAAAGAATGCTTTATTATAAATATTTTTAAGTAAGTCAGCCATTAATAATGTAATAGGGGATTCAATTTTTTTAACATGATACTCTTTAAGTTACTTCATTATAATAGAAAGGGGATAAGTGTTTCTGCTTATCCCCTTTCTTTTGTATATATGAAATACTAATTAATTTTCGGCAGGCTTATGACCTTTAAAGCCGAAGAATGATATATATAAATAACAAATAATCGGAATGATCAATGCAAGTTTAAGATTTCCTCCAGTTTCATCAGCAACTGTAGCAAATAACAATGGAAGAATAGCTCCACCAACTATAGAAGTGCAAAGCAAACCAGACGCTTGGTCCGTATACTTTCCAAGACCTTTGATTGATAATGTAAAGATTGTTGGAAACATTAATGAGTTAAATAAACCAACTAAGATGAGTGTCCACATTGCAATTAATCCTTGGCTTGCTATTGATATTAATATAAGAGATATAGCTCCAATTGCGAAAACACCTAAAACTTTTCCTGGCTTAAATTTCGAAAGAATATAGGTTCCCAAAAACCTTCCGACCATTGCACCTCCCCAATAATAAGAAACATAAGTTCCTGCTTTTATAGGAGACATTCCCATAACATCTTTCATTCCCAGATAATTTACAATATGGCTTCCTATAGCCACTTCAGCTCCTACATACGAGAAAATACCTATCATACCCAATACTAAATGACGGTATTTCCATATACTGCTTTTCTCAGCCAAACCTTCGGTACTAATTTCACTTTCTCCATGTCCGATGGCAGGAAGTTTCATAAAAAACAAAGCTCCTCCAATTACCAATAAAACAGCAGCGATAGCTAAATAAGTACCCTGAAGATATACAAGTTCAGTTTTAGCCAATATATCGTTCAGCAATACACTAAGACTTTCAGGCAGATCAGCATAGGATTCCAATTTGTCAAGCCCAGCTGGCATCTCGGGAAGTTTTGATAAAATTAAGTAACTTCCAACATAAGGAGCTGCAAATGTACCAAATGAATTTAAAGCTTGAGTTAAAGTAAGTCTCGCAGACGCAGTTGCTGGGCTTCCTAAAACAGCTACATATGGATTTCCAGCAACTTGAAGAAGGGTAATTCCTGTAGCGAGAATAAATAACGCAGCTAAAAAAAGTCCATAAACTCTTAATTCTGCAGCTGGATAAAATAAAGTACACCCTATAGCAGCAATAACAAACCCGGTAATCATTATTGCTTTATATCCATACTTCTGGACCAATTTGCCCCCAGGGATAGACATTACAAAGTATGCCCCAAAAAAACATAAATTTATCAGGTTGACCTGGGTATAATTAAGTTTAAATATAACCTTCAGATAAGGAATCAATATATCATTAAAACAGGTAATGAAACCCATCATGAAAAACAGAACCATGAGGGAGCTAAGGGCAGTACCATATTTTTGATTACTGTCAAGATTGGCGGAAGATATCTTCCCCGACGGAGCGCTAATTGCCATTTGCTATTTTGTGTTAGTTATTTTTAAATAAAGACCTTAAATATAAAAATTTTTACTGGCTTATTATAATTCCCATATCTAAAAAAACTTTCCACAAACGAACCATAGAATATTGACAAACAGCACCTTACCTATAATTGGGTATTAAAATCCTATATTCTAATTCGGTTTAGTTTATAAATCCTATAATTTATTTAGTAATAAAAAACTGCTATCGCTTTTAGGTACAGATGTTCAGAAACAAGCTAAATTAAGACATCCGTTCAACCTAAGCCCATAGGGTCTAATAAAGCAAAAAATGAATCTAAAGAGTATACTCAGGGTATTGTGGTACAAATTTAAATCGTTGAGAATAAACTGATACCATTGCATAATTTCTTCTCGGGAACTCTTTAAATTTCGGAAATTCGGTGTTTAAATCAATCGAAATCTGCTCTATAACTTTCGCTCCCCAATTGGAGCTGTCCAGCTTGCTAGTCTTTCTCTGTCCCAATCTCAGTATAATTCAGTTAATTGAAAGGGCAACCTTTGTCCTCGCTGAATTTTAGATTTTAAAAATTTGATTCCATTTCTGTACTCCTCCAGATGTTCCTGTTCTGAATCATTTAGTACAAAATGAATTATACGAGCTTATTATTAATCAAATATTCCCCAATCTCCCTTCCCCATAATTCATAAGACAGCTTGGAAGGATGAACCCCGTCGCAAAACAAGTCATTCATAGTTAGTCCAGGATCAATTCTGGGAGACCAGTTTTTAAAATTGATTTCCTGATTTATAAAATATACCTGATGATGATTTCTGCATATACCTTTCATCGTTTTAGTGTAAAGCAACACCAGGCCTCCGAATATACATTTAAACAAAATAGAAAATGCCGGACAATACCTGAGGGGTGGCATTGCAGCTATTACTATAGGACAATTAATATTTTTATTTCTTACAGAGACAATTATATCTGTGATCCCTTTTTTCCATTGTAAAGGACTTTTCAATTCAAAAGCATCGTTTGCACCTAGACCAATGACAATAAGATCAATTGGCTTAGATGGTAATAGAGGTATTAGTTTTTTATTTACTGCATCTGCTGAATATCCTGAATTGGCAAGGACATCCCAGTTGATTTTTTTACCTGTAAATTCTTGCAGTACTTTAGCAATATTCCCAGTAATTCCTTCTTTATGATCACCCACTCCAACTCCCGCTACTGTAGATTCTCCTATTGTAACCAGGTTAAAAATATCACCATTGCCAATAAAACCGGTCCTGTTCTTTTCTGCTTCGGGTAAAACCGGTATTTTTCGCTTCAGGATCTTCCCCTGAATAATTATTATCGGAAGCAGCGGAATACCCAGTAAACAACCAATAATAAATATCCCCTGATACACCCCAGTTTCTTTATAATTCAATTTGATTTATTTTGAAAGTAATACCGAATAATCACTGTATGGAGCATTTTCAGCCATAAAATTTGAAAACTTAACAGCATAAGAAAATTTACTGTCTGAAGCTATAATGATTCCCAGGGGAAAACCCGCCCCGTCAACAACCACAGCCCCTGAATCCCCATTTTCTGCAGGAGCAACCATGGTTCCATCTAGTCTATATTTTACAATTGAAAAAAGATCATTCAACAAATAAGTATTCCCATCTGCATACAATATAGATTTGCTCACTTTGTCATTGTAAATAACAGCGCTCTGTTTATTGGATTGTTTGTTCTTAAATGAGACTTCCGTTTCATTTAATGAATCTGAAACAGCCAGCGCTCTCCAACCCCTGGTTATGTTCTGAGTTTTATTCAAGTCAGAAAAACTTTCCGGAGAAGTTAATTCACCTATACCAATATCAAAATTATCTGTTAAAGCCCCATCGACCAAATAGCCGATGATATCATCCTTTCCATTTACAATCAGTTCAGTGCTTCCGGTATTTGCTCTCCACACTGTATCTCCTTTGAGCACATGCCAGCAGGAGAGAAAAAAGATATTATCAGATTCATTTTTCCTTAATAGACATCCCATTACTCCAAACCCATTTACCCTTGTCAGGTTGCCGACTTCTGCTCCTCCTGTCAGATCATTTGTTACAGGCTCATTATTGATTATATAATTGACAGGTAGAGATTTAAACTCCTTACCTAATTTCTTTTCTGCATTTTTCTGAACTGATATGTCCTGAACATTTACTTCAATGGCCTTAACCCTTTCTGAGCCTGCTTTTATATATCCTAATTCTACAGACCACACACCAGCAATTGTTTGCAATTCCTTCTTTGCCTCTTCAACCACGTCGGGAACTAAGGGTTTATATATTTCATTCAATATCTCATTGGAAGGATGAAAAAAATCAGTAGATTTTTCCTCTGATTGAAAACCATACTTCTTTTCAGGCTTAACTCCAGCGCCTCTTATTGAAACAAGCTTTTTCAATAAATCAAACCAAAAGGGCGCCCCCAGAGAAAGCGCAATCGCGGTAATTACCAGGCCCCAGAAGTTGGAACCAAAGGGATTAAGAGCATGATAAGGAAGCTTAGCTTTCAGTGTATACCTGCCAAACCCTATTTCACTATATGGAAGATCATCCCAACCAATACCCATCACCATATTTGCGCTGTCCGCTTCCGCAAGCAATGTTTTATAGTCTGCAGTTTGTGAATCCGGAGAATTACTATTTAGATAATCTCCTGAAGACTGAGGAGAAGAAGTACGTGACTCTACAGCCATTGATATCACTTTATCCCTTGTAACTTTATCCGCAGAAAGTTTTCTTGTAATGGCGATGCTGTCAACATTAAATATAAGGGCAATAAAAAATCCCACAAGGAAGAGTATCCATTGAATTTTACGTTTGTACCAGCCACTTGCCCTGTCCATTGTGTCATCAAACCAGTTTTCAAGCTTTTTCTGAAACAGATTTTCATCACGTCCGGAATCATTATATAAATTGTTCAGTTGCTTTAATGTCTCCTGTTGAATCTGACAGGCATTATATCTGAGACAATAGTTTATTTGTTCTGAAACAGATGTTCCTGCGCCTCTCTCCTTCAGGATATTTATTATAGCCGTTGCAAAATTCTCAGCACTCAGATAAGAAGGAAGCTGACTTTCTGTAAATTTATTTTTCGCAGCTTCAAGTTTTGAGAGGTATTTTATTGATGGATACTGATAAAACTTTTGGGCAAATGTAGCTGGCTTGTTCTCTTCTCTTCCTAAAACTTTCTTCGCCATCAATTTAATTCTCAACCCTAAAGATTCATTCTTAAAAAAGCTATCTGTCAACATTCTATTGATGGCTTTATAGAGCACTTGTGATCTCAAGCCCAACCAGGTAGAAACTATTTCTCCGATTACTGTGACCAGCAGACTGTACAATAAATATATGAACACCAGGCCGAGAACGACATCTAATGCAACAGAGTTAAACATTTGGTTGAAATTTAAAATGTTAAAAATTATTTTATAGGCTTGTTAAAAATCGCACTGAACACACTAAGCCTTAACACACTCAAAATCAAGATAAAAATAAAGAAAAACTTTAAGGATTTACAAAAAAAAACATAAAAATAATTACTTATTCTTCCCAGAATATTTTACAACGCTTTATCGTAAAGTTCAATTAAGCTTTGCAATAACTTTCCTTATATAGAACATGTTTGCCCAAAATACTCCCAAGGCAAGTAAAAAGCCACACACTGCCATTGTTGTAGAAGAACTCAATAATAAGGATCTTATAGGTGAAATAAGCAGCATATCCCCTATAAGAACTACGGGAATAAGAAAGAATAACCAGTTGGACTTGTTCATACAATTATCTGTTTAAATACTATTCAGTGAAAACATCAGGATACCGCACAATTCCTGAGGCATTATTTAAGGCATTTTCTTTTAACTCCAGTGCCATAAATACTTCATCCGGAACCTCAAACGGACACTTAATATTCCATCTTGAAGCACTTTTAAAACCAAATTTCTTATAATATTCCGGATGCCCTAAAACTATAACGGACTCAAAACCTAATTCTTTTGCTTTTTGCAGACCATATTTCAAAAGCCTGGTCCCGATGCCCTGCCTCTGCATTTTCGGGAGCACTGAAAGCGGAGCCAATGCAAGTGATTCCTTTGTTATAATCCCCTCAATCTTTACTTTGGTAAAAAGGATATGACCAACTATTTGGTTATCTGATTCTGCGATAAGAGATAATGGAGGAACAAAAGACTCTGAATGCCTGAGTTTATGAACAAGTAAATGTTCCTTGTGATTAGAAAATTCGGCATTACGAAAAGCTTCCTGAATAAGACTTTCTGTAACCTCATAATCAACCTGATTTTCTGCTCTGATATTCATAACACATACCATATCCTTTCAGCAAACAAGCTACAAAAAAAGCACGAAAACTTCCGTGCTGCATATCAAAATGATAAAGTCTGCTGAGATTATTTTACTGCCTCAATATACATTAAGTCATTCTCTGTATCACAAATGACTATAGCTTCCATACGACCGTTAGATATGATCTGATAATAACCATCAGAGTGAAAAACATTATAATCCTTTCCCGATCCATATTCTACTGCTTTGGTACGAATGTCTTCATTAAGGATTCGTTCCGGGTTGAAAATGATGGGCCTTCCGTCAAGAAATTTGCTTTTCTCAATTTTAGTAAGCTGCTTTAATGACGACCTGCTGATTGGCAAGCTATTCTGAAGCTTGAAGCGATTGTCATGCATTTTTACAATAGCAATCATGTGACTGACCTTTTCTGTAGTCTTATACTCCTGATAGAACTGATAAACGATATCATACTTCTCATTAAAATTAAACGCCTGTAATATCTTGTTATCAGGTCTTTTTAATTTTGTAATGTTCTCATTTTTAAATGAGCACCCAGCGAGAAGAAGTAGAAATAAATAACAACCTGCAAAAATTAACCTCATATTAAAACGCCATAACCAAATCCATACTAAAAATGGCTGCTGATCCTTTGTACACATTACATCATGGGTACTAATATTCATAAGCCAGTTAACGCTGATTAAAATAATGATTCTGCTTCGCAGAGCAAGTTTTAACGGCATAGCTCACCCTAAGTTTCACCTGGGAAGTAAATGGAAACCAAAACTTCTACAACAACCTGAATTTGAAGTCATTTAACTACCTCCAATTATTTCAATTTCATCAGTTCATGATAAACCATATTGGCAATTTCATTCTGCCTGAGTAAAACTCGGCAACTTCAAGTTTGCAAAACTCATCTACATATTGAACATAAAGAGTTGCAACATCTTCACGGTCTTTCTCATTAATGTCCATCAACTCAAATATTGCAACATTAAGGTCAGTATAATAATAGGCAGAGGTAAAGCCCGCCTCTTGCATGCTCGTAAGTAATTTATTTGCTCTTAAATCTGCTTTAATTAAAAACAGTATAAGACTTCTGGAATCTGAAATCAATTTCCCCATAGCTGATGTAAAAAATACTGATACAAAACTAAAAATATATTGGAAACAAAAAATCTTTAGCAGATAATTTTCAACTAATTATTTACTTTTTTATAACAGAACCCAAAAAAAATGAAGGGGTTTAATAATGAGAGCAAAGGATACATCCACAAAAAACTTTAACCCTGCTAACCTTAAATACTTCTTCAGCCCCGTCCCTCCAAAGCCTCCTGAACACAAGTCGATTATCTTTATGTTCAGACACAAGCCCAAAGTCCACTATTTAAATAGTCAAGCAGCCCATTCATTTTTTTGTATATTAGCAAGAACAAAAATTAATAATCTATGAAATATATCTACACTTTAATTATTCTATTCACATCGACCAGTATATTTGCTCAGCAACAATTTCTTAACAGTGATTTTGAAAACTGGACACATTATCCTGCAAATACTCCGTATACACCCTATGACCAGGTTAATGATTGGGCTTCCGGAAATGAGCTTTTGAATTTAGCTCCGGGTGTTCAGCCTCCAACTGAAAAAACTACAGATGCCCAAAGCGGAACTTATGCTGTGAAACTAACTTCAAGAACTGCTTTTGGTCAGCTGGCTGCTGGAAATTTATACCTTGGGTTTTTCAAACTAAACATTATGAATCCGGTAAGCAGCGCTAAATTTGGAGTTCCTTATACTGACAAGCCTTCTGGATTTAAAGTATATTATAAGTATAGCCCTGTAAATGGTGACTCTTGTTCTATAGCGATTTATCTGTTTAAATGGAATTCTGCGAGCAATAGCAGAGATACTGTTGGAATAGGTTATTTCCAGACAAACCAGACAGTTAATAACTATACCTTACTATCTGTACCGGTAACGTACAATTCTGAAGCAGCTCCTGATTCCGCTACAATGACTTTCTCTTCAAGCGCGGGAGGTAAGGAACTTAAAGGCCAGGCAGGAAGCACTTTATTCATTGACAATCTTTCACTTGATTTCACAACACTTTCAACTACCAGTCCGTTGGCAAATACAGGAGCTTCTTTATTTCCTAACCCTGCAAAAGACATCATTCAGATTAACAATGCTCCATTTATATCAGGCACTGTATTCTTTTATAACAATCAGGGTGCATTAGTTTCTACTAAAGTGTGGAATGGAGCTTCTTCTTCAGCAATCAGGGTTTCTGACCTTGCCCCGGGTTATTATACCTGCAAAATTGTAAGCGAGGATCAGAAATCATTCTCAACAAAGCTTGTAGTTGCTCAGTAATTTAAAGTAATGAAATTCATAGTATCCTCTCTCTTATTTCTGTTTATATGGAACTCTGCAGTTTCTCAGAATAAGCCATTTAATATTTATGCCAAAGCTGGCATTCAGGCAGGGGGACCAATTTATCATAGTGAAACAATTATAAGCAAATCAGGAGCTCCCGGTTTTAACCCTTTGGTTGGATTGGGAGTTTCATATAATCTCTTAACGGAACTTTCTATTTCTCTTGAGGCCTTTTATAGCAGGAGAAAAGTAACCTACAGGTCAACTGTTCAAGATCAATGGTACAGAGACAAAGTCAGCATATCGATTAATAATCAGCCCTATGAATATGAAGTCGAAACAATTTTTAACGGTGAAACTAAAGGTAAATTTGACATTCAATACATTGAGATTCCGTTAAATCTGCATTATATATTAAACCCAAAATGGAGCTTACATACCGGGGCATATTATGCAAGAGCTATATCCCGAAACAATAAAGGTACAGCAACGGGAATTGTCGGCAGAACTGATATTCCTGAGCCCAATACAGTCAACCAAAAAGAATATGATTACAGCAGCCATGTTAATACTCATTTCTCCGGTGTATTAGCAGGTGCGCAGTACACAGTTTCTCCCAGATTGAGCATGGACCTGAGAGGTACATTTTCCTTCAGAAGTCTTTACAATGAAAAGTGGGATGGGCTTACCTACAGGCTCAGAGATTTGTACGTTCAGCTATCAGTAAACTATTATTTACGCAAAAGAGAAATTTAACATTCCTTTTTTGACAGGCATATAAACAAAGAACTCCGGCAAGCCGGAGTTCTTTGTTTATCACATATAATAGTACAAATAACTATTTCTTTAAATCTTCTGCTTTTACTCCAATGTGTAACTCATTTAACTGAGCATCACTGATAGGAGATGGAGAATCAATCATTACATCTCTTCCTGCATTATTTTTGGGGAATGCAATAAAGTCTCTGATAGAATCCACACCACCAAACAATGAACACAACCTGTCGAAGCCAAATGCAATACCTCCGTGTGGTGGAGCACCGTATTCAAATGCATCCATTAAAAAGCCAAACTGAGCTTTTGCTTCTTCGGCAGAGAATCCAAGAATTTCAAACATCTTCGCCTGAAGATCTTTGTTATAAATTCTAATAGAACCTCCCCCAACTTCCACTCCATTGATTACCATATCATAAGCATTAGCACGTACCTGACCAAGGTTAGACTCCAGTAATCCGATATCCTCTGGTTTTGGTGATGTGAACGGATGGTGCATTGCAAACCATCTCTTCTCTTCTTCTCCAAACTCGAGCAATGGAAAGTCTACCACCCAATGACAAGAATATGTATTCTTATCTCTCAGGCCAAGTCTCTTTCCCATTTCGAGCCTAAGCTCACTCAAAGCAGATCTAGTCTGTTTTGCACCTCCTGACAAAATCAAAAGAAGATCACCCTTTTGAGCATTTAATTTCTCTGCCCAAACTTTAAGATCTGCTTCCCCATAAAATTTATCTACTGAAGATTTTATAGTTCCGTCCTGATTAAGCTTCACATATACCAACCCTTTAGAGCCTATCTGAGGTCTCTTTACAAATTCTGTTATTTCGTCAAGTTCTTTTCTCGTATATTCTGAACAACCTTTTGCAGCAATTCCAACAACTAGTTCAGCCTGATCAAATACATTAAAGCCTTTCCCTTTTGCTACGTCTGTAAGTTCAACAAACTTCATTTCAAAACGGGTATCAGGCTTGTCATTTCCATAGTATTTCATAGCATCAGCATATGTCATTCTTGGAAATGGAGGTAAATCGATGCCTTTAACTGTCTTAAACAAATGTCTGATCATTCCTTCAAATGTATTCAGTATATCTTCCTGAGTGATGAACGACATTTCACAGTCTATCTGGGTAAATTCAGGCTGGCGGTCAGCTCTTAAATCTTCATCTCTGAAACATTTCACAATCTGATAATATCTGTCAAATCCAGAAACCATCAGTAATTGCTTGAAAGTTTGTGGAGATTGAGGCAGTGCATAAAATTCTCCGGCATGCACTCTGGAAGGTACCACAAAATCTCTTGCTCCTTCAGGAGTTGATTTGATCAATACAGGCGTTTCAACTTCAAGAAAATTAAGACTGTCCAGATATTTTCTTGCTTCAATAGCAATTCTGTGTCTCAGCTCAAGATTTTTCCTGACGATATTTCTTCTAAGATCCAGATAACGATATTTCATTCTAAGATCTTCGCCGCCGTCCGTTTCATCCTCGATAAGAAAAGGAGGCAATTTTGCCGGGTTTAAGATATTAAGATCAGAGACTTTTATTTCAATATCTCCGGTAGGCATTTTGTCATTTTTTGCGACACGCTCTATTATTGTTCCTTTAGCTTCAAGAACAAATTCACGACCCAGACTCCTTGCTGCCTCTACAACCTTTTTATCAGATTTACCCTCTTCAAGTATTAATTGAGTAATACCATAACGATCTCTAAGATCAATCCAGATCATTCCTCCCTTGTCTCTGATTTTTGCAACCCAACCGGTAAGGGTAACCTCTTTTCCCACATCCGATATTCTTAACTCTCCGCAAGTATGAGTTCTAAGCATAAGAAATATTATTTTTTATTAAGCTGCGAATTTAAAAATTAGTTTGCTCCTTTTTTAAGGAGTAGGTCATTATTTTCAGGAAAGGAGTTAAAATAGACCTTCTTGGCATTTCACATTTACACTCACCGCCCATTTTTCTCAGAAAATTATGTTAATGATAAAATCGATATCACATAGAAAAGTAAACTAATCAGGCAAAAATTACCGTTAATTTTTAACTTGCACCAAGTTTTGTGTAACCCATATGAAAATCTTCTCATTTCTATTAATTGCTTTGGTTGCCGGATTTACCGGAAAAGAACCGAAATTGGTTCAGACCAAGCTGGTTGACGGTATCTCTATCGGCCTTCCAAAGGACTTTTATGTAATGACAGACGATGATATCGCCATAAAATATCCTTCGACCAAAAAGCCACTTGCAATGTATACCAACATAGACAGAATGGTAGATTTTGGCCTTAATGTAACCAAGTCAAAGATTCCGGGGACTGACCTACCTGTGATTAAAGATTTTTATAAAGCGACCATCCTTCAGTCATATGATAAGGTGACTTTTATTCAGGATACAATACTTCCCGTCAATGGTAAACGATTGATAGCATTTGAATTTGTTTCTTCTTCAGAAGGCACCAAAAAATACTCTTTCATTCAATATGCACTGGTAAATGGATTTATCTACATATTCAACTATACTGCTCCTGAAAACCTCAAAGCTCAATGGCAGCCTGTAGTAAGAGAGTCTATGACTACAATTCACATAGAGCCTAAAAAGCTGTATGACGTAGAGCCGGCAAATCCTAAAGAACCTGTTTTAAGAGGAAAGGATGCTAAAGAAGTGCTTAAAGATCAAAACGCAAGAAAGAAAAAAACAAAATAGTGGAGTTTTCGGTTTATAGTGACGCCCATTTTATGAAAGAAGCCTATAAGGAGGCTTTACTTGCTTTTGAAGACAATGAAGTACCAGTGGGCGCAGTGGTAGTTTGCAAAAATAAAATTATAGCTCGTGCTCACAACCAGACAGAAAGACTCAGCGATGTAACAGCACATGCAGAAATGATTGCGATTACTTCAGCTCAAAATTTTCTCGGAAGCAAATATTTAAATGAATGCGAGCTCTATGTCACACTTGAACCTTGCGTAATGTGTGCAGGCGCACTATATTGGAGTCAGATGAAAAAAGTAATAATTGGAGCATCAGATCCTAAACAGGGCTTTTTAAAAACCGGAGTAAACTTGCTGCATCCTAAAACAGAGTTGGTAAAAGGTATTATGGAAAAGGAATGTAGCGGCCTGCTTGTCGAATTTTTCAATAAGCTCAGAAATTAAATAAATTTGAATTATCTAAATCAATTATAATAACCTTAATAATTTAATTAATATGGCATTTGAACTTCCGGCTTTACCATATGCACCAGATGCATTGGAGCCACATATTGACAAAGCTACTATGGAAATACACCATGGAAAGCATCATCAGGCCTATGTTACAAACCTTAATAAAGCTATTGAGGGCACAGAGCTGGCAAGTAAATCTTTGGAAGATATTCTGAAAAATATCAGCAAAGCATCTCCAGCTGTTAGAAATAATGGTGGAGGACACTACAACCACTCTCTATTCTGGCAACTACTTTCTCCGAAAAGCGCAGGAAAACCTTCTGGTGAACTGGCAGCTGCAATTGATAAAAAATTCGGCTCTTTTGATAAATTCAAAGAGGAATTCAACAATGCAGGAGCGACAAGATTCGGATCAGGATGGGCATGGCTTATTGTTACTGACGGTGGTGAGTTAAAAGTAACCTCTACTCCTAATCAGGACAACCCGCTCATGGATGTTGCAGAAGTAAAGGGGTTTCCTTTATTAGGACTTGATGTGTGGGAACATGCTTATTATTTAAAGTACCAGAACAGAAGACCTGATTATATCGCCGCTTTCTGGAATTTGGTAAACTGGGATGAAGTTGCTAAAAGATTCAGCGAAGTTTCTAAGCAGGTTGCTGTGAAATAATTAAAAATCTTTAATATCTAATAAAAATACAGAGGCTTACCTGCCTCTGTATTTTTTGATAAATAATCCTGCCGAATTAATTTCTCTCACTTCACATCCTTCATCTCAATTAACTCAGAATTATTTATCTCATCTAAATTGTCAAACTCTCCGTCATAATAAACTTTAGCCTCTCCGTCTTTCTTCTTCTTCACTTCCATGGCTTCAGTTTCCGTTTCATAGAAATAATCAAACTTGCTGTTGTCATTCTTACGTTCGTAGTTGTACCCTTCCAAATCATCAGCATATTTGACTTTTTTCTCACCCTTCCCTGACTCTTCAGATTTAAACCTTAGGTTTTCATCCTTATACTTAATCCTTTTGTTATCCTTATGAGTTTCAGACTCATATTCAAGCTTTCCTCCATTCCATTTAACGGGGTCATCTTCAGACTCTTTAAAACTATAAGCTTCTTCATCATTAAGATAATCAGGCTCAACTATCTGGGATGATTCGTTCTGTAAATACTCCTTGTTTTTTAACGAATCTTTGAAAACACATTCGTTAAGGGAAGATACCACTGTTGTATCGCCGCCATATACATAAGCATAGGTCTCCGCATATGGGTCGACATCACTTTCTGTTCTTACCTGATCAATGGCTCTTGTATAAGCATGATCATTTTCAAGGTAGCCCGCCTCCCCTTTAGGGCGAAATTTGCCTCCGGAATTTTCCACTCCTTCAATATCGGCCCTTTTTACCATTCCTTCCGGACAATCCTGAGCGTAAGAAATTGACAGAAATCCTAAGGAAACTGCACAAACCAACAATTTTTTCATCATTTCTATCTTTTGTCTCTATCTATTTAAAGAAACTGAGCAGGACTAATTATGGTTCAATCTTGCATATTATATTACATACAGTCATCAATTTAAAATACTCAATTTTAGGCTTTTTAAACCATTTCTGAATAATTTTTAGACTTTGCCGGAATGAATATTACATAAAAGAAATACTATAGGGGAAAATGGACATCAGGGAACTGGAACAAAATGAATGGCCAAAGGTTCTAGTTGCATCTGCTTTAATTCATTTATTTACAGTTTCAATTTTGCCGGGAAGTTTTAGGGATCTTCCCGGCTTTATTTTTTCTCAATGTTATATTTTTATTAAGAAAACCTGAATCGTGTCAGTTTCTGGGCATTTTAAATCACATCTGTGGATAATTTTCTTTAAAAAAAATCCGCCAATGCAGAATGTGGACAATTAAGTGGAAAAACTTCCTCAAAAAGCATGTAACAAACAACATTCACTTTTAATCTTTTTGTAAAATAATTTCTTATATTTTTAAGAAAAAAATGCTGCTTTATGGAATTAAAAGCTACCCTTAAAGAATTGATGGATACTGCCGGAAGCAAGGCTTCTGTTGACGTAGTCCTGAAAAACGGCAACATTCTTCTCCGAAATTTCCACATTGTGGAGTTTGATGAAATCAAAAGTTTATTAAAAGGAATAACGATGCAGGAACAATATACTTCGTTAAAAGAAAATCGAAATCCTGTCTATTGTTTTTTCAGAATTGATGAAATTAAAGAAATTGAAATCGCCGAAATGGTGCGAGTTTAATCCCTCTTAAATCCTTCCCTAGTCCCTTTTATCATTCCCATTCAGTATCAAATAACTGATCATACTATTTTCATTAAGTACTTTATTATTTTATGAAAGTAAATATGATCAGTTATAATTACTTCATGACAGAGTAATAATAAGATTGAATAATTTTCTATTCAGAATAAAAAACGCGTTTTACCCGCTGTCCAACACTTGTTAAGATTTCATAAGGAATTGTTCCTATAACCTGCGAAAGATCATTTAAAGACGGCTTTCTACCAAAAACAATCACTTCATCTCCTTCTCTAGCATTGGTGTCTGTAATATCTATCATACACATATCCATACAGACATTCCCGATTACAGGACATAGTTTATCCTGAACGAGTACCTTCCCCTTTCCGTTACTAAAGCGCCTGTCATATCCATCGGCATAGCCAATTGCTATAGTACCGATACGAAGATCCCTTTCTGCTACACCTTTACGACCATAACCAACAGTTTCCCCTTTTTTAATTTCTTTTATCTGAGAGATAATAGTTTTTAATGTACCAACTGGCTGTAACTGATCCTGCAACAATCCTCCTGCTTCAATTCCATATAGACCTATACCCAACCTTACCATGTCCATTTGGGCTTCAGGGAAACGAATAATCCCCGCACTATTCAGAGCATGTCTCAAAAAGTCATAACCCAAGTCATTCTTCAAGTGCTCTGTAAAAGACTTAAATTTCCGGATCTGAGATTGAGTAAAATCATCGTGAACTCCTTCATCTGCCCCTGCAAGGTGGGTAAAAACACTCGCCACCCTGATATTTGTTGTATTTTTAAGTAATTCAACAAGATCCTTAAGGTCCTTTTCTTCAAATCCAAGCCTTCGCATACCTGTATCCAGTTTCAAATGGATTTTGGATGAGATATCATTAGCTTTAATAAAGTCAAGATATTCTCTGAGGATCTTGAAGCTATATATTTCCGGCTCGAGGTTATATTGGAATAACTTATCAAAAGTACTAAAGGAAGGATTCATCACCATTACCGGTAAACTTACTCCATGTTCCCTCAAAGCCACCCCCTCATCCGCATATGCTACTGCCAGGTAGTCTACTCTGTGAAACTGCAATAAATTGGCGACTTCGTAACTTCCGCTTCCATAAGCAAAGGCTTTAACCATTACCATAATTCTGGTACCATGGTCCAATCTTGACCTGTAGAAATTCAAATTGGAACTTAAACTATCCAGATTGACCTCAAATACGGTACCGTGTACCTTTTGCTGAAGCTTTTTAACGATCTCTTCAAATTTGAAAACCCTTGCACCTTTTACAAGAACTATCTCTTCGCTGAAATCGGTCGACTGCATATCAGAAAGGAAGGATGCTGTATTAGGATAAAAGGTTGATTCAATTTTTATGAGATCTGCATTTCTGCTAAATGTAGATCCGATACCAATCAGCTTCTTAACCCCCTTACTTAACAACAAATCTCCAATTGCGGCATAGAGACTTCGTTCATCGCGACCGGTCTCCAGCAAATCAGAAAGTATGACTGTCTTTTTCTTCTTTCTGTTTTTGCTGATCGAGAAAATTTAATGCAATGGTTAATCCGGCAAGGTCATTATTGTAAGTATCATCTATAACATAACAGCCATTAATTCCCTCCTTCAGCTCCAACCTCATCTCTACTTTCTGAAGTGCATTCAGCCTTGATTGAATTTCGTCTGGTTTCACATCCAGATAAAGTAACACAAGAATACAATGCATCAAGTTTTCCAATGATGCCTCATCGGAAAATGGGAGAGTCAGATTCAGGAAAAGCTTATTATATACAGCCTGAATTCTAATAGTATTGCTTTCAACTTCAAGATCTTTGATTACGAGATCCCCAGTTCTCTTAGTGGACCAGGTAATATTTTTAACCCCAGGCAATTCTGTCTTTATAAGATTTGTAATGTCCTTATGGTCCGCACAGGAAAAAATTACCTTGGAATGCTTAAACAGACACAATTTTTCCTTAATCTTCTCTTCTCTCGAAGCAAATCCTTCATCGTGAGCTGGCCCAATATTTGTAAAAATTCCCAGGTCTGGCTTAATAATTTTTTCAAGACGCATCATCTCGCCTGGCCTTGAAATTCCTGCTTCAAATATTCCAAACTGGTGCTGCTCATTTATCTCCCATACAGACAAAGGAACACCTATCTGTGAATTATAACTTTTAGGGCTTTTTATAACATTATAATCTTTGGTTAAAAGCTGGGTGAGCCATTCCTTCACAATTGTTTTTCCATTACTACCTGTGATTCCTATAACCGGTAATGTAAACTCATTTCTATGGAATTTAACAATCTGCTGCAATGCAGAAACAGCATTTTCAACCTGTATAATATTGCACCCCTGAAAAAGAGTTAAGTCGTGAGGAGCTTTTTCAATAATAAAATTTCTTATTCCCTTGTGATATAGCTCCTCAATAAATTTATGACCATCGTGATGCCCCCCTCTATAGCAAAAAATAAGGAAGACGATGGAATACTCACCTTCCGACTATCCAGAAGGAGGTATTCAATAATAGCATTATTTTCAGAGTGGCAAATTAAAGTACCTGCCACTATATCACGAATTTGATTGAATTTGAGCATATCTTAATGAGACAAAGTCCCAACTTCAGAAATTCGTTCCGTCAATCTCAAAATTCTTTTATATAGAAAAATTAAAACAATACCTGCAATCATTGTAAAGATGCCTAAAATTAAGTAGGCATATACCACATTGGACCCTTTGGAGAAAAAGGGGAATATAAAGGTGATGATAAAAAACATCCTGAAAAAGGTGCTGATCACATTAAACATACTATTTACTCTTCCTGTCAATTCATTCGGAATTAAATTGAACAAATAAGAGACCCTGAATATTCGTGATCCTGCATTTGTAAACCCGGTAACCATAGAAATGCCCAAAAACACCATTACATTCTGTGTATACGAACAAACAAAAAATGCCCCTGCAGTCAGAAAGGTTAAAATCACAATAGATCTTGGAATAGGCATTCTGCTCAATAGAGTATTAATGATGATACCTGAAACAAGAGAGCCCGAGGCGTATAATAATTCCGAAAGTCCGAGAATATCACCTCCTTCCTGCAAATGATGGCTGATATAAAGGGGCCGTAGGCTGAATATTTCAACGAGGGTAACTATGAATATGGAATAAGAACAAATGCCAAATAATAACACCAATTTATTACTTACAAGATAATCATACCCTGATTTCAGTTTCTCTTTCAGATCCCCTTCTTCCAGATGAGTTATGTCTCTGGAAGGTTTGTGCTTAATAAAGAGAATCATGATAAAAGAAACCATATAAGTAAGACCATCCATGAGGAAGATTTCATGCAGCTCCCATTTAGGAATATGTATTGGTATTTCAAGATTCAGAAACGGAATGGTCTGCACAGTATCTACCCCTTCAAGCAACAAGGCACCCAAAGCAGCAGCACCTATGGAAGTGGACTGCCCGACAATTTCAATGTACGAGGTAACCTTAGTATAATCCTTGGGATCGGTTATTTCCTGGGCAAATGCATATAAATTAGGGTAGTGAATATGGTACCCGAAAAAAGTAATGGTAAATACCAACATAATCAGGGCACCGGGCAATATGCCTTCCTTAAAGCCCAAAGAGGCAACAGAAAGAATTATTAACCCTTCAATGAAGTTGGTGCCAAGGAAAACGTCTTTCCTGTTAAATCCGTCAACTAAAGCTCCGGCATATAATCCCCAGAATAATGACCCTAATGTTACTGCAGCGAAAAATGCAATAAACAAAGATGACTGATTTTGCTGAGTAAAATACCAGGGAATAGAGAGCATGGAGATACCCTGTGCGAACCCTGAGATTCCGTTGGAAATAAAGAGTAGGGTTAAAGCTTTCTTATTTTTCAATTTTTTAACTTAATTCGTAAAATTAGAAAAATGGGTATCACAAAAAAAGAAAAAGAGTTCGGTCTTAACGAAATATTTCAGAAAGTTTCTTCTTTTTGTGCCTATCGGGAAAGATCCCAACAGGAAGTTCTTGACAAATTATACGGGTTAGGGGTTTCTCCGGATGTTGCCAACGTATTAATTTCAAGATTAATTGAAGAAAATTTCCTTAGCGAAGAAAGATTTATCCGGAGCTTTACCGGTGGAAAATTTCGGCTAAAAAACTGGGGGCGAAATAAAATAAAATTTACCCTTTCAGGAAAAGGTATTTCTGAAGCAGAAATTGAAAAGGCTTTAGACGAACAGATCGACGAAGAAACCTATAGAAAAACTTTAAAAAAAACTCCTTGAAAAAAAATTTGCTTCAATAAATGAGCCTGACATTTTCAAAAAACAACAAAAAGTAGCTCGATATGCAGTTTCAAAAGGATATGAAGGGGAATTGGTTTGGGAAATGGTTCGTGAAATTGCTTCAGAAAAATTTTGATTATACTTCTGAGCTTTTCAAGTAATTTTGAAAAGCCCAGGAATAATAGACTAAAACCCCAGCATTTTAATTGCTGTGATAGCTGCTTCGTCTCCTTTATTTCCGTGTTTCCCTCCTGCTCTGTCCAAAGCCTGTTGCTGATTGTTGGTTGTAAGTACCCCAAAAATTGCAGGTTTGTTGTATTTCAAGCTTACTTCTGTTATACCATAAGCGACGGCATCACAGATAAAGTCAAAATGCCTTGTATCTCCCTGTATTACACAGCCTAATACAATCACTGCGTCAATTTCATCATGCTGAGCCATCCATTGAGCGCCAAGACTAAGTTCAAAAGAACCCGGAACAAGCTTTTTAATTATATTCTCCCTTTTTGCTCCATGCTTCAGCAGTGTGTCTAAAGCACCGGCATAAAGTGATTCTGTAATTTCAGAATTCCATTCTGCTACTACCACTCCAAATTTTTTGGCCGAAATGTCTGTAATATTCTTTCCTGTATGACTGCTAAGGTTTTTAAGTGATGTTGCCATTTTATCTAATGATGTTTTTAAATTAAAAAGGGATAAGACGAATGTCCTATCCCTTTAATATTTTTTATTATTGAATTAATTATTTTGCACGTTCCAAATCTTGCTCTAGATACTTCTTAGCATCCATTACCTCAGAAGCCTTAGGAAAATCCTTGATAATTTTCTCATATTGCTTAGCTGCATCTCCGAAGTTTTTAGAAAGTTCGTATGCAAGAGCCAATTTCATAAGATAAGAGGGAGTGTACTGCTCATTTGGCTTGTAATCTGCAGCTTTTTTATAGTAAGTAATTGCATTGTCGACATCTTTAAGCTCCATATAAGCATCTCCGATAAGGCTGTACGCTCTGGCCTGGACCAATAAATCATTCGCATTGAATTCTTTCAGGTGAGAAATTGCATCTTCAAACTTACCTTTTTTCAAATAAGCAACGCCGACATAGAAATTAGCAAGATCTCCGGCATTGGTTCCGCTGAAATCATCTGCAACATCTAGAAGACCAGGAGCATTTGGACCCAAACCCTTGAGAGCTCTATCTAAAGAATCTTCTTCAAAAGCGATTACAGAAGCAAACATTGCATTCTGTGCTTCTTTATTCTGACTGCCTTTCTGGTGATTGTAAAAGAAATATCCGGCACCTGCAAGAACCGCTGCACCAACAATCCCGAATAAAACGTTTTTGTATTTATTTAGAAAATCTTCAGTCTGAAACTTATTTGATACCAATTCCGGATTTTCTGCTACCGGCTCACCTTTGCTTTCCTTTAACTTTGCCATTATTTATATATTAGGCTGCAAATTTACTGTAAAATATTTGTAATGAGGAAGTTTTTTAATCCTTTTCTTAAATTATTCAATAATGAACGGATAATTAGGCTCCATGTAAACATCTTTAAATGCCTCGTCCTCAGATGGGAACGGTGACTCTTCTGCAAATTTCACGCTTTCTTCAACAATTTCTTTGATTTTTTTATCAATAGCCTCAAGCTCCTGCTCTGTAGCATATTTGTTTTCAAGAATGGTAGCTCTTACCTGCTCGATAGGATCCTTTGCCTTATATTCTTCAAGTTCTTCCTTGGTTCTGTATTTAGCAGGATCTGACATGGAGTGTCCTTTGTAACGGTAAGTTCTGAACTCAAGTAAAGTTGGACCTTCGCCGTTTCTTGCTCTTTCCGCAGCTCTCTCTACTGCAAGGTGTACTTCTTCTACACTCATTGCATCTACAGGCTCTGATGGGATATCGTAAGATTCGCCAAGTTTATATAATTCCGTTACGTTACTGGTTCTTTGTACAGAAGTACCCATTGCGTAACCATTGTTTTCGATAACAAAGATCACAGGTATTTTCCAGGTCATTGCCATATTTAATGTTTCATGGAATGCTCCTTGTCTTACAGCACCATCCCCCATATAACACATACAGAGGTTCTTGGTTCCTTTATACATTTCTGCAAATGCAAGACCTGCGCCTAGTGGAATCTGACCTCCTACGATACCATGCCCACCTGCAAAATTTCTTTCTTTATCAAAAATGTGCATTGAACCACCTTTTCCTTTTGAGCACCCGGTAACTTTTCCATACAACTCTGCCATTACTGCATTTGGTGAAGTACCAAGTGCTAATGGTATACCGTGATCACGGTATGCTGTAATCCAATGGTCGTCTTTTGTCAGGGCAGAAACTGCACCAAGAGCACAAGCCTCCTGACCTATATATAAGTGGCAAAAACCTTTTATCTTTTGCTGTCCATATAACTGACCTGATTTTTCTTCAAATTTTCTAAGAAGTACCATCTTCTCATACCAGAACAGGTATGTTTCCTTTGAAAATTTTGAAGAGGCGTTTACTTTTGCTTTTGACTGTTCTTTAACACTTGCCATAAATCGTTATAGTTCTAAACGTTCGGATATGCGAAATTAATAAAAACATTCAATTTTCAATAAATAAAATTTACAGGTTGAGTATCAAAATTCTACAGTTGCAATTCACAAATAACAGTCTAAATACCAGTTTTTTTAACGCATATTGTTCTGACAAAATGGGAATAACGAAAGTTTCATGAGGATTAAAAATTTAAACTTGCTGAATTTCAAGAATTATGAAGAGGAATCTCTGGAATTTTCTGAAGGTGTAAATATACTCACAGGGAACAATGGATCAGGCAAAACTAATTTACTCGACGCTATTCATTTTCTAAGCATGAGTAAAAGTGCTTTTCATACCTCAGATAATCAGTCTCTAAAAAGGGGAGAAAGTTTTTTTTCCGTTTCCGGAACTTTTCATAAAAACAATACAGACTACCTTATCTCAACCTTATTTCAGGCCGGGAAAAAAATATTTCAGGCGGACAAAAAAAGTTATGAAAAAAATTACGGACCACATAGGGCGCTTCCCCTTAATTCTAGTAACCCCCTATGATACAGACCTTATCAGGGAAGGCAGTGAAGAAAGGAGAAAATTTTTTGATAGTCTGTTTTCTCAAATTGATAAAAACTACCTTATCTCTTTAATCAGATACAACCATTTTCTCAAACAAAGAAATAGCCTTTTAAAGCAATTTGCTGAAAAAAGGTATACTGATTTCGATTTACTGGAATCATATGATGAACCTATTCTGGAAGAGGGATTTAAAATTTTCAAATGGAGAAAAAACCTTATTGACGAGTTTCTTCCTTTGTTCAACCATACTTATGATATTCTCACGCACCGAAAAGAGACCGTTTCGCTAACACATCAATCCGATGTGGCCGACCCTGATTTTAAAATTATATACAAAAATGCCGTTCAAAAAGATCTGATTCTGGAAAGAACCACCAAAGGCATTCATAAAGATGATTATCAATTCCTTATAGAAAGTCAGTCAGTCAAGGCAAGTGGATCACAGGGGCAACAGAAATCCTATGTGCTTGCTTTAAAACTAGCGTCTTATCATCTTTTGGCAAATTACTCTCAAACCAAACCTTTACTTTTATTAGACGATATTTTTGACAAGCTTGATGAAGAGAGGATTATCAGCCTCCTTAAAATGATCGATCGGGACGATTTTGGTCAGATTTTAATCACAGAAGCAAAACTGGAAAGAAGTTTGGAATACTTTAAAAACATAAAGAAACAAATCCGTATATTTAACATCTCCAAAGGGAAAATTCTCTCTATTCAGAATGTATAAGAAGCCTGAAAAAATAAAAACTCCAACATCAAGAAACTCTGATGTTGCATCTTTAAAAGACTGCATCGATGATCTTATTAATGTATACAAGCTTCGGGGTAGATTGAGTGAAGCAGAAATTACAGGAAACTGGGAAAAAATCATGGGTAAAACCATATCCAGCAGAACTGAAGAAATTTATTTTAAAGACAAAAAGCTATTTATAAAAATCAACAGTGCACCGTTGAAAAATGAACTTTCCTTTTCTAAAAATAAAATTATAGAAAAGATCAACGAAGCGGTAAAATCAGACGCCGTATCTGAAATAATATTTTTATAAAACATTAGATAGCCGATACCACCTCAAGCAGTTTTTCCTCTGTAAGGGGTTTGGTCAAAAATCCACTAATCCCCAGCTCTTTCATTCTGGCTTCTTCTTTTGGATTAGCAGTAGCAGTAAGAACAACAACTTTCATTCGGTCCTGTGTACTGATATTCATAGCCTTAAGAGACTCCAGAAATTCAATTCCGGTCATTTCTGGCATATTATTATCCAACAGAATTAGTTCCGGGAAATAGATATCATCAAAAGTGCAACAGTGTTTGGCAAGGTAAAGAAGTGCTTCTTCCCCGTTGGTTGATTTTTTAACTTTATTTGAAAATTCAAGCTTTTTAATCACCCTTTCGGACAAATAGTTAGAGATTTCATCATCGTCCACCAATAAAACACAATTCACCTTTTCCATGTAAATTCCCTATTTCTGATAAAATTTAATTTACTTCAGAACATACCCTATTTAAGATTGGTTTGCTCCTCCATCATTTTCTATACAGGATGTTGAAAATGTTTATCAAAACTTATGAAAAGCTGCAATCAACAAAACATTCGAACTGATCTTATTTAAAAATTAATTCCTCTTTTGATTTTTACCCGCATTGGGGTCAAACCTTATAAATAAATAGATATATAACACCCTCGCATATCTGAAAACCAATGGCCATAATAAAATAAGAATTAATGTATTAACGACCAGGAAGGAGTACTCGGGGAGTTTGAGAATTAATTCAGTTAGGATAAAATTTAAACCGCAAATTGCGACACACAAACCATAACTCATATACATGGCACCATAATAAAATCCAGGTTCTGGCTCGGCTGGTTGACCACAAACCGCACAATTCTTATTCATTTCAGCCATTTTTTTTAGCTTATAAGGGTTAGGATCGACAAAAAGGTCTCCCTTATGACATTTGGGGCATTTACACTTAATAATTGACAATAAAACTGACATAGACGCTAATTTTGCATGCAATAATATAAAATGAAATGACCCTTAAAAAATGAAAGAAATAAATTGCACCAAAACGAAGAAATTATGCCTAGAAATAAATAAAACTAATCTTGCCGGACAACTCCGACAAGATTAGTTTTTCATCTGGCAATCAAATCTTTCTTAAGAATTTTAAGCAACTTCTCTTCTGTAAACGGCTTGATCATAATATCCTCAAAGCCAAGACGAGAAATTGAAGACTCCTGACCCGGACTAATGACGCTGGTAAGCAGCACCACTTTAATATTCTTTTCCAAAACCATTTTCTTAAAATTCTTAAGAAAATCGATCCCATTCATTTCTGGCATATTCACATCCAGGATGATTAATTCCGGAGTACGATTGATCTGCTCTGTCAAAAAAGTCAGAGCTTCTTCGCCATTCCGAACAGTTTTAATTTCCCTGGCGATGTTGGATCTTCTTAAAGTTCTTTCTGTAATAAAGTTGTTGACAAAATCATCATCAACAAGCAGAATTGTGTTAAAGTAGGGCATCTTAGTTCTAGGTCAATTTCTAAAAAAATAACCTAGTTTGTACTAAAAAGTTTTAACACATTCATTAATTTTTCTTCTGTTAAAGGCTTGATGATAAAATCATTAAATCCAATATTTTTTAACACCTCCAGATCCTTAGGGCTAAATGAAGATGTATAAATTATAATCCTGGTCTTCTTCTTATCTAGGTTTAGTCTTTGGAAAGTTTCGATGAATTCAAAGCCATCCATTACAGGCATATTTATATCAAGAAATATGACTTCCGGAAAATCATCACCGGCAGATTTTAAATACTTAAGTGCTTCATCTCCATTTCTGCAAAATGTAAGATTTTCACAAAGGTCAAGCTTTGTAAGAAGATGGTCTGCAATAAAATTGCTTACATAATCATCATCTACCAATAGAACATTTTTGAATTTTACCATTGAATCAATTAATGAATCCATTTTATTTTCCTGAAAGATCTTTTACCAATGCAATATATTTTTGCTTTGCCTCCTCTATACTCATACCTTTCAGATCGCTCCAGGTATTGTATTTTGCAATGCCTGCCAAATCAAAAAAGTTGGTTGGCTTTTCAACATTTACATCTCCTTCAGTCGCCTGCTTGAATAAGCCATAAAGCTTTAACAGGTTTTCATTGGACTGTGCAGGTAGCAATCGTGACTGCTTCACTGCTTCTTCAAATTCTGCTTTTATATCCATGACTTAAAAAATTTTTCAATTTAAACTCTTCCCAAAAATCATTCTCAGATTTCTCCCCGATAATTTAGCCTTAACTGATTTATCCCTTAATAGTTATTGTTTAGGGATAAAAATATCAAAATCTTTACAAATAAATTTTCTCTATATATGATGAGATGAAACTTTTGGAAGAATACTTCTTCTGTAAATTTCTTATTTAAAATCACCTCTATTAAAATTATTCCCTCTATTTTTGAACAAAAAAGTTAAGTGAAAGGAACAGAAAATATTTTCCAGCAGGAGTCTAGCATTCTTGTAACCTGTCCCAAAAGAATAGGTAATTACCTGGCGGAGGAAATAACCGCAGTTGGCTATACAATTGAAAGTGAGATGCAAACCGGCATTTCAACAAGAGGCACATTGATAGATTGCATACGCTTGAATCTTGTGTTAAGAACTGCGCATAAAGTGCTGTTTCACTTAAAAACATTCCGTTGCACTCATCCCGATCAGCTTTATAATTCTACCAAAGACTTTCCCTGGGAAAAGTATTTTTCTACAGAAACCTATTTTACCATAGTTGCTAATGTTGAGAACGAGACCATTACTGATTCCCGTTTCGGTTCTTATAAAGTTAAAGATGCAATTGCTGACAGGTTTACTTCTCTATTTAAAAAACGCCCTGATTCCGGACCGGAAAAAAATAAGGTAGTGATATATCTGCACTGGAAAAATGATGAGGCCTCTCTGTACATAGATACAAGTGGTGAAACAATTGCCAAACATGGATACAGAAAAAAACCTTTTAAAGCTCCTGTTCAGGAAAGTCTGGCGTCTGCACTTATTTATGCCAGCAAATGGGATAGGAAGTCTACCTTTATCAATCCAATGTGCGGAAGTGGCACGCTGGCTATCCAAGCCTGCCTTACTGCCTTAAACAGGTATCCGGGTCTTTTCAGAAGCAATTATTGTTTTATGCACCTGATTGATTTTGAAATGTCTTTTTATGACAATGCAAAAGAAGAGATAAGGTCTGCAGTACTCAGGAAAATGCCTGCTCGTGTCATCGCAACAGACCTGGATCCTCTTGCTATAGAAGCAGCAAAAAATAATGCTGCTACTGCTGGTGTAGATCATCTCATTGAATTCCGCGTGTGTGACTTCAGAGATACTGAAGTGCCTGAGGGACCTGGCGTGGTAATGATAAATCCTGAATATGGAGAACGATTGGGCGTAGACAAAGATCTTGAAGAAATCTACACAGCCATCGGTGATTTTTTTAAGAAAAAATGCACAGGTTACCTTGGATATGTCTTTACAGGAAACCTTGAACTTGCCAAAAGTATTGGCTTAAAAACCAAACGCCGCATTGAATTTTACAATGGTTCTATTGATGCCAGATTACTTGAATATGAACTCTATAGCGGTAGTAAAAAGATTAACCCACAACAATCAGACGCTCCGGTAAGTTAGTTTTTTAGTTCAGCGATTGTAGTGTTGACAAGCATCAGGATTGCGTTTTTTCCTGATTGAATATATACATCTGCTACATCACCCTGCAATGCTGAAAAGGAGAAACTGCGTATGGAGCATAGCAACTTGCTGTTTGTGATTAATCCTCATGCCGGAGGTAAAAATAAGTTTGAAATAACTTCAGAAATTAAACAATGCTGTACAGGCAGATCTTTATTCCCACATCTGTATGAAACAACAGGAGTTAATGATAAAGTAGAAATTCTGAAGCTGATGGATCAGTTAAAACCAGAAGCAATCATTGCAGTAGGCGGAGATGGCACTGTAAATCTGGTTGGAGATTTACTGCTTAATTCAGAGACTCCATTAGGTATTATTCCGGCCGGCTCTGCAAACGGATTAGCAAAAGACCTGAATATCCCTGTCAATTTTGAAGAAGCACTGGATATTGTTCAGAATTTTCACACAAAAAAAATTGACACTTTAAAAATCAATGGCAAAAACTGCTTTCACCTGAGTGACCTTGGGTTTAATGCCAGAGTGGTACATCGATTTGCAGAAAGCAGCTTCAGAGGGAAAATCACCTATTTCTGGTACGCGCTGAAAGAGTTTTTCTCGTACAAATTCTTTGCATACAAAATTACCTCCCCTGACCTGAAAAGAGAGGGAAAAGCATTTATGATGGTGCTTACCAATGCCAATAAATTCGGGACTAATATTACAATTAATCCCATTGGCGTTATCAATGATGGCTATTTTGAAATAAGTATTATCAAGCCCTTTCCTAAAATTTTTGCTCCTGCAATTTTATTCCGCCTGATGAGCAATACTATATCTAAGTCAAAGTATTTTAAGATATTAAGGGTAAAGAAAGCAACAATAAGCAATTCCTGGAAAGAATTCTTTCATATTGACGGAGAACCTGTCGAAGAAAGAAGTGAAAAACTGGAAGTTGAAATTATACCTAAAAGTCTGAAGGTTATACTTCCAAGGACTACTGGTTGATCCTTTTAAAACATCTTTTTCCTGAATACCAGAAGGCCTTCTTCTTTTTTCTTATGTGGTTCAAAAACCTCCAGCCATGTTTCCTTCTCATAAAATGAAAGTTTAAAGAACCCTTTATGAGCATGAGTAAAAATAGCGTCCGAGTGTTTTTGCACATGTTTCACCTTACTTCCTGCTCCGCTCACAATAAAATGCTGATTGTGTTTATAAATATACTGTAGGTTATGATCATGTCCCGCTGCATAAATGAGGTTATCATATTTCTTAAAGATGTCTATCAATCGTCTTCTTAACCTTTTATAAAGAGGGTGTGACATATCCTCTTTAGACCCTATATACCTTCTATAAATAGGGTATAAAGATCCCGCAATCGGCAATGGCACGTACAATTTCTTATTTGCATCTGTAAGAGGAAAAATATGTTGCTTCATAGAGAAACGGCCACCATGAACCGCAAAGCTATAGAGCGGATGATGTCCCAATACGACAATTCTTTTCGACCTATTCCTGGCAAGAAGGTCTTCCAGAAGCTGAAAAAAATTCATGTTCATTATCTACAAGGCAACCTTCTCCTTTCCCCAGAGGTTTATGCCCCCCGTGAACCCACCATTGAGTATTAAGAACTATGAAAGTCAGTTGATCATTAACCAGAATCTCATAAGGTCCGGGACAGCCATTTCGTGGCAGATAAACTTCTTTACTGTTTAAAAAATTTTCAACATATTCCTGTTGCCTCATCATTGTTTGAAATCCGCCCTTCTTTCCTTTCTTCCAATCATGGTTCCCGGAGACAAATACTTTCAGACCATTATGATGCTCGATCACCTGTAATTGCGCCAGTAATCTTTTTTCTGCAAGAGGGAAGCCTTCATCACTGCTTTCAGGCAACCCGGTGGGATATATATTATCTCCAAGAAAAAACACTCCGGAGTTTTCTCCTGCCTCCTTCAACTTTCCTTTTAGCAATGTTAAGGTAGGATCAGGGTGCAAAACTGCAGCCGCTCCAGCATCGCCAATCAGGAACAATGAATAAAAAGGAGGGTTAGAACTTTCAGGAAAATTTCCCTTCCAGTCATGATACTTTACCTTGATATGGGGTCGATTTCGATGTTCTATTGTAAGGATATAAACAAAAACAGAGGAAAAAATCAAAAGGCTTATAATAACAATTATCCAGATCATATTGAATTATTAAAACCATAAATATCAGGGAAAAGGGCACAAAAGGATGCACCTTTTCCCTGACTGACCCCACCACATTATTTCTTGTTTTCTGAAACCGCTATAATTTCCTTTTTCTCTAAAGGATCAACCGCCGGACCATACATCACAGATCCATCTATGGAAAACCTGCTGCCATGACAAGGGCAATCCCATGTTTGCTCGGCATTGTTGAAATGTACATTGCATTTCAAATGCGTACATACAGGAGAAACTGCATGCACTTCACCATTTGCATCTTTCGCCACAGCAACTTTCTCTCCGTTCAGATTCAGAATTTTACCTTCTCCAGGCGCAAGATGGCCGGGAGTTTCTTCAGAAACATTTCCAAACTTATCAGCAACAAATGAACGGACATTATCAATATTCTCTTTAAAGAAATCAGCCATAGAAGCAGCAATGGAGATTCTTTTAGAATCATAAGCATCATAATACTTATTTGTTTTGCCCTTTATCAGATCATTTATTATCAAAGCTGCCAATGGGCCGTAAACCAACCCATCTCCTGAAAATCCGGTAGCAACGTACAGATTTTTTGAAAATGGACTTTCTCCAATAAAAGGGAGCCCATCAGCTGATTCATAAAATTCAGCAGACCATCTGAAATCTATTGATTGAACATTAAACTTTTTACGAGTATAAGATTCAAGTACTGTAAATCTCTTCGATGTATCCTCTTCATGACCTACCTTATGATCCGCTCCACCTACTATAAGA
The DNA here is from genome assembly GCA_024707265.1 of Sporocytophaga sp. Classification (GTDB taxonomy): domain Bacteria; phylum Bacteroidota; class Bacteroidia; order Cytophagales; family Cytophagaceae; genus Sporocytophaga. Next base: position 776,357 of record JANQAB010000009.1, on the reverse strand, counting down.
TATTTTTGACCATTGAATTCTGTACTTCTGATATAATGATATGGTTCATCCATATCCCAGTATAGGTTTTGTGGCATATCGCCTTCAATTCTAGCGGCTATCACATAACTGATATAAGGAAAAGCAAGCGTTTGCAGTACATTAAAGAATAGCGGGATTTGAGTAGCCATTACAACTTTTAAAGCCCTTATAATTGATCCATTGGCAGTCACTGTAAAGATTCCTCTATCTTCTCTGATATCAGTAACTCTTGTATTCTCAAAGATTTTGCAATTACTGTTTACAAGTTGTTCGGCCAGTCCATTAATAAATGCCTGAGCATTAAAAACTGCCTGGTTATCAAATTTCAGTGCTTTACTAACCGGAAAAGGCAGATCTACAGTTTCCGTAAGTTCTACAGGAAGGTCGACGTAACCGGCGTTTCTGTATTCCTTCTCAAGATCAGCGATTTGTTCAGGCTTATCAGCATATTGATAACCAGCAACCCTTTTAAAGTCACAATCAATATTTTTACTATCGATCAGTTGCTCGATAAAATTGATCCCTTCAGTCCGGCTTCTTGCAACCATCTCTGTAATTTTTTCTCCAAAATCTTTATATACTTTACTATACTGAGTATCGATTTGGGTTGTAAGGTGACAGCTGGACATCCCGGTAGTTCCGTTACCTATACGACTTGCCTCTGCAAGTACAGAATTTATTCCGGCATCATTCAGGAGCGTAGCTAAAGTAAGCCCGGTAATCCCCCCTCCAATGATCAGTACCTCTGTCTCTATATCCTTCTCAAGAGGTGCGAAAACCTCACATTTGCCACTTTCTTCTTTCCAGATTGAGTCTGTATTCATATGATCACTTCTTTCTATTCCAATATACTTTTAAACCAATCTTTAATACCAATTAGTTTATATTATTGAACATAATGGAGCTTATATGAAACTTAATCAGATAAAAGAGACCTGTCTTTATGTAAAAGACCTGGAAAAATCAAAAGCATTTTACAATGGTTTGCTGGGACTTCCGATAATTGGGTATCACAAAGACAGGCATCTCTTTTTGCGAGCGGGGAACTCTGTACTCCTATGCTTTCTTCCCGAGATTACCAAACATGATAAAGAGTTGCCGCCACATTATGCTTATGGTAAAATTCATGTAGCTTTTGAAGTACCTGAAGAAGATTATGAACTATGGAAAATGATGATGTATGAGAAAGGCATTAACATCACATATGAAAAGGAATGGAATCAAAACATAAAATCCTTTTACTTTGAAGATCCTGATGGAAATGTGCTTGAAATTATCCCTCCCGGCCTATGGCATTAGAACCTTAATATTTTATCTGCTTAAAACAAAAAAAAGAGTTGCAGGTTGAAAATATTATACAAGCATAATTATAATCAATGAAAGCAATCTGGAATGGGAAAATCATCGCCAAATCTGATGATGTAGAAGAACTGGATGGAACTTATTATTTTCCTATTGACTCTATTAAAAAATGTTATTTTATCGAAAGTGGTAAAAGAAGTGTTTGTCCTTACAAAGGCAAAGCCCATTACTTTCATATACATGTAGATGGAAAGACTAATGAAGATGCAGCATGGCATTATCCTGAACCTAATGAGTTCTCTTATATGCTGAAAAACAAAATTGCGTTTTGGAAGGGAATCGAAATCAAAGAATCTGACCTCAAAATACGTCTGGAACTTTTAAATGTACTGAACAGCTTTTTTTAATGTCACAACACTGAAAATAAGGTCCACTTAATGGTACTTTTGCAAGTTTTTTCCAGTTTGATCACTTTTTACCTAACATAAAATTTTATTAATGGTCTCTAATGGATAATTTAGCGATAGTTTATCTTTATTCATTAGACATGAGAGTAATTGCAGAGATACCACACCATGATTTCAGAATTACCATTTTCGGATGGAATAACAAATATCTCATTAAGTTTGAAAAGGGCTCTTATGAACAAACCTACAAAGTAAGTGAAATGGATGTTTCCGGAGATGAAGAGATTAAAAAGCTTTTGGAAGACAAAGGATTTGTAGATAGTGTTATATCCAGGTTTCTTGAAATGAATAAATCTCTTAATGCCGCGCTCAACAGGCTAGACGGACAGCATTAATTCCAACTCGTGATCTATAATTTTTTTAGATCAAAAAGCTGAATTGATATTTCCTTTTGAAAAATATAAATGATTCTTTCAGGCTAAAAAGAATCATTTATCATTTTAAAAAATCCTTTTACAATGTCTAGATTTATTCTAGTTAATTGCTGCTTACCAACAACAGATTAAACAGTCTTTCATTTTCCTACAATATATAGGTCTGTCCTCTTTCAGGAATTTCAACCTTATATTCTTCACCACTCAGTCTTTTGCCAAAGGCTTCCATATTGCCAGGATCTCCATGAACGAGAAAAACTTTTTTTTAACTGGCCTTTGGGTTGATGCTTCACAAAACTTAATAAATCATCTGCATCTGCATGACCACTAAAAATATCTGTTCTTGCAATTTTAGCATGCACTTGAATTTCCTTCTTATTCATTCTGACACTTTTAGCGCCATTGATAAGCTTATGTCCAATGGTTCCTTCTGCACAGTACCCAATAAAAAGAATGGTACTGTATGCATTTCGGAGATTACTACGCACGTGGCTCTTAATCCTTCCACCTGTGATCATTCCTGAAGAAGCGATGATAATGCAAGGCTCCATAAAATTTGCCAATGATTTACTTTCTTTCTCTGTTTCAATCTGTATCAGATTGTCAAAATCAAAAAGTGATTTATTAACTTTATAAAAGTCTTTAGCTTCATCATTAAGCTGATCCAGATACTCATCATAAACCTTGGTGGTTCTCTTCGCCATCGGGCTGTCGGCAAAAACTTTTAATGTCGGAAGTTTTCCTTCTTTGCTTAATTTATTTAACAGGTATAAAAAAGTCTGAGTCCTTCCAATACTGAAAGCTGGGACGATCAATCTTCCACGCTTTTCAACACAGCATTCATAGATGATTTTTTCAAGAAGGGTTTCAGGCATGTCTTTCCCTTCATGAACCCTACCGCCATATGTACTTTCGCATACCAGATAATCAACATGAGGCAAAGGTAGAGGATCATTCAATAGCGGCGAGCTTTTCCTGCCCAAATCCCCTGAGAAGGCAATGCACTTTATCTTGTCAGCTTCTTTAAACTCAAAAACAGCAGAGGCAGCACCAAGCAGGTGCCCTGCAGGAATCAAAGTAACTGATAAATTATCATTGATGACAAACTTAGAGTTGAGACTTATAGAAATAAAGCGATCGAGGCTTTTCTCCACTTCACCTTTTGAATATCCAGACTCATTGTGCATTTCAGTTTTGTATCTAGCAGATTTTCCAAAGCTTTTTTTCTTTTGGGTTTTGATATCGAAAATACTAGCGGAGTCTTTTAATACAAGTTCGGTTAAAGCAATTGTTGGCGCAGAGCATAATACCTGTCCTTTATAGCCACTTCTGAATAAAAGAGGAATGTTTCCACAGTGATCATAATGAGCATGAGTTAATACCACCAGATCCAGGTCGGAAGGGTCGAAATCAAATATTTCTTCTCCAGGATTTTCAAGATCTTTCCCACAGTCAATTAAAACCTTATAATTATCTTCTAACACCAGAAGATACATGCTTCCGGTTACTTGTTTTGCCCCTCCGTAAAATATAATAGACGCCATCCCGCTAATAAATAATCTTTTAAATAGGCTTTTTTGAAACCTGGCCCTTTATCGGGCGGTTGAAATTGAATAAATAATTTTAAAAGAAAAAATAAAATGACTGAACACAGACTGTTCGTCGCTCTTCCTCTGCCCGATCAGACAAAAAAGCTGATAACTGAATTCCAGGCCAATCTACAAACGGATATCAAATGGATCCCAAGAGATAATCTTCATATCACACTTGCATTCATCGGAGCTACACCTACTGAACGTATTTCAGTAATCAATAGTGTTTTGGAAAAAGTCAGTAACTCATCACCTCATTTTAATTTAAAAACTAAAAGTATAAAAGTAGTAAAGGGAACTTCCGGAATGATCTGGGTAACTTTTGACGAAAATCATCCCTATACCCATCTGGCAATATCCATCAGGGAAAAATTGAATTTAAATGAAAAAAGAAAACCTCTTCCTCATATAAACCTGGCAAGATTGAAAAAGCCAATTCAACGGAAAAACCTGCCACAAGATCCAAGATTTGGAGAGCACGCTATACCATGTACACAAATAGAGTTATGGGAGAGCGAATTATCTCATACAGGTGCTGAATACAAGGTAATTTCTACATATCCTCTAAAATAAAATAAAGACATTTGTTGTGGAGGGGCTATTATTACCTTTCCTAATACAATCTCTGTAGATTAAAAACTGGGAATACACATGATCCCATGAACAAAAACAGAGCTGCGGAATGAAATAGGAACACAAAGACGCAACACTCCTTAAATTCTTGCTCTTCCCTAATTAATAAGGAAAAACATTCCCTCAGGAACGCTCTTTTTCTCAATGATGTTTTATTGATAATAGAATGGAATGGAACCTAAAGGGAAGAAACGTATGAAAAAGGTATTTGCGTTAGTTCTGTTTGCTGTTTTTGGTACTTATGTTGTAAATGCACAGGATGAATCAGAACGAGAGGTAAAGAAAGAGAAAACCGAAGTCAAGTCTGACGGAACTGTCAAAGAAAAAGACGAAGTAGTAACAGCAAAAACTGAAGAGAAAAAAGAAAAAGAACATAAGTCTTATGAAGATCGAACCCGCGCCGGTCAGACTGTTGATAATATTGGTCACGGAACTGTCGAAGGAATTCGCGGTGCTGGTAAAGGCGTAGGTAATGCCGCAAGCTGGACCTGGGAGAATACAAAACATAATAAAGTAACCAAAAAGATATTCGACCAACCTGAGAATGCAGAAGAAAGGCAACTAAAGGTTCAGAAAAAGGCAATGAAAAAAGAACAGAAAAAAGCTGAAAAAGAAGGGATAACTGAAACTGGATCTTATCAGGATGATGACCAAGACGTTGGGGAAGAGGCCAAGGAAGATGTAAAAAAAGGTGCTGAAGAAACCGGAGATGCTGCAAGCACTGCCTGGGATAAAACCAAACATAATAAAGTTACCAAAGAAGTTTTTGATCAGCCTGGTGATGTAGATCAAAAGGATCCGGGATCAAAATCCACTCAAAAAGAGGTAAAAACTAAGGATGGTAAGACAACCACAAAAGAAAAGAAAACCAAAGTGGACGATGAAGGAAATACATCGGTAAAAAAGAAAAAGGAAACTAGCAGCAGTAATTAAATTTCAAATTTGATATTATCTAAATTGGCTCAGAGCAAAACCCTGTAAAATCTAATACAGGGTTTTTTGCTTTTAAAATTAAACTAAAATTGTATTAATAAAAGAGTCAGATTATAAAATCCAATGATAATCACATCCTTAAAACTTTTTTTGTCAATGTGGATATATTCCTTGCATTAATTGTCTTTTTCATATAAAAAATGGTATATTTACTTCAAATCTTAATTGTCCAGGATTGCCTTAAAAGACCTGAAAAGCAACAAATTAAGATTCTATATTTTTTAACATTTTCCTGTTAAAATTATTATTTCAGTACCTTGTTTAAGTTTTTACAAGGGAAATTACCTCTGCATTAAAAAACCAAAAATACATTTTTACTACCACCTTAGTGAAAATCAAGTACTGCACAGGTTCCCGTCTTCGGATGGGAACCGACTGCAGTACCCATTTTAGTTAAGTTTCCCAGGCAAATTTTACGATGTCCCAGGGATTTTATCTTTTCATCAATTAATAATTGCATAACTATATCCCGTCCGGTATCCATTCCATATGAGCAGCATTCTCCGCTGTATGTTAACTGACAACGTTTTCTTTCATGACCCATTTTACCTGATTTAGCTTGCTCTTTTGCAAGACATAAAGCCTCTTTATACATCTCTTCATCAGCATAGACAGCTGGTAAAGGTTCCATTTTCCTTAATTCTTTTAATAGTGATTTCACATAAGGAGAATTCTTAAGATAATCACCGTACTTTGCAGGCGGGATATAGCGTTCTACTTCAATATCTGCAAATTTAGCAGGATACAATCGAGCCAGATTCAGCGAAAGGAAAATATCCTTTTCAACCGGCGATAAATAACTTACGTCTTTTGCAGTGTTAGCCATTGCTAATTCCTCTTCTGTCCATCCGGAATTTTTAAAGGAAAAAAGGCTAAACACCATCAATAATAACCAAACAGATAATTTCATCATTTTCTCAAATAAATAGAACCGCTATAACCAGCTTTTTCAAGGTTGGATAATATTTCACGATCTACGGATTTTGTAATCTCAGATTTAAAAATTGCAACTTTGTCAAGATCTCCCATTTTTTTGTAATATCCAGTAATTTCAGCATTCTTTGGCTTCATCACATCAGCTGCAATAAGGAAATTATACTTAAAATCTAACCTATGTTTTCTTTCTCTAGACTCCAACGTATCATACTGATCAAAAAGTTGAAAGTCTGACCCATTTTTTTTAACAGAATAAAAATAAAGTGCATCTCCAACTACCCGGCTTCCCGGAGGAATATTTTCCCTAATAAAAGTATCGGCTACCTTAGGATCTCTTACTTTTCTACTCACCAACACCTGATCTGCTTTTATGACAGAATAGGACAAATTAAAAACTAAAACAAAAAAAACAGGCAATGAATAAAGCACATTCAACCCTTTTATACTTGGAATTAAGGACCAGCTATAGAATATAAGAATATAATAAAACGGGATGACAAAAGTAGAATAAGGCCCCCAATCCAGCACGATCAGGTAAAATGCAATGATTGCAATAAGACTTATTATCACAAGAGGATTAAAAAAAAAGTCTTGCCCTTTTTTATCAGTCCAAAAATCACTGCTAGGATAGCAACAAGAATAAGACAATATTCATGTGCAGGGATATAAAGATTGGAGCCAACATACTGTCCATTGGCAGAATTAGTAACTGCATTTATTGTCAGATAATAATTCATAAAACTTCCTATTCCCCCAAAACCTATAAAAACCCAAATCGGATATATCAATAGAAATGGTAGAGCCCAAAGCAAAGCTTTTTTATATTGTTTCCCTTGAAAAATATCTATCAGGAGAAATACAACTAAGGGCAAAAGGATAACAATTGATCTGGGAGTTGTAAGTAACGACAATACACCTGCAATCCCACTTACAAAAATATTATTATTCCTTCCTTTCAAAAAATAAAATATTGCAATAAGACAAAAGCATAAAGCTGTAAGGTCCATTCTTCCCTGATGAAATGCGAGACTGAAAAAAGGATCTGTAAGAATTGAGATTATCAGAATTTTATACTTCCATGATTCAGCAGTAATCTGGCTTTTAACGATGGAATAAGTAAGCTTCACACAAAGCAATCCTGACAACAGTGCAATTATTCTGAATTGTCCTATCCCAAAGCCAAAGAGCTTCATCGATAGGCCTGTAAGAAAAAAGTAAACGGGGCCGTAAGTCAGGGCTGGACGACCGTTCCTGGCATACGATCCAATCTCAGGAACCAAACTGCCATTGTTTATGAAATTATCAGCGATACTTGCGAAGTACACCTCATCGAACCATGGCAATGGCTGTATTTCCAGAGTAAAAAGATGGTAGGCAATTATTAATAATAAAAAGCCAAAAAACAGATAATTGCTCAGACGGTTCATCCCTAATTAGAAATATCTTCACTGCTATCTTTGTACCAGCCTGCATACTTTACATAATTGTTAGCAATCCGGTTAATTATACCCTCCACATGTTCACTACCGGCATCTTTTACTTTCTTTGCCGGAACTCCGGCATAGATACTTCCTGATTCTATTCTTGTATTTTCCAGAACAACAGCACCAGCTGCTATAATAGAGTTTTTCTCGACATATGCATGATCCATGATAATTGCTCCCATACCCACAAGAACATTATCTTCGAGTGTACAACCGTGAACGATGGCATGATGGCCGATAGAAACGTTGTTTCCAATAGTTGTTGCAGCCTTCTGATAGGTGCAATGAACGCAAGCTCCATCCTGAATATTCACTTTATTTCCTATCGTGATTGAATTTACATCTCCTCGAATTACGGCATTAAACCAGACAGTGCAGTCATCTCCCATCTTTACATCTCCTACAATTGTGGCATTTTCCGCGATATAGATATTCTTTCCGAATTCAGGTCTTATTCCATTCAAGGCTTTTATTACCGGCATAATTTCAAATTTTGATTTTGGATAAATATATAAAAAGAAAGTATAGAGAATAAAAAAAACCTTCGGCTTGCACCGAAGGTTTTCATATCATAATCAATTATTAGTTATAGGATACTATTACAGGCTGTTAACGTTAAGCATTGAAACATCTTTAGACTCAAGCTTAGATTCACCCATAAGGAAAGTGTCCATGTGTCTTGCAGCTTCTCTACCTTCAGAGATAGCCCAAACTACAAGAGACTGACCTCTTCTCATATCTCCTGCGGAGAATACTTTTGGCACAGAAGTCTGATATTTTTCGTTACACTTAACATTTCCTCTTTCATCGTACTCCACACCAAGTTCATTCAGCATACCCGAATGTTGTGGGTGAAGGAATCCAATAGCAAGAAGAGCCAATTCGCAAGGAATGATTTTTTCAGTACCAGGCACTTCCTGATATTTTGGCATTTTGCCATCTTCAGGAGTACTCCATCCCATTTCAGCGATTTTGATACCTGTAAGCTTACCATCGCTATCTCCAACGAATTCTTTGGTAAATATTGCCCAGTTTCTGTCACATCCTTCTTCGTGAGAGGTAGAGGTTCTCAGAATCATAGGCCAGTTTGGCCAAGGCATGGTAGCGTCTCTTTCTCCAGGAGGCTTAGGTAATAATTCCACCTGAGTGATTGATTTAGCTTTATGTCTGTTAGAAGTACCAACACAGTCAGATCCTGTATCTCCACCACCTATTACAACAACATTTTTACCTGTAGCCCAGATCTCTTCTTCCGGTTTGAAAGCTTTTCCGCTTACACGGCCATTTTGCTGAGTAAGGAACTCCATAGCAAAATGAACGCCTTTAAGATTTCTTCCTGGAATAGGCACATCTCTTGGAATGGTAGAACCACCGGTAAGAACAATAGCATCAAAATCCTTCAATACGTCTTTTACCTTCACGTTCTCACCAACGTTAGAGTTTGTTTTGAAAACAACGCCCTCTTCTTCCATCAACTTCACTCTTCTTTCAACTACCCACTTCTCCAATTTGAAGTCAGGGATACCGTAACGAAGAAGCCCTCCTATCTGATCAGCTCTTTCAAAAACAGTAACTGAGTGGCCAGCTTTGTTTAATTGAGCAGCAGTTGCAAGACCAGCAGGACCAGAACCGATCACTGCTACCTTTTTACCTGTTCTTTCTTTTGGAGCTTTAGCTTTGATATAGCCTTTAGCAAAAGCAACCTCAACGATATTTTTCTCGATCTCTTCGATCGTTACAGGAGGTTTATTGATACCTAATACGCAGGCAGCTTCGCAAGGAGCCGGGCAAATTCTTCCTGTAAACTCCGGGAAGTTATTTGTAGAAAGAAGAATTTCTGCTGCTTCCTCCCAGTTCTTTTCATAAACTGCATCATTGAATTCAGGTATGATGTTCCCCAGAGGACAACCGCTGTGGCAGAAAGGTACGCCACAGTTCATACATCTGGAAGCCTGAGTTTCTACCTTCTCAGTACCGAATTCCAAATACAATTCTTTGTAATCACCGATCCTTTCTTTAGGATCTCTTTTCTTTGGCAGTTCTCTGCCGAATTCCATGAATCCCGTTGGCTTACCCATGTTGTACCAAGACCTCCTTGTCTGTAGTTCCCTTATTTGATTGTTGTTTTCTTTTCAGTAGGACAGCTTTGTAATCTGTAGGCATTACTTTTACAAAGTCTGCAAGCGCACTGTCCCAGTTATCTAATATATTTTCAGCTACATCACTTCCTGTGAAAGTGTGATGGTTTTTGATCAGTTCTTTTAGAGATTCAGCATCTTCGTCAGACATCTTGTCAAATTCAACCATTTCCATGTTGCATCTCGCAGGGAATTTCTTTTGCGGATCATAAACATAAGCAATACCTCCGCTCATACCAGCCGCAAAGTTTCTACCTGTTTCCCCTAGTATGACAGCGATGCCGCCAGTCATGTATTCACAACCGTGATCTCCGACTCCTTCAACAACTGCTTTAGCTCCTGAGTTACGTACGCAGAAACGCTCACCAGCTTGTCCGCGGATATAAGCATCACCGGAGGTTGCTCCATAGAAGCAAACGTTTCCAACAATGATGTTATCGCTTGGATTGAATTTTGATGATTTATCCGGGTAAAGGATTAAGCGACCTCCTGATAATCCTTTTCCGAAGTAATCATTTGATTCCCCTTCAAGTTCAAACTTGATACCAGGAGCACCAAATGCTCCGAAGCTCTGACCAGCAGAACCTTTGAATTTATAATGGATAGTTCCGGCTGACAATCCTTGTCCTTTGTATCTCGTAGAGATTTCGTAAGAAAGCATTGTTCCCGCTGAACGATCAATATTGGTAATATTGAATTCTCCTGTAACAGTCTTTTGAGCGTCCAATGCAGGTTTAGCCTGCTTGATCATCTCAAGATCAAGTATTGCATCGATACCGTGATCTTGCTCCATTTGCTTGTAGATACCTACTTCAGGACCTGCAGGTGCTTTGAATAAGATTGCAGAAAGGTCGATGTTTTTATGTTTCCAGTGAGTAATGTTGTCACGAACATCAAGCTTATCTACCTGACCGATCATTTCATTGATCGTTCTGAAGCCAAGCTCAGCCATGATTTCTCTTAGTTCAGTTGCCATGAAAGTGAAGAGATTCACTACATGCTCAGGTTTCCCTGTAAACAATGCTCTAAGTTCTTTGTCCTGAGTTGCGACACCAACAGGACAAGTATTCAGATGGCATTTACGCATGATGATACAACCTGTAGAAACAAGTGCCGCAGTTGCAACACCCCATTCTTCAGCTCCGAGAAGCGCTGCAATTGCAAGGTCTCTTCCGGTTTTCATCTGGCCGTCTGCCTGAACAGTGATACGGCTTCTTAAATTATTTTTAACAAGGGTCTGATGAGCTTCAGCAAGACCAAGCTCCCAAGGCAGACCAGCATGTTTGATAGAACTTATTGGAGAAGCACCTGTTCCACCGTCGTGACCAGCGATAAGAACCACGTCTGAGTGCGCTTTCGCAACACCGGCAGCAATAGTTCCAACACCAGCTTCAGAAACAAGCTTCACGTTGATCCTTGCTTTCGGATTCGAGTTCTTAAGGTCGAAGATCAATTGAGCAAGGTCTTCAATAGAATAGATATCGTGGTGAGGAGGAGGAGAAATAAGACCTACCCCCGGAGTAGAATGCCTTACACGTCCGATCCAGTCGTCCACTTTATGACCAGGAAGCTGACCACCTTCTCCAGGTTTAGCACCCTGAGCCATTTTAATCTGTAACTCATCTGCATTAGCAAGATAGTAGCTGGTAACTCCAAATCTTCCTGAAGCTACTTGTTTTATAGCAGATCTTTCCCAATCTCCGTTTGCCTTTTTCTCAAATCTGATTTCATCTTCCCCACCTTCACCACAGTTGCTTTTTCCGCCGATTCTGTTCATGGCGATTGCAAGAGTTGAATGTGCTTCATGAGAAATAGATCCAAAAGACATTGCCCCAGTAGCAAAGCGTTTGAAAATGCTTTCCATCGGCTCTACCTCACTCAAAGGAATAGGATCGTTGCTCGTTTTAAATTTTAATAAGCTTCTTAATGTTGCAGCTTTATCACTTTGGTCATTGATCAGTTTTGCATATTTCTTGTAAATCTGATAATCACCGGTTTTTGTAGCTTGCTGCAATAAGTGAATTGTCTGAGGATTGAATAAGTGGAATTCACCTCTACGCTTCCATTGATAAATACCGCCAACCTCAAGTTTTGGATTGTAAACAGGAGTTTCAGGAAAAGCAGTTTCATGCTTTAATAAAGCCTCTTTTGCGATTCCATCTAAATTAAGACCACCGATTCTTGAAACTGTGTTAGTGAAATATTTGTCTATAACTTCTTTGTGAATACCAAGCGCTTCAAAAATCTGAGCTCCCTGGTAAGACTGAAGTGTTGAAATACCCATTTTAGAGAATACTTTCAACAGACCTTCATTGATAGCTTTGATGTAGTTATAGAACAGCTTCTCTTCAGGAAGATCCACCTTAAGGATACTTTTCTTTTTAAGGTCTACAATACTTTCAAAAGCAAGATAAGGATTAACAGCGGAAGCTCCGAAGCTGATAAGGGTAGCAAAATGATGTACTTCCCATGCATCACCGGCTTCAACCACGATACCTACCTTACCTCTAAGGCCTTTTCTCATCAGATGATGGTGAACTGCGGCAGTAGCAAGAAGAGAAGGAATTGCAGCATGGCTAGTATCCACACTTCTGTCAGAAAGAAGGATAATTGAGAATCCATCTTCAACAGCATCAGCAGCATATTGACAAATTCTGTTAAGTGCTTTTTCTAGCGTACCAGGTTTGTCTTCTGCTTTAAAGAAAATATTGATTGTTTTTGTCTGGAAGTATGCCTGATCCAGGTATCTTAACTTCTCAAGATCCTTGTTTGTAAGGATTGGCTGACTAAGCTCAACTTGTCTGCAGTGAAGAGGAGACTCTTCAAGAAGGTTAAGAGAACCTCCAACATAAGACACCAATGACATCACCATCTTTTCACGGATAGGGTCAATCGGCGGGTTGGTCACCTGAGCAAACAACTGCTTGAAGTAGTGAGACAAGTGCTGGCTCTGATCAGAAAGGATAGCAAGAGGAGCATCTGTACCCATAGATCCGATAGGCTCTTTCCCCGTTGCAGCCATTTCTGCGATAATTGTTTTAAGATCTTCCTTACTGTAACCGAAAGCCTGTTGTCTTTTCAACAAAGTACTTTCGTCAGGCTGATGGAATGTTCCAAGAGGCTCTGGAAGGTCTTTAATTTTGATTTTATTTTTTAGCCACTCTTTGTATGGCTTGCTGGTGCAAATTTCTTTCTTCAGATCTTCGTCGCTGATGATTTTTCCCTGCTCAAGATCAACAACGAACATTTTACCAGGCTGAAGTCTACCTTTTTTAACGATTTTAGCAGGATCTACATCTACCACCCCAGCCTCAGATGCCATGATTACAATATCATCTTCAGTCACACACCATCTGGAAGGTCTTAATCCGTTTCTATCAAGTGTAGCTCCAACAATTTTACCATCCGTGAAAGATATAGACGCAGGACCATCCCACGGCTCCATAAGTGCTGCGTGATATTCATAGAACGCCTTTTTCTCTTCGGTCATGTCTTTATTGCCATCCCATGCCTCAGGAACAAGCATCATCATAACATGAGGAAGAGATCTTCCGCTAAGAACCAAAAGTTCAATAGCATTATCCAGGTTAGCAGAGTCGGAAGCGGTGGAGTCGCAGATAGGCAGGATCATGTCCAGCTCTTCTCTGGTAAAGTATTTAGATTCAAAACCAGCTTCCTGAGCTCTCATCCAATTTACATTGCCTTTTACAGTATTGATCTCACCATTGTGAGCAATGTATCTGAAAGGTTGAGCAAGTCTGAAAGATGGGAAAGTGTTGGTAGAGAATCTTGAGTGAACAACTGCAATGGCAGATATTACCCTTTTATTCTGAAGGTCAGGGAAGAAAGATCTTACCTGAGCAGTCATCAACTGGCCTTTGTAAACAATTGTTTTGTAAGACAATGACACAATATGGAAAGCGTCATTGATATTAGGAAGCTGGAAAGTTTCCCTTACGATTCTGGTAGTATAATTTCTCAGGATAAACAGCTTTCTCTCAAAATCGTCGCTGGTTTTGATGCTGTCAGGCTTTTGAACAAATACCTGTTCCATAGTCGGCTCTACTGCTATAGCGCTCGGACCTATGTCTGAATTGTTTGTAGGAAGTTTTCTGTAACCAAGCAGAGTCAATCCTAATTTCTCGATATTTCTATTGAGAATTGCTCTGCAATCTTCACGAAGCTTCTCATCTTTGGGGAAAAACACAGTTCCCACACCATACTGTCCGAATGGCGGAAGCTTAATTCCGATCTTGACACACTCGTCTACGAAAAACTCGTGCGGGACCTGGATAAGAATACCCGCTCCATCACCCGTGTTGTTTTCGCAACCACATGCCCCTCTATGCTCCATTCTTGCAAGCATTTTGAGAGCATTATCAACGATCTCATGGGATTTCCTTCCCTTCACGTTGGCGACAAATCCGATACCGCATGAGTCACGCTCAAAGCTGGAATCGTACAATCCAGAAGTTTCTTGTTCTGCCATTAACCTGAAATTATTTTCCAACAATCTGTATTATGATATTTCTATTTTTTAGCGGGGACCTTCTCAACTAAAGTGTGTTAATCTTTTTACCAGAATAATCTAAAATCGGTTCCAAATCTCATTTCAGGGTGCTGAAATGAGGCTTATTATCAAAGTTACCTCAAATTATCCAAGAAAAGACTTACAAATCCCCCCGATTTCTTACATCTATCTTTTGATATCTTTAATCGGCCTGATCAAACAATTTTAAGGCAGTTTTTTTCAAAGACGACTGATTAAATATAAAAAAAAAATGTTTAAAAAACCAGCAATTTTGGATTATTAAAGCCAGGAAACTTCATTATTCCCAAAAAACCAATCTAGTTTTGAATTATTCTAAGGTTTTTTTTAATTATTGTGACACATAAAGACAGGGCATTAGTCTATTGATTTTATAGAATATAGATAAAAAAAAAGCACTCTTATAACGACAAATAAGATCAATCTTCTCTTAAGAAATAGGGTAAAAATAGATTGAAATCTTAAAATTATTATAAATAACCCCTCAGTACTTACAATTAAAAACTTCTTCAGCTAAAAAAATTTACTTTTATGAAAATCACATGGTTAACAATCTGTGAAAATGGTTATAAGATTTAATGGTTTCTTCGCATTGCATGAGATAGAATTCCAGTACTCCAGTAATAGGCCCTGATTTAATTTCAGAAACCTTATCAAATGATATTTGATTATCACCATCAACAGAAATAACAATTAGTTTAGAAGAGGGCTTTATAGACACCTTTTGGGCAGTTTTACCCGAAATTTTCCTTACTGTATTGTATTCCATATCCAACAGATAAATATCTTTCTCTGAAGCTCTTAGAGAGGGATTAGAAAATTTAAGCGTTGAAAGATAAACCTGCTCCTCCTCCTTTAGCCTTTTTCTGGCTATGTTCCAAGCTCCTGTCTGGTTAATAGACAAGTTATATTTAATTGATGTTTCCTCCGACTTGGAAGTCTTACTACCTTTATTACCCTTATCAGCAACTACATACTCTACCTGATTTTGCAGCAATTCTTCTCTGTAAGGCGTAATCAGGGTTTTAAAGCTTCTCCCTTCGTTATTGGAAAGAACAAGCTGGTAAACTTTATCTCCTTTGTCAATAAGTTTTAACTGTGTCTTGGTCCATAATACTTTAAATGCCCATGAATTCTTTCTAGGATCAATTTTATCACTATTTCCAATATAGGCCCACTTAAGGTCCTTAAATTCTTTTAATTCTGGATAATCATCCTGGTCAATTTCAAGGTCAAAAAGAAATAAATCCTCTTTACGCATCCTTACATTAGATACATATTTCTGATTTCCAACTTCAAAAGCAGAAAGCTTTTCTTTTGAATAGTCATTTGAATATTGCCAAAGAAGGTTCTCTGCATCAAAATGATAAAATCCATAATCAGAAGTTAATGGCGCAGAAGCAGTATATTTCAAATCAATTTTACTTCCCGTTGCAAGGAATACAGGTTTATTTCTTACGAAAGCTTTAATTTCAATCACTTCAGCAGTTTCAAGAAGTCTTTCACCTGTAGAATCATAATTCATTGGAAGACCACTTAAAAAGATATCTGCGGCGTTATCCAGTTGCCTGTATTTTATTAAAACTCTGTCATTAATCAAGTCACCATTTTTATCTACAAAGGCTTTTGCAGGAATGACAATTTTTGTTCCTCTTTGAGAAATGAACTCTCCACCTTCTTCTCCAAATATTTCGAAAGTCTCATAAGGAACATTTACTTTTTCAAAAGGCGCTATTACCACCGGTGTTTCTTTCTTTACCAAGTAATAAAAAACTCCGGCCCAACCTAAAAAGGCCAGCAACACTAATAGATACCAATTTCTGACTACTTTTTTCATCTTTTAATCTGGTAGCAATACAAATAACCATCATAGCTGCTTAAAAGCAGCTCTTTTTTACTATCTCCGTCGACATCGACAAACAATGGAGAACACTCGGAGCCACGGGAAAAGGAAAATACTTTTTGAATACTTCCGTCTATCCCCAAAAAAGCAAGCTTACCTGATTCCATAGGAACTATGACCTGACTATCTCCCTTTTCAAGAGCGTCTTCTACTATCGGAGTTGCAGTAATTTTTCCCTCTATAGCAGAATATTTTATGTCTCCTGTTTCAAAATTCAATACACTGATTCCATTTTCATGACAAACAATCAGTTTATTTTCCGGAAGTACCACTGGAAGCGCATCCGAAATCCAATGTGAAAATGCAAACTCAAATTGCTTTTTACCTGCTTTATCCAATAACAGAATGGACTTTCCTGAAGTTATTCCAAAGTAATTCTTTCCCCTATATTTGATACAGACTGGCGATTGAGTCGTGCCAAAGAAAAATGTATTGTATTTCCAAAGCTCTTCCCCATTTGATCCGTCTATAGCATAGACTATACCATCTTTAGAGGTTACCAACACATCATAAACTCCATCATTATCTATATCATAGGTAAGAGGCTTACACATAAATCCTGAGCCATTTTTAAAATGAGCAGCAATACGAAACACAAATCTGTTTTGAGTTTGCTCCCAGCCGTTAAAGCCCTCCTGCTTGAAACTCCAGAGCTTTTTGCCATTTACTCCATTATACGCTGCAATTTCTCCGGTTTCTGTTGCAAAAACAGGATCTTTGACATTGTCGTTATTGATATTGATCAAAGCAGGGGCAGATTCAATGTCGCCCGATGCGGGCATGCTCCATAATAACTTTCCGGCAGTTGAGTAACAAAAAATTTCATCATTGTCATTTCCAAAGAAAACCCTGCCATTATGAATCGCGACACCATTTACATCTTCATCGCCAAAGCCCTCTTTTTCTATATGCTTTAAAATGGTCCCTGTTTTAGCGCTTAAAAAATAAACTCCATTATTCTTATCTGTCACAGAGTAATCAGCATAATGCATTCCATTTGAACCAACTATGATATTCCCATTACAATAAGTGATATTTGTTCTGTAAGAGGTCCCCCCGATGAATCTTTTCCATTTTAAGGCAAAAAAATCGTTTAAATCCTCAAGCCTGTTAAAGGACGTTTCATTACTGCTTAAATGAGTAAATACGAAAAATAATACAACCGTGATAATGAGTTGTTTTCTCATATGAGGATATAAAAAGCCTAATATACTAGTTATAAGATAATTATAAAAACACCCTGTACTTTACCTATTTCTTTTACGTTAAAAAAATAATCCGGTTTTAAAATACCCTCCAGTATTCCCTCTGGCAAGACTATTTCTTCTTGAAATAAGTCAATATTTAATCCTGGATCTTAAAGATAATAAATTGACACCTCATCACATTACTTCTCCCATAGGGACTTTTCAATAATTTATCCATAAGAAATCCACAATTCGATACCTTTAATACTCCCTCCAGCGAAAAAGTCACTGCCCAACTTCTAAAGAAAAGAAAATCAGCCGAAACCGAAAGCAACAAACGTAAAGGTTATTTAAGACAGACTTCTCCAATTTAAAAACTCAAAAATAAAAATAATGTTTATTCGTCAATTTCTGAATCCGGTATTTCAGTTCTGTAATGATGCTTTACAAAATTACACCAATAGCAATCATCATTATTACAGCCCTGGGTAAATTCAAGATTCATAATCTTATCATAGGTTCCTTTTATCTGACTTTTAACTATTTCAATATCTTCTGGGAGAACAAAAACCTTTTCTTTTATAAACTCCTTTTTACTGTCTTTCTGAAGGAAATCTATCTCACCTGAAAGCATTTCATAGTTTTTGGATTTGTCGCTGTCTAGCAGTATTCTATAAAAAACAATCTGCCTCCAATAATCGCCTCCATTGGGATCCTTTTCAGATGGCCTGTTTAATTTCTTTTTGCCATTTTCAGGATTTCCCGTTTTATAGTCTACCACATTTACCTTTTTGCCGTCAAATTCAATTTTATCTAGTGCTCCGGTAATTGGTACCCCTCCAACTTCAGCATTATTAATTCTATGCTCTACTGCTACTATTTTATTCCATTGGCCAACATATTTTGCATAGTAATCATATAAAAGTTCCTTCCCAAACTCCAACCTGCGTTCATATTCTTTGTCTGTAAAATGAGACCTGTGATTGTACATACCTGCACAGAAGAAGGAATAAAACTCATCTACTGACGGGAATTCATTTTTCTCAGACTTGCTCATCTTGGAAAACAACATATACAGTGCACTGTGCATGGCATTGCCAAATCCCATACTCTCACTCCTTGCTGACGGCACTCTCAAGACATTTTCGAAATAAAAGGAAAGAGGGCATAACAAAAACTTATTCAAATGAGTAACACTCATTTTATAGTTTTTCAAAGAATCTTTCATGAATTCAATATCCGAAAGACTGAGTTCTGCCGGTCTTTCACTTGCAAGAAGGGCAAACTGATAATCTGAAATCACCTTTTCATCGAGCTCCGGACGCTTCGCCTTAATAGCTTCAGACTCCAACACTTCTGCAACAAACCTGGACATTTCAAGTTCCTTGCCAGCATTGTCACGAGCTGCATAAGAAATATGAAGATATTCCTTTGCTCTTGTCATGGCTACATAAAAGAGTCGTCGCTCCTCTTCTGTCTTGTCTTCCGTATCTGCTTCTGTAAGTGTATCAGGAATTTTGTATGTCTGAGATCTGGCTCTTTGTTTTTCCCAATTGGAGGAGGTACACGAAATAAGAAATACATGTCTGAATTCCAGCCCCTTTGAAGAATGAGCCGTCACAAAGTTAATTCCTTTCTCAGACTGTATAACTTTGTTAACTGTCAGGGAAATTCCGTTTTCCTTCATTTCTTTAAGAAGACTTAGAAACCCCGGTAAGTCAAGAGACGGATTCTTTGCCGTTTCATCTTTTATAAAATCAAAAAATGTATTCACAACCTGCATCAACCAAATCTTATCCGGGTGATTCATGATATAACTCATGATACCTCCCTTAATAATGATCTTCTCAAAGAGGGTCTGTAACGTAATATTAGGTATTTCTTTAATCCAGTAAGATAAATTTTCTTCAAGAGCAGAGATATGTCTGGCTGATTCTAAATTCAATAAAAAAAGCTTTTCTCTGCTGCTGATTACCTCTCTCCATGACTCTTTATTCTCGTAGCATTTGCGTGCAATACGGGCTATATCTCTTGCATTGATTGAGAAAAAATTGTAATGCATGATCTCATACAGGAGGAACTCTGCGGAGTGAGGTTTTGCATATTCTTCTGACAAATAAGTAAGAAGAGAAATCAGCGATTCCACAAAAGGGAGTGTCAGTATATTGGTCTGTTGACGCACGTTTAATGGTATATTCCTTGTCTCCAGCATGCGCACAAGGTTATCCACTATTTTGTGACTTCGATAGATTACTGCAACTTCATTAAGGTCCTCACCATCTTCATACAGCTTTATCAATTGATTCAGAATATCAGACTCTTCATGAATTACATTATAATATTCAAGGACATTAACTTCTACTTCAGACGTTGCAAAAGATCCTTTAGCAAAAAGATCTTTACTCAATCCGTTTATCTTCCGCACCAGCCTTTCTTCATTGAAGTTAATAAGACCAGCTGATGAGTTAAGAATATTCTGAGATGACCTGTAGTTCTCAGTAAGGACAATTGTTTTGACATCTTCTTTAAAGCGGTCATAAAAGTCTATAATATTCTTTACACTTGCCCCTTGAAATCTATATATAGACTGATCATCATCCCCAACAGCAAATATGTTCGGCTTGTCCCAATACCCGGTAAGAATATTAAGAATTTCATTCTGTGCACCATTTGTATCCTGATATTCATCTACAAGAAAATACAAATACTGCTCCTGATAGCGGCGTAGTATTTCTTCACTTTTTCTAAAAGCTTCTAAAACCCAAAGAATCATGTCGTTATAATCATAACGCCGTCTCTTGCGCATCATGCTTTCAAATCTTGGAAATTCCTGACAAGCAGCTCTAAGCAATTCCAGTTTTGCTTCTTCTTCCCTGATCTTATCTTTCTTAATATCTCCCGCTTTGATCCCTTGTTTAGCGTTTGCACGCTTATATATAAAATCTTCCCTGAAAGGAAGGCTATCCAGATACTCTTTAATTTTCTCCTCGATAAGTTCAGGGGTCCAGTTTTCTTTTTTCATCAGGTTAAATAAAACCTGAAGTCTCCTCACTTCATAATAAACATCTCCTGTGTACCGCTTTAAGGGATTTTTTGGCCCAAGATCATCTATTAACTCTTTGAATAACAGGACAGATTCAAGCTCTGTAATAGGTTGCAAATCCCTGAAACCAAAATAATCCAAGTTTTCCTGAATAACCTGGTTACAGAAAGAATGAAAAGTGTGAATGTGTACTTTATACGCCTCCGGACCAATGAACTTCAGAAGTCTCTTCCGCATAGCTATTGTACCGGCATCAGTATAAGTAAGACAGAGAATGTTGTGAGGACGAACCTGTGTATCAGCAGAACTGAGGATATAGCCTATTCTTGCGGAAAGAATCTGGGTCTTCCCCGTACCAGGTCCTGCAATTACCAGAACCGGTCCTTCGAGATGCTCTACCGCACTTTTCTGAGCCTCGTTTAATTTAGAAAGTTCATCCTGAAAAGATTGATCGAATTGACTGGCCATATACAAATCTAAGCCATATCCATATTTAAACAGGAATTAAACATTAAAAAATTTATAGCTATCTAATAGTTTTTCACTAAAATGAATAAAGAATTGAATCAACAAGACATTTTAATAATTAAATGATTATTTAGGGTGAAAAAATAAAAGAGGAAAAGCTTCAACCTTTCCTCTTCAAAATTGATAAAAGAGACTTTAGAAGTAAGCTTTTAGTATATCCCCCCTTCATCAGTAGAAACATTTGTCTCTATATGAACATCTTCGGGATTAATTTCCTCATCAGGATTACCGAATTTATAATCTCCTTCTGTGGTGGTTTCCATGTCAGGACAGTGACATTGTGCTTCTTCAAAATCATATGGTTCCCCGAAAGATTTACCATCTGATCTTTCTAACTGACTACATATTTCTGAATTCACTGTATTTTCACCTCGTTCCTGATCCCCTATCTGAGAAATATCTTCGTTTGATTTATCTTCATAGTTTTCAGGCATATTATAGGCCTTTGCCTCTTCTTTTTCATTTGCCTCACATTGAGGTGTACCTTCAAGTTCAAGGGGTTCAATTTGATAAGATTCTTCTTCCTGCTCAGGAGATTCAATCAAATTTTCTTCCATTGAATAAATATCTCCCTCAGGCGTAACGCCTTGTTGAAATGCTTCATCAAAGGCAGGGTCATATTCGGAATAACAACTAATTGAATTTTCATCCACCTGGTAGCAGATGAAGGAATCCTCCTCCTGTTCATTCCCCTGTGGAGTCTGAGCCAGAGAACTAAATCCCAGACCCAATACCATAATCAATCCCATCAGATATTTCATCAGCATCACATTTTGTTATCTTAATCCTAACCAGTGCGGATTTTTATAAGTTCCTCCTTAAGATTCAAGATCTGCCCGTTCCTTATCATACATCAGCTGGTCTTCTTTGGCCAGCTCCTTTATCTTATTCGTTTCGCCCAAATAAGGAAAATATTTTGCGCTATACCCAAAAACACCAAGAAAAGCCGCAATTCCTGCACCCTTCCAGACACTCTTACTGGAGCCATATTTGGATATCAACGAATTGTTAGTGGATTTGCCTTCATTTTCCATAAAACCATCATCTATATACATTATAAAAACATTGTATTAAGATTATGAATTCCCTTTGCATAAGGGAAGAAATCAAATGATCAATTGAATTTTTTGTAAAAAAAATTTGTTTTTTTCGTTGTCTTTAAAAATCGTTAATTTTATTATCAAAATACAGATCAGTCAAACCATCCTAAGCAAAGAAATGAGAGATATTATATTGGATATAAGCCTTTATGCCGAGGCTTATGAAATGATTTTTAAGAAACTGTTGTCATGGGTTCGGGCTTTTACACTGATGATTCCAAATTTTATCACAGCAATTCTTATCTTTATAACCTTCAGCCTTATAGCAAAGTTGGTCAAAAAGGTATTACACAGGATACTGTTAAGGACCAGCATTTCAGAAGACATCATTATAATACTTACAAGAATTGTAGCTGTAATTATTATTCTGGTAGGAGTATTTTTCTGTCTCGGTATTCTTCAACTTGAGAAAACAGTTACCTCCCTCCTTGCAGGTGCCGGTATCATAGGTCTTGCCCTCAGCTTTGCTTTTCAGGATCTTGCTACCAATCTCATATCAGGATTTATAATCGCTGTGAAAAAACCTTTTAAGGTTGGGGATCACATTGAAACTAATAACTTTATAGGTACTGTTTCAGCAGTTGACATCCGGGCAATCCATCTAAAAACATTTGATGGACAAGAAGTCATTATTCCCTCCAAAGATGTTCTTCAGAAACCAATAAAAAACTTTCATACCTTCGGTGAAAGGAGAATTGAATTTACTATCGGAATATCCTACAACGAAGACCTGGAGAAAGTAGCCAATCTGGCACAAATCACCCTTGAAAATGTAACAGGAAGAGATCCCAACAAAAGCGTTGAAGTGTATTTTGACACCTTAAACGAAACCTCTATCAATCTTATCCTTAAACTTTGGGTAAATCTTGCTGAGCACAAAAATGTATTTCTTGTAAAACATAATGCTATAATGGATATCCAAAAGGCTTTTAAAGAAAACTCTATTGCCATACCATTAACAGCAAGAGTTCGTGAGGAATTCTTAGCTTCCATCAATCAGCCTCCTGTATTAAAACTGGAAAAATCTAACCTGTAATAACTGTCTAATGAAATTTGACTTTTTTGATTTTGAAGGACACAGAGGCTGCAGAGGATTGATGCCCGAGAATTCTATTCCCGGATTTTTAAAAGCAATAGAACTGGGTGTAACGACCCTGGAAATGGATGTAGTGATCAGCAAGGATAATAAAGTTGTTGTATCACATGATGCATTCTTCTCACACGAATTTTGTCTTAAGCCAGACGGATCAGAAATTAAAGAAGAAGAAGAAAGGGATTATAAGTTATTTGAAATGGCTTATGAGGAAATCAAAACTTTTGATTGCGGAAGCAAAATACATCCTAGATTTCCCAAGCAAGTAAAAATACCTGTATACAAACCGCTCCTCGAAGATGTAATTGATGCGGCAGAAGTACATGCTTCTTCATTAAATCTTCCGAAGTTATTTTATAACATAGAAATTAAATCTACTATAGAAGGAGATAACATATTTCATCCGCCTTATGAAGTGTTTACAGACCTGCTGATAAAGGTTCTTCAAAAGAAAGGTATTCTCGACAGAACAATCATACAGTGCTTTGATCTACGCCCTCTACAATACCTTCACAAAACACGCCCTGATTTAACTCTATCCTTCCTTGTTGAAAACACTTTAAGCTTTCAGGAAAACCTTTCAATGCTTGGCTTTATACCTGCTATCTACAGCCCTGAATATATATTGGTTGATCATTCATTGATGAAGTTTGCAAAGGAAAATAATATGAAGGTTATTCCCTGGACTGTGAATGAAGTTTCGGAGATGAAAAAGCTGATGGAGATGGGGGTGGATGGGTTGATATCGGATTATGTGGATAAATATGAGGGGATACAAAAAAACTCCGTTAAAAAACAATAGCGAGAACACATTTCTTCATTCTCGCTATTGTCAAAATTCAAATGAAATTTATCTAGTCAACGAAACTTTTTCAATATAAATCTTTCCACTTGTAATCACTTTACAATAATAAATTCCCGATGAAAATCCACTCATATCAATATTTGCTTCATCTTTAAAATCAACCTTTAGCAACTTTACCCTTTCTCCAAATGAATTCAAAAGTTCAACTGCCTCAATTTCCTTAGCTTGAATCTGAAAGAGACCTGCTGTTGGATTAGGTCGAATATTAATTGAACCTAAATCCATAACATCTGCAGTTTCTTCTGTCACCCCTTCTCTAAAGATATTCTGCCAGAATAAAAATGGGCCCAAACTACAACTTTTGATTCTTCCCCAAAAATAAGCTCCATTTTGAATATGAGTACCTGGTCTAAGTGAAATCCAATCCCCTGCTCGAAAAATTGTATGGGAATTAGGCCTCATAATTACATTATTTACTGCAATAATGTAATCCTTATAGCTCTTTACTGTATTATCAAACTCTCCCCAGTCTTTATTAGTCAATGTAGTTCCAGAAAAATATGCACTACAAACCCCACCCTCCCATTCTCCTGGATGCCACTTTGGAGGTGGAGTGCAGCAAAAAGGATCTACAGGATCTGAACAGGCATCGATATTGTCAAGAAGACCTGACCGGTGCATAGTTAAAGCAGCATTCATTCTAGTCGCCTGATTGAATGTAAAATTATTCCTACATGCATCACTAGTATAATCCATATGATTGGAAACCAATCTCAACCCTCCTCCACATTGATTGGTAGAGGTTGGACAACCAGATACTGGACCACTACATGAAGGCGTATCCTCACAATAATCTGTTCCACTACAATCGTCCTTATCACCCCAAGTATGATATAAATTTAGATAGTGGCCAACTTCGTGAACTAGCACCTTACCTCCTCCATTATGCGGATGGTTATTGTTTGCGAACACACTTTTACTTATGACAATCCCATCCAAAAATGATCCTACAGGCTTATCAAAAGGAAATGTTGCCCATGCCAGAGGTTCATTTACATCCAAGTTTACAACCCAGATATTTAGATAACTTTGAGATGGCCAATTCGATTGACCCTTAATCCAAGAATCATCATTTATAGTATAAGATCCACCCAAATCTGTACGTCTTATAATGCCCGTTGAAGCATACCCAAATTTATCTCTTTTAGCCAAACAAAACCGTATTGTCGTCCCAATTGCACTATTATGAATATTGGCTGTAAATGCATTATTTAATATAGTTATTTGCTCTTGAACTTTTGAATCTGGCAAATCAGTAGTATTATACCCATATATATGTACTACAACCGGAATTGTGAACTCCGAAGCTGCTATTCGACCATTTGCCAAAGTAACATAATCCAAAATATCTTGCTCCATTTCCGCTTTTCTTAGAAGTGCATCACCATTAACAGATGGTTGCGTGCCACAAAACTGAGCATTAACTCTTATCGAATTTATATTTAAGAAAAATAGAGTCAAAAAGCAACATTTAATCGCTTGTTTGACAATACCTCGCACCTCAAATATATTTTTTGATATATTCATAAATATTTCTTTATCATTCATAATTAAGTTACCATAAAACAGTTGTTAGTTTTTCCTAAACAAATCATCATAGAGTTTAATATTATAGTATACCCTACAATTATAAATTATAAATATTTCGTTTAGGCAATTTTAAATATCCGAGATTAGTTCTTTTTTTGAAGGTCCTTAATTTGAAATTCAAGTTGTTCGATCTTTTTATTTTGATCTATAGAATACAAGTACAATTCTTCTATTTTCTTCAATAAAATGGCATTAATTTCCGAAACATTCACGCCATTTTCTTTAACCTCTTTTTCAGAAGGAACATCGGGCAAATGTTTATTCTCAATTATGAAAGATTCAACTTGAGAAAGAGAAAGGAGTTTATAGTCCTTTTCAAAGACATAATCACACCAGCTGTCCTGGTCTACCCTAACCTCTCTGCATCTGATTGCTCCGTCTACAGCTAATTTATAATTCCCAACACATAGAGTTCCTATTCCAACTTTTCCATCAGGATCTATTGACATCTTAATAGATGCTGCAAGCTGCGCTGGAGATGCCCATTGAACTCCTGTAGCTCCTCCATAAGCCCCGCTCTTTAACGTTATAAAATTAAGACCTCCATTTATCGTTCCTGCAATTATAGCACCTCCATTATTAGTACCATTTGAATGCATACCAATAGCATTATCAACCTGACGTATTGCATTAAAACCTATATAGCCAATACCGCCTGTAAGGGATGGAGAGTACCTATATTGAAACTGTGGATCATCTCCGAATGAACTCACACCAAGTGTCCCAATACCAACCCTGTTGAAATTTTTATCAACTTGCAAAGGAGCTGTTACATCCCAGCCAGCAAAATCACCAAAGCCTGAGAACCCATACCTATTAATAGCAAACTGAGGTTTCCATGTAGTTCCATTATATTTTGCAAAGGTAAAGCCATGTCTGGAATCAGTATTATTAGTATTTGGACACGTGAGAAATGTAAGTGATCCTGATTTAGCATCAACTCCACTTCCATGAAATTCAATCCCTGGACCATCTACGCTTCCTGTATTTGCATAAATTGAATATCCATTAATTGTCCTCCCAGCCCTAATACTTTCTCCCTGAGTATAAAATGGCATTGTCTGCCCAAATATACTACCTGAGCATAAGCATAATGCAGCTGCTAAAAATTTGATCTTTTTCATTTTTGTTTTTGGTTTGGTTTTAAAAATTATAATTGATTGATAATAAAATCCCAAGAAGATATTTGTCACAAATTATTTTATCCTAAAAACTTTAAAAAGTTTTGACAAAAAGCACTATTGCATAGACAATCATGCGGAAATTACACACTAAAATCTTTTCATCCTAATAAAGTAAAAATAACTTATACAAAATTTATCCTTCAATACTATTAGAATTTATAATACATTTTGAATATCAATACTATACTGATAATTCCGGTGAAATTGAGCCACCCTGTTTTGATTTTGCAAAGTTAATTTAAGCAGATTTTTTGGATGATTTAGCTTTTCTTAAAGATTCTCCTTTTAATTCAATTTTGTGTGCATTGGCTGTCATTCTGTCCATGATAGCGTCAGCGAGTGTAGGTTCTCCAATGTATTCATGCCATTTGTTTACTGGAAGCTGCGATGTTACCATGATGGGCTTTTTACCATATCTGTCTTCCAGCATTTGTAATAGGGCTAATCTCAGGTTGTTGTCAATCGGCTGCAAGCCGAAGTCGTCGAGGATTATCAGGTGAACCTTCTCTATCTGATTTAACATTTTTACGTAAGTGCCTTCAAGTTTTGATTGAGCAATTTTTTCAAGTAACCTTGTCATTCCCATATAAAGTACTTTATATCCCATAGCACAGACCTGTCTTCCAAGGGCACAAGCCAGATAGCTTTTGCCACAGCCTGTAGCTCCTGTTATCAGAACATTTTCCGCTCTTTCTATAAAACCGCAGTCAGCCAATATCGCAAGCTTATCGTTGGTAAAGTTTCTTTCCGATGAGCAATGTATCTGCTCCAGAACTGCGTTATACCGCAGTTTGCTGAGCCTGACATACATTTGTGTTTTCTTATGGGTTCGGTACTGGAGCTCTGCTTCTGCCAGTCTGGCAATAGCTTCATGTAATGATAGCTGTTCATGTATCGGCATTGATAAGAATGCTTCGTACGCTTTGCCCATTCCTGTAAGCTTTAGATTGTAAAGTTGCTCAAGTGTTTGTCTGGTGTTCATTTTAATTGATTTTTAATTGGTTTAACATTAATATTCTTTAGGACCTCTGATGTTTTCATGAACAGGTATGGTGATCTGTGATGATGGCTCTTCCTGCTTATCCCTGTTATTGGATAATATGTTTTCAATAGTTTTGTATGACAGATATCCGGCATACAGACCTATTCTACAGGCGTTATTTGCACGTTCATTTCCATATTTATCGGCCAGGCGCAAAAGACCTCTACAGGAAAGAAAGGCTTGTTGAGTAAACTGCCTTGATTCAAGCAGGCCGCTTACCATCTGTAGAAAGTATTCTCCTATAGGTTTGGCCTTTTGTAAAAAGTAGTCTTTATCCCATCCCAGAGTCTCTTTATATTTGAGGTGACTGGTAGGCATGTGAGTATCTGTAGTTGTGTAACAGTGTTTCTGGTAGTTCCTTTTATGAGCTGCTATTCTTTTGTGATCCAGGTAAACCTCAACTTGTGCGCTGTCATATACAATGGTGGTTTGTTTACCTATGTATTGATAAGGAACACTATAGTAGTGCATGTCCTGTCCTAGCAGGATATGATAGTTCTTCTGCACTTTAGCTTTGACTGCATATTTCACTTCAAAAGCTTGTAGTGGAAGGGGGTAAGCAATGGTTGTTCATCCTGGACAAACCGGTCTCTTCTGGAATAATCCTTCTTCTGCATCAAGCAATCATTATGTTTTTCCAAATTCAACTTTATGTGGTAATTCAACTCTGAGAGGCTATAAACCACGTTGTCTCTTAATGGGGCATAAATACGCTTGTATGCAAGATCTACAGACTTTTCTACACGGGCTTTGTCTTTAGGCTTTTCCACACGTGTAGCCGACAGGGTGGTGTTATAGAAAACGGAGAACTGTTCTGCAAGGGCAGTAAAGGTTGGTTCATAGCGGTCGCTTTTTATCACCATTTGCCTCATGTTATCTGTAAGAATTGAAGCGGGAGCTCCTCCTAAGTATTGCAGACATCGGTTTAATGCTCCCACTAACTGATCAAGGGTAGCATTATGCAAGGCTTCAACATAGGTATAACCGCTATAGGGCAATACAGCAACGAAAACAGGACATTCTAAGACTTCACCGCTGGTCTTGTCGATATAGGAAAGTTTCTTTCCCGCAAAGTCAATCTCTAAAACTTCTGCAGGCTTATGCTGTTGTGGCATCACTGCATTGCGAATCTGACTATAGGTATTCAGGTGCTCACAAAATTGTTGATAGGAATAGCCGTCAGGATCTTCTCTGCGATATTCTTCCCACAACAACATTCGGGTTACTCCGGTGCGCTTAAGCTCTGAAAGGTAATGCCCCAGCTTGGGAGATAAACGACCATACCGTTCATCCTTTCTGCTTTCGATAGCATGATTATAGACAACACTACCCAGAGTATCGTCTGAGAGTGAGAGTAATTGATTAAAGTCATATCCCGAGGTTTTAAACCGTTTTAAGTAGGTGGCAACTGTATTGCGACTCATGCCAAGTGTATTGGCAATTTGTCGTTCTGAGAGGCCGGAAATGAGTAATTGTAATAGTCTGCGTATTTGCAACATGGTTTTAGCTTGGTTAGCCATAAATTCTTCAGCTTAAAAAGCTGAAGTTACAGTTGCAAAATCAAAAAAAGTGGCTCAGTTTATGCCGGAATGGCAGTTCTTAAAATTGAAAAAATACAAATTTAAGTGGCTCAGTTTGGTCCGGAATTCCCTGATTCTTCTACTAAAAAGTGGCTCAGTTTAGTCCGGAATTACTGGCTCAATTTAGTCCGGAATAATCACTATACTTAACAATTAATGCGAAGAGAAAGAAAACAATTCTTTATTGTTACTTTATTCCCATGCAAGTATAATCTTGATCAACGAAAACCATTTGCGTTGAAGAAAAATGCAGTTAACTAAAAGCATCCAATAAATAAAAGCTTGCTTAACAAGGATTTTATTCTGAGCATAAAAATGGAACGCTCAACTAAATATGTCAATAACCAATATTGGTAATTTTTCATAGTGTCAGAACGCCAAAAACTTATCAAAAGAATAAATTTTATTATGAAGCCTAGCAGCTGCATATTCAAACCTCTTACTCTTGTGGCATTATGCAAAAACATTGCATCAGCCTTTATACAAGGCTGATGCAATGTTTCATATTAGGTTTATATTAATTTAGTACTTAATCAACTTCTCAGTAACTCTTCAAATTCTATGTAACTGGCACTTCAGACAAAGCTACATAAGTGAAGTGTATACTCAAACTGAAGTATCGAATCGCTTTTGGAAAATTAAGTTCTGCATTCTCCCCATATATTTGAAAGAAGAGAGGTGAAAGAGAATTATATAAAACAAAGCAAAAAACATAATCTGCGCTTGTGATCTGTTCTAAAACATTTTACTTTTCAATAAAAGTATAAGCCACTAATTTATTCCCAAAGAAAGTAGGGACTAAAACAAGCTTCTGCTGAGGAATGTACCAGATGTCTGCAGAATTAATCTTTTCATCTTTTGTATCAAGCAATTTGCTGACCATTTTGCCTTTAATATAATTGACTTCTCCGTTCCAGTTCGAAATCAAATAAACGCCTTTGCCAATTTCAACTATTCCATCACCAGAAGGAATGTTCTCTGCTATAACTTCAGCATTTTTCTTATCATAGGAAACATTATAAAACTTACCACCCTTCATATCAATCACTCTTAAACCATCTTTAAGTGCAAGTAAACCATTTGGCTTCTCAAATAAACTGTTTTCAAGCCATAAGCTTGTAGTACCATCTTTCAGAAGATAAATCTTTTTATTTGAAGAATCTGAAATGTAAACATTGCCAGAGGCATCAGTGGTAATATCATTCAAGAAAACAGCTCCTTCAATGGTATAAGATTTTTCAATCTTACCAGATAAAATATCTATAACAACCACTTTATCTATATCCGAGACATATAATTTATTTCCAACAATCCCCATGCCTTTAGGAGCATCAAGACCTTTGACCCATTCAAGTTCTGAAATCTTACCATCTGTACTCAGCTTCGTTATAAACCCATTTCCATCATGAGCTGATCCATCTCCATTGATATTGGCGACATACAGCACATTTCTTTTTTCATCATAGATGACTGATTCTGGAGTTTTTAATACCGCTCCAGTTTCCCATTTCTTTTGAAGAGTCGGCTCTCCTGATTTGGGGTTTATGGTAAATGATGCTGCAACAAACAGCACAAAAAAGGCAGGAATAATTGTCTAAGATTGAGCATATTAATTTAGGTTAAACATTTTCGCCAATCTAAAACATATTTTATGAGAATGCATTAACTTCTCTAAGGCACCTACATAATTATTTTTTTCCTACAGATAATAAAATATTAAAAAAGTTAAATTATACATATCTTTTTAAAACTACTTTTGCAGCATAATCCCATAATACAATTCCCATTGTAACCGAAACATTGAAGCTATGCTTTGTCCCAAATTGAGGTATTTCCAGGCAAATGTCTGTCAACTCTATCACCTCTTCCTCAACACCAAACACTTCGTTACCAAATACAAAAGCATATTTTCTATTTTTATCTGGTGTAAAATCCTGAAGCATCTGACTGCCTTCTGCTTGTTCAACGGAGGCAATGATATAGCCCTCCTCCTTAAGCCTGATGATGGCATCTGAAGTTTTTGCAAAATACTCCCATGCAACGGAATCTTCTGCTCCCAAAGCACTTTTATGTATTTCTCTGTGAGGAGGCCTGGCAGTAACACCACACAAATACAGCTTTTCAACTTTAAAGGCATCACCGGTTCTGAATGCCGCTCCAACGTTGTGCATACTTCTGATGTTGTCAAGAACCAGAACAACAGGGTGTTTGTCAACACTTTTATACTCATCCACGCTCAGGCGGTTCAACTCATCAAGTTTCAGCTTCTTCATTTATATAATTTATGAGGGCACAAAAATAAACCGGTATTAAACATTATAAAAATTTTACAGCCAATCAACTTCTTAGAAGCTAGCTTTAAATGATTGATTATATTGATTCACAAGACCTTTCAACGACCAATGATTATTTGAAATAAAAAGTTATTCACAATCAGAAGAGAAAAAAAGGAGAGAAACAGCAAAAACCGTAAATTTAAGATTGGAACAGAACGGCCTTTAAGGCTTAACCTATTCTCCAGCATTGATTTAAATAATTTTACTATGAGTGAAACCAAATCGTTTTCAGAGACACCTCTGATGAAGCAGTATAATGCTATAAAGGCAAAACATCCGGGAGCTTTATTACTTTTCAGGGTAGGTGACTTTTATGAAACATTTGGAGAAGATGCCATTAAAGCAAGTAAAATCCTTGAAATAACGCTGACTAAAAGAGGCAATGGAACAGCCTCTGAAGTTGCACTTGCCGGATTTCCTCATCATTCTCTTGATACATATCTCCCAAGACTTGTAAGAGCAGGACAACGTGTAGCCATCTGCGATCAGCTTGAAGATCCTAAGACAGTCAAAGGTATCGTAAAAAGGGGAGTAACAGAACTGGTAACACCGGGAGTGTCTTTCAACGATCATGTACTTGAAGTTAAAAGGAACAACTACCTAGCTTCTGTGCAGTTTGGAAAGGACTTTACAGGTATATCGTTCCTGGATATTTCAACAGGAGAGTTCCTGACAGCTCAGGGAGATAACTCTTATATAGAAAAGCTTCTGATTAACTTCAATCCTTCGGAAATAATTTATTCCAAGGCCAAAAAACAATTATTCGAACAACATTTTGGAGATAAGTATAACACCTACTGCCTTGACGAATGGGTTTATTCTTACGACTATGGCTACGATCTTCTGACCAAACACTTTGGCACATCCTCTTTAAAGGGGTTTGGCGTTGAAAACCTTCCCGAAGGGATCGTTGCTGCGGGTGCTGTATTTTATTATCTCGCAGAGACAGAACATAAAGAGGTAAAGCACATAGTGAATCTCTCAAGAATTGAAGAAGAGAAATACATGTGGCTCGACCGCTTTACAGCAAGGAATCTTGAGCTTGTTTATCCACAGAATACAGAAGCAATTCCTTTAATCCAAATTCTTGATAAGACACTTACTCCAATGGGAGGAAGAATGCTTAAGAAATGGATGCTTCTGCCATTGAAGGAGAAGAAACCGATTGAGGAAAGATTAAATGTGGTTGATGCTATGGTTAAGGATGAAGACCTTTTGAAGGGCCTTACCCAGGAGCTAAGACATATCGGTGATCTTGAAAGGCTCATTTCAAAAGTAGCTGTTCGCAGGGTCAATCCCAGAGAAATGTTGCAATTGAAAAGGGCTTTAGAACATATTAAGCCTGTAAAAGCAGTTCTTGAGCAAAGCAGTATTGAAGCTTTGAAGAAACTTGCTGAGCAGCTAAACAACTGCGAGCTGCTTACAGAAAAAATAAACAGAGAGATAAAGAACGACCCTCCTGTTGTTACCAACCAGGGAAACATCATTCAGGACGGCATTAATAAGGAGCTGGATGAATTAAGAAGAATTGCCTTCAGCGGAAAAGATTACCTCATACAGATTCAGCAAAGAGAAGTAGAACGTACAGGTATCAGCTCTCTTAAAATTGCTTACAACAAAGTATTCGGATATTACCTTGAAGTTACCAATGCTCATAAAGACAAGGTTCCTGCTGATTGGATCAGAAAACAGACACTAGTAAATGCAGAAAGATACATCACAGAAGAGCTGAAAAACTATGAAGAAAAGATCCTTAACGCAGAAGACAAGATCTTTCAGATTGAGCAGCGTTTATTCAATGAAATGGTGATTTTTGCAGAAGACTATGTATTACCGGTTCAGCAAAACGCAAGAGCTATAGCTGTGACTGATTGTCTTGCTTCATTCGCACAGACTGCTGTTTCAAACAATTATGTAAAACCAACCATTAACGAAAGCAAGGGACTTGTAATCAAAGAAGGGCGTCATCCGGTAATTGAGCAACAACTTCCTCCGGGAGAGTCTTATGTTCCTAACGATATCTTCCTTGATGATTCAAGTTGCCAGATCATCATCATTACGGGGCCAAACATGGCGGGTAAGTCTGCGTTGCTAAGACAGACGGCCCTCATCGTACTGCTTGCCCAGATTGGAAGTTTCGTACCTGCTTCGTCTGCTGACATCGGACTGGTTGATAAGATATTTACGCGTGTAGGCGCTTCAGATAACTTATCTAAAGGTGAATCTACCTTCATGGTGGAAATGACAGAAACCGCAAGTATCCTTAATAACCTTAGCGAAAGAAGCCTTGTGCTGATGGATGAGATCGGAAGAGGGACAAGCACCTATGACGGGATATCAATAGCCTGGTCAATAGTAGAATACCTTCACAGCCATCCAAAATATAAGGCCAAGACATTATTTGCAACACACTATCACGAACTGAATCAGCTTGCTAATGACTTCCCAAGAATTAAGAACTTCAACGTTTCTGTAAAAGAAGTTGGCAACAAAGTAGTGTTTATGCGCAAGCTGAAAGAAGGAGGTAGTGAACACAGCTTTGGTATACACGTAGCGCAAATGGCAGGCATGCCTAACCCTGTAGTACTAAGAGCAAATGAAATTATGCACCACCTGGAGAAAGAAAAGGTGAGCAATAATAGTGATGAAAAAAATTAAAGACATTCCAAAGAACAACTTTCAACTACAACTATTCGAACCGTCAGATCCCGGATTTGAGAAAGCAAGAGAATTGCTTAAAAAAATAGACATTAATACTATTTCTCCAGTGGAAGCGCTATTAAAGCTTAATGAGATCAAGCTCATGCTTACAGAGAAAGAATCAAGTTTAAAATAAAAATAGAACTATAACTGTTAGAGACGCCACGCATGGTGTCTCTAACAGTTATCTCCTCTAGTTCCCCTCTTTAACTTTCAACTTTTTGCTTTCAACTTTCAACTTAAAGCTTAAAAAGTTTTTTCCAGGTCCCTTTAATCATATTATACTTCAAGGTACTTGGCAGAGCCATCCAAAAATATCGAGTTATGTCAACTGCAAAAGATGGCTGCATATAACAATTGATTGCACAACCTTCGCATTGTTCATACTTACCTTCCAATTTAACAAGTTTCTGTACCCTTTCTGAGGTATAAAGATTAAATAGATTATCTTTAATATCAAGAGCCTCCATTCCTAGATGATAGCATGGAAGCAGAAGTTTATTCTCCGGAGAAATCACAATGGTAGTACTGGCTGCTTTGCACACAGGATCATCAATATGATTTCCCCCGTGTTTCCTCAAAGTAATAAACGCCTGATTGAGGTAAATCAACTTTTCTGATGCAATCTTTTCAAGTTGATTCAAGGCATTATCCGACAGTCCGCCATTAGTGTTTATACCATTATATTCAAATACAGGATTAAGTATAAGCAAAAGGTCATTTGGCAGTGCAAACTTCTTATAGACTTCCTCAATCTGATCTATATTATTCTCAAATACAGTAAACAATATATCAGGCCTTTCGCCAATCTCTTTTGCTACTTTTATGGATTCTACAAAGAAATCATAACAAGCCACACCTCTTGATTTATCGTGCTGTTCTTTATATACGGAATCAAGTGAGAAATGCAGCATATCTACTTTGCCTTTCAATTTCTCTGCATACTTGGGATAAAGGAGAGTATTAGTGGTAACAGTAGTAATAAACCCCATATCCTTTGCAAGAGACAGTAACTGATCCAGCTGCTGGTGGAGCAAAGGTTCTCCACCTGTGAAATCAATAACTTTTACTCCAAGTTTTTTAAGATCTCTGAAATTAGCTCTGGCTTGTTCGAGCGTAACATAAGGGGAGGGTTTTTCCCAGATATCACAAAAGGAGCAACTAGCATTGCATCTATATGTGACATAGTAATTACATAAAACGGGATGTGAAATGAGCCTCACTTATACAAAACTTTTGTATAAATTCTGAAATAAAGGCCAGAAACACAAAAAAAGGTTATCTTTTATTCTTTCCTTTCTTTTTCAGAATTGGTCCTACTGCAATTGTTACAGATCTGTTGAATGGCTCAGGGTTATCAGTGTCAGGATGTTGGATATTCACAAAGTAAGTTGAATAATCCGAAGTAAAATAACCACCTGTAGTTTCTGCGCCAACGGGTGCGATCAAAAATCTTTTTTAAATCATCCACCTTAGGATTCTTAATACTTAAATCAAGCCACCAAATTTCATTCACTATTTTATTCTTTTTTAGAAATTCTTCAGGCACTCTTCCCCGAGTATTACTAATAATATCTTCATTGATGACCAGATATGTTTTTCCTTTTACTTTTGCATACGTGATTCCATCCGGATTAGAAAAATGCTTGTCCACATCTTTAAAGCCTTCGCCACCAGCAATCAAAGGTTTTATGGAGTTAGAAGAAGGATTGAATTCCAGAACAGCACCATAAGGATAATCGAATACGCCTTTTTCTTTTTTAGTCGCTTGTATATGATTCGCCCAGGTAGAATTTATCATAACAGATTTATCAAGATTTATTTCATCCTGACCTGTTTCCGATATATAGATCCTGCCATCAACAAATGTAAGCCATTCCATACGCGCAAAACTTGTTGCACCTCTTTGCAAGGCCACATTTCTCGATTCAATCAATGATTTCATATCCGAAGGAAGACGTATCCACGTTCCCCCGTTTCCATTAGCATTTTGCTGGTATGCAAACAACTTCCCTTTAGATAAGTCCCCTGCCTTATCAGCAATAAACTTGTAAAACACTGAAGGAGTAAAATCATCTGTAAGATAAACCGTAACACTGTCTGGCATAATCAAAATTCCTTCATGAGAACATCGACCCATTGCATATAACTTTCTTAAAGCAGTTTTTGAGACCGGATCAATCTCCACGACCCAACCCATATTCTGATATCTTTTCATGCCGTTAAAATCGCTTGTATCTCTTACTCCACTACCGTCCATAAAAAGCTCTGCATTAGAAGCAGGTGGAAATTCTTCAGCGCTAAGGATGGTTCCCCAGGGAGTCATGGTTCCACTGCAATTTTTAAACGTTCCTCCAACTTTCGAAAAATCGACAGCATTAAATGAACCTTTGTTTATCCATCTTCCATCAATTTTGTTGATTTCAAAAATTGTAGCACCTCCGCCATCTCCCAATGTTGCATTAGTGTCATTTGATTCATGAGAAACAAACAAAAACCCATCAATACCATCTTTTCCCTTAGGAATAAAACAATTATAATCATGCTCACCCTTTGAAGTTGTCTTGGCACCTTTCACATTTACTACAATTTCCCCTTCTCTGAACAACTGATCATAACGAATGCCTTTGGGCAGAGCAATTCCAGAGCCATCGAAATCTTTTGTAAGCAGAAAACGCTGCCCTATGACAGGAAAAGATGTTATCAAAAAAAGTAAAAGATTAATGCTTATTAACTTGAGATTGTTCAACATTTTAATGCAGTATTGACTAATGAAAATGACAAATTATAAGGCAAATGTTAACCTGCGATTAGCATCATGTTAATTTAGAAAACAAAAAATACCTAGTTGAAAAACATGAAATTCAAAAAAATGTTTATCCCTTTTCAAAAAGCAGGTAAAAATTTAATATGACTTTTTAAAACTCATTAAATAGCACATATTCTAAATGAAAGGTTCCTTGCTTAAAAACTCACTGAAAGCATCAATAATTCCGAATCTCCAGCATCGTTATCTGTGACAGCAATGGCAATAGTTTCTTTGGAAGACTCCGCTTCAAATATTGAAATAGATTCAATTTTTCCTTTGTATGGTTGGCCATTATCATCAATCTGGCCTATCTGAAATTGTGTTGAAAGAAGGTTGTTCATGCCCCCTCTTAAATAATCAAACTCTCCGAGTTCTAATATTCCTACCAGGCTTCCTGCTATTTCACCATCAAGGTATGCATTGTTGGTATCTTCAGCACTTGCGGTAAAGTATAGTCTTTTCTCAAAAACAGAAGCCCCTGAAAAGCCGGATGGAACACCCCCGACCTCAGGCAACTGATACGACTTCACAAAGGGAAAGGGGACTAGTTGTGATCCTTCGCACAGATATGGAATAAACTCTTCCAGCTTGATCACCATTACTGCATTGTTTCCTTTTCTGCTGGCCCTATTGAACAAATACAAATGCTGTTCATCAGAAGCTGCCGCTTCCAGGTTAAGTGATTCTCCTCCTGTAATTTCATAATTACTTTGAAGTAACTTATAAAATTCAGTGAGATCAAACTGTTGTACAAAATGATTTTTATTATACTTAGTAGGCAACTTTACCAGGAAAACCTTATTTCTTTTATCAGTAGATCCAGAGCCGAAAATGAGAAGGTGCTTAAAGTTGTTGATGGTCACAACTGTCATGCATTCAAGGTCAGGTTTTTCAATTTTCGGGATCTTGTATTCATCTTCAGATTTAAACAGTTCAATCTTCTCAAGAAGCTCAAGATTGTACTTCAGCTTGAAGAGATATTTGCTATCATCACCGATGATATAAATCATACCGTCTACCACTTCGACACCAGAAGCAGAAGGAATGTTTTCGAGAACCGCTTTTTTAATGACCTTGGTATTCATGATCAGTTTACTTTTTTGGGTGATCTGCCCTGAAGTTGGAAATGGCTTCATGAAGAAAATCAAGGAAATTAGTAACGCTTGGGTCATAAGCCGTAGGCTCAGCCAGCAGCTCCTCAGTAAAAGGATCGATAAGCACATAATATGGCTGAGCATTGTTTTTGAATCTCATTACCTGCAACTCAGTGTTTTTCTGCCCTAAGGTTGTTTTCTTTTTACCATCCAAAATAGAGACAAATACATCTGAGGAATCAAGCTTTGTTCTATCATCCACATACAATGATGCAATAATGAAATCATTACTTAACAACTTTAATACTTCCGCATCTGCCCATACATTTGCTTCCATCTCTCTACAGCTCACGCAACCATGGCCAGTAAAATCAAGCATTAATGGCATATTCTTCTTCTTGGCACATTCCCTTGCCTGCTCATATGTATAATAGCCTTTAAGACCATGTGGAAGCTTTTTATTTGAACTTGCATATTTAGGCTCATCACAGATGTATGCTTCGTGTGAGTTAGTATACTCTCTTACAATTCCAGGCAAATCAAAGTCATGAGTAGACATTGGAGGAAGATAACCAGATAATAATTTTAATGGCGCTCCAAATAGACCCGGTACCAGATACATCGTAAATGAAAAAGCGAAAATCGCCAGCAGTAATCTAGGGACACTAATCCTCTCTACCGGGCTATCATGAGGCAATTGATATTTACCCAAAAGATAATATCCCAGCAAAGCAGATAAAACTATCCAGATAGCAATATAAATCTCTCTATCCAAAATTCCCCAATGATAAACCTGATCTGCTATACTTAAAAACTTTAGCGCAAGCGCCAATTCTATATATCCAAGAATAACCTTTATTACATTCAACCAACCACCTGATTTTGGAAGTTTACTTAGCCAAGATGGGAATAATGCAAAAAGTGAAAATGGCACTGCAAAGGCAGTAGCATATGCCAGCATTCCTAGTGCTGGTCTAAGTATCTGCCCTTCTGCCCAGGCCATAACAAGAATATTTCCAACAATAGGTGCCGTACATGAGAAGGATACTAAAACAAGGGTAACCGCCATAAAGAAAACTCCATAATACCCTCCTTTATCCGCTTGCTCATCCGCCTTATTCACGATTGATGCGGGTAAAGTAATATCAAACATCCCAAGAAACGAAAGTGCGAAAACCACAAATACTGCTGAAAAAATAACATTAGGTAACCAATGAGTACTCAACAAATTTGCAAGTGCGGGACCAAATAAAAGTCCTATTATAAAATATAAAAGGATGATAGATAACCCATATATGACTGCCTTTTTTACTCCTTCAGACCTTTTCTGCTTACCTCCTGTGAAGAACGTAACAGTCATTGGAATCATAGGGAAAACGCATGGTGTGAACAACGCAATAAAACCGGCACCAAATGAAATGATTATATATGCCAACAAGGATAACTGCTCTGGACCACTATTTCGTTTTTTTAACTTTC
The DNA here is from genome assembly GCA_024707265.1 of Sporocytophaga sp. Classification (GTDB taxonomy): domain Bacteria; phylum Bacteroidota; class Bacteroidia; order Cytophagales; family Cytophagaceae; genus Sporocytophaga. Next base: position 736,335 of record JANQAB010000009.1, on the reverse strand, counting down.
TCTCAAGCTTTTCTAGCGCTGTTGGTGCTGGAGATTTGTCCAACGTCCTTGTATACAGACTAGAATCCGCCTTAGCAGATCCGCCAAGTTGAGACTTCAGCTCCTGAATAATCAGATTATTCAAACTATCTCTTTTGATGAGCTTTTCAATGTGCTCACTTGTCTTCTTTAGTTCTTCCTTTGATGGACTGCCTTGTGAAAAGGAAACTACAGGAAGAATAAACAGAAGAGAAAAAAATAATGCTTTAATAAATTTTAATTTCCCCATTTTCTAACAAATGTTTTCAATACTTCAATGGATTCGTCTTTACCGTCAGGGGTACGCGTAATCAATTTGGACTTTTCCAGCTCCAGCTCTGCTACTGATGAATTCTTATCCAATGCTCCTGTTGATTTACCAGGCGTCTTTGGATTAGCTGGAACCGGTGTTTCTTTTGCCGGACCTGCTGTAACTTTTATACCTTCAAAAGTAAAGTCCCCGCTTACCGGCACACATTTACCGCTCACATCCGTGCAAGCCTGTGCATTTAAAGACACTTGAATCACAGGACTATCTTTCAAAACTTTAATTTTCTGCTTGAAAACACCTGTTCCTTTAAAATACCTATATTCTCCACCCCACAGGGAATCGTATTTCTTTTTGGAATCTACTGATATCAGTTTACCAACTACTTCAAATGAAGGGTCTTTTTCAATTTCAATTTCCGTTACATTCGGACCAAGATTCGGGTCAAAATCGCTGGAATACAAATACCATCCGGATTTAATCTGGGCTGTAAATATCAATTCTACTATTTCACCTGCTTTTACTTCTTTTTTTGATATAGCAGTACTCCATATAACTGGTTTTTCTATCTGTGCTATCAAACTAGAAGAAAAGCCCAGCATTAAAAAGAAAATTAAAATCCTGATTTTCATAAAATAATTGGTGCAGTAAATAAATCTCTATCCTTATTTTCCTTTATTTATCTTACTAAAGTGCTTATAAAATAATGTGATCGTTTCAATACCTTTGAAGTAATGATCCACTTTATAGCTTTCATTTGGAGAATGAATAGCATCTTCATCCAATCCAAAGCCCATCAGCACAGTCTTCAAACCTAATACCGTCTCAAACAAACTTACTATTGGTATACTTCCTCCGTCTCTTGTCGGTAAAGGCTTTTTGCCCCAAACCTCCTCTATTGCAAGACTGGCAGCCTCATACCCCGGAAAATCTGTAGGTATCAAAGCAGGCTCTCCTCCATGATGCGGTGTTACTTCCACCTTCACTGATCTAGGAGCTATCGCCTTGAAGTGATCACTAAACTGTTTAGTAACTTTCTCAAAATTTTGTCCAGGCACTAAGCGCATTGAAATTTTCGCAAAGGCTTTCGAAGGAAGAACGGTTTTTGCTCCTTCCCCAGTATAACCTCCCCAAATTCCATTGACATCCAGGGTTGGTCTGATACCTGTTCTTTCAATAGTAGTATAGCCATTCTCCCCTTCAATATCTTCAATGTCAAGCTCTTTTTTGTAATAATTCAGATCAAATGGAATTTTATTCAACTCCTCCCGCTCTTTTGCAGATAATTCTTTTACATCATCATAAAATCCGGGAATGGTGATATGATTGTTTTCATCCTTCAAAGAAGCAATCATTTTACACAAAGTATTGATCGGATTTGCCACTGCTCCTCCATAAATTCCCGAATGAAGATCTCTTTTGGGCCCTGTAACTTCAACCTCAAGATAACACAAACCTCTCAATCCAACAGTAATAGAAGGACAATCTTCAGAAATGATCGATGTATCAGAAATTAAAACAACATCTGCTTTTAACTTATCCTTATTCTCTTTTACAAAAGTATCAAGATTGTCTGACCCTATCTCTTCTTCGCCTTCTATCAGGAATTTTATATTACAGTTTAATTCACTGCTTTTCAGGATGGTTTCAAGTGCTTTGATGTGCATATACATCTGGCCCTTGTCATCACAGGATCCTCGCGCATAAACCCTGCCATCTTTTATGACCGGCTCAAAAGGCGGACTGGTCCATAAATTCAAAGGATCCGGAGGCTGTACATCATAATGGCCATAAACCAAAACAGTAGGAGCCTTAGGATCAATGAGTTTTTCACCATATACGATAGGATGACCTTTTGTCAGACAAATTTCTGCTTTTGCTGCCCCTGCCTCCATTAACTTGTCCTTAATGAAATCTGCAGCTTTGAGAACATCCTGCTTATATTTGCTATCCGCACTTACAGAGGGAATTCGTAAAAGATCAAACAGTTCTGAAAGAAATCTGTCTTTATTTTTTTCAATGTATGTATTCATAAAATAACACAGGCTCAAAGCCTTTGCTCAAAAAGAGTTTTACCTAAGGATTGTTTTATACTGCAATTATAAAAATTAAACCGGGATTAAACATCAAAAAAGTGTTAGTCTTAATCAATTCACCCAAACTCACAAGTAAGTAATTGATTATAATGATTAACAGGACTTTTTATAATGATACTATACTGTTTTAAACTTAGAAATTTTCCCCGATTTTATTATTTTACCCTTATTATAATAGTATAGGATTACTCTTGGTATGAAAAAGTAACCCCCATTTCTTCAAAACCTTTAAGCCCCTGAAGACCTCCAGTGTGGATGGCTATGATTTCAGAATTTTCAGGAAAAAAATCTTTACTTAACATATCAAGGATTCCCCAAATCATTTTTGCGGTATAAATCGGTTCCAGGGGAATCGAAAACTGTTTTTTGAAATCATTGATAAAAGAGATCAAATCAGGTGTAAATCTGGCGTATCCTCCAAAATGATATTGGTCGATGATTTCCCAATTTGCAAAAACATCCTCACCAAGAAGATTTTCAATATCTTTTTTCAAAAAACTTCCACCTTTAAGCGCAGAAAAGCCAAGAATCTTTGACTTACCTTTTTTCCCTCTGATCATTCCTGCCAGTGTACCACCTGTTCCCACCGGACTACATAAGAAGTCAGGAGAAAACTGTAGATTTTCAATCATTTCGGAACAACCTTTTACCGCCAATTCATTGCTTCCCCCCTCAGGAATTATAAAAGGGTCTCCGAACTTTTCAGATAATTCCGTCAAAAATGATGCATCCGTTTTCTTTCTGTATTGTTCTCTGGAAACTTGATAAATTTTCATTCCGCATTCTGTCGCGAATTTCAACGTGGAACTTAATTCCCGGCACTCATCTCCCCTGATTACTCCGATTGTTTCAAAACCAAAAGCTTTGCCCGCTGCCGCAAATGCATAAATATGATTGGAATGAGCTCCTCCGAAAGTAAGCAGGGATGGCTTTCCCAGTTCTTTGGCCTTTTCAAGATTATATTTCAGCTTCCAGTATTTATTGCCAGATATTAATGGATGATTTAAATCTTCCCTCCAAACAGAAAATCTGACTTTTTTTTCCAGACAAAGCGGATGATTTATTTCCTGAAGAAATGGTTTGAGAAACACAGGCACCTAAATTTTAAACTGGTTTATGCTAAATTGCGGCAATTTTAAGAATAAAAAAAGTGGCGAGGTTTTATGACTGAGGAAATTGAAAATGAAAATGACGAACTTTCTGAAGATGCTGATCTGTATGAGCATTTTAGGATTGAAATAGATAAAAAACAGGCTCCGATCAGAATTGATAAATTCTTGATGGATCGCCTGCCCAATGTTACGAGAAACAAAATCCAGAATGGAATAGAGTCTGAAGCTATTAAAGTCAATGGCAAGGCTACAAAGTGCAGCTACAAAATAAAACCGCTGGATGTTGTTACTGTTTCCCTACCTCACCCTCCAAGAGAAGATGTTGTAATTCCTGAAAATATTCCGCTGAACATTGTTTATGAAGATGATCAGCTATTGATAGTCAATAAGCCTCCGGGAATGGTCGTGCACCCGGCTTATAACAACTGGACCGGTACTCTTGTAAATGCATTGGCATATCACTTCCAGAATCTGCCCACCTCAAGAAATGGAGAGATAAGGCCAGGATTGGTACACAGAATTGATAAAGATACCAGCGGTCTCCTTCTAATCGCAAAGACTGAATTTGCCATGTCATACCTGGCAAAACAGTTTTTTGATCATACCATAGAGAGAACTTATATAGCTATGATCTGGGGTGAGCCAAAAGAAAATACCGGTACTATCAGGAGCAACATGGGCCGCAGTATGAAAGACCGTAAGGTTATGGCTGTTTATCCGGAAGGAAGTGAGACAGGCAAACACGCTGTTACGCACTACAAGGTTTTGAAAAACATAAGGTATGTATCCTTAATCCAATGCAATCTTGAAACCGGAAGGACGCATCAGATAAGGGTCCATATGAAACACCTGGGACACCCTATTTTTAATGATGTAACTTATGGAGGAGATAAAATACTCAGAGGAACAAGCTTCTCAAAGTATAAACAGTTTGTAGAAAACTGCTTTAACATCATCCCGCGGCAGGCCCTTCATGCAAAAACACTCGGATTTATTCACCCTACCACTAAAGAGTTTATGCAATTTGATTCTGACCTACCTCAGGATTTTCAAGATGCTATTGCTAAGTGGGAAGGATATGTGGAGTATGAGTAAAGCGGAAAGCGAAAGGCTTAAAGCGGAAAGTAATAAAATTCAAGACCTCCACTTTGCTTTCTTTTGTGCTTGAAGTGATCTTTTGAATCTAACCAGGCAAGTTTAAATGGACTATACAGGAGAATATTGGAGGACATAAAACGACACAGAACTTTATAATATTTTTTTCAGAACTATCTTATTGATACTTAAATCATATAACAGATATGCAGGTGATCGAAAATTCTTTCAATTTTAAGATTCTTCCTGTTTTCGTCGCTGGGACACCCAAGTTAAAAATGGAACAATTTTGCTAAAATTTTCTGCTCTTCAGTTTTGATAATAATCTTATATGTAATGTCTTTGGTAATTGGATGTATGACTTTAACAGCATAAATTGTTTTGGCAATGTCAATGGCTTTTTCCGGGCTAAGGTTTGACTTTTTTTCTTTAAGTTGCCTTTCTAATTCTTTGTAGATTTTATAAGCGGTAAATGCTATGCATATATGTGACTCAATGCGTCTTTGGACACGATGATATATCGGTCTTATTTCTAAGTCGGTCTTGGCAATACGAAAGGCCTTTTCTATTTGCCAAAGGTCTTTATAATGTTTAAGTACCTCGTCCTTATCAAGCGTTGTGTTGGTGTAATAACCTTTTAACCCATCCCATTTTTTGTCTTCTTCTATTTTGACAAAGTCTATGGCTACAGCTATTTGATTTCTTATCTGTAAAAATTTATTGTAGCCTCGGTTGTTGATGCTGGCTTTGGTAAGTTGACCGGTCTTTATTTGCTTTTCAAGTTTTTTTAATCCCCGTTCTCTATTATAGCTATCTTTCCTTGCTCTTTTCTCCGAATAAGTGACGATCAGTTTTGTTTGCTGGTCTTTGTTTATAAGCGTACTTTCACCATTACCTAATTTTAGTGCCAATATCCGTTCCTTAAAAGCTTTGGGTTCTGATTTTATACGCGCTCCCAAGATATATTCATATCCTTTTTGATGTAGTCGATTGATATTCTCTTTTGAAAGCAATCCTGCATCTGCTACCACAACTAATTTCTCTAAACCATACTGGGATTTAAAGGAATCAATGACAGGCAGCATCGTGTGTCCTTCAAATTGATTGCCTTCAAAAATATCATATGCTAACGGATAACCACCTTTGCTTACCAATAATCCCAAAACGATCTGGGGATGCTGGTGTTTACCATCTTTGGAAAAACCTGTTTTGCGTAGTTCATCTTCACTTTCTGCTTCAAAATAAATGGTTGTTACATCATAAAATACTACACTGATTGTTGCATCTAAAACTTTAAGTGTATGTTCATAACTAACACGTTGTACAAATTCTTTTTGAGTATCATAAAGCTTATCCAGATAACGGTATACCTGCTGTACATCAATATCCATATACTGATACTTGGAAAGGTAATCCGTGGTTTTGAGTTTGCTGGCCGGAAAACACAGTCTTGCCAAGGTTAGTTGTTTAAATAAAACATCTTTGATTTTATTAAAGCCTATTTGGTTAAAAATTGAGCCCAACAATAGCTCCGGTCCATGTACTGAAATCTGTTCAATACCTTCTAACACAAGTTCGGTGTGCTGCTTGTAATCTGTAAAATCAAATTCCTGGACTCCTCTAGTGGACTGTATCCATTTTTTTGCTTCCGAAAGTAACTGTTCTATTTCCGTCTGTACAGCACTACTACCAATCGTTTTTAGTAGTTTGTATTTGCCAGAACTCTTATCTATGATTTGAATACTAATAACTCCACTTTTGTTCTTCTTTTGTCTTATAAACATCCCCAAAAGTAATCAAAAGATACCCTGGGACACCCAAAACAATAGCCATAAAAATGTAATTACTAATAAATCAATTAGTTGTAAAATTTACATTTATAGTTTGTCGAAAACAGGTGGAGTATGAGTAAAGCGGAAAGCGAAAGGCTTAAAGCGGAAAGTAATAAAATTCAAGACCTCCACTTTGCTTTCTTTTGTGCTTGAAGTGATCTTTTGAATCTAACCAGGCAAGTTTAAATGGACTATACAGGAGAATATTGGAGGACATAAAACGACACAGAACTTTATAATATTTTTTTCAGAACTATCTTATTGATACTTAAATCATATAACAGATATGCAGGTGATCGAAAATTCTTTCAATTTTAAGATTCTTTAGTCATGAAAATGATCTTTAAGTTATTCCTCGGAATTTGCCTTGTTGCTTGTACGAATGAAAAGCATTCATCTTCAGAGAATCTAAATAGGACAGCTTCAAATACAATAGAATACTTTGATTCTTTTTCAAAAAGGTTTTATTCTGATAGCTTATTTCAGATGAGCAGGATTAAGTTTCCCTTGCCGGGGATAAATACAGATGATATGGATATAAACGATAACAGTCCTTATTATTGGCAAAAGAATAAATGGAAGATGCTCAAGGCTGAGGGGGATGATTTGACCGGATTCAAAATAGATTTATCGAAAACTGATTTCACTGTAACAGAAACTATAACGCATCCAGAATATCCAGGAATGATTATTGAAAGCGTCTTTACTCTTATCAAGGGAAAATGGTATCTGACCAGATATAAAGATGTGAACTTATAAACCCTTGTTATCCTTAAGGACCAAATACATACTAACAAAAAACGAAGAGGTCTTTGATACTTCTTCGTTTTTTGTCACTTTATAGCTTTCCCCTAGTCAACCACAAGCTTCGAAACCTGTCTTCTCTCACCTGCAAGTATTTCAACATAATACATACCCTTCTTCAAGCCTGAAACATCACCGAAAATCTGCTGATCTCCGGCTGCTTGTCTTCCTTCATAAAGGGTCTTAATGAATTTGCCATCAATTGAATTTACATTCACCTTTAATTCTATTGTTTCTTTCAGACCATAAGTCAGGCAGATCTGGCTGTTCGAAGGATTTGGGAAAAGGTTGATTTCCTTTGCCAATTCAAGAGTTGCAATTCCCGTAGCAGACTCAACCGCATTCTGAATAAATAAAATCTGAGATTGATTTCCTATGTTAGGAACTGTTGTTTCAGAAAAGACTATTGTTAAAACAGGAAACTTTGCTGTTTCAGTGTACCATGTAAAGGAAGTAATTTGCGTTGTGACCGTAATCGGGTCAGGGAATGGAAATACCGTTACTTTATCTGTAATTGTTGCCACATTCTTTATCCTTAAAGCAATATCATAAGAAACCCCATTATTCAAAACAAGAGAGGCTACCTCATCCGCTGTTGATGTAACAGTTGCAGTTCTTGCAGAACTTCCGGAAAACCCTTGGAGGGAAAGAGTCGCTGTCCCGCTAAAATTGTCTGTAAAAGTACTGTTTAAAGAGAAAGGATAGGAAAGGTATTTATAACCATCCGTATTAACAGCATTTCCGATATCTGTGTCTTTGTACCCCCAATTAATCAATTCATTTGCTGTAGCCTGATAATACTGGTATTCTGTCTTTGCACTTTTAATCGATTGAAGGACTAAGTTTGCATTTGGGTAGTCTTTTACTTCTCCGGAAGGAACTGCGACTACTTCATTCTGATAAGTGCTTTTTAAGGTCTTTCCTGAAAAATCTCTTGACGTGGCAGGATCAGTTAAATCGCCTATAGAAAGACTTCCCGGTTCATATTCACGACTTGTGAATATATCTCCTATTTCATAATTGTTTGCTGAGGTCAGTGTTTGCGCATTAGACATTTGCACTGATAATAGAACTAAACAAGCTGATAAAATTTTTTTCATATGGTTTAAGGTTATAATTTAACTTTGTTAAACTAAAAAGAGTCATCTATGGGAAAACGAAACATGCTTATTTCAACCTTTTTATTTTCATTTATGCATGTTTCTGTAAAATTCTTAAGCGGATTCAGTGTATTCCAAATTGCATTTTTCAGGGCTCTGATAAGTCTGGGCATTTGTTTGTACCTTCTTCATAAATCCGGGTTAAGTCTGAAAGGTAACAGGCAAAGCATGCTTTGGTTCAGAGGGTTGCTCGGAACCGCTTCCATTTTCAGCTTTTATTATACACTTCAGAACATACCCTTGGCAACGGCATTTACTATAAGTCAGCTCGCTCCATTGTTTATAGGTATACTGGCTGCCATGGTTCTAAAAGAGAAAATAAGCACACTTCAATGGTTCTTTTTGATTCTGGCATTTTCAGGGGTATTATTAATCAAAGGCTTTGACCTGAGAGTGACAACATTAGATATAACAATTGCAGTATTCTCTGCAATCATGACTGCAGGAGCACATTTCACTATCAAAGTCATAAACCGGGATGATCCCCCTGTAAAAGTAATGACATATCTTCCTCTGGTTTCGCTGCCTCTTGTAACACCTTTTGCCATTCACTACTGGAAAAATCCGACGATTTTCGAAATTTTCCTGTTGAGTGCAATTGGCTTGTTAGCCCATTTTGCCCAATTATTTCTAACAAAAGCATATCAACAGGAAAAGGCAGCCAATCTCATTCCATTTTATTTTCTTGGAGTCGCCATGTCTATCCTTTGGGGTTATCTTGCATTTGAAGAAACTTTCAACATTCAATCTGTTTTAGGCATGGCCTTTTTAATAATTGCCGGAAGTCCGGATATTTACAAAAGCTTAATAGCACTAAAAAAACCTAAAGTTTCTTAGCGGCCTCCCAATATTTATCCATTTCAGCAAGAGACATTTTTCCCAATTCCTTTCCGTCTTTTTTGCTCTCCGATTCCAGATAATTAAACCTTTTGATGAATTTTTTATTGGTTTTTTCCAGAGCATCCTCAGCATTTATATCTAAAAAACGGGCATAATTAATCAGAGAAAACATAAGATCACCAAACTCATTCTCAGCTCTTTCTTTCTCTATTTCCTTTCCTTCTGCAACATTAAATTCCGCTTTAAATTCGCTCATTTCTTCCTCAACCTTTTCCCAAACCTGTTCTTTTTTTTCCCAGTCAAAACCTGCCCCCCTGGCTTTTTCCTGTATCCTCATTGCCTTAACCAATGCCGGGAGCGATTTTGGAACGCCAGAGAGTACCGTCTTTTGCCCATTCGATTCCTTAAGTTTGATCTGCTCCCAGTTCTTTTTTACATCCTCCTCATTTTCAGCAGTAATATCTCCATAAATATGCGGATGTCTCCTGATCAGCTTTTCGCATAAAGAATTGATCACGTCAGCTATGTCAAAATTGTTATCTTCAGAACCTATTTTGGCATAAAAAACAATATGTAAAAGAATGTCTCCAAGTTCTTTTTTTATCTCATCAGTATTTTTTTCAACAATTGCGTCAGAAAGCTCAAATGTTTCTTCAATAGTCAGGTATCTGAGAGACTCTATCGTTTGCTTTTTATCCCAAGGACACTTTTCTCTCAGTTCGTCCATGATAGTAAGTAGTTTGTCAAAAGCAGAAAGCATCTCTTTTCGTCTTTCACTTTTATTTAAATCATTGTAAATCATTTTTTGCTCTTCCTAGTTCTATACAATTATAAGGTTTTACAGTTAAAAATTTCACCATGAAAAACCAGAAATTTTGACATAAAATTTATTTTTGGCACGTTATTTAAATAAACTAAAAATACCGGAAAACCTTTTACTTTTACGGCAGGAATAGCTTTTAAACAGAAAATAAAATCAATAAAAAGTGACACTAATCAAATCAATTTCAGGCATTAGGGGTACGATAGGAGGCAAAAGCGGAGAAGGTCTTACTCCAATTGATATTGTGAAATTCGCCACAGGATATGCTCAATGGATCAAGTCCAAAGGTGAAGGGAAAACAATTGTAATAGGAAGAGACGCAAGACCTTCAGGGCAAATGGTTTCCGGAATTGTTACTTCTACTCTTATTTCTATGGGGCTTGATGTGATAGACCTTGGCTTGTCTACAACCCCGACTGTGGAAATGGCCGTTACAATGGAAAAAGCAGCTGGTGGAATTATAATTACTGCGAGTCATAATCCCATTCAATGGAACGCTCTGAAAATGCTGAACGAAAAAGGAGAGTTTGTATCAGAAGCAGATGGCAAAAAAATCCTTGAATTTGCAGAGAATGAATCTACAGAATTTGCCGAAATAAAAAAGATTGGGGAATATACTACTGACGACAGCTACATTAAAAAGCATATTCAGGCAATCCTTAAACTTCCTTTAGTCAATAAAAAACTGATTGAGCAAAGGAATTTTTCAATCGCCATTGATTGTGTCAATTCAACTGGGGGCATTGCCCTTCCGATGTTACTGGAAGCATTGGGAGTAAAAAAGGTAAGTCAATATTTCTGTGAGCCTAACGGCCAATTTCCTCACAATCCCGAGCCACTTCCGGAAAACCTGACTCATATATCCAATGAAATCTCTAAAGGAAAATTTGATCTGGGAATTGTTGTAGACCCTGATGTCGACAGGCTTTGCTTTGTATGCGAAGATGGAAGCATGTTTGGTGAAGAATATACACTGGTTGCAGTTGCTGACTATGTGCTTAAAAACAAGCCAGGTAACACGGTTTCTAATCTTTCATCAACAAGGGCCTTAAGAGATGTTACCGAAAAAGCAAAAGGCAGCTACTTTGCATCTGCTGTAGGAGAAGTAAATGTAGTGAATGCCATGAAGGAAAATAATGCGGTGATAGGTGGCGAAGGCAACGGAGGAATTATATACCCTGAACTTCACTATGGCAGAGATGCTTTAGTTGGGATAGCATTGTTCCTGACGCATCTTGCCAAATTCGGTAAGTCAATTTCAATGTTAAGGATGCAATATCCTCCATATTATATATCAAAAAACAAAATTGAGCTTACTCCTGATATTGACGTGGATTGTGTGATTGAGGAGATAAGAAAGAAATACAGCAAGCAACCCATCAATAATATAGATGGGGTGAAGATCGAGTTTGATAAAGAGTGGGTTCATTTAAGAAAATCTAACACAGAACCAATCATCCGAATTTATTCTGAGTCCGAGACACAGGCAACTGCTGATCACCTTGCCAATAAAATTATTACGGACATAAAGGAACTACTTTCAAGACATGCATGTCTACTTAGATAACGCCGCTACAACAATTCTTGACCCGATAGTACTGGATGCCATGATGCCCTTTTTTAAAGAGCATTTTGGCAACCCGTCTTCGATACATACACATGGCAGAGAGGCAAAATCTGCTATAGAAAAAGCAAGAAAAACAGTTGCCTCTCTTCTCAACACATCACCATCTGAAATATTTTTCACATCAGGAGGAACAGAAGCCGACAATACCGCTATCACAAGCAGCATTAAAGCTTTTAACATCAAGCATGCAATCACTTCACCAATCGAGCATCATGCAGTGTTGCATACCTTGGAGCACTTGGAAAAGGAAGGAAAAATTCAATTGCACTATGTAAAGCTCAATGAGAAGGGTGAAATAAACTATGATGATCTTGAGCATCTTCTTCACAACCACAGCCACTGCTTTGTTTCTTTGATGCATGGAAACAATGAAATCGGAAACCTTAGTGACATAGCAAGTATCGGTGGACTATGCCGTAAATATGGCGCTGTTTACCATTCAGACACAGTGCAGACTGCAGGTCACTTTCCACACGACCTTCAAAAGCTGAAAGTAGATTTCATTGTTGGATCCGCACATAAATTTCACGGACCCAAAGGCGTTGGTTTCCTTTATGTGAATGGTGATCGCAAAATAGATCCCTTCATTTATGGTGGTGCCCAGGAACGCAACATGCGAGGAGGAACAGAAAATATTTATGGAATAGTTGGTCTGGCAAAAGCATTAGAGCTGGCGTATCAGAATATGGCTTCTCACAAGGAACATATAAGCAAATTGAAAGCGCACATGATCAACTCATTGAAAGCTGAAATACCAGGGGTAGATTTTAATGGAGCCTGCGCAGATTCCGAAAACAGTTTATACACTGTTTTAAGTGTAAGCCTTCCTCCTTCTGACTTGAATGAAATGCTGCTTTTTAATCTGGACATAAACAAAATTTCAGCTTCTGCGGGAAGCGCCTGTGCAAGTGGCACAGATGCAGGATCACATGTGCTTAATGCAATTAAAGCTGACCCTGAAAGAGGGCATATCAGATTCTCTTTCAGCAAATACAACACTATTGAGGAAATAGATTATACCGTTAAAAAGCTCTCAAATTTTTATAAATAAGTGGTTCAAAATGAATGTGAATGGTAAGGAAAAAGCATATTTCTCCTTTAATTTATCCACATTTTTAATCCCTGGTTTTGTCTGTCACGTATATATAACCAGCACCAACGTTAAAAGTCATGGACAGGCGCACAAGAATAAATCTCAAGCTTTTCATAAGAAGATTTAAGAAAAACTATGAGTACTATACCAATCTTTATAGTGGTAAAAATTGTCAAATGTATCTGGATCAATTCGAAAGGGACAACCTGAAACTAGCACAGGTTTTATTCGGAAAGGAAGGTGTCCGGATGATGAAAGAGTACATTAAATCGCTTCATTTATCAACTTAATTCTAAACTAAACTAAATGAAAAAACACGGATGGTTGCCGTGTTTTTTTTATTTTATAGTATAGCTGACTATTTTCTGACCAAATTAATGAAACTTCTTTTTTGGGGAAGACCTTTTGAGAAAAATTCATCCCTACAGCTTCCTCCTCCAATTTCCTGCCTTTTTCAACTTTAACCACAACTCCACCATATTCTCCGATACCACCATCTGTCTGGTAAACCCCAGGAATTAATCTTACATATTCATAACCAAATAATTCTGGAACCCCGGACATAAGGTCTACAACAAATTCATTTGAAAAATGTGGAATATGCTCGGTAAACTCAATCAGCATTTCGTTATCATCTTTACTAAGAACAAACTTAGCTCTGTATTCTTCCTGAATGGTGTCACTCACTGTTTCACCGACCAAAGTATCTGTTTTAACTGCCACCACATCACAAATCCCAAATCCTTCCTGACAACCCTTTGCTCCTTTTCTGAACTTGCTTTTCACCTCCTCCACCATCATGACAGGCTCAATAGAAAGGTTTTTGCTCATAGGCGCCGGGTCTTCCGGAACCAGAATTATTTGTTTTTCCTGTTCCTTTTTTTCACATGAAAAGGAAATCACGAGAAGCACCATTGACCAAAAACCTATTCTTTTCATAGCTTTAAAAATCTACACCTCCTAAAAAAGTAACCTTAATAACTATTTAATTGTTAAGAAGAGTGGCTTGAATACGAACTTATCCCCTATTTTTACCTTTCTAATTTATGATTTCAAAACGCTGAACGAATGATGAAAAAATTCTGGCTGCTGCTATTATCCGTATTTATCCCATTCTTATCTTTTTCAATACCCCAACTTTCCCCCTATGCCAGGGTGAGTCTTATCACTGTCGCTCCAGGACAAGAGTTGTATTCAAGCTTTGGGCACAGCGCTATTTGGATTAAGGACGATTCCAATTATATAGATAAAATTTATAACTATGGCACTTTCGACTTCGATACCCCTGGGTTTTATTCGAAGTTTGTCAGAGGAAAGCTTTTGTACATGCTTTCTGTTTCAAGATCAGACTATCTGATTTACGGGGCAGAACAGGAGCAAAGATCTGTGATAGAACAGCAGCTAAACATGACTTCATCCCAAAAGCAAAAGCTTTATAATTTTTTGGAAACAAACTACTTACCTGAAAACAGATATTATAAATACGACTTCTTTTATGACAATTGTTCTTCAAGATTGAGAGATGCCTTTAAAGCTGCTTTAGGAGATTCCCTTCAGTTTAAAAATATAGCTTTTAAAAATCAAAGCTTCAGGCAATTGATAGATCCCTATCTTGTAAATAAACAATTTCAGGACCTGGGGATGGACCTCGGACTGGGAGCTCCGGCAGACAGAATTGCTACACCTTCTCAATATATGTTTCTCCCGGATCATCTCATGAATGCCATAGGGAATGCGACTGTGCTTTCTGATTCCGGGAAAACCGCATTTGTGGCTAAGAACAATATCCTTTTTAAAGCAAATCCACCCAAGGACGGAGGAATGATAGTGACACCTGCCATGGTATTTGCTATCCTGCTGCTGATTGGGGTTTTTTTCTACTTTTATCACCTGGAAAAAAAGACCTCAAAAATTTACGATGGACGGAATCCTGTTTCTGATACTTGGCCTGTTTGGTCTCTTGTTGTTATTTCTTTGGTTCGGCACAGATCATAAAGTAACAGTTCACAACTGGAATTTAATATGGGCATTTCCAACACACATCATCGCAGCGATTCTTCTATTCAAAAAGAAAAGAAGTGTAAACACCGGTTATTATTTCCTTTTTAATGGAATCGTAGTTCTGATCTTTACTGCATGCATTTCCGTTCTTCCTCAGGAAATAAATATGGCTATTATCCCATTGCTCCTGCTTATTATCCTTAGGTCGTTTGTCCTTTATTACAAAATCACAAAAAAGAAGAAATTACTACCCAATATGAATCTGGAACATCTTTGCCTTGAAGTAATCTCATTGACCAAGGAGGTGCGCAACTTCATTAAGCATGAACTTGAAAATTTTGACCTTTCTAAAATTGAGCATAAAGGCAAAAATGACCTGGTTTCATATGTCGACAAGCAGTCTGAAACTCTACTTGTAAAAGGCTTGAAAGATATCCTTCCCGAAGCTGGCTTTATAACTGAAGAAGCCACTATCAGCAGGGAGGAAAAAACCTACACATGGATCATCGACCCTTTGGATGGAACAACCAACTTTCTTCATAAGGTGCCGTCCTTTTCAATCAGTGTGGGTCTGATGACAGAAGGAAGAATAATCGTAGGAGTGGTTCATGAAGTGAACTTAAATGAATGTTTTTATGCTTGGGAAGAAGGGGGAGCTTATCTGAACGGAACCCGGATTTTTGTCAATGCCAATTCAAAACTTGAAGAATCCCTTATCGGAACAGGATTTCCCTACAGTTTGCTTGACAAAACCGATGTTTATTTCGAAATTATAAAAGAATTCGTTAAAAAGACTCATGGAGTCAGAAGGCTAGGCTCTGCTGCTGTGGATCTTGCCTATGTAGCCTGCGGAAGATTTGACGGCTATTTTGAATTCAATCTCAAAATCTGGGATATAGCTGCGGGCGTTCTGCTCGTTAAAGAAGCAGGTGGCACAGTAACTGATTTTAATGGAGGAAATGATTATCTGTCCGGGAAAGAAATTTTAGCCTGCGGAAAAGCATTTGAAGAAATCAGCACCGTGATCAAACAACGATGGAATTAATAACACACTGAATATTAAATAACATGCAAACCTTTTTGATTGGAGTTCTATTTATTTTGTCTTTAGCTTATTTAATCAGGCTATGCTATAGAAGCTTTAGTCAAGAAGGACAATGCAACAAAGGCTGCTCCTGCAGTTCGGTTGATTTGAAAAAAATTGAGAAGGAACTATCTCAAAAACAATTTTAGACGTCCCCTTTTAACATGTATACGACTTCCGAAGGTTAATTTTTGGAAGGTTAGTACAATTTTAAATGATGTTCCCGATTTTAAATAATTATTTTTTGTAATACCCGAAATCAAAGCTTTTTTGTGAAAAGCACCTGTGCAACTTAACAGGTTTCTCTCTTGAAAACAATTTAAAACAAACAGCATTTTACCTATAGGAAGTCAATCACGGAGATTTACTTCCTAAATCATCTACTAAAGTAATATTGCTATGAATCTAGAGCATATCTGTCTTAAAGTTGTCGACTTAACTAAAGATGTTCTGAACTTCCTAAAGAAAGAACAAGACGAATTTGACCGTTCAAAAATTGAGTTGAAAGGGAAAAATGATCTCGTATCTTATGTGGATAAGCAATCTGAAATGCTTTTGGTAAGCGGACTGAAAGAAATCCTTCCTGAGGCAGGCTTTATCACTGAAGAAGCGACTATTTCCCGGGAAGAAAAAAATACACATGGATTATAGATCCTTTGGATGGGACGACAAATTATCTTCATAAAATGCCTCTATTTTCCATTAGTGTAGGACTGATGTCGGAGGGCAGGATAATTTTGGGTGTGGTTCATGAAGTGAACCTGAACGAATGTTTTTATGCCTGGGAAGGAGGCGGAGCATTCTTAAACGGAAAAAGGATATATGTGAATGACAATACTTCACTTAAAGCCTCTCTTATCGCTACAGGATTTCGATATAAACAACTTGACAAAACAGATGCTTATTTTGATATTATTAACGAATTTGTCAAATCCACCAATGGTGTCAGAAGGTTGGGGTCCACAGCTGTAGATCTTGCCTATGTGGCTTGCGGGAGACTTGACGGCTGTCTGGAATATAACCTCAACAGCTGGGATATTGCTGCCGGTGTTTTGCTTGTTAAAGAAGCTGGTGGAGCTGTGACCGATTTTACGGGAGGGAATGATTTCCTTTCTGGGAAAGAAGTTTTAGCCTGCGGAAAAGCTTTTGAAGAAATCAGCACTGCAGTTAAAGTTCGATGGATTAGTTTTAACTGATAATAATAGACTTGCGCTATTTACTACTTTCAAGCTTATCAATTATTCACGAGAATCTTCTCTAAAGCTTTTCTTATTTCTAAGGATTGGGAAAAAACAGAACGAAAATACACCTGCAAAAGGAATTTTTGGATCAACCCTGAAAGCTATTATATTTTTTAGCCCTGAAAAATTGAATTTTTTTTAGTCCCGCCACACAATCCGTCATATACTTCTTCGTTTTCCTACATGACCTTATTGGAAAAACACAAAACACAATAACACATTTTGCTGATTTTGTGAAATTTACCATCTTGACTCCTAAAACATTTTAAAGTATATTATGCTTTTGATACTAGGAGGCATATTTATAAAATATAATTATTATGGAAAACACAGAAAATAACTCAACCTCTAAGGTGGGCTTCAGGAAGCCTCTAACCATCTTTGAAGCAATAAAAATTAATCCTTTGGAAGAAACCACTGAAAATATCGAAACCTCTTCTAAAGAAAATGAAAAGAAAAGTAAGGAAAGAACAATTAAAGATTTTCTGTTCCCTACCTGGATGCTATTTTAAATCAATCAATTCTCCTCAGGTCAAAATGTTCCATAGGGGAGATTACGAGTGGAACCTTTTCTACTGACACAGAACTGGTATCCAGACCAAATGCGCTTATTTCTGACAAGCTGATTTCCTTTAGTAAAAAATAGCTGTTCATGATCAGCCTTTCATCTGCTGACAAATCATTATCATGACTCAGGTGCTTCTCCAGCACAACAAATCTGAAATCACCAATAACATTTCTCTTGGAAAGTGATGTATACCGGCTGGTAAAGTCCACTTCTTTGTTTGCTACCAGATCTTCTACCACTTTTCGGAAAAAGAGGTTAATCCTGTGTTCTACCCTGAAACCAAGTCTGAAATCTACCCTAATTACATCATTCGGCTCCAGGAATTTTACCTTATACTCCATTGTATAAGGTTCATCCAGTACATCAATATGGAGAAACCAATAAATATCTGCTCGTTTGGGTTGTTTCTGAAAAATAGAATAGATGACCTTTGATTCTATTTCCTTAATGTTATTCGCACTGGTTAAGTAAACAAGGTGAGTAGCATATTTAGGAATAGAAAGGTCATTGCTGAGTTCCTTAAGAAGGGGAATATAATCATCAAGCTTGATGAATTCGGTAAGTCGATTTTTGATTTTACGCGCAGCATACCAAGTGTACATTACATAAACCAGAAGACCACTGATTATAAGGGTAACATAACCACCATGCAAGAACTTGGTAAGGTTTCCAACAAGAAAAGTAAGCTCAATTGCCATGTATACTAGAAAAACGAGAGCCACCCAGAAAAACTTTAGCTTTCTTACAAAATACAGGTAAAAACTAAGCAGTATGGTGGTCACGATCATGGTAAGATTAATGGCAAGACCATAAGCTGCTTCCATTTGAGAAGACTCCTTAAAATACAGTACTATACCAATGCAGCCTCCGAGTAACAACCAGTTGATACTGGGGACATAGATCTGCCCTTTCATAAGGGTAGGGAAGGATAATTTAACCTTTGGCCACAGGTTTAATCTGATGGCTTCCGATATAAGCGTAAAAGATCCACTTATTAACGCCTGAGATGCTATAACTGCAGCAATGGTAGCAACACCTATACCAATCGGAAGAAACCAATGAGGCATTACTGCATAAAAAGGATTTCTATCATTCAAAAAACCACCAGAACTGTGTAATGCCCAGGCTCCCTGCCCCATATAGTTGAGTAATAAACATGTTTTAACAAAAATCCATGATATCCTGATATTAGGTCTTCCACAATGTCCAAGATCTGAATATAACGACTCTGCTCCGGTTGTACACAGGAATACTGCTCCCAGTAACCATAAGCCACCAGGATAATTTATCAAAAGATTATAAGCATAATAAGGATTGACGCATCTTAATACATGAGGGTATTGCACTACTTCTTTTAATCCCAAGGTAGCCAGCATGCAAAACCAGACAACCATTATAGGACCAAAAGCATTACCCATAAACTTGGTCCCAAGCCCCTGAATGACAAATAAGAAAACCAGAATACAAATTACAATTGGAATGGTATTAATTTCCGGATTGAAAATTCTTAACCCCTCAACAGCCGAGGAAACGGAAATAGGCGGTGTAATAATGCCATCGGCCAGCAACATACTGCCACCAATCATTGCAGGGAAAACCAGGTATGGACTTCTTCGGCGAATAAGCGCAAAAAGCGAAAAAACTCCACCCTCCCCATTGTTATCTGCTCTAAGTGTAAGTATAACATATTTGATCGTAGTCTGAAGAGTCAAAGTCCAGAATACGCAGGACAAACCCCCAAGCACCAAATCTTCATTTACTTTGCTAGCACCTATTACCGCTTTCATTACGTATAGGGGTGACGTTCCTATATCACCATAAATTATCCCAAGCGTAATTAATAAACCGGCAAAACTGACTGTGTCAACTGCGTACTTTGAGCTTTTCATAAGAAACTAATAATGCCCGCAAAATTAACATTTTGCAGCGTTGCGGAAAATAAAACCTGAGGAATACTTTTCTTCACTAAAATTCAAAATTTATTTGCCACCCTAAAAATCAACCATCAGATTATCAATTAATTTCAAGCTATATTCCTTCTCGCTTTCAGACCAATGGAAATAACTGGCAATATGATTTGCAACAGCTTCTTTGTAATTCTTTACCTCTCCTATATCAAAATAAAGCGCCCCGGTTCTCCGGACAAGAAAATCTTCTGCCTTTGCTATCATTTCTTCTTCTAGACAATACTGAAGCTGGATACTCCAATACAACGGAAGTCCGCTTAAAGGAGCTCCCTTAGCGTACTCTAAAACCTTTCCTGTATTTGATCCGAACCGGTAAAAAATCTTTTCCACCTCTTTAGCGGAAAGCCCAATTTTTTCTCCTTCATTGATATAATTGGTGAGTTCCTTTTCGATACCTCCAGAAAACTTGCCTCCGGCGAGCTGTATTATAGCTGTTTGACAATGACCAATATCTTTGCCTTTGTTTGCTTTAATCCTTTTACGGATGATGTCTATGACCTTTTCAGCCATCTTTCTATAACCCGTTAGTTTGCCTCCGGCGATAGTAATGAGTCCGCTTTCATATTCAAAAACTTCATCTTTTCTGCTAATTGCGGAGGGTGACTTTCCTTCCTCTCTTACCAATGGCCTGAGTCCGGCCCAGCCAGATTCTATATCACTAAGCTTTAAATTTGCATTCGTAAAAATCTGATTCGTGGCATTAACCAAATACTGACGATCATCAACAGTGATTTCAGGATTAATCATATCTCCTGTATAAAAAGTATCCGTGGTGCCGATATAGGTCTTATCTTCCCTCGGTATAGCGAAAACCATTCTTCCATCAGAAACATCAAAATAAACAGACTGATTTATTGGAAGTTTTTTATGATCAATTACAATATGAACACCTTTTGTATGGATGATTTTTGATTTCTTCGAAGATTGATCCAGAGCATCTGTTTCATCAACCCAAGGGCCTGTGGCATTAATTACATAATCTGCATTGATAGAAAATGTTTCTTTTGTAATCAGGTCTTTAGCCTCTACACCTACAACCTTTTTATCAGCATTAAATAACATTGACTCTGCCTTTAGATAGTTGAGGGCGAGACCACCTCTATCCATCCCTTCTTTTATTATTTCAAAAGTAAGACGAGCATCATCCGTTCTGTATTCATAGTACATTGCACCGCCAATAGTCTTGGCACTGTTAAGCAATGGCTCTATCTTCAGAACATCAGCAGCAGAAAGCATTATCCTGCGTTCTCCTTTTTTTACACCTGCAAGAAAATCATAAAGCCAAAGTCCGAAACTCGCTCCCAGCCTGCCAATACTTCCCTTTTCAGTCAGAGGTAATAACATCTTTTCTGCTACAGTAAGATGAGGTGCATTTTTATGAACAATTGCCCTCTCTTTGCCCACCTCTGCTACAAGGGCAAATTCAAATTGCTTGAGATATCTTAATCCTCCATGAATAAGCTTTGTAGAACGGCTGGATGTACCTTGTGCAAAATCCTGCATATCAATCAAGGCAGCCTTCAGGCCACGTGTCTGCGCATCTAAAAGAATACCTGCTCCTGTAACACCGCCTCCAATAATCAGAAGATCAAACTTCTCATTCCTCAAACGGTCTTTAAACAAGTCCCTGTTTTTATTGCTAAAACTTATCATAAAGCATTTACTCCTTTGCCGGCTTTAATATAATTACTTAAAAACTAATTTTTCAACGGGATTTGAACCATTAAGTTATTATTCTGCAAAGCGATATCAAGGGAACGAATATTTTCCTTTGCTGTTTTCAAATAAAGGGGAGGTAATATGTCTATTCATTTCGATAAATTTGCTTCTGACGGGAACGCTTTTATAAAAGAACTGTGTATGCGGTTCAATTATCCGGACAGAAGAACACAGGCTTGTATAATAGTCAGGGCTGTTTTACATACATTGAGAGACAGTATCGCAATTCCGGAATCACTCAATGTCCTTTCCCAACTGCCAATGTTCCTCAAAGCTGTTTATGTAGAGAATTGGAAATACAGGGAAAAACCAAGAAGGCATAAAAGCATTGAAGATTTTACAAGAGCCGTTGAAGAAGAACAAAGAGCTTACGGAGAACGTCGGTTTGATTGGGATATTTCCACTGAAGATATAATCAGAACAGTTCTCGACAGTCTTGGCAAATATGTTTCTGAAGGAGAATTCGAAGATATTGCAGCTGAGCTACCAGCGCCAATTAAGGACCTGGTGCAAATTAAAATAAGAACATAATTGCTTAAGGAAAAATGTTTTGAAAAGACTGACTGAAAAAAAATCTGCTCCCTCTCTCTCTTTGAATCTATAAGCTTTCAGTCAGTCTTCAATAAAAGAACTGTAAAATTTTATTTATTGTTTATTTCAGATTATTTTTCTCTACAACATACAGTAATTTAGACTCTGCCAAATCAGAAGGCGCAACCACCAGCTCATTTAAAGGAGGGTTTTTACCATATCTCTTTTCCATAATTGCCTTTACTTCAGGAGAAGTCAAATCGAAATCTTTCATTTTCTTTAACGGGCACAATTCTAATCCAAAAGCTTTCTGATATATTTTCCAGACAAGTTCAGAACAATATAACTCGTCATCAGACCAGTTAAAGAAGAGATCATAATGTTTTCCTATCATCTCCTTTCCAAGTTCTTTTGCATTGGAAATATTTAAAGTAAGCAGGTAGCTATCGCGATCTTTCAATCTCATAAGAGTATAGAATCCATTATTACCTCTTGCTATCCATTTATCAATCGGAGTAATACAAACAGGCTCAACGGCTTCCAATACAAATCCTTTTCCATTTTCTACTGTAATCATTCCGACATGACTGAATTTAGAATGTGTGGCAAGTTTTACGGCCCTGCATTGATCAGAATCCATACTTTGAAAAATGATGTCTCCTTCTAAAAATTGTCCTTTTTGTATCTTCTTATCTATCCCATTGCAAAGTTCCTCGCTTGCATTAGAAACATAACTAAAAATGGAAAGAGCAATTAGTACAGCCAAAAACAATAGTGCTTTATTTCTCATACTGTAAAATGCATTTTCAAGCTTACCTAAAAACAAAAAAACCGGAAATAATCCGGTTTTTACTTTATTGAAAACATTTTATTTTGTTACTTTTTCTTTCACTGGGTGAACCGGATAATAAATTGTATCCGATAAGCTTGTACCCGGGGCAACCATTGGAAGCACGTTTTCTTCTTTCTTAACCTTCGCGTGGATCAGGAATGGCTTATCCTGATTATGCGCTTTGTTTACTGCTGCTTTAAGCTGATCAACAGATTCAACACTGACTGCATCCAGGCCAAAAGCTTTTGCCAGTAATACAAAGTCAGGGTTCTGAAGTTCTACACCTGAATAATTCTTTGCATAGAACTGTTCCTGCCATTGACGCACCATACCGAGGTATGAATTATCAAGCAGCAATATTTTTATCGGCCATTTCTCCTGAACACAAGTCATTAATTCCTGAATGTTCATCTGGAATGAACCGTCGCCTGTGATACACCAAACATCTTTGTCAGGAGCAGCAGCCTGAGCACCCATGGCAGCTGGCAATCCAAAGCCCATGGAACCAAGTCCGCCGGAAGTAAGGAAGTGATTTGGCTGCATTCTCACGATATATTGAGCTGCCCACATCTGGTGCTGACCAACATCTGTTGTTACGATTGCATCAGGAGCCAGCATCTCTTCCAACACCTTTATAGCAGTTACTTCATTGAAGTCAGAGTAATCAGGCAGGAGGATAGGAAACTCTTCTCTTGATTCATTAAGATTCATCAGCCATTCAGCGCGTGCTTTGCAATTTTCGGAATCTCTTGTATCTGGCAGTTGTGGCAAAACCAATTTCAGGTCTCCATGAAGGAAAACATCGGTTTTTACATTTTTACCGTGCTCGCTTTTATCAACATCGCAATGAATGATTTTTGCTTTAGGGGCAAATGTTGCAAGAGTACCTGTAATCCTGTCATCAAAACGAATTCCTAAGGCAATGATCAGGTCTGATTCCTGCACAGCAAGATTCGCATACTTCATTCCATGCATCCCAAGCCATTGGAAAAACAAAGGATCATTATACTCCATCGCTCCGGTACCAAGAATTGTAGAGATCACAGGAATATTCTCTTTATGGACAAACTCTCTTAGTTCATCCCAGGCTTTTGCCAACAAAACACCATGACCAGCAATTACCAGAGGTTTTTTTGCATTTTTGATCAATGTAGCTGCCTTATGAATATCTTCATTGGTGACCAAACATCTTTTAGGAGGCTGAGGCTTCTCAAAATGTTGCTCCCAGTCTTCATCAAGATCTATGTAATTACCTTGTACACTTCTTGGAATATCTATAAGTACAGGACCAGGACGTCCCTCAATACTTACCCTGTATGCTTCCTGGAAAATAGAAGCAGCGTCCTCAAGTTTGGTAATAAGATAAGTCTTTTTAGTAATAGGAATACAAATTCCTGTGATATCAGTTTCCTGAAATGCGTCTGTCCCTACAAGATGAAGCGCAACTTGCCCGGTAATCGCAATCATTGGAACCGAATCGGCGTATGCGTCAGCGATACCCGTAACAAGGTTTGTTGCTCCCGGGCCTGAAGTTGCAAGGCAAAATCCAGGCTTACCTGCCACTCTGGCATAACCGTTAGCAGCAAAAGATGCTCCCTGTTCGTGACGAACAAGGACACTGTTCAGTTTGCTGAACGCTAATGCATCATATATTGGCAGTATTGCTCCGCCAGGGTATGCAAACAAATCTTCCGCCCCTAAAAGCTCGATAAGTTTTACAATGTATTCGGCACCTCTTAATTTAATTCTGGTCTTCATAAATTGCGGGTTGACTGTCTCTATTTAATTTCATCTGTTACGCAGCCCTCTGAAGCGGAAGAAACCGTTTTGAGGTATTTGTACAACAGACCTTTATTTGCTTTATATGCCGGCTTAACCCAAGCACCTTTTCTTTTTTGAAGTTCCTCGTCAGAAACTAAAACATCTATCGTGTTGTTGACAGAATCTATAATAATTTTATCTCCATCCTTCACTAGCCCGATTGGACCACCTTCCTGAGCTTCAGGAGTGATGTGACCAACAACAAAACCGTGAGTTCCTCCGGAGAATCTTCCGTCTGTAATCAATGCAACTGAATTACCAAGGCCTTGTCCGATGATAAGAGATGTTCCTTTTAACATTTCAGGCATTCCAGGAGCTCCTTTAGGGCCGACATAACGGATAACAACAACATTACCGGCCTTTACTTCGCCCTTCTCGATACCTAGGTTCATATCTTCTTCAGAATCATAAACCTTAGCAGTTCCCTCAAAACGCTCTCCTTCTTTACCGGTAATTTTAGCCACTGATCCTTCCGGAGCAATGTTTCCGTAAAGAACCTGTAAGTGACCAGTAGGTTTAATAGGATTACTCAACGGATAGATGATATTTTGATCTTTAGGAAGGTCAGGGTAGCTCTCCAGATTTTCTTTTACTGTCTTCCCTGTGATGGTTAAACAATCACCATGAAGAAGACCTTCGTTCAACATCATTTTCATGACAGAAGGAAGACCACCTATGTTGTCCATATCTTCCATCATATATTTACCGCTTGGCTTAAAGTCAGCAAGCATTGGCGTTTTATCGGATAGAGCCTGGAAATCTTCCAGCTTAAACTTCACATCTGCTGCTTTTGCAATCGCAAGGAAGTGAAGGATCAGATTCGTTGAACCACCTAATACCATTGCAACTCTCACTGCATTGGTAATAGATTCATAAGTAATGATATCTTTAGGCTTAATGTCTTTTATCAAAAGATTTTTAATCGCCTCACCCGCACTAAAACACTCCTGTTTTTTCTTATCACTTAATGCAGGAGCAGAAGAACTGTATGGCAAAGACATACCCAAAGCTTCAATTGCAGAAGCCATTGTGTTGGCAGTGTACATACCACCACAAGCACCGGCTCCGGGACAAGCATTCTGAATAACGCCTTTAAAATCTTCTTCAGTAATTGTTCCAGCAAATTTTTTCCCTAATGCTTCAAATGCTGAAACAATGTTTAACTTTTCACCTTTCCAGTTTCCGGCTTTGATCGTACCACCGTAAACCATCAATGATGGTCTGTTTAAACGAGCCATGGCAATAAGCGCTCCTGGCATGTTTTTATCACAACCCATGATCGTAACCAGTGAATCATAGTAATGCGCTCCTGCAATCGCTTCGATACTATCAGCTATGACATCCCTTGAAATAAGGGAATATCTCATACCCGGAGTACCCATTGACATACCGTCACTTACCCCTATCGTATTAAACTGAAGTGGTTTTAAACCAGCTTTTGTAACTCCTTCTTTAACCCAACCCGCCAGAGTATTCAAGTGCATATTACAAGTATTACCTTCATAACCGGTACTTGCAATTCCCACCTGAGCCTTACTCATATCTTCTTCTGTAAAACCGGCTCCATACATCATCGCCTGAGAAGCAGGCTGTGTCACATCCTGGGTTAATCTTGCACTCGTTTTATTTATATTTTCCATTGAAATTCCTGTAATGAGTTTTGTTATCCTTTGTTTAAACAGCCAGCAACTCTTTCTTTTTTGTTTTGATAAGCTTAGCGACTTTGTCACCAATCTCAGTAGTTGTATACTTAGAATCTTTTTGGATATCAGAAGTAACGATACCCTGATTCAAGCACTCTTCAACTGCTTTTCTTATCAGTGAAGCTTCTTCGCTTAAGCCAAAAAGAAGTCTCCAATAACATTGCAGCTGAAAGAATTGCACCGTTTGGATTAGCAATATTTTTGCCTGCCGCTTCCGGATAAGATCCGTGGATTGGCTCGTAAAGGGCCGTTTTGCTTCCTACCGAAGCCGATGGCAACATCCCTAGAGAACCAGTAATAACAGAAGCCTCATCTGTAAGGATATCACCGAACATATTCTCTGTTAGAACAACGTCAAAATATTTAGGATTTTGAATGATCTTCATTGCAGCATTGTCTACGAACATGAAGTCAAGCGTTACATCAGGATAGTTTTTAGCAAACTCTTTCACGACTTCTCTCCAAAGTCTTGAAGTTGCAAGCACGTTAGCTTTATCTACAAGGGTAACTCTCTTATTTCTTTTCTGAGCAGCTTCAAAAGCAAGCTTGCTTATTCTAGTGATTTCTTCCTTTGAATAAGAACAGTTGTCAAAAGCAATGTTTCTGTCTTCGCTTCTTCCTTTTTGTCCGAAATAGATACCACCTGTAAGCTCTCTGAAAACAACAAAATCAACTCCATCAACAAGGTCTGCTCTAAGAGGAGAAGAGTTAGCAAGAATTTTATAAGTATTGATCGGTCTTATGTTAGCGAACAAACCAAGACTTTTTCTCATTGCAAGAAGTCCTTGCTCTGGTCTAACTGGAGCGTTAGGATCATTATCATACTTAGGGTGACCGATAGCACCAAAAAGAATTGCATCAGAAGCCTGGCAGGTTTTGAATGTTTCTTCAGGAAATGGATTTCCTGTAACATCAATTGCAATAGCACCAATTAAAGCTTCAGTATAAGTAAATTCGTGGCCATACACTTCTTCGATGGCTTTAAGCGCTTTAAGTGCCTGATCCGTTACTTCCGGACCAATACCATCTCCTTTAAGGACTGCAATGTTCTTTTTCATTTATAAAAATTATTAACCGTTAATGGAATTTTTGGAGTATTAATTATTTAGAGATTAGACTCAGATATTTACTTCCTTTTTCATAAGCTTCAATTTTGTCTTTAATGCTTAGAAGGTAATCTATATCATCATATCCATTGATCAGACATGTCTTTTTGTAATCGTTGATTTCAAAAGACTCTGAAACATTGTGACCAACGATTTCTATCTTTTGTTTCTCAAGATCAACATTAAGCTTTAGGTTTTTATCAGCTTGTACTTTTTCAAAAACGGTATTTAAAAACTGCTGAGAAACCTGAACAGGAAGAAGGCCATTGTTCAATGCATTGTTTTTAAAAATATCTGCAAAAAAGCTTGATACCACCACTTTGAACCCTGCATCTGTAATTGCCCAGGCAGCGTGCTCACGGCTTGATCCGCATCCAAAGTTTTTACCTGCTACAAGAATTTTCGCTCCTGCATAGTCGGAATTATTCAGAACAAAATCCTTCTTAGGATTATTCTGCTCATCATATCTCCAGTCTCTGAAAAGGTTGTCGCCAAAGCCTTCTCTTGTAGTAGCCTTAAGAAACCTTGCAGGAATGATCTGATCTGTATCGATATCCTCTATGGCAAGAGGAGTTATATTTGAAGTGATTGTTACAAATTTTTCCATGGAATTAATTCAGATTAAAGTCACGAACATCAACAATTTTACCGCTCACTGCAACTGCAGCTGCTGTAAGTGGGCTTACCAGCAATGTACGAGCACCAGGACCTTGACGACCTTCAAAGTTTCTGTTTGAAGTAGACACGCAATATTCCCCTTTAGGTACTTTATCTTCATTCATTCCAAGACATGCAGAACATCCTGGCTCTCTTAGTTCAAAACCGGCTTCTGCTAATACTTTATCAATACCTTCTGCTATAGCTTGTTTCTCAACCTGCTTAGAACCAGGTATTACATAGGCATTGATATTTGAAGCCTTTTTCTTTCCTTTTACGAACTCAGCAACCAATCTCAAATCTTCGATTCTTGAATTGGTACAGCTACCTATGAAAACATAGTTTACCTGCTTTCCGATGAGGCTAGCTCCTGGCTGGAAATCCATGTATTCAAGAGATTTCTTAAATGAAAGTCTGCTTGCCGCATCAATCTCTGTTTCTGCAGGAATATGGCCACTTACTTTGATTCCCATACCAGGATTTGTTCCGTAGGTAATCATTGGTTCAATATCTTCAGCCTTATAGGTTAAAACCTGATCGAATTTTGCATCTTCATCAGAGAACAAAGTCTTCCAGTAAGCAACAGCTTCCTCAAACTTTGCACCTTTTGGAGCAAACTCCCTTCCTTTTATGTATTCAAAAGTAGTCTCATCAGGAGCAATCATTCCTCCTCTTGCACCCATTTCGATACTCATATTACAGATAGTCATTCTGGCTTCCATAGAAAGAGATCTGATTGCAGATCCTGCAAATTCCACGAAGTAACCTGTACCACCTGCTGCACTGATTTTAGAAATGATATATAGGATGATATCTTTTGACACAACCCCTTTACCTAGTTTACCATTGATCTCAATTTTCATGGTTTTAGGTTTGCTTTGCATCAAGCATTGTGTTGCCATAACCTGCTCCACTTCGCTGGTTCCGATACCGAAAGCAATTGAACCAAAAGCTCCATGAGTTGAAGTATGGCTATCACCACACACCATGGTCATGCCCGGAAGCGTTACGCCTAATTCAGGACCGATCACGTGAACGATACCCTGATATGGGTGGCCTAAGCCATAAAGTGTAACACCGAATTTATTGCAGTTTTCAGTCAGCTTTTCTACCTGCTGTCTGGATAAAGCTTCTTTTATTGGTAAGTGCTGATCTTTCGTAGGAACGTTGTGATCGGCAGTAGCAAGCGTGTTTTGTAATCGGAAAAGAGAGATGCCTCTTTTCTCCAGACCTGAGAAAGCCTGAGGACTTGTTACTTCGTGAACAAGATGTTTATCAATGTATAATACACTAGGGCCACCTTTTATTTCAGTTACCACATGTGCATCCCATACTTTGTCAAATAAAGTTTTAGCAGCCAAGGCAATAGGGTTTTAAAATTTTATAGTCTTAAACTTTTTATTGATTTCTTTAACTAAAAGATTGTTAGCAGTAAGGAGCCATTAGTTCTTTCAAATCGGCATCTTCAATCTGCTTTCTCTGATCGGCCATATCAAGGAATTTTTTATAGACCATATCAAGTTGTTCTTTTGAAAGTTGGTAGCCAATAGTCGTAAGACGGTGACTTAATGCCGCTCTTCCGCTTCTGGCAGTAAGCACAATAGAAGATGCATCAGCACCGACATCAGAAGGGTCGATGATTTCGTAATTCTCTCTATGCTTTAGGAAACCATCCTGATGAATTCCAGATGAGTGAGCAAAAGCGTTTTTACCAACAATAGCTTTGTTCGCCTGAACCGGCATTCTCATTAGAGAAGATACAAGGTCACTGGTAGGAACTAATTTTTTAGTATTGATACCAGTTTCAATTCCCAGAGAAGGATGGCTTTTGATAATCATCGCCACTTCTTCAAGAGAAGTATTTCCTGCTCTTTCTCCGATACCATTGATGGTACATTCTACCTGTCTGGCACCATTCGCCAGGGCAGCAATAGCATTTGCAGTTGCAAGACCAAGGTCATTGTGACAATGTGCAGAGATGATTGCTTTATCTACATTTTTAACATTGTCCATAAGATACTTTATACGTTCACCGAATTGCCATGGCAAAGTATATCCGGTGGTATCAGGAATATTCACAACAGTAGCACCTGCAGCTATAACCGCCTCAACCATCTGGGCTAGGAAAACAACATCCGCACGTCCGGCGTCTTCGCAGAAAAACTCGACATCGTCAACAAACTTGCGAGCATATTTAACAGCAGCAACGCCTTGCTCAATAACTTTTTCTCTTGTTGTTCTCAGTTTATACTGAATGTGCATATCGGAGCTTCCGATACCTGTATGAATACGTTTTCTTTTGGCATATTTCAGGGCTTCAGCTGCACTATCGATATCCATTTCTTTTGCTCTGGTGAGCGCACAGATGATCGGTTCTTTTACTGCCTTACTTATTTCAACCACGGAGTTAAAATCTCCAGGGCTTGAAATCGGAAACCCTGCCTCAATAACATCAACACCAAGTTCTTCTAATGCTTTGGCAACCCTGATTTTTTCTTCAGTATTCAACTGGCAGCCTGGCACCTGCTCTCCATCACGAAGTGTTGTGTCAAAAATATAAACTCTTTTAGCCATAACTTTTTGTTTTCTCTACAGACGTGTATTTTTAATGAAAAGGCCATCCTCAGTTGTTGAGAATGGCCTTTTTTAATCGTTTAAATGCCTCACCCAACTGAAAATTTGACTTTCAGCAGAAGGAGGGTTTTAAATAATATATTAAATGACTTAAACATTTTCAACCTTGATAACACTTAACAGCTCTCCACAATTCCCCATTTTTATGCGATAATAATTACAAATTTACTAAATATCATCAGGTATATATTAATTTTTAATGTTAAAAATGCATATATATACGGTTTCAAGTCAAAAATCTATTAAAACACTCAGTTAAAACACACTGTGAATAAAGCATTTACATTAAATTCCCATTAAAAAAATTACAGTTTCAAAAAAACCTCAAAACATTAAAATCCCATTGACCAAGGCAATAAAACAAAATTTGGATAAGCTGTTAAAACTTTGAATTTGGGCAAAATTATTCTAAATTAATGTGCTCTCACAGATTAAAACTTTTACTTTTCCACCCATGTTAAAAGGTTAACTAGAATAACTCCAAATGAAGGGATTACGATTTTCAAAATTTACACCTCCGCCTAAGGGAGATTCAGGGTTTGACAACCTTTCAAAGGTTTTTTTCCAATTGCTGAATTATACCTCTGGGGATGTTTCCGAAGCACTTAACTGGATGAATGACCTTGACCGTCAACATGGAATGACTGATGACAGTTATGGAATGGGAGATTTTATCCGTGACTTGAACGACAAGGGCTTTATCAAAGAGGAAAGTTCCGAAAAAGGAACTTTTAAACTTACTGGCAAATCGGAGCAGGTAATCCGAAGGAATGCTCTGGAAGAAATTTTCGGAAAATTAAAGAAGAATCAAAAAGGGAATCATAATACTTCAAAAACCGGATTGGGAGATGAACCTAGTGCAGACATCAGACCCTACCAGTTCGGAGATACTCTGGATTCAATAAATATTACCGATTCGCTTCATACTGCACAGATCAACCATGGAATTGACGAATTCAAACTTACCCATGAGGATCTTCAGGTTCAGGAAAAGGAACATAAATCTCAAACCAGCACGGTTCTGATGATTGATATTTCCCATTCCATGATATTATATGGAGAAGACAGAATTACGCCTGCGAAAAAAGTAGCGATGGCTCTGGCTGAACTTGTGAAAGTAAAATATCCTAAGGATACACTTGATATAATTGTATTTGGTAATGATGCCTGGCCTGTGGAGATCAAAGATCTTCCTTATCTAGAAGTAGGCCCTTATCATACAAACACTTACGCAGGATTGGAACTTGCCATGGACATTCTCAGAAGGAGAAAAACCAATAACAAGCAGATCTTTATGATTACAGACGGGAAGCCAACCTGTTTAAAAGTTGGAACAAAATACTACAAAAACAGTTTCGGTCTGGACAGAAAAGTTGTAAATAAGACACTTGAAATGGCGGGCCAGTGCAGGAGATTAAATATTCCGATAACCACCTTTATGATTGCAAAAGATCCATATCTTCAGCAGTTTGTTCAGGAGTTTACCAAGACAAACAATGGGCGGGCATTCTACAGCTCCCTTACCGGACTTGGGGAATATATCTTTGAAGATTTTATTAGAAACAGAAAAAAAACAGTGAGATAATCACCTCTTAAATCATGAATCCTAACAGTCATATAAAAACACTCGGACAGCTGAAAGCTTCCGGGTATGCTTCAAGAAGTGTAAAGGAAGAAATGCGGGAAAACCTGGTCAGAGCACTCAGGGAAAAGAAAAACCTGTTCGGGGAAATTAAGGGATACGAGGAAACAGTAATTCCTCAGCTACAAACTGCAATTCTTTCAAGACACAACATCATACTTCTTGGATTAAGAGGACAGGCAAAAACTAAAATTGCCCGATTGATGACGAATCTCCTTGATGAGTACATGCCGATAGTAGCATTCAGCGAGGCCAATGACGACCCATTGAACCCATTAACCCGGTATGCCAAAGATGTGATCGATGAAAAAGGTGATGACACTCCGATATCCTGGGTTCACCGTTCAGAACGATATACTGAAAAACTTGCTACTCCGGATGTTTCTGTTTCTGATCTCATTGGAGATCTTGATCCGATTAAAGCCGCCTCTTTGAAACTGACATATGCAGATGAAAGGGTAATTCACTTTGGACTAATTCCAAGATCACACAGGAGCATCTTTGTTATTAATGAGCTCCCTGATTTGCAGGCAAGGATTCAGGTAGCTTTATTTAATATTCTCCAGGAAGGTGATATCCAGATTAGAGGTTTTAAACTACGCTTACCGCTGGACATACAATTTGTATTTACTGCAAACCCTGAAGATTACACCAACAGGGGTTCCATTGTAACGCCTTTAAAAGACAGGATAGATAGCCAGATTCTGACACATTATCCTAAATCTCCGGAAATCTCTAAACTGATTACTTTACAGGAAGCAAAATTAACGCAGTTTCAGAAAGAGTGCATAAAAATGCCAGAGCTCCTAAAAGATCTTCTTGAAAATGTTTCTTTCGAAGCCAGAGCCAGCGAATATATAGATCAAAAAAGCGGTGTTTCTGCAAGACTAACTATTTCAGCACTCGAAAATTTATATAGTACAGCTGAAAGACGCATGCTGATCAACGGGGAAAACAGCACTTCAGGAAGGATAAGCGACCTTTTCGGCACCATTCCATCGATTACAGGAAAAGTTGAACTGGTGTATGAAGGAGAACTTGAAGGGATCTCCAATGTAGCGTTTTTTCTTGTTGGCAAAACAGTAAGAAAAGCCTTTGAAAAAATCTATCCCTCACCTGAAAAGATTAAAAAATCCAAAAAAGATAATCCTTATAAAAAAATCACAGACTGGTTTAGCGACGGGAATTATATAGACCTCGTCCAAAACATGTCTAATTTAGAATATGAGAAATCTCTTGAAAGCATTCCGGGCCTTAAAGAGACCGTTTTACATTACCAGCCAGGTTTAAGTAAAGAAGACCAGACTTTACAGATGGAGCTGGTGTTGCACGGACTTGCCGAAACAAGCCAGATTAGTAAACAAAAGCTGGATGAAGGGATACAGTTTAAAGATCTCATGAGCACAATGTTTAATCTCGGCCCTGACCCGGAAGGAGATGAGACTGATTTTGGATTTGGCAGGAATTAATTCTGTTATAAAACCGCCAATTTTGTACCTTTTGATTTCCTAAAATAATTGGCCCCTGACCTTGACTTGCATCAATATCAGGGGCCAAACTTTTTGCTATCCGCTTTTTACTTTCAGCTTCTACTGAACATCTATTGAATATTCACATTTGAATGTTTTTCCTTTTACAAGAGATCTCATTGCTTCCTTGTCCTTAAACTGCCCCTCAAATCCGATTTGATCTGCCACTCCAAACCAAGGCTCCAGACAAATAAACGGACCAGGTTTAGTCCAGACACCAAGATAAGGGAATCCTGCAAAGTCCATCGTTATGGTATGAGAAGACTTTTTACTTTTAAGGCTTACAACACTTGACTTCAAATCTTTGAAAATGATTGCGTCTTTTCCTGTAAACAGATCTACTGAAAGAGGCAGAATGTTTTCATTGTTCAAGACTGGCTCTGTCTTTCCGTTAAGCAAACCATCCGTCAACAAATACCTGTTAACTGTTTCTTTTTTCTCAAATTCGAGGTAATAATCAGAAAATTCCTCGCCTTGCTCAATTGGGCAACGAAGAGCAGGATGTGCACCAATAGAAAAATAGATGGTTTTGTCGTCTGTATTTTTAACTTCATAAGAAACAATCAACTTGCTTTTCTGAAGCTTATACTCAATTGTTAATTCAAATTTATAAGGATAAAGCTTCAGTGTTTCTTCAGAGTCGGAAAGTTTATAAGTAAGGGATTGATCCTTCTGATCAATCAGGTCAAAATGCAAATCTCTTGCAAAACCATGCTGTGGCAATTCATAAACCTGGTCGTCTGAGTGGTATTTATTTCCTGCAAGCTTTCCTACGATAGGGAACAATACCGGCGCTCTTCTTCCCCAGAAGGCTGGATCTCCCT
Organism: Sporocytophaga sp.; assembly: GCA_024707265.1. GTDB lineage: Bacteria > Bacteroidota > Bacteroidia > Cytophagales > Cytophagaceae > Sporocytophaga. Next base: position 701,708 of record JANQAB010000009.1, on the reverse strand, counting down.
GCCATAGAAATTCCTTATTTGCCATTGTTTTTTTCAAACTTATCAGTTCAGCACCAGAGCTTTTAACGCTCACCTTAAGGCACTCATTAATGAGGATTGCTACCATTTCTTTATTTCGGATCCGAATGGATCAGTTAGGGTTATTAATTTTTACTGTAATATACAAAATACAAGTTCCTGCAAAATACCTTATGGGCCATTTTGCAGGAACTACAAACTTAAAATTTATTTTAATAAATATCAGTTCTTAATTCAGCTTCTCTTCTTCTTCCTCAAAATCCGGGTTATTTCGAAGCTTAACGGGGTCTGACTTTCTCTTTGCCCGCATATTAAGCATTTCAACACCTAGAGAAAATCCAATTGCAAAGTAGATATAGCCTTTCGGAACGTGATAATGGAACGCCTCTGCTACCAGTAGTATTCCTATCAGTAAAAGGAATGATAGTGCAAGCATCTTTATAGTAGGGTGGTCATTGATAAAATCACTGATGCCTTTAGCAAACAGCAACATAACTATAATTGAAACTATAATTGCTGCAACCATAATTGGCATATCTCGATGTGGATCATTCACAAGACCAATTGCAGTTAAAATGGAGTCAAATGAAAAAAACTATATCAAGAAGAACTATTTGAATAATTGCTGATACGAGAGACAGCTTTTTGGCTTTAGCCGTTTGTTCTACTTCACCTTCAAGTTTTTCATGAATTTCCATTGTGCTTTTGTAGACCAGGAAAAGTCCTCCGGCAAATAAAATGATATCACGCAAACTGATTTCTACTTCATTGATTTCCATTACGGGTTTGGTAAAACCAACAATAATAGAAATAATCATCAGCAGAAAGACTCTAATAATGAGTGCAAGGCTAAGACCAATAAGTCTTCCTTTTTTTGAGCTTCGGCGGGTAACCTGTCAGAGAGGATTGAAATAAAGATGATGTTATCAATCCCCAATACAACTTCCATAAGTGAAAGCGTAAGAAAACTGATAATGCCTTCGGCAGTCAGGAATGGTTCAAACATTTTTTAATAAAATTTTAATATAATCCTTAACGCAAATAACCGTTAAAAAGTGATTATTGCAAATAATTCATAGTTAAAGCTCTTTAATCAAACCATTCAAATCTGAGCAGGCTTTAAAAAATGCATTCTTATGTTTTATGACAATATCCCTAAGATTTTCAGGCATTTCCTCATTAATAGCTGCTTCATAAACCTCAATTGCTGAACGCTCACGATCAATACAATTCTCGAATAAACCCTTCTTATCAACCAGTGTATTTCCTGATGCTACATCCATCCACCCTTTGTATCTCACGTTCAAGATTGTGATTTCTTCATCCTCTACTTCCTCCCTTCTTTCCGAAAATGGAAGCAACTCAAGAAAAAACAGGCCACTTTCTGTCGCATATTTATTTAATAAATCTGCAAAATAAGGATCTTTAATACTATCTGCAGCTTTTTTATAATCTGCTTCTCTTGCATTACAGGTTTCAATCAACTGACTGACTACTAATGCAGTAATATATTCCGTTTGCATGACATTACTCCTTCCTTTTTTAAGAAAACAAGCAAACAAAAGGTAAAGTTTGATCGGGATTAAGCTCCGACCAATTTTATCAATTTAATTCAAAACGCCTCACAGTTAACCAAAAAGGTTGATTTAAGGATAAAGTGATTTAATGTGATGATTAATCAAAATCTACAAAAGCCTTATAGTCTTGCCAAAAATTTAACGGAGCTAGCTTCGGAAAAGCTATCAATTTAACCAGAACGTTTGCCCCTTATAAAGTGATTGATGTAAGGATTAACAGGATCCAATGGTGATGAATTTTCAAACTTACAAAAGATTCTTATAGCCGGTTTGTTCCAGTTTTTGCACTGATTCTTCTACTTTTTCTCTCAGGAAAGTTTTATACTTTTTAAGATTCTCAGCAATCTGAGGATCGTGAGAGCCAATAATCTGAGCTGCCAGAATACCTGCATTTACAGCGCCATCAAGAGCTACAGTTGCAACAGGAACCCCCGCTGGCATTTGCAGAATTGACAAAACAGAATCCCAGCCATCTATAGAATTGGAAGATTTTACAGGTACTCCGATAACCGGTAGTGTAGTAATAGAAGCAACCATTCCCGGAAGATGTGCAGCACCTCCCGCACCGGCAATAATCACTTTTATACCTCTGTCAATAGCATTTTCAGCATATGAAACCATTCTATGAGGGGTTCTATGTGCGGAAACAATTGTTACCTCGTAAGGAACCTTTAATTCATCAAGAATTTCTGCAGCCTTGGACATTACTTTTAAGTCTGACTGGCTTCCCATTATTATTCCAACCATGTTTTTTTTTGTTTTACCTCATCCGAAGTCCTTCTCCTTTAGGAGAAGGACTTCGGTGTAACGGTAGTTTTATGTTTATCTGTTATATTTTAGTTTGGCACCTCTAATACTTTAAGCTTTCCGCTTTGGGCTTTAAGCTTATCAAGCTATTACTCTAAACTTCTCTTTAATCATATCAGCCTTTTGTTTTAAGCCAGTAATCTCATCATCCAAAATGGTGATGTGGCCCATTTTTCTGAAAGGTTTAGTGATTTTTTTTCCGTACAAATGAATATGAACTCCTTCAATACCGAGAACATCATTCAAGCCCTCATACTTTGCAAGCCCTGAATAGCCGTCGGCTCCAAGTAAATTTAACATGGCAGCAGGTTTCAACTGTTTTGTAGATCCAAGAGGAAGTCCAAGAATAGCCCTTAAAAGCTGTTCATATTGAGAAGTAAAATTGGCTTCAATGGTTTGATGGCCCGAATTGTGTGGTCTGGGTGCTGCTTCGTTTACCAGAATTTTTCCATCTTTAGTGAGGAACATCTCAACAGCAAGCAGCCCCACCATTCCCAGAGATTCTATTACTTTTTCTGCAATTTGTACAGCTTCTTTTTCCTGAGTTTCAGTAATCTGAGCCGGAGCCATCAGATATTCCACAAGATTGTGAACAGGATGAAAAATCATTTCGGTTACAGGAAAGTGCGCTTTTTCGCCTTTGCTGTTGCGGGCAACGATTACAGAAATTTCCTTTTCAAAGTCCACATGTTTTTCTATCAGAGAAGGTCCATCCATAGCCTTAGAGAGGTCGGCCACAGAATTCAACTGTTGAACACCTCTCCCATCATAACCTGATTTGCCCAACTTTTGGAATGCAGGAAACAAGTGGGGAAATTTTGAAAGCTCATCTATGCCATTAATAAGCTCAAAATCAGCTGTAGGAATGGAGTTGTTTCTGTAAAACTGCTTTTGAAGCCTTTTATCCTGAATAGTTTTAATACATGAAGGTTGGGGAAAAATTGTTTTACCTTCGTTTGCAAGAGCCTGAAGTGCATCAGCATTCACATTTTCAATCTCAATGGTGATGAGATCCTTATCTTTTCCGAAATTATAAACAGTGTCATAATCAGTTGGATCGCCAATCACAAATTCATGGGCAATTTTTGCACAAGGAGCCTCCTTATCAGGATCCAGAGTGCATACATAAAGGTTAAGATCTACAGCTGACTGAATAAGCATTCTTCCCAGCTGACCACCGCCAAGAATTCCTAGTTTAAAATCCTGATAAAACTCCACTATTGAAATCTGTTTTTTCTCAAAATTACTAAAAATAAAAACCCCGGCCATACAGACTCGGGGCTTTTAACTAACCAGATGAAAAAAATAAATCTGAAAAATTTAACCTAACACATGAACATTTAAATTTTTAACGTCTATTTGTTTTGACCTAATTAGAATTTAAAGATTGCAGCTAAGCCAAATGTTGTTTGACTATTTACAACATCTCCATTTTTATCTTCATAGATTTTAGATGGAGAAGTATCCATTCTAAACTCAGGCTTCAACACTAAAGCACCATCTGCAAGAGTAACAGGAGCAGTGATAGTTAAAGAGTTGTTTGTGCTTTTCAGATATCTCATTCCATATTTATCTTTAAAGTGCTCATATCTAACTCCAACACTTAAGAAATCTGTGATATCATAGTGTGCATAACCAGCTATACCACCCCAGGTAAGAGTAGATTTGTCTTCACCATAAGGTGCAGAAAGAGATTTGAATGCTTCTTCTGTGTTGTTGTCAGTTGCTTTATAGAAACCATATGCTCCGTTCAAACCAACATAGAATTTTTCAGTAAGCTGATATCCTGCAGTAAGGTCAAATAAGTGTCTGTTGTAGTTAACAGCCCAAGGAGTTGCTCCTCCTATTGTGTCAAGGGAAGTATCATCATTGTAACCACCGATCCAGTTTACATAAACACTCATTCCTTCGATTGGGGCCACATATACCTGAGCAACACCTGATTTTTGTTTGTTATTTTCAAAAAGGTTATCCCAGTTGTTTACCAATCCTACCATTACACCAACTTTATCACTGAAAGCATAATTTGCTTTTGCTCCAACATGGTAGAATGGACCATTATTGAAAAGGTTTGATAAAGAGTAGTTATAGTTAACAGGGGCATCAATCACTTCATAACCTATGTGAGTACCGAACTGACCAACAGTAAATGAAAGTTTATCCGTTGCTTTGTAAGTTCCATATGCCTGTTTGATAGAAGCAGATGAACCGTAGATATTTGAAAAGGAAGGATTTGTATAAAGGTTTGCGCTACCGCCAGGATAACCTTGAGCATTTACGTTACCAAAGTTTCCTAACTCAGCATTTGGTCCAAAAGTAAGATCAGCTACGATTTCAATTTTTTTGGATGTATACATGAATTTAGTCTGAAGCAAACCAATAGCAACCTGATTGGTTGTTCTATCAAATGCCCTACCTGCACCAGTAGCTCCAAGTAAACTTCCTGATTTAGGCTTGTTGAATGCCCAGTTGTAATAGGTATCGATGTATCCTGTGATTGTTAATTTTCCCGGCTCTGCCGCGGTAGAATCTTGTGCCTTTGCTGAAAATACACTTAGTAAAAAAGTCAGCGATAGCAGTAAGTTAAATTTACGCATAGTACTTGTTTGTTTAGTTAGTAAATAATTTATAAAGGTTAATTAATAAAGGTTAAGTTAATTGGTCTTTCACATTGAAATAATCATAATATAGCCTATGTAAACTTAGATAATTTTTATTTCTATGTCAATAGCCCTAATAGAAAAATCCAAAAAAAATATCGAATAACGGGCAAATACAAGGCAATCTCAACACATTAAATTGAAATTATACAATTTGAGGCATTAAAGAAGGCAAAAACAAAGTTTGAAAAATATTAGAATAATACAATTATTAGACAATGATTAAAAATATAATGAAACAAAGAAAAGGCCCAAAATTCAAAGAAAAATGGCTTTTTTGGAAAACCATGGTAAAATTTTAATGCCAATCATACCTAAAATGTTATATTCTCAGCCAATCAACTTATTTTTTTAACCTATTTTTTGAAAAAAGTAATAAATAATCGGATACTTAGTCATTTTTACAACCTCATAGATAAAAAATAAAGCAAAGATTATAATAGACCCCCCAAAAAATACCCACCTAAATAAATCTCAAGATCTTTTCAAAGCATGATAAATGAAATTTGATACCATAGTTGATAAAAAATAGCAATTAGACGGGAAATAGGTTCAAAATTTATGGCAAAAATCAGATAATAGTCTACTTCAAAAGAATAATCAAAAACCGGGCAATAGATTAAGGTATAACAACCCGTTATATCGGCCTAAAATCAAACAACTAGGGTAAAACAGATATAAAAAATGAGCTAATATAGATTTCATCTATTAGGCATATTTATAGCATATAATATAAAGGAGCTAGAAAACGCCTTCAGAACATAAGAAAAGGTTTCCCCAAAAAAGGATTGGCATTAAAACCCATGATCATATTAAAAAAGAAAAGGCTGAGCTTGGTTAAAGCTCAGCCTCTTTATATATAGAAAAACCTATTGATTTATCCCAAAAGAGAAAGACCCGTCATTTCTTTAGGTTTTTCCACCCCGATCAACTCCAATACTGTAGGAGCAACATCGCCGAGTTTTCCATCTTTCAGCTGTCCTTTATAAGAGTTGTCTACCAGAACAAATGGAACAAGGTTAGTAGTATGAGCAGTATTTGGAGTGCCATCCTCATTAACCATAACATCTGCATTGCCATGATCTGCAAGGATAAGACATGTATAGCCATCTGTCAGAGCTTGTTTTACAATATCCTCAACGCATTCATTTACTGTTTCAACCGCTTTTACCGCTGCACTGAAAACGCCAGTATGGCCGACCATATCCGGATTAGCAAAGTTCAGGCACACAAAGTCAACTTCCTTCTTTTTAATTTCAGCAATAATCTTTTCTTTTATTTCAAAAGCGCTCATTTCGGGTTGTAAATCGTAAGTCGCTACTTTTGGAGACTGACATAAGATTCTGCTCTCTCCTGTAAATTCTTTTTCTCTTCCACCGGAAAAGAAGAAAGTAACGTGAGGATACTTCTCTGTTTCGGCAATCCTGATCTGCTTTTTTCCCCGCTGCGGCCAAAACTTCACCAAGAGTTTGATTCAGATTGTCCTTATCAAAAATAACTTTTACTCCTTTAAAGCTATCATCATAATTGGTAAGGGTTACATAATACAAATCAAGCTTTTTCATATTCTGCTCAGGGAAATCTTTCTGAGTGAGTGCGATTGTAATTTCTCTTCCTCTATCCGTTCTGAAGTTAAAGCAAAGTACCACATCACCCTCTTCTATAGTAGCAAGTGGCTGATCTTTGTCATTAACCACTATAAGTGGTTTGATAAATTCATCTGTCACCCCTTCTGCATATGAATCAAGAATCGACTTCTGAACGTCTTTGGTTTTAGTACCGGTACCATGAACAAGAAGATCATAAGCAAGCTTAACACGCTCCCATCTGTTATCTCTGTCCATAGAATAATATCTTCCTATTACAGATGCGATCTTTCCTGCTGAACCATCAAGGTGTTTCTGTAGGTCCTTGATGTAACCTATCCCACCTTTTGGATCCGTGTCTCTTCCATCCGTAAAAGCGTGTATAAACACATTTTCAAGACCTTTTTTCTTCGCAATACTGCAGAGACCTTTCAGGTGGTTAATATGAGAGTGAACACCTCCATCAGAAACCAAGCCCATCAAATGGACTTTCTTGTTGTTCTTTTTAGCATAATCAAGGGCATCAACCAAAGCCTGCTCATGCTCCAGCGTGCATTCATTGACAGCCTTATTAATTTTTACAAGATCCTGATATACAACCCTTCCTGCGCCAAGATTCATATGACCAACTTCGCTGTTACCCATTTGACCCTCTGGAAGACCAACCGCAAGTCCCGAAGCTTCCAATTTGCTATTGGGATATTTTGCATATAAAGAATCCACAAATTCAGTGTTTGCTTTGGCAATTGCAGAAACCTCCGGATTAGATCCAAGGCCCCATCCATCCATTATGATTAGGATTACCTTCTTATTCATTTCAATTAATATTTTTAAAAACCATCACTAGTTACTTAAAATTTAAAAAACTTAAAAGTCATCAATGACTAACAATTAAAAAAAAGTAAATGCTAATGAATAATTTATAAGATATAATCAATGATGGATATAAATGATTAACAGTATTTTCGGAAGGCTTATACTTATTTTAGTTTAACTACTTTCAACTTATTGGCATAATTTTAGCTTACATGAAAAATATTAAAATTCGAGTTAATTTATGAGAAATCACTCTTTTTTAATTCTTACTCTACTTCTGATGATATTTAGTAAGGATACAGTAGGCCAGTCGGATGTGCTTGAGGGCGCTAAAAATGCCTTGAAAGCAGGAAGCTCAAAAGATATTTCGAAATATTTTAATGATATGGTGGAAATTGGCCTGAACAAAGAAGATAAAAAAACTTACAGCAAAACTCAGGCTGAATTCATATTAAGAGATTTTTTCAAACAATACCCTCCTACAGATTTTCAATACGTACACCAGGGTTCTTCTAAAGAAGGAATGAAGTACACAATTGGAAAATATATATATAACGGAGGCACATTCAGGGTAATAACAGTTGTAAAACAGTTTCGCGGAAATTACCTGATCGATTCAATAGTATTTGAAGAGTAAATAATAAATAACGCAAATTTCTCGAAGGCTCTGAAGATATTCGGAGCTTTTTTTATTTTTGTCCCGTGAATTTTCTTTCAGAACAAGCAATATTTGAGTTTATAGACTCAGCTCTTGCGGAGGACGTCGGGACTGGCGATCATTCCACACTGGCTTCTGTTCCTGCAGATGCCATCAATAAAGCTCAGCTTTTAGTAAAAGATGAAGGAGTACTGGCAGGCATTGCGCTTGCAGAAATGATATTTGCAAGAGTGGATCCTGACCTCAAAATGGAAGTTCTTATTCCGGATGGAATCAGAGTGAAACCAAAAGATGTGGCCTTTAAAGTACATGGCAGAGCCAGGTCAATTTTAACAGGAGAAAGACTGGTGCTCAATTGTATGCAAAGAATGAGCGGAATTGCAACACTTACAACAACGTTTAATGAGCTGATCAGAGATACAGGCTGCAAACTTCTGGATACAAGAAAAACTACTCCGAATTTCCGCCTACCGGAAAAATGGGCTGTTGCTATCGGAGGCGGGGTTAATCACAGATTCGGCTTATATGATATGATTATCCTTAAAGACAATCACATTGATTTTGCAGGGGGAATAAAACAAGCAATAGAGTCAACTAAAAGTTACCTTGAAAAACACTCTTTATCATTAAAAATAGAGGTGGAAACACGATCTCTTAAAGAAGTGGAAGAAGTGCTTAATACAGGAGGAATTGACAGAATAATGCTTGACAACATGAGTCCTCAGCTTATGAAAGAGGCAGTGGCATTAATTGCCAGAAAGTTTGAAACGGAGGCCTCCGGAGGAATTAATGAATCAACAATAAGATCTTACGCACTCACAGGAGTTGACTATATCTCCTGCGGAGCCTTGACCCATTCTTTCAGAAGTCTGGATCTTAGTCTCAAAGCATTTTAAAAAAAAACTACATACAGAAGAATCAGGAATTATGATTATCAAAACCAAAAAGTACCAGTTACCTAAAAACACTTACGTAAAGATTGCTCTTACAAACCTTGTGAAAAAGCAGTGGTGGTATATATTCGGACCTATACTGTTCGGATGTATCGCCTTTTTTCTTCCGGATTACAAATGGTGGTTTATAGTGACTGCAATCATCGCTGTTGTCGGGTACATTCTCTTCTGGGCAATACAATTTACCGGAGTTACCCAATTACCACAAAATCAGATAATGTTTGATAAACTCACTTATGAGATTGACAGCAGACAGGTACTCATCAAATTAAATCCGAAACAAGGAAGCCCCATTCAATGGAACATGGTTGTAGCTGCTGAAAAATCTAAAGATGCATATCTGCTCATTATCAATAAAGCTCAGATCATTCACCTTCCTTTTAAGATCTTCAATTCGGATAATGATCTTCGTTTTATGGATAGTATTTTGAAAAGGAAAGAGTACATAAAATAAGTTGTAAGCAATAAGCTAAAAGTTTAAAGTAAAAGAGGGAAGACATCCGATAAGTGATGCTTCCCTCTTTCATTTTAGTATTGTTCGATTGACTCCAAAGGCTGAGTAAAATCTTGCTCAAATTGGAGCTATCTTGTGCACAGAGTGTCTGCTTAAAAATTCAACTAACTACGGAAAGGCAGACAATTATTTATCCGACTTTGTGTTTTTTGCATCCACTAATTCAACTTCCACAATAATCCGTGCTGAAAAACTTTTCAGTAAGCATAAGGCATCTCCCAAGCCTTTTAGAAATCTGAGTTACATAAAGAAACGCTTTAAGAAATCCTTGGCACTTCCTGAGCATGATGTAAAATTTCTGATAAACCAAGGAAATGATAAAGGTAATTCTGTAATCCCTGCAGGCGATTAATTTAAGTAAAGGCCAAGGCCTGTGCCAGGAATATCAAAGCCTAGATCTTTATATGTTATTAAGTTTAAGTATAAGGAAGTTGATCCCGAAGACGATGCGCCCGAAACCTGTAAATCCTTAAAGTATAAGCCGGAGAGTAAATTATCAATTCCCGATTCAAAAAAACTAAGCTGTTCTGGCAGGGAATCAATAGAGACTTAACTATCCAGCTTTGGATAGAATTTAGAAGCCATAGAAAAAATTTAAATTAGAAAAATTACATATTACAAAAACTACCACATGTTACCCCAGTCATCTCCTAAGCAAAAAAATAATCCCAAAAGTTGGTAAAAGAGGAAAGGTATTAAAAGAAAGAGAAGTGCGATAAACAATATTATATAGTTTATGACCGTAACAAATCCTTTACCTCTAGGAATAAAGCGGAAAAGTAAAACTGAAAGAGAAAAGTTTAAAATAACCAGGATTAAAACATAACTACATGATAAGAAAATTTCTTTATAATTTTCCATATTGAAGAATATAAATACTGTGTATGACAAAAATACTAGGTTGACAAAAGTTCTTATTGCAAGTTCCATCCTTGTTCTAAATTTAGTTGAGATTTAACGAAACTATGAAATTTACATATATTTAGTTATAAAGTAAGGGATTTATGGATGGAAACTCTAATAAACAATTGGCCAACAGGATCGGATCCGAAATCATAGCCGTCACTAAACTTCCAGTTCTAGCCTCCTCGACACATGCTATATTATGATATAATTTTGTAAAATGAAGCTATCATATGGAGATAGCCTCAAAACATTGGCATCAAACTTTCAGCTTTTAACTTTTATCTTTCAACTCAATTCTTAACCATCTTCAAATGGTAAGCTTTTCCGTTCACAACTACTTTTAGAAGGTACATGCCTGAGCTTAATGAAGCTCCGATATCAACTTTTTCCCCTATTCCAAGATTTTCTGCCGTTTCCACTATCATACCCGAAAGATCAATTACATAAACAGAATAGCTGCTGCTATATGGAGAAATTACTGACAACTGAGATGATTTCAGAAAAGGATTTGGGACAAGACTTAACCGCGTCTGATCTTCATTGGAAACAGAAACAATCTTACTTAACTCATGCGACCCATCAAAATCAACCTGCTTCAGTCGATAATAGAACAAACCATTTTCAGGATAACGGTCTTCAAATGTGTAATATAAAACGGATGAGCTAGAACCTGCTGCCCTAACCTGACCGATTCCTCTAAAGTCTTTACCATCAGATGATCTTTGTACCTCAAAATAACTGCTGTTTTCCTCCGATGCTGTAATCCAATTTAATGAGGTCACATTGCTTTCTCGAGTTCCTTTAAACTCCACTAATCTTACAGGAGTAGTTGTACAACCAGCTCCAGTAGTTGCAACTACTGGAAGTCTGCTGCAATTATTCCCTGTTGAGATATTCCAATCATAGAAATACATATAATCGTTTGTATCTCCGTTACCCCCGAGAGTCCCCGTTATTAAAACAATTCCTGATGGATCAGACACATAAGGATAAGAAGCTCCTGTGGAATTCCAGAGGGGCTCACCATTTAAGTCGAGGGCAGAAATCTTCAGTCCAAGGTTTGCTCCCCAAGCTGCTTTGATGTCAAATCCTGTAAAACTGAATGTAACCAAACTATTAGCCATTGCAGTTGTAATATTTACCGGATCAGAAGTAAAGAGCTTTTTAGGAGTAAAAGAATTTCCGACGCCATCCACAACTTCCACAGTAACAGTAGCTGCAGAGTTGTTAGCATAGATATTACCAAATGGCACTTTAAATGAATGAAGTGTAAAATCCTTAGTAACAGCAAAAAGTAGAGTATTGGTTGCACTAACTCCCCAACTCGACGCGCCGCCATAAGTAGCAGTCGGACCTACACTCCCTGTAGTACTGCTCATATCCTGAACATAGTACGTTCCCTCGGCAGGTGCATCAAAGATAGTAACTCCGGTAGCCAAAGGAGTAGTAGAAGTTTCTGTCGCATACCAATTATATGGCCCTCCGGTGGCACCAGCTATTGAAAGTTTAATAGGAGCAGTGGACGCACAGCCATCTACTGGCAAGGGCAGACTTGAAGTAATAGTGATACTTGCATCGGTGGACGTGCAACCTGCTATGCTTGCAGTAATTTTATAAACTCCTGCTTTTCTCACATTAAGCAACGCTTGCGCCTCTTCTCCTGTCAGGTTATTACCATCGAGGCTCCATTGCCAGGTTGTTAATGCCGGATATGCTGAACCATTTGAAACTGAAAAATCAACAGAGGCCGGATTGCACAGATCAATTGAACCGGTTGGTGACAAAACAGGAACAGGCAATGTGCTGCTGATGATAATAGTATCTGACTTACTGCAAGCAACAGCATTCGCTGCGTCCAAGGAATCTCTTATTACTACATACGTTCCTGCTCCGTTTGCTGCCGTAACCGCATATTTATTATCAGCAGCATTACTGCTATTGTTAATAAGTAAAGATGCGACCGGACTGATCTTTTTCCATGTAAATCTAATTGTACTACCTGCAGAGGTATTTGAGTTTAACTGAATCGGATAAGCAGCGCCGCATGTGCTTAAGTCGGGGCCAAGAGAAGGAATTTCACAAGTTGGTGGATTTCCACAAAATTTATTTGTATCCACAGGAGCAACTCTTGAATTAATAAAACCAAGAGCACCAACTAATCCAGCATTGTAATCTATACCTACTTCCGAATTAACATAATCTTCTCTGTTGTCATTATATGTTCCATCGCGTTTACCCCCAACCAAAGCTCCTAATTGTTGATTTTTTGCTGGAATTGTAAGGCTGTTATCCGTACCGGCCGGATTGTCATCTCTCAGAAAAGCATTCCGATGGTGGGGTTTTAGAGGGGAAACATAACCAGTACCGCCAGGAACGAACCCTACGATATAAGATCTCTTGGAAGTATTTGCTCCCATTATATAATCTATATCTTTGTGCAGCTTTTCCAGAACAGGAGCTGTATAATTGTTATTTAGCTTGCAGTATAAGGCTATTAGGAAAGAAGAATTAGCATTTAATGCCATTAAGTTAAGGCAAAATAAAGTAAAACTATGTGAATAAACGGGTGTAATTATTAGATTTGGGTAGAAAAAAGAAAAGCCCCGTAATAGGAGCTTCTCATAGTAAAGTAACTTGTAAAGTCCTTGAAAACCTTACCACGCAAATATATGAAGAAAATTTTATCGACCGTAATAGACTGTCGGTAAATAATTTTACAAGAGATCGAGCTTTTAATTTTTTCAGACCTGATTATCTTTCTGTTACAGAAAGATAATGGTTCTTACCAGAAGGAGATCAATTCTTATTTTGATAGTTTGGGTCTATCAGCTGCATTATTTCCAAGTTCAAGTGCTCTTTGTCAAGCAAGGTCCAAATTATCACCTGATGCATTTATTGAACTAAACAGAAAATCTGTAAAGGCTTTTTATTCAGATTCAACATACAGAAAGTGGAAAGGCTACCGGATTCTTGCTGTAGATGGTTCTACACTTCAGCTACCCAAACATTCAACAATTGAAGAGGAGTTCGGAGTACATATGTTCGGACCGAAAGCAGACAGCCCGAAGTCACTTGCCAGGATATCCTATTTGTATGATGTATTAAATGGTTTGGTACTAGACTCTAGGATAGATAGTTTCTCTACATCCGAAACTGATATGGCTTGGAAGCATCTGGAGCATGTGAGCAAAAACGATGTGGTTCTTTTTGACAGATACTATCCAAGCTATCCGCTGATATTCTCATTAAAGTCTATGGGGACAAACTTTTGCTTCAGGATGAAGAGTGATTGGTGGACTATTGTCAGAGAGTTTACTTCCGGAAAAAATAACGATGAAATTGTTAGCCTTAGAATACCATCAAAATATAGGAAGTGGGCAGAGGAAAACGGCATACCTCAGACTGTTCGTGTCCGGTTAATTAAGAAGAAAAATAAAAACGGAGAAATTGAAGTTTTTTGCACATCACTGTTGAATGAAGAGAAGTATAAAAGAACGGCAGTATTGGGTCTTTACAAGGAAAGATGGAATATTGAAGAGGGATATAAATTGATAAAAAGCCGACTGGAGGTGGAAGATTTTTCAGGCATCCGGTCAATTGTTGTAAAACAGGATTTTTACATAAAAACATTGCTTCTGACCATTAACGCCATATTGTGTCAGAAGATAAACCCTTCAAAAAGCAAATCTTCTGGAAGGGTTATCAATATAAATAAAACATTGGGCTTGAGTACTACAAAAAAACTATTTCTAAAAATAGCATTAGATTGGACTATTGAGCAGACAGTGGATTTTTACACCAATACTATGATCGGAAAATTCAATTACTCAAGAAAAGGACAGAAATGTTCTAGAAATAAAAAGTGTCATAGGAAGTATAATATGAATTACAAAACTGCTTAACTTAATGGCATTAAATTAGCATTGTAACGCAATGCTCCCCAACCTCCTCCATGTGCATTATAAACTCCTTGCCCATTTCTGCTCCCATCGGCCAGAAAGTGCCCAGTTATTCGATTATTAAACGTAGTTAATGAGGCCGCATCTCCTAACACTGCCAAATTATACAAAGCAATTTCCCCTGTATTTGCATAATCAAAAGTATAACCCATGTTCGGTGATATTGGTCCCTGGCTAATGGCTTCTGTTCTGTAAGCAGCATTGCCTGTAGCCCAATACAACTCTGCACACAAAGTAGCAAAATCATCCTTCCAGTTTGTTTTTGCACCATACTGGCCTCCACCTGCTGAGCCAACAGTACCAGGATTTGCTTTAGCATAATTATAGGCATAAACAGCATGTTGAAGACAAGTAGCTGCAAAATCTGCATCAAACTTTTTATACATTCTTGACATTAAAGCCAATGTAGCACCACAGAAAGATGGCATCGAAGCATCCTGAGGATTTTTATAAATCGGTCTAGGCTGTCCTCCGTTATTTGCATCATTAGTCTGCATTTTAACTGCTGTCTCCCATCTGCAATGATCTCCTGGGCAACCACCTTTTCCTACCTGATAATAAAATGTGGTTGAATTAGGGATGCATTTAATGAGAAATTCAGCCTCATGCTTCATCTCATCCAAGACATCCGGAATACAATTAGGGTCATGAGCATTGTCTTCAAAATTCCACTTATTAGCAGCTTTATATCCTTGATAATCGAATGAATACCTATCATCATATCCAGTCTTAAACTCTGCATAACCTTTGAGAAGAATATAAGCAGAATAAAACTGCGTCTGCCCAAACTTTACGTGATCCCCGCAATCGTGCCACCCGCCGGAAAGGTCATGTGCCCCGTCTGCATCAGCAATAAAAGCCTTTCCTCTTAAACCAGCAGGCACACCAGCCGGTAAATGATTATAAATTGTCCAGTTATTATCACCAGATCTTTGAGCACCATAAAATCTTGTGGTCATCCACAATGCTTTTTGATAATCACTATTGGTTAATGATTGGGAAATAGCAGAGCTATTGAAAACAATTAGAAATAATAATTGAATGATTTTTTTCATTTCTGAGGCGAATTCACTAACTATTAAATTACGCATACAAAATTGTATTTAAAAAAGACACATTTGGGAATATTGAATACACGATGTAATATTATTCACCCTGCATTCACATTTCTCACAGAAATAATTATACTTTTTAAAGCTCAAATAAAACTATACACACTATCTGACTCTAAATCAAAATATTATACTTTCAACATATTTCTTTGTATAAATCCAAAATATAGGCGAAATAGAAGACAAAAGTCGGACTGGTATAAATGTCTTGGCATCAAAAAATAAAGTCCGGGAAAAACCTAGAAAGGTTTAATAAAATCTGAAGATCATTAAGTTATTCTAAAAGTTCACCAACAAAAAAAGTGGTTAAAGATAGACTCTAACCACTTTTTTTTATGCTTAACCAAATTTATCTATTGCTTCACCAGCTTACATCTGAAGTTTCCTTTATTTGTAATTAGTTCAACAATATAGAATCCTGCGGGATAATCAGCCCCGATAGTTACCTGGGAGCTCGAAAGGACATCTTTCTGATCGACCAGAAGATTAGAATTTAAGTCATAAACCTTAATGATTGCCTCTCCATTAAGCGTTGACAAATCCATTAAGAATTCATGATTGGATGGATTTGGATAAATCTTAATGGACTCAGCCTGGCCATCGTTGATTCCTGCCGGACGAACATCAATTAATTTAGCAGGAGAAATTGCTGTCCCTCCTGAGTTTGAAGCCACAACTGAGATACTTGCATCATCATTGCCGAATTTTATTACAACTGAATTGGTACCTTGCCCTGAAAGAATTTGAGCATCACCTGTTACTGACCAGTTATAAGAAACTCCCTGAACCTGAGCCACCGTATAGGTTACAGTAGCTCCCTGTCCAGCAATGTCAGGACCTGAAATCTGCGGCTGAGCAGGAGGAGTTGATGTACAAGACGCATTGATTGTGGCAACAACCGGAAGTCTTGCGCATCCATTGCCTACACTTACATTCCAGTTATAATAATATAGGTACCACCCACTTCCAACAATCCAGTCAGGATCTGTTCCTTTTATAGAAACGACACTTGCAAGAGTATAAGGATAAGCAGCTCCACCACCATTCATATTCAATTTAGCACCTCCCGTAACTTGACCATCCATATAATAATCAGTTCCTTGTGGTATAGAAAATCCAAGATCTAAAACTTGTGAGCCTCCAGGGCCCGAAAGAGTAAATGCTTTAGACGCAAGTACAGTAGTCTTGTCGCTTTTTTAGAACTCTTACAGTCAAAGTACCTGCTGCATTTGGAAAAACAGTAACTGAGTTTAATGTAAAGGCACTTAGCGCATCAAATTTTAATTTATAGGCATAATCATTTCCATCCCAGACAGTACCTATTGAATTATTGGCTGGTCCGACATTTCCCTTTGTTCCGCCTCCGGAAGCATCCTGCACATAATAAGTAGTAGTCGAAGAAATTGATGGAGTAGTATAGGTATTGCCCGTGGCAAGGGCGCTGCCTCCTGAAGAACTGCTATACCAGTTGTAAGGGGCAGTACCGCCACTCACACTTAAAGTAACTGTCCCTGCAGAAGATCTGCATCCGTTTACAGGAGTAGGAAGACTGGAGGTTAGTTTAATTTCGTCGGAGGTAGAATTACATCCTGAAATGCTGGCAGTAAGCTTATATGTTCCAGCTTCATTTACATTAGACAAAGTACTGCTTGTTGCCCCATTAATGTTTCCTCCATTTTTCTGCCACTGCCAGGTTGTTCCGGAAGGGAAAGAAGAAAGATTAGAAGGTGAAAGGTTGTAACTTGCAGGATTACAAAGAACTTTATCCGCGCCTAAAGCAGGAGTCTGAAGAGTTGCAGAAATGACAATTTCATCTGTCTGGGTGCAGACTATCTTACCTGTATTATCCACGGAATCACGAACGACAACATAAGTACCAGCACCATTCGCTGCTGTCACATTATAGTTTGCATCTGTCGCATTACTGCTGCTCGTTACAAATGTCGCAGCAGAAGGACTCGTTCTTTTCCATGTAAATCTAATATTTCCGCCTCCGTTTGTTTTTGACTGAAGGGTAACCGGAAAAGAACTTCCGCACATACTGATATCCGTACCTAGGTTCGGCTTTTTACAGCTTGAAGGAGGAGTAACATTTCCACATGGATACCACATATTACCTGTTGCAAGCAACACATAAATAGTTCTTAAAGAGTTTTGAAAATAAGGAGCATCGTCCAATCTGGATCCTACATTACCTGAAGTGACTGAATTCTGGGTCCACCAGTTGAAGAAAGAATTTGCATCATCCTGACTGGAAGCCATTGCTGCTAAAGCAAATGCGCCGGTAAATGCAGAATTTCTGTAATCCACATTCTGAGAGCCGTCTCTTTTGTAGCCGGCTTTGATACCGCTGATTCCCGGACCACTTTTAACCCAACCTGTAAGTTTAGTCAGCCAGGTTTTTGCACTAGGAGTTCCCCACCATAAATAGTCAATTGCAATTCTCCAAGGTGCTCTTGCAGCATCAAACTGATAATCGGATCTTGTACCACCACCATTAGCAGCAATACTATTACAATCTCCAGAACCGCCAATACCACCATCAGAATCACTCCAGGCTGGAATCAATCCTGTTGTTGAGTGAGCAGATTTTAGTAAAACAGTATAGCTGTCATCAGCTGCTTTTAACCAAAATGAAGATTGATCCGGAATAAACTGAGCGAACGCTCTATAATACCCGGGAGAAAAATATGAAGGGTTTGTACAGTTACAACCTCCCAACCAGTCGCCTGCCTTTTGAACAGTCAAACCGTTGCATGTTGTGAATTCCCAGTTCTTTATATTAGTGATTAAAGTTTTACCATCAGCAGCGTAAGAACCTGAAGGCCATTGGCAACTTGCTATAACCAGAGCCATTGCCGCATCAAGATCCCCATCCGTAGCCCCATTTTCTCCGCATGAACCTCCACTGCAGCTATTACGGCACCAATTCATTAATCCGTGGTTGTTCATATTATTCTTATAATATGTCCACAAACCATCAAAAAGAGTTTTGTCCCCTCTGTAGACAGCCAGAAGCATTCCATAACCAATGCCCTCTGAATAAGAACTCCCACCTCCATCTTTTACTCTCGCTGAACTTCCGCAGGTTTCCACCCATCTGGACTTCCAGTCATTATACCAGGAGTCTGCAATACCAGAAGCTTCAGTTTTGGTTCTAACATTTTGCTGAAACCCATAAGGATAATTCCTGTTCTGAGGATAAGCATAAGTTGGCGTCTGGGCCTTCAATACCTGGATCTGAAAAACAGAAACGAGACAAAGCAGCAATAGGGTAAATTTTTTCTTCATAATAAGTATTTAAACGACTTTCCAAACTGGTTTATAATTTAATAGGTACAAAATAGGATTTAACTATTATTGTTTAGCTATTTAAGAAAATTTAAGTAATTTAAATACAAAAAAATATAGTTTTTTTCCTAACAAATAAGATTTCTAAGGGAATAAAGGCTTTATTCTATTGTAGGAATTAAAACGAAACTGTCCAAAAAAATCTAATAGAATATATTTAAAATGCAGGTAATGAATATCTTTTAATAGGATTACCCATTTAAATATCTGAACGCAGACTGGTTGCGTCGAGGCTATCTATTTTTCCCAAAAAAGAAGTATGAAAATAGATAAGGGCCTTAGTCGTAAAGAATTCAAAGAGAAATATCCTGATAATTCGTCATGTTTACAATATTTAGCGGAGTTAAAATGGGGGGATGGTTATGAATGAATGTAAAGGTTGTAAGAATACAACCTATTCCAGAGGTAAGCAACCATATAGTAGAAGATGTACAAAGTGCCAATATGATGAGTCCGCAACATCAGGTACTTTTTTTCACAAGATAAAATTTTCTATATCATTAGCATTTGAGATGTTGTATGAAATAGTTACCAGTAAGAAAGGTGCAAATAGTGTTTGGCTGGCGGAAAGATTTCAATTGCAGCAAAAAACAACATGGTTGTTCAGGCAAAAAGTACAGGAAGCTATGAAAAGTAGCCTGGAACATCCTTTGGAAGATGAGGTTCACGTAGATGAATTTGAAATAGGCACTCCGCAAAAAGGCCAGCAAGGAAGAAGTGCTAGCGAAGAAAAGATCAGAGTAGTAATAGCCATCGAACATCGCAATGGAACAGCAGGAAGAGGATATGCACAAGTAATTACAGATTATTCCTATGGCTCATTAAAACCTATATTTGAGCAACATATTGCGAGGGATGCAAAGATAGAAACCGATGGATGGAGTGGATATAAGCCTCTTAAAACAGAATATCCGAATCTAAAACAGAAACTGTCTGAAAAAGGAGAGAATTTTAAGATGCTCCATATCCAAATAAGGAATTTTAAAAACTGGATACGGGGAGTTCATTCGTATTGCAACAAAGAGTACATGAATAAGTACCTACAGGAATATTTCTACAGATTTAACAGAAGAAACTTCAGAAAGAATATCCTTGAGAATATTCTTAAAAGAATGGTTGCTGGAGCTCCTATTACATATTCTCAAATTAAAAATCAAGCGATCTAAATGGGTAATCCTATCTTTTAATATGGAAAACTAAAAGTTGTATATAGATAAAACCATTTACCCTCTTGATAGAAGCATTTTTTATAACGAATTTCTGTAAGAATATATCAATCACAAGAATTTCAATACACAATCAGCCCTTTATCCTAGCTAAAAATATTATATGTAATAAAACTCAAACCATAAGCGAGACCTGTCATATAGACCAATTGTATCAATGGCCAGGTCCAACCTTTAGTTTCCCTGTAAACAACAGCCAGCGTACTCATGCACTGCATGGCAAAAAGGTAAAATATCAGCAATGAAAAGGCCAATGCGGGTGTATACATCGGGCCTCCAGTTTTCGGATTAATCTCCTCCTTCATTCTCTGCTTGATTGTCGCTTCGTCGTCACCGCCGTCTCCTACGCTATATATGGTAGACATCGTTCCGATAAATACCTCTCTGGCTGCAAAAGAAGTGATGAGGGCCACTCCTATCTTCCAGTCGAAACCTAATGGTCTTATTACAGGTTCTATAAAATGCCCGAATTTACCAGCATAAGACAACTCCAGTTTTTTACCTGAAACAGCATTTTCAAAATCAGGGGTTGATTCCGCAAGCTCTGGCTGTTCCTGCCTTACCTCATCAAGAGCCTTTGTTTCTATATCACCAGGACCATAACTTGCAAGCACCCAAAGCACAACAGAAATTGCTACAATTACCTTTCCCGCTTCCAGAACAAAGGTTTTAACTTTTTCATAAATCGTTAAACCCACATTTTTCCACCTTGGTATTCTGTAGGAAGGAAGCTCCATGATAAAAAAGCTTCTCTGCTTATTCTGGAGAATCTTATTCATTACAAATCCCGAAATTATCGCTGAAAGAAAACCCAGCAGGTATAAAGCCATTAATACAATTCCCTGAAGGTTAAAGAAACCAAGAATATTTTTTTCCGGAACAACTAATGCAATAAGAATGGTAAAAACCGGAATCCTCGCTGAACAACTCATCAAAGGTGTGACAAAGATTGTGATAAGTCTTTCTTTCCAGTTTTCAATGCTTCTGGTAGACATAATAGCCGGAACAGCACAGGCAACACCCGAAATAAGAGGCACTACACTTCTGCCACTCATTCCGAACGGACGCATGAGCTTGTCCATCAGAAACATTACCCTGGACATATACCCTGACTCTTCCAGTACAGCTATAAAAGCAAATAAAATTGCAATCTGAGGAATGAAAATAAGAACCCCGCCAAGACCGGCAATGAGGCCATCTGTAAGAAGGTCTGTAAAAGGTCCGCCAGGAAGATTCTGCTTTAGTGCTCCGTTTATCCAGGCAATTCCCCCATCAATCATATCCATTGGAAAGGATGCCCACGCAAAAATGGCCTGAAACAGAACAAGTAAAATAAAAAAGAACAGGAGATATCCGAATACTCTATGGGTAAGTATTCTGTCAAGTTTTGTTGAGGTTAACTCCTTGTCATCAACAGACTTCTCTTCGACGGTTTCCTTCAGAATCCTGGTAATGACATCGTATCTTGCAATTGTTTCTTTTGATTGAAATGCTTTTGAGTCAAAGCTCCACTTTTTTACAAGTCTTGCAAGCTCCTCCTTTTCCTTTTCAGGAAGCCCCCGCATGTTGTCATACTGATGTGCCAGCAAAATTGCCTGATAGTCATTTTCAAGAGAAAAGCTCTCTTTCACTTCGGATATAATTCCAGAAGCCAGCGGGCCTGGTTTATAATAACTTTCAGGAGGAGTATGAACAGGACAGGCTATGGCTGCTTTGAGCTCGCGGATACCGGCACCCGTTCTGGCATTAATAGCCACTATTGGTACATTAAGCTCTTTTTCAAGTTTAAGAGGGTCAATTTTAATCCCGTGCTGCTCTGCAAGGTCAAGCATATTGAGCACAAGAATGACGGGAAAACCAAGATCTCTGATCTGGGTAAATAAAAGCATATTCCTCTTAAAAGTAGAGGCATCTATCACAACCAGAAGCAGATCAGGGGAAGACGGATCCTTTTTGCTGTGTAATAGATCCAGGACTATTTGCTCGTCAAGAGATTTTGGGTAAAGACTATATGTGCCCGGAAGGTCAATTATTTCAGCAAACAGATTGTCACCAATTTTACTGGTACCAACCTTCTTATCTACAGTTACTCCGGGAAAATTTCCGATTTTTTGATTTAAACCGGTAAGGTGGTTAAACAGAGAAGATTTACCGGCATTAGGATTACCCAGAAGGGCAACTTTTAACCTCGTTGTTTTTTCAATAGACATATCCCAACAGAGACCAGGAATTTAAAGCAGGATACCGGAATATCTGGCACTCAAATTCTGAGGTTAATTTTACTTGAACAATAACTAATTATCGCAGCATTACAGTAGCTGCTTCTTCTAATCGTAAAGAAAGATTATATCCGGAAACTTTAATACAAATAGGATCGCCTAACGGAGCTTTATTGCTCAACTCCACCATAGAACCAGGAAGACACCCCATTTCAAGCAGCTTCAGAGACATTTCTTCGTCGTTGAAACAACAAACAATTCCCTTTTCTCCGATTTTAAGATCTGCAATGCTTTTTTTGGGCTCACCCATGCTTATTTAGACTGATTTCAAACAAATTTACTACCTAAATGTGAAGCAAACAACACTGAAATTGCTTTTCCAAAAATAAAGATTCAAATATAAGATTTGCTAAAAGTAAGAAAAGTCAGGAGACTATTCTCAAAAAAATACTTAAAGATCTAAAATGGGCTTTTAGCTCAGGTATTTTTCAAGATCCTTTAATTGAATCATTCCTTCATAATACGCTTTGGCGAATATTACTCCATAAACGCCCAGATCCTGAAGTTTATCAATATCTTCTACCGACCTCACTCCCCCACTAGCCATTAGTTTGATATCAGGAAATTTATTCAGAATTTTTTTATAAAGGTCAAAGGGCGGACCAGCAAGGGAATCATCACAGTTGATATCCGTACATTTTACATATAAAATTCCTTGATTATGAAAATAATCCACCAGATCAAGGACATCAACCTCCGTACTTTTGGACCAGCCTCTGGTAGCAATTTTTTCATTATTGACATCTGCTCCCAAAATTATTTTATTTCTTCCGTAAGAAATGATCCAGGAAGAAAATAAATCCCTGTTATTCACCGCTATGGTAGAAGCATGGATTGCATTGGCGCCATGTTCAAAGGCAAGTCTGATATCGTCATCATCATTAATCCCTCCGCCAAAGTCTATGGCCAGATCTGTATAACCGGCGATAGTTTCAATCACCTCCTGATTCATGATCCGTCCTTTTCGGGCACCCTCAATATCAATCAGGTGAATTTTTTTAATGCCATGATCCTGAAATTTCAAAGCCATATCAAGAGGACGCTCATCATAGATTTTGATATTATCAAGGTTTCCGTTCTGAACCCTTGCAACCCTGAGCTTTACAACTGATATTGCCGGAATTATCTCGATCATGGCAGTATATACTTTAAAAACGTTATCTGATACTCCTTATGAAAACGTCAATATCCTTCTCCAGGTTTTTGCTTCCAGTAATCGCTTTTACAAATGCACTTCCAATAATTGCTCCGTTAGCATAATCCGCTGCAAAGCAAAATGATTCTTTATCCCTTACATTAAACCCGATCATTAAAGGATTTTTCAGACCTGAAGTTTTTAGTTTAGAAAAATAAGCCTCTTGCTGCCTGATGTCTTTTGTGTTTCCAGTTGTACTGTCTGTAGAAACAGCATAAATAAATCCTGTAGCATGCTCATCAATGAGCTTCAAGCGCTCCGGAGATGTATGCGGAGTTACCAGGAAAATGTTGGAAAGATTATTTCTTTGGAATATCTCTTCGTAATCTTCAATATATTCTCTTACAGGTAAATCCGGAATAATGACACCGTCTACACCAACGGCTGCCGCATCCTCACAGAATTTCTCAACACCATATCTCAGAACAGGATTGATATAACCCATCAGCAAAACCGGAATATGAATCTCCTTGCGCATATCTTTGATTTGCTGAAAAAGCCCTTTTATGGTCATTCCGTTTTCGAGCGCAATTTCGCTGCTTCTCTGAATTACAGGACCATCCGCCAGAGGATCGGAAAACGGCATTCCGATTTCCACCATATCTACACCGGATTTCTGCAATGCTCTGAGCACAGGAAGTGTGTCATCCAAAGCAGGATATCCCGCTGTAAAATATATATTTAACAAAGGCTTTTGATTCTCGCTGAAAGCCGTAGTCAATCGGTTTTTTAACTGAATTTTTGTATCCATAACCTTAGTCTTTTAAAAATTCTTCTTTTCTGGTTATATAGGTCATCAGATCTTTGTCACCTCTTCCTGAAAGGTTTACTACGACAGTATCTGAAGGTTTAAGATTTAATTTTGCCAAAGATGCTATGGCATGTGAAGATTCAAGAGCAGGAATGATTCCTTCCAGCTTGCTTAATAATACTGCGCTTTTAAATGCTTCTTTGTCTGTAATGGCTAAAAACTCAGCTCTGCCTGTTTCAAACAGATGGCTGTGAATTGGTCCGATCCCCGGATAATCAAGACCCGCAGAAATGGAATGCGCTTCAACAATCTGACCATCCTCCGTCTGCATCAATAGAGTTTTGCTTCCATGCAATACGCCAGGTTTTCCAAGGAAAGTCGTAGCAGCAGAATAGCCTGAATCAATGCCCATTCCGGCAGCTTCTACGGCTACCAATTTTACATTCGATTCGTTCAGATAATGATAAAATGCTCCGGCAGCATTGCTTCCGCCACCTACACAAGCGATAACATAGTCAGGATTTTCTGAACCAGTTTTTTCTTTAAGCTGTTCGCGGATTTCTTTACTTATGATGGACTGGAATCTTGCAACCATATCCGGATAAGGATGCGGACCTACTACAGATCCAATGATATAATGCGTATCCGCAGGGTTATTGATCCAGTCTCTGATAGCCTCATTGGTAGCATCCTTCAATGTTTTGCTTCCGGAGGTAGCTGGCACCACCTGAGCGCCGAGCATTTTCATACGCTCTACATTAGGCTTCTGACGTTCCATGTCAATCTCCCCCATGTATACAATGCAGTCAAAACCCAGCAAGGCACATACTGTCGCTGTTGCAACACCATGCTGCCCCGCACCAGTTTCAGCTATAATTCTTCTTTTACCAAGTCTTTTGGCAAGAAGAATCTGGCCAAGGGTATTGTTAATTTTGTGCGCACCGGTATGACAAAGATCTTCTCTCTTAAGGTAAATATTTGCTTTAAAGTGCTCTGAAAGCCTCTTAGCAAAATACAAAGGTGTAGGTCTTCCTACATAATCCTTTAATAGGTTGTTATACTCTTCGATAAAGGATTCTTCATGCATAATATTGAGATACTTTTCCTTCAGTTCTTCCACATTAGGGAAAAGCATTTCCGGAATATATGCACCTCCGAAGCTTCCGTAAAACCCGTTTTTGTCTACTGTAAAGTTCATAATGCTTTTAGCTTTTGAGCAAATGATGATATACTAACTATATTTTTTAATGCAGGTGTTATTTCAAACCTGCTGTTTACATCTATGGCGTGAATATTTAATTTTTTATTCAGATCCGAAATTTCTTCCAGATGTTCTTCGCCTATGCCTCCACTTAAAAAAAGCGGAACTTCATTATCATAATCTTTTAAAACGGACCAGTCAAATCTTTGACCGCTTCCACCATAAGCTTCTGTCTTTGTGTCCAGAAGAAAGTAGTCTGCCGCCTTTTTAAACTTACTCAGCTCCTCCCCTGGCAACTGATTGCTTACAGAAAACACCTTGATAACCTTGAGACCAAGGCTTTTCAATTCCTCTGCCTGAGCAGGAGACTCGTCTCCATGTAGCTGGATCATATGCAAATCCAAAGCTTTTGCATGTCTGACAATTTCACCATTCTCTTCATTTACAAAAACCCCCACTTTCTGGATATTAAGAGGTTTAATAAAAGATATAGCGTCATTATCTCCGACAAACCTTTTGGATTTTTTATAAAAGATAAACCCAATATAATCCGGCCCAACCTGAATTAGTTGCTTAAGGTTTCCTTCATCCCTCATCCCACATACCTTGAGCCTGATCATAACTTATATAGGTTTTTTAGTCTGAAATTGCTTCAACTGCAATTCTTTTAATTCCTTTGTGAAAGCTCCGAATGCCTCTCCGGGATTTGTGTTTTTCATAAAATTTTCACCAATCAGAAATCCTTCAAAGCCGTATTCTTTCAACTGAAGTATAGTCTTAGCATCATGAATGCCGCTCTCCGAGACTTTAATAAATCTATCCGGAATTTCTTCAGAAAGTTTATAAGAAGTTTCAAGGCTTACCTCAAACGTCTTTAAATTTCTGTTGTTTACGCCAATAGCATCTATTTCATCCCAGTGATTAGCCTCCAGCTCCTCCAGGTCATGCACTTCCATCAGCACTTCCATTCCAAGGCTTTTGGTAAATGCCGCAAGCGCTTTAAGTCTCTTAGGTTCCAGTACCGCAGCAATCAGGAGAATTACATTAGCTCCCATAGATTTTGCTTCCAGAATCTGATACTCGTCAATGATAAACTCTTTTCTAAGAATCGGACATTTGATCACATCTCTTGCATGAAGCAGATCTTCATCTGAACCACCGAAGAAATCAATGTCTGTCAATACAGAAACTGCACTTGCACCGAAACAATCATAAGCAGAAACAACTTCTTCTACTGTAACCTTATCATTGATTACACCCTTAGAAGGAGATTTTCTTTTAAACTCAGCAATGATTCCTGTTCTTGATGGATCTGTAAGAAACTTTCTGAATGAAATATTAGGCAATTCAAAGTAAGCCGACTTTTCAAGCACACTTGCAGGAGTAAGCCTTTTTCTCTGCTCCACTTCCTTTATTTTGCGCTCGATGATTTTATCAAGTATGTTCATATTCTTAATTCAGAGAAAGTAATGTTTTAAAGGCGCTCAAAGCTTTACCGGATTCAAGTGACTCTTTGGCAAGACCGATAGCATCTTCAAGGCTAAGCTCAGGCCTCGTGCACCAGATCGCCATTGCTGCATTTACAATGACAGCAGAGGTTTGTTCCTGTGTTGCCTCATTACACAATACATTCGTAAATATTTTAGCTGAAGATTCAAGAGACTTTCCTGATGTCAAAGCCTCTGCCTTAACTCTACTGAAACCAATATCTTCCGGTCGAAGAATAGTCTCTCTTTTATTACTAATGATCTTAAAAGCACCAGTAAGAGAAATTTCATCATAACCATCCAGTGAATGTAGTATGGTAAAGTTTTTACCTGTTTTCTGGTAAAGATAACCATAAAGCCTTGCCAATTCAAGACTGAACACACCTACAAGCTGGTTTTGAGGAAATGCAGGATTAGACATTGGTCCGAGCATATTGAAAAAAGTTTTCACTCCCAGATCTTTTCTGATAGGACCAACATTTTTCATTGAAGGGTGGAAAAGTGGTGCATGCAGAATACATATTCCCGCCTTTTCTATCTGATTTCTCAGAGTGCTTATTTCATTGGTAAACTTATAACCAAAGTGCTCCATGATATTGGATGACCCAACCCCAGAGGAAACTCCGTAATTTCCATGCTTAGCAACTTTGACGCCGGCGCCTGCTACGACAAAAGATGCCAGCGTAGACACGTTAAACGTATCTTTACCATCTCCGCCAGTACCACATAGGTCTATAGGATTGTATTCTGACAAATCCGTTGCGAGACAAAGTTCGAGCATGGCATCCCTGAAGCCTTCCAGCTCTTCAACTGTAATACTGCGCATCATATAGACCGTCATGAAACATGCCATCTGGCTATGGTTTACGCGACCCATTGTAATATCTGTCAGAGCTTGTTTCGCAGTATCCTTGCTCAGACTTTTTTGTTCCAGTAGCTGAAGAATTATATCTTTCATTATCAAATGGGATTAACCGTTTAACCAGTTTTTCATAATCACTTTGCCATTTTCTGTGAGAACAGATTCAGGATGAAACTGCACACCTCTAACCTTATGTGACTTATGTCTGAGGGCCATTATATTGCCTTTCTCATCTGCAGCAGTTACTTCTATCTGATCAAGATTACTATTTGGGTCCACGGCCCATGAATGATATCTTCCGCACATAAACTCCTGAGGAAGGCCATCGAAAATATAGTCAGAAAGGCAGATTCTTGTTTTAACTGAAAGTCCATGATATACCTGATCAAGATTAATAAGGCTTGCTCCATAGACCTCACCTATTCCCTGATGACCAAGGCATACACCGAAAATATCTTTTTCAGCACCATATTTCCTGATAATTTCTTGTAAAATCCCTGCTTCAGAGGGTACACCTGGACCAGGGGAAAGTAGAATTTTATCAAAATTCTTAACCTCATCAATGGAAATTTTATCGTTACGATGAATTTCCATATTTGAACCAAAGCCTAATTCCTTTATGATATGAACTATGTTATATACAAAAGAATCGTAATTGTCTAAAACTAAAAGGCGCATAGTACTATATTTCTTTAGCTAGTTTAATTGCGGTGCGAAGAGCAAGCAATTTGTTATGTACTTCATTTAATTCACTTTGCAATTCTGATTTTGCAACTACTCCTGCTCCTGCCTGATAATACAGATGATTGTTTTTGCTCAGGAAAGACCGGATCATGATCGCATGGTTGAAATCTCCATTAAAGGAAAGCAGCCCGATACAACCACCATAATATCCTCTGTTTCCATTTTCAAATCTGTTGATCAGATTCATTGCCATATGTTTGGGTGCACCTGAAAGGGTCCCAGCGGGGAACGTATCAGCCACAAGGCTTAACGAAGATTTATCACCCTCCAATACACCAGTAACTTTAGAAACAAGGTGAATGACGTGAGAATAATATTGTATTTCTTTAAATGTTTCTACTGAAACCTCTTTTCCACTGCGGCTCAAATCATTACGAGCAAGGTCGACAAGCATCACATGTTCTGAGTTTTCTTTAGGATCGTCAAAAAGCTTCCTTGCTAATTCAGCATCTTGGTCATCGTTTCCGGTTCTTTTAAAAGTCCCGGCAATCGGGTAAATACTTGCTTTCCCATTTTTAATAACGATTTGTGCCTCAGGACTGGAGCCGAAAATTTTGAAACTTCCGTAATCGAAATAAAAGAGGTATGGAGAAGGATTTACAGATCTTAAAGCTCTGTAAACATTAAATTCATCGCCGGTATAACTTTGTGAAAATCTTCTGGAAAGTACGATCTGAAAAACATCACCTCTGTAACAGTGATCAATTCCTTTCTTTATAACATCAAGGAATTCTGTATCTGTGAAATTAGATATTTCATCATCACAGGGAAAAAATTTATAGGAAGCAAAATTCTTATTTATCAGAAGGGACTCTACCTGATCCAGTCCTTTACATTGATCGTCGTAACAGTGCTCAAAAATAAACAGCTCATTTTTGAAGTGATTGATAACGATCACATACTGATACACATGGTAAAGTATTTCCGGGATTTTTCTGTCTTCAGATTCAAACGTCTTAATCTCCAGATCTTCGAAATATCTGACAGAATCATAGGCCATATAGCCGAATAACCCGTTGTTGTTGAAGTTAAACGGACTTTTTTCAGTTTCAAAAGAGCTTTTAAAACTTTCTAATTCATTTAGAACCTGAGCCCTGTCCGTTATTTTTTCTGACTTAGAAGACCTGTCAGGGAATTCTGTAATAATGTTCCCATTCGAAACTTCAAATTTCGCCAGAGGATTGCAGCAGATGTATGAAAAGCTGTTCTCATTACTATGGTAGTCGGAGCTTTCCAGCAGAATGCTGTTCGCAAATTTATCTCTTACCTTAAGGTAAATACTCACTGGAGTAATCGTATCTGCCAGTAGTTTTTTGTATGTGGTTGTAAGTCTGTATTTTGCCATTTGAAATTTAACCCCTTTTTAAAACTAAAAAAGCTTGCCGTTGTTGAACAGCAAGCTTCTTTTTTATATTTTATATATACATAGACCTTCTGTTCACATTTCCCTAGAAATGCTCCACCACCAGGCATTATGTACGTTTAACTTCATGATTTTATCGACGAACGCTCAAAGTAATTGATAATTTTCCGAAAGTCCAAAATTTAACCAAAAAATATTGCATTAACTAATCCCGATGGTTTTGCTATCTTTGTAATTCATAAATATTACTATGTTGCTCAAAGAGGTCAATTATCAGATTCAGGGTGTTGAATTAGCCGAAATTGCAAAAGAGTTCGGTTCTCCTGTTTATGTTTACGATGCGGAAAAAATCCTTTCGCAGTTTCAGAGGTTAAAAAATGCTTTTTCAGGTGTAAATCTAAAGATTAAATACGCCGCAAAAGCTCTGACCAATCAAGCCATCCTTAAACTTTTAAATAACGCCGGCTCAGGGATAGATGTAGTGAGTTTGCAGGAACTGGAGTTGGGCCTTTTAGCAGGCTTCACAGCTAAAGACATTATGTTTACTCCGAACTGTGTTGCTTATGAGGAAATTCAGGCCGGGGTAAAAAAAGGCGTCGCGATCAATCTTGATAACCTTCCTTTCCTTGAAAAATTCGGTAAAGAATTTGGTTCTTCAGTACCATGCTGCATAAGAATCAACCCTCATATAGATGCAGGAGGAAATGTTAAAATTATGACCGGACATAAGGAATCTAAGTTCGGTATCTCCATAGAACAGTTTCCTGAAATCCTGGATATAGTTTCAAAATACAATCTTGATATAATCGGACTGCATATCCACAGCGGTTCTGACTTTAAAAGTGCAGATGCATTTGTAAAAGCAGCTGATATTCTTTTTGATCTTTCCAATAACTTTAAAAACTTACGTTTCCTTGACTTCGGAAGCGGCTTTAAAGTGGCTTATAAAGAAGGTGACTATACAACAGATATTGCTGAACTGGGAGAAAAAAATGTCTTCTTCATTTCAACAATTCTGCAAAAAATATGGCAGAGATTTGGAGCTATGGTTTGAGCCAGGTAAGTTTCTTGTGAGCGAATCCGGTTATTTACTGGTTCAGACAAATGTTGTAAAAGAAACTCCTGACCTTACTTTTGTTGGTGTCAACTCCGGCTTGAATCACCTTATTCGTCCGATGATGTATGGCGCTTACCATAGCATTGTAAATATCTCTAATCCTTCAGGAGTTGAGAAACCATATAATGTAGTAGGATATATCTGCGAAACAGACACGTTCGGATCCGGATTAGTGATGAATGAAGTTCGCGAAGGAGATATCCTTGCTATTAAAAATGCTGGGGCTTATGGTTTCAGCATGAGCTCAAACTATAACTCAAGATTCAGACCTGCTGAAGTGCTTGTTTACAAAGGCAAGGCACATCTCATCAGAAAAAGAGAAACGATGGAGGATTTGCTGAGAAATCAGGTGAATATAGAGCTTTAAAAAATCAAAGGCTGTCTGAAAGGGCAGCCTTTTTTTATTAAATTCCCTTTGATACAAATCAAGCCAAGGATTACCTTAATTTTTCCACATTGCTTCCGGGCTTACTTTAACATTCTCTGATACTTTTCTTATTGATGCCTTCGCTTTGAGCGAAGGCATCAATCTTAAATAGTCAAATGCTAATGGGAGTTGTTGAAATTTTCAAAAAGCCTCCTTTCTCTAATGATTATCACTACGCTTCATCTTCACATTAACCAGGCTCTCCATACTGGAAATGGTTCTGAAGAAGCTTATCATCTAGTGTTATCTGACGTTTTATTCTCTAACAAAGCCATGTTACCTAGATTGAATAAACACTGTTAATGGCATCAAGAATACTCCCCCCATAAAGGTACTATTCACTGCGCCATCCTTAATGTTTGACATTTGCAGTAAAATAAAACCTATCCCAAGCATCCCAAATATTGTTAAAATGTATGATAAAAAATGCTAACGAAATTTTAAGAGACGGGATAAAAAGGAAATTATAAATGGAATTACGAAAGGTGATATCAGAAGTATGCAAAGAGACATCATAAGGAAATTTTTAATTTTAACCCATAGTAATCATATTAAAACAGATAACGCTAAAACGCTAATAAATCGATAGTAAACTTGTAGTGCTGCATTAAAAAGTAGTACACCCTTATTTCATATCTACTTATTAATAGATGGCATAAAGTTTTTCGGTTTCAATATGATGGAATTTAATGGTATTCATGAAAGCCTTTAAATCTTTAAATTTGTTAAAATAGGCGAACCCTTTATTGGTTATCAGTTTCCATATTTCATCAATTACACGTAAAATCTCTGATTTTGTATCCAGTAATGGCCACCAATTATCCTCATCATCAGGAGAAAGTCCAATATGTGATTCAGCTTCTGCAAATAGGTGAATTTTATGAATGTCAAATTCCCCTATTGAATAAGGTTGTTTAAATTTTATTCCTAATCGATTGAGATAGCTCCACCATACTTTGATCGTCCAATAGATATAATTTCCCAATGAGTAGAATGCTCATTCAAGAATCTATAATCCTTCCCAGAAAATCCTGCTTCGTTAAGTCTAGGAGTTAAATTTTCCCGAAGGAGTTGCTTAAAATCATCACTTTTGAACACTAGGTTCTTTCTAGGTATCCGATAAGACGAAATTTGGCTAAGAGGATAATCTCTTCTAGGATTACTCTTGAAAAATTTAATCAGTTTCAATAATGACAGTTTGTCTATTTCCTATTAATACCGTCTTTAGGGGTTTTAGCCGGTGCAGGGCTTGAGAGTGCTCCACGGATACAAACACCGTACACATTTTTAAAAAATAAATAAAATGAGCGGGACTTAAAAGCACCGCACTCAAAACTTCATCATCAGCCTGCACCAGAAACAACCTAGTGTTACCACTAGTGCTTTTATCTTTTTGAAAGTAGTCCGAATAATTTTGTATTCACATAATAATTTCCCGTTCCAAGTTTCTCCTTCTTAAGTAAACCATCCTCTGCAAGTTTATTAAGATAATTTGCTGCCGTTATTCTAGT
This sequence comes from Sporocytophaga sp., assembly GCA_024707265.1. Classification (GTDB taxonomy): domain Bacteria; phylum Bacteroidota; class Bacteroidia; order Cytophagales; family Cytophagaceae; genus Sporocytophaga. Next base: position 668,628 of record JANQAB010000009.1, on the reverse strand, counting down.
TACTCCCAAATCATTAACTATAAACTCTATCTTTGTGTATGGATGTTTAAATAAATTATTCAATAGATCTTGACTATAGAATTTATAATTATCTCTTAAGGCACGTTTATAATTCTTCATTAATTCCCTTATTTGAATTATAAGGTCTATTGTTTCTTTTGATGTATGTTCAACTCCATTAATCATGAAAAGTATCCATTCCTCCCAGTTATTATTTTCACGCACTTCTTGCAGTAACCTATAGTAATCTGCTTTATTTTTTATTATGTAACTACTTAAATATAAAATAGGCAAATGTTGTAATTTTTCAAGTATCAAGTATAATATGTTAATTATTCTTCCTGTTCTTCCGTTACCATCATAGAAAGGATGAATACTTTCAAACTGATAGTGAATAATTGCCATTTTGACTATTGGGTCATATTCGCAAATACTTTTATCGTTTATAAAAAATTCTAGGTTCGTCATCAAATCATTAATCTCTTCGATGTCCTGTGGTGGTGTGTATATAATCTCACCATTAGCAGCATTCTTTAAGGACGTTCCTGGTAATTTTCTAAACCCCGCTTTATTCTGCTCTAGTTCTTCTTGTATCTTTAAAATTGTATTAGTAGTTATTAGTCCACTTTTAGAAGTTAACATAAAGCCTTTCTTCAATGCCGATATATAGTTCTGTACTTCTTTGGCATTTAATGATGCAAATGCATCTAAATTTAATTCTGATTTATACAAATCATCGTGGGTTGTGATAATATTCTCAACCGCAGAACTATCTTTTGCTTCTTGAAGTCCAAGTGTATTGATTAAAATGCTTTGGTTTGGTATGGTGGATGCAATCCCTTTTAATTCTGCAAGGGATGCATGTGCGGCAGGAAGGCTCTTTAGAACTTTTTTAGTCTCCAAATCCTGATTTATAGGTAATTTCGCTAATTTCCAATCTTTATCTAAAGCCATTCTGTATAGATTTTTTCATTTTCTTTACAAAGAAGTTTATTTATGTTAAGAAAATCAAAATTTCTATACATATATCACGTTAAATGTAAAGAAATTCTAAAAAATCAGTCAAAGAGAAATCTGCGTATTTCCGCATTTGTGGTAACGATTTGGATATTGGCAAAAGGCTGGGATATTTTAGCACTAAAGTTTAATCGAAGAACAATGTTGAACATTTGCACCAATACCCAATTGAAGACTTCAGCACCGCTATTGGCAATACCTTGTTAGCGGGCCGTGCTATTTTTTGTTCTTCTACCATTTTTCGTCAATCCTTAAATACTTTCGAATTTCATTTTTTAGCTTATCAAGAGTTGGTCTATGATAATATACGGCTGTGGTTAAAACTGTTATAAATACCAACAGGGTCAAAATGGGGTGCTTTACCTTTTTCAAAATACTCATTACTAAAGTCTATCATAAAAACTTCCAATTCACCTTTTAATACTATGCAAGATTATTATTTATATCCTTAAATAACTCCATCATTGTCTGTTGGATTGATGTTGGCATGAAAGGGTCGCTTTTAAAATCCGAAATCAATTTCACAAATTCCGAATGTTGTCTGGTCAATTAGATTTTATCGATGTCAATTTCACCTTTCTTTAAGTTGTTATACTTCTCAACACCATAGTCGCTCTCCTTTTTTCTTTTCAGACGCATCAGTAAACGCTCCAATGATTTCAACATCTTTAAGAACATTCGCTCTCCCACAATGTGTCCAGCCAACAACACTATCTTTTATTATCTCTAAAAATTCTTTATGTTCCTTAAAGACAAATCCAAAATCTCTCAGGGTCAGCATGACATTTATTTGAACAAGGTTTACATAGTCAAGGCCAACTTTAAATGATTGATTGTTGTCGCTTAAAGTTTGTAACAATTTTGATAAAAGTTCTGATTGCTTTTTAATTACTTCTGTCCTTATAGGTTGAAGTATTGTAGCTCTCGCTCGTCTATAGGTCAAGATTTCAACTAATGTTCCTGTTCCGACAAACAAAAGCGTAAAGAGCTCTTTTAGCCAACTTATATTTTCCTTTATGTAGTCAATCATATTTGCCTGTCCGTTTCTTGTTGTTAGTTAAAGGTTGCACTGTCGTCAAAAGCATGACCGATAACATTTGGATGTACACCTGGCCTATATTTTTTTACTACTAATCTAAAAAATTTCTAATTTTATTAAAAATATTAGTCGACAATACTCCACCGCTCAACCTGCAACTTATTTTTTACACTCCATTTGAATCTTATAATTTAATTCAATAATTTGCCTTAAGCCATTAAACTTCTGCATTCAACTTTTCAACAGCCAATGCCTAAGCTAATCTATGACAAGAATGTATTTTCATTGCTCGAAGTAACCAAGAGCATACAAAAGACCCTTTCTGAAAGGTATAAAAACGCTTTCTGGGTAATGGCAGAAATGAATAAGCTGAATCATTACAAGCACTCGGGCCACTGCTATCCCGAGCTGGTTGAAAAGCAGGATGGAAAAGTTATAGCTCAACTGAAATCCATCTTATGGAAAACGGATTACTTAAACGCAAATGACAAGTTTCTTAAAGTTCTTAAAGAGCCATTAAAGGACGGCATCAAAATTCTCTTCCTTGCCAAAATCTGCTTTGATCCTGGCTATGGCTTAGCGCTTAACATCCTTGAGATTGACCCTCATTATACTCTTGGAGATCTTGAAAGAGAAAAGAAAGAAACGATACAAAAGCTTCAGCACGAAGGGATATATGATCAAAACAAAACATTAAAACTTCCTCTGTTGCCACAAAGACTTGCTATTATATCAGTAGAAACAAGCAAAGGCTATGCTGATTTCATGAAGGTGATTAAGGAAAATTCATGGAATTATAAATTCTTTACCGTTTTGTTTCCCGCATTGTTACAGGGCGAGAAAGCTATCGAAGACATAATCAGACAGCTAAGAAGAATTAAAACGGTCATAAGTCATTTTGATGCAGTTGCAATCATCCGCGGTGGTGGAGGCGATGTGGGACTGTCTTGTTACAACAACTATTCACTGGCGAAAGAAATTGCCTTATTCCCAATCCCGGTTTTAACTGGTATTGGACATGCGACTAATGAAACGGTGGCAGAAATGATTTCCTACTCAAATCAGATTACTCCAACCAAACTTGCAGAATTTCTTTTACAGAAGTTTCACAACTTTTCTATCCCGGTTCAAAAGGCGGAGGATAAAATCAAGGATAAAAGCCTTCGTATGATCATGGATGAAAAGGCCAGATTTCATAGTGCTTCCAGGTTATTCAGGTCAGTTGCTAATAATAGTATTAATAAATTCAACAATGCTATAGTGAATGAAAGTAAATCGTTATCACATCATTCATTTTACATAATTAAAAAAGAAAACCTTTGCCTGAAAACAGTGACAGCAGATATGAGAAAAGATTCAAAGGTGCTCCTTCGTCAATCTCTTCTGCTTCTATCACAGAACAAAAAAGAGATAGTTAAAAGCTTACCAGGATTTATAGAATCAAAATCACAGGAATTAAAAAACATAGAAAAAAACATCAATAACATGAGCCCTGAAAGCGTTCTGAAAAGAGGCTATAGTATTACTTTGTATAATGGTAAGGCATTAAAAAGCGTTGACAAGCTGAAGAAGGGAGATTTAATTCAGACTAGAATTATAGACGGTGTTATTGATAGCAATATTAAATCAATAGATCAATCAGACAAAGATGCGTGAAAAAATAAGCTATACAGAAGCCTTTGAAGAACTTCAACTAATTGTTTCAGAAATAGAACAGGGGGAAATTTCTGTAGATGACCTTTCAGATAAAGTAAAAAGAGCCGCACAGCTTATAAAAATCTGCAAGACAAAACTCAATACAACAGAAGAGGATGTGAGTAAAATTCTGAAGGAACTGGAGAGTGAAGAGTAGACCGGAACAGGTAATTCAAATTCAGCCTTGTATTAGTTATTGCCTCTTTGTAGAGACGCCATGCTGGCGTCTCAGAAATTGTGGTAAAGAATCAAAATAAGATTTATATGCCTAACATTTCAATAAATATCAAAAGCCTCCTTTATGGACAAGGAGACGCCAGCATGGCGTCTCTACATAATTAAACCCAGGGGTTAAAAACAAAAAAGACCACCTCTAAATGAGACGGCCTTTTCCTTATATTTTAATTTCAATTATTTTACTTCTGCCAACTCTTTCTTCTCCTGCTTCTTAGCCGACGGCCCTCCAAGATACGGGCAATCCTTTACATCCTGCATACCATTGAAGTTCACCTTTACCTTGTCATATTTATAAGAGTCTCTTAGTTTTATTGTCATATTGTTATCACCCATGCTAATGTCGACATCTCTCATAGTCATCTGACAAGGATGCTCATAACCGCAGGCATGAGTGATTTCAAGCAATTCTTTTCTAAGTGTTTTAATATAATTAAAACATCTTTCGGACTTCAAGGTAACATCAACACCTGCAGCAAGCCATTTATTCTGAGTAGCCACACCGGCAGGACATCTGTTTGTATGACATACCTGAGCCTGAATACAACCGATAGACATCATTGCTTCTCTTGCCACATTGATGATATCTGCGCCCATAGCAAATGCTGTAAGAGCTTTTGCCGGGAAACCAAGTTTACCAGAAGCAATAAAAACAATTCTGTCTGACAAGCCCCTTTCAGCAAACACTTTATAAATTTTACTGAAAGCATAAGAAAATGGCAATGAAACGTGGTCTGCAAATGCAGGAGGTGCAGCACCTGTTCCACCTTCCCCTCCATCTATTGTAATAAAATCAGGGCCTGTGCCTCTTTCTGCCATCAAATCAGCAAGTTCTTCCCACATCTCCAGTTTTCCAACAGCTGATTTTATTCCAACAGGCAAACCTGTTCTGTCTGCGACCATTTCTATAAAATCCATCATCTCAGGCACATTGCTAAATGCGGAGTGACAAGCTGGGGAGATTACATCTTTCCCCATTGAGACCTGACGGATTTCGGCTACCTCCGGAGTAATCTTAGCGGCAGGGAGTACTCCACCTTTTCCTGGTTTAGCACCTTGAGAAAGTTTAAATTCGATTGCCTTTACAAATTGATTCTTTTTAACCAGCGCTTCCATCTTCTCCATTGAAAAATTCCCTACCTCATCCCTAACTCCGAAATACCCGGTACCTACCTGGAAGACAACATCAGCTCCAAACGAATGATAAGGAGCCAAACCTCCTTCACCTGTATTATGGTAACAACCAGCTTTCAAAGCCCCCTTGTTCATCGATTCAACAGCTTTTGAAGAAAGCGAACCATAACTCATGGCAGATATATTAACAATAGAATAAGGCCGGAATGGCTTCTTTCTTTTATTCGCAAGGCCAATGACCTTCGCACATGGAACAAATGCCGGGTCTTCAATATTCGGATGACCAGGTTTCAGATTGAAAGGGAACATTGCAGGGTTAATAAATATATGCCCTGCAGCATTCTGGTCCTGGTCAGTACCAAATCCCTGGTAGTTATTCTCTCTTTTTGAACTTGCATAAATCCATGAACGCTGACTGCGGTTGAAAGGAAGTTCCTCCCTGTTGTTGGCAACAATATATTGCCTCATTTCAGGACCGATCTTTTCAAGCAGGTAGCGTATGTGCCCAACCACCGGAAAATTGTGTTTAATCGTATGAGCGCGGTTGAAAAAAACGTCTTTAATGGCTATCGAAACTATCACAACCAGCGGAACAATCCACCAGAAATGATTCATGAAGAAATGAAGAATAGAGTCCATAATACAGTCTTTCTATTTAAACTAAGGTTATGTACGAGGTTATTTCGCTTTGGATTTCTTTAAGAACGAAGAACAATGCCTATTCAGGTGAGTTTTAGGTAAAAATAATGTAAAACTATGAAAAGAATAACTTTTTTCTACCTGTTATTTACTATGTTGTCTTGCAACAATTCACCTGAAGAACAAAAGGCTAGGATGCTTGAAGACAAACTTCAAAATGCTGCTGACCTGGAAAAGGCACGAGCTGACTCTTTAGACCTGGCTGCCCAAAAACTCAAAAAAGAAGCAGACTCCACAAGAGATGTGGCAAAAGAGCTTAGAGACTCCTCCAGAAATACTGGGAAATAGATGTCGGTTAGTTTTAAATTCAGCTAACCGACATCTATAGTTTCAATCAAATAGTATTTGATTGAAATGATTAATCGTTTGAAAGAATCATCTTTACATTTGGCAAAAACTTCTTAGCCTCTTCAAATTGAGCAGGTTTCCAATAGGCGTGGTCAGAAATATTTACTGCCTCTAGCTTTGGCAGCTGAGCAAGAACCGGAGGAAGTTTTGCCATGTAATTTGTACCTGTCAAATCAATATATCTTAATTTCTTCAGATTGGCCATTTCAGCTGGCAAAGTAGTTATCCTGTTAAAAGAGACATCCAGACACTCAAGATTGGATAGCTTACCTATCTCAGGAGGAATGGCTGTAAGTTTTAACATACTGAGATCCAGCTTTACAACTTTCTCCGGTTCAGCAAGTGCATCCTGGAGGGAAGTGTATTTTTTTGCATCCGGACAATAATCCGGGAAAAGAGGTTTAGAAGTGACACTCAGAAGAGAAAGGCCTAAAATGATAAAAAATGCGGCCGGAACGATTATTTTTTTCATAGTTATAGAACTTTGAACTTAAAATTAGCGATTTTTATAATAAAAAAGCAGAATTGCCATATTCTGCCCATTTGTTATCCCGCAAATCGTTAAATTTGCAGTTTCCTAAGAATATAAGAAGTTAATGCTGGCGAAATTAGAAGAACTGAAGAATTCACTAGAAGGCGAGTTTTTTACAGACCTTACCATGCGTACTCTTTACGCAACCGATGCATCTGTTTACCGCGAATTGCCATTGGCTGTGGCAAGACCAAAATCGGAGTCGGATATTAAAAAACTCCTAACATTCGCCAATCAACATAAAACATCGATCATTCCTCGAACAGCCGGTACCTCTTTAGCTGGTCAGGTAGTTGGAAAAGGCATTGTAGTAGATGTTTCTTTCCATTGGACAAAAGTACTGGAAATCAATAAAGCAGAGAAGTGGGTAAGAGTTCAGCCAGGTGTAAACCTTGATGAACTGAACAAAATCCTTGAGCCACACGGACTCTTCTTTGCCCCGGAAACCTCCACCTCTAACAGATGTATGATCGGAGGAATGGTGGGAAATAACTCTTGCGGATCTCACTCTGTGATATATGGAACCACCAGAGACCATACTTTGGAACTGAAAACAATTCTAAGCGACGGATCTGACGCAGTTTTTAAGTCTGTTACTCTTGAAGAGTTTGAAACAAAAGCCAAAGGCACCTCACTTGAAAGTAAGGTATACAAGCATATAAAAAACATCCTTTCTGATCCTGCAAATGCAGAGGAAATCAGAAAAGAATTTCCCAAACCTTCTATAAGAAGAAGAAACACAGGATATGCTATTGATGAATTGCTGGAATCTCAGCCGTTCACTTCTGGCAAACCCGCATTTAATATGTGTAAGCTGCTTGCAGGCTCTGAAGGTACACTTGCATTTACTACAGAAATCAAACTGAATCTTGTTGATGTACCCCCAAAGCACAAAGCTGTGGTAGCGGTTCACATGAACACTATTGACGAAAGTACAAGAGCGAACCTGATCGCCCTTAAGTACAACCCTGGTGCGGTTGAATTGATTGATGATATTATTCTTCAGTGTACCAAGCATAATATTGAGCAAACCAAAAACCGTTTCTTTGTGCAGGGAGATCCGGGGGCACTCCTGGTAGTGGAATTTGCGAGAGACAGCAAAGAAGAAATTGAAAAGCTTGCGAGTGAAATGGAGGCTGAAATGAGAGCCAATGGTTACGGCTACTATTTCCCGATTTTGCACGGAGCTGATGTAAATAAAGTCTGGAGTCTGAGAAAAGCAGGACTTGGCCTGCTGGCAAACGTTCCAGGTGACCCCAAAGCTGTCGCTTGTATTGAAGACACAGCTGTGGCAGTAGAGGACCAGCCTGAGTTTATCAAAGAGTTTCAACAAATTCTTGACAAGCACAATAAATCCTGCGTGTTCTACGCACATATCGGAGATGGGGAAATCCACCTCCGCCCGATACTTGATCTTAAAAAAGAAGAAGACAGACAAATGTTCTTCACTATTACAGATGAAGTAGCTGATCTTGTTAAGAAATTCCAAGGATCACTTAGCGGGGAACATGGAGATGGAAGAGTAAGAGGAGAGTTTGTTAAAAAGATGATAGGAGAAAAGAACTACAATATGATTGTAGAGCTTAAGCATATTTGGGATCCTAACAATATCTTTAATCCAGGGAAAATTGTTCATACACCAAAAATGAATGAATCCCTGAGGTACGAATCCAATCAGGTTACCAATCAGTTTAATACTGTTTTTGACTTCTCAGAAAGTCAGGGCATATTGAGACTTGCAGAGCAATGTAATGGTTCAGGCGATTGCCGTAAGTCCCACGTCATAGGTGGCACTATGTGTCCAAGCTTTATGGCTACCAGAAGCGAGAAAGAGACAACCAGGGCAAGAGCTAACATACTAAGGGAGTTTCTTACCAGATCTCCGAAAAAGAATAAATTTGCCCATGACGAGATTTACGAAGTAATGGATCTCTGCTTATCCTGCAAAGGCTGCAAATCGGAGTGTCCGTCCAACGTGGATGTGGCAAAGATGAAAGCAGAATTCCTTCAGCAGTATTATGATGAAAAAGGAGTTCCTTTCAGGGCCATGATGATTGCTAACTTTGCCAAAGCAAACAGCATTGTAAGCAATTTCTCCGGCTTGTCTAATTTTGTGATGAAAAACGGCCTAACAGGAGGTTTAATGAAAAAGGTGCTGGGCATGTCTTCCAAACGTCCTTTGCCACTGCTTTCACCTATTACCCTTAGAAAATGGGCTGGCAAAAACAAAGAAGCGCTTCAGGCAAAAGGAAGCAAAAAAGGGAAGGTTTTCTTATTCTGCGATGAGTATACTAACTATAACGAATCAGATATAGGAATCAAAGCAATTGGGTTGCTTACCAGACTTGGCTATGAGGTTGAAATACCTCAACACCTGGAAAGTGCAAGAACTTACATGTCTAAAGGACTTATCCGTGAAGCGCAGAAAATAGCAAGAAAGAACATAGACCTGCTGAAAGACAAAGTAAGCAAGGAACATCCAATGCTTGGGATAGAACCTTCCGCAATACTTTCTTTTAGAGATGAATATCCTGCATTAGCAACGCCTGAACAAAAACAGGCCGCAGAAAACCTTGCTAAAAACAGCCTTCTAATAGATGAATTTCTTGCAAAAGAGGCAGAAGCTGGCAGAATTGACGCCAATGCTTTCAAAAAAGAGTCTAAGCAAATAAAACTTCACGGCCATTGCCATCAGAAAGCGCTTTCATCTCTGTCCTACACCCAGAAAATTCTTACGCTACCTGCAAATTATAAAGTGGAGATAATCCCATCAGGATGTTGTGGAATGGCAGGATCCTTCGGATATGAAGAAGAACATTACGATGTATCTATGAAGGTCGGAGAGCTTGTCCTCTTCCCTGCTGTACGGAAAGCTTCTGAGGAGACAATTATTGCCGCCCCGGGAACGAGCTGCAGGCATCAGATCAAGGATGGAACGGGCAGATCGGCAAAACATCCTGTAGAAATTTTATTTGAAGCTTTGGTATAACAAACGAACTTTAAGGAGAATAATTAGTTAAGGGTAAGCTTATTATAAAAAACAGAAGAATTACTTAACATCTATCAACAGAACCATAAACACATATGAAAAAAGTAGTTTTTGCAATAATTTCTCTACTCATCTGCCAAACAACCTTTGCACAGATGAGCCTTACAGCCGCAGAGAAAGAGGCAATGGACTGGCTTCAGACTAAAACCAAGGCTTTTAAAGCATCCAAAAATGATAGCCTGTTTGTTGTAAAAAACAGTGAAAAGCCATACTACACCGTTAAATTCAGCCCCGGCGATCAGAAAGAAGATATCGATAAAGAAATTTTTTCTGCCAAAGTCGGAGACATAGTTGGCCCATTCAGAGGTGACACTTTCTGCTATTCTTTTAAAGTAAAAAAAATTCAGCGAGCCCCTTACAAGAGTCCGAGCTGATCTTATTCAATTTATACCTAAGTCATTTAAAGACGAAGCCGAAATCAAAAAGTATATTGATAAATATACAGCGCTGGTCAGGAAAGACGACAAGGAAGTTTATAAAATTGCTTTAAAAGACGAAGAAAAGCTTGCCCTTAAAAGAAAAGACCTGGGCTGGATCTGGGAGACAGAGACAGACAAAGAATATTACGAGCAGGTTTATGCAGCGGAAAAAGGCGAACCAGTAGTTATAAGGAATGCAAAAGGTATTTTTATTCTTAACATCTCAGTTGAAAAGCACAAAGCACCTTATAAAGTGGAGCTTATTCCTCTGGTGAAAAAAATTCAATAAAAGGAATAAATACATAAAAAGAAAAGATCAGATAAAAGTGTCTGGTCTTTTTTTTCATCTAATTTAACCTATTGGAAAATATAACCTGAAGGTCGTACCTACCCCCTCTTCACTTTCCACCTCTATCTTACCGGAAGCATTTTCCATAATTCTTTTCACTATATACATTCCTACCCCAGTTCCTTCAACATGGGTATGAAGCCTTTTAAACATTCCGAAAACTTTGTCTTTCTTCCTCATATCAAAACCCATCCCGTTATCGGAGATGGTGATCTTTACATAATTATCGGAAGTGTATTCAGATCTTACTGAAATAATGGGAGTTCTTTCCTGAGAGCGGAATTTAATGGCATTGCTAAGCAGGTTATAAATAATACTTCGAAAATTTTTTCGGGAAAACTTTACTGATGATACTGTGAGATCGGAAAAAATAACAGCTTGAGATGACTTAATCTGCTCTGAATACTCAACCTTAAAATCCCTAATGATTTCTGCGATTTCAATCCTCTCTTCATAATTTTCTGTTCCTTTCTGAATTTTACTGATCTCTGAAAGCTCTTCAATTGTCTTTTTCAGCTTTTCAACACTAAGTGATACAAAATTCAACATTTCATTGATATCACCTTTGCACTGCTGGCTTGCTTCTTCCAACAGGCTTTTAAGCAAGCCTTCCATATTTACTATGGGGCTTTTAAGATCATGAGAGGCTGTATAGATAAAATTATCAAGTTCAGAATTAATCTTAACAAGTTCGACATTTCTTTCTTCCAGAGATTTTTCATAATTATACCTGTCAGTAAGATCTGTGCCCATTATGATTAAACCTTTCAACTCCCCTGTATTATCCAAATCTGGTATATAACTTAATTTGTAATAAACTTTTTCATTATTCTTATTACTAAAATTATTTTCAAATGTAACCTCTTCCCCGGCAAGCGCCCGATTCAGCATCGCTGAAATATTATTATAATTGTTTTCTCCCAGAACTTCCGTTATATGTTTACCCCTGATCGTCCCATCAATATTGAAAACCTTATAATAATGATTATTGGCAAAAACATATTTAAGATCTGTATCCAGATAAGATATCAATGCAGGGACAGAATTTGTGATTATTCTTAATTGCTTCTCCCTATGCTCCAGTCTTTCCTGATTTCTCCGAAGCTCTCTTGTTCTCTTCTCCACAATTTCCTCAAGACTTATATTCAGCCTTTTGATCTCTTCTTCTATTTTTTTTCTATCAGTAATTTCAGTTGCTGCAGCTATTATTTTGGTCACTTTACCTTCAGAATCCCTTTCAAAAGCAGAATCCTTAGAAAGGCCCCAATGCCAGTTCCCTTGTTTATCTTTTGCCCTGTACTCAATTGATTTGGATGTATCAAAATCAGCAGAGGAAAACTCTTCAAGATGTTTTAAAATTTTAGGCTGATCATCCGGGTGAATGAGTGTTTTAAATGCATCTTCCCCCATTGCAAGGACTTCTTCCGGAGTATAACCCAGTACTTCTTCAACATATCTGTTGATATAGATTGGTGTCTGTGTTTTCAGTTCATGAATGATGACCACATTAGGATTGGCTTCCATAATTTTGGTTATAAAACTTTTACTTTCCTCCAGCTGGTTTTCGGTTTTCTTAAGATCTGTAATATCAGTAGCAATTCCGATCACCTGGATTACTTCTCCTTTGTCATTTCTCTTGAACACACTATGCCTAAGATGAAACCATCTCCAACTTTCGTCAGCATGTTTGAGTCTTCCCTCTACAGACTTTACCTCACCATTCTTCATTGTTTTTAATTCTTCCCAATGCTTAAAATTCTTTTCATAGTCATCAGGATGTAGTAAAACAGGCATAAAATTATCTCCAAGGCTTTCAAAATAATCTGAAGGATAACCCAAATCGCCACCAGGAGACCCGGCAGAAAATATATTACTTCTCTTTTCAAGATCATAAACATATATGGAGTTAGGAGAGGTATCGAGTATACTTTGAATAAAATGCTGACTTTCCTGAAGCTTCAGCTCTGCTTCTTTTCTTTCTGTAATGTCAAGACTTGAAGCAATTACCTGGATCACTTCCCCGGATGTATTTTTCTTAAATGCCGATAATACCGTATGAACCCATCTCCATGAACCGTTCGCATGACGAAGCCGAAATTCCCCTTTCAGTGTTTCGTCACCCATATATTTTAGCTCAGATTTTATTCTGATTAATATTGGCAAATCATCCGGATGAATAATTTTCCAGAACACATTCATCGGATCTTCAAATTTTTCAACATAGCCAAAATCTTCAAGCAGAGACCTGTTTGAAAATATTAATTTGTCGGCAACTACATCTTCAACAAATATGTAATTGGGTATTGTTTCCGTAATTTTATTTACAAAATGAATATTATCCCTTAAATACTCTTCAGCCTCTTTCTTTTCAGTAATATCTCTTGCTATTCCTATGACTTCTTTAATACGCCCATGATCATCTTTACTAAATACAGAGATGTTAATGTTCAGCCATTTCACTGTCCCATCAGAAGCAACTACTCTAAGTTCAAAAGTGGCAGCACTTTGTCCCGACTCATTTAACTTTGTATGACTTTTATTAAAAATTTCCAGATCTCCCGGATATATAACTTTTGTTAAAAAACCTGAACCCATTTCCTGCACTTCTTTAGCGCTATAGCCAAGGGTTTTTATCACATTGTCATTTACGAAAATATTCCTTTCCTCCTGCACATCATATACAAAGACATCGAATGGACTTGAATTAACCACTTTGTCAATAAAGTTCAGGCTCCGCTTTAATTGTTTCTCTGTATCCTTCTTCTCAGTAACATCTGTTATGGTACCTGTTACCTCTTTTACCCCACCAACATCATTTCTATCAAAGACAGACTCCTTCAATATGAACCACCTCCAACTTCCGTCAGAATGTCTGAGTTTGGTATTGGTCACTTTAACTTCACCATCTTTCAATTCGAGAATCTCCCTAAAATGATCGGATTTAAGGTGAACAAAATCAGGATCCATTATTTTATAAAAAAACTCATCTCCAAATGCCTCAATTTCCGAAGGCTCATAGCCTAGTGATTGTCTGGAAAATTCATTCACATACACAAACCGCTTTTCTTCAATGTCATATATGTAAATGGTATTGGCAACAGTATCAAGCACCTTTCGGATAAAAGATTCTTTATGCTCTTTACCTAATTGCTCACCTCCCAACCCTCTCTTTCTGGGCTTCCTGTTTTTCCTGCTTATGTATCTCATCTGTAAAAAAATTGAAGATGAGACAATAAAGAATAATCCGTCCGGGAAAAAAAGAAGAATGCATTTTGAATACAAAACAGCCAATGCGAATTCACTATCTGTATACAACAGATAGCTTAAATGATCTCCTGCTCTTTTGATGACGAGGTTCAACTCAAGAAAAAAATTAAAGTATTATTCCTTTGGTTCAACCGGTTGAAAGACTTTATGTTTTCCCTAATATCCCGTATAAGGACCTGAATGTGTGTTTCTATTCGCACAAATTGCTTAAAAAGGACCATAATTTATTCTGCTCACAATGAACATCATGGGCAAAATCAATAAATTGCGTTAAAAATAACTGAAGATGCCAGTAATCCTCATTATAAGCAGCATTGTGCTCCTGCTTATCTTAATGCTTTTCCTGAAATTTAATGCTTTTATTTCCCTCACACTAGTGTCATTATTTTTGGGTATTTCTTTCGGTATGCCTGCTGATCATCTCATTTCCTCCATACAAAAAGGCTTTGGAGACACTCTTGGAAGTCTTACATTCATTGTGGTATTTGGTGCTATGTTGGGTAAAATAGTGGGGGAAAGCGGCGCTGCTTTACAGATCAGCAATAGCCTTAATCGATTGTTTGGCCCTAAAAACGTCGTATGGGCAGTAGTGCTTACAGGATTTATTATAGGAATTCCGTTGTTTTACACGGCAGGATTTGTTTTACTTATACCTTTGGTTTTCACTATTGCTACTGTTGGAAATTTCTCACCTGTATACATAGGAATACCAATGGCTGCTGCACTTTCAGTAACTCATGGTTTTCTGCCTCCACATCCAGGACCAGTGGCTCTTGCCTCTATCTTTAAAGCAGACCTGGGACTTACGTTAATCTATGGAAGTATTATTGCTGTACCCGCAATTGTACTTGCAGGACCGTTTTACGGTCAGTTTGTAAAAGACATAAAAGGCTCCGGAGGTCCTGCAAGGTCTTCCGTTCAATCATTAGACCTACCTTCATTTAAAAAGAGCTTATTCACAGCTTTATTCCCTGTTCTATTGATTTCCTTAGGAGCATGCCTGCTTCCTTTATTAACAAAAGATACAATAACTTATAATCTGGTAAGCTTTTGGGGAAACCCTTTCATAGCAATGCTATTAGCAGTTATTGTAGCTACCTATAACCTTGGCCTTTCGAAAGGGAAATCAGTAAAAGATGTTATGGATCTATATAATGCTGCAATATCGGAGGTTGCATTGATTGTATTAATCATAGGGGCTGGAGGTGCATTTAAACAAGTATTGATAGACAGCAAATCTGCAGAATACCTTGCAGAAATATTTCGTGACAGCAGTTTATCTCCTTTAGTCCTTGCCTGGACCATGGCTGCCATTATCAGACTGGCTCTTGGCTCTGCTACGGTAGCAGCTCTTACTTCCGCAGGTATCATTTTACCCTTAATTCAAAGTACACATGTAAGCCCTGAACTTACCGTACTTTCCATTGGCGCAGGGAGCCTGATGTTCTCACATGTAAATGACGCAGGCTTTTGGATTTTCAAAGAGTATTTTAACCTTTCAATTATGCAGACGATAAGAAGCTGGTCTGTTATGGAAACGATTGTTTCTGTTACCGGCCTTGCAGGTGTGCTATTACTGGACCTGATTCTTGCCAGCTAGAATTCAAGCTTATAGGTGTTTCCTTTAATAAACCTTAGAACAAAATGAAGTTGAATTACCACGATGGCTGAAAGTATATAAGGAAAAGAAGCAACAGTTTGAGCAACAGCAACAAAATATCCTTATAACCTTGCTAATGTTAAATTAAGACTCCAATCTTCAACAAAAATTTATAACTTCCAGATACAAAAAAAGGAGGCCTATAAAACCGACCTCCTTTTTCTTAATATATTATTAAACCTTTGTTTATTTCACAACAGAATAAAGTTCTTCACGCTGAACTTTAACTTTTTCACTCTTTACAAATTCCTCGTATGTCATCAGTTTGTCGATCAAACCATAAGGAGTAATCTCAATAACTCTGTTTGCAACCGTCTGCATAAACTCATAATCGTGGGTTGCAAATAAAATGATACCTTTAAAATCTTTCAAGCTATTGTTCAACGAAGTGATGGATTCAAGGTCAAGGTGGTTGGTAGGCTCGTCAAGTACCAGAACGTTAGAAGACTCCAGCATCATTTTAGAGAGCATACATCTTACCTTTTCTCCTCCAGATAAAACCTTTGACTGTTTTAAAGATTCTTCACCAGTAAAAAGCATTTTACCAAGGAATCCACGGATAAAGCTTTCATCCTTTTCTTTAGAAAATTGCCTCAGCCAGTCAACAAGATTTAAATCGGAAGAATTGAAGTAACTGCTATTGTCTTTAGGGAAATAAGATTGTGTTGTTGTAACACCCCATTTGAATTCTCCCTTATCAGCTTGCTGTTCACCCATTAGAACATCAAAGAACATGGATATGGCAAGAGTGTCTTTACTAACAAATGCAACTTTGTCATTTTTATTCAGACTGAAAGTAATATTACTGAAAATTGGTCTTCCGTCTTCACCGATTTTACAAAGGTTCTCAACAGATAATACCTGATCTCCAACTTCTCTTTCAGGTTTCCAGATAACTGCAGGATATTTTCTACTTGAAGGTTTAATATCATCAAGGGTAAGTTTATCCAGAAGTTTTTGTCTTGAAGTTGCTTGTTTGGACTTTGAAGCATTAGCGCTGAATCTCGCAATGAAATCCTGCAATTCAGCTCTTTTTTCTTCAACTTTTTTATTCTGATCAGCCCTTTGCTTGGAAGCTAGCTGACTAGAATGATACCAGAAAGAATAGTTTCCTGCATATAGCTGAATCTTAGCATAATCAATATCAGCAACGTGTGTACATACCTGATCCAGGAAGTGTCTGTCGTGACTTACCACGATCACTGTATTTTTAAAATCTGCGAGGAAATTCTCCAGCCACATTACTGATTCAATATCAAGGTGGTTGGTAGGCTCATCAAGAAGAAGAATATCAGGATTACCGAAAAGTGCCTGAGCAAGCAAGACCCTTACTTTATCCTTACCTTCAAGGTCTTTCATTAAACTGTAGTGAAGGTGTTCTTTTACACCAAGGCCACTAAGCATTTCTGCTGCTTCAGATTCTGCATTCCAGCCATTAAGATCTGCAAACTCCGCTTCAAGGTCAGAAGCCCTAACTCCATCAGCATCCGAAAAATCTGCTTTTGCATAAATAGCATCTTTTTCCTGAATAATATCAAACAACTTTTTATGACCCATCAATACTGTTTGTAAAACAGGAACCTCGTCAAATTCAAAGTGATTTTGTTTTAAAATTGCAAGGCGTTCTCCGGGAGTGATGGCAATAGATCCTGAAGTAGGGTCTATTTCTCCAGACATAATTTTCAAAAAGGTGGATTTTCCGGCTCCATTCGCTCCGATCAAACCGTAGCAGTTTCCCGGAGTAAACTTAATGTTAACATCTTCAAATAAGGTTCTTTTACCGTATCTAAGAGTAACGTTAGATGTACTGATCATATTTTTTTCTGATTCCTGATATTGTAGAAAGGCGAATTTACGAATAATTGGCGAGACTATCTCCCTAATATTTCTTAACAGCATTTCATTAGAAAATATCCCAAAGACTTATAAAAATTTTTATATTTCCGTATCATTATTTTGAGAGCCTTTTAAATAATTTTTCCTTGAAAAAAACTTCTTTAGTAAAAAAAACCTCTAAAATACTTCTGATTATTGTTATCTGTCTCTCCGCTCTGGCAATAGCCCTGATAGATACAGTAGATAAGACTCCGTTAAAAGAAGCGGCATACTACCATCAAATGATGGAACAGGTCGATACGCTTCAATATCAAGAAGACTCCCTGAGAATCGTTGCTGGGTGGGCCAAAGCCAACATTACACCATTGCAGCCTTTACAGATAGCTAGCTATGGCCTGAGACGAGACTTTGACGGTGTACATGATTCTTTATTTGTAAGGACCTTTGTTTTTAAATCCATAGAAAAAAAATGTGCCCTGATAACTATGGATTTGTTAATTGTACCCCCTTCTGTTGCTGCCAAGGCTTTGCCTTTACTTGAAAAAGAAGGATTTGGACGAGATGAGGTATATTTTTCAGCCACTCATTCCCACAATGCAGCAGGAGGCTGGGCGGAAGGAGCGGGAGGCCGATTTCTCGCAGGTACCTATGAGGAAGATTATGTACAATTCATAGCAGATAAAATTATTGAGGCAATTAAGAATGCTGAAGGATCTACCGCTCCAATTGAAGTAGGTTTCGGTAAAATTGAGGCTTCAAACCAAGTAGCAAACAGACTGATAGATGGAGGGAAAACTGACCCTTACTTAAGGATTCTGAAACTTAAAAAGAACAATGGGGAAAATGCAATGATATTATCCTATTCAGCCCACCCTACCTGTCTGGCCAAAAAAATTAATTATATCAGCTGTGACTATCCAGGCTTTCTGGTAGATTCTTTAGAAAGGCGAAAAGAAACAGATTTCGCAGCATTTTTTGCAGGAGCGGTCGGGAGCATGAAGCCAGGAGAAACAGGAACAGCAGACTTTGAAAAGGCTATTACCATAGCTGATAGCCTTGAGGAAAAAGTATCCGCAATCAGTGACAGCATAGATTTAGAAAAACCCAAAGAACTTCTTTCTGATTTTATTCCACTCTATGCTAGAAGTGCGCATTTAAGGCTTAGTGAAGATTTTCGTATACGGCCTTGGGTATTCAATTGGCTTTTGGGAGAGCAATCACCAGGAATTTCAGTGTTTAAGATTGCCAACAATGTGATGATTGGAACGCCATGCGACTTCTCAGGAGAATTAATGACACCTCTGGACAGCCTTGCTAAAACTAAAAATCTAAACCTTCAGATAACAAGCTTTAACGGAGCTTATCTCGGTTACATTACTCCGGATCAATATTACAGTCTAGTAAAAAACGAAACCCGTGAGATGAACTGGTTTGGGCCCTTTAACGGAGCTTATTTCAGTGAATTGATCGCAAAAATATTAAAGAAACTAGAATAGAATTTACTCAAAATCGATTGCAAATTAGAAAAACATAAAGGTTAAAGCACTTGCTTTAACCTTTACCATATAATACTCTTTATTTTTACTGCTTTATCAGACGCAGCGTTTCAGTTGACTTATCATTTGTAACCCTTAGCATATATACTCCAGATGGTTGAGATGAAAGATCAACTCTTAAATCATTTCCTGAAAATTCAGTTCTGGGACCTTCTATTTGCTTTCCATAGCCGTCGAATAACTGAACATCTCTAAGGGTAGAATTATTCATCTTCAAGGTTACTATATCCTTACAAGGATTGGGGAATGCAGCAATTGTATTTTGCATTTTCTTTCCGAATACATTTTGAACAACAGGGGCTACTTCAATTATCTCGATACCATTCACCTTGGGCTGACCAATATTCTTAGCAAATACTATATTAAGCGTATCATCATTTCCTACTTCTGTAACATAGGTTTTTGCAGTGCCTGTAAATTTGGCGACTTCACTTAAGATATCATAATTAGAAAGCTTTTTCTCTCCCTCTATCCATATATCAAAAACTCTTGATCCAGGATCGTTAAACCAAATCTCAGCAAAATATAACCGCACTTCGACAAGGGTGGTAGCTTTTACAGGAAATTTCCATTCCAGATCTGTAGCGCCTTTGAACTCAGAAAGGCTTCTTTCACTCTTAAATACTTTTACAGGTACTGACAAAGGCACCGATGCATCAAAAAGAATGGTATCATAAACAGTAAATGTCTTGTTCCCAGCAATTGCCGTATCAACAAAATTAGAGGGTATGTCCGGATGATCATTGCCCCAGGCTACCGCTGAAGTATCGATGCTCGGTACGGAGGTACCTCCCGCATTAAGTCTATATAATGTGGTACTGTAAACAGTTCCATCAGGTTGAGCGGAACCCGCTATTGCTAAAAGCAAAAAGAGGGCGAGTCCTCCTAAGAATTGAAGTGTAAATATTTTTTTCATAGAATATTAATTTGGCTAAAATATTTTCTCTTCACACAACCTGTATGAGTCCATCAGTGTTTAGGCATTGTTTTAAGTGGATTTGAGTAACCACCTATATTTATTCGGATTGCTCTGATTTATAAAAATTTCTCCCTTAATCTATCCTATTAAAAAATTTGTCATCCCTAAAAATTTAATCTCTTTTTAACCCTGATGGATAGAATGCCTTGGCATATTATTAAAATAACATACTTATGCGGGCTAAATAAGACCGACTACTACTTGTAAAATGTACTTTTTTAAATCATAAAAAAATATTAAAAGCACCAAACACATTCTTAACAATATTGGACCTGACAGGTTATCAATTTTAGGAACTTAACTAAAAAAAGAAAATTATGACAACTAAAGAAAAAGGTGCTCCAAAACCTCAGCCAACTAAACCTGAGGCACCCAAAAAACCAGAACCAAAAAAGAAATAAGGAAAATTTCTTTTACAAAAGCATGAACCAAATAGATTCGTGCTTTTATTTTTAAAATCGAGTAGGAAAATAGCCCTTATTGGGCTATTTGTCCTCTCACACCACCGTACGTACCGGTCTGGTATACGGCGGTTTGTTAAAACATAGATGGCTGTCCTTGAGTTTGTCTGTAATAGTAAGAAAAACCTTGGTATCCCTGTTTCTTCCAGAAGCTTTTGGTAAGGGTTCTTTTAAGTATTGGACTATGTGCTATTCTACACGGGCCTTTGCTTGTGTTACCCCACTGGTAAGCCTTTGACTTTGACACTCCTAGTTTGATCAGATTACTTATTTTGGTCCTTATCCGCTTCCAATTACGCCATTTTGCTATACGCAAACGTGTTCTGATCTGCTCGTCAAGTTCTTCCAATTTAATCATAGCTTGTGCTATCTTAAAATAGTTTACCCAACCTCTAATTATATCATCCAGTTTCTTGAGTTTGATACTTTCAGCTGTCGCGTCTCTTGAACTTGTAATCTTCTTACATTTTTCCTTGATACTTTTCAATGTTTGAGCACCTAGTCTTATCAAGAATTCTCCTTTCATTTTGTAAAAGGAAAAACCTAGCAATTGGCTTTCTTTTGGACGGCTGATTCTCGTCTTCGATCTGTTAACTTTTAGGAGTAGCTTGTCTTCTATGTATTTGCTGATACTCTCTGCTACTCGTTTGGCTGACTTTTCACTTCTTACATAGATACTGCAGTCATACGCATACCTTACGTATTTACGCCCTCGTCTTTGTAACTCTTTGTCCAATTCGTGTAGCATAATATTAGACAGTAAGGGGCTTAACGGACTCCCTTGTGGCGTTCCCTCACTACGGGGACTTGTTACTCCTCCTTCCATTATACCACTCCGAAGATAGCAGCCTATTAATTTTAATAGCCGGATATCTCTTATCTTCTCTGAAACAAGACATAGCAGTTTCTGGTGATTCATCTTGTCGAAGAACTTCTCTAGGTCAAGCTCGATTATCCACGTATAGCCTCTTTGCAAATATTCCTGGGCTTTCTTTACTGCCTGATGAGCATTCTTTCCTGGTCTGAATCCATAACTGCGGGGAGAAAAATCAATCTCGTATAGCGGACTTAAAAATTGGTAAATACATTGCTGGATAAACCTGTCTAAGACTGTGGGAATACCTAACATTCTCATTCCTCCTCCTGGTTTGGGTATCTCTACCTTTCTTACTGGACTTGGTTTGTAACTGCTTTCTAGAATACTTTTCCGTAAAGCCTGGTAGTGGGTATAGATAAAAGGTCGAAGGCTATCGAACTGCTGATTATCTATCCCACTGGCTCCTTTATTGCGTTCTACCGCTTTAAGGGATTTTTCCAGGTTCTTAAAGGTTAATATATTTTCTAGCATTTACTTAAACTCATTTTTTACGCATCCTGAGTGTAATATCATCTCTTCTTAGTATGGCTAAGCTCCTCTTATATTCTACTTTCAGTTTCCGACTTATCCTCATATAAGCAGTTCTCTTACGTGTTTCGGCTTTTACTTTTTTTTTTCGCTTTCTAAGTTCCTTGATATCCACCCAATTTTAACATTCGGCCCTTCGTGATTCCTGTGAGACCTCTCCGCTTTTTTTTCACGAAGCTCGTTTACCTTCACTACTATGACCTCTGCTGACTTCTTGCAATACCCAGTAATATCCCTATTATTAGTTGCCGCTTCGAGATGCGCTTCTCTCGTTACCAACATATTACAAGATCTCTCAGGGTAAATTTATTTTCTTTCCATTCATGTAGCTTCTGCATTTACATTATTACATTCTGTGTAGTGTCGGACTTTTGTTTCTTTGGCAACATTATCCATGTAATATCTGCCTCTTATGCAGTTTCTGTTCGTAAGCTCAAATGTTTGCCGTAAGCTTCCTTCAGATTCGCAGTCACCCACGACACCCTTGCTTTTGGCTAATGCTAGGCACTACAACCCGCACTCGGGACTTGCACCCTAGAGAAAATAAATATGCCTGACGCACCAAAAAGAAGAGGAAGGCAAAGGCCTTCCTCTTCTTATGTTATCCGCAAAATCATTGCGGATTACAGGAATTCTTTATCAATAAAATTTTAATAGAAGTTTGTCCTCTTTGGATATCTTGATCCTTTAAGTCCGAAGTATGCAATGAAAATATAACAAAGGACAGGAAGAATAAATCCGGCTTTCCCCTCTATCATTGCATGTGAAACAAATGGTATTACTGCACCTCCGACAACCGCCATAATAAGCATTGCAGAACCTTCTTCGGAAAATTTTCCAAGACCATCAATTCCCATTGTAAAGATGCATGGAAAGAGGACAGAGTTAAATAAGCCAACGGCAACTATGGCATAAATAGAAATCTGAGTGTCTATCAGCATGAACCCAATTACAAGTAATGAAGCGATAATAGAGAATATTCCGATACTCTTTCTCGGGCTAACCTTCACAAGTAAGGCAGAACCAACAAACCGACCTATCATTGCACCACCCCAGTATAAAACTGCCAGATCGCTTGCTACAGAAGCAAGATAAGTTCCTATTGTAACTTCTGCTCCTACATATGCAAAAATAGCAAGGGCACCTAGGCCAGCGTGGCTAAATTGCCACACCTGGGTTCTTGGAGGATTTGATTCCAATACAAGGGGTTCTATTTCTTTAGTATTAATTTTTGGAAGCCTGGAGAAAAACAAAAATACCCCAAGCAACAACAGCACTATGCCGAGAAGCACAAAAGGAAGTTGCACAAATTGTACTACAGAATTTCTGATCTCCTCAGGAGTCATATTAAAATAACTTCTTTCGTTAAGACCTGAAAGTTCCATCAAAAAACCTGAAGCAAACAAGGTAGCAACAAATGCACCCAGAGAGTTAAAAGCTTGCACTAAAGTTAATTTACTTGCTCCCTTTCCTCTGGAACCAAGCAAAGCTACATATGGGTTAGCAGCCACCTGAAGAATAGTAATACCTGTTGCCTGAATGAACAGAGCTGTCATAAAGTAGGAGTATGATCTCATTCCCGTTGCAGGATAAGCCAGGAAGCACCCGACAGCAGCAATAGCCAATCCCGTCATCATTCCTTTTCTGTAGCCGATTTTATCGATTAATTTCCCTGAGGGGACTGCCATTACAAAATATGTGGCAAAAAACAGAAAATTCATGGATATTGCCTCAACGTAGCTCAACTGAAATACTGTTCGTAAATCATTTGCAAGCATTATATTTGTTACTGTTATTAGTCCCCACATAAAAAACAATGTGGAAAGCACCGCGAAAACAATAGTATAATTTGGCGATTCTTTTTCTGGGTTTAAAAAAGACATATTAGAGTGATTTACAAGTTTGAATTTTACCTGGTTCTATATAAATAAAAATTACGAATAAAACTTAAACTTGTTACTTAAATATGCTTTTATCAATAAAAATTATTATTAAAAAATGATCATCTACAACCTTACCCTTGTATCCCTTCCGGAAATTCAAACAGAAGTATTGAGTGAAATAAAATCTAATTACATTCCTGGCTTACAGAAAAGCAAGCATGGCTTAAGTCACAAAGTTATGAAAATCTTATCGGGGGAGGGGAACGAAAGTACCTTTGCGTTGCAGATTTCATTTGAAAGCCACGACAATTTCATTTCATTTACAGACAACTATGAATACATACTCCTTGAAGAAATACAAAAAAAATTCCCCAATCAGGTGATGCCTTTCGCAACCCTACTTGAGGAATTATAGTATCTTTAATTTTAGAAGTTTATTCGTTTAATTGAGATTCATAGAATTTAACCTTTTATTTAAGGTTAAATTCTATCAAAACCTGTATAAGGAACCAGAACATCAGGAATTTTAATACCATCTTTATCCTGATTATTCTCAAGCAAAGCCGCAACAATTCTTGGAAGAGCAAGAGCACTTCCATTTAAAGTATGTAACAATCTTGTTTTACCCTCAGATTTGAACCGCAACTTAAGTCTGTTTGCCTGAAAAGTTTCGAAGTTACTTACAGAACTAACCTCGAGCCACCTTTTCTGAGCAGCAGAATAAACTTCAAAATCATAGGTCAAAGAAGCATTAAAGCTCATATCTCCCCCACAAAGGCGAAGAATTCGGAATTGAAGCCCAAGTTTGTATAATAACTCTCTCACATGATCAACCATTTTATCCAAAACTTCATAAGAAGAATCAGGATGAACGATCTGAACAATCTCCACTTTATCAAACTGATGCAACCTGTTCAAGCCTCTGACATCAGCTCCCCATGATCCCGCCTCTCTTCTGAAACAAGGAGTGTAGCCTACATTTTTTATTGGAAGATCTTCCTCTTTCACAATTACATCTCTGTACATATTAGTGATAGGAACTTCAGCAGTAGGAATCAGGTAAAAATTATCAGCAGATGCAAAATACATTTGCCCCTCTTTATCCGGAAGCTGTCCAGTAGCAAATCCGGAATCTGCGTTTACCAAAATAGGAGGCTGAACTTCTGCATAACCAGCTTTCAAGGCTTCATCCAAAAAGAAGTTTATCAAAGCTCTCTGAAGTCTTGCACCCTTTCCTTTATATACGGGAAAACCCGCACCAGTAAGTTTAACTCCAAGATCAAAATCGATTATGTCGAACTTCTTAATAAGCTCCCAATGCGGAAGTGCGCCGTCATAAAGTGAAGGAGTGCTACCATGTTCAAAAACATTGAGATTCTCCTCAGCTGTGCGACCTTCAGGAACTGAAGAGTGAGGAAGGTTAGGAATTTTAACCAATGTATCATTTAATTCACCTTCAAGAACTGCGAGTTTGTCCTCCAGATCTTTACTTTTAAGTTTAAGATCTGCCGTAACAGCCTTAGCTTCCTCGGCAGCGTCTTTTTGACCAGCTTTCATCAACTGCCCAATTTCTTTGGCTTTTGTGTTACTCTGAGCCAGTATATCGTCAAGAAGTCTTTGCGTATCTCTTCTTTGTTGATCTATTTCAATTACCTTATCAACGAATGATTCAGCGTCTTTAAAATATTTTTTCTTCAGGCCGGCAACTACTTCCGTTTTATTTTCGCGTATAAAAGCAATTTGTAACATGTTATATAATTTGAAAAGAGCACAAATAAACCTAAAAAGACCACACTAGTCCAAACTTTTTAATTATTTTCCGCGTTAAAAATTTTAAATAAATAAAAATTACTTGACAATTATCTCCTGATAATTTAATATTGCAGAACCAAAACAGCATTTGAGCTTTTTCTAAACAAGTTCATTTCTTTTTAGTTTAACTTAACATCTTAATAAATAACCAGTTTTCATCCTTAAATGGGGTTTCCCTTTTAAAACATAATCAGGGTTGGTTAGTTGATCGTGTTTAATCTATCAGAGCATTTCTATGTACAATATTGAAGAATTAGAGGACAGATTATTATCTGAATTGAAGGACATTGCCGAAAAGTTAGGTATTCAGAATTTTAAAAAGCTGCAAAAAAAAAGAACTCATATATAAAATCCTCGACCAACAGGCGGTAATGCCAGAGCCGCAACTCACCGAAAACAAACAAATGATGACTATTGACAATACGGAAGACGGCTCAAGAGATGAAAAGGAGCCTAGAAAAAGGATCAGAAAGAGAGAAAACGTAAAGGAAACTGAGCCAGCTAATGAAGACTTTCCTTCTTTTTCAAGTTCAAATGAATTTGTTTTCGAGCCTTTCCAAAGAGAATCTGAACCTCTATTTGAAACTGCAGCCCCAGCAGTTTCTACTTTTGAAGAAATAAGAGAAGAAAAACCTGTAGAACGAGTAAAATCAACAAGACAGCCCTCACAAAGCAATGGTGGCGTGAGCATGCGTGAGTTTGACGGAATTATTCTTAACTCAGGTGTACTAGAAATAATGCAAGATGGATATGGTTTCTTAAGATCAGCAGACTATAATTACCTTGCGAGCCCTGACGATATATATGTATCTCCTTCACAAATAAAACTGTTCGGACTAAAAACAGGTGATACTGTTAAAGGACAGATCAGACCACCGAAAGAAGGGGAAAAATATTTTGCGCTACTAAGAGTTGAAAGTGTTAACGGAAAGACTACTGAAGAAATCAGAGATCGTATTCCATTTGAATTCCTTACACCACTTTTCCCGCAGGAAAGACTTAACCTTAGCACAACACACAATCAGCTATCTACAAGAATCCTTGACCTTTTTGCCCCAATTGGGAAAGGCCAGAGGGGTATGATTGTAGCTCAGCCTAAAACAGGTAAAACGGTTCTCCTTAAAGAAATTGCAAACGCTATTGCCACAAACCATCCGGAAGTATATCTGATGATCCTCTTGATCGACGAGCGTCCTGAGGAGGTTACAGATATGGCAAGAAACGTAAAAGCTGAAGTTATCTCTTCTACCTTTGACGAACAAGCTGAAAGACACGTAAAGATTGCTTCTATAGTACTTGAGAAAGCTAAAAGAATGGTTGAATGTGGCCATGATGTAGTTATTCTGTTAGATTCTATCACAAGACTTGCAAGAGCTTACAATACAGTTGTTCCTTCTTCAGGTAAAATACTTTCAGGTGGTGTGGATGCAAACGCTCTTCATAAACCTAAAAGATTTTTCGGTGCTGCAAGAAATGTAGAGAATGGCGGATCCCTTACAATCATTGCTACAGCTCTTATAGAAACCGGAAGTAAAATGGACGAAGTTATCTTTGAAGAATTCAAAGGAACTGGTAACATGGAGCTTCAGCTTGACAGAAAGCTTTCAAACAAAAGGATCTACCCTGCTATTGACGTTCCTGCATCAGGAACAAGACGTGAAGATCTTCTTATGGATAAAGACGAGCTTTCCAGAGTATGGATCCTGAGAAAATATATGTCAGACATGACCTCTGTAGAAGCTATGGACTTCCTGATCGACAAGATGAAAAACACCAAGGACAACAACGAGTTCCTTGTTTCAATGAATGGATAACAATTTAATTCAAATATAAAAAAGCGGCTTTCTGCCGCTTTTTTTATGCCTAATAACTAATGAAAACGGTAAGACCTTACAAATCAAGAACAGTCGGATTATCACCGGGCACTCTTACAGAGAATAAGAATCCTGAGAATAACTCAGTTGTAACCGTCATGAGTTATAATGCTACTTCTCTCGAAGAAAGAACAATTCCTTCTCTGGATGAGCTGCAAAAATATAAAAGCGCTGATGCCGTTTCCTGGATCAACATTGATGGTACAGAAGACAGTGAAAGCCTTAAAAAAATCGGAGAAATTTTTAATCTTCACCCTCTCCTGCTAGAAGATGTTTCTACAGCCGAACAACGGCCGAAACTGGACGAATTCGAGGAGCAGCTATTTACTATCTTGAATATGCTTAGTTATAATTCTGAAAAGAACTGTATAACTGTTGAGCAGATCGGCATTGTATTGGGTCGAAACTATGTGCTTTCCTTTCAGGAAGCAGGCGGAGATGTATTTGATCCTAACAGAAACAGGATCCGAAACAATAAAGGAAAACATCGCAAATATTCTGCTGACTATCTCTTTTATACCCTTATAGATACAATCGTTGACAATTATTTCATCATCCTTGAGAAAATTGGCGAACGACTTGAAGATATTGAAGACAACCTGATTAGCGAACCAACCAATGACATTCTTAACGACTTATACAAAATCAAAAGAGAGTTAATCCTACTCAGGAAATCCATATGGCCACTCCGGGAGGTACTAATGAAATTCGAAAGAGAAGAATATGAGCTGATAACCGATTCCACTCAGACTTATTTTAAGGATGTATATGACCATACCGTCCAGATCATTGATACTTTGGAGTCTTTCAGAGACTTATCGGGAGGAATGCTTGATCTTTATATGTCAAGTATCAGCAATAAAATGAATGCTGTGATGAAGGTTCTTACTGTAATATCAACCATATTCATTCCTTTATCATTCCTGGCGGGTATTTATGGGATGAACTTTGATTATATACCTGAATTAAAGTGGAAATATGGCTATTTTGGATTCCTGGCTTCATGTCTGGCTATCCTAATAGCAATGCTATTTTACTTCAGAAAGAAAAAATGGCTCTGAAAAAGCCCTTACTTTACTTTTAACAAATACATCTCAAATATCAAGGTTGCATTTGGCGGAATTAAGTAAGCACCAGGTCGCTCATCATCTTTTACACCTTTTTTACCATATCCAAGGTTCCCAGGAATAATTAGAACCCCTTCTTCACCTTCTGACATCAGGAGAACTCCTTCATCCCAACCAGGAATCACTTCCTTATTACCAAGGACAAATTGAAAGGGTTTACCATCATAACTGCTGTCGAACTGTTTACCATTAGTTAACATTCCTTTGTAATGCACTTTTACTTTAGCACCTGCATACGTCTTTTTCCCTGTACCCTTTTTCTTTACTACATACTTCAAACCAGATTCTGTTGTGATAGTATCTCCATCTGCAAACGCCTTGCTAAATGGAATCAGAAGAATTGCCCATAAGTAAATGAAATGCTTCATGTCAAAATTTTTAAAGCGAAACGGAAATTAAAAAAAATGGTTTAAAGAAAAAGGTTGCCCGCAATGAACAACCTTTTCTAATACATACTTACTTATTCTTAATTATTTTTTCACATCATGCACTTCAATATCAAATACCAAAGGTGCATTTTTAGGAATCAGGAATTTATCTTTGTTTGCCGGATCAGGCACTCCAGACTTACCATAACCAAGTGGAGACGGAATAAAGATTGTAGCTTTATCACCTTTGCCAAGCACCTGAAGAGCGTCCTCCCAACCCGGAATTACTCTTCCAAGGCCGACAACAACAGTGAAAGGATCTTTGCCTACTGAAGAGTCAAATGTTGTACCATCAAGAAGCTTTCCTGTGTAATCAACGGTAACAGTATCTCCTTTCGTGATAAGAGGAGAATCGGCATCTTTAGTAATCACATAAGAAACGCCATATGGGGTTCTCTGAACAGTAATATTTTCAGACTTTATTTTTTTGTCAATAAGGGCATTGTCTGTTTTAAGCTGAGCTTTTACAGAAGCAGAATCAAGCATTTTGCTGATATAATCATCTACCATGACCATTTGTTGCTTATTCATATCCTGCTGTTGTTTTTTATACTTTTCTCTTTCAGCAGCTACGTCAGCTTTAGTATAAACTTTAACTACTTTAACATTGAATGTAGTAAAGCTACCTGGTTTAATCTCTTTAGGTAACTCTGTATTGAATCTCTTTTGGTAAAGAGAATCGCTGCTCACATGAAAAATAGCACTGTCACCTTCGCTAAGCAATACCAAACCTTCTTCAAGACTCCCTTTGAAAGGAGACTCAGAAACAAGAATATCTATTGGGTTACCGTAATTCTGTTTCGCAGTGCTGAACGTATCCTTTTCATTTTGGTAGCTCATCTGCACAAGAGCTACGCTGCCAACCTCTATATCTTTGCCACCAGTTGAGTCCTTTATAATTCTGTATTTAAGGCCGTTCTCGGTTTTTTTGTATCCGTCGCAAGAAGACAGAATACCGGAAGCGGCTAAAATACATAGGCCCACTGCCGCAACACTTTTCTTTAACATAATGATTTTTCTAGTTTATAGTTCTGATACAATTGTTCTTTATAAGCGGGAAGCACCTCTAAAAATTTCTTTACGGTATCTTCAAGGTTTAAATTTGATTTCCCTCCTGCTGCATTCAAATGGCCTCCTCCTTCATAATGTCTTCTTGCAAATTCATTGACGGAAAAATCACCTTTAGATCTGAAAGATAGCTTTACAGAGTCTGGTCGTTCTATGATAACAGCGGCGATCACCACTCCATCAATGGACAACGCATAGTTTACCAAGCCTTCCGTATCACCAGTCTGCGAATCAAATCTTTTCAAATCTGCTTCAGAAATAGCGATATATGCTGCATACAAATCTCTTTCTACCACAAGCTTTTCCAAAAGTGCAAAACCCAAAAATCTTAGTTTTGCCTCAGAATTGTTATCATAAATGAGTCTGTGAATTCTGGATACATCCACCGCAAGATTCAGCAGCTCTGCAATAATCATATGCACTTCCTTATTCGTGCTTGGATGCCTGAATGATCCCGTGTCTGTCATGATCCCTGCATATATGCATTCGCCTATACAAGTATCTAGGTATTCTCTATCCCCCAAGCCGATAATAAGCTTATAGATAAGGACAGCTGTAGCGGCAGCTTTGATATCCCAGAAAACAAAATCGGCAAAATATTCGGGCTCAAGATGGTGATCTATCAGTACTTTTGTGGCAGTGGCATTCTTTACAAGTTCTGCCATCTCGTTGATTCTCCCAAGAGCAGAAAAGTCGAGACAAAAAATAACTTCAGCCTCATTTACCAACTTTGTAGATAAATCAACATTTTCCTCATACACAATCACCTCATCATTACCATTCATCCAGTTAAGGAAAGTAGGATAATCTGTTGGAGTAATCACTTTAGGATCATGACCTTTTTTCTTGAGATAAGCCCACATCGCAAGCGAAGAGCCTAATGCGTCAGCATCAGGCTTTGCGTGAGTTGTAATAACAATTTTTTTTGGAGTCCTTAGGATTTCCCTTAGAGATACAAGATCCTGCATTGATTTCTTGGACGAATAGCCCGTAGAATTTAATTATGCTTAAACAAAATTCTCTAGCTTTTGATTATAAAAAATCAGAGAATCTGCGCAAAATGAGAATTTTTTAAAAAAAAACCAATATTTCAGGAATCTGTATAATTTTGCGCTCTGAAAATTGTAACCCTAACAACAAAAAATATGGCTGGTAACAGAACTTTTTCAATGATTAAACCTGATGCAGTAGCAGCAGGAAACTCCGGTGCAATTCTAAAGATGATCGAAGAAGCAGGATTCAGAATTGTAGCTCTAAAAAAATTCAAACTTTCTGAAGAGCGTGCAGGTCAGTTTTATGAAGTTCACAAAGAAAGACCTTTCTACAACGATCTTAAGAAGTACATGTCAAGCGGATTTATCGTACCTATGATTCTTGAGAAAGAAAATGCAGTGGCTGATTTCCGTAAACTAATCGGTGCTACAAATCCTGCAAATGCGGAGGATGGCACTATCCGTAAATTGTATGCTAAATCCATAGAAGCAAACGCAATCCACGGATCTGACTCTGATGAGAATGCTGCTATAGAAGGAAACTTTTTCTTCTCAGGATTAGAGCAATTTTAATAAAGCGAAAAGCAAAAAGCTGAAAGCAGAAAGTAAATTGCTCTCTGTTTTCAGCTCTTCGCCTTAAGCTTTGTGCTTACAGCTCTATAGCTTCTTCCGTCTCTGCCTTTCTCTTCTCTACCCAGAAATTATTAAATCCTTCTCCTACATATATCATCAGATAACCTTGTGTCAAAAGCTCCAGAATGGCGAGGAAGTTGTATACCATTGCTATTTTGGTCCTGTATTCTGAGATTACATCTTCAAAAGATAACCTTGCAACATTACTAAGCTTGGTTAAAATATATTCTTTCTGATTTTCAATGGTATAAGGATATTGCACCACTGTGTGAATAGGCTTATTCTTTTCTTCTTCGAATTTTCTTAACACCCTTTCATAAACTTTGAGAAGCTTGTAAAGGTCAATGTCCTGAAGTTCTGATTCTACATCACTTACTTCTGAAAGTTGCTTTATCTCCTTTACAATGTTACCTCTCTTCTCGAGGCCCATTCGTTCCTCTTCAAGATTCGCAAGGTCGTTGATAATACTCTTGTATTTTTTATACTCAAGAAGATGAGCAACAAGTTCTTCCCTTGGATCGACTTCATTACCCTGTTCATCAATTTCTGGCCTTGGCAGCAGCATTTTAGCCTTAACTCTCATTAAGGTTGCAGCAACAAGGATGAACTCACTGGCAACTTCAATATTCATCTCTTCCAGCCGGTGGATGTATTCAAGGAAGTCATTGGTTATTTTTGAAATAGGAATATCATAGATATCCAGCTCATCTCTCTCAATGAAAAAGAGCAAAAGGTCGAACGGACCAGTAAAGAGGGGTAGTTTAATTTCGAAGCTCACTTAGTAAATTTAACTGTAGTCTTCCAAACGTCAAAATCAATCCTCATTTATCATCTTATAAAACCATGACTCTTGAACCCTAAGTGACTGACCCTTAACAAAGGGCATTGTAAATTAGTTCTTCTGAACTTTCAAACCATTTTAAAAAATCCTTTTAAAATAAAAATCAGTATAATATCTTAAACAATCAGGCGTTAATTTGCCCGAGGCATATTTTTACTTTTTTTTACATAAGAAAACATATATTCTTTTATCTTTGTTTTAGTTTGGGACTTGCCATGTTAATAAAACCGGGAAAATTATTGGGGCAGATCGACTCTCCTGAAGATCTGAGAAAACTGGATGAAACGCAGCTTTACCAGGTTTGTACCGAACTTAGACAGTTCATTGTTGATAATGTTTCTGTTTATGGAGGACATTTTGCTGCCGGGCTTGGCGTAGTAGAACTTACCGTTGCCCTCCACTATGTATTCAATACACCTAAAGATCAGCTTGTCTGGGATGTGGGACACCAGGCCTATGGCCATAAAATTCTCACAGGAAGAAGGGATGTTTTTCATACAAACAGACTTTATAAAGGGATTTCCGGTTTTCCGAAAAGAAGCGAAAGCCCTTATGATGCATTTGGTGTAGGTCACTCTTCCACCTCTATTTCTGCAGCTCTCGGGATGGCTGTCGGCTCTAAATACAAACAAGAGACTGACAAACAGCACATAGCAGTGATCGGAGATGGAGCATTAACCGCAGGGCTTGCATTCGAAGCAATGAACCATGCCGGCGTTTCCAATAGCAATCTATTAATCGTACTTAATGACAATTGCATGGCAATTGATCCAAATGTTGGGGCGCTTAAAGATTATCTTACAGACATTACCACATCACAGACTTATAATAAACTCAGAGATGAAGCATGGCATATTTTGGGCAAAATAAGCAAATTCGGGCCTAACGCTCAAACTATTGCATCCAAAATTGAGACCGCTTTAAAATCTTCTTTGTTAAAAAACAGCAATCTTTTTGAATCGCTAAAAATAAGATATTTTGGACCTGTAGACGGTCATGACATTGATCATCTTGTAAATATCTTTAACGATCTCAAAAATATTCCCGGACCAAAAATCCTTCACTGTGTTACAACTAAAGGAAAAGGATTTCCTCTTGCTGAAAAAGATCAGGTAAAATGGCACGCTCCCGGGAAGTTTGATAAACTTACCGGAGAAATCAGTACCAAGCATTATGCTACTCCTCAGGCACCTAAATTTCAGGATGTTTTTGGCCATACTATAGTTGAGCTGGCTGAAAAAAACTCTAAAATTATGGGGATCACCCCAGCTATGCCATCAGGTTCTTCATTAAATGTAATGATGGACAAAATGCCTGACAGGGCATTTGATGTAGGTATAGCAGAACAGCATGCTGTGACTTTCTCAGCAGGGCTTGCCACACAAGGACTCATTCCTTTTTGCAATATATATTCTTCTTTCATGCAACGTGCTTATGACTCAGTCATTCACGATGTATGTCTGCAGAATTTACATGTAGTTTTCTGTCTTGACAGAGCAGGAGTTGCAGGCGCCGATGGCCCGACTCATCATGGAGCCTACGATATCGCATTCATGAGATGTATCCCAAACATGGTAGTTTCTTCTCCAATGAATGAAAGCGAATTGAGAAATCTCATGTATACAGCTCAACTGGATGGAAACGGACCGTTTACGATTCGATATCCAAGAGGCCAGGGAGTTATGCCTGAATGGAGGCTTCCATTCGAAAAAAATCGAGATTGGCAAAGGCAGAACCGTAAGAGAGGGAGAAGATATTGCCATACTAACATTCGGGCCAATAGGCAATAATGCAGTAGACGCATGCAACATCCTTGATCATGAAGAGCTGACTCCTGCTCATTATGATATGAGGTTTGCCAAGCCACTTGATGAAGAACTTCTACACAAGATCTTCAAGAAGTTTAAAAAGATCATTACAGTTGAAGATGGTTGTCTGATGGGAGGATTCGGAAGCGCTGTTCTTGAATTTATGGCGGACAATAATTATTCAGCAAAAATAGTGAGGCTGGGCATACCAGATAAAATCATAGAGCATGGTGAGCAGCCACAGCTTTACAAGGAATGTGGCTATGGTACAGAAGGAATTATAGATGCTGTCAGGTCTTTAACAGGTATTATACATCATGGATAAGGGATTACAAAAATTAAATGGCTATTTCAACTTTAAAATATAAATCAGCAGGCCGCGGGCCTGCTGTTGTTTTTATACACGGTTTCTGCGAAGAAAAATCTCTCTGGAAAGACTTTTTACACCATTTCCAAAACGATTATCATGTTATCACTCCAGACCTGCCTGGATTTGGCGCGAGTCCTTTGAATACATCTCCTGTAAGTATGGAGTACTTTGCCAATGAAGTCAGAAATCTATTAAAAGATCTTTCCATAAAAGAATGTGTTTTGATTGGCCACTCACTGGGAGGATATGTAGCACTGGCATTTGCTGAGAAATATCCCGAAATGCTGAAAGGAATGGGCTTGTTTCATTCTACAGCTTTTGAGGATAGCCCAGAGAAGAAGGAAAACAGAAATAAGACCATTCAATTTATTGAGAAAAATGGAGTTGCTCCTTTTGCAGATAGCTTCGTAGAACCTCTTTTTTTATGAGGAACAGAAAAAATCTGCAGGAAGAAATTCAGATGATGATTGAAACGACCAAAAATACTTCTATGCAATCAATCATTGAAACTACCAAAGCAATGAGGGACCGGAAAGAAAGAATAGATGTATTGAAAAAAACGGAAGTACCTGTTCTATTTATCGTCGGCAAAGACGATGGACCTGTTCCATTGGAAAAAAGCCTGGAGCAATGTTATCTTCCCAAGCATAGTGTAGTTCATTTTTTCTCCGAATGTGGCCATATGGGTATGTTTGAGAAAAGAGAAGAGACGCTGAAGGCGGTTGAGAAGTATCTGGAATTGTGTTTTTAAATAACTTTTAGAATTAGTCCTTCTTATACGAGAAACAGCGAATAATTTTTTTAAAACCTTCTATATCCAGTGCTACTTGGATTTTCACATGAAATGGATTATCGAAAATTTAATTTTGATTTTTAAATTCATTAGCCATTTATTGGCTCATTAATAAAAAATTATAATGATCTTCGCTTAGTTAATATGAAAATCAAAATTTGTTTCCTTTTTGTTCTTTTTTGTGTTAGCTGTCACAAAGACAAAGAGGAAATTAGCTTTCCTGGATTTCAACGCTTCTTTGAACTTCCCTTAAGTTGTCAGGGAGAAATTGTTTCCCTTCCGCTACCGGATGATTCCTATTTAATTGCAGCAGACAATAAAGACGGAAATGTATATTTATTAAAGATATCTAAAGACGGGAAAAGATTGGGCGAAACTTCTTTTGGAACAGAACAGCCAGAGGAAGTTAAATCTATTTTTAAAAATGCCTATGGAAATTATATAGTTGCCGGAACAACCATAAACTCAAGCAACAATAACATTTTCATATGGGAGTTTAATGACCAGCTTCAGTTAGTTAAAAATCATGGATATGGAGAAGTTTCTTATTTATCAAAGCTGATTTATATAACCGAAACTGCCAAAGCTGGAACGTATCTTTTAATTGGAGAAACGTCACTCGAAAAAGGGAAAAAAGTAATTTCTGTCGAGACCGATTTAAAGAATAGCACAACTCCTAAAGACCTTATCATACAAGATTTCCGGGAAGGTATTCAATCAGTATTTCAAACGCAAAACTCTGAACTACTGTGGACAGGATATTTTACAGATGGCAATTTTACTAATATTTCACTTATAAAATCAGATTTACAATGCAACTTTGAGTGGAGCCTGAACTATACTTCATTTGACGACAGAAATCAAGTAGGGTATGGCACTATAGCAAACAAGTCCGGTGATTTATTTATTTGTGGCTCGAATCAACTTGATGAGACCGGAATAGATTTTTTTATTGCAAAAGCCAGTCTTAATGGCAA
This sequence comes from Sporocytophaga sp., assembly GCA_024707265.1. Taxonomy (GTDB): domain Bacteria; phylum Bacteroidota; class Bacteroidia; order Cytophagales; family Cytophagaceae; genus Sporocytophaga. Next base: position 632,343 of record JANQAB010000009.1, on the reverse strand, counting down.
AAAGATCAAAGAGTACACCTATGAAAGGCCTGCCAATCAATTTCCTAAGGCTATTATGCAGATGAATGGTGAAATTTTTATTGCAGGATCCACAGAAGAAAACGGGACCCGCGATATTCTGGTGGTCAAATTCAATTCCGACCTTATTCCCATCGGACAAAAAATAATCGGCCCCCCAGCCAAGATGAAGGAAGATTACTATTGCCTGCTCAAGATGGCTTTCTTTTGCTTCTGGCTAAAGTCACCATTGGCGATGAATGTAAACTCGCTGCCTATAAATTCAAACCGGAAGAAATACATTTTTAATTATTTCTTAATCTTTAAAAAAAATGTATTGGCTGTAACATTCAGAGCCGCTTATTTGTCTCAGGTGCTGTTTATTTCAATTTTAGCTGCAATTAATTGAAAATAGAAAAATATAACGAAGCTGTAAAACTCTATTATAACAGACTGTTCTGGTATGTTGCAAAGAGTGCCGATGATAATGATCTAGCCAAGGACATTGTTCAGGATTGCTTTGCAAAATTGTGGGTAGAGCGGAAAAATATAGATGAAAACAAAATAAAGCCCTGGTTATTCTCTGTCGCACACAATTCTATGGTCAATCATATAAAGCGCGAAAAGAAGTCTGTCTCACTAGAACCAAGTGGGTTACATGAACCACAGGTTCCAATTAATTCAGAATTTGAAATCAAAGAAGTCATCGAAAAATGTTTGGAAGGACTCCCTTCAATTCAAAGATCTATTATAATTCTAAAAGACCTTGAAGGATACGATTACAAAGAAATAGGCAAAATAACCGGACTAAGTATGGACCAAGTAAAAGTATACTTATTCCGAGGAAGACAGAAGTTAAAGAATTCCATTAAAGAAATTAAACTGTTGTTATGAATAGCACACAGATAACTCACGATAATATAGAAGAATGGCTTTTTGAATACTGCGAAGGAACTTTGACTAATGCGGAAAAATTGAAAGTCGAAGCCTTTATAAGGCAAAATCCTGAGTATCGGGAAGAGTTGAGTTTCTGGGAAGAATCCTATTTACCACAATTATCTGCAACTCCTCTGCCGCCGGAAGCGCAGCAACTATTGAAAACTAACTATTTTCACCTGAAATTTTCAACCTTACTTAAATGCATGGCTGTTCTTTCGGCTTTATCATTTATTCTATTTCTATATTTTAAATCACAAAATGAAGAAAATCAAAATCAACAAAAGCAGATATTTAAGACAGATAAACAGATAAGACAATCTGAAAGCCCTATAATCTCTGAAAAGAGGCAACTGGAAAAACCCACAATTGTGAAAGCGAATAATCCAAAGTTGGAAATTTTAAATACTAAAAAAGTTGAAAGTCTTCAGGAGAATAACTTAAAAGTACCAGACTTTGCCGTTTCTTCAGATTCAGCCATATTTGAGCCCGCCGATTTATTGCCTATACTGAACAATGAGGTAACAGGGGAACATAAGAATAAGGAGCCTGTTGCGAACCCACTCACAGCGGATCATACAGAAAAGAAAGAACCTGGGAAAAGCAACATTACAAAAGCTAAACTTTCTCCTGCACAAAGAAGGAAAGTTGCGAGGGAAATAAGAAAAGCACAAGACTTGAAAGAACAAGAGAAGCTCATGAATGGAAACAAACCATATATAGTACCATCAGATCAGACAATGCAATAAACCAATGAAGTCCTTCTTCTTACCTTTTGCATTTATATGTGGCTCCATTCAAAATTTGCAGGCACAAAGCCAGATTACTGCATTGCCATTGGAATACAACCCTGCCAATGCCGGCTTCACAGGAGGAGGACGGTTATCAATATATGCCGGGACACAACCCAAATCCAATAAAACTGAATTTCAGATAGGTACAAAATCTTTGCATTCTACCGCTGTTTCTTATGATCACTTTATCCAAAAAATCTCCACGGGTATTGGTTTTCAGACAGCATATATGGGGAAATCAATAGAACCTGCAGGATATGATTATGGATACTTTCTTAATGCAGATTATATTCCGGGATATTATAGCTCCTCTATGAATGGTTATAACTTCCTTGCTGCCATTTCTCCCAAAATTTCCTTTCGGGGCAAATACACCCTTGCTCCAGGTTTCAGTTTTGAATATTCTAACCTGACTATAAATACTAAGTTTAGTCAACTTTACCTGTACCCAGAAGCAAATTATAATCTGGAGAAATACAAATACACCGTTGGCATTTTACTCAACACAAAAAATTACTACCTGGGCTATTCATGTCAGGTTTTTTATAAATTAAAAGGCAGGCATAACGAAGTTCATTACCAATTTCCCTACTCATTATTTCAGGCTGGTTGCGTTTTAAAAAGAAGCAATAAATCTCAGTTCGTCTTTACGCCTACATTGCTTCTGAGAGTGAGAAACTTTGAGGTTAAAGGCTAATATAAAAAACTTTCCCTTTTATTCAATTTAAACTTTAAATACAAAAAAATTATTTGGGGAGTAATGCCTGGAATCATGGCTGGCTATCAAGGAGAAAATTTTACATTTCAGTTTATCTATGCTCCTGTAAATTTTCAATATTTGTATGACCCTATGGAGCGCTTTAGCAAACAGTTTGAGTTGAACATTAAATACAGATTATTCAAAAATCAAGTCTTGACTTTACATTAATCTTAAATCATAATTATCTAATAATCTTAAAGCATAAAGCTCTTCTATAAGCTGATACATCAATAAATTTTTTTATAATTTTTTTGCATTCACTGTAACATCTCGCAGTATTCATTTGTCTCAGGAACTGCCAATCAAGATTATAAAAATCAAACGGCAAAAATTTAAACATGTTCTGAACTTCAGCGGGCGCCATCTGAAAACGGGACCATTATTAAGATCAAAAATTAATCTGACCAAAAAATGAAAAAGATATTAAGACCACTATATGCTGTTGCCATTCTAAGCATTAGCTTATGTACAGATACATTTGCCCAAAAGAACTGGCTTGATGAATCCTTTGGAAGAAAGGGAATTCTCCGATACGATGATTTAACTTTGACAAAAGACTTTGACGAAGCAGCTGCAGTCTATCAGGAAGACAAGCTTTTAGTATTAGGGGTTGACACTTCCAATAGGGCAAATGGATTCACCATGGTCAGACTGACCAATGACGGAAGCCCTGACTATTCTTTTATACCAAGAAGAATCATTGAAACTGATTCAACAGATTATTACACTCAAATCTTAGTTACATCAGATAAAAAAATTGTTCTTTTTGGAATGAAAAATAAGCCGTCACAAGATTATGAACATACCATATTAAGGTTTAATCAAAATGGTTTAGCAGACCAGGGATTTGGCAGCAATGGTCTGGTTACAATTCCCCGGGATAAGAACTACATTGAACAACTTCATACAGCAGCTATACAACCAGATGGAAAAATTGTCTGCGGTATAACTGCAATGGATCTGAGAACGACTTATGATGCAGAACCTAAACTGAATAAAATAACTTTCTTCAGACTAAATATTGACGGAAGTAATGATGAGAGCTTTGGCAATGGAGGAACCGTTAGTTATGAGATCTCTTATGTAAATCCAGAGTTAAGCATGAATCTTCAGCAGGATGGCAAAATACTGGTTGGAGGAGCCTATACAAAAAACTGGAGCACTAATTCCATCGCTATCACACAAATACGTCTCAATTCGGATGGAAGCATGGATGATAGCTTCGCCAATAATGGGGTACTTGAACTTACTTATCATGATTTGGAAATAGATACCACATCATCAAAAGTCAGATTTGTTCAAAACACCGTTTTTCTTGATGATAATCAAATGATGTATACAGTTACTGAATGTCCAAATATGGGTCCGTATTCAGATTGTGTCTCTAAGATCATGAGACTTAAAGCTGATGCCACTCCAGACCTAGATTTTCGAATAAATTATGATGAGGTAAGCACACTTCCATATGCAGATTACGGATATACAAAAACTTCTGATAATAATCTTCTTTTGAAAGATGAATTTGGTTTTCGCAAGATAAAGCTGGACCCGTCTAAAATTTCGATAGTAGCGAACATACAGAATGAACAAAAGGCTTTATTCAAACCATATCCCAACCCGTCAAACGGAAGCTTTGTAATAGATAATGCAATGTCGGTTCAGCAAGTGATATTGACGAACAGTTTAGGTCAAAAAGAGACGTTTGATGATGCTTCAAATATCCAGACACAAATGAAAGGCCTTCTTTTCGCAACTATAGAAACTGAAAATGGCAGTTACACCTTTAAGATTGAAGTTTTCTGATGATTATAGGAATGCTTTGAGTCTTAATAAAAGAGGAACAGAAGATTTATTTTGCCAAAACAAGAATAGCCACCATCCCTGGGGCTATTTCTTGTTTTCTAAGTTTATTGCTTAACCCACTTCCCGTGCAATATCCCGCCAGAATGATGCATTAATATAATATAACTTCCCTTAGGCAACATCTGAATATTTACTTGAGTCCACGCACCTGAAGTAATCATCACATTACCTAACATATCACAGATATCAATTCTGGATATATTTAAATTCTCAGGATTATCAATATTCAGATATTCACTTCCAGGATTTGGATAGAGCAACAAAGAAGATTTACTCGCCTTTCCTGGTGAAAAGAGGCCAGTGGTCGTACCAAAGAATTCTTTGAAAACATTTTCGAGGGCGGTATTAATGGTGGTCGTATCCACTGGTTTATCCCATCCGTCGTATAAACCAAATGAAGATTCTTTGTAAGAATGGTAGGTGAAATGATATCCCAAACTATCAAAAATATGCAATGCATCTGCTACCCATCTGTCTCCCCCCTTGTCATTATCAAAAGTATTTCTTGCAGCGCCAAACTCTCCAAAGTATACAGGATACCCTTTTTCTTCAATATATTTTGAATATGCAGTAATTTTTTCCACCAGAAACTGATAGTTTCTCGCTCCTACAGGTGTATTAGATGGAGAATTATAGAATTCTGTTGTAATAGATGCTGTCGCCCCGGCAGGTACATTTTCACCTTTCATCCAGCCACTTATTACATATTTATGCCCCTTGGTTACTTTAAAGCCAAAATTTGGACAGATTACTGTTGCCGCTGCCTGATTTCCAGAAATTGACACTGAATAGTTATCGTTGTGGCCAACAGAATTTTCTTCTTTATAAGCTCCGGTGCCATCTGCAGAATACCACCAATAATTTCCAGAAGTTGGGTTCGCAGAAAATATAGTTCTTATTTCATTTCCACTTGCATCAAGCTCTTTCAAAACAAAATCGTCAAAATATACCTTACCTGCTCCAATACTATTTGATACGAATACAACACGCCCCAATAATATTTCATCATCTGCTACTGTATAAGGCTTACCTGTAAAGTAGGTCCAATCTTTAGTGCCGGATCCAATTGAAGGGTTAGTGTAATTACCTGTAAAATAGGTAGCATCCGTGGGAGCCGTGATAAGGTCCTCGTCCGGATATTTTCCACCTTCACCTGTATTAGCCCAGTCAAGATTCTGATGGGTAAATTCATAAGGGTCATACAGGTGAACTGTATACATCAAATTTTCCTCTGTAATCTGAGGGTAATTATTGTTTGCGTCTGAATAGCTATAATCACAATCCAATGCAAGAGCTCGCTCTGTCACGATCAGGTGGTTGTTATCAACACTTCTGATACTATCTATGATTCGCTGAGCAAGGTTGCTCCAGTTTTGGATGCTACCTGACGGAGTTGGTTCATTCAGAATGTCATATGCTCCGATCTGAGGTTCGTCTTTATAACGCTCAGCAATTGCCTTCCAAAGTGACGCCAGACGTTTTTGATTTTCAAGGTTTGTCCACAAAGCATCTCCTCCGCATGTTGACTGATATCCTCCTTGGGGCACATGCATGTTAAGTATCAGAAAAATACCATGATTTTTAGCCCATTCGACATTTTTATCTATCCAATCCCAGCCGCTTTGTTTATAAGTATATGGATTTGCGTCATTTTCAAAGGTTTTATAATTTAAATAAAACCTAATGGCATTCATTCCCAGGTTATGAACCCTCTGTAAATCAATTTCAGAATGGTGAAGCGAGGGAGAAAAATTGTCATTATAAACAACATTGCCAAAAGCCATCCCTCTCAGGTAGATTTCCCCTCCTTTATATTTGAGTTTTTTACCCTCCCTTTTTATAAAATCCTGGCAATAGGAATTAAAGACAACAAACAGTAAACTTAAAGCAATCAGTATTTTTCTTTTCATATAGATGTGAATGGTTAGAACTAGTCAATAATAATTTGGTGTACAATTATGGTATATTTCTAATAATAACTATTCACAAAACCCGAAAAAATGCTTCACAAAAAACGTAATTAACTATTATTCAATATCCTCCTGAAACTCCGATGGGGTCATTCCTGTCAAACTTTTAAACACCCTGTTAAAACTTCCCGGGCTGCTGAAGCCTACTGAATAGGCAATTTCACCTATGTTAAGGTCTGAATCTTTCAAAAGTCTCTTTGCCTCGTTTATTCTTATCTGGTTTACATAAGTTTTAAAATTGCAATTGAATTTTTCCGATATGGTTTCTGAAATGTACCTTTGGTTTACTCCAGTTTTTTTTGAAACAAGAGAAAGGTCCAGTTCTGCATTATTGAAATTTTCGTTAATGAAATCCAGGAAATTAAACCCAGTATCTAGTTTCTCATTCGTTTCCAAAGGTTTGTATCGAACATCAATAGAAAAAGCTTTTTCTCGACAGTTTTGATTTTGGAATAAAACCTAATAAAAAGTCCTGCAATTATAAATACTTCGAATAAAACCATCATTATCATAACATTGGTATTATCTCGGTAAAAGCGAACTTTATATAACTCAAGAAAACTCTTCATATCCAGCTTTGGATTTAGACCTGTTGAAAAAGATAGTTGATTTAATCTGTTCCATTCAGGATCTGAAAAGTCGCTTTTCGGTTGTCCGATAGCTGTGAACCACCAGTCAGGAGTAAAAAATTCTTTAAACTTCAGCTGTAACGTTTGCCTTTTTTCAGTGATCTCAATATTCATTGAGGAATGTCTGTCCTTCAATCTGTTGCTTGTATCTTTGACATTTTTGTCCTTTGTAACTAAATAAATTAGAAGATCTGATACGTTTTTTGAGGAAACCTCAACTTCCAATCTGTTATAATCAGAAACATCCATTACCTGATATTCAGGTTTGACAAGATTTATACCAGCATAGGGGAGCACAAATCCCTTTTTCAATATGAAGTCAAATCCAATTAGGGAGTCATTACGAGAGGAGCTTATAACCGAAGACATCCCATTATCATTTTTATCGGTATAAAAATTTACATTCAGAATTTGTGCTGAGGGAAAGAGGACCAACTCTTCTTTATGAAAAAACACAAAATATGATACTGAAAGTAAAGCAATAGTACTCAGGATTACCCTAATATATGTATTATTTCGAATGAAATTCCGGAAAATGTTTGTATTGGTTGCCTGGGAAATAGGTCCCTTCATGTTAATAAAGAATGCTGTTGCAGTTTATTACTGGAACGAAAATAATACTCTTAAGTAGTCTTTTAGAAAAAATAAGATAATAAATCAAATTAGGAGCTGAATGAATATAAAGATTGAACTCAAAAGTTTTAAATCCTAGCGGAAGGGGATGGCCATTATTCCAACTTTTCTAACCCACCTTATAAAATTATTCGGCTCAACATATAATTTTTATCAATTGCAAAGTTATGACGGATGCCTTCGCTTGAAGCGAAGGCATCCGTCGGATCCAACTGAAAATCATAGCCCTTTTCTTATAAACATTTAGTTAACCACAGATAAAATATTATTTTTGTTCATTCAATTGCAAAATAATCAACCAGCTAATGGAACCCGCAAAACGCCTTTGCTTCCGGATAGGTATTACCATATCTACAACCGTGGCATCAATGGACAAAACATTTTTGTAGAACAAAAAAATTATTCTTTTTTTCTTAAAAAGTATGCTCAGTTTGTATCACCTTTTACCGATACCTATGCCTATTGTCTGTTAAAAAATCACTTTCATTTTTTGATAAAAACCATAAGTGAAGAAGATACTATGAAAATAGTGATGCCTTCGTTTCAAGCGAAGGCATCACAAAAAAGTGTCTCATGGCATCTTAGTAATTCCTTTGCAAGTTTGTTCAAAAGTTATGCTCAGGCATTTAATAAACGATACAGCCGCACAGGTGGACTTTTCGAAGAACCTTTCCATAGAATAGAGGTAGATGATGATGCTTATTTTTCAAAACTGCTTTGGTATATACATTTTAATCCTCAAAAACATGGCTTTGTAAAAGATTTTCGTGAATATGATCACTCCAGCTATCGTAGCCATTTACTTGAAAGGAAAACCAAACTCAATAGAGCTGAAGTGCTAAGCTGGTTTGGTAATAAAAATAACTATATTGATTTCCATCTGAAGCGATATCCAATTGATAAAATCATGAATAAATTTGTAATTGAATTTGATTGATTGGAAGGCTGGGCAGGTCCTGGGTAACGGAAAACGGATAAACTGATGCCTTCGCTTGAAGCGAAGGCATCAGTCTGACTAACTGATTCAAGATTCAGCAGTACAAAAGCCTTAATCTGCTTTGGCAATTAAGAGACTCATATTCAATTCCGTATAAAGAAATATCCAGCGGATAAAACCATCAATAAGGTTTTAATTGAATATAAATTGATTGGAAAGTTGGCAGGACTTCAGGGTAACCAAAAAACGGAATAACTGATGCCTTCGCTTGAAGCGAAGGCATCAGTCTGACTAACTAAGATTCAAGATTCAGCAGTACAAAAGCCTTAATCTCCTTTGGCAATTAAGAGGCTCATATTCAATTCCGTATAAAGAAATATCCAGCGGATAAAACCATCAATAAGGTTTTAATTGAATATAAATTGATTGGAAAGTTGGCAGGACTTCAAGGTAACCAAAAAACGGAATAACTGATGCCTTCGCTTGAAGCGAAGGCATCCGTCAATAATCTGAGATATATTAATTTAGCTCTTTTATATCCCCCAATGATAATCCTGTCACCTCTGCAATCACCTGAACGCTCAACCCCTTTTTCTTTAACTCCTTAGCGATTTCAACATTACGAATATACTTTCCCCGCTCCTCACCTAACGCTTCTGCTTCCTTCCGTATTCGTGCTTCCTGCTCAAAAGCCGGAACATATTTATTGCTTTTCTTTAGTATATCCAGCAAACCAATATTTAAAAAACTTGTAAATGACTTTTCAGAAATAATTAGATGATCGATCACCTGTATGTCAAGGATAATTCCTACCTGAAGAAGCCTGTCTGTAATATCTTTATCCTGTTCGCTTGGGATCAGCTCTCCACTTGGATGGTTCTGAACCAGAAGCATCTTCACTGCCCCTTTTAAAACCCCAACTCTGAAAACCTGCATCGGCTCAACAATAGTTTTGTTGGTACCACCCATGCTGATCAATTCGATATATAAAATCTGATTGTTATTTGCGAGACCGATTGTCCAGAAGTGTTCTTTGTTGCGGTCTATTTTCTTTTCCCGCAAAAGAATATCCTGCATAATGCTGTAGACGTCGTCTGAGTTGAGTAGTTTAATCTTCTGTTCCTCCGAAAGTTTTACATTCATAGCTAGTTGAATTTGGGGTAAAGTTAAGAGTTTAATTTTATCCGGCTAATATAAAAAATGCCCTTACAAACCATAACAGATTGGTTATTTAAATAGAAACTTATCTGGTTGTATATAAAAAAAGAAGGCTGTCCTTTTTGGAACAGCCTTCTTCAATAAATCTAATTTTTATAATTAGTTAAGAACTTTTACAGAAACAGCTGCTGCTTTTCCATTTCCACTAGTAGTGATTGAATTAACTTTTACGATACCTTTTTTACCTTTAGCTGTAGTAAATGCATAAGTCTTACCAGCCTCAACAGCTATTTTAGTAGAAGAAGTTGTTAATGCAGAAAGATTTGAAGCAGTAGCATTTTCGAATGTAGTTGCAGTATATTCAGCAAATGTAGTAGTGTTTACTCCTGTTGGCTCGCCATTAAAACCAACAGCTGTTCTTTCACTTGGAGAGATAAAATAAGATACATTTCCAAGAGCAGTTCCACCTGCATTTAATCCAGAGAAGCTAATATCAGCACTTGCTGCATTTTCTGGGAAGCTTGCATCTTTGAAATCAGCTGTAGTTAATGTTCCACCTTGACCGCTAGTTACTAATAAACTTGGAGGTGTAGCTTGCTGATCTCCTAAAGTTGTAGAGAAGCTAGTAAATGTTGATGAAGATGCATTAGCATCATACTTTAAAACTACAGTACCGATTCCAAGAACTTTCTTTTTTGTAGGAATAGTGAAAGCACCTGTTCCATTTGTAATCCAGATTGAATAAACATCTGTAACCGCAGAAGAAGAAGATCTGATGTTTACTGGAATATCTATAACAAAACTTTTAGTGCTTCCTGGTACTTTTAAGGAGTAATTACCGTTAGTACCCCCATTAAATGTTTTGCCATCGGCTGTTGTAATTGTCGAAACTATATATGGTGTCAAATCACCATTGTCCTGAGATTTCAGAATAAAGATTTGATCCAAATCCGTTGTACTTACAACGTTTAATCTGATTTTAGCAGTACCATCACTTGTAGAAACAACACCTTCTATTTTTGTTTCCTTGCTATTGTCATTCAATGCAAGTTCAAACACTTTAGCATCCGGATTTGTATCTGGTGTCGGTTCGGTATCATCACCGCAACTTGTCAAAAGAACTGCAGACAGTGCAGCTAAAGAAAATAATCTGAAAATTTTTTTCATAGGAATTGAAAATTGTTTGATTGTTTTAAGTTTAAAATGTTTTAATGGTAAATATATAACTTTTTCTGTTACTCCTGTTCTGGGAAAATGTTTCAAAACTTGCCATAAAAATTGCCTATTTTTAAACCGTTTGATTCTTATTTTGTTTTAAATCTCCGCAAAGAAACAATAACTTATTAAAATTATGTTAAAAAGATTTTTTGTAATCACTTTAATATTTTTCACTCACTCCTTAACTTATTCACAGTTAAAAAAACCAATTGGCATAGAAGACATCTGGCTCAAAGGCACATTTCGGCCGGAAACTCCTCAAGGGTTTACCTGGATGAAAAATGACTCTTACTATACCGAACTGGTCAACGACGGCACAACTCAGCGCGTTATCCAATTTGATGCCAAAAATGGAAAAGAAGTAAAGACCATCATCACTTCTTCCGAATTAACTATTCAGCCTCAGATAAATATAGAAGAATATTTTTTTAGTCCTGACGAAAGCATGCTCCTCCTTGCCTCAGCAAGAGAACCAATATACAGAAGATCCTCAAAAAGTATCTTTTATCTTGTTAATCTTTCCACTAAAAAAGCTACTCCACTCTCCTCATCAGAAAAAATTTCTTATCCTACTTTTTCACCGGATGGAAAGAAAATAGCATATGTGAAAAATAATGATCTGTACATTACCTCTTTCTCAGACGTAAAAGAGACCCGAATCACCTATACCGGAATGATCAATAAAATCATTAACGGCAGTACAGATTGGGTGTATGAAGAAGAATTTGAAATAACCAAAGCTTTCTCCTGGTCAGAAGACAGTAAAAAAATAGCTTACCTGACTTTTGATGAATCGGATGTTAAAGAGTACAATATGCAACTTTGGGATGGTTTGTATCCTACGGATTATAGATTCAAATATCCTAAAGCCGGTGAAAAAAACTCGGAGCTTAGCGTATCATGTTACTTCACAGAGGAAAATAAAATCAAGGAGATTTTCTCCGGCAAAGGAAAAGACCTATACATTCCGAGGCTTCAATGGACCAAAAACCCTTCTGTGATAAGCTTCATAAGAATGAACAGATTGCAAAATCACATGGAGATTCTGCATGCTGATGTTACCACTGGAAAAATTAATACCGGATACGAAGAAAAATCTGACACTTATATTGAAATCAATGACAACCTGACCTACCTCGCCGACAACAAACACTTTATTTTAACCAGCGAAAAATCAGGATTCAGACACATTTACCTCTATAACCTTGAAGGAAAAGAAGTTCGGCAGATTACCTGCGGCAATTGGGAAGTAGAAAAAATTTCAGGAATTGAAGAAAGCATACAAAAAGTTTATTATACCTCTACTGAAGCTTCACCATTAGAAAGGCAATTTTATGTAATCGGTTTCGATGGGAAGAACAAAAAACAAATAAGTTCGGGTAAAGGAACTCATGATATAGAAATGAGCTCCAATAAGAATTTCTATTTGGACATCTTTAGTACCATCAGCACTCCTCATGTAACTTCCATATTCAATAAATCAGGGAAAGAGGTCCGTCCGGTTACAGAAAATAAGGAATTACTGAAACGGATGGCTGCTTTCTCCATTATTGAGCCTGATTTTTTTCAGTTTAAATCTGCAAACGGAGACACCTTTGATGGTTGGATGATTAAGCCTAAAGAGAATGCAACCGGCAAAAAGTTACCGGTTTTGTTTTATGTTTATGGAGGTCCGGGTTACCAGACAGTAAAAAATGAGTGGATGGGCCCCAACTACTACTGGTTTCAGGCTTTGGCTGCAAAAGGCTACATCATCGTCAGCGTGGATCCAAGAGGTTGCGGAGGAAGAGGAGCTTCAATAAAAAAGATCACCCAGAAAAGCCTTGGGAAATATGAAACCGAAGACCTTATTTCCTCGGCAAAATACATTTCTAACCTCAACTATGTCGACGGCAACCGCATAGGAATTTTTGGCTGGAGTTATGGAGGTTATCTTTCTTCACTCGCCATGACCCTGGGAGCAGATTATTTTAAGACCGGTATTGCAGTAGCCCCTGTTACCAACTGGAGATTTTACGATACCATTTATACAGAACGCTACCTTGGGCTTCCACAGGAAAATCCGGAAGGTTATGACAACTATTCTCCTTTAAGCCATACAGCAAAACTAAAAGGTAACTACCTGCTGGTACATGGAACTGCGGATGACAATGTTCATGTTCAGAATTCAATGATGATGACCGATGCTTTGGTAAACAGCAATAAGCAATTTGAGTTATTATATTATACCAACAAGAACCATGGGATTTACGGAGGTTATACCCGGTTCCATTTGTATAAAAAGATGAGTGACTTTATCGAAAAAAACTTATAAAAAAATGATTTCCATCAGTATAATAGATTGATTTTATGATCTTTGAATGAAAATCATTTTAAAGTCCGAACCAGGAACATTCTTCATCGAAATGTAATGGCAGGAAAAAAGATTATAAAAGGATTTATTTTACAGAAGGCTTTATTTGTTTAAATTTAGAGAAAAGTACCTCATACCGGGAGTCTACTTCAATAGAATGTTTGAATAAATTTCTTCAAAAAATAGACTCAGGGAGCAGCTTCGGCTTCTGTTGGGATGGTTAAAGTTTAATTATCATTAACGGAAATGATTACAAAAGACACCCCTTTAAAAGACATAATTTCTCAAAACAGGCTTCTGCAAAGTGTAGTAGAGAGATTTAATTTTAAGCTGCCCTCCTGGAATGTGAGTGTGCAGCAAGCCTGTCTTTTAAATGGAGAGAATCCGGATTTTGTAATTGGCATTCTGAAAGCTTTTGATGAGAATACAGATTTTCCTACAGAGGAGCTCATGGCATTTAGCCTCACCTCTATACTCAACTATCTGAAAAAGACCCATGAGTATTATCTAAGCAAAAAACTTCCGGAAATTGAGCTTTCCATAGAAAATCTTATTAGGGAATATGCACCCGGCTCTCCCTCTCTCGTACATTCCGGGTCACTTTTTCTTACTTATAAAGAAGACCTTATCAAGCACATCTGGGAAGAAGAGCTTGAACTTTTTCCTTATATAGAATATCTTCAATCCACAAAGCTTCAGGGATTTAAGTTCGATGTCCACAGCAAACTGAGCAAATATTCCATTTCAACCTTCATTCACAGTCACGATGACCATGAAAAAGGACTTGAAAGCATCAAAGAAATCATACTTGCCGCAGCAAATCAACGGGAACCGGTAATGGCTTACAGAATATTTTTGATTCAGCTGGAGATTTTTTCTCAGGACCTTCAGAAACACTCCATGGTTGAAGATGAAATACTTATTCCTCTTGCCCTTAAACTGGAAAAAGAGCTGAACAATATTTTAAAGAATTGAATTAGTGTGCGTTTTACTCAAAAATCTTATCCAGGCCACTTTTTAGTTGTTACCAATACACCAAAACTCTCATTAAGAGTTAAATATGCCATTTAAATAGGTCGTATAGTAAACGATGAACATTCGGCTACAAAAGTTATGTTTACCAATTTTTCACTTTGTTATGTTGGTATTGCTTGATACCAAAATGACTACAGAAAAAATACGACTAGCCTGGATAACATAGTTATTATGGCATAAAAAATGTCATTTCAAATCCAAAACAATTCATAAAGATAGCGTTTAGGGAATAAACCCTTTTTTCGTAAAGCACTATTATTAATTTTGCGTTCAATAAATATGATTTATATTAACTATGCGAGTTAGAAACACATTACTTTTATTGTTCTCCCTGTTCGTTGTCAATGCGTTTGCAGGTGGAACGCCTCCTGCTTATTCCATTAAGTTAAAAGTGAAGGGCATTAAAGATACCACATGCCTCCTTGCTTATCACTTCGGGGACAAGCAATATTTGAAAGACACCGCAAAGGTTGATTCCAAAGGAAACTTTACTTTCGAGGGTACCACTCCTCTGGAGGGTGGCATTTATCTCGTCGTGCTTCCGGATAAAAGATACTTCGAAGTACTCATCAACGAACAGAAATTCGCCATGGAAACCGATACTGCCGACTATGTAAAAAACATGAAAGTTACAGGATCGACGGAAAACACATTGTTTTACGAATATCTGAAATTTCTTAATCCTAAAGGAGAAGAGATGAGTAAGCTTCAGAAAAGCCTTGCTGATGCTAAAAACAAAAAAGATACTACTGACATTAAGGACAAAATGAAGGCTGTAAGCAAAGAAATAAATGATTACAGACTAAGTATCATTAATAATAACCCTAAAACTTTTGTAGCAAAACTCTTTAAGGCAATGATGCCGATAGAGGTTTCACCGGCAGATGAAGCAGCAGCAAAAGCCAAAGGAGATTCCCTGTTTACCTACAGATTTTATAAAGACCACTATTTTGACAACATTGATTTCTCCGATGATAGAATAACCAAAACTCCTGTTTATCACGAAAAATTAAAAGAGTACTTTGAAAATCTTGTTTATCCTAATGTAGATTCTATTAATGCCGCTGCAGATAATCTTGTTAAAAAGTCGGAAGCAAACAAAGAAGTTTTCAAATACACTGTGTGGTATATTACTACCAAACATGAAACTTCTCAGCTGATGGGAGCCGATGCAGTTTTTGTGCATATGGTAAATAAATACTATAAAACGGGAAAAGCGTATTGGGTGGACAAAGAAACACTGGCTAAAATTGTACAAAGAGCTCAGATCCTTGAGCCTCTTTTACTTGGTAAAAAAGCTCCTGATCTGATGCTTAAAGATTCAACAGGAACTTACCGCAGACTACGTGATCAGAAGTCAAAATACACCTTTGTATACTTCTGGGACCCAAACTGCGGCCATTGTCAGAAAACCACTCCTAAACTTTACGAAGTTTACCTGAAATATAAAGACAAAGGATTGTCGGTATATGCAGTGAATATTGACAGAAAGTACAAGGACTGGGTAAATTTCATCCAGAAAAAATGACCTTGCCTGGACAAACGTTTATGATCCGGATCATACGGTAAACTTCCGAGATAAATATGATATCTATGCAACTCCTGTTCTTTATATTCTTAATGATAAGCAGGAGATTATAGCTAAAAGGGTTTCTTATGAGCAGGCTGAGGAGATTATCGCGAATTCAATAAAGCATGATCAGGGGAAAAAGAAGTAATTAAAAAATATCTTAACTTGAATAAATAAAAAAGGGCCACAAATGTGGCCCTTTTTTATTCCTGACAGTTAAAAAACGACCTCACTCAAAATCCATCTTTGAAGAAAAACAGAGGTCAACTTAGTAGCAAATATTTCAAGATTAGATAATTGCTAATCAAGCGTGACACTTGATAATTTTGGGTACAAGCGAGGACGCTTGCACCAGCTTAATTCAAGATCAAAGCTTTCTATTTACATCCAAAAATTTTTATAGCATAATCAATAATTATCAAAATGTTCCGCTGGATTTATCTTTAACAAAGCCTTACAGGCGGAAGACTTTAATTCACCTAAGAATAAGTATTATACTACTTTAATTCCCATTGCTGAATTCTCAACTTTTGATTGTTTTTAACTACGCTCACGGAAATAACTTGTGCAGTGCATTTACCATAAATTGAACGGCAAGGGATGCCTGAAGAATTGCCAGGATCCATCCTATTATTGAAAATGCCGGCATACTGATTACCTTCATAATTCTCCGGGCGGAGATCATTGAAAGAATATTCAAAAATATAATCAGTAGTAGTGCCACAACTACCGCCAAATCTGCTTCTATTCCTTTCTCAAAGGCCAGACTTGCAGCGGC
Organism: Sporocytophaga sp.; assembly: GCA_024707265.1. Taxonomy (GTDB): domain Bacteria; phylum Bacteroidota; class Bacteroidia; order Cytophagales; family Cytophagaceae; genus Sporocytophaga. The sequence continues at coordinate 615,712 of JANQAB010000009.1, read as the reverse complement.
AATTATAGCAGCCACGCCTATTGGAGAAATAATCAAAGGAACAGTCAGAGGAGAAAGCGCTTTCATTGATAATTCCCTAGGAGAAAGACTTTGTGGTTTAATTTCACTTTCAGCCCCTTTTCCTGCTGCAACTTGCGGTGGTTTAAAAGCCAGAATCATTTTTAAAGAAGAGATGAACAATAAGATACTTCCCGCTATAGTCACAGAAGGGATGGAAATTCTCCAGGCCTTCAGCATCTGGGTGACCACAAGCACTAGCAACATGATAATGATCAGCGAGAACCAGGTTCCTTTTAACGCAAGTTTTTTAAGCGTTTTTTCATCCAGTCCTATTGTCATTCCATAGAATAAAGGAATTATTTTAAGAGGTCCGATTGTGATAAAAAATATCGTGAACACATACGAAAACTGCTCCATTGGAATTTTTATTTCCGGGTAAAACAAGTCATAAAAGAAAATGTTAGGTTGTTTTGTGCCTTAACCATTCACCATAAAAATACCCGAACAATTAACAATCTAAATAGCTTCTCTAAATAGCATAGAAATTCTATTTAACCAATGAAAAACAGGGAGGCTGAGCAAAACAAACAAGTAACTTTTAATAAAGTAAAATCAAGTAGAAACGATCCTCTTCCATCCTGGAATGACGGTCAGGCTAAACAAGCAATACTAGACTTTATTAAAAAAGTAACAGATCCGCGAAATGCACAATTTGTCCCGACGGAAGGCAGAATAGCTGTATTTGACAATGATGGTACACTCTGGACAGAACAGCCTTGCTATACTCAAATGGCTTTTTTGCTAGACCGCATAGAAGATCTGGCTCCGCAACATCCTGAGTGGAAAGAAGAACAGCCTTTTAAGGCTTTACTTGAACGGGATCTGAAAACTGCACTTTCAGGAGGGTTAAAAGAGATTTCAGAAATGATTATGGTTACCCATGCCGGAATGACAACCACTGAGTTTGATAAGCTTGTAATGGAATGGATATCAAAAGCATTGCATCCAACATTTGGAAAATTATATTCTGAATGTGTATTTCTTCCGATGCTGGAAGTGCTTGAATATTTTAAATCAAATGGTTTTAGAAACTATATAGTTTCCGGTGGGGGAATAGAATTTATCAGGCCCTGGTCAAAGGCTATTTATGGCATACCCCCTTCTCAAGTTATTGGCAGCAGTATAAAAACACAATATAAAGTAGTTGATGGGAATCCACAGTTACAGAGATTGCCGGAAATAAACTTCATAGACGACAAAGACGGTAAGCCCGTAGGCATATTTTCAAATATTGGCCAACAACCTGTAGTAGCATTCGGAAATTCTGATGGAGATATTCAGATGCTGGAATGGGTAACATCACGAGAACCTTCATTAGGAATAATCATTAAACATGATGATGCACAAAGAGAATGGTCTTATACCAAAGAGACGCTGCAAGGAAAATTGGACCAAGCACTTATAATGGCTCCAGATAAAAACTGGATTATTACCAGTATGAAAAATGACTGGAAAACTATCTTCCCATTTATTGATTAAAATTAAATAAGTTAAACTGTGAACTTCACTGGATTTTCTAAGTACCTGATCATTTCACTGAATCATTATTCTACCTTCACTTCTTTAATAATTTTTTTTAGTTGGGCATCAACATGAGCTTCCAGCTCCTCAAAAGTCATTTGTCCCATCTCATGCAAAAGAATAGCATTTTCCAGGCTAAAAGCACATGCTTCAATATAAAGAATTTTTGTGTGTAGCCTTCTTATAAAAAGTTCATTTGTTTGATTGCGTTTTAAGTCCATAGCAAAAAAGATTTAAGAAAAAAAGATAACAACAAAATAAAAACACTGTACAACTTTCAGAAAATTACAATGCTAACGATAAACTACGTTTATTTATTTATCTAGAATTAAAAAATAATTTTCTACAATTGGATTATAAAAATTTCTCTATTAAAAATTGGAGGCTTTCAGCATACGCAACCGCTCTTCCAAGACCCTTATCCTATCCTGAAGTATTATTATTTCAGCAGAAAGAGAATCTGCCAAAATCATTAGATTTTCCCCATGATCCAGATCATCCATTTGCACATAAATCTTCCCACCAACTTTTATAATCTCCACATTTTTCCTTTTACCATTCTCCCCAATATCACATGCTTTAATATTTATTTCCATAGCTGTCAATTTTTATATTTATCTCATCCTGACCCACTCTTTTCCTTTTCAATTAATTTCTGATAAAACTCCAGCAATTCTTTAAGATCTTCATTTGTAGAAACTGCCATTTCCAGGGACTTTTTATAAACATTGAGTGTAAGCTCCTGATAACTGATCAGGGATCTGAGATTTTCAATTTCCATTTTCAGATACTCAGGCTTCTCTCTAATGTCAATAGCCTCCTTTTCATTTTTATACATTTCGCCTTCCTCAAACAGTAACCAGTAAAGGTTGAGGTCTGGCACCTCCCGAACGACACTGATAAACTTGTCGACACCGTATTTCTTTCCCTTTATAATGTTATAAATCTGAGTGCCGGCCGTATCACTGGCCTTTCCTAATTCATTAATTTTCATCCTTTTCGTATCGAGAAATTGCTTAAGGCGTTTCCCAACGAGAGATAAATCAATCATTTTTTACTGGCGGTTAAATTATGATTAAATTATTTATTTACAACATGTTAAATCTATAAAAATAAAAGATATGAGTAAAGTTATATGCCAAAACTATTTTCACCCTATAAAAGTATTCATCAACTATGAAAAATATAAACTCGACCTGACTGTCAACAATTTATGACTTTTTCTTCAATGCTTCTATTAAGTCTTTTTGAAGATTCATAATTTCTCTATCCTTTTCTTCCATAAGCTTTTTACAAATATTAGGGGCTACCAAAGGACTTGAACCATATAAAAGAACTTCCACTACATCCATCCCATAAAACGCTGCAAGTTTTTCAAGTTTGGAAAGTGTTATATCTGTTAATCCTCTTTCTAATTTCGAATAGGTAGAAAGTGAAATCTCCATTTCAAAAGCCAGAGCGTCCTGGCTGATTCCTTTTGAGATTCTGAGTGATTTTAAAATGTTACCAAGATCTTTCATGATACAGGGTAAAGCTAAAGGTAAAAATAACCACATGTAAAGTATTTTTTCACACAACTTATATATAATATTACTCAAAATGTGTAATATTATACTTAAATTGAAATACTATGGAGAAAAACAAAGATACCAACTACCTTTACGTCCGGAGATTACACACAAAAATATTATACCTTGAGGCGTGTACATTTAGCCTGGAAAACGCAATTCTATTATACGAAATGAACCAAATAGATTTCGACGAACTTCAACAGATAACGAATAGTCAATTTGAAAAAATAAAGAAGGAAATTACTGATATTTAATATTCTCATTTTAAAAATTCCTAATTTCTTTAGTCAATGAATACGTATGTAATTGGGATATCTATTCGCGATTTTCCTTGAAATTTCTTATTTTTATACTAGGTGTTTTTTTAACCGGAAATTAAAAATGGGAGCGTTTTCAACCAACACAGCACTATTATTTAGTGTTGTTATAATGTTTCTCACGGTATATTTTTCTTACCGTGGATTTAAAGACAAGACTTTTTTTGAGAAATACCTTTTTAGAGTTGACAACATACTAATTTACAAGGATTACAAGAGGTTGTTTTCATCGGGCTTTCTTCATGCAAACTGGTTTCACCTGATTTTTAATACTTACGCCTTCTTTTCTTTTTCAGAAGCACTGGAGAGCCAAATGGGATCAGGACAGTTTTTGATGATCTACTTTTTGAGTCTTCTTGGTGGAAATTTGTTTGCCCTCTATATCCACAGAAATCATGGTGATTATAGTGCTATTGGCGCATCAGGAGCAATTTGCGGATTAATCTTCGCCTCCGTTGCGATTTTTCCGGGTATTTCTATAGGTTTATTATTTATACCAACACAAATCCCCGGTTGGATATTTGCTTTGATATTTGTTGCAATATCCATTTATGGAATAAAATCCAATGCGGGAAATATTGGCCATGATGCCCACCTCGGAGGTGCCCTGACAGGTATGCTGGTTGCAATAGCAATGAACCCTGCGATCATTTTCGACAACTACATACCCATACTCTGCCTTCTCGCCCCAACGATCACATTCTTGTATTTTATCCTTGCAATGCCTGAGATCCTTTTAATTAATTCTTCTTTTTCTCCCGGGAAAAGCTACATGACTAAGGATGAAGAATATAATCTCCGGAAATATAATAAGCAGAAAGATATTGACAGGATACTTGACAAAATCAATGAAAAGGGGATAGACAGCCTCACCAGTAGAGAAAAAGAATTGCTTGATGAATTCTGATTCATAATTCTCACTTTTAAATGCTTCCCCTGATTCCTTAATTCTAAATTGTTCCAAACATCCAAATTGGTTCTTTTATCAAAAACAGGTATTTTTAATGAATTAAACTATAATCCATGAAAAAAAATATTTCATATTTATCCATTTCCGCAATGGCATTTTTACTATGCTTTGCTTCTTGTAAGAAGGATAAAGATTCTGAAGTTACACCTGTAAACCCTTGTAAAGTAGCAGAGGTTAAAGGAGCAAATGATCAGTTATTGTCAACAAGTGAATATTCATCAGATGGAAAAATCACTAAGGTAACAGACAATGCATCCGGCGAATACACTACATACGATTATGACAGCGCCTACGTCAGAACCTATACCTTTGGATCTAACGGCGAAGTAAAAGCTACTTCCAAAATTGAAGTAAATAAGAACGGATATGCTGCGAAAAGCTTTAACAAAACAATAGATAGTGAGACCATTACTTATGACTCTGTTTACTACCAATATAATGGGGACGGCTACCTGACCAGAGAGATCATTTACACCTATATTTATAATACTTCAGGAGAGGTTCTTTCCAAAGGCGCCTATGTTACTACTTACGAAATTTCCGGTGGAAATGTATTACAAAGCACTTACTCTAAAGTGGGTGAATCTATGATGCTTAATATTACAAAGTATGAATATGATACAAGTGTTGAAAACAAATCGGGCATTGATATAAATGGATCTAATTCGAACCCTATCCCAACAGGCAAAAGCACTAAGAATCCAATTGTCAAAGTTATTCATCCGCTTGGTATAAATACAGATGAAATAAGCTATAGTTATGATGATAGAGGAAACGTTACAGAAGTCAGAACAAAACATAATACACTTCTCGGATCTACTGAAACTGTCTCTAAAGTTTCTTACATCTGTCAATAAACTTATAACTCAATAACAAAAAAGAAGAGGCTGCCATAAAGGACAGCCTCTTCTTTTTTAAGAACTTATGGAATGCTTATCTTTTTATGAACCTCTTTGTTATTGATCCCTGCTCAGTACTTAACTTTAACAAATACTGCCCCCCACTTAGATTATCAATATTTATTTCAATAGTTGGCTGGTCAGAATATTCGGTATAAACTTTTTGTCCTAAAACATCATAGATTTCAACCTTTTTGGTTTCTGAAGTGGCATCTTCAAAGTGGACAGTTATCATATTATCAGCAGGTACAGGGAAAACATGCACCAGAGCAGAAGAAAGCTTTGAATTTATTCCCGTAATAATAATATCCGCAACTGCTGACATTTCTCCTTCACAACCGTCAACTACTGTTTTAACTCCATAAAAACCGGTCTTTGTAGCTAATAAAGTATTGCTCACCTCACCTTCGATAGGCTGATTATTATAGTACCACTGATTTCCGTCCTCATCGCTTGAGCTCAACAGTATTGTTCCATCTTCAAATGCAGCCTGGAATATTTGTGGCTGGCCAGGTAAAACACAAAAGGAACGTATAACTGGAGTTGCGGGAGCAAATTCATCATCACCTTCTTGTATGGCTTTAATTTTAGCCAATCCCGGCTCAATAATCTGAACCTTGTCACCTACTACTATGATATTAGATGATAAGGCTTCAAAAGTTATCGGCAACTGGGCATTGGAGTTCGCTACGATTGTAAAATCGTTACTGTTAATTGATTTGTCCGGTATTGGGTCAAATGTAATGTATTGAATCTCCCTGTCTACGTACACCTTAAAATCCTGAAGACTAAATGCCCCATCTGTATCGATAGCTTTAATAATAACCTCTGCACTTCCGGAGCCAAGACAGATCAGAGTAATAATCTTACCATCAACGGAAACATCAACAACACCTCTGTCTGATGATTCTACTTCAATAGAAAGATCAGTAAGCGCATCGACATCATCTGTCAAAACAGTATCCAGGTCTATCCTGTAAACGGTTCCAAATTTTCCTGAAAGCGCTTCAATAGTAGCAAATTCAGGTTTCAGATTTGTTCTTTGTATTACAAAAAGTCCGAAAGGATTTACCAGACCATCTTCTGTCGTAATCGTTGTCTTTGCTCCATTCAAGTCGTACTGTAGTAAAGCCTTATCACCCTGACTCAGAACATAGAGTAACTCCTTTTTTTGTTGAAAATCTAATCCTGCAGGCCAGTTAAGGTCACCTGTAGCAGAAACAAGTTCTTTACTTCCATCCATGAGATTCAGCGTGTAAACCTCGTCCGTTCCTGAAGCAAGGCTACCTCCGTCGGCAACATAAATGTTCTCCTGATCCTTCAAAGCAATATCTAAAGGAAGCAAGACATCATTAACACTGCTAATATTTACAACAAAATTATTAGGTGAAATTTTCAGTATTGAACTAGGAGCTCCGAAAAACCCAGCATTTCCGACTATCAGGTCACCGTTTCTCAACATCAATATTCCACTAGCAAACTGCAGATCCCCACCCTGGTATACAGACTCAACAAATCCTGTTGCTGTATCAATTCTGACTACCCCATTGGTGCCATCAGCCATAACCAGATTACCATCTTTGTCCATAACCATAGCAGGTGCCAAAGGATCGGAAGGAAGCATGCTGAAACGAGTAACCTCCACCAACAAGGTCTGCAAACCAGTTTCTATATCTATTTTAACAAGGCCAGATTCTGCATCCAGCAAAAACAAGCTCGTTCCATTTTTATAGTAAATGTTTCTTGCATCCTTTATATATTCTCCTGAAGCTATTACGCTGTCCTGAGAGGTAACAGGGTCTACAATTCTTATTTTATCTCCGTCAGCTATCAGTACATCTCCTTCGTCGAGGGAAGGTTTTATGTGAATATAGCAAGGTGTTGCGGGGGATTCATTTCCTGCATCGTCAACAGCTTTAAAGTAAAATACTTCCGTTCCAAATTTACCGTTGCCAGGCTTATAGGTAAAAGATCCATCTGCTTTAATTTCGACATCACCCTTTGAGCCGTTTGCTATCAGGTTAAAAGTTATAATGCCATTTTCTGCATCGGAAGCTGTGAGATTACCAGATACCTCAACATTTTCTCTGGTAGTAATATGTTCGGATTGAGCAACCGGAGCAGCATTAAGTAGATTTATAAAGACTTCCCCCAGATTACTATATCCATATCCATCATGAGCCCTGAAAGTGAAAAGGTCTGTTCCTGAACCGGCCGAAGCAGAAGTGTAAATGAAGCTCCCGTCTTCTGTCAGACTAACTGAGCCAAGCAAAGGTTGGCCAACTATTTCAAATGTCAGATTATCTTCTTCCGCATCAAAAGCGATTAACTGACCTGAATAACTTCCTTTGTAAGAAACATTTATGGTATCCGCTTTTGCTATAGGTAAGTCATTAACGGGCTCTATCTCAATTTTAAAGGTAAACAGTGAAATCCCATTATCTGATGCGGCCACATTACTTCCATCTTTTACACTGAAGGTAAACTCATCTTCAAAAACAGCATCTCCCCCATTATGAACAAAGCTTAAATTTCCATCTTCCAGATCTTTTAAAGTAAAGGAGTCCGATTTCTTAAGAGTATCACCTTTCAGAACCAGATATCCTGTCCCGTTTTTAACTGGGTTATCGTTAGTGAGAGCAGGGTCAAAAGAAAAAATTATTAATTCGGAAGCAGATTCATCATTGATATTCAAAAGCTCTGAATTAATAATTTCTTTACCCCCCTCGAGAACCCAAAGGCCTAAGTTTGTTTCAACTACCGGAGGAACATTATACCAATAGAACCCCTGATTTCCTATATAATAAGCTGATGTTGGATCTGCAGGTATGGCATTTGTCTCATAAAATTCCTGGAACGGCATATAGTCAGTATCCGGAGAGAGTGAAGCTTCTACAAGAAGATTGGCTTGAAGCTTATCACTTTCAGAAGAAAATTGAACAAGACCGCCTATTTGAGCAGACATTCCAAGATTGCCAGGATTTATTAATGGATAAGCAGAGCCGTCCCCCTTCGAAGCTTTTAATGTTGCTTTAGTATAAACTACAGGTGAAGTTCCATCAATAGCATCAATTAAAATTGACTTTCCTTTCCAAACCAGAATGCCGTTTTCCAAACTGCTTTCTTCTGGTGAAAACTTCATTACCTCATCGTCTGATACAGCGAAACCATCATAAGTAAGGCTCAGAGACAGATGCCCTTGGGAATCTACAACAGGCCCCCAATAAGCGCTGGTCTTACCGGAAATTTTTACATTTTCAATATTAACCGAAAACCCACCGTCATATCCCGCATCACCGGAAGATTGTACGTTCGCATCACCAGGCCATTGATTCAGGGAGCTATAGAGCAAGTTTCCAGGCCCTGTCAGATTCAGTATAAAAGTTTCATTATCCGGATCATTGGAAACGATAAATATTCTGGCTGTACTTACATCACCTGAAGAGGGATAATAAGATATTGAAAATACTGAAGAATCTCCAGGGCTAATTATAGAAGCAGAAGGCTCATCTTCCAGAAAAAAATCAACTACTTTGTTCAATCTTACTAAAGGCTCGCCTGTTAATTGAAGGTCAGTATCTCCAGCATTTTTGATAATAAAACTCAGTGAAGGGGTTGTTTCTGCCGCAGGAGGAAATGCTGCAGTGCTGTTATGGTGGTGCATAACTGATCCTTGCCAGACTTCAATCTTTTGAGCTTGCGAATTGCCGGAAAAAGAAGAAAAACGAAGTGGCTAAAAATATTCCGGAAGTAATTCTAGAAAACAATGAATTTAAAGGGTAGTTGTTGTGCATACCTGTATGATTAACATTACAAGACTAAGTGATCGATTGATTTCCAACAGAAATGCGTAAATGCAGCCTCCTGGAGTGTATATGAAATTTGTACTATTCTTACTTTTTACGAGACAAAACGAAGCAAGGTTTTGATAAACAGGCCATAACCTCCTCTCTTCCTATTCATTATTCAGCCTATTAAATTTTAGCCCTGCAAAACCAGTTTTTAATATATGAAATAAAAAAGCTTACTTTCTGGCTAATTTAAGCGATTTTTTAAAATAACCTTAAATATGGTTCCAAACTTCCTGGAACTTTCAGCTATAATCTCTCCCTGCAGCTTCTCCACTATAAGTTTAAGTATATATAATCCAAGCCCGGTTCCTGAAGCGTCTGGGTGGAATCTTTTAAAAGGTTTAAACAAATCGTCGCCATAACTATCCAGATCCATACCAGATCCATTATCACGTACTTCTATAACCACATTATTCTCTTGCCTATATGACCTGACGGATATCTCCAGTGAATGATCTGGTTTTCTGAACTGAATTGCATTTGTAACCAGCTCGTTTAGCAGATAATAAATTTTTTCCTGAACGGAGTATATTTCAGGTGCTTCTTTAAAATCTTCAGAAATCTTCACATTATAATCTCTGATCTTGGGTCTTAAATGATTTACAACCTTTTCAAACTCCTCTCTGAAATACACTAAATCCCTGGCTTGATAGCTTTCCTGCTGAATGTCTGCAATGTTATTCAGATCATAAATTATATTATCCAAAGCAAGGACTGATTGTTCCAGCTTTTTAAGATACTCTCTGATATCAGCAGGATTCCTTGTTATTTCAATCAGATTCAGAAGACCTAGCACGCTTGCAACAGGACCACGGATTTTATGTGAAAGCGTATAAGAGTATTCCAATAATTCCTGATTGTATCTGAAAAGTTCTTCGGTAACCTTTGAAAGATCTTTATCTCTTTCACTTAGCAACTTTTCAAGAATATAGTTTTTACTTTCCAGATCGACCTTCTGTGCCTGCACAGTTTCAGTTTTTCCTTTTAATGAATGTACGAGGAGGAGATTCTTCTTTTCAAACGCCTCAATGTTCTTTTTAAAGAAACCAAAGCTACCAATCAAAAAGCAATAAAATAGAAAATAAACCACGTTGGAGAAATAATACTTGTCATCCTGAAAGTTCATCTGATAATAATCAACACCAAATAAATAATGAATAGGATCAAACAAAATCAGAGTCAAAAAACCAAAGGTCATACTGCTAATCAAAGCCACCCTTTCCTCTAACTGATAAACCGCAAGAGGAATAATACATAACAATAACAAAGCAGTTCGGGGATGGAAAAAATAAGCATCGTGAACTGCTGTACCAGATTTTTTATCAACTATAGTCATAAATAGCATACCGGCACAATTTGCTGCTGTAAGCAAAAATTTTGAAGTCTTGACATATCCGTACTTTGACAAGAAAAGAGTAAAAATATTTGACAGCACCATTGAGGTAAAAATTGCAACCACCAATACACTCGAGCTGTAGATAAAAAAATCAAGCATTGTGAATATGCTCAAAAGTATGGCAACACATAAAGCAATGCTATTGGCAATGATAATATTTCTGTTTTCCCAGGTTTTAAAGCCAGGAGATGTTCCATAAACACTTAACCTTTTAAAAAATTTAAACATAGTTATTATCGAGTTGCCTTTTTATTCATATAAATTCATTTGCAATTTATAGTCATTTCTTCGACCACTATGGCTCAATAATCACATATTCAGCCTTCCATCCTGAATAGTGATTTTCATTATCAGTGACAAACCAGACAAGCATTTTATTCCCGGTTGAAGATATTTCAGGTGGCGTCAAATCCCCGCTGAATATGCCAATAATCCTTGCCTGAGTGTCTTCTCCGTCAAATATATAAACTTTATCTGCATGAGCTTCTGTGTTAAATTCCGGAAAGCTTATTCTAATGCGCGAGCCTTCTTTTGCAGAGATCAGCCATTTACAGTCCTGACCACCACTGTAATTCCGGTCTCCACTTCCATCTGTAAAACTTCCGGAAGGCAGTTCCTGGATTCTTTGTGAGGAGCAATACAATTTTGATGAATCAACTGTTACCACACTATAATAAAACAACAACTCCTTTTTTTCTTTTGAAGGGCGAAATTCAAGCCTGACAACGCTTACTGGTAGGAACAAAGAATCAGGAAATTCATTTACAGCAAACCTTTCCCTCTCCTTGTTTGCTGTATCAGAAATAACTATTTCACAATTTTTACTATAAAGGTCAGATGAAACCTTTTTAATGACAACACCTTTATATACCCCCTCAGGTTTAATATCATAGAATTCAGAGCTACTCTTATTAAATCTACCTTTAATATATCCTTTAGCATTTGAAAAAGATTTCTTCTCTGTTTTAAATTTTATGCATTGCAAAGTCCGAAGGAGGTCCGGCTTACCGGCACCAAGCTTTCCTGCGTATATTTTATTTATCTCTTCGAGAGGAGTGGCATTCATTACAAGATACATCATTAGCTGGTCAGAATTCATTTGCGGATGACAAGCCAGGATTAGTGCGGCCGTCCCAGATACACGTGCAACAGCAACTGAGGTACCAGAAATGGCTGTATCTTTACGATCCCCATATACACTGGCCGCCATTTCATTATCCCCAAGATCAGACAGATCTATAGTGGGTCCATAGTTAGAAACCGGAAGCTTTCTATTATCTCTGCTAAGTGCTGCAACTGAGACCACTGGTTCATAAGCTGCAGGAAACTGAGAACGCTCAGAATAAAAATTACCTGCTGAAGCGATGATCAGAATACCTCTTTTTTTGCTTCATCGATAAGATCCCGTTCATACTGAGAGAATGTTCCACCTCCCCATGAACAGTTAATTATATCGGCACCCGCTTTAATTGCATATTCAATTCCTTTATAACAATCTTTCAAATAAGTACTGGAGGCATCATCCGATAAACACTTTACAGGAATAATTTCAATTCTGCATTGAGATTTAAAAAAATCATTAGAATCAATCAAACTGTTAAAAGAAGTAATAATGGAAGCTATATAAGTTCCATGATAAAAATCTTTAAGCCTGGTAGCGGGAGGGTTAACATTGTTATCATGATCTGAAACATCCCAACCATGAACATCATCCACATAGCCGTTTCCATCGTCATCAATTTTATTTCCAATGATCTCTTTGGGATTGGTGAATATAAAAGATTTAATGGCTTGATGGCTCAAACGAAAACCATCATCTACTACAGCCACCTTTATAACCTTTCTATTGGTGGATCTGAGCCCTAAGGTGTTCTGGGGTTGCTGTTCATTGTTCTTATTTTTTAAAGTACCTAAAAAAATACTGCCATTCAGCTCAGCATATTCAATAAGTTTGTCAGTATACAAAGCCACACAGATCCTTTGTGCTATGGCCATTTCATCTATATCTGCGGCAAACCATTTATTAAGTGCAGAATTAATTTCAGGAAAACTATGACACGGTTTGAATTGTACATTGCATTGTTTACCTAGTTTTTCAAACCGGGACGCCAGTTCTATCAATGATGAACTCTGGCTGATCTTTACTCTCAAATGTTGTAACTCTCTGGCATTGCAGCTAAATCCCGTAAGAATTAGTATGAGCAGAATAATTTCTTTTTTGTAAATAAACATAGATACTTTAAACACAAATGCGGCAATTGTTGTCAATTGCCGCATCTATTGCATTATAAATTCCAAATTAAAAGTTTAATTCAAAGAGCTTATTCATATTACCTTACTATAGTTTCAGTTCCACCAGTCTGTCCTTCAACATAAGTGTTAAGTCCAGGCCCGGCACCTGCAGATATCGGCACCCTTCCTCTCAGATCAGGTAATGCAAACGTAGTTTTCCCATCCCCACCGTACATTGTTCCCAAAAGCGAGAATAAAGCAGTATTCCCACTAATCGACAATAATCTTCCATCACAAGGCAAATATCCTCTTGGTGCAAAATTACCAGCGAAAAGAATTATTTCTCCAAGAAATGGTTCGGTACCATTCCGAGACGGAAAGACTCCACTAATAGCGATACAATAATTGATTACTGTATAAGGCTGCATGTTATTGAGCGTTTTTGTTTCCTGAGCTTTAGAAACCCAGTTAACTCCGTCCCAGGTCATGAGATCTCCAGGTTTGGTACCGGCATTCAGTCCTATTATCTTATTAGAAAAATTTAAAGGAGATTTAGCTGAGATATTTGTTGTACCAGCATTGGTGGCATATAAGGCATATGGAACACTAAGAAGCTGAGTCACTCCAAGAACTTCAAACCCTTTTGAATCAACATTCAATTCTATTTTAAGAAACCTATCTCCATCACCCCATTCTATATTTGTAAATACACCGGATAAAACAGTTCCTTTGCCTAAGGCCAGGTTAAATAAACCAGAAGAGGAGGTCGTTACAGAATGCTGTTCAGAATACTCTGCATCTTCTCCTGCGGCGTCTTTGGTAATTGAGGCTCTTATAAATATGGCCCTGCTAATCAAAGGCAGACCATCTGCACCACGTGCAATCCCCTGATAGTTTATTGCTTCTGGCTGAGCGAAAGCAGCAACGCATATGATAAACATCAACGAGAACAGTAAAAAACAATTGGGTTTCATATAGCTATTTAACGAGTTTAAAATAATAGAATGACTCCTTATGATCTTTGTAGTAAACCAGATACAAGCCCTCACTGAGGTGATTCAGGTTGATAAAGGCTGTATTAGCAGCGCAGGAAACCTTATTCCCTTTAATGTCAAAAACCTCAATAGAGGTTATCGCATCAGAACAGATAAGATGCAAGCCTGAATTAGATCTGTCAAAAATGTATTTTGGTCCTACAGCATCCAACTTAACAGGATTTGAGTTAACAAAAGTGAACGCTGACTGAAGGACGCCTTCAGTTATAATGAAATCTCCTTCACCAATAGTGGATACAGCAATCTCTCCTACAGAATACTCCAATGAATAACCACCTCCGGTAATAACATTTCCAGTGGAGTTAATAACATATGGAGAAACTGACTGCCCTTGACCAATGTAAGATATCAATGAAAATGCTAGTACAGGTATAAATTTCATACAATAAATAATCTTTCCTTAGTATCTATTAAACTTTCAATTAACTGATAGAAAAGCTCTTAAGCTGCAGGGTTAGGGAATCCAGCTTATCCTAAAAAGAATTAAGTAACTGACAATGATTCAAATATAAAACTTCAAAATTTAAAAAGCAAAAACTATAAATCTCGTGAAGATTAATACTCAATGAATAACACCTAACGGACACATCAAAAGATTACCAATAATCAATAAAATAAGTCAAAATATTCAGGTAATTTTACCACATAAATTGACATAATTTTTGACTCAACCATTAAAATCTATTCTCATCATATTACCTAAATTGGCAACTGATTAAATGATGCAGCGAATGAAAAACTTTTTGGCTATATCCGGGAGCTTGAAATCAACCTCCACAAACACCTCTATACTAAGGTTTATGATAAAACTGGCAAATCCCTCTGTTAAAATAGATTTGTATTCAGACCTAGATGCCTTGCCTCATTTTAGTCCTGAAAGAGATTCGGATAAAGCGCCGGAGGCTGTAGAGAAACTTCGCAAACTGGTTAAAAATGCAGACGGAATAATATTCTGCACTCCGGAATATGCATTCAACCTTCCCGGAGTTCTTAAAAATGCCTTGGACTGGTGTGTTTCTTCAGGTGAACTGAATGAAAAACCGGTATTGGTTTTAAGTGCTTCACCATTAAATACCGGAGGTGAAAAAGCCCTTGCATCCCTTCAAATGACATTAACTGCATTGGGAACCAAACAGGTCGCTGCATATAGTATAGCCAACGTCAATTCAAAGCTTAATTCCAACAAAGAAATTACAGACGAAGAGACCATATCAGTGCTGAAAAATTTACTGCAAAAGCTGTCTGATCATATAGAAAACTATATTGCTGAATATTAATTCCGTTTGAAAAAAATCCTGAAGGTTGTGCCTTCATCAATCTTGCTATCAAGTTCAATTCTTCCTCCTGCATTGGTAACAATTCTCTTTACTATGTACAACCCCACTCCTGAACCTTCTACATGGGCATGAAGGCGCTTAAACATTGAAAAGACCTTTTCTTTATTTGCTTCAGAAATCCCAAGTCCATTGTCTTTGACTGATAAAACGATCCACTCATCCCTTTCGACTGTTTTAACTTCAATAACCGGTCTTCTAGCTGGATGTCTGTATTTTAAAGCATTGCTTATAAGATTATAAAAGATGCTTCTCATACTTTTCCTCGAAAACTTTATGGAAGGAACCGAAAAATCAAGATTAAAACTTGCCTGAGTAGCCTTTGCAAGATCATTTATGGACGTTATGACATCTTCAAAGATTCCTTCAAACTCTATAGACTCTTTCTCTTCCTCAGCACTCTTCTGAGCCCTTGTTATTTCAGTAAGGTCATGGATGGTCCTTTTAAATCTCAGAATAGATTTATCCATCATCTCAAAGAGCTGAGTAATCTCTTCACCTTTACAATGTTCGGGGTCAAGCGTATCGTTGATTGTCATTAACAAACCTTCGATATTTGAGATAGGAGCTTTAAGATCATGCGAAGCTGTATATATGAAATTATCCAGGTCCTGATTTATCTTTATTAACTCCTCATTTTTGATGCGCAGATTTTCTTCTATGAGTTTACTTTCATTGATGTCCGTAAATGTTCCAAACCAATTCTTAATAGCCCCATCTTCCTTAAGCGGTAAAGCCCTTGCCAGATGCCATTCATAATTGCCATCTTGTTTTCTGAGTCTGCATTCTATCTCAAACATCCCCCCGGATTGCACACAAGAGTTGAGCTCTGCAATACATTGCTCCCTATCCTTATCAGATACAGCATTGATCCAGCTCCATTTCTGGTTTTTATCAAACTGCAGACCTGTGTAATCTTTCCAATTTTGGTTATAATATTCTATATGGCCATTGTTATCAGAAGCCCAGAATAATTGGGGCACTGTTTCAGCAAGAAAACGATATTGTTCTTCGCTCGCTTTCATTTCTTTCTCTGCAACTTTTGCTGCAGTAATATCAATCTGGGTGGACCAGGCTCTTATAAGTTTTCCATTCTCCACAATTCCCAGCACATTGCTTGAATAATATCTCTTACTCTCATTGAACCCTTTTCCGGATGTCAGGAGGTTTTCGATCTTGTAACCGGAGTCGATGAATCTTCTAAAGACCTTCACTACATTTTCATCGTTTGTGTCAAGCAGTTCTTTAATAGAAAGTCCTGTAAGCTCAGAAGAAGATGCATAGCTATACATCTGAGCCATTCGATCGTTACACTCTGCAACATACCCATAATCCAGAATTTTTTGTATCTGTTCCTCCTTTGGAAGTGAAATATCTATATCTTTAATATCATTTAGTTCAAACCTCCATATACCCTCCTGACTCTGTACCACGAACGCTCTGTACTTTTCTTCACTTTCTTCCAGCTCCGCTGTCCTTTCTTTAACCCTTCTTTCCAATTCGGTATTGATATTTCTAAGTTTATCCTGAACCCTTTCGAGATTTTCGTATGCGGTTGTCAGCTCATCATTCTTTCGCTTTAAAGCTTCTTCCGTTCTTTTAAGCCTTGTAATATCCAGAACTACACCAACCAGTCTGACACTCTGGCCACTCTCATCTTTATATATTTTAGCTCTTGAAATCAAATTGTGAATATTGCCGTCCACTTTAATCCTATAGTCCACATCAATCATTTCACCACTATGGCTTGCATCTTCGACAAGTTTAAACAACCTAGGAACATCTTCTTCCAGGATAGAAGCTTTAAACTCTTCCAGATTGACGGAGCTTTTTGCGACTTTTATTCCGAATATTTTATAAAGCTCCTGACTTCCCTCAACAATATTTGTTTGCAAATTCCAATCAAAACTTCCCACATGACCTATTCTCTGGGCTTCCACTAGCTGTGCTTCACTGTATTTCAGGGCCTCTTCAGCTTCGACCCTATCTGTAATATCCTGAGAAACTCCGAGAATCTGAAAGGGTATGCCATTTTCGTCTCTTGCAAAAACTGAATTCATACTGACAAACCAGCTCCATTTTCCTTTTGCATCCTTCATCCTAAAGACAACCTTTCTAACTTCACCTTCTTTTGCGTTAACAAAATCATTGAAATGGCTGACTAATTTCGGTAGATCATCAGGATGCAGAAAAGTAGTAAGGACATTGGTGCCAAGCTTCTTCAGACCTTCCGGAGTATACCCCAATACATCACCAACAGTCCTGTTTGCATAGACATTTTTTTGTTCTCTGATGTCATAGATAAAAAGTATATTTGGAAGCGTTTCTGCGACCTTTTGAATGAAATTGCCATTCTGCTTCAGCGTCTCTTCTGCACGCTTAAGATCATCAATATCTGAGGCAGTAAATAAAACCTCCACTACCTCACCTTTATCATTTCTTTTAAAAACAATGGCCCTTGAATTATACCATCTCCAGTTCCCAGACCTATTCTTAATCCTGAACTCTAATATACTTTGCTCATTATCTCTTAGGGAAGTATAACTTTTATTTCTGTTAATGACTGCATTGAGATCATCAGGATGGACAATTTCCAATAAATGCCCATAACCATATTTGCTCAGGTCAACTTCTTCCAGAGCAAGGTTTTCAAAGATATTTCCATTATAATAAATAAGCTCATTCTCAGGTACACCGATTACAAGAATGATAACAGGTGCCAGTTTGGTTATTTGTTCTAAAAGCTCCTGGCTTTGCCTTAACAGTCCTTCAGTCTCTCTGAGCTGAGTGATATCCTGAGTTATTCCTTTCAGCAATTTAACTTTTCCATCCTCATCTTTTTCCGGTACCCCATGGGTCCTGACTACTCTGTGTTGTCCATCAGGCCGTATGATTTCATACTCATGCGTATATGGAGTTCCAAACTCCAGAGCACCATGAATATTCTTTAATAGTCTCTCTAAGGCTCCTTTTGTCATTAATGGACTGATATCATCCATGCTTATCTTTGTTTTATTCGGCAGCCCAAAGATTCTGTATAGTTCCTCAGACCAAAAAATTAAACCGCTTTTGCTTTCCAGCTCCCAGTTACCAAGCTCAGCCATTCTCTGCGAATCTTTAAGCCGTATTTCATTCTCCAGAAGCTTCCGTTCTGTTTCCTTTTGCGATTTTATAATTCCCTCTGCTTCCTCTTTTTGAATATCAGTATAAGCCTCAATCGCCCTTTTTTCTTTAACTGTATAAAAGTCTACGATTTCATTAATGATTTTTAAGGCAAGATCAAGATCATTGGTGTATTTAGGAAGGAATGTTAATAAAGTCTTCTTTCTTGCTCCATACTCGATAGCAATATCTGTTGCACGGATATCTACTCTGGATAAACCCATAAGCCGATCGGACTTCCAATCGGAAACTCCTTTTTCGATGTCTTCATTTCCCTGCCCTTCCGTCATATGCTTAAGGAATACTTCCAGACGTGCTTCTAGAATTGACAGTAGTTCCTCATCGGTCAAATTTTCAACTTTATTTAATAAAGGTTGTTCCAACTCCTTTTTAAAAGCAAGTTCCTGTCTGGCAAGATCGGTGAGATGATTCTGTAATAAAAAATGAGCATAATCCCTTAGATAAAGAATATCTACACCTGTCTTGTTCATTAAAACAATAATAATCAGCTTAGTTGAAAAGATTTATCGATTCAAAAACGGGATAATTTTGATTATGTTTAAAATGAATCAGGACTGTGGACAGGCAAATTATGCACAAGGAGAAATATTTCCGGGATGGTTTCATGAAGGCGAATCCCTAAATTTTTCTCTAATGGTTTGATCTTATTTTTGTGTTAAAAAAAAACTATACAAATAGATAAATCATTCTGCATAATATGAATAATTCCCCGCTGGCAGCCTTCCAAGGAATTACCAAAACAATTGTTATCCAGCAATTTCATGTCCATGATGGAAAAACTTGTTAATAACTCAGGCTTTTTCAATGAAATCACTTTTCAAATTTTTAGTATCTTTAAAATCCTTAAATTTTAAACTAGCAAATTGAAAGTCTGCATAGCCGAAAAACCAAGTGTTGCAAGAGAAATTGCCGAACTTCTGGGAGCCAAGAACAGAAAAGACGGTTATTTTGAAGGTAATGGTTATCAGGTAACCTGGACAATCGGCCATCTTTGCACACTAAAAGAGCCACAAGATTATGATGCTCAGTTAAAATGGTGGAACATTCAACACCTTCCGATTCTTCCTCCCAAGTTTGGCATTAAGGGTATAAATAACCCGGGGATGGAAAAACAACTTAAGACCATCACCAAACTCGTAAATGAAGCTACTGAGGTTATCAACTGTGGTGACGCCGGCCAGGAAGGAGAACTCATCCAGCGATGGGTGCTTACAAAAGCTAACTGTACCAAACCTGTCAAACGCCTCTGGATTTCCTCTCTGACAGAAGAGGCCATGAAAGAAGGTTTTAGAAATCTGAAAGACAGCAAAGAGTATGATCTACTGTATGCAGCCGGCAGTTCAAGAGCTATTGGAGACTGGCTGCTGGGAATCAATGCCACGAGACTATATACGCTGAAATACGCCCAGGGCAAACAACTGCTTTCTATTGGAAGGGTTCAGACTCCAACTCTGGCACTTATCGTTAACAGATATCTTGAAATAGAAAACTTTAAACCTCAGACTTACTGGGAGCTAAAAACGATATACCGAGATGTTGTCTTCTCCGCAAAAAGCGGAAAGTTTAACATAAAAGAAGACGCCGAGCAGATCCTGCAGGACATACAGAATGAGCTTTTTACAATTATTTCCTTTACCAGGAAAAAAAGGTAAAGAAAGCGCCCCCAAGCTGTTTGACCTAACATCTTTACAGGTTGAGTGTAATAAAAAGTTCGGATATTCTGCCGATCAAACCCTAAATACCGTTCAGAGCCTTTACGAAAAAAAGCTGGTTACCTATCCAAGGGTAGATACCATGTATCTACCTGATGATATATATCCGAAAATAAAAGGGATACTCTCATCCATGACTGGTTACTCAGCACTTACTCAGCCATTACTGGGAGCTGCCATCAGAAAGTCAAAGAATGTGTTTGATGACAAAAAGGTAACGGACCACCACGCCATTATACCTACCAATATAAAAGCAGGGAACCTGGGTGGATATGAAGGTAATGTATATGATCTTATTGCAAGACGCTTCATTGCTGCTTTTTATCCTGACTGCCAGGTTTCCAAAACAGAAGTTATAGGTAAGGTCAGAGACACTGAGTTCAAAGCGACAGGAAAGCAGATTCTGGAGGAAGGCTGGAGAGCAGTATACAAGGAAGAGAAAAAAAGAAGAGGACGCAGAGCAGGATGACGACCAGATACTTCCCGAATTTAAAGAAGGGGAATCCGGACCTCACAAACCAACGCTCGCAGAAAAGCAAACCAAACCTCCTAAGCATTATACTGAAGCTACCTTACTCAGAGCAATGGAAACAGCAGGCAAACAGATTGCTGATGAAGAACTGAGAGAAGCAATGAAGGAAAATGGCATCGGAAGGCCTTCTACCAGGGCTAATATCATTGAGACTTTATTTAAAAGAAATTATATCAAAAAAGAAAAGAAGAATCTGATTCCAACCATCACCGGCATTCAGCTGATACAAACCATAGATTACGAACTACTGAAATCTGCTGAATTAACAGGAAAATGGGAGAAGAAGCTTCGTGACATTGAAAAGGGCTCATTTGACGCGCGCGTATTCCTGAGTGAAATGAAGCACATGGTAATGCAGATCGTTCACCATGTTAAAAACTCTAATGCAAGAAAAATTGCCATTGAAGTAAAGTCAGCAGAACCAGAACAAAAGAAAAAATCTGAAGATAAAGAGCCAAAAGCCAAAACTAAAAAATCAGAGGCAGGCCAGGACGCAGAGGTAAAACTTAACTGTCCGAAATGCAAAAAAGGGCAGATGATGAAAGGTAAAAAAGCATTTGGTTGCTCTGAATATAAAAATGGCTGCAGCTTTCTTGTGCCATTCGAGCTATTTGGCAAAACCCTTTCTGACAAACAGCTTCAGACACTTATCAAATCCGGTAAGACACCCAATATCAAAGGTCTGAAAAAAGAAAGCGGAGAAGAAACTGAAGGGATTATAAAACTGGATGACTTGTTAAATCCTGTTATTGAGGAAAAACAATCCGAAGTGCTCATTTGCCCGAAATGCAAAAAGGGTACTATCCTTGAAGGTAAAGCTGCATATGGTTGCGCCGAATGGAAATCAGGATGTAACTTCAGAATACCACTTTTATTTATGCAGAAAGAAATCAATAAAAATCACCTGAAGGCTTTGATTTCCGGAAAAGAAACGCCTGTCATTAAAGGCTTAACAGATGAATCCGGAACAAAGACAAATGCAAAACTGAAACTTGGCAACTCATTCACAATTGAAATAAGTAAATCTTAAATTGCCTTAATTTTTTACGTTTTGCTTCAACACATATCTGCAGGTTAAACGTATTTTTAATACAAGTGCATTTTTTAATCCAAATGCACCTCTAAAGGGAACATAATTTTTAAAAAAAGTCTAAAATATAAATATCAATTTTATAAGGATTTCATAAAAAGGAAGCATTACAATTGATAGATTTTTTGTTTATTACCCTTTTACTTATAATATGAAAAAAACAATTACTAAATTTTTAATGCTTCTCGCAGCTATTCCATCTTTTGCTCAAATTGAAAACGGAAGTTTTGAATACTGGGAGACCAACTCAAATGGCAATGAAGAGCCAACAGGGTGGACTTGTGACTTTTTTCCCGGGGCAATGGAAGACTTGCCAGCTCCTTTTGAAAAAGACCCTGATTCTTATACCGGTTCTTATGCTTTCACTTTGAAAAATATTGTACAATAGAAGGAGACGGCAACAGCAGTTCGATTACTGCAATCTATGGATATCTCATGCTTGGAAAATTTAATTCTGAAAACGATAACCTAGTTGGTCAGCCAATAAATGAAAGGCCTATTGCCATTTCTGGTTATTATAAATTTAATCAGGGTGCTCCTCTGAATTCTGATATTTATGATACAGCAAAAATTTATGTAGCTTTATCCAAATGGAATCCACCTCTCAATGCATCCGATTCGCCGGCCACTGCTTCCATACAGATATCCGAAACCAAAAGCGAGTATACTAAATTCACATTAAATCTCAATTATGGTGATGGTTCAATACCTGATACGCTGGTTATACTCTTTTCTACAGGCCCAGGCACTCATGATGGCTTCAATGGCACTTCACTTACCATAGATGATCTTTCTTATACTACTGTAACAGGTTTAAGCCATCCAATTTCCAATTTGTATACTGTCAAAACCTATCCAAACCCAGCAACGACAGGCGTTAACTTTAAAGATCTTCCTGCAGAGTCTCGTTTTATAATAGTTAAAGACCTTTCAGGACGAACTGTAAAAACCCTGGATATAACCTCAGATAACAGCAGCATAGAAACTTCAGAACTACATTCCGGAATGTATTTATATTCAGTTTTGAGAAGTGAAGAAAACGTCCTATATACAGGGAAATTCGATATAAAGAAATAAGCTTAACTTCCATTCAATTCCCCGGCTTTCTTGAGGATTCCTATAAACTCGACAAGCCTTAGAATTAAAACAAAAGTTAAAGAGAAAACAGAGGGAATTTGAAAGCGTGACAAAGTTGGCAGATGAATACGGAACAAAGGCAAACGCGAAATTGAACCTTAACAGTTCTTTGTCAATTGAAATAAGCTTTTGGTAAAGTTTCACTGAGTAAATCAAATCTTAAATCATATATTCAGAATGCAATTTGCTTCCTCACCGGCATTGATTTATAATGAAATTGCTGCTCACAAAACAGTAATCTAATTTTTTACCAAGCTTCATTGAAACAGAAGAAGTAAATCTGATAATCTTCTAAGTTACACGATGGAGATTTTTTACTTGTGAAATTTTTAAACTGATTATATGAAAAAAATAGTTATTAAATTTTTACTGCTTTTTGCAGCTGTTCCAGCTTTTGCTCAAATTGAAAACGGCGGATTTGAAAACTGGGAGATCAATTCTAATGGAGTTGAATTGCCTACCGGGTGGTCCAGCGAATTCACTCCTGTTTCAACAAGTGATCTGCCTGTCAAAAAAGAACCATCTTCATACTCTGGTTCATTTGCCGTCACGCTAAAAAATATTCTGGAGGAAAGACAATCCGGATATATCATTACAACCTATGCAAATGTAGGAACTCTTTTTCTAGGTAGTTTTGATAAAAATGATTATAAACTACCGGGCCAACCAATAAATGAGATACCTGCGGCTATTACCGGGTATTATAAATTTTCACAAGGCGCTACTCAAGATTCTGATAATTATGATACTGCAACGGTTGAAGTTGTTTTGGCAAAATGGAATCCTTCCATGGAAGTATTTGATATACTTCTTCGACGAACATTAAAGATATACGAAACTAAAACAGAGTATACTAAATTTACTATCAACCTTGAATATGCAGGTAATATAATCCCAGACAAACTCTCCATTATCTTTTCAACTGCTCAAGCAGGCCAGATGATCTCTAATGGGACTTCATTAACTATTGATGACCTTTCGTATTCAACTGTCACAAGTGTAAGCGCTCCTATAGCCGATTTATTTGCTGGCAAGGCATATCCTAACCCTGCAACAGATGAGTTAAACTTTAAAGATCTTCCAACAGGGTCCAGTTCAATAGTAGTTAAAGATCTTTCAGGACGAGTTGTGAAGACACTAAGCCTAATATCTGATACTATTAACTTGGAAACATCTGATCTTAATACAGGAATGTATTTCTATACTGTTTTAGGGAGTGAAGAAAACATTCTGTTTACAGGTAAGTTTAATATAAAAAAATAAGCTCTTTTATTCTTTCTATTCTCTGGCTTTACTGACAATCTTTATTCAGGCAAGTCGGAGAATAGAAAAAAGTATTACAAGCTCATACGATTCTTATAAATCGTAAACAACCCCTCCTCTTACAACAGGCATTCTATTGGGAGAACTTTTATCCTGCAAAACGTCATAAAGCACTGATGCCTGGAATCTTGCCTTGTCACTTATTTTATACTCATAACCAGCCCCTACCGGAAGCCCAGCAGTCCATACTCTATTGATGTTTCTGGATCCATCCGCATTGGTAGATGATGTTTGCGTATTTAGTGTCTGAAATTCTCCATGAAGAAACGCATTTTCAAGAAAATAGAACTGACCGAATATTCTTCCACCTCCGGAAAGGATAGTTTGCGTTGAGCTCAAAGGTTTTTTATATGAAAAAATAGGAGAAAGGCCCAGGTTAAGTTTAAGATCTTCTATTTTATAGCCGATGATTGGTGCTACATCAAAATATACTCCATCATCATAACTCACACTTACGTTTCCTCCTGTGTTAAGCTGAGCTGATGCATTCTCACTCATAAATAATAGACCTGCCACAGCAGCGAGAAGGAATAAACTTTTCAATTTCATACTGGTGTTTTTATCAATTTTACAACATTTGAATATTTTTTCCAAAAGTCCTAATCTGGTGTACAGGTAATTGATTCTCTATAAAATTTAAAAGGGCCATAAGGCCCTTTTAAATTTTATGCTTTTTACTTCGCCAGATCAACCCTGATCAGCACATCCTGCTTCTTTTTCTTATACACTTCAACAACAAAACTATTTTTATCTACTGGCAAGATCCGACTGGTCTGAAATTGGTAGACAGGCAGTCCCAATACATCTCTTGTGCTGGTTATCGATACTTTATCTACATTGCCACTTGCATCTGAGACCTTATATGCTGTCAGAAAACCCTCAGCTCCATCATTGTAAACCGCGGGAAACCTATCAGGGGTTAATTCCAGATTTCTTTCATTATCAAGGAACAGGAAGTAATGGGAACCATCAGCTGCCATATGTTTATATGACATACTTCCCCTTCCTGATGTACCTGTTTGTCTTTTAGGCAATTTTCTCATCCATTCCAATTGGCCGGAGCCGTTAATTTTAGTTACAAGAAGATCATTGTAATGATAGGTGTAATAGGTACGCATGGTACCATTGGAATAATAGTAAGTATGTGTCTGAATATAATGCTGCTCACCAATTAACAGGATACCACCATTTTCATCAACAAATAGTTCTCTCAATTCAAGTTCTTCAAACTCTGCTCTGTCTTTCTCTTCTTTTTTCTCATTACGTCTCTGTGCTCTTTCACTAACATACATATTCAATACTTCCAATGGGATCTCATAACTTCTTGAATCTAATAAGTCACCTTCTTTAGTAAGCTTAAAAGTAAATATACCATCCACAGCATTCCGGTTGTTTACATTGTTATAAAAACCCGCACAGATCATATAGGAGTCTGAAACCTCAAAGAGGTAAACTTTATTGATAAATTTATTTCCAAGCGTAACAGGAGTTATTACTATCTTATTAGCCCTTCCGGACATTTTTAATAATTCAATATGATAGTTTGCATTATTATCATTTCTCTTTTTGTCATCAGTAGTTTCGTCATCATAAACCGTTGTAAGTATATATGCATTGCCCTGACCATCTACTGAATAGTCGAGGTTATTCATTTTTTTCTCGGTATAAGGCATCGTTACTTCTTCATCCCAGATTGGCTCCAGGTTTTTGCCAAATACATGCATTCCAATTATATCATAACTTTTGCTATCATTTTTGATCTGCGGTTTAAGGCGGTAATGAACAAGAAGCTTGTCATCATTTTTTGAAAATTGAAAATCAAACTTATTTACCACACTGAAACTGTACCACCCCTGGAGATTAAATCCCCTGATACTTTTCCATGAACCTGAACCAATAGTTTCTCCCCTGGCTTCAGAGTACCTTTATCAAAATCTATTTCTCTGTAGAAGAGTTGTTCCAACTCTGCCTGTCTGTCCCAGACAGAATAGAAAATATAATACCTGTCATTATATTCGAACACATGCTCAAGGTTAAACCCCTCAGGCAAATCTCTGGCGACGCTGATTTTTTCAAAGGCCAACTTTTCAGAATTAAGCTTTTGAATAATAACTTCTCTTTTTTTAAACTTAACAGTAAGAATTTCTGACCCTCTGTTAAAATAATACTTGTTTAGAGCATCAATGACGCCATAAGGCTGACCTACGCTAATCTTAACCTGTGCTTGTGCTATAAAAGACAGAAAAAGAAAAATAAGAATGAAACTTGATTTCATAGAAGGAACATCAATAATTATATATAAAACTTCTGCCGGATATGACTACTTATAAACGTATTTGCAATAAAATTATATGTAAAGGTAAAGCAGAAAAATTACCTTTATTTATTGTTTTAAAAAAATCCTTGAATAGTCTCTCATAAAGGGAATATAATTCCTCGTTTCCCAAATCTTTTTTCCAGGATTAAACAAAAATACTTTCCTTCCCCATACTTTTAATTTCCAGACCCCTCCATTTTTCTCATGAAGTATTTAAAGCTGATCCTTTGATTTGTACAAAAAATTATTTTTTTAAACATATTGTAAATCTGCGAGTTAAAAGACAAAACTATTGACAGACATGAAAATCCGCACAATCATTTGTCTATTCAGCTTTACGTTTTTAACAACCGTCGCCTGTAAAAAAACCAAAGAAGAAGAAGCTAGTCCATCTAAAACCTATTCCTACAATAGGGATGTTGTGGGTAATTATGAAGGCAAAATCCGCGAAAAAATTTCCGATGCAGGAATCAATGGCAATAATTTTATTGATACTACCTATAATGGCAATATAGAAGTCTCTCTTATCAATGAGGATAGTCTTAAATTTATCAGGGGTTATCAGCAATTTACATTCAAACTGGATACTATTGACTTTTATATGAAATGGCTTGGCCAAAACACTATTATTTCATTTAAATTTTTAGACCATAAAGAATTGCAATATTCCTTTGAGACCAGGAACTGGATTGGAGATTCTTTGCATAGCCAGGCAATCATCTTTAAAGGATACAAAAAATAAACTTTTATTTTTAGAAAACTATAAAGCCTTTTGTTCCAGACACAAAAGGCTTTTTTCGTTATGAGCTTCTCTTCATTACCTTTGTCCTGACTTTAAAAACATAGCAGTAAATAATGTTAAGAAAACCATCATCCGGGAAAAATAACACTACTTTGACAGAGCGCTATGATGCTCTGAAAAACCTCCACCCATTTTTTAAGATCATCTGGAAGGCAAGTCCGTCAATGTCAATTTCAAATGGTTTTCTCAGAATTATAAAAGGGACCATTCCTCTTTTGATGCTTTTAATAGCTCGTAAAATAATTGATGAAATTGTGCTGATTTCGACCCAACAGGCAGAAGTCAGCTCCAGCCTCTGGCTTCTGGTGGGAAGTGAATTTGCTTTGGCGATTCTTTCCGATTTACTTTCAAGAGCCATAGCACTGCTGGACAGTCTTCTGGGAGACCTTGTCGCCAACAGTACTTCTCTGAAGCTAATGGACCATGCTACTCAGTTGGATATGAATCACTTTGAAGATTCTGAGTTTTATGATAAGCTGGAGCGTGCAAGAAGACAAACCCTGGGTCGTACGGTGCTGATGTCCCAAGTGCTGAGTCAGATGCAGGATGTCATATCGCTAGTTGGCCTTTCTGCCGGACTAATTCTTTTTAATCCATGGCTGATACTTTTATTGCTTATAGCTGTTATCCCTGCATTTCTTGGGGAGGCGCATTTTAATGAAAAGACTTATTCTCTGGTACACGGACAAACGCCGGAAAGACGTGAACTGGATTATATCCGCTATATCGGGGCAAGCGATGAAACAGCAAAAGAAGTTAAAATCTTTAATTTATCAGATTTTCTGAAATCAAGGTTTGCTGAGCTTTCTACAAAATTCTATAAGGCTAATAAAGCCCTGGCCACTAAAAGAGCATTGTGGGGAGGAGCACTGGCAGCAATCGGAAGCGCAGGATATTATGGAGCTTATGTTTTCATCATCATCAGAACAGTCAGTGGCAGTCTGTCTCTTGGTGACCTCACCTTCCTTGCAGGTTCTTTCAATCAGCTGAGGACATTGCTTCAATCTATGCTCACAAGATTTTCGACAATTGCGGAAGGCTCCTTATATCTAAAAGACCTCTTTGATTTTTTTTGAATTAAAACCTGAAATCATCAGTCCTGCTAATCCAAGACCATTTCCAAAACCGATACAACAAGGTTTCCTCTTCGAAAATGTAGGATTCAAATACAAACATGCTGAAAAGTGGGCTATCAGGAATTTAAGCTTTTCATTAAACGCAGGTGAAAAACTGGCGCTGGTTGGTGAAAACGGAGCAGGTAAAACTACTCTTGTAAAGCTCCTTTCCCGCCTGTACGATCCTACCGAAGGAAGAATTCTGCTTGACGGTTATGATATAAAAGAATATGATGTTCTGGAATTGCGAGCAGGCATCGGAGTTATATTTCAGGATTTTGTGAGGTTTCAGATGACTGCCGGAAATAACATAGCAGTCGGAAGAATAGAACAGAAAGAAAATACCCCCAGAATCGAACATGCTGCATCTAAAAGCCTTGCCGATTCTGTTATTCTCAAATTACCTAAAGGGTATGAACAAATCATAGGTCGGCGTTTTGCAGAAGGCGTGGACCTTTCCGGAGGAGAATGGCAGAAGATCGCTCTTGGTAGAGCTTATATGAGAGACGCTCAGGTACTCATCCTTGACGAACCAACAGCAGCGCTGGACGCAAGGGCGGAGCACGAAGTATTTGTCAGATTTTCCGAACTGACCAAAGGTAAAACTGCTGTCTTGATAAGCCATCGGTTCTCTACAGTGCGCATGGCAGACAGAATACTGGTAATAGAAAACGGCCAGCTTCTGGAAATCGGCTCTCATGAAGAGCTTCTCAAAAAAAAAAAGGTAGATACGCAGAACTCTTTAATCTTCAGGCGCGAGGATATATGTAATTAAGTTAAAAGTCAAATGCTTAAAGCTGAAAGTATTTCTCTTATATTTTCCATTGCTTTGATGTTTTATCAGATATTATCTCGAACGTTTTAACATGAACAAATAAAAATATGATGATGGATTATTATGACTGCATTATAGTAGGAGGAAGCTATTCAGGCCTTTCTGCTGCCATGGCTTTAGGAAGATCTTTAAGAAATGTACTTATTATAGATGATGGTAAGCCCTGTAATGCAACAACGCCACATTCTCATAACTTCATTACGCATGATGGTAAAAAACCAGCAGAAATTGCAGCAATTGCAAAGCAGCAGATTGAGCAATATAAAACCGTAAAATTTTATACAGGT
Source organism: Sporocytophaga sp. (assembly GCA_024707265.1). GTDB lineage: Bacteria > Bacteroidota > Bacteroidia > Cytophagales > Cytophagaceae > Sporocytophaga. The sequence goes on along the minus strand of JANQAB010000009.1, from coordinate 586,173 downwards.
TTTGCTGTTAAGGGCACTAAACTGGATGAAGGATTTCAAATAGAAACAAAAGCAGGAGATATATTTAAATGTAAAAAACTCATTTTTGCTACAGGTATCAGAGACATAATCCCTGCAGTACCCGGCTTTTCAGCTTGCTGGGGTATTTCTGTAATCCATTGTCCTTATTGCCACGGATATGAATACCGAGGAAGTAAAACAGCCATCATGTCTAATGGAGATCTCGCATTTCATTTCACCCAACTGATATACAATCTTACAAAAGACCTGGCATTAATAACCAATGGCAAGGCTGACCTAACAGCGGAACAAATAGAAAAACTTAAGAAAAAATAATATATCCCTCATTGAAAAAGAAATTGCTGAAGTGAAGCACAAGGAAGGATACCTTGAAGAAGTAATCTTTACTGATGGGTCTAAAATTCCCCTGAAAGCACTGTACGCTAAGCTTCCTTTTGAACATCATTGTGATATACTTGTTTCCCTCGGATGTGAACTTACAGAGCATGGCTTTATTAAAACTGATAATATGCAAAAGACAACGACACCCGGCGTCTTTGCCTGCGGGGACAATAGCAGTTTTATGCGTTCGGTCGCCAATGCCGTTGCTACCGGAAACGTGGCTGGAGCCGCTGCCAATAAAGAACTCTGTGAAACGGAGTTTTGAAGGAGATAGCTATTGAGACTCAAGCAAAAGCAATAGCACCTCTGTGCTAGAATATACTGTTACTGTTGCTCAAGCTCTTGCTATAAAAAAAAGGCCCTCCTGGAGGGCCTTTTTATAAACACTTAGTGTATTACGAAAATATAAGGTGCAAGATTAATTTTAAGGGTTAAAAGACAAGAAAGTCTGCACATTCTGCTTTTAACTCTTCTTTTGTTTTCGGCAATTCTGCTGTGATTGCTGTAGCGAGTTTTCTTACCAGTACTCCTACAATAGCTTTTCTGAAACCTAGTTTTTCCGCAATCTCAATACATGCAGAAATTTCTTCTTCATTATCGCTTCCTTCTACTATTGCCATTTCAACTAAATCATAAACTCTGTCAAATCTCTCAGAATCCGTTTTAGGAACTTTAAATTTGATAGGCTTATCAGACTTAATTATCGTCTTTAATTTATCATTACTTAATCCATTTCTCTTTCCGATCTCGAAAATTAATCTCTTCTCTGCCATCGAAAAATTACCATCTGATTTAGCAATTGCCACAAGGTTGTTTATGTGGCTTTTAACTCCCTTAGTCTTTTTGCTTTCAAAAATATCCAATGTGAGTTCCATATTTTTTACAATTTTTATCTAAGACAAAGGTAATAGCTTAGTATTGAAAAATGCAATAAGGAAGCTCAAAAAATAAGACAAAATCCAGAAAAATGACCAATATTCTTTCAATTTTAAAACTTATGTTAAGAAAAGTACAATTTTATATGTTTAACCAATAATTAGAAAAATACAAATTTTCAAAGGCAATTTGAAAATTAGGCAAATATTAAAAACTATTACTGAATAAATACAATTGTATACTTTTGAGAATACTATTATCACCAATCAGTATCAACTAATTTAATAAAACTTGAATGACCTATCTTATTGTATTTGTTGCAGCCTTAAGCGCCTTTATGATCGGAGGGCTGTGGTATTCTCCAATAATGTTTTTAAATATCTGGAGTAAAGCTTCTGCCAATGATCCTAAATCCGAAGAAGGTCGTCATCCAGTCAGAGTTTTCGGATTAAGCTTTTTATTCTCTCTGATAGCAGCCATATCGCTTTTCAATTTTCTGGGTCCACAGCCTTCTCTTCAGGAGGCAATCAAAACCTCTCTCCTTATAGGAATCTGCTTTGTGGCCACCAGCTTCGGGATTAACTACCAGTTTTCTCACAAAAGTATGATTTTATGGCTCATTGATGCGGGTTACCATTGTGTGCAATTCCTGACCATGGGCCTAATTTTCGGCTTATGGCATTAAGTATAAATAACTCTTAAACATAAAAAGGCCGGTCACATATAACGGACCGGCCGATTTTCCCAAACTAAAAAACAAAAAAATTATTTTAAAAACGTCGCCAGGCGTGAATTGTAGCTGTCATTGATCTTAATGATATACAAGCCTCTTTCAAGATTGCTGACATTTATACTTTCATTTTCCTCCCCTATTCCGCTTGCCACAATACTTCCTGTGGAATTAATGATTTCAAATTTGAATGAGCCAGACATATTTATGTTAACATAGTTTTCAGCCGGGTTTGGATAGACAATCACCTTACTGCTTTCAAATGTTTGCAGTCCCGATACTACAGGAGGGGCGCATGAATTATCATCCCATAGAGGATCCACTGATTCAACATTGTCATTTGACCCCAGGACCACAGTATTATTGCTGTTTGAATAATCTTTGCAGAACTGACCTGCACCATCATTAAGTTTCCAATAAGCAACAAGCCCAGTCTCGTTTCCATTAAGCTCAGAATTATGATACTTTTCAAGATCCGTAGAAGTTCTTGAAACACTCCATATTCTTAACTCTCTTATAAAACCTTCAAACCCATGCCTATAGCCATTTGCCGCATCATTTCCAATTACAACATTTCCATAATTCATGATATCCCCTTTGTTATACATCTTCAGATTCTGAACAACCACGTTGTCTACATAAAAAAACAAGCTATCTCCCTGTCTTTTTAAAGCAATGAAGTGGCACTTGTCATCACGTAATTCAGGATTGAAAGTAGTTTCATAGTTGGCACTTTCAATCTGAGCGATAAGTCTTCCAGAGGAAGTCAGACTCAGAAAAAATCCATTCGTAATCTCAGTCCTTGTAGAAACAATCATTGAATATCCTGTTGCGTTCACATTTGTGTTTATGGTAGCTTCAATTGTGAAGTTGCCTGTCCCAAAATCAAGTTTATTATTGTGAGGAGCTATAGCTCTGGTCGTGTTTGCTTTAACAAACTTCAACCCATTACCTGTCTGTGATTCTTCATCTTCAGAAATTTCACAACCATCTTCAGAAAAAGATGGGTCAAATCTGACATCTGAAGTTGCATTACCCAGATAAGACACATGGTCTGATTTAGAAAAATCTTTTACTGTCTGGCCTGAGCTTTCATTCAATCTCCAATACCCGACCAGACTTTCAGAACTTCTTTCTTCCTGATTCAGCTGACGGTCTTTTCTATCCAGAAAGACCTGTCCGCTTAGTGCTATATTCCATACCCTTATTTCTTTAATTAAACCATTAAAGCCATGCTCAAAATAATCAGCTTCATCATTTCCGATGTATGCAGAAGCATTACTGGTAACATCGTGTACACCATACAACTTAGCTCTGTTCAACAAATTCCCATCTACATATATAGAAACGCTGTCAGGTGTTTTTCTCAATCCTATATGATGACATTGATTATCTCTTAAATTTTTTGTTGCTCTAAAATAATTGGCTCCATCTATCTGTACTGTAGGACTACCATAACCATCAAGGCTTAAAAAAAAGCCCTCTGTCTGTGAAGTCCCTCTCTTCGAAAAGATCATATAATAACCGTCACCGGGAGATGCCTTAATTATTGCTTCTATGGAAAATGATCCAGTACCAAAATTCATTTTTCCGGCATCTTCAATTTTGATTCTTGAATCATTTGCCCTTGAAAAGCTGATACTTTGCGCGTATGTTATGCGGACCATAAAGACCAGACATATGCTGATCAGCAAAGGAATGTAGAGTTTTTTCATCTTTAAAAATGTGTTAATTATAGAAAATATGGCGGCTATTTTCTCCGCACTTTATACTAGGGCGCAGTCAAAAAAAAAATGTTACAGTTTCCTATAAAAAAAAAGCTGAAAGAAAACATATAACAAATTCCCTTTCAGCTTTTTATTAGGATTGAGACAGTGCTGTTATATTATTAGCTTTCTTTTGAATTAAGCTTAATACCTGCCCAGTAAGAAAGTGCTGTTATACCCAAAGCTATAAGTGGGGTAACAAAGGGTGTATGAGTAGCCAGGTGCACCCAGACAGCTCCAATGAGCACAAAGCTGGTGCCTGCATAGGCCCAATCTTTTGCACGATTCCACACGGGCACAACAAATGCAATTGCCGCAAGCAATTTCGCAGTTCCCAATATCATAACGAAAGACTCAGGAAAACCGATCTTTTTGAAGTTTTCTACCAGTTCCGGATTTTTGGTTAAATACAAAAAGCTACTGAAAGCAAACATTAATGCCAATAACACAGAAGTTACCCAATAAATGATCTTCTCTTTTTTCATTGTAATTATTTTTTGTTGATTGAACACAAAACTACTTCATATTGGTATATATTTGTAATCAGTTACCAAATGTATACCGGTTACAAAAAGTATATCACATGGAAATAATACACACAAAAGAATCTTGCGCCAGCAGCAGAAGAGCAATTCAGGATACCCTTGAGGTAATCAATGGGAAATGGAAGTTGTTGATTTTAGTGACTTTACAGGACCGGCCTTTACGGTTTAAGGAATTAGTCAGGGAGATTGGTGTGACCCCTAGAATGCTTTCAAAGGAGCTCCAAGATATGGAGATGAATAAGCTGATCAGCAGAACTGTGTATCAAACAAAACCCATCGCTGTTGAATATGCTATAACGGAGCATGGAAAAACTTTAAATAAGGTTTTGGAAGAAATGAAGAACTGGGGAAATTTTCACAGGAAGAAAATAATGAAAGAAGAATAAGTGTTAAAAATAAAATACGATTGCCTCTGCCCTTGCAAAAAAACGAACAGGAATAAGGCTCGTGCCAATCCCTTTGGAAACATACATTTTGGATTTGCCTGTCTCATACCAGCCTTTTACATAATTACCGCTGCCAGGAGGTAAAAAGGGTATCCAGCCAAAAAGGTTAATCTGCCCGCCATGTGTATGACCGGAAAAGATAATAGCGCCACTGTCATTACCATCCGTTATATATTCTGAAATAGTATCAGCATATTGAGGACAATGATTCAGGATAAGATGAAAATCGCTTGGCTTATATGAAAGAAGAGCTGTGGCGATATCTGAATTCCCACCTATATAATCATCAATACCGGTCACAGATATTGTTTTGTCTTTAAAGCTTAACTGTATGGATTCATTGATAAGTAATGAGCAGTTATTCTTATTATAAAGATGAGTTAGTTCATCAATATCGACATTACCCCAATATTCCCAATTCCCTAATACAGCAACCTTCTTTATGTCATACTTAATCAATTGAAGGAATTTTCCCAAAAGAGAAAGGTTTGTTGAATCATCTATTGCATCTCCGGTAATCAGGAGAAGATCCGGGTTGAGTTTGTTGATTTCCTCTGACAGACTTCTAAGCTGGAAGTTGAGTGATTTGATATGGAGGTCAGAAATCTGAATCACTTTCAGATTTGATGATTCTTTTGATGCACTACCGATGTAAAACTCCTTTATCTCAATAAAAAATTTTTCCAACCATAGCGCATCAATAAAAATTGCCCCTATTGCTGATAATAGTCCTGTCTTTAAAAATTTTCTCCTGTTAATCGTCACTTCTGCAAAATTACCTCTCCTTTATCCAAACCTCACGCTCTTCAAAAGCATTCTCTTTTATTAATTTTTGAAGCTCTTTTCTGGTTGGCTTTATTTGATACGATGTAATTTTACCACTATCATTTTTTATGATTGCCTTTTCCTGAACCGGCAGCAACTTAAATAAACTGTCATGAGGCATAATCATACTAACAGACAATCTATCCTTCTCCAGATCAAGTCTCTGAACTTTCCAATTATTCTCTCCATATTTATAATTCAAAAAGTAGGACCCTTTTAAAGAACGGCAAACCTGGCTTTCAGAAATTTTAAAAACAGTATCTATTGCCTGGTATTGGGCGTAAATTGAATCACCTGAAATCTTTAAAACTATTAGGTATTCATTTTCAAAATACGCTTTCAGATCTCCGTCATTATTTGTGTCACCTGTAAAGGTGCTATCTATGTCTTCTTTTCCCAAAAGAACATTCTGAGTTTTTCTTTTTACAATTTTATCCTCATATATAAATAATTTGGATCCATCTTCGCCATTATAAGTGCCTCTGTATTTTTTATTAAATCCACTTTCATTCTTGCTTTCTCCAGGCTGAGGTTCTAAAAAATCAACAGACTCATATTTTTCATCACATCCCATTACAGCTACTGCAACCAGGAATAAAAATAGTTTTTTCATTTTCTAATGGATAAAAGTTCTGCATATAACGTTCAATTGAACGTTATTTATTTCAAAGCAAACTCTATTTATTTTTCACAGGAATCGCATCATAACAGGTGTTGCCAGCCACCTTTTTAATATTTACATCTACAGGATCATATGTTTTTACCTTCACCAGATTAACATCAATGGAAGACGATGCAGATTTAATATTCACATCAATTGTACCATCTGCATTGGTTTTGATTAAACGATAGTTCGGATCATAAACAACATTAGCAGAATTTTCTGCATGGGCATTTGGAATAATATCTACTTGCTTAACGACAATGATTACAAGGCAAACAGCAATAATTGTGAGGATGGTTTTTGTGTATAGGTCGGTTTTCATAGGATATATTATTTCAATGTTTTGAATGTTGAATTTGCCAATAAAGCCTTCATTTGATTCACAGCTATTTTATTAAGTTCAAAAAGTCTTTCACTTTGCATTACTCCTTGACTTATTAATAATGCATTTATACTTTCCAAATTTGACAATATAACCAATTGTTCTATAGTAGCATAATCTCTGACATTTCCGATGCTGTTTGGATTTTCATTTCTCCATTGTTGAGCAGTTCTTCCAAATAAAGCCATATTTAGAACATCGGCCTCATTGGCAAAAGTCAATTGAACTTCAGATTTACTCAATAAGTGCGGTATAATATTTTCTTTAATAGCGTCTGTGTGAATTCTATAATTTACCTTTGAGAGAGTTCGTTGCAAATTCCAACCAGATTGAAATCTTTTATTTTCATCTTCCTTCAGCCTTTGAAACTCTTTAATGATATATAATTTAAACTCTATAGAAATCCATGATGCAAATTCAAATGCTATATCTTTATGAGCAAAGGTTCCTCCATATCGACCAGATTTCGATATAATTCCACAAGCATTTGTTGAATCTATCCACTTTTTGGGACTCATTGTGAAACTATTAAGGCCTGCTTGTTTTTTAAACCCGTCGAATTCGACTGATTTAAAATTTGGATTATGCAGTTGCTCCCAAAAGCCTAAAAGCTCAAGTGTATTTCTATTTCTTAGCCAATTTTTTATAATATCATCTGTATTGGAAGAATCTCTGTATCTTGCAATATCTGTTAGTGATATGTAATCCTGATCATTATAATTATGAATTATAATATCAATTCCCTGAACTTCTAATTTTGATTTTTTCATCATAGCTGCTTGATTTTTAATATTCTGTTAAAAAGTCCACTTTAGTTTTAATTAAAAAAATGGTATTACAAAAATAAAATTTGAACCCAACTAAAAAAATTCTAACTCCAATTGAGGCTTAATTCCACTTATAAATCTTCCTGCCTATCCAATAAAAAACAATTCCTTCTGCCAACAAAATCAACGAAGGTAATAAAATATCCTTTGTTCCTGCTCCCTCAATAAAGATGCTTCTGAATGCGTCTGCCAGCATGGTTAGTGGTAGTACTTTTATTACCGGGATCAGCCATTCGGGAAAGTTATGGTAGCTGAAAAATATTCCTGATAAGATCATCATTGGCAAGGTCACGGCATTGATGATTCCGTTTGCTACTTCAGTATTGGCTGTTTTGCTTGAAACCAGAATAGCTAATCCGGAGAAGGCGATAACACCACAAAGGAAAACTATTGCCAGCGCCAATAAGCTTCCACTGATCTGAACTTTAAAGAATATCCATGCAAATAGAAACAGAAAAACTGCTTCTGCAATGGTAATAAAGATTCTGGCGCTGAACTGTGCAAGAAAGAAATATGACTTTTTCATTGGTGTTGCAATCATTCTTCTCAATAGCTTCTTAATTCTATAGTTGATCAAAGTCCAGCTTATGCCCCAGATACAAGAGTTAAGGATGCCCAATGCTATAAGACCCGGGATCAGGAAATCGATATAACGCGTACCAAAAGAAGTAAGTGGCTGTACTACTATCTTCTTTGTCACTTTATTGTCACGACGAAATTCTCTTTCTAACACCAGATAAGTGTTCTGAGCTTCTGTATTTGTGGGATCAAGGAAAAACGTTATTCTGTCTGAAGAAGGCAGGAAATACAATTGTATCTCACCTCTTTTGATGCCAAGTTCCGCCTGGGATTTTGTTCCATATATAAATGTAAAACGAGAAGGCATTCCTATATCTGCACCTAGTACCTTTTCAAAAGAAGCGCTATCTGTGCTTCCAAGGATCATAACCTTTCTTTTGATTTCCTTATTACTAAATGCAATACCCAAAACGCCGGCCATAATGATCGGAAAACCTATGGCCCAGAAAAGGATAGCTGGCTCTCTGTAGAAAGATCGGAATTGCAAAAATACAAGCTGTAGAAATGAATTATTCATTAAGCGCCTTTCCGGTTAATGATATAAAAAGATCTTCTAATGTTACTTTTCTACTTTCAAGTTCAAGCAACTTAAGATTCTCTTTAGCTATCAGAGCAAGAAAGTGAGGCAAGGTACTGGTAATGTCACTCACAACCAACTTGCCTTTCGTGCCCCTTATCTCCCAGAAAACCTTTTTTACAGAGGGTAATGATTTCAAGCTTTCCTTAAATGGTTTGTTAACCAGAAACTGAATAATTTCCCCTTCTCCATAGCTTTTAATCAGCTGAGACAATGTTCCTTCAGCCAGAAAACCTCCCTTGTTCATGATAATGATTCTGTCACAGAGATATTGAGCCTCTTCCATATAATGAGTGGTAAGGATCATTGCTGTCTTTGAAGTATGTTTCAGCTTTTCCAACAAAATCCATATCTCCCTTCTCGCATTAGGATCCAGGCCGGTGGTAGGCTCATCGAGGAGAAGCACTTTGGGATTGTTCAATAAAGCAACCCCCAACGCCAGCTTCTGTCTTTGTCCTCCGGAAAGATGATTGACATACGTTTTTCGCTTTGCATCCAAACCGATGATTTCAAGAATTTCCTGAGGGCGGGACTTTGGGAGTCCATAAAAACTTGAAAAAAGATTTAAAGTTTCTTCAACAGAATTGTGGTCTACAAAATGTGTTTCCTGTAAAGAAATGCCCATAATTCCGTGAAGCTCCTCGGCATTCCCATCCCAGGACTTTCCTTGAATAAAAATTTCACCGCTATCCTGCTTTTGGATCCCTTCTATCATTTCGATGAGGGTTGTTTTGCCCGCTCCATTCGGACCAAGCAAGGCTAGGTATTCACCAGCGTTAACCTTAAAGGAAACGTCATTCACGGCAACCAGACTTTTAAAAGTCTTTTTTACCTTATTTACCTCTATTAATATTTCTTTATCCAATAGAAAAACTTAGTAGAAATTAATGCCAGCCTCCTAATATAAGACCCATCAGAGTAAAGCCGGCCAAGTGATACCCTATATCTATTAAAAATAACTGTCTTGGTTTTCCTTCATAAAGATAGGTAGTGCTCATGGCCGTTCCTACCAAACCTGCACCTGTTATGAGACCAAGAAAAACGCCTTTCCCCGGAGTGTTGGTCGCACTTAACTCAACAATATAGTCCAGAAAAATTGCAGCAAACAATAGTAATACAAATGTTCCTGCTGTCATACGCGTATATTTTTTCTCACTTTCTTTGGGTATCCTGACATTCCTGAACCAGGCAGCTTCAAAAAGCCCCGGAGAATACCAGACTGCACCAAGGATAAAATACATTGCGGCGGCTGTGATAATCGCCCAATAATTCATTTGAGAAAAAGCTGTTTCCATTTTGTCTGCTTTAGCAATCTTCGCAAGTAATTACCAACTCGGCAATTGAGGACTGCATTAAGGCATTACGGCTGAAAGATTTTCCGAAAATTCTTTTCAGATCCTTTTCCCCGGGCCTTGCTGCAACACCTTCCCTTGCAAAATAGATTAACTTATTTTCAGGCAAAATGATTAGAGAATCTGAAATCTCAGAAAAAGACTGTCCCACATGGTATCCACTTTTTGATTTAACATCCGGACTATTCGTTCTTATAAGATTAATAACCCCTACACTTCCGGAGGTTTCCGCAATGATCCAATGTTTGTCTGTAAGGGAGATCTTCAGGGCAGGTGATTGGTCCCAAAGCAAATAATTTTCTGCCAGCGAATAAAGTGCCTGAACACTGTCCAGCTTTTGCCCCAGAATAACCTTGCCTATACCTGCACTAGTAATCATCGAATCGCTAAGAGGAAGATCCGGAGTACCGGAGGGCTTCTTCCAGGGAGTTTTAACAATAACAGAATCTCCCGCAGGTTTTTCCAGCTTTGCTTCCTTTACAGAATTCTGGCAGGATAATGTAATAACAGAAAGAAGAGCGCAAACGATAACGCTTTTGTTCATATTCAAGGTTTTAATTTTTAAAGGATTGGATATTTTCCCGGTTTAAAATTAATGAAGCCAAAAGGATATTTAAGTATTAATCTGAATAAATTATGAATTGAGATTTCCTGAATAAAATCTCCATTCCAGCTTCATTACTTGATTTTTCCAGAGAACATTTATAATTCGCAAAAAATCTGTTTGATGAACAAAATTCCCAAAACCGGAAATGATAAAAGTCATCTCATAATATCTGTCTGTTTTCAAGCTTCTTGATTAACATTCCTCTGCTGCCAAAAGATAAAGAACAAAGTACTATAGGACTTTGTAAAAAAACATATATCCAATACATTTTCCATCCCTAATGCCCAGATTCATCGAATAAACCAAGGTTGGCAAATAATAAATGTAACCTTCTTCCTCAAAATCAGGTACACTCCATGGTTTTTAAATAATGTATACAATGAAAAAAATTAATTTCCTTTCAGTCGTTTTTGCAACACTTTTAATCATTAGTTCAGCCTGTAGTAAAAAAGATGTTCCTGGTCCTGCCGGGCAAGATGCCCTAAGAAAAGAGGGTAGTATTTCGGGCAAAATTTACAAACTTAATTCTGCAGGAACTGCAGATACACTTCTAGGAAATTTCACCTATGAATATTTTGAATCCCAGGAGGATGCATCTTATGCTCTGAATTCTGAAAGTAAAGGAATAAGCCTCGTAAGACGTAGTGCAAAAGAATCACGTGACTACTTTGAACTTTTTTCAAATTATATTACCACTCTTGAAGAAATGCCAGAAGAGACGGACCTTACTATCAACTTTTCTTACAACAAGGCATTGGGCAATGGAAAATACCTGAAATTTATGACTTATGACAACAGGTACTATAGAACGGATATATACTTTGGCAGCTCTAGCTCTACTCTTTCTATAAGTAATTATTCCTTTAATAAATCTACTGGTAGACTAAAGTTTGATTATGAAATGAATATAGCTTCATATGAAAACTCTACCTATAGTCCTGCAAAAGTGATTGGTTCCGTAAATGTTACATTGCTGGAAGAGGAGTATGCCAATAATGGCCCCTACATGGTTGATTAAACAATCCTAATTTTATTTTATAAAAGAAGGCCATTCGCCTTCTTTTTTTGTTTAGCAAAAGCCAAGATTCATGCCCGCCTTTTGATATTAGCAATTAATACCCCATCTTTAATCCGCACACATCCAAATACATCATGCTGATGAATCAACTAAACGACCAAGAAAGAGAACTGATAAAGCTCACCAACCATTTCAGAAAAAAAGCGGAGCTTATGATTGCAGAAGGGACTCTGTCGGATGAGTTTAAAAGTGTTGTAGAAGCTTGTGAACGCTTGTCTGGTATAATTTACGATCATGCAGAAACCAGGAAAAATGTGCTTGATAAAAGAGAGATTCTGAAAAACATTGTCAAGGACAATGCGTCCTGCCCACATTGCGCCAGCAATGAGTACCTTAAGTACATGGCTTTGGATGTAAATGAAAAGGGATGGAAATTTAATAAATACAAATGCAGGAGGTGCAACATATCTTTTGTCTGGAACCGACCTAACAACCCCTGGGATATGCTCGCTTTCATAGATCAGCTAAAAGCGGATTTCATGCTTAAAATAATGAATAATCAAGTAGAAGAAGAGGAAAAAATGCATTCTCTGGAAATGATTAAACAACTGGACGAGAGTCTATCTACATTAAAGCCCGTCATTGAACAATCCGATCTTGAGGCAAAGGAAATGGAGCGCAAGGACCAGCAGGTCTCCACCATGATTGCGGAATTTACCAAATACCTCCAGATACAAAAGATCATAATCTCCTGATCAAAGATTAAAATGCCCTGCCGCCTCCGGCTGGTAAACTATTTCCTCTATTAAAATTTTTGTAACACCGCCCGGAACAATCCATTCAACTTCATCACCAGCTCTATAACCAAGCAGAGCAGTAGCAACAGGTGAGAAGATTGAAATTTTGTTTTCCTTCAGATTTGCCTCGTCCGGATAAACTATTTTAAACTGAAGCACTTTACCGGAATTGCGGAATTGTATACGCACAATAGAATTCATGGTAACCACATCTATCGGTACCTTATCCGGATCGACAATCTTAGCTGCATTTAATTCTCCATTAAGTTTTTCAAGCTCTTCAGGACTAATTGCTCTGGATTGCTTTAAATCGATTATGCTTTTCTTAATACGCGCATAATCAAGTCTGTTCATCACCAAATTTCCCATAACCAGTGAATAATATTTTACAAGATTCTACTTCCCTTATAAATTATACAAAAGTCAATGGATTGTAGTTCGATGTTTGAAATGCTTTTGCAGCAATTGATGCCTCAGAAAACAATTTGTCAGTCGAGACCTGAGGACTAGAAAAGGATTTTAATAAGCGAATAAAAATTATAGGAATGAATGGGAATGATAGTATGAATAAAAGGTTCAGTATGGAATTTCCAGATTGAATGAGTATCCGCAGATATCCTCTTTAGTTCCCTTTCAGCTAAGCCTTAAACAAAATGAAATGAGAATGCTCCCTAAAACTGTCCGCCATCGTAATAATAAGTCAGTCGCTTTGAAAATTTTGAAACAAAATTTTCAAAGCAGAATAAAGGCAACCAGTAAAAATTATTCTGACTGGCTGCCCATATTATATCTGCATCTAATTTTACTTCACCACACTGAATTTCCGGACTTCTTTTGAAGCTGTTTGTTTTAATAACAAACATGTAAAAGCCACTTGGAATAGTTGAGATATCCAGCTCTATGGGATAATCGGTATCATTTACCAAAAACTCCTGGCTTAGCAATTGTGCCCCATTCATATCAAGAATTTCCAGCTGAACCTCTCCTGCTTCTGAACCCGGGGCCCATATATTCAATTTGTAATCAGCCGGGTTAGGATATACTACAATATTTCTAGCATTTAAAGGCAAATTAAAAGAGGCAATTTTGCTATCTGTATCTCCTGGAGTCAATCTTGCAAATGGTATAATCTGTTTGGTCTGACTTGGACTGGACCATGAAAGCGATATTACCGCAGTACCAACATTCTCATAGTATTCCAGCACGATGTCGTACTTCTGACCAGCAACAAGGTTGATGACTCCACTATTTTCTGTTGGCGGATGGTCCGTAAAATTATTAATGATCTGAACACCATTCACCTGCAGTCGTACTCCATCGTTAGAGGTAGTATAAAACCTGTATTGCTCAGAGTAAACCGGCTCTACCTGTCCGCTCCACCTGATAGAGAATTTATCTGTACCAATATTAGGAGCAGGGTTGTTTGTGCCAAAGTTAAAATTGACAACAGAATCTATTCTTGTATATCCTACCTCATTAAAATTCACATCCTTAAAATAGGTCCCAAGTAAACCATGCTGTACCGGTGGCTCCTGAGGTGTTCCCAAAGGAGAAAGACGGCTTCCCGGAATCGGTCTCTCAAGCGTACCATCAGGTAATTGCCAACCTACAGCCAGGTTATCTGTATTAGCCCCCTGTTTATGGAGTGCTTCAATGTAATAGGTTCGCCCTCCTACAAGCGGAATAGATACAGACCTTTGAGAGGGATATTTAGTCCATTCCCTCACACCAGTATATCCCGTAACACTTGCAATTCTCACCTTATTGGCAGCTGTATTATCCGTGCTTAACCAAAGCTCACTGTTATCATTGCTTGAGATCCAGAAGATATAATTCCCGGATAAAGGAGCACAGATGGTACCACGAATTCTTTGCCCATAGTTAACACCAAAATTTGTGGGAGCTTCGAAAATTGTTAAAGTGCTTGTCTGGTTAGGAGAAGTGTTTATAGGAATATTTGAAACTAGGCTTCCTCCAACAGATGTCCAAACCTCGCGCGTGATTGTGCCTGAAGCATTACACAAGCCCTGTACTTCAATCGCTGATTTGTTAATTGCATACGCTCTTTCACTGATGATTCCTGAAGCGGTCTTGGCCCTTACACTCATCCATACCTCATTATCAGTACCCAGCGGTCTGTTCTGAAACAGGTAAGATGTTGAAGTTGTTGTAGCCTCATATTCAATAACCTTGTCCTGAGGTTCCAACAAATAAACATCATAAGAACTTGCGCCAGGCACTGCATCCCAATCAAACCTTATTGCTCCTGTAGATGGGTTAGACGCTCTGAGATTTGAAGGAACACCCATTACAGAAAAGTTTGTTATACTCTGGCTGGAATATGAGCCACTTCTCACCCGAACCCGCAATGCTGCAGGACCAGAAGGTGCAATCCAATCCTGATAATGTTGTGAAGACGGCACATTTGATGCGATGTTTACCCAGGACATTCCATTGTTGGCAGAATATTCAACAGTGTAATTCCCTGTGCCAAAAGCATCCCAGCGAATCTGAGTAAACTCATTCGGATAAAGCGTTTCGTTTCCATAAGGATATGTCAACGAAATAAATGGTCTTACAAATTCATAGGCAACCACGTACCTTTGTGGTCCGAAAGGTATTGCCATTCCTTTAATGTTAACAGTATAATTGCCAGCATCAGGATTATCGACAGTTATTTGTTCAATATTGTTAAGATTATCTACTCCTCGCACCGCGACATTTCCCGGATTAGAAGGAGATAATACCCATGGTAAATAGGTGTTAGGAGACTTTGTAATCTGAAGATCAAGATTATTTACGAGATTTACAGAGCTGAATTCCGCACCTTCTTTATCTTTCCAATACAGCAAAACCCTAAGCTGAGCCGTACCACTTGGGACATTAACCGTATGTGACAGATTCTGCCCCTGACTTATTGTGTTTTCGAAATATAAATTTGCTTCCAGAGCTTCGGTAGCCCTCTTTGAATTAATTCTACCAAATCCATAAGAATAATCCGGCCCCGCATTGCCAAGATCATCAGCGGTATTACAGACCAGGGCTTTGATAATGTCAGCATTTGGAATGTTGCCCTTCAACTGACGGTATCTTTCATATAACAGGGTAACACTGCCAGTGACACCCGGACAAGCCATACTTGTACCGGACATATAAACATAGCCGTTCCCTGGTATGGTTGAATATACTGTTTCCCCAAGTCCGACTATTTCCGGCTTAAGCCTGCCATCATTAACAGGGCCCTTCCCTGAGAAACCGGATACTACATCATGCTCATTCACAGAACCAACTGATAAGACATTCTTTGCAGTGGCCCAACCTGAACTTACAGTATAAAATCCTGCAGCACCTCCATTATGAGTTGCCACGACATGTAATAAGCCCGGACTTGCAACATTGTCCTGAGTCTTATCTGTGTAATTACTTGAGTTATCGTAGACACCCCAATAAGAAAGGTAACCGTACGAATTGTTTGTAATGGTCATTCCGTATGTGTTGTAATATGAAGGGCCATTGTTGATCAGCTCAGGGAAACTTTGCGCAACAAGGTTGGCATTAAAAGCAGCTCCTTTTGCTCTCGGATCTATATTTCCAGAACCTCCGGTAGTTCCAGCTACGTGGGTAGCATGATTATTAACAGCCGGAGGAGAAAGATTGGTAACTCTCACAGGTTTAAGATCCTGATGGATACCTATTGAACCTTCATCATCAATTCCAACAGTAAGTCCATTTCCTGATAAGCCTCTTTGACCGGCAATATCCGATTGCAGAACATTGTTCCTATGCTGATTTACAGAAATAAAGTTGCTATGCTCAGGCTTAGGAGGAGCAGGCATGATATAAGAAATCTGAGGAACAGAAGCCAATGCCTGGATCCTTCCACCTGAAATTCTTACTATAAGACTATTTTGCAATGGAGATGATTTTATCATTTCAGCTCCAAGGTTTGCCAAAGATTGCTTAAGACGCACTGTATCGGCATTCTGAAAATAGGAAATTTCAACTTCAGTAAATGTCCTCTTCTCTTTCGTCGTTTGCTCATTCAGCTTATTGTCAATTTTATGTTCTGGTAGAATTTTTTCAACGCTTCTTATTTTAAACTTTTTTATTTCTTCATCTGTAAGAGCCCTTTTGAATGAAGCCCAATAGGCAAAACTCGGAACATACTTCAGGAGAGTAGTTCCTGCATTTTTTAATTGGGCCTGTGTTGATTCATCTGGTAACTCAAAGAACTGTATAAGTATATATTCCTGATGATTGCTTCTTAAAGTTTTTATTTTTTCAGAAAGGTTAGCCCCCTCTTCAGGACAATATTGACCGGACTTATAAACTATGCAATATTTATTTTCAGTCTGGGAAAACGCATCAACAAAAACGAATTGAATAAATACCATGACCAAAGTCATGATCGATAACCGGTAAGAAATTATCATAGCTAGTGCTGTTGGATAAAAAATTAACAGCCCAGCTCAAACGATTGTTTTGACAGCACAAAGCAGTGATTACCAGAAATAGTAAATCCTTATTAGTTCTCCTTTACAGAATAGTTAAATAATGTATTTTGTCAGACTAAAATTTTTTATTTTAAAAAAATATAAGTCTCCTTTTACTGGACAGACTTTGGTTTATTAAAAAAGATCTTAAACTCGGTGCCTTTGTCAATTGCGCTTTCAACAGTTATGTAGCCGTTATATCTTTCCACTGCCTTTTTTACTATGAATAAACCTATGCCACTACCTTCTACGTGGCTATAAACCCTTTTAAAAATTGAAAACAGCTTTTGCTGCTGATCTTCCGGTATTCCAAGACCATTGTCCGAAACTTTTATCACAAAGTGTTCATCTGTTTCATACATCTTTACCAACACTTCAGGAATCCTTTTAGGAGAGCGATACTTTATTGCATTTGACATCAGATTATAGATAATACTTCTAAAGTCTGACTTAGTCAGTTTTAATTCATCACACTTCTGAATGTCCGTAATAATATTGGCTGCTGCCTCTTCTATAAGTTCTTTAATGCTGAATTTAATTTCTTCTATGACCTCCTTACAATCAAAATTATCAGGCTCTTCCATCCTTTCTTTTTGCACCTGAATTACTTTTAGAAGATCCTGAACAGTTTCTTTTAGCTGAGTTACAGAATGCGCAAGCATGTCCAAAACAGTCTCTACCTGATCAGAACCCTCTGCAATTTCTTCCTTTAATGTCTTTATCAATCCCTCCAGATTTGCAATAGGCAGTTTAAGATCATGTGAAGCAGTGTAGACAAAGTTGTCAAGCTCTTTATTCTTTTCTACCAGCATATCGTTATAAATCCTCAGATGCTCTTCAGCATAAGCTCTGCGATCAACTTCATACTTAAGCTCTTTATTCGTTTTTGAAATTTCTGCGGTTCTTTCCTCTACTTTCTTTTCCAGCTCGGCATTGGCTAAGGCAAGTTTATCTTCAGACTCTTTTCTAGCAGTTATATTTCTACCTACCGCGTACCACTTGCCTTTGTTGAGTATAAAGGACCAGCTTATCCAGCAATTTCCGTTATTTTCATTAACATGTTGCTGTTCATAATTCTGAATAACCTGATTTGGTCCTGTTGGATTTTTAAAAATATTCAAAAGCACCGGATCAATGATAGTACTTTCATATTTACCAGAGTTTAGGTCTTCAAGGCTTCTTCCTGTAAATTTCTGAACAGCTGGATTAATATGGATGAAAGTCTCTTTCTGAGGTTCATAGATATACATCAGATCTGTAGTCAGATTAACCAGCAAGCCCAGATGCTCCAGTTCATCATTTTTATATTCAAGTTCTTTTTGCTGACTATAAAGCTGAAGAAATGAAACCACCTTAGCTCTGGTAATCTGTGGGTCCAGAGGTTTGAAGAGATAGTCTACTGCCCCAAACTCATAACCCTTGACCACATAGGAAGTATCATAGTTGATAGCAGTGACAAAAATGACCGGAATATTTCTGGTTTTGCTGCTTTCTTTAAGAATTTTAGCTACCTCATAGCCATCCATGCCAGGCATTTGCACATCAAGCATAATGAGAGCAAGCTCCTCCTTGAGGGCAATCTTCAGTGCATCCGTTCCGGAATCAGCCTTAAAAAATTTAAGATTAAGACGTTCATTTTCCAGCACCTTTTCGAGGCTGAAAAGATTTTCCGGTCGGTCATCTACCAAAAGAATATTTAGTTCTTGAGTTGAATTTATTGCCATATAAATTCTTTCCCTGACGAAATTAATTCTATGATTGAATGAATATTACCAAGGAAATCAGGCTTTATCAATCTAAGCGCGGCCGAAGGCATAATTCCCGAAGCGGCGGTAGAAGGGTCCTGAACAATAGTAAAACCTCCATTCTCCGCAATAGTTTTCATACCATCTCCACCGTCTTTATTCGCACCTGTGAGCAGTATTCCTGCCATTAATTTCCCATAAGCCTGCGCTGCGCTTTCAAAAAGCACATCAATAGATGGTCTGAAATAATTGACCGGAGGAGAAACATCCAGAGAGAAGATCCGCTCTTTCTCGATAAGCAGGTGATAGTTTGAAGGAGCCAGATAAACATGGTTGGACCTGATTTCCTCCTTGTCTTGTGGCTCTGATAACGGTATTTTGCAATTCCGCTTTAGTATCCCTTCAAGTGAATTAACTACATTTTTCGGTCTGTGGAGAACTATAACCAAAGTAGGTTTAAAATCAGAAGGTAGCGCAGATAGTATCTTTATCATTGCATCAATTCCTCCCCAGGAACCACCTATCACGATTGCTTCTATCTTTTCAAGCATACCAATCAAATTATCCTCCTGTATATTTTCTGTAACCTGTCTATTTCTTCAAAATGATCTTTAAACACAGAAAAGGAAAGCGTTTCTTTATTCCCCAGAGCAAGAAATCCGAAGACCGGCAGACTTTTAAGGAACAGTTCAATAACTCTCTCCTGAAGCTGTCTGTTAAAATATATCAGTACATTACGGCAAACGATCAGATTGAATTCATTAAAGGACTCATCAACAGCCAGATTGTGTGCAGAAAACATCACATTCTTTTTTAGCCTGCTGTGAAAAATTGCATTACCATACATGGCAGTATAGTATTCGGAAAAAGATTTTTTTCCTCCGGCATGAATATAATTCCCTGTATATTCTTTCATCAGGTCAATGGGGTAGATTCCATCCATTGCCTTCTCCAAAACCCGCTGACTTATATCCGTTGCGTAAATCCTTGACTTTCCATAAAGCTCTTCTTCATCCAGGAGAATTGCAAGAGAATATAGTTCTTCTCCCGAAGCACAGCCGGCATCCCAGATTTTTATAAAAGGATAGGTCTTTAATAAGGGGAAAACATTTTTTTTAAGACTTGCAAAAAACAATGGGTCACGGAACATCTCCGTTACATTGACTGTAATCTCATCCAGGAAAAATGTAAAAAATGCTCCATCTTCCAATAAACGATCCTTAAGAACATCTGCTGATTGGATTTCAGTAGTTTCTATAAATTTTTGAACCCTGCGTTTTATTGAAGCTTCGGAATATCCTGTAAAATCATAACCATATCGCCGTTTCACCGAAACAAACAAATCTTCTATCTGATCATCCTCCAAGATTATTTTACCGTTTCCTGCCTTCATACAACCATACACGCATAAGAGATAATAATCTTTCAACATCCATTGGTTTGCTCACATAATCAGAAGCGCCGGCATTTATACACTTCTCCTTATCGCCCTTCATAGCTTTGGCGGTTAGCGCTATAATAGGGATGTCTTTATACTCATGCATTTCCCTTATTCGCTGCATTGCTTCATATCCGTCCATTTCAGGCATCATTATATCCATAAGAACCAAATCAATGTCTTTATGTTCAGTCAATTGCTGGAGGGCTTCTTTGCCATCAGCAGCTGAAATGACTTTAATTCCTTCTGATTCAAGAACATTATACAAAGCATATACATTTCGGATATCATCGTCTGCGATCAAAACTTTCTTGTTCTTTAATGCATCATCTGAATTAATAAACTTTTCCTTTACTGCTTGTTCCTTTGATCTGTTTCCTTTGATATGATACAAAAACAAGTTTACTTCATCAGCAAGCCTCTCTCCCGACTGCGGAGTTTTAATAATGATTGATTCTGTAAATTTTTTTATCTTCCTTTCATCATCTTCTGAAAAGTCTTCTTCAGTGTATATAATAACCGGAGTGTCATAATTTTTTTCATCCCGTCTCACTGTTTGCAATATTTTGAAATCATCATCAGAAAGATGGAAGGCCATGATGATGCAATCAAATTTATTTGCCATCAATAATCTTTCTGATTCTTCCAGCCCTGTGGAGGCAATAACTTTCACAGAATCCTGCTTAATAAGACTTTTGATACTTTCATCCAATTCATTCTTTCCATCAATGATAAGAATCCGCTTAAGGGCTTTGTTGTTGGATCTTTCTATCTCAAAAAAAGTTCTTTCAAGGACTTCCTTACCAACTGGCTTTTGTTCAAACCATACATTGGAAAATTTTTTAACAAGGTTTGCATCTTTTTCACCTGAAAGAATATGAACAGGTACATCTTTCAGCATATCATGTTTTCTAACCTTTTCAAGTACTTCCCATCCACTGATATCAGGCAAGCCAATATCCAGTATTATAGCACCCGGAATTTCCTCAAAAGATTTTTTTATAGCATCATAGCCGGTATGCGCAATTAAGGTCTTGTATCCTTTTGATTCTGCAATATCTGATATGACTTTAGAAAAACTGACATCGTCTTCAATGATCAGCAAAACAGATTCGTTACGTTGTTTCTTCTTATCTTCCTGTTGTTCCTTCTCAGGATTTTCATTCAGGGCCACTTCCGAAACAACAGTTTTAGAATGTCCTTGTTCTTCTGATAATTCCGGAAGATAAAGGGTAAAAGTGCTTCCCTTACCTCTTTCACTTTTAAGATGGATTTCTCCGTCTAACAATGTTGCCAGCTCTTTACTGATAGAGAGACCAAGACCTGTACCTCCGAATTTTCTTGTGGTTGATGAGTCTTCCTGCTGAAAGGCATCAAAAATAAGCTTTTGCTTTTTTTCAGAAATACCAATGCCGCTGTCTGCTACTGAAAATGCTATTACCCTATTTGAAGATTTTAAACTGTCATTCTGAAATGTGGTCTTACCATCAGCATAATAAACGTCTACAGATACTTTGCCACCGGCCGGTGTAAACTTAAACGCGTTGGATAGGAGATTTTTTAAAATTTGCTGTACCCTGAATTTATCAGTAAAAATTTTCTCTGGTAGTTCAGGGTCCAGGGATGTTGTAAATTCAATATTTTTTTCCTTTGCAATATGTCTGAACTGGTCTTGCATCAGGAAATCACTAATAAAAGTATAATCTCTTTCTGTGTTAATCTTTCCAGCTTCAATTTTTGAAAGATCAAGTACGTCGTTTATAAGCCTCAGAAGATCTGCTCCTGACTGATTTATAATTTTAATATATTCTTTATGTTTATCCGGAATGCCATCTTTGCTATCTAATAGTAACTTCGAGAGAATCAAAATGCTGTTCAATGGTGTTCTTAATTCATGAGACATATTTGCCAGAAACTCTGATTTGTACCGGGATGTAACTTCAAGTTGAAGCAGATTATTTTCAATTGATTTTCTAGCCTCTTCCAGCTGGTTATTCTTTAACGTTAACTCCTCGTACTGTTCCTCCAATTGACTAGCTTTTTCTTCTAGCTCCATATTTTTTTCCTGAAGCTCTTCCTGACTGGATTTCAGTTCTTCTTCTGAAGCCTGCAGTTTATTCTTCTGCACAAGTAATTCCTCATAAACTTCCTTTAGAGTTTCTTGTTGAACAGATAAAATTTCCGCCTGACTTTGAGATTCAGAAAGCAACTCATTTGTTCGCTCTACTGCTCTCAAACTTAAAAGAACCATTGAAATCTTTCCGCACTCTGCCATAAAAAAATCAATGTCCTCCATAGATATTTCTTCATTGGAAGCAAGTTCAAAAACCCCTATTTTAAACTCTTCGAACACGAGTGGTACCCAGATAATGTTGGATGGAATTCCATTTATAAGCCCTGAATAAATCTTAAAATAAGATCCTGGTATTTCTCTTAACTTTACTACCCTTTCATTTTTCAGCGCAAGACCTGGTCTCGAATCATCCAAAGAAAAGTCTTTATCTTTAACCTTTTCAATATCTATACCCCAAGTGGCCCTTATGTTCAGCATGTCGGATTCAGACAAAATATATATAAGACCTATTTGCAGATTTAACTTTTCAGAGATAAAATCAATAATTTTCTTTAGTAGCAAATCAATACTTCTCTGGCCACGCATGAGATCATTAAGTTCTCTGTCAAAGTCGAGTTCCCAGGTTCTCCTTTTTTCTCTTTTAGAAAAACTCCGGAGGTTGTTGTTCATTTTTTTTAATGAGTTGCCGAGGAGATCATGCACACTTTTTACCTCAATATTAACATCATAATTTCCCTTCCCGATCTCCGAAGCAACATTAGCCTGTCGCTTCATTGTTTCACTCATTAAGGTAAAAGATTTGGCAAGCGCTCCGATCTCATCATTGGATTTTATATTAAGCACCACATTGGTGTCACCGTTAGAAATCTGTTCAGAAGCCTCTTTTAATTTTATAAGCGAGATAGAAATATATCTGATAAAATAAATAGCCAGGAATACAGATATTAAAACCAACAATGAGATAAAGGAAGTAAAAACAAGCATTTTCCTGCGCCCAATATGAAGAAGGTCTCCCATTTCCTTTTTAATAAGGTTAATATCATATATGGCAACGTTATTCAGCTTGCCCATGCAAAGTGTTGTTTTCTCAAACCACATCTCGGGAGACTTTATGGCATTTTCAGTAGAGGCATTCTCATAAATCAATGCTATTGTGCTCAAGACGTCCTTAAAGGCCTTGTCTTTAATAATCCGGGAATAATAATTATATAAATGTGTGGAAGATTCCGTTAAGAAGTCCTGAATATCCCTTTCATAAGAAGATTTACGGATACAGAAAGCTCCATAGTCCTTAGTTGAAAAATTTTCCGTCGTGATTCCTCTCATCACCAATGTCCTCAATTGACCTAAAGATTCTTTTGCATTAAGAAGGTATAGGAATGCATAGACTTCGCTTTGAAGCCTTGGCTCTTTAATCACAAAGGCAGTATGTTCAATATCATCAAGCAAATGGTAGACTATATCACTATATAAAATATTGTCAGATAAAGAGTCTACCTTCAGATTATCAATTTCAATCCTATATTCTGCGAGTCTTTGGATCAGGTAAAAGCCATGTGAAATCTCTTCATCAGACTCATTCAGAAATCGTTTAAAAATTATGGCCTCCTTATCCGTCCCCTTTCTGGCCATTATAAGTTCCCTTGCAAATACCTTTCCCTTACTTCCCAGATATGCCTGACTAAGTATTCTTTCATTCTGAATGGCAGTTATAAGGTTGGATGTAAGCTCTGTCTTTTTGATTTTATCAAAAATAGAAACCAGTCTCTTCTGATCATTCATCTGGGTGATGAGGTTGATTGCACTAAAGTATAGCAGAGGGATAAGTAATACTCCAATGAGCAAAAGGAGCTTATTTCTTATACTCAACCTGTTTAGTATTTTCATAAAAAAATTCCCTGATTATTGCTAACCCGGGAATTTCATTCTTGTTTGATAATAAAAACAGTTCAGTTGTTACTTTGGAGAGCCTAAAGAATGTCAAATATTGTCATGTCAGGAATTCCAGTAGAGACACCAAGCATGGTGCCTTTACTTGTTACATTTTTAATCACATCAATCTATCTATCAATAATTGATATTTGCTTCTTGTTTCATTTTCTCGGCGGCCTTTGCTTTTGCCATTTCCATAGGCTTCACTCCAACTCCCTCGCGGTAAACGAGTTTACTTCCAAGTACTGCCTGATAAATAACTGAAACGCCTCCGATGGTAAGAAATACAACCCATGAAGCATATTCAACAGTTTTCATCACTCTTTTTCTTAATACCAGCCATGAAGTAAGAAGAAGAAACAAGACAGTTATAATGTAAGAATTTTTCTTATGCACTGCCATCAGCTCATCAACCGGCAGCGAGCTTATGATTCTTTCTTCCTCACTATAACCACTTAAAATCGCAAGGAAGAGGAAGAATATAGAAACAACACATTGCCATAAAACGATCTCTTTAAATAAACCTCTTCTGTAAAATATACCTACCAACCCCATAAAGCTTGCTGTAATGAGCAATGCCAGAGGGAAATGAACTACAAATGGATGAACATGTTCCATACTTTATAAAAAACATACTTTAAATAATCTCTTCTGGTATTAATTGCTTGTAATATTGAAACTTGCTTATAATATTGCTCACATAGTTAAATGTTTCCGATCCTCTACAATATCCGAATCTTACAACCGGATCTGAGTAGTACTCGACCTGAGCTTTCTGAAGCAGGAAGTATGCTACGTTTTCATCCCAAATCAATGGGTCTTTTTTATATTTAACAGCCAGTCTCTGTGCATCTGCCACATGCTCCTGGCCTGCATTGTATGATGCCAGCACAAACTTAAGCCGCTCATTCTGGTCGGGCACTTTTTCCTTCCAGTACTTATCCAGCCATTTGAGATATTTAATACCGGCTTTCATATTTTCATATGGATCTTCCGGGTTTTCAAGACCGAAGAGAGCTCCGGTAGATGGCATCAGCTGCATTAAGCCACATGCTCCAGCCCAGGATTTCGCCAATGGATTAAAATTGGATTCATGATAAACAAGGGCAGCCAATAGCCTCCAGTCCCATCCGATTTCCTTTGCTGATTTTTTTATAAGACAATCATACTGTGACAACTTTTTTCCTTTGCTTCTGCTACATTGCACATGGTCATACTGCCCCGGACAAAAATATTTATTGTATGTCTTATTGAAAGTTTTTCCTTCCACATACTTAGCCATCCAAGTATTAATTTCCATTAGCAGTTCTGGAGCATACTCTCCCACAGCCCAGGAAATTTTCTGAGGATAACTTATCGCCAGTTGAATGTTAAGATTAGGATAGTAGGCTTTGGTAAGACGAGCAATATTTTCTTCCGCAACCGTGTAATCAATTTTCCCTTTGGCTACCTGCAATATCAGGTCTTCCTCTTCAACAAGTTTAGTTCTTTCCTGAATCAGAATGTCTTCTCCTATCTCTTCTTCAAGATGTTCTAACCTTGTTTTAAATGAAGAACCTTTCGGAATATGAATGGTCTTGCCTGCCAGATCTGAAGGGGTCTTTAGAAGAGAAGACGAGCTTCTCTGCACGATCACCTGCCTCATGTGGTTATAAGGAACGGTATAGTTTACGTCATTCTCCCTTTCTCTGCTAGGGACCAAATGATATGCGACAAGGTCAGCTTCTCCTCTTTTAAGCATATCATACATCGATTCTACACTTTCAGCAACTACAATTTCAAGTTTAATGTTAAGATGTTTAGCAAGCGCTTGTAACATCTCATATTCAAATCCGCCGGGGACACCTTTGTTGTTTAGATGATAGCTAGTTCTGCCCAGCCCCGTGATTGCTTTCAGAACGCCCCTCTGACGAATTTTGTGAAGGTCAGTAGATGAATGGGAAGTATTGTTGTTGACAAACTTTATAAGGTGTTGAAAATGTTTATCCGAATGATCTTCTTTCGCTACTCTTATGTTTCCCTTACACCTTTCTTCTGACTCACGCTCTGCTAAACTGCAGGAAAGACACGCAACCGAAATAATAAAATATAAAAAGACAAAGTCTTTTTTGTTGTTGTAGGATTCTTCTCATAAGTAAAGGCTTTTAGATTCAAACTCTGAGAGAAGCTGTATATGAAGAACTGTAAAGAATTAAAAATTGTTAAACACATCTGTTGCTTCCATTGAAATACAAGGGCTTAAGAGTGCTTTTTTAACAGAAAAAAAAAATCTTGTGTAAACTTTTGAAGAAAAATTATAATTAATCCATTGGCATTTTTAACCGGATATTCTTCAGAATATTGAGTAGCGTATTCACTAAAGATATTATCCTAAGTCCCACTTTTGAAGGCATGGGACAACCTAAACGATCTGATTGATGCCATCGATTAGAGCGATGACATCAATTATTATTAATAGGCTCAGTTCTTTTTAAAAACTAAAACCAATCCTACTTCTTTTTTTTAAACGGCCATATTCTTTTAAAGAAAGGCACTTTGTTTTCTTCCCTGGAAGAAGGAGGCTCTCCAAGGATAAATCCATAAGGCTTAAGCGGGTCAATGGCATCAAAGATAACTTTCAGAATTGCAGTGAAAGGAACGAAGAGAATCATTCCCACAGGCCCCCAAATGGCTCCACCAATCAGCAGTGCAAGAATAGAAGCAAAAGGGTTCAGACTTACTTTGCCCCCTACTATATTGGGTGTAATAAAATTTGACTCGAGTAACTGAACAACCCATAACGCAGCTCCTGCACCAATGCACTGAAGTAATGAACCGCCCTTAAGTGCGGTATATAATATAGGAAGTAAGGAGCCCAGAAACACTCCTATATATGGTATGATATTCAACATCCCTGCAAATACTCCAAAGAATATAGCATATTTCACTCCTACTATATAGAGGCCAATAACATTGAGAATAGAAATTATCGAAATGACAATAAGTAATCCCGAAAGATAAGACTGAGCTACTCTTTCGATTTTTTCAATTGTCTTTATTACATCTATATGGCTTTCTTCATTAAATAGAAGAAGCAAGAATTGCTTGAAAAAAGACCTGTAATAAAGCATAAAAAATATAAAAACAGGGACAAGACCGACCGCAGTGAATATCCCTGTGGTAACAGAGACAGTTGTTGAAAATATCGCTGTACTTTGATGAAGTAATTTTATCAGCTCTTCTTTTAAATAAGATATGGTCTGTCCTCTTTCTACTCCAAGGTATTTTTCAAAGAATGGATTCCCTTGTTCCAGAATTTTGGTTAGCCTCTGAGTAATATCCGGAAGAGATTCCATC
Source organism: Sporocytophaga sp. (assembly GCA_024707265.1). Classification (GTDB taxonomy): domain Bacteria; phylum Bacteroidota; class Bacteroidia; order Cytophagales; family Cytophagaceae; genus Sporocytophaga. The sequence continues at coordinate 558,762 of JANQAB010000009.1, read as the reverse complement.
AAATCTACCAATTGAGAATACACGAAAATGCTTACCAGGCTAAGGACCAGAATAATCAGAACCAGACCGATAAGGATTGCAAGAGAAGGTGACATTTTCTTTTCAAGCTTCCGCACCAGAGGGAGCAACAAGAGAGAAATAAGCCCAGCCATGGCAAGTAAGATTAAAATATTCTGAGCCTCCATAAGGACATACACCAACAGGATCAGTCCAAAGAGAATTGTCGTAAGTTTGAAGTATACAGGAAAACGAACTTCCATCGGATATTGAAAAGTTATAGTAAAACACCACTAAGCATTCTGGCAAAGAAAAGTTTAGTTGTATCTCATTCTGGCATGATACACCAAAGATTTTCCTGTTTAAAAAGCTTTATTACATTTGCATAAAATTTCTGTAGATTTAAACAGAATTTTTATTCATCTGCAAATTAACATCTTATTGACTAAAAAATCATCATGAAAACCATGCTTTTAAAAAGATTCGCTGCTCTGATCGTACTTACCATACTTGTAACAGCATGTGCTAAAGAAAAAAAAAGGAATTGATTGCCAAAGACTGGAAGGCAACAGAACTGGTACTTGGCGGAACAACAGTTTCTCCGGATGCGATCGGTGGGGTCTATTATTCATTTGCCAATGACGGCAAATTTGAATATACTGAAGCTGGACAAACTCAGGATGGAACCTGGGAAATAAAGGACAACACAATTATTCTACATTATAACGAAGGTGGTAAAACTGTTGAAAAACAAATAAAAGATATCAGCGAGGAGAAGCTTTCATTTGAAGGTGAAGAGCATGGAATGCTGAGAGCGGTAACACTGGTACCTAAGAAGTTATAAGTATTATAAGCTGAAAGCTGAAAGCACAAAGCTTAAAATTATAAGAGGCTAACCAAAATAAATCTGGTTAGCCTTTTTTATTGGTATGGATAATAAGCCTTCAGCTTTTTCTGCATTTAATTAAATAAAACGGATAGTTCTCATTAATTTCCGAAACTTCAAACAGGCCGGCTTTGCTAAATTCTGTGCTAATGGACTCCCTATCATAAAAATACATTTTAACTCCACCAAACATTTCATACCTGTCCTTATCGATTTTTTTTCCAGTGTCGTAAGTTGATGCTTCTTTCGAGATAGTGGTAAAAACCATGTAGCCATTATCTGCCAACTGATTATAGCAGTCTCGGATTAGTTTCTCTCTTTCATCGCGATCTAAAAGATGGATCAGGGCATAACAAAAGATTCCATCATACTGATTATTATCAAATGGCATATCTGTTACGGAGCCATGATAAATTTTCATATCTCCATAATGCTTCTCTGCCATTGCTATTGCTGTTTTTGATATTTCAATCCCTGTTACAGATATTCCGTTTTCCCTGAAAATCTGTGCATTTCTTCCATAGCCAATACCCGGAATGAGTATGTTCTTTACAGAATTCTTAACAAAAAAATCCTTTGTTATGATTGCAGCATTCGATGGCTCAAAGCCCCACATTTCCTGCCTTTCAATAAAGTTGGCTTCCCAGAATTCAGGTTCTTCATTTTTCATATCCTCAACAAAAGCGTTTTAATCTGTTAGATAAATTTGTAATAGTTATTAATCCCTTGAAGTTAACAGAATAGTCTTTATTCAAAGTTTCAGAAAGTATTTATTTTTAGCCAATGTCAAGATTATAGCACAAGCAGTTACCTTCATTACAACTGGATCTTAAAATTATTATCCAAAGTCAGCATGATAACGGTAAGAATACAAACTATCAATGAATTATAAAAGTAATGATATTCCTGGTGTGCCATGTGAGCTGTGAATGCTCCGACGGAAAAAGGAATCAGAAATAGAATTCCCAAATTTCTTAACTGTGGTTTAACTAGCCCGCTTACAATTATAATTACCCCGATCAATTCAGCTATACCAATGAAAATGGTCCAGGTTTTATTAAACCCTAATGAGAGCATACTATCCATCATTGATTTTTTTTGAAATACCTTGAAAAGCGATGCATACCCAAACACATAGAGATAATAAGCATAACTTGCCCAGTAAAATACAGTCTTGATTGTTTCCATTTTTATTTTTTTTAAATCTTACTTTGCAAATATTTTGATTTCTTTACAGTGAAGAAAGTACCTACAAAATTGTATGGTACTAACAAAAAAGTAAGTATGAATTCAAGAAAGGAACATTCTACCAATAGCATCAATGAGAAATACTGGAAAGAGCATTGTGGTATTTCTCAAATCTTATCTTTAATCGGAGGGAGATGGAAAATTAACATCCTTGTTTATCTTCTGAATGAAAAAAAACTCAGATACAATGAGTTGAAAAAAAGACTGGTCGGTGTTTCCGAAAGAATGCTTATTGCAAAGCTGAAAGAACTGGAAAGCGATGGTTTAATCAATCGTATTGTTTATCAGGAAGTGCCTCCAAAAGTAGAATATGAGTTAACAGAACGTGGCAAGTCTCTTGAAGACATTTTAAATAGAATGGAAAAATGGGGAGAGGCAAATCTGCCGGTAAAGTGACTTGCCTTAGCACTTAAATTTTTCATAATGATAACAGATTTAGTTTGTAAACTATACTATAACCTCTTATCCTTTAAGCTATTTTTAAATTCAAAAAAAGTGTAAATTTATAACCGGATAGATAATTTCACCGTTCATTTTTTAAATAAGAGATGTTGAGATGTTTGCTTTAAGATCATTGATAGAAGTACCATTCTAATCTAAACTGGAATTTCAAAGTTTTGGACGAGGGTACAAAACTAATTAATGATATGTGAGAGGTAATTCATTATAAGATAAGGTAAATGCCAGTAGACGTGTACTTTAGCAAGATATTTACTTCAAACAACTTTAAATATAGACCTAAATAAAAAATCAGCCCTCTAATATGGTATTCGGTCCTACTTGACTGCTATAGATTCAATTGGGGACGATTGTATTAATTAAGAAAAAATCAGATAACTTAACTTTTTGAATTTGTTTAATTTTGAAAAAAAATCTTATGAAAAAATTTTTACTGCTGAATTTAATTCTATTAAATTTTTTATTTGTTAATGCTCAGAATAAGTTAGTTGCTTATTATCCATTTACATCTAATGTTCAAGATGCATCAGGAAATGATAACAATGGAACATCTTACGGAGCAACATTAACCACTGACAGATGTGGCAATGAAAACAGTGCCTATCATTTCGATGGATCATCCTATATTTCCCTACCTGCTAACGATATGATTAATTCGAATTATAGCTATGCAATGTGGGTATCCTTTGATAATGTCAATTCCGTAATGACATTTTTCTCCATAGGAGGGGCAAATGGAAATCAGGGAATTCAGGTGGTTCCTTCAGCTGCTGGATGGGCTGGTGGCGGCTATAATTCAAATGGAACTGTAACAGCTGCTATTTCTGGGAAGTATCCATCTGCCAATAAATGGTATCATGTTATATTAATAAGAGATACAGCAAGTGCTAAACTATATATAGATGGTCAACTGCAAGCCACAGCCTCTACTGATAACCTGGCACCTAGTTATGGTACCGCTCCTTATAATGCCATTTTGGGAACAAGGGAATCACATGACCTTCAATTTTTTACCGGAAAGTTAGATGAAGTGAAAATATACAATTACGCTCTTAGTGCTAATGAAATTGAGGAGCTGTACAATTCCTATACATGTGATAAGTTAGTTGCTTATTATCCATTTACATCTAATGTTCAAGATGAATCTGGAAATAATAATAATGGAACGTCTTACGGAGCAACATTAACAACTGACAGATGTGGTAATGAAAACAGTGCCTATCATTTTGATGGATCATCTTATATTTCCCTACCTACTAACGATATGATTAATTCCAATTATAGCTATGCAATGTGGGTGTCCTTTGATAATGTCAATTCGGTAATGACATTTTTCTCCATAGGAGGGGCAAATGGAAATCAGGGAATTCAGGTGGTTCCTTCAGCTGCTGGATGGGCTGGCGGCGGCTATAATTCAAATGGAACTGTAACAGCTGCTATTTCTGGGAAGTATCCATCTGCCAATAAATGGTATCATGTGATATTAATAAGAGATACAGCAAGTGCTAAACTATATATAGATGGTCAACTGCAAGCCACAGCCTCTACTGATAACCTGGCACCTAGTTATGGTACCGCTCCTTATAAGGCCATTTTGGGAACAAGGGAATCACATGACGTTCAGTTTTTTACAGGAAGCTTAGATGAAGTGAAAATATACAATTACGCTCTTAGTGGTAATGAAATAGAAGAGCTTTACAATTCCTATACATGTATCACGACTGCTATTAATGACCAAATCATAGAAACAAATTTAGTTGATGTTTATCCAAATCCTGCAGATGGTAAGTTTTTTGTGAAGTATGATAAAAACAGATTATCTGTATCAAAGATTACAATTAATAATTCCATTGGAAAAACTGTATGTACAATTGAAGATAATGAGACAATGCAGAATGATGAGATTCAATTAAATGAACAGCCTTCTGGAATCTATTTCGTCTCTTTTAAAACGGTAGACGGAGCTGTTTTTACCAAACGTCTGTTAATAAAATAGTACAACCTAGATTAAACCAATATTAATTTCAAACAGTGTAGAACATTTGTTTTACACTGTTTTTTTATTTCCGTAAACAATTACTATTAAAACACAAAGAACAACCTATTAACTGTTAAAGCACAACCCTATCTTGTATGTAAAAAAAGCTTGCCTTATTTTTTCTTCCCATCCTTAACTTCTTTTAGTTCTTGTCTGCCAACCTAACAGAATCTTTAACTTTAACAATACGACTAAAACGTTGTCACTGAATGCTATACTTACGAAAAACTATTTTTCAAACCTATTTAATTTTTTGATAATTTTACTCCCTAGCTTGATAATAAATCGCTTGTAAAATGACAAAATTAAATTGCCCGATTTGCCAATCTGAAACTTCCCTATTATATAAGAACGAAAAGGATAATAATTTTCAAGCTGTAGAAGGAAGTTACAACTGGTACAAATGCACGGGATGTAGTTCTTTGTCAATTCTTCCTCAGGTTGACAATAATGAATTAGCTAGCTATTATGGTGATTCTTATACACCCTTCACAAATAAGTTCACCACAGTAGATTTAAACGATAAAAACAACGCAATAAGCATAAGAATCAAACTATTACAGTCTTATTTTCCGGATGGCAAATTCAGATTCATAGATGTAGGCTGCGGAAATGGACAAATGCTATTAATATTAAGACAATTCTTTCCTGAAAGTGAGCTGTACGGAATTGACTTTAATATCAAATTTGCAGCACAGAACCTTAAAAACTTAAATATAAATTTGATTGAAGGCGATTTTGCTGCTGTTCCGGATGGGTTAAAATTTGATGTGTTCTCATCTTCTCAGTTTATGGAGCACATTCAGGATCCGCAGGCCTATATTGCATTAATAAAAAAAGCTTCGAAAGAAATCTGCTATTCTATTAACGACTTCCCCAATATATACTCCAGTTCATTTAAATTATTCGGAAGAAAATGGGTGCATTTGGACACACCAAGACATAGAATATTATACTCAAAAAAAGGGGTTGATATTTTATTTAATGGTTTTGAAACCGTGCAAAAATTACCATTTGGTTTTTCAGGAGCATTTCTCTCTTCTCTGATACTCGTGTTTGACGCAAACATTCAAAAACTTCTTCAAAAGAAACTCCAACGAAAGTTATACTTCGTGCTTTCTAAAACCCTGGATAAGGTTTTACCCAAAAATGACAAAGTTTTATACATTCATAAGTTGAAAAATTAATTACCTTTTAATTCTCTTCACTAAACCCTTAAATACTGCGACAAAAACACCTTTGATGGCATTTAAATAAAAGTTAAAACTCCCGTATCTTTTTATAAGATTTTCTTTTAATGATTTTCTTTCACTGGTCTTGTAATAGAGCAGATCATAAACATAGGCAAGATAAGCTTTAGTGTCAATCTCACGTTTCACTTCGTAATAATCATTTCTTTTTTTCTGAAAGGATCTATACTTGTCCAGTATATAATAATGATCAGCATAATATTTCCACTTTGCTCTTGACTTCACTTTAACATCCCGGATTACATTCTGGGAAGAAGCGATAAAAGTATCAAAGCCATCTAATGCAATACGCATATATAAGTCTATTTCGGGAGCATAGATATAATCCCTGTCGTTATAAAAGTAAGGGCTTCCATTTTTATCTAACCTGGAAAATATTGCTTCAGACGGAGGGGGAACTTCTTTAAGAGTGTAGAGGTATTCAAAATAATCCTGACTATGAAATAGTCCTTGTTTTTTACGTGCTCCGTTTTGATTACCTGTTGCAAAAATTCCAATGTTAGGATTCTCCTCTAAGGTTTTATAAGCTTTTGCCAGGTGGTCGGGCAAGAATTGATCATCGCCCTCCAGCATTGCTATGTATTTCCCGGTTGCCAGTTTAACAGGCTCATTCCAGTCTTCTACCGTTTGAGGCTCATAATCTTTTTGCACAAACTGATATGCGAAAGGATGCTTTTTATAAAATTCAGAGTTAAAAAATTGGAGGATCTTATCAACAGTATTATCTGTACTGGAGCAATCAACTATTATTACTTCAAAGTCCTTAAACTCCTGCAGAGATAATGATTTAAGCGTAGCTTCAATTGTCTCACTCCTGTCAAAACTGGAAATACAAACACTAAAAAACGGCATACTATTCAAAATTAGACTCTAGTTCTTTGAATGATTCAAAAACAATAATGTTATCCAATTCAACATTATTTACTCTTCTGCTTTTATCATATAAAAAAGTTGTTATTCCATTTCGTGCAAAAAAGTCCGCATATTCTAACTCATCCTCAATATGATATAATACGCCAGCAACTTCCTTAAGGAACGTTTCTGTTCTTTCTTTAAAAATCAATGAAGAAAAAGGAACGCCGTTTTTCTTTAACCAATTAAATGTCAAATCATATAGCCCAGGATACTTGGGACTTTTCAAAGGCCTTGAAGTGGCGATTATAATTTCATAACCTTTATCGGCCAAATAACTACAGAAAGATCTGGCCTCATCAGAAACATCCAGATTAGCTTTATATTCAGAAATCCTGTACAAGCTTTTTATCCGCTCATATTCCTGTTCGCCCACAGATTTCCTAGCTTCCTCTTTATTCAGGAAATTTGTCCCAATGGTCAGATTAATGAATTTTACCCAGCAATGAGGATAGTCATTAAATATTCCATCGATATCTATAGATATTTTCTTACACATTTATTAACCAATTACTACCGTCCGGCTATTTTCTCATACAATTTTACATTCTCCACTTGCTCTTCAATTGTACAAAATCTTTCCAATTGATTAGTTAAGAAGTGTTCTACTTGCCTGTATAATCCAGGTTTAAACTTTTTATCTATATCATCCTCAATACCTACAGGGTTTACCAAAACAGAATCAATTTCCTGGATCTGTAAACTTTCCATCGGTTTAAAATATAGGCGGTGCTTATTAGTCAGCACCTCTACAACCCATCTGCCGGGAGCCTTCCAGTTGGCCTGATATGAAAATAACGCTCCCTTTTCACTTATCCCTGCGCCGGAGTAGATGGCCTTATCGTGCCATTCTAAACTACCGCCGGAATAAGATGACAGCTCTTTTGGCTTGCCCCCAAGAAAAAATGCGAGATCAATTACATGGGTGGAATTTGCTAAAAGCCAGTTTTCTTTTACCCCTGGAGCCTTCTCGATATTCCTGATTTTATTACTCCATTCTGTGAATTCGAAATTAAAAGAGGTTACCCCGCCATCTTCCTTTATTATTTCTATAGCCTTTTCGACTGAAGAATAGAACCTTCTGTTATATGCAATTAAGACTTTTGCTGCTTTCTCCTTCGCTTTATCCGCAACCTTCTTTATTTCTTTTAAATTTAAACCGGCAGGCTTTTCAACAAGAATGTTCTTTATTCCTGCTTCTAATAAAACTATTGTAATATCTGCAAGTTTTTCAACGCCAACGGAAACAATGGCAAATTCAAAGTTTTGCTTATTGTTACTTAAAAATTTTTCAAGACCGCCAACATGTACCTTCTTCTTAGTTGCTTCTTCAAACTTCATTGAAGACGCTTCCCCCCGGCCAATGACTTCAAAAGAACATTCTAAATGTGTTAAGACCTTTCCATATTCTATTGCCATCGGACCTGCACCAACCAACAATATATCTTTATTTATGTGATGAGACATTCTGTCGTTTTTTTGCCCTGAGTTCTTTCTATAAATGATAAAATATTATTCAGAAAAGCTTGATGTAAATAAGAAGACTCTTCATAAGTAGTAAGTCCGCATGTACCTGTCGCAATCAGGTCTTCAACAACCAGATTGGTCAATTGGCTCTGAAACTTTATAGCAAATTTCTTTTGTTCCCATGCCCAACCGTTGGAAACTGAAGAATAAAAGTACGTTCCGGAACCCTCTTCTATAATGATTCTGATGTTTTCATTAAACATTGAAACAACCAGAGGACTATTCCCTGATGGATATGAGGTTATAAGGAACTTGCTTCCATTGTTTGTCCCCGTAATTGTTCCGGAAAACTCAACATAACCAGCCCTTTTACTTGATATCACCTCTTTGTCAATCCAGTCATTCTTTAAAACCAGATCTTTTGTCTGGGTGAAAAAGCAAAACAGGTCCAGCAGATGGATGCCATTACAACCCAAACCCCAATTAGATCCAACTACATTAAAAATCAAATCCTTTTGATCCTTCAACAGATTTTTAATTTCAATATAATCCGGATACAGTCTTCTCGGACAGTTTACAAAGGTTTTTATTTGTTTATCATTGATCAGGTTTTGAACAATTTCATAATCCCTGATATCAGAAAACAGGAATTTTTCCAACACCAGATACGTAATGCTTCTCCCCTCGACCAACTCTTCTATTGCCTTTCTTCTCACCTTTGAACTGGTAGCAACAATAGCAACATCTACATCATGAACAACCTTGTCAAAATGATTCAGAAATTCAACAGAGATGTTCTTCCTGTCCTTTGCTACTTCATAATACCGGTCCTTAGCAATGCGCAATGATTCTTCTGAAGGATCAAGTACTTGTATCCGGATATCATCGTCTTTCAGCAATGCAAGTCCTTGCAAATGCCTGCTACCTATTTGTCCAGCACCAACTAATACAATATTCATAGTGAAGTGTCTTTCTCATTAAAAAACCCGTCAAAATTGCAATAAGAGAGGTATATCTGACCACAATTATTAGAGTCCTCACTAACAAATATATAATATTGTTGCAAAACTTATGATTTTTTTAAGTCAAGTTCTCTGGAGAATAGCAATTTATCAGGTTGACTATTAGTATCCCTTAAGTCATAGGACCTTCAAAACCTCCCTTGTATCGTCTATACCAACACCAAATGCTAATCTTACCCCTCAAATACAAAACAAGCTTTATACTCGCCCCTTAACCATCTGATCACAAACTATGTAAAGAAATATTGCCTTCATTTAATCTTTACCAACAACTAACTTTTGCTTAAATTGCCTTTCCAAATTTTTAAATCATTTTTATGAAAAAGTTATTATTATCACTTTTCCCTATTGTTTGCTGGAATTATATCGCAATTGCTCAACCTGAAATTAATTCCTTAGTTGTTAATACCGCAGGTGAAACACTAAAAGCTTATTCACAATTAGTAGCAGATGTTTCTCCCGGAAATGCCGGGCCTAACCAGCTCTGGGATTTTTCCCATATAACTTTCCGCGACGAAGACGAAACTATCTGTACTTATCTCCAACCTTCACAGGTAGAGGGATCCTCCTCCTTTCCATCGGCAACTGTAGTTATGCAAGATCTAAAAAATTCCGAATACGCTTTCAACCTGACATCCCCATCCGAACATACAATACTTGGAAAGGTAAAAAACAATGGAAGTATTTGGCCATATTCAGATCCTTTGACTCTTTTCAAAGCACCTTTCACATACGGTTCTACCATAACAGACCAGTTTTATCTGTCCAAAGACATTGGCCAAGGCATTTTATATAAAGAATATGGAGATTTAACTTCAACATACGATGGATACGGAACATTAAAAACTGCCTGGGGCACACACAGTAATATAGTCCGCATAAAAGAGAATCGAGTTGAAATATCTGAACGAGGAGATGACAAAAAGAAGCTGACGGTGGTTAACTATTACTACACAATTCCAGGATATGTAACTCCTCTGTTTGGTGTCTCCATAACAACCGACTCCTCCTCGAAAGGAGAGGAAACGTTCAGTTTCTATTTTGGCTATTATCCTTCTTTTATAACTGGCAACAAAAACCTCCACATCCAGGATGTTAAACTATCTGTATGTCCTAATCCTGCAAGTGATATACTTTTTATTGATTTTAAAGGTCTTAATTCAAGCAACTATTTATTAAAAATCACGGAGCAGACTGGAGCTGCAGTTATGGAGCAGACAGTTGCTGCAACACCGCGGCAGGACCACTTAATTAATATTGCCAATTTAAAGAGTGGTTTATATTTCCTTGAAGTATCTTCTGAATACGGGAAAACTGTGAAAAAAATTATAAAGGAGTAAGAATTTCATATATGAAGATGTCTGTATCTCACAATTGATAAAGACATTTTCATATATCCTGTTTTACACATTCTATCATTGTATCACTTCTTCTTATCCTCTGGAGATAAGTTGGGCTTTATTCATTAGGCTCTGTCGTATCTTTTTTACGTTGAATTGTTTTTATACTCCAATTTTTAAATTCGACTCTAATGTCAATAGACCTTATAAAGAAAAACGAACTCTTATAACTTTTCCCACAAACCAAAACCAGGTCATACTTATTATTATCCAATGGAATTTCGATTACATCAAACATTAAATCCGCTTGTTGTATTATTCCTGATTTGCGTTTTTCTGAATTTGTTAAAGTACGTGAAATATAACTTTCAATTTCCTGAAGATAGCTTTTGTAGCTCTTTTTAAATTGATTGTAAATATCAATTTGCTCTTGCTGTAATTGCTGGCCTTTGCACCTAAAATATATTTCACAAAAATCTCCATGGCCTTCAAAAGTATCAGTACCATGATAACCGCCTACATATGAAAACTCTGATTTTATTTTTTCAATTGTTAACATTAATTACTTCTAATTAGGAGCGCCAAAATATTTATAATTCAACATTTTAACCATATAAAAAAAATATCCTCCTGCCATCGAAACGATGAATTTGGGAAAAATTGAAGTCGCAAATTGCGACCTCAAATAATGAAGATGCAGAACTCTGCCTTCTATTTTAACTGAGCATGGAGTATTATTGACCTATAACATCTTTAAGCCTCTCCACTTTATCAAGCTTTGAAAGAGTAAGACGGACAACCGAATTCTCTTTTGCCGTTAAGTCGTGAGGTACATCTCCTTCCAATGCTATCACATCCCCGCTTTTCATTCTATGACTTGTTCCTTTTACTCCTAACATAATTTCCCCTTCTAACAAGTGGATTATTATTGGAAAAGCTGTTTTGTGTTCTTTCATGATCTGTCCTTTGTTTAAAAGGATCCGTATCTCTTTTGAAAAAGAAGTTTCAATAACAACTTTCGTCCTGACTCGACTTTCGTCAAATTCCAGTTCTTTATTAAAGGATTCTATCGTCATACGCTTGTTTATTTGCCGGTCTGCTCACCGGATTAGGAACATAATAATGCGTTAATATAAACGATTGGGCGAAATAAAAAAATCAGGTCAACCTGTTACAGAGAATTTAGAAGAGAAGAGCTTAAATACTATAGAAAACCAAGATTTCTAGTTATATAGCTCAAATGTTAAAAGCTTTTGACAAAAATTCTATTTACTAAAAAAACAACAGGAGGCCGGTTCACACCATAGCCTCCTGTTATTACTGAATACCTGAGAGATCCTAATTGGAAATTATTCTTTGATTAATTTCACAATTTTGGTTTCATTCTCAAAGTTAATTTTTACAATATAGAAGCCTGGTTTTAAATCACTGCCGAATTCATAAGCACCAGTAGCTTGTGCCTGGCCAATGATAAGTCCGTTTCCATTCAACACCTCAATATTTGCGAACTGGTTTGCATTAGGGAAGGTAATCGTTGTTGAATTGGTGAATGGGTTCTGATAGCTGATCGCTGCTATGCTTTCAGTGAACTCTGCACTTTCCTCTCTTGAACTTGAACAAACACTTAGATTGACACAGTAGCTTGCATAATATGGAGCTCCGCTATAGTTAATTCCTACACAAAGCTGCCCTGCCTGAAAATTATTTCCAGTAGATAGTGTAGCCTGGTAAGGTGTCCCTGATACAGCATTAATAGATTGAGTACTTCCTGTATACCACCAGTTGTAGCTTGTAGCGTTTGTTCTTCTTGAAGCTCCGACTTCGTATGACAAAGTAGAGTAGTTACTTCCGCAAGCAGGACCATTGATATCTGCAGTAGAAGTGGAAGCTGTAACTGAAATATTAACAGAAGCAGATGTGCTGGCTCCATTATTGTCAGTTGCTTTGGCAATAATGGTATAAGACCCTGTTGTAGAAGTACTCCAGGTATAAGAATATGGAGCAGAATAATCAGTGCTGATCAGTGTGCTACCTACAAAAAACTCAACTTTAGAGATTGACCCATCTGAATCGGAAGCATTAGCAGCGATGTTAATGGAAGCAGGCGTAGTAAATGAAGCACTTGCTGAAGGGCTAGTAATACTTACAGTTGGAGCTACATTGGTTACTACAGCTGTACCATAAAACTCAATTTCTGCAACATTACCCCATCCTTGTGCAGGGCTGATATATCTTACATATTTAAATGTAGCAGTGCTTATAACATTTACACAATTCCAGTCAAGAATAGGTTCTGCACTAAGAGTTGCAAGATCTACAACACCTGTGCTGAAGTCCGCAACATTACTTCCCTGGAACTTACCTCCTACCATACGGTCAGTAGCATAAGCTCTTGGATAGTATTTAATTCCATTGATTTGGTAATCACCTCCTAAAGATAAACCTGTCCATGCAATATCGTCTGCTGCATCTGAATCAAAAAATGAGTTTATGTCATTATCAAATGCTTTATCGCGAGTATCTCCCCAGTTATTGTATGAGCCAGGAGTACCAATGCTTGTACCGGTAAGTTTATTTCCGCCATTTGGACATGAAGTAAATCCTGTAATCTGAACATTATCAAAAATTGCTCTCGCTGGAATTCCTGAAACTTCTCCTGTAGCATATAGCCCTAAGTAAATTTCATTTGAAAGAGAAATAGTTTGTTCTCCCTTTTTTACCCATGTGATACCATCTTTCGATACATGGCTGGTGATGACATTTCCAGTTCTTGTAATTTTAAACCATGTATATAGTTCGTATAAGTGATTACTACCAAATGCATTATCAGACGTTAGATATAGTCCCGTTCCTGTACGTTGTTCTACACTCACACCTTTATAAGGTTTTTTAGAAATCATAGATTGTACCGCATTGTCGGTCAAAGCAGAACGAAGCATTATCCCAAACCTACTTTCTTCTCTAGAAGGATTTTTGTATTCTTTTATACGTGCTACAATAGAACCATTACCATAAAGGGTTTGATATACAAAAGTAAGGTTGTCAGAGGTTCCATTTATTGAACTTCCAAAGGACTCAATATAAAACTCACCTGAATCATGCGCTGCAAAGCCCGTTGCAGAGCCGGTTCCGATGTTTGCTTTATACCATGGTGATGGTAAAGCTGCTTCAGGAGATTTTCTTTTATATGTTACTTCAATCGTCTTATTTCCAGTACCAGTAAGGGTATATTGATTACCTGTAGGTGATACATTACTTCCATTCACCTTTACAGTATTAATTTCATAACCAGGATTTGGAGTAAAGGTAAAAGTCTGGCTAATACTGCTAAGAACACCTTTGGGAGATATAGTACCATTGTTGTCAGACTTCGCAATGTATGTGTTACCTCTTGCATAAACTGTAAAGGACATTGTAGCCCCCGGAGCTGAAATGTCACCTAATAAAAGACCAAACTCACCTCCGTCTTTCCATCTGAAAGGGGTACCAGCAGGGAAGCTGTTTTTTACATTGTCATATAAGTCGTTATAGTCACCACGAACTGGCGAGTAATATAAGCCGCCCCCAAGAGGTAATGCATTTGCGACACTCTCATCGTGCAAGTCATTTTTGTTATCTGCCTGAATAAGTTTTACCTGCCATGCAGATTCTTGTCCCGGAATTTCCATTCCACCCTCTTCATCCACATAATAAATTGCCAAACCTTGATCTGCAATGTTAGTGCTTCCAAGTCTTTCCTGGAAGTAAGTTCCATATACCACTGGATATACCAAAAGATACTCCTTTGAATTGGCAGGATTTGTATATTTAAAAACTTTACTGTAGCTGTTTGATGCTGTAGTTATCGTAGTATCATACGCTTTGTTACCGATTTCTATTACACTATCAAACCAGCCCTTTTGAAGTCTTAATGCAGGATTAATCATTTGAGGAGCTACATTGTTACCTGCAGAAGCCATAAGACAGTAGTTTCCAAGGTTAGACCAAGCTGTTTGGTAATGGTCAGGCCAATCGAATACATTATGTCCCATTTCATGGCAAATTGTATTATAGGATGGTTTTTCATTCCAACCAAGGTTGGTAATATTTCCTCTGTAGACATATGCATTTACTCCATTGTTTTTAATGGTATTGCTTCCAGGTTGAGGATAGAAAGCCCATGCTCCTCCACCTACTTTGGTTAATATTGTAAAACTGTATACAGAGTTGTCTGGTCTTAAGGTAAGGTTTGTAAATCCAGCAGGATACGCTGCATTGATCGCATCAACGATGTCTGAGAGATCTCTGCCTCCCCCTGTTCTGTAATGAGAGATGGGGTTTGATAAGGACACTTTAATGACTTCATGCGTAAATTCCATTTTCCCATTTGTCTGTGTGTAAAAGTAATCTTTTACAGAACCTTGATTTCCCCATGCTGAAAATCCTGTTTGGTTCATCATCAACGCCACCGAGTCTGCAGGTTCCGGAAATGGGTCGCCCAGAAAACTTACCAGAACAACGAGTCCTTTAATTTGCTGTGTTTGTGCAAAACTATTGCTAACCAGCAATAGCATAGCCAGGCACAGTAACCTGAAATTGTTTTTAAACTTCATTTATTTGATTGTACTAGTGAAAGGCTAAAAGTATCCGTTGTTGCTTAAATAAAAGAATTGAACTTAATCAGGAGCGCCTTAAGATACATGAACGTGTGCTTTGGTTTAACCAATGCAAAGTTATTACCGGCGTATTTATTGTACTTAATAGATAAAAGGGCAAAAAGTATAGATGTATAAAAATTAATAAAAGTCAATCATTTAAGCAATTTAAAGGGAAAATTACCGGAAAATATGCGAAAATGGGTGCGGTTGCCTTTGATCTAAATTGCACTTTATCAAGTTTTTATGTGCTTAATGAAACTTGGAAGACTAAGGATAGTGTTCCACAATACTTTACGGTAAACAGAATATTTATTTATGTATGAGAGATTATCGAATCAACCAAATGGCTTTTTACTTATTGGATTACAGAAATCCAATATTCACTAATCTTTATTTTATCAATTCTAAACGTATACACATCCCGCAGTTTTTTCCACATGGCATTTTCCGGAATTACTTCTCCTGCTTTGTCGTATAAGTTTTCCTCTTCCTTTCCAGTTTTAAGGACAGGAATGTACAAGTCATTAACTTTAGAGTTAAACTTTATCCAAACTTCTAATTGTATTTTATTCAACTCCTTGGCTTTAAGTTTTTTCGAAACGGGAGTTACGAAGAATGCATCCTTCGAATTAGGATCTGCTTTAATGATAGCAAGATCATTAGCTTCTATCAAAGAATAATCAATTTCTCCTAAAAATGGATCTGTCTCTAAGGACAATACCCTTACAAATATTCCGTTAGCGCTATCCACTTTCATCGTTGAGATAGAATATCTGGACTCAGGCCACCTCTGTACATTAAGAATAATTTTACTCTTTATCTTAATAGAATCTTGTGAATATGAATGATGAAATAAGGAAATCAAAATGAAAAAAGAGACAAATACCTTCATAGTTATTCTGAATTCTGAGAATGTATCAATAATGAAATTTTTAAAAATTTTTTTACCATTGAAAAGCTCCAATAGCAAGGCAACCGCCTCACTCCTTATTCAACCTATCTCTCACCTCCATAAGCGCAAATCCTAACAGATTCAAGCCATTCCATTCTTCAGGATTCTCTATCCGTGCGTTATCCTTTGCTAGTCCAACACCCCAGATATTGTCGACCGGACTTGCTTCAACTAAAATTCTGTCTTGTGTCTTTAGCAAAAAGTCTTTCAGTTCAGGATGTTGGGTAAACTTATGATAATTGCCTTCAACTACAATTTCAAAGCGGAAAGCTTCCCACTTTTCCTGATTAAACCCTGATATCCTGCGACCCAGATCTTTTGCTTCTCCTGGAGATTTGGTATGTATGATCTTCTCATGCAGTTCCTTGTCACCAAATAATTCAGCCTTCTTTGCCATCATCCAATGTTCTGCAGTCTTATAGATGATGCCATCAACTTTAAAATCCGCAACCCACCATTGACTGAAACATGAGTTGGTTATTGTTCCGTCCTTACCAGGCTGATTCCCCCAGAAATAAATGTACTTCAGCCTTTCGCCCTTGTTGATTCTATCTATTAGGTGTTGTATTGAGTAGTTCATTATGCTTATTCCTAAAAATGATAAATACTTAAAATGTAATTAATTGGATTCGTATCTCTCAGCTATCCTTCTACATGAGGCAGTATGCTTTAAAAATAATAAAAATGTCAGGGTTTTAGAAGCAGGCACTTTAAATCATCATTTCATTTTCCCTGAAGATTCTATCATCAGATGTTCAAAGGCCACGAGCTCTATTTTATTTTGAATCAATTTCGTAGTTAATGTAGATATCTTTACCTGCGAAATAGCATTGCCTCTCCTGTCGTAAAACCTTTCCGTAACTTGGATAAACAACCTTTATTGAGGAGTCAGATGTCCATTCAAATTTAAGGTTCTCAATGGTATCCATTTGTATATCAAAAATCCCTGATCCACCTGTCGCAAAGGCTGATTCAATCCAAGTGCCCAGAGACACCTTATAGATTCCATTCTCCTCAAATGATGTTTGGTAAACTACAGCTTTTTTATCCGGAGATTGCGCGCTTGGGTAATTTTCCAAAATATTATCTTTTGTTGATTTACACCCTAAAAGGGTAGTTGCAATAAGTAAAATTGTTGATAGTCTCATAAAAATGTACACACTAATTTATGTTGAAGTATCAGTATCATCCCAAAGCTCTCCTTTTACTTCATCACATTCCAAATAAAAAGCTCTCAGCCAATTCAGAACTTCATGCCTTTCATAACTTACTGATCTATTTATTCTTGTTGTGTCCTTTTTTCCGTTAAACAGTAAATCTCTGAAATAGGAAGTTGCTAATTCATTCAATAAGTTCTCTTCATAAATTTCTTCAAAACTTCGAAATTCTAACTGAGACAAGAAAAGAACTAACGAATCTCCCAATTCTGGAAGATTTTGTTGAAATTCCTCAACTACATTATTTTCATCATCCAATCTCGGTAAAACGTCTACCTTCTTTAAACACCAAGCCAAAGTAATAGCACTTTCTATACGCCAGGATAAGTCCATTAGCACCCTCTCTTCAGGAGAAGGATCCATTAAAAACTCTTTTTCCTTTGGCGATACTTTTTCCCAAATCTTTTCATTTTTGAACCACTCAATAAAAGCGGGCCTATCTTCCAGGTTATTTACTAGATATGCAATTGCATAAAGTATTATCATTCTGCAACCAGCCTCATAAGGACTTTGGAATTTCTCCTTTGTATGATTCAGATATTCCAAATGACTTATTCTATAATTTCTAATTCCATAATCAATAAGTCTTGATTCAAGAAACTTCTTTTTCTCTCCTTAATACAAGGTCTCCTGTGGATTCAAGTTTTTCAACTTCCTCTTTCGTTTTATACCAATCTTTATGAGGAGTAGACTTCCCACAGCCCGGACACCTTGTATTCTCCCATTGCTTTTTACAACCAGGGCACTTCCCTTTCGTTTTAAAAGTATTCCATCTATGCCCACAGCTACAGGCCCAATGTATTTCACCATCTGGCCGCCATTCACATACCGAACATTGGATTATTAAATCATCTTTTTTCTTATTCCAGAATAACATTGTTTGAATGTTTAAATGAATGCTAACTCTTCATCAACTTGTGGTGTTCGACTATAAATTCGGACCAGTTAAGGACTTTACAGTATCACCATAAAAATCAATAAGCCAATTTTTAAACTCATTAAGATTCTTATGATCAGGGCTTAAAATATTGTCCCAATAAAATTCATCACTATCCAACTCACTAGCGTCCTCATGATCAATAAAGTACACGGTCTCATCCAGGTCTGTTTTCTTTATAAAGAAAAAATTTCCGCCAAAATCCATCCCAATAGCATATAAATCTTTAGGTAAAGCTCCCTTACTTAAAAGTTGATTTATTTCTATTAGCCAATCTGAATCTTCACTAAAAAATTCTTTATGAAAATTAAGTTCTCTTAGCTCTTCCGGATAATGCAGTAGAAAGTTTTTATAGTGATCCGGAAGTTTAACTTCAAGGGAATGTTCAATTTTTCCTATCTCGTCCTTTTTCATATTACAAATGTAGTCCAATCACAAAGGTTATTTTTGTCCTTTATCAATGGTAATGATAAGCTTATTTTCCTCTATTAGAATATTAATGTTTTGTCCTTGCTTAAATCCCACTTCCTCCAACCACTTCCCTTCTAGTCTTATTTCAGGAATAGTTGTATTGTCCCATCTTCTGTTGCGGAACTTACTATGTATTTTCAATTTCCTAAATCGATTCATTATTGCGTGTTCGTTATTGTGAACACAAGATAAATATAAATTCTGGACATTCGCTATAGTGAACACGAAAGAGGAAAAATATTTCAAGAAATTAGGAGTCAGGATTAAAGAATTAAGAGAGGCCAGAAATCTTGATCAAAAAACGTTTGCCTTTGATTGTGAATTAGGCAGGACCCAATTACATATGATCGAAAATGGGAAAACAAATCCACGCTTGCTCACATTAATGAAAATTGCCAATGCATTGGAAATTTCGGTATCAAAGCTTTTAGATCTTGAGTAGGAGACTTTAGATCATCAGTTTTCTAGGTGAATCCAACATTCTTAAAGTTTATAAATCGTCATCTTCATCCAAATTTCTGGAGTTTAGATAAGAGTATGTGTTTTTATACTTTTTATAAGACCCAAATTTATTTATGCAGTATGTTAAAATTTTTAAATTTTCCCAAAAGGTATCCAATTAAGAATAAGGAGACCAGAAGAAAGCTTTGAATTAGTGTAATTGTATTTAAAATAAATGTGTAAGACTTGCTATCATTCGCTGATGCTATAGCTTCAGGAAGCGCGCTTAAAGGAGGATAAATAGTAAGGTCACTACCAAATAATTCAAGTTGAGCGATTATTCTTGAAAACAATATTAGAAAAATTATCAGAGCAAAATTGGAACTTCCGAGTATAATATACCGCGTTAAGCTGTTCTTATTTATCAAAGAAATTGCAGCATAAGTCAGATAAACTATTGAAGTGAAAAATATTGCGAATAACAGAATAGGAGCTATAGTAAAATAGGAGTCATGAATTTGAATTTCTAATTGAGTTTCCATCAAGGTTTTAATACCAAAAATTACTGAAAATACTATGAGAGTTATAATAAGTATAATCACAATGTAATCGGAAAATAACAATGCACAGTTTTCGGTAATCAGGAATGCACAGTTTTTGGCAACAAGAGTGCACAACTTGAAGCAAATATAAAAGGGATAATTTTAGTCTTCAAGAAAAGATTTTCTATTTTTCATTCGGTAGCTTTTTCCCGATAAGTTTATGATCTCACATCTATAAAGCAACCTGTCTAAAAGAGCCGTTGCCAAAACCTCATCATCAAGCATTTTTGCCCATTCTGCAGGCATTTTGTTGGTGGTTATTATGAAGGAGGTATTTTCATAGAGATGGTTTATAAAATTGAACAACGCCACTGCCTGTGTCTTTTCTACCGGGAAGAGCATAATATCATCAATCACTATTAGATTTGCCTTTGATAGTCTTCTGTATTCAGCTAATGCAGTACGGGTTACATCTTTCATTTTAAGCATATTGGTTATATCCTCCATTGTTCTGAAGTATGCTTTATACCCTTTCTGTACAGCATCGGCACATAAGCCTGAAGCAATGAAGGTTTTACCTGTACCAGAGGGGCCCATAAGCATTATATTGTATATTTGGTCAAGCCAGTTTAGTTCTCTGAGTTGATTTAAGCGTGTTTGAGGCAGTCCGTTCTCAGAGGTATGATCATAGTTGCCAAGGTTATTATTTCTCGGTAACTGAGCGGATTTTAAGCGTCTAGCCGTATCATTTTCATGTCTGTGATCTGCCTCTGATTTTAACAGATGAAGAGTATATTCCATTAGGCCATAGCCATTCTTTTCTGCCCTGTCAATAATGGCATCAATGTTCTTGCTTATTCCTGCTATTTTAAACTGCTTGCAGTAATGAAGAATTTGCTGTTTGTTAATATTCATGATGGTGTTTTTGT
Source organism: Sporocytophaga sp. (assembly GCA_024707265.1). Taxonomy (GTDB): domain Bacteria; phylum Bacteroidota; class Bacteroidia; order Cytophagales; family Cytophagaceae; genus Sporocytophaga. The sequence goes on along the minus strand of JANQAB010000009.1, from coordinate 538,017 downwards.
TTTTCTATAGTTATAGTAATTGTCAGGAGGGGAATGCTCTGCTTCCCCTCCCAGTAGATTAATTATTATTGAAGATTGATTGATAATCGTTAATAGAGCTCTTTTCGGGCTCTTTAAAGGCATCTTCAATTAATTTTCCGTTAAGTGGATTAAGTGATACTATGCGCGCTCCCTCAGCTTCATTTTGACGTTCTGTTTGCAGATAATGTGCTATTATGGCCTTAAAGTCTATTGCACTGGTTATTTTATTCTCAACGCAGTAGTCCATAGCCTTTTGCACCAGGATTGTTTCCGTTGATTGTATAGTGTCTCTGATTATTATCAGTTGATCTCTGATATAGCGGGGCTTATCGGTTTTGATTAGGTTAAGCCAGTTCTTACCCTGAACAGGATCTGGAAGGAGTATAGCCAGCTGATCTATCATTTCATTAATAGCAGACGATTTATCTCTTTTGTGGTCAGTATTAAAGACTTTAAGCCCTTTTCCAGCCACTATTTTATGTCGGCAAAGCTCTGTACCGCTTTGATCAAAAATGATTAGAATATCGGCTTCAGTGTATACAGACACTACAGTTCCACGGCCTTTATAACTGCCTAATGGAAGGGAGTATAAGTTAGACTTATAAGAGATGCTGTTATCTTTGCGAACTGTGTAAACAGATGCCAGAGGGGCTGCTTTAGGAACATGTGCCAGATGAGGCTTTAAAAAGTCTTGTTCAATGATCCACTCGCTATAAGGGGCATTTTGGGTAAAAGCATGAGGTAACATGTTAGCTGTGCGACCTAACCACCCCATAGCTTCATCATTGAGGGTTTCTATGTTGTAAAATGTACGGTTGTAGAGGAAGTTCTGCTTTACGTACTTAACTACATTTTCTACCTTCCCTTTACTCTCAGGATCAGATTTACGACAAAAATGTACAGTAAATGGCTTTGAGGATGTGTAGGATCTGAAAACATTGGTCAGGATGATCTCTCCTGCATTTTCGCTTACTATAAACACTTTATCTTGGTCATAGACAATCTCATCCGGTACTCCTTGCATATAATCAAATGCCAGTTCATGCGCTTTAACTGCGACCTCTGCTGTAAAGCATTGATCTGTAAACCATACAAACTTGTATCTGGAACGAGACAAAACAAAAGTAAAGAAGAATACCTTGACTCTCTTTCCGGCTGAGGTACGCATGTTGTATTCTCCAAAATCCACTTGTGCTTGTTTTCCATAAGCACACTCCTCTACAGGGTGGTATTGCCTTTCTGGCTTGATTCTCGGAAGATTATACTTATCTCGTACCCAATGTACAAAGTTGAATACTGTCTTCTGGCTTACTTGAGGAAAATCAGGATAACATTCCTTAAGCCAGTCATGCATCTGGGCTGCTGAAGTGTCCTGATATCGTTCTAAACGATCCTTAGTGAAATTTTCATAAGGAAGTAATACTTTTTTGCGGTCAACTTGCTCTATAAGAAAGGCTTCGTATTCCTGCTCTGACATGGAGAGGTATCTTGCAACTGTGCGGCGATTCAGGACAAGATATTGGCTAATTCTGGAGGTCGAATACCCCTCTCGTGACATTCGGTGAACTTCGTGATACATCATCAATTTGGCTAAATACACATTCATTTACTCGTCGATTTTTTCCTATCGACGAAAGTAGCTTACCTGTGCATTCTTGTTGCCAATTTCTGTGCACTCTTATTTTCCGAAAACTGTGCAGTTTTGTTTTCCGACTACATCACAACAGGATAGATTTCTTTAAGTCTCATTTTTAATTTTTAGAATTAAGTTTTGATATTCGATGTTAAATCATAAGAGAAATTATAGGGTATTAAACCTATAAAAAACTAATTACCGTAGGCTTATTTATGGCTTATGTGAATACTTTCAATATAAGCTTCCACTTCATTTGTCAAAATACCTTTATATTGTTCTGAAAAAATATTCAAAGCATATAAAAATGCCATTGGTGATTTAAATATCCCTTTATAAAATCTTTTTCCCTCAAATTCTTTAGGATATAAAATTTTATTCGCACCGTTTATATGTTCCTTATAATCAAAAGTGCCCCATAGAGTCGTTAGTCTTATATTAAATTTTTCTTCAAGAAATTTCGCAGCTGGTGTATTAAACTCCAATGATGAAAATTTATATTCTTTCTTATTGCTATCAATTAAGGAAACTATAAAATCTTCATCATCTAATAATACTATAGCTCTTACTCCTATAATCTTAATTCCTTCCAAAGGAATTCTAAACCCCTTTGTCCTCCTAACTGAACCCGTATCCTTTAAAGGCCTCTCAATATATTCAACTATATTATTATTATTAATTAGACCTTTCATTTCAGGTGGTTATGTCTTAAAGGACCGTTTACGTTAATATAAGCAACTACAAAAATTCACCTCCCCATTCCCCTCTCCACCATCTCCTCTATCTTCTCCCACATTTCTTTGTCCTCCGACAATGCTTCTATATTTTCAATCTTCATAATCTCCTCCATCAACCTGTCTTGCTTCTTACCTTTCTCCAGAGCTTCATGATACGGAAGATCGCTGAACGTGACCATACTATAAAGAGGAAGATAACCAGGTATCTTATGGTGGATTTTAGCTTCGATCTTTTTTCTCAACAGAAACTTCTTATCATTCACCAGGTCCCGCATCTCAATGAAATTCTGAAGTGCCAGTTGCCCTACTGCGTCACCTGCTGGTTTTCTCAGCTTCTGATATTCCTGAAGACTTGAGTTTAAGCTTCCGTTTTTAGTAACAAGATCATACAACACTCTACAGTCTTCAAAGCCTGCATTCATACCTTGTCCATAAAACGGAACAATGGCGTGTGCCGCATCTCCGATCAGTGCGATGCGATTTTCATACACCCATGGATAACACTTCACGGTAACCAAGGCAGAAGTGGGATGCTCGGCAAATTGCTTTTTTAACTCTGCTATAAGATCAGCCGCATCTGCAAAATTACTTTTAAAAAAGTCTCTACCTGTGTATCAGTCTTTAAGGATTCGAATGAATTTTCGCCTTCGAATGGAAGAAACAGCGTTGCGGTGAATGTCCCATCCAAATTGGGCAATGCAATCAGCATGTACTTCTCTCTGGGCCAGATGTGCAAGGCATTCTTTTCCATCCTGTGCTTTCCTTCATCAGAAGGGATGGTTAATTCTTTATAGCCATACTCTAGGTATTCCTGAGAATAATTGAACCTGCTGGTTGGCAACAAAGAACTCCTGACCTGAGAGAAAGCCCCATCTGCGCCGAACAAAACAGAAAACTCTTTGGTCTTTACTCTTCCATCCTGCTTGTTTTCAAACTCAATGACGGAATCCTCTGTACAAACCTTTACACATCTTTCATTAAAAAAGAGGTTTACATTGTGTGCTTCTCGTGCTTTGTTCAGCAAGGTCTTGTTCAGCTCGGCTCTGGAGACCGCATAAATAACCTGACCTTCATCTCCATAGGGCTGAAAAGAATTAGTGCCGTCTTCATGATGTATGAACCTGCCTTTCATGGGAATGGCAATATCCAGCATTTCCTGTTCCACACCTGCTGCCCGCAATGCTCTGATACCACGGTGGCTCAATGCAAGGTTTATGGATCTTCCTGTTTCAGGTGCAGTCATTAAAGGGTCGGGGCGCTTTTCATAAACATCCACTTCATAACCTGCCTTACCTAACAACAAAGCAAGTAAGCTTCCTACCAGTCCGCCTCCGGATATTAGTACTTTTTTATCCTCCATCATTTTTTACTTTACATACTCACAGAATTCGGCAAACCTTTCAACAAAGGTATAGACCTCTGTATAGGAATTGTAAAGCGGTGCAGGTGAAACCCTGAGCACATTCGGAGATCTCCAGTCCAAAATAATTCCTTCTTTGGCAAACTGTTGAACCAGCTTTTTGCCATCTCCTTTTTCAAAATAAATGGAAAGCTGTGCTCCTCTTCTGGAGGGCTCTGTAGGTGTGATAATTTTGATTTTATATCCCCTTTCCTTTAGACTTGGAGTACATTTTATTTTGATCAGGTACTCCAGATAGGCGGTGAGTTGCTCGCTCTTTTTAAAAATTTTCTTTAACCCTGCCTTTTGAAAAATATCCAGTGACGCTTTCAGTGCTGCCATTGGCAATACCGGAGCATTACTCAACTGCCAGCCTTCCGCACCAATGGCTGGCTCATACTCCGGTTTCATCAGAAACCTTTCCTTTTCATCATTTCCCCACCATCCTGCAAATCTTGGCAAGTGGAAATTTTCGCTGTGCACAAACAATCCCGCTGTTCCACCCGGACCAGCATTCAGATACTTATAAGAACACCAGGTAGCAAAATCGACCTGCCACTCGTGAAGGTTTAATGGAATATTACCAATTGCATGTGCAAGATCAAAGCCAACATAAGCCCCTGCATTATGAGCTGCTTCAGCAATCGCTTCCATGTCGAATGCCTGACCTGTATAATAGTTAACTCCGCTCATCATTACCAATGCCAACTCATCACCCAGCTCTTCAATTTTGCTTATGATGTCTTCGTCACGAATAGCAAATTCACCTTCACGTGGACCCACTTCTACCAGACACTCTGCCGGATCAAATCCTCTGATCTCAATTTGGGAAGTAAGAGCATAAATGTCAGAAGAGAAGCTTCCTGTCTCTGTAAGGATCTTTACTCTTTTCTCACGAGGCCAGTAAAAACTTACCAGCAACAGGTGAAGATTAGCGGTAAGACTGTTCATCGCCACAACCTCTTCTGGCAAAGCGCCACAAAGCGCAGCCAGTGGTTTTCTGAAAAGCTTGTGATAGTCAGCCCAAGGATTAGCTCCTTTGATATGACCTTCAACCGCCAGTTCAGCCCAGCTTTTGAGTTCTGTTTCAATATATTTCTTTGCCGACACAGGCTGTAGTCCAAGAGAGTTACCGCAAAAGTAAATCTGACTGTTCTTACCTTTTCCGGGAATCAAAAACTGCTTTTTGAAATCTTTTAAAGGATCTTTTACATCCAGACTTTTTGCAAATTTTTTATCCGTGGAAAATTTCATATTTCTCATTAAGGTGGAAATTTATATACTCTTTAATTTAATCGGGCAACCTCAGCCTAAATTCGTCTCCTGAAGGAGAGGGATTTAGGATGTATGTTATTAGCTCTATCTGTATTAATAACATCTGAATTTTTCGCTGAACAGTTCCCTTCTCCTTCAGGAGAAGGGCTAGATTTTGATACACAAACTAAGCCTTTGGCTTAACCGGTGGCTCCATTACAGTCCCGCAAACCTTGCAGGTTCTAAGCTCTTCTGAAGAGTAAAACCTTTCCATGATTGGAGGAAGCTGTTTTACGATATCTGAAATATATTCATACTCTTCATACAGCTTGTTTCCACACTTTTCACAAACCCAGATAAAACCGTCTTTTTCTCCTGGTTTTCTGTAGCGTTCCATCACAAGTCCGATGGTATTTGCCGGCCTTTGTGGACAATGAGGTACTTTTGGAGGTAAAAGAAAAATTTCTCCTTCTTTGATCGGAATGTCCACCGGTTTGCCTTCTTCAAGAATCTTAAGATTGATATCGCCTTCCAGCTGATAGAAAAATTCCTCTCCTTCATTATAGTGATAATCCTTTCTGGTATTAGGTCCGCCGACTACCATTACTATAAAATCATCATTGCCTTTATATACCTGTTGGTTTCCCACCGGAGGCTTCAGCAAATGTCTGTTATCTTCAATCCATTTTTTAAAACTGAATGGTCTTTGAATTGCCATAATTTTTCTCCTTTAAATATTTGAACAAGCTCCTATTTATTTAAACCAAATTAGTCATTGAAAAATCGTGTTTATCATTATTATCAATCACTTTACAATACGCTTTAAAGTTTGATTTACAATGAGAGATTAATTTTTAATGCTTAACTCCGGATTAAGTGCACAATTTAGCAATCAATATGGTATTTTTTAATGATCAAAAACTATTTGCAGGAAGATCCTTCTCATTCAAGCTTCTACTTTGCTGGTCTGTATTTAAGAGGACAATCCGAAGCTGAAAAATCATTCCTTTTACTCCTTGGTATAACATTTTATTAACCAGTTCTTTAAACACTATTAATAGTTGAGGGTTATCATAGCCGGGAATTAAATGACTTTTATGGCTAAAAATTTAGTGTCTGTAGTTGTTCCGCTGTTCAACGAGGAAGAAAATGTATTCGAGCTTGTACACGAGCTTATTTCTGTAATGAATGCTACTAATTATAGCTATCAGATATTACTGGTTAATGACGGAAGCAGAGACCATACCTGGGCTAAAATTCAGGCGCTAACAAAAGAGTTTAAGCAGATAGAGGCAATAAACCTCGCCGGAAACTACGGCCAGACAATGGCTCTGAGAGCAGGATTTGAACAAGCTTCAGGAGAAATTATTGTCGCTATGGATGGGGACTTACAACATGATCCTCAATACATTCCTGTATTTATTGAAGAAATGCAAAAAGGAAACTACGACATGGTCGGTGGTGCCAAAATCAGAAGACCTGAGTCCGCTTTTAAAAACTTTCTTGCAGAAACAGGACATAAAATTATAAAAAGTATTTCGGGTGTAAACCTCAGATATTTCGGTGCGACCTTCAAAGCTTACAGAAGTTACCTGCTGCAAGGCAGTAATATGCTGGGTGACAGCCACAGATTTCTAGGTGCCATTGTCGCCCGCAAAGGAACGCGTTACACGGAACTGCCAATAGAAATAAGAGAAAGAAAAAAAGAGGAAAAAGCAATTACAAAATCAGCAAAGTTTTTTTAGTAATCCTCGATCTTCTGTTCTTAAAGTTCTTTATCTCCTACATCAACAAACCTTTCAGAATATTCGGCCTCATCGGGCTGATCAATTTCCTGATCGGAATTACTCTCACTACTGGATTTACAGTCGGATCTTTGTTTTTTCACCTGAATATAAAGGAGCATTACCTGGCAGAATTTCTGTTCAGCGTGTTTCTCATGCTCATCGGAACTATGTTCCTGTCTATTGGAATAATTGCCGAAATCGGTGTATACAATTATTTCCAAAAATCATTTTCTCCTCCTTATAGGGTGAGAGAAGTTATTACTGACGATAAAATCTTAATCCCTCTGAAAATAGAAAATCAAAGTGCTGGAAAATTGGTGAATGGATAAACGGCTGATCATTAACGCAGATGACTTTGGGTGGGACGCTTTCGCAACAGATGGAATTCTCGATCTGGCAAAGAAACGCGCCATTTCAAGTACTACAGTTCTCGCTACGCATGTTTCTTCCGGAGACCTGAGGGAACTGATAGCAATAAATAATGTCTCCATAGGTTTCCACCTAAACCTCATTGACGGCAATCCGGTATCAAAACACTCTCTTGTGAAATCCCTCACAGATAAAAACGGACAATTTCTTTCTGCTCAGATCATTTATAAAAAATTCCTGCTGAACACATTGAGCAAAGCAGAAATTAAAACCGAAGTCTTGAATCAGATTGATCGATTGATGAAAATGGGCGTTGAAATCTCTCACGCTGACAGTCATCAACATATCCACCAGTATCCTGTACTGGGAGATTTTATTCTTAAAATTTTAAATGAAGCAGGAATAAAAAAAGTCAGAAAACTCAATACAAACAGGTTTTCTGACAAAAGAAGAATGATTCTTAAAGCCATGAGCTTTTATCCTCACAGGGAAGCGAAAAATTTTATCAGTCCGCAAATTCTTCTTTCTGATTTTTCTGCTGATAAAAAAGCAGATTTCAGAGTCTTTTCAAAATCCTTAGCTAGCGCTTTCGAAAAATACGAAACGGCTGAGATGATGACACACCCAGGCACTACGGACAAGCCAGGTTCTTATCTGAAAAGAAAAGAAGAATATGAATTTTTAAAATCCTGTGAATGGAAATCTTTTCTTGAAAGAAAATCAATCAAACTAATCTCTTTTAAGGAGTTACAATAATATAAATCCTGATGTTGGAAAAAACTGAAAGCAACAAATACCTGGTTGCTCTTATTTGCATTCTGGCAGTCCCGGCCCTGCTGATCAATCTGGAGATCATGCCAACTCTTGGTGATGAAGCAACCAGAGCCTTGGTAGCTCTTGAATTTATACTCCGTAAAAACTATATTTTTTCTACCATTAATGGTGAACCTTATTATAATAAACCTCCTCTTTACAACTGGCTACTGGTGTTACTATTTAATACATCTGGCCGCGCTGATGAATGGATATTGAGATTGCCGGTAGTAGTCTCTCTCCTGGCTTTTTGTGTTGCTATATATTTTACCATGAAAAAGCATGTCGAGAATAAAATTGCCTTGCTTACTGCATTTGCCTTTTTAACTTTCGGCAGGATGCTTTTTTATGACTCCATGCTGGGACATATAGACATCCTGTTTTCACTGATTCTCTATCTTGCCCTCTACTCCATATTCTATTTCATAGTTAAGGAGAGGTATTTCCTTCTGTTTCCTACAGCCTACTTTCTTACCTCTCTCGCCTTTCTGATGAAAGGACTTCCGGCCCTGGTCTTTCTCGGGTTGTCGTTATGCATTACACTCTATTCTTTCAAAAAGCTGAAAGGATTGTTTCACCCTGCACACTTTGCCGGCATTGCTATATTCCTGTTGATTATCGGTGGGTATTTTCTGATTTACAATAAATACAATTCTTCTGATGATTTCCTAAAAACATTATGGAGTGAGTCAAGCAAAAGGACAGCTTTTGAGAATAACTGGAAGTCTTCTCTTTCCTTCTTGTTCATCTTTCCGTTCGAATACCTCTTTCATCTGATGCCCTGGTCACTACTGATTGTGACTTGCTTTAGAAAAGATTTTTTTAACATTGCCAAAAACAATCCATTCATCTTCTTCTGTCTGATTATTCTTGCCATAAATATTCCAATCTATTGGATTTCTCCGGAAACAAGACCAAGGTATTTATTCCTGCTTTTCCCATTCATCTTTGTGATACTGACTTACTTCTATTTTAAAGAAGGTGCGGAAAGACAAAAATTTATAACATCCATTTTACTGTCGATAGCTTTTATTGTATTTGTCGTGATGGCATGCTTCCCATTTTTTGTTGAAATTCATGCGCCGATTTCTTTTAAATACCTGAAAGCATTGGTGCTGCTTATTTTGCTGACAGATACAGCCTTTCTCTTTTTCAAAAGCGGCCGGAAAAATCTTTTTTACCTCCCTCTTGCTTTGCTGATAGCAAGATTAGGATTTGACCTTTTTGTATTGCCTGAAAGGGCAACTGTTTCACCGGAAGTAAAATGGAAAGAGGATGCTATTGCTTCGGCAAAGATTTCCAACGATCTTCCGTTGTATATTTATAAATCCAGTTTTATGAAACACAATTTGTCTTATTACTATACCACCCAAAACAACAAAATGCTGGTAAGAGACTTTGTGGGCAAAAGAAAGGATGTTTATTATGTTATGGAAAGTTTCTATTTTCAGGAACAACCTTTCAAAAAATTATTTGAATTTCAGTACGATGGCAGACAATATTTCATAGTAAAAAGTGAGTAAAGAAAACACCATTAAATTATTAAAGCTTCTCTTAAAAATTTCGGTTTCTTCAGTTGCCTTATATTTGGTATTCAGATCCGTAAATATCAGAGATGTTTTTACCCTTATTAAAAACTCTGACTACTGGCTGCTTTTTCCTACTGCTCTCTTATACTTAATCTCTAAATACATTACAGCAATCCGGTTTCAGCGTTTCCTGAAAGTGATAGATATCAATATTCCTGATGCAGTGAATTTCCGGCTTTACCTGTTGGGTATGTATTATAATTTACTTTTGCCTGGTGGAGTTGGTGGCGATGGGTATAAGGTTTATTATCTACATAAACTTTTTAAAAGCCCGTTAAAAAATCTGCTCTCCCTCAGTATTATTGACAGGGTAAGCGGTATGGTCGCTATTTTATTGCTTGGAGAAATCTGTGCGGTATTCCTGTTTTATAATCATCCCGTACTTTTTTATCTTTCCCTTATATCATTACCTGTCACATTGGCTGGGTATTGGGGAGGGCTTTATCTTTTCTATAAAAACTACCTGCTCGTTTTTAATAAAACAAACCTGGAAAGTCTTGCCGGGCAATTACTTCAGGTTATCTGTGTGTTACTCCTTCTTCTCCTGGTTGGTGTAAAGGAGGAATACCTTCCATATGTGTTTGTCTTTCTGGTTTCCTCAATAGTGGCGGCCTTTCCCTTTACGATAGGGGGAATCGGTGCAAGAGAACTGACTTTTCTCTACGGTGCAGAATATTTTCACCTGGATATGAATGCCTCTATAACAGTGAGTATGCTCTTTTATCTGTTGACTGCTTTCTCTTCCATATGTGGAATTTACTTTGGAATTTTTCCAGATAAGGTTAATGTGGAGGGGAAGCCAAACTAATAACGTTATACCTCTTCATGGCATAGAGCTCTCACTCATTCTCACACTCCCACTGACCAAACTCCACACCCTTCGTGGCTTTAGGAGGCATAACTCTTGTAGAAAATCTGCACCGAAAATGAACTGACTTATGTTGACAAAGGGTGCAGCCTTGAGGGATGACTCCTGAGATAAAGATTTAAAACTCACCCTTAGCATAGGGCTCACACCCTATGCTGACTTAACTCCACCCCCTCCGGGGCCTTTAGCAAAACTTAACTCTTGTAGAAACCAGCCCCTGGAAGGGGCGGACTTATGTTAAAGCAGGGTGCAGCCCGGCGACATGACTGCTGAGATAAAGATTTAAAACTCACCCTTAGCATAGGGCTCACACCCTATACTGACTAAACTCCACCCCCTCCGGGGGCTTTAGGAAAACTTAACTCTTGTAGAAACCAGCCCCTGAAGGGATAGACTTATGTTAACGCAGGCTGCAGCCCGGCGACATGACTCCTGAGATAAAAATTTAAAACTCACCCTTAGCATAGGGCTCACACCCTATGCTGACTAAACTCCACCCCCTCCGGGGGCTTTAGCAAAACTTAACTCTTGTAGAAACCAGCCCCTGGAACGGGCGGACTTATGTTAACGCAGGGTGTAGCCCGGCGACATGACTCCTGAGATAAAGATTTAAAACTCACCCTTAGCATAGGGCTCACACCCTATGCTGACTAAACTCCACCCCCTCCGGGGGCTTTAGCAAAACTTAACTCTTGTAGAAACCAGCCCCTGAAGGGGTAGACTTATGTTAACGCAGGCTGCAGCCCGGCGACATGACTCCTAAGATAAAGATTTAAAACTCAACCCTTAGCATAGGGCTCACACCCTATGCTGACTAAACTCCACCCCCCTCCGGGGGCTTTAGCAAAACTTAACTCTTGTAGAAACCAGCCCCTGGAAGGGGCGGACTTATGTTAACGCAGGGTGCAGCCCGGCGGAAAATCTCTCCTCTTGGCATAAGACCCACACACTCACTCTCACTTTCACACTGATAATTTACTCTTTACCCATATCCGCCTTTAATGACCTCGGACTTTTACCTGTCTTTTTCTTCATTGCTCTGCTGAAACTCTGGGCACTCTCGAAACCAAGGATAAACGCTACTTCCTGAACTTGCACTCCCGGCTTTGCCAGCAGCGTGGTGGCGCTTTCGACCAGATGTTCGTCCAGAATGCTTTGATAAGTATGGCCTTCTTCCTTCAGATTTCTTTGCAAGGTTCGTGTGCTCGTATTAAGCATTGCCGCCACCTCCTCAATTTTCAGATTGTAATAACTTTCCTTATTAAAAAGAATCCGTTTTACTTTGGAATAATATCCGGCAGTACGCTTAATGCTACTAAGCTTTTCAGAACAAAGCTTCAGCATAAACTCATACGTAAGCTGATTTCCGGAAACCGTTTTCAATTCAGATGTCTCTTTTGAAAAATGCAGACTACTTTCTTTTTCCCCAAAAGAAACGTTCCCAAAAATATCTTTATATAAACCCCTATCAGCAAGTTTTACATCGTATGCAAAACTGGTTTTTAAAGGTGTGATTTTCTGACCAACAAGAAACCCGGATATTGCCAATGTCAAGCTCATTGAATGTTCTGTAGCCATGGCGGCAGTAACAGGACTTTTCTCCACCCAGGCCGCAGCTGGGTTATAAATTATTTTCACGGAGTCGTCCGGCAATAGGAGCATCTTATACTCAAACATTTCTCCCATTAGAGGGAAAAAATTTACAATACTTTTCCACGATGTATGCAAATCAGAACTGCTTGATACCAATGGAGAAATCCAACCGAGAACTGAAAATGTGATTCGTTTTCCAAAACTGAGGCTAATGTATCTGTAATCAGACCTTTTCAATATAGATTCCCATACCTTTATTCCAACAATCCAATCCTGCATGCCATCGGCTTCATTCAATATACTGGCACTAAGGCCGGTATCTTTATATATCTCCGCTTCATCAACCCCAAAATGTGATGCATTGATGATCAGAGTTTTTAAAATTTCATTGTTTACACGCATGGCGTAATTGTGCTAATAAATTGGCGTAAAGAGCAACTAGCTTTATTTGAAGATACGCTTATTTTGACATCAAGACAAAAAACTACAATTATGAACAGATTTATAAATTATTCCGGAATGTTCATCATCTGCCTGACAGCTTTAGGTATTCTGATGGTCAGTGTGATGGCATTTTCTAACCCTCAGGCAGTAATGGACTTAGTTCAGGTAAAGCTTCCGAATAATGATGCTTATAGCTCTATCCGGGGAGTTTATGGAGGGGCAGGCCTGACCATCTTCATTACATTAATGTATCTTCTTTTTAAAAACAGACTTCAGGGTCTGGCATTTGTGGCACTGCTTTGCGGTTTTTATGCTCTTTCAAGAATTATTACAGTGGTTTCTGAAGGAGCACTTGGAAGCTTTGGAACAAACTGGATGTTTATAGAGGGGGTATTGTCTATTACAGCCTTGGCTCTGTTAATTGCAAACAGAAGGCTTTCCAGAGTTTAATTTCAAATTTTTTGTTTGTTTATTTTTCCAAAAAACTCCTGGAAGTATCAGGCCCGCAAGGATTTTTAGTCTCAGAACCCAGGGGTTTTTGACCCTCTAAAAGCTTAGAATTTTGAGACCCGACGCTCCGTCCTAGAAGTGAAAGGTCAAATACCGCCTTATAATTCAGCGTTGGAGCTTACATTTTTTAATTCATAAAGTAACTGGTATAATCAAGGCTTCGGTTAATCGAAGAAAATCCTGTCTATCCCTGATTCCCGTAAATCCCAGTAAAATAATCAGTATCTTAGATATCCGAAAATCATTATTATGAGTTTTTTTAGCCGCAAAAACCCTGTATTTGTATTCCTCGCCACAGTCATTGTGTTATATATTATATGGGAAACTTTTTATACTTCTTATCTGATAAATTCACCCTTTTCATACAAAATTTCGTCATTTCTCGGATGGTCTAGCAGCTATTTCTTTTCCTTAACAGGCTTGAAGCTAAATTGGGTTGAAGCAACATACTGCATATCTATTGATGGCCGTCCAGCACTATATATCGGAACACCTTGTAATGGTCTGGCTTTTTTTGGTTTGTTCACCTGTTTTGTTATTGCTTTCCCGGCATCCTGGAAGTCCAAGTTATGGTTTCTTCCTCTGGGAATTCTGGCCATCCATGTCTTGAATATGATTAGAGTAATTCTCCTTATTCTCAATTTTTATTTCTACAATTCTAGTTTTGACTTTAACCACAAATTCACGTTTAACTTTGTTGTTTATGGTTTTATGCTTTTAGTCTGGCTTTATTGGGCCAAAAAACAACTACCTGATGTTGCACAAACTGCTTAGTAAAAGAATTTTAGTCTGTCTGGGGCTCTATTTTTATCAAAGTTTTTTAGATTTTAACAAAGCCAATATCCTGGAAATTTATAAAACCTATTCACCGGTGATCGGTCCACAGGTTGCTAAATTTCCTGTTTTCTTTCTTCTGGCTTTCATCATTCACAGAGCTTTTATTCACGGGCTGATTGTAAAAATTTTTACCAGAGAGGAAAAAATTCTGTTTTATTATATGGTAACAGACCTAGTTATATTCGGGGGGCAGCAATTGTATTATTCATTAGAAAACTATTTCCTCAATTTAATGACTTTACTGAACCAGTTACATTTGCCTTCATGAACTTGCTGGATACACCGATTTTACTCCTTTTCTTCCTCCCTTCATTTTATTTATATAAAAAAATAGATTTGTCAACATCTGGCGATGCTTGAAAATTGCCAATTGATTTGCTCTTTTGATTCATCCATCGAATGAAGTCTAAAAATACCTATCGCTAGGTATTGTGCTAAATATTTTAAACCCAGAGTATTGTATTGGGACTAATTTTCTTCAATAAAAATCACACTTAAACTATGCAATTTTTAAAATTACGAAAACCCTTGACTGCCTTGCTGCTGTCAGCTGCAATTGGCACTGCCTCTGCTCAAAGTCCAGGATTTGATCCTCCTGAAGGATTTAAAGATGATGTTCCGGAAAAAGAAACAAAGACAGGACATATTCTATATTTAAAAACCTATTATTCCGGATGTGTCACAAAAGACAACGAAAATAAGGACGTCGTAATCCCTGATTGTGCAAAATTCAAGGATGTGAAGTCATTAACGATTGACTATAAAAATCCTATGAATGATCTGAGTTGGGTAAAATATTTCATTAAGCTTGAAAAGCTCACTGTCAGATGGAATTATGTTAAAACTCTTCCTGATACATTTCCTGCAACTTTAAAAACTATAGATTTATACAGCAACTCCATTTCTGTTAATGAGGCGAGTCCGTTAAAGTATTTGCCATCTGGTTTAGAATCGCTGTCTCTTGGTAATCAATCGGTAGTACAAGCCGAAACAGTGATTCCTCCTTTACCATCAAATCTGAAATACCTGGAGCTGACGGCAAGCAATATCGCATCTCTTCCTGACAGCCTGCCTTCCGGTCTGACAACATTATGGTTAGGATCAAACAAAATCCAGTTTGCAAACACTGCACTGGCTAACAGTAATGTTAAGATTTTGAATTTAAGTTACAATAAACTGACAACTTTAATTTTACCATCGAGTGTAACGAATTTGTATCTTAATAATAATGCTCTTGAGAGTATTCAGGTAAATACTACAATTGATAGCCTTAAAGAGTTAAATGTTTCAAACAATAACCTGGCTAACTTACCGACACTTCCCCCCCTCTCTTACTTCTTTAAATGCAGAGAATAATTTAATTTCTAATCTGGGAGTACTACCGTCAAACCTGGTAAACTTAGCTGTATCAAAAAACCAACTGACAGGTTTGCCAGCTTTACCTGCTGGTCTTAAAAACTTATCAGCATCCAACAATTTACTTACAGTTGTTCCGTCAATACCATCAAATCTGGAATATCTGTATTTAGATTCTAATAAAATAACAGCGCTGCCAGCACTTCCTGCAAATCTGGTGTATCTTGATATAAGTTATAATAATATCAGTGGGGCACTTACTTCCCTTCCTTCCAGTCTTTATTACCTTAACATATCAAATACAAACATCACCTCTTTTACAGCGCCTGCAGCACTGAATACTTTAAACTTCTCGAAAACCAAAGTTACTTCGTTTACAGGTGCGCTACCTTCCGGTTTAGGGGAACTGTACTGTGAAAATAACAATCTGTCAAGTATTCCAACTTTGCCTGAGTCCTTGTATAGAATTAAAGCTAAAGGAAATCTCTTTTCTTGTTTGCCTAACTTTCCTGAAAACTTAGCTGATAGTGATATTCAGTTGGTTTGCAATAAGAACTGCTGGAAAGTAATATCTGGTGACTGGAATAGCAGCTCAAGCTGGTCTCAAGGAACAGTTCCTTCACAAACCGATGATGTTTTAATTATAAATGGTTTTCCAAACATCAATGCTTCGAATATTTCTGTCAGAAATCTGGATATCAGAAACTCTGTAGTCACCGGAACTTATTCGCTTTCAGTAAAAGGAGATCTATCAAATAGCGGATCGTTTTTAAACAACCCGGTAATAGTGGATGGAAGCTCTGCAATTCAGACTATAAAAGGAAAAACAACAAGTGTATATTACTCATCATTAGATGCCTATCAAACCAATCCTGATATCTTCAGACATTTAATCATAAAAAATCCCCAAGGTGTAGTTTACAAAGGTTCAGATTATAGCCTTGATACCTTGTCCATTCTTAGTGGTTTTATTGATGCTAATAACGACACATTGTGGATAAGCGTATTAGATGAGTGCACAACACCAGTCACCAACTTTATAAGAAACGGAGTGATTGGCAAGGCTCAAGGTGTAATAAGTGGCTGGTCATTTGTTGGTAACCCAATGATTGGTCAGACACTTACAACTCTTAACGCATCAATCCCTTTGGGTTTTGGTGGAAAAAAATCAAAGTTTATATTCATATGATGGCACCAAGACAAGTTTAAATCACTGGGTAGCACCATCCGGCTTATCTAGCTCATATGCCCCAGGTACTGGATTCAGAGTTTACAGTTTCCAGTCTGACAGAATTATTTTTGCTGGAACTCCTTTCCGCGGCTCAAAAGATCTGAATGTAACATTCGATGCTGCAGGATATGACAATGGAGGCTGGAACCTTGTAGCCAACCCGTATCTTTCACCAATTGACTGGACAAATGCTGGAGGCTGGACAAAATCCAATATCACAAGTGGAATTTATATATGGAATCCCGCGAAATCTGCTTACGCATCTTATGTAAACGGAGCTTCGACAAATGATGGAGGTCCGACTATTGCAACAGGACAGGCTTTCTTTATCAAGGCTAATGGTGCAAACCCAAAACTGATTGTTAACGAGAATGCAAAGTCAAAACAGTCAACCGGCTTTTTAAGAACAGGCTTTGCTCAACCGTCTTTAAAAGTTTTATTAAATGATAAGGTTGAAGAGCTGTCTGATGAATTGCTATTCCGTGCAACTGATGGTTCCACCGGAAACTTTGATGATGATTTTGATGCGTACAAATTACCAGGAACCTTCATTAACATATCAACAAAATCATCTGACGGAGAAGATCTTTCCATCAACTCCCTTCCAGATCTATCAGGCTCCTATCCATTGCAGATTTCCACAGCGCGAACAGGTACATTCTCCTTATCCTTCAAAAATGCAGAAACTCTTGAAGGTAAGAATGCTTATCTGCTAGATAAATTACTTGGCAAGGAAGTAGAAGTTTCAAATGAAACAGAGTATCAATTTACAACCAATACCACTGAAACGCCTGACCGATTCAGAGTTTCCTTTACTTCTGTGGTAACCGGTAATCATTCTTCCAATACAGAATCTGCTCCGCTTGTATATCCCAATCCTGCAAAAGATCAGGTAACGCTCACACTTGGACGGGCTAAAAATGCAGATGTTGTGCTTATCAATCCGATGGGTTCAGAAATAGCACAATGGTCTAATGTTCAGGAAGGCTCTCTTCAAATGCCTTTGTCTGCAGAAAACGGTATTTACATACTAAAAGTGAAAAGCAACGAAGAAATTTTTGTGTACAAAATTGTAAAGTTATAACCGATATGAAAATTTATTATACAGTCATATTTACCGCATTACTTAGTTTAAGTGCATTAGCCCAACCACCTTCATTTGACACAGGCTCTCCTGAGCCTGTACCTACAGGTGATGCTTCTGCTATTCCTTTGGAAAGTGGTTCATATATTTTCCTTGTAGGAGGACTAATTGCAGGAGGTATTCTGCTTCTTCAATTAAGGAAGAAAAGAAAAACGATTTAAAGTTTATTTTTTATTTTTTTACCTGTGGACAAGGGCTGCTTCTTTAAAGAGTAGCCCTTATTTTTTTACATGCAAAAGAATATTCTTCTATTTTTACATTTTGGTATTCAATCTACTAAGCTCCTATGAAAAATATCTTTACCCTCTTTCTGTTTGCTCTTGCTTTCACATTTCTTTCTGCAGATTCATTTGCACAATACTCCGGAGATGAAATAATCGGCATCTGGGAAACGCCAGGAGATGATAATGGCAGAATTGAAATATTCAAATCAGGTAATAAGTATTATGGTAAAATAATATGGCTCAAAAGAAAAGGTGAGAATGGAGAAGTCCTGACCGATAAGAATAATCCCAATAAGTCATTACAAAATCGACCTATCATTGGCACCGAAATTCTGAAAGGATTTATTTTTAATAAAAAGGACTTGTGGGAAGATGGAGAAATATATGATCCTAAAAGCGGCAATACTTATAGTTGTCAGATTTCCCTTCAGGATAAAAACACTATGAAAGTCAGAGGATATATTGGATTTTCATTGATCGGAAGAACAGAATATTGGAAGCGGGTAAAGTAAAGAGGCTTATTTAAAAGAATTATTCCTCTTCTGTATCTAATTTTACGTATTTTATCCATCATTTCTAATTATTCTATGAAGCTTAAAAAGCTTACAATTATTATCCCCACTTATAATGAAGGAAAAACATTATATCAGATTTTGGATAAAATACGCCTGGTGCAACTTCATTATAATACGAGGAAAGAAGTAATTGTAATAGATGACGCTTCTACAGATGATACTTCAGAAATTCTTTTCTCATTTAAAAGCAAATACCCTGATTTTCCCATTATTCATCATAAACATGCCATAAACGAAGGTAAAGGAGCAGCTCTTCATTCAGGAATAAAAATGGCAACCGGGGATTTTCTTATAATACAGGATGCCGATCTTGAGTATGATCCAAAAGATTATAATGATCTTCTGCAACCTGTCTATTCAGGGGTTGCAGATGTTGTTTATGGTTCAAGGTTTGTCGGAAGCAAGCCACATAGGGTCTTGTTTTTCTGGCACTTCCTCGGGAATAAGTTTGTGACTTTTTTATCTAACCTTTTCACTAACCTTAACCTGACAGATATGGAGACCTGCTATAAAATCTTCGATACAAAATTGATTCAGGCTCTTGATCTGAAAGAAAAAAGATTTGGTTTTGAACCGGAAGTTACTGCTAAAATTGCCAAAGTTTCCGGTATCAGAATTTACGAGGTGGGTATTTCCTATTATGGCCGAACGTATTCAGAAGGAAAAAAAATAAACTGGAAAGATGGTGTTTGGGCTGTATTCTGTATCATCCGATACAATCTTTTCAAATAGAAATGACTTTTGCTCTGGTTCTATTAGTTGAAGTATTTTATTTCTTCTTTTGAATTCTATCTAATACTTTTTCATTTCTTAATTCTGCTAAAGCATTATTAGCTATCCATTTTGCTGCTTTGCTATCCTGACTTTTGATTCTTTCGGCTACCATAATCGCTTCCTGATTCAGCGTTTCGTTTCTTTTGCCTATTTGTCTCAATGTCCAGTTAACAGCTTTTTTCACAAAATTTCTTTCATCCAGAGAGTATTTTTCTATCATTGGAAATACTGCTGAAAACCTTTCATCGTCAGCCTTTTTATCATGAACAGCTAATGTTGCTATTAATACAAAGCCTGCTCTTCTTACAAATTCATCCTGTTCACCTGTCCAGGCTTTAGCCTTTTCAAAAGCAAATGGAGTTTTTCTAAAAAGATTTAAACACACCTGATCACACAAATCCCAGGAGTTAAAACCTTTTACCCATTCATCCATTTGTTTTTCCTGAACCTTTGCCGGGTTATCAATCATCGAGGCCAGTATTCTTGCTTCATGTATTTCTGTTTTCCAAAGCTCGATTGCAAGCAAGTGATCATTTCTATGGTCTTTTGCTATTTTTCTCAATACAGGTATGGAAATACCAAATGCTTTTTCTGTATTGACGCCAAATTTTGAAAGTGAAGGAAGTATTTCCGGTCGTGCCTGGGACTTTAGCTGAGAGACTACCTTGGCCAATTCTGATTCAGCCTTTTCCATAATATCAACAAAAAATAAGGGAAGATGTATCGTTTGTTTACATCTTCCCTTTAATATTTTATTTCTTAACAATTGATCTTACAATCTTAACCAGCTCTGCATTTCCTTCTTCTTTTGTTACACTGCCTGGTAAAGATCTCAAATACCACTTCACTTGCCAGGTCAGCTTGGCTCCTGGCGCAAGGGCTTGGTAGGCTCCCTGCTGTTCCATTTCAATAAACGGGTTCTGGGTATCTGCAAAAATCTCTATTTCTCCCTCTCCTGGAGCGCGTTCACTTGCCTTTGTGTCTTCGAATTTTTTAACAAGTAAAAGACCTTCATCTGTATTTGCTATCCATCCCTCACTTCCATCAGCATACAGCTTAGCCATATTCCCATCTGTTACTCTTTCAGGTGAATAAGCAAACCACCTTATTCCATCAATATCATTCATCTTGAGAACACTCATTACTGGACTGCTTTGCTCAAATTCTTTTTCTCCTCTTGGATAAAAAGTGATAGAGGATTTTTTTGTCCTGGTATTCTCCCAAGGCGCAACTTTTAGTTCTTTTCCGCTTTCGTTGCTTATGGTATAAGTCACCACGAAACTTGAGTCAGACGGATTAGCAGTAATATTCTTCTTTATTACAACTCCTAATTTTGCGTCTTTTTCACTGGTAAATTCAACCGAGTTTTTTGTTGCTGTAACTTTATAAGCTTTGTCATGGTGCTCCGGAATCGGAGGCCAGCCCCATGGGTCCTGTGGACTAGTCCAAAATGTAGAACCACCCGGCCCGATAATTTCTTTTCCTCCAAGAGTAAAAGACGTTATTCTTGCACCTTCTCTCGCATCAATCGCCATAACTGTATTGCCCAATGATACTTTATAAGTCTGTTGACCTGCTGCAGGGTTTTCAATTTTTACAGTTTGTGCTGCTTGTTTTTTTTGTGCAAAAGTGTTGGCAGCAGCCATAATTGCTGCACTAAAAAAAATGGCTTTAATAAAATTTCTTCTCATGAAATATATTTTAGTCTTGTTAAGGTTCTAAATACATCCTTTCAATCACGTCTTTAAAGTTTTCAAGAATTACCTTTCTTTTAAGCTTCAAAGTAGGTGTGAGTTCTCCAGATTCTATTGTCCAGGGTGATTTTACAAGTTGAAATTTCTTTATTTTTTCGAACTGAGCAAAATTTTCATTATAGGCCTCGACTTCTTTTTCAAACTTTTCAATTACAGCCGGATTCTTTAAAATAGAAGATTCATCTGAAAATGGAATTCCTTTTATAGAACACCAGGACTGAAGACCAATAAATGAGGGCACTATCAATGCCGAAGCAAATTTTCTTCCATCTCCTACCACCATTATCTGCTCAATGATCCTGGACTCTTTGAATTTATTCTCAATAACCTGAGGTGCAATGTATTTGCCGCCAGAAGTTTTAAACATTTCTTTTTTCCGATCGGTGATCTTAAGAAATCTTCCTTCAATAAATTCGCCTATATCTCCGGTATGGAACCAGCCTTCGCTATCTATTACATCTGCCGTAAGATCTGGCTTATTGTAGTAGCCTTTCATTACATGCGGACCTTTTGTTAAAATTTCTCCATCCGGAGCAATTTTTACTTCTACATTAGGCAAAACCAAACCTACTGTGCCCACCATGCTGTCTCCTTCTACCGGTCTATTGACTGCAATAACTGGTGAGGTTTCAGTGAGGCCGTACCCTTCCATCACTTTTACCTGAGCAGCCCAGAACACTTTTGCCAATCTGGGTTGTAAAGCAGCTCCACCTGAAATGATGACAATTATATTTCCACCAAGAGCTTCTCTCCATTTGTTAAATATAATCTTATTGGCCAACCAAAGTTGAAAGTTATAAAAAATACCTTGATTTACATTATTTTCGAACTGGTGTCCCAAATCCAGTGCCCAATAAAACAGTTTCTTTTTTAACCCACTCAGAGAGGCTCCTTTTTCTACTATTTTATCATAGACTTTCTCAAGAAGTCTAGGCACTGTTACAAAAATGTGAGGCTCTACTTCTTTCAGATTTTCTGCAACGGTGTTAATGTTTTCTGCATAATAAATTGAAATTCCACAACGTGTGTAGAGGTAGTTGAGCATTCTTTCATAAACATGGCTCAGAGGCAGAAAGCTCAAAGCTCTGTGTTGATGATTTACCGGCAACAAAGGAGCACATACGGTAACATTGCTCAGAATATTGGCATGAGTTAACATTACCCCTTTAGGGTTTCCGGTAGTCCCGGAAGTATAAATTAAAGTCACAAGGTCTTCCGATTTAATCGAAGCCTTTATATTTTTCAATTCAATTACATTGATTTCTTCACCAAGAGTTTTAATCTCACTCCAGTTTTTCACACCATCAATATGATCAAAGGAGTAAATTTCTCTGACGGAGGATATTCCTATAACAGCTTCTTTTGCCTTATCATATAACTCCTGGTCAGCAGCAAATATCAGTTTTACCTCTGCATCTGTGAAAATAAAATTGTAGTTTTCTACAGTATTTGTCGGATAAACAGGTACGCTTACTGCTCCGATTTGCTGCAAGGCAATATCCACAAAATTCCATTCCGGTCTGTTTGGAGAGACTATCGCAACTTTATCATCCTTTTTTATTCCGAGTTTAAGAAGTCCCGTGCTTAATTTATCAGCTATGAAGGCGTAATCCTGTGAACTGTATTTTTTCCAGATACCGTTTATTTTACAGGCAAGGGCATCCTCTTTTGGGAAATTTTTCACCTGATATTCAAGCAAATCAAATAGTCTTTTAAATTCCATAGCTTTAAAGAATTTTTGTGGATATTAATTTTTGAGAAAGGAAAAGAGGTGATTATCTTAGTCCGCGTAGCGGGAAATTTTTTTTAACCTCTCGCCAATTAGATTTTATCCCCGCGAAGCTTTCTAAAACGTTTTCTTGCCTCTACATTAAAGATACTTCCCGGGTATTTAATCATAAAATCCTGGTAAATCTGCATCGCCTTCTGATTATCTTTTTTATTTTCCTCATAAATGATTCCTGTGAGAAACAGGGCATCATCACCAAGAATATCATTAGAGAAAGAAACATTAATTTTCTCCAGTGCCAAAAGGCTTTTATCAAAGTCTGCTAATTTTCTGTAAATCTTAGCCTGCAATAAAAGCACTTCATCAGCCAGTGAATGCTTCGGATATTTTCTTAAAATTTCCTCTGCCATCTCAATAGCCTCAAGATTTTTATTTCTGAAAAGAAGAAAATCTATCTTGGCATATTGCTTCATTGCTTCATTTGTTGTATCTGTATCCAGAATAGTATTGTCCTGAATCAGAAGACTAAGGTTCATCGCATCATTTGAAATTTCTCTCGAAGTAGCCATCTTAAGAATATCAAGATGTTCCTGCGCCAACTCAAATTCCCCTTTATAATAATTTAATTTTGCATTTTTTAGCTTTGCTTCATGACCGATCGGATCCTCCTTCATTGCTTTTTCTGCCTGAGAATACAATAAAGTAGCCTCCCAGGGCTCCTCTTTTAACAGATAAATATCACCCAGATCAATCTTGATTTTTGCTGATAAACGGCTATCATTTCTGGAATAATTCAAAGCATCGTTTAATATGATAATGGCTGTATCCTTTTTGTCGAGGTAAAATGCTTCCAGTAAAGCCATGTTTTTCATAGCTTCTGTGGTGTAAGGAGATTTTCCCAGCTCTTTAATAAGATTTGCGTAATCAGCAATTAACAATCTGATCTGGCTTTCACTCACAGGAAATGTATTTTTAACCAGTTCTTCTCTGGAATTAATCAACATTCTTTTTGCCTGACCATAGTGCACCCCATTTTTGTGTTCGTCCACAACATACTGGAAAAATTTTGAAGCCGCTTCATAGTCTTTATTTTCCATTGCAATTCTACCTACCTCAATCATTTTCATACCCTGCATTTTATATCTTTTATCCAGAGCCTTTGATTGCATAAAGGCTTTTGTAAAATTCTTCTGCTGAATATTCATCCAGAGAAGCATTTCATTAAAAGCAGCATCATTCGGATCTTTTTGAATTTTATCATACAAAGAGGTTTCCAATAGATCAAAATCTTCTTTTTCAGTTAGAATATTCTGAAACTGGTTCTTCACATTTTCCAATTCATTGGGATCATTTTTCAGATAATTCAGCATTTCTTCAATCATCAATGCATCATTATTCTGAATTTTATACAGCTCAGCAAGTTTAAAACTGTATAAATTTCTGTTATTTAGAGCTTTTCTTGAGTTTATATACAATTCGGCAGCTTTATCCACATTTCCGGATTTTACGAGATAATCCGCAATTTTTTCTGTTAAAGACTGATTTTCCCGAACAGCTTCAGAAAGGTTTGAAAATTCCTTCTGGGCTTTCTCCTGAGACGAGAACTTCTGCAGATGAAGATAGAGGTCAGCTTTATAAAAAGATTCGTTAGGGCTGCTCTTAATCATCTTTTTGATGAGCTTCTCCCCCTCTGTTATATTTTTTTCGTGGATCAGTGAATTATAGTAATTAGAATAAATCAGCGGAAGGTTCTCAACCCTTTTGCTAACTTTTTCGTATTCAGTAAGAGCTTTACTGTATTCCTGATTGTTGTAGTATTCATTGGCAATTTTTATTTCAGGAGAAACTTGTGCATATAAAAAGTTAGAACCTGCCAAGAACAAAAATGCAACAAGAGTGGTTAAGGAAATATAAAGCTTCTTCACATTCATATTTTTCAAACTGACTTATTAATCCCTTATTTTATTAATTAAATATTTAAATAATTATTATTTATAATATATCCCTGTGAATAAGTTGAAAACTTTAATTATTCACGTCTTGATTTTTTGTGAAGTTTATAATCCTTGATTTATGTCTTTTTTATCCACAGGTTATATAACGTTTTAATGATTGATTATTAGTTATTTTTGTTTTTTATTAACGAAGGAAATTTTTTTAATGTGTATTTATCCTTAAACATTGTGGATTGAGGATTGTTACAAATAATCCACCATTTTTGACCATGTTATTTTGTTGGATTTTGATATGTTGATACAAAGCATGACCTCAAATTGTTTTTGGATTTTGAAAATTTATTTTTTAGTGATTTAATAACATAGAATGTTGAAAATGTTTATTGTTAAATTACTTAAAATCAATATTTTATATTTCTATTAATAATTCTTAAAATTCTATGTTGATATCTCTTACTTCCCAATTGGCTCGCAATCCTATTTTCTCTTTATAGAAGATCACTGGCTCTGGCTGGATCATTTTAGTGAGATCTGCATTATCCCATTTGCCATTGTTATTAACATCTACGAGTATTCTTATATAATATGTTCCTGGATTAAGGAAATTCAATTCGTATTTTTTAGGGTTCTTCAGTGTAAGTATAGGTTTGTACTTTTCATCCAGTAATTCGAAAAAGTAGTTTTTAGCCTCTGTAGAGATCGTTCCTGAAAGTATTGCATAGTCATCTTCTTTTTTAACAGTAAACCTCTCCTTTAAGCCGTTGTTGTAGTTATTCAAGAAATCTTTGATAGTACTGTCCGGTATGATTAGGAATAATGAGTCGACATTCTCTGGATAAGAGATATCCACTTCAGCTTGTAATTTCTGCTTATTGAGAGTTAAGTTTTTCTTCTCAAATGGTTTTACAATTGAATCTTCCTTTATCTGTAACTGGCTAAAATCTATATCTGTAACCGGACTGGAAAAGTTTAGCTTAATCTTGTTTGCTTTGGGGTTTAACTTTCCATTGTCTGGATTAACCGTTATAAGCAATGGGGTATTATTATCAGTTTTCTTTTTTTGTTTTTGATTCATATATAATTTTGATATTTCCTCTCCCTATATTTCCTGAAGAATCTTCTAATATAAGTTTAAGCGGAATACTATCTTCCATTATTTTCCAGGTATTGAATATTTTTATTGTATTTGCTTGATTTTCAATTAGATAGCTTATATTAAATGTTGTATCTTTTTGATATTCAATGCGTTGTGATTTTATTCCTTCTCTTAGTTTAATGATAACTTCATTTTCGTTTATGATTGAGGTTGATATTATCTCTGGTGCTGTGGTATCTACCTTGGTTAGATAAACATCTGAATTTGTAATATTGGAATCTATCAGAATTTTTGTTTTGAATCCTATTTTTTTCTTTAGAGTCATACTTTAAATTATTACTCAGATCTTCCAAAGCAAAAAGATCATAAGTTCCTTTTTTTATATTAGTGATTTTATACTGATCGTTTTCTGATTTGGCAAAGTATAGAGGCTTTGAGTTGGTGATGTCTAAAGTATCTTCACTTTTGTACAGTGCAACAGATATATTTGTCAGAGGTTTATTGGTAAGTAAATCTGTAAGTTTTCCTGAGATGGTAAGTGTATCTAATATGTTTCCTGTACTGAAGGCGATTGACAAATTTTTGGGTGCATTGCTTTCTGTTATATCCTGGATGGCATTTCTAAAGTTTAATGTATAGGTTGTGTTTTCTTCAAAAGGTTCATTGAAGGTTATGGTAAGTTTCTTACCTCTGACTTTGTAGGTGTATTCTGAATTAATAGTCGGAGAAATGATTAATTGCTCCATGAAGTTGTTTTCTTTTATGTTTTCATCAAATTCAAAGATCATTGTATTTGATTTGAATCCTAATGAATTTGGCTTTGGATGTGATTTGACAACTTTAGGAGATTTTTCATCTTTTGGACCTCCCTGGGGTGCCTGGATGTTTGCACAGGCTTTCAAAAGTAGGATTATAAAAATTGCTGTTATTGCTGTAAAAATATTCCTTATCATTTTTTTATTCTTGCGATATATATGATACTAGAGTAATTTCCTGATTCTTTTTTTTTGCTTTTAAGTTTGATTTATATCCAGTAATGAAAGCATTCAAAAGGTTATTTGTTCCTTTATATTTTTCGCTTAGCATACTTACATAATAGCTATCAAATTTCATTGGTTTCGTTTCAATCAGCTGAAAACCTGTTTGTGTTAGCAGGTTGTTCAGAGCTGTTTTTGAGAAATGATACAGATGTCTTGGAACATCATAAGCCGCCCAGGTTTCCTGATAGTATTTTGAGTCGTTGGACTCCAGATTTGGAACAGCAATAATAAGTGTTCCTTCATCTTTTAATAATTCCTTAATTTTTACCAGTGCTTTTACCGGATCATGGATATGTTCAAGCACATGCCAAAGGGTTATTACATTGAATTCTTTTATGGCTTTAATTTCATCTATATTACCATAGATTTCTTTCGCAGTTAAATCTTTGGCTTTTTGCCTTGCTCCATTGTCAGGTTCGGTACCTGTTATTCTCCATCCGTTCTCCTGGCATTTCTTTAAGAAGTATCCCGTACCACATCCTATATCCAATAGGTTTCCTGGTTTTGAATATGTGTTTATTAACTCTAGTTTAGCTGTAAGAGTTATTTTTCTTATTCTATGATAGATTGCATTGATAATACCTTTCTTGGAATCTGTATGTGATACATATTTTTCAGAATTGTAGTATTTTCCTATATTCTCCTCACTTGGTTGGGGGAGGTAATATGCAATTTACAATTAGGGCATTCTAATAGGTTAAAATTCTCCTGTGTTATGGAGTAATCTTTAATATTCAGTTTAAGTCCTAATCCTGTTGAATGACAGACAGGGCATGAGGTTATTTCTTTCATTTTATTTTCCTAGATAGATCATAAGAACTGAGATATCAGAAGGAGTAATTCCACTTATTCTTGATGCTTGTCCTAATGTTTTTGGTTTAATTCTTTTTAATTTCTCTCTTGCTTCTGCTGATAAAGCAACTAAACTATCATAGTTCATGGAATCATTTATTTGAAAGTTTTCCATGTTTGTCATTTTCTTAGCCAGAGCTTCTTCTTTCTGTATGTAGCTTTCGTATTTTACTTCAATGGAAGTTTGTTCTACGATATCGTCACTATAGTTGGAAATTAGATTCTGTGTTTCTGAATTTATATTTGCAAGGTCTTTAATATCTAGATCAGGTCTTTTAATTAGATTCAGGTATGTTGCTTTCTCTCTTATCTGAGCACTCCCAAGTTCCTCTAATCTTGGATTAATTTGATCGGGTTGGAATTTGAAAGATTTTAACTGTTCTGTAAGATCTGATACGCCTTTTTTTCTTTTCCTCCATTTTATCATATCTTTCTCTGCTAGCAAGTCCTAGGGCATAGCCTTTTCCTGTTAATCTTAGATCTGCATTATCTTGACGTAATAGGATCCTGTATTCAGCTCTTGAAGTGAACATTCTGTAGGGTTCTTCTGTCCCTTTATTTACAAGGTCATCAATTAAAACGCCTATGTATGCTTCAGATCTACCCAAGATAAATTCTTCCTTTTCGTGGACCTTGTTATGAGCGTTTATTCCAGCAATTAATCCCTGGCATGCTGCTTCTTCATAACCTGTGGTTCCATTAATCTGTCCGGCAAAATAAAGGTTATCCAGAATCTTTGTTTCAAGGGTTAGTTTTAATTGTGTTGGCGGGAAATAGTCGTATTCTATTGCATACCCAGGTCTGAACATTTTAACATTTTCAAATCCGGGTATTAGTTTGAGGGCATTGTATTGTACATCTTCAGGCAGAGAAGTTGAAAAACCGTTTACATATATTTCTACAGTATTCCAACCTTCAGGTTCAACAAATATCTGATGTCTTTCTTTGTCAGCGAATCTGTTTATTTTGTCTTCAACAGATGGACAATACCTGGGACCTAAACCTTTTATTCTACCTGTATACATTGGAGATTTATCAAATCCCGTCTTTAATACTTCATGAACATCTTTATTAGTATAGGTAATATAACAGCTTCTCTGTTCTATCGGAGCAGATGTTTCTTCAGAATAGGAGAATTTACCAGGATTTTCATCTCCTTTTTGTTCCTCCATTCTCTCATAATTCAACGATCTCCCATCTATTCTTGGGGGAGTTCCGGTTTTCATTCTTCCTGCTTCGAATCCAAGTTCAACAAGTTGTTCTGTTATTCCCGTTGCTGCTTTTTCTGCTGTTCTACCTCCTCCAAACCTTTTTTCTCCAATGTGAATGATACCATTTAAGAATGTACCATTAGTAAGAACTACTGATTTAGCTTTAATCTCAATACCCATTCCGGTTTTTACCCCAACTACTTTTCCGTCTTTAACTAATAGGCCACTAATCATTTCTTGCCAGAAGTCGACATTTGAGGTTCTTTCTAAAGCTAATCTCCATTCTTCTGCAAACTTCATTCTATCATTTTGGCTTCTTGGACTCCACATAGCAGGACCTTTTGATCTGTTTAGCATCCTGAACTGAATCATTGATTTGTCAGATATAATACCTGACATTCCTCCTAAAGCATCTATTTCTCTTACAATTTGTCCTTTCGCTACCCCTCCCATTGCCGGATTACATGACATTTGAGCGATTGTTTGCATGTTCATTGTTGCTAATAGTACCGTTGATCCCATTTTGGCAGCAGCAGTAGCAGCCTCACATCCGGCATGACCTGCCCCTACAACAATTACATCGTATTCTTTAAACATTCTGTGAAAATGATTTGTGTTCCACGTGGAACATTGATTGTTTTTATTTTATTTTCTCTGTTTTTAGAGATTATTCAATGTAGTATTATTACTCTTATTATTGGGTAAGTTCCACGTGGAACATATTGGTTTTGCAGAATCCTCTAGGGATTATATTGGAGTAGTTCCACGTGAAAACTTTAAGTGGTCGTTATTTTGTTCCACGTGGAACATTGTATTTTGTGTTTAGGAGATTAATGTATTTGTTTTCTTTCTCTCTCATAAGATTCTTTTCTTCTTCATTTTTGTCTTTGTATCCACATAAATGCAATATGCCGTGAATTAAAACCCTGTAAAGTTCTAATTGGAAGGTTGTGTCGAATTTTATTGCATTTTCTCTTACCCGTTCGATACTGATGAATATATCAGATTCGATTAAAGTTCCATCAGAATTATCAAAAGTGATAATGTCTGTTAAAGTTTTATGATTAAGGTAATCCTTGTTGATCTCTAAAAGATAATTATCAGAACAGAAAATATAGTTGATGTATCCAACGGACTTCTTCTCCTTTTTTGTCACCTCGTTTATCCAATGAATAATTTTTTCTTTGTGTAAAAAGCGAAAGGATATATCTTCTTTATGAAAAAAAATTTCAGATGTATTTGACATTAATTAAAGTAAAATGAAAGTTCTACAGTTCTTCCTTCATTTTTGAATTCAACCAGGTCAGATAAATGCTTCATAAGGAATATTCCTCTTCCTCCTATTTTATCCAGGTTTTCTGGCGCAGTTGGATCAGGCAATGAGTCATAGTTAAAGCCTGGGCCTTCGTCTTCAATTATAAATTTCAAGTGATTATCCTGGCATTCTGCGGCTAGGACAACATTTTTCGTTCTGTCACCTTTGTTTCCATGAACAATAGCATTGTTTACTGACTCTGTAACTGCAACCATGATGTTTCCATAGATGTCATCGTCAATCTGAAACTTGTCTTTTACATTGTCGATAAAGCTCTCAACAATTCTAATGTTTTCCGGTAAGGAAGGGATCTGTATCCTAAGCGAATTCATCATTCTTTAACTTTATAATACGGTTTTATCTTAATTGTCTATTTTCTGAAAATATTCATTTACTTCCTGCTTGTAATATGGTGTTAAAGCAGGTGAAATGGATTTTAAAAGGTCTATTTGTCTTTCTTTTGCTTTAAGATATTTCTCAAACGAAGGAGGTATATCCTGTTTTGGTTCTTTTGCAGATTCAGCTTCTCTTTTCTCGTCCAGATCTCTTTCCCTGACAGCTTTTTCTGCTTCCAATAGTCGAGTTAGTATCTCCTGTTGTCTCATGATCATTTCCTGAGTCAGTTTTTTATTTACTAAATCATTCTCTGTCTCTTCCATTTTCTGAGAAAGCTGGTTCAAATTGTTTCCCGGAGCCTGACCCCCATTCTTATTCATCATTTTCTCCAGTTCCTTCATCGCCTTTCGGATAGATTCTTGTTCAGCAGCAAGTTTTGCCAGTTCTTCAGAAAGCTCTTTTCCGGTTTTTCCCCCTTGCTTAAGTTGCTGTATTTTCTGATTGAGCTGTTTCTGGAGCTCTCCTATTCCAGGTTTAGGGTTTTTCCCCGGTTTCTTACACATTGATGATCCGCTTTTCATCGATTGAGCCATTTGTTCCTGCATCTGCTTCAGTACATCGTTAAGCATTAAGGCAAGATTGTTAATAGATGTCATTGCAAACTGTTGTTTGCCTGCAGCTATATCAGGTCTCCTTTCTTTTATTGCTTTTGCACTCTCATCCATAAAATCTTTCATTTGTCCAACTTCACGGGTAACAAATGATTCTATCTGGTAGACACGTTTAGCTAAAGCCAATAGGCTGTCTTCAATAATCTTACTGTCATCCTTCAATTTTAACTGTTTCTGAGATAATGCAATGAATCTTGGGTCTGTTTGATTTACCTTTTTGAAATCCTTCATTACATCTTCCTGGTCAAAAGAGAGCCTTACAAGATTTTCTAAGATCATTCTAAGGTCTTCCATGTTTTCTTCAGCTTGTTGCTGTTCGTTGGATTGCTGCATTGAAGATAGCTTATCAGCCATTTCTTTCATTTTATCGGCTGCATTCTTCTGGGAATTACCTGCTTTTTTGTTTTGATTGTTCTTTAGTTGTTCTGAACTGTTTTTTTGTTCATTAGAGATTTCACCCTCCTTTGAATCTGTATTTTCAAGGTCATTTTTGTTTTGTAATGACTCGTTAATCTTTTCAAGATCGTTTAGTTTCTCCTGGATATTTTTAAAGTCTTCGTTCAACTTCTCTTGCTGTTCCTGAAGAGATTTTTGATCCTCCTGCTTTTGAGTAGTTTTTTCAGCAAGTTTTTCCTGCTCTTTTGCAGTTTCTTTTAGATCGTTAATGATTTCTTCTGACTTCTGGTCAAATTTGAGTTGCTTAAACATTTCAAGAGCCCTGTCTAACTCTTTATCCATGTTGCTTTCTTTCTTTTGAATGGCATCCAATACTTTCTGAAGGTCCTGCTTTGGAGCATTTTTTTCCATGAGTCTTTGAAGCTCATCATAGAGTTTCTTAGTCTCTTCGTCCAGTAATTCATTCATGAGCTTTTGCAGTTGCTCCATTTTTTTTGCCATTTCTTCACTGGATGGACTAAATTTATCTTGTTGCTGATTCAGCTTCTCATTTGCTTTCTTCAGCTCTTCTATTTCTTTTCGAAGTTCTTCATGCTTATTAAGGAGTTCTTCTATACCCTTTTTGTCTTGCCAGTTCAGATTATTCTTCCCTTTTAGCTTTTCTTCGATTTTGTTCAGGTCTTTTTGGATTTGCTGAGATTTGCTCAAAGCTTTTTCCATTTTGTTTTCTGTCTGACTTGAATTTTTAGATATAGCTTTTGATACCTCTTCTTTAGATGGTAGTTTTAATCCATAGGTTTTGGATTTAGAACTTTTTCTACCATTCACCCCATCATTATCCCATACTTGGAGATAGTATTCAAGGCTTTCTCCGGGCTTTAAATTCAAAGAATCAATATTCCAGTTAAATATGAAGTTCTGGGAAAGAAATTTCGGATCAATTGGAA
This sequence comes from Sporocytophaga sp., assembly GCA_024707265.1. Lineage (GTDB taxonomy): Bacteria > Bacteroidota > Bacteroidia > Cytophagales > Cytophagaceae > Sporocytophaga. Next base: position 505,557 of record JANQAB010000009.1, on the reverse strand, counting down.
CGTTGATGGATTTGAACTGTGCTTCTTTCTCTTTACTGTCTGTTAAAGATTTTTTGTAAAAAAGTCTTAAGCTTGTCAATCCATAGTCGTCGTTAAGGCTTCCCCCAAGACTAATAAAATTATATAAAATTGAATCGTGATATTCTTCACTTGAAATTTGAGGAAACTGATCTGGAATTACATTAATAGTATAACTAATCTTCTCTTTGCTTTTGACTTGCTTATTTTGCAATTCAAGATCATAGCTTTCCGTCTTAGTAAAGATTTTAGACAGCTTATATGAATTGTCTTTTATATTTTCTGAGAGTTGTTTTCCGGATGAAAATAGAATTTTTATCTGATCAGCAGATTTTGTATTAAACTCCCAAGTAACTGAAGTTCCTTCAGGAATGCTTAAATTTCCTATGTTTTTTACCCTTTCAGGTTGCTTTTTAAGATAGGATGGGTAATTTAAATATACATCAAAGAAAGCAAGCTCTGGTCTATTAATTAAATCAATAGAAAACCCGTCAGAAATAAAACCTGCTGCTTCAAAATTAAAGTCTTCCTTTCTCTGAATATTCTTAAATAGATATGAGAATTTTCCACCTCCGAGGTTTTTCAATTTGGACCTTTTATTTGCGGAAATAAGGTAAACAGATTCCGGGATAGAATTGCCTTTTATAGACAAGTTGATCTCAAAATCTTCGTTTTTAAAGGCTTTTAATGATTTGTTTTCAAGAATAAAAGCGAATGGAGCTTTGTCTTTGAAGTCTGTATTATAGTTAATTATGCGTGCTGTACTTTCTACAAAAATGTGTGGAAGAAAGAATACTATTAAAGCTATAATTACTATCGGCCCAACAAGGTACCGTAAATATCTTTTGTTTTCCGCTATGTTGATGGCATTGGTGAAAGGGACTATTGACAATGAATTTGTCTTTTGTTCTATACTTGCTCTTATGAGGTCACTATCCTTTTCACTCATTTTTTTGAGTTGAAGGGTATTCAGCAGTTTGTCCTTAATTTCAGGGAAGTATATTCCTATCTGACGAGAGGCTTCTTCGTCGGTAAGCTGTTTGTTTATCGCAAAATATTTTAATAGAGGATCCACAATCCAGGTAAAGAATGCAAGAGAACCGGATATTAAATATGTAAAGAAAAATATGACCCTTACCGTCTGGCTGAATTTTCCATAATATTCAAGTATTGAGAAAAATAGGTAAGTGGAAGATAAAAGTGTTAAAAATAAAATTCCACCCTTAAGCATTTGATTAAGGTAATACTTTCTTTTGTAGGCCTTGAGGTTTACTAAGAGTTTATCGTAGTTTTCTGCTGGTTTCATCACTTCTTAACGAGGTCGTCCAGTTGATTATTTTTGTAGGCCTTTTAAATTAAGATGAGCAGGACCGTACTTCGATCCTGCTCAAAATGGTTTTTAATAAGTTTTTATTCAACCAATTACATGTCCGCTTTCTTCGGATACTCAAAGTAGACGTTTGTGAAGTCCCTGTATTGCATTGCGTTATTAGGGAAGTTCTTAACAAATGCCTGCATAAGTCTATACCCTTCATCGTACCACAATACCATGATAGGAGCATCTTGCATTACTATGTTTTCAGCTTCAAGGAAGTGTTTGAATGATTCTTCCTCAGTCGTAGCTTTTAAGCCCGCTTCGTATAGTTTGTCAAACTTGTCACTCTTATATCTCATCATATTTGGGTATGATGGCTTTTCAAGGCTTGCAGGAACAGTTTTTCCATAGAAGAACCACAGGAAGTTTTCAGGGTTTGGATAATCTGCAATCCAACCACCTCTGAAAAAGTCGCTTTTTCCATTGATCATGTTTTCAACTAACTGAGCGAATGGAACGATGTTCAATTCAATTGATATGTTTAAATGCTCTTTAAGTTGTTTCTGAATCTCTTCTGCTACTGCAGCGTTTCTTTCTCCGTCTGAGTTAAGCTCTAGAGTTATTTTAGGGAATCCTTTTCCATCAGGATATCCGGCTTTTTTCAGATAATATTTCGCAGAATCCAGATTAAGGTCGTACCCATTGATTTTGCTAACATCATAAAGCGGATTCTTAAAGATATCTATTGGAGTAATTCCATGCGTTGCAGGAGCATAACCTTCTCCGTTTAATACGAATTCAAGGATTTTCTTTCTGTCAATTGCAAAGGAGAATGCCTTTCTTAAATCTTTATTATTAAAGATTTTACCTTGGTTCAGGAAGGATAGGAAGTGAGTAGCCATCTCTGGTGTTCTCTGCAGGTCATATTGTCCGAATTGACCTTTATTTCCTTTTACCTCTTCAAGAATTTCTATGATATGGTCAGTTGGAAGTCTGTACATCATATCAAGATTTCCTTTTTTGAATTCTAGAAGTTCAGTCTTTTTATCTTTAATGAACTTGATTTTTATTGCATCCAGGAACGGTAACTTGTTTCCATGTTCGTCGGCGGCCCAGTAATTTTCATTTTTCTTAAGAATGATAGAAATATCATCTTCTATGCTGAAAATTTTGAAAGGTCCGGTTCCTACTGCCTTTGTTCTCATTTCAAGGCCATATTTCTCTAAAGCTTCTTTAGGGAAAATATAAGTGAATGGTCTTGCGAGATTATAAAGGAAGATTGAATTTGGAGCAGTAAGGGTAAATTGAATGGTATTTGGATCAATTACTTTGATACCTTCCACGTCAAATGAAGGTTTTTTTCCTCCTTCTGAAGCTTTGTAATATTCATCAGCGCCTTTCAAAATACCTTGAAACACACTAAATCCTTGATTATTAATGTTTTGTGTGCAAAGCTGAGTAAAGCAGAATTTAACATCTTCTGCAGTTAACTCTCTGCCTTTACCACCTGGGAAACATTCATTATCGTGAAAGAATACACCTTTTCTGAGTTTGAATGTGTAAACAGTCTTGCTTGGGTCTACGGAATAATCTTCAGCTATCCCTTTTATGAGACTAAGATCGGCCTGATTAAATTTCATTAATCCTTCATAGACCTGATTTGCAACGCGGTAGGATATTGCGTCAGTAATATTATGAGGGAATAAATTCTTAATGTAGTCGGACTCATTAACTTTAAACACTCCGCCATAATATCTTCCTCCCTTCGCTGCAGTTAGGCTGGAAGATTCACCGCTGCCAGTTTCTTTTGTTGTATCACAGGATGACAACAGCACCCCGGCGCACGCTAAGGTTAATATCAATTTCTTCATTTATTTTTTAAAAAATTGGTTGAACATTCAATACCCAATTAAATTTTTAAAGAGGCCAATTTAATAACAAAATGTATTAAACGAAAATATTGATCTAAACAATTTCAATTAGTACCGGACAGTGGTCTGAATGTTTAGCTTCGTTTAAAATTATTGCTCTTTTAAGGCGATCTTTTAAGCTTTCTGTTACGGCATGGTAATCTATGCGCCAGCCAAGATTTTTACCTCTTGCGTTCATTCTGTATGTCCACCATGTATAATGATGAGGTTCAGAATTGAAATGCCGGAATGCATCTACAAAACCGCTTTCAAAAAACTTAGACATCCATGCTCTTTCTTCGGGTAAAAAACCAGAAGAATTAGCATTGGCCTTTGGGTTATGTATATCTATTGCTTGATGACAAATATTATAGTCGCCACAAACAACTAAACGGGGGAAATCTATCCTAAGTGTGGTAACATAATTATAAAAATCATTTAACCAACACATTTTAAAGGCTTGTCTCTCTTCTCCGCTAGATCCTGAAGGCATATATACGTTGAGAATGGAAAAAGTTTCAAAATCTATTCTTAAAACTCTGCCTTCATAATCGTATTTTTCCATACCACAACCTAAACAGGCATTTACAGGCTTAATTTTTGAAAATATAGCAACACCACTGTATCCTTTTTTTACTGCGGGGTGCCAATATAAATATTTAAATCCTATTGCTTCAAATTCAGTTGTATCTACCTGTTCCGGTGTCGATTTAATTTCTTGCAGGCAAATAACATCTGCCCCGGTGGCTTCAAGCCATTTTACCAATCCTTTGCTAATAGCTGATCTTAAGCCATTAATGTTATAAGTTAATATTTTCAATCAGGAATAAAATTAAAGAGTTTTGAAATATTCCTTTATATGCATTTTAAGCAGTTTTTCCTGCTCTCTTAGATCAAATTGAGGTAAGGGTTTAATCAGCTTCCAATGTGGCCATCCATCTTGGTCTTGTCCTTCAAGCTCATAATAGCCTGATAAACTCAATAGTTTACATATTCCTATGTGCATCAGATCTTGCTTTTCTTCCTTAGAATAATTTCTTTTTCCTTTCCCAAGTTCTTGTACTCCAATTAAAAACAGGATAGCGTCCAGGTTTGGCCTTTTTCCGATTACTGCTTTCAGACTGTCAAGCAGCGCAATCCATTCTGGGTCAAAATCTTTATCAGCTGACATTTTATTTATATTAATGGGTCAAGTTATGAAATGATAATTAGTTTTACTTTATTTTGATTCAATTTTAACCAGCTATGAAGAACTTATTTTATTCATTTTTTGAATTGGTATACCCCGATCTATGCTCCGGGTGTAATAATGGTTTGTTGGTCAACGAAAAGGTTCTTTGTGCTTTTTGCCTTGTAAACCTGCCCAAAGCGGATATTGGTCTTTTGACAAGTAATGATTTGGAGAAGCGATTTTATGGAAAAGTGTCGTTTGGTCATGCATTTGTTTACCTCAGGTTTCAGAAAAAAAGCATTGTTCAGAATATTTTATTTGATATAAAATATGGAGGAAACAAAGGTGCAGGTAGGTATTTGGGAGAAAAGTTTGGTATGGAGATTCTTAAAAAATCGCCCTCATTTAAGCCTGATCTGATTGCTCCCATACCTTTACATTTGAAGAGATTCAAATCAAGGGGGTATAATCAAAGTTTTGTAATTGGAGAAGGTCTGGGGAAAATTCTCGGCGTCACTTGTAAGGAAGTTGTTGAAAGAGTAGTTTCAAATACCACCCAAACTAAAATCAACAGAATTTTACGATGGAAAAATGTAGATGGAATTTTTCAGGTTAGGGATGATTCTGAAGTTTCAGGTAAACATATTTTGCTGATTGATGATGTTGTTACAACCGGATCGACTATGGAAGCTTGTCTAGTTGCTTTATTAGATGCCGGTGCTTCAAAGGTTAGTATTGCATCTTTGGCTATTGCTACATAAAAAAAGCCTTTAGGGATTACCTAAAGGCTTTTTTTATGATTATAAATTTCAATTAATAGTTTGTTCCAGCCTGGATCATTGCGCAACGGAATCCGATAGTTGCAGTACAAGAATCTTCCGCAAGATATCTTCTTGTTCCTGGAGACATCCAATAAGCAACATCTTTCCAGCTTCCACCTTTGTAAACTCTTACGTGGTCATCTATTAAAGACTGGAATCCAGCTTTATCGTATCCTTTTTCTTCGTCAAGGAATCCGTTTCTTCTAAGTGGGTTCAAATCATCAAAATCCTGGAAAGAAAGAGGACGATAAACATCATATACCCACTCATTTACGTTACCAGCCATGTTGTAAAGACCGAAGTCATTTGGAGGATATTCGTAGATATAGGTAGTGATCATAGCACCGTCATTCAATTTACCAGCTATACCGGCATAGTCACCCCTACCTCTTTTAAAGTTGGCAAGGAACATACCCATTTGTTTTCCATATGGATTTCTAAGAGCGTGTCCATCCCATGGATAAAGTCTTTTGTGAGTTTGGTTTTCGTCCAGCCACTGGTTTCCTATAAGTGCCTGAGCTGCATATTCCCACTCAGCCTCTGATGGAAGTCTGTAGTTTGGAAGAACCACACCAGACTCTAGTGGAATTCTTCCTCCACCTTCTGGTACTTCAACACCTGCATCTTTAGCAAGTTCGTTGTTTACAACTCTCGTTCTCCAGGTACAGTAATCAACTGCCTGAATCCAGTTAACTCCTACTAATGGGAAATAACGGAAACCTGGATATCTTAAATAATGCTCAACATATGGGTCATTGTAAGCAAGCTCACTCGCCCAAACGTTTGTATCAGGAAGAGCTGATTCATAAAATTCCTGAGAAGAGTCTCTCTGGATATAAAAAAGGTACTCTAACCAGTGAATGTTTGCAATTTCAGTTTCATCCATATAGAAAGACGCTACCGTAACAGTTCTTTCTACGTTGTCTCCCGACTTAAGAATATCTTCTTCGAAAGAACCCAGTACAGTTCTACCGCCTTCGATATACACAAGGTTTGGCCCTTCAGGCTGGCCCTGGAAATCTTTAACCTCAAAACCGTTTTCTTCATTGTAGGCCAGACCGGTAACCGTGCTTTCTTTGCCCGGGTTGGTGCTGGTAGGATTTCCCTTTGAACAGGCAGAAATGATTACTGCTCCTGCTGCTATTAGGGATAGCCCTTTTAAAGTGGTGAAAATTTTATTCATAACCTGTTTCTTAAATTGTATACACTTCCAAATAATTCGCTAATTTATGTACTTCCAATATAAAATACAATTAATTAGTTGAATTATATAATAACTTTTTTTGTTGAAGGAAACTTCTCCTCAAACGAACTTTTTCCAAACTATATTACTAAATTATAAGTTTTTAGACAAATAATTAAATTTTTTGAAAATTTATTCAAGGCTATGTATATACTTGTGAGGTATACACAAGGTTTAGAGTTTTAAAAAATTTTTCTTAAAAGTTTAACTCATTAAAAGGCAAGTATTATACCGCCATTTACTCCGATTGAATACAGTCTCTCTTTTTCAGGAGTATTTTTGCGTATAGGTGTAAAAAAGTAAGTAAACTGTGGCATGAGCATAAATCCTATATTATCGGATATAAATGCCTGTACTCCTGTACCTAAATTTCCTCCCATGATAAAATTATTCAGATTAGCATCGTCCCTGGTTAGTTCCGTCGTTTCCGTTAAATCACCTGAGGAATAGTATTCTGTTTTTTCCTTTGCTTCTATCAAATAATTGAAGGAAGGCCCAACTCTCAGAAAGAGAGAGAGTTTTTCTTTTTTAATGTAACTGTAATCTATAAATACGGGAAACTCTAATAATTCTGCTTTAAAAAATCCTTTGGTTTGATCATTTCCATTTACAGGAGTACTTAAAGTTGATAATGGTTTTTTATAACCTTTTCTACTATACCTTCCACCAAGACCAAAAGCAAATCTGTCATTGAGGTGTTTTTCAAAATTTATCCCTACCGAATAGCCGTAAGTACCAGTTTCTTTTCTCCTCAATTCTTTAGTGTTTGATTGGTCACTTGTAACACTTAAAAATTTTGAGGTGTACTCTGGGGAATAATATATATTTATCTTCCATGGATCATGTATATTTTGGGCAGTAGCAATATTATCCGCGATTGTTAAAAAGCAAATTGCAACAAGAAATATTCCTGTAAATCTGTTTTTATGAAGTGCTTTCATTAAGGCTATGATTATAAAAATTTAACTATGCAGATGTATTTTTGTTTTTTGGCAGCAACAGTCCTGTTTGTAGATGAAAGCTTTGTATGAAGTGTTAAATAATTTACTTCAAAAATTCGTTCTTTCAATAAAATTATCTTTTATGAAAGCAATAGGTTTAATTTTGGTTTTTCTTGAAATATCAAGTTTTGCATTTGGACAAAACCTAAATACCAGAGAACAGGATGTAATCTTCAGAAAGCATCTGGTGAGAGCGCTTTCTTTAAAAGATCCACGAAATGTTGAGATTTTCGGGGAAAATGCAGTTCTGCCAGAAATTTTACTAAATGCTGTTGAAAAGGGTGATCTTTTAGCTTATAAAGACAGGTCTTGTAATGAGAAGATACTGAGAGATGAAATATTAGCTAAAGTTATAATGTCGGATGAAGATACTGTTGGCTTTATTTTTCCGCATTCATTAAAGGAAATAGAGTTGGGTGAAGATATTATCTTTGATAAGCATAGATCGGAATTTACTTTTCAGCAAAAATATATTGCTTTAATCATTCCTCAATCAGCAAATTACAGAGGTTTAACGGAGGCACTTGCCTATTTTAAATATACTGATTGTATTAAGATCTTTCATCAGGACGAAAGAGCATATAGTTTGAGTTTTTCCGGGGTTAAAGTTCCTTTTAATGATTTGTTTCTTACCCATTCCTATAAATCTTACATTGTAAAAATCGGCAACGGCAATTATTTTGACCAGGTCTATCCGAATCCTTCGAAAGCCTTCATTGCAGCAAAACACCAGGAAAATATGCTTAATGATTACCTCTATAAATTTTTCAATCCATAATTAAAAGTTCAATAAAATAACATATCAGGATAAATAAGTACAGGAATAAATATATGACCACAAGCATTTTATATGTGATCACAAATATTTTTCGGAAAAAAGCCATCGAACGATAAAAAGGTTTCGTAATTTTAGACGATGGCTAATACTGCTAAAGAAAAAATTCAAGATCACATCCCCGAAGAAGCTCTTGTTGGCCTGTTAAGAGGCAAAGACCAGAAAGCATTGGAATATCTTTATGACCACTACTCCCCTGCTGTATTTGGAATTGTTTTACGTATAGCGAATTCTGAAAAAGCTGCAGAAAAGATATTTAAAGAAGTATTTTCTGAAATATTAAAGAGGATTACGGAATTCAATCATAAGACAGAAAAATTTTTTGATTGGCTTTTGAGAATTGCCAGAAGTACTGCTTTAGAATTGGTTAGCAAAAGAGGTTTCAAGCAAAATAATTTATCAGATATAGTGCAGTTGAAAGTTCAGGAAGGAATTCTTGGTAATTCAGAGCCTGCTGTTTCAAGGGATTTTCTAAACAACCTTAATCCAGAACAGAAACATTATCTTGACCTTATTTATTTTCAGGGTTTGACTATTGATCAAATTGCTGAAAAGTTTAATCAACCTGCAAATACCGTAAGAAATAAAGCTAAGGGAGCTTTGCACATGTTAAAAGCTTTACATTCCTGAAAATGACTTCACAAGAATTAATTAATTCCGGTAAACTAGAGCTTTATGTTCTGGGAGAGCTATCAGAAGCAGAGGCTCGTGAAATTGAAATAGCTAGTGCTGGAAATCCGGATGTAAATGAGGAAATTAGAACACTTCAAAATGCATTGAGAAAATATGTGATGTGTTTTGAAAAGACACCTCCTTTAGGCTATAAGAGACAGGTACTTGAGGATTTGGAAAGGCAGAATGAAGAACGGCAAGCAGAAGAAAGCTCCAAAAAAGCGGACAAAGAAAAAGTAGAGAAGTTTGAAATATTAGAGGAAAAAAGCAAAGCGTCTAAAATTTTACTTCCAATATTTATTATTACTTCTGTTATTTCAATGATTGCTGCGGCATTTTTTGCCTACAGAATGCAAAACGCAAATAATGACCTGGAGTATTTGAGTTCGGATAATTCCCTGGTTAAGGAATCTTCATTAAAAGAGAAAGAAGCTCTTCTGCATGAGATGGTTGCAGTCAAAAGTAACCTGGAATTTGCATTGCTAAGTGTTGAAGTACTGAAAGATTCTAGTTTTACAAAAATTGATATGATTAGTCCTGATGGTACTTTTAAAGTTCCTTTATACTGGAATAAATCAAACGGAGAGGTTTTTGTGGATGGTACAAATATGCATGAATTGAGTGAAGATAAAACCTATCAGCTTTGGGCAATAAACGATGGGATTCCTGATAATTCCGGAACTGTAACACCCAAGAAAAGATATTTGCAGAAAATGAAAGGAACTTCAAATGCTGAAGCATTTTCGCTGACAATCGAATCGAAAGGAGAAATTACAGACCCTTCATTTGAAAACATTTATGCTACTATTACTCTGGATTAAATAGTCTAAAACTGATATAAATATAAGGCCGGACAATGACTTCACTGTTCGGCCTTTTATATTATATTGGTTAATTTTTTTAATATGGATAATAAATCAAGCTTCTGTATTCGGGATGTTCTACAAGAAAATCCTGGACACAAGAGCAGGATGCCTTGATCCGTGCATTTTTTGTTTTGGCAAAATTGAGTGCATATTCAACAATGGTTGAACGAAGCTCGTTGGCCTGTTTTAAGGTCTGAGGAATAAAAGAACTTATAAAATCCCAGACAAGGTCATTCCATTTAATGTATTTCAAAGTACATTCAACCCCTTCTACCGTAGTGAAGAATTTTCTTTCTTCTTCATTATGTCTGATCATTACTTTTGTCATTCTCTCCATTGCTTTTTACTCTCCTATATATCAACCCGCAAGGGTAATGGATTGTTAAGAAGCTAAATTTCAAAAGGATTCAGGTCGAAAAGTTTTGCCCCGAAAGAATTTGACAATGAGTGTATAAGAGCAGAGCTTAGATTGAACCAGGCCGTCATTTTGTCAAGCAATGGGCCATCGGTAGTTACTATTATTCCTTTTGAAAGAATTAATTGTTTGTCTGCATCAGGAACAAGTTCCACATTTGTTTTAGGAGAAATTTCTTGGAGAAGGGTCTTAATCCTGCCACTATTGGAAACAGGAGCGTCAAAGTACCAGGTGACAGATCTCGGTTTCAAATTCCACAAGAAAGAACCTATCTGAGACAAAGCCTCAGGTGTTTCCATCACTTTTTTATAGCTGCCATGAATGGAAGCAAGGTCTCTTATACACCCATCCATTCCAGTAAAAAGACATGCTCCCGAATAAAAGGACTCAATGGTTATCAAGGTGTTAAATCCGTCAATAAATAAGTCTGCTTTTTCAAGAGATGCCGTATCTTTCTGAATCGACAACCGATGTTTCAAAGATTCATGAGAGCAACAGCTTCGGCGCACTGCCATTTGTTGACGGAGGTTAAGACGGTACCTGTCTCCTACCAATTTAAGAGAAGAAGCTTCATTATACCTTTTTGAAACTAACCATGAAAGGTCTTCCACTGCATTCCTTAAATCTGGCAATTTTGTCTCATTAAAATTGCTTTCATCATCAGGATGAGCGCCCCTATGCTTTCTTTTGTCTGGCATTTAGAGCTTATCTTTCAGAAACGAAGCAGTGTAATTATTTTTCAGCTTAACCAGATCTTCAGGTACGCCTTCAAAGGTAACATTTCCTCCTCCGTCTCCTCCTTCCGGTCCCATATCAATGATCCAATCTGCACACTTGATCATATCCATATTATGCTCTATGACAATAACTGAATTTCCTTGTTCAACAAGAGCATTTAAGGCCGTCAATAGTTTTTTGATGTCATGAAAATGAAGTCCTGTTGTAGGTTCGTCAAAGATAAAGAGGATATGATCTTTTGCTTCGGAAGATCCTTTTCCTAAAAAACTAGCCAGTTTAACTCTTTGTGCTTCTCCTCCGCTTAGTGAGTTGGAAGATTGACCCAGTTTAATATAACCAAGTCCAACATCAGCGAGAGGTTTAAGCTTTTCAAAAATTTTAGGTTTGTCTCCAAAGAACTTAAGACTTTCATCTATCGTCATATCAAGCACATCTGTGATGTTTTTATCTTTATAAATAACATCCAGAATTTCCTGTTTGAATCGTTTGCCGTTACAGCCTTCACATTTTAGATGAATGTCGGCCATAAACTGCATTTCAACTGTTACGACTCCCTCTCCCTGGCAAATTTCGCATCTGCCACCTTCAATATTAAATGAGAAATTACCAGGTTTATAAGCGCGGGCTTTCGCCAGAGGTTGTTCGCTATAAAGGTTTCTGATAGCATCGTAGGCTTTTACATAAGTAACGGGATTTGAACGAGAGCTTTTGCCAATCGGGTTTTGGTCAACAAATTCTACCTGTGAAATTTTCCCCAATAATCCTCCGACCCCGTCATAGCGGCCAGTGAATTCGCCCATGTTTCCATGAAGCTTTTTAAGAGCGGGATAAAGAATTTTTTTAACAAGTGTAGATTTTCCGGAACCGCTCACACCTGTAATCATACAAAGTGTATTGAGGGGAAATTTAACGGTTAGATTATTCAGGTTATTTTCTCTTGCTCCTTTAATTTCTACAAAATCATGCCACGCACGTCTTCTTTTAGGAACCGATATGCCCTCTGCTCCATGCAGATATCTTGATGTATGAGAGACATTTTCATCCTTCATTTCTTCAATGCTACCTTGAAAGATCAGCTGGCCTCCGTGAGCACCTGCGTCCGGACCTATATCAATAATCTGGTCTGCAGCCCTCATCACTTCTTCTTCATGCTCTACAACTATAACTGTATTTCCAATATTTCTTAAATCTTCAAGAACCGAAACCAATTTTCTCGTGTCTCTCGGGTGCAGACCGATACTTGGTTCATCTAATATATACATAGATCCTACCAGCGCGCTACCAAGAGATGTAGCGAGTCTTATTCGCTGATACTCTCCCCCTGACAGAGTAGAAGAGACTCTGTTTAATGTCAGGTAGCCAAGTCCAACCCTGTCCAGGTAATTTAACCTGCTGGAAATTTCTTTTAAAATTCTACCCCCCACTTGCTTTTCGTGAGAGCTCAGTTTTATCCGATTAAAAAATTCAATTCCCTTGCTTATTGGCATTAGTACCAAATCCACGATAGACTTCCCATCTATTTTAACATAAGATGCATCTTTTCTTAATCGGGTTCCTCTGCAATCCGGACAGGTAGTTCTTCCCCTGTATCTGGACAACATTACTCTGTATTGAATTTTATGAGTTTTGCTTTCGAGGTAATTGAAAAAGTCATTTAACCCGTCAAAATATTTATTGCCTTCCCATAGTAAGGCTTTTTCTTTTTCGTCCAGATCCGAATAAGATCTGTGAATTGGAAAGTCGAATTTTATCCCGTTTTTTAAAAGTGGTTCAGCCCACTTTTGCATCTTTTCGCTTCTCCAGGGAGCTATTGCTCCTTCGTAAACAGACAAAGACTTATCAGGAAATACGAGATCCTCATCAATGCCGAGAACATGACCAAAACCTTCACATCGTTTACAAGCGCCAAAGGGATTGTTGAAGCTGAAAAGATTAACAGACGGTTCTTCAAAAGAAATTCCGTCCAGTTCAAATTTATCCGAAAAGGTTTCTCTTTTTTTCCCAGGTACTTCTATGATACAATAACCTTCACCTTCTGTAAATCCTGTCTGTATAGAGTCGGCCAATCTGAAGTTTAGGTCTTCATCATTTTTATTTACCATCGCCCGATCTATTAATAGATAAAAATCTTTTACCTTTTTTAACAGAGGAGGCATTTTCCGTTAACTCTTCAATTGCAAGTACCTCTTCATTTATCAGAATTCTTGAAAACCCCTTTTGCAAAAGCAGGTTGAGAACATCTTCTTTTTTCTTTTTTTCCGGGAATTTTTGTGGGGAGAGAATTTGAATTTTTTCCCCTCTGGTAAGCTGTTGATATGATTTAAAACATCTTCCACAGAATGTTTTTTGACTCCATTTCCTGAAACAGGAGAGAAAGTCTTTCCAACTCTGGCAAAAAGAAGTTTTAAATAATCATAAATTTCTGTTGTTGTCCCTACTGTTGAGCGGGGGTTTTTACTGTTGATTTTCTGTTCAATAGCAATGGCCGGAGAAATTCCCTTTATATAATCTACTTCAGGTTTTTCCATTCTTACCAGAAATTGACGTGCATAAGCATTTAAGCTTTCCACATACATTCTCTGACCTTCAGCAAATAAGGTGTCAAATGCCAATGAGGATTTTCCGGATCCTGATAATCCTGTAATAACTACCAGTTTATTTCTGGGAATTGCAACAGAAAGATTTTTCAGATTATTTACCCGGGCATTTTTAATAATGATGTATTTTTTGGGATCAAGCTGATCTAAAACATCTGATTTTTCCGCCGTAACTACTTTTCCCATAAATTGAATAGACTATTGTTTGTTTCGTAACAATTTTTCCCAAAATAAGTATATATATATCCGTTGAGTTTTTGGAATATCCAAAAATAATAATTAACTTTAAAATACATTAGTTCAATTATTTATTCATTTGAACAATTGTTCCACCCTAAACCCCTACAATATCGAGATAGACTACTACGTTAACTAAACGTGGAATTGAAAATGAAAAACGCTGCTATAATTAGTGATGCTAAATTGGTATCGCTTTACATCAGTGGTGACGAGAATTCTTTTGCTCAACTGCTTAAAAGGCATAAAGCAAAGGTTTACACTACCATCTATCTCATTGTTAAAGATCAGTACATAGCCGAAGACCTACTACAGGAGACTTTTATCAAGGCTATTAAAAAACTTAAATCCGGAGATTATAACGAGGAAGGAAAATTTTTACCCTGGATTGTGAGAATTGCTCATAACCTGGCGATAGACTATTTCCGTAGAGAAAAACGTTATCCTACTATAATAATGGAGGATGGGTCGAATATTTTCAATTCACTCGATTTTTCAGAGGATTCAACGGAATCGTTGCAGATAAAAGACGAGACCCACGCTATTCTCAGGAAATTGATTCAAACCCTCCCGGAGCCTCAAAGAGAGGTTCTCTTAATGAGACATTATGGCGAAATGAGTTTCCAGGAAATTGCTGATGCGACAGGAGTTAGTATCAACACGGCTTTGGGAAGAATGCGCTACGCTCTCATTAATCTGAGGAAAAAGCTCGAAAAACAAAATGTAGCCTATGATAAAAATTTTTACCCAGAATGATGTAATCCGTTTAGTTTACAATGAAGTAAATGATGAAGAAAGGGATGAAATTTTACATGCCCTCATTAAGGATAACGACCTGGCGCTCTTTTATGCTGAGCTGCTTGAACTGGAAAGTTCAATGCTAAGTCTTAAAGTTGAGCCTTCTCAAAAGTCTATCAATGACATCATCAACTTTTCAAAAACTTACGTTCATCGCTAAAAAACTAAAAGGGTCTTGATTCAAGACCCTTTTTTCTTTTAAAAAGTTTTTTCATAATCTGAAAATCCTCTATTTTTCTAAAATTGAACATTCCAGTTCTCAGATGCTGAAGAAAGAACGATTTGAAAAATTCCTGGATCATTTTAGCAAAAATTTTCCCGAACCCGAAACCGAATTAAATTATAACAATCCCTATGAATTGCTTGTTGCCGTTATTCTCAGTGCGCAGTGTACTGATAAGAGGGTAAATATGGTTACACCAAAGTTATTTGAAAGGTATCCTTCTCCGGAAATTATGGCAAATGCTTCTGCTGAAGAGATTTTTGAATTAATCAGAAGCATTTCTTATCCGAACAATAAATCCAAGCATTTAGCCGGAATGGCAAGAATGCTTATTAACGATTTTAATGGAGAGGTGCCTGAGAAGGTGGAAGACCTTCAGAAATTGCCAGGAGTAGGGAGGAAAACTGCCAATGTTATAGCCTCCGTTATCTATAATCAGCCTACTATGGCCGTAGATACCCATGTGTTCAGGGTTTCCAAACGCATTGGACTAGTTTCAGAGAAGTCGAAAACTCCTCTTGAAGTAGAAAAGGAACTAGTCAAACATATTCCCAAAGACCTTATTCATAAAAGTCATCACTGGCTGATCTTGCATGGCAGGTATATTTGTCTGGCAAGAAATCCTCAATGCAACCTTTGTCCGCTTACTTCTATCTGTAAGTATTACCAAAAGTTGCCTTCAGCTAAACAAGAAGAAATGAAGTTTTGACCTATGTGTGGAATTAATGTAATCGTAGATAAGACACGTCTTCTTGATGATAGCTACATCAAAAAAATGAATGCAGCTACGGTTCATCGGGGACCGGATCATTCAGGTGTATGTTTTTTTGAGAATTCTTCATTCAACATATTTTTAGGAAACAACAGGCTGAAAGTTACAGATCCTCTTAGTCGGGCCGATCAGCCAATGATAAGCGCGGATCAGAATTATGCCATTTCATACAATGGCGAAGTTTATAATTTTAAGTCATTAAAGAATACTATACTTTCTGATTTTGATTTCAAAACAGAGGGAGATACAGAAGCCGTTTTTTTTAAGATAATTAAAAGCGGAATTCTGAGTGCAGGTGAATTTCATGGAATGTTTGCGTTCGCATTTTATGATCATGCCAAGGAAACAATAAGTATCTGCAGAGACGAAAGAGGAATTAAGCCTATCTATTATTTTGAAGATGAAAAATACTTTATTGCGTCATCGGAAATAAAGGGAATTCTGGCAACAGGACTTGTTAGAAAAGAACTGAATGACAGAGAAATATATAACTATCTTCATTTTAAATATGCCCAGAGACCAAATACTTTTTACAAGGACATTTTTGAGCTGGAGCCCGGAACATTTCTTCAGTTGAATAATCGTTTTCAGAAAGAATCGATATCCTTTAAACCGAACACTTGCATTGGTTACCCATTTAAGAAACAGCATTACTCAAAAGAAGAAATCCTGGAAAAGTCTGAAGAGTTAATTCAACAGGCGATTAGAGAACAGACTTATTCAACCGGAACATCAGGAATTTTTCTCAGCGGAGGCGTAGATTCCACTTTGCTTTTAGCTGTTTCAAAGGAGTTGTTTGGAAGCGGGGTAAAAACGTATAGTATCGTAAATAGTAAAGCGGAGGCATGGGCAGGTACCCAGGACTTCTCATACTCCAGGCTTGCTGCAAAAAAATATCAATCGTCGCATACGGAAGTCCAGATTTCTTCAAGTGATCTTGGACGCCTGGATGATATCATCCAAAAGCTTGATCAGCCCATTGCAGATAGTGCATTATTGCTAACATATCTATTATCTGAGAAAGCTTTTAAAGATGTAAAAGTCATCCTGTCCGGGGCTGGAGCGGATGAGATATTTGCAGGATATAACAGGCATAAGGCTTTCAACATTTATCTGAAATATTTCAGGAATTCTATGGCCATTCTTACAGGTCAACTTTTAGGTGAAATTCATTCATATAAATCAAAATCCCTTCGTTTGATTTCCCGGTTTTTAAATGACATTGATCAGGACCCTCAAACGACATTCTATAATTTTTCAAATTTAAAGTTCAGAGATTTTCTTCGTTTACAAGAATTTGGAGAAGTCTGGAATAAAGACCAGTTGCTTGATTCAGCTTTGAACTATGATAAAAATTATTACCTGATAAATGACATTTTGTGTCTTACAGATCAGATGACTATGGCACATTGCCTAGAAGCTCGGATTCCTTATCTGGATAAAAATATTGTTGCATGGGGCGAAGCGTTGGGAGCAAACACATTACTTAAAAATGGCCCCAAATGGATTCTGAAAGAATTGCTGCAAAGAAAAAGACGGCGGGGACTTTGTGCGGAGGAAAAAAAGAAGGCTTTGGTTTGCCTCTTAAGAGCTGGTTTGAAAAAGGTGAAGGAAAAAACTTACTAAATCAGCTTAAAGAAAAAAATCAACTTTTGTATCGGTATTTTCCATATTACAAAGTAGATCAAATGATCGAACATCAGGAACGGAGGTCTGCAGATTACACTGCTGAGCTATGGGCCCTCATTATTCTAAGCCGCTGGCTTAAATTCAATTTTGAATGAGGATATTTTACATTCATCAATATTTTAAGACCCCACAGGAAGGTGGAGCTGTCCGATCATGGCATCTGACAAACGCCTTAGCTGCTGATGGACATGAAGTGTTAGTCATTACTTCTCACAATAAAGAATCTGGAGTTCGGTATTTTGGAAATCTGAAGGTCCATTATGTTAAGGTAGCTTATGACAACACTTTTAGTTTTGGTAAAAGAATAAAAGCGTTCTTGTCTTTTTTTTTACAAGGCCATAAGAATTATCATTTCTGAAAAAAGACCAGATCTTTTATTTGCTACTTCTACTCCTCTTACAGTTGGTATCCTGGCATTGGCGATAAGGAAGCTCAAAGGCATTCCTTATTTTTTTGAAGTGAGGGATCTTTGGCCTTTGGTACCAGAGGAGATGGGAATTATCAAGAATAGATTTATTCTTAAAGCAACTTATTTTTGTGAGAAAAGGATCTATCTAAACTCGGAGAAAATTATAGCTCTTTCACCTCCTATTGAAGCGTACGTCTCCGCAAAGATTAATGGTGAGCGAAAAGTAGTATGTATTCCTAATTTTTCAGATTGTGAATATTTTGTAACCGACAGAAATTCTCATTCTGAGAAGTTCCCATTTCTTAATGGGAAATTTGTTATCGGATATTTTGGGGCTGCAGGGAAAGCAAATGACCTGTTACGACTGGCAGAAGCAGCAGCGTATTTAAAAAATACGGGAATAAGGAATGTTGTTTTTCTGCTTATATCTGCAGGTTCGGAGCTTGAAAGTATTAAAAGCTATGCAAAAGTGCATGATCTTGATAATATCATTTTTTCAGAATTTCAGGATAAAGAAAATATCCGTGATGCGCTGACTTTGTGTGATGCATCTTATGTTTCATATGCGGATTATCCTTCCCTTTGGACGGGAAGTCCAAACAAGTTCTTTGATGGAATTGCTGCAGGAAAACTCATTATCCTGAATTTTGAAGGTTGGATAAAAGATATTGTTGAAGAATATGGCTGTGGCTTGTATTATGACCAACACAAACCAGAAGAGTTTTGGAAAAAACTTGAACCGTATCTTAATAATTCAGAACTATTACAAAAGGCACAAATTAATTCCCGCCGACTTGCGCTTGAAAGCTTTTCAAAGAAAGAACTGGTTTCAAAATTTCTGACTCTCTTCAGATAGAGAAAGAACCTCCATTGGTTATTTTTCAGACTTCTTTGGTTTGTATTTGGATTCTTCAAAAATCTTCCTGGCATTTTTATCCGCCATCAGATCTTGTAGAGTAACATCTGGGTGATCTTTCATATATTTTCTTACGATCTGCCATCCCAGCCAACGACCAATGCGTCCAGGGCATTTCTCACCTATTTCGCTGATCTTTGGAGATTCACCAATATACTTCTCTATGATCCTTGGCTTGGTTTCGTAAAACAGTTTTTTGTCAATAAAATGACCCCAGATTACATCCAGATTTTTCTCAATATCCTCTACTGTCTTTTCCGGATACATGATCAAAAGACTGTCCGGGGTTTCAGGCAATACCCTTTCCATAAAATAAAGTGTTTTGCCATGGTAGATCATATGTGCTAGCATGGTCTCATCTTTTGCATCCACTTCGTTGAATTTATTGGAAAGCGCCATTGCGATCATCGGTGCAATGAATGGCTTGTCATAGCGGTTTAGGAAATATTCATAAGTTACTGGTCGGAATTGAGCATCAGGTCCAAGGAAATAATCTGTGCTTATTACCACCAGGCTATCAGAAACAGAAATATCTTTGTTGAATTTGAATCCGGTTGCAATAGTGTTTACTTCCGGAGCATTGTAGGTCGGATAATAATATTTGATGTTTTCAAAAAGGTCGGTAAGCTGATCTTTCAGGTACGGAGGTTGGTTGATATATTTTTCGGACTCTTCATAAAATGCTTTAAGCTGTGGATTGCTATAAAGGTTAAACATGAAATCGACCATTTTGGGATCAGCAGCAGCATTTGGTACTTCCAGGAATTCAGCAGAAAAGCGCGGGTGCTTTTCCAAAAAAACCCTAACATCTTCAGCGCTCTTCACGTTAAACAGTTCTTGCGAAAGATTTTCGTAATGTACTTTAAGTTTTGGCTTTTCGTCTTGAGGAATTGTGATCCTATTCTTTTCCTGATTATCCTCTTTGCAGGAGAAAAGAGCAAGTACTAAAAAGGTAAAAATGAAAAACCTGGGTAACATGTTATTAGAAATTAAGTATATATTTACACTGAACAAAATTACTTTTATCAAATCGTAAAACTATGAAAAAAGCATTTTTATTATGTTGTATTCTGTTTTTAAGTATTACATCATATTCGCAAGTGAAGTTGGGTCTTAAGTTTGCTCCGGGCTTCAGTTTTAACAGGGTTGCAGCAGATGATAAGGCTGGTATCGATTACAAAAAGAGCGGACTTGGGATAAGATTTATTGCTGGTCCTGAAGTTTACTTTATGATGGGGGATAATGCTGCTTTTGTAACGGGAGTCTGGTTTTCATCAAGAAGAGTGGGCATTAAATATGTAGGAGCAGGTACTTCGTCAAAGGAGGCTTATAACCTTCAGTACATTTCACTGCCAGCATATTTAAAATTATATACCAATGAGATTGCAACTGATATGAAGGTTTATTTTAATGTCGGAGGTTCTTTTGATATTAAAATAAAAGACAATGTAATTAAAACCGACCTTCCCGATGAATATATTACCAAATGGAGACCTTTTGATGCAAGCATTCTTCTTGGTACTGGTATTCAACTACAAATGGGAGAAAGTACTTTTCTTCTTGCCGGGATAAGTTATAACAGAGGTCTTGTCAATGCTGCCACAAAGAGAAGATTTGACCTTACAGACGTTAACGGAAATCCAATTGATCCAAAGTTGAAAATTAACACTGACTTAATTTCGCTTGATCTTGGATTAAGATTCTAAGAGGTAGAAATAGAAATCCTGAATGAACAGGGGGAAGAAATCAGACAATCTCGATTTCTTCTCCCTGTTCGTTTTTAAACTTAAATTCAGTAATTCCCAGAGAAGTATCTTTCTCCATTCTTATCCACCTCTGATATTTGAAGAACCATTTTACCCGGCGGGACATTATTCCTTGAGTGAAGTAAGCGTGCAGGTATGGGTGCAGAGCAATACGAATATGTTTTTCGTTTTGCTTGTTAATGATGTATTCAAGATTGTTTTCCAGCTGATCGGAAACAAGAATGCTGGCTGTAATTTTTCCGGTGCCGTTACAGGTCGGACAGGTTTCCAGAGTGCTGATGTTCATTTCCGGTCTTACCCTCTGACGGGTAATCTGCATAAGACCGAATTTGGATAAAGGAAGAATAACAAATTTGGCTCTGTCGTCCTTCATTTCTTCCCTCATTTTTTCATAGACGATCCTTCTATTGTCAGCCTTCTTCATGTCTATGAAATCCACTACGATGATACCGCCCATATCTCTCAGCCTGAGCTGACGTCCGATTTCTTTGGCGGCTTCAAGGTTTACGGCAAGGGCAGTATTTTCCTGATCACTTTCCGCATTGGATTTATTTCCGCTGTTGACATCAATTACATGAAGTGCTTCAGTGTGTTCTATGATGAGATATCCACCACCAGGCAGACTTACTGATTTTCCAAAAAGGCCTTTCAGCTGTTTTTCAATTCCGGCAGCCTCGAACAACTTTATTTTTCCTTGATGTAGTTTTACTATTTTCTCTTTATCGGGAGCGATTGTCTTGATAAAATTTCTGATCTCATCGTAGCTTTCTTTGCTATCAATGGAAATACTATCAAAGCTTTCATTCAGCATGTCTCTCAGAATGGAAGATGCTCTGCTCAGTTCCCCGATAACCAGATCTCTGGGTTTGGCAGTTTTAAGAGCTTTAAATCCGTCTTCCCACTTTTTAACAAGCGTTCTAAGATCCCTGTCAAGTTCGGCGACATCTTTTCCTTCCGCGACTGTTCTTATAATAACGCCGAAGTTTTCGGGTTTAATAGAAGTTACAAGTCTGGTAAGGCGGAGTCTTTCGTCTTTTTCGGTGATTTTTTTAGAGACACTGATTACATCGGAGAAGGGGACAAGCACAATGTATCTTCCAGCAAGAGAGATTTCACAAGACAATCTCGGTCCTTTGCTGGATATAGGCTCTTTGACTACCTGCACAAGAATTTGCTGATTTTTGGTCAGCACCTGGCTGATTTTCCCATCTTTGGGAATATCTTTTTCCAAGGAGAATTTATTGAGCTTGGAAGTCGCTTTAGAGTTAGTCTGAACAAATTTTGAATATTTGGTCAGGGATTTAAATTGGGGGCCAAGATCTAGATAATGAAGAAAGGCGTCTTTCTCATATCCCAGATCTATAAAGGCAGCATTTAAACCAGGTACAAGTTTTTTAACAGTTCCCAGATAAATATCTCCCACGTTAAACTGATGGCCACTTGTTTCAAAGTGGCATTCAATTAAACGTTTGTCTTTCAGAAGGGCAATACGATTCCCTTTCTGAGTAACATTAATTAGGAGTTCGTTACTCAAACCAGTTATTTTGTTTTAAAAAATAAACAAATAGAAATTACCAGTCCAAAAGAATCTATTGAACTGGCGGAAAAGTGGAAAACTGGAAACTGAAAAGGATTATTTTTTCTTGTGTCTGTTTTTTCTTAGACGTTTTTTCCTTTTGTGAGTAGCAATTTTATGTCTCTTTCTTTTTTTTCCGCAAGGCATAATCTGTAAATTTTTATTTGTAAACTTTATTTTAATTCCTTTAAATAACTATCTATGGTCGAAGCAAATACAGGATCTGTATTAAGCATCTTAGCTTTTTCAAAATATTGCTTTGCTTCAGATCTTTTTCCCATTTCGTACTGCGCAACTCCCATATATATAAGACCCGCAGTATGGTTTGGGTTAATTTTCAAAAGATCATTAAACCTGGATATTGCTTTTTCATGCTGACCGGATTGAAGAGAAAGAATTCCAAGATCAAAGATCGCAACCTCATTTTCAGGTGAATCTTTTAGAATTTCTCTCAGCATCGTAATACCTTTCATTGGTTCAGGGCCTCCGACATATGTCATAGCCATCTTGGCTTTAACATCATAAGATTTCGGATTGTTCTCCAGAATTTTTTCGTAAAAAGATCTGGACTTAGCACTGAAATCAGCTTTTTCAGCATCTCCGGCAACAATTGCAGCCTGGTTGTAGGCGTCTCCTGCTTTTTCCCAGGTTTCTGGCTTTGGATCCAAAGCGGCAACTTCTGCTGAAAATTTGGCTGCACTGTCAAAAACCATAGCTTTTAAATACAGCCTGGAAATTGAGTCCGCAAATTTAAGCTTTTTTTCTTTATTTGAAAAGGAATAATAATTCTTTCTAAGAACCTCTATTTTTTCAAGGTCCTCCTTATTAACAGATTTAGTATGCTCGTCCGGAGCAACAGGTGCAGATCCAGAGGTGTTTTGGGCTGTTTGTGTCGATGATTTTAACTGCTTGTCATTTTTGATAATGACCTTCGGCAATTGGAAAATCAAAACCACAAATATGACCGAGGTTATTATCAGAGTTATTTGTGGTTTTGTCATTAGTTTATTTTTGTTCAAAATTACTAATTTCTTTCTTCTTTAACAGGACCTTCTTTAACAGAAGTTTTAATTTTTTCTACAAAAGTTTTAGAAGGCTTAAAGCTAGGAATATAATGCTCATCAATTATGATAGCTGTATTTTTTGAAATGTTCCTTGCAACTTTCTTTGCTCTTTTCTTATTTACGAAGCTTCCAAAACCTCTTACATAAATATTCTCGCCTTCAGACATTGTTGATTTGATAACATTGAAGAAAGCTTCTACCGTTGCAGAAACATCTGTTTTATCTACGCCGGTTTTTTCAGCAATTTCTGCGATTACTTCTGCTTTTGTCATAATTATAAATTATATTTAATTAATAGGGAATTTTTAATACTGAATACTGAGCTGATTTACTTCGTAAGCAAATTTGGGAAATAAAAATTAGCACGGCGTTCCTAATTCTCTATAAATCTTACTTTTGTAATATAATAACGTGGAAAACAAAGAATTCGTTTGTGAATTAATTACCTGGTACTCAAAAAACAAGCGGGATTTGCCTTGGAGAGAAACCGAAAATCCTTATAAAATATGGCTTTCAGAGATACTTCTTCAGCAGACAAGAGTCGATCAGGGTTTACCCTATTTTTACAAATTCATAGATAAATATCCTGATGTGAGTAAGTTGGCAAAAGCGGAAGAAAGGGAGGTTTTGAGATTATGGGAGGGGCTGGGATATTATTCAAGGGCCAGAAACTTACATGCAACCGCAAAATTAATTGTGGAAAAATATAGTGGAAATTTTCCCCAGACTTATAATGAATTATTAAAACTTAAAGGTGTAGGTCCATATACCGCTGCTGCCATTGCCTCTTTTTCATTTAATGAACCCGTCGCTGTGGTGGATGGAAATGTCTTTAGAGTTCTTTCCCGTTTTTTTGGAATCACTGATGATATTGGCTCTCCTTCAGGGGTTAAGAAGTTTCGCCAACTGGCAAATGCTTTAATTCCTCAAAATGATCCTGCCACTTACAATCAGGCGATAATGGAATTTGGAGCCTTGCATTGTGTTCCGGCAAAACCAAAATGTGAAGATTGTCCGGTTTCGGCCCGATGCTATGCTTTCAGAGCAAATGAACAATCTTCCCTTCCTGTGAAAAATAAAAAAATAGTAAAAAAGAACAGACACTTTAATTACCTGGCTTTTAGATGGAAGGATAAGATTTTAATGAAAGAAAGGAAAAGTAAGGACATCTGGCAGGGATTATATGAATTTTATAATAATGAATCTACTAAAATACTGGATCCAGGAAAATTATTGAAAAAACTTCCTTCTGATGAATTAACCATAGTAAAGTCATCAGAAGTGATGAAACATATTTTAACCCATCAGATACTTTTTTGCCAGGGACATATAATAAATGTAAATACAAAGACTGCATTTAATGCTATAAAGGGTGCTTTGGAGATGAAGGAATTCTCTATTAATCAGATAAATGACCTTCCAAAACCGGTTTTGATTCAAAGATTTTTGAAGCAATGTGAATTTTAATTATCTTTAGCTCTATTATTATATATTAATTAATAAACCTTAAAAACAATCAGCTATGAGCGGTGTAAACAAAGTAATTCTGGTAGGACGCCTTGGGAAGGATCCTGAAATCAGAGTAATGGAATCCGGAAGAAAGGTGGCAAGCTTTACCTTAGCTACTTCAGAAGTCTACAAAGACAAAAACGGAGAAAGAGTAGAACAAACCGAATGGCACAATGTGTCTTTCTGGGGGCCTATCGCAGATGTAATTGAAAAATATCTGAAAAAAGGTAATCAGCTTTATGTCGAAGGTAAGCTGAGAACTCGTTCTTATGAAGATAAAGAAGGAGTGAAAAAATACACCACGGAGATTATCGGACAAAATATGTCCATGCTTGGAGGCGGTGGAGGAAGGCAGGCAGATGGAGGAGAAGCGAGAGCTTCATACAGCTCTGAGCCTGTAGCACAGTCCGCTTCAGTAGACGATGATATGGACGATCTACCTTTTTAAATAATATTTAAGTTTAATTTAACAAATTAGAATATGGATTCGGATGAACCTGGCCCCGCGAATTTATGTAAGTTACCAGATTATGTGCGTCTTGACTTTTTCATCGAATCATTAATTTCAAAAAGATTTCATTGTAAGTTCCTGGTTATTTTTATCCAGACAAGGTTCCTTGTTTTGAATAAAAATAATTTCAGGAACTTATTCTTTTGCCAATACGGTTCACAATTAATGACAACTAATTATGGCTTATAATCCGTTTTCTTGGGTAATAAAGTCAATGTCGTTGCTTGAAAAGAGATTGGTAAAAAATAACCAATCACCCTTAGATAAGATTAACGAAGAATTTGAGGCGGCAACCGGGGAAGAGACTACCGTTGAAGAAAAGGAAATGATCAAAGGTTTGGTCAAATTTGGTAAAACTTCGGTAAAGCAAATCATGAAGAGCCGCATTGATATTACCGCATTTAGTTCTGAACAGACATTTGGGGAGGTATTAGAAAAAATCAGCAAACATGGTTTCTCAAGAATACCAGTATACAAGGATGGCATTGACAATGTTGAAGGTATCCTTAATATAAAGGATTTGTTCCCTTATATCAAAGAACAGGACAATCCTGAATTTGATTGGCTTAAACTTTTGCGTCCCGCTTATTTTATACCCGAAACAAAAAAAATTGAAGAACTTCTTAAGGATTTCCAACAGATGCGTCAACATATGGCTATTGTTGTGAATGAATATGGAGGAGTTGCCGGGCTGGTTACGCTTGAAGATATTATTGAAGAAATTGTAGGAGAAATTGCAGATGAGTTTGACGAAGAAGATCAAACTTATATTAAGATCAATGATAACTCCTGGCTTTTCGAAGGGAAAATTTCTCTTAATGATTTCTGTAAAGTATTTGACCTGGATCCTTCTGTGTTCGAAGAAGTGAAAGGTGAGGCAGAATCTCTGGGCGGTTTACTGCTTCAGCTGAACTCTGACCTTCCGGAGCTGGGAGATAAAATTATGTTTGAACGATTCCTTTTCACAGTGGAATCCGTGAATAATAAAACTATAAAAAAAGTAAAAGTATCAATTGTTGAGGCAAATGAGGTTAACGAAACAGGCAGCTAAATTTTTATCAGTTATTGTATCCGTAGCTGCATTATATTCCTGCACAGATCAAGATGAATATACACCAAAACCAAAGGGGTACAACCGTATCGATCTTCCTAAGCCGGAGTATGTAGCGTTAACAGAAGACCATCCTTATACTTTCGAAATTTCGAAATTTGCTGAGGTGCTGAAAGACACTTCTCCTATTGCTGAGCCCCATTGGATAGACATTTATTATCCTGAATATAAATGCAATGTGCAGATTACCTACAAGCCACTGCACAATAATAAACAAACCCTAAACGAACTCTTTTCTGACTCTCACAGGTTAAAAGGTGGCCACCAGAAAAAAGCTACTTCCATAGATGAGTTGGTTACCAAAACGGATAATGGAAAGTATGTTACCTACTTTGAATTGGAAGGTGAAGTCCCGAGTCAATTTCAGTTTTATGTTACTGACTCCACCAAACATTTCCTGAGAGGGGCATTGTATTTCAGGACAGCAACTAAAAATGACTCCCTTTCTCCCGTCATTGAATATATGAAAAACGACATAGTTCATATGATGAATACCTTGGAGTGGAAAAACTAAAAAATTTAGTTTTCTTTTTATACCTTTATTCCTTTAAAAAATTCTTAAGGAATAATGGCTGGATTTTTCGAAACCAGAATCGAATTTTTAAAAGGAATTGGTCCGCAGAAGGCAGCTTCTCTGAATAAGGAGCTATCTATATTTACCTATGCCGACCTGATTCAGCATTATCCTTTCCGGTACGAAGATCGCTCAAAAATCTATAAAATTTCCGAAGTCCATGAAGAGCTTCCCTATATTCAGATAAAGGGAAGAATTACGGGTATGTCCTCTGCTGGCTCTATGGCCAAGAAAAGGATCATGGCTGAGTTTTCTGATGGTACCGGTATTATTGAGCTTGTATGGTTTCAGGGAGCAAAATGGGTTGTGAGTTCCTTAAAGACAGGCGTTGATTATTTGATTTATGGAAAACCCAATGTTTTTAACGGGAAAATTAATATAGTCCATCCCGAGATGGAGCTGTTTTTGGAGAAGTCTCTGGAAAAAGGATTACAGCCGGTTTACAGTAGTACTGAAAATCTAAAACGCAAACATCTCGACAGCAGGGCAATTGCAGCACTTCAGGAAAAGCTTCTTGAGATAGCAATGCCTTCAATTCAGGAGACTCTGCCAACTGAATTGATCACGCGTTATAAGCTTCTTTCAAAAAGAGAAGCAATGAAAAATATCCACTTTCCCGGTTCTCCAAGGCTACTTGATGAAGCTAAACGAAGGCTCAAGTTTGAAGAGTTGTTTTTTATACAACTCCGGCTCTTCATGCAGAAACTGGTGCGTAAGGAAAATTTCAAAGGTCAGGTTTTCAGAAATATTCCTTTACTGAATGAGTTCTACAAAAATCACTTGCCTTTTGACCTTACGGAAGCACAGAAAAGAGTTGTAAGAGAAATATATAAAGATCTCTGTTCAGGTAAACAAATGAACCGGCTTCTTCAGGGAGATGTAGGAAGTGGGAAAACCATTGTGGCATTTGTGTGCATGCTTATGGCTGTCGATAACGGAGCTCAGGCAGCATTGATGGCGCCTACGGAAATCCTTGCAGATCAGCATTTCAAAGGATTAAAAGAATTCGCTGACAAGCTTGGACTTTCAATGGCTTTGCTTACCGGGTCCACAAAACAAAAGGACAGAAAGGTTATTTTTAAGGATCTGGAAGAGGGGAGGTTAAATTTTATAGTAGGTACTCATGCACTCATTGAAGACAATGTTAAGTTTAAAAACCTGGGTATTGTCATCATTGATGAGCAACATCGTTTTGGTGTAGCGCAACGGGCCAAGCTTTGGAAGAAAAATGTAATCCCTCCTCATATACTCGTGATGACAGCAACGCCGATCCCAAGGACCCTGGCCATGACGCTTTATGGAGATCTTGATATATCTGTGATTGATGAATTGCCGAAAGGAAGAAAGCCAATAAAGACAATGCATCAGTTCGACAAAGATCGGATAAAACTTTTCGGCTTTATGAGAAATCAGATTGAAGAAGGGCGTCAGGTGTATGTGGTTTATCCATTGATAGAAGAAAGCGAAACACTTGATCTTAAAGATTTGATGGATGGATATGAAAGCATCAGCAGAGCCTTTCCGGATTATGCGCTTGGGATTCTTCACGGCCGCATGACTCCTGATGCAAAAGACTATGAGATGAAACGGTTTGTAAAGGGAGAAACTAAAATACTTGTCTCTACTACTGTTATAGAGGTTGGTGTGAATGTTCCCAATGCAAGTGTAATGGTTATTGAAAATGCGGAGAGATTTGGTCTTTCGCAATTACATCAATTGAGGGGACGTGTAGGAAGGGGTTCTGACCAATCATACTGTATACTTATGTCCAATTATAAACTCAGCCGGGATAGCAAAGTGCGTTTAGAGACAATGGTTAAAACCAACAATGGATTTGAGATTGCTGATGTGGATTTAAAGCTAAGAGGACCTGGAGATCTTGCGGGGACACAACAAAGCGGAGTGCCTAATCTTATGATTGCGGACTTATCGCAGGATGCTGCGATCGTCAAGGAAGCCAGGAAAGCTGCTGAAGAGATTATTGATAAGGACCCTAATCTGGACAGTGACGAAAACAAAAATATTAAACGACAGATTGATTCTTTCTCCAAAAATGATTTAAACTGGAGCAGGATAAGTTGAGTTGTAAGCATAAAGCTGAAAGCGTAAGGCGTAAAGCGAAATGGCAATAGCTGTAGAGACGCCATGCTGGCGACTCCTTGGCGATAAGGGATTAGCTGGGGCTTTTGAGTATAAGTGATAAAGAAAGGGCTATCCGGCCATTCCTTTTTAAATAAAATCTCATGAAAGTAAGCGCAGGTCTTTTAATGTATGTTCTTCAACCTGAATTCCGGTTGTTGCTTGCGCATCCAGGCGGTCCTTATTTTAAGAATAAAGATGAAGGCAGCTGGACAATTCCTAAGGGAGAGGTGGAAACAGAGGAGGAAATTATGTCTGCAGCTAAAAGGGAGTTTATTGAAGAAACTGGAATTCCGGTAAAGGATCCATTGATTGACCTTTCATTTGTTCGGCAGAAATCAGGAAAAAAAGTATATTGCTGGGCTTTTGAAGGAGAAGAAAAATCCGTTGGAAACTTTACTTCAAACTCTTTCGAAATGGAATGGCCTCCCAGATCAGGAAAGACATCTGTTTTTGTGGAAGTTGACAGGATAGAGTTATTCACTCCGACAGAATCAAGAAAAAAAATTATGGAAGCTCAGATCTCTTTTATAGATCGTCTGGAAGCCTATCTGAATAAAGAGTTATAAAAATATTAAACATACATTAAGAGTCAGAAGTTATTTTTTTATCCAAAGTATACCATGAAAAGAATACTCAATCTTTATCCGCTGTTATTTGTTCTGCTATTCGTTTGCTGCAAGCCTTTTCAGGAGGTAAAAGTAACCCAGATCGAATCAGTTGCGTTGGCTGAAAGAACGAATACAATGGTAAAGGTCGATGTGGGGATGAAAATCAATAATCCGAATAACTTTCGAATTAAAATCAAGAAAAGTGATCTGGAAGGTTTTCTTAATGGAAAGTCAGTAGGTAAAGTAAATATAACAAATAGAATCGTGCTGGACGCCAAGTCAGAAAAGAGCTACACGATGTCATTTACCGCAGATGTTACTCAACTCATGATGTCATTACCTGTATTGATGATTACAAAAACAGCAGTACTCAACGTAAAAGGATATATCACAGCTAAAGTTTTCATTTTTCGCAAGAGAGTTCCGGTTGATATGAAGGAGCATTTCTCTCCTGATGATATTCAGTTTTAAAAAGAAAATTAGATCTGAAATTTCTAATTTTTCAGGATTATTGGTTTTGATAATCAGCAACTTCCGATTCGACATATTAGTCGTAGACAGTAGGATCTAAAATCAGAATCAAAGTTTTTCTTATTTCCCTCGTAAATTGATACATTAGAGATCAGTTATTATATTTTCATATTCACACAGAGCGTTGGTTTTTTTGAAACATAGACCATAGGTACAATTATCGGTCTTGATTGCGCTCGCTTTTATCTAAATTTTTAAGAGGAAAATTACTCAGTTATGGGAGAGTTTTTGCATAGGAGTCGCCAGAATTCCGACAGAAATCAAAATCTTCATCTGACCAATCAGACTCAGAACCAAGGGCCTGAACAAAAAGATGTTCAGAAAGCAGAACAGGAGTCAATAACAGAATCACCAGTATCGGAAGTCTTTCAGCGGAAATG
Source organism: Sporocytophaga sp. (assembly GCA_024707265.1). Taxonomy (GTDB): domain Bacteria; phylum Bacteroidota; class Bacteroidia; order Cytophagales; family Cytophagaceae; genus Sporocytophaga. The sequence goes on along the minus strand of JANQAB010000009.1, from coordinate 475,139 downwards.
GGATGGAGATGAAGGAGGAGAAGATAAGAATAAACCTCGTGGTCCTGTTCTGTCAATGCGTGAGGAAGAAGAGGCTCCGGTTCAGAGATATGGTCCGGTACCAGTGCAATTACAAACGGATTTAGAAGAAGAACCTATTCAGCGTAAAGGTCCTGTTCCATTAATGAGTTCGGATGCTGAAGAGCCCGTGCAGCGTTATGGCCCTGTTCCAATACAACTGCTGGAATCTGAAGAAGAAGAGCCTTTACAGCGCAAAGGCCCTGTTCCATTGATGAACCAAGGGGAAGAGGTTTCTCAAAATGACTCACCTTCTTCATCTGACAAGATGCCATCCATAGTACAAAGAAAGATGGAAGCGTCTTTCGGAGAAGATTTTTCTGATGTAAACATTCACAAAGATTCATCTCAATCAAAAGAACTTAATGCCTATGCCCATACACAGGGCAACAATATACACTTTGCTCCGGGTATGTATCATTCGGATTCACAGAAAGGACAGGAGTTGCTTGGCCATGAACTGACTCACGTAGTTCAGCAAAGGGAAGGAAGAGTGCAGCCAACAGTGCAGAAGAAAGGTGTAAACATCAATGATGATGAAGGGCTGGAGAAAGAAGCGGATGAAATGGGAGAAAAGGCTGCTAAGGGAGAAAAGACCGGAGTTTATGGAGCTATGGCCTCAGGCTCATCCTCTGAAGATAATCCGATACAAAGGTTTGAAGCACCAGGCCATGAAGCTGCAGAAAGAAGAGCTTTAACGGAGAAGAGGGCAGATGGGCAGGAGTTTAGTAATGAAGAAGCATCCATGACTTATTTCGGAAACTGGATGAGAGATATGAATCAGGTCATGGTACCGGCTTTTGCTGATGCGATTGGAAATGATGGAGCCTTTGCCCTTATCAAGATTCTTGCACTTAAAAAGTTTGGAAGAGAAATTAATCCTGAATTATTCGGGTATTATATTCCGTCAGAGCACATAGATAATCCTGGTGGCCAGGTTCCGGGGGCAGATTACTTTACCTCTCCGCCGACAGTAAGTCCTGACCTTAACAATGCAAAGGAAAAAGACAGATTCAATACTCAGGATTATTCTGCCCGGCCATCTCAATATGCAACATCACAGGAGAACACAGATCCGCTTACTGGTAGCGTGTTAGGGGCAAATATATTCTCTGTGGACGATAGCGGAGTAATGGCATATATAAGAAGAACCAATCTTCATGTAGAAAAGAGACTTGAGCTGGCCGCGCTGAAAGGAAGAACTTCTGAAGGACTCGTACATTTTGGAGCAGCTATGCATGCTGTAGAAGATTTGTTCTCGCACTCCAACTATGTTGAGATTGCACTCAATAAAATTCTTCAGGAAAATCCTGCTGTAAAGTCAGATGGAAGTCCGGGCTTATTGCCAGAGCTTACTGGAGATAACAGGCAGGTACAGACACTTTCATCTAAGACATCAGATGGAAGGCCAACTTTGGTGACAGGTACATTTACCAGTCTTGATACACTTGAGTCTGTCGGCAGTGAAGGTGTTAAAATGCTGCGGATGGGGCTGGCGCCTGCGGGATCAGAGGGAGAGAGAAAGGCTCAGGAGGCACTTGTGAGCGCCTCTTTGAAGAAAATGGATACGCTTAAATCTAATCCTGCGTTAAGGGCCAAAATGGTAAAGGCGATTGAGGATGCAAAAATTCCAATTATTTCCGGACTTGGTAATGATAACATTGAAACAGTTGTTAAATCCGGCAATGTGAGTGATCTATATGAACTCATCAGGCAAATAAACAAGTTTGTTCCAGTGCTTGATATTCTTGCACCTGTCCATAATTTAATTGTCGCAACCATAAATACTACAGTGCTTAAGCCTACATCCGACAGAATAGAAAGTCAGATGCTCGGTGTAAAGGTTCAGGACACCCCTCTTTATAAAGGAAAGAAGGAGGTGGATGAAATTGTAAACAGTGGAGGAAATAAGTTTTCTCCCGTTCAGGAAATGACAGCTTCAATAACAGGAGAGGCGCCAGATCCAAAGAAAAATCTTGCAGATGCACAGAAACGACAAGCACTTCTTAATAATACACCATCAAAAGTACTTGCTAATGCATCACATTCGCAATTGGCAAAAGATCATACCAACAGTATATTTTTTGGACTAGCATTCAAGCTTGCTGTTGAGGCAGATAAAAAGCTAAGAGATAAAATGCTGGCAGTATGGGCCGGATCTCCAAAGGCAAAGGACCCTCATGTTGAAGAAGCAAAGGCATTCAAAGAGGAAGAAGCAAAAAGAGCCCAGGACGATAGTTTCCTTAAGCCTGTGAAAAACTGGCTCGCTCCCGAAGCCAGTGATAACGTCAAGATGGCAGAAGCCAGATCTAAGCAGGAATCAGAATCCTTAAAATTTGGTAAAGAAGTTTATGCTGCAGGTAAAAAACCAGGTCAGGAGTATAATCTTCAGGAGATGCGTGATGATTCTGCCAACAGGATTTTAGCCATTTCTGCTACTATAAGAGGAATTGCGAATGCTCCTGGTGATGCATCAAAATCCATAGGCGAGCTTAAAAAAGCAATGGGTAATAACAAAATCGATAACGCTGAGGCTAATAAGGTTTTGGATAAATCGATGGCGGTGACTAAAAGTTCACAGGATTCGATAAATAAGGAGGAAATTGTAAATGAATTAATAGGCTCAGCCAATCAGTTTGAACAGTCATCCGTGCTGGTGAGAAATGCTGATACTTTAAAAAAGAGAGAGGTGGCATACAAAACTTTGGGGGAAGCTAAAGTAAAGCTGATACAGATAATTAAAGATATAGCAAGTAGCAAAAATAAAGATGCATATAGTTTACCAGCATTTGCAACTTTGTTAGTTCTGGTAGATAGAGAAATGGCTTTAGTGGCTCCTGCCTATACAACAGAGCAACTCCAACTATTAAATGATCCAAATCCAGCCAAAGCATTACCAAGGTCAACTATTGTCCTTCCATCGCTTTCACGAGTGGATTCATTGGCAGTAGATGATAGTAAAAAACAAGCAATCAAAGAGTTATTGCAAACATCAAGAGAAATAATAGATCATCCTTTCGATTCCACCTGGTGGAGACAGCATGTCATAAGCTTCATAAATCAGCATCATGATCAGATACTAGAAGAAATTAAAAGCAAGGAATGCTGGTTATGCTAATTTCGGAGGGGAGCATAACCATTGATTTGCTCTCAAGCAATTCTACATTGTAAAAGTTTTGTTTAACAAATGAGGTATTTAAAGTTTTTATTTTTGCTGGTGATCTTTCAATCATCATTAGCAATAAGTCAGAACCTGTATTATGACAATATTGCTTCTTTTAAAGTTGGTAAAAAGAGCGGAATCATTAACAATGGAGGTATAATCGTTTTACCCCCTTCGTATGAACGTATAAGTGTCAGTTGTAGAGACTCATTGTTATCTGTATCAATTGGTGAAAAGTTTGGATATCTTGACAGAAGGGGAAATATTAAAATACCTCTTATTTACAAACTTACCTTTTCATTTCATAATGGATTAGCTATTGTTAATGATGTGCAGGGTAATACTGGCTATATTGATGAAATGGGAAATATTAAAATACCTATTATATACGATGCATTTACTTTCAGTTCTTTCACGAGCATTTATTCTTCAGGATTAATAAGAAAGGCTAATGATATGATGTTTGGATATGTGAATAGTATTGATGAAACTGTTATTCCTTATGTTTATGAAGAAGCGGAATTGTTTTTGGATAACAAAGCCATTGTAGGCCAAAAAGACAATTGGTCAATTACTCTCTATGGCACCATAGACAAGAACAACAATGTTCAGATACCTTTAGAATATAACTATCTTGAATACCAATATAATGATCTTTATTATGCTGGTAAGTTTTTCAATTTCGGTCAACCGGATTATCACTATGCCATGGGTTGTGTGAATAGCAGGAATGAAATAGTTGTTCCCTTTAAGTATGATTCCATTCAGTTAAGACAAAAGCATTTGTATATCAAAGGCAATGAATGTTATGAGCTGAAGCTTGAAAATTACATAGCGTGTAACATCAGGGAAGAAGGCTGGCGTATTGTAGATACTAAAAATGGAAAGGAGACTGCATGTTGTTATGTTGATGTGGGAGAAGTTAATGGCGGGTATCTTGAAGTGAAGAAAGATAAATGGGGTTTAGTGGATAGTCTTGGCAATGTAAAAATTCCTTTGACTTATGATTTTGTTGAAATCTATGGTGATAATATTGTTGCAGTTAAGAAGAATGACAAATGGGCTTACTTTAAAACAGATGGAACGCAGACAACGGATTTTGTTTATGATTATGTAACGGAGTTCAGGTTAGGTTATGCCCTTATCAATCAAAATGGGAAGTATCATCTGATAGATAAAACAGGAAAAGTAAGACTTGCAAATTTTCCTGTGACTGACAAAGAAGGAGCATATGTTCATCACCCCGTTCAGGGCACTAATACTTTGTTGTTTTGGAAGAAAGGCAAGTATGGTTTAATGAATATGGATGGAAAAATATTATTTCCTGCAAAGTCAGAAGAGGCAATACTTTTTGTAAGATGATTTGATAGATGGAAGAATTTTGAGAGATATGATTATGGAGGAAATTCTAAAGCATTATAAAAGGAAGGACAATGAAGACAAGGTGAGAAAGATGTTTGTAAGAAATAACTCTTGCATAAATTTTACCATGAAATTTCCTGCTGACAGTATTCAAATATATAAACCCATAGCCGATTATATTTTTAGTTCAATAAAATAGAATAGATTCTGACAAATGCAGGTTTTTCAGTAAGAATAATTTTAGTATGTTTCCCAATGAATCCTTTGGTTTGAGATGTCGTACTAAAGGGATTAAGCAGTAATCAGTTTTTTTCTTATAAATTTTATCGGAGTGAGTTAGCCATGGGAGAATTTTTACAAAATCGCCGTCAGGAAAATAAATCCAAGAATGCCCATCAGTCGCAGAATTCAAAGCAAGGTGCAAAGGATAATCAGATTCAAAAGAAGGAATCAGAGAATGAGCAGGACATTTCTGCGGAATCTCCGGTAGCTGAGGTATTTCAGAGGAAATGGGATAACTCTTATAGCAGTGAGGATAATAACATTCGAAGAGGTCCTGTTCCTACCATGTCTGAGGTTTCTGAAAATACTATTCAACGCAAGGGGCCTATACCATTGCAATTTTATGCTTCAGATGTAGAAGAAGAACCTGTGCAGAAAAAGGGACCTGTTCCAATTCAGCTCCAGGAATCGGAAGAGGATGAAGAACCGATTCAGCGAAAAGGTCCTGTACAAGCGATGGTGGAAGAGGAAGAAGAAGAGCCCATTCAGCGTAAAGGCCCTGTTCCACCCATGACCGAGGAGCCTGAATGCCAATATGATACTGACAATAATACAGCTTCAGATAAAATGCCGGTATCTGTCCAGGCTAAAATGGAAACTTCCTTCGGAGAAGATTTCTCAGATGTCAGCATTCATAAAAATTCAGTACAATCTAAAGACCTTAATGCACTGGCTTATACCCAAGGCAACAATATTCATTTTGCTCCCGGTCAATACAACCCTGAGTCTCAGAAAGGACAAGAGCTTCTTGGTCACGAACTGACTCATGTGGTCCAGCAGCGGGAAGGCAGAGTTCAGCCTACAGTACAAAAGAAAGGTATTGGTATCAATGATGATGAAGGGCTGGAAAAAGAAGCGGATGAGATGGGAGAGAAAGCTGCAAAGGACACAATTCAGTCGTCCAGTTCTGCCTCTCATTCAACAGAACCTGCTGGTTCTATTGTACAAAAGCAAGCGGTTAATGATCCTCTGAAAGTGGACAAAGGACAAATAACATTTGATGCTGAAGGTAACAATGACTCCCGAAGCAAATATTATTCAAGAAGAGCACACTGGCCGGGCGGACCGTCTGGTGTTACTATAGGTAGAGGATATGATCTTGCACATAGAGGATCAAAACAACTTATAAAAGACGAATTTACATCTATAGGTATTGATTACACTAAGTTTTCAGGTGCAATTGGTCTACAAGGAGAAGAAGCCAAAGAGTGGCTTGATGACCATAAAGATAGTCTGCCGGAAATTACGCTGGAGCAGCAGGAGAAATTATTTAACCTGAGCTATTCAAGTATTGAGAACGATGTAAAAAGAATTTCAACTAAAGCAGATGTAGTTGAAAAGTATGGAGAAGTAGATTTTGAAAAACTTGATCCTACCATTCGCGACATTATTGTCGATTTGAGATTTCGTGGAGATTATTATGGAGCAACAAGGAAGTATGTTCAGGAGCCAATGGTGAAGAATGACCTTCAGGCACTATACAAAGTGATGAAGGACAAATCGAAATGGAAGAATGTTCCGGAAGACAGATTTAATCGCCGTGTTAAAGCCATAGAAGCTGCGCTTGGTGTAAATGGAAATGCAAGCAAAACGACTCCAGCAGCCACTGCCGCAGTTCCAGCCTCATCCGGTAATCAGTTGGGTGATAGCGAATATGTGGTTAAAAGCGGAGAGTCTCTCGAAGTTATTGCTGCCAAATTTAAGTCAGATGAGACATCTATAAAGAATCTGAACAAGGACAAATTAAAGCAATGGCCAACTAGATCGGGAAAGGTGGTAGAAGGTTTTGCTGCCGGAGATAAGATTAAGGTTCCTAAAATGCAGAAACCATCTGAGTCTATTACCAAGTCACCATTGACAGAAGACAAAGGAATTGTGGAAAGCTCATTTGATTTATTGAATGATGTCATTGAAACAACAAAGGATTATGTAGAAGACAGCTGGGATTCTTTTACAAAAAGTGTGGGAAGTCTCTTCAGTTCCAGTGCAAGCGTAGATAAATCAACTACTCCGGAAAAAACACAGGAGACAAAATCAAGCTCTGTTGCAGCCGAGAAAACAGAAATTAAAACAGCTGCTCCTGCCCCTGCTACTCAGGAAGCGGAAAAGAAAAGTATCTATTCAAGTCAGAGAGATAACAAATATAGTGGCACTGATATTTATGGAGCTGGAACAAAAGGTGGAAATGTCTCAGCAGACAATATGTGTAACGTGACATCTCTTGCTATGACGCTAAAAAGTCATGCATCAGAACACGACCTTAAGACGAACACAATCAATCTTTTAATTAACGGAGGCGGTTATGATGAAACGAAGCGCGCTGAGCTAATGGGATTTGATCTGGAAGATCTTATTATAAGAAGGTTTGTACAATTGGGTGCTGATTACTTCAAGAAAAATGTAATGGGCAAAGATTTTGAGTTTGATAAAAATCCTCCTCATCAGTTTGGAGCTTGCCTTTCACATGTTGGAAAACAGATTATTTCCGGAGTTCAGAAAACCCTGGATTATTATGATGTATTTGATAAAACAAAATACGAGAAAATTGCTCCTGAGCTTGATAAGGGTAACACAGGTTTTGGAGGAACTTATCTAACAGGGGGGCATGTGGTAAACCTGGTAAAGGTCGTAGCAGACGGACTAATTATAAATGATCCATATGGATTGATACTGGGAGTTAAGGGAAGTTATTTAAAGAACGGTGCAAAGATCGCTGATAACAAACAAAAGATTACGGATAATTTAACAACAATAGAAAAACGCTTAAAATATAACTCAGCATTACTGACCCAGACTAAAGCCTATCTGACATCAACGGAAAAAGTATTTGCGCATAATCTCGGCGAAAATGTTTTCGTAGATTGGGATGATGTAAAAACTTTCTCCATATTCAGATGGCTTGTAATTTTAAAAGTAAAATAGAAAGATGAAAAAATATACACCATTATTAATGGCTATTTTTGTAGCCTGCTCAACTCCTTCAGAAAAGACTGAAATGAAAGACACCACAGCTTATTCAATTAAAGATACAGCAGCATCTTCTGCTGGTCCAGACAACAATATTGAAAACGATCATATGGATATCCTGGCTTTTCATAAACAACTTCAGGCAACTCCTCTAAGACTTAATCATAATGCCTCATATACTTTACCGGATATTAAAGAGGAAGATGGTAAGTATGCAGTATATGATCCTGCTTATGAGGAACCTGTTGATCAGGCTGTCGTTTCACCTGCTAAGGATAGTATTGCATACACCTCAGGGGATTATTCAATAAGAGCAGTAGCGTTGAAATCTTGTAAAGGTGAATCTTATGCAACGCTTCTGATTTCAGAATTGATGGGAAACTTTGAATCTTATACACTCAAAGTGTTCAGACTTGATAATGAAAAATTTATGGACGTGACTGGCGAAGTGTTAAACCAAAACGATTTGAATGCAATTACCACAGCAAATATTACAAAAGACGACTTTCACTATCAGATTGAAAAGTATTCAATCAATGTAAAGTTGAATCCTTCTAAGCTTGGTCCATCCTTTAAAGAATCCAACGCAGATGATCCGATACTAAAAACTACGGAGGAAGAATGGAATAAAAGACTTAAGCTGGAATGGTCTTCTGATGCATGCAAATTTATTGTGAAATAAAATCTTATCTAAATTTTATAATCTAATAACCTTAGTAAAATGTCACGTATTTCAATCCTTTTATTGCTTTCAATAATGATTTATTCATGCTCCAATGAAAAGAAAAATGATCAGCAAGAAGTAAAGACAGACACCTCAGCGGTTATTGAAACAGCTCCCCAGCATATGGAGGACACCGCCACTACTTCTCCTGATTCTCCTTCAACTGGTGAAGTTGGTTCTTACACTTCCTTTATTTCTAAATTCAAAGAACTTACTACACCTGTAGAATTGGTCCCTCGAGACCTTGAAGAGGATCAGCTTATAGCTATTGATACAAACTATCAAAGTGAATTCATCAAGCCATTTACAAGTAAAATATCGGAAAACGACTATCCGTTTAATTTCAATTATCCGGATTTTAATAGCAGCAATTATAAAGCAATAGGAAAACTGACATTAAGTGAGAACATAGCTTTGGCGGTATTTTCATTATTTTATGAGAGTTATACTTTTATTGGGGTTATAGCTTATGATAAAGACGGAAACATCCTTGACGGGAAAATGGCAGCTGAAGAAGAAGGAGGGTCTCAGGTAAGAATGATATTGACAGGTATGCTTGAGAAGTCAGAGAATACAGCGGTTCTGAATACAAATTATATTGAAAAGCATTATAAGGCAGAGGGAAAAGTTACTAAAAAGAATCCTATAAAAACTCAATATAAATTTGATCTGAGTTCGGGGAAGTTTGTAGTTGAGAAGTAATTTAAAGAGCAGTGTCTTAGTTAGAGGGAGGTTATTTCAGGGATGAGGTAACCTCTTTTTTTATTTGTTCTGTTAATCTGTTTGAATGCCTGAAATATTTTACTATCATTATCAGAATAATTTTTATTCATTTAAGATTTATTTTTTTACTAACTCCTTGACTTTTAAATAAAACTTTCTACTTTTGATACTCATTTTCAAGTACAGTTTTTTTGTACAAAATTTTGTGTACAAGTTTGTAATTATACTACCAGCTGTTGGATAATCTGCAAGCGCTAGAGTTTATGTTAAAACTCTTTCTTTATTAGTTCCGGTTTTTTGAATGAATTTTTGATGTTGGTTCCGGAAAATTAACAGCTTTTTCATTTAACTTTTATTCAAATAGCTATGGGAGAATTATTATATAAGAACCATCAAGAGTCTGATATTCGTCAGCATTTTCAGCAGATACAGATTAAGTCATCAAAAAAGAAAGATGCAAAACTTTAGGTAGAGTTTGCAAGAAATTCACTTTGATAAGGAGTTTTAATAAAGAGTATTGGAGGGAAGGTCAAAGGTTATCCTACAATATGATACAAGTAACCAATGTTAAAATTTTAGATATGATAAAAAAAATAGAAACCTTATTTATTCTTTTTATGATTTCTTCATGTTCGTATGAAGGAAATTTAACTAAACAAGAACCAATAACTGTTGACACAGTTAATAATAGTTTAATAAAAGAGCCAGAAGCCACTATTAAAGAGAGTATTCCAATTCCTGAAGAACCAGAAATGGTAAAATTCGAGGGTGACTCTGGTGTTTTAAGAGGTCTTTTCTTGGGCGCAGAATTCGGAGATTATGCGCATGTTTCTGTTTTGGATACATTAGGTAGATTCGCTTCTTTTTATGTATTATCTTATCACATTGATGATGATCTCTGGGATGCAATGATGGAAGGGAAATACAAAGACAAACAGGTAGAGGTTTCATGGAAGCGAGAGAATATATTTATTGAACCAATACAAGTATATAATAATGAGGAGGTCTTAACTAATTTAAAATTTATTGAATAAGTACTTTAATTTTTGAAAAGTTCAAAATGGTTGTGCCTGTATGAAATTCGTCTTAGAACATAAGTATATCTCATAATTTTGGCCATATATAATTTCAATTTTTTCGATTTGAACAATAGTTCAACCATAAAATAGCTATGATGAAAATAAACTTTGTAAAATATATTTTTAACCCAAATAACTTTTAATAAAAATGAAAAAACAACTCTTTTCATGGTCCATAGTTTTTGCTATGGCTGGTATTCTTTTTTTGTCTTGCAAAAAGGATAAAGATAATAAGCCCCAACAACCAGCAGAATCAACCTTTAAAGATCCAAGAGATGGTAAGATTTATAAAACGATTAGGATAGGAAGTCAGACATGGTTTGCAGAGAATTTAGCTTATGAAGGAACATTTGATGTTGGCTCTTCTTCTAATCCTTATTCCAGTTTGGATTCGGTAAAGAAGTATGGCATGATGTATACAGGAGATGCTGCAAATATTGCGTGTCCTGATCGTTGGCATTTGCCTTCAGATGAAGAGTGGAAAGAACTTGAAAAATATTTGGGGATGTCAGAAGAAGATTTAGGCAAAGTTAGTTTTTCTCACCTAAGAGGGAAAGATAAAAATGTGGCTTTGAAGCTACATAAAGGAGGATCTTCTAAGTTTGAATCAATGAATATATATGGATTTGGATTTTATTGGACATCCACAGTTGTTGATTCAGATCAATTTTTAAGGTCAATTAATATCCAAGTACCTGCAGTGTTTAGATCTCTAGAACCTATTTCTCGTGAAGCGTGTGTTCGTTGTCTTCAGAATAATTAAAGAGATTACTTGAATAGCATAACCTATTTAACATTAATTGGAAAATGATTATATGTAGATTTAATCTTATTAAAACGAAGTCTATTGCTAATTTTTATTTACCTCAATTTTTATAAAATTTTTCAACCATATAAATAACAAAATATGAAAAAACTCTTTATTACTATACTTTGTGTTTTTTCCATCACTCAAGCTTTTTGTCAATTGGGAAAGCTTGACTCAACCTTTCAATCATATGGTTATGCTGCTTTCAGAGTTAAAGCAGCAAAAGAACTATCAGATGGAAAGATACTTATAGCAACTGATAGAGGACTAAGACGACTCAATACGGATGGAACAATGGATAATACATTTTTATATGCATTTAGTTTATCCAGTAATTTATATGCAATGGAGGTTCTGCCAGATGGAAAAATATTAGTTAGCGGATACCTAAAAAATATGGATGATTCATTCTATGGTCGCTTTGTTAGGTTAAATAGTGATGGTACTATAGATCTAACATTTAAAGGTGACAGGAATGCAAACTCAATTTCTTTCATTAAGATAAGACAAGACGGGAAAATTTTAATTACAGGGAATTTCCAAGAATATACTAAAAGTTCAATCACAGGAATAGCACTTTTAAATAGTGATGGAATACTTGATGATTCTTTTAGAAGCCAGTTTACTCTAGAGGAGGTTTCTTTAGACAATTGTGTTGTTCAAAATGATAACAAAGTTATTCTGAGTGGAAACCTAAAATTTGAAGATGGTTATACAACAAAAATAGCAAGACTTAATTCTAATGGATCTTTAGACGATGGCTTCAATGGCGGAGAAGGACCAAATGGTCGAATATCTAAATTGATTATTTTATCATCAGGTAAAGTACTTATAGCAGGAGAATTTTCAGAATATGATGGCCAAGAAATAAATAATTATGCTCGACTTAATTTGGATGGAACATTAGATAAAGAATTCAATCCTGGAAGTGGGTCTACTTATCCTTACGTTACTTCAGTCCATGTTTCGAGTTTAAAGGAACTTCAGGATGGTAGAATTATTATTTCATGCTTTTCTCCAGTCTATAATAATAAAAGAGCTTTAGGTCTTTTCCAGATTAAATCGGATGGAGCTTTTGATAAAAATATTACTACTGCTTCCATAAGTTATATAGAAGGAACTGAATTACTAAAAAATGGGAAATTATTAGTTTATGGTTCTTTTCAATCTGTCAATGATAAACCGAGAAACAGAATATTTCTTCTAAATACTGATTACAGTCTTGATATTGATTTTAATCCTGGAGATGGTGCTGATGCCGGGATTAGTGACTTTGTTTTACTTCCTAACGGAAAGATTGTTATTGTTGGGTCATTTACTTCATATAATCAGGTCAGGACCTGGGGAATTGCTCGAATATTAAATAATGGTTCTCTTGATCCTTCTTTTAATACCGGAACTGCTTTTGATGGCATTGGTAGTGAGACTTCTGTAAGTGCAATAGAAAGACAACCTGATGGAAAGTTTGTTATAGTAGGAGGGTTTAGCATTTTTAATGGTAAGCCAGCAAATAAAATAATAAGACTTCTTTCAGACGGTTCATTAGATGAAACCTTTAAAGAAGGAACAGGACCTGATCAAAATATAAGTTGTGTCAAAGTTCAATCTGATGGTAAAATTGTGATTGCTGGTATATTCACGTCTTATAATGGGAAAAGTGCAAATAATATAGCGAGGTTAAATTCCGATGGTAGCCTTGATGAAAGCTTCAACCCGGGAAAGGGGCCTGATTTGGATATTTATGATATCGAAGTTATGCCCGATAATAAAGTGCTTGTAGTAGGTAGATTTAATTACTTTGATGATAATCTAGTCAATCGCATTGTACTTTTAAATGATGATGGTAGTATAAATTCAGAGTTTAAATCTGGCATTGGTGCTGCTGATGAAATTTATTGTATATCTCTGGATAAGGATAAAATATATTTGGGAGGAAGTTTTGATTCCTTCAATGGCCATACAACTGACGGAGTCGTTCGTTTGAATAAAGATGGAAGTGTAGACAAAGAATTCGTTGCTCAATTTTTTCACGGCAATATTTATGTAAGAGATATCACGATACAGCCTAATGGAAAAATAATAACTACTACTCCATTTAAAAGATTAAATTATGATGGGTCTATTGATAATGACTTTAACCTAGATGATATCGAGTATATTAATAAGCTTACTATCCAACCAGACGGAAAATTTTTAATAGGAGGGGCCTTCCATTATTATAATAATACAATGATAGGTAATATCTGCAGAATTGAAGGCGGTGACATAACAACCCCTAGTGGTATTTTCTCAACAAAAGAGTTTCAGTCCTTTTCATCTGTCTATCCTATTCCTACGACTGATAATTTAAACTTTACTGTTAGCGGAACGAGTAACACGTACGATTTATCAATCTATTCAATGACGGGACTGGAGATTCTTAATACAGAAATCCCTTCAGGACAATCTGTAATTAATACATATAAATTTCCAATGGGTATATATATTTATAAAATCAGTAATGAAGATGGAGAGTACAATACAGGGAGGATAATAATCAATAAGCAGAAGTAATAGAGTATATAATATTAATCAGAGGCCATTAGGTTATAATGGCCTCTGATTTAAATACAGCGGTAGTTTAGAATTCTCTTTTGGTTTAATTCCGTATGTATTGTTTTAAAATTATTTGGCCCAAATTTGAAAAGCCATTTTAGAAGGTGTTCAACTTTATAGAGGATCGCCTTCATTACCTATCTTCTCAACCAATTTCATTTGTTCAAGTCAACATCAAACTTGACTTATCCTGTCCCCCTTAATCCCTTTCCTTTCAATAAAATAATTCATTAGAAAAATTTCGAAATTTTTCATCCTGAGTATCCCAGTTCAGACATTTTTTCCCTATTTTGGCATTCCCGAAAAACTTGATCAAGTGTATTAATATTTTTGCTAGAGTTGACTCATTGGTTTTTCAGGGATATAACAGTTTTTTAAAGATTAACTTTTTATCAAATTCACTTAGCTATGGGAGAATTTTTACACAGAAGTCGTCAGAGTTCGGACAAGAATCAGAATCTTCATCAGTCTCAACAGACACAATTAAAGCCATCGGAAAAAAAAGACTGAAGCAAAAGCTGAAGAAGAGTCTTCCAATGAATCCTCTTTCGAATCGGTAATGCAAAGAAAGTGGGATAGCTTTGGAGGAGAAGATGAAATTAGGACTCAACGTAGGGGGCCGCTTCCACCAATTGTGGTAGAAGATAATGAGCCGCCAATACAACGTCGTGGTCCTGTTCCGTTGGAGGAAACTGAAGAGGAAGAGCCGATTCAAAGACTTGGTTCAGTTCCTTTACAATTCCATTCAACGGAAGAAGAGGAAGAACCTATCCAAAGGAAGGGCCCTGTGCCATCAATGAATATTGATTCAGATGATCAATCTGATTCAGCTTTTTCATCACCCGATCGAATGCCATTTTTAGTACAAAGAAAAATGGAATCATCCTTTGGTGAGGATTTTTCAGACGTAAACATTCACAAGGATTCAACCCAATCAACGGAACTCAAAGCACATGCATTCGCGAAGGGCAATGATATACACTTTGCTCCAGGCATGTATAATCCGGAATCACAAAAGGGACAAGAACTACTTGGCCATGAGCTTACTCATGTGGTGCAGCAGAGGCAAGGAAGAGTTCAGCCAACTGTTCAGAAGAAGGGAGTAAACATCAATGATGACGAGGGATTGGAGAAGGAAGCGGATGAGATGGGAGCGAAGGCGGCGAAGGGAGAGAAAATTAAAAACATCTCGTTGGCAACAGCTAGTATGATCCAAAAATCGACACAAACTGATGAAAATTTGGGAGAAGCCGTGACGGATAATACGGAATATTATATTAACAATGATGATGCTAGAATTAGAAGCGGAGCAAGTTTTGCCGCTGGAAGTACGAAGATTCCCTCGGGGTGTAAAATAAAAAGAATCAGAAAAGGGTCGGCAACATCAGGCAATAAGTCGATTGAGGTGGCTTATGTTGAAATACTTGATACTTTTGGAAGCTCCACTGTTACTGCAGGAGCTAAGTATTGGACATCCTATGGTAATGTTACAGGTAAATCTGCTGTATTGGACACAGGAAATTATTTTGTTCAGTTTTCTGACACAATGGTTTATAAATCGCCTTTTGGCTTGAATGAAACCGTTAAGATTAATGAACAAACCACAAATAAAGTACTTGATGTATCTACTACAACAGAATATACCATCACCGAACAATGCGGAAAATTTGTTAATATTAAGCAAGGATCAACAGATGTAGGATGGATTTACAAAGATGACCTGGCAAGCAAGGCAGATAATGATCGCGCAATTTTCATGAAATCTTATAAAGACTGGTTAGACGAAAGGTATACAGAAATTACAAGTTTATCCGGGCAAAACAAATTAGACAGAATTGAAGGGATTTTATCTCAGGCAGAAAGGAATTTTGCACAGATTGAAAACGGTTCTTATCCATCCATTACTGAACTGGAAAAAGAGCCTGCGTTTATAGATAATGCCACTAAATCCATTACTCCACACGAACTGGTATCGTCTATAAGAAAATTTATTGTTTTAACCGAAAGAACAATAGAAGGTATTGAAATTAATAATGCTCCGGCAGAACAACAGGAGAATACAGAGGAGCCTGCTCCTACCCCACTTGCAACACTGGTTTCTCAAAACCAAGTTCAAGGTGGAAGCACTCCAGCTCAAAATACGAATACCGTTTCTCCCACAACTACTATAGATAATGCTGGATCTTTATATTCGGACAGAGATTGGAATTCGAGATTGAAAGTAAATCAGTATAGAACCCAAAGCGACAATTTAACTGCACCTGAAGCAACTTGCGCGGCTACCACTTTTGCTATGATGGTTGAAAGAATGGGGTATAATCGAAAAGATGTAATAGACGCAATAACAACAAAGTTAGGATCGTATACAGAATATTCTTCAACAGATGAGGCCTGGAAAAAGAAGTCTAAGGATTTTTTCAATTGGCTCAATAATTCCGCTTCTGATGATTACCAAAAGATACGAGGCGCCAAAGAAGGTTTATTAACAAAATCGAAAGAGTTAGGTGAAAAATTCAAAGAATTTGGACAACTAGAGGATCTCATACATTTTTATCAATACCTTTTAAATAATAGTGATAGCAAAACAATAATGTCATCTAAATCTAATAATGACAAGTTAAGATCTGGGATTGAATATAATAATGATACAGCGAAAGACAGCAATTTTAAATATAAACAAATCTGGCCAAAAAGTTGGGATTCTGAATTAAGAAAACAGCTGAAAGATTATTTAGATAAAGGATGCGTGTTAAGTCTTTCAGTCTATCACAAAGGCAAAGGCTCTACCGGCACTCATATCATATCCGTTCAAACAATAGACAGCGAAGGAATAATATTAGATGACCCATACGGTGGACTTAATCCTGATTACAGGAGAACAAGCAAACAAATAGGAGATTTTTATCTTCCTATGGGAAAAGATAGCGGAAGAAATGATTACAATTACAAGAATGTCCCTGATTATTCATCAACTGAACCAGACTATACAAAACGAGATTTTTCCTATACAGCTGGCCAGAATTTAAAAGAAAATGAATCGCGTGGCGACTCTAAAGTACTACCATGGAAGGTTCTTAATGAATCAGATATGGATGTAATCTATTATATAATTGTTTTAGAACCTAATAAAGATGAGTAAAATATATTTGGTTGCCGATGGGACAATGTTTTCTTTGATATACTATCAAAGATCTTTTCTGGAAAAAGCTTTAAAAACACTGGAGACTTTGACAACAGATATTTTTCTTTGATCACTGAACTTGAAATAAGTGGAGAAGTAAGTAGTCCAGGGCATCTTATGAGAGACAAAAAACATATTTATCAGCATCATTAGATACTATTTTCTATTTTTTCAAAAATATCTATTTGGAGCAAAAAGAGAATCGATTGTTTTCGGAAAATATAATGGTCTTGGCCAATAAAATTAATGAAGATATACAATAGTAACATAGTTTTGAGTGTAATAAGGAAAAAGTAATTGAAGATCTAACCTTAATAGCAGAATTTGATGCTTCTTGCAAGGAGCTTATAGAAGGTAAGATTAAAGATATTGAGAAGAATGGCAAGAATTATCAGTTCGAATGCGCCACAAAGGATTGTATGTATGAATAAAAATCTGACCCTTTTACAGGCCAATAAATTTTAAAAAGATGTATTCCATTTGGTGGTACTTTGACTGAAAATACCAAACATAAGATGTTGGAATATTTCGTAGCTCTTAATTGTTTAGTACAAGCTATAAGTTATGCCGGAACTCATTTTGGTCAAGCGTTTAACATTAATAAAATTTGAGAATGAAAGCACATTTCAAATTCATAATTTTCATTAACATTTTTATCCTGATTGGATTTAATTCATTTGCACAATCATCCGGATCCCCAAGGGATATCAAATTTTATTTTGATCATTTGCCTGATTCCTGTTTTAAATTATGTAACTGGAGAGATCCTGACAGGCATTATTTTGAAAAAATCGTAGATGTCAAGAATGGTTTTATATCCTTTAAAAGAGATAAGGATTTTCCTGATTTTTTCCAGATGGCTCTTTTTAAGGGCTCTAATAATATAGATGTGATTGTAGTAAGCAACAGAGAGTGTGAGGCCTTTGCTTGTTTTACGCCAACATCTTATTTTTATCAATACAAAAACAATGTTTGGATTCCTGCTGACAATAAAATTTTTCCCAAAATCACACCTGAAAACTTTTATAAGGATTCATACAATTATGAGTTATTAAATAAGTATAGGTATTATAGTTATAATTATATGTTGCCTCAAAATGGAACAAAGATTAAAATCGAGATAGATATATGTGACTATTTACAAGAGGATCATCCGGAAGTAACAGATGATCAATATAAAAGATTGGTTAATGAAAGGATGATAATATACTTAAATTGGAATAATAAGTCAAATCGATTCACCATTGAATAAATTCCTGTGATAGGTCGGGGATGGATTCAAACGATAACAGATTCTGGAATTATAGTTGATGATCCGTTTGGAAAATCTGTGCTTAAGGAGGGGGCAAATAGATCCTGGGAGGGCTATAATACACCCACTAACCATAGTGAAAGAAATTATAATTCAAAACAAAGTAACAATGTCGGAGAAGATGTACTTTGGAGTTGGAGTTCAGTGGAAAAACATCAGTTTAGATGGATTGCTTATTTAAATCGTGCTACAAAATAAAATCTATTATCATGTATAAAATTTTACTAATATTTATTGCTTCTCTATTCTCTTCATCATTTTCAATTGCTACTATTGTTAATGTTGACCAATCAGATACTTACACAATTGAACAATATTATTTTATGCTTCCTGCAGAGGATTATTTTAACTGTGAATTTAATCCAATGCCAGATGCTGCTTTTAGAAAGAAGTATATCATAAAAAGTAATGTCAAAAATGGTTATTTGGTAGCTTCTGATAAGAATGATTTTAGTATAGAAATGGCCTTATTCAAAGACAAAATTAACGGTAGGGACATAATTGCTGTCTTTAGCCGTGGCTGCAACATTGGAGGTCAATGCCCTCCACGATATGATTTTTGGACATATAAAAATAAGCAATGGTTAAATGTTACCAAAGAGTTGGTTAATTTGGAAAGTGTGTTTACAAAGGTAGAGCAGGAAAGCGGATCTATTCCGGGGTTTCAACTTCCTGAATTTGGAACTGATATAAAAATAATTGCATGTGATTCTAAAAAGGAGATAGGATATAGACTTAAATGGGTAAATGGTAAGTTTGAATTAATAAAGAATTCACCTACTCCTGGTAAAATTGATGCAAGTTCTATCAAAGG
The DNA here is from genome assembly GCA_024707265.1 of Sporocytophaga sp. Taxonomy (GTDB): domain Bacteria; phylum Bacteroidota; class Bacteroidia; order Cytophagales; family Cytophagaceae; genus Sporocytophaga. The sequence goes on along the minus strand of JANQAB010000009.1, from coordinate 456,072 downwards.
ATATAAACTGGTAAGTGAAAACGCAAATTTTCCTAAGTGTAGAATAAAGTACAGTGTGAAGGATGAAAATGGTAATACTGTAAAATTATCTGAAGAAGTAAATAGTATTTTAAATTGTCCTTCATTATTGGTAATTACCCCTGACAAGAAGTCTCTAATATATCAGGCAGGTAATTCTGTAAAGCTGTATAATATTCAAAATTCTATAGCGCAGGTTCTTTTTTCCGAGGAGAATAATGGGATCAGTAATCCATTATGGAGTGCTGACGGCAAGTATTTGGCATTCGTTATTGTTAACGAAAAGAAGTATAAATACAAGACCAAATTTATAATAGGTGAATATAAAGAAGGAAAGATTGTTAACTTGATTTGGAAGGATGCGCCTGTTGAGTATTTATGTGGCGGATTGTGTAAAGCATCTCCAGGCATTGATTTTTGGTATGAAGACAATGAAACCTCTATTGGGTACAAACCTAATGTACTTTTAGACAATTTTCCAGAAGATGCAGGTAGTCTAAAGATTAAATAAGAAAGTTAGACATCAACGATCAAAGATATAAGGTAGAGAGGATTCCATTTTGTGAAGTCCTTTCTTTTTTTTAAGAAGACTAATTCACAAAGGATGCATGAAAGGTCTTCTTTGTTTTATCCATTGGCTATGTTGGTTTGGTGTCTGGAATAAATATTAAAGAAAAATGAGTAGATAATATTTTGAGCGAAAATTGATTTTAATTATAAAATTTGCAATCGAGGTTATTTTGGTTATCCAGTCAATCCCCTGCTCCAATTACATACAATGAAATAATTCTCAAAAAAATTCCCAGAATTTTTAATCCTGAAAATCCCAATTCAAACATTTTTTTTCCTATTTTGGCATTCCCGAAAAAACTAGATCAAGTGTATTAATATTTTTGCTGTATTTGACTCATTGGTTTTTCAGGGATATACCAGTTTTTTGAAGTTAACTTTTTTATCAAATTCACTTAGCTATGGGAGAATTTTTACACCGGAGTCGTCAGAGTTCTGACAAGAATCAGAATCTTCACCAGTCTCAACAGAAGCAATTAAAGCCATCGGAGAACAAGACAGAAGCAAAACCTGAAGAGGAGTCTTCCAATGAATCCTCTTTCGAATCGGTATTGCAGAGAAAATGGGACAGCGATGAAGGTGGAGATGAACGAAATCAGCGCAGAGGACCTGTTCCACCCATAGCAGAGTCGGAAGAAGAACCTGTTCAGCGCAAGGGACCAGTGCCGTTACAGTTTTTTGAAACAGAAACGGAAGAAGAGCCAGTACAGAGGAAAGGCCCTGTTCCATTGCAGTTCCATGCAAGTGAGGAAGAAGAGCCTATTCAAAGAAAGGGTCCGGTTCCATTGCAGTTTTATACAACTGAAACAGAAGAGGAGCCGCTTCAACGCAAAGGTCCAGTTCCGCCGATATCAGAGGAGCATGAAACAAGCAATGAACAAAATCATGAAATAGCCTCAGATAAACTTCCACCGACAGTGCAAGCTAAAATGGAGAGGTCTTTCGATGAAGATTTCTCCGATGTTAGCATCCATAAAAATTCATTACAATCAAAGGACCTTAATGCGCATGCCTATACACAAGGCAGCAATATTCATTTTGCTCCAGGCCAATACAATCCTGAATCTCAGAAAGGCCAGGAGCTTATTGGACATGAGCTGACTCATGTGGTGCAGCAGAGGCAAGGAAGAGTTCAGCCAACTGTTCAGAAGAAGGGCGTAAACATCAATAATGACGAAGGGTTGGAGAAAGAAGCAGATGAGATGGGAGAGAAGGTGGCGAAGGGAGAGTCTATTACAGAGGATTCGAATACACCAGCTGAACACAATAATGAAACTTCAAATGTAGGGGAGCAACAAAGTGAATCTGGTACGATAATAATTGTAGGTGTTAATGGCAATATGCCTGTTGGTAGTAGAGAAGAGATTATGAAAATACAGTCTTTTCTTAGAGCATTAGGATATTATCAAGGCTCTGAGGATGGTTATATTACAAGGAAAGATGGAAAGGAAAGTGCCACTGTAAAATCGATCAAGAATTTTCAGCGTGATCATCAGTTAGTCGAAACAGGGAATGTAGACGCATCAACTAATTCTTTGATTGATAATCTTGTGTCTGCATTACCTCAGGCAGATAATATTAAGGAAGTTCCGACAAGTTCTGATCGAAAAAATGATCCCCAATCTTTAGAGCCTTTTTTTGTGAATTATGAAAATTTCGCAAGAATAGAACTCAATCATTGGTATTCTAAAGACAATGTCCCTAAATACAAGAGAATTGATGCTTCCTATTTCTCCAAAGAAGCAAGAAGAATATATAAGGAGAAAGGAGATCTGAAATATGTGGTACCTATACAGTATGCATTAGCACAATTAAAACTTGAAGGTGGTTTAAAGGGTGCGCAAAGATCTGCATCTAATGTATTCAATGTTCATGCTTATGATAGTGGGGTCACCAAAGAAGAGAAAGAGATTGATACCCTTGAAAAAGGATTTTCAGCATATTACAGCCTTATTGCTGAAAGATTTTTAACTGATAAAGGAGCAGATTCCCTGCTTGAAAGCGGCAAATTTCTTAATAAAGACGGAGGCGTTTATGCAACCAATCCTTTTTATGAGATTGAAATAAAATCAGAAATAGGCTTCATGTATTATAGGGCATCAGATTATATATTATCTGCCAGCGTGGGAGCTGGTGGAATGAATAAACCTGGTGATGTAAAAATTGTAGGATCCTTGTTGAATAAAGCAGGTTTCCTTAGCGAAGATAAAATTGAAAATTTGCAAGCTGTCAGTTCAGCTATATTGGCTTATCAGAAGAAAGAAATGGTTCCTAAAGATGAAAAATGGTTTAAAGAGCGGGAGAAGGAAGTAAAAGATCAAACTGATAAGGACAATGTTGAAACTAAAAAGAATAAATTTGCGGATGGTTGCATTGGTACCAGAGGACAGACTATAGGCCTGCTCTATTATCAGACGGTATTGAATAATAAAATTCCGGATTTAACTCTTGAACGAGATAAAGAGAAATTGGAAAAGGGAGATAAAAAAGAAGTTGCTCATACAAATAAGGCATCTAAAAATAAGGCCCCTGTATCAAAAGAAGAAATAAAGAAGCAGACGGAGAATACCATTAAAGCAGAAGATAAGAAGCTCCATGTGGCAGCTGCAGAGTTTCCTTCTGTAAAAGATTGGTTTGAAAAAATATAATAAAGGAGAAATAAATATCATAGCACTTGGAAAGGGATTAATACCTCATGGTCATAATAACGGAGGGCAGGTACTGCAGGTGCTTGAGCAAATGGACTATTTGACCCAGGATGATCTTGCATATGTAATGGCCAAATCAAGTAATGATAGTACGCTTTCTAGGTTTAACAGTGCTCTATTGAGTAAAATGGCAGAATATTTAAGTGGTTATTTTAATACTCATAGTTGGGGAGAAAACGCAGAACAAGCGGCTAGGATAAACAAGATTTTAAATAAGGAAGCGAAGGTACAGGAAGGCAATGCTGAACTTAGGAAAGTTGAAACTGAAAGAACGAGTGATCTCAATCCAGTTAAATCTCAAAAGGAATTGCATGAACATTTTAATGGAGGGAAGAATAGCGGCAATTTGCCAAAGGTTTATGGCTCAAGGGCTAATTTTAATCCATATTTAAAGGAGAATAAGTTGAATGCATCTATAGGGAACGGTGGAATAAATAATGAGGATGATGTAGCGCTTGTTATTGCGGCACTAAAGGTCCATAATATAGTCTGTACAAAGGAATTGGATTCTTTAGTTGAGGCAATTAAGAAGTTTCAAAAAGGTAAGATCAAAAATCCGGATGGAAATATTTCTCCATCAGGAAAAACTGCTGAGGCATTAGGATTGTCAATGAGCAGTGCAGTCACAATTGGGCGTGTGGAAAGAACTAAGAATTCAAAAGGAGAATATGTTTATGGAAAAGGCACTGAAACGGCTGATTATTATAAGAAGGTTGATTTGATAGAAAAGAATATTGGGGTAAAACAAGGGAGTAAAGAAGAATATTTATTGCATGCAGCAAGAGAAGCTCATGGTAATTCTAAATTTTTTGATGAATTTACAAAAGGTATTAAGGCAAAGCTGAATTGGGGTAATGCAACAAAAAGCCTTGAAGGGCATTCTCTAAATTCTCTTCTTGAAACTCGGATTACTAAATTCCATAAATTTTGTGTAGCAGCAGGACTGTATAATGGCGATATGTTAATTATGGATGCTGTAAGGCCTCCAAAAACTGCTCATAGATATAGCACTGAACATTATATTGGTTATACGAATGAACATGAGGATCAAATAAAAAAGAATTTGGTGGACATGTTTAATAATTCTAAATATAGGAACGGCAACGATGTAACTGATTTAGATGGAAATGTCTGGGCCCATAAAAATCATTTTTTATTCGAAGAAGGAAAAGATAATGCTAAGATCGTTGATTATGAGAAAGTGAAAAAGGAGGCAGCGAGTAAAAAGTATAGATCCAACCCTGCTTCTGTTGCTGCAGAAGGATATGATTCTGGAAGAGAAGAAAGAAAACCATTACCAGTTAATGGGAAACCTGGAAAAAGTTTGCATACAACAGGAAATGCTCTTGATGTCAATTCAAAAGGATTTGTATATAGAGATGGTGGAATAACAGATTTAGTTGCGCTTAATTTTGGACTTGTGCGAGCAGCTCCAGGAGAACAGTGGCATTTTGAATGCGCGGATTTAAGGGCTTCTGCGAGTGAACAGGAAATTATTGAAACAGAGAAAAGATAAATATATGAGAAAATACCTTATTTTACTTGGAATGACAATGGCAATTTCTTGTGTTAAGAAAGGGACCAATAATGAAATTTTACACGGTTTTGATACAGTTGAGACAAGTATTAATGATACTATCACAAACAAGATAATTTCATCAGATTCACTAGATTTTATGGATCAAATTAATGTCCTTTTAGAATCAAGTTTCTGGTTTAATAACCAAAGGGAAGCTTGGATTAGTACCTGGCAGGAAAAAGGAGATACCATTAAATCAATTGTTTTAAATGAGGCATTAAAGAGTGGGAAATTTTCTAAGAATATGTATAAAATTATCTGTATAAATTCAGAAAATAAGAAAAACATGGAGTTCGGCTTTCTACATTTTGGCTGTTACTATTACAATAATAAAGTTATAGGAGGCTTAATGAATTCATTTTGTAAAAAGGATACAAATGAAATAATCAAGAATCTGGTAATAAAAGGGGATTCAGCAATGTATATAACAGAGTTTTACAATGTATTAAATGAAGCTCCCTATAATGTAGATGGGTTCGAATGGATGTCAGAAGTTGGTGAGCAGGGTGAAAAGTGGCTTTTTGCAGTACATTTAGTTAAAGAAGATGGAGAATGGAAGATAGACAAGGTAGATAAGCACTTAGGGTTATATAAGGAATAAGCAACAATCAGTTTGTAAACAGAAGACAAAGAGAATTTTTCAAAACTAAGAGATTCTAACATTGTAGTTTAGGAGCTAATAAGGTTTGTTATAGGTGATTATTAGTATTATTATTGGTGAGGCAATTGGAATCTTCTCCCGACCACACGCCCTAACCCCTTTGCTTTCAAAAAATTAATTTATCATAAAATGCCCCAAATTTTTCATCCTTGGCATAGACACTCGGATATTTTTCCTTTTAAGCCCTTGATTTTTAGAAACTATTCTCTATTTTGGCATTCCCGAAAAATTTTAGAGTTGAAGATTACTATTTTTACTAAAATTGGTACATTTGGGGAGTTCATTAAGTTGAATATCTTTTGAGTTTAAACATCTATTTTAATCGACCAATATATTTTTGAAATAAAAACTTCTTATAAAAAATGAAAAAACTAATGCTTTCCTGGACCCTGGTTTTAGCTGTTGCGGGCCTTACGTTCATGTCTTGTGGAAAAGATAAAGATGATAATAAACCTGACAATCCTGCAGAGTCTACTTTTAAAGATCCAAGAGATAGTAAGGAGTATAAAACAATTAGAATTGGAAATCAGACATGGTTTGCAGAGAATTTAGCTTATGTAGGTCCATTAAGTGCTGGTTCTTCTGAATGTAAAAATGGAAGTGTAGATTCGTGTGCAAAATATGGAAGAAGATATACAGGAGATGCAGCAAAAGTAGCTTGTCCTAGCGGATGGCATTTACCTTCAGATGCTGAGTGGAAAGTACTTGAAAAATATTTTGGTATGTCGGATGCAGACTTAGATAAAGTGGGTTTTGATTTTCAAAGGGGAGAGGATAATAATGTAGCAGGAAAGTTAACTAAAGGTGGAAGTTCAAAGTTCGAGGCATTAAATGAAAATGGACCACAAGCAATCTTTTGGACTTCAACAGATTCGCCCACCATGCAATATGCAAGATCGATTACCCCAAATGAAAACGCTGTTTATAGATTTGAATCTGGAGATGGTACGCCCACTTGTGTTAGGTGTCTAAAGGATTAAAGTATAAATTGTTAGTTTTAATAATTTTTAATTTCCAATGCGTTATGAAAAGTGGGAAACTTTTTCTTTGTATAATTTTTAGTTTAATTGGATTTCATTTGGCTTGGGCTACTCCTGAAATCGAGATTTCTATTGATAAATCTTCAGGATGTTCCGGTTCAAAGGTAATAATTACCTTAAGTCCTAATGGAGAGGTTCCTTCTGGAACTGTTTATAAATATTTTTATAATTCTGGCACCTCAACAAATATTAGAAATAATGTTACAGATCTAATAATTGATAATTCTCCTACTGTTAGTGGTTATTTCTATGCCATAGCATATAAAGACGGAAATGCAATAGATACCTCAGAAAACGCACACTACACTGTCATAAACGTTCCTACACCCACTGTAGAAGTTCCTCCAGGAAATGCTTGTTTTAGTTGGAATGTCCCCAAGACTGTTACGGGTAAGATAACTAATTTCAACTCTTCATTCCAATACACTATGAATATTACTGGAGACCACCTTAAGGGCGGTACCTTTAATATAGACGCATCCGGAAACTTTACTTATACTGTATCTAGTCCCTACGAAAATACACTTAAATTTAAGATAGAAGCGAAAATGGGAGGTCAGTGTCTGAATGCATCATCGGAACAGTCTGTTATATTTAAACTTGGTGCGGATGGTTTGAAAGAAAATGTTACGACTTATACCATATATATGTCCAGCCCCAATACGATTAATTTGAAGGATCTTTTTGGTAATATACCAAGTGGAACAACCATCAAATTTTCGAGGGTAGTAAATAATAACAACTATAACTACATTAAGAATGAAAGTGTCTTTGATCCTGAAGGTCTACCTGAAGGAGATTACACAGACTCAATTAAATTTGTTATTTCAAATTCTTGCGGAATTAGTAATGGTGTCTTAAAATCTATTATTACAATAATAAACGACAAGGAAAGCCTTCCTTCTTTTTTAAGATCCACAAAGGAATTGCCAATTTGTAAAAATGCAGAATCCTTTCAACTTACAGCGTTAATTCGAAGCGAATGTGTTGAGCTCCCTTTAGACGATATTCCATTGCCACCTCCTTTTGATATTAAAGGATGGAGACCAACCATCACTATTTCAGATGGTGTGACTTCAAAGACGTTGAGTCGGGATGAAATTGCATATAAAGGAGATGATGTTTTTACAAATACCAGTCAATTTGTTTTTAATATAGAACCATATAAGTATAGTGGTGATACAGTGAACATTAATATTACTACTCCTTGTGAATCAGGTTCTCCTGTTGATGTCAAATATAATGCTACATTGAAATTAACTCCACCAAGATTAGCCAGTATTTCAGGTTTGCCCACTCCCAAGGGTGGTATCACTTATTTTTGTAGCTCTTCATCTGACACAGTTTCTTTTAGAGGCCTTCCGTCTGGTGATGCGGGTTCATACATAGTTGAGAAAGGTATAGAAGAAAACGGAGTATACAAATTTGTAAAACTTGGTGATTATAAATCTATCAGGTATGTAGGTTATACAGGGACTCCAGGTGATCCTACACTAGAAAAATTTGTTCCTTCGGATATTTTCAAGAGACTTATTTCTGAGGATTATGACAGTCTTATAAGAATTACATACTGGTCACCCAAGCCATGTTCGGATACAGTCAAAGTAATATTGAAGTTTACAAAACCGATAGATGTTTCTATGTCCCTTCCTAAAGATACCATTTGTTTTGGGGATGTTCTTAATCTAAAAGTAAAGGGTAGCAGCGACCCTTTAAACGCTTTTACTTGGAGTTTTGGAGATGGAGAAAAGTTAATGTTGTCGCCTGATACTATTTTAAATTATACATATAAAAATCCAGGAAAATATCTTTTAAGATTTCAGACTCATATAGATCTTTTGCCGGACACGCTATGTAATAATGATATTGTAGATTCTGTATTTGTAGGCGCCAAACCAACCGCATCCTTTGACATATACAACAATTATCTTGGGGAATCAATCCGTTTAGAATCAAATTCTAAAATTCTGGCTCCAAATATACCCGAGGCAAAAGACACAATTATTGCGTGGAATTGGAAGTTTACCGGGGACTTGACGGATTTGGAAGGTGATTCAGTTACCTTTAATGCTCCTGATGTAGAGAGAGACCCATATCAGGTCCTTCATATCGCGACTGCATCATGGGGTTGTTCGGACACGGCTATTTTAAGTATGCCAATTTTTCCCGTTCATACTGTTTCACCGGATGATTTTGATAAGGAACAATTCAATACATCATCAAAAAATGGCTGGTATCATACAGGCCAATATTATGAAGATGAAACCAAGTCTAGTTGGAGGAATGTGCCTCCAAACGGAGCCCATATAAAAGCAATTTCTCCTGGGGACGCAGCATGGTTTACCAGCGTTTCTGGTAAAGGTGGATATAATGCAGGTGAAACGTCCTGGGTTGAAAGTCCTGTTTATGAAATAGGAAACTTGCAACTTCCAATGTTATCTATGGATACCTGGACTGACATGAATTACCCATTTGATGGTGTTGCAGTTCAGTTTGCATTTGTTGATACCACAGCATTTGGAAGGGAGAAATGGCAAACTCTGGGAGAAATGGATGGCGAAGGACTTAACTGGTATAATTTTAATTCGGTTAGCGGAAGCCCCGGCAATGAAGGACATGGCTGGACAGATAATAAATCCGGTAAGTGGACTTTATCAGCATATAGGCTTGATACCATCCTTAAGTTATCAGCTCTGGATCCTGGTAACAGAAAGCGTGTCCGTTTCCGGATTGTTCTCGGTACTACAACGATAGGCCAAAATATGGACGGCTTTGCTTTCGATAACTTCTTTGTCGGACAAAGGAACAGAAAGATTATAGTTGAAGAGTTCTGTGATCATAAAAATGAATTTGATAAACCCGAAGCAATTTTTATAGATCCTCAGGCATTAAGGATTCAATATCATCTATCAGATCTGACTACCGAGGAGGAGGATGAAATCAATAGTCAAAATCCATACGAGCCAAGCGCAAGAGGACTCTTGTATGGTATAGGTAAAACTTTACCAAGAGTTGTGCTTGACGGTATCTTTTATAATAATAATGATCCATACGATATAACAAAGATCAATGATTTTAATAAGGGTTATACTAGGTGGATAAATACCTCTTTGCTAGAGCGTTCATTGATTACATCACCATATACCCTTAAACTGGACACTACTTATACTGGAGATAGTCTTAAGATAGAAACCACTATAGAGAAATCTCAAACAGTTACGGAGCAGAAAAATTATGTAGTACAAGTGGCCATTGTGGAAAAAGTTGTTCAAGGTAATGGTAAAGAGTTTACTAACGTGCTTCGTAAAATGCTTCCAAACTCTGCGGGTCACCGTATAGATAAAAGTTCAGTATGGGCCTCTACTACGATTAACACAAGTTGGAAGCCTACAATAAAGCCTCAGAGCAAAATTTATATAATTGCATTTCTTCAGGATGAGGATACAAAAGAAATTTATCAAGCGGAATATGACTCTATTGACCTTGATGATTACAAAGATTTATATAGTGGAACCCGCCCTGGAGGTTCTTCTGCTAAGACCTCTTTCAATGATCTGACTTTAAGTCCGAATCCTACCTCTCACGACCTGATGGTAAGATTTGACGGAGTACTTAAGGATGATTATACCTGGTCCATCATAGATGTTCTGGGCAATCAGAGAAACTCTGGCTTAATGCTTTATGGTACAGAAGCTAAAATGCTCAGTACCGAGCAACTAGGCACAGGTATGTATTACCTGAAACTCGAAGGCGAGGGTCGCAGCTTTATTAAGAAATTTTCAGTAGTTAAGTAAGGAAAGCAACAATGAAACAATTTTTATCCACTACATTTTTGGTCCTTATGGGATTGTTATTTCTGTTGCCAGGCTGTAACAAAAATGAAAATGTAAAACCTGATGAATCAGGGATGTTTGTGAAGTTTTATGGAGGCAGCTATGACGATCATGGCTACTCTGTAGTTGAAGCTCCAGATGGCGGTTTTTATGTTTCCGGAAGTACTTATCGTGCAAATCAACACGGAGCAGATACAAACATATTTGTCGTGAAGGCAGATCGCAATGGAAATGCTATATGGACAAGATACTACAATCTTGGAGATGGCTATGATGAGATCGCCCGCGATATGATCATCGATAGAGATGGAAATATTGTTATCACAGGTTACAAGCGGACAAAGAATAAAACAACAGACGTTCTCATATTTAAGCTTACTAATGGCAATCCAGTAGATACTTCTTTTGTCACCTACGGAGATACAGCAGTAGATGAAAGAGGATACAATATAGTTCAGTCTTCTGATGGTAATTATTTAGTATATGGAAGCTCAGATACTAAATCTTCGCTTTTAGATATGTACTTGTTAAAAACAGATTTAACAACCACTCTTTGGAAAAGGCAGATGGGAACATTAGACAAAGATGATCTCATTGGCTCGTTTGATATAGTGGATGAAAAACGTCTTGTTTGGTGCGGTACAACTGAAAGAAATAATGAATGCAATATAGCAGTTACAACCGCTGATGATTATGGGAACTTCCTGTGGAACCTGACCTATGTTCCTCATAATGGAATTAATGAATTTGGAAGATGTATGGTTAAGACAACAGAAGGATATGTTATTGCAGGTAGTAAGAACAGGACTGCGGATGCTACAAGTTTAAAGGATGTTTATATTGTAAAGACCGACTTTAATGGTATATCAGGTGTTAATGATAAATTTGTTGTGCCTGGAGCATATAGCTCAGAGGCTAATTCTATAGTAGCATTAGGAAATGGTGTTTATGGAATTACTGGTTATATCAGGACAGCAGTAGGAGACAAAAACATCTATGTAGCCAAAGTCACTGAAGAAGGAAAAGTTCTGGCATCAGCGGAGTTTGGCGGGGCAGGAAATGATGAAGGTAAACACATCATCTATACAAAGGATGGAGGTTTCCTTGTGATAGGTTCTATCTATGCAGTAAATAACTCCATGATGGCTGCCTACAAGATGAGCTCTGATTTGAAGCTTGTCAAATAAAAAGGCATAAAATATATCAAAGGCAGTCAGTAAATGGCTGTCTTTTTTTAAATCATATTTTTAGTTAAAACATTATTTATAACAGCTATGGAACGTTCACTCAAATTGGTGTCTTATAAAGTCATCTACAACAGATCTTACTTCTTTAAGGGTTTCTGAAATTAAACTTCAGGAAAATATTTAATTTAAATTTTTTACAGCTATGAAGAAAGATACATCATAGAGCCGGGAGGAGTGTATTCCATGTACGAGGTACATTTGGAGGTTTATTAAGTTGAACAACTTTTGAATCTAAACATCCACTTTAATCAACCAATAAATTTTTGAATTAAAAACTTTTAAAAGAAAATGAAAAAACTAATGCTTTCCTGGACCCTGATTTTAGCTGTTGCGGGTCTTACATTCATGTCTTGTGGAAAAGATAAAGATGATAATACTAATCCAACACCTACTTCTTTTAAAGATCCAAGGGACCAAAAAACCTACAAACTTGTAACTATCTCAGGTCAGACATGGTTTGCTGAAAATTTAAATTATGATATACCAGGAAATTCTGCTTGTGCTAATGATTCTTGTGATAAATATGGTAGAGTATATACGGGACCTGTGGCTAAAATAGTTTGTCCACAAGGTTACCATTTGCCAACTGATGCAGAATGGAGAACGTTGGAGCATAATTTAGGAATGAGTGATGAGGATACAGCTAAAGTCGGGTGGTATACAAGAGGTGTTAATGAAGCCATTGGGATAAGTTTAGCAAATGGAGGTCGTTCTGGTTTTAACGCTCTATTATTTGGAGATGAAACTTATTTTTGGGCTTCTGATGTTCCAAAAAATTTTCCCGAATTCCAGTATTATAGAGGATTGAAAGTTAAGGATCCTTCTGTTTATAGAAGCTTTATTGGTGGAGGTTCAAGTACAGCAAAGTTATGCGTGCGTTGTCTGAAAAATTAAACTTAGATTTTCAATGAAGTATTAATAGTTCTTGTAGTCTTAATATTACTATAGGATTTAACGCTGAAAATAAACCTAGTCAATGATGTTAATACTTGTGTCATGTTTCTAAAGAGAGTGTCAATTGCTAGAAATATTTTAATCAACCAATAAATTTTTGAAACGAAAACTTTTAATAGTAGATGAAAAATCTAATACTTTCCTGGACCCTGTTTTTAGCTATAGTGGGCCTTACGTTCATGTCTTGTAAAAAAGACAAGGATTCACCAAAGAATCCAACACCAACATCTTTTAAAGATCCAAGAGACCAAAAAACCTACAAGCTGGTAACTATTTCTGGTCAGACGTGGTTTGCTGAAAATTTAAATTATGAAATGCCAGGATCTTCTGTTTGCGCTAATGATTCTTGTGATAAATATGGGAGATTGTATACTGGTCCAGGAGCTAAAGTTGTTTGTCCGGCAGGATACCATTTACCAACTGATGCTGAATGGAGAACATTAGAGCATAATTTAGGAATGCCAGATGAAGATACTGCTAAAATTGTTGAGCTTAGAGGAGTAAATGCAGCTGTAGGAATTAATTTAGCAAAAGGCGGAAAATCCGGGTTTAATGCATTGATATTTCAAAGTCAAGTTGTTTTTTGGGCTTCAGACGCACCAAGTGCTTATCCAGCATACCAGTACTTTAGAGCATTGCATCCTAAGGATTCTTCTGTTTATAGAACCTTTAGTGGGAATCCAGCAGCATCATGGGCATGCGTGCGTTGTCTGAAAAATTAAATTTGGATTTTCAAGGAAGTATTAATAGTTCTTGTAGTCTTAATATTACTTTAAAATTTAATGCTGAAAATAAACCTAGTCAATGATGTTGGTACTCTTAATATGTGTCTAAAGACAGTGTCAATTGCTAGAAATAATTTAATCCACCAATATATTTTTGAAATAAAAATGTCTTATAAAAAATGAAAAAACTAATGCTTTCATGGACCCTGGTTTTAGCTGTTGCGGGTCTTACGTTCATGTCTTGTGGAAAAGATAAAGATGATAATAATAAATCAAATGATCCGAATGTAGGGTCGGCTAAAGATGAGAGAGATCAAATAGTTTATAAGACTATAAAGATAGGAAATCAGGTATGGTTTGCAGAAGATTTAAGATATGATGGTCCATTGTCACAAGGCAATTCTTATATTCCATCCTCAGGCGGTAAGGAATATGATTTTGAGGGCGCAAAAGTTGCATGTCCAAATGGGTGGAGATTACCATCTGATTTGGATTTTCGAACTCTTGAAAATTATTTAGGAATGTCAGATGCAGACACAGCTAAAATTGGATATGGGGTGAATAGAGGTGTTGATAAAGGCATTGGGTTGAAATTACAGAATGGGGGTGGGACAGGATTTAATTTTATTATTTCCTCAGTATCTAATAGGCAAAAGGTTTGGACGTCGACCAAAATTTCAAATGGTAATATAAATGGAGATATATTGGTTAGGACTTTTATAAAGAATAATAATTCGCTAGATCGTGAAAGAGATTATGAAGGAAGTCAAATGTGTGTTCGTTGTCTAAAGAATTAATTTAAAGATATAAATAACATCTGACAGATAATCATATTACCAGCCTTCCTTTCGACACTATTACCCAAAAAAATTAATAGGCTTGGCCTGGCAGCCAATCCTATACCAGCTGAAGAGAAGGCCCGAATTATGTAACATAATCCCGAGGCTTATTTTATTATGTGGTAGTTACGGATTATTTAGTAGAGAATTGTGTTTATAAAATAAACTTTATGAATTTTATCAACTCCCTCTGTTTATTAGTGTTAGTGAAGGGCGCACGTAGCGTATAATCCAGATTTAAGTCTTAATTAAATGATCTTATGAATAATTTAATTCCCCTTGCTGTGTTATTAACCACGCCCTCTCGTTAATTCCAGCTGTTCAATGAAAAAAGATGTAAGGATATGTAAGGACTGATTTAAATAAACTTTGTGATTTGGCTAATGAAATAAGTAAAAACACAAATTCACCAAAGTCAGAATTATTGATTCAATTTATGACAGAATCAATTAAGCAGGAATTATCTGACGAAAGAAGGAAATTTTTATTTGATCTATCTATGCAAAGTGATGTCTCTTACGAAGACTTTACTGATTATGCCGAAAGCAATTAAGTTAAGAATTTCCAATGTGAATCAATAAAATATCTGTTTGAAAAATGAAGGTTTGATGTACAAGATGCTTTCAGTAAATAAGTCAATTGATTTTTACCATTGGTAATGGCCCATTTTAAGTAAATGATATGTGATCAATAATCGGAACATGTTCACATAGATATAATTATTTTTTGTTGATAATCTTAGCATACCTGGTATCTCTTTCTTATATGGATTCTAAATCAATATATTTTTTACTGCTGATTGTATCTGGCATGACAAGCTGTAACGCGCAAGAGGCAAAGTTAAAGTTCCCGGCCTTTGATGATAATGGTTGTTCTATAACTATTCCTATTGATAAAGGCTATGGAGAGTTTATAAAAGAGAAGGACGGATTCTTTCATATTGACAAATCTGAATTTAAGGATAGCACTTACATGTTATATTTACCCCAAAGTGATTTACCTTCATTGACAATTACAGTAGAAGCTTTAAATATAAAAAGGACTGCAACACCACAGGACTTTTCAAAGGCAATAATAAAGCAATATCAAAATTCTTTAAATAAGGTAGATGATGTTTCTTATGTAGAATTTGATCTTGATGAAGTAGGTATTGTGAACAAGGTAAGTTATAAGTTTATCACAAATGGAATGTATTCTGTTTATTATTCCTTTTTTGTTAATGGAAAAGCAATAACACTGGGGTATACTTTTGTTAATAATAAATCACTCATAGGTCCGGATCAGAATATAAAACAACTTAGATTACATTGTCCTTAGATATATTATTTGATACTTTGATTGGTAGCAAAGGTATTGACCTAACTACTTTTTCAATTTGTATTAGCTGTAATAATCATCATCCAGAAGAATCAATTACATTCTTATTAAGTTAAATTATCACTCTAATCCTATTAATTAGATTTTTTTACCCCCCATTTTTTTCACTACATTTGGTTGTAATAAAATTGTAATTTTTATGAAATCAGTTTACCGCCCTGAGTTTATAATTATTATAATGGCAGCCATTTGTATACCCTGCAGGGCTTTTGCGCAATGTCATTTTAATAATCTCGTTGTTAACGGTGATTTTTCATCCGGCAATACGGGTTTTTCCTCATCATATCGATTCTGTGACACAGACTTATGTCTTTATGCAGAAGATACATATACCGTTGCTCCGGATGTTGAAAAATATCATCCTGATTTTTCAGGGGCAGATCATACAAGTGGAGGCGGAAACTATTTAATAGTAAATGGTGCCGGTACCCCGGGAACAGAAGTGTGGACTCAGACTATAACCGTTAATCCTAATACTGAATATAATTTTTCAGCATGGGTAAGCAGCTTAACTTCAGGAGATGTGGCGCAGCTCCAGTTTTCCATAAATTCAGATGTTTTGGGTAGTAGCTATTATGCTCCATCTTCTGTGGATACCTGGGAAAATTTTGACATTATGTGGAACTCCGGTAATGCAACAACTGCCACTATTACAATCCTTGATCAGAATACAACGGCAGGAGGAAATGATTTCGGATTAGATGATATCAGGTTTATTGAAAGTTGCGCTCTTGCAACACATTTTCTGGATATAAGTGCCTTTAATAAAAATGCTTCAACTGAGCTGAAATGGAGTACAATATCTGAAAGAGCGAGTAACTATTTTGAAGTACAAAGATCTTCTGATGGAATTAATTTTCATTCTATCGGAAAAGTAAAAGCGAAGGGTAATTCAGCATCTATTGCTCACTACAGCTTTGAAGATACAAAAGAAATACCAGGGCCTTTTTATTACAGAGTTGTTGAGTATGATGATGAATACCGAAAGGAATTTTCTTCAATAGTGACATCGGAAGAAAATGATCGGATGATAGTTTTTCCCAATCCATGCGCAGGTGAGCTCAATATAATTTTTCTAGAGCATTCTCATGATTTAATTCATGTCAGTTTAACGGATATCATGGTCAGGTATATTCCGCTTGAGAACAAGAAAACTGAGGATATTGCAGGTAAAAAGGTTTATGATCTTTCAGGCTTGACTTCAGGAGTTTATTTTCTGAATATTGAAACAGATTCCGGAAGAAAATCCGGAAAAAATTATAATACCATAAGTACACCTCACTCATTAACCAGATGAACCTCTTATTCAGCTTTACGTTACTATCCTGGATAATTACTACTGTATCATTCGAAACTGATTATAAATATTCTGAGATGGAAGAATTGCTGAACTATAGAAAATATGATTATCCTTCATTGGTGAAGGAATTTGAAATTAATGATAGTGAAATTGATAAAGAGGTAGGTTACATAAAGTTGAAGGGCTTATCAAGAGTTCATAAAGAAGATGTACTTCCAGGGTATTTTTATTTTGAGGGAGATAAACTTGTAATGATCTATGTAAATGATGAAAGTCGTTTAGGTAATATATCCTTCAAGAAGATTACCACAGATTATGGCAATGGACATCGTCTCTCGTCAAGGGCAGGTAAAACAAGTAATTTATATGTTTACCCTGAGAATGGCTTTGCTGCTTCTGTTACCCATGGTCAGATAGATTTTATCGAAATATTTCCTTCAACAACGCTTGATGATTACAAGACAAGGATTCATGAAGAGGTTGTTTTCATCAGGTAATTTAAATAACTAAAGTTAAGAATCCTCTAATACTGAAGGAACGACTTCTATTCCCTTGTGGTACGATTTTTTGGTTTGACATATCTGAAGTAATTTTGTGAATACAGAGCCAGATTATATCATCCATGAAAGCATATCAATTAATTATCTTCGTTTTATTTTTCTTATCATGTAGCAGATCTGGGAAACTTAAAGTGGGAGACGTTGCTCCGGATTTTTCAGGTCGGGATCAGGACGGCAAAACTGTCACACTTAGTTCATACAGTGGAAAAAAAGGTAATCCTGTATTTTTACCCGAAAGACAATACACCCGGATGTACCAAGGAAGCCTGTAACCTTAGAGATAATTATGAGCTTCTGCAAAATGATGGTTACACAGTTTTAGGCGTGAGCTCAGATGACGAAGCTTCTCATAAATTTTTTAAAAGTCAGCACGCCTTGCCCTTCACTCTTATTGCAGATGTAGACAAATCTATTCACGAAAAGTATGGGACATGGGTTGAAAAGGAAAGGGATGGAAAGAAATTCATGGGAACCTCAAGAGTTACTTTTATTATTGATGAAAAAGGGCATATCAATGAAATTATTGATGATGTAAATCCAGGAGCACATACTCAGCAAATCAGGAAAGAGTTTTAATATAGGACGTTCACTTGTTCATGAGAAAGGCTGCCCCACAAGGAGGCAGTCTTTTTGCTTTTAATTTTTAGGACAATTATTTTATTTTTTGAATTCTAATAACTGGAACTTATTTGTCCTTTTATTCAGGTACCCCAAAATCATATTTTGTTTGTATGCTGTTGTATTATTGACTTCCGGCCCTGCAGGACCGAATTTATCTTCCTTAAAATCCGTAATCTTCTGTATCGCACTTTTTGGCACATGGCCTTCGATGTGCATAAAGGTATTGTCAAACAAACTTTCAAAATGCACCATATTAATTCTGGTCATAGTCGGTCCGCTGTTTGGAAAATAGGAAGAGTATCCAAAGGCAGGATAGCCATAACCAAGGGATGCGGTAGAATAAGGGCTAAAGGATGATCCGGAGCTTATCGGCATTCCTGTACCAGCGCCCTTGTATACAGTAAATTCTTCATAGGATCCTATTTGAATGGCCAGCTTGCCTTTATCTGTTTTATTTACAACGATGGCAATATCTCCACCCAGAGCTTTTTTGAAAAACTGTGAAGGTTTCCTGATTATTTTTTCATCGTTATTGTCAAATCCCACAATAATGCCCTGCTGTACCATTGGGGTGTTGGCAATTTTCACTTCATTTTCTTCCGGGAAAATGTTGTAAGTAGCCAGCATGCTCATCGTATCCAGGTTAAGCACAGTCAGGTTCATCTGGTCCGGATTCATGCTTATTCTGAATAATGTATTGTCACAAATGAAGCTATTGCCCTGTTGCCTTGATACATTTGTTGTCCTTTCGAGAGTGAAATTCAACTTTTTGTATACAGAAGTTTTTTTATAAGTATCTATTTCAATAAGATGTGTTCTGTCTGCATCATCAAAGGTGAAGAATATTTTTCCGTTGGAGTGGTAGAGTTTTTTATCTGAATGGACGGACCTGATTGTATTGACAGCCTCCGGATTGATGTCATCAATTACGATAGGTTTTGCTTCTTCAGAGCCATCGCTTTTTCTGCTGAGTCTTCCGTAGAAAGTTGGAAACTGCATATTGTACATATCTGCCTGCAAAGTAGCTATGTGAGGTGAAATGGTATAGACGTTCACATCATTCTTATATTGCATCACAGTAATTACATAGAATTTACCATCCATGTTAAAGCCCTTTAGAACCTGCTCTTTGGGCTGAAGGATAAAAAACTTCTCGTAAGATTGTTCCCCTGTAATTCTGTTTACCTTCAGTTGGGATAAAATATTGGACTTTGGATGATGAAAGTAGAATACAGCATAGATTGAATCGATGAGGCCACCTAGTATTTCTTCTTTTTTTTCATCGGCACTTCTTTTATAAACAGTTTTCCTCTGCTCATTAAAATCATCAGAAAGTATAATGGTTTGATATTGTTTGTTCGTCTTAAACAAAAATGCAAGCCCTTTACCAGCCTGAGCTACAGAATATACATCCTTCGGATTTTGAATAGTAAGGTTTAGCGCGGTAATCTCGTGTTGTGCATTGGCTGTCATCGTCATGCAAAAGACAATGGTCAGCATTAAAATACCTTTTCTCATAATTATACTCCCTTAAGACAACGGTGTTCTATGACTGAAATAGCACATTCCTTGGTGAGGGAACTTATCGCTTATTACAGAAAATCGCCGCTATCATGTTGGCTACGATAGGAAAACAGGTATTTATTTCTTTAGTTTTTTTTATGTCAAATGCTTGTAATATTTTTTATCATTTAGTACATTTACTATGACATATTGCATTCATTAACAAATAATTAATTTTTTTAAGTTTATAAAAACTCATCATAAAAAATATAAGAAATGAAGAATTTTAAAATTCTCCCTTATTTACTTGTCTTATTTGTGATTTCTCCCTTAAGCACTTATGCCGAGGGTGAACGTAAATACGAAACTATTGCTATCGGGTCGTTCTTTGCCCTTGCTATCGTGGCTTTGGTTGTCTACTACCTCAAGTGGAAAATGGGTACTGAGGCAGGAGACAAATTTATTTACAGACAGGTGGAAGAAATCCGTAACGGAAGACGTGTAGTTGTAAACAAGAAGTTTAAAGTAGTGGCAGATAAACAGAATAAAAAAGTAAAGAGGCGCCAAGGCGCTTAATCCTGTTCTTATTAATACAATATTTGAAAGCTCTCTGATAGGAAGAGCTTTTTTTTTCATATATGTTAGTCCATTCTGAAATAATGGTGTTTGTGCTCGTTTTGCTTGCCGCACAATTTTTAATACCAGCCTTTGCAGTGTCGATGTTTTTCAAGAGGTTCAAGTTTTAAATTTTCTTTTAGAAATTCTTTAACACAATTTTTTTCAGGTAGATTAATCCCGTCTCGATACTTGAGCCAATATTCACTATATCTTTGAAGAAATTACCGGAATAGTCAGGTATTCCTGTATATATCCAATCTGTTTGCTCTTCATTTTCTTGTATTAAACCCATATTTCATGTGTTTCAATATGGCCTTAACTGACCAGAAAAAAGATTGTTTATGACTTGTTCATTTCCTTCCGAAATTTTTTTTTCTCCCTGTCTTATTTTTTTAATTCCGGAATCAAAATGAAGTTTTCATATACTTAGATTAAAAAAGTTGAAATTTGTTTGCAGAGGGTTAAGAATTATTTCTACCTGGGATTGGTGTTATATTAATGTCTTAAAGCAAAGTCATGAAAGTCTGAGAAAGTCATGACCTCGAAGGGGGCAAATGTTTATAGATAAGAGTAGACAAATAACGTACGACCCTGTAGGGGTCGCACTAAAGCATTGTACTGCCAGCAATGATCATTCAATCCCTTCAAGATTGTGAAAAAGATTCTTCGAAATAACGGTTATAATTGGGGGATAGGTGAGATTTTTACCTTATAGAAAAGGGATGAAAATCTGAGAAAAGGTCCTGACCTCGAAGAGGTCAAATGTTTATAGAAAAGAGTAGACAAATAACGTACGACCCTGTACGGGTCGCACCAAGGTATTGTCCAGCCTACAATAAACATTCAATCCCCTCAGGATTGTGATATACAAGATTGTATACGGCTATAATTTATTAGGTTTAATGAGGAAGTTTTTCCCTGAAATAGCCATAAACCCATGTGCCCGCTAAGGCGCTAACCAATGAGATTATAATAACAGTTGCTCCTGTACCTATCTGAGCAAATAATGGTCCTGGACAAGCTCCCGTCATGGCCCAGCCAAGCCCAAACAGCAAGCCTCCATATATTTGTCCCTTATTGAAGGTTTTAGGGTGAAATTTTATTTCTTCTCCGCTAATGGTTTTGGTATTGAATTTTTTAATAAGCAATACCGAAATTAGTCCTGTTGCAACGGCACTTCCAATTACTCCATACATATGGAAGGACTCCAGCCTGAACATTTCCTGAATGCGGAACCAGCTTATGACTTCTGCTTTTACAAAGACAACTCCGAAGGCTATTCCAACTATTGCATATTTGATGTAGTGCCACCAAGGGGCAGATCGAGATATTTTCTGATGTGTCATGTTAGTTAAAATTTTAAAGAGAAAGAATAAGCGGAAGGATAAGATTAGCCATTATAAAGCCTCCTACCATAAAACAGCATGTTGCTATAAATGAAGGCAATTGTAGTGTTGATAATCCCATGATGGAATGGCCGCTGGTACAGCCTCCCGCATATCTTGTTCCGAAACCTACAAGGAACCCACCTACAACCATTAGAAGAAATCCTCTTAGTGAGAATAAGGCATTCCAGTTAAATAGATCTTCAGGGACTACGTTTTGATAGTTTGTAATGCCATATGCAGACAGATCTGTAGCAAGTTTCTGGTTAACTACAACCGACTCGGGATTAGTTAGGAAAGTCGCTGCTATAAATCCTCCGATTACAATACCTGCAACAAAGAACAGGTTCCAGACTTCTTTCTTCCAGTCATACTGAAAGAAAGGTATTTTTGCTGGAATGCATGCTGCACAAATATGACGCAGGTTTGAACTTATTCCAAAGGATTTATTGCCAATGATTAAGAGAATGGGAACCGTCAGCCCGATTAATGGCCCAGCCACATACCAGGGCCAGGGCTGAGATATAAATTCTATAATATTCATGATGCACTTAATGATATGTATTGTTTTGTTATTATAAGTTCCAGCTCATAACTACTAAAAGTTATAGAGGTTCGCCTTACATATGTAGATCCACTTTCTTTTGTCATCGGGAACTTAAAGGAACTCCGGTTCCTTGTCTCCTGGCAACAAGAGAATGTGTTTTCTCTTTCTGGGAAGGATTACCAGCATCTTACTGATATTTACTATTCGGTTTTAAAATGAAGTAATTTAAGTCTTTTACTTTTTACTTTAAGCTTTCAACTTTTCACTAATTTTTTGTCCTACAACTTCAACAATTTGCTTTGACAAACGAAATCTGTTTTGGGAACAGAAGTTTTAGCGATAGCTCCAAAGCCACCTGCCACTTCGGTAAAGTTTCTATAACCTCTGGCCTGCAATATAGATGCAGCCATCATACTTCTATATCCACCGGCGCAATGCAGGTAGAAATGCTCTTTCGGATCTATTTCTTTTATCCATTCGTTGATATAGGCAAGGGGTCTGTTAAAGGCCTCCTGCACATGCTCTGCAGAATATTCTGTCTCTTTTCTGACATCAATAACTTTACTTTCCCCTATCTTAATTTTCTTTGAAAATTCTTCAGCATCAATGCGGTTTACAGAGTCGGTTTCTTTTTCCGCTGCTACCCATGATTCAAAACCACCTTTAAGATGCCCCAGGATATTGTCGAAGCCCACTCTGCTCAGTCGGGTTACGGCATCTTCTTCTTTTCCCGGTTCTGTTACCAGTATGATCGGCTGCTTTACGTCTGCAATCAGTGCACCGACCCAAGGAGCGAAGTCACCATTCAGACCTATATTAATTGACTGCGGAATAAATGATTTATAAAACTCTGTGTTTGCTCTTGTATCCAATATCAGAGCATTGGAGGCATCTGCAAGTTCTTCCAGTTCTGAAGGGTTGAGGGGTTTAAGTCCATGATTCAGTACCTCATCAAAACTTTCATAACCTTTTTTATTCAAAGCTGCATTAAGCGGAAAATAAGCAGGCGGAGGCATTAGCCCATCTGTAACCTCTTTTATGAAGGTTGCTTTGTCCGGCTGATTCAGTGCATAATTAGTCTTTTTCTGATTGCCCAATGTGTCGATGGTTTCCTTCATCATGTTTTTCCCACAAGCACTACCAGCGCCATGAGCAGGATAAACGATTACGTCATCTGCCAGGGGCATTATTTTGTTGATGAGGCTATCATAAAGCATACCTGCCAAATCTTCAGCAGTAAGCTGCCCAGCTTTCTGAGCAAGGTCAGGTCGGCCCACATCTCCTAAAAACAAGGTGTCTCCGCTGAATATAGCATAGTCTTTTCCTTCTTGATTTTTTAAAAGATAAACAGTGCTTTCGAGTGTATGCCCCGGAGTATGCAATACCTTGATGGTAACATTTCCTACTTTGAACTCTTGTCCGTCTACTGCAATTATAGCATCAAACTCAGGGTTGGCAGTTGGTCCGTAAACAATAGGAGCTCCTGTTTTCCTACTCAGATCTATATGGCCTGATACAAAGTCAGCATGAAAATGAGTTTCGAAAATATACTTGATTTTAGCTCCTGCTTTCTCTGTTCTGGCTATATATGGTCCTACTTCTCTCAGAGGATCTACGATTGCTACTTCTCCTGCAGACTCAATATAGTAAGCACCCTGTGCGAGGCAACCGGTATAAATTTGTTCTACTTTCATATTATATATTAAGGGTGAAACAATACTTCTTTGATTATTATAAATAATCCAAGTACAAGTGTAAAATAGCCAAAAGCAGGTTTTAATTTATCCCCTTGTACTTTTTTTTGATAAAATCGTACCAATGAAAATTCCTACGAGGGCAAAGGCTGTGTACAACAAAAGGAAATTCCAGTCAGCAATTAGTCCGGCATACAGATCCCCGGTGAAACCAATCAAAGAGTTTGCGGCAATGATCAGTAATGAGGTACCAATGGAAACTTTCATGGGCAGGCCGACGAGCAGGACTAATGCAGGAATAATCAGGAAGCCACCGCCCGCTCCGACAAATCCGGTAAGAACACCAAGGATAAGTCCTTCGACAATGATCATTGGATAATTGAATTTTATTGCTGCAGGGTTAAATTCTTCATCGGTTATGGTTTTGTTCAATTGCTTTTTGATCATGGAATAGGAAGAAACTATCATCAATACGGCAAAGGCAACCATGATCAATACTTCCTTATTCAATACAATACCTGAATATTCAACAATTGTGTCCGGTAGCAAAGGCACCAGAAATCGTCTGGTCAGGAATACTGACACAAACGAAGGTACTGAAAATGCAATGGCCGCTCTGTAGCACAATTGCTTTTTCCTGAAATAACTAATAGCTCCGGCCAATGAAGTGGAGCCGACAACAAAGAGAGAATATGCTGTAGAAGTAACCGGACTTAGTTTTAACAGATAAACCAGCACAGGTACCGTAAGGATGGAGCCCCCTCCTCCAATGAGGCCCAGTGTGAGCCCTATCAGTATTGCTAACAGATAACCTAAAATCACCATAGCTTCAAATTAATATATTTACATATTTAAATAACTACATGTATTGAGATTAAAAAAAACTCAATCGCATTCGCATTGAGCAACGCACTCCAGAATTTTTATAATGCGTTTTTCTTTTAATTCATAAACCATGTTTTTGCCTTCTCTCTGACACTTGAGGATTTTTTTATCTTTCATGGCAATGAGATGATGGGATAACGCGGCCTGTTCTATTTTAAGATGTTCCTGCATTTCCCCAACATTCATCCTTGAGTTCTTTTCAAGCAACTCAATGATGGACATGCGTACAGGATGTGCAATAGTCTTAAGGACAGCACAGGCTTTTTCAAGCTTTTCAATACTTATTCCGGTTTTAGAGTCGGTTGAAGATTCCATTCTTATGAAGAAGTTATGTGTATCTAAACGCAAATATATGTAAAAAGTTTCATATGTAAAATTTTAGATTTGATTTTTGGTTGTATCAAAATCTGCATCCGAGAATTACAAAGAAATTAACCGAATTGAATTTAGTAGTGTGAGGAGCATCTTTGTATATGTTAGACATAGGGAACTGGTAACGAGCTACTAAATGAAAAAAGATTTTTTTTGTGAATTTGTACCCGAATGTCCCCCCGGCAAAAGGAGCAGTAACAAAGTCATTTAATTTTGTTGAAGCGATAGAAAATTCTTCTTTTTTGGAAAGAAAGTACATAGGAGCCATCCCTGCATGTATTCCTATAATATTTGTTTTATGCAAAGGATAAAAATTAAGAGAAACCGGGACCTCTATGTAGCGGTATTTAACTTTGGCGATTCTGCTCATTGCCGTACCATTTGGCCCTGCAACAGGAATAGCATCACTGCCGCCAAATGTTGCGTATGTTGGTTATATGCAAAGGTCAAAAACTTTTGATATTCCTGGAAAAAAAGCAATTCCAAATGAAGGAGCAACTATAGCAGAAGTCTGTATGGATGATGAGTTACTTTTTATATTTGATATATTAAAACCACCTTTCAATCCTAAGGACTGACAGAACGAAAGAACAGGTATTAGTTGGAGTAAAAAGAGGAGAGCCTTTTTCATAAAATAAAGTTTGAAATGAAGATCTACCAGAATGCAATTTCGGGAGAGTAGATCCGGAGAAATTCATTTGGAAAATCCATTTATGAACCGGAAATTTGAGGTTGTGTTTGCATTTATTTTATTCCCTCAAAATTTTTATTAAAAATAGACTTTTAAGAACGGCAATTAATAACAGCTATTGGAAATAATTGATACTTAGTATTTCAACAACCAATTTAAAATAATAGTAAAGTGGAAAGATCAATTTTTAGAAGTTTCGTAATCATTCTTTTCTTGTATTCAGGTTTTGCACGTGGGCAAGAACTGAAATGGGCTAAAACGTTACCAATTCAGGCATCAACCGATCCAGATTGGTTTTTGTCAACAGGGATCTATAATCTTCAAACTGGTAAAGATGGAGGTATTGTTATTACAGGGTCATTTTTAGAGGATACTTTAATTTTAGGGGAAAATACAAAGGTTTTCAGATCTAAGCAGCCATCTGCAACTATTCCCGGACCCAATAAAGTAAATTTTATAGCAAAGTATAGTAAAGAAGGCGCTATTGAATGGGCAAAGGACTTAGGCTTTGATTATTCATTATTGACTGCGGAAAATTTAGTTGGAGATCCCTTAAGGGATGGAGAGTTTGCAATAGATAGTTCAGGTAATATTAGCATTGGGTCGGAATTTTACCCGATGGCTAAATTATCAAAAGAAGGTTCTTTTATTTACAACAAGGATAGTTCTGACATAAATAGCAGAATGATAGTCAGGGCGGCAGACAAATATGGCAATACATATATTGCCTCGTTTTTGTATAGTCAAACAGATTTTGATTATGGTCCAGGCTGGTACTATCTTTCACCTCAGAAAAATTTGTGCGGAGTTGGTATAGATATTTGTTCAGAAATTGTCCTCGGAAAGTATGATGCTAATGGAAAAATGATCTGGGCTAAAAAAGTTGGCCAAATTGGTGATACCGGTCCGGAAGCAATAAAAACAGATGCTTTGGGTAACATATACTTGTTGAATATAAGAAGAGGGCAACATATTCATAAATTCAACAGTAATGGGAATTTGCTTTGGGAGAAACAGATAGGATTAGGATATTTAGATTTGAAGAAATTTGAAATAGATAATTCGAATATTTATTTGATCGAAGGGAATGATTTAACCAAGTATGATTTAGATGGGAATCAGGTACATAAAAGAAAACTGAATTTAGGGAATAGAGATATTGAATTGCATAGTTTTACAATTCACAAGTCTAAATTTTATGTTTCCGGTAATTACGATTCTAAAGGGTTCGTCGCTGAATATGATCTGAATTTTAATCTGAATAAGGTAAGTTTTCTGGATTTCAGAATATTGAATACAAAAATAGATATCGATCCTTCCGGTGATCTTATCTTGTACGGACATATTCGTAATGTGTCGGGAGATTTGGATTTCGGTCCGGGTGTTAGCAATATCAGTGCAATTGGATTACAGGAAACATATTTCATTGCCAAATATTCCCTACCAAAAGAAAAACCTGTCCAGACAATTTCCTGGCTACCGATAGGAGACAGAACAATTGATGAAGGCATTATTGAGCTTCAGGCAACTGGAGGTCCATCTGGTAATCCCGTAGTTTTTATAATGACAACCGTTCCTTCCGAAGGTGTAGCGGTACTAGAAGGAAATATTATTACCATTCTCGGACCAGGAAGAGTTACGGTCCGGGCAACTCAGGCTGGTAATGATGACTATTATGGAGCAATTGACCTTTCACAGACATTTGATATCGCTGTTGTAAGTAATCTCTCTAAGGCTGCAAAAGAACAAATTAAAGTTTTTCCTAACCCCTCAAAAGATGAATTTTATTTAAAGGGAAACTCTAACACAATCAGCAATATTGAAGTAACCGATCTTCAGGGCAAATCAGTTTCCTTCAATAAGGAATTGACAAATGAAGGCCTTAAAGTTTCTTTAAAAATTAATAAGTCCGGAGTTTATTTATTAAAAGTATATTCAGACGAAAAAGTGGAATACCACAAAATTACAATGGAGTAATTCAAAAGATCTTTGATTCTGAATTTTTTAAAATTCAGAATCAAAGATTTATTTCTGATTCAAATCTCTTAGCTCTTTCTTCTTTTTCTCCCATGGCTTTTTAGTTCTTGACATCATATCATAGCTGATATACAACATGATAAGCAAGAACAGAAGAGCAAAAATCAGAAGAACCTTGTTTTTTTTCATGGGATATCTGTTGTACTAAATCAATAATTTTCAGGAATGTGGATTACTTTTTAAAATATCATATAGATAAATATACTTTACTGGTTACCTTTGATCCAGTAGTTGTATTAATCTACAAATAACACTATTTTTTTCATAACCTGTATTAATTTCTTTTGTAAAATAAGAGGCCCCTTTTAGGGGCTTTTTATTTTTATAGCCCTTAGCATCTCCCAAATCCTTTTAAAAATCTCAAAATTATTGGTCTTTGAAATATCCTGTTAATCATTACAATGAAACATTTATAATTAAGTTTTAAGTAGTAGATGAAAAATGATGTGTTGTTTTAATCTTAAATCCCCGTTAAATTTCAAAACAATAGTGTTAATTCTTAATTTTGCCTTTAACTTAAAATATTATCAAAAAATGAAAAGATTAATTTTTAACCTTTTACTTCTATTTTCAGTAGCCTCTCTTAGTTCCTGCGGTTATAATACAATGGTCGAAAAACAGGAAAATGTGGAACAGCACTGGGCTCAGGTTGAAAACGTGTACCAAAGAAGACTTGATCTTATTCCAAATCTTGTAAATACAGTAAAGGGTGCAGCTGACTTTGAAAAAAGTACACTAACTCAGGTAATTGAAGCAAGAGCAAAAGCGACTTCTGTAAATGTGGATGCAAGCAAACTTAGTCCGGAGCAAATCGCTAATTTTCAACAAACTCAGGATCAGCTGTCTTCTGCTCTTTCCCGTCTACTAGTGTCCGTGGAACAATATCCTCAGTTACGTGCCAATCAAAACTTCCTTGAATTACAGGCTCAGCTGGAAGGCACCGAAAACAGAATATCTGTTGAACGCAGGAATTTTAATGAAGCTGTGATGGATTACAACGCCTACATTAGAAAATTTCCTCAGAATATGATCGCGGGTATGTTTGATTTTGAGAAAAAAGGATATTTCCAGGCAACAGCCGGAGCAGAAAAAGCACCAGAAGTTAAATTTTAAATCTATGGCAAAATCCTTCTTTTCTGAACAGGAACAGGCTGCAATCGTAGCGGCCATTAAAGAAGCTGAGAAAAATACCAGCGGTGAGGTACAGGTGCATCTGGAAAATCATTGCAAGGAAGATGCCCTTGATCGTGCAGCGGATATTTTCAAAGTATTAAAGATGCATAAAACCAAGCTCAGGAATGGTGTGCTCTTTTATCTGGCTATTAAGGATAAAAAATTTGCTATTCTTGGAGATGCCGGTATTAATTCGAGGGTTTCCGATCATTTCTGGAATGATATTAAAGTGATGATGCAGGAGAAGTTCAGAGAAGGGAAATTTACAGAAGGCCTTTGTCAGGGTATTATAAAAGCTGGAGAACAACTGAAAACTCATTTTCCTTATTCAAAGGATGATATAAATGAGTTGAGTGATGATATTTCTTTTGGAAAGGATGAATAAATGGAATTAGTGAAATTGTACAGATATTTATTTGTCCTATTATTTTCTCTTGGATTTTCTAATTTTCTGCTAGGTCAGAATGATATTCCTGAAAGGCCATCACCTCCAAGGCTGGTAAATGACTTTGCAGGAATTCTTTCTTCTTCAGAAAATCAGGCATTGGAACAAAAGCTTCTAAATTATGAAGACACAACGTCTACGCAAATTGCCGTAGTTATTGTGAAATCTATTGGCGATTATGAAGCGGCCGATTATTCTCAGAGGTTGGGGCAGAAGTGGGGTGTTGGAGTTAAAGGTAAAAATAATGGTATCGTTATTCTGGTGGCAATAGAGTCGCGAGACTTTTTTATTTCTACAGGCTATGGCATGGAAGGAGTCGTTCCTGATGCAATGGCAAAAAGGATTTTTGAGGAAATCATTAAGCCTACTTTTCGTGAACAACGTTACTATGAAGGTCTTAATGAGGCTACCAACATCATTATAAAGCTTGCCTCAGGTGAATACAAAGCCGAGCCTAAGAAAAAGGGAGGTCGCAATAAATTTGGTACTGCGATGATTCTGATAATTCTGTTCTTTATACTGTACAGTATATTCAAGAATAAAGGTGGAGGAGGTCATCACACTACCTATTCTTCCAGAGGGCCATTTTATGGCGGTGGTGGCTGGGGATCCGGCGGCGGCGGTGGTGGCGGCTTCGGTGGTTTTGGCGGTGGCGGCTTTGGCGGCGGCGGTTCCGGAGGAAAATGGTAGAACATTAATAATTGGCAGTATGAGAAAATATTTTCTGGTCATCATTTTAGTTATTTTTTCAAGCCAGTTTCTGAATGCAGATGAGCTTGTAAGATTTCCTGAGCATAGTTTTGTTTTTGATAATGCAGATCTTTTGTCTTCTGAACAAACCGTTGATATTGAAAGACAGCTACAACAAATCAAAGATTCTTCTGGAGCGGAAGTTATAGTCCTATCCGTTGATTCTTCTGTCCAAACAGATGTGAAGCGTTATGCGGAAATGCTCTCTAATCAATGGATTGAAGCAGGGAAATTAAGTCCTGCTAATATCATTTTTATATTGGACCCCACTGATCGCAAATTTGCCATTATCCCTTCTGAAGAATTGGCAGGGAAAATGGATATTAATCTTATAAAGAAGATAGAGGATAAGTACCTTCTTCCCCAGACCAGAAATAAAAAGTATTACGACGGAATTAACAATTCTATTGCTCAGATCAAACTGGTTTTATCAGGGCAAATGGTTAAATCAGACCTGGATGGAAGCTTCAAAGGGTTGTTTTTCATTTTTGTAATGCTTTTGGGTCTCTTTTTTATAATCCTGTTTCCGGTTCTTCAATATAAGGCAGTGGTTCAAAGTCATCATTTCGGTAGCAGAAAGCCTGGTTTTTTTAGAAGACTGCTTCTGTTGAATACTTTTGGAGCTCAAAGAGGAAGTTTTGATGCATCCTCTAAATTGGATGAATATGAAACCAGAAAAGCGGCCTTGTTAAGAGGAGCCGGAGGAGCTGTTGGAGTTTGGTAAACTAAATTATCTTACAGAATACACATTTTTCAATTGAAACCTCTCAGATAATCAATAAGAAAAACCTGAAATACTTCAAGCCTATAATTGACGTTTAGTTTCTGGTTTGGAAATTTACTTTGTGATGAGTAGAATGGGATGCGGAGCTTTTAAATTAATTACCATTATTTAATTTGACTGGGTTTTATGATAGTAGATATTATTTGGCATTTATTGATAGGCGTGGTGGTTAGTTTTGCCGGAAGCATTCCTTTGGGTACTATTAATCTTGGTGTTGTTCAAACCACTGTATCTGTCAATCTTAAAGCGGGATTATACTTTGCTTTGGGAGCAACTTTGATTGAATTAATATATAGTACTATAGCCATTAAGCTTATCGGAGTATTAATGACTCAAACCCATCTTGATTCAATCATTCGTATGGTTTCTGTTCCGGTATTCCTGCTGGTTGCAGTGTATTATCTGAAGAAAGAAGAAAAAGAAGGTGAAACAAAGGAATTAAGAAAAGGAAGAAGTTTTCTTAACGGAATTTTTCTTGGAGTGATTAATCCCCTTCAGATTCCTTTCTGGGTATTCTGGGGATCAATTTTTATGAGTAATAACTGGATCTCAAAAGATGAATTTCTGCTGAATGTATTTATAGCAGGCATCTGTATCGGCACTATCCTGGTACTTACGCTTATTGCTTTCCTTAGCCATTCCATTGCTGCAAAGGTTAATCTGAAGAGCCAGTTTGTAAACAAACTGATCGGATATGTGCTGATCGTTTTAGGAGTATACCAGCTCTTCGATTTAATTTACAAATTTATTTAAGAAATTTATCATCATCTCATTGGATGTGGTGAGATAATCTTCTTTGCGCAATTCTTCTTCAGTCTGT
The DNA here is from genome assembly GCA_024707265.1 of Sporocytophaga sp. GTDB lineage: Bacteria > Bacteroidota > Bacteroidia > Cytophagales > Cytophagaceae > Sporocytophaga. The sequence goes on along the minus strand of JANQAB010000009.1, from coordinate 424,336 downwards.
ATATAGGGAGCCTTGACCAGTTCATGCCCACAGTTAACAATAAGCTTATCTATGCCACTTGCATTCATTTCAAGGTGAAACTGAAATGCGACAACATTATCTCCGTAAATAAAGCCTTGATTTTCGCAAGCTTCACTCGATGCAATTCTTTTAGCCCCGGAAGGAATGTCAAAAGTATCTCCGTGCCACTGAAAGACTGTAGATTTCGATTGGAAATCACTAAATAATGCATTGTTCTTAGCTTCTTCAGTCAGCTCCAATGGAAGCCAGCCGATTTCCTTTTCTTTATTTTTATAAACCTTAGCTCCTAAGACGTCAGCAATTAGTTGTGCGCCGAGGCAGATGCCAAGCACTTTTTTATTTTTATCTATCGCTTTAGCAATGAGTTCCTTCTCCTTCTTCATCCATGGGTATTGGCTTTCATCGTATACTCCCATTGGTCCGCCCATCACAATCAATAGGTCAAACAACTCAACAAAAGGAAGTTTATTATCTTCATAAAATTTAGTCGCTGTGAGTCTGTTGGCAGGTATTTTAGCCCATTCTTTTATACATCCAAGCCCTTCAAACTCTACATGCCTTAAGTAATGAATGTTCATAGTAAATTATGTAATTCTAAAAGTCAGATTTTTCAAATATACTATTTGAAAGGGAAATTTGAACCCTGCCTCGGATTTATTTTGGACTTTTTACTGAAGAATCCACCTAATTCCTGCAAATCCTCTTATACCCTGAATGGGTGCATAATTGTAACTTGTATCAAATGTATATCCATTTGGATTACTAACAGGGTCGTTTACTCTTTTATCAAAGGGGTCTTCAGAACGTAGCAGGGAATACTTTGGTAAATAGTTCAGCAGGTTTTTAACTCCTCCATATACCTCAAACTGTTTATTGATTTTTTTCGTGATCTGAATGTTCTGAATGCTAAACCAAGGTGAAACAGATGGACGATAATCGTTGGTCTGCACAGGTAATTCCATTGGACCTGTTACCCTTCCGGTGTAGTCTATGACAATTCCAAGCTGATTGATTTTATAAGTTACAGCATACGTGCCGGAAATCTTTGGAGCATGAAGTTGCTGCACTCTTTGGTTTACCCCAATGCTGTCTTTTTGTACTGAATATACGTCCATCAGTGTTATACCTGCAATGATCTTTAAAGGAAAGGAAAAACTGAAATCCGTATTTAAAGTTATTCCTTTGGAGATAGCATATCCATTAAGATTATCATAAATGATTTTATCGGGATCTGTCAAAAAATCTCCGATGATTTTGTTTGTGAAGTAATTGTAGAACAAACTCAGATCAAGCCCGATAAATCCTTTTTTAGTGTTAATGAACTTCTGATAATTCAGGTTTGCATTATATGATTTTTCGGGCTTCAATTCATTTGAAATGATCACTTCTCGGGAGCCTGTCAATGCTGCATGGTCTTCAGTAAAAAGATTCACTGTTCTGTATCCGTTGCCACCGCTTAGTCTGATGATATTTGTTTTTGAATGGTCATATTTAAAGCTGAGTCTTGGTGTTAAAATAGAACCATGAATTGAGTTATAATCATATCTCAACCCTGCAAGACTCTTGAGTTTAGTGTTAATCGTAAACTCCTCCTGCACAAATATTCCTGGCAGAAAAGTCTTTTGAGGTTTGTTGACAGGATCCGTTATATCTGCAGACTTGGTCCCTGGAGTATTATCATCATAATAAATGTATCGGAAAGGTAAGCCAATTAATAAATCATGCCTTACGGAAAGTTTTTTGTCAAATAAGAACTGCGCGAAGGCTATATTTTGCTGAGCAGTAAATGGCATTACCCCATATACAGAATTCTGTTGATGGGAATTAAGTGAAAATTGAAATGTTATCTTTTCTTTAAGGGGAAGTTGATACATTCCAATCAATTCATACCTTTTCGTGTAGATGGATTCCCCGTAAACACTGTCTGTTCCCCGAAATTTATTTTCATAGTTCACCTCTCCTCCCCAGCGATCTTCATAAATGTACCTTCCCGCGATGGATGCTAACCGGTTATTTTTTCTTTTAAAATTCCATTTGTTAAAAACTGAAATTCTGTCCTGAAGTGTTACATCCGTAAAGTGATCCTTATTGACATCAAGTTTATTTTTAAAGTTGAAATAATTGATACCTAATAGTGAGGTATGTTTTCCGGCATTACTTCTGACAGATACGTCAGCATTCAGCTCTTGCTGAGTGGTAGCAAAGACATCAACTGTCCCCCGTGGTGAGGTGGATGGATCTTTTGTAATTATATTAATCAACCCTCCTACAGCCTCCGATCCATACAAGGTAGATGCCGGACCTTTAACAACTTCAATTCTTTGAACCATACTGTTGGGTATTCCGCTTAGTCCGTAAACAGTGGAAAGACTGCTTACTATAGGCATTCCATCAATAGTAATCATTGTATAAGGTCCTTCCATTCCGTTTATATGTATGTCTCCAGTATTGCAGACATTGCAGTTGAGCTGAGGCTGCACGCCGTTCACCATTTGCAGACTTTCGAACAGACTTGGTGTCGGGTTCTTCTTAAAGTAGTTTGGTGTATAGACTTCTACTGGAATTGGAGAAGAAGTTCTGCTTACTTCCTTCATTGTTCCTGTTACAACTACTTCATTTAGGTCTGATCTAAATGCGTCTAATTGTATGTCAAGTTTTTTATTTTCGCCATTTTTCAGCGTAACAGTTCTTTCATAATTCTGGTAGTCTATGGCCTGTACTTTGATCTTGTATGTTCCTTCTGGAATTTGTGAGAAGGCAAAATTTCCAAGTGTATCTGTCAATTGGCTTTGATTCAGGCTTTCTATAATCACAAGAGCTCCTATGACTGGCTCTCCTGCTGAACTAACATTTCCCTTTATATAGGATGTCTGGCCCCAACTCACATTTCCTAAAAGGAAAATGCTAATAGTCAGCAGAAGAAAAACAAGATTTAACTTTAGTCTCATTTAAATTTAAATTTTGACAAATATAAATATTAAATTTAGATAAGTGATAATTTTAAATTTAGGGTCGCCTAAATTAGAGTAAAAACTGATAAGGAGGAGAATTGTTCCAACGCAAATGAACCATTAGCCATTAAAAAAAACTTGTTAATCATAACAATCAGTACTTTAGTTATAGCTTCCAACGGATTGCTTAACATTGACATTTTTTTAATGATTAATACCGATTTATATTGTAAAAAAATAGAGAATGGATTTAGAGACTAGAATTAAAGAAGCAGAGTCACGTCAGTTTAAGGCAATTTTTCCTAATACAGTGAATCATTATGATACCCTTTTCGGAGGAGCTGCCCTGGCCTATATGGATGAAGTTGCATTTATCACTGCAACAAGATTCAGTAAGCAGAGACTTGTAACCGTTTCAACAAATAAGATAGATTTCAAAAGGCCGATTCCAGCCGGGACAATCATTGAAATCGTTGGCAAGATTGAGCATGTGGGAAATACCAGCATTCAGGTTAAAGTAGAAATTTATGTGGAGGAGATGTACCATGAGAAAAGGGAAAAGGCAATTGAGGGTGTCTTTACTATGGTTGCAGTAGGAGAAGATAAGAAGCCCGTAAGGATTCTTAAGGGTTTTGAAAGTTAAAAAAATAGAAGTAATGCAGTAATTTTTTTCAGGATATTACTGCATTACTTTTTAATTATTATTTTTTGATGAGCTTGATGTCTTTTACAAAAGTGTCAGTCAAGACTTCCAATATATACAGACCGGAAGCAATATCAAGGTCAATTGTAATTTCTCCTTTTTCATCCAGAGCAGTGAAGGTATTTTCAAATATCTTTCTTCCGTGTACGTCATAAATGATAGCGGTGAGCATCTTTTCTCCGCTTAGGCTGTATCTGATATGTGCCTTGTCATCTGCAGGGTTCGGATACACATAAATTTCATCCTCGATCCCGAAGTTCAGACTTTTCACTTTACTGAAATCAGTCTTGCCATCTTTATCAACTTCCTGTATTTTATAATAAGTAATTCCGGAGTTGTTGGCTGGAAGGGCAAACTGATATTCATTCAATAATTGATTTTTTGCAGCGACTTTTACTGGGTGAACATTCCAGGTTTTTCCATCCTGACTCACAAGAATGTTGAAATGAGAAACGTTTTGCTCATTGGCGGTAATCCAATTCAGAAGTACTGTTTTTTCAGCCTGTCTAACCTCGAATGAAAGGAAGTTAAGCGGAGTAGTCGTCACATCACAGCCAGTTACTACTTGTGCTGAAGGGGACGGCACTATTCCTCTGATATCGACATAGGCTGTATTGATGAGGAGTCCGGTTGCCGGGCAACTGGCAATATTTCCTTTCCATACATAGATCACAGAGTCGTTTGCCAATACAGGCCCATCAATTTTAGTATAAGTTACAGTCCCTGCTGAGTTTGTTCCTTCAATAGGAGAAGGTGTACAGCTTGGACAACCGCTTAGATCAGCATCTGTAGCGGATACAAATGTTACCCCAGTAGGTACCGGGTCTCTCATGACAATATCAAAGCCTGAGTCAAGCCAGGTATTCCATTTTTTGACTGTGGATGCATCGTTGTTGTTACTTCTCCACCCTGCATATCCGGCAACTTTTTCCAGGCCTGTTTGAATATATTGTGGAGTTCCTGGCATGGTCACACCACTCGCTACTAAAGAGAAAGATGCTTTGTCTTCGAACAGTTCCAGTTTTATATCTATATCAGTAAATCCTGCAGGGAACGCTGTATTAGTAGTTTCTGACATAAGCTGAGTATAGCCAGCTGCGCTATAGCCACGATCCCATAAGCTTACCACAATTCCGTTGTATTCTTTTTTCAGACGTATTTCATACCACTTATTCCCGTTTTGTCTGAAAACAAGTGCATAAATTTCCTGATAAGTTGCCAGATTAATAGTGGTATTAATAGAACCGTTTCTTCCATGTGAATATTTATGGGTCATCATGTTGGAGCCTGTGGCGCCATTAAGTCCCGCACCACTGATAATCATATTGCCTCCGGAAAAAGTAAATGGATTGCCTTCCACTTGTTTCCAGTCTGCAGCAGTTCCGATTGAAGAAACAAGTGTGCCAGACTTGTTTTTGTAAACCACAGTATATGTAATATCGTCACCGGTTAAATAATTAACTTTATCGGCCTTTTTGGAAACGCTTGGGTCCGGTATAAATACAGCATCACAGCTTACCTTAGTTTTAGCAGTATCTTTCACCCAAGGTTCATTGTCGGCTTTTGCATACCCTGTGTTGATGATTTCATCAGGCGTAGGTCCGGCAGGGCAGTTAAAGAAGGCCGCATCTTTGACTCTAACCCAGAATTTATATTCAATAGAATCATTTACCAGAAGCTGAGGAACTGTAGGCCAGGTTATCACATTTCCAGCTAAACTTCCTACAGGATAACCTGTAATATATCCACCAAAGGTGACTGTATTAGGTAAAGTATCTTTAACTATGATATTATTAAGCTCACGCCCAGTAGCCGGAGATGTACCCAGGATTCTTCTCCAGGTATAGCCATCCCATTCTTCCACAAGCACTTTATTGGAAATTTTAGTGGTTGTTCCACAAGCTTCAGGATGGTATTTGTTTAATGGAACATCCAGATTGTCTGGGTCCGACCAGTCATTGGTAATTAAAGTTTGAAGATCATTTGAAGCCCCTGTTGTGTTTAAGGCAGCTTCATAACTCCAGTCGTCTGAGAAGTTAAAACTTCCATTAGGGTTAGTAAAGACCCTTGCTTCCATGCGGGGAGGTGCAAGTTCGCCACGGTGAATCATTTCCTTATTACCGCGATATTCTGCAAGGTGTTGTGTTACTGTGGTAAGGGCTTCCGGGAATGTAATAAAGAATCTGTGGTTGTATCCAGGACCCGGAACGAGCGGTTGTACTCCCAATGTCGGGGGAGCTGTTCCAAATCCCTCTGCAGTTCCTACTGCCACTTGCCAGGCCGGAGGTCCGTTTTCTTTCAGGAAGTAGGAGACCCTATAGTTTTTTAGATTGATATAAGCTTCCTGTGCACCATGAAAGAATCTGAAATTCATTTTCAATTCATTTGCAGGGTTTGTAAAAGGCTGTAAACCCATTGTAAAATGAACACCCGGTCTTCCTCCGTTTAAAAATGCAACAGAGGTGTTCTTTATTTTAATAGTATAAACAATACTATCCCCTACCTGCACAATACTTCTGTTTACTGATTTTACAATAGAGAGTGGTTTCTCATTGAGTATGTCCACACAGTTTCTTTCCATTGTCTCAGTAATGTTATTCGGATATTCATTGCTTGTCCAGCCGGAACCATTAGTGGCTGTAATGGTAGCAGCATTACAAATTCTGGCAGGGGCATTGCTGTTAACAATTACCTTTAGGGTAATGGTATCCATGGTTTCCGCCAGATTATCAGGAACACCGATTTCTGTTCCTGGAACAGTACCTACTGACCAGCTGAGTGTGCTACCTGTCTGGGAAAAAGTTACACCTCCTGCTCTTGGACTTTGAGATAGAAATGTCAATCCTGTAGGTAGCTCGTCTGTAATTACAACCCCTGTTGCCGAAGGTTTTCCAAAGTTTCTGTAGGTTATTTTATAGGTAAGTGTATCCCCGATATAAGCATAGGTTTTATCTACAGACTTATAAATCTTCATATTTGCCTCTGGTGCCATATCCAAAGGATCGTGCCAGTTACCGGTAAGCACCATCATTCCAAGGAATCTGAAGAATTCATGAAAGTACAGAGGATTAGAATCGGTATACTTTTGAGCACCTCCGTCCGCTCCATCCCAGGTAATTTCGCATTTTCTGTACATTTCTGACATCAATCTGAAATTCTGCACAGCAACAGCAGAAGGAGAAAAGGCTCCGAAAGCTTTGTTCAGCCTGAAATACAAGCTTCCCATATTGGCTCCGGTCGGACTATGATAGGTGGTCAGCGTGGATGGTCCGCATATATCGAGTTCCTGTGTAGGAAGTTTATAGGGTAAATTTCCATATGACTGAGGGTCCAATAAAAATTTCTCGTTATTTTTGGCAAAGTCCAGTTCATAAGTATTGCCTCCCGGAATTACTTGGTGACCTGTAGGAGTATTGCTCGGGTCCCATGAAGTAGTGGGGTTACCATTCCATACATAATTTAATACTGTTCTCCAACCCAATCTGAAATCCTCGCCGTCATTAAAGCTAGTATAAGAAGCGTTATTGGCAGCATCCAATGCCCACCATCCGGCAAATCCAATTAACCCCTGCTCTGCCATCTTTCCCATTGCCCAGTCGCTGGATGCTTCTGCTCTTCTATATTGTTTAATCAGCCAGGGAGATTTTCCTTCTGCCTCAAGCACATCTGCAAAAGATCTAAAGTAAGCGGGAGCATAATAATCAATATGTTGCTGGTCTCCACCTGTTCTTTCCGGATTCATTCCCAGATATGATCCTCCCTGCGCCCAGTTAGTTAGCTCATTCCAGGTATCTCCACCTTTCATATATCCGTCTAATCCGATTATACCTGATATATACTTTTTCATTGGAAGTGAAGGAGCATAAAGCAAAGTATCAACCATTGTGGAGATATATTTAATAACTTCATCTTTGTAAGTGATGGTCCCTAATTCAGGGTCGTTACAAATGACTCCATTGTCACCCCATTGCTTCCAGGCAACCAGCATTGCAAGAGCAATATCAACATCTCCGTCAGAAGCAGAATTTCCTCCTAAAGCCCCCCCATAAACGTTTGTAGAAGGCCCAAAGGAACCAGCTCCTGAAATCCCGGGGCTATAGCCATAGTTGGGAGAGTTCATGACATTATCAACAAACCTTACTGTTTTTTGAAATTGACGATCATGCATCCACATGTAATATCCGTCATAAGTTTCTTTATCTCCCATGTATGCTGCCGCCAGCAAATAGTACCCATCCGCTTCAACACAGGTGCAATGCATTATAGGAGCATTTATATTAGGCATTATATATCTTACACCATTGACTGTCAGGGGGGCCGCAGTAGTTCCCTGAGTGACGTTATAAGTCATATTATTGCAGATCATTTGGTAGGCTTCTCTTATTCTAAGCTCCAGTTCTGCATGGGTCACTCCTGCAGAATGGTGCTCGGAACTTGCGATTGTTTTTAATGCTCCCTGATTGTAATCTTTAAACTGAGGGAAAGGAAAGTTAGGATTTCCCGAATTGATGTTAGCTGGTATCTGAGAATAACCTTGAACCTGAAGAAGAAAGGCACTTATAACAAACAGTAAAAGTCTCTTCATTGATGTACTTATTTTTTTTGAAACCTTGAATCAGAGTCGCCGTAAAAGACAGTGAGTATAATTTGTTTTCATATTCTTTATTTAATGTGTTTTTAAAGAGTTGTTGTTACACATATGTTACCCCGTCCCGGGTAACATATGGTGTGGCAATAAGAAAACATTATCCCCTCCGTATTGTACTTTCCTAAGAAACCTTATCGTCGACCTTTAATAATTACAGTTTTCCTCTATACAATATTCTATTAATACCCATTTAAGCCGGAATAGTAAACAGTCCATTTCAAACTTTTTTGCCTATTTGAATATTATTTATCGTGAAAGAATTTTATACTGCTTCTCAATGTTTTTAAATTTGTAACTCACAAAGAGAATAGTTTGAAAGTAAAAGATTTAATAAGGCTTTATCAGGAAGAGCCCCTGGTTCAGATTCTCCATGATAAGATAAAGTCAGACAGCAATTTACGTTTCCGTCTGAAAGGGTTAAATGGAAGTATGGATGCCGTAGTGTCAGCAGCTATATGCAGTTTAAGTCCTGGAAATCATTTATTCATCCTTCAGGATAAGGAAGAAGCGTCTTTTTTTCAGAATGACCTTCAGGTGCTTCTTCAGGACATGAACGTACATTTTTTTCCCAACTCATACAAAAGGCCCTATAAGTTTGAAGAAACTGAAAATGCCAATGTGCTCATGCGCGCGGAGGTCCTTAGTGCTGTGAATAACAGGGGGAAGACAATTTTTGCATAGTCAGTTATCCTGATGCTCTTACTGAAAAAGTAATCAATAAAAAGTCTCTCAAAAGCAATAGCTTTACTGCTAATGTGGGCGAAAAAGTAGATCTTCAGTTTGTTACAGAATTACTTTCGACTTACGACTTTGAAAAAACAGACTTTGTATATGAAGCAGGCCAATATTCTATCAGGGGAGGGATTGTTGATATATTCAGTTATTCTCATGACTACCCATACAGAATTGAACTATTCGGGGATGAAATCGAAAGTGTAAGAACCTTTGATCCCAATACGCAGCTGTCTGTTGAGAACAAAAAAACGTTTTCTATTATTCCCAATGTACAGACCAAATTGCTTCAGGAGAAAAGAGAATCTTTGCTTGAGTTCCTTCCTGATGATACTTATATCTGGGTCAAAGATGTTGAGTTGACATTAGAGATTATAGAAAGATATTTTGACAAAGCAACACTTTCTTTTGAACAGATATTAAAGGAAACCGGTGGCTCAAAGTTAATTACTTCTCCTGCTCAGCTCTTTGAAAATCCTGAAGAATTTAAAAAGCTGCTGGAGAGTTACAAGATTCTTGAATTCGGAACACGATATTACTTTGATACAGATAACCTTATTGAGTTTTCATCTAAAGCGCAACCTCCCTTTAATAAGGAGTTTAACCTTCTTGCTGAAAATTTAAAATCCTATCAGGAAAAAGATTATACAAATGTTATCGCGGCAGAGTCCTATCATCAGATAGAAAGGTTAACTACCATCTTTAATGAAGTTGACAGGTTCTTGAAATTTCAGACGATGAATGCTGCTCTCAGGCAGGGTTTTATTGATGATCAGTTAAAGCTGGTCTGCTATACCGATCATCAGATTTTTGAAAAATATCACAGGTATAAGACCAAAGAGAAGTTTTCAAAGTCGAAGGCAATGACATTGAAAGAGCTCAGGACCTTGCATCCCGGAGATTTTGTCGTTCACTCTGACTATGGTGTGGGTAGGTTTGCCGGTCTTGAGAAAGTGGAGGTAGGTGGAAGGCAGCAGGAAGCAATACGCTTGGTATATAGAGATGATGATTTGCTTTATGTAAGTATACATGCGCTACACAAAATATCAAAATATGCAGGCAAAGAAGGAACTCCTCCACCCATCAGTAAACTAGGTTCCGGTGATTGGGATACAAAAAAAGAAACGTGTTAAGAAACAAGTCAAAGATATTGCCAAGGAGTTGATCAGTTTATATGCTAAGAGAAAAGCGGCTCCTGGGTTTAAGTTTGACAGAGATACTTTTCTGCAGGCAGAACTGGAATCTTCATTTATCTATGAGGATACACCTGATCAGGCAAAGGCAACTGCTGATGTAAAAGCGGATATGGAGCTTCCGCATCCTATGGATCGCCTTGTTTGTGGTGATGTGGGATTCGGAAAAACGGAGGTAGCTGTCCGTGCAGCATTTAAGGCTGCAACAGATAACAAGCAAGTGGCTGTGCTTGTGCCAACCACCATCCTGGCTATGCAACATTACAAAACGTTCAGTGAAAGGCTCAAAGGTTTTCCCGTAAATGTGGAGTATGTAAACAGGTTTAAAACCGGTCAGCAGATAAAGGAAACGATCAAAAGGGTAGAGGAAGGCAAGACTAATATTCTTATCGGTACACATCGCCTCATCGGTAAAGATGTTAAGTTCAAAGATCTTGGTCTGTTGATTATTGATGAAGAGCAGAAGTTTGGTGTGAAGGTAAAAGATAAACTAAAAGAGTTTAAAGTGAATGTTGATACGTTAACTCTTACTGCAACACCGATTCCAAGAACTCTGCATTTCTCGCTGATGGGAGCAAGGGATCTTTCAATAATAGCAACTCCTCCTCCTAACAGGCAACCTGTTACTACAGAAATTCATGCATTCAATGATACGATTATCCGGGATGCTGTGAGCTATGAATTGAAGCGTGGCGGACAAGTATTCTTTGTTCATAACAGAGTTAAAGACATCGAAGAAATGGCAGACAGGATTAAACGTCTTGTGCCTGATGCAAAGATGGGTGTAGCTCATGGACAAATGGAGGGAGACAAGCTCGAAAAGGTAATGTTGAAGTTTGTAGAAGCTGAATACGATGTTTTGGTTTCAACAAACATCATTGAATCTGGTTTGGATATTCCTAATGCCAATACCATTATGATCAATTCGGCACATATGTTTGGCTTGTCAGATCTGCATCAGATGAGAGGACGGGTAGGCCGCTCCAACAAGAAAGCATTCTGTTATCTCCTCACTCCGCCGGTATCTACCCTTCCTGCTGATTCAAGAAAGAGACTAAGTGCACTTGAAGAATTCTCTGATCTTGGAGATGGATTTAAGGTGGCCATGCGGGATCTTGATATTCGTGGAGCTGGTAACTTACTTGGGGCGGAACAAAGCGGATTCATATCAGATCTGGGATTTGATATGTATCATAAAATTCTTGATGAAGCCATACAAGAGCTTAAAGAGACGGAGTTTGCAGAGTTGTTTAAAAAAGAGCTTGAAGCTAAAGATTTACATAAATCTACCGATTGTCAGATTGAGACAGACCTTGCTGTAATTATCCCGGAGACTTATGTTTCCAATATATCCGAAAGATTAAGTCTTTATTCCACACTGGATAATATTAAGACTGAAGAGGAGCTTGAAAAGTATAGGGCATCTATAATAGATCGTTTTGGCCCACTTCCTGAAGAAGTTAAAGATCTTGTAGAAACAGTAAAACTCCGATGGCTTGCAGAAGGCCTTGGCTTTGAAAAGCTCACTATCAAGAATGGGACTATGAAAGGGTATTTTGTTCAGAATAATGACGCCTATTACAAGTCAGATATATTCGGTAAAATCCTCCTTTTTGCTCAGAAAAACCCTAAGAAGTGTAAGCTGAAAGAGATCAATAAAAAACCAATGATCGTATTTGAAGATATAGATTTCATGCATCAGGCTATGGATACGCTTCAAAAAATTAATCCTATTCCGGTAACGGAATCTGTGAAGTAAGTACAAGCAAGGCCACATTGCAAAAAAAATTAAAGAAAGAGGAGGTTGTTTTAATCTCCTCTTTCTTTTGAAGGGTTTAATATCACCTACTCTTCTGCTATCTCAAAAACATTGTAAACTCTTTTAATCACGTTTATCTTTCCCGGCTTACCCTCCAGAGCATTGAGGGAATAATCATTGCGCGGCCTGGTCATAGGCAAACTTGTTGTTTTAAAGGTTCCATTATTGTAAGTGACAGTGATGTGATCTGCTGTTTTACCACCCGTATAATCGATATACCTGAAGGTAAATCCTGTCTTATCTTCATTAGTTCTCATATCAAGGAATGAGCCGGTAAAATAAGTGGAGGAGTGACTTACCTCATTGGTTGTAGTGTATGTTTTGATTGCTTTATTGAAAAAATTAATTTTTTTGAGATTAAGGTTTTTGTCAAACTCAGCTACAAAAACTCTATCTGAACATTCCATAAGTGAACTTGTAAAGTTCACCAGTACATCATAAGCAACAGGATTATATGTTTCTCCAATCAGGAAATAGCTTTCTCCTATTTTAGTAGCTCTGATTGGATTTAGTCTGGGACCGCCTTTTTTAAATTTAATTTTGTCGTTTTCATCAAGTTTAGATAAGAACTCATCGGATTCCAGAGATAGAAGTTTTTCCTCTGTTTTCTTAGTTGCCAAATCAAACCTAAGAAAGAGAAGGCCTCTTTCATTGTTTGCTTTCAGCAGGAAGTTGCCATTATTTTTACTAAGATTAAACTGAGCAAATAATACTCCGTTTTTCCCATCACTATAAAGTGCAGGCTTCTCAATAATTTTTATGTCCTCACTGTTAAATTCATGGTTCAATACCATGTTGCCATCCTTTACTTTATTAATTAATAATCCTGTATATATTTTGGGAGTTTTTAATTTCGCCTTACGAACATAAAAGCTGTAGAGGTTCTGATCAATAGTTTCTGTGTAAGCCAGTGGTATTATTTTTTCTTCATAATTAAAAGCGTTTTCATAAGTCCATTTAATATTTAATTTATTATCGTAATGGATTATTCCTTTAAATACCTTGTCTTCAAACAGCATTCCGGTAAAAATAAATCCATTGTTGCCGTTGGCAACGATTGTTGAGTTGATATGCCACATTGCTACCTTGTTTAAAAGCTTTGTGGTTCCGAGTTGCTTCAGATCTTTGGAGCTATATGTTACTATCTCAGCCTCCCCATTTGTGACATTTTTAATCCCACTGTTTCCGTTAAAATTGTATATGATGCATAATGCAGAATCATTTATTGCAGCGTAAATGACATCATCATACATATTGCGGGGCTCATGTACTGAAACTATGGGCTTCATCGAAACATCGCATTTGGATATGGTGTAAATGGAGGTTTACTTAAATTTTTCTAGATTACGACTTACAAGATAGTAACCTTTAAGTTTCTCGTTTTCATAAATAGGCTTTATCGCCAGGACTTCATAGATACCGGCTTTACTTTGATTAAAAATGGATACCAGCAGAATGAGAATGATAATGGGAAGTTTAAGTTTTTTCATAAATAAAAAGGATAGTTTAAAAATTGAATAAAGGTTAAATGTATATATTTTGGAATAAATTCATCGATTTTTTTTAATCAATCTAATTTGATATTTTATCTTATCCTTCATTAGCTGTATTTTTGTCTGATAGAGGTTATTATTAAACCCCCAATTAGAAGAAATCATGGAGTTAAGTCCCCTTATAGAAAAAGTACTAACTGCAGAAGAGCAGCAGAAACTCACGCCTGATGAGGTGTTGAAGCAACTGAAAGAAGGTAATAAAAGGTTTATTTCTGGTAACCTGACCTTACGTGATCATTCTAAACAAATCAGGGATGCCTTAAATGGTCAGTATCCGAAAGCTATTGTGCTTTCCTGCATCGATTCAAGAGTTCCTGTAGAAGATGTTTTTGATAAAGGAATCGGGGATCTGTTTGTTGCACGTGTAGCAGGTAATATTATAAATGAAGACATCCTGGGATCAATGGAGTTCAGTTGTAAAGTTGCAGGAGCGAAACTTGTACTTGTTATCGGTCATGAATACTGCGGTGCGATAAAGGGAGCGATAGATCATGTTGAAATGGGAAACCTGACTACTTTATTAAAAAAGGTGGAGCCTGCTATTCAGAATTGCAATCATTATCATGGTGAGAAAACATCCAAAAACTATGAGTTTGTGGATCTGGTAATAAAAGAAAATGTCAAGGTTACTGTAGAGGCAATTCGCAAGCAAAGTCCTATTTTAAAGGAAATGGAAGATCAGGGGTTGATTAAAATAGTTGGTTCGTATTATGATATGGACAATGGCGAGGTCACATTTTACGAATAAAATTTTGTAGATTCTAATAGATTAAAAAAGGAGCTTCTGATTAAGAAGCTCCTTTTTTAATCTTATAACCTCACCCTAAATCCCTCTCCTGAAATAGAGGGACTTTAAATTACTTGTACTTTGGAGTATGTTTATCTAAGAATGTATCTACAGCTTTATTATAATTTGCAATGAGTTTATTTCTCGTATCATTCAAACTATTGTTCGTTGCGTTGAATTCATTCACGCTTTGGTTGAATTCATTGACTGCCTTATTGTATTGATCAACATCTGCTTTTGTCCTGGCAGATTCCTTCTTTGCTTCAAATGCCTTTTTAATTTTCAAATAGTTTTCTTCCTTAATATAAAAAGAAGTCAGACTGGGTATTTTGTCTTTGCTTTCGGTTTTATAAAATTCCAGCAACTGTTTGCATGCATTAACAATGGTTCTGTCATTGCTGAAGGCTTTCATAGTGTCCAGCGTCGCAAGGCCCTGTTCTGCATACTTTTGAAGGGTATTTTTGTTTTGTTCGATTCCATTCACATTTTTGCTTTGAATGGCATCAAGCAGGTATGCTTCCTGTTTATAGCTTTTAAAAAAGATAAGATAAACTTTTCTTTGATATGCATTCACCCGTTGAGCTTTTTCTACTTTTGTAGTAAGCTCATCCTTGCTCTCTATAAGATTAATATTATTCTTTGCTGCAAATTCTTTTTCAATAGCATTAAGTCTTCTTCCGGCATCGTTCATTTTCTCACTGGCTAGTTCTTGGGCCAAAAGATAAGCTTCCATGGCGTCATAAGATTGTTCTGCTATTTCTTCCATGTTCAGGATCTTAGCATAGTCGTCGTTAAGCACATGTTGTGTGAGTTTAAGATATGAAACTGCCGAGTCTCTCAAAGCTTTGTCATCCTTATAAGGAGGCATAACGGAAATTTTCTTTATGGCATCTTTAGTCGACTGTATGATTTCTTTTCTTCTGTTCTCAACTTTTCTGGCACTTTTCCCATGAGCTACAGCACTTGTATAAGACATATAGTCTTCCGTGATTTTCCGATTCAGTTCTCCCATGTAGGTCATGTATTCTCCTGCGGTAGTGAATTTCTGAGCTCTGGTTGATAAAGCAAAAAATGTAGATACTAAAAGCAAAAAGATAGTTTTTCTGAAGTGATTCATAAATGCATTTTTTATTTGTTATTTGAATTAATTAAGTCTGTGATTATAGAATATGATTCTTCAATGTAGATATCAGACCGAGTCCTTTTTAGCAAAAGATCATTGAGCTCTTTTTTGTAAGGATCAGCTTGCAATACCTGGTTTTCATAGGACGTGTTTTCCACTGTAAAAGTTGTAGTAGGTTTAATCCATGATTTTTTTAAAGTTTTTAATGTAACCTGGCGATCATCATTATACTTTTTATAATCGGGAGGATATAAAGGAATAGGAGCCTTCATCCAACCTGAGTATGCCTTGATAAATTTGTTGAGGTCCTGGAAAGCTAAATTACCTGCAATCCTTTGCTGGCTGCTCTTCGATAATGTATTGATTGGCAAAGCCGGTAATTGTTGATAGATAATTTTCTTATTGATAGAATCGTATGGAAGAGCATTTGCATAATTTGATTCTTTATAATCAATGACATCAAATATATCAGGAAGTGTGATATCCGGCTTCACACCTTTAAGTTGAGCACTTTTGCCATTTATTCTATATAGCTTTTCAATCGTGACCTTTAAAAAACCATGAGGAGAATTTGCTTTATCAAACTGCTTGGAGCTTGTGCCAACTGTTGAATCAAGTGGTATAATGATCTGTCCACTTGCCTTACCGTATGTATTGCCACCTACAATAACTGCTCTGTTGTAATCCTGAAGGGTTGAGGCAAGTACTTCGGATGCGGATGCGCTTGCATTATTTACCATGAGTACCAAGGGCCCATCATAAATGGTACCTCTGTTCATGTCTTTGAGAACAGTTGTTTTCCCATCTCTGTTTTTCAGAGACATGAGAGGACCTTCATCAATAAATATTCCTGCGAGGTTCATACCTTCGTATAAAGAGCCCCCTCCATTATACCGGATGTCTAATATCAATCCATCGATTTTTTGTTCTTTCAGCTTAACAATCTCTTTTGCAACATCATTTGCGCAACCATGGTTTAAGTTCTCAAATTCACTGTAGAACCCGGGAAGAGCGATGTAGCCAATTCTCTTTGTTCCTGATAAAATCAGTCCCTTGACGGTATTGTCATCATTATCTATTTTTTCTTTAATAAGAGTTACTGTAAGAATTTCACCGCTTGATTTCTTTATTTTAAAATTTAGTTTCTGCCTGTTGGATTGGTTCATGAGTTCTTCCACTTCCTGTATGTCAGAAGCTGTAAGGTCAACGGATGCTTTCCCTTCCCATTGGAGTTCAAGCAGGACGTCATCCTTATTTAGTTGCCCGGATTTCCATGCAGGGCCACCAGGGACGAGGCTTTCAATAATGATGTTTCCGGTTTCGCTTTCGTCAAGATTTATTCCAAATGAAAGTTCTTCTGAGGTCAATCGTGATTCGAAGTTTTGCCAGCTTGTCTTAGACATATAGGTTGTGTGAGGATCGAACACACTTGTAATAGCGTCAAAGTATAGAGATGCTATATAATTTTCAAATCCTTCAGGGTGATCTATAATTCTTCTGACTCTTCGTTTTTCAATGATTCTTGTTTTTTCTCTTGCCTCTGTCTCTTTGGTCAGCATATTGGTTTGTCCGTCAACTGAGCATAGATTATACATCTGATTTAATATAATCAAAGTAAGATGATCATTCCATCTTGTTTTTAAGTCCTCGTCGAATTCTGATAATGGTAAGTGCTCAGTTGTATCTATGGAAAGATATTCTCCTTTACTGAATGTATACGGTTTTGATAAAATGTCATGGATCCCCTTCTCAGCTTCTGTAAGTCTTTGTTTATAGAGAGGTATCAGAACATCCAGTAGTTTCCAGGATCTTCCTTTTAATTCATCATCTATTTGTTTTTCATAAGCCTTAAGGAGTTGGATATCCTGAGATGTGAAATAAATTGCCTTAGGATCAAGAAGGTCAATAAATTTTATAAAAGATTTGCTTGAAAGCTCATCATCCATTTGTTTTTTTGAATAATGATGGGCGTTAAGTGTAATTTCAAGCAGTCGTGTTTCAGTTTTAAGATTAAGGGTTTGAGCATTCAATTCTTTATTTGAAACAAAAATTGATAAGATAAAAATGGGAATAGCCCAAAAGTTTTTCATTTAAGATTGATAGTTTCGTCTAATCAAATTTAACAAATTTAGAATTAAACTTTTACTGGCTTTTTAAACTATATTATCAGAAATATTACTTGTCAAATGAGAGAAATGAGACACCAGGTTCACGAAGGCGGAGGAATGTTTTTTATACGAATTGGTGATGAGACATCTGCCAGGTTAGAGTAATCTTTAAAATCAGAACATTTAATGACCATCGACAATACTGAAGTGGATGAAAGCCTTAAAGGAGAAGGAGTTGGACATGAATTAGTTGACAAGGCCATCGCTTTTGCCAGAAGGAACCGTATGAAGGTAATTCCCTATTGTCCTTTTGCTAAGTCGATTATTGATAAAACACCGGAATTCCAGGATGTAATTATAAAATGACGAATAGTTTTCTTAAATTGTATTAAGTCTGGAATAAATAATATTTTAATGAGAGCTATAATCTTCATTTCACTTTGTCTTTTATTACACCCCCTTTACGCACAGAAAATCAACAAGGTACTTATATGGTCGGAGGAGTTCGATTATTCAGGTCTGCCCAACCCAAAGAAATGGGATTATGATGTTGGTGGAAGTGGATTTGGGAATAATGAGCTGCAATATTATACCAAAGAGCGATTGGAGAATGTACGGGTTGACAATGGAAAGCTGATTATTGAAGCCAGGAAAGAAAATTATTCAGGTAAAAAATTCACTTCTGCAAGAATAAAAACATTGGGAAATGGTGACTGGAAATATGGTCGTTTTGAGGTCAGAGCTAAATTGCCCACCGGCAGAGGTATCTGGCCTGCAATCTGGTTCTTGCCGAGCGAAAGTGTGTATGGTAACTGGCCTTCCAGCGGAGAAATAGATCTGATGGAAAATGTCGGATATGATCCTAACCAAATATTTTTTACAACACATACAGAGAGATACAACCATGAGACTGGAGAAGGTAGAGGTGGTAGTACGGATCTTGTCGCACCTTATAATAATTTTTATACTTATGCTTTGGAGTGGTATGCAGACAGTTTAAGATTTTATGTTGATGATGTGTTATACTATTCTCTTGATAAAAAGCCTACTGATACTTATAGGGAATGGCCTTTCGATCAGAAGATGCATCTGATACTTAACAATGCTGTAGGTGGTGATTGGGCTGGCTCACAGGGGATCGACTCTACCATTTTCCCTCAAAAATTTGAAGTGGATTTTGTAAAGGTCTATCAATTCAGTGCAGAAAAATCTGAATATGATCTTTTGGTGCAACAGGTAACAGGGGGAACTTTAATAGCTTCATACCCGAATGGAAAGGTCAGCGCTAATGCAAATGTTACTCTGGAAGCTGTTCCTGCGGCAGGCTATGACTTTATAAAGTGGGAAGGAACCTATCAGGATCTTGACAATCCTTTTCAGTTTAACATGGCTATCAATACAACGATAAAGGCCGTATTCAGAAAGAAGGGCGAAATGATTCAAAATGGAGAATTTGATGCTGGATTTTACAAATGGTATACAACGGTGCCTTCAAACCTTGCTTCATCAGTAATTAATCAGGGTGAAATTGTATTTAATGTATCTAAAAGTGGAGCCAATTCATGGGATATACAATTTTCTCAGGATGGCCTTTTAATAGAAAAGGGTCACTCATATACTTTAACATTTGATGTATGGGCAAGTCAGCAAACAACTTTTATTGCAAGTATAGGTATGAGCAAAGATCCTTGGAATGTATATTCGGGAGAAACTCAAACGGCAGGTCCTACTAAGAAAACGATTACCTATACCTTTACAATGTCCGGTGATACTGATCCTGAAGCACGGGTTATTTTTGATCTGGGGAAAGCCCTGGGTAGCTTACATTTCGACAATGTGAGTTTGATTAATAATGATGTATTGAGCACGTTAAATCCTCAGGTGAAGTCTAAGGTTTCTATATATCCTAATCCTTCTGCTGATCAGATCTTATTTGAATCAGAAGCTAGGATTCGCAGCATCACTATTTACAATCAATCAGGAAAAATTGTCCTTGAGCAAAAGAACATTCTTGACTATAAGATTGAAATAGCCACAGCAGGTCTTTCAAAAGGGGTTTATATTGCCGAAATAGAAACAGCGGAAGGCGTTATAAAGGAAAAGGTTATAAAGGAATAGAAATACTCTGGAAAGTTAAAGAAGACTTTGTTATAAAAAAGGTCCACTCAGATTTATTTGAGTGGACCTTTTTTGCTTTGATGGCGTTCACATTTCATCGACTGCTTACTAATTTGAGAAACCGTGTTTTTCTACAGTTATATAAAGCACAAACAAAAAATGTGGATTCAAATCTGGCAATACTTCTTTAATTTCAGTATCCACTCTTTTCCTATCTTAAGATTCAATGCAAATATTGCAGCTCTTATTAAAGATGTAATTTTGGTTCCAGAAATTCTGGTTATCAGTTCTACAAAAATTAAAGAAGCCTATTGTGTAAGATTTAGCTTTTCATATCAGAACTTCTTTAAATAGAGAGATTGTACAATTTCTTTAGAGGTCTTATTCTGTCCTATAGAATTGAACAAAAGATAGATGAATAATCATTGCACAAGTCAGAGTATTCATTCTATCTTTTAATTGTTCAATTTATGTATTATTATTTTTATTAAATTTACTCTTCAAAAAAAACCTATAAATGCATGAAACACATCTACCTGTTTAGTCTTTTATTTCTGTTAACATTAAGCGGAATAAAAGCAGCAAACATTTTTTCTAACCCTGGCTTTGAAAGCGGCCAGGACTGGTGGGGTTTACAAACTCCTGAAGGATCTGCTACTATTGATTACAACTCTGCTGATGCACATAGCGGAAATTATGCAGCAAACATTAACGTATTAACGGCTGCCGAAAATAACTGGAATATTCAGCTTAATACACCAAGCAATTGGACTGCAGAAAAAGGGGCTAAGTACATCATTAGTTTTTATGCCAAAGCAGATAAAGACGTTTCCATCCACCTTGCCGCTCAGGATGGGCCTCCATCTTATGGTTATAAAATAGGATCAGACTTTACGCTTAACTCAGAGTGGAAGTTAATAGAGATGGTTTATACATCAGATGTTGAAGGAGAAGGAGCGCTTCGATTCAATATATTTGTTGGGGCAGCGGCGGCTAATTATTATTTTGATGATTTCAACCTGGAAATTATTCCTGAAGTGGAACTAGGTACGCCTGTTCCTCCAACTGAGGGAGCATACTATACAAACATATATAGAAATATGTTTAAGGAGATGGGCAAGTCAGAAACTGCAATAGACAATAAAGTTGAGGCAGCTTTTCAGCAGCTGTTTCATGGAAGCTCAACTTCTGAAGCTGTATATTTTGAGGCAGCACCCGACATGGCTTATATTGATGCCATTTCCAGTAAAGATATTCGTTCAGAAGGGATGTCTTATGGAATGATGATCGCAGTTCAACTTAACAAAAAAGAAGAGTTTGACAAACTGTGGAAATTTGCTAAAACATATATGCAACATAAAACCGGACCAAGAGCAGGATATTTTGCCTGGCAGGTAGATGCTTCTACTTTTGAAATCCTGGATCCGAACAGCGCTTCGGATGGTGAAGAATATTTTGCTACCGCTTTGTTCTTTGCTGCGCACAGATGGGGTAACGGGGAAGGCATTTTTAATTATGAGCAAGAAGCACAACAGCTTTTGTCAGACATGATAAACCTGGAAACCAGAAATGGCGGAGTAGTTGACCAGCTTACCAATATGTTTAACAAAACAAATAAGCAGGTCGTTTTTGTACCAGAGGGAGGTAACGCGGATTTCACTGATCCTTCTTATCACCTGCCAGCATTCTACAAGCTTTGGTCTTTGTGGGCCAACACAGATAATCAGTTCTGGGCAGATGCAGCTGATTCAAGTAAGGTATTTTTTATGAAGGCTATGCATCCTAATACCGGACTTGTGACAGATTATATGACCTTTGACGGTCAGCCTTATACAGTTGAGTGGAACAGCAATGCAGGATACTTTGCCTACGATTCCTGGAGAGTAATTTCTAACATTGCTATGGATGCACACTGGTTTGGTAACTCCTGGCATTCAGCTCAGGTTGATAAACTTTTGACCTTCTTTAATTCACAGGGTTCCAACTATAATGCATTATATCATCAGGATGGTACTCCAACAGAAAACACACATGCAGCTTCAGGCTTATTTGCCATGAATGGTGCAGGAACATTGGCTTCCAACAATGCAATGGCCTGGGACTTTGTAGACAAATTATATAATCAGGCAGTGCCTTCAGGAGAATATAGATATTATGATGGTTTGCTTCATATGCTAGGCCTGTTACATGCTTCAGGTAAGTTTAAAATATGGAAATCTGAAGAAGTTACTTCAAATATGAATCCTGTAAATAACTCGGTTAAATTCAACATTTATCCGAATCCTTCAGTGTCAGAAAAAATAAACCTTTCTTCTGATATTGTTCGAGATGGTAATTATGAAATCAGAGATATCTCCGGAAGAGTCTTAGTGAAAGGATATATGGAAAATGGTAAAGCTGAGGTTTCAGTTACCAATCTACAGGAAGGAATTTACTTTATGAATATAAGAGATGCAAAGAATAACTTTACTGAGAAAGTAATTATTAAGTAATCAAACATTATCTGTGCGTAGTATATAATCCAACTATGCACAGATGATTTTATTTAAATACTGTACCCCTCTATTTTTTTTAGCTGTGTAATCCAATGCTTAGTAGTAATGTTCATTAGTTAGGCCAATCGGCTATATTTTCCCAAAGAAGCAATAACATTACTTTTAGTAGTAATTAAACGGACTTAACAAAATTTTACCTCTTTTATCTGTCCATTTTTAGCGCAACGATATTAAACCTATTCTCGTTTGAAAAAACCTTTCGATCAAGATGTGAAATATTATATTTGCGAAAAAAATAAGTTTAGTTCGGTGAAATGATATTAACATATATAAATCTTGCAGTTGTATTTCATTGTTTACTTTTTGGTATTTTTTTCCTGTTCAAAAGAAAAGAAGGAATTGGTCAGACTAATTTTTACCTGGGTTTGTTTTTAATTCTTTTATCGGTAATTTCTTTTTCATTTGCCTTAAAATCAACGGGCTGGATATATGAGTGGCCATATTTTGTAGATTTGGATTGGGCTGCAGGATTTTGGGTGATTCCTGTTTATTTGAATTATGTAAAGGGAATGTGTGGAGAAAAACCGGAGTTTAACAAGAGACAATCTATCCTCTTCATACCTGGAATACTTGTATTCCTTTATTTTTCAAAGTTTTATTTTAAATCTGGAGAAGAACAGCTTGCTTACATTAATCTGATACAAAGTACCTATATACTTGATTATGAAATTGCGGATATGCTGTTTTATCCATATGTTCTGTCATTTTTCGTTTATATAGTTGTCAGGCTTTACCGCAAAAAGAATCAATTATCCGGAGAGTTCAGAAAGAATGCTATGTGGTTGTTAGGTTTCACGGTATTGGCGTTACTTTTGGGAGTTTTTGGTGCGGCGATTTACTTTATTAAATTGCCTCAAATATATATAGATCTGCTTCCTTTGTCTTCTGCTCCATTATACATGGCTTTGATATACAAGTCTATATCTTCACAGGAGAAGCATATATCAGTTATAGTGGAGGATTCCGCTGAAGAAAAACCTAAGTATGTGACATCAAATTTAGACATTAAAGAAGCATTAAAACTCAACAATGAGCTGCAGACTATAATGGAGCTTAACAAACCATATCTCAAGTCGGACCTCACTCTTCAGGCTCTTTCACAGGAGATAAATATTAAGCCGCATTACCTTTCTCAGATCATCAATCAATATCATCAAAAGAACTTTTCTGACTTTGTAAATTTTTATCGGGTAAAGGAAGCCCAAAAGTTGATCCTGCAAAATTCCAACTTAAAAATAGAAGCCATTGGATACGAAAGCGGATTTAACACAAAAACCACTTTTTATACTGCTTTTAAGAAAGTTTCAGGGTGTACCCCTAGTGAATACCGTAAAAAGGAGCTGTAAAAAGAGTCCAGATTTATAATATTTGACCCTTTTTAGTTTTCCTTGCCTTTATTTCACCGTATTGATCCAATACTAAATTTAATGGCTATGAAGCATATATTCTATTACTCGTCATTTCAATCGGTTTATCAGAAGAGGTTAATTGCCGATTTTCTTTTTAATCCTTGATATATAAATCAAGTCTGATACTTATTCAAAATACTTTATCTGTATGGCTTAATAGGCATGGATGATCATCAGAACATCCTGTTTCAGGTATTCTATTGCTTAATTATTAATAACCCAAAATATATTTATTATGACCAAACGTTTTACACTTTTACTTCTATCAATGACCTTTGTTCTTAATTATGGTTTGGCACAAACCTGGGAAATCGCTTATAATCAGCCTTGGGATACAAGAGATCTTCGTGTCATAAACGATACCCTGTATTTTACAAGAAATGTTCCTACAGGAGCAACAACGTATGTAAACTACTTATACAGATCGGTGGTCCCGGGAGTGATATTGGATTCCAGCAAAACGATTGACGGTATATATGGCAGTTATGATTATAGTCGTCATAATGGTAATGAGTATATCTCTATTTATGCACCATTTGCTGGTACTAACGGATTCTATAAAAAGAACCAGGCTAATGGAATGTGGATTCGCAAAAACTCAAAAGGGAACTATCTTTTAGATAAACAGAACCATAAGATATATGTAGGCGCATCTTCATCTAACATAGTTGTTTCATCTGATGCCGGAGAAACTTTTACACCATATTGGGCTACAAGTGGTTCGATAAGCCTTGTTGGATTTGATAAGGAAAATAATCTTTATATCTCTCTAAAAATAAGTAAGTCTGATTCAACAGGTTTATGGAAAGTTTCCAATAATGGCCAGACTAAAACACAAGTCTGGTCTCAAGGCTATACCATTTCCCCTTACACAAATTCTCTAATCCATGGAAATGATAAAAGATTGTATATCATAGATGAAAACAGCAATGTGGCTTATTCTGAAAACGGAGGCTCTTCATGGACTGTCGTAAATATACCTTCTTCGACCCTAAATTATGGTGGGTATTTTACAAGTTCACTTCATCAGCTCGAAAACGGAGAATTATTAATTTCGATTGCAACATACAGCGGTGGATCAGGCAGAACAGAGCTTGTATACAAAGCAAAATCAAATTTGTCCGATTTAAGTTTATATAGCGATGGTCTTCCGCAATCTACACAGTCTTTTTCGTTAACTTACTGGAAAGGATATGTGTACGTAAGAACTTTAAATGGAATGTATAGAACAAAGGTAGACGACGGAGATTATACCAGCATTGCAAATGTTTCTAAAAATAGTTTGAATTTAAATCTTTACCCTAATCCTGCCTCTGATGTTTTATTAATTTCTTCAGCAGCATCAATAGTTGGCGAATCTTATGCTATAGTTGATTATACTGGAAAGATCGTTGATCATGGAGTTGTTGACAGTGATATTTTTGAGTTGCAATTAACAAATCTAAAAGCGGGTTTATATTTCTTAAAAGTTGGGGAGAATACTTTTAAGTCATTCGTTATTAGTGAATAATAATTAAGGCGCATAAAGTTTTTTTGTCTTATTTAATTTTATTGTCGCCCGGATAATCCGGGCGATTTTCTTAAGCTTCTAAACATCAGAACACGATACCTTATATTCTGATAATTTTTTCACTTTTTTTTCAATTCATGTTTACTTTTTGATGAACTGTGTTTAGTGGAAGAACTTTTGGAAACAATCCATGAGGTAATGACTTCCCTAATTACTAACTGGAATTAATCATGTCACTGAATCAAGAATTCAGACAGGTTGGCTTATATATAAGCTAATCTGAGCATTCCCTTTGCTTGAACCTAAATAGGTTTTCGATCCTCTGTATTACTGTCATTTCAGGATGAACAGATGGTATTGTATTGCTATATAGGCCTTGACATGTATGCTAATTAAAACAACAATAAATATGAGAATGAAAACAAGTGCATTTTTGCTATTTCTGAACATTGCACTATTCAATAATTTGTTCGGGCAGGTTCCCCTTGTTTTTGATGTAGAAAACAGAACAGCTACTGGATGTAATACTGCTGCGGGAAATACTAATACGACGAACACTTATCTACCAGATCCATTTTCTTTTACTAATGGAGGCAGAGTGGCAACCTTTGATGATTGGACCTGTAGAAGAAATCAAATCAAATCAGATATTGAACAATATGAAATTGGACCTAAGCCGCCTAAGCCTTCTAATGTGACTGCTACCTATTCAGGTGGAAGACTTACCGTTACAGTTGTTGAAAATGGTCAAACTCTGACCTTAACATCTAATGTAACCATGCCGTCTGGTACTGGCCCTTTCCCTGTAGTAATTGGAATGAACGCTCCCTCTGGTCAGTTAGGCGCCAGCCTTTTTTCAGGAGTTATACAGATTCCTTTCAATCACGACCAGGTGGTTTCTTATGGTGGAGGATCCGGAAGTATCAATGCAAATGATCCTTACTTTAAACTGTATCCAAGCACGAACATTGGTAAATACAGTGCATGGTCCTGGGGAATTAGCCGTTTGATTGATGGTATTGAAATTGTGAAATCACAAATGAACGCTGATCCTAAGAGAATTTGTGTAACGGGCTGTAGCTATGCCGGCAAGATGGCTTTGTTCGGTGGTGCTTTTGATGAAAGGGTTGCTTTAACAATTGCGCAGGAATCAGGTGGAGGAGGAATCAACTCCTGGAGAACCTCTCAGGCTTTTACAACCAGAACAGGCACTAATATTGAGAAGATCGACAATACTAACTATAGCTGGTTTAAGTCTAGTATGAAAAACTTAAACCCAAATACATTACCGCACGACCATCATGAACTAATTGCGATGATTGCACCAAGAGCCTTTTTAGCTCTGGGAAATCCAGGGTTTGAGTGGTTGGGAGATGAGTCAGGATATAAATCCTGTATGGCTGCGGTAGAGGTATGGAAAGCAATGGGCGTTGAAGATAGATTTGGGTTCGACTTTACAGGGGGCATGACCATTGTTCGGCTGCATCCACTCAAAATAACTCAAGTACAGCGTTCATCAACAAATTCTTAAAGAATAATACAAGTGCTAATACCAATATTAGAATTAACCCTTCACAAAGCAGCTTTAATTTGGCGCTTACTTCTGTAATAAACTGGACAACACCAACGATAACATTTACCCCGTCTAATCCTAATACGCCTTCTGTTGTATTAACAACCAATGTTACCGGCACTAGCCCTGAGGCTCCTGCTTCTATAATATTGACAGCAGCTGTAACGGATGCAAATAATAATGTAACCAAAGTAGAGTTTTTCAATGGAACGAATAAACTTGGAGAAGACCTTAGTGCTCCATACACTCTTCAACTGGATGAGTTACCGGCCGGCACATATTCATTTACAGCAAAGGCAACTGATGCTGAAAATTTAAATGGAACCTCGGCAGCTGTTAGTATCATTGTAAAAGCTCCTCCATTTAAAATTCAAAAGACTTCTATTGCTCCTGTAATTGATGGGACTGAAGACGCGGGCATTTGGGACAATCCGCTTATTTCTTCAATAGAAGCTAAGAATGTTTTAGTAGGCACAGTTTCGTCAGCAAGTGATTTGAGTGGCAATGCTAAGTTTGTCTGGGACAATTCTTACCTCTATGCATTTGTTACAGTAACCGATAACACCAAACAAAATGATAGCCAGAATTCTTATGAAGACGATGCTGTTGAGATCTATCTGGACATAAACAACGATAAGGCATCTACTTATGGGGCCAATGATGTGCAGTATACATTTGGATGGAATGACGGAACAACTGTTGGAGTTTTGCCATCAGGCAGATCTACAACCGGTATTACTTATAGTTCAGTGAGCACACCAACAGGTTATGTAGTAGAGGCTCGTATACCATGGTCTACAGTACAAGCTTCTCCTGCAGAAAATCAGTTATTGGGTCTTGAGTTTATGATCAATGATGATGACAATGGAGGAACAAGAGATAAAAAAATTGCATGGTCTTCAACCACGGATAATGCATGGCAGGATCCTTCTTTGTTCGGAGTGGCCAAGTTAGCAGATGAAGTAATTACAAGTGTTGAAGAACAGTATTCTTCATTTAATATCCTTAGCTATCCTAATCCTTTCATCGCTGAGTTTAATATTGAAGCTAAGGGATATTTTACTTATCAATTGATGAATCAGATGGGACAAGTGTTGGAATCTGGCCAATCAAATGACAAAGCAACTCTTATGACACAAAACTATGCAAAAGGTATGTACCTTTTGAAATTTACTCAAAATGATAAAACGAGTGTTATCAAATTAGTGAAGGAATAAGGGTTTTTGACTAAAGATTAGTTTAAACAACAGCTTTTTAAGGTTATATTTTAGATGTATGGTAAGGCGCTACCTAAGGTGGCGCCTTATTTGTTTTATAGCCCTTTCAGAAGATGAGAACATTAGGAGATTTAAAATTCCTTCTCACATAAATATTTCTATTTTCGTTACCTTTCTTATTTCCCTTTGTTTTACAATAAATCTCATAGGAAAAAGATCCGAATATAAATATGTTTAAAGAAGGAATAGTAAAAGTATTGCTGGCAACTTTACTTACAGCAAGTGGGCTACAATTAAATGCTCAGATTCAGGACTCTGAACCTTGTGGGTATGCATCTTTAGAAGGCGGAACGACAGGAGGTGCTGGAGGCCCGGTAGTGGTGCCCACTTCTTTTGCAGAACTGCAGCAATATGCTTCGGGCACTGATCCGGTTATCATTCTTATAGACCGGGAGTTTAAGGGTCCAAATGTATTGAAGTTAGGGTCCAATAAAACACTTTTCGGGGTGGGTACCAAAGGCTTCATCAATCAGATAGGTGTAAGCATTCAATCCCAGCACAATATTATTATCCGTAATCTTAAATTTACCATGACAGGCGTTCCTATTACGAACGATGGAGAGAATAAAATAGCAGGTTTTAATTTTGATCCTGATTGTATCGCTATTCAGGCAGATGATGAGACACTACCAGAAGCGCAGCGTAAGTCAAGCCATATCTGGATAGACCACTGTGAGTTCTATAATGAAGACCCAACTGTGATGACGGATTATGACCGCTATGACGGGCTGCTGGATGCTAAAAACAATTGCCAATATATTACTATTTCATGGAACTACTTTCACGATCATCATAAAGCATGTTTATTTGGAAAAGGCAACTCTGATGATTTTGACAGAAAAATTACCATGCATCACAACAAATTTGAAAACATTGGTTCTCGTATGCCACTCATGCGTTTCGGTAAGTTGCACATGTTCAATAACTATACTACAAGATGTTTGGAGGGTAACGGCCTTAATGTGAGAATTAATTCCAACGCATATGTTGAAAAGAATTATTATGAAGATGTGAAGAAGCCAATTTTTGGAAAAATATCAGAAGGCGGAAAGGCTGTATTAAAAGATAATATTTTCAAAAATTGTGACAGGATGCCTTCCATTACATTGCCTAATGCTTTGTCACCAAAAGCCTCATCATTGAGCAGCAGCGAAGAATTTGAAACCAGCAGCTATATTCCACCCTACCAGTGTGCCTCTATCACCTTCCCAGTTGTTGATGTGCCTGCTAAAGTAAATCAATACGTAGGAGTCGGAAAACTGCAAGCTCCTGCTGTTGTTACAGGTATAACTGGTATTGAAGATGATTTAAACAATTCTGTTTACCCCAATCCTACCCAGGGTTTGATAAACTTAAATGGTAAGTGTATCTGGACTTTAATCAATCATCAAGGTCAGGTTCTTCAGGATGGTCATTCTGAATTTATAGATTTGAGCGGTTATACATCAGGTATGTATTTTTTGAAACTAGATTCAAAAGTGGTTAAGATACAGAAACAATAGAATTATTGAAGAATAAAGGATGAGCGATTCAAGAAGAGAGAATTTACCATAAGACATGAGTGTAGTTTTCGTAGGAGCATTAATGTCTTTTTCCTTAAACAAAAGAAGGCAAGTTTAGGGAAGGCGCTATTGTTTTTGTTTTATTGTGAACGATTTTTTTTATTATTTTCAAGTAACTTTTGTAGAAGTTACTAATGACAAAAAGAATCCTCATCTCGATATCCCTTATTATTACAGGAATTCCGTTTGTTTTGCTTTCCATTTATTACGACTGTTTACCGGATCAGATTGCGGTATTTGTTGATATAAATGGAAGCCCGACAATGTTAATGGATAAAAGCATTTTTTCTGTTTTCAGACTTCCGGTGATGGGTGTAATGACACAGATTATCTGCTTTACTATGTATCGGATTAAGCTTGAATATGAAAGAGAAAAAAACCAAAGATTGTGGTTGTCGGTATCAGTATTAGCAGCATTAAAAATGAGCCTAACTTCCATTGAGGTACTTATTTATACAAAGCAGGATTTATTTAACCTTATTAGAATAACCGTATTAATTGTTATTTTCTTAGCCATTGTAAGCATAGCATTTAATTTATATTCCATTTATAATAGATACAATAAGCATTTTATGGAGTATTTTTCAAAAGTCCAACCCTCGCATAAAATACTATTGTTTCTGTCTTTCACTTTTTATTTATTGCTTGTTATATTTCCCCTTATTGGTTAAGTTTTATAATTGAGAACTTATTGGAGAAACATTGAGCATTTCCATTGTGAGAACTCAATATAGCACTGCTCATTACTGACAATCTTTTAGTTATATATTAAGCAATGCCACCGTCTTTCAAATAGAAATTATTTGACCGTTAAAAACATAGTATTCCAGATCGGTGTTTAAAAGAATAAAAATCAGGTTCTTATCGAAATTTTAACTACAAGAAACATTAATTTGGCTACAAATTTATTCTTCCCGGGTTGCAATTTTGTATAGAATTAAATGACAAAAATATGAATACAGAAAAAATTGCATTGGTAACAGGAGCTAGTCGTGGCCTGGGTAAAGATATGGCTATAAATATTGCCAAAAAGGGAATAAATGTTATAATTACTTATAACAGTAACGAAATGGCAGCTAATGAAGTGGTGCGTGAAATTCAAACATTAGGACAGAAGTCCATAGCATTTCAACTGGATACAAGTAATATCAACAACTTTAGTAGTTTTGTAAGTACGTTATCCAATTATTTACAATCAGAATATGGTAAAGGCAATTTTGATTTTTTAATTAATAATGCCGGAACGGGTATATACGGTTCCGTAGAAGATACAACAGTGGAAGTTTTTGATACCATGATGAACATTCATTTTAAAGGAGTGTATTTCCTGACACAAAAATTATTGCCATTGTTAAATAATGGAGGAAGTATTATTAACATATCATCCGGTCTTACAAGAGTTTGCTTTCCTAACGTATCCGCTTATGCCAGTATGAAAGCTGCTATTGAAATGTATACAAAATGTTTGGCGAAAGAATTAGGCCCAAGAAAAATTACTGCTAATGTTGTTGCTCCGGGTGCTATAGCTACTGATTTTGGAGGTGGTTCAAACAAGAGTGACGAAAATAAGAGAAAGGCAATAGCAAGTATTACTGCCTTGGGAAGAGTGGGCGAAGCAAAAGACATAGGTGGCGTTGTAGCATTCTTATGCACACCGGAAGCTGGATGGATGAATGGACAAAGAATAGAATTGTCGGGTGGTATGGCTTTGTAACAATATGTAAAGATATTCTGATTATGATTCAGTCTGAAATACATCGGGTAAAATCAATTGCCGATTTTCATAAAATGAAAGGCCTTCCTTCTCCGAAGCATCCATTGATCAGCGTGTTTGATTATAGCAAGGTGGAATGTTCTAATGAGGTAAACTTTAAAAATTTTGTTTTTGATTTTTATCATATCTCCTGTAAACGAAGTGTAGGAACAAAATATAAATATGGTCAGGGGAGTTATGACTTTGATGATGGGGTAATGTTTTTTATTGCACCCAATCAGGTGTTCGGAATAGAACCAATAGCGGAAATGGCCTCTCCCAAATCAGGCTGGGTACTTATGATTCACCCGGATTTCTTGTGGAATACCTCATTGGCAAAAAACATAAAACGTTATGAATACTTTGACTATGAAGTAAACGAAGCGTTGTTTTTATCGGAAAAAGAAGAGGAAATACTTAACACCATAGTAAGTAATATTGAGCAAGAGTATCAAAGCAACATCGATAAGTTTAGCCAAAACATTATTGTATCACAAATAGAAACCTTGCTCAATTATTCAGAGAGATTTTACCAAAGACAATTCATTACACGCAAGAAGAATAATCATCAAGTACTAGCTAGTCTGGAGAATCTGTTAAATGATTATTTTAACCATGATGAGTTAACCAGAAAAGGTTTGCCAACGGTTCAATACATTGCAGATGCTTTAAGTATCTCACCAACATATTTAAGTAGTTTGTTAAAATCCATTACTGGACTTACAGCCCAGCAGCATATTCATGAGAAGTTAATAGAAAAGGCGAAAGAGAAGCTGTCCACATCAAATTTATCAGTTAGTGAGATTGCGTATGATTTAGGTTTTGAGCACTCACAATCATTCAGCAAGTTGTTTAAAGCTAAGACAAACCAAAGCCCTCTGGAGTTTAGAGCTTCTTTTAATTGAGGTAGTTATAATTAATAAAATGCTGAAGAGCGAGGTGGTAAAGTAGGAATGCAACTATTACACTTTTCAAATTGCTTACTAATTGATGCCATCGTTTCAAGCGATGGCATCAATTGATCTTGGAATAGCTTAATGATTCTCCAATTAATTCCAAATTGGTACGTAAATTTTTCAAAGAAATTCTTTTAGTAAAAACAAAAGTAATAAAGAATACTCCCTGATGCTTTACTTAGTAGAAGAAAGGTTGAAAGTAGATGATTTTATGATAGAAGCCTTTGCTTAAAGTGGTAGTGCAGGCTTCCTTTATAGTAGATTAAAGGATTTCATAAGACGAAGATTTAAAATTTGATCTAGTGAAAATCAATTCAGTTATCCAGGGTAGCTAAGTAATCTTGAGTATACTTATTTCACCCTTTGAAAGTAGGTGTAAACGATTGGTCCATTTTTTCCCTCTCTTCCTTTCAAATAGAAAAGGTCATTGTTAATCCAAAATATAGGATTTGTAAAAGGACAAGATTTTCGGTTATCAATATCTTCAAGGTCTAACGTTAATTGCTTATCAGTTAAGCTCCATTTTCCAATTTTAGTAGTATTAATTCCATCTCCTGGAAAATTCTGTTTTTCTGAATAAGTAAAATCAGAATTAAAAACATAGATTATACTTTCCTTATCGCAATTAAAATGAGGATCAAATTTCAAGTCATGGCATTCTTTCCAAGAGCCGGTGATGATTTTACTTTTATCTTCAATAGTATCTTGTCCAATTGCATGAAAGCAGTTTGAACAAAACATAAAATAAGTAGCAAGTAATGAGATTAGGATTTTACCGATCATAAACTTTTAATGAATTTAGCATTTTTACAGTGAGCCAATTTTCCCATTAAATTGAGAGATGAATCCCATTGGATCTTGCTTAAATCATTTGAATGTAAAATTATGAGGTAAAAAATGTGAACGGAACAAGTTTAATTGAATAAAAACAAAAAAGCCTCAAAGATTACTCTCTGAGGCTTTACTTAGTAGCGGGAGCAGGACTCGAACCTGCGGCCTTTGGGTTATGAGCCCAACGAGCTACCAACTGCTCCATCCCGCGCTATATTTTTAATGTTTTACTTCTTCTTTTTAAAAGCCTTCTGCTTTTTTGTAATCAGGTAACTTTGGTTTAACCCGGAATCCTTCAGAATTGTTTAGGATTTTTTTCCTTCTTCCCTTAATTCGGATGCAAATGTAATGCTTTATTTAATTAAATCAACTACCTTTGAAATTCTTTTTACTGAAAAAATAACTATTTTATGTAAAGGTAAAGAGAATCAGTGGAATATGTAAAAATTATTTATTGATTAATTTTCAATAAATAAAATTTCCCTTCCTTTTAGTTAAAAATCTGAGAAAAAATGTCTGAAATTAAATCTCATAAAGCCGGTTTTGTAAGTATTGTAGGTAAACCTAATGTTGGCAAATCGACATTAATGAATGCTCTTATTGGTGAGCGCTTATCTATTATTACTTCCAAAGCTCAAACAACCCGCCACAGAATCATGGGGATTCTGAATGGAGAAGATTTTCAGATCGTTTATTCGGACACTCCGGGAATTCTTAATCCGCAATATGAACTTCATAAAGCGATGATGGGCTTTGTTACAGGCTCGTTGCAGGATGCGGATGTTGTTTTATTTGTGACCGACATTTACGAAAAGGAAGAAGAAGTTTTTGAGATCACTGAAAAGATCAAAAAGATGGATGCTCCGATTATCGTGATTGTAAATAAAGTAGATCAGATAAAAAGTCAAGAGGAGCTTAAAGAAAAGCTTAATTACTGGTCCACCGTATTTCCAGCAAAAGAAGTCCTGCCTGTTTCTGCACTAGAGAAATTTAACCTTGAACTGCTTTTTAACACAATTCTTGAGCATATGCCTGTTCATCCGCCCTATTATGGCAAAGATGAGCTTACAGACAGGCCAGAGCGTTTCTTTGCTGCAGAGATCCTGAGAGAGAAGATTTTGCTCAATTACAAAAAGGAAGTGCCCTATAGTTGTGAGGTAATCATTTCAGAGTTTAAGGAAAAAGATGATCTTATCTCCATCAGAGCTGATATTCTTGTAGAAAGGGACAGCCAGAAGGGGATTCTTATTGGTCATAAGGGGGCAGCTTTGAAAAAGACCGGTACACAGGCAAGGCAAGAGATGGAAAAGTTTTTTGCAAAGAAAGTTTTTCTTGAACAGCATGTAAAAGTTGAGCCAGAGTGGAGAACCAAAGCTGACAAGTTAAAAAGATTTGGATACCTGCAGTAAGCAGAAGTTATATCCGGATTGGCCCGGACTATTGAAAAGAAAAAGTATTTAAGATTTATATAAAGAAGGCATGGCTAATATTATAGCAATTGTTGGAAGACCTAATGTGGGAAAATCCACACTATTTAACCGTCTTGTAGGCACCAGAACGGCGATCATGGATGACGTGAGTGGTGTTACAAGAGACAGACATTACGGATATGGAGAATGGATCGGGAAGTTTTTTACAGTAGTAGATACTGGTGGATATGTATCCACAACTGATGATCTTTTTGAAGAAGCAATAAAGGAGCAAGTAGATGTAGCGTTGGAAGAGGCTACAGTAGTGTTGTTTGTTGTGGATACCTTTGCTGGTCTTCACCCGCTTGATGAAGAGTTTGCACATAAGCTAAGAAGGGCGAAGAAACCTGTTTTCCTTGTCGCCAATAAAGCCGACACACACGACAGAGCAAATCTTTCAGGAGAGTTCTATGCACTTGGCATTGGTGACGTTGTATATCCTATCAGTTCTCAGAACGGATCAGGTACTGGAGAATTGCTGGATGATGTTGTGAAGCATTTTTCAAATGATGGAATTGAAAATCCTGATGAAGGTATACCAAGAATTTCCATTATAGGAAGACCAAATGTGGGCAAGTCTTCTTTTCTTAATGTACTGCTTGGCAGGCAAAGAAGTATTGTAACCGATATTGCCGGAACGACCAGAGATGCTGTTGATGCGAAATATACTGCATTCAATAAGGAATTTATTATTACCGATACAGCAGGTTTGCGGAAAAAAGCCAAGGTAAAGGAAGATATTGAGTTTTATTCAGTCTTAAGATCTATCAGAGCTCTTGAGGCTTCTGATGTTTGTATCATCATCATTGACTCCCAGAATGGACTGGAAACTCAGGATCTGAACATAATCGGACTTGCCAATAGAAACAGAAAGGGAATAGTACTCCTGGTCAACAAATGGGATTTGATTGAGAAAGATACCAATACGGCTAAGAAATTTGAAGATCAGATCAGGTCCGAATTGGCGGGTATGGATTTTATTCCTATTATTTTCGTGTCTGTTTTAAATAAACAGAGAATTCATAAGGCAATAGAAACAGCAATTGACGTTTATGAAAGTAGAAACAAGAAAGTTTCGACCTCATCTTTGAATGAGGCTTTGTTACCTGAGATTGACAGATATCCCCCTCCTGCTTTGAAGGGTAAGCATATCAAGATCAAATATATAACACAGTTGCCGACGCATTCTCCTACGTTTGCGTTTTTCTGCAATCTACCTCAGTATATCAAAGCGCCATACGCAAAGTTTCTGGAGAATAAATTGAGAGAGCACTTTGGATTTGTGGGTGTTCCCGTTAATATCGTATTCAGAAAAAAATAATTTCAATATTTTATGAAAAAGATTTTATTTGGAAGCTTATTTACTCTAGCTGTTTTGTTAAATTCTTCTTGCGAGGAAAAGTCCAAATCCGAGAAGGCGCTGGACAAACTGAAAGAAAAAACTGAAGAAGCTGCTGAGGCAACTGGCGAAGCTGCTGAAGAGACAGCAAAAGAAGGTGAGAAGGCTGGTAAAAAGGCTAAAAAGAAGTTGAAAAAATTATTGGAAGATTAATTTATTGCAAAGATGACAACATATTTTTTTTTTCAAAAAAATCCCATTTTTCCTTTTGCGATTTAAAAATATCTATATATTTGCATCTTAAATCTAAATTAAAAAGTTTTAATTACTATGAGAAAATTATTTGCGTTATTATTCGTAGCTGGTACATTATCATTCGCTTCTTGCTCTGAGAAAAAAGCTGACGATACAGCTGCAACTACTGAAACTGTTGACACTGCTCACGTTGAAGAGGCTCCAGTTGCTCCAGTAGATACAACTGCTGCTGCTCCTGCTGCTGAAGATACTACAGCTGCTCACTAATTATTGACCTCTGGTCAAAAAGACATTCAAAAAGCCCTGGTCAGACCAGGGCTTTTTATTTATACCAATTCAATATTTTTTTATCTAAATAAAGCTTTCTTATAGATCCGAAAATTCTACTTTGATTTTTTGGTTTTTTTCGCGGTCTCGCTGCTTTTCTTTTCTTCCTTTTGTCCACTTCCGGATTCATTCTTTTCAGCAAGTTTTTTTAATTCAAATAATTCATCGCGCAAACGGGCAGCTTCCATAAAGTCCATTTCTTTTGCTGCTTTTTCCATTTCCTTTTGTGTCCTTTGAATCATTTTTTCCAGCTCTGGCTTACTCAGATATTGTAATACCGGATCTGCTGCAAGATCTTTATGCTCTTCCTGAACATAGTATGTTCTGGTCTCTTTTCTGGAATCCGCAACTTTAGTCTGACCGAGAATTTCTTCACGACTTTTCAGTACTGTTTTAGGAGTAATATTATGTTGCTTATTATACTCCGTTTGTATTGCACGCCGGCGATTGGTTTCTTCTATTGAAATCCTCATAGAATCTGTAATCTTATCGGCATACATGATCACTTTACCATTCTCGTTTCGGGCAGCTCTACCAATAGTTTGAATAAGCGATCTGTGATTTCGGAGGAAACCTTCCTTGTCTGCGTCCATAATGGCTACAAGAGAAACCTCTGGCAAATCAAGACCTTCTCTTAAGAGGTTGACACCAACTAACACGTCAAAAACTCCCAGACGCAATTCTCTCAATATTTCTACTCTATCCAGGGTCTTTACTTCAGAATGGATATAGCGGCATTTGACATTTACTTTCGACAGGAATTTTGTAAGCTCTTCAGCCATCCTCTTGGTTAGAGTGGTTACAAGTACTCTGTCATTTGCTTTTACACGTTCATGTATTTCGTCCAGTAGGTCATCTATCTGATTCCCGCTAGGTCTTACCTCAATCAGTGGATCAAGCAATCCTGTTGGTCTGATGATCTGTTCTATTACGACTCCGTCACATTTTCTCAGTTCATAGTCGGCAGGTGTTGCACTGACGTAAATGGTCTGAGGTGCCATATTCTCAAACTCATTAAAAGTAAGGGGCCTGTTATCCAGTGCAGAAGGCAGACGAAACCCATAATCAACAAGGTTAACCTTTCTGGAACGGTCCCCTCCCCACATGGCTCTAATCTGCGGTACTGTTACATGGCTTTCATCTATGACCATCAGGAAGTCAGAGGGAAAATAATCAAGCAGGCAGAAAGGTCTGTCTCCGGGATTTCTTCTGTCAAAGTATCTGGAGTAGTTTTCTATACCAGAACAATAACCGATTTCCCTCATCATTTCCATGTCAAACTCGGTACGTTCCTGTATTCTTTTGGCTTCCAGATGGCGCTGCTCGAATTCAAATAACTTTACTTGTTTTACAAGGTCGTCTTGAATTTCAGACATGGCTAGTTTCAGCGCATCTTTGCCTGTGACAAAAAGGTTGGCCGGGTAAAGGTTAAAAAACTTTTCATCATTCAATTTTTTCCCTGAATAAGGATCAATTCTCTGAATGGCTTCAATCTCATCTCCCCAGAAAATAATTCTGTAGGCAAAATCTGCATAGGCAGGAAATACATCTACTGTATCTCCTGTGACACGGAATGTACCGCGCTTGAATTCCGCTGTAGTTCTGTTATAAAGAATCTCTACAAAAGAGTATAGGAGCTTATTCCTGGAGACTTTTTCCCCCTGTACTACTGTTACTATATTTTTACCAAACTCTTCGGGATTGCCGATACCATAGATGCAAGAAACCGAAGCCACCACAATGATATCTCTTCGTCCGCTCATAAGAGCAGAAGTGGCGGCAAGTCTGAGCTTCTCAATCTCTTCATTGATGGAGAGATCTTTTTCTATATACAGATTGGATGAAGCTATATAAGCTTCAGGTTGGTAGTAGTCGTAGTAACTGATGAAGTATTCGACCAGGTTATCAGGAAAGAAATGTTTGAATTCGCCATAAAGCTGAGCCGCCAGTGTTTTGTTATGACTCAGGATCAGGGTAGGCTTTTGCACTTCATGAATAACATTGGCAATGGTAAAGGTTTTTCCTGAACCGGTAACTCCAAGCAAAGTCTGAGCTGGTTCACCTTTGTTGACTCCGTCTACAAGTTTGG
Organism: Sporocytophaga sp.; assembly: GCA_024707265.1. GTDB lineage: Bacteria > Bacteroidota > Bacteroidia > Cytophagales > Cytophagaceae > Sporocytophaga. The sequence goes on along the minus strand of JANQAB010000009.1, from coordinate 385,675 downwards.
CAATTGCCTTAGGTTGATCGCCTGTTGGGTTATACTGTGATGTTATGTTAAACAATTGAGCTCCTTTTGTATAGGTTATAAAAAAACATTGTCACAACCTCGGTAACACAATCGAGTTGCTAACTGTTCCATATTTCCCAGGCTTTTTCAGCCTGGAGGTGCAGCATTTCAAGTCCGTTTTTGGTTTTGGCCCCTTGTTCGACTCCTTTTTTCATAAAAAGAGTTTCTTCGGGATTGTAAACAAGGTCAAAAAGGTAATGTTTTTTTGTTAGAAATTCGTAAGGAATCGCAGGGCAGGTATCCACTTTAGGGTACATGCCAAGAGGCGATGTATTGATGATAAGCCTGTATTCTGCAAGCATACTGCCATTCAGATCCTCATAGCTGAGCAGATACTGACTTCCGGATCTGGAAACCATTTTAAAAGAAATGGCCAGGTCGTCCAATGCTGCAATTACAGCTTTGGCGGCACCGCCTGTTCCAAGTATCAATGCTTTCAGAGATTTTGGATCTTCGTTTCCAAGAAATTTTATAAGTGAGTTTTTAAATCCGTAATAATCGGAGTTATATCCTTTGAGCTTATTTTCTTCCGTTACTTTGATAACATTGACAGCGCCGATTTTTTCTTGCAGCAGGATCCAGTTCATCCAGCAATGCGATCACTGCCTCCTTATGAGGAATCGTTACATTCAAGCCTCTTAAATGAGGTTGAGATGAAATAACAGAGGGAAGCTCAGTGGCTTCCCTTATTTCAAATAGGTCGTATTTACAATTTTGTATTCCTTCTTTTTCAAACTTTTCAGTAAAATAAAGTTTGGAAAAAGAATGGGTAAGCGGAAACCCAATTAATCCGTATACATTCATTTAAGCTACAGTTTTTTTACTAAACTTGCTTCTCAAATATTCAATAAGCGGAGGGGGTCATTGACAAAAGAATTATTCCAAAGATAACGAGGGTAAAATTCTTTTTAACAGCTGGTATATTTCCGAATAAATAACCAAGCAGGGTAAATCCTGCTATCCATAAAATGCCCCCAATAATATTATAGCTAAGGAATTTCTTATAGTTCATGGTACCCACACCTGCTATAAATGGGGCGAAGGTTCTGATAATAGGCATAAAGCGGGCAAAAATGATGGTTTTTCCACCATGTTTTTCATAAAACTGTTGTGTTTTAAGAAGATGTTCCTTTTTCAGCAAACGATAATCCTTGCTAAAGACTTTTGGGCCAATAAAATTCCCAATGAAATAATTTAGTGTATCGCCAAGAAATGCAGCAATAAATAAAAGCAAAATTAACAACCAAAGATTCAGACTACCCAAAGCAGCAAAGGTTCCTGCTGCAAATAATAGTGAATCACCTGGCAGAAAAGGCATAATCACCAATCCGGTTTCCACAAAAATGATCATGAACAAAATTAAATAAGTCCAGAATCCATAATCCGTAATGATTTGGCTTAAATGCTGATCAAGGTGTAGGAATAGGTCGATAAACCCTTTTATTAAATCCGTCATTTTTATAGTTTATTTAGAAAATAATCAAATGTATCACTTCTGAGTCCCAGACGAAGTGTTTCTAATGGAATAACTTCATTTGGAGAAATATTTCCCAGATTAACATTTGAGCTTAGAAGTTTGATAAACCAAACCTGCTGTTCTCTCTGAGGAGCTTCCCAGATTATTTTTTCAAAAGGAATTTTAGTTAAAATTTCTTCTACAAGGCCAGATCTAACTTCGCCAGTGGAGCGGAAAAGTCCTACATTTCCACCTTCTCTTGCTTCTCCGATTACTTTCCAGGCGCCAGCATCAAGCTCTGCCTGCATTAATTGAATCCACTTGTAGGGAGGGATAATTTTTTCAACGTCTTTTGACCCAACTTCAGACAATACTGTCACTTGCTGAGAAAGACGATTGATATACTGACATTTAAGATCGTGATTTAGTTCAATGCTTCCATCAGATACCTCAGCAAAAGTCATTTGGTATTTGTCAAGAATTTTGATATAATCTTCAAATTGATTTCTTACAACAAAAGCTTCGAAAAGAGTACCTCCAAAGTATACCGGTATTCCAGCAGCTTTGTAGATGTCCAGTTTGTCTTTAAGATTTGGGGTAACATAGGAAGTTGCCCAGCCCAGTTTAATAATGTCAATATAATTCCCCGCGACTTCAATCAAATCCTCCGTTTCCCTGATACTTAAACCTTTATCCATTACCATTGTAAAGCCGTATTCTCTCGGTTTTTTAGTCCTCTCTGGGATCTTGGAAAGCACAAAATTGTTATACATCTTCTTTTCTATACTGATCAATGATTTTATACAGTGCCTTCTGAGTTTCCAGTTTTGGGAAAAACTCGTAGAGGACAATATGTTTTTCAAAGTTCAAAATTAAACCATTTTCTAAATAATTAAAGGCTTCTTTGTAATTACCTGCATTAATTAAATAAGCTGCGGCTCTGTAATACAATAATGCTTCATCCGGAATCTCTTCTATGCCGTTTTTAATCAGTTCGATAGCTTTTGGATTATCTCCCTGTTCATAATGAATAAATGACCAGTTAAGCCAGAGTTCCGGATCGTCCGGACGCAGGAAACAGGCTTCTTCGTAGGCTTCCAGGCAGGACACTATATTTCCTGTTTTGTACTCGGCTTTGGCAAGACCAGACCAGTAGTCAGGGTTCTCTTTTTCCAACTTTATGGCTTTCCTAAAAAAATGGATGGCTTCATAAGATTTGTCCTGACTGTCCAGACATTTTCCTAAACCGTACCACGCCTCGCTACAAAAACAGTCCAGTTTTGATGCTTTTCTGTAAAATTCTATTGCCTGACCAGGTTTGTTAAGTTTTTCATAACAAGTGGCAATACTTAAATAGGTTTCCGGATCCGGATCTTCCAGCTCAAGTGTTTTATTGTAACATTCAAGTCCACGCTCAGGCTGTTCCATCTGGACGTAGCAGTTACCCATGTTGAACCATGCAGAGGCAAAATTGTCATTTATAGCCAGAGAAAATTCATAAGCATGGATTGCTTTTTCATAATCCGCTAGTTTGAAATAGACAATGCCCATATTGTACCAGGCAAAATAGGAGTATGGATCCTGATTTATGAATTTCTCATAAAAAGACAAACTGTCTTCGAGCTTGCCGGTAAAATCCAGACAAAATGCAAGGTCATAAAGCGCTTCTTCATGATGTTGGTTTTCTTCGATGGCTTTCCTGAAAAATTCTATGGCGATTTCCATTTTCCCCCATTCCTGATAGGCGAGGCCAAGGCCATAATACATATCATCCTTTTCCTCAATTATATCCAAAGCGTTCTGAAGCAGTTCAATGGCGTCTTCGAACCTTTCCTGCTGAATCAGAATATTGGCTTTCAGGAATATGATATCGGAATCGTTAGGTTGAAACAATTCGGCTTTTTCGATATGTTCCAAGGCTTCGTTATAATCCTGCTTTTTGGCAAGCAGCTCGGACTTGGCTACAAGAAGTTCAACGGAAAAAGGGAATTGAGTAATCGCAATCTGACATGCAGACAGCGCTTTTTTTGTATTTCCCGACTTCCGTATAGTGTTGAATTATGTACTCATAGGCGCTGATATCAAAAAAGATACTTTCGCCGTTTTTCAGCATCTCTTCAAACTTCCGAATCAGGTCTTTTCCCTGTTGGTTCTTTCTGAATTTCCTTTTCATTTAAGAGATAGAACTGAATTAATTACTAAATTATGTAAAATGTGCAAATAGCTGATTTTTAATGATTGGACAAGAAATCCGAAAAGGATTGTCATTCCTTACAATTTAACAATTGAAATCTAAAGGAAGAAATAAGATTTGATTATTTTTCGATCTTTTGTAACAGTTGCTTGCAGGTCCAGGAAACCGTCTCTTCAAAGGGAATAAAGCTGTAATCGAGCAGATTTTTAATTTTTTCATTGCTGTAAATTACGTCGCTTTTGGATAAACCGGCTGTTTCCTTAGTAATCAAAGGTTTTGACCCGGTGAGTTTATAACGAAGATACTCAAATTTCCAGGCTATATTTCCTATAAATTTTGTTACCCTATACGGAGGTTTTCTCTTGCCGAACTTCTCAGCTACCATATCGAAGAAATGTTTGTACGATGTGGTCCCTGCGTTCAGAATAAATCTTTCCCCCGTAATATTTTTGTTATGCAGACAAATTACAATTTTGGTAACGTCACGTACATCTATATAATTCATTTCCTTCTCTGAGTAGAACAAATTATTTTTCCAGACATACTTAAACAGCTGGCTGCTCCCTGAATTCCAATCTCCAGGGCCTAATATAATGCTGGGATTTACGATAAATCCGTTTAATCCTTCCTCAAATGCACGCCATACTTCAAGTTCTGCCAGGTACTTACTTTTGCCATAATTACTGTTTGTCGGAGAATCTTCCCAAACACTGGCCTCTGTAACCTGATTTTCATTTTTTGACCTTCCGATCGCCGCTATGGAACTTATATGGATAAACTTCGAAATCCCTTTGTTTAATGCCGCATTGACAAGGTTGGCTGTACCCTTTGCATTTGTCTCAAAAAGAAGCTCTTTGTCTTGTGGCAGATAAGAGACAAGGGCTGCAGAATGAATAATGGTATCTACACCTTCTATGATTTTTTTCAAGTCCTGTTATATCTGACAGATCCCCCTCTTCCCAGATTATTTTCTGAGCATCTTCTCCAAGTAGTTGAAAAGAGCTTGCTTCCCTTTTCAATGCTTTTACTTTGTGACCTGTTTTGATAAACTCTTTTGCCAGAAAGCTGCCCAACAGACCTGTAGCTCCGGTTATAAAAATCATAAGTAGTTGTTCAGGAGGTTGAGTTGAAGTGCTTTTTTATAATGCTTTGAAATACGTGCTTTTTTCATTGCCTCTATGTGCCGTATACCATGGCAATCGGAGCCAAGCATGTCTACCATGCAATTGTCAATCAGTTTGCCGGCAAACACTTGTGCTGCTTTAGAATAATAGCCGCTCAACGAATTAATATTTACCTGGAATAAGACTCCTTTTTCGTAAATTTTCTTGAACAAAGAAAAGTCTGAATAAAGGTAGGTATATCTTTCCGGATGTGCCATTACGGGCTTGTAACCCTGACTTTTCATTAAGAAAAGAGCTTCGTCCAGAAAAGAAGATTCATTGATATAAGAGGTTTCGAAAAGAAGATAATTGCTCCCTAGTGTAAGCAATTGTTCTCCTGATCTTAGTTTTGCCATAAACCACTCGTCAAGGTAGTATTCTGCTGCTGCTTCGAGTTTTATGGAAAGGTTGTTATCTTTAATAAGACATTGAAGTTCCTGCAGTTTTTCAGAGATAATTTCAGGAGTATTCCTGAAAAAATCTCCCATAATATGGGGTGTGGCGATCAGCTTTTTGTATCCGAACTGTTCAAAAGCTTTGAGCAGTTCAAGCGCGTCTTCAGGTGAGTCAGCTCCATCGTCAATACCGGGAAGCACATGAGAATGCATATCCACGAATAATGAATCTTCTGCTACTGTCTCTTTATCTTTTTTCTTAAAAAGGCCAAACATCATGCTTTAACTCCTGCGAGACTTTTTATTTTCGAAATAATTGTTTCTTTCTCCGTCTCCCCTTCATAGTATCCATATCCATAACCATAGCCATAGCCTCCGTATCCATATGTATTGATTGCTTTTAATGCATTCATTAATACACAAAGTTTTGGTATGGTCTTCACAAGTTTGTTGATGTTGCGTTTTGCGCTTTTTTTGGAATAGTCGGTACGGACTACATATAAAGGAATATCTGCTTTGCGAAGTATAAGTATACCGTCAGTAACAAGGCCGACTGGAGGTGTGTCAATTACTACTACATCATAGATTTCGAAAAGGCGTTTGATTAAAAGATCAAACTCTTCTCTCAGTATCAATTCTGAAGGATTAGGAGGTGTTGGTCCTGCAGAAATAAATGACAGGTTAGAGATACTTGTTGGCTGAATACATTCCTCAAGGGTATGCTTCCCGATAAGGACTGTACTCATTCCTTTAAAGTTTTCCTTCTCAAACGCCAGGTGGACCTTAGGCTTACGCATATCAAGATCCAGGAGAATTACCTTTTGATTTGACAATGCAATAACTCCGCTGAGGTTGGATGCCACGAAAGTTTTCCCTTCTCCGCTGACAGTGGAAGTTACCGCTATCAGCTTTTTCTTTTTATTAGGACAAATAAACTCCAGGTTCGTTCGTACGGATCGCAAGGCCTCGCTTATAGCTGATTTTGGATTTTTGTCAACAACAAGTTTGGACACTTCCATTTTTTCTTTGCTGTATTCTGGGATACCACCAAGCATGCTTGCATGCAGCGATCGCTCCAGCTCTTTCTGCGTAGAGATTGTATCATTCAGAAGGTATCTGATCGCAATGAGGGATATTCCAAGGAAGATTCCTATACCAAGCCCACTGATGTATATGAAAAATTTCTTCGGATAGATCGGGTTCGGATTATTCAATGCAGGAGAAAGTATAACAAAGTTTGGAATTGTACCAGCTTTGGCTATTCCGAATTCCGCTTCTTTTTCCATCAGCAGGAGGTAGAATTTCTCATAGATAGAATAAAAACGCTTAAGCCGGGTAAATTCAGTCTCTTTAGAGGGAAGGCTTAATACTTCCTGCTCTACTTGCATCATTTTGGCGTTGATTTCACCTGATTGCTGGAAGAGAATTCTTTTTGTTGATTTCAATCAGTTCAAGTATATTTTCCTTGATGCGCTCAATAGATTTATTCTTGGTTTTTACAACAAGTGTATTTTCTCTTTGTGAATTAAGCAGCCTGTTTCTTTCTTCCTGCAAGGTATTGAGGCTATTGATTGCCGCTGATAACTGAGGATCTTCTACCTGAGTCAAGGCAGGGATGAAACTATTGATCTCTTTATCACCAATAATAAGCTCTTTTAATTCACCAAGCATTGAAATTCTTGACCTCAGCAATTGCTTTTCTTTTTCGAGCTCTTCGAGCTTAATGCCATTTTTGCCAAAGTCCTGTTTTACATCAACTGTCCGGTTATTTCTGACAAATGTCTCCAGGTCTCTCTCTGCTTTTGCAAGATTTTCTTCTGTTTTAAGCAGAGAAGCTTCAAGGAATTTGATGGTCTGTTCGTGCGACTTTGATTTATTTTCCAGAGTTTGTTCCAGATAAACGGAGTCAATTGTATTGACAATGTCAGTAGCCTTTGAGTAGTTGTGATTTTTATAAGAAAGCAGAATGGTATTGGCATCCAGGTTAAGAATAGAAACCGAGACATTTTCCATCAGGTTTTTTACAAGAGCTTCTTTACTATTCATTGTAAAGAAATATTTTGCACCGGTCTCGTTTGCAGACCAAAAAGTAGTGGGATATAATGTGAACGAGTAATTTTCAGTAGAGATCTTTTCTCCGAAATAGTGTTCGGATTTAAGTTCTTCGTCATTTTTTTTATATGAAAGAAGAAATTTGTCTTTATCGAGAAAAGTAATATCAAATTTGAAATCCAGGAAATCAGGGCTTTTTATTTCTCCTATGACTTTAAATGGGGCATTGTTGTATCTTTCTTCATAGAGGATATTTCCGTAAGCATAATAGCTGACATTCATCTTCATCCTGTCAACTATTTTTTCATAAAGGTAGCGGGATTTAAGAAATTCAATTTCTCCGGAAATAGTTGAAAGTTTATTGCCCGGCATGTTTTCATCATTGAACTTGTTAAGCCCCAGTACACCGGCTTCACTTTTTAAGTCCAGTTTCAGGATGGAAGAAGATTCAAAAACAGGTTTGGTGTATCGAACATATAAAAATGCTCCTGTAACGCTCAGAACAACCAGCAGAATTACCCAAACAAGACTTTTGTTAGCTATTACGAGAAGTTTGGCAAAATCAAAATCGCCAAATACATCTTCCTCATCTTCGCTATCATTTGCAAAGCTTACTCTGTTGTTTGATCCATTTAAAGACCTTGTTTCTTCGTCTTCCAATAAAGACATAATAATGAATTAAAATTATTTGACGGTAGTAATTAATACGACCAAAGTAATTAAAGTACCCAGAACGGAAATAATAGGAGCAATTTCTCTGGCAGACTCGCTCAGAACTCTTCTTACAGGTTCGATATAGACTATATCGTTAGGCTCAACCTGAAGGTTTGCTTTTTTCATCCCTTCAATGGTTGATAAATCTACAATTGTTACATCAGGATTTTTTAAATCTCCTCTGATGTGTCTGATATTAAAAGCTTTTCCGTTTTCAAGAATTCCACCGTAAAGAGCAATTACTTCTACCAGATTTAATTTTTGATTTTCTAGAGGAAGAACTTTACCACCTTGTGGGCCCAGCACTATTACCCGTTTATTCCCAAACTTGGTAATAACGAAAGGATCTTCATAAAATTTTGAATATTGAAGACTTAATATGCTGTCTGCTTCTCTGAGTGTTTTACCTTCAAGAGAAATCTCCCCAATCATGGGTAGCCTTACTTTTCCATCCTGGCGGACAAGGTATTTTGGCTTTTCCAATCTGTTCTGGTAATTAGTCTGATTCATCTGCATTTCATTATTGGGATCAACCAGACGCTCTCCTCCGTTCGTATGTATCTGGACTTCGAGGAAGTCATTTTTTTGTATGAGATAAGTAGGGGTGCCTTCTTTCAGAATTTGCCTAACAGAGTCATTGACAATTTCGGTTTCTGTTTTGAACATCCTGCTGTGGTTAAACATTCTGCAAGAAAAAAGACCGAATGTCAACTGAATATAAATGAAATAAAGAAATAACCTTTGAATACTCATACTGTGAAAGCATTCAGGGGAAAGTGATATTCCCCCGAATTTTTATAGTGACGAAAGAGAAAATAAATCTTTTAAGGGTTTTAAAAGTTGGTCCTTCTCAGAAACCAAAGGATTTTTTACCATCCAATCTATATTTAAAGTCGGATCATTCCAGAGGATACCGGACTCAGATTCTTTGTGATATAGGTCGGTACATTTATAGAAAACAATACTTTCTTCCAATGCGGAAAACCCGTGAGCAAAACCTTCAGGTACATAAAGCATGTTGCATTTCTCCGAATCCAGTAAAAACGTATCGTATTTACCAAATGTAGGGGAGTCTTTCCTGAGATCTACTGCAACATCCAGAATTTTGCCTTTTATAACCCTTACCAGTTTTCCCTGAGCGTGAGGAGCATTCTGAAAGTGTAAGCCTCTTACTACTCCTGGGATGGAATATGACTGGTTATCCTGAACGAACGAGAGGTCCAGTCCATTGTCTTTAAAAACTTTGGTATTATAGGATTCAAAAAAGAAACCCCTGTCGTCTTTGAATACTCTTGGAGTTATTTCAAAAAGATCTTTGATGTAAGATTCTCTAAAGTGCATATGATCAAATTTAGTAAAGATTTTCAACTATTTTTAACTGCAAATTGAAATAAGAGTAAATGAAAGAGTAAATGTATTATTTTCTCTCAAATTAATGTTTTTGCCCTCTTTTCGCTGCCAAAATTTGCATAATTGCAGCTTCATATGTCTTGATAACTATTTTTTCATCAAATTGCTTTTGAGCTTTTTCCCGGGATTTGACAGCCATTTTTGAATAGGCTTCTTCTGACAGGTTGTATATGGCTTCCATCTTTATTCCCAAGTCTTGTGGGTCTTTGACTTTGCACAGAAATCCATTAACGCCATCTTCCACAACTTCCCTGCAACCGGGCACATCTGTCGTAACGATCGGTAATCCGCATGAAGCGGCTTCCAGCAAACTTTTTGAAGTACCTTCTCTGTAACTTGGCAATACCACACAATCAGCATTATGGTAAAGTTTAAGGCTGTTTTTTTCAAAACCTTTATACTCAATTAAGCCCTTATTGATCCAGGCTTCCAGCTGAGCTGCTGGGATCCCGAGGTTTGTTTCTTCATCCAGACTGCCTGCAAGCATAAATACAGCATCTGTTCTTGATCTGATTAACTCTATGGCTTTTATGTATTCGATAATTCCCTTATCATAGAGCAGTCTTGCCATAAGCAAAAATCTGAAGGGCTTTCCTTTCTTAAAATTCTTTTTTTCATTAGGGAGGAATTTTTCAGTATCAACCCCGGAACCGGGAATCAGAGCGGTTTTATTGACACCGATCAGATTTTTTTTGACGAATAAACTTCTGTCATCTTCATTCTGAAAAAATACTTTTTGAGGAAATCTGAATGCCTGTCTGTATAGGGCTTTGGCGATTTTACTGGAAATAGTATCATGTAAAAATACCGTACCCAGTCCGGAAACATTATTAATAACAGGAATTCCCAGGCTTGCAGCGGCCAGTGTACCATATATATTGGGCTTAATGGTATATTGTAAGATGAGATCCGGCTTTATTCTTTTATAGATAGCTCTGAGGGTCAGCATATAGCGGACATCATAAAATATGTTGCTGCCTTTACTCTGTACATTTATTGGAAAATACCTAAGCCCGGCGCTGATAAGTTCGGGAGAAAATTCATCTTCAGGAGAAATTGCATATACTTCAAATCCGCAATTCATTAAATGTCTGGCAAGTCCCAATCGGAAATTGTAGATGTTCCAGCTAGAATTGACAGAAATAGCAATTTTCATTATCCCTTTAACCGATATAAATTAGATTTTTTACAAACTAAAAATTAATTTTGGGTTGAAACAAATATAATTTTATGACCAAAGGTTTTTTGCACACACACAATCTCGTGGTGGTAATCTTCTTGATTACATTTATTATTAAAACAGTTCTTTTACTGTTAAATAAATACGAGCAACTCGATAGAATAAGAGAAAAGACTAAGGTTTTAGAGATGATTATGGGTACTCTTATCCTGATCACAGGAGGTTATTTACTTTACGCAACGAAAAATACTCAACCTTATATTATTACTAAAATTGTTATTGTGCTGGTTTGTATTCCCTTAGGAATTGTAGGTCTTAAAAAAGAAAAACAAGGCATTAACGGTCATTGCATTATTGGGCTTCCTTTACGTATTAGGCATTGCACTTACAAAAAGTGTAACATTAACAAAACAAAAGATCGAAGTTCCGTCGACGGTATCTGAGGAATCTTCAGCTACATCTGAAGAAATAATTCAGGAAAATGCGGATAATGCCCTAAGCAATGCAAAAGCAATATTTGAGCAAGAATGTTCAAGATGTCACGGAGCAGATGGGAAACAAGGCCTTGCGGGTGCAAAAGATCTTACCGCTTCCCAGCTTACTGATGCTCAGAAAAAGGAAATGATTCTCAAAGGAAAAGGTGTAATGGCTGGTTATGAGGGAAGATTGACTGAACAGGAAATAGATAATCTGGTTCTTTATATTAATACGCTAAAGAAATAGTTTTTTATCTATTTTGAATAAGACGCAAAGAAATATTGTTGCTTTTAAGTGATGAAAACAAATACAGGACAAGAGACAAAAAAGGCAGTAGAAACAGCGATACTTGTAGCGCTTATTCATAAAAGACAACCTCAGGACAGGGCTAAAGAATACCTTGAAGAATTGGCCTTTCTTGCCAATACTGCAGGCGTGGAGACACTTGCCTGGTTTACCCAGAAGGTAGACCATCCAGATCGCCGTACCTTCATTGGGAAAGGTAAGCTCGAAGAAATACAGGCATATGTTACCGCTCACGCAGTAAACAGGGTGATTTTTGATGACGACCTTTCTCCTTCTCAGTTAAAAAACCTGGAGAATGAGCTTAAGGTTAGAATATATGATCGCAGTTTACTTATTCTTGAGATTTTCATGAACAGGGCACAGACTGCTCAGGCCAGAACTCAGGTAGAGCTGGCCCGCTATCAATATCTGTTGCCTCGTCTTACAAGAATGTGGACTCACCTTGAAAGACAAAGGGGAGGTACCGGAACCAGGGGTGGATCTGGAGAGAAAGAAATTGAAACGGATAAGCGTGTTATCCGTGATCAGATCACGCTGCTGAAAGAGAAGCTGAAGAAGATCGACATTCAAAATGCTACGCAGAGAAAGTCAAGGACAGATATTGTAAGGGTTGCATTGGTGGGATATACTAACGTAGGTAAATCTACCCTTATGAACCTGTTATCAAAATCGGATGTATTTGCTGAAAATAAGCTTTTTGCAACAGTTGACGCGACAGTCAGAAAGATCAACTATTTGAACATTCCATATCTGCTTTCTGACACGGTAGGTTTTATAAGAAAACTGCCGACAACGCTGATCGAAAGTTTCAAGTCAACTCTGGATGAAGTAAGGGAAGCGGATATATTGATTCATGTGGTGGATATAAGCCATCCTTCTTTTGAAGAGCATATTGAAGTTGTAAATGCTACCCTTGCGGATATCAAAGCAGCCGATAAACCGGTCATATTAGTGTTCAATAAAATAGATCAATATCATCCCGATGTAGAGCAAAATGAGCTGGATGGCGAGAAAATAAGTGAAGCAGAGGCATCATTGGAGCAATTGAAGTCGAGTTATCTTAATAAAAATCAGTTTGCGACGGTTTTTATAAGCGCTACTCAGAGAGAGAATATTGATGAATTAAGGGAGATCATAGGTCAGAAGGTCAAAGAAAAACACCTGATGATCTACCCGAATTATTTGATTTATTGAGGAAAATATATATTTTAGCACCCTCATTTTTGAGGCCTCGTAGTTCAATGGATAGAATAGAAGTTTCCTAAACTTTTGATACAGGTTCGATTCCTGTCGAGGCTACAAATTACAGCAAGAGAGTGAGTGTTGAGCAAGAGGAAGTTTCTTTCTGTTGCTTTTGCTCGGCCTCTTGCTTTTTTTATTGATGGGCTTCATTAAAGCTGTGATATCACAATTAAATCATCTAAACTCAATGGCTTATAGTAGCATGAAATGTCCAATTTTGAAAGGGAATCCATGCTGCCAATTAAAACCTCCTCAATACAAAGAAGTACACTCTTAGGCCTTTCATAATTTTTAATATGAACCCTGTTTACTTTCCTGATAAATTCAATAAGCTCTTTTCCTGGATAAGGTGTTTCGAGAAGAACCAAATCATGAGTTTTACGATCAACTTGAAGCCACCCTTTTTGTAGGTAACTGTTATTATGGTCCAGTGCCAGAATAATTTTAAGATCAGCGATAATAGCCTTAATTTTGGTAACAGTTTACCAGATATCGGTAGCATCATCTTCGATGAAAATTATAGCTTTTATCATGCCTGCATGTGGTTTACTTCCACTCATCTTTATCCTGTATTTCTCTATCAATCTTATTCAGCAGGGCATGTAGATTAAGGTTTAACTCTGCTTTTGTAATGAATTTGGTTTCATATTTCAAGACCTCATTATTAAGGTTCATGACAAGAACTTCTAGGTACTGAATTTTTGATTTGAGATTTTTAATCTCTGAGTAATTGAAAGAGTTTTTGAATGGTTTATCTCCCATGATATTAGCTGGTTAAATATGCTGCTAAATTAATGATTCAAAATATTTTACAAACAAAAATGATCAAATTTGATTATTTAATGATCATTTTTGAGTTTATGTGAAGGCAAAATTGCTGCTAGTTTTACCAGACCCATGAAAAATTTATCTCTAGGTAAAAAACTAAAAGCAATTCGTCAGTCTAAAGGGCTTACACAGGATGATGTGGTATATGAAACGGAGATCTCTAAGGCTACCTATACAAGAATTGAAACAGATAAAACAAGTGTTACCATTGAGGATTTGGAAAAAATTGCGAAAGTGCTTGGGGTAACTGTTATTGAAATTCTCAGCTATGGGTCTGACTCAGCGTCGGAGTTGGAGAAGTGCCGAAAGCAATTACAGGAGAAAGAAAAAGAGTTAAGGGCAAAGGATAAAGAAATAATAGCACTACAAAAGAAGTTGCTTGCGGAGATGGAAAAGAAGTTGAAGAAATAAAGCCTTCATAATTTTAGGGAAGGCTTTTATTAATTCATTCCCACCGCCAATATATCATCTATCTGTTTTTCTTTGATTTCTCCCACCCGGTTCAATGTCACTAAAATAAATGAAACTACGTTTATATAATCTTTAGAAGCCAGAATAAAAAATTACTCTCAAGAGCAATGAAATATCAAGACATTAAGCCTTCTGTAGAACTTGAGCCTTACATTCATTCCTTTTGGGAATTGAAGGGAGAGGTTAACGACAGTCAGTGGGAACGTACTTTCCCTGATGGTTGCCCTGGGTTGGTTATTAATTTGGGAGAATCCTGCAGGACTGATAATGGCTTGATTTCTTTGGACTACGGGAAAACTTATGTAGTAGGAACAATGACTTCCTTTAAGGACAGCTTTATTGATGCTAACACTCATTTATTGGGCGTATGCCTTAAACCAGCTGCATTTTCAACATTCTATAAATATGCCCCACAAAATGAATTGACAAATGCTACTGTAGAGTTTGACCCTCGACTATCATTTAACCTCGATAAAATCAATAAAAACCCTTTAAACTATCTCAACAGATTTTTTATTGACAGGACTGAAAGCAAGCATCAGCCTCTTCTTTCTGTTATAGAAGATATTCATAAATCAAATGGTCAACTTAGCATTTATGAAATTTCAAAAAGAAATCATACAACAGTAAGGCAGTTAGAGCGAAATTTTAAAATTCATATAGGCATTACGCCAAAAGAATATTCAAATATTGTTCGCTTTCAAAATGCAATGGCCATAATTAAAAATACTCCTTATGAGAGAAGTTTATTAGACATTGCATTTGAATGTGGTTATTATGACCATTCTCATCTTACCAATGAAATAAAAAGGATTACCGGACTTACCCCGACTCAACTTTAGTTTGTCGCATTTATCCAAAGCATAGGAATGAACTGGTATATAACTTTGGTAAAAAGATGACTGTATGAGAAAAGTAATTCTAAATCTGGCAATGACCCTGGATGGGTTTATTGAAGGTCCTAATGGCGAGATCGATTGGTGTATAATGGACGATGATATGAACTTTGATGCTTTCATATCAAGCATTGACTCTATATTTTATGGCAGAGTAAGTTATGATGCCTGGGGAAATTTCCAACCGGGGGAAAATATAAGCCCGGCTGAGAAAATGATGTGGCAAGGAATTCATTCCAAGAAAAAATTTGTTTTTTCAAGCAAAAACAGAAAAGATGAAAAAGCCACTTTCATAGCCTCTGATATAGATAATAAAGTAGCAGAAATAAAACAGCAAGAGGGAAAAGATATCTGGCTATACGGAGGGGCTAGCCTTATAAAAACATTTATAAATTCCGGATTAATTGACATCTATAAAATATCAGTACATCCGATAGCTTTAGGTAGCGGAAAGCCCTTATTTGAAAATTTAAAAGATCGAATCAGCTTGAAATTAATTAAGACTGATGTTTTCAGATCAGGAGTTGTACAATTTACTTATGAGCATTTTAAGCGCTCCTGATTACAGCAAGAGTTTGAGTATGGAGCAAGAGATGTTTTTTCTGTTGCTGTTGCTCGGACTCTTCCTTTTATATTAAGTTTTTACATTTCTTATTTAATGCCATTAAGTTAAGGCAAAATAAAGTAAAACTATGTGAATAAACGGGTGTAATTATTAGATTTGGGTAGAAAAAAAGAAAAGCCCCGTAATAGGAGCTTCTCATAGTAAAGTAACTTGTAAAGTCCTTGAAAACCTTACCACGCAAATATATGAAGAAAATTTTATCGACCGTAATAGACTGTCGGTAAATAATTTTACAAGAGATCGAGCTTTTAATTTTTTCAGACCTGATTATCTTTCTGTTACAGAAAGATAATGGTTCTTACCAGAAGGAGATCAATTCTTATTTTGATAGTTTGGGTCTATCAGCTGCATTATTTCCAAGTTCAAGTGCTCTTTGTCAAGCAAGGTCCAAATTATCACCTGATGCATTTATTGAACTAAACAGAAAATCTGTAAAGGCTTTTTATTCAGATTCAACATACAGAAAGTGGAAAGGCTACCGGATTCTTGCTGTAGATGGTTCTACACTTCAGCTACCCAAACATTCAACAATTGAAGAGGAGTTCGGAGTACATATGTTCGGACCGAAAGCAGACAGCCCGAAGTCACTTGCCAGGATATCCTATTTGTATGATGTATTAAATGGTTTGGTACTAGACTCTAGGATAGATAGTTTCTCTACATCCGAAACTGATATGGCTTGGAAGCATCTGGAGCATGTGAGCAAAAACGATGTGGTTCTTTTTGACAGATACTATCCAAGCTATCCGCTGATATTCTCATTAAAGTCTATGGGGACAAACTTTTGCTTCAGGATGAAGAGTGATTGGTGGACTATTGTCAGAGAGTTTACTTCCGGAAAAAATAACGATGAAATTGTTAGCCTTAGAATACCATCAAAATATAGGAAGTGGGCAGAGGAAAACGGCATACCTCAGACTGTTCGTGTCCGGTTAATTAAGAAGAAAAATAAAAACGGAGAAATTGAAGTTTTTTGCACATCACTGTTGAATGAAGAGAAGTATAAAAGAACGGCAGTATTGGGTCTTTACAAGGAAAGATGGAATATTGAAGAGGGATATAAATTGATAAAAAGCCGACTGGAGGTGGAAGATTTTTCAGGCATCCGGTCAATTGTTGTAAAACAGGATTTTTACATAAAAACATTGCTTCTGACCATTAACGCCATATTGTGTCAGAAGATAAACCCTTCAAAAAGCAAATCTTCTGGAAGGGTTATCAATATAAATAAAACATTGGGCTTGAGTACTACAAAAAAACTATTTCTAAAAATAGCATTAGATTGGACTATTGAGCAGACAGTGGATTTTTACACCAATACTATGATCGGAAAATTCAATTACTCAAGAAAAGGACAGAAATGTTCTAGAAATAAAAAGTGTCATAGGAAGTATAATATGAATTACAAAACTGCTTAACTTAATGGCATTAATTTCTTATTGATAATTTTATTGTCCTCGTTTGTAATAAGGATCATCGAGCCTTAGCATTGCTGACCCAAGAACTATTTGATTATTTAAATTTCCTGCAGTAATTACAACTAATTCACTCTTTACTTTTGTTATAGGAGAAATAAATTGTCGGAGTAAAAGGGAGGAGTATATAATGGATCCGTTAGATACAATCAAAAATGTGGGGGAATCACTGACACAAAAAGGTTCACCGGTAGAACAAACTGTTGATGCTGCAAAAGACGCTGCCTCAAAAGAAGGAAACCTTGTTCAGGAAGCTGAAGGGGCGTTAACAGATGCCGTCAGTCCGGTAGCAGAAAAGGGAACCGATGCAGCTGTTAATGCAGTTGTTGCTTTTCTTAAAACTGAGGAAGGAAAAAGAGTACTTATTCCATTAGGAAAACATCTTCTTAAAAAATACTGGTGGGCTGTAGCAGGAATTGCAGCATTTGAAGTAATTGGAATCTTTGCTACAATAAGATTTTCCCTTTCCAGGAGATAATATTCCTGAAGTTGGTGTTCATTGAAGTGGAATATCTCAATCCCAATAATACTCGAGGTATACAGGTATTATTGGGATTTTTGTTTTAGTTCACTTTCATGCCCATTACAAGAATATCATCTATCTGCTTTTCTTTAGTTCCCTTCCAGTCTTCAATAGTTTTATTCAGAATATCCTTTTGTTTACTGAATGGCTCTCGGTGAATTTTCAACAACAGATCTTTTAAATTTTTTATCATAAATTTCTTACTATCCGGCCCTCCAAACTGATCTACATATCCATCTGAGAACATATAGATATGCGTTTCACTATCATAAGAAATTGTATGTTTGGTGTAATCTCTATGCGCTTCGCCCTGAGAGCCTCCTATCGGATGTTTATCACCTTTTAAATGCTCGAGCTCTCCATTTTTAATGACAATAAGAGGGTTCTTGGCTCCTGCAAATTCAATCGTTTTATCTTCACGATTAATCACACATAAGGCCATGTCCATGCCATCTTTATTATCATTCTTGTCTTGCTGAAGAGCAGACCTTACATTTTTATTAAGCTCACTGAGTATTAAATGAGGCTCATAGATTTTGTTGTATACAATCATGTTCAACAAGTTGTATCCAACCATTGACATCAATGCTCCAGGAACACCATGGCCAGTGCAATCTGCAGCAACAATTATAACCTTATTGATTTTTTCTGTACCAGCTTCATTTCTTTCATCTCCATCATTGACATTAAAGAACCAATAAAAGTCTCCGCTTACGATATCTTTCGGCTTAAACAAGATAAAAGAATCTTCGAATAAATGCTGATAGTCGTTCTCATTGGGCAGCATCGCATTCTGAATTTTCTGAGCATAGTTGATTGAATTGGTAATGTTCTCGTGCTGATGTTTTATGACACCCAATTGTTTTTCTATCTGATCGCTATATAGTCTCTTCTGGCGTAAGTTCTTATATATTACATAGGCTAATATGGAGAGGGTTATGATACCTAAAATCAAAGAGGCGATTATAGCTGTAATGAACCTATGTCTGGCATCTTTTTCCTTTATTACAAGTTCCTGATTTTTTAATCTTGACTCCTGCTCTTTAATTTTTAAATCCTCAATTTCTCTTTCTTTCTTTAATAAATCAATTTGCGCAAGGTGTTCCTTATTCTTCAAATCAAGGAAATCCAATGAGTCCTTCGTTCTGTTTAACTCGTCTGTTTGTTTATTAAGTTCTTCTTCTGTTAATTGTTTATCTAATTCTGCTTCAAGAGTCTGTTTACGAAGCTTAGACATTTCCAATTCATTCTTCCTGGATTGCCTTTCCAGTTGCTTCTTTTCTGCTGCCGTTTTAATTAAGTTCAGCCAATAGGTATACTCTTCTTCTTTTTTACGCGCTCCGGTTTTATGATTGAACTGTATCAGTAGTTCATAAGTCTTTGCTAAAAGGCCTTCATCTCCGCAGATCTTTGCAGTCTCAATGATTTTTTCAAGTTCGGTAATTGCCTTTTTGGTTTTTCCTGATTTATCAAATAATTCAGCTGATTCTATCGCTTTTATTACAATAGATCGTTTGTCCTCGACTTCTTTTCCCGAGCTACTTTTTTTGCCGGCTCCTTCAACAGAATGAAAGAATAAAATAGTTATCAGAAGGATGAATGAACCAATGTTCCTCATATACAATATCCTTGTTAATGCTACCAGTAATGCAACACTTATAAGAGTATTTAAACGAAATTGGAGATTATGGGGAGGACTGTTGTAAGGTTTATTAAGATTGGCTAAAAAAAAATATTTATATCATAATGGGGCTTTATATTCATTGAAATCATTTAAATCTGGCATTTTAACTAATCAACTTTAACAATTTAAAGATGAAACGTAAAAAGCTTAGTTTACCGGAGATTTACATGGGCTTTGAGCCTATTTCCACATTGTTTTCATATTCTGCATATTACATATACGTCAACAAAATTACTGGCAAAAAGGGCTATGTGGGATTATATTGATAGAATGCGTATTTGGTGAAGAATATATCAGAAATATACTGTGGAAAATCCTGATTATTTATATAAAATGTTTTTTTTTCAGATAATTCTAATGATTTTCTAATCTGAGCTTTATGACATCTTAATGTTGATGTAATACTTTTACTTAGCCACAAAGTCTTGTGGTATTGAATTTCAAGCTGTAAAAAAGTAGAGATATGAAGACATTAACCAAAGAAATGCAAGCTGCAATAACGCCTCAACAGGCTTTTGATCTGTTAAAAAAGGGGAATGAGCGATTCATTAATAATCTGAAGGCAAATCGTAACTTATTGCAACAGGTGAATGAAACTTCTGAAGGTCAACACCCTTTTGCAGTAATTCTGAGTTGTATCGATTCACGAACTTCTGCTGAATTATTATTTGATCAGGGACTTGGAGACATTTTCAGCATCCGTATTGCCGGAAACATCCTAAACGATGATATTATTGGTAGTATGGAGTTTGCATGTAAACTGGCAGGTGCAAAGATTATAGTTGTATTGGGCCATACAAAATGCGGAGCAATCAAGGGTGCCTGTGATCATGCAAAGTTAGGAAGCCTTACAACATTATTAGATAAAATTAAACCAGCTATTGAGTGCGAGAAAACAATTAAAGAAAATCGTAATTCTTCTAACTCAGAATTTGTCGAGAAGGTGTCTGAACTTAATGTAAAGCTTACTGTAGATGCTATAACAGAAAGAAGTCCGATACTGAAAGATATGATTCAAAACGGTTCTGTTAGTTTAGTTGGTGGTATGTATGATGTTGGATCTGGATTGGTAACCTTTTATGATGATGAGGCTTCAGGGATCAATACCACAATAGAGCAAGAAGAAAGTCTGTTAAAATAACTATTCCTCCCAATCCCTGGCTTTTAGAATTATAGGCCAGGGATTCTTTACCTGATTGATCCTTCTCATACAATATAAAAGCTTATCATTATCACTAATTTTACCTTGTTTTCATTTATCCTTCTTTAATAAATGGAAAGAAGGACACAACTTCCTGTAAAATTTTTTATACGTTCAGATTCCCAAATCTATCTTTCATTACCTGATCTATTTCTACAAGGCTGAATACAAGAGTAGGATTGGATTCTTTTCTTAACTGGACATGGGGAATATCCTGAAATGATTGCCAGAAATAGCCAGCATCAAGACCAAGCTTAACGGCTTCATCTGCATAAACCATATATCCATTCAAACCATTCACAATAGTTTTAGTATCCCATATGGCCCTGTTATCAACCACCCAGTAGCAGTCAATAGCTTCACCCCATTGGTGCCAGGAAAAACCCGGAATAGCATTGGTAACGTGAGCTCCATGTTGAGGACCTACTTTTTCAAAACAGGATGCTAAGAAATGAGCATTTTGGTTTTTAAGAGTAGCGATCTTCTGTTGAATTTGCTCAATTGGTCTGGATTGTCTCCAATATTTAGCCTGAATATATGGATTTCTGAGCGTTTCATTTGGCCTCATCTGAACACCCCTGTTCAAACAATTTTGTAAAAGTATTTTTACTTTATCTCGAAATTCAGGTTTTAATAAGTTTATATCCGCTGCCATATACCAGATGAAAGGAATTTTTAATAAATCCGGTGTTTGCTCATTACCGGTATTGTCTAATACAGGTTTCATGCAAAATTGTTAAAGTGTTTGCCTATGGATTCATTTCGATAGTTTTTTATGATTCTTTTGCGGTTCAATCTCAGGAGTAATTATTCCTTAGGAACCGTTCAGTTTTTATCTATTTTAGGAATTGATATATATAAAAGCCGTTCAAAAGCTTGAGGGCCTATTTTCATAGGGCCTCTGTAAGGGTACATGAAGGTGACTATTAAAAACAGGACAAAACTTATCATGGCACATTGCAGAAGGGTTAATGTAATATGTACGAGTGTGGGTTTAATTATAAAGAAAAAGCCACTAAAGATGGATATAAATATGCAACTGAATATGATGATCCACATAGGTTCCGGAACAATGTCCTGGCCTGCTTTAAGTAACCTGTTCCGTCTTAGTTCAGATGCGTTGATGAATGTTTCAAGCATAATTTTTCTGATACCTTCTTGTTCAGGGTTCTTCATTTTTAGCTTCAATACAAAAAGCTGAAAGTCATTTAGAAGTTTACTTACGGCTATTCCGTCACCACCATGCTCCATTTCCGGCCACGATACTTCAATTGTAGCCTTAACAATCCGCTTAATATGGTTGTTTGCCTGGACACAATCTGAAGAATCAAGGCCTCTGGTAATTCTATAGAGGTTCACATAGTTAGACATTTCAGCTGTAATGTTTTCCTTTTCATTTTGATAATTTTTCCATGCCTCTATTAGCACCATCGCTAATAAGAAGCCCAGAATTGCTCCGTTAATTGTAAAGAAAGGCACAATAAACCTCGATGTTATTAATTGTTTCTCGATAGATCGAAAGAACCTGTGTACGATAAGTAAGCCAATAACAGAGGGAATTGAAATCGTGCAAAATATCAAAGCAAATAATATGAAGGAAGTTAAACCAGCCAGATAAAATGTCATAGTTTTATATTATTAGAATTGACTTTTATTCAAATGGTAATGTTCAAAGGCTATTCATTATTGATCAAAGAATTCTTATTGATGCTTGAAGTAGACACTGAAGGTAGAACCCTTGCCTACTTCACTTTCTACTTCTATTTTGCCTCCTGCATCGTCTATAATTCTTTTAATAATGTATAGTCCGATGCCTGTTCCTTCTGTTTCAGTATTAAATCTTTTAAACATCTTAAATAATTTGGCATGCTTCAAGTCTATTCCAATCCCGTTATCAGTGACAGATAGAATGGCATATTGATCTTTCTGGTAACATTTAATTAATACTTCAGGCCTTCTCTCTGATCGGTATTTTATAGCATTGCTTAATAAGTTCATCACAATGCTTCTCAAATCTTTCTTGGAAAATTCAATGACAGGACAATCATCTAAGTTTAATCTTATTTCTGCATTACTTTTTTTAATCTGATCAAAGAAGAGGACCTTCACATCTTCAATGATCTCACTTAAATTCTGAGGGGCAATATCATCTTTTTCCATCCTTTGGATCTTGGAAATTTCAGTCAGATCCATGATGGTATTTTTTAATTTGGAAATGGATGTCTTGATCATTTCAATCAAAGAAATAACTTCCTTATTCCTGAAAGTGGGGTCAGAAGTAACATCATCAAGCATCGTTGTCAGTCCTTCAATATTTGCTATGGGAGCTTTGAGATCATGGGATGCAGTATAGATAAAATTATCAAGGTCTGTGTTTATTTTCAGAAGGGTGTCATTTTTTTCATTCAGATCTTTCGTGCGGTCTTCCACTTTCTTTTCAAGTTCGAAATTCAGTTTATGCAACATTTCCTCAGTTGAAAGTAATTCTTCTGTTGTTTGCTGAAGCTCAATGTAGGATTTGTTTAACTTGGCAATATTTCTTTTTTGATCTGTTATGTCATATGATACACCTAAGTATCCTTTAAAATTTTTATCTATATCATAAAATGGCCGCCCTAAACTTAAGATCCATCTGTATTCTCCATCATACCTTTTCATTCTTATCTCAACTTCAAATGTACTTTTATCCTTTGAAGCATTTTGGAAAGCATTTGTTAACCGGTCGAAATCTTCTTTTGGTATGGAGGTGGACCAATCCTTTTTTAGCTCATCTTCCAGGCAGTTTCCTGAAAATTTCAACCATGTTTTGTTGTAATATTCAGGTATTCCATCTACATTGGTTCTCCAGATTAAGGCGGGAAAGTCTTCCAGGATTGTTATGTAGAAATCTCTTGATTGCTTTAACCTTTCTTCTATTTGTTTTTTTTCGAGAAACGTTCCCAATTGGATTGCAAGAGAAGTTACAATGCGTGTAAAAATGGTATCCTCTTCTTTAGACTCGCTGAGGTAAAACATCAGTGATGTGAAAACTTCACCCTCATGTGTTACAATAGGTACTCCTAAAACACTCTTGAGCCCTACCTGTTTCGCAATTTCTTTTCTTTTAAAATTACTGTCGTGGGCTGTTATATCAGGATTCCACACTGTTTTGTTCAGGAATACACTTCCAGTCATTCCTTCTCCAACTCTAAATGTAGCCTGTTTACTGACTTCAAAAAGGGGTAAAAATTTTTCTTCGCTCATATACCACACCGGAGCATATTCTATCATGTGTTTAGCTCTGTTCAAAACCCATGCTTCTCCACAACTCCATCCTCCTTCCTGACAAATAAGCTTTATGGTCAGGCTTAATGCATTATTAAAAGAGTCTGCTTTACTTATTGCAGTAGAAATGGTTTGCAGAATCCCCATTTCTTTCATTATATTATAGTTCTTAGTAATATCTCTGATTATTCCTGCAAAAAGGTATTTTTCTTCTTCCTTCCAAGCTGATAGGGATAGTTCGATAGGAAACTCTGTTTTATTTTTATGTAAAGCTGTTATTTCAATAGTTTTGCCTATCCATTTAGGTTCACCGCTTGATAAAAATCTTTTTATCCCTTTAAAGTGAGCTTTACGATATCTTTCTGGCATAAGAATAGTTAAGCTCTCTCCAATAATCTCTTCTTCCTGATAACCGAATAATTCAAGCGCCTTCTTGTTGCAGTATAATATAGTTGAATTTTCATCTGCTACAAAGATGGAATCTGTAGCAGATTCGGCGACTGCTTTAAAACTATTTCCAGACAATTTAATCCGAGGCTCCTTGCTTTTCATGCGGTTCTATAATTGCCACTGATAAATTATTTTCGATGTGTAACTAAACAATTTTTTTCTCTTTCAAATTACTCCGAAAATGAATGGCTATATACCTTTATTCTATTTAAATAGAAAAGTTAAATTAATTGTTTTAAGAATTGGAAGCAGGTTGGAACTTCTACTCTTTAATTAATTGGTATGATTAATTAAAAAGCCTCTTTGGAATAAGAGGCTTTGTCATAAATATAATTGTTGTCGCTTTAACTCGTTATCTCTTTTTAAATACATCTTGCGAATAATATTGATGAGATTACCAATGAAGTAGTGAGGAAGCTTAGGAAACTTATGCTATGTATAGGTACTTGATGTGTTCAATTGGGCAATATAAGCCTGTCTATTTCTTTAAAGCTTCTCTCACTTTAGGTGCAATTTTCGTCCCGAAAATTTCGATCGATTTCATAAGTGATGTATGTGAAGGCCCTCCGACATCCATGTGGGCAGAGAATCTGGTGAGTCCGAACAGTTCATTCATCTCGAGGATTTTATCGATTGCTTCACTGGCGTCGCCAATAATAAGATGACCATTTTGTCCACGGCCATAATCAAATTGACTGCGTGTGAATGGCTGCCAACCTCTTGTCCGACCGATACGATTCATCTGGTCCGAATAAACAGGAAAGTATTCATCTGCAATTTTTTTACTATCTTCTCCGAAGAAACAATGCATGTGCACGCCTACGTGAAATTTGGCCATATCATGCTTGTAATGCTGGTACACATCCTGATAGTATTGGAATAATGGCTGGAACTGTACAGGATTGCCTCCAATGATAGCAAATATGACCGGTAAGCCAGCCTTCCCGGCTCTTAGAACAGATTCAGGAGTTCCTCCAACTGCTACCCATATATTTAGCTGATCGCGCACTGCTCTTGGAAATACTTCTTGATTGGCTAATGATGCTCTGTATTTGCCTTTCCAGGATATAGGGTTCTGTTGATTTATTTTAAGTAAAAGGTCTAGCTTTTCTTCAAACAAGTCATTGTAATCTTTTAAATCAAATCCATAGATTGGGAATGATTCTATAAAGCTTCCTCTTCCTGCAGTAATTTCTGCCCTACCATTGCTTATTTGATCGATGGTAGCAAAACTTTGGTAGATTCTCACCGGATCGGATGAACTTAGCACTGTTACAGCGCTGCCTAATTTAATATGTTTTGTAACAGTGGAAGCTGCAGCTAACACAATTTCAGGTACAGATACTGCATAATCAGGTCGATGATGTTCACCGATGCCAAAGAAGTCGAGACCCACTTCATCCATCAGTTTTATCTCCTCGATCAATTCTCGCAAACGCTCTCCTGCGGGAAGAGGTTGTCCATTCTGATCATAATGATTATCGCCAAACATGCCTATGCCGAGTTCCATAAGTGCTATTTTTTTTCTTGTAAAGATAAGAAAAGAACAACTTAGAAGTGGTGCATGTTTGTGCGTTACATTTATATTTATTTTATTTGTTGGTAAGTGTATATCTATATGATTATAAGTTGTTAAGTGAAGAAAAGTTTATGGAAAAACAATTACTTTGGATGTAACTGCTGATCTAAGATTCATAAGTTTCCTAAAAGTTGATTTTATTTGAAAAATGGCTTACCTTCTGGCAAACAGTATCTGGATAGCACCAAATATATCAGGCATGCTATGGATGCGTTAATTTCGAATGCCACCTTATCAATTTAGGAAAAAAAGATATTGGATAAGGCTGTTTAAGAAATTCAGAAAAAAATATTTTACAGTAATTTTATAGCTCAAAGGGGAATTTAAGCCCATTTTGGTATAGTGACTAAAGCACGTAAAAGCAGATTACCAGGTTTTGTTCCTAAGAGAAAAATTATGTTATTTAGTTCAGTTTTTAAATGGATTTTTATGTCTTCTAATAACATACTTACAACTTTTGCGGGACTTCACCTTAAGAAAAAATTAATGTATGCAGGTTCTTTGAATTTGATCGTATTGAATATAGCCTTGATCATTTTTGTAAAAGTTGATGATAACTTCAGACTTCTTTGTATCTGTAATGTTTTAGTGTGGGCTGCTAATCTGGTCTATAATCATTTTTCAAAGAATGTTGACCATCCATATGTCGCTATGACAGTTTATGGCCTGTTGAGCATATTTGTCCATGCTTATTTAAAAGGAGGTTTTTACAGTTCGTATATGTTCTGGCTTCCATTGATGAGTTTGGGCATGAGTATTTTTCTCAATAAGTTTTATGCGATCCTTTGCATTGTATTCAGTACGATGACTTATACATTATTTCTATACCTGCAGCTTTCAGGTAAAGCAGACTTTCAGGAGGAATTAAAGCAAGTTCCGCCATTATTGGATTATATAAATTTCATGAGTGTATTGGTAATGCTTTGTCTGATACATTATTTCTTTTTCACTAAAGAAAATCTGGACGTTATCTGGAAGCGTGAGAGTGAAATAAAAGTAGGAGACCTGCAAACAAAACTTAGCCAGAAAGAAACAGAGGTGGAAAAGATGAGGACTAATATGGCTCAGGATTTTCATGATGAAATGGGTAATAAACTTGCAAGTATTTCGATCCTTACACAAAGTCTTGATCTTAAGCTTAGACAAGAGCTGTCTAAGACTTCGGTTGAAGAGTTTAAAATTCTGGAAATAATTCATCAGACAGTATTGGAGGTATATGACGGAACCAAGGACTTTATCTGGTCAGTAGATCATAGAAGCGACTATCTTCTTGAGCTCTTTATATATGTCAGAGAATTCGGTGAACGTTTTTTTAACAATCTGGAGATCAACTTTAAGTCCGAGTACAACGCTGATACATCTATTCCATATAGATTGCCGCCATTATGTGGAAGGCAGTTGATTCTTGTATGTAAAGAAATAATGACCAATGCTGCAAAGCATTCAAAGTGTCAGGAATTTACTTTAAAGATAGATGTTATCTCCGATACACTTAGAATTATCCTTAGTGATAATGGAACGGGATTTGACCAAGATATCGTTAAGCGTAGAAATGGTTTGAGGAATATTGAAGAAAGATCCGTTTCATTCTGTAAAAATTTTTCGATGGAATCTTCATCATCAGGAACAAGATATTCTTTATTTCTGGATATTATTTCAATTGAGGCTACCCATATAGGGTAGTTTGCAATTTTAAATCATATTTTAATTTTCAAGAATGAAATCTGTAGTAATAATAGAGGATAATGTAAATTTTGTAAAGGGCTTTGAGTTTCTTATAAATTTCACTGATAAGTTTAAAGTTATAAGTGTATATAACTCCTGTGAAGAGGCCTTAGTTGAAATCAAGGCTTTGAATCCTGATATTGTGCTGATGGATGTTGATTTACCGGGAATGAGTGGAATTGAAGGTACGAAGAAAATCAAACAGATTATACCATCTGTTGAAATACTCGTTGTCACTGTTTTTGAGAACAGTGAAAAAGTTTTTGCTTCTCTTGAAGCCGGGGCAAGTGGGTACATTACAAAAAACAGCGGAACGAGACAAATCCTGGATGCACTGGAAGAGTTGCTGATGGGAGGAGCTCCTATGAGTGCAAATATAGCAAGAATGGTAGTTCGTTCATTTAAAAGAAAGCTAAAGCCGGAGTTGCTTACAGAAAGAGAATCAGAGATTCTCCAGTTCTTGTCCGTTGGTA
The DNA here is from genome assembly GCA_024707265.1 of Sporocytophaga sp. Taxonomy (GTDB): domain Bacteria; phylum Bacteroidota; class Bacteroidia; order Cytophagales; family Cytophagaceae; genus Sporocytophaga. Next base: position 357,832 of record JANQAB010000009.1, on the reverse strand, counting down.
AAAGTTATAAAACAATTGCTGCTGAACTTAACATTAGCCTTGATACAGTGAAGTTCCACATCAAAAATATCTACATAAAACTGCAAGTTTCGAATAAGGAAGATGCGATCGCAGAAGCAAGAAAAAATAACTGGGTTTAATCTTCCTAATTCATTTTTTATTTTTACCTGACTACCATTCTCGGGTAGTACAATCGGGTTTTTCTATACCTACCTTTGATCTAAATCAGATTAATATAAAAGTTATAGCAGTTCTATGATAGTGCGTTACGTAGTTTTTTGTTTGCATATTTAATTTTTTGAGTGATTTTATTTTTTGAGTAGTTCCGAATTTTTGATCTATGATCTGCAATACGGGCAAGGCGTTTACTTGGTAGATTAAGGCAAATTTTTTTCCTGGGGCCGCTTTACTTTATAGGTAAACGTTTATGCCTTCCACCATTGCAACACTATGCAGCTTTTTTATATGCGATTGTCACTGACTCTGACATTTCTTTTTTTTGAGATTTGATTTGAAAATGACATTTATAGATCCTTGCTTTTTATCTATAATTTCTGAAATCCCAAGCTAAATTTTAAACTTAATTTTTTAAAACACGAAAATGAAAAAAAAGATTTTACCAATATTGATCTTGTGCATGGCTGTTTTTATCAGCGGCAAGGCAACTACTTATTATGCAGGAAATCCTCTTAATGGATTGACTGATGCAAACAAGGCTTATGGCAAGCATCCCAATAACCCATACACCAGTTTGCAGGTAGGTGTAAATAACACTGCTGCAGGAGATACATTGTATGTAATGGGAGGTACGTATACTGCAGCTACAAGTTACACTCCTCTAATGAGGATTTCGAAGGCCGGGACAGCTGCGGATCCTATTGTATTTTTGAATTATCCGGGACATACACCGTTGCTTAAAGCACCGGCAGAAGGCACATGGAACCTAATAAAAATTCATGCATTAGAAACTGCTCCGTCTGTAACACCAGCTTATATTGTCATAAAAGGACTTACTCTTCAAGGAAACTCAATGAGTATTACTCCGACAGATCCTGCATTGGAAGCGCAGCCGGGAAGTTATGATTTTCCATGCGCAGTTAAAGGATGTGAGCTACCTAAATTTAATGGTCAGGGTATACTAATTACTGGTCCATTTGAATGGGATCCGGATATTGACGGATTAGGTCAGTATAATATTCCTCATCATATTACGATTGCCGACTGCAAGGTATATGAATTTCCGTCTTCTGGTATCTCTGTTCAAAGGGCAGATTATGTTACAGTGGAGGCTTGTGAAGTTTATAATAACTGTTGGTATACTATTTTCGGTACTTCAGGAATTAATTTTTATCAAGCTTCATTATATGCAGCAAACGTTCCGGTGAATTCTAATGAATACAGGATTAGGGTTGTGAGGAACAGAACATATGGAAATGACCTTCGGGTTGATAATCAGAAATTGAGTCAAAGATGGGATGGCAATGGTATTATTATTGATAATTTTAACCATAACCAGGATACACAGAACGGTACTGGTCCGTTTGTGTATGGACCATACCCTGGTAAAGTTGAGGTGTCCAATAACCTGACTTTTAACAATGGAGGTGCTGGAGTGAAGGTGTTTACCTCAGATCATTTGGATGTTTATAACAATTCCTTCTATAACAATCAGGCGAACCATTTTGCAAATAATGCAGACTTGGATTTAAGTGGAATCACTAATATAATTGTAAAGAACAACATTATTTCAGGTATCCACAATGAGCTATCAGCTATTGGTCTGACTAATGCAGTGTTAAGCAATAACATTTTTACTAACCCTAATTCAGTTTCAGGAATTACATGTAATTCTTGTATCATAGCAGATCCTCAATATGTAGCGCCGGGAGTTTTGGGGTCTTCCAACTTCAGGGTTCAACCAACAAGCCCTGCAATAGACAATGCTGAAAGAATTGCATCAATAACAGTAGACAGACCGTATAATTCCAGAACAGCATATGGACCAATGGATATTGGGGCTTATGAGTATCCCACAAACCTTCGAAACCTCACTGCTGATGGTGATTTAGCGACAGCTCTTAAGTTCGATGGAGTTGATGATTACGTTACTTCTTTATATAATACAGGATTTAGCGGTATTGGCACTGCTAATTTTACAATTGAGGCTAGAGTTAAGGCAAGCCCTACAACTCAGAGCTATCCTGTTATTGTTTCAAGTAGAACTACGGGAAGCAATGGTGTGAAGGTGTATATCAATAATCTTGATAATGGAAGATTATATATCAACATGGGAGGACAGAATTTTGGAGGTGGTAATCAGAATTTACTCGATAATAATTGCCACCACATTGCGGTTGTGAGAAATGGATCTACTTTAAAATTTTATGTCGATGGAGCATTAACAGCTACAAATACCGTATACACTAGTATCACAGGGGGTGGATTGACAAGAATTGGCCATGATGCGGGCAATCCGAGTGTAACGTATTTTAAAGGAGAAATCAGTGAAATTCGTTTATGGAATAGAGCATGCCTCGATTCTGAAATAGCTTTGAATTATAACAAATCACTTTATGATGCCGGAACTTTCCAAGTCTCAGCGGACTTAAAGGAGTATTGGAGGCTTAATGAGGGAAATGGGCAAACTGCTTATAGCGCTCTTGTAAGAGGAAGCGGGCATTGTGTTTTGGGTGCAACATCAGCGATTGAATCTACAGATCCTCAATGGGTGTCAAGCTGCACATCTATTCCTAAGAAATACGGATCATCATTTGAAAACCCTATAAGAATCGGAACTCTGAGCTCTGGATCAATATACAAAGATACAAGAAGCAATGTTTCAGCGAACGGATATGATAATGACTTTGGATATAACAATGACGATATTTTTTATACATTTACCATAGCTCAGAAATCACAAGTAAAGATCACCAATTGTGGTTCAGGAATATCAGATTCTTACTTATTCCTGATAAATACTCAAAAGGAAATTATAGCCACTGATGACGATGGCGCTCCTTGTGGAGGTAATAAAGCAGAATTGAATTATGTGCTGAATGCAGGAACATATTATGTTGCTTCAGAAGGGTATGGCTTGACAACAGGCAGTATTACAACAACGATAGAAGTTACTGCGTCTAACTTGCCGGCAGATTTTACAAGAAAGGCTGCATTTAATGAGTCTGCGGATTCAAAAGAAAGCATTTCAACAGAAAACGCTTTCCCTGCAGATGTGCTGGCATTTCCAAACCCTATTTCATCAGGAGATTTAAATTTCGGACGTAACGTTGAAAAATACTCAATGATGGATATTACTGGCACAGAGGTTTCCGGAGGTGAGAATGTTGATCATATAAATGTGGATACTCTTCCTAAAGGAGTTTATTTGATAAACATTGATGGTAAAATCCAGAAAGTTATAGTTCAATAAATGAATATTACAGGGGCTGTATTTTTTTATATAGCTCCTGTTTCATCGTGTGCATATAAACTTCAATTCATATCGTAGATAAGTTTTTCTTGCTATGGAATAAATTTATTGCCCAACTAAAAAAAATTAAAATGAAAAAGAGATTTTTCCCACTATTAATACTTTGTATAACAGCATTTACAAGTACCCAGGCAACCATGTATTATGCAGGTACCCCTTTGAGTAACACAAGAGATTCAAGTAAGCCATTAGGCAAACATCCAATTAATCCTTATGGGCTTCAGACTGGGGTTAATGCAACAAATGCTGGCGACACCTTGTTCATCATGGGAGGAACTTATACAGGAGCTACTGATACTTCTCCTTTAATGAGAATTAATAAATCCGGGACCTCAGCTGATCCTATTGTTATTATTAATTATCCAGGACATACACCTGTTTTAAAATCCGCTGCTACTGGATCCTGGAGTTTGATAAAGATTCATACAAGTGAAAGTAATAAAACTGTAAATCCTGCTTATATAACAATTAAAGGACTTACACTTCAAGGAAACAATGGTAGTGTCAATCCAACAGATCCAGCGATTGAATCACAGACTAAAGCAACAGCACCTGCAAAGTTTAATGGAGTTGGAATTTTAATTACTGGTCCTTTTGCCTGGGATCCGGAGATTGATGGACTCGATAAATACAATATCCCACATCACATTACTGTTGTTGATTGCAATGTATCAGATTTCCCTTCAGCAGGAATTTCAGTTATGAGAGCTGATTATATAACAATTGCTGGTATACATATTATGGTACATCAGTAATAAACTTCTATCAAGCTACCCTTTATGCTGCGAACGCGCCTTTAAATGTTAACGAAGCGAGGATACGAGTTACAAGGAATAAAGTTTATGGAAATGACTTGAGAGTGGCCAATCAGGAATTAGGTCAAAGATGGGATGGCAATGGGATAATTATTGACAATTTTAATCATAATCAGGATCTCTCAGATGGTAGAGGACCTTATAGCTATCCTAGTTTTGCAGGAAAAACTGAAGTCTCCAATAATGCCATTTATAACAATGGTGGAGCAGGAGTATAGGTATATACATCTGATAATGTAGATATTTATAACAATTCATTTTACAATAATCAGGTAAATCTGTATGCAGACAATGCAGATCTTTATGTAAATGCTATTGTTAATCTGAATGTTAAGAATAATATATTTTCGGGCATTTACAGAGAGTTAACTCATGTTAACCTCACGAATGCAGTGTTTAGTAATAATCTTTTTAAAAATGCAAATTCAATTTCGGGTATCACATGCAAATCCTGCATTATTGCAGATCCTCAATATGAAGCTCCAGGCATATTAGGCTCATCAAATTTCCGTTTGAAATCAACAAGCCCTGCAAGCAATAGTGCAGAAAGAATTTCTACGATATTTGTTGACAGGACATATATATCAAGAACAGCTTATGGGCCAATGGATATGAGAGCATATGAATATCCTGCAAATCCATTGAATCTTTCTGCTGATGGTATTTCAACTAATGCATTGAAGTTTGATGGCGTTGATGACTACGCTAAAATTACATCTAATCATTTATGGAATTGGGGTACTTACGACTTCACGGTAGAAGCAAGAATAAAAGCAAGTAGTTCAAGCAGTATGCAATACCCTGTTATAATATCTACATGAACAACAGGAAACAATGGATTTAAATTTTACTTAAATTCTACTAACGGAAAATTGATATTGAATCTTCAGGGCATTAACTATACAGCTAATGGTCCGAATCTCTTGGATAATAATTGCCATCATATAGCAGTGGTGAGACAAGGATCTGCTTTGAGATTTTATATAGACGGAGTATTGACGAATCAGACTACTACAGCTTATAGTATTGTTGGTGGTGGTGATGTACGGATAGGTCATGATGCTGGGAATCCTAACGCTACTTATTTTAAAGGTGAAATAGGCGAGATAAGATTCTGAAGAATTCCAAGAACTGCAGCGGAAATTTCTGCGAACATGAATAAATCACAATATGCAGAAAGGACTTATTATGGATTTACTACCGGTTTGGAGTTTTATTTCAGGCTTAATGAAGGAACAGGTCAAACTTTATTCCACAGTGTTGCTGGGACAGATTTTAACTATGGTACTTTAGGTGGATCTTCAGCTGGTGAATCCAGCGATCCTGTTTGGATAAGCAGCTGTGTTGGTATTCCTAAAAAGTATGGATCATCTTTTGAAAACCCTGTAAGTATCGGAGTTTTGAATCTTGGTACCACTTATAATAATACTTTGAATACGACATCTAATGGGTACGATAATGATATTGGAGATGCAAGTGATGATGTTTATTATTCATTTACATTAAATCAGAAATCAAATGTTGTAATCCATCAGTGCGGCTCAGCAATTTCAGATGTTAATCTCCAGCTGTTATACTCGGATAAAGCTATTTTGGCTAACACAATAACCTACTTCCCGTGGTGTTCTAATCCTGTAACTGCAGGAGTAGAGTATGTTTTAAATCCCGGAACTTATTACGTTGTTTCAGAAGGCACGGGAACTTTGACGGGAAACATTACAACAACAATTACATCAACAGCTTCTTCATCATATCCAAGTTTTCCTGATCTAAGGACTGCTTCTGGGTATGTTGGGATGGATTCCGATGTCCAGAACAATGTGCATGACAATCTTTCAAATACAAAAGTTTATCCAAACCCGGTTGCCTCAGATGTATTGTATTTCGGCTTAACTGCGGAGACTTTCATTCTGACAGATCTTACTGGGTCAGTTATGGCTGAAGGTACAAACTCAGATCATCTTTTTGTAGATCAACTCCCATCAGGTATTTACTTCATAAATATTGATGGTAAAATTCAGAAGGTAGTGGTTCAATAAAGGTCTGATTTCGGGGAAGCTGGTTATTCAGGCTTCCGTTCTTAAACTTAATAAATTATTACCTATGCGTATAATTTGAATACATTTATCTTAAAAAAAAGTTTAATTACTACATGGAAAAACAATTACTTTTATCGCATCTTTATTTTTGTCATTAAGTCTATCTGCATAAAAGCAACTTCCGAACCCAAGCTTTGAAGATACTGGGGCTGATGTGGAGGAACGAGTGTCCTGGCTAGCAACTTCTTATTGTAAAGAAACCTTTGAGTTTTATTAAGAAATGGCAGAGGATGGCCAGAAAGGTCTTGCTTTAAAATTAAAGGCAGTTAAAGAAGATCCTGAGGACTTTTCCGCAAAGCCTATAAAGATTTCTTTCTGGTATAAGTCAACATGCTCTTTAAGATTCGGAATAATAATGTCTGAGGATCCGTCCTTTTCCCAGTAAAGAAGTTTCAGTTGGCCAAGGGGCCATAACTATACCACCAAGTGAAAACTATGTTAAAGCAGAGCTTCCGATTGAATACTAAGAGAATACAGCACCGGAGCTTCTTAGTATAATTTTTGCATTGGTCAAAGGAGGTTTGAAAGGAACAGATTATGCTATTGTTGATGGTGTTGAACTTTCATATAGCGTATCATCAATCAATACTCCCTTGGTGACTGAAGTTGTGGGAAGTAATGTTATATCAGATAAGCTGGAGCTAAAGTCAAAGGTGGATGAACTAAATAATTCAATACTTCTGGCGTGCTTGTGCTTTCTGCTGTTAATTCGAATGTTGTTGATACTTCATCTTGCCAGCGGGCATTTATTTTGGTTCTATGATGAAGGCTAAGATGAATGATTTTAATAAATCTTATACCAGCCTATATATTTTTGGGGAAATAGATTCGGAATGCAGATCCTTTGCTTTCAACACTATCAACTTCAATTTTCCCATTTGCATTTTCCATAATTCTTTTTACTATATAAAGACCAATACCAGAGCCTTCAATATGACTTTGAAATCTTTTAAACATAGAGAAAATTTTTTCCTGTTGGCTTTCCTTTATCCCTAATCCATTATCTTTAATTTCTAAAACTACATATCCTGCCATATTGATGGTTTTTATCTCGATCAAAGGGGTTCTTTCAGGAGATCTGTATTTTATGGCGTTGATAAGAACATTGTAAAAGACACTTCTGAAATTGACTTTTGAAAACTTAAGTTTTGATATTTCACCCAGGTCTGAAGTTATTAAAGCACCGGACTCTTTTATCTGATTCTGAATATCAAGTTTTAATTCTTCCAATACAGAAGCAATATCTATCTCCTCTATCTCCTCATGGATATTTTTCTGAATTTTTCCTATATCCGTAAGTTCTTTGATTGTTCTCTGAAAGCGTTCTATAGATCCTTTAATGAGACGAACTATGTTTTCTATATCGTCATCTCTTATGAGCTTTTCTTGGAGTGAGACATCAAGCATTTCGAGTAGTCCATCTATGTTGGCTACCGGTGCTTTTAGGTCATGAGAAGCTGTATATACAAAATTATCCAGGTCCTGATTTATTCTGTTGAGCTCAGCATTGTTCAGGCTAAGTTGTTCATTCATCTTTTCAATGTCTTCTTTAACTTTGGCAAGATATTCAAGGGTAAGTTTTTGATCATGAATTTCCGTAGCGGTGCCAAACCACTTTACAATCTTGTCGTTTGGATCTTTCATGGGCAAAGCTCTTGAGAGATGCCATCTGTATTCCCCATCTCTTCTTAGGAGCCTGTATTCTAATTCATATGGCTCTCCGGTCAGAAGGGAGTCTCTCCATTTTTTTAGTGTTTTAATGTAATCATGTGGGTGCAAGATCGCAAGCCATCCCCATCCTTTGCTATGCTCAAAATCCATTCCGGCATAGTCAAATCCGTGTTTATTGATATAGTCTATCGATCCTTTTGCATTGGCAGTCCAAACAATTTGGGGAATGGAATCTGCAAGGAACTTATATCTTTCTTCGCTTAACTTAGCCTTCTCTTCTGCTTTCGTACGTTCTTTTATTTGTTTCCTTAGTTCTTTGTTTGCTTTTTCCAGTTCTGAAGTTCTTTCTTTTACACTGGACTCCAGCTCTTCATTGAACTTTTTGATTTTGTCCGTTGCAATTTTTCTATCTGTTATATCTACAGAAATTCCCACCAGGTATTTGGGTTTGCCACTGTCAATTGCCACAGGTATTTTTTGAGTATGAAGCCATTTCAAGCCATCTTTTGTTTTAATTGGTTCTTCCGGAATATTTACTGGTATTCTGTTGTCAAGTACAGACCTGTCTTGGGATGTGAAAAAATCAGCCTGTTCTTTTGGGAAAAAATCATAATCATTTTTACCAAGTAACTGGTCTTTGCTATAGCCGAGGAAAACCTCTCCTGCTTTGTTGAGTGCGGTAAAACGTAATTCCTCAGCTTCTTTTATAAATACCATTGCGGGCAAATTTTCCAGCACGGTTTCAAGAAACATTTTGGAATTCTGTCTGCTGCTTTTATACTTAAAAAGAACGTTTCTGAACCATTTTCTTAATGACTGCATATTCTACACCTATAAAATCATTTTATTCCCCTAACACATTCAGAACATATTTATTCATGCACAAGTTACCACGATGCTCTCCCCTTGGATTTAAATGTATTACCCTGGGTTTAAGATTTTTCTAATTTAAAGATGACTGTTATCAGTTTTAATAAGAGGTGGCAATGCATATATTTGCAAAAGCTTGATCACAAATAATCTATATGAATGAGTCGATTCTAACAGCAAAGCAACGAGAGCTTATTGAGAAATTGGGAGTGGCCCATGAAAAATCGGGAATGCAACCTGCACCCGGCAGAATACTAGGTCTTTTACTTGTTTCAGACAAAACAGAACTGACATTTGAAGAAATTCAGAACAGTTTAAAAATCAGCAAAAGTTCTACAAGTGCTTCCCTGAATCTTCTGATTTCTCTGAACAGAATTGAATACATCACCTACCCTGGTGTGAGAAAAAGATATTTCCGTCTGAAAATCTTTAATTGGAAAGAGGATATGAAAAAGAAGATGGAAGAAATTTCCGAGATGAGTGCTCTGTTCAAGGAAGTTATGAAACAGAGATCTAGATCCACAAAAGAATTTAATCAATCCTTATACGAAATCGTTGATTTTTTCGATTTCTTCAATGATGAAGTTCCGGCAATTTTTAAAAAATGGGAGAAGAAGTATAAAAAGAATAAAGAAGTCAAATGAAGTTCTTTATTTTAGTTAATTTTGTTCAGAATTTCCAGAACTAAACTTAACTATAGTTTTAAGCTCTTTGGAGGTCATCATAGCACAGAGGAAATAAGTTTACATGATTTTGAGTAAAGTTTACAATTTAAGTCTTTCGGCGTTTAAGGGCAGACTTTTATTATTGGCATTAGTTTTTTTAGTTTCAGTTAAAAGCTATGCGCAGAGTAAGTACACTATCAGTGGGATAGTTAAAGACAATGCAACTGGAGATGTTTTAATAGGCTCCACTGTATCTGTAAAGGAAGCTGCTACTGGAACTGTGGCAAATGAGAAGGGCTATTATTCCTTATCCCTTCCTGAAGGCTCCTACACTTTGATGGTTAATTTTTTTGGTTATAAACCAAAAGAAATAAAAATCGACCTCAAAAAAGATGTTACAATAAATTTCTCAATGTCTGAAGATGTTGATGAACTTAAGGAAGTTATTGTCACTACTGAAAAGAAAAACGATAATATCACCAAAGCAGAAATCGGAGTTGAAAAACTTGAGGTAAAAGAGATTAATAAAATACCAGTATTGTTAGGAGAGAAAGATATTATCAAATCGATTCAGCTCATTCCCGGAGTTAAATCCGGGGAAGGTACTACGGGCTTTTATGTGCGGGGTGGAGGAGTAGATCAGAACCTTGTTTTGCTGGATGATGCGCCCATTTATAATGCATCACATTTGCTAGGATTTTTCTCTGTATTTAATTCCGATGCAATTAATGATCTCACCATTTATAAAGGAGGAATCCCCGCGCAGTTTGGAGGTCGATTATCCTCTGTATTGGATATAAGATCCAACGAGGGCAATTACAAAAAGCTAAGTGCAAACGGAGGCATCGGTCTTATATCTTCAAGGTTAAACATAGAAGCTCCTATCATTAAGGACAAGGCTGCAATCATGCTTGCAGGAAGAAGGTCTTATGCAGATCTATTCCTGAAGCTTTCTCCTGAAGAGGGTCTTAAAAATTCAAAACTTTATTTTTATGATTTGAATGGTAAATTAACCTTCCGTCTTGGTGAGAAAGACAGAGTTTTTATAAGTGGATATTTTGGAAGAGATGTTTTGGGATATAAAAAGTTATTCAATTTTGACTGGGGTAATTCGGCCGCTACTGTGAAGTGGATGCATACGTTTAATGATAAATGGTATTCAAGCACATCGTTAATACATTCAGATTACAGGTACAGAATTAAACTTGACTTTAGCGGAACTTCATTATTCATAATCTCCAAAATCAATAATAATCAGTTAAAGCAGGATTTTCAATACGTTCCAAGTGCCAGAAGCAAATTTAACCTTGGAGTGATTTCGTCTTACCTTAAAGTTGTGCCGGGTATCGTAACGACTAAGGCTGATAATACCGAAAATGAAGAGAAGCTGAGCAATAAAGTAGGATGGGAAAATGCAGCTTATGTTTCCCACGATTTTAAGTATTCAGAAAAGTTGAACTTTGTTTATGGACTACGCTTAACCTCTTTCTCAGTCCTTGGTCCCGGTGATTTTCTTGACATTGACAAAAATGGAAACACGCTGGATACCTTAACCTATGGAAGTGGGAAGATTGTTAAAACGTACGTTAACCTTGAACCAAGATTTGCTGCAAGTTATATATTCAATGAAAGGTCTTCAATTAAGGCAGCCTATTGCAGAACCACACAAAATGTTCATTTGCTAAGCAACAGTGCTTCAGGAAGCCCTACTGACCAGTGGATTCCTACAAGTAAATATGTCAAACCAGAAATTGGAGATCAGGTTTCTGTAGGTTATTTCAGAAATTTCGATGAGAACAAATATCAGTTTTCTGCAGAAGCATATTACAAAGACATGCAGAACCAGGTTGATTTTAAAAACAATGCCCAGCTTGGTCTGAATAACAATGTAGAGAATCAAATACTGATAGGTAAGGGCAGAGCTTACGGGATAGAGTTCTTTTTGAAAAAGAAGTATGGAAGATTTAACGGGTGGGTCGGATATACAATTTCAAAAACGGAGAGAAAATTTGATCTTATAAATGATGGGGCTTATTATCCTGCCAAGCAAGACAGACGTCATGATATTTCTGTTGTAGGTATTTACGAATTATCTCCGAAGTGGACTTTATCGGGTTCATGGGTATATTATACAGGAAATGCTATTACATTCCCAAGTGGTAAATACTATGCAGATAACAGAGTGCTCTTTTACTATGGAGATAGGAACCAGGACAGAATGCCGGATTATCACCGGCTGGATATAGGAGCTACATGGATCAGGAAAAAAACAGAGAAGTTTGAATCCAGTTGGACTTTTTCTATCTATAATCTTTATGGAAGAGCCAATCCTTATATGATTTATTTCAGGCAGAATGAAACAGATGCATCCAAAACTGAAGCAGTTAAAGTTACACTTTTCAAAATGGTACCATCTTTTACTTATAATTTTAAATTCTGATAAATATATGGAAATGAAATATAGTCGGTTTGCATATATTGCTTTTATTTCAGCGATAGTTTTTCTTTTTTTCTTCTTGTGAAAAGGTTATAGACCTAAAGCTGAGGGATTCGGATGCAGGCATAGTGATAGAAGGTGCAGTAACAGATCAGCTAGGGCCATACAGGGTTAAGATTACCAGAAAAGTTAACTTTGATGAACCAAATGTATTTCCTGCAGTAAATGGTGCTACTGTTGTTATCTCAGACAATACAGGAATCGTAGATACGTTAAATCAGGTTGGGCCTGGTATTTATGAAACCAATTCGATAGTTGGTGTCGCTGGCAATACATATACGCTTAGCGTTGTTGACCAGGGAAATAGTTATACAGGTCAATCTGTAATGCCACAGCCTGTAGCAATAGATAGCATTTCTATTGATTATTTTCTTTTCGGGGGCCGGATACAGCAAAGTACATTAAAATAGATTTCAAGGACCCTGAAGGGATAAAAAACAACTATAGGGTTCTTGAGGTATTCAATGGGGATACACTTGATGGATTACACATTTTAAACGATGACTATCGCGACGGACAAAGATTTACACAGCCTATCTTTGAAAGTGGCGGGGACGGTGGTTTTCATACATTCAAACCAGGTGATGTTGTTACGATTCTTCTTTTGTCAATAGATGAAAGTACCTATAAATATTTAAGAGGAGTTGATGCAATTGCTGATGGAGGTCCGAGCAGAACTCCGTCCAATCCTCCTACAAACCTTTCCAAACCAGCGCTGGGTTATTTTAGCGCTCATTCTGTGACTTCCAGGACAATTATCGTGAAGTAATTATAGTTAGCTTTCATAAGAGGGAAATCAGGGATATCTCCTGGTTTCCTTTTTTTGTATGAAAGGATTGTACAATGCGAATTGGTTTTTGGGGCAACTATTTTTAAGGCAGAACGTAGCGCTGCCAGGGCCCAAGTAAAAATATAAATTGTTGCATCTAGCTATGTAATTGAATTTTGGCAACAATTATACATGCAGCATCATCTTACCGTTTTCATTATGTAAAAGATTCGAAAATCAGAATATGCATATATTCCTGGTAACTAATCATTTTGTGGATTAAAAATTTAGGTTTACCTATATGTTTAAAGCATTAATTGATTAAGCGAAACGTTTTATTAGAAATAACGTTCATGCAGTCAAATACTTCAACTAGGGATTTTCAAGTAGCTAATTCTTCTGATAGAATTTTAATAATTATAGTTGCAAGAATTATTATCATCACCCAGATAATAATTTGAAGGAAGAATTTTCACAAAACCTGAGCAGAAGCATTCAAATTTACAGAAGGCCAATATGACCGGAAATTTACAAATACCACCAATTGAATTGACAGATAACAGAAGAAGTTATGAAATTAAAAATGCTGTTTCAGAAAGATTACATTTGTTCCCGTCCACTTTCCATCCGGCTGGTGAGTGGAATGATATAGTTTTGTTTTCTGCACCATTTTCAAACTTTCAATTACTTATCGGTGTCTAGAATTATGGTACAGGAGATTGGTGTTTCGGAAATAAACAGGGTTGTTTCTGTTGTTCAGGAAAAGTTTGATCTAGACTTCAGTAATTATGCAGTATCCTCCTTTAAAAGGCGTCTGGAAAGGCTTATAGAAGTCCGCAATTATAAGACAATAGATAATCTGATTTTCAAAATTGAGAATAATAGTTTTACCAAAGAAGAGTTTTTGCATGAGATCACTGTAAATGTAACAGAGATGTTCCGGGATCCTTCTTTCTGGAAAGCTATCAAGAAAGTATTAACCTTCTCTCTTGAGTCGTTACCTAAGATTCGTATCTGGCATGCTGCATGTTCTTCTGGAGAAGAGGTATATTCCATGCTGATTCTTTTAAAGGAAATGAACCTTCTTGATAAATGTGAGATCGTTGCTTCTGATATAGATAATATGATTCTCGCAAGAGCAAAGGACGGAGCTATTGCGATGAGAAACATGGAGCTGAATTGCAAAAATTATGCTCGTGTAAATGACGACTATCAGGATTTGATGAAATATTTTAAAGTGGATGGAGAATATTGCAAATTTGATAAGTCTCTTTTATCAAAAGTCTCATTTAGAAATATTGATCTTGTGAAAGCTGAATGTACATCTAAGTATGATATCATCTTCTGCAGAAATGTGATGATATATTTTAATCAGTCTTTGCAGTCAAAGGTGTTGAATCTTCTTCATAAAAGTTTGTTTATTCACAGCTATCTTGTTGTAGGGACAAAAGAAACTATTTCTTCAGCACTGGAAGTAGCTCCGAAGTTTATCTCTGTGAATAATGAAGAAAAAAATTTATAAGAAAATAAAAGATTAGTATATAGTGATAAGTGTTAGTAAGTAAATACCGGAAATTATAATACTCCGTTTAACTCCTTCTATACTGAAATATTACACAGGTTAAGAAGCACCATTCAACCAGGATCTGCTTATCTGTTTTGGATCAAAATCTGATGTTCTGTCCGATATCAGATGCTGCAATTAGGAATGCAAATCAACAATCAGTATTGGTTAAATGATTCTTATATTCTTGTTACAGGAGAATATAGTTACTTGATCTATATCGTTTGTTTATAATAGTAAAGGTTAATTCGGAGGGTTTGAAAATCAGACAAATTTACTGGCCATTTATTGAAACCCTTATTAACAAGATAAAGTATACATGTTTCCCGTGGACATATATTTTCATTTAAAAAGGTAGTGTGTTTGGGAATTTAGAAAAGCAAAAACTCGTGCTTCCAGAGCTTGGAAATACCTAGAATATAGTAACAATTAATCAATAATAATTTTTATGAAATATATCTATGAAATTCACCGGATCATGTCAGACAAGAGTTTGATTCTGGTATATGAAGGAGAATTTACACAGGAGATAACCAAGTCTGTTCTGGTAATGGCAGAGAGAAATATGGATTATACCGGAGAGGAGAGTAACATTAAAAGGAAGGTTTTTAACGTTATGGTGGAGTGTCTTCAGAATATCTGCAAGCATGCAGACAGCGTTCAGGAAAAGGAAAAGGAAGCCATCTTCATGATAGGAAAAGAATCTGATTATTATATCATTACATCAGGTAACTATATTATTAATTCAGACGTTCCATACCTCAAGAGCAAGTTAGAGAAAATCAATTCTCTGGACAAAGACGGTCTCAAAGTGTTGTACAAGGATATGATTTCAAAAAGTGAAATTTCTGATAAGGGAGGTGCTGGTCTCGGCTTTGTGGATATAGCAAGGAAGTCAGGAGAGAAGCTGGAATTTGAATTCGAACATGTCAACGACGTTTATTCCTTTTTCTCTTTCAAAACTAAAATTTCAAGAATTAAAGATCTTTAAAAATAATTTACAATTGATATGAATCCGATAAAAATTGAAGGTACAGAGGATACTCCGGCAGTTTGCCTTGATAAGACTATAGGTGTATTTGAAGTTTCGGGCAGATCACTTCCTGAAGATGCTGCCGGTTTTTATGCTCCTATTCTAAAGTGGCTTGAAGATTATGCCGCTAATCCCAATCCTAAAACAGAATTTACTATTAAGCTCGAGTATTTTAATACAGCTTCTTCTAAACTTCTTCTGGATCTGTTAACAAGATTAGAAAAGATTGCCAATGCTAAAATTCTTTGGTACTCTTATGAAGATGATGAAGATATGCAAGAGGCTGGGCAAGAATTTTCTGAATTGGTAGAAGTACCATTTGAATTAAAAAACTTTTAATAAGGCTACGGAAGTAAGTTATGAGTGAAGAAATACTTAAGGCGCTGGCACAGTTATATGCTATCATTACCAAGCAGGATACTGGGGTAAGTGAGAAGGAAAGGATCTATGTTATTGATTCCTTCCGTTCAAAACTTGACCAGGTGAGGCTTAAGGAATATGTAGCTTTATATGATGAGTTCGCCGGAGTGGATCAGGATAAAAAAGACAAGCCTGAAAAACTTACTTCTGTAAAAGATTCCGTTAGAACTCTTTCTATATGCAGAAAGATTAATAAAACGCTGGTACAGAAACAGAAGATAATTGTACTTATCGAGCTTCTGGAACTCGTTCGTTCTGATGGGAATTATACACCGCAAAGAAAACAGATCATTGAGACAGTCTCAGAAAGCTTTAATATTGAAAAGAGCGAACATGATTTTATTGAGTGGTTCGTATTTTCAAAACCTGAGGACTTGAAATCTGAAAGTGCTTTTCTTTTTATCAAAAGTGAAGGAGAAGCATTTGAGCCTGCTCCTAACATCATATTTAATCATCACATCCTTGCCCCTGTAAGATTCCTTTTCCTGGAATCTGTGGACCTTATCTTCTTAAAAACAGAAGGGGATGGTTTTACATTAAACGGGCTTCCGGTAAACTCAGAAGATATAAAGCTATTCCCTTATGGAAGTATACTTAAGTCTTCTATAGGTGCTACCTTCTTTTATAGCGATATCATCAGGTATTTTATAAAAGAAGAGAATAAAAAGCCTGTAACCTTTAATGTAACTGACCTTGAGTATACATTTAAGTCTGGCCGCATAGGCTTGCGTGATATCAATATCTCCGAAAGAGAGGGAACCCTTATTGGTATTATGGGAGCCAGTGGAGCAGGTAAAACCACTTTGCTGAATGTTTTGTCGGGAATTGAAACTCCATCTAAGGGACAGGTTGTCCTTAATGGAATTGATATACACAAGGAGAAGGAAAAAGCAACTGGAATAATCGGATATATCTCACAGGATGATCTTCTTTTTGAAGACCTCACAGTATTTGAGAATTTATTCTATTGTGCAAAGCTTTGCTTTGATAAGCTTCCTGATGCTGAAATTCAAGAGAAGGTTGAAAGCCTTCTGGGAAGCCTTGGACTTGCTTATGTTAAAGACCTGAAAGTAGGAAGTCCTCTTGAAAAGACAATTAGTGGCGGTCAGAGAAAAAGACTTAACATTGCCCTTGAACTGATCAGAGAACCGCTGGTTTTATTTGTTGATGAACCAACCTCTGGTCTATCCTCAAGAGACTCAGAAAACGTTATTGACCTTCTGAAGGAGCTTTCTTTAAAGGGGAAACTGATTTTTGTTGTAATTCACCAGCCATCATCAGATATCTACAAGATGTTTGATAAAATGTATATTCTGGATACAGGTGGATACCCGATATTTTATGGTAACCCTGTTGAAGGTGTTATTTATTTTAAGAAGACAGCGAATCATACTGATGCTGAAAAGGGCCAATGCTTCTCATGCGGTAATGTAAACCCTGAGCAGATATTTAATATTGTAGAAGAGCAGGTTGTTGATGAATATGGTAATTTCACAGGGCAGAGAAAAATTTCAACCAGCGAATGGTATACCAGCTTCAAGAAAAATTTTGATATCTTAAAGCAGAAGGATAGTACATTTAGCTTGCCAAAAGGCTTGGACCTTCCTGCTATCACCAAGCAAACGATGATTTTTTTTCCTTAGAGATTTAAAAGGAAATTATCAAATAAGCAATACCTGCTTATCAATCTTATTGAAGCTCCCCTTCTGGCATTGATCCTTAGTGTTGTAATCAGATATAAAAATACAACAAATGAGTATCTTTTCAGATTCAATGAAAATATTCCTGCGTTTATCCTGATGAGTGTAATAGTGGCGCTTTTCATGGGGCTTAGTTTAAGTGCAGAAGAAATTATCCGTGACAGGAAAATACTGAAGCGGGAAAAGCTTTTAAACCTAAGTAGATTAGGTTATCTGTTGTCAAAAATTGTCATACTTTTTTCATTCTCTGCAATCCAGACATTTCTGTTTGTTATAATAGGTACTTTTGTGTTGGATATCAAAGGAATGGGGATGTCTTACTGGCTGATATTATTTTCATCATCCTGTGCGGCAAATGTTTTAGGCCTGATTATTTCTTCAGCCTTTAATTCAGCGGTTATCGTATATATATTGATACCATTGATACTTATTCCTCAAATGATTCTCAGCGGTGCATTATTTAGTTTTGACAAGTTGAACGATTTTCTTACTAATGATAAAAATAAAGTTCCGTTTGTAGCAGATTTAATGATCTCAAGGTGGGGCTATGAGGCACTTGCGGTAACTCAGTTTAAAGATAATGAGTATCAAAGTTTGTTCTTTAAAGAAGAGCAGATAAAAGCAATCTCCAACTTTCAACTTGCACACGGTCTGCCATTGATGGAGGAGTTAGTGAAAAAGCTTCAGGAGAAAGGACTCGGTGAAGAAGAAAGAAAGGTTAAGTGGAATATAGTTCTTAATGAAGTTAAAAAGAATGAAAGGTTGTCTGGTTTTCCAACTCTGGCTCAAATAAATACTTTGGAAAATGACGGACCAACAGATAGGTCCCTTGAAGCTATATTAGAGATGTTATCTACGCTTGATTCTTTTTACAATAAAACGGTTCATCATGCCGCAGAAGCTATGGAGAAGAAAGGGATATCAAATTCTTCAGAGATGAAAAACAGTCATTACAATGAAAGCTTATCTGATCTTGTAAGAAATCAGAACTCTGTAGAAAGATATAAAATTTCAAAACAGGAGATACTTCCTAAAGTGGACCTGGTGTTTTTCGCATCAAAGCCTGACGGTAATTTCGGATACAGATCTCACTTCTACGCTCCTTCCAAATATCTTGGAAGTATCAAGTTAGACACCTTCTGGTTTAACCTGATAATATTGTGGACAATAACAGGATTGTTCTTCGCAATCTTGTACTTTGATATCCTTAGATTAATTATTGATAAATCCTCAACTATGTTACAAAAGAAAAACTAATTGTATGAAAGACAGAAGTTATATTTTACTAGCTATACTTTTATCTGCATGCAGCACTCATTCGTCAACAGATGAAAGGCTAACAAATTCCATTGATTCTGCAGTAGTAGTGCCTGACATACAGGTGTCTGAAAAGACAATCCAGGGAATCATGCAATCCATTCCCTCTCCGCTTGAGATTTCTACAATGATCAAAGAATCAGGAGGAGACTATGATAGGGGAATACTTAATAAAGTGACAAATGCATCAAATTATAACACCACTTTTAAAAAATCTATCAATCTTGGTGTTTTTAGCACGGATCTTGGTTATATAAATATATATAATAAAAGTTCTGATGCCCTAAGTTATATTTCATGCGTAAAAGGAATATCTGATGATTTGGGAATTGGCCAGTTCTTTGATTTGAAGGCGTTCAAGAGGATTGCTGAAAACAATAACAACTATGATTCTCTTCTTCTTATCACGACTTCTACATTTGAAGATATTAACCGTTTTCTAAAAGAGAAAAAAAGATCTGAGCAGAGTATTCTTATGTTGAGCGGTGGATGGATTGAAGCACTGCACATTGCCTTGAAGGTACATGAAGCAAATCAGAACGAAGAATTAAAGGAAAAGATCGGAGAGCAAAAGATCGTTCTGGAGAAAATTGTATTGCTTCTTTCAAACTATAAAGTTAGGCCAGAGGTGAAAGATTTGCTGGCTGATCTTGAAAAGCTGAATGAAGTTTATAAGAAAGTGGAGATCAACTATACATACCAGGAATCAGTAATGAAAGAGGTTGACGGAGTATTGGTGGTTGAAGATCAGACGACAAGTAAAGTTATCATCTCTGATGATCAATTAAATCAAATTAGATCTATTGTTGGAGATCTTAGAAATCGAATTACCGTATAATTTTAAAGTATTAAATATTAGTTTTATGAATAAGAAATCAATCTTCCTGGTATTAATATTTTTTGCTTTTACCTCGATCAAAGCGTTTTCTCAATGCAGCTCGGATGAGTGTATTGCCAAGCTAGGCGAAGGATATACCTTTCTTAAAACCTACAAAATGGAAAGTGTGGGAGAGGAAACAGAACATTCCTATGTATTCAGTAAGGAAACGAGTTATATGCTTGTGCTTTGCGGAAAAGATGGCGTAAGTCCGAATGTTACTGTGACCCTTTATGATTCAAACAGAAAGGAGATAGCAACAAATTATGACAAGAAGAATAATAAATACTTTAATGCGATTGTGTATACAAGTAAAGCTACTGGTATGTATTATTTGCGCTATTCTTTCCAAGGGGAACAACCTTGCTGTGTAAGCGTATTAGCCTTTAAAAAATAATTTTAATGGGGATTAAAATTAGCATTTGCCAGGCAGATTGAAAGATCTGCCTGGTAATTATTTCTTCAAACAGGATCAGAATGAACAAATTAATTGTCAGCCTCGTATTATCCTATCTGTTGGTTCTGGCACCTTCTTATGCTCAGACTGTTTATCCCATGCTTGTGAAATCCAATGAGGAGTTTCAACATGCTTTAGGAGGTGACGGAGAAGATGAATGCCTTAATATTCTTGAGGTTAAAGATAAAGAGAAAGGATATCTGATTTCCGGTAATACCCAGGGAATTGGTGCAGGGAAGAGAGACTTTTATTTGTCCAGAATAGATAGTGTGGGAAAACTGATGTGGACCAAAACATATGGAGGCAAAGACAATGAATTTGGTGGTTTTGTTGAAAAGACAAATGATGATAATTTCGTCCTGGTTGGTTATACTGAAAGCTTTAATAGCGACAACAATCAGATACTACTTATAAAGGTAGATCCTAAGGGATCAGTCCTTTGGTCTAAAACAATAGGACTAGATCGAAGTGTGTATGCAACGACGCTAACTGTAGTAAGAGATGGTGGCTTTGTAATACTTGGGGAGACAATCAATAAAGAGAGTAAAATTAAACATTCAGATATACTTGTTACCAAGACAGATATGGATGGTAACATTTTATGGAGTAAGATTATAGGTGGTGAGAGAACTGACTATGGATATAGTATCTCAGAAACAATAGACCATGGTTATATTATTGGGGGAGAAACAAACAGCTTTGGAAAGGGTGATTGGGATTTCTATTTTGTAAAGCTCAAAGAAAGTGGTGATATAGAGTGGACCCGGGCTTTCGGAACAGATTCATCTGACTATGGAAGGGTCGCAAGACAAGCTCCTGATGGAACTTTCATTCTGGGAGGTACCTGTGTTACAGGAAAAGATGTTGATATGGAAATTGGTCTTGTGCGAGTGGATGCTAATGGTGGCCTTATTTGGGCTAAAACAATGGGGGGGCAGAGTGCAGAATATCTTCTTGATCTTGTCACATTGGATGATAAATCTTTTGCAATAGCAGGATATACAAGCAGTTTTGGATTGGATCAGGAGGATGCCTTTATATGCATCCTTGATTACAACGGAAAAATGAAATGGATGAAGTCATATGGTGGCCCGCTGGAAGATCACGGTGTGTCTCTCTGTAAAACTACCAATGAAGGAATCATTCTTGCTGGTCAGACAAGCAGCTTTGGTGCAAAGGTAAAGGATGTATTGCTCATAAAGACAACCAGGAAATGGTCGAAATATCAGTGCAATGCAAATGTTGTTATACCTTCTTCAGAAAAGCTTATATCTAAAGTAATGTCAGGAGGCACCCAGTCAGATGTGAGGATGAATTTATATGATGTAGATATATCAGTTTCTGATGTTAAATTCTCAGAAAGAACTTTATGTGTACCTTACTAATATAGACTAGAGTGGCTATAAGTTAATTATTGAAATGTCGTAAGTATGAAACGCTTAATTAAAATATATCTCTTATTTGTGTTGTTGTGCGTTTCCGGCTCAGCTTTCTCACAAACAGAGCAATTAATCCAGGTTGCGGATGAGGTTTATAACTTCGGTGACATTAAAGATGCCTTGGAGATATACAAACAAGTCTTGGAACTCGATTCTCTACATGTAAAGGCCAACTACATGGCTGGTAAATGTTATATTGAAACTATCAGTAAGGAAAAATCGCTGCCTTATTTGCTTAAGGCATATGACTTAGATCACAAATATGCTGCCAATATTCTTTACCTTATTGGACTTTCTCACCATTATAATTATTCTTTTGAACAAGCTATAGGGTTCTATAAACAATATATAGAAAAGCTCGAATCAGGTGTTTATAGTAAGGACTTTAATAATAACAAAGTCATGGAGGAGCTAAAGAAAACCAACAGAAGGATAGATGAATGTAACACTGCCCTTGTTATGGTTAAGAATCCTGTCCATGTCAAAGTTGAAAATCTCGGAAGGGAAATAAACTCAGAGTTCCCGGACTATGCCCCGGTTATTTCTGCAGATCAAAAGGTAATGTTCTTTACCTCCAGAAGAAAGGGTAGTATTGGTGGAAACAAGGATAAAGACAACGAATTCTTTGAGGATGTTTACTTTTCTCATGGAAGTAATGGTAAATGGAGCGAAGCAGAAAACGTGGGATCGAAAATTAACTCCAAACTTCATGAGTCAAGTATTGGTCTTAGTCATGATGGTAAACAGCTGTTCGTTTATGTAGATAATGATAAGAACAAAGGTGATATCTTCTATTGCTTCATTGATGCAAACAATGAGTGGTCTTCTCCAAAGCCTTTTGGAAAACCGGTAAATTCGGAATTTATTGAGAACGCAATTACAATTTCCGAAGACGGAAATACTGTTGTTTTTAGTAGTAACAGAAAAGGAGGCAAAGGAGGATTAGATTTATATATCACTACAAGAAAAAATAAAAATGCGAACTGGACTGAACCTCAGAATATATCAACCATTAATTCTGAATACGATGATGAATCCCCATATCTAACCGGCAACACACTTTACTTTAGTTCCAAAGGTCATGAAGGTATGGGTGGATATGACCTTTTCAAATCCGAATTTGACTCAACTTCTTCTACTTGGAGTAGCCCTCAAAATCTTGGGCACCCTATTAATTCTCCTGCTGATGATTTTTCCATTGTGGTGGCAGATGGTGGTAAGATTGGTTATATAGCTTCTGTAAAAAAGGAGGGCTTCGGCGATATGGATATCTATAAAGTGTATTTTGAAGAGAAACCAAAAGAAGAACTAGCTCAAAAGACTGAAGAGAAAAAAACAGAAGAAAAAAAAGACTGAAAAGAAAGTACAATCACTTTCTCCAAAAAATGAATTGTTTAAATCTGCTCCTGTAGCTAAGAAGGAGATAGTCAAAGGGTTTAAGATTATCATAAATGTATATGATGCAGTATCAAAAGAGCCTTTAAATGCCTCTGTAAAGCTAAATTTTTCTGATGTTACTGCCGGTCTTATTGAGGCGAAATGCATAGCAGGGAAATTCTCTAAAGAATATAAAGTAAAACCATCTTCGGATGTGGCTATTTCTGTAGATTATACTGGTTATGTATTTTCTACTGCCAATGTAGTCTTAAGTGATTCTGTTATCACAAAGAGCTTTTATTTGGATAAAATTAAGGAAGGTGTCTCCAGAGTTCTGAGGAATATATATTTTGATTTTGATAAAGCTACCTTAAAAAGTGAATCAAATTCAGAACTAAATAACTTATATAAATTCCTGAGTGCAAATGCGGGTGTAAAAATCAGAATTGATGGACATACTGATAGCAGAGGCTCTCAACAATATAACAAATCCTTATCTCAGAAGAGATCAGAAGAAGTTGTTAATTGGCTGGTATCAAAAGGAATATCAAGAGACAGGTTATCAGCGAAAGGCTTTGGTGAATCCAAACCACTTGCAAGTAACGATGATGAAGAAGAAGGAAGAGAGCTTAACAGAAGGACAGAGTTTGTTATTCTTGAAAATTCAAGCAAAGTGACATCTTTTAAATAACTGAAAGATGCCACTTTATTTTTATTGTCGTTGATTTTTTATTAAAAGCATCTTCTACCAATTTTAGAATTAAAAATTTGCAAAGATGCTGTGTGGAATTGATAATATCCATTTGTATTTTTATTGCCTCTTGCTTTAGTTCTTTCGCCTATCGTCCTTAGATGATTAAAAAATTCTGTTTAGCCTACTTAATGATTCAAATAAGTTTTTTAATGGTTAACAAGGGTATCTTTTATTTCGGCTGGATTTTCTCTTGAGAACGCAGTTAAATATCTTTCCACAACTTCGTAAATTACTATATCAGGCTTTACATCTTCTATAACTTTATAATCGAAGCTGTTCCATTGATGGGGTCTTTCTGTAACATTGAAATGATTTGTGAAAAATTGCCTCAGAAATTTATAATAGGAATCATGAAAGAGGACTGCATTTTTTTTAGTCAAATTTCTGTTGCTTATCAATTCAAAGTTATATTTATAATCTGTGAAATACTTTTCAAGATTTACCATTTCAGCTATATCATTTCCTTCTACGTCTTCCTGAACCACTTTATAATCTGTAATGGGTAAAGGTTTTAGATCGGGATAATTTGCAGATAACTGGTTAAATATTTCTGTATAGCCAGTAAAACCTCCATAGCTTGTCCAGTGCGAATCTGTTTTATAATAAAGAAAATACTTTCCATCTTTTGCTTTGATCAAGGCTTCTCTCAGATCAATTATTTTTAGATCTGTGTTCTTTTTTAAATATGGTAAAATTTGATCTGCAACAGTAACTCCTTTTTTGTATGGAAAGTATTCAGGATATACTGTCTGTTTGTTAGGGCACATGATGATGTAAAAATCAATATTCCTTTTCTTTAACCATTTTTGCTGGGTTTCCAGGTTATGTTTAATTTTTAATAGTGATGTGTCAGCAATTATTTGCTGGCCAGTATAGCTTTCTATTGCATATCCGTCACCATCACCAGAATAATATAACCAATTATCAGAACCCTGGATCACACTGGGTGTAATATTAGTTTCTTTTAGAATTTTTGTTTTAATGTAATAGTAATAACTGATAAGCTCTCGCTTTAATGTTAAAGAATCTGTTAATAGAGTTTCATAAGCAGAAATCTTTGCTTTAAAGGTTTGCGGCTTTTCTTCTTCAGGAGCTTTTTGATTATTTAATGTGTTCAGAAATAATATGCACGGGATGAAAAGTAGAATTGCGAATACAGTTACAAGGAATGTATCACTTGTTTTATATTTGTTTTTCATTTCAATATTAAAATCTGAAGTAAATAAATGGGTTGTAAGTTCCTGCAATAAGTGAGAGCATACTCAACACCAATAAAATTATCAAAACAGAAACACCTGCAAAATCAGCGGTTGTACGCAAATCTTCATTTTCTCTGAAGATCCTGATTTTTCTTAGCTTTAACAGATTTTTAATTACAGGAGTTGAAAAAATCAATCCCGCTGCGAATGCAATTATAAAATCAGTATCTCTGAAGGGAATAAAATAGTTTTCATTGACAGAGATTTCTGGGGTAAACATATTTCTAAGATAGCTGAATGCAATACTTAGGCTATCTGATCTGAAGAATACCCATCCTATGCATATCACAATTAAAGAATAAGTGTGTTTAACTAATGATGGTAATCTATCTATAAAGCTTCCTAAAGAAGTTCGTTCTAGTATCAGAAAGGCCCCATGCCAGCCTCCCCATACTATAAAGGTCCAGTTTGGGCCATGCCACAAGCCACATAGGAGAAATACTGTAATAAGGTTAAGGTATGTTCTTAGATTTCCTTTTTTATTGCCTCCCATTGGTATATAAAGGTAATCTCTGAACCATGATGAAAGAGAGATATGCCACCTTCGCCAGAATTCTTTTATTGATTTTGAAATGTATGGATAGTTAAAGTTTTCTGGAAAATCAAAACCAAACATTTTACCCAAGCCGACCGCCATGTCTGAGTATCCTGAAAAGTCAAAGTAGATTTGCATGGCATAAGTCATGATGGCTATCCAGGAGATAAGAAATCCTGCTTCAGCTACATTTTGAGCAAAAATATAATCCACTGCACCGGCGAGATTATTTGCTATTAAAACCTTTTTGGCAAGTCCGATAATGAATCTCTTTAATCCAGTGCTTATTTTTTTAAAAGAATGTTTCCTTTCCGTCAGTTGCTGAGATATTTGCGGATATCGTACTATAGGCCCTGCTACCAGTTGAGGAAAATTGGTGATGTACAAACCAAGGTTTACAATGCTTTTTTGCGGCTGTGAGCTTTTTCTATATACATCTATAATATAGGATAGTGCATGAAATGTAAAAAAAGATATTCCTAAAGGAAGGGTAATTTTTTTTTCTGTAGGCATACCCGCTATTTCCAATAGGAAATTTGAATACTTAAAGTAAATCAATAAGCCAAGATTGAATATTACAGCAAGAGTAATAGTGGTTTTAGGCGCCAGTTCATCGGGTTTCTCCAGCTTTGAGGCAAAGAAAAAATTAGCCAAAATGGAGACCAGCATTACAAAGCAATTCTCCGCCTCTCCCCATATGTAAAAGGACAGACTTGCAGCTAAAAGGAACAAATTTCTAAATTTTCCCGGTAATATGTAATATCCCAAAAGGCATATCGGCAGGAAAAGAAATATGAAGACAAGAGAACTAAAAACCATTGTGAATATTTGAATATCAAAGATAATTCAAATGACTCAACGGGCAAAATGAGTTATTTAGTACAGAAGAAAATTTCTGAATGAGTATTTTAGAATGTGTAAATATTTAAAGCTTAGGGCGTTTTTAACTCATTTTTATTGAGTAAAATAGTAAATAGCTCCTGCTATAATGAGTAGAAAGAGTAGAACTAAAATTGCAACTGTGGTTCTCGAGGTTTTTCTGGAAGCTTTAAGTCGCACATTTTCAGTTTTAGCGAATTTGCTTCCCCAAAGTCCTTTTACAGCATATACAACTTTGTCAACAGTAGATTTATCTTTAACGACATAGTCAAAAGCACCTGCTGATTTCACTTTATCAACCAGCATCTTCTCTTGTTCGTTGGTGAGAACTATAATATCGGCCTCGGGCTTCCTTTTTTTGATGAGTTTTACTGCATCAATTATATTAAGATCAGAATATTGTTCGTCCAGAATTACAATATCGAGGTCTTTGCCAATATACATGTCCAGATCCTTGGCAATAGTATGGCCATTTCTGTGAATATTCACTTTCTCACGAAATTCTCTTTTAAGCCTTTCTGTGAGTAGTGTTGAACTCATTTCATCTTCGATCAATAAAATGTCAAGAATTGTATCCTCGGTCATAAGTGGAGTTTTTCACTTTTAACAAAGGGAAATTTGAATTGTTTAAATTACAGGTTAAACTTCTGTTAATACTTTTCTAAGCTCTCTTCTCATAATCTTATTGGAAGCAGTTCTGGGTATGGTTGCAACTTTTACGATTTGAGAAATTCTGAACAAGGGGTTTAATTGGGATGTTAACAAGTCCTGGAGATTCTTTTTAAGTAGCCCCTCATCTGAAGCTTGATTTCTTTCGGTATAGAAGACAACCAGTTTTTCAGGTCCTCCTGTACTAGGTGCAATTGATACAGCTGCAGTTTCAAGAATCTGTGGATGTTTATTGAGGGTTTCCTCTATCTCGATAGCACTTATTTTAATTCCTCCCAGATTCATTGCATCATCTGTTCTTCCTACACTTTTGTAAAATTTGAAGGGACCTTCTTGTATTGTTTCAAAAGCATCTCCATGTTTTCTGAGCACTTCTCCTTTTGGACCACTGGGCATCCCTTTATAATATTCATTATGATGGTTTCTATTCAATAGTGTCTGACTCAACCCTATTGATGGAGGAAGAAGAAAAACTTCTCCTGTCTTAGTGGCTTTTACCGGTTGTTTGTTTTCATCCAGAAGGTAAAAATTAAGGCCCATTGCAGGAGTGGTAAACATAGAGGGAGAAATGGGCTCACATATTGTGCCTGTAATATAGGCTCCTCCTATTTCTGTGCCTCCGCAGTATTCAATAATAGGAGCTTTAAAATCTGACATCCCCATTAGATATAGATAGTCATCAGTGTTGGATGGCTCTCCGGTTGATGAGTACAACCTGACATTCCAGTTAAACTTATTGATAAAATCATTTTTAATCCAGCCTCTTACTACCGAGGGAATTGTTCCCATAATAGTGATACTGGCATTTTCTGCAAATTTCCCAAATTGTTCTGTAACTGCCGACCCCGTGAATAGGGCCATTGTTGCTTTATTGATTAAGGTCGCATAGATAAGCCATGGAGCCATCATCCAACCCATGCCGGTTGTCCACGTTACTACATCTGATTCTTTTATGTCAAGGTGAAAATGTCCATCTGCGGCACATTTGATAGGCGTGGTATGTGTCCACGGAATGGATTTTGGTTCCTTTGTTGTTCCGGATGAAAAAAGAATATTGGTGATGTCGTAAGGGTCACATTCAGTGGAACAGGCAGTGTTTTTGGAAAGCAACTTTCCTAATATCGAATCTCCTTTGCGCAGATGTTCTTCATTATCCAAAGAAATGAGAATGGCAGGTGGGCAATCAGCTTCTTTAACTTTGTCATAAACATTTAGTGTTTTGCCACCATACATATACTGATTTACAGTGATAACCGCTTTGGCATGAGTCATCTCAACACGCTTGCAAAGTTCAACCGGGGAAAAGCTGTCTGCTACGGAAACAGCAATCATTCCAGCTTTGACAAGAGCGAGATAAATGGCTACTGCATCAATGGAAAATGGAAGGTATAGAACGAAACGATCACCTTGTTTATAGCCTTTTTCTATAAAACCATTAGCGATACGGTTGCTGTACAAGTCCAGCTGTTCATATGTTATCTTTTTTGTACTTTCATTTTCTTCACAACCTTCGATGATAGCAATTTTATTTTTATCAGCAAGGAAGCAGCTGTCAGCGATATTCATCAAGGCTCCTTCCATCCATATTGCTTCCTCTACACCGTGAGAGGTGTCAAGTATAGATAAATATGGTTCTTTGAATTTTATGCCTAAACGTTTAACAGCTCTTTCCCAATATAGCCCCCTGAAAGATGATGCCCAGCTGAAAAGCTCTTTGTAATTACTACTGTCGCTTTCAGTAATCAACCAAGAAAAGTTAGAGTTTTCAATATCCTCAGCCGATGGAGACCAGGCGATACCAGCTTTATTTTTCTTATAAAGTTCATGAAATATTTCTTTCCACAAATTGATTTCTTTGCGGGAAAATCGAGTATTAAGAAGTTTTTTCCACCATAAAGCCTTTTCCTCAATGGCACCTTCTTTCTCCGTGAGCGTTCTCAGTTGCTCTTTTTCCGCATCATCCAGAATAGCTGAATATATTTTCATTAAATCCAGTAATAAGTTAAAACAATATTAAAATTGGTTGCCAGGCAAATTGCTCTATTTAGATTTTAACAAGAATTAAACCATTTTGTCTAACTATCAGCATGAAAAACATTAGTTTTTCCCTGAAGTACAGATTTACGCATTGTTGATGTGAGGGTTCTCAATCTTGCAAAACAAAAGTGAATTTTATTATTCGGGCCAAAATAATGAAGTCAATATTTAAAGGCTTGAAATCTAGAATTATTTTCATTTTTATTTTGTTCCCAAGGATAAATCTTTTGTTTATCTCCTATACAAAGTATTAATTTTAGTTCATGAACGGTTCCGAAAAAAAACTTTTTTCTCCTGGATGCAATGGCCTTAATTTATAGGGCTCATTTTGCTTTCAGTAAAAACCCGAGAATTACTTCTACAGGGATTAATTCCAGTGCTGTTTTTGGTTTTACCAACTCCCTTCTGGAAGTATTATATAAAGAAAAACCTACCCATATTGGTGTGGCCATTGACACGGCAGGGCCGACTTTCAGGCATGAAAGTTTTGTTGAATATAAAGCCAACAGACAAGAGCAGCCTGAAGATATAACTATTGCAATTCCATACATCACACGTCTTTTAGAAGCTTTTCAGATTCCTCTCATAGGTATTCCCGGTTATGAAGCAGATGATGTAATTGGCACATTGTCCTCTAAAGCCTGCAAAGAGGGCTATACCGTCTACATGCTTACGATGGATAAGGATTACAGTCAGTTAGTTAATGATTGTGTTTATCTCTATAAGCCATCCTATATGGGGAATGGACATGAAATTTACGATGTAGCAAGAGTATTGGATAAATTCGGCATTAAAAGGGTCGACCAGGTAAGGGATATACTGGGATTAATGGGAGATAGTGTTGACAATATTCCCGGTATTCCTGGTATTGGAGAAAAAACCGCCCAAAAGCTTATTGCAGAGTATGATACTGTAGAAAATCTTATTGCCAATGCAGATAATCTGAAAGGGAAGCTGAAAGAAAACGTAGTTAATTTTGGGCCTCAAGGAATTCTTTCTAAAGAGCTTGCAACAATTCATTGTGATGTACCGGTTGTATTTGATGATGAGTTGTTCAGATATAAAGAACCTCTGAAAGAGGAGTTATCAAAGCTTTTTGATGAGCTTGAGTTCAAGACCCTCAAGAAAAGGGTTTTTGGAGAAGATGCCGCTGCCGTTCAGGTTGCTTCTTCAGGAAGATCCTCTGCAAAAGTAAATACAAATGGGCAAATGTCCATGTTTGGAAATGCAGAGGAAGAAGTCCTTACCGAAGAGAACGCTGAAGAAAAGGTCTTCTGTACTATAAAAGATACTGTTCATGATTACAGAGTTATTGATACTCCTGAACTCATATCTTCTCTGGTTTCTTATTTAAAAGTTCAGGATGAATTCTGTTTTGATACTGAAACCACCAGTCTTGATGCTGCTGAAACAGACCTAGTCGGACTTGCATTTTCATATTTTAAAGGCGAAGCATATTACGTGCCCGTTCCACAGAATTTTGAAAGAGCGAAGGAAATAGTACAGGCATTTAAAGATGTTCTTGAGGATAAAAAGATCACAAAGATCGGACAAAATCTAAAGTTTGATATCCTGGTTTTAAAAAGGTATGGGGTAAATGTGGACGGTCCTGTTTTTGATACTATGCTTGCTCATTATTTGATAGAGCCTGATATGCGTCATAATATGGATTTCATGTCAGAATACTATCTTAATTATTCTCCTGTTTCTATTGAAACCCTGATTGGAAAAAAAGGTGTAAAGCAGAAGAATATGAAAGATGTTCCATTAAAGGATATTGCTGAATATGCTGCTGAAGATGCTGATATTACATTACAGTTGAAGCATATTCTTCAACCTATTCTTAAGGAACAAAAAATCGAAAAGCTTTTCAATGAGGTTGAAATACCTTTGGTAACGGTGCTTGCAGATGTGGAAAGTGCAGGTGTAAAAATAAATCCTGATGCTCTGAAGGAATTTTCAAAACAGTTGGACCTGGAGTTGCTTGATATTGAAAAAAGTATTTTTAACCGCGCTGGTTGTGAGTTTAACATAGCTTCTCCTAAACAATTGGGAGAGGTATTGTTTGAAAGATTAAAAATTGATCTGAAGGCAAAGAAGACCAAGACAGGACAGTATGCAACAGGAGAAGAAGTATTATCAAAACTTGCACCTGATCATTTGATCGCTCAGGAGATCCTTGATTACAGGGAACTTCAGAAGTTGAAATCTACCTATGTTGATACCTTACCTCTTCTTATCAGTAAAGTTGATGGAAGAGTTCATACTTGTTATAATCAGGCGGTAGCTGCAACAGGAAGGCTTAGCAGCACAAATCCAAACTTACAAAACATACCTATTCGTACCGACAGAGGAAAAGAGATCAGGAAGGCTTTTGTTGCACGCGACAATGATCACTTGATTTTATCTGCGGATTATTCTCAGATAGAACTTAGGATTATGGCTGAGTTCAGTAAAGAAAAGAATATGATCGAAGCTTTTCAGAATGGGATCGATATTCATACAACTACTGCAAGTAAGGTTTACAAAGTGAACCTTGACCAGGTAACATCAGAGATGAGGAGAAATGCGAAGATGGTTAACTTTGGAATCATCTACGGAATTTCTGCTTTCGGCCTTTCTCAAAGACTTGATATTCCAAGGAAAGAAGCTGCGGACATAATTGAGGCATATTTCAATGAATTTCCTGCTATTAAGTCTTATATGGATGAGGTGATCAATAAAGCCCGTGAACATGAATATGTAGAGACAATACTGGGAAGGAGAAGGTATTTGAGAGATATTAATTCCAGAAACATCACTCAAAGAGGGTATGCGGAACGAAACGCTATTAACGCTCCCATTCAGGGAAGTGCGGCAGATATGATAAAAGTGGCAATGATTAATATTCATAACTGGATGAAGCAGGAAAACCTAAAGTCCCGCATGATTATGCAGGTGCATGATGAACTTGTTTTTGATGCTCATAAGTCAGAGATCGATGTGTTGAAGTTGAAGGTGGAAGAGTTTATGAAGACAGCTTTAACGATGTCAGTTCCTATGGAAATAGGGATAGGTGTAGGAGAAAACTGGCTTGAAGCGCATTAATTGAAAACGGATCCTGTAGTCACAGAGTACTGTTTAATATAAAATTTGTTATTAGTTTTAATACAAAGTTCTCCTGTAAATATCTATCAGGAAAATTTCTCAGAAGATGAATAGAATAGTAAAGTTAAAGCCAAAGAAAGAAAAGGCTGTATTAAATAAACACCCTTGGGTTTTCTCTGGTGCAGTGGCAATGGCAAGTGCGAAAGATGGAGATATTGTCGAAGTTGTAGATGCGGATAACAGATTCCTTGCCTATGGGTTTTATTCCTCCGAGAGTCAGATAGTATGCCGCTTGTTTGAGTGGGACAAAAGCAATAATAAATTTGATGAAGCATATTGGAGTGCAAAAATTGATAGGGCAATTCAGTTAAGGAAATCCATTATTGATTTTGCGACAACAAATGCTTATCGGTTACTTCATGCAGAAGGTGATTTTTTACCAGGCCTGATAGCCGATGTGTATAAAGACACGTTAGTATTACAGATCAGCATTACAGGAATTGAACAAAGAAAGGAGCTTTTTTTTGATATATTCAGAAAAGCTGGTTATTCTTCTATCTATCTTAGATCAAGCGGAAGTTCAAAGAAGAATCTGGATGTAAAGACTGAAGGAATCTGGATTGCCGGGGAAAATAAAGGACCCTTTGAGGTTATAGAAAACGGACTTAGGTTCATGATAGATGTAGTCGAAGGTCAGAAGACAGGCTTTTTCCTTGATCAACGGGATAACCGTGAGCTGGTAAAACGATTTTCCGCAAATAAGAAAGTTCTCAATGCATTTAGTTATACAGGAGGATTCTCTGTTTATGCACAGGCAGGCGGGGCGCAGGAAGTACATTCTCTGGATATCTCAGCAGATGCTGTAAAGGGTGCTGAAGAAAATGTTCTGTTAAACTTTCCAACTGCTTGTCATAAATCTATTGCAAAAGATTGTTTCGAGTATCTTAAAGATATGCCGGAAAATTATTATGATCTGATCATCCTGGATCCACCTGCATTTGCTAAGTCCGCAGCAGCCGTAGACCGAGCAGCGAGAGGTTATAAAGACATCAATATGCGGGCATTCAGAAAAATTAAAAGAGGAGGAATGTTGTTTACTTATTCTTGTTCACAACATATCACAAAAGATTTATTTCAAAAGATTATTTTTGGCGCTGCGGCTGATTCAGGAAGGAACGTAAGGATTCTTTTTCAGTTGCATCAGCCGGCGGATCATCCTGTTAATCTTTATCACCCGGAAGGAGAATACCTGAAAGGGCTTGCGTTATGGGTTGAGTAGATTGTTACTCTCCAAAGACGGTTACGGTTATTTCTCTTCCCGATGCGTGATCACGATGTTCACATAAATATATTCCTTGCCAGGTGCCCAGATTAAATTGTCCTCCAGTTACGGGGATGCTTACTGAACTGCCCATTAGTGATGCTTTTATATGTGCCGGCATATCATCAGGTCCTTCGAGAGTATGTTTATAGTATGGTGCATTCTCTGGTACCATTTTGTTAAATTGACTTTCAAAATCCTGTCTAACTGTTGGATCCGCATTTTCATTAATGGTAAGGCTTGCCGAGGTATGGTGAATAAAGATATGGGCCAATCCTACCGAAACATTTTTCAATTCTGGAATCTGAGATTCAATTTTACCGGTAATCAGATGAAATCCTCTTTTTAAATGCAGGAAGAACAAATGTCTGTTGAATACATTTCATAATGATGGATGAATACTTCTTGATGTTATGAAAATGGGTATTTAAGCCTAATATTTTAAAAGGTAATTATAATGGAATTTGATTTCATTGGACGAAAATAAATGTGATTTTTTTATGTGTCTCGTAAATATGCTTAAGCACTTTTAAACAAAAAGTCCTTCTGTTTGTTTACTTCACCAATGAAATGGGGCTTACCTAATATTTTTGCGATTCTGTTGTTTTTCTGCGGATGCCAGCATAGTCATTTAAATGAGAATGGTACCACCAATCCATGGGTTCCTAATGCTGAGCTTTATGGACTCTGGAGTGGTAGCTGGCCATGCTCTGATTGTGATGTTATGGCATATAAGCTTACCATTCTAAGATCCGGATTATTCAGGGAGGAATCTGTAATGATCAATGGAAAAGGAAGTTTAGAAGTTTTGGAGGGCACCTGGCAAATGATCAACGATTCTGTCCTTATTTTAAACAAGATGGATGGAAGCAAAGCGAAATTTTTATTCAAAGGAAATCAGCTTGGCCTTCTTAATGAAAAAGGTTCTTCAGTAAGAAATCAATACATTTTATACAGGTCAGATGCAGAAGTCAGACTTGAAGAAAGTGAAAAAATGCGTAAGAGTGGGATTGACTTTATTACGGAGCAGGATGAAAAGTGGAAGCTTACCATTGATTTTGAAAAAGAAGCTATATTCCATTTCCCTGACGGAGAAGTAATAAAAGCTGAGGTTAATGATAAAATTGATCCTGACGGCAACAGTTGGGAATTCACCAGTTCTGCTCCCGGATCTTTCCTTTCAATTGAGCTTACCAAAGATATATGCATAGATAGCATTTCCGGAGAATCGATTCCATATAAAGTATTAATAAGAGCAGAGGGCTTAAAAAACAAGGGTGTTTCAAGATATTCCGGATGCGGAAGCTTTTTAGGTGATTGGCGTCTTCATGATATATGGGCTCTAAGATCATTTAATGGCAAAGAGATTGATGCAGCCAATTTTGATAAAGGAATTCCTTACTTGGAGTTTAATATCAGAGAAGGTAAAATTTTTGGAAATGGAGGTTGCAATGCTTGTAGTGGAAGTTTTATCCAGAGCAAAAGCATTATTGCTATCGGATCTATTGTTTCTACCAAAATGCTTTGTAATGCTTATTCCTTTGAACAGGACTTTCTGAAAGCGCTCTCCCGAAAGAATTTAAAATACAAATTGGACGGACTAAAGCTTACCTTATCGGACGACAAGAATGTCCTGGAGTTTTCTAAAGTTGATTAAATCTCGCACAATTGTTTTTTGTGGCTCAAAAAATCTTCCCAGATTTCCTTTAAAATTAGACCTGCAGGTTTAATGTCTTTGATTTGTGCAGAAACCTGGCCTATTTCAAGTTCCCCTTCATTAAGGTCTCCCTCAAATATTCCTTTCTTAGCTCTGCCTTTGGCAAGTAAATTTTTTAAAGAGACAGGATCAGCTCCTAGTTCTTCAGCCTGTTTTACTTCCTCATAAAATTTGTTTTTCAGCAATCTTACCGGAGTCACAGATTTGAGTGTCAAGACTGTTTCTCCTTCTGTGGAATTTGTAACTCTGTTTTTAAAATTGATGTGTGCTGAAGATTCTTCGCTAATTGCAAATCTGCTTCCGATTTGCACACCGTCTGCACCTAAAGCCATCGCGGCCAGCATACCTCTGCCTGTCGCTATGCCACCCGCTGCTATAACGGGGATTTTTACTGATTCTTTAACCATCGGTACCAGGCAAAAGGTGGTTGTTTCTTCTCTACCATTGTGGCCGCCTGCTTCAAAACCTTCTGCTACCACCGCATCTACCCCAGCATCTTCAGATTTTTTAGCAAATTTGACACTCGATACAACATGAACTACTTTAATACCATTCTCTTTTAAAGTTTTGGTCCACGCAGAAGGATTGCCAGCTGATGTGAATACTACTTTAATTTCTTCCTCAATAATGATCTTAATGATTTTATCTATATCCGGATAAAGGAGAGGTACATTCACCCCAAAAGGTCGGTTTGTGGCTTGTTTGCATTTGATTAAATGTTCTTTTAAAACCTCGGGATACATTGAGCCGGCGCCTATTAACCCAAGGCCACCAGCATTACTTACAGCCGAAGCCAGTTTCCACCCACTGCACCAAACCATTCCTGCTTGTATGATCGGATATTCAATTTCGAATATTTGATTGATTCTGTTCATTTCTTAGAAATTATTTGATTGGAAAAATACAATATATTTTCATTTCTAGTATGTTTTATACCTGGATTATGTATGACATTGATTTTGACCATTTTTAGAGGTTAATTGGTAGCTGGATGTACAAATAAAATTTTTAAATAGCTTTTGTTTGCAACCTTGAAAAAAAATGTTAAGGTTATCAACACTTGTTATTGCTCGGTTAAAGATCTAAAGTTGTTGATATTCAGGCGTATTTGATGGTTTGTTTTAAGGTTGTGGATAAAGGAATAACTTTGTGGAAAAACTTAACTCAAAAAATTGAAAAAATATAAGATTTATAATTATATAATGAATTGCTTTTCAGGAGGTAAATGAGCCTGCAAATTTTCTAAAACTTGGTAAAAGTCATTTTTCCGCTTGTAAAATTTTTTATTGCCATATTGAAATTGTCTAATTTTTGAAAGTTTGAAATGTTTTCGTGATTTCAGCGGGAAACGATTTTCTGAAGCTAAATCTGGTGATTAAGATACAGTTTTTATTAAGAGGATGCTCTAACAATTTATTTTGGTTTGAGGTTGTACTCTAAAGTAGTTTTAGGTATGTGGAATCTCTTTAAATATTTTCAACAACAAAAGCTGAGAAAGTACTACACAAAACTCAGGCTTGATGCACTTGAAGCCAAGAAAAATGGAGATATAAAAAGATCACTGGCATTGAATGCCATGGCTGATAAGCTTATGAGTGATGTAATTTACAGTTAGAGGTTTAAATTCTTTAAAATATCCTCTACAAATTCACGAGAGTTGGATAATCTGGGCACTTTATTCTGACCGCCCAGTTTACCTCTCTGTTTCATCCACTTGTAAAAAGTTCCCTGAGGTACTGAATGAATAATCGGTTCCTGAAGGGCTATATCTTTGTATCGTTTTGCCTCATAGTCGGAATTGACAATTTTAAGTTCTTCATCTAATATTTGGGAAAACTGATGGAGATCTTTTGGAGATTGAGAAAATTCAATGACCCATTCATGTCTGCCATTTTTCTTACCTTCGAAAAATACCGGAGCCGCAGTAAAATTACTTACAATTGAGCTGGTTTTCATGCCTGCTTTGGAAACCGCTGTTTCAGCGTTCTCAACCATTAATTCTTCTCCAAAGGCATTTATAAAATGCTTGGTTCTACCTGTGATTTTTATCCGATAAGGTTCAAGGGAAGTAAATTTTACAGTATCCCCAATTTTATATCTCCACAAGCCTGCATTGGTAGAAATTACCATAGCATAGCTTTTGTTCAGCTCAACTTCGTGTAAGGAATAGCTTTTCGGGAATTCATCGTCCTGGTGGTCAATGTCTATGAATTCATAGAATATACCATAATCCAGCATTAACAGCAATTCGTCAGATCCTTTCTCATCCTGTATTCCAAAGAACCCTTCCGAAGCGGTATAGGTTTCCATATAGTCTACATGAGAAGCAGGGAAGAAGTTTTTGAATATTTCTTTATATGGAGAAAATGCTACAGCGCCATGATAGAAAACTTCAAAATTCGGCCATACCTCAAGCATGTTCTTTTTGCCTGTAAGCTCTAGTATCCTGTTTAGAAGCACAATTGTCCACGTAGGGACGCCGCTGATACAGGTTACGTTTTCGTTTAGAGTTGCTTTGGCCATTTTCTCAATTTTTTGCTCCCATTCGTCCATCAGGGCGATATTAAGATCTGGTGTTCTTGAATATTGAGCCCACATAGGAAGATTGGCCATGATTACAGCAGATACATCACCATAAAATGAATCTTTCCATTTTGGATTTTTATAATAAGAGCCTCCTATAGCAAGATTTTTTCCATTGAATAGTTTGCTGTTCGGGTTATTATTAAAGAAAAGGCAAAGCAGGTCCTTGCCACCTTTATAATGGCAATTGTATAAGGCCTCTTTGGAAACCGGTATAAATTTACTTTTGGCATTGGTCGTCCCGGACGATTTTGAGAACCAGGAGATTTTAGAGGGCCAGAGAATATTCTGTTCACCCTGCATCATGCGGTCGATGTATGGAAACAAAGATTCATATGGTGATACAGGGATGGTATTTTTAAATGCTTCAATAGACTGTATGGAGCTATAGCCATACTTTTTTCCCCATTCCGTATTCTTTCCTTTTCGGATGAGGTCAAAAAATAATTGCTCCTGAATCTCATGAGGATTTTTCATAAAGCGCTCAATATGGCCAATACGCCTCTTGAGTATATTCTTCATTATAAGATTCAGAATCATTCTTTAGATCTTTCTTTTCAATTCGAAATGTTTGCCCAGATATACTCTTCTAACTTGCTCATCAGCAGCAAGTTCTTCCGCAGTGCCCGATTTAAGAATCTTTCCCTCAAATAAAAGATAAGCCCTGTCCGTAATGGAAAGTGTTTCGTTTACATTGTGGTCGGTAATAAGGATACCGATATTTTTATTCTTTAGCTTAGCAACTATTGATTGTATCTCTTCAACTGCAATAGGGTCTACTCCGGCAAAGGGCTCATCCAAAAGAACAAATTTAGGGTCTACTGCTAGTGCACGTGCTATTTCTGTTCTTCTTCTTTCTCCCCGGAAAGCACCATACCTATATTTTTTCTCACATGATTCAGGCTGAATTCATCCAGAAGTTCCTGAAGTTTGTTTTTTTGGTCAGCTTTGGAAAGTTTAGTCATTTCCAGTACAGCCATAATGTTTTCTTCCACTGTAAGTGTTCTGAAAACGGAAGCCTCCTGTGCAAGGTAACCTACTCCTTTCTTTGCTCTTTGATACATCGGAAGTTTGGTTATTTCTTCATTTTCAAGAAAAATTTTACCTTCATTAGGCTTTATCAGGCCTACAATCATGTAAAATGAAGTCGTTTTTCCTGCTCCGTTTGGCCCCAGCAGCCCTACAATTTCGCCTTGATTAACTTCTACCGAAACGTTGTTAACTACTGTCCTGGCCTTATATCTTTTAATTAAATGTTCCGCTCTGAGTATCATCTCTGATTATATAACAAAATAAAAGGAAGTCCCTCTTTTAATTAGTGACAAATTTTATATCCTTTATGAATAATTGCAAAGATTTTTTGCCATTAAATTCATTTTCATAAATGTGGTAACAAATATTAAAAGGTTCTCCCTTTGAAATTCTTTTAAATGGCTCTACCATATTAAACCCAATGGCCTCAATAGCATTAAAACCGTCCTGGGAGATCCTTAGTTTCAGATGCTGATCTTTCAGCAATCTTGCAGAACCATCGTCTCTGACATTTTCTGAAATAAAAACAGGATCCATGTTCCCTGGTCCGAATGGAGCTAATTGTTTCAGAATGTTATAAAACTTTTGATTAATCTGTGACAACTCTATCTTAAGATCAACATCCAGTTTAGGGATTAAATCTTCCTGACGTATGTCGCAGGAAACAACATGCTCAAATCTCTCCTGGAAAGCTTTGATATTCTCAAGCTTCATGGTAAGTCCGGCTGCATAAGTATGTCCTCCAAACTGCTCAAGAAGATCTGAACATTTAGCTATTGCTTCATAGACATCAAATCCGTCTACTGATCTTGCAGATCCGGTAGCCATACCATTGTTCTCTGTCAGAATAATGGTTGGCCTGTAAAACTTTTCAATGCATCGGGAAGCCACTATCCCTATAACCCCTTTATGCCAATCATTTTTGAAAAGAACAGTCGACTTTGAGTCCAATGCCACTTCTTCCTGAATCATTCGAATTGCCTCATCGGTGATGTTCAGGTCAAAATCCTTCCTTACCTTATTCTTTTCATTTATCTTTTTCGGCAAGGAGATCAGCTTCATCTTGATCCTTTGCAATAAGCAAGTGAACCGCATGTTTGGCATGTGCGATTCTTCCCGCAGCATTTATTCTGGGGCCAAGTCCAAAGACGATATTGTTGATTGTAAGTTCTTTTGATACACCGGATATATCCATGAGCGCTTTCATCCCTGGACGTGGCGACTCATTCAGTACCTTTAAACCTTGATAGGTTAATATTCTGTTTTCACCGGTAATAGGCACTATGTCAGAAGCGATACTTACTGCAAGTAAGTCAAGAAAACTAAAGAGTAATTCATCTTCTAGTCCCAAGTCAATACAAAGCGCCTGCAATAACTTAAAGCCAACACCACATCCAGATAGCTCTTTATATGGATAATTGCAGTCGGCTCTTTTTGGATCTAAGACAGCACAGGCCGCAGGAAGTGTATCACCTGGCTTGTGATGGTCGCATATTATAAAGTCTATCCCCAACTCCGAGGCATAGGCTATTTCATTTAATGATTTGATGCCACAGTCCAGACTGATAATGAGAGAAAAGCCATTTTCATGAGCCCAGTCTATACCGGTTTTTGAAATGCCATAGCCTTCTTTGTACCTGTCAGGAATATAAAATTCAAGGTTTTCGTAGTAGTTGCTGAGAAAGCCGTAGACAAGAGTTACAGAGGTAGTGCCA
Source organism: Sporocytophaga sp. (assembly GCA_024707265.1). GTDB lineage: Bacteria > Bacteroidota > Bacteroidia > Cytophagales > Cytophagaceae > Sporocytophaga. Next base: position 317,184 of record JANQAB010000009.1, on the reverse strand, counting down.
TCGACATCATAATCCCCGTAAACAAGGATTTTTTCTTCATTATCCATGGCTTCGCAAAGCCTTGAGACAGCTTTGTCCATATCTTTCATAAGATATGGATCATGAAGATTTTCCAGAGAAGGTCTGAAGAAATCCCTGGCTTCTTCAAAAGTGTTAATCCCTCTTTGAATAAGCAGAGCAGCAAGGGAAGCGTTGATATTAATCGCCTGAGATAATGACTCGATGTTTTGAGCCTGAGGAACATGTTTAAATACCCAACGCTTTTCCATAAAGCATACAAATTATAAAAAAATAGCGACTTTTTTACAAATAATGGATGATAAGGGCAAATATTCCGGGTTTATTACCTGAAAAGGCTTTAATCAACTTCTTCCAGCAAATCAGGAGTCTCAAGGTATTTAATATCTCCGACAGCTTTACCCGCTATACCCTTAATGGAGCCATACATATCAACTGTATTATGAAGAACTTTTTCCAATTGTTTTTCTCTTTCTTTCCAGAGTTTTTGGGTAACGAGTTTTTCTTTTGCAAGCGCTTCCTGCATGGAAGAAAAACCTTCAACAATAGCTTCCATCTGCTGCCGGAATTCATTCCCGGTGAGATATTCGTAAAGCATTTGCATTTTATCACCCTTATTTTCCTGTGATAATTTTACTTCTGTCAATTTGATAAGGGTATCTCTGAGTATCATGGCAACGCCTTTGACTTCATTGAAAGAGCATACCCAAACGCCGTCCCGCATACCAAACTTTTCCATATCCTTGGGCATAGTTTCTGTTACAAGGACAGCCAGATCTGCTTTTTGTCCGCGAAGGTCTCCTTTCAGTTTTTCAATCCAGCCATCGCTGAATGCCTTGGTCCGCTTGCTTTCATATATAATTTTTCCACAGTCTTTCCCTGAAGAGTTTCTTACCGTTTGAATTACGTCAGCCCCTCTTACACCTTTACCTACTTCTTCTACAAGGTCAAATGGAAAAGTTTCTCTTAGCATTCCTTCAAGGATTACTTCCTGGGCTTCGCCTTGTAATTGCATAGAGCCCTGTTCTGCCTTTCTTTTCATTTCATCGATCTGCTTTCTCAAAGAATCCAGTTGCATGTCTTTTTCTTTAATCTTGAGCTGATTGTTTTCATCTATCCTTTTCCGGATGTCCTCTTCCATATCTTTGGCCTTGTTGAGAAATCTTTTCTCCATTTCCAGCTCAAGTTCTTCCTTTTTGTCGTTCAGGTCTTTTTCTTTTTTCAGCAGCTCAAGTTCTTTGGTTTTCAGTTCCCGGTTTTCTTTCTTCCGTTCTTCAACTTCATCTTGTAAACTCTTTAGTTGAAGTTCGAAGTCTTCTTTTACTTTCCCCTTGAGCTGATCTTCCAATTCTTTGGTTTTGGTAAGAAGTTTTTTCTCCAGCTCCATTTCCAGCTCATCTCTTTTCTCTTTCAGTTCTTTCTCTTTTTTCAAAAGATCGAGCTCCTTAGTTTTCAGCTCACGGTTTTCCTTTTTGCGTTCTTCGATTTCTTCCTGCATTGTTTTAAGCTGCATTTCAAAATCCTCTTTCACTTTCCCTTTGAGCTGTTCTTCTAATTTCTGTTTCTCCAGAATCAGTGTTTTTTTTAGCTGAGCTTCCTGATCTTCTCGTTCCTTGATCAGTTTTGCCTGATAAGCGCGCAGTTTATTTTCTTTTTCAGCAAGTTCAGCTTCTTTTTGTTTCTGGATTTTATCAAAATCCTGTTTTAGTTTTTCCTCTATATGGCTGGCAAGCGCCTCTTCAACATTAAAATGATGGGCGCATTTAGGGCAGGTAATCTTATTTTCCACTAGAAAATTCTTGAAGTATTTTTAAAGATAATAAATATGTAGCTGAAGGCGAAAAGTGGAATGCTTAAAGTTTTTAATTCGTGATAAAGTGAAAGGGCTTAATTACCATTGAGTTTTGGAATAAAGAGTGACTGGAGTTTTTACAAGGGAGCAGAATGTTGTGTAGATAAAGGAGTTAAAAATGATTTGTAGAAATGTGGAGTATAATGTCTCTATCCTAAAAATTTTCATAAAAAAGGCTGATCCTCTCGAATCAGCCTTTTTACAATTAAATTAATTACTTATTAAATGAAGTTTTTATAATACACCTTCAAGCACATCTTTAATGGGTACTCTTTCGCCATTTTTATAAGCGACGATCCAGGCATCTTTCACACCCATATCTCTGAGTGCCTTTTTAAATGTATTTGCTTCCCAATAGTCAGCAAAGTTGCCCAATGTGTATTTTTTTATTCCATCTTTGTCTACTTCGCCACTGAAGTTCGGATTGTTGTCAAAATATTTTGACAGGTCTTTGTTTCTGAAAGAGCCTACCTGTACTTTAAAAACGACACCCGGGACGCTTTTCGATTTAACACTTCCGCCTCCTCCCGATTGAAGACTTTTTTTAAGCCGCTCTATTTCTGCATTTTTTGCATCCACCTCAGATTTTAAACTTGCGGTTTCAGAGACCTGAGCAGATAAAGCATCTTTTTCTTCAACAAGCTTCTTATACTCCATTGGAGTAAGAGATTTCAGTTTTTTAGCCCATTCTTTTTCAGTTTCCTTATCAGATTGGGCATATCCGGCAAAAACTGCCAGAAACATTAACAATCCGAACACATGAGCGCTCTTTTTCATGGTAGTAGCTATTTAATAATGTTTTTAGAGTATCCTGTTTATAATTGCCGACAGGAAACCCTAAAATATTATTTAAGGCTTCCTATCATGTCTTTTGCGTTTACCCAGCTTGTAAATTGCTCGTCAGTCAATAGTTGCAGTTCTATGGCTGCCTCTCTTAAAGTTTTGTTTTCCTTATGAGCTTTTTTGGCAATTTTGGCTGCATTTTCATAGCCGATATGTGTGTTAAGAGCGGTTACCAGCATCAACGAATTTTCAAGATTTTTATTGATGAAAGGTAAGTTTGGCTCAATACCGACTGCGCAATTTTTGTTGAAACTATCGGCAGCATCTCCGATTAGTTTTGCCGACATCAGCAAGTTGAAGATTATTACGGGTTTAAAAACATTTAGTTCGAAATGTCCTTGCATTCCACCGACAGAAATTGCAGCATCATTCCCTATAACTTGTGCGCAAACCATTGTAAGTGCCTCAGACTGAGTAGGATTAACTTTTCCGGGCATAATTGAAGAACCAGGCTCATTTTCAGGAATTATTAATTCTCCGATACCGCATCTTGGCCCTGAAGCAAGTAACCTGATATCATTTCCGATTTTCATTAAGCTTACAGCAAGTTTTTTCAGCGCTCCGGAAGTACCTACAGCTGCATCGTGAGCAGCTAAAGCCTCAAATTTGTTAGGAGCAGTTTTGAAAGGATGACCTGCCAGTTGTGAGATTTTCTTTGCTACAAGTTCAGAATATCCTTTTGGAGTATTAAGTCCTGTTCCTACAGCAGTTCCTCCTAGTGCAAGCTCGGAGAGGTGATCCAGCGTAGATTGAAGGGTTTTAATACCATGGTCTAATTGAGCTACATAACCGGAAAATTCATTTCCAAGTGTAAGAGGAGTGGCGTCCATTAAGTGTGTACGACCGATTTTTACCACATCTGCGAAGGCCTTTGCTTTAGCATCAAGGGTATCTCTGAGAGACTTTACTTTAGGTATTGTTTCTTCAACGATCAGTTTATAGGCTGCAATAGACATTGCAGTCGGGAAGGTATCATTAGAAGACTGAGATTTATTGACGTCATCGTTCGGGTGGATTTTTTCTTTTCGTCATCAAGTTTACCACCAAGAAGCACATGAGCTCTGTTTCCTATAACTTCATTCACATTCATGTTTGACTGGGTTCCTGAACCTGTCTGCCAAACCACTAACGGAAACTGATCATCAAGTTTTCCATCAAGAATCTCTTCACATACTTTGCTGATTATCTCAGATTTGTCTGCAGAAAGAACGCCAAGCTCATGATTGGTTTGTGCTGCCGCTTTCTTTAGAATAGCAAATGCTCTGATCACTTCAGTAGGCATCAGGTGTCCGCCGATGGTGAAATTTTCTTTTGATCTTTGTGTTTGTGCTCCCCAATATTTGTCTGCCGGAACCTGTACCGGCCCCATAGTGTCTTTTTCGATCCTGAAGCTCATAGAATATTTTAGTTTTTTAATAGTTACTGTATCGTGAACAATATTACAAAAATATCAAAATACCTCTAGCGCGATATAGCAATATTTAACATCGGATTTGGAATTTTTCCAAATTTTTCCACAATATGGTCCTGTGATGAATAAGTGGTATCTTTGAATATAAAGATTATGGCCAAAGTAAAATCCTCGTTTTTTTGTCAGAGTTGTGGTGCGCAGTCTGCCAAGTGGGTCGGTAAATGTCCTTCCTGCGGAGAATGGAATACCTATGTGGAAGAGCTTATTCAGAAAGAGGAAAAGCAATCCTGGAAGTCTTCGTCTTCTTCTACAAAAGTTGCCAATAAGCCCAAACCCATCAATGAAGTTGCTTATGATCAGGAAGAACGCATCAATACCAATGACGGTGAATTAAATAGAGTATTAGGTGGAGGGATTGTCCCCGGCTCTTTGGTGTTGATCGGTGGTGAACCGGGTATCGGCAAATCGACACTCATGCTTCAGATTGCGTTAAGTCTTGTGGAGCATAAGGTATTGTATGTTTCGGGAGAAGAGAGTGAACACCAAACCAAAATGCGGGCAGAAAGACTTGGTATAAAATCCAATAACTGTTATGTGCTCACAGAAACATCTACTCAGAATATCTTCAAACAGATTGAGATATTGGACCCGGATGTTTTGGTTGTAGATTCTATCCAGACTTTACATTCCTCATTTATAGACTCCAGTGCCGGAAGTATTTCGCAGGTCAGAGAATGCACGGCGGAGTTGTTAAAATTTGCTAAAGAGTCAGGTACTCCTGTTTTTCTCATAGGTCATATTACGAAGGAAGGAACGATCGCAGGGCCTAAGATACTGGAACACATGGTGGACACTGTTTTGCAGTTTGAAGGTGATCGCCATATGGCCTATAGAATCATGCGTACAACAAAGAACCGTTTCGGATCTACTTCTGAGCTAGGTATCTATGAAATGTCAGGGGCTGGATTGAAGGAGGTTTCTAATCCTTCTCAGATATTACTATCACAAAGAGAAGAGGTTTTGAGCGGAATAACTATAGGTGCAACGCTGGAAGGGAATCGTCCTTTATTGATAGAAGTACAGTCTCTTGTAAGTCCGGCAACTTATGGAACACCTCAAAGAAGTTCTACCGGATTTGATGCGAAAAGATTAAACATGTTATTGGCGGTACTTGAGAAAAAGAGGTGGTCTCAGGTTGGGTGCTCAGGATGTATTCCTGAATATTGCGGGTGGACTAAAGATTGAAGACCCTGCAATTGATTTATCGGTGTGTGCTTCCATCATTTCGTCGTTTAAAGATCTCGCCATTCCGCAGACAGTTTGTTTTGCGGGGGAGGTAGGCCTCGGTGGGGAAATAAGAGCGGTAAACAGAATCGAACAAAGAATTTCTGAAGCTGAAAAATTAGGCTTCAAAGATATATTTATTTCAAAGTATAATAAAAAGGGGCTCGATACGACAAAGTTCAAAGTTAACATTCATGCTGCTGCCAGGCTGGATGAGGTTTTTGACTCTTTAATGAATTAGCAACGTGGAGAAATTAAACACTTGGATATTTAACGAATTGTAGTCGGGAAAACTTGAGGATTGCTTATGTTGGAATCTTTTTGCAATTGATTGAAATATGATTGCATTAATTTTATATAAGCCTTCATTTGCGTTTCTATTTGTGCTTTGCATGCTGTATCTTTTTCTCTAATCCACTGGACGGCCATGACTTTAGCCCTGACCCCGGCCTTATAATACTTGTAGAATAAAAAAAGTATATATTCTTCAGGGCTTCTTACTGTTGGATTAAATACATTATAATATTCCAGAACCAATGTACCAAAGTCCTTTCTCCCATAACTGTCCAAGTCCATGGAAAGAAAGGCAAGCTCTTCCATTATATCTATTTGTCTCAGTGAATCGCTGAATTCTATGCAGTCAAACAATAAAGGTTTATCAAGGAGAAAGATGTTTCCGGTATGAAGATCTCCATGGCAGTCCCTGATAAATCCCTGCTGCATGCGGGATTCAAGAAATTCTTTAAAGTGTTGAATTAACTGCGTGCAGTAGCTGGTACTTATTTCAATAAAGTCATTACTGACCGGATCAATTTCATTGAATATTGCTGAATAGTTGAGAATGTCTTTGGTTTTATCTTTAATAAGGTCGCTTTGATTCTTTATGATTAAAGGCTTTGATGAAAAATGAAATTCCGCAATTACTTCTGCTATATTACGAATATCTCTTTCTGTTATCTCATTTTTTAAAAGTAGGTTGTTCAATTCTTTTTCCTTCAGGAAGTCTCCGCATCTCAACTGCATAATCAACGATTTTACCATCTTCTCCCCCAATTTGAAAGTAATCATTGTGCAGTTTTACAGGATGAACAGAAATGTAAATATCCGATGCAAATCTTTGGTTTAATAAAAGCTCCTTTTCACAATAGAATTTACGATTTTCTAATGATGTAAAATTCAGAAATGAAGTTTCAACGGGCCTTTTAATTTTAAATGCCCTGTTCTCTGAGAAAAGGATCCATGAAATGGAGGTTTCAGTAACAGCAAGGGGTTTGGAATGATCAGGGAAAATGATTCTTTTGAACTGTTCCTTCTCCATAGAATTATCATTTTGCATTTAAGTATGCAACTGCTTTATTAAGCATTAGGTTAATATCAATCTTTGAAGAATTGAGTTCCAGGAACTCAGTCTCGGGCATTTCAAACTGGTCTTTCATTTTTAGATATACCGAGTAATCAGCATCACTGAAAGTTCTTTTATGGGAAGTCCGCTGTCTTATATCTTCTTCACTTGCGGAGATGATAATAATCCTGCAAGTGGTTTTATGCTGGATGCATACCTTGCAAAATGATTTTCTTAATCGATCTTTAAAAAAAGTGGCATCCAGTATGACATCTTTTTTTTCGGATAAAAAGACCTTCATCTTTATTTTCATTTCCTCATAAACCGCTTCTTTCTCCCCTTTTGAGTAGGTTGGGTTGCTAAACAATTCCTTTCTTATAATATCACTTGAGAGATATTCGGCATTGATAAGCTTAGCTAATTTTTCTGCAAAGAAAGATTTACCGGAGCCTGGAAGCCCGGAAATAATTATGACCATAAAATCGAAACAGAGAAATTATAAAAAGGTTGAGGAAAGATTTGTCCGGAAAAGTTTACCTTTTTATAAAGCGACCGGTGGTGTTGACTATTTTTCCTTTAATACTTAAAAAGTAAAGCCCGGGATGGATGTTGGCAACAGGGATTTCAAACTGACTTGTACCGTTGTTAAAAGTAATAAAAACTTCTTTGATTAATACCCCTAAAGAATTGTATATGAGTACTTGTGCTTCGTCCGGAACACTTGATTTCAAAGATAACTGCAACGTACCTTCTACAGGATTGGGAGTTATAGTGAGTTTAAGTTGTTCCTGATCAATAAATTGCAGATGTGCATGTTGAAGAGTGAGAGATGAGTCATAAGTATCATTTCCGCCAACATATCTTTCAGACAGGCAGAACCCGTCCCTGTGGGTCAGGAGAAAGAACATAAAAAATGTGACGTATTTTATAAACCTCATTTGGCAAATTTAAGCTTTAGAAACGATTATTGAATCGTTTGTTTGCAAATTTTGTAAATAGGTCTTAATTATTGAAATTATCTTCCAATAATCATCTCAACTAAAAACTTTCACCCCCTGCAAAGCGGCATGGTCATGCAATGAGGCCCCCCTCTGGCCCGTGATAATTCAGCTGATGGTAGATTGATGATCGTATTTTGAATGTCTTCCTGACAAATCTTCCCACTTCTCAATTCCTGAAGTAATTCAGATGCTTTGACAATCTGATATCCTGCCTCCTGTAGTGCCTTATTGGTTTTCAGATTCCTGTCATAAGTGAATGCAACACCTTCACGGACAGCAAACAAATTGCAGCCATCTGTCCATTGTTCCCTCTCTTCAAAGGGAGCCTTGCCTTCTCCGCAAAGGATAAACTGCCAGTCCGGGTAAATGTCTTTTAATATAGAGCTTAAGCTCTTTGCCATTAAAGGCTTCTGACTATTGGCAGAATAATGCTGTATTTTCATTTTACCTTCTTGCATGATCAAAGGAGCAAACACCACACTCTGATTTCTTTTAGACATGGTAAAAACTGTATCCAGATGCATGCAGAACCTTAGAGGGGGAAGGTTTACAACAGTTATTTCACTGACTATTTTGTGTTCAAAAATTTTCCTGATTATTCTTTCAACAGCCATTTCAGAGGTCCTTTCGCTTGTGCCGATCAGTAAGTGATTTTCATTGATAAGCATTACATCTCCTCCTTCCACGGAGAATACTCCAAGGTGGCCATTATTATTGTCAACCAGCTCTTCTACAGTGTCTGAGATTCCGAATAGCTTGTTACTTTTGTTTACGGTCGCAAATAAGGGGTGGTAATGAAAAACAAAGTACGATAGTACAGATTCCCTTGAGCGGGCTCTTTTGGAAGCCTGTGCTATCAGAAGGTGGTTGTTGATGACTGTTCCCAGGTCTCTGGTAAAAATGAGATTCGGAAGAGGCAGGAATATTGAAATTTCTTTTTTATTATGATATACTCCTGATATCAGCGTATTTGCTAATACTTTCGGCTCAGAATTGATCAGGAATTGTTTTATCCTGTCATCACAGTGCTCAAGTCTGCAAACTATAGTTACGAGCTCATTCTTTATAGCATCCTGACTTAGTATATCACTAAGAAGATTTGAAAAATCGTGTACATTTTTTTCACCTATAAAATGGCTTAGTAAATTGGTAAAGACCTGGTGCTCCTCTACCATTTTAGGGAGATAGACGATGTCTTCATATAGAAGATCTACGGCCCTTGATGGTGTTACTTTTTCAATTCCTTCATCAGGTTTATGGATCAGAACAGACTTTAGTGCTCCGATGTCAGAAGTGACACGGATAACAGCGTTTTCTTTATCCTTAACATGGCCCAGGTCAAATCGCATAAAAATAGAGTTTTAGTTGAAAAGATGAGGTTAGTAAACCATCATCTTCATACAAAATACACTTCCGCCAGACTTAATAAATTCTGAAGTATCCAATTCAATTACTTCAAATCCTTTTTTTACCAGGTGGTGGAAAGTAATAATACCTCCTTTTTGCATAAGTGCAACCTTTTTTCCTGTAATCTGATCATTAATGATATGGGCATTCAGGGAAAAATTTAGTGCAGCTTCATGCACGGGGATGGTAATTACTTCACGGAACATTTTTTTTATCGTTTTCAAACCTTCGGTTGTGAAGGCCTCTGCACAGATAAGTACAGTTACTTCATCCAAAGGTAAAAAAACATGTATCTAGGTGGTAGAAATTCTCATTGACGAGTTCAAGGGCTATGATAGGTACATTTAATAGTTCTGCTATTTCATTATAGGCGGTTTTTTCAGACCTAAAACCATAGCCTCCGTACAGCAGCATTTTACCATAGTGAGGAATAAGATCGCCCATTCCTTCAAAAAGGGAAGTTTTTACCAGTTTATTTATTTTATATCCCTCATCACGGAAGAACTCTTCAAAATAAGGGACCTCCTTCTGTCTGGAGCAGTGTCTCATTTTACTAAGAATCACTTCTTTTTCTTCCGGTTTCGTCTCTCCAGGGAAAAGTCTGGTTGGCAGCAAATACCATGTCCTCACAGCCAGGAACACCCGAAATTATATTTACAGACTCAAGTATCCCCAGTTCTGCAAGCCGCACATATTCATTGTGGACATTCTCCCACTGACTTATTGCCAGTTTTTTGTCCATATTTCCAAGCCCTTTTTCCATATGTGGATTTTTGATATCTATGATATCAAAATATTCCGGACTTGCCATGAGTACTTTTCTTGGTTCCACTCTTGGTGGGATTTCATCAATAGAAAAGTGTAAATTGTGATCGTAAACTTTTTTTTGAGTGTAAATCATAACTGAGCTCCTCCTTTGATTTAAAACGTATTTTAAAAGTATTGAGTTTTAGATCTGTTAGATTTATATCAATGAACAGTTTCCCTATACAAAAGTTTTAAACTTACATTATCAACGAAAATGAACAGATCTATTGTGAATCAGAATTATTGGATCGTAATTTTTATTTTGTTTTCCTGCAATGGATCGCAAAAAGATACATCCGGGAGAGAGAAAGAAAAAGAAACTTTTCAGCTAGACACGGAAGCGTGCATTGACTCCTCAAAAATCAGTACTGAAACAGTTTGCATAGAAATTTATGATCCCGTTTGTGGTTGCGATGGCAAAAATTATTCAAATACCTGCTATGCGGAGAAAGCTGGCGTTACGAAATTTGTTAAGGGAGAGTGCAGATAAAAAGTTTTGACCTGAAATGTATCAGGTCAAACTTCTATTTTTTTTTCGGCTCATTCTGAATAGCCAGAACGATATCCCTTTTCTTTATATAAATGTTCCAAATTCCCTGGAAATCAGAAGTTAATTTTTCTTTTGTCTGAACAGACATGGCCATACATTCTGCTGACGCCATTATTGGAGACATATAAACAAATAAGGTGTCATTTATTGCCTGGAGGTTTGGTGTCATTTCCAGCTTATTTTCCCTGTTGTATTTATAGGCATCTAAAAGCTGGGTTTCTATTTCTGATAAAAGGATTTTGCTTTTAAAATTGGTGTCTATTTTGTTGATTTTAAAGACATCAATAGCCTTTGCCAAGGAATCAAGGTTAGTAATGGATGCATAGCTGCAGGCCAAAACAGCATCTTCTGTTTTTTTGTCTTTAGCAAGTGCTTCGGATTGTCTTTTCGAGGATTCATTTATTTTCCTGACTGCTTCTTCTCCGGTTTTATTGGCCAGGTCAAAAATTTCTGATTCAGTGATTCTCACGATTTTTCGATTTTGAAGCTCTTCAGAAATACCTCTAGTGTCTAATGAATTCTCGTTGCAGGCGGAAAATACACCAATAAACAGAGCAGAAATAGCAAATAAATTGATTTTCATGGGACAAAACCCTTTCTTTTTGTGTTTGAATACAGTCACTTTCTATTCTTAGATTTTATTATCTTTGCAAACGCAAATTTCTAAAAAAACATGATTGATAAGCTCGAGGCCATTAAAAAAAGATTTGAGGAGGTTTCTGAATTAATAATTCAGCCTGATGCAATGGCAGATATGAAAAAATATTCTGCATTGGGAAAAGAATACAAGGAACTTGAGAAGATAGTACAGGTCTATAAAAAGTATAAAGGAATTCTGGATAATATCGAAAGCGCCAAAAGAGTACTTGAAACTGAAAAGGATCCTGATTTCAGAGAAATGGCGAAAGTTGAGCTGGATGAACTGGTTCCGGAAAAAGAAAGGATGGAAGAGGTGGTAAAGGAGATGCTTATCCCTAAAGATCCTAATGATAGTAAAAACGTTATTCTCGAGATCCGTGCGGGAACGGGTGGTGACGAAGCTGCTATTTTTGCAGGAGATTTGCATAGAATGTATCAGCGTCTGGCAGAGATAATGGGTTGGAAACTAGAACTCCTTGACTTCACAGAAGGAACTTCAGGTGGATACAAAGAGGTTATCTGCACAGTTTCAGGAGAAGATGTGTATGGTAAACTCAAATTTGAATCAGGAGTACACAGAGTACAAAGGGTTCCAGCGACAGAAACGCAGGGTCGTGTACATACTTCTGCAGCAACTGTAGTTGCTTTGCCTGAGGTTGAAGATGTGGAAATTGATATCAATATGAACGATATCAGAAAAGATACTTTCTGTTCTTCAGGTCCTGGTGGTCAGTCAGTAAACACTACTTATTCTGCAATTCGTCTAACACACATTCCAACAGGTGTAGTGGTACAGTGTCAGGATGAAAAATCGCAGATTAAGAACTTCGATAAAGCTCTGAAAGTATTGCGTTCAAGATTGTATGAAATCGAACTTCAGAAACAAAATGATGAAATTGGCGCTCAGAGAAAATCATTGGTAGGAAGTGGTGACAGGTCAGATAAAATCAGAACATACAACTATCCTCAAGGTCGTGTTACCGATCACAGAATTGGTTATACTGTTTATAACCTTCCGGTTGTAATGGATGGTCATATTGAAGATTTCATTGAGCAGCTTCGTATTGCTGAGAATGCGGAGAGATTGAAAGAAGGAGCTAAATAATAATCTTTAGAATATATTCATTTCAACGTTGGATTTTGATATGATTTTCTCAAAATCCAACGTTATTTTTTAAAGTTTTATCCTGTTGAGAATGAAGAATACTTTTATCTGCCTTTGGTGCTGTTTGTGCTTTTTGATATGCTGTAAAAAGGCGGATGAAAAATTAACTTCAGACCCTTCCGCAAAACTGTCTTTTTCACGCGATACCATTTTTTTTGATACACTTTTTACTTCTGTTCCAAATATTACCAAAAGACTGCTGGTATTCAATCACAATAAAAATGCTGTTAATGTGAGTCATATTTCACTGGAAGGGCTTGCTAATTCTCCATATTCATTGATCATAAATGGTAAAAAATCTTTTTCAGATTCAAATGTTGAAATAAGGGGAAAAGATAGCATTTATATACTCATTTCTGTACTGTTAAAGCCTACAGATACCACAGATGCTTACATTGTTTCGGATAAAATTCTTTTTAATACCAATGGAAACATTCAGTCTGTCGCTTTAGAGAGTTTTGCTCAGAATGCCAACTTCTTTGTGAACACTCAAACAGGATGTGATACTACCTGGACTGCCGGAAAACCTTTTGTCGTTTATAATAAACTGACCATTCCTGAGGGCTGCAAATTAACAATTGAAAAAGGAGTAAAGGTGCTTTTTCATAATGATGCTGTTCTAAAAGTTGAAGGAACTTTGATTGTCAATGGGGAGAAGGGAAAAGAAGTGTTGTTCGGCTCGGATAAAAGAGGCAGAATCTATGAAGATCAGCCTGGTCAATGGGCAGGCATTCAATTTACTTCAAAAAGTAAAAACAACAGAGTCAATTTTTCTATAATAGAAAATGCCAATACTGGAATCAGCCAGGAAGAGGTATTGGATAGTGATACCATTCCCGAATTGATACTTTCCAATTCCATATTAAGAAATATGAAAAATGAAGGATTATCTCTGGCGGCAGATACTTATTTATGGAATGACCTTTCTTACAATATATTAGGCAATGGTATACTTTCAAAAGGAAAAGAAACTGTATACATAAGACATTCTACCTTCGCTGGTTATTCATTTTCGTTTTTCAGAGATTATCCTTTATTGAATTTTTCACCATCCAATGGAAAAACAAGAATTGAAAACAGCATATTATGGGGAGACAGAACGAATGAAGTGATTCCTGGAGGAGATTTTATGGTGAGCAATTCAATTATTAGAAATTTCCAACCAATTCCTGGCAATAACAATATTTCAAAAGACCCTCAGTTTATAAGTCCGTTTCGCCTTAATTTTCGTCCTGATAGCCTTTCTCCTGCAATTAATTCAGGTTTAAATTTGGGTATATTAAAAGACCTTGATGATAAAAGCAGGGATGAAAAACCGGATTTAGGAGCCTACGAAAAGTGATTTACTCCAATTTCTAAAGTGATATAATTCCTTTAATAAGGTCATTTTACAGTTATAAAATCAGTAAATTTTAGCTTAAAAGGCATCTTGAATTCAGAAATTCTTTGTTCCTAACGCACTTTAAGTTAATTTTGATAATTATATCAAATAATCAAAAACTCTTTCATGGAAACTACAATAATATCTGCCTTAAGGGATAATCAAATCTTTGATCTAATCGCCCGCGAAAAAAGAAGACAGGAGAGTGGTGTTGAACTTATTGCTTCTGAGAATTTTACCTCTCGTCAGGTAATGGAAGCTATGGGTAGCGTATTAACTAACAAATATGCAGAAGGCTTGCCAGGCAAAAGATATTATGGCGGATGCGAGATTGTAGACCTTTCAGAGCAATTGGCTATTGACAGACTTAAGCAATTATTTAAAGTTGAATGGGCTAACGTTCAGCCGCATTCCGGTGCACAGGCAAATATGGCTGTATTCCTTGCTTGCCTTACTCCTGGAGACACAATACTTGGATTTGACCTTTCTCACGGTGGCCATCTTTCCCACGGCTCACCTGTTAACTTCTCGGGTAAATATTTCAGACCAGTATTCTATGGTGTTGAAAAAGAAACCGGAACAATTAATCTTGATAAAGTTGAAGAGATAGCTTTAAGAGAGAAGCCAAAATTGATTGTTTGTGGCGCTTCTGCATATTCAAGAGATTGGGATTACAAACGTTTCAGAGAGATTGCAGATAAAGTAGGCGCAGTATTGCTTGCTGACATTGCTCACCCTGCTGGTCTTATAGCTAAAGGATTATTGAACGATCCTGTTCCACATTGTCATTTTGTTACCTCTACTACACACAAAACTCTTAGAGGTCCAAGAGGTGGTATCATCATGATGGGTAAGGATTTTGAAAACCCAATGGGACTTAAAACTCCTAAAGGTGAAATCAGAATGATGTCTAACGTAATGGATATGGCTGTTTTCCCGGGAGTACAAGGTGGTCCGCTTGAGCATGTGATAGCAGCAAAAGCTGTTTCTTTCTTCGAAGCATTGTCAGATGATTATCTTGAGTATGCTAAGCAGGTTAAGAAAAATGCTCAGGTTATGGCTGATGCATTTAAAAAGAGAGGATATGAGATCATTTCAGGTGGCACTGACAATCACCTGATGCTTATCGACCTTAGATCTAAAGGCCTTACAGGTAAATTTGCTGAGAATACTCTTATTCAGGCAGATATTACAATAAACAAAAACATGGTTCCGTTTGATGACAAATCTCCATTTGTTACTTCCGGAATGAGAGTCGGTACAGCCGCTGTTACTACCAGAGGTATGAAAGAAGCCGATATGGAAAAAATCGTTGATCTGATTGATACAGTACTAATGAGTAATGAAGATCAGAAGGTTATTCAGAAGGTGAAAAAAGACATCAACCACTGGATGGAAGATTTTCCTCTTTACGTATAAAAAATAATTTGTGGCAAAAGCTCAGAATAAAGAGATGTCATTTCTCGACCACCTTGAGGAGTTGAGGTGGCATCTCATTAGATCGTTAATATCAATTGTTGTATTCTCTTTGCTTGCATTTCTTGCAAAGGATTTCATCTTTCAGACTGTTATCCTTGGGCCGGCCAAAACAGATTTCTGGACCTATCAAATGTTATGCAAGCTTGGTCCCGATCTTTGTATTGAAAAGATGAACTTTTCTCTTCAAAACAGAACACTTGGAGGGCAGTTTACAATGCACATCAATGCAGCGTTTGTAATAGGACTTATTCTTGCTTTTCCCTATACATTCTGGGAGATTTGGAGCTTTATTAAGCCAGGATTGTATATAAAAGAGCAAACTGCAGCAAGCGGTCTGATATTCTATGTAACGCTTCTGTTTATTTCCGGGGTGCTTTTTGGTTACTACATCGTTTCTCCGATGTCCATTAACTTTCTTGCAAATTATACTCTGGATCCAAGTATTGAAAATAACTTTGACCTGGCATCATATATTTCTACCCTTACCATGATGGTTCTCGGTAGCGGTTTGATGTTCCAGCTGCCTGTAGCTGTATTTATCCTTTCCAAATTGGGTGTCATGACTCCCGATTTTATGAAAACTTACAGAAGGCATGCCATCGTTGTTATTTTAGTAGTTGCTGCTATCATCACTCCTCCTGATGTTCTTAGTCAGGTAGTAATTTCTCTCCCTCTTTTTGTGCTGTATGAATTAAGTATCTTTATCTCTGCCAGTGCAAACAAGAAGAGAAAGAAAAAGGAAGAAATGCAAGAGCTGACATATTCTTAAGAATTATCAAGTCCTGTTTTATATAAAAACAGGACTTTCATTTTTATCTAATAAATAGATCTTTAAAATTTATAAACTCAAATGAGTAAAAGAATTGCACTTGGCGGAGATCATGCCGGGTACACCTATAAAAAGGAAATAATAGCCGACCTTCAAAGCAAGGGCTATGAGGTAAAAGACTTTGGGCCATTCAGTGAAGCATCTGTTGACTACCCGGATTTTGTACATCCATTATCCAAAGCGGTAGAGAGTAAAGAGTGTGATTTTGGAATTCTGATTTGCGGTAGCGGGAATGGGGTTGCCATTACAGCAAATAAATATAAGGATATCAGAGCTTCGCTGTGCTGGACAAATGATCTTGCTGAATTGGCAAGACAGCATAATGATGCAAACGTACTATGTCTTCCCGCTAGATTTATTGAACTGGAAGATGCAAAGAGATTTGTTCAGACTTTTATTGATACACCTTTCGAAGGAGGAAGACATCAAAACAGAGTTGATAAAATTAATAAATGCTATTAATGGGCTGTACTTTTTCGTATAGCCCTTCACCTACTTTTTTGTAAGCAACACCTAATGATGGGATCTGTGCAAATATTTTTTCTGCAAGGTTTATCCTATCAACAATAAAGTCAGGGGAATCCCTCAAAAAGTCCCTGTAGATACCTGAAATGTTTTCAAAGTTATTAAGGTTGTCAAACCTTTTCTCTGCCAATTGCCAGTCCAGGTAAGGTGTAGCAAGTGTATTGTCAATATACATCTCAGGAAGTTTACCTAGCACCAGAACTTTCTTCCCTTTTATTTCGCTAAGTGGGCTTGGAAGTGGTGAGGCTATCATAGAGGTAATATTCCAGGTTTTATTATTTATAGAAGCTTTCGATGAAAAAATGAAACATATGCCCATGGTAAAGATGACGATTCCTGCAAAAAAAGACTCCTTAAATATTCTATGGCGGATAAGAGAAAACATATGAGCAGCAAAAAATGCCAGGGCCGGCACAAATATAAAGGTAGAAGAAGGGGAGAGATTGTTGGATAAAGTAAGAGAAAATGTGCCGAAAATGATCCAAAGCAACATGGATTTAATGAGGTTGTATTGAAAATTGATATAGCGCGAAGAGTTTGCTATGATGAAAAATGAGAAAAGCATCACAATTGCCGGAATCAGCAAGGTTAAAATGTAAAGCTGGAGACTGCCGAAAATAGTCTTTTTATAATTGACAAATGAAAGTACGTAGTAGGTTACGAATTCCGAGGATCCGTTTTTAAGGAAATAGTAAGTCCAGGCTATCAGGAACGGAAAAGCGAATCCGACAATTAATAACAGAAATTTCCTAAGATTTAGGACACCAAAGAATAAATACGATAGAAAAGCAAAGAAAAAGAAAAGGCCTAGTTGAATACTAAATAGAGCTGCAATTCCGATAAAGATTCCAGAATACAGCATATGCTCTTCTTTCAGATCGTTGCGGAGCTGTTGGAATATCAGAAATAAAGCGATGAGCAAAAAGGTGGTACCCATCAAGGTTGGAAACAAAGTATTGAAGTCAAAGAATAAAGTAGCAAAGAGGAAGTAAAAGAGAGCTGGTAATGCACTTCTGTCTTTAAGGGCGCCGACTGCATTTAAAATTAAATTAAAAATTAAGCCCTGAAAAATCACAAAAAAAGCAGAGGTAATCCAAAGAGCTGTCTGCGATTTTCCAAAAATGATATTCAGGAAATAATAAACGGAGGCTGCCAGAGGGCCAGTAGGATACCAGATGTCTCTATACATAGAAGTGTCAGAATTCAACCTTTCTCCTATAGTGAGCCAGCTGATTTCATTAAGTAGCAGAGGACTGCCATTTAGCATGAAAGATATTCTGATAATCAGAAATATAATAACTACAACCCCTATGCGGAAGGGATCAAAAGTTTTGAAAAATCTAACCAAGGCAAAAGATTATTTGTTAATTTTCGATTAAAACTTGTTAATTAAAACTAAGTTTGAAGTAAATATAACTACTTGTTCATTTAATGGATATAATTTTAATAATTTCCATTAAATAAATCATCCTTCATCGATACGGAAAATGGACAGCAAAAGACAACAAAAAGTTTCCAGATTAATACAAAAAGAAATGGGAGAACTTTTTCAGAGGGACACCAAAGGATTATTTGGGGGAGCATTTATCACTGTAACTCATGTAAAAATCAGCCCTGACCTTGGGGTTGCTTCTATTTATTTAAGCTTTTTGAAAAGCAATAACCAGGATGTCATTCTTCAGAATATAAGAGAAAATACTAAGCAGGTAAGAAAAAATGCTAGGGGAGAAAATCGGAAAACAATTAAGAATTGTCCCGCAACTTGTTTTTCATATCGACGATACTGTTGAATATGCTGCAAATATTGATAAGATCCTTTCCGGACTTGATATTCCTCCTGCAAAAAGTGAGGAAGAAGAAAACGAAGAAGAATAATTTAAATCCATAAAGTTTTGAGGGTACCCTTTTTCATTGCAAAACGCTATTTTTTATTTGGCAGGAAAATAAATTTTATAAATATAGTTTCTCTGCTGTCCATCCTTGTGGTTGCTTTTGTAACCATGTCTCTGGTGGTGGCGCTGAGCGTATTCAATGGATTGGAAGATCTTATCCGCTCCCTTTACAACACCTTTGACCCACAGTTAAAGATTTCAGCAGTAAAGGGAAAATCCTTTACAGTGGATCATGATTTCCTGGATAAGCTTAAATCCAATGAGGGAATTGCTATTATAACTGAAGTCATAGAAGATAATGTGCTTGTCAAGTACAAGGAAGATCAGATGGTGGTGAAAA
Organism: Sporocytophaga sp.; assembly: GCA_024707265.1. Taxonomy (GTDB): domain Bacteria; phylum Bacteroidota; class Bacteroidia; order Cytophagales; family Cytophagaceae; genus Sporocytophaga. The sequence goes on along the minus strand of JANQAB010000009.1, from coordinate 298,419 downwards.
TGAAAGGGGTTTCTGAAAATTTTCTCAATCAAAAGAGACTGGATTCCATGATAGTGGCAGGAGATCTGAAGTTCCATGAAAGAGGAAAAGATTATGCTATCATTGGCCGTGGAATTCAGTATAATCTGGCAATTTCTCTTAATAGTGAGATTAATCCCTTACAGGTGTGGTACCCTAAAAATATTAAAGCAGCAGCATCTTTAAGTCCTGACAAAGTTTTTAGCAGAGAAAACATTAGGGCAGGAGCAGTCTTTGCCATTGAAAAGCAGTATGATGATAATTACATTTTCGTACCACTGGATTTTGCCGAAAGACTTCTGAATTATGGGGACAAGCGTACGTCCCTGGAGATAAAGGTAAAAGATGGTTTTAAAGTAAATAAAGTGAGAGATCAGTTGAGAAAGTTGCTGGGTGAGGAGTTTTTGGTTCAGAATAGCGACGAGCAGCATGCAAGCCTGCTACGCGCTGTCAAAATTGAAAAACTTTTTATGTTTTTCACTATATCATTTATTCTAGCAGTGGCTTCCATGAATATATTCTTCTGCCTTACAATGCTTGCCATTAACAAGAAAAGGGATGTTGCTATTCTCTATTCAATGGGTGCGACCCCCTCTATGGTTAGGGCAATTTTCCTTACTGAAGGTGCTATGATTGCATTTACCGGAGCTATTTTAGGACTTGTTCTTGGAATTGGTCTTTGCGTTGCACAGCAACAATATGGAATGGTTTCCATGGGTATGGAAACATCCCTCGTTGATGCATATCCTGTTAAAATGGAACTCAGTGATTTCATAAGCACAGGCATTACAATAATTATAATCACCTTTTTAGCCTCTGTAAGGCCCGCAAACAGAGCCATTCAGGTTAGCATAAGGGAAAATATTTAAGAATCAGGACGATTCGGTTTCTGTGCATAATTATCTTCTCTTTTTCATTTCTTCTAAAACTGAATTTAGTATATTGTATACTTGTTTTAATCCGAAATGAAAGTCTCAACTGCCGAACCGTTCCAAATAATTTATTCATTGTTTGAGCATGAATACCTTGGGTATCTTTTTGAATCTTATGTAGTTCAGTTGGATGCAAGTGGGAGACTTACGTTTAAACATCAGAATATTTCTTCAAAAAACGCAGAAGAGTTTTCAACGGGTTTAAATGAAGTAGACTTTAAGTTGATACATCTTACAGACAGCATTCAACAGGATGCAATTCTTAAGAAGTTTTACAATAAAAAAGTTACTCCCGCAGAATTTTTTTCTTAAAGTATATAATAAGGATAAGGGAGATGCGCTGCTTCAGGAGGCCATAGCCGATTATATTGAACACAGAAAGGCTGAAATCCTTGAGCTTCTACATGATAAAATGGTCTTCGAAATGGGTAATGATGGAGAACCAACATGGAAGCGTATTCATTTGGCTCCTGAGAAAGCTTCGGTATTGTTCCATTTCATGAGAAATGAAGACAATACACACTATTTCCCTACTATTAAATATCAAGGGGAAAAGGTAGAATTTCAATATAAAAATGCAATCATTATCTGTAATTCACCGGCATGGCTGCTGGTAGGAGATAAAGTTTACAGCTTTAAAAAAGATGTAGACGGAAATAAGCTAAAACCTTTCCTTAACAAGAAATTCATAGTAGTGCCAAGGAAAATGGAAGACACCTACTATGAAAAGTTTGTAACACCTCTTATTGCAACTTTTGATGTTCATGCCAAGGGCTTTCAGATCTTTACAGAAGATTATGAGCCTAAACCTGTGATTACATTTACAGAACTTGCCACTGCAGGCAAGAGCCTGAATCTATTCAGCGCTGGTTCTGGTGATGTTGAGGTTCAAGAAGCAGATGATTGTAAAATTGTATTTAACCTTGCATTTCAGTATGGCAACTTTACATTCAATTCTGATGTCAACGGAAGTAATTATGTGAAGATGGAGAAGACCAAAGAGTCTTATGTATTTCATAAGGTGAAAAGGTCTATGGAGTGGGAAAAGTCAATTCTTGTTGAGCTGAGAGAACTTGGTCTGGAGCTGAAAAACGGCAAACTAATGCTTGAAAGATTTGAAGCATTTGCCTGGATGAATCGCTACAGAGATGAACTGGTAGCTAAAAACTTTGTTGTTCGACAGAATGTAAAAGATAACAAGAGGTATTTTGTTGGAGAAACCTCTATCAACCTGGAAGTTAAAGAAAACCAGGACTGGTTTGATATATACGTTACGGTAAAATTCGGTGATTTCGAAATTCCTTTCTTAAAACTTCGTAGTTACATTCTAAGGAAGAAAAAGGAGTTTGCACTTCCCAATGGCGAAATAGCTGTTATCCCTGAAGAGTGGTTTACGCAATATGCAGAGTTGTTTGCTTTCATGGAAGACCCGAATGACGAAAATGATCTTAAGTTAAAGAAACATCATCTTGCACTTGTTCAGGAACTGCATAGTGGAAACCTGGCAAAGGTTACCATTAGTCAGAAGCTTGAAAAGCTTAAGGAGTTCGAAGAGATCGAAGACCATCCGATTCCAGAAGGTTTCCTTGGTGAGCTTAGGCCTTATCAGAAGGCAGGCTACAACTGGATGCAGTTTCTTTACAAGTATAAGTTCGGAGGATGCCTCGCTGATGATATGGGTCTTGGAAAGACAGTTCAGACATTAGCATTTCTTCAATCATTGAAAGAAAGCGGAGCAACGAGTGCTACCTTACTTATCATGCCGACATCATTGTTGTATAACTGGGAAATGGAGGCTCGTAAGTTTACTCCTTCCCTGAGAATATTAAACTATACAGGAACAGGAAGAGATAAGAATGTAGAGCAGTTTGAATCATATGATCTTATCCTTTCTTCCTACGGAACTGTGAGAATTGATATTGAGCATCTGAAAAATTACTATTTCAGTTATATCATACTGGACGAATCACAGGCCATAAAGAATCCTGACAGTAATATTGCCAAAGCGGTTCGTGATCTTAAGTCTTCGCACAGGCTAATTCTTACCGGTACTCCTATTGAAAATAGTACAATGGATTTATGGTCCCAGATCAGCTTTGCAAATCCGGGCTTGTTGGGAAGTCAATCTTTCTTCAGAAATGAATTCCTTAATCCGATAGAGAAGAAAAGAGATGATGGAAAGATCAAAAGATTATATTCTATCATAAAGCCTTTTATCCTTAGAAGACAAAAGTCTCAGGTAGCAAAAGACCTTCCGGAAAAAATTGAGAACGTTAAATTCTGTCGCATGACGGCTTCTCAGGAAGCCGAATATGAAAAGGTAAAGTCAAGTTATAGAAATATGATCCTGGAGTCTATTGAAGAGAAGGGCGTGGGTAATTCTCAGTTCCTCCTACTTCAGGGTCTTACAAAGTTAAGACAGCTTGCCAATCATCCTTTGATGGTGGATGAGAACTATGAAGGCGATTCCGGCAAGATGGAAGATGTGCTTTATATGCTGGAGAACGCCATCAGCAAGAATCACAAGATACTTATCTTTAGTCAGTTTGTAAAGCATCTTACTATACTCAGAAACTACCTTGATGAAAAGAAAGTAACCTATGCTTATCTTGATGGTTCTACCAAAGATAGAAAGGCGCAGGTTGATTATTTCCAGGATAATGAAGAGGTACGCGTATTCCTGATAAGTCTGAAAGCAGGTGGTGTTGGTCTTAACCTTACAGCCGCAGATTATGTATTTATACTTGACCCTTGGTGGAACCCTGCAATTGAAGCACAGGCAGTAGACAGAGCCTACAGAATAGGTCAGAAGAATAAGGTCTTTACCTACAAGTTTATTTCTCAGAACACAGTAGAAGAAAAAAATTCTGAACCTTCAGAAGAATAAGCTAAAACTGGCAGAAGAGCTTATCACCACAGAAGAAAGTTTTGTGAAGAACCTGTCGAGGGAAGATATACAGTCGATATTTGATTAGTGAAAGTTTAAAGTTAAAAGTTGAAAGCTTAAAGTAGTGAGTTGAAAGCTTTGTGAAGCATAAAGCTGAAAGCACAAAGCACAAAGCGAAAAGCTTTCCCTCGTAGAGATGCCATGCTGGCGTCTCCCTTTCGATCAGGGAAGCATTAACTTTTGCCTGATATCCTTAGTTAGAGCTTGGTAACAGTAAGTTACCTTAGCATTAAAAAACCAAATCTTTAGACTTTAAACTTTTTACTTTCCGCCTTCCGCTTACAAAGATATATCAGCTCCTTTTCTCCAAGCCCATATTTAACAACAGCTACATTCCCCACATCTTTTGCCACATCAATTATTGAAACATCAAACCCTCCTTCTTTGAGGCTTTCAGGGAAGTCTTTTCCATGTTTCCTGAAGATCTCCTGGTCTTCTGCATTGTACATGCCGGAAGCTTCAAAGGTGGATTGAATATCCTCGTAGATTTTCGTCATAATAATAGCAGAGCCTTCCGGTTTTAATACCCTTCTTAATTCAGATAAAGCCTTAGCTTCATCAGGCACATGCCCTAGTACATGACTGCAGATAATGACATCAAAATGGTTGTCGGGAAAGCCAATTGATTGTATGTCTACCTGCTGCATGGCAAGGTCAGGATTGATATCTCCTGAGGTATAATTAAGGTTTTTCATTTTACGGAATATCTTTTCCAGTCTGTATTCCGGAGCAAAATGAAGTACAGTTAATTGATCATGAAAGAAATTTGTTTTATCTCTCAGATAAAGAAATAGTACCCTGTTGCGCTCGAGGGTATTGCAGGATGGGCAGACTGCGTTCTGCCTTTTTACATTACCGTGCGGAAGAAACTTTGTAAAACTTTTATTGCAGCAGACACATGTTACTTTAGAGCCGGAATAGAAATAGCCTCTTATGTAGAATTTTATGTAATGAAGTTTTATCCGTGTTTTTTCCGTGAGGATGGTTTTGTAAATTTTTTTGATATGCTTGAGCATTCCTGGTAAGTTTAATCTAAATGGTCAGTAAATGATAGTGAAAAATGTTTTGTTATCAAATTATTTAGTTTTCCCAGTTCATCAGATGCTAGTAGCAATTAAACGAGCTTTAAAATAATTAAAATTTCCTTCTTTTGACGGGGCCATGATATGTAGTCTTTAATTGAGCCGTTTTTTTAGGCTTTTAGCCTTACAATTCTCCATTACCGGTTGTATTGTGTAATTATTTGCCATTTATCTTACATTGTAATTTTGATGTTGCTATTTTTTTTTCTGTTCAAGTAGGTCCCTATAAATAAGAGCTTGTTATTATATAGTGTTAAATGATACCCTTGAGGTGGTTTTATCACAAGTGCTCTTTCATGTAAATATTCCCAAAACTTACACCGCTGTTATTTTTATTTAGATTAAATATAAATTGCGTCAAAATTCATCACTTCATCAAACCTCGTAGCGGTTTAATTTATAACAGTCATATGATATACCTAAAAATGGGTACCCGTTTGTTATTCTTTTTCCTTCTTGCTCCCTTCTTCCTGATGGCTCAGAATAATGACTTGTGTGTTATTTCCGGTCAGATAAAATCGGAAACGGGTGAGCCTGTTGAGGGCATTTTAGTTTCCCTGAAAGGAACAGCAAGTGGTGTTTATACAGATGCTAAAGGAAACTACAAAATTGAAGGAATAGCTAGTGGTACGTACACTTTAGTGGTATACGGTATGGGTTATGTAGTTAAGGAAAAGGAAATCACTTTGAAGCCTGGTGAAAATTCCGTTGTGAATCTGCAAGTCAAATCCGAAGCGCAGCAGATGGAGATTGTTGAGGTATATGGGAGATCACAGACTAAGGAGATTCAGCAACAGGCTTATAATGTAGTAGCGGTTGATGCCAAAAAACTGCATAATACTACATTAGATTTAGGTCAGGCACTTGATCGTGTTTCCGGTGTTCGGGTTCGTGAGAGTGGTGGACTAGGATCCAGAATGAGCTTTACACTTAATGGGTTTACTGGGCGTCAGGTTAGGTTTTTCATGGACGGTATTCCAATGGAAAACTTTGGCTCAAGCTTTCAGCTAAACAGTATTCCGGTAAATTTTGCAGAGCGTATTGAAATTTACAAAGGCGTAGTTCCAATCTGGCTTGGTTCAGATGCAATGGGGGGAGCTGTAAATATTGTTACTTCAGCCCTGCCAGGAAGTTATCTGGACGCTTCCTATACTTATGGTTCTTTTAATACTCACCGCTCTGCTGTAAATGCGGGATATACATCTAAAAAAGGTTTAAATGTTCAGGTGAGTTTGTTTCAAAACTATTCAGATAACAACTACTTGATTTACGCACCTGTTATCGACATAAAGACATCAGCACTCACTGCAACCAAATGGGTCAGGCGCTTTCATGATAAATATCACAACGAAGCTGTTGTAGTCAATGTGGGTGTAGTGAATAAGAAGTATGCGGACAAGCTGTTGTTTGGGTTTACCTATGGTCAGAACTATGCAGACATTCAGACAGATGCGAGAATGGCCGTGCCTTATGGCACTCCTTATCAAAAGGGCAATACTATTATGCCGACCTTTCGCTATGCCAAAAAAGATTTGTTTCTCAAAGGTCTTGATGTGACTGTTTCTGCGAATTATAATTTAGGGTATAACCAGGTCATAGATACTGTAAACCGGAGGTACAACTGGCTGGGTCAATACAATAACGATTTTGAGAAAAACGGAATAAAGGGTGGTGAGCGCAACCGTACCTTATATAAATTTAGAAATAATTCAGGTATTGCTGTTGCAGTTGCTAATTATCGCCTCTCTGCCCGTCATACCATAACACTCTCCAATACCTATAATACATTTAACAGGTTAGGTAGCGATGAATTAGTCCCTGAAAACGCAAGTTATGAACAACCTCGATATAATACGAAAAACATTATTGGTCTGGGATACAAATTTGATTTGAATGAGAAATGGAACACAACCTTGTTTGGTAAATATTACAGTCAGGTTACTAAATATAGTGAGTCCTATACAGTAATTACAGAACAGTTTTATCGTGAAAAAAAGAAGCTAATGAACCCCTTGGGTTATGGGATAGCAACTACCTATTTCCCACACAGAAGTTTACAACTAAAAGCAAGTTTTGAAAAGACTTATCGCTTACCGGAACCTGATGAACTGTTTGGTGATCAGGTTGATCTGGAAGGAAATGTTGGGTTAAGAGCTGAGTCCAGTTTCAATTACAATCTGGGTTTGGGCTATAATTTCCAGATCAGGAAGAATCACAGAATTAGTTTTGAGGCCACTGGAATATACAGAGATGCGCAGGACTTTATCAGACAGGTGCTGGCTATAAATCAGGTCCGCTACACTATGGAGAACCGCGGAAAGGTACTGATTAAAGCGGTAGAGGGTGAGATTAGATATTCTTATAAAAAAGTATTTTCTGCAGGTTTCAATACAACCTATCAGGATATGCGCAATTACACAAAATATGAGCCTGGTCAACAGGTTGTAAGCGATGTATACAAATATCAGTTGCCCAATTTCCCGTACCTGTTCAGCAATGCAGATGCCTCATTATTTTTCCATGGACTGGGTAAAAAGAAAGGAAATACACTTTCATTGGGATATAATTTTCTTTATGTACATGGATTCTATTTATACTGGCCTAAAATAGGTGGCAAAGATGACAAATTAGATATTCCTCTCCAGTTTAATCATGATATCAATATTGTTTATTCTATGGCTGATGGTAAATATAATATCTCTTTCACATGCAGAAATATTCTGAATAATGAACAGTATGATAATTTCAAACTGCAAAAGCCAGGCAGAGCCTTTTATATCAAGCTTAGATATTTCATAAGAAAAAACGCAGATAAATAATTAATTATAAAATTTCCTAAAACCAAATAACTATGTTTAAAATTTACAGAGCCATTGTAGCTGTTGCCTGCATTGGTCTAGTGTTTTCCGCATGTACAAAGAAAGAAGATCAGGATGTGGCTCCTGCTGATACAACTAATATCTACAGAGGTACCAAATATATCATTACAGCTACGCCCACAGCGTCTACAGGTGTGGCGGATTATCTTCTGTCAGTAGATGATCCTACTACCGGCACTATTAGTACTGCCGGTAATGGAGTTGAACAAGATGGTACTTACAGATATTACACCGTTCACAAAGGTAAATTCTTCAGTCTTCTATATGGTCAGGGTAACCCTGGAGCAGTGGCTACCTATAGATTCAACAAACAAGGAAAGCTGGAAAAAATTTCTGACTTTGTTTCAGAAACTGTTCAGGTGTTTGCAAATGTTGGAGATGATATTCTTACAATGAAAGTACCAAGACAAGGAGATAACAAAACTGCATACATGTATAGAATCAACGCAGATCTTTCTCAGATCGTTGATACCAAAACCATAGATGTTGTAAACCTTTCAGGTAACGGTGAGCGTGCTCACTTCACCTGGGCTAAGCAGGTTGGAAACAAGGTATTTGCTCCATATATGAGCATAAGAGGATGCTGCAGTGATGCTTTCGGAACTTCAAATCCTGACAGTGCATACATTGCTGTTTTCTCTTACCCTGATCTAACTCTTGAAAAAGTTATTAAAGACAATCGTACCAGCTACATTGGAGCTTACTTCAATGACGGCCTTGCGTTAGATGAAAGAGGTGATGTTTATGCATTCTCTCCTGCTGCTGCTACTTATGAAACTGTAGTAAAATCTACCACTAAGTCAGCATTTGTGAGAATTCCTGCAGGAACTACATCTTTTGATAACTACTACTTTGATGTTGAAACTGCTTCAGGCGGACATCATATCCGTCAGCAGACTTATATTGGCAACGGAAAAATTTTATTGAATATGTATGGAGATGCCGGCAAAATAAGTGGCGGTCCTAAACTAGCCATTGCTGATCTTTACAACAAAACATTTACCTGGATCAGCGGACTGCCAGCAGAGATTGTTTCTATGTCTACTCCTTATAACAACAATACTGTTTCTTCTGATAAGGGAAAAATCTATGTTGGTATCAATGCTGCCGACGGAAGCTGGATTTATGTTGTTGATGTTAACTCTGCTTCAGCAACTAAGGGTATGACTGTTGAAGGTGGTAAAATCACTTCAATCGTAAAAGTTACTAACTAACATTTCATAATAGTACATTCTTACTAAAACCTGACTTAAAAGAATAAGACAGGTTTTAGTATATTCATATAATATCATTCACTACATAATCCAGGAACATAACAAAAAAATTATGTCTAAATTCAGAAAAATTAACAATTGGCTTCACTTATGGCTTGGATTAATTTCCGGCATAATTGTCTTGATTGTGTGCCTTACCGGATGTATATGGGTATTTAATGAAGAAATTACTGAGCTGCTCGAGCCGGAAACCAAGATTGCTCAGCAGCATAAAGAAATACTCAGGCCATCTCAGCTTCTCGCTATTGCAAAAAAGAAGTTTCCCAAAAAGCCTCTGAGCAGTGCTTCATACGAACAAGGGAAAGCAATAAAACTGACTCTTGGTGAAGGCCGTGGAGGAAATACCACCTTGGCTGTTAATCCCTATTCCGGTGAGATATTAAATGTAAAAGAAAGAAAAAAAAGGTGAAGTTGATTTTTTCCGCTGGATACTAAATGGTCATAGATTTTTATGGATGCCTTATGAAATAGGTCGTCCGATTGTTAATTATGCAACGCTTACTTTTGTGATTATTCTCATCACAGGTCTTGTCTGGTGGTATCCCAAAAAATGGAATAAAAGTACAGTTGACAAAAGCTTTAAAATTAAATGGGGAGCATCATTCAAAAGGTTGAATATTGACCTTCATAATGTGTTTGGTTTTTATGCACTACTCTTTCTTCTTGCTATTGCTCTTACTGGAATGGTTTGGGGAATCGAATGGTACAGCAAAGGAATGTATTGGGTTACCTCAGGAGGTAAAACCCTTCAGGAGTGGAAACGTGCAGAGTCTGATTCCACTCAGGCCGGAAAGTTCCATACAATGGAAGCTGCTGTTGACAAAGTCTGGTACAAAACCATAGAGGAGAATCCAGGATCTCAGGGCTTTTATTTTATGTTTCCAAGCGCTAAAAAACAGAAATCTACTATTGGCATTATCATTTACCCGGAAGCTGATCAGTTTTACAACAACAAACGCTATACTTTTGATCAGCATACATTGCAGCCAATGAATCAGAATCCGGTATTTGAAGGGAACTTTGCAGAAGCCGATTTCGGAGATAAGCTTCGCCGTATGAATTATGATATACATGTTGGAAGTATTCTTGGCTTCCCCGGAAAGGTGTTGGCCTTTTTGGCCAGTTTAATTGGAGCAAGCCTTCCTGTTACTGGTACCTTGATTTGGTATAATAAACGTTATAATAAATCAGAAAAGAAGAAGAATAAAAAGAAAGACAAAAGAAAAAATGCTTCATCGTTAAACAGTGAAAACGAAAAAGTCGAGATTACATATAAACCAAGGATAGTTGTAAAGCCTAAAGCTCAAGAGGTCTCCTAATTGGAAATATTGACTTTCTTTCTGTAAAGAAATCTGTGATTTTAACTTCTCTTTTAGGCTTCATTTATAGTATTGAAGCCTGAATAAAAGATTATTTATTCAAATCAATTCAGATTTCTAAGAATATCAATTATGATTGGCCCCCTATAGCGGGCATAAAGAAATCAGTAAAAAAGTCAGGATCTCTTTTAACACAATTATAATTGTTATACCGGTATCTTGTGCTCAAGGTAATATTTCCAATGCTACTTTTAAATTCTTTTAATGGAATCGTACTTAAAAAGCTGAAGCTTTTTGGACTATTAAAACTGCTTAAGTTGCTTTTCCTTGAATACAAAAAGTCATACTGACTCTTTACAAAATAATGGTCATATGAGTTTATTATTTGGCTTTGTGCAGTGACAGCAAAAAATAAGCTTATAAAAATAATAGATCCAATTTTCTTCATGTTTGTAAAAATGAATATGATATTTGTAAATATAAGTCCTTTGGGCTTAAAAGGTTACAGGCGTATAGTTTTTTTAGTTCTAAAAATTTCTGGTCATATTCCGATAAGTACAATTCATTATCAGATTTTAAACCAATGGATTGTTTGATTATTTAACATTTCAATTGAAGAGAAATAATCCGTTAATTCCTTAACGGATCATTTTATTTATTATAGGTTTACCTTCCAGGTTAAAGTCTCCTTCCAAATCAACCCAGGACTTGCAGCCACCATATTCAGGAAGCAGCTCAATAGTTTGAGGTTCGTTCAGTTTGTATATCTGGACAATCAGCAGATGTGCTCTTTTTTCCCATCTCTCAAAGCGTTCTTTGATAATAGCTTCGCTCCATGCATGAAACGGAAAAAGCTTTGCAAGCTTATCCCATTCGGTTATAATTCTGCTGTCTGCAATTTCAGCAAAATACTCAATCCTTACTTTATCCTGTTCTTTATGAAATTTCTCAGGATCAAAGCCTTCAAACCAGTCGCTTTTAACCAGGTCCTTTGCCTGGTGGAAGAGGGTAGGAAACAATAAGAATTTTTTTGATTTAATTGTAAAATCAGAACCTTCTTCATGGATCCCTCCTTTCCGTATGATGATGTTCTGTTTACCTGTTCCCAAGGCTTCCACTATGTATGACCATTCTTTAAATGCAGGAGTCATGATTTAATATTTATAATATGGTATAAAAACTTAAGCATTAATTTTTGATAATCGTTCTGTAATGCTGCAATAAAAATAATAGAGGATGTGCATATTTAAGTATTTTTATTCCTTAATTTATTTTTGAATTGTAAGTTTGATTCTTTAAAACCTATTCATCAAAGTGTTGAAAGATGTCATTATCATGGGAGGAGGGCTCGCCGGGCTCGTTAATTCTATTTGCCTTGCAAATAAGGGATATAATGTTTTGGTGATAGAAAAAAAGGAATACCCTTTTCATAAAGTATGCGGAGAATATATCTCCAATGAGGTAAAACCTTTTCTGCTTTCAATTGGATTAAACCTTTCTGACCTTTGCCCTTCTGAGATCAGCAGACTTAGGGTTACTTCTCCTCTGGGAGCTGAAGTAAACATAAATCTTGATCTCGGCGGTTTCGGGCTTAGCCGTTATAAGCTCGATCATGCTTTATATGAACTTGCCATATCAAAAGGTGTAAGTTTTCTTTTAAAAAACCAGGTTGAAGATGTAACCTTTAGAAACAATATTTTCAACGTTAGGCTCCAGGATGGTTCCGAGCACTATGCCCATCTTGTAGTGGGTAGTTTTGGAAAAAGATCCAACCTTGACCGGCAACTCAACCGCAAATTTTTCTTTAAAAGGTCTCCTTACATAGGAGTGAAATATCATATCACAACTGACTTTCCAAGTGATCTTATTGCCTTGCACAACTTTAAAGACGGGTATTGTGGTATATCAAAAGTTGAAGATGGTAAATACTGCCTCTGTTATCTCAGTTCCAGAAGTAACCTGAAAGACCACGGAAATATTAAGGAGATGGAGGAAAAGGTACTTTTCAGAAACAAGCAGATAAAGTACATTTTTGAGAATTCTGATTTTTTGTATAATAAGCCTGAAGTAATAAATGAAATAAGCTTTGAAAAAAAAGAAGCGGTATATGATCATCTCTTATTTTGCGGAGATGCTGCAGGCATGATTTCTCCTCTTTGTGGTAACGGAATGGCAATGGCGATACATTCTGCAAAAATCCTGTCAGAGCTTATCTCCCTGCATTTTGTAAATTCATCTTTAAACAGAAAGCTTCTGGAGGATCAATATTCTTTAAAGTGGAATGAAATGTTTTCAACCAGGTTGTTTGTTGGAAGGCAAATACAAAAATTATTCGGGCAAGACCTGTTGACTGAGCTTTCTCTACGAATGCTGAATAATGTAAAGCCTCTTTCAAGACAGCTTATAAAAATGACTCATGGTGAGCCCTTTTAGATATAATTTAAAACAGTAAGAAAGATAAAAAATGCAATAAATCCCAACGATGATAGCATGTTCAGACTCATGGTTGATTTGAAGTTGGCGGCCTTTTCATCTTTAAGTACTTTTATAAACCAGTTTAAAAAGTATACTAACGTAGGCAGCATAAATAAAGGGAAAGCATATAATGCGATGAGAAGATTTTTGGTGATAAAATAATACACAAATCCTCCTGTGCCTAGTGTGAAGACTAATGCAGTCCAGATGAAAGTTCCTCTGATTCCAAGCAACCTGCTGAATGTCTGGTCTCCTCTTCTTCCGTCTTCATTATGCTGATATACCTGCGTCATCGGATATGATCCTAAAAGGATCAAAGTACAAAGGGAGGCGGGAAGTATTAATTCATAAAAGTTTATATCAGAATAGGTCAGTCCATTAATTGCTAAATAAGACATCAGGTAAGTCCATATACCCTGAAAGAAAGAAACGACAAGGAGCCCGCAAATCGGATATTTTTTCAATCTGGTGGAGGGGTGACTATATGCTTTACTTGCCATTGCTATTATAAGAACCATTAAGGCAAACTGCCAGCTTATGATAAATGAAAGACCAATTGCCAAGAATTCAAATATTAATGAAGTGTAATACAATTCTTTAGATACCGGCGGTGGATTTTCAATGCCTCCAATACTCTCTTCATCTTTATCAAAATAGCTATTGTAGCCATTGCTCGAAGGATAAAAAAAGAGATGAATTATAATGAATGAAAGAACCAAATAAGGTATATTGGGATTTGGAGACTGGCTTAAAGCAAAGATGAAGAAAGGCATTAAAAAAACAGAGAAAGGAATTCTAAGGTGTATTAATGTTGACTTTTGAATCATCTTTATTTAAGAGTTTTTTAACAAGATAGATAAATTTTTGTTTTTAAGGAAAAATGAAAAGTTTCATTACTGCGATAGGGACGGCAAATCCTGCACATGGTTTTCCTCAGTTAAAGATTGCGGAGTTCATGTCGGATGCTGTTTCCATGAATGAGGAAGAAAGACAAAGGTTATTTACCTTGTATCGGGCCACCGGAATTAAACACAGATATTCTGTCTTGCCTGATTTTGGTACTGCTTTTGAGCATTCCGATTTTTTCAAGCCGGACGAAAAAGCAGCAATGCCATCTGTGGCCGAAAGGATGACTCTTTACCGGCAAGAGGCTCTTCCTCTAAGCATTGCAGCAATTGAAAATTGTTTGCATCAATTGGAATCCTTTTCTAAAGACAAAATTACTCACCTTATCACTGTTTCGTGCACTGGCATGTATGCGCCGGGCCTTGATCTTGATATAGTTCAGTCTCTTGGCTTATCTCATTCAGTGAACAGGACTTGTGTTAATTTTATGGGATGTTACGCCGCATTCTCAGGGCTGAAAGTTGCTGACGCTATCTGTAAATCGGACAAAAATGCTGTTGTGTTAATGGTTTGCGTTGAGCTTTGTACCATTCATTACCAGAAGAGTATGAATTGGGATCACATTCTATCCAATGCGATATTCGGAGATGGGGCAGCAGCTGTGATTATTCAGGCGGAAAAGCCACAAGGGTTAGCATTAAGTCCAGAATTGTTTTATTGTGATTTGCTTCCGGAAGGTCGTAAGGACATGGCCTGGTCCATAGCTGACTTTGGCTTCGAAATGGTTCTATCATCTTATGTTCCCACCATGATAAAAGGTGGAATAAAAGAACTTACCAATAACCTTTTATCAAAGCTTAGCTACTGCGTTGAAGAGATTGATTATTTTGCCATTCATCCCGGAGGAAAAAAATACTTGAAGTAATAAAAGACGAGCTGGATATTAAGAAGCAGAAGTGCCAGCAGAGCTTTGATGTGCTTGCGGAATATGGGAATATGTCTTCTCCATCAGTGTTGTTTGTATTGAAAAGGATTATGCAGGATTTGCAAAATGATTTTTCATCCAAAAGAATTTTATCTTTCGCTTTTGGTCCTGGGCTTACAATGGAATCAATGGTATTGGAAGTTGTACCATCCAGATTTATGAAATCCCTTGAGGATGATAAAACATTCATAAAGGCAGAAGCAGTATGAGCAGATTTTTGCAAAGATCTGCGGACCCGGAGATTATGGATGACCTCGAGTTTGAAGGGGAAGTGCTTGGTCAAACGTTGGATGAAATAGAGTTTATCAATAAATGGTTGGGGGGAAATGCTGTAACTTTGGATGCTGTTAAAAAGGTCATTAAAGAAAGGCAATTACAAAATTCTGAATTTCCCATATCGATTTCTGATCTTGGTTGTGGTGGTGGGGAAATGCTTTCACTGATCTGCAATTGGGCACAGTCAGAAAATATAAAAGTTAATCTTACAGGAATAGATGCGAATGACTATGTCGTGAATCATGCCGCTAATAAAGTTCCATTGCATAAATGTATTTCGTTTAAGAAGCACAATGTGTTGGATGAAGCTTTCAGGAAGGAATCGTTTGATATTAGTACATGTACACTTTTTTGTCATCATTTTGAAGATGATGTGCTGATAGATTTTTTAAAGCAATTAAGGAAACAAACCAGAGTTGCAATTATTATCAATGACATTCACCGGCATTGGTTCGCTTATTATTCCATAAAATACCTTACAGGTTTGTTTTCCAAATCGTATATGGTGAAATACGATGCTCAGCTTTCTGTGTTGAGGGCATTTAAGAAGAATGAATTGCAACTTTTAATCAGAAAGGCTGGTTTCGATCGATTCAATATCCGCTGGAAATGGGCTTTTCGTTTTCAGGTGATTTTGTGGTGCGATTAATTTCAGTGTAAAAGCTTCCCTCTTGAATCATACCTTTTTACAAAAAGAATCTATTGAATTACTATATAAGAATGCACCTATTTTCCTTAATCTTGGTTGATTATTAAAGGAACCAAAGGGAAAGAGTTATGAGCAAGGTACATTTTATAGTTGGATTAATTGGTGTCATTGTACTCATTGTTGCAGGTGTTGTAACTGGAATTATAAAAATAGGTGAAGCCGCGATTATAGGTGTCCTAGTACTCGTGGCTTCTCCTTTCATAATGAAATTTATGCAGATGACCAGAAAGCATGATGAGCGATGACTGCTGTAAATAGTGTGTTATTGAAGATCATTCAATAATTGACCGCTTAACCTTTGCAGCTCAATTTCGGCAGTTTTTGCTGTGAATTGGGCTGATAAAAGGTCGTTTTCAGCATCTGTTAATTTTTGCTGGGTAATTCGAAGATCTATATCATTGATATTGCCCAGTTTATACCTGCCAACTGCAATATTCAAATCTTTACGGGCAACTTCAACGTTTCCCACCTGAATGTTTACGAGTTGTATACTTGTGAGATAATTGTTATAAAATTTATACAGATCATTTTGAAGAGCGAGTTTTGTGTCTTCGTATAGGGAAGTATTTGATTGATATTGAACCTTAGCATTCTGAACATTTAAATTGTTGACTCCACCATTAAAGACGTTCATGCTTGCAGTTACTCCGTAGGTTAAACCATTAGATCTATTTAGTCTTGCCGGGCTTACAGGGTTCTGAGATTTAGTATAGTTATATCCTCCAAACACACCTATTATAGGATAATATTGACTACGAAAAGATTCTATGTCGTATTTTGCAATATTGGCATTTGCCCTAGATGTCAACAACATTGCATTTTGACTTTCTAGTTTCTGAACAAGATCATTATAATCAAGTTTTGAATTAATTGGTATTTCAGGTCTTACTTCAAATGGTGTTGTAATTTCACGCGCAAGAAGTCTGTTGAGATCTGCTTTGGCATTCCTTATAAGAGCAGCTTGTTGTAGGAGCCTTGTGCTATCAGCATTTGCATCCACCATTGCTTGATAAATTGCCTGCTCTGATCCGGTTCCAATACTTTTCATGCTTTGGGCCAGCTTAAGCCTTTGCAAAGAAAGTCCGATTGCTTCCTGTATCACGTACATCATCTTTTGTTGCTGGACAATTGAATAATATGTATTAATGATATTTGCAATTGTAACTTCGATGTCCATGCGGGCTTTGGTTTGTCCGGCTCTTTCAAGTTCTTCCAGTTTACTTTTAGTAATGAACATATTTAAACCATCGAATAAAGTCCAGTTCACTAATGCACTGGCTGAGATGCTTTTTGGTTGAATGCCTTTTCCCTCACGAGGTGGTCCTGTTAAGTATTCTACTCTGGTATTGACAAGATTACCGGTGTTATTAAAATTTAAGCTTAGGTCGGGCAAGAATCCTGCATTACCTAAGGTATTACTGTTTTCTGCTATCTTCTGATTATTCCTTGCTATGATTATTGTATAATTATTTTCAAGTCCAATTTCAATAGCCTTTTCAAGTGTCAGCGTATCTTGAGAAAAAGCATTTAAAAAGCCGGCTGTCCATATAACAGCCAGCATAAAAAATTTAGTTTTATTCATAAGAGTATTCTATCTTTTTAGCCTCTTCTTTTATTTCTGTTTTTTTGATTTTTTTCCTTGAAAGGAATGTATACATCGCGGGAATTACATAGAGCGTAAGGATTAAAGAGAACAATAATCCTCCTATTATTACGAGTCCCATCGGGATACGACTTTTTGCTCCGGCGCCAATAGCAAATGCAATTGGAACAGCTCCCAGAATGGTCGCAAGGCTGGTCATCAGAATTGGTCTCAAACGTGCTGCTGCTGCTTCACGTGCTGCATCCATTACAGATAGTCCTTCTTCTATTTTATGATTCGCAAATTCCACGATCAAAATTCCATTTTTGGTAACAAGACCAATTAATATAATGATACCAATCTGGCTGAAAATATTTATTGTCTGACCAAACGCATACAAAGTTATAAAAGCTCCGGCAAGTGCTAGTGGTACAGTTAACATAATTACCAAAGGATCTATAAAGCTTTCAAATTGAGCAGACAAAATCAAATAGATTAGTACCAGTGCCAATGCAAAAGCAAAGAGAATATTCGATGAACTTTCAGCATAGTCCCTCGATGGCCCGTTCAGGCTGGTGCTGAAGCTATCGTCAAGGAGTTTTTTGGAAATCTGATCCATTGCTTCAATTCCATCACCTATTGTTTTACCTGGAGCAAGTCCGGCAGATACAGTTGCAGATTTATATCTGTTAAAGTGATAAAGTTGTGGAGGACTATTGGTTTCCTCAATCTTCACTAGGTTGTCCATTTGAACAGGAACGCCATCTTTGTTTTTAACATAAAGCGAACTCAGGTTCAAAGGTTGATCACGGTTTGTCCTATCCAGCTGACCGATCACCTGATATTGTTTCCCATTCATGTTGAAATATCCGAACCTTTGTCCGCTGAACGATAATTGAAGCGTTTGAGCAATGTCGCTCACAGAAACTCCTAAAGCTTTTGCTCTTTCTCGGTCTGGCTTTACAATCAGTTCAGGCTTATTGAATTTGAGGTTCACATCATAGCCCATAAATGTTGGATTTTTACCGACTTCTTCCATAAACTTAGGAAGAACCGCAGATAACTTTTTAAAGTCAGAAGACTGAATTACATACTGTACAGGAAGTCCGGACTTAGAACCACCACCACCACCACTGATGGTCTGTTCCTGTACAACAAAGAGCTTGGCGGAAGGGAACGATTTCAGATTTTTGGATAGATAATCAGCAATCTCCTGCTGTGATCTGCTCCTGTCTTGCGGATCTGTCAATGCTATTCTGAACACACCAGTATTCATAGCTCCTGTTCCTGAAAAGCCAGGTGCTGTAATGGTCATGGCAATTTTATTTTCAGGGACTGAGTCTTTGATAAACTTAGATACATTGTCCATGTAATTAAGCATATAATCAAAAGAGGTACCTTCAGGAGCCGTTGCAGAAACTCTTAATACACTTCTGTCATCAAGTGGGGCAAGTTCTGATTGAAGATTTCCATTGATGTACCAGATGGTTCCAAAGGATGCCAGAAGTATTGCAATGGCAACCCATCTTATTTTCAAGAATTTCCCCAGGGAGTTTCTATAGGCATTGGTCATTCCGACAAAGAAAGGTTCAGACCATTCATAGAAGCGAGTTCTCTTCGTATGATCTTTTCTTGCCATTTTCACATTCAGCATGGGTGTAAGTGTAAGAGATACAAATGCTGAAATGAGCACAGCACCTGCAACTACAATACCGAATTCCCGGAATAGTCGTCCTACAAATCCTTCAAGAAAAATAATCGGAAGAAACACCGCTGCAAGCGTAACGGAAGTGGAGATCACCGCAAAGAAAATTTCTTTAGATCCTTCATGTGCAGCAGTTATAGGATCCATGCCCTCCTCAATTTTTTTATAAATATTTTCTGTGACTACTATACCATCGTCAACCACGAGACCTGTCGCAAGAACTATAGCAAGTAGTGTAAGTATATTGATAGAAAAACCTGCCACATACATGATAAAGAATGCTCCTATCAGGGAAACAGGAATATCTATCAATGGTCTGAAAGCGATCAGCCAGTCGCGGAAAAACAGATAGATAATGAGAACCACGAGTACGAATGCGATGATCAATGTTTCCTGAACTTCCAGAATAGAAGTTTTTATAAACTTAGTGTTATCGAGCGCAATGTCTAACTTAAAATCTTCAGGAATATCTTTCTTTATCTGGTCGAGTCGCTTGTAAAACTCATCAGCTATTTCAATATAGTTTGCTCCGGGCTGAGGCACTACACCGAGACCTATCATAGGAATTCCGGATTCCTTAAGCATTGTGTTTTCATTTTCAGCGCCTAAAGTAGCCCTTCCTATATCTGCAAGTTTTATAATTCTTGTCCCGTCATTTTTAACGATGAGATTATTAAATTCATCTTCTGTGGTAAGCCTTCCCATAGTTCTTACTGAAAGTTCTGTAGCATAACCTTCAATTTTACCACTTGGCAATTCAACGTTTTCTTTGTTCAGGGCGCTCCAAACATCGGCAGCTGTGAGTTGGTAGGAGGCAAGTTTGAAGGGGTCCATCCAGATACGCATTGCATATTTTTTCTGTCCCCATATCTGCACTGTACTAACTCCAGGTATAGTCTGTAGTCTTTCTAGCACTACGTTTTCAGCATAGTCACTCACTTCCAGCTGGCTTCTGGTGTTGCTTTGCAAGGTAAGAGCTATGATGGCATCAGAGTTTGCATCAGCTTTGGTAACAACTGGTGGGCCATCTATATCTAATGGAAGAAAGCGTACAGCCTGCGAGACTTTATCCCGCACATCATTCGCAGCAGTTTCGAGATCTTCATCAAGGTTAAATTCGACAGTGATACTGCTTGTTCCGGTGCTGCTGGACGAAGAAATTGATCTGATTCCGGCAATCCCGTTGATACTTTTTTCTAATGGTTCTGTGATCTGAGATTCAATAATATCAGCATTGGCACCGGTATAGGTAGTCTTCACTGTAATGACCGGTGGGTCTATGGATGGGAATTCCCGAACGCCCAGGTACTTATAGCCGATCAATCCGAATAGTACAATGACTATGGACATCACAGTTGCCAGAACGGGGCGGTTTATACTTACTGAGGAAATATTCATAGCAGATTACTTGGATAAGGTTATGTTTACCTTCAGGCTGTCTTTTAATTGCATAATACCTGAAGTAATTAAAGTATCTCCTGCATTCAGGCCTTCAGTGATCTGAATGGCGGAATCGTTACGCACACCAGTTTTTACATTTTTGGAAATAGCATAACCTTGTTTATAAACAAATACTTTTGAGCCACTTTGCATTGGCACAATGGACTGTGTAGGAGCCATGATGGCCTGTGCATCCTTTTGTAACAGGAGGTCAATTTTAATAAATGATCCGGGTCTCAGACTGAAGTCTTCATTGGAAGATCTTGCTCTTACCTTTAAAGTTCTGGTCGCTACATCTACCATAGGTTCTGCAGCATATACCGTACCCTTGTGAATCTTGTCAGATCCTGTTACAGTGAATTTTATATCCGAACCTTTTTTTATAAAAGCTCCATATTTTTCAGGTATATCAAATTCCAGTTTGATAGGGTCTATTTGCTGAAGCGATGCTATAACGGTAGTAGGAGAGACGATTTCTCCTTCACTTACATAGCGCAACCCAATGATGCCGTTGAACGGAGCTTTAATCTCGGTTTTGCGCAATTGTGCAGATAATAAGTCAAGGTCAGCATGTAGGGTACTTGCCTGGTTACTGGCAATATCATACTCTTCCTGGCTGATACCACCTATTTCTAGAAGTTTTCTTTTGCGCTCCTCTTCTCTATTGGCCAACTCCTGTTGAAGTCTGATCTTTTTATATTGAGCTCTGAGCTCTTCATCAAAAATTTTTACAAGAAGTGTCCCTTTGGTAACTTTTGCATCTTCTTTAAAATGGATACCGGTTACTCTTCCGGAAACCTCACTTCTAAGATCAACTTTTTCATTTGAAAGGATAGTTCCTATAATTTCTATTTTATTGTCGACCTCCTCAGGCTTTAAAACCAAGCCAGTGATAGATAAAGGAGGCGTATCTTTTGGTGCACGTATTTCTTTGACTTTCTTGCCCGAGGATGTGCAGGACCAGACAATGGCCAAAATAAAAATTGCGGAAAATGTGGTGGTTCTGGTACTCATTGTTTTTGGTTTTACTTTACTTTTTTAATTCTGAGTTTGATGTCTATTTTGCTTGAATGCAGGTTTTTCAGATTATTTCTTATCAGATTGAGAGTGTTGTAGAAGTTGTCTATTTCTATTTCGCTCATTCCCTTAAAAGCTCCCTGTTCCAGTTCTGCATATGTTTTCCGAATTTGTGGAATTAACTTTTTGCCTTTAGTGGTTACCTGTAAAAGGTGCTCCCTGCGGTCTTTCTGATTTATGACTCTTTCCACGAGTTCAAGTTTGGATAAATGATCTAGATTGCGTAGGGTGGTAACTTTGTCGCAATGAAGTAGTTCAGAAAGTTGCTGTTGGGTTATTTTCCCTGAGTTTTCATCCAAAACCAGCAACATATAGAAATATCTGTCAAGACCTGATTGTTCAAGGTTTTCTACAAGAAATGCCAGGTAATTTTTTGCCAGATCCGTGCAACATTTCCCCAGTGGTGGTTCTTTTGATGAAATCATTCTCATTTAAAGCAGCAACAATAGTAAATTAAGTTAATTGTTAACAATATTAACTAATTGGTTTTACAACATAAATAAACAGACTAAAATTTAATTGTTTACCATGGTTCGTCTTTGATTTCCTTGATTTGGAATTCGAAAATGTAGGAACACTAAACTAGAGGTAATAGTTTGAAAATTTTAAACTGGGGTAAAAATTACAGAGAAGAGTTAAAATGTTTCGTTTTTTTATTTTTAACTATTTTTTTAGACATAGTTATCACTTTAAAGATCAAAAAACAGACGATGGCTATTGTAAAGAATAGTAGCATAATCAAAAAATTAAAGTGAATATATATTAATACGTTTTTTCTGGAGGTAAGTAACCATTTTGGCGAGAATTTATTTCTTTGATAATAAATACATTACCTCATGCAGCGATTATGGATTCCTTGTTTAACCTGTATTAGTAATTTTTGCTTGCCGTCTTGCGTTTGACAACTTTTAATTTATTCATTACTAAAAGATTATGTTGTTTGGCCTTAACGATAATACTAAAATTTATTACAATTGGCCGATTTGTTTTGTTTTTAACATTTCTCCGATTAATTTTGAACCCTCCAAAGTCAATTACTCTAAACATGTAATTGATTTATAAAGAAGAGGGGAGAGAAAAGGCTCTTTGAACCTCTAGCAACCTATCCTTTTGAGATAAGGTGCTAATTCCTTTCCTAAGATATTAGGGCATATAAATTAATTATGATGAAGAAATTAATTGAATATTATTACACCTTTCGTTATACCTCTTTCCTTAAGAGTAAAGGCCCGTCTTTTAATTTCCTTTTTGTCTGTTGTTAATTTTGTGCTGAGTTTGGTGGTTTAATCTGGAGTTTCAAAGTGGAAAATAAGACCTTTACATATAAGAATAATTTTGTTTTAGAGTCAGGGCAGGTTCTTGAAAACCTTACGATTCAATACTCTACATTAGGGAAACTTAATAGTAGAAAAGATAATGTAATCTGGGTTTGCCACGCTCTTACCGCTAATTCTGAAGTTCATAACTGGTGGTATGGATTGGTAGGTGAAGATAAGTTTTTTAATCCCGAGAAGCACTTCATTATATGCGCCAATATCCTGGGTTCCTGCTACGGAACAAGTGGTCCGCTAGAGGCTAACCCTAAGACCGGAAAGCAGTATTTTCTCGAGTTCCCTCAGGTTACGATAAGAGATATGGTAAATGCTCATATTCTTCTTAAAAAAGAATTGGGTATATCTAAAATACATTCTTGCATCGGTGGTTCTTTGGGCGGGCAGCAGGCAATGGAGTGGGCTATCATGGATCCTGATACTATTGGAAATCTGATTATACTGGCAACAAATGCCTTCCATTCACCATGGGGAATTGCTTTTAACGAATCTCAGAGAATGGCCATACAAGCAGATAAAACCTGGCAGGATTGCAGAGAAGATGCCGGACAGGAGGGCTTGAAAGCTGCAAGGTCAATCGCTCTTCTTTCTTACAGAAACTATAATACGTACTGTTCTACCCAGAAAGAAACGGATGAAAACAAGCTGGATGACTATAAAGCATCGTCATATCAGAATTATCAAGGGATTAAGCTTATTAACAGATTCAATTGTCATTCATACGTTTACCTTTCAAAAGCAATGGATTCTCATCATGTCGGCCGTGGTCGGGGAGGAGCTGAAGTTGCCCTGAAGGCGATTAAGTCGAATACACTGGTTATTGGTATCAAAACAGATATACTTTTCCCTGTTTGCGAGCAAATTTTCTTAGCTGAGAACATAGTCGGTGCAGAATATCAGGAAATTGATTCTCTGTATGGGCACGACGGATTTTTAATTGAAACTGAAAAAATTGCACATATCCTTCAGGATTTTTATAAAAGAAAGACGGCTGCCGGATTGTTCTGATCATTTACCCAAATGAAGTAATGGCGATTGATAATATTGTAAATCAATATTATCAATGACTCGTAATAACTTTTAATGAGAATTAACTCTGGTATTCTTTAAAAACACCATCCCGATTTATTTTTCTTCCCTAAGCTTACTTTGCAATATCTTTATCCGTTAAATCGTATAGAAAAAAAACCTATCTTTAGGGCTCTTTGTATATATACAGAAATCTGACAGAAATCAATTAATTCAATTCAAATGAAAAAAGGTATTCTTATTTTTCTGGGGATAATAGCATTTTTGTTTATCCTCCTGTTAACCATTCCATTCCTTTTTAAAGATCAAATCAAAGCTAAAGTAGATGAGCAGATTGCCAAAAGCATCAATGCTACTGTTGTTTTTGATGCAGACAAACTAGGATTGTCTCTTATCAGAAACTTTCCTAACGTAACCATTTCCATTGATGATTTTGGTATCATCGGAAAACAGGAAGAATTTAAAGGCGACACACTTTTCTTTGCTAAGAATTTTAAAGTGGTAGCCGATATCATGAGCGTTATTTCGGGAGATCAGATAAAAGTTAAAAGCATTTATCTGAATAAGCCAATTGTTGCAACTTATGTAACAAAAGATGGAAAAATGAGCTGGGACATTGCCATAGCTACTCCTGAAGATACTGTCCAAAAAGCTCCTGAGGAACCATCTAAATTCAGTGTCGCACTTGATAAGTGGGAAATTGAAGATGGCCTTATCATTTATGAAGACAAATCTTTACCTATGTATGCGGAGTTAAGAGGCTTTAACCATATTGGTAAAGGAGATATTACTCAGGATATCTATGATGTTGAAACCTACACAAAGTCTAAAGAGACCGTTGTTATTTTTGATAATGTTGCGTATCTGAACAAACATCAGCTTGAAGCAAACCTTAATCTGAATATCAACATGCCTAAGTCAGAGTATAAGTTCCTCGAAAACAATATCAAAATTAACAATTTTGATTTCGGTTTTGACGGACTTATTGCCATGCCAGGTGATGATATCGTCTATGATCTTACTTATGAGGCAAAGGAAACAGATTTCAAAGATCTTATTTCTCTTGTTCCTGCCATCTATACCAAAGATTATAATGACCTGAAGGCTGAAGGTAAAGTGGCATTTAACGGAATTGTAAAAGGTAAACAAACAGCTACTACTCTCCCCGGATTTACATTCAATCTTAATATTGATAACGGAAGCATGAAGTATCCATCTCTTCCTTCTGCTATCAGCAATATCGTTACTGACCTGAGTGTTGTTAACAATGATGGCATTATCGATAACACTGTTATCAATCTGAAAAAGTTCCATATGGATATGGATAAGAATCCTGTAGATGCCCGCGCCCTTGTAGAAGGATTGAATCCGTATAAAATTGATGCGAACCTACTTGCAAAAGTAAAATTGGATGATGTAACAAAATTTTATCCGATTGAAGGAACAACTTTGAAAGGTCTTTTTGGAGCAGATGTAAAAGTGAAAGGAACCTACAGCGATTCTCTGAAGCTTATGCCAGTTGTTGATGCAAAGATGTTCTTACAGAATGGTTATGTTAAAACCAAAGATTTCCCTGCTGCATTGGAGCAGATGAGCTTTAATGCTGCTGTGCAAAGTTCAGGTGATATGCCGACATCTAAAGCTTCGCTGGAGAACTTTAAAATGGTGATGGACGGTGAGCCCTTTGAAATGAAGGCAAGCGTTCAGAATTTTGATAATCCCGCCTACGATGTGAACCTGAAAGGTATTATTGATCTTACCAAGATGACGAAGATCTATCCTCTTGAAGACATGACTGTAGCAGGTAGAATTATTGCAGATATTGCAACAAAAGGTGTATTGTCTGATGTGGAAGCCGGAAGGTATGATAAAACTTCTTCCAGCGGTACTATGAAAGTTTCCAACCTGAAGTATTCAAGCAAAGACTTTCCTCAGGGGATGGCTCTTTCTTCAGCAAGCTTTACACTTTCTCCTGATAAAATGACCATCGATAACATGGATGGTTATCTTGGTAAAAGTGATATCAGTGTAAAGGGATTTTTCTCTAATTATATGGGCTATATGTTCGGAAAACAGGATACTGTACTTCGCGGAAATATGAGCTTTAATTCAAAGAAATTTGATGTGAATGAATGGATGACAGACGAAGAGGCTACAACACCTCAGGCTCAGGCGGAACCTGTAGATAGCGGCCTAGTGGAAATTCCGAAGAACATTGACTTTTTCCTTGCATCGCAGATCGGAGAAGTTCTTTATGACAATATGAGTCTAAAAGATCTTAAAGGTAACATCATCATGAAAGATGGGATAGCGAGACTGGAAAATCTCGTATTCAATTCTCTAGGCGGAAGTTTCTTGCTGGCTAAGGGAGAGTATAATACTAAGGATGTAGAAAAGCCGTCATTCGATTTTGATATGAAGATTACAGAAATTCAGATCAAAGAGGCATTCAAAACATTCAATACAGTACAAACATTTGCTCCAATGGCAAAAAATATGGAAGGTGTAGTTTCTTTATCCCTGAAGACAAATGGACAAATGGATAAATACATGAATCCGCTTTATCCTACCATGTCTGGTGCCGGAACACTTGCTATTCCTAATGCAACGATTAAAGACAACCCTGTTCTTGCTACAATGAGCAAACTTACTATGGTAAAAGAGCTTAATCCGCTTGGAGTTAAAAATGTGATTGCGAACTTTAAGATTGAAGGAGGTAAGCTAAAGGTTGAACCTTTTGACGTAAATGCAGGTAACTTTAAAATGAATATTGGCGGGGCTTCAGGCTTTGATGGTGGTCTGGATTATCTTGTAAAAATGGATGTTCCTGCGGGAGCTTTAGGTTCTGCTGTAAATTCTGCTTTAGGAAAGATCACAGGCCAGCCTTCATCAGGTTCAGACAATATCAAGCTTGATCTTAAAATTGGCGGTACCAACAGCGATCCAAAAGTGGGAATAGCTGGCAGCAGTGTTCAGGAGCAAGGCAAAGAGCAGGTAAAAACTGCTGTTGAGAACAAAGTAAAAGAAGAAATTAAAAACAATGCTCAAATTCAGGAAGCTCAAAAACAAGTAGAAGATGCTAAGAAAGCAGCAGAGGAAAAAGTTAAGGCAGAGCAGGAGAGAATAAAGAAAGAAGCAGAAGAAAAGCAGAAAGCAGAGCAGGAAAGACTGAAGAAAGAAGCTGAAAAAGGCGTTAAAGATCAGCTTAAAAAACTTCCGAAATTTTAATCAGAAGTTCAAATAAACAGAAAGAGGTTGTTTCCGCGAGAAGCTCTTTCTGTTTGTAAATTTAGATAGTTATTCGTAATTGCGGGATCGAGCGATAGTTGAGATAAGTTGAGGAATAAGAGTGAATTTAAGGTAACAATCCAACCGGATTGATATCTGCCTAAGAGGAATATGTTCAATCACTAAAAAGTTTTTAATTAGGATTCATACCTATGTTCAGTTATTTTGCTTTTTATACTTAAGGTATTACTTGAGAACTGTTCATAATAGCTTGGTAAGGTGTGAAAAGCTCTTTAAATTATTAGGTTTATGGAAAAAAAGAAAGAAGAGTTATCTTCGTAAGATTGTACAGATTCAAATTGTCAATGGAGCTCATTAATCATGATATTTAAGAAAAAATTTTTTTAAATTGATAGCGTTTTCAGCGCTATCATTTATTGCTATTAGTTTGGCATTATTTAATAGATATCCAATAGTTCTTGCCGATACGGGTGCGTACATAGCAACTGGTTTCACAGGTGAGGCATTAAAAGAAAGACCTTCAATTTATGGCGCATTCGTTGCTCATTCAGGGTTGAAATCTACTCTTTGGCTTCCTGTTTTTTTTCAGGGGCTTATTGCTTCATATCTGATTTATAGGTTGATTCAATTGTTCAATCCTAAGAAAGCTCTATTTTTAACATTTGTTAGCGTTAGTATCCTGACTTTTATGACTGGCTTTTCTTCTTTTTGCAGTCAAATCATGCCTGATGTTTTTGTAGCTTTTAGTTTTCTTTCTTTAAGCGTGATTCTATTTTTAGAAAACTTTCAAAAAAAAGATAAAATTATTTTTTCCTTAATATTCTTATTTTCAATTCTGGTTCATACTTCTCATATTGCTATTGTAATAGGAGTAATGATTTTTTTCTCAATATTTTATTTTTTCTTTAAGAAGAGGCTTGAAATAAAGATTCTTCCTCAAAACTTTATACTGGCATGGTTGCTTACCCTTCTTTCGATTCTACTCGTACCGGTAGTACAGTGGCTGTGTGTGGGAAAATTTAATTATTCTGGAAGCAGCGGTTTTATTATAGCGAGAATGGCTGAGAATGGAATATTGGAAAAATATTTAGCAGAAAATTGTAATTCAGAAAATAATTATGCTTTATGTAAATATAAAGATCAACTTTCTCAAAATGTTACGATTTTTATTTGGGATCCAGGCAGTCCATTTAGTCTGCTTGGCGGCTTTGATAATAAAAGCGATGAATATGGCAAAATATTCAGGGAAACCTTAGTCAGGCCGGAGTATTTATGGCTGCATATAAAAGAAAGTTTAAAGGGGACATTTCAACAACTTTTCTATCACAAAATTGGAGATGGAATTCATATATACCATGAAGGTTCATCACCCGCCAGTAATATTAGAGCTTTCATTCCTCAAGAATATAAATCTTATTTAGGGGGAGATGAGACAGCAGGTAAACTTAATTTTGACGAAGTTAACATAAGACAATCGTGGATAATGACTTTTTCTTATATAGTTTTTATTCTTTTTCTTGTAAAATATGACTCTAAAAATTTGACTGATAGGAAACTCTTGAGTGCTTGTGTTCTTCTTATTGCATTTTTAATTATAAATGCTGCAGTGTGTGCAACATTTTCTTCCATATTTTTCAGGTATCAAGCAAGGATTATTTGGCTCTTACCGTTAATGGGATTAATTATAGTATTTATGAAATTATATAGACCGGCTTACAATGAATAGATTTTTATCCAAAGGTTCTTTGATTTTAATTTCTATAATTATGAATCTACAGGTAGCTTTTATGAATAAGTTTCCTGTTCTCTTTCCTGACTCCGAAGGTTACATACTTAAAGCTTTTACAGGAAGCCTTTCTTGGGATAAACCGCATACTTATAGTTTTTTGGTAAAGAATTTAAGTTTTTCTATTTCTCTTTGGCCAATTATTATTGTTCAAAGTACTATCATGTCATATTTATTATATTGTTTTTTTAAAACATTTAAAGTAAGCAATGCTCCACTTGCCACGGCATTGGCTTCAATCGTATTATCTTTTACGACAGGTTTTTCTTTGTATACGTCACAGATAATGCCTGATATCTTTGCTGCTGCAAGCATACTTTCACTTTTTTTAATATTTTATCAGGAAGATTTCTCTAGGTGGAATAAAATTATTCTTACAACGATTTTTATTCTTTCTGCAATGACCCATGTTTCTCATAGTTTTACAGGAATACTTACATTATCTGTATTTACTATCATAAACTATTTCTTTTTGCCGAAGTCCCTTCAGATTTCATATACAATACGTCGTTTGGTATTTTGTTTTGGATTATCAATAGCTCCTTTGGTTTTGGTGCCGCTCTTTCATTATTCGTTAAGTCAGGAATTTTTTGTAACTAAAACGTCCCATACCTTTTTTATGGCGAGAATGGCTGAAAATGGCATTTTGGATAAATATCTAAATGATAATTGTGATAAAGAAAATCTGAAACTTTGTCAATATAAAGGCGCTATTCCAAATTCTGGAGCTGTATTTTTATGGGATTCTAATAGTCCTGTTTATCTCACGGATGGATGGTATGATAAGGACAGTGAATATAAAAAGATTATAAAAAGTACTTTAACTCATCCGAAATATCTTTCTCTGCATATTCAAGAGTCAATAAAGGCTACATTCAAGCAATTATTTAATTTTGAATCAGGAGATGGAACAGGCCCTGTAATAATCTCTTCTATCAAGGAGAATTTCCCTCTTGAATACAGAGAATATATGAACTCGGAGCAGTTCAGTGGGCAATTGAACTTTAATGCCCTTAATTATAGACAGCATTTTATCCTGTTGATAAGTCTGATAATAATCTCCTCCTTTTTGTTTGTTTCAGAACTAAGGATCACTTCCTATTATATCAGGGCAATTTTATTCATATTTATGGGCATTTTTTTTAATGCATTTGTAACAGGTACCCTTTCTGGAGTTTATTGGAGGTATCAGGGGAGAGTTATATGGCTAATACCGCTTGTCGTTCTAGCTTTAGTGTTTAAATACAGGAAAGATTTAACACAATTGATGATTAAAGAAACTAAAAGAATAAAAAGTATAAAAGAATTCTATGAATCATAATAAGGTAGAGCTATCCATTGTTATGCCTTGTCTGAATGAGGCTGAAACGCTGGCGACATGTATTACAAAAGCAAATAATTTTATAAAGGAGCACAACATTAATGCCGAGGTGATTATCGCCGACAACGGAAGCTCTGATGGTTCTCAGGAGATTGCTTCAAAGCAGGGAGCAAGAGTCGTAAACGTTCCTGTAAAAGGGTATGGAAGTGCCTTACGTCATGGTATAAAAGCTGCACATGGCAAATACATAGTTATGGGCGATTCTGATGATAGCTATAATTTTTATGAACTTATGCCATTTCTTCATAAGCTAAGAGAAGGGAATGATCTGGTCATGGGTAATAGATTTAAAGGACGTATCGAGGAAGGTGCGATGCCTTTCCTTCATAAGTATTTAGGGAACCCCGTATTATCATTTACAGGAAGATTGTTTTTTCAATCAGCTATAGGAGATTTTCATTGTGGGTTAAGAGGTTTTTCAAAAGATGCTTTTCAACGTATGGATCTGACAACTGGAGGTATGGAATTTGCCTCTGAGATGGTTGTCAAGGCTTCCCTGCTCAAAATGAAGATAGCTGAAGTGCCAGTAACCCTTTCGCCGGACGGAAGAAGCAGGCCTCCACATTTAAGAACCTGGCGAGACGGTTGGAGGCATTTGCGTTTTCTTCTCATGTACAGCCCCAATTGGCTGTTTCTATATCCAGGTTTGTTAATGATAATATTAGGTCTAATCCTTTCTTCTGTACTTATTTTCACTCCAATCACGATAAAAGGTATTCAACTAGATGTACATACTCTCCTTTATGCGTCTTCGGCTGTTGTAATAGGATTTCAATGCACGACATTTTATGTGTTTTCCAAGATTTTTGCCATCCGTGAAGGTTTACTGCCTGAAAGCAAGAGATTGAATAAATTATTTGAGTATGTTAATCTGGAGGTGGGTCTTATTGTTGGTACTTTAATTTTGATAGCTGGTATTGGACTATCAGTTTATTCTTTTTTACAGTGGGATAAAGTTAACTTTGGAAGTTTAAATCCTGCCCTTATGCTCCGCAAAGTAATTCCGGCAGTTACATGTTCTCTGTTGGGAGTACAAATACTTTTATATAGTTTTTTCTTAAGTATACTTGGCTTAAAAAAATAAAGTAAATGAGTTCACCAATCGCAATTATAAATAAAAGTAGCCTGAAGAAAATGATTATTTCATTTCACAGGAAAGCTTCCCATAATAAGAGAACTAATCTTCTTGCAAACTTGCTTGCCGATCAAATCCAACAACATTCAGAAGAGGCAAAAATCAGCTGTCTTGATGTTGGGTGTGGTGATATGGTTATTGCAGAGAGAATTAATGAACTAAGTCCCTCTACCACCTGGAAATGTATAGATATTCATGCGCTTCCTGCTGAACTTACGGGAACAGATAAGTGGAAAAAGTATTCACAATTTGACGGTACTCATATCCCTTTTAAAGATAAAGAGTTTGACTTTGTTATTTTTTGTGATGTATTGCATCATACTCCTGAAAATACTTTAAAACTTTTAGTGGAGGCGTCTAGGGTTGGCAAGGTTGTGTTGATTAAAGATCATTTTGAGTATGGTTTTGTCTCAAGGCAAATGCTAAGATTGATGGATTTTATTGGAAACTGGAGTTATGGTATAAATGTCCCTCAAAAGTATTTTAATGAAAAAGAACTTTCGGAGATTTGCCATAAAATTGAAGCTAAAAATGTCACCATAAAGCGTGATATTGATTTATATGCTCATTTACCTGTAGTTCGTAATATTCTTAGCAAAAAGTGGCAATTTATTGCTGTTATTAAAACTAAATAGATTCTAATCCTTCAAGAGTAAATGTTATTTTTTCTTAGCATGCAGATATACTTTAAAAACTACAAGAGCTTATATATGATTTAATGCCATTAAGTTAAGGTGAAATAGAGTAAAACAATATGTAGAAAAGGGTTTTAATTATTAGATTTGTATAGAAAAAAGAAAAGCCCCGTAATAGGAGCTTCTCATAGTAAAGTAACTTGTAAAGTCCTTGAAAACCTTACCACGCAAATATATGAAGAAAATTTTATCGACCGTAATAGACTGTCGGTAAAAAGTTTTACACGAGATCGAGCTTTTAATTTTTCAGACCTGATAATCTTTCTGTTACAGAAAGACAATGGTTGCAACCAGAAGGAGATCAATTCTTATTTTGATAGTATTGGTATATCACCTGCATTATTTCCAAGTTCAAGTGCTCTTTGTCAAGCAAGGTCCAAATTATCACCTGATGCATTTATTGAACTAAACCGAAAATCTGCAAAGGATTTTTATTCAGATTCAACATACAGAAAGTGGAAAGACTATCGGATTCTTGCGTTAGATGGTTCTACACTTCAGCTACCCAAACATTCAACAATTGAAGATGAATTTGGAGTACATATGTTCGGACCGAAAGCAGACAGCCCTAAATCACTTGCCAGGATATCCTATTTGTACGATGTATTAAATGGTTTGGTACTGGACTCCAGGATAGATAGTTTTTCTACATCAGAAACTGATATGGCCTGGGAGCACATCTTGAACATGTGAGCAAAAACGATGTGATTCTTTTTGACAGATATTACCCAAGCTATCAGCTGATATTCACATTAAAGTTTATGGGGGTAAACTTTTGCTTCAGGATGAAGAGTGATTGGTGGACAGTTGTCAGAGAATTTACTTCCGGAAAAAGTAATGACGAAATTGTTAGTCTTAAGCTACCATCAAAATATATGAAGTGGGCAGAGGAAAACGGCATACCTCAGACTGTTCGTGTCCGGTTAATCAGAAAAAAAAATAAAAACGGCGAAGTTGAAGTTTTTTGCACCTCGCTGTTGAATGAAGAAAAGTATAAAAGAACAGAAGTATTGAAGCTCTACAAGGAAAGATGGAATATTGAAGAGGGATATAAATTGATAAAGAGCAGACTGGAGGTTGAAGATTTTTCAGGCACTCGATCTATAGTTGTCAAACAGGACTTTTACATAAAAACATTGCTTCTGACCATAAACGCCATAATGTGTCAGAAGATAAACCCCTCAAAATACAAATCTTCTGGAAGGGTTATCAATATGAATAAAACATTGGGACTGAGTACAACTAAGAAACTATTTTCAAAAATAGCACTAGGCTGGAACACTGGCATGATTGTTAATTTTTATACCAGGACAATGATGGGTAAATTCAATTACTCAAGAAAAGGCCAGAAATGGTCAAGAAATAAAAAGTGCCATAGTAAATATAACATGAATTACAAAACTGCTTAACTTAATGGCATTAATATATGTTTTATTTAGTTTTAGGGGCGAAGGTAAACAAAACCTGTACAGATGGATAACAAAGCAGAGTTACAAGATTAAAGCCTTAAAAAGAATGATTCAAAATAAGCAATAAATAAGGGTTGCTAAATAACTCAATCCGGAAGAATTAAATAATTTTTCCGGCTCAAGTTATTGTATAGTTTGATAGAGTAGTAGAATTGCAATAGGTATAGAAATGCCTTCCTTGTCAGATTGACAAGGTTAAGCACTAGGACAATACAAGCGATCCATGATTCGGAGGTTTCTTTGAGCTTGGCTTTAATACAGTTTAAGCCATATGCTAGCTTGGCTTGTCCAAACTTACCTTCTATCGGATTGCGATCTCTCGGCCTTATGTGGTCTGCCACTGCCGCTGGTTTGCCCAAGGGTTTGGCTGATAGTTTTATTCCTTTCTCCTTTAGCCATTTTCTGTTTTTGCGGTTGCAGTATATTTTGTCTGCCAGTACCTCTCTGGGGTAATAACCAAATCGCTGTCGATATTCTTCTGCCGATTGCATTAGCAACGTGCCTTCATTATAGGCTTCCCAGTCCAGTTTATCTATAAACGTGTAACCATCTACAAGACTAACCTGTAGCTTACTTCCAAACTCTGTTTTTACACCATCTTTGCCACGGACAATAGGGCGTACGTGTGGTTGGTGAAGATTGACAATGCGATGCTCTACCGAATGAACTTTGTTGGCATGGAGGTAAAGTTGTTGTTGATAAACTGTATGCAGCACCATCAGGTACTTCTGGTCTTTTTGCTTTAAGGGAAAATATGCGTAGCTATCCAACATATCTTCTATGTGCTTGAGATTTCTTCTCAAAAAGCCTAGCTGCTTTCCGTTGGCCTTGCGTACTGCACGAGTACTATTCGACTTCTTCTTTGCTGTGTTTAAAAACAATTACGTGCTTTCTTTCTGTATGTACGCGGTTTTACCGGACCATGTAACAATGAGCTGTAAAGCTTATCGATGAGTTCTTCGCTTTTTCTACGGGCGGTGTTTAATAGTTTTAGGTCTGTAGGATATGTAATGTCTTGCGGTGCCACGGTAGCATCCATGAGCAACTTTCCCTTGTAGGAAGTATTATCTGCTACTGATTGATTTGAATAATCTGCTATGAAAGATTTTTTACTACTCTTACTGATAGAGGCTGAAGAATTGTCATCCGATTTGTCGGTTTTTTTTTCTTCACAATCCCCTTGGATAGATTCATGATTATCTGTTTGTATCGCTTCCCTGAAGTAATGAAGAGCAATTATTTCATTTATCTGATTGGTAAGCTCAAGTGTCATACGCTTGCGAATAGTCACAACAGTGGTGCAGTAAAAGGGGCTTTATCTGTATAGCTACTGTAACTTAAGAAGTACTGCATGTACATATTCTCGGTGATGTGCTGAATGGTATCCCTATCTGTTAGTTACTCGATATGCTTTATAATTATCGCACCGATAATGATTCGACCACTTATGGCCGAATGGCCTTCAGTACTGGCAAACAGACGATCGTAATGAGGAACTATCTTATCCCAGGGGATAGCATGAGCTAATTTGCCGAACGGTTCTCTTTGTTTAATTTTCGTTCGAATGGTGTCTCAAATCCCTCCAATACCAATTGCGATGGACTATTATATTGAGCAGTAATTGCAAGCTTTTTGCTGCCATTCTTGCGTTTATCATGCATCTCAATTTAGTATTTTAAACCCGGATTAAGCATTAGAAAAAAACAAAAGGTGTTTTGAAGTCATTGGAATTATTCCAAAGTCCCTCGAACCATTTCCGTCGTTTTTTACCCAGAGCTATTTTTAGATGAATTTCATTGTTTACTTTTTCAAAATAAGCTCCGATAGCCAAGGTTTTGAATCTTAAGGTTGAAAGAGTATGTTGAATCTCTGATTTGAGAATGAACATTCGGAAAATAGCCATTAAATTATAAGCAATCATCACCATAATTAATGCAGCCTCTGTTGGATAAAAATTATTGAGGTTAAAGCTTTCCATTCCAAAATCAGCCTTTAATTCCTTAATTCTATTTTCGCTGTCTGCCCGCCCTCTGTAAAGCCTCCAAATTTCTACAGCTGATAATTTCATGTTTGTTACATAGGCAGTATATCGGTGACGTCGATTAAGCTCTGTACCCTCAAAAATTGATAAAGTTTTACCTAATGCAGTAGGCTTATCTTCCAATTTCTGCCTAACAATAACTATTCTGCGAGGCGAATCCCAGCTTTCTGCCTGATACATTGTTTCTGCGATTTCTATATCCTTATCTACTGTTATCCAGTTTTGCTGTATTGAAATTTCTTTTTGAATGGGTCTGTAAAATTTTACAGCTACTATATAGTCTATAACTTTCTCTTCGATTGATTTCAAAATATCATCAGCAAAAAATCCACTATCCATGCGTATCAATCCAACAGTTTTATCTTTGATTTTGGTAATGGTGTCTTCTGAAAATGCCTTAAAATTATTGGATGAAGAAGTGTCTCCACTTCGCAACCAAAAATTGGCTACCAGATTTACATCTGCTACAAATGCCATCAGAGGATGGTGGGAAGGGCGGCCTTTTCTCTTTGGATTATAGCCCTTTTTTGCACCTTCCTGCAGGCCAGATCTGGAAAGTATCGTGGAATCAAAATCCAGAGTAAAATAGTTGAAGTTTACCTGTCCAAGTATCCAGGAAAAGAAATGATTGGATACATTGTGATTGGTTTCCATATCAAACTTCCTGAAAAAACGCTTAATAGCATCGTTCCCTGGCGTTCGGTACCTGTCAAATATTTTGCCCAAAGCCAGATCTGAACGTGTGATCTCTGTATGTATAAATTTATTGGCTCCGCACCAAATACTCAGAAAAAAAGTCTCCAGAATATCAACAGATGAATAACCTCTATTAGAACCTGATTCGGGTAAACTCGGGCACGATTTAATCACATCCCTGAACCCCATTTTATCTATCATTCTCTTAATTAAAATCATTCCAGACCAAGGGGTTATCTCTTTATTTGTATAACGAATTTTGAAGTTCATGCTACTAATTTAGTCTAATGCTAAGCATTAGAAAAATATTTTCTTCCTATCGCTTATTTTGGGTTAAATCATAAGATGCTGAAAATAACTAAATAAACCATTATTTAGCAACCCCTAATTAGAGAAGAGTGGAAGGTCTTGCTCAATAAAATTGTAAAAGGTGAAATAGCTGTAGTAGTCAGAGATACAGTTATTTTTTGCCCTGGAGAAGTGTATGAAGGTTGAATAATATGTTATTAATACCGACTAAAAAATTTTACAAAACCCTATTTATGTAGGGTTTTGTAAATAACTCTACTCTCGTAAATTGACTTTTGTGCCATTAACGCTAATTTCCTTTAGCTTTTAAATTTCTACCAGAGCAACTTCTGAAACATAGTAGCTCTTTCCGCTCTTACATTCCCTGCATATATACCTGGTCCGGTTAAGTTTGCCTTTGATAAAAAACTTTCTTCCCAGCCGGAAACGCTGTCCTTCTGTGAGCTCTGACAAATAAACAAGGTTATCATCCTTATCGAATTCCCTCAGAGCCATCATCAGGTTGGTGTCTGAACAAGTGGAAGCTTTTGGGTCCGCGATATAATCTTTTAACGCTTTAGATAAAGAGGCAGGGAAATCATGCCTTTCGAATATAGGCATCAGTAATTCTGAGAATATGGCTTTCCATTGGTCACCATGAGGTTTTATCCTGTTTCCGTATCGGATCTGTGCTTTGAGGTGTGCAACCTCATGCAGATAGGTGACAAGAAATGAATATGGATTGAGGTCGTGATTAAGAGTTATGGTATGTTCCTTTGTGCGGGGATCGTATCTGTAATCACCAAGTTTAGATTCTCTTCTCCTGGCTAACCTGAAATAAAAGTGATTCTCATACCATAGCTTGTAACAATATGAAACGGTTCCTTTCGGAAGATGCTTTTCAAAAACTGAAATAAGTAAATTATCCTGCATTTTCGGTTTAAATAGAATTTTAAAATAAGAATTTGCAGGAACACTGGCTTGGGAATGTAAGGATTTTTTATTCCTGGTAATAATGGGACTTTTCCGCTTATTTTTCATACCCTTTTTTTTGAAACTACATGCCAGAACGGGAAAAGTTTTGCAAAAAATGGTCTAAATTTTCAACTTATGGTGTTTCTATGATATAAGAAACCTTTAAAATTGTTATATTAGCTCCTTAAGAATTTTTAAATTAAATAAGTATGGTTGAAAATATAAAAACATCCGCTCTAAATGGAGTTGTAGTAGGAGATCAGGTTCAGGAGATTTTCGAAGCAGCAAAAAAACATCAGTTTGCACTTCCTGCAGTAAACGTAGTGGGAACTAACTCTGTGAACGCTGTTTTGGAAACAGCAAAAGAAGTTAACTCACCTGTAATTATCCAGCTATCAAACGGTGGCGGACAGTTTTACGCTGGTAAATCTCTTCCAAATGACAAACAACAGGCTTCTATAGCAGGTTCTATTTCTGCTGCTCACCATGTACATCAATTATCTTTGGTTTATGGTGTTCCTGTAATCCTTCACACTGACCATGCAGCAAAAAAACTTCTTCCATGGATTGATGGTATGCTTGCAGCTGGTGAGGATTTTTTCAAAGCATACAAAAAACCTTTGTTCTCTTCTCACATGATTGATTTGTCAGAAGAGCCTCTTGAAGAGAACATCGAAATCTGCAAAGAATATCTTAAGAGAATGTCTAAACTGGGTATGACTCTGGAAATCGAACTTGGTGTAACTGGTGGAGAAGAGGACGGAGTTGATAATTCAGACGTAGATAATTCTAAACTTTATACTCAGCCTGAAGAAGTTTCTTATGCTTACGAAGAACTTATCAAGATCAGTGACAAATTTACGATTGCAGCTGCTTTTGGTAACGTTCACGGTGTTTATAAGCCAGGTAGTGTAAAGTTGGAGCCAAAAATCCTTAACAAATCTCAGGAGTATGTTAAGAAGAAGTTCAACCTTAGTGCTGAAAAACCAATCAACTTTGTATTCCACGGTGGATCAGGTTCTAGTCAGGAGCAAATCAGAGAAGCGATCTCTTATGGAGCTATCAAAATGAATATCGATACTGATATTCAGTGGGCTTGTTGGGATGGCGTAAAAAACTACTACAAGAAAAATGAAGGATATCTTCAAGGTCAGATCGGTAACCCTAAAGGGGAAGATCAACCTAACAAGAAATACTACGATCCAAGAGTTTGGTTAAGAGAAGGTGAGAAAACTCTTGTAGCCAGATTGAAGCAGTCATTTGAAGATTTGAATGCAATCAATGTTAATGCTAAATTGTAATTCAGATGAATTCTTCTTCTTTATTTGGAGGATTTAAAATATAAATAAAAAGCCCCTGACATGTCGGGGGCTTTTTATTTAATAACTATGCTTTAATATTCTCCTGCGGTACTTCGGCAACTTTACCTTTAAGAATGATCAGGAGATCGGTTAATCTTGATTTAAGTTCTTTTCTATCAACAAGGAAGTCAAGGAAGCCATGCTCTAATAAGAATTCAGCAGATTGGAATCCTTCCGGTAGATCCTTACCAATTGTTTCTCTGATTACTCTCGGTCCAGCAAAACCAATCAAAGCTCCTGGTTCAGATATATTAAAATCGCCCAGCATTGCATAAGAAGCGGTAACACCTCCCGTTGTCGGGTCTGTCATTAATGAAATGTATGGAATTTTTTCTCTGTCAAGAAGTGCAAGTTTGGCTGAAGTTTTAGCCATTTGCATAAGCGAGAATCCGGCTTCCATCATTCTTGCTCCTCCGGATTTACTGATCATTAAAAATGGAATTTTATGCTTTCTTGAGTAATCGATTGCTCTTGAAATTTTTTCACCTACCACAGATCCCATTGAACCACCGATGAATTTAAAATCCATGCAGGAAATTACGATTTCGATACCATTCATTTTCCCTACAGCAGACCTTACAGCATCTTTAAGCCCTGATTTTTTTTGTGAAGCTTTAATTCTGTCAGGGTAAGCCTGGCTGTCTGTAAACTCCAATGGGTCGGAAGAGCTAAGCGTAGGATCTAATTCAGTGAATTGATTGTCATCAAAAATTAGTTCAAAGTATTCTTTGGAGCCTATTCTGGCGTGGTAATTACACTCAATACAAGTATAGGAGTTAAGTACATGAGCACTGGTCTGCATGACTTTTTTGCATTCGGGACACTGATACCAAAGCCCATCAGGAACTTCCTTTTTCAGTTCTGTAGGTGTTTGAATTCCCTTTTCTGTTCTCTTAAACCAAGTCATCCCCTTATTCGTTTAGTTTGTTTATTTTCACTATTAATAATAATTCTTAAGCTAAGTCTATTTCTTTGGTCAGGTAAACATCCTGAACCGCATTTAAAAGTTCTACTCCTTGAGAAAATGGCCTTTGAAAGGCTTTTCTACCTAAAATAAGTCCCACACCTCCGGCTCTTTTATTAATGATAGCTGTTTTTACAGCTTCTTTTAGATCGTTATCACCTTTTGATTCTCCTCCGGAATTGATCAGGCCAATTTTTCCTGAATAACAATTTGCCACCATATATCTGGTAAGATCAATTGGATGGTCGGACGAAAGCTCGGTGTACATTTTTTCGTCGTATTTCCCGAAATTTAGTGCCTTAAAGCCTCCATTGGTTTCCGGTAGCTTTTGTTTGATAAGATCAGCCTGAATGGTCACTCCAATATGATTGGCCTGACTGCTCATATCTGTTGCATTGTGATAGTCAACTCCGTCCTTTTTGAAAGTATTGTTTCTTGTATAGCACCATAATATTGTGGCCATTCCAAGTTCATGAGCCTGTTCAAAGGCTTCGGAAACTTCAATTAACTGTCTGTTGCTTTCTTCTGATCCGAAATAAATGGTAGCGCCTACGGCAACTGCTCCAAGATTCCAGGCTTCTTTTACTTTACCGAACATAATCTGATTGTATTTATTCGGATAGGTAAGCAGCTCGTTGTGGTTGATTTTTACTATAAAAGGGATTTTGTGGGCGTATTTTCTGGCGTTAATGGCTAATGTACCAAAGGTGCTGGCGATGGCGTTGGAGCCTCCTTCAATTGCCAGTTTAATAATATTCTCAGGGTCAAAATAAATAGGATTCGGAGCAAATGAGGCTCCTGCTGTATGTTCTATATCTTGGTCTACCGGTAAAATGGATATATAGCCAGTTCCGGACAATCTTCCGTGTCCAAGTATTGCGGCAAGGCTTCTAAGGACAGGGGTAGGGCGATTAGACAATGCAAAAGACTCATCTACATAGTAAGGCGTAGGTTTTCTTATCGATTGCTTTGTTATTGTCTCACATTGATGCTTCAGGAGGTAATCGGCATCATTTCCAAGCAGACTTAATATCTTATTGTAGGACATTTCTTCTTCTATTGTGATGAGAAACTTTTTATCCAATACAGAAAAGCAAAGATATCTTTTTTTTCAAATCCTCCAAATTTGGACCATTTGCAAACACCTGCCTGATTATCAAATGATTAAAAGGCAGGTGTTTTAGTAATTCAGAGTATATTTTGAAAAGGATAGCTTTACTTTACTTCCTCATAGTCTACATATTCCCCCTCAGAAGGTGATTTTCCTGATTTCTTCTGATTATTAGGAATATAGTCAATGTCTATGGTCCCTTCTTTTTTTCTGGGGCGTACCGGCTCCTGGTTATTTGTGTTAAACCCTTGCT
Source organism: Sporocytophaga sp. (assembly GCA_024707265.1). GTDB lineage: Bacteria > Bacteroidota > Bacteroidia > Cytophagales > Cytophagaceae > Sporocytophaga. The sequence continues at coordinate 257,109 of JANQAB010000009.1, read as the reverse complement.
GTTCAGCCATTTTTTTAACCATCCGCTCAATAGCGAATTTTAATAAGGGCTTTGTTAGCCATCTTATTGCCAGAATAATAAGAATTAAGGATATGAAGACTTTTAATAACATATATCTATAAACTACCTGCTGAGGTATAAGTTCCTTTCAGAATAAAGTTTTAAGAAATAGTCGTCCTGCAGATCATCAATGAAGTAGATGGCTTCACCGGTAGATTTCATTTCCGGACCTAATTCCTTATTTACATTTGGGAATTTGTTGAATGAAAATACAGGTATTTTAATTGCATATCCCTGTTTTTTCGGATTGAAATTGAAGTCTTTAACCTTATTTACGCCAAGCATTACCTTAGCTGCATAATTTACATATGGTTCGTCATAAGCTTTGCAAATAAAAGGTACCGTCCTTGATGCTCTTGGATTTGCCTCGATAACGTATACTACGTCATTTTTTACAGCAAACTGAATATTTATTAATCCTACAGTATTCAGCGCAATTGCAATTCTTTTGGTATAATCCTCAATCTGCTTAATTACATTTTCACTTAGGTTAAATGGAGGTAATACTGAGTGAGAATCTCCAGAGTGAATTCCAGCAGGTTCAATATGCTCCATTACTCCAATGATGTAAACATCTTCTCCGTCACATATTGCATCAGCTTCAGCTTCCAAAGCATTTTCAAGAAAATGATCAAGGAGTACTCTGTTTTCAGGAATATCTCTGAGGATATCCACAACATGCTGCTCCAGTTCTTTCTCGTTGATAACGATTTTCATACTCTGGCCACCCAATACATAGGAAGGTCTCACAAGTAGCGGGAATCCCAACTCTTTGCTAAGTTCAATAGCATCATCAGCAGTCTGAATAACACCAAATTTAGGGTATGGAATATTGTTTTCCTTCAGAAGAGTTGAGAAACTTCCTCTGTCTTCAGCAAGATCAAGTGATTTATAGTTTGTTCCCAGGATTTTTATTCCGTAACGCTCTAGTTTTTCTGCAAGCTTAAGTGCAGTCTGACCACCAAGCTGAACTATAACACCTTCAGGTTTTTCATGCTGAATGATATCATACAAATGTTCCCAGAAAACTGGTTCAAAGTATAGTTTATCCGCAATATCAAAATCGGTAGAAACAGTTTCTGGATTACAGTTGATCATGATAGTTTCGAAGCCAGCTTCTTTGGCGGCAAGAATTCCATGAACACATGAGTAGTCAAACTCGATACCTTGTCCAATCCTGTTTGGCCCTGATCCAAGCACAATGATCTTTTTCTTATCAGAGCGGATCGATTCGTTTTCTCCTTCAAAAGTTGAATAGTAGTATGGCGTTTTCGCCTCAAATTCTGCAGCGCAGGTATCTACTACTTTAAACACTCTTTGGATATTGTAATCTATTCTCTTCTTATGAACCTCACTCTCAAGACACTTCAAAAGATGTGCTATTTGTCTGTCAGCATAGCCTTTTTTCTTTGCAGTAAATAACAAGTCTTTTGAAATATTATCTATTGTGTGTTTTTGGATCTCTTTTTCAAGTACCACAAGCTCCTCAATCTGATTCAAGAACCATGGATCTATTTTAGTAAGCTTATGTATTGTTTTAAACGGAATTCCCATAGCAAAAGCATCGCGTACATGGAATATTCGGTTCCAGCTAGGATGCTCAAGACTTTCAAGAATTTGATCTTGTTTAGTAAGCTCTTTGCCATCTGCTCCAAGTCCATTTCTCTTTATTTCAAGAGACTGACAAGCCTTCTGAAGTGCTTCCTGGAAGTTTCTTCCGATACCCATAGCTTCTCCGACAGACTTCATCTGTAAACCAAGGTGTCTGTCTGCTCCTTTGAATTTGTCGAAGTTCCAGCGAGGTATTTTGACGATTACATAGTCAAGTGCAGGTTCGAAAAAAGCACTTGTAGTCTTTGTGATAGCATTGTTTAATTCATCAAGGTTATAGCCTATTGCAAGCTTAGCAGCTATTTTGGCGATAGGGTAACCGGTAGCTTTTGAAGCAAGAGCAGATGAACGTGAAACCCTTGGGTTGATCTCAATGGCAATAACAGACTCATCTTCTGGATTAACAGAGAACTGAACATTACATCCGCCGGCAAACTGACCAATACCATTCATCATTTTGATGGCAAGGTCTCTAAGGTGCTGGTAGGTGGTATCAGCCAGGGTCATTGCCGGAGCTACAGTGATTGAATCTCCGGTGTGAATTCCCATAGGGTCAAAGTTTTCTATAGAGCAGATGATAATTACATTGCCTAAGTTATCTCTCAAAAGTTCAAGCTCATATTCTTTCCAGCCCATGATACTTTGTTCAACAAGAACCTCATGAATTGGTGAGGCATGCAATCCTCTGGTAAGCGCTTCATCAAAATCTTCAGGTCTGTGCACGAAGCCCCCACCTGTTCCACCAAGCGTAAAGGAAGGCCTGATGACAAGTGGAAATCCTATTTCCTGAGCGATTTCTTTTCCTTCAAGGAAGGAGGTTGCTGTTTCTCCCTTACAAACACCGACTCCTAATTCAAGCATTTTAAGCCTGAATTTCTCTCTATCTTCAGTGGTCTCAATTGCATTTATATCAACCCCGATAATTCTTACATTATATTTTTTCCAGATACCTGCTTTGTCACAGTCAATTGCCAGATTCAGTGCAGTTTGTCCGCCCATTGTTGGAAGTACTGCATCAATTTTGTGTTTTTCTAAAATCTCAATAATAGATTTTTTCTCAAGCGGCTTCAGGTAAACATGGTCTGCAGTGACCTTATCTGTCATGATTGTCGCCGGATTAGAATTTATGAGGACGACTTCTATACCTTCTTCTCTCAGGGACCTGGAAGCCTGGGATCCGGAATAGTCAAACTCACAAGCTTGTCCGATGATGATTGGACCGCTACCTATGATCAAGACGGTCTTGATGCTATTGTCTCTTGGCATTTATGATGGGCGTTTTTATAAACAACTATATTGAATCGATGTAAAATTGGGAACACCATTGTTCCAAAGGATTTGGAAAACTCCTGGCCGGAATTTCAAAAATCCTACAAATGTATGGCAAAAAGTGATTAAAGTGAAAGGATGTAAGAGAAATGTGAATTTTTAATGGTTTTCCGGAATTACAGGAGACTATAAATGATACAGACTTTAATGACAAACACCAGAAATTTAATCTTTATTTGCAGGCTATATTCCAGGTCTTTGCGTGAATGAAAATGTGAATAGGTTTTAAGTGGAACTTAATTTTTCATACCGTCTTTGCTGATTTTTTCAGTCCCAATTCGGTTTCCAGAACTCCTTATTTCGTTTTAAATAAAGTATTTAGTTAGAAATAAACTTTGACCCATAATCCAGCTGTCAAATAAACAATAAGTCTGTCACATTCAAATTATGCGAAATCGAACCGAAAAAGGCAAATCCAGAGTGAAAATAAAAGTCATCGCAATGCAATAGATTACTATTTATAATTCAATGTCGTTTAGTTAAGGAAATCTTATATTTTTTTATAACTCATGCTATGCTTCTTTTTAGGTCGTATTTTTCTTGGGTTTCTCCGCCCCTTCCTAATAATATCAATAGTTTTGGAGACAATATTGTCAAATGCTTTAATCGCTTTTGAACCTGTTTTTTTCAAAAATAGAGCTATAGGTAATTGAGAAATTGAGGCTAATGCTTGGACTCTATTAACTTTATAATTTTCCTTTTCTTTTTTTATTTGTTCTTCAACAGGATGCGTAAAGGCTGCCGATAGGTTCATCAAGAAGATTTTGGAATAAAAGTCTTGTTTAATTGCCAGGGCAGTTTTTCCTGAAAAAGTTTCTATCTCACACCAATTTTTCAATGTTTTATAAGCTTCTTCAACTCCCCATCTATTATCGTAAAGATCATTAAAATCCGATGGCTTTATTTTCTTATTCAGAACTGATGTACAAAAAACTCTATTGCCAGATTTTATCAAACGCACTTTAATAGAACCATAATCAGTTTCAAGGATTATGATTTTATCTTTTGCTTTTTCCTTTTGGAATTCATCTACTACATTCCACCAATTATCCTTCATCCTAAAAAGGAAATCTGCATTTTTATTTTTAATGCTCCACATTAAGTTACCAGATGCATAATAACGATCAAATACTAGCAGATCGTCCTCCTTGACTTTGGATAAATGTTCATAGCAAAGAGATGCTTCACTGGTAGAATATCCGCCTATCTGAGCATCCACAGTGATACAATTAAGTGGATCATATAGCAATGAAATCCGAGCCATACTTTGAGGACTATCGGCATTTGGGCCAAAGCTATTTACACCAAACTCTTCAACAATACTAGAATGAAAAGGAAGTTTTATGGTCGAACCATCTACTGCCAGTACTCGATATTTATCCCATCCATAAGCTCCTCCATTTTCATAAAATTCGTCCTGGGTCGGCTGATCCAGTTCTATAAAAGCTTGATACTTTAATTGGGCACGAGCCTGAGTCAAGGCTCCTTTGGTGATGCTACGTAATTGAAATTCATCGCCGTTCAACTTCTGAAAGAAGTCATCAAGTTCTCGTTGAACAGACTTTAACATGGGATGCGCTAATAGGACTATTAAGTTGACAAAATTTAATTTTCGATTTCTAGTAAAACTGCTCTTTCTGAACTTGTTATTGTTCTCAAATCGCTTTTCATGAAGTAAAGTATAAATTTTATCAATTATGTTTTCACGGAATTTAAGGCTTTTTATACCCCTTATTATTTATCAAAAAACCGAATGCACTTCCTAAAATTATAGCTTAACTAAACGACATTGATTTATAATTACATTGAGACGGAACTCAAAAGTATCTGAAAGTATACCAACTCTTTGTTATATATAGTAGAAAGAAGTGCTAATGTCGAAAGACAATTATGATCAATTCTGTTTTGGATGACTTTTTTTAGTATAATTTCAGGTATCCTTGGTGGTCGTAGTTTAATTATTTAAATTCCATTGATAAAGCTCCCAGCCGGCAACTTCATTAAGTTTAACACAATGTTTATACTCAATAAATTTAATGGAATTATTAAATACATTTTTTGAAGTTTCTGATGGAGGATTTGGCCAGTTATTTTGTTCTCCATTGAAAAATGATCTTTTTACCAGAACAAGTACTGGTTTGGAGTTAAACTTTTCGAGCATTCTCTGAGGTACTGGCTTGTCTTCAAATAAAGAAAACATATCCTCTACGAATGGGATAGGACTTCTGCCTAATTTTCCAGACATCAAGGGCAAGTTTGTTAAAAGGGAAGCCTGGTAAGTGTTTCGACAAAAAACGTCTTCCGGATCAATAATAGTGTTATAATCTTCTGTTCCAACGTTATAATAGGGAATAGGAAGTATAGCTTGATAATTCGTTACATCTACTGCACTGAATAATGCTTTCAAATTTTTTTTCTCTTCTGAATCAACTCTCATATTGAGAAAGTTTTCCTGATTGGTTGTTTTATAATAAATACAAGTATCTTTTACATCTACAAAAACTAAAAGAAGCAAAGGAATAATAATGAATTTTGAATAAGAATACTTTCGATAAAACCAGCTCACGATTATTAATACCCAAATATTGAATATCCAGAAGAATATCCAGCTAAACCTTCCTAGTGCACGGAATTGCTTAACTTTCTGTGTGAATTTCTCTAAATAGAAGAATGGATTAAGATAATTTATAAAACGATATTCATCATTAAGAAAATGATAATCAGGCCCCATTGAAATTGAGAGGGAGACAAGTGCTCCAACTGTTAAAAGGATAAGAGGATAAAAATTTTGCGTTTTTGTAATATCTTTAGATAATTCCTTTCTTTCGGACTTTATAAAAATTAGGACCAGGCCTATGAGTAGGGTGAAGAAAAGAATGGTCGTCCCCAGATAAGCCACAGATTCATAATTATAATTTTTTAAATTAATAATTATGAATTTATTCTTAAGGAAAGAATAACTGCTGTACAATGCAGATACATTAAATTTCCATTCAATCCAGTTATAACCGCTCGGGGATTCATTTCTTAAATCAAAATATGTGTCTATTGATTTAGTAATAAAAACGAAAGAAACAAGAGGAACACCAACAGTTAAAATAATTGCTTTCCCAATCTCCTTTATTGAAAGCTTTTTGAAATAGTTATAGCAAAATAAGGTAAAAAAAAATGTACCGGAAAGAACAAGGACTATTGCCAGGAAATATACATGTATAAAGCTTACCAATATAGTGAACACTGCCAATAGGACCAATAATTTGTTAGGATTTTGGCCTGTATTTATCTTTTTGTAAATTTTAATCAGGAGTAAAATACAAACCAAAATTATCCAGGAATAAGCAAGGTTAAAATGTCCGACGGCAATGCGCAGAGTTTGAGGGTTAGTCCATGGTAAAGCTATGCTAAATATTATGATCAGAAACTTTTCTATTGAAAATTCTGAGAGGATTTTGTAAGTAAGAATCGCTGATAGAACGAATCCGGAAAGGGAAAAAATTGTAAAAATTGTAATTGCATGATTTGAAATATCATAAATATTTGAGGATATTAATTTTACAATTACTGAAAATAAGGGTGTGTTATCTGTATAAAAGATATAATCTCCATAGGGATAATTCATTGCATTGTATTTGAACAAGCCTTGGGAAAAGTCCTGATTAAGGTAGGATTGAATTACGAAAAGGTTTTTTATTCCATCATAACTTCCTGTAAGAGAATGAGTGTCTGAATGAAAGATGACTGGCGAAAAAGAAATAAATATTAAAATGCACTGTATGAGGCAAACTAAAAATAAGGACTTTTTACCTGAAGTTAGAATATTCATTATAAAACAATTGGTTATTATACCGTAAAGCTAAGCTATTCTTTACTTATTTTCCAAGCAACTAAAAATTTTGTAAGGGATTACATAGGTTTCTTCTTTGTAAAGTTCTTTTCTCAATAAGAATAAACTTTACAAAGCAAAAAAATGGAAGTTTAATAATAATTTAAATTTTTACTTGGTTTTCAGCTATCCTAGTTGATCTTCGTTTAATATGATCGGAGTAATTACAAGATGGAGATACTATATTTGTAGCGCATCAGTCCTCAAGTCTAATTAATTCTTCTTTTGTTTTCTTTAATTTTTTCCTTAAATTTTTCTCCAAGCCCCCTGTTCTGTCAAAAAAAGATTAAAATTAGTTCTCAATTATTTTAAATTTGTCTTTTGTGTCAATTTTAATACCTAAAGGATAATGAGAAAAAAAAATAGTTGCTGGAAACTGGAAAATGAATAAAACTTTGGAAGAAGGTTTAAAGCTTGCTTCAGAAGTTGTTAATATGGTTAAAGATGAAGTAAAATCTGATGCTGGGATCGTTCTATGCCCACCTTATATTGAGCTTCATGCAGTGAGCAAATTAGTAGAAGGAAGCAAAGTCAGTCTTGGCGCTCAGAACTGTCATTCAAAAGCTTCCGGAGCTTTTACCGGTGAAATTTCGGTGGAAATGTTAAAGTCTGTAGGCGTTGGATATGTAATTTTAGGCCATAGCGAAAGAAGAGAATATTTTAATGAATCGAATCAGTTTCTAACTGAAAAAGTAAATATCACTCTTCAGAATGGTCTTACTCCAATATTTTGTTGTGGTGAAACGTTAAGCCAAAGAGAAAAAGGTGTACACCTGGATTTCGTTAAAAGCCAATTAACAGAAAGTCTTTTCCACCTTCCTGAATCCGAATTTCTAAAAGTGGTTATTGCATATGAACCAATCTGGGCAATAGGTACTGGCGTTACAGCTACTACAGCTCAGGCTCAGGAAATGCATGCTATCATCAGGGACCATATTAAATCCAAGTATGGAGCTAAAGTTGCAGATGACACTACGATTCTATATGGTGGAAGCTGTAAGCCTGACAATGCTAAAGAGCTTTTCGCCTGCCCGGATGTTGACGGTGGTTTGATAGGGGAGCAAGCTTAAAAGCTAGAGATTTCGTTGATATTGTTAAATCATTCTAAAACAAATAATAAAGGGCTGGGTTGGTAGTATTCTCGGATTATAAACTCCGAATATTAGTAGTCCAGCCTTTTTAAATAATTTAAATATTTAGTATTTTAAATAGTTTATTTTGGACTTTCTTCAAATAATAATTCCGGCATCAGAGGAGATAAAGGATATGCTGATTGCTGAACTCGATTTTTTAGGTTTTGATTCTTTTCAGGAAACTGAAGAAGGAGTCGAGGCATATGTGCTAGATGACCTTTTTCAGGAAGAGCAATTAAAAGAGGTGTTGGGCAGATATCAGAATATCCTTGAATATACTGTATCTAAACTTGAAAAAAAGAACTGGAATGAAGAATGGGAGAAAAACTTTGATCCGGTCAGAATTGAAGATCAGGTGCTCATCAGGGCAGCATTTCATCACCCTGACAAGAATTTTCCGTATGAGATCCTGATCAACCCCAAAATGGCATTTGGAACAGGTCATCATGAAACTACTTCTTTGATGATAAAAGCTCAACTAGGACTTGATCATCAGGGGAAAACAATTCTTGATGCAGGAGCAGGAACAGGAGTATTGGGCATCTTCGCCGGATTGCTTGGAGCTAAAGAAATTACAGCAACAGATATTGATGAGTGGGCCTTCTCTAATATGAAAGAAAACGCTGAAATCAATAATATAAATATGAAATGTTTGCAGGGTACAATGGCGGAGTTGAATCTTGCCAACAATAAATACGATTTAATCCTAGCAAATATTAACAAGAATGTATTACTGGATGAAATCAACCTATATGCATTAGCACTATATAAATCCGGATATCTGCTTTTAAGCGGATTTTATACAGAAGACATTGAAGATATTAAATCAGAAGCACTTGACAGGGGCTTAAAATTCGAAAAGAGCCTGCAAAAAAATAACTGGGCTTGTTTAGTGTTTCAAAATTCCTGAGAGAAATTACCATGATGAGGCTTAAATTTTACCTTATTTTTTTAATTGTTGCTGTTCCTCTATTATGCAGAGCGCAGTACAAACTTGCATCTGATCCTGCACAATTTGTAGTGGACGTGAGTACAATGCTTAATACCACCAATAATCAGGGAGTGATGATTGTGGCCTCAAATTTTAACTCCACCTGGGCAGGATTTTCTGATGATCAAAAGAAAAAGATTATCGAAACCTGTCAGAAAATGCTGAAATCCAAAAAATTAAGGACAAATCCTAATTTTTCGGATTTCTTTGCGACTTTAGTTGCATCTAAAAATGCAAACCTTTCAGGTTCTAATCTTGATACCCTTTTAGCTATCACTCAATATGCTGTAGAAAAATATGACGGACAGAAATTGAATACTTATTTTTCTACTATAAGGCTGGTTGTAGAAAAGGGAATGGTTTATTCTTCCGGGTATAACAGACTTTATTTTAAAGGAGGATCTTATAACTTCAGATTGGTAAAAGCAAAGGAGGAAGCTTCTGTAATAGACCAGTATGACCAGCTACTTGCAAAGGAAGAGCAGCAAGATCAGGCACAAACTCAGACAACAGACGATGGCTGGGGCAATGCTAAGGACATTGATAAAAAGAAAAAGAATTTTTTAGTGACTGGGATAATCCGGAAGCAGAAGAAAATAGCTGGGGAACACTGGATGAAAGTCAAGCAAAGCCGGAAGATCAAAATATCTATAACATTGGTTATGTGCCAACTCCCCAGCCACCAATAGATGGAGCTGTTATAGAATTTAAAGATGTAGACTTTGTCTTCGTAACTGCCTCTGATAGTACCGCTCTTAAAGGTACAAGCGGAAGTCTGATGCTGAAAAATAATCTTTTTGTTGGAAACGGGGGGAAATTTGACTGGACTATGGCTGGTTTTGGACCAGATGAAATAACAGCTGAGTTAAAAGAGTACAACTTTCCTGTTAAATCTACGAAGTTGGTTTGTGAGAGTGCAGTGCTGACTTATCCTGCCAAAACAGATAACAAGGTGGAAGGTATTTTTGAATTTAACAGCAAAAAGCATAAGACTTTTGAAGATAACCAGTATCCAAGATTCAAATCATATGGAAGTAATATTGAGATCAAAGGGCTTGGGGAAAATATAAAATACAAAGGTGGTTTGTCTCTGGCTGGAAGAAAGATGTACAGTTCGTCTATTGATGAAGGAACTGCTTCTATAGAAATTCTGCACGAAGGAAAAACCAGGATCAGATCTGTCTCGCCTAGATTTACAATGACAGACTCTACAATTACTTCGGATGTTTCAAGTATTGTGTTATATCAGACCGAAACAGATTCCATATTCCACCCTGGAGGTAGTTTAAAATATAATAAAAATAGCGCAACTGTTCGAATAACCAAACCCAATGGATATAGACATTCTCCATTTTTGGATAGTTATCATAAAATAGAAATAGTAGCGGATGCGCTTTCCTGGAATCTTGCAGGATCTCAAATTGACTTTAATATTACTAATGGAAGAGACCAAATTCCTGCCTTATTTGAATCAGAAGAATATTTCAGCGGAGATAAATATTCTGGTATGCAGGGAATGTACAAGTTCCATCCCCTTCAGATGATCGTAGCGCATGCAGACAAAACTAAGTCTGATGTGATGTTTGCTGAAGATGTTGCAAAAGCTTATAAACTTGAACCTCTGACTGTACGTGGTGCAATGGTCCAACTGATGAAGACAGGGTTTATCGATTATAATGTAAAAGCGGGTGAAATCAAATTGAGAAGAAAAGCCAGACACTATGTGCTTTCCCGAAGAGATAAAAAAGATTATGATAACATCACCTTTGTTTCCATCAGCCCTGGAGGAGCTAATGCGACCCTGGATCTTAATTCAAATGAGTTGTTGGTAAGAGGTGTAGATAAAATTTATATAAGTGATTCTCTTAATGTAAACTTTGTTCCTGATAAGAGGGAGCTAAAAATATTGAAAAACAGAGACTTCTCTTTTCATGGTAAAATCAATACTCAGAACTTTCAGTTCATTGGAAATGATTTCAACTTTGTCTACGACAGCTTTCTAGTACACTTAAAAACTATTGACCAGATAAGACTGGCAGTTGAGTCTAAAGAGAAAACTGAAAAGGGAAAAGCAAGAGTGCTAGGTAATGAATTGAGGTATTCATCCGGAACACTTTATATAAATAAACCGGATAATAAATCAGGAAGAAAAAAGAATTCCTGCTTACCCTATATTCGATGCTACATCCGGAGCAACAGTGTTTTTTGACAAACCAACAATAGCTAACGGGGCTTACGATACCACCATTAAATTTAAGATTCCCCCATTTAAAATAGACAGCTTAAGTAGTGATGATCCTCAAGCCATTGGTTTTGACGGAAGTTTTGAAACAGGTGGAATTTTCCCCGAGTTTAATGAAAAACTGATTGTAATGCCGGATTATTCTCTGGGGTTTGTTCACGATGCACCCAAAAATGGTTATCAGCTGTACAACGGAACCGGAACATATTATAACAGAATATCTCTTGATAATAAAGGAATTCGTGGAGATGGTGATATCACATATTTAAATGCTGTTCTCAAATCCAAGGATTTTGCATTTTTTAAGGACTCGGTACTTACTGAAGGAACATCGGTCGTCAATAAGGAAGGTGGTTGTGCTCAGGCCTCATCTCCGGACGTTCTTTACCCTGACATGATGGTCAATGATTACAGACTTAAGTGGTTGCCTAAAGCCGACAGTATGTTTATTTCCAATGCAAAAGATCCTATCAAGTTTTATAAAGGCACGGGAGATATGCACGGTACGGCCATCCTTACCAAGAATGGTATGTTCGGTAAAGGAGTGCTTATTACCAGAGGTTCGGAATCCGAATCTCCAAAATTCCATTTTGAACAAACAAAGTTTGCAGCGAGAGAGACACTTTTCAAGGTTAAGTCTGATAACCCTGATAAGCCTGCATTGAAATGTGAGCAAGTGAAGTTGAATTTCGATCTCGATCAAAGCATTGCTCAGTTTAGTCCGGAACAACAAGGTTTTGCAAGTAATGAATTTCCATATGCCCAGTATAAGACTTCTCTGGATGAAGGAACCTGGGACCTGAAAAAGAAAAAGATCTTCATGAAAATGCCTGAAGGTGGAAATATTAATAAGTCATATTTCTACTCTACCAGAGCTGATCAGGACAGCCTTGTCTTTAATGCAACCGACGCAGTCTATGACATGGAAAAGCTAACGCTTAACGTATTTGGTATTCCTTATATTAAAGTAGCAGACGGATTGGTATATCCTGATAGCAGCAAAGTGATAGTGGAAGAGAATGCTGTTATGCGTACGTTAAAAAATGCAAGAATAGTGCTGGATTCTGTCACCAAATACCACCATTTATATGATGGAATTATTGATATTGAGGGTAGAAAGAAATTTGCCGGAGAAGCCACTTACCAATATGTTAACCTTGGTGCGGATACCCTTTCTTTCAAATTTCAGGATTTTAGACTCGTAGAATCTGAGAAGAAAAAAGAAGGAGCGCATACTGTAGCAATGGGAGCTATCAGGGAAGAAGATAGTCTGGAAGTAGCGCCAAAAATCCTCTATAAAGGTAAGGTTACCCTGTTCGCAGAAAAGAAATTCCTTGCTTTTGACGGCTTCCTCAAGTTAGATCTTAAAGGAGCATTGAGCTATTCACAATGGCTGAAGTATAATAATGACGGATCCAATGGAGACGTAGTAATCAACGTAGACAATGCTGTCGCAGGGAATGGTACTCCATTAACAACCGGTATGTACTTTGATACAAGATCCAATGAGATGTATACTACATTTATCTCGCAAAAGAGAAATCAGCTGGATCATGATATCTTCAGTACCAAAGGAGTTCTGGAATATATTGCACAAAAAGGATTGTTCAGGGTTGGTGTTCCGGATAGACTTGCAGGCAAAACAAAACAGGGAAGTATCTTCTCATATGATGATGCTAACTCAACTTCAGAATTTTCAGGAAAATTTAACATTCTTAAAGAAAATAAGAATATTACCCTGGACGCTGCAGGTTTTGGAAAATCAGATCTTACTAATTTTAAGTATGAATTCAATACTATATTGTCATTCAACTTCAAAGTAAATTCATCGGTACTGGCGGCAGTTGGCAAAAATATGAAGACCATGGCTTCAGCTTTCCCATTAGACACATCTGAAACTTCAGAAAAAATATTTGTCAGAGATACTGTTTTGGTATATAAGCTGGCAGAACTTATAGGAAATGCTGGTGCGGAAAAGTTTAAGAGCCAGAAATCTCTTGGATATGCTCCATTGCCGATGATTGACAGTGATTTTGGGAAAAATGTAGTATTCTCGGATGTCAATCTGAAATGGTCGGCAGAGTACAAAGCCTTTTACAGTGTAGGTACTATTTATGTGTCTAATATTTTAAAGGATGATATAAATAAAGCAATGCCAGGACATATTGAAATAAAGAAGACGCCAAAAGGAGATGTGATAAACATCTATCTTGAAGCAAGTCCGCACTCCTGGTATTACATTACCTATGACGACAATAGATTTGCTGTCACATCTTCAAATGATGAGGTGAATTCTATATTGGCTGGAAAATCAAAAGGAGAATTGCCGGATCGTTCCAAATTTTATTATGTCAAAGCGGAGAATGGCGAAAAAACAAGATTTGTAACAATGTTTAAAGAGAGGTATCTTGGAGTTCAGGAGGACCTGGATGAAGATATACCTGAAAGTCAGGAGTATGAAGAGGAGGGAGCTGCCGAGGAAGAGCTTCAGGAAGAAGCTCCAGCAGATGAAATGCCAGGTGTGGGAGAGGAAGTAGAGGAAGAAACCCCGGCAAAAAAGACGTCTAAGCCTGCCAAAAAAGGAAAGGAAGACACAAAAAACTATGATAAATATAAGCTGCCTGACCAAAATCTGGATCAGGGAGGGGAAGATCCTGCCGGAGGTAGTAAGCCAGACCCTTCAATGGAAGACAGGAAAAAGCAGCAGCAAGACCAGCAAAAGATGAAAAACCTATTCGGAAATTAACATTTCAGGAACTTTTGCTTGAAGATTTTGGTTTCGCGACAAAGAGATTAAAAATCAATTTGATTTTTAATCTCTTTTGTTTTATTAATCAAATTTGGTATTTTTCAAAAATTAACATTTTGTTAAGGTTACACGTAAGTAAGAAACATGAGCATATTATTTATAACAATCGGAATTGTTTTAGCCTATCTGATAGGATCTTTGCCTACCGCTGTTTGGTATGGTAAAGCCTTTTTTGGTTTGGATGTAAGGGATTTTGGTAGCGGAAATGCAGGTGCAACAAATACTTTCAGGGTAATGGGAAAAAAGGCGGGCATTATAGTGATGCTGGTGGATATTCTAAAAGGTTGGACTGCAACCAATAGCGCATTCTTTCTTGCATATTTTAATTTAATTGATCACCAGGATCTTGTACTATACAAGCTATTTTTCGGATTGGCAGCCGTGGCAGGACATATTTTTCCCGTTTATGAAAGGTTTAAAGGAGGGAAGGGTGTCGCAACACTTTTAGGAATGATATTATCTATACAATCTGAAGCTGCTCTTCTTTGTATTTTAGTGTTTCTGGTTGTATTTCTGATATTTAAATATGTATCCCTTGGTTCAATGACTTCAGCTTTAGCATTTCCTATCTTGCTATGTCTTCCAAGGTTTAGCCCAAATCAGCCGATAGTAGTGCTTTTTGCTTTTGCAATTTTTGCTCTGGTAGTTATCACACACCAAAAAAATATAGTTCGTCTTCTTCACGGAGAAGAGAATAAAGCAAAAATCAGAATCAGAAGACGTTAATATTATATTATGGGGCCAGATAAATGGCCCCTCCGCAATTATCCTTCCTAGAGCCTGTTACCGAGCTTAAGCTATTTACTTCATTTCTCCATCTTAATGTTCCTAAAAAGGCAAATATTAATGCCTCTTTAAATGAAACTATTTTAGGCTCAGGAACAACGAATTTAATTCCATGACCTGCCATTTCCTGAAAAAGCCCTACAAGGAATTCATTAAACGCGCCTCCTCCGGTTATCAGAACTTTCGTGTGATCTGAAGTTTTATTCTTTTTTATAACCTCCGTTACTTTTTCTGCAATGTGATGGCAAAAAGTATTCAGTAAGTTTTCAATACTGTCTTTGGAGTTTTTTATCAATGGAATAAAAAGATTGTCAACGTGCTCTTTACCAAGCGATTTTGGAGTCAATTTGGAATAATATTCAATTTTGGAAAGTGTTTCCAGAAGGTTTATGTTGAGTGAACCTACCTTGGCCAGTGATCCTCCTTTATCAAATAAATGCCCCTTTTGTGCAGCAAGGTAATTTAAAACCATATTTGCAGGGCACACATCAAAGGCGATTCTTTTTCCAGATTTGTCTTCGTAAGAAATATTTGCGATACCACCGAGATTTAGACAAAAGTCAAACTCCTTAAATAATAATTTATCTCCAATAGGAACCAAAGGAGCTCCTTGCCCTCTGAGCGCTACATCCATTGATCTGAAATCGCAGACTACAGGGAGATTGCTTGCAGCGGCCACCGCAGCGCCATTTCCTATTTGAGTAGTAAATCTGTTTTCCGGCTGGTGAAAAATTGTATGGCCATGGGCGGAAATAAAATCAACAGAAGTATTTAATTTATCAAGATAGTTTTTTACTGCACTTCCCTGAAAATATCCGAAGTCAAAATCCAGCCTGGCAAGACTTTCTGCCGAGCCTTTCATTACATTTTTCAAACTGTTTCTGCGGGCTTCGTCATATTCGAAAGTTGTAGCATCCAGTATTTCATAGCTCCATTTATCCTCTTTCAGCTCAAATTTACAAACCGCTATATCCAAACCGTCAAGAGAAGTTCCTGACATTAATCCCGCAACTATATAAGTGTTTTTCATAATTCAATCTTCAAACAAATAGGGTAAAATGAAACAGCTTCGCAAATTTTATTATTATTTTTGAATTTATGAACCTGGTAATAGATTCCGGAAATACATCAATAAAACTCGGATTATTTAAGAATAGTACTCTTGAGAAAGTTTTTACTACGAATGATTATAATCAACTGGCAAGAATAATTTCAGGATTTGATATTAAAAGGACAATTATCAGTAGTGTTAGGAAAGATCAGGACATTATTAAAGAAAAAATTTCATTTCAAGTTAATCCTCTTTTGTTGAGTTCCGGGCTTCAACTTCCTTTTAATAATAATTATGAAACTCCTCAAACGCTCGGACCTGACAGAATTGCCGGGGTTGCTGGAGCCTGTTACCTTTATCCAGGAAAGTCCAGCCTGGTCATTGACACCGGGACTTGTATCACCTATGATTTTATTGATAAAGAAAAAAATTATTACGGCGGAGCAATTTCTCCTGGAATTTCTATACGATTTAAGGCATTAAATGCGTTTACAGCAGGTTTACCGTTGGTAGAGAAAGAAGAAGAAATATCTTTTATTGGAAAAAGTTCAAAAGGTTCTATTTTGAGCGGGGTTTTAAATGGTGCGGGGGCAGAAATTCTGGGTATGATTGGGGAGTTTAAAAAAAATGATCAGGAACTGAATGTAATAATGTGTGGTGGAGATGCAAGATTTTTTTGAAAGAAGATTAAAAGAAACCATCTTTGTAGTTCCCGATTTGGTTTTAATTGGGCTAAATAGCATTTTAGAATATAATGAGAGATTTTTATAGGATTTTATTAGCACTTCTGACGTCTTTAACAGCTTTTCAGGCAACAGCTCAGTTAACGGAAAATTCACCTTATTCACGATTTGGTTTAGGAGACCTTTCCTCCCCTGGCAGTATAAGGAATATTGGAATGGGAGGTATTGGCGTAGCATCTCCGAACCTTGAGTATATCAACTTCCTGAACCCGGCTTTGCTCACAACAAACAGACGGCTGAATATGGATACAACAATCAAATACACCATGTTTGAAGGAGCATTGTATGGAGTTGGCAGATCAATTAATGATGGGACGCTAAAACAACAAAGTAAATCTGTCAATTTTCAGTATTTGAATATTGCTTTTCCTGTTTCAAATCGCTGGACAACAAGTATTAGCCTCAGTCCATACAGCAATATGAGTTATGACTATTTTAGCAATGTTGCTTTTGATACAAGTGGTATTGTGTCCAGTACATCTAATATTGGTACAGGCGGACTTTATACTGCCAGCTTTGCTAATGGAGTGGATTTAACAAAAAATTTCTCAGCTGGCTTAACGGCATCATATGTTTTTGGCTCAACTAATGAAGAGTTTTTTACCCAGATGACGTCTCTTGATGTTGATGTGCAAGATCAGAAATATGGAATTCGTCAAAGAACCTCTTACTCTGGATTGAATCTTAAGCCAGGAGTTGCTTATAGAAATATTCTGAAAGCCTCTGCTAAAGAGGAGCAAGAGCACATTTATTACAACGTGGGAGCGATCTATGATTTTTCTGCGGGCTTAACATCCAGAAGAGAGTTGATCAGAGAGAGAAAAACAGATCTAAATGACGTGAAGGAGGATACAGTTATTAGCAATACTAAAATGCATGCAGTATTGCCTTCAAGACTGACAATAGCCTTTAGTATTGATAAGCCTGTAGATTGGAGTATTGGTGTTGATTTTACCTATTTAAGCTATAGTAAATACAAAAATTTCGATGCAGGAATAGATAATTTCAAAAATGGATATAAAATTGCTTTTGGCGGTGAATACAAACTAAAGGGCCAGGAAGTGATGAAAATGCCAATTTTAAGAGCTGGATTATCGTATCAGAAAACACCTTTCTATTTTAATGGAACTCAACTAAATGATTTTTCTGTTTCTTTAGGCGGTTCAATACCAGTTGGCCGCAAGGATGCAAGATATAAATCCAAACCATTGTCGAGACTGAATGTCGCCCTGGTTGCAGGCCAAAGAGGGTCAACAAATGATGGACTTATTCGTGACAGATATTTCCAGGTCTATCTAAGTTTCCAAACGATTGACAAATGGTTTGAGCGCAGAAGAATTGAATAGTACCAATGAGAAAAATCTTTTTATTTTTAACAACTACAATAATTTTCATTTCCTGTCAGAAGGCAAAAACCTATGAGCAGTTAAAGCCTTATGATGGTCCGGTCATGGAAGTGAACGATATAGAAACTATATATTCAGATTCCTCTATCGTAAGGGTAAGATTAAAAGCCCCCAAAGAAATAGAATTAAAAAACGGAGATCGGGAGTTTCCTAATGGAGTGTTTATTGAGTTTTTTGATAAATACGGAGTAAAAACCTCTACCCTAAGAGGAAATTCTGGCCGATTAGAAAAAGAAAAGAATCTCTACAATGTTAAAGGGGCTGTGGAAATTAAAAGTATAGAACAGCAGAAGAAAATGAATAGTGAAGAATTATTCTGGGATCCCGGAAAGGATGAAGTTTATTGTGATACAAATACTTTTGTAACAATTACAACGCCAACAGAAATTCTCATGGGAAAAGGACTTAAAACAAATCAGAATTTTACCTCCTATAAAATTCTTAATCCAACAGGAGTGATCGACGTTGTCGAATAAATTGATTATGAAATTTCTGGGTACAATAATATTTTCTTTGGGCGTTGTGTTCCTGCTTACAGGAATTCACCAGACAATGACTGTTGGGTTCAAAGAAAGCTACTGGCTTTTCATGTTATGTTTCATGATGCTGATGCTTTATCAATGGGTAAAGTCAAAAAGTCCTGATAAACAAGAAAATAAAGGTAAGTCAGGACCTTTAAAGAAAGTTAGGGTAAAGAATAAATAATTTTATTTCAGAGGTTTATTGATTTTGATTTTGAAAATTAATAATAGTATTTTTGCGGTTCTTTAAAAGAAATTATAATTAAGCAATGGCAATTTTTAACAAAATTAATCAGCATTCCGGGGTTGTTGTAGGAATCGTGGCCGTAGGTCTGGTTCTTTTCTTGGTGGGAGGCGAGGTTTTCGGACCAAATTCCTTTTTACGTAACAGATCCAGAAATGTAGGAGAAATCGCCGGAAAAAGTATTTCCGTTGAAGATTTCCAAGGTAAGGTAGATGAAACAGAAGCTGACTATGTCTTGAGAACAGGCAGAAACGTTGGTGAAAGTGAAAGACCTTCTATTATTGAGCAGGCGTGGAATGCAAAAATATTTGATATTGCTTATGCAAAACAGTTCGAAAAACTAGGCCTTGCAGTAACAAATGACGAGTTGTATGACATGGTGCAAGGGGAGCATATTCACCCTACTGTTATACAATTATTCTCCAACCCTCAGACTCAGCAGTTCGACAGAGCTTTCCTGAAAGAATTCTTTAATAAATTTAAAGAAAGAGATCCTCGTGATCAGCAACTTTGGTACAGCATTGAGAGGGGTATCAAAGAAGAAAGACTTAGAACGAAATATCTAAACTTGTTCAGAAAATCTGTTTATGTAACTTCTGAGGAAGCAAAGAGGGATTATAACAATCAGAATTCAAAAGCTGAAGCTAAATATCTGTACGTTCCTTTTTATGCCGTTGCGGACAGCCTTGTTAAAGTTACTGACGATATGTTATCTGATTATCTGAACAAGCATAAGAATGAGTTTAAGGTTGAAGCAGGTAGATCATTTGACTATGTTACCTTCAGTGTTAAACCAAGTGCAGAAGACAGTGCAGCATTTAAACAGGAACTGGCAGAAGTTAAAAAGGAATTTGCTACTTCTCAGAACGACAGCTTGTTTATACAATCAAACTCTGACAATCCTGTACCTCCTTCATTCAAAACTTTTGGGGAACTACCTGAAGAGTTGAAAAACATTGCTAGCAATGTAGTTATTGATAGCGTTTATGGTCCTTTTGTTTCGGCTGGTAAAGTGCAGTTGTACAAGATCAATGACATAAAATCTGATTCTGTATCTTATGCAAAAGCAAGCCATATCCTTTTTGATACAAGGGATAAATCAGCTGCAGAAAAAGATTCCTTAAAGAAAAAAGCAAACGAAGTTCTTAATCAAATTAAATCCGGTGCTGACTTTGCTCAAATGGCGAGAATGTATGGATCTGACGGAACTGCTTCAAGAGGTGGAGATCTAGGCTGGTTTAGCCAGGGACAAATGGTGAAGCCTTTTAACGATGCAGTATTCCAGGCATCTTCAGCAGGCTTGCTTCCAAAGTTAACTGAAACAGAATTCGGTTATCATATAATCAAAGTAACAGCTCCTAAAAACAATAAAAAATATTTGGTAGCTCTGGTTGAAAAGGATATTATTGCTTCTGAAGCTACTAAAGATGCTGCTTTCAGAAAGGCAGACGAATTTGCTAATTCTATAAAGGATACTGCAGATTTTAATGCAAAAGTAAAAGCTGATTCATTACAGAAATTCTCAGCAAGCAACATCAGAAAAGCTGATAGATTTGTAAACAATCTTTCAAATGCCAGAACAATAGTAAAGTGGGCTTACAATGATGCAGATGTAGAAGATGTTTCTAATGTATTCTCATTGGATGATCAATATGTTGTTGCCATTTTAACAGGAGAAAGAGAAGAAGGTGTTGCATCAGTTAATGATGTAAGAGATGAGCTTACTGCTAAAGTAAGAAATGAAGAAAAGGCAAAACTTATTTCTGAGAAGCTTTCAAAACTATCCGGAACATTCGAGAAAATCGCTGCTGACTTTGGTTCAGGCGCTACCTCAGGCGTTGCTCCTGATGTTACTTTATCTTCTAACTCAATCGCTGCTATTGGGTATGATCCGATTGCGATAGGTAAATTATTCGGATTGAAGAAAGGTGCTAAAACCGGTCCATTTAAAGGTGAATACGGTGTAATCAATCTTGAGCTTGTGAATTTTACTCCTGCTCCGGAAATAGCTGATTACTCTAAATATAAAAATGACCTAGTAAATCAAAGAATTGGAAGAATTGATTACAGTGTGGATGAGGCAATCAGAAAGAATTCTGATATAGTAGATGACAGAGTTAGATTCTTTTAACAATTGGTTTTAAGATATAGCATAAAAAAACCTGAGAATTTTCTCAGGTTTTTTTATGCTATTTATGAAAGTCTCAGTGTGATATTTTTCTTTACAGTTTCATAAAACTGAAGTGGAGGCATTGTCCTCCAGTTTATAATTTCCAGAGTGCCCCCGAAATTAATGTAGTAGTCAAGTCGGAATTTTTTCCATTCATCCAGAACAAAATCTCTGAAGTTTACTGCAGCAATCCAGCCATCTTCTACATCCTCAAACCATTCTTCATAGTAGCAATCATCCGAGCCATGAAAATTAAGAATGTTTTCTCCTAAAAGGATAAATTGAGTTATTCCTTCTCCAAGCAGATGATCAATAACATTGCGTTTAAAATGCATAATGTCATTGTGTAGGGTATCATTCCACTCTCCGAACATTTCAAGGATTGCAATACCTTTTTCATAGTTAATAAAAAGGATTTTTATGTAAAGCGTGTCGGAGCCTATGTAATCCCACAGCGGATGAATAAAATACCCGTAAATGTTATTGGTATATCCCTGCATATTGTATTCTACTCCATGGAAAGGAGATCGCTCATCATCTGCAGGGTTGTAATAGTTTTCCCAGTTATAAAAAGGTTCTATCTCATGCATGTTTCCTGTACCAGTCTATTGCTTTTCTCACGCTTCCCTGTTCTTCCAGCAGGCGTGCAGCTTTTTCTGTTTCAATTTTTAACTCATCAGCGATCATTTTAATTCCTCTTTCGATGAGTTTTTCATTACTAAGCTGCATATCTACCATTTTGTTTCCTTTAACTCTTCCAAGCCGGATCATTACTGAAGTACTGATCATGTTAAGGACAAGTTTTTGCGCGGTTCCGGCTTTCATTCTGGTACTTCCTGTAACAAATTCAGGCCCTGTAATTACTTCCACGGGAAAGTGAACCTGTTCTGCAAGTGGAGAATCCGGATTACTTGTAATGCACCCCGTTATCATATTATTACTGCGGGCAGTTTTAACGCCTCCCACAACATAAGGAGTGGTGCCGGATGCAGCTACACCTATTACTACATCTTTTGAAGTAACATTAAAAGTCTGAAGATCGAGCCATGCCTGTTGCTCATCGTCTTCGGCAAACTCTACTGCTTTTCTCAAAGCAATATCCCCTCCAGCAATAAGCCCAATTACCCAGTCGTCAGGAACTCCGAAAGATGGAGGGCACTCTGAGGCATCCAAAACACCAAGTCGTCCGCTGGTGCCTGCCCCAATGTAAAAAAGCCTGCCTCCGGCTTTCATTTTTTCAACGATTGCAGAGACAAGCTTTTCAATTTGAGGGATTGCCTTTTCAACGGCAATCGGAACAGATGTATCTTCCTGATTTATATTTCTAAGAAGTTCACCAACAGACATTTTTTCAAGGTCGTTAAACCTTGAGGATGTCTCAGTGATGCGCATGCACGTATTCTTTTTTGTAATGATAGTCTGTAAGAGATTCCATTGGGTCACCTACGATATTCCCGATTTTTACGCCTTTATCTGCTGCTACTTTGTATAGTACGTCACTCAGATAGTGTGCAATAGAACCAACGAAATTAACAGGAAGGGTTTTAACTCCTTCATATCTTAATATTGACCTGTCAAACATCAACTCAAAGTTGTGGTAGGCAAGGTTAAATAAGTATGGGTCTTTTTGATTTTCTGCAACAAATCTCGCAAAGGAAGCCAGGTATCTATTAGGGAAAGGTTTAGTATAAACTTTATCCAAAATGTCAGCTTGTCTGTCTGGAGTAAATTCTTCAAACTTCTTTGTAATATGAGCTGGCATTGCTTCTCTGATGTATTCTCTGACAACCATTTTGCCCAGGTATCCGCCACTCCCTTCATCACCAAGGAAAAGACCAAGACTGTGAATGTTTTTTATAACATCTTTTCCATCATATAAACAAGTATTGGAACCAGTTCCGGAGATGCAGGCAATACCAGGAGTATCTCCGAGCGCAGCTTTTGCAGCAGCTAGAAGATCATGATCAACCATTACTTCAGTTTGCGGAAATGCTTTACGAATTGCAACAGCAACCTGTTCTCTTTGTTCCAAAGCCTCGCATCCTGCACCGTAGAAGAATATTTTCTCAATTTTTTTGGAACCTAACTGTGGAATCAGGTCGTTTATCAGTGTCTGATAAATATCATCAGAGCTTTGATAATACGGGTTGAATCCAACAGTTTTTGCTGTAGACCTGCTATTGTCTTTTTCGACAATAACCCAGTTTGTTTTGGTTGAACCGCTGTCTGCAATTACTATCATCGTTTATTTTTTTATTTATTGGGAATTAATACAAATTATCAGGGCTTCAATATACCTACAATTTTAAATTTATCAAAAACATTCTCATTATGAGGAGCGTCTTTCATTTCTTCCGTTAAATCCTGTCCTGCCCAATGTTCATAATGCTTACCGCCTCTCCAAAGCCTTGACTTATTTAATTCGTAAATAAAGCCATTGTAGGCGCACCAGATCTCTTCTTTATCCACTCCGTTTCTCAAGGCAAGTTGAGATTTTGTAAAAGTCGGGTAATCAGATAAATTCATAAAGACTAAAAAGCTGAGGTGGTATTATAGTAATCTTTAAGAATAGTTTTCAATAACACTATTGGGTCCATTTGTGTTTGAATATCAAGTGCGGTTTTTATCTTTTTTGAAAGCTCCGCGGCAGGAATCATGTTGCCTGTAGTCTCATAAACCTTTATAGCCTCTTTGATAATCTCCATATCACGGTCGTTCAGCCTGTCAACACCAGAAAACACCGGGACATAATTGTTTTCAGGATTTACAAAAAGTGTATTGTCCAGACTGTATTGTTTTTTTAGTCTGACTACAGTTGTTCCTGCAAGAAGATCCCCAAGCCTCTGGCCATTCTTAGTTACGGCTATCATAAGCATTGCAATGCCTCCGTAGAACATGAATACATCAATAGGCCTGAGTACCCATCTCAGGAAGTAATTCAAAAATGTACATTCTTTACCATCAATTCTGATGACTTTTAAACCTTTGCTTTTCATTCCAGGCGATTGGCCATTCATAAATGATTCAAAAACCAGCTGATATAAAAATGGAGGAAGGGCAAAAAAGATAAACAGAATAGGATTATTAAGCTTAAAGGTACTTGAAATAATCGCTAAAAGGATTATATATGAAATGATGATAAGATAATCCCGGAAATTTGCGACAATTCTATCCCAAATTGAAGCAATTTCGTATTCTATAACTACATTTTGCGGAGTTTGAATCTTAATCTTTTGCATCTCAGCAGAAAATTTATAAATTTTATGAAATATACTTATTTTTTATGAGGGAAGCGGCTTTTATAAAGCAAAATTCGGAGAAGTGGAAAAAATTTGAAATCCTGCTTGGTGAAAGATATACAGGCGATCCTGATAAGTTATCAGAACTGTTTATCGAACTTACGGATGACCTTTCCTATGCACAAACAAACTATCCTTCAAGTAAGATTACCATATATCTTAATGATCTTACATTAAGGGTTCACGGAAATATTTATAAAAATAAAAAAGAAAAAAGCGGAAGATTCTTCTCGTTCTGGAAGACGGAACTTCCATTATCTATCTATAAAAACAGAAAAGCCCTTCTTGCTTCTCTTGTTATCTTTACCATCTCTATTGCAATCGGAGTGGTATCAGCTTATTATGATGATTCCTTTGTAAGGGTTATTCTAGGAGATAACTATGTCAATATGACGATTAGTAATATTGAAAGAGGAGATCCAATGGCTGTCTATAAAGGAGAAGGAGAAACGAACATGTTTCTTTTTATTACTTTTAATAATATAAGGGTAGCCTTTATGACCTTTGCTGCCGGCGTGGCATATGCCTTGGGAACAGTTTACTTCTTGTTTACGAATGGTGTTATGCTTGGGTCTTTTCAGACTTTTTTTTACAAGTATGACTTATTCCTTCATTCGGTACTAACTATTTGGATTCATGGCACAATAGAAATTTCTTCTATTGTAATTGCAGGAGGTGCAGGACTGGTACTTGGCAATTCATTGCTATTTCCTGGTACTTACTCAAGAGGAGCATCTTTGATGAGAGGCGCACGAGAAGGTGCCAAGATAAGTTTAGGACTTGTCCCTCTTTTTATTGTTGCAGGTTTTTTAGAAGGTTTTGTTACGAGGCATACAGAAATGCATAATGCCGTAAAACTATTTATTATCCTTGCTTCTGCAGGCTTTATAATTTATTACTTCGTTTTTTATCCTAAAAGAATACACAATCAAAACAACCATGCAACAAAAAATTAACTTTCGTCAGTCAAGAGATTTGGGTGATATAATAAGCGTAACTTTTTCATTCCTGACGGCAAATATCAAACCCCTGCTTCGGGCAATACTGTTTATCTCTGGACCATTTATCTTATTAGGTGGAATTGGTTTTGGGCTCTATTATTCATTCCTTATGAGCTCTGCTATGGGCGTCGGCGGCCCGGATTTATTCATGGTTCAAAGTATGGGATTACAGTTTGGATTAATGTACCTCATATTAATTGCTGGCTCCCTGGTATTTTTTCTTACTATTTATGAGTTTATATATTTGTATATAAATGACCTGGACACCTCTGTCGGTGAAGTCTGGAAAGGTGTAATGAAGAGATTTTTTCTTGCTTTGAAGGTGATCTTAGGTTCTATATTTCTTATGGGCTTAACCTCTGCTGTCATTGGTGGTCTCTTGTTTCAGTTATTCTCTACTGGAGGCAGCCTTGGGTTTTTCCTTGGTTTTATTTCAGTAGTTTTGTCGATAACTCCTTTTTTTCTATATAGCCATTACTTTGTCATTGTTGATGAGCGTTTGCCTCTATGAGCAAAAAGGTTTTTTTGCAGGACTAAAGCGTTCATTCAGTCTCATATCAGGAAAGTGGTGGAGAACGTTCGGATTAATTTTTGTTTTTTCTTTAATCTACTCCGGAATATCTTTTGTGTTCGCAATACCAATGTATGTCGCTATTTTCATAGGGGCCTTCTCTCAAATCAATGGTAATGAAGTTTCATCAATTATAAAAATAGCTACTGCGGTTTCGTCTGCGCTATTTATGGTTGGAAGTTATTTTGTTTCATCAATATTGCTGATAGGAATAAATTTTCATTATTTCAGTTTAGCAGAAGAAAAAGACGCAACAGGCTTATTGGAAAGAATCGATTCTTTCGGATCCATTTCATCAGAATCTAAAAATGTTGAAGAGTATTAATATTCATAAAGCAGCGGTTTTATTCGTTTTTATCTTACCAGTGCTCTTCTTCTCTGATTGCTTTGCACAGGCTGATACGATTGCTTTGCACCTCAATCATCATAAGTTTAATTCTCAGGATTGGAATGAACTAAGGTCAGAGCAGGAGTTTAATTATCATCCTCAGGCAAATGCATTCTTTGACTGGTTAGAAGATATTTTCGGCTCTTTTCTCAGAAGTTTGTTTGGCAAAGACTTTAAAATGGTAAATACTAAATGGATAAACTATGTTATATATGCTATAGCTATTGCTGTTTTCTTATGGTTTCTGATAAAGGTTATTAAAGCTGAAAAGCGATGGTTGTTTTATAGTAATAAAGATGAAGTAAATCATAATCCCGTATTTACTGAGGAAGACATTAATGGTTCTGATCTGGATGATGCCATAGAAAAGGCTATTAAAGCAGAAGACTACAGGTTGGCAGTAAGATATTTGTTTCTATCCAACCTGAGCAATCTGAATAGTCTTCAGTTGATACAATGGACTCCTGATAAAACAAACAGAGATTATTCAAGAGAAATAGAGAAAAGGGAACATTCAGAGACATTTAAGCAAAATGCATTGGCATTTGAGAGAATATGGTATGGTGAATATATTCCTGATAAGCCTCTGTTCGAGAAGCTGAGAGAAGATTTCAGAAATTTTGACAGGAGGCTGGCACGATGAAGAAGAAGGAAGTGAAATATGGATTGGCTTTACTGTCACTATTTATTCTACTGATCGTTGTAGAATATAACCAGCCTGAACCTATTGACTGGTCTCACACTTATTCTGTTGAAAAGAAAGGTCCTTTTGGGTCTTATGGTTTGTTTAAACTATTGCCGGGTTACTTTGAAAATTCAAAGATTTTTACTTCAAGAAAGACAATTTTTGAAACGGAAAAGGTATATGCAGACTCAACTTATAATTACATAATTATAGGTGATGACTTTAATCCTTCTGCAGAGGATATTGTTGCACTAAAGGAAATTCTGAACAGAGGGAATGATGTTTTTATTGCTGCGTCTTATTTTTCAAATGGGGCAGAAGATTCTTTAGGTTTTTATACAGGCGCAAAGTTCTTCAAAGATCTTAATATAAATAGTGATTCCTTATACAAAAAAGCTTCAGATACTATTCATCTCAGTTTTGTAACTCCATACTCTGACAAACAAAACACATATAGGTTTGAAAACAATCATCTTTTCGTTGTATTTGATAGCTTAAATAAGTATCCTGAAAATAGTGTGTTAGCTGCTACTTCAAAAGGGGAGGCAGTTGTAATATATAAGCGCATTGGAAAGGGAAGGCTTTTTCTCTCTTCATTCCCACTTGCATATACCAACTATTATTTCACTCAGGAATCAGGGAAGTCATTTATTGAAAAGAGCTTTAATTTCCTTCAGCCAGACAGAACTATCTTATGGGATATCTATTACCACGGTGAAGTAGTAGTATCAACTAATCCTTTGAGGTTTGTGCTTGGTAATAACGCATTGCGGTATAGTCTCTATCTGTCCATGATTGCTGCTTTGCTTTTTATCATGTTTGAAGGAAAGAGAAAACAGCGGATCATTCCAATTATTGAGCCCGTTGCAAATAATTCACTTGAGTTTATTAAAACCGTGAGCAATCTCTATTTCGCAAAAGGAAATCATAAGAATATAGCTGATAAAAAGATTGTATATTTTTTCGATTATATTAAGAATCATTACTATATAAGAACCTCTGATCCTGACTTTAAAAGCAGGCTCATTGCCAAATCTGGAATAGATGAAGCAAGGGTAAATCATCTGCTGAAATATATTGATACAGTAAAATATAAATCATCTCTGAGTGGAGACGATCTAATTAGATTAAATAAGCTGATAGAAGACTTTTTAAAAAATTGCAGATAATATGCAAAACGAAATGTTTGAGAATAAGATAGATCTTAGCGTAGTTGCCAATTCGATTACGAAGATAAAGGATGAAGTAAGAAAAATTATTGTAGGTCAGGAGACAATGGTAGAGCTTCTGTTAGCTTCTATTCTTGCTGATGGACATGTTTTGATTGAAGGCGTTCCTGGTGTCGCAAAAACGCTTACGTCAAAAGTGCTTGCAAGAGCCATTTCTGCTGACTTCAGCAGGATACAATTTACTCCTGATTTA
Source organism: Sporocytophaga sp. (assembly GCA_024707265.1). Lineage (GTDB taxonomy): Bacteria > Bacteroidota > Bacteroidia > Cytophagales > Cytophagaceae > Sporocytophaga. The sequence goes on along the minus strand of JANQAB010000009.1, from coordinate 228,764 downwards.
ATGCCTTCAGATGTAACCGGCGTTTCGGTATTTAATCAGAAGACTACTGAGTTTGATTTTAAGAAAGGGCCTATATTTTCCAATATAGTATTGATTGATGAAATCAATAGAGCTCCGGCAAAAACACAGGCTGCGTTGTTTGAGGTGATGGAAGAAAGGCAAATTACTGTGGATGGAAATACCTATGTGATGGATCCTCCGTTTATGATTCTAGCAACACAGAACCCCATAGATCAGGAAGGAACATACAAGCTTCCTGAAGCTCAACTGGATCGTTTCCTGTTTAAAATAGTTGTAAGATATCCTCAAGCTGAAGAAGAATTTTTAATATTAAAAGGTGCTCACCAGAATGGCAGCAGAGCTGACTTATCAAAAGTTGGAGCAGTCTTGTCGAAGCAGGAGATAAAGGAGATAAGAGAGACTGTTCAGAAGGTACATGTTGAAGATCACCTTATCCGCTATATCACTTCAATTATACAGGAAACAAGGAACAATGCATCGTTATATCTGGGAGCTTCGCCAAGAGCATCTGTTGCAATATTAAGGGCATCAAAAGCTATAGCTGCAATCAGAGGAAGAGACTTTGTAACTCCGGAAGATATCCAGGAGGTAACTGCTCCGGTCCTTGAACATAGGGTAGTAGTTACTGCTGAAAAAGAGATGGAAGGTGTTACGGTCAGTGATGTGCTGAAACATATTATTAAAAAGATTGAAGTGCCCAGATAGATGAAATTGTTAAAGTCTCTTTATTTTAATTTATTATTATTTTTCCTCATTGGAGGCAATGTAGTTTTCTATATACTGGCATTCTTCTTTCCATTTCTATTGTTGCCGGCATCGATTACATTAATTTGTTTGCTGGTAATTTTAAGTATTGATATTACAATCTTATACAGGATGAAAGCCGGGATAGATGGTAGAAGAGTATGCTCAGAAAGATTTTCTAATGGAGATGAAAATCAGATTTTAATTCAAATAAAGAACAACTATCCTTTTACTGTTAAAATCACAATCATTGATGAAATTCCTTTTCAGTTTCAGAAGAGAGATTTTGAAATTCATGAAACTCTAAAGCCCAGACTTGATAAAGAAATTGGCTATTCTTTAAGACCAGTAAAAAGAGGAGAATATAATTTCGGATCTATTAACATTTATGCTCAATCACCTTTCAGACTGGTCAAAAGAAAGTATATGTTCGATGGTGCGTTTGATGTGAAAGTCTATCCTTCTTTTCTTCAGATGCGCAAATACGAGCTGCTTGCCTTTACGGATAAACTCAAAGACCAAGGCATAAAAAAGCTTAGGAAATTAGGACATAATCTAGAATTTGAACAGATAAGGGACTATAGTCTTGGAGATGACATCAGAAGTATTAACTGGAGGGCTACAGCAAGAAGAGGACATCTTATGGTCAATCAGTATCAGGACGAGAAGGCTCAGGATATATACAGCATTATTGACAAAGGCAGGACGATGAAGATGCCTTTCAACGGAATGACACTGCTTGACTATTCTATTAATAGCAGTCTTGTGATGTCTAATATTGCACTGAAGAAAGATGACAAGGCGGGTCTGGCCATTTTCTCTAATAAAGTGACATCGTTTGTTAAAGCAGACAGAATGTCTACTCAGTTAAATACAATATCAGAGACATTGTATAAAGAAAAGACAGCCTATCCGAACATGACTTTGCTTCGCTTTATGTCTATCTCAGCAGAAAGATATCAAGGAGAAGTCTATTAATGATCTATACAAACTTTGAAGGCATTACTTCTGCAAAGAGGCAGCTCTCTTATTTGAAGAAGCTTTCAGCCAGACACCTTGTCGTAGTCATATTTTTTTGAGAATACAGAGTTAAGTAAAGTTGCCAATGCAACAAATGTAGCTTCTCTTGAAGAGATCTATACTAAGACAATTGCGGAGAAGTTTTTGTATGAGAAAAAACAGATCAGTATTGAGTTCCAGAAGTATGGTATATATACCATCTATACAAGTCCTGAAGCACTGACCGTCAATACGATTAATAAATATCTGGAGTTGAAATCGAGGAATCTGATATGAGGATTAGTTAATTATAAAAAGTCCTCTGGAAAAGCTTCCAGAGGACTTTTTATTTTGTTGTTATGATGTTTAACAATTTTTCCCATCCACATCACAAGACTCTCCTTGCAGAGGAGTTTCCGAGGCAATATCTTTTAATGCTTTTACAAAAACATCAGCAGGCTGTGCTCCGGAGATCCCATACTTATCATTGATAATATAAAAAGGGACCCCTGAAACTCCGGCACCTTGAATAAAACGTTCAGACTCTTTTACTTCATCCAGCCCTTCGTCAGATTCTAAAAGAGCTTTTACCTTTTCAGCTTCAAGACCCGCAGAGGTCGCGACAGAGATAAGGTTCTCCTTTTTGGTCAGATCAACTCCATCTTCGAAATATGCTTTAAAGAAAGCTTCTACCGTTGCTCTTTGTTTACCTGTTTTCTCGGCAAACCAGATGATTCTATGAGAATCTAAAGTGTTAGGAGATTTGAGTTGTTTATTGAAATCAAACTTCAGACCGTCCTGTGCGGCAACACTGGTTACATTACTTGTGATCTGCTCGTATCTTTCTTCTCCGCCAAATTTGTTTGTAAGATATTCTTTCTGGTTATAACCTTCTTTGGGAGTCCCGGGATTTAATTCGAAAGGAAGATAGCTAATATCAAAATCGTAATCATTTTGAAGTTGATCTATTGCTTTCTCAATTCTTCTTTTTCCGATATAGCACCATGGGCATACTACATCTGATGCAATGGCAATTTTTATTTTTGGTTTCATAAAGAACAGTTTATCCTATTTTAAGATAAGTAGGAGCCAAAATAGTTCCCTTATTATTTTAAATAACAAATAACCACTGTTTAGCGACTTTTAAAAGGAATTTTACAAAAGTTTTATTAAAAGGGAACTCAATTTTGTTGGAGAGGTATCATGAGACTTTTTATTGCCTTAGGTCAATGTATAATCTTGTCTCAGATCAATGTTTAATAAAACTAAACCAACTAGTTTTACATCATAAATAATAATTAAAGTTATGGCAATGAGAAATATAGAAATCGTAGCATCTCCAAACGCACCACATATGGTAGGAGATGGCTTCAGGGTGCATAATTTCATTCCAAGCAGATTTCGTCTGGACATGCAAAGAATGGATCCATTTATTATGATGGATTATAATTCTAAGTTTTATTTTCCTCCTACACCAAAACCTAAAGGGGTGGGTGTTCATCCGCACAGAGGATTTGAAACTGTAACTATAGCATATAAAGGAAAAGTAGCACATCATGACAGCACCGGAAATAAAGGTATTATTGGCGAAGGTGATGTACAATGGATGACGGCAGCTTCTGGCGTACTGCATAAAGAATATCATGAAGAAAACTTCAGTAAGACTGGTGGAGATTTTCAGATGGTACAACTATGGGTAAACCTTCCTGCAAAGGATAAGATGTCTAGACCGAAGTATCAGGCTATTACCAATGCAGAAATCAGTAAAGTACAGCTTCCGGACAATGCCGGGATGATTGAAGTAATCGCCGGAGAATATCAGGGAGTTAAGGGGCCTGCATCTACATTTACACCGGTTAATATGCAAAATGCTAAGTTGAATACGGGTGGCAAGGCAAGGTTTTCATTTCCTTCTGATTATAATACTGTGATATTGGTTATTGAGGGAAGTGTAAAGGTGAATGAAAAAGAAGATGTTCCTACTGATCACCTTGTACTATTTGAAAATAATGCGGAGGACTTCACTATAGAAGCGCTGGAAGATTCTATAGTTTTAGTTTTAAGCGGTAAACCAATCAATGAGCCTATCTATGCTCATGGTCCTTTTGTGATGAATACCAGGGCAGAAATAATGCAGGCTTTTGAAGATGTAAATAGTGGAAAATTCGGATATTTGGAAGACTAAGATACCTGACTATGTCCAATATTAAACTTATAATAGAAGAACGTCCGACACATATAGGAAAATTTATGGTCGGACGTTTACTCCCATTCAGAGAAAAAAAGGATGGTTGGTCCTTTCATATTCATTGATCATATGGGTCCTGCAAAAATGAGTGAAACAGAAAATATCGATGTGCCTCCTCATCCGCATATAGGGCTTTCTACGCTTACATATCTTTTCGAAGGAAGTATCATGCACAGAGATAGCCTTGGTGTGGAGATGGAGATTAAACCAGGAGCAGTCAACTGGATGACGGCAGGCAAAGGGATAGTTCATTCCGAAAGAACTCCTGAATATCTCAGAGGTTCTGATAAAGTTTTGCATGGATTGCAGATTTGGGTTGCCTTGCCCAAGGAGCATGAGAGTGATGAGCCTTCATTTGTTCATGTAGAAGAGTCGGGAATTCCAGAATGGAATAGTGACGGTGTTCATTTCAAACTAATAGCGGGAGAAGTCTTTGGTAAGAAATCACCGGTGCCTGTTTATAGTCCTCTTTATCTTTTGGAGCTAAAGACAGTATCTGGGGCAAAGTTATCCATAGGTAACGAACTCTTTGGAGAAAGTGCGATGTATATACTTGAAGGAACCGTAAGTAGCGAAGGCAATACCTTCGGGCCAAAGCAGATTCTCGTTGCTAAGGATGCTTCACTATGTGAGTTTGAAATGGGCGAAAATACCACTATATACATTTTTGGTGGAGAACCTTTTACTGAGGAAAGGTTTATCTACTGGAATTTTGTGGCTTCGGATAAAGACACTATAGAAAAAGCCAAGGAAGATTGGAAAGAGCAGAGGTTTCCTAAGATTAAAGGGGAGACGGAATTTGTGCCACTGCCGGCCTAATTAGGTTGTAATGATAATAGAAAAAAATTCTCTTGTTTTAAACAATTGATGCCATCGCTTTAAGCGATGGCATCAATTTTATATCAGTCCCAAGATTTGTCAGTTATTGAGGTAGGAATAATAGGAAGGCAGAGTGTGAGCAAGAGCAACAGGTTATATTTTTTAACGAAGCATCTTTTATTTTCTTGCTGTTGTTTATTTCTCTTGCTGTCTAAGCCCAGCTCGTCCAATCGGCCACCCGATGATAATCGGGACGTGTCCATCAATTCCAGTATTGTTTTTTTTTGAGCATTGGTCATAAAAAAAAGCTTGAAGATTACTTTCCAGGCTTGTCCCTTCTGGCAGGTCGATGGTCGAAGATTTAAAAAGGATGTATAATTTATGGTGGGGTTATGGAAGCAATTGTAAACTTACTTCTTTTAAAATTCAAAACTTAAGTTTAAAATTATGGAGATTATTATTAAATATTCGAAACGTTAAGGTAGGAATGGAAAAAATCGAAGACATCAGTATTAGTAACCCAAAAAATATTTTTTATAAATTCCTTAATCAGAAATAATCACCTTAGTTTTGAAGCATATTTATTTTTAACATAAGTGCTTATATAAGCCGACAATCCCCGTCCATTGATTGCCATTCTTTTCATAGTTTCAATATGATTAATTCCTGTAACTATGTAATTATAAAGATAAGTTGCCCCACCTTTAAATTGAACTTTAATAAAATCACTTCCTGTTTCGAAAGCATACACACCAGAATCTCCGCTTAAATTTTTGTACCTTATCATATAATTAAATTTCGTTTTTATATTAACTATCTATTTAACGCATTATATAAAGCTATTCCGCCTCCTATAAACATTGTGGCATATCCAATTTTTCTAACAGTTTTACTTTTAGACAATAAAGCTGTTGAGCCGGCTAACATCACAGTACCGCCTATCTTTGTTAAATCCGGAGAATAGCTTTTAGTGGTAGCTGCTTTTGTAACCACATGTTGGCAGTTATTGAATAAAGCAGTATAAGGTTCACCAGCAATTATAAATTTTAATCCTTCTTCAATTATAGTTCTCCAATTATTGGTAGGCTTCACTTCTTGATATTCGTATACCTCTTGACCATTTGAAAAATTATAAATTGGTTCTGCAACTGTTTTTTTATTCATAATATGATTATGAATAACCCACTCGACACCTGATGAATCTTTACCAAAATAAATACCAGTATGGTCAACCCCTAGAATAGTATTTCCTTTTTTCCGACAGATAATCTTTCCGCTAAGCTGATTAAATTGAATATAATGCGAAGTGTTATTAGTTAAATAGATAGTTACTCCTTTTTCAAAAATGTGATAACTTTTAATTTTCATAAATTACTTATTTGTGGTTAATTTTTATATACTGTTAAGGATAAACTTCCGAAAGAAACAACTGGTCTATTTCCTTTTCAAATTTTGCAAAAGAGCTTCTGCCTAGTTGAATTAATTTTTCTAGCTTATTTTTATTTGTTTCAATCATATTTGTGCCATATTCTGGCTGATTAAATGTTTCATTTATCCTAATCAGATTTAATGAAGGAAATAATAATTTGGGCAGTATTTCATTAGTATTTGCATTTGCAGACAGAACCTTCTCTATAAATTTTACCATTTTCAATCTGCCCATGAACTGGAGCTTCCAGCTGATAGGTTTTTCAATAAATCTACCTACTCCAATACTTAGTACCTGAATATCTTTTGCTTCTATTTTTATTCCTTTGTGGGCATCAATAAGTGCGAATAAGGTGGCATTATTAGCAATAAACCCACCATCAATAGTATCTATTGCTCCCTGATTTTCTGTTGTGATTCTTTTTACATCGAAGATGGGGTAAGCGGCACAGGACGCTTGTATTGCATCTGAAATACTACATCCAAATCCCGGCTCGAAGGAATGTTTCATTCCATGAGACTGATTGATGTTTGACTTAAAAATTAACGGCTTCTGATTGTCAAAATTTGTGGCAACAATTCCGATATTTGTTTTAAACGAATCGAATTTTTTGTCCTCAAATATTTTATCAGCCTCAGCTTTTAAATTTTTACTCTTTGAGGCTCCCTTCATAATTTTGGGTATCAACTCTAAGTATAAATTTTCGATGGTTGATACGTCTTTTCCCAAAGCTATTAATGAAGCAATAATGGAACCTGTACTAGTACCATAGATTAAATCAAAGTGTTGGTATAATTTCCCGCCCAATTTTTTCTCAAGTTCTTTTAAGACTCCAATGGTATAAACTCCTTTAGAACCACCACCATCTAAAACTAAAATATTAAATTTCTTTTGTGTCATTTCTGCTATTGTTAGAGATAGTTAATTTCTGCCTTTTCAAGAGTATCAAAAATAGGTTTGCTTTCAACTAGAATATCAGCTATGATATCATCAAGTTCATTTTTAAGCTTAATCAAGTCTTCTATCTTAGCGCCTTCATCGCAGAAAATTTTTCTTGTACCATTAACAACATCTAAGGAATTTCTAAAACTGCTATCACTAATTATTCTATTAAAATAATCCCGGCAATTGTTTAATAATTGAAGTCGTTTTGTACCAGACAGCATTAAATTTGAATTGTCCATTCTATAGATTAATGAAGCTATATCATAGCTTGATAACTTAATGTTTACACCAGACTCTTCTTTTGCATCAACTTTTAGAGTTTTTAAAAATCGTATAAGACTTTTTAAATTGCCTAACACCTGCTTATCCTTATAATTTAGATTTTCTATATGAGCAAAAGGGAAATTGAGTATTCTTCTGCTATTATCTCTGTCTAAAATCTTGATGCCTCGATAAAATTTATCTAAGGTTTGAGAATAATTAACTGAATCGTACCAATTACAAATCACAAGGTCTACTTTCCTTTGTAAACTACCTCCAGAAATACTTAATGCCTTGCTGCCGGAATCATCGATTGTACATGCAGAATATACTGTATCAAGTATTCTATGCACTTTTACTCGCATATTTTTTAAGTCCAGAACAGTATCGCCATGATATGGGAAGTTCGGAACTTGCGGAGGCTCCAAAGAGAAAAAATTATTATGAACTGTTAATAAATCTATATCGCTATGCAGTCTTATATGAGTATTTGTTGGAACAGACCCCTGGTAATCAAATTGAACAGATATGCCGGCTTCCTTTAAGCCAGATATTAAGTGTCCTTTGATTTTATCACAAATCTCGTAAGTCTTTGCAGTATATTTAGGGTCTATTTCCTGCATGGCTTCATAAACATACTTTATTGTTTCCCCATAAGTAGCTTTATTAAAAGCCTTGCTAACAATAATTGCTTTCGTTAAGGTATCCTGCCTTCTCGCTTTTAAATTTTCGATTCTTTTTTTGTAATTCTTTTTTGAAATCATATACTTTTTTATTTTATTCGTATTTTGTTGAAAACTAAATATTTGTGATATTTTTTGTGCTTTTCAAACTAATATTCACCCTTACTACTAAAGGCGTTACCAACGCTTTTAGGTATGTAAATCGAATCACCTCATAATGACAGCTCGGAGAAGTTTTGAACAAGAAAGTACAGAAGAGCTTATTTCCCTTTTTCAGGGAGCAGAAACTAACGATACAATCCGAAAAGACTCATTTTTTGAATTAGTTTATCGCTTTCGGAAAGATTTATTAGAAAAAATGTGAAATCAATTGTAAAAGATTTAAGCATGGAGTAAATGTTGCTGAAATTATCGCAGACAGGACTTTCACATGCTATGCTAAAAAAGGAAATTTTAAAATTGAAAAAGCAACAGGCAAAAACATTGATGAATCATTTCAGCTCTACTTATATGCTATCGCAAGAAATGAACTTGTAAGTTATTACAAGGAACAAGAGAAAAAAAAGCAAAGGATTATTCTACGACGGTACAGAAAGAATCATTACTGAATTGCCTAATAGGACAATTTCTAACTTAAGTTTAGAGAATCAAGTTATATATAACATAGTTAAATCCTTACCTAAGAGTCATAAAGCTGTATACCTAACATATACTGCATATGAGAAAGAAGGGATTAACCTTCCTAAAAAACTACAAGAAGAATTAAGAGCATACTGTGGGGGTGTTAAACAAAACACCATAAGGAGCTATAAAAAAGAAGTGCTCGATAAAATTAATGATGGTTTAAGAGTTTTAAAATTAGCAGAAATAGATGACACAGGAAGTTGACTTAAATAGTTTTTTGATATCTATTGGTTTTGGATTTCCAGAAACCCCTGAGCAGCTAAAAGATTTTAATGAAGCTCATAAGGATTTTTCTTTTGAAGCGGATGAATATTCAATCGATCCGGATAAAATATATAAGGCTGCAAAAGCAAAAAAGAAATCGACTAAGACGGGTGAAGTTGCTGGAGTTGAATACCACAAAAGAACTGTTCTAGCTGCTGAAATTGTCTTTCAGCTTCATGAAGAATGGTCAATGGGCCATTTAAAATTACAGAAATTGATTTATTTGTGTCAAAATGTTGCGAAGATGTCAATACATGTTAATTTCCTTAAACAAGCAATGGGCCCTTACGACCCAGTATTGATGAGGTCTCTTGATAAGCAGTTAAAACAACAAAAATGGTTTGCCTTTAATCAAAACAACACTCCTAAATACCTGCCTTTAGAAAATATTGGGGGACATCGAGAATGGTATGAAAGGTATTATAGTGATAATCTGACCGAAATAGATTTTATTATTAATTTATTTAAAAAAATGAAAACATCACAAGTAGAATTGGTTGCTACTATTTATGCTTGCTGGTTGGAAATTATAAAAAATAATGAAGTATTTAGTGAGGATTTAATTGTCACAAAGGTATATGCCTGGTCTGAGCAAAAAGCAAAATTTACTGAAGGTGAAATTAAGAATTGTATTGACTGGATGGTAGGAAAAGGAATTTATCCAAGTTAGTTGTCTTGATTGAGGCTTAAATCTATGACTTCCTTTACTTAAGTCTTTAAATTTGCGACACATATTTAAGCAGTCAAATTTAATCCTTTTCAAACAAACCTTTTCCTACGACCCTCTCAAAGTCCTACTCTCTCCTTAAATAGTTTAAATCCTCTTTAGAGATAGAATAGTTCTTTTTATATCGGACCTCGTAAGCAGGGGGACATGCTTAACTAACTAAATTATAATCATCATTCTGCATAGCTTTGGACAAAGTAAAGATTTTTTAGGATCAATCGGAATTTCTGGGGGGAAAGTTAAAAAAACTTTATTTTGTGCAAGTTATGCAAAGTGAAGATTATAATTTAGTTAGTTTAGTACTCCCTTCAGGTATCCTTGATTTCTTTTCAATAATCAAAGTTGCTCATACAGAAGAAGTACTGAATATTTATCTTGAAGAGAAAAACATAAAACCGGAAGAGTTTAAGACAAGCAAGCTCACCAGCAAGGGCTTTTTTGATGAAATAAAAGTTCAGGATTTTCCAATCAGAGGCAAAGATGTATTCCTTTATATCAGACGCAGGAGGTGGGAAGATGAGGAGGGATCGATCGTTTATCGGAACTGGGAACATGTAGCCAAAGGAACGCGAATGACAAAGGAATTCGCGGCTTTTTTAAAAGTTATATCTCGATTCCAAACCGGTAAGCTGTAAAGCTCTGGGAGATTATTTTGGAGTTGATGGTAAACTTCTGGAAGAACAATACAGAGACCATCTTAGCAATTTTCATTGCTGGGATCAACTAGAACATGCCGAGCAATGGATTCTTTATGAAGATAATCTTGGCCCATATTTAAGTATAGATGAGACAGCTCTTTCTCAGGGAGAGCTGTATACAGTTGTCACTAATAAAGAAGCCAGAGGCCAAAAGGGATGTCTGGTAGCAATGATCAAAGGCACCAATAGCCAGACAGTACGTGAAGTTCTGAGCAGGATACCAGATTTCAAAAGGCATAAAGTAAAAGAAGTAACTCTGGATATGGCAGCTTCAATGGAAAATATAGTCAAATATTCATTTCCTAAAGCCACTCTTGTTACAGATAGATTCCATGTCCAGAAGCTTGCATTTGATGCAGTACAGGAAATGAGGGATCAATCGGAATTTCTGGGGGGAAAGTTAAAAAAACTTTATTTTGTGCAAGTTATGCAAAGTGAAGATTATAATTTAGTTAGTTTAGTACTCCCTTCAGGTATCCTTGATTTCTTTTCAATAATCAAAGTTGCTCATACAGAAGAAGTACTGAATATTTATCTTGAAGAGAAAAACATAAAACCGGAAGAGTTTAAGACAAGCAAGCTCACCAGCAAGGGCTTTTTTGATGAAATAAAAGTTCAGGATTTTCCAATCAGAGGCAAAGATGTATTCCTTTATATCAGACGCAGGAGGTGGGAAGATGAGGAGGGATCGATCGTTTATCGGAACTGGGAACATGTAGCCAAAGGAACGCGAATGACAAAGGAATTCGCGGCTTTTTTAAAAGTTATATCTCGATTCCAAACCGGTAAGCTGTAAAGCTCTGGGAGATTATTTTGGAGTTGATGGTAAACTTCTGGAAGAACAATACAGAGACCATCTTAGCAATTTTCATTGCTGGGATCAACTAGAACATGCCGAGCAATGGATTCTTTATGAAGATAATCTTGGCCCATATTTAAGTATAGATGAGACAGCTCTTTCTCAGGGAGAGCTGTATACAGTTGTCACTAATAAAGAAGCCAGAGGCCAAAAGGGATGTCTGGTAGCAATGATCAAAGGCACCAATAGCCAGACAGTACGTGAAGTTCTGAGCAGGATACCAGATTTCAAAAGGCATAAAGTAAAAGAAGTAACTCTGGATATGGCAGCTTCAATGGAAAATATAGTCAAATATTCATTTCCTAAAGCCACTCTTGTTACAGATAGATTCCATGTCCAGAAGCTTGCATTTGATGCAGTACAGGAAATGAGGATTCAGCTTCGTTGGGAAGCTATAGAACAAGAGAATAAAGAGTTTGAGCTTAGTAAAGAATTAGGGAAAAAGTTTATCCCGGATATTTATGAAAATGGAGATTCATTGAAACAATTGTTGGCCCGTAGCAGGTACTTGCTATTTAAAGCAAAATCAAAATGGACCCCGTCACAAATACATGTAGTCGGAAAACAAAACTGCACAGTTTTCGGAAAATAAGAGTGCACAGAAATTGGCAACAAGAATGCACAGGTAAGCTACTTTCGTCGATAGGAAAAAATCGACGAGTAAATGAATGTGTATTTAGCCAAATTGATGATGTATCACGAAGTTCACCGAATGTCACGAGAGGGGTATTCGACCTCCAGAATTAGCCAATATCTTGTCCTGAATCGCCGCACAGTTGCAAGATACCTCTCCATGTCAGAGCAGGAATACGAAGCCTTTCTTATAGAGCAAGTTGACCGCAAAAAAGTATTACTTCCTTATGAAAATTTCACTAAGGATCGTTTAGAACGATATCAGGACACTTCAGCAGCCCAGATGCATGACTGGCTTAAGGAATGTTATCCTGATTTTCCTCAAGTAAGCCAGAAGACAGTATTCAACTTTGTACATTGGGTACGAGATAAGTATAATCTTCCGAGAATCAAGCCAGAAAGGCAATACCACCCTGTAGAGGAGTGTGCTTATGGAAAACAAGCACAAGTGGATTTTGGAGAATACAACATGCGTACCTCAGCCGGAAAGAGAGTCAAGGTATTCTTCTTTACTTTTGTTTTGTCTCGTTCCAGATACAAGTTTGTATGGTTTACAGATCAATGCTTTACAGCAGAGGTCGCAGTTAAAGCGCATGAACTGGCATTTGATTATATGCAAGGAGTACCGGATGAGATTGTCTATGACCAAGATAAAGTGTTTATAGTAAGCGAAAATGCAGGAGAGATCATCCTGACCAATGTTTTCAGATCCTACACATCCTCAAAGCCATTTACTGTACATTTTTGTCGTAAATCTGATCCTGAGAGTAAAGGGAAGGTAGAAAATGTAGTTAAGTACGTAAAGCAGAACTTCCTCTACAACCGTACATTTTACAACATAGAAACCCTCAATGATGAAGCTATGGGGTGGTTAGGTCGCACAGCTAACATGTTACCTCATGCTTTTACCCAAAATGCCCCTTATAGCGAGTGGATCATTGAACAAGACTTTTTAAAGCCTCATCTGGCACATGTTCCTAAAGCAGCCCCTCTGGCATCTGTTTACACAGTTCGCAAAGATAACAGCATCTCTTATAAGTCTAACTTATACTCCCTTCCATTAGGCAGTTATAAAGGCCGTGGAACTGTAGTGTCTGTATACACTGAAGCCGATATTCTAATCATTTTTGATCAAAGCGGTACAGAGCTTTGCCGACATAAAATAGTGGCTGGAAAAGGGCTTAAAGTCTTTAATACTGACCACAAAAGAGATAAATCGTCTGCTATTAATGAAATGATAGATCAGCTGGCTATACTCCTTCCAGATCCTGTTCAGGGTAAGAACTGGCTTAACCTAATCAAAACCGATAAGCCCCGCTATATCAGAGATCAACTGATAATAATCAGAGACACTATACAATCAACGGAAACAATCCTGGTGCAAAAGGCTATGGACTACTGCGTTGAGAATAAAATAACCAGTGCAATAGACTTTAAGGCCATAATAGCACATTATCTGCAAACAGAACGTCAAAATGAAGCTGAGGGAGCGCGCATAGTATCACTTAATCCACTTAACGGAAAATTAATTGAAGATGCCTTTAAAGAGCCCGAAAAGAGCTCTATTAACGATTATCAATCAATCTTCAATAATAATTAATCTACTGGGAGGGGAAGCAGAGCATTCCCCTCCTGACAATTACTATAACTATAGAAAAACAAAAACACCATCATGAATATTAACAAACAGCAAATTCTTCATTACTGCAAGCAGTTTAAAATAGCAGGAATAAGCAAGAACATTGATGCCATTATTGACAGGGCAGAAAAAGAATGGCTATGGCCTAATGGAATATACTCTTCATCTGTTAAAATCAGAGGCAGATCACAGACATGAAAATGATACGGCTAGACGCTTAAAATCCGCTCAGTTACCGAGAAATAATAACCTTGGCAACTATGATCATACCTCTGAGAACGGACTGCCTCAAACACGCTTAAATCAACTCAGAGAACTAAACTGGCTTGACCAAATATACAATATAATGCTTATGGGCCCCTCTGGTACAGGTAAAACCTTCATTGCTTCAGGCTTATGTGCCGATGCTGTACAGAAAGGGTATAAAGCATACTTCAGAACAATGGAGGATATAACCAATATGCTTAAAATGAAAGATGTAACCCGTACTGCATTAGCTGAATACAGAAGACTATCAAAGGCAAATCTAATAGTGATTGATGATATTATGCTCTTCCCGGTAGAAAAGACACAGGCAGTGGCGTTGTTCAATTTTATAAACCATCTCTATGAAAATACCTCCTTCATAATAACCACCAACAAAATGCCTGCAGAATGGGCAAAAATGCTTGATGATGAGGTTTTGGCAACGGCTCTTTTAGACAGGTTGCTTTATAGATGTGAGATCATAAACTTATCGGGAAAAAGCTACCGAATGAAAAATAGAAAATCTTTTCTTGAAGACTAAAATTATCCCTTTTATATTTGCTTCAAGTTGTGCACTCTTGTTGCCAAAAACTGTGCATTCCTGATTACCGAAAACTGTGCATTGTTATTTTCCGATTACACATGTAGACCTTTTTTAAATAATCCCTCACAAAATAATTTTAAGAATAATGGGTTTGAAAACTCAGGATGTAGAAGAGGGATGCTTGGTTGCTTAATCTTATAGTTTTCAAAAAAAAGCTTAGATGCTTCATATTCATGATTAGCGAAACCATAATGAGTTATTGTAGTTACTTGTTTCTTTTCAATAACCATATCAGGAATCAAAAGCCTTTCATAGGATGTTCGTATACTAAAAACTACTCCTAAATTTGGAAATCTTTTTATAGTTGCAATAAAGCTTGCTAAGTGATTTTTCCATATAACTTTTCCTTTCCCTTCGTTTATTGCATCAATAAAAATCAAAATTCTCGAACCTGAAGATTCCGCTTTTGAATTTAGAGCAGCTAAAAGAATATCTCTTTTACAATCAATCTGTAAAAGCTTTATGATTTGACTCCAAGGGTCCTCTGTCGTTGAAAATTGTTGTCCAAGTAGAAGAATTGTAAATTGATTTCTTGCTTCTCGTTTCTTCGCGATATCTGCCAACAAATGAGACTTTCCAATACCTGCTTCGCCTCGAAGAATCAAAACAGGATTATTGGATAACCATACGGTTTTACTATTAATGAAAACGTTCAATTCGCCAATTGAGATTTTAAATTTTCTGAAATGCTCAATATCCCAACCATAGCGATTTGTATCACTTACATATTCTTTTTTCTCTTTCTTTGCTTTCTTTTCTTCAGAGTCTAGTTCATATAATTGATAAATTAATTTATCAACAATTTCCGAGCATGATTCCAAAATTGTCGAAAGTGCCTCCTGCTCTATTATACTTATTTCTTCAAAGTTAATCTGCTCATATAATTGTTTGAATTGAGCAATTAGCGATTCAACTTGCTTAAGAGTATCTTTTACATCTTCTGATTTTATGTTTGAAATAGCTTGATGATATTTTATTAACAAATCATCAAGATGTGTAGTAAACTGTTCTTTAAAGAATTTATCCCGTGCTAATCCTTCAAAAATTTTACCAATAGGTAAATCAAAATTAATTTCAGGTGTATATCTCTTTCCAAGATTAAGAATACTCTCTTCAAGTTTTTGTTTAAACCAATTATCTGAAAACTCTTCTTTACCAAACCAATAGTTCAATTTCCCGTCATTCTCCGGTTTAGATAATCTGTCAAGTAATTCTGAATTGCCCCAATATTCAAATTCAATAGTTCTTCCGTTGGAATTTGAAAAAGTTTCCCATTCTGAAACTTGCTCCTTCCATACATCCATGAAATGTTTAACTACTGTTCCTTTCTTTGTAATTATCCTTGGGTCTTGTCTGTCAAGAGGAATGCAAATTATATACTTTTTAAGATTCGGATGTTTTGCGAATGCAGTTTTAAAAGATTTGTCAAGCTGTGTCCATTGTGAATCATCCATTGAACTAAAAAACTTTGCTTGCCATCCATACTCATCGCCATTGATAAGTATACAATATGATTCAACGCCTCCATCGGGAGCAGCAACTCTTATAAACTGTTTCTTATTGGGAATATTTTCTACTCTTGCTAATTGACATACGAGTTCTTCAAATCCACCTTTAATATCACCATTTAATGGTCTAATGTTTAGCCAATCGAGATTCATGAATAATTTATTGTTTTTAGTCTGATTTTAGGTTAATTCATTTTTAGGAGAATTTCCTTTAAGTCAAAACTTGACTCTTGAAATTGAGCCTATAGTTTAATCAGACTTTGATTTATGTATTATATCTCAATATATAGAATGATCGATTGATTTTGCAACAACCAATAAGCATATTGTAAGGGGATAAAATCCATTTGGCTATGAAAAGTCACCTACAGACTTTGGGTTGCCATAGGATGATTTATGCTTAAATATCGCTGCCTATACTTGGTTATTGTTGTGGAAAGATGAAGAAAAGATGGGTTAATTGCTGAAAATCAATAATTAGCTTTGATTTTTTTCTGTTTTTTGGCCTTTTTTCCAAACTTTTGTGCAAAATATTATCATTCTAATGAAAATGTCGTATTGCTTCGCTTTGCAGGTATTCAAGCTGATGGCATTTGACACTCAATTGCATGGAGGGAAACCCAAGGCCGGCTTCCCTTTTTTTATTGGGCTTTGTCTGAACGTTAATTTTTTCAATTAACCAAAGCTAAAGTCGTTTCATGTTAAGTATTGTACTAAAGTAGTCACGAGTCCAAGTTGAAACCGTACCAAAGTTTATTAGATGCACTAATGTTTCTTTTCCTACAAAATTGTCATACGAAGGATTGAACCGCCAATTTTGGTTCACTGCTGTTATAGACTGGCATTCTTGTCTGCGTGAATACAAACATTTTCCCTTCGTCCATTTGTCAAGTGCCTTTTATAAATACTTTGAAATTCTTTTTTTTTTGCAGCTTGGAAGGCTATATCAAAACTTTGTTCTCGTTTCTGCATGCATTGCAAAATGTATTGAGTCTTTAATCGTTTATTATTTCAATGTTAAATGCCAAAAGTCCTTTCTCTGTTTTGGTAGTTTCAAATGTTACCTTACTTCCGATTTTCAATTGTAAAAATATTTTTTCCTTTTCATTATTTTTATGAAAGAAAAATATCTTGCCAGAATCAGATTCAATTTTACCCATTACATAAACAGGAGGTTTCTGCAAATTAATTACTTTTCCAATTTGTCTTTTAGAGCTTGAACCACCCTCTGATTTTTTATTTTCAGGAAGTGTAATCTTACCTAATACTTTTAACTTATGAAGTTTCTCTACGAAATGTTTTTCAGTTTCTGTACTTGGCCTAATAGCTCCTGCTTTTCGTTCTTCAATAGGTTCTGCATTTCTTGGTTCAAAACCTTTAAGTCGTACACTGTAGCTGTCTGCTCTTAAACCGTCATAACTGAAACCTAAATAAAATTCTACTTGTTTATTTACATCGCTTGAGGTTAACTTAGCTTGTGTTGGACTAAAGAACACTTCTAACTTATCCGCAATAGTAATTTTACCACTTCCATCATGTAAATAATCTGTAAAATATCCTTGCACTAATTCCAGCTTTTCTTCTTTGTTTTCTGGACTAATGGAATTTCTGCCAACGAATTTTGTCAAATCAGTTCCTTTACCATACCATTCAAGAACTGCAATATTTGATTTCCCTTTTGCTCGGCATTCTTTTATCAAGTTGAAAGCATCAATTGTGGCATCTGTGTAACCTTGTAATGCACGAAAAACTTTTAAAATGTAGAAGTAGTAAATCGCATCAATTGATTTGCTGTTCGCTTTCCACTTGGATAACTTGCTTAATGCATCTTCAATGGAAACCTTGGAATATCTTGCTGCTTGAAACCATAAATAAAAATTCTTCTCATTGTCGGGTTCGTTTTCAACGTTCTGCTCCATTAATGAAAGAATATTATTGACGGTCTTTATGTCTTTAGTAAAATCTTCTTTCTTTCTGAAATATGTTCTTACAATTTGTCTCCTTGTTCTACTTGGGTTTTTCCCCTTGTCAAGTTGGCTTCTAAGGTTTTGCAAAATCTGTTCATAATTCTCATAGAAAGCCATTATGTCATTTACACAATCTTCAATTTTTCCACTATCATCATCATCTAAATTTATTCTTTTCACCTCCTCTAAAAGTGATTCTGCTAAATCCAACCATTCAGCAAATGGCTCTATATTTTGATTGAAAAAATCAGATTTGGTTTTTCTTGAAATTACAATTGCGTAATCAATTGCTGAGATCAATAATTGGATATGGGCAATGAAACCATATTCGTCAAGTCGGTTTTGTTTTTTTGCTATTTCACGGGACAATTCAAATTGTTGTGCTGCTTCAGGAACAAGTTTGTCAATAACATCATAATACTCATCATCTGTAATAACACCATGTTGAAGTTTTATATTACGGTGCTTTGTCATTTCATCATAAGCGATGGAACGCAAACACATTCCCTTAATGTGATAAAGTAATGAATCTTGTACCCCTTCGTTTTCTGAAAGGCGTATTGCCTCGTCAGCATATTGCAGGGCTTTCGCTCTGTTTTTGTTGTGATAGGCATAAAATCTTGCAAGGTGTGAACAGTAGTGAGGATTGTCGGGATAAGTTTCTTTTAGAGCAAGAAATACTTGCTCCTTTCCGTCTATTGATTCAATGTCATTTATTATAGTAGTAAAATCTTCGCCAGCTCTGTCTTTCCGATTTCCAATAAATAGTTTTTGCAGAATCTCTTGAATATACTCCGTTGTATTTATATCGGAAATACTATCTTGAATAAACTTAACACAAATATCTGCTAATCCCTGTCTCCAGATTTCAGGATTATCTGAATTACCACTTAATATTTGCCTCTTCAATTCTTTTGCAAAAAAGTTATGTCTAATTTTCCAAAACTTGTGATTTCCTTCTTGACTGGATGATAAAAGGGAATCAACTATTGATGAATCTTGTGAAAAATATTTTTCAATTGATATTATTTCAATATTAGAAACTTTAAAAAGTGTTTTAAAGAAAGAACTTGGAAGTCCTTGTCCCAAATAGTCATCACAAATAGACAAGTAAATTAAAGATCGTCTTTGTTCTTCCTTACCTTGAACTTCTAAAACAAATTTTTTGATGTAATCTCTTAATGCAAAGAATTTTTCTTCAAAGGTTAATAAGCCAATATAGAATGGTGTTTTCTTATAAGAATCGCTTGACATTAAAATTTCATCTAATTCCTTTTCTTTTTTTAATTGAATAACGTCGTTGCCATATTCTGTAAGATAAGGTTTGTAAGCGGTTACCAAATCAAATACATCATTTCCCCAATCTGAAACAGCAAGTTCATTAGAATTTGATTTTCCTCTTTTTACAATAAGGAAAACTACTGGCCTCGCCTGTGGTATGGATTTGTATAAATTGTCAACTTCATCCAATGTAATGGATTGAGGAACTTCCATAATTACAAAAATGGTTTTCCTTGTCTTTTCGTGAAGCATTATGAGAGATTCTTTAATTTTTAAATCTCTATATTTTTTCAGAACAAGAGTTGGGTAATCATTGTGTATTTCCCATGCAATTCTTCTTGCGACAGTCGTTCCGCCAAAACCCGCCTCATGAACTAAATGAATTTTACCTCTGCCATTTTCAATTATTTTTTTCAATTGGCTTTAAATATTTCTTGTTAAAATTTTGTCTTTCAACATCAAATCTGTTTTTCAAACCAAACCAACTGATCTTGTTTTCTCCAATTAAGAAAGCTCTTCGGTCTTCTTCATTTTCGTTTGTGTCTGGAAGCCCTTTATGTAGCACTTCAAAATATTCTTCTAACTGTGCAAACTCTGACGCTGTCAAAACCCCAGTAGTCTCAGTAACAGATTTTTCCATGAAAGGAATTAATATTTGTCCTTTATTTGGATTAACTATCCCAAAGTTTGAACTAACATTTGAAAGTCCGTCTGCTATTTCTGAGATTGAAATATTGACTTTAACTCCTTTGAAATCTTCACACACTTGTGACAGTTCATCATTAAAATCATTTGCAAATATAAATGAAGTGTTTGTTCCTAAATACTGTTCAATCTTTTCACATAGAAAATTGATGTATCGTCTTGAATTAAATAGAATAACTACAATATTTTTTTGATTGGACAGAACATCCGAAAAAGATTTCAAAAGCACTTCCGTGTTTTTTCCAAGTTTCCTATTCCAGTCTGAAAAATCCTTTGGTTCTGTTTCGCCAGAACCTTTAAAATTATTAGCAAAATAATGGTAGTGGCTTTGTGAAAATCTTGAAAAAGAATTTACATCAATTAAATCAGATGCCTTAATTTTATGCGGTGAAACTTCATTTTGTTTATAAGCATATTCAAAAAAACCATTGTTTTCAGAGTAATAGTCAAAATCAATTATCAAATTCCATTTGGGAATTGAAAGGTTCTTCAAATAATTCTTATCAATATTTTGGTTCGGCCCAACTATGAGAATATAGTTTCTTTCGTTAGCTGTAAATCTGTCGCATGCAGAGTAAAGTAAATCCCATGTTGACAAATCTATTTTCTCATAGTCGGCAATAGTTTTTAGTTTTTCATTTTCGTCAATGTATTGATTGATATATTTTTGGACTTCCAAAAGATACTTTTTTTGAGTTTCAAAGTCGGGTTCTTTGCCTTCATGCTTTGCAGCATTTGTAATTGAGTTTTTATTTTGCTTTAGGAATTGAAAATTTACTGACGGTGCAATAGCGTCATTAACTGTTGAATAAAGATAACCGTTATCTTTTCCGTTTTCATCAACATATTTCTCAATCAACCGAATTACGTCTTGCTTGAAAAGATTAAAAAATCTTTTCTCTGAAGAAGAAAGAGTTCTGTTTAAATGATGCTTTAACGCATATTCTAATGATTGTGAAATTGCTTCACCTGCATCTCTTTTGTGTTTTACAAATAAGTCGTTATTGCTATTTCTATGAGCAATTCCAGCAAGTGCTAAGTCATAAGCTGCTGAATTATACCTTTTAAAAATTATTTTTTTATTTTGAAAGTCCATTTTAATTGAGCATCTATATATCTTAAATAAAATCTTTACTGTTCTTTTAGTCGGTTAAAATACGTAAAATTAGCCCTGTTTTCAATCTTATTGCCGATCTGTTGGGTGTTGGCAAGATTGACTCTTTGGTTTTTGCTTGTGGGTCGGCTTAAGCGCTTGGGGAGACAAAACCAAATATGCCAATGTGCGATTGATAGAATTTTTAGATATTTTGTGCTTTGGAAAAAAATAAAAAACGAAGCGTTTGGCTAGCTTTTGTGTCGCTAAAAAGTCCGAAGTTGAGTTTATATGTTGTTCTGTTGTTTAGATAATTTAATGGTTGTTGTGTCGATCTTTACGCTTGCCTATACTGCTGGCATAATCTAGACTGGGCACTTTTGAAGCAGTTCCTATACATTGGCATAAAATAAGACAAATAGAAAAGACTTGAATTTCCATGACTCTGGTTATATATGTTTAGTTGCAGTGTATTATTTACAGTTTTGCTTTATCCATTCATCCATTTCAGTATTGACTACATAACCATGATAGCAATTTCTATTATAATTCTTCTCAAGTAGCTTTTGGTTGTGTTCGTTTAAGTTGTTTTGGATAACATTTGAAACCATAACTTCCTTATCTCCCCACTCTTTATTACCATAACTACAAAGTTTAGAAGCATAGTTTACAACCTCTCCCATCCAAACAACATCATTTATTCCACTACCAATATAGCCTGCTTTAATCATTAATGCTCTTCCATAATCCATGCCTATTCCAACAGTTATAGGATCAATACTTTTCTTTTTATATTTACAGTTTAATGTATCAATAACTGAGGAAATTTGGGCAGCTGTTCCAAACGTATAATCAATGTCAGATTTTAGTGGAGTATCAAAAATCCCCCAAACACTATCTCCTTGAATATTAATTTCAGAACAATTAATATTCCCGTTCATTACTGCAACAATTTCTGAGACATAACTTCTGTAAATTTTTGCAAGAGTAGGTCTTTTATATTTCCCAGGAAGTTCAGAAGACTTTCTAATGTCAACAAAAAGTGCGGTACAATTTACATAGAACCCATTCGCGAAAGTAAGTTTATCTCTTGATGGAATTGAGTCTACTTCTTCATAAGAGGTATCTGCTGCTTCTAATATTTCATCTATTCGCCCTCTACTTTTTTCAAAGTCATATTTAAGGAAATTGCTTTTCATAAAAATAAATACATAAATAATGAAAGTAAAAGTGTAAAAATAGATAGAAAATAAAATCTTATTGCTAATGATACAAATCTAAACTTCTTCCATGCTATAGTTGAATTAATATAGACTTGTTCAGCTTCTTGTTCAATTAATAAAGTATCGTCCTCCAAAATCGCTTTTGAATTCTGAATGTATTCATTGCATGATTTATTATGAGCTTGTACATGACCAAAATAAATAATTGATTTTGGATTAGAATTCTTTAAGCTTGGATTTAAGCATAGAAAAGCGTACGTTATTGAGATTCCTGACAATAGAACGGTAACAATTGTAAGAAATATTTGGTAGTACGATTTTGATAAAGCTAAATAAACCGTATCAGAATTAGAATATATTACCGTTACAATTACGCCATAGACAGTTAATAAAATTCCTGCTTTTTGATCTGAAAATCTTATCCATTCATTAGTGGACTCCAAGATCCTCCAATAATCGTCTTTTATTTCTTTTGGGTCTTTCATTTGTTTCAATTGCAACCAACAATTGAATAAACGCCACATGGCGTATATTCGCCTTTTACCACAAGTCTAACTGATTTAACATTAGTTTAAAGTATTCCCTTCTCCGGAATGTAATCACGATTTGATAGCTTAGATAGAATAATCAAGTTCAAACTCTACCTTTGCACCGGTGTTGTCCGGCTTTATATCAGTTTTACGAACATTACTTCCCCTTTAACTTCTCAATCTCCTGTTTTTTTATTTCCAGCAACTCTTCCAATAGTTTTATCTTGTCCTCGTAGAGCTTTCTCTCATTGTCAGTAATGCCATATTGATTAACGGTACTATTATATCCCATTGAGGCATTTTTATTATTCAATTGAGTGAAGATAACTTTTTCATCAAATGCCAATATATCCGACACGGATACCTCAAGTGCTTTTGCAATCTGCTCCAATCTATCCTGGCTTATAGAGGCCTCATCCGTTTCAATCTTGCTGTAGCTGGGCTGGCTGATGCCTAGTAGCTCTGCCATATATTCTTGTTTAAATCCTTTAATTTCTCTGACCTTCTTTATTTTGTTTCCTAGTGTTTGCATAACCAATTGAAAGTTAATTTGATGTTTACCCTATGAGATATTCTTTTGTTGTGAATATTTTATTCAGGTAGAATGTAAAATACGGTTTATTATTGGCAATAATATGCAAAGCTAATAAAATCAATAATATATAGAAAAGCTAAACAAATAGGCAATATGGGTTGGAAGGTTAAATAAATGACATTCCAAATGGAATCTATCTGTTAAAAGTCAGTAGTCAAAATCTTGCTCGAAGTTCTAAATGAATGAGTTATTTATAGTCAAAACAGTGTTTGGTGTTCAAGTTTTTGAGCTAAAAGGATGGGATTAATGTTGGAACATGAAAGTAATTTACTGAAAACTTACATGGATTAAATTGCATTTTTATAATTGAAGATTGAATCTTTTAGAGAAAGTCGCCGGAAAAAAAGGTTTGTTTATCGAAAAAGAGAGTATGTTCGTATTGTGTAAATAAAATTCTATTATATTGTAATGAAATTTTTACGGGGAGTGTAAATTTTTATAAATGCCAGCTTTTTACGTTTTTCTTACAAAGAATTTTCATGCCATTGGAATGGCATTAATAATGCCACTTTTGGCAATTCCTTTCAATTTTTCCTATGGCCAAGATCTCGAAGCAATAGGCAAAGAAAAGCCCATTGGGGTTTCAGGTACTATTGGAACCACGCAGACTTTTTATGGTGTACATGGTATTCCAAATAGAAGACCTCCTTATCTAGCATTTATCAATGGTGGTGTTACATTAAATATCTATCAGTGGATTGTTCCCTTCTCTGTTACATGGTCAAACCAGAACCGAATGGCATTTTCCCAACCTTTCACCCAATATGGCTGCTCGCCTCACTGGAAGTGGGTTACAGCGCATATAGGTTATCGTAACATGACCTTTTCCCAATACAGCCTTGCAGGCCATACATTTCTGGGTGGAGGTATTGATCTTACTCCTGGTATCTTTCGCATTTCGGCCATGTATGGAAGATTGAGTAAAGCAGTGAAAGAAGATACGTTGAACGCTGCTGGTGAAATACCATCTTATAAGAGGATGGGGATGGGTTTTAAAATAGGAGTTGGCAAAGGATCTGACTTTATAGACCTGATCTGGTTTTCTGCCAAAGATGATGTACGCTCAATTGATGCTCCAGTCAAAAGTGATGTTCGTCCCGCTGAGAATATGGTATTTTCAATTAACATGCAAAAGGAACTGGCTAAAAGAATAGTCATAGCTGCCGAATACGCCAGAAGTGCTTATACACGAGATTTAAGAACTCCTGTTGAAAGTAATGTACAAACTAACATATTCAGTCCTTTCTTTCCGGTAAGAAACTCTACTCAGCTTTACGGTGCTTTCAAAAGCAGTCTTACATACAGCGCTAATTTCTACAGTCTAGGACTAAATTATGAACGGATAGATCCTGAGTATAAAACATTAGGTTCTTATTTCTTTAATAATGATCTGGAGAATATAACAGTAGCCCCTTCTGTTCGTCTGTTCAAACAGAAAATGAATGTATCTGCCAATGTGGGAGTCCAGAGGAACAACCTCAATAAGCAGGAATTAAGCACTGTCAAAAGACTATTAGGATCAGGAGCGATCAGTTATGTGCCAAATCAGAAATGGAATTTTGCAGCTCAGTATTCCAATTTTAAAACCTACAATAAGATTTCACAGAACTTTAACCAGTTTCAAACCCTCGACACGCTTAACTTTTATCAGGTATCAGAAAGCGCAAGCTTTAACACTGGATATAATTCCACGGGTAAAGAAAAAAAAGCATGGTGTAAATCTTAACTTTTCTTTTCAGAAAGCTAGCCAAACACAGGGTGAGCAGATCTCCAATAATACCTCCCGATTCTACAATACAAATCTTGCTTACAGGTATACCTTGGTTCAAATGCAACTGAGTATTTCAGCAGGCGTGAATGCAAGTCAGAGTCAGATGGCAGATATAAACTCCTATGCTATTGGCCCCAATGCTTCGGTTTCAAAACTGTTCCTGGATAAAAAACTTAGATCAAATCTGACAACAACTTATAATTTTCTCCTTACTGAAAAAGTAACTACAGGCAGGGCTATCAACTTTGTTGCGGGACTTGCATACAAATTTCAGAAGAAAAGCAATTTGACTTTGAACATGATTATTCTTAATAAATATTCCAGAGTTTCGCCAACATACACTGAGTTTACAGGCAATCTGGGCTACAGCTATACATTTTAATCTTAGAGATGAAGAAACTTTTACGAATATACTTTATAACATTTTTAATTCTGATAACAGGCCGAAACGCCTCTGCCCAGACTTACCCTGTTACGGTAAATTCACAATTGATACCTCCGTATTCATTGTACCTTTCGGACTATGCGAATCCTGAAAATGAAAAGCTGTTTGTAAGTCTGCTTTTCAATGATGCCAATATTCCGACCTACAATGTAAAGCTTCAGCTTACCATTGAAGGCGTAGGGATAAAAATTCAGTCTAAACCTGAAGGATATTATCCCGCAATTACTTTAACCTCCGGTATGATGGAAAGACTGAGCGGAGCTGATCTTGCACCATACTTTGATCCGAATAATCTTATATTTCAGGGAATCACAAAAGAACAATACCAGAAAAATGCTTCACTTCCTGAAGGTATTTACAAGTTCTCTATTCAGGTATTTGACTATGAAAGAAACAAGCTCATCTCAAATAAATCCGTAAGTCAGGCATGGATTGTACTCAATGATCCTCCGAGGATTGTTACTCCAACCTGTCAAAGCCTGATAAAAGTACTGTACCCTCAGAATATAGTATTTCAATGGCTTCCAATGCATCTGACCTCACCCAATGCGTCCTTTACAACTGAATATCATTTCCGGCTGGTGCAGATACTACCAATTGGCAGAAATCCTAACGATGCCATGCTGAGTTCTCCACCCATATTTGAAGCGGTTACAGACAATTCAACTTTATATTATGGGATTTCTGAAACTCAATTGATACCAGGACAACAATATGCATGGAGGGTACAGGCAAAGGATAAAGGCGGTAAAGACCTTTTCAAGAACAATGGTTATTCTGAAGTCTGTATGTTTACTTATGGAGATCCCTGCAAGGCTCCTGTGAATATTAAGGCTGAAGTACAAAGTGCACAGACAGCAAAAATAAGCTGGGATCAGATGTTCGGGCCTCAAAGCTTTATTGTAAGATACAGGGAGAAAGGAACAAGCACTTGGTATAAAAACGAAGCCTTTCAGAATTCAAGTGAT
Organism: Sporocytophaga sp.; assembly: GCA_024707265.1. GTDB lineage: Bacteria > Bacteroidota > Bacteroidia > Cytophagales > Cytophagaceae > Sporocytophaga. The sequence continues at coordinate 202,175 of JANQAB010000009.1, read as the reverse complement.
ATAAAAGGACTTTCAGCTAATAAGCAATACGAGTATCAGATTCAAAGTACTTGCGATCCGGTGGAAAGTGAATTCAGCCTGGTTGATACATTCAGTACAAAAGTTTCCTCTGCATTTAAGGATTGTGGTGTTACTGTTAATAAACCCACTGTTGACAATACAACCAATCTCGAACTGCTCTTTCCTAATGATGTATTGTTCGTTGACGGCTTTCAGGTAAGGGTAACTTCAGCTACTGGTACAAGCGGAATCTTCTCAGGAACCGGAGTTGCCTATATTCCTTTTTCTCAATACTTATATTCTTACTGCCTTTAATAATATAAGTGTAAATAAGAAATATGAAATCTACAAAGGAAAAGTAGTTTCTGTAAAAGCCAATATTGATAAGTACAGATCTATGGCTCTGACACCTCCATTAAAGAATGATATTTGTCAGGATACTCCTGATAATAAAGTATCAGAAAATAAAAATTCTTCTAAGAATAATAAGGCAAATGAAAAAGCTAATCAAAATGCAGAGACGGATGCAACCAAAGTCATTATTATCAATGGTAATGTAAAAGTTAAAGAAGGTGATACTATTACTGTTAACGGCAAGCAGGTAGTTGTTAATAAAGATACCCAAATAAAAGAGGGTGATACTGTTGTGGTCAATGGAAAGACGATTAATGTGAGTAAGGTCGAGACTATAATGGAATCCAAAACAGAAAAGGATAAGGAGTTAGCTGGACTTATCAAAAAAATGATTATTGATTTCAGAAAAGAAAAATTTGATAGTTTAAATATCGCTTCTGAAAATTATAAGGGTTTAGTTAAGGGGAATAGTTCTGGATCTGGAAAAGGGTCGAATGGATCAAAACAATATAATAAATCCTCAACTACTAGGTCATTTAAAATATCAGGATCTGATGGGAAGTCGGGTGAAACTAACTCTCAAATTGTGAAAAGTATTATATATCGACATTTGGAGACCATAGCAATTTGCAATAAAATTTTGGAAGATGAGGAACTCAATAAATTAGTGGAAAAGTTTAAAAGCTCAGAAAAGATTAAAGATTTGACTGATGAACCAAGTCAGTTCAGACAAAAGGCCAATTCTGTATTAGTGTTGCTCATTGAGGAATATAGGGTAAAGATGTTTTAACCAATAAGTGTATTTAAATGAAAACTTCTAAAATTTTATTTATTCTGTCTTGGATTTTAATCTACTTGGGGATAACTGTTGACTCCCATTCCAGAGACAGAATTACGAATAAAGAGTTTGATGAACTGGTAAGAACATCTGCCAATAAGATCAATGCTCAGATTAAAAAGGACTTTTTAGACGATGCGGAATATGATCAGTTTTATTTTGACCTTAGAGAGCGTGTAAGCGAGTGTAAAGCAGAGAGCTCGGTGAATGAAAAACTGAAAAGTCTCTATAACGAGCTTCCCAATACGATGGCATACTTTGTTGTTATTGTGGATTATAGAGGTATAGATTTATTAAGTGAGGAGGCTTTACAACAAATTCAGAATTTGAGAGACCCAGATAAGATTTCTGAGAAGGAAGTAGAAAGAATAAAGGGGATTTTTAATCAGGTCGATGAATTATTTCTGGAAGAATTATACAAAAAGATCAATATCAATATTCCTTATGTATTTTTATCGGTTTACCATTTCAAATGGGAAAATTTTGAGGAAGAAGGCATGCATAAGTCTGTTGATGGGTGCGACTACTTTGATGCGAGATTAAGGGAAGATCTGCGTAATACATTTGAAGAAAAATGTAAAAATAAAGTACCCAGTTATTCCAAAGGAGTAGAAGGTTCTGTTCAGCAAGTCTGTAATAGTATTTTTGAAGAAATTTCTGGGGTTGCAGATGTTATCAGAGAGATCAAAAATGCTGAAAAGCTGAAGATTCTTCATGAGACCGATAAAAAGCAGACTATTACAGAAATTCTCGAAAGTTTATTTGAAAATCAAATTCACGATTTTACATATGATCAACGAATTAGATTGTTGAATTTACTTTCATCTTCGGATAACAAAGCGAAGGCATCAATTCAGATCGTTAGATTGATAGAGTTTAGACCCGACGAGCAGTGTGCGGATTTAAAAAAAGGTATTAAAGAGAATTTGTTGCTTAAGAAATTTATTAACGGTTCAGATGCCATCTTTGAAGACGTAAGCAGTCAAATATATGCAAACCTTATAAAACAACTTTGTCTGCTTGCTCAAAGAACGGATAATCCTAATGAGAAAGCTAAAAATTTTGATCCTGAATCTATCTATTACTGGAAAAAAAGAAAGCGTGTATGGGCGGTATAGAGTAATCGATGAATGGACACATACGATGAGGCATTTATCAGGAGGAGATATAGAAATTACTTCAAACTACGTTAGGGATCATGAATTATCAGTTCTTTTAGGTGACCAAAAATATACTTCTTATACTAGACAAATAGATCCATTTGATGAGATTGGTATCATTTTGCTAGAAAGCAATGATCAGGAACTCTTCCCAGGATCAAAAGTCAATGCTGTTTATCCGATTCCCGCAATCTATCTTCCTTATGCTTCAGATAAGAGGATAGATACTGATAAAAAGAAAAGATTATTTGAAGCAATAAAAGGTGTTTCATTTGCCGTGGGCGTTGGGGAACTTGTGGCTGCTAAGACTACCGTACAATATGTATTTGCTTTTGCGGAGCTGTCGCCTGTTATTATTGATGAGGTGTTGACGATTGATCCTGTCAGAAATAAAATCCTAAGTATTAATGGTGGCAAAACATTTCTAGATGTATGGGAAGATGTAAAAGTAGTGTTGCAGGCAGCGGTAATACTAAGGGGAGCTCAACTGACATTGAAGTCATTTATTACAAATTATGATGAAATTAAGGGGCCACTAAAGAGTAAGCTAAGTCCAGATGAATTTAAGAAAATTGATGATGAAGTAAACCAAGTAAAGAAGAAACTTGAAAATGGTGGAGAAAAGGTAGACGACTTAGTTAAAGCCATACCTTTGGATGAGTTTGTAGCTACACTTAGAAAGAGCATATCAACTAAAATCTTTCGCAATACAAAATACTCATTAATTTTGACAGATGACCAACTCAGTAAAATCATTGAATTAGGCAATAGGTATAAATTTTCTAGCAATATGATTGAAGCAATAGTTTTAGCTCATTCCAGAAGATATTCTTATGCAAAATTTGAAGATGTAATTAGTTTAATGGATCTTATATATAAGAAAAATATTAATAACAGTTTTGGATTTAATGAAGGCTATGATCTTCTAACGGCATATGAACGGAATGAATTTTTTATATTGTTTGGTTCCAAAGTAGATCCTTTGGATTTTTTTACAAAAGGTTATGAACAAAGTCATCTATCTGAGTTTAGAAATGGAGTATCATTCTTTTGCCCACAAATAATGATTGATAAATATGGTAAATTGCTAGGTAGAGCGGATGGCGTATATGTAATTCCTAAATATAAAATGGATGAACTTTTGAAAAAGACAAATAAAGATATAGGTCTGATTGAAGATGAATTAGCCATTCCTAGAGGTTCATGGGTTAATCAAAAGATGTCGAGAGTTGATGTGGATAATGTCCAGGATTTAAATTTAAGATTAACTTCAGGAGCAGAGGAGGCAGCAAATGTCTTTTACATTCCTGGTGGATTCACAGCGAATGGTCAAAAAAGAAGCCGTAATAAACGCAATACCTGAAGGGAGCTATAAAGTAACACCAATTAATTTTAAGTAGAAAATTACAAAATTAAAGTAAGTATCAATGTCAAATTTATATTTAGATAAGCTTCAACTAGCAATTACCAAAAGAGAAGTGGAACTATATCTGTTGGGTAAAGATAAGTATCATTTTCCTAATAGATGGGCTGAAGAACCTACAGATCTTGGAAGCATATTTTCACTTGGATTAAATGAATATGTAAAGCTATATGGGCAAAATGAAATAAATGCTGCATTAGAGCATGCAATATTAAAGTTATTAAATGATCCCATAGGAACATGGTGGGTTATGGAGATTCTATACACATATGAATTTGGTTTTATTGAAAATACCTTACTATTTCGAATAGATACTGGAAAGATAATTCACAGGTTGAATCAATGCTTAATTGAATTTAAGCATGATCTTATACAGAGTAAAGAATGGGCGGGAAATAGATTTGATAATGGCTTATGGGGGGCTATTGAAAATTTAGCATCTAAACATAATTTAAAAACTAATGATCCAAATTTGAAAATAATAGCTGAATAGATATAAGAAATTATAATTGAAATTACTATGAAAGATTATCCAAATCCAAAAAAACAATGTTGCTTGATCTAGTTAAAAAGAAACCAGTATCTCTGTCATGGATTCCGGGTCTGATATATGTTAGTGCATTCGCCACTGGAACAATATATAATTTGTCATTAAATGGAACTAAAGGATTTATTTTTGGAATAAATATCTGGCAAAATTTCTTCTCCTATTTAATTGCATATTTATTTATAGCTTCATTTGAGTTTGTATTATTCAGGAAGTACAAAGTCTTACTGACTTTTATTCCTTTATATGTAGCAGTATTTTCTATTTCATATTTCATTCAGTTTTTATTGGCAGATAATCCAATATTTTTCTCATTTGCTGAGATTTGTCTCGCTCCGTGGGGGATAATCCTTATAATAAGGAATATTGTTTTGTATCGATTTGATAATATATTTAAAACATATTTGATCGGTATATTTTTTATGCTTATTAGCGTAGTATTTAACTGCTGGGCATTTTCTGTTTTAGGGCAGAATAGAACCTATATTTATTTAATTGACCTTCTGATTAGCCCTGGACTTTTTTATCTGTTAGTTAATATTTCAGACAATATTCGATTGAGAGGTGATTTAAAAGACGATACGATATATAAGTTATTTTCAAAAGACTATAGAATTAGAAGAGGAGAATTTATATTTAGAGCTTTTTTATATTTATACATATTTCTTATCGCACTAGATAATATTTTCAGAGCAGATTTTAGATCAGTCAATAATTTGGATACATCTATTAGATACATCATTTCATTTATAATAACCATAGTGTTTACTTATGTGATTATTAATTTGTTTTTGATGAGATTTAACATGATTAGATATAGCAACAAACAACCTCGATAATAATAAACTATCATGGGATTTTCTTATCACTTGCGAGATTCCCTTGCCTGTGATCTAGAACCAATTGGAGGAAATGTATATCGTAAAATAATTAAAATAATAAATATTATGCATTTTTTATCATTATTTAAATCATTTAATAGGAAAACTATTATCATTTTCATATTGATAATAAATTCATCATGTAAAAAATGTGACAAGGCTATTTCCTATATAACCGAAATAGAATTGAATGATTGGAATTATACAAATGAGGCCCCAGACACGAGTAATCTCAAAGTTTATCTATATAGAACTAAAGAAGATTATTTGTCTGATCAGAATAGAATCATCCCTCCCTTTAGTAATAGATTTTATCAGATAAGTGACAATAATAAAACATTTTATTGGGTTCGCATAAAGAAAGATTTTCTTAATAATCTTCGAGGCAATGAAATTTATACTGATCCTAATAAATGCAAAAGTGTGTTTGAAAGACATGGGAACGTTGGAGAATGTGATGAGTATAAAACCTTACATTTGCAAGCTAATCTTTCGACTAATCCGACTCGGTTACATCTAAATATTAAGAATAATGGAAATTCGGTAAATGGTGCAGTTGTACAATTATTCTATACTAAAGATGACTATGACAAAAACATAAGACCAATATATAGCAGTTCATTTTCTCTTCCATATTCTTTTAATCCAAATAATAGTGATTTTGCAGATACTACAGGAGAAGATGGAATTGCCTATTTTGACAAACTTGAGCCAAGGGAATATTGGTTTAGGGTTACAAAGGGTAATCTAAATAATTCTTCAACTACAATAAAAACATTAAAGCCTTTACCTGATGATCCTAATGTTACGACCTTATTGGATGTTGGAATTAAATAGATATATGAATATAAAATTAACTTAAAACACAAAAAATGAAAAAACATCTTTTAACCTTAATCTTTGGAATATGCTCAACCATGCTTGCATTTACTGCCTGCAAGAAAGATAATGATGCAGAGCCTTCCGGTTCCAAAACTGTCACTTGCTTACCTGATACAATAGATTTTCACGATAAAGGTAAATTAGTACTTGAATATGACTCACAAAGTCAACTTATAAAAGTTAACAAAACCGATAAGGATGGTAAATATGACGGATATATCACTTTTATCCATACTTTAAATAAATTGAAAGAGCTAGAGTATAATGCAAACGGAAAAAAAACTTTTAGAATGTGAGCATTTCTTGAACGATAATGGAAGTATAAACTATTCCTATGAAATCTGGAGCTATGATGATAACGTGAGGTATGACACAGTTTTTTACAAATACAACAATGATGATCAAGTTATTTTGGAAGTGAGGAGATCTGGTAATTCTATAGATTCCACAAGTTATGTTTATTCAGATGGTAACCTAGTTTCATCTTCAGTCAAACCAGAAAATCGTAAGTCAATCTATACCGTTTCAGAACATGAAAACAAGTACAATATATTTGAAGATAGGATCTTAATTCCAGGATTTTATGGTAAGGGAAGCAGAAATTTGATTGTAAAAGAAGTAGATACAATACCAAATTATGGCGTGATGACAAGCACTTATAATTATGAATATAACTCGGATGGACTTATAACCAGTAGAGATTTCTTGGAAATGGATTCAAATAATCCAGATGAGCCTTATTGGGAAGTAAACAGCACAATTGGCTATAGTTGCAAATAAGATCTGACATTATCCTATTAACTTTTTTATGAAAACAATACTGTCTATCCTCTTCCTTCTTACTACTGGCATTGCCATTGCCCAGGATTCCTATTCAAATGCAGGAATCATTCGCACAGCTATTTTAGAAGAAGGCAGAATTATAAACCAGATGAATCCAGCCTTACCAACTGATATGCCTGTAGGCTTGTCCAAAAGCATGGGTGGACAGGATTATCTTGTTGGAATAGATAGTATTGTTTTAAGCTCTGAAGGGCCTTCATATATCTCTGCATCCTCAATGGTTGAGGTTCCTGCAACCGGAGATTTACTTGCCTTTTCAGGATCAAAAATATCTATTACACCTAATGGAATAAAAGGAGCCACTGTTGCTCGGTTAAACCTTGCTGTTGATATACCTGTAAGAATCAGTAATAAATTAAAGCTTACCCTCAAGGGAAGCGAAAGAAAGACCTATGTTGAATTTGACTGTAATGGAATAACCGGGATGGGTGTTCAGGGTACATTTGAATTTTGCCGGGATTTTCTGGTTCCAGTGAACCCCGATGGAAATATTGCTCCTGAACCTGCAAGAGTGAGAGCGGACTTCGAAACTCAAATGAGCGATTTTAGCAACATACTTGCTAAAGTCAGTATCTCACCTTTTCAGGTTCCTGAGCTTGCAGGCTTTGACTTCTATGTTCAGGATGCATGGGTAGATCAGAGTGATGTTGCTAATCCATTAGGACTGATATTTCCAAAAGATTACACCAATCCTGATATTACGGGGAATACTAACCTCTGGCGTGGCTTCTATTTGAAGCAACTATCTGTGAAGCTGCCGAAACAATTTGAAACCAAAAAAGGACGAAAAGAAATACTGGTTTCCAATGCTATTATAGATCCCACGGGATTTTCTGGCTGGATTACCGGAAAGGGCGTTATTCCTATGGATGAAGGATCTGTTGGTGACTGGCCCTTTTCAGTTGATGAAATTTCCGTTCAGCTAACCTGCAACAAACTGACTGGAGCTGGATTTAAAGGTTCTTTAGTTGTTCCTATTTCCAAAAAGGATCAGAGGCTTGATTACACTGCTGTTATTCAGTCAGGTAATAACTATCTGATTTCAGTCAAAAACAGAGATTCACTTGAAGTGCCAATGTGGGGAGCTTTAATGAAACTCTATCCAAGTTCCTCTGTAACTCTGGCATACCAGAATGAAAAATTTATTCCCACTGCTGTGCTTCATGGTGAAGTATCTGTTAACCCGGATGCGGGTGGTGGAAATAAATCGAAGTTTAAAGGAATCATTTTTGAAAATCTTACCCTTACTTCTGTAAAGCCTTATTTTGTCAATGGCGTTTTCAGTATTGTCTCCGAAAACAGCGATATGTCAGGCTTTTCAATAACCCTCAAAGAAATAGGATTAGTCCGGCGGGAAGCAGAAAGCATGATAGGTCTGCACTTTGGTGTTGAAGTTCACATGATGAAAGATGATGAAGGTGGGTTCTCAGGAATGGGAGCTTTGACTGTTTTCGGAAAATATCCAGAAGGTGGTTCAATAAAAGACGGATTTAAATTCGACCATGTAGAACTGAACAGACTGGTTTTGGATGTCAGCAGTGAGGCATATACCATTCATGGCGAACTTGATATTTATAAAAAGGATGAAGTCTACGGAAATGGATTTCGTGGATATGTAAATGCTACCTTTCAGCCCGGAATTGCGGTCAGAGCAACCGCCCAGTTCGGTAATGTAAAAGGAATGAGATACTGGTATGTCGATGCTCTGGTAATGCTTCCATCAGGAATTCCCTGCGGGCCGGGCTTCGGCCTTTATGGATTTGGAGGTGGTCTTTATCATCACATGAAAAGGGCTGACATGAACAATCCGAAACTGGAGAATGCTCCTGTAGCATCCAATTCGGAGCTTACGGTAACAGGACAGACAAAGGCACAGGTAGTAGATCTTCAGCCACCTCCTTCAGGCACAAAGTACATTCCTGACGAAAAGACTTTTCTTGGTTTAAAAGCAACAGTAGTTGCAGGCACTTTCCCCTCTGCACAGGCTTTTAATCTTGATGCTACATTTGAAATAGCTTTCACCGATAAATTCGGAGTAAGGTATATCGTCTTTGATGGAAAAGGATATTTTATGACTGAATTAACACAGAGAAATAATCCTCCTATCATGGCTAATGTCGGTATTTCAATGGATTTTGAGAATCAGGTATTACATGGGAATTTTGATGTCTATGTCAATGTAAATAACACGATAAAAGGAATTCATGGACAAAACCTTGCTGGCGGAGCAGTCATGCATTTCGAAAAAGGATCTTGGTACATTAACATTGGTACACCTGATACCCGCTTAGGGTTGAATTTTATGGGCATGTTTACTGCAACTTCTTACTTTATGGTAGGAACAAACATTCCAGGTATGCCCCCACCTCCTGAGAACGTTTCAGGTATTCTCGGAGGTGCAGATCTGAATTTCATGCGCGATGAAAACGCACTTGGCAAAGGAAATGGATTCTGTTTCGGAGCTTCTTTAGATGTAAATACGGGCAAGAAACAGTATCTCATTTTCTATGGGCAGTTCGGAGCTGGTGCAGGCTTTGACATCATGCTCAAAAATTATGGTAAGAACGTCCAGTGTGTGAATAGCGGTAAGCTTGGTATAAACGGATGGTATGCAAGCGGTCAGTCTTACGCCTATCTTCAGGGAGAACTGGGGATTCACGTTGATCTCCTGTTTACCAAGGGAGATTATAAAATACTGGACATCGGAGCAGCAGCAGTCCTTCAGGCTAAACTTCCCAATCCGACCTTCCTGAAAGGAACTGTAGGAGGTTATTATAGCATCCTTAACGGAATGGTTAAAGGAAACTGCAAATACGAACTTACTATTGGAGAACAGTGCCAGATGACGGGAGGCGGTAGCGTTGTAGAGGGAATCAAAGTAATATCAGAATTATCTCCAAAAACAGGAGACGGAAATATCAATGTATTCAACAATCCACAAGCAGCCTTTAATCTTGTAATAGACAAAAGCTTCGACATGGAGGATATGGATGGTAAGGTCAAAACTTTCAGAGCAAGACTAAAAGAATTTAAAATTTACAAAGGTAGTACAGAGGTCGCAGGATCTATAGAATGGAACCAGTCCAACGATGTTGCATCCTTCAAGCCATTTGATATACTTCCGGGAAAAGCTTCACTCAAGACAATTGTAAAAGCAGGCTTTGAAGAAAACATAAACGGTGTATGGCAATCTGTTCTTGTGAATGGTAAAGTTGTTGAGGAAGTTCTTGAAGCTTCTTTTTCTACAGGTGATGCTCCTGATAATATTCCTTTGTCAAATGTAAAATACAGTTACCCTGCAATAAGTCAGTACAATTTCCTGAAATCGGAATATGGACAAGGATATATTCAATTGCTCCAAGGCCAGGATGAGCTATTTGAGCCTGATACAAAATGGGTTAAAAAGCTAAGGTTTGTAAAGACTGGAGAATCAACAGGAGTTACAACCGATTTTCAGTATAATACCGATGGAAATACAGTTTTATTTTCCATACCTCAGACACTTGAGAATGGTAAAATATATTCTCTGCAACTTGTAAATCTTCCTGCCAGTCAGGCGATGAAAGTGGATGCCAATGTTAAAAGTACGGATAAGGCACTTTCTGCCGATGTGGATGGTGCGGTTGCTTCAATAAGCAGTAAGTCAATAGAAGGAACCAGAGATGTTCTTGAAGAAAAGGTGTTTTATCAGGCAGGTTTGAAAACAAGTAAATACAATACATTCTCAGAAAAATTGAAAACGCTTAGTATTTCCGAGCCCTGGACTTATCCGATATATAACTTTAGAGGACTAGATGAACTTGGAGTAAATATTTCCGGGGAAGAAACATTTGACAAATTTGAAATTTCAGGTGATGCAGGCATTTCCAAAATGGTAGATGGTATTGCAGGCACAAACAATAGCTGGTATTCAAGGGATATTTACCCATTGCTTTATGAACAATATCCTCTGAATAGGACAGGTTCAATAACATGGAGAAATACGGGTGATTTGGGAATTCCGCCATTAAAAGCAATAGAGATAAGACAATCTCAGACAGATAAAAAACTTTCAGAAAATGAAATCAATAGCGGAACAGTGGAAGGAACTCCCGCTTACGCTCAGCTCATTTATAACCTGCCCTTTTACATGTATAAAGACTATGCAGAATTACAGCAAAAGGCAGCTATGCTAATGACACAAAACATATCGGATAAAAAAATACATAATCTGGTATATACACCATTTCCATCTATTTCATCAGGGAAATATGATGTAACGCTTAACTATACCTTGCCGGGAATAAAGAAGGTAAGTTCTTCTTATAAGTTGCAGTTTAGGTATTATTAAAAGTTGAAAGTTAAAAGTTGAAAGTTAAAAGTTGAAAGTAGAAAGTAGTTTAAAACAGATGTTAAAGTTCTTTTCCTTCAGGAGAAGGATTTAGGATAAGATTATACAAATGAAAAAAGTATCATTTATATTATTTTTTGCGATCAGCATTTCAGTCTTTGCTCAACAAAAGAATGAGATAAAACCTGCTGTTGCAGCTATTGCAAAATCATTTGGAGATTCAATCATTATAAGATGGGCTCCCAATACACCGATGGCATGGAAGCTTTCTAATAAAGACGGATATGTAATTGAAAGATATACACTTCCAAAAGATCAGAAAGAGGCAAAAAAGACCAACGCAATTAAAGTAGTCTTAGCTTCAGGAATTAAACCTATTCCTTTGGAACAATGGGAACCTGTTGCTAAATGGACTGATTTCGGAGCAATCGCTGCTCAGGCCATTTATGGAAAATCATTCAATGTGAACAATAAAGATCCGAATAATTTTATGCAGGCTGTAAGTCTTGCTCAGGAACTTGAATCCAGATTTTCATTTGCGCTGTTCTCTGCTGACCAGTCATTGATGGTAGCAAAAGCAAGTGGTTTATTGTTTACAGATAAAGCCATTCAAAAAGGAGAAAAGTATGTTTATAAGATTTATTCAATTATTCAGAATAGTACATATAAAATAGATACAGGATTTGTTTTTATAGGCACAGATGATAATAAGCCATTGCCAAAGCCTATTCAGGTAAAAGGGGATTTCGGAGATCGTGTAGTTCTACTGAGCTGGAATAAAATCTACTTTGATAATATTTACTCAAACTATTTCATTGAAAGAAGCTCGGATAATGGAAAGACCTTTGTAAAAACCAGTAAACTACCATTCATTAATACTTCTCCCACTGCTGAAGGAAAAGCAGAAATGATGTACAGGGTTGATTCTCTTCCGGAGAATAATGTTCGATACCTTTTCAGAGTAAGAGGAGTATCACCGTTTGAGGAAATCAGCCCTCCTTCCGATACTATTGGTGGTTTGGGTAAAAAGGCCCCGTTAAGCATGGCTCCTGCAATCAATTCAGTGACTAATACTAAAGATGGCAAAATCAAAATTAACTGGCGTTTTCCAAAGGAACAAAATTCAAAAGTAAAGCAATTCGAAATTCTCAGGGCAAGACAAGCTAATGGAGATTACAAAACACTTGGCAGTACAAAATCCGATAAAAGAGAATTTATTGACGATAAACCTGCAAGGACAAATTATTATATTATCCGACTTACAGACGTTAATGAAAATACTGTTTCCTCCTTCCCAGCACTAGGACAGCCAATAGACAGTTTACCTCCAGTAAAACCAGTTGGTCTGTCAGGTACTATAGATCCTAAAGGGATACTTACATTAAGGTGGAAGAAGGGAAGCGATGAAGACCTTAAAGGATATAGGGTATACATGGCGAACAGTTTAAAAGAAGAATTTACCCAGGTGACAAGAGAAGCTGTAAGAGATACAATTTTTACAGATACTATCAATCTAAATACGCTGACTTCAAAAGTATATTACAAGATTATGGCAACTGATATGAATGGCAACATATCAGTTTTCTCTGACCCGATAACTCTGAAGAGACCTGATATTATACCTCCAGTGCCTCCGGTAATTCAAAAATTCACCGCAAGCGATTCAGCGATCTATTTCAAATGGGTTCCTAGTACGAGTGAAGATGTGGTAAAACAAGTATTGTATAGAAAGGAAAAAAGTACTCCAACATGGCAATCAATAGCTGTACTTACTCCAAAAACTTCTGAATACTATGATACTTCAGCTGCCGCCAAAATTACCTATGAATATAGTTTAACGGCTGTCGATGATTCTAAATTGGAATCCGACAAAACTCAAGTATTTACGCTTGCTTTAGTAGATTATGGTTTTAACGGGGAGATTGGAAAGGTTGAAAGTAAAGTAGACAGGCAAGAGAAAAAGGTAGAATTGAAATGGGAGTATTCAGATAAAGAGCCTGAAAGATTTGTAATATATAGATCAACTAAAGATGAACCTTTAAGGATTTATAAATCTGTTTCTGGGACTGAAAAGAAATTCATTGATAAGTCTCTTACAATGAACACAACTTATACTTACAGAATTAAGGCCAATTACCCTGATGGTTCTGGTTCTCCACTGAGCAATGAAATAATCATAAACTATTAAAAGTATATGAAAAGAAGTTTACTATTTTTTGTGAGCATGTTATTTATCCAAATGAGCAATGTATATTCTCAGGACGCTCCTCCGCAAGATTTCTGCGTTACGTTAGCAGTAAAAAGAGCCATTTACCATACTGATCTTGAAGGTGGAGTTGTTAAGATGCGGTTATTTTATAACAATACTCCATATTCTACATATGATTGTGATGCACTGGATATGTCAGGAGTAACGAGAGATCAATGGAAAAATTTTAATCTTGAAGGTAAAACCTATGGGTATTGGCCTTTTTGCCACATAAATCTAAATCAAAATTTCAACATCAGACTTGAAGGATTTTCCAAAAGATGCACGACAGGTAATGGTAATGCCTGCAACTATAAGCCTAATTGCTTTTGCAATAATCAAACCCCTTGTGGCAGTGGAGATAAATTTAAAGATGATGGAAGTATAGATTTAAATAATTGGTATGATAAAGGTATTCCTGGAAAATGGAATACTACTACTGTTAAATCAAAGACAAATACCTATGAACTTGAAATAGGATATTTCTTTACACCTCCTCATCCAAACTATCCTAAGGCAATTAATTTAGGAACAAATAATGTATGTTCAGGAGATACAATTAGGTTGCAAACAAGTTGTATATTAGAAGGGGTTGATTATGTTTGGCAGGAAATGGAAGGAAGGATAATATGGGAAGAAATTCCTGGACAAAATGGGAATACACTTACGATCGTAGTTCCTCCGAATAAAACAGGAGCAGTTATAAGCAAGAGCTATAGAGTTTATAGCCGATACAACGGGGTTACAAGCTATCTTCCTACTGACTTTTTAACTACAATATTTATACATCCGGATGGACCTCACATAGAAAATACGAGTGCATATATTTCTCCTACGAATGTCAAATGCACGGGAGAATCGACAGGGAAAATTAAAGTCATTAATGTAGCTGGAAGTGGTAGCTATTTTTACGGATTAAAAAACTTAGATGATCCGAGTTTTCCAATACTTAATACTGCCATTACATTTCCAACACTTCCTGATGATGCCTATAACAAAACAACAGGAATGGTGGGATTACCTAAAGGAAATTATGAACTAACTATACGTAACGGATATTACTCTGTATGCACTAATTTTATTCAAATTCCAATTACAGAACCCGATTCTTTAAAACTAAGTATTCCGTCTGATTATACTTATAATGGAGGAGTAAACATTAGCTGTAATGGACTTAAAGATGGTAAAATTACCCTTAATGCAAATGGCGGTGTAAAGCCATATACATATTACTTGTCAGACGTACCGGAATTTTCATCTAACAGACAATCTTCAGCAAATCAGTTTGGAAGTTTAGGTGCTGGATATTATTATCTGAAAGTTAAAGATAATAATGGTTGTTTTAGTAATATCAGAAAGGACACATTAATACAGCCGGCAATATTTAAAACTTCTGCTCTGGCCTTTGATGCCAAATGTTATGGAAGTAATGATGGTGTTATTTCCTTCGTAAACAGCTCAGGTGGATCATTGCCCTATTTTTATTCTGTAAACAATCACGGTTCTTACACCAATAATGTATCTATAACCTCCTTAGCACCTTCATCCTATATTTGCCATGCTAAAGATGCCAATGGATGCGGAATAAAAGATACTACTGTTTCTATTGCGCAACCTGAAGATTTTGTAATTACAGCCTCCAATATCAAAGAGGCTACCTGCTTTGATCGAAATGATGGAGGATTTTCGGTCAGCGCATCGGGAGGAACACCTGACTATAAATTCTCTTTGGACGGTGAAGAGTTTCTTTCAAAGCAAAACTTTTCATTTATAGAAGGAGGTAATCATCTTGTAAGAATAAAAGACAAGAACGAATGTATAGATACACTCAGCCTTTATATTGGCCGACCTGATTCAATTGCCATAAACTTTGACATTACAGAAGTTCAATGTGCTGGGTTTAGCAATGGCGTAATTAAAACTAATGTTTCAGGAGGAACAAAACCATACGTTTATCAATGGGAAAATTCCCCTGAAAAAGACACACTTCTGGAAAAACTCTCCCCGGGAGAATACAATCTAAGTATAACTGATGAGCATAATTGTAAAGCGTCAAACATTGCCAGAGTAACAGAACCTACAAATCAACTTGAAGTAAGCTTCACTACTAAGTCAGATCCCCAATGCAACATTTTCTGCAATGGTGAATTAAAAATTACAACTACAGGAGGTACTGCACCTTATTATTACCAATGGAATGGAGACAGCACTTTAAATAGTACTGCCCTAAATAACTTATGTCAGGGAATTTATAAGGCAAGAATCATCGACAGTAGAAACTGTGTTGCTCTGCTAGAAGCTGAACTAAAAGATTCGGTACAATTCGCATTTTCAATTCCTGACTCTACAATTATATGCCGTGGAAAACAGGTCACATTTGATGCGGGAAACTTCGGTTCTGATTACGAATGGAGAGATGAGGATACTTTACTTAGCAAAGCTCAGATCTTTACTACTCATAAAGATGGGTCCTACAATCTTAAAGTAATAAACGATGAAGGCTGCTATGCTGAAAAGAAGTTCTATTTAAAAACTACAAGAGATTTACTCAATGCACAGTTTCTGATTCCCAGTTTTGTTGAGTATGGAGATACGGTAGTTTTTGTAGAAGTATCAAAACCAGTACCCGATTCAATTCAATGGACATTTGATGGCAGTCCTATTTTATTAGATTCACCAAAGAGCAGCCCTGAATTATACTTTGGGAAACCTGGTTTGTATTCAATAAAATTAACAGCTTTTCTAGGCGAATGCATTGACAGCGTTAGGAAGACTATCACATTCTTTATACCTCCGGTTTCTGTCGGAAGTAATGATTCGCTTGGTTTGGGATTAAATAAAATTAAGGCTATAAAGATCTATCCGAACCCTAACAATGGAATATTTAATGCCCAGATTGATTTGGATAAAGAACAAGCAATAGACATTGAGATTCTCAATTCACAAGGACTTCCAATTTCAAAAGCATCTTATAATGGACAAGAGAATTATCTTCTCAATTTCTCACTTCCATTAGGTACGGGAGTTTATTTGATGAAAATATTGACACCGACGGATTTCAGGACGATTGGATTTATAGTTCAATAAAAATACAGAATATGAAATCTAAGCATTATAAATATGAAAAAGGTATTGTTCTACTAAATGATGGAACAAGAATATCTATTTCCACTAAACAGCTAGAAGATGAAGGGATAAGAGCAAAGTATAAAGGAGAGAAAATTATTGATGAAGCTGAAGAAGTTTTGCTTTTTATTAGAAGCCGAGGAAAAAGCTCTCATTTCTTTTCAAGAGGAAATAATCGTAAAAATATTCGAGGAAGAAAGTCGATATCTAAAGAACATAAAGAAAAAATTGCCGCAATTCATAACTTTATAAATAAGAGGGATAGAGTTAGGATTTGTTGTTCGTATTATGACTATGAAACTAAAAAAAGTAAATTGGATACAATTTTTACTTTTACAAAGTATTACTTCGAAGAAGAAGTTAAATATTCTGTAGGCAAATCAAATTATTTTATTTCCGATATTTTTGGTATTAGTATGAGCTTAAATAATTCTAATAAAGAACCTCATATTGCTATTGAAATTATTGATAGTCATTTTCCAGACCTAAAAACCTTTAATTATTTCAGACAAATAACTAAGGAAACTCCTTTGATAATTTTGTTTTATTATCTTGAATTTGAGCCTATATTTAATAATATGCAGAATAATACAGGAGAAGGAAACAATGGAAAATTAAAGGTAATGCATTATATTCAGGATGGTTCTTTCTGGGTCGGAGATGAAAGGATAGAAGAAAAGGTTTATTCTTATATCAAGACATATGAGGTACCAGTTGATTTTTCAGTTCCAGAGGAATACTATAAAGCAATTGATGAATTAGAAATAAAGAAAATTCGATCGAAGCAAACTGCAATGAAGCAATAGTTAAATGGTATATTTATGCAATGTGTTTTTATAAGAAATATACAGTCCATATTAAGGAGACAATTTTCTAAGTTGAAAATTACTTTTTTGTTAAAATAGAGGTATGCACCATATGGAGTATGTCAGAATGTTAGCAGCAATAAGATGGAATCACATCACGATATTGAACAACTAAGGCGACTATATTCAGAAGCATATAGCACAGCCATAAAGGAAAGGAACCATAAACTACCAACCTATCTTGAAGATTGGAAGAAAACTCTAAATGAAATAGAATACAAATTCTATTCAGACATTAAATCAATTGGAGTAAGACTGTATCCGTATTATCCTCTTGATAATACCATTATTGACTTTGCCAATCCGTTTGTTAAGGTTGCAGTAATTATTCGCTATAAAAAATCTAACAATAATGCAATTCAAGAGAAGGCGGACTATTTGAAGAAAAAAGGGTGGATTGTGTATACGCTTGAAAGTAGGTCTGTAACCTATTCAGCAAAAGAATTATTCAGAAAGGAAAACCCTGATTCAACGCTAGATTTCGATGAGCTTTCCAATGAGATATTTTTAAACTTTATCCAACAAAATTTAAACTTTAATTCTGAATGCCTTCTTTATTATATTAGAGAAAGACATTTTGACAAAATAGAAAGGGTTGACGAAGAAGAAGGATAAGTGCAGCTAACACGGGTTTTGGTTAATGAGAAGACAGTGCGAATAGAGAAATTTGAGCAGTTAATAAAAGCCAGTTTTCGGTTTCAAAACCCCAAAGGCAAGGCCCGAAACTACTTAGCAATCATATATGACAGGCCACAACGACGTAGAAAACGAAGAAGACTTTGACGACTTGGAGGACATTAGTTTTTCAGAACTAAGCAACCTTAATTTGAAGACAATTGACGAAAATGTGACTTACAACATATTTGAGGACAATTTTCCGCAATGTACAATTGCACGAATGGGCGACAAATTACTGATTAGAATTGAGGAGCATATTTACACGAAATATTGGTTTCATAAATATCACGCTTCCGTCTTTTCAGAAGCAATGATAAAAGCAATAAAAAGGCTTAGACTTGAAGGCATTCCATTTACAGACGAAGAACTTGAACAAGATGATGATGTTCACATTTTTATTCGGTGGACACTTACTGAGCCTTCAAGTATTGACAGCAAATCTTTAGGGGAAAATATAAATGTTGCGTTTGATAGTGTTTTTGAACGAGCAAATTCAATGCTTGAAAACTCTGATAGTGTTTTAATATTAGGAAAAGACACTGGTGAGGGACTCGAACTTTTAAAACGTATTCAAGCACACCTCGATAATCTTGGATTTTATACTTACATAATTAAGGAGCAACCAGACATTATTGGAGAAAGTGTAATGCAAAAAGTTTTAAGGTTCGGACTTTCCTCAAGGTTTGTAATAATTGAGAATAGCGAACCAACAGGGCACTTATACGAATTTCCACACATAACAAAGTTTGCAGAACTCACTTCAGTTATTTTACAAAGACAAGGTGAAGGCTCAACTTGGATGTTTGAAGACCTTTACGATAAACTAAATAATATTAAGAAATTTGAATACACTAGCGACAATCTTGAAGAACAAATAAATGTTGGAATAACTTGGGCTAAGGATTATGCAAAATCATTCGGTGACTATCAAAAGCAAAAGCTACCTTGGTTTCGGGTAAAATAAAGGCTGTAAATAAGTTATTGCCAGAAGCGGGTCTAACGTAATAAACTATTGGGCATACGGAAGTAATTCTATTAATCAGTAGTGCTGAAGTTCCCTACCTTCGGCAATACTCAAACAATTAGTAAACATAAATAAAATGAGTAAAGCCCTATAGAGAAATTAAAAACTGAACGGCCAAAATCTAAATGGATAATCCATACTGACGTATCAAGTAATGAATTTTTGAATTGCTGGGAAATTTTGAAACCAAACGGGGAATGTCGGGTAACTATATGTTTCACTATATTCGAAAATGGTAAATATGGTGATTGCATATGAAATGAAATTATGGATAATGCAAATGGATGTTCAGTTATTGAATACCATGATATATATAAGGAAATATTGTAGGCTATTCCAAAAAGATTTAGCTGGATTATTTCTACACTTAATAAAATAGAAAAAAACGATTTGCCAACAAAACTTAAACTGCATTAAAACGCAGTTTAGCCAAATCGTGGCATTCATTATAAAAACACAAACAGAATATGGACTTTTACAGAAAAACCACATTAGGTCTTTTTGATAGCTCTCAAAAATCATTTGAAATTCCGGTTTATCAAAGAGCCTATTCTTGGGAGAAAGATCAATGGCAAACTTTCCTAAACGACTTGTTGGAACAAATTGAAGGTGAGAATAACTACTTTTACGGAAATATCCTTTTAGAAACTGTCAAGAAGGATGTTAAGTATGAAATTATTGACGGGCAACAGAGATTAACAACGTTGACCATTTTCATACGCTCAATTCTGAATGTTCTCAAAAAGAGGGAAAAAGAACTTCAAGATTTCGATTTTCAAACTAAAGAAAATATCTTCTTAAAAAATGGTGGAAATATAAAGTTACGTCCTGTAGAATATGACAGAGCATGTTTTGATTCTTTAATCATCGACAATCAAAAGAAATATGAAACAAATACACCTTCCCAGGTAAGAATAAAAGAGGCAAGAACATTTTTTATTACCGAATTAGATAAACTAACAACGGACATTTTGCTAAGAGTTCTGACCAAAGTTGAAACGACGGATGTCACAATTATCGAATTAGAGGGAAAGAAGGATTCTGCACTAATGTTTGAATTAGAGAATAACAGAGGTAAAGATTTGACAAATATGGAAAAAATCAAATCTTACTTTATGTATCAAATGTACGTTTATAGTGCCCCAGAACAAACAGAATCGAATATTGAAAATGTATCAAATATTTTCAAACTGATTTATTTAATAATTAATGATTTCAAAAAGCTGAATGAAGACAGCGTGTTAATCTACCACAATAACGCTTATATTAAAGGCTACAATTACAGAACATTAGAAGATGTTAAAGAAGTATTTAAAAAATCGGAAGACAAGATAGATTGGATTAAAAAATATATTTTTGAACTTCATACTTCTTTCTCGAATATGAAGAAGTTTGAAAACTCTAATAATTTTTATGCCCAAAAACTATCTGAAATAAGTGCACCGGCCTTTATTTATCCTTTTGTAATTAAAGGATACAAGTATTTCGGAGACGATAACTCTAAATTAAATACGCTCTTTAACATGCTTGAAATATTAACCTTTCGAGCAAGATTAATAAATAGTAGAGCCAATATTCAAGAGCGTTTAAACTCATTACTTCTCAATTTTAATGGGGAATTAGTAAATCTGAAGCAAGAGATTAAAACCAAATTGAATGAATCTTGGTATTGGAGCGATACGAACACGAAAAACTATCTAAATGGTGGAATGTATGATAGCAAGGTTTTGAATTATTTGCTATGGGAGTATGAAAATTCTATTCAGAACAAAGGGTATAGCATCAAAAATTTTAGTCTTGAGAATGAACAAATAGAACATATATCCCCGCAAACGCCAACGAACGGGGAGCCAATAGCGACAGGATACGATCTGAATGAAGAGCGTGAGTATTCTGAAGATTTCATATCCAAGCATTTAAATAGTTTGGGAAATCTAATGTTAATTTCAGGTTCGCATAATGCTTCAATTGGAAATAAGGCCTTCAAAGATAAACTTAACTCATACAAAGCAAATCCACTTTTAAATCAACAAGCAGAGATTAAAGATTTTGCGACTTCTGAAAACGAATCTTTTTTTGGAAAATAGAGTCAATAGAAAATAGACATAAGAAAATAGTCGATTTTGCTATAAAGAAATGGAGTTTTGATAGTATCGAAACTGCATATTTAGAAATAGAATTAGTTGAGGAAGGAAAAAAAACAATCGAGTAGACTGCCGTCTACTCAAATACCGGCAACTGCGAATGACCGTCCATCATGAAAATTACTACAGAAATTTTAGAGAATTTATTTACTAACTTTTTGCAATTCATAACGAATAAGGACAATCAACCATTCAGAGAATTCAAAACGTCCAAGTTTGTTGACAATACTGAAAACTACAAATATTCTGTATATGATGAGGCGAGAGAAAATTTAGGTCAAAAGTGGTGGAAGTATGAAGACATCGGAACAGGTAAAATTCAACAATCCATAAGTTCAGCAATCAAGACAAGGGTTAACCACAATTTTCAAATGGTTGACAACAACCTTGTTGACTGGAGAAAAAAAGGACGACTTTTCTAAAAGGCAGAAAAGTAAATCACTTGAAAATACTCTTTTCAGTTTTTATAAGAGTAAAATCAAAGACGGTGACGCATTTCAGTTGCTCCTGGAGGAAGGCCTTTCATATCAATTCATTGCATATTTGTTTTTCATCAAGGACAGTCGGAGGTTTATGCCTATTTCGCAAGAACGCTTCGATCAAATTTTTGAACTTATAGGAGTTCCAGACTTCAGGACAAGTGGTAATGCCTCATGGGATAACTACTCAACATTTAACGACATCATCAAACAAGTTAGGAACTTCCTACGGATTAAGGACGACAATGCTACCCTATTGGATGCACACTCTTTCCTTTGGATTATTGGCAGCCCAATATTCCAATTGCGGAAAAGTGAATCTTCTTATACTGAAGCAAAAATCCAGCAAACACTTACCATGACTGTTCAGACTATAGAGGAGGAGTATCTGGTTACAGAGGAGGATGAAGAGCTTACATTTCCTGAAGGCAAAGAGGTTTTTCGACTTCACAGGTCAAAGGAACGTAACAGAGAACTCATCTGTGCTGCAAAACAGAAACGGATTCAGATAGACAAAAAACTTTGTTGTCAAATCTGTGGTTTTTCCTTTGTTGACACATATGGAGAACTTGGTGATGGTTTTATTGAAGCACATCACATATTTCCTATTTCACAACTGACAGAAGAAACAGAAACTAAAATTGATGACCTTGCTTTAGTATGTTCTAACTGTCATCGTATGCTACATATCAGACGACCTTGGCTTGCTTTAGATGAACTTAAAACAATACTACAAAAACAAGGATGAAAAGAACATGGTTGATGTGCAAAAGCCAAGAGCAGAGCTTCCAAGTTCCGTACATTTTTATTATTTTTAATGGAGTCGTAGATTCAAAGTAAGCGGGTTGTGAAGCAAGTTCTAAATCCGGGACATTTTATACACGTAATGGTGGAGGTTATTTAAAGATTCACATGATAGATATTTGGAAACAACCAGCGAAAGGATTTAATGAAAGTAGTATCGGAAGAACCGAAGAGCAAATCGTTCAAAAAGAATCTGAACTTGGTTTCAAGTTTCCTGTTCTTTATAGAGAGCACATGAAAATTCAAAATGGAGGCTATTTATGGAAAAGTGCTTTAATTCTAAATGGAGAAGTAAATGAGCTTTTATACAATGGATCTACTTTTGATCCTATAAAAAATTACCAAGGTTATAAAACTCTTAACGATGTTCTTCTAGAGTACATGGACAAAGAAGAACTCGAAAGATCATCAGAATCTGGATTTCTTGATTTAAATAGACTTCCAATTCTTTCACATATGGATGGGCATACAATGCTATGCTTTGATTATGGTTATAATGTTGAAGCAGAATATGAAATTCCGGAAATAGTATATTTTGAATTGGAATGTGCTGATAACGGATTTGAAGAGAAGTTTCGATTGAAATCTTACGATGAGTTAATCGCCAATATGGTATATTATGGATATGAATCAACTTCATTCTATATTGGATTAAAATCTGAAGAATCAATTGATAAGATTGCAGAAATATTCAATTCTACATTTGATTCCCAGCTAGAACTTAATACTGATAATAGGTTTGGGTGGTATAATTTTGAAAAGTGGTATTCTGTTATGTTAAACCTTAATTCAAGTCTTTCAGCCCACGTGGTAATAACACCGAATCAATTTTTAAGCGACACCTTACTTTTCCAGAGTAACAAGGAATTTAACTATATCCTTGAGATTGACTTAAGAATTGGTGCAGATTCATTTCAAGATAATTCCAACTATTTAAGAATTCTCATTGAAGAAAAGTTGGAGCCCTTCTTATCACAATTTAATTGGGAATTTTTACTAGTGCCGTTTAATAAGGATAATTATGAGGAGTTGATTAAGTTGAAGAAAACATTTGATTCAAATGTCTCATAGGATGAAAAAGAACTAGCCAATAAATTAAATTTACAGAAGTGGATAAGTTTAGGAAATATGAAGTTTGGGATGATTATTGGTGCTTCGAACCATTTAATGAACCCGAATTAGAACTATTAAAAACTCTTGATTATTATTGTTGGAAACCCAGAGAGAATAATAAAATAAATATTCGCATTGAATCTTATGATAATTACACAGTCTCGCCTTCCAATAAACAAATTGAAGTTTATGAATTTGTAATTAAAAATCAAGATCGAATTCTTGAAGGGATTTGGAATTATTATATTAATCTAGTGCTTCCTATTTATCAATCTGCGACCGATATAGAAGACAATGAGATTGCAAATAAGAAATCTGATTTATCAATAGTATTTGGAGTAAGAGCCATTGAAATTCCTCCAATAGATGATGTTAATTCATTTTATTTCCTTATAGAATTTGATTTTTGTTATGACTGTGAGCACGGTTTGTATTTATTGTTTAAGAATGATATTCCTATTGATCTTTTTGATGAAGGAAATAAAGATTATGATGCTACAAATATTTATCAAAAGGGGCTTTATAATGAAGATGGATCTCCTTTGAAAATACTCATTACGAGCCTAAATGGAGAGTCAATGCTGGAAGGAGAGTATCAGTTTGATGAAGAAATACAATTTGATTTACATAAAGGGCCTTACCGAATTTTCTACACAATAAATGAAAGTGAAAGGGTGAGAAATTTCATTGTAAAAGAAAGTAGAGTATCTTTTACGTTGAAGCATGTCCTTAAAAATTGTGAAGGAGAATGAACTACCTCAAGATGACTTCGACTTGCTATTCGGCAGACAATAAATTTTTATTTGTACGCACTTTTATTTTTTTTCCTTATAAAAACTAGGAGCGCATTAGGTTAACTAACCAACTTTTGATATTAAATGAAACAGATAATTATTACACGAAAGGAGCTTTACGATTTGGTTTGGGCTGAGCCTGTATCAGCAATTTTAAAAACGTACTTTTTAACCGATGCAGAATTTAGAAAAATCTGTAGTAAAATGAAAATTCCATTGCCTAAATTCGGTTATTGGCAAAAAAATAGAGCAGGAAAGAAGGTTTCCATTGAAATGCTCTCAAACGATTATAATGGTGATATAGAGGTTAGTCTATTGCAGCGTGAGGATGGAGATGAAAACTTAGTTGCTTTATCACCATTAGAAGCTCTTCAAAAAGAAATAGAATGTGATGTATCATTACCATTAGCAGTACCGAAGGAGTTGGTTAATCCAAATAAATTGATTCTAAAAGCCAAGGAGACATTAACAAGTAGAGAACCTGGATATGGTAGATATTATGGGATGATAAGTTGCAGTTGGGATGATGCAATAGATATAAAGGTTTCTCCTGCATGCTCTGACCGTGCATTGAGATTTATGGATACATTAATAAAAGTATTACTTGCTAGAGGACATAAAATTGAAATAGAATATAAAAACACCTATGTTATTGTTCAAAATGAAAAAATAAAAATTGCATTAAAGGAGAAAGCAAAGAAGGCAACTGTTAAAAATGGCAGTTGGGAGAGGAATGAAAATGTTCCAACAGGAAAATTGTCTTTTAAAATTGATAATTATAGTGGAAAAGAGTGGTGTGATGGAGCACAATTAATTGAAAATCGGTTATCAGAAATACTCGCAAAGTTAGAATTAGAAGGCAAACGTTTGAAACAAGAACATGAGGAACGACAAAAATATTGGGAAGAACAAAATAAAAAAGAACTTATAAGAAAAGAGTTCGAGAATCGAAAGCAAAAAGAATTGACAGATTTTAAAGTTCTTTTAACAAATGCTCTTCGTTGGAATCAAACAATTATAATGGAGAATTATATCAATTTAATTGAGGCAGATGCTCGTTTAAATAATTCACTTAATGATGATTTGAAAGACTGGATAGAATGGGCTCGTAGAAAAATAAATTGGTATAATCCTCAAGTGCAGGCGAAAGACGAATTCTTAGATGATAAAGATAAGGATAAACTTTTTCAAAATTCAGATCATTCGGGTTCTTCCAATTTTTCATCCTTTGATCCAAGTCAATCTTTATTTTCTGGAAATTCATTTTGGAAGAAAAGCTTTTTCTCTAAGTGAAAATTGATTTAGATATTAAAAGAGTATAGAGAAAATCAAGAAAGATATTATCCAATTTTATTACAGGTGTAAATTCAATAATTCACATTATTCAGTAGTATTAGAAAAGTAATTCGTCTGCATTTGAATTCACTCTCAAAATGAAAAAAACTTCACTTATTGTTTTAAATTTATATGACCTAATTTTAGGAAAACTTTCAAAATCTATGTTTATGAGGAAATATTTATGTTTGTATTTTTTTATTTTAATTCCATTTTTTTTATTTGGCCAATATGGGAGGAATAATAAAGACTTTGCCAATAACGGGATTGGGATTTATAACCTAGGTTATGGATCAATAGGAAAATCTATGTTCTCTGAAATGCAGGCTGACGGCAAATTACTGGTTGCGGGAACTTATGATGTCGATGACAATTATTTATATGGAACTTGTCTTGCAAGATTAAATCCTGATGGAACTCTTGACTCAAGTTTTGGGAAAGATGGCATTGTTTATTTGGGAATTGGAGAAATTTATGACTATCCTCTTCAGATGTTGAATGATAAAAAGGGGAGAATTATCGTAAATGTTTCGAGTTATTATATGGGAAAATATGATTCTTATAATTACGGCACTATTTTCAGACTAAATTCGAACGGGGATCTAGATTCGACATTTAGTGTTGATGGAATTCTTGATACTAAAATTTTGAGTGGTTTAAATACTAAGATAGAATTAATTGATGATACATTAAGATATTTTAATTCCAACAAAATGTATTCAATTGGTGAACAAGGTCAAATAGCGAAAACCACTTCATTTGAGTATGCTTTTGATAAATATGTTTATTCCAATAATAGATTTTTTACATTTCCCAGTAATGGATACTATTGCTATATATACGATAGAGATGGAAAATTAATAACGCAAGTTAGTGGTTTAAGCTTTCCAGGTTATCAAATTTCAAGGTTATCAGCTAAGCCTTTAGATAGTCAGAAATTGTTGATTTCAGGATATCTTGTTAATGATAACAATGACTTTGGAGTTTTTATTTGTAAAATGGCTTTTGATGGGAAAATTGATACTACCTTTGGTAATAAAGGAGTGTATGTAATCAATAATATAAAAGAATGGGATATTTACCCATTAAAAAATGGAAACTTCATGGGATTTTCCACTAATTATGGACTAGATTCTACATTTACCAATATAAGTTTAATTAGGTCAAATGGTATTATTGATTCAACTTATGGTAAGAATGGGACTGCAACATTTACTAGCCAATATTTTGTTTCCAATAAAATTGATTCATTAGGCTCAGTATACATAACGGGAGGAACAGACAAGTTTTCCATATACAAAATGACGTTAAATGGTTCGGCTGATCTTTCTTTTGGAGAGCTGGGGATGACTGAACTTACTGTTGGAAAAAGAACCGAAAAAGTTAATGATTTGATCATATCCAAAGAAGATAAAATTATTTTATTGGATGACCAAAGGATAGTAAGATTGGATAAACATGGTCACTTGGATTCAACTTTTAATTCAGTAGGAGTAAAGGACTTAATCAATGTTGGACACTGTTCTATTGGTAAAACCCAGATTGATGGTAAAATAATAATTCTTTCACGGATTTATGAGTCTGATTATAATAAGCACTTTATATTCAGATTAACAGAAGATGGGAGATTAGATAGTACTTTTGGCGTTAATGGAGTTGTTGAAATATACAGTGCTAATAATAATACATTTATCCCCTGCCTTGAGATTCAAAATGATGGAAAGATAGTTTTGGGAGGGGATAATCTTAAATCCATTTTATTTTGGAGGCTAAATTCAAATGGAACATTCGATCAATCTTTTGGAATTAATGGACTAATTCAGTACTCAATAAACGGAATAGAAGACTGGGTTTCTGATTTGAAAATTGATTCAGAAGGTAAAATTGTTGTATTGGGAGGAACCCTTCAAAATGAAAAAATAAGTCCACACATGAATGCCCCTGTGAAAAAGGTTTTAATCATACGCTTGTTAGAAAATGGAACTGTAGATTATTCATTTAATGGTCAAACTGGGATGAAAATAATTGATCTGCCTGGAAGTCCTGAAATGAATTATTTAAATGATTATGGTAACCAATTAAGTCTTTTACCTGATGACGAAATAGTCTTCTTAGGAAGCTCCGCAAATCAAAATAAATATTTCTATTCCATAACCAAATTAAATAAAGGCGGTTCACCAAAATCAAACTATGGAAATGCAGGAACACAAATTTATAACAACACAGATTTTGCTAAAAAGACGATTGATAGATTCGAAATACAGAGAGACGGAAAAGTTATTTTTTTTGGATTGAATGTTAATGATGGAAAAAAAGATACTTACTTTTATAGGGAAACCTCAGTAGGATTGCCGGATACAACGTTTGGGGACAATGGTTTTTCTTATCAATTATTTGAAGAATATAGTTTAAGAGCGACTTCGGTCGTAGTAAATTCAAAAGCTCAAATTATAGGAGCTGGTACTATAAGAGGTGATTATTTTGTGATTGGTCTTACTTCAAAATTTAGCCCCAATCTTCAGATTATAATGCCAGCAACGGTTTCTATCAATACCCAAATTCCGATTAGATATACAAGTATGTCTAATTCTTCGGTAACAACAGAAATTATTTCTTCCCAATCTCCAGCAGAGATAATTGACAATAATCTGGTTACCTATTCATCTCCTGGTACTATTATGTTGAAAGCCACTCAGCCAGAGTCCGAAATCTATACTGCGGAATCTACTTTTTATGAAATTGAAATTTCTACTTCTGTTAACATTAAAGAAGAATTAAGCAATCAAATTGTTGTATATCCTATACCAGCCAAAGAAATAATTAATATAGCAAATACTACGGAAGGTGAAAAAGTTACAGTTTTAAATAATGTAGGTCAAGTTATATATGAAGGACGATCAACAAGTAATTCCACTACTATTTATTTGGGTAAATTGAATAGTTGATAATTCCGGTGAAATTGAGCCACCCTTCCGGCCTAAATTGAGCCACCCTGTTTTGATTTTGCAAAGTTAATTTAGGCAGATTTTTTGGATGATTTAGCTTTTCTTAAAGATTCTCCTTTTAATTCAATTTTGTGTGCATTGGCTGTCATTCTGTCCATGATAGCGTCAGCGAGTGTAGGTTCTCCAATGTATTCATGCCATTTGTTTACTGGAAGCTGCGATGTTACCATGATGGACTTTTTACCATATCTGTCTTCCAGCATTTGTAATAGGGCTAATCTCAGGTTGTTGTCAATCGGCTGCAAGCCGAAGTCGTCGAGGATTATCAGGTGAACCTTCTCTATCTGATTTAACATTTTTACGTAAGTGCCTTCAAGTTTTGATTGAGCAATTTTTTCAAGTAACCTTGTCATTCCCATATAAAGTACCTTATATCCCATAGCACAGACCTGTCTTCCAAGGGCACAAGCCAGATAGCTTTTGCCACAACCTGTAGCTCCTGTTATCAGAACATTTTCCGCTCTTTCTATAAAACCGCAGTCAGCCAATATCGCGAGCTTATCGTTGGTAAAGTTTCTTTCCGATGAGCAATGTATCTGCTCCAGAACTGCGTTATACCGCAGTTTGCTGAGCCTGATATACATTTGTGTTTTCTTATGGGTTCGGTACTGGAGCTCTGCTTCTGCCAGTCTTGCAATAGCTTCATGTAATGATAGCTGTTCATGTATCGGCATTGATAAGAATGCTTCGTACGCTTTGCCCATTCCTGTAAGCTTTAGATTATAAAGTTGCTCAAGTGTTTGTCTGGTGTTCATTTTAATTGATTTTTAATTGGTTTAACATTAATATTCTTTAGGACCTCTGATGTTTTCATGAACAGGTATGGTGATCTGTGATGATGGCTCTTCCTGCTTATCCCTGTTATTGGATAATATGTTTTCAATAGTTTTGTATGACAGATATCCGGCATACAGACCTATTCTACAGGCGTTATTTGTACGTTCATTTCCATATTTATCGGCCAGGCGCAAAAGACCTCTACAGGAAAGAAAGGCTTGTTGAGTAAACTGCCTTGATTCAAGCAGGCCGCTTACCACCTGTAGAAAGTATTCTCCTATAGGTTTGGCCTTTTGTAAAAAGTAGTCTTTATCCCATCCCAGAGTCTCTTTATATTTGAGGTGACTGGTAGGCATGTGAGTATCTGTAGTTGTGTAACAGTGTTTCTGGTAGTTCCTTTTATGAGCTGCTATTCTTTTGTGATCCAGGTAAACCTCAACTTGTTCGCTGTCATATACAATGGTGGTTTGTTTACCTATGTATTGATAAGGAACGCTATAGTAGTGCATGTCCTGTCCTAGCAAGACATGATAGTTCTTCTGCACTTTAGCTCTGACTGAATATTTCACTTCAAAGGCTTGTAGTGGAAGGGGGTTAAGCAAAGGTTGTTCATCCTGACAAATCGATCTTTTCTGGAATAATCCTTTTTCTGCATCAAGCAACCATTATGTTTTTCCAAATTCAACTTTATGTGGTAATTCAACTCTGAGAGGCTATAAACCACATTGTCTCTTAATGGGGCATAAATACGCTTGTATGCAAGATCTACAGACTTTTCTACACGGGCCTTGTCTTTAGGCTTTTCCACACGTGTAGCCGACAGGGTGGTGTTATAGAAAACGGAGAACTGTTCTGCAAGGGCAGTAAAGGTTGGTTCATAGCGGTCGCTTTTTATCACCATTTGCCTCATGTTATCTGTGAGAATTGAAGCGGGAGCTCCTCCAAAGTATTGCAGACACCGGTTTAATGCTCCCACTAACTGATCAAGGGTAGCATTATGCAAGGCTTCAACATAGGTATAACCGCTATAGGGCAATACAGCAACGAAAACAGGACATTCTAAGACTTCACCGCTGGTCTTGTCGATATAGGAAAGTTTCTTTCCCGCAAAGTCAATCTCTAAAACTTCTGCAGGCTTATGCTGTTGTGGCATCACTGCATTGCGAATCTGACTATAGGTATTCAGGTGCTCACAAAATTGTTGATAGGAATAGCCGTCAGGATCTTCTCTGCGATATTCTTCCCACAACAACATTCGGGTTACTCCGGTGCGCTTAAGCTCTGAAAGGTAATGCCCCAGCTTGGGAGATAAACGACCATACCGTTCATCCTTTCTGCTTTCGATAGCATGATTATAGACAACACTACCCAGAGTATCGTCTGAGAGAGAGAGTAATTGATTAAAGTCATATCCCGAGGTTTTAAACCGTTTTAAGTAGGTGGCAACTGTATTGCGACTCATGCCAAGTGTATTGGCAATTTGTCGTTCTGAGAGGCCGGAAATGAGTAATTGTAATAGTCTGCGTATTTGCAACATGGTTTTAGCATGGTTAGCCATAAATTCTTCAGCTTAAAAAGCTGAAGTTACAGTTGCAAAATCAAAAAAAAGTGGCTCAGTTTATGCCGGAATGGCAGTTCTTAAAATTGAAAAAATACAAATTTAAGTGGCTCAGTTTGGTCCGGAATTCCCTGATTCTTCTACTAAAAAGTGGCTCAGTTTGGTCCGGAATCAGTGGCTCAGTTTAGTCCGGAATTACTGGCTCAATTTAGTCCGGAATAATCAGAATAGTGGAATTTACCAACTTAAAGTGGGAGAATATATAGCATCAAAATTTTTGGTCCAAAGTCAATAGGCAGAACAGTTCGTTTAAAATGATAAGAAATGCCAATTTTGCCTTGTAATATTACCCAATGACTTAATTAAGTATTTGACAATAAGTTTATTAAAATAAGATCTTTAGTGAACCTGGTTCGACAAATTGTCTGTCGGGGGTACCCATCAAAAAAGCCTGAAATTTCAATGATTTCAGGCTTTTATTTTTATACCTTGACAGGAAATTGAACCATACATTTTTTAACTTCCTTTTTGCCTATTAAATTTTATCCACCTGGTAAATTCAACCGGAATAATCATTAGTATAATGCATGGGATTAATGGAAAGAAGTTTTTGATGTTAATTACCAGGGTTCATCTAACTGCATTTATAGGTTATATGACACTACTTTAAAAACCAGGGCGGGGCAATCGAAGAAGGATCTGATTTTTGGCCATTATGGTTAGAACAATTATTATTGCTATATACTACTGCCGTTTCAATTGAACGTGGTTATTTAAAAGATTGACAATGTTGATCTCGGACTTGAATACATTAAATTATATTCTATGGCAAATATCAATCAAAGAATACTTGATTTGTTGAATGAAATTGAAGGAAATGGTTCTTTTGCAACTTCAGGTGCAGATACTATCATTATTCCAGGACTTCATATTCAGGGGATTGGAGAAGTGAGTATACCACTATTGCCAAGTCAGGCGAAGGAGATTATTCAATTGGCTAATAAAGCACCTTTTGGTATGGGAAGTAAAACTATAATAGATACCAATGTTCGTAGTGCCTGGGAAATAGATGCCGGTCAGATTTCTTTTCTCAATAAGGACTGGTTCGGTTTTCTGACGAAAATTACAAAAAAGGTAAAAGAAGGACTCGGTATTGAAAATAGTGAAGTAATTCCTTCACTGTATAAGTTCTTAATTTATGAAGAGGGCGATTTCTTTCTTCCTCATATAGATTCTGAAAAAGAACCGGGTATGTTTGGCACTTTAATAATAGGATTGCCATCTGCCCATACAGGGGGAGAATTGTTAATCCGTTTCGATGGCAGAAAAAAGTGTGTTGACTTTTCCATACAGACCAACGATTACAAAATGCCATATGCTGCCTTTTTTGCTGATTGCGAACATGAGATAAAACAGATTACATCCGGATTTAGAGCTTGTATTGTATATAATTTATTACAGAATGTCGGTTCTCAAAAAATAGAGGGTGTCCATATCGACAGATATATTGGTCCTATGACAGATCTATTAAAATCATTGTCTGATTCCATAATAAATACTCCCAAAGTAATATTACTGGATCATCAATACACACCTGCTAATTTTTCATGTTCCAGCCTCAAACATCATGATAAACCCCGGGCGGAAGTTTTGTTCCAGGCGGCTGCCAGAGCAGGCTATTACGCCGAATTAGGTTTACTTACCCATTACATGGAAGGGCAATTGGAAAGTGATGATTATGACTACGGTTACAATTACCGAAATAAAAATAGAAAGTCTGGTATTGAAAGTTCAATGGGGGAAGTTTATGAAGAATATAGCGGTATTGAATATTGGGTGGATGGAGATATTCCCTCCCTAGGGAAAATTGATATAGATGAAAAAGAAATATTGACTAATGTTAAAATTGGCAAAGGAAAACCAATAGAAGAAGAAGAGGAGGGTTATACCGGCAATGCAGGCATGACGTTGGAATATTGGTACCATTATGGGGCCGTAATTCTGTGGCCGAAAAGCAGGCATATCGATGTATTATCTACCGTACCTGTTTCTGTAAAGCTAAAGTGGCTGGAATATTATCTGGAAAACTGGGATAATGCTGAATTAAATTCAAAAGAATATGCGATAAAACTAATTATCTGTGTGCAGGAAGAATTAATTTTACAAGAATCGGGAGAGTATGATTTTAGTAGTGTTGCAAGTATTCTTTCAAAGCTTAGGGATGTTCATCTGCTGGAAAAATGTAGCCTAATGCTTGCGAATGTTTTTGAGAAAATACAAATAAAAGACTGGATGGTGCTGTTTGAAAATTATCAGCCAGCGTCTTTAGCTCTCGTAGTTGATTTGGCAGCTCAAAGAAATGATATTTTCGTTGTGGTGCACTTCTTAGAATTAATATTATCCCTGAATGAAAAATCCTCAACTACTTTGGGGGCTTTTTTAAATAAATATATTTTACAAATGCCGTCGTATTTGGATGCGATTAACCTTCCTGAAAGGCCGGGAACCGATAAACATCAAAGAAACAAACAAGTAAGGTCAAAAGGCACTCGCATTGAAATTCTTGGAAAAGTAATCGCATTGAGTCAAATTCAGACAGCGAATGCTGACTGGATTGATAATACTGTTGAGGTTATTACCCGGTCTATGCCTAGAGAATATGTCAATAATGTTTTACTTGTTGCTGTAGTTAATAAACAGGGAGAGTTAGCAGAAAAGCTTCGCCAGAAGTGCCAGGAAGATTTAAAAAAACGAACAGCTGAGAAACCAATTCCACCATCCGATTGGAGAAGAAATGTACCGGAAGTGAAAAGAGATAAGAAAGTTTGGCAAATTTTGAAACCCTTTCTTGAATCACCCACTCAGGAGATATTTGAATATAGGGAAAATGAAACATATAGAAACGAAATGACAAATGCGATAACTAATGTAACTGTCGATTTGGCAATGGAAACGATTAAAAAGGGAAGCCCCTATACTTTAAAACTCACAAAAACACAAGCTTCTTATGAAATGAACCTCAGACATTGGAAAGAAGACGTAGCGCTTCTAAAAAGTTTATTGATATGAAAAAATACGCTTGAGTATTGGTAAGTATTGGAAATTTATCTCATTCATCTAAAAATATGAAATAGTGCTTTAATTTTCGAAATAGAGATTTTTATGAAATTCAGGTTTATGAGTTATCATTTTTTCAAGCAGATTTTGAAACACTAACTTTTGAATTTTTGCTCAAATCTACTACTAAATCTATAGTAAAATTCATCGAGGTATACCTGGAAATAATTTTGAGAAACGATATGATGAATACCTATTAGGATTTAGGTGTAATTTATTGATATCGAATGTAAAAGCTGTAGGTCTCTGACAAATCTGATTCGACAAATTGTCTGTTGGGGGTACTGGGAAAGCAAGAGTAGGGAGCAAGAGCAAGAGGATAAAAGAGGCTTTATTGAAAAGCTATAACCTGTTGCTCTTGCTCAAACTCTTGCTTCTTTTTTTTTGTACATCTACGTGCCCACTTTGAAAAACTCACCGTTTATTTAAAAATACCTAGTCTACTGTATTGCAAAAACTTTATTAACTCTTTTCAATGTTTATAGTCAATACCTCAATTAAAGTAATCTGCTATCTCTCGTTATTGTTGGTTAGTACGCTATTTATAATTTCTGTTTATTCCTATTTATCTGTCTATTTAACTTTTGGAAAAGTACCATTTTCGCAAGATTATATTCCTGAGTTAATAGGTAATTCGGGAAAGTCAATGAATATTTTTCCGAGGGATATAGGTTTTCGAATTATTATTGCCTATGTGTATTCAGCTGTATTTTTAATTGGGTTTGTTCCGGTGGTATTAATAGTTAATTATTTTGTTCCTAAAATTAACATTGAAAAAAAGCTATTTGTCACTTTAATCATAGTTAATGTTGTATTCTATTTTCTTTTGGGATTCACATCCATTGTTGGATGGTATTTCAACTTTGTTTTAGATTAATAGAATTAAATAGATCAGGAGAATTTTGGGACATTTTAAGTTAACCTCATATTTCATTTTGGTAACTTAGGTGCTTCATAAGTTCAGCAAAGTATAAGTTTTAAAGTTGATAGCCACTGTTAGGGGATAGGCGAGATTATTATCGATACAGCAAGTCATATAAGTTTAAGAAAGTCCTGACCTTGAAGAGGGCGCACCAAATCAATACCCAGCTATCTATAAATATTCAATCCCTTCAGAATATGGTGACACTGACCGGGCATTAATCTGTTGCTGTTGCTCACACTCTGGCTGTCCTTTATTCATTTCTTCCAATCAAAGCTATCAAAAGGCAATGTGATAAAGTCTATATGACTAAAAAATACATTAACAATTAACGGCTCCTGATCTATTGCCCTTTTAGCCTCTTTGAAAGCTTTGTAATTCTTTTCAGGCAGGAATCTAACCGAACTTGTATTGAAGTTCTTCTGCTTCACCAATCGTCCGGAGAGGAAGTATTTTTTCCTTGAACGATCTAGCTTTACATAGCCTTCATATTGTTCTCTTCCGACTCCATCTTTCAGAAGAATATATACCAGATCATAGTTCAGTACATTACAAGGATCTTTTGGTTCTTCCATTTTATATAAAGATAAAAGAGTCTGATGCAGTTCATTTGCGTTGTTTAATTTGTAAGTAGTGTAAGTTATTGTTTTTTGATTATCAGTGTATTGTAAACTATTTTCTTCTTTTTGAGTTTCAGCATCTACACTAAAATTTTTATTATGGATTTCATAGACCAGATTCGGGCCTTAAGCGATAAGGTAGCCAGACTTAAAGATCAGATTCAGACGGAGGAAGCAACTAAGAACGCTTTCATCATGCCATTTATCCAAACATTGGGATATGATGTTTTTAACCCTACAGAGGTGATTCCAGAGTTTGTTGCCGATATTGGTATTAAGAAGGGTGAAAAAGTTGATTACTGTATTCTAAAGGATGAAAATCCTATCATGATTATTGAATGCAAATGGTGGGGTGCGAATCTGAATGTCCACGATTCTCAATTGCACCGGTACTTTCATGTAACGAAAGCAAAATTTGGTATTCTTACTAATGGCATCGTATATAAGTTTTATACCGATCTGGAGGAAGCGAATAAAATGGATGAAAAGCCATTTTTAGAATTCACCATGACAGAGATTAAAGAACATGTGGTGGAGGAGTTAAAGAAATTCCAAAAACATTCTTTTAATGTCGATGAGATTTTTAGTTCAGCGAGTGAATTGAAGTATAGTAAAGAAGTCCGATCTATTCTTGCCAACCAGTTGAGTAATCCGAGTGAGGACTTTGTTAAGTTTTTTGCCAGTAAGTTTTATGATGGAAGAATTACATCAAAGCTCATGGAGCAATTCACTTTAATTGTTAAGAAATCAGTGAATCAGTTTATCACGGATACTATTAATGACAGATTAAAAGCTGCCTTATCTACCGAATCAAAAGGGCTGGAAGAAAAAATAATAGTTGTCGCAAATGATACACCTGTTCAGATTGTGGATGATACCAGAATCGTTACTACTGAGCTTGAAATTGAAGCATACTTTATTATAAAATCCCTTCTCCGGAATTCTGTAAGGAGTACCAGGATTAACTATAGAGATACTCAATCTTATTTCAACATCCTCCTTGATGATAACAGGAATAAGACCATCTGCAGATTGTACCTGAATGGATCTAAAAGATATATCGGGCTATTCGATTCTAATAAAACGGAAACTAAACATTCAATTGATTCATTGGAAGATATATATACCTTCTCACAACAGCTTACCGAAACAGCACTCAGGTTTTCTGATGATATAAAGAAAGAGAAAGAATCTGTATAATCTCCAAGCCCCTTTTAAACCAAGGGGCTTAAAAGTTTAAAGTGCTATTGTGAACTTACTTTTTCTAACTTAGCCCACTCTACTGTTACACCCGGGCCAAAAGCAAGAGTGATCAATTCGTCTTCTTCAATGGTGTCTAACCTTCTTGCTAATACAAACATCATGGCAGCTGCTCCTAAATTGCCAATGCTTTGCAATGTATCGTAAGATGACTGCAATGCATTTGTTGGCCAACCCAGGTCATAAAATACACATCCCACATGATCTAGTATATTAGGTCCCCCCGGATGAATTCCTAATGCCGGTTTAGATTTATCTGCATTGGAGTGCAATTTATTAAGGATCTTACTTCCTGCTTCATCACAAAAATATTCACCTAGTTTTTTTCCTACTTCACGATTTAATGTCATTCTGTAACTTGTCTGATCAGGTCCTGTCGGGGGCACTAATCCTAATAAATGTTGACTTTTAGGTACAAGTGACATTCCCGTTTGTGTGTACTTCCATTTTCCTTCATCAGAAAGAATAATTGCAGCAGCTCCATCAGCAAATAAGGAGTGCGCTACCAGTGAAGATATATCAGTGGCATTTACATCATAATGGGTTGAGGCAACTTCCACGGCAACGACCAATACTGCTTTGGCATCCCCTGCACGAATGATGTCTCTTGCGATTCGCAAACAAGTAGCACCACAAAAACATCCGTTAAAGTTTAACTCTGCCTTCTGGCAATCATCTGATAGCTCTAACGCTTCCATAACAGAAACGGCAATACCTGGTTCGCTCCATCCGCTTGTACAAGTCGTAATAATATGAGTCACGTCAGAAGCTTTTCCTCCCCAATTGTCAAGCGCTCTGCGGGCAGCTTCTACAGCAAGTTTTGTTGCTGTATCATTAAAAACTTCCATACGTTGCCAATACGGTGGAATGAATTTATTAGGTGTATAGATATCATGAGAAAGCGCTACGCGTTTTGCTTCCTCATAATCATCAATGGATCTGTTGTCCTCGATCCAAATAGGATGTGAATAATGTCTTGTGTGAATGCCAGTCCCTTTTACAAAGCTTTTCATTCTGGAGATCACTGAATCCGGTTGACCATGAAACCTTCTCATGGCTTCATCAACTTCCAGCATTCTTTCTGTTGAAACCGGGTAGGGAAGAGCAGTACCAATGCCGGAAATATGTGCTTCTTTCTTTATAAAAATATTTGTCATTATATATGCGTTTTAATAACTGTAGATCGGAGTATGCAATCTTTTATGCGAATACAGAATTTTCCCTTACCCATTAATTTCAGGATGGAAACCGAACTTTTCATTAAAGGTTAAATTATTATTCATTTTTCTGTCGGACTAAGGAGTAGGGATATAGAGCAATAGCAAGAAGAAGCTATAAGCTGTTGCTCTTGCTCACACTCTTGCTCTTTTTAATGCGGAATTATATAGGGTTGTAAAGTATGGCTTAAGCTTGCTGTTGATCTACTTCCCGGCCGGTGTCTGCACCGGTCCGGAATCTTTCCATCACAACTTAACCAAAATATTCTCTGTAATCTGTGATAAAAGAATATCTTTTATCACCTTCCAAATAAAGAGGATCTTAGTAATCCCAGTATCGTATATAAGCCACATTTCTGCGAATTATGCAATAGTCCTGACCTCGAAGAGGTCAAATGTTTATAGATAAGAGCATGCAATAACATACGCTCCTATAGAGGGAAAGGAGCAACAGTTTGAGCAACAGCAAGAGATGAAAGTAGGCCAGTAACTCCTAGGGAGTGGTATTATTTATTGCAATACTTTTGGAAAGATTCCGGACCGGTGCAGACACCGGCCGGGGAAGAAGAGGGAAAGGAGCAACAGTTTGAGCAACAGCAAGAGATCGAAGAGGGAGTACCTACTACTAGTTTACTGCATTAGCCCTCACCCAGCCCTCTGTACCATCACTGGTTCTTACCCAGAAATGTCTTTTCTTGAAAGACATCATTCTTGTGTCAAATTTATTACCTGCCTTGTTTCTGTCAATTACCTCAATGGGTTCTACTGCATTCAGTGTCCTTATTTTAGATTTGTCTGCAGCTCTGAGTCCTGCCTTTTCTTTCATGTGAGAGAATGTATTAAGTGCTGTTACCGTGCCACTGACAGATATTATTTTTCCTTTCAGATTCATATCAGGGCTTGGTAAACTGTGTAAATCCAAAGGAGTTGAAGGAGCAGTCTTTCCACCACGTTTATTTAGTTCCCTTTTTTTTTCATTTGTATCTTAGGTCTTTTACATCGCCGACTTTCTTATCTTGAAATTCCTGAAAACTAAATTTCCCTGAACTATCAGGATTTTCTGCATCCTGGTTAGACTGATGGAAAGTGCTTACAGGAACAACTCTGGTTGATCCTGGTTCATTAGGGTCGCGCACTACGAGATCGTTTCCATTCATTGCTTCAATCACCGACCAATGGCTAAATAAATATTTAAAAGCGGCCAGGTTTGGGTTGGCCCCATACATAGGTACATCAAATACTGAATATCCCATAATCACGCCATTGCTACCGGTAGCTTTGAGTTTTGACTTAAAATCTTTGAGATCTCCAAAATCAATTACATTGACTGTTAAGCCAAGTTGTCGGCCAACAACTGCAAGATTATCTGCATCCATAAATTCGCCTACAAATGTGCCTACTTAATTACCTGTTTGCAGCAACAATTCTAATAACCTGTCCCGTTGAAGAACTACCCCTGGATGCACACTTGAAATTGCCATTCCGAGGGAATAGAGACCACAGGTGCCGCCTGCTTGTTCATAGTCCGTAATTTTGGAAGTAGCCATCAACTGGATAGGCATTCTTGAAATGGTGGATGATATATAGGAGCTTGTATTTAGAGTCTTATTTTCACCTGCACTCTTTCCTTCCTGTTTAAGTTGAGCTGCCTTTTGTCCCATCACATCTGCTTCTTTCTCATGACCTGCATCGTCATTAATGTTCATAGCTTTCATCTGCATCGTCTGCTTTACTCTTCCCTGTTTTTGCTGCACCACATGCCATGCTTCATGAGGTAAATGCTTCTCCTGACCCGAGGCTACATGTATGTCTGTTCCCTGGGCATACGCATGCGCCTTTATTTGAGCTGGCTTGTCAGAGTTATAGTGAACCTTCACATCACTCATGGACATTCCTGAAAGGTTTTCTATTCCCGATTTCAAATGATCTGGCAAACCAGTATTATTCACCCTCGAAATACCTGGTGCGGAATCCTGTTTCAACTGAACGCTTTCTTCTTGTTCATCTTTCTTCGGCTGAATGCCTCCATAACCATAGCTCATAAATTGCATGACCTTATTGCCATATCCGCTATTTTGACCTTCAAGTGTACTTCCTGCCAGTTTTCCATATCCAAACTGAATCGAAGGTAATGCATGAGAATCGTTGTGGCGCCTTTGAAGACTGTTATCGATCTTAGTTTTTTCTAATGTCATGGAAATATTATTTTGATTACCTCACAGTCTTGAAAATGGTTGAGGCAGATACATACTGATTATTGACATTCAATATACTGAGACGTGTTTGACTATCAAAATAGTTGTTCAATATATATATTAACAAAAAAATCATTAGTAAACTAACAGTAATTCGGGAGTCATTAATTTTAGGTATTGTATAATAGGAAAGGAGCGACAGTACGAGCAACAGCAAGAGACAATAAAGACGGCGACAGTTGGAGCAAGAGATAAAAGTGAGCCAGTACTGACCATGGATTAGACTATATTGAATTTTAGATTGTCTGCCATTGAAACCGCAAGTCAATAGACTTGCTCTTATTTGTGGGTTGAAGTCTACAGACTTCAACCAGAAAGCGACTATTTGATGCCCTTTGTAAAGCGTGCAGTTTGTAGTAGAGATAGAACTAATCTTTGACCAATTTATTTAGTCATTCTGTGTGGTATCCCTCATATAGTTAATTATAATATTATCGCTTTTAAACTCCAGAGACTCAATATCAACTTCGCCTGATTTTTCATGTTGTATAAGCATCCACAATGAGGAATTGCCATTGGGTGTTCCAAGAATTGCAATAGCTTCTTCCGTGGGCT
Source organism: Sporocytophaga sp. (assembly GCA_024707265.1). Lineage (GTDB taxonomy): Bacteria > Bacteroidota > Bacteroidia > Cytophagales > Cytophagaceae > Sporocytophaga. The sequence goes on along the minus strand of JANQAB010000009.1, from coordinate 161,020 downwards.
CATCAAGTTTTACTTTCCCCTTTAAGTAGGCTATCCTGTTTTCGTCTGCCATGAATATGGTATCAAGAGTTTGAGTATTGCCTATTTGCTCCCTGCTTATTGAGGTAATCTCACTGAGTCCTTCAGCTTCCGGGTATTCTTTCTTGTATACTTCTTTAGCAAAGGATTGCATAAACCAGATGATTTCTGAATTACTTAATGCTGGTGGTAGATTTTTTCCTTCTGCGATTTCGATATCATTGTTTCTGTAATTTATGCTGGCATGAAATTCACCGGTTTTAACATTATAGCTATTGGCATATAAATAATCCTGGTCATCTTCAAACGGACCTTGGTTATAACCGTCGACTTTTCCGCTTTCAGCGGTATTTTCTATAAATATATTTTCATCATCTTCACCTGAGGTGATTATATATCCACGTGCCAAGCATATTATTACTTCATCATTATCAAAAAACCAGTATACTTTATACCTGTCAAAAACATTTTTATGGGTTTCTTCTGTCTCTATCTGGGGTTTCTTGTCGGGAGCATTTGTAAACCATTTTACAGCTTCATTCATTTTATCCCTACCGGATACTAGACTTTTTTGATAGTTGTTTTCTGCAACTTGTACTGTGTCATCATACTTTGCATTATCTCCCCTGGCAATTTGGCCAAAGTCCGTCAGTGTTGTTTCAGCATCCAGGGCTCTTTTTCTCTGAACTGCATCATGTCCTGGTACTGCATTTATTGTTTTGATAGCTGTATATCTATTTTGTCCTGCTGTTAAAGCCTTTTGTCCCATCACATCTGCTTCTTTCTCAAGACCTGCATCGTCATTAATGTTCACAGCTTTCATCTGCATCGTCGGCTTTACTCTTCCCTGTTTCTGCTGCACCACATGCCATGCTTCATGAGGTAAATGCTTCTCCTGACCCGAGGCTACATGTATGTCTGTTCCCTGGGCACACGCATGAGCCTTCATTTGAGCTGGCTTGTCAGAGTTATAGTGAACCTTCACGTCGCTCATTGACATACCTGAAAGGTTTTCTATTCCCGATTTCAGTTGATCGGGTAAACCTGTATTATTCGCGTTCAAAACACCTGGTGCTGGCTCTTCTTTCAACTGAACGCTTTCTTCTTGTTCATCTTTCTTCAGCTGAATGCCTCCATAACCATAGCTCATAGATTGCATGACCTTATTGCCATATCCGCCATTTTGACCTTCAAGTGTACTTCCTGCCAGTTTTCCATATCCAAATTGAATAGAAGGTAATGCATGAGAATCGTTTTGTCTCCGTTGAAGACTGCTATCGATCTTAGTTTTTTCTAATGTCATGGAAAAAATTATTTTGATTACCTCAGGTCTTGAAAATGGCTGAGGCAGGCACATACTGATTATTGACATTCAATATACTGCCACACATTCGACTGTCAAACAGTTGTCCAATATATTTTTTAACAAAAAGCTTATAAGTAAAATAACAACCATTTCAAAATTATTAATTTTAGGTATAGCATAATAATTAAAATTTACAGATCATGTTTTAAAAACCTGACAGTTTGAATGTTATTGGTTAAAATTGAGTGTAGGACATTATCAAAGATTTCGTCCGGTGCAGACACCGGCCGAGGAGAAGGCTATCAATTACTATAAAGTATCCCTGCTTGGTCATGTTGAGCTTGCGAAACATCTAAACTTTTAAAAAGAATAAAAGATTGACCTTTCTGGTAGAATGGTGATTTAAAGGTTAAATTTTTGAAACTATCAGATTCTTTGCAGGCTCAGAATGACAAAGGATAGATACTGTTAAGTTGAAGGCCATGGTGTTTGCATCGGCCAATATCTTCCCATCACTACTTAACTAAAATACTCTCTGTAATCTGTGATAAATTATCTCTAACTTGCACTATTATTCCATTAAATATGAAAACTCGATCGCTATCATTGACTGTTTCTCCGGAAATTGGAAAAGTTTCTGCTGAGTTGATTACACCTGATCATCCTATCTGTATAATGGCACTGGCTCATGGAGCAGGTGCGGGAATGAATCATGAATTCATGGTGTCGATTTCAAAATCACTGGCCGAAGAAAACGTTGCTGTACTTCGATTCAATTTTCCATTTATGGAAAATCAAAAAAGAAGACCTGATTCTCCTGCTGTAGCTCACAAAACGATTGAAGTGGCGATTAAAAAGGCTCATGAATTATTCCCTTCTCTACCGTTGTTTGTATCGGGCAAATCTTTTGGAGGAAGAATGAGTTCTCAATATCTGGCAACGCAGCCGGAAGCTGATGTAAAAGGAATTATCTTTTTTGGATTTCCGCTTCATCAAGCTGGAAAACCTTCTGTAGAAAGAGCAGAACATTTAAAGAGTGTAGTTGTACCCATGCTTTTTCTGCAGGGTACCAAAGATACGCTGGCCTCCATTGACCTGATAGAGCAAGTATGTGCTTCCCTTCATTTAGCAACCCTCATAACAATTGAAGGAGCCAATCATGCATTCAAGGCAGGTAAAAAAGATCTCATGCCGATACTTACAGAATCAACTATAGCCTGGGTTGATAAGCAATTAAGAGGTGGGGCTACTCCCCGGCTGGTGTCTGCACCAGCCGGAATCTTTCCATTATAGCTTAACAAATAAGCTCTGTAATCTGTGATAAAATAGTATGCATTATCATTATGTTTCTTAACTGTATTTATAAATTCCTTTAACATAAATTGCAAGGTTTACAAAAGTGGACCAGCCTTCTGAATAAACAGTTCGTGGGATAGGTGAAAAGATTTTGTCAGGAGCAGACATCATAGGTCAACTTAATAGAATCTTTCCTTTGTCATTCTGAGCCTGCGAAGAATCTGAGCTTTCAAAATGAATAAAATTAAGCTATCTGGCAGAATGGTAGTTTAAGTTACTATTTTTGGTGACATCAGATCCTTCGCAGGGCTCAGGATGACACAACAGTTGATCGTAGTTTATTAAACCTTTCCCCGGCTGGTGTCTGCACTGGTCCAGAATCTTTCCATCACAGTCTAACCAAAATACTCTCTGTAATCTGTGATAAAATAATATCTTTTATCACCTTTCAAGTAAAAAATAATCCTGTCTATCCCATCATCCCAATCCCAGTTCAGCCAAACAATCCTTCTATCTATTCTTAAAATTGTCTGAACTGGGATTTTAGGGGATTCAGAGATAGACAGGATTATCTTCAGTAATAAATAAGTTTTGTTTGATATATACAGGATTTTTGAAAGCGACCATTTTAGTGGGGATGTATGTAAGAGATGATCTTTTATCAGAGATAATCCAGTCTATCCCATCATCCCATGGATCCCAGTTCAGACAAACAATCCTTCTATCTATTCTTAAAATTGTCTGAACTGGGATTTTAGGGGATTCAGAGATAGGCAGGATTATCTTCGAGTAAAAATTAAATTTTGTTTGATATATACAAGATTCTCGAAAGCGACCATTTTAGGGGGATGTATGTAAGGATGGACTTTTATCAGAGATAATCCTGTCTATCCCATCATCCCATGGATCCCAATTCAGACAAAAAATCCTTCTATCTCTTCTTAAAATTGTCTGAACTGGGATTTTAGGGGATTCAAAGATAGACAGGATTATCTTCGAGTATCAATTAAGTTTTGTTTGATATATTCAGGGTTTTTGAAAGCGACCATTTTAGGGGGAGGGATGAAAGAGATGCTTTTATCAGAGATAATCCTGTCTATCCCATCATCCCATGGATCCCAGTTCAGACAAACTTTTGCACCAGTTTACCTGCCCGCTTAAAGATGCCGACCTTTACCAATACAGGTTGAGATAGCTGAGTTGTCTGTCTTTGAAACCGCAAGTCAATAGACTTGCTTTTATTTGTGGGTTGAAGTCTACAGACTTCAACCAGAGAGGGTAATCTGTGATAAAGGAATATCTTTTATCACCTTTCAAGTAAAGGCCTTTTTTATCAATTCAAAATTGACCAACTCAAACATGACATTTGTTAAACAATACAACATGTTGATGTATTGCCAGTGCGATTGCATGAAGTAAACTCCAAAAATTTCATTTTAAAAGAATACATTTAGAAGTTAAAAATTTTTCCCTATTAGAACCATTGCATGAAAAATATAAAAATATCTATTCTATTTATATCCATATTCACAATAATAGTCCTGAATTCGTGCAAGAAAGACTCCAACAACCCTGGTCCTTCACAGAGAGAGGCCAAGAGCATTTTATCTTTCAAATTCTCTGATTTAGCTTCTGAAGTTTCAGGAATTATTTCCGAAACAGACAAGAAGATAAAAGTTAAGGTTCCGAAGGGAACTAATATTACAAACTTAACTCCTACTATTACTATCTCAGAAAAAGCTTCCATCCAGCCCTCTTCCGGAATTAGTCAGAATTTTACGACACCTGTAGAATATGTAGTAATAGCGGAAGACGGCTCTTCACAGAAATATGAAGTAACTGTTGAGATTGAATTAAATACATCATTTACACTCAATCCAATAGCTAATACATCCGTTCAGCAAGATGGCAACCTATTGCTTTCTGGAAATAATTTTGGAAGCCCTTCCAATATTAAAGTAGTGTTAAGAAATGTTCAGTCCGGAGAGGAAACAGAGATCAAAGCAGCCTCCTGGTCGACTTCTGAAGTATTATTCTTTCATATACCTGAAGATCTTCCGCTAGGAAAATATGCGGCTAAACTATTCATAGGGAATGAGTCTTTAGAAACAGATACTAACATTGAAGTATTCGTTCATACCCACGAGATCAGCAGTGTAAGCAAAACACTTGTCAAACCGGATGACACCATTATAATCAAAGGTAAATATTTTGCATCTAAAGACAATATTGTTCAGGTGTTGAAAGATGGACACTTTTATAATCTTGAAATTCTTTCTGAGACAAGCACTGCTATCGAGGTGAAATTTTCAGGAAATATGCCTTCGGGAGAATTTACACTGTGCGTCATATCAAATAAGACTCAAATAAGATACAGTTCATCCATCACTTATACTCTATAATTAATGGATGAACAGCAGCATCATATTCAAAGTATTGTTTCTTAAGCAATCAATAGAACTTTTCAAGCTCTTCCAATTGCGGGGATATTAGCAGAGTGTTTGACTCCCCGGAAGGTGTCTGCAATGGCCGGAACCTTTCCATTACAGCTTAATATGTTCCCCGGCTGGTGTCTGCACCAACCGGAATTTTTCCATCAAAGTTTAACCAAAATACTTTCTGTAATCTGTGATAAAAGAATATCTTTTATCACCTTTGAAGTAAAAGATAATCCTGTCTATCCCATCATCCCATGGATCCCAGTTCAGACAAACAAACCTTCTATCTCTTCTTAAAATTGTCTGAACTGGGATTTTAGGGATTCAGAGATAGACAGGATTATCTTCGAGTACCAATTAAATTTTGTTTGATATACACAGGATTTTTGAAAGCGAACATTTTAGGGAGTTGGGATGTAAGGGATGATCTTTTATCAGAGATAATCCTGTCTATCCTATCATCCCATGGATCCCAGTTCAGACAAACAATCCTTCTATCTCTTATAAAAATTGTCTGAACTGGGATTTTAGGGGATTCAAAGATAGACAGGATTATCTTCGAGTATCAATTAAGTTTTGTTTGATATATTCAGGGTTTTTGAAAGCGACCATTTTAGGGGGAGGGATGAAAGAGATGCTTTTATCAGAGATAATCCTGTCTATCCCATCATCCCATGGATCCCAGTTCAGACAAACTTTTGCACCAGTTTACCTGCCCGCTTAAAGATGCCGACCTTTACCAATACAGGTTGAGATAGCTGAGTTGTCTGTCTTTGAAACCGCAAGTCAATAGACTTGCTTTTATTTGTGGGTTGAAGTCTACAGACTTCAACCAGAGAGGGTATTTATTCAAGAAGCACCTTTGAGGCATCAGGCGTACGAAAACTATCTTTATGGGAGGATGATGAAGTAGAAAATGCTTTAGCTGAAAATGGAAGATAAATAGAGATACCCTTTGAACTTGCCCCCTCATTCCGGAGGAAGTTGCCCCCCAGGGTCAGCTTCTGCCATTCCGGCACATATTGACCCCCTAAATTAAATAAAACTTTATTGTATTTGTTAAGTCTTTGATTTTTTGTGTTTTATGGTTATTGTTGGACTTTATTTTTTAGATTTATTGAACAAAAAAGTAAACCTATAGGTTGATTTAATGCGTATACATCGTATATTTGAAGTCTTAAAAGAGCGTCTGTACGCAGCTTCTTACCAGGATAAGAGGATCAATATCTTGCAGGATATTCAGGATAAATGGTCTGATGTGATATATCTGGAGGAGTTTTTTGAATCAAATAAAGAAGACCTGCAATCTGGTTTCTTTGGTGAGATTACAATTGATGAAGCAATTGACCAAACCATTGAAGAAGCGGAAGAATTATTTGAAAGGCTGTATGAGGAAGACGGAAGTAATTTAGAGCAAATGTTCCAACCCCTGGATAACAGAGAATATAGAGTTGTTAATTTTCAGAAGAATAAAGCAAAAGGTAGTGAGCGTAAAAGCTGGTTACGAATTTATGCAGTTCATTTTGATGATCAATATGTCATAACCGGTGGCACTATAAAACTTACCCACCAAATGGAAGACAGAGCACATACACAACACGAGCTTGACAAGCTAAATATTGTGAGAGATGCCTTAAAATTAAATGAAGCAGATGATCTATTCGTCGATGTTTAATCTTTGAAGAACATGGCTAAGGAAGAATCAAAAAAGAAATTACAAGAGCTTTTGGCAAAGGAGGAAAGTCCTGAGTGGAGAAAGCAGGTTGAGTTTCGTAAAGAAAATAAAAGCTGGTTAAAAAAGTCAGCCAAGATTGCTATTAAACTAAACAGAAGTCTTCGTGTCCAGGGTATTACCCAGAAAGAGCTGGCTGAAAAGCTTGAGGTGACTCCTCAGATGGTAAATAAAATTCTGAAAGGGAGGGAGAATCTTACCTTGGAAACCATTGGGAAATTAGAGGCAGCTTTGGGAATTGAGTTGATTACAATTTTACGTTCTGATGAAATGGTAATGACTGTTCCTAAAGAAGGATTCATAATGACTAAGGCAAGTTCAGTTTCACAAGTTTATAGTTCTAAGGCTGAATTAAGTTTTAAGGAAATTGTTTCCGCTAAAAGTTACGAGGAAGATAGTCGCTATGCCTTGGCAGTTTAATTATGAATAAGATAGAAAATAATATAAGTTTCTCCTTAAGTAGAATTTCCACATCGCAGTTTGCAGTGATAAAGGAATCATATAAAGAGGGAAAGGACTTTGATGTAGTTCAGATGTTAAATCTGGGTGCGAATAAAGCTTTAAATAAAGTTGCGGTGCTTTTTAATATAAAGTTTGAATCTGACGGAGCTCCTTTTATTATTTTGGAAATTACCTGTGAGTTTTCAATCGAATCAAACTCCTTTAAAGCAATGACTGATGAAGAAACAAATAAGGTCCATATTCCTGTAGGCTTGGCAAGACATCTTTCAGTGTTGACAGTAGGAACAGCAAGAGGAGTTTTACACGCCAAGCTTGAAAGTACAGAGTTTAAAGATTTCTTTTTACCAACAGTAAATGTAAATGATCTTGTCAAGGAAGAAATAGTGGTATAGGGCAGTATTTCATTTTAATCATAACAATCTCATTGGTATTTGTAATTATAGTAGAGATCGTTTGTAAAAAAGTATTTAGCAGAATAATATATCAATTCCCCGGATGGTGTCTGCACCAGACGGAATCTTCCATCACAGCTTAACTAAAATACTTTCTGTAATTCGTGATATAAGAATATCTTTAATCACCTTCCAAATAAAAGATAATCCTGTCTATCCCATCATCCTATGGATCCCAGTTCAGACAAACAATCCTTCTATCTCTTCTTAAAATTGTCTGAACTGGGATTTTAGGGGATTCAGAGATAGACAGGATTATCTTCGAGTACCAAATAAATTTTGTTTGATATATACAGGATTTTTGCAAGCTACCATTTTAGGGAGATGTATGTAAGAGATGAACTTTTATCAGAGATAATCCTGTCTATCCCATCATCCCATGGATCCCAGTTCAGACAATTTTTGATAAGTTTACCTGTCCGCTTGAAGATGCCGGCCTTTACCAATGGAGGTTGAGATGGATGAGTTATTTGCCTTTGAAACCGCAAGTCAATAGACTTGCTCTTATTTGTGGGTTGAAGTCAGATAGACTTCAACCAGAGGCGGACATGTTTAGAAAGGTAAATATATATAATATTGAATCAAGCGCATTTGCATTTATAATGAGAGTTTTGAGAAAAGATTTAGGAATAGTCAGTTTTTTGAACTGACTATTTCCTTTATATTAGTTTAGTGGAAGTTGAGTGTAAGGTGGGCTACGTTGCAAATGCACCAACTGGGATTTAATTAAGACTTCAGTATACAGATGGTTGGTTTTATCAGTATACAACAAGAGCATATATCCATAAATAAATTATAGGAAAATTAAATAGGAAAAATGAAAGAAAATTTACCAAATAATACAGATACAATTTTCAAAGAAGAAATAATTCCTGACTATGGTGCTTGGCTGAAAAACCCGGCAAACAAATTTTTTCTCTACTCGGAAGGATACAAAGAAGCAGGAAAACGACTTTGGGAATATTGCATTGAAAATAGATTTTATTCCAATACATTGATTTACCCCTTAATTTTTAATTATAGACAATTTCTTGAACTAAGGTTGAAAGAACTTATAGTTATGGGTTATCGGTATTTAGATATTGAAAAAGATTTCTCGGACGAACATAGTTTAATTAAGTTATGGAATACTTATAGACACGAAATTTTGCCTGAGATTGACCAAATTGAAAAAAAAATATTAGATAACGTTGAAAGAATTTTAAACCAGTTTAATTCTGAAGATCCTCAATCCATGACTTTTAGATATCCGATTACCCGTGGGCCAAATAGAAAAGAAAGTCTTAATCGAGAAACTATTGACTTAAATAACTTCAAAAAGGTAATAGATAAACTTATTTACTTTTTTGACTGGCAATGGGATATGATTTCACATTACGAAGACCTTAAAGCTGAAATGATAGCTGATATATATAGAGAATATTGGCATTAAAGCCCAGAGGTGCCGGAAATCAAAAGACTTTTGCCAGTGAGGGGTAGATCCTTGTGTTTCAATTCTTCTAATAACTTCAGGGAAAAAATCAAATAGTGTACTATTTTTTGTCGAGATAGTTATATTCTTCCTTGTATTAACTTTTTCCAGATAGTTTGAGAATGTTGGACTTGTATCTAAATTTTGTGCGCAAAATGATCTTATATCCCGCAGATACTTTTTGGTCGTATTGCGAGAGATCTTTAAAAGACGTGTAATTGATTTAATGCCATTTCCTGACTCCCGAAGAATAAATAGAAGTTTTAATTTTTTTGTTGAGATGCGTCTATTCATATTCTTAAGTTTTATTGTGAAGGTAATCTTAAGACTGAACCTGTAATGCGGTCAAAAATTAGGTGGTTTGATTAAATTTAAGAAAAGAGTTAAAAAAATAAAAGGCTGAAAATGATTAATTTCCTGCTCCCCGGCTGGTGTCTGCACCAGCCGGAATCTTTCCATTATAGCTTAACCAAAATAGTCTCTGTAATCTGTGATAAAAGAATATGCATTATCATTGTGTTTCTTAACTGTATTAATAAATCCTTTAACATCAATTGCAAGGGTTACAAAAGTGGGCCAGCCTTTTGAATAAACAGTCGCGGGATAGGTGGAAAGGTTCCGTCCGATGCAGACACCGGCCGGGGAGTTGGTCGTTGGTTTTAATCTAATCATAGTTTAGCTGGTTTTAAAAGTTCTTACTTTTTAATTTGTTCTCCTGCTATTGTGAAATTACTTATGAGTAAGTAGAATATTTCTGACGTTGTTTATAGATCAGAATGTAATCGGAAAATATCGCACAGTTTTCGGAAATCAGGAATGCACAGTTTTTGGCAACAAGAGTGCACAACTGGAAATCAATATAGAGGGATAATTTTAGTTTTCAAGAAAAGATTTTCTATTTTTCATTCGGTAGCTTTTTTCCGGTAAGTTTATGATCTCGCATCTATAAAGCAATTTGTCTAAAATAGCTGTTGCCAAAACTTCGTCATCTATTGAGATAGTTTTCAGAACAGTGATGATAATAATTGGATGAAGGATCAAGGTGGAACAGGTTGGTTTTTTCTTGTTTATAATGCATACTCTGTCTTGTTATGCGGAAAAAAAATCATATTTTTAAATCAATATTTTTCAACAATAATAAATGTCATTTTTCACTTAAACCTTAAAATAACTATTATGAAAATTTCTTGTAATTTTTTTCTTGGTCTGTTGGTTGCTTCTGCTTTTACATTGTCATGTGGTAAAAAAAGTAAAGATCCTGCACCTGCTGAGGCCCCTTTACCTGTTGTTGGTGCAAAATTCACTTTTGAAGACAAGGAATATACGGCCGAACCTACTAAAGATAGTACTTGGAATGGCGTATTTACGCAAAGAGCACAACCAACCCCTTATTGGGGACTGCAATTAGTATTTGATCAAAAACCATTAAGAGATACAGTTTTGGATATGAGTAAGCAGGATTTTTTATTAGTATATTTTTTTGCTCCGGATACTTACCAAATGTATGGTTCTTCAGGTAAAGTGAATGTTAAAGTCAGAAAAGGCTATATTACTTCAACATGTACAGACTGTGTAATCTATCGATATACAGATAGAACCTATACCAGACCTATAACCTTTGAAGTAACGACTAAATAGACTTACACTTTTGTTATAGTCAAAAAGTAAAACTCTTTTACAGGACTTGCCAGTTGGGTTGTATTACCGAATTCGCAAGTCCTAATCATTTGATTATAGAAAAAAGACAATAGGAAATGAATAGTAATCCATTTAGAAGAAAATTATTCCTAAATGATATAAGGCTGTTGACATGATTTATGATAAATCAATGAAATCCGAATTTGATGTAGTGAGAAATTATGATGACTTTGTTAATTACATCAAGAACAATGGACTTCCGGATTTTATTAGTTTTGATAATGATCTTGGATTAGACGAAAGTGGAGAAGTAGGGGCTGATGGGTATGCGGAGGCAAAGCGGTTAGTTTATGAATCTGGAATTGATTTAAGGAACTTAAAATTTAAAGTTCATTCGGCAAATCCTGTTGCTGCTATTCAGATTGAAGGATTGCTAAGAAATTATATGAAATTTCTAAAAAATGAATTCGAAAATGATTCAGAATAGTGATATTCCCTTATTTAACTAAAAAGCCGAACATCATAGTCCGGCTTTCATTATACTCAAAAAATTATTTAGAGGTCTTCAATCTCTCAATCTCCTTATTCTTCATCTCCAGCATTTCTTCCAGCAACTTTATCTTATCTTCATAGAGCTTTCTCTCATTGTCAGTAACACCATACTGATTGACAGTATTGTTGTAACCTACGGCAGTTTTGTTATTAGTCTGGTTAAAGAAGAGTTTCTCATCAAAAGCCAATATATCCGCCACAGAGACTTCAAGAGCTTTGGCAATCTGTTCCAGTCTTTCCTGACTTACACCAGCCTCATCCGTCTCGATCTTGCTATAGCTGGGTTGGCTGATGCCCAGGATCTCAGCCATGTATTCCTGTTTGAAACCTTTAATTTCTCTGACCTTCTTTATTTTGTTTCCTAATGTTAGCATAACCAATTGAAAATAAGTTTAATGTTTACCTATGAGATATTCTTTTGTTGTGAATATTTTATTCAGGTAGAATGTAAAATACAGTTTATTATTGGCAATAATATGCAAAACTAATAAAATCAGCGATATGTGGAAAAAAATCGAATCTGGGTTATAAGCCTGGAAAGTTGATTGAATTAAATCCCCAGTGGTATAGCCAGTTTTAGATGTCCGGAATTAAAGGCTTGCCGCAAAAAGGAGATGTAAATATCAAAGCAATGTTGGAGACTAAAATTGTACTGTTAAATGAAAGAATCAATGTTAAAACAAGAAAGTAGCTCACCGAATATTACATAGCTGAAGTTGTATTTTTGTAATTGCGAATTGAAGATTTTGGAGAAAGAGGAGGGAGTATTTGATTGTTTATCGAAAAAATAATACTGTTCGTGTAGTGTAAATAAAATTCTGTTATATTGTAATGAAATTTTTACGGGGAATGTAAACTTTTATAAATGCCAGCTTTTTACCTTTTTCTTACAAAGCATTTTCATGTCATAAGAATGGCACTCATCATGTCATTACTGGCTATTCCTTTTAATTTTTCCCAAGCTCAGGATATTGAAGCAATAGGCAAAGAAAAGCCAATAAAGGTTTCCGGTACAATCGGAACCACACAAACGCTTTATGCTGTGAGCGGCATTCCTAACAGAAGACCACCTTATCTGGCATTTATCAATGGCGGAGTTATTTTTAATATCTATCAATGGGTAGTTCCTTTTTCAGTTACCTGGTCAAACCAGAACCGGATGGCCTATAATCAACCGTTCTCTCAATATGGACTGAGCCCTCACTGGAAATGGGTACAGCACATATAGGATATCGAAATATGACCTTTTCACAATACAGTCTTGCCGGCCATACATTTCTTGGAGGAGGTGTCGATTTGACTCCGGGCATCTTTCGTATCTCTGCCATGTATGGAAGACTAAGCAAAGCTGTAAAGGAAGATACGCTGAATGCCTCCAATGAAATTCCATCTTATAAAAGGATGGGGATGGGTTTTAAAATCGGTATTGGCAAAGGGGCTGATTTCATCGACCTCATCTGGTTTTCAGCAAAGGATGATGTAAGATCGATAGAGGCACCTGTAAAGAGCGATATTCGTCCTGCAGAGAATATGGTATTTTCTGTCAATATGCAAAAGGAACTGGCTAAGAGAATAGTCATAGCGGCCGAATATGCCCGGAGCGCTTATACAAGAGATTTAAGAGCGCCAATTGAAACAGGAGGGCAAACGAACATCTTCAGTCCTTTCTTTCCTGTAAGAAACTCTACACAGTTTTACGGCGCATTTAAAAGCAGCCTGACATACAACGCTAATTTATATAGCCTTGGATTGATGTACGAAAGAATAGATCCTCAATACAAGACACTCGGTACTTACTTCTTTAACAATGACCTGGAGAACATTACCATTGCGCCTTCTGTCAGACTCTTAAAACAGAAAATGAATATCTCTGCAAATGTAGGCGTGCAAAGAAATAACCTCAACAAACAGGAATTAAGCACCGTGAAGAGAATATTAGGATCAGGAGCTGTCAGTTATGTGCCCAATCAGAGATGGAATTTTGCAGGTCAGTATTCGAACTTTAAAACATACAATAAGATATCTCAGAACTTTAACCAGTTCCAAACCCTTGATACGCTTAACTTCTATCAGGTATCAGAAAGTGCAGGTTTTAATGCGGGATATAATTCTACGGGAAAAGAGAAAAAGCATGGGGTAAACCTTAACTTTTCTTTCCAGAAAGCCACACAGACGCAAGGCGAACAGATCACGAATAATACATCCAGATTTTACAATACCAACCTTGCTTACAGATTTTCATTGGTGCCGATTCAGCTATCCATTACAGCAGGCGTTAATGCCAATCAGAATAATATGGCTGATGTAAATTCTTACGGGGTAGGACCGAATGCTTCTGTTTCAAAACTTTTTTTGGACAAGAAATTAAAAACGAGTCTCACTACAACATACAATTTCCTTTTGACTGAAAAGGTAAATACAGGCAGAGCAATTAACTTTGTAGCGGGACTTGCATACAGATTTCAGAAGAAAAGCAATCTGACATTCAACATGATTATTCTCAATAAATATTCTAAGGTATCTCCCGATTATACAGAGTTTACAGGAAACTTAGGATATAGCTATACATTTTGACATGAAGAGATTTTTACGTTTTTATTTTATAGCATTTTTAATTCTGGTAACCGGAAAACATGTCTTTGCACAGACATATCCTGTTACGGTAAATTCGCAATTGATACCACCGTATTCATTGTATTTGTCCGACTATGCCAATCCTGAAAATGAAAAACTATTTGTAAGTCTTCTTTTCAATGACGCCAATATTCCAACTTATAATGTAAAGCTTCAGCTGACCATTGAGGGCGTAGGAATTAAAATTCAATCTAAGCCAGATGGTTACTATCCTGCTATCGCATTGACTTCCGGGATGATGGAAAGATTAAGCGGAGCAGATCTTGCGCCTTATTTTGATCCTAATAATCTGATCTTTCAGGGAATCACTAAAGAACAATACCAGAAAAATGCTTCGCTACCAGAAGGCATTTATAAGTTTTCGATCCAGGTATATGACTATGAAAGGAACAAGGTCATCTCGAATAAATCCGTAAGTCAGGCGTGGATTGTATTGAATGATCCACCGAGGATTGTTACTCCCACCTGCCAGAGTCAGATAAGAGTGCTGTATCCACAGAATATAGTATTTCAGTGGCTTCCGATGCACCTGACTTCTCCCAATGCTTCTTTTACTACGGAGTATCATTTCCGGTTAGTGCAGATAATGCCCATTGGAAGAAATCCTAATGATGCCATGTTAAGTTCTCCTCCCATATTCGAAGCGGTTACAGACAATTCCACTTTATATTATGGAATTTCTGAAACTCAACTGATACCGGGACAACAATATGCCTGGAGAGTTCAGGCAAAGGATAAAGGAGGTAAAGATCTGTTTAAGAACAATGGCTATTCTGAAGTCTGCATGTTTACTTATGGAGATCCTTGCAAGGCTCCTGTAAATATTAAGGCTGAAGTTCAAAGTCCACAGACAGCAAAAATAAGCTGGGATCAGATGTTTGGGCCGCAAAGCTTTATTGTTCAATACCGGGAAAAAGGAACAAGCACCTGGTATAAAAACGAAGCTTTTCAGAGTTCAACCGAAATTAAAGGCCTTTCTGCTAATAAGCAGTATGAATACCAGATACAAAGTACATGTGATCCTGTTGAAAGCGAGTTCAGTCCACTTGATACCTTCAGCACCAGAGTTTCCTCTGAATTTAAGGATTGCGGTGTTACTGTTAATAAACCGACAGTTGACAATACAACGAATCTCGAATTGCTTTTCCCAAATGATGTATTGTATGTAGACGGCTTTCAGGTAAGGGTTACTTCTGCTACGGGTACAAATGGAATTTTTACCGGAACGGGAGTTGCTTACATTCCATTCCTTAATACATACATCCTCACGGCTTTTAATAATATCAGTGTAAATAAGAAATATGAGGTCTATAAAGGAAAGATCGTATCAGTAAAAGCTAACATTGACAAATACAGATCAATGGCTCCTACACCTCCTTTGAAGAATGATATTTGTCAGGAAACACCGGATAATAAAGTAACAGAGCATAAGAACTCCGGAAAGAACAATAAGGCCAATGAAAAGGCCAATCAAACTGCTGAATCGGATGCAGCTAAAGTAATTATTCTGAACGGCAGTGTAAAGGTTAAGGAAGGCGATACCATTACTGTCAATGGTAAGCAAGTTATTGTTACAAAAGATACTCAGATTAAAGAAGGGGATATTGTGGTGGTGAATGGGAAGACGATTCATGTGAGTAGTGTGGAGAGTACAACAAGCGGAGCATTGGCCTCCCGTATGAGTTCTCCTTTCCTTAAAGTGATAAGAAAAATGATTGCTACTGACAGTCTTGTGGCTGTAAAGGTATACAAACAGGCTGATAGCGCTTATCAGGCAGTCGAAATAATTTTAAAAACTACGGAAGAAGAGAGAAAGAAAATCAGCTTTGGCTCTGGAAATGGAGGAACTCTTGATATTAATAAAGTAAGTAGTCCGTCTGCAGCTTCGTCAGGATTATCTCCGAAATACATAAGCAGGAATGCAAGCATTAATAATTATGTAACTTTAGCTCAGAAATTAAATAACATAAGTACAGACCTGGATTCTTTAAATGCTAGAATCATTTACCTTAACCAATCAACAGAAAAAGAAAAACTAAAACAATTGCAGAATAGCCTTGAAAATTCACTGGAAAATTCCAATCCTACATTAGCAAAAGAGTTGCTTGCCGGAAAGGAAAGTGAGCAGCTGGAAGAAGCTATACAGGAATTTATTGAAAGCAAAATTAAAGCGGAAGTAAAATAAAATGAAGCGAATAGTATTACATATTTTTCTTGCACTGATCTTTATTCTGGGATCAGTAAATCTTCTGAAAGCAGAAGTTTCGCATTCATATTTTCTCACTAAAGAAGAACTATTAAATAGTTTCTTTAATAGGGAAAGTTTTAAAAGTGAATATTATTCTAAGGCAGAGAAGCAAAGAAAAGATGATTTTGATCGTCTCAATAAGCAGCTTTCAAAAGAAACAATAAAACAAGACAACTATAATTCTCTTGAAATTGAAAAATATGTAAGGGAGCATAATAGATTAAAAGTAGAGGCAATCAGAAAGGTATATGATGAAAGACTGGATATAGCGATAAAGGAACTTAACAATCTCATTAGGGAAAATGAAAAACTGACAAAGGCAGGAAGATTTTCAGAAACCGAATATCTGGTCGATTTGCGAGCCAAAGTAAATAATCTTCCCTTTTTAAAACAGAATAGTGCAACTGAACTCAATAATAAACTGGCGGAAAAGAATATTGCCTTACAAAAAAAATTCAATGATGATAAAGTAAGGTTCTATGTGCTCTTGAATGTTTTCTATCCGGAAAACAAATGGATACGGTATGAGAAAGATGGAAAATTACATTATGACATAATTACTCCAGATGAAACAGACAAATATCTGAAAGAATACACAGAAGAATTATGCAGACTGAGTGGATTGAGTTCTAAAGGGATATTACTCAATGTAGAAAGTTTACTTAGTCAGGATAGAGCAAAGAATATATTTTTCTTTAAGTACCCTGTTTATATTGCTACAGGAAAGGATTTAAAAAATTCCGAAAAGAAGTCATTGCACGAGCTTATTGAAGTCAGCTCACAGCTTGCCTCTAAGGATTTCAGGTTTGAACTAGATGGACAAGATCCGGATACGGATGTGGCTTTCGCTCACAGAACCACTGTTCTGGGAAATTATGTTTACCAACTACCTGCCCTTCTGCTTGAGTTAACAGATAAGAATCTCGTCTCCACAGAAAACTATAAGTATCTTGTTACTTTAACTCATTTAACGGATGAAGAAAAGCAAAATATAAGATTGCTTTTAAACAGTACCTCTGCTTCGTCCCAGTCGGCTTCATTTACAAATTTCAATGGCACAGGGCTTAAGGATTATGCGGGAATGAAACAATTCCTTGATAGGTTCCTCGTCTCTGATTTAAGTAAGTGGAAAGCTCAGAATAATTCAGCTAATCTTAAAATTATTACCACATCTGATAAAAGGCTATATAAAGGAAAAGATGCCAGGGATCTTGTACTGTCAGAAAAACCGGAGAACAATGATTTCATTGTAGCCATGCATTTCAAAGAGGAAAATGGTGAAATTGTAGTTCATTGGGATACAAAATTAGGAGATAATTTTGCCTTTTTGGCTAATGAGAATTTAGACTCGCTTTGGAAAGAAATCTCAGTACTTAGTAACAATGAGGTTTTTCAGAAATATTTTGAGGTAGGGTTAGATAGTATTGATTATGGATTTTCTCAGATTACTACCTTTATTGGTACTATTTCAAAGGTTATCAAAGACAACAGAATTCCTGAAGATTGGTACAAATGGGATAATACTGTAGCATTTTTTGCAGGTATGATCAATGGAATACTGGATGATATAAGTGGAACATCAGATGTAGTTAGAATGAGTATTAGTGTGGTTGGAGAAGCTCATGTTATACCTTACAAACTTGTCCTGTTTACATACAAATATGCCTTTAATGAAAATACAAGGTCAACAGTCAATCAAACTCTTTTGTTGTTATATGATAATAGGGAAAATGTTTACAGAGCTTTTAATGATCTCCTTGGTAAATTAATAGATGCCGGCTGCAGTGCTGCTGGTAAATGCTGGACAGGAATTAAAAACTACGGATCTGTTCTGAGCCAAGGGGACTATAAATCATTCTATCAATATGGCTATTTACTGGAACAGATTGCAGCATTGTTTATTGGTGTAGCAGAAATCTCAGCAATTATTAAAGGCGAAAGGTTTATCGCTGTACTGGCTAAATCTGCTGATAATCTTTATAATTCTTTTAAAGGACTTATCGGTGCTATTGGCAACTTAATTACCAAAAATGTTGACGCTGGAGCCAGAGCAATAAGAGTCATTATAACAGATCTCGCTGAATATGGAAGGCTTTTGGCTGATAATTTTGGAAGTTTACTCGACGACCTCTATCTCGCTTCGCTTAACACATACAAATCCATATTCTATAAAACACCAAATGACTTTAACGGTCTTGTTCTTGCTTATGCCTCCGGCTATTCATATAGATTTATGAATCAGGCAGACCAATTGCCTTATTCCTCATTCAAGGATTTTATCAAAAAGATGGATTCATTTATAAACAAGAATTTAGACCAGTATGGTGTTAAGCTAGATCCCTCTGATTTTGATAATTTAGATAAGGTAAAAACTGCAACAGCAAAAGCCTTGTATGAAAAGAACCTGGATAATATAAAAAGGGTTGGAAGTAAATCTCAATTTGAAAAGCTTTCTTCTAAAGTTCCCGATCCAGATAAACTTGGGCAGATACTTGATAAATTGCAAGGTGTTCCAATGGATAAGATCACTGGAATAATGAATAATGTTCCTGACAATAAAGTTGATGATCTTATTACAAGTGGATTGCTGGATCAGATAAGGGCAAGATCGAATTTGGCTGATGATTTGGCTGGGAATAATGATTTAGCAAAGAATTTGGTGAAGTTGATTGAGGAGTCCAAATTGATTGATGCGTGGGACGTATTACAAATTGATCCATCACTACGATTAAATAGTAATGATTTAAGTAAGATTTCAAAGTTTATAAAAGAAACGGGAGTAGAGAAATCAAAATTAATTGCAAGTTTTAAAAACACTCCTGATAGTAGAACATGGATTGATCTAAAAATTCCTGAAAAAGAATTAGATGATATTTACAATGGATTTAAAAATGATCCTCCATTTGATATTGATTCATGGACCCCAGAACATAAAGCAGAACGGTGGGCTCAACACAAAGAGGATAAAGGTAGCTCTGCATTGGACTATAAATCATGGAGCAATATTTATGATGGTAATATTAAAAAAGCTGTTACGGCTCATAAAGGAGTTGATGATTATTTCACTGCAATTGGTTGGGGAAAAAGAGAAGTAACAATAAATATAGGATCGCAAAAAAGGAGGTTAGATATTGCGGACGTTAAACGTGCTCTGGGGATAGAATTTAAGGAATATAGTGATGGTAAAGTATATGGAACCGAGCTAATAAGAAAAAGAGGTAGAATTGGATGGTGTATTGATAAAAATTCAGGGATGGCAAATTGAATGGGTATTTAAAAAATGCGAACCCAGTAGCCCGTTAAAAAAATTATTAGAAGACACTGGAATTAAAATAACATTAATTGATTAGATATGAATAAAGAGGAAAAAGAAAGACGCAAAGACGATTTTGAAGCTTGGGTAACTTTTATACCAGATGAAGTAGCTGAATTAAAAAAAATGTTACCTAAAGAACTTTCAGAAACATTAGACTATTCTATAAATTCACTGAACAACTTAGAAAAATACCTATTGCAGAGCTATTCTAGCGAGACCTTTGTTAATGCAGAAAATAAAATTTTATTAGATCGATTAGCAAGATATATAGGCTTAACATTTAAAAGAAATATACCTACCTCATATTGGGATATAGAGTTAGATGATGAAAAGGATGTATATTATACGCTTCCAGTAATAAAAATAAAAGATATAAATCTTGCTCCTTTTTCTCCACACATGTTAGTAACAACTACACTGGACCGTGAAAGAGGTACTTTTTTAAGTAGCATTTTAGAAAACACAAGAAAAGTTATAGAGAAAAAATCTAATTAGTTACAAAGGAAATTAAAACCACTTGTTCTTTCTCCTATTTTGAGCATCGAACAGAAGTTTTCAATAATATCTTTTTGAAATAGTTTATAGAATTTAAAATTTGGCTTAAGGACGATATTAAGGAAAGTGAATTATGAAAGATTGATCCGTTAAGAAAACGATTAATAGTTTTATTATAAATTAAATCATGAATCAATTAGAAAAAACAAGAAGGGAAGAAGATTTTGAAACTTGGGTTACTTTCATACCCGATCAAATTAACGAACTCAAAAGTGAGTTACCTAAGGAACTTGCCAATAATCTTGATTTTAAAATATCTTCTCTTGATTCACTCGAAAAGTATTTATTAGAAAATTATAATAGAGAGAATATTAAGACGGAAGAGAATAAATTTCTTTTAGATCGCATAGGTCGATATATAGGAACTGTTTTTACAAGAAATATTAAGAATGCCTACTGGGATATTGAATTGGATGATGAAAAGGGTGCTTTTTACGGGTTACCTGTTATCAAAGTAAAAGATTCATCATTGGCTCCTTTTAGCCCATTCAGTATGACGACTGCTCTTTTTAGCAGAAATAAAGGAAACTTCCTGAGTTCCATTGTACAGAATAGTAAGAGACATTTAGAACAGAATATTTAGCATATCGTTAAAATGTTAATTACTGTGAAGCTATCACAATTGGAAGTAGAATTTACTTAGGTGGTAGAGATGAAATTTTATGATTCTATTATAAATAAACAAGTATATTCTTTGGGTTAAAGGTTTATTTGCATTTTTAGAGGATTGAAGTCCAAGAAAATATAAATACGTCTAATCTTTAAGAAGATTTTAAATGAATAAACTCTTTTATAAAATTGATCCTGAAGTTCCTGGACAACTTGGAAAAGAAACCAAATATGATCAAAGCATAATGCCTTGGCCTATAACTAAGCTCCATGTCATCTTTGATGGATGGCTTGGTGGAGATTTGTTAAAGATTTCATCCTGCTTTATTGTGACAAAAGCGCTCATGCTAGAATTAGAAAAGGCAAAGATTAGTGGTATTGAATTCGAAAATTTTAAACTTGAGATTTCTGATATGTTTAAAGAGCTGTATCCAAATAAAGAACTGCCCCAATTTTATTGGCTTAAAATAAAAGGAGAAGCTGGTAAAGATGATTTTGGTAAGGCTCCAAAGAATAAATTAATAGTCTCTCAAAATGCACTAAACATTTTAAACCATTTTAATCTTAGCGATTCCGAAATTAAGCTAATATGATAAATCGATTTAAACTCAAGTTATTTTCTTATAGTGTCAGATCTTTCGATTCGACACATCAATCAATGGAGTTGAAATTCGATATATTCCTGATGCAGTACTAAATGTCAGGTCGAAAGTTATGGGCCATTAATTTTTTAAAACTATGAAAATAAATATAAATAAACTTAAAACCCTTTGGGATAAAGAGGGCGTTTGGGGAGAATGGAGAAATCTGTTAAAGTTGGGGTATGATGAAAACGAAAAATATTTTGAATTTGGCTTAATGATGGATTATAGAAGATTAGATGCTAAGATTATAGTAAATCATTTTTATCACATTAATTTAAGTTCTGATAATATGAAAATTAATCCCGATTGGACTATTCTTAAAGGCAATCATCAAATAAATCCTAATCTTTATGATGGAGGTATTAAATTAAGTATAGTTGAACCAAATATTTATGAAAATATGATAGAGGATGCAAAGTTAATATTTGAAGAGTATAAAACTGAAGATACTATTTGTTTTTGGAGTATCCCAAATAAATGGTTTAAGGATACATCATTAGTTAAATTCATTGAAGAAAATCTTCCAAAAGACATTCCTGAAAGCTCTCCTCGTCAAGACTGGTACTGGCCGTGATGAGACTTATACAGAAATTTGTTGTAAAGTTAACATATTTTAAAAGTGAAAGAAGTATAGAAAAATATTGAGCATTTAAAAACCTGTTATGGGATAACACTTTCGAATACTTTGGTTTTTCAAAAAATGGAAAAGTTGAAATTCATTTTTACTTAAATACTGATGGCTCAATTGGTTCTTATTTTCCTAAACTTTAAGATATGAAATACGAAATAAATAGTAATGGCCAAATAAGGTTAGAAAACGAAAAATATTGGATACTCTCAGGAGAGTTGAATAATTTTAATCGAGAGGAATTATCCAACATATTAACTGATATAGAGAATGTGTTAAATGGGAAATATGAAAATTCTTCATTTAGCAAAAATGTTATTGTTGTCGGTTTTGATAAGGACATTGCCCAAATCGAGGATTTTGATGGTGTCATCGGTGAAGAGTCTACTGAAGATATTTATAAGATGTTGAAAGAATGGCTTTTCATTTTGCAAGACAGAGAGAGTCGACAAAGCCAACAATGAAAATGAGATTATGCAATAAAATGATCATATTCATAAAATCGTATCCTCGCAATCTTTGAATCCGCAAGTTAATAAACTTGCTATCATTGGTAGGCAGAAGTCAAATAGACTTCTGCCAGAGCAGGGTATGGAAGTTGGAGATAGTTATACTTATGATAACTTTATTTCTAGTTCTTTGGAAACAGATATAACGGATGATTTTATGAGTAGAAAAGGAGGTAATGTAGTACTTGTAATAGAGCCTAAGTCTGGAAAATCTATTGGTGAAATTTCTTCAGCCTTTGAAAGTGAGATTTTATTTAAATCGAAAACAAGGTTTGAAATTATTTCAAAATCGTACCGTCCCAGGTTTATGCCTGATGATCCCTTAATTAGAGAAATACATATTAAAGAATTGAATTAATGAAAGAAAGACTAGATCAGTATCAATTATTATCACTGAGATACAATCAGTTATTGTCCCAAAGTGAGCTTTCGGAATCTGAAAAAAGAAATATTAGGCAAGAGATAGCTATGCTTGACAGGTTTAAAGACGACCTGAAGTGGAAAGAGTTAACTGATAATGAAAAGCAGCAAAAAAGAATACTTTCATTACAAAAAATGAAGAGATGGGATAGTGAGAGCGGTGGTAAACAAAAAGATTGGGCATATTGCGAGAATGTGATTGATTTTTACAATCAAGTAATTAAAGTTATTCTAGAGCTAGAAAAAGGTGATAAATTAGAAGTGCCGAGCTTACTTCGGTTGTATGCAATACTTGTAATGGAGAGAGATCTAATTAATGAAAAAAGTGGGTTCGATCAGATGGGACATATTGACTATTATGTCTTTAAAAATGTAATTGATGCTTCAGGAAAAATGGATTTTAAAGAACTAAAAGATAGTTTTTATAAAATGTATTCCTCTTGGGAAAATCGACCATACAAAGAAGTATTGTTTTAAATCAAGCGAACTGCTGTGTTGGCTTAGCTTTAAGCAGGAAAGCAGACAGCACATCTTTTCAGGTTTGTGACTCTCTGATCTTAATCTGTCAATAACAACTGAATATAGATGCTTTACAAAAGATATGGAAATTAAGGAAACGTCAGGTTTAGTGCATTGGGAATGCTTTCGGTCTGATAGATCTAGGAATAGATTTTATGAAACCAATTAGAACTATATGGCTGACAGAACTATAATGAAAGAGATATTGACAGAGATAGAAAGGCTCAATATCGAGGAAAAAAAAATGATTTTTTAAAAATGCTAAGTTCTCTAATAAAGAAGAATATGATATTTTTTAGAGGAGAATAAAGAACATTTTTTAAAACTTAAAGCAGTTCAAAGGGAAAAAAGGGAATTAGAATGGAAAATCAAAACTTCCGAAGAAAAACAGTTGGAACGTCAATATTTAATTGAATTAAAAAAGAAGTACGAAGATTTTGACATTGCGGTTCAAAATAAATATATGGATGCAATTGAATTATTGTTGGATTTAAGAAATGATCGAACTATTAAAGAAGAAAGTAAGATTACTATTAACAATGCTCTTGAATTACTAGATCAGATGATTTTCCCAGATATTAAATCTTAGGTAAAGTAAATGTTCTTTTAGTAATTGGTAAATTCCTGCGGTGTCGGATCTTTCGATTCGACACAATGTTTTGAGCAAGGAGTTTGATATATTTTTGATGCGGTTAAAAAAATCACGTCGGAAGAGCTGACACCACATTAATATTTCTTGTGATTTTACTTCAGGAGTAGACGATGCTTCTAGTATTTGAAGCTAAACCAATTATTATAAAGTCAGACGGTGTAGAAATAGTAAAGGCAAATAATCAAGGGGGGCTTCATTTTTTCCAAACAACTGGAATAAAGAGAAGATACTTGATAAAAAAGATAGTACAAGATTGATTCACATAATTGAATATTCAAAGGTAATGTCACATAATTTTAATTACAATTGATTTTAAGAAATAACTCTAATAAAGTTAATATATGAACCAAACCACTATCGGAAGAATTGCGCTACTTATGATCCTTTTTTCATTGTCATATTGCAAACAAAAGGATAAAAATGATCCAACACCTACGCTTAAACCTTATCAACAGGTGGATCAAGAATTCATTCAATACTTTAATGAATTCAATCCTACAATTTCAATAGAAACTTCGTACAGAGATACTAATGCCTCTTTATTTAGAGCACCCATACGTGTCTTTATTATACAAAATTGGCCAATCGGATCATATACACATGAAAGTAAATTGATTCGTACTTTTTCAATAAATGATTCAATAATAACCGAAAGAGATACTGAATATTTAACTTACTTTAATTCTCCCGGAATATATAAAGTAAAACTGGAATATAAATTTGTATCTCCGAAAGATACTATAATAAGATCTACAACAAAGTCGATTACTGTATATCCTCCTTATCAGAGATTGGAAATCACTAAAATTAAATATTTAGGAAGCTCAATTCTTGAGTATGTACCATCGTTCACAATGAGATTACTGGTTAATGGTAAAGATCCATTTGATGAAAACCAACTACCCTTTTATTTGACAAAAGCATCATTGCCACTTGAAATAGATGGAAAGGGCAAAATTTTTATTAATCCAAAAGGATTATCAACGCTCTATCTGATGGACTTTAACCAAAATGTAAGGACAAGTCAATTGGAATTGTATTCACAGTATCTGATACCAGATCGAACACCTAAGCCGTTTCCAGACTCAATAGTTATCAAAGATATATTTAAAAGTGACTCGGCATTAGTTTTTCTAAAATGGCATGAACAATAGAATATTTAATCTTATAATTTTTAAACAACTCAAAAACACAAAAAATGAAAAAACAACTTTTAACCTTAGCTTTTGGAATATGTTCAATTATGCTAGCATTTACAGCCTGCAGGAAAGACAATGATGCGGGGCCTTCCGGATCACATACGATTACTTGTTTACCAGATTCTACATTCTTAGAAGATGGAGGAAAAGGGATTGCTATCTACGACGACCAAAATAGAATTATTAAAACTGAGGAATATGATTCAACTGGAAATCTTATAGGGTACTCAACTGTCACCTACTCGGACAATAAAATCATATTGGATAGTTATCGGGATGGAAAGTTGAAGGACCATGGAGAGTATCTATTAAATGAGAAAGGATATATTAAGAGCAAGTATATAATATATTATCATGATTATACTAGATATGATACTACTCTTTTCACATACGACAATGATGGATACCGCATCATGGATGTTTACAAAGACCCCTCTCGAAATGACACAGCCATATTTAAGTATCAGGATGGCAATTTAAAAACGCAGGAATTTATTGGTTGGGATGGTAAATCGATAACCACTTATACATATTCAACGCTAGAGAATAAAGGATTTAATTTTATAAATGACCTGGGAATTCCAGATCTTTTTGGCAAAGGCAATAAAAATTTAGTTGAAAGCGACATTGATGTTCGCCCTGATGGGAGCACTTTTTCTACGACATATTCCTATCAGCTAAACTCTGATGGATTGGTAACTAAGTATGGTTTTGTAGCAATATCCTCAAGAAATCCTTCTGAGCCATATTTTATGACAGAAATAGGATTTTTATATAGGTGTAAGTAATATTTTTTTTTAATATTTTCTATAACAATGAAAACAATACTATCTATTCTCCTTCTGTTTTTTGCCGGTATTGCTGTTGCTCAGGATTCCTATTCCAATGCAGGAATCATTCATGCAGCTATTATGGAAGAAGGAAGGATTATAAACCAGATGAATCCTGCTTTACCTACCGATATGCCAATTGGCTTGTCAAAAAGCATGGGAGGTCAGGATTATCTTGTAGGAATAGATAGTATTGTTTTAAACTCCGAAGGCCCATCTTATATTTCTGCTTCATCAATGGTGGAAGTACCTGCAACCGGAGATTTACTTGCCTTTTCAGGATCAAAAATATCCATCACACCTAATGGAATAAAAGGAGCCAGTGTTGCAAGACTTAATCTTGCAGTTGACATACCGATAAGGATCAATAATAAATTAAAGCTTACCCTAAAAGGGAGTGAAAGGAAGACCTTTGTGGAGTTTGACTGCAATGGCTTTACAGGCATGGGTGTTCAGGGTACATTTGAATTCTGCCGGGATTTTCTGATTCCAGTAAATCCCGATGGAAATATAGCACCAGAGCCAGCAAGAGTAAGAGCCGATTTCGAGACCCAAATGAGTGATTTCAGCAATATGCTTGCAAAAGTCAGTATTTCACCTTTTCAGGTTCCTGAACTTGCAGGTTTTGACTTCTATGTTCAGGACGCATGGGTAGATCAGAGTGATGTTGCAAATCCTTTAGGATTGATATTTCCCAAAGATTACACCAATCCTGATATCACTGGAAATACGAACCTCTGGCGAGGCTTTTACTTAAAACAGCTTTCTGTAAAGCTCCCTAAACAATTTGAAACGGGAAAATCGAATCAGAGAAAAGAACTAATGGTTTCCAATGCTCTGATAGATCCAACAGGGTTCTCAGGCTGGATAACCGGAAAAGGAGTGATTCCTATGGATGAAGGATCGGTAGGAGACTGGCCTTTTTCAGTTGATGAAATTTCTGTTCAGCTAACATGCAACAAACTTACCGGAGCAGGATTCAGAGGCGCTCTGGTTGTCCCAATTTCTAAAAAGGATCAGAAGCTGGACTATACAGCTGTTATTCAGTCAGGCAATAATTATCTGATATCAGTTAAAAACAGAGATTCACTTGAAGTACCGATGTGGGGCGCTTTAATGAAACTCTACCCAAGCTCTTCTATAACACTTGCATATCAGAATGAAAAATTTGTCCCCACCGCTGTGCTTCATGGTGAAGTATCTGTTAACCCTGATGCAGGTGGTGGAAATAAATCGAAGTTCAAAGGAATTATTTTTGAAAATCTTACGCTGACTTCTGTAAAGCCTTATTTCGTCAATGGAGTATTCAGCATAGTTTCTGAAAACAGCGATATGTCAGGTTTTTCAATAACCTTAAAAGAAATTGGATTAGTCCGGCGTGAAGCAGAAAATATGATTGGTCTACACTTTGGTGTTGATGTTCACATGATGAAAGATGATGAAGGCGGATTCTCCGGAAAAGGAGCGCTGACCGTTTTCGGAAAATATCCAGAAGGTGGATCCATAAGAGATGGATTTAAGTTCGATCATGTTGAACTGAACAGACTGGTTTTAGATGTCAGCAATGAAGCCTATACCATTCATGGAGAGCTTGACATTTATAAAAAAGATGAAGTCTACGGAAATGGATTCAGAGGTTATGTAAATGCGACCTTTCAGCCAGGGATTGGGGTCAGGGCCACAGCTCAATTCGGTAATGTAAAAGGAATGAGGTATTGGTATGTCGATGCCCTCGTAATGCTTCCATCAGGTATACCTTGCGGTCCCGGATTTGGCCTTTATGGTTTCGGAGGCGGCCTTTATCATCACATGAGGCGGGCTGATATGAATAATCCGAAACTGGATAATGCTCCGGTTGCATCCAATTCAGAATTACCTATATCAGGACAGACGAAGGCACAGCTCGTAGATCTGCAACCACCTCCTTCAGGCACAAAGTATGTTCCTGATGAGAAAACTTTCCTGGGATTAAAAGCAACAGTAGTAGCAGGAACTTTCCCGTCTGCCCAGGCTTTCAATCTTGACGCTACATTTGAAATAGCCTTTACCGATAAATGCGGGGTAAGGTACATCGCTTTTGACGGAAAGGGATATTTTATGACTGAGTTAACGCAGAGAAATAATCCGCCTATCAT
This sequence comes from Sporocytophaga sp., assembly GCA_024707265.1. Taxonomy (GTDB): domain Bacteria; phylum Bacteroidota; class Bacteroidia; order Cytophagales; family Cytophagaceae; genus Sporocytophaga. The sequence continues at coordinate 132,757 of JANQAB010000009.1, read as the reverse complement.
GGCCAATGTGGGCATCTCAATGGATTTTGAAAATCAGGTACTACATGGAAATTTCGATGTGTATATTAATGTAAACAATACGATAAGAGGAATTCACCCGAAAAACCTTGCAGGTGGCGCTGTAATGCATTTTGAGAAAGGGTCCTGGTATATCAATATCGGAACACCCGATAATCGCCTGGGATTAAATTTTATGGGAATGTTTACGGCCACTTCTTACTTCATGGTGGGAACCAATATTCCGGGTATGCCACCACCACCGGAGAATGTCTCAGGAATTCTTGGAGGAGCTGATCTGAATTTCATGCGTGATGAAAATGCTCTTGGCAAAGGAAATGGATTCTGTTTCGGAGCTTCTTTTGATGCTAATACAGGTAAAAAGCAATTTCTCATTTTTTACGGTCAGTTTGCAGCAGGTGCAGGTTTTGATATCATGCTTAAAAATTATGGCAAGAACGTTCAGTGTGTAAATGGCGGAAAGCTTGGTATCAACGGTTGGTATGCAAGCGGCCAGTCTTATGCTTACCTTCAGGGGGAACTAGGCATTCACGTCGATCTTCTGTTTACCAAAGGAGATTATAAAATACTGGACATCGGTGCAGCAGCAGTGTTGCAGGCTAAACTACCCAATCCAACCTTCCTGAAAGGAACGGTAGGAGGTTACTATAATATCCTGAATGGAATGGTGAAAGGAAATTGCAAATACGAATTGACCATCGGAGAACAGTGTCAGATGACAGGTGGAGGAAGTGTTGTAGAAGGAATCAAAGTAATATCAGAATTGTCCCCGAAAACAGGAGACGGAAATATCAATGTATTCAACAATCCACAGGCTGCATTTAACCTGGCAATAGACAAGAGTTTTGATATGGAGGATATGGATGGAAGGGTCAAAACTTTCAGGGCAATAGTTAAGGAATTTAAGGTTTACAAAGGAACATCCGAGATAGCCGGTTCTGTAGAATGGAATGAGGCCAATGATGTTGCTTCCTTTAAGCCATTTGATATACTTCCGGGAAAAGCCTCGCTTAAAACTATTGTAAAAGCTGGATTTGAAGAAAAAATAAACGGAGTGTGGCAACAGGTTCTCGTGAATAATAAACCTGTAGAGGAAGTTCTTGAAGCTTCTTTCACAACAGGTGATGCTCCTGATAATATTCCATTGTCAAATGTAAAATACAGCTATCCCGCAATAAACCAATACAACTTTTTGAAAGGGGAGTATGGTCAAGGATACATTCAATTACTCAAAGGTCAGGATGAACTATTTGAGCAGGATGTCCAATGGATTAAAAAGCTAAGGTTTGTAAAGGCGGGAGAATCGACGGGCGTTACTACCGACTTTCAGTATAATACAGATGGCAATACAGTTTTATTCTCCATACCTCAAACATTGGAGAATGGTAAAATCTATTCTTTGCAACTTATAAACCTTCCTGCCAGTCAGGCGATGAAAGTGGATGCCAATGTAAAAAGCAATGACAAAGCTCTTTCTTCCGATGTAGATGGAGCAATGGCTTCCATAAGCAGTAAGTCAATAGACGGAACAAGAGATGTACTTGAGGAAAAGGTATTTTATCAGGCAGGTTTGAAGACAAGTAAATACAATACTTTTTCTGAAAAAATAAAAACACTGAGTGTTTCAGAACCCTGGACTTATCCGATATACAACTATCGTGGTCTTGACGAAATGGGGGTTAATATCTCAGGAGATGAAACATTTGACAAATATGAAATTTCAGGAAATGCAAGCATCTTAAAGTTGATTGACGGACAAGCAGGAACCAATAACAGCTGGTATTCAAGAGATATTTATCCTCTGCTATATGAGCAATACCCATTGAACGGCACAGGCTTTATTACATGGAGAAATACGGAAGACTTGGGATTGCCACCACTAAAAGCGATTGAAATAAGACAATCTTCAGCGGATAAAATACTAACTGAAAACGAAATGAATAGTGGAGTTGCAGAGGGTACACCTGCTTATGCTCAGGTTATTTACAACCTGCCATTTTATATGTATAAGGATTATGCTGAATTGCAGCAAAAGGCAGCTATACTTATGACTCAGAATATTTCAAGTAAGAAAATTCATAACCTGATATATACTCCGTTTCCTCAGTTAACACAGGGGAAATATGATGTAACGCTTAACTATACATTGCCAGGGTTGAAGAAGGTAAGTTCTTCGTATAAGTTGCAGTTCAGATATTATTGACGGGACTTTTCCTTTGTCATCCAGAGCCCCGCGAAGGATCTGAGTTTTCAAAAGGATTGGAAGGTGATATTAAAGAGGGGTAAGCTTTTGGTTATTGTGCTTTATTAAAGCTCAGATGCTTCACAAGTTCAGCATGACAAAAATTGGATGTGAGCATACACCTTTCCTTTGTCATCCAGAGCCTTGCAAAGGATCTGAGTTATCAAAAGGATTGGAAGGTGATATTAAAGAGGGGTAAGCTTTTGGTTATTGGCTTTATTAAAGCTCAGATGCTTCTTAAGTTCAGCATGACAAAGATCGGATGTGGGCATACACTTTCTTTTGTCATCCAGAGCCCCGCGAAGGATCTGAGTTATAAAAAAGATTGGAAGGTGATATTAAAGAGGAGTATGATTGTGGTTTCTTTAGTAAATCAAAATGAAAAACTATAATTTCTTTGTTTATATAACTACGAATCCAGGTAAGACTGTATTGTATACTGGCGTTACTAATGATTTATATAGTCGAATGGAACAACATTTTGATGATTGTATAAATGAGAAGAAAACTTTTGCTGGAAAGTATTTTTGCTATAATCTGATTTACTTTGAAAGACATACATATATTCAACATGCTATTGAAAGGGAAAAGGAAATAAAAGGATGGAGCAGAGATAAGAAAAAAAAGCTAATTGATGACTTTAATCCTGGCTGGAAGTTTTTAAATAATGAAATATAATTTTAATAGCTCAGATGCTTCACAAGTTCAGCATGACAAAGAAAATGGAATTACTATGATGAAAAGTTTATTGATAATATTATTTTTTGTAATCTGCATTTCATCTTTTGCCCAGCAAAAGAATGAAGTAAAACCTGCTGTTGCAGCCATAGCAAAAACTTTTGGGGACTCAATTATTATACGGTGGGCTCCCAATACTCCAATGGCCTGGAAGCTTTCAAACAAGGATGGATATGTGATTGAAAGGTACACATTACCTAAAGATCAGAAAGATACCAAAAAGACTGATGTCGTGAAAGTTGTTTTAGCATCCAATTTAAAACCTGCTCCATTGGAACAATGGGAACCTGTTGCTAAACAAAGCGATTTTGGAGCAATAGCTGCTCAGGCTATCTACGGAAAATCTTTTAATGTTAACAATAAAGATCAGAACAACTTCATGCAGACTGTCAGTCTGGCTCAGGAACTTGAATCGAGATTTTCATTTGCGTTATTCTCAGCAGATCAGTCATTAAAAGTTGCTTCAGCAAGTGGTTTAATGTTTACAGACAAGACTGTTCAGAAAGGAGAGAAATATGTTTACAAGATATATTCTCTCACTTCAATAAGCACTTATAAAATAGATACAGGGTTTGTTTTTATAGGAACAGATGATATTAAGCCATTGCCCAAACCAGCTCAGTTTAAAGGAGATTTTGGAGACGGAGTTGTTTTATTGAGCTGGAATAAAATCTATTATGATGATATTTATTCCAACTACTTTATAGAAAGAAGCTCTGATAATGGAAAGACCTTTGTGAGAACCAGTAAACTCCCATTTATTAATACGTCACCCTCTTCTAAAAGAAAAGCCGAGATGATGTACAGAGTGGATTCACTCCCAGAAAACAATATTCATTATATATTTAGAGTAAGAGGTGTATCATCTTTTGAAGAAACCGGTCCTCCGTCTGATACCATTGGAGGAATGGGTAAAAAAGCTCCTTTAAGTTTTGCTCCGGCGATTAATTCAGTAACCAATACCAAAGACGGTAAAATCAAAATTAACTGGCGTTTTCCGAAGGAAGACAATTCAAAGGTAAAGCAATTCGAAATCCTCAGAGCAGGTAAAGCTAATGGTGACTATAAATCACTTGGCAATACCAAACCGGATAAAAGGGAATTTATTGATGAAAAACCAGCCAGGACTAATTATTATATCATCAGGCTCACAGATGTAAATGACAATATAGTTTCCTCTTTTCCGGCGATGGGACAGCCGATAGATAGTATATCTCCTGTAAAGCCAGTAGGGCTTACTGGCGTTATAGATCCTCAAGGAATACTTAAACTAACATGGAAGAAAGGTAACGATGAAGATCTTAAGGGCTATAGGGTATACATGGCAAATAGTCTAAACGAAGAGTTTACACAAGTAACAAGAGAGGCAGTGAGGGATACAATTTTTACAGATACCATCAATCTCAATACACTGACCTCAAAAGTGTATTACAAGATTATGGCAACTGATATGAATGGAAATATATCCGTATTTTCTGATCCTTTAACACTTAAAAGACCGGATATAATACCTCCCGTGCCTCCGGTGATTCAAAAGTTCATTGCCAGCGATTCTGCGATATATTTTAAATGGGTGCATAGTACGAGTGGAGATGTAGTGAAGCAGGTTTTATATAGAAGAGAAAAGAATACTTCTATTTGGCAAACAATAGCAGTATTAACTCCAAAAACTTCTGAATATTTTGACACCTCTGCTGTTGCAAGAATTACTTATGAATATTGTTTAACAGCTGTTGATGATTCAAAACTTGAATCTGAGAAAACGCAAGTCTTTACACTTTCTCTGGTTGACTATGGCTTTAATGGAAAGATTGGCAATATAGAAAGTAAAGTGGACAGGCAGGAGAAAAAGATAGAATTGAAATGGGAATATAAATACAAACAGCCGGAAAGATTTGTCATCTATAGATCAGCAAAAGACGAGCCTTTGAGAATTTACAAATCTGTTTCTGGGACTGAAAAGAAATTCATTGATAAGTCTCTTACAATGAATACAACTTACACTTACAGAATCAAAGCCAATTATTCTGACGGTTCTGGTTCTCCATTGAGTAAAGAGATAATCATAAACTATTGAAGTATATGAAAAGAATTATACTATTTTTTATTTTGCTTATAAATGCACAAAGTTTACTATTTGCACAGGATAGCCCTCCTCAGAATTTTACTTTAATTTTTAGAGCTAACGGATTCATGCATAGGTCAAGTGCTGAAGATGGGAAGAATATAGAAGTTTCTTATGATAATGATCCTGTCGTTCCTAATCCAGGTTGTTTCGCAGTGGTAATATCTCCTCTACCGGCAAATGTCTGGCACTATACTACAGATCCGAATCAAACTTTTTTCACTAAGATCTATCCCAAAATTTCGGATATAAATCTAAAAGTAAAACTTGTAGTTCATGGATATTTAAAAAGGTGTTATGGAGGAAATGGCGATCCTTGCACATACAATAACAATTGTCATTGTTCTAATGGTATTTGGGGACTACAAAGTTGTCCGAAATATAATGATTATAACTATAGTGAAGGAATTAAAGAATACAGCAAATGGTTTGAAGATGGAGAACCTGGAATGTGGAACTACACATATGTTAACACTTCCAATAATGAATTTAGCGTTCGATTTGCATACTTTTTTACTCCTCCAATTCCTAACTTTCCTAAATTAATTGGCAACAATGGCACGAATAATATTTGTGGAGGTGAGACATTTCAGTTAAAAACCGATTGCATAAAAAATACAGGGGATTATGTTTGGCAAGAAAGCACTAATAAAGGACCTTGGATTGATATTATAGGACAAAACTCAAAAATACTAACAATTACTGCTCCAACAAATGCTCCAAAGGGTTCCTTTATTACCAAAGAATATAGGGTTTACAAAAGAGACAATGGGGTTCTTAGTCTTGGAGATGCAAAATTTCAAAATTCCATATACATTTTTCCACCCAAGCCTCATTTAGAAAGCTCATTTATCACTATAATAAATCCTAAATGTAATGGTGAATCTTCAGGAAAAATAAAAATTAATAAGGTTGATGGCTCTGGTAACTATTACTATTCCCTAAAAAGTTTAAGTGGGCCACTGCTAACTCTGAATAGTACCGTTACTAATCCCACATTTCCTGACGATGCTGAAAATAATACATTAAGTGGTCTTCATCAAGGGGTATATCAAATTATAGTAAAAAATGTCGATGGAGGCGGATGCCTGGACTCTATAAATGTATCAATTATAGATCCACCACAATTAAAATTAAATTCACTTATAGATTTAACATATAATGGTGGAGTTAATATTAGTTGCAATGGGTTAAAAAATGGAAGTATCACACTTAATGCTTCAGGGGGTACTAAACCTTATTCCTATTATATTTCAGAAACAGCTACATTTTCTTCCAACCGAATGTCATCACTCAATAGGTTCGGCAATTTAACTGCCGGGTTCTATTACCTGAGAGTTAAAGACAATAATGGATGTATCAGCAGTACGCTTAAAGATACACTTATAGAACCATCTATCTTTAAATCCTCTGTTTTAGCATTTGATGCTAAATGCAATGGAAGTAATGACGGTGTTATATCATTTGTAAATAGTACAGGAGGAACCTTACCTTATTACTACTCTGTTGACAATCATCAAACCTACCAGACGAATGCTTCAATAAATCAACTTGGGCCTGCTTCTTATATATGTCATGCAAAGGATGCTAACGGATGCGAAATAAAAGATACTACAGTTTCCATTTCTGAACCTGATGAATTTGTAATTAAGGTTTCCAATATTCAAGAGGCAACCTGTTTTGACCGAAATGATGCAAGCTTTTCAGTCAATGCATCTGGAGGAACACCTGACTACAAATTCTCTCTGGACGAGGGGGATTATTTCGATAAGAGCGATTTTAGTTTTATCCTAGGTGGTAATCACATCATCAGAATCAAGGACAAGAACGAATGTATAGATACGCTTAGTGTTTATATTGGTCGTCCTGATTCAATTGCCATAGACTTTGATATTTCCGAAGTGCAATGCGCTGGATTCAATAACGGAGTAATTAAAACCAATGTTTCAGGAGGCACGAAGCCATATACATATCAGTGGCAGAATTTTCCTGACAAAGATACACTTCTGGAGAAACTTTCTCCCGGGGAATATTATCTTACGATAACTGACAATCATCATTGTGCAGCATCAAACAATGCTAAGATAACAGAACCTTCAAATCAGCTCGAAGTGTCATTCACGACTAAGGTAGATCCGAAATGCAACATTGATTGTAATGGGCAACTTGAAGTAGTTGCAACAGGCGGGACTGCACCATACTCTTACAGATGGAATGAGGATAGCATATTAAACACTACTATGCTAAATAACCTATGTCAGGGTGTTTATACGGCAAGGATCATTGATAGCAGAAACTGTGTTGCTTTCATAGAAGCTGAATTAAAAGATTCTGTACAGTTCGCTTTCTCAATTCCTGATTCTACAATTATTTGCCCGGGAAAGCAAGTTACATTTGATGCTGAAAATATTGGGTCTGATTATGAATGGAGGGATGAGCATTCATTACTTACCAAAGCTCAGATTTTCACAACTCATATGGATGGTACATACCAATTGAAAGTTAAAAATGCCGATGGATGTAATGCAGAGAAGACTTTTAAACTAAAGACTTCAAAAGAACTGCTTAATGCACAGTTCTTACTTCCCAGTTTTGTAGAATATGGAGATACAGTAGTTTTTGTAGAAGTATCAAAGCCAATGCCGGATTCTATTCAATGGTCGTTTAGTGGAGAGCCGATAATAATGGATTCTCCAAAAGATAGTCCTGAGTTATACTTTGGGAAACCGGGTTCTTATTCAATAAAATTAACAGCCTTTTTAGGTGAATGTACAGACAGCATCAGGAAAACCATTACCTTTTTTATTCCTCCCGTTTCAGTCGGTGGGAATGATTCACTTGGTTTAGGTTTGAATAAGATAAAAGCTATAAAGATCTTTCCAAATCCGAACAACGGGATATTCAATGCTCAGATTGATTTAGATAAAGAACAGGCAATAGAAATTGAGATTCTCAATTCACAAGGTCTTCCGATTTCAAAAGCTTCTTATAATGGTCAGGAGAATTACCTTCTCAATTTCTCGCTTCCTTTAGGAACAGGGGTTTACCTGATGAAGATATTGACACCGACAGATTTTAGAACGATAGGGTTTATTGTGAATTAGTTTTTTTAAGAATTATTATTTAATGCCATTAAGTTAAGCAGTTTTGTAATTCATATTATACTTCCTATGACACTTTTTATTTCTAGAACATTTCTGTCCTTTTCTTGAGTAATTGAATTTTCCGATCATAGTATTGGTGTAAAAATCCACTGTCTGCTCAATAGTCCAATCTAATGCTATTTTTAGAAATAGTTTTTTTGTAGTACTCAAGCCCAATGTTTTATTTATATTGATAACCCTTCCAGAAGATTTGCTTTTTGAAGGGTTTATCTTCTGACACAATATGGCGTTAATGGTCAGAAGCAATGTTTTTATGTAAAAATCCTGTTTTACAACAATTGACCGGATGCCTGAAAAATCTTCCACCTCCAGTCGGCTTTTTATCAATTTATATCCCTCTTCAATATTCCATCTTTCCTTGTAAAGACCCAATACTGCCGTTCTTTTATACTTCTCTTCATTCAACAGTGATGTGCAAAAAACTTCAATTTCTCCGTTTTTATTTTTCTTCTTAATTAACCGGACACGAACAGTCTGAGGTATGCCGTTTTCCTCTGCCCACTTCCTATATTTTGATGGTATTCTAAGGCTAACAATTTCATCGTTATTTTTTCCGGAAGTAAACTCTCTGACAATAGTCCACCAATCACTCTTCATCCTGAAGCAAAAGTTTGTCCCCATAGACTTTAATGAGAATATCAGCGGATAGCTTGGATAGTATCTGTCAAAAAGAACCACATCGTTTTTGCTCACATGCTCCAGATGCTTCCAAGCCATATCAGTTTCGGATGTAGAGAAACTATCTATCCTAGAGTCTAGTACCAAACCATTTAATACATCATACAAATAGGATATCCTGGCAAGTGACTTCGGGCTGTCTGCTTTCGGTCCGAACATATGTACTCCGAACTCCTCTTCAATTGTTGAATGTTTGGGTAGCTGAAGTGTAGAACCATCTACAGCAAGAATCCGGTAGCCTTTCCACTTTCTGTATGTTGAATCTGAATAAAAAGCCTTTACAGATTTTCTGTTTAGTTCAATAAATGCATCAGGTGATAATTTGGACCTTGCTTGACAAAGAGCACTTGAACTTGGAAATAATGCAGCTGATAGACCCAAACTATCAAAATAAGAATTGATCTCCTTCTGGTAAGAACCATTATCTTTCTGTAACAGAAAGATAATCAGGTCTGAAAAAATTAAAAGCTCGATCTCTTGTAAAATTATTTACCGACAGTCTATTACGGTCGATAAAATTTTCTTCATATATTTGCGTGGTAAGGTTTTCAAGGACTTTACAAGTTACTTTACTATGAGAAGCTCCTATTACGGGGCTTTTCTTTTTTCTACCCAAATCTAATAATTACACCCGTTTATTCACATAGTTTTACTTTATTTTGCCTTAACTTAATGGCATTAAATTATTATTCTATTAATCTGCCCTAAACAGGGCAAGAAATACGGAGCTAGGTTGTATCGCTGTTGTCTGCCTCTTTAAATACACAAGGAATAGAAGTTGGAAACATCAATGAAAGAACGTCGTCTTTTAAGAGACAGATAGATTTTAACGGTCTTTCAGCAGGTTTGTATTACCTGAAGTTTCAGGTTGGCGAAGATGTAAGAGTTATGAAAATGGTTAAAATGTGATAATTTTCACTTTGACTTTACATAATGAGTATTCCGCTTACTGATAATAACGTTTATTTTCATCTTTTACAATTCCCCATAACTTCAGCTGCCTGATATATAGCCAGGACTCCTCCGGCTTTTCAATATTGTACCATGATAAAACAGTACAACCATTGTCAATTTTTATGATTTGTTCAGGTGATTCTGCTATATGAATAATGGACTTTCTTTCACATTCATTTTTATTAAATTCCGGTTCATCTGCATTCTCAAAAACAAATAACACCAATACTAATAGAGGAATATACCAGTATTTTTTCCTATTAGAGAAGTTGTTTAGAATAAAAATGGAGGTTTTGCCAAAGAAAAACATCAGGCCTAATGTTATCGGCATGATTGTGTCATATCTTAGTACATTGGGGCGATAGTTTCGGTATCCTCCCAAAGGCAGTAGTAGGATGTATATTAAAGCAAAAAGACCGAACCATTTAAAAAGAGTCAATATCTTTTTGCCCTCTGTAGTATTGATGGTATAGTGGATGATAATAGTGTTTATTATTAATATCGCAAAGAGAATAGGAAATCCTAATTTTTGTGTAAATGAGTAATATACTCCTAGTGGTAATCTTGAGTACAACTCGGATAATGGCAATTTAGAACTTAAACTAAAGGAATTATAACTTCCAAGGAATAATGAATAGATTGAGAAAATAGTTATCGGTATTGAGAAGAAGTAATAGTCATTAGGGATTTGCTGAATGGCATATTTCAGTTTTAAAAGGCTGTTTTTTATTTCTGATTTAGCTGCATTTTTTGTGAGCTTGTGAAGGAACAGAAGTAATACAATTACTAAGGATATTCCAGGATTTAGAGGCCCGCTCAAGCTGGAGATCAATGCAAGAGGAGTCCATAAATATTTAATGTATTTATATCCTTTCATTTCAATAGAATAAAAGTACTTCATGAAAAGAGGAAAAAAATAGATTATAATTAGAATTGCCGGAAGAGCATAAAAAAAGGTGTAAGTAATTGACGGGTCAATAATTCCCATATAACTGCGATATCCATTGGCCTGAAATAATGGTGAAATTAAAACAGCTGCCAGTAAAAAATCAAATTTAAATATGCTTCCTGAGATAGATATTGCCAGCAAAGCAATTAGTGTAATCTGAATCAATATTTTGGCTATAGCGCATGATAAGTAAGCACTATCAAGAGGGGAGACAAATTTTTGAAGAAATAATGGTATTGTATTAAAGAATTCATAAAAACTCCAATGACAAAAAAATCTGTTAGGGTTAGGATAAGTAATACCTTCTTGGAAAACCTTAAAGCCTAATGGACTGCTAAGTATGGGCTTTATATCATCTGCTGGAACAATACAACTTGCAATGTCACCGTCAAAAGGCATATGATAATGCTGTAAAAATGAATATCCCAAATCAGCTAATAATAGGATTACAAGTAATACAAATACTATTTTTTTAATCATTTGTGTTGTTGATAATTAAATCTTACAGGAGTTTCGTTCTTGCGGTCTAGTACTTTGTAATGATTAATTACGCTCCTATAAGACCCATCCAATTTTAAAATTTCATGAAATTAAATAAAACTTATGGATGTGGCAATGAGCTATGAAAAATTGAGAAGAATTGATTTTGTAAAGCAATGATGCCTTTAAGACCTATCCTTACAGGATTACCATATCACCATAAAGAACTAAAGCTAAAATTTTACTTCCCAATTTAGAATTAATACCTTTTAAGTATATGCTTGAATTAGTGGTTAAGGGTCTGATTCTTACATGGAAAACTTTTTAATGGAATGCAACTAAAGTTACATTCAGCAAAAAAGTTTTGCTTTAACTATGAAGAAATTTAGTTCAAGTAATTTTTAAACCAGTTAATCAATCAAATCATTAAAACTATGAGAAAAACTTTTTTTGTTAGAAACACAAGGTCTGCCTGCGCAACGCTATTGTGTGCAGGTCTGTTATTTACTATTGGTTGTAAAAAGGCAGAGGATGAGCTGAAAACCAATAATGAAGAGTTGAATCCTCCTGCTGCTATAACCACCAAAGAGTCATCCAACGAAGGATTGATAAGCAAAACTTCAGCCATTGAAGTAAAAGAAGCTATTCCTGCAGATCATTCCGGATTGAGAACAGCAGGAGTAGCCACCTACATTCATTTTGGCGATAGAACGTCCTGCAACTGGAATCCCAATATCTGTAACAATTCATTTGTTGTGTGGCCTGGCTATATTCAAAGTACCGGAGGTAGCGATTGGGGATATGCATGGATGAGCAATGGACCAGGAACAGCGTTCCTTTCTCATAATACAGGTGATCATTACCATATCGGAGGGTTGTTTGATCCTGCTAATGAACCAAACCCTAAGGCCACTTCTATGTTTGGCAGTGACTGGTTTGCTTTTTATATGCAGAGAAGCGGAACAGGAAGAATCAATTTTGATTTAACTCAGATCAATGTGACAGGAGTGCCTATTACATTGTGGTTTAAAGCAGCTAATGGTGGCTGGTATTATTGGGCAAACTTACCGAAAGGAAGATGGAATTTACCAGGAGCAACCAACATCCAGGAGCTCCATATCAGAGCGGCTTCCGGACTGGCAAACGACAAGTGGTCAATTGACGACATCCTTGTGAAAGCGCTTTAAAATGGATTTGGGATTAATTATATATTTCCTGTTTCTAAGTTAATAAACCTCATCTCTAACCCTTCTCCTGAAGGACATAGCCGTCAACTTAACAAAATAAAGATTACTTAAGTTGACCTAGTCGGGGGCTGACAAGATTTCTATCAATACGGCAAAGCCATAAAAGTCTGAGAAAAGTCCTGACCTCGAAGAGGTCAAATGTTTATAGATAAGAGCAGACAAATAACATACGACCCTGTAGGGGGCGCACCAAGGCAATGCCCAACTATCTATAAATATTAATCCCTTCGGGATTGTGAGAATGTCTGAATCAGGATTTACAGTTTTTTAGAATTAACAGAATTTTGGTTATCCCCGCCATGGACTTACCAGACTGCAACCATCAACTTAACTAAGTAAAGATTCCTTAAGTTGACGGCTATGTCCTGAAGAAGTAGGGAACAGTAGACAAGTACAATGTTAAATTTATGGTCCTATAACTAATAACATGCACATTAAAGTCCCTCTCCTTCAGGAGAGGGATTTAGGGTGAGGTCTTTTAAAGTTTTACCAAGGTGTTTATTATTGTAACAAGACTTTAATAGTTAATCCAATAGATTCTAATCAGGTGTAAGTGTAGACAGGACATTTAACAAGTGTAATTGTCCTGTTTCTGTTATTACAATGTCTTGGTGTCACAGATCTAAAGCTTCAGAGCTTTCAAAAAGTATGAAATTTACTATCTGGAGGATATTGATTGTATTTGAAAATTATTTTGTAACTATCAGATCCTTCGCAGGCTCACGATGACAAAGGCAAGTGTATCTTTTCTTGAATTCCCTTCATTACTCTCATTACGTAGACTGGTAGGTGCATCGCCAGCCGCGGAGCACACTAATCTAAATTTTCGTTAGTACTTTTATTACTTCCGCTTCATTCCTTTGAGAATAAAACGTCTTCCGAAAACCGCTAACAGCACCAAAACTGCTAAACACACCAATGCTATCGGACTTTTTTTAGATAAGGAAATGATATTTACTATCATGGCTATTACACAGCCTATAGTTCCCAATAAGCATATCCAATGAAAACGCACTTTATCGTGAAAGGCTACATAACATACTACACCAAACGTGAATAGAAATATAAGACTGGTTGCACTTACTAAATCACTTAAAGAACCTAACATCGCTAAAGCGGCAGACAGAATTCCTATTGTTATTAAACCTATATATGGAATCTTGTTTTGGTTCTCCTTTGTAAAGGATTCCGGTAAATCGTTTTTTTTAGCTATGCTTTCAATTAATCTGCTGGTAGAAAATAAGGTAGCATTAATGGCAGATGCAGTAGAAAACGCAGCAGCTATAGTCATAACAACATAACCAAACTGACCTAATGCTGCTTTACCTGCTACTGACAATGCCACTTCTTTGTCTTTTATCATTATATCCGCTCCTACCAGCATTGTCGTACCAAGGGCAACTAAGATATAAAGCAATATTACAAATAGTACAGAGGAGAGCGTTGCAGATGGCAATGTTTTTTCAGGATTTTCAATATCCTTATAATCATAGGTGATCAACTGAAATCCCTGGTAGGCAATAAAAATTGTGGCTGCACCTACTAATGAATCACCAATTCCTTTTGGCTCTATTCCCTTTGTCAGCATTTCGGTATTCCAATGAAACAAGCCAATTACAGCAATACCAACTAATGCAATTACTTTACCCCACACTATTAATACTTCTACTCCTGAAGAATCTTTTGCACCCCTTAAATTGATCAATGTTAGAATGGCAACGATTCCTAATGATAATGTTTTAGTAAAAAGCGGTCCTTTTGATAATGCATGTGCAACATAATGCCCAAAGGTAAACGCATAAACTGAAAGTGAAAGGATATATCCGAATATCAATACCCAGGCCAGTCCTCCTGCAAATCCTTTTCTGTTTATTTCTCTTAGGTAGGTGAAAGCTCCTCCGCCTTCCTTATACTTTATGGAGAGTTGACAATAGCTGTAGGCAGCAATAAATCCAATGATACCTGAAATAAAAAAACTAAACCAGGCCCATTGGCCGGCAGATTGAACAATCAATCCCAATACAGAAAAGATACCTCCTCCTACCATTCCGCCAACAGACATTGACCATGTAGCATTAAAACCTATTTTCTTAGAATTTGCCATAATTATTTTAATCAATTCAAAACAACAGGGCAAATGAAAAAAAGTTAAAATTCGTCTGCAGTGATGGTTTTCTGCAAATAGATGTACATGGAAAAAGGCAGAAGTCTATTTAGACTTCTGCCTGAGAAGGGGATAGTATGAAGTAATATGAATTAGAAGATTGATCAATCCTAACAACACTTTGCCTCAGGTTCGCATCCGCATGCAGTTTCGGGTCTTTCCGCATAAACTGTTATGCTGAAAATTCCAGATTCATTTGATTTGAATTCGTTGAGCTGCTCCTGATTAAGGTAATTCAGGAGAATTTCATCTGGAATCATAATCTGTTTTTCTTTTTGAACGGTGATGTTGGAAAAACCAGCATCCGATACTATTTCTAGGTAATCGCCTTTCTTAATTGCTCCTGAAACACAACCTGCATACATCTCGGCTTCTTTCTTAATGGCTTCCGGAAGTTCGCCTTTCAGAACAATATCTGAGATACTAAAATGTCCATTGGGTTTAAGGATACGGAAGACTTCATCAAAAGCTTTTTTTCTTGTCAGGAACAAGGTTCATGACACAGTTGCTTACGACAACATCAGCTCTTTTGGAAGACAAAGGGATATCTTCTATATCACCCAATCTGAAATGTACATTCTGAAATTCTAGTTTCTCCGCGTTTGCTCTGGCTTTCTGAATCATTGCTTCAGTCATATCTATCCCTATGATTTCACCTTCTTCTCCTGCAATTGATCTGGCGACAAAGCAATCATTACCTGCACCGGAACCTAAGTCTACAACTGTATCACCTTTTTTGATCTTTGCGAACTCAGTAGGAAGGCCGCAGCCAAGTCCAAGGTCAGCATCAGGATTGTAGCCATCTAGACCGGAGTAGTCTTCGCTCATAACGTTATAAGGACCGGTCCCACAACTTCCGGCACCGCAACAGCTTGCTTCATTAAGCTCTTTGGATTGATGAGCAATAGTTGAGTATTTTTCTCTGACTATTTCTTTAAGTTTATTATTGTTTTCCATATTATAAAAAGTTTATTGTTATAATGTAATATTACGATAAATAGAGTAAAAAAATTTTAACAGCACTTTCCTCCCTTGAAGGAGTTAAACAATTTGCCAAACGCATCTTTAGCCTCGTTCCAGACCTTTTCATCAATGCAATAGCAAACGCTGGTGCCTTCAATCTCTCCTTTAATAAGGCCTACTTCTTTTAATGCTTTCAGATGTTGTGATACTGTAGCCTGGGAGAGCGGAAGTGCTTCCACCAGATCACCGCAGATGCAGGTGTTCTTTTTTAATAAAAACTCCAGGATAGCAATACGGGCAGGATGTCCGATTGCCTTGGCCAGACTGGCCATTCTGTTTTGTTTATTGTTGAAGTTGTCTGTTTTAGTAATTCCCATAATGAAAGCAGGATGATTAATTATAATAATGCAATATTACGATAAATGTTTTGAGAATGCAAAATGTTAGGAAAAAAAATATTTAGGGGTAAATATTTAGTTCTTATGTCAAAGATTATCATTATTAACCCTTCTCCTGAATCTTTACATTGTCATCTGAACTTGTGAAGTATCTGAGTTTGTAGAGGATTAAAATTAAGATATCTGGCAGAATGTTGGTTTAAATGATAATTATTTGTGACTATCAGATCCTTCGCGGGGCTCAGGATGACAAAGAAAAAGGCATGCTTATAACACTATCCTGTGATTTTGTTATCTGAACTTGTGAAGCATCTGAGTTTTAAAAAAGAATAAAGTTAAGCTATCTGTTTAAATGCCCAATTTTTTTGTCTATTAGTTTCTTAACGAGGCTCTCGATGACAAAATAGCTGAATGCGATTTTCTAATCAATGTTAAGTAGAAGGTTATGGTCGGGGGAGTCCACTCGCGGGGATAACCAAAATCCTGTTAATTCTAAAATTCTGAAAATCCTGATTCAGACAATAAACAAAGAGCCCATTGATCCTGCGACCAATGGGCTCATTTTATTCATAACAATTAGGGGTTTAATAAATCATAATTCTTCCTTTTGATACAATGTCTCCATTTGCATTCACTACAGTATAGAAGTGAATTCCGGAATCCAAAGTTGGAGGAAGTGAAGTAATTCCACCAGGGATGGTTTGTGTTGAAACAAGATCTGTCGCATCATAAATGTTCAGGGTAAATGTTTCAGTCGGATCAGCAGCAATGGATATAGTTGCTTTTCCTGCAAAGGATGGATTTGGTGCTATAACAGTATGTACTTTTGGAGGATGAATAGCTATTTTACCTTGTGATACTTTGTATCCATCACCGTTTACAAGTTCATATTTGTAGAAGCCTGAAGATAAAGCGGGCAAAGCATTAGAGCCTCCATTCACAGATAATGTCTGAACAAGATCGTCTGTGCGTGTATAAATATTTAAAGTAAATGATTTCGTTAAATCAGCATCTATCTGAATGGATATATCATCTCCAACATGAACATGTCCAGGACGTACAGAGCTTTTAATTTTGGGAGCTTTAACATCAATTTTACCTTTAGATACAACAATTCCTTCAGCGTTTGTCAGCGCGTAAGAATAACGCCCTATCGGAAGAACTGGAAGTAAATTCTCTCCGCCATTTACACTTAAAGTATTTACAACAGCATCTGCAGTATCAGTAATTGTCAGCGTGAAGACTTCAGATACAGGAGCATCTACAACAAGATAAAGCGAATCTCCACCTGCATGAGGATTAGGTTTTACATGTGAATGTATATGTACATGTGGAGCTTTAACATCAATTTTACCTTTAGATACAACAATTCCCTCTGCATTTGTCAGCGTGTAGGAATAACGCCCTATAGGAAGAACAGGAAGTAAATTCTCTCCGCCATTTACACTTGAAGTATTTACAACAGCATCTGCAGTATCAGTAATTGTCAGCGTGTAGACTTCAGATACAGGAGCATCTACATCAAGATAAAGCGAATCTCCACCTGCATGAGGATTAGGTTTTACATGTGAATGTATATGTACATGGGGAGCTTTAATATTAATTTTACCTTTAGACACAACAATTCCTTCAGCATTTGTCAGCGTGTAAGAATAACGCCCTATCGGAAGAACTGGAAGTAAATTCTCTCCGCCATTTACACTTAAAGTATTTACATCAGCATCTGCAGTATCAGTAATTGTCAGCGTGAAGACTTCAGATACAGGAGCATCTACAACAAGATAAAGCGAATCTCCACCTGCAAGAGGAACATCTTTTACGTGGGTGTGTACATGAGGGATGTGTACATGTGGAGCTTTAACATCAATTTTACCTTTAGATACAACAATTCCTTCAACATTTGTCAGCGTGTAGGAATAACGTCCTATAGGAAGAACAGGAAGTAAATTTTCTCCTCCATTTACGCTTAACGTATTTATAACAGCATCTGCAGTATCAGTAATTGTCAGCGTAAAGACTTCAGATAAAGGTGCGTGTACAACAAGGTAAAGCGAATCTCCCCTGCATGAGGATTAGGTTTTACGTGTGAATGTACATGGGGAGCTTTAACATCAAGTTTTCCTTTAGATACAATATTTCCTTCGGCATTTGCCAGCGTGTAGGAATAACGCCCAATTGGAAGAAAAGGAAGTAAATTTTCTCCTCCATTTACGCTTAGCGTATTTACAACAGCATCTGCAGTATCTGTGATTGTCAGCGTGAAGACTTCAGATAAAGGTGCGTGTACATCAAGGTAAAGCGAATCTCCACCTGCATGAGGATTAGGTTTTACATGTGAATGTACATTAGTAGGGACTCTGCTTTCGATGCTCTTGGGGCCCAGTGGTTCAGATTTTTGAGCATTGATATTGGTTGAAAGGATAGGAACGATTGCCAGCGTGAGCAATCCCTTTAAGTAGAGTTTTGTTTTCATAGTTTTTTGTCAAAAGATTAGTGCTTTTAATATATGGACCGGACAAAAATTGAAACGTCGCCTGCTGAAGAAAAAAATATTTATAAAATTTCAAGGGTAATTCATATAAAATACTTTTAATCCTTTTTCCAGGTAATGTTTATTCAACCCCACATTAATATTAAATAATAATTGAGGTTGAAACTTATAAATATCAAACGCTATAGTATATAAGGTAAGTGATTATGATATACAGGTGGATGATCGGCCAGTTATTTCTTCAAGACTGAAGGAACTTTATATCACCGTTAATATTCAAACTGTTTTTGTTTTCAATTTTTAATTTAAAGGTTTTCGCTGTGCTGGTATATAGAGTCAAGTCAGGTATCAATCTTACTTGATCTTAAAAGTGAACCGGAAAAGTATAGTACATGTTTCCTATTATAAGAGCTGATTTGAGAAGATATGAGAAGACTTGAGAATAAGGTAGCTATTGTTACAGGCGCAGGAACAGGAATTGGCGAAGCTATAGCCAAAAGGTTTGCACAGGAAGGAGCGAAGGTGGTGGTATGTGGCTTTCCTGAAGATCCTGTGGATGATACAGTAAAATCTATAAAAGAAGATGGTGGTGAAGCGGTAGCTTTTAAAGGAGATATTTCTGAAGAAGCAAATGCAAGAGCATGTGTACAAACTGCTGTCGACAAATTTGGAAAACTTGATATCCTGATTAACAATGCAGGAGTATTTCCCGAGATCAACGAGTTAACGGACTATTCAAATGACGCATTCAGGTATCTTGTCAAAAACAATATAGAATCCGTATTCATGATGACCAAATATGCTTTGCCTGAACTTCAGAAAAGTAAAGGAAATGTTGTGTCTGCGGGTTCTGAAGCCGGTAAGATAGGAATAGCAGATAACACACCTTATGGTGGAACCAAAGCTTTTATTCATGCATTTATGCGTGGTGTTGCTATCGAACAGGCGAGGTATGGTGTAAGAGCCAATTGTGTTTGTCCCGGACCTATAGATACTTCATGGCTGAACACGAATGAAAGTCAGGTAACGGATGAAATGGTAGAAACCTTTGTTAACGCTACAGCAATAGGAAGAAAAGGAACACCGGAAGAGATTGCAAATGTATATTTGTTCCTTGCATCGGATGAAGCTTCTTATGTCACCGGAGCGCTCTACTCTGTTGATGGAGGCGTGACCATTACCAAAAGGTGGGGTAGGTGCCAAGGCTGATAGGAGTATGAAAAAGGAACCTAAGGGAAGTATAAACCTGCTGCATCAGCAAGAGGGTGCGACATATATGCGTGAGCCTGTAGGGAAAAAATAAGAGCAGTAAGATTATGAGCTTTAAAACAGAAGTCACTTCCTCGTTGATTGTGGCTTTATTTTTTATTGCTAAGTATAATAAAACGGATTGACACGTTTTAGATATGAAAGGGAAAAGAACAGATATTAAACTATCCATCTGCAGTTGGTTCTTTAGCGATAACACGAATGGATATTTTTTTAGGCAGATGTAGTTCTTTCAATATATGGAAAAAATTTATCTCACTCTTAAACGGACCTTGAAAAGACAGTAAGTTTAGCTTTCAAAACAGACAACTTTTCGGTGAGCAGGAATTTGAAATAAAAGAAGCTTCAATGTCAATGAAAAAAGCAAGGAGTTTACCTAATTGGATAGTTTTATCTTTTGATATTAAAATTTTTTTAATGTTATGTGATAATTTTATTTTACAAATTGAAGGTTTATTAAGGTGTTGTTTGTCTGGGTGTTGTGTAGTTTTTGTCTCAGTATTTTTTAATTATATCGTAATAAGTAATTATAAGATGTTGACTCAATTTTTGTCATATGATTTTGATAGTAGATTAGGTAGCATATATTTACATAATGATTTTTAAAATTACCCAGTTGATTTTTAGTGTTTTAAAATTTGATTGGCTGTTATGTTTTTCATGATATGGTTTGGTATTTTTTAAACCATGTTAAAAAATTTATAAACTTAATAAGTTACATAATATTAATCTAATATTTGTGTAGCATGGCAATATGCGGATCTCTAGAATACCCTAAATACTTTTGGAAAGGGCAATATAGGGATTTTTTTTAGCTAATGGATATTGCTTTATAAAAGAGTTAGTACCACCATAATTTTATGTCTTTTGGATGAATAGATTGTTGGCCATTAACATTAAAGGGTAGCAAGCGTGTATTTGTATAGCTAAAGAATTTCTAAAACTATTGTCATGAATGAAGTAATGGCAATGAGAGGGGAAGTAGCGTTCTTATAAAAGATAGTTTTCTATAATAAATTATTGTTAAATCTTTTCATCGTTTTTAAGCCTATGGTTAAAGTGCGAAGCACATAAATCAGCTATTTTATAGCTCAGGAGGTAAGGGAGATTATATCCTGGCACGCCCTGGGACAAGCCCAGGGAAACATGCAGGAGCTTCGTGCTCGAACACGAAGGCTTTGTTGTTCCCAGAGGAACTGCATGTAATATAATTTAAATTTTTATAAATTCAAATTGTAGATAAATGTTTAAACGTTATTTGAAGGGCGCTGCACTTGCCGCCTTAATTTTTTTTTGGTCACTATCGGCAAATGCCCAGAATGACTTAGATCGTCCCGAAAAAGGGAAGCTTTCAGAGAATATCACGCTTCCTCAGCCTGCACTGGGTAAAGTAGTTTCGGTCTATAAATCAAAAGATGATTTCTCTTCGTGGAATGTAAACGGCTTTAAGGTTGCGAGTAATGCTCTTTCTACCCGTGAGTATGGAAGTAATGCATCTTACAAAGCAACCAGTGGTGCCATTCAGATTCCTGCTGTAAACCAGGGGGAGGATGTTTTTCTTCAAATTACAGATGAGTTTTCTATTGAGTCTGATTATGACAAAGGTAGAATTCTTGTTTCTGCAGATGGAGGGAATACCTGGGATGCCGTGTATACGGTCAGTGGAAAGATTTCAAAGAGAAACACCTCTGTAAATCTTACACGTTATGCTGGTAAAAGCGTGGTTCTGGCGCTTGACTTTACATCTGATGAAAGTTTCGAAAGCAAAGGCTGGACTGTTTTTAGTCTGGGGATTGTTAAAGGGACTGTTACTGCCTCTTCCGGAAGTAATATGCGTGTTATGGCCGGAGAAACGATTAAGATTACCGGTGTTAATACATCAAACTTCCCGGAGTATGTATATGTGGATTTTGAATATCGTGATGCATCAGGCAATCCTATCAATACGCTAAACTTAAGCCAGATTGATCTGGATGCTATCCTTCCTGGAAGTACCCCAACAAACGATAAAGGAACATGTGATTTACGTTTATATGTTCCCGGAGGAAATAACAGGCCTGTTGATATTATGTTTTTGATTGATAACAGCGGCTCTATGAGTGACGAACAGGCTCAGGTAAAAGCTAATATTCAATCTTTTATTTCGAAGATAAATGCTCCTGGTTCAAGCGTAAAGGATGTTGCTTTCGGAATGCTTCGCTTTGGTAACCCTTCTCCTTTAGAAGTATTGGAAAAACTACCTGGTTCTAAAGGTTTGCCTAATGATAATTATACTCAGGAAGAAAATTATTATATAGGTGAATTGCAAGCAAGAAATGTAACAACAGGCGGTATAGAAAGAGGTTATGATGCTTTGGCACTGGCTCTTACAGCCAATGCAAGACCTAACGCTCAGAAGATATACATTCTGGTGACGGATGAAAATGCTACTGGCAGCAATCTAGGGCCAACAACTAAAGCTCAGATAATTTCTCAGCTACAGGCACAGAATGCAATTGTTTATTCATGGATTCCCTCTACCGCTGAGTATAATGCTACTTATGCTGATGTTGCTACACAAACAGGTGGTAAAAGATTTGATATATTAAGTAACATTGATGGTCTTACAACTGATATAGCGAAAGCTATTAATGGTACTTATACTTTAAGATATTGTCCTTTTTATACCATTTATGATGCTACAGTCCATACAGCTACTATTAGTATTAATGGAGTAACCTCTCCTCCTAAAGATTCTAAGGATTGGACTGCCACCCCTCTTCAGGAATATATATACAGGGACGCGGCAACTAGCGCTGGTCAAAAAGTAGCTTGGGCTGTAAACTCTAGTGGTCACCAACTATGTTTTGATGCAATCGATAATGTAGGCCCTTATGGGACATCTGGTACTTTATCTTTAAGACCTAATGGTTCTACCGGTGCTTGGACCACAGTCACAATGACTCAGATGACAGTTCCTGCTGCTGCTACTACCAAATGGTGTGGTACAGTCCCTCCTTCAGTTGTTCTGAGTCCGGGAATAGACTATTATGCAACTGTAAAATATGCAGATGGTCATGAATTGAAATCTCCCCCAACCAAAGAAGCCTTTTTTGCATGGGGGCAGGCAGTTCTACCGAATCATGGTCCAATTATAACACTTACAGGTCCCTCAGCACCAGTAAATACATGTTCTCCGGTAAATATAACATTTACAGTTGAGGATAATACTAACGGAATTCAAGATGTGAAATTGTATTATAGGGAATCGAAGTCTCTTGCGCCTTATACTGAAAAGATTATATTTAGTTACGTATCAGGGGTGAGACCTACTATTCAGAATCACAGCGTTTCTGTTCCTGTAACCGGTATAGGGTTAGATTACTACATTAGTGCAACTGACAATTTTGGATTATCAGGCCATGAAGGAGATCCAGCTCTACCAAAACTAATAACTACATTAAATCAAAGTTATGTTGCGAATAGTACAAATTTCATGTATCTGACGATTCAGAATACTGTAAAGATTGAATGTGCTGCATTAAAAGTTGGTGATGTTATCACAGCGTATTATCTGGATGATTGCGGACAATTGGCTGTTGGGGGAAAACTTACAGTTTCCAATGCCACTTTGGCAAAACAGACTGTAACAATTTATGGAAAAACTCCGACAACTCGTGGATTCTCGAACAATCAGGCGATTATGTTAAAAGTTACCAGAGGTACTAAAGTATATGACATAGAGCATCCTGGAATGTTGGATTTATCTCCGGGATACATCAATCCTGCAACTAACGGTGGAGTAACTGCTATCCTTAATTATGCAAGCATGCAGGTAAATCCTAATGTTACAAAGATTATTAAGTATACAGTTGGAAACGTATCTGTTCCATATAGTGACCAGACTCCAACCTTGGTAAAAGGTACCAGAATTGAAACTACACCAGGGGTAACAAAAACACCGACCTTTAAATTTGAAGGTGGAGGTTGCGTAACTCCAAGTGTTACTGCAGATGGAATCTGGACTGATAATCCTGGTGATTTTACGGTTTCTCTTAATATTGCGACACAGATTATATCTGTGAGTTACAGCGGAAATACGAATAATGCCAAAGGAATTGTTTCAGTATCTACTACAGATGGTGATGTGTACGAGTTTGCAGTTGAGGGGATATCTGTTACATGTACAAAAGTAATAAGATACAATGTAGGTAATGTACTAGTAGCAGATGGTGATATTACGCCAAGCACCACTGAAGGTACGGATTTTGGAACTGTTTCTGTTGCTAAGACCAATGCATTCACTCTTACTGGTACTGGGTGCTCTCCGGCAATTGCGATATCAAGTGTTTCTGTAAATAATACAGCAGATTTCACGGTTACGTACTCCGGAACTTCAATCAATGTAACATACAAAGCACTTAATGATGCATCTGCAACTGTTACGGTTCAAACCAATCAGGGTGCTTATAAATTTGATGTTCAAGGTAAGAAGCCAGCTTGTGTTGTCCAACTTAAATATGGAACTGTAGTTATCAAAGATGGTGATAACTCTCCAAGTACAGCGGAAGGTACTGATTTTGGTATATCAAATGTTCAGGTGCCTCGTACTTTTACCTTGACTGGTACAGGTTGTACGCCTCCGGCAATTACCTCCGTTTCTTCAAATGACCCAAGCTTCTTAACAAGTTTTTCTGGTTCAAATGTAACGGTTACTTACAAAGCTGACATTGATGCAGTAGGGACTATTACTGTAAATATGGGTAGCGCAACTTATATTTTTGATGTAAAAGGATTAAAACAAGCAAAATGTGCAGTAGCCGCTTCAGGTGCTACTATTACCCCTCAATTTGGTCAGAACGTATCTATCTTTTTAGATCCATCTACCAATACATCTCTTTCTGGTACTTTCTGGGTTAGCGGAAGATTTATAAATGCAGCTACCGGAATCCAGGAGAGATATTATCCACCGGCTGAGTATAGCAAATACTATCCTTATTGGTCAAATTATATTGGGTCAGGAAACGGTTCAGCTTTACCGGCAGGAACATATTATCTGATTCTTGAGGTGACCAACAATGGTACTTGCAGTGGTGCTTATACTATTACATATGTTGTTCAATAAATTGAATAGTAATTTAAATGATTGTATCAATCGAAACATATTATGTTAATTATTCATCCTATAGAGATTATGGATGGCCAATTATAGTTTTTGATTATGTGATATGATCATAATTGATTTATCCGGGCAAATCTTTTTGCCCGGATATTTTAAATAAGTTACCTTCTTACTGTGGTATTGTATTAATAAGTATTTGAATGAAAACCAGTTTACTATGGAGAAAATTTTTAAAGTTATTTTGATTTCCTGCTTGCTGTGTACTTTTGCCAGGTCTCAAGCTCAATCAACCAGAGAAACAGATTCCCTTGCATTAGTTAAATTATATCAGGCAACCGGAGGAGGTAACTGGAAACATAATCTTAACTGGCTAACGGGGCCTATAAACACCTGGTATGGTGTTACGCTTCAGTTACAAACAAATCGTGTTTTAAAACTTCATTTATTTGATAACAATTTAACAGGGGAATTGCCAGAAGAACTAGCTACACTGGACTCTGCCAAAAGCATCATATTATCCAATAATAATCTATATGGGAATATCCCTTTGTTAAACAAAATCCCTTTTTATAATACTTATTCTTCCGGCAAATATTATGGGACCGAATACCAGTTGTGGTATCAGGATCATCCTCTTGCAGGGAATTATTATGAATTTTCGGATGTAGAAAAGGATACAAGTATTTATAATAAATCAAAAATTATTGAGTTCCTTCCAGCTTCAGCCTATGAAAATCTTTTGAAATCCAAACCTTTTGGGAAAACTACAAACCTACGATTAAATCAGGGAGCCAGCTACACACTGTCTTTCGATTATAAAAAGACAAAAGACACTTTAAATTTTGAATGGTTCTTGTTAAAAGGAGTTAACTCAGTTTTAATGGGAACTAGTCAAAGGCCCGAGTTTACAATAAATTCTTTCGATAGTTTGATACATGCAGGAACCTGGTATTGCATGATTCGGCGGAAAAAATCAGATAGTTGGTCCCTATCAGCAAGCAGTATTCCAGAATAGCCAGCCGGTATATCTTGCAGGAATTATCAATAAGAAGCCGAAGGTAAATCTTTTTAAACCGTCAGATCTGATTATTAGAAATTTTGAAGACAGTCAAACTTATGTCCGAAGTCTTGAAGAAGATTTTGACAGGATTGAACTGAGTGCCGAGGATGATTTTAATTCGACAACTTTGTCCTATAAAGTTGATTATGTTCCTCAGCATCTACAATTAGTTATAAAAGATTCAGAATTTAATGAAATTTTATACTTACCTCAGAATTTTTCAGGAAAAGAAAAATTTTACATCTGTTTTAAGAGGAAAAATAAAAGCTGGATTGGCAAAGACTCATTGATTATAAAGGCAACAGATGAATCGGGAGCTGAGTCAAAAGGTAAATTTTATTTTGAATCCTTAGAAGAAAGAGAGTTGCAGGCAATTCAGGATCTTAATCCGGCAGATATCTCTTATAAGATTACACCTTCAGGAACTTGGTTTTATTTTAAAAATTCAAAGGGAATAGAAAATATACAATATACCGTATCTCAGGATGTCTTAAATGATACAGGTTGCGAAGTTGCCGGTTCCTACATATTTACCAGGATGGTTGATATGGCTGACAGTATTTTTATTCCGGAAATTAAAAATGTTCCGTTAAAAGATATTTCCTATAGCATATCCATTCTTCCTGTCAACAGAATTGGTACTGGCCAAGGAGCAGATCTGGGATTTAATATATTTAATCTTACCAAATCTAAAATACCACTTTCAAATTTTGAATTTCAACTACTTGAAAATCCTGATCAGTTAAGTATAATTCCTAAAAGTGCTTTCCTCAATTGTGATAATATTTATCGTTTATATCTTTCTGTAAATGGCATTATAGATTCTACCAGAGAATTACTCCTGAATAATCATTATTATATTCCAATTAAAAAGGGGATCTCTTATGATTTAATCTTTAAAGATATCATGAATCGGTATACATCAGATCCGTACCATTTATTTCTATCCAGAACAGAAAAGGAGACGCCTAAAGTAACAGGTAGTCTTAAGTGGAATGTATCTTGCAAGAAGCAAATCAAAAAGGCAACCTGGGTGAAAAACTTTTATCCTCCTTTAACCTATCAATTTTCACCGTCAGCTCATTTTGATATAAAAGATGAGGGAGAGTTTATTGAGATTACGCCTAAAGACAATCAGTGGGAAGGAACAGCGGCAATTTTGTTTAAAATAACTGATGCTGGTGGATTTGTTATAGATACTTTTGCACTTGCGACGAGAGTTAAAACCAATGTGCCTGTTAAATTTAAAACGGATACCTTAGGACTCAATATAAAAAATGAATGGACGGATATAAATTTGTTGTCTGAATTGGAGGATGTGGAGACTCCTGATAGTCTAATGAAGGTGAAGATCTTAAAACAAGGAAATATCAGACTAAAGGATTCTCATTATAAAACAAAGATTATGCTTGGAAAGGCATTAAGCGGTGTGGATACATTAACGATTGAAGCAACGGATGAAGGGTGTGCAAATGCTAAGCTTACATATATTATAAAATTTGATTCAACCGGAATTACCAATCAGGCTCCAGTGTTTATTTCTAAAATGAAAGAGTGGTGGTTTTTCGATTCTATAAATAAACTAAATCCCTCAAGAGGGTATTATTATGTAGATGAATTATTGGCATCTCCGTTAATTTTTGATCTACGTCATTTTGTAGCTGATGACCAACCTTTTGAAGATTTAACTTTTACTATAAAAGAAATTGATAAATTTGGCAATGATAGAATAAGCGATATAACTTTTGACCAGGGATTGGATATTCAGATAAAAAATGGGATACTTACTATTAAACCCAAGGAGAATACATTTTATGGTTATGGAAAAGTTCAGAATGAAAGAATGCTCACAACATCATTCTGGATAAAAATATTAGCAGAAGATCCTTTTGGAGAGAAGTTAAATACAGTTGCGGCATATATACATATATCGGAAAGACCTATCAATTTTAAGTCAGGTGTAAAAAATGTTATCTACATTTGTCCTGGAGACACACAGACGGTTAATGTAAGGGATTTTGTTGAATCCAATATTATTAACGGTAGATCTGTTCCTCCTTTTTCAATTTTTGATCCTGGAGATCTATTACCAACGAAGGAGTATAAAGTAAAGGGAGAGTCAATTGAATTTATAGAAAAGAGAAATATTTTCTTACCCGAACAAGAACAGCTTTTAATGTTCTTAAAGTTTAGTCTCCCTTTCTATAATACTTTTAATGACCCTCAGGAATCATGGTTAAAGTTTGATAACTTTTACATCATTTCTCAACCAACCTGCAATACAAATCCCATTATCCAAAAGATACCAGTGCAAAAGCTGGTGAATGGGCAGTCGGCAAATTTAAACCTATGGAGCAAAGTGCAGGATGAGCAGCAGGCAAAGGATCTATTCTGGACATTTGGTGCTGGTTCTAAGCTCAACTATTCATACGACTATGATTCCGGTGAATTAGAAGTAACAGCTAAACATTTTGACTGGAAAGGTGTCGATTCGCTTTTTGTAGAAGTTGAAGATATGGCTGGTTTAAAAGCTTCAACTACTATATATTATACAAACCAGTCTTCTCCTGTTATTTATCCCGCCATAAATAACATTACAATCAAAAAGAGGAGAGGTGGTTCCGTTAATAAATTTATCCAACAGAGCAATCGATGACGAAACAACTTCTGATAAAATAGAATGGAAAGTCCTGACAGACTCAGAAATTGAAGGATCTATATCTAGTACAAAAGCTCTTGTTTTGAATGTAAAAGATAATATCTGGATAGGGGTAACGACTATTACATTAAT
Organism: Sporocytophaga sp.; assembly: GCA_024707265.1. Lineage (GTDB taxonomy): Bacteria > Bacteroidota > Bacteroidia > Cytophagales > Cytophagaceae > Sporocytophaga. Next base: position 103,925 of record JANQAB010000009.1, on the reverse strand, counting down.
AGCAATGGATGAAACAGGCTTAACAGATACTTCAAGATTTACTCTGGAGGTGAAGGATATAGGACTGGATGTTGAAGAATTTGAAAGTAGTTGTATAAGTAAAATTTATCCTAACCCTGTTAGTGATATATTAACTATTTCCTCTTGTAAGAAATCAAAAGGAGGCGTAATCAGGCTTATAGATGTACTTGGGAATGTTGTAGTGGAAAAGGAAATCACTATGGCAGGAGATCAGTCTTTGGATGTAAGCGGAGTAGTATCAGGAGTATATTTTATAATGCTGTTTAGCGAGCTGGAGGGTATTAAAGAAGTTGGGAAGGTTGCTGTTTATTAAGTTTTGTTTTCATGCCAGATGTTACAATAAAATCTGGCATTTTTTATTTAATTAGATTCTTTTATTTAAACCTTTTAATATGAAAATTTTATTTACATCTATCACACTTTTATTAATTCAACTTTCAGTAGTAGCCCAGCAAATTATTGAAAATGGGACCAAACTGCCAGCTATTGGAACTACAGCATCTGTACAGTATGCCAGTACATCACAAGGGATGAGGAGTTCCGGAAATATAGTTGCCGATTTTAGTAATCTGACATTTACAGAAACAGGAACGCTGAATATCGTAGATCCGGTGACAAGCCCTTATTATATTGCTTTTCAAAACTCTAATTTTGCATATACCATTTCTCCACTATCTGGCGTGGCAAGATATCATTACTTTAACGCATCATCTGATAAATTTGAAATATTGGCAACGGATTATACAGGCCCTAATACCGGGAAAAACTACAAATTTAATCCATACCAATATCTCAGCTTTCCATTCAATGTTAATCAGAACTTTACTGATACATATCAACTTTCAGGAGAGGCTCTGCAAACATTCACTGGAACATATGATGCTTTTGGCTCTCTTGTTTTACCTGATATTACTTATGAAAATGTTGCAAGGATAAAATTAGATAATTCAGGTACTGCTAAGTATGTATTCTGGTCTTTAAATCCACTGTTTCCAATTCTTTCATATAACAATGGAGTGATAAACTATTATGAGCTGGCTATTACTACAGGCGTAAATGAAGAAAGGTCAGAAAACTATGCTTTCAAAATTTTTCCTAATCCTGCCTCAGATAGGTTATTTATAAATATATCAGATAAATCTCAGGCAGACAGTTTTGAACTGATCAATAACATGGGGAATACAGTATTAGAAAACGAACTGAAAACTGCCGGTGTTACAGACATTGGTATTAACCAATTATCACCTGGTATTTATTTGTATAATTTAAAATTGAATGGTGTTATAAAAAGATCAGGAAGACTTTCAATAAGTTATTAACTGTTGTCTGTTAGACACCTGAATAAAATGAAGGAGGCCGCTTTGAGTAGCCTCTTTCACTTTAATTATTATTCCATATATAAATCTGGTAAAATAAATATCTTCAGCAGATTGGAATGGATAGGCTTCGGCCAAAATGTTAACTTGAAAAAATATGAAGATAGGAAAAGCGGTTGTTGTATTTTTGGTATTCACCATTCTATATGGGTGTGGTTTAGTTCATAATAAAAGTGTTTTTTTTATACCTGCTGATTTTAAATATGGGAAATTAGATCATTCTATTAACAGGAAAGTATTCAGAAATGATTCTTTGAAAATAAAAGAGATATTGGCAGAATATACCATCTTATCTATTTCTCCTGATACATTGATCTTAACCAAATTATATGTCAATAATGAGCTGACAGATTCAATTGTTGAAAATATCAGAACAAAGGAAATTAGCAGGACTCAATTTTTAACTTTTGAAAAAGCAACATTAAAGGGAAAGTCTCAAAATTCAATAATTGATCAGACCAATACAAAGTTGGTGAAAAAGGAAAAAGTTAACTTTGGTAATAAAATCATTTTAGAGTCTGATTCTGAGGTGTTAAGACATCCTGTATGCGATCAATCACAAAACCTTATGTCAGTTGTAATACGCAAGAGTGCAAATTGGAAAGATATGGAAGGTAATATTTTATCAAGCATTGAAGGATGCGACTCATTGGTATATGAAGAGAACCTCGGATTGAAAGAGATAAATTATAAAATTACTTATCCTAAGAAAACAGAGTTGAAATATAAACTGAATGAATAATACTGTTCTCCGATAAGTTTAGGTAAATATTTTAATTTTATTGGAAGACTTGAACACACTAAAGGAAAATATTTGCCCTTATATTTGGTTTGTTGGAAAAATAAGCTTACCTTGCATCATCATTTAAGTTATTGTGTTTTTCAGCTGCTAAGTATTAATCGTACCTCAGTTTTTTCTCACCCTTTCTTAATTAAATAATCATTCTTTTCTAAGGTTACATTAGAGAATAATAATTATTACTACTTATGAAAACAGTTCATAAGAATTCAGTGTTTTTAATAATAATCAATATATAACAATGCAAGGAACAGTAAAATTTTTCAATAACTCAAAAGGATTTGGGTTTATCAAATCATCAGAGTCTAACGAAGATATCTTTGTACACTCTTCAGGTCTTATCGACGAAATTCGTGAGAACGATCAAGTTAAATTTGATCTTGAGAGAGGTAAAAAAGGTATGAACGCGGTGAACGTTGAAGTCTTGAATTAAGAAGTCTTAATAGATATTTTATTAAAATTTAAGCCAAAAGAAAACCACTCTAAAGTGGTTTTCTTTTTTTATTTATAGGATTAATGATTTAGTTCTTGTTGGCTTATAGGATGGGACTGTGAGGAAATTTGCTAAAATTTCCTCACAGTCATTGATCCTTTTGGTTACTTTTCTCATTAAGGAGAAAAGTGACAAAACTAAAATAGTAAGCCTTATTAAAAACTGATCCTCTCATTATCTTAATCACGGGAATTAAAGCACTAATCCAATTTGTTTATCTATCCTGCAGTTTAACTTATTCTACAAGTTTTCATCAAGACCAATTAATTCTGTAAGATGGTTTGAGTTTGATTTAGGATGATCATAATGATCATTTTTGATCAGGCTTGCTATTATTCGATTAAACTGCAACTCATCTAAGATTCGTTGATATCCTGACCTAACTTCCATATTTTGTGCGATAAGTCATGGGGGAAATTGGAAAATGCTACTGAATTTCAGATCTTAATTGAATATAAATATGCAGCCTTTTTTAAATATATCGTTTAATTTGCGTATCTTCAATAATTCATCTTGTGCCACCATAATCCTCAATCAGATATACTCAGCGATATTTTGATATTTATGCTAGAAGATTGATGGAAATTTCTAAACGATAATTATTTTATAACTAAATAGTATTACATGAGACAACTTAAGATTAGTAAACAAATTACGAACCGTGAAAGTCAATCCCTGGACAAGTATTTACAAGAAATAGGGAAGGTTGATTTGATTACTGCTGAAGTTGAAGTGGAGCTTGCGAAGCGGATCAGGGAAGGAGATCAGGTGGCATTAGAGAAACTGACGAAAGCCAATCTGCGCTTTGTGGTGTCAGTAGCTAAGCAATATCAGAATAATGGGCTGACGCTTGGAGACCTGATCAATGAAGGTAATTTGGGTTTAATAAAAGCAGCACAAAAATTTGATGAGACACGTGGATTTAAATTTATTTCATATGCTGTTTGGTGGATTCGTCAATCAATTATGCAAGCATTGGCAGAGCAATCACGTATAGTACGATTGCCTTTGAATCGTGTTAGTTCTCTGACCAAGATTTCAAAAGCCTTTTCAGATCTTGAACAAAAGTATCAACGTGAACCATCTACAGAGGAAGTAGCAGAATTAATGGGAGTAACCAATGAGGAAGTAATTGCAGATCTCAAAGTTTCTGGTCGTCAGGTTTCGGTGGATGCACCTTTCGCTCAGGGGGAAGAAAATGGATTGCTAGACGTTCTTCATGATGCCAATGAGTCAACTCCGGATTCTCAGTTAATAATGGATTCTCTTTCTATGGAAGTGCAGCGGGTTTTATCGACTTTATCATCCAGAGAGTCTGAGGTTATAGGTTTGTATTTCGGGTTGAATAATAAAAGCTCAATGACCCTGGAAGAAATAGGCGAAAAATTTAATCTTACAAGAGAACGAGTTAGACAGATCAAAGAGAAAGCTACAAGAAGACTAAGACATACTTCCAGAAGTAAAGCTTTAAAATCTTACCTGGGGTAACAGAAACAGTGAACAGAAACAGTGAACAGTGAACAGAAACTGTTACTGTTTCTTATATTTTTCAAGCCAGTTTAAAGCTTTGGCTCTATCATTAAATAATTCCGTAGGAACAGGGTTGTTATGAAGTTTAAAGACAATATTACCTATTGTTTTAGCAATGTAGTTGTCAATTAACATGGCTATAGCGCTGAGATTCTGATAGGAGTCGGGTAAGTTGTAATATTTTTTAGCGTCTTTCCGAACCGATATAACATTTTTAACCTCCACTAAAACAGGACGAATAGCATTTCCTGCAGCTATTTTTCTATCCTCCACAAGTTGAATGGCCATTGGGAGATCTACTTCTGCATACTCCTGGTTTAATACCTGGATGACTACTCCATGCTCCAGCCAGGTCTCTGAATATTTGCTTACGATATGGTTCTCTTTCATCCCGATTTATTTCGATCTCGTAATTAGGCAACAATTGGAAAACAATCTTACCTAATTAAACATCGCAAAATTTATGAAAAAAAGAAAAAATTTAGTAAATGAAATCGTCAGTGAGGCTAAAGAGAGGGGGATCAGTCAGCTTGTAGCAGAAGATCCTACATATAACGGAAGGATCATTACCGTAAAAGGTCGGGAATTAATCAACTTTGGGTCATACTCTTATATAGGACTAGAAACTGATGAGCGGCTGAAAGAAGCTGCAATTGAGGCGATCAGGAAGTATGGCATTCAATATCCTTCATCAAGGGCATACGTCTCCAGTACACTTTATGTTGAATTGGAAAACCTTATTCGTAAAATGTTTAATGCTCCTATGGTGCTGGCATCCTCTCTGTCAATAGGGCATCACGGTGTAATGCCGGTAATTATAGAAGAGGGGGATGCTATTATCATGGATCAGCAGGTCCATTCAAGCGTACAGGATGCTGCAAGAAAAATGCAGCTCAATGGAGTTTACTTGACAATTGTCAGACACAATCAACTGTCGGAGTTGAAAAAAAAAATAGAGGAGCTGGGTTCAAAATACAATAGAATCTGGTATATGTGTGACGGGGTCTATTCAATGTATGGAGATGTTGCTCCAATCAATGAGTTGATAAGTCTTGCAGACCATTATAAAAACTTTTACCTCTATGTTGACGATGCTCATGGGATGAGCTCATTCGGTAAGAATGGTACCGGATATGTATTAAACCAAGCGGCTCTTCATCCTAAAATGATTTTATGTACCGGTATGGCCAAAGGCTTCGGAACCATTGGGGCCATATTCGTTATTCCGGATCAGGAACTCGCCTTAAAAGTTCGTAATTGTGCTGGACCATTGATTTTCTCCGGTCAACAGGCCACATCTATCCTGGCTGCCAGTATTGCATCTGCAAAAATACATCTGTCGGGAGAGATAGAGGTAAGACAAAAGTTCCTTGCAGAAAAGATCAGTTATTGCCATAGGTTGCTTAAGAAATATGAATTGCCAGATATATCAGATCCGGAAACTCCCATATTTTTTATAGGACTAGGTATGATGAGCGTGGGATTTAACCTTGCAGAGCGGATGATTAGGGAAGGATTTTATGTTAATATAGCAGCATTTCCTGCTGTTCCTGAGATATGTACAGGCATTAGGTTTACAGTTACGATTCATACTACTCTTGAAGACATAGAAAAACTTGTTGAAGCTTTAGCCAAACATTTTCCTCTGGCATTAAAAGAGGAAGGCAGGACTTTTAAAGATATTCAGAGAGCTTTTCGAAAAGTTGCAAGTTTTGATAACCATCAACTGGTTCCGGTTGCAAAGAATGAACAGAGCTATTTCAGGGTCTCACACGCTAATAGTATTAATGAAATATCTGAAACACTGTGGAATCAATTATTGGGCAATAGGGGGATCTTTACCTATAAGGCGTTGCAGTTAATGGAAAGAACATTTCAGTTGTCAGATAAGCCGGAAGACAACTGGAAATTTCATTATTATTTTATTTACGATTCCAATAATAAGCCCATCATTGCTACATTCTTTACAGAAGCGCTTGTTAAAAGCGATATGCTTTCACCTGCATCTGTTTCAGAGCAAATTGAAGAGAAAAGAAAACAAGATCCGTATTATCTTACTTCAAAAGCATTGATAATGGGGGCTGCTATATCAGAAGGAGATCATCTGTATCTGGATAAGTCCAACAATGAATGGAAGGATGCACTGATGCTTTTGATAGATATCGTTTCAGAGCTTACAGAGAGAAATAATATCGGACAGATATTGATCCGTGATATGAATGCAAATGATACAGAGATGAATGATTTCTTTATCCATCATGGGTTTGTAAGGTATCAATTGCCAGAAACCCATGTGATAGAGGATCTGGAATGGAACAGTAAAGAGGAATTTTTAAATAAGTTTCATAAGCACAGAAAGCAATATCTTAAGCAGAGAGTTTTTAATAATGAAGATCATTTTAATGTGAAAATTTACAATGGTAAAAATGATCGCCTCTCATTATGGTATCAGCTCTACAAGAGCACTGCACAGAAAAAGTGTTCAGTTGAATACATTTGTATTGCCCGAAAGTTTCTTTCAGAACATCATTGAAGATGAGGACTGGGAGGTGATAGAGCTTTCTTATAAAGAAAATAAATCAACCGATGAGGGTATAGTTGTAGCTGTTATGTTTTGTTATAAAACAGGTAGCAGATATTGTCCTTTATACGCAGGGTTAAACTATAATTACCTGGATTGCGACATCTATCCTCAATTATTGTGGCAAACAATATTGAGAGCAAAGAATCTTGCTGTTTCACCGATAAATCTGGGTTTTACAGCTTCTCAGAATAAGAAAAAATTCGGTGCGATAAGTTATTCAAATGTGGGATATATACAAATGAAGGATAGTTATGACATGGCATTGGTAAACTTAATGCCTAATGAAGTGAGGTAACAAAAAGCCCCTGAAGTTATTGACTTCAGGGGCTTTTCTGGTATGATATTAACAGGGTAACTGGATTATATAAACAGACCCTTCCGATATTTTATAAAACTGATTGGATGCTACTTTTAATATCGCATCATCATTGTATCCGGATTTTAACTTTACTTTAAATATTTGATCGGTTCCCGCAATGAGCATCTTTTTTTCAACTTCATCCATGTGCTCTACAAAAGCATTGATCTGAAGATTTTCGAATGACTCTGCGTCAGGATATAAGTCTGTTCTGTCCGTATGAAATAGTTTTATATATCCGTCTCTATTAGTATGAATAAGGATCGTATTTTTAAGTCCCAGTTTGTCTATAGTAAGTCTGACAAGGTCTTTAGGAAAGACTTTATCTTCCAGCTCTTCATTTAAAGTATTTAGACTAACAGATATTAAATTCTGGAAGGTTTTAAGCGCGGGATTCAGAGGTAGTCTGCCTGAAAAATCAAGTGAAGCCATCAGGCAGATAGTTCTTTGGAATTCATTATAATAATCTTCGGAATGATTTTGCTCATTCGTCCAATATACCAGATTATTTAAAATGTTAGTAAGCTTTTCTCTGTCCTCATTCAGATCGGTAGAATTGTTGAGGATTTGATAAGCTTCTTTTAATAGATTATCAAAAACGTGTTCATCTAATTTGCCGGCTGTATTTCCCATAGGAATAAAAACAAAATTGATAATACAAATTTATGTTATAAAAACGAAATCCCAAAATCTCAGTTGCCGTTAAGTAGCTAATTTTGTGCCACAAAGTGGTCTTTTTTTTAGATAAACGCTTAAATTGAGAGGTTTTTAAATTAAAAATGAATTAAGATATATTTATCAACATTTAAAAATGGGTTTCCTCTGGCTTTTAAATAAATCTTTCAGAATTAAATCAGAAGAAAAAATTCCTTATGGTGATTTCTATTATCCAGGATTTAATCACCTTCGAGATATGTCAATGACTTGAAAGGCGTCTCCTGAGTAAGTGGACTTTTGGTGTCTGTTACCTTTGTTGTAGCTTGTGTATTTGCTGTTTTAACTTTGCTATTGTTTTCCCTTTTAGATAAATTGAGGTGTTTATAAATCGAATAATAGTTTGAAGACCAGTCTTGAACACTTACCGGACCTTAAAAAAGATGAGTTAAAAGTCATAAGTGATATTATTATTGAAAAGATGCTTCCTGATCTTGTGATCCTGTTTGGATCCTATGCTCGTGGTAACTGGGTTGAGGACCAATATTCGGAGGATGAGATCAGGTACGAATATAAAAGCGACTACGATATTCTTGTGGTTACAGAGACTAAGCTTAATCACGAGCTTTCAAATAAATGGAGAGAGACTGAAAAGCTAGTTAAAGAGATCTCTATTTCTGCTTCAGTTAATCTTATTCATCACAGTTATGGTTATGTTAAAAACGAACTTTCTTATGGCAGCTATTTTTTTACAGATGTTGTGAAAGAAGGGATAGTTTTATTTGATAATGGGAGAAATGGAAAAGCGCCTTTAATACTTCCCGATTCTATTGATCCTGAAAAGGTAAGGGAAAGGGCGAGAGACGAGTATGATAGGTGGTTTGAGAGTGCAAATAAATTCTATAAGGGATATATGGTATTCTTTAATGATGGAGATGAAAAAGAAGCCGCTTTTATGCTCCATCAGACAACCGAGCGGCTCTATGCTGCATTGCTTTTAGTTTTTACCGGATACAAGTCTAAAATACATGATATTGAAGAGCTGGGGAGTCAGTCAGAAACGATCAGTGAAGAATTTAAAAAGGTATTTCCCCGTGATACTCCTGAAAAGGATGAACGCTTTAAACTTCTTAAAAAAGCTTACATTGATGCGAGATACAAGAAAGCTTATTCAATAAGCAAAGAAGATCTAGAATATTTAAGCGATAGGGTGGTTGTGCTCAAAAATTTAGTGGAGAAGGTTTGTGGGGATAAGTTGAAAGTATAACATACTCAATTAACCAGTTAACAATTGAAGAGGATGTTCGTAATAATTAACCATTAATTGAGATGTATATATATGATCTGAAATCCATATTAGAATTAAAGGTAATTTGGAAGGATGAGCACATGTTTGAATTAGGAGTAACAGCTTCAAATGGAAATTTTTTTGGAAGAACAGAGGTATATGAGACATCTGACTCACTTAAGTGTTTTGCGGAATCATTAGAAGGATTTCCTTCTTCAACTGATAAAAGTCGAACTATATTTCATGAAGCTGGACAAAAAAGTGACTACGCATATTTTTCAATGAAATTATATTGCATTGATCCTTCAGGAAAGGTGGGGGTTCATATTAATTTGGAAAGTAATGTTGCAACTAAGTTTAGGTCAGAAGAGAAAGATAAATTATCGCTGGAGATAATTGTAGAACCAGTTGCCATCGATACCTTTCAAAAAGAGTTACTTCATTTAGCTGTTAATGAGGAAGGATTTGCTACACTCATGGGAATCAGTGATTGATCCAGGAAATAGAAGTCTTTTATTTCTGATTAAGATATTTAAGGAGTGCTACTACTAATTTTTACTACTTTTCCCAAAATGAAAAAATTATTCCTCGACGACATAAGAACAGTTGATATGATTTATGATAAATCTGTGGTGTCTGAATTTGATGTAGTGAGAAGTTATAAAGACTTTGTTAATTACATTCAGAGCAATGGGCTGCCCGATTTTATTAGTTTTGATAATGATCTCGGACTTGATGAAAATGGGGAAGTAGCTTTTGATGGTTATGCGGCGGTAAAGTGGCTGGTTTATGAGTCTGGAATTGATCTGAGAAGTTTGAAATTTAATGTACATTCCGCAAATCCGGTTGCTGCAAAACAGATTGACGGACTGCTAAGGAATTACATCAAGTTTTTAGAAGAGGGGTCTGAAAATGAATAAAAGGATATATCCATTTTCACTATCCTCATTCAATAACTTTAGTGGACAAAGACATTCTTTATTTTATCTCTGAAACATTATATATCACAATGAATCAGAATCAGATATCTTTTCCACAAGATCTTTGGTTACTTCATCCAGTTCAACAGCAGATTGCAAAACATATCCAAGAAGGTCATCGGAGCTTTCCCCATTGTTCTTATTAATTTCGATCAAATTGATCAATCCCATAATTCTGGCCACTGGGGCTCTTACTTTGTGTGATTGATACCAAGCTATTTCTTTCAATTTTTTATTCTTTTCAATAATTAATTCATTATTGATTTTTAACTTTTCATTAGCCTTCTTGATTTTCTCTTCATCTTTTTTTTCTTTCAGTAATATCATGCACATTACCTATGAGATTCACGCATACATTGTCTTCGTTAAAGACCGGAGATATACTTACTATTCCTTTTTTCTCACCTGCGGGATAGATTGTGGTTTCTTCCCATGAAACTGTTGTCCTTTTTTCTATGGCTTCTTTATATTTAGATAATACCAGAGAAAGAGATGGACTTGGAATTACTTCTTCAACAAGTTTGCCCTCAATGCCTTCCTTGGAAAGCTCCGTGACATCAAGAAATTTTCTGTTGATAGTAGAAAATCTAAAGACTTCGTCTTTTTCTATATCAATCAGGAACATGATCTCATTTGTGGAATTGAACACTAGCTCAAGTTTTTCTTTATATAGTTTTGCTTCTGTCTCTGCAAGCTTTCTCTCCATTACATATACCAGAATTCTTCTGACGCGATCTATGCTGTTCTCTTCCTCCTTCGAAAGCTTTCTTATTGTTTTATGATAGATTGCAAATGTTCCTAACAAAACATTCTTTGAATTGATGATAGGATAGGACCAGGAAGAAAGAAGATCAAAATCTTTTATGATCTCCATATAATGTTCCCAGTATGGGTGGTGGAATATATCTGGAACCTCAACTTTCTTTCTCAGAAATGCAGCGCTTCCGCAAGAGCCATAGCCTACTGCAATTTTTGTTCCTTCCACTTCCTTATTAAAAGCTTCAGGAAGATGTGGAGATGACCAATTGTATAACCTGCCATTTTCTGCCTTAAGCACTGAACATAACATGTCAGGGTGAATGTCTTTTAACCCGTTCAGAAGAAATGTAATCAATTCCTCTACTGAGGAATTCGGTTGAACATAGTGCTGAAGAACTGATTTCTCTAAGTTCTCAAGCATCTCAATTCTTTTTTGTTCGGTAATATCCCTTATTATTCCTATGATCTTATTCTTCCCAAGTAAGTCTTTTGCTATTTCAGCCTTTGCAGAGATAGTTTTTGGAGTGTCTTCATTTTCCGGAAAGATCTGCACCTCAATATCATATTTCGTGTGCTCCTGAATAAGCTTTTGGCCGGCATTTCTTACTTTATCTATTTCTTTGATTAATGGTTCAATTTTGCTTATCGGAATTTCTGCTGCTACCGGAGCGAATCCGAATAATTCACAAGCTTTTTCAGACCCCCATATTACATCTTTGTTTTTCTCAAGCTCCCAGTACCCAAGCTGACCTATTTCCTGTGCTTTCAGCAGTCTTGCCTTATCTATCCGAATCTGTTGTTCTTCCAGTTTACGGTAGGTGATATCCCGGAAATAGATAGTAAGTCCTTCCTCAGAAGGGTAGATATTATTTTCAAACCATTTATTGAAGGGAGGGTAATATTCGTCGAGATGAATATATTGTTGGGTCTCCATTGCCTTATAATAGGCCTTGTAGAAAGGCAAATCGATTCCTTCCGGAAATTCCTTCCAGATATTTTTTCCGATCATGCTTAAAGGATCCCTGTTAAAAATTTCTCCTGCCTTCTTGTTCATGTAGGTGTAGCACCAGTTTTTGTCAAGCGCAACAAAAGCATCAGATATTCTTTCAAGTACCGCTAATAAATTTTCCTGACTATAAACATTCAATAAAGGCTGAGAAGATTTCTTTTTCATTACAATGGGATCTCAATACAAAATTCTAAAATATTGATTCTTATTAATTTTCAAAAGATTGTATGAAATAGGATGATAAAAATTGGGAAAAAGAAGATTAATGGTGGTTTTGATTGGGAAAAATTTTGTAGGTTGATATTCAAAACTTTGGATTATAATTGACAATTCTTGTAAAATTTTAAGTATAGAATCTCGTAAAGGGGAAATTTAATGACAAGTTGGTTGAGTTTTGGATTGAATTTGATCATTACCTGAATAAAAAGGCTGATATTTGAAATCACATTGAATTCTATTAGCGTATAATCTTTCGATGTGAATTTATTTTAATGAATCAGTTTTTACTGAATTTTTATGAGAAGGAGAGTATTTGGCAAAGCCATCCGATAGCATTTGTAAGACTTTCCCTATAACAGGTACATTGGATTCTTTTTTGGGATGTTGTATCGGTATAGCCAATGGAAAAGTGTCGATTGGGGGTAGATATTCTGTTGTTATGGAATCGTTATCTTCATCTTCATGATGCTCATAACTGCTGACAAGTTTTATATTCTCTGCTGAATTTTTATTCTGGTTAATATCTGATGCCTGGTAGATACCGTATAGGCCAATGAGCATAATGCATATGGCAAATGAAATTCCAGGAAGAGAATGCTTTAAATAGTTCATGCGTAAAGCGTTTTTTTTAGGTAATACTAAAATAGTATAAAAGTGTTAAATATTTTTAAAAGTAAGTGATTTTAAGTATGTTATGTGTAATGTTTTGATCTCTAAAATGTTTCTTAATAAGAGAACAAAAGAGCCATTTACAATACTTAGTCAGCAATTTCTATTATGAAATTAATAATAACAAACTTCATCATCTTAGTATCTGTCATTACCGCTTACGGACAAAAAAATACACTGGAAGACACTGTTTTTAATGTTGGTGATGTTTTGATTACTCATAATATTAGATTTGATTTCAACAAAGCCACCATTAGATCTGAAAACTACGCTTTTCTTGATAGCATGGCTTCTTTTTTACTTAAGAATAGAAACCTGATAATAGAAGTTAGTAACCATAGTGATGAACGCGGTTCGAACCATTATTCCGTTTGTCTGACATGTAAACGTGCTAAGTCAATTGCTGATTATTTAATCTCAAAAGGTATTGATACAAACAGGCTTTTAGCGAAGGGATATAATGGAAGCAAGCCTTTGATAAAAGGTGCGAAAACGGAAGAAGAACATCAGCAAAACAGAAGGACTGAATTTAAAATATTAAGAACAGATTACGTGAGTAACGATCATTAACTACTCGAGATGAAATATCTATTTATTACACTTTTTAAGATGATGACCGCAATTTCGGTATTTGCAATTCTTGTTTCATTTTTTGCCTTTTATTTTATTGAAGAAAATCAGCCTTCGAAACAATTTGCGTGTGGTGTAGAGGATGAGCGGCCTGTTTGCGGAACCGCTATTAGAAGGATGAAGGCTGGTGTGGTATTAAATAAAACAGGAGAGCATTTGTTTATAAATAATTGCAGGGCTTGTCATAGTATTCATGACATTGTTGTAGGACCGGCATTAAAGCATATTGAAAGGAGAAGACCTAAGGAGTGGCTTTATAAATTTATCAATAACTCAAGTGCTGTCATAGGGAAAGGCGATCCTTATGCTGTTGAGTTATATAATAAATTTGGTAAAGCTGAAATGAAAAATTTTGATTTCACAAAGGCTGAGATAGATTCAATTCTTGATTATATTAAAGTTGAGTCTGATTATTAATTTTGATGCTTAAAGTCACTACTCATAGTATTGAAAATTTTTAAGTGCGTTACATAACTGATTTTTCATTGCTGGTATAAGTATAAGAGATTCATTATTAGGAGAGTAAGTATTTTTTCAATCCGGAATTGAATTTAATACATCTCTATAACTCTATTTGAAATTAGCTGTGAGGCTCAAGCTCTGTCTTATTTATTGTCGTTTTAATGTTTATTTTCTTGTTATTTGTCGACAAAAGGCATATTTTGGTATTTATTAGACATGAAACTTGGAAGTATTTGCCACCCTATTCCCAGTTTTAATGTCAACATTCAGCATTTCAGCATATTGCATTTTAATATACTAGTTTCAAAGATGTCGGAAATTACGATTTCAGAGATTAATGATTTATTTGAATCTGTTTATAAAACTTATGGATATGATTTCAGGGAATACAATCCTGATCATCTGAAACGCAGATTAATAAACAGGATGGCCCTTTCTCAGATCGGGTCAATCCGAGAGTTGAAAGAAAAGGTTTTAGAAGAACCTGTTTTTTCTTCCCTTATTCTCAAAGATCTTTCCATTCAGGTTACTGAAATGTTTCGTGACCCTGGTTTCTATTTAGCCTTCAGAGAGAGTGTAATCCCTTTTATTAAAACATATCCTTTCGTAAAAATATGGCAAGCCGGTATCGCCAGCGGCGAAGAGGTGTATTCAATTGCGATTCTTTTGAAAGAAGAAAACCTCTACAGCAAGTGTATGATCTATGCTACGGATTTTAATGACCATGCATTGGAGCTGGGAATGGAAGGTGTATATCCTGACAGTAAAATAAAAAAGTATATAAGGAATTATCAGCAGGCCGGTGGAAAAGCTTCATTGAGCGATTACATCGTTCACGATTATAATCGTATCATCATTAATTCAGACCTGCGTAAAAATATTGTATGGGCCAATCATAATCTTGTTACAGATAAGGTCTTCTCCGAAGTGAATATTATCCTATGCCGGAATGTTATGATTTATTTTAATAAAGAACTTCAGGAAAAGGTCCATGAGCTCTTCTTTGAAAGTATTGCCAATGGAGGATTTTTATGTCTTGGAATGAATGAGAGCCTTCCTGCTACCATAATAAACAAGTATTCAACATTTGATGTCAAAAATAAAATCTTTAAGAAGAAATACGGGTCCTTGTCGCATATGCAATGAGAATTATAAAAACCTGACTGCTTAAAGTAAAATTTAAATTAAGATTCGAAAACAGCTCATATGAATATAACGATTAAAACTAAGCTTATACTCAGCATTTTTTTGATTCTGGTTATAATGTTTTCTTCATTGTTTTATCTCATCAATCAACTGTCAATATTGAATGACAGAATGGCCAGACTAGTGGATATGACAACAGAACGTATTATCTTATCTAATGAGCTTGTTTATCAAGTGATGGAGATAACAAGAAATGAGAAGAATATAATTATTGAGAAAGATCTTTCAGAAGTAAGCAATTATGAACGTGAAATTAATAAAACTGTCATGCTTGCCGATGTCAAACTAAGAGATCTGAAATACAAATCAAATGATGAGGCCAGGCTTCTCTTATCTCATTTTGAAATTGAATGGAATAAGTATAAGACTGTTTTGGTAGAGATAATAAAATATGCAAAGGAGAATAATATAGATCCTGCTTATACACTCTCAGTTAAAAGCGCCCGAGAGCCAAGAGCTTCTATGATTGATCTTTTGAACAGGGTAAATGAGCTTAACAAGACAAGAATGTTGGAGGTAAAAGCTTCGAGTCTTGAGGCTTATAATTCAAGCATAAAGCTGATCTCAAGTCTCGTAGTTCTGTCATTATTGGCCTCTGTTATACTTACCTACTGGATTGTAAAGGCAATCACAGGAAGGATTGGCAGGATCACTGAAGTAGCTACGAAAATTGCATCCAGAGAATTTGAAGATTTAAGTTTGGATGAGGAAATAAAGGATGAACTGACTCCGGCAGTAAAAGCACTGGAAGATATACTGTCCAGCTTCAGAGAAGTGACCACAAGTGTTCGTGGTATAACAAGTGGTGATTATTCTGTAAAAGTAGTTCCAAAATCTCAGAAAGATTTTTTAGGAAATGCTGTCAATACAATGAATACAACCATAGAAGAAGCCGAAAGAAGAAATCAACGATTATCCTGGCTTGCTTTAGGTTTAAACATGCTCAATGAGAAATTACGAGGTGATCAATCTCTTGAAATGATTACTGAGAAGACAATTGCTTTTCTTAGTGAATATACAAAATCGAATATCGGGGCATTGTATCTTGAATCTAATAATTCTGTGAAACTGGCAGCAAGTTTTGCTATTACTCCTTCCGATATCCATAGAAAGGAATATACTTTGGGAGAAGGTCTTCCTGGTCAGGTAGCTGCAGATGGGGAATTCAGACACCTTACTGGTCTTAAACAAGAAAACCTTAGAGTTTCGTCTTCTGTATTTGAGGCAATTCCGGAAAATGTTGTTGTCTTTCCTTTCTTAAAAGATGAGCAATTATTGGGTGTTGTTGAGATTGGAAAGCTAAAACCATTCAGTGAAACGGAGGTAGAATTTTTCAAAGCATCAATGCCTGTTATAGGCATATATATATATTCCGCAATCCTTCGTCAGCAAACACAGGATCTTCTCGAAGAAACTCAAAGACAGAGCGAGGAATTACAGGTGCAGCAGGAAGAGTTAAAACTTATCAACGAAGAGCTGGAACAGCAAACTCAGCATCTTCAGCAGCAACAGGAGGAACTGCAGGCTGCCAATATAGAACTTGAAGAACAGTCCCAGCATGTAGAGATGAAGAATCAGGAGTTACAGGCTGCAAAGGCAGAGGTTGAGATGAGTAACAAGTTTAAATCACAGTTTCTGGCCAATATGTCTCATGAGCTCAGAACTCCGTTAAACAGCTTACTTATTTTGTCCAGGGATCTCTCAGAAAATAAAAAGGGAAATCTGGATGCCAGCCAGGTTGAAAGTGCGAAGATAGTATACAAAAGCGGTGTAGACCTGCTTCATCTGATAAATGAGGTATTAGATCTTTCTAAAATAGAAGCAGGCAAGATGGATTTGAGTATTGAAGATATAAGAGTTACTCACTTCATCGAAAATATTCATCGTAATTTCGATCATCAGGTAAGAGAAAAGGGTTTAATCTTATCTGTAAATAAAGATGCTGAGTTACCTGAGTATATCAAAACTGATTCGCAAAAGCTGGATCAGATCGTGAAGAACCTTTTATCGAATGCTATTAAGTTCACTGAAACAGGGAGTATCGATGTTGTTATTAAAAGAAATTCAGATATCTCTATAGCCCTAGACGTAAAAGATACAGGCATAGGAATTCCTTTTGAAAAGCAAAACAAGATCTTTGAAGCTTTTCATCAGGGAGATGGAAGTATATCCCGCAAATATGGTGGAACGGGGTTAGGGCTTTCTATATCAAGAGAACTGGCAAAATTACTAGGCGGAGAAATTAAGATATCAAGTAAACCAGGGCAGGGTTCTGTTTTCACTCTAATTATTCCATTGATTCTATCTGAGTCTGGCAATTATGCTGAGTTAAAGACTGATGAAGTACTACCGTCTGAAAAGAAAGATGAGTATTTTAATTATCCTGGGATTCCTGACGACCGATTAGCAATAAGTAAAAGTGATAAAACACTTCTGATTATAGAAGACGATCTCAATTTTGCCCAAATATTAAAAAGACAGGCAGCTGCAAAAGGTTTTAAAGTACTGGCTGCATCCAGCGGGGAAGATGGGTTGGTACTTGCGGGAAAGTTTCAGCCAAATGCTATAATACTGGATTTAAGTCTTCCGGGAATGGATGGAAGAACGGTACTTCTGGAACTGAAGAATAATCCTGCATTACGCCATATTCCGGTTCATATTATTTCAGCTACGGAAAGAACTCTTGATCCGATAAAGGCTGGAGCTGTAGAATATTTGATCAAACCTATTGATAAGGAAGAGTTGGATCACGCTTTTCAAAGAATTGAAAATTTTATAAATAAAAAAATGAAATACCTTCTGATTGTTGAAGACGATCGGAATAACAGGGAATCAATAAAGATGCTGATTGGTAATGGTGATGTGAAGTGTATTGAAGCTGGAAGCGGAGAGGAAGCGATGAAACTGATGAACAGCAAAGATATTGATTGCATTGTGCTGGATCTTGGACTGCCTGATATGTCCGGGCTTGAGCTCATTAAAAGAATACAGAAGGAAAAAGACAAGGTGCCTCCTATCATCATATACACCGGAAAAGAATTGTCAAGGGAAGAAAGTGAAGAGCTGCAGGGACTAACGAAATCTATAATTATAAAAGGAGTTAAATCAGAAGAACGGCTTCTGGATGAAACAGCTCTCTTTTTACACCGTACTATAGGAAATCTTCCTGATCATAAAAAAGATATGATCACGGAGATTTATAAAAGGGAAGATGTATTTCAGGATAAAAAAGTCCTTGTTGTTGATGATGACATGAGAAATGTCTTCGCATTATCTAAAATACTTAAAGAGCAGGGGATGAATGTGTTGAAAGCAGAAAACGGCTTAAAGGCCCTTGAAGCTATCGCCAATAACCCTGACATCTCTCTGGTATTGATGGATATCATGATGCCTGAAATGGACGGACTGGAGGCGATCAGGAGAATCAGAACTATGGAAAACTTTAAGGAATTGCCTGTTCTTACGCTGACTGCAAAGGCAATGAAGGAAGACAGAAAAAAAAAGTATAGACGCGGGCGCTAATGATTATATAAGTAAGCCGATTGACCTGGATCGTCTTATTTCATTAATGAAAATATGGATAAAGAAGTAAAAGTTGGATATAAATTTTATGACTATGTTCAGCAAGCCTAAGATATTAATAGTTGATGATAAACAAGAGAATCTCATTGCGCTGGAAACGGTTTTAAAGGATCTGGATGTTGAAGTCATCAAGGCAACGAGTGGGAATGAGGCATTGAAACAGACATTAAACCACGACTTCTCACTTGCCCTGATTGATATTCAGATGCCTGAAATGGACGGATATGAGCTTGCTGCTATTTTAAGAGAAGATGAGAAAACGGCTTCTTTGCCATTTATATTTATATCCGGAATTTATACGGACCATGTAAATGTGTTTAAAGGTTATGACAGAGGAGCCTTCAGCTTTATTACCAAGCCTTTTCAGCCTGAAATACTGATTAACAAAGTGAAATTGTTCATCGGAATATATCATCATGAATATATGCTGAAGCGGCTGAACGATGACCTGGAAAGGAAAAATGAAGAACTTAGCATAGTCAATAAAGAACTGGAAGCCTTTACTTATTCGGTATCCCATGATTTGAGGGCTCCTTTGAGAGTTATCAATGGTTATTCTCAGATTATCCTTAAAGAGCATGCAGAGGTTGTAGATGAAGAGGTAAAGCGACTGCTTCATATTGTAGGCTCCAATGTAAAAAAGATGGGAGATCTGATTGACAATTTATTGTCATTCTCAAAGATAGGTAAGAGAGAAGTGAATAGAGATGTTGTCAATATGGACTTGCTGGTAAGGTCTTGTATCGAAGAAATGAAGGTGACATTTGAGGGAAAGAAAGTAAATTGGATTGTAGGGCCTTTAGATTCCTGTTATGGAGATTCTCAGCTGTTGAATCAGGTGATGATTAATTTTCTTTCCAATGCGGTGAAATATTCAAGTAAAGAAGAACAACCTGAAGTTGAAATAACTTCCAGTGTCAAAGGGGAAGAGGTGATTTATTCCATAAAGGACAATGGTGTTGGCTTTGATATGAAGTACTATAAGAAACTATTCGGAGTGTTTCAACGCCTTCATCGTTCTACTGAGTTTGAAGGAACAGGAGTAGGATTGGCAATTATACAGAGGATAGTGATGAAACATCATGGTCGTGTATGGGCAGAGTCAAGTCTGGACAATGGTGCGAAATTCTTCTTCTCGGTTCCTACAGCTAATGTATAGGTGCATCTCACAATTACCTCACCTGAATTTCTGATCAAGCGAGACGCTTGATATATTTTAGGTCCAAGCGAGGACGCTTGAACCAGCATGTTCTGCTTGATTCTGCAAGCGGAACATTTTGATCATTATTGAACTAAAATCAAAACTTCTTGAAATTTAAATAGATTGTTTTAATGTCTGTTTGAAGCTGGTTCAAGCGTCCTCGCTTGGACCTATCTTTAACAAAGCGTCCGCTTTGATAGATGACTACCTCAACTGAAGTAAGTAATTAATTATTTATCCAGTTCTTGGGCTGAGATGAGAAGATTGTAGGGATAAAAATATTGATCCTTGTTCCTTCTTCCTCCTGACTCTCAAGGGTAATACTTCCATTTAGTCTGTCCAATATTGTTTTTGTAATATATAATCCCAGACCAGCTCCTTTAGAGAGATTACTCCCTCTGAAGAACATACCGAAGACTCTATCCTGAATGTATTTTTCAATTCCGATACCATTATCTTCAACCAGCAGACTCAAACCATTTTCACTTACCTCAACATTACAGATAACTTTTTTTCGGACTTATTCTTATCCATAAAGACAATAGAGTTGTGAATCAGGTTAAAGAAAACCGAGAAAAGAAGATTGAACTCAGACCTGAAATACTGTTGTCCTTTATAAGATAATTGAAGGTAAACTTCTTCATAGTTTTCTATTTCTGAAATGGCAGATCCTAGTTTTTCAAAAAAATGATCAAGGTCTATATCATCAAGTTTTATGTCGTCATTGTAGATGAATTGGAAGCTGCTTAAGTTCAGTACAATACCTTCCATTTTTCTGTTGACCTGACTTATGATGTTTACATATTCATTAATAGCCTCAGTGCTATTGCTTTCAGAATGCTGGATGAGGTTTAAAATACCTTTAACTGAGCATATCGGTCCCCTTATATCATGTGATATCCGATATACAAGACTTTTTAATTCTTCTACCTTTATCTTCAGTTTATTCTCCGCTTCTTCTCTTTTTTGTTTTTCTTTAACCTCGTTAAGTACCCTGTTTATAGCGGGTTCCAGTTTATGCAGACTGTCTTTGAGTACATAATCGTTTGCGCCCTGGATCATGGTTTCCACAGCGAGTTCCTCACCAAGAGTTCCGGTGACAAAGATGAAGGGAATCATCGGATTATGTTTTTTCGCAATGCCTAAAGCTTCTAATCCGCTGAAAGTGGGCAGAGAAAAGTCAGACAGAATAAGATCGGGTTCGAATTGCAGAAGATGTTGATTGAATTCTTCTTCAACTATTGCCCTTCTTGCTTCAAATGAAAAATTTATTGATTGGAGTTTTCTTTCAACCAGTTCAAAATCAAAGTCATTATCCTCTATTATCAGAATTTTTACTTTTTTTCTACTCGTGAGATTCTCCTGTAGCATTGAGTTTGGATCGTTAAATAAAGTATAGTGGAAAGCTTAGATAGACTTAATTTTAGTCTCGATGTATTTTGGATATTTAGCTATTAATATAAAAAAGAAAGTCGACTTATTCAACGTTATAACAATAATTTGCGAATAATGTTTTAGATAATATGTTAGGTTTAATAGGATAAAGCTTTGTTTTGTGAGGATTAAATAATTTTTAGAGAAATTCTCGTAGTAGTTGAGGAGATGAAAAGATAGGATTAGGTAATAAGTTCATGTATCAAAGTAATTGACATAGTCAACCTATGACGTTATTACCTACAGCCTCTTACTTAATCAAGGACCAGATTCAATTTTCTTAGTCCATTCTTAAATGGAAAGATCTAAGCTCCTTTATCTTCAGATCCTTTGTATAGCTTTAAACGTATAATGGAGCTTTATGTTAGGTTAAAGCTTTTCAGCTATCTTGAAAGTAGTCAATATATGATTAATTCATTTTTAATACACCAATGAATTCAGAAGATATAAAAAGCCTATTAAAAAGCCTTGAAGGGCTGATGTATGGGAGAAATTATCAAGTGGTGTTTCGGTTAGACTATTTTGAATATTGTACTACTTTTGATGATTTTAAAAGGCAATTTATACAAATCTATCCCGGAGCAAACATGGAGGAAACTTCGCTTTCTCTGGTTTCAAGTGAAGAATTCTGGAATGATATAAACGAAGGATTAGATTATAGGGGAGATGATGGTGCTGGTCTTATCCTGAGTATTACACGAGAAAAAGAATTAAAAGAAATTCAGAAACGATACAAGGACTGTATTGCATTATTTATGAATAAAAAAACGAAGCTATTCAAATATAATAATAATGATGATGGGATGCCTGGATATCCTGTATTTTGGGGATACCAGTTTGTGCTTCAGACAGATTACTTTAAATATTTATTTGTTTACGGAAGCGCTTCTGACTAACAGATATAAATGTCTGTTTGGCCTTGCGGCATGCGTGGATGGGATAATCATCACAATACTACTTCTCCTTCATTTGTTATTCTGGTTCCAAATACGGATGAAAGAAACTGTATGCGGGCTATTGCATATTCCTTGTCATGCCCTGTAGCCAGGGAGACTTGAAGGTTTTGAATAATAACAGGCCTTAGTTTAAATGCACTTATCTTCTTATCCTTTATGGTGCATTCAAATAAAAATGATCTGTCATTTCTCAGCAAATCATTTACAACATAATCATCAATAAAGTCTCCTGTATCGTATAGAATGATCTTGCCTTTGTATAGCTCTATTCCCTGAAAGATGTGCGCGCTATGCCCATGAATAATGTCTACTCCCAGGTCAATAAGTGCGTGAGCAAACTGGACCTGTCTTTTGTTGGGTTCCATCTCCATATTCGGCCCCCAGTGAATAGATACAATCAACACATCCACTTTACTTCTTAATTTCACCACTTCAGATTCCAATTCTTCAGGATCATCGATCGTAATAAAAAATGTACCCGGATGAGTATTGGCTCTCCATGATGGTTCATTGTCTGTACAACCAATAATGCCAATACTGATGTTGTTCTCTTCAATAATAACAGGTCTTTTGGCTTCAATGATATTTAAACCAGCCCCTGAATGTGCGATAGAGTTATTGTCCAGGATATGAATGGTTTCTTTTAATCCACCTGTACCAAAGTCACCTATATGATTATTGGCCAGATTAGCAAAGCGGATATTGGCAGCTTTAAGGGTGTTGACTTTATCAGGATCTGCTTTGAAGTTAAATACTTTAGGGACAGGTTGGGTGGAAGTAGTGATAGCTGTTTCAAGGTTGATGATATTTACTCCTTCCT
Organism: Sporocytophaga sp.; assembly: GCA_024707265.1. GTDB lineage: Bacteria > Bacteroidota > Bacteroidia > Cytophagales > Cytophagaceae > Sporocytophaga. The sequence goes on along the minus strand of JANQAB010000009.1, from coordinate 80,895 downwards.
CCCGAAGCAAAGGCAAAACATCTCCCCAGGGATATTCATATCCTGATTCTGAAATTTTAAGATTAACGGTTCTTCCAATCATCACATCGCCCATTAACCTGATGGTACAAGAGTTTTTCATCATAAGATACTTACCGGTATTAAGTAATTATGTTTAAGTGGTTTATGAGGGAGGGGAAATTTTATATTTGACAATTATATATTTAAAGATGTTGTTTGTCTTACACTGTGCCTTAATAAGATGAAGGATGGATATTGATTCATTAGGGAGCTTGGAAATGGATAGGAATTGGTTTGCCTGGATAATGCAATTTATTTGAATTTAAAAATTGGCAGACTAGGATAAAGGATTTCCGAGAATAGCGATACAATCGTGATCCTCGAAAAATCCTCGCTGCATGCGACGACTATTGGGAAACCGCAGAGTTTTTCGATTCTTTATCCAAATCAGTTTCTTATCTTTGTTGTATAGGAATTTTAGAGTATAAGCAGATGTTGATCCTTTTTTGTAATAATTTCATTGACCAGAAGCAAGTTGATCCGGATTTTGAAAATGAATATTCTGCTGCAGTAAAAGCAGAATTAATAACAGCATTAATAAGGTTTGAAGCATTAAAGAATGAAAAGGATGTTAATAAATCATTAAGGTTAGTTGAGACACAACCAGAATCTACAAAGGCTATATATAGGGGGTGGATGCTTTCTTCATCTGATTATGAAATATTTTACAATGCTTTAAAGGAAAAGAATATTGAGCTTATAAATTCTCCCGAACAATATACCTCTTGTCATTATTTACCCAATTCTTATAAATGGATTGAAGGATATACTCCAAGGTCAATCTGGACAAATGTTTCAAGTGACTTCAAAATTGATGATGTGCTTCCAACGATATCAAACGAATTTGGAACAGATCCGATAATTGTAAAAGACTTTGTAAAATCCAACAAGCATAGCTGGAAGGAATCATGTTTTATACCTGATGCTTCAGATCGTGAGCAGGCAAGAAAAGTAATCACAAACTTCATGAGATTTCAGGGAAAGGATTTAATTGAAGGACTTGTATTCAGAAAGTTTGAAGACCTTGAATTTCTGACGGAGCACTCAAAGAGCGGTATGCCTCTTACCAAAGAGTATAGGTTGTTCTTCTTAAGAGGAAATTTAATTTCCGTATTCCAGTACTGGGATGAGGGTGACTATCAATCAGAGCAACCACCATTAGATAATTTTATTACTGTAGCAAAAAACATAGATAGCAATTTCTTTACCATGGATATTGCAAAGAAGAAAGATGGCTCATGGATAATTATGGAGCTGGGAGATGGGCAGGTTTCGGGCGTGCCTGATAATGCGAAATTACTTGAATTTTATGAAATGTTGGGTTATATCTAGGATTTTTAAGAATAGCGATATAGTCGCAATTCTTAAAAATCCTCGCCGCAAGCAAGGACTATTGGGAATAGCTGTCTATTCATAATTATTGATAAGCCCTTACAGCAATTGAGGAGTATAGTATTACTGTAATAAAAAAATATAAGTTGAATTCAACAGATCTTGTTTTAGTTGCGGAGTTTCTTTCAAAATCAGAAGCTAATGAAATGCTTTCAAAGTTAAAAAAGAATGGGATCCAAGGTATTATAAAAGATACGGGATATTCAAATTATCAAAGGATTAAATTAGGTTCTTCTATTTTGTCTTCCTATAACGTTTATGTTGTAAGAACAAATCTTGAAAAGGCATATCCGATTATTGAAAGTGAACTCAGGAAATTAGAGTTTAAGAGACAAAATAATAAGATGATTTGTTCTAATTGTAAGGCAGATAAAAGTTCTATCTATATAAAGGAAAAAAAATATTTGGGAAAGGGTAGTTTCCATTGGTACCACTATAGTTGTATGTAAAAAATGTGGCAACAAGTGGTATGTGTAAATTGTAAGCATTAACCAAATAATGCGCATATTTCTGCTATAGCAACTTATGCTTCAAGATTTATCGAGTATTACTAATTAATTTTTCAAAGTCAGGTTCTTCAAAATCATATTCGGTAAAGCATTTTATCTTTCCGCAAGTACGAATTACTACAGGAAAATTTTTAATGTTATTAGAGTTTATCATTAGTTTAAAATCAACTTCATTTTCCTTTTCAAATTTCCAGACCGCTATCTCATTTGTTTTGTCAATTATATATATTGAAATTTTTATTTGTTTTTTGGTGTAGTTGATAGTCGTAAATTGGAATTCATTATTGGAAGGTTCTTTCATATTGACTATTAAATATACCTCAGGATCTGGACTAGATTGTTTAAATATGGTTGAGTCACTAATAATATATCCAAAACTGTACATCCAATCAGATGGTCCATATAAGTAATATTTATTACCTATTACATAAAGGGGAGTCCACTTGGATAAACTATAGGGGTTAGGTTGGAACTTTAAGGTTAAATTAGTATCGGCAATTATATTTTGGTAGCTTTGATAATAATATCTTTCTGTATCCTCATCTGGATCATCAGGTATCAGCCAGCTATATTCTCTTCTCGATGTATCATGGGATATATAAGCCACTCCATATTTATCTTTTTCTAAAATTATTTTACCTCTTTTGCTCTGACAGAAAACCAATTGAGAGATAATTAATGCAAAAAATGTTAAAGATAGTTTCATATTGTTTTCTGAGGTCCCTGCTTTTGGAAATTGATGTTCTTGAAAGTTATTAGAGATATTCTTAACCTTCACTTTGCAAAGCATGATTAAAGATCTGCAGCTGAGAAAGCAAAACCTCACACCGGCAAACTCACCCCTTTAAAAATAGCCTTCAACAATTCACAAGGATCAACATCTATAGCAAGAGCGATCAGGTAAAGTTCTTTAGCTCTTAAATGTGTATCTTCATTCAAGGTCAGCTCGCTCAGTCGGGATGCGCTGATTCCCGTTTTCCGGGAGACATCAGCTTTATTAATTGATTTTTTGGCAAAGAATAGACCCAGTTCAGTCATTTTATACAATTTTTAAACACAGATATTTCGCACTTCTGTATATAAATTTAGAATTTCTAAAGTTTTATCCGAATTTTCAGGATAAACCTTTTAATTTTTGATAGAAAATCTATATAATTGTACAGATTTTCTAAATAAATCTACAGAAAAACAAATCCAGCTATGAAAAAGAAAAAACTTATTATCGCATTAATCAAAGATGATCTTATTAATTACAGACTTGTTGAAGGTTTAAGTGATATGGGAATTGAAGCCAGCAGCTACTTTCTCTATTTAAATCGAAGCATTTTAAAACTAATGGGGTTTAAAAAGAAAGATCGTACGGATGAGTTATACGAGCATTATCGACTATTAGCAGAGAATGTGTTGGATTTAAATCTTTCTATGTCTCACGCGCCTCTAAATAGCCTTGCAGAAAGAATTTATTTAGAAATATCACAATATCCAAAATCAGAAAAGACTGCTTAAAATATTAAGCAATCCTTTCATTCTGAATCTAACTTAAAAAATTTGTGATGCAATCGCAATTCTTAAAAATCCTCGCTGCAAGCAAGGACTATAAAATTCATGGATGTTCATTGATGCCATCGCTTAAAGCGATGGCATCAATCAATCAGATCTGGCAAGTTTAAGAACATCTCTTTTAAAGGAGGGATATTAAAATAATAGGTCAACGATCACCGTCAGCCTTCTTATAAATCATGACCCTAATCATTTCTGAACATATTGCGCAGCTTTTCGATACTTAACTTCACGTGTGCCAAATAAATCCAAGTCAAACGGACAAGTATCTTCTCCAATCTCATCTCTTATCAGGGCGTGTAACTTACCTAACATAATCTTTACAACTTCAGATTTGAATAAAGGATGATCAGGATGGGCAATGTTTTCCATCTCTCCAGGATCATTTACCAGATCATGCATTGTAACATCGCCATTAGCATATAAATCTTCTATAGTCGAAGGATTTCCATATTCCTCAGGACTGAACCAGCGCACCAGTTTGTATTGACCATCGACCACTGCACGAAAGAATGTTCGCTTGCGAAAATCCGGTGCACCATATTTTTCTCCTGTGTACTTCATGTATTCCTTGCGGTTGCCAGAGGCCGGAATATCTGTAAGCTCTCTTAGGGCGCCAGTCAGTGACCATTCGTGATCAAGTGAGTGTAATCCATCCCATGCAAATAAAGCCCCGCCCCCTGGTGTTTCTGCACTTCCCCGCGGACCTGGTTGATCCGGATGAAGTATTGCATTCTTCAGACTACGTCCTTTGAGATGAGGGTAATGCTGCTTAATTCCTTCTTCGCTGAGTCCTGCAAAATCCAGTAGTGTAGGAGCGAGGTCTAGCAGGGAACCTACAGCTTTGGTACGTTTTCCCTGAGGGCCTCCGGGAACACAAACTGTCAGGTTTACTATAGCTGCTTCATCAAAGTGGATGGCTCCTTTCTGAGTCATTCTGTGGGCTCCATTCATCTCTCCATGGTCGCACGTAAAAATTACAATAGTATTCTCCCATAAATTCTGGCGATCCATTGCTTCAAGGATTTTCAGGAATTGGGCATCAACAAGGCGCATTGCATTGACCAGGTAATTTCGTCGTATGAGCCATAGGTCATCACGATTATCGGGAAGATTGCCGTAGTTTTTATCTATAAATTCTTTGTATGCCTGTATTGCATCAGGTTGATATTTATAATCGTCAGCAAAATTTTCAGGCATAGAGATATCCCATTTCTTTTCAAACCATCCCAGCTTTTGAACCTGGGTTTGTTTTCCGACCATGTACCCATTAGGATGAGGAGCTTCAATAGGATCGGTTTGCAGATACATGATGTCATGAGGGTTTACAAGACTGCTAATCAATAGCCAGGGCTTATCCAGTTGTGTTGCTTTGTTCTCAAGCCAGTCAATGGTTTCAAATGCTGCAGCTCCATCATATAGTTCACCCTGCAGGGGAGTACCAAACATTTCACCCCATTGCTGCAGGTCAGAGAAACCATATCGTTCAAGTGCATCTTCATGATGAGATAATTCCGATAGATGCCACTTCCCTTTGAAGGCAGTATAATAACCCTGGTCACGAAGCATGTGACCAATGGTTGGTATAGTTCCGGATAATTCATTTATCCAGGCAAAGTTTGTATTATCCCATAAACCCGTGTTTTTTGCATGAACACCTGTCCACATTGAGGAGCGTGAAGCTGTGCAGATAGGTACGGTGCAATATTGACGGTCAAAGCTTACACCCTGTGCTTCGAGTCTGCGCATAGCAGGGAAAGGAACATTGTCAGGTACTTTCATATGTGTCTGCCATTGATCCATGCAGAGGATAAGGATATTGGGACGTTGTTTATTGCTATTCTGATTTTCCATATTTATCTGTATCATTAAATAGTATCCGTTTCATAATATAAAAGTACTTTGAGAATCAGGATTCGATTGTATTTTTATTTCTCTTGCCTTCGTAAGAGTTTCGCTATAGGAAAAAGAAGGATCAATGCCAATAGAGAGGAGAGTATAACTACTATAAGCGTTTTCCGATCATCAAATCCCTGGGTGGCAACAACAGTAGCAGCAGAAATATTACGCTGAGCTGTCCCTAATGCCAGGACATGTTTTGCAGCAATACCAGGGCCACCAAGCAGGAAGCCAATACCCAAGGCTCCAATAATCAATAATGCAGCTGCTATAATGACACCTTTTCCAAGTATTCCTAAAATGGCTTTATAGTATACAATAAATGTTATCACAAAAAGAAGTAGTAAAGCTATGCTTGATAATTTGGCAAGAATAGGCTGCAAAAGATTAGTCCATTTCGGAATATAGGCGTGGAGAAAGAATCCTAAAGCAAGAGGAACAAGCATTGTCAGCACAAGAGGGGTAGCGATAGCCATTGGGTTTATCTTAGCTTCAGGAACTTCTATAGGTACTACCAATGGCATATATACAATTGTGAGCGGTAAAAGGAGAGCTAATAGAGATGTACTGAGGGCAACATCAGTTCCTGCAGCAATTGTAAGTTTAATCAGAAATGGTGCACCTGCAGCACATGCAATCAGAATCAATCCTATCTCAACAGGTCTTTCCATATGAAAGATATGAATGAGGAGATAACCTAGTATTGGTACCAACACAAAATTTGCTATAAGAGCTTTGGCAACTTCAGGAATATTTCTCAGTGGAGCAATGATTTCATGAATCCTATAACTGAAACCCACGGAGAGCATGCTCGATGCAGCAAAGAACAGGACGATGATATTTAACAGATTTGAAAGTATTTCAAGCATAAGGCAAGAGTTTTTTGTTTAATACAACCGCTGGTAAATAATTTTTACACAAGGATAGTCTTTCCGTTATTCAACCTAATGGATTTGCTGTTGTTTATCCCTATTAGGGATATTTTATTGGATTAAATATTTAGTTCCCTTTTCCAAGCCAATAAACCTCATCCCTAACCCTTCTCCTGAAGGCGAAGGGAACAGTCGACGATAAAAATGTTGAATTAAAAGCGCTATAACTAATACCATAAGCATTAAAGTCCTCTCTATCAGGAGAGGGATTTAGGGTGAGGTCTTTTAGAATTTTAGCTAATGTGTCTATTATCCTTACCGGGACTTAAATAGTTAATTTTATTTATTTTAACATCTTTCTGCGTTTCCCGTTGTGCTCTAAAAATTGTTAATGAAAAGGATTTATTTCTTTGTTATTATAACTTTTTTATTTGCCTGTTTAAATGTTTATTCACAAACCGCATCTGATACCATTCCCGATATTACAAAACCTGCTAATGAACTGGAGCTTGCTAATACACTTCAGAACCCCATAGCACACCTTATAAATCTTCAGTATCAGAATAATTTCGAATTTAAAGTAGGGCCTGAAAATGCATTTAGATATACTTTAAACTTTCAGCCATTAATCCCTTTTCACCTGGGAGAGAAATGGAGTATTATTACAAGGTCATTTATACCTGTAATCTCACAGATAGGAATGTCCAACCCTACGGGCAAAACGGGCATTTCTGATTTTGTATTGAATACTTATCTTTCACCAAAAAATATTCCTTTCGTCCTGGGGATAGGTCCATCGGTGCAGTTTCCTGTTGCGTCAAGTTCAGCCTTTGGTACAAGGAAGTGGGCAGGAGGGGTAACGTTAGCTTTGCTTAAACAATTTGGATCTTTTAGAATAGCAGCTGTTCCGCATCATCTCTGGTCCAGTAAAGACAGTCCCGCTGAAAAGAAAATTAACTTTACCTTCATTCGATCTTATATCACCTATCTTAATAAATCCAGAACGACATTCGGTGTTTTTTCAGAGGTCATAAGAGACTGGAGTGCCGGAACCTGGAATGTTGGTCTTACACCGACCATAGGACAGCTAACCAAATTGGTGAATCAATATGTAGATCTTAGTATAGGAGTTAAATATTATGTAGTTGCTCCTGAACAGGCCCCTCAATGGGGTATTCGGGTTACTGTGATAGAGGTTATACCAACCAAAGCACTTACTAAAATGATGGATAAGTAATTAAAAGTGTATTATGCTACTGTAGTTAGAAATTTAATTGTTGACAATGATTGCATGTTGAGTACAAATCATTTAAAATCCCGGAACGACTAGCCGTCCGGGATTTTTTTACATATTGTAATTTTGTAAGGCCTTCTTAACTGATTTACCTTCATTAAATATTCTGCCTCTGAACAAAAAAAGTCCTAACGCAGAAACAGCAGCAACGTTAGCAGCTATCATGCCAATAGCAGCTTTTCTGTTATACTTCCACATTGCATTGAATCCTTTCTCCGCATAAATATTAGGTACTTTCCCTTTTTTCAGATCATCAATAATTCCTTCCACAACATTCACACGGTCGGCGATAAGCAAAGGCAACCAGTGACTGAACTGTCCTTCACTATTCTTATATGCATATCGGCGAATCGCTCCGCTTAGACCTTTGGGAGGTACAGATGTTCCGAATACTGCACTTAAGTTTGGTCTTTCTGTTGATTTTAAAATTTCCACAGTTTCAGCCTGCTGTACAGATCTTTCCCAGGTATAACCGTTTTGTTCTTCGTCAGTACGGTTAGGCTTCATAGGGTAGGTAGGATCATTCTCCGGATCCGCATCTATTCCCCAGTCTTTGATATCCGGTATTCCTTTTGCTATTTTTTCCATATAAGCATCTTTTATTCTTTTACTGTAGGTGGAATTAGAATTGGTTTGATACAGTTATCCAGTTTGTCCGAAAAGATCCTGTAGGCATCTGATACGTTTCTTAATGGCATTCTGTGTGTAATGAGTGCTTTTGGTTTGATTGTTCCTTTCTGAACATGGTCTATCAGTTTAGGTAACAGCCTTTTAACAGAAGCCTGATTAGCACGAATTGTAATACCTTTGTTCAATACGTTTCCTATAGGTACGAGATTTCCTGTAGGTCCATATACACCTACTATCGATACTATACCACCTTTTTTAACAGCGTTTATGGCCCAGAACAGTGCTGTCGCAGAACCGGCCTGCATCAGTGTTTTTCTTCCCGTTATTGTCTGCATAGCACTACCTGCAGCTTCAGCACCTACAGCATCAATGCAGACATCGGCGCCAAGCCAGTCAGTGGTTTGCTTGATAAATTGTACAGGGTCTTCGATAGATTTGAAATTATAAGATTCACATTTAGCATAGTTCTTAACAAACTCCAGTCTGAATTCATTATGATCTATTACTATGACCCTTCCTGCTCCGAACAACCAGGAACATTTAGCTGCCATAATCCCTATAGGTCCGGCGCCAAATATTACCACCGTATCTCCCGGCTGGATTCCGCCCATCTCTGCTGCCTGATAACCTGTAGGGACAACGTCAGTAAGCATTACTGCATCATCCAGGTCCATCCCTTCAGGTATCACTGTTGGGCCAAAATTTGCATAAGGTACCCTTACATACTCCGCTTGTCCTCCGTCGTAGCCACCGGCAGTGTGAGAGTATCCGAAAATTCCTCCGACTGCTGTAGCCTCAGGATTCGATTCATGACAGTTGCCGTAGAGTCCCTGTCTGCAGAAGGAGCATTTTCCACATGCAATATTAAAAGGTACCAGTACCTTATCTCCCAGTTTTAATTTATTAACTTCTGATCCCAGCTCCACCACTTCACCCACGAACTCATGACCAAAAGTAGAACCTACACGTGTATCGGGTACGTTTCCATTATATAAGTGCAAATCAGAGCCACAAATGCATGAACGTAATACTTTCACGATACAATCCTCCGGATGAAGTATTTCTGGCATTGGTTTTTCTTCTGCACGGACCCTTCCCGGGCCCCGATAATTCATTGCAAGCATATTTTTCCTTTATCGTCCAATAATTTTTTTACAGGGAAGATTCTCCTTTGGAATTCATCCCTTATTAAAGAACCTCTGGTATTGTTTAAAAGTTAATGCCTAAGAATACTGGAGTTTTAAATGGTTATATTATGTTGAAAGAGATATGTTTGGATAGGGGAAGATTGTTATAGTTTTTCATTCTCAGATTACTTTTTCATTATACCTCAAACTTTGGCTCCTTAAGGTAGTTTTTTCGTTATGGAGCAAGGTTCCGACAAGAAATCAGAAAAATGTAATAAACATCCCTTTACCACCCAATATAAAATTGAAGAATTGGGATTTGGCAGTTCTCCGGAAACAGAGAACGAACGTCTGATATTTCATGACGGGAGGTTTAATGTACGCAGGTCAGGAATAATGCTTTATGGAGGAAATAACAGCCTGTATCATTGGTTTACTTCTGCAGATTGGGGTACATTTTCCCTTGCAATTATTATTCTTTATCTCATTTTTAATTTGTTCTTTACAGGCTTATACTACATTGCAGGTATAGAAGGTATTATCAGAAGGCCTGGCTTAAACAACTTAGAAAAGTTCTTTGAGGTATTCTTCTTTTCATCTCAGACATTAACTACAGTGGGGTATGGGCGTGTGAGTCCATTGGGGATGGGGGCTAATGTGATTGCTTATTTTGAATCTCTTACTGGCCTGATGTGTTTTGCCGTCGCAACAGGTATTATGTATGGCCGCTTTTCTATGCCCAATGTAAAACTGCTATCCAGTGATAAGGCATTAATTGCTCCTTACAAAGGCGAAAAATCTTTTCAGTTCAGAATAGCCAATGCACGCAAGAATCAGTTACTGGACGCTGAAGTACAGCTTATATTTTCATGGGTAGATGTTTCATGTGACAGACCAATAAGGAAGTTTAACAATCTTAAACTGGAGATTAATAAAATTAATTTTTTTCCATTAAACTGGACTTTAGTTCATGTGATAGATTCGGAAAGCCCCATTCATGGATGGACCAGAAAGGATCTGGAAGAATCTAATGTTGAATTCCTTGTTTTGTTTAAGGCTTTTGATGATGTATACAGCCAGGTAGTGCATTCAAGAGTGTCTTACAAATACAATGAAATAGTATGGGGAGCCTTTTTTGAATCTATGTTTCGTACAGACAGGCATGGAGAGACTTTGCTTGAAATGAAGAAAATAAGCAACTATAGCCTGATAAAAGAAAATGATTTTTTTCAAAATCTATAGTTTTTTTAAGTATTGTTTAATGCTGTCCTTATTCTATAGTAAAAAATAAATTGTGAAATTTTATAACTTATAGTAGTTAAGATAATTCTAATTCTTGTTATTTTGATGTTAAGAAAAAAATCTTAATCTATAATAAAGGTGCGGGATACTTTTTACTTGAAACATTGGTCTTCCTATTTTTATTGTTGAATAGCAGGTTACTTATTTATTTCATCATGTATATAAATGTGCCTATATTTGTTTAGGTGAGTTTTACTCTAATTTTTAAAAAAAACTTACATTATGAAAACCACGCTTACTTTATTTTTAATGTTTTTTGTTCTAGGATTATCAGCCCAGCCTGATGGTAGTATTGCCCATATTCTTAAAGAATCTGAATTTAAAAAATGTCCATACGCTTCCGCCGAATCCTATAATGTTTTACCAGACAAGAAAGGGAATCTTATTGCTAGTGGACTGTTCTATATTCAAGAAGAAGGTCTATATGATGATAGAGTTATAAAGTTTAATGAAGAAGGAATTATAATTGCTGAATCCAAAACAGGGGCAATGCTTCCTTTTTATAAAGTACTTCTGCAAGAGGATAACAAAGTAGTATATTTTACTTCAACTTATGAGAATGGTGTGCCATATGGAAAAGTTGTTCGTCTTAACGAAGACCTTACAGTTGATAAAGGCTTTAACTCTGCTTCTGAGGTTCGAGATATTATGCCTGCTGTAAATGGTGCTGGGGCAATTGCCATAGACAAGCAAAACAGAATATATGTCGGAGGAATGAAAAGACTTGGTCCTGAGCCTGAAAACGAGCGCTTTATATATAGGTTACTTCCTGACGGAAGCCTTGATAAGGATTTTCAAAATGCATTGCCAACACAGGTGAATACTTATACTTATGGAATAACTGTTCAGAATGATGGTAAAATATTGGTTGCCGGGGTAACGACTTCAAATAGCTCTTCCATTATTCGTCTGAATGAAAACGGCTCGCTTGATGAAACATTTAATGTCTCTTTGGCTGGTGGAAATGCATTTAATATGTTAATAGATCATGAAAACAGAATTCTGGTAGGAGGAACTTTTACAGACTGTAACGGACAGCCCGCACATAAACTTACCAGATTATTTCAGGATGGAACAACTGATATTGCCTTTTCCACGGGGAGTGGGTTTGGAGATTATCACGATTATAAAATAAGAAATTTGTGGTTGCATGAAAATGGTAAAATAGGAGTTAGCGGATATATCTACCAATATAAAAATGACTATATAAAGGAATTCGCCATTTTAAATGATGATGGCTCATTATGGAAGTCATATAAATGGAACAGTGTTTTTGATGATTTATCTTCTGTTTATAGCATGTGTAAAATTAATGATGACGAACTAGCTGTATTTGGACTGTTTGGATCTACATATAAGATCGGGCAGATTGGCGGAGGAGTAATTGCTGGAACAACAGAACAAATTTTCGAAGATGTTTCAAGCAATAAAGCCTGGCTTAGTAATAACACACTTGAATTATATTCAAAGGAGTCTGCTGATTATGAAATTTATTCTGTTACTGGAAAATTAGTTGCAAGAGGTAGTTTGAAGGATAAAAAAGAAAATCTATCTGTGAGCGACTGGCCAAATGCTTTGTATATTATTTATTTTTATTCTAAAGAGGTTATTACAAGTAAAAAGGTGGTCAAGAATTAGTAATAATATTTTAAATCAATGATATACTAATTAAAAACATAAAGAGGTTGTTGTTCAGGCAATCTCTTTATGTTTGAATCAAAAGAAAGAGACCGGATCTTATTTTTCTATTTAGACCTGAAAAATATTTTTTATACTTTTATCTATAATTGGATTGGTCAAAATTTACAGGTAATAATCTTTCGGTCTTTCTTACTACAGGAAAGACAAGAATCTCAAGTTTCTTAATTAAATTTAAGCTAGCGACACTTGAGGTTCCTGGTAGTAATAGTATTTATATAGATTACTCCAAATGTTAAAAATGCCGTTGATTGCAAATATTAAGTCCCGAATGAAAAGCTTATTATAAATGAATAAGTAAGCTCATTTATTCATTGAGTATATAATGTTTTACAAATAAATATTTTTAAATGCTACATCATATCTCCGATAAGCTTCGTGAAGCTGAATTAAAACTTGAGCTAAGATTTCCCAAAAAGCTATTTGATTTCATCAGAAAGCTGGAAAGTCCTGAAGTGATGTTTGGAGAAGAAGAATGGCTTTTTCCGACTGTGACTGATAACCCTGAAGACCCTTCTGAAAATTTTATTATGTCAAAATCTATGTGGTTTAAAAGTCAATGGAATTTGAATGGACTGGTATTCGCTGTTGGAAAATATGGAGATTATCTTGTAGCTCTTCAAAATAAAGAAGGGAAGATGTTAAAGCAATTATTTGTACTTATTACTGAAAGTTCAGAGATAAAATTTTTTAATACAAGTCTTGATAAATTACTTGAATACGGACCTTTCGACTACATGGAATGGAACGACTATTATCTGAAGCTTGAAGATGGAAAAGTACAAAGAGGTGATGAAACGAATGATTTAGGCGATTATTCTTAAATCTGTTCGTGCATTATTAAGGTAGTGCATATTTTTTTGCTGTGTTTCCTTTTCTTTTTCTATTTGCCTTTGTATCAATTCTCTTGTGTGTAGTCTTCTGAATAATTCGGCCTGCAAAGTACTCTACAGACAGTTGTTAGCTCTATAAAATATTCAGGTACGGATATCTACACAAAGGTCCACTTTGCAAAAAAAATGACCAGGTTTGGCTATTGATTTTTGGGGGGGGCTACGATACCTTTGAGAATTGACAGTAACTCAAATTTTACTAAAGAGGCATATGAATAAACTTTTACGATTAATTATTCTGGTTTTGTTGTTGATCAGGCTTCCATTCATTGCAGAAGGGCAGAGAACAACAGGAGGAGTTCCCAAATCTTTTACTTTAGAAAAGAATAAGCGGAAGCTGGGAGAGCCTTCTATTCCTGTCAATACGATTCCTGTGATTGATAACGATGCAGAGTTGGAAAAGGCAAAAAAGATCAGTCCGAATATTTATGGATTGGCAAATGCTGTCAACGTCGATATTATCAAACAGGGGTTCAAAGAAGTTCTGCCTGATGGAGGTTCGCTTTGGAGGTATAAAATAAGCTCTTCAACTGCTTATTCTATGGAAGTGATTTTTAGTCGATTTCATCTTCCAAATAAAGCACATCTTTATATTTACAACGAGGATCATACCATGATATTGGGGGCATTGAGTTCTCTGAATAACAGTACTCAGGGGACTTTAGCGACACAGCCAATATTCGGGAGTACAATAATAATAGAGTACTATGAACCGGGTGATGTGGAATTTCGTGGAGAGGTTGTTGTCGGAGAAGTAGTACACGACTTTGCCAATGTTCTGCAATTCGTAAAGGGCCAGGGGCCATTTGTTCCTGTCGGCGATTATAGAGATGTCTCTTGCATAAAAAATGTGTCTTGTCCTGAAGCACAGCCTTATGCTGATCAGGCAAAAGCTGTAGCGCTAATATTATATAAAATGCCTAGTGGGAGATATGTGGGTCATGCTACGGGAACATTAATTAACAACTCGAATAATGACGGAGAGCCTTTCTTTTTAACAGCATTTCACAATATTGATGGTACAAATGCAGATTGCAGTGATGGTACCGATAATTGCTTTGATTACTCTAAATGGGTTGTACTTTTTAATCATTATGATTCTGAGTGCAATGGTAATGGCCTAACTGTATCAAATTCCACTATAAATTCGGTTACAGTCGAACAACGTTTGTCCGGAAGCATGGATAAGGATTATTTATTGTTGCGTTTAAGGTCAAAACCTGCAAACGTCTGCTATGCTGGTTGGTCGAGAACTTCAAGCCCTCAGCCACCTTTTGTTGATATTCATCATCCTTTAGGTGATGTAAAAAAGATTAGTTTCTATAATCGTCAGATAGGTTCCACAATTCCTGATTATTGGCATATTGACAATTGGAATTCGGGATATACTGCACAAGGTTCATCTGGTTCAGCTTTGTTAGATAATAATAAGCGTATAATAGGTGTTCTCTATTCTGGTGAGGGCGGTGATTATTGTGACGCCGATCCTAATTTTAATCCTAGAACTGATCCTGTTCCTAATCCTAATAATCCACCAAAAACAGCATCTTCCTTGTTCGGAAGGTTCTCAAAATCATTTGAGGATGGCCACTTTGCAACGTATTTAGGAAATGTACAACAAACAGATACCTATTGTCCTGTTGTGCAGGCATGCCCTGGTAATAATCAGAGACAAATGCGCACAGGCGCTCAGTTACGAACTCTATCTACCTGTATGGAAGTGAACTTCGCCGCAAGTAAAACCGAAGCTTTAGTTAATGAAGAGGTTACTTTTTCAAACATGAGTTCGGGAGGCGTAAGTGATGTAACTTATGAATGGAATTTTGGTGCAGATGCAGTGCCAGCTACCAGTGATGCAGAAGAACCACCTGCGGTATATTATACAACTACAGGAAATAAATGGGTAACGCTGACTGTCTGTGACGACGAAGGCTGTATTACTGAACAAAAGACTGCATATATAGACATACAAAATGCAAGCACAAGTATACTTGTAAATTTTTCCTCCTCTAGGAGACATGTAGAAATTGGCGAAGCAATTGAATTTACCAGCACAGTTTCCGGTAATTCTAGCTCTGTCGCCTATCTTTGGAATTTTGGAGCAGATGCAGAAGCATCAAGTCTGGTAACTTCAAATCCTATAGTCTCTTATAGTTCATCAGGTATGAAAACTATTTCACTAAAGGTAACTGATAATGCAGGTACTGTGACAGAAATAAAAAATGCTTTCATAAGTGTAAATGAGCCAAGAACTTTTCCTTTAAGAGCAGATTTTGCTGGTTGTCCTCCGATAGGGCTTAGACCTGGTAGCAATGTGGTATTTTCGGATGCAAGCTTTGGAGGTACTACTTATCCATATACAAGTTACCTTTGGAATTTTGGAGATGGCACAACGTCAACTTCAATGCACCCGTCTCATGTTTATAATACGATTGACAGTTATACTGTTTCTCTGAAGGTATGTGATGGTGATAACTGTGACACCAAGACTATCGAGGGATGTGTAAATATTTCAGATATCCCTGCTTCTTCCGCTGCTTATCTAATCAATGGTCGTAATGCGACCACAGGCTCGCCAATAATTGTAGGCCGTAATAGACCGGTTGTATATGCAAGTTATTTTCCTGCTATAGAAGGAAGGGATTATACCTGGGAATTTGATATTAACGGAATGTCGATTGTGAAGTTTGCAAGTCCTTCAGATGCTACAAGTTATGGGCCACACACCGTGTTTTACACACAACCGGGACATTACAGTTCGTCTTTGTTTGTGAGAAATTACAACCCAATGCCATTAACATTGTGGAAAAAAGATGTTAAGATTGATGCAGTAATAGTTATGGATGGCCTGGGTCCCGGTGATTGCAAAGGAACCCTTGGAGATGTATCTCTATCAACCACTTGTTGGAATAAAGAAGCGTATCCGGAATTTATTGTAGGCGTAAAATCAAACACATGTCCTTATGTAATCAGAATAAAAAGCGCCAAAACAGGTCAGTTTTTACCTAACAACAAGATTGATTTTAATAGCGGAACAAATCTGCCTGTATTTCCATATACAGACACCTATACTATAAGCTTAACCCACTATGATGGTGTTAATTATACATTACTGGATTTAAAATCAATGACTGTGACATTGTATAATTCGGGAGCAAACGCTGGGCCGGACGTCACTGTCTGCCCTGGAAACGAATTACAGTTGGGCAGCGCTTCAAAGGCAAATACCACTTATTCCTGGTCGTGCAACCCAAGCTCCGGAGTTAATAATTTGAGTAATGCTACAATCGCTAATCCTAAATTTAATACCGTAATAGCAGGTACTTATAACTACACTGTACATGCAAGGAATTTAACTTCTGGTTGTGTAACTAAGGATGATGTAAAAATTACCATTCAGCCGGTGAAAGTGGGGAATAAAACCTATAACACTAGCATGGGAGGTATAGAGACACTGAATCTACCTGTAACAGGAGGAGCAGGAGGTTTTACAGGAGTTTGGACTCCCGCAACATATCTTACAAATGCCAATATTCTTAGTCCAAATATTCAGGCGCCACAAACCGGAACTAGTTTATTATACAACTTAACAGTGACAGATAGCAAAGGATGTACAGGAACAGGAACCGCACTTGTAAATGTAAGTGCTGTTGCACCAAGTGCTCTTGTTGCAACAGGAAGTTTTAAAGAAGTAAAACTTACCTGGATTGATAACTCAACAACAGAGACAGCCTTTGTAGTTGAAAGATCTACCTCTGAAACATCTGGCTTTGTTGCAATCGCAACATTACCTGAAGATGCTACAAGTTACGCAGATAAGACTGCTACCCTAGGAGTTTCTTATTACTATCGCGTTTATGCCAAGAATGCTACGACTGCAAATCTTGGTTCCAGCAATACTACTAGCGCTTATTCTAACCTTCCTATAGCTTGGGATAGAAGATATGGGGGAAGTTTAGATGAGTTAGGTGGTAAAATTTACCCAACATCGGATGGTGGTTATATAATTGGATCGACAACGTTATCTAATGCTGGATTTGATGTTTCGGATGACCATTTTTCCGGTTCTAATAGTGCGGGTTATCAAAAGTCCATGTGGATTTTAAAACTTGATGCCTGTGGTAATAAGGTTTGGGATAAGAAATTTAATGTTATGGAAGATCCGTATGAATTTCGAGATCTAGTGGAGGTTTCAGACGGGTATGTTCTGTTGGGTCGTAGAACAATCCCAAATTCTGGTGCGGCTTTCGATAATAGTTTATCACCTTTTGAGGTTTATGTTACTAAAATAAGCAAGTCAGGTGTGAAGATATGGGAAAAAACATATGGAAACGTTAATGCAGAACATCCATGGTCAATTATTCCTTCCGGAGATGGAGGTTTTATAATAGGTTCTACATCAAATTCACCTGCTGGACGTGACAAGTCTCAAGGGTATTTTGATACTGCTAGCTGGTACTATTATTTTCCTAATTTTGATTTATGGATTTTAAAGATTGATGGAAACGGCAACAAGGTATGGGATAAAACTATAGGGAATATGAATAAGGATGAAAATGAGCCATCGATTTGCGCAAGCAGCGATGGTGGATATTTAATTTCCAGTACCAGTTCAAAAGAGAGGAACGACCCGGCTGTTATTCCAACTTTGGCAAGATTAACAAAAATCGATGCTTCAGGAAATAGAACTTGGACAAAGACATATTTGCCAACTACAGGATCTTATACAGGAACTACCACAATTATAAAGACCTCCGATGGCAATTATATTATTGGAACGGGAAATAATAGTAATAATAATTATGTTTTGATAAAGGTTGATCCTAATGGAACGGAACTATGGAAAAAAGAATATGGCGGAAGTGGTGGAGATTATCTTTCTTCTATAAAAGAATTTCCTAATGGCGATCTTTTAATTGGAGGAACTTCCGGTTCTCCTGTGAGTGGGAATAAATCGGAACCTTCTTATGGAGGTAATGATTTCTGGATTCTCAGAACAGACAATGCTGGCAATATCCTTTGGAATAAAACTATGAGAGGTTCAGGAAATGATTATTTGGGAAACCTATCCATACTTAATGATGGCAGTTTTATAATGTCTGGGCGGTCTAATTCTCCTAAAGGCGGAGATAAATCTGAAGCAGGTCGGGGAGGTTTTGATGTCTGGATCCTCAAAGTAGGAACTGAGCAGAATTCAGTATCCATGACTATGGGAAATATAAATCCAACGGCTTACTTTCCCTCAGCAGTAGTTGCTGTGCCATTTAATGCTTCTTGTACCAAACCTGGAGAGACCTTTACAGCTCAGCTTTCTGATCAGAATGGAAGTTTTGCCAGTCCTGTAAACATAGGTACTGGTGCTACATCAGGAACAATAAACGCTACCATTCCTGCTGACGCTATACCAGGAACAGGCTATAAGATAAGAGTCGTTTCTTCAGTTACTAATACCATATCTTCCGATAATGGACAATACATCACTATAAAACCATCTCAGATTACTACCGGAACTATATCCCCACTGGCTTATATGCCTGGAGAGACACTTTCTGTTCCATACAGTATCTCGGGTGTATTCAACAGTAACAATTTATTTGTAGCGCAGCTTTCCGATGCCAATGGGTATTTTGTAAATGCTGTAAATATCGGATCCATAGGATCTACAACAGCGGGAACCATTAGCGCGACAATACCTGCCAATACTCCTGTTGGTCGTGGTTACAGAATCAGGGTTGTGGGAACTTTTATAAGTTTGGTCAGGACTGGTCCGTTTAATATCCCATCAGTTGTAATTAACGTAACTCATGTTGGCAGCGATAATGGTGTAAATATTTCAGTAGGACAATTGTTTACTGAAACTATCAGTGATAAGATCTATTATCCAGGTGATGCGATTGTTGTGCCATATACTGCTTTAGGAACCTTCAATTCAGGAAACGTCTTTACTGCTATTTTGTCTGATGCAACAGGAAACTTTGCATCGAATACTACAATCATAGGTACTCGTACTGGTACAAGTTCAGGTTCTATAAATGTTGTTATCCCTGTTACCACAAATCCTGGAGCGAGTTATAGAATAAAAGTAACATCAAGCAATCCGGCTATTGATGGTACAGTAAATACGAAAGATATTGTTGTAAGTACTCCAAATGTCACATTAGGCGGTTTAGGTACCAATAGAGTTCTTTCAGGTTCTACATTATCTGTTCCATATACTGTAAATGGTATTTTTGGTTCAGGAAATGAATTTACAGTACAATTGTCGGATGATCAGGGCAGTTTCCTGAGGCCTGTAAATATTGGCAATGTAACATCAACTACCGGAGGGACTGTTAATGCTCAGATTCCATTATCTGTTCCAATGGGTGAAGGTTATAGAGTGAGAATTATTTCCTCTTTTCCTGCAACCGTTAGCAATGACAATGGTGTTGATATTTCCATCTTTGGTATATTAACTAACAGTGTTAGTCCTGCAACGTATTATGCCGGTGATGCAATGTCAGTTAGTTATCAGACTAATCTACAATTTGAAGCTGGGAATGTATTTAATGTAGAGTTATCTGATGCCAACGGAAGTTTTGTCAACCCGAGAGTTATAGGTAGTAGTTCACAAGCAGGTCCTGTTATTGCTACAATTCCGATGGATATATCTTTGGGGGATTTATACCGGGTGAGAGTAGTATCAATGAATCCGTCAGTGACAGGTTTGTTTAACCCGGAGAATATAATTATAACGCAAAGATCGTTAACTATTGAACTGACACAAACAGTTATATGTCCGGATGTAATAGGAGTACCATTTACGGCAAGTGGCAATTTTAATCCTGGTAATGTGTATACTGTTTTACTGTCAGACGTAACAGGAAACTTTGATAACCCATATATTCTGGGCATGAATAGTTTTCCTACTTCCGGTTCATGGATGATCTATGTTACGATTCCAAAATACATACTGGCAGGTTCTGGTTATAAAATAAGGGTTCAAAGTTCCAGCCCATATCTTGAAAGTGATGTAAACGTTACTATAAAAGAAACACCAAGAGCTATCAATTCCTTTTCTTCAACCAACATTAACTTGGGTGAATCCTTTGATATCAAAAGTGGAAAGGTATTGAGCTTTGATGGAGTTAATGATCAGGTTACTGCACCGTTATTTACGTATCCTGCAAATGGAGGGGCTGTAACAGTTGAATTCTGGCTGAAAGTAAATGCCGAGGATGTAAGGAATAGTTCTGCATTTTCGGTTGGTTCCAGTCACAACGACAGATTACAGGCTCATGTTCCCTGGGGTGATGGTTCAATCTCTTTTGATTATGGTAATCTGAGTAATCCTGCAAGTAGAATAGCCGCAAGTTATACACCTTACCTTGGAAGATGGACACACGTAGCGTTTGTTTCATCCGGAAAAGCAAATACATTTAAAGCAATATATCTTAATGGTAAGCTTGTCAATTCATCCAATTCATCCGATGGAAACACCGGAACCCTTTATGGACTTAAGATAGGTTCTTTCATTAATAATACTCTTTATATGAAAGGTATGATTGATGAGTTCAAAATCTGGAATGTGATGAGAACACAAGAAGATATTCAGGCCGGGATGAATAAATTAATAGATGAAAATACTCCTGGTCTTATGTTATATCTGCAAATGCATGAAGGTACTGGTAGTGTTGTAAAAGACAGATCAGGAAAAGGTCTGAACGGAACTATAATAGGGCCTGTATGGACAACCCCATATACCAATATGGGATATAGCTGGTCACCTGCAACTACTCCGGCTTCAGGGCCGAATGTAACCGCAAGTTCAGACTATACTGCTAACTTTCTTTCAACAGTTGTAGATTATAGCAATGGATGTGTAGGTGATTATTCTACTAAGGTAAATGTTAAAGAAGGAATATATACCAATAGTGTTGGGTCTAATGTGCGTTATACGGCAGAAGTAATGCAAGTCAGTTTCAAAACCAACAAGTCCTTTCCTCAGGGCACAGTCTTTAATGTACAGTTGTCGGATGCTAATGGCAATTTTGCAAATCCGAGAGTTATAGGGACTGGAAGTGGTGAAGGTAATGTGATTGCTGCAAAAATCCCTGAAGATATAACTCCTGCAGTTGGGTATAGAGTCAGAGTAGTATCAGCCAATCCTGTGGTACTTGGATCTCCCAATCCGGAGAACATAACTATTTTTCGGTCAGAAGTCGTTTTGGAGTTAGCAGAAAATAGTAATATCTGTACAGGGCATTTTGGTATACCAGTTACGATGAATGGTGTATATAATTCAGACAATGTTTTTTCTGCCATTCTTTCTGATATTAATGGAAGTTTTACCAATCCAATTGTTCTGAATACTTTAGCTTGGTCACAGGCAGGATCTATGTGGATGGTGGGAGAATTGCCTAGAGAAAAACTTTTGGGGACCTATAAACTTAGAGTGTTGAGCTCTAGTCCATATAGCTATGATGAAGCAACCGTGAGACTTCATTTAACTCCAAGAGCTATCGGTTCAGTCTCTACAAATGAAATATGTATGGGTGAACAAATTGGGCTTGAAGCTTCAAAAGTTTTGAGATTTGGAAGTAGTCGTATGTCGGTTCCGGGGTTTTCCACTCCTGTAAATGGTGGTCCTGTTACAGTGGAATTCTGGATAAATGTTACTGCTTCACAACTTAGTAATAGTGCGATATTCGGAGTCGGTTCAGATCAAAACAATCAACTTCAGGCTTCTTGTAACGCAAATGGATTCATTTCTTTTGACTATGGAAGTGCAAGTAATCCGGCAAGCAGAATTACTGCAGATTTTAATCCATACTTCGACAAATGGACTCATGTTGCACTGGTGTCTTCGGGAATCGGTAATACTTTTAACGGAATCTATCTTAACGGCAGGCTTGTTGCCTCCACTAATACTTCTCATGGAAATACTACGATAATTAATGGACTTAAAATAGGAAGCTTTTTTAATAATGCTAACATTTTAAAGGGGGGATGATTGATGAGTTTAAGATATGGAATGCAATGAGAACCGAAACTCAAATAAAAGAAGGCATGAATATAATTATTGGAGCTAATACTCCCGGTCTTATGCTGTATCTTCAAATGCATGACGGGGAAGGAACCAGCATAATGGATAAATCTGGTAAAGGCCTTCACGCAAGCGTTACTTCTCCATCCTGGACTATGCCTTATTCAAATTTAATATATACTTGGACTCCAGCAACAACTCCTCAGACAGGAGCAACAGTGTTAGCAACACCAATGGCTAATACGACCTATTCGTTAATTGCAACAAGCCAGGAGTCTGGTTGTCAAGGTTCTTATTCCTTACCTGTAAAAGTTAAGCCTTCGCCATGTATTGCGGATAGGTCAAGACTGGTTGATGAAGAGTCGTCTGTTTCAGAGGGGGAGGATGTGATGAGTCATGGAGTTCATATTTATCCTAATCCCAATGATGGTTCCTTTATTATATCACTGAAAGAGGCTCAGCAAGTTACTATTGAGATAATCGATGCAAAAGGAAATAAAGTGAAAGAAGTAAAAGGTTCTGCGGACCAATTTAATATTGATGCATTAAATTTAAGTGCCGGTTTATACGCAGTCAATATTATTACTAATGGAAAAATGATTAGCAGGAAAATGACTATAATAAAATGATAGTTATGGCAGATCTATATATGAAAAATGACCGGTTGAGAGCCGGTCATTTTTTGTCCCATATACACTTCACAGATCCTTTCATCTAAGTTCTTGCTATCTTTATTTCATTGAGCCATGCAATGGCTCCTTCTTCATTGTCAAAAATCTTTATCCGCACTAAGTCTCTGTTCTCCATTTTTGAAGCTATATTCTCTATTGCAACTTTATTAAAATAGCTTGTAGGCTTTATTATTGCTATTGCTTTAAAGCCTTTTTCGGAGCCTCTTGGAATAAAACTATGTTCGATCCAGTTTTGATCTTCCATGCTTATGAGGATCATATCTTTGAGATTTGCCAGTACCTTATTGGCTTTGTGCTCTATCAGTATAGCCAACATTTTTTCGGATCCCTCTTTTAATTGTCTGCTCGTCGAATAACCATACCAGTTCATAACTACTGCTTTCAGGTCAGAGTTAAAAAAAATATCGTAGACGGGTTTTGTATCCATAAAAATGGGATTAATTCTGGGGTACAACTGAAATTAGAAGAAAGTGTTTATGAAAATTAATATTTAAATTATTGATTAAAATAGTCTCTTTTATTTGCTGAATAAAAATATACATTATTAAAGATGTAGCTTTTTTTTAGCAAATATTATTACTTTTTACCCATTTGTTGTCACCGGCTTCTTGTTGACGAATGACATAATTTTTACTCTTATTGAATATGAAAAAAAACTAAGATTAGCTATTTGTTTCTCATAACGCAAATGGGGTGCGTCCGTCCAAAATATCTTTAAGAATCAACTTAAAGATATAACATTCAATAAATCAAAGGAGGAAATAATATGAGCAAAGGTATCATTTTTAAGATCGTAAACAATACTGGCGAAGACGCTGTAGTTTCTGCAACCATTGAAAATAAAGACGATTGGAGCGGAGATGATCGTCCCGATGTCAATGTCAAGGGAACCATTGGTACTTTTAATAGCAATCATTGGCATGAGGAACTTGCTTCAAGTTCGTCAACAGCTCCGTTCACATTGAACGTAACTTTTTCTTCTGGTGAAACAATTCAAGTGGACCTCGATGGATGGGAGACCAGGGATGAAGAATTCAGGAGGAAAATCCCGGTCCGCAGTTCTTCTGCTCCGAAATATGTTGCGTTTCAGTATACGGGTACACCAGAGCCCTCACTCCCCCAATCCAATTGGTTGCAAATGACCATTTCTATTAGTGTTCAGGTTGACCCAGGTAATTGGATGTCCAAATTAGATTCATCCTTTACTCTGGATAAGATTAATATTCCAGGTACTCATGACAGCGGAACATTTGGAGGAAATGGGGTTGAAGGTAGCAGGACTCAATCAATGTCTATTACAGAGCAGTTGAATGCAGGAGTTCGCTGGCTGGACCTACGTTTGTGTCCAGACGGTAATGATTTTTCTGTATGGCATGGAATAGTTAAAATGCCGCTGAAGCTGTCGACTATCCTGATGAACATTAAAGACTTTTTGGCAAATCATCCAAATGAAGCAGTGATCACCTGTGTCAGCTATGAAAAGAATAGTCCAAGTGTGAAAGAGGGGGAAGCGTTCGACAAATTATTGCATACCTGTTATATGCAAGGTGTTGCACAAAATAAACTGTATGACCAGACAGCTATGCCAACTCTGGGAGGTATCCGCGGTTGTGTCGTGCTTCTTCGTCGGGATGCTCAAGCTACCTTTGGAATGCGTGCCAATTCAGGATGGCCGGATAACAGCACATTGCCGTTCTCTGATAATGGTGTAGACTACTATGTAGAAGATGAATATAAGTTTTTTATGCAACCTACCTGGCAGAAAACCTTTGACCTCAAATTTTCATACGTTAAAGCAGCATTGGATCATTCATTGAGTAATCCAAATTGGGGAAAATGGTGCTTCATTTTTACCTCAGCTACTTTGAAGACAGCACCCGTTGCCGGCTATTATCCCTGGGATTTTGCTTCAGGACCTAATGGCGAAAATGGAATGCTCTTTCAGTATCTCATAGCTAAAACCAAAGCTAAGTTTGGCACAATCATTATGGATTTTCCAGAGGAACCATCAAACGCTGCGGTCATCGATCTCCTTCTTTCTATGAACACATACTTAAGAACTAATTCGCATAATGGATAAATATAAGTGATCCTGAAGCGTAGAACGAATATCAGCTATAGTGTACAATTATATAGCATTATAAGAGTTCTCGAGGAGTATATCCAGGAAATATAATGCCTGCAAGTTGTCTTAATACTTTAATTCCATTTAAAATGATCCCCTGCGTAAAGTTTATGCGGGGGATTTTATTTTTCAATAGCAATCCCGTCTTATCTTTTAGAGTTGGGTTTCAAAAAGTATGGTGTGAAGGGATATGCCTTTTCGAAAAGACAAATTCTTGCCTATATTTACTTCTATCTATTAACCATTCATTTCATCAAAATTAACTTTATGAAAAAAATATTTTTATTCTTTCTTTTACTTTCACAATTGACATATGCTCAGGAGAAATATTCAGGAGTCTCTACACATTTTGAGGCCTTAGGTACGCCTTATGGAGGATGCGGGGTTCCTCCCGATTTGGTGGAGACTGAATACTTTGTTGCATTGAATGTTTATCACTCTCCCGGAGTTGGCACCTCCTGGCCTCGTCCTTTAACAGGAGCAGATACGCTTTTTAAAGGTGAGTTTAACAATGGTCGGAATTGTGGTCGATGGCTGAAAGTTTCTATCATGGAAGACTGTATCGGTGGAACCAATGATGGAGCGCTTGGGCAGCAATTTTGCAGAGGCGCTAATGCTCAATGGAAACATGATAAATATTCTTATGCTTATCTCAATATGATTGTCACGGATGCTTGTGGAGACAATAACGGTTGGTGCAGGGATAGTAAATATCATCTTGATCTTCATACATCATCCCTGAATAAATTTGAGAAAGACGGACAAGCTGTCTCTGATATGAATCCAGGACACTTTAATAATAGAAAGATCGAGTGGGAATATATCAAATCACCAGGTTATACAGGTGATATAGATATTTATTTTATGCAAAATTCACAACAATACTGGGCAAGTATTCTAATAAATCATCTTGAAAATGGAATACATAATGTAGAACAAAAAGTAGGGCAGCAGTGGGTAAAGTTGAGCACTAATAGTGATATGGGACAAGCTTTTATTGTGGATCCCTCGGAGCAGCCATACAGAATAAGAGTTTACGATGCAGAAGATAAACTTATTAACAATGGAAGAGAATATATCTTTTCATTACCAGCTTCTTGCGGAGGCAAATGTCCTGTTCCAGCTTCAAAAGCGACTTATCAGGTATATGATCCTGTAATAACATCAGTATACGAAGAAAGCAAGGACAAATTCTTTTATGTCGGAGGTGCTAATGACAATCATTTAATAATGTGGGATCTTAATGAATCGGTTAACTCTGTGCAACTGGTAGATTTATTAGGCAGAACTATTAAAGAATTTAAAGTGAATTCAGTAAAAGGTTCTCTTGAACCAGGCTCTTTATCCGGCGGTTGTTATAGAGTGGTTTTTTATGGAAACAATAGTATTCTGGGCTGTAAGACATTAATAAAATAAATAAGTGAGAATTTACCAAAAGGGATGAAAGTAAAATGTACTTATTTTTTTAGATGAATTAAAGTCCTTCTCCTTCAGGAGAAGGATTTAGGATGAGGTCTTTTCTTTGAGATGCAAATAAAAAATGCCGGCTAAATGGTCGGCATTTTCATTTACAAATAACTTACCTTCTCAGGAGTTATAATATCAATGTGGGTTAATAATCAGTGGGTTATGTATCTATTGCATTACCTGTGCCATTAATTACCTTATATATCCCGACTGCACATAAAATCGCTAAAGGCACTGCAAATTTTTTCGTATCTTTATGTTACTAATTTAAATCACTTTTTTATGATGTTGGGATATTATACACCCATTCTGATATTACAGGCTTTATGTTTATATCATGCTTATAAGAATAATAATCAGCAGAAGTGGTATTGGCTGATATTATTTTTCCCGGTTTTTGGATGCCTTATTTACCTGTATGAGAACTTTTATAGCAAACGCCTCATCAGTAATCTGTCAGAAGGAGTGAAAGTTCTGGGGAACAGCAACCATAGAGTTGAGCAGCTTGAGAGGCAAGTTAAATTTAATGATAGTTTTTCCAATAAGGTAAATCTTGCTGATGCTTACATGAGTGTCCGGAGGTATGAGGATGCGGTTCATTTGTATGAAGGTTGTCTCCAAGGATTTATGGCAGAAGATCCTACATTGTTGATGAAACTGTTAGGTGCTTACTATCAGAAAGGGGATTATAAAAAGGTAATTTTAATTGGTGAAAAACTTGCTTTCTATAAAGCTTTTAAAAATGCAGAGGAAAGAATCGGATTGGCATGGTCTTACTTTTTTGATAATCAGCAATCTCTTGCTCTGGATGTTTTTAAAGACATGGATAAGACTTACACAAATTTCAGACATCGCGTAGAGTATTCTAAATTCCTTATGAAAACAGATCAGCAGGATACTGCTGAAACAAAGCTGAATGAACTGATGGAAGAGTTTGATCACATGAAACCTCTTGAAAGAAAAGTTAACAAACCATTGATCAGCGAGACTAAAAAACTGTTAAAGGAATTAGATAAGGTGAAGTATTAGGTTGACAGGGGAGTTATAGTTATAGTAAATGGATCATTCAGAAAGTCTTTTAAATAAAACTGGTAATATTAGCGCGTATCTAGGTGCTATTGTTGTGGTATTTATCTGGTCAGGTTGGATCACTTTATCCAGGATGGGGGTTCAGACAAATCTTACCCCATATGATATCACCTTACTCCGATTCGGAACAGCGGCTGTGTTGACCCTGCCTTTTAGTCTTCGATATGACTGGAAGTATGTTAAATGGCATCAGATACTGCTGGTTGCCCTTGGGTGTGGTTTTCCTTATACTATGTTATCCTTTATAGGATTAAAAACGATAAAAGCCGCAAATGCCGGAGTACTTGTGAATGGTATGCTTCCGGTTATCGGTTTGCTTTTTACCTTATTCTGGTTTAAGGAGAAAGTAACCAAAATGAAATACCTGGCAATCTTCATTTTATTGATTGCCAACCTGCTGATATCAAATCTCATCTCCGGCTTTTCAGCTTCATTCCTGCCTGGCATACTTTGTATGCTTTCTGCAGCCCTTGTATTTTCAACATATATGGCAGCTACAAAGCGCTGGGGATATGGCATGAAAGATGTGATTGCTTTTGTTCCTCTGGTAAATGTTATATTGTTTTTACCATTGTGGTTTACAGAATCATCAGCTATATGGAGTTCACCTCTTCAGGATGTGCTGGTTCAAATGATCTATCAGGGAGTTGTAGTGAGTATTTTTGCTTTGCTGTTAATTACTTATAGTGTAAGTAAACTAGGCTCAGGGACCATGTCTGTTTTTTTATCCTATGTTCCTGTTGCCACCGCTGTACTCGCTTTCTTTTTTTCTCCAGGAAACACTATCGTATTCTGAGCAGGCGGGAATAGTATTATGTTCTATCGGCCTGATGATTTATTCAAAAAGTTAAATTGATCTAATCATCAATTGAGGTGAAGATCATTAAAAGAAAATCCTGATCTGATAATAGTTGCTCTATATCAATCATATATTTCTTCTCAGTTCAGAAGGAGAAAATCCATACTGCTTCTTAAAAGCTGAGCTAAAGTGATTCGGATTTTTATATCCCAGATGTAGTGCGATCTGGTTAATGTTCATCTCTCCTGATAGAAGCAATTTCCGGGCTTCTTCCATACGTTGCTGAAATAAATACCCAAACACTGTAGTGCCATAAACTTCTTTAAATGTCTTCTTTAAATAAAATTCATTGGTCCCTATCATATGCGCAAGATCTATGAGAGAACAAGGAGACTGAATATTATTCATAATGATTTCCCTTGCATGCTCCATGATTTCTATATCCTTCTTCCTTAATGACTTTCTCGACTGGCTATTTTCTGCTTGTGTATATTGTTCATATTGCTCAAACTGTAGCATAAGCAATTCTATTACCTTGGCTTCAATCATCCATCTTCTGTAGTATCCTGTGCTTTGGATATTTTTTATATCTCGAATGGTTGCAAGCATGGCTGGTGTTAATGGAAGATTGGAAGGATTGATTTTTCCAGGATTTCCATTTAGGATATCTTGCCTGAAAGAATCAAACAGTTCATTCTCTGGCAGCAGTTTTAAGAATAATACGGGGCTAACATGAATTCTCACCAGTTGAATATTATCTGAAGGAGTATGCTCATGTTGAGCCTCATAGTTTGAATAATGAAGAATATTATGCTGGTTTGCATAATATGTTAATGGTTTTTGATCCTGGATTATTTCTGTTAAAGAATTTCCGGAAATCAGGAACTGGAGGGTAATTATTGAAAAATCATATTGAAACAGAAACTTGAAATTCTCATTTAATGAAATCGCACTATAACTCAGCCAAAGGTCTTTCATGTATATATCATGCGCATTTCCATAGGTAGTATTAAACCCTATGTCATATACGCTCTCCGTAAGCGGTACCTGTGGACTTTCAATTGCTGTCGGATACAGTATATCCACTTCACCTTTATAAGGTTCAAGGTTTTTAATCCTAAGTTTCATTTTCCCTCTATAAATAAGTCTTAACTGAAGACTTGACCTTTGATTCAGAGCAACCTATAATATTATGAATGCACTATTCTATAATGCCCTTTTAATTGTTTGAGTGAAGTCTCAATTAATCCCTCTTATATATATAATTCTCCGTTTGGCGTACCCGATTTTGGGGTGGAGGAAATTATCTTTGTTTAGGCAAATTTAGATGGAATTAGTCTAAATAAAAAGTGTGAAATGGTGATTGATTACATTGTTTTATTGAAATACACTGTAACACAATTATTTACCAAGCTATCTTTTTTAATCCAGGCTCTGAACGAAGAGATATGAGTTTTGACAGGTGAAGAAGAAAGGTTTGAGTTGCAGCTAATACGAGGAATATATACCATGATCATTCAACTGGTTGGATATAAAAATTCGCAAAAGGCAAACTTAAATTAATGGTGAAGAAAATGCTGAATTAACTTCAGTATTCCCATTATGAAGCTATGGTGGATTCAGGGGAGCATTACTGTTATTGAAAGTCTTGAGTATTAATTAAAATTATTGTATCTGATCTGGTTGTTGGCATGAGAAGACCTCGTCAATTGCCGGATTTCGATGTAAAATATCAACAAAAACTAGAACATGAAGAAGTACACATTCAGAAAGTTTATAAATGATATCCACTTATGGTTGGGCATTGGAAGTGGTATCATTCTTTTTACAGTCTGCCTGTCGGGTACTATTTACGTCTTTTCAAAAGAAATTACAGAATGGATTGATAAGGAAAAAGTAACTGTTGCAGTACCAGACAATGCCAAGCCTCTTCCGGTGGCAGACCTGGTTGCGTTGTTGGAGAAGGAAAAGAAGGATTCTAAAGTTACAAACATTCAGATAACAGATGGAGGCGAACGTTCCTGGTTGTTTACTCTTACACCGAAAGATATTCTCTTAAAAAGAAGTATAGAAGAAAGGGAGGCAAAGCAAAAAAAAAGGTAAGGGAGAAAAGCGTGAAAGAGGTGAAGCAGGGAAGGCTTCTGCAGAGCAAACCGGGCATAAGAGAGAAAAGTCACAAGGAGTTGCAGATAAAGAATCAAAGCCTAAAAATGAGAAGGGGAAAGGGCGTGGTGGAGACCGTGAACGAATAAAAACTTATTTCGTGAACCCATATACCGGAGAGGTATTGGGGGATATCAAAACAACGTCTTCCAAATTTTTTACTACCATTATGGGATTGCACAGATGGCTGCTTCTGGATAGAGATATCGGCAGACCAATTACAGGCACAGCAGCTATTATTTTCCTTTTAATGGAAATTACCGGACTCATCTTATGGCTTCCTTCCAAACTCAAAAGCTGGAAGAAGTGGAGTGCATGGAAAGTTGGATTTACCATCAAGACCGATGCCCGTTGGAAAAGAATTAATCATGATCTTCATAATGCCCTGGGATTTTATACATTCCTGCTAATCACGTTGATGGCTATAACAGGTCTGTGTTTTTCATTCGAATGGTTCCGTGACGGAGTCGGAGCTGTTTTAGGGACAAAACCATTTGAAGAAAGAAAAGCTCCTTCTGTTCAGTCTGTATTTGCAGAGACGAATCCACTGTCTCTGGATATGATCATAACAAAAGCTAATGAAGAGTTTCCTTATAAAGGTAATCTTCGCTTAAGTCTTCCAAAAGATTCTATAGCACCGGTGACAATTTCTAAAACACATACAGGGTTTATAGCATCAGCCGGATTTGATCGTGTGTTTCTGGATCAGTATTCAGGCAATATTGTAAAAAAAGAACCATTCTCTGAAAAGAATTTTGGAGCACAAATCGCAACACAAATCTATGCTCTTCACGTTGGTGAGATATTTGGCACATTTACTAAAATCATTTATTTCATTACATGCCTGATAGCAACAAGTCTTCCTGTTACGGGAACAATCATCTGGATTAATAAGCTTCGGAAAAAAATCTGAAAAGAAAGAAGGGAGAAAAACTAAAAAGAAATCTTCTAAAAAAGACAACACTATTCCACAGAATGCAAATGTAGGACTACCTGTTGTGAAATCAAATGCATAACTGATACCAAAATTATAGAACTATTTTAATCTAAAACATAGAGTATGAAAATTACATCGTTACTTACTTTTTTATTTTCTTTATTTCTTTTGAATATAGGAAACGCCCACAATATCTGGATTGAAACAAATAATACTGGTAAACTGGGCAAGGAACATTCTGTTAAAATTTACCTTGGCGGCTATGGAGAAAATGAAAGAGACTCTGTAAGCAAATGGTTTAGCAATACCAGAGATGTTGTAATCTCGCTTACCAAACCGGATGGTACAAAAGAAAATCTTACAACGAAGGCAGCTGGTAATTATTTAGAAGCATTGTTCACACCTGCGAAAGATGGTTACTACACCATATCAGTATCCCATGAAGTTGCTGATGTCTATGGCTCTGCTAAAATTCAATATTATGCTGCTTCCCAGGTAAAAGTAGGCGCATCTGTCGAAGGAATCAACAATGTGGTTACTGCAACAGACATGCCCGTGCAGCTTATCACTACAAATCCTGTTGTAAAAAAAGGCGTTTCACTGAAGGTAATGTACAAAGGTAAAAATCTTAATAAATCATCTGTGTCAGTTGCTTCTCCTTCAGGTTGGGTAAAGGGATTTGAAACGAATGACGGAACATTCACCTTTGATGCTATCTGGCCTGGTGTATATGTGATTGAAGCGTATCACACAGATAAGACAGAAGGTTCATTGAATGGAAAAGAATATAAACTTATCAGAAATACATCAACCTATAGTATCACTGTGGGAAGGTAATACTTCCCTTTTTTCAGACAACGGAAGCAATGGAATCAATAGAATTAATTATAGAAGCTTTTCGTAAGTACTGCAAATCCCGTAATGTTAGGCAGAGCAGTATAAAAGTAAAGGTATTGCTTAAGCTTTGGCTTGATCCTGTATGTGATAGTGCTGACAATATTTTTGTAGAGCTTAAAAACACGGGTGTTAATTGTACGACTGCCAGCGTATACAACGCGCTCAAGTGGCTGTTGGCAGAGGGATTTTTAATTAAGGATGTTTCTCTGCGAAAGGCTTTGTATTATTGCCAAAAGGAAGAGTGCATTACACTACTTAATTTACCAGGGAAAACTCTTGATGTTTCTTTAAGCAAAGATGCTGTAATTGAAAATTCATATCGATAAACGAAATGTTCTTACCGGACTTTCGGCATTTGCCATCCTCCATGAATCTTATCAAGTAATTTAGCTGCAAGTATTATCGGGTAGTCCTCATTTCTGTTTCCTATGATCTGAACGGAAAGCGGTATGTTTTGTGCATTTAATCCCATTGGCACAGAAGAGGCAGGAAAATCAAGAGCACTGAATAGAGTGGTGTAATTCCAGTCCAGAGGGCGCATTAAAGGTGTTTTATTCTTTGGCGCAACTCTGGGAAATACCGGCATAAGTATTAAAGCATTTTTACCCAGCAAACTTTCAAGTCGCAGAGAAAGATCAACCCCTTTCTGAATAATGTTCTTTACTTCCTTTTCTGAACGGTGAAATACCTTTTCCCCAAGGCACATCAGCAAACCAGGTAAAGTGATATGGCTTTTTCCAATTAATCTGTATCCCAGTTCTTTTACTAAAGAAAGAGATTTACCATTTCCGAATTCTTCATTCAGGGAATGTGGATTGGCATCCGTTAGTTCTGATTGCCAGATTTCGAAGGCATCATAGAAAATCTTATGGTCCAGATATTCGAGTTTTGCACCATGATTGCTGAAGGTTTTTCCTGCAACTTCTACAATATCAGAAATCTCTTTGTCGGGATAACTTGCAAAGTGTATGTCCGGAGAGGGACATAGATAGAAGGTATAATCACTCCAGTCTGTTTTCAAAAAGTTGAGTTGCACTTCATCTGCTTGAAACTCTTTGTCGCTAGCGCCTGACATGATTTTTATGAGAGGAAACAGATCTTCAGATTTTCTGCACAGAGGCCCTATTACCAAATTGTTCTTGATTTCACTTTGATCCAGGTTTTGCTGGTCTACGCGTTCACAAAAAGCATGTCCTTTAATGGATATCAGGTGTGAGGTAGGTCTGTGCCCGAATACGCCACAAAAAGCTGCTGGCATTCTGATGGATCCTGCAATATCGCTGCCTACTCCAAACGGAACCCCACCCGCACCAACTATTGCCCCCTCTCCACCACTGCTTCCACCTGGAGTTCTATCAGTATCATAAGGGTTTTTAGTTCTGCCATATATTTTATTGTAACTCTCCATCCAGAAATTGCATTCAGGTGTGTTGGTTTGCCCAAGGATAATTGCTCCTTCTTGCTTGAGGTATTGAACAACTTTGGAATCTTCTTCAGCAAGCTTGCTTTTCCGGAATATGGAGCCAGCTGTTAACGGATAACCTTGAATGGAAATGCTTTCTTTGACTGTCAACGGAACTCCGCATAGAAGTCCTGTCGTATCCCCTTTAAATATCTTTTCTTCTGCCTTACGAGCCTCCAAAAGTGCTTCTTCAAATCGGAATGTAACAACTGCATTAATTTTATCATTGACACTCTCTATTCGTCTGATATGGGTATTGATTACTTCAACTGGTGAAACCTCTTTCCTCTTTATCATTCTGGAAAGTTCAAAAGCTCCTTTATTTAATAATTCTTCCATCGTATTAATTTCTTCCGGATGCATTTCCTCGCCTTGAAAACATAAATATAATTCATCTATGTTAACTTAAGGGCTAACTGTTTATGAATTTTAATGTTACCTTATTCAAAAAAATATCCTTTAAGTCATAATCAATATTCATATACTGAAAAAAAGGGAGTCTGTAGCTTTTGCTATAGACTCCGCCGGTAAAGTTATAAAAGAAAATTTACCTTGTATGATTAATGGAATTATTGAATTCTGATATCCACGAATGCAGGAAGTTTTCTATTGTATAATTATTATATCTGTCTGATGAATACCGTATGATAAATTCCAGAAGGTTGTCGCTGCCTTTACGAACTATACAGTCAAGTTGATTTTTCCTTTCCTGCTGAGGAGAGAAATATTCATAACTGTTGTCCAATATTATTTCGGTATCGTCTGCAAGAAACTTTTGATAAGGCTGAAAATTCAGTCTCACACTGTTAAATTGCATCCTTGGCTTAAACCCTGTACTTTTGGCTTCCATATATGCTTTGTTGAATGCTTCTGTCTGATTTTCTTCTTCAACGTTAATACTCAAAGGGAGGTCATATGCAAAGAACCCTGATGAATTCATATATGTTCTATTGAGATTCGAAATACTTCTGCCGTGGTACCGTATGTCAAGAGGGATGAGGTTCGTGTTTGTCCATTTTTCAAGAGCGGAGACCAATGCAGAGCCTATGCTGAAGAACAGATTAAATCTTTTATCTTCTATTTGTTCAGTTTGCAGAGTCAGTTTCATTTCTGCCTGATCAGAAAATTTGTTTGATCCAAATGTATTATCAGCAGGGAGAATTAAACCAGGAATAGTATCAGCAATGCTGGTGAAACTGTTTGTGCCATCATTGATGTTATCCAGATAATTAATATACGATTCAATAACTGTATTTTGCTCAGGATGGTACCCATTTAACAATGAAATCAGATTTTTCAGAAGAGTAATACTTGTAATGCCATCACCGTAAAAATGGTGATACTGAATAACGCCACGATAGCTATCTATGCTCGTTCTGAAGATGGATACAGCCAATACGGGTCCTTCATAAATACTAATCTTGCCTGGTATATCAATAGTTTTTTGTTTAATTATGACATCCTGATTCCAGGAATCCAGGAGGGAAATATCTTCAAATTGAATAAATGTTTGTTGACTGGAATTTTGATTCCATTTTAATAATCCTTCCTCTTTTTTATAGACTCTCTGGAATAGAGGGTGTAGTTCTGTTAGTTGTCCGACAGCCTTCACGAGTACTTCATTATTCAGGGCTTTTTCATTTTTAAGAGAAAAAGAAAATTCATGGTTTAATATCCATTTGTCTTCTACAGGATTTAAATTAATAAATTCCTTCTGAACGGGACTTAGTTCAAGGTCCTGAGCTATATCGTATCCAAGTGCGGAAGCGAACTTTCTTGTTTCTGCATTCAAATTCGGGAGCTCTTTATATGCAGACTTCCAGGAGGAAGAAAATTCTTTTTTTACCGAATTATGTTTAAGGAAATTCGGATCTCCTACACTCATTGAGTTGTCATGCAAGCCTTTGATAAGCTTGTTGCCTTCATAGGGGTGGAGCATTGCTTCCTCAAATGGAATTTGCAGAAAATCGGTAATAGCCTTGAGCGTTGCATTGGGGTTGGCAATCAGGTCTTCGTAATAAACCGTTATGGCTTTTCCTGAAGGGATCTCAGAGATGAAATCGACAATGTTTTTATTGAAGTCATACCAGATTTTCTCTGCATTTTTATCCGGGTCAGATTCGTTTCCCGGAATAAATTTGTGGAATCTGTTTCTTACAATAGATTCCATAACTGCATAAGGATGCCTTACAAGAAATACATACTTCGCGTTAGTAAACTGCTTCTCGGCTTTTCGCAATACATTAATATCAGAAGCATAGCTTGGTGATTTGTCTACCAGCATCATGTCATCTGTTAGTTCTTGTATTCTCCTGTACATCTCTTTCACAGGAAGGCTTTTAAACTCCTCTTGTTCCAGCCAGGATTTAGCTTCCTCAATGCTGATATTCTTTAATGTTTTAATAGTTTCAATTAAGCCATCTCCAAGGCCACTGTTACCCAGCAGCAATTTTCTTTCTTTCAGATTAGAGAAATTAAGAAGGTGTAATTCAGGAGGTGCAAACAGCTTCGAATTCCCCATCAGCATTGCTCGTAATAGTGTAGAACCTGAACGGGGTGTGGAAAGCAGGAATACTGAGGGTTTGGTAAGTTTATTTTCTTCTTCATCTGCTGAATGAGATTCCAGATTTAACTTCAACTCTGATTTTGCTACTGTTTTTTTTCCCGTACTTTCCTTTTGCAGGTATGCACTTAGTTTGTCGATAGAATCGTGTTGAAGGATTTCATTGACATAAACCGGCATATTAAGTTTCTGTTCTATTTTTTTTACTAATGTCATTCCAAGTATAGAATCAAGGCCATATTCCATAAGGGAAATATCAGGGTTTATCTCTTCAGGATTTTTCTTTAGTAATGCAGAAACTTCCTGTATTATAAACTCTTTGATGTCAGAGCTTCTAGCAGTTGTAGCTTGTTCTGTCTGATTGCTTTCTTTATTTTCGGAAATAAGGTTTTTCAGAACATGCTCTCTTGAAGGTGGAGTGCTGAGCCAATGACTGGTCTTTTTAAGTGGGAATGTTGGCAACGATTGTTTATTGACAGGTTTGTCATAAAGTAACTTCCAGTCAACTGATTTGCCCTGTTGCCATAAGTTGGATAGCTCTTTGTAGTTTCCTGATTTGATATAAGAATCTGCTGATACTTTTGCAGTGTCTTTTGATAAAGGTGATTCATTTTCTACTGCTTTGGGCGATTCGATGAGCGACTTTTGAAGAAACAGAAGAATGTTTCTTTGCAGATCATCAAGCGTATATGCTGTAAAAGAATGTCTGTATGCATGAACTGTTCGACCTGTCTGAAGAGTATAGGCAATGCTGTTAAGGTCTGCATTGGTTACCGGCATCTCTTTCAGATATTGCAGGAAACTGTTGATGTAATCTATGAGCTGTCCTGCAGAAGGTGCAGAAAATGGTAGTATGAAAACTTTACTTGTCTGAACCTGAGAAGACCTTTTTTGAATAAACTCTTCCAGTACCACATGTGCATTTGTTCCGCCAAATCCGAATGAACTTAAACCTGCTCTTCTCGGGGTGTCTGCATTTACCTGAGGCCAGTCTATTGTTTTCTGTACTATGTAGAAGGGTGAATTATTAAGATTGATAAAAGGATTTATTTCCTTAATGTGCAATGATGCAGGAATTTTTTTATGCTTCAGCGCCATCAGTATTTTAATCAAACCAGCCATGCCTGCTGCAGCTTCCAGATGGCCAATATTACTTTTTACAGCACCGATTCCACAATGGTTCGTACCGGGAGCAGAAACCTTCTGATCTTTTTGTAATGTTCGGAATGATCGCTTTAGTCCTTCAATTTCTACAGGGTCTCCCAAGGCAGTGCCGGTTCCATGAGCTTCTATATAATTAATGCTGTTGATATCGCAGCCTGATCTTCTGATGGCCTGAGTGATTACTTCTGCCTGGAGAGTAGGATTAGGGGCAGTAAGGCTGTTGCCTCTTCCTCCATGATTAACACTTGTTCCTTTTATGACACCATGAATAACATCCCCATCTGCGATAGCCTGATTTAATGGTTTGAGAAGTACAGAACCAACTCCTTCACCTCTGGCATATCCGTTGGCGCTTTTGTCAAACGTCTTGCAGCGTCCGTCTTTCCCTAGTATACCTGTTTTACCAAATGCAAGAATAGCAAGGGGAGATAAAACAAGGTTTACCCCTCCGACAATGGCCTGTTCGCAATCTCCACTGTGAATGGCCTGAACAGCCCTGTTGAGTGCAACCAGGCTGCTGGAGCAGGCTGTATCAATAGCCTCGCTTGGCCCATGTAAGTTCAGCCAGTAGGATACTCTGTTAGGAAGAATACTGTGTGCTAATCCGGTTGAATGCTGAGGTTCTACATCAACTCCATTTATGATAAGCAATTCATGGTAGTCTCTCGTAGAAACTGCAGCAAAAACACCAGTTTTCGTTCCGGATAAGGATTGTGGTGTATATCCTGCGTCTTGAATACATTTCCATACAGACTCCAGGAACAGTCTTTGTTGGGGATCTATGACTTCAGCTTCTCTACTGGAAATCTTGAAATATTCTGAGTCAAACTTATCCACGTTATCAATGTACCCTCCGGAAAGCATGAAGTCTTCTTCTGAGTCACAGTTTAAAAGGCCTGAAATAACTTTCCACCATTTTAATCGGTCTTCCGGAGTTTGCGTCACCATATCCTTTTCGTTTTCCAGATTTTTCCAGAATATGTGTACATCAGGTGACTGAGGAAACCTTCCGTCCATTCCGACAATAGCTATATCCTTTGCCTTTTTATCAATTGCCGGAGGTGTTGGCTGATTTGAAACAGATTTTTGTTGACCGTTTAAAATTTCTGAGGAGGAATCTCTTTCTTCAGGATCTTTGTCTGAAGGAGATGGAGATAAGTATTTAGTTATTTTAACATAAATGTCATTCAGATTCCGGACGTTGGTGATTACCAATGCTGGCAAACTCAAGCGATAGTCTCTGTTTACCAATTCCAGCAGTTTGGTAAGCTCCATTGAAATATCACCGTAACCTAGCTCAGCACAAGGATCTTCCTGAGATGAGTTTTTTATCTCTGACCATCTTGATGTCAGGTAATCAAGTGTTGGGACTCCAGTATTTATTTCACGTTCGATCAGTAATTGATTTACAGATTCACTACCGGAACTAGCAGGAATAGGAGCTGATAGGTCTCCGGAACTTATTTTACCCAGTAGTTTTTCCAATTTATCTTTCTGTCCTTTAATAACGCATACCTGACTGTTATTGGAAGCCAATATGCTGTCAAAAGCATATAATCCATCTTTATTACTCAGAAGAAACAGACCGAATGATTTTTGCATCATATCAATTACAATCTGATGTGGCATCATTCCACCACTTTCCCATAGTGGCCAGTTAATGGATATGCTTTTACCTTTTTTCTCACCTTTTTCTGATGCCTTTTGTCGTTGACGCAAATAGCCATCCATAAAACCATTTGCAGTAGCATAATCTGTTTGTGCTCTGTTGCCAATAAAGGAGGTTATAGAGGAGAAGCCTGTAAAGAAGTCCAGGGGTTGGTCATCAACTGTCTTATCAAGATTGATAAGACCAGCAATTTTGGCATCAAGAACATTTTTTAACTGTTCTTCTTTTTTCGCAAGAAAAGCTCCGTCTTCAATAATTCCTGCTGCATGAATCACACCTTTCACAGGTCCGTACAATGCGCTCACTTCTCTGACAATTTCCTTCAAGTGACTTCCGTTTTTAACATCACAAGATCGGTAGACAATATTTCCCGGGGTACCTGATACTTTTGCACCGGTTAGCTGTGGTTTACGTCCTAAAAGAACTACCGTACACCTGGCCTTGGAAGCTATATGAGTGGCTAAGAGTTGTCCCAGTTTTCCGGATCCTCCCGAAATGAGGTAAGAACTGTTGTCTTTTATTTCAAAACCGGAGGGACTAGTATTAAATTCTTCGCCGGTAATAGTAAGCTGATAGGTCCCTGTTTTTGTTTTAACAGTACATTTTTCTTCATTGAAAAAAGTTTGTCTTTTAATCCATTCAAGGCTCTCCATGTTGAAAGAATCAATGCCTGTAACATTTCCTTTAACATAAGGTATTTCAGCGCTTACAGATTTCATAAGCCCCCTGAATGCAAATAGCAATGGAGAACTAAACGGATCTGTTGATTCTATCACTACAGTGATTGTATACTGGCTCTTTTTCCTGATTACGGACATCTTTTTTACCATTTTCTGGATACTCAGATAGCCGCTCTGTACAAGGCTTGAAGCGTTTACAGCTTGAGATATTAATGTCTGATCTTCATTAATGTAAAGTAAAAAATTATAGGGGGTAGCTTCTTCCAAGGTAATAGATGAATACCCTTGTTTTGAAGCAAGGATGTTAACACCCTCAAATGTTTTTTTGAACAGATGCTTTTTTATTTCGCTGGAATCATTTTCCAGCAGCATAATAATTTGGTGATTAGTATAATTAAATGATTCCGGAGGAATTATCTTTTCCCATTGTAATGTATAGGCATGTAAATTTTCTACTTGCTGAGGAGCTTGATGGATTTTTTCAAATCTTTCAGGATCAAGCTCTGGTATGTGAACAGAAGGAACAGATGATACTGTTGTAACTGGTTCAGTTGTAGGTTTGCTTGTAGCAAAGTATTGCTCAAATTCTTGTTTAAACTCTCTCATAAAATAATCAACAATGCTGGAGAGGTTTTGATATTCAAAGAAAACAGTTGGATATAAAGTTATTTTAATATCCTTTTCAAATTCTTCTGCGAGGCTTACAAGAGAGGAAGAGCCTAGTCCAAGGTCAAGCAGATTTTCCTCCATGCTTACCTGGTCAGGATGGATTTCCAGAACAGGTGCAATACGTTGTTTAAGAAAATCAGAAATCCTTTCATGCAGCCCGATAACTTCTTCATGATCTCTCATTGGTGCTATCAATGCAGGATCTTGATTCTGTACTGAGTAATATTTTACTATTTTATCAGCAAACTCTGAATTGAAATATCCTATGATTTCCTGAAGGGTTTTGTATTCAAAAAAAAACTGTCGGATATAGTTTAATTTCTAATTCCTGTTCAAATTCTTCTGCAATTTTAATTACGATAGAAGAGTCAAGTCCCATATCCAATAGATTTTCACTGAGGTCCAGATGTTCTGCATCTGTCTGAAATTTTTCAGCAAACTTGGATAGTATGTATTCTTTAACCAACAGACTTGCATCTGATAATGCTGAATTCCCATTTGGAAGCTTTCTAGTGTTATATGAGTTTAATATTTCCATAGCTGTATTATTTTAAAGATTTTTCAAATTGAATAGCTTCTTCTACTGTAATCAATCCCTTTTCCAGTTTTTCCAGGATTTCACTAAAGCCCATGATGTGGTTAACTGTAGTCTGGTCATATAAAGGAATTTCCTGTTCAGGCTCAGTTATTGGTTCGATAGGACGTCCTGGCCAAAATTGTTTCTTCTTAAATTTAGTTAATGGCAATGGCTTTCTGGTTGGAACATAGGATGGATCCGTTTCTTCTAGAATCATATGACAGTTGGTACCTCCGAAGCCGAAGGAGGATATGGCAGCTCTTCTTGGTTGTGAATTTGTTTCCCATGTCTTGGTTGCAGTAACAGGATAGAAAGGTGAACCTTCAAATTCAAACCGTGGGTGAGGATTCTTACAATTTAGACTTGCTGGGATGACTTTGTGTTTAAGTGCCATGGAAACTTTTATTAGACTGGCTACACCTGAAGCATGCAAAAGATGTCCGATATTGGCTTT
Source organism: Sporocytophaga sp. (assembly GCA_024707265.1). GTDB lineage: Bacteria > Bacteroidota > Bacteroidia > Cytophagales > Cytophagaceae > Sporocytophaga. The sequence goes on along the minus strand of JANQAB010000009.1, from coordinate 39,227 downwards.
TACAGAGGCAATAGCGCAGTATTGTTTTTTTGTGTTTCCTTCTCCGTAAATCTGACCTGCTGCTTTTACTTCAATAGGGTCTCCAAGCAATGTTCCTGTGCCATGAGCTTCCAGATATGTAATGCTTTTCCTGTCTATACCAGAGTGATCCAGAGCCATTTTAATCACTTCTTTCTGCATGAGCATATTGGGAGTAGTGATGCCCATCGTTTTTCCATCATTATTTACAGCGGAAGCTCGTATCACTGAAAGGATCTGATCTCCATCCTGAAGCGCTTTTTTGTATGATTTGAGCAATACGATTCCTGCACCTTCGCCAAGTACAATGCCGTTTGCATTTTTATCAAAGACATTACATTTTCCTTCGGGTGACAATACTTCAGCCTGACTAAAGCCTATGTGGCCTCCGTCGGCGAGTAGAAGTGTGATACCACCAGCAATCGCCATTTCACATTCACCAGCTCTTATTTTCTGACAGGCTTCATGCACGGCCACCAGGGAAGAAGAGCAGGCTGTATCTATAGTAAGTGAGGTGCCTTTCAGATCATAAAAGTCTGAGATTCGTGCAGCGATCATATTCTGAATGGTGTTAACAACTACATTTCTCTTCAGGTCTCCATCCATATCTTCAATCAATTGTCCCCACATCCCGGATGCACCTCCGGTAATTACTGCGATATTTTTGTTTGCTAGTTCCGCTTTGGTATATCCTGCCTGGTCAAACAGATGTTGTGTGAGCTCCAGAAGTATTCTTTGCTGAGGATCGAGACACATTGCATCACTTTCTTTAATCTTGAAAAAGTCATTGTCAAAGCCACTGATATTACTTACAAATCCTCCCCATTTAGAATAAGTTTTTCCTTTTTTACCTTTTTCGGAATCAAATGATTTTCTGTAATCCCAGCGATCAATCGGAATTTCATGTACTACATCTTTTTCTTCAACCAGGTTTTTCCAAAACTCCTGTGGTGAATCAGCACCCGGAAACTTGCAGGATGTGGCAATGACTGCAATAGGTTCGGGGGTATTGGAAGGTGAAAAGGCATAAGAAGCTTTACCGGCAGATGGATTTACTGCTTCAGATATGCGAATAGTAGATTCAGTTTCTTTGGCACTTTTTGTTTTTTCTTTCTTATTGGTAAAAGATTTTAATGTGAAATTTTTAATATCCAGATAAACTCTTCCTTTTGGGTCTATCAGGAAAATGTTAAACTGCTGAAGACTTGCATCTTTAGTGAAATTATCTTTTTCAACTCTTACCCAAAGCTCTGATGGCGACGCTTCCGAATGTATAGACAGTTTTTCTATAAAAAACGGAACCCAAAGATCTTCTGTATTAGAAGGAGATTTGATCGAAAATCCGGCAATGCATTGAAATATTCCATCAAGTATCATAGGGGAGAGCCATGTTTCTGTAGTACCCTGTTTTTTCAATCTGCCTGTTACACGTCCTTCTGAAATATAGAGTTCTTCAATAGTGGAGAAAGAAGGGCCGTAATGAAACTTATTGTTGCTGAACCACTGATAGATTTCCTTACCAGTGATTTTGTCTGTGGCTCCACTTATTAATGCTGTTACAGGAGCAAGAGAAAGTGGAGCTATAGATTCTGCTTTTACTTCTCCTTTTGCCAATGGCTTTACTCCTGATTTAAAATTGTATTGACGGAAGTCTCCTTTATAAGCAAAATCTATTTCGATAGGAACGGCTTCTCCCTCTATAATGAGAGGTGCAAACCAGGAAATGTTGCGGAATGTGTTAATTTTTTCATTAAGAGTGTTGTCTGAAATTTTCTTTATCAGATCCAGATAGCCCGCTCCTGCAAATATCACCTGTCCGTTGATTATATGATCAGAAACCTCTTCAGAGTTTCCATCTAAGGTAACAGGGACTTTTGTAATACTTGCTTGCTGAATTAAAGTACCTGCAACATAATAAGGTTTTTTAACAGGTTGATTTAAATAGTCTGTTACTTGTTCCATGTTATGAGTTACGGAAGACCCGGTATAGGTCAGTGTTCCGGTTTTAAGCTCTTCATTGATTTTAGTAACAATATCGTTGATTGATTTACATTCAAAGAATAATGCTATAGAAAGTTCCGGAAAAAGCTTTTCCAGTTCTGATGTCACTTTCATGATCACAACGGAATCAACACCATATTCTTCAAGATTTACGTCGTGGTCTATCTCTTCCTGTTGTAACCCTAGTGCTTCAGTTAAGATGCCGGTAATTTTATTTCTGATTTCATCGGATAGATTTACTCCATTTACATGATGACTGCTTACTGGTTGGTAGCCATTTGTGTCATGGTTCACAATAGGTTGTAAATCTTTTGAGAGATGGGTGAGATTGCCTGACGCTACTTCCTCTAGGATTTTTTTCAGCGATATCATTGATGGTTTTACTTTCAAAAAACAATGCAATGGAAATTCCTGAAAAAAGTTTTTCCAATTCCGATGTAACTTTCATGATGGCAACAGAATCTACCCCATATTCCTCCAAAGATATTGATGAATTGATTTCATTGGCTTCAATGCCAAGTGCTTCGGATAGTACTTCTGTGATGACGGTTTTTACTTTTGAGATAAGGGTTTCGCTAAAATTATTATCCGTCAGGGATGCCTTTATGCTTGTAGTAGGTCCAGCTATTGATAATAAGTTTTGCCTTCCCTGTCCTGTATAGGTTAGAGTGCCATTATTTAATTCTTCTGTGATGCGGGAAACGATATCAATAATAGATTTACATTCAAAGAACAATGCAATGGAAATTTCAGGGAACAGTTTTTCCAATTCAGCGGTGACTTTCATAATGGCTACAGAATCGACACCGTATTCTTCCATGTTCGTAGTAGGATCAATTTCATGAGGAGCTAATCCCAGCGCCTCCGAAAGGATATCTGTGATCTTTGTACGTACTTCTGTTGTTATATCAACGGAGGAGCCATTTTTAGTTTTAATTTCCGTAGATTTAATAGCTTCTAAAGTTTGTGTTATTTCAGAATGGGTGAGGTTGCCCTGATAGGTTAATGTTCCTTGAGAAAGTTCAGTGTTTATTTTCTCAACGATATCATTAATAGATTTACATTCGAAAAAGAGTGCAATGGAAAGTTCCGGGAATAACTTTTTCAAGTTCGGAGGTCACTTTCATAATGGCAACTGAATCTACACCATATTCTTCGAGGTTTGCACTGCTGTCTATTTCTTCAGGAGACAAACCTAGAGCTTCTGATAAAACGGATGTAATGATTCCTTTGATCTCTTCTTTCAAAAGTCCTGGAAGCCGAGTGTGCTTTAACTGGTTTTTCCTCTTTTGAATTAATTACAATGCTTTGTTCGATGGCAGTAGAAAAGTCAAAATGAGTATCATTGAAAAATCCTTTGCACCCTTTTTTATTTCCTTTGAATACAATGACTTGCTGATGGCCTGACTTTAGTACTGTTTCCAGAGCCTGCATGCCTTCGTTGTCCGAAATACCATCTATTCCACTATTGCGCATCATGTCTATATATGGAGCTGCAAGTTTCATACCTCCTTCATTCCAGTAAGGCCAGTTTACCGAGATGTATCGGACAGGAGAAATTGAATTTTTGTAGCTTACAAATTCATCAAGAAATTTGTTGGCAGTGGTATAATCAGATTGTCCCATTTGTCCTGCTATAGCGCTCACAGATGAATATAGGAGTACAAAATCTGGTTGTGCTCCCATAAGAGCCCTGTCGAGATTTAAAGCTCCTTTGATTTTAGGCCCTGTAACATTGATAAAGCTCTCTTCTGATTTTTTAATTAAAACCTTATCATCCACAATACCCGCTGAATGAATCACACCGTTTAGTTTTCCATACTGTTTTACAATGGAAGAAATGAGTAGTTGAGAACTTATAGGATCAGCAATATCTGCAGCATGGTAACCTAACTTACCGTTGCTCTTTTCTAACAGCTCTTTTTGAGTTGAAGTAAGATTTTCAAATGGCTTTCTTCCACTCAGTATTACCTTTTGGGCGCCTTTTGAAATCAGCAGCTTTGCAGTGGTAAGGCCTATGGAGCCCATTCCTCCTGTTATAAGATATATTCCTCCTGGTTTTATAGAGATTTCCTCTTTTCCGGAAGTATGATTCATAGGGATTACAGAATATTCATACCTGATGTTATTTATATAAACAGATTCCCTCTTGACAGGAACGGCATTGTTGTTTAATTCCGTTATTAGGTTATCAATACGAGTAGCAGAAGAAAGGTTATTCCTAAACTCTGTTGTTTTGATATTTATTCTGCTGTTTTCTTTTGAAACAACTTTGGCAAAACTTCCGGCAGCTTTGTATGCAGCTTCGTTTCCGTTAGCTGCTGTCCAGTAGATCAGAATATTTAATTTTTGCTTTTTAAATGTTTCTGTCACTTGTTTGGTATGTCTGAATAAATCAATCAGAAAATTATAGTCCGGAGCAAAAAGACTGTCAGCATGAATCACTATATCTATCTCCTGTGTCTGAATACTAGTCACCAGTTCATTATACAGCAATGCGTAGGTATTGGACTTCTGAAGTGGAAGGGTATAACCTGACATGTCTTTGCTAAATTCATTACCTGCTTTAATCCTTATAATATCGTTGGTATAAAACTTTTTCCAGGCCAGAAGTTCGTCAGTGTTTTCCGAAAACAGAAGGCACGCAGAGGAACGTTTATTGGTATTGGGTACTATAGGAGCTTGCTTCAATGACAATTGGAAATAGTTCAGAGGCAATCCTGAATCTTGTACCGTTTTTAAAGGAGTAGTAAGTGCTGACCTGAGATTCGTTTCAGAAGGTTTTGAGGATACAAAGTGTTCCTTACTATTTCCGGAATCACCCAACAGTTTGGCCATTGGTTCATTAGGCTCTAGGTTTTTATACCAAAGTCTTCTTTTATTGAAAGGATAATAAGGAAGAGGAATTCTTCCTGGAATATTGTTTTGGTACAACAATGTCCAGTTGATATTAGCTCCCAGAGACCATGCATGAAGTAACTCTCTTATATTTTTATTTTTCAGGAACTCTGCAATTTGCGCAGGGGATGGAAGCCCAGCAGTTTTGTCTGCTTTTGACAGTATAACATTATTCTTGTTTCCTCCTATAAATGATTGCAGATTTTCCCTGACTTGTTGTAGGCTGGTCGCCGTAAATGCCAGTCGGTGTTCCAAGCTGATCCTACCTGTTTGAAGTGTAAAAGCAAAAGCTGAAAGAGAAAGTCCGGCATAACCTGGATTATTAATGTGCTCGAGCATTCTGGAAGCGTAAGTCAATAAAGCAGGCTCATCCTGTGCAGATAAGATAATGGCATGTTCGGATAAATGTTGGGTTTCCGTATATTCCGGACGGTAATGGTTGGCTTCTTCCACGACAACATGAGCATTGGAACCTCCTGCCCCGAACGAACTAATCCCTGCTAACCGTTTGGAATAGCTTCCACTAGGCTTCCATTCCTCAATTCTTTTCTGTATTCTGAAAGGAGATTTAGCAAAATCGATATATGGATTAACGGGTTCATTATGAATACTTGGAACTAGAGTTTTATGGTTGAGCTGTAAGATTACTTTGTGAATAGAAGCTATACCGGCTGCAGATTCCAGGTGACCGATATTACTTTTTACAGAACCTATAGGACAGCTTTCAGGGTTAAAGGAATTGTCTGCATATGCTCTGGTAAGTCCGTTTATTTCAATTGGGTCACCTAGTGAAGTTCCTGTCCCGTGTGCTTCTATATAACTGATGTCTGAAGGCTTTATACCAGCATTACTGAATGCAGATTTTACAACAGAAGCCTGTGCATTTGAATTAGGTACAGTAAATCCGCTGACTTTACCGCCATGATTTATAGCACTTCCTTTGATCACAGCATGTATAAAATCTTTGTCCTGAATAGCTTTGCTCAGGGGTTTTAGTAAAACGGTACCTACTCCTTCGCCAGGCACGTACCCGGAGCCTCCTTCTCCGAAGCTTCTGCATCTTCCGTCGGTTGCTGCGAATTTTCTGGCAGCCAGTATGTAGTGTTTGTATGGATGAAGATTGAGATTTACTCCCCCGGCAATAGCCAGATCTGATTCTCCACTAAGGATACTCTGACAGGCAAGATGTATTGCAGACAATGATGAAGAGCATGCAGTGTCTACAGCCATACTAGGACCGTTAAAGTTCATGGTGAATGAAACTCTGTTGGCTATAGACCAATAATTGCTTGTATTGACAACCATCTCTCCGCGAACATATTCTTCCATTGCAAAGAGTTGATAGTGTCCCCACATAACACCTGCATAAACTCCAACTTTTCTGTTTTCATTACACACGTTTTGAGGGGTATATCCTGAATTCTCAACACAACACCATGCGGATTCCAGGAATAACCTCTCCTGCGGATCTATGAAGGAAGCTTCTTTGGGAGATATTTTAAAAAACAAAGGATCAAAGTATTCGAATTTATCTATGAAGCCTCCCCATTTAGTCGTACTGGTATCTGTTCTGTTACTGTCCGGGCTATAAAATCCTTCAATAGGCCATCTGTCACGTGGAATTTCACGTATACAATCTTTGGCAGATTTTAAATTTTCCCAGAAAGATTCCAGGTTGCCAGCCTCAGGGTACATTCCATGAACCCCAATAATAGCGATGTCGTTATCTTTGTCCTGCTTATATTGATATTGTTCTTCAGTTGATCCCATGACTTTTGCTGTTATAGGTTGGATTTTATAAGAATTAGTATGTTTACTCATTAGTTGATCCTTTTCTTCGATAGCTTTTTCAGAAAAGTGCTTGCTGGCGTCCTTGTAGGTATCAACAATGTAAAGGGCTGCATCTGCTATGTTTGGATATTCCAGAAAGAGGGTTTTAGGAAGCTCTGGAAAGTTTTTGTCAAGTTTATTGATAACATTCACGAGAATAACGGAATCAAGTCCTAAAGTCTCAAAAGACTCATCATTGCTGAAAGAGCCCAACTCATAGCCTAATTCTTCGCTAATAACTTGTTTAAGCAGCTTTTCTATCTCTTCCGTTGTTTGTTTATCTGCATCGCTTTCTATTTCTCGGATTTTAGTTTTTGATTGAGATCTGTTCCACTGTACCAGTTCCAATTGAGTAAATGCTATGCAGGTTTCATCATTCTCATCAAGGATCGTAATGTTAAACCTTTCGATAGCTGTAGTAGTCTTTTCCTGCGTTAATCTTTGGGCTATAATTTTTACATGGTCAACAGGAAGTTTGTAGAATCGGGCTTCTTTTAACTGGTATGGAACAAAAAGCTCAAGCGACGTATCAAAAGAGGGAAGTAGAGAGACAGCAGTCTGAAACGCCGCATCAACTAATAAAGGATCGATGATGTAATTGTTTTTGTCCGGAGAATTATATTTAAAATTGATTGTTGCTAAAGCAGAATCTTTCTGTCTGGATATTTTTTCTATCAGTCTGAAGTGTTCTCCATATCTGAATCCGCTATTATTAAAAAGCGAATAAACATCATTCCCTGAGAATGTGTTGCTGCTTTCGGACTCTGAAAATATAGGAAGTTCACTGCTTTTAGCTATATGATCAGAAAGTTGGAAGAAGGTTCCTTCTGCCAGTGTTCTGTCTGAGTTTTCATCACCTGAAGAAAAATTAACGTGAATTTCCTGTCCTGCGTGATGTAACGAAACATTAAGTGCTCTTTGATTATGATCCTTAAGAGAAAATGCCTGCTTCCAGATTACATCCTTTAAACCAAAGCTTTTATAGTCTTCACCTGATAATTTTACGCTTTCTGTAATCATTTCCAGATAAGCTGCTGCAGGTAGAATAAAGTTATGTTCCTGAATTAGATATTCATGCTGACTAAAGGTTGTCCTGAACGTTTGTTTTTTAAAAGTGGAAAGATTCTCCTCAATCAGCGGCAAAAGTCTGTTTTGTTTTACAGGTTCCTGAGGCGTGTAATCATCAATGTGATGGAAGCCTCTGTTCATGGGATGTCCGGGAAGTTTTTTTCTTAGGCCGTTTTCACTGTTTCTTAATGCTTGCCAGTCGCACGTTGATCCCTCTTTCCATCTTTTTAATACTTCCATATTCGTATTCGTCTCAGAATTTATTTCATTGCCACTAAGCCATTGGATGAATAGATCTATAGTGCTGCATATTACATAATCACGGCAAGAGTAATCAGCACGGCTTTCCTGCAATGTATATGCAATATTCTGAATCGTTAACGATGGATTATTTTTCAGATATTCAGCAAGTGTTTTCTTATATAAGGAAAGGTATTCTTCATTTTTCGCTGATAACGGGAGGATATAATGTCTTTGAGATGAAGCTTGTTCTGAAAGGAGAGGAGCTTCTTCCAGGATAATATGAGCATTGGTTCCTCCTACACCGAATGAGCTTACCCCGGCCCTTCTGGGGAATTGGCCATTCCTCCACTCTATAGCTTCTGCGTTTACCATAAAAGGAGTCTCGGAAAAATCAATTTCAGGATTGGGTGAAGTGAAATTCAGCGTTGCAGGTATCGTACGGTTCTGAAGCGTTAGTATTGTTTTGATTAGCCCGGCAATGCCAGCAGCTTTATTTAAATGACCAAGGTTTGATTTTACAGAACCTATATAACAATATGTTTTTTCAGATGTCGATTCTCTGAAGACTTCAGCCAATGCTTCTATTTCAATGGGATCTCCAATAGGAGTAGCAGTACCATGCGCCTCTATATATCCGATTGACTCTACAGGAATACCTGAAACGGCCAATGCTTCTCTGATTACCTTTTTCTGCCCTTCAGGACTTGGAGAATAGAAGCTGTTTTTGACTTTTCCATCATTGTTTACTGCTGAGCCTTTGATAACTGCCAGAATATTATCACTGTCATCAACAGCATCTTTTATCCTTTTAAGAAGTATTAGTCCGATCCCATTTCCAAATACTGTTCCTTTGGCATTTTTATCAAATGGTCTGCAATGGCCGTCTGGACTGAAAATGAGGTTGGGATCATAAATATATCCAGCCTGGGGAAAGAGAATTGAGGCTCCACCACAGATGGCCATTTCGGATTCATGATTCAAAAGACTTTCACATGCCATATGCACTGCAACCAGAGAGCTGGAGCAAGCTGTTTCTATTGTCATGCTGGGACCTTTTAAATTCAGATGATAGGAAATACGTGTTGAAGCAAAGTCGGCATCATTGGAGGTAAATGCTATATAATCATCAGACTGACTGGCTAAGGATCTGTATCTGTGAGCATAGTTATTGTTGGCTACGGAAAGGTATACACCTGTTCTTGCTTTAATATTAAGAGGTGAGTATCCTGCCTGTTCTATTAGTTCCCATGCGCACTCCAGCGATAGTCTTTGTTGGGGATCAAGAATGGATGCTGCTTTCGGACTATATCCGAAAAAGGAGGCATCCCAGTCGTAAGGATGTTCAATTACGGAACCTGCATTTACAAAGTTCGAACTTCTTACTTTTTCCTGAGGAATTTTTAGCTCATTAAGCTCTTTTTCGGAAAGGTGACTAATGCCGGTCTTTTTGTTTATGAGCATATTCCAAAAGGCTTCGGAGGTTGAGGCTTTGGGAAACCTCATGCTCATTCCAATGATTGCGATATCGTTGCTGGTATAGGTGCTCATGGTACTAATGTTCTATAGTTGATTCTTAAATCTTTTCTTAATTGTGTTTCGATAATTTCTACAGATTCCGTATCTTTTTCAGATATGGTGGAGGCTATCGGTTTAGAAACTTTTCTTCCTGCTGCCAGACTTTCTTTTTCTATCCATGCGGCTTGTGCTCTGATCGTTGTGTGCTTAAAGAAATCCACAAGTCTTATCCTTAAATCAGGGAACTGCTGTATGAATTTATTTTGAAGTTCAGGGATTAACAGAGAACTTCCACCTTCATCAAAGAAGGTTCTTTCCATACCTGATGCAGCTTTTCCAAGTACTTCTTCCCAGATATGCATAATCTGCTTTTCTGTTTCATTCGTATTTTCATGTTTATCAATTTTGGCCGTGAGGTATTCGCCATTGGTAAACAAAAGCTTTCTATCAATTTTTCCATTGGGAAGGAGAGGTAGTTCCGCTCTTTGATAAAACGAAGAAGGGATCATATATGCTGGTAAATACTTCTTCAGATGAAGCTGTATCTCTTGTAAATCCGGCTGAACTGAACCTGAAATAATACAAGCCTTCAGCTCGATATTACCTGAAGCAGACGTTTCCGCTGAAACGCAACAGTCTGTAATATTCTGATAGTTCTTCAGTACATGTTCGATTTCTTCCAATTCTATTCTATATCCCCTCACTTTTACCTGATGGTCATTTCTTCCGTAGTAATAAAGCATTCCGTTTGTCGAAAACCTTACAATATCTCCGGTTTTATATATAACCTGTTCCTGCAAAGGCTGGTTGGTAATCCTTATAAACCTTTCTTCAGTGAGCTCGGGTTGATTTAAATATCCTTTAGCCAGTCCATCTCCTGCAATATAAAGTTCGCCCAACGCTCCGATAGGGACAGGCTGATAAGATTCATCAAGTACATGAAGCCGCATGTTTGATAATGGTCTTCCAATGCTTATGTCATTGGAATTTTCTATTTGGCATAAGGTTGATTCAATGGTGGCTTCTGTAGGCCCATACAAGTCCCATAATTCAACTCCTGTTGAAAGTATTCCTTTTGCTACTTCCTGAGGTAATGCTTCACCTGTTGAAAATGCTTTTTTTAAAGATGTGGTTGCATCCCATCCTGATTTGAGTAACAGTTTGAAGGTTGTTGGTGTACCTTGTAAAATGGTAATCTTATATGATTCAATAATTCTTCTTAGTTCTTCCCCGCTTTTTTTGTTCTTCTTCAGAGGCAATATATATACTTGATCCTGTAAGGAGTGGTGCTATGATTTCAGTAAATGAAATGTCAAATGAAATGGTGGAGATGGCAAGTAGGATGTCATTTTCTTTAATTCCAGGCGATTCAATAATGGCATGATAGAAATTCAGAAAACCATAATAAGTTACTTCTACACCCTTTGGCTTTCCTGTTGATCCTGACGTGTAAATCAGGCAAAGAGTATCACTAGGGTTATAGAATTCCGTTTGAATAAAGAATTTGTTTAGAATACTACTATTATTGACATCTAATATCGGATAACCTTTTGGTTTAATACCAGATGTAAGAATGAGGTCCGGAGATGCATGTTCAAGAATATAATTGAGTCTGTTATCAGGAAGCTCCGGATCTAATGGAATATAAGTGGCTCCGATTTGATACAAGGACAGAAATGCCACGGGGATATATTCAGTCCTTGGTAATAATATAGCAACTCTGGATCCTTTTTTTATTCCGGAATCAGAAAGTGACTTGGACAAGCCTTGGACTTTGTCATAAAGCTCTCCATAAGTTAGTCTGCTGTTAGAAGTTATTATTGCGACTTTCTCCGGGTGCGATTTTGCTCTTTCTTCAAAAATGGAATAAAGGTTGGTAGCTTTTGGAATTTCCTTGTATGTGTTATTCCAGCTGTTCAGGATATGTTTTTCCTTTTCACTGAGAGAAAGTAATTCCCTTATTGTAGTTTCAGGTGATTGAGTAATTCTTCCTAGTAAATCAAAATAGTTATCAGACAAATAATCAATAGTAGATTTATTGAATCTGTTTGCATTGTATTTGACCAATAATTTTGTGGCGTCCTTTGTTTTCAGGAGTTCGAAGGTAAGATCTCCGACTGTCGGCTGATTGACTTCAAATAGCTGATCCTGAAGTAACGTATTTTCTTCCAGATCGGAAAGCCAGTCCTGATAAAGGAAGAATGTCTGAAATAGCAATGCGTCATTGCTTATTCCTGTTTCTCTTAAGAGTTTTACCAATTCAGGGTATGGGTAACTCTGAAAGGATATTAGCTTATTTACTTCGTCATAAATGGAAGAAGCAAAATTTTGAAATGTTGCATCCTGATTTATGTCAGAATAAACCGGTTGAACATTTGAGAAAAATCCCAGGGCGTTTTCAAATCGTTCTTCCGGACGGTTTAAAAATGCAGTTCCTATGGTTAAAGATCGTTGCCTTGTATACTTATAAAGTAATACAAAATAGGCGGATAAGAAGAATGCATACCTGCTGATTTTGTTGTTTCGTGCTATCGTATCTACAGCTACTAATAATTCTTCTGGAAGGGTGAAACATATAATTCCGGGTGAAGATGCGTTGGAGGATTGAACATCATAAGGAAGGTTCAAACCCTGAAACAAATTGTGTTTTGATGCCCAATATTCTTTAAGGCTTTCACTTTTGGTTTGCAATAGATTTTTGCTTTCCCAATCTGCAAAGTTAAAGAACTGTACATCTACATTCTTTTCACCTTTTTCATAGGTATTAATAGTATTCTTTTGATGGTATAAACGAACAAGATCTTTTAATAGAATCTGACAAGACATCCCATCCAACAGTAAATGGGATGCATTCAGGTATAGGTATTTTTGATCGTCATTTCCTTGAATGACTTCAGCGTGGAACAGTGGTTCTGTTTCTGAAGGTTTAAATGGTATCCAGGCTTTACTTAATATATGTTGGGTAATTTGATTTCTGTCACCTGATACATTTGATATTTTTAAAGATACTTTCTTTTCTGAAACCGTAAAGATGGGTTGATTATCTATTTCAACAATTCTTCCTCTTAAGACTGGATGGTTATCCTGGATCTCGTCCAGAACTTTTTCCAGATGGCTGATTTGAATGTTATCACCAAGTTGAAATGCTAAAGGAGTATTGTATCGGAATGTATGATGATTTCTTGAATAATCAATCAGGAGTCCACGTTGATTAATGGATAATCCCGATTTTACCTGAGTAGCTGTTTCACTGATTGCCGGTGTTTCAGTAGTCTGATAGTCTGATAACTTTTTTAAAACCAGCTCTGATAGTTTTTTAATATTTTCAGAGGCTACTAGTTCGCTAACTTCGATATTGATATCATAATGGTTCTTTATTTTTCTGGAAAGTCTTATGAGTTCTATTGATCCGAGTTCAAAGACAGATATATTTTCCGGATTACCTTTAAAGGTTGTTTTGCTTAAATCAGAGAAAAATTCTCTGATCTGTATCGTTACAGGGTTTTCCTCATAGCTATCATTTTCGCTTTGAATTTCAGCAAAATAATCTTTGTGAAAAGTTATGCCAAGACTGTTTGATTGGAATAATGTCTTACACGCATTACGTTGAAGTTTCCCGCTGGCTGTGGTGGGGAGGGATCCTCTTTTAACAAATAGGAGTTCTCCTAGTCTTATTCCATTGTACTCCTGCACGGAGGCAGCTACCTTTTTACAGAGGATGTTTATGTCGCAACTTTCTGATGGTTCTTCTGCTATGGCTATAATCTTTTCTTCCGAGTGAATGTCTGTAATTGAAAAAACAACTTTTCTAACATCAGCCAATAACGTATCGCTTAGTGCAATAGAGGTTTCTATATCTGCCGGATAATGGTTTTTACCATTTACAATGATTACCTCCTTAATTCTTCCTGCAATAAATATTTCTCCATCCTTCATAAAACCCAGATCACCAGTTTTAAAATATCTTTTCCCACTTATTTCGACAAATGCCGATTCACTATGAAGGTTATTGATATAGTTTTTAAACAGGGAAGGTCCGGCTATACATATTTCTCCTATATCATCAGATGCTACCTGTTGCTGAGATTCATTCAGAAAGAGTACTTCTGTGTCTGGTAGGGGAGATCCGCATCCTGTAATAGTTTTTGAAGTTCCGGTATCAGATGATTCTGCAATTTTATTCTGATTTAATGCATGAAGATCAATGTGTATAAATGCAGGCTCCCCTGAGTCTTTCGCAGCAATAGTGGATGCCTCGGACATTCCATACATTGGCTTGAAGAAATCTGCCTTAAGGTTATGATTTTTAAATGTGTTGTAAAACCGGAGATATGTATTTTGTTTTATTGGTTCTCCTGCACAAAATGCAACACTGAGAGCTGTAAGATCAAAGGAATTATTATTTTTTTTCTGCTTCAATTGCGGCAATGTCAAAACCAAAGTTTGGAGAGCCTGTATGAGTGGCTTTGAACCCGGATAGTTGATGAATCCATCGGAATGGATCAGCAGCAAAGTCTGATGGGGAAGAGAGTATAGATCCTGAACCTGAAAATAAAGGATATATAATATTCACAAGCATTCCGAATGCATGAAAATGTGGAAGCCAGGATACAGTGACGCTGTTTTCCGAATAGCTATACTTACTTGTAACGGAACCTCCGTTGTGTAACAGGTTATCCTGAGTTATTATAACCCCTTTAGGAGTGGAAGTAGAGCCGGAAGTGAAGAGATAACAAGCATTTTCATTAGGCTCTTTAAAGAAATCCGTTTCTTCTAATGGTGTATGCTCGATCGCTATAATGTCAAAATCAGGAAGCACCTTTTGCAGACTGTCTTTAATTCCTTTATTGGTAATAACGAGCTTTTGTGAAATTTGTGCAGCAATGGTATGAATCAGCGTTATAAAAGCCTTGTTGTCCGGATTTGAAGGCAGAGGTAAAGGAATGATCGTTTTTCCTGATATGCTTGTAGCGAAAAAAGATTTTATGTAATCAATCCCTGCCGGAAATAAAAGAATTGCTGCATCTGCATCTCCTGCATTGTTATCAATGTGTTTAGCAAATGATTTACTGAAGGAGAATAATGATTTATATGAAATTTCTTCTGAAAGTATGCCCTCGGTGTTGATAACGCTGTAAGCAATTTTATCAGGATACTTCTCCGCTTGTTTTTGCAATACTTCGGAGAGTGATCTCGGTTTTTCCATAGAGTATAAGAATATTAACAGGTTATTGAAAGATATTTTCCAGATCAGGTTTTTTGGTCATGTATTTTTGCTGGGTTGAAACATCTGATTTTTGTTCGTGGTTAGCTGATTCGTTTGCAGGACCTATTATATAGTTTTCGAATTTTCCGAACTTGGTCAGATATATAGCTCTGAGCAATGCATAGCCTTTCACAAGTATTTCTTTATATTCTTCTTCAGGATTAGATTCGGCAATTACTGCTCCTCCGCTTCCGAATGATAACTCATCAAGGCTTTCATGATTAACAATGGTTCTTATTGCTATATTAAAATCTGCTGCATGATCTATGGAAAGATAGCCTATGCTGCCTGTGTAGACACCCCGAGGACGTTTTTCCAGACTGTTAATGATTTGCATGGTTCTGAACTTCGGTGCTCCGGTAATTGATCCTCCTGGAAATGCTGATTTGAGGACATCTACAGCAGTTGTACCTTCTCTTAATTTTCCTTCAATAACTGATGAAAGCTGAAGCACAGTTGCATATTCTGTGATCTTCATAAAGTCGGATACATTAACAGTACCTTTTTCACAACTCATGCTTAGATCATTCCGGATAAGATCAATGATCATAAGTAATTCCGAATGATCTTTCTCACTCTCCGCAAGGCTTTTTCTTATTTCCATGTTTTCATTTTCACTCTTGCCTTTAGAGCGTGTCCCTTTAATTGGTTCACTTCTTATGTTGCCGGTTTTATCAAGAGTAATAAAACATTCAGGAGAAGAACTCAGGATAGCTGTTCCTGGCATTTGGATATAGGCAGAATAAGGGGCTGGATTGGATATTCTTAATACTTTGTATAATTCGAATGAGTTTATATGCGTCTTAATTCTGAATTCATTGGATAAGCATACTTCGTAGGTATCTCCACTTTTTAGATAATTTTTGATTTTGGAGATGTTATCCAGATATGTTTCTCTTGACTGACTTAATGATAGGTCCAGTCTTGGTGTTTCGTTTACGTCTTTAGTAGTGGAGAATCTGAGCTTATTTTTCGTGTCCTTTTCACTAAGTATTTTACTCATATCTAAAAGCCATTGATGTCCTGATTCTATTTCAGTTCCTGCATAGCAGAGGTATAATTTGTTTTCCTGATGGTCAAATGTTATGAATTTTTCTGCCCACATCTGAAGAGATTCCGGGTACTCCATTGGATATTCATTCAATTCAATATTTAAATGCATGGTGCTTTCATAGCCAAGGTATCCTACGAAACCACCTTTGAATGGAATTTCAGATGTGTTACTTTCTATTTCTTCATTTAATAAGCTTTCTTTAAGGATTCCAAATAGATCAGTACTAATGATTTCAGGTTTGTTTATTCTTTCAAAAGAAGGGTTGATGAAACGTATGGTTTTATTGTGAGCTTCTATTATATATTCCGGTAGACCCATAAATGAATACCTTCCATTGTATCCTGTTTTACTGCTGTCTAGCCAGAATGAATATGGGTGATTTAGAAAGAGACTTTCAAAAGTTGATTCCGGATCAGTCCATTGTATTTCAAAAGTGACAAATTTTCTCTTTGTTTTTTTTGATGCAACAGGTAATCGTTTCGTACGGATCCAATAGTCACTTATATTTTTAAAATTGCGGAATATTTCTTTACCATATTCTGTTCCGATAGATTCCGGATGAAATTGAACTCCGTAAAATGGTTGTGTTTTATGTTCAAGAGCCATAACCAGTCCTTGATCTTTGGTTTCTGCAGTACATCGCAGGTGTTCCGGAAATGATTCTCTTTCAACAATCAAAGAGTGGTAACGGACAACATTTATACCTTCTGGAAGACCTTTAAATAAAGGAGAGTCATGTATGATTAGCTCGGAGTATTTTCCATGCATTTCCTGAGGTGCCTTTTTAACTAAGCCTCCAAAATGTTTCCCCATACATTGAAGTCCTAGGCATACACCCAGAATAGGAGTATCAGGGAACCTTTTGAGTACTTCCATACTTAATCCTACATCTTCCGGATTGTCTGGGGTACCTGGGCCTGGCGAGATCACAATATTGTCAAATGGAATATTGGAGAGTTCATCAATATTGATGGAGTTATTTTTTATTACAATGGGTCTTTCTCCATTGATCTCCCATAAGTATTGATAAATAATATAAGTGTAAGAATCATAGTTGTCTATTAGCAAGGTTGTCATAGCTTAGGTGTTTTTAATGTCCTGTATATTCGCAAAAAATAAAGTAAACTCCATAGCCCATATGGGCTTCATGGCTGTATTCCGGTTTGCATATTTTTCTGAGTACCAATCCTCCTTTTTCTATCATTTTTTTAAAAATTAATATTGGTTCCTCAGGTCTGATATCCCAAGGTTCTTCTTGAAAACTAACTTCAGGTTTTTTTTTCAAATGGCTCAAAGCAGCTTAGGCAAACAATTGCACCCGGAAAAAGAAAAGATCTTATCTGTGAGTAAAATGCTTCATGAAGTTTCCACTTTACATCACTTGATATCATTGTATTTACATCATTGTTTATTTCATAGGCCCACGGCGGAGATGCCACCACAAGGTCAAATTTCTCATCTTTAGGAATGCCATTCAAATTGTCACCCACATATACATCTGCACGGTTTTCTAATTGATTTTCTGTTATTGTTCGTTTTGCACAATCTATAGCTTCATTATTTAAATCCGTTAATCTCAGATATTGGGTTAAATTATCGGCCAAAAGATTAAAGCCTATAAAACCTGGTCCGGAGCACCATTCAAGACTTTTGAAAAAGGTTCTATTGGGGAATTGTTCCCTTATAAGCCTGTTAAAGACATGAGCGTATGTTGTACCTCCTCCGTCAAGATGAATTTTATACCATACTTTAACTTTTCTGAAATCTTTTATAAGCCAGGTTTTTTTTAGCTTTCTGTATATTTCAATAAAATAAATCATCATTTCTTTTTCTTTGAATCCATTTGATATTTCAAAGAAGTATTCATATAAGGATATGTCAAGAGACAGGGACTTGTCATCTTTATGTTTTATAAATAATTTTTGAATATTATGTATTAGAGCTTCATCATATGTATCAGTTGAAGAATTAGGTAAAAGATAGTTAAGTTCTTTAAGCAGGTTGATTCCTTCGGTTGTCTCTGTCTTTAATTCTTTAAACATAATTTAGCCCTTTGGGGAATCAGTATCGTAATAAGTTTGCCTTTATATATAATTGATGATGTTTTGTAAGTTATTGAATGTATATTCAATAACTTTTTTTCATTAATCAATATCTTATCTATCTCAAATAATTTCAGACCACATGTAAGGCCGGTAGTCAGTAACTTTTCAAGCATTCTTTGGAAGTTCATAATGATGTCATAAATACATCTGTATTTACTTCACCTGATAGTTGTATAAATACTTTTTATATGTCTGTAAGTTGAGAATATATAGATGCCCTGTTTGATGCATCTATATGTTCTATGTCAACATACATAGGATAACTTTCATTATATGCAGCAGCAATTGCGGCTTTGCCACTTCGAGAAATGCTCATCTTTATTACTCCAATAAAAGGAACTTTTATTACAGGTTGATTAAACACTACCGGTTCTATCCAAATTGAACTTGGTATGCTTATATTACAATGTTTCATTATCGCCTTTTTGGCACAATATCTTCCGAGGAAATAACTTTGTTTCCTTATGTCACTCGTGTATGAATTATATCTTATAAGCTCTTCTTGATGTAGAAATGGTTTAAGACTTTCAATCTCTGAATCATCATTTGATTCTACATAATATATGGATGAATTCAAATTCGTTAAATTACCCCTCTTCATGGAAATGAAAAGAAAGAATTCATTCATTGTTGATTTAATAAAAAAGCTTTGATTGTTATTGTCGCACCACCAAGATCATGACACAAAAAAAATTGTGTGCTCCATCATTACTATAAACAAAAATAAATAAATTTCGGACAAAACAATTAATGCTTACTTAATTTTAATAATTATTTATTAATAAAATTTATAACCGATATGTTTCTTAATTATTTTAAGTATAAAGCTTCTTATTTATTTAACAGGCTTCTTAAGGCTTACTTCAGAATGTTGTTTCAAACATTGCTACTGAAAAAGGAATCTAAAAAATGGAAATTATATATTGAAAGATTGCAACATCCGGTGGGGGTTCCATATGCTATGTTAAACGCGCCTCGCTGGAATACCCATGCTTTCATAGCTTCAGCAGGTCCTGTTACTATCAATGAAAATATAGCTATTGATTTCTCGGAGATCAATATGCTTTGTTCCAGCTGGACTTTTATTTTATATAAACTTCCTGCAAATGTTACCAGTAAAGTGATTTCTTGTCTTGATGATTCATCTCTTCACCACAAGGTGAATGTTGAACGCGGATCTTATTCAATAGTACTTCGCTGTTATGAGTTGAGGTATCCTGTCGAGCTTCCTGAGTTGATTATAGATAATGGAAAAGTAATTATCGAAAAAAGGTTAATACTGGATAAGGTTCCTGTGTATCCCGATAAAATTATGGGTAAGGAAAGTAGATTTTATAGCTTTGTGCATTATTATCTTCATTATGCATTCAGACAAGAGACTAAGTCGATCAGTAGTAATTTAGAGTATGAGTACTTGCCTGTAGGTAATCCGGAAACTACATTTTTATTTGGGTATTTTAACAGGAATAGCTCTGTTTACGTTGATATATCAGATAGGGCAGGAGACTATATGGTTTTTATCACTTGTTATAATGAAAGTAGTTTTCCTATTTATTCTGAAAGAATACCTGTTTACGGTATTGATCTTTTCAAGTCTTCTTTATTGACTGTTAATGGTACTTATCTCATTAGAATTATACCTTTAGTAAAAGGATTAACACCTGATGTGCTTAAGAGTTGTGTGAAAGTAAAAGTGATTGATGGAATATCTGATATGAATGCAGATGATGTGAGACAAGTCGCTGTTCAAAATTAGAAATTTTAAGTCAATGAAATTCTATGAAATCTTTTTGGTTCGTTCGCATTCTGAATTTTACAAATGTTTCTTCATTATCAATCTGCATATAAATATTTGTTTTTAGTACAGATTCTAATTCAATCCCCGGGGCACTTCCATAAGAGTGTCCGGGGAATATCTTTACAGATTTATTCAAATCCTTTTTTAAAAGCTGAATGGATTGGAACATTTCATGTGGGTTTCCCTCCTAAGCTTGTGCAGATTCCACATCCTTCCGGAAATAGAGTGTCTCCGCAAAACAGGTGATTGTTTATCTTAAAGGAAGAACTTCCTGCTGTATGTCCAGGTGTCACTATAGTTACACAAGAGTAGTTTCCAAAATGAATTTCCTCATTGTTTTTAAATAGCTCAACATTATTAAGTTGTGGTTTATAATATTCATATTCTTTCAATGAAATCCATGCCGGAGCACTTGTTGTGTAAGAATAATAATCTGAAAGGTTAATGTGGTCGAAGTGATGATGCGTGAGTAGAATATGCTTTATAATGATTTCATGTTCATAAAGCAATTGGTTAATTTTATCAGGTTCCCAGCTTGGATCTACTAATATTTCCTCTTTGGAATATTTATCATAAATGATATAACAGAAATTTATGAATGATCCATTGGTAGTACGAATTACAAGGGTAATAATATTTTCATCCTGATATATCATTGATAAAAATAATCGTGATTAATGGAAAAAGGTTTTTTTCTATATTTAAAAACTGATCTTAAGTCCAAGTCTCCAGGTATCTTCAAATCCATAGAGGTTAAAGCTGGACTTGTCCGTATTGAGCAGGAACTGATATTGAAAGTATAGGTTGAATCTGGATTGAAATTTGTAATAAATACCTAGTCTGTTCAGGCTTCCAAGGTCATTAATGCACGCAAAGGTAATCCATTCCAGTTCTGCATTTTTGAATAGGTTGTTTCTTAACAATCGACCGAATATAAAGTCCTTTCTAAGTGGAAATACATTCGAGTTATAAATTTTTTTCATTGTTGAAGTTGCTGTAGGTTCAAAGGTTTCAATGGCCCTCATAGCTTCAAGATATTCGATTGTGTTTTGTAAAAGAAGCCAATGATTGGCAGAATAACCTTCACTTATGTGAAAATATTCCAGCACTATATTGTAATTCTGATTGGGAGACCAGTTGGTGCCAGCTAGGATACGGTAAGATAATTCTTTGTTAGTACTGAAATCCGGAGGGTATAATGCATTGCTCTTTGAGCTCAGAATAGCATCTGAGTGAAGTTCCAGTTTTTCTCCGATTGCTACTGTCTGGTTAAAGCCTGCCTGGTATGTACCGTCAAGATCTATTCTACCTACAAGGCTTATATCAAATGGATGAACATTTGTGAAATATCTGAATGCCGCAGAGTGATTTTTGAAATATAAATCATTGACATTGGTTTTGGGCATTAAATAAATATCATATTGTGATTTGGATCCGATGTAGGAGGCCTGAAACAGATCACTTCCTTTTATCTGAAACAAGCGATCTGAGGGATCGGTAGGGGAAGGAGGATTTGATACGATGTCTGTTGGACTTGAAACATATCCTACTCCCCATTTAATCCTTTTTCTTCCGATTCCCAGTGTGAAATTGTTAAATGATTTTTGATAATACAGTTCGTTAGGGTCGAAACGAATTTTGTAATCATTAACATCATATTTGTTGACTTCATCTTTGCTCAGCTGATTAAGCAAAGAAAATCTTAAATTACCATTAAGAGAGCCTTTCCAGATTTTGAATGACTTGTTATATAGAAATATATTGTTGACATTAATATAAGGTAATAGCTGAATGTTTTGAGGATTCAGCCATCCTTTGTTGATAGTATTGTATTCTACTTCACTTATGTATTTCGATGTTTGCGCCTGAACAGATAATCCGCTCAATATTATGAATGCAGCAATCGAGAATACAATATGTGGTCTTGCTTTATTCACTAACCTCATCTGATACTTCTGCTAAGGAAGTTTTTATAAAAAATCTATTTGGAATTGTTTTCTCTTGTGCAATTTTTGAAAAGTTCAATACAGATTTTTGATTTGCATTAAAATGATCTGTAAATTCGATCTGTGAGTTGACTTCTTTATTGTTGACGATTTCGTACTTTGTAAAGAGCATTGTTTTATACATCTTTCCGGATAACAGAAATACTTCTGATTTTAATGGTTTTGAAGTCTTTTTATCTATCCATAATTTTATTTTTTGATAAGTAGCTCCTTGTGATTTAGCAGCAAGATTTAACAGGTAAGTTTCCGATGTGCCAATTTCGGTTTTTAATTCAGTTTCTTCACTTGAGACAATTGTATAATCTTTAGACCATCCAAGTCTGGCAAGATCGCCATAAGAAACAGATCCGGATAATCTTTGTACAGGTGTAATACGGGTAGGCTTTTTGGTTTCTCTTACATAATACCATAAATCGGCATCGACCATGAGAAGTAAATTACCTTTTTCGAATTGAGGTTCCAGAAATGCCACCAATGTGTTTATTTCGTCTTTAAAATAGACTTTATAAATACTTTTGGTTGTGCCAGATTTTGCATTAGTGTTTAACTCTGCAGTCATAGACATTTGTGTCCATGGTGATCTTTTGCTTTCAGCCTCTTTCAGAATCTGTTCCGGAGTTTTTTCTGAAATGTACATTGTGGAAGATGTAAAAAGGGCTAATGCAAAAAATGCAAGAAAACCCTGAAGTTTAATTTTCATAAAAGAGGTAAATCTTAAGCGTGTTCTAATGATTCTACTATAGTTAGTTTTCTTATGATAAAGAATGCAGAAAGACTTGATAACGTAATAGCCAAGACCACTGCAATCGCTATGAACAGGTGATAAGGAGATAGGGTATATACCTGTAATGCATAACCCTGGTTCATACCTGGCACAGGTGGCATTTCAATATTTAACGCATTAATGATATTGGATAAAATTACCTGTGCTATTATTCCTATCAGAAGTCCTATTATGCTTATCAGAAATGCTTCCAGTAAAAAGATAAATGTAATATTTGTGTTTTTTAATCCTATTGCTCTTAATGTACCTATTTCACGGATTCTTTCCATCGTTGTCATGTTCATAATGTTCCAGCAGCTAAGTATAACAATGGTGAGAATGATGATACCCATAAAACTAAAGATCATGTTGAATAGATCTTTTGCCGCTGTATAATATTCTGCCAGTGTTTCCCAGGTTATCACGCCGATCGTTTCGTTGTTGCCAGGTCCTTTGGAAGAAGCCAGGATACTTTGGACTTTGCTTAATTTGTAGTCCAATGAGTCTCTGTTTTTAAACATTACAGATATAAGACTTATTTTGTCGGTGTTTACTAGTCTTTGTACCAGGTCTATATGGGTGAGAAGATAGTATTTGTCTGTTTCATTAAGTCCGGTAGACATCACTCCTACAAGTTCTACATCAATTGCATTTACGGCTCCTTGTACAGTGGCCCCGTATAGCATCAATGGATCCCCGATTTTTACCCCAAGTGCATTTGCCA
This sequence comes from Sporocytophaga sp., assembly GCA_024707265.1. Classification (GTDB taxonomy): domain Bacteria; phylum Bacteroidota; class Bacteroidia; order Cytophagales; family Cytophagaceae; genus Sporocytophaga. The sequence continues at coordinate 15,938 of JANQAB010000009.1, read as the reverse complement.
GTTTTTTACCAAGAATTATTCCGAATTTGTTTTTGTCAAGTGGTTTGATTTCTTCACCCAGTTTAAGACTGGGATTAATGTCAGAAAGTCCACCTCTTAATGCTGCTTCATGCATAGATTCCACACCATACCCAATAAATGGAAAGGATTTGTCTCCTGTTGTAACAAGGCCGCCAAATTCTATTCTGGGTAATACATAATCTACTTCTGGTTGATTTTTTATGGTTTTAATCATTTTTTGGTAATCAGCTAACCCGAATTCCAATGTATATTTTTCCTGACTTTCTAAGCTTCTGTTATCTTTTATCTGGAGATGTCCTGTGCCTCCAGAACCTCCAAAACCGTTACGGATTGTCATCTCCTGCAAGCCATAGATGGAGAATCCGTAATAGCCTAATGCTATTGCCATGGCTGCATAACCTGATGCTGCGATGAATATAGCAAATAAAGTTCTTCTTTTATTTCTGAATAAATTTCTATAAGCTAAATGTAGTATTTTTGAAAAATGTTGTATCATACCAGTTCTTCTTTAAATATTTTACCATCCTGAATTACAATTTTTGCTTTTGCTTTTTCTATTACATAAGGATCATGAGATGCTACAATAATTGTTACCTTGTCATCTTCATTCAGCTTTGTGATGAGTTCCATGATTGATATAGCTGTTTTTCTGTCAAGGTTGGCAGTTGGTTCGTCTGCGATGATCAATTCCGGATTTCCCACCAATGCTCTGGCTATTGCAACACGTTGCTTCTGTCCTCCGGATAGCCTTGCAGGCAAATGATCCATTCTGTCTTGAAGTCCTACTTTTTTCCAATACAGTTGTAACACGTTCTTTAATTTCTTTTTTACTGATGTTTTTAAAGAGTAATGGAAGTTCTACGTTTTCGTATGCAGTAAGAACCGGGACCAGGTTGAATGATTGAAATACAAATCCTATTTTGTTTAGTCTCAGTTGATGCAATGCTTCCAGGTTTACATGAGTGATGTCTGAACCATTGAATATGATATTTCCGGAGGTGGGTTTGTCTATACTTCCCAGTATATTCAGAAATGTGGACTTCCCACTTCCGGAAGGACCTGCAACGACAATGAAATCGCCTTTTGTAACATTGAAATATACATTATTGAGGGCCAGGATTTCTGTTTCTCCTACTTGATATTTTTTAGTGACCCCTCTTAGTTCTGCTATTGATATGCTCATTTCATTAGGAAGTTATTTGCGTTAGTTATCTTAATTCTCTTAGTTATCTTTAAATCAAAGAGGGTGAAAATTCTAATTTCTTTTGACTAGTTATACTTTCTGATTGGTGAATAGAGAATGCCTTCTGATATATTTCGCTTGCATCCCTTATTAGTTTCATTCCAATTTCATCTACATGACGATTTCTCCAGACTTCGAGGCTTGTTCCTTTCACATATTGGTTGAAAGCCCCCAGGGCAGGTCCACACTGAATTTGAAAATCAATTTTACGCGATAAGTCCCCATTAAGCGCATATTGAGTGGACAGGACAAAATAATATTTAAATATATTGGCCATTTTTAGTTTGGGGTTGGATTGCATTTTTGCGAGCATTTCCGGCCTGGCAGATTTAAAATAGTTTTCTACCTCTTCCCATATTTTTTCAAATGATTTCCCGAAATATTTTTCTTGAATCATTTTAGAAGCCCGGGCTCTTCTATGAATTGTATTGTTTGTAAAAAGTTCTATAATTTTTTCCTCTCCGAACGAAGCTGGAGTCTTTTCCCGTTCCAGGTTCCTTGCATCTCTCTTTCTTCTCGTTCTATTCTAGTTCCTTCTGCCAAGACCCCCTCATCCTCCTTATCCTCATTTTCATCCTTCCCTATCATCCTTCACTCTTAGCCCTAAGACCCCCTGACGGCCTCTCATCTCCCCCCCCTCCTCCTCTTCCCCCCTCCATCCCCCGCATATGCCGAGTCGGGGAATGTAGGCGCGGCATCGGCATCCGGTAGCGGATCAACGCCGAATGCTGCTCAATCGGCATCGCCGGGGTGCGCACAAGCCAGTGCCGCGCAGTGCCAAGAAGCCGGACGGCATCGCGGTTTCAAAGGTGCGAGTCACCAAGAAAGGCCGCGCGTTTGCGGCCCACATCAAGTGGGATTCGCAGACCGTCAAGAGTCCTGGTACGGACAAGAAGTACACCGTGCAGATCGTCGGCCACCGGGGGTTGTCTCGGTCAAGGTGACTCGAGATTTTCCGGTGCGGTCTCGCACATCAAGGTGCGCGTCAGCAGAAGAGGCCAAAGTTCGCCAAGTCGAGCGAGGTGCTGCTCTCGGTGAGCCAGCGGTACGACTCTCCGACTGATAACGATCATATGTACGAGACCTTCCACACCAGCGTCACGCACTTGCGTCATGTGGGGAAGCAGGCGGCCGGTAAGTACCGCTCACTCAAGCCGCGGACTGTCAGTGAAGTCGGTGGGCACCTCTATCACTCCCGAGGCGTCATCGATCTGTCCGGAGCGCATCTGGGTCAGATCAAATGGCGTGGCGTCGGTACGAAAACCCGTGCCGCATCTGCCTCTAGCGGCAGCCAAGTCATTAGTTACGCCGCGAACTTCACCAATACCGCACTCACTGGATCGACATGGTCGAGGTTCCTACACGTTGTCGGATTTCGCCGGTGCCAACTTGACGAACGCGGTCTTCGAAAGCGGCGCGAATCTCACCGGTTCAATTTCTCGTTCGATCCGAGCATCAATGCCTGGGCGCTTCCGAACTTGACCAATGCCACGTTCGCTGGTGGGGTGAATCTGACGTCGACCAACTTCGACTATCAGGACTTCACGCAGTTCGCGGTGGGAACCGGTTCAGGCACGACGAACTTCACGAACGCGACAGTCGATTACGCCAACTTCTCCACCGGCAACCAGCCGGGTGGGCCGAGTTCGGTGTCGACCGCGGGCGGCGGTGGCCAGAGCTGCGGTAGCCAGAACTACATCGACTTGGGCAATGCGAACTTCAGCAATGTCGATTTCAGCAACATCCTCAGCAGCAGCATGGGCGGTTCGTACCTGGGCTCGGCGATCTTGTCCGGCGCGAATCTGACTGGGATCAACTTCGTGGTGCCAGGCGATTGCGCGCAGACCTGGCTGGTGGGAGTCGACCTGTCGCAGACCACTTTGACCGGTGCCAGTGTCACTGCGTCGAGTATGTCGAACGGCGGTACCACCACTCCGAGTTTGGCTGGAGTCAATCTTTCCAATGCCACCATCACAGGCTTTTCGCTCACCGGTTTCAATCTGACTCAGGCGAATCTTTCCGGGCTGAATCTGTCTTCTACGGCGATGCCGTCGTTGGCCGGAACCAACCTGACGAATGCGAATCTGACGAACGCGAGCCTGGCTGGTCAGGATCTGACGGGCAACGTCTCAACCAGTACCGGGCTGGTGTTGCAGGGCGCTGATATGACCGGGGTCAACTTCACAGGTGCGACCTTGACCGGTGGCAATTTCGCCTTCGCGACCTTTGGAACGTCGACCGCGAATCCGTCCACGCTGCCGTCGAACTTGCAGAACATCAACTTCTCCTACGCCAACTTGTCGGGGATGAGCCTGGTCGGTCCGGGAGGTTCGCCTGCATACAACTTGTCGAACTCCAACCTGTCGAATGCAAATCTCACCGGGACGAAGTTGTCGCTGGCAACCGGTCCCAATTCGGTCCAGCAGACCGTTCAGGATTCCGCCGCCGACTTCAACGGTGCCAACCTAGCCGCCGCGAATCTGACCAATGTCGTGGCTGAATGGGTCAACTTCAGTGAGGCAGGAAGTTCTGCGCTGGTAGGCACAACGATGACCGGCGGTGACTTCCAGAACGCGACGTTCAACGGTATGGATCTGCAAGGCAACAACATCAGCAATGCCAATCTGACCAGTGCGTCGATGAATACAGCGAACATGATGAGCGTCAACCTGTTGAACTCGATCTTGCTCAACACTCAGCTGGGCGGAGCCAACCTCACTGGGTACACCCCGTCCGGTTTGCACAACGCGGCACAGTGCGCGGGCACGACTCCGCTGCCGGAGCCCCCAGCTGCTTGCTACCCGTAACCCACGCAGCCCAAGTGGTCTCACCAGCCGACGAATCTACTGAAGGACAAGGGATATGAGGACCGGGATGAGCAAGTGGCGATCGGGGTTGATCCTCGTGTTCAGCTTCGTGCTCATGCTGGTTCCCAGCGTCGCGGCTCGGGCGCAAGGGCCTGCGGCGGCTGGTGTTGACGGCGGCTCGGCGAGCAGTGCGCCTGGGGTGCAAGCGACCGATCCGGGAGTCGAAGTCAAAGCGGTTACCGGGCAGCGCGGGATCAAAGTGATCAAGCCTCGGCTGAGCCGGAACGGGCGAGTGATCACGGCGACGATTCGGTGGAATCGGGAACTGATCGATCAGCCTGGCAAGCAAGATCACTTTCGTTATCGGGTGGTGGCCTTCGGCAAGAAGACTGCTGCTCATCCGAGCGTCATCCGGGCGAACAACCGCAAGGTCGCGCCGAAGCTGAACCAGAAACTCCGGCTGAAACTGACTCGCGCGCAAGCTCGCACGATCCGCAAATCGCGCGATGTGGTGCTCAGTGTTTCGCAACATCATCGGTCGCCGAAACGGATCGACAAGAAGTACGACCACAACTACGTGCGGACTGTTCACCTGCTTCGTACTGTCCATGCTGCTGCGGCTGCACCCAGCTCTTGCACCGGAGTGGTTGGGCCGGGAGCGAATCTGTCCAATTGCGATCTGGCAGGTGCGGATTTGCGCAATGACACGCTCAAAGCATGCAACCTCAGCAACGCGAAATTGCAAGGTGCGGATCTGAGCGGGCGGTGCTCTCGGGGTGCAATGTGAGCGGTGCCGATTTCACCGGTGCGAAGGGCGAACCTCAAAGGAACGCTCACCAGCGATGCTCCCAACTATCTGTATTGGACATCGTCGAACGGGCAGATCGGCCGGGCGCCGTTGAACGCCAGTGGTGTGGCCAGTTGCGGCGGTACTTGCCCCGCATTTATTACTACTGGCCTGAATGCGCCCAGCGAGATCGCGGCTGACAGTGAATATCTGTACTGGGCCAACACCGGGACGAACTCGATCGGCCGGGTTCGGCTGGATGGTGTCACCGACTTCAACGCCACGTTTGTACAAGGCGCGGCGGTGGCAAATCCGTTCGGGATTGCGGTGGATGGCAGTTACATCTATTGGACGAATCCGCAGTCCGGCACGATCGGGCGGGCGCCCATCGGCGGTGGCACGGCCAGCACTTTCGTCAACACCGGATCGGGTACGACGCCGTATGGGATCGCGGTTGATTCCGGCAACGTTTATTGGGGCGATACCGCGAACAATCAGATCGGCCAGGCGCCGCTGAACAACCCGGCTTCGGCCAACCCGAACTTCGTCAACGGCCCTCAGGCGTACACCACGATCAATCAGCCTTACGGACTTGTCGTCTCCGGTGGGAGTCTCTTCTGGAGCAACTTCGGGATGGTTGCTAATCCTTCGATCGGCAGTGTGCCGTTGGCTCATCCGGATCAGGCGACTCCCAATCTGATTCCGGCGGGCACCAATCCGTATGGCCTGGCAGGCAGTGAGCGGTACCTGTATTGGGCCGATGCGGCGACGAACTCGATCGGCTCGGCGACATTGAGCGGCGGGTCGCCTACGACGCTGGTACCAGGTGGAACATCCTTGGTCGGAGCCGCGGTCACGCCGAATCAGTTCCCCGATTTGAGCGTTGATCAGGTCACGCCGAATCCGGCGCTCACTCAGTCGACGGTGTCGTTGACCATCACCGGTACCGCTTTCGATTCGGCGACCACGGTGTCGGTGGGGAATCAGAATTGCGGTTCTGTGCAGTCAATGCTGCGGGTACTTCGCTGACTTGTTCGACCACCTCCAATGTGATTGGAACCTTCGATGTAACTGTTAAGAACACTTACGGTCAGCGGCAGACGCTCGGCAATGCTCTGCAATTCGTGGACACTCCCGGCTTCGCATCCACCGCGCCGGTGACGCCCGCGAGTGCCACGATCAACAGTTCCGCTTTGATCAGGATCAACGGTGTCCGCTTCGTCGTCGGTGCCGATGCCAGTAGCTCTTCGACGGTTGTCATCGGTGACACCCCTTGCACTGTCGATGTAGGGCAGTCGACGTCCACGACTCTGTTCTGCACCTTGGCGAATACGCATTCGACTGTGCAAACGGCTGATGTCGTCGTCACCAATCCGAGCGGTTCGGTGGCGACTTTGAGCAACGGTTTCAAGTTCCAGTTGCCGCCGCCGGTGATCTCCGGGATCACGCCGAACAGTGGCTTCGCCTCGCAAACCACCGATGTGACCATCGCTGGAACTGGCTTTCAGCAGGGTGCCCAGGTCGCGATCGTGAACAGCAGCTACGCCTGCGCAAACGTCACAGTTGCTGTGGATGGAACGTCCATCACGTGCACCGTTCCGTCGAATCGAATCGGCCCCGCGAACGTGGTGATCACCAACCCGGATGCGCAGACCGATGTGGACTCCGGCGGCTTCGCCTACCTGCCGCCGAATCCGGTGATCAGCTCCATCGCGCCGGCGACCGGATCGATTGCGGGCGGTACCTCGATCACCGTCACCGGCACTGGATTTGTCGCGGGTGCAGCGGTCAGCGTCGGTGGCCAGGCTTGCGCGAACGTTGGCGTGGTATCCCCGCTCAGCCTGACGTGCGTCACTCCTGCCGGAAGCCAAGGCGGTGCCGAGGTCGTGGTCACCAACCCGAACGGGCAGGCGGGCAGCCGCTCGGCATCCGACGCCGCCTTCTCCTACGTGATTCCTGCCCCGGATGTCACCTCGATCTTGCCGGTCGCAGGCGACATCTCCGGCGGCACAACGATGACCATCAACGGTGCGAATCTGCTGCCCACCACAGCAGTGAATGTCGGCGACAACGCGTGCACCAACATCGCAGTCGCGCAGTCCGGTGACTCTCTGACTTGCACCGTCCCAGCCGGTTCCGCTGGCGCCGCCGACGTGGCGGTCGCCAACGACACCCTGAGCACCACCGTCGCGGGCGGATTCACCTATGGCAATGCGAACCACGTGTTCTGGACGGATGGCAGCGCGGGCAATCTCGGTCAAGCCGAATACGGCGGCGCAAACGTCGACTCGGATCTCTTGAGCGGGCTCAGCACTCCGGCTGGAATGGCCTCGGATGGCACCTATCTCTACTGGATCAATGGGAATTCGATCGGCCGTGCCGACCTGAACGGCAGAGAACGCGAATCCGGATTTCATCACCGCATCGCAAGTCGGTTCAGCATTCGGATTGGCAGTCGATGCGAACGGCATCTACTGGTCGAATCCCACCACAGCGGGCATCTACAAGGCACCGCTCACCGGCGGTGCGACGGCCAGCGAATTCGTGACGCTCGCAGACGGATCCGAGCCGATGGGCATCGCAGTCGATGCCACGAACATCTACTGGGTCGACTCGTCTCTGACCCAGATCGGTCAAGCACCGCTGGCGAATCCGGGCAGTGTGAACACCAACTTCGTCAACGGTTCCAACGCCTGGAGTGTGTTCAACGAGCCCGGAGCCATGGCCGTGTCCGGCGGGAATCTGTACTGGGCGAACCAAGGCGACGACAGCATTGGCTGGGTGCCGTTGACCGATCCGGGCATGGATACTCCGCACACCATCTCCACCGATGGAGTCCCGGCCGGTATCGCTGCCAATGGCCAATCGTTGTTCTGGACCGACGCAGGCGCCGGCAACGCCATCACTCAAGCGAATCTTGACGGCACTAACCCGGCCACCTTCGAAACAGGTTCGGTGTCGTTGTCCGGAATCGCAGTAGTGCCTTCCATCGCATCTGCGCCGACCGTCAGCAACATCAGCCCGGCGGCCGGATCTTCCCGCCGGTGGCCAGCACGTCACCATCACCGGCACCGGCTTCCAGTCCGGAGTAACCGCAACGATCGCCGGCGTTGGTTGCGCCGTCACCTCGAGCAGCGCGACGCAGATCGCCTGCACCACCGGGCCCGCCGCAGCCGGCACCGCTCAGGTCGTCGTGATCAATCCCGATGTCCAGACCGGCACCGGCGGCCCGTTCACGATCACCAATCCAGCGCCGACGGTTTCGGCAGTGAGCCCCTCAACCGGTTCGCTGGCCGGCGGTTATCTGATGAGTCTGTCCGGCACCGGTTTCATCGCGGGCACCACTGTGCAAGTCGGATCGAACAATTGCCCAATCGTCAGCATCGCCGCGAACGGGAAATCGTTGAGTTGCACGGTTCCGGCCGGTTCGGTCAGCACAGTCAACGTGACTGTGAGCGCTCCCGGCAGCTCCACGGTCAACGTGACCAACGGCTTCAGCTATTCGAACGGCTCCAGCCTTTTCTGGGCCAACAGCGGATCTCCCGCCAGCCTCACCGGCGACTGCTCCACCGCGACCTCAGGCTACGGAAGCATCGGCTCCTCGAACTCACTGGCCGGCACCAGCATCAACCAATGTCTGGTGGTTCCGAACTCCGATGGCAGCGACATGTCCTACCCCGGCGGCGTCGCCACCGATGGCACCTACATCTATTGGGCCGATTCCGGTTCGCAGGTGATCGGCCGGGCAAACGCCGATGGTTCCGATCCCCAAATCCTGATCAACCTGGGAGCCACGAACGCGTCGGCAAATCCCACCGGGGTAGCGATTGCGAACGGCAACATCTACTGGACCGATGGGGGTTTCAGCGGATCGGCCGGGTCCATCGGATACGCGAACGTCAACGGCTCGTCGGTACATCAACACTGGATCACTTTGGCGGCGGGAAGCTCTCCGTCAGGTCTGGCGATCACCGGCGGCACCATCTACTGGTCGGACTCGGTGCTCAACGTAATCGGCGAAGCTGATCTGGCTCACGGCACGGTTCTCAACGCGAAGTTGTGACCACGCAATACGGCGCGGCCGGGGTCGCGACCGACGGCACCTACCTGTACTGGGCCAACAACCCAGGCAGCGCCTCGGCATCGGTCGGTGCGATCGGACGGGTAGCGATCGCCGGCCCAGGTTCGCCGGATAACTCCTGGATTTCGGACATCGCCGCACCCAGCGGAGTCGCGACCGATGGCACCTACGTCTATTGGACTGCTTTGGGCGGAGTCGCCGGCACCGGCTTGATCGGCCGCGCAAATCTCGACGGCACCCAACAACTGCCGCAGTTCAAAGTCGGCGCCAATTCACCGATCGGCGTAGCGATCTTGACCACCCAGTAAGCCACCACAAGCCACCACCACAGAGCACTAAAACCCTTGGCGCACAAGCAATGCAGAGCTTGACCATCGGAGAGGAAACATCGTGAACACTCCCCTTAACGCGAGAGGCGGGTTGCGATCGCGTTGGCGCAGCACCGTCATCGCAGTCGCGTCGGGTTCGTTGCTCGCCACTTCTCTGGTCGCCTCGCCATCGGCCGATGCCACCGCTATCTCCCGACCCCAGTGCGCCCGCGCCGGCCTCGATTGGGTCGGCCGCCTGGCTGCAACAGCGGCCAAAAGCCGGCGGCGCCTACGCGGCTCGTTCAGTGATCAACTTGGCCCCGCGCGGAACCGCAGTCTGGGGAACAACGATCACAGCGGGCACGAATGCGATTCCGGCAGGCAGCACTCTGACCTTTTCCGGCGCCCCGGCCGCGATGCGGATCGCCCCCCGCCAAGTTGCCGTCAGCCGTCAGCTCGATCAAGCTGGAAAGCTCGGTAACTGCAGCGCGAACGCATGCCAACTCACCGACGCAGTGCCGGCCGGATCGACCAAAATCGTCGCAGTCGCACTGACCGATCCCGGCTCGCCCAGCCCGGCCAGCTTCCCGATCCAGGTGGTGTTGAACGACGGCGGAAACTCCCTGGCCACAACATCGATCCGCACCCAGATCGATGCCGGAACTCGCGACAGTCTCTACGTCTATACAGCCGCAGATCATCTGGCTCACGAAGGCACTCCGCTGCAACGAGTCACCCATATCTACAACCTCGGCGGCGCCAAACGCAAAGCCGTCAAGACGCGCATCGCGTTGAACAAAGTCCTGCCCAAACGCGCCTCGCAGGCGGCCAAGCTCAAAGGCAAAGGCTGGAAGTGCACGCCGGGCAGCAAAGCGGTTTCGTGCACCTGGCAGGCCAAGAAAATCCCGGTCGGCGCCTCGACCGCACCGTTGACAATCGTGCATGTTTTGACACTCGCATCCCGGCGAGGGCTGCCCATGCAAGGCGGCAGCCAAAAGCTGCTGTGGACCACCAAGGTCTCCGGCGGCAAACGGATTGCGCCTATCCAGCATCGCCAGGTTCTCAACACGCTGCCGCCAGCCGGAAGCGATCCGCTGGCAAAAGCCAAGCCGCGTTACCTGCGATCTGGCCAGTTGACTCTGTCTGGCGCAGAAATGAGCAAGCCCCGATCGGCGGCACCGGCCGGTATCTGGTGATGATCAACAACGGTGGCGGCAAAGCAGTCCGCAAAGCGACGCTGCGCCTGAAGATGCTCCCCGCACGCCAGGGCGATCGCGATCAAAGCCAAGGGCTGGAAGTGCACCAATGCAGGCGTCTGCACCAACCGCAAACCCATCAAGTCGCATGGCAGTGCGCCCTCGCTGGAGTTCACGATCAAGTCCAACGGAAATACGCACACCAAGACCAACGGTGTGGTGGCGTCCGTGATCAAGTGGGCCGGCGCGGGCAAACGGAAAAAGGACCGGTACGTCTACACCCGGGCGTGGCACCCCGCGCTGCGGTTGAAGGCGTCGTCGACTTCGGCGGCGATCAGCACCGGGATGCGTGGAGTCCGCGGAAACCTCAATGCCTACCCGAAGGGTACCGATGGTGGAAAGTATGTGTACATATGGAAACAGATCTGTCCCAAGGCAAGGCGCCCAGGCTTGCCCGAAGGCGAAGTGGGTAGGTCCAGCCAAATCGACCAGCAAAGAAAAGCTGATCTCGGCTTCATATGTGCCGCCGACGGTTCACAAACGGACTGTCCTGTACTTCCAGGCCACCGTTCGCCAGGGCGGCGCGGTTGTCCGCAAGAAGGTCAAGGTCGTAGCCGAGCCACCGCTCAAACGGCACAAGCCCAACACAGTCCACCCCGATGTCGATCCGAAGTTGCCACCCCGGTTGGACCGGACTCGCAAACTGGGCCACAAACTCAAGCCGATCGCGCGCGCCTGGATCGGCAGCCGCGGCATCACCAAGATCAAGCCAGGTAAAAAGAAAACGCTGGTCGCGCACGTTCAGATGCTGACCAAGAAGAAGCAGCCGATCAAAAAGATGATCTGGCGAATCGACGGCCGCGCGGTTAAGAAGACTCGGGGCGCCAAGGTCATCGCGAACGGCAAACGGTTGACCATGCGCGCATCCAAGAACGCCTCAGGCACCTCGATCGTGACATTGATCGTCACGCACAAAGGCAAGCGCCAAACCGTCGCGACCGAAATTGTGCAGACTCGCAAACCGGTTGTAGCCGCAGCGAGAGAGCAGACGTCTCAACCCTCTCGCAAGCCTCCGAATCATTCTGCGACATGTTCGCCCAAGCCCAATCCCATTCGCTGACTAACTTCAGCATCGACGGCATCACAGTGAGTGCTGGTCAAACCGGCATATCGGCCACCAGTTGCACCGCGTCCAACGCGGCGATCAGCCTGACCAACGCCTCGTTCACGCTCAACGGTATGGCCTTCACCGGCGTAGTAGGCAAGATCACCACGGCAGGTGTGAGCTTCACCAGCGGCTTCGTCAACCTGCCCGGATCCAACGGCCCGCAAGGCCCGCAGCTGATGACCTTCACCGCCGGCCCGGCATTATTCGTCCCGTTCACCGCCAACGGTTTATCCGGCATGACCGGCACCGTTAACCTGTCGCAGCGGACTTACCTCGCACTGCCGGCTGGCTGGAAAGTAGTCAAAAGCCAGATCGTCGTCACGTTCGCCGGCGGCGTCTACCAGGCCGCGGTCAACGTCCAAGCAGCATCGCCGGCACCGGAGACCGGCTCCGCAGTCATCACCGGAACGCTCGGTTCGGACGGAACCGTCAACCTCAATGTGACGGCCACCGATCTGATGCCGATCGTGGGTTCGAACGGATCCACCACCGTCTTCTCCGGCACCGGCACCGTCACTCGTACCCCTGGCCAGAACGCGGTGTACAACATCTCGATCGGAATGGTTCCGCCCGCCGGCGGAGTCTTCCCGATCTATGGCGGGGTAGGCCTGTCAAACGCCAAGATCGCCTGGAGTAACACCGGCTTCAGCTTCTCGGCCAACGGCATCATCTCCGCGAACAACACGACCTACACAGTCGGACTGACCGGAAATATCCAAGACTTCGCCGACTGGTCGCTGACCGTTTCATCCAACGCTGTCGTCATCACTTTCGAAGACCTCAGCGTCGACAACCCGAGCGGCACGATCACCAGCACGCGCAACACCACTACCGGCCAAGCCACGTTATCGATGGATCTCTCGGTCGGCATCCAATTCCATGCCGGTGAAAACGACAACCTCAACGTCACCTCGGTCAGCGGCCACCTCGGAATCTTCTGCCCTTCCGGCAACAACAATCCGTCCTGTGCGGCCGCGCAGTTGCAACTGCAACTCGACGTCGTCGGAAGCCTGACCATGTGGGACAACGACACGATGCCGGTCAACAGCACCGTCGATGTCAACCTGCAGAACGGCGCGTTCTCCTTGGGGATCGGCCTGTTCAGCAATTCCGCGATCACCCAACTCGAATCCGATTCGGGTATGACCTTCACCAATGTCACCGGCTTCTACAGCCAAGAGCCGGCAAACGATGTCGCCTTGGCGGGCAACCCGTGCATGACCGGGGCACAGCTGGCACAGTCCACCGAAGTCAAGGGCGTGATCGGTTCCTTCACCGACAGCTCCAGCGGAACCTCGGGCAACTTCATCGCCATCGCGCAAGACAGTGGCACTGACACCGCGGGCAGCTTCGGATTCTGCATGGCCGGCACCTACGGTGGCTCCGGTGCGGACGCCTCCTTCGACATGCCCACCGGAACCGGTTCGTTCGTCGCAGCCGGCTTCGTCTTCACCCAGTACGGAACCACGTTGATCATCAACGGGGTGTCGACATTGCTGCAGGGATACGACTTGGTGGCCTGGGGTGAGTACCACCTTCCCGACTCGATCTCGGGCCTGTTCGGCGGCAGCGCACTGGTCGCCATGTTCACCAAGACGATCGAGTCGGTGGCCAATTCAGCTGGACATTGTCGGCCGACATCGACACCAAGGCCGCCTATTTGGCCGGTAGTCAAAGCAGCACAACCAGCCTCGCGTTCGACCAGGCGGGGTATCACCATCGCCATGACGGCCTGTCACCAGCAAGTGGGTTGCGACAGTTCTGGAGTACCGCTGCCCGGCCCGGTGCTGTCCATGGGGATCAACGTGCAACTCCTGCTGGCGACATCGGGAATGACCGCCGCAGACGGCAGCCCGGGATACAGCGGCAGTAGCTCAACGCCCGCGAAGGTCTCGATGCCGATCACCGGTTACATCGGCTTCACCTTCACCGGGATTCAGGCCGGATCGTGGAGCCTGGTCGCGAAGCTGGGCAACAACATCACCACCTGGAACAACGCGTTCGGCATCAGCGGACTGGACATCAACGACATCGTGATCACCGCCCAAGTCGGGCCGATTCCGCTCACTAACTTCATCGGCTTCGGCGCTTCCGTCACCACCCCGACGGACAGCACCACAACAGTCGGCCGGTTGACGTCGTACCTGGGACTGCAGCCCGACACCACGATCAGCTTCGCGGTGCAGCTGTCGGACGTGTCGCCGTGCTTCGCGTTGTCGATCGGCAACCCGGCCGGAACCAGCCTGGCGATCAACGCATTCGACGGCGTGCTCCAGGCCGACTACTTCGAGCTGTACATCGCGCCCGAAGGATGTGCCACGGCGAACAATCTGCCCAACATGCCGTCGTTCGGTTACGCGGCTGATTTCACCGGCAGCATCCTGGGCGTGCAGGCAGTCATCCATGGTTTGTACTCGGTCGCCGGCGATGGCGCGGACATCGTGCTCGACGTCGACATCGAGCAGTTCAATCTCGCCGGTCTCGATGTCACTGCCGATCCCGGCCAAACCTGCACTGGAAATACGATCAACGGCCCCTGTATCAACCTCGACGCGGATCTGCTCACCCAAAGCGTCGATTTGTCGTTCTCCGGGGCGATCAACCTGTGGGGCGCGTTATTCGTCGGCATGAGCGGGAGTATGAACTTCGATGTCGGCGGTGCGAATGCGGTCGCCGCGCTCAATCTCACCGGTTCCGCGAATCTCGATCTCTTCGGGATATTCAACGCTGATGCCGCGCTGACGCTCAGTACGGGTTTCCAGCTGAACACCGGCGGACCCGGTTCATCCGGCTGGTCACCACAGTTCACCGGACTGGACATCGGTGCGACGCTGCCGATGGTCTACTTCTTCATCAACACCGAAGTCACTCTGGCCTTCGACTACGCCGGCGGCATCGTGAGCCTGGTCTACGCGCAGCTCGAAGTCGATGTCGATTTGATTCTGTTGCAAGGCAGCGTCACCGTCACGCTTGCCTACTGCAATCCGGCCACCGGCAATCTCTGCGATGTCGTCGGCAACCCGTCCGACCCAGGTTCGATAACCACTCCATCGACCAACGGCGATCTCGACATCACCGCGACCGGAATGGTCAAGTACTGGTTATGGGGTTGGCAATCGCATACCGCGACGATCTTGAATGCATCGATCCCGATCGACTTCCAGAATCCGGTAGCGACTCCGCCGGCCTCCACCGCCGCGTCGGTTCCGGCCCCGCCGATCAACACCTGGATCAATCCGACGTGGGATTACTCGACCCAGATGTTCATGCTGATCCCCTGGAACGCCAATGATCTGGTGGCAGCTACTGGCCTGGATTCGTCCTACGCAACCAACGGTCTGCTGCGCTACGGCGCTCCCGTGACCGACCCGTCCTTGGTGTCCCCGTCGGCCAAGTTCAACAACGCGACTCTCGACATCACCGGAGTCACCCAGGCCAGCGACGGCGCCAGCACAACTGTCCAAGTCGTCGCGCAATTGCCGGAGACTCCGACCTACGCGATGGTTGCCGGACTCGATCTACCGCCGAGCCGGTTGGCGAATGCCTTGCCCGCATTCGGCAAATGCTCCGGCACCCAAACCGAGTCCTTCGCGGTGACGATCCCGACCTGGGACGGAAGTCATCCGCTCACCACCAGCGCGGCTCTGATCATCGGTGAGATCAACTGGCGGATCTACCTGATCGGTCATCGAGGCAAGCTCGATCGCGGCAGCCACGAACCCGGCCGAGATCCTCTCCAGCTACCAATGCGGTTTCGGAACGATCACCGGTGCCACCGCCGGCAATCCGACCGGTACCAGCTCAACCGACACCTGGCAGAAGTTCCCGTCCCTGCAAACCTGGTACGAGCACCAACCAGCTGGGCGAGCGGATCAACTTGGGCTATCCGCAACAGCCTCCGGCCGATACCAGCCAGTTCTGCACCGCCAACAACATCCCGGATAACGCGTATGGACAAGCCTGCATGACTAATCTGTCAACCGGTCTCAACAACGGGTGGGGGACCGGATGGGGTGCGGGCGGATCCAGCTAGCTGTTGCGGGTCTAGCCAGCACCTGAAATCACGAACTAGGATTGTCAAGGCTTCGAGCGATTAGGTAACGAGATGACATCGCAACACGACCACCCGCACGATTCCCCGCAAGGCACCAACGACGACGAGTCCTGATCCTGCGGTTCCAGAGCCGCACAAACGATCAGTCCCGACCTTGATGCACGTCGCCAAGCTGGCCGGTGTTTCGCGCTCGACTGCTTCGGCCGCGTTGAACGGCAAGGGCAAGCTCACCGAGCAGACGCGCCGCGCCGTCTTCGATGCCGCGCGATCTCT
>JANQAB010000004.1 GCA_024707265.1 Sporocytophaga sp. | reverse complement strand
TAACCTTTTTAATTTCCCGATTGATTCAGGAAGTGTGAATATTTGTGCAAATAATTCATCTCCGAGATATTCTCGTGGAACAAATACATCCAGGTCATTTTTTGCTACATACTCCACGTATTCACATAGCTTCTTCCACGCTTCACTATTTCTGTCCTGAACGTTATTCGGAATTTGGGATATATTGTTGTTCATTTTGTTTTAAGCTTGTGATTAATTTGAATCTACTCCTCCGTGGCTTGTCCCCCGACCAATGCTATTCAAATTAGGAATTAACAAAATATAGGATAAGTCAATAAATTTAAAATAATAGGGTATTTCCTTGTCACTGTATAAAGAATATGAAACAGGAAGGAATATTTTAGGTTAATTCTTGATAATGGATAATAGTATACAAGCCTCAATTTTTCGATTGAAGAATTTTTATAAAAAAACCGAAAATTTTCTTTTAAAGAACTACTTATAGCATTGAGTAGATCTTGATTTATATCTGTTGGGATTTCTGTCAAACATTCTATTTTCTTTAATAGCTATTAAAGCCCCTGATATCTTCTCTATTAATACTCCAGACTACTTATAAATTCTCCTAAGTGAAAAATATCAATGAATTTATTTCTTAAATATCTAAACGCATTTTGCCAATTGTATTTATATTTTAACTTTCTCTCCTTTGTTTTCTTTGTTATTTCTTCACCTGCATCTCTAGCAACTAATTCCACTAAATTCATCATAAAAATGTGGGAATAAAACTCCTGATAAATACCTTCATAACGCCTACATCCAAACTGTTCTAACTTCATTTTAGGTTTTAATTTCTTAAAACCTTCTTCTACTCCCCATCGCAGATGATATAATTCCTGTATTGCTTTTTCATTTATTAAAGCCGTATCGAAAAGCGTACTCACTAGGATTTCGGTTTCGCCATTTCTTAACATTATCTTGGTTACCCTGACATTACATGATTCGCTGTCTACTTTATTTCTTTTACATGTACTCCGCTCTTCTTCACTCGCACACCATTCTGTTATAAAATCAGATAAAGGATTTGATAATGCTTTTTTTGCAAAATTTGATTGGGAAGCTTTTATTCGGATACAAAAACCGGAATTTCCACTAAGAATGACCTTGCAAGTAGAGAAATATCCACCCCCCGATCCAAAAGAATTATAGAATTCTTCCATTTAAACCTAAACAGCATATTATTCATTAAAGTACCTTCCCCAATGCATATAGGGGATACAATAGCATCTAGTGTAAAATTAGAAAGTACATCATAGAGGATACATGAATTAGCCAGGCAGGTTTTAGTACCTGATTGAGTTTCTCTAAAAATTCCGAAGTGTTTTTTTATGGAAGGTGATGGAGGTAAATTAACGGTTGTACCATCTCCCGCTATAACCCTAAAGCCATTCCAAAGTTTTGGTTTTAAAGTTTCAAGATGTTCAGCAATTATATCGTTTAATCCAAGGAAGAAACTCAGTTTGATTTTATATCGAGCCATTGAAAATGCAGGCCCTTTTACAGTCTTAGAAGAAATAGCTGGAAGTAGAGTAGCAAGATTATATTCCGCTGATTCTTTAAATAAGTTCAGAATAATAAGAGCTACTGAAGAGAATGTTAATTTATTTTTACGAGTGAAATCAGTATTGCTTTCACATAACAAGCTGTATTTTTTTGTTGTTATGAATGTAATCAAAAACTTTTTTTAGGAGTTCCCTTGTGGAACCCCCTTGCGGAGTTTGAATACTTTAAAGACATAGATTTTTTGTGTTTGTTTATAATATAAAAATATAACACAAATATCTTTATGGCAATTATTTATCCGCTTATTTGAATAGCATTGGTCCCCAGACAAGCCACTTTGTTTATAGCAATAAACTTTTATAAACATGAGATAGATTTTGAGTTTATCTTCATTATTTGGATTCTAAAGTTGTCTGAACTGGGATCCATGGGATTATAAGATAGACAGGATTATCTTCGAATAGGAATAGTAATCTAATCCATTAATTCTGATTCTGAAATTTTAACCCTAAAAAAAGAGGTTGCTAAAAACAACCTCTTTTAAAGTGAGATTCTATATGACTAATCTATCCCTAAACGAATAGCCTGCTCAACGGGAGTATAACCTGTATCAGAACCTGAAATAGACAATTCCCCTTTTAACAACAAAGGTGGTTGTGCCATAAATTTAGGAGTACTTCCCTGATGCGCTTGAGCTGAATGAACCAAAAAAAGGATGACATAGGTAAACGGTGCCAGCTTTACCGGTTGCATACACTTCTTTTCTTTCCGGCAAGTCGTGTAACTTATTTGCAAGCTCCATAAATGAAAGACCCGCATCTCCCTCTTTAGACAATAACCTTGCAACATCAATATGCGAACCTTCATATATGACTGTCGGGGCATCATTTTCGCTGACATCTGAATACAAAATCAACATCAACAGCGCCCGTCCTTTTGATTTGGCATTGACGCGCCACTCGAAATAATTATTAGGATCATTACCTGGAAAACTTGCATCTACGTGCTTACCGGTATCGTTAGGCTGTTGAGCAGATGGAAATCTGACAGGAAACGTCCCTACACTCCGACAAGGAATCCATTTGTCTTTACCAATTAACTGATTAAAGGCTATATGTAATTTTGGAGTGTTAACGGAATTAACAAAAGGTTCTTTGGAATACATTCCTAAACGAATTACAGGTTCTCTCCAGGTAGAAGGATCTGCTCTGTCACAAGGAAGGTCATCCCAAAGAATTTCTAAGGCAGCATCTGCAATTTCCCTGGTAAAAGAATGATCAAGGCGAATAAAACCGTTATGAATAAAATGCTCTACTTCCTTTTCACTTAGTATATCTGACATAATGTATTTGTTAAATAACCATACCCAGGACAGCAACAGATTCTGTTGACCAGTGTACATGGTTATATGATTAATAATAAAATGAATAAATAATGGAAATGTACGCTTTGTAGTATAAATAAAGCGCATTGCTTAAAGAACTAAGCCTGGA
The DNA here is from genome assembly GCA_024707265.1 of Sporocytophaga sp. Lineage (GTDB taxonomy): Bacteria > Bacteroidota > Bacteroidia > Cytophagales > Cytophagaceae > Sporocytophaga. Next base: position 950,351 of record JANQAB010000004.1, on the reverse strand, counting down.
AGGAATATTATAGCATTACGGTCATTCTCATAGGGGCAAATTTAAAGAAATATCTTTAAAGGAACAAAACAAAAAAAGGGCTGTAATTAACCTGCATTTTTTGTTTTTAAATAGTGTAATATTAACATGAGCAGTTATTTTTTTTAATCTCCGTTGGTATTAGATGATTTCACTCTTGCAAATCCATTCAATATTCCGTCTTTTATCATTTTACCATATCCGTCATCTGGAAGAAAATGAATATAGGAATGTGCTAATTCATAATTCTTTCTTGCATTGTCAAAATCATTCAAATCTTCATGACATTTCCCAACATTCAGATACAAAGAAGGATATAGCCCTTTTACATTTTCGTCATTAACATTTAACGCCAGACATAAAGCGATTTCGTCCCACTTTAATTTTCCAGCAGTATTCTTTTGATGTCTGGCTATATAATGTGCAGAAGTAAATTTCTCTAAATCATTTATAGCTTCATCCCATGCCCTTTGAAAGAGTTTTTAAAGCCTCTTCCCTTTTACCTTCTCCCTCAAAGTCCATTCCTTGAGCACAAAGTTTTATCACATGGTTGTTGGGGTCAAATAGCATAACACTCATCAATTTAATAAGCTCATACAAAATTAAAGGATTTTAAACAATCCGGACTTCATATAGATCAAAAAATCATTTCTACCTTCTGGAGACACACTATCACCCCTGACAGGCAATAGTGACAAGGTAACTTCTCCGTCTGAAATTAGACTTTTGAATTTACACCGTAAATAAGTATTTTAGTAGATATAAATAGATTATTTTTTGCATTGGTATATATCTTAATTATAGCCAATACCCCCAAAAAAACAGACTATGAAAAATGTAATCACATTCACTTTTACAATTTTGCTTTATTCGTTTTCATACGGACAGAAAGTAACAGAACTATACAATAGCAAGGATTACAAAGAACTTGTTAAACTTGAAAAGAAAGCAGACAAATTAACGTCTGAGGAATTGTATATGGTAGGGTATGCATTCTTCCAGCTCGAAAATGATGACAAAGCAATTGAGTTTTATGACAAGGCGATTGCCAAAGGGCTTGACAATGGTTTTGTACATTTTCATAAAGGAGTTTCTCTTTGTTATCAAGAAAAATATGTTGAAGCATTAAAGGAAATAGACATTGCTTTAAAAAAAGAACCGAATAATCAAGAATTCATGAATCAAAAAGGTCAGATTTACAGGTATCAGGGCCAGGAGGATAAAGCATTGGATTTTTTTATTGAAGCAACGAAACTGCCGAACACCTTCGGTGAACCGTTTTTTTGGGTAGCCTATATTTACCACGGAAAACAAGACTTTAAAAAAGCGCTGGAATTATATTATGAAGCATTGGATAAAGTCTCACCGCACAACAGCTATTATATAACAACTCTTCAAAGTATCGGACAACTTGAATTCACCTATACCAAAAACTATAAAAAGTCTGCGAATGCTTATACTAAGGCTATAGCTCTTAATCCCAAAGACTACGAATATTATCCAAAATTAATTAAAGCCTACAACGCAGGAAAAGAATATGCTAAAGCTGACAGCGTTTTCGACCTTATGAAGATTGCTTATAAAAGAAAGGAATTGTCGGAAGACGATATGAAATACAAAAATATAGCAATTGATGAGTCTGATTGGAATGGACAAAAAGTGGCGGTCTGGAAATACCTTGTTGACCCGGAAGAAACCCTGGACATTTCTTATAAAGTTTATTTATTGACCAAAGCCGGAGACAAAGTTGAAAGGACGTTTATGATTGAGAAGACAATTGAACTTCCGAATGGCCCCAAACATTTACTTTGTGAAAAAGACAAAAAAACAGGTTCACATTTTACATATCCTTATGGCTGGAAGACAGACACCATTCCACTTGACGATTTAAAAAAAGCGATTGAACTTGTACTTGAGGGAAAAATGAAACCAAGTGCATCCTCAAGCTTTGGTACCAAATAAAGGGAAAATTGTCTGAACTGGGATTCATGGGAGTATAGGATAGACAGGATTACCTTCGAATAGGATAGAAATTTATTTATTTGCTCCGTGTATCAATTATAGAAAATTTATGAAAGTATAGAAAAGTTCTGACCTCGAAGAGGTCAAATGTTTATAGATAAGAACAGAAAAAAAAACATACGACCCTGAAGGGGTCGCACCAAGGCAATACACTCCTATCTATAATTACATCAAAGTCGAGTAGATGTTCTGATTTATTGGTAAAATGGAAAACTTCTCAGTGGATATAAAGAAACACATCTTCCATTTGTCTGAACTGGGATCCATGGGATTATAGGATAGACAGGATTATCTTCGAATAGGAATAGGAATTTATTTATTTGCTCCGTGTATCAATTATAGAAAATTTATGAAAGTATAGAAAAGTTCTGACCTCGAAGTGGTCAAATGTTTATAGATAAGAACAGAAAAAAAACATACGACCCTGAAGGGGGCGCACCAAAGCAATGTACTCCTATCTATAATTACATCAAAGTCGAGTAGATGTTCTGATTTATTGGTAAAATGGAAAACTTCTCAGTGGATATAAAGAAACACATCTTCCATTTGTCTGAACTGGGATCCATGGGATTATAGGATAGACAGGATTATCTTCGAATAGGAATAGGAATTTATTTATTTGCTCCGTGTATCAATTATAGAAAATTTATGAAAGTATAGAAAAGTTCTGACCTCGAAGAAGTCAAATGTTTATAGATTAGAACTGACAAATAACATACGACCCTGAAGGGGTCGCACCAAAGCAATGTACTCCTATCTATAATTACATCAAAGTCGAGTAGATGTTCTGATTTATTGGTAAAATTGAAAACTTCTCAGTGGATATAAAGAAACACATCTTCCATTTGTCTGAACTGGGATCCATGGGATTATAGGATAGACAGGATTATCTTCGAATAGGAATAGGAATACATTAATTCTGACTCATAAATTTTATCAGAGCTTTTCTGATTTTTTGACAGCCTTTATTTGTCTGAACGGGGATTATAAGATTAAGAAATAAACAGGACTGTTTGGTCAAGTTTATCCTTTAATACCCTTTGAATAAAAGCTAAGGTAGGAAAATAAAGCATTAGGAAAAAACAGTCTATTCAAGCTCTATGGACTTAATTTCAGTAAAACAAGGAAGGGATAAAGTTAAAGGCTCTTTCCCAATGAAAGGAGGTTCCATATAGGTCTTATCAGAGATGGTTCCATTGACCTTTACTCTTTTACCTTCAAACTTCTGAACTTCATCAGAGGGCCTTTTGGATTCAGGATTATAAGGTGGCAGTAATACAATCGATAGTGTATCATTTACCTCTATCTTATAATGTCCTGAATGTACTTCTGTACCTGACTTCTGACTTAAACTAACAGGTTTGTAAGTTCCCACTACAGTTAAGTCTTTGCCTTTGTTTTCCTTTATTTCCTGAATAGATTCTACTTTGCTCATATTACTTTTCTTACTGCAATTAAAAAGAAAAAAATCCAACTGCAACTATTAGAATTATCTTTTTCATGCTTTGCCTATTCTCATAGTTGTCGGACTTGTCCCGTGTTGATTGGTACCGGAATGAATGTCATGGAAAGTCTGCTGTCACCACCGACCACTTGAGCATTACTCTTTCCGCAGTCAGCCCAAAGATCCATATTGGTCCCCTGAGTGCCGTTATTCTTATTTTTAGGTAATACCCTTTTTAGCGTTTCACTTTTTGTGCCAGTATTAAAAATTCACAGCATTATGACAAATTTATTATAATTATATTAACATCAAAATTAAATCTATATTTAGGTCTAATGACAACTCAACGCCTGGATATCCAAAGCACCTGTCTTTTTCAGGATTTCGAAATTCTTCAGAATCTGATTAACTTCCGTATAAACAATCTCCTCCAAAAAGATCAGAAAGAATTAATCCCTGAAAACATAAATTTTACCATTCCGGATAATTCTCCTTATGGAAGAATCATTCAAACTCATACTTTAACTGGTCTTGAGAGAATCACGATTGCAACTGCGCTGGCCCCAACGTTGTATCCGGGATTACTTGACAACCTGGTTATTCACTGTGAGAATAAAAATCATATTCTTTCCTTTGTCGGAGGCATCACCGGTAATACTAAAAATTATCACGGATTAATCCCCACAATAGAAACAGTATTATTCCTATTGGCCGGAGATGACGCCACACAGAGAATAGGTCTATTGAAATATTTCAATACCAATTGCAAACTGATACAGCAAAATTTAATTGAGTTTTTCAATCCTTCACCCATAGATCCATTTACTTGTAAGGCTGTATTGCCAACTCAGGAGACAATACATTTTATAGCAACAGCAAAATCATTTAAACCGGAATACACTACTTCTTTTCCAGCAAGCATACTTGAATCAAGACAAGAATGGGATGATCTTATATTAGATGAAAAAACAATAGAAGAGATTGAAGAAATAAATGCATGGATTAGGCATGGAAAAAAAAGTTCTTTACCATTACGGATTATCAAAAAAAATAAAATTAGGATATAGAGCATAGTTTTACGGTCCGCCCGGAACAGGTAAAACATTAACAGCAGCCTTGCTGGGAAAAGCAAACAATCTGGATGTATATAGAATTGATTTGTCCATGGTCGTATCTAAATACATAGGAGAAACTGAAAAGAACCTTGCGAATATCTTTAACAGGGCAGAAAGACAAAACTGGATATTATTCTTTGATGAAGCAGATGCCTTATTTGGCAAGAGGACTCAGACCAAAGACGCACATGACAGATATGCCAATCAGGAAATTTCATATTTATTACAAAGAATTGAAGACTATCCCGGATTGATCATTCTTGCTACTAATCTTAAGAATAACATGGATGATGCATTCACAAGAAGATTTCAATCGTTCATACATTTCCAAATGCCAGATGCTACGATGCGATTCGACTTATGGAAAAATTCTTTACCAGCTGAAATGAAATTAGATGAAGAAGTAAATCTCAGGACAATTGCAGAAAGTTATGAGCTATCCGGTGGATCCATTACAAATGTAATCCGTTATGTTTCTTTGATGGCAGTGAACAGGAATGATTTTATTTTAAGAAAAGAAGATTTTATCAAAGGCATAACCAAAGAATACTCTAAAGATGGAAAAACCCTTCCCTGATTTTGTATAGATGCTAGTCTACTACTGGTTCAATTATTAAAATCAGGGCAAGGTCTCTTTATCTGGCAAAAATTTGAATCGGGATTTTCAGGGTTAAATCAAATCCCACTAATCCAATTAATCTCGCTTCAGAAATATTAGGACATTTCCTCTTAAAAAAACTACTTCCCTTAGAAAAAAGAAAACTAAAACCATAATCCGTTTTTACCGAGAAAACATGCCTGAAAGCTAAAATCAAGCTTTCAGCAATTTTTAACTTTTTACTTTCAACCTTTAACTTTCAGCTTTAAGCCTTCCGCTTTCTGCTTTTTTAAAAACATCCTGATAGCTTAACGGTTTGCTCTATAAACACCAACTGAAACCATGATCCAATCTGCATTTGATAGAGAATTAGTGATTCAGGTAGACTCCATTGAGTTAAAAGGAATTCTTACTATTCCGGCGAAAGCGACGGGCATTATTTTATTTTCTCATGGGAGTGGCAGCAGCAGGCTTAGTCCCAGGAATAATTTTGTTGCTAAAGTTCTTCAACAAAAAGGTTTTGCAACATTATTGTTTGACCTGCTTACCTATGACGAAAGTCTTAATTACAGCACCAGGTTTAACATTTCTCTCCTTACCCAAAGACTTGTTAATACTTGTAACTGGCTTAAGGAAAATGAAAGAACAAAAGATTTCCCTGTAGGATTGTTTGGTTCCAGTACAGGTGCTGCTTCTGCCCTGGCTGCAGCATCAACGATGGAAAGTAAAATAAAAGCTGTTGTCTCACGAGGCGGCCGACCGGATCTTGCTTTACCGTATCTGGAAGAAGTAAATGCAGCCACTTTGTTTATTGTCGGAGGAAATGATAAGACTGTTCTGGAATTGAACGAAGAAGCTTTTGCTCTATTGGGATCAAAGAAAAAAAAATATGGTAGTCGTTCCAGGGGCTACGCACCTGTTTGAAGAGTCTGGCAAACTGGAAGAAGTTGCTGAACTTGCCGGCAACTGGTTTAAGGAAAATGTAAAATAAAAGCACAATTTAAGTGATCATTGATACCCTAGAAATAAAATCTTATGTTAGGAAGTGACACAAGCCGTATTTTTACAAACAGGCAAGATGCTGGCATTCAGCTTGGAAACGAATTGTCATCTAAATTTAAAAATAAAAATGCATTGGTACTGGGTATACCCAGAGGTGGTGTGGAAGTAGCCTATCACGTTGCCAGGATTATCAATGGAGAACTGTCCATTGTAATTGCTAAAAAACTTCCATATCCCGGTCAGCCCGAACTCGCCTGTGGAGCAGTGACGGAAGATGAGTCTGTATATCTATCTGCTCTGGGAAGACGCTTGCCTGAATCAACCGTTAAAGCTTTAATCGATGATCGGCTTCAGGAGATAAAAAGAAGGATTATGGAATACAGAGACGGTAAACCACTTCCGGAAATGAAAAACCGCACGGTCATTATAGTGGACGATGGAATAGCCACAGGCTCTACCATTGCACCTATCCTCCAATTGTGCCGCAAGCAGCAGGTATCAGAACTCATTGTAGCTGCTCCTGTTTCAGGTAACAATTACGCAGACCTGATCGATGAACTTGCAGATGAAGTCATTGTACTGGAAGTGCCTTCCTCCTATTATGCTGTAGGCCAGGTTTATTATGATTTTCATCAGAGCACTGACGAAGAAGTTGTATCTTTCCTTCACAAATCACCTTCTTCTTAACAGTATTAAGACTGAAGAAGCTGCATATATACTATCCACCTTCAACCTGAAAATTTATACCTGCATTTCGCTGGAAGATTCTTATAACAAGTAAGAGAAGTTTTATCTATCTGAAAGGATTATGTGCAAATGAGCAACAGAAGCCACGACATAAGCACCAGCGAAATTGTTGAATTTTTATCAGATAGCAGTCACTTCCCTGAATATACCAATAAGGTTGTGTTGAAAGAAACACATATGTCTTATGTCTTCATCACGGACAACTTTGTATATAAAATGAAAAAGCCGGTATCATATCCCTTTCTCAACTTATCTACACTTGATAAAAGACAGAAAAATTGTCTGGAAGAAACCGCTTCCAATAAAGCCCTTGCACCTGATATTTACATTGGTATAGTTCCTTTATCGATAACTGATACAGGACTGAAGCTTGAAGCTCAGGGAACTGCAATAGAATGGTTTGTTAAGATGATTCGTTTACCTGACCAGAAGATGTTAGACTATAGACTTCGTGAAGGAACGATAAACATTGAAGAAATAACCTCTCTGGGAAAAAAGCTCTCTGCATTTTACAAGCAATCCAGGAAAATAGAAATACATGAACAAGCATATTTACACCGATTGGAGACTTTTCTGTCTGACAATATTGAAAGCCTGAGAAATCCATTATTTGAAATTACAGGTGAAATGCTGGACAACATCAAAACACTTCAGTTGGATTTCATGCAAAGGAATGAGCAACATTTAAGATCAAGGTCTTCCAGAATAATAGAGGTTCATGGAGATCTGAAACCAGAACATATCAGTTTTCTGAAAGAACCAGTAATAATTGATGCCCTCGAATTTAACCCTGATTTTAAAATACAGGATCCTGTTGAAGAGCTTGCTTATTTATCCCTTGAATGTGATATGTTAGGGAATAATCAGATAGAGAAAAAATTATTTGAGATTTACGAGAATGAATTACAAGATCATTATTATAAAGGGTTAGTGCCATTTTATAAGAGCATTCGTGCTACACTCCGGGCTTTATTGTCATTCCGGCATCTTTTTGATGATCATAGAAACGACCCGCTTAAATGGAAACATAAAGGGCTGAATTACCTTATGAGGGCGCAGAAGTACATATCCGAATAGTCTGAGTTAATGATTTAGGTCAGTTATTGACTCACTTCTATGCAGTCTTCGTATGCATTCTGCTATCAATGGTACAGTATCAAGAATCTCTATCTTTTTCTGGATTAAATCATTATTGATTTTAAAATCAGGGATGGAATTAGTGATTATAATTCTGTCAAGTGCATCAGACTGGAAGTTCATATTTGCCGCTTCGCTAAAGACACCATGTGTGGCTGCTGCATATACTTTTAAAGCACCGAATGCTTTACATGCTTCAGCTGCTCTTGAAAGCGTAGTTCCGCTGCTGATCAGATCATCTATGATAATTACAGTTTTGTTCCTGACATCTCCGACAAGGCTGCTCCCACTTACTATACCTTCACTTCTTTTTTTTCCATAAAGATGACAGGAAGTTCTTTTTTGTAATCTTTTACCAAGGCTTATGCTAAATGCGTCTGCCCTTTTCATTCCTCCAGCATCAGGGGACATAATAACGATATCATCATTGGCTACCAGTGCAGCAAAATGGTCAGTGAATAACATTTTTGCTTCAAGATGATCTGTATAGCAACGGAAGGAATTCTGATATGCCTGAAGATTGTGAACATCCAATGCTATCACATGATTAGTTCCCACGGCTTCAATAATTTGTGCAAGGTATTTGGTCGTAACAGGATCTCTATCTTTGGTCTTTCTGTCTTTTCTTGCATAACATAGGTACGGGATTATTAAAGTGATTTTCGAAGCGCATGCATCTTTTAACGAACCGGTCAGAAAAAGCAGTCTGCACAATTTATCATTTACACTCATGGTGTCATCAGAAAACAAAGACTGGATAATGAATACTTCTTTCCCTCTTACACTTTCAAGTGATCTTATTTTATGTTCACCGTCTTCAAAGTCCCTCTCTTCGTGTGATGCGACATGCATTCCAAGATGACTTGCAACATCTTCTGCGTATTGCTTTCCTGTATTAAGAGAAAAAATTTTCACCGTGTCCTTGATCATTGTTCATATACTTTCACGCTTAACATGGTATTTATTAAAGTGTTTTAAAGGGTAATACAGATAACGATATTATCATTACCTGAAAACATTTCATTAAAAATTTCATTAGGGGATTGGATTTAAAGGAAAGCTAAAAACATTAAAAAACTACCAGTCTGACAGATACAAACTGGTAGTAAAAGTAAATATCAGGTTAGTTATTTTTAATTAATTTTTCAGTAACCACCTGGTTATTCAGGATCAACTTTACAATATAGGCTCCGGCAGGTAGGTTGTCTGTTTTGAACGAAACAATATCTTCTCCTGAATTTATATATTGCCTCACTTCTCTCAGTAATGTACCTTCAATAGAAAAGAGTTGCACATGTAAATCTCCAGCTTCCTGAGCCGCAATTGTTACATTAACATATGAGTTGAATGGATTTGGGAAAGCAGTTGTTGTATAAGAGGTGATAGCTTCTTCAGACACATTTTCCTTTGCCTCCCTTGCAGAACAATTAACGTTAGAATCGACCAATTTCACGAACAAGCCCCCTCCACCCAGAAAATAGCTTCCATCATTGTTGTTAAAAATTGTAATTAGAGTCTCAGGCCTACCGAGAGTAATGTTCCATTGAATAGTTCCTTCATCATCAATTTTGAATATTTGTAAACCAGAAGCATACTTCGTCTCTCCAGCTATATAGCCACCACCATAAGCAGATGTGATAGTTTTCGGCGAGTCATATCCACGACCTCCATAAAGTTTATCCCATACTACATTACCCATTGAATCTGTTTTGATAATCCAGATATCATCAGCTTCATAATCGGATGCATAAAGAAGAAAACCTCCATCCGGTGTTAGTAGAAGGCTTTTGAGATCGCACCAGTTAGACTTATTATATTTTTTCTCCCAAAGTAAATTCCCTGAGGCATCTATTCTAACTACCCATACACCATAACCGATATCAAAAGTAGAGTAACCACCTAGTGCATAACCACCATCCTGAAGAGCAACCGCAGAAAGCAAGATATCTTCATAAGGTCCACCATATGTTTTCGACCATAGAATATTTCCGCTATTATCCAGTTTCAAAGCCCAGAAATCAAACTGCTTACCATTCGTATTGGAAGTATATCCTGCCACTAAGTAAGTACCATCATTATTTTCTATTATGGATGATGTCCCATTCTGATGAGGGCCTGCCGGTATTTCCAGTGCCCAAGTGATGGCTCCGGATGAATCTATTTTAAATATAGCCAGATTGAGTGGATCATTTTTTGTTCCTGCAAAGATGTATCCATTATCGGAAGTATGTTGAGTTACATTATTAGTAATTACCTCATCATCAAGTAAAATATTTTTGGTAGATAATATGTTTCCTAGCGAATCCGTCCGTGTCATTTTGAAATATGTATTACCAGCATAATATGAGGCGGTATATTCAAGGTAATATCCGGCCAGCACATAATTATTTTCCTGAGTTCGAGCAATACTTTGGATATCAGAATATTGAGGAATGGCCTGGTACCAAACTATAGAAGGTTCTTTCCGAATATTTACCGGTGCCAGCTTCCTTTCAGAAGTACATCCGTTAATGGAAGCTTCTACATAATATGTAGCAGAGTTAATTAGCGGAGGTGTAGAAAATGAAGCTCCCGTTGCAATAATAGCTCCACTGCCAGACTGATCATACCAGTTAAAGGTAACAGATGGACTGCCTGAAGCAGTTAAAGTTGCTGACTGACCGCTACAAATAGTAACACCACTTACCATTGGAGCATCAGGAGTCAGAGCAGGTTTTATAATAACAGGAGTCCTTTGTGCTATGACACAACCAGATTGTATCGCTTCAACATAATAGGTAGTTTCTGAAGTAATAGCCGGAGTAGAAAATGTAGCTCCTGTATAGACTGGTATGCCTCCGCTTTGTTGACTGTACCATTTAAAATTTGCTCCCAAAGGTTTGGTAGCCTGTAACACAGCAGGCTGACCTTTGCAGGTTATAACTTGTCCTTTCTGAACTTCAGGTGGAGCTGGAAGTACTGTTGCATAATGCAGATGAACTGCCCTGACCTTATTGTTATTCTCTGCTTTAAGGTAAATTTCAACACCTTGAAAATTTTCATCAGGCTTAAAAATAACTACAACATCCTGGAGAGAAGACCAGAACAACTTCACATCCTTGTCATTGAAATTTACCCTCTCTGTGTTGATGTTATTGCCTACCACTGTTGAGATAAAGATATTTGATATTAATTTACGATCGTAAATCGGATCTGAAAATGACAATTTGATTTTTATCTGATCTTTCTTACTGCCTGCCGACGAGAACTTGATTCTTTGAGCAACATATCCATAATGGATATCCGGCGCCAGCTTAATAGTCGAGAATGAGTTGGTATCATCATCCACCGCAAGTAAAGGATGCAAAACGGAGCAATTCTGGCAATTTGTTCCGAGCACTGTTGTCTGGGAGATTCCACTGCCACATGGAACGTTTGAATCTGCTTTGGTTAAAATTGAAATAAATGTGATAAGGCCTGTCAATAACAATTGACTCAAGAGTATGCTTTTTTTTCATAGCGTTTAAAGATTAAAAATTATACACTTTATTAAATTAGTCCCTCTTTGAAAAAGAAATAGTAAAAGAAGATTTTAAGACTCAAACAGATATAAGATTAAACAATAAAAAACTATCCCCTTTTTAATTGTTTGAAAATAAGCGTTATAACCTGTTGTTTTTAACACAGGGAAACATAACTCATCAAAAAGGAAATTGTTTAGATTAAAAAAAATATTTCTCCTATTCTAACAGAAGAGCATTGTTCCGGATGGTATAGGTTTAAGGTAGATTTACAAAGAACTGGGATTCTAAAGATTGATAAAATATGAAAAGTATACCAATAAAAATAAAGCAAAGACCTGCAGCGGTTAGCATTGATGTTGAAATAAACTACTTTATACATATTTAGTATTCATAGTCCTATACTGCGTTGGCGTCATCCCCTTTAACCTTTTAAACACACGGTTATAATAAGGAACATCTGAAAATCCTGAGGCATTACATACCTCCGCTACAGACAAAGATGTATTCAATAGAAGCTTACATGAAGCCTCTATCCGGTATTCGGCTAAATATGAAAAAAAGGATGTCTTGGTCATTTTCTTAAAAAACACACAAAAGGAAGCTTTTTCCATACCGATGAATTTGGACACCATATCAAGCGTAATCGCATTTTGAAAGTTATTCATCACGTATAATTGCAAAAGTTGCATCCTTTTATCATTCGTATCTTCCACAAGTGGCCCTCCCACTGTATTTGTCAGCTCAGACTGAGCTATTAAAGGCAGTAGTCTGATCATGGAAGAAAGCCTCTCCACATCATTCTGTCTGATCATAGATTTTACTATGCGTTGAATGTCAGACAGGGCATTGCCTTCAAAAGAAATGGCATGGGAATGTTCTATAATTCTCCTGGTCACAGCCTCCAGTTCCGGAAATACAAATCCGTTATTTTTAAGAAAAACATCAGAAAAGAAAATACAAATATTTTCAATCTTGCCTTCCTTGTCGCATACGTCTTCATCAAATGACCAGCAATGAGGAATATGAGGAGGAATTAAAATCAACTCTCCTTCCAAAAAAGTACTCATCACATCACCGATAACCCTGGTTCCTCTTCCTTTGATAATATATGTAAGCTCCCAGAAATCCTGCCGATGCAGATTGATCTGCTTATCCCAGGCAATATGGACATGTTCAAAATGAAAAGAAGTATTTTCCCTGATTGGGATATGACAATATTTAATGCTTTTTACCATTCTTAATAAGAAACGAAGAAATTGCAAATATCAGACAACTAAAAACAAATATCAGACAAATACAATAAACAGCTTTCTTCTAACTTGGACTACCTTAAAGCGGACATACAGAATTTATTTAATAAATTACAAATGAACACCTTACTAGATTTATCAAAATCAAAACCCCACTATGAAATACTTGATGGTTTAAGAGGCATAGCCGCTATAATGGTTGTTCTGTTCCACATAGTTGAAATTCATTCAGGTGGAGATCATACCAAACAATGGATTAATCATGGTTATCTGGCTGTAGATTTTTTTCTTTATCCTTTCGGGTTATGTTATAGGCTATGCCTATGATGACCGGTGGGGTAACATGACACTGGGGCACTTTTTCAAACGTCGGATCATACGTTTGCAGCCTATGCTTGTGATGGGCTCGATTATCGGAGCATTGCTGTTTTATTTTCAGCATTCACCTGAACAAGGTTGGGGTGGAATTTCTGAGGTTCCTTTCGCAAAAGTTCTTATGGTGATGTTTTTAGGATTCTTTCTGATTCCAGTTGGAAAAGGACTGGATATCAGGGGGTGGAATGAGATGTTCCCCCTCAATGGTGCCGCCTGGACACTCTTCTTTGAAGAGATTGCCAATATATCCTATGCGCTGATATTAAGACACCTATCCGTTTTTGTTTTAGGTATCTTTGTGGCTATTGCTGCTGGTTTTACTATTCACTATGCCCTTACCAATCCTGCGGGAGATATCATAGGTGGATGGTCCATTGACGATCCACAGCAACTTAAGATTGGTTTTATACGCGTGGCCTTTCCTTTTCTCGCAGGATTATTACTGGCAAGAACACTTAAGCTAAAATATATTAAAAATGCCTTTTTGTATACCGGCCTGTTGTTGATTCTGATTCTTTCTATACCTCGTATAGGCGGGCATGAACAGCTCTGGCAGAATGGCCTGTATGAATGTTTTTGTCTTATCGTTGTATTCCCTTTTATAGTATGGCTTGGAGCCGGAGGAAAAGTTGAGGGTAAAACTAAACAGGTATCCAAATTTCTGGGAGACATCTCCTACCCCATATATATCACACACTATCCTGTAATGTATGTATTTTATTCATGGGTTGTAAATAATGGATACAGCTTTAGTGAAGCCTGGCCGGCAGGACTGCTGACTGCAGTTGTTTCTTTGGCTCTTGCCTATGGCCTTATGAAATTATATGACATACCTTTGAGAACCTGGCTAAGGAACCGCTTTTTAACAGCTAAAAATAAAGTAACCCTCTATAAATCAATTTAGGTTTTAAGGCTATTTGTTAACATCCCTTACTTATCCGACTCAAGAAGAATCTGAAATTAAAAGAAACTCAGATTCTTCTTGACTCGGTGATGTCTCGTCTTGAAATAACCTTTCAATCCCATAATCAGATTAATATATTACATTAGTTTGCCAGGCAGGTCGAATTTTTTCTTGTACTTAAAATTTTTCTAATTGTCCTTATTTCAGCACTTTGCTTTCACCTCTTCAAATGATGACAAAAAAATCAGCACATTTTATGTTTACCTTTAGTACATTCTATTATATATAGGTATATAGCTTTCTATGTACCTATATATAATTATTTAACTTCTTATTTTATTGAAAATATTACAGTAAAAAGTAATCCCAATGACTAAATGCCTTTATTCTAAATCATTAGCCATTGTTTAATCCCCTAAAAAGCCCTCCTGCCGAACTCAAACAAGGGGCTGCCTGATATGGAAGAAAATATTATCAAGTGTTGATTTAACTAGTATTAAATATGGAAACGAAAAATTATAGACTTAATAATTCAGTCCTGAGCAGGATTGGCAGATTTTTGTCTTACGGCTCTATATTATTTTATACTAATTATGTAAACAATATAAACTTATGTTTGTTTTTTACATCTTGATATTCTTTAAGTTACATTTCACAGATTAGTGAAATCTTTAATTGTTTATATCCTATTTAATATAGTAATAATTCTTAGACAGTATTAATAGATAAGTTTATTTTTGTAGTTGTAACATAGATATTTACCGCTTTTTATTTAAGATATGAATCAAAGAATTGCCGTTTTAGTATTCCTGTTGAGCATTTACTTACAATTCAAAGGTTATGCTCAATGCGATAACTGCACTACTTCTTACGCTGTAAATGCGTCAATAGTAGCAACAGCAAATAACCAAACAATTTGTATTACGGGGGAAGTAATTTTTCGTTCAGTTCAACCTTTAGGAATGTTACATTAAAGATTTGCGCCCCGAATGTTCAATTAGCAAATGTACAGATAAGTACTGGTGCATTGAACAATACAATTGAAAGTTTCGGGGATAATACCCGTATCAATAATCTAGTAACTGAGCCCGATACTTTTTCATTTATTGCTCACAATCCGGGTGCCCTATTATCTTCAGCTACGATTAACGGCATGTCTTCTTTTACGACGAAAACCGGGGCTTCCCTTACAATCTCTCAGAATGTAAATCCGGGAAATAAGATATTTATTACAGCAGAAGACAATTCTAATATTAATTCAGCAGACATTACATCCAACAGAGGCGGTAGAATTATTGTCGGCAAAGGATCGAATTTTGTTTCCTCAGGAAAAGTTTTCTTGCAAAACGAAGGTTTTATATTTAATACAGGTGATGTTTATGCCGCAGGTGATTTTACCGTTCAAAATGCCGGTAATGCTATGACCAATTATTGCGGCGAATCGCATATTACGGTTGGGGGTAAACTTACGATCAACAGTGGTCGAATATATAATGCTGGTACTGTAACCGCCGGAACCATTGCTGTGAACTCCAATGCGGGTCCTATCTATCTGAATCAAGGTTCTGTTATGCAAGCCAACCATTTGGAAACAAACAATACAGCGAATTTATTCAGAGGAGATAGTATAGATAACGGTGAATGCGCTTTGTTTAAAATAAATTCTTATGGTTCATTTAATGCAACCTTATCTAATTCATCTAAAATCAAATATTGCGGACCTACAACTACACAATTAGGACAGGCAACACCTGACTGTAATTGTTCAACGGAAAAAGCCCTATGTGTTCCCCTTTGTGAAGCCCCGACAGAAGTAACCATTACTGGGCCTGTGGCGAACATCTGTGCAGGGGACTCTTCCGTGCTGACAGCCAATGCAACCGGTTTGAAAGTTGGAGATACCTACACATACAGCTGGTATAAAGATAGTGTGGCTCCTGCAAATCTTGTGATCACCAAAATTAACAATACTACTTTAACTGTTAAAGAAAGCGCAACTTACTTTGTAGTTGTAGCAAATACCATTGATTCGGTTAAGTGTTCCAACCAGAATGTCGCAGGTTTTAAATTCACCGTTCACCCGAACCCTCCCAAACCACAGATTACTGCCAGCGGACCATTGACTTTCTGTAATGGAGGTTCGGTAAATCTTACGGCCAGCAGTTCTGGATTTACAGGTGGCACCTTTACATGGTCCACAGGGTCAACGGCTAATCCATTGCGCGTAACTACCTCAGGAAAATATACCGTCACTTATGTTTCTACCGATGCTTGTTCATCTCCCGTGTCCGCAGAGGTAACTGTTGTAGTAAATCCGAATCCTCCAAAACCCCAAATAGCAGCCAGCGGACCATTAACTTTCTGTGACGGTGGTTCTGTAAATCTTACCGCGAGCAGTGCAGGTTTTACTGGTGGTACCTTTACATGGTCCACGGGTTCAACTGATAATCCGTTAATAGTCACTACCTCCGGAAAATATGCTGTGAGTTATGTTTCTGGCAATGCTTGTCCTTCTGGTGCATCAGACACTATTACAGTTGTCGTTCATCCAAATCCTCCCAAGCCAAATATAACAGCAAACGGACCATTGACATTCTGTGACGGCGGATCAGTGGATCTTACGGCCAGCAGTTTAGGATTTACCGGTGGTACCTTTACCTGGTCGACAGGTTCAACGGCTAATCCATTGCATGTAACGACATCCGGTAAATATACAGTTACATACAGAAGTTCAAACCTTTGTCCTTCTGTAGTATCAGACAGTGTTACGGTTATAGTTCATCCGAATCCTCCAAGACCAACAATAACCGCCAGCGGACCGTTGACCTTCTGTGATGGAGGATCAGTAGATCTTACTGCCAGAAGTTCAGGTTTTACAGGTGGAACCTTTACATGGTCAACAGGGTCGACTGCTAACCCTTTGCGCGTAACGAAATCGGGAAAATATACCGTCACTTATGTTTCTGACGATGTTTGTTCATCACCTGTATCTGCGGAAGTGACTGTTGTAGTCCATCCAAATCCTCCTAAGCCACAGATAACGGCCAGCGGTCCGTTGACCTTCTGTGATGGCGGTTCTGTAGATCTTACTGCCAGCAGTTTAGGGTTTACCGGAGGTACATTTACATGGTCGACAGGTTCAACTGCCAATCCTTTGCGTGTAACTACATCGGGGAAATATGCGGTTACTTATAGAAGTTCCAACCTCTGCCCTTCTGTAGTTTCAGATAGTGTCACTGTAATAGTCCATCCAAATCCTCCCAAACCACAAATAGCAGCCAGCGGCCCATTGACTTTCTGTAATGGAGGTTCAGTAAATCTTACGGCCAGCAGCCAAGGGTTTACAGGTGGCACCTTTACATGGTCTACAGGTTCAACTGCTAATCCTTTACTTGTAACGACTTCAGGAAAATATTCCGTCACTTATGTTTCTGATAAAGCTTGTTCATCACCAGTATCGGCAGAGGTAACAGTAGTAGTTCATCCGAATCCTCCAAAACCAACTATATCAGCCAGCGGTCCATTAACTTTCTGTGATGGCGGATTTGTAAATCTTACTGCCAGCAGCTTAGGGTTTACCGGAGGTACCTTTACATGGTCCACGGGCTCAACAGATAACCCTTTGCGTGTTACTACCTCAGGGAAATATGCCGTTACTTATAAAAGTTCTCAACTTTGTTCCTCTGTCGTATCTGACAGTGTTACAGTTGTAGTGAATCCAAATCCTAACAGGCCACAGATTGAGGCCAGCGGCCCTACTACCTTCTGTGATGGCGGATCAGTAGATCTTACCGCGAGCAGTTCAGGTTTTACCAATGGTACCTTTACCTGGTCCAATGGCTCTACTGATAATCCTTTACGTGTTACGACCTCCGGAAAATATACAGTCAGCTACGTTTCTGATGATGTGTGTTCTTCGGTTAGTTCTGCAGAAGTAAATGTTGTCGTTCATCCAATTCCTCCAAAACCAAAGATTACAGCAAGCGGTCCTTTAACCTTCTGTGATGGTGGCTCTGTAAATCTTACTGCAATCAGTCAAGGTTTTACAGGAGGAACCTTTACCTGGTCTACTGGTTCAACTGATAATCCGCTTAGAGTGACTACTTCAGGTAAATATGCAGTCAGTTACGTATCTAACAATGTTTGTCCTTCGGGAACATCAGACAGTATTACGGTCATCGTTCACCCAAACCCTCCAAAACCGGAGATATCAGCCAGTGGTCCATTAGTATTCTGTGATGGTGGTTCAGTAGACCTTACTGCAAGCAGCTTAGGTTTCACCGGTGGTACTTTTACCTGGTCTACAGGTTCAACTGATAATCCATTGACCGTAACTACTTCAGGAAAGTATACAGTTAGTTTTGTTTCTAACGATGTTTGTCCTTCAGGTACTTCAGACAGTATAACGGTTATCGTAAACCCAAATCCTCCAAAACCAAAAATAGCAGCCAGTGGTCCTTTAACCTTCTGCGATGGTGGTTCCGTTGATCTTACTGCCACCAGCCAGGACTTTACAGGAGGAACCTTTACCTGGTCTACTGGTTCAACTGATAATCCGTTAACCGTAACTACTTCAGGAAAGTATGCTGTCAGTTATGTATCTGACGATGTTTGTCCTTCAGGAACATCAGACAGTATCACAGTTGTCGTAAACCCAATTCCTCCAAAACCGGAGATATCAGCAAGCGGTCCATTAGTATTCTGTGATGGAGGTTCAGTAGATCTTACTGCCAATAGCTCAGGTTTTACAGGAGGTACCTTTACCTGGTCTACTGGTTCAACTGATAATCCGCTGACCGTAACTACTTCAGGAAAATATGCAGTTAGTTTTGTTTCTGACAATGTTTGTCCTTCCGATGTATCGGACAGTATTGAAATTGTGGCTAATCCAATTCCTCCAAAACCAACGATAGATGCCAACGGCCCAAAGATCTTCTGTGATGGCGGCTCGGTTGATCTTACTGCCAGCAGCGGGGACTTTACAGGGGGAACCTTTACATGGTCCACTGGCTCTACTGATAATCCGTTGACCGTAACTACTTCAGGAAAATATGCAGTTAGTTTTGTTTCTGACAATGTTTGTCCTTCCGATGTATCGGACAGTATTGAAATTGTGGTTAATCCAATTCCTCCGAAACCAAAGATAGATGCCAATGGTCCAACGATCTTCTGTGATGGTGGTTCTGTAGATCTTACTGCCAGCAGTTCAGGTTTTACAGGTGGAACCTTTACCTGGTCCAATAGCTCTACTGATAATCCGTTGACGGTAACTACTTCAGGAAAATATGCAGTTAGTTTTGTTTCTGACGCGGTTTGTCCTTCTGAAGTATCAGACAGTATGGAAGTGGTCGTTAATCCAATTCCTCCAAAACCGGAGATATCAGCAAACGGTCCAAAGATCTTCTGTGATGGCGGCTCTGTGGATCTTACTGCCAGAAGTCAGGACTTTACAGGTGGAACCTTTACCTGGTCTACAGGCTCAACTGATAATCCGCTGACCGTAACGACTTCTGGTATATACTCAGTGACCTTTGTTTCTGACGATGTTTGTTCTTCTGAAGTATCAGATAGTGTTCAAGTTGTTGTCAATCCAATTCCTCCCAAACCAATTATAACAGCCAACGGCCCACAGATCTTCTGTGATGGTGGTTCTGTTGATCTTACAGCCAGCAGCTCTGGTTTTACAAAAGGTGCATTTACCTGGTCCAATGGCTCTACTGATAATCCGTTGACTGTTACTACTTCAGGAAAATATACCGTTAGTTTTGTTTCTGACGATCTTTGTCCTTCCGATGTATCGGACAGTACTGAGATTGTGGTTAATCCAATTCCTCCCAAACCGATTATAACAGCCAACGGCCCACAAATCTTCTGTGATGGTGGTTCTGTTGATCTTACTGCCAGCAGTTCCGGTTTTACAGGTGGAACATTTACCTGGTCCAATGGCTCTGCTGATAATCCGTTGACTGTTAATACTTCAGGAAAATATACCGTTAGTTTTGTTTCTGACGATCTTTGTCCTTCCGATGTATCGGACAGTACTGAGATTGTGGTTAATCCAATTCCTCCCAAACCGATTATAACAGCCAACGGCCCACAGATCTTCTGTGATGGTGGTTCTGTTGATCTTACTGCCAGCAGCTCTGGTTTTACAAAAGGTGCATTTACCTGGTCCAATGGCTCTACTGATAATCCGTTGACTGTTACTACTTCAGGAAAATATACTGTTAGTTTTATTTCTGACGATCTTTGTCCTTCCGATGTATCGGACAGTACTGAGATTGTGGTTAATCCAATTCCTCCCAAACCAATTATAACAGCCAACGGCCCACAGATCTTCTGTGATGGTGGATCGGTAGATCTCACTGCCAGCAGCTCAGGGTTTACAGGCGGTACCTTTACCTGGTCTACAGGTTCCACTAACAATCCGTTGAAGGTAACTACATCGGGAACCTACACAGTAAAATACGTTTCTACTAATGCTTGTCCATCCGATACCTCCTTATCTGTAACCGTAACGGTAAATCCGATACCGCCACAGCCAACTTTCACTGCGGACGGGCCATTAGCTTTCTGCCCTGGAGGATCGGTGACAATGTTAGCTCAAGCCGAAAATTTTACCGGTACATTCAAATGGTTTAAGGAGGCTAAAGCGTTAGGCAACGATCCTTCAATAACATTGAGTGAAGCAGGTAATTATCACATATATTTTACATCAGATTCGGGTTGTGCTTCAAATCTTTCAAGAGATTTTGCAATCATCCATTTACCGGATAATTCTCCGGTAGATCTAGGAAAGGATATAATAACCTGTAATTCTTATTTGGATTTATATACTTTAAGTCCTTCTGTTGGTTCTGGTGTTTGGTCAGCTTACAATGCCAATGATGCTATAATTATTGGTGAACTTGATTCTGACAGTATACGCGTATCAGGCCTGATTGCCGGACTAACCTATTCTTATATTTATACTGTTGCCGGAGGTTGTGGTCCTGATAAATCAGACACCATCAATATTACCGCAGGTCTTCCCGGATTTGATATAACATCTTTAGATACCCCAATGGATACATTGTGTGTCGGTGTTTCAAGAAGAGTAACTGTATTCGCTCAGGGTGGATCTGATCATTATAGTTATGAATGGATCAATACTGCCACCATGGATACCCTATCTACCGAACATAATTATTTAGACATTACTCCGAACGGTCTTAATAATTACTATTTAGTATATGTAAAAGACTTAGATAAGCCAGGTTGTCAAACCTATCCGGATACAATAAATATTCATGCTGTCGATAAACAAGCTCTCTTTATTCCAAATTTAATTACACCTAACGGGGACGGGCGGAATGATGAATTTAAAATTGTGGAAGAAAAGAACTTCGATAATATAATGTTCCCGGCAGGATCTTTTATTGAAATATATAACCGTTGGGGAAGCCGGGTATTCGAATCTAGTAACTATGATGGTACCTGGAAAGCAGAGAACACTGTAGATGGTATTTACTATTATTACTTAAAGACAGGTTGTGGCAAAGACGAATACAAAGGCTGGCTTCAGATTTTATCTAATACTGATTCAGATATCAGGTAGAGCCGGAATACATCGAGTTTAATAGAAACACAATTGTCCTAAAGAGTTAATTTTACAGGAAGGGAGCTTAAAATCCCTTCCTGTTTTTTTTGCTTATCTGTTCCGTAAGACCCAATAAATTCGATATAAAGATATCTACCTCAATCCTCCACTTAGTACCAATCATCAATTTGGTCATCCTGTCCCTGTGAAAGATCTGATAGTCACAAAATAATTTGCATACTTAAATCACCATCCTGCCAGTTAGCTTAATTTTATTCATTTTAAAAGTTACGATGATAAAATAAAAACTCTTCAAGTTGACGGCAATTGTTCCGGGGGACAGGCGATTTTTATTAATACAGCTAAGTCATGAAAGTCTGAGAAAAGTTCCAGACCTCGAAAAGGTCAAATGTTTATAGATATGAGTAGACAATAACATATGACCCTGTAGGGGTTGCTCCAAGGCGATGTCCTGCTATCTATACTCAGATGCTTCACAAATTACGATGGCAAAATGAAAATTCTTCAAGTTGACGGCCCATTGTCCGGGGACGGCAGGCGATTTTTTTATCAATACAGCTAGGCCATAAAGTTTGAAAGAAGTTCCTGACCTCGAAAAGGTCAAATGTTTATAGATAAAAGCAGACAAATAACATACGACCCTGTAGGGATCGCACCAAGACAATACACAGCTATCTATAAATATTCAATCCCTTCAGGATTGTTAAGGTGATGAATTACCAAAAGAATCACCAAGAACATGATAAAAACAAAATTGCCACTAAAGGATCTTTAGTGGCAATTTTATATCTGTCTCTAGCTTTTCAAATCAATATTTAATCAGCCTTTCAAAAGTTTCAGATTTGTCCTTATTGGTAATTCGTATTAAGAAAACTCCTTTTTCAATACCGGAAATATCCAGAGTTTCAGTACCATCAAACGACCTGATAAGTTTTCCAGACAAATCGTATAAGTTTGCTTGTTCAACATTTAAGGTGTTTTTTAAATAGATGTAATCGACTGCAGGATTAGGGTAAAAGCCAGAAGACTTTTCATTGGCAGGCTGATCAACACTTGTTGGTCCTTCAAAGTCAGAAAGCGACCTTCTGAATAAACCTTGAAATTGAACAATACTATAAATATCATTATCAAGAATCATCAAGTCCCTTATATCTCCAAAAGGTAATGCCTGGTTAAATGAAGTCCATTGATCAGAAGCATGACGAAGAACATAAATAACATTCTCAATACTTGTGACAGCAAATTCTTTATTGACTGTTAATTCATAAATATTGGCATTGCTTGTATTTAATCCTTTAAAGATTTTTTCCCAGGTTGAACCTCCGTTAAAAGATCTGTAGAGATAGTCTCCTGCTGTTGACAAATACATAGTATCTCTAGCCTGCACGAGTTTTGTAAGATTTTTGCTGAAAGTAATAGTATCCCAATCTGAATACGGGAAGGATGCTTTCAATAATCGCTGACCGCTGTTAACCAGAATTTCACCTTTTGAATTTTTTACTATGCTACTTGAAGGCGAAGGTAAAAGCTGGGACCAGTTATCACCCTGATCTATTGATAAGTACAAACCTTCATTGGTACAAGCCCACAGTGAATCATTAAAAGTTTTAAAATCTGAAATTCTAACGGATGGTAAACCTTGTTGCACCAAAGTCCAGGTTTTACAAGAATCTTGTGAGCGATAAGTATACATATAGTTACTCGCAAACCAACTCTTATTATTTATATGCAAATTGCTTATAGTAACACCGGCATCCACAGGAGGACTTTTCATTTCCCAGGAATTTCCAAAATCCTTGCTCAGATAAACTCCACCAATCTCTGCTCCAGCAATTAAATGCTTTCCATCAGAGGCCAGTGTAGCAAGCTCTCTTTTATCTCCTGAATTATTCTGAAGTTTGGCCGTCTTCCATTCTTCTCCATCATTTTTAGATGCAATCGCTAATATTGAACTCAGAAATATGGTATTGCCAACACGAATCATAGAGTTGACCTGATCAGGAATCCCAGGATACTGTTCCTCCCAAGTTCCATTTACTTTCTTAAAAATATGATAACCCGAAGTAAGCCAAAGATCAGCCTTATCTACAAAAATTTTATTGACTTCTATATTCTCGAAGTTAGGAACGGAAGTCCAGTTTTTACCTTCATCAGTTGAAAAAAACAGGCCAGCTTTAGCTCCTGAATAGATCGTGTCATTTAAACTTTCCACACTGTTTACTTTATTCTTAGGAAAAGCAATTAGTTTCCAGTTATCACCAAAGTTTTCTGAAACATACAATCCTGAATCAGAAGCTGCATATATTTTATCATTGATGATGCGGACCTGTCCGGTTTTTACCTTTGGAATTCCTGCTGTTATATTTCGTACGGTATTTAAAATATCATCAGAAATATATATACCAGTAGCTGTTGCAAATAAAACTCTTTCATCTTTGATTTCTATATTGTAAATCTCTCCACTGCCAATTGACTTTGTGAAAAGACGTTCAGCACTAGAAATATCTCCATATAAGGCAACAAACCCATTTGTACTTCCGGTTACAACATGCTTATTCCAATTACTTGCGCATGAATACCGGTAATTTGCAAACTCCAGATTATAAAACCTGTAATGGCCTTGTTCTTCATTTCCCACTGTGATTGCCCCTCCGATACTGGAAAAAACTTTATCCCCTTGGTTGATCAGAAAAGTTGCGTGGTAGGTGGTGGGATTCGTTAGCTTTACCCATTGACCTGAAACTGATAATGATAAAAACGATGTAAATACAATTAATAATAATATCCTCATAAAAATTTAAAAAAACAGTTAAAAAACAATTATGGGGCAAAGGTAAAAAATTAGAGGCAATCCCGTTAATCCATGTATTCAATTAATTCCGATTTACAGAAAAAAGTAGTGTATATACTTATAATTATAATTACTTAAAGACAGGAAGAAGGATGAATCAGAATTTTTCAGATACATTACTTCTATTGTCTGGTTTTAATTACTTTTATATCTCCTGACAAATGCAGCAAACAAGATACATGGTAAACAGACTTAAAATGATTTACAAAAATTTAACGTTACTTACTTTACTACTAATCAGTGTAACCTGGACCAATGCCCAATCAAACGAATATTTAAGGCGGGAAATTGAAACAATTATATCAACAAAAAAAGCAAAGGTTGGACTCTCCATTATTGGAGACAATGGAAAAGATACTTTATCCATAAATGGAAATAAGCGTTTCCCAATGCAAAGTGTCTTTAAGTTCCATATTGCATTGGCTGTCTTATCACAAATTGAACAAGGCAAATTCTCATTAGACCAAATAATAAAAATTGAGGAGCATCAGATGTTGCCCGGGCTTTATAGTCCTCTTCGGGAAAAGTATCCTAAAGGTGTATCCTTGAAAATTTCAGAAATATTAGAATACACTGTGTCTCTAAGTGATAATGTCGGGTGTGATGTTCTTCTGAAACTTATCGGAGGACCTCAGGTAGTTGAAAACTTTATAACGGAAAAAGGATTTAAAGACTTTTCTGTAAAAATCAATGAAGAAGTGATGCAAAGCAATTGGGATTTGCAATTTAAAAACTGGACAACACCCAAAACGTCCACACAAATCCTGGCTTATTTTTACGACAAAAGAAATCTTTCTGCTGAACATCACGACTTCCTGTGGACAATCATGAAACAAACAGAAACAGGAAAGAACAGATTAAAAGGACAACTTCCCGAAGGAACAGTGGTAGCTCATAAAACCGGCTGGTCTGGTACAAACCAAGAAGGCATTACAGCAGCAGTAAACGACATAGGTATGATCTTCCTGCCGAACGGACGTCATTATTTTATAAGTGTTTTTATAACAGATTCAAAAGAGGACACAGCAGCCAACGAAAAAATCATTGCGGATATATCAAAAGTGGTATATGACTATTTTAGTAAAAAGATGAAATAAAAGCTCCCCTTTTCTTATTGAAGTCTTGGCTTTTACAGCAGAGCCTTCCTCCCCACCAAACTTTTTCAATACTTAATTACCATCCTCTTCCTCCCTGAATATCAATTTCAACAGACATTTACAATATCCCGGGAGATTATCAGATTTAATCAAAGCCTAAAGCAAATCCCAAAACTAAGTCCGACCATTTGCGCTGCAATTAGTTTAATAATCCTTATAATAAATAATAGTAAATAGTAGTGTTAATAATAAACTATAATCAACGTCCGGAAAGAATTCAATCTTTAAACTGTTAAATAATCTTTTATTCAGATCATGCGGTTAACGCCCAAAAAAATACCCATAAATTTTAGAGGGAAGGTAAGCTTTTCTTTTAACTTTTCACCCACACTTTTTATCTGATAATAAGTCTATTAACCTTTAAATTATATAACAGACATCTTTACCTTTCTATAGTCCTCTTCTTTAAAAACATTCCGTATGATGGTGCTAACTGCAGAGACTTTTTTGTTATTCCTTTAAAATTCAGAAATTGTAGTTGTATAAAAAAACTGAACATTAACACCTGTTCCTTGCTTTAATAGTTATTTAATTGATAATCAAATAATGTTTTTAGACCGACCTCAGGTAACTAATTGAATAAGAAAATAATAATGTTGGAAAGATGGAGAAACAAGCTAAAAAGCCCTTGGATGAATTTTCAAAATTAGGAAAAATGGGAGCTTTAATTGCTGCCAAAGACTGGCACCATACCTCTTTGGGTCCTGTTGAAATGTGGCCAACCAGTCTGAAATCCTACCTGAAACTCATGCTTGCCTCAAAATATCCAATGTGGATGGGCTGGGGTAATGATTATCTCAAATTCTACAATGAAGCATACGCTCCCACATTAGGTGTAAAACATCCAGATTCTTTAGGTAAATCTGCTAAAATCATCTGGAAAGAGGTTTGGGATGTAGTTGGTCCTATGTGGGACAGGGTAATGACAACCGGAGATTCTCTTTACTATGAAAACCTGCTCCTTTTTCTTGAGCGGCATGGGTTCAAAGAAGAGACCTATCATACATTTTCTTATAGTCCCCTACCAGATGATAATGGCAGTGTCGGAGGTTTCTTTTGTGCTGTAAGCGAAGAAACCAAAAAAGTAATCAGTCAACGAAGGCTTACTACCCTGCATGACCTCTCCGATGCTTTCACCAAAGTAAAAACGGAAAAAGAGATTTTTGCATGTTCTTCAGAAATACTGAAAAGAAATCCGAACGATATTCCATTTGCACTTATTTATCTTTTTGACAAAGAACATAAGCGTGCTAATTTAAAAGAAGTAATAGGAGCAGAAAAAGGTCAATGTTATTCACCTTTAGTGATTGATCTTCAATCAAAAAGACAGGATATCTGGAAGTTTTCAGAAGTAATGTATTCTCCTCAAAATTTGCTGCTGGATGATTTATCTGAATTCGGGGACCTCCCTCAGGGCCCATGGGATGAATGCCCGACAAAAGCAATGGTCCTGCCCCTGCTAAAATCAGGAAAGGACCAACTCACAGGGTTTCTGGTTTCAGGAATAAGTTCGAGACTTATAGCAGATGAAGAATATGCAAATTTTCTGAGACTGGTAGCAGGCCAGCTCTCTATCGCTCTTGCCAATATAAGAGTTCTGGAAGAGGAACGTAAAAGAGCTGAAGCATTGGCTGAAATAGACAAAGCCAAAACATTGTTTTTCAGCAATGTGAGTCATGAATTCAGAACTCCTTTAACTTTGATTCTTGGACCTGTGAGGGAACTGATTTCAAATAATTCCCAGGTAACTCCGGAAGACAAAGAACAACTCCATATTGTACATAGAAATAGCCTCCGGCTGCTGAAACTGGTCAATACACTTCTGGATTTTTCCCGCCTTGAAGCCGGAAGAGTTCAGGCAGTGTTCCGCGAAACCAATCTGGCCAACTTTACCAGTGAACTGAGTAGTTCTTTTCAGTCAGTGGTGGAAAGTGCCGGTCTGAAATATACTGTGAGAGCAGGAAATATTTCAGAACCTGTCTATGTCGATCACACTATGTGGGAAAGGATAGTATTTAATCTCATCTCCAATGCATTTAAGTTTACCTTTAAAGGATCTATAGAAGTTTCCCTGGAACAGGCAGATCAACATGTAGAATTAAAAGTAAAAGATACCGGCACAGGAATTCCGGAATCTGAGCTCCCCAAGCTTTTCTCCAGATTCCACAGAATTGAAAATGCCAAAGGAAGAACACATGAAGGATCAGGTATTGGATTAGCCATGGTAAATGAACTGGTCAAAATGCATCATGGAACTATCAAAGTGGAAAGTGAATTGGGTAAAGGCACTACCTTCATAGTATCCATTCCATTGGGCAAAGCACATCTTCCCGAAGACCGAATTGTCAGTCATGATTCCAAAAAAACAATAACCCTGAATGCTTTGCCTGACATAGAAGAGGAATGGGATAGCTTCAAACGTAATACTTCCGGATACTCTTCTAATGCATCTTTTGGTACAATTCTATCCGAAAAGAAAAGAGAAAGGATCCTTGTAGCAGATGATAATCCGGATATGAGAGAATACATTTCCAGACTGCTGAGAGGCCATTATGAGGTAATTGAAGTAGGTGATGGAGAAGCAGCGCTGAAGGCTATCAAAACGGAAAACCCCTCCCTCGTTCTTTCAGATGTCATGATGCCGAATCTGGATGGAATAGAGCTTGTCAAACAGTTAAGAGCCTCTGGAAAAACCAGTACTTTGCCTGTGATCCTGATTTCTGCAAAAGCCAATGAGGAAGCAACTATAGAAGGGATAGAAGCAGGTGCGGATGATTACCTGGTCAAACCATTCAGCTCAAAAGAACTGTTTGCCAGAGTTCAGACCCATCTGGAAATGGCTGAGCTAAGGAAAGAAGCCCAGAAGGCCCTAAAAACAGAGCGGCAGCAGCTTTATGATCTGTTCATGCTGGCTCCGGCTATTATAGCTGTTTTGAAAGGACCAGAGCACACTTTTGAACTGGCGAATCCCAGGTACATGCAGTTAGTTGGCGCCAATCGGGAAATTATCGGTAAACCCATCCGTGATGCCTTGCCAGAATTATCCGGCCAGGGTTTTTATAATATTTTAGATGAAGTATATCAATCAGGCAAATCTTTTACAGGAAATGAAGCCTATGTAAAGTTAGACCGCAACAATGATGGACAATTAGATGAAGCATTTGTCAATTTTGTGTATCAGCCTATGGTTAATGCCAAAGGGATCATCTATGGCATTCTGGTGTACGCGGATGAAGTGACACAACAGGTGAAGTCAAGGAAGCAGGTGGAAGAGCAGAATAAGGTGCTGGAGATGATTACAACTGGTTACTCTCTTTCCGAGTCACTTAGTCAGCTTTATTAAATGTCGAAAAGTGGTCGGGGCATAAAATGATGGGTTCTGTCTTTTTACTGGATGAGGACGGAAAACGCCTGAGACATGGCGCTTCCCCAAGTTTGCCCAAAGAATACAGCAATGCGATGGATGGAATGTACATTGGTGAATCAGCTGGTTTGTGCGGTACAGCAGCATTCCTGAAAAAAGAAGTTATTGTACCAGATATAACTGTTGATCCTCTCTCTGGAAAAATAAAAGACCTTGCTTTGAAACATGGATTAAGAGCATGTTGGTCCACTCCGATTCTTTCAGGCGATAAATTACTTGGCACTTTTGCAATCTACTATCGTACTCCTCATATTCCAGGTAGCATTGATAAAAAGAATGTTGAGTTTGCATTAAGAACTATTACTATAGCAATAGAGCGAAAACGTGCAGAAGAAAGATTACAGGCTTCGAAAGACGAATCCGACAGACAGAAACGGCTTTATGAAACGATTACAGGAAACACGCCTGACCTGATTTATGTATTTGATCTTAATTACAGATATACCTATGCAAATGAGGCATTGCTCAGAATGTGGGGAAGTACCATTGAGGAATCTATTGGCAAAAGTTTAAAGGAAAATGGATATGAACCCTGGCAAGCAGAGATGCATGAAAGAGAAATAGACCAGATTGTGGCGACCAAAAAGCCTGTCCGGGGTGTTGTGTCATTTCCTCATGCTATTCTTGGAGAGAGGATTTACGATTATATATTTGTTCCAGTCATGAATGCGTCCGGAGAAGTGGAAGCTGTAGCAGGGACATCACGTGATATCACTGATATAAAAAATGCAGAGAATTCTCTGGCGGAGAAAAACAAGGAGCTGACCAATATCAATAACGACCTAGACAATTTTATCTATACAGCTTCACATGATCTCAAAGCTCCCATTTCCAATATTGAAGGTTTGGTTGAATCTATGTTGGAAAACATGGAGGAAAAGGCAAAGGCCAATGAGGAGTTTAAATATATCCTGGGTTTGATCAATACATCTATTCAGAGATTTAAAACAACCATACATGATCTTACGGAAATTACCAAAGTTCAGAAGCAGATTCAGGATGTTATAGAAGAACTGAACTGCAGAGAGGTAATTGAAGATGTTAAATTTATAATTCAGGATCAGATAAAAGCATCGGGGGCCCAGGTCATAATCGATGATTCCAATTGCAGCAATATCCGCTTCTCAAGGAAAAATTTCCAAAGTATAGTTTATAATCTTATAAGCAATGCGGTTAAATACAGGCACCAGTCCCGCTCTGCTGAGGTCTTTGTCAGTACGTTATTTACAAATGGATATTATGTATTAACAGTAAAGGACAATGGAATGGGTATTGGAGAATCGAATATAAATAAACTGTTCACCATGTTTAAACGCTTCCACGACCATGTGGAAGGTTCCGGAGTTGGATTGTATATTGTAAAAAGAATTATTGATAATGCAGGAGGTAAAATTGAAGTAGAAAGTCAGGTTGATGTTGGTACTACATTCAGAGTATACTTGCCAATACCTCAATAGACCTTATATTTGTTCTGTATAGGATTCGTACTGTATAGGAAAAGAATCTGGTGTCACGAATCTAACATATTGCCGATAGCACTCTCTCTTTTTTAAATAATTCACTTGTCCTCTCCTCCCTCAATACATTTATATATAGATATAGATCTATATATAAATAAGATGAAAAAAGACTTAAATTGGGCGGAAATATCATCATATCTCTAAATTCGTTCAAAATTTGGCCTAAAACTTTTATTTATAAAACCCTCATAAAGAATGGGCGTATAAAAATGTAAATTCAATTAATACAATTTTATGATCAAAATTAACATCTATTCTTTAATTTTTATTTGTTCTTTACTCGTTAGCCAGCTAGCGAAAGCACAAGTTTATGAAAAAGGTAATGTAATTGTAGACGCCTACTATGGCGGTCCTAATTTATATACCGGAGTTGTAAAAACATTTTATAAGGCTGATCAGGCCCTGGGTAATTTTGCAAACTTAAAGTATAATTCAATAGGCCCTGTAGGACTTAAATTTGAATATCTGGTGGGCGCTAAAATTGGCTTAGGTATTCATGCTAATTACGCATTGACTGCAGTGGAAGGCCAGTCTGTTGATGGAGGTACAACTTATACCTACGAAGCATCTTATTCAAGATTGAGAGTTATGCCCACATTGAATATTCACATGGGAAATTCTAAAAGGTTTGATCCATATTTTTCTTTTGGAGTAGGATATGCCAGCCGTAAGTTTAAAGAAACTACCGATAATCCAAACATCCCGGAACTTTCTCTTAAAAATGCATCTCCGGTAGCTTTCAGAGCTGAATTCGGAATGAGATATTTCTTCACTGATCATATTGGTCTGAATTTCCTGGTTGGTGTTGGAGGTGGTCCACTTGTAGGTGGCGGATTGTCTTTTAAATTCTAACAAATATCATTATCCTTTACTATTATAAATCCGGAAAAGGTCTTTTCCGGATTTTTTATTTTATAGACTGATATATTTACAGATCAATATTTATAATAATACCAAGGTTTTCCTATTGTGTATTCTTTTACCTAAATATTTTTAAATTCCTTAATATTTCACAAACTTATATACTTTGTTTTGAAACTTTGCAAAATAAAATCCAGGCTTTAAATCATTGCCAAATTCAAGTTCTGTGACATTGTCAAACGTATTTATTTTTTTACCTTCGGCATTTATAATCTCTATACTCATAGGTACTGAAACCTGAATATGGAAACTACTCTGACTTGGATTGGGATATATAACAATAAATTGTGCAATACTTTCATCAGCAATGGAAGTCACAACTTCTTCACAGCTGACTTTGCTTATGTCAGCACTTACATATCCTATCTGATCTATATTGGCAAGTCCATCAGTTGTTACAGAAACAAGTTCAAGAAAATGAGAACCGGAACTTAAGTTTAAAGTTAGATCTACTGCTTTATAGATAGTAAATTCTCCTGTACTAGGAAAACTTAATGTGGAATTTAAAGCATTACCATCCAATATAATTGTAGCCTGCCTGTCATTAGCTCCCCCATTGGCATATCTGAAACTGATGGTTTTATTGCCTGAAGTGACCGCATTAATTGAGAATACAATCTTTGTTCCAACGGCATTGTCTACATTGATATATGCTGTCCCAAAAAAGCCTACATTTTTGGATTCAAGAACTCCATCAAAACTACAGGCTTCATCTTCTGCCTCGCCTACTGATGAGCAGGCGGTTTTGCCTGTTGTCCCTCCTATGCAGCGCCCGCAAATATCGAGGTTTGCCGTTCCGTTTGTCACACCGTTGCAATCTTTAACACATCCTGTTTTACCTGTATTGCCACCAACGCATATACCGCAATCATCTATAAAGGCTGAACCACCTGTAACTCCTGCACAATCTTTAAGACCATAAGCCGGCACAACAGGAACCCAACCATTAAAAAACCAGTTCAGGTCTCTATACTGAGCCGCCTGACTTGCAGTGAGCTGTTTGGATTTAGAATTTCTTCCGGAAGTATTTATCAATGCCCCTGATTCATTAACACTTCTGTATTCTGCGAAAATAATATTAGATGCATCTATAGAACTGTTTAAACTCCATCCTACTGCCGGAATATGGGGCCCAAGAGTACAATTGAGATAAACAATCTCAGCATATGGATAACTGGCTCCTGCATCTCTACCCAAATATTGTGTAGTAGTGGCTGAAGAGGTCCGCGTAAGTTTACAATCCGCAAAGGCATAGCCATGAACAGCGTTATTGTTTCTGGCCATAACATTGTAACCACCGTTATCATTGGCTCTGATTTCACATGACTGGAAAAAAACTGTTCCTGTACCCCAAATAAAATCTACATCCCCTTCCAGCATACAGTCCTTAACATAGATTTTTCCTTCCAACAAAACAGTATCCTGAAAACTATAAAAATCACAGTTCGCAATAACTATTCTGGCTCCGTTTGCTTTCAAAGCTTCTGCCTGAGTTCCTCCGTTTGGGGTTGTATTGATAAAAGTAAGGCTTATCAGATTGATATCATCACCCTGAATATTCACTACAGATCTCCAATGCGTACTTGCGTTTAAATTAGAATTGTTATACCCCTTGATAATTACTCCCGATTTGCTTTCTCCTTCTATGGTAAATTTATTCTTACCCTTGATAAAGGCTAGTCCGATATACGTTCCATTTTTCACTAATATCTTAGCATTAGCATTACCTGTGGGTAGGAAATTCAAAACACCCTGAAGCGTTGCAAAGTCTCCGGTTCCGTCTGCTGATACAGTGTATTCCAAATCTGCAACAGGTTTGGATCTTGTTGTAAAACTCCAGTTGTTCGCCGTAATCCCATTGAAACCAAGTGAGGAAGCATTTGATAAAACAGATTTATCGACAGTTATATAATAACCAGTGCTAAAGTTCATAGCATTGATTGAGAATCTGAAATAGACAGACTTACCATCAACAGTCACCGGAATAACTCTGATCGTTGTTCCGTTAAGGGTCTCTGTCCAGGGCCAGGTTGCAGACATTGGCGTTCCGGAAGGCATTTGGGAAAGATCAATTGTTTCTACTATAGTTCCGTTTGATTTATACAAACTTATTTTTCCTGACCTTTGCAAAGTAGGTGTTGCAGAAAAGGTGAGCTTAAACTGCATGTCATTGCTCACATTTACAGAATTATTCGCGGGTACCAATGTTTGTGCAATGTTGCTGAATGTGAAAATAAAAAAAAGACCCAGAAACAGAACTAGCTTCACTATCCTCAATTGGATATGCTTTTTATTTTTTAAATATTTCATTTAAAATAATTTATACCTCCCAATAGTATTTTAAGGAAGAATACAATCATTCGAATCGAAAAGTAACTTGTTTAATTAAAAAAAATAGAAATTTTTAAAACTGGCGTCAAAGAAATTCTGATTTACTTACAGGATTTAAGGATTTACTTATTCCTTAAAGTGTCACATCTGGAAATTTCAATATAGTTCCCGTCAACAACTTCTTATGCTATCCGGATTTCCATAAACTATAAGAAAGAAAGTGCTTTTGCTTTTGTTATATACCCAAAGAGAAAGATATGAAAGACTGGAAAGACGAAGCTCATTTGTTAAAAAAAGAAAAAATCAGCAAAGGGATTGGAAAAGATCTTGAAGCCAAGCTTAATAAACGATATACTCCATCATCTAGGATTGATGATGTGTTTCGTGGAAATGATATAACCTTTTTCACCAATGAATACGGAGAACCTGTTACATTATTTATCGGTTCCAGAAGAGACGACGGGAATATTGTTGGCGAATGTTTTGTGAGGAGAATAAAAGAACGAGACAAAACAAAAATTATAAAGAGTCACTGGGATAACAAAGGAAAAATTAAAGGAAATATGAGGAGATAAAACTTTTGATAATCCTCATCTTAATTCTTCTTTTAACTTCTTTTTTAACAACGAAAAGAACATTCATGTGAATCCAAACAATCCAATATATTTTGAATCTCCTGTCAGCAATGAGATAGAAGGGTTCATGGTATACAAAGGAGTGAGAAATAAAGATGGTAAAATTCGCTGGCAAGATCCGAAACCAATGGAAAAATGGTTAGTCCCCGTCGATCTGGAATTGCTTGATTTTTATCCTGAAGAATTTGAATCTACAGTAGCTCAGGGTATGCCCTTCAGAAACTATAAAACAACCACAAAAGCACTTATTGACAGTTTTTATTATTCACTGGATAATCAATCAGAAGCGCTTACTGACAGTTTTTTCAATCACTCTTGCTCTGATTGTGGAATTAAACCTGCATCTATAAAGGTTCTTAAATCAAAACAGTTTAACAATACCCTGATCTCTACCAGAGAGTTTGTATCACTACTAAAAGTAATTTTTAAAACCTGTGATCAGAGGTATTAGACATTTATATCAACAACCTGGATCGCAATCTTTGGGAATGTGACAGCCTGGCAGCGGTAGCTTTAAAAGAAAAACCGGAATTAGAACAGCGTTTTAAACAGTTTGCCAAAGAGAAGTTAACCAAAGTAAAAACCGACGACAGAATTGTTAAAAAGCTCGCTGACTTCTACCATCAACAATTAAAGAAGACGGAAAAAGAACTTGATAAAATCAGGAAGAGCTATGCTGAAAAATTGGAAAAAGAAGATGAAAAAGCAGAAAAAATAAGAAATGAATATGATAAGCTTCTGACTAAAAGGTTTCACTATAGGATGAATAAATTCGGATTTAAACTTACTCACCAGGGATGGGTAAATATTGACAAAGAAGTTCTTTCCTCCACAATACGGGGAGAGAAGAATGTAGTGGTTAAAGATGGTAACACCTTTGACAGAGCTTATGTCTATATTATAAATCAAAATATTAAAAGCATCTTTGCCTTGAACACCAAAGACAGGATTCATTTTGATCATCCATATAACCAGGACAATATTTTATTATTAATTAAAGACCAACCAGCAGTAGCTATCGGGGTTGCATATAAAGATGAAAAACCATTTTACGGAATTCAATATTTCGTTGCTCGGGAAAAAGTAAATGTTGAGTTAAATCTTAAGTCCATTGACGATTCAACCCTGAGAGAAAACTTAGCTCAGTTCAACAGAAATTATAAAAAAGAGAATAGCATATTCCTTGATCTGAATTATCAGAAGGTTTTTTACAAAGAAAAGCAAAGACAGCAACAATTGCTTCGTGAACGTGAATTCATGGAGCAATTAAAGATGAAAGCTTTTCCATGTGACTGCGGACATAAAGAGGAATATGCAAACGGATCTCGATTATTCAAGGCTAACTGTTCTCCATGTCATGCCTTGACAAAAGAATTAGTTGGTCCGGCGTTAAAAGGGATATCGAGAAGAAGAAGTATGAAATGGATAGTTTCGGTTGTTCAGAATTCACAGAAAGTGATAGGAAGTGGAGATCGATATGCAGTTGAATTGTATAATCAATACGGTATGGCAGAGATGAAATCATTCCCTGAATTGTCAGAGAATAATATAAGAGATATTATCAATTATATAGAATGTAACCCAATTATGACAGAACAATAGTACCAATCTGTATGGAAAGTAAACTAAAAAAGAATACTTCGGTGCTTGTTTTCATAGGAAGTCTCATTGTATATTTTATATTCTTTAAATTTTTCCTTCCGATACCAGAGTACTATTACCTTGATATTATAATTGTTGTTATTGTTACTATAATTTGTCTAAGGGTTAAGGCAAAATTTAAAGTATACAAACCTCATATTTCCCTTATTGCCTCAGGAATTGTCTGGAGTACTTTTCTGATTCTGATATTTTTTTCCTATGTGATGATAGATTTGTTGATTTACTATCCAAAATAAATTAAATGATTACTACCTCCCAGCATAAACTTTTAGCTTTTCGCATTAAACATTTGACTTTAAGCATTCAACTTTTTTATCTGCCAATTCAACATCACACACCAGATCGATCCTGCATAATTGCTTTTAGCTCCAAACTCTATTAAGTAACGAAATGTAAGTCCGCCTTTTAATACAACCAGCTCCGGACCTAACCCATAAATATGGGCATATGGACCATCGATGGGACCTAAGTCTAAATCATACTTTGTTCTTACTGTAATCCATTGTGCAAATCCTGCGACTCCGAGCCAGCCACTTAATAGCTTGTCCGGATTACCATAGTTAGTTCCCAGCCCCCCCTGTAATGTCAGAGGCCAACCGGTTCGATAAGAAACTCCTTTCTTTTTACTATTGATGTCGTAGTTGGCTTCTATTGCAAAATGAATATTTTTTTTATGATTCAGGTAAACAGTTGTACCAATATTGAACTCCTGTGTCCACATTCCCAAACCATAATTATGTTGGCCTCGCCAGACCCATTTACCTGTAGGAATATAAACCGCATAACCTGCAATAAAATCAGCACATGATGTTCTCCATCCTAGACTGAAGGGCTGTATGTAGGTAGAAGTAATTCCATAAGGATAAGATTCATTTGCACTGATAATGTTGGGAGTTTCGAGTCGGGAATTACAGATCGCTCCTGCTACAGAAAAACTGTAATTCCCACCAAGTATTTTCTTCCTGGTAACAACAACTATACTTAAGGAAGGAGCTTTTAAATGTAGCACGTCCCCATTAGGGAAAGAATATATTTTGCCGTTTCTGTCAGCTACCTTATTAACATCCATTCCCCAACCATAGGCAATACCAAAAATACCAGGATCTGATTGACTACCACACATAAGTCCGGCAAAACCAGGCAAACAATTTTGTTGAGCTTTTGCTGAAGATGCAAATTC
This sequence comes from Sporocytophaga sp., assembly GCA_024707265.1. Classification (GTDB taxonomy): domain Bacteria; phylum Bacteroidota; class Bacteroidia; order Cytophagales; family Cytophagaceae; genus Sporocytophaga. The sequence goes on along the minus strand of JANQAB010000004.1, from coordinate 912,955 downwards.
GAAAACCAATACTCCAATAATAAAAACAGTTCTTAAAACCTGTCTCATGCATGTTGCAAACTCTCAGAAAAGAGTATTGTTATATAACTTCATATAATACTTTAAAAGCCATTGTCCATTTTTTTTGCACAATCACTCCACAACATTTTTTGTATTCAACACTTTACAACTAAATTTCTTTTTTTTCAACCAATGATAAAACTTATCATTAGGCTTTATATGATTATTGAACGCTTCCACCCTTGAAAAGCAAAAGAAATATATCAGGAACTTGATAAAGCCGGACGAAAAATTCCTGAAGGAGTCCATTACAATAATAGCTGGATTGATGAAAACTTAACCACCTGTTATCAAGTAATGGAAAGTGATTCAGATGAAAAAAATGCAGGAATGGGTGAATATGAACAAAGGACTGTTGATTATGAAGTAATAAAGGTTATTACCTCCGCCCAAGATAAAGAAAAAGCTCTGAGAAGCTAATTTGATGTGGACTCTCACACTTTAACCCCAACTGACAAAGAACAGTTTGGGCATTTTGATTATTACCTTCATACTTCTATCAACTGCCCTTTATTGGGGAATTTCAACTTTAAACTTTTGACTTTTAACTTTTTACTTTAGTTCCCTGTCCGCTACAATAATGAAATAATGAATATAGAAAATTATAAGTGCCTGAAATTTGTTGAGAATTAGTAGGGGTAAGATGAAAATGGAAAGGAGAATTATATGGAATTAGGAATTAAAGAAAAATGGAATAAACTGAAAGATAAACTTAGTGACAAGGCCAGTGAGTTCGGTGAAAAAGTCGGAAAGCACGGCCCTTTTCAAGCCCTTGAAAAGGATGCCAAGCTCGGACGTACACTACACTCAGAATGTATAGCTGCCATGAACATTTTACAGGAGAAACAGCCTTCTGTTAAGGAATTGCTTGAAAAATCATATGGTTTCGCAGTAATTCCTGCTATTGGTAGTGCATCTCTGGTACTCGGCGGGGACTATGGTGTTGGTGAAGTATTTGTGAAAGACCGCGTAATCGGCTATGCAGGAATAGGTAAGGTCACCCTTGGTGTACAGGTAGGTGGAACAAACTTTCACCAAATGATCGTCTTCAACAACGAAGAGACCTGGAAACAATTCAAGGCCGGTAAATACTCATTTGCTGCTGATGCAGGAGTCGCTATCGTGAAAGCCGGAGCGCAGGCTTCAAAAGGATTCGGAGCAGGTACTGTAGCCTTTGTATTCAACGAAGGCGGTATGCTTCTGGATTTGGACATAGGTATACAGAAGTTCGTCTTCAAACCAACAGTGCTTGGAAAGATGCGTACAACCGAAGGGGCAAAAGGTGAAAGTGAAAATGAAAATGAAGAAGGAGGCGAGGATCAGGAGAACAGGGAAAACCAATCCTCAAAACAACGTCCTCCGGAGTCTCGTAAGAAGGATTAATATAATATTGGTAAGCTCATCCTCACACCTCTGCAACTATTGGCAGAACGAATGCTGAGCTTTAAGTGGGTACACACTATATATAATATACTGTACCCACTTATTACAAATAATTAAAATGGCCAGCCATTTTAATTATCGCTCCCTTAAAACTCACATAAACCATTACTCTATCACAATTCCTGAAGAGATCCTGAACTCATCCCCTTCCACTACAATTACATAAATGCCATTGCCCACTTTGCCGGTTTCAATGTGCTGATCACCTTGTAACATACCTGATACCGTTACAATTTCTTTTCCGCACAAATCGACAAGGGAAATTTTACTGGCATTCAGATTTCCCAGAGATACATGTATTCTTTCTCTGGCAGGATTAGGATAAACCTTTATTTGTGAGGAGACTGAAAAATCTGAAACGGAGGTTATAATATCCGCAGCCTGTAAACTCCACTGCTGATTGTTGTTGTTGGAAGAATAATCAGAATACTGTACTACAGGGTTACCATCTGTTAGTTCACCATCTTTGTTGTCAAGCACCTTTCCGCTCATTCTGTTAGTGATACTGAAATAGCCATTACCCATATCCGTGATCTGCCATTCTTCTGCAAATGATATATCCTCTGAATCACTTAACACAATGGGATCCAGATTGGTGACAGAATGATCATTACTTAACAACTTTCCATCCAGAGAATTGGCAATAGAATAATAACCGTTCCTCAGATCAGTGACTTCCCATATCTGGCTTCCTGAATTTCCTGCACTATTCTGCACAACCTGATCTGCAATACCATCCAGAACTTTATTGCTTGTTCTGTTAACAATCCTGTAGGTGTTACCCGATTGAATTTTGTCGCTTACAGCGCTGATTTCCCATAACTGGTTGTTGCTGTAATTAAAGACGCCCAATTCGGCATTGGCTCCTGCTGCATCTGATGCTCCGGATATCTGAAGTGCTTTTCCCAAAGTATTAACACTAACCAATCTATGGTATCCGTCTCCGCAATCAATGATCTGCCATTTCTGATTATAGGCATCATTCCAGTTGTACTGAATAGCCTTTGCTCCAGCATCTCTTGATGCTCCGTTTATATCAATAACTTTTCCACTCTCGATATTGGTGATTCTGAAAAAAGAAGCTCCCAGATTTTGAATTCTCCAATGCTGACTAGATGAGCCGGTATAATTCTGTTGCTGAACAGAGCTTCCGTTAGTGTCCAAGACTTTTCCTGAATGTTTTGCTGTGATTTTATAAACTCCATTTTGAAAGTTTGCAGCTCCAGGAGCCCATACACCGGTTTTGGTATCAATATTATACTGATCATTCCAGCCTACACTAAGTTTTGTTCCGGAAACAGTAATCGGTAGAAGCACGATCCTGGACATCGCAAAATTGTTGACAGACCAGCGATCTCCCATGTACAAAAAGGTAGTGGTCTCCTTACCGACAACAGGAACTGCAAAACCAACCTGGGATTCATAAGTATGAGTATTCGTGACTGCAATATTTCCTCCACTCGTCCACGGACCTGCAAGTGTTCTCGAGTAGAAAAAACGATTATCGTTGAAATCCCAGCCTGTGCACCAGGACATGAGCCAGAAATAATATCCTCCGGTCTTTATGATGGCATGCCCTTCACATTCCATATCATTACTGGCCGAACCTCTGTAAACTTCTTTTACAATGCCGGTATAATTTTCATCCAGTTCAAAAAGGCTCACATTCTGGTTCCCTTTTGTTGTACAAATAAGATATGCCTTGCCATCCGTATCCTGGTAGACATTGATATCTCTGCTGTCAATATTCATAGGTCTGAAATGTGAGCGGAAAGTATAGTTACCGCCGATGGTATTACAGGTAGCATAGCCAACTTCTGCAACGCTGTAGGCATTGTATCCCTCATAATGCATCCAGATGATAAACTGGCCGGTCTTTTTATTGTGTAACAACTTGGCCCGTTCCACAACAGCTCCGTTATTGAGTTCAGCATGAGAAGTTTTTTTAAGAATCTGATTAACGAAAGTCCAGTTTTTAAGATCCGGGGAAGAATAGAGGTTTATGCCTTCAAATGTATAGTTGGATTTTGAACGGTCCATACCCCAGAGGTAATACACACCGTCTACGTTTATGATTCCGCCTTCAGTCGCTGATATAAGATTCCCGTTCGTATCTCTCCAGTCTCCGCCGGGAACTACTGAATTCATTTGTGCAAGGGCTGCATTGTTGGAGAGAATACTTTGTAAAAACAGGGTGAAGATGAAAGTGAATATAAGTCTGGTCATTTGTAGCTTTTTCTGTTTATAGATTTACCAAGCAGTTTAAATTTTCCCTAAAGGGGTATAAAACTCTTTTGATCTATATAAAAGCGAAAGGTCAAAAAGTAAACAATATTTGAGATGTTTTTTTTAAGAGTTAAAGATTGCAGAGGATGGAACTAAAGACCTCTAACACACTCATTACAAAATAGTTAAAAACCACCAAACAACATTCCTTGCTCTATACTTTTACTAGCAACCTAATTCTGCTTAGCAACTCCTTCTAAAAAACTCAACTATCGATATTCCGGAACAATTAATTGTTCCGAATTCTTCCTGTTGAGACAAAATAGAGTACCATCAAAACGGCTGCTGCAATGGCAAAGACTTTTGTTATTACTTCAAGACCAAATGCTCCTGAAAGGAGTCCCGCAAAACCAGGGAGTAATGAACCTCCCAACATGCCAGCAGAAATCTGAACGCCAATTGCTGTTGCAGCATGTTCTTTACCCACTCTTTCCGGAGTAACGGAAATAAGACTTGGAAATACTGGGGCATTCGCCAGACCAATGATTATAATTCCAATAAATGTTATAAAACCGTTAAAGTCTGATACGATAAGTAATGCCCCTCCTACAATACCAATAAGGGCTACTTTTAAAGACTTGTGTACAGAAACTTTTATAAGAACAATTCCCGACAATATTCTTCCGATCGTCAGACTACCCCAATAAGTACTGGTCCAAAGCCCTGCTTCTTCTGGAGCCATTCCTCTCGACCTGGTAAGAATTGTAAATATCCATTGGCCAAAACCCTGTTCAAATCCGGTATACAGAAAGAATATGAACATATTGATCCATATAATCGGGAGTTTCAAAGTCTGCAGGTATTCAGCTCCCGAATGATGTCCTTCTTCTTGCGAAGTAACCTGCCAGTATTTCTGTGTAAATAGAAATAATATTGAAAGTGATATCTGAATGAGGGCAACCGATATATAGCCATGGTACCATTGAAAATTACGAGCAAGTAAAAAAGTAACCAGAAGAGGTCCCGCTGTAGCACCAACCCCATAAAAAGCATGAAGCCAGTTTACAGTGCTTGAACTATAACGGGAAGCAACAAAAGTATTGATAGATGAGTCAATGGCTCCCCCTCCTGATCCCAGGAAAAAGGAAGCTACAATGGCAAAATACCAATTATCAGTAAATGCATAAGTAAGCAAACTAAATGCTGTTAAAAGGCAGCTTATCATAAGTAACTTCCCTAAGGATAAAAGCCTTAGAATTTGCCCGTTCGTGCTACTTGTTAAAAGGTATCCCGCAGTAAAGCTTACAAGTAATATTCCAAGTGCGTCAAGAGGAACATTAAACTTTGAACTCATGAAAGGCCAGGCAATTCCGAGTAAACCATCTGGAAGGCCTAAACTTATAAAAGCAAGATACATCACCAGTATCAAAAAAATAGACTTCCTTCCTATTGGCTGTTTATTCATAGGGTCAAACAATTGTACTGACTAATCTTTCAATTTCATAATGAATTTAAATAAAGCTACATGCTATCACAATTGTTCCTTAAAACACCTCTAAAACTATACTTTCATTTGTTTGTGACATACGAATGCCTGAAAATATACTATTTAAAAGTAACGTGCATTTTCTTTTATAGTCCCAGACCTATAATGGATTTGGAATTGAAAAAGTAAACTGTAAACCTCAAATGGACATTTTTCTAAAATTGTCCATTTGTCAAATAGCTATCTGAACCGTATTACCCAATGCGATGAATGGTTTCTATTCCCCTATTTTACAACCATGTGATGCGTCTTTAAGCTGATTTTCTATTGCTTGTCCATCTATTAATGCCCAATGTTCAATAATCCTTCCGTCTTTAATTTTAAAAAACCTGTAACCAATTGTGTGCAAATCTATTCCTGTTGGTTCAATGTTCCGCCAGGCACCAATGTGCTTCAGATTCATTCTGATCTTTACAATACTTTTATCAGCCTCAGTTACCTGATCTTCAATAATGGTGTTGTGTTCAAATGAATTACCTGTGTTGATAATCCATCTTTTGGTTCCTTCCTTATCAGAGGGAAGCAATGGAGGTAAAGAGTGATCTATGAAGTCCTGATGTAAAAAATTGTCTAATTTTTCAAATGCTTTATTGTTCCAAATCTGGCTGATAAAGTCTTGCACTAAAGTTGAATTTTCCATTTGCAAATTATGATGTTCTATTGCAAAGGTGAAAATTGTCTTTAAAACAAACCTGTGTCAAAAGTCACAAAATTTATTTTATAGCCCGAAACCTGCTTAATGTTTCTCTGCTGATTCCTAAATAAGTTGCAGTTTGAGTCAGGGAAACTCTTTGTAAAAAGTCAGGGTATTTTGAAATCAGATTATCAAATCTTTGTTTAGGTGTAAATATCTTGAAACTGTCAGAATGTTCTTCCTGTTTTGTCATAACTGATTCTAATACCTTTCTTCCGAAAGTTTCAATCTGATGAGATTTAGTATATGCTTCTAATAATTTGGTTTTGTCAATCCGAATCACTTTAGTTTTTTCACAGGCTTTTATTGCATACTCCGATTTGGAAGAGCTAGTCAGACTTTTGATGTTGGTAGCAAATTCATCTTCAAAATAAAATGCCGTATTGACTTCTTTTCCATCAAGATTATAAAACGATTTACAGAATCCCGATTCGATAAAGAAAATAGAACTGCAGGTATCTCCCACTTTCAATAATGGTTCATTTTTCTGAAATTCCATTTCTGACAGACAGTTGTTTAATGCCTTCCAACTTTCTTCTGAAAAGTCGGACATGGTTTCGATATATTTTCTCAGACTGTACATTTTTAAAAGAGTCTTAAATTAACTCAGCCTTGTATATAGGCAATTTGACATACATTCAATTATTTCCAAAGGTGAGCGCATTTGTTTATTGTCCCGGAGTTTATTCCAATTGATAAGGTCATTTTGTACGCGCATTATATTGTTTCCAGACGGGACGCTAAAATACAAATGAAATACGATTGGTGACACATTATATTTAATTTCCCTTAATTCAAATTAAATGAATATACATGCACTTGTTTTGTATTCATTAAAATGAATAGCATGAAAAGGAACATTGCTATATACAAATTGTTGTGAATATAGATACTACTTATTTTATAAAATAAGGTGATTTATTCGGTGGAGATAAAAATAAGGAGATCGAGCATATGTTTGGAATTGATAAGAATAAAGAAAAAAATGGAGAACAGCAGCAGGTAAAGGATCGAAACGAGGTTGAGCAAAATAAGGAGACAAAAGATAAAGAAAATGTAGCAAAAACAGACAAATCCCAGCATACAGATAGCCAGCAAAGGCCGCTTCAGAAAGTCCGTCCATCGGACAAATCGGAAGCACCGGACACTACAGCTACTCTGCAACCTGTGGCAAATGCCGAACCCGAGGACTGGTTGGGTTCCAATCGTGATCCTGACGTAATGCTGTCAGTACCTAATTTAGGGATTGACCATATCGGATTAAACGTAAAGAACCTGCATGCCCACGTAGACTTGAATGCCAAAGTTCTTGACCTGGTACAGCTTCATGTAGGTGCCGATGTAGGAATTGAAGAAGTAGACCTTCAGATCGACAACGTACGTGTACAGGCGATGCTGAAGGTAAAATTGGAGAAGGTAAGGGATATCGTAGGAGATGTTGTTGGTTTACTTGACCACCATCCGGAAATCCTTAGCGACTTAACTGGAGGCCTTGGCAGAGGACTTGAAGGAGCCCTTTCACGTAAGCCAAGCTCAGAAAATCAATTAAGCAGCCAGGAGAAAGACAGGCTGCGGAAACTACTCCAGAAAAAAGAATCTAATAAGAATCCAGAATCCAGCAAAAAGATAGAATCAAACAATAATCAAGAATCAGACAAGGAACAAGAATCAGACGAGCAGCAGAATGATGCTGAATAATAACAAAATCATATCTTAAATTTTATCTTTAATATATTAATTAAAAATTTAAGTTAAATACCGTTCAGAGCGATCTAACTCTAGTCCCTCCTATCTAATGAAGATCCGGTCGTTCCTTCTTAAAAGCAGGAAGTAGTAGGCCGTAATTAAAGTTAAGATTAAAAAATACAAGTGAATGAACCATTTGATAAGTTTAAAGTAGAAAGATAAAAGCTTAAAGTTTTTATACTTTCTACTTTTATTCTTTTACTTTCAGCTTTACGCTTATAGCTTTTATTGTATTGATCCACTAACCTACATTCATAGGACAGTCCTTTACTTTTAACTTTTATACCTTCTCTTTTCCTTTCAGCTTTACGCTTTACGCTTTCAGCTTTTATTGTATTGACCGCCAGACCTTTATTCATAGGACAGTACCTATCTTTTAACTTTCGACTTTAAACTTTCAACTTTTCCTGCTATTGCTGCAAAAGGAACATTGCATATTACAATTTGTTGTGAATAGTAAGTACTACCTTTAAAATGAAAAAGGTGATTTATTCTGAGGATAAAATAAGGAGATCAGTGTATGTTTGGTATAAGTAAGAATAAAGAGAAAGAAGAGGAGCAGCATCAGGTGAAGGATCAAAATGAAGTGAAGGATCAAAATGAGGTCAAACAAAACAAGGGATCTGCAGAAAAGGACAATGGTGAAAAATCTGATAAACCCCAAAAAACAGATGGCCAGCAAAGACCGACTCAACAAGTACGTCCTTCAGGCAAACCGGAAGCACCAGATACCACGGCCACTCTGCAACCTCTGGCGAATGCTCAACCCGAAGACTGGTTGGGTTCTAACCGTGACCCTGACGTGATGCTTTCTGTGCCGAATGTGGGAATCGATCACATTGGATTGGTTGTGAAAAATGTACATGCACACGTAGATCTGCATGCCAAAGTTCTTGATCTGCTGGAACTGCAAATCGGAGCCGATGTAGGCATTGAAGAAGTAAATCTGCAGATAGACAATGTCCGCGTTCAGGCGATGCTTAAAGTAAAGTTGGAAAAGGTTCGGGAAATAGTCGGAGACGTGGTAGGTCTTTTGGACAGGAACCCTGAAATCCTCAGCAATCTTACAGGAGGCCTTGGACGAGGACTGGAAGGCGCTCTAAACCGCAAACCTGGTGGTGAAGGTGAAGAAGATCAGTTAAGCGATGAGGAAATGACCGAATTAAGGAAGCTACTCAAGGAATCTTCTGACCAGGAGCAGAAAGATGATTCTGAATCGTAAGATCACGAATGCTGGAAACACAATTCATTTCAAGCTGAAAAATCCTTACGTTTGATGATTGTTCAGTTACCGCAGGCTTTAACAAGTTAAGAATGAAAGATCAGAGAGTTTAAACTCATCCGCCTTAATTGATATGGCATTTAATGATTATGAAAAACATAAAATAAAAAAGTGCGGCCTTTATAATGACCGCACTTTATAATTAAAATTTTAAGAATAAATTTATTTTCTAAATGCCCATTTGATTCTGATATATACTTCATAAATATTTTTAAACTCTAGAGCTATGACTACTTTACCGGGAAAGGGCATACAACTGTCTAATCTCTTCTCTCCTACCCATCATCAAGCTTTTTCCAGCTCATAAATGCAAACGTCTCAAAGATAATCCGTGATTTCTTTAACCATCCTTTAAGCGAAATGGCCAGACTTTTTTAATACTCCATTATTTCCTCTTAATCATATATTTACCTTTTCATAAAGCAACATGTAAAATCTCTGAACTTTCTCTGATACTAACTATAGAAATTATTTGTACCCTAAATCAAGTGCTTAAAAAAGAGCTTATTTTATCCGAGAACTGTAATAAAAATTTTGCGTATCTTTATACTTCGACTATTAATTGAAACAAACAATGTGATTGAAATCTAAAATAACTGTCACACAGCAACATAACTTTTCTATTTAATTTATGAAAAAAATATATTTTTTCTTTCTATTCCTAATTGTATTACAGGTAAATGCTCAGATAAACAAATGGGAACAATTTTCTTACGATGATATCAATAGTCCATTTAAATCAAATTTTTCTTCTTCTAAATTACCTGTGGATAACAATGGCAATAGCTGGAAGGTAAATAGAAACGATATATGGAAAATAAAAGGATTAGATACAACAAAATATTCTAATACCCCATATTTAATTGACCCATATTTTGCCACTTCCAAATTATCTATTTATGAGGATAAGGTTGCATTTGGATATAGTTCTTTCTGGCATGATAATATCTTTTTTATTTATACAAATTACCTGGGATTTTTCAATGGTCAGGAAATGAAATTTTTCTCTGAAGCCGAAATGACACCATCACCAAGTTCTTCAGGAATTTCCGAAGTAAAACAAACGAAAAAATACATCTGGATTTTAAAGCCTGACAAGCTCATATATTTTGATAAAGAAAATACATTCAAAACTTACCCGGCAGCAGATAGTCCATTTCCAAACAATTTTAGCAACCCTTCTATCTTCCAGACAGATGAAGAGAATTTAGTCTTAATTAGCAATAAAGCTTTATACACTTACGAAGACTCAAAAGACACATGGGAAAAGATTCTACCAGATAATTTAATTAAAAATTTCGGTTATTCTGATTCCACCAAGTCGCTTTACATGGTTGGAAATAATAAAATATACATACATCAAAATAAACTATTGCAAACACTTGATGTTCCAGTAAATGATTTAGGTAATTTCTCCGATTTCAAAGAAATAAATAAAGACCAATGTATCATTGGCTTTCAATATGGATTTGTACTGATTAGTCACGGACAGATTTTTCTTGAACGCTTCACGTCCTACACTTCCAGTTCTCCAATGTACTTCCATATCAATCCATATGTTAAGAGTTCATACTTAGACAATGGAATTCTTATGTTTGGGTTTAGCAACAAGTCCGAAGGCATTCATTTTAGTTTTCATAATAATGAGTTAAAGTTTGAAGGGAAGAAACAACCACTATACTATTCCTTTTTGTACAAAACATTAAAAGGAGCCTCTTATTATGCATATGTTCCTACCCCTCAAGGCAATAATCCGGCTATCAACCTTTCTATTATAGAGAATAATCTGGACACAACAACTTTAACTTTACCAGAAGAAATTAAAGATGTATACAGTATTGCTATAGACAGCAATTACGTATGGATTTATAATGCAGGGGAACCAAGCAGCTCGAACAAAGTTTGGAGAATCAACAGGAATCAATATTTTGTAAAAGGAAACCTATTCTATGATTATAATAAGAATGGTATTAAAGATGGCGATGAAGTCGGAATTAATAATTTTCCACTTATAATAAAACCATTAGGTTTAAGATTATATCCGGATAAGGCAGGCAACTTCGCCTTTGCCGGTTTGCCTGGAGCAACATACACTTTAGAAATACCTGCTGCAAACCTCTTCAATTATACTTCTAAAGTTTTGCCCTATACATTTTCTGAAACAGAAAAAAATGCAATAGGTGTAACTCTTGCAAATCCCAAGCCTGAAGTCCGAACTAATTTTTATATCCCTTGGCCACGATGTGGGGCGACTTCCGGGGTAAAATTACAGATTGAAAACATAGGATTTGAGCCTATTGAAAAAGTAAAACTTATCCTTATCAGTGATCCTCTCGCAGAGATCACTTCTAGTGAGTCTATAGAAGAGAAAACGGATACCATTATTTTTGAAGCAAATAACTTAACTTCTCAAATTTCAAAAAACTTCAGTTATGATTTAACGTTTCCAGATGCTGAAAAAGTCGGTGAAGTATTGAATTTCAAATTAATTACACAACTATATGCAAATGATGAAATTGTAAGTACTTCAATTGATAGCCTAAGCACAATAGTCCGTTGTTCATTTGACCCAAATGACAAATCCGTAACGCCAATAGGAAACGGAGAGCAGCAATTAACTTTAAGGTACTCAACACTTGATTATTTAATACGTTTTGAAAATACAGGAAATGACACTGCTTATACAGTAGTGATTCATGATACACTTGATAACAATATTGACTTTTCAACTTTAAAGGTACTTGGCTCTTCTCACTCTGTAAATACATCTGTCTCAAAAGATGGGAGAGTTATTTTCACATTTGAAAATATTATGCTTCCAGACAGTACAACCAATAAAGAAAAAGCTCAGGGGTTTGTTAGATTCAGTGTAAAACCCAAAACAAATATTATCGAGGGTACAGTAATAAAAAACAGGGCAGGTATTGTATTTGATCAAAATCCTCCTGTAATAACTAATGAAGTCTTTAACACAATTGTCACACAATTCCCAGTAGTTTCAAGCATAAACAGTTCGAAAGACAATACCTGTTGGGTCTACCCTAACCCCGCGAATCAATTGGTAAACATAAAAAAATCAGAAAATACAATTGTTGAGGTATATGATTTTACAGGAAAGAAAATACTTAAAACTGAAAGTTCTACTATAAATATTTCAAACTGGGACAATGGCTTTTATATATTTAGATTATTTGACGTCAATGGTAATGCCATAAGCAATGAAAAAATCCTTGTTTCAAAATAGTTGAAAGAAAATATTACTAATAAGCCTTCTGGAAAATCAGAAGGCTTATTTAATGTCTTACACCAGCTAAATCATTCTGTTAGGTTCCAATAACTTTAATTTGATTAAGCCCCAACAGTTCCTGTCCTGACCTCTCCCGCCCTTTTGTAGTTGGCTATGATAACACCACTTGGAGTGACAACGTTATCTGTTAATGTAAACGCTGCAGGAATAGGTCCACTGCTAAACAGCTTTTTGCCACTACCAAGAGTTACCGGATATATTTTAAGCCAGAGTTCATCGACCAGATCATTCTTCAAGAGCAGCTGAATAAGCTCACTGCTGCCCCATACCACAATAGGTTCTCCGTCTGAATTTTTCAACTTCTTAATATCTGAAAGGCTTGTTAGAAATACTGAGTTTTTCCAATCTGACTTCTTAATAGTATTACTCAAAACATATTTTTTAACATCATTGATCCCCGGCCAATAGTCAGCATGTTGTGGCCAATAGGCTTCGAATATTTCAAATGTTTTTCTGCCTAGAAGGATGTCCGCAGGATGCATCTGTTTTTTCATCATTTCAGCAGAAACTTCATCTTCAAAAGGTGCCGTCCAGCCTCCATACTTAAAATTGCCTGAAGGATCCTCCTCCGGTCCACCAGGAGCCTGCATTACTCCATCCAATGTTATGAAGGATGAAACAATTATTTTTCTCATGTTATCAGATTTAATCTTTGAATAACCTCTTTAAAATTATTTTTGTTATGATGTAAACATGGCTAAAGGTAACAACCTAAATAACTAAATATGATGGAATTGAGAGAGAAAACTTGATCAATTTCCAACTAATATTGCTATAAAACGTTAAACCTACAGGTAACCAGGCTTTATAGATAAATAATAAAGAATGAATAGAACTACATTAAACATCAACCATCCTGACAAAAGCAGAGCTGAAGCATTTTTATATTCATTGGATGAAGAAGTGGAAGTGGTTTCATTTGATTGGAAATCATTGAAACAATCAACAAGGATTGTGGATGCAGCGAAACTGACCAACAATGATAAGACATTAACCATCACTATAATTTTTACAGAGTCTTATGGAGATGCTGACCATATCGCCAAGGCAAACTACTTAAAAGGTTCTGTCAGATGGGGAAACAATGGATCAATAATGTATCTCGTTGAATCATCAGATTCTGATAAAGTCGATACTATACTAGGTGTTTTTGCAGGGGAAGAATAACAGACCGTTCATAATGAGTTAACATTTTTAAAAATTCCCTAAACCTTTAATTTCTTTAGAGGTGTTAACATAGGAATATTGAACTCTGTATGGTAAAGACGAAAAAGAAAGCAATCATATTAGATTTAGATAATACCATCTATCCTGCAAACTCTATTGGGGAAGAAGTATTCAAAAACTTGTTTCTGCTAATTGCCGAAAGTGGAGAGTTTAAAGATATCACCCCTATCAAACAGGCAATATTGAGGAAGCCATTTCAGAAAGTTGCGACTGAGTTTAACTTCAGTGAAGCATTAACTCATAAATGTATTAACCTGCTGAAAAATCTCACCTATGAAAAGGAAATAAAGCCCTTTGAAGATTATGCCAAGGTAAAGCATATGGCGGTTAAAAAAATATTTAGTTACTTCCGGCTTTACTAAACTTCAGCAAAGCAAAGTGAATCAACTGCATATAAGAGACAATTTTGAAGAGATTCACATTGTTGATCCTCAGATTTCATCCCAAACAAAAAAAGATATTTTTAAAGATATACTTATACGCAATGGTTACTATCCTGAAGAAGTAATGGTTGTAGGAGATGATCCTGATTCAGAAATAAAAGCTGCAACAGAGTTAGGTATCGATACCGTCCTTTATAATAAAATTAATCAGCACCTTGATAGAAATGACCTTACTGCTATAACGGATTTTGGACAGCTCACCAGGTTTATATAGAGACATTTACACATTTATTTCTAATATTCTGAAAGAATAATATTAAAATTCAAATCCAATCAAGCACCTTTTATCTGTTTCATCAACTGTTGATCTTTATTGAAAGAGAGACGCCTGGCATGGCGTCTCTACACTCTATTAAAACTTTACTCTTTAATAACCTTTATCAACTTTTCTTTATAGTTAACATTTACTTTAAGAAAATATATACCCGGAACCAATGACTCCCCTACCTGAATTGTGCTGCTTGCCATTCCTTGTTCCTTTATATTACCCATAACATCCATAATCGAAAATTCAAGCTCTGCTCCGGGGCTAATGGTAAACTGATGATGAAATGGATTGGGATAACAGATTGATTTATCACTATATCCACCTTCTTCCAATGAGGTTATTACATTGTTTACTGTAACATTAACAGATTCTGAATTATTACAATTGTTGGCATCTGTAGCTCTTACTGTGATGGAATAAGAACCGTTAGCAGCATTATTCCAACTGAAGCTATAAGGCGCTGCAGCATCCTGCCCCAGCAGTGTTGTTCCATTCAAAAACTGTAAATTGCTGATGTTATTCCCTGTCACTGAGACCTCAATATCAATATCAGCCGGATTGGCTGAAATAACAGAATTATCTAAAGGAGAAGTAATTGTTATTGTGGGTTTGGTATGAACCGTTACAGGTATTGACAGACTGTTGCTACAATTGTTGGCATCTGTAAAGGTAACATTATAAGTTCCGGATTGGGTTGGTTTAATATCTGTAAATGTTATTTCACGAACAGATGAAGTAAAACTTCCAGGTCCTGTCCACGACCAGCCAGACTCAACATCATAAGGGTGAGGACCTATTCCAAGACTTCCTCCTTCACATAATGATGCACTATTCTGTTCTGTCCAGGAAGCACCATTCAATTGCATTACAGGTTTTATGACTGGAGGATCATATACAGTAATCGGAACAATTGAAGGATCGGATATAACATTCGTTGCACTGGTAGCTATTGCTCTAATAGTATGAGATCCGGAGGTTGGATTTTGCCAGACAAAGGAATAAGGAGCAGAGTTATCTGAACCTAACAATGTGCCACCATCATAGAAATCAACTTTACTGATACTTCCTGTTGTGATAGTAGCTGTTACAGTTATATTCACAGAAGAACCTGTGCATAAGGAAGAATTAACAGTAGGGTTTGTAATACTTACAATTGGAGTTGGATTGCTGTTGACATTAACCAGGGGCAACATCTTTTGTGCATATCGTATTCCTAATTCCCGGTAAGAAGCGCTCGTAAAATGTGCATTGTCCTTTCCTGCCAATCCGCTACTGGAAACGACCTGACAGTTTGAAATTAAACCCGGAAGTTTATTAATCTCAGTATTATGTGAACTACAGCATCCTCCATATTGCGAATACAACAGCTCTCCTGCCAGAAAAGGTACATTGCCAATCCCAAGGTCAGTACGGAGGTTGTTCACAATCTCCTGTACTTTATATTTCCAGTTCTGATCATTGGTATTGGTTTCTCCCTGATGAAAGATCATCCCTTTTATAACTCCGACAGTCTGTGCTTTCTTTGCCAGGTCCAGCATCCAGGCATACCCTCCTGTAAACTGTGAAGGAATATCAGCTGCTGTCCCTCCGGAAATACTGGCCTTTCCTAATGGCGCACCCTTCTGAAAGAAAGCAATATCGCATCCTCCATAGCCAGTCACCACCAGACCGATTGTTACATTTGCAGGCATATTACTGGCCATCTCTTTTCCAAACTGATCAGCAGGACCTAAACCATTCCAACATCTGCTTAACGGAGGTATCGCTGTATACCAAGTTCCATAGGTTCTTCCGAGGTTAGAACATGTCTGATCCTGAAGCATCTTCACTCTTGAATTCGTAACCCTGTCCTGATTCTCAATAGCTCCGGTGCCATCCATATTAGATTGCCCGAAACAAAGATAAATATGAAAATTAGGATCCTGGGCCTGAAGAGACAAAGACAAAAAAAACATACTTTGCAGTAACAGGATAATGCTGTATTTCACCAAAGATTGCATAGAATTATTCTTTTATAATCTTTATCATATTTTCTTTAGAGTTAACATTTACTTTAAGAAAATATATACCTGGAACCAATGACTCCCCCACCTGAATTTGGCTCCTTGCTATACCCTGCTCCTTTACATTACCCATAACATCCATAATGGCAAATTCAAGCTCCGCACCTGGTCTAATGGTAAACTGATGATGAAACGGATTGGGATAGCAAATCGATTTATCTCCATATTCACCTTCTTCCAATGAGGTTATTACATTGTTTACTGTAAAACTGACAGACTCTGAATTATTACAATTGTTGGCATCTGTAGCTCTTACTAAGATGGAATAAGAACCATTAGCAACATTATTCCAACTGAAGCTATAAGGCGCTGCAGCATCCTGCCCCAGCAGTGTTGTTCCATTCAAAAACTGCATATTGCTGATGTTATTCCCTGTCACTGAAACCTCAATATCAATATCAGCCGGATTGGCTGTAATAACAGAATTATCTAAAGGAGAAGTAATTGTTATTGCAGGTTTTGCATGAACTGTTAAAGGTATTGACAGACTATTGTTGCAATTATTGGCATCAGTAAAGGTCACATTATAAGTACCCGATTGAGCTGGTTTAATATCTGTAAATGATATTTCACGTGCAGAGGAAGTAAAATTTCCAGGTCCTGTCCATGACCAGCCAGACTCAACATCATACGGGTGAGGACCTATTCCAAGACTTCCTCCTTCACATAAAGATACTGCCGCTTGTGCCCCCCCAGGGGCCACCATTAACAGACATATAAGATTCCATAGCAGGTAATGAATTAACAGTAACTACAATAGCAGCCCTTGGACCTTCACAGCCATTCAGCGTTTGGGAAACATAGTAAGTTGTAATACCTGCAACAGCTGTTCCTGGAACTGGAGCTGATGTACTTGCAGTACCTGCAGTGGCATCAGTATACCATTTTAAAGCAGTTCCTGTTGCTGTAAGCGGTGTAGAAGAAGAATTAAGACAGTAGGTTCTGGTTGCGGTTACAACTGGAGCCGGTGTAGTGCAGGAGCTTGTACAATTAGGATTTGAAAATACTGCACACTCCACAGCAGTCTTAGTACCGTTTCTACCATTGATAACTGTATTTCCCCAGTTGGATAAGCTGGTACAAGCCCAGTCATTACACAAGTCAAGATATTCTACGCCACCACCATTTCCTTTTTGTGACCAGGCCAGCCATCCCACTCCTCCTGACTGACATATATCAAGAATTGACTGTTCGTCAATATCGCATGAACCATCAGTAGCATGCTGATAACCGAACTCTCCGACAATAACAGGAATACCTGAACTCTTGATCGTATTAACTATTGCAATGTTATCCCCTCCTTTTCTCCATTCACAATACATATGTATGGAAAATAGGAGATTGGCCTTCTGAGTGCTATTGCTGGGCCCACCAAGATAACCATTATCCGCTCTTTGAATATCCTTCGCATAGGTTCTGATGTTATAGGCATCATCAATGTCTTGTCCGTATCCAACTGCATCTATAACAATGGTTGTGGTAATACCGGCATCTCTCATTGGCTTTATGGCATTTATGACTGCATCTCTCCAAACTGAATTCTTATTGTTGGCTGTTTGCCAGGTTCCCCACTCGTTTGCCAGATTAATCAAAATATGTTTCTTAATGTCCACACCATTAAAATTAGTATTATTAAAGAATGATGCTTTGGTGGCCCAGAAATCACCCATCGCTTTTAAACGTGCAGGATCAGTACTACCTGTAACATCATGTAACTCTACCATTGGAATGATCTTATTTTTGATACAGTTCACAACAGTTGTCTGCCAGGCATTATCAGAAGTATTGGTTTGTACTACAATACGAAGACAATTGGATTGAGTATTGTTCTTTAATGCGGTTATACTACCATTCACATCATTAACATACCATGCCAAAGGAACATTCATTCCTTTCATAATGAAGTTATTTCCACAAGCATCTATCAGATTACCATTAACATTATTAGTAGTAAAACCTTGCGCCATAGAAAGCATTGGCACCAAAATCAGAAAAAAAGTTTGTAGTAGTTTTTTCATAAGTTTATTCATATTAGTTTAATACATTTCTGTTTACCTATTCTTTTGATAGGAGCATGTAATAGCGGCTCTTTATATGCAAAGAGTAAGAAGCCTATTACTTATCAATACATGAAGGTTAGGTAATTTATTTGTTTCCCTTTTTATTATGTACAATGATGGGGATAAAAAGTCACACTGATTTTTTTCTAAAAAAGTAAATAATATTAAAACCAGGATGAATGAACCTTATAGGTATACCAAACTAGCGTAACTCTGATTAAATTGAAATGAATGTGATTTATTATGCTATTTTGAGGCTATATAAAAAAGTAAGTACAAACGATTTCATTAAAAGTCACGTTTTTTTGTAAAAAATTCAATAAAAGAACTATAAATATTTTTGAAATAAGAGCTGACATAAATAGCTAATCCAATAAGAAAATCTAGAATGTTCCCTTCATTTGATCCATATGTAAAAATTCAAAATGAATAAACGTTGAATAAACATAAGTTGTATATTTTAAATGCAGTTAGAATTAATACTCTCCTTTTTAGGAGCCTCCATATTACTATCGTTAATGCCCGGGCCTGATAACATTTTTGTGCTTACAGAAAGCTTAACCAAAGGCCAGAGGAACGGAATCCTGATTGCCATAGGATTATCACTTGGTGTGCTCATCCATACTTTAGGTGCTGCTACTGGTTTATCCTTAATTATCCAACAATCGGCGACTGTATTTTCCTTTATTAAATATCTGGGAGCAGGATATCTTTTATATATGTCTTACAAAGCATTTAAAGAAAAACCGGAAGGAGTAGAATTGTCTTCAGAAATTTCAAGAACAACAGAAGGTTCAATTGCTCTTATTAAAAAAGGGTTTTTTATGAATGTATTGAATCCCAAGGTCACACTATTCTTTATTGCATTCTTACCTCAGTTCATTAATAAAAATGAACCGAATGTTACCTTTCAAATGATTGTTCTAGGATTCATTTTTATGCTTCAGGCTTTAGTCATTTTTGCGGCGATCGCTTACTTTTCAGGAAAATTATCCACGTACTTGAATAATTTACATTTTTGGAAAATAACTAAGTGGAGTAAAGTCGCTATTTTATCAAGCTTAGCCTTGGTATTGGCATTTGAGAAAAACTAAGTATATCTCTTTTGAAAATAAGATCTGCTATAATAGCTTCTTTAGTTAATTCAGTGCTTGTGTTCGTGCTTTGTTAAAGATGGTAATTGTATTACCTTTCCATCTTGCCACGAATCAGCTCCGGGCAAAATTTTATGATCAGGTATATCAGCCCTGTTCTTTCTTTTTTCTCCTGTCGAAATTTCAAAATTCTTATCTCTCTTTTTAATTAAAGAATCTTCAAGTTGTCCATCCTTGGTAAATCCCATCATGAGTTGAGGCGATCCGTATGGCAATTCTTTATCCTGATCTGTATGCCAGGTATGCCAGGTCTTTCCATAAGTGGAAACCAGTTTTTCCATTAATTCATGTTCTGCTAATTCAGGTATCCCTGGAGCTATTAGTGTTCCGGATTTTACTTCATGATTATGACTATGCCAGAGTTTCTTTTCATCTTCTGGTAAGCTTTTAAAAAGTTTCTCAGAAACGATATACTCAACTCCCATGATATGAGCATCTTTTACATTTCCATCATATATGATACACTGAGTAACATCTTCATTAAGAACAGTACAGAAATGATGCGCTTCCATCTGTCCTTTCATATTTCCATTATAAAAGTGAAATCCATCAAGATAGACATTGATAGCATTGATAGGAGCCTTATTTTGCATGACATCAGCTCCTCTTTCCAGTACATCTTTTTTTGCTGATTCCTCAGCTCCAGGTTCATTTACATAGGGTTCTGTATTTTCTCCTCCGCAAGCTGATAAAAGCAATAGACCTATAAAGGAGATGTTTTTAAAAATTTTAAACATATCTTTTCTGACTAGACGAGCATAACATATAATCCCTAGCTTTGTTTAATGTTCATCACTCTCCGATTTCGAAAACTCCTATTTTATTCTATTCTTCTAAAAAATTATTACTCTGTTGAACAGGTTTGTTTCATTGCCTCTCATCTTAAAAAATAGCCACATCAAATGATATGGCTATAATAAAATAAGAAATAGATAAATGAACAGCTGGATCCAATTCGTCTTTTAACGTGTATCTATTCTCAATACAGTTGAGATATACAAGATGTTGAGTATAGATATATTAATAAAAGTCGATTTTTTGTAAAGTGGGCAATATGGTAAAAGTTGGTTTCATCAAGAAGTAAAATTCTGTAAGGAAACAAAAATGGTCTTGATTCAAATAGATACCAGTGAAGAATTAGCTCAATTAAAACCTGATTATCCCTCTTTAGTCAAGTCATATCAAAACATTAACGGCATATGTGTTACTGCTAAATCTCAAATTGATAAATACGATTTTCAATACCGATACTTCTGGCCCTGGTCTGGAAGTAATGAAGACCCTGTCACTGGAGCTGTTCAGACCTTTCTTACACCATACTGGGGCAAAGAAACTAGGGAAACAAAATATGAATGCTTTTCAGATTTCGGAAAGAACAGGAGAAATGGAAGTGCTTTTGAAAGATGAGAAAGTGTATATATTGGGCCAGGCGGTTACAACTCTTGAAGGAGACTTTAATTTATAACTGAAACATAATAACTTATTTTATATCCCCAAAAAACATTCGGAAGAAAATCATTCATTTCTTGTGAGTTACCAAATATCCATTTACCTAATAACTTGATTTATAACGTATCTTCCTTAAACTATCCTGTCCGCCCTGGTTACTGAGGATGTCCGGCATTTTTATAACGAATTAACCCAAACCATCACATTAGCCAGTTATTGGTACATCTAAATATTGAACAAATATTTGATTATTCAGAGATATAATATTCACTCTAAGACACTTCCCTCATATAGATTATATCTATTTAATCATAAATAAATATAATTACTCCCTATTGAAACTTTATAGTAAGTTTGTACCGTACTATTTACCAGGTAAAAATTTATTTCTTATGAAGAAAACGCTTTTATTAGCCAGTTTGGTCGCACTCTTTTCAGCATGCAATGAGGGCAAGAAGGAAGCAAATAACGAAGGCGCCGAAAAAGGCGGATGTCCATTTCATTTTGGCAGTAAGGGAAAATCCGGAGGCCTCAGCGTTGGTAACAATGGCAAAACCAATAAAGACTGGTGGCCTAACCAATTAGATTTAAGTGTTCTTAGACAACACTCTTCTAAGTCTGATCCTATGGGGGATGACTTTGATTATAAGCAAGCATTCAACAGTCTTGATTATGCCGCTTTAAAGAATGATATCCGCGAAGTATTAACTACCTCACAGGATTGGTGGCCGGCAGATTATGGAAATTACGGACCTCTGTTCATTCGTATGGCATGGCACAGTGCTGGTACATACCGTACAGGTGACGGTCGCGGAGGAACCCGTGAAGGACAACAAAGATTTGCTCCGCTGAACAGCTGGCCTGATAATGCTAACCTTGATAAAGCAAGAAGATTATTATGGCCAATCAAACAGAAGTATGGTAATAAAATCTCATGGGCAGACTTAATGATTCTCACAGGAAATGTATCCTTAGAATCAATGGGATTTAAGACTATTGGCTTTGGTGGTGGAAGAGAAGATGTATGGGAGCCTGCCAGCAATGTATACTGGGGATCAGAAGGAAAGATGCTGGATGATAAACGTTATAGTGAAGGACGCAATCTTGAAAAGCCTTTGGCTGCAGTACAAATGGGACTTATATATGTAAATCCTGAAGGTCCTAACGGAAAGCCTGATCCAATCGCTGCTGCAATAGATATTCGTGAGACGTTTGGCCGTATGGGTATGAACGACGAAGAAACAGTTGCTCTTATTGCAGGAGGCCATACACTTGGAAAAACACATGGTGCTGCAAGTGGTACTAATTTAGGTCCGGAGCCGGAAGCAGCAGATATTGAAGAACAAGGGCTTGGATGGAAAAGTAAACATGGTACAGGGAAAGGCAAAGATGCCATTACTTCCGGACTGGAAGTAATATGGACTACCACTCCCACTAAATGGAGTCAAGGATTTTTCAAGAGTTTATTTGAAAATGAATGGGAGTTAACTAAAAGTCCTGGTGGCGCACACCAGTGGGTTGCGAAGGATCCGAAAGTAATGGTTCCGGATGCTTTTGATAAGGATAAGAAGCATAAACCTACAATGCTTACAACTGACCTTTCATTACGCTTTGATTCGATATATGGAAAGATCTCCAAAAACTTTCTGGATCACCCTGAACAATTTGATGCAGCGTTTGCACGTGCATGGTTCAAATTGACGCATCGTGATATGGGACCTAAAATAACATATCTAGGCCCTGAAATTCCTAGTGAAGAATTTTTATGGCAAGATCCTATTCCTGCTCTGAATCATAAAGTAGTAAATGATAAAGATATAGCTGAATTAAAAGCTAGCATTCTTAAATCAGGTCTTACAACAGAAGAATTGGTTTCAACAGCATGGGCATCTGCTTCTACTTATCGTCATTCTGATAGAAAAGGAGGAGCTAATGGTGCACGTATTCGTCTTGCTCCTCAAAGAAACTGGGAAGTTAATAACCCTGAGCAATTGAATAAGGTGTTGACAAAACTGGAAGTGATTCAAAAAGACTTCAATGCAAAATCAGTAAACAAACCAATCTCCCTGGCTGACCTGATTGTATTAGGTGGATCCGCCGCAATTGAAGAAGCAGCTAAGAAAGCTGGCTACCCGATAAAAGTTCCATTTACACCTGGCCGTATGGATGCTACTCAGGAACAAACAGATCCTGCGTCAATAGCAGTACTTGAGCCAATGGCAGACGGATTCCGCAATTATTACAAAACTAAATATACTTTATCTACAGAAGAACTATTAGTTGATAAAGCACAATTGCTTACACTAACAGCTCCTGAAATGACAGTATTGGTCGGTGGTATGCGTGCTTTAAATACTAATTACAACCATTCTAAACATGGGGTATTTACCTCTCAGCCTGGAGTATTAACGAATGATTTCTTTGTGAATCTGTTAGACATGAATAATGAGTGGAAAGCCACTTCCGATACCAAAGAAGAATTTGAAGTACGTGACAGAGCAACAGGAAATGTAAAATGGACAGCAACACGTGCAGACCTGATCTTTGGCTCCAACTCTGAATTAAGAGCCTTAGCTGAAGTGTATGGAAGTGCTGATGCCAAAGAGAAGTTTGTAAAAGACTTCGTAGCAGCATGGACAAAAGTAATGAATCTGGATCGTTTTGATGTAAAATAATTGTTGAGGTTTAATCAAAGAATTTTCAATCAATTCCATATAGTCACAACAAAAGCCTGTGCAAATTGTACAGGCTTTGTTGTTTAAATATCTGAACTCAATAAATAGCTTCTCTCAAAGTATCCTGATATATAATCTATCCTTGTTTTCGTAAAGATTTAAATGATTTACGAAGTTCTTCTGCGAACACCTCTGGTTGTTCCCAGGCAGCAAAGTGCCCACCTTTATTAAGTCTGTTATAATGTATGAGATTCGGATATGCTTTTTCTGTCCAGCTTTTGGGAGCTGAATAAAGTTCTTCCGGAAAAACACTCACCGCAACAGGAATAGTCACGTTTTTAGGAGCAAAGAAAGCCAGTTTACTTTCCCAATAAAGACGAGCTGACGAGATTGCTGTATTGGTAAACCAATATAAAGTGATATCATCAAGGATATCGTCTTTGCTAAGTCCTTCCGGCTTACCTTCAAAAACCCTTGACATGAGCTTAAGGCTGGTCGAATCATGATCCATCATCCATGCTGCCAGACCTATGGGTGAGTCAGCCAGAGCGTATAGTGTCTGAGGACGGTTGGCCATTTCATTGGCGTATCCTAAGCCGTGTTTATAGAAAAAACTCAGCTGATTCCATGCCTGCTTTTCTTCAGATGAGAGGTTGGATGGACTAGGACTGCCATTCTGAAGAGCTGTCTCAATGTTGGCTGGAACAGTAGCAGGCATATTGGTATGGATGCCAATTAATTCAGGAGGCTTTTGAAGGGCCATTTGCTCTGTTACTGCATTGCCCCAATCTCCACCCTGTGCTACAAATCTAGTATATCTAAGGCGCTTCATCAAAGTAATCCAGGTTTTAGCTACTCTTTGAGGATCCCAACCTGTAGTCGTTGGTTTACCTGAAAATCCATATCCGGGAAGAGAAGGAATCACGACATCAAAAGCGTCACCAGCCTTTCCACCAAATGCCGTTGGATCTGTCAACGGACCTACAATTTTTAATTGTTCAATGAATGAACCTGGCCATCCGTGAGTAATGATTATCGGTAGAGCGTTTGGGTTCTTAGAACGTACATGGATGAAATGAACATCAAGACCATCAATATTGGTAATAAACTGTGGATAAGAGTTTAGTCTCTTTTCACACTTGCGCCAGTCATAATCCTTAGCCCAATAAGCGGCAACTGCTTTCATAACGGACAACGGTACTCCCTGCGACTGATCGGAAACAGTTTCCTTATCCGGCCATCTTGTTCCTTCTATGCGTTTACGAAGGTCGACAATTTCTTCTTCAGGAATGTTGATCTGAAATGGTCGGACAGACTTATCGTCCACCGATTTTTCCTCCTTCGTAGATAAGTATCCAATAATTGCTGCCATAGTAAAAGCCGCTGGTACTGTGTGATTCAACCTTTCGGAAACATTCTGTGAAAAAGCAAGGAACATAATTCCTGCCAATACTATCCCGGAAAAAACAAGTAGTTTTTTCATTTTATTTGAATGACTTTATTATTGAAATCCTAACTTTCAATTTGGTAAAAATAATCGTACACATTTATAGGTTAGGTCACTGGTGACAACCATATTCCCTAAACTTTGTTTTCCAAAATTCCTATTAGGCTTTGTTTCCCGGAAGTCAGATATATAAAAAAATGAATATTGAAATATTAACATCAAAAAGTGATATTCTCAATGGAGGCGATTTCTGAAAGGGTTAGCTTAAGCTAAGACTTTTAGAATATATTTTCTAATAAATTTAATCGAATACAACTGAATCGATCAGACTACTTATTGTTTATTTTCTGACAGGAGCTGCTGTTATAATAATTTCTACTCGCCTATTAATACGATCTAGTTGGAACTTTTTATCATCATCCTCATTGTTTTTTATTTCCTCCTCACTTATGATAGGTCGTGATTCCCCAAGTCCAGTGGCTGTAATTCTTTTTGCACTAATTCCAAGACGAATCAATTCTTTAAGCAGAGATTCTGCTACTTTGTTGCTAAATAAAAAATTGTATTTGGCAGAACCTATTGTCCCTGTGTGCCAAATAAGAGCAGCAGATATTTCCGTATTCTTATTCAAGAATGTTACAAGGGAATCAAATGTCAGTTTATTAATGCCGTACACATCTTCACTGCAAATTAAGGTAGAAGATCCATTATAAAGCAAGGCTAAAGGAATATTCCTTGTTTGTCCGACTTTAAATATTGAGTCATTCCAGTCGAATTTTTCCTGGGCTACAGCCAGGTGATAAAATGAAAAAGTTAAAATCAGTATGGAAAGAAGTCGTTTCATTGGTGAATGTATTTCATGTATCGCTGTCTGTTAACAGTTCGTTTCTATGGAACAACCGTTATAATAATTTCTATTCGCTTATTAATACTACCTAGTTGAAACTTCTTATCATCATCCTTAATGCTTTTTATTTCCTCTTCACTTATTATTGGTCGTGATTCTCCAAGTCCGATGGTTGCAATTCTACTTTCATTAATTCCAAGACGAATCAATTCATTAAGCAATCCGTTTGCCATTTTCTTGCTATGATGCCAATTGTAATCAGAAGAACCAAAAGTTCCGGTATGCCAAATAAAAGCAAACGCAATACCTTTATTCTTATTTAGGAATATTATCAATGTATCAAAAGTCAGTTTATTATCTCTATATTCATAGCAAGGATATAAACCACAAGGTCCTTGAGGAGCTGTAGATATTTGAACATTCCTTGTTTGCCCGACATTAAATATAGAGTCATTCCAGTTGAACGTTTCCTGGGCTGTCACTGTGCTATATAATCCAATTATTAAGGTCAGAATAAAAAGAATTCGTTTCATTAAAAGATTATCATAAATGACATTAACAAAATATACTATATGATTTCTATTACAAAAATAAGCAAGCGGTTTTTCAGCAAACTATAATTCTATAACTTCATTCTTTAAGAACCTTCAAAAGATGCAATTAAAAATGATTAACCAGTAAATGGATTTCCGTTCCAGGAATATTCTACTCCTCTTCCAATCGTAAACTTATAGGTATAAAGGAATGCTATTATCAGAAAGATCACTACCAAAATCCTAAATAAGATTTGTTTTACCAGTGTCGATTTTATTTTAGTTATTATCCATGTAGCAATTGCATGAACTATTACTATTCCTATTAATCCTCCAGCATATATGATATCCCCTAGCCCATGTCCATAAGCGATGATACTTGTCCAGGAAAAAATCAATATAACAAATAAGTATATTAAAATGCCTAGGTTAATTTTCTTTGAAATCTGCATTGCTTTCAATCGACTTAACAGTAATTCATTTTAACTTTTAATTACTACTAAGCTCCTTTATTTTAGCTTCTATCTGTAAATTGTAATCTTCAATTTGTTGTTGGTATTGGTTTGTGTTCTCAGAAATTGCTTTATAAAGTAATTCATAGCATTTGATCCTAAGTTGGCAATACTCTTTAAGTATCCCGTTTCGTACTCTTATTTCACTTGGTAAATTCAATTCTTCAAAACTGTCAATCAGCTTTATATTTTCATTCCAATAATAAATTCCTATGTCATTAATGCTATAAAGTAGTTTGTCATTAGGTGTATCCTGAGGTAAATTATATACTTCCAATGCCAATTCTTCCATTGAAAAAAACTTTTGAATTTTGGTATCATACTGCCCAATGTCATTTGGTATTCTTTGATAAACAACAAATGAAGAAACAAGAATTATTAATGACAATAAAGCTATAGTTCCATATTTCAAGTTACCTTCGTGAGTTTTCTTTAAGCTTGGAATAAATGCATAACCTATTAATAGTCCACCAATCAAACCTCCTATGTGGGCCGCATTATCAATTCCGCCTCTCAATCCATTGATTAAATTGTACCCGACAAACACAGCAATACTTGTCAATAAAGTTTGTCTTGCTGTTTTCTCAATTAAATTAGTTGTTAACAATGCCAGAAAAACGCCATACATACCGAAGACAGCTCCGGACGCGCCAGCGCTTATGGTTAAATCGTGCCACCATAAACTTGTAATACTTGCTGTAACTCCTGTTAACAGGTATGCAGTAATAAATCTAGTTCTGCCTAACAGTGGTTCTAACAAAACGCCTATATAGAGTAAGGCATACATATTCATTAGAAGGTGAAAAATTCCGATATGTAAAAAGCAGCAGGTTATTAGTCTCCACCATTCACCTTCTAAAGTCATAGGCCGGAAATTTGCCCCCCCAATTCAATAAACTTTCATTGTCTGGCAACATGATATTCACTCCGCTGATCACCATTAAAGCGAAAATCAAAATATTCAGGTCTAACAGGATCGGGGTAATGAAAAAACCTTTGACAGGCTTAAAAATATAGAAAAAACCATTGATTTGTTCTGTCGTTGTCGCAGGAGGTAATTTTAAGATATCCTCTTCTTGTGAAACAAGTTGTTCGCTTATTTTTTGATATTTTATATCCAGCTCTTCTTTTGGTATGCTCCCTTTCAGCTCTTCCAGATTTGTAATGAAGTTGATAACGTTTTTCTTGTTTTTACCCCAGTCTATTATTTCGTTACTTGTGGATGCACTTTGAATTCTGGCAATGCCCTTTTCTATTTTAATTTTAATTTCTGCATTCCAGGAAAACATACCGTTATCAGTATATGCAATAAGGCCATTGGCGCTTAGATATGCAACCTTCCAATTTATTCTTGTTGCTGCTTCATCCGCCAGCACAAAAAACTGCTGTGGTGTTAAATCATTAAGAGGAAAATCTTCAATGTGTTTTGGTGTAAATCCTACTGCCATTTAAAAATAAATTATTGGTTAATCTTGTCTTAAAATTTTTTATAAGCTGACGGGTATCTTTTCCGGCACCTCGGCTTGTTAAAAGTATTGGTACAGCTTCAATCAGGTTTTTCTTTTATTTCAAATTGAGCATATATACGCATTGAAAAGCATATTTTCCATTTATCCTTAATAAAATATTCACATCAAGGAATTAACAATCAAAAAATCAGGACATTGGAAGATTCGGTCAAAACACAAAGTTACTGAAGCTTAGACCTTAAAGTAACCTGCTTTATAATTTAAGAAGTAATGCAAAAAACTCATCATCAGTGCTTTTAAAGCCACTCAATTTATTAGCATTTTTTTATAATTTTTTACTTCTAAAATTCGTATAATAGAATCTGACATTCTTAGCAAAAGCAGGTCTATGGAACGTAAGGAATTCATTAAAACCATTTTAGCATTTTCTGCAATGGGTACATTAAGCAGCTTTAAACTATTTACAGACAATTTACCAACTCAGAATAAGAAAATGCCTGTTCTTTTTACATCACATGGTAATCCTATGGATATACCAGTATCAAGAGAAGAACGGGCATTTTGGAAAACACTATACGGTTTGGGACAAGAGTTACAAAATAACTATGAAGTGAAAGCAGCATTGGTTGTTTCTGCTCATTGGTGTACCAGAGGAACGTATGTAAATATTTCGCCTGAACAAAAGCAAATCTATGATTACTATGGCTTCCCGGATGAATATTACAAAGTAGAATACCATGCGAAAGGAGCACCGGATATAGCTCATGAGGTAAAAAAAATCATTCCTTCTGTTTCTGAAACAAGCGATTGGGGATTGGATCACGGAGCCTGGCCTATGTTGATGCACTTATTTCCTAATGCCAATATTCCAGTCTTTCAAATGAGCATCAATTACTATGCAAAGCCAGAGTATCATTTCGAATTAGGAAAGCAACTAAAGTCCTTACGGGAAAAAGGTGTACTGATAATAGGCAGCGGTTCACTTATTCATAATTTAAAATTAGCCGGACAGAAATTCCGTACAAATGATATGACCCCATATGGTTGGGAATCAGAGTATGATACCTGGATCAAAAAACAAATAGATGAAAGAAATTTCAGTAATGTTATCAATTATGAATCCAGTCATAAACTGGGGAAATTAGCTGCTCCCACTCCGGATCATTATGTACCTGTATTATATAGTTTAGGACTGTTGGAAAGCAAAGATGAGATCAGTTACTTTTACGAAGGTGCGCCTACTATACCTGCATTCAGTGAAAGGAGCTTTATATTCAGACAATAAAGATACAACATGATTTGCTATTCAAACTCCATTCTGCCAGATAGCTAAATTTATTATTTTGACAGCTCAGATCCTTCACAAGTTCACAATGACAAAAGCATGGCATAGGACTATAAGCATAGCTCTATCTTTGTCATCCTGAGCCCTGCGAAGGATCTGATAGTTAAGAATTAGTTAGCAATTTCAATCAGGAGTTTCCAGATAGTTAAAGTTTATTCTTTTGGAAAACTCAGATGCATTCACTAGTTCAGCACGACAAAGAATAGCTATTCTATAAGGATTATTTTTTTAAAGAAGCCATATCAATAACAAAACGATATCTCACCTCTCCTTTCAGCAAACGTTCATAGGCATCGTTGATCTGTTGAATGTTGATCATTTCTATATCTGAAACGATATTGTGTTTACCACAAAAGTCAAGCATCTCCTGCGTTTCGGCAATACCTCCGATCATTGATCCTGCAAAAGTTCTTCTGTATGGAATCAGGCTGAATGCCGCAACCGGTAATGGATGCTCTGGTGCGCCTACTAATACCAATGTTCCGTCTACTCGTAACTGGCTTAAATAAGCATTGACATCGTGCTGTGCTGAAACAGCATCGAGGACAAAATGTAATCTGCCAGCATAGCGCTGCATTTCGTTTTTATCTTTAGAAAGCACTACATCATCTGCGCCCAGACGTTTTGCATCTTCCACCTTCGATGCTGATGTGGTAAATACAATTACATCTGCACCCATCGCTTTTGCAAGTTTAACGGCCATATGCCCCAAACCACCAATACCCACTATCCCCACTTTTTTTGCCAGGACCTACATTCCAATGTTTCAAAGGTGAATAGGTAGTGATGCCTGCACATAGCAATGGTGCCGCAGCTGCAAGATCAAGGTTTTCAGGTACGCGCAAAACAAAGGCTTCATCTACCACAACACTTTCGGAATAACCGCCAAAGGTCTGTGTACCCAAATGCCTGTCTGGAGAATTATATGTCGCTGTATTACCCTCTTCACAATATTGTTCCAGGTCTTCCTTACAATACTGACATTCCCTGCAGCTGTCAACCATACAACCAACCGCTGCATGATCACCTACTTTAAATTTTGACACGTGCTTTCCTACACTTACTACTCTGCCTACGATTTCATGTCCTGGTACACATGGATAAACGGTACCGTGCCACTCATTGCGGGCTGTATGAAGATCGGAATGACAAACGCCACAATAAAGGATTTCAATTTCCACATCATGAGGTGTAGGGATTCTACGGTTTATTTTTATCGGCTGCAAAGTTTTATCAGGAGCCTCTGTACCAAATGCCCTGACTTCTTTTGCTTTGACAGCTATTACGCCTTCTGCAGTTGTCTTTAGTGTTTCCATAAATGATACTATTGTTATGTTTAAGGGAATAAATTTCGGGTAGTAATTTATCATTTCTATCGGATATTTGCCGACTATAAAAGCAAATATTGTAAGTATTGTTATTATTCCACTAAATTGATTTCTATTTTCTAAAGCAGTTAAGAGATATAACTGCCCATATATGACTAATTATTAGTTACCTCTGCAATCATTTCTTAAAACATAAATCTATCATATCATACTCGAATTAATCAAAATCATTATAACACAAAAAAACAAACTCAATTGTGAAAAAAAACGACAATGACAAATAAATAGTGAAGCGCCTGAAGCTCTATTGATATGACGAATACAAAAAGTAACATTATTAGATTTTCTTATGCTATAATACCATAGAATGCCATCTACCACGATACGGAGCTAATAAAAAAAAGAAGCCACTCAAAAAATTGGCATGATCCGTTTTAAACGATAAAACTGAAAACTGGAATTAAAATATTTATGACCAGGAGTTCATACTAGGCCCTTATGCTTCTTCACCTTTCCATCACAATCTTCACAAATGCCTTCTATCAAAAAAATATACTTTACAGGATTAAATTTTTTAGGAATGCGAATTATTGGAATTTCCAGCTCCTCTAAACAGACCGTTAGATTGCAGCTTGTACATTGAAAATGTATATGATTGTCGTTATGACTATGATCCAAAGATTCATGCTTGCAAAGAGCATAATTTATATTACCATTGCTATCCGGAATTTTATGAATCAGCCCATGCTCCTCGAAAGTGTTCAAAGTCCTGTAGAGCGTAATTCTGTCAAATTCCTTACCTAACATCTTATTTAATTCAGCTAGTGACATTACCTGATTCCTTTTCAAAAATGTAGAAAGGACTTCAATTCTTTGAGGAGTAGCTTTTAACTCATGGTGTTTTAAAATTTCTTCCGGATTTATTTTTTTGGACTGAGGCATACCTTCTGAACTAATTTGACTTTGCAAAAATAACTGGAAATTCCTGAAATTATTGAGTTTCTACTCTAAAATCGCAAATAATTTGAGAGAACCTCCGCACACCTTTCAAACTTTACAATTTCAGTTATGCAACTGAACCCTTTTTTTCTCAATGACCAAGAATAACCAAATGAAACATTGTTGCATATATCAAAATAAAACTTTAACTTGCAACATTGTTTCACTTGAAAAACATTTACATGAATGTAAAAAATATCAATTTACTACACACTCACATAAACAATTAAGGAGCATATAATCAAATCTTATTTTTCTTAAATAATTGCAAATTTGATTCAGGTAAAAAAAGATGCATTTATTAAAATACCTATCACTTTCCTGAAGGTTAGTATTTCTCTATAAAAAAATTGATTGGGATTTATGCTATCAGAGTGTGAAGAAATTAGGCATTATTAATTGATTAAATCAAAACTCCTTACTCTCAATTTATAACACATAAATAAAGTCAAATGAAAAAAATCATTACATCTGTTTTCAATCCTTATGCTCATCAACCTCATTTTTATCTCTTGTAGAAAAGATGAAGATCAGGTAGCAATGCCAATGAACCCAAACGAAAATGAACTTATCACAACAATGAAACTGGTATTTAAAGAGTCAGGTACCCCCTCAAATATCATTGAAGCTATGTTTAAAGATTTAGATGGTGAAGGAGGTAAACCACCTGTAATTGATACTATAAAACTAAATTCAGATAAAAGCTACAATGTTGACATTTGGCTTATTGATGAAAACAAAACAACTCCTGATACTATTACATATGAGATCAAAAAAGAAGGTTACGCACATCAGTTCTTCTTCTCCGCTTCAAAAAGTATTGATGTATTATTCAAATACTCTGACATGGATAAAAATGGTGTACCAATAGGCTTGTCATCTATCTGGACATTAGGCGAAGCTACAACTTCCATTTATGGTAAAATCAGAATCTTATTAAAGCATCAAGGCGAGGATAAGCCTGATTCCGGAAATGGGAATATCAATATTGGAAGTACAGACATAGATGTAAGCTTTCCCATACTGATTCAATAAATGAAAAGAATAACCTTACAACCATAATGACCAGGTTAATTTTATGAAGTAATAAATATATATAACCAATTAAACCCTTAAACAAATGAAGAAAACATTACTGTTCAACCTTGCATTAGCATTACTTATAATATTAAACGCGTGTAAAAAAGATAAAAATAATGAAGTAGCTCCATCAGATGCTAAGCCAGAAGGACAATTCGTTCGATTGTTAGTATCCGACCAGGATCTCTTAAACTATTATATTGTTAATCCTGAAAAAGGAACCTACGAACTACAAGCAGGTAACTTTCCAAACGCGAGTTTATATAGTAGCCCGAGTGGTCGTTTTGTTTCTGTTATAAATACAAATGATAATTTTTCTACTTTTTTTGATAGCGGTATTGAAGGACATGGAGATCATGTTCATGTAAAAGGAACTCCAAAATGGGCATTAACCAAAGCCTATAATAGCAAACCTGTTCACTACTATGGCCGGGGTGAAGATATGTTAATTTTTAATGATGGAGAAGGTAGTATTTCACATTTTAAAGAAAATAACCTTAATACAGAGGCAAATGCTTTTTCTTTTAATGTCGGAGTTGCTCACCATGGTGCTCCAGCTTTATTTAATAACGGTACTATTGCAGTAACAGTGAAAGACGGAAGTGTTACAGGTACATTACCGGAAAGAGTAAAAATAGTCGATATGAAAGGCACGACGTTATATCCTTCAACTATTCAGACCGGTGGAATACATGGGGAAGCAGGTAACGGAGATATAGTGCTTTATGGTTCTACTAATGGCATTCTTGCAATCGGCAAAGATGGATCTCAAGAACTAATAAGTTATCCTGACTCCTTTGGATCCAATTGGTTAGGGACAATTTATTATGGAAAAGAAAGTCATCAATTTGTAGGATTTAAATCCGGAATGGGTATCTATAAACTTGATCAGATCAATAAAAAAATTACTATTATAGAAGAAAATAAAACTTTGTTTTCCGCAACATTTGATTGGGAAGGGCATGATCTGATCTTACTATATACTAATGGTACTGTTAAAGTAGTAGATGGGCATGATTTTAATACCAAAACAAGTAAATTATTGAGCATAAGTTTCCCGGCTAGTGGCAGTAATGGTAACCCTGTAGTAGTATCCAGCAGAGATTTTGTTTATATTACCAATGGACAGGATGGTAAGATTGTAATGTATGATAAAAAAAATCTTACGAAGATAAAAGAAATTTCATTACCAGGAAAACCTTCAAAAATGGCCCTAATGGGGAGCCTGGCCAAAGAAGATGATAGTCATTGATCAATAATATTTATAAAAGCATCCAAAAACATAAAGGTATTGTATTTACTTATGGTACCTTTATGATAAACAATTTGAGTTGCTTTATATAGATAAATTTTAACATAAACAAATACAACAATAATAATAAAAGTAGGTCTTCATCCAAATCTTGCCTACCTGAATGGATTATCATCAGCAGATGGCCCATAGATTGAAGGAATCGGGATCTCATTCATTCTCATATAAACAGTGAGCTGTCCACGATGATGAACCCAGTGATTAACAGCCTCAGCTATAGACTCTTCCAGCTTCTGAGATATCAGGGTTTTGTCCTGAGCTTTTAAAGTAAATATTCTGGAAAGATCATTATCATTGATGGTTTGTAATGATCGCCTTGCTTTATTGATATTGTCCTCAAAATAAGCAACCATCTCTGCTGTCGATTTTGGATTCAGTCGGGTAAAAGTGGCCAGGTCAATTTCTCCGGAATCGATCATTGCCGAAATCCAGAGTGGTATTTGTGCAACCAGGGTTGTCAGATAGCCAAGTTCCATGGAGGTAGGATGCGGTTTATATCCAAACAGATTCTCGGGAATACGTTCAAGACATTTTCTGGTAGCCGGAACTTCCTTATCAAGTTCCTTGAGCATAGCACTTGTAATAATAGTTGACTGCATAAAAATAATGACTTTTAAATTAAATGGGCTAGATGCATTCACTCTTCAAGTCAATTATAACCCATACCCGGCAAAGGTGTTTTTAATTAAAAGGAAATTCACCAGATTTATGGCAGTTTTTTTTACAAAAAATCTCAACTTTATATCTTAGTCATTAACATCACACCTATACTTTTCTATTATATTGAAAACTTTAAACGACTACATAAAAATCTATAAAGAACAACTTGACAAAGGAGATATCCAGGAAGCATATAGCAGATTGGTAAAATTTGTAATGAAACTGAATTCT
Organism: Sporocytophaga sp.; assembly: GCA_024707265.1. GTDB lineage: Bacteria > Bacteroidota > Bacteroidia > Cytophagales > Cytophagaceae > Sporocytophaga. Next base: position 877,549 of record JANQAB010000004.1, on the reverse strand, counting down.
ACTTTTTCAGCGGATTTGTCTGACAAGTATTCTTTCGGAAACCTTTTTCAGGGTTACATGGATTATACTTACTTCTATTTTTCCAATGACTTTTTAAAGAAAAGAAAACTTCGCTTTGGATTAGTATTAAATCATCCTCAAATGAGGTTTGAGATTTGGCTACTTGGCCAGAATATGGAAATTCAGGATAAGTATTGGCAACTATTAAAAACAAGCAAATGGAATAAAGACAGAACAAACAGACCTCAATATTCTGTACTTGAAGCTATAGTAATAGAGAATCCTGACTTTAATGATTTAGATAAACTGACCCAGCAACTCAAAAAGTCTTTGATTAAAATCACAGATGATATAATTGCTCAAATACAATAGTTATTCATAATAGTCCAGTTAACTTAACCATTAATATTGTAGGAGATTGAGACATGTATCAATTAATAAATAAGAAAAGGATATGCTAAAGATATCCTTTTCTTATTTTCAAAATAACGATTTGAAAGTACTTTGCATATTATATCACATTCCTACGATTCCGCCTAACCCTGCTGCTAATCCGGATATTACCAGCATTGCAAACAACCACCATCCGGCTTCCGCTGCAAGCTTTCTGGTATCCTCGGCTTTTTCCAAAGCGAACTGACTTGCTTCCCTGGTTTTACGACTGATCAGGCCCTCCGCTTCGTCCAGTCTCTGAACGGTATCAGATTTAACCTCATCAAATTTACGCACTACATTATCGATTTCAGATTTATTCAGTGTTCCGCTGGCAGTTAAAAGACCAACCAATGTATTCTTATCCATTTGATTGAGCTTCATCTTTAAAACCTTTGGAGCTAGTTTTGGATTACGCAACATAAACATGAATTCCTTTTTCAGAAGATTATAATCTAGTTCAGGTCGGTCTATTCTTCTAAACAAATTCTGGAATCTGCTTTCCAGTTTTTCCATGTATTCATCTTTCTTAGAACCTAGTGTTTCCTTGGTTTTATCAATAACCTCCTCTTTAGTCTCCTCTAATCTTGAGCTTACAATTTCTTTAATCTTAGATGAACGCAATATTGAATTCAATGCATCTTCTAGTTTATCTGCGACATTCAAAGCTTCAGATCGGGTTACTCCTTTCTGATCTGCTACAGCAGTTGCAATATCGTTTTTATCAAATAACTTCCCTTCGCTCTTTATTTTCGAAATATCTACATCATGGCTAAATATTTCATCAATCTCCGCTCTCACAATTTCGGGGTCGGTGTTGTATGGATTTCTATCCATAACATAATGTTCCACCTCATCTTTAATTCTGGGAAGATATTCTTCTTTTAGCTTAGGAATATATTCCTCCTTAACTTTTGGAACTACCTCTTCCTTAACATACTCAGAAGCTTTAGCTCCAAGTCCACCTGCCTGTTTGGAGACACCTGAAAGTCCTAGACCGGCTAGTACGCTTTCAAAGGTTCTATCCAGGCTGGATACATCAGTTCTGCTGAAAGCCGGTTCATTTTCTGCTACCTTAATAAAAAGTTCCTTGATACCCGGAGAAACACTTCCCTTTTGTTCAATCTTTATTTCATTTAACAAATCAGCAAGTTCTCTTTTGAATTGATGGCTATCAAACTTTGGTCTTATCCTTTCAATTACATTATCAAACTTACTGTTTATCTGGGGATCTTCCACTAACTGATAGACTTCATCCCTGATTTTATCTACCATATTTCTATCCCTTTCCCCCTGAGTTTCACGACTGGAAAAGATGGAACCCGCACCGGAGATCCCTGATCTGATAGCATTGATTGCAGTTCCCCATACTCCACTGATAATCGAACCCAAAGCTCTTGATTCCAGGTAAATCATTGTCATACTGAAAACGGCCCAAATGACAAGACCTAAAGTAAAACCAATGATATTACTTTCTATCAATGACAATTTTACAGCTAACATACAAGCAAGAAATAGTGATATGGCTCCTGTAACCAATGTCCATCCACCTGCAAAGGACATAAATTTAGATGCCACATTTTTAGTCCCTTTGCTTTCTTCTTCTGGTTCATCTTCGTGATATCCTTCTCTTATATTATGAAGATATCTTTCTGTTTTTTGTTTGATATTGCCAATGGATGTGATTCCCAATGCTACTGATAAGTTAGTCAGTATAAACTGAAATCCCAGCGCCATCAACACACCTGAAATAATGGTTACAAGAAAGTTGGGATTAGTGATCATTTCCGAATCCAGTAAAGATGAATTTGGCCCCAGATCAGATTGGCCATATGTATTTATAGCAAGGACAATTCCAGCCAAAAGTGAAATTAATCCTATTATAGTCTTCTTCATATGAGTGTATAATTATGTCTACTTTAAAACTGCTGTCATTTTAATATCGTTCGAAATTTTTTTGAACAAGAGCTAACATTTAATATGTTTTGTGAAAGTTTTATTTGACAGAACTAAAACCTTTGGTATTGTATTAACCATTGGTTTCTTATTGTTGATTTCAAAGGCAGTAACCGGTACACTTCAGCATTATGTGAATGACTTACAAGCATGTTACTGGATTTATAGTTAATACATTCCACTTATTGAATTTTGCCTTCTGAGAATTATAACCTGTATGTTTGCTCTGATTTATAATATACTTTCCGGATGTCCGGATACAATTCAAAACAGCATGGGTGGGCCCCTTTGTCGCAACCGCTTTTATTATGATTGCTTAATATGGTTAACATTGTATTTCTCATTAGCCAAACCTTATTCGGCCTATGGAATTGCAGGTTCACTCGTTCTTATTTTATTATGGGTTAATTATTCATGTCTGCTTCTGTTCATCGGAGCTGAATTTACCTAGGTATATGCACTAAGGTACGGACATGAGATTGAACCAAAAAGATCAGCTAATAAAATCTCCCATGAGTTCCTACAGATCCTCATAGTTACAGTACTCATTAAATGGAATGTTTTGGATCTCTGACTAATGACTTTATAGCTAAACAGGTTTTTAAACCTTATACAATAAAAGTATAAGGTTCTCATGCTTTTCTTCCTATTCAGGAAACATGTAATGCATTTGAAGAATCTGAATTAAAAAAGACCACGGACACGTGTTCTTGCACTTTTTGTGGGCTTACCCAAAAAACAAACAAAGAATCGCATAAATGTCCGAACTGCGGGAATAATGACTGGAATGCATCAGTCCTGGACAATGATTAAGCAAGTAAACTCTGATGCGTTATTTCTTCCTGAACGTTCTTGATAAATACTGACAGAATATACTTAAAGCACATTCTGCAAAGTATTTTTGTACCTCAGCTCTGTCCTCCTTTAATTCATATTCAATCTTTTCCTGATAAACCTCAGAAATTTTCTCATTCGAAATCATTGCTATAGAAATAAATGCAATGGGCTTACCAGATTCATTATTTTCATCAGGTCCGACATAGCCGGTAACAGCAATGGCAAAATTACTTGTAAATAGTTTGATAGCTCCGACAGCTAATTCTTTGGCTACTTTGCCTGATACACTATTAAATTTACTTGCATGGATAGGCTCTACTCCCAGATGTTTTACTTTTTGTCCCATATTATAAGTAGTTATACCTCCCTGGTAAAAGTCAAGAGCCTTAGGAACAGAAGCGAGCAAAGCCTGGATATTTCCGCCGGTTACACTTTCTGCAACTGATAATGTTTTATCATTAGAAACCAAAATATCCCTGATGCTTTTAAGGTCTTCATGTACAGAGCTCATAACCGTTTTTATTTAAGATAATTCTTATTAAGAATTTAAAGTCGTCTAATTAAATCACCCTGATATTTTAACACTTTTATTTTAGCCTTGGTTTTTCAAATAGGAAACGGGCAAATCAATGCTTTGATTAAAAACTATCAATCAGACATTTAGCTTCAAAAGGTAAATAGCTTTATTTAAACTCGAACTCAAGAAATATTGTAGCCAACTTTCGGAAACGAAGTGTGGTATGGCTTTGTTTTAACCGGGAGAGGTTAATTGAAATAGATATAAGGTGAAGCATATGGCTAATGATAAAAATTATGTATTGATTACCGGAGGTACCAGTGGAATCGGACTTGAATTGGCAAAGTTATTTGCCCAGGAAGGTTTCAACCTAGCACTGGTTGCCAGAGATTTTTCAGAGCTCCAGGCAATTTCAGTTGAATTTCATCATCAATACAACATAGATGTAATTACAATTGAAAAAGATTTATCAAAAAAAGAGGCACCATTTGAAGTCTGTGAAGAGATTAAATCTAAAAATATCCGGATTGATATATTGGTAAACAACGCAGGGCAAGGTGCTTATGGGAGGTTCACTGAAACAGATATACATCACGAACTGGAGATCATTCAATTGAATATTGCAGCATATGTTGTTTTGACAAAGTATTTTCTGAAAGATATGCTTTCACGCAATGAAGGAAGGATATTAAATGTTGCCTCTATTGCAGGAAAAATGCCGGGTCCCTGGCAATCAGTATACCATGGGACAAAAGCCTTTGTTGTTTCATGGACTGAAGCAATTCAACAGGAGATTAAAGATACTAATGTAACAATTACAACTCTTCTTCCAGGAGCCACAGCAACTGATTTCTTTCATAAAGCCGACATGGAAGAAGCAACCTTAGTTCAGAAAGGTGATTTAGCCGATCCTGCAAAGGTAGCAAAAGATGGATTCAAAGCTTTGATGGCTGGAGAGCATAAGATTGTTTCAGGATGGAAGAACAAAGCTCAGGTAGCTATGAGTGGCATCCTTCCTGATAAAGTTGTTGCAGGCATGTCAGAAAAAACAAAACAAACCTGCAGATGAAGATTAATGGGATAAATTTTAGTTCCTTCTTTCATAATCCTTTTCTTTCAAGTTTCAAGATCTGAAAGAGAAAATAGTTAACAATGAAATCTTTGATTTAACACAGAGAGTAATAACATCTATTTTAAGGTCCCTCTCCTGAAGGATCCTTCAGGAGAGGGATTTAGGTTGAGGTCCTTTGTAATGTAATAGGTCAATTTGTTTTTAAGAAAAATTATTGTAATCTAAAAGTTATTGAACTATTCCAGATATACATATTAAGTTCAATTCACAGATTTTTTTTTGCTTATTCCTTTTTACTTTCCCCCCTTGTTTTCCTAATGCTAATTTTGTTTTCGCTGGAAGGTATTTTAAGGTTTGTTTTTCCTGGGCTGCGGCTCTTTACTGAGGAGATATCATTAATCATTCTTTATAAAGAAACCTTCTGAAATCGTTCATTGTTCCTTTACAAGCATTAGTTAAGGCATCAGACAATATCAATCTTCTTAAAAAACTATTACGAACGTTTTTTTTATACGAATTGTATAAAGTAATCACAAATTAATTAATAATGAAATTAACTCCATCAGAAGTTCCTCTTACCGAACCTCAGGTTAAAAAAGGACTGAACCTGATTGTGCAGGATGGTCTCATGGCAGAGGCTATGGCAACCTTAACCGGTGGTGCATTTTTGGTATCTTATGCTTTAAAGCTGGGAGCATCAAATTTTCAGATCGGATTGCTGGCGTCAATGCCCACTTTAACGAATCTTTTTCAGTTACTTGCCATTTATCTGATTTACCTCATTGGTAACAGAAGAGTATTGTCGGTGACTACCTCTTTATTTGCGAGGCTTCCATTATTAATGATAAGCCTTATACCGTTTCTGTTTTCTCCGTCTACAGGATTGTCTCTCCTTATATTGTTTCTTTCCTTCCATTATATTTTAGGAGCAATCAGTGGATGCAGCTGGAATTCATGGATGAAAGATCTTGTACCGGAAAATCAGCTTGGAACGTATTTCTCAAACAGAAGCAGACTTATTCAAATGCTGAATGTAGTGTTGAGTCTTGCCTGTGCCTTTTTCCTGGATTTCATTAAATCCAGATTCCCACAATGGGAGATGAACACTTATTCAATCATGTTCTTCTTAGGAGGTTTAGCAGGATTATTTGGGGTATATGTTGTATCGAAAGTTCCTGAACCGAAATTGGCCGCGATAAAGTCAAATGTGTTTAGTCTGTTTAAAACTCCATTTAAAGAGAAAAACTTCAGAAACCTTTTAATATTTAATTCTTTCTGGGCTTTCGCGGTGAACCTTGCAGCTCCATTCTTCAGTGTATACCTTCTGAAGATGCTGAATTTACCGTTGTCCTACGTGATAGGATTTACCATTCTGAGTCAGGCTACAAACATTCTCTTTATAAGAGTCTGGGGTAAATATTCTGACAAATACAGTAATAAAACAATTCTCAGAATATGCGGGCCGGTATATCTATGTTGTATACTGGCATTTACATTCACCACCATGCCTCATGCACATAGTCTTACATTGCCATTGCTTGTTCTGATCTATATGTTTAACGGAATATCAATTGCAGGAATAAACCTTTCTTTAACCAACATAGGGATGAAACTCGCCCCTAAAGAAGGAGAAGCAACAGCGTTCCTGACCATAAGAGGATTAACGAACGCCTTGTTTGCTGGTATTGCTCCGATCATTGGTGGATATTTTGTAGACTTCTTTTCAAAGAGGGAATTGTCGTTCAACTTTGAATGGAAAGCACCAGATGGAAATTTCATCTTGCATACTCTGAATATTCAGACCTGGGATTTCTTTTTTTGTCTTCGCATTCATATTGGGTATAGTTGCCTTATATCGTCTATCTTATGTAAAGGAAAAAAGGTGATGTACATCAAAAGGTGGTTATAAACGAAATTTCCTCAAGCTTCAGAAAAGAATTAAAAAGCAATGCTATGTTTCAGGGAATCAGAAGCATGTTTTATATACCCTTTTCTTTTTTCACAATCCTTAAAAGAAAGAGAAAAATTTACAAATATAAGGTAAAGAAAAAAGCAAACAGAGCGGCAGTAAAACTGGTTTCTATCTCTGAAAGCTCTAAAAAGAACCAGTCAAAAGGGCGAAAATTAATCAAGGCATAACAGATTTATTTATCAATCAGGTTTGTACCAACCTGGTAAGATTAAGCTCCCGGGATGGTTCTATTATTTGCTTTACAGCTGATAGGATGGTTTCGGGAGTTATTTCTTTAGGTTTATTGATAAATGATTTTTTATAAGCATAATTGATAATAGGATTTCTGCTTTGTTTGTCTGAAGGTACATCAAATGGCAAAACCACATGCGGAACACACCAGGGGGCATGCTGTGGATTGGTGAGTGCATAAAGAACAACAACAGGAGTCTGAGTTGCTGCAGCAATATGTACAGTTCCTGTATTATTTGATACTATTACCTTAGCTTTTTTAATTAAAGAGATAAAACCTCCCAGATCCAGTTCACCTGCAAGATTAACCACTTTATTGTCAGTATATCTTTCTATCTCATCTGCTAATTTTTTTTCTTCCTTATTACCGGTCACTACAACAGGTAATCCTACCCTATCTATTAATAAATGTACTGCCTCCGAAAACTTGTCAAGGGAAAACATCCTCTTCTCTTCACTGGCACCGGGATGAATGACAATGTAATTACCTTGAGTAATTCCTTTTCCTTTCAACAGTTCCGAAACGTTCTTTTCATCCTCTGGAGTAAGACTAAGTTGTAATCTGTTATTGGAAGTAAAACTTCCTGTATATCCTACCAGATCCAGTTGCCTTGTAACTTCATGTTTAATTTCTGCCAAAGGTTCATGTTCCGGAACCCAGTCTGAAATAAGGTTATAAGGATTTTCACGACAATACCCTAAGACCCTAGGAATTTCAGCCAAATGACATAGCATTGCAGCTGGCAGAGGGTTTTGACTATAAACAGTAAAGATTATTGCTCCATCAAAATTTTCTCTTTTTAAAAGTTCAATCATTTCAAAAGTTTTGGAAGAAGAATACATCCCGTTATTTTTTACCCATGGTGTATCAAAAACAATAACGTTGTTAATAGTAGGAATAAATTGTGCAACAGCTTTTCCTGCTGAGGAAGTAAGCAAAGTAATCTTTCTTTCCGGAAATCCATCTTTTAACGCCCGAAGAGCAGGAGTTGTCATCAGTACATCTCCCATATTGTCCAGGCGAATACATAGAATATTCCTGAGATCCTTCCATTCTTTGAAACTTTCCATTTTAATATGAATTACATGTTTGTCTTATTTATACTGCCTTGGAAGTTGGACTTGAATCTTTGATCTTGTTAATAATATTCGTTGTTGATTTATCCTCAACAAAACTTATAACCTTCACCTCTCCTCCAAACTGGTTAACCAGACTAGCTTCCGGAATGATTTTGGTTTTATAATCACCACCTTTAACAAAAACATCCGGTTGTATTTCTTCAATTATTCTGGAAGGAGAATCCTCTTCGAAAGGAATTATAAAGTCAATGCTTGCTAATCCTGACAATACACTGATTCTATCGTCCAGACTATTAATGGGACGGTCATTTCCCTTAAGCCTTTTAATGCTTTCATCACTGTTGAGGCCCACAATTAATATATCTCCAAAGCTTTTGGCCTTATTCAGAAGATCTATATGGCCTTTATGCAGAATATCGAAACAACCATTGGCAAAGACTATTTTTTTTCCGCTGGCCTTCATTTTTTTGATCTTTGCGACAAGACTTAAGAGGGAGCTTACATATTTAGGATTTTCACTAAAATAGTTTTTTAATTCCTCTGCGCTGCAACTGCAGGTTCCTTCTTTCTGGACCACAATGGATGCAGCAGCTGAGGCGATTTCAAGACCTGTCTTTGCATCATCCTTGCAGCATAATGAAAGTGTCAGAGCGCTTATAAAAGTGTCTCCAGCACCTATTGCATTTTTGTTGTCACCAGGAATAGCTTTAATCCATATTGGTTCTTTGCCCTTTTCAAATAATAATGAGCCATCAGCATCCATAGTAGATATGACCACCTGAGAACCTGTAACTTCCAGCAAGCGCTGTCCTTGGGAAGACACCTGATTGATTCTGCTGCTGTTAGTTATTTTAGGAAGATTTAACAGATGAAGTGTTTCTTCATAATTAGGCTTTACAGCTTTGGGTTGTATAGATTTAAATTTCCTTAGATCTTTTGAGTCAACAATAAATATCTTGTCATTTAATAATTTTAGTTTCTTAAGATGCTGTATCACTTGTCCGGTCAATATCCCATATCCATAGTCAGACAGAATAACTGCATCAACAGACTGATAAACTTTATTGATTTTGTCTGCCAGTGATGATTCTGTGTCTGAAGAAATAGGATCTGTATTGCCTTCGTCAATTCTTAATAGTATTGAGGATGACACAGTTACTCTTCGCTTAGATAAAGTACTTCTATTCCCATTCTGTAAAATATGATCAGTATTGACTTTATTGCTTTTTAATACATCTATAAGCGCTCTTCCATCATTGTCATTCCCAAGTACAGTAATAAAAATAACCTCAGCACCCAATGCAGCACAATTGATGGCTGTATTTGCAGCACCTCCACATTCATGTATTTGTTTCTCCACATTAATAATCGGAACAGGAGCTTCCCTGCTAAGCCGTTCGGAATAACCTTTTAAGTAAGTATCAAGAATGGCATCTCCAATGATCAATATTTTCTTTCCCTCAAAACTTCCAATCAAATCACCATAATGATTATTCATACCTAAAGTTTTCTGTTTAAATCCACAATACTTTCCAATGCATCTTTTAGATTTTCCGCAATGAAGTCCGGTCTTCTGTATGGGCCTAACAACCATTCCGTTTCGTTTCCATTGTTTATAAGGATCGTTTTGCACCCTGCCCTGCTCCCGGCTTCCACATCATTCAGTATGTCTCCTATCATCCAGGAATGTTGCAAATTAATATTATGGTCTGTTGCCGCCGTTAAGATCATGCCTTCTTTGGGTTTCCTGCAGCTGCAATCTCTTCTGTATTCAGGGAAAGTGCTGCCAGGATGATGCGGACAGTAATAATAACCATCTAGCTTGATCGAAAACCGATTTAAATAGGTGAATAAATATTCCCCTACATTCTTAACCTCTTCTTCTTTACAATATCCCAGGCCAACTCCCGACTGATTGGTAACCACTATAACCTTAAAACCCATGTCCTGCAGGTCTTTTAGTCCCTTAAAGGCATTTTCAAAAACAACAATTTTTTTTATATCAACATTGTAGGGAATATCTTTTATGAGTGTCCCATCTTTGTCAAGAAATATTGCCCGTTCCATATTGTTTTATACTAAGGCCATGAAGTTTCACGCATAGGAATCACCATTACTTCAGGAATAACAGATCCTTCAGGCTGCATTAAAACATGTCTTACAGTAAATGCAACATTCTTAGGATCTTGCAGCAGATTGGGATCTACATCAGGAAAACGTTCCAGAATAAACGGAGTCTGCATTCCTCCTGCAACAATGGCTGTGACTTTAAGATTGTCTTTTCTTGCTTCCACATGGAGCGCATGACTAAACCCTAAAAGTCCCCACTTACTTGCATGGTAAGCAGATGCATTGGCCCAGGTCCTTTTGGCGGCTGTAGAAACGATATTTACAATATGGCCTTTACCATTTTTCAGTAAATGAGGATAAGAGGCCTTTGCTACATTAAATGGCCCTGAAAGGTTTACCTTAATTACTTTGTTCCATTCATCATAAGTAAGCTCGTCCACTGATTTGGTAAAATCCACCCCCGCATTATTAATGACGACATCAAGTTTTCCATGATCCCTTATAATTGCAGCAATTACGTCTTCCACATTTTCTTGATCTCCTACATCCATTTTGTAGTCACATGCTCTACCTCCAAGGCTATTGATTTCATTTACAATATCTTTAAGATTATCCTGATTGATATCTACGGGAATGATAATTGCACCATCCGTGGCTAACATTCTTCCTATCGCAGCTCCCAGCCCCTGGCCTCCACCTGTTACAAGAATTACTTTATCCTTTAGCATAGCTTTATATTTGATTGATGTTCTTTTCTTTTATTATTTTTGATTTTCCGATGCTACCTAAAAATTCACTGATAGAATTTTGAATTTTCCCTAATCGCGTGACTGGAGATCCAAGTACTTCTTCATATATTTCAGATACCATTCTCCCAACACGTTCCCACGTAAATAATGTATTGACTCTCCTTACGGAATTCAGGCAAAATTTTCTCATGAGTTCCTTATCTGTAGAAAGATCATACAACCTCTTACCAAGAAGCTCAGGATCATTAGGAGGAACAAGAAATCCTGTCTCTCCATGTTTGACGCTGAATTTGATTCCTCCCACATTAGAACCTATTACAGGCGTTCCGCAAGCCATAGATTCCAAAGGTGTAATTCCAAATGGCTCATACCAGGGGGTCGTTACAAATACGTCAGCAGCATTATAATAATGTTTTAATACTCCTCTTTTCTTTCTTCCGGCAAAAGATACCTTTGAATCTATGTTTTCTTTTTTTGCCAGATCCATAAGCCTTCCTATCTCCGGAGTTTTAGAAGGATCTGGTTCATCTGACTCTCCTCCAACAATGAGCAGCTTTACAGGACCCTCTTTAATTTTAAGAAGTTCCTTCACTCCGAGTACAACATTATCAATGCCTTTCCTTTTTACCAGCCTTCCTAACTGCAGGATCACAAATTCTGACGGATCTATTCCCAGCTTTAATTTAGACCTGTATTTATCCATTGGGAAAAATTCGCTTTTGTCAAAACCACAAGGCACAACACGAACTTTATCCGGATCCGCCATATAATGAATAATCAGATCTTCCATATCCTGAGGGCATTCCGCGATGATCATATCAGCTTCTCTGGCAACCTGTTCTTCAATGGTGAAGCGCTCGTCCGGAAACCCATCATCTTTACCCTGATATAATCTTCTTATTCTTCCCAGAGCATGAAAAGTAATGATATAAGGAATTGAAAGAATGTTTTTGATCAATGAAGCAACATATCCGGACATCCAGAAATGAGCGTGTAACAGTTCATAGTTTATTTTATTCGAATCCATGAATTGAATCATTCCGGAGGCAAATTCATCCATGAATTGAAAAATATTTTCTTTAGGAATGATTTCCTTCGGACCTGCTTTTATGTGTACAACCTGAACACCAGGTGCCAAAGAGACCACCTGATTCATAGCAGGATTATCCCATCTGGTAAAGATATCTACCTCAAATCCGAAATAAGCAAGTTTCGATGCAAGCATTGAAACATAAACATTTTGTCCTCCACTGTCTACTCCACCTATCATTGCGAGAGGAGAAGCATGCTCACTTATAAAGGCTACTTTTCTTCTCATAATCCTATACCTCAATCTCCAATCTGCTCTTTAATACAGCATTAAACGTTTCAAGCCAATCACTCTTAAATCTTTCTATACCGAATTTTGATAAAGCCATGGACTTTGCACCATCTCCAAGTTGTTTTGCTTTCTGAGGATCATCCAGCAAATGTTTCATTTTGGTAATAAGAAAATCCACATCTGTATGAATGTACCCGGATACATCATTCACAATTGTTATCGGCATTTCTGTGCTGGCCAACCCAACGACTGGTACTCCTACCATCATCGCTTCGCATACAGAAAGACCCAGACTGGTATATCTGATAGGATTGAAAAAGAAGCGGTACTGAGAAATGAAGGAGGCAACTTCTGTATTGTTTATTTCTCCTAGCCCCCCAACTTCATGTGATCCCATTCCTATGATATCTATGGGCACTTCATTTCTGACTTTATGAAAAATATCAAGCCCTAACCTCCGTCCTCTTTTAGCAATTCCATTGATGACCACTATGCCTTTATCCAATTCTCCTCTGTAACTTACATGCGGAGGCACCAATACACCATGCTCAATCACTTTGGAAGGTGTTCTGTTATTGTCCCACATAAGGTTGTTAAAGTGTGTTACATGTACCAAAAGCATTTGTGGATCATCCACAACATGTCTTGTGTCAGTCGGAACATCTCTGGGAGGATCGTGCTCAAGATAAATTTTAGGCAAAGCCCTCTGTTCGGGAGTCAGGATATCATACTGATCCTGCAGGTAGCTCTTTTTGGATTGAAATAGGATGATGTCAAAATTCATTTCTTTTACTTTTTCAACAGGGACTTCATGAACATTGCTTCCCCATGGGAATGATGAGGTTTTCCCCCCATACCCTTCTTCTCCTCCTGGTTTTACTGGAAGATAAAACTCTGCATTTGCCTGTGTAAGATAATACAGATAACTTCCATGAATATGCCATGTAAATATCTTTACAGGCTTTCCTTTCTCTATTGTCATATTTTTACTATTTAATCTATCTCACATTCCAACCTGATTGAATTTATGACATAAGAATATCTTCTGTTCTCTTTAATACATATTTAAAATTTTTGGCTTCATGAGGTAAAATTATCTGATGAATTCTTTTATTAAGAGGAGCCCATCTCTTCGGGTCGGAGTTAAGAAATATTACAAGGCTTTTGGTTTTTGTTACCGATGCAAGGTGTGAAACTCCTGTATCATTTGAAAATAGCATTCTGGCATTTCTGATCAATGATGTAAGCACACCCAGACATGTTTTCTCCACCAGATCCACAGGCTTATATTTCATAAGGCCTTTCACCTCCATTGCTATTTTCTTCTCTTCCTTTGTTCCTGTCAGTACAACCTTATAACCCTTTTTAGAAATCATATCTCCTATGTTTGCAAAGTATTCCGGATTCCATCTTCTTGTCGTATCCCTTGATCCCGGATGAAGCACTACATAATCTCCAGGATTCAACTTATATTTTGCAACCAGATTGTCAAACAAGAAATGCTCATCCTCTTTCAGAGGAAATTCTAACGTCTTGCCATCATGCTTAATTCCCAAGTACCTCATCAATGAAAGATGTCTGTCTATCTCTGACAAACCTTCAGGATATTCCATATACAAGTCCTTATTAGGACAATAATCTCCTGATTTAAAATACCCTGCAGTTCTCTTTGCTCCGAATAACTCCACCATTGGGTTTACAATGGATCCATTACCTTGCATCTGAATGATCAGATCAAATCTGGAAGCAAATACCTTATCTGCAAACTTTATAAATTCTGCCGGTTTATATTCCTGTTCTGGAAGCCCCGGAAATCCAGGAAAATTGATGAATCCGGAAAAGTACATTGGATATCTGTCGACAAAAGCTTTTGCCCAAGGCAGGCCTATTAATGTGATTTCTGAATCTGGCAAATATTTTTTTAAAGCCCTTATTGCTGGTATTGCACATAACAAATCTCCCAGCTGTAGTGCTCTGAATATTGCTATCTTCTTTGGATTCAATCCCCTCAAATCTTTCATCCTTATATTCCTCTCTATTGATTTAATAGAATTTTATGGACATTTGTTATTGAGCAGATTGAATAAAGAAAAACAGGTGTAGTCAAGCCTGAAAAACATGGAATTACCGTAACAATGCCATTGCAGCATTGTAGACCTCTTCCACTGAAATTGATTCAATAAAAGAATGTTGGTGTTGGCAGTTTTCACCATGTGGTTCAAAAGGATACGGGTTAACCGGAGCAATACCACAAACACAGCATTTGATTTCCCAGCCAATTACCGGCCTGTGCTTCTCTCTCGTAAGTGGAGCCCAATTGATAAGATTAGGCGCCCAATATAGGCCCACTGTCTTAGCCTGTGCTGCTATGGCTACATGAAGAGCTCCAGTATCAACAGAAATAACCAAAGATGATAAATTATAAAAAGCAGCAAGTCCACCAATTGAAAACAATCCGGATGAATCAAAAATAACGTTGCCAGACATCTTAACTATCTCTACGTTGTATGCTCTATCTTCCCTGGACCCTGTCAGTACAACAACAAATCCGGATTGAATAAGACATTTGCTCAATGCAGAGAACTTCTCTTTTGTCCACATCCTTCTTATATCTTTACCACAGGTATGAATGGCGATAAACTTTCCTTTGATATTATTGCTCTCCAAATATCTGTGAACTTCCGAATAATCATTTTGAAACAACTTGATTCTAGGAGGTTCCAGCAGCAACGGAGCTCCTGTGAGAGAAGCCACCTCCAGGTACCTGACAACTTCCGATTGATAGTAATAAAAGTTAAGACTGCTTTCGGGCTGCTCTGATTCTTCGCAACTTAGACCTATTGTATACTTTGCATTTAATCTTGTCAAAAAAGGTATTGCAGCATTTCCCTTTCCATGAAAACTAATGGCCAGGTCAAAACTTTCATGTTGAAGGGATTTAAAAAACTGTTCTATCTCACCCGGATTTTCCGATATTCCAGGTTCTTCTCTTAGGCCATTCATCACAGGAATGACTATAACACGGTTGATGCAGGTCCTCATTAAACCATTATCATCTGTTTCTTCCAGAAAAAACTTATGCCATTCCTTTCCAAATAAAACAATTTCAGCATCCGGAAAGAAATGGCTCAATGATTGAATTGCTGTAAGCGTTACAATAAAATCCCCAAGAGCATTTGCTCTCAGAATCCCTATTTTTTTCACATCGGTTTTGTTAATTCCTGCTGGAGTATAATTGTACTTCACTTACTATTATTTAACTTTTTCCTTTATCAATTCTTCTTTCTGATAAACACCGACCAATTCTGCTTCTTCAATGACATGTCCCTTTGATAGCTTAAGAACAGTATCTTTATTTGATTCCGGAGCAAGAGACAATACAATGTCCAACGCATAAAGTTTAAATACATATCTATGCTCATTTTCCGGAGGGCATGGACCTTCATACCCAAATGTATTACCATTACATAAGCCTTCAACTGAACCAGGACTCACCGCACCCTCTTCAAATCCGTTTGAAGTGGAAGGTATATTAAAGACAAGCCAATGAACCCAAGGTGTTTTACCAGGTGTATCAGCATCTTCAACTGTTAAAACAAGGCTAGAAGTATTCGATGGTATATCTTTGAATTGCAAAGGCGGACTGATATTCGGGCCTTCACAAGTATATTTTTTAGGAATAGTTTCTCCGTTTTTGAATACAGAACTGACAAGTCTCATAATTCTCCCTTTTAATAGTATGTTTAATATATAAAAGGAAAACAAGGATAGAAATGTATATGTTATGAGTCAAAAGTATTTACCTGAAGATGTGTCTGATCATTGAATTGTTCTAAACAAAAAAATGGATAACGGTATTTTACGACATATAACCCCATATTGCTATGATTAAAAAGGTTCATATCGATGAGATCAAGTTCCAATAATGTGGCTAAAAAAATTCTCATAGCTCTTCCATGAAAACAGAGAAGTATGTATTCATCTGTTATATTATGGATTAAATGACTCAAGAAAGGCATAATACGGTTACGAACATCCATCGGACTTTCTCCATCAGGCATTTTGACATCAATATTGCCATCATTCCATTTTTGAGTCAATTTTCTATAAGGACCTTCAGACTCAATACTTGATTTAACTCCATCGTATATTCCATAACTGATTTCAACCAACTCGTTACGGGCTTCATGGGAAATCCCCTTTTTAATAAATGAATCAACGGATTGTATACTTCTTCCGAGAGTTGAGGTATAGATCTTTGTGAATGGGATGTCCTTATAATATTCATAAAAGCTTTGCGACTGAGCAAGACCTTTATCATTCAGAGAAAGGTCCACTCTACCTCCCTGAAGAATATGACAGGCATTGTAATCTGTCTCTCCATGCCTCACAATGTACAAAGTCTTTTCTTTCATAGCATTCTGTCAACTTTTACTTTTGTCAAACACTTAAATTCTGCTGATCCTATTTGTTTTAATTAAACTTCCCAATTCTGGAATATTGTTTGAAAGATTTGACCGGATAACAGATAGGTATTTAATCTCATTGCTTCTCCTCCAAGATCTTTCACCTCTATATTATATTCCTGCCAGCCTGTAAATATCTGTCGGTTATAAATAATAAGAATAACAGAATGAGGCAAAGGAACAGTCCGTTTCAGATAAATAAATAAGGAATTTTTGTTCTTCAAATCCTGCAAATAAAAAAATAACAACATTGGAAGCTCCTTTGTTTAACAATGCAAAGAGACATATGAATCTTCCCTCTATCAGCTCATATAGAAAGGTAAAGTTCAATAAAACTTAATTGGTGTCCACACTTCAAAAATAGGAGAATAAATAATTTGTTCTTTCTGATACAGAGCACTAATAACAATTAAAATCTGAACTTCACTAATTACATTACCTGAATTAAAAGATAGTCGAAGGGTCATATAAACATTTATAAAAAACAATTTAAAAATGGGAGGAGTTTTTTTAAGGATAAACAGTAAAATAAAATAATGACAAAAAAAACTTAAAAACCTGGAAGATCTTTTTGAATATGAACTTAAAGATCTTTATAGTGCAGAAAGACAATTGGTTCAGGCCTTACCTAAGATGGCCAAAGAAGCGAATAATCCTAAATTAAAGGAAGCTTTTGAATCTCATCTTGAGGAGACTAAAGGACAAAAGGAAAAACTAGACAGGGTTTTCGCGTTGCTAAATATCAAACATGGTAATACGAAATGCCTTGCCATGGAAGGGTTAATTGAAGAGGGAAAAGACCTGATTGACGAAAATGCAACGCCTGAAGTAAAAGATGCAGGATTGATTGCTGCAGCGCAGAAAATTGAGCATTATGAAATTTCTGGATATGGAACTGTAGTTCATTATGCTGAAAAGTTAGGGCATAAAGAAATTCATCAATTGCTTTCTGAAATTCTGAATGAAGAAAAGAGAAAGCAGACACAAAGCTTAATGATCTGGCGAAAAAAACAGTCAATCAGAAAGCAATGGCATAACAGGCAATGCTCATTCAAAGTAAATGACCTTGAGTAAATTCAAGGTCATTTTTTTGCTATGAACTTTAGAATAAAACAAGTTCATTTATATTTCTTAGATAAGTGATTCAATTTAAACATAAACTTATATGTCAGACACAAATAAAAAGCTGGGATTGGCAATGGTAGGACTGGGAAAATACAGTACCCGTCATTTAATACCTGCCATCATTCAAAGTGAATCATTCAGCCTGAAAGGTATTGTTACTGGTTCTGAAGAAAAGGCTCAGGAATACTCCACTAAATATGACATAACTGAAAAAAACATCTATAATTATGAGAACTTTGATTTGATCAAAGACAATCCGGATATAGATATAGTCTACATAGCATTGCCAAACTCAATGCATGAAGAATTTGTGATAAGGGCAGCTTTGGCGGGTAAACATGTTATCACAGAAAAGCCCATGGCCACATCTGTCAAGCAATGTGAAAGAATGATCAATGCATGTAAAAAAGCCAATGTAGAGTTATTTGTAGGATATCGCCTGCATTTTGAACCTCACCACCTGGAAGCAATGAAAATAGGCCAGACCAATGCAAAAGGAAAGTTAAAGAAAATAACAGGAAGCTTTGGATTTAAGATTGAAGACAATGGCCAATGGAGGCTTCAAAAGGATCTTGCCGGAGGTGGTTCTCTTGTAGATGTTGGAATTTATGTAATACAGGCTGCAAGATATGTCGTCGGGCAAAATCCCATAGCAGTTAAAAATGTAAAAATAGAAAATAAGATTTTTGAAAGACCAAGTGAAGTGGATGGTGATGTAAGCTGGGAAATGGAATTCCCTGATGGTGTGACTGCCTTTTGCAATTCTAGTTACACGAAAAAATCTGATCAATTGCTGATAGAAGCAGAAGAAGGTTGGGTAGAAATAAGCCCTGCCTATTACTATTATGGTCTGAAAGGCTCCACAGAACAAGGCCCACTTAAATTGAAAAGGATCAATCAGCAGAAAGCCCAGATGGAGGGTATTGCGGACACCATAATTAATGGCACTCATAATAGAGCTTCAGGAATAGACGGGCTCATAGATATTCAGATTATCGAAGCAATTTACAAATCGGCTAAAACAGGAGAAAGGGTGACTTTAGAAAAAATTCAGGAATCTACACATGCCTGAAAAAGGTTATCTCATGCTAACAAAAAAGGAGACCACTAGAGTCTCCTTTTTGATAGTCAACTATATAGCCAGGTATTTCAAAGAAAAAGTAAACCCCTTAACTTAGTTATTTCATTAATGATATTAATCAATATTAAACAACCTTGATTTTAAAAAAGAGTTCTTTTAACGAGAACCAATAGTTTTTTATATTTTAAGGTATTCCGGAGCATTAACTCTTCTGTCAGGAACAGTAGTTTCAAGCTCCTGATGATACACTCCACTTGGAATTACTCCGCAGCCTCCGTACCTCTTCATTACTCGTAATTGAGCAAGGACGTCTTCTCCGCTATGGTTTACAGGAAGATCTTTCCAGAAAGAAAATCCTCCAACAGCTCTTAATTTTTCTGTATCATACATCACGCAACCTCCTATCCAGGCGACTTTGTATGGCAATGGAAATTCAGAAGAAAACTTTTTATGGCTTTGTACATGGAATATATTGGCGGCATTGTGCAATTTATATCTTAGCCATTCCTTTGTTCCAGGCTCTACAGTTTCAGGAATAACTTTCTCCTCCCATAATTCCAAAGCTTGTTCATGAGGCCTTTCATCTTTCAGATAGGAAAGTCCAATGACTGCATTTCCTGTAAAGCCACACTGTTCCTTCATCAACACATCTTTTAAATTCTTTATGACAAATGATTCCAGAATAAGATCATCATCCAGATATAGGCAATACTTACTATCTGCCTGATCAAGCAAAAACTGTCTTTGATGGGCCAGCCCTCTGGTAGGCAGATTTTTAAGAATGGTCACAGAGGTTCCGTGGATTCTATGTAAATTAAGTACAGTCTGAAGAGATGTACTATTCTCATTACAATTATCCTTAGATTGATCTGAGATAATTATTTTAAATTCCTTTTCTGTTTGAAAATAAAGACTGGTTAAAAGTACCGAGAGAGCCTCCGGTCTATGATAAGTGGGAATCAGGATAGTAATAAGGTTCATGTATTTTGTTCTAATACACGTTTAACTACGAGCACTATCAAAGGTTTTCAGGGCTAAAAGCACTTTAAAATACATATCGGTAAACCTTCTCATTTAATAGCTGTGGGATGACCTTTTCTTGATTCTATTGCCATTTTTAAAATTTCTACAAGATGGAAAGATCGTTTATCTGCAAGCTGAGACACTTGTTCTTTACAACTGAAACCATTCATGACTATAAGGGTATCCTCCTCCACCTTTCTAACCTCTGGAAGCAATACCCGTTCTCCGGCTGCAACTGATATTTGGAAATGCTTTTCATCAAAACCAAAACTTCCCGCCATGCCACAACATCCAGCATCCAGCACATTACAATCCAGCCCTAGTTTATGTAAAACTGTCATTTCATCTTTCATCTTTATAATCGCTTTATGATGACAATGACCGTGTATAATTGCTTTTCTTTTTAATTGAGGAAAGTTGTAATCCTTAACTTTTTTCTCTAAAAATTCGCTAAAAATCATAGTATTCCTGCTGACTCTGTTTGCATCATCGTTATTGGGAAAGAGATTAATGAGTTCATCTCTGAAAACACTTACACAACTAGGTTCCAGACCAACAATGTTAACACCTTTCCTTACATCATCCTTTACATATTCCAAAACTTCCAGAAGCCATTTCTGAGCAGTATCAAGCATTCCGAAATCGTACAAAGGTCTACCACAGCAAAGAGGCTGAGGAAACACTTTGACCTGAAATCCCAGATACTCCAGCACTTCCGTTGCTGCAACAGCAATATGAGGGTGAAAATAATTATTAAAGGTATCTGCCCAAAGAATTACAATTGGTTTTCCTTCATTTACAATTCCTCTTTTAAAGAACCATTTTTTAAAACTTTCTTCAGCAAAATCCGGAATTTGACGTTCTTTAGAGATTCCGGTAATTCTTTTGATGATTCCTCCGGTAACAGATGAATTTTTTATTGTATTAGACAATCGGGGAAATAGCATTGCGACTCTTGAAAACTGAGCAATTCTTCCAAATAAGTAAGCGCTGAGCGGCCTAAGTTTTCCCTTATAATAATGAGCTAAAAACTCTGCTTTATAGGTAGCCATATCAACCCTTACCGGACAATCACCTTTGCAGCCTTTGCAGGAGAGACATAAATCCAATGATTCTTTTACTGACTCATCTTTCCACCCTTTCTTTACAACTTCTCCACGAAGCATTTCAAAAAGCTTATGTGCCCGACCTCTCGTGGAATGCTGTTCTTCCATAGTGACCATGTAGCTTGGACACATTGTTCCTTTATCATGTTTTCTGCATTCTCCTACACCTACACAACGCAGTGCAGCTCTGGCAAAGCTGCCTTTGTCTTCTGGAAATTTAAAATAAGTCTCAGGTTCTTCAGGATTATAGGAAACTCCAAGTCTAAGATTGGATATAATAGGATAAGGATCACATACTTTACCAGGATTCATCAGCCCTCTGGGATCCCATATTGTCTTAAACTCTCTGAACGCTTCTATAAGCTCATTGCCAAACATTTTAGACAAAAGCTCTGCCTTGGATTGACCATCTCCATGCTCACCGGAGAAAGAGCCATTATATCTGATTACAAGGTCTGATGCTTCATCAAGGAATTTTCGATAATGTAGAATTCCATCAGCAGTCTCCAGATCAAAATTGATGCGGCAATGCAGAAGACCTTGTCCGAAGTGGCCATATAAAGCAGAATAGTAATTGTATTTATCCAGCAACTTTGAAAAGTCTCTAAGATAGTCACCAAATTTTTCAGGATGGACTGCTGTATCTTCCCAGCCTTCCCAGGCATCTTCTAATCCCGGAACAAATGCAGTAGCTCCAAGTCCTGCTTCTCTTATCCTCCATAATTTCTGCTCTTGTACAGGATCGTCATAAAATATCATGCTAGGCGGGTTCTCTCCTTTTTTCAATGCCTCCATAACCTGTTTTACCTGATAATCAGCTTCCTCTTTGCTTTTACCGCCAAACTCAACTAAAAGCCAGCCCTTACCTTTGGGAAGAAGTTTTAAGTCCTCGACATGCATATGCCTGTGCACCATAAAATCATATAACCGGTCATCAAGTCCTTCAAGTCCAATGGGCTTATATTTTAGCAGTTCATGAGCATGAGCTCCTGCCTCAACGATATCAGGATATCCCAAAACCAATACAGATCGCGCACCAGGATTGGGAAGCAAATGAAGGGTCGCACTTAAGATTACAACACAAGTCCCTTCCGTACCAGCAAGTGCTCTGGCTACATTAAATCCGTTTTCAGGAAGCAATTCATCAAGGTTATAGCCGGATACTCTTCTTGGAATTTTAGGAAAATGCTTTCTTATTTCATCACCATACTTATCAACTAAATTCTTAAGCCGTTTATAAATTTCTCCCTTACGACCACCCTCGCTGATCAGCTTATTTAATTCTTCCTCAGATGTCTTTCCCACCGTCATCCGCAAACCATCATAGGTGAGGATTTCCATAGAATGCAGATTATCCGAAGTTCTTGCACCAAGCCCATGATTGGCCGCCATTACAGAATGTACACCACAGGAATTATTTCCGATCATACCACCCAAGGTACAATGTGTATGTGTTGAAGGATCCGGACCGAATATCAGATCGAACTTTTTTTGCCTGCTTGTTCAATTCATCCAATACAATTCCAGGTTCAACAGAAGCAAGCTTTAAGTCTTTATTGATTGAAATAACTTTGTTATAGTATTTGGACATATCCATTACAACAGCAACATTACAGCATTGTCCGGCGAGGCTGGTGCCTCCTCCCCTGGATAAAAGAGGAGCACCGTATTTATGACATATATTTGTCGTGATCATTATATCCTGCAGGTTCCTGGGAATCACAACACCAATAGGTACCTGCCTGTAATTAGATGAATCAGTTGCATACATTGCCCTTGTTCCATCATCAAATCTGACTTCTCCTTGTAGTTTATTTTTTAGTTCATTATACAGTTTCTCAACATCCACATTCGGAGATTTGTCATGAATATTTAAAGGTAGATTGGATATATTATATTCCATCGATTTGAATTATCTGTACAAAAAATTTTTCAGCGTCTTTTTTCTTAAGTTCCAATCCTATTCCAGGTCTTGAACAGTCAGGTTTCAGATATCCGTTAACAGGAGTAATGGCACCATCAAATAATTTTGTCTCTATTCTGTAGTGATCATAAAAGTATTCCATATGAATAACGTTTGTAGCACATGCCACATGGAGATGAAGACAGGGAGCACAATGTGTAGAGACCGGAATGCTATAGGTCTCTCCTAAATTTATAGCCTTTATCATTTCTGAAAATCCACCACATCTTGTAGCATCTATTTGTAAGATGTCTACAGCCTTTTCCTTTAGCATTCTGTTAAAATAGAAAAGATTATAGCCGTATTCTCCTGCAGCGATATTTACTGGAGGAGGTACATTTTCAGAAAGAAACTTAAGTGATTCAATATCATCTGAAGAGACAGGTTCTTCAAACCAGACTACTCCCAGTTCAGCAAACCTTTTTCCATAGTATAAAGCTTCTTTTTTCTGATATGCACCATTGGCGTCCACAAATATTTCCGGTCTTTCGCCATAATATTTCTGAAGGTTTAGGATTCTGGTTTCGTCTCCTTTAGGATCTCGTCCTATTTTAATTTTGATTTTATTAATTCCGAAAGACTTCCAAAGCTTTACCTGCTCTTCCAATTGCTGGTCAGAATAATTTGTAAAGCCACCACTGCCATACACTGCTACCTTTTCTTTTAAGTTGCCCAATAGTTTTACTAGAGAGATGTCAAGTAATTTAGCTTTTAGGTCCCATAGTGCGGTATCTACTGCAGATATTGCCATGGATGCTATCCCATCTCTTCCCTGATTCCGTATGGCGTGAATCATGTGATATCCTATTGATGGAATATCAAAGATGTTCATTCCTTTAATTCTTTCGGAAAGAATTTCTTTGATTAAAATGGCAGTTGCATAACTGGCATAACTATAACCAATGCCTGTTTTGCCGCCACCATTTATTTCCACATAGACAAGAATAGTATGATCCCAATCCAAAGTCCCGTCAGCTTCAGGAGTTTGAGTTGGGATCTTATAAACAGATACACTGACATGATCAATGAGGACTCTATTATTTTCCATCCTGGGTTATGGAAGAAAACTTTGGGCTCTATCCTTTAATGTCTGGGTTAATACACCCAACTGATCCGGATCTCCTTTAAACATAGCTTTGGCAAAAGCATAGGCTTGTTCAAATGTAATGTGAGGTGGCAATGTAGGAACATTGGGATCCGTATGGGCATTTATGACGACCGGTCGATCAGAACGAAATGCTTCATCCCAGACATAACCTACATCTTCCGGTTTTTCCATGCTTAAGCCTCGAAGACCCAGCATTTCAGCAAAACGGTCATAAGGCACATCAGGAATATTCTGAGAGGCTTCAAATTTAGGGTTACCTTCCATCGCCCTTTGTTCCCATGTGACCTGATTAAGATCTTTGTTATTTAACACGAGAATGACAAGTCGCGGGTCGCTCCAGCGTTTCCAGTATTTTGCAATAGTTATCAATTCATTAATGCCCAGCATCTGCATGGCCCCGTCTCCGACAAGGGCAATCGGAACCCTGTCCGGGAAAGCAAATTTGGCTGCAATGGAATATGGAACGCCCGGACACATGGTTGCGAGATTCCCAGATAAAGAAGCTTTCATTCCATATCGGATCTTAAGATCTCTTGCAAACCAGTTTGCAGAAGAGCCGGAGTCAGCAGAAAGAATACAATTATCAGGCAATTTGCTTGAAAGTTCCCAGAATACTCTTTGCGGATTAATCGGATGCGCACTTGTCATTGCCCTTTTCTCCAATAGCTTCCACCAGTCTTTTACTTTCTCCTCTAGTTTGTTTCTCCAACTCCTGTCCTCTTTGGGAGATATTAATGGAATAAGTGCGCGAAGAGTTTCCTTACTATCACCCATCAAACTTATTTCCATCGGATATCTGATATTAAGCATCTTGCCATCAATATCTATTTGTATCCCTCTGGCTTGTCCTTCTTTGGGCAGAAATTCTGAATATGGAAATGATGAGCCTATCATTAAAAGCGTATCACACTCCTGCATCATATCCCAGCTGGGAGAAGTCCCCAATAATCCGATCGAACCGGTAACATAGGGCAGATCATCTGATATTACAGCTTTACCTAATAAAGCCTTTGCAATTCCAGCTCCAAGCAATTCGGCAATTTCTATTACTTCTTTCCCTGCCCCATTGGCGCCTGCTCCTATGAGGATTGCTACCCTCTGACCTGCATTTAAAATGTCAGCAGCTTTTGTGATATCTTCATGAGAGGGTACGATCACAGGTTTTGAATAGGACATTCCTGAATGTATCGTCCCATGTTTATGTTCCGGGGTCTCGACAGCCACTTCAAGCTGAAGATCGTTAGGGATAATCAGACAGGTAACGGTTCTTTCTGTCAGCGCTATCCGAAAAGCCCTGTCTATGGCGTGCCTCATCTGAGAAGGCTCTGTAACCATGATGACATATTCATGTGCTACATCTTTATACAAAGAGACCAGGTCTACCTCTTGCTGATAAGACCCTCCTATTGCTCCCCTTGCTTGCTGCCCAACAATGGCAACAACAGACTGATGATCCATCTTGGCATCATACAATCCGTTTAAAAGATGAATTGCGCCAGGACCAGAGGTTGCCAGACAAACACCAACTTCACCAGTAAACTTAGCATGTCCGCATGCCATAAATGCTGCGTTTTCCTCATGTCGCACCTGAATGAAATCAATCAATCCTTCTGCCCGGTCCAATGCACCCATGATTCCGTTTATTCCATCACCGGGATAACCGAATATTCTTTTAACATTCCATTCAGAAAGTCTTCTGACGAGGTAATCGCTTACATTTTGGCTCATAATACTGAGAATGGTTTCGTGAAATTTCTTAACCAGGTGATCTAGGGAATGTTTATGATTAGAATTAAGGGGATAGAGAGTATTCATTCCAGAAACTTTTTCCGGACAAGAGCCTGTTCTAAAAGTAGACAAGATATCAAAACTACAATGATATGATAGATCCGGACAAAAAAGTAGAAAAAGATAAGGCAAAAAAGTCTAATCTTTATAAAAGTTCTCAGCAACCTGATCACTTTGAAAATGAAGGTGGAGAATACATTGAAGCTGAACCTAATAAAAGAAAAGAGGATGAATTTAAAGGAGGTGACAAAAAGTGAGTTCTCCCTTGCACTAAAAGTCGAATAATTGTACGATTAATAGCTGATATTAAGACGAAAATTGTTCATACTTTGGACCAGCAGAAGTATGAACAATTTTGAAGTGCAGAAGTTTCGTAAAATGCACTTCAATATTTTTTGATATGAATGAAGACCCAATTCTGGCCGAACCTCTGGTCTTAAATAACAGGACTCAGAATGATGTCAAGGAAGATATTCTAGCTCCATTAACTACTAACGCCCTTAATAACTGGAGAATTGCAATGGGAATATCCCTTATGATGATCATAGCTGGAGGCTATTGTCTCGGAAAAACCTGGTGGGATGGCGTCGGGATGTGGGGAGAGGACAAAACGATCAATTGGGCCTGGGATATTACAAACTTTGTCTGGTGGATAGGGATCGGACATGCTGGTACTTTAATATCAGCCATATTACTTTTATTTCGTGCAAAATGGAGAAGCTCTATCAACAGGGCTGCTGAAGCAATGACGATTTGCGCGGTTCTATGCTCCGCTCTTTTCATTGCCGCTCACCTGGGAAGACCATGGCTGTTATATTACATCATACCTTATCCGAACAGACAGGAAATCTGGGTTAACTTTAATTCACCTCTGGTATGGGATGCATTTGCAGTTACAACCTATCTTACAGTTTCCATCATTTATTGGTACTTCGGATTGGTGCCTGATCTGGGACTACTTGCAAACAGAAGTAAAGGCATACGTAAAAAGATATATGGTTTACTAAGCCTAGGATGGAATAATAATATTGAACTCTGGAGACGTTATGAACCAATGATGTTTGTGTTGGCAGGACTGGCAACAGCATTAGTCGTTTCCGTACATTCTGTCGTTTCAATGGACTTCTCCACAGGTATTGTTCCGGGATGGCATTCCACTATTTTCCCTCCTTATTTTGTTGCAGGAGCCATCCATTCAGGATTTGCAATGGTACTTACTTTGATGATACTTGTAAGGAAAGTATTAAAACTGGAAAGTTATATTACCCTCCTTCATATTGAGAATATGAATAAAATCGTCCTCTTTATGGCAGGGCTTGTTGGTATTGCTTATATGACTGAAGTATTTATTGCCTTTTATTCAGCGAATGGCTTTGAGGTGTATCAAATGCAGTATAAGCTGATGGGCAATTATGCCAAGTATTATTTTATGATCAACTTATTTAATTTTATACTTCCTCAATTACTATGGAAAAAAAAGTTTAAGACGAAATATTATATTTAGTTTTATTTTATCCATCATTGTAAATATAGGCATGTGGATGGAAAGATATGTAATAATAGTAGTCTCGCTGTCAAGAGATTTCCTCCCCTCCTCCTGGTCGGTATTCATACCAACAATGTACGACGTTGGTGTCTTTATTTTCTCTCTTGGCTTATTCTTTTCGATGTTTCTTTTATTTATCAGATATCTGCCTGTGATCAATATTTCAGAAGTAAGGTCTATGGTTTAGTATACATAATGATAGCATAAAAATGAATTATTTTTAAACATATAACTGAAAAATAAATCAACTTTAGTTTATGAATAACAAGGTCAAATCAAAGAACAATGATGATAAATTAAGTTTAATGAGCTCTTTGTTCTTTAAATTAATGTTTAATAATGCCAAGGCCACCTCCATACTATTATTGGATACGGATGGTATTATCATTGATTTCAACGAAGCCTTTATCAAGACCTTTGGATATTCTAAAGAAGATTTAATTGATCAAAACTTTTCTATTCTCTTTATTGAAAAAGACAGAAAAAGATGCTGTTCCTGAAAAAGAATTATTGAGAACGATCAGCACAGGATCTTCCCTCGACAATAATTATATCTTACATAAAAACGGCTCAGAACTTTGGGTTCATGGAGAAAATATCTATACAAAAGACGATAATAACAGAACGTTTTTTATAAAGCTAATCCAGGATATATCAGAACAAAAGTTCCTTGAACTGGAATTGCAACAACGAAACAGTGATTTGAAAAAGATTATAAATGATCGGAATAATTTTATCTATACAGTATCACATGATTTGATTTCTCCTATCAACAGCATTGAAGGCATAGTCCGATATCTCGAATCTGAAATCAGTGTTTCTTCCGAATCAAAATTCTTTATAGAAAAGATCTACCATTTATTTGAAAGCTTCCGGAATAGAATCAGGGAATTGTCTTCCATTGCCAGGGAGCAAGAGACTGAAAAGATTCAAGTGGAAGATATTAAAATTGATGAGCTAACAGAAGAAATATTAACAGACCTTAAAGATAATACCCAAAATATTAATATTGAATTTAAAAAGGACTTTAAAGATGCACCAATCATAAAATTTTCAAAAAAGAATTTAAGAAGCATCTTAACCAACCTTTTATCCAATGCCATTAAATACAGGTCTCCAGACAGAGATTTAATCATCCGCATTGCAACTAAAAAGATGGAAGGAGCATACATCTTACTGACAGTACAGGACAATGGATTAGGTATAAAAAAAGAAGATCAGGAACACATATTTGAAATGTACACAAGAAGTCATCATCATGTGGAAGGGTTAGGAATGGGAATGGCTATAGTCAAAAGAATTATTGAAAATGAAGGAGGAAAAATTGAGCTGGAAAGCAAGACAGGTATAGGAACTACATTTAAAGTGTATTTTCCTATTTAAATTGTTACTTCCATAAAAGAAGAGACGCCAACATGGCGTCTCTTCAAATTCTATTTTAGTTTAAAAGTTTTTATACTTTAAACTTTAGACTTTCAGCTTTTAACTTTTTTAGTGTTTAATCATTTTCTTTACAAGAAATGCATCTTCTTTGTTAAGTAAGTTGACATAGTATAATCCAGACTTCAGTGAGCTGGTGTTTAAATTTATAGCATTTTCACCTTTACCAACTTTTAATTTCTCTTCAGAAATCATGATCCCATTGTTATTAAATATTCTTAAAGAACCATTAAATGCAATGTTGGAATTAAATGTTAGCAAGGTTTGATCGACAGCCGGATTTGGGTTGATCTGAGCAGATTCTTTAATAGTGGCATACTGATCCGTAATTCCTGTTACACTTTGAGTAGCAGTAAAACTACCCACCATTCCCATAGTCACATGAGGCGTGCACACATAAGAATATTTTCCTTCATTTTTTACAATATAATCAAACTCATCACCGCTTTTTGCTATGACTTCATCCCATGAATCTGCTCCCGCAGGAATACTTTCGGATGTAGTTGTATGAAATCCGCTTACCCATTTAAACCTGATTGTATCTCCAACAAATACATTTAAATCGGCCGGCTCAAATTTACCTCCGCCCTGTCCAACTAATACAACATGGATCGCTGCATTACTTGAAAAAATGATTAATGAAAATAACGTAGCTGTAAATAATTTTTTCATGATAAAATAATGTTTATAAGGTTATAGATTAAATACATCCTAAGTAAAAGAAATTTTAAAATTAATCTTTTTCCGTTCAGCTAATCGCAAAATCGGTGACAATTTAGTTATGCACCTTCCTATTAGGTATCGACCCAAAAGCTTAGGTTTCTTTATTTATTTCACCCTACATTTATATAAAGCTAAGGTAACCCTTAAAATTAAAAAATGTTTAAACATGCAAAACATTTTCATCATTTTTTTCCAGTCAGCACCAATGGGAGAAACTTTCGCATTCTTAATTATTACAATTATTGGGAGGATAAATTATTCTTCAGACTCATAAGAATTTTCAATGATCATTTTCTGAGCATTCAGAATTCCTTCATATTTGCTGAAATATTCATCTTTCTTTTGTTCGTATACCTGCACATCTTTGCTATAATCATAGGACATCTGATCCCTCAGTCTCCTCAATTCAAACAATAAAACGTCGTAGCTTTTAGCTTTATCTTTCAGGTCGAATAAACCTTCTATAGATGTTGTAAATGCTATAAAGGCGCTTATAAAGAGTATCAAATTGGCAGAAGACATTTCCAGGTCTTCTGGTTTCTTCCACCCTACGATAATAGTAATGGATGCACTTCCAAAAAATGTCAAAACTCTGGAAACCTTATAAAAAAAGCGGCATATCGTTGTTTTTTATTTCTGGTTTTATCAATCCACATTTGTACATTTTTATAAATCAGGTCCTCCTTTAGCTCTTTTGTTTTCATTGGTCAAAGTAGTTAAAATACTCCTTTTAAAATTACTTACTTCAAACAGACTTATTCCACTGAATTCCAATAATTAATAATCAATTATCTACAAAGGAGAATGTTTAGAACTTATAACTAAACATTGAGCTTTTATTGAAGAAATGCATAGGTTACTCCGGATAAGCCCTGTTCTTCCCTTATGATGGACGATTTTAATATCGGGAAAATTTGGATTATCTTCATAGACTTTAAAGTTGTGATATCGGAGTATGAAAGATAAAGAAGTTAAATATATCCTTTTTGATAAGAATCAGGAAATGGTAGATGCCTGGAAAGGACTCTTTAGCGAACAGAGTGATGTTGAAATTATGCTTGGAAATTTCAATTCAATCAAATGTGATACGATTGTAAGTCCTGCCAATTCATTCGGATTTATGGATGGAGGCATTGATTATGCAATTTCTGACAGATTGGGATGGGACCTGCAAATAAAACTACAGCAAATAATCAAAGACCTTCCGGAAGGAGAATTATTGGTCGGACAAGCATTAATATTGGATACTGAAGACAAAGACATTCCTTATTTGATTTCAGCGCCCACAATGAGGATACCAACCAATTTTAACATTGCGACATCTGTGAATGCATATTTAGCAATGAAAGCAACTTTAATAAAAGTTAAATCACATGACAAAATGAAAAGAATCGCCATTCCCGGCTTTTGTACAGGAACCGGACGAATGAATAAAATGATTGCAGCAAAACAAATGTTTATGGCTTATAAGGAAATTGTATTGGGAGAACGAATGGATTTTAAAGAATTCGGAGAAGCACAAAAGTATCACTTCGGTTTAAATCCGGAAGGAATGATTTGGATACATTAAACCAATATAGCTAAAACTTTCCTATCAATTCGGTTATTCACCGTTCTAAATTAACAAATGAAAACCTACATTTTCTTTTTCTTCATGTTACTGACAGCTCTATCCTGCAAAGAATCTGATAACACAGCTAATTCGGTTGCAACTGATAATTATGAAAACCATATTAAAGAATTAAGATGTGTCTATTCCAAATCAAAATATTCAAAGGATTCTGTTTTCCCATTTAATGAAAGTAACAAAATAGAATTCATTGCATATGATTCAACTTCACAAGCAGATTTTTTCGGGGGCAGAATTATAAAAATGAAAGAACCTCACGACTCTCTTTCCAGCGTTAGAATCAGAGAAAGAGTTAAATTGAATGGGGGCCAAATTGATACTTTATTTTCAATTCTGCATGACTATAAAATCAATAATGATAACACGTTTGGAGAGGCAGCAGCATGTTATAATCCCAGGCATGCTATCCTTTTCTATAAGAATAACAAACTGATAGAAATTTTAGAAATTTGCTTTGAATGTCAACAACTCGGACACATAGATAAGCGGTCTGAATTTGGAGTTATGTGTCATGATAAGTGGTGTTATCTGATTCAATATTTCATGAAGTGCGGAATCAAAACAAATTACTCAATAAGAGATCGGGGATGTGGCAAAAATCAGTTTAGTTAATTTCTAAAGTAATTTTTTCAACCCTATCCCCTTTTACCAAAAACATTTAAATGCAATTAAAATCCTATTAACACTATTTATTAAAATTATTATTTAACAATTTTACATCTTATTAAACAATTAAGGGAAACTTGGGTTTGATTATTTTTTCCACTTAAAAATCAAACCTATGAAAAAAATTAATCTGCTCTTTTTGGCCTTATTGTTAGGTCAGATTGGTTATTCTCAACCCCAACAATTAAGAGTACTTTCTAATAATGTCTCAGGCTTTGTAAAAGCTTCAAACTTTGTATTTTTTACCACAAATGATTCTTTAATGAAGACTGATGGAACTGTGTCCGGAACTACTCTGGTCAAAACAGGTCTTTCAGGATGTCATTATTTTCGTGAATCCAATGGATTGATTTATTTTATTAAGGATCAAACTGAGCTTTGGAAAAGTGATGGTACTAATGCCGGTACTGTATTACTAAAGACTTTTGTAATTGGAAGTATAAAATACATTTCAACTGTGGGGACCTATTTATATTTCTCGGCAATTGAAACGGCTACAGGACGTGAACTCTATAGGACAGACGGAACCATTGCCGGTACACTATTATTAAAGGATATTGCAACCGGAAGCGGAGATGGATTTGGGACATCCAAATCTGTTGCTTACAATGGAATCTTTTATTTTCAGGCAACGAATTCATCTAACGGCAAAGAACTGTGGAGGACGGATGGTACTTCATTGGGCACATATCTGCTGAAAGATGTACAACCTGGCTCTGTCTCCGGATATATAGCCGGCCCATGGGTATCCGGAGGAAAAGTTTACTTTACCGGAAATGATGGTACCACGGGGAATGAATTATATATCACAGATGGTACAACTTCTGGCACTGACATTATAAAAGATGTGGCTTCCGGTGCTACAAGTGGCTTCAATGGAGACACGGTTTTGACCTCTGGTGGCTTTCAGTTCTTTATTGGAAAAGTTACTGCTGACTCCGCAGAAATTTGGAAAACAGATGGTACTTCTGCAGGAACAAGCCTGGTGAAAGGAATTTATGTCAACTCTTATTACTGGAAAATTGATTTATTATATGCCAATGCCGGAAATGTATATTTCCTTATTTCGGATGAGCATAACATGATTGGTTATGTCTGGAAGACTGATGGAACAGCTTCCGGCACTATGCAGTTTAAGGTTTTGAATGATCATTGGAGGGAATACAAGTATACTTCTCTCTTTCATAATGGGAAATATTATGTAGTGTTTGACAGAGGAGGGAATTTTAATCTGTTTGTCTCTGACGGTACTTGTGCAGGAACGTTCCTCACCACCTTCGGCCCTGATAACTATTTATATGGTTTGTTCCCATTGGGCAACGAGGTTGTTTTAGGCGACATGGGTCAGATGACCTGGTTAGGTTATTATAAAACAGATGGCACTCCTGGTAATGGGTCCCATTTTACTCCTCAACAGTTCCACGACTATGACGG
Organism: Sporocytophaga sp.; assembly: GCA_024707265.1. Taxonomy (GTDB): domain Bacteria; phylum Bacteroidota; class Bacteroidia; order Cytophagales; family Cytophagaceae; genus Sporocytophaga. The sequence continues at coordinate 844,213 of JANQAB010000004.1, read as the reverse complement.
CTATTCACTAGTCATTGGTGATAAACTTTATTCTTTAGCGATAGATGGACCATTCGAATATGGCTATCCAATATACAGTGATGATTACAGGCAGTTGTTCGTTTCAGATCAAACGAGTACCAGGTCTGTCAGAAATGCTTGCGGTGTATCTCTGGCAGGAAGCAATAATTTTGTTGAGCTAAATTCCAAACTGATTTTTACGACCTATAATCCATATAAGCCAGGGGGAGATATAACAAAATTATGGATCTACGACGGAGACTTGACTCCATGTGATAATGAACCTGGAACCTTTACGCTGATTGATTCTGATAACGACTCTTATATCTCAAGAATCAGAAATCAAATGAACGTGGCGTTGGATGGCGCTACTAACATAAACGTAAAATACATTCCTGTTTATAATCCGGGGAGTATTGCATTTACATTAAATGGGAATCCATTTTCAGTAGAAAATGTAGCTCCCTATTCTCTGGCAGGTGACAATAGTGGCAACTTCAATTCCTGGAACTATGTACGCTCAGATACTTTCACCATTGTAGCTAAAGAATATTCCGGATCAAACGGAACAGGAACTCTATTGAATACAAGTACTATTACTTTTTCTATAGATGTATATAATCCATCAGTCATAGAGCTTGTAATTTATGGACTAACGAGCGGATCTCAGGAAATTCATACGGAAGAAGGCAGGACAATCAACCTTGTCAATGGAGAAAAAGTTTCTGTAGAGGCACTTACTTATGGAAGCGTAGGAAGTGTGCGTATAAATTATAATAACGGAACCCGAAATGTTATGGAAAACGTGGCTCCTTATAGCCTTTTCGGTGATGCCAATGGTATAGTAAACAAAGGAACTCTTGTTGCCGGAGTGAACACGATTCAGGCAACTCCCTATACAGGAGTATATGGAGGTGGTATTGAAGGGAAAACAAGAACATACACTTTTAATGTAGTGTACAGCAGCCCGAGAATGGGTACTATTGATAGAGATACACGTGTAGTTAAATGTTACCCTAACCCATCGTCTGGATATGTTGACATTTCATTAAATGATGAAGCGACCGATCATGGGATTATAGAAATCTATGATTTAAAGGGCATATCAGAAATAGTATTTAAAGGAGATTTGTCCGAGCTGAATGATGGACCACTGCGGGTTAATACTCAAAAGCTAAGTCCGGGTGTTTATTATCTTAAGGTTACTTCTGAGACAACTAATTATACAGAAAAGCTGATTATACGATAAGGAATTACAAGGAACCTGTCCGGCGACGGATCTGAAAGTTATACCCTTCAGATCCTTCGCGTGGATAGGATAATCAGGAATGGTTGTAGTTATGTAAAAATTCTTTCCACCAATTTATTTCACAGGTTATAAAATTATTCTTCAGGCAAAAAGGCAGGATTATAGACAATCTCCCAAAGGTGTCCGTCGGGGTCTTGAAAATAACCAGCATAACCACCCCAAAATGTATCCGAGGCTGGTTTAACAATTTTAGCTCCGGCATTTTCAGCAAGCTCCATTACTGCATTTACTTCATTTTTACTTTCAACATTATGTCCGATGGTAAATTCTAATGGAGAAGGAGTTTGAAAAGCGATACCCGTATCATTGGATATACTCTTTCTTGGCCATAGTGCCAGCTTCAGGCCATTTTGCAGGTCAAAAAATGCGACTGCACCAAATTCAAATTCCTTACCTACAATGCCTTCTGTTTGCAGGCCAAGACCATCCCGATAAAATACTACAGCCCTTTCCAGGTCTGATACTCCTAAAGTTAGTACTGAAATTCTTGGTTTCATATTATATTCTTTTGATCATTTGAGTAGTGATCACTAAGATTAAATAAATTACATTAAACCTATCATTGTGTAAAATCGCCAGGTATATCACTTTAAGCTTTACCAGTACAACAATAGCAATCATATAAAACAAATAAAGCCTTCAGTTTTAACAACAGAAGGCTTTTATATTCAATTCAAACTTTAATCAATTATTGCAACTCTTCTATCTGTACATTTTCATTCACGTCTTCAAGATAGTTGACATTCGAAAAATTAAAACCAAACAGATTCAAAAAGTCTGATTTATATCCTTGTAAGTCACCAAGTGAAGGCAAAGTTTCGCTAGTAGCCTGTTCCCACAGTTCAGCCACTTTTTCCTGTACATCAGGTCTCATTTCCCAGTCATCTATTCTGATTCTGCCTTTTTCGTCGGTAGGTATTTCCTGTCCTGTAAACAAACGCTCTCTGAATAACCTGTCTATCTGCTCAATACAACCTTCATGAATCCCTTTTTCTTTCATCGTTTTATACAGAAGTGAAATGTAAAGTGGAATTACAGGAATGGCAGAGCTTGCCTGAGTTACCAAGGCTTTATTCACCGAAACATAAGCTTTTCCGTTTAACTTTTTTAAAGTCTCAGTGATTTTAAAAGCTGTTGCTTCCAGGTGATCTTTGGCACTTCCTATTGTTCCTTTACGATAAACCGGTTCGGTCAATGCAGGTCCGATATAAGAGTAGGCCAGTGTCAAGGCATTTTCTGAAAGCACATCGGCATTTATAAGTGCATCGATCCACATTTGCCAGTCTTCCCCACCCATTACAGCTACAGTATTTTCAATATCTTCTTCAGTGGAAGGATTGATCGAAATGCTGGATACCACACCGGTATGGAAATCTACTGTTTTATTGGTGTAGGTCTGACCGATAGGTTTTAATACTGAACGGTGGGTTACTCCTGTTTTTGGATGGGTTCTCACCGGAGAGGCCAGGCTGTATATGACCAGGTCAATCTTGCCTAAATCCTTTTTTATCAGATCAATGGTTTTGTTTTTGATATCATCGGAAAAAGCATCACCATTAATACTTTTTGCATAAAGGCCTGCTTTCTTAGCCTCATTCTGAAAGGCGACGCTGTTATACCATCCCGGTGAAGCAGTTTTACCTTCTGCAGGTGCCTTTTCAAAGAAAACTCCTATTGTGGATGCTCCTGCACCAAAAGCACTTACAATTCTTGAAGCAAGTCCAAAGCCTGTTGAAGCACCTATAACGAGTACATTTTTAGGTCCTTTAATTTGTCCTTTAGGTTGAGTGTACTGAATTTGATTTAATACATTTGCCTCACATCCTTTTGGATGAGCGGTCAAACAAATAAATCCTCTCATTCTGGGTTCAATTATCATATTTGTTTATCCTGTTAAACGTCCTAACTCCGAAATATAAGGAAAATACTTAATATATAGGCAAACCTGACCATGAGTTAGGACAAGTTTGCTCGTCTTTTTAGGCAGGTTTTATATTGAGTTTAGTCCTCCCAAAAAGACTTAACAGACTGTAAATCTTTACATAGCACAGAACTGATTTTATTTTAATTGTGATAAAAAGAATAAGACAACCCACTTGAATTGAGTTGTCTTATTCTTTTTAACTTTACCAATAACCTTACTACTTTAATCTCTTGCTCTTACTGTTGCTGACTTTTAGTGTCCGTGTCCTTCTTCTTCAGAATTATTCATTTTTGAAATTAAAGCATATGCTCCTTTTACCACAACTTCAGCGTGATCTGTGTCAAAACCATCCGGCAAAAAAACTTCTGTATATCCATTCTGAGATACTCCCTTTTTCACTTCTACTGCAGTAAAAGAAAATCCCTCAGCAGCCCCTTCTTTATGTTGATGATCATGATCATGATCATCTTTTTTAATGAATATAAAGTGTTTATCAGCAGAAGCCACTATAGCTTCATCCGGTAATGCGGAGGTCGTATTGTCTGTAACCTCAATAAAAGCTTTCAGATAGGTATTGGGTAAAAGATAACGGTCTTCTTTATCAAGGTGCGCATGCACTCTCACTGTTCTATCTTCACTGATTTTTCTGTTGATAAGATACACGGTAGCGGTTCTTATCTTTTTTTCTTCATTGACCAGTTGGAACTTAATTTTCTGACCTTCTTTTACTTTGTAAATATCCTTTTCAAAAACGGTAAGCTCTGCATGCAAATGTTCAGTATCTACGATTTCACAAATCAGATCCTGAGGGTTGACATATTTGCCTATATTGATATTAACAGCAGTTACATAACCACTTATAGGTGACACAATAGAAACTGTACTTTTGATCGTTCCATTCTCAACTGTAGATGGATTGATCCCAAGTATTGATAACTTCTCCAGTAATCCTTCATGGACGGCTTTCAGACTATGGTATTCAGCAGTAACTTGTTGTAAGGTCTTTTGAGAAGCTACATTATCCTTTGCCAGTTCTTCCTGCCTTTTGTACTCCTGCTCTGCAAAGAGCAGCTTACTTTTATTATTCAGATAATCCTGTTGTATTTGGATAAAATCCGGATTTTGTATAGTAACTAAAACCTCGCCTTTCTTAACCCTCATGCCCTGCAGAAGAATTGTTGTTTTAACAAATCCACCCATCATAGCAGCAACGGTGACAAGATTTTGTGGAGGGACATCCAGTAAGCCATTTACAGGCAAAGTGGAACTGATATTTCTCATCTCAACTTTACCAAAAGCAATTCCTGCATTTTTATACTGATTGGCAGTCAGTTCGACTGAGTTTTCCTCTTCATGATGCGCTTCATTTTTATCCTCCGGATCTGACTTACATCCTGATACAAAAAGGGTGTATGCAAAAGTGATGATATATATTAATTTCTTCATGTTTCTAATTATTTATTACCAATCAGGTATTCAATGAATATGATAGATTGATTAAACTGATTTAAAATATTAAGATATCCCTGTTCAATAGCAATTGCCCTTGCTATGCCCTGAGAAAATTCAAGGTAACCTATATTTCCAGAGCGGTAACTTTTCCAGGCATTGCTTTCCAAGACCTGAGCTGTAGGTAGAACATTAGTTTCATAATACTCAAGACTTGTTTTAAATTTTTCATACGTCTGATATGCATTTTCATATTCTCCCTGCAAATTCCTTTCGTATGCTTTGGAACTCGCCTCCGCAGCATTTACTGAAGCTTCTGTTGCTCTTATTCTAGACATTTGTGGCTTAATCCATAACGGAAGAGAAACACCAACCATTATTCCCTGAAACCTTTGTCCTTTTCCAGCAACTTCAGACAAATTGCGGTAATCTTCTGCTCCGTAAAGGGTTTGGGAAAAATAACCGATGTTCATATCAGGAAGCAATCTTGCCTTCTGAAGTACCTTATCGGCATTAGCCACTTCCACCTGTTGACGGAAATAATTTAATGAAGGATTGGAAGCTATAGCTCCCGTGTCTTCCGTCAGTTGCAGCACTCGTTTATCCAAAGAACTTTCCACTGAGGTAACAGGTTCTCCAATATTTAATAAAGTCTGGAGCTGTGTTTCATATATCTTCACATCTGCGCTTACCTGCGTAAGGTAAGTGCGGTTTTCATAAAACTGGCTTTGTGCAGTGGCTTTTTCAAGTGTATTGGTTTCTCCTATCTTTAAACGCAGCTCTGCGGCATTCAGGAAGTTGGCATAAAGCGTATCGAGCTTAAGCTGCAACTGCATTCTTGATTTAGCAAATCTCAGATTATAATAAACAACTTTAATTTTATAGTCCAGGTCATTCTGCGTTACTGCCAGGTTATACTCTGCACGCTTCGATGTAGCCTTATAATATTGTGCCTGACGATGCATGACAAGCGGAAAAGGGATATCCTGTGATAAGGTTACATTATTGTCATTATAGAAGCTATTATATTGACCATACATCAATGTGGCATTTGTTTTGTTGAGCTCTGTTGCAGTACCTTTCAGCGCTTTGTTATAGTCAATCTCATACTGAGCTGATTTAATCAGATTATTTTGCTCATGTGCCAGTTGTAAAGCCTGTTCCAGTGTAATGGCTTTAGGTACAGATTGAGTCTGTGCCTCAGCTTCAGGTCCGGATAAAAACAAGAATATTGGAACCAGTAAAGTCATGGCACCAGGCGAAATTTTTCTGAAATCTTTCTCTGAAAAGATATAGAGTATTGGCAAAACAAGTAATGTAAGCAGCGTTGCAGATATTAAACCACCAATTACAACAGTAGCAAGAGGCTTCTGTACCTCAGCTCCGGAACCATGGGAAAGAGCCATAGGGAGAAATCCAAGGGAAGCAACCAGCGCTGTCATTAAAACGGGGCGCAAACGAATTTCGGTACCTTTTCGGACTATCTCATAAAGATCATTCAGACCGCTATTCTTAAGTCTGTTAAACTCACCTATCAGAACTATTCCATTAAGTACCGCCACTCCGAAAAGTGCTATAAATCCTACTCCTGCCGAAATGCTGAAAGGCATATTCCGCAGATAAAGAGCTAAGACTCCTCCGATGGCCGATAGTGGAATGGCAGTAAAAATCAGTAGACTTTGTTTTACTGATCCAAAAGTGAAATAAAGCAGTATAAAGATAAGTCCCAATGTTATCGGAACCGCTATACTCAGTCTTTCTTTGGCTTCAACCAGATTTTTAAACTGACCTCCGTAGGTAATGAAATAACCCGGAGGAAGTTTCATTTGCTTGTCAGCCTTTGCCTTAATCTCTTCGACGATGCTTTCTACATCACGTCCCCTTACATTAAAAGCTACTATGATTCTCCGTTTGGTATCATCTCTCTGAATCTGATTCGGCCCTACTTTGAATTCTATGTTGGCTACCTGTGATAATGGTACCTGAAATCCTTTGGGAGTAGTAACATAAATTTGTCTAACATCATCAATACTCTGCCTGTCCACTTTATCAAGCCTTACAACCATGTCAAACCTTCTTTCGCCTTCATAAACCAGTCCTGTCGTTTCTCCTGCAAAAGCAGTTTTTACAATCCTGTTCATTTCATCAATATTTAAACCAAACTGAGCAATTTTATCTCTGTCAAATGAAACTACGATCTGAGGCAGACCGGTTACTTTTTCAACATATAAATCCTTCGCTCCCTTTATTGGAGCAACAATTCTTCCAAGCTTATTTGCCTGTTCTGTAAGAATGTCCAGATCCTCTCCATAAATTTTAATTGCCACATCCTGCCTTGCTCCAGTCATCAGCTCGTTGAAGCGCATCTGAATAGGTTGTTGAAAACCAAAACTTACCCCGGGTATTTCATCTTCCAGAACCTCCTGCATCTTGTTAGCCAATTCATCTTTGGTCCTAACGCTAGTCCATTCATCTTTGTCTTTCAGTATGATCATAAGGTCGCAAGCCTCAATAGGCATTGGGTCTGTTGGAATTTCACTCGATCCTATTTTTCCTATCACTTCTTTCACCTCTGGAAAGTGCTTTTTTAAAACCTCCCCAGCTTTTAATGAAGCGTTGATAGTTTCTTGCATGGAACTTCCCATTAATACTCTGGTTTCTACAGCAAAGTCGCCTTCATCAAGTGTAGGAATAAACTCACCTCCCATATTTAGAAACAGTAATAAACTTCCTCCAAACAAGAGAAATGCTGACAGCACAACAATGATTTTCTTTCTTAATGCAAACTCTCGCATAGGAAAATATACCCTATGAAAAAAATCCATAATTCTGTCAGATATATTTTTCTTATGCTCAGGAGTTTTACTTAAGCATAGGGCGGACATCATAGGAACATAAGTAAGTGAAAGGATAAAAGCTCCCAGAATAGCAAAAGATACTGTCTGAGCCATTGGTTTAAACATTTTTCCTTCAACACCAACAAGAGCAAGTAGGGGCAGATAAACGATCAGAATAATGATTTCTCCGAATGCTGCAGTACTTCTGATTTTGGAAGCTGCGTCATACACTTCTGTGTCCATTTCCTCCTGAGATAACTTATGAGTATACCCCCTGCCTGTTATGTGATGCAAAGTCGCTTCTACGATAATTACTGCACCATCCACAATCAGTCCGAAATCTATTGCACCGAGGGACATCAGATTCCCTGAAACACCGAAGAGATTCATCATCGAAATAGCAAACAACATGGCTAGCGGGATTACAGAGGCGACCACAAGGCCTGCTCTGAAATTGCCCAACAGTAATACCAGGACAAAAATAACAATAAGGGCACCTTCAATCAGATTTTTGGAAACAGTATGGATAGCATTATCCACAAGTTTCGTCCTGTCAAGAAAAGCTTCGATTTCTATCCCTTCAGGCAAGGACTTTCTGATTTGCTCCATTCGAACCTTTACATTCTTAATAACTTCATTGGAGTTCGCTCCTTTTAGCATCATCACAATACCACCGACGACTTCTCCCTCCGCGTTTCGGGTCAGAGCGCCATAGCGGATAGCGTGCCCCAGTTGAACAATACCAACATCCCTTATCAATACAGGTGTTCCATTAGTCGTGTTCCTTACAACTATTTTTTTAATATCCTCCAGTCCTCCTGCAAGTCCTTCAGTTCTTATGAAGTAAGCATTGGGAAGTTTGTCAATATATGCTCCTCCTGCATTCTGATTATTGGTTTCCAGGGCTGCAAAAACCTCCCCGATCGTAATGTTCATACTGCGGAGTTTTTCAGGATCAATGGTTACTTCATATTGTTTAAGATAACCACCAAAACTGCTGATATCCGCAACTCCTTTGGTACCCAGCATTTGTCTGCGTACGATCCAATCCTGAATAGTACGGAGTTCCATAGCTGAATACTTATTTTCAAAACCCTTTTGGGGATGTAGGACATATTGATAGATTTCGCCTAACCCTGTTGTGATAGGGCCTAACTCCGGGATTCCAACTCCTTTGGGTATCTGGTCTGTAGCAGCTTTTAAGCGCTCTGACACCTGTTGTCTTGCCCAATAGATATCCGTATCATCTGTAAAAACTATTGTAACTACAGAAAGACCAAATCTTGACATTGAACGGATTTCTATGATTCCGGGAATATTGGCCATGCTGATCTCCACAGGAAAGCTGATTAGCCGTTCAACTTCCTGGGCTGCCAGGGATGGACTGGAAGTAATAACCTGTACCTGATTGTTAGTGATATCAGGTACGGCATCAATCGGAAGGCGGGTTGTAGACCAGCCCCCCCAAATAATAAGTGCAATGGTAAACATCCCGATGATAAGCTTATGCTTTATCGAGAAATAAATTATATTATCTAACATAGAAAGATTCTGACTTAATACGCTCCTGACTCCCTGATTGATAAAGTTTTCCTGCTGTGGCCAGTAAAAAGCCATAAAGACCTATGTAGCAGGAAATATCCATCAAAGAAGTTTCACAGTGCTTTTTCTTCTTCAATTTTACTTAATTTCTGATAAATGAATAGGAAATATGATTAACCTCAGCTAAAGGACAAGCAGTTTAACTAATCATATAGTTGTAATCAGGAAAGTTTTGGCGGCTGCCAGAATGAATGATAGTAAAAAGAATTAAATGCAGAGTAATAAGGGACATTACCGCGTGGCTCCATTACTTTCATACTCTGACTAAAAAAAACCGGAATACTGATTCCGAAAAACGAACAGCCACAGCAGGAGCAGATACAAAACGGGCTGCATAAATCTCCCTCGTCTTCGCTGTGATCATGATTGCCGGAAATGGAGACAGAAGATTTTTCGTCTTTGCAGGTATAAGAATCCATGCATGGCATTACGGATAATACCAAAACGTAGACACTTAACAGATAGACGAAAATTTTCATATCGCTAATTTAAGGAAAACCGGAACAAATTAAAAAGCTTGCAGAAATTATACGAAAGTGCAAGAGGTGATGTTATTTGTTCATCTTTTATCCACAATCTCCCAATTTAGAAGAACATATAACAAAAAGCCAAAACAATTATTGTAATATTTATAATAAATAATTTCGATTTTTACATGGGTGTTACAAAATCAGTTTTCTAATTTCAGGCCCAACAATTTAGCTATCTTTTTCCTCTTCTTTTCTTGAAGTCTTCTCTCATAACGCCAGTAATAATAAGGGCCTTTCCAAAAATAAATTCTTGGAGAGCTAAAACAATGAAAAATAAATGCATCGTAGATATTGCGTTCAAAAAAGGTAAAAGTAAAAGAACTATCCGAGAACTCAGAAGTCATATTTAAGTAAAAGTTTTTATCTCCGCCCTTGAAATATTTTGTCTTATCTGATTTTTTACCCTTGAAATTATTACATAAATATGTATATAGTTCGTCAGTCTTTTCCCTGGAAATAATAATTCCATCATACCGGTATAACCTATCCTTATAAAATCCTAGTATTAGGGAGTCAAATAAAATTTGATCCTTCAAATAATAGTAAGAACGATTTTCATCATCAATATCCTCATAATTGATTTTAGTTAAACGTGGGATAGAGTCTTTATCCATTCCGAATCCTATGCTTTTATTATCTACCAGAGGATACTTTGTTGTGTGCAATCTAACTCTTGTACACGAACAAATTAAAATAACTGATAATATAAATGTTATAATTCTTATTTTATTCATTATTAAAAATCAGATCTTAAATTCTGTTTAGATAAACTTATGATAAAACTACCAGAATTGACTTCGAAAAAGCCATTGCAGCTATACAGAATTTAAGATATCCATTTACTTCAACATAAAACCATTTCTTCAATCGATCAACCAACCCTTACAAGCACAAGATCATATTCAGTCAATTCAATAATTTTATAAAAATTGATTTTTGCGCTACCCTGAAAAGTGGTTGTAAGGATCATCTTCGCTGTATCAAGTTTCCAGGAGCCTTCATAACGATGAATATTAGGATCATTTCCACACCCTGCTGAATTAATATCCCAAAAAGTACCATCCCAATTCAATTCAAACTTTTGTCCAAGAGTAAGATTCCCTCTTAAATTTCTTGTCAAAAACAAACTATCAGAATGCTGTTCCAACAAAAGCCAACTCCCTTCTAAACTCCTGCGAACATCATTGTTACTTGCTTGCCCAACTCCTTCTTTAGCAATAACTAGCAAAAGAGAAAAAAATATGACTTTAAAACGCTTAAGCATATAAAAAAAAGTTTACATTTTAACTATAGATTTAATCAATATACATAAAAATCAGAGTCTTAAAAAATGATCAAGGATTAGCTCAGATAATTACTAAAAAAAGAGAGGTTTAAACTTGCTGATTTCATTTGTCACTTGCTTCATTTTCAAATTTATTAAGAAGCTCTGGCTTAATATAATCAGCAATTTTTGTTAGAGGAATACTTACCCATTTTTCGTCTCCTGTTATTTCCAGATATACTTTTTTGTCTTCATATCTACATGTATTAAAAACAAGAGTTGTATCTGAAAACTGAATAGAATCAGTGTATTTAGAATCCTTTATACTTAGCACTTTAGGAATGTATTTAAATGTACCTTCTCCACTTTCATTATAAACATAGAAAAGCTTTTTAGGATCAAAATCCTTTTTTAATATACTAGAGACTCGAGGTCGTAATTTATAAGTAACGATGTTTGAATTTCGTCCTGCCTTTGGTTTAGACTTTACATAAAGAAGATTGTTCTTTATCCATGCATAAGAGCATGCGTGAAACTTTTCATTCTCCTCATTCATCAAAAGATAAACTTCTTCCAATTTAGGCATTGATTTGGGATTCAAGAATTGGTGAGAAAGAAAATATTCTCCCAGATATAAAGTTGTGTTTGAATCACATTCTACATTATCGTTAATGTATTTTAGATCCTTTGAAGAAAGTACAAATAATTTTCGTTTGTTATGTATGTTTGTCTTCTTTATAACAGGCTTTCCTTGCGCAAATATGACTTGCTCTATATATGAACTGCTATCTTCTCGCCCAACATCATATCCGTTCTGTTCCATGCTGTGAGAAGTGACCTTTTGTCTTAATACTTTAGGATAGATATTTTCAACAAGTTTAAATGAATAATTATTGGTGATAGAATTGCTATAATTTGAAGCATGTGAAACAGGTCCTGAATAGGAATAGTGTTTTTCAGTGAAATTATAAAACTTATGAATAGTATCTTGATGAATTCTATATAGTTCAACTGTTAAATCAGCACTCCTATTAAAACCAGAAGGCCGTTTTACCACAATTGAAAATTCATTTTCTGAAAAAATATTTTCAAAAGAAAAAGTAAATTTCTCCTCAGGAAACCCATATATATATAGGGTTGATCTATAATCTGTCCTGGTGTCTTCTTTAATTGCTGCTGATCATAATAAAATATATTTATAGCATAGCTCTCAGGCTCTCTAAGCTGCAAAATAACTTCCTCTTTTGCGTCTCCGAAAAGATTTTTTCTGAATACATCAATTTTCATCTCTCTAACATGAAAATGATTTGTTGAATCAGTATTATCTTGAGGTATCAGTTTTTGCCTGCGAAGAAAATCATTTAGCTTATCATCATCTGTGAAGCTCTTGATAGAGGTTAATAATTGCTTCAAAGGATCGATTTGGACAAAAGCATTTAGTGGGCTAAACCCAATGTAAAAAAATATGATAAAATACCTCATACTGTGGATCAATAGGTCTGTAAGTATAAGCTTTTTAAAGGAAAAACTCAAAGGTCTTCTGTAAGATGAAGTCTATGCTTATTTCAGTTACTCCATGCTTAATCACGGCAAAAGGCTTATACTCAAGAACCTTCTTTGAACATAAGCCTTTATTAACTTAATTGACAAAATTTTATTTACATTTCTACAGTATCCCTGTTTCTCTTTCTCTTGTGTCTTCCTTTATGACAGTCAGAATCAAGTTCCTTATTGGTTTCTTTATCTATTAACCTTCCATTCTCCTGCATGGTATAATCAACATCAGCTTTCCAGCATACCCCTTTGCTTCCCTTAAACCCAAACCTTCTGTTTCCTTGCCTTTTATCATTCATTACCACAGCCGGAAGCAATTTACCTTTTACTGATTCATCAAAACGAATCTTCTTTCCTTCCGGTACCAGAATGTTTACGACGACTGTCTGTCCCCGCCATTTGTCGTCTTTAGATATTGAATAACCATTTGCAAGATTTAAGATACTGTCTTTAACCGTCACTTCATATTGTAAATTTTCAGCTCTATCAATAGCGGCATTCTTAGTTGAACCAAAGCTGTATCTTCTCACAGAAACATGATATAAGGAATCCCGGCTTTTTTCAAAATTAAAATTTACCCAGGACAATCTTAAAGTATCAGAGGAAAGATCAAAACCTTGTCCTTCATAATCATGATCATCCTCATCCATAACCCAACTGAAATTCCCTCCATAATATAATTTTGGATCAGAAACAGTCAGAGTTAATTTATGAACCCCTGGCTTTATAGTGGCAACAGAGGTTTCAGTAGTCCCTTCATACTCACTGAATTCTCTTGCCATGCTGATTCCAAATAAAACCAGTGACACCCATCCTGCTATCCATAATATTCCGAATATCCAGCCTAGATAAGAATGACGTGAACGTATCCCCATAATACGTCTTATAAGCCAGGTAATTAAACCAATGAGTGGTATGAGCACTAAGAAATTCAATGCTCCTAAAGCAAATAATTTCTGCCAGTCATCACTCCATAAGAAGTTATTTACAGGCCACCAGGCGAATCCGCCAATTGCAACACCGGCAAGAGATACGACTATGCCAAGAACGATCATGCTTAAAATAAACAACAGGAATACCTTTATAAGTGTACCAAACAAATAAAAAAAACCAGATCGGTTCTTCCTGATAGCTTGGTTCACTTCACTGGCAAATGCTTGTCCTCTTGTATCTGCATATTTCTTTGCTTTATCACGTAAGTCATGTGCAGAGCCTTTCACTTCTTCTCCCCATTCACGGACTCTCTCCTTCATATTTTGCGCTATCTTGTTGACATCTATCTTTTCACCACGCATTTCCATTTTTTCGTAATCCGTATTTGCTTCAGGTAAAACAATCCATAAGATGCAATAAGCCAGAATAAAAGTGCTGCCTGCAGAACCGAAAAAGAATCCTGGGAAAAACGGAAAACTCAGACTCCAGAATATCCCTCTGACGAGGGTTATGATAATTCCAATAATAAGCGGGGCTGCAAAAATAAGTCTGAATATTTTAGTCTCCTGACCAAAATAAGCGGCTAGTCCTCCTGCAACACCAGCAATCATTTTATCATCAGGGTTTCTATACAGTCTCTTTGTGATTGGATTTTCAAGGCTTTTAGATGGTAGTATGATCCATAAAAGAATATATATAAATACTCCGAATCCAAACCCACTCAGGGAAACAATGACAAACAGAATTCTTACAATAGCGGGATCCATTCCAAAGTACTCAGCAATTCCGCTGCATACTCCTCCGAGGAATTTATCATTCCTATCACGATACAAACGTTCTTTTTTCCTGCCTGTTGAATCTGAAGTTTTGGTATAGGAATGTTCTGTGTTTTGTTTAGATACGGGTTCATACTCATTTGCTTCCTCTGCTGCCAGGTCTTCCGGTCTGCCCATATGAGTGGCTATTTCCTCTATATGTTCATCTGTGATCGCAGAAGCTCCTTTGCGAATCTTGTCATTCATCAGCTCCGCAATTCTGCTTTCTATATCATTAATGATTTCATCTACTCCTTCTTCTTTAGAGAAATATTGACGAAGACTATCTATGTAAGCTTTAAGTTTTTCATAAGCCGAATCTTCAATCATTATCACTCTTCCACTGAGATTTATGTTGATGATCTTTTTCATATCTGACTTCTTTTGGTTAAATGCCCGCCCATGCAGACATTATTGATTTGTTGATTGGTTAGGTTTATTTGTTAGAGTATTGACCCCATTTGACAATTCATTCCAGGTTTGCTCTAACTCTTTATAAAAATCCCCCCCTTTTCAGTCAGAGAGAAGTATTTGCGGGGCGGTCCTGATGTGCTTTCTACCCATCTGTAAGTGAGCATATCTGCATTTTTCAATCTCGTAAGCAAAGGATATAGCGTCCCTTCCAGAATCTGCAAATTTGCTGCTTTCATTTCTTCTACTATATCACTGGGATAAGCTTCCCCTCTTCGAATTATTGAAAGAATGCAGAATTCTAAAATCCCTTTCCGCATCTGACTCTGAGTATTCTCAATATTCATAATATCCTTTTGGTTTTTATGATAATTATGTGGTTCCAAAGGTATAATTAATTTAGTACTATACAATACATAGTACCTTATTTTTTAAGGTAATGTTTAATAAAAGGAAATAAAATAATTATAAATGGTTAAAATTCAACAAAATACTAACCCTATGGATTTATAGTGAATCAGTTTTTCTTTTTTCCTCAAATGCTACTAATAAAAAGATGATTTGAAGGGGCAATAAATGATAATGAAAGCAGTCTTATGTCCATTTTAAAAAAAATCCTGAAAAATGTAATCATCTCAATTACAATACAATTTAATTTTTCTTCTCTGACAGGCGACGTTTAAAAAAATCCTCCTGTCCACTTTAATGAAAGACACACTTTGGCTTTAAAAATTTAAAACCCGATAATTATAAACAATTTAGTATGGAAAAAACCGCATTTCCTTATGCTTCAATTGACGCATGTAAAAGGATAATCATTTGCGTATTTGTTCTAATTCATATTAAATCATTTGCTCAAAAAGATCTACCGGGGCCTTCTTCCAACATTCAAACCGTACCTGCCGGAAGTTTTGTAATCCCGATGGACAATATATATCAATCTATTGTACCGGCAGGACAAGCACCTTTTAACCTAAAGGCTTACGGACTAATCAATGCATTTCTTCAGAATGGAATACCTGTTAAATGGGTTATAAAATCAGATAAACAAAGAGATGATATTGATTTTACTGCTTTAGTGGAAAGAGTAACACCAGGTTTCTTAGCCGCCTCCACCATCGACTTCAGAGGGGGGCCATTTATAGTTCCTGATACTACTTTACCTTGTGGCGAAACTACAGCTGAAATTATAAATGCTTTTGGAAATAATGTTGTTGTATACCAATTAGTTAATAACGCTAGCGTAGACGTGAGATACACAATCACTCATCGACCTAAAATAGCAGTTTTTAACAATGGTGGTAATCAGCAGATACACACAAAGATCCTAGACGCTGCAGGCATTGGTAATTATGATATTATGGATGCAGCACATATCGAGGAGCTGAAAAATTGCTATACATTTGCTTCAGAGCCTCACGCAGATGATTCAGATGTTAATCAGACAATGATTGATGGAGTACGAGCTTTTGTCCTAAGTGGTGGCAACTTCCTTGCACAATGCCATGCAATAGACGCCTACGAAAACAGAGGGTTTTATCAAACGACATCAGGAGTTACTGTAGTCAATACAAAGGTCAGTCATAATTATCCTAATGCCAATATGGCATTTGCTCAGATACACGGTCCTACCATGGAAAACTCAGGAGGATCGGTAGACAACTGGAAATTAAAACCAGGATCGGAATGGAGATCATATACTTATCCTTTAATCAATTTTTTAGGTTCAGATACAGTTACAGCAACAGGAGCTCACCTTCTGGGGCCAGGTGCGCCCGGTGGCAATGTTTTTTATCTTGGTGGACATGATTATTCAAAAGGTGGAGGAAAACAAAATACAAGTCCTAACCTGACCAACCTTGCCAGTGTTAATGCTTTACGATTATATCTCAATGCGGCTTTGATTCCCAGCGGAAACACTCACGGGGTATGGGCCAATGCTGGTCCTGCAAGCCATGTGCTAAGCTGTAAAGGAAGTGTTGAGTTAGGCTGCACTCAGTCGGGCCCTCCCGGCTCGACCTTTTTATGGTCTCCTTCGACCGGATTAAGTTGTACAACTTGTCCTAATCCTATTGCCAGTCCAACTGTTACAACAACCTATACTTTAAAAGTTTTCAATACCTGCATTGCTATAGATACGGTAAGAGTAATTGTAGGTCCAAAGCCTGTTGCACAATTTTCCAGTACTGTTGTTTGCGCAGGACAAGCCACCGGTTTTACGAATCAATCTTCTAATTCAACTTTTTGGCAATGGAATTTTGGAGATCCTGCATCAGGAGTTAATAATACCTCTTCACTAAAAAACCCCTCTCACACCTTTACCGCTTCTGGGGATTATACCGTTACGCTTATTTCCGGAACAGATCCGACCTGCGCTGATACCATAATAAATTTGGTCACTGTGAAGCCTCTTCCTGATTTAAAAGTAAATTCAGATACTATTTGTCAGGGACAATCTCTGTTATTAACAGCTTCAGGAGCAACTTCGTACTCCTGGTCTACCGGCGCTACTACCGCTTCAATCACAGTGAAACCATCAGTCAGTATAATTTATATAGTCACAGGTACTTTAAATGGTTGCTCATCCAATGATACGGCAAAAGTAACCATCAGTCCATCCATGATTCCTTCCACTGAAACCAACAATGTTAGTTGCTTCGGAGGCGCTGATGGATCTGCTGCTGTTAGTATTACCGGTGGAATTCCGGAATATTCCTATCATTGGAATACTAATCCTGCACAAACAACGGTTGAAGCAACGGGATTGTCAGCCGGAAATTATATGGTAACAATTACAGATATAGCTGGATGTTCAGCTGTTGCTTCTGTAACCATCATCGAGCCGCCTGTACTTAATGCAACAGTGGTTGCCAATAAAGCCACCTGCAACAGCAATGATGGTTCGGCTATAGTGAGCGTTTCCGGTGGAACGCCTTCATATACCTACAGTTGGAATACGAATCCAGTACAAACTTCTGCCGAAGCCATAAATCTCTCTTCGGGAAACTATATCGCAACTATTACAGATGCAAAAGGATGTACGACTTCAGTTCATGCTTTAATTGAGGCTTTGCAACTTATGACTTTAAGTACAACCTCTAAAAATGTAACCTGTAACGGAGGTTCAGATGGTTATGCTGATGTAACACCAACGGGAGGAACACCATTGTATACCTATCAATGGAATACAACACCTGTCCAAAATACCCCTCATGCTACCAATCTACAAGCCAGCTCCTACACTGTTACCGTTACCGATGCCAATGGCTGTAGCCTATTATCAACCATTACAATTGAAGAGCCTGCTCCAATATCAGTATCAATACAGAAGGCTAATCCTAGCTGCATCTCAAAAGGAAGTGCCACTGTTTCTGCAACAGGAGGCATTCCCCCCTATTCGTATCAATGGAATACAGTACCTGAACAAACAACAGTGACAGCAACCGGCTTATCTCCTGGAACCTACACAGTAACTGTCACAGATGTTCATAATTGTCAATATTCTGAAAGCACATTTTTGAATGATCCACCACAGCCTGTTGCTGATTTTAATTTTAATAATACATGCATTGGAAGTATTACTGAGTTTACAGACAACTCAACTGTGTCCTACGGTGAAATTATAAGCAGAGAATGGAACTTTGGAGATTATATTGCCGGAAGCAGAAATGTTTCAAAAGAAACAAATCCTGTCCATCTCTACGATTCAACCGGTCTATTCCATACGCAGCTCATCGTTACCACTGACCTTGGTTGTAAGGATACCATAATAAAACCGGTGGAAGTATATCCAAACCCTGTTGTTAAATTCGGTGAATTTAAACAAGGTTGTGAATCTGTATGTGTGGACTTTAAAGATTCGTCCTCCATAGGCAAAGGCTTTATACAAAGCTGGTCATGGGATTTCGGAGATCCAGCCAGCCCGGCTAATACTTCCATTATACAAAATCCTACTCATTGTTTCAATCAACCAGGAAGATATGCTGTAACGCTAAAGGTGACATCTGACAATGGATGTAGCAATCAATTAACCATTCCAGACATTGTCAAAGTTTATAAAGCTCCGACAGTGGACCTGGGGCCAGACCAGAAAATCTGCAGGGAAACAGAAGTTAATGCACAAAGAATATTAAATGCTGGTGCAGGAATGAAATATTTGTGGCAACCTTCAGGAGATACTTCTCAGTCAATATCTGTTAATGCTCCCGGCACCTATAAAGTTACCGTAACAGATGAGAACAATTGTTCTGCGACAGAACTTGTAAACGTGAGAGAAGTATGTCCTCCAAGGCTTTTTATCGGGAATGCATTTAGTCCTGATAATGATGGAATCAATGACCAATATAATTTGCACAGTGCCCATATTGGAAAATTTCAGATGTTGATTTTTAATCGATGGGGTGAAATCATATTTGAATCAAGAAGTCCTGATCATCATTGGGACGGAATTTACAGAGATGAACCCATGCCAGTCGGGGTTTACGCATGGATTATAACTTATGAGGGAGACTCTGAGGAATACAGAGGTCCTTATAAACTGGAAGGAAGTGTTACAGTTGTCAGATAGTAAAAATGCATCAGAGAGTAAATTTTTCTCTAATCCTTATTTTAATGGTAAGCATTTCTTTTTGCTCTTGTCAAAGAGAAAGGTATAGGAAAGACAGAAAAAACAGGCAAAGTAAACATACCATTAAAGCAAGTGATTACCTTGCTAAGCAGGCCATTGAGCTTACCCAGGAAAACATTGAAAACCGGGAAAGTACTGAAAAAAAAGACCGAAAACGACAAGAGAAACTACAAAAGGATCTGAATGAAGCGAATAAAAAAACAAGCAAGGTAGCGCCGGAGAAGAAACACAAGGGGAATTTTAAATTTTATTAAGTTTATGGAACTAAGGTCATCTCTTCGTTCGCTATTTATTCTTTTGCTTTGCTGGATATTGAATCTGAATACCTGTATCTCTCAGGATATTCAATATTCCCAGTTCTATGCTAATGTATTGTACTTAAATCCGGCATTTGCAGGAAACGCACATGCTTTAAGAGGCATCTATCATCAGCGTGTACAATGGCCGGCACTAAATGCTAAATACATCACGTCTCACTTCTCTATAGATAACTACTTCAATAAGGCAAACAGCGGCGTTGGATTTATGGTTTATAAGGACTGGCAAGGAGCAAGTACTATAGCCTCTACTGAAGCAGCTTTTCAATATGCATACGAACTGCATCTCACGCAAAATCATTCCTTTCGTGCAGGAATTCAGACAAGTTATGTTTCGCGTCACATAGATTACTCCGGATTGTATTTTCCTGATCAATACGACTCTTATGGATACCTTGGGAAACAGACTAATCAACCTTTCCAGAATGACCAGGTTCAATACCTGGATTTCAGTTCAGGTGGAATATTTTATTCTGACCACTATTGGATCGGAGCGACCTATGCACATATGAACAGGCCTAATCAATCCTTTTATGGCGAAGAGAGCCGGCTTCCATATAAACTTGATTTTATAGCAGGTTATCGGATAGATATTGAAACGAGAAATGTAAATAAAGAGATTAACCAGGGAAGAGACATTTACATCACTCCTACTGCACATTATAAGTCACAGGGAAAATCTGATCAGATAGATCTAGGCGTATATTTTTTATATGATCATCTGATCACCGGATTCTGGTATCGGGGAATACCACTGTTAAAGCATTACAGATGGCAGTTGCAAAATAATGAATCGATGGTAATACTTGCAGGATGGAGAATAAACGGACTGAGTATGAGTTATAGCTTTGACCATACTGTTTCCAAGCTTGCCCCTGCCCACACTGGAGGATCTCATGAGGTTAATATCACTTACCTATATGATTTGACCAGAAAAAGAAAGAAGATCATGAAGAAAATACCTTGTCCGCATTTCTACCAGTAAGATGCTAATTTTCTTGAAAATTGGAGTCAAAACAAATCTGACAGATGGATCAGGTACTTACTTATATAAACTCAACATTAAGAGTCAAATATACACGTTATTAATTAGGATGTATTAAAGGTATAATTTTGTTATTTCATGAAACTTGCTTATATTCAATATTGGGTTACTTAAAATCTCTTGCATATTATGGCAAAGTGCATTTATGGATAGATCAATAATAACAGCTGCGGCTGGAGGTGATAAGAAAGCTTTCAGAACTATATTTAATTTTTTTGTACCGAAGCTGAGACCAGTCGCATTAAGGTATGCAAGAACGGACTTCGAAGCAGAAGACATTCTACAGGAAGCATTTGTAAAAGTTTATAATAACCTTAACACCTATAAATTCCAAGGTTCCTTTGAAGGCTGGATCAAACGGATTGTGATCAATACAGCATTAAATCATTATGATAAGCACAAGAAAGATTATCAGCTTGACAGCATTGAAAAAATTGAAGAAGAAGATCTTGGAATAGAAGAAGCCAAGGATATAGATGAAATAGAACCATCCTTACTTTTATCAATCTTTCAAAATCTTCCGGACGGTTACAGAATTGTTATGAACCTATACGTACTGGAAGATTATTCACATAAAGAAATTGCGCAAATGTTGGGAATTTCGGAAGGAAGTTCACGTTCCCAGTTTTCGAAGGCTCGTAAATACATAAAAAAAGTATTAGCCGGGCTTCGAAATGACAACAAAACCAATCTTCTTAATAAAGACACCACTCTAAGCTAAATGAAAGAGTTTACAAACAAATATTCTTTCAAGGATCGAATAAAAAATAAGATGGACAATAGTCCTGTATACAAGGGTCATGAAGAAGAATTATGGTCGAAAGTAATAAGTGATATCGAAGCGGAAGAAGCAACAGAAAAAAACAAAGTCAGAAGAATTTATCCGGCAATTTGGTTGACTGCAGCGGCCTCATTGATCATAGGCCTTCTGGTTAGCATTCTTTACTGGAAAAATCATCAGCCGGCTCCCTCTGTTATAGCAAACAATACTGAGCAAGTAAAAGGAGATTCACAAATGGTTGACACTTTAAAGACCGTTCAAAAAGTTGAAAATACTCCTGCAGATGAGAAGCCCGCAATCAAAATAGTTAAGAAGAACAAACCATCAGCAGAAACTTCTTCTTTAATAGCTTCCAATGAAAAAGTACTTGAATATTCATTGCCGGATGGATCTCAGCTTACATTGAATAAATCGGCATCCGTAACGTTAAAGGATAATTTCAAAAATGAGAGGAGCTTAACCATGCAAGGAGAAGCTTATTTTGAAATTGAACCGGATAAGTCCAGACCATTTACCATTCACTTTGACAAACATCATCTTATTGTGGTAGGCACCAAATTCAATATCAGGAATATGAAGGGGGAGAATTTTAAAGAAATTTCTGTAACAGAAGGTATTGTCAGAATATTTCCCCAAAATATGGGACAAGGAATAGAAGTGAAAGCCGGAGAGCAGTTAAAAATTAACGACGAAGGAACAACTGAATTAGCAAAGGTTGATCCTGATAATTTTATTTTCTGGAAATTGGGTATCCTGGACTTCAAAAATTCAACAATGAAAAATGTTGCAGAACTCCTGTCAAGACAGCACAACAAAAAAATAAACATTGCCAAATCAATTTCAAAATGTACCTTTACGGGTGATTTTACTCAGCTGAGCCTGGATGAAGCTATTCACATCCTAAAAATTACAACATCGTATAAGGTAGAAAAAAGAAAGGATGAAATTTATATCTCTGGAGAAGGTTGTAAATAAACTTAATACCTTCCTGGCCATTTTTTTTATTTCTTTTGCAGCAGTATGTCAAAATCATTCTGCTGATTCCCTGTACCTAAACTCATTGTCTGAATCCACTTTGGAAAGAACAGTTAACTTTTCATGGAATGGGGGCAGTTTATCAGATGCATTGAATAAAATCAATGCAGAATATTCAATAAAATTTTCATTTTCAAACAGCAGTATTGCAGACATCAGAATTTCGCCCTGTAATTATAAAGATATAAAACTCTCTGATCTGTTTTCTGCCATATTCAAAAACACAGGATTTAATTATGTCCTTATTGGGAGAATCGTTGCTGTATACAAAGATGAATCAAACTCAGGATCATCTGTAGTTTCCGATTCAACTGAGGATAAAATAACCGAGCAGAAAGAAATACATAAGCCTGTTTATTCTTCATCAAACCCACCTATGCTTTCGAGGCGTGATAGAAAAATGCTTGAACGATTATACAGAAAAGAAATGCGATGGGCAGCCCGCTATCACAAGCAACAGAAATCTAATGATTCTGATACTTTAAATAAAAAAGAGAAAAAATAATACCCCTACTTATCAGCCAGAGGATTTAAGGTATTTCGTATCAGTTGACCTTGGTTTACAGAAAAATTATCTGAAATATAAAAGTAATTCACAGCTCCAGTGGAAAGAAGATATATCCTGGAATAACAAAGCGGAGAACAATATTCTTCCTGCATTCCTTTTCGGCATGACGGTAAAAGGTTTTATGTTCAGCACAGGATTTAGTGTACAGAAAGTTACTATTCAGAATTCATTCAAAGAATTTAAAAAAGGGCCGCCTAAACCACCATCCGAAAGCTCTAATGTATTTGTTACAGAAAGGTATTCCTCATTTTCTATTCCTGTCTCTGTTATGTACAGTAAGTTTAGAAAGAACCTTTGGGGAGGTATCGGAGGGGGCGTCTGCTTTAATTTTATTAGCGGAAATGAGTCTATTAAAAACAAACTAAAAAAATACTACAACGACTCTACTGACACTAAGAATTATTCTGAAAACTTTAGAAAATTCACAACTTCACTGCTTGCTGATATATCAATAGGATACAAACTGAAAAATAATATTATCCTTACCGGTGGGTTAACATATATTCATTCATTAAATGATGTATATGAAAACTCACTATATAAATTAAGTATCCATTCAATGATATACAGAGTTGGATTATATTACAGATTTAATTTTTATGGAAAACGGTAAAAAGATAAATATTTAAGAAATTTTTCTACCTGTCTACTCTTTAATATCCAAACTAAAGTTCCTTGCAGCTATTCTTTATTTCAAATCAATTAATATGATTTTTTTGATAAGAACTAAAATATAGCTAATTAACCATCTTTATCATTAATTTTTCTATGTATGTTTTAGATTATATAATCTGGAATCCAAATCCTGACATCTTTACTATTCCCGGAATTGACTGGCCCTTGAGATGGTATGGAGTCACGTGGCTATTAGGATTTCTTCTTAGCCAACAGATTATGTTCCATTTCTTCAGGATGGATAACAAGCCTGTGGAAGATGTTGAGTCATTGACTCATATATATTTTTATTTCAAGCATTATCGGGGCGAGATTCGGGCATTTCCTGTTTTATGAACCATATACATTTGTAGAAAATCCACTTCAGATTATCCTGCCTCCATATGCTGGTCTTGCCAGTCATGGCGGTGCTGCTGGAATTTTAACAGGTCTGTACCTTTTCTGCAGGAACAAGAATTATAATTACCTCTGGATGCTGGACAGGCTTGTCATTGTAGTTGCACTGACAGGTGGATGCATTCGTATGGGAAATCTTATAAATTCAGAAATAACAGGAAAACCTACTGATGTGCCATGGGCATTTATATTCCAGCGGGTAGATAATATACCCAGACATCCTGGTCAGTTGTACGAAGCAATCTTTTGCTTTATCCTCTTTCTGATATTGTTTTTTATCTGGAAGAACCGACGTCATGAATTATACAATGGAATGATTTTCGGTATTTTTCTGATTGCCCTATTTGGCCAAAGGTTTTTGGTTGAATTTGTAAAAGAGAATCAGGAAACGTTTGAAGACAGCTTAAGTCTAAACATGGGACAAATACTAAGTATTCCTTTGATTCTTGCTGGCTTTTATGTTTTACATTATACCTTCAGAAAAAAGGAAAGAAGATCAACATTCAAAAATGATGAGACTACCTTAAATTAAACATTTAAAAATCAAACCTTTTTAACAATTTCCATCCTTACTAAAAATTGATTTTTCCCTTGCATAACTAAACAATCCCTATACTCCTTCTGTTCTTTTTTAACACTTATAAAGCAAAATGATGGAGAAAAAGAAATTGTACTGGAAGGCAGGTGTGGTACTGCTGGGATTATTGATAGCATTCAGACTGGCGCTTCCTTACATTGTTTTAAGATATGTGAATAATATGCTCTCTGAGCTCAATGGATATAAAGGACATGTTGAAGATATTGACATACATCTTATAAGGGGAGCATATACCATTCACCACCTTAATATAGAGAAGACAGAAGGCAAATCATACGTCCCTTTTTTTCTTGCAGGAAAAACGGATCTTTCGATACAATGGAAAGCCCTGTTTAATGGTGCATTAGTTGGAGAAGTAATCATATATAACAGTGCACTTAATTTTGTTAATGGTGCCAAAGGAACAAGTCAGGACGGGGGAAACAATGACTGGAGAGAGCCTGTAAAGAAATTATTTCCTCTAAAAATTAACCGTCTGGAAGTATTAAATGGTGAAATCCACTATAGAGATTACTCAGCCAGTCCTGATATCAATTTATATCTGCAGTCGGTCCATGCAGTTGCCAATAATCTCACGAATAGCGAAAAGCTTTCCAAGACGCTGGTAGCAAATATAACAGCAACAGGTAAGGTTATGAAAACGGGCCAATTCAATTTTAAATTAGAATTTGATCCCTATGCAGAAAGTCCGTATTTCGACATGGATGCCAAAATGGAAAAACTTCCTGCAACAGAATTGAACGATTTCTTTAAAGCCTATGGTAACTTTGATGTTCAGGAAGGTACTGTTGGCCTCTATATAGAAGCTGCGGGTAAAGACGGAGGTATTAAAGGATATGTAAAACCGCTTATTGAAAATCTGAACGTATTGAAACCAAAGGAAGAAAAGCCAGGACCTCTTCGATTTTTATATGAAGCAGCTATTGAGGGATTGGCTGAGATATTTAAAAACCATCCCAAAGATCGCGTAGCAACCAAAGTTCCTTTTTCCGGGCAACTGGAAAACCCAAATATTCAGATTTGGCCTGTAATAAGTCATCTTATCAGCAATGCCTTCATTGAAGTTTTATTGCCCAATATAGACAATACCATAAACATGAAAGATTCTGAAAAACCGAAGAAAAAATAAGAACCGGTACCTGGCAAGCATCAAAATCCCTTAGAAAAACTATAATTTTTCTGTTCATGTTTAAAAGGATAGAATAAGTGAATTGAAAACTATTATCTAAGGGAACTTATGAAAAGGAATAGAAAAAAAGCCATAAAACTAGCTTTAGGACTAGGTGCGATTGCAGGAATGAGGGCTTCATTTGCGCCTACACTTGCATCACAATTTTTGAATAAAAAATCATTCAATAGGTCTTTAAAATCCGGTTTGGCGTTCCTTCAATTACCAACCAGCAGTGTAATTACAAAAATTATAAGCGCTGGAGAAATTGTTGGAGATAAATTACCATCGACACCCAATAGAACAACTGCCCCACAAACAATATTAAGGATTATCTCCGGCACATTGGTTGGAGTTACTATATTTCAGGCATTCAAACAAAAAAGGTTAACCGGAGGACTACTAGGTGGGTTATCAGCACTAGCCATAACCTATGCCAGCTTTTATGCGAGAAAATACATGGGGGAAGCTTATAATATTGAAGATATTATAATTGGAGGTATAGAAGATACAATTGCAATAGGTACAGGAGCGGGACTGATCAATGCTTAGGAATCAGTCCTACTCTATTATACAGTTTTTCAGGATGTTTTTAAATCATATTTTTGTCAGAAATTGACAAAAAAATTTATAATCAGGTCAATTATTAATTCTTTTTTAATTTTAGTTAAATAATTTTATCGTTCCATTAAGATTTTCGTTACTGACTAAATAGAAATTCAATCGGTTCAAAAAGCATGAAAAATTCATTACTCATTCCCTTACTATCGCTGTTTTTATTGGCCTGTAAATCAGGGAACGGGCCAGAACAAAATTTATCTGAAAACATTGAAAGTAAAGCAAATGAGGCTATTGGGAATGCGAATAGTCCCAGAACTCCTGTTCAGCGCATTACCTCAGTGCCGATTCCGGATGTAGTAACTTTTGCAGGGGAAACAATTCCGGTACAAAGAACCGATGTAAGAGAAGCCCTGGAGTATGAACTGATGGTAAACACATTTCGCCAGACTCACACGCTGCTCGTTATCAAGAATGTAGAACGCTGGAGACCGTTTGTAACTGAAATTCTTCAAAAATCCGGAGTACATCCTGATTTTCTGTACCTCGCTGTAATAGAAAGTGAGTTTAACAATAATGCTGCCTCCTATGCAGGAGCAATGGGAATGTGGCAGATTATGGAAAAAACAGCCAAGGATTATGACCTCAAAATAAATCAGGATGTTGATATGAGGAGAGATCCGAAACTCGCCACAGAAGCAGCCTGCAAATATTTAAAATGGGCCTATTCCAACCTTAATAACTGGGTACTCACCGCCGCCTCCTATAATGTCGGAATGAAGGGTATCAAAAACAGACTGGAAAATCAGAAAGTCGATAATTTCTTTGACCTGCACCTTAATTCAGAAACTGCAAGATATGTTTACCGGATACTTGCTTTAAAATTAATTCTGGAGAACCCTGAAGTTTATGGATATTTTGTTCCACATAACGAAAAATATGAGCCATTTCAATTCACAACCATTACGGTTAACGATGATATAGATAACCTTGTGGATTTTGCCCAAAAGAACAACACAACTTATAAAGAGCTGAGACAATTAAATCCTTGGTTTAACAATACTGATAATTTTAAACTTAGAATTAAGAAAAAAGAAAGCTTTGAAATAAGAATTCCTCAACAGAAGATAGTTCAAGGCAAGCAATAATATGATTGTAATTTGTGGATTTCTGTATATCAGGAATCCGCAAAACCATTCTGTTATTTTTCTTATTTAATTTTTTGTCCGGTTACAGTTAGTTACTCCTTTTCAGATTCCAATTACTCCTAAACTATAGTTAAATATCAAAGCTGATAAAAATCATCTTTCAGGGTAACCTACGTCATTATTAATCTGATAGAGCTGGAATACATTTGTATCATAAACACAAGCAAAAACATTATGGGAACTTTAACAAAATCATATGCAGGCCAGATTTTAACCAATGATGCAAATGTTTCTACCTGGTCAAAAATAGAGAAATGGTGTGATTCTCTTGAAGACTACAGATTCCCCATTGCCGGGGCTCTGATAATTATTCAGGGTTGTATTGTGGCGCCTCCGTTATTGTTATTAATATCTTATTTTAATTCGACCTATTCTGACATCAGCGTGCTCTTATTCGCTTTGTTTACATTTGCTGTACTTGTAAGCAATATTTCAATATTACCTATGCGCTATATAGTAGGAGTTTTTGCATGTAACCTCCTTGTCACCCTTGCCATTGCTGCAGTACATCTCATTCCTCTGCTACGATAATCAATCAGCAACAGTATTGAGCAACAGCAAGCGTACTTTATTACATAGTTTTGCTGCTACGTTAATTATAATTGTTGAGTAAATAAAAAAGAGACAGCCTTCTGGTAGTCTCTTTTTTTATGATTTGATTTTTAGCCTGTTTATTTAAAAATAAAATATTAGCAACAGTTTGAGCAACAGCAAGAGTACCTGGAATATATTTTTGTTGCTCTTGCTATAGACTGTTGCTGATTTTCAGCTACCAGGAGAAGATAAATGTTGTCCCTTGTCCCATTTTACTCTGGATACGGATGCTTCCATTCAGTTCCCCTTCAATAATCTTCTTCACAATGGCAAGACCAATACCGGTGCTGTCTTTTACCCTTTCATCTTTTATAGTATTAAAAAGACCAAACACCCTTTCATGATATTCCTCAGGAATACCAGGTCCGTTATCCTCCACTTCAAAATAACAATGGCCGTCAGACAATTTTCCTCTTATGGTTATTTTACATTTTTTCTTGTCATTGTATTTAACAGCATTGCTGATAAGATTTGAAAAAATTTGGGTAAGAAGAATTTTAGATTCAAAAATTTCAAACTCCTCCATTTCTATGCGAACGTCAGCTGGCTTTTCTACCGTGAGAAATTCTAACTGATCTGTTACCAACTGTTTAACATTTATAAATTCTTTTCTTACAGCCTGATGACCGATTCTGGAAAAATCAAGTACTCCTTCGATGATTTCGGCCATCTTGCAAACACGTCCCATTAATAATTTCACATATTCGGAAGCATTTTTGCCTCCGGACTTAAGGTCATCTTCAATGAAGTTAATCATTGCAGCAATACTCTTCAAGGGAGCTTTAAGATCGTGAGAAACAACATATGCAAAGTTATCAAGAGCTTTATTGCTTTTCTCTAAAGTCAGCAGAGTCCCCTCAAGTTCTCCCTTACTTTCGATCTCTTTTGTGATATCCACAACGATACCTACATATCCAAGAGCTGGCTCCTGCTCATTGATAAGTGCAGCATTTACATCTACCCATTTGATCGTTTTGTCAGATGAAACCAACCTAATTCTTTTCTGAAAATTGGTATTACTTGAGATAGCAGTATCCCATGACTGTAGTATTTCACTTTTTTCTTCTTCATGAACAATTTTATTCCAGAAAAACCCATAAGTTTCAGACAAATCTAAGCCTGTCAGATTTTGGAAAGCCCTGTTCGAGTAAATGCATTCCCCGTTGGCATCAGTAAGAAATATACCCAGGGGACTGGCATCATTCATAGCTTTGAATATAGTTTCGCTGTCCTTTAACCTTTTCTGAGCAGCTCTTTTTTGTGAAATATCACTTCCGATGATTAAATAACCCGAAATTTCATTATGCTCATCACGCACCGGAGAGACAGAGAGGTGCAAAGGAGCCTGAGAGCCGTCTTTTCTCCGCCAAAGCCACTCCTGCTCATTGACAAAATTGTGTAGAGCACATTTATGAAAATAATCAAATCCGTAATTTACCGGCTGGCCAATCTTTGCTTCCAACTCCCGGCTTCTTTCTTCCAGTTCTGATTTATTGAAGAATAAAGTTGGAGTAATTTTATCAGCAACATCTGATGCTTTGTATCCAAGGATATTTTCAGCAGCATTATTGAAAGTTCTGATGATACCGTTTTTTTCAAGAGATATGACCAGATATCTGGAATTTTCAAGCAGAGAGTTCCTGTAATTGTTGAATTTTCTATACTTAGCATCTTTTTCCTTATCCTGAGTCATCTCCTTTCCTATCCCAAGGACAAGTCCTGATTTTGTGAAGGTCTTCCAACTGATCCACTTATAAGAGCCGTCCTTCGCCAGGTATTTGTTTTCGACATATACATCAATCCCGGTTTTATGTATGGCTTTTCCCACATGTAGCGCCATTTCCACGTCATCCGGATGAATGAAATCTATTAATTGTCTGCCTTTCACTTCTTCGAGTGTCCAGCCCAAAATTTGTATCCATGCAGTATTCACCTGCATGAGCCTACCTTTTTTCATTACCATCATAAGATCTGATGATAAATTAAAGAATTCGGCTTCAATCAGGGTTTCAATTTCTAATTCCATAGGGTGACCATTTAGCTATAATACTGTACGAGGCAATTCAGTTTCAGTTTCTTATATTCATCAAAAAATGGATTTTTCCTAAAAGATAAGAATATATTTTCACTTCATTAGTATTGAATCCAATCTCCAATGAGACAAATGATTAAGATCATTTATAATCAGGAAACCATTCAAGATTTTTTTTTCAATATTTAAGACTTTTCGAATAAAAGTTACTTTTTATAATAAGATCTCTCAAGCAAAAGAATCCTATCGGCTAAAGACATATGCAAGAATCATTCATGGATGTTTTATATTTATGTGAATTTAAATAACCATGAAAAAGCATATCATCCTCTCCTCTATCATATTTCTGATACTATTTACCGGAGTAAATTGTCCAGAATCGAAATGGATTTCATTGCTGGACAGCAATCTGTCAAAATGGGAAATGTATTTAAGCTTTCCACATAAAGATGATTACAAAGGACAATCACCTGTTAATGACGCAGGAGAATTGCTAAAGCCTATAGGTTATAATAAAAATGTCAGCAATGTATTCTCTGTTGTGGAAGAAAATGGAGAACCAATACTAAAAATTTCCGGAGAAATATATGGATGTGTCTATACTAAGGAATCATTTGAAAACTATCATCTCAAACTTAAGGTAAAATGGGGTTCTAAAAAATGGGTACCGAGGTTAAATGAAGCAAAGGATTCAGGAATTCTATACCATTCCCTGGGAGAATGCGGAGTTGACTATTGGAGATCATGGATGCTGTCTCAGGAATTTCAAATCATTGAAGAAAGTATGGGGGATTACTGGTGTATAGCCAATTCAAAAATAAATATTAAAGCCATAAAAGAAAACGATAATCGACCTTACACTTATAATACGAAAGGAACATTAACTGCATTCGGGGAAGGTACTACAGCCGGAAATTTCTGCAAAGCAGGAAGTAATAACGAGGTTACCGGTAACAACTGGAATGAACTTGAACTAATCACTTATGGTGACAAAAGTTTACACATTGTAAACGGTAAAGTTGTAATGGCACTTTCCAACTCATCCTATATGGATGGCACACTTAAACCATTGACCAAAGGCAGAATACAGTTGCAAAGCGAAGCTGCCGAAGTCTTTTTTAAAGATATCATGATAAAACCTATCACCAAACTTCCTTCTGAATATGCCAGCTACTTTTAAAAAGCAGATCAGTAAGTGAGATTACTTGTATAATCAAGCTCAAAATTCTTAAGAGCTTTGTAAAAATCGAAATAGTTATTATTATAATTCATTTCACCTTCAATCAACTTTTCCTTGGCCATTAAGAGATCATTGACTCTCAATCTACCTAGTGCAAACCGCTCCTTGTAGTTCACTAGAAGCTTATTAATCTCTGCAACCTGAACCTGAGAGATTTTCAGTTTTTTATACTTTACGCCTAATTCTTTTTTAGCCAGAGAATACTTTATAAATATTTTTCTACCGGTCTGGGCCTCTTCTATCTTTGCCATGTTCTCTCCAACCCTGCTCTGACGCTCCAGAAGCTTGTTTCTTCTATCAAATACCGGAATGTAAATATTCAGACTTGTAGAGTTATATCTATTGCTTTCAAATTGCTTAAAGAAAACATATTTACCCTCAGAGTTCATATTTGCAGTTTCATGCCTCAGGTTGGAAGAGTAACCAGTATTGACTCCTGCTTCAAATTTTACTGAAGGTTTGAACTGTGATTTCTGTAAATCAGTTGAATAGTGGGCTTTCTCAATCTCCAAACTTTTAATCTTATAACTGATAGAAGAGTTTTTGAGCGCTGTTGTATCATCGTAAAGGCTGTATTTAGATTCATTCAGATTAAACTGATCAAAACTAAATTCTGGATTACTTTCAATATCGCTGAGCACTAAACTTTCGTTAGTAAGCAGGCCGAGCTGGTGAAGATCCAGTTCAAGCTTATATTTGAGCTGAAGCTGTTTGTCTTCCGCATCAATTCTTGTCAGCGCGACAACAGAAGTATCCACCGCTGTCACTTTCTCAAGTAAGTACAGTTCTTTTATTCTTGCAGTTTCAGCAGCATATAAATCTATTTTTTTCTGGTAAATATTAATCAGGTTATTTTCCAGAACAATGGCACTATACAAATTAATAACCTCCCGGCTTATCTCCCTTTTTTTCTTTTCAAGATTCAGGTATTGTATAGTAATGGAGATTCGGTCAATTGACAGCTTGGTATTCCTATAACCACCATTGTAAATCCCCCATGTAGAAGTAAGTCCCATGTTACCTACCATTGTAGGGTTATAGAAAAAATCATTTTTCAGAGGATCATAATACCTGCCATCATAATAACCATTCCAGTTGTTAAAACTAACTGTTGGTAAAATACTGGCCTTTGTAATCCTTTGTTCTATCTGGGCTTTTTTCAGCTCCTGTTCAATCAGCTGGACAGAGAAATCTTGTTTTACTGCCAGAGATATCAAAGCTTCAAGATTTAATTTTCCCTGAGCATAAGATTTAGTTCCGGCAATAAATAAAAAAAATATAACGAATATTTTTAACCTACTGTTCATTTACCTCACTCAACAACTTGCAGAAACTAAATATTAAGGTTACACTGGAGATTCAAGTAGCTCTTTTACTTTTAAAGTGTAATCATTGTCAAGGAGAGTCGACCTTCCTATAAACATCTGAAAGTGTGAATTTGTACAGGTATTTCTTTTATGAAAGTTATAGATATACAACTCAGGATCATCCATAATTGCGAGTTGATTTCTGTTATAGAAATTAAGCAATAGCGGAGTATCTTCCTCTACATTGAGATTGCCATATTGTCCCGCATCTTTCTTACTGAAAAGAAGGGAGTTTTCATGCCCTGTAGAACGTTCAAAATTATAATATGCCCTTCCTGAATTATGGTCAAAAAATATCTCGTAAGCAAGAGAGCATGCCATTTTCTCAGAAAACTGAAGAAAATTCATCTGATTAAAAATTCTGTTTTCAGAATAATAATCATCATCATCCCAGACGCAGATATAGTCCCCTTGAGCTGCTCTTATAGACAGGTTTCTTTTCATACCAAGAGACATCTTTTGTCTTGCGAATATCTTATAGAAAACAATATTACTATTATCAACAGGCCTTACTGATTTTTTCTCCCAACCATATCTTTCAAGGCTTCTGTTTTCAGGATCAAAGCAATCAAGATCCAGACGTACAGAAGTATCGACCAATTCTGAACTTCCGTAAACTTTAGCATCAGACTCACTTGAAGTTAATACAATCGATCCATTTTTACTGATATTGACCCACAAATCATTCCATTGTATTTTAAAAGAATAATCATCTACTGGTATTAAGGTAAACTCAAATACCAAAGGACTTATATAAATATACTCCCACGTACTGTTGATGAAGGTTAAGACATGACCATCATTGTTTCTTAATAATGCCTTCTGTCTTAAATCAGAATTATAGGCCTCTCCATTTTCATCTTCAAACTGAATAATAATAAATGGAGAGGGCATAGGTAATTCATGAAGTTCATAATATGAATATTCAGAAGAATTTCTCACATGTTCTTCGGTAGCAGGATCATTTTCAAACAAAACCACTAATTCTTTATTTTCATAGGTCTGATTCAGGAAACATTTTTTTGCTCTCCTGAACATATCAACTCTATTATGAGTGATACATATACATGAAACTTCCGGCGTTTTATCCATGAATGAAATGATATTGAAAATATTCTGAACAATACTAAATAAATTTTATTAACCTCCTGCAGTTTTCAAGAACTGCATCTGCTCGACTTTCACGTCAGTCACAAAGCTCTTTACTTTGAATTCGGAAAGAGAAACCTTCTTTTTCTTTCCTTTTGGTTCTGAACCTTCATTTTCCTTAGGCACTTCAGGTGTTTCGGATGCTTTTTCTTCTAAATTTTTCATAATAAAATAATTAAATCTATTACTGTATAGGTATAAAGTTATAATCAGTTAAAATTAAAGCCTCCTTTAATCAGACATCTTTCTCCAAAAAATGAATTTCTACCATGCAATATGGTTGTATCATGGAAAAACAAGCCGTCACCAACCTTTAAAGAAACAGGAGTTTGCAATCCTGCTGCTACAATTCTGTTTTCAAGGAAATTATGAAAATCCTCACACAATGCTTTAGCCTCATCCGTGTTTTCAGGAGACACTCTGTAATAATTCCAGTTTAACTTAAGGACCGAGTCTTCAGTATATATTATTTTTCTTGTCTTTCTTTGATCCGTTCCTTTTCCAAACTTCACTTCAATCTTCTGAATTCTATTAAACAATTCTGGCTCATACTTGGAAAGAATATAAATGATAGACTCTGCATCTACAAATGTAGTTGCCCCTCCTATTTCAGCGTTCTCAAGACAAAAGAAAAAATTTACATCAAGATCAAAGCTTGCATAAGCTGCATCCGTATGCAGTGGCTGCCTTGTATTACTATGTCTGAATGTAGTTTCCCTGGCTTTATCATACCGGATATCTGTCCATTGCTCCTGGGTAGCATTACCGGTCAATGCATCTTCTCCAATTCCAACAATCTCTCCTAACTGAAGAACAAGATCCGAATAGAATTCTTTATAGTCAATATTTCCCGGAAGGTCTTTCAAATGTACAACCTTAGTTTCTTTTATCAATTTCTTTAATTGCTCAGGAAAATCTATTGATGTAGAATAGCTGATATCTTTTATAAAAGGATGAAACATGAATATCGATTTTAAAAATAAATTAACGTTTAAGTATAAGGCTAAATTAAATCAGAACTTGTTAAAAGTCTGTAACAAAAGTTACAAATGGGTACAAAAACTTCTACTCTAACACCACTTTAAGATATTTCTCCATGTTGTCCATTTTTTCTATCATCTCATCTCTGGATTCGAATTTCATAATCATTGTACCTAGAGTATGATTCGACCCATTGAATTTGCTAACCATGTCACCTTTCTTAATAAATATACTTTCTTCCAGAATATTGTTCCTTATCTCCTTACTATACCAGATATCTTTAACAATCCCATCTTCCAATGCATGAAGCATATAAGACGAATGAAAACCTGCAGCTTCAACCTGTGACAACTCAGAACAATCTATTCCAAGAGCTGAATCTACTGTATATTTTACAAGATCTACATCAGTAGAATATTTAATAACTTCCGGTATAAGATTTCCTCCGTTCCTGGGACCTAACTCAAGGAAAGAAAAATCTCCGTTTTTATCATAATGAAAATCGAAATTCAAAGCGCCTTGTTGAATCTTTAATAAATCAAGCAGGCGTTGTGTCTCCCGATGAGCCTGTTCAAGTGTTTTCGTTGTCATGATTGAAGGAAAACTCTCCCCTATAGGAACAAAAGGATTGCAGAGCTTGTCAAAGTGTTCATTGGCCCAGCAACGAAAGGCCAGTTTACCATTCACAACAAAGCCATCCCCTGCTACCTGATAACCGTCTCTGACAAAAAACTCTTCTATTGCCACCTTCTTCTCTCTGCTAAAAGAAAGTGCATAATTAAACGATTCTTCAAGCTGACTTTCATCATATATTTTGGTCACTCCTTTACTTCCTGACGAATCAACAGGCTTTACTATGACAGGCTTATTAATTTCTCTGAACCAGCTTAAAGAATCTTCTAACTTGTAAAAGCTTTGGGATTTAGGAACATAGAAATTATTCTTTGATAAAAAATCTCGGAATAAATCTTTCCTTGCAAGTATCTTTACAGATTCATAGGGATTAGACGGAAGTCCCAGCTCATTTGCCACATAAGCCTGAGTTGGGGCTGCAGGATCTGATGCATAAGCAACAATGCCATCTACATTTCTTTCTTTTGCCAGTTGTAAAACGGCATCAAAATCAGTAGTACTAAGATTGCAATATTCATCAGCAAATTTATGTCCGGGATTATCAGGAAGATAATCACACGTTATCACATGATGTCCTTGAGACTTGGCATACACGATTGGTGGAATCTGAAATTTAGAACCACCCAGGAATAATATTCTCTTTGATTTTTTCATGGCTTTTTTTGTAGTTCTTCTTCTCCGATATATTCTTTTCTCCCTAAAGATCTCATTTGATAGAATATTCTTTCTATAATACTCATATTCTCAGTAATGATTTCACCAAGCCCTTTCATTTCGTGCTTATAAGGAATATACTTTTTATAGGTTGTAATAAGTGTATCCGGGAGATCAACATCTATTACATAGACATTATTCTTATTGACCTTTGATATATTACTGACCTTACCAAACAATAAACCATATTCAGACATTGGATAACTATTCAGCTTAACTCTTACTTTTTGTCCTAATTTGACTTTACCAAATTTATTACCCTTTACCTGAAGCTTACCTAATATATCTTTAGAATCTGTTACAATAAATGCTACCTGATCTCCTTTATTTACAAACTGATTGTTATTCCAGACATCAAAAAAAGTAACATTTCCATAAATAGGTGAAGTCATGAAGAACTCTTCTTTAAAGGCTTTCAGCTCTGAAACCAGTATATTATAAGAAGCTTTTATTCCTACATTCAATGATTCCTTCTGCTCCTTATCATTCAAAGTAAGTTCATTGTTGTTATAGGTTAAATGCTGAAGATTTTGTCTGTTTTCAATCAACGCTTGTCTATTGGTTTGAATATTTTTTCTGGTCTGAAGAAAATTAGTTTTGGAAGCATCATAATCAAGTTTGGAAATATGACCTCTTTCATACAATGACTGGTCCTTTTTAAAATTATCTTCAGCTAATTGTAGTTCCTGTTGAAGAACTTTATCCTTCTCATCCAACAGTAGGGCTTTTCTTTCCAAAGTACCTACCTGTTCAAGGTTACTGGCTACAAGCTGTTTATTCTTTTCAAGAGTATAGGTAAGATCATAGGCAAACAACTTCGTGACGAAAGTATTGTAGGCATTCTGTACCTGACCAAGATTGGTAAGGTTAGGGATAGTGTCCATTTTAGACCTTATTTTAGTCGGATTATTTACAAGGTTTTCAAAAAATGGCATTAGTCTGTTGAGTACAACTACCTCTTCAAAAGAAGCAGGGTTTTTTATATAGGCAATAATCTGGTCTTTACTTACCTTATCATTATTAGCTACCAGAAGATTTATTCTACCGTTTGCTTTTGCTACCAGTTCAGCAGGAGGCGTTTTGGTAGTGATGTTAATTGGTCCATCAAGAATTTCAGGATACTTGATTATAAAGCTTAGCGTCATTAAAATGCAGAACCATACAAAAAGCAAAATACTGCCTGTCCTTGCAATCCATGGTGGAGTGCGGGCCATCATTTCATGAACTGCATCACTCCTTCTTATATTATCTTCTATCTCTACCATCAGCTTGCAAGTTCTAATTGATTTTTAACCAGATTAAAATAAGCTCCTTTGCTCTTAATTAAAGATTCATGATTACCTACCTCCACTATCTTTCCTTTTTCCAATACGACTATCTGATCGGCATCTTTCACTGTACTAAGTCTGTGCGCCACAACCACCACTGTCTTGCCCTTAAAGAATTCATTGAGGTTATTAATGATTACCCTCTCATTATTGGCGTCCAGTGAGTTTGTTGCTTCATCCAGTAGCAGTATTTCAGGATTTTTATAAACAGCTCTGGCAAGCAAGATTCTTTGTTTCTGTCCCTGACTAAGCCCCACACCATTGGCCCCGATTTTTGTATTATATTCAACAGGAAGCTCTTCAATAAAATCGCGGATATTAGCAGTTAAAGTTGCTTCTTTCATCCTTTTCCTATCAATGATCTCTTCACCGACTGCTATGTTTCTGGCAATGGTATCGGAGAAAATAAAGCTTTGCTGGGTCACACAGGCAAATTTTTTCCTCCAGGATTTAAAGCTGATATTATTGATATTCGACTTACCGAACTTAATAACTCCATGCGTTACCTTGTATGATTTAAGTAACAAAGATAACATGGTAGTTTTGCCACTTCCGCTTGTACCAACAATGGCAGTTACTTTATTGTGAGGTATTCTTAAACTAATATCTTCCAACACCATTTTAGATCTCGGCCCTCCATACTGAAAGGAAACGTTTTCAAATACTATATCCTGAACACGCTCCATATCAGCATCCAAAACGGATTCCTCTGTTTCTTCATTAGGCATTTCATGAATTTCAGATAACCTGTTTATACTTAACTGAGCATTCTGAGTATCATGAACAAATCTGATAATATCAACAGTCATCCAGTTGAGCTGACCGACAATATATTGAACAGCAAGCATCATGCCCAGAGTCATTTCACCCTGAATTACCAGCATTGCTGCATAAAAAGTCAGAAGGATATTTTTTACCTCATATAAAATGGAGGAGCCTGTTTGTTCTATCTGACCAAGTCTTACTCCATCTATCCCCAGCTTAAATTTCTTTGCCTGAATCTTCTCCCACTCCCATCTTTTCTGCCTTTCACAATTCTGAAGTTTGATCTCCTGCATACCGGTAACCAGTTCAATAGTATTGTTTTCACTGAGAACTGCTTGGTCAAAATTTCTGTAGTCAAGGACTTTCCTTTTCGCAAGCAACGAAAATATCCAGGTAAAATAAAGAAGACTACCTACTGCAAAAATCAGAAAGAGTCCGACACTATAGTATGCTAAGATTCCCCCGAAAATAACCATGCTCATGAGTGAGAAAGCAAAGTGTACCAGAGTGGTTGTTAAGAACAATTGTATCCTTTCATGGTCTTCAATTCTCTTGAGGATATCTCCAGGAGTCTTTCTGTCAAAGTAGGCAACAGGAAGTTTCATGAGTTTCACCAGAAAATCAGACAGGATGGTTACATTTACCTTGCTGATCATGTGAAACGAAATCCATCCCCTAACAAACTCTCCTGATTTGTTGCTGAGAAACAAAACAATCTGAGCGATCAAAACCACGTATACAAAGCCTACATCCTGATTGTTTATACCTACATCTACCATTGATTGAGTCAGGAAGGGCAATAACAATGAGATTACTGTAGCAACAGTGAGGCTTAAAATAAGATGGAAATAATATTTCTTATAGGGTCTCAGGTATTTCAGATAATGTCGTATACCGGACTTTTTGGTTTCAACATTATCTTCATCTTCATAAAAAGCAGGAGTCGGCTCCAGCATTAATGCGAATCCTTCTGGGGTTTCATTTGCCTTAGGAATAATCCATGCTTTTTTAAACTCCTCAGGTGTATAGGTAATTAAGCCGATAGCAGGATCTGCTAAATACAATTTAGTTTTAGTTACCTTATAAAGTATCAGAAAGTGTTTTTCTCTCCAATATAATATACAAGGAAGAGGAGCTTCATTGGCAAGTACCTCGTAGGGCAGTCTTACGGCAAGGGTATGAAAGCCCAGAATTTCAGCACCATCACTGATGCCCAATAGCGACACTCCATCCCTTCCCACAAAACATTTCTCTCTGACCTTTTCGATGGCAAGATTTTTACCATAATACTTAGCAATCATTCTCAGGCATGTAGCCCCGCAATCCATCTGATCGAGCTGAAAATAGAAAGGAAATTTCTTCATGCGCAGTACTTATGATATGTTTACCAAAGTCTCAAAATTGAAAGTGACATTACCTTTTCCAAATGAATTATTATTCACCACAAGGCTTTTCTCTCTTTTATTCTGAGCTAACTTATCGTTGTTTACAATAAATGAATAATTCTTAGCAACGTTCTGAAGGAAACGAACATCATCGATCTTATAAAAATCTCCATCACTATTTCCTACCCTTGTTAAACGATCTTTATCTGAAATATAAGTCTTGTGATCATTTAACATGATAGTATTCCCGTATTCAGACCACGTACCTTTTTCGAAAGAGCCTTCCAATATAGTTGCAGGCAAATGTGTTTCTATGACTTCAGGTACGATCTTGCATTTTTCATAAGAATGGTCTTTAAATAAAAAAAGCAACTCCGAAGAATCATAAGAAAGGTATTTATTATAGAACCGATCAATATTTTTAAGAAAGAACTCATTCTCTATTCTCTCTTCATCTGCATGACTAATGGCTTTCAGGAGATTGGTATTTTTGATCACATATTCTTTCCTTCCAAGATTGGCCAGTCTTTCATACAAATCAATCGTTTCAGAACCATAACTTTTCATTGTCTCATCCATTCCTCCTATTGCCATATAATCCTTTTTCTGACAAGCGAACCGTCCGAATGCATTTCTCAAAAAGTAATACCTCTTTTTTGTATCAGCGACAACATAAATATCCTTGTCCTCCGAAAACACTTCATTAAGATAGGCAGCATAACCTATACCGGTATAATTGTCAGCGTCAACATTTGATATGATGTCTCCAGTGGCAAGTTTAAATAATAAATTCCTGGAATGGGTCCTATCAAAGAAAACAGGATCTTCTGTTCGGTAGTATTTAAGGATTCCGCTTGCTAAATATTGCCCCATAGTATTCTTCACCCATTCTTCCAAACCATCAGAAGAATTATAATCAAGCAACACAAATTCTACCTCTGGATAATCATTATTATTTTCAATATTTGCGGGAAGTGTCTGCATAATATGATGAAGTCTGTTCATGCAAACAGTACAAATAGAGATTTTTAATAGACCCATTGAATTTATTTTTCTATAAAAATAGTTCTCATATTTTTTATTGATTGTAACAAAAGATACAAACCACCAAAAAATATATACCTAATTTGAATCCACAATTTTCTGTAAACAGATCTAATACACATTTTTAAAACCATTAAAATGAAAGCATTGCGAAACCCATGGATATCTATTTCTCTATACCATAATGAAATAGAAAAAGTCATTCACGATGTAGCCCTACCCATCAAAGATGAACTATATGAAAAGGAGCTTACTAATAAGGTAATATTCAATCGTAGCTTCGATCGTGGGGAAAATGTAATTATAATGTGTGAGATCAGTGATGAAAACAACAGAGATCTGATAAAATCCATTGCCAGACATAGGGCAAATGAATTTTTCAAAGATAATCCTGCCCCAGCTAAAAAAATTGAACTGCCAGTGAACGACTGGTTTTTACCTTACCCAAATAATCATATACATATTAATGATTATTTCCTGTTTGATATCATGGAAACAGGAGGCTTGCAAGCTTCAACCCTTGCAGAAGAGTTACTTTCAGAATCATCTTCAACCATACTTGATTTTGTCGAAGCTATGGAAGATGGGTGGAATATAGATACTGCTATAGGACTAGGCATTCAGCTACATGTCGTTCTCTTCCTTGCATTCGATAAAAACCTAGAAAATGCCTCTGACTTCTATGAAACATTTTTCAATAACATATTGAATGTAACACAGGGAGGCCAAGACCAGGAAAAATTCAAAAATGAACTCCTGCAAGGTTTACAATCCACCTTTAGCGGCCAAAAGGAAAACCTCAGAGATTATGTATGCTATATTACCTCTACCATACTTGATAATGATGAATTTGAAGATGAATGGCTTAACGACTGGTACAAACTATGTTGTACAATAAGCAATAAACTTAATGCGCTTCAAAATACAGGAGAGTTTATTGCACCAGAGGATTTTAAATTGGATACCAGTATTGGTGCCAGCGAGGAAGAACAGCAAAAATGGCTTGTCATTCAGTATTATTTAAGATCTATCAATTCACAACTGGGGATATTGAATGCATATGAACTAAACCTTGTTTATACAATCAAAGAGTGCATTGCTCTGATAGCAGAGGAAGCCAATACTTAATACAGTCACGGAATAACAGACCTGGTCGATTTACTCATGAAACAAAAAATTTCTTTCTGTACTGTCTGCATGAACAGACTGCATCACCTCAG
The DNA here is from genome assembly GCA_024707265.1 of Sporocytophaga sp. GTDB lineage: Bacteria > Bacteroidota > Bacteroidia > Cytophagales > Cytophagaceae > Sporocytophaga. The sequence continues at coordinate 802,157 of JANQAB010000004.1, read as the reverse complement.
ACAGACTCTTCCTCTGAATATAAAAAACAACTTGTCGTATGGCAACCTGGAATTTATAGTAATGGATTACGGTTCTTCTGATGGCCTCTCTGAATGGATCAAGTCGGAAATGTCAGATTATATCGAGAAAGGTATTCTTGTATATTATCGCTATGATGAAGCAGATTATTTCGACAGAAGTCATTCCAGAAATCTGATGTTTAAACTGGCCACAGGCGATATTATTTGTAACACAGATGCTGATAATTACCTGGGCAAAGGATTTGCAGAGTATATATCTAAAAAATTTCTGGAACAGGAAAATCTTTTCCTTGTCCCGGATACCAAAAGAAAATTTTATTATCTAAGAGATGCACTGGGAAGGTTTTGTGCATCAAAACAAGACTTCCTGGATGTTTCCGGATATGATGAAAGAATGAGTGGATACGGATTTGAAGATGACGATCTTTATGACAGACTCATCCACAATGGCAAAAAGGAAGTTATCATTATGGATTTTAACTACCTTCGAGCCATCAAGCATGGAAATGAAAACCGTGTTGAAAATGAATTTTATACCAATTATTTTCATAAGATTTATATCAATTATGAAAAGCCGGAATTGTCTAATGTGGTGGTGCTTTATAAAAACGGTTTAGCTCATAAAGGAATTTTATCCCCCAATACCCACAATACTCCTGCTCCTGCAATCCTTGAAAACAATCAATGGGAAGCTGCACATTGGAAAAAAGAAGGTGACAAAATAGTTCTGACATCAACAGATAGCAAGAACACCTATACATTCATTGAGATAAATGATCGGATTACTTATAACAACATCGTTTATTATAACATTTCCAACGAATTATTTCTTCGAAAACTATCTTATGACCTCCCTCTTATTACAAACTTCGGACATTTTCTTTCCAATAAGGAAAAAAGAGCTGGAGTTAACCTAAAGGGATTCGGGAAAGGAACTGTGTTTAAGAACTTTTCAACTGAAAAAACCATCGTTTCCTAGACAGTACAAAAATGGCCCAAAGCTATCCATTGAAGTTCAGTGTTGCAATGACAACTTATAATCACGAGTTATACATTGCTAAAGCTCTTGATAGTATTATATCTCAGAAGCATGACTACAATTATGAGATTTTAGTAAGTGATGATTGCAGTACAGATAATACAAGACAAATAATTAAAGATTACCAGAAGAAATACCCTCATATCATCAGGTCTATTTTAAATAACAAAAATTTAGGGGTTTCCAAAAACTGCATTCAGAATTTTAGGTCATGCAAAGGTGAATATATAGCAACTCTGGATGGGGATGACTATTGGACAGATCCTGATAAAATAAAAAAGCAAATTACATTTTTAGATGAAAATCCCCAATATGTAATCTCCTGTCACAGATACAAAAGGTTTTACACAGACACTCAGACTTATGAAGACGATCTTCATCCGGAACTTTTTACTGACAAACCTGATGGATTTGAATTCGGGCAGGAATACTATTTTGAAAAATGGCTGACACAAACGCTGACAATGGTATTCAGAAACAGTGCCATGCAAGATACTCCTCACTTTGAAAAAAACAGATACTGCTGGGATACCCAAATCTTCTGGACATTGTTAAACAAAGGAAAGGGATATGTACATAACTTCTTTGGTGGTGTATACCTGATTCATTCCAAAGGAGTCTGGAGCAAACACATAGATCAACAGAAATATTCATTGAATTATCTTAGTATCGAAGAGCTGTACAGAGATTTTCATGAGAATAAACATCTGGAAAGAATATATAATTTATATAAAAAAAATCTACCCTGGATAAAAAGTGAATTCAGAAAGCCTTTAAATCCTGAATTATTAACACACAAACACTTTACTATTGTAAGTGATGACAATTGGGGGGATGAACTGTACAAAGCCTTTAACCTTCCCAAGCTTACTCCTTTTATAGGAACTCATATTTACAATAAGGACTTCGTTAAACTAGCTGATAAATTTAATTATTACATTAACCAGAAAATCAAATTCATTGATCTTTCTGAAAGTAATCATATCAATGAATTCAGGCATACTTACGGAGCTCAGTATCCGATTGGAAAACTAGGTGATATTGAAATTCATTTTACAAGATTCCGATCAGAAGAAGATGCGTTAAACTCCTGGGAAGAAGGCAAAAACAAAATAGTATGGGATCATATATATTTCAAAATGGATGCCTCATATGAAGGAGATAACATTCATGACATTAATAACTTCCAGAAAATTCCATTAAAAAATAAAGTTTGTTTTTTAAATTATCATGACAGAAACAAACTTAAAGAACTGGTAAATAAAGAAAGTTTAATCCTTATGGATTTCTGGAATCCTGAAAGTGATATTTTCTTTCCATATTCCCTAAGCACCTTTGATCTAATTAACTGGTTAAATACAGGAAAAGCACACTATTATCAAAGCTTTACAGAGTCCAATAAAATATTTTCACCGGTCAGAAAAAGATTCTTTTTTTTCACAGAGTTTGACAGCAATAATTCCAGGCTTCTGGACGCTGATCTTTACGTAAACTCTTATCAGATAAGAACTGACGATGATACTGAAGTTATCAAGGTATTGTATGATAAGCAGGATGATGAATATTTTCGTCTTTCATTGCAGGAGCCTGAACACCCTTTAGATCTTGATTTATTCATAGATCTGTCAGAGAGAGAAAACAGACACATCTTGATCTTAATAAATGGAGATAAAGAGGCAAGTTTAACCATGGATATTGTTGCCAGAGATGAAAAGGAAAATGATTTTTCCATCAAAAGCCTTACAAAAGCTAATATAGATCAGGATTATCAATGGGTACACTTTGATTTCACCACTCTACCGGATGACCAACAATTCACCTACCTGTTATCACGAATAAAATCATTTTGCTTTTACATCAATGAAGGTGAAAAAGCTCAGGGAGAAATAAATATACTTGCATTCTTTGCAGGATCCATGAATAAATTTCAGGAATTAATTGATTGAATTGAATGATAATTCCTAATCATTCATATATAATTCCTGCAGTGTTCTCTTGAGCCAGAACAGGATGTTTAGCTCTGTATTAAAGTTAATGCCTAATTGACCATTCAAAGAGGATACCATAAAATAAGCTATCTGCCAATCCTGATACGTTTTATTATCAATAGAAAAGCGGATAGTTGGATTGTCTTTTACATCATAAGGCATTGTCAATTTTCCTGTATCATTTAATGCATCAACAATATTCTTATACTTGTTGCAGGCATTTGTCCAAATATTCATCCACTCATCCTCAAATGCCTCTTGAGATTTTATTGAGTCTCCTATATAATCTATATAAGCCGAAAGTTGTTCCTTCTGTTCATAATAAGACACTTCCAGCTCTGTTAAGATGTTTGTAGATTTATGATCTATCTGAGATAACATAGTATCATTTATCCAGGATAAAAACTGATACTGGTTATTTTTATCAGGAATAAAAAAACAAAGAAAAATAAGATTTAAAGTCATTGCTTTTTCAATACACTCCTGACCTTGAAAAAACTCAGCACTTGCAGAAAGTTCATTCAAATGGAGTTCGGAAGAGACGGATAATAACTCAGATAATGCTTTGCCTCCCTGCACACCAATTGAATAGGTAATCGGACTTGTATATAAATCTTCTGTCGAAAATAATCTGAGATTATTATGATCTATACCGTCAAGCCCTATCTTATGTTCACACATAGTGCCGTCTATAAATCCAACACCTATTTTTGTTTGAAGATAATTTCTATCGAAATAATTGTTCAGCATCTGGATCAAAAGTGGCTTTACTTCTCTTTGAAGATAATAAGGAGAAGTAACAAAATTTAATTGAATTACATTATTGTTAGATCCCATGCGATGATAAAAATAAGAGATAGAAGATTTATCCAGTAAGTGCTTTCTAAATGGTATAATAAACATTAAAACAAATCTGGAAAACTCATCATACCTTACAGCAATACTCACCCATCTTTCTTTATAGATAGCTTTTATAATGGTCACAGACTTATTCTCTGAAGGGTTATTGGTATCTTTCATTATACATTGGAATATCTCGAAAATTTACTTATTTTTTTTGAAGATCATTTATAGATTAATATAAAAAAATAATTTTTATATCTACCTTTGTCCTTTACTTTTACTCTTCCCAACAGACTATGACATTATCAAAAAAATATCCAGTGAAGTTCAGTGTTGCAATGACAACCTATAATCATGAAAAATATTTAGCTCATACACTCGATTGCATTTTTGCTCAGGTTCATGATTACGCTTTTGAAATTGTTATCAGTGACGATTGCAGTACTGATAGAACTCAGGAAATAATAAAAGAATATCATCAAAGATATCCTGACATTATAGTTCCGATCCTACAAGATAAAAATATTGGTGTATCCAAAAACTGTCTGCACAACTTAAGATCATGCAGAGGGGAATACATTGTTACGCTTGATGGAGATGACTATTTTACAGAACCAAATAAATTAAAATGGCAGATTGATTTTTTAGATAAAAATCCGGACTTTGTAATCTCATGTCACAGATTCCAAAGATTCTATGAAGATACAGGAAGGTTCGACATTGATTTTTATCCCGAACTATTTATCAATAATCCTGATGGATTTGAATTTGGCCCTGAAAAGTTTTTTGACCAATGGCTAACGCAAACCCTAACTGTAGTATTCAGAAGTAGTGCCCTTGACAATACCCCTCAACTGGAAACCTTTAAATACTGCTGGGATCTGACCATCTTCTGGACAGTAATGACAAAAGGAAGAGGATACATACATAATTTTTTTGGAGCAGTGTACAGAATTCACAGCGAAGGTCACTGGAGCCAGAAAAATATTGATAAAAAATATACACAGAACTATCTGATTTTTGATGAACTGCTTAAGTTTGACCCGTACGACATCCACATCAAACGAATATTTGAAATCCATCATAACAATCTCCTTTGGAGAGCATCAGAAAACAGAAAGCCACTTGATCTGACTAAACTCCTCAACAATAGTTTCACAATCATCAGTGATGATAATTGGGGAGCTGAAGTTTATAAAGCCCTCGGTATTCCGTATCAAACACCGTTTGTGGGAATCCTTATATTTAATAAAGACTTTATAAAACTTGTAAGTAATTTTAAGTATTATATTAACCAAAACATTCAATTTGTACCCATATCACAATCCACGTATGTTAAGGGATATCAGGAAAACTTTGGTAAACCTTATCCACTCGGGATATTGGGAGATGCAATTGAGCTCCATTTCATAGACTATGCATCAGAAGAAGATGCTATCAATAAATGGAATGAAAGAAAAGAAAAAAATAGATTATGATCGGTTGTTCTTTAAAATGGATGGCACCAGAGAAACCGGCAATATTGAGGAAATCAAAAAGTTTACATCTCTCGAGATAAACAACAAAGTATGTTTTATTGGATTTTATCAGTTAGGAAAAGTAAAAAATGATCCGGTAAAAGATGAACTGGTGATCATGGAAAACTGGGCTCCGGTAAGCGAAATATTTTTTCCAAGTTCACTTGCCTATTTTAACGTCATTGACTGGATAAGCGGAGGGAAAGGTTATTACACAGAACTGACTCCTTATAGTAATACCATCTTTAAAACGATAACCGGCAGGTCCGAATTTTTCCTCACATTTGACAATAAAAATGAATCTACCATAGATGCTTTAACATATCCGGATGCTTATGATTTAAAGATAGACCAAGAAACAGAATCTGTTAAAATAAAGTATAATAAAAAAGCTGAAGAGTTCTTTCACATACCCGCCCAATTAGTCAATCAGGAGTTGAATGAAAGTTTATTTCTCGATCTCTCGGCACCAGAAAACAGACATGTATTTATCCTTACAAGAGGTAGCATTGGTACAAAACTTAGCTTAAACCTTGGTGCAAGAGCCGAAGACAATTTATATGATTTTATATTTGAGACAGAAGGAATTGCACAAAAGTTGAATGATGACTTTGAATGGATACATTTTGACTTTTCATTATTCAAAGTAGATATACCTACAGAGCAAATGTTCTCCAGAATAAAAAGTTTTTATCTATATGCCAATCCTAAAGAAGAAGTTGCAGGAGAAATAGAAATAATGGCTCTATTCAGTGGTTCGAAAGAAAAATTTCAGGAGATGCTGAGTTAGGTGTAACAAAAAAATGGCCCCATTCTGACATTTAAATGAAAGGTCAGAATGGAGCTAAAATTCACTAAAAGTACAAACTACTTGTACATAATATCTTTACCGGCAAGCGTCTTTAATGAGTTTTTGAAAGCATTAAACAAATTCAATTCACAATGAAAAGTTATGCCCAACTGACTATTTATCATTTTTAAGATAAAGTAAACGCCTTGCCAGTGTCTGTACCGGTCTTCATCCATACCTATAAATATAGTTTCATCCTCTAAATAAAAGAAAGGAATAGTGGGCCACCTATGCTTTCTATCCTGGATTAACAACTTACCTTTACATTCAATACAAGCATCAACCCAATCATTCAGCCATTTTTCGTCGAACTCCTCCTTATTATCAAGACTTTCAAGAAAATATTCAGTAAGGCCTATAAACGTATCTTTCTGCTCTTCAAAATACCTATTCGCATCTAAAACCTTCTTTACTTTCCATTCCTGCAAATCATGTACATTATCAACTTTCTTAACCTGATACAAAGTTTTATAAACAAGCCAGGAAGAAAATTCATACATATCCTCCAGATCTTCAAATAATGAATGAATAACCGGTAAATACATCAACAGACATTTATCAAGAATATTTTGTTCTGAAGTATCCTCTTCATTTTCTGATTTAAATATTTCATTTAAAATACACTTTGATGATTTGACCGAAAGTTGTCTTACTATCCCTACCTCCTGTTTACCTAATATATAAGTTAGATTATCTACATAATAATCTTCAATGCTTATAATACGAAGGGCCCACATATCAAATCCATCAAGATTAGTCTTGGGTTGAATGAACTTATCACAGATTTCTGTTACTTCTAAATCATCAAGGAATTTACGGTCAAAATATTTATTCAACTTTTCATATATCAAAGGTTTAAGATATACTTTAAAGTTATATGGAGAAACGCTGAAATCCAATAGAACTATATCTGCAAAAGTTACCCCCATCCAGAAATCTGTTGCAAGCCTATAATAAAAGCTTGAAGCAATATTTCTCGATTTAACTTCTTCGAATAACGGAATGATAACTTCTTTAGTAAATCTACTAAAATCATCTATTCTGATATTGATAGTGGTAAAGCGCTCTTTGAATAGTGCATTTGTCCACTCCGTAGTTTCAAGGTGCTTGGATTGAATGGCCTCCATCAGTTAAAAATTTAATATGATAATGAAACAGAAATTAATCTGTCTGTAAATAAAATATAAAAAAATAAACACATATGTATCATTTGTTACAGACCTTCTTATTTCATCCAACTAAATTTCATCTGTCATTAATAATTTCATATTTCCAATTGAATATGTCATTAACCTGCTTCATAATTTTTAAAATAAAAAAGAGCTTACAATGACCTGCATTTAATATTTACAACAGTTTACTAACCTACACAAAGCCATGAATCAGCCTCTATACGTTACTAAGCCTTATCTCCCACCACTCGATGAATTTAAAACGTATCTTGAAAAAATATGGGAGCGGCAGATTCTTACCAATGGTGGTCCTTTTCATGAACAATTAGAAGAAGAGCTTGCCAAATATCTTGGTGTTAAATATGTTTCTCTTTTTGCAAACGGAACACTGGCTTTAATGACGGCCTTACAAACATTAAGAATTTCCGGAGATGTTATTACTACACCTTTCAGTTTTGCCGCCACTGCTCATTCCCTGCTTTGGAATGGGAGCAAACCAGTTTTCTGCGACATAGAACCGGGAACGTACAACCTCGATCCTTCAAAGCTGGAAGCCTCCATTACTCCGGATACTAAAGCTATAATGCCTGTGCATGTTTATGGAACGCCATGCAAAATAGAAGAGATACAAGAGATCGCAACAGCACATGGATTAAAGGTAATTTATGATGCCTGTCATAGCTTTGGCGTACGATATAAAGGAGAATCCATTCTTAACTATGGAGATCTGTCTGTGCTAAGTTTTCATGCAACCAAAATCTTTAATACTTTTGAAGGTGGGGCAATTATCAGTCATGATCCCATTACCAAAAGAAGAATTGACTTTCTGAAAAACTTCGGGTTCTCCGATGAAGTCACCGTTGTGACGCCAGGTATGAATGCCAAGATGAATGAGGTTCAGGCTGCGATGGGACTCATTCAGTTAAAAACAATTGACCAAAGAATAGAGCGCCTGAAAAACGTTTCATTGAACTATAAAAAAAGATTAAAAAATATTGAGGGAATCACTTTCCTTGATGAGGTAGCGGATACTAAACATAATTATTCTTACTTCCCTATTCTGATCGATGAGGAAAAGTTCGGAGTGAGCAGAGATAAAACGTATGAATTGCTCAAAACTTTTAACATCTATACCAGAAGGTACTTTTACCCTCTGATTAGTGAATTTCCTGTTTACAAATCATTGCCTTCATCAAATCCTACTAACCTTCCAGTAGCAACAGAAATTTCAAGAAAAGTACTATGCCTGCCAAACTTTGCAGTGCTTACACAAAGCGAAATTGAGCATGTTTGTAATTCTATTATTGAAATTCAGAAAACAGTAAAAGAGGAAGTAAATCAGGATGCCAAACTGGTCTTTTAAAATAAGTTTCTTTCATAAATGCCGGATCATATAAGACCTATAAAGTTTAGTGTAGTAGTTGCTACACATAATCATGAACTTCATTTAATAAAGGCATTAAAGAGTGTCTTTTCTCAGGAACATGGATATAATTTTGAAGTCATTATCACAGATGATTGCAGCAGAGATAAAACGAAGGAGATTATAGACCTATTTCAACTCAGGTATCCAGATTATGTTGTTGCATTGTGCCATGATAAAAAAGTCGGATCTTCTGAAAACATCTTACAGGCATTTCAAAAATGTAAAGGCCAATATACATTCCTTCTTGATCCAAATGATTATTGGACAGATATTGAAAAAATAAAAAAACAGGTTTTATTTCTGGACGAACACCCTGAGTATATTCTTTGCTGTCACAGGTTTAACAGGCTTATTGAAGACACCAATGAATTCCTGGAAGATCTTCATCCTGTTATATTTAACGATAAACCTTATGGCTTTGAGTTTGGACAGGAACGCTACTTTGATTACTGGCTAACACAGGTATCAACCATGGCAATCAGAACAGAATCTCTTAGAGATATTCCTAAGCTTAAAACATTTAAATACTACTGGGATACACAGTTGTTCTGGCTATTGCTGCTAAGAGGAAAAGGATTTGTTCTGCCGTTCTTTGGCAGTGTATACCGAATTAGAAGTGAAACCTCAGAAAATAAATTTGATTTGTTAAAACAAAATTCTTTAACATATCTGATTATAGAAGAACTCCGACAGCTATATTCTTACAATAAACATATTAAAAGAATATATGAGTTATATCATAAAAACCTTTCATGGAGTAAAAGCGCCAACAAAAGACTACTGAATATCAATAAGATAAAAAATAAAAACTTTACCATAGTAAGTGATGATAACTGGGGAAAAGAGGTCTATGATGCTTTCAATATTCCATACCAGTCTCCATTTATTGGAATACATATATTCAATGCTGATTTCATAAAACTGTTGAATGATTTTGAGCACTATATTGATAAACCAATAACCTTTATTGAACATTCTGATTCCAGACATCAGAAATCTTTCAGACATTGCTTCGGTAAAGATTACCCTCTTGGACTTCTGAACAACGACGTTGAACTTCATTTCATTGATTACCAATCACCCGATGAAGCTTTAAAACATTGGAATGACGGCAGGTACAAGGTTAATTTAGAAAATCTTTTTTTCAAAATGGATGCTTCAAGAGAAGAAAACAATGAGGCAACAATTGAGGCATTCGAAAATATAAAAAGACCTAATAAAGTTTGTTTTTTAAACTGTCATGACAAGGAAAAAAAGGTCAATACTAGTTCAACATTACAACTCATAGATTACTGGAATCCAATCAGTGAGATATTTTTTTCCTCAATCGCTTTGCTCCTTCGACTTGATGAGCTGGCTAAACGGAAAAGCGATTAAAAATAATGAAGTATATCAGCTTGATAAAAATATTTTCATTACACCAGCTAATCGAAAATACTTCTTTATTCAGTTTGATCAGGACAACATAAATACTTTGGATTCGAAATTTCATCCTGAGACTCATGAGATATTTTATAATGAAGATTCGGAATCCGCAATTGTAAATTATAACAAGTACGATCTTGAATACTTCTGTTTATCAGCTTTGGAATGTCCACATCCAAAAACATCAGATCTGTTCGTAGATTTGTCAGAAAAAGAAAGCCGTCACATAATGGTTCTGGCAAAAGGAAATCCCTTACATCAGTTACGTATAGACTTCATAGGAAAAGAAGAAGACGAAAAGGATACCATCCTGCATATAGACGCAATTGTTCAACCATTGCAGGCGGACTTCCAATGGCTTCACTTTGACTTTTCTTTCATTGATGATTCTTCTACAAATTACCTTTTCTCAAGAATAAGAAGTTTCTATTTCTATCTGAACCCTAAAGACACCGCTCAGGGAACATTGGAATTAATGGCTTTCTATGCCGGTTCATTGGAAACCTTTGAAGAACTTTTAGGATAATCAGCTGTACTTCTCAGGTAGGTATTACAAATTCTGAATCTGATTTTCACAACAGATAAGACAACCTACCTGCAATATGGCAGTATTACTAAGGACAAAGAAACAGTCCCTGCATTATATAATAATTTCCATACCCCCTCTTCAATTTTCAGATTTCATCATAGCAGGAAAGAATGTTTTGAATCTAAACAGCATTGTTAATTTTTAGGATAATCTTCTCCGATTTTAAGCCTCAATGTTTTATTCCTTACTTAAAAGCGATACAATAACTTTTGAGCCCTGGGCATTTCACTTTTTCAAATCTTCAAAAAATCTCAAAAAACATTAATTAAATCTCATATATTTAGGGCATAATGAAAAAAACCTACCTGATAATCATCGCTTTGCTTTTATTATTCAATAATAAGGCCATACCACAGATTGCGCGAGGCGCTGATGTCGGCTGGCTTTCCCAAATGGAAAACGCTGGACGAATATGGCGCGATAGCACCGGTGTGCAAAGAGACCTATTAGATATACTGGATGATTATTGCATCAACTCAATAAGATTGAGGGTATGGGTCAACCCTGCCAATGGATGGAATGGCAAACAGGATGTGGTGAATGTCGCGAAAAGAGCTACAGCAAAGGGTTATAGACTTATGATTGATTTTCATTACAGTGATTCATGGGCTGATCCAGGTAAACAAACCAAACCTGCAGCATGGGCAAATTACAATGTATCCCAGCTGGGACAGGCTGTTTATAATCATACAACCGATGTACTCAATGCATTAAAAGATCAAGATATAACACCTGAATGGGTTCAGGTTGGAAACGAAACCAACAACGGTATGCTTTGGCCGGAAGGACAAGCTTCTACCAATATGGCCAACTATGCATCCTTCGTAAATAAAGGATATGACGCAGTAAAAGCTGTATTTCCCAATACAAAAGTCATTGTGCATGTTTCTAACGGATATGATAACTCTCTTTTCCGCTGGAACATCGGAGGGTTAATAAGCAACGGAGCAAAATTTGACATTATAGCTATGTCCATGTATCCAAATACTCCTCAGGAGTGGCAGACCTATGCACAACAAACCTTAACCAATATGAATGATATGATTTCAAGATACAATAAAGAAATCATGGTTTCGGAGATAGGTTTACCGGTAACCGCACCTCAGGAAGCAAGGCAATTGGTAGAAAAGGTAATACAGAATTTACAATCTCTATCTAACAAAAAAGGATTGGGAATTTTCTGGTGGGAACCTCAGGCTTATAACTGGGAAGGATATGATAAAGTAGCCTGGACTGGTAATTGGGGAAACACTCCATACCAGGCAACAAATGCTATGTCAGGTTTCAAGTATAATTGCGAAAATAGGCCTCCAGTCATATCATTTATTTCTCCTGCTAATGATATAAATCTTTGTCAGGGAACTCAGGTGGAGCTTAAAGTAAACGCTGCAGACAGTGATGGTTCAATTTCCAGAGTCAACTTTTATGATGGTTCCACCCTTCTTTATACCGACTATGACTCACCATATAGTTATACATGGCAAAATCCATCTGTCGGGGATCATACTATTTCAGCTCAGGCTATTGACAATACCAATGCACCAACTACATCAGAGACATTAACGATTACAATTAATGCTACTCCACAAATAACCATCACTAGTCCTGTCAATAATTCAATTATTGAATCTACCGGAGGAATTACATCTGTAACTTTGAATGCCCTGGCAAATAGCTCTGATATATCTTTAATAGAATTTTATAATGGGAATAACCTTATTGGCAATACACAGACCAATTCTTATGTCTGGAATCAGCTGCCTAATGGTTCCTATCAGAACATCACTGCGGTAGCCACTACTTCTGCAGGATGCAAAGGAACATCTTCTCCGATTTCATTTGAGGTTAACACTATTACCGGATTAAAGAATACTTCTGCTCTGACTTCTGACATTGCAGTCTATCCGAATCCATCTAAAAACAGTTTTAATATAGACCATGTGAATCATTCTATTGTTGAAATCTACAATTCCCAAGGACAACAGATTGAACAGATCCAGGGAGCAGAAAATATGAGTTTCGGAGCTTATTATCTCCCAGGTATATACCTGGTTCGTTTTGAAGACGGGAGGATGCTAAAAGCAATTAAACATTAACATCTATTTTACAGGAGCCATTAGATTGAAGCTGAAAAGCACTTTATAAGAAATCAAGGGATTTAAACAGAAAAAAAAATGAACTTCAGAAAGAAAAATCCTACCCATCAATTTATCCTAATAAATCCCTTTTTTTCTTTTGTAACATTCTGAAATTCTTGCGCCCTATTATTTGGGACAAAATATTCAGAATTTATGAACAGCTCATTTTTCAGGCAAAGTGCTTATCAGATATTTTTAAAGAGCATCTTTTACCTGCCTTTATTTTTGCTATCATCCGGTAGTTCTCTGGGACAAAATTCTATCCCAGACAATGACAAACCTCCGGTATGCGCTACGGATTTGTTAAAAAAACTGAAAGGCGAATCTTACCGGAAGAAAGAAGATTCCATAAATAATCTGTTATATAAAGATACTTTCAAAAAACATAAAAGAGCAGGTCAAACCTATGTTATTCCTGTTGTTTTTCATATCGTCCATAATGGAGGTCCGGAAAATATATCAGACAGCAGAATAATAAAGTGCCTCAAAGATTTAAATGAAGCGTTTTCCAATACAGGCGCTTATGCACAATCAGCTGGAGTAAATACCGATATTCAATTTTGTCTGGCTGTTCAGGATCCTGACGGCAATATCACTTCCGGTATTACCCGAACGGTTTCTCCACTCACCAATATTAATATGGAAAATCAGGATTCGGATCTGAAAAACCTTATCAGATGGCCTGCTCAGGATTATCTTAATGTGTGGGTTATCAATGAAATCAACTCATTATCATCCGGACCAGGAGTGGCAGGTTATGCCTATTTTCCTTCATCTCATGGTAATTTGGAAGATGGAATAGTTATAGAAGCACAATGGACAGGCACTTCCACTGATTACTCTAAAGTACTGATTCATGAGGCGGGACACTATCTTGGATGTTATCATACATTTGAAGGTGGCTGTACAAACTCTAACTGCCTCATGGATGGAGATCGTGTATGTGATACACCGCCGGATGCATCTACCAATTATGTCAATTGTGGCGCCACAGCAAACACCTGCACGAGCGATGAAGACGACACCTCTCCTCTGAATCCTTTCAGATCCGTTGGCTTAGGCGGTATGGGCGACCAGGTAGACATGACCACCAACTACATGGATTACAATGATCTTGCCTGTGTTAATATGTTTACGCAAGGCCAAAAAGACCGAATGATTCCGGCTATTTCCATCGTTCGGAAAAGTCTGCTTCAATCTAAAGGGTGCAAAAGCCCTTGCACCTCTCCTATTGCTTTTTCTGTCTTACCTTTACCTGAATCAAAAATAGAAATACCTGCAGGACAATCAATAACCTTTAACAATACCTCACAAACCAATGTAACATATGATTGGAACTTTGGCGACGGAACTACTGCTATCAATACAGTAAGTCCATTAAAAATATACGCTTCCCCCGGTATTTTTAAAGTAATTAGTAAAGCCTCCAACAGTGATCCCAATTGCGCAACAGAAACCTTTTGGGATGTTATTGTAAGATGCCCTGTGGAATCAAAGTTTATAAGTCCTGCAGCCAATATCCCATCAAATACTTCTCTCACCTTTACAAATATAAGCACGGGAGCGACCACTTACAGATGGTTTATTGATGGAACAGATGTCGGTACTACCAATGATCTGACTTATAATTTTAATAGGAATGGAGCCCATTTTATTCAGTTAATAGCATGCAGTGGTCTTTGCTGTGACACTTCAGAGGTTAGCAAAGTACAGGTTGGTAATTGCAAGATTAACCATGCCGGAGATGTCTGGTGTTATGGTTCCTTTGCGAGTGTAGATTTTTCTTCAGGTATACCGGTAGCTTCCGACATGACCTCCATGAGTCAATCCGAAGGAGTAGCAAGTATTTCAGATAGCAATGGAAAACTTCTTTTTTATACAAATGGACAAAATATCTGGACTGCAGATCATCTGACGATGCTTAATGGAGCGGGCTTAAATGGTTCAGGACTTTCTTCACAATCATCTATTATCACTCCTTATCCTGGTGCTCAAGATAAATATATCATATTTACGGTTCATGACTGGCAGGAGTTTAACTCTGACCTCAGCTACTCTGTTGTTGACATGACCTTGAACGGAGGCAAGGGAGCGATTGTGGCCGGAGAGAAAAAATATCACCTTGCAAAACAACATTGCAGAAAGAGTTACTGCCGTTTATCATAAAAATTGCAAAGACATCTGGATTATTTCGCATGAAAAAAACATAGACAAATTTGTCGCTTATCTCCTCACTGATTCCGGAGTAAATCCAGCTCCTGTTATTACAAATACTGGTTCTATAACAGCCGGAGGTAACCGCTATGGATACCTGAGGGTATCACATGATAGCAAAAAAATATGTTCTACACTGGGTGGAAGTACATCCCTTCCAAGTGTGGAACTTTTTGATTTTGACAATGAGACAGGTATTGTTAGCAACCCTGTTACTCTGGAGACGGCTAACTCCCTGCCTCATGCCTACTCTTCTGAGTTTTCACCTGATAACAGAATTCTATATGTCACAGAATATAACGGATCCAATATCTATCAATATGATTTAAATGCCGGTAGTCCTGCACAAATAGCAGTAAGCAGACAGAATATCTCTACAACTGCATCAACCAAACCCAGCGTGCAAATGGGACCTGATAGTAAAATTTATTATGTCACCTCTTCCGGACTCGGAGCAATTAATAATCCAAACGCCCTGGGGATGTTAAGTAACGCCACTGACAATGTTGTCACTCACATACCAGGTACTAGTGGAAGGCTTGGTCTTCCCAATTTTATCCCGGGACTGTTTGGTAACGACATTTCAATTTCAGGGCCATCCTCTGTGTGTCTGAATGCAATTGTAACCTATGAAGCTACTTCTGCAAGCTGTATTGGTGATGTTACGTGGACATACAACGGAACTGGATCCATATTGAAGATAGATAAAACAAAAATCACAATAGATGTTGGATCAACGCCAGGCCCTCAATCATTAACTGCCGAAACTCCCGGAGAATGTGGCATAATAAGTTATATGTTGAACATTCAGGTCGATAATAACAATGCACCTAAAATTGACCTGGGAGCTGATACAGCTGTTTGTGGTGCAATATCTTTCTTGCTTGATGCCGGGAGCGGCTTTACCAGCTATCACTGGTCTGACGGATCAACTAACCCTACACTCTCCGTGACAACTCCAGGAACCTATTGTGTAACAGTAACCAATAGCCAGGGATGCGCTTCAAAAGATTGTATAACTATTAAGAACCTTCCACCATTTTCAAATCTTAATATCATCGATGATCAAATGTTATGTAATGGAAACAGCGTAAAGCTGGATGCCGGTCCAGGGTACAGCTCTTACAAGTGGAGCACAGGCAGCAGCAGTCAAGTCGTTTCAGCAACCTTTCCCGGCAAGTATTGGGTCAATGTAACAACACCGGACAATTGTGAAATAAGTGATACGATAATGGTTGCGGAGATGATTACACCTATTCTTGAACTGGGACCTGATAAAGGAGTTTGCAAGGGAGAAATCGTTGAACTGAATGCAGGACCAGGATTCAAAAGCTATCAATGGCAGACTCCAGGTCATAGTTCGGAGAAATTTACAGCGTATCAGGAAGGGAAATATTGGGTAACTGTAACAGATACCTGCGGAATACATACAGACTCAGTATATATAACCGACAATTGCCCTTTACCCCTTAATATACTTTACTTTAGCGGGGCTTATACTGATAACATGGTGAAGCTAAGTTATAAAGTAAATGACCTTACTTCAAATTCTATTCTCTATATACAAAGATCCAAAGATGGAAATAGCTTTAGTCCGGTTAATGGAAGTTTTAAGACCTATAACACGAACTCCTTTGCAGAAGGTAAATTCTACGATTCAGATGAAGGTTACGGATATTATCAGCTGGTAATAAAAACTTCGTATAATAAATATACATTCAGTAAAATTATTCACATAAACGCAGAACCATCTGAACCCATTCTCATAGTTTATCCTAATCCAAGTGATGATAACTTTACCTTGCAATTTAATAACATTGAAAAATCAGATCGGATAATTCATATATATTCCATTGATGGAAAGTTAATTACTCATGAAAAAATTAATGGGAATGTATTGACATTGTCGATAGGAGCTGACCTTCATGAAGGTATTTACATTTTATCGGTTATTGATGAAAAGTCTACTACGGTGAGAAAACTACAAAAGATAAAGAGGTAAAAAAAAGAAGCAGCTCATTTGAAATACTAATGAGCTGCTTCTGCTTAACTGGTTATATCTGTTACTTACCTTCCTTTGCAGGATCTGTCTTTTTCAAAACAAGAGAATTAGGCTTTCCAAAATTCAGAATCAATTTATTCTGACTCACCTCTTCAATGGTCATTTCATTGACAGGTCCTTTACTTGAAGTAAAGGTAATTTTAGATTCATCTTTGCTAAGTTTCCATACTCCCTCCTCTGCTTTACCCATAAACTGCGCTTTGTATTTACCGTTTTCTTCGATATCAAAAGTTACCTCGCTGAAAAACAATTCCAACATCTGAATGCTTGCTGAATCAAGTTTCTCCTTTTCGGTTACATCCTGATACTTCCAATTACCTTTTATAAGCGCAGCTCTCTGAGCATTAACACTTAGGACTGATAAAAATAATAAGGCGGAAAAAATTACTTTTAGTTTCATTAGTAGGTTTGTTTAAGTGAAAGTTGTAAATGATTTATAAAGATTAAATTTGATTCTCAAGGTATTAAGAATTTTATCATCTACAAAAGATTTCATTAAAACAATCATCTGGAAACAATCAATCCAGGAAAGAATAAGGGAACTATCAATGTTACTGAAGTCTGATCATACATTTAACGTCTTTCTCATTATAGTACCATTCAACACAATATCCCTGCGGATCGAGGTCTGGAAGTGCAAGAAGTTCTTTAAATGCCCTGTCAATGCTCATGATATCTTTTGCATAATCTTTTATAGTTACGCTCACATAATCCCCTTTCTTTAAAACCAGAGATTCCAACCTGAAACTTTCTGCTTCTCCAGGCTCTAGTTCTTCAGCGGCGGCGCGGTAGATTATTCCATCGCCCTGCTCCGGTCTTGAAACTCCAAAGTACTTTCGATCTTTAGAAAAAGGAATTAAAGAATGAAGTTTTTGATGAGCTTCCTGAATCCCTTCCGGAAAGGATTTTGCATTTACATAAAACACTTTTACATCTTTATCAAATCTGATCTTGTCCATTGAGTTTTCTTTAAGTCTAACTACAAAACTAACTTATAGGATTATTTAACAGGAAGGTAAATTCTGCCAAATTTGAGGGGGATTAACTAATTATTTCCCTTCAAATACATAATGTAATTGAGTTAAACCTGTATCAAATTGTTTTGTTGAAATAAGCTTTAACTTTTGCTCAGGTGCTCCATCTTTAAAAAGCCTTGTGCCATTCCCAAGTAGTATTGGGATAATCGAAACGGTCATTTCATCTATTAATTTTTCTTTGAGCAATTCATGAATGATTTCAGAACCTCCGTCACAGAAGATATTCTTACCTTTTTTTGCTTTTAATTCTGTAATAAGATCTTTAAGATTTCCGCTATAAAAAGTGATGTTGCCATTAGAAGGCTTTGGAGATCTTGTAATGACATAAGTATTTTTATCAGCATGAGAAAACTCCGGTACATTTGCCACTACCCAATCATACGTTTTCCTGCCTACGATGGCAGTATCGACTGTTTGTATAAAAGATGAATAACCATAGTCTTCTCCTTCCTTATTTACTAATGAAAGAAAACTTAAATCATCATTAGGCGCTGCAATATAGCCGTCCATACTGGTGGCAATGAATAAAACTAATTTACGTTGGCTAGACATATTGACTTATAGTTAATTGATTAATGCTACTTTGAAAGATTTGTTTTTTTTATCTCACAGAGAAATACGGAAGAGACATGCCTGAAAGGTTTAACTCTATATCCTCTTAACCGGTACCCATATTTCCTCTTCCGAATCAGGCTCATTATTCTTATACTTTTCCCCCAGCAGTTCGAAATGTTCTCTGTGATCCACAGTATAGCCGGAAGATGGCATCCATTCTTCATAAATGAACTGGAAAGTTGCACGAAAATTTTGCGGACCGCCTTTATGCAAAAAAACGGCATAGAGACCTCCTGATAAATAGTAAGCTTCCATACCTTGTGGAACCTCAGTATTATCGGAAACTTCCATAGCTGCCCACTTAATAAATTCTGCATCCGGATTCCTATAATCATCAGATTGCTCATATACCTGCAAACTAAAAAAATCTGATGATACTGGGTTTATTATAGTCTTTCTCAATGGCATAAAACTTCGCCAAAGGTCTACTGTCTTGTTTTCTTTTAAAGACATTTTAAGGTATTTTCCGATAAGTCTTTTACCGGAAATCGTTTCTATTCGAGGATACATCTGAGTATAAAGTTAAAAGTATAAAGTATAAAGTATAAGGTATAAGGTATAAGGTATAAGGTATAAGAAAATTAAGTATTAAAAATAACTTTATATATTGAATGTAAAATTCTTAAAATTATAACAGCTTTCAAACTCTTCTTTTATAAATGATGATATTGAAAAATATTTACTGTCATTGGTCAGTTATGATCATTTTCTCTTTGTTAATTTATAATAATCAAACCCTGATTTAGCTTCTTCTCCCTGGGTGATGAATTCATTAATTGGAAGGCTTTTAATAAACAAATCCCCTGAAGTTGTCCATATCGCATCCATTATGATATTATGCTGAAGTTTAACCTCCTCCACTTGTATTAAAGCCCCCAACTCCTTTTCCCAAATCTGAAATCCAAATGGGACATCATCATAGACCGCACTCAGATTGCTTTGCTTATTAAATAAATATCTACCTTCCTGATCCTGAATGGGTCTGTTCCAAAGAATTGTTTTCTTTCCATCCTTCTTATCAATCAGAAATATTCTTTCATCCTCGTACATTTCTTCTACAATAAGATACTGATTGAAAGACCAATTATAACCTTGAAAATGATATTGGACATTTTCGGTCTCATCCCTTGAGATGGAGTCCATTAGGATGATACTTTCAGAATTGTCAATAGGCAGACTTATTCCATTTTTCGAAACAGTAATAAGATTAGAATCAATAATAAAAGGATTGTCTGCAAATTTTGAAGTTTCAAATTCTATGCTATCAATCTGAACGATAGAAAAATGCTTCATACCTGCAGCTTCTTCCTGCAAGGATAAAATAGTTGCTTCTTCACCCTGATGGCAACTCTCCAGCCTGTTCTTTAAGTCCTTTACAGGACAATAGTATTATAAAAAATATAAATGACAGATTAAAAAAACCTCATTAGTGTAATCAATTAACATATGCATGAATCCATATTTCTGTTCTTTCTCCATCCCTCATAAAATAAAAGCCTTCATAAATTTCATTTTCCTGAATGGATGTGTCCGTTTGAATAGAATAACTTTTCATCAGTGGCTTACCATTCTCTTCAAGGAAGTATTTTTTATCCGAGATAAATCTTACATAATTTTTATCAAAACCATTATCAAAAAAATTCTCAGCTATCCATTTTACTTTGTTCAATAAATAAATGCTGTCATTAAATCTGGAGTAATCCGTTCTGTATTTAGCCCAGTAGGAAAAGTGATTGCATCCTCCTATATGCAGTATCAGCGTATCCCCTTCCTCCAATGGAAGAAAGGCATGTTTTTCATTGTCATTCCAATGAAATTTAAGAGCAGGATTAAATTTATGTATGGCTTCAGAAGTAAACTTAAAGGTACTTGTATCAAAAACACAATCTTCCGATTCTTCTATATTCTGCTTATCAATAGTAGATTTTTTAGCTGTTATTGTTTGCTCCTGATTTTCTTTACTTACTTTTTCAGAAGAACAAGATACAAGAAGCAGGATAAGTATTAACGGTAATATATGTCTCATATGAATTTGTTTAATGGGATAATGATTACTATATACTGAAAAGACCTCTTACCTGGTCTTCTCCTGAGAAAGAGATCAACTTAGAAGTGTTCAGTTACGTGCCCTTACCACGAATTTGTTATTCTGAGCCTGCGAAGAATCTGATAGTTACAAAGTAATTTATGATTCAAATCGTCAATTTGCCAGACAGAAAACTTTCTTTATGAAACTTAGATGCTTCAATAATTCCGCATGAGAAAGTAAAGATTCAACTTGACTACCATATTCTAAAAAGACATGGTCGTCAGGTTAATATTAAATATTTTTAACATTCGTAATTCAAGCGAGACGCTTGATATATTTTTGGTACAAGCGAAGACGCTTGCACCAGCGTCAGTAATCGATCACTACTTAAACCTTGAAACACCCAAGAACTGATATAATTCTTTAAGCTTTTAACTTTATACTTTTAACTTTAAGCTTTTAGCTTTACGCTTATTTAAGCATTCCCGTTCTTCTAAGCAGAGCTTCCGGAGAAGGTTCTTTTCCACGGAATCTTTTGTATAACTCCATCGGATGCTCGCTGCCGCCGGCGCTAAGTACGTGTGTCTTAAAAAGGGTTGCAGTATCTTTATTAAAGATGCCTTTTTCCTGAAAGAATTCAAATGCATCAGCATCCAACACCTCAGCCCATTTATAGCTGTAATAACCCGATGAATATCCTCCCTGGAATATATGAGAAAAGGAACAACTTGTATTCACACCATCAGCCGGAGGTAATAGGTCAGTTGCCTTCTGAAGTTCTTTCTCATAAGCTCCTACATCTATAACATCCTGCGCCTTACCTGAATGCCAGCCCATATCCAGCTGAGCAAGCCCCACCTGTCTGACTGTCTGGTAAGCTTCCATAAAGTTTGCACTCTCTTTGATTTTTTTAACCAGATCAAGAGGGATAGCAGCACCTGTTTCATAATGCTTTGCAAACAAATCAAGGCTGTCTTTTTCATAGACCCAGTTTTCAAATACCTGAGAAGGTAATTCTACAAAGTCCCAGTAAACACTGGTTCCGGAGAGACTTTCGTAAGTTCCGTCTGCAAGCATTCCATGCAATGCATGACCAAATTCATGAAACAAGGTAGTTACCTCATTAAACGTAAGCAGGGAAGGCTGTGTACCTGTTGGCTTGGTGAAGTTACAAACTATGGATACATGTGGCCTGACATCAATCCCATTAACTTTCTTCTGGCCCCTGAATGAAGTCATCCATGCCCCGTTTCTCTTTCCTGCTCTTGGAAAGAAGTCAGCATAAAATACGGCAATATGCTTATCCCGCTCATCCAATACTTCGTATACCTTTACATCCGGGTGATAGACCTGCACATTATCCATTTCTTTGAACTTCAAGCCATATAATTTTCCTGCAACCTGAAATACTCCATCAATTACATTCTCAAGCTTGAAGTAGGGCTTCAGCATTTCATCATCTATAGAGTACTTTTCCTTCTTAAGTTTTTCTGAATAATAAGAGATATCCCATCTTTCCAGTTTTTCTGGTCCGCCAATGGATCTTGCATATTCTGAAAGTTCTTTTAACTCTTTCTCTCCTATTGGTTTTGCATACTTAAGAAGGTTATCAAGGAATGCGCTTACTTTAGAAGGTGATTCGGCCATTCTTTCTTCAAGTACAAAATCTGCATGCGATTTATACCCAAGCAGATTAGCCCTTTCATGACGAAGCCTTACGACATCCAACACAATTTTCTGATTGTCCTTATCATTCCCTTTAAAAGCTTTGGATCCGAAAGCGTAGAACATCTTTTCTCTCAAAGCCCTGTTATCAGCATAAGTCATAAAAGGAATATAACTCGGAAACTGAAGAGTGAAGATCCAGCTGCCTTCTTTGCCTTTTTCTTTGGCTGCAATGGCTGCCGCTTCCACTACAAATGGAGGTAATCCTGAAAGTTGCTTTTCATCAGTAACTTCCATAAAAAAGTCATTAGTCTCTTTTAATACATGCTCACCAAACAAGAGTGATAATTGAGATAATTCTTTATCTATTTCACGAAGCTTCAGTTTTTTATCTTCGGACAAATTTGCACCGTTTCGGACAAAACTCTTGTAAGTCTTTACCAGCAAGGTGTTTTGTTCAGGAGAAAGGGTTAGCTTATCTTTCTTATCATAAACTGCTTTGATCTTCACAAACAGCTCCTGATCCAACAAAATATCATTTGAATATTCTGAAAGCAAAGGAGAAATTTCTCTTGCAAGTTTTTGAATTTCATCATTCGTCTCTGCAGAGTTCAGATTAAAGAAAACAGATGAAACTGAACCTACCAATTCGCCGCTTCTTTCCAGCGCCACAATAGTGTTTTCAAAATCAGGAACTTCCTTGGAGGATGTAATTCTTTTAATATCCTCTTTACCTAAAGCTATTGCTTCTTTTATGGCTGGCAGGAAGTGCTCGTTTTTAATAAGATCAAAAGGTATTGTATCAAAAGGGGTATTATAACTCTGTAAAAGTGGATTCATAAAATATTTTTATGTTAATAGAACGCCTAAAATAGATAATAACTGAAATATCCGGGATAAGTTAACATAGAATGGAATAATTATTTCCTTTTAAGGAAAATTTTCTGTTGATCTGTCACTTGAATTTGCTTGTAAAAATCAACTAAAGCACCATACTTATCCTTTGAAAATGAGCCTTTGAACATCATAGAATGACGGATGAAGGATACCTGATTTCCCTTTTGAATAAATTCAGATTTGAAAATTCCGAATTCAGTATTCATTTTTTTGGGTCCAGGCAAATAATCGACTACATATTCTTCAGGAAGCGTAATGTCGATCGTATCGTGCTGCTGATAACCGTAATCTAATTGAATGTCATTAATTCTCTCTTCACTTGAATTAAAAGGATTTTTAAATCTTCTAAGGTAATTAGGAGTAAAGGAAATAATATCACCTGTTTTGGAAGCAAATTCCATTTCTTCCATTTCAATATTAAAAGTCAATGAAGGATAAACATCTGAAGTTTCATCGATTACATATTTTTTAACTGTTAATTCTCTTGAAGGATATTTTTCAAGAAGATATTGATCCTGACCTTTTTTATCCAAAGACTTTATCCAAAGCAACTCCTCCATCATAATCCCGGAATTGTGATAGCTGGCGTTACAAGACATACTGCCATTCTCACTGATTAGCATGGAAGCTTTAATACTACTAATGTTATCCTCCGATGTATAAACAGGGGTATTTACCAATTTGCCACCATTAGGAGTAACAGCAAGTCCTTTCCTATCTGAGTTACCTTTTCCGATATAACCAAATGGAAGCTCTTTACTTGTACATTCAAGCCATAGTGTATCCTTTTTGAAGGGCACTGCAACAATTATATGGTTGGTCTGAAAAAAGCTTGGAAAATCATAGTACCTTATCTTATACTCTCCATTCCCTATTTTGGTGTAAATGCCATTTACTCCAATAACAGATAACATTGCATTCATGTAATTAGATAATCCCTTGCAATCACCATATTTATTCTTGTCAACATAGGCAGCCGGAAAAGGTTGATATCCACCTATGCCATCTTGTACACTGATGTATCTGGTGGATTGTTGAAGGTACTTATATAGTATACGAATTTTCTTCAGAGTATCAGGTTCTGCTTCTGTTAATTTTAAAATGGTCTTTCTGGTTTCTTCCGGAAGTTCGTTTCTATTCTGCAATAATGTCCAGGACCATTTACCAAAGTTCTGCCAGGAATCCATAGCTCCCGAAAAACCATTATAGTTTATCTTTTGAGGAGTTATAAATACTGAAGGAACCTTTATCCAAAATGATGGAGAAAAGCTTTCAGGATATATCGCCTGGACGTTTCTACATTTCCAGGTATAAAGATTCATACTCCCTACAGCAACACTATCTGCTATTCCTTCAAATTGATTAGCCTTAAACAGAAAATCTACTCCTTTAGCCACCTTTACAGTTAAAAGTGCCTCACCGGTAGGCAGGCCGTAACCTTCTATAAACGGAAAATATATACCAAGGAAAACTTTATAATCCACTTCATATTCATACTCTACGGTATAAGGATACTGATAATAGCTTAATTCTTTGTATTTTATTTTATTATCAGAGTATAAAGTAAAATATTCATGAGCATGAACCTCTTGTAAGTCTGATTTTGAAGCAGAAGAAACTTTATTGCCCAGTACATCCTTAACCACAGCTTTAAAGGACTTCAGCTTTGTATCATTATCAGTATGGATAGTTACAATTCCATGCTTTTGTCCTTTACCATTCAGAATTTGAACTTTAAATTTATACTTGAAATGAACATTGTTTACATCTGTAATAGTATATTCAGCATGCTTATATTCAACAATGGCGTCAGGAAATTTAAGACTCTGAGCGAGCCCGTTAAACTGAAGTATAACGGTTAAAATTGTTACGAGGTATTTCATTATTTCCTTTCTATTACAATAGGTTCGTTCAACTTAGAGATTACTTTGTTTGTAAAATCTTTAAGAAAGCCATAGTAATCCTGAGGTATAATAGCTTCAGACATTTCCCATTTGATAGAAACTCTGATGTTATTATCATCGCTCGCTATTTTATACATAAACTTACCATACTGAATACCTTCGTTCTGCAAGGCTATAGATATGCTTTTAGGTAACACTGCAGCTATGTCACCTGGTGATAATGCGATATAAACAGTACTGTTAATACTATATGGGTACTCCATCTCCACTGGGAATTGCCTTTCTTTTTGTTTAAAAGGATTTTGTAATTCAAACAGATTCAGATTAAGAAACAACTTTCCTGCAGATCTGGATGGAGAAGAATAATAGTAAATTTCAGAAAAGTCTTCATATTCATTTTCTAAATTAAAAATGGTTGAACTATCTTTTTTAATTGGTGCATTTTCGAGAGAGAGCAAGGGCTCTTTAACAGTATTATTTTTTTGAAGTTCACGTTTTTTTAGAGCAGCATATCCGGTATATTTTCCATTATATTTTACCTTAATTCTATCTGGTTCTAAATTATATGTAATCAGATAGCTTTCTTTGCTTTCAGTACGATAATCTATTTTTACAAATCGGCTTTTAGTGCCATCCAGCATAAATCCCCAATAGTTGATGTGATCAGCAGGCAGGAGATGATAATTAGAACTTTGGCTTACAGCATCCAAAAATATGTAGCTGCTATCTTTATCTTTTTCAGCAATTGCAGCAAAGACGTGGTTAAACTGATCCAGAAGAGGGAATTGCTTAGTTACTTTTCCGTGTCTTTTAGTGGAGATCAGGACAGGATTTGCGGGAATGCCAGCTTCGTTTAACAACAAGCATAATAATAGATTTATTTCTGCGGAGTTTCCCGATCTTGTTTTTATCAGATCAGATATTTTCTGAATTGGATATTTACTGTAATAAGTTAAATTGAAGTTCTGAACAAAATTGAAAATCTTTACCAATGCATCTTCCCTGGAGTCTTTTATATTTACTATCTGTAGTAACAGTTCCTTTGCAATCCCCGCTTTTCCCAAATAAGTAGAATAGTCTTCAGTAACCTCAGTAGCAAGCTCATCCCAACTTTGTAGAACGCTTTTGTCTTCTCCCCCGTAACGCTCAATTTTGTAGAAGCTATTTAACTGAAACTGAATCTGATTAATATAGCCTCTATAGCAATAGACAAAGTTTTCATGCTCATATCCGGGAATATTTTTTAAAGCCCAGGTATTATCTTTAGGTGAAGCATTTTTATACTTGTCAAGTAGCATTTTCCCGGAAAGAATTACATTATATTGAAGTGACAGCGGAATTTCTGCTTTTAACTCACTAAATAATGTGGGAATTTTATTCTGAAAACACCAATCTTTCAGATATTTAATTCTCTTAGTTACAAGAGTGTACTTGTATTCCAGAATTGACCCATTTTTCACTCCTGGAAAAGTAAATTTCTTTTCTTCCATCCATGGATCCGGAGTCTGGGTAAATATTTGATCTCTGCTTAATTGTGTGATAATAGGTATTCCATTCTCAATATTGATCGTCTGAGCTTTCAGATCTTCAATTTGATCCACATTATATTTAGCTTGATAGGGAATATTTATTGTTGCATAATCAAGACCTTTAGAATTAAGTATCTTAACTTTATTATATATTTCCATATAAACAAAGCCATTTATAATCCTTATATGCCCTGTCTCTGCCAATACTACTGCATTGGCTGAACTATCAAAGCTACAGACATTTAATTGAATTTCTTCTTTACTTGGTTTTCCCCATTTTAAAGAATGCTGGGCCTGACTTGTTACTACTATACCAATAAGCAGTAGTAGCGTAAATAACTTGTTTAATTTTAATCTAAATAGCATAATTACCTCCCAAAAATATTGACATATGGATTTTATGTCATTTAAAAGTTTAGTACAAATGTAAAAAAAAAGATGGCTCTGATTGAAGTAGTAGCACCGCAATCAAGAGCCAAATTTCACATTGTTAAATAAGTAACTGTATTAGAATATATTAATACTTGAGATGTTCGGGTAATGGTATATTTATACTTAACTCATCAGGTGTCGGAGCAAGTCTCCTGGGTGGAATTGGAATAAGCCCAGACCAGATAGGAAGGTCTTTATCTTCCTCATCATCACTTGGAGGAGCATTCCTTACTTTTGCTGAAGCTTCGTTGATCTCAAAAGCTATCAGCATTGTTTTATTCACCTCACTTGCTTTCATGGGGCGCAGGTAATCCCAGCTTCCCGGCACCATTTTCTCTGTCAGCTTTTTAAAAAACTCAGCTTTAAGATCATAGTCATCAATAAGCTCACTCTTGGAAAATATAATGACAGACCTGTAATTCACAGAATGATGAAAAGCAGATTTAGCTACTACTAATGAGTCTGCCAGCATTACGGATATACAAACCGGTGTGCCGGGAGCAAGTTGTCTCAAAAAATGGCTTCCGACAGAACCGTGAATATAAAGCTTTGATCCCTCTCTCACAAAGGCTGTCGGAATGGAATAAGGTTCATTGTTCAGAAAGTAGCTGACAATGCAGAACAATGCCTCATCAAGAATGGGAAAGATTACTTCTTCCGAATAATGCATGCGCTGATTGGCGTATCTGCTCGGGGTTGTTTTTTCTGTTTTTTGCATATGGAAAAGTTAAAGATTGGTACAGCAAGTGATGCTGTTTCATAATTCATTAATAATTGTTTAGATAAAAAAAAACACCTGCCCAAAACTCGGCAGGTGTTTTCAATATTTATAAGATTCTAATCTTTAAAACGATGCCGTATCTTCAAGTATACTGTGTTTAGGTTGTGCAATTCTGTAATCCTTTTTCACCTTTTCAAACAACTCAACAGATGCCTCAATCTCTTCCTTATTAATAGAAACACTTTCAATGTTAAAACCTACAGGAATATTTTTGTCCATTGCAAACTCATGTAGTTCTTTATATATCTGATAGCTAACGTCAAATGATTTCTCCAGAATGTTTTTAGAATTCAGCAATTCATTTTCAACCCACTTAGGTACAGAAACACCAAGCCACTTAAGAAACTCCAGTGTTTTAGGTGAACCGCATAAAGTAAGTGTAAATATGATTGGCCTCATCCTTTCTGATGTCGTTTCGAAAAGGTAGTAATAGTCCGAAAGAAAATTTTTGGAAGCCTCACTATGATAGACCGCCTGAGAAATAAAAAATTCACAGCCATTGCTGATTTTATTCTTTACTCTGAGATGTTCATCATTTTTTTTTCTGATGTCTTTCAGGAATCATAATACCTCCCAGACGTATGTTACTATTAGCATTTTGACACAACTGATAGGCATCATCCAGTGTCAGCTGCACTTTTTGATTTTGTGAAGAAGCTCCTACAAACACATAATTTTGATTGTTAGAAGCTTCTTTAAGTTCAACCTCCAGCAATTCTGGTGAATAATTTCCTACAGATCTGAATAGGATTTTAGGAAGTGTCAAATCTTTCAGATAGACATCCGAATATACTTTAGGGTCTAGTGTAGGCAAAAACGGATATGGCCTGCTATCTGAAATCCTGTCAGATTCATCTTGAATATCATAAATGATAAGCGCATCCGCATCAAGACCTTTAATCCTGTTTACTTGCTTCTCTGCAATTTCCAGAATGCGTTCTTCAGCATTTTTTGCTTTAGGAGGAGTAATACCGTATGTCAACATTAGTTCTGGTTCTTAATCTTCAAAAGCTAAAAGTAACAAATAAATTTATTAAATCAGAATATCTAATGTCAAGTTCGGCAAAATCAACTCATATACAAGAAATTAAACGCCCAGATAGGTACGTAGCTCAGGGGCTATATGCTTACGGATAAGTAGATTTTGAAGCTCCCATTTTTCCATTTTTTCAAACTCTTGAAAAAATTTGACTTCTCCTCCTTCCAGCACTGCTACAGGCAAACCATCTTTCAACAATATCCTGTTTCCAAAATATCCTGTAACTCTTTTTCCAGGCAGCAACACACCTGTCAGGTTTAACGGATCTACAGCA
The DNA here is from genome assembly GCA_024707265.1 of Sporocytophaga sp. Lineage (GTDB taxonomy): Bacteria > Bacteroidota > Bacteroidia > Cytophagales > Cytophagaceae > Sporocytophaga. The sequence continues at coordinate 772,671 of JANQAB010000004.1, read as the reverse complement.
GAGATGACAACTATCGATCCTTTCAATTCTTTTTTGCGGGCGTCCCGCAGCATTGTGACTGCTTCCGGCAATGCAAACTGCTCTCCCCAGACACCATCCACAAAACGACCACCTCTTATTTCACCTCTGGCTTCCATTTTCCTGAACGTTCTGACAAGATCTCTCCAAGGTGGCATTATTGATTCTTGTTCAACAATCTTCCTGAATACAACTCCGTACCGCTTCAACAATACATTGGCTGTCATCGCCAGAAACCTTTCCCTGGAAGGCTCTTCATGAAACTCATTTCTGATAAGACTCCACCTTCCTGAGTCGTTCATTGTAAATGGCACGGTCCTTCTTGTAGATGATTCCAGTTTATATTTTGATGGAACCAACAAAGCACGTAGCCCGGTAAAGCTATCAGAACTTACAATTCCAGCTGATACAAGCTCTGCAATCGCTTCTTCTGTCTGGGAATCGAATAATCTTGTTCCTGTTGCAATATCTTCAAAGAATGAAGCTCCTCTTTCCTTCAGAAAATTCACCACCTGCAAGGCTTTTGCTGAAAGCTCAGGAGCATTATTATTGCCCGAATCATATTTCCATACTTCAGTATTTTTCCTTGACACCAGCATGACGGGAGTTGTCTTGATCGGTGAATTAAGCTTTTTAACAGCACCATCTGTTTTACCTATTCTTCCCCAGACATATTTCCCACTCATACAGCAATAGTCCAGCCATGTATGATTGTAATTGGCAACTCTTGACGGAAGTATCTCTGACTCCCAGGCTGCAGATGAAGCTTCAAACCCTTCCAGCTTTGAGAGAACAGTTTCCACAGCCATTGGTCCCTCAGCCTGTTCTGCTGACAAGCCTTGCCATTCCGTGAGATAACGCATAAAGTCAGCGGGAGAAACTGCTTCAATTTCTTTTCTGAGCTTTTGAAGTGTGTATCTGTGAATCCTTGATAAAAGTCTTCTCTCACACCATTCAACAGATTTGGCTCCAGGATTAAAAGTACCACGAAATACAAATCCCTCCTGTTCTAACGAGAGCATGGCATAATTGATGTCACTTCGCGAAACGTCCATCTGGCTTGCCAGTTCCTCTTCCGTAACAGGTCCAAGACCTTCAAGCCTTCCTCTGACTATTTCCTTGAGAGCATCTTCTTTCGTCCATTTCTTTTCTCTTAATCTTTCAGGAACAGGTAAAGAAGGAGTTAATCTGAAATCCCGATAAACCGATTCATATTGCGGAACCCGGTCGATAGAAATCCAAAGTTTATTACCATTAGAAGTTTTAAATATGCCTGCACGTTGTTCTTTGACCAGAACCTGGAAAAACTCATCCCAGTTAAATCTGCCATCTCCTCGTTTCATTTCTTCTTCGGTAATATAAGCAAGCATGCTTAATGCGTCCTGCAGTTCATCGGGGGAAGATGCAACGGGCCAGGCTTCTGACTTTACAAGTTCAATAGCAGCAGCATCCAGCCTGCCAAGATCATCAGCTTCAGAAGCATCCAGCCATCTTCTGCTTAATACAGCTCTGGTTCTTCTTTCCTCAAGCGGAGCATCGTCCAAAAATGCATATGGTCTTGCGGTGAGAATTTCCTGAGCAAGCGGAGAAGGCTCGCGAAGGTCTTTGGCAACAAGTTCTACTTCTCTTTTTTCTATTCTCTTTAATACGTCTTTCAGCAAGTCAATATCCATTGCCTCTGTAAGGCAATCATGGATGGTCTGATTTACCAAAGGATGATCGGGAACTTCTCTTTCTCCCTGAATATTTTCAAAACAGGCTAACTGATCAGGAAATACCAGCGCGACAAGGTCCTCTGACTGCATGCGCTGCAGCTGTGGAGGCATCTTTTGTCCACCTCTCCTTCTCAATACGGCAAGCGCTACACTGGCATTCCACCTCCATCTGATTTCAAAGATGGGCGAGTCAAGTAAGGCCTGGATTAATATTTCTTCAACCGATTGTTCTTTCAGATAACTGAAAACTTCCTCAAGAGGAAAACTATGAGTGGAGCCAAGGGAAAGGATGATAGCATCTTCCGTGGCAGCAGCCTGTAGTTCGAAGTTAAACTTCTTACAGAATCTTTTTCTCAAAGACAATCCCCAACCTCTGTTCACCCTGTTTCCAAAAGGAGAATGTACAATAAGATGCATATCCCCCGTTTCATCAAAAAAACGTTCTAAAACCAGTCTTTTCTGAGTAGGTACAGTGCCTAGGGCAACTTTTGATAATGCCAGATAAGTCACAAGCTGCTCTGCTCCTGCTTCACAAAGACCTACTTCATTTACCAGCCATTCAACTCCTTTGGTTTTCCAGGAAATATTATTTTCATCCTTTAATGAAAATTCATCGACTTCACCAATAAGATCTGAAACAGTCTCCCGAATTCTTGATACGGCATCTGATAACTCCGTTGTCCGACCCGGTCCCTCACCAAGCCAGAAAGGCAAGGTAGGAGGTTGTCCTGCGGCATCTTCTACTTTTACTTTACTATTCTCTATTCTTGTGATTCTGTAGGAAGCATTCCCCAACTGAAAGATATCACCAGGTAAACTTTCGATAGCGAAATCTTCATTTAATGTTCCTACAAAAATATTTTCAGGCTCCTTAATTACATCAAAGTCAAAATTATCAGGAATAGCTCCACCATTGACTATAGCTGTTAATCTTGCTCCTTTTCTGGCCCGCAGCTTTTTATTAACTACATCATGGAAAATGTAAGCCCCCCTTTTTCCCCTTCTGGTTGTAAAACCATCCGAAAGCATGTTAATGATTTCATCAAACTCTTTTCTTGTAAGCACCCTGAATGGATATGCATTTCGAAGCATTTCAAAAAGAGCATCCTCATCCTGCTCTTCAGAAGCAACTTCAGCAACAATTTGCTGGGCAAGGATATCAACAGGTTTTTCAGGCATCACAATAGCATCCAGTTCTCCTCTTCTGACAGAATCGAAAATTGCAGCACATTCCAGAAGCTCATCTCTAGTAAGTGGAAACAGCATGCCCTTAGGTCTACCTTCCACAGAGTGACCTGAACGTCCCACTCTTTGAAGGAAAGCAGCAATGGACCTGGGAGAACTTATCTGACAAACCAGGTCTACAGACCCAATATCAATCCCTAATTCCAGAGAAGATGTAGCAACCAAGGCTTTTAAACTCCCTGATTTTAATCTCTGCTCGGCATCAAATCTTTGCTCTTTGGACATGCTTCCATGATGCGCTGTAACTGCAGAAGGCCCAAGCCGCTCTGTCAAATGCAGAGCCAGTCGTTCCGCAAGTCTTCTCGTATTGACGAAAATTAATGTGGTTTTATGTTCAAGAATTAATGTTTCTAACCTGTTATAGATCTCTCCCCATACTTCATGAGACATCACAGATGTAAGAGGAGAACCTGGTACTTCTATGGTCAGATCCATTGCCCTTTTATGACCTGTATTGATGATCTTACATGGTCTCTTGCGGGTATTCCCCATAAGAAAGTTAGCTACTTTTTCTATTGGTTTCTGAGTAGCAGAAATTCCTATTCTTATAAGTTTGTTTCCTGTAATATGCTGAAGACGTTCCAACGATAAAGACAAGTGACTTCCTCGTTTACTGCCCACGATACTGTGTATCTCATCTACAATGACAGATTTTACAGTCGATAATATCTTCCTTCCATTTGCGCTTGTAAGCAATAAATAAAGAGATTCAGGAGTAGTAACAATGATATGAGGAGGCTTCCGGATCATTGAACTACGCTCAACACTGGTTGTATCACCAGTCCGAACTCCCACTCTGATCTTTACATCCGGACAGCCGGTTTTGACAAGTTCTTCCGATATTCCTTTTAAGGGAAGCTGAAGATTTCGTTCTATATCATTACTTAGAGCCTTAAGAGGAGAAATATAAACGACCTGTGTTGCATCTTCCAGTTCACCCTTGCATCCTTGCTTCACAAGGTCATCGATGGCAGACATGAAAGAAGCCAGTGTTTTTCCGGACCCGGTCGGCGCTGCAATTAATACTGATTTTCCTTTTTTAATTTCATTCCAAGCCTGACTCTGCACTGTAGTAGGCTGAATAAAGGTTTGGGTAAACCAGGAAGCAACAGCAGGATGAAATTGTTCCGATAGCATTAGTATTTCCGATCGTTTATTGTAAAAGTTACCTTATTTTGATGAGAAAAGAAACCTCACCTTACAAAACAAAACAAGAATGAAATAAACTCCTGAAAAACAGATTAATTATAATCAGGATGATGCATTAAAAAAATATCACTGTTAATCAAACGGTTAGCAGTTATTGCCTGGTTATGGAGTATAAGGGCTAATATGTGGTGTGTCTCTACAAATGTGAATGTTAAATATTCTTTAAGCCTTGCTGCAATCATGCATAGGGCTCCACCCTATGCTGACCAAACATCACCCCCTCCGGGGGCTTGAGAGAAACTTTGCTATGTTGTGTAACCAGCCCTGGAAGGGCGGCTTTTTATCAACGTAGGGTAAAGCCCTACGTTTTGGAGCTCCTTTCCCGCCGATGTCTGCACCACAGCCGTCAACTCAACATTGTTTTGTAAACAACAACAGGGCTGCTTGGTCGTCCTGCGCCCTGCGAAGGATCTGATAGTCACAAAATAATTTGCTATTTAAACCACTATTCTGACAGATAGCCTAATCTTATTCATTTTGAAAGCTCAGATGCTTCACAAGTTGAGGCATGACAAAGGAAAGACTCCTTAAGTTGACCGCCATTTCCTTCAGGAGAAGGGTTAGGGATGAAGTTTATTGGCTTTGATATGGGAACCCAATACTTTAAACTTTTGACTTTCAACTTTCAACTTTTTCCCTATCTTTGCCCCGTTCAACCTAAACACTGTAATGCGTATCGAATAGAGTCCAGACTTAAAGACTTATTACATATAATAAAATTGCGTTAGCATATTCTTTGTCAGAAAACCGCGAATTTTCCAAAACACAAGAATAGCTGGTGTTCCGCTTTTTGCGTGGGCGTAGCTATTGTGTTTGGGTTCTTCGCGGTACCTCTGGCAAGTAGCTACTGTTCCACGCAATTTTTTTGTCTATATCTTAACCCGCTTGCGGAACGAAGCACAAAACCCAACAAACATTTATGGAAACAAATTTAGGAAACAGAGTAGCTGTTATCTTGCAGGAAGACACCGTACTCAATCAGGAAATCATTGATGAGCTGGACAGTCTGCTCAAGCTGATTACACCTCAGGACATGAACAAGGTGCTAATCTATGTCTTCTTCATGTACATCTATTATGCAGAAAACGATGTGTATTGTTCTGATCTGAAAAACACATCAGAGATCTTTTATCTGCTTATTGATTTCTTCACAAAGGCAGGCGAACTAAAGAAGTAACAATTTTAAAAACCAGCTAAGTTATGATCCGATTATCCATGCGATGACTATCGTGGTGAGTATTGGTGTACCTCACTGCAGTCAACTACTCTGATCAATATCAGAGCTTCTTCTCTCCTCTTTACTTTTTATAATGCAGGAGAATAAATGAAATAGTAAACTTTTAAAACCAGCTAAACTATGATTAGATTAAAAAATCGACGACTACCTGAATGATGTTTTATAAAATACTATTGGCATCGAGGAAGGTGTCAATAGTGTTTGTTAAATCACTACAAGTTTAAAACCATGAAGCCACAATAATTAATATATACTAATCTTTTAGTGTAAAGATATAATAACGCATTTCTACCTCAATTTGGGTTAGCTCCTTTTCAATCCTTAGTACAAGCATTGGAATTTAACAATAGTTATTTTTGATGGCCTAATTTATTTGCTGAAGTATCAAACAGAAAAAAAGGCCTAAGTTCTCAATTTATTTTAAATTAAAAATCAATTTCCAACAAATGCCCATTTTTCTTCAACCAATTTTTTGCTCTCTGAAAGTGGGGAACTTGTACTGAAAGTATATTCCAGAATCTTGGAGTATGATTGCTTTCGATTAGATGAACAAGTTCGTGAGCAACTAAATAATTAACCACAAACATTGGAGCTTTTATGATTCGCCAATTAAAAATGATGTTATTAGCTGGAGTGCAAGATCCCCATCTATACTTCATTTCGGATGTTTTACAATGATTGTACTGTACACCAAGGTTCCTTGCATATTCATCTGCAAGTGGTTTGATTTTTTCTAATGCTTGTTTTAAATACCATTTCTTAAAAAGCTCATTTGCCTTCTCTTGATTTTTCCTAGAAATTCGAAAACGGTGATTAAATTCTACCCCATCTATTTCTTCGTCAACAACCATTAATTGGTAATTTTTTCCTAAATACATTAGAGTCTCACCTGATATAAACTCCTTACATTCGGGAACAATAGGATATTTCTGTGTGTGGTTTAATTTTTCTTTTATCCATTGCTTTTTGGAATGCACTAATGTATTAATTCTTTCTATGGATAAATTTTTAGGCGCACGAACTATAATTTTACGATCACGCTCCACAGTAATGTTGAGTGTCTTCCGATTGCTGTATTTAACTTCGTATTCGATCTTCATCAGTCTTGCACGATTTTAAAGTGATTGGTTTTGGCCAATTCCATTATTCTTGAAATGATTTCATTCCTCTTAATAATTATGTTAGGTAATTTATTAAATTCAGGTGATAACAATAACTTTTGCAATTCGGCTTTCAGTTTTAGTTGAGCAGGAGTACTGTCCCAAAAGCCAGTGAGCTTTATCTCATTGGCAACTAAATTAAATACGTGCTGGGTTAAATTAACATTCTGCCCTATTTCATCCTCGTTCATTTCTCTGTTCTCAAAAAGTTCAGCTTTAAAAATGCGGAAGAAGGGCATTTGTTTTTTTCTATCCAAACCATATGTTTCTTCTTTTTCACGGTTCTTTATTTTCTCTCTGAGTTTTTCCAGTTCTTCATAAATTGCTTTCCAATTGCCTTTGAAATTTTTCAAAATTTCTTCCAAAGCTTCTGCAAAAGATGCAAACAACTCGGGATCTTCATCAATATTAATGTCAATATAGTGCCGAACCGCGTGTTCAACTTCTGCTGCTTTTGTTTTTTCGCGTTTCTTTGTTTTTACGTGTTTTTGAAAATCATCTGCAATGATGGAAATAGGGGCAATGGTCTGGTCAATTCCTTTAGATACCAAAAACTCGTCTGCAATGGCTCTTAATTTTGGTGGTATACCTTTCATACTGAATCGGTCATCTCTGAAATGCCTGTTTGCTAAAGCATTGATTTCAGTAAACGCTTTCCAATCTGTAAAAAATTCTAGCGCTTCTTTTCTAGGTAACACTGTATTAAAGCAACTGGTCAGTTGATTGTAATGCTTGATGTAATCAAATCTAATGTCTTCATCATAAAACACATCAAAAAAAGCATCTGAATCACTCAAGTCAGTCAAACCAAGGTTTTCCAAAAACTTCCAAATGTCCTTATGGGCTTTAATGAGTTCATTTAGTTCTGCTTCATCATCTGAAATACAGTCAATTATTTCGTTGAGTTCTTTTTCAGCATATGTGTCCAATGCCCGTTTAAGATGATGCCCCACACCAACAAAATCCACCACAAAGCCTTTATCTTTTCCTTCAGGACCGACACGATTGACCCTTGCAATGGTTTGTAATAGATTATGTGCTATAATAACCCGATCTAAATAAAGTACTTGTTCAATAGGAGCATCAAAACCAGTAAGCAGCATATTGTTCACCACAATGATGCCTACATTGCCATTGAGTGATTTGTCTTCTTCGTCTACTCTGTCAAAAGGTAATTTAAAACGTTTAATACTCTTTTTATGATATTCGCTGTTAGAATATGCTTTTATTTCAAGAGGATCATTATGTGTACCTGAAACCACTACGGCAGTTTCCAATTGGCTAAGTCTTTCCAAATTTACCAGCATTGGGTTGGAAATTTTTAGTTCGGCTATTTTATTACCAAGAACTTCATCAAAGGCTGCTTTATACCGTACTGCTGCAATACGTGAGTTAGCGACAATTTGTGCTTTAAACCCTCCTGAAAAAATATGTTCCACATAATGATCAACCATACTTTTTGCCTTCTCCCGGATAGTTTTAATATTGTCCAGATAGGCATCACGAGAACCAAATCCAAGGATCTGAAGCCTTTCTGTTAACGTATACTCGCTGAAAACATCCTCAAACTTCTTGTCCATTCCTTTTTTATCTTCAATCTCAGCATTGTGAGTGAAGCCTTCATAAACAATTTCAAGCGTTACGCCATCATCTATGGCCTGCCGCATGGTGTATTTGTCTATGTAGTCTTTGTATTTCTTCTCCGTTTTGCTGGTTGGTGTACCTGTGAAGCCAATAGAAGTAGCATTTGGCATAGCTCTGTCAAGGTTGGCAGCTAAGAGCGAGTATTGCGAACGATGAGCTTCGTCGGTCATCACTAAAATTTGAGCACTCTTATTCAATTCAGGAAAAATCTCCAATCCACTTAGATCTCCGTTTTCCTGAAACTTATGAATCATAGCCATTACCAGATCTGAGTTGTCATTGCTTAATAGCTCCTTTAAACTCTTGCCATCCGGTTTAGTTTTGGGGTTTATGAAATTGGCAGTTTTAATAGTAAAACCTATGCTTTGACCTGTTTCGCAAAGTTGTTCTTCCAGTTGTGTTCTGTCTGTTACAAAGATGATTTTCCAGGGTAAAAGTTCAGAACGAAGTTTCATTTCACGTACCATAAACATCATGGTCAGGGATTTGCCCGAACCCTGAGTGTGCCAGACAATACCGCCACGTTCCAATGGATTTTTACCATCTATGAGGCGTTGGGTGGCAACCTTCACAGCACGGAACTGCTGGTATCGACCTACAACCTTTATTTTTTGTCCTTTGTCATTGGTAGCGAAGACAGTAAATACACGAATGATGTCCAATAAATTTCTTGGTTCCAACATTCCGGCAATTAGTCTTTGTTGGTCGTTTGGAGATGACTTACCATGCTCCAAATCATTTAATGTTTTGGGGTACGGATCTGTCCAGCGATAAAATAGTTTTTCTATGCCTGTAGTTATTGTCCCAAATTTGGCTTCTGTGCGACAGGTTGTTATTATAAATTGATTGTAATAAAATAATTCTTTGTTTCCTTCTCCAGTATCGCCACGCTGCTCTGAATAACGCAATAATTGATCTATAGCCTCTGGAATAGGCTCTTTAACCTTACTGGATTTACATTCTGCAACTACAACTGGAAGTCCATTTACAAAAAGTACAATATCTGGAATAATGTGATGATCGGTTCCGGTAACATTAACTTTGAATTGGGAAATAGCTGTAAAAGTATTATTCTTTAGATTGTCAAAATCAATATAGCGCACAGTAGGGCTTAATTCACCTGTTTCTTCGTTGCTGCTTACGGTGGTGTTTTCCAGCAGATAATTCAATACTTTTTGATTATTCTCTATCAGGGAGCTTTTGTCAAAAGTGCTGATTTTTCGCACCACTTCATCCCTTTGTACATTTGTAAGGAATGGATTTATTTTCTTAAGAGCATCTCTCAGCTTTGGTGTTAGTATTACTTCTGAAAAGCTTGTCCGATAACTCTGCTCAGGAGATTGCTGCATAGCCAATTCCAAGGTATCCCATCCTAAGCTTTTGAGCTGATCCATAAAAGGCTTTTCTACATGGCTCTGCTCGTCCAGTTTAAGGGTTGTTCCAAGGTTGCCCCTATATTTGTTATCGTTACTTAAAATCATGCGTTATCAGTGTTACTTTCCAGTTTCTCTATTTCTTTTTTCACCTCTTCTATCAATTGCTCCTCTGTGGGGAGATATAGTTGGTATTTGCTGGCAATAATAGTCTTATTGGTTTCCGGTAAACTAATTTTCACTACTGCATCGTTCTTGTCAGCGCAAAGTAAAATGCCAATGGTAGGATTTTCAAAGTCTTGCTTTTCATAGCGGTCAAAATAATTGACATACATTTGCAACTGCCCCAGGTCCTGATGCGTGAGTTTGTCTGTCTTTATTTCGATGAGCACAAAGCATTGCAAAAGCCGGTTATAAAAAACCAAGTCCACAAAAAAGTCATCTCCCTCAATATGAATTCTCTTTTGCCTTGCAACAAAGGAAAAGCCATTGCCCAACTCCAGGATAAAATCATATAGGTGGGTAATCAAAGCTTCTTCCAGATCCTTCTCATAGTAGGCTGCTTCTCTTTTTTAGTCCCAGAAATTCTAAAATCATAGGGTCTTTAATAATTTCTTTGGGATCTGTTGGAAGTTTATCTTCTCTCGCTACTTGCAAGACAGACTGTACATCATTGCTGAACAAAAGCCGCTCGAATAGTTGACTATTTACCTGGCGCTCAAGTTGACGAGCAGACCAGTTGTTTTTACTTGCTTCTGCAATGTAAAATTCTCGTTTGTCTGTGTTGTCTATTCGGATTAAGGTGCGGTAGTGAGTCCAACTGAATTGCGAACGCAGTGCGTTCGTATTTGGGAAAACGCGATAGAATTGCCTGTTCAATTCTAATTGACGCACCGTGAAACCACTGCCGAATTCAGGCTGAAAAACTTCTGAAAGCGATTTTATTAAGTACTTGCCATAATCTGCTCTATTCTGCCCCTGCTGTTCTTCCTCAAAAATTACTTTCCCGATCTGCCAATACATCAGCATTCGCTCAGTATCTACAGAACGGATTGCCCGCTCCCTTGATTGGGAAATGATGCTCTGAATCTCAGCTATAAGTTGTTTTTTGAGTTTCATCGTTCAAAAACTTTTTGAATAATCTCATCGATTTCCTTTACTGAAATAGCGCCACGAATACTGCCATCATTAGCTTTGGGGTTGTTGCAAATGCTGCCATCCCAGCCCCTGTCATGCCAGGGAACGCGAACAGACAAATGTTTTAATATGTAGCGAGGGTTGTGTTTCATACCATTTCTGTTTCTTTGAGCAGATGATTGACTCTGACTTTGCCGCTTAGCAAATCTTGCATTAAGCCGGTTTTGATGGAGTAAAGTTTGGTGAGATTGTCTTTAATTTCAGAAATATTAAGATTAGCTTTTTCAATCTTGTATATAATAGAATTTTGTTCATTAACATCTGAAGGTATAAGAATAGGCAGTGAAAGAAGACTGGCTTTATTCAATTTAAATCGTCCTGCCCCTTGACGTGTAAGATAAAAGGTAATATCACGATGACTGAAAAAATAGTGTATCCATTTTGTTGAACAATTCTCCGTTCCTTTTACAATATGTGCATGATTGCTTACATTAAACCTGCCATTTACTAGAATCGTTTGCTCCTGTTTTGCCCATTTTAAAAAATGATCACCATCTTCTCCAAAAAGGACAAACTCCCCATCAACTCTAAATTCATCTATATTGTCTATAATCCCAGTAGCCCCATAATATGGATACTCACCTATCATCTTTGCCCTAAGCAGTGAAGATATTGGTTTTCTTTTGTTGTTGTGTAGTTCTATACATGAACCCAGAGGTACACATTGCCATTCCACCGGAATTCTCCCCAGCGGACTATCTTTAAATTCATGCGTTTCTTCACTGCGGATGTTGCCGTGTTCATCTATGCCTTTAGTGAGCAGGTCTTGCATCAGACCGGTTTTGATGCGTTGATATTTGGTAATAAGTTTCTCTGTTTGGCTGATGGCTTCATCTACTTTGGAGAGTATGGTGGCTATTTGTCGTTGTTCGGTGGGAGATTTGGGAAGTTTAGTATAAAAAGTGTGAAGCTCTTTTCTAGTAATATGTTGCATCGTTGACCCTTGAGCATTCTTTGCTAGGTCTTCAATGGTGTTGTCTAATAGAAATTTCAAAAAGTGTTTGTCAATACCCTCCAATGGCAAAACTTTAAAAAGATGTTGATTTAAAGCTGCCTTCTGTCCATGCCAAATTCTAAGGAATAAAGATGCACTCCATGAGAAAACTAAATCTCCTGGATTAATAATGTTCTTGTCTGGAATTTTGAAGTTGCAGTAGTCGTAATCTGCATAGGGATTTTTTAATTGCTCAATCCTTATAATCGGTAAACCATCCTTACTCCAGTCGCTAGGCTTAAATCCATACCCATTTATATAATCTGCCAATTGAATTAACGACTTTCTTTCCCACCCTTCTGGCACCTTCATTTCAGTTTCATCCATCACTACAAATAATTTAATTGAGTAAGAATATCATTTAGCTCCTTCATAGTCTCATTACGCTTTGCTTCTATGGCATGAGCAGATATAAAATACTTGTCATACAGATTTTCGTAGGCAGCAATTAAAGCGCGTTTTTCAGCATTCAGGTAGCGTTGTAATTGGTTGTTGATAATGTCAAAGTGTTTTTTTAAAATCAGTTTCTGGCTTTCACTTTCAGTGATAATTCCTCCAATGTCTGCCAACAACTTGTCCAGACTTTTTAGTTTTGCATTCAGAATTTCCTGGTCTTTCAGTCGGCTGTTGTACGCTTTTTTAATTTCTTTAAACTGCTTTTGAGCTTCCAGCAATTTCGCTAATTTTAAGAGGGTCGCTGCTTCGTTGTTTTTATCTTTCTTTAATTCCTTTTCAAGGTCAGTGACTGATTTCTTAATAGCAGCAAAGTCTTTTGTATCCTTTAAATCACTTTTAAAATCCGCAATCAGGCTTTCGATGTTTTCTTCAAGCTTCTCTATCTCAATTGTGGTAGCAGTCAGGAGCTTTTTGCTTTCTTCTTTTTCATCCTCTGCCCCGAAGCGTTTCAAGATCAACTTCAGTTCCAGCTCAGCCTGCTTCTCTTTTAAGAGGGCTCTGCAATCTTTAATTTTACATTCTAAATCCTTTATTTTATTTTCAGCATGCTGTAAGGGTTTGACTTCTTTTGTTTTTTTCTTTTCGTTGAGGTAGTCAATCTGCGTTTTCAATTCGCTCTTGGCCAGTGCAGGAGTAAGTTTTACCTCACCTTCCTCTTCGTCTGCTTCGTACTCTACCAGGCTTAACGCTTCCTCTACAGCTTCCTCAAGATTTGTTTCGTGCTCTGCCTGCGCAATTTCTATTTTCTCAATCTCGGCCTGCTCAGCTTTAAAGAAGGCATCAATCAGGTATTCATCAGGAATAAGACCTGGTTCCCATCCATTTTACATAATGGTTTTCAGGTCGTATTTGATATTGTCCCACCAGTTTACAAACACACCGGCCACCTGAAACTTATCAAGCACCCCAACAGGTACAAACTTTTCCTTGATCGAATCCAACAATTCCTTTCGTACCTTGGGAAATTTATCACCACTTAAAGTGATATAGGAAGCCATAGCATCGGCCACCACATTGTCTTTGGGTTTTTCAGGAGCCAACGTGGAAAAATCTTCTTTAGCCAATTGCCACCAGTCGGCCAGGTGAAGCCCCAATGAGGTCAGGGTTTTTACAAGGTTGGTGTCATCTTCTATAAGCGTTTTTATTTCACTTTTTTCAGAGATAGCAAAATCTTTGTACTTGCTGTTTTTGTCCTTGAAAAATCGGTTACCATTAAAGCTAAATTTTGTACACAGTGTGCGCTGAACGTGTTCAATTTCAGCAATAGGTATACCACCTATCAAATGCGCCTTTACATCTTCTGGTTCTGGAGGAGGGGTATTGTCTACATATCTGCGGATATTAAGAGTGAAGTCATTTTCTTCAATGGTTTTAACATCCACCAAACGAGAGTAATTGGCTTCTTCAATTTTGTTTTCGAAAACATAATCAATCTTCTCTATGTCTTCAGGGCGTAAAGTGTTTTGCTTTTTACCCTCTGCAAAATCTTTATCAGCGTTGATGATAAATACTTTGTTTTTTAAGTTATCAGGCTTACTTTTATTGAATACCATTACACAGGCAGGAATTCCTGTTCCATAGAATAGCTGTGGTGGCAAACTAATAATCCCTTCCAATACATCAGATCTTAGCATGCCTTCCCGAATTTCCTTTTCTTTTCCTCCCCGGAATAAAACCCCATGAGGCATTACCACCACTACTTTACCGGTTCGCTTACAGCTCGCCAGCATATGCTGCACAAACATAAGGTCGGCTTTCTTTCCTGTTTCGGGTGCGAAACCATAAGGAAAGCGATTGGATAATTTGATGGTAGCACGGTTGTAATTCTGAGAAAACGGTGGGTTGGCAATTACCCTGTCAAACTGGATTAGTTGGCCATCTTTTTCATTAAGAGGTTCTTCAAGAGTATCGCCGTACTCAATGTTGTATCTCGATATATTGTGCAAAATGATGTTCATTTTACAAATAGCGACCACGGTAGGGTCGTTTTCCTGTCCAAACAGTTCCAGGTTTTCAGCATTCTGCCCTTGCTCCTGCACATATTGGTAACTTTGAATGAGCATACCGCCTGAACCGACTGTCGGGTCATAGATAGACATTCCTGCTTTGGGTTTTATAAGCTGCACAAGCAATCGAACCACCTGATTAGGGGTGTAAAATTGTCCACCCTTTTTGCCACTTTCATCCGCAAAATGTTTTAAGAGGTATTCGTAGGCCGCACCCAGTAAATCAGGAAACTCAAAATTTTCATTAATAAGCGCAGGAAACTCATTGAAGTGATCGATCATTTTCTTCAGATCGACATTCTTCACAATTTGCTTTCCATCCACTTCTTTGTTGAAGTTGATTCGTCCCTTAAAAATACCGGAGAGAGTATCGGGGTTAGCTTCTTCAATGGCATCCAAAGCTTTATTAAGCATTTGCCCAATGTTATTTTGCAAATGCTTGATGGGAGGCTGTTGGTGTCCATTTTCGTCTGTAAATCCTTCGTGCCATCTTGCCCTTTTCGGAACAAAGAAAGTGTCACCATAGGTAATCTTTTCCTCCAAAATTATCTGTAGCGTTTCTGCATCCAGATGTTTGTAGTCTCGTTTTCTAAACTGTTCTCTTTTTTGATCGAACACATCACTCATCCGCTTCAAAAACAACATTCCAAAGATAAATTCTTTGTACTCTGATGCATCCATTTTCCCCCTCAGGATATCAGCAGCTTTCATCAGAAAGCTTTCTAACTGAGAGAGTTTAATTTTTTCGTTTTTCATTAATAACCCTTATGCTACTTCTTTCTATTTCTTTTCCCTTTTCTTTTTTTGTCGGAGCGTTGTTGATAAAAATAAGGCTATTTTTTTGAACTTTGGCCTGTTTATTGGGAAAACCAAATTTACAGGTTTGGGATTGAACCTTTAAGCATTTAGCTAACTACTTCATCTATATGATATTGTCATTTGCTTCACCAAAAAAATGCTAACCGCCACATCTAATGCCTACAATTTAAGAAATTTCCATATGAACATCCAAATCATTCCCCTCCCCGATCTCTGGCCCAAAAATGAGAGCAAGTCTATTGACTTGCGGATTGTAAAACAGATATTCGGAATAAAGAATCCAACACTATTTTCAAATCCTCCTTCCGGTTCAAGACACCTGATGGGGAGTAGAAGAATTTAAAATCCTATATGCGCCTTTCACAATGAGATTTTTTTATTTGAGGGGTCAATATCTGCCGGAACGGCAGAACCTGCCCCTGGGGTCCCCCCTCTGGGCTAAGTCTGATTACTCTGGCTGAAGTCTTTTGACTTCTGCCCACAAATGAGAGCAAGTCTATTGACTTGCGGATTGCATAGCAGACATTTGGAATAAAGAATCCAACACTATTTTTAAATCCCCCTTCCGGGTGAAGACACCTGACAGGGAGTTGAAGAATTTAAAATCCTCTATGCGCCTTTCACAATGAGTTTTTTTTATTTGAGGGGTCAATATCTGCCGGAACGGCAGAACCTGCCCCTGGGAGCAAATTCCTCCGGAATAAGGAGTCAACATCATCCGGTACGAAGGGCAAGTTCGTCCAGTATCTCTAGTTACCAAATTGAAATAAAAAATCTTTTCTTGAAGCTTCAAAATCCCCCCTTCTATATTTGCTTCAAATTGTGCACTCTTGTTGCCGAAAACTGTGCATTGTTATTTTCCGATTACAGCAACACGGTTTAGATTTGTTAGCTATAAATTCTTTAGCTTATATGGCCGAAGTTACAGTTGCAAAATATCAAAACGGGTGGCTCAATTTATGCCGGAATGGCAGTTCTTAAAGTTGAAAAATAAATACTTAATTGGCTCAGTTTAGTCCGGAATAGTTAATTGGAAATCATTGATCTTTCAAGTGGTCTTCTGCTTCGTTACCAAATTAAAATAAAATCTTTTCTTGAAGACCCAACCCCCCTTCAAAATTTGCTTCTGGTTGTGCACTCTTGTTGCCGAAAACTGTGCATTGTTATTTTCCGATTACAGCAACACGGTTTAGCTTTGTTAGCTATAAATTCTTTAGCTTATAAGGCCGAAGTTACAGTTGCAAAATCAAAACGGGTGGCTCACTTTATGCCGGAATGGCAGTTCTTAAAGTTGAAAAATAAATACTTAATTGGCTCAGTTTAGTCCGGAATAGTTAATTGGAAATCATTGATCTTACAAGTGGTCTTCTGCTTCGTTTTATATGGAAGGAGATTATAAATATTCTTCTATAACAGAATACAGAGAATATTTTGTTTAAGCAGTAATTGAAAGTTTCTGTCAGGTGCAGATACCGGCCGGCGAGTAGAAAGTTTCCGTCCGGTGCAGACACTGGACGGGGAGTAAGCCCCGACATACGACAATCGGCCCTAGAATATTTGACTTCTACTTCCTAGTTTTCAAAAGGTTATTTAAATTATTTGTATCAAAAAAATAAGAAACTGAAAGGTCGAATGTAAATCCATTCGGATAGAGGGTATAGATTGTATTCTTAGTGAACCACTGAAAATTATAACTATAGGAAGTACCTAAAGTAACAATGGTTTGTTTCCCTAAGAGATATCCTACATTTGCTTCTACTGCTGAAATTGGGGTTATCTTTTTACTTTCTTCACTGAATGACTCACCGTTGTATTTATATTCGACATAACTGGAATATTTATGTTTACTGACCTTTTCGGAATGAAAAAAACTTATACCTGTTTTTACCCCTCCACTTAAAACAAACCTCTTCCTGATTGTAAAAGCAGACACCTGAAGGGGAATGCTAAAGTTATAATAAAAGTCATTGTATGAGACGGTAATGTATTCGTATTCCCATCGTCCGTTTTTCAATTTTAATGCTAAACCACCTCCATAGCCCTTAATTTGTAATGAACTTACTTCGAAGCCTGTCCCAATAAGAAAGTTTCCCAAATGAACTCCAAACCCCAAACTGCCCATAGGTGTCCTATTGATACTTTTAGATAAGCCTAATTCTTTTACAGATTCGTACTTCGGATTATTCTTATATTTGGGGGTATATTCAGTCAATCCTACACCCAAGGAAAAATAAAAAGGTGGAAGGTCTTTACTTATATTCTGATGGTGCTTCTTTAACTCTTTGTCTACCGAATCAGGATCCATCTGATACACATTTTTCTCCCGGTTAAATCTTGCTGCCCATCTAAGCTCTTCCCGATAAAGCCTGTGTATTTTTCGTCTTTCTGAATAAGGAAGATATTCAAGATTCTGACTGGGAATATATATATGAGCCTTGGCTTTGTCAGAACTTTTTACAATAGTATCAGAATACAATTCTGGTGCTTTTTGCCTTTCATCAGGTACGATAACAATGATGTTACCAACAAGAATATAATTTAAACCTGTATTTAAAAGAAGGTAATCCAGCACCTGTGAAAATAAAGCCGATTGGAATAGATTTGCTTTAACTGAGAATTCCTTCACCCTGTCATAGGAATAGGAAATGGAAATATTTTGCTCTGATAGTAGTTTAATGAGTGCGTTATCAAGGCTTCCGGATTGGCAATCAAAATAAATCCTTCTATTAAGAAGACTTGTAGAGGTATTTTGAAGGAAATCTTTTTCTGTGTCGGAGGTTTGAGCAAAGAGGTTGAAAGATGTAAAGATCAGAAGAAATAAGAATACCCATTTACTCACAACTGTTTCCTGTTAAATGAATTTTACCTTCAGTTTTTTCAGCTTTCAATGAATTGGTAAGGGCTATCACCTGAACAGCCTCTTCGATTGAAAGTCCGGAAAGATCGCCGGTAAATTTACATTTCTTTACGTTATTATCAAGTGTAATCTGTGTTTCTTTTGTTCTTGATAATATCAAAGCAATATCTTCCAGTCTGGTTTTGCGAAAATCCAGTTTTCCGGTTTTCCATGAAAGAAAATTTTCTGCATCCACCTGTTTTAATATTGAATTACCTTCTACTGGAATTGTCAGTTGCTGACCTTTGGTTACAAGAATACCGTCTGCAGTAATGTTGTCATAAACTTTTACAATCCCTTCCTGAACTGTTATCTCTGAATAATGCTCATCCCTCCTGTTTCGTACATTAAACTTTGTCCCGACCACTACCAGCTTATATTGACCAAAGTAAACAGTAAATGGATTATTTTTATCGGAACTTACTTCAAAAAATGCTTCACCATCTACAAGCACATTTCTATTGTTGAGAAATGTATTTTCCTTCTTAAGGTCTGTAGCTGTATTTAATGTAACTACAGATCCATCTTCAAGATTCTGAACAATTGATTTTTCCTCTGCTCGGTATTTTAATCCATTTGCAAAGTCAGGTTTATCAGCTGGTTTAGCTGTCTTATTGATTGCTTTTTTATTAGAGTTTAATGAAGATTCTGAAGCAGATTGTTCTTGCTTTATTTCATCTTTATTTAAAGGAGATTGAGCAGGTGCAGAATTTTCAGTTTGAGCGGCAATCTGAGAGGTTGAAGAATTCTGATTTTGTTTTAAAACAAAAATAGTTACTGTCAGAGCACTTGCAAAAACCAGAATGGCTGCGGCAGCATAATACCACTTAAATTTATTATTTACTTGTAAAGATTTAGAATCGCTTATTTCCTGATAAACCTTACTCCAAACATCATGATCATGATCTGTCAAAAGGTATTCGTCACGGAATTTTTCCCGCATAGACTCTTTAAAAAGATCGGTTTCTTTTGAATTTTTCATTTAGAATTAAATCTATTTATTAGAGTACTTTTAAACCCAAATCGTTGCCCGACAATCATTTTTTTTAAAGAATTTTTTGCTTTTGAATATTGAGACCTTGAGGTTCCTTCTGATATACCAAGCAACTCAGCTATCTCCCTATGAGAATAATCTTCTAATACGTATAGGTTGAAAACCATTCTATAGCCCTCAGGCAGCTTGTTAATTAGCAGAATAAGCTCAGATGGTTCAGCACCTGACAGATCGATCTCTTCACTTTCTGTCTCATTTTCATTAATCTGATCTATATTCAGATGAGAATAAAAGGTTGAATTCCTTTTAAAATGATCCAAAGCTGTGTTGACAACAATTCTTCTGACCCAGCCCTCAAATGATCCTTCAAATTTAAAGTTTTTGATATTATGAAAAATTTTAACAAAAGCTTCCTGAAGTATATCATCTGCTTCAAATGCAGTATGGACATACCTCAAGCATACCGGCCTCATGCGGGGCAGGTAATAGTCAAAAATTTTCTTAAATGCTTTAAGGTCTCCCTCTGCTGCTTTTGCTACATCAGACTTTTCCATAAATATGAAAATACTCTTAAAAAATAGCCTTTTAATAAGGAAAGGTAAGAAAAATGAACGGGAATAGCAAAAAACGACAAGCAAATCAGACAGAATATTATCTGATTAACAAATATATACTTGTTTAAACGAGGTTGTTTATGAAAAAATGGGATAATCTTATTGCTTCTTTACAGACATCCCTTCTGCCTTCAGCTTTTCGAAACCTCCGATATTATAATACTTTGAAAACCCCAAAGCCTTCAGAGAATCAATAGCTTTGCTGCTTCTATTTCCAGACCTGCAATACAAATACACAGGCTTATTCTTGTCGAGTTTATTCAGATTACTCTTAAAATCTTTTCCATTATAATCTATATTCTGAGAATATTCAAGATTGCCCTCATTATACTCTTCAGGAGTTCGGACATCGATAAGATAAACTTCTCCTTTCTTAAGCTGTTGTACAAGCTTTTGATAATCCTGATTGGTTGCTGCAGACTGTTGTGCAAATACAGTATTAGTAAATAAGGAAATTGCGAGCAATAGATATAGTTTCATAGTATCATTAATTTAAAAAGAAGCCCTCTTCGGTTGTTAATCCGAAGAGGGAAATCAGAACTGAAATATACTACATTTAAAATGTTATTGAGAGTTTTTTACTTGAATCAAGCAGTGCCACATTCTCAATATTTCTTGAATTATAAAATAACAAACATAAACCGCTACTATTGCCTAGGCTTTTCAGCTTGCTTTTCAAGAACCTGCTTTCTCCGGATGGCAGCATGCTCAAAGTCTATAAGCGGATAAAGATTATACTTGCGGGCTTCAGACTCAAACAAGGCTTTTAACTCATTAAGCTTTTCAGGGTATTTTGCTGCAAGGTCGATGCGTTCATTAAAATCTTCATTCAGATTAAACAGCTCCCATACATCATTATCAGGGTTCCCGTCAATGGTAGGTTTAGGTTCATCAGAATAAGGAAAAAGTTCAAGAGTAGTTGGTTTGTGCGCTGCTGCTGCTTTCCATCCGTCTTTATAAATTGCTCTGTTGGCAAAAATGCAATAGTGCTGCTGTGTATGCTTGGAAGGTGCATTTGCATTCGCTATACTATATACCAGACTTGTTCCCTGAAGAGCTGTTTGTTTATATCCTCGGATATATTCTGGCTGCGAAGTTCCGGTAAGCTCTGTGATGGTAGGGAAAATATCTATCACATGACCATATTGATTTCTCACACCTCTTTCTTTAATTCCTTTTGGATAGTATACAATTAAAGGATTGTGCGTTGCCCCTTCAGAATTAGCATCTCCTTTCCAGTGTTTAAAAGGTGTATTGGTTGCCTGAGCCCATCCTAAAGGGTAGTTAGCAATACTTGTGACTTCCTTACCACCTACTTTATCAAACTCGCTCAATACAAATTTACGGTATTCATCTCTGGTAAAATTAATGTTGTTGAAACGGTTGGTTTTGGTAATGACTCCATATTCAGAGCCCTCTTTACTTCCTCCATTGTCACCAATAATGATAAATATGGCAGTATTTTCAAGCTCTCCGGTTGTTTTTAAATGACTAACCAGTCGACCGATTTCGTAATCCGTATATTCCAGGAATCCTGCATAAACTTCCATGAAATGCGCAAAAGATTTCTTTTCTTCAGCAGGAACATCTTTCCAGGCTTTGATTAAAGGATGGCGCTCCGGAAGTTTGGCATTGGCAGGGATAACACCTAATTTCTTCTGGTTTGCAAAAACCTGTTCTCTATATACATCCCACCCCTGATCAAACTTGCCTTTGTATTTATCACTCCAGACTTTTTCCACCTGATGAGGAGCATGTGCAGCACCGGTAGCATAATAAATAAAGAAAGGTTTATCAGGAGCAATGCTATTATGTTTATCAATATAACTTATCGCTTTATCAGTCAGCAATTGATTGAGGTGTCTTCCGTCAGGCTTGATATGCTGATTGTCTTCAACTAAATCCGGTTGGTATTGATCTGTAGCACCTCCGAGAAATCCGAAATTATGATCAAAACCTTTACCGGAAGGCCAGCGCACAAAGGGTCCCAGATCAGTAGTTTCTTCATCGGGAGTTAAGTGCCACTTTCCAAGCTGATAGGTACTGTATCCATTGTCTCTCAGTACTTCAGCGATGGTTCCGTTTTCCGGAAGAATATGTCCGTCATAGCTGGGAAAATCGGCGCCCAAATGATAATTAGGAAACAATCCCATTTTCACGGCATGATGATTTCGTCCTGTGAGCAATGCGGAACGGGTAGGTGAACAGATCCCTGCGGTATGAAAATTGGTGTATCTCAGTCCATTATTTGCCAGACTATCAAAATTAGGGGTGTTAATCAAACCACCAAAAACGCTGGTAGCTCCAAAGCCCACATCATCAAGTAATATAAGTAATACGTTTGGAGCTCCCTGTTTTGCTTTCTTAAGATATTCCACCTTTTGAGGTTCGGAAGCTTTCCAGGACTTGTTAATTTTTCCGTTCCATTGTGGCTCTTCATTTTGGGCAAACGACGACAGCGCAGTGCTTAGCAGCAAAGCTGAAAGTAACTTTCTCTTCATATAATAATGTTTTTGATAATTGAAATGTATAAGTCAGCTCGAATGAGTTATATCCTGAATGTTCTACATCATCAGAGATATACTAATTCTTATATTTGGTATTCAGGAATATAAGTGGAGATATTCCTGCACTCCTTTCAACCTGGAATGAGTTCTTGCCGGATTGTGGTTCTATGGATGGTTCTATTCCGGAACCTCAAATATCGTATTTGATTATAAACTAATGTAAAAGGAATTACTTAAAACTTTTATCATACCAATAGAAAAGTAGTAACTAGTAAGTTTTAAGTAATAAGTTTTAAGTAATAAGTTTTAAGAAGATAAGAATCAGATAAACCATTCTTTTAAATGTAAAAAGTCCGGCTTTTATATATTAAAAAAACAAATAGCTCAGCAGGATCTCTTTTAACATTTCAAGCTCTTCAAGTTCTTCTTTATTAGGAGTAATGATTTCCGAAAGGTAGTTGAATCTCGGAATGATTTCTGTCTGAATGATTTGATTCAAAGAAGAAATCCTATCCGAATTTTCAGAATATAAGAGAGTACTTTCGTTTTGCATGGTTCAATTTTTATCAGTTCATAATTAAGATTGTAGACGGCTGGTTGGGGAAAATATTTTAGTAAAAGATTTTTTTTTCAGTTAGTTATTAAAACTTATTTAATAATCACAAAGGTCCAGAAAAGCCCTCCAGGCAAAGACCGTCCTTCCAATTTAGTCTACGATAGCAGATTGGGAAGTAGTTTTTTGAAAGATAATTCGAAAAGAGCAGGTCTTGTTATCTTTTTGCAAAAGAGGATTTTAATAGAAGAGATCAATGAAAATTATCAATATTGATAGGTGCTGCGCAACAAGTAAGTCGAAATAAAGTATAATAGCCTCTATTAACCTTAAAACATAGTGCGTATGAAAAAATGTCTATTAAACTTTATTATTATCTTGATGATAGCAGGGTTTAATTCTATTGTATATGCTTCTTCTCAGGATGTATCTTCTCAATTTCTAAGTTATCGTGGTTCAGCAGCAAGTCGTAATCCACAACCTTCTGTACTGTTAAATAATTTTAGCACCTGTCAGGCAAAGGTTGAATTAGATATATACAGTGATATATTTTCTTCTAGCAATGTATGGACTGGCACAGCCAATTACAATGTTTATGTTAATGATGCACTGATTGGATCCTATACAGAACAATCTAAAATATTAGATATTTCTTCCTACATCCCGGTTACTTCTGTTAAAGTAAGTATCTAATGCTTATACATGGTCAGTAGTTATATTACAGGTGAAGGTTTATGGTGAAATTGATCCATCTCAGGCTCCATCAGTAACAACACCAGTACTTTATAGCAAAAATGCACAAGCTACTCCGCTAACTGCTACCATGACCAACACAGGTGTTAAATTAAAATGGTATACCTCCGAATTAGGAGATAACTACAGCGCAACTGCACCAACTCCTTCTACTGCTAGCATAGACACAATTTCTTATTGGGTATCAGAAGCTGGTGAAGATGGTTGTGAAAGTAAAAGAGCAAAGATTGATGTTATTGTAGAGCCACAATCGCTAAGTTATCACGGGTATGCTGCCAGCAGAACTCCTAACCCTTCTGTAGAATTAAGTAATTTCAGCACATGTCAGAAGAAAGTCATAATAAATATCAATAGTAATATATATACTGGCAGTAATGTATGGACAGGTACTTCTAATTACGACTATTACGTTAATGGACAACACATAGGATCATCAACCAATCTTAATCAAACATATGATCTTTCCTCCTACATCCCTGTAACTTCTGTTAGAATAACTTCTAATGCTTCAACATGGTCAACGGTTGATTTACTTGTGAAAGTTTATGGTGAAAACGATCCCTCCGAAGCACCATCTGTAACTACTCCGGTGATGTATACTATTGGTACACCTGCTGCCCCTTTAACGGCTGCATTTACTAATACAGGTGTTGCCTTAAAATGGTATACATCTGAAAGAGGAGATAACTACAGTGGAAATGTACCAACTCCTTCGACTGCTGCTATTGGTAATGTGTCTTATTGGGTAGCACAAGCTGATGAAGATGGTTGTGAAAGCAAAAGAGCCAAGATTGATGTAACCGTTGAAGACGTGCTCACAAATTTATACCCTTCGGGAAACAACAGTGCTTTACTGATTTATCCGAATCCCGTACAAAGTGATATTAACGTTCAAAATTATCAGGAAGGAGATCAACTGACAGTAAAAGATATTAATGGGAGAACAGTGTATAATCAGGAAATAACTCCCTCAATGCAGACAGATGGAATGATGAGCGGTTTCTACTTATATGAAATTGTAAGAAATGGTAATATTGTTCAAAAAGGAAAACTAATTAAAAAGTAACAGTACTGATTTTATAAATTCAAAAGGCTCGAATTTTTATATAGAAGTTCGGGCCTTTGGGGTTTATATTTTATACCTCCTGAAAATACTTCAGAAATTAACTTTCGACAGATAAGGACTACTATTTATTATTACTGAGATTCTTTTTAATAGCTTTTATCACTATTGATTCCAGGCCAGCCCCTCCTTCGTCTTTTAGTTTTGGCCTCTTTTTAATGAATTCAATTGTATCTTTATTTCCTACTCTCCTAATTACACAATAACCAGCTATTATCATTCCTTCGTCAGAATTATATTCTGTATCAACAGTATTAATAAACAGATATAAAAGATCTAATAAATCAGCCTTTAATTTATCAGTAAAATTAATCTTATTATCAAATGATATCATTAAATTAATTGTCAGAACGCTTTTTTTAGCATTAATAAGGTCATTCTTATCCTGAATAAAAAACTCGAACAAAGAAAAAACAGTTTTAAGAGATTCTTCAGTTTTAATTTCTTCACAAACACCAAGTACTATTCCAAGTAATCTAGTATGTTGAATAGCTATAGAGTAAAGAGCCTTAAAACCCCGCTCGTAATATACACAAATAACATCGGCCCAAGCACCTAGTGGAACTTCGTTTTCCGGATTATCAACAGCTTTCCAATTAAAGTCTTGCTTTAGACGCTTTAATTCTGGACAAATTGAAGCGTCTTTTAATTTAAGTAATGCAAGCAGATCTTCTACATTAACCTCTCCTCCGTTTGATTCTGCTTTTCTTAACTTAGAAATTAATTTATCCATCCTACGTTTTTTCTTATAGTTTTTACATTAATATCATTATACAACTTCTAACCTTTTTATCCTAATGTAAACATCACCTGTCTTCTAAAACTAGACAATTTACCAGCCCTTATCACCTAAAGAAATTTTCTAATCCAGCAAAAACGAAAAGACTTGACCAAATTTAGGGAAAGATAGAAGGAGTTGTCAGGGTATCTCCTAGTTATTACCGGGATTACTATATATATTGAAAAAAAAACAAAGGTGGTATAACCACGGTTTAAACAGTATGATCAAAAAGGTTTACAGAAAGACCATTGCCATTATTGCACTTTTTTCCATTGAGTTTTTAATAACAGGAATACTTTTCTTTGCTTCTATTTTTCTGTTTGGATTAATAGTAAAAGAGTTGTTTTATGACAAACAGGAACAATTCGACCATTTTTTATATCAATGGGTTCATCAATTTACTTCACCAACACTGACTACTTTCATGAAAACAATGAGTTTTCTTGCTTCCAGAGAGTTTATACCTGTCATGTTTATTCTTCTCCTTATATATTTTCTGTTTGTAAGGAAACATCGCTGGTACAGCCTGAAAGTTCCGGTGGTAGTAGTAGGATGTTTGTTGTTAAATCTTTTACTAAAATTTTTATTTAACAGACCAAGGCCTCTTGTAGAAAAACTTTCAGAGGCCTCAGGTTTAAGCTTTCCAAGCGGGCATTCTATGACAGCTTTCTCCTTTTATGGTTTGCTTATTTATTTTACATGGAAAGAAGTACCACAAAAAGGATTGAAATGGGTCCTTACAATTATCCTGCTACTGATAATCCATTTAATTGGGCTAAGCAGGGTGTATCTTGGTGTTCATTTTGCCAGTGATGTATTGGCAGGTTTTGCGATCGGTTATGTCTGGCTGATAGTATCAATTCTTGTTCTTCAACGCCTTGAAAAATACTATCAAAGGAAAGTTGACCCACTTAAACAATTTCAATAAAGCTTCATACTTATTTTTGAATATATCAATGAATTGATACCCTGGGTAATTCATGAAGATAACTTTCATCAAAAGAAGCTCCAAGACCAATTGTCTCTGGCAAAGTAACAAGACCGTTTGTTCCATAGGTTATGCCACCTGTTACCGGATCTTCCTCAAACATCAAAGGAGTATCAAAATCGAAATATTTTATAATGCCATTGGATAGACTTAAATGAGCTGAAGCCGTGAAGCCCAGTCTGGATTCAAGAAAACCTCCTATCTGAATAGGTATATCAACCTTCTCTGCAAGGCTAATAATTTTTTAAAGCATTAAATATACCTGAAGATTTTCCCAATTTTATATTGAACCTGTGACAAGCATCTAATCCAATAAGCCTTGCTGCATCATGATGATCACAACATGATTCATCAGCCATAATCGGAATAGGGCTATTTTTCTTAACAAAAGGAAGGTTCATAAAATCCCATCTCGGGATAGGCTCTTCACAATGTTGAATTTTATAAGGTTCAAGATCTTTAAGTACCTCAACTGCTGTCCGACAATCCCAGCCCTGATTAGCATCAATTCTCAGGGGAATATCATATCCTATTTGAGTACGGATCCGCTTAATTCTTTCTATATCATCTCCTCTCGTTCCTCCAAGTTTAACCTTAATGATTTTAAAACCTTTATCTCTTATTTTAATGGCATCATCAGCCATCTTTTCAGGCCTGTCTATACTTATAGTATAATCTGTAATAATCTGTGTGGAATTGTTTCCACCAAGAAATTTGTACAATGGTAAATTAGCATACTGTGATGCAATGTCATACAAAGCCATATCAAAAGCACTTTTAATACTGGTATTTCCATATATGACTTTATTCATCATAGTGACACACTCTTCGATTGCAAGTGGATTTTCCCCAATGAGGACATTTCCTAAGTATTGCGCGACGATAAAACCGGTATCCATACTTTCACCATTAATAGTCCTGAACGGACTACATTCTCCGATGCCAACCAGACCATTATCAGTTGTAATTCTGACAATTACGTTTTCAGCATAATCCAAAATACCCAAAGAAATCTTGAATGGCTCTAAAAGCTTTATTTTAGATTTAAAAATTTCTATGACATTTATAAGCATTCGTAAAATTATATTTAACTTTAAAATTAATGACACCTTTGAAAACCAAGTTATTATTCCAGTCTTGATTTAAAGATGAAGAGAATACTTTCATTGGAACAAATTGAAAATAATATTTCTAATTAACCAAGTCAGAATAACATTTTACAAGAATAACATATTAAACTATTATGAATCTTCCTTTTAAGCGAAAACTTGAGGGCATAGCTGCAACATCAGATTTAATTCCCGGTGTCATCATCATACAAAATCTTTTTGATTTGAAAATTGAATACATGTCTTCTCGTGGCTTGAATATTCTTGGTGTGGATCTGGAAGAGATTAAAAGCATTGAAAACGCTGAATACAATGATAGGTATTTTAATATTGAAGACTGGAAAGATTATTCACCCAAAATATTAAAACTCATCGAGTCCAAAAAATGAGAATGAATTAATTTCATTTTTTCAACAAGTGAGAAAAAGTAAAAACCACGATTGGACGTGGTATCTCAGCACGTTAAAAATATTTCATTCGGATGAAAATGGAGCACCTACGCATATCATAATTATTGCATGTCCGATTGATTCGCAAAATTCAATAAATGCAAAAGTTGACAGGTTGTTAGATGAAAATACATTCCTTCGGGAAAATCATAAATTATTTTCAAGTTTGACCAACAGGGAAAAAGAGATTCTTAAACAAATGGCTATGGGTCAGCAATCTGCTGATATAGCTGAAATGCTTCATATTTCAAAAAAAACAATTAGTACTCACCGTAAGAATATCAGAAATAAATTACGAATTCAGAATCAATATGAACTAACCAAATTTGCACAGGCATTTAATCTTATTTAATTAAAAACCTGCCAAATCTGATATAAGAAGTTAGTAGTAAGAATTTCTACAATCCTTTTTTATTATTTCAAATAAAGATTGCATTTTTTGCTCAATTTCATCCAGTTCGCTAGGTCTGCTTTTTTTGCTGTTGGTACAGTTCTGTGCAAGTATCTTTTGTCTCTCTGACTTGAGCGAATAATAGTCCTTCAATAATAAAAATACATCCTGTTCCATAGTAATTGTGATTTTAATAGCTTGGAGGGATTTTTACGCCTAAAGCCTAATGTTTGTTTTATACAAATATGCACTTATTTAAAAAATATAATTTTTTGGCAAATAAATTCAATTCACATAAAACACCATTAAACTTTAATTAATCAGCAATTAAGGGACAAATCAAACAAAAATATAATTATTTAAACTTTGACTAGTTATTTTTTTATATAACAAAACTACTAAATAGTCTAAATCGTAAAACGCTTTTAAACGAGGAAAAATACAATTTCAAAAATAGAATAATCAATCTATTGACAATTGTTTGATGTAGGGGATCTATTGTACGTGAATAATTGTAAAAGGATATTCACTCATCTAAAGGCAATGTAATCACTAAAATATTTGAATATATGACTAACGAAGTTGCCAAGTCAATGTCTCCCGAGGATCGGGTTTCCTTCCTCGAGAATAAGCTTAATACTATTCTATCTACTATTGAATACATCATAAAAGGAAACACCGAAAAAGCTAAAAGTTTATTACTTAGTCATACAGATGAATACGAGCAGTCTGTGCTTAGATCTCTGATTGAAAACTCTGTCAATCCTATGCCAGTAAAAGAAGAAATAACTTATGATTTTCTTAAAGTAATTATTGAAGGTATGCCCTTTCCAGTTTTTCTAAAAGACGAACAAGGTAAATATCTATTAATAAATAAAATGGAAGCTGAGCTGTTTGGCCTGGATGAAGCACAAATTATAGGCAAAGAAGACGCACACTTTATCCAGCATGAAGAACAAATAGAAATCATCAGAAAGTCTGACAAAGAGGTTTTAGATGAAAACAAAAGTATCGAACTTCCTAATCAAAACTTTTCATTGGCTAACGGAAGAACCTATGTATTCAAAACACATAAAGTTCCTTTCCTTAATCCTATTACAGGAAAGACCAATATTCTAGGATTCTCTGCTGATGTAACAGATACTGTCAATCTGGATAAACTAAAAAAGATTGTGATTGGCTGCAGTAATCCTTATTTGTAACAGATTTATAATTTTATTATTTGACCTGACACATTATATCTTCCTATTTTTTATCTTGGGGTTCTGATAAACCTACGAACTCAATTGATAAAATTTAATACAATTATCCTCCAGTTCGAAGAAAAAGGAGAGAAAACAGGTTGGAGCTACATAGAAATCCCTAAAGACGTTGCTCAACAACTACAACCATCCTCTAAAAAAATCCTTTAGAGTAAAAGGCAAATTAGATGCCTTTGAAATTAATGGCATAAGCATTCTGCCTATGGGAGATGGTAACTATATCATGCCTTTAAATGCATCTGTAAGAAAAGCAATAAAGAAAAATAAAGGTGCGATGGTTGCTGTCGAACTGACGATAGATACCGAAGAAAAAAAACTGTCTGAAGATTTTATGACTTGCCTGGAAGATGAACCTAAAGCGTTAAAATTCTTTCAGTCCTTACCTAAATCTCACCAGAGATATTTCTCCAACTGGATTGAATCCGCTAAAACAGAATCTACCAAGGCAAAGAGAATTGCAATGTCCGTTAATGGTCTTGCCATGGGCCTCGGATACGGCGAAATGATCAGAATGTATAAGAACAAACAGGTATAATATGCTTATAAAAAAATAAGGCCTTCAATGATAATTAAAGGCCTTATTTTTTTAAACAGAGAGACTCCTATATTTTGTTCTATATTAATAGCTATCTGCTACTGTAAGCACTTTCAACTTTCTCTGCAACTCCTCTATTGAAGGTTTTCCATTAATTTTAAAAGTCAGGGTTCTGGTTTTGTTTGCATCAAGGTCAAAAAAATTATCACTCAGATTACAATCAACCCCATCAAAATACAAATAAACATCTTTAGCAAATTTATCAGATCTCACTTGTATTGTGTAGTTATCCTCTGATTGGAATAGCTTTACAAGCACATTTGGTTTAGGCAAAGACAAAGCATTATAAGGCACCAGGAAAAAATTATTTTCGACTACTACCTTTCCCCCTTCTGATAATTCACCTTTTATATAAACATCTTCCTTTCTCTTTCCCTTCAACAAATCTGATAATTTATTTTCGAAAAACACTTTGCTTGTATTACCAGCAACTGTAACCTTCTCAGAAGTTGCTTCTATAAGATTACCGGAAAAGTCATATACACTGATGCGCAGTTCAGCATTAGTATTTTTTAATTTGTCTGATACAACAAATACTTTTACTGTATCATTGCGCTGGGCAAAACTAACAATTAAGTCCTGATAAGCATCTCTCGCTCTGTAATGACTGGCTTTCCAGTTTCCGAAGTAATCAACTGTAGACCATGAAACAGTAGGCCAGCAATCATTTATTTGCCAATACAATGAGCCCATCGTATAGGGCATATTTCTCCTGTGTGCTTCTGCGGCAGTCTTTATAGCCTGTCCATGTAGCAACTGACTTATATAAACATATGATTCGAAATCTTTCGGAGTTTTAAACTCTTTTTTCATATATCTGTCTATCATATGATTGCCATTCATTCCCTTTCCGATCCACTCCATTGGACTTCTCTGCCTTTTCAGTAGTACCTCAGATTCCCAATGCATATCTTCCGGTAAAGCAATTTTCTTTAGTGTATTGATACATGGATAAGACTGAAATCCATATTCACTGATAAAGCGTCCTGGTTGTTCTTCATAGCTTGAGAATGGCTGTTCTCCAAACCACACGGACCAGGAATGCTGATCTCCTGAAAACGGTGTTTGCAGTTTATCCTCCTCTGATTGCGGAGAGCAAGCCCAGTATAGTTTCTCCGGATCATACTTTAGCACAGCTTCCGGGAGTACTTTATAGAATATGTTAGTGTAGTACTTCCAAAGTGTATCCTTTTGCTGGTTGTTATAACCAAAACGGTCCTGATAGTTCCATTCATGCCATCCATTGAGGATTTCATTATTACCAGCCCACAGCATGATATTAGGATAATTTCTCAGACGTTTAACCTGCTCTTCAGCTTCATGTCTGATATTTTCTGCAAATGTACCATCCCCAGGGTACATACTGCAGGCAAACATAAAATCCTGATAAATAATCAATCCTTTTTCTGCACAGAGGTCATAAAACTGATCCGTTTCATATACTGCTCCGCCCCAGACTCTCAGTGAATTCATATTTGCATCGAGTGCCTCATTGATAACTCTGTTATATTTATCCTGTCCCACTCTCGTGATCAGGTTATCTCCCGGAATATAATCAGCTCCCTTCATAAATACCGGAATCCCATTCAATTCAACATAAAATGATTTTCCGAGAGCATCCTTCTTCTGAATTACTTTTAATGTCCGAATTCCCAGCTTTGATTCTTTTAGATCCGTTTCAGTACCTTCTATTTGAAGGATAGTTTTAACATTATATAGTTTTGGTTTGCCCAATCCTGCGCTCCACCAAAGCTCCGGATTTTTAATAGCAAGGTCCAGATTAAATGTATTCAAACCTTTTTTTAGCTGAACCTTCACAGAATTAAGAAGCTTTCCGTCAGCAGATACATCTATTTGTCCTGATCCATCCTTTGTCGCAACAACTTCTATAGCTGCTGAATAATTGGCAATTTTGGAGGAGAGATTTTTCTGCTGAAAGAAAACATCTCTGATTTTTCCTTTTGACCAGGCACAAAGATAAACAGGCTGCCATATTCCGGATGTTACAAGTCTTGGCCCCCAGTCCCAGCCATAGTGATAGGCTGCTTTTCTGGTCATAACAGAGTTCTGCTTTCCTTTTGGAGCTTGTTCATTTTGCACTGGAATAAGGAATCCAACCTTATCCAGTTTTTCCTGGCCTATTTTAACAGGTGATTTGAAAACTATTCTTAATTGGTTGTTTCCTTCTTTGAGATTACTGCATCCTATGCTCCATGACCTGAACATATTGTCAGCAGACAAGATCAATAAATCATTCAGATAAACATCAGCATAAGTATCGAGTCCTTTAAAGTATAGTTCCTTGATCTCCTGATTAATTATTTCCCTGGAAACAAAAAACGTAGTTCTGTATTCCCAATCCTCATTTTCTATCCACTGCACATCAAATTCATTTAATCTGAAAAAAGGATCTTGAATAGTGCCATTCTCAATTAAATCCTGATGTACACAACCGGGTACTGAAGCCTTAGCCCATTTCTCCTTACCTACTTGTCTGAATTCCCAATTTTGATCTAAAAGAACTGTTTTCTGCCCATTATATGATGGTTCTTTTGCATAGGAACGGGCATTGAATGTAGAATTTAAAACCAATAAAAAGGAGAATAATAAATAGCTGAGTTTTGTCATAGATGATTAAAGATTCAAACTGAAATATCCGGCAAAGAATAGCAAAACCCTATTGATATGCAATTAATTAACCATAAAAAATAGTACTTCTTTCAAAAAATTAAGGTCCATTTGAGCCGGAAAAGGCTTCAAACAGACCTTCTGTAATTCATCAACATCATATCAGTAGAAGAAACAATTAGTTCTTCTTACTTATCCGATTTAAAATAAACCGGTAGTAAAGTTTTTAGCTTTTTTAAGGTAGCTTCCATACCTAATTCGCTGATACCTCCTGAAGCATTGGCATGTCCCCCTCCGTCGAAATGTTCTTCAGCCAAAATGTTAACAGGATTTTCTTGTCCTTTAGATCTGAATGACATCTTGATTTTCCCTTCTTTTTCATAAAGGCAAACTGCAATCCTGACTCCTTTGATAGATAATGCGAGATTAGCCAGACCGTCTGTATCTCCTTTCTGTGCGGTGAATCGGGTAAGCTCAGTCTCTGTAAGAGAAATAATTGCAGCATGGCAGCTATCAAGAATTTCCAGTTTTTCGCTCATCGCATATCCCTGCAACTTTAGGCGGGCAACGGTATTATTGTCATTTAACTGTTCATGGACAAGATGATGCTGAACTCCTGCCCCTAGTAATTTGCCTAATATCTCATGGGTTCTTGGTTGCACCGATGGAAAGCGAAATGATCCGGTATCTGTAAGTATTCCCAAGTATAAAGGCGTTCCGATTTTTTCGTTTAATAAATCTGCATGTCCTGATTGTTCTATAAGTTCATAAATAAGCTGCGCAGTTGAGCATACTTCCGGATCTGAGATCATAATATCCACAAAATCTTCAGGATTGAGATGGTGATCGATCATGATTTTTTTAGCGGAAGTGGATTTAATAAGCTGCTGCATTTCAGGACCTACACGGTCGGAACCATTATAATCCAGACAAAAAATAAGATCAGCTTTCTGAAAATGATTTTTCAAAACCTCTTCATCTCTTTCCATATACATTATTGAATCAGCTCCTTCCAGCCATTGCAGGAACTCTGGCGCAGGATCCGGATGACCTATTACAGCTTTTTTACCTAAACTTTCTATGAAATGAAGTAACCCCAACGAACTCCCTACCGAATCTCCGTCAGGGGATTTATGCGCTGTAATAAGAATGTGAGAGGCATTTAATATTTCGTTTTCTATCTCTTTGTATGGATTCATGTAAAATTTGCTTAAAGACGTGCAAATTAAGTTTTAGTTCTATATAAAAAAATTAGAAGTCTCCCCCTCCTCGGTAAATATTCATTTGTCATCATACCTTTCAGATTTAGAATCTAAAAATATAATGCTATTTAAGAAAATGAATTACCCGTACAAGTTTTAACCATAAACCGCTATTTTTCAAATAAATTAGCATTCATTGTAATTGACTAATTATTTAGCTTCAATAGGCCCTTCTTTAATCCGTCCCCCAGGCAATAAATTCCGCAATTTCGTCAAGTAAAAGATTTTACAACCTAGGGTAGTAAACTCTGCGCGTCGAATTTGATATCCTGTATGCCATAATAAACAAGTCTATTTGTGCTAATTCTATTTAATAAAAAAAGAGGCTGTCCTTATTAATAAAGACAACCTCTTTTCATTGATGTTGGGCAGTAAGAAGTTGGTGACCTTCGTGCTACTTAATCACTACCTTCACCACACTATTTATGCTCTCTTGCTGGATCATCAGAGCATAAATGCCTGACTTCAGATTGCCAGTTTCAATTTGGCCATCACTTCTACCTTGCTGAATCACTCTGCCTGAATTATCAAGAATATTGTATTCAAAATTTCCATGCAATCCTTGTACCTTGACAAATTCTTGAGCAGGATTCGGATATATCGCAATGTTAAGTTGGTTATATTTTCCTATACTAGTAATAATCCTCTCTGCAAGTACCGCTGTTCCAAAAAGAGAAGGATCTTGCCATGCATTATCTTCAGATGCGTTCCAGGACAGTTTTTTATCTCTGCCACTACCGTCATCGTCATCATTGATCATAAAATCAATACCTATGCTTTGGTCTTTGGAAGGCGTTCCTTGTAAGGTAGCCCATGGAATGCTGGCTTCTATAATATAACCATCGCTTGTGCTTACACTGCTATAGATAATTCCTGCGGTAGATCTTCCGGATGGTAATACACCTACCACAGCGCCATCGTTCCATCCAAATGAATATTGAACATCATTGGACCCATAGGTTGATGCTTTATCGTTATTGATATCAAAGTAAAATTCGACAGCATCATCTTCATAGCTATTAGGACTGTCATTGGTCTTTACATTGTCGGTTACAACTGCCAGGACATAGACATTTGTATTGTCCCACATAATTTTAGCCGTACCGCTTAAATCATTGCTGTTTGATATAGTCCCAACAAGCGTTTTTGTAGCAGTGATAGGTGTGATAAGTGGGTCATTCCACATCTCATCCACCACTCCATCAATTGTCGGAGCGAGGTTTGTATTATAGATTTTGTAGGTAAAAGTAACCTGAACAGTAATAGAAGCTCTTGGCCCTTCACATCCGTCCAATGTTTGAGAAACATAATACGTCACAGCTCCAGGTGCCGATGTATTTGGAACAGGTGCAGAAGCCAACGCAGTACCACCTGCTTCAGCTGTATACCACTTCAGGCTGGTACCTGACGCTGTCAATGCGGTTGCTACATCACCAAGTTCGTACGATACAGTAGCTGTTACTGCCGGAGCAGGAGTCGCGCAAGGATTTTCACAAGCAGGTTTATATACTTTGAAATTACCTGACACATTTAATATAGCAAGCATATACAACATACCATCGTAGTATCTGTAAGTGCCGCTGGGAACTGCTATGTTCCAAAACTCCTCTACAAAAGGTGTTGAAAGAGAAGTGTTTGTTGTAGCCAGAGACGCTACTGCATTACATGCAACAAGACCGGTTGAATGATCACCTCCTGCATTAGAGCCATTCCAGTCATAATGGTTTTTATATCCCGATCCCTGATTTTTGAAAAATGTCAAATAACGCTCAGCAATTGCAGGCTGCAGGGCATCTGCTTTGAACCAATGATAGTCCATCCCAATGTTCATAATACTTCTCCATGCATCATACATAAATCTGTGACTATCAGAATTGAAAGATGTAGATTTAGGTGTTCCGTCAAAATTTGAGTAGTCTGTTGTTAAGCCAGAACTAGAGTGAGATGCATCACGAAGCAACTTTCTTGCTGCTGCTGGTGTCTGAGCCCAAAAAGCTTTATTCGATGTTGACCAACGAGCCCACAACTCCCAGAAAGCTGGCAAATTATAAGAAGGATCGGTAAAGTCATACGACCCCTGATTAGGTCCGAATGTTATTAACTTTGAATTTGTATTGAACAAATTATTGATGCCACCTGCACCTGTTTTGCCTTGTACTTTACTTAAAATAGATTGAGCTTCAGCCTCATAATTAAAAATTCCCGTACCATTACCCCAACGATTAGCAGCAAAAAATAAAGCTGTTGCAAAATATGCTTCTCCATCTGGTGCAGGGTTTGCATCGATAGTTCCGCCATTAATATTCAATTGCCATTTAAAAAATCCATCCAGGTTCCCGGAAGTATGATGCATATAGTTTTTGGTCCATCTCCATAACTTATTAAACTCCGCTTGTTTGTTGAGCTGCACACAAATCATCAATCCGTAAGACATCCCTTCAGAACGAACATCATTATTGGCTACATCCAGAATATAAGCCTGGTCCTGACCTACCTCATAATATAATTTCTGATTGGAACTTCCATAAAATATTTGCTGAAAGGCATTGTTGATCTTGGTATTGATTTCTGAGTCACTTTTGTTCAAAAGTTCTTTGAACATATTTCTGTATACTCCTGTGAAATAAGCACCTTCTCCCGTTTCATTACATTCTCCTCCCCCAGTCGAGCCATCTGTAACGTTCACCGTAATGGCGGCTCTTGGACCTTCGCAGTTATTTAAAGTCTGTGATACATAGTATATTTTAGTGCCTGCCGTAGCAGTACTTGGAACCGGTGCGGCAGTTGAAGCTGTACCTCCGGTAGATTCAGTATACCATTTTAAAGAAGTACCTGTTGCAGTTAATGCAGTTGCAGTAGCGCCTTTTGCATAAGTTACCGGAGACACTACTGTCGGTGCAACTGTGGCACAAGTTGAAGTTGAAGTTTTATTTGCAAGAGCATAAGTACCTTTGTCTGGCACTACGTCAAACTCTATGTACTTGACATTGTTTACTGTCACAATAGTAGATGTTTGCAAGGTGTTTCCTAAATATACTTTTGCTTCTGTCCAACCGCTTGGTAATTGACGACGCACGGTAACCGCTGCGTCATAAATAGAATTATCAAGATTATCTGTTGCAGTTAATCTCAATGAATCATTATTTACAGCAGTTTCTGAAATATTCAGGGCATTACGTTCTTTGATATATTTTACAACATTAGAAAATGTCCCCACCCAGTAATCGGCAACATTAGTATTTACATAAGACAAATGACTACTTAGAACGCTTGACGATATTGGAGAATACCCTCCGTCGTTATCTATACCATGAAGAAGGAATACACACCATCCATTGGAATTTTTAGCGCTGGATATTCTGTTATTCAAATCGTTGGCAGTGTTTACGCCCGTGTTTCCACATATAATAGAGCTAAGATTATAAAAGTCAGTAGGAGAACTCGGTATAATTTGTCCGCTACAGGTTCTTCCTGCTATAAAATATTTTTGAAGAGTAGAAATATCACCTGTATTACAGTTTGGGTATGCGATTGTTAAGCATTTTCCGTTTGGTACGTTGGAATTAATAGTATTCTGTGAATTTCTGTATTCCGTCTCTTGTTGAGATACGCCTATGGTATTCAAAGTTGCGTGCGAAACAGTATGACTAGCTACTTCGTGACCATTAGCAGCGGCGGTGTTTAATTGATTCCAGTTTGGCCCCCAATTGGTAACCACAAACATGGTAGTTTTAAAGTTATACTGATTAAAAAGTGGAATGGCTACCGGCAGCTGATTGGATGTATTATCATCCATGGTATACGTAACGGCTGCAGATTTAAACTTATACCATCTACCAACCTGGTAAGTGGATGGAACCTGTGCAACACCTTTAATGCTCATGCAAAGCATTAAAAATAAACTGGCCAGTTTTGTAACAGCTAAAACCTTTTTGGTGAGTAATCGCATCTTTTTCAGAATATTAGATTAATAGTAAATGTATTTTATAAATTTCAGGTTTAATCGACTTATAAATTCAATCATTAGCTACTACTATTCTGCATAAAATCATTATGAAGAAATTCAGCAAATGATTCTTCGGATGTTTTTGGATTTAGACTGCTACACAATGAAACTAAAAAGGTAAACCAGATTTTTTTAAAAATATAAATACCAGATATTCTGAGCTAAAAAGAAATTAAAAAAATTAACGGTTTAAATAAGTAAGACTTATTTAAAAAGAATAAAATAAAATGAAGACTGTTTTGATTTGTATTCCTTCACTTAAAGTTTAAAAACAGGAAAGGGCTTAAATGGATGTTTCGCAAAGTTTTTAATTAATAGACCTAATAAGAATTTATGAAAGCCTTCATTAGAAATACTATTTCTGACTGCATAAATTTCTGACCTATTTAAACCATAATTAAGAAGCCCTAAAGAAACGTCGATCCAGTCCGCTTTTCTGAAGATCTCTATAGTGTGTGGATTATCGGATTTATATGCTGATAATTTATGATGCATTTCAATCATTAAAGATATTTCCTGTATCCAATCAATTCTGTCAATGGAATAAAGATACTCTTCTGCATTTTTTATTGAAGGATTCAGATAATCAAAAGTATGATCTGTCCAAATACCTATATCATGATAAGCAGAAGCAATTGCATACTTTTCCGAATTATTATTACTTCCATCCTGTAACTGACAAAACATGAATACTCTGTATACATGGTTTCTATACATATCATAATTTCCCGCCAGGAATTCCTTATGTTTTAACAATATGGCTTCAATGGTAGAATTAAAAGCTATCATGTATATTCATTTTTGTCATTACATAAACTCTAACTTTTTGTTCATGAATTTAAATTATAAATATATTCCCATATAGCTTTTTAAGACACCAGGCTTCAATATACCACAGCGGTCATACAAATTTTATGATGTACAATATTCATGAATAATATCTTCAATACTTTGCTTTTTTTTGCAGGTCTAATAAAGTCTTCAGTCGATTTTTACTTTCCTTATAAGAACTTAGATGCTCATTCTTAAGATTATTGAAAAACTCTATCTGCTCCGGAGCGTGATTTTCTCTTTTACCTGTTTTAACATTAACATAAAAATATTTCGTCCAAAGGAGACTCTTAAACTGTCTTTCATCTTCGCTCATCATGAGCCCCTCAACTAGTAGCGAAGAATTGTCTACTTCGATAACAGAGGTTTGAATTTTTACTTTCTCATTATACAAAGAAGGCTTAATGTAGTAGATCTCATGATTGGTAACCACCCAGCAATATCCAGCAGCAATAAAATCACTCAACTTCAAATTATAATACTGATCCAGATGGTCTTCTCGTGCATTAATGATGTAATCAATGTAACGGCTATTGTTCAAATGTCCCATCGGATCGCAATCCTGGAAACGGATGGTATAAACGGAGCTAGGTTCTTTTATCATATCAAATAGACCATTCGGTCTTTTTTAGGTTAAAATAATTAAGCTTTTAAAGTAATTGTAATATAAGATTTGAGTTCATCAAGCAATCTATTGAGTTTCAATGGGTCCCCAGTAGCTTTAGAAAGCATAATAGCACCTTCTATCCGACTATAGAGAATATCGGCGGCAAGATTTGCCTGAACTGATTGTTTTATCTGATTATATTTCTGACCTTTTTCAATAATCTGAACTAGATTGAATAGCATTTGCCTGGAAGCCTTGTTGAGAAGTAGTTTTAAGTCCGGTAATCTGTCATCAGCAAAGCTGCTATAATTGAGAATAGGGCATCCACCTTCAATGGGTGAATGCAAGGTATAATTATAATAATAATCGGTGATGGCTAATAATTTATCAATAGCATTGTCACAGGCCTTTATTCGAACAACCAGTTCATTCATCACTTTCGCAAATGAATATTCAAAAGCAGCTTCTATGATTTCTTCTTTACTTTTAAAATGACCATATACCCCCCTTTCGCCAAGCCTGTAACTTCCAGTATATCATTCATGGAAGTACCATGAAATCCCTTCTTATTAAAAGCATGAGCAGCTTTTTCTATAATTAACGCCTTGGTCTTTTCAGCTTTTGATTCCACAACACAAAAATAAGACCGATCGGTCTAAAAACCAAAAGAAAAACCAAATAACAATAAAATATATGATTATCAACGCCTTGCAAGAATTTTTCTAATATGATTCTATATACAGAACTGACCTACTATTACAAATGTGACAAATATCATTTTTAAAAATAATTAAACTCATTTTTTCGAGTCCCTCATAATCTGACCTTTACATTATAGATCGAACAATTATGAAAACTATTCTCCTTCCCACTAATTTTTCGAAAGCCTCACAAAAAGCTTTGGAATTTGCTATCATGATAGCACAAAAATCAGATGCAAAAATCATCGTTGCGCATGCATTTACGCTCACTTCTATTAATGATGAGCCCTTTCCTGTGGTGTTTGGTAATGTGCTGGAAGAAACTAAAGAATATTTGAAATCAAAGCTTGATTCTGTCTGTGGATATATATCTTCTTTTAGGACCGTTTCTGGCAATACTATAAACGCTCAATACATTATTCAATACAATATTCCAGAACAGGAAATTAAAGAACTAGCAGAGCGCCATCATGCTGATCTCATTGTTATGGGAACAAACAATCCTGCAGGTCTTCAGGATATATTAGGCAGCACAGTTCAGAATATTATTGAAAATACAGATGTTCCAATACTTGTTATTCATGAAGAGACTCCTGTCAAACCTTTTAATAAAATAGACTTTGCAATAGAAGAGCTATTAGAAAAAGCTTCTTCTGTAAAAAATATCATAGAGCTGGCTGATTTATATAATGCTGAAATAACTCTATTACATATAGAACATTATGCCAGATCCTTTCAGGAATACGAAAAAATCAGTGAATCCGAAATAGCATCCACCGTCTTAAATGCAGTAAAAAAAGTAACAAAGTATGATCATATAAAATATAAAACAGTCCTGTCTGATGTAGTCGAGGAAGGATTGTACAAAAGTGTAAAGGAAGACCATTCAGATCTACTTGTACTTATTTATAATAAAAGAAACTGGTTGGATGAACTATTTCATAAGAGTGTAATCAAAAGTGTTTTGAAAAAATTCAGCATGCCTGTTCTTATTTTGCATTCAAATAAATCTTAAGTCAATATTAAAATAACTATTTGTGAAAAAGATAATCGTTCCTATAGATTTTTCTGAAGTATCTGAAAATGCTCTTGTTGCAGCAACAGAAATAGCCCGTAAAACTCAGGCAGAAGTGGAGCTATTTCACGTAATTGAAGCCCCCGGAGGAACCACCATCAGTGAAACAGGTGAAGTATTTATGCCTGATAAAATGGAGCAAGTGTATGTGTTGAAGTGTATAGAGATTGCCAAAAATAAGATCCATGCTATTCTGGATGATGTAAAATACGTGGGAGTAAGATTTGTACCAAAGATAAAAGTTGGAGATCCAGGCAAACATTTTTCTAAGTATATTACTTTGGAAAAAGCAGATTTGATCATATTGGGAACTTCAGGATGTGAAGGAATATTAAAGGGAATATTTAACGAGTCTAATGCTGAAAAAGTAGTAACCAGAGCCGACTGCATGGTTTTATCAGTAAAAAATAACAATAAGGATTTTCGTATCAGAAATGTTGTGCTTGCCACCAACTTTCAAGACGATTCTCCAGAATTCATAGGTAAACTCAAAGCATTACAGGAAATATTTGATTTTAAAATTCATTTATTATATATTAATCCCTTGATCAATTATGAATCAAATCATAATATAATTCAAAGCAGGTTAAGAGATTATATCAACCGTTTTCAGATCAAAAATTGTGAAAGTATTATTCGTGAAGATTTAACCGAATATAATGGAATTGTAAAATATGCAGAAGATACCCATGCAGATATCATAGCATTGTCTACACATCAGCACAAAGGTTTGCATTGGCTCGGGGGAATCTCTGAAGATCTTGTTAACTTTGCAGAGTTTCCGGTACTTACATTTAAAGTAAATTAATTGATTTAAAAATACTATAACAACACATATAAATTATAAAAAAAGCAATAAACTATCTAGCATGAAATTAGCAATCTATAGCACCAAACCTTACGAAAGAAAATATCTTGAAAGCGCAAACCAGGGAAAACATGAGTTATCCTTTTTCGAAGAGGCGCTTTCTTCAGAAACTGTCTATAAAGCAAATGGGTGTGATGCTATTTCAATTTTTACCAATGATGACGGTTCGGCAGAAGTGTTGGAAATTATAAAAAAACTTAACATTCGTTCTATTGCTGTTCGTGCAGCAGGATATGACAATGTAGACCTGAAAAAAGCTACAGAGCTAAACTTTAAAGTTGCCAATGTCCCTGACTACTCTCCCTATTCAATTGCTGAACACACAGCAACACTGATCCTTGCATTAAACAGGAAAGTAGTACAGGCTGACCACAAAGTTAAAGATTACAATTTTCTACTGGATGACCTTATAGGTTTTGATCTTAATGGCAAGACAGTCGGCATTATTGGCGTAGGAAAGATTGGAGGAATATTAGCTAAGATCATGAACGGATTTGGCTGCAAAGTACTGGGCTTTGATATTAAAGAGAACAAAGAATACACGGAGAAATACAACCTTCAATATGTATCTCTTGATGAAATGTATCAAAAAGCTGATATTATTTCTTTGCATGCTCCTCTAAATGAGCTCACAAAATATATGATAAACAAAGAAAGCATCAATAAGATGAAAGATAAAGTGATGATTGTAAATACAGGCAGAGGCGGTCTGATCAACACAATCGATGCTATTGATGCTCTTAAATCAGGAAAAATAGGATATCTGGGGCTGGATGTGTATGAGAAAGAGAAAGGTTTATTCTTCTATAACCACTCTGCAGATATAATGAAAGACGATGTATTTGCAAGATTGCTAACATTCAAAAATGTAATAATAACGGGCCACCAGGCATTTCTCACGGATAATGCTTTAAAAAATATTGCAGATACCACTATCTACAACCTGGATAGCTGGCAAACGGGAAGCAGATCAAAAAATGAGCTTTGTTAAAATATATTTTTTAACTTTAAAGTAAAAGAGAAGTTGACATTAAACGAACAGGATAAAAATCCTTTGGATAACGAATCTCGCCTCAGAGCTATTATAGAAACAGCTATTGATGGCATTATTACAATAGATCAGAAGGGAATTATTGAAACCATAAACCCGGCAGCTGCTAAAATTTTCGAATATGCAGCTGATGAGGTGATTGGCCAGAATATCAAAATTCTGATGCCCGAACCCGACAAGAGCAAACACGATGAATATATCGAAAACTACCAGCGCACAGGTGAAAAAAAGATAATCGGAATAGGTCGTGAAGTAATGGGGAAAAAAAAAAGAGCGGTGTAGCATTCCCTTTCCGACTAAGCGTAAGCGAGGTTTTTCTTCAGAACAAGATCATATATACAGGAGTCATTCATGATATTACCAAGCTTAAAGAAGCTGAAAATGCATATAAAAAGCTGAATATCGAACTGGAAGAACGCGTTCAACAGAGGACTTCAGAACTCTTTGACGCAATCAAACAACTCAAAGAAACAAATAATAAGCAAAAACAAGCGGAGGCAGAAGTACGAAAGGCACTTGAGAAAGAAAAAGAACTCAATGAGCTTAAATCGAGATTTGTAACTATTGCTTCTCATGAATTCAGAACACCGTTGAGTACTATCCTTTCTTCCGTTTCTCTTATTTCCAAATACAATGAAATGGGTGAAAAAGAAAAAATAGATAAGCATATTCTGAGAATAAAATCTTCTGTTTCAAATCTGACGGGTATCCTGAATGATTTTTTATCTTTAAGTAAACTGGAAGAAGGAATTATTTCAAACAATCCGTCACAGTTTAACCTACATTCCCTTGCAATTGAAATCAATGAAGAGCTCACCCCTGCTCTAAAGAACAATCAGACTATTTTATGCAAGCATAATGGTGAAGAGGATGTCTATCTTGATAAAAATATATTAAAAAATATCCTGTTAAACCTCCTATCCAATGCCTCTAAATATTCCGGTGAGGGCACTATTGCTATTGATATGACCATTAATCATAAGGAAATAAATATAACAGTTAAAGATGAAGGCATTGGAATACCAGAAAGTGATATTCCATTCTTATTTACCAGATTTTTCAGAGCTCATAATGCAGGGAATATTCAGGGTACAGGACTTGGACTTAATATTGTAAAGCGTTATGTAGAACTGCTGAAAGGAAATATCTCAGTAGAAAGTAAGCTTGGTATAGGTACAACTTTTAAAGTTTGCATACCTGTTCTGAACAGATAATCGTTTTTTTATAATTAGTAAATATGAAAAAAATTTTACTCATAGAAGATAACCAGGAGGTAAGAGAGAATACGGCAGAGATTCTTGAGTTATCAAATTACAAAGTAGTTACAGCAGAAAATGGTAAGATTGGTGTTGAACTAGCCAAAATAGAAAATCCGGATCTGATCATCTGTGATGTGATGATGCCAGAACTTGATGGCTTCGGAGTATTGCATGTATTGAGTAAAAATTCAGCAACCGCAAGTATTCCATTTATATTCCTTACTGCAAAAGCAGAAAAGGAAGATATGCGTAAAGGAATGAAACTTGGTGCAGATGACTATCTCACAAAGCCATTTGATGATGTGGAACTTCTGGATGCAGTTGAAACAAGGCTTAAGAAAAATGATCTTATAAAAGAAGAATTTAAGAAAACGGCAGAAGGGCTGGACGAATTTATAAGCAAAGTAAGAGGAGTAAAAGAACTGGAAAATCTTTCCAATAATGATCAGAGAATTATCTCCGTTCCTAAGAAACACTCCATATTCTCACAAGGCAATTATCCCAACTTTTTATACTTTGTAAGTAGTGGTAAAATCAAAACTTCCAGAACTGATAAA
Organism: Sporocytophaga sp.; assembly: GCA_024707265.1. GTDB lineage: Bacteria > Bacteroidota > Bacteroidia > Cytophagales > Cytophagaceae > Sporocytophaga. The sequence continues at coordinate 727,738 of JANQAB010000004.1, read as the reverse complement.
CTCGGAAATGAATTTATTACAGGTCTCTATAAAGAAGGAGACTTCTTTGGTTATACAGATTTACTTGAAAATTCAGCATACACAGAAAGCGCTGTAGCATTGGAAGATGCAAAAATATGCTCCATTTTGAAGGAAGATTTTTTTGCTTTGCTTTATAACAACAGAGACGTTGCCAACAAATTCATAAAACTTCTTTCTGATAATGTAATAGAGAAAGAGGAAAGGCTTCTTAAACTTGCTTATGGCTCAGTTAGAAAACGGGTTGCAGAAGCTTTGCTAATGCTTCAGAAAAAATATCAAAGTACCGACAGTAAAGAATTTACTATGGCTATATCCAGAGACGATTTATCCAGTATTGTAGGCGCCTCCAAAGAAACTGTAATCCGTACGCTCACTGATTTCAAAGAGGAAGGTTTTATCCAGATTGCGGGCAGCAAAATTACTATTGTAAATGTAGATAAATTATCCAAACTGAAGCATTGAAAATTAATTTTCGCAAATAAAGATTTAATAAAACGTGACTATGAAGCATTATGGTCACGTTTTGTTTTTTAACACTTGAAATAAACGTTAAAAGTAGATCCCACCCCTACTTTACTTTTAACTTCAATTTTCCCTCCATTATTATCCAGAATCCTTTTAACTATAGACATCCCCACTCCTGAGCCTTCTACATGACTATGCAATCGTTTGTACATATTAAAAATTTCTGATATTTCATTTTCCTTTATGCCAATTCCATTATCACTCACCTGTAAGACAATATAATCTTCAATCATCTTGGTTGAGATATTTATTATTGGAGGTCTTTCCGGATCTTTATATTTTATTGCATTAGACAGCAGATTAAATAAAATGCTTCTTAAATTCTTAAGAGAAAAACTTATCTCCGGAACAGCTTTAAAGTTTTCATTAATTATAGCTCCTGAACTTTGTACCTGATCTTTGATTGATAATTTAATCTCTTCTATTACATCTTTAAAAGCTACTTTCTCTGTTCCTGTTTCAATCTCTCCCTGTACCTTTCCAATATACCCAAGTTCACTCAACACATCCTTAAATTTTAAAATAGATTCATCCATCATCTCCGTAATCTCATTGGCCTTTGATTGAGTCTCGGGAACCTGTCCTTTCAACAAATGAAAAAGTGCTTCTATATTTTTAATAGGTGCTTTCAAATCATGAGAAGCTGTATAAACAAAGGTATCAAGGTCTTTATTTATTTTATCCAGTTGTTTATTTTTCACTTCCAGCTCCTGATTCTTTTCAAACAATTCTTTTGTTCTTTCATTTATTTTTATCTCCAGCTGACTATTCAAAGTTCTCAATTGCGCTTCCTTATTGATAAGGTCTGCAATTACTAAACTGATCTTTTGAGCTGCCGGTCTGAAAATAAAAAATCCTTCAAGCAGCAATACCCAAAAAGTAATGACAAACAATATCATTTCTATCTTTTTAAGAAATAACACTTTAAGTCTTGCTTCCTTTTCAAATTCCTTCACAATCAAATCCATTAGATTAAGGTAAGAAGCCTCATTCATGAGTATCGTTTCTATATCCTCTCTGATCAGATTTGAGCTCCACTGTTTATTGCTTACTACTGAAGAGATATTTCCTGCTTTATTATAAATTTCATTATAGTAGGTATTTGCTTCCTCAAATAATAGCTCAACCTCGTGATTTTCATTTGCGGGGAGATTTATAGATGTATCCCCCATTCTCAGTCCATACTGAAACCGGCTCCATATATCTAATGCAGCCCGAAGCTTTTGGGCTGACTCTGCTCTGTACAATGAGTCTGGGCTTCGCTCTATTGAAAGACATAACTTACAGATTTTCTGACTTAACATCCTCTGCCTGCCAGACATATTAACAACGTATGAATCTTTCGTCTGATTAGATAAAGCTCTTTGAATCAGGATTTGTCCAAGAAGGGTTAAAAATGCTACGGCAGATAAGGCAAGAATATATAACTTCGTAAGTTTCCTTGAAGAATCATGTGGTATTGTTTTATGACCTGCAGCCTTTTCCATGAATAAAAAATAAAATTATGCCCGGAAAGATTGTAAAAAGTTAATTAGATGATTAAACCATTATTAGATTAATCGTCAATTTCCCATTCCTCTCTAAATTTTTCAAACAGATTAGGGTTAATCCGTCTGAATTCATTTATATTTTCTTCATCCCATTCCTTGCCATCAGGATTTGTTTTATGGGTCCGCTCAATCTCTGGCATTTCCTCATCTGTAAGCTCTTCGTAAGCTTCAGCAAATAGGTAATTATACTCTTCTCCGGCTTCACTGTCTTTGAGTGCCTCCTGTGACATCTGAGAAAGAGAATCAGAATTTTCGAGAGCAGCATAATATACTTCCTTTCCTCTTCCGATCAACCACGCTCTGAAATCAATAAATCCATCATCTGAACATCCCCCTTGAATCGTATATGCCGCTGCCCACAAATCCCATTTATATGCCTGATCCATTAAATCCAAAAATATTTCCTGAGCTTTTATTATTTCATTTTTATTCAAACGCTGCAACTCCTCACGAAGATTATCCAGTTGCAAATAGATATCATCATTTGTATTTTTTTTCGACTGCTCAATTATTTCCCAGAATTTACCGATATCCATAGTATATAAAATATAATTAAAAATAAACCATGTTGCAATTCACTGAGTCAATACAATGAAATTATTTTTGTACCTAAAATATAAATAGACCTAAATAAGCAGAAAATGTTTAACGAATCAATAAACATTAATAGTAAATCAAAGTCAGTCAGGGAAGCTTTAATGAGCATAAAAAAATAATCCCGGAGGATATACGGGGAGTATATTGATCTCCGGGATCTTTCAACCAACTATGGAAGTCCAAAAGTATGCAATATTTTAATATGATGCTAAATTTTTAGACTAAAAACCAAATAATCAAGACTAATACACAATATACATGTACTAACACCTTTTTAATGCTGATATTTTTGCATGAATCTTGAATGTATTTTTTATATTTTTAATAGGATTTTTTACCTATTAAAAGTAAATTACTGATTAACAAGCAACAACAAACTGAAGAATCTATAATTAAGATAACTAATCTATAACCTTCACGTTGCATCATTACAAACATTAGATAATTCGCATAATAAACATAAAGATTTGATTTTGCTTTATTAAAAATAGGATTGAATTAAAGAATTTAGAATCGAATTACTGGCAATTGTCATTTTAAAAACACAGAACTCACTTAAATGAGAATTATAAAACTAACATTTCTACTTTTATTATATTGTTTTTCAGCATTTTCCCAAAAAAAAACGCTCGTAGGTGATTGGTATTTTATTAATAGAAATGGCATCATTCAGACTAGTATTACTAAGGATTCAATAATTTCAAGACAATTATTTTTTGACCTTTATCCCAAAGATTCGCCGGCGGATAAGTATAAATATGAAAAAATTGCTTACAAAAAAAACCGGGTATATGTTATATCTAAAAGCAAGAAGGGGAATGAATTGGTGCATGCATCTACCCTCCTGAATTTTGTTCCCGGCAAAAGTTTTCATATGGCCTGGAATGGAAATGACACTGCTGTGAAAGGAAATAAAACTCTTATCAGAACGCTTGAAAAAGATACCGCTCTTAAATTTGGTTATGTCTTCTATTCCAAAAGTGAAATTGAAAGAATCCAAAAACTAAAAGAGGTTGAATCAATGAGTAAAGAGGAGTTTGCGGAGTATTGCAGGTTATTTGTAAATCTTCACAATAAAACCATTTCAGAATTTGACAAATATGATCATGGTTATGCAGGAATTACCTATATTTTTCAGATAACAGCACAATCGTTACTTCTGGCTGGCTATAATCCGATTGAGTCTGAAGGAAAACTGGAAAAAATTTACATTAAATATGCATCTGATCCAGAATTGAAAGAAATTCTTAACAGCCTTCGAATGCAATAAGATCAATCTATAAATCAGGTTTGTTTTTTTTTCTTTGTAAGTACGGGTTAACATTTTTTTATTTATTACTAAACAATTTTTCAAAAATTATATTTAAACTTCGACTGAATTTGGGAATAAGTCTGACTTCATTATAAATGTAGACTTTTATCTTCGAGTAATTAAAACTTTAACTAACCAATCAATACAATGAAAAAACAATTACTTTCAATTGCCTTATTACTGGCATCACTTACTTCTTTTGCTCAATTGGAACAAGGTAAATTTCTTGTAGGAGGTGGAGTGGGCATCGAATCCTCTGCATCTAAATTTAAAAATGGATCAACAACCACAGATGGAACTAAAAATACCTCATACTATGTAACACCAACTGTTGGATATTTCATTGCAGAAAACCTAGCCTTGGGATTAACAATTGGCTTTGGAGGCAATACTTACAAAACACCTGCAAGTGGTGGTACACCTGAATTGAAGGATAAAAATCCCTATTTCCTGATAGGTCCATTTGGAAGATATTATAAAAAATTTGGCGACAACTTCGCAATCTTCGGACAAGCGGCCCTTGATTTCAGATTTGGTAAAAACAAAGATGAATCATATAATGGATTCAATATTGTAACTACCGAAACCAAAGTAAATTCTTTTAATCCAAATTTAAGACCTGGTATCGTTTTCTTCCCATATTCAAAAGTTGGCATTGAGTTTCTTGTTGGAGAAATCGGATATACTCATACTGTTGAAAAATTTCCCAATGACAGTAAAGACAGAACTGGAAATTTAGATTTCAACTTTAATTTAAGAAGTGTTCAGTTAGGTATATTTTTGTATCTGTAATGGCAAATTTATTATAAATAAAATAGGCCAGCTGGAATTGTCCAACTGGCCTTTTTTATGATAACGGAGAAGATCAATATTTTAATTTAGGTGATCTCTTAAAATTCATTCCTGAAATTTAAAATTATTTAAAACTCCTCTACTTCAATATCCTTATTCAAAACCCCGACCTTAATCTCTCCTTTCAAATTGCTTACAGGGTTTTTATCATCTTTTTCAAACTTAATCTGCAAAATATAGGGCATCACAGCATACATCAACGGGTCCTTGCCATGAGATCTCCTCAGCTCTTTAATATTCCCAGCCTGATCCAACGTAAAATAAAATGCACCTATGCCATCTATATCTTTAATTGCATCTAGAGAAGGTAGATTAGTGATTTTCCAACCTGGAATACTAACCTCAAATCCATGTTTTTCGATCTCTGTTTTTCTGTTAGAATATTGATACTCCCTCTTAATGATCTGATCATTACTTGCGTATGTGTATTTAACTGAATAATCAAGCTGACCATTTTTCTTATAACTTTCCTTTTTAATTAACTGCCCCTTGTTATTGTAAAAATATCTGTCTGTCAGGAAAATCTCTGAATTTGCAAAATGATAAGTAGTTCTTGCTCTCCTTCCAAGACTGTCATAAGTATGTCTCTCAATATTCAATCCGAAATCAAGAATTTTTTTGTCTTTATCATAACTTCTGACTTCAATGAGCTGCCTTCCTGCATAAGTATATTTAACTACAGCTTTTTCCAGATTTCCAACTCCTCTCAACTTTCCTCTTTTGTCAAAATTGAATTCATCTATAAGCTGATTGTTTTTATACTTAAATCTCTTTACAGCAGGTTTATTCGCAAGATCCAGATAAGAGCCATCAAAATAATGATTACTGATCTCCGAAATCAATCCTTGTTCGTTATATTTATATAAAGTATATGAAGGATATTCCAGATTAACAGAAGAGGTGTCTGGTTTTATCATTAGTCCATCCTTATTGAAGTATGACTTCTTCTCCAGTTTACCCTTCCGATCATATTCATATTTAATTGTTGCTATACCACTCAGATCGTTTTCCAGTTTACCATAAAAGTTAACTCTGTTTTTTTGAACTAATCTGTCTTTTTTATCTCTTACTTCAGTCTTGATTGTTTGGGATATACCTGAAATACTGATTAATACTAGCAGAATGAAGGGAACTAACTTTTTATAATCCATTGCTAACTTTAATTATTAAATAGAAAAATATTTAACAGATTGACTTATTTTTAAGATGCTAAAATTAATAAAATAAATCCAATTTTAAATAGGTTTATTTCATTTTAAGTATACACGCTAATATGTATTTTCCCCGATAGGGATTACACAAATGAAAACTTAATAAATTAATTAACAACACTTTACCAGTTAGTTTATTTAATTTAAAATAAGCTAACTGGCAAAAACGTAAAAAGAGCATTGGTCTGCTCCTTTTAGATTACTTCTTTAATACAAATTCTTGTTTCTCTGCAAGTTTACTCTCATCAATAATCTTTTCTGTGATCACTCAGACATTGAAATTTTTATTAGTGTAAACATTCATTGTTATAAGTACTGATGACGGATTAGTTTTACTGTATCCTCAATGCTTCTCGTAGTGGCAGGTTCACCAATTGCGACAAATTTCCAGTTGTCTCCATGACGAACAATTTTTGCCATGATCATTGCTACTCTACCTTTAAACACAGGTTGTGAAGCAAGATCAAAATATGCGAAAGCTTTTTTAGAGTCACTCATATTCCCATCTACTAGTCTTATCTTCGCATAAGGAATAGTATGAAATTGCTGTCCCTTATAGGAGTTCAGATATACCACAATAGACTCTATTTCAGGAGATACTTTTTTAAGATTTATGGATACAATTTCATTATCCTTTTCGTCTTCATAGGTATCACCTGTAAGGTCATCACCTGTGTGATAGATTGAACTGTCATTTGATCTTCTTTTATTAAAAGAGACTGTATCTATTACTCTTTTATCCTTATCAAACATTGTTACACTTCCATCCAGGTCTACATTGACTTGCAGCAGCCCCCATAGTTTGGATATCTTTCCCCAGTTAAGCCGTAAGAACATTGTCTCTATTTTTTCACCATCTTTCTCAAGATTGATGGATGATCCTTTTTTCAGATTAATCATTTTTAATTTCTTTTAAATTTTCAATTAATAATTATGCATAAATATCAATCAACCCCTGAAACCCTTTGTTATTGCCAGTTCCGTCGTCCAAAGCATACATAGCTTTAGACTTAAACAGGTTATTGAACCTGTTGAAAATAGATTTCTACATGTTGTTTATTTACTATTTGATTGATTGCCCGGATATGAGTATTCGTTTGGCTTCCGGTATAGCCAGATATTATAAAGGCCTAAGGAAGCTTAACTACAGCTTTTTGAACAGCGATAAAAAAAGAATAAACAAAAAATGATAAAGAAGTTTTCATTGTAATTCTATAGCATTGCTATAGCTATTGGTTTATTTTAATGAGCATTCAAAATGCAAGACTCATGCCAAACACGACATTAGTGTAAAAAGAAGATTTCCACAATTGTAAAAATTTTCATTTCTGATTTAAAATGAGCAGAATTGTTGCTCAGAAAAATTTAACACAAAAAGTTTAAATCAAGGAGTCCAAGAATTCCAACTATCAATGCTGCAACTCCAATTGCAGTGGTAAATGGTAAAAGAGATCTGGAAAGTCTGGTCAGTGATTCTCCAATCCCAGGAATATTGATAAGCGTATCCGTTAGAAGTACAAGACCGGCCAGTATTCCTGTCAAATCATATAAAGAACATCCTGGTCGAAACAAAAAGATCGATCCTAAAACAAGACAAACAAACCCTATTATCACTTTAAAACCTGTAAGCCAATTACTAATCTTTAAAATACCATCTGCAATACTTTTTACTTTCATTAAAGTTGAAGTGGCCAGTATAATTCCTGCAGCAATATTAGATAAGTCGAATAGAGTGTCCATTTGTAAAGTAAATCTGCTCACGAATATCTTTTATAAATCGATAAGTTACAAATAAGTAAAATCAAATTTTCTTTTCCCTGAATAAACTGTATGACAACAAATTACTTCTCTTTACACAAAGAAGAGTATCAAAAAAAACAATTTTAAAAACTGATATAATCCCAACTATAACTTATTGATTTTCGTACAGAAACTAATTGTTTGAAACAAAACTTTATGAAAAAAAACATCCGTTCTTTCTTCTTTTTAACACTACTCGCTTTTTTCAGTCCTTACAGGATGCAAAAAAGACAAAACAGATCCCCAGACAAACACTTTACCTACTAATCTGAAACAAAACGATAATACAGGCTCAACTGAAGTTGACGAAGCTATATCAAATGTAAATGATGTAATCAGCAACCATATTGGCGGTGGTGAAGCAAATGCAAGAATTGCTGCATATGATTTACCCTGTGGTGTAGTTAAATTTGACTCCATTGAAACTTCAGGTAAAAAGACCTACACATTAAAATATGGAGAGCAGAATAAATGCGGGTATAAAAAGAAAAGCGGAGATGTTTCATTTAAACTTGAAAGCGGCTCTCATTTTAATGATGTTGATGCTCGGTTCTCTATTACATTTAATAATTATACAGTAGAATCCAATGCCACAGGCCAGAGTGTTACTGTAAACGGAACAATAACAGTAACCAACATCACCGGTGGGTATATCTGGCAGGTTATAATTCCTTCTGACAACACATTACATAAAGATGCTGTAACTCATAGTGTAAGAGGTAAATTTATGGTAACTCATGCTAATGGAGCTGTGAGGGAAAGAAATTACTTCCAACAAAGAACCTGGTCTTCTACATCAGGCTGGGCTGGGTTAAGGCTAACAATTGCAGGAGATACAACAGCAACACTAGGAGCAACTTCATATTCTAATGTATATGAAACAGGAAAAACTCTTGACGGAAACTTTGACTATGTATCAAACCTTGGAGAAAACTTTCTTTGGTCAAACTGCGGTACCACATGGGCAGGACCATATGTCCTTGTAAAAGGTAAAGCCAGAGCAAATGTAAATATTCCGGCAATTTCTCCTGCCTATTTCGATGTACAGGCAGGTTATATTTATAATACATCAAACTTGACAGCTACCCCAACTACAGACGCCAATCTTTGCGAGGCAAATGCGTATAAAATTACCATCGAATTTGGCTCTTACCTTAAGTCGGAACAATATCAATTATATTAACTAAAACCAATCATTACAAAAGGGCCTTCCAGAAACAGGAAGGCTCTTTTATTTTTCCACCACTTGAAGTATTTATACCAAACTTTTAAGGTATGGTAAACGTACCTAATGAAAACCGGGTTTGATGAACCATTTATGAAAAAATCAAATTACTTCAGTTTCTTATATTTACTTCTCTGTCTTCCAGTTATACTTTCTTGTACAAAAGAAGAAACAGGACCAGCAAAATCAGTACCTTCTCAGTTAAAACAAGACGACCGATCTGCTTCTGATGAGACTAACCAGATCATATTGGATATAACAGATTTTATAGGTTATAAGATAGGAAAAAATGAGAGTTCATATATTTTGCCCTGCGGTATACTTAGAGTTGATTCAGCAACCGTTAACAGTAATAATAAAAAGATTTACAATCTCTATTATGATGATAAAATTACCTGCAATAAAAAAATAAAAAAAGGATACGTTTCAATTCAATTGAAAAAAGGAAATAGTTATGGGGAAAAGGATGCTGAATGCAGCATTACATTTAAAGATTTTAATGTAAAAATTACAGACTCCGAACAAACGATCTCTATAAACGGAACTGTAACACTTATGAATATCTCAGGTGGTCATTATTGGCAGGCAGCTCAACCTATTGGAACAGCCCTATATAAAGATTCGGTTCAAACCACTCTTACAGGAAAACTTTCAGTAAAACATACTAGCGGAGAAGTAAGAGAGAAAAGCTTTTTTCAGAAAAGAACCTGGAAATCTACAGGGGGATGGATTGGGATGTCTATGAGATTATCAGGAATATCTGAACCTGTATTCAAAGGTTCATCTGTCAAAAATGTTATAGAATCAAGTAAAACGTTAATAGGATATAATGATTATATAATCTTCATGAAGGAAGATTACTTATGGAAAAGTTACGGTGAAACAAAAGCTGGTCCTTATGTACTTGTGAGTGGTCATTCATGTATTAAAACAGATATAAAGCTTGCCCTGAACGCTGGTCCGGAAATAATAGATATTGAAGCAGGCTATAGATACACAGGAAGTGATATTCCCACTCCTAAAAAGGTAAAAAAACTCCAGTTCAAATGCATTTAAAATATACTACCCTCTGAGTGAAAATATTGAAGAGATCATATATAAGTATTATTAATACAAAATAGAAAAGCTCCTTTTGTCGGGAGTTTTCAATTTTTAAGTCTTTGTTATCCTATTTTATATTCTAAAGCATTCTATTTTCTGTTTATCATGTAAACAGCGAATATTCCAAGAAATCCCCCAATGATCGTGTGGATTTCCGGAACTTCTTTTAAGAAAATCCATGAGCCCAAAGCGGCAGAAAACGGTACCAGGAATATAAAAGTACTGGCTTTGCCGGCACCTAATCTTGAAGTAGCGACAAAGAAAAAACGTTGTAGCCAGAGCCGTTGTGACAGTGGCACTGAAAAAAAGATTTATCCAGAAAATGAAATCTATTCTGTTAAACACTTCAATGCTTTCCCGGTAGTCAGCAATCAAAGCTATGATAACTGTGCATAAACCATACATCCAAAGACTAAAAGCTATAGGCGATCCATAACGTCCTGATCTCGCAGTAAATAAGCTCAAGAAGGCCCAGGTAAAAGTGGCCATAACAAAATAACTATTGCCGGCATTCCAGATTTTATGCCAGTTATTCCAGACCTGTAGCAAGAATGCCCCTGCAACAAGACCAATTGCAAGTCCGATTATTTCATATTTCCCGGGTTTTCTTTTGGAATAAACAAGCATTATAACATAAGAAATGATCGGGTTTAAGGTAGTAACCAACACTCCCCCCGCTCCCGCCTTTCCCAATGAAAGACCTTTAAAAAACAAGTATGTATAAAGGGCGATTAATAAGGAAGCACAAGTAAGATCCGGCAAGCCCTTTCTGAGAATACTAAGCTTCTCTCCAGTAAACCAAACTATTATAAATAATGAAATAAATGTTACAAAGAAGCGGTAAAGCGTAATATTCAAAGGATTCCCATAACCTGCCATAATCTTTCCCGATGTCCAGCTTAAGCCCCAGCAAAACATACTAACCACTAATCCAACAAGAAACAGATTCTGATTTTTATTATTTTCAGTGGACATGTAAAAACTTTGATTTTATAACTATATAAAATCAAAGTTAAAGGATTTCTTATTGAGTTTTTATTAGAGTAAAAAAATAAAAAGCCCCCGACATGTCGGGGGCTTTTTTATCATTTACTTACAGCACTTATCTTTTTTCTTTTTTTTGCCTTCATGTTTGCAGCAAGCTTCAGATTTTTCTTTGCAGCATTTTGCATCTCCCTTTTTGCAAACCCCATCTTTACAGCAAGATCCGTCTTTACAGGCTTCTGCAGTTGCACAGCATGCTTTACTTTCTCCCTTTTTGCAGCAATCCTTATCTTTCTTACAACATTCCATTTTCTTTTTGCAGCACTCAGGCTTATCATCAACAAGAGCATTTGCAAATGAATGATTAGCAAAGGAAAGGAAGAAACCTAAAAGAGCAATTAAAATATGATTTTTCATCTTGATTTAAATTTAAAGTATTAGATTGATTTTATTAATAGTTGCCTGTACAAGCAATGTATCCGCAACATTGATAATATCTTACTGATAATGCCTCATAAACATATGAGCAATAGCAATGCTTATTGATGCGGATTCAGATAAAACTCTAATCCTAAATTCTAAATACCTGATGAAGGACCGATAGATCCTGAGTAATAAGAGGCGGACTGTAATTAAAAAAATGGACATGATCGTCCTCAACATGTAAATATTCAAATGCTATATAAAAATAAGCTGCAGCAAAGAAAATTATATCAGGGATGCTATCAAAATTTCCCTGTCTTAAAAGATCTGCATCAAGCTTTTTAAGTTCTGATTTAAACTCACAACAATTGTTGCTTTCATTGGCATTCTTGCAACATTTCTTTTCAGCACTTTTACATACAATGTTATTTCCGGTCTTGTATTTACAAATAGCACTGGTAGTCGTCACTCCTATCACTGAGATAAGAAGTGCAAATACAAGAACGATATTTATAACTCTTTTGAAATACATAGTATCGGATTATTAAACCTTTTATTAGCTACTAAGGTTCAAAATCATTTATTATATACGATAGTATTGATGTAAAAGTATAAATAAAATGATCAAAAATTACAAAATCCTGAATATAAATAAAGTAAAAACCCTATTAAAAAAAATCAATACTTAATATAAAAATTGGTCGTTTAATGTAATATTCTATGCGATGAGAAAACTATTTTCAGATTTAGCGTATAAAGATTTACAATTAAATACAGACTTCTTCAATGCAATATGATTCAAATCATGAATGTATTGAAAAGGTACTTTTTCTTTAAATTATCAATATTTATTTTAACACCAGATGAATATTTCAGTTTTCAGCAAAACCACCAATTCTAAAACAAAAGAACTCGAAGAGAGAGTAACTGCGCTAGAAGCACAAATTGTAGCCGCTTCAGAATTTGTCAAAGAAATAGAAAAAGGAAATCTCAATATTGAGTATCAGTTCAACGAAGAATCAGGCTCAGAAAATGCCTTGAGTGCTTCGCTTGTAAGCCTCAGAAATCAGTTGAAGAACTATGCTATTGAAGAAAAGGAAAGAAACTGGGTTACAGAAGGACTGGCGAGGTTTATTGATATCCTGAGGTCAAAAAACAATGACATGAATGAGCTTACAGATGATATCATCAGAAATCTGATTAAATATCTGGAAGCCAATCAGGGTGCGTTATATATCATTAATGATAATGATGAACAGGACATCTATTTAGAGATAAAAGCTTGTTATGCATTTGAAAGAAAAAAAATACATTAACCAGAGAATAGATATAGGTGAAGGTCTTGCAGGACAGGCTGTGATGGAAAAAGAAACTATATTCATGACAGAAATCCCTGAAAGTTATCTAAGAATTACCTCTGGATTAGGAGAAGGTTCTGCAAGAAATCTTTTGATTGTTCCATTAAAGTTAGATGATCAGGTACTTGGTGTACTTGAAATTGCCTCTTTTTCCTTATTTAAAAAATATCAGATTGAGTTTGTAGAAAGGCTTGGAGAAAGTATTGCCTCGACAGTAAAGGCTGTTAAAATCAATCAACGTACCAATAAGCTCCTTCAGGATACACAAGAGCAAACCCAGCAATTAAGGGAGCAGGAAGAGGAAGTGAGACAAAACATGGAAGAACTTTCTGCTACTCAGGAAGAAATGAAGCGTGTTCTAAATCAAGCTCAGGAAAAAGAAAGTTATCTGAATGAATTAATCAATGTACCTAAAGACAGCATATTTACTGTAGATAAGAATTTTAAAATTATTAGTTGCAACAAAGCTTTTTCAGATGGCATAGAAGCAATGACAGGAAAAATGGAATTTAAAGGATTTGATTTCCTTTCCTTATTTCCGGACCAGAATGAAAAAGAGAGGCAAAAAGCTATGTATGCAAGAGCATTTGCTGGGGAAAACTTTGAAGAAACTAATGAGTATGACAACAATGGAGTGAGATCCTATTTTACTACAAACCTGGCTCCTATTTATAATAAATATGGCGAAATTTATGCTGTAGCTTGCTTTGGTAAAGATGTAACGGCGTTGATGAGTGCTCAAAAACAGACAGAACAATTGCTGAATGAATCACGTCAGAAATCAGAGGAACTTATGGCGCAGGAAGAGGAGCTTCGTCAGAATATGGAAGAGCTTTCTACCACTCAGGAAGAAATGGAGAGAATTCTGAACGAGGTAAGAGAAAAAAGAAAGTTATCTTACTGAATTGATCAATGTGCCTAAGGATACAATATTTACTGTTGACAAGGATTATAAAATTTTGAGCTATAATAAATCTTTTTCATTGGCACTTGAAGCTTTTGCAGGCAATATAGATCTAAAAGGCTTTCCGTTCCTCGATTTATTCCCAACAGAGGATGAAAAACAAAAACAAATAGCTTTATATGAAAGAGCTTTTAAGGGGGAAAACTTTGAGATTACGAATGAATATGACGATAATAATGGTGGGAAGATCTATATCACAACAAACCTTGCCCCATTACACGATAAAAACAATAAAATCTTTGCAGTAGCAAGCTTTGGTAAAGACATTACAAAATTAATCGCAGTACAGAAACAGTCGGAAAAACTGCTGGATGAAAGTGAATTGAAATCTAAGGAACTTTTAGCTCAGGAAGAAGAACTTCGTCAAAATATGGAAGAGCTTGCTGCAACCCAGGAAGAAATGCAACGTATTCTACAGGACGTCCAGAAGAAAGAGAAATATTTAAAAGAACTGATAAATGTGCCTAAGGACAGCATATTTACAGTAAATAAAAATTATTGCATCATCGACTGGAACAAATCATTTTCAGAAGGTCTTGAAGCTGCTGGAATTACCGATCTCAAGGGCTTTGATCTTATGAATCTATTTCAGGATGAAAAAACAAAACAAAACCAGATCGAGGTTTACCAACGAGCATTTAAAGGCGAAAATTTTGAAATCATAACAGAATATCCCCAGGATAATAAAATCACCTACTACGCTTCCAATTATGCTCCTTTACGGGATGACACCGGAGAAATCTTCGCAGTAGCATGTTTCTCCAAAGATGTTACTGAATTAATGGCAGCCAAAAAAAATAATAAGAAATAAGATTTAGTTTAGTTTAGAGTTGTTTTATCAGACAAAGGAACTGACCCTATCAGTTCCTTTTGTCGTTTTAGTTAGGTTACATTTCTATTGGTTATTTCCTTGCCATCTGCAGATATATAGATGTCACCGGTTTTATTGTCGAATACCATTTGCTGAACAGTTATATTCATCTTTACACCCTCATCCCGCAAGATTTGCATGCATTCTTCCAAATGACCAGGTATTGCTTTCTTTAAAAGAGATTCAGTCCTTTCAAATCGTCCACATGATGTTGTCTGAAGAATGCTGCTATTTTCAGATGTAAAACTCTGAATTTTCTTATAATCATTAGTGACTATTATATAATCACACTCGGATGCCCTTGTAGCAAATCTGGTTGGTGTTCTTTCAATTACATTTTTTTCATCTGCAGCTATTCCTGAGAGCAAAATCAGACAGTCACTGGCAATTTTAGCATTTTCGAGTATATCTCTGGCTTCCTGAAAGGTATTGGAGGAGGTTAAAATATCTCTTAATAAGAATGAAACAGGGGTCGCAATTTCAGGGAGATCTCCGCTTAAAACGGCGTTCAATGTAAGAGAAAATTTACCAGGGCTGACGCCTGACAAAGTTCCTACAAATCCTGGCCATCCAACAGTTTTAAAAAGCGTTTTTCCATCCTGCTGAAAATTAAAAATTTGAGTATGCTTTCCAAGCAAATTATTTTCTGTATGCCAGTCCAGATTTCTCGCATGCAATACCGATTGACTGTTACTTACAGCAAAAGCAGTGCACCCAAAGTAAAATTTTAGAATATCATAATACAAATTGGCAATCAAAACCTCGTTCGATGAAAAATTTGAAATAGAAGCGATAAAATCTATTTCCTGCAGATACTCTTCTGAAATGATAGCATTCTTGAATAGCTCAATATTATCAAAAATAAAGTCGGCTCCATCAAAATCGTTTAAATAGCACAGAAGCAGATCATTTATAGCTTCTTTATATTCATTCAAAAAAGCCCACCGTTGATCAGGTGGAAGACTCAGATTGACAATATGCTCCGGAAAGAGATGATTCATAAAACCTGATAGAATAACAAAAAAAGAAAAGTAAATTTTAAATAAAAAAAAATCGAGTAGGAAAATAGCCCTTATTGGGCTATTTGTCCTCTCACACCACCGTACGTACCGGTCTGGTATACGGCGGTTTGTTAAAACATAGATGGCTGTCCTTGAGTTTGTCTGTAATAGTAAGAAAAACCTTGGTATCCCTGTTTCTTCCAGAAGCTTTTGGTAAGGGTTCTTTTAAGTATTGGACTATGTGCTATTCTACACGGGCCTTTGCTTGTGTTACCCCACTGGTAAGCCTTTGACTTTGACACTCCTAGTTTGATCAGATTACTTATTTTGGTCCTTATCCGCTTCCAATTACGCCATTTTGCTATACGCAAACGTGTTCTGATCTGCTCGTCAAGTTCTTCCAATTTAATCATAGCTTGTGCTATCTTAAAATAGTTTACCCAACCTCTAATTATATCATCCAGTTTCTTGAGTTTGATACTTTCAGCTGTCGCGTCTCTTGAACTTGTAATCTTCTTACATGTTTCCTTGATACTTTTCAATGTTTGAGCACCTAGTCTTATCAAGAATTCTCCTTTCATTTTGTAAAAGGAAAAACCTAGCAATTGGCTTTCTTTTGGACGGCTGATTCTCGTCTTCGATCTGTTAACTTTTAGGAGTAGCTTGTCTTCTATGTATTTGCTGATACTCTCTGCTACTCGTTTGGCTGACTTTTCACTTCTTACATAGATACTGCAGTCATACGCATACCTTACGTATTTAAGCCCTCGTCTTTGTAACTCTTTGTCCAATTCGTGTAGCATAATATTAGACAGTAAGGGGCTTAACGGACTCCCTTGTGGCGTTCCCTCACTACGGGGACTTGTTACTCCTCCTTCCATTATACCACTCCGAAGATAGCAGCCTATTAATTTTAATAGCCGGATATCTCTTATCTTCTCTGAAACAAGACATAGCAGTTTCTGGTGATTCATCTTGTCGAAGAACTTCTCTAGGTCAAGCTCGATTATCCACGTATAGCCTCTTTGCAAATATTCCTGGGCTTTCTTTACTGCCTGATGAGCATTCTTTCCTGGCCTGAATCCATAACTGCGGGGAGAAAAATCAATCTCGTATAGCGGACTTAAAAATTGGTAAATACATTGCTGGATAAACCTGTCTAAGACTGTGGGAATACCTAACATTCTCATTCCTCCTGGTTTGGGTATCTCTACCTTTCTTACTGGACTTGGTTTGTAACTGCTTTCTAGAATACTTTTCCGTAAAGCCTGGTAGTGGGTATAGATAAAAGGTCGAAGGCTATCGAACTGCTGATTATCTATCCCACTGGCTCCTTTATTGCGTTCTACCGCTTTAAGGGATTTTTCCAGGTTCTTAAAGGTTAATATATTTTCTAGCATTTACTTAAACTCATTTTTTACGCATCCTGAGTGTAATATCATCTCTTCTTAGTATGGCTAAGCTCCTCTTATATTCTACTTTCAGTTTCCGACTTATCCTCATATAAGCAGTTCTCTTACGTGTTTCGGCTTTTACTTTTTTTTTCGCTTTCTAAGTTCCTTGATATCCACCCAATTTTAACATTCGGCCCTTCGTGATTCCTGTGAGACCTCTCCGCTTTTTTTTCACGAAGCTCGTTTACCTTCACTACTATGACCTCTGCTGACTTCTTGCAATACCCAGTAATATCCCTATTATTAGTTGCCGCTTCGAGATGCGCTTCTCTCGTTACCAACATATTACAAGATCTCTCAGGGTAAATTTATTTTCTTTCCATTCATGTAGCTTCTGCATTTACATTATTACATTCTGTGTAGTGTCGGACTTTTGTTTCTTTGGCAACATTATCCATGTAATATCTGCCTCTTATGCAGTTTCTGTTCGTAAGCTCAAATGTTTGCCGTAAGCTTCCTTCAGATTCGCAGTTACCCACGACACCCTTGCTTTTGGCTAATGCTAGGCACTACAACCCGCACTCGGGACTTGCACCCTAGAGAAAATAAATATGCCTGACGCACCATAAAAAAAGGCTGTATGATTCATACAGCCTTTTTAAAATAACAGGTACAAATATCTATTTTTCGATCTTCACGTTAACCGCGTTTGGACCTTTTTTTCCTTGACGAACCTCAAATGTTACTTTATCATTCTCACGAACTTGATCAGCTAAGCCACTTACGTGAACAAAGATTTCTTCACCAGTTCCTTCTGTTTTAATAAACCCAAATCCTTTTGAGTTATTAAAAAATTTTACTACACCTTTTTGCATTATTAAATTGTTAAATAAATTATTAAACTGATTGTGTTTTTAAAGTGGAATTTTACTTTTAGGACTGTGGATTTAATAATACATAAAGTGCTAAAAATACTAATTCGCTTTAATATTTTGGTAAATATAAAAAGATAATCGAAATATTGCAATTTTCAATTATTAAATTCCTCAAAATTTATTTTCTTACCAGTTACTATCGCCACTGTTCTTTTTTAAAGGGGCTTTGGGGCGGGCTTTATTAACTACAATTTTTTCTTCCCTGAAGGTTAAAATTATTTAATCCGTTGATTGCCTTCATTGAATCCCGGTCATTTAACATTTCAATAAATGCCGTTCCCATGGAAACTCCTGAATATTTGTCTTTCATTAGTCTCACTTTTTGTACTTGTCCGAATCTTTGAAAAAGATCTCTGAGTTGTTCTTCGTTCACCTCAACATTGAGGTTTCCCACGTAAATATTCATTTATAAGTAAAATAGATTTAAATAAAAACTTATCCAATCACCGTTAATCTGTTCAACACCAAAGTTTGTTTGCGGAATTCAGGTGAGTATTTACCAGACGGTTATAAAATTTCAACTCTCAAAAATTGTAAAGGTTTAAAACACCAGCTGATATAGTTATTTACCTTTAACGGATTTTTAGACAGAAAGATTACTCCCAACCCGTAATTTTTTTCAAATAGGGCACAATTTGCTGTGCCATACTTTCGTGCGTATGTAAACTAGGATGCCAATCTTCGCCAAAAGGGGCTGATTGTGGCACCATAGCAAAGGAAAAGATGTTTTTGTCGCCAGCCTCTTTAATGAAATTTACGACCAATTCTACAAACTTCTTCGATTTAGTATAAAGGAATACATCCGCTGGCCAATTATCATTAAGACCATTAGAGGGAACACAAACAATTTTTGCTACAGGGTATAATTCACGTATTTTTTTCACAAATCCAATATATTGATTCACAAATCGGGAAGAATCCAGTTTTGAATTACCAGAAATTTCCTGATAAAAATCATTGGTACCCAAATGAATAACTATCAGATCAGGGATATATTTGTCAAAATTCCACTTGGGTAGCTCCTGATCAGGAAAAACTCTATCGTAGATCTCAGGCAATGTTCCAATTGTATCACCCTGAAAGTTTCTATACATTCCCCTTCCTGAATAGGCAGTACACATATACTGAGTATTGAGTCTTCGTGACACAAGGTTTCCCCAGGCAGAATAATTATCTTCATTAGCACTGCTAAAACCTGTATTAGGATTTCCTTCAGGAGGTGCAGGAATTACCAATGCATTTCCATAACCACAAGTATAAGAGTCACCTATAAATTCTATTTTTCTTTCCAGCTTATTTACGGGCTTTAACAACTTGCCATTTTTACTCAGTATAAATCCGGTAAACTCGGATTTCCCCACAAAACTTTCTGTCCTTTTAAATATGGTAATCTCATGGATCGTGTCCTTTAAGTTTCCCCCAATTTGATAGACATTTACACCTGGTTTACATTTAACAATTTCAGCAATCTTGCCATCAATCAGAACAGTATAATAATTAGCTGATTTGTCTTCATTTCCACCAAAATCATTGAGTTCAAAGCCAATCGAACTTCCTATAAATTTTGCCGAAACATTGACTCCTGGAAAAGCAAAGCCAGGTTTTTTCTTATCTGAAAAATCAATTCTGCCTGAATATTGAATATAAGGATGATCTGCGCCGACTTTTATTACAGAACTATCAGCATTAAGCGGCATATAAAAAGAGCCTTCGTTAACTTTTACACCTCCCAATCTGGTACCAAATAAAAACCTCTTTCCCCAATAAGAATCATTGATCAATGAAATAATTACCCCCTGTGAATGTGAAGCATGAATGAATTTTTCTTCGCCCAGATAGATCCCGGCGTGAGTGATAAAATTTCTTGAATTATAAGAATTGTAGAAAAAAACCAGATCTCCCCTTTCAAGACTATCTTTGGATGGTACAACATCACCATATCTTGCCTGTTCATGTGAAGAATGAGGAAGTAAAATTCCAAACTTTTTATGGATAACACAGACAAAACCCGAACAATCTATCCCTTTCTTGCTTGTCCCTCCCATTCTATGTGGAGTTCCAAGGAAACTGTTTGCTTCTTTTATTAATCCTTCAACCGAATACTCATCTAGTGATACCTGTTTCTCCGCACCTCCTCTAAAAAAGGTTTTAAGTGCTTTTCTAACCTCGGGATTACTAAAGCTCTTTATTAACCGCTCTACTTTACTCTCATCAGAAAATGAAAATGAACAGCAAAAGCATAGTATTATTAAAGCAAGAAGTCGTTTATCGGACAGGAAAGAGAAATTCATCCAGTAATTTTTCTTCAATAGATTGTGATAGTTTTTCAAAGATAAAGACAACTTTTCTATATTTATGAACACTTTAAGGTTTGAAGGACTTTTTTTATAAAAAAAACCAAATAACCGCCACATTTTAACCAAATTACATTTAAATCAATATTTATAAAATGAAAAAAAGCCTTAAAATCGATTCGGCAGATGTCGTTCAGCTTATCCCTTCAATGGGTGGTTGCATTGCGTCAGATAAAATTACTGTAGATGGACTGCCGGTTGGATTTATGTATCGCGAAGAACCTGAAGAAGGCTGGGACAGCGGCTGGAGATTCTTGTCAGGGACTGAAACTGAAGAATATATCGATGATGCAGAGAATTCTGGATTATATGACGTGAACACCATAGCAAATTATGACCGTGCTATCATCCCCCATTTGAACCTTCCGAATGGAACGGAACTGGAAAGAATAGAAGGGACTGATAATTTTCAGCCACTACCTCCTGAAGAATAAATACAGCAAGGGCAAGAGCAACAGCAAGAATTTTAGCACTGTTGCTCTTGCTCACACTGTTGCTACATTTTTAAAACTTCCCTTTTTATCCACTTTTTATAAAATTTCCCTATTTAAGATTTCCTTCGGCCGGTTTATTTCAAGTATATTTGATGTTTTTCAAAAAATTAAAGAGAAAATTATCAACCGATGAATATCTTCATTCTGTTTGATATTCTTGATTAAAAAGTAACAAGTAAGTTAAACATGGCAAATCATATTTACGGAATTGACTTTGGTACCAGTAATTCAGTTTTAGCAATAGCGAATAAGGAAACTAAAGAAATAAAACATGTAATAAGCGAGCAATCCGTAATACATTTTACAGAGTCATCTCAAATATCTATCGGGGAAAAAGCTGTTGAGCATTATATCCAGAACAACCTGAAAGGACGTCTGCTTAAATCTGTGAAAACCCTGCTCCCACAGGCATCATTTACTTTCACATACATTTATGGTAAAAAATATACTGCTGAAGATCTTGTTTGTCTCCTTTTGAAGTCCCTGAAAAAGGAGGCGGATGAATACCTGGGTGAAGAAGTAACTGAAGTCATTATGGGAAGGCCAGTAGTGTTTTCAGAAGATCCGGAAAAAGATAAGCTCGCGGAGAAACGACTGCTTGCAGCAGCAAAAAAAGCAGGGTTTGAACATATTTGGTTTCAGTACGAACCGATAGGTGCAGGATTTTTATATGAACAAAGTATTGAAAAACCTGAAGTTGTCCTTATTGGCGATTTCGGTGGAGGCACCTCTGACTTTACACTTATGCGTCTGGACCGTAATAACCTTAATCTTGCTGACAGAAAATCGCAAATCATCAATACCGGCGGTATACATATAGGAGGTGATGATTTTGATGCCTTAATTATGTGGCACAAAATGGTCTCTTACTTTGGATACGGACTTAAATACGAATCTTTCGGAAAAATGCTGGATTTGCCGGTACATATCTATCGTAGTCTTTGCGAGTGGGAACAAATGGCATTTCTGAAAGAAGGCAAACTAAGAAAATCTCTGGACAGCTACTATCTCTACACTCAAAGAAACCCTGCAATTCAAAGGCTGATGACTTTTATTGATCAGAACCTGGGTTTCTCTCTGTTTCGTAAAATTGAAAAAGCTAAAATTGAGTTGTCTGAAAAATCTTTTGCAGATATTCACTTCAGTGAAGCCGGGATAGATATCCAGGAACATCTGGATCTGAATGAATTCAATGAATTTGCGGTAAAGGAAGTAAGCAAAATCGAAGTTTTCCTGACCGAATTTATTGAGAAATCAGGCATACCTGATAGTGATATCAATAACATATTCTTAACAGGCGGAACTTCTTCTCTTCAGGCTGTAAGAAATATCTTCACCAATAAATTCTCAGATGAAAAGATACACCGTGGAGATAACTTTAACAGTGTAGCGCAAGGATTGGCGCTAAGTTATTTTTATAGAAATTAAAATGAACCTTCTCAACAATCAAAATCTGGAAAGCTCTCCAATAGTCGCCAACAACAGAATGAACAGGGAGCGCAATGCAGTAGGCATAAACAGTTATGAAAAGGATATTTACCTATCTCCTGTTGAGTTCATTAACAAAAGCTTTAAAACCAAAAGCACCTTCGATTGGCTAGACATCTGCTGTGGAAGAGGCAAAGCACTCATTCAGACAGCTCAGTATGCATCAAAGCATTTCCCATCCAAACAGATATCTTTTACTGGAATAGATCTGATCGATATGTTTGATCCTATTCCTGAAGAGTGTAATTCAATCACTTTGTATGCCCAGTCATTCTTCAACTTCGAATCAGAGCAGAAATATGACCTTATCACATGTGTTCATGGCCTGCATTATATGGGCGATAAGCTGGAAGCCATACGAAAAGCAAGCTCAATGCTAAATGATGAAGGACTGTTTATTGCCAACTTTGATACCAAATGCATAAAGAGTATTGAATTTGACAATAATCAACAAAAGCTTTTAAGCTGGTTTAAATCCGGTAACATAGAATATAACTCAAGAAAACGCTTAATAACGGTTAATGGGTCAAGGAATTTAACTGTACCATTTCAATTCGTCGGGGCAGATGACAAAGCAGGAGCAAACTATACAGGTCATGAAGCAGTGGATTCTTATTACAGATAAGATTAAACGAATTAAAAAACAGGATTAATGTTTTAGTTCTCATTGGCTTACAGGATGGGGCCTTGAGAAAATTGCGTTAAGAAATTTCAGTGAGAGGAGCGGCCAAAAATTTTGATGTTTGAGGCCGACGCAGGAGGACGAGTTTCAAAATTTTTAGCGTATCGAACTGAAATTTTAGCAAATTTCCTCACAGCCCTTGATTCTTTTGGTTACTTTTCTCATCAAGGAGAAACGTGACAAAACTATATCAGTGAGACTTACTATAAAATAATCTCGTCATTATCTTAATGAGGGGCATTAAAGCTCTGATCTATAAAAATTAAACTGCCATTGTAAACCTTACCTTATCTTTACCCTGCCCTCCTATTCTCTTATAAAACTTAATGGCTCTTTCATTAAATACCGGTGTCTGCCATTGGATATTTGAACAACCATTAGCTTGGGCAATTTCTTTTATACGTAAAATCATTGCTTCTCCTATTCCATATCCACGATAACATTCGTCCAGAAAAAGGCAATCCAGATGTAAAAAAGAAGCGGCACTCCAGGTAGAATAATCAAAGGTAAAACTGGCATAACCGATGACCTCATCATCTACTTCTGCCACCAGGCAATGTAATTGTGGCTTATCTCCAAACAATGCAGCCTTCAACAATTTTTCTTTATTCTGAGCATCATAAACTGCTTGCTCATAAGCAGCATGCTTTGCGCATAGTTCAATAAGAACAGGCAGATCCCTTTCCTCACAAAGCTTTATTCTATATTCCATACAACATGCAACTCCGTTTTCAGAAAATCTATAAAATGGGTGAAATAATCAGGCTGCTTTTTATCACTTAGCACAGCGATATAATGCTTTCTTTTTCAATCCTGTCTTACCGATTTTGATCGCTTTTAAATTTGAAGTTTTAAGATAAGGCTGAGCCGCCCACTTTGCCATAGACATCACACCCATATCTGCCTTTACCATTTCTACAGAAGCTTCAGTCAATGGAAGTGGTGTAATCTTCTTAGGCTTCACTTTGGCGGGAGCAAGAAAAAACTGATGTACCGAAACTGTTTCCAATGGAAGCGAATGGATGATCAGATGCTCATTTATGAAATCTTCCGCCTGTACATATTTCTTCTCAGACCAGGGATGGTTCTCAGAAACCAGCATAACCAGCTCGTCCTGAAAAAGCTCAATGTATTTAATATTTTCATCCTTAACAGGATCACTGGTAATGGCAATATCCAGTTCATTCGCAAGAAGCTTTTGTAAAGGATAATGCGTAGCTTCCATTACAATCTTCAGGTCCACATTAGGATACAATAGCTGAAACTGCTTCATAACAGAAGGCAGCCAGTGATATCCTGAATAACATTCAGTGCTGATTCTGATCTCTCCTGTTTCTCCGAAAACCATTTGTTTGATGGAGTATTGAGTATCCGAAAGCTTGTCAAGAATCTCGTTGGCTGCTTCATAAAGCTTTTCACCGGCTTTGGTCAGCACGAGCTTTTTATTTACCCTTAGAAATATCTTTGTTCCAAGCTGGTATTCAGCCTCTTTAAGCTGATGACTTAAAGCAGACTGAGTAAGATGTAGTTTAAAAATGGCTTTGGAAATACTGCCTTCTTCTACAATAGCTTTAACAAGTTTCAAATGTCGGATTTCCATCAGTGCGAATATTATGTCTACAAATTACGGAAAAAATCAATTGATGAATTCATGAAAATATTTGATCAAAGAGATGAATTCTTTTCGTTTTTAACAGATCATTCAACAATATAGATTTGCTTATTCTTTTAAAACAAGCCATACTATGAACGAACAGATGAAACACTATGCAAACAAGCTGCAATATGAAATGGATCCGTCAGATCTGTTTGAAGCTTTAAAGAAAGGTGAAAAGATAATCGTTGTTGATACAAGAAAGCCCACAGCCTTTGAAGCAGAACATATACCCGGATCTATTAATATTCCTCATCGGGAAATGAATAAAGAACAAACTCAGAAGCTTGACAGAAATGTCCTGTATATCACCTATTGTGATGGTATCGGATGTAATGCTTCAACTAAAGGAGCACTCAATATGGCAAAGCTGGGCTTTAATGTAAAAGAACTAATAGGAGGCCTTGAATGGTGGAAAAAAGATGGTTATAAAACTAATGGAACACAATGTGAATCGAACGGATCAAAGGTAGAATGCACCTGCTAGCGGGCACCTCCTCACATCCACCACAAAACACTATCTTTCAAACAGTTAAAAACCCTTGTAATCTTTTGGGATATTCTGATTGTTATAATTATAAAAACAGTTCAGATATGGGATATATTAAAACAAAATCCCTGGAAAAAGGACAACCAATAAAGCTATATTATCAGGATTTAGGTGAAGGAAAGCCGGTTGTACTGATCCATGGATGGCCTCTAAGCCAGGAAATGTGGGAATACCAGGTAAATGTCCTGGTTGAAAATGGATTAAGAGTAATCACTTACGACAGACGAGGATTTGGTAAATCATCCAAACCACTGAATGGCTATGATTACGATACATTTACCGATGACTTAAGAGCTGTTTTAGACACTCTGAACCTTGAAGATGTCACCCTTGTGGGGTTTTCCATGGGCGGTGGTGAAGTTGTAAGATATTTCAGCAGATATGGTGGAGCAAGAGTCTCTCAGGCAGTATTACTGGGGTCTGTGACACCGTTTTTGCTTAAGACAAGAGATAATCCTGATGGAGCACATAAAGAGATTTTTGCCAATGCAATCAATGTAATCAAAGAAGACAGGATCGGATTTATAGATATGTTCGGTCAGCAGTTTTTCGGTGTTACCAAAGACCACCGGCCACTGAGCGATCCTTTGCTTGAGTATTACAGAACACTGGCGTCATTTGCAGGTCCGATCCCTACACAAAAAGCTGTAATAGCATATTCGGAAACAGATTTCAGACAAGACTTAAAAGCTGTAAATGTGCCAACCTTGATTATCCATGGTGATGCGGACGATATCGTACCAATCGGAATCAGCAGTGATAAAACAGCTCGAATGATTCCTGATAATTATTATAAAATTTATCATGGCGCTCCGCATGGATTCTTTTATACACACAAAGAGCAACTCAATGAAGACCTGCTTGAGTTTATATTACATCAGGATCATTTTGAGCCTGTGACTATAAAATCAGGGCGAAGATAAGATCCAATGGTATAGAACCAGAATACAATTAAAAAGGCCTCCCGAAAATCAGGAGGCCTTTTTATATTGCATTCAGTGTAGTTTTAATACTAAACAGCAGCAGCAGCTTTCTCTTTTACAGGAGACTCAGCGCCAAGGCTGATCTGCTTCATGCTTGTCATAGCTTCTCTAAGCTCAGCACCTACAATTTCGATAGGATGGAAACGGATGATTTCGTTTACCGCAAGAAGTGTCTTGTTGTCAACACCACCTGATTTTCCTTCATTGTAGTTTTTACCGATTACATCAGTATTGATTGTCTTCATGAAATCAGCAAGCAAAGGCTTACAAGCATGATCAAACAGATAACAACCATACTCAGCTGTATCAGAGATCACTCTGTTCATTTCGAAAAGTTTTTTACGAGCGATAGTGTTTGCGATAAGCGGAGTTTCGTGCAGAGACTCATAGTATGCAGACTCTTCTTTGATACCCGATTCTGTCATTGTTTCGAATGCAAGCTCAACACCTGCTCTTACTAAAGCAACCATTAACAGACCGTTGTCATAGAACTCCTGCTCAGATATTTGCACTGAACCCGGAGCTGTTTTCTCAAATGCAGTCTCTCCTGTTGCAGCTCTCCAGGTCAATAGATTTTTATCGTTGTCTGCCCAGTCTTTCATCATAGTAGAAGAAAACTCTCCGCTCATGATATCGTCCTGATGCTTCTGGAATAAAGGTCTCATGATGTCTTTCAGCTCCTCAGAAAGCTCGAAAGCCTTAATTTTAGCAGGATTAGATAGTCTGTCCATCATCAAAGTGATGCCGCCATGTTTCAATGACTCAGTGATCACTTCCCAACCGTACTGGATAAATTTAGCAGCATATCCTTTATCAATACCTTTTTCAACCATTTTGTCGAAGCAAAGGATTGAACCTGTCTGAAGAAGACCACAAAGGATCGTTTGCTCACCCATAAGGTCAGATTTTACTTCAGCTACGAAAGAAGACTGAAGAACACCAGCTCTGTCTCCACCTGTTGCTACTGCATAAGCTTTAGCATAATCCCATCCTTTTCCTTCAGGATCGTTCTCAGGGTGAACTGCGATAAGGGTAGGCACGCCGAAACCTCTTTTATACTCTTCTCTTACTTCAGATCCCGGAGATTTAGGAGCCACCATGATTACAGTGATATCTTTTCTGATCTGCATTCCTTCTTCAACGATGTTGAAACCGTGAGAATAAGACAATGTAGATCCTTTTTTCATCAATGGCATAACAGCTGTAACAACAGAAGTATGTTGCTTATCAGGAGTAAGGTTGATAACAAGGTCAGCAGAAGGGATTAACTCTTCGTAAGTACCAACTTTAAATCCATTGTCAGAAGCATTTTTCCATGACTGTCTTTTCTGATCAATAGCTTCTTTTCTCAGAGCATAAGCAATATCAAGACCTGAATCTCTCATGTTCAGACCCTGGTTCAAACCTTGAGCACCGCAACCTACGATTACGATTTTTTTACCTTTCAAAGCTTTTACGCCATCAGTGAATTCAGAACTGTCCATGAATTCGCAAACGCCCAATTGATTTAGTTTTTCTCTGAGCGGAAGTGTATTGAAATAATTAGCCATTTTGTTTTATTAAATATTTAAGGTTCAGTATTTTTTGAAAAAAGCTGGCATATGCAGACTTTTCATCACTACAAAGATCGCAAATCTTATAGAAAACAGATGTTCATTTTCATCAAAGTTTAGGTACTTTTTATGGATTTGAAAAAGAAATACGTTCGACCAGGGATGCTTTATGGATGTTTAAGCGTGAAAAGATCTTTCTCCGGTTAAAGTTAACTAAATATTCCGGAAAAATCCCATCCGCGACAGGGTTAAACTATCACACTAATTATCAACAAATTAAATTTTAATTATAAAATCTGATTGAGATTTATTACAAAAAGCTATTCTCTTCGGAGAAAAATGATGAGGTTCTGAGGAGAAAATTGTGGTTAGTAATTTTTTATGGAATTTATTTTAAAAGGTCCTCAATGCATACATCCTATATAGATCTGAACTGGAAATACTTTAGCAGATGGGTAATCAACTTTTATAATATTGGCAAGACTGTCGGCACTTTTCTTCTCCTGATACATCATGGCAAATACAAACATTTTCGCCTTATCCTCACTGTGTTTCTCTAATGCCACTTCATTCTTTGAAATAGAGGTATCAGTATAAGCATAGTTCATTTCTATACTGACAAGATTACTACCAAATCTTCGGAAATAATACTGACCCGCCCATATTTCGTCATCATCATCATCCGGCAACACAATTCCCTTCTCCGGATGATAATACCGGCCCATGGTATCGAATTTAAAACCGAGTTTATTTGAAGTTTGTAAGGCAATGATTTTTAAACTATCATAATTATAGCCTTCAGCCACAGAGACGATATAATTTAATTCTAAATCACTTGATTCATCACTCGCTTCTGTATCCTCAACATTTGTATTCAATTGAGCTTCTACAACAGAAGTATCTGAGATTACAACTTCCGTCGATTTATTTTCTTCAGATGCACAGCTAACGAGAACTATTAAAGCTATGATGTAGGTAAGGTTGGTTAATTTCATATGTAAATAATATTCTATTTTTCAGATTTTATTTAAACTTAAAAACAAAACCTGTTGTCGCAAGGCATAAAAGTAAAAACGGCCCTAAAAGCACCACGGCTCCGGACAAACTTTCACCCGCTACCCAATTGCAAAAAACAGCCATACTTCGGACATCATAATCTGAGCCAGCTCCAACAATGGCATTCGCTTTTGCTTTTTGTTTATTATATAAAAAGAGAAAAGCTGAAATAGTGCGGAAAATATAAATAGCGGTCCAAAGAACATTACCAGAGCTCCTGCATTACAAGAACCTCCCATCTGAGTACTGAGCGCTATTATTGAAAAAAAGCTGTAGATTACAACTATTGCAAAAATGGTGTAATAAAGTTTGGTATGTTTTGAATTCATTTTATTAAAATTAACGCCTTCGCTGCTACAGCAACTAATATTGCATTAGTACTCTTCTATCAATATGCTCGTTGGAATATTCAACTGCTCGCTCAGCGTTCGAATCATATTCAATGTTAACTTCCGTTTTTTATTAAGCACCTCAGTTACTCAGCTTTTGAAACCAATTGTTTCCACAAGGTCTTTCTGCTTCATACCCAACTGCTCCATTCTGAATTTAATAACTTCTATCGGGTCCGGCAAGTCAAAAGGAAAATGTTCTTTTTCATATTGATCTATCAAAAGAGCAAGCACTTCTAACTCATCACCTCTGACTGTTCCCGGCTTTGCATCAAATAGTTTCTCCAAACGTTCTAAAGCTTCCTTGTAAACCTTCTTGTTTTATAACTTTTAGTTTCATAAGTATCCTTAACCTACTTAAGCTTTTTACCAGTACCATTATTCAATAAAGATTTCATTTGCGTAATAGCCATGGCGTTAAGTTGTTGCAGACGTTGGCTTTGATCTATTCCTTGATGAATAAGCATTGCATTTATACTTTCCAGATTTGAAAGCACTACCAATTGTTCTATTGTAGCCTGATCACGAATATTTCCCTCCATTTTCGGATTTAACTCTCGCCATTCTTTAGCAGTCAAGCCAAACAAAGCTACATTCAGCAAATCAGCCTCATTAGCATATATAGAATGAATTTGTTGCTTTGAAAGAATTGGAGGAGTCAGTTTTTCTTTAATTGCGTCAGTATGGATACGATAATTTACCTTGGCCAAAGTTCGCTGAAAATTCCATTCCTGTCTCAAACTGTCATTTTCATTTTCTTTAAGACGTTGGAATTCCTTAATAAGATAAACCTTAAATTCTGCGCTTATCCACATACCAAATTCAAAAGCTATATCCTTATGAGCATAAGTTCCTCCATACCTGCCAGCTGTAGCTTTCAAACCTATTCCATTGGTCTTTTCTATCCATTCTTTCACACTAAGTTTATAACTATTCAATCCTGCCTGACTTTTAATTATGGCGAATTCGCCATAATTAAAAAGTTGGATTATGAACACTTTCCCAAATACCTAAAAATTCTACAGTGTTTCTATTCCGAAGCCAATCGGCTATAAAAAAATCGCCATCCTTTGCTTTAAGCATGTCGGTCAAAGAAATGTAATCATGTTCGTTTATTTTAATAACTGTAATTTCAGTACCTAAAACGCTAAGTGTCTGATTTCTTCCCATAATTTTAATCAACTGGTTTAAAAATTAAACTTTAAATTATTCTTTTATAAGAAACTTCCAGCATTTCTTTCTCCCCTTTTTTCCTGCTTTTCCCTTCCTCATCACTCCCCAAAACTATTTCACCGAATCAAACTAACAAATTTAGCAAATGATCGTTTTTTTAATAATATTTGATAAAACAATTAGCATAAAATGTATTTGAATTGTCATAGCTTCTATTCGATGAGGTACGGGACGCTTTCCGTAAATGAGCTGGTGGAAGAAGCCTGTGAAAAACGCGCTGATGTTCTTGCGCTTACGGATATCAATAATACCTCCGCCACTTTTGAATTTGTCAGGACCTGTCAGGAAAAGGGAATTAAACCTATTGTCGGCATCGAATTCCGGAATGGAGACGAATTGCTTTTTATCGGAATTGCCAAAAACAATGAAGGTTTCAGAGAACTGAACAAGCTGCTTTCCATTCACAACATGCGCAAAAAGGCATTGCCTGCTCATGCGCCCGAAATGAATGACGCCTACATTATTTATCCTTTAGGCAAAAAAGAACCTGAGGCTCTGAGAGATAACGAATGGCTTGGAATCCGCATCCCGGAGCTCAGCCGCATTCCTTTCTCTGACCTGAACAAGCAGCAGCACAAAATGGTGATGCTCCATCCTGTTACTTTTAAAAGCAAGCAAGGGTACAATCTGCACAGACTGCTCAGGGCGGTCAGCAAAAATACGCTGTTGAGCAAGCTTACGATGGAAGAACAGGCCATGCAGGATGAGATCATGTTGTCTGCAGATCAACTGTTTGGAGCTTATGGCCGCTTCCAGAAAATCATCAAAAATACGATGGATCTGGCGGACTCCTGCTCTATTTACTTTGATGGTCAGAATAAAAGCCGTAAAACCTTCACAGGAAACCTTTATGACGACAAACTTTTGCTGGAGAAACTAGCCCTGGATGGTCTCAAACATCGCTACCGCAGAAATAATAAAGCTGCTCAGGAACGTGTAAAAAAAGAACTGGAGGTTATTGATCGGCTGGGCTTTAATGCTTATTTCCTCATCACCTGGGACATATTACGCTATGCTAAAAACAGGAATTTCAGCTTTGTAGGACGAGGAAGTGGCGCTAACAGCATTATCGCTTATTGCCTGGGCATCACGGAAGTGGATCCCATAGAACTTGACCTTTATTTCGAGCGCTTCCTGAATCCTCACCGTACTTCTCCGCCTGACTTTGATATCGACTTCTCCTGGAAAGACCGCGATGATGTTACAGACTATGTATTCAAAAGGTATGGCAATGAGCATACTGCATTGCTCGCAACTTACAGTACTTTCCGGGGCAAATCCATTATAAGAGAACTAGGCAAAGTTTTCGGACTGCCCAAACCAGAGATAGATAACATCCTTACCCTGCACGATCCTTCCAAACTGAAAGATAAAGATCAGATCGTGAAGACTATGTTCCATTATGGAAAACTCATGGAAGATTTCCCCAATTATCTTTCCATACATGCTGGGGGAATTCTTATTTCAGAAAAGGAAATCAATTATTATACCGCTACAGATCTTCCGCCCAAAAACTTCCCTATCACCCACTTCGATATGTGGGCGGCTGAAGATATGGGGCTACATAAATATGATATTCTCAGTCAGCGGGGATTGGGGCATATCAAAGATACTATTTCGTTGGTCAAGCAAAACACCGGACAAACAGTTGAGATCAATTTTGAAAAGATCAAGGAAGATCCTCAGGTAAGAGAAAATATCAAAACGGGTAATACCATAGGCTGCTTCTATATAGAATCTCCAGCTATGAGAATGCTGCTTAAAAAGCTTCGTTGTCAGGATTATAAAACGCTGGTTGCCGCTTCTTCCATCATTCGTCCGGGTGTGGCGCAATCGGGTATGATGAATGAATATATCAACCGCTTTCATAAACCGGAGACTATCAAATACCTGCATCCGCTTATGGAAGAAATGCTGAAGGAAACCTTCGGCGTGATGGTCTATCAGGAAGATGTGATCAAAGTAGCGCACTACATTGCAGGACTTGATCTGGGGGAAGCCGATCTGCTCAGAAGGGCTATGTCAGGCAAATACAAGGGCAAGGAAGAGATGGACAAGGTAAAGCGTAACTTTATCAACTCCTGCAGAAAACAAGGTCACCCCGATGATTTCTCCAACGAGCTGTGGAGACAGATACAAAGCTTTTCCGGCTATAGCTTCTGCAAGGCACACTCTGCAAGCTTTGCGGTGGAAAGCTATGAAAGCCTTTATCTTAAAACATATTACCCAAGGGAATTCATGACTGCGGTAATTAATAACTTCGGTGGCTTTTATTCTACGGAATTCTATTTCCACGAAGCCCGCATGTCTGGAGCGGAGACTGAACCTCCTTGTGTCAACAACAGCGACTATTATACAACCATTATAGGAAGTAAAATCTATACAGGTTTTATTCATCTGCGGGATTTTGAGCAAAAGATCGGTGAGGCCATTCCACTTGAGCGAGAGACAAACGGTCCATACAGAGATCTCTATGATTTTATAAAACGCATCCCTCTGTCTCTGGAGCAGCTTAACATTCTGATTCGTATAGGTTCGTTTCGTTTTACGGGTAAAACGAAAAAAGTCCTGCTTATGGATGCGGCGCTGCATTTCAGCAAGAGCAAAAGTAAAGTACCAGGCGCAGAACTATTTCAGCTTGAACATAAAGAGCTGGTGCTTCCCCCTCTGAGCAGCTTCAGCTATGAGGATGCTTTTGATCAGTTTGAGATACTGGGCTTTCCGCTCTGTATGCCTTTTGACCTTTTACCTCAAAACTATACAGGAGATATTTCCGCGGATGAAATGCTGCAACATACCGGCAAACAAGTGATGATGCTTGGCTATTTCATCGCCACCAAAGACTTGTATACTGTCAGAAATGAGCTGATGTCTTTTATGCATTTTATAGACAAAAAAGGCAAAAGTCTTGACACCATACATTTCCCTCCTTCCCTGCAAAGATACCCTCTCAAAGGGCAAGGCTTCTACATGCTGAAAGGCAAGGTAACCGTAGAATTCGGCTATCCGAGTCTTGAAGTAAACTATATGCAAAAACTACCCATGGTAAAAAAGGAGGTTATACGTGAACATCAATGATCCTAACAGAACCATCGTACACATGGACCTGGATTCTTTCTTTGTCTCTGTGGAGTGCAAGGAGAATACAGAACTTAAAGGAAAGCCTGTCATCATAGGCGGTTCGGGTGACCGGGGCGTAGTAGCTTCATGTTCTTATGAAGCAAGAAAATTCGGTGTACACTCTGCCATGAGCAGCAAGATGGCCAGAAGGCTTTGTCCTCAGGCCATATGGATACGTGGAGATATGGAAAAGTATAGCCGGTATTCCAATGAGATTACAGAAATCATAGCAGAGAGCGCTCCTGTTCTTGAGAAAGCCTCTGTCGATGAGTTTTATCTTGATGTATCCGGCATGGATAAGTTCTTTGGCTGCCTCAAGTGGACAACAGAACTGAAGCGGCGCATCATGGATCAGTCCGGGCTGCCGATTTCTTTTGGATTGTCTGTTAATAAAACTATTTCCAAAATAGCCACCGGAGAAGGCAAACCCAACGGGGCTAAAGAAGTACCTTCCGGCACAGAGAAGGGCTTTATCGCTCCTATGCCTGTTTCCAAGATTCCCATGGTAGGTGAAAAAACAACACAATATCTCAACAGTCTTGGTATCGTAGATGTGAAAACATTAAGCAACATGCCCGTGGAGGTCATGCAGTCTCTTCTCGGAAAAAACGGAATCGTGCTTTGGCAAAGGGCTAACGCCATAGACCATACACCTGTTGAGCCTTACTCAGAACGTAAATCTGTTTCTACTGAAACAACCTTTGAAGCTGATACGATTGATGTAAAGATGATCCGTTCGGTTATTCTTAAGATGGTGGAAGAACTTTGCTTCAGCCTGAGAAAGGAAGGATGGCTCACCGGCTGCATCACCTTAAAGCTTCGCTATTCCAACTTCGATACCTGTACCAAACAGAAAAGCATCCCCTACACTGCTTCCGACGAGGTGCTGATGCAGCATATAAAAGAATTGTTTGACAGCCTTTACAACCGTAGAATGCTGATCAGGCTTGTGGGAGTGCGCCTGAGCCATCTGGTACACGGGAATTATCAGATCAATCTTTTTGAAGATTCCGCAAAGAAGATCAACCTGTATCAGGCGATGGATAAGATCAGGTATAAGTTTGGTGAGGATAAGGTGGGACGGGCGGTTTAGGGATATTCAATAATTTGGCTTTGCTGGTTCAAGCGTCCACGCTTGACCAGCAAAGAGAATTTCAACTTGACACTTACTTATTATGAAACGGACCGCCAACAACTGACAATCAGCAATTTAACCAGAAAACACAAATAAAACATCTCAATATCTTCACAAATTGTTAAATCCGACATCCCTTTTTTGTTAAATGTTCATATTGTACAGTACAATTAAATCCAAAAAGACAAACAACAAATCACACTGAATTACAACACAATACAAGACAAAATGTTAAATATCCAAAACTCAACTTGTTAAATCTTGGATCAATCTCCGGTAAATGTTAATTTTATCTCATGGATTCAAAATTTAGCCATTTCGAGTTAAAACTCATAGAACCTTCCTTTGGGTCAGAACTTACGGATTTAATAATTGACCTTGACCACCTGAGAAGAAAAAGACTAGGTGGCTCTACACCTGCTGGTATTTTCTTCCAACTCAAAAATCTATTTCACACATTAGAAAGTATTGGCTCTGCAAGAATTGAGGGAAATAATACTACAATCGTAGAGTATATTGAGACAAAAATTGAAGAAAGTAATTCGGAAAATATAGAAGAAGATATTCGGGAAATTTTAAATGTAGAGAAATCAATGTCCTTTATTGATGATAATATAAAGGATTACCCAATAAATCGAGCTTTCATAAGCGAATTACATAAAATGGTTGTCGATGGTTTGAATACTGAAAAAGAAGGTGATAGAAATCCCGGACAATATCGAACAGTTCCAGTAAAAATTAATAAATCTTCACACATTCCTCCTGAATCATTTACAGTGGAAGGGTATATGGATGAGCTTATAGAATTTATAAATCGCCCGGATTCCCCCAAATATGATTTACTGAAAGTTGCAATCGCCCATCATCGATTTGTTTGGATACACCCTTTTTGTAATGGTAATGGTAGGACAGTTAGGTTGTTTACTTATGCAATGCTTGTAAAACAGGGATTCCGCGTAGATGCTGGTAGAATTCTAAATCCAACAGCGGTCTTCTGTGGTAATAGAGATGATTATTATCAATACTTATCAAAAGCTGATACTGGTCAAGAAGAAGGATTATTAGAATGGTGTCAATATGTGCTAAAAGGCTTGAAAGAAGAAATAGAAAAAATTGACAGGCTTTGTGATTACGAGCATTTAAAAAAAGAAATACTATATCCGACACTTGACTATTCTTTAGAACGTAAGTTCATAACAGATATAGAAGCCAGAGTATTGAAAAAGGCTATTGATAAAAAAGTCATTCAAAACTCTGACCTTAAGGATATATTTAGTGGGAAAATTACCGCAGAGATATCAAGGCATATAAAAAAACTCACTGAAAAAAAAATGTTGGCACCTGAGAAAGAAGGAACCAGAAAGTACATCATTCGCTTTAACAATAATTATCTGCTTAGAGGAATTATTTATGCTTTAGGAGAAAAAGGATTCTTGCCAATGAAGGAATAATAATAGCTTTTGAAAGACCTTCATGTAATTTATAATTTTTAAAAAACAAATTCTTTTCGAAGACATTGACCAGCAGGGGCATTTCATCAAAAAAATATTTAAGTCGGACTAACCGGTTATTTCATGGAGAAAAAAAACAGCCATTGACACTGCAATTAAGAGTGCAGAATTAATCCGACGAAGTAAAGTAAACGAGTTACAACCAATAGGCCCATTAAATCAATTATGAATGCATTATAAACCACTGATAGGCTTAGAATCTATGTCAATTATGGAGTAGTAGGATTCCTAACCACCTTTATTCTATTAGAATTATTAGACGAAACGTTAATGATGATCATGCCTATAATTTTTAATGCTATGATCTGTAGAAAACTTAGCTATACCAAAAGAACAATTATTATTGCTATCGTTTCTTGGTTAACCACTACTCTACTTTTTATATTACAATTTGAATATAAAAATCAAATTGATTGGGGGTGCATAAAAACAATACCAAATGAATCTTCTAATCTAAACTATTCAAGTACTATGATATTTTTTTCAATCATATTTTGGGAGATGGGATTTTCAGTTTATCGCCAGAGACAACCAAATAAGTTTGGTGAGGATAAGGTGGGACGGGCGGTGTAGGGATATTCAATAATTTGGCTTTGCTGGTTCAAGCGTCCTCGCTTGGACCTATTTTTTTTTAAGCGTCCGCTTAATTTTATCTATGCATTTAATTATTAAGATATTTCAAGCGGACGCTTGATAATTTTGGGTCCAAGCGAGGACGCTTGAACCAGCATAGCATCTCTATTCACAACTCCTTTACAAAACAACTATTTTTTTATATTTTTATTGAGCCTTGCATATGCACTTTTCCAACATTCTAATACTCAATGATAGGCTTATCATCCTTTAAAGAAACAATATTATTAATCGGGAAAAGACCGAATGTAACAATAGGGAAAAAATCAATTCTGATATTTGAGGGATTTTTAAACGGATATTTTACATGCTCTACCCTGCATAATATTGGGAATCCTTACCACGATTTCCCTGAATTTGAAAAATTTGATGACTTTATAAAAACAAAATTAGGATTAGATTTACCTACAAATCTTAGTGGACTCTACCATCTGTATCTTCACTTAGAACAAGATGAAGAAGCTGCATTTGATTGCTACTTTAACTGGTTAAATGAATTTCTCGATACACCTCAATAAGATGAACGCTTTAGAATTATTAAGAAAGGAACTTATTGGCTCCTTCATATCAAGATTTAGCATAAGTGATACGTGGGCCTTATACTTTGGACATTACTGGCTTATAGCTCAGGATTTAATCTCAGAAGACGAAAATTTATTGAATGGGTGGTTCCAAAATAATTACCCTTCATTCCCAAGTACAGTTGATAAAGAATATATCAGTAAATGTGCTATAGTTGCAGCTCACATGCGAAAATTAGTTACCGGGGTACAATTAGACCAATCATACAATTTAACTATTGACTTTGAAGGTGATACTAGTTTAATAATACCAACCAGTACACCAATTGTAGATTGGCAATGGTGTCTGAACACTTCTGGTATGGACCCATATAGTGATTATATAATAGCCTGTTTTTGGGAAGGGGAAATTCAAATTAATGAGACGCAAATAAAAGATCTATGAAACTCCCACAAACAGCTCTGGAATTAAAAAATGAAATTCTGATATCGTCCGATAAGACTGGTGAATCGGGAGATCTTCGGATTCGACAATTGATAAGAATTCTGGATAAGGTCCCTAACGATATAATAGTTGAAGGGGTAATGGAAGTATTTAGGACAACTGATAGGCCTGAGAAGCTATATACAGACCAGAAATATGCCGGAAGAATTCTTGCTGAATTAAACCCCAAATTTAAAGGCGAATTGATTGATATTCTTATTTCAGTAGCAGGGAACTGGAATAAAAGCGTTGAAGAATTTCCCTTCTGGCTTAGAGATAATTTTGGAATTGAAAAAGTGATTCAGGAGCTTGATGAATTTAAAAATTCCGCAATAACAGAAATGGAAATTGATAAATTGAATACAATCAAATGGTGGTTGAAAATATGACAATCTTACTTGATATCGATGGAGTCCTAGTAACAACACCGTCCTGGCGTATCACAGAACAACATCCTGACGGCTTTTTGAAATTTAACAGTAAGACAGAAAAGAATTTAATAAGACTGCTTTCCGAAACAAATGCATCAATAGTGTTGACTACAACTCATAGAATTACCTATTCAGTCGAAAAATGGAAAGAAATTTTTAATAATAGAGGCATTCCGGTACAGTCAATTGAAAAAGTAAATACCCGAAAGGCTATTGATGAAATGCCTGACAGATGCATAGAAATCATGGAATGGGTTGATAATTTTGGAGCAGACAAACGATTTGTAATCATAGATGATGATTTATCCATTAATGCTCTTTCATCGGATATAAAAGAAAAATGGGTAATGACAAAGCCTATGATTGGTCTTGATCAAGAGTGTACTGACAAAGCAATAAGGATATTAAAAGGTAACTAACCATTGAAGGTTTTTCTATTACTAATGAATACACATCAACCATACAACGAACGACTTGGACACCCTCATGATTTTGTGGTTGAATACCGTTATCTGACAGCAGAAGAAGGTGGACGACAGAGTGGACCGCCATTCCAAGGAATTCGATCAGACTTTTCTTACGAGCACGAAAACCAAAAAACCAATCAAGTTTATATGATTTGGCCTGAATTCCTAAATGACAAAGGGGAACTATTCATGGAAGATAAGAGAGTGCCCTCAAGTGGAACTGCTAGAATGTGGATTATTAACAACCAGATGAGAGCATTTCATCAAAAAAATATTAAAGTCGGATTAACAGGTTACTTTATAGAAGGTGGAAAAACTGCTATATGCACAGTGATTGAGATTGCTGGATTAATGACAAATCCAACGAAGTAAAAATGAAAGATCAATCAAACCCTATAGACTCCAAATACCAACGATCAAGAACTTGTTTACGATAATAGGAGGCTCCTATTACTTCTGCATTACCAAATTTCCTTGGAGTTTGGGCAAAATCAAAAATTATGATTTTTGTCGGTTCCCAAATACCATGATCTTCCACGATGAAATGTACCAAACTATCAGCCCTAATATAATCCCACATATCAGGCTTATACTTTATATTAACCTTATCTATTCCTAGCTTTCTTATTTTCTCCGCTATTTCACCCTTGCCTTCAGCGCTTACAGTATCAAAATTGGATTTTATAAGATCATTGAATAT
The DNA here is from genome assembly GCA_024707265.1 of Sporocytophaga sp. Classification (GTDB taxonomy): domain Bacteria; phylum Bacteroidota; class Bacteroidia; order Cytophagales; family Cytophagaceae; genus Sporocytophaga. The sequence continues at coordinate 688,176 of JANQAB010000004.1, read as the reverse complement.
GCTGAATAATTCTTTGTTATGTTCTTTTATAAAGCTTTCGTCTATATTTGAAGTACAATTAGTTAATAAAAACAAAAATATTATGATAAATTTTTTCACCTCCCCCTCTCCTCACAAACCTCCTTCACCAAATCTCTCAGCACCTCCACACGTTTAGCAAGACATTCCAGATCTTCTTTGCTGATTGTGTAAGTCTTTTGATAGCGTGCATCTATGTATGCTTTTTTGAGAAGTTCAAAGCGAGCTTTGTTTTCCGGGTCTGAGAAAGGAAAAACAGTTTTAAATCTTTCATTGATCTGGGCTGCCATCTCTCCCAGCTTTTGTATATCATGGGTTTTAGGTCTATAGCCTGTAAATACTAAAAGTAAAGCAGTATAGTATCTCTCTGTAGCTTGATGAAGTAAAAAAGCTGCTTCTTTAAAATCTGCCTTATTAAAGGCAAAGTTATAATAATCTAAAAAGTTACTTGCACTTGGAAACCACTGCTCAAAATCCTCTTTAGCCTGCTTCTTCAGTTGCTGTTCATTTAACACACCCGGTTCTGCTAACTGGAAGTTCTGGGTATCATATAGCAAAATACCTTCTTTAAGAATGTCTGTAAAGAAATAACTGTTTTTGCGGATCTCTTTGTTGACGAACTTTATTCCATGATGGATAAGGCTTACAAGAGTTTGTAAGGGGAGCTTCTTTACGGCTTCTTCCGTTTTATACCAGCGGTTGCTGCGTCTTGGGCCCAGCTCTACACGAGAGATAACAAGTATATCAAAATCACTTTTGTATTCATAAGTAATGCCGTCTTCCACATAGCGGTCTTCCACCCACTCATTGCGCGCATAAGATCCGAAAAGGATTATCATTTCCGGTTCAAACGCGTCTACAATAAGATCTCTTACTGCAATAAGCTCTTCCTGTTTCTGTGCAGGAAGAAAGTCTATACTAATCTTCAATGATTGATAATATTTTTTACAAAGATCTAATATATCAAAAAAACATGTACAATGCTCAACAACAACTTAAACATCTATATATCAAACCATTATAGAGAAAACTTTTTTTTCATTTTGCTACAATTCCACCTGCTGGTTCAAGCGTCCCCATTTGGACCTATCATTTTTTAAGCGTCCACTTAACTATATATATACGTTTACTTATTGTGATATTTCAAGCGGGGACGATTGAACCAACCTGCCAAAATCAACCTATATCAGGCGATGGATAAAATCAGGTATAAGTTTGGTGAGAATAAGGTGGGACGGGCGGTGTAATTGTAGAGACGCCGTGTATGGCGTCTCTACAAATTGTGATTATAACAAAAACACATAACAAATCAATAACAGAAATGATGTGTATTAAAAATCGCAGGTCCGCACGGTGAAAAAGAGAGACGCCAGAACATGGCGTCTCTATAGTATTTACTCAACTATAAATCTTTGGAAACTTACGCCATTCTCCGGAGTCTCAATTTTAATGATATAAAACCCTGGCTGAATAACTGATTTTAAATTAAACTGACTATCGATGCTTTGTGCTGAATGATATAATTCCTGTCCTTTAACATCTAAAACAGTAATTATAGCAGCACTCAGATTTTGCCCATCCTTTACAGACAAACTGAAATTACCGTTATTCGGATTTGGATTGATCTGGAACGAACTTCCCAAAACCTCTTTTTCGGCAGAACCATCTATAGACATAACAGCAGTGCAAGTGGTATTTGCTGAGAATCCGGAATAATTACTACTACCATCACTATGGAAAAATAAGGTAAGGGAGCCATCTGCTGCAGTAGAGGTTATATCTGCAGGCATAGTATTGCCAGTTAATTTTTTAATTAAAGACGCTGCCACATTCGAGTTGCCATTGTAAACGCTTAAATAATCGTAGCTACCTTCTGTAGAAAACTCAGTAAACGAAAGCGTAACCTTTTGCCCAGCCAGCTCAGGATAAATAGTCAGTTGATCATCTGAGTTTGACTGATAGGTTCCTAAAAATCCATTATCTGTAATAACCTTATTACATGTTGTGATGGAGTTAGTTTGCTTGTATTTTAGTTTATATATATTAGTTGTATCCAGGCAGACTGCAGTCATCTCAAAGCCTTTATTCTGATTAGAATCATCACTGACAAATTTTACAATAATACTACCATCTTTAGATGAAGACACATACGATGCCGGGAGACTAGAAGCATCGATCTGAAATAACTGACCCATGACTGCCTTGTTATCCGGATTTATAAATTGTATATAATCATTAAATGCAAAAAGACCATAATTTGTATTTTTCAAAGTTACCTTAACTATTGAATTCGGCTCCCCAGGAAAAATCCTTATTGTACTGTTAATGTTTGGAGAATAATTAGCCACTTCATCTCCATCATCAAATATTTGCGCGTTACACGTTCTTAACGAATCATTTCTATTTGTCATCAGAACTTTTTCTGCATAAAAGACAAGAGGCTGAAGCTGATTCCAAAGAACTTGTTTTACTATTGAATTATTCAAACTACCCTGATCTGCGGGAACTGTGGTCTCTATTGTAACTGACACATAAAAAGGGCTATTAAGATCAAGAGACGTTGGCAATGGTAGAGAGTTATCAAATATCATTGGTGTTGATACTTTCTTAAACTCTTTGTTATCATAAATTTTCTCTACTAGTGGTGTAGCCAGGTTTGCTTCTGTTGAGGCTAATCTGATCACATATCTGAACGAAGAGAAAGGTGAATCACTTGGGTTAATGAGTGCGGTCTTTATGTTCAAAACTCCACTCTTGTCTGAAGTTCCAAGATTCACAGACAGTACAGCCAGGTCAGGATTTCTGTTTCCGATAATGACTTCATAGGCTTTAACATTATTCACACTATCTTCATCTCCAGTCTGATTGTCAGGGTCTACAGACATAATAAAATAACATTTGCCGGCAGGAAAATTCATTGCAGATGTCACCAGAACATCGTATACAGCTTTTCCGAATGAACCTGTTGTCGGAGTTGTGTTTACTGACGAGGAAGCCAAAAAAAGCATCTCCATTATCCAGTATTGCATCTTTAGATAAATAGAAATTACATTTAATAGTCATTGAAGGTTGTGTTTCACCCACGTGTGTAAATAAAGAAGCGCCCCAATCCATATCAAATGCCTCACCGGGATAAATGACGTCTGGTATATCGGAGTAAACACTTCCGATATCAAAAGCAAAAGTGGAGTAAAATGAAAGAGAAAGGCAAAGAGCCAGTAGTAGTTTTTTCATGGGACTTTAATATAATTCTTGTTGTTTTAGGAAAACTCACCTCAAAAATATTCCGATCAGCCCCTGAAGTCAATAGCCATTATTGGTCATTTTTTACCAATCCAACTATAGTACAGATATAAGGATTTAAAAACACTACAGATCTTTAAACCTTTAAAAATGAGACCAATAAATACTTTCATAAAACAACAAAAATTCTACCACCAGCTATAAAACACTATTAACCATCTACTTAATAAATTTCAAGAAAAAAGGAATTTAAAATAAAGACCACTATTGACCACTGCTGGTTCAAGCGTCCGCTTGGACCTATTATTTTTTAAGCGTCCGCTTAAATTCTGTATATCCTTTCACTTATAATGATATTTCAAGCGGAAGCTTGAATGTTTTAGGTCCAAGCGGACGCTTCAACCAGCGGGAGATTTGAACATTGGCTAAATTTGAATAATTTGGACGAATTAACTATATATTTTTAGAGATCAATTTTAGACAACAACCAATCGTTTCTTACCAAGTTAGGTCCCAAAAGCGTAGACTTTGTAGCCGATGCCAATGAAACAGTGTTTTCTGTCTATCAAAGTAAGATGGGGGCAATGCGGAAAATTCAGGAATAAATCCTCCTCGTGAAATCACCTAGCAAGTCGATACTTCAATTGTCATATTTTATATGGATTGGGCAATAAGAAATAAATATATATCGAATGAAGAGAGCTTAAAATTGAAATAGATGAAACAACAATACCTTTTATTTATATCTCTAATTCATAATATTTTTGATCTTTAAGTTATCAATACCATAAGTTCTTATTCCTAAAACTAAGACAGGAATCCCTACAAAAAAAAGAGGAGCTATGTAGCGCCTCTGTGATATGTTTTTAGAACTGGTTAAAACATTCAAATTTTATTTTTTATAAATCTTCGCTTTATAAAAATTTCCATCCTGAATAACTTTTATAATATAAACGCCATGTTTTAAATTTTGCAGATCTATAACAGGCTCCCCATTTTCTATATTGTTGCTTACTATTTGATCACCGATTGAATTAATGATAGCATATTCAAATCTCTTGTTTTCAATATTCAAATGAATATAATCAAATGCAGGATTAGGATAAACTTGTAATTCTCTTAAAGTCGCATTTTCACCTAATAAATTTGTTACAAAAGAAACTCTTTTCAAACTTGGATTATCAGCAGTGAAAACTGATGGATCCCCTTCTACATACAGTGTATTTATTAGGGATTCATATCCTGGATAATCATAACTTAATGAATATCTGCCTTTAGCTATATTCTGAAACATAAACATACCTATTTCATTTGTCTCTGTGCATTCAAGTGTAGTTCCGACGGAATCTCTTAAACAGACAGTCCCTCCTATTAAGTACTGACCCAGGTATAAATTTTCATCTCCGACAACTCCTGCAATATTATCCTTTCCGTTTTTCCAACCAGAAGATCCGGACGAAAGAGGTACCAAATGAATATCATTAGATGACTGGTCTGTACTATTAAGGTTAATTACATAAGCGTTGGTCCATTTCGTGACGTTTCCAAGATAGGTTGGTGTATAGAAGGTCCGTTCTATTGGATCCATTGGCTTTGCATGAATAAGATAAGTTCCTGCTTCAATATTTTCGAATGTATATTCCCCTGATTGTGTATGCAGAGAATCTTTGACTATATATTTAGATCCTGCCAGTTTGAATAATATCACCAAAGTTTCTGATGCCTTAACTTTATTTTGCAGAAATATTGAGCCACTTATTTTGTGCAAATCTGTTCTGACAAATGAGATGGTCATTGCATCTGTTATCACCGCACAAATGTTATTATAGTCGGGACGAAGTTCTATTGTAACTCTGCCGTTAGCTCTATCCGCTTCTGAAGGAATATAAACGGGTCTAAGTGTTGTATTATTATTAGGATAAAACGCTCCAGTACCTCGAGAAACCCATTTAAAACCACGGTTTTCTATTATGGCTCCTGAAAGCTGAATGCCTTCCTCCTCAATTCTAACAACTTTGTCAACGCCTGCATTGGCTACAGAAGGCCAGCTTAACCTTGCAGATATTGTATCGGCATTAGGACAGTTAATATCTTCGGGAGTTTTTAATATCAACTCAACTTTACCAAGAAGGATATCAAGAGTAGAAGGCTGATAGCTATTTTTTAAAGTGCGTTTATCAGCGGAGAACAAACCTGTTCCTGTAGTAGCCCATTCGGCATTTAGTACATAAGATAATCCATCTAAAGGATAAGGATCACTGCTGGCCCAGCAAATAGTAGTGTCCAAACTTGCCCCAAGTTTGCTAGCCTGAACTTTAGACACAATAAATCCAATTCTTTTAGAATCGCTGGCAGTGAAACAACCATTACCTGGAGATTGTAAATTTAATATTACAGAACCGGTATTAATGTCTGAAGCACTTGGAATATATGTAGTTGAAAGTGAGTTTTCATCAGAAAATTTACCCTGACCATTTGTTGTCCATAAAACTTTTGTGGCTACACTGGTTCCTGTTAATTTAATGACTGCATTTGCACACACACTTTCATCCAGGCCAGCATCAACAATCTTTTCCGGAAAAGTAAGCTTTACACGATCAATACTAGAATTACATCCTTTGTTTGAAGCCATAAAAGACAATACTACACTCCCATTCTTTTGGTCATTTTCAGAAGGAATATATTGAGTGTCAAAACTATTGGTGGGAGTTAGAAATCTGCCTGAACCAGAAAAGGACCACAGAACATCAGTAGCATTATTTGCAACTCCGTGGAGCTGAGTTGGAACACCAACACATGCAGGTACTATTTCATCTCCTGCATCAGCAATGGGCATAGTATAAAAGGTAATTATAGCTGTATCCGGATGTATTTCACAAGCTTCTTCTAAAGCTGATAATATTACTGATATTGATCCTTTATTAATATCTTCGGAAGAGGGTGTGTAAGTAGTTCTTATTGCATTAGGATTTGAAAATGTTCCTGTGCCAGTCGTTGACCACTTTACTTTTGCGATACCATCACTAACACCCCCATCGAACAAAATTTCTTCATTATTGGAACATATATCCTGATCCGGCCCCGCATCTAATGTTGGACACTGCGCGAAAACATTGGAGAAGAACAGGCACGAAATGATTCCTGCTACAAGTGAAAAATACTTTCTTTTCATTCTAAAAATCAATTATTTAACAAAAACCATAGATGCAATTTAACTTAAAAATATGAAAATGTAAAAGTTACAATTACATTTTCGACGATTGAGTTTTTTCAGTTATATTGAATAACTTAGAATAAACAACTATCAAAAATGCTTGCTTTTTATATTACACTTTTTGTTTTCCTTTTTAATTTTTGTCTTGGCCAAAAGTATAATTCGGATAAGCATCTTTTTCCGATTACTGAGCAGAATAAAATTGGCTTTATTGATTCATCAGGAAAGGTCATTATCAAACCTATTTTTTTATCTGCTGGTGAGTTCTCTGAAGGACTAGCCCCTGCTCGTATTGCTGGGACTTATGGATATATAGACAACACCGGAAAATTTGTAATTCGACCACAATATGATTATGCAACGGAGTTTAGTGAAGGTCATGCAATAGTCTATATAGGGGGCAAATCTTTCTTTATAAATAAAACTGGTCAAAAGTTGTTTGAAAACGCTTTTGCAAAGATCTCCCCATTCAAATACGGGCGATCTATAGTTCAAACTTCTACAGGAAAATTTGGATGCATCGATAAAACAGGAAAACTAGTCATAGATACTATTTTTTCACAAATCAATCGCTTTGTTGATGGACTGGCAGTTGTAAGAGGATATGCAGACTGGGAAAATAACATTGAAAGGGCTTTAGAATATGCTGTGATTGATACCCTGGGTCGATTTATAATACCCTATGGTAGTGTTAAATACATTAAAGATTTAACTAATGGCTACTTTAGAGCCAGTCTTCCTATGGACTCCAGTGATATGCATGCATATTACAGAAATAACGCCATTTTTGATCATAATGGAAATTTGGTTTTATTCAAAAATAGCGGAAACCATAACTCAATTGAAGGTGTGCCTCTTGATGGGCTTATAAAAATGCAACTCTTCAGAGACAAGACTCCTGAAGTAGAAAGGCCACCAAGTACTTATGAAAATATTTATGCAGGATATATCAACCTAAAGGGAGAACTGATTATTGATAATTATAACTTTAAAGAAGGGACAGATTTTGCAAATAATAGGGCTTTTGTGAGAGACAAAAGCGGCAAGTATTCATTAATCGATACCAAAGGAAAAATAATTAAAGAAATACAATTTGATAAGATCAATACTACCGGTTTTATAAACGGTAAAGCATTTGTAGGCATAAATTGGAATTGGGGATTAATTGATACTAATGGAACCTTCCTCATCAAACCGCAATATTCAGAAATCAATCCTATAGATAAAAACTATTTCTTTTTCACCAAACAAGATAGCTCAATTAATTCAGGAAAATTAAACGGTGTATCTTCCATTGATGGAAGAATTTTAATAAAACCTATAATAGAAGACTACGACAGAAAAGGATTCCAGAATGGTCTTTTAAAATGTACAATAGAAAACAAAACTAGTTATATAAACATTCAAGGTACTATTGTATGGCAGGAAAAAGAATGCCGTACGAAATTGCATAATCTGAACATTGATTATATGAACAACCATTATTTTCGGGCAGCTTCACGAAAAAGTAAATATGATGTAGGTTATGATTCCTCTGCCAATTTTCCTAAGAGAATTACTAATTCACAAAAATTCCCTTCGGATAAACTTAATCTGATTGTCAAACGTGATATGAAAATTACTTTTGACGGACAGTACTATGGCTTTGAAGCTTTTATTGCCAATACAACACCTGACAATTATTTGTTTGTTGGTACTGATGAATATTTAGATATGAATATTCAGGCATTAGATAAAAATGGGCAATGGATGGACATAGATTACCCCTTCTTTAGCAAGAGTCTCTTCAGTGTCAGAAGTGCTTTCTGTCTGGCACCACAGGAATACTGGAGCTTTTGCATCCCTGCATATGAAGGTGAAATCAAAACCAGACTTAGATTGAAACTCGTATGCAATCTTTTAAATGAGAATCTCATAGAACAAACGAATAGTAAAGCAATTACCATATACAGCAACGAGTTTAAGGGAAGTATCAATCCTGGGCAATTCTGGAGAATCCCTAAGCAAACTCCAAACGGATTGATGGACCTTTAATCTTATAGTTTAGGACACCATCCATAATTAACAACACAAATCATTTCAACATAACAAAATCATAAAAAAAGCCTGAAAGCTACAACTTTCAGGCTTTCTATTTTTAAACCTTAAGCAACAATTTTATTTCTTCCGAATCCTATTGATGCGCGTGGGCTGCAGGTAAACTCTTTTTGCCCCTGATTGTAGATTTCACTTACTGACATTCTTTGAGTGATAAGATTTGTAAAGCCCAATGTATCAGAAAGCCTTTGTGCCTTATCAATCGTGAGCTTTTGAAACTCATACTTTGCAATAAGCCGGCCTTTTCTCATCAGCGCTTTATCAATTTTCGAAATATCCGTATTAAACGAACACACCACCTGAATATTCAGGCAATCTGACAGAAGTCCGTCACACAGATTGAGAAGATTAGATATTGCACCATTCGCCCCTCCGGCCCTTTCCATAATGACATTTTCTGCATCTTCTATAACTAACACAGACTCCGAATAGTAGGAAAGAAAAGAAAGAAATCCCGGACTTCCGATTTCATATACCAAATCCGGAGGCAAATAAATCATCCTCTTATTTACATTTGAAATCAAATGTCGTATATAGTTTGTCTTTCCAGTACCAGGAAGCCCGTGCAACAGAACAATACCTTTATCCTTAGGCCTGTTTAATCTTTCTTTTATGATCTTATCTATTTCTATAAAATCATCATTATAATTTAAACTAAGATCAAGATTGATATCTGATATTTCAAATGAAGAAAGAGAAAGCGTATCATCCTTACAGATAAGATTTATCTCTGACTTTATTTCTTCTTTGATCATACAACTTTTAACAAGGTCTTCCACTTCTTTCCTAAAATCAGGATCAGTTTTATGTGAATAGATCACCTCCACAAGCCTTGAGCCCGGATAACATCCCCAGTTTGAATTGAAATAAATCAAACAATGATTTCCAATATCAAACAATATGTGGCTGTGCCATACTTCATTTTTTTCATGATCAAATGACTGAGACTTAATAATTTTTTCTTCCGAAACAGAATACTTTTCAATAAGACAGTTATATAATTTATTCTTTTCTATATTCCTTATTCCCATTCTGTTGGGAATAATATCAAAGGTCAGGTAATAATATATGTAAGGCTGAATAAATGGAGCTTTGTCATACATATCTATATAAATTGATTTATGATTCATTAGTTTACTTTTTATATTCATTAAATTGTCATTGCATGCCCGATAGGCTGCAATAATTCATTAGTAGTATTAATTATTTAGGTCCCGTATCAAATTCAATAAACCTCATCCCTAGCCCTTCTCCTGAAGGAGAAGGGAACAGTCGACGATAAAATATTGAATTAATAGTGATATAACTAATAACATACACATTAAAGTCCCTCTCCTTCAGAAGAGGGACTTAGGGTAAGGTCTTTTGAGAGTTTTATCTAATGTCTCCATTATTGTTAACGGGATAATCATTTAAATTATAGCTCTTCATTCTTCTCTTAGTCTAAGCTTTCGTTTTAGTATCATTTAAATTGAATCATCATAATATTCATCCAGAATCTTATATACTGGTTTATTCCGAATCGGATTGTCATACTTTGCATTTGGAGAATAAAACCAGTAGTTTTTGTATCCAAGCAATTTTCTAAGTTTTCCTTCCAGATTATTTCTGATAAGATAATTACTAATCTCATCACACCTCTGCTCCAGTATGGCGTCCTTTATCTGAAGCAGCGTAATCATATTGGGAACAACCTTTAATACATATCTCCAGGGCTCATTAAATGTATACATTTTATATGCCCCCCTTTCCAGTTAAGTAAAACAGACTCTGTGAAATAAAATCTTTCCGATTCAGTTAGTTTTGCTTTTTTCCATTCATATTCATAAAACGCTCTTAGCTTCTGTTCACGATTCACATAGATCTTTTTACCGTGCTTGCGTCGTTTTACAAGAAACTTTTTCGAATCACTATATTGAACTGTGTTTATCTTTTTCAGTAAGTCTATATAAAATAATGCCCTTGGACTTCTCCTTACATCATCTCTCAAGACAAAAATCCTTTTGTAGCCCTTCTGCACCGGAGGATTTAAAGGAGCATATCCAAGGTTTCGGATTTGAACAATCAAATTAATTCGTTCTTTATATAAAGCAATCAGCTTTTTTCTAATGCCTCTTTCTGCAATCGTTTTTTCTTTCTTGCAGACCGAATGCGTATACAAAGGGTTATATCCCTTTTGTCCATACTTAGACATCTAATCATTGAACATAGGATTCCTGCCAGCTGCCTTGCAGCCGGAAAGAGATGCTCATTCAACTCACAAAAACGTATTGCTATCCTTAGAGACAATAAAGCTCTTGCTCAGTAATCATTTTAAAATTGAACTGAGAAAATAATGCTTAGTCGTGACAAACAGCCACAATAGAAACAACAAGGATATAAAGTTTAAAACCTACTCCTGAAATCTTATGATGATTGTGAGGAAATACTATCCAAGCCTTGCTGCACTAAGCAAAGAATCGAATGGGCGATATTTGGATAAATTCTAACATTGGTGACCTCCTGTTAAAAGTGATTCTAGTTAAGGAGAAATAACAACAATGCAAAGATAGATAACTGATAGAAATTTACAAAATAAAATTTCTTCATTTCTTTTTAAAGAATAAAAGGAAGCTATTATTATGGTGTTACAGAGAAGTACTTTTGTAATGTATTGCAAGCTCTCCGTTTGAAAGTTGCTTTGTTGTCTTTAGCTTCAGTCTTTTGAGACTCATTGCTTTTGGGGAAAAAGGAATACCCTGTCCAAACATAACAGGATAAACAATCACCCAAAACTCATCTATCAGGTTTAGTTCATTCAGTAATTGAAAGGCTGTAGGACCACCAAACATTAGTATACTTTTACCTTCCTGCTTTTTAATCTGAAAAATTTTCTCTGATATATTTCCATTAATGATCTCAGTATTATGCAGATCTTTTTCAGTCATTGAGTTTGAGAGCACGATCTTTTGAGCATCATTAAACCAGTTTTTTTTTTTTTTTTTTTTTTTTTTTTTTTTTTTTTTTTTTTTTTTTTTTTTTTTTTTTTTTTTTTTTTTTTTTTTTTTTTTTTCCCTTTTTTTTTTCTGGAAATGCTCTAAGTCTATACTGTCTGGGCCCTACTTGTTCCAATAGAGAAGGATCAATACGTTCTCTGACCTGTTCTTTATAGACCTGCTGAGCAGCTCCTCTGGGAGATATTCTGTAAGAAAACTTTTTCTCCGAAGTGTCGCTTATCCAAACGCCTGTAATGACGGCATGTTCAGGAAGACTAAAGTAATACAGAACCTCCTGTTGCTCAAACGTATTATTCTGATATACTTCATGGATTTCAACATCAACAATCCCCTCCTGTTCCTTTGAATTGATTTCCTGTTTGATTACATGTACATTTTTCTCATCTATATTTAACAAACCAGCTTCTATTCCTTGTCTTTCCCAGGTAGACTTTAATGCACTTTTAATGGCTTCTCTTTCTGTCTTTTGCAATGAGACATCAAAACATTTTTCATACAACTCAGATGCAACTTTGGTGTCATCATGCATGCTCTTTCCTTCATACAAAAATGGTTTCAGAAAAACATTATGAGCAGACTGCAGGAACTTAAAGTCCGATTTTTCTCCACCAAATGCGCTTTTATAAATGGCTTCTATATGATCATTCTTCTCTTCTTCTCCGAGATACCGATAGTTGCTTAAATAAGCATTTAGCAAACCATTCTTGATTTCCTCAGCATTCTTACTTAACTCTTTTATATCAGAATCAGAGAATGAAGCTTTATTGAGTCTGGTTAGAAAATCTCTCTGAGGCTGATTCCAGTTTAACAGATAAAAAACCAAAAGATTTAGAGCGACAAAAGAACCCGTTATTATCAGTGCTTCTGCTGGTGAATAAGCTTCAGAGTACCATTTTATTTTTTTATAAAATGAAGAAAAATAGTAGTAAAAAAATGCAACGGGCAAGCCTAACAATAAGGTCATGGAATAAGATAAAAATACCATGAATATGATAACAAAAAATCCTGCACGAAATATTTCCCCAATATCTTTGATGTCAATTTCAGCCAAACCTTTTATCAATCCGCCTATTGATGGAGGTAAATAAAATATGAGCAGAAGTCCTACATAGGAACCAATTATCAGAAGTATAGAATTCAATATCAGAGAAAAACGCGCTGACAACTTTGTTGTCGGGGATTTCTCATAGATTAATCCATAGAAAAAAACAACCATACCGGACACAAAGAGTATAAATAAGTGTAAGGTACCTGCATGCATTTCTCTTACCAGAAATAACCTTAGAAGCAACAATAGAGTGAGGGGTACTTCCACTCCATAAAACAAGGCAATGAGCTTATCTCTGCGTTTCCTGAATACAGTGAGTGCCAAACCTATCGATACCAGAGGAACGCAGTAAGCCAATATTGCAGTAATGATAAATTCAAAAGGAGAAAAACCAAGAAAAGCATCTCTGATGATAAAAATGACAAACCCTGTACTGATCTCAAGTGAAACAAAAAGAATGAGATACAACATGTTCCATGACCAGAACACGCCATAAGAAAAAAATTTACTTTGAATTAACTTTTTCATTTCTATTAACAGTTAAAAATTGATTTATCATTAAATTCATTTGCGCGGATAATTCTTTGAACTCTTCCGGATAAAACTCCGGTGACTGATCCAGTAATATTGAAATCATAACCCAATCATGCTGGCCCTCTTTTATATCAGTCCAGACCCTGGATGCATGATCATGTGTTACTTGTTTGGTCGATTGAAACCAATAACAAGCCATCTGGCTGGTATTATCCAGATGCAGAAGTGTTACCGGAAAGTCCGGAGAAATCAATCTTGTTTCGGATTTTGCTATCGAAAATCCATTAGCCTGGGTACATAAGTCCGGAGGATGATGACCTCGCCAGTTGTTGGTGTATACAATCAGACATGTTCCGGTTAACTTCTGTATTGAGAATTGAAATTTCTTACCGGAACTGTTATCTCTTTCGAATGCTTTATATTCACCCTTAGTGATAGGAATCTCTTGAGCTATGATATTTGTTGGCCATTGTAGCTCCAATTGAGGATGCTCTACAACTGGTTTTGAGACAACCATACTATAGGATAAAGCGATAAATAAAATGGAAGCTGCAATGAGCGTTGTGAAATTGACTTCTTTATTTCCGGGTAAAGGTTCTTTTATGATTGTTATCGATTGTTCTTTGGCAGGCAAATGATAATGCAACACAAACCATATGATAATACAGGAAAACATAAAACCTGTAATTCCCAAAGGCACATGGACAATCTCTGCCAATTCAGGACGAACTAACACCGTTTCAATAAAAACTAAAGCAATTATCCTTACAAGATTAAAACTATATATCAAAAGATTAAGGAAGATGAAATACACCAACCATTTGAAATTAATTTTTTTATTCTCAATCCAGCTAATTGTAAAGAAGAACAGCCAGCTTGTCCATAATCCATTGAGTCCACTGCATGCAGCACTTACTTCGGCAGATCTGTTCTCTATCATAATGATGGTTTCTTTACTAACTTCACCAATATTTAACCAGGAAAGGAAGGTAGTAACTGATTCTGCAGCATAAAGTCTCAAGGGAAAGCCGAGATATACATCAAGATGTGATCCTAGAGGCAACGTCTGAATTAACAAAAACGTTGGTAATATTCCCTTTTTCCAATGTTCATATTGCATAAAAAATCCTGATATGCAGAACAGTGCCAGAAAAAAAAGAGAGCAAGAGAGCATGTTTATCCTGATATAGATCTCAGTTAATGTATAAGCTACCGAAACAATGCAAAGTAGTATGAAAGGCATCCATCTGAAGCGAACATTTACCAGATCATCATTAGGTAAATCTTTCAAATGTTTTACCAGAAAAAACACGACCAGCAGAAGCATAATCAAATTGAGAACAGAGTAACTTTCAAATATACTTCTTGTAAACCAGGTCAAAGAAGGCAGGTATAAAATTATAAAGCTTACAGAAAACAATAGCACTGAGAGCAAAGGCATTCGTTTCACGTTCCGAAGCATTCCTCTTCCTATCAATCTTAAATTCATTAAACTCATTGAAAAAACCATACAACAAATCTATACTAGAAAGTACTTTGAAGTACAAAGTTGCAAAAAGAAGTTTAATAAAGAAAGTAAGTGAGTATATTTTTTATAAAATGAAAAACTAATTCAATTAAATCCGATCTGGAAATTCAGAACCAATACTACTTCTTAAAAAATTAGGTGCTATATATAAACTCAGGATAGATGAAAAAGGAAATTACATTTTATATCATTCAAATAAACTTGAGATTAAATTTTCTCTAATGAAAAACCTCAAAGTATTAACACTCAAGCATATTAAACAATACCCATGTTAAGAAAGAAAATTTATATTGCTCTCAAGAAACTTTTTACTTAATTTCATATAAGTTTTATAATTGAAAGGGGACCAAATTCATTTGTAAAACTATTTTATTTATAAGAGTATGATTAAAAATTTAATTTCCCCAAACTTTATTTTTAGGGGTGCATTCATCATTTTTACATTATTTATCCAATTCGTTCCTTTAAAGTCAGTTGCTCAAATTAATTCTTTTAAGTTTGAAGTTTACAATAATACTGGCAAGATAGAACAAGATATTATCTGCGATATATATGGAGATAGTCTCATAATTGGTGTTATTCCTTACCAAGCTAAAGACCTTAAACTTATTCCTACATTTAGTATGGGCTCCAACAACAAAGCTTATATTAATGCTATTAACCAGGAAAGTAAAATTACTGAGAATGATTATAAAAGTGCTTTATTCTATGATGTTAAGATATCTGGAAAAGTAAAGTACCGATACAAAGTCGAACTTATTTATACAGGATTACCTCTAGTATATGTCAATACAGATAATATAGCTCCTATAAATTCTAAGGATATTTATGTAAATGGGCAGATTATAATTTATCCTAATAACGAGTCCCCAAAATTTTCTGCCACTATGCAAATAAAAGGCAGAGGTAATTCAACATGGACAATGCCTAAAAAGCCTTATAAAGTGAAGCTTGCAAACAAGGCTAGTATTTTGGGAATGCCTGAGGATAAAGAATGGGTGCTACTGGCAAACTATGCTGATAAGTCTTTAATCAGGACATCCATTGCTCTTGGACTTGGCCAAAAAGCCAGATTCGCATACACTCCTAATATGCAGCATGTCGATTTGATTTTAAATGGAATATATCAGGGTACTTACTTAATCGGAGAACAAATAAAAGTTTCAAAAGGAAGAGTTAACATTAAAGAACTGGATGATGCAGATAACGATGAACAATCCATATCCGGAGGATACCTTCTTGAAATTGATGCCAGACTTGATGAAACATATTGGTTCAGAACCAGCAAAGATCTGCCTGTAACAATCAAGTCTCCTGAGGATATTACACCTCAGCAACTCGAATATATTTCAAACTACTTTAAGACGACTGAAGATGCCCTGTACTCTTCGGATTTTCACACGGAAAACGGTTATATAAAATACATTAACCCTGAAACATTTATAGATTTTTACTGGATTAATGAGTTATTTAAAAACAACGATGCTCAATTTTATTCAAGTGTATATTTGTATAAAGACAGAAATAGCAAGCTAAATGTCGGACCACTCTGGGATTTCGACATTTCTGCTGGAAATATAAATTATAATGGTTGTGACTATCCTATAGGATGGTGGATTCGCGATTCAAAATGGATTGACCGCCTTTTTGAAGACCCTGCTTTTTAAAAATGCCGCTAATGATCGATGGAATGAATTAAAAGCTATAATTATTCCTGAATTAATGAATTCCATAGTTACTGAGAAAACTATCTTAGAAAGCTCTCAAAGGCTGAATTTTTATAAATGGCCGATTTTAGATAAATATGTTTGGCCTAATGCCGTTGTCACGGGATCATATGAAGGTGAGATCAATTATCTTACCAGTTGGCTGCAGGCAAGAATAGACTGGATAGATGGACAGGTTAATCCTCCTGCCACACCCAGCAATGATTTTGCGCTATCCTATCCTGAAGACAACTCTAAATATCTCATATCTGATAGTTCATTAAATGAACTTCATTTTAGGTGGGAAAAATCTCAGCCAGGAACCATTTACAAATTAATGATAGATATAGAGGGAGATGACTTCTCTGCACCTCTAAAAACACTTCGCTCAAATAATTATGGTTTTGACACTAGTGCGACTTTATCATTGTTTGATTTCACGAATATCTTTGATAACCTTAGTACTCAGGAAGGTGAAAGAATTAATCTTATATGGACTGTATACGCATATAAACCTAATTCTTCTCTAGCAAGCATAGAGTCTTTTAAATTGGAACTTGAGAAAGGTATAATTACGAATAACTATCATTCAAACTATTCTCAAATTAAGATTTATCCAAATCCAGCAACTGATTATATAACCATTGAACCTTACAAGGGACTTGATATTGAACAAATAGAGTTATGCGATCTAACAGGAAAAACCATTGAAATATTAGCAGGGCAAAACCAAGCAGGATCTATAAATCTTAATCTCGAACACCATCCTAATGGCACCTACCTCCTTTGTATGAAAGGAAAGTCGGGAGAAAAAGATTATTAAAAGGATTGTTCTTTATTAAAACAATAAGAAAAAATAGAAGGCCGTTTTACTCAAACGGTCTTTTTTTTGAAGTCATTTTCCCAAACATGTAAATATTTTACTCATTCCGATACTGTTAATGATATCATAGCTCAAACTTATCTTTAACATTATTATAGGAAAGAATAAGGGCAGGAGGCAAAATTTAATAAGAAAAAATCAGGAACGGACAAGCCAAGTTGCTTATTCCATTCCTGATTAAAATTGATATGATTATTCTGCTGATGCTTCGGTTTCAACTTCAGCACTTGATTCAATTTCAGTGCTTGTTTCTGACACGGTGCTTACTTCAATTTCAGAGTTTGCTTCAATTTCTTCGTCTACCTCTGTTTCTGTCCTTGCTTCTGCTTCAGCCAAAGCCTGTGCTAATGGTTTTAAGTTAGGCTCAGGCTCATGATATGGAAGAATTTCCACTATGTTAGTAGTAATAATTTCAAGTATCTGATAATCTGAAGTGGAATCTGCAAAAAGGTCTTCCACACGGTCATATGCTTCTCTTAAATTATTTCCGTTTACAAGTATCATTTGTTTTAACTTCTTCTCTTTTCCTGCTTTTTCATCGAGAGAAGTAATTGCAACTTTACACTTATACCAGGTAAGCCCTTCTTCATTGATCACCAGTTCATGTACACGATACTTGCTTACAGTAAGAAGAACGAATTCTCTGAAGTTAGATCCTATTTCTTCATACACTCTAGCTTCAGCATCTGTAAAGCTTACTGCATCAATTAAATAAACTTCAGTAACTGTAGTAAAACCTCCGTTCTGATCTTCTCTGTTGTACTTGAATTTACACTCAAACCAGGTTGCCATAATAACTAATGATTTTTAGATTTAAAGATTAAAGTTAATCTTTCTACATCTAAAAATCATCTGTCATCAATAATTTTTTATCCACTCTTACTACATCTCTTTTAATAGAAAAAAAGTCCATTCCGCGAGTTTCAGACACTTATATTCTTTTTCTACCTATCTCTTTTTTGCAATGTAATAACTTAGCCCTGCTCCCACAGCCAGTAAAGAGAATACAGATGCAATTGTTCCTATCTTTCTATATTTGTGTCCATTATTTGTAGCTGCAGGATCAGGTAAATTAAAGAGTTCTTCTTCTTTTATTTTCTCTTTTTCAAATACTTCTACAAGAGAATTTAAGCCACCACGTAATTTATCTTGAGAGATAGGTCTGCCCTGTCCCACTCCTGCCACCGCAGGATTTAAAGACTGAATCTTTTTCAAAGAGGTGCAAACAATTGATTTATTTATATGATAGTGAACTGGCGGCCCTTGTATATCCTGATCTTTAGAAACAACAATTGAGGAGATACTATTTTTGGGGCTTGAAGAGACAATATCTCCTGCAATCAGTATTTTATCTTTTGGCCTGAAGAAAGAAACGTGACCAGGAGATACACCAGGTGTATGAATATACCTCCATCCTTCGAGTGAAGGTACCCAACCATCTGGCAATGGCAAAATATCCCTACTAAAATCCAAAAAATTACCAGAATACAATTGAAGCAGATAGGCCATAGCATTGCTCCCTGAAACAGTTTCTGGAGGTGGGAAGTTCAGATCCCCTGTTAAATAAGGAATCTCCAAAGGATGCGCGTAGATTTTTAAGTCAGGCCATTCCTTCAGCAAATCAGGTACACCTCCAACGTGATCGAAATGCCCGTGAGTAAGTAGTAAAACCTGAGGAGGATTATCTTTTCCAAATAATTTAGCCGCTTCTTTAATTATTTTTTTTCCTGAACTTGTTATCCCTGCATCAATAATGGTCCATGGATTTCCAGCACCTGGCTCTCCTATTAAATAAAAATTTACATTAAGACTTTTGTAACCTCTTACGTCTTCTGCCAGCTCGTATCGGTTCTTTCTTCTCAACAGATCCAAAACCATTCTCGTCCATTTTATATATAGAAAACAGTAAAGACAGGAAGTAAAGTTTATTCTAAATCAATTGTCATTAAACCAATAAGGGGAACTTTAAAAAGAATGGATAACGCAGTAGAATCAAAAAATAAAAACCGGAAAATCCTGTATGATTCTCCGGTTTTTGAATGATTAAAACTGTGGACCAACATTGTCTGTAATATGCCCGGTTTGATAAAGAGTGAAGGCAACTACAGTTACAATTCCAATAATGATTCCGAATACTAACAATAGTCTTTTGTAAAACTTGTTGTCTTTCTCCAGCTTATGTTTTTTTAGTATATTTTTTACTACGTTGTCAGCTCGATGAAATGCACTTTCATTTTTAATGATATAATCAAAAGCACCATGAGTAAGCGTATCTATTGCTATCTCAATTCTGTCCTGAGCGGTGAACATCACCACTTCAGCAGAAGGAAGCCTGTTTTTGATAGCTCTCAGAATTTCCATACCATTCTTGGCATTTTTATTTTCTGTGCTTAAGGTGTAATCCAGAAAAATGATTTCGGGATCTTTATCCAGGTTCTTCAGACAATCTTCTCCGGTATTGAAAATCTCAATTTTATAGTTATGATTTTTTAATAAATAATCCTTCAGAAGTTCACACTGCATTTTATCATCATCTACGATAAAAATATTCACATCTTTCATAAAAGTAAATTTGAATAGTTTTTAATATAAAGTTTGTTTTTCTGTTTCCAGTTGTTGGTACGTTAAATACAAAATAGAATCGAATTTTGCAATAAGTTCTTGCATTATTTCTAGATCAATTTGCTCTACAGACTGATGTTCAATCTGTTGAACAATATCACTTCCCACCTTAATTCCCATATATTTTACTCTTGGCTTCAGTGCATGGGCTATCAGCCCAACTTCTTTCCAGTTGTTTTCAGCGGCCTTCTCTTTGAGCTTTTGCCAATCTCCTGGAACGGATTCGAGAAACATGTTGATATATTTCAGCATCTGATCTTTATTGTTGGATGTCATGCCTCTCAGAAAACTTAAATCTGCCATTCCTTCACTCATTAGACCACCTGAAACTATTTTATTGTCCTTGGTGAGTTCAATTACTTTTTCTTTATTAATTAAAGTTGAAATTTTAATCAATAAAATGTCTGCATCAAAAGGCTTGGAAACAAAGTCTGTCATTCCGGAGTCAAAACAACTATCAATCTCCGGCTTAGTAGCACTTGCTGTCATAGCTATGACAGGTATGTCTGAATAGCCAAGGGCGCTGTTCTTACGGATGTATTCAGTTGTTTCATAACCATTCATTTCAGGCATTTGAACATCCATAAGTATTATATCATAGCGCTTACTTTTATCTTTCAGCATTTCAATCGCAACTTTCCCGTTAGAAGCCACGTCTATGGTAAGATTTTTAATCAATGATTTCAAGGTATCTACAGCCACGACCTGATTAAATTCATTGTCCTCAACAAGTAGGATCTTTATTCCATGGAGCTCCTGAACTCTTGTCTGAATTGGTTTTTCCATTCTTTCTATCTTCTCGGTACCTGCTTTATACCAGATTCTGAATGAAAAAGTAGTTCCTTCTCCAAGCTTGCTTTCAACTGTTATAGTTCCTCCCTGAAGTTCTACGATCTTCTTTGAAATGCTTAAGCCAAGGCCGGTACCTCCAAACTTTCTTGATGTATCTCTTGCTGCCTGAGCAAAGTCTTCGAATATCGTATCCAGTTTGTTTTGTGGTATACCTATTCCTGTATCCTGAACAGAAAATTCAATCAGCAAATCATTACCCTTTTGTTCTATAAGCCTGCAGTACATATCAATACTGCCTTTTTCTGTAAACTTAACAGAATTCCCTACAAGGTTTACCAATACCTGATTCAACTTGCCCGGATCTCCGATGATAGTATCAGGAAGACTTTCATCAATAATCGGTGTCAGTTTAATTCTTTTCTCATCTGTCTTTATTTTAAAGGTGTTATAAAGGCCGTAAAAAATATCGGAGAGATTAAAGTTGATCTTTTCGAATTCAATTTTTCCGGCATTGATTTTAGAGAAATCCAGTATTTCATTGATTATGACCATCAGGTTATCAGATGACTGACGAATAGCTTTCAGGTAGCTCTCCTGTTTAGGTGCAAGTGGAGTATTAAGAATGAGATTGGTCATACCAATGATAGCATTCATTGGTGTTCTTATTTCATGGCTCATATTGGCAAGAAACTGCTCTTCCCTTTTCTTAGCCTGTTCAGCTTTTACAATAAATCTGTTCAACACGATCTCCGTCCTGATTCTTTTTCCAATATCACTGTTAAGCAATATCAGTACCCAGGCCAGAAAGGACAGTGCGATCACATTTCCGATAATAATAAAAATCAATGCGTAGCCGGACTTTGAATCTACTTCATCAGATTGCAAATCATATCTGTCTATTTCTTCAGTCTTTATCTTTACAATTAAGCTATGCAGTTGTCTCAGCAAGTCTCTGCTTGCTCCTGACTTAAAAACGGCTATTGCTTCTTTCTGGCCTTTTTCATTTTTAAGGCGAATGGTTTGCTCAACAAGTTCAACCTTACGGTCCAACAGATTATTCAGCTCTTCAAGGCGTTTCTGATTCTTATAGTTTCTAGAAAATGATTTAATTTCTTCTGCGATAAGCACGCGTGCATGGTTATAAGACTCAAGATAAGTACTGTCGCCGCTGATCACATAACCTTGCTGACCGGTTTCAATGTCTCTTATGTAAAACTGAATGTTTTCCAGAGACACCTGACTTTTTTCGGGCTTTAACTTCATCTCTTCTTACATCACGAAAACTATGAAGGCTGTAATAGGAGAAAATTCCTGTTGCGTTAAGTACTATGAAGACAATACAGAACCCTAAACTTATATTCTTATTCAGATTCCATTTCATACTGAATGGGCAATTATTTTTATGCTAAACTTTTAAATATAAGTATTTTAATCGGGGGAGCAAAAAGGGAAGAAAGGAATATTTAAAATACAATAAAAATCAACTCAACAAGCTTATGAAGAAGCAATTACAACAGTAATTCAAATTTATATCTAAGCTCAAGTCAAGGAATAAGTTCTGCCAGTTGCCCAACTTTTAGCAAGGTCAGATCTGATTTATTTTTTAAATGAAATGCAAATACATCAAAAGTGGAATTGCCATTTTTATCTGTGGTTCTTGGTTGCGATATAATAGGCTTAATTGGCCCCCTAATGTGGATTTATATGTTAAAGAAAAGTCAATGTTATCATTCATTGATCTTGCAAAAACAAACCCTGATTTTCTATCTGAGTTTTCAATAAATAATATCTCAAAAATCATTTTTCTTTCAATTCAACTGATCTTCCATCAGGGTCTTTCACAACAGCAGAATATCCCCATTCACCATTTGCAGGTTCAGATATAATTTGATAATTATTGTTTCTTAAATTCTTTATGATCTTATCAAGATCATTGACATTAAATCCAAGTCTTGTAGTGTTGTCAGCAGTTTCTACCGACTTAGGCAAAGGATAAATTTCGAGCACAAAGCTTCCGTTTGAGCATGTAAAGTGGACAGGACCATTTCCATGTTTTTCTTCCTGAAATGAAAGCCCCAAAATAGAATAAAAATTTATCAAGTCTTGAAGCTGTCTGGTTTTCAGAACAAGTAAAGATAATTCAGGTTGCATCGAAGTAGCTTAAATAAGTTTAGACATTTTGAATGAATCAGCTGATTTTTTCTTCTTCATTTCTTTTTTGTTTTTTCATTTAAAAGCTTTTCGAGCTTTCTCAATTTCTTTTTCCAGAAAGCATCAAAAAAATTAATCCACTCCTGCACTTCCGCAAATCCCTCCTGATTCAGTACGCAATATCTTTCTCTGCCAATGTCTTCGATAGATATAAACCCGGCTGAGTTTAATATTTTTATATGTTTTGAAACAGCAGGCCTGCTCATTTCAAAGTTTTCGGCAAGAGCATTAATAGATAAGCTATCTTTTGAAAGCAGTTGCAATATATATCTCCTGCTCGGATCAGCCAAAGCATAGAAAGGGTCTAGTGATTCTTGTTGTGTTTTCATTTCTTCACGATCCAATTAATAATGAAAATCTTTTCATCACTTTTGCTTTCCAGCCAATATTCATAAAGAAATAAGCCAGATAATTTTTCATTCCTTTAAAACCTTTATGCTCAAGAACCAGGTCGGTACCGCCATCTCTTGCAGTTAAAGTCCAGATCACGATAGAGTCCAGGGT
The DNA here is from genome assembly GCA_024707265.1 of Sporocytophaga sp. Taxonomy (GTDB): domain Bacteria; phylum Bacteroidota; class Bacteroidia; order Cytophagales; family Cytophagaceae; genus Sporocytophaga. Next base: position 664,780 of record JANQAB010000004.1, on the reverse strand, counting down.
AATTTGGCCTTTGGAACCTCCCTTCCAGGAATAAGAAAGTTTTGTATAGGGTTTCACTTCCAATACTTCACAATATACAACACCATCAAATTTGACTTTTACTTTAGGTTTGGTAATAAACTGAAACTTATGACCAACTACTGGTTTAAAGTCGTTCTCCATTAACCATTGAGCAATTAGATCCGGATCTGTAAGGTATTTCCATACTGTTTCAGGTGAATGATTAAAAAACCACTGATGTCTGATATCCCTCTGCATAATATGTAACCGATAAGTTACACAAATATATGTAACTTATCGGTTACTCAAAATAAAAATACATTAATTTTGAAAATATTTTATCTCGAGTTTTATTACTGAAAATCAGGAAAATGCTTTAATAACTTCTGAGCTGAATAATCGTGGGCAGGAATTACGATAAGAGATGTATCTGCTTTCATCAATTGATGAATATTTACAATCATACTATCCAGTTGGTCCTTTTCAGCATCAACCAATGATAATGGAATAAAATGTTTACGACCGGGCTTTTTAAAACCTTCAATATTCCATGTAATATCCCCGGTAAAGAAATACCTTTTTCCGGGCTGATTAATAAACATTCCCACAGAACCTTTGGTATGTCCACCTAGCTTTACAAAGATGACGCTTCCATCACCAAAATAATCACAGGACTGGTCAAAACACTCATAACTTGAATTAGTAAACTTCAGATACTTCCAGGTCACTCCTTCTCCTGCATATTGTGATTTTAAAAATGCAGGAGCATGAGCATCTTTAGTTTTTGCGAAGGTTAATTCTTCTTCAGTTGTATATATGCTTGCCGCGGGAAAATCTTTAATACCACTACAATGATCCCAATGAAGATGAGACAGAATAATGGTGTTTATCACTGCAGGATCAATTCCTTCCCTAATAAGCTGATTTTTGACAGAGACTTCTTTCTGATATTTAAACAATTGCTTATGAATCAATGACATTTCTTCAAACTGAACATCGATGCTGTCTCCAAGACCAGTATCAAATAAAAAATCTCCATCAGGATGTTTTACCCAAATTGCAATATGCGAGAGATCGCACTTCCTGAAGAGACTTCCACCGGAATACACAAATGCTTCCTGGGTCCTAGCTCTGCCTGTTCTAAACACAGAAAACGTAACTAAGTTTTCCCCTCCTTAAATCCCTTTTGAGCCCTGGAAATTTGTGGAAAGTTTGATACATTAATTTTACCATTACAGTTTGCCATTAAAAATAAAACTACGAAACAGAGCAATACACCGCTTAAATAATTAGTTCTTCTCATTTGTCTTTTTTATTCAAAAAAAATAAAGGTCAATACAACCTCCATTGACATTTGTTAAGAAAGGGATAGTTTCTTCCTTATTCTGCTTAAGGATTCCGGCTCTATACCCAGATAACTTGCAATCTGATTTTGAGGAACACTGTAAACGATTTTTTTATCATATTTCTCAATAAAATCAAGGTAACGTTCTTTGGCTGTTTTTGACTGCATCAGAATTGTCCTTTCTAATATGCACAAATAGGATTGTTCTGCATAAATCCTGAAAAGTCTTTCAATTTTAGGAAATTCCTGAGAGAGCTTTTCCAGTTTGTTCGCAGTCATAGAATACAGTGTACAGTCTTTCAGCACCTGGAGATATTCAAAGGAAGGTTTTTGAGTGATAAAGCTTGAATAAGCAGTTATAAACTGATTATCACAGGCAAAGTAAGTACTGATCTCTTTTCCTTCTTTCAAAAAATAAGTTCTTAATATTCCTTGCTGGACAAAGTATATCTTGGAGGCTATAGCCCCTTCCGTTACTAAAATCGAATTCTCTTTATAACATTCAACTACCAGCGTGTCCTTAAAGGCTTCCCATTCTTCTGCATCTAATTGAAGAAAACTACTTATTGAATTTTTCAAACTATCCATTTCAACTACAATCTAAACATGTCAAAGATAGTAAATCTTCTATTATAGCAGCGTTAAGAGAATTCAGTATATCAGATCAGAAACGGATAGCGCTGAGATAAGTCCACACTATAAATAATAATTGAAGCGGTACTCTGAACCATAAATAAGTCAATCCCGGCCCTTCCAATGTTCCTTTCTGATATTCGACATGTTTAAAAGCTGCATAAATATTGGCAGGAAGCAATAAAAGAAAAAATACAATCAGGAGCCATCCGGTAATGTACCTTAACCCAGGAATTAATAATCCTACAGCTGCTGCGATCTCGATCAGTCCGGTTAAGTATATAGTCTCGGTTTTAAATGGCACAAAGTCCGGAAGCATCATAGACATTCCTTTGGTAAATGCGAAATGGCCCACGGCAGTAAAGACCAGCATGGCAGCCATAGCTATTCTTCCCGCCAGCGGAATATTCGTAACTTCGTTGATCAATTTTATAGCGGCAATGGATATTACAAAGACAGTTAATAATACAATCAGGGATTTCATAGAATCTTTTTTTGATAAAGGTCAAAAGATTTTGTTTTCAGCGCAATGAACCTGGGTTAAGAAATGCGTTTTCTGATCCTGCTGAGTGCCTGCGGAGTGATACCAATATAAGAGGCAATGTACTTTAACGGGATTTGCTGAATCAAATGAGGCTGCTCGGTAAACAACTTCAGATACCTTTCTTCAGGAGATTCGTTTAAAAATGAAAGCTCTCTCTTGGCCTTTTTCTGAAATAAATCTTCACTGGCAAACCTTCCGATTTTATTTCCGGCTTCCGTCTCTGAATATATTGTCTGAAGATCCTGATAGGTCAGGCGCCAGAGAATTGTTTCAGTGATAGTTTCAATCCTATAGTCAGAGGGTATACGGGACAAGAAGGAATCGTAAGCACTCACAAATCCATTGTGAAAGGAAAATGAAAAGGTCAGGTCATTATCTTCCTTTGGTATATAAAACCTAACTATTCCCTTTTCGATATAAGACAAATAATTTTCCGTCTGCCCCATCTCTAACAACACGGCTTTCGGAGCGAATTCCTGTCTTGATAGTTTTGAGGAAAACATTTCCCAATCCTCGTCGCTCAATGTTATGGTCCTCTCAAAGAGGCTTCTGATAAGGTCCATGGAATAAAATTATTTCTTTCTGATATATTAATGTGATAATAATGAAATACATTTTTAAATATTCCCCTTCACCATTTATAGTTGCCTTGTCAAAACCAACATATGTTTAGCCTGAATTCCATTTTCATAAATAGGTTCCGGGTAGTTGTCTATAAAAAAATTCTTTTTTATTTCCGTTATTTCAAAACCAAGTTTCTGATATAAATAAAGCTGTCCAACGCTTGAATTGGCAGTGCCTATACAAATGCTTTCTTTCTTATTAAGCGCAACAACTTTAAGCGCATTTTCTATTAAATAACTGCCAATCCCTTTTCCCTGGAATGCTGGTTTTACAGCAATATTTTTAATTTCAACAGCTTTAGTTGTCAGCGGGAATAATACTATAACACCAAGCGTTTCTTCATTTTGAATAGCAATATACACTTCTGACTGCATCACATATCCGTCAACGAGGACTTTTGAAGGATCTGCAAGCAATAAAAGATCATAAGGAATCTGGTCTCTTTTATCAAGCTTTTTGAATGTTAAGTTAGGACTCATAACTGTCTTTGCTTTATTGGTGAATTTGCCATCCATAGTTTCAATATTAAAAACTCTGAGGATAAAAATCCAATATTATAACAGATCCTAAAGTCATTAAAACAATCAAAACTACTTTAGTATAAGGTTTGCGTATGTTGAAGCATTCGTATCTAATAGACTGATAGAATATCCAAAGAAATAAAAAGATTAATGGTATTGAAATATAGAATAAAAAAATAAGCCAGATAAGCAGCATATCATAATCAACCCAGTTGTCGGAATACCAGCGCGTCCAGATAAGAGGCTTCATATCGTGTTGACCAATGTAATCATTCCAACCATGCTCATTAGCAAACCTGTTTACTTGACCAGTTCTTTCATCAACTATTATATAATCATGATAAGTAGTTGCAATAACATAATCTTTATAAAAATACCATAATTTCAGATCATGAATTTCTGTTCCTTTTTTTAATCTCAAAGAATTTCCATTTCCCGGGTCCATCATAAGATTGGCTCCAGGTGTTTCATGACTCCAATCACTTAAGCCAAAACTGTAAGTTCTAAAACATGCAAATAATAATACTATTGAAAGAAATAACCTCATGAAGCCAAGTTACATCAAATGGGTCAGTTAATTTTGTTTTTTTAAAGCTTAGACAATTCATGCCTTTAATTCTAGCACTCTCAATTTTTAAAACAAATTGTTGATCGATAATTGAATGACATACAACACATCCAATCTAATTACTTAGAATAATCATTTGCTCCAACTATAAGACCTTTCCAAAAAGCAAAGCGGTAACATCTTCATCAGACATTACCGCTTCTTATGCTTGTATTTTAACTTCTGCGTTACCTTGAAGTACGGGTTTTCTTCATATCTTCTATGGTATTCATATAGGTCTGAAGATCCCTCTTTAACTTTCTTTCCTTTTCGATAGCATTCTTTTTATATTCCTCGAAACTGCTAAACAATTCTTCATAATCATTTATCTTCTGCACAGTGATCTTATTCGAATTGTGAAACTGAAAATATAAAAATGCACAACCACCGCAAACTATGGCAATCAGACACCAAAGTACGGTTGCATAGGAATACTTATTAATTGTCATTCCCAAAAATGAAATTCCGTCTTTAGCAGAAATGGCAGTATCGAGGTTGGTTTTTAGTTCTGCTGTCTCCTTTTGAAGTTCAGAAATTTCGTTGCCCTGATTCAATACCAATGCTTTTTCACTGGCCAGGTCAGACTTTGATTTAGCAAGAGAATCAGAGATTACCTTCCATAAATCATTTAACTCTGTTTTTTTAATGACTTTATAATTTTGATAATTTTCAGCTCCTTGTATTACTTTATCCCACCTTTGATCAAGGTCTTGCCCTGACACAGAATGGGTTAAAACAACCATCAATGCGTATAACACATATTTTTTCATACCTTTCACAAAATTTAAAACGGAAAATAAATAGAATTTTACCAATAAAGAAAGAAGAAATGTAATTTTCTCTTACTATAGTGATACTTATTATGAGAATTACAACATAAACGCGAAATCTCCTGAATTATGCAAACTTAACCTGATTTTTAGAGAAAAACAGGGAATTTTTTAATAAAAATTCGATTTTATACGAACAAAGCTTCTATTTAACTAAAACCTGTCCGAATTCGTAGAGTGTTTTATCAAAAATTCACCTTAAATTGATAAATCGATGAAAAAAATCATTTTAGCTCTATTTCTTCTGATTTCAGGATACTCCTATGGTCAACAGGCTCAAAAACAGATGCTGACGCCTGAACAAAAGGCTGACGAAACGGTAACAAAACTGAAAACTGAAATTACCCTTACCGATGAGCAGGCTGCAAAAGTAAAGACCATTACAGTAGACAGGGTGAATAAAATAACGGCGAATCATAAAAAATACGGATCCGATAAAGTAAGAATCCAGGCCGCAAACAAACAGGTATTTGATGACTGGGAAGAACAGTTAAAGACAATCGTTACTCCTGAACAATTCGAGAAATATCTTTCTACCAAATAATTACTGAAATCATGTGGCAGCCCTTGTACTTTAAGTCTGCCACATGATTTTGTTATATTTACTTACTTTCAGTTTCCTGCAGGATTTTTAACTTTTGTATTTCTTGTAAAATTGCTTTCCCAACTTCTGTTGCTGAGGCGGGATTCTGACCTGTGACTACTCTCTGATCCGTCACTACATGAACTTGCCAAAGACCTGACTTTTCAAATTTTGCTCCTCTTTCTATAAGTTTCTGTTCAAGCAGGAACGGTACCGTTTCACTTAATCCTACTGCCTTTTCTTCCTCATTGGTAAAGGCATTGATTTTCTTACCTTCTACAAGATATTTACCATTACTTAATTTAATGTTAACAAGGCCTGCAGGACCGTGGCATACAGCGCTTACTACTCCATTCCGTTCATAAATATCGGCTGCGATCTTTGCAAGTTCAGTGTTATCGGCAAAATCCCACATGGCACCATGCCCTCCGGCATAGAAGATAGCGATATATTGTCTTGGATCCACTTCTGAAGGTTTCATGGTATGCTCCAGCTTTTGCTTGTACTCTGTATTTTCCCAGAATTTCTTGTTAATCGGATCCTCCAGATCAAAGCCATCCACCGGAGGCATTCCTCCTTTGGGACTTACAAAATCAATTTCATAACCGGCATTCTGCAATATTTCCCAAGGGTGTGCAACTTCACTGAGATAGAAGCCGGTAGGTTTTCCAGTGTTCCCTTTTTTGTCATGGCTCGTTACCACGAATAGAATTTTTGTCTTCATTTTTCCAGAATTGTTAATTTGAGCTTTTGTTTGATAGTTTGAAAAAAACAGGATGATCATTAAAACTCCTGCTATAAATTCATGTGCTATGTTTTTCATTTCCGTCTGTTTTAATTATACAGACAAAACTGAGAAATTTAACAAGCCTCAAAAAGGACAAAAATCACAGAAAAAATGTGACATAGATCACATCATGAAGAAAGACGACTCAAGGTTTCCCTGGAAACCCCAAGATAAGATGCTATAAGGGATTTAGGGAGTCGCTTAATGAGGGTAGGATACAAATCCACAAACTGATCATAACGTTCTTTAGTATTACTATTGAGCAAGGACAGAATTCTCCTTTGTAAAGCAACGTATCCCAGATTAGATTTCTTTCTGAAAAAATGTTCTACCTTGTGCATTTCCGCACATATTTTATCTCTGTTTTGTAAAGAAAGAGAAAGAACTTCTACCTCTTCAATACAATCAATATTCAGTGTAGCATTTGACTGACTGAAATAAGCCTGATAGTCTGTAATCCACCAGTCTTCCATAGCAAACTGCATGATGGACTCCCGACCTTCATTGTCTGTATGGTAAGCTTTCAAAAGCCCTTTTATAACAAAATAATCATTATTAACAAGATCGCCCTCCTGCACCAGAAACTGATGTTTCTTAAGTTTTTTAACCGAAAAATGAGAACATAAAAATTCAAACTCCTCATCTGTGAGGGAAATAATTTTTTCAAAATGTTGTCTTAGTTCCTTATACATCTTACTGCAATAAATAGCCTTAGTTAGCTCCTGATATTTCGGAATCTAAACTAGTTTATATTTAGGTTAGATAAAAAAGTATTTTATTTTTGAATTTACGTATTTTAAAAAGTAAAATTTTGAATATTGAAATGGAAGAGAGAGCATTAAAATTTATGAAGATGGCCGTTGAGCTTTCACACCTGGGACATAGAAATAATATGGGTGGTCCTTTCGGCGCTATTGTAGTTAAAGGTGATGAAGTAGTTGGCAGAGGATATAATCAGGTTACGTCCTCAAATGATCCTACGGCACACGCTGAGGTGGTAGCGATCAGAGATGCCTGCAAAAATCTCAATACCTACCAGCTTGCCGGTTGTGAGATTTATACCAGCTGCGAGCCTTGTCCCATGTGCCTGGGAGCTATATACTGGGCAAGGCCGGATAAAATATACTTTGGTAATACACGTGAAGATGCTGCTGCCATTGGCTTTGACGATTCAATGATTTATGAAGAGATGAAAAAATTAATAGCAGAAAGAAAAATTCCAATTATGCAGATCGGACAAGAACATGCCATTAAAGCTTTTCATGAGTGGAAGGCGAAAGGAGATAAAAGGGAATATTAATTTTTACTAGGCTTGCATTAGGCTCCACCTACGCTGACAGAATACCACCCCCTCCGGGGGCTTGAGGAAAAGTTTGCAAGTGGGAGGAGCGAGCCCTGGAAGGCCGGCTTTATGTCAACGCAGGGTGAAGCCCTACGTTCAGTGTATGAAAGGGACTAAGCATAAATTTATAGCTTACAAGGCAAGTGCCGCTCCATTGTATAGAGAGACGCCAGCATGACGTCTCTACTTGAGCTCAGGCAATGCTATACCCTTAATTTTACGATAAAGATCCACAGCATAGATATCGGTCATGCCAGACACAAAATCTACAACAGACTGTAATCTGAAATAAAGGTTATTATCCTCTCCTTTATACTTAAACTGATCAGGCAGCAATCGCATCAACTTGGGCGACGTCGCTTTGTCAGGCTGGATAATTGCGGGCACAAATTCTTCCAATATACCTCCCAGTATCTTATATCCTGCAAGTTCTATCTCTATTGCTGAGCGGTAATTGTAAATTTCTTCATTAGAAATTTGTTTCAACTCCTGAAATGGTTTACTGATATGACCTCCAAGGTCGTCAGTAAGACTTTTTTCATAAGTTCCGGAAAGAATAGCTTCTCTGTTTTCCCAAAAAATATCAGAACATCTTTCAATCAAAATGGAAATGATCTTTGCTCTCAGGAAAGCGATCTTTTGTTTGTCATCTACAATAGCATCAACAACTGATTTGATTTTACTCCTACTGTCCCTCTCTGCATTTTCCTGAAAGAACTCCAGAAGCACTTCAATTGCTTTTTTCAGAGTAATGATCTTAAGTCTGTATGCATCTTCCCAATCGATCAATTGATAACATATATCATCTGCAGCCTCAACCAGAAATACGAATGGATGACGTGAATAAATCAATTCGCTTCCGCTTGAGTTTGAGATAAGCCCAAATTCATTGGCTATCTTTAAAAACGTTTCTCTTTCAGAATCAAAGAACCCATACTTCTTGCGGCTTAACACCTGCTTACTCATTCCTGCGCCTGACTCACATGGATATTTGATCATTGAGGCAAGCGTAGTATAAGTCAGCCTCATGCCACCAGGAGTATTTTCGTTAAAATGATGCGTTAATAGTCTGAGGCCATTTGCATTACCTTCAAAATTGGTGAGGTCTTTATATTGATTGTTGTTTAGATTCTCCCGGATAAAAGTTTTTTCCTTATCAGGCAGATTCAGAAAATAAGCTGAAATAGCTTTTTCACCTGAGTGTCCAAATGGCGGATTTCCTATATCGTGAGCCAGACAGGCTGCTGAAATAACTGAACCTAGCTCATAATTATAAAACCGCTGGAAGTTTTGATTATTAGGTTCATGATTTTCAGCAATTCTTTGGCCGATAATACTGCCAAGAGACCTGCCTACACAAGCCACTTCAAGACTGTGAGTTAACCTGTTATGAACAAAAATACTTCCCGGCAAAGGAAATACCTGGGTCTTGTTCTGCAACCTTCTGAAAGGCGAAGAAAATATAAGTCTGTCATAATCTATCTGATAAGGATTTCTCACAGAATCCTGACCTTCTGTATATTTATGTTCCTGGCCCAGTCTTTTCGGGCTGTACAGTGTTTTCCAATCAAGCATATGAAGCAATTACGGAAGATAAGTTTACCGCAGTTTATCCTGTAAATTTAAAACTAATTAATTGCTTTTACACAACATTCTCCAAATGTTCTAATTTATAATACTTTAAAGTTTGCTTATCAATACCTCTTGCTTCTAAAATATTTCCCTCCTTTTATTTATATTTGAAACGAATTCAACCAGCTATATAAAAATGGACAAAAAAAAATACCTTAAACAATACTGGGGCTATGATACCTTTCGCCCCCACCAGGAAACAATAGTAGATCTGGTTTTGCAGAGAAAGGATGTCATGGTCATAATGCCTACAGGTGGAGGTAAATCTCTTTGCTATCAGCTCCCTGCGGTCATCATGGAAGGTATGGCGATAGTAGTCTCCCCTCTTATTTCTCTTATGAAAGATCAGGTGGAAGCGCTCAAGGCAAATGGTATTGCAGCGGAATTTTACAACAGCAGCCTACCTTCTGAACAGCTTATCTCTATTGAAAGAAGCTGTCTTGATGGTAAAGTAAAATTACTGTATGTATCTCCTGAAAAAGTTATAAACACCGGCTTCATACATTTTTTGGAAAGCTTAAAAATCAATCTGATTGCAATAGATGAAGCTCATTGCGTATCATTCTGGGGGCATGATTTCAGACCTGAATATGCGCAATTAAAACGACTGAAAGAATTTTTTTCAAATGTACCTTTCATTGCCCTTACTGCCACTGCAGATAAAGTAACAAGAAAAGATATCCTGAATCAGCTCGGCATGGAAGAAGCGGAAACCTTTATCTCCAGCTTTGACAGACCTAATCTGAGTCTGAAGGTATTACCAGGAAGAGATCGATATAAATACATTTCCAATTTCATTTCAAAAAGAGGAACACAAGCTGGAATTGTCTATTGCCTGAGCAGAAAGGAATGTGAAAAGCTTGCAGGAAAGCTGCGTGAAAACGGATTCAATGCGGAGTTCTATCATGCAGGTATGGATGCTGAAACCAGGTCTAAAGTTCAGGAAAACTTCATAAAGGATGAAATTCAGATCATCTGTGCCACTATTGCTTTTGGTATGGGTATCGATAAGCCAAATGTTCGTTGGGTCATTCATTACAGCTTGCCCAAGAATATGGAAAATTTTTACCAGGAAATTGGAAGAGCAGGCAGAGATGGCTTAGCATCGGATACCATATTATTTTATAGCTTCAGAGATTACACCTGGCAGCTTGAGTTGCTTGAAGAAAAAACAGGAGAAAGAAAAGAGCTTCAGAGGGCCAAACTGGAAAGGATGAAACAGTATGCTGAAGCAGATATTTGCAGAAGGAGAATTTTACTAAGCTACTTTAACGAAAACACTGAAAAAGACTGCGGCAATTGCGACGTTTGTAAAAATCCTCCGTCAAGATTTGAAGGAACTGTTTATGCACAAAAGGCTCTTTCAGCCATTGCCAGAGCAAATGAGAAAATAGCACTGGGGATGCTCATTGACATACTGAGAGGTTCTATGAATAAAAACGTTCTGGAGAAAGGTTATCAGCAATTGAAAACTTTCGGAGCCGGGAGAGACCTAAGATACGAAGAATGGAGCGAATACATCATGCAGATGCTGAATATGGGTGTCATTGATATCGCATACGATGATGGTCACTCTTTTAAACTCAATGAAAAAAGCAAGTCTATTCTCAAAGGAGAAAATTCAGTATCACTTGTCAAATTCAGACCTATGGCCGAAAAGATGGCTGAAATGGGTGAAAAGAATAATGAGAAATCTGACAAGGAACTTAGAGATGAGCGACTGTTTGAAAGACTGAAAAAGCTTCGTAAGAGTCTTGCTGATGCGCTGGCTGTTCCGGCTTATATCATCTTTAATGACGCCACGCTTTCTGAACTGGTTGCAAGAAAACCGGTTAGTCCGCTTGAGCTTAAGGGCATCCAAGGTATCGGAGAAGAGAAGTTCAGAAGGTATGGTCATGAGTTTTTAAACGAGATCATTTCTTTTGTACAGGAAGAGGCCGGGCAAGGGCCTAAAATAAAAGGAAGTACCTATGTGCTTACTTTTGAAATGCTGAAGCAAAATCTCAGCATAGAAGAAATTTCTAAAAAACGTAATTTAAGTCATGTTACCATCTTTTCACACCTTGCTTATCTTTATGAGAAAGGATATGAAATTGATTTAAAGAAATACATTACCAATACCGAACTCACTGAAATTACCAAAGCCATTAATATTGTGGGAATGGATAATAACCAGCTGAAACCTGTATTTGAACACCTAAATGGCAAATATGAATATCACAAAATACGGATTGCTGCTGCCATTATGACCAAAGAACTCGGGTCTGTAAAGGGCTCTTAAAATAACTTTCGTAGAGACGCCATGCTGGCGTCTCCTTATCCATCACGGACAATACATTCTATTTTCTCAGGATATAAATAAAGATATTACTATCTTCAAATTCTTATCATTGTTCATTATCAGAATTTTAATGATGCAGGCATAGCGTCTCTCATTAATAGACAATATCTTTTTTTTTAAATCTTGAATAAAGGTTCTTTTCCTCATCATTTCCAATGTCGCTCATTATGTAAATTTCTGACAAGCAGGTATGGCATCGCTACAAAAGTAATCAGTACCAATTCTTCAATTTTTCACCTGAATTACCTATATTGGATTCATATTTTTTCTTATGAAAGCTTTAAACCTAACTATTCTGTCATTAGTCTTTTTTTCAATAATATCATGCAAAAAAGACCCTTCCATATACAGTCTGTGGACTGATAGAATCGATGAACTCAGAACCCACAATCAAGGTAAGGTTACTATTAATACCGGTATTTACGGAACCTTAACACTTACAGAAGGAGATTGTATGCCCAAGCTAGGTGGAAATAGCTGCAAAACATATCCAGTGAGACGCAAAATAAGGGTATATGAATATACCCGAAAACAAGATGTGGAAGGTGATAAACCACATTATAAAAAAGTAAACACCAAACTGATTGCAACAACTTTTACTGATGACGAAGGATTTTTCCAACTTCAGCTTCTTCCTGCTCAATATTCTGTTTTCATTGAAGAGAAAGGGAAATTATATGCTTCGGATGATGATGGTATGGGAGGAATAAACCCTGTTACAGTGAGCACGGGAATTAACGAGTTTTATCTTAGCTTGAACTACGCTGTTCATTAAAGCAAAAAACCACTGGCATTCATTACATTACTCCCCAATTAAAATATTATCTACCCTTGTGGAACAATTTTATTAGTAAATTGTTTAGAATTTGTATCAAAAAAAATAATCCTATGGACTCTGGAGAAATAAATAATTACCGAGGAAAAGAGGTTATTGTCATTACCAAAGATAATCATCATTACCAGGGGCAACTTGTAGGCTTTAAGAACAAGCCGGATTCTCAGGAATTTTCTCACCTGTTTATACTACTACCTAACACAACCTATGTAGACGTGCCTTTTGGAGACATTACAGGAATTGAACCTGGAAGATTTGAAATGTAGATTACCGGACTTAAAAATCAATTGGTATTCAAAAATTTCAATCTCGTATATAAATCTGCCGCTTGTCAGAAAACCTTTATAAATTTGGATAATGAATAATTCAATATCCATGAAAGAGGTTCTTTTCAAGAGAAATTATTTTAAAATTTTTCTTCATATCGTCTGGTGGACAATATTTATCCTTTACCCGTTTTTCCTTGGAATTCCGGTACAGGAAAATATTCTTCTGAAAATCCTTTTCAACACTTCGCTTCTGATATTATTCTTTTATCTGAACAGCGACTTTCTGATTCCAAAAATCCTTACAAAAGGACGTATCGTTTTATACCTGTCTTCTGTGTTTTTCATGATCAGCATTATTGTCTCGGCAGATGTATTTTCATCAAAATATCTTAATGTGCATGAAGTCACTAAAATAAAATCTACCAGACCAGATAAGACTTCCCGTCAACAATACCCCCGCCCGGCGGACAATCCAATAAGAAAGTCTACAAGACCATTCTTCTCAGCAATATTTATACTCGCATTAAGTACCAGTTATCGTTTGCTCTATGATTATTTTACCAGTGAACGCAAAAGAAATGAACTTGAGAATCAAACCCTTGTATCTGAGCTCTCTTTCCTCAAATCACAGGTGAGTCCGCATTTCTTGTTTAACACACTTAACAATATTTATTCCTTATCACTAACCAATACACCAAGGGCATCAGAAGCCATCCTAAAGCTATCGCACCTGCTCAGGTATATGCTCTATGAAACCAATGAGATTTCAGTAAGTCTTGACAAGGAGATTGATTATATCAATGATTATATTGAACTTCAGAAGATGCGTTTCAGCAATGAGGTAACGATTGAATACAATACAAGTGGCAACTTTGAGATGAAAGAAATTGCTCCTATGCTACTGATTCCCTTTATTGAAAATGCTTTTAAACACGGTATCAGTTATTCTAAAAAATCCGTAATAAAAATTTTGATAGAACTTAAGGACCAGGAATTATTCTTAAAAGTTGAAAATTCATTTGACAAGAATAAAGAAAAGGATAGTTCATCCGGTATCGGTCTCGTAAATATCCAGAGACGGCTTGATTTGTTATATCCGATGAGATATAACTTAAAGCTAAATGATCAGAATGATCTTTTTATTGTTGACTTAAAAATTAATCTACGTTCATGATTCGCTGCATTGCTATAGATGATGAGCCTCTGGCACTAGACATCATTGAGAACTATATATCCAAACTTCCGGATCTGAAACTGGAAGGCCGTTATACCAATCCATTGGAAGCACTGGAAGTATTGAATAAAAATACGGTAGATCTGTTATTCTTAGATATACAAATGTCTGAGCTTTCAGGCATTCAACTTCTGAAGGCCTTACCAAGTCCTCCTGTAGTGATATTTACCACTGCTTATCAAAAGTATGCATTGGAGGGATATGAGTTAGATGTAGCCGATTATCTTTTAAAACCTATCCCCTTTGAAAGATTTTTAAAGGCCGTGAATAAAGTAAAAGATTTACTCTCTCTGCAAAGAAACACTGCGGAACAAAATCCTTTAAAAGACTATATATTTGTAAAGTCAGATTATCAATTGGTAAAAATAAATCTGGATGATATCATTTACATAGAAGGCTTAAAGGACTATGTTAAAATATTCGCCGGAACAAAACCCATCTTTGCTCATCAGAATATGAAGTCAATTGAAAGCAAGCTTACCAATGATTTCTTAAGGATACACAAATCCTATATCATATCATTGAAAAAGATTGAATCAGTTCAGAAGAACCTGGTCAGAATAGCAGGATTAGAGCTGCCTGTAGGAGAAATGTATAAGGAACAGTTGTTTAAAATTATTAATGAGAATAGTTGAGAGAGGGCTTTTTAAAATGAGATTATGTGATTATGGAATAGACAAGATTCATTCTCTGACAAAGCCAGCTTCTCCCCTGGTTGAAGTTTACCTGCCTTCAACCTTTGAATAATAAAAACTTTATTAACGTACAGATTATTACCCTTTTAATTGCCTTATTGTATACAACATTTTTTAAACACATTAGCCCTCTTTGAATATTACTCCATAAATGAATATTTTAGTGGGGATAAGTGAGAAATATATGCACTTGATGCGCATGTATTCATTCTAATTGTACACAAGCTGAAAAATGAAACGTAATCTGCCTTTTATATTATTGACAATGACTTTTACTAGTTGTTTTTTTAGCAACTATGAAAGCGAAAGAATTAAATCTCCAACTGGAAATTTTGAAATTAAAGCAACTGTTAATCGAATTGACAAAAATGCGAATAATTATGCTAAAGTAATTATTCATTTATTCGACAAAAACAATGTAGAATTGACTGAAATCAATTCTGAAGCTGGTGACTTTAATAAATGGGCAATTGGTTGGACTGAATCTGGAGATACGATCGTTATGCAAAGCAGTGATATAGGAAATAAAGGATGGATATTACTACAAAACAATCCGACAGAAATAGAAATGACCGATAGATTAAATAAGCGTGCTGAATTTCTGAAATTTAAAAAGTATGAATAAGTTTGAGGTAATATGAAATGAAAACCTGCTATACCATTGCATAAGTATATTTGACTACAAAATATAAATCTCATAAGTAAGTATTTTTGCCCTCCTGCCAGTAATGTATCCGCTGAGTAACTGATGCCTTCGCTTGAAGCGAAGGCATCAGTTGAATCATGCTAGTTGCGCATCCAATAGAGGTATAAAGTTTGAAATTCTGAGCTTTGAGAATAATAATTAAAGACTCAAAATCAAATGACAGAGCTGTGATTAACTCCTGAATTAGATATTCGGCTATCTTAGCATTTTATTCCGTAAATGAATATTTTAATAGAGATAATAAAAAATATGCACCTAGAGTGTAACAACAGTTATACGTTCTTTATACAACACGTGAAATGGATCTGAATAACAAAAAATTTGTACCCGTAGAAAATAAGAATGGACTATCTTCAAACGAAACGATATTTCATTATTTCCAAAACGGAACAGTCATAACCGGACAGTATAAAGGTGGGGCAATTCAGGAAGGATATATAGTTGGCAAACAAATAGACGAGAATAAAATTAAACTCTTATTTCAATGCCTGACAAAAGAAGGTGAATTGAAAGCGGGAGAGTCAAAAGGAATTGTTATTGAAAATAAAGACGGTAAGTTGGAGTTAAAATTTGATTGGAATTGGTTGAACGGTGATTTATCAGGTGGAAAATCTGAATATATTGAAATATGAAAAGTTTGTGGGAAGAGGGTGAAAATTAATTAGCTCCAATTATAAAAAAATACCAAGGATATAAACATGAGCCTTTTAAATTTCATATTTGGTAAGTCTACAAAGATTGAAAATGATTTTTTCGGAACAATGCTCTTTATTGAAGATAAGAAAGCTTCACATAAAAGTAATTTTGAATGTCGCCGGCATTTTAAACCTATTAACAGTTTAATTGAAATTAGCATAGATGGTGCAAAAGCCGGTCCTAGCCATATACAAATAGTTTTTTTTAAAAGTATAGAAAACTAATATACTGAGATAACAAATTCAATAAAACCATTAATTGAGAACGAGGTAAAAAAATGGCAAGAGGAGTTTAAAATTGAAAATTTTAATAAAGAATTTGGCCCCATTCATCTAAGCATTCCAAGGTGTGAAACCAAGCCAATTATTTGGGAAATAGCGTTTGAATCTGCTCATGACAGCAATCATACATTTACACTATCTATGTCCGACTTTCAAGCAAAGGAGATTTTAATTGACGGATAAAACTACCACATCTTGGCTTGCAAGCCCCCTCAGAGCCATTTTGATTACAAGAATATTATTAAGTAACTTACTACCCATTGCAGGCATAAGTCCAATGTCTTCTTTTCAAAACGTCATATATGAATAAGTATATACGGAATTTACTTTATTTGACAATACCTCTGTCATTCTTCATTATACTGCTTTTGTATTTAACTAACGCTCAAAAGAGAAGTATTAAAATACTTTTTGCAGGAGACATGATGCTGGATCGAGGAACCCGGAAAGTAATAGAAAAAAGAGGGATTGATTACCTTTTTGAAGATATACACAATTTATTTAAAGATCAGGATATTATAGTTGTTAATTTGGAAGGAACAGTTTGTGACACTGGGTTAACTCCTACCCCAAAAGCTTATAATTTCATGATAGATAAAGCTTGGTTAACCTCTTTTAGCTCCCATAAGATTACACATGTATGTCTCGCCAACAACCATAGTATTGACTTTGGCAAAGAAGGGCTACAACAAACTTATAATTACTTAATCCAAAATAAAGTAACCCCAATTGGTTACCATCATCACCAAAACCCTTGTGAGCCCATCATCATTAAAAGAAATGGTATTCAATTAGCTATGTTCTCTTCTTCTTTTTTATATGAAAAAGAAGAATCTGGCATTTGTCATGAATCCGGAAAAGAACTAGCTGAACGCATCAGATTATTTAAAATACACCATCCAGAAGTCCATATTGTTCTCTGTCTGCACTGGGGTATTGAAATGAGCCCAACTCCAGAAAAAGAACAGCAGGAACAAGCTCATGCTTTTATTAATGCAGGAGCAGACCTGATCATCGGACATCATCCGCATGTGGTACAAACAATAGAACAATACAAAGGCAAGTGGATCTTTTACAGTTTGGGAAATTTTATATTTGACACGAATAATATTTTATCAAATAGAGGTATATTTACATGTTTTTCTGTCAGTAAGGATCATATTGAATTAACTGAAACTATTCCTTTCTTCATCAGAAATTCAAAACCTTTTCTTATGAATAAAAAGGATGCCGATCATTTTTTCAACAAATTAAACAGTACTTCTGCTGCCTTCATTGAATAAACCAAATGAGAAAATTCTTTTTTTTACTAATTGCATTGAGTTGCATTGCTTGTTCACATACAAAACCCTTTGAAAAAGAAGTATTAATAAAAGATAATTACTTTCAGGGTCCCGTGAGGCTGGAGCATGTGGAAAAACTAGGGAAGTATAAACTAACCATTTCCAATTCACTTACTGGAAAAACCGATATTATCTATACCCCTTATGAGGTTTTCCAGATGGAAACCGGTGATATCAACCATGATGGAAAAACCGATATATGTTTGGGTATCATTAAACCAACCCCATTTGATCCTGTGCTAAAGAAACGATTATTCCTTTTTCAAATTGACCAGGACTTCATCAGGCCACTGTGGCTCAGCTCAAGACTGGTAAGCCCGATGGAAACATTTTCAGTCGTTCATGAAGATACCGGGAAATATTTTATTAACACTTTAGAAAAAAAAATCAAAAAATTTTTATTGCAGAAGAACATATCAATGGAAATCATTTGGTATGACTTATTTAAAAACCATTGAAGATTCTATCCCTTACAATAAAGCTAAATCCTTCTTTTAATATGACTATATTCAAAATTTTTAAATACAGCTTTGTTTTGCTGTTACTATTACTTGGTGCCTGTACTCAGAAAATAGAGAACACAGAATCTAAATCTGAGGCTTATAGGCTCAACCAGCCTTTAAAGACCTTTACTCCATATGATGAGGGATATCCTATTACAACAGAAGCCATCGACCCTAAAGCTTCATACAACCAGAAAGAGTACCTGGAATATTTTCAGGACTATTATAAGGATAAGAAATCTCCACCGCCATTTAATTTTAATGTAGACCTGTCCACTAAATCCTTTCAGGAACTTAGATTGCTAAGAGCAGAAATACTGGCTCGCCATGGATTCTTATTGATGGACTACGTCTCTCGTTTCCACTTTAATGCAACCGACTGGTATCAGCCTGTATTCTGGGACGAAAATTTTCAGATCTGCCTGAGCGAACAGGAAAAAAAGTTTATTGATAAAGTATTAAGTTATGAGCAAAAGCTGTATAAGAATAACTATATAAATAAAGGGAAACTGAAGCACGCAAACATGGCCAATGTAGTCAACTGGCAGCAATTTGAAAAACTTCCGGATGTAATGACTGAAAAACTGGCCACTAATGGTTTTGTGATCACCAAGGCGGCTCATGAACAACTCTTTCATGTTTATGATCAAAACTATTATGACTATACCCCTAGCTTCATTACAACTGATCTTTACCTCCAGGTGCTTCATATGCATATAAGCAAGGAAATGCAGACACTGGAAAACAAAGAACTTTACGGTATGCTCGGTTGGCTGTTGGATGAACAGTATGAGAAATCCAAACAAAGTGCTGCCTCCTCACCTTCCGCTTTAGTAAAACAGGCAAGTTCATGGGTACAGGTATATTATGCTGTTGCATTGTCTTTATTAAATAATAAACGATATGAAGTCCCCGCAGACTGGAAAAATGCTTTTGATTATGAATACACTCATATTCAATCTGCTGAAGAACTAGACAGGTCTGATTTTCTGGGAGACTCTATAATGGATTACACCCAATTTATCCCAAGAGGAAATTATACCCGCTCCGATTCATTAAAAAACTACTTTAGATGTGTGAAGTGGTTAAACTCTGCTAAAATATATCTTGACAATGACATCAATCTATCAAGAGCAGTGGTGATGGGGTACAACTTATCTACTTCTGAGAATTCATGGAAGGCATATAATCAGTTTTTTAACATAATCGAATTCCTAGCTGGTGAAGAAAACAATCTTTCTTTCATGCATATGAAGGAGGTTTTATCAAAGTATAAAGACTCCCCTTTAGTTTCTTTACTTACACCAAATAGTTTGCAAAATATAAGACAAGAGCTTTATGCTAAAGATCCCAGAAAATTCTCAGCTATCGGAGTTGATAAAGAAACAGATGATTTTTTAAAACGTAAAAAATTATTATTCACTGCAGGCCACTATACCTTCGATGGTGAAATTTTACAACGTTTAATCGAAGTAAAAGAACCTAAAAGACCTTTCCCCAAAGGGCTTGATGTATTTGCTGTCATGGGAAATGAAACTGCGGAAGATATTTTGTTAAACACCTACAAAGAACAAGATCGCTGGAGTGGCTATACCGATACTTTAAAACTGCTAAAAACAAAATTTAAAAACTACAGTGACTGGGATAACTGTGTATATAATAAACAAATGGAGGCAGTGCTTTCCTTACCTCAAACCAATACAAAATATCCTTATTTCATGAAGCTTCCAGCCTGGCAAAAGAAAAATCTGAACACCATGCTTGCTTCCTGGACAGAATTAAAGCACGATATGGTATTGTATATAGAACAGCCCAGCGGCGCTGAAATGGGTAATGGTGGAGAAATACCTCCTCCGCAAAAAATTGCCTATGTAGAAACAAATATTACTTTCTGGAACAAGTGCCTTCAATTGCTTGAACTCAATCATAAGATGCTTGAGCAAAATGGTATATCTATAACAGAATTGACTTATAGAAATAATGAATTAATACAACTAGGTAAGTTTTTACTAGAGATCAGTAACAAACAACTGAACAATACCAATCTCACTCCTGCGGAATTTGATGAGCTCTCCTATATTGGCGGAAAAGTTGAACAACTAACCTTAAATATTATTGAGTCCCGCGAAGCAGAAATGGAATCCGTTCACACACCGGAAAGATATGTAGCTGTTGTTACTGATGTATATACTTATAAAGACGAATGCTTGCAGGAAGGTGTAGGAATGGCGGACGAAATATATATGTGATTGCTGAAATTAATGGTTTATTGTATTTAACGAAAGGAGCAGTATTTAGTCATTACGAATTCACTGGTCCTTCCTCTAATCGTTTGACGGATGAGAAATGGCAGGAAATGTTACTGGATCACAAAGAACCCAATGAAGCAATTTGGATGAAGGATATAAAAATAAGTGTACCTCCAATAAAAACTGCTCCCAACTTTAATTTATATTAAAAGCAATAGGTAAAGCAGAAAAGCTGTCTTCGTAAAGAAGGCAGCTTTTTTTTGATACTCAGATGAGGGTTTTAGAGGTCAACATTCTAGCAAAAAGTTGCGGCATCGAAACTTTTGGACCCTATTTCCGAGGTAAAAGGCTCAAAGTTCCGAGCTTATTGGTCAAAATTCCGAGTTGTTTCGTTCAATGCTTTAGCTTTTTAGTGAAGGTTTTGAGGTATAACTGGTTAAAGCTTTGGACAAAACTTCGAAGTAAAAGTTTGGGAAGCCTTTTTAGATGGTTTAATCTTTTCTCTTATAATATCATATTTTTAAAAATTTCTCCTCTATTTCCTATATTTGACACTTGTTTTTATTCAATCTAATATATTTTACATATCGTTTTCTAATTTTTTACAATCCATTTTAAATCAATGAAATTTAAAATTCTCACAATAAGCGCATTAGCTCTTGCATTGCAAGGTAATGCTCAAAACCAACAACCCTCAATAATTTCCGGAGGATATGATATTTCCGGTATATGTACCGAAGGTAAAGTATATGTTTGGGGACAAAACCAATATGGAACATTAGGAACCGGACAAAATGCTCCAAATATTACGCAACCAACTCAGGTGCCTTTTCCAAATGGAGTTTCAATTAAGCAAGTAAGTCCAGGATCGGGTAGTCATTTTCTTGCAGTGGATTGTAAAGGAAATGCCTGGGCATGGAGTACCATGAATGAATCAGGCCAGTTGGGAAATGGTACAAATGCTATTCCTACCATTGTAGTCCCAGGTAAAGTGAAGGCTGGATCAGGACCGGCAGACGATGATGGCAACTTAACAAATGTGAGCTATGTTGCGGGAGGTTCTGTTAATAGTTTTGCACTTTTAACAGATGGTAAACTAGTGTCCTGGGGTTCGAATTCTCTAGGTGCTTTTGGCGGAAATTATGGAATGCTGGGCAATAATACTGAAATCGATAGCTATACCCCTGTTTATGTTTTAAATGGAGAAAAACCAGTCGGGAGTACTTATTTGCAATTAGAAAAAGTTATTCAGGTTCAGGCAGGTGAATCAGTTGCATATGCGTTGGTTAGCGACGGTAATGGAACAGGAACTGTGTATTCATGGGGTAATTGCAGTAATGGGGAACTAGGAAGAGCTCTTAATGGAGGGCCTTATACTGTTAGTTCAGATGGTAGAGGGATCATTAATGGTAAAAGTACAGTGGCTCGTCCTGTAACATTTAGAGATGGAAAACCTTTAAGAAATATAGTTTCTATTGCAGCTGGTGATGTAATATGTCTTGCCTTGGATGTAGAAGGAAATGTTTGGGCTTGGGGAAATAATGCATGGGGTGGTTGCACCGGACAAGGCTCTAATTTTTTATGGGCACATACTGAGCCGAGAAAAGTAGTTAAAGGGGACGTGACGGGAAGAGGTACAGATGGAATTTTCCTAAAGGCAAAATCTATAGCTGCAGGACAAGGTATCGGAATGGCAGTGACTATAGATGGAAAACCGGTTACCTGGGGAAACAATGCACCAACTTCTGGAGGTATTTTAGGAAATGGGAACTCATCTGTATCCAGTATTCCCTACCCTGTTTATATTATAAATTCCACAGGTTCGACAGACAATGACGTTGTATCCATCAGCAGAAGTGATTTGGGAGGATTTTACACCAAGTCAAATAACTCTATAATGACTTGGGGAGGTAATAATTATGGTCAACTTGGTATTGGATCGGAAATACCCCAATATAGCGCTCTACAATTAACTCTTCCCGCCAATACACCTGATCCTGCCCCATATGTATTTATTCCTTCTTCAGATACAATACTTTGTGAGAAAAAAATCCCTACAAATGGAATCTCTTTAAATACTAATTTTAATGTGTCTGAAAATGTGGCTAACTATAAAGTAACCTGGTATAAGGATGGAGAAATAATTGCCGATAATCTAAATGCATCGACAGGACAAATTTTAAAAGTGGAGAGTCCTGCCACTTATGTATCAAAAATCGAATACGTTGGTACTAATAATGGTTGTCATTCCTATCCTGCAGCAACAGATACCTTTACAGTAAAAGCATATCCTGCATCTTTCACGGTTCCTGGCGATTTAATTTACTGTTCTCCTAATTATTCTGCGTATGTTAATCCTACAAACCCAAGCTTAGGATCTCAATATTATTGGTATACCAATAGTAGCAGCACCTTGCCAATTGGAAAGTCAAACGGAAATGATCTTATTGCTTTAAAAGAAAGTGATCTTTTTAAAGTAGGAGATAGTGATATTTCAGTGTGGGTTGAAGAAGCTATTAGTGCAAGAGGAATTGTTGGTCCTGCCAACAATAATTTTGGAACTTGCCAAGGTAATTCCACGCCAATAAGTTTAGCAAACACAACAGATGTTCTGATCAAAGTTTTTGAAGATATAACAATAGATAGTATAGATGTTTATCAGAAAGAGTATATCGCAAATAATGTGAATACTAAATGGCAGTTTAGCCTGTACGACACAAAGCCATTCCCTGGAAGTGGAGCGTTAGTCAGAAATAACAAAATTTCAGATGCACCACTTTATCTCAGTACAAGTTCTGCTACTGCCAATGAGACATTAAGAAGAATTCCGGTTGGTTTAAGTTTAAAAGGCAGTAAAACGGGGGTTACTTATGCTATTACTCTTACATCAGGTGGTATAATTCAAAACTATCAAAACTGTCCGGGAAGTTATCCATATAATGATAACATAGCGAATGCTGAGATTGTGCAGTGGGTAGGATATGATCTATTTGGAAACCCTCCCCTAGCGGAAATCAATACGGACATTATATGTTCAATATGCAGTTTTCAGTAGGGCAGAAATATTGTAACAGAGTGCCTGTTACTTTAATTAATGGATGCGTTACTTCCACGCTTAATGGCACTAATAACAACACAGCTGTGATGCCAAATCCATTTCAGGATCGTTTTTCTTTAAAGACAAATGGAGCATCTAAGTATTCAGTTGTGAATGCCAGTGGAATGTTAATTGAAGAGAATAAAGTTTCCGGAGATTCTCCTGTGGTATTAGGAGATCATTGGCCAAAAGGATTGTATTTAATTCAACTATACTCTGAAGGCGGAATCTCAATTCAAAAGGTAATTAAAGAATAGAACAATTCGATTACTTCTAAAATTGATTTGAAAAGAAATAATTGACTGATGCCTTCGCTTGAAGCGAAGGCATCAGTTGAACTAAGCCAGGTTATTAACTAACGGGGCAAATACCTTCCATTTACACTCCCTACTTTCCCATTTTCCTTACCAATAATTATTGTCTTATTGTAATTGTTTTTCCTTTTAGGTACATTGTGTTTCCATAAAAATTTATTGATAGCTTGAAGACCAACCTGGAACATCTGCCAGAACTAAAAAAGGAAGAGTTAAGAGTCATTAGTAATCTTATAGTTGAAAAAATGCTTCCTGATTTTGTCATTCTGTTTGGCTCTTATGCCCGTGGCAATTGGGTTGAGGACCGCTATGCGGAAGACGGCATCACCTACGAATACAAAAGCGACTACGATATTCTTGTTCTTACCGAAACCAAACTCAACCAAGAGCTGTCTGATAAATGGAGAGAGACGGAAAGACTTGTGAAGGAAATGTCTACATCTGCCTCTGTTAACCTTATCCATCATAGTTACGGTTATGTTAAAAACGAACTCTCATATGGAAGCTACTTTTTTACTGATGTTGTAAAGGAAGGTGTTCTTCTGTTTGACAATGGCAGAAACGGCCTCACTCCTTTGGTGCTTCCAACTTCTATTGATCCTGAGAAGGTGAAGGAAAGAGCGAAGGAGGAATATGATCGTTGGTTTGAGAGTTCCAATAACTTCATTGACGGCTTTACTTTTTATTTTTCAACCGGAAAATATAATGAAGCCGCATTTCTACTCCATCAGGCTACTGAAAGATATTATACTGCTCTCCTACTCGTCTTTACTGGCTATAAAGCAAAGATCCACGACATTGAAGAACTCGGCAGCCAGGCTGAAACTATTAATGAGGAATTCAAAAAAGTATTCCCTCGTGATACACCTGAAAAAGATGAGCGCTTTAAGCTTCTAAAGAAGGCTTATATTGATTCGAGATACAAAAAGAATTATTCAATAGGTAAAGAGGATCTGGAGTATCTAAATGAACGTGTTGCTGTGCTGAGAGAATTGGTGGAGAAAGTTTGTGGAGGGAGGTTGAATGAGTGAGGTAAATGATCATTAAACGCGATCAAATTCCATTATAAATGATTAAAAACTTAAATGACATTATTTATTATTTAACAGAAAAGCCTAAGACACTTTTCTTAATAGACAGTTTGGGAGCTATGCTTACTGCATTTTTCCTGTTTGTTGTATTGAGAAATTTTAATGAATACTTTGGAATGCCAATAACAATATTGACTTACCTTTCAGTAATCGCTGTTTGTTTTTCAATCTATTCAATTGTTTGTTACTTTTTCTTAAAAGAAAACTGGGCATCGTTCATAAGAGTAATTGGTATTTCCAACTTACTGTATTGTGTTTTAACAATGGGACTTATACTAGTTTATTTCCCAGTGCTTTCAATTGGTGGTATCATTTACTTCTCAGTGGAAACAATAATTATTTGTGGACTTGTTTACATTGAACTTCAAGTGGCGTCAGAAATTAATAAAAATAGATTTGCTAACAACTGAACAACACTGCTGGAGTTTTTGGGCAACAATAGACAATGTCAATTCCGCTTATACATCTGCCCACAAAAGAGAGCTGTATTACTTATCAATAAAAAATGTATCCGAACTTTTTTAATAATGGGAATAAGAAAATTATTACAAATAATTTCATTGGGAATTTTAGGTTACCTATTTCTAAGCAGCACTAAGCATATAGACATTGCTTCTACCAAGAACGACTATCTTATTGCCTCTAGAAAATTGGAAATTGATACGATAGCAGACATCAATAAAGTCAAAAATGAAGCTAAGAATAATCTTGATACTATACGTAAAATACATAAAGCTCATTCTTCCGACTCAAAAACTCAAGTATTTTTAATTACATTTTTAATTATTATCCAGATAACTTTGTTCACAAAAAAGTAAGTCCGTAGTTATAAATCTGACCAAAAATCTAATCCCAGTCCCAGTCGTCGTAGCTATTGCCATTCGATGAATTCATATCTTTTGTTGCAAATGGAAGTTTCCCATATGCTCCTACACAATTAAAATTAGTTTTATCAATTCTTCTGTATCTATAATCAACACCAATAAAATAGTTCATCCAGAAAGTAGTTTGAAATCCTAAATTTGCTTTATGTTCAGCTTTGTTAATTTCTAAAACAGGACCAACAGATAAACCTGTAACCCCTATTCCTGTTTGTACTTCGCTGTAAAGTCTTATCCGTTTCTTACTAAACTCAAGACCTCCGTCTATGCTGTACGGGACATTTTTTACATTCCAATAAGCTATTTCTATTGCCCATGAAAAATGCTTCTTATCACCTCCAAAGTTATAGTGCAACATAGGCCCCATTGTCCATACCTCCTGCCCAAAAGTTTTGAAATTAAAACTTAATGTAAATAGTATCAAAAGGAGAATTATTTCTTTCATGAATCTTTTCGGTTTAGTTTTCTGCATTCAATGCACTTGAGTAAAAGAAAAATATAATTATACTCATTGTTTTAATTAACGTTTTCGCAACGATTTTGAATTACATCTAAAAGTCTTTCTTGGAAATCTGTCAACATTTCATTTCCCCAAAAAGATGCGTACCCATTAATCTTAGTGTCTAGCTGATATGAAGATGAAAGTATTAACTCAGTTTTATTTTCATTAATCTGTTTTAGTTCATAACTGGCTTTTAGAAATTTAAAATGATTTCCTTTCAAGATATGTTCATCAAAAACTGTTGGTCTTAATGAAGAGGGAATTACTTGAATTTTAAAGACAATTTTTTTGTTCTTTTCCCAAGTTATCACAGTCTCTTTAAAGATTAATCCTCCTTCAAAATGCCCAATTCTTGTAGCTCCTAATTCATCTTTGTCTAGCTCTGCCCATAATGGTCTAGGTATACCTGCATAATTAAAAAATCCTCTGGTATATTCTTCTTGTTCTATTTTCCTTACCCGTATTATATTATTCCAAATGTTATTAGGGTTAGAATTTATTACTTTTGAAGTCTTTATCGTAAAAGTGTTTTGTGGAGTAGGTAAGCTTTTTTCTAAAGGAGAAATGATGAATGGAATCATGACAATTGAAAGCATTATTCCTTTGTTCTTTCGGTATTTTTCCAAAACTTTTCCCAATATTAGTCCCCCCATCATTGCGCCTAATAAAAATGGAAAAGAAATGACAATAATGCATATCAAATCTTCAATTCTTGCTATAAATGTTATGACGAAGAATATAAATACTGATAGTACTGGTTTCCAAATTCTGTATGATATTGATTTTAATTGATCGTTTGATGCAAATATCATCGGTATTATTCCTATGATAATTGGAGTGATCCAAACAAATGCAATTGAGAATAAATCATAAAAATCAAATCTTCCAGCACCATTTTCATCGCCTAATGGAAAATGAAAAACAAGTCTTAAAATCAAAGCATAAATGCTTCCTAATAATACTCCAAAATAATTGCTAATTAAATTTCTCATGTGGATTGATTTAATGGCATGCAACATTTCAATATCCGCCACATCGCTATACGTTTTCTTTTACCACTAATCTAACAAATTTTAAATTTTGTTAAAAGTACTCATCGACACGTACGTAAAAAATACCGATACAATAAATTCGACTATAGCTCTTATTTTTTCAACATAAAAAAATAGCGATTCCCTGTTCAATAAGTTCCAATTGATTATTCCGGACTAAATTGAGCCAGTAATTCCGGACTAAACTGAGCCACTGATTCCGGACCAAACTGAGCCACTTTTTAGTAGAAGAATCAGGGAATTCCGGACCAAACTGAGCCACTTAAATTTGTATTTTTTCAATTTTAAGAACTGCCATTCCGGCATAAACTGAGCCACTTTTTTTTGATTTTGCAACTGTAACTTCAGCTTTTTAAGCTGAAGAATTTATGGCTAACCATGCTAAAACCATGTTGCAAATACGCAGACTATTACAATTACTCATTTCCGGCCTCTCAGAACGACAAATTGCCAATACACTTGGCATGAGTCGCAATACAGTTGCCACCTACTTAAAACGGTTTAAAACCTCGGGATATGACTTTAATCAATTACTCTCTCTCTCAGACGATACTCTGGGTAGTGTTGTCTATAATCATGCTATCGAAAGCAGAAAGGATGAACGGTATGGTCGTTTATCTCCCAAGCTGGGGCATTACCTTTCAGAGCTTAAGCGCACCGGAGTAACCCGAATGTTGTTGTGGGAAGAATATCGCAGAGAAGATCCTGACGGCTATTCCTATCAACAATTTTGTGAGCACCTGAATACCTATAGTCAGATTCGCAATGCAGTGATGCCACAACAGCATAAGCCTGCAGAAGTTTTAGAGATTGACTTTGCGGGAAAGAAACTTTCCTATATCGACAAGACCAGCGGTGAAGTCTTAGAATGTCCTGTTTTCGTTGCTGTATTGCCCTATAGCGGTTATACCTATGTTGAAGCCTTGCATAATGCTACCCTTGATCAGTTAGTGGGAGCATTAAACCGGTGTCTGCAATACTTTGGAGGAGCTCCCGCTTCAATTCTCACAGATAACATGAGGCAAATGGTGATAAAAAGCGACCGCTATGAACCAACCTTTACTGCCCTTGCAGAACAGTTCTCCGTTTTCTATAACACCACCCTGTCGGCTACACGTGTGGAAAAGCCTAAAGACAAGGCCCGTGTAGAAAAGTCTGTAGATCTTGCATACAAGCGTATTTATGCCCCATTAAGAGACAATGTGGTTTATAGCCTCTCAGAGTTGAATTACCACATAAAGTTGAATTTGGAAAAACATAATGGTTGCTTGATGCAGAAAAAGGATTATTCCAGAAAAGATCGATTTGTCCAGGATGAACAACCTTTGCTTAACCCCCTTCCACTACAAGCCTTTGAAGTGAAATATTCAGTCAGAGCTAAAGTGCAGAAGAACTATCATGTCTTGCTAGGACAGGACATGCACTACTATAGCGTTCCTTATCAATACATAGGTAAACAAACCACCATTGTATATGACAGCGAACAAGTTGAGGTTTACCTGGATCACAAAAGAATAGCAGCTCATAAAAGGAACTACCAGAAACACTGTTACACAACTACAGATACTCACATGCCTACCAGTCACCTCAAATATAAAGAGACTCTGGGATGGGATAAAGACTACTTTTTACAAAAGGCCAAACCTATAGGAGAATACTTTCTACAGGTGGTAAGCGGCCTGCTTGAATCAAGGCAGTTTACTCAACAAGCCTTTCTTTCCTGTAGAGGTCTTTTGCGCCTGGCCGATAAATATGGAAATGAACGTACAAATAACGCCTGTAGAATAGGTCTGTATGCCGGATATCTGTCATACAAAACTATTGAAAACATATTATCCAATAACAGGGATAAGCAGGAAGAGCCATCATCACAGATCACCATACCTGTTCATGAAAACATCAGAGGTCCTAAAGAATATTAATGTTAAACCAATTAAAAATCAATTAAAATGAACACCAGACAAACACTTGAGCAACTTTATAATCTAAAGCTTACAGGAATGGGCAAAGCGTACGAAGCATTCTTATCAATGCCGATACATGAACAGCTATCATTACATGAAGCTATTGCAAGACTGGCAGAAGCAGAGCTCCAGTACCGAACCCATAAGAAAACACAAATGTATATCAGGCTCAGCAAACTGCGGTATAACGCAGTTCTGGAGCAGATACATTGCTCATCGGAAAGAAACTTTACCAACGATAAGCTCGCGATATTGGCTGACTGCGGTTTTATAGAAAGAGCGGAAAATGTTCTGATAACAGGAGCTACAGGTTGTGGCAAAAGCTATCTGGCTTGTGCCCTTGGAAGACAGGTCTGTGCTATGGGATATAAGGTACTTTATATGGGAATGACAAGGTTACTTGAAAAAATTGCTCAATCAAAACTTGAAGGCACTTACGTAAAAATGTTAAATCAGATAGAGAAGGTTCACCTGATAATCCTCGACGACTTCGGCTTGCAGCCGATTGACAACAACCTGAGATTAGCCCTATTACAAATGCTGGAAGACAGATATGGTAAAAAGTCCATCATGGTAACATCGCAGCTTCCAGTAAACAAATGGCATGAATACATTGGAGAACCTACACTCGCTGACGCTATCATGGACAGAATGACAGCCAATGCACACAAAATTGAATTAAAAGGAGAATCTTTAAGAAAAGCTAAATCATCCAAAAAATCTGCCTAAATTAACTTTGCAAAATCAAAACAGGGTGGCTCAATTTAGGCCGGAAGGGTGGCTCAATTTCACCGGAATTATCAATATCCAGTTTTTATTTTGTCTTATTTATCAAAATGCTTTTATAAAACTTCTCAAAATCAGCGTTCGCCTTATTCTTGTTAGTTATAATAAATAAGGTATTGAACTTAGTAAAAAATATTCGCTCATAATATCTGCCGTTTGAATCTTCAAAGGTTACTTTGATGCCTTGCACACCAGATACTTCTATCTCATTTCTTGATTCTTTAAAAGGCTTTTTTAATTGTGATTTTATAAATCCAATCTCCTCGTCCATTGATTCTTGAGTCGGGGTCTCCATCCAAATACACCATCCTTCCTTTATTAATTTCATCTCATCATCCTAATTCTTGGATTGTTCACCTATACACATTCCATTTTCTATTCTATTTGAAAACATTTTAGAAGGAATCTTGAATTCAATCGTGAATCCGACATTTATGTTTTCCTTATAGATTTTCCAATTATCATTTGAACATCCAATTATTGTAACAAGAGATATAGTTGTAATGAGAACATTAGTTATTTTCATAGTCATTTAAATTGGTGGTAACGTTTCTGCTATTCGTAGAACCGGCTTGATGTAAGCTGTCCAAGCCTTACAGAGTAGCCGAAACTTTGTTTCGGTTCATAATTTAGTCTCGGTATAAGCCAAAAACAAAGTTTTGGCGGGGTTATTTACAGCACTTTACTGTTAATTCAACGTGTCCCGACTTTGCATGCTAGCTGTTGTTACAAATCGTTTTTATTTTTTACTGATTTTATGGGTGGTAATAAAGTCCTGTTGTTGTTCATTAGAGAATGACTCATCATCCTTAATGTCACCCGAAAATATCATAGTAGAATTAATTACTCGTTCTTTGGTTAAATCTTTTTGTATTATTTCGGCTTTGTGGAATACGCCAATTGTTTCGTCTTTTTTATTGGTGTTACTGTTGTTCATCAATACAATCTTAAAGGAATCCTCTCTAAATTCTTCAATTTCTGTTGTAAAAGGTTTTAGTAAATTTTCACCATCTGTGAACATTGGATTATATTTTTCAAAGTATTCTTCTCCCGTTATATTGATGGAATTAGCAAATTGAACATAATCTGCTAAGTATAATTTACTTTTTATTTCCGTAGGTTCATATCCAAGCATTAAGAAGGATTGGTCGGCAGCATTGTCATGATGAAATTTGGTGGTTTCTTGTTGGTCAAATCGTCCCATCCATTGGTACATTAGTTTTTGCCCGAATCTGTCAGTATGTATTTTGCTTAAATTATTCTTTAAATTGACCATGCATTCTCGCAATTTTTCTGAGGTAAATGTTGGCCCAAAATCAATAACTACAAATCCTGGTTCTGAGAAGTCTGTTCTAAAAACTTTCTTATATATGAATTCAGTCATTTCAGATAAAGAATCCATATTTGCTAATAAAAAATAATTTTCTTTTTTTCTCATTTTATGACTTGTAACATTTGAATTTCCGCCACATGGCATATATTTTTCTTATACCACTAATCTAACAAATTTTAAATTTTGTTAAAAGTACTCATCGACACGTACGTAAAAAATACCGATACAATAAATTCGACTATAGCTCTTATTTTTTCAACATAAAAAAATAGCGATTCCCTGTTCAATAAGTTCCAATCAAAGTTAACAATATTGCCAATACCCTTTTGGCAGAGTGAATAGGAAAGGATATATTCACATAACGAAAAAGTATATTCTCTAAAAACAGACCTTTTTCCATTCTTTATTAACGGTTTTAATGCAAACACTTCAACAATTACAATCAGGCCAACTACGCGGATCCAAAAGCATCAAACTCTCCTGCGGTCTTACAGAATTCCCTTCCGAAATATTCGAACTAGCTGATACACTGGAAATTCTTGACTTGTCAGGCAACAAGCTTTCTAGTTTGCCAGATGATTTTGGTCGCTTGAAAAAGCTAAAGATTGCGTTCTTTTCTGACAACTATTTTACCCAATATCCAACAGTTTTATCCCAATGTCCCAATTTGGAAATGGTCGGTTTTAAAGCCAACCAGATTGTTAGCATTCCTGCAGAAGCACTTTCCTCCCATTTACGTTGGCTAATCCTGACAAATAATAAAATAGAGTCTATTCCAGCTTCTATTGGAAAATGCACTCGTTTGCAGAAATGCATGTTGGCAGGCAACCGCTTGAAAGAACTGCCTGTCGAAATGGCCAATTGTAAGAATATTGAATTACTTCGTATTTCGGCTAACCGTATCAAAGCATTGCCTTCGTGGTTACTTAGCCTGCCCAGACTATCATGGCTGGCTTTTGCGGGCAATCCATGTTGCCTGGAAAGCCAACGAGAAGACCATCTGACAGAAATCGATTGGGAAGACCTTGAAATAAAAGAGCAATTAGGAGAGGGAGCTTCGGGGAACATCTCGAAAGCTGTTTGGCAAAAACAGCACCCTATGGAAGTAGCCGTAAAAATATTCAAAGGCGATGTAACCAGTGATGGTTTGCCTTCGGACGAGATGAAGGCGACTATAGCAGCTGAAACACATCCGAACTTAGTACAGGTATTGGGTAAAATAACCCATCATCCCGAACATAAACAGGGTTTGGTTCTGGGACTCATTCCTTCCCGCTATACCAACCTTGCCGGGCCTCCAAGCTATGAATCCTGTACCAGAGATAATTATACCAAAGGGACAAGGTTTACAGTAAATGCGCTGGTGAATATTTCTGCTGGTATGGCTTCTGTTTGCACCCATCTTCATGCCCGAGGTCTGATGCATGGGGACTTCTATGCCCACAATATATTGATAGACCACGAAGCCCACGCCCTTTTGGGTGACTTTGGTGCAGGAGTTTCATACGACATTAGTTCTGAAGCAGCATCTGCATTGGAACGACTGGAAGTAAGAGCTTATGGCTGTTTGTTGGAAGATTTATTGAATCATATCACCGATGCTGATCTGCCAATAGTCAAAGACTTTATAAAGCTAAAAAACGAGTGCATGCAAGCGGACGTGATGAAAAGGCCGGGTTTTGATGAGATCCGTAAAAGGATACAAGCACTGGTGAAAATACCTGATTCTTCCAAAATATTTTTAACATCTTCTGTGGTTTCGGATCCTCCGATCAAACACTGAGGTCGATGGAATAGAAATTTAATATACTTCTGGTAACTCTTAGCTGTGTCGGTCGAAAGACTTGACAACACTATACTAAAAATAACAATAGCCAAGCCCCACCAAGATTTGTCGATTTCCTGATGGGGCTATAATATTTAATGAAGGTATGATACCAGAAAGTAGGCATGTAATACCCCTCTAAGAACTAACATTATGGTCTGAATATACAACCATGGTTGCACGCACAGGATATGTAAGAGAGCCCCTTACATCAGGACTTTCTTCTGTTTGTATTAAATCCTAATGATATACCAAACCTGGAACCATGTTTGGAAGGAATAAAAAACATATTGACCGGAATATTCAATTTACCTGAACGGAAAGTCTTTCCGACTGAAATAATTGCCCCGGTATATATCTGTAGTTCACCTCTGCTGTCCAGTCTTTTAATTACTTTATAGGTATTGATAGTATCTGAATTTTTATCTGCGAGCTGCCAGTTATTATTTTGATCATAATATCCTTCTGACCTTGTAATAAGGCCAAAGGTTGGTCCAATCCCGATTTCAAATCCGTTTACATTGTTTCGCAGACCGTTCATAACAGTTATGCTGGGAATAAAATAACCCTGGTCAAAACCTGTAATCATAGGTATAAATTCAAACAAAGCCTGGTATTTGCCTTCATTGAGATAACGTAATTCAAACTGATAGCCAAACTGGAACATATATGGAGCAGCGTCAAAACCACCCGATGACTCCGGATCACGAAGAATTTTTGCATAATCTCCTGTATAAAATGTAAATCCAAGTCGCGGACCACTAAGATTAATTGTTTCTATCTTTGGCCCCTCAATCGCTTCCTTTGGATGGTGGTAAACCAGATTATTCCAGATAAGTGAATCAACCTGAAGGTTTAACAGGTTTCTGACAGAGAGTGAGATAATGACTGGGAAGTTTTCATTTTCATAATAAAACTTCTGTGTTATTTCTTTTTCTACTGCTTCACTTGCAATATCTATCCACTTAAGATTTATCATTATGTAATCTCCAAAAGAAATCACACTACCACTCATCAATTTATCCGCTTTTGCTAGTTTACCAACCTCTACCAGACAAGCTTTGGAGAAACAAGCAGACAAGAGATTGGCATCCTTTTGTTTCACAAGGTATTCAATATCATAACTATCAAGGACTTCAAAACTATCGGTTTTAACAAGTTCAAGTCTTGCAAGCTGTACAAACTGGGCAGGTGTTAAGCTCATTTGTTTCATATCTACAGATACTACTCCAGCTACCAATTTTCTCTGATTTTTTTCTGCAAATGCTCCAGACATAGAGAGAATAAAAAGGAAATGAATTAAAAAGATCTTTCTCATAAGTATTTATTTTTTATTAAGAATAGTTTTTTTGCGTAAAAGCATAATCAAAACTAACCAATTAGAAGTCCGGTAAATTACTGATCTGCAACCCAAAAGAAGCTACAGACTGAAAAATCAATAATTGAGAGTGTTGGTAAGTATAATCAGATAGATAATTTGCAATTTGTGCAACGGGAATCTTATATCTTTGCAAAAAATGCAAATTAATTTAATTGTGACTGGGAAAATTTACCAGACTTTTCATTGATGAAACAGGAAGAACTCATTCAACTCATAAAAAAACACCTTCCACCGCATATTTCCCTCCCGGAATATATTGCAGAGATATTACAACTCAGTACAGACAGCGCATATAGAAGAATAAGAGGAGAAACAGCCCTAACATTTGAAGAAGCTGGCTTGTTGCTTGAGCAAGCTAAAATCAATCTTCAATGGCCTTCCGAAATTCAAAAAGGATATACTGCATTTTTATTTAGTCCAATACAGAAATCTCCTGAATTTCTCACAGGATATCTGCAGAAAATACTCCAGGACCTGAAGTTTCTGCATAGTAAAAGTGATGCAAGCGTAATATATGCTGCAGCGGACCTTCCACTGTTTCAGCATTTTTATTTCAGGGAACATGCTGCGTTTAAACTCTATTACTGGATGCGCTCGGTAATGGGTGTATCACAATCAGAAAATGAGCTTTTCGACCCTGCCAATGTTGATTCTGGCCTTCTCGATCTTGCAGAAGAGGTGTTGGATGCATATAGAAGAATTCCATCAACAGAACTCTGGTCGGATGCATCTTCAACTGTTAAACAAATTTGGTATTACTGGGAGTCGGGCTATTTTAAAAGTAAAAAAGATGCAGTACTGATTTGTGAACAGATGATCGAAACTATCGAGATACTGAAAAGGCAGGCAGAAAAAAGGAAATAAGTTGCACGAAGGAAAAAAATCGCTGGAAGACAACGGAAGTTTTACTTTATACCATAGTGAAATAGAAATAGGCAACAACATTATTCTTATCAATGCCAATAGTACTTCAAAGGTTTATTTAAGACATCAGACATTTAATTCCATAGTTACTACTGACCCTGAATTTTATGATAATACTTCCTGTTGGATTGATAACCTGATAGGTAAATCAACACTGATAAGTGGTGTTTCGGAAAAAGCCAGACAACAGTATTTTAACAAAATGAAAACCGTATTCCAGGATATGATTCTGGCAATCGAGAAATATTAAACATCCCCTGGTTGAAATCTGTTTGACTTCAAACTAATTTAAGAATAATAAACAACTGATGCCTTCGCTTGAAGCGAAGGCATCAGTTTTACATACCCTGTTGCGATACATCCCCCTTATGCATTGTCCCATAAAATAAGTATTACTTCACACCTTCTTTGTTAGTAAAAACTAGACCTAGAAGAAGTCCGATCTTTATAGATAATTATCAATTTCTTCGCATCATCGTTTCATGACATTACTTACTATAAACATTCAATCCCTTCCGGATTGAAAAATAAAAAATCGACCTCCGTAAATCCTAATGATGCCTTCGCTTTAAGCGAAGGCATCATTTGAACTATCCCTTACTTTTTCAATTTAAACCTAAACTAAAGCATCTGGTTTACTTTTTATGTTTCACTTAACCCCAACAAATTATGATCCTAAAAATGGATAGACTTCCGATCGAGTTGCCTACTCCCAATAATCCTTCTCCCAACGATGCTGCTGCAATACAAGAGCTTTTGGGCGGAAAGTTTGGAGAGATGTCTACTCTCATGAATTACACCTACCAATCTTTTAATTTCCGTGGCAGAAAAAGGCTAAGACCGTTTTACGATCTTATATGCAGCATAGCCGGAGAAGAATATGGCCATATTGAAGTAGTTTCTTATGCCATAAACTTGTTGCTTACCGGCACCACCAAACGAGGCTTAGATCCTGTAATTGCTCCCTTGCAGAACGGAACCAATTCAAGAAATACAAGACATTTTATTGCCAGCGGACAGACAGCTCTGCCAATGGATTCTATGGGCGACTTCTGGTCAGGATCAAATGTATTCAGCAGTGGTAACCTGAAACTTGATTTGCTGCACAATTTTTTCCTTGAGTGTGGAGCAAGGGCAAATAAAATGAGAGCTTATGAAATGGTAAGTGATCCGACAGCCAGGGAAATGGTAGGTTATCTGCTGGTACGCGGTGGTGTGCATGTGGTAGCATACGCGAGAGCATTAGAATATTTAACAGGTGTAGAAGTGACCAAGCTTGTTCCCGTTCCGGAGCTCAGCAATAAGGCTTTCCCGGAAGCTGTGAAGTTTGAGAAAAATAACCTGCATTTAAAACTATATACCTTTAGTAAGGATGATTATCAAAAAGCCGGAGTGATTTTTAACGGTCCACATCCAGAAGATGGAAAACCATTAGAAGTGATATTTGGAGCTCCGGAAGGTGGGCCAGTTCCTGATTTGGAGGAAGAACCTCAACTAAGTGCTCCGGGCGCTGATGGTATAGATGAGGATTTATTTAAAGATATTGCTAAGAAAATGGGGGTACCGGTTTAGATATAAAAAATGAATTTAATGTTTCAATTAAAAGGGCCCGAAGAGCCTAACCTTCGGGTCTTTATTAAGACAGCAAGATGAACAAGAATAGGCCTTTATTTCTCCTTTCTTAAGAATTCATAGCCTCATTATTAACACAAATTTCAATCGCGAGACAGCCTAGACTTAACTCATCTTGCTACTGGAACCAGGCAAATATTCGGGTTAAACATGGAAAAAGCACACAAACTAATGAGGAAATTAATTGGCTTACTAAGGTGGAATAGTAAGAAAAATTATACGATGCAATTTTTACATCAAGATGTAGATTCATAGTCAGCCAAAGTAATATTGTAAACATAATGCCTGCTCCTCCCCAAAAGAATACAAGTATCCTTCCAAGAGAAGAGACTCTTCCCTTTTTTAGAAATAGAACTAAAATTGCTACTGTCAATGGGTAAAAGGCAGTTAAAGAAAAAAACATTTCTGGTGTAAATAATTCATGTAAAATAAAGTATATAAATGTTGTCCTTTGATTGCTGCCAACTTCTATCGTTACATGGGGTAATATTACATTTAAACATACAATTAAAAACACCAATATGAGTATTATATATTCTTTCATTCAACTTTTTTTTATCTTTATATACTCAACCAAATTTTAAGGCCAACTTCAATTTTATAAGCCTTTAAGTGAGAATATAACTTCATCCTCTTTGCAGAACAACCAGCCATTATTATAAACAACAAATAACCTATAATTCTCCTTAACATGATTATTTGTTTCTTCCATTAGATGCCTCAAGCACCTTCTTGAATATCACAGGAAAACTTTTCTCCAGAAACAAATCCGATTGTCTGTTGGGGTTAGATACTCTCGTATCATGGTTCACTGCTATAGCCGTATTTAAAGCCGGTATGATAAAGATGAACTGCCCTCCATAACCAATAGCATATCTTACTTCATATCCTTCATACTCTGTTGTGTACCAGCAAAAATTATAATAAGAGTTTTTCAATCCCCATGGAGCTTTTATCTTTTTATCTTTTGAAAAGACCTGCTCTAAATACTTCTGAGAGATCAAAGCCTTACCTTTGTGTGTTCCTTTATTTAAAATAAGTCTGGCGATCTTAAGCATGTCGTCTGTCTTGAACTGAACAGCAGTGCCTCCTCCGTCATAGAAACCATCACGCAGTTTAACCCATTTATGATCTTTGATACCCAAAGGATTGAGTAAGTATTTATCAGCAAAGTCAGCAGTTTCCATACCACTTGTCTTGGTAATAATCCCTGATAACAAATGTGAAGCAGGCGTACTGTAAGAATATTTGCATCCCGGAACAGCATCCATCGGCAATGACAATAGAAACAATGATGGATTCGGACTATTGAGCCATTGGTCGCACATTGCATTAGGCCATTCAATAGCTGCAAGTCCGGAGGTTTGATTAAGAAGATGCCTGATCGTTATTTGTTTTTTCAGCCTGGAAGTATCATCCAGAATTACAGGATAAAAATCTGATATGAACTGGTCTACACTTTTTATATACCCCTTATCAATAGCAATACCAATAAGTAAAGCCATGATGCTTTTTGTTTCTGAATGAATATGAAAATAGGTATCGTCATCCTTTCCATTATAAAACTTTCTGAATGCTACCGTATCGTTCTGAAGAACAACAGTGGAATATAACCCCGGAATATTCTCCAATTCTTCAAGCTTTAATTTATTCTGACTTTGGCAGGAGATTGTAAAAACAGAAAGAAGAATTATAAAAAGCTGTTTCATAGAAAATCAATTTATTGAAGTTAATCAATCCTCTAATGATAAAAAAACGCCGAGCTTGATTTTAAGTAAACACTTCAGAAATCATTTAGTGATACGCTCCCCGATTTCTTTTGATGAATATTTGCAAATAGTTGAATACGATCTATTTTTGTTCACCACCAGTTAAAAGTTTTTTTTTATAACCAGCAGTCCACCACCTGCTTGCTGAATTAGAATTAAATTATACTCCTCACTTTCCAACCACCAAAGTGAATCAGAATTCCTTTTACCTGTTTTATTAACCATTAAAAACAATTTTAAATTGATGAATAAATCTATACTCTTTTCTGCCTTACTTGGGCTTTTTTCACAAGGATTGCATGCACAATACGATCCCACACAGCAATGGAATGGCAAGATAGGTAAAACACTTCCGGAATCTCAGCCTTATAAAGCAGAGCCTATAGTGAAAAATGCCAAAGGCGCACCAAATATTGTCTGGATATTACTGGATGATGTTGGTTTCGGTGCCATCTCATCTTTCGGAGGACTAATTCAAACTCCAACATTTGACAGTCTTGCCAACAACGGACTCAAGTATACCAATTTTCACACCACTGCTATCTGCTCTCCTACCCGTGCAACTCTGATTACAGGACGCAATCACCACTCTGCACACATGGGACTATTTCCGGAAACAGCTATTAACTATCCCGGTTATGATGCAAGAATCCCCTTTGAAAAAGCTACCATTGCAGAGGTTTTACGTGAGAACGGTTATAATACCTATGCACTTGGCAAATGGCATATTACACCTGTCAATGAAGCCACTCAGGCGGGCCCGTTTAACCGTTGGCCCACAGGCAGAGGTTTTGATAAATACTTTGGTTTCCTTTACGGAGAGACGGACCAATTCCATCCTCAGCTTGGAGAAGGAACTACTCCGGTTGAAACCGACAATGGAACGCATCTTAATACTTTACTTGCAGATAAAGCAATCAAATACATTACAGATCAGAAATCCACATCACCTGATAAACCATTCTTCCTATATTTTGCAACAGGTGCAGGACACGCACCACATCAGGTAGAAAAAGCCTGGATAGACAAATACAAAGGTAAGTTTGATCAGGGCTGGGACTCCTATCGCGAACAGGTGCTAGCCAATCAGAAGAAATTGGGTATTGTGCCACAGAATATAGTATTGCCTCCTCATAACCCCGGAATCAAAAAGTGGGATTCCTTATCTATTGATGAGAAAAAGTTGTTCACTAGATTCTTTGAAGTATATGCAGGCTTTATTACTCAGACTGATTACGAAATCGGAAGAATTGTACAACATCTGAAGAAATTAAATCAA
Organism: Sporocytophaga sp.; assembly: GCA_024707265.1. GTDB lineage: Bacteria > Bacteroidota > Bacteroidia > Cytophagales > Cytophagaceae > Sporocytophaga. The sequence continues at coordinate 624,350 of JANQAB010000004.1, read as the reverse complement.
TTGGATAATACATTGATTGTTCTAGTAGTAGGTGATAACGGTGCAAGCAAAGAAGGAACCTTCGGTGGTGTTATCAATGGCCTTGGTGAGTATTTTGAAGGCATTAAAGATAATAGTGGTCCGAAGTATGATGAAAGAATCAAGAATCTTTTAAAGAGTTATGATAAAATTGGTACGGAGTATTCAAGTCCTAATTATCCTTTAGGATGGGCTCAGGCAACCAATACCCCATTCAGATATTGGAAGCAGGATGCTAATTCCGAAGGAGGAACCAGAAATCCGTTGATCATATTTTACCCTAAAGGCATTAAAGAAAAAGGCGGAATACGGGATCAGTACACGCATGTAAACAGCATATGGCCAACAACAGTAGAACTTGTAGGCGCTAAAGTACCGTCGGTTATTAATGGATATGTACAGGAACCTGTTGAAGGTATCAGTCTGGGCTATACTGTAAGCAATCCAAAAGCACCGAGCAGACATACGGTTCAGTATTATGAAATATCAGGTACCAGATCCATATACAAAGACGGATGGAAAGCAGGAACCATACATAAAGCCGGAACTCCTTTTGATAAAGATAAATGGGAGCTTTACAACCTGAACGAAGACTATAACGAACGTTTTGATCTTGCCTCCAAAAACCCTGAAAAACTTAAGGAACTTCAGGATGTATTCGACGCAGAAGCGAGAAAATACAATGTATATCCTTTAAAGGATGGTTTATCAGGTAGCTTTGGTGCAGGGCAAAGCGCTTATGAAGGACAATCTACAGTTGTCCTTTATCCTGGAGTTGCTCAGATTTTCGGAGCTTCCGGACCTCCGTTATCAGCAAGACCTTTCAGTATAACAGCCGATGTAGAGATTACAGGGAAAGGTAATGAAGGGGCATTACTTGCTGTGGGAAGCAGGTTTGGAGGTTTTAGTTTTTTTTGTTAAAGAGGGAAAACTTCAGGTAGCTCATAATCATAACACCAACATAACATACCTGGTCTCAGACAGAATTATACCAACAGGAAAGGTTTCCTTAAGATTTGATTTTAATTATACAAAGCCGAAAAATCCAGGAGAACCGGCAGGAAAAGAAATCCTGTTTATCAATAACCAAAAAGTTGCAGAAAAGGACATCACCCCTGTTCATGCTTATATCTTTGCTTATGATGAAGGTCTTGATGTAGGAAGAGATCAGCTCACTCCGGTAGCGGATAAATATAAATCTCCTTTTAAATTTAACGGCAAGCTCAATAACATTACCATCAATTACCCTCAGAATAACAGGGAAGTTCATGAAAAGAGCGGAGAATAGTTTAAATAAAAAAACAAAAAGAGGCTGGTTCTTAACTGAACCAGCCTCTTTTCATTCTCAGAGAATACAATGTTTTGAATAATCTCAAAACATTGATCAGGAATTATATTATCTTCAATAATTTCAATGATGCAATTCCTAATAATTTTGTTATTCTAATGACTAATTTCCTTTACCTCTATCCATCCAACATTTTCATGCATCATCAAACATACAGCTCCCTCTTTGCTACAATTTTTAATTTTCTTAAAAGTTGCAATTACTTGTGTACCGTCAGCAAAAGCCTCTGTCGCCTCTGTATTGCAAACATGATAATCATTTCCTTTGTAGCGTAGATATGTTCCTGTGCAATCTTTAATGACTGTAACCGATTTGTCATTGATCTTTTTGCAACCTGAGAATACCAATAATCCGATTGTAGTACTGATAAAAAATATTCTTTTCATATTATTAAAAATGATTAAAATTGAATTTTAAAACGCCTGAATGGTCATAATAGTATATCTCTACCTGATAATAAAATTGAGGATCTCTTAAAAGCAAAAAGCCAGACTTTTTAAATCTGGCTTTGATGCTAAAACACACTATTTACCTTTATTCAATAACCAGTTTGTCACTGATGACTGTTTCATTGTTAATGATTTTTACCAAGTAAACACCTGAAGTCAGATGGGAAAGATCCACTTTATCCTGTAAAGTTCCTGATTCAAAAACTGTTAAACCTGATGTATTTGATACTACCATTTGATAACCTGCTTTCAGATTTTTGATATTGAATACACCATTGCCGGGATTTGGATAAATAATGGACTCTTTATTTCCTTTATTTACAATAGCGGTAACTTCTCCGATTTCTACATAATCGGAATACACCGTTTTTTTAAAGTGCTGGTAAGCAGCTGAAGATTCATTTCTTATACTTACAATATCTTCAAGAAGGTTGTCATTATGATCATAACTCAAATCATTATCCACTTCGGTATACTCTATAAGCTCTCCGCTTGCAGCAGTTGTAGTATACTTACTATGAACAACCTTACCTTTTTCAAAATCATGTTCTGTTTTTTCAGTTACAAGCAATTCGTCACCTTCAAAATCATTAATGATTGTTGTAGTTTTTAAATCAGTTTTATCATACGATGAAATCAACATCCAGCCTCCAGCGTGTGCTTTGGAGACCTCCCTGAAATTTCCGTCTTTTGAATTCATAATCCTTAATATTTCTTTCAGGCTTTTATCTGGATTATAAATCTTCCTGGTCTCGATCCAAAGGCCTTGATTCTCTTGAAAGGAACTCGAATCCCGCACTACCCATGCATTGTTCTTATAATCTTCCGATACTCTTTTTGCTGGAATATCATTTTGAAAATCCAACCAGCCATTATAGGATATTCTTGATGAATAGGTCCAGGCTTTAGTAACAGGATCTACATATGAATAGGTCCTGCTCAATTCCTTTCTTTCTACATCATATTTAATAAGGTACTTAGTCTGGTCCTTCCACTGTTTGGTTTCACTACCAAACATTCTTGATTTCACCTCTACCTCATCTGACTGGGGGTAAGACCGAACATCTTCCATAGCAAAATTTAACTCCCATCCGTTTGAATAAATATAGGAAGCATGACCGCATGACTCACCGTTTTCAAAATAACAATAAGTCTCTTTCGAAGTGGGATTCCATTTTTTTGTATTAGAATCCCACATATAAGTATATTGCTCAATAACATCTTTATCAACTGAATATACAAGAGAATCTTTAGAGACAGGAACTTCATCACCATTCTTATAAACTTTTGTTACCTCATTACCATATTCATTGTATGTATACTGATAAAGACTTGTCAATTTCCACTCATCGTTAGCTTTATAATAGATAGCTTCTTTCGATGGTTTAAATACATTTTCCTGAGCATTTGCTGTAAAGATCAGCATATTGCACACAGCAATAGCCTTATAAATCAATTTCATAGAGTATAATTTGAATAAAAATTAAATTTTAAAAAAACACATAAACTTTCAACAAAATAAAAGATGAAAAACTTATTAAATCCTGACCTTGGTCAGATTTTCAGGGGTTACAATCACTTCAATTATTTGTAGTTAAGCTCGTTTCAAAATAATTTTTTTACGGATCCGACTCAGGCTGTCCTGATGTATACCAAGATAAGAAGCAATATATTTTAGCGGCACTTGTTGCACTACTTTAGGCTGATTTTCATAAAGCTTTAAATATCTTTCTTCAGGACTAAGGTTTCTGAATTCTATTTCTCTTCGTAAATTCCATTGCAACAAACTATCCAGCATTACATTCTCAATATCATTAAATACTTTTGTATGTTTTTTAAGAAAGACTATATCACCTTTCTCCCAGTATAGAGCGCTGACTTCTGTTAATGCGTCAAGTGCTACAGTTGAAGGGACTTCATTTTGCACATATACAAAAGTGGAAACAAATTCACTCCAGGAGATGAAATCAATTGTTGTTTCATGCGTTCCATGATTCACATATAACCGGGCAGTTCCGCTAATCAAAAAGTAAAGTCTTTTGACAGGCACTCCCTGTTTCATAAATATGGTACCCTTTTCTATTGAAACGATACGAGTGCGTTCAGAAACAGTCTTTATATCTTCTTTGCTTATATAAATACCCTTTGCCTCCAAAGCTTGGAGAAACAATTTTAATTTTTCCTGGGACATAAGGATTATGGAGAAACGGGAATATATTCTAATTTAAGAAGATAGGTAACCTCACTTGGAAAAATCTCCTGAACAAATATAGCAGACATATACCACTGTCATTCTATTAGAAGTTCCTAAACAGTCGAAATTAATTTCTTCCGTTTTGGCATCCACATTTACCTGATGCCTGCTTAATATTTTACCAGAAGTGCAAAGACCATTTGATACCAATATATAAGATGTAGTGGGTATGGACATTTTTTATCAAACCTCTCAACCCATCATTCAGTTTCTACTCTCCCTGTGTAAGCAATTTTATAACAGTCTTCAAAGGTATACTATCTAATGTACTGTCAACACCATCATAAGGATCTACACAAATCGTTGCCTACTAGTCTGTTCATTTTTAATATTATTAATATATTCATTTCAGATGCTATTTCTGACTTAAATGACCTTCTTTGATTTTTGAGTGATAAAAGTCAATATGCCTGGATTAGAATAAACAGGGTCCGCCTCACTTTTCTTTTCTTAGCAATAGTCTATAAAACAATATTTTACAATTTACCGTATTAGAAATTTGTAATACGGATTTAGACTTCTTTCTAAGTAGAATAAAATGATACTTCTTACTACATTTGTAATATTTAATATCTTATAAATATATTCAATTACCTTTTCATGAAAAAAATTCTTATCGTAGCTATGGTTATATCAATAAACCTTAGCTCTTATGCTCAAAAAGTAATAAAAGAAAAAGTACTTTTTCCGTCTGGTAAAAGTTTAGGACTTATCGGACCTTTTGGACTTAAGTCCGCAGTAAATGGAGCAGGGCCTAGTAACAACTATAATCTTACCCCTTCATTAGAACTGACAGATGTAAAGAATGATGGATTTATTTTAAGAAAGGATTATACTTTTACAAAATATAATAATGACCTTGAGGAACAGTGGGAAACTAAGATAGATAAGGTTTACGGATTACAATCAATGCCCTACAGCTATACTATCGGAGACGAAAAAGGCGTATACTTTATCCAGATAAGTAACAATCCGGCCAAGTTCAACCAGTTACATATCACCAGGTTTGATTCTAAGGGCCAAATAGTTGAAACACGCTTTACAACAAATAAACTATTTGATGGAATCTCAACCTACTTTTTAACCAAGGATGGGCTAAGCTTACTATTAGTCAAAGTAGGTAAAAAAGAAAAGAAAGTTAATTATTCTCTAGTGTCATTTTCTGCCAAAGATCTTTCTTCGAATATTAAAGATATAAAACTTGAAACAGATGATTATGAATTAAAGTGGGCTTTACAGGACAAAGGCGAATATCTTTGGTCTGATTTAATAACGACGGACAGTAAGACAATTCTTATTAAAAGTTATTTCAAAGACATAGAAGGATCTAAGTTAAAAGAAATGATTTTAAAAACAATTGAAATGACACCTAGCGGGATAATTTCAAATCCTAAAAATTATACCTTTGAGCCAACCACAATCGCTGACACCAGATATTATACACCAACAATCGAATTTGACACACTGCATAATGAATTGTATGCTTTCGGTCTCATGAAAATCGAAAGCAAAAATTTTATCAATGGCCTTTATGTAAATAAGTTTGATTATAAAAATACTTCAGCCCTTTATAGAAAGGAATTCGAATTCAGCAACTTCACTCAATATATCCCAGATAATTCTGTCAGAGATAAAATCCATTTTACAATGGCCAATGTCTTTCCGATTTCAACATTCATCAAGAATACCAAACTTTTGGACATGGAAAAGCAAGAATTAAGACTCTTACTTTTTAATGATAGTAAAGGACTTCTCAAAAATCAGGTAAAGATGACTGGGGTGCGCCTGGGAAAAGATGGTAGCTTAAACTATGTTGAAGACGTTCTCTATAAAAATAATTTGGGTTTATATAACCCGCAATACTTAATTCCAGAAAAATATACTATTCATTGGAAAAGTCCAAACTACATCGCTAAAGGCTTGTCCTGGGATTTTTTAAATGGCCTAACAAGCAAGATGGACCCTAATTATGTAGTATGCAATATCTTTACAAAAAAAGGATTTGATATAATAACCTATGTAAGGGAAAAGGATGGTGAAATAAAGGCTTTCAAGCTTGAGAAATAGACTAAAAAATAAATAGGGGCTTTGATAAGCTCCTATTTAAATTAAAATTAGTGTAGCTTAAACTCCCTTTTCGTATTTTTTTTACTTTCATATTCTAAACGCATCTTTTCAAGGCATTATTTAGCCCCCTAAGTACACGTATAGCTTTTATATGATTGTTGAATACTAGAAGAATAATTAATGTTTACATTAATTATAGTCTCTTCTATTCCTTCTATCGTTTTTTTACTTTTGATCTATCATAATACATCAAAACTTCATGGAATTTTTATCACACGCAGATTATAACATCATCTTTGAAAACAAAGAAGTACAAGGAACACCTGTCGAACTTTTGGAAATAGGAAATCTTTCGGTCTCTAGCGGAGAAATTGTCGCTTGCGATCCGCTTGTATTTCACGATATAGTTCCATTAAGCAAAAAAATAAACCCTGGAAACTATCCAGTAAAAATCTACATAGCAAAGACAGAAAATGCCGGAGAGCGCTATGCAGTTGCCAAATTAGAACTAAGCAACAAAAAAGCTGAAAAATGGGTTCTCGCTCTTAGGAATGATGATGATATTAATGAATTAAAGGAAAAGGGTGACTTTTTCGGGTTTCCTGTAGATGCTGGACTAGGAGGTATTATGGATTATGAAGCTGCTCTTCAATACGATAAGTTTATAGAATCCTTTGTTCAAAAAAAATCCTGAAGGAAATATCTATGACGATTTCTTCGCAGCTGAATTTAAGAAGAACGCCATTGACCAGAATAATCCGCAAGACTATGGGGACTGGGTCAATTTCAAATTGCCAGGGTCGGAATTAAACATAACCATGTTTCAGTCCGGCTATGGAGATGGGGTGTACCCTGCTTATTGGGGCATAGATAAAGAAGGTCAAGTCACTTCGCTGGTAATCGATTTCCTGGTTCTATTATTACCGGAGGGAGATTAACATTATGTAATTCTCAGAGTATTAAAGCAATACACACAAAGTGCATAACAACTTATTACTTATTCTCAGTCTTCTATTTGCAGTTTTTCTCCTTGTGATGTTGGCACAAAAGATAAAAATTGCCTATCCGATATTTCTTGTGGTGGCTGGTCTTGTAATTAGTTTTATTCCGGGTATTCCTATTATTAAGTTAAAACCAGATCTTGTCTTTCTGATTTTCCTACCCCCTTTGCTTTATGAGGCCGCCTGGTACACTTCCTGGAAAGACTTCTGGAAATGGAAACGTCCTATCTCTCTGCTCGCATTTGGACTTGTGTTTTTTACTAGCACATTAGTGGCTTACTTTTCAAACAACATAATACCCAGCTTTACATTAGCTCTTGGATTTCTGCTGGGAGGCATCATTTCTCCGCCAGACGCAATTGCATCAACGACAGTATTAAAAGGTCTGGAAGTACCTAAGAGAGTATTAACCACTCTTGAAGGAGAAAGCCTTGTCAATGATGCATCATCGCTGATTGTTTTCCGTTTCGCGCTTGCAGCCATTCTTACCGGGACCTTTTCATTTCAGGCAGCTGCCGGCCAATTCATCCTTGTTGCTACAATGGGTGTTGTGGTGGGTCTTGCTGGCGCTCATATCATGTATTTCATACACCGTTTTCTGCCTACAACACCTGCAATAGATGTGGCATTAACAGTAATGACTCCATACATCCTCTTCCTTACTGCAGAACAGTTCCACTTTTCAGGAGTAATGGCCGTAGTGAGCGGTGGGCTCTTTTTATCTTACCGATCACATAAAGTTTTCAGCACTGCCACTACACGCATCAGTATGCTTGGTGTCTGGACAACCATGATATTTGTGATGAACGCCGTTGTATTTATTCTGATAGGCCTTGAACTTCCGGAAATAATCAATGGATTGGGGGAATATTCAATTGCTCAGGGAATAAAATATGGTTTACTAATCAGTGGCATAATCATATTACTCAGATTTCTGTGGGTATTTCCTGCCACTCATATTCCTCGCTGGCTTAGTGCAGAAGTTCGTAAAGAGCCTAATCCGGGGTGGAAAAACCCTTTAGTCATTAGCTGGGCTGGGATGCGCGGAGTTGTATCCCTCGCTACTGCTTTGTCTATCCCTATTCTTATGTACGATGGTACTCCTTTCCCTCATCGCAATCTGATTATCTTTATCACATTCATAACGATTCTTGTCACACTTGGAGTACAAGGACTTACTTTGCCTTTGGTCATTAAACTCATTGATATAAAAGAAATCGAAGATATCGTTCCGGAAGATGAGCAACAGACCGGAATAAATTTAAGGTTATCTAATGCTGCCCTTAGTCGTCTATGCGATAAATACGCTCTGGAAATACAGGAAAACGAATTGGTAAGTATATTGAAAGCAAATTTAGAACATGAAATAGCTTCCTCGCAACAAAGACTTGCCTCTTTAGAATGCGATACAACTCAAATTGAAAAAGTCGAAGATTATCGCCAAATCCTGTTAGATATCTACGCCGCTCAACGTATGGAACTATTTGAACTACGGAAAGAAAAATTCTTCAGTGATAAGGAAATCAGAAAAGCCGAATTACAATTGGATCTGAATGAAATGAAAATTAGTAACACACCAATTATTTAAAATAATTATCTGCCTTCCTACCTACCTGAATAATATTATTAAAGCTAAAGACCAGTAAATAATTACAGGTCTTTAGCTTAACAGGAAACTAACTCTGAACAAGTTCCTTTCTCATAGGTACATCCTGAACAGATAAATAAGTAACGGATCTCCAAAGCCATTCTATTGGCCCGTAATGATACCTCTTCATCCACCACTTGCTGAAAAGTATCTGAATGATAAAGAAGAGTATACCTAACAGAAAACTATAAAAGAACCCAATAGAATCATACAACCCCGCTCCGTATCCATAGATAAGAGGAACCCAGACTATTGATTGCATAACATAAGTTGTTAGGCTCATCCTTCCTATATACTTAAGTATATCCATCCTTTTACTTATGGCCTCGATCTGGTAAAGCAAAACAAAACCAGTAAAGATCATCACGACAAATGCAAAGTTTGCATAAGAGGACAGTATGATAGTCCATGCTTCAATGATAACTTTATCAGCAGCAATTTCAGGCAAATAGTATCGGTTAAAAATATATAAAGGAAGAAATACAACAGATGCAAATATCAATGCGAGTTTGCAATGTTGCCTGTAGCTATCAATTGTCCTGAAAAAACCACTTCTTCCGATTACAATGCCAATCATAAACAAGCCCAATGTCTGAAATACTCTTCCATACAAAAACATGAATAACCATTTGGATTTCTGAGCTTCAAAAATATTAAATGAAATTACATCGGTAAAGGTGCCTTTTGAAAAAACCGGAGCACTGGACTTAAAGATAGCATCCATAGTAATAAGTAATGGATTCCGTTGGAAATCCTGACTGATCGATTTACCTATCGCTATTAAAACAAATGGTAATTGCAAAATGAAAAAAATTGCGAGAACAATTAAAACCCACGATGGTAATTTATCCAGTAGTAACAACACAAATCCCATGACAAAGAAAAAAGTGAGGATATCACCAGAATAAATTAAACTATGAAACCATCCTATTACTCCTAAAACAATAAGTCTCCAGAGAAAACGTCCTTTAAAATCAATTCCTTTTTCCGCCTGCCTTTTCATCTGGATAAAGAAACTTAACCCGAAAAGGAAAGCAAACAGCGCATATGCTTTTCCTGCAAATAGAAAATAAACAACTTCATTAATACCTTTATCCAATGATTTTAAGATCTCGGATTTTGATTCAGGAAATAGAAAAAGTTCGAAATGCTCTTGCATGTGAACGGAGAAAAGTCCGAACAAAGCTATGCCTCTTAATACATCAATGATTTCCAGCCGGTCTGTAGGCTTTTTTAAAATAGGTAATTCCATAGGTTCAATCTCGTTAGAATTAGGTTAGGTTTAAATAAAATTAGCTGAATTAGTCGACTTTGTAAAAGGTGCAATTAATTCATTAAAACCACCAAACTTAGATATGAAAAATTATAAAACAGGAAGGTAAATTAAACTCTTTTCTCAGCCTTTTTTGCGGGAAAATAACGATCAAAAATACTACAAAACAGACACTTATAACATATCACAAAAACTAATTTCTTGGATAATACCTAAAAGCTGATTTGCATAAAATTCTAAGGATTGTATACTTTTAATGATAAGAATTTTATTAAAAAATTACACCCCTCTTATAATATTCACCAACCAGTCCATAATAAGCACCATCACAATTAATACTTTATAGGACAATTTCATTTCCTTTCCTATAAAGTTAAAAAAGGTATCTCTGCTTGTGATAAGATCAATAATCATCCAGATAAATGTAATAATAACCAGAACAGAAAAAGGAATACTCAGAATGTTGTAATGATATGCCTCTGCAAAATTTCCTCTTATTAGCTCAATCGTAGCCCTTCCCATTCCACAACCCGGACAAGGAATACCAGTGGTTAATTTGAAAATACAAAGAGTAATGTGCTGATGATTATTGAAGCGGTCAAACAGGAATAAAAACAAATACCCGCCAACAATTGAAAAAATTGCCAGCAGGTATTTAATATAGAAATTATTAAGTGCCTTATACAGCAAACTGAGAAAACTTAGTATAATTTACTTCCCTTGTTTTACCCATAATTAAAAACAAGTCTATTAATGCCCAGATTCCCATACCACCGCAAGTGAGTAACTTGGCAACACCAAGACCAGTCTGACCAAGCATAAATCTGTCGACACCTAACCCACCCAAAAAAATTGATATAATCAATAGTGTCGTAGGGTCCTTGTATGGAATAGACTGTATAACAGAAAGTTTACTATTATCCAGTTCTGATAGTTGTTCTCTGATAAGTGCAAGTTTTTCTGTAGGAAACTTTTCGTGCATTGAAGCAACAAACAAATCAACTTTATTCTGATCCATTTCTAAAAATTACGTTAAAATTTAAACTAAAATATTAAACTCCAATTACGTATTTTTTTTTCTATAGTTTAAATTTTATTTGTCAGAAGCATGATTTTAGTGGATAAAAATCTGAATTCATATTAAAATCATCCAGAAAAAAGTATTTACAACTTATAAAAGGAAGGACACGGAAGTCTTTTATATTTAGTTTTTTTCTTCCCTTTTGAATCATCTTCACCAAATATGTAAATCAAAGAAATTTCATGAGCCCCCCGGTTCTTTTGTTAAGCCTTGAAACAACATAATCATAGCTATAGCAAAAACTGAATCCATTAAACACCACTCCTATCAAACCTATAACTGCTTCCGCATTGGTCAAGCCAGATTCATAGCTTTTTACAGGCAATCCTCTATACCAGATTCCGAACTGTACAGGTTCCAGTAAAACATTCACACCAAGATCCAATTGGTCATATTTGCCCTGAGTTTTATATAGAATGGAGGGTATTAAGGCTTTTTCCTTGTATTTAATCCTCGTAGACCTGCCTCTCTCACTGCTGGCTATCGGGATCCTCGCTCCTGCATGAAAGTTCAATTCGGAAGGGAGTCTGGTGTTATCATCTAAAAAAGATTGACGTGGTCTGTTTATATGATGGTAGGCAAATCCAAACCAGAATACTTCTGAATATAATAAACCACCTGAGGAGAAATCAAAGTAATTTCTTTTTGATAAATTCAATGGTTCAGATGTCCCACCTATAAACCCATTGTCATCATACTGATCAGGAAAAATAACTTTGGAATAATCAATGCTTTGCTGAACATAAGTAGCCTGTAATCCGGGAATCAATGTCCAGTTTTCATTTAATCCGATATGGTAAGAATAAAATCCGGATATCTCTGTCGATTTAAGTTTTGATGTTCCTTCTTTATTCTGCATCACCATCAATCCCACTCCACTTGAATACTTAGAGAAAAAATGATCGAACGATGCAGCATAGGTTATAAATGGTTTTCCTGCTGTAGGCCATTGATTTCGATAATTAAGTATAGCTCTTGAAGAATGGCTTGTACCAGTAAGCGCCGGATTTAAGTACAACGGTGCATTATAAAACTGAGAAAATTGTACATCCTGTGCATATGAAACACATGCATTAAATATCGAAACAACCAAAAAGAACTGTATAAGAATCTTCATTTAATAATTCAAACCTTATTGCCTCTGTTTAGTTTTTCTTTTATTATAAAATCTTTCAGACTTCCCGCTATTATTGATTTTAAAGGGAGGTAAAGGAGATGACAGATTCAGTCTAACTCAAAATCAGAAAGACAAACATCATTCATTCTGAATTACATACAGCTTAATATTGGTTTCAGGAAGGATATTGGGATTATAAATAATCGAAGGGATGAGAGTTTTATTATTCATATTCATTTGCATACAATTAATTAATATTGCTCCTGCAAATGCTCAGTGTATTCCTGCCAATGCAGGATTTACCTATAGAGATACATGTTTCAGTAATTTAACCCAGTTCACTGGCATTGGGGTTGGTGATACCACCACCTGGAACTGGGACTTCGGAGACCCTGCTTCCGGAACGCGAAATACTGCATTTGGCGCTTACCCTACTCATATATTTTCTCAGACAAACACAACTTACACTGTTACATTCTCATTCACTGATGCTTGCGGAAATCCTGCCACTATTACCCGAGACATTTTAATCCAGAACAATCCTAATCCTCCCTTAACATTAAACTTAAAGGATACTGTTGTCTGTGATGCTCCTTACCTCATTGATGCAGGGATACCTGGCTTATCTTACCAATGGTCCGATGGAGACACCACTCAGATTGATTCATTGATGAGTGCAGGAAAATATTGGGTAAAGGTTTATCAGGATGGCTGTTATACTTCAGACACCGTGACAATTCGCTTCTGGGGACAGGGTAATAAAGGAGATTATAACTGGCAATTCGGAAATAATGCAGGACTAAACTTCAATGACACTCCTCCATCTGTAACCAATACAAACGCCAACAACACAAATGGCGGAAGCGCCTCCATATCAGACCCTTCAGGAAACCTTTTATTCTATACTGATGGAATAAATATCTATACCAAAGACAACGAGGTGATGCAGGGAGGTACAGGTTTAAAAGGCAACTCAGACTCCTCTCAATCTGCGATAATAGTTCCGGACCCCAGAGCAAACAATATCTATTATGTTTTCACTGTAAACCCTACAACCGGATTAACCTACACCACCGTTGATTTATCTTTTAACAATGGCGAAGGAAGAGTTACCAATGTCAATGTTCCTCTTTACAATCCTGTTGCAAATAAAATATCAGGTATGAAAGATGATCAGGGCAACTTCTGGGTGGTAGCCCATGAACTGAATTCAAATAATTTTATATCCTATAAAATCGGAAATAACGGCTTCTCTTCCACTCCAGCGATTTCCTCTACAGGTGCTGTGCAGACAAATGGACAGGGATACATGAAATTTTCTAAAGACGGTACAAAAGTAGCTGTTGCTTTGACTGAACAAAACAGAGTTGAGATATATGATTTTAATACAAATACAGGTCAACTGACCATCAGCGATACTATCACCAATGTTACCAATCCGTTTGGTTTGGAATTTTCAGATGATAATAATAAACTTTATGTAAGCACTAACGGAGATGGTCATCTTTATCAATATGATCTGACAAAGGCAACATCTACTGAAATTGAAAATTCTCAGGTTACAATCAGTACTGACCCTTCTGCTTCTTATGAGGCTCTGCAGTTAGGACCTGATGGAAAAATTTATGTAGCTTTAAAAGGCTCCGGAAGCGGTTTTCTTGGAGTGATCAATGATCCTGCACTGGACAGCACAGATGCAGACTATCAGCATAAGTCTATAGACCTTGGTACAGAAAGCAATACTGGCCTGCCTAATTTTGTATCCAACTACTTTAATACTTCTGACTGGAATCTTGCCTATGCAGATACTTGTTCAGGCTCCATAACTCTATTTCAGGCAAATGCCCCTGATACTGTCTTTACCTGGACATGGAATTTTGGTGACGGGCAAACAGGAACTGGTCAAACTATCACACATACATATCCCGGCCCCGGAACATATAATGTATCTGTAAGGGCCATATATGCATGTGGAGATACAACAATGTCCAGAACATTGACAATCGTAGAAACACCACCAGCACCGTCAATTAAAGATACCATCATTTGTGATCCTGTTACCTACAAACTTGATGCAACACTAAGCGGTTCAGGTTTATCGTACATATGGAATACAGGGACAACATCTTCTTTTATCAATACGGATACCTCCGGTACATTTACAGTGGAAGTCAGCAGGGCTGGATGCATCAACACTGCTACAGCAACGGTTACTTTCGCTCCTGTTAACCCATTTGACTTAGGTGCTGACAGAACATTATGTACAGGAGATTCCATTCAACTGGATGCAGATAATCCGGGATTGGCCCATGCATGGTCGACAGGGACTACAGCGGAGAGTATAATAGTAAGAACTTCCGGAACTTATTCAGTAACAGTAAGCAATGGTGGATTATGCAAAAAAACAGATTTGATCAATATTACATTTATCACCCCTCCTTCTGTTTCATTAGGTCCAGATACCGCCTATTGTCAGGGTTCCAGTCCTGTATTAGATGCAGGAATTGTTCCTTCAGGATTTCAATATAAATGGTCTTCCGGTGAAGTTAATCGTCAGATTCATCCAACAACATCAGGAACCTACAGTGTATCCATATACAGAGATCAATGCTCAAAAAGTGATACAATCAATATAGAATTTGAGGAGGCTCCAAACATCAATTTAAATCCCGTATATGCATTATGCAGTGAAAACGGAGACTCCGTAGTTCTTGATGGAGGAATAGCCAATAGTTATCTTTGGCTTCCTTTCGGAAAGACCACTCAATCCATAACTGTATTTACCGAAGGGATATATTCCTTAACAGCCAAAAGCAAACATGGATGCGAAAGTACTGCGAGTGCATTGATTCAAGATATTTGTGAAGCAAGGGTCTATGTTCCCAATATTTTTTCACCAAATGGTGATGGCAATAACGATGAATTCAAGATTTCAGGAGCCAACATCAGTTCCTATAGACTTGAAATATTTGATCAATGGGGAGAATTAATTTTTGTTTCAGATTCTATATTCAACTCCTGGAACGGAGATTACAGAGGGAAGATAGTTCAGGAAGGAGCCTATATATGGAAACTCACTTATACTGGAGAAGGTTTCAGCGGATCTAAAAGCCATACCAAAACCGGAGATGTTACAGTAATAAGATGATTAAGAAAGTCAAATCACCAATTTTCAACAAAGAGTATTGCAGTTATAAATGAATTTATTTATTACCATAAAAAGCTTAACCAATGCAAATAGAAAGTTTTTTTGATAAAGGTCTTGCACAGCTTACTTATGCTATCATAAGTGAAGGAGAAATAGCCCTTATTGACCCTGCGAGGGACCCATCTCCTTTTGTCCAATTAGAGCATAAGCATAATGCCAAAATTAAAGCTGTCATTGAAACCCATCCTCATGCAGACTTCATAAGCAGTCATGGTGAATTTTTATTGCATCAGGTAAAAGTTTATGTGAGTAAGTTATCAGATGTTAATTATGAACATACCACTTTTGATGATGGTGATGAAATTAGAATCGGTAAAGTAAAGTTAAAAGCCATCAATACTCCCGGCCACTCTCCCGACAGCATATCAGTATTGCTTGAAGACGAAACAAGCAAACCTTATGCATTATTTACCGGAGACACTCTTTTTATCGGGGATGTGGGAAGGCCAGATTTAAGAGAGACAACTAAAGACAGCAACACGCTAAAAGAAAAACTGGCTGGTAAATTATATCACTCACTTCATGATAAAATTTTGAAATTACCGGATAATACAATCATCTACCCTGCGCACGGACCTGGATCACTCTGCGGAAAATCAATAAGCGAAAAACTTTCTGATACTTTGGGCAATCAAAAAAAAGAGAACTACGCCCTTCAGCCAATGAATGAGTCTGAGTTCATAAAACTAATTCTGGAGAATCAGCCATTTATTCCGAAATATTTTGCTTATGATGTACTCATTAACAAACTTGGAGCTCCCAAACTTAGTGAAAGCCTTAATAATGTTAATTATTTAAAAAGTTTCAAAGAAATATCGAATGATGCTTTAATAATAGATACCAGAAGTTCTGACCTCTTCAGGGCCGGGCATATTAAAGGTGCTATTAACATTCCTGATGGAGGAAAATTTGAAACATGGTTAGGATCCATAATCAGTCCTGACGAAACCTTTTACCTTATAGCTAGTGATAATGATACACTTCAAAATTTGCTTCTTAAAACTGCAAAGATAGGATACGAATCTAAAATAACTGGAATCCTTGTTATGGACGAACCCTCAGGTAGCAAATTAGAAAAATTAGATGCTGAAAAAGTGATCAAAGCAGAAGATCAATACACGATTGTAGATGTGAGAGATGTAAACGAGGTAGCATCAGAAAAGTATTTTTCAAACTCCATAAACATTCCCCTTAACAAGCTAAGGGAAAATATTCAATTGGTCCCTTTAGGAAAGCCTGTTGCTGTGCATTGCGCCGGAGGATACAGATCAGCTATTGGTAGCAGTATACTTGAGCGTTCCCAAATTCACCAAGTATATGATTTGAGCGAAAGTATAACTTCAATCAAGTCGCTGAAAAAAAGTAAATGATCTAAAAGTTATGCAAATAAAGTAGATTAAGAGCGGGTGTTTATCCCACTCTTTGGCCTACATCGCTTTAAATTCAAAAGGGATTTCTACAAGCTCGGAAAACTCTTGTCCCGCCTCTTTCATATCTTCATCATCAGAGAAATGATACCAGATAATTTTAGATCCCTGAATTTTTTCAAACTTTGTTAAAATGTCTAATATTAATTTTGAAGATGCTGTATTAAAATATTCCAGCTTAACCTGAAGATTGGTAGCTGGGTTAGATTGATCCTTATAAGCTTCGATCCAGCTTAACACTGGCTTAAAAAATCCGGCAGCATCTTCCGGAAGTGATCGTCCGGAAATTTCGAATACTCCTTTAGATTTGTCTAATGTCACAGCAGGAGTATCTTCGGTTCCGTTTATATTCAAAATATCCATAAGTATAGAAAGATTATCAAATAGGGTTAAATAAGAAAAAGGATTTACTCGCTTATTCTTGCAATTTTAGATTTGAAAGAAAAGAAAGAATAATCAGAATCTACCTTTTCAAAATTATATTCAAGTTTCTGTCCTGATTTTCTTGCTATATCAACAAATCCTAATCCTGCACCACCTTTATCTGACATTTCATTATTCTGGATTAATTCTTTATAAAAATTCTTCAAACCATCTTTATCAAGGCTGTTGATTTTTTCAAGTTTTTCAGATAGCCCTTGAATATCTTTATTCGCAATCATATTACCTGAAGTAATGATATAGCAGTCCTCTTCAGAACCAATCATAAAAATTGCTTTCTTTTCATTTGGCACCGATAGAGCTTCAGAATGTTTGCAGATATTCTGCAGGCATTCAACCATTACATTGAATACTTTTCTTTTAATATTGCTCTCTTCGCCTTTAGAATCAAGCTTCTTCTCGGCCATAGATAATACGGCCTTTGTTATTTCCTGGGTAAACTCCCCTTCATAAACAAGTATGATATTTTCTTCTACCATAGTTTTGTGAATATTATAAATATAATTCATATGTAGTTTGTTTCTACTTTAATTTAAACTTTAGAAAAAATTATTTTATTAAAACTTAATACCAATTAAAAGAACGTCATCCGTCTGTTTATGCTCACCTTTCCATGATTCAAACTCATGATTTAATGTATTGTGTATTACATCCATAGATTTGTCTTTATTATTCATAATAGCATCTTTGATCTTCACTGTACCAAGTTTTCTGTTTTGAGGTCCGCCAAACTGATCAGGGAATCCATCAGAGAAGAAGAAAATCATATCACCAGTTTTCATCTTTATTTTATGGTTGGTAAACTGAGTCTGATTTTTATAGACTCCTCCACCAATTGCCCATTTATCACCTTTATATTCTATCAATTCTCCATCAGATACATGATATAAAGATCTGTGAGCCCCGGCATATTCAACTATATTCTTGGACAAATCAATTTTACAGAATGCGATATCCATTCCGTCCTTGATATTCTCCTCATTAGTATCTTTGATAAGTGTTTCGTTAACCTTTCTGTCAAACTCGTCCAATATAGCCCCTGAATTTAGACCGGAACACATTTCCACAATATTATTAAGCTGGAAATACCCCACCAGAGACAACATAGCTCCTGGTACACCGTGCCCTGTACAATCAACGACAGATATAAACACTGAGTTATCTTTTTCCATATACCATGGAAAGTCTCCACTTACGATATCTCTTGGCTTATATAGAATGAATGCACCGGGAAGGGTTTTCTGAATAGATTTACTATCCGGAATAATTGCATTCTGAATTCTTTTTGAATAGGTTATACTTTCGTGAATGCTTCTGTTTTTAGCCTGAATCTCTCTTTCTATGAGCTTCATCTCCGTAATATCATGAGAAACAACAAGTACAGACTCCAGATTATTATCATTATATTCAGGAATTGCATTGATCTGCATTACTCTTTCACCGATATGTGAATTATAATTCGTTTCAAGATGAAGCTTATTTTCAGTACTGATTACATTCTGAAGAATTTCTTTCCAAACTCCCACAATGCCATTTTGTGAACTAACAGTTTCCAGAGATTGATTCATAAACTCCGAAGGTTTTAATCCTGTATAGTTTTCAATGACAGGGTTTGTATAAGTAATCACTCCATCACAGTTCAAACGGGTAATAAGATCAGGTGAGTTTTCAGAAAGCGCCTGCATGTTTTTCCTCATACGCTCTTCCATCTCTGCCTTCCTCTTCACTGTGATATCCCTGGAATTAAGGATAATACCACCTACAGCATTATCTGATAAAAGATTTTTTCCTGTTGCTTCAAGCCATATCAATTCGCCATTATCTTTTATAAATCTGTATTGAATAGTAATAGATTTTTCAGGATCAGCAAGAAGCTCATCAAACATAGCTTTATAGGCAGTTCTGTCTTCTTCGTATATGTGTGCTTCATCTTTTTGGTTTACAAGGTCAGCCGGATCAATTCCTAAGATCCTCTTTACAGAAGGACTCACATATCTTAAGACCATATTCTTCTCATAGATTGCAATTACCTCAGATGCATTTTCAAGCAATGACTGCATTCTTTTCTGAGTTTTATTTACCTCTTCAATCTGTTCTTCAAGTTTTTCATTGGACAACTGAAGATCTTCCTGGGTAGCCCTCATCTCTTCAGCATTTTGCCTCAGTTCTTCCTGTTGCTGCTGAAGCTCCGCACTCATCTTCTGAGATTGTTCCAGGTGCCTTTGAGTACGCTCATTGACATCGATGTTAAAGATGGTTCTTGCCAGGATTGGCCCTACCTCCTCTATAAATCTCACTTCACTTTTAGAAAACTTTTTTAACGAAGCAAACTCAACAACGCCATAAGTTAATTCTTCAGTTATCAGAGGTACAATAAGAATTGAATCGGGCTTCTTGTCAATAATTAATCCGGAAGTTATAGAACAATAGTCTTGAGGAATTTCAGTTCTGAAAATGGTTGCCCCTTCAATAGCTGCCTGGCCAACCAAACCTTCTCCCATCTTAAATTTTGCAGTTTTATATTTTTTTCTATTATAAGCATAGAGATTTTTCATCACTATGGCCTTCTTAAAATCATTCTCTTCATCATCTTCCATCACATAAAAAGCACCCTGAATGGCACCTATCTTTCCTATAAGGTATTTTATCACCTCATAGCTAAGAACGTCTATTGAATTATGTTTACGCAAAATCTCACCAACCTCTGCAATACCATTTACAATCCAATTTCTTTCCTTCTCTCTGATCTCTGCGCTTATAAGGTTTTTCTGCATGTTCAGAAGGGAGTTTCCTAATACGTCATTTTCACTTGCCGGTTTAAATTGTGTATTTAAGTTACCCTCTCCAATGGTGTGCGCAAAGTGTGCTGTGTGTTTTAATGATCTGACTATGTTATTTGTAATTGAAGCCATCTCTCCGATTTCATCACCGGAATTAATATTAATCTCATTGGCAAGAATACCTTCTTCTGTCAACTTAAGATATTCTTTCAGTGAAAATATAGGCTGAGTAAGAATCCTTACAAGGTAAAACGAAAGAACTATAGTTACTAAAACGACAAATAAAGAAGCCGTAATCAGGTATAAACTTGAATTATCCGAAAATTCCTCCACAAGTTTTCCCCCGGCAGGAGTCTCGGAAACTATTCTGACAAATACTGAATACTGGATATAAGAAATCAACAATAATGCAGCTGCCACCAAAGAAGTAGTGAATATTACTATCTTGCTGCCTAAACTTAATTTTAATTTATCGAACATAAGATCTACTTTCAAATATTAATTATACTGAG
Organism: Sporocytophaga sp.; assembly: GCA_024707265.1. Taxonomy (GTDB): domain Bacteria; phylum Bacteroidota; class Bacteroidia; order Cytophagales; family Cytophagaceae; genus Sporocytophaga. The sequence goes on along the minus strand of JANQAB010000004.1, from coordinate 603,726 downwards.
TCTCGAGGGCCAAAAAATCACCCAGTAAAGTGGTTAGGTTTTGAATGAGGTTTTTATCATTTTCGGATGCTTTCTTCAACAGTGAAATCTCCCAGACGCCAATAATTTCTTCGCTCTTGAGCAAAGGTAAAATCATAACATCTACAGACTTGGTTGTTCCTAACCCGGAAAATGGTATCATATAGCTTTCCTTAAGGTCATCAATCACCAAAGTCTTACCTTCTTTGGCTACTAATCCTACCAGTCCTTCTCCCATAGCAAATTCAATATCATTTGATGAATCTAATGGCAATGCATATGAAGAATACCTTTTCAATTTATTCTCTTCTTGATCTTTAAAAAATAGTACAGACTGTCCTGCATTAATTTTATTACATATTACAGATAAAGCCTTATCCATTTTATCCTTGCCATCAATTTTACTATTTGTGATAGCATCAATTTCTTTCTTTACTTCACTGACAATATTGGACTGGTCCTGCCTTACTATTTCTTCTTCCTTGTCAACAATAAATTCGTTTTTAAGTCTGTCTACATATACAATTTCCTTAAACGACTTTGTATTAAGCACAACATAGTTTAGAATTATGCTTATAATTCCCGCTGAGAGAGTTATATAAAAAATTGAAAGAATATTATTATCAATTCCTGAAAACTTGCTGAATAGGATAATTGAGTAAACAACCAAACCTATAAACAATAAATTCGCCAGAGCATGTACTTTAGATAAAATCATTTTCATAGCTGCGTCACTTTATTTAATTCTATTAAAAACTTTATAATTTCTTCTACCTTCATAACATGATCTATTTTTGTTACACTCATAGCAGCCTTTGGCATTGTGTCAATCACGCTTTCTTCAGGATCCTGGATGATGGTCATTCCACCATAATCTTTAACCTTTTTCATTCCAAGAGCGCCATCTTTATTTGCTCCTGTTAATAAAATTCCTATAAGCTTATCCTTATAAACGTATGCACAGGTCTCAAAGGTTATATCTATTGCAGGTCTTGAATTATTAACCATTTCTTCAGTGGATAAAGAAATATAGTTACCCAATTCAATATTCATATGATAATTAGCTGGTGCCAGATATATTTTCCCTCTTTTGATAGGTTCATTATGATCAGGCTCTTTTACTTCTTTAATGCTTTTTATAGATAGAGCTTCTATAAGACCGTTTCTTATATGTTTTAGCCTATGGCAGCATATAAAGATGGGTAACGAAAAATCTTCCGGAAGCTTGTTTAATATCTTGCATAAAACCTGAAAACTTCCAGCTGATCCTCCTATAACTATAGCTTTATATTTCCTGTTTAGATCCACTTCTTTCATTAACGGATTACACTTTATTCTTTTTAAAAATTCTTTCTTCGGGACCAAGCATTGTATACTTGGAAGCTATTTCAGACCACTCGATTGTTTCTCTGGATCCCAGTATTAGAAGGCCGGACATATTTAATGATTGATGGATTTTTTTTAATATATCATTTTGCATCTGTGGGTTATGATAAATAAGGATATTCCTGCATAAAATGATATCGACTGATCCACTAAACGAATCTTTTACAAAATTTATCTCTTTAAATTTTATTTTGCTCAATAGATCCTTGTTGAGCTTGAAATTATCTCCCTCCGCAGTAAAGTAATTTGTTAACTCTCCCTTATATCCTGTCTTAATAAAATTGCTTGTATTAAGCTCCATACTTTTTCCAGGAATCAATCCTGATTGAGCTTTTTCAATTATCCCGGCATTAAAATCAACCGAAATTACTTCGGCTTTGCTAAGGAGATTTAAGTCATTTAATAATATCATTAAAGAAAATACTTCCTCACCGGAGGAGCTTCCTATCTGCCATATTTTAAGGTTCTGTGAGAAATTTTGTTCTAACAGCACTTTTCTTAAATACTTCCAGAAAGACGGATCTCGGAACAATTCAGTTACATTTACTGACACTTCTGTGAATAATTCATTCTTCTTTATTTCTCCGGATATTATTTTATTAACCAGATTTTCAACAGAACCTAATCGCTTTATTTCTATAAAACGTTGAATTCTTCTTTTAAAAGAAGCTGACGAATAATTTGAAAAATCGTAATCAAACCTTTCTGATATTGTCTGAATAAGCTTTCTTAGTTCATTTATTCCTATTTCCGGAGCTGTTTGCATTGTTACAAGAAAAATTTCATTTGGAGGATACTAACGGAATGATTGAAAAGATAGTTGGGATAAATTTTAAACAATAATCAACATCATTTAATTACGACCGGTAAAAACCCTGAATTCTCCCTACAAATGGGAATATTAGTTCGACTGACAAAAAAAATAATCCACCAGACAGCAAGCACCATCAAACTGATTTACAATAAAATAACCCTCACAAAACGAATTAAACAATAATTTAACTTTCGTTTAACTGCAAACAAAAAAATATAATTCTTTCGAGATTTTTTAACAACTTATGTAGGATGGGTTCGTATTTAACTTTGAATCCTACTTAGTTAGGAAAATCATTTGTAAACATTTATTAATATATAATACATAGTCATGAAAATCAATTTGGGACCAGCAAAGCTTGCAGTAATTGTAGCCTTTGCCCTGTTATTCACTACGAAGTCGGAGGCTCAAACTGAATACAAGGTATACTCAGGTCTGATGTTCCACTTTATTAAGTATACTCAGTGGCCATCTCCTGGAAGCGAAATAGTTTTGGGTGTATTTGGCAAGTCTCCAATGAACTCAGAAGCAATGGCTCTTAATGGGAAAATGGCCGGCTCTATGAAGGTTGTGGTTAAAGAAATCCATAATGTAGCTGAAGTAGATGCATGTCAAATTTTATTTGTACCATCTAATCAATCATCAAAATATTCAGAAATAGCTCCTAAAGCGAAACAACATCATGTATTAGTCGTAAGTAATTCACCGTCAGCAACCAAAAACGGAGTTGTTGTAAACTTTTTTGAAGAGGATAGTAAAGTGAAATTCGAAATCTCCAACAAGAACGCCGCAGAAAACGGATTAAAGATTTCTTCAGAATTGCAGAAGCTTGCCAAAATAGTTGACTAATCATCGTTTCTAAAACTGTATAAAAAAGTAAATGAAATCAGGTAATATGTTTAAAGGAATCAGAGGTAGAATAATTCTATGCTTCTTCTCGATCATCTTTTTATTTTGTGCATATGGAATAATTAGTAGCTATCTGCTTACTAAAAACAAAAGGGCAACTGAACAAATAAATAAAACAGACCAGCCAAGTATTACTCACCTAACAGAGTTGGAATTATTGCTTTTTCAGTCAAAAAATCTAATGGCCAATTGGGTTAAGATTGACATAGAAAACCATCCTGATAAAATAAAACTTAAACAGATACATACAAAAGACTATCCTCTGCTGAAGGCAAAATTAATTTCTCTACAAAAGGATTGGAAAGACCAGACTTATGCAGACTCATTAAAAAAACTAATTAATGAGATCGACACAACTTTCTTAATGCAGAAAGAGATAATGACCAGCTTGGCCACTTTTGACAGTTATCAGGATGGCATAACTCCGATATTAAGCGAAAGTAAAAGCGATGAAATCACGACCGACATTAATAAAATATCAGTTCAATTACATAAGATACTTGATGAGCTTAAACTTACAACAAGTGAGCAGCAAATTAGCATGATTGAAAACATGCAGCTTTTGAATCGTACCAACTTTATCCTGCTTGGCTTTATTATTATACTTGGCTTTTTGCTTACAATCAGACTTTCCAGTCAGATAATAAAACCTGTCAACTCTTTACACAATCTGGTTAATAGAGTTTCTCAAGGTGAATTGAACAATACTTCCATTCAAATCACCAATGATGAAATTGGAGAAATGATGACTGATGTTCAGAAAATGATAGAGGGCCTGAAAACTACGGCAACATTTGCGAATGAAATAGGAAAAGGAAATCTTCAATCCGAATTTGCACCGCTCAGTGAAAATGATGTCTTAGGTAATGCCCTTATTACAATGAGAGACAATCTTGTCAAAGTTGCAAATGAAGACAAGCAGAGAAACTGGTCAAATGAAGGTTATGCAGCATTTGGTGAAATCTTAAGAAACCACTATGAAAGTACAAATGAAATGCTTGATACATTCCTGATCAAACTGGTAAAATATGTACAAGCAAATCAGGGATGGCTTTATATTGTGAATGATGAAGACGAAAATGATCCTTACCTTGAGTTAAAAAGCGTCTATGCTTTTGACAGAAAAAAATTTCAAGCCAAAAGAATTGGTAAAGGTGAAGGTCTTGCAGGACAGGCATGGATAGAAGGAGAACTTATTTACCTTACAGATGTTCCGGACAGTTATGTTAGTATCACCTCCGGTCTTGGAGATTCAAATCCTAAGGCAATACTAATAGTACCTTTAAAAGTTAATGACATTATCAACGGAGTAATGGAATTCGCATCATTCAATGAATTCCAGCCTTATCAGATTGAATTTATTCTGAAGCTTAGTGAAACACTTGCATCTTCTCTTTCTACAATGAAGATTAACGAAAGAACAAAAATACTTTTAGAAGAATCTCAAAAACAAAGAAATCAGATGCATGAACAGGAAGAAGAACTCAGACAAAATCTTGAAGAATTACAAGCTACTCAGGAAGAAATGAAAAGAAAACAGGAAAATACTGACCTTCTTATTCAACAGTTAAAGGCAAGTGAACTCGAATTGATGAAAGAGAATGAAACTTTAAAAAGCAAAGTATAAGAATCAATCATCGTTCAGCTTCAAGCACCAGTACCGTGTAATTTCAACAGCTAAAATATAATAACGATAACGGTACTGTTCTTCTCCTTAATCTGAACATTCAAATTAACTTTCTGGAATACTCATCCTGGATTTTGACAATCCGGAAGTAAAAAATTATGTCCAAAAGTTAGTCTTTTTTAAAGATTGACAAATTCCTTTAAAGGTATTATTCTTTAGCAACTTCCTACTGCCTATTCATTATGTCCTAAAGAAATCTGTCAATACTTTATAACGAATATATTAAACGAAACTAAAACATTAAATTAATATAACAGATAGTAACCCAAATATTTAAAACTAACTTATTACTTATTTAATTAATGCGTATAATGAACTTTAAATTTAAAAACTGCATATTATCTGCTGCCTTGGCAATGGCTATACCTGCCGTTTCATATAGTCAGACCGACAGCACTTTTCAACAAACTGAAGATATCACAGCTATCTCACTCGAAGATTTAATGAATGTAAAAATTGTCTCAGCATCAAGATCTGAAGAGAAAGCATTTGAAGCTCCATTATCATCATTTGTAGTTACCAGAAAAGAAATATTTAACTCAGGTGCCACTTCCATCCCGGAAGCATTAAGGCTTTGTCCAGGTTTGTTTGTAAAACAAATGGCCAATGGTACTTATGATGTATCCATAAGAGGAATGGACAATTTACCATCACATCAATATAACAATTCGAACAAGCTCATTCTTGTTATGATCGATAACAGGCCTGTATTTGATTATTTACAAGGGGGACTTATTGGCAAAATCTACCTATTGATATTATTGATGTGGAAAGGATTGAAGTGGTATTAGGCCCTTCAGCTCCCCTGTATGGCCCCAATGCAGTAACAGGTGTGATTAACATCATCACAAAAAATGCTGACAAAAACGGGCTATCAGCATCTGCCCATGCGCAAGGCGGATATCCGGGTACTGTGATAGGACAAGGCTATGTTGGATATAAACCTTCTGAAAAAATTGACTTTTCAGGTTCCTTTAACTTTCAGCAAAGAAACAGAGGAACTGTTGATTACTATGATATAGAAAGAAGAACATTCATCACCAATCTGGATTCTTCTACTGTTCCTCAATACAAGGATCCTAATATGAGAAAGGTATATCTTCCGGAACCCCAACTGGCTCTAGAGAAGACAGGTGTAAACCTGAACGTGAACTTCAAACCTAAAGAGGATATCAAACTACATCTAGGCGGAGGTTACAATGGAAATAAAAGCTGGTATGGCATTGGAACAGGGCTTACAATGACCCAAATGAGTAATAAAAGTGTTTATGGAATGGTAAAAGGTGAAATAAAAGGTTTTTCTATTTTGGCCTCTATCCTTAATGGGAAGCAAGGACTTGTGGGGGATCTTGAAACGTATCAGTATAATTACCAAAACATTGATGCTTATATCGATTATACAATTAAGATCACCGATAAATTCAATCTTCGTCCAGCGCTCCATTTCCAGAACAGTACTGTTAATGACAAACCGTATACTGTTGAGAGAAATGAATTGGGTCTTTTCAATGACAAAGCTTCAATGCACAATCTTGCAGCTTCATTAAAGGCAGATTATACCTTAGGAAAGTTCAGATTTATAGGAGCACTACGTGGGGATAAATTTAAGTTTCCGGAAAAATTGTATCTCTCTTACCAGGGTATTGTAAACTTCAGAGCAAATGATAAAAATAACCTTAGGTTTGTTGTAGCTCGCTCCAATAGCGGATCATTTATATATGATACTTATGCCAAGATGAATATAGGCACTCACCCCACTACCCCATTTCCTACTGAAATTTGGATTAATGGCTCAAAAGACAGAAGACTTGTTCAAAACGACATGGTAGAACTTGGATATAGATTACAGCTGATGGAGAATTTGCAGGTGGACATAGCTGCATTTCATCAATCGACTCAAAATTTCCTAGGAACTATTACCCAGGCATATCAAGTAGACATGCCTAACAATCGAATTGTTGTAAATGTAAATGCCAGCAATCTGAATCTTAAAGCAATACAGAAGGGAGCTACAATTGCAATGAACCTGGCGTTAAGCAAGAATAAAATAAATATTAAACCATTCATCACAATTCAGAAAACAAGATTATTAAATTATTCTCCTTACTATTTCACTCCTGATGGAGCCCCAGATCCCAACTATAGCATAAATACTCAATCAGATGTAGATGGTAAAGGTACTCCTGATGTTTATGGTGGTTTCTATGCAAACTATGCGCCTAATACCAAATGGAACCTAAATATTAACGGTTATTTAATGAGTAAATATTCAATCTATACTCATATTTCAGCTCAACAGTCTGCAGAAAATGGAGTTTATCCATATAGTGAACATTCTATAAGCAATATCAACGGAAAATTTATCACCAACGCGAAGGTTTCTTATCAAATAAACAGAACCTTTAATGTCTTCTTAAATGCCAGAAACGCATTTAATCAAGATAGCAGAGAATTTTTCGGTTCTGATTTAATTAATGGTTTATACTTAGCTGGTATCCATTTTGATTATTAAAATCATATTACTTTAAAGAAAAAGGGATTGCATTTGCAATCCCTTTTCTTTTAATTAATTAAAGCATTCATTTCTTTTTTGAACGAACCACAACACTTCCGAATTTAATCATTTTACCCATCACTTCTCTTGAAGGCTCTTCTATTTCATTTGCTTCCAATACGTCAAAGTTATTTTCTGAAAGAAGATCTATAAGTTCATCTTTTGAATACAAATTAAAACCATATTTAGTCACAGGAATATCCTCCATAATATGCTTTGGTCTTATCACTATTGTCAACTCTCCATCTGAAGTCAACACTCTTTTAAACTCATTCAGCGTATGCTTTGGATCTTCCCAGAAATAAATGGTATTGACAGTAAACAATTTATTATATGAATTAGAATCTAACGGAAGTTTATCCGCTGAAGCCAGATGAAATTGCACTCTACCGGATTTGATATATTCAGCATTGAACTTTTCCGCTTCATTAATCATAGTCTCTGAAAAATCACATCCTGTATATACTATGGTTGGATGTGCTGAAACTATATTTTTAACAAAAAATCCATTGCCCATACCAATCTCCAGTATCTTATCATGAGCACATGGACTTAAAGCTTTAATAGCTTCCAGATTCATAATTTTGTTTCCTTCATTCATATGAACCCCAGTTTTTACACCATCTTCATTCTCAGGTCTGCGCAACTGACCCGCCAAAGCCTTTATTTGTTCTTCCATAATTTTTTTTATACGAATTCCACTCTAACATACAGATAAATATACTTATTTCAACCTTTCTAAATTGAATATTGCGATGTATATACTGGCATAATATTTTCTGACAATTCACAATGCTTGAGAATTATGTTTAAAAACTTTAATCAAAAATGAGAGTAGTTTTATTTTTAATGTTAATCATTTCTCTTTGTCAATCTGCCAAAAGTCAGATGCAAATTGAAAACCTTGTATTTGAAGGGGCTGGAATCAGAGGTATTGCATATAGTGGAGCAATATACCAACTTGAAAAAAGCCGGAATTACAGGAAATATAAAAAAAGTAGGTGGTACTTCTGCAGGAGCCATAACAGCCCTTATGCTGTCTTTGGGATACACATCGTCAGAAATATATGCGATTATATCATCAACAAAATTTCAAAGCTTCAATGATGGCCAGTTTATTTTTATGGGGAGAATTTCCAGAATGAATAACCGGTTTGGCTGGTATCGAAGTGATTCATTTAAAAAGTGGCTTGAGAAAATCATAAGCAACAAAACCGGCAATGCGGATATAACATTTGCAGAACTTAAAGAAAATGGATTTAAAGATCTTTACGTTACAGGTACCTGCCTGAACAAACAGCAATTGTTTGTATTCTCAGCTGAAACATATCCATCAATGAAAATTAAAGATGCTGTGAGAGCATCGATGTCTATTCCTTTATACTTTGAAGCAGTTTTTATCGATAGTACTGGTAACTGTTACAAGAATAAGAAATCCGGTCAAAAACTAGATATAGTAGTCGATGGAGGCATTACAGGCAACTTTCCTATATTCCTTTTTGATACTTATGTTAAAGATTCTATACAAGGAAAAATCAGAATAGCCAATAACAAAACCCTTGGTTTCAGGATTGATTCGGATGCCCAAATAACTAGTGACTCTATAAATCATGAACTTGCGACATTTGAAATCAAGAATACGATTGATTACCTGAGCGCATTTTACATATTTTCTATTGAGAGCCTCAACAGGACTTCCTTAATGCCTCAGGATTGGGATAGAACTGTTTCTGTTTCTTCTGCTGGAATCAATCCTAGAGTGAGAAAATTATCTAAAAAAGAGCTGAAAGCACTCATTAAAAGTGGCGAAAATGCAACAGCAAAATTCTTATCCGTAAAAAAGTAAAAAGATCTGGCATTCGCCTACTACCCGGATTGATTGTTTTGTCGGATGTTAATAAAAAAGTAATGCAGTATGTCTTAAGATAATTCTAAAAACATACTGCATTGCCAACTTTTTAATCAAGAACCTTAGTTAATCGTTTACTTTAACAAATTTGCTATTCTTTTTGCTATAGGTAAAGTATACGATAATTCCAATGGCCATCCAGACTATTAATCTGATCCATGTATCCATAGGAAGGGCATACATCATATAACAGCAAACAACAATTCCCATTATCGGGACAAAAGGTACCCATGGAGTTCTGAATGCTCTGGGAGCATTCGGACTTGTTTTACGAAGTACTAATACACCTACACAAACAAGTACAAAAGCAAACAATGTGCCTATACTACTCATTTCTCCGACAACTGTAACCGGCACAAATGCTGCGAACAGACCAACAAAAACAGCAAAAAGAATATTGGATTTGTAAGGAGTTTTGAACTTAGGGTGTAAGTCGGAGAATACAGATGGCAGTAATCCGTCTTTAGACATTGTATAAAACACTCTTGATTGTCCCATCAGTAAAACCATAACCACTGATGAATATCCTCCAAGAATAGCTATGATAATCATTTCCTGAAAAAACTTATAAGGAGTATTTTCAATAGCCTTCGCTACTGGTGCGGCTTCCCCTACAAAGTTCTTGTAGTTTTCCAATCCTGTCATCACGTGGGCAAACAGAACATAAAGGATGGTACAAATAACAAGTGATCCCAAAATCCCAATAGGCATATCCCTTTTAGGGTTTTTAGCCTCCTGCGCCGCAGTGGATACGGCATCAAAACCAATAAATGCAAAGAATACAACTGCTGCTCCTGTTACCACGCCAGTCCAACCGAAGTGCTCAAATTCTCCTGTGTTTTCCGGAATATAAGGAATGTAATTTTCCTTGTTAATATACCCCCAACCGAGGAAAATAAATGCCAATACCACTGATACTTTAAGTACAACTACAAAGTTATTCAATTTGGCAGACTCCTTGGTACCTCTGATCAGAATCAAAGACATCAGAACTGTTATAAAAACGGCAGGAAGGTTGATGATTCCATTCACTGTCTGGCCATTTACAATTGTAGTCTCAAATGGCGACATCATTAACTGAGCAGGAAGATCTACATTATATAAATGAAGTAATTTACTCAGATACCTTGACCAGCTAATGGCTACAGTAGCAGCGCCCACCGCATATTCAAGAACGAGATCCCAACCGATAATCCAAGCTACAAACTCCCCCATTGTGACATAAGAATAGGTGTAGGCACTACCTGCAATTGGGAGCATGGAAGCGAATTCGGCATAACAAAGTCCGGCAAAGGCACAACCCAAAGCGGCAATCATAAAGGAAATAGTAACAGCAGGACCAGCATAATTAGCTGCTGCAATACCGGTTAGAGAAAAGATACCAGCTCCTATTATAACCCCTATTCCTAATGTTACAAGGTTAAATGCCCCCAGAGTCCTTTTGAGCTGCGGCCCCTCTGTCGTGTCTTGTAACACATCTTCAAGCGACTTTGTCCTGAACAAACTGTTATTCAATTTCATGCTTCTGACTTAAAAATATTTATTCTTAACACCTTAAAATATAAAACAAACGCTAAAAATAAAAAAAAGCCCTATAATATTAATCATTACAGGGCTTTTTTAAATAAATAAGATAAGCAATTTTTAGCTTGCAGAAAGCAAAGAAGCAATCACCATTGCTACAATTGAAACAAGCTTTATAAGAATATTCAATGAAGGGCCAGATGTATCTTTAAACGGATCACCCACAGTATCACCAACAACTGCTGCTTTATGCGGTTCTGAGCCTTTAAAGTACTTTTTACCATTGATATCAACTCCGGTTTCAAACATCTTTTTAGCATTATCCCATGCCCCGCCTGCATTTGATTGAAAAAAAGCCATCATCACTCCGGAAACAAGTACACCAGCAAGAAATCCACCTAAAGCCATTTTACCAAGTGTAAATCCAACTATGAGGGGAAATGTCAGTGCAATTGCCCCAGGTAAAATCATATGACGCAATGCAGCTCTTGTGGATATAGTGATACACTTCTCATAATCGGCTTCTGCCTTTCCTTCCATTATGCCTTTGATTTCTCTGAATTGTCTTCTGACTTCTTCTACCATCGCATTGGCAGATTGTCCTACAGCCTGAATTGCAAAACCGGAAAACAGGAATGGTGTCATACCTCCAATCAATAATCCGGCAAGTACTTTAGCATTGGCAATATCAATAACCTGCAGACCTGAGGTCTCCATATAAGCAGAGAACATGGCAAGAGATGTTAGTGCTGCTGACGCAATCGCAAACCCTTTTCCTATCGCAGCTGTTGTATTTCCTACAGAATCAAGGATATCAGTTTTTTCACGTACTTCCTTTGGCAAAGCCGCCATTTCTGCAATTCCACCAGCATTATCAGCAATTGGCCCAAATGCATCAATTGCCAGCTGAATCCCCGTTGTAGCCATCATTCCGGATGCTGCAATTGCTACACCATAAAGACCTGCCATTTCAAAGGCGAAAATAATACCTAAAGACAAGATTACAACAGGAATTGCTGTAGAGAACATTCCAACACTCAGACCAGCAATAATGTTGGTCGCAGCACCGGTCATAGACTGACGAGCGATCATTGTTACAGGTCCTCTGTCTTTTCCTGTATAATACTCAATTACAAGACTGATCAGTGTACCAACCAATAAACCGATGATTACTGAATAAAATATATTCACAGATCCTACAGACAAACCATTGATGTTGATATGCTTATCAAACAGGAAGTCAATAATAAAATAAGACGCAATGGCTGTTAAAATTACTGCTCCGAAGTTACCGACGTTCAATGCTACCTGAGGACTTCCTTTCTCTCCTACTCTCACAAAAAATGAAGCTATAATTGAAAAGATAAGACCTGCAGCAGCAAGGAAAAGAGGAAGCAATATTGCAGGATTAGTACCAGAGACATCTTTAGTCATAGGTGCTACAGTGAGTCCCAGCACCATTGTCGCAAGTATTGTACTTACATAAGATCCGAAAAGATCGGCTCCCATACCTGCCACGTCACCTACGTTATCTCCGACATTGTCTGCAATTACAGCAGGATTTCTTGGATCATCTTCCGGAATACCAGCTTCTACTTTTCCAACCAGGTCGGCTCCGACATCGGCAGCTTTAGTGTAAATACCTCCGCCCACTCTTGCAAATAGCGCAAGACTTTCTGCACCCAAAGAAAATCCTATCATTACTTCAAGGACCTTTTTTACTCTCCATGGCTCAATGCCTAAAACGGTATGGATGTTACTGAATAATAAGAACAAAACACTTATACCAAGAATCCCTATAGCAACAACATTTATCCCCATCACCATTCCACCTGAAAAGGATACGTCCAGTGCTTTAGAAAGACTTGTTCGGGCAGCCTGAGTAGTTCTTACATTGCTTTTCGTGGCTATTTTCATACCAAGAAAACCTGCAAGAGCAGAAAAACATGCACCTAAAATAAAGGCTACACCTATTAACCAGTGTGAGTTTTCTTCTTCAGCCAGGAATGAAAGCAGCACAGCAATAACAATGACAAATATCGACAAGGCTTTGTACTCAGCCTTTAGAAATGATAAAGCACCATCAGATATATGCTTAGCTATTACAGTCATTTTGCCCTCTCCTGCAGGCTGACTGGTTACCCATTTAGTTTTCCAAAAAGTAAATATCAGAGCCAATACTCCGAGAATAATAATTCCAAAAATCTCCATTTTAATTAGTTTAGATTATTCATTAATTAGTAAACAAGATTTATTCTAACTATCAAATTTACAGTAATTTAATTCAAAACCTAAAAGATAAAGTCGGTAGACATGAAACTGGAATGATTTTCTTTTACGATCTCTTTTATAATTACTTTATTTGGTTCTATCTCTTTAGCAGCTACAATAGTTCTGATAGAAAATGCTCTTAAAGCGTCTTCCACTGAAAGTGTGCCTTCTGCAGAATCTTTTCTTCCATTGAATGGAAAAACGTCCGGTCCTCTTTGACATTGGCTGTTAATATTCACTCTGCACACCTGATTCACAAGTCTATCTACAAGGTAAGCCAGTTCATGGGAATCACTTCCAAACAAGCTTACTTGCTGCCCATAGTTAGAGTTAACTATGTAATCAATTGGCTCCTGAACATCATCGAAAGCCACAATAGGCACAGCGGGACCGAATTGTTCTTCGTGGAAAATCATCATTGAAGAATCTACCGGAAATAAAACCGCAGGATTGAAGTATGTATGGCAAATTGCACCACCATTTAGATTCACCACCTTGGCACCTTTAGATTCTGCATCTTTAATTAAGTCAGTAAGATAGCCAGGCTTTTCTGGCTCTGGAAGCGGAGTGATGGAAACACCATCTTCCCAAGGCATTCCTCTTTTAAGTTTGTCCAACTCAGTTACAAACTTCTGAATAAACTGATCCTTAATTTTACTATGAACAAAAATGATCTTTAAGGCAGTACAACGCTGCCCATTAAAAGAAAGAGATCCTAATAAACATTCTTTAACGGCATTATCAAGATCCGCATGAGGAAGTACGATACCAGGATTTTTAGCTTCAAGAGCTAATACTGATCTCAGTCTGTTAGGTTTTGGATGCTGACTTTTCAGAACATTGGCAGATTTACTTGTTCCGATAAATGCCAAAACATCAATTTTTCCCGTTGACATTAAAGGCCCTACTGTAGCTCTTCCTCTTCCGTACACTATGTTTACAACTCCTTTAGGAAAACACTCCTGGAAAGCTGCAAGTAAAGGTCTGTGAAGAAGCACACCAATTTTCGCAGGTTTAAATACGATGGTGTTTCCCATAATCAGGGCAGGAATAAGAGTGGTGAAAGTCTCGTTCAAAGGATAGTTGTATGGTCCCATACAAAGTACTACCCCAAGCGGCCCCCTTCTTACTTTCCCGATGATTCCCTGTTCAATTTCAAATCTTGATGATTTTCTGTCGAGTATTTTTAATGCATTAATTGTGTCGTTTATGTATTCTACTGTTCTGTCAAATTCTTTCTCTGAATCCTTTAGTGGTTTTCCAGTTTCCCACATCAGCATGTTTACCACTTCCCACTTCTTCTCCTTCATCTTCCAGGTAAACTTTTCAACAGCTTTAATTCTTTGATCTACGTGCATCATTGGCCACTCACCTGTTCCATTTTTATAGGCATTGGCAGCAGCATCCATAGCTTCAAACGCTTCCTTTTCGGTTAATAAAGGGAAGCTTCCCAGCTCAACCTGAGTCAGGGTTCCATCTTTTTCAATACAAACAGGAGAAAAAACCTTTTGTGTTGCCCCTTCTGCATGCTTAATTTCTCCATTGATCAAATATTCCTTTTGGTGTAAAGGTCCGTTCAGCTTTACTGAAGCAGGTATATTCTCTTCTTTTGGAAAAAGATTTTCAAAATTCATATTGGTTTATTGTTATCTGTTTAGTTTTTCTATTTTTTATCTGAAGCAACCACCACCGGCAATTTCAGCTGATTAGTAACATCTATAATGCTGATAAGTTTTTGAACTTGCAGATTTCTGTCCATTTTCAGCACAATTGTAGGATTTTCCAGCCTTTGAGTTGTGGCTTCCAGTTGAGATTTCAATGCATCAAAATTAACTTCGTCCTTACCTATATAGATTTTAGAATCCTTGTCTACAGTAAGATTCACTACTTGTCTTGGGACAGCTGACCCGGTTTTTGCCTGAGGTAACAATACTTTAATAGCATCTGGGCTTGCAAGCGTAGACAGCATAAGAAAGAATACCAACAGGAAAAACAAAATATCTGACAAAGCTGCAGCTTCAACCGCAACATGAGCCTTTTTACGCCTTTTGATCTTCATAAACTGGTTTGTGTAATATGTCAAGGAAATCGATAGCCTGTAACTCCAGATTTGTTACATTTTTCTCAATCATGGTATTGAGTAGGGTATAAAAAATATGTGCGATGATACCAACAATCAGACCTGCCGAAGAAGTTATCATTTTCTGATAAATACCGCCTGAAATTACTCCTATACTGATATTGTCATTTGCAGCAATATCCTGAAATGTATGGATCATACCGAATACAGTACCAAGGAAACCAAGCATAGGAGCTACGGCAGCAATACCGACAAGTAATCCCATGTTCTTTTCCATTTTTAGAAACCTCCACTGCAGCTACGTTTTCCATTGCGCTTTCAATATCCCTGATGGAAGAACCTAAACGGATGATGGCTTTTTCTAGCATTCTCGCAACTGGCAAGGATGAATTTTCACATAATCTTAATGCCTCTGAGGTTTTACCGGTTTGTACTTTCTCTTTTACAATAGACAAAAGGCCCTTATCAGGCTGAGCATTATTTCTAATATAAAGATATCGTTCGATGAATATGTAAAAAGAAATTAAGGAAAGTAAAAGAATGGGAACCATGATTAAACCACCCATCATGATTAACTGAAGGTAGGAAATCCCTTCTTTAGCATTTGAGCCGGCAGCTGAAGCAACAGCTAAAGCTGAGTCCGCCACTTGTAAGAAAATAGTCATACTTTGATTTTAGTCCTTGTTTTAGTTATTATCTCTTTAATATATCTGATTATCAATAGCTAGATATGCAGTTAGTATTCTAAACGTCAGTTCTTATTTTAAATTTTAAGTTTTGATTCTTGGGCAATTATAAATCCCTTTATTAAACAATTAAGTTCCCCAAATAGAATATAAATAGCCATTTCAGGAATATTTTTTAGAATTTATTTACCCCTAGGATAACTTACCATTCACATGTAACAACATCGAATCCAACTTCCTCATCTACTAACACGCAAACAACCAACCTATTAACCTTCCAAAATCCATTTAAAGAATAGTAATATTACTATATTCCTAATTTAATCAGGCAAATATATGAATTTAACTTAATTCATTTACAAGGATATTTTTCAGTAAGAGAGGATTAATTAATCTCTGGCTCATTAATTTTTACTTTTTATTTTGATCTCAACACAGATAAAAAAAAGAGGTTGCCCGAGTATCAGACAACCTCTTTTTAAAGGTTTTTAAACTTTTAAGGGAAAACAATTCCAGGATATGAAGCCACATTTACCTGAGGAAAAGTTGAACCATATTTAAAATTTATAGCATTAATAAAACCGTTAGCTACAACAGCATTTCCCTGAGGAGTAAGGTGAATTCCATCCAATGAAAATGCTCCTCCGGTAACAAATGTTGTTGTAAATGTGAGACCATTAAAGGTTATACCGGTGCTAAGAGAGGCCATCAATGAAGCCATATCCGCAAATGCCAGATCTTTTTGCTGGGCCACAGCTACAATTGCCTGATTGTAGGCTGCAGTTGCTGCATTAATATTAGCAATTTCTGTTTGATCAAGGACATACTTGCCTGGAATTGGAGTTTGACTTCCCCAACCATAACATTTTATAGAATCCTGAGGGATTGTTAATAAGATCAATTCATTACTTTTTATTTGTCTACGACCTCCTGGAGCATTCTGATCACTAATGATAAAGGGATTTTGTCCCAGATTGAATGTAATTCCTAATGCACCATAGTTAAGGTTCAATGCGTCTACCTGTGCCTGAGAAGTTAATACCAAACCGTTATAAGGCACTGTTGTGAAGTACGGGATTTTTGTTACATCACTAATATTAGCAATTACTCCTTTAGCACCTCCTGCTAACAGGGCATTCACGATAGCATTCAGATATTGAGTAAAGGCTACCGGATTTGTAATACTGTCCCCTCCTCCTTCTCCGCCTGATGTAGCATAACCCAGAACGTCGTTATTCCCTATCCAGATAGAAACAAAAGATGGATTTTGAGCTGCTGCATCTCCTACCACTGTAGAAACTCCCGGATTACTGGCTATCCTATTATAAAATGGATTGCCTCCTTGATCTAAAGATCTTCCGAATAAAGGAGTCAGCAAATGAAATGACTTTGCTCCCGGAACTCCCATATTATTAAATGGTCCTGCCGACCCTATAGGGGCAAGATTCAGAAGGCTGGGGGTCCCAGCAAAAACAGGGCTCAATGAAGTCACACCTTTACAGTCTGTTACCGAACCTAACACTCTTTTAGTAACCGGTTGTCCGTTTTGAACACCTATTCCATTCTCATCTGCCACGTATGGAATCTTAAAAGGTCCTCCTCCGGCTAATGAAAATTGTTGGGCAAGAATATTAGGAAATGCATATGATTGCCCGGACTTATAAAGGGCTCCGTCCGCATAACCAGCTGTTAAAGAATTCCCTACCGCTACATACTCTGAAAAATCAGCAGTTCCAGAAGTAATTGTAACATCTTCTTTTATATCCGGTTTGCATCCAAATGTTAGAATTGCCAGAGCAATATACAAATGTGCTATCTTAAGTTTCATAGTTCCTTTCTGATTAAAAATTATACGATAAGCCAATTCCCGGAATGTATGCATAGGTTTTGTATGCTCCTTTAAAATTTGCTGGTGCGTACTCCGAATCCCGTTTCAGCTGATTGACAAATAAAAATGACAAGTCTATACTTAATCTCTCCGTAGGATAAATGGAAAGCCCTGCAGATAGCCCAATTCTGTTCCCATCGGGAGTTTCAGGATTTTCATAATCTTTTCTTACAGGAGTTTCATCATAATATCCGCCTAGTCTCACTGTAAGCATATCACTGGCTTTGTATTGCCCACCTAGTCTGAATATAAAAGTATTGTCATACTTTCTAGGATTTCTTGAATCAGGTAGAGATGAAGTATTTTGTTTGAAATCAAAAATCAGCGAATCATAAGAGCTCCATCTTACATAATCGACCTGAGCTCCGATTAGGAATTTATCATTGATGTTATATGAGATTCCACCACTGAAAGTAGCCGGTAAAGGAAGTGTGGCATCAAATTTATTTCCGGTAGGGAAATTAGGTGATAATGATGACGGTACTTTGAAGTTAGCATCCCCGTCTTTCAGATCCATCTTTATTTTAGACCTGTAATTCAAACCAATTGTCAAGGCTTCTATTGGTTTAAATGATATCCCAACATTATACCCCCAATTAGTTGCATGTCCTTTTAGATTAACTTGACCTGAACTTCCGTCGGCAAAAGTTACCGGTAAAGCCCGGTTAAGGTCTACTTTCCCATAAGCAAATACAAGTCCGGCACCTATACCCAGCTTATCACCTATTTTATAAGAAAGTGTTGGTTGAAATAGTACGGATTTTAATTTGATATCCTGTATCAAATATTTTCCTCCCCAGTCATCCCCCCATACAATGGAACTACCAAATGGAGTATATACTCCTATTCCTGCACTTAAATCATCAGTAATTTTAGCACTGGTAAACACGGAGAAAGGTGTAGACAAAGGGTTATCTGTCCTAGCAGTAAAACCAGCATCGGCAGAGCGAAACTGAGTGTATGAAAATATTCCACTCACATTTCCCGAAATGCTGTATTTATCTTTAATCAAGGATAAAGCTCCCGGATTAAAGAAAATAGAACCTGCATCCATTGTAAGGCCTGTGCCAATATGCCCCATTCCGACATATCGTATTCCAATGAGATTTACCTGGTATCCTCCAGCTTTAGCCAAACTGGCCGCCGATAGGAATATCATAAAAAATAAAAGTTTCTTCATGTTTTATTGATTTAAAAATTGATGGTATAACTGGTAGAATTAATAATTGTTTCTGAGTACTTAGAACTTGAAATTCTAAAAATGCTGTTAAATAATTATTAAGTCAATACTGCTGATAAATATTATTCTTCTATAAGGCCTATATTTGAATCACCAAGGCTTGACAATGGCATAGACGTTACAACACATACCTAACTTGAGAAAAATTCTTTTGTCAAGTTGATTCAATTAATTATTTTCGAACAAATTACCGCATTGTGAACAAGTTATTATTGCTATTATTTGCCGTCTTCATTTTCTCCTGTGACGGCACAAA
This sequence comes from Sporocytophaga sp., assembly GCA_024707265.1. Classification (GTDB taxonomy): domain Bacteria; phylum Bacteroidota; class Bacteroidia; order Cytophagales; family Cytophagaceae; genus Sporocytophaga. The sequence goes on along the minus strand of JANQAB010000004.1, from coordinate 584,504 downwards.
TACCTTAAATCTTTCATCAGCAGTTAAAGAAAAGCCTGTTACTGAAGTTAAAAAAGATACTTTATATAAAACTAAAAATCCCAATCAGATAAACATCTCCATCACAGGCAGCACCACAGTAGCTCCTGTTATGGAAAAGTTAATATCCAGATTTGAGAAGAAAAATAAACTATACACCTTTCATTTAGAAGCCTCCGGAAGTCAGTCTGGCATAGAGACTTTAAAATCACAAGATACAGATATAGCCATGACTTCTGCAATAATGAATGAAAATCATAAATTTGATTTTCATAATAAGAAGCTTGATTTTGTTGAACTGTATCTTGGCGGTGATGCCCTTGCAATTATTGTGAATGTTAACAATAAAGTCAGGGGGTAACGAAAGAAATGGTAAAAGAAATTTTTTCCGGAAATATGAATGAATGGGAAGTAAGTACCGGACTTAGTAAACATATACGCATGTTTGGAAGAGATAGCACATCAGGTACATATCGTTATTTTAAAGAACAAATACTGAACAATGAAAACTTCTCAGAAAATACAGTACCTCTTAATAACAGTAAAGATATAATTGATTCTGTTCGGAAATATCAAAATGCTATTGGGTATGTTTCATTTGCACAATTGAATTACTCTGTAGAACCACTTGATATCTCTTTTGATAAAGGAAAAACTTTTATAAAAATAAGAAATGAGCATGTGGAGAATTTTCACTACAAATTTGTAAGACCTTTATATCTCTATTATGCAGCTGATACTCATATAAAATTAAAAGCCTTTATTGATTTTATAAAAAGTGAAGAGGGAAAAGAAATTATTTTTAATGAAGGATATATTCCTGTCAGTAGTTCTCTTATAAGCGGAAAACATCATCAAGAAATTCAGTAAAGAAGATCGGGATTCATTAAACATGTGATTCTGTTCTCCTGTTTCTCTTTAATGAAAGATGAACAGAAAGACATCCGAATTCAGCTTGTGAACATGCTGGCCAAGGATCAGGCTCATATCTCATTTGAAGGGGCTGTTAAAGGAATAGATTACCAACTGGCAGGAAAATCGAAAACAAATTTTCCGTATAATATCTGGCAACTAAGTTCCCATATACAGTTTACACAAAAAGACATTCTTGAATTTTGTACCAATGCTGCATATAAAGAACCGACGTGGCCTGAAGATTACTGGCCTTCAAATACTGAACCCACTGCGCAGCAATGGCAAGAGTGTCTTCACAATTTCGAAGAGGATAGAAATTCTTTTGTAAATCTTATCAAAGACCCTTCTGCTGATTTACTGGCCCCTATTTCAAACGGTACAGGACAAAACCTTTTAAGGGAAGCCATATTAATCTGCGATCATACAGCTTACCATACAGGTCAGATTGTCCTATTAAGGAAATTACTTGGGATTTGGTAAACTTAATGGAATCTTTTCTCCACTTCTTTTCGGAGATTTTGAGCAGTGATCAGTGGACCTTCTGTTGATCCAAGATTATATAGCCATGCGGGAATTGCTCCTGAGGGATCAACTCTCATTTCGTAAACTACCTGACATGAATGCTCTGTAACCGGAGTTATTCTCCAAAGTGTCTGGTAATGTTTAATTCTAACTCTTCCGTTTCTTTCAGGAAGATAATCCGGTACTCCCTGACCGGTTAAAATGTATTCTCCATTGGAATTTTCAGCAATTTTAAGATGCACAATCATGTCACGGTCTTGTATTGGCCATGGTGCGCTGGTCATCTGATAGTGGTAAAATTCATTCTCATTGACCTTTTTTAATAACTTTGCTTCACTGCATTTATAAACCCAATTTGTATATTTTTCCTTATCTTTTAGAACTTCAAGTACATTTGCAGCAGAATAGTTAACACTAGTCTCTATTTTAACTTTTTTGATACCAGCATCTTTATCTCCGGTATAAATTCTAATTCCTTCTTGCTCCTTCTTTAATTCCCAGTCACCACCAGCGGAGGTAAAGGCTAATAGTAGATTTAAAAACAGTAGGGAAAATGTTAGTTTAATCACGGTTAATTATGTTTTCTATTCAAATAAATTATTTGCCAAATTAAAAAATAACTTAATATTAATTAACTGAGCTAGTGTTGTATATGTTACAATTTAATCTAAGACTAAATGTACATTAAATGATAAAAGCTTAAAACAATAAAATAAGTTCTTTATAAACTATCTTTTAACATGGCTCATTAAAATGATTATGTTTAATAAAAACAATCTTTCCAACATCAAATCCTTCATTTTTTGCTTTATCAATTAATTGATCAACAACATTTTTAGACAATACCGGTTTTCTGGATAATATCCAAAGTCTTTTTCTGGACCGATCTCCGGCTAATGCATACTCATACTCATTTCCTACAGAAAGGATTTGATAATCTCTTTTAAACGGTCCTCTGAACTTTATTTTAAACTTTGAATTAGTCCCCGGATCCTTCAGTATAGCTTTACCAAATGATTTTTTCAGATTACCGGTTTCAATGGTCCTGCATTCGTTGACTATGTTAAATGTTCCGTCTTTTTGCAATGAATATTCTGAGGTTACATTAATACATCCCTTTTCAAACTTTGAAGGTATTGCAGCTATTTCATACCATCTGCCCTGATATCGGTTGAGGTCAATTTTTCTTTCTACCTTGATAGGAGCAGGTCTTCTTCTCATAAGATATCCAAAAATTGCTCCTGCAATTGCTCCGCCTATGATCGGTCTCCATTTGATTTCCGTTTCCATCTTTCTGTCTTTATAAAAGAATAACAGGTACTACATTAAGACTGTTTTAATAACAAATTTCAAATACAAGATGCATTTCCGACAGTCTATAATAAAGAACTTAAAGGATTTTGGCAATAGAGTACAAAAAAAAGAGATTGTCATTTCTGCCAATCTCTCTTTTTATTATTAAATGATAATTTCTAATCTCCATCGATAAGATTACCCAAACCTCCAAGGATACTGCCTTCTTCTTTTCTTTGACCAACACCGTAAGAAAGCATTCTGGAAGCAAGTCTGCTTATAGGTAAGGATTGAACCCAAACCTTTCCAGGCCCCCTTAATGTTGCAAAAAACAGCCCCTCACCACCAAAAAGTGAATTTTTGATTCCTCCTACAAATTCGATATCATAATCTACTCCACTGGTAAATGCAACGAGACAGCCTGTATCTATTTTTAATACTTCACCTGCCTGGAGCGTTTTCTCTATAACCATCCCTCCTGCATGCACAAAAGCGTATCCATCACCTTCAAGCTTTTGCATAATAAAACCTTCCCCTCCAAAAAGTCCGGTACCAAGTTTTTTCTGAAATTCAATTCCAATAGATACCCCTTTTGCTGCACACAAAAATGCATCTTTCTGGCAAATTAATCTGCCATTCAGTTCCAACAGGTTCATAGGTATAATTTTGCCTGGATAGGGAGATGCAAAACTCACATGTTTTTTACCCCCTCCTCCATTAGTAAAAGCTGTCATAAACAGACTTTCACCCGTCAGGAGTCTTTTTCCTGCGGTAAAAATTTTCCCTAAAAATCCTCCCTGTTGCTGTGATCCGTCACCAAAAATAGTTTCCATTTTTATCCCTTCTTCCATCATCATAAAGCTGCCGGATTCAGCAACTACAGTTTCCTGAGGATCCAGTTCGATTTCTACAAACTGCATTTCCTCACCATAAATCTTGTAATCTATTTCGTGATTGCTTTTCATATGAACTTGTTATGTTTATCAGATGCGAATTTAACAAAATCTTTAATTCTAAAGTTGATTTATATACAAAGTCCATTCCCATCTGGTTCATGAAAAAAATTTATCTGTCGGTATTTTTTTCCTTTTTGTTTTTTCAAACTTTTGGTCAGCAAAAGGATTCAGTATCAAATGAAAGCCAAAGCAAACAGCATGTATATAGAGTAAAATGGTATATAGACGCCCCCATAATAGTGGGAGGTTTAGTATCTAATTATTATGGCGTTCGTGTCTTAAAAGGGAAAAAAGGAATTGATGAAGCAACCGTTCTTACCTTAGGCCCTGAAGATGTTCCCAAATTTGATCGAGGAGCAACAAGGCAAAATCCCGCATTTGCGAAGACTGCCATGCACCTATCAGATATCACTCTTACAACTACTATTATTTTGCCCGGACTACTATTATTTGATAAAAAAATCAGGCAGGATGCAGTAAGAATCGGAGTAATTTATCTGACAACAGTTTCGCTTATGTCCAATTGTTATTCATGGGGAGTAGGCCGGATTAACAGATATCGGCCTTATGTTTACAATCCTGATGAGAGCATGGAAAGGCGCACCCGAAACGGATCCAAGAATTCATTTTACGGAGGTCACGCTGCTGCAGCTGCCACGTGTTCTTTTTTCGCTGCAAAAGTATTTGCTGATTATCATAAAGGATCCAGACTTGTTCCGGTTTTATACGGATTAGCAATCATCCCTCCAACTTTAACAGCCTATTACAGATATAAGGCAGGAATGCATTTTCCTTCAGATCTCATTGTGGGGACAATAGCTGGAGCCGCAATTGGAATTGTAGTTCCGGAACTCCACAAACCTCGCAAAAAAAACAAAAATATGGCATTTGATCCTGTACTAGGGCCTTATCAGGGATTTTCGATGACTTATAAATTCTGATTTAAAAGCGGTAATTAATACCAATCCCTTTTGCATGAAGACTAACCATAGGTGATATCGTAAGTTTTTTAGGCAAATGAAAACGATTGAGATGTGTGAGATAAGCAAGATGAACAGACAAAATACCAATCCCTGCTCCTGTCAAGACATCCGATTGCCAGTGTTTATTATTAAGCATTCTGCATACCCCTACTGTAGCAGCAACTGCATACCCTGAGATACCTATCCAGGGGCTTATTTTTTTAAATTCCTGATGCAAAATAGCTGCCGCAACAAATGCATCCGCAGTATGGCCTGAAGGGAAAGACATAAAATCGGACCTGTCCGGCCGCTCTCTGCCTACTATATTTTTTAAGGGAAAAACCATAGCAGAAGCTATGATATTTGATTTGATAACAAGTAAGGCAACATTGAGAAAATCATGCTGGGAAGGCGTTCCAAGTAACTTCAACAAGACATATTGACCATAGGGGACATATTTTAAATAATCATCTGCATCTGTAGAAAAATCAGGAAATATATGATGAATATCTTTTTTTACATCCATGCTGCTGTAAAGGCCATGATTTCCTGATACTGAAACTCCATAACCAACTAACATTGCAGGAGCCGCAAAATATTTTAATGAATTTCTCTGATACCACTTTTTTTTCTTCAAAATAGTCGATGTATCAGTCTGGGCATATATACCACTAATATTAAATAAGAATAGAAAAACGAATAAATATAAGCGTGCGTCCATGCAGAATAAGAGTAATAAGACTTTGCCAAGTTTCTGACGAGAAACTGAATTGACTGCAATAGAACGGTGGTAATCTGGGAATATTCTTTTTAAATGAAAGAGTAAGAAATTTAAAACTTAACCATGAGCCCTAAAGACCATATAAAAATATTTTTCGTATAGGAAAAATCGAACTTTCCTCCTTTTCCTTCTGGAAATAAGCTTCTCATATAACTTACTCCTGCAAACGGGCTCATTCGTCTGGAGTTAAATGCTTTCAGTTCCAGCCCTGCCAGAATATAAAAAGTTCTTGACTTTTGGAAATCATCTGACTTTTCAAATGCAATAACATTATCCTTTAAAACAGGATATACGGTATTAGCGGAAACAGCAAAATTATAAGACAATCCGATTATAGGAGCTATTTTAATTTTCTTATAGTTCAGATCCAATGAAACCTTGGCTGAAATATGGTTCTGCACAAAATGATTTTGATACGAATCGTTTTCCTTGTACAGCAACACCTTTTCGTTGTAAGAAAGATAGGAATATCCTAAAAGAAAATTGAACCTTTTAAAACTATAACCCAGATCAATACTAAGATTATAACTATTCTTTTCCCTTACGCTATAGCAAAAGGCTTGCGCCAGTAACCCCTCATTTCCGGACAAATAATTCTGAAAATACAGATATGAAATATAAGGTTTGACAAAGAAGAAATGCTCTACTTCTTTATAAAGATATTCATCTAAAACAAATTGCTGAGATACAGTGACAGGTGCTTTTTTTATGATGATGGTATCAGCTTCTATCCCCTGCTTAAACAAGGTATCTACCTGCGCCAGTAAGGAGTGGGTTGAAAATAAAAAAGTTAAAAAAGTAAGTCTCATGTAATGATATTATTTAAAAATCTTTTTCGTTTTGACTTTCCTCAATGTATCTGTTTTAATAATTGTATCCTGTTTATTTAATGTAATTACAGGTTTGTTTTGTTTTGGCTCCTGCTGCAGTTCTGCGGCCTGAACTGATTGAAGCTCTACATTTACCTTCAGACGGGAAAGTGTATCTGAAACCGGAAAGGGTGTTATTACAGGGCCTAATGAATTTTTATTAGCAGAATCCTTGGTCTCTTTTGATACACCTAAAGTCCTCCCTCCTGATTTATTATATGGAGTAATGACAGAATGATTACTCAATGATACGTTTTTATCATTACTGACAGGCTTGTTTGAATTATTGTCCTTTTTTACTGTAATAGTTTCTAATACACCACTCACCTTTGCGTTTTTAACCAGTTCTTGCTTTGGCGATAAGAATATATAATATAGAAGCAATGATAAAGAAGCTATTAAAAATATCAGATAATAAATATTAAATGTATTAAGCCTCCAGGTAATAAAATTATTTTTTTTGACAATAGGTTTAATTGCCAGCCATTCACTATCAAAGTCAAAAAGCTCCTCCTTCTCCGCATATTCCATGCGGTTCTTAATCAAAATACCTATGTCCTTGTGGTCCTCCATGCTTATACTGAATGGTAAATTAAAACTCTGATGGAATCCTTTAACTTCTTTTTAGACCTGTGGAGTAAAGTTCTGCAATTATTTTCACTAATGTTCAATTCCTTGGCAATTTCCTTGTGGGAATAATTTTCAATATAAAACATGTTAAAAATGATATTTTGAGGAGGATCAAGAGACTTTATAAGATTTATTAACTGTTCGTAAGTAAGTTTTGACAAAGCTTTTTCATACTCACTAAAATCTTCGTCTTTGATTTCCTCTGTTTCATTAAAATATTTTTGATAGCTATTACCCCTTCCTCCTGGTTCCTCTTCAGATTCGGGTTCAATTGACAAATGAAAAAATCCTGAATTGCTCTTTTTTCTGTAAAAAGAGATTGCAGTGTTTACAGTCACCCTTTTCATCCAACCTATTAAAGCTCCTTCATTACGGAAAGAGTTTATATCTTTAAAAATTTTAATGAAAGCTTCCTGAAAAATATCTTTTGCATCTTCAACACTTTTAGAATACCGGAAAGATAATTTTTTCAGGTCAGGACCATATTTTTTAAATAAAGCCTCCTGAGATTTTATATCTCCTTTCGCACAACCTCTAACGATATCGTTATCTGAAAGCACCATTAATTAAGTGTTGGAAAACAAAAGTATAAATTATATTCCAAAATTTACAAAAAAAACAGATATTGAAGGACTTAATACCCATTTTCAATGATTCTTTTCATTTTTTAGTAAAATATGATTATACCTGAAAAGCTTATTATTTTTCATATCTTATTCCCTTTATTTTTGCTTGCATCTTCTTGTGAACATCATTGTCCATTGCCTCAGGAAAAGGTAGAAAGGACCATTGAAATAAGGCAGGATCTAAATTCCAAGGGTGATGGAGATGCCTATCTAAATTCGCATATCACCCTGGAAACAACCAATGGGCGTGGAGACCGTCATAATATAGTTGCCAATTGGACCAGATTCGGTGATCCCGCACGGTATCGCTCTTATTTAAATATAAACCTTTCTGAAATAAAAAGCAGTGAAGAAGTAATGTCTGCAGCCTTAATACTTTATCCTAAGCCTACCGGCTCTGATGAAACTGTTCCTGATATCGTCAATCAAACTTTTAATCAAAATAATGTACAGGTATGTCTTGTTAAGGATTCCTGGGATATGACGACTTTATCCTGGATCAATCAACCTCGTTATTCTGAATTACCAGAAGATTATATAGTCTTTACTGTTCCGGAAAACCTTCCCACTTTTATTGAATTAGATGTGACTAATCTACTCAGGAATATAGCTGGAAAAACTAAAAAATTAAACAATAATGGATTTCTTTTTAAAATGGCGCCTGAGGCAAATGCACCTCCTTACCGTTCATTTGTCTTTTATTCGCTGAATGCTGACATATCGAAACAACCCTATTTTAGGATACACTTGAAATCTGATCAATAAATTATCATTGACATTTATTTAGTATTTAAAAGTTAGTAAAAATTATCTTTAAATTCGCCTCTCAATTTCCTTACTTATGAAGTAAGATTAATATTTAAAATTCATTATGAGTTCAGTTCCGAATTATTCAAGACGCAATCTTGTCTTTATAGGCAATTGCTTTTTGATTTTTTTTTATCTCACTTTCGCCTTTTCCCTGCTCTCATTATGCATCCCCCCACATATACTTTGGATTTCTGAAATCGCAACCTTATTAATTCCAGTCTTCGTTTATTTTAATTGTATCATAATTCTATTTTTGTTTTTTTTTAAGAAGAAATCAAAAATAAAATGGGTTGGCACCTTATTTTTCCTGCTCTCATTTTTTTATTTTTTTACTCTTTTTAGGATAAGCACCATAAATGAATCCACAGATCTGAAATGTGACTTCACTGTTCTTTCCTACAATGTAAGCGGCTATCATATTTCTCATGAACTGGGATTCAAAGAAAATCTGGCAAGAGTTATCTCTGAAAAAAATACAGATTTCGTTTGTTTACAGGAGTTCTTTCCTGAAAAGGGCCCCTTTCTTGAAACTTTGTATCCATATCAGGTTGTGTTTGCCAAAAAGAATGTAGTTGGAGTTACAATTTTCTCCAAATACCCAATCATTCGGAATGGTCTGGTATTTGAAGGCAGAAGCGATTTTAACAAGGGCATTTATGCTGATGTACTGATAAAAGGTAAGGTGCTAAGGATTGTAAGTGTTCATTTTGAATCCAACAATCTGAAAAAAGGAAATCCATTCTTTCCATTAAAAAAAGTATTGAGAAATGCCTATTGGCTAAAGGAAACAAGTGAAATCAGAAGTACTCAGGTAAAAAAACTAATCGCTTTCATCGATTCTACTTCCTTTCCATTAATTGTTGCAGGCGATTTCAATGAGACTCCCTATAGCTATGTTTATCAAAAAATGAAAAAAAAGCTGGACAATGGATTTGAAGAAAAAGGTAACGGCTTTGGATTTACCTTTTTGCCCAATAAAGCTTTTTTAAGAATTGATCATCAGTTTTTTGATCCTGGGAAATTATCAATAAGAAATTTCCAGACATTTGACACCATACATATTTCAGATCATGTCCCTGTTCTTGGATGTTACGAATTCACTGATCAACCTTAAAAAATGAAGGATCCATTTAAGGATCCTTCATACATACATCTATCAACCTGTATTTAAGTACCGATAAAGGGAAATCGGTAAGCCCAAAACATTCATTATTGAAATTAAGCTCAGGAGAAAAAGTGAAAGTCCCTTTCAGGACATTTCACTTATTTATCTATCAACCTAAATTAAGATCTTACGATTAGATTCCTTTGCTTAATGCTTTTCAGGAGATAGAGAAGTGAAAGACCCAATGGATCATTTCACTCACACATCTATCAACCAGACTCTTTAATTTCAGTATTTTACAACCTTTCTGATTGTTGTTTTGCCCGCTGTTTCAACTTTTACAAGGTACATGCCTGCAGAAAGATCTGCTCCTAATATCAATTGACCTTCTGCCGTACCGCTTGCCACTATATTACCGGTAAAATTGATAACAGTATAACTATACTGACCATCTGATGCTATAGTAAAATCGGCGCTAAAAGGATTTGGATAAACTGATACCACCTCACCCATTTGGGTTTTATCAATGGAAGTGACAGTGCACTCACTTTGATTTAAAACAGGTACTTTTCCTGTTTCTCCTCCTGAACAAACATTGCAGACATCCAAGGCAGCTGTCCCGCCCCAATCTCCATTACAATCTTTGGAGCAAGCTGTCATCCCCGTGCTACCGCCAACACAGGTCTGACAGTTGTCCAAATAAGCTTTTCCGCCATATTCACCATGGCAATCTTTTACGCAGGCAACTTTACCAGTATTTCCGCCTACACAAATATTACAATTGTCTATAAATGCAGTTCCACCAAAAACACCATTGCAATCCTTCACACAGGCTGTTTTACCTGTTTCTCCTCCTACACAGACATCACAGTTATCCTTGAAAGCTGTACCTCCAAAATCTCCGTTACAGTCTGCCACACATGGTTGTTTTTCGGTGGTTCCGCCAACACAGGTACTACATTTATCAAGATAGGCTGCCCCGCCTATTACTCCCGCACAATCAGGAGTTCCCGTTTCTGCATATACTATACCTCTCCCCGCCGTGCTCATATATACTCTTCCATATACATTCATATCACCCAATACCATCTTGGCATTGCCAGGTCCTCCGAACTCATGTTCATTATCATTAACTCTCACCCAGGTAGCGCCTTCATCTACAGAGCGATAAACACCTATCACATTATTGATAGTGCCCCATATGTAAATGGTAGGATAACTTTTACCCGAAGCTTCTTTACCCAGACCTACCGCACCGCAATAGGTGACGCTGTTAACTTTAGTAAATGATTGACCAGAGTTTGTTGATCGAACAAGGCCATTCCAAAGTGGCACCCACAAGTGGCCCTCTTTCCCAGGTGTAGAACGAATGACTCTTGAGCCTCCTGATCCTGCGTTTCCTGAAGTACTGAAAGAAACACCACCATCAGTGCTTACCAGCATAGCCCCACTTGATTCATTAAAAACATAGAACTTGTTGGCATTTTCAGCATCCGCTACAGGAAAGGCTCCTGATATGTTAACCCCGGAACATGCTGTCCATGAATTTCCATTGTCTGTAGATCTGTATGTTGTGGAAGATCCTTCGGGACAAGCCAGAAATACTTTTCCGTCTGACGATATTGCTATACTACCCTTAACACCGCTTAGTCCGTTTTTATTACATTTCGTCCAGCTTCCACCTTGATTTGTGGAGTAATACATATCATTGCCAGCACGTAGCATTATGCTTGTCTTTTTGGATGCAAATGCAATACCTGTCGTAGTGCCGGTATTAGGAGTATGTCTGGAATAATATTTAGTAATATCCGTATGAACAAAACCGTCGTAATCACCTATTGCTGATACCAGAGGTCCTCCGGGAATACTTACCATATCAAGAGGAACAGTTTCTTCAAGACCATTTTGCATGAATTTCCAAATAGTCTTTGAAGCATTAACATCCTCCGTCTTGAAAACACCATTTCCAGAAGTCACCCAGACTTTATCAGTATTAAAAGGGTCAAATTCAATGGAGCCCGCCCAATGTATTGCCTGATTTGCAATCCATGGACAACCATTAGCATCGAGAGTCATTCCTCCGGCAAAAAGATCTGTCCAGGATGTTCCACCATTTGTACTAAGAAATATTCTATCTCCCCAGGCATTGTTATGAGGAAGATAGGTGTTGATAGTAGAAGCTACAAGTCTGTTGGAGTTATTAGGGTCTACACATATTCCACCGAAAGCACTTGCATAACCGGAAGGAGTTACATTAGTCCATGTTCCTGTTTTAGTATTGTATTTCCAGATTGCTCCACCATCCATAAGTTCCGGAAGGCTCCAGTGACCATGCGGTCCTGCTCCATTGCCATAAGTAATGATCAGGTTTCCATCAGCAGCAAGTACTGCTCTCTGAGGCATAAAGTTGGTAGGGCCTCCAGAAATAGCATTGAAAGTAGCCCCACCATCTTTACTGACATATAGGTTAGTTCCGCTTTGTGAGACACCTGCAAATATCGTTTTGGATGCGCTGCCTTTAGTTCCACTGGTTGGATCAATCAGTACGAAACTTATGCCATTGTCATTAGGAGTGCTTGAAACGTTTAGTCCGCTTACTTTGCTCCAGGCAGCACCTGAATTAGTGCTTTTAAAAAGACCGTTTCTTCTGGTACCACAAAAAAGCAAAGAACTCAAATTAGGATCTACAACAAGTTTCTCTCCATTCTGACGCCCCATCCCATTGCCGTGTGCTTTGAATTGAGATGTTACTTCTGTAACTGTAAAAGTATTTCCGTAATCACTAGAACGAAGGATAGCTGTTTTTCCTCCATTAAAATAATCTATTCCAACCAGCATATAAACCTTCTTAGAATCCTGAGGATCTATAGCCAGTGCTTCGACTCCGAGATATCCTGTTTCACTTTCAGAAACCCAGTCAGTAAGAGGAATCCAGACATTCTTATCAGCATTCCATCTGTAAGCGCCTCCTACATCCGTGCGTGCATATACTAAATTAGCTTCCGTTTTACTTGTAATGATACTTGATACAAACCCACCAGCTCCTATTGCAACATTTTTCCAGGTATAAGCAGTTTGAGCAATTGCAGACTGTTGAGCGCACATTAAAAGAATTAAGAATGGTAATAAGAATAGTCTATTCTTCATGTATAATCCGATTTGTACTTTTCCTTTTGCGAAAAATCAAACCTTATACGGAGTAGAAAATGAAATGTAAACAGTCGGATTAAAAAAAATAAAAAAAAATTAAACAAATACCCTAATCAAATTTCATCTTTGAAAGCTCAGATAAAATTCTACAGCATTGTCATCTAATATGGATGGGCTATTTGTACCGGCCAAATAAGACGCATATAATGAGAATGTGGAGTTTCCTACCTTTATATTTTTTAATCCGACAATAAATGCAACTCCTCTCTTATACTTTAAATTTACACCTGCACTTACCAAATCATAGATATCAAAAACTCCAGCCACCTGAACGTTATCAGTTCCTTTTTGCAATCTTGTATATAAATGCGGAGTAAAATCGAGAACATGTGAGATTTGAAAACTGTAAAACATATTGCAATTCCAATATCTCTCCAACTGAAACTGTTGATTTATAGGTTGAAGTTGATTCCTTAATATCTGCTGCCCCGCAACTCCTAAATAAAGTCTTTTCCAGCTATACCATATACCAATACTTCCGTCCATAACCGTTGAACTTCCTCCAGCTCCAGCCTGAGAACCTCTGAAGTTATAATTCACTATTCCTAAGGCTGCTCCAGCCGATAATGAAGAATATTCGGAAAGATTTGTCCTCCAGGAGTACCTTCCGTAAAGCCTGCTTCTGTTTATAAAATCGCCTTCTTTAAAGTTGACAGCCTGCAAACCAATAAATTGCGATCGTCCCTCTTTTTTCTCTTATTTTAAAATCTGCGTCAGCATAAAGCTTACTTATCCCCTCAAAAAGTCCTGTCTGCGTTCTGTTTTCTCCTCTGATTTTGAATTTATAGCTCGTGTCTGCGGCAGCAGGATTCAATAAATAATAATTATTAAAGAACTGATCAAAGAGATCCGGAACTTCAGATCGGGATTGACCTCTGACAATAGAAGGAAAAATAAAAATTACTACTATAATTAGTCTGAATCCGGACACAGGAATAATTTCTGTATTTTTTAACAGTTATTCTCGTAAAATTAAAAATAATAGCCGTGAAGCTAGTGTTTACTTTTTTATTTTCAAATCGTAGGATCAGGAAGTGTGAATAAAATAGATTCAAAAATTATAGAATGTATCCAACAGGGTGAAAATGACCCTGTCCTTGCTTATCTTTATGAACATACTTTGAAAAAGGTCCGAAGGTATATTCTTCAGAACAATGGTTCACAGGAAGAAGCTAGTGACATTTTTCAGGATGCAGTTGTAATATTTTTCAATCAGGTGAAGCAAAATAAATTTAACCAGCAATATGGAATTGATGGTTTTATTTTTTCTGTTTCCCGAAATCTCTGGATCGATAAGGTAAGAAGAGATAAACGCATCCAAAGCAAAGATCTGAGCCTTATGGAAAGTGAATATTCCGACAACTCTGATCATCTTGGAGATTTAATTACAAAGGAAAAGTCTTCTGCAATGAGATTGGTATTTGAGAAACTAGATGAAAAATGCCAGAAGATCCTTCGCTTCTCTATATTTGAGAAATTAAGTATGAAGGAAATCAGTGAGAAGATGGGTTACGCAAATGAAAATGTCGCCAAAACCAATAACTACAGGTGTAAGCAGTATTTGCAAAAACTGGTAAATGAAGATAAAAATCTTTTAAATTTATTAAAGCATTGAAAGAAGGAGTTGAATATTACTTTGAAATTGATCAATACCTCAACGGGGAACTGAGCGATGATGCTTTATTAAAATTCGAAAAAGCACTTGCAGAAGATCCCGCATTGAGAGGTGAAGTTGCTAATCAGAAGTTGCTTAATGAGGTTGTTCTTGGCGCTGAATTGGACGTCCTTAGAGAAAGGATCAAAAAAGACATTAACCAGCTGGATCAAAAAAATAACACTAAAAAATGGTTTATGGGTGGCTCACTTATCTTATTGATTGGTGCAGCCACAGGTTTTGGTATTTCTATCAACGATAAATCAGAAAAGCCGACATCTGTAAAAAGCGTTGCTGAAAAACAACTTGTTAAAGAGGCTGATCCTTCTCAAAATAATGAATTCCCCCCCCCCCCCTCGAAAACTAAAAAGCCTGTCAATAAAAAAGTGTGGATTAGTCCTCAAATTGGTAATACCTCTGAAAGCTTTGTAGACACAGTTACACTTGAAATCAAGAAAGAGATAATTTTACTCAAAGAAACTGAGACAAGTCAATCTGACACATTAACTGCCCAACCCTCTTTTGAGGTAATATCAGATCCTTGTACAGAAGTAAATATTAATTTCTTAATTTCCTCTACAAGCTCCTGCATTAATAGTGCAACCGGAGAAGTTAAGATTGAAGAAAACAGCCTTAGCGGTGGTAAAGCGCCGTATTCGTTTGAATTTAATGGTAGCGGAAATTTTTCTTCTAAATCAAGTTACTCAAAATTAAGGCCCGGCAGTTATTCCATAAAAGTTAAAGACCAATCGGGCTGTGTGAAAGAGAAATCGATCCAGGTTTCAGCAAAGGAATGTTATAAAAAGCAATCATTAAGCTTTAGTCCGGAACTTGGTGAGACTTTGAAAATTTCAGTTTCTTCAGAAGAAGCTGGAACACTTTCAATATACAATAGAGCAGGATTGCTTATATTTAAGACAAAAACGGGCCAAAGCGAAATAGCAGAATGGAACGGCACTGATATGACAGGTAATCTGGCAGTAGCCGGATTGTATGTTTATATAGTTGAATATGCTAATGGTGGGAAAGAAAACGGACAGATTACAGTATTAAGATGATTTTGAGTAACCTTCATATAAAAACATTGAAGCTTAAAAAGATTTTCCTTTTTATGGCTTTTGTTTTGGTTGGCTTTAAAGTCATTGCCCAGGATCATCTCGTTGAAATACCAGATCCAAATTTTAGAGCAAAATTAGAGCTGTCTTATCCCTCTCTGATGAAAGATGGTAAACTGGATACTATTAAGGCTGCAAGTGTTTTTGATGAGCTGATTCTGGAATCCTCAAACATTAATGACGTCACTGGTATTACTTACTTTAAGAATATTTCAATTCTTAAACTTAGCAAAAATCATCTTACTACAATTCCGGATATTTCAGGACTTACAAATCTTAGAGGTCTTTATCTGAGCTATAATAATATTACATCGTTACCAGATTTGAGTACACTTGTTAATTTATGGGATTTGCAAGTTCAAAATAATCTCCTTAAAAAATTACCCGCATTACCTAATTCCTCAAACCTCGGAAGCCTATATTTTGCTGAAAACCTGATAACTGAGCTTCCGGACCTTTCCGGATATGTCAATTTGGAATACCTTATAGCCAGTAAAAATAAGGTGAATGGATTTCAGGATGTATCAGCTTTTAAAAAACTTAAAGAGTTACATTTAAACGATATGGGGATTGACAAAATTACAGGTCTCCAAGAACTTCATTTTCTGGAAAAATTTTACGGTCAAAGCAACCTTTTGACAGATTTATCAGACCTTAAAACTAATACCACTTTAAAAACCTTTAATGTTGGAAATAACAACCTATCCAGTCTCCCGGATTTACTTGCAAAACCCAATCTAAATGAGGTGGATATCTCAGGTAACTACCTTACATTTGAAGATATCTTGCCCCTACAAAATCATCCTCAGTTTAGCAAGTTCAATTATTCCTTTCAAAAGGAATTTATCATTGATCAGAACCTTGAGCTGAAAGACCAGACCGATTCGTTCATATATGATCCGAAGGTAGATGTGACTTTACCTGTAACGTATCAATGGTTTAAAAATGGGATTGCTGACAATACAAATAAATCATCAGCACTGACTTTATCTCCTCTAACTCCAGAGCAGTCTGGGAAGTATTATCAGGAAATAAGATTGGCGGCTTTGCCTTCTTTGGTGCTTAAGAGTACCGATATGGATATTAAAGTAAAGCCATGTATAGAATTGTCCTATAAATCATTAAATATTCTTTCAGAGAATTGCAAAGAAGGATATTCAATAGAGATACAAGAAGTTGAATACAAGGGAGGAACTGCTCCTTATCGTTTTGGCATCAAGTCAATTTCAAAATCTGATACGCTTACTCTTGATAATTTCCGGTACAATAATCTTGAGGCCGGCATATACAAGTTTACTGTCAGTGATCAGTTTAATTGTAAAGGTTCAACATCTTCATTCACGCTTCAAAAACCTAAGGACTGTCAGGCAGTATTCAGTCCTAATGGTGATGGTTATATGGACTCTTATTTTATCGAATCACCGGGTAAGATTAAAATACTGGATTCGGGGAGAAACTTAATCAGAGAGCTTATTGCTCCTGCTGTCTGGGATGGAACAAAAACAGATGGATCGATGGCTGATGCTGGTTATTACGCTATTGTTATCAATGAAAACAATGTAATCAATATTACTTTAATTCGTTAACCTGAATATTCATATTCTCCCGATCCTTTTCGCTTACCAGTATTTGTAAAAAGCGATACATTCTCTAAACATGGAATAAAAATCCCTCCACTCAAAAAAATTTGCATGAGCACCATACACATGAACTGCTCCCGCTTTCCTTAGTAAATATTTAGTTCGGAAAATATGATAGTACTGAGAAACAACAGTAACGCTATTAAAATGATGTCTCTCACTAAGTTTCAAATAATTATTTGCCGTCTGTAAAGTATTATTTCCCTGGTCATCTACTATGACGCTGCCTACCGGCACTCCCTGATCAACAAGGTACTTTTTCATCTCTGTGCCTTCATAATAACCTTCTTTACCAAGTCCTCCTGATACTATAATGATTGATGAAGAGTTTTCATGAAATAGCTGAAGTCCTTTGTCCACACGGGCTTTCAATCTGGGTGAAAGTGTTCCGTCTTCATTGACCTTGTTACCAAGAATCAATATACAATCCGCTTTTACATTATCGTCCCAAAGCCCGTCTGCAGCGATAAAGGAAGACTGAATAAAAATGATAAAAACTATGACAATGAGAGCATTTTTTTAGAAACCTATTCATCTTAAAAATAATCTGAAAAACTACTTACCAAAATCAAGTTTCACTTTTAACCTTTCTACGATCTCATATACCGCAGGACAGACTTGGGTATTTTTTAAAGTAAGGTTAAGGATCTGACGAAATCTTTTTCTGTTAGTATGAGGATACTCTCTGCAAGCTGTTGGCCTTGATTCATAAACCAGGCAATAATTCTCCCCATCAAGAAAAGGACAAGGGGATGAGTTCAGTACATAATCGTTATCTTCATCCAAGTGCAAGTATTGATCTATAAAATCCGAAGGTTTTAATCTTAACTTTCTTGCTACCCTTTCGATATCTGCCTGATAAAATATAGGGCTTGTGGTCTTGCAGCAATTAGCACAGGCAAGACAATCCACTTCTTCAAACACCTCTTCATGCACAGGATGCACGATTTTATCCAGCTGATCCGGAGAAACTTTTCTTAGCTTATCAAAAAACTTTTTTATTAATCGTCTCCGCAACCTTCCCCTTTTCTTTAATTTCTTCCGGTTTAAACATTACTTAAATCAATTGTTCTTTTCTCATCACTGCTTACTTTAGCCAACTCAATCAGCTTGATCACATACAGTGCCTCTTCCGGCTTTACCAGGAGGTCTCCTCCTTCTCTTATTACCTTAGCCAGATTCTTGTAGAAATAAGGATAATTTCCTCTTTCCGAAGGGTATTCTGATTCTTCACAATCAGTATTTCTGATAAATCCAGGAATAGGAACAGTTTCCTTTTCCCATGCTGCATCCCTTGGGAACAATCCCTTCTTTAAAGCTGCTTCCTGCGGATCCAGATCATATCGGAAGTAAGTTAACTTAGAACCTTCTACATATAACTGAGGTGTTTTTTCTTCCACCAGCATTCCTGCTTTTATGACTGCCTTGAATCCAGTATACTGAAGCGTGATCTCGAAGAAATCATCAACAACTGCATCAGGTCTTTGTCTTTCGATCTTTGCAGTGACAGACTGAGGTTTTCCCCAAAGGTAAATAGTCTGATCCAGCAAATGAACGCCCAGATCATACAACAGTCCTCCTCCCGGCGTTTCTTTCTCTCTCCAGGAATCTTTAATGGCTGGACGAAAACGATCAAAATGCGCTTCATAGTGCCTGATTCTTCCAAATCCGTTTTCCTCTTTTATCTTTCTAATTGTAAGCAAACCAGAATCCAATCTTCTGTTTTGATATACTGTAAGGATCTTTCCAGTTTCTTTGGAAATTTTAATCAGTTGCTCTGCATCATCAGAGGTAACTGTAATCGGTTTGTCTACTACAACATGTTTACCCTTTTCCATTGCTTCTTTTGCCATTGGAAAATGATATTCATTGGGAGTAGTAATAATAATTAGTTCAAGATCCGGATCATTCGTTAATTCTGTAAAGGTTCGGACTACCCTCACATCAGGAAACTTCGCCTTTGATTGTTCTTTATGCCTTTCCTGAACACTGGTTAATATAAATTGGGGTAAACTTGCGATAAAAGGTGCATGATAAAATTCACCTGCGGCTCCATATCCCGCTATTGCTGTCTTAATTGGTGCACTTGACATATTTCAGATTTTCAGAATTTTGAATTCCACCCTTCGGTTTTTAGCACGGTTCTCATCAGAATCATTAGGCACAGCGGGCAATGTCTTCCCAAAACCTTTGGCGACAAGCCTTTCAGCTATAATGCCTTTTGATGTTAGATATTTAACAACGGATTCCGCTCTGTTTTGAGACAGCTTATTGTTGTAATCATCGCTTCCTTTGTCATCTGTATGAGCAGAGATTTCCACAACAAGCGTCTTATTGGCCTTCATCAGTTCTACCACCCTGTCTAACTCAAAAAAAGAAGTTGCCGATAAGGAAGCAGAATCAAATTCGAAGAAAATGTTATTTAAAACAAAAGAAGTATTCTTTTTGAGAGGTTTCAATTTAATGTTTTTTTCAAACTTTTGATACCTTTTCACAGAATCAGGTTTTAGAACCTCAGAATGAAAAGTATGTCCTTTAGAACTTATAGAAAAGTCATACGTCTGTCCTTCCTCTATGTATACTTGAAATTTCCCGGTAACGGAGTCATTGGTAACTTCTGATACTTTTTCTTTCGTTTTAAAATTATTAAGCTGAATGATTGAAGCAATAGGTTTATTGGTTTCTTCATCCTTAATAAACCCTTCTACTGAAATCACCTTTTCAGGTCTGAACTCGCCTGGTAATTCTACTTTATAAATGTCATCCTTATTATTGCTCAAAGTGGATGAAAGATAAATTACATCCCCGGAAGCAGGTACAGAAATCAATTCATCGTCTTTTGATGTATTTATGAAATCCAATGGCACAGGTTTGGTCCATTTGCCATATTTCAATTTGGAGTGATAAAGATCATACCCCCCTTTGCCTTCAGGTTTATAGGAAGAATATATAAGCGTTTTACCGTCCGCCATTATTCTCGGGTATCCTTCACAGCCTGAGTTTACAGGATAAGGCAATGGAACCGGATTAATAAAAAATGCACCTCGCCGTGTAGCTGTAAAAAGCTTGCAACATCTCTGGCCCGTTGAAGTATTCTTTTCGCCCGCACGCATGAAATATAAGATTTTACCATCCGGAGACAACGAAGGAAAGCCATCGTATCCGGCTGTATTAACAGGCTTTCCAAGATTTTTAGGAGCGCTCCAGTTATTTCCGGTTCGTTTGCTATACCAGATGTCTATCCCGCCCATTCCACCTTTCATATTTGAAGTAAAAAATAGGGTGAAGCCGTCATAGCTGAGACAAGGACCGCCTAAGAAATCATTTGGACCAACAACATTATTAATGGCTGCTATATCTATCGGTTTTGACCAGACACCCGGCTGGACCTGGGTCGTCATATACAGTCGCCAGCGACCACCCTTATCGGATTCAAAAATTAATGTATTGCCGTCCGCACTAATTGTTGGAGCAAATTCAGAACTCTCAAGAGTATTAACAGGACTGCCAAGAGTTTGTAGATTTGTATTCGTGTTTTTTTGACTGAATGCAGCCAGGGAAATTAAATTTAATACGAACAGAAATAGCTTTTTATTCATATAGCATTAGTTTTCAGTATCAGGTAGGCCCTGTAACTTACTTTTTACGATCAAAAAGAAGAGGTAAGCCATTCCGATTCCAAAAAACATACTAAAAATAAAATACTCCTGTCCTATAAAGTTGAGAACCAAAACAATACCACTAAGCTCCCCACAAATCCATGCAAGAAATCCAAATATTATCCATTGCAGGGAGGATTGTCCCTTTTCTTTAGCAAGTTTACCTAAGTTTTTCAGTAAGAAGTATAATGCAACTATTTCGATCATTCTGATATGTTTTCTCCCATCCTGGAAGATTTTAATTCTTATTTATTGGGAGGACAAAATTATTCAATAATTTGAATTAACCTTCCTTGTTTTTCTTTTCCTTTCTTATCCTTATTAAAAGTGGCAGAACAAAAAGTAAAACGATACCAAGGAGGATGACTTCAAGATAGCTTTTCAAAAAAGGGAATGTTTTACCCAGATAAAAACCAACCAGAATAATCGTGTTTACATAAAGCGTACAGCCAATGGTAGTCATGGAAAAAAAGCGCATGTAAGGCTGATCAATAGCGCCATTCATTAAAGGATTGACTGTTCTGATTATTGGAAAAAAACGACCTAGTATAATGGCGATTGGACCATGTTTTCTGTAAAATGCTTTTGCTCTTTCCAGGTAACTTTTTTTAAAAATAAAGCTGTCCTCCCTGTTAAACAGATGCCTTCGGGTTTTCATTCCGATGGTATATCCTGTGAGGTCTCCTGCAATGGAGACCAAGGTGAGAGCGATCATTAAAAGAGGCAGAGGCACATTAAGCACCTCACTTCCTGATAAAAGGCCAGCTGTAAAAAGAAGGGTTTCACCACCTGGGATCAATATGCCTATGAGCAAACCAGTCTCTAAAAATACGAGAACAAGAAGAATGGCAAATCCTCCAAATTCAATAATTGATTCAGGCCCCAAATTCTAAAATTTAAATGCTACTATCCTCTTGTAGTTAACAATGGAGAATCTGTTTAGTTAATATGTAAAACAAGCCAAAACAAAGAAATGGGAACAATCATAAGAACAATTGTAATAATTGCCTTAATTGGTGTATTGATAATTTTCCTTGCAGTGGCCGGTATTCTGGACGCAATCTTTTAAACAACTAAAAGCGTTGCACATCCTTCTTAAACCTGGAAATAATAGATCGCTCCTCAACTGAAGTTTCATTAAAAGCTTCAGCGACCCTTTCCATAAAACTAATGCATTTTGATTTCATACTTTGGGTAAAATCAAAATGAAACCTGTTTGCTTCCAAAGTATCTAAGGCGTAATTGTAGGCGTCTTCTAAAGGTATATTAGCCTTCTCCAACTTATTAAACATCTGATCAATCCATTCAATATCCCCATCTCCTAGCTGAAACTCCCTTTGAGCTAAGTTTTTTATCGTTTCCTTCTCCTCTGATTGAATTGCACCATCAGCCTTTGCAATTGAGTATGCAAGGCTTCCCATTGCGATGTGAATATTCTGTGTTGACATAATACTTAGTTTTTGGCCTATTTAAATTACTATATTAATCTGTTTTGCTCTGAATTTGTTACATTTTTTTCTTGAAATTCTACACAAAATTTATACACAAAAAAGGTGCCTGAATTTCTCCAGGCACCTTTAATTTTTAAAATTTCTAAACTATGTTTATTTTTTTCCTAGTGCTTGCTTGGCCAGTTTATTTTCAGGATCTAATTCCAATACCTTTGTCCAGTACTCATTAGATTTGGTTTTATCCTTGTTTACCGAATAGTAATAAGCCAGATACGCATAAGAATCTGTAATTTCCTTTTTATTTTTCTGAACATCTTCCTTAGTCAGTTCGATCACTTTTTCGTAGTAAGGTTTGGCTTTGCCTTTGTCAGGCGCTGTATCTGCAGAATAATTAGCTCTGGCTCTCCAAAGATATCCGGTAGGTGATGTTGGAACAATCTCAACTATCCTAGCAAAAGCAGAATCTGCAGCTGTATAGTTTTTGTCATAGTAATAAGCTTTTCCAAGATTAAGATAATCCTGAGCTGTTGGGGCGATTTTAGCAATTCTGGCTTCAAACATTTCCGCAGCCTTTCCATATTGCTTATTTGTAAAATACATCCCTGCAACTTCGTTGATCAATTCAATTTTAGATGAGTCTTTTTCAACTGCTTTTTTATAATTGATTATAGCCAATGAGTCATTACCTGATTTTGAATATAATTTACCCATATATTCATAGTCTGTTCCGATGATAAGTTTATCATTCGTTTTTTTCCAATACTCATTCATAAACTCAAGCCCCTTAGATACATCTCCGGTTTCATAGTAGCTATACCCTAGCAGTCTGTATAATAATGGGTTTTGATAATTGTTTTTTCTAAGATTTTCAAAGATTGATAAGGCATCTTTGTAATTTTCATTCAGGAACAAAAATGAAGCATATCGATAGTCATTCTCTGCATTTTTATCTGTATTTTCTACGTAAATTTTATAGCTGGCAATTGCCTTCTGATATTGTTTTGCCCGATAGTACAAATCCCCTATCTGACGATGAAATAACACGTAATCCGGATTTTTCTGAAGACCTTCATTGTAATTCTTCAATCCTTCATCATAGTTTCTGGCTTTATTGTAGATATTCCCTATTTTAAGATAGGCCATTGGATAGCCTGGCTTAACGTTTAATGCTTTCTTAAAATTTTCAATTGCTTTTGATCCGTCATTTTTAGTAAGATAAGCATCTCCCATCAAAGAATAATAGTATGGATTTTTATCATCCTTACTTATTGCAGTTTGAAGCAAACCAATAGCTTTATCGGCATTCTTGTATTTTGTAGAATTGATATAAAACTCAGCAATGCCAGCCAATACTTTAGGATCCTTTGATTTTGAAAGTACAAGGGCTTTTTCAAAATAGTTTTCTCCTGATTTATCATTTCCCTCATAAACAGATTTTCCAAGTGCAACATAATAAAGAGGGCTTTCATTTTTTGCCAGAGCCTGTTCTGCAACTACTTTTGCAGAGTCCGCATTCCCCGTCTGATAATAAACATCAGAAAGCAGATAAGCAATTTCAGGGTTCTTCTGATCCTTTTTACTTAGCTCCACCAAAGTTTTTTTGGCTTTTTCATACTGTTCCAATTCAATACTTCTGGAAGCATCCTGAACTGTCTGAGCATTCACCATCAATGTTTGCAATAATGCAAAACCAACTAAAATACCTTTTCTCATTGCTAGTTAAATTTTATTCGTACTTAAACTCTATATCTCTACCTGGCATTTTTGCAGGCACTATTCCTGTTTTAAGAATTATTTTCTGTCCCCGCTCACCCAAAATGAAAGAAGCAAATCCCGTTCTAAGTCCTGTTCGCGCACCACTATAAATCAGGTAAATATTTCTTTTTAACGGATATGAACCATCAGCAATATTTCCCTGAAAGGGCAAAGAAAACTTTTTCCTGTCGTCTTTATATAGTCCTGCTACCTTGATTTGTTTAAAATAATCGTTAGAACCTCTGTCATCGGCATCACTCAGCCAAGATATACCTATAATGCCCATTGCATTGGTGTGATCTTTTACATATTCTATAACTCCAGCCACAGAATCAGCAGAAAAAATCTCTACGTTTTTGATATCCAATCCTAAACTATCTTTTAAGAAAAACAAGTTCCCTGAATTGCTCTGATCGGCAGCCAGGACAATTTTTCCTGATGGAAGTGAGGGATTGATTTCTTTCCAGTTTTTTACCTTGCCAGAAAGTATATCCCTGAGTTGATTAACACTTAATAAAGAATCGGGGAAATTTTTGTTGAGGACAAAAGCTACAGCGTCTTTTGCCATAATATCCTGAATAACTTTGATTCCTTTTGCTTTAAAGGGAGCTATTTCCTTTTCGTTTAAAGGCCTTCCAATGACAATCATTTCTGTATTTCCCCTTAAAAAGGAATCTATTGCTGTTCTTTCGGAAGTGAAGGATATATCAATTTTAGCATTGGTGTAAATCCCTTCAAAAGTATTTTTTTCAGGTAGAATTGCAGGCTTAAAAGAAGCATCGGAAAAAAATATGAATATGTCCCTTTATTGGTGTGTCTTCAGGAGCATCATTATTTTTATTATTTTTCTCCTGGCAGGAAAATGCCAGTCCTAGCAATAAAGTAAGATAATATATTCGAAAATTAATTTGCATTTTATTCTTTACGATCTTTAAAAGCCCTGTATCCCCTGAACCCACCATAAAGGATAAGTAATGCACCCAGACCGATACTCATCTGAGGACTTAGCAACTGTATTGTTTTATGGTTAACAATAAAATAAATGCCTGCTCCCACATAGAAAAAAGACATTAACAATTTGAAATAAAAAAACGCGTTCTGCACTGCCTTTGACTTTTAAACTTGAAGTAATTCTTTATAAAAAGATATTCCTTAATCAGACCTGAAAAACACAATCTGATTAAGGAAATTTTGACAAGATTAATATTTTAATCCGGTAATTTAAAATGTATTGGTAAAACCTTTTTGATTCTCACCGCAACACCATTCTGCTTACCAGGAGTCCAAACCATCTTTTTAGTTACACGCTCTGCTTCTTCATCACAGCCATAACCTATTCCTCTGATAGCTTTAACATCGGAGACAGTACCATCTGTATTGATAACAAACTGCACGAATACTTTACCTTCGATACCATTATTCTGAGCTTTTGTAGGATATACTACGTTTTTCCTGAAAAACTCTTCCATATTGCCTTTAAACTCAGGCATTTCAGGAACATATAAAAGTGGCTCATTAGAAACCGGCACCTCTACTATTGCATTACCAGAACCATTACCGTCTGAGATCGCTTCAGATAGGCTGGCATCACCTTCCTGATCAACAGGACCTGGATTTATAATTTCCTCATTTTTAGGAGGATCTTTCACTACCTGCTCGTCTTTGGTTACTTCAGGCTCAAGAAACTCGCTCATTGCAACTTTGGGAGGCTCCTCTGCCGGTGGTGGAGGTTCAACAGGAATTTCTTCCTCAGGCTGCTCATCCTTGACCTGCATCAATTCAAGATCAACCTCTTCCACTATTTCTTCTTTTACCTCAGGCTTATATTTATTATAGATAAGAGGAGATACCAAACCTACAACAAACACTACTGTTGAAATTATTACTGCAGTTGTAACATAACGTCCATACTCCTTTCTAATAACAAAAGCACCATATTCCTTGTTTCTGTTTTCAAAAACAATGTCATTAAGGGTTGCCTGGGAATTTATTTCTGTTTTTGTAACCGAAATCGTTTCCGTTTCTTCCAGGATGCTCATAATTCTTAATTTAGATGTTTATTCCGGATAAACTAACTACCCTGAATTGTTTTGGTTAATTCAATATCCTTTGGAGAAATTTTGCCAATTGCATAGTATTTTACTCCTGTGATATGAATTTCATCAAGAATATCAACCATGTTTTTGTATTTGGAAGTATCCATCGCCTTTATTACTACCTTGAATTCAGGTATTGACTTGTTTTTCTGTAGTAAT
This sequence comes from Sporocytophaga sp., assembly GCA_024707265.1. Classification (GTDB taxonomy): domain Bacteria; phylum Bacteroidota; class Bacteroidia; order Cytophagales; family Cytophagaceae; genus Sporocytophaga. The sequence continues at coordinate 558,278 of JANQAB010000004.1, read as the reverse complement.
ACTTGTCTTATTCCCTGATCTGAGTAATCCGTTGCTTCAACTTTTGGATCAGTCAGCCCCATGAAATAAAAGACTTTGTTTTCTTCTCCCAGCACCAGTGTCATAGTTTCGGACTCCTTGTATTTAGTTGTTGTGTTGTCCTCCTTTTTCACTGGCATCTTTACCTCCATTATCTTCGGCTTATTGAAGGTAGTCGTAAGCATAAAGAATGTAATAAGTAGAAAAGCAAGATCCACCATAGGTGTCATGTCTATCTTTGTAGACATCTTCTTACTCCTTTTTTTACCACCCTTACCACCACCCCCGCCGGTATTTACTTCTGCCATTTTAGGTTAGATTTTTATAGTACTAACTAATTTTAATTTAACTGCTTTGGAGTAACGAACTACTGAGGTTTTGCCTCCATTGTAGTGATCAATTTGATTTTATTGATATTCAGGTCTTGAAGAATAGCAATAACCCTAGCTATCACTTTATAGTCTGTTTCTTTATCACCTTTCACAGCAACCTTCAACTGTTTGTCAGCTCTTGCAGAATACACAATCCAGTCTCTTAACTGATTATTGGTAGAGTCAATAGGAATACCTGGTTGTCTCATCTCTGCTTCTTTTGAGCCTAGCACCTTTTTAAGATCGCTCACAGGTGATCCGAAAGAAGACATCAAGATAAATTTTTTCTCTTCAGCAGGCGTAAATGTTACTCCATACTTGGAAGAGATGTTTTTTAAAACTTCTCTCTTTGCTTCCTGACCGTCCATACCATAGAATACTCTTCCTTCTTTACCAATCGAAATTGTCAGGATGTTGGCATCCGGAAGAATGCTTTCGGAAATTGAAGATGGCATATCTACAGCGACAGGCTCCTCTGGCTTGAACTTAGTTGTGAGCATGAAAAAGGTCAACAGCAGGAAGGCCATGTCACACATGGCTGTCATGTCCAGTGAAATGCTTTTTCTTGGAATTTTTACTTTTGGCATGATTATCCTGCTTTGTGATTACTTAGTACCTGCTGAAAATGACTGAGTGATGCTGAATCCTATTTCGTCAATGTTATAAGTCAGATCATCAATTTTACTCGTGAAGAAGTTGTAAGCAATGATCGCTAGCGCAGAAGCGGCAATACCTAGTGCAGTATTGATAAGGGCCTCTGAAATACCGTTTGCAAGAGCAACTGCATCAGGAGAACCTGCTGTAGCAAGAGCAGCGAACGCTTTAATCATACCGATTACAGTACCTAAAAGACCTGTAAGAGTAGCTACTGAAGCAAGAGTTGCTATAATTGTAAGGTTTTTCTCTAGCATAGGAAGCTCCAATGATGTAGCTTCTTCAAGCTCTTTCTGGATTGAAGCCAGTTTCTGATCTTTGCTCAGTCCTGTCTCTTTAGACAAGCCTTCATATTTATAAAGAACAGATTTAACTACGTTTCCTACAGAACCTTTCTGCTTATCGCACTCTTCAATAGCAGCTCTGATATCATTTGAAGAAAGAAGGCTTTTTATTCTTCTGATGAAAGAATTAACAGAACCACTTCCTGATGCTTTCGTTATAGTGATAATTCTTTCAATTGAAAAAACAAGTACCATTAAATTGAAAGCCATTAAAATTGGTACAATCAAACCACCTTTATATACTATACCGAGATAGTTTCCTTCTTTTGGATGGTTTGCAATATTGTCTCCCTGAAAGTTAGTTGGATTTCCCAACACTTTGAAATAAAGAATGAAACTGAAAAGAATTGCCAATACGATGGCTGCCACAGCGAACCAGGAATTAAATTTTCCCGTAGAAGAAGTTTGATTTTCCATTTTGTTTTTAAATGACTATTGAACTCTGTTATTAAATCTGTTTACAAAATTATATTATACCTATAAATTTAGACACCGAATAAATGTTAAGAAATTGTTAAAATAAAATTTTTTATCAAATCCGCCCATCACCCTATTACTCTATAGGAATAATAGACAAATATACTTTCTTTTTAAGAAAAAAAAATCTGAGCTAATTTTTATGCTTATTTAATAACAATATTTTAAAACATTTATTTTTTGATAACACTAAAACCTTCAAATTTATTGCATGAAACATATAACAATTATTGGATCGGGTACTATGGGCAACGGAATAGCTCACGTTTTTGCTCAATTCGGATATGAAGTAAGCCTTTGTGATGTATCCGCCGGAGCACTCGAAACCGGATTGAAAAACATTCAGCAAAATATTGAACGCCAAATTAAAAAAGAAATAATAAAACCCGAGCAGAAATCTGAAATTCTATCAAAAATAAAAACATTTACTTTATTAAATGATGGAGTAAAAAATGCAGATCTGGTTATTGAAGCCGCAACAGAAAACCAGGATATTAAACTAAACTTATTCCGGGAATTGGATTCTATTGCTCCTCCATCCTGCATACTGGCAACAAATACATCTTCGATTTCCATTACCAAAATTGCAGCTGTCACCAAACGACCTGATAAAGTAATCGGAATGCACTTTATGAATCCTGTGCCTGTCATGAAACTTGTTGAGGTCATTAACGGGTATTCAACATCCAAACAAACAACTGAAACCATAATGGGAATTTCAGTTAAACTTGAGAAAATTCCTGTTGAAGTGAATGACTATCCGGGATTTGTGGCAAACAGAATCCTGATGCCTATGATCAATGAATCTATATATAGTCTGTTTGAAGGCGTTGCAGGTGTAACTGAAATTGATACAGTTATGAAACTTGGAATGGCACATCCGATGGGACCTTTGCAATTGGCTGATTTTATCGGTTTGGATGTTTGCCTGGCTATTCTCAGGGTGTTACATGAAGGACTGGGAAATCCTAAATATGCTCCTTGTCCTCTTTTAGTAAATATGGTGGAAGCCGGACATAAAGGTGTAAAATCCGGGATGGGATTTTATGATTATAACAAAAGTGGAAAAGACAAATTAATCCCAGCTGAAAGGTTTATATAAAAATACACTGTTATTTATATAGTGTATTTTTATTTGTCCCCTCACTTCCTCTCGGTGAATCTACGGTTCCCAAATTTAAAAATAATCTTTTCGGAAGATTCCATAATGGGCTTGTTTGCCAAGGATGATAAAGCCATAATCCAAACATCCCCTAAGTTACTCATTCCCTAATTTTTGAAAAAGGCTTCTCTACTTGGATTTGAAATATTAATCCGGTATAGATCTTTTGAAAAGAAATTAAATCTTAAGGTAAGAATATACACTTCTTCATAGCCTGCTTTCTGAAGTTTTATTGTCCTTAAAAAAATACTATCTCATTTGAGATGCTCAATCAACTTCAACAAGAAATAATACAAAACGAATGAGCAAACAATAGCCTTTTATTTGTCACTCCTCAGATAGTAAAAAAATGAATAGAGAAGGAAAAATATATGATCTTTTAAACTTGAAATTTAATTTCTAAACTGATGGCTCTTGATAAATTTAAAGATATTCATATAGTGGCTTTAATGCCTTGCGGAAAATAACTCTGGCTATGGAGCTAAACCGCATATCTGAAATCTTCTATTTTTAAAACCTATCTTAACATTAGTTTAACAAGAGGTATTCTAATATTTTACAAAAATAGGTATTTGATTTTAAATAATTTAACATAAAAATATTAAAGTAATAAAACACAAAAAAGACCCTGAAACTTCTAAAGAAATTCCAGGGTCCTGAATATAGTGAGATAGTATTAAACTGCTACATCATTTTCTCTCAAAGCATCATTCAAAGATGTTTTAAGGTCCGTACTAGGTTTTCTTTTTCCAATAATTAATGCACAAGGAACCTGAAAATCACCTGCAGGGAATTTCTTAGTATAAGAACCAGGAATAACTACTGATCTTTCCGGAACATACCCTTTATACTCCACCGGCTTATCTCCTGTCACATCAATTACCTTAGAACTACCTGTAAGACAAACATTTGCTCCAATTACAGCTTCTTTCCCAACACGAACACCTTCCACAATGATACATCTTGAACCTATAAATGCACCATCCTCGATGATTACCGGAGCAGCCTGTACAGGCTCCAATACACCACCTATCCCAACACCGCCACTCAAGTGAACATTTTTCCCAATCTGAGCACAGCTACCTACGGTTGCCCAAGTGTCCACCATGGTACCTTCGTCAACATATGCACCGATATTCACATAAGAAGGCATCATGATAACTCCTTTTGCCAAAAATGCTCCATATCTCGCAACAGCGTGAGGCACAACCCTTACCCCCAATTTATCATATCCTTTTTTAAGCTCCATTTTATCGTGAAACTCAAGGGGACCGACTTCAGTAACCTTCATTTTCTGAATCGGGAAATAAAGAATTACTGCTTTTTTAATCCACTCATTTACCTGCCAGCCATTCTCAGTTGGCTCTGCTACCCTTCTGATACCTTTATCCAGTTCTTCAATTACAGTCCTAATTGCAATTTGCACTTCCTGATCATTCAATATACTTCTGTCATTCCAGGCTCTTTCAATAATCTCTTTCATTTATAAAATGTATTAAAATATAAAAGTATTAATTTTAGTGTCAATGAGTAAAACAGCCAAAATACTTCTGGCCTCGGTGCTCAAACCGGTAAATGAGACCCGAATGTACGAAAAATTTGCAAAATCATTGCTTAAACTCAATGATGTGGAAATTCATATAGCCGGATTTTCTCCTACAAAAAATTCAAAGACAGAGCATCATATTTACCTTCACACCTTATTTTCAGAATCCAGATTACATATATCCAGAATCGGTGCTCAGTTTAAATTATTCAGACTTTTACTTAAAGTAAGACCTCAAATACTGATCGTTACCACCCATGAAATTCTGACAGTTAGCATTCTATACAAATTGTTATTCAGAGCAGTTTTGATCTATGATGTTCAGGAAAACTATTATCGGAATATTCGCTTTACTCCGACTTTTCCTCCTTTCCTCCGAAATATAATTGCCAGTGGGGTTCGACTTGTTGAAATACTGACAAGACCATTTGTAGATTTTTATTTACTTGCAGAAAGAAATTACGAATCAGAGTTTTCATTTTCCAGAAACAAAAGCTGCATTATTGAGAATAAATTTAAAAATGAGGGAATCACACCTGTCTTCAAACAAGAATTAATGATTAATCCTAAGAACAGCATTCGTTTTTTATATTCCGGAACAATTGCTGAGGTTTATGGAATCTTTAAGACGATAGAACTTATAAAAAAACTTCATAATTTAAATTCAAATATCACTTTAACAATAATAGGATATTCACCTAAAAAAGAAATACTTAACAAATTAAAATCAGAAATTAAAAACGATCCGTTTATCAGACTTATAGGAGGAGATTCACCAGTTGACCATTCGGAAATACTAAATGAAATTCATAATTCTGATATAGGAATTCTGAGCTACCGTCCCAATAAAAGCACTGAAAATTGTATTCCAACCAAATTATACGAATACTTATCATTGTATCTTCCCATGATCATCCCCCCTAATCCTATTTGGGCTTCAATTACAACCCCATACAATGCATCCATCACTTTTGATTTCGACACCACTAAACCTGAAGAACTTCTTGAAAAATTAAGCCAACACATTTTTTATACCTCAAAACCGGAACATATCACCTGGGATTCTGAAGAAATTAAACTGCTAGAGATTGTCAAATCCAAATTAAACAACTAAAAACCAACACAATAAAATATATCTAAATTTTTTTTTAGACAAACCTAAATTGTTATATATTTGTAATACAATTAGGCTGAATCATGCTGCTGAGTTATACAGAAGAAAACTACCTTAAAGCGATTTACCACCTTTCTGAGGATGGCAAAATAGACGTTTCCACCAATGCCATTTCTGATGCTTTAAATACCAAGCCAGCATCAGTCAGTGATATGCTCAAAAAACTTTCACAGAAAGAAGTGATTAACTACATTAAGTATCAAGGCGTTTCTTTAACTCCCAGCGGGAAAAAAATTGCCCTGCAGATAATAAGGAAACACAGGCTTTGGGAAGTTTTTCTGGTAGAGAAGTTAAATTTTAACTGGGATGAAGTACATGAAATTGCAGAACAACTTGAACACATACAATCTAACTTACTCATAGAGAGGCTGGATGAATTCTTAGGTTTCCCTCCTTTTGATCCTCATGGGGATCCGATTCCTAATGAACGGGGAGAAATGAAAGCCAAAAAGCATACTCCTTTATCAGAAACGGAATTACATAACCAGGGAAAAGTAATAGGATTGAAAGAGACCTCCCCTTTATTTCTTCAATACCTTGATAAGGCAGGAATATATATCGGGGCAAAAATTAAGGTGATGGACAAAATTGAATTTGACGGTTCTCTTGAAATCCTGATTGATAATAAAAAAACGATACTTGTCTCAAACGAAGTAGCCAAAAACATTCTCATCGCAGAATCATGAAAAAGTACAATCACATTCTATACCCAATATTATTCATAGTCTTTTCAGGATCCATTTTTTCATGTTCTGAAAAAGCCACAAAAAAGAAGAAAGACTTATTAATTGTAACAACTACAGGCATGATTGCAGATGCAGTAAAAAACATTGCTGACACTTCTGCAGACGTTGTTGCGCTCATGGGACCAGGTGTGGATCCACATCTTTATAAGGCGACACATGGAGATCTTGAGAGGCTTTCTGAAGCTGATATTATCTTTTATAATGGTTTGCACCTGGAAGGAAAAATGGCAGAAATTCTGGAAAAACTTGCCAAAAGTAAACCTGTAATTCCGGTTTCCAATGGCATTCCCCATAACCTTTTAATGACCGCTCCTCAATTTGCCGATGCATTTGACCCACATATCTGGTTTGATGTACATCTCTGGACAAAGGCTGTAGCTGAGATTTATAATAACCTTGTTAAGGTCAATCCTTCGAAAAAAGATTACTACGAGCGTAATGCGGCAAAGTATATCAAACAACTTGACTCGCTTGATCAGTGGGTAAAAAAGGAAATTCAGTCTATACCTCAGGAAAGACGGGTTTTGATTACGGCACATGATGCTTTCGGGTATTTCGGTAAAGCTTATTCTATCGAGGTAAAGGGTCTTCAAGGCATTTCTACCTCATCTGATTTTGGTTTGAATGATATAACCGGGCTAGTAAATTTTATTGTTTCCAGAAAAATTAAAGCTGCTTTTGTAGAGTCTTCCGTGTCTCCAAAAGCGATTGAAGCAGTAGTAAAAGGTGTAAAAGAAAAAGGACACGAAATAACCATTGGTGGCACCTTATATAGTGATGCAATGGGAGCTCAGGGAACGTTTGAGGGCACCTATATCGGAATGGTTACCAGCAATGTACAAAAAATCACTTCTGCCCTTAAGTAAAACTAAAATATCAGAACTTTATGATTATTCAGGTTCCAAATCCAATATTAGAAGTCCACGATCTCACAGTGGCATATCACAGGAAACCGGTTTTATGGGGAGTAGACTTAACCCTACCTCCCGGTTCCCTTACCGGTATCATTGGTCCTAACGGAGCTGGTAAATCTACATTAATCAAAGCCATTATGGGACTGATTCCACTTAGCAGTGGTTTTGTGAAGTTATTTGGTAAAGATTTGGATGAAGTGAGACAAAAAGTAAGTTATGTACCACAAAGAGAGTCTGTTGACTGGGACTTCCCTGCTTCAGCATTGGATGTGGTATTAATGGGAAGGTATAGTCAGATCGGGTTATTTAAGAGGGCAAGGAAAGCGGATAAAGAAGTGGCAATGGAGTGTCTGAGAAAAGTAGGTCTTGAAAATTTTGCCAACAGACAGATTTCTCAACTTTCAGGAGGCCAGCAACAAAGGGTATTTCTTGCCAGAGCTCTGGCTCAGGATGCAGACATCTACTTTATGGACGAGCCTTTTGCGGGTGTTGATGCTGCAACGGAAGCTGCGATCATTGAGATTCTAAGAAACATGACAATTTCAGGCAAAACTGTAGTAGTTGTTCATCATGACCTGCAGTCTGCAGTCACTTATTTTAACTGGGTTTTATTATTAAACATGCGTTTGGTTGCTTCCGGTCCTACTGAAAAAGTATTCACACAGGACCTTCTCCAGGAAACCTATGGTGGAAAGCTGACTGTACTTGCCAAAGTCGGCGATTTGCTGGAGAAACAGCAATTTCCTTCGCGAGAGGATAAAGCTTAAAGCGGAAAGTAAAAAGTTGAAGGTTGAAGGTTAAAAGTGTTTACACATGAAAATAGCAACAATAGGATATGCAAATTATAGAAATGAATCTAGCTTCTTTATAACATTTTACAAGATGGCTTTAAATTAATATTATTAAACTAAATGACTTTAAGCTTTAAGCTTTCAACTTTAAGCTTCATAACATATGAAATTCTTTGAATTCTTCTCATTTACTGATCCGAATATAAGATATGTCGTAGCAGGGTCGATATTGATGACCGTCTGCTCTGCAGTAGTGGGATGTTTTACCTTTCTGAGAAAAAGAGCTTTGATTGGTGATGCTGTGGCACATGCTGTATTGCCGGGAGTTTGCCTCTCTTTTTTATTAACAGGAGAGAAAAATCCATTTGTACTACTAATAGGTGCTTTTATTACCGGTGGACTCAGCATTTTTCTGGTAGAATTTATCACGTCTAAAACCAAACTTAAAGAAGATAGTGCTATTGGAATAGTCCTTTCTGTTTTTTTCGGAATCGGTATTTTATTGCTGACAGCTATTCAGCATAGTGGAAACGCCAACCAAAGTGGACTAGACAGCTTTTTATTTGGAAAAGCAGCTTCTATTCTCCCGGAGGATCTTTATAGTTTCGGACTTGTGGGTGTCATACTACTAATAGGCGTATTTTTCTTTTTTAAAGAATTTACCCTCATTTCGTTTGACAGAAATTTTGCAGAAGCAATAGGATTACCTGTAAAGATGCTGGAATTTATACTCACCTCCATTACCGTCCTGGCTGTTGTTACCGGCATTCAGGCGGTTGGAGTGGTTTTAATGGCTGCTATGCTTATTACACCTGCCGCTGCAGCAAGGTATTGGACCCATAACCTTACTATCATGATGCTGGTGGCAGCGACGATGGGTGCTTTTTCCGGGATTTTCGGGGCATATATCTCTTACCTTGCTCCTTCTATGCCAACAGGCCCCTGGATCGTCATGGTAATTTCCATGATTGCCATTATATCCTTTACCTTCGCTCCGGTTAAAGGCGTTTTTGCAAGATTACGCAAGCAGGTAAAGAACCAGAAACAAATTACAGACGAAAATATTCTGAAGCTTTTCTTTCAGCTGGGTGAAAAAGATCAGGACTTCTTTACAGAAAGATCCATCAATTCCTTGCTTGAGAGGAGATCGATGCGAAGGGATCATCTGAAAAAGGGACTTGCCAGGTTAACTGAGCAGGGCTTTCTTGCTAAAACTAAGGATCATTGGAAATTTACAGAAGCTGGAAAAGCAAAAGGTCAAAGAGTAGCAAGATTACACAGACTCTGGGAATTGTACCTGACACAATATCTTCAGCTTGCCCCTGATCATGTTCATGATGATGCTGAAACTATTGAACACATCATCACTCCGGAACTGGAATCTAAAATTCTGGAACAGTTGCAGTATCCTAAAGTGGATCCTCATGATACCAAAATTCCTTATAAAGATTTTTAAGTGGAGAGGAATGACTGAAGTTATATTAAAGAAAAAATCAAGTAGAAGAAAACATGTCTTCATTTTGGATTATACTTACAGGAGCCTTAGTGGCAGTAACATGTAGCCTCTTAGGTTGCTACCTGATATTAAGAAGAATGGCCATGGTTGGTGATGCCATTTCGCATGCGGTACTTCCTGGTATTGTATTGGCATTCCTGATTTCCGGATCCAGACAGACCATTCCAATGCTAATTGGTGCAGGTTTCCTTGGCATTCTTACAACCTTCCTTATAGAATTCCTTCATAAAAAAGCCAGGCTACAAGAGGATGCCTCTATTGGTGTAACGTTTACATGGCTGTTTGCTCTGGGCGTAATTCTGATTTCTGTTTTTGCCAATAAAGTTGATATTGACCAGGAATGTGTATTATATGGGGAAATAGCCTATGTACCACTGGATCTATGGATAACAGATGCCGGCTTAAACCTTGGTCCTCAGGCCATCTGGATCATGGGAAGCATACTTATCCTGGTATTGATTACAATTTTAACATCTTATAAAGAACTGCTGGTGACGACTTTTGATCCGTCCTATGCAGCAGCCATTGGTTATAGCACAGCTTTCTGGCACTATGTCCTTATGAGCATGGTTTCCCTGGCAACGGTAGCCAGCTTTGAATCTGTGGGAGCTATACTTGTGGTAGCTTTTTTGATTGTTCCGGCAGCCACTGCTTACCTTCTTACAGATCGGTTCGGATTGATGCTTGTTTTGGCAGCAATATTCGGAATTTTAAGTGCAGTTTCGGGTTATGTTCTTGCCTCTCAAATTGATGGCTCTATTGCTGGTGCAATGGCTACTATGACAGGTGTCATATTCGCGCTTGTCTTTATATTTTCACCAAAGTATGGACTTTTCAGAAAAAAATCACAGACAGACAAAACTGGAATGATCATTGAGGAAAACAAAGCGGGAATTTCTTATAAAACCCAGTAATAATCGTGTAGAACAGGATTAACAAAACTAAAATCCTTAAATTACGGTTACCTAAAGAGTTTTTTCTAAATATATCTAAATGAAAAAAGTATTAATAATTTCTGCACTTTCCATCAGTACATTCCTTACCGGATTCACTATTCTTGATAAATCAAGCAATAATGCAGGTACCATTTCAGTGGATCATCTCAATAAAAATGAGGAAGTTAAATGGTTAAGTTACGATGAGGCAATTAAACTGAATGCTAAAAAGCCAAGGAAAATATTTATAGATGTTTATACTGACTGGTGCGGATGGTGCAAAAAGATGGATAAAGCCACATTGAGCGATCCGAAAATTGCCGGTTATCTGAATAAAAAATATTATGCCGTAAAACTGAATGCAGAAAGTGGCAAAATGATTAAATACAAAGGAAAAGATATTTCAGAAAGAGACCTTGCCAGAACTATCTTTAATGCAACCGGTTACCCTACTACAGTGTATCTGGACAGCAATGAAAACCTCCTTTCCCCTGTTCCGGGTTATTTGGATGTTGATATTTTGGATAAAATTTTACATTATTACGGAGAGGAACACTATAAGACAAAAACCTGGGAGCAATTTCAGCAGTCTTACAGTCCGGATGCCAATTAACCCCATATAAGTGGAACCCCATAGTAGTAACATAGAAAGCGAAGACACAATTGCCGCTCTTGCCACCGCTTCAGGTGTAGGAGCGATTGCAGTAATCAGGATATCCGGCAAAGATGCCATTCCTGTAACACAAAAGATATTTAAAGGTAAGGATTTAACAACTGCTGCATCTCACACCATTCATTTCGGAACAATACGAGATGGAGAAAAAATTTTAGATGAAGTAGTTGTTTCTCTTTTTAAAGAGCCCAACTCTTTTACCAGGGAAGATGTTATTGAAATCTCCTGCCACGGTTCAGAGTATATTGTAAAACAACTCCTTCAACTTCTGATTAGAAAAGGTGTAAGGCTGGCCAAACCTGGTGAATTTACCAAAAGAGCTTTTTTAAACGGTCGTTTCGATCTGGCTCAGGCGGAAGCTATTGCAGACCTTATTTATTCTGAAACGGAAGCTGCTCACCAGGCCGCAATGAATCAGATGAGAGGTGGTTTTTCCCTCGAAATAAAAAAACTGAGAGAACAACTCATCAACTTTGCATCTCTGATAGAGCTGGAGCTGGACTTCAGTGAAGAAGATGTGGAGTTCGCTGACAGATCTCAATTAAAGAACCTGATTTATGAAATTAAAAGAGTCATTGATCATCTGATCAGTTCTTTTGATGTAGGTAATGTGATTAAAAACGGTGTACCGACCGTGATTGCCGGCAAACCCAATGCAGGTAAATCGACACTGCTTAACGTATTGCTCAATGAAGAACGAGCGATAGTTTCTGAAATACCAGGTACTACCCGTGACTTTATAGAAGATGAAATGGTATTGGAAGGAATTCGTTTTCGCTTTATTGATACGGCTGGTTTAAGGGATTCTTCAGACAAGATCGAATCTATCGGTATTGAGCGGACCAAGCAAAAGATGAAGCAAGCCAGCCTCATCATTTACTTGTTTGATGTTAATTCCACTTCAGAAAAGGAACTTAAAGAAAACCTGCTTGAATTAAAGAGTTATAATATTCCCCTTGTAGTAGTAGGTAACAAGATTGACAAGGACAAGTCGAACATCGTTGAATTCAGAAACTTTGATGGCATCATCTTTATATCCGCTGCGATGAAGGTGGGTATTGAAGAACTGAAGTCTAACCTTGTGGAAATGGTAAACTTTGCCAACTTTAAAACCGGCAATGTTATAGTCACCAATGTTCGTCACTACGAAAGTCTTATCAAGTCCAGAGACTCATTAAAAGCTGCTCTGGAAGCACTGGACGATGGTATCTCTGGCGAATTGCTTGCTCAAGACATACGGAGCTCTTTGATTTATCTCGGAGAGATTACAGGAGAAATAACTACAGACGATTTACTAGGAAATATTTTTAGTAAGTTCTGTATCGGAAAGTAGGCATCAAAACAAAAACAACAAAGGTCAAATAAAAGAAACACTTACCTCATCTTTATTGACCTTTGTTTTCTCATATTTTCGCTTGTTACACAAGTTTTTTCTAGCTTTTGTCTAGGTTTGAAACAAGCCTAGACTTTTTTATTTTTGTAGGGCGAAATTATTCTACATACAACTACATGTAGCTACAATACTGCTTGTTAAATTCATTAAGAAATTTGTAGACATAAACAAAAGACAGAGATTGTTTTGGAATTAATACAACTTAATTACGTTTTTCATCTTAGTATTTCCAGCCATCCTTTATATCTTCTATTTAAAGTCTCATCATTTAAATAATAAAAATATATACCTTTTTCCAGATCATTACCCTGCCAATCATTTAGGTAAACGTCATTTTCATAAACCTTTTTTCCCCATCTATTATAAATTTCAAGCTTTAAGGGACGAACTATTTTCGTTTCAATTACAAAATAATCATTCCTATCATCGCCATTAGGAGTTATAAGGTTCGGGATAAATGGTGTACAATCCTCAAAGGTAATGTTTACAGTATCAGTAGATGTGAAGCATTTATTTGAAACCTGAATCCAATATTTCCCTGAAGTTGAAATTTCTCTGAAAGGTTTGTTGTAATGATTTTCCCAAACAATAGAATCTGCATTGGTATACCGGGCCGATAACGATACTGTTTGATCTTTACAGGTAAGTATATCAGTTCCCAATTCTACCTCTGGAAGGCTGATTGTTTCAATGTCTATACTATCCTTCAAAATACAATTTTGATCTGTTATCACAGTTACAGAATATCTGCCTGCTTGATTTACATTTAATGAAGGTAAATTTATACCTGTATTCCAATTTGCGCTCTTAACATTTACATTTTCATTTATCCTTAATAAAAGATCATCACCAAGACATATCGTAGTGTCTGAAGATGGATTGATAAGATCATCAGGAGGGTTGTAAACTGATATTTGAATGGTATCTCTTTCTGTTCCACACACATAATTGGCTTCAATATTATATGTTCCTTGCTTGAATACTTCTATCAAGGAATCTATTTGTCCTGTAGACCATTTATAGTTGTCAAAGCCAGATGGAGCAAGAATTTTAAAACCTTCAGAGATATCACACAAAAATGTATCATTCCCAATTGAGAACTTCTCGTTAAATCTTTTTTTTATTGTAATTTCAATGGTATCAGAAAAGTTGAGGCAGCTATATTTTGAATCCAGCCAATACTTACCGCCTGAGTTTACTAATATATCCTGAGTATGTTCTCCTGTAGACCAATCATAATAGTCCATATCAGAAGGCCCTTTTATTATGATAGTTGAATCTTCACAAATTTCTTTTGAAGTACCTAAATCAAAATCGGGAACAAGTTTAGTTACTGAGACATCATCAACTAAGTATTTGGAATTTCCGTCAATGCCTTCAGGGAAAACTTTTGTTTCTGCATTGCTCCTGAAATTACCGATTGTTATATATTGTTCTCCACCAATAGCAGTATATATACCCGATATCTCTGTATAATTAATAGAATCTGTTAAAATATTTCCACTTGGGTTTTCAATTTGAGGATTTAAATCAAATAAATTTGGAAAAAGACCTGTTCTGTAAACAGTATCAACTGATAAATATGCTCCTAAACCATCGCTTGCTATGGTAGGGCCATATCCTGGTCCAGTAAATGCTTGCAAACTATCATCTGTGATTAATTTGGCGAAAAAAGATACCTTGTATTTACATCCAGCTTCTAATGGACTTGTTAATTTTACAGATATATAGTTTCTGATACTTTTAAATTCTCCATCATACGGATATTGAGCGCATGTCTGGAGTATTACAAAACCTTTTCCAGTTCTTGGTTTATACCATAAAGCGGGTGTACGTGCAGCATTTCTTAAACTTTCAACATTGCAGTCATTCTTGTAACCAACATGTGTCCCAGTTGCTATTCGCCAATAAAATGCAGATAGTGCTTTTGGGGTGATAGCATAATAATCTAATATCATTCCTTCAACACAATCCCATGTACCACAAAAATATGAAGGCCCAGCGGGTTTATTATAGTCACAAGGATAATACTCTTCAAAACCAGGATTAGGAACAAGATTTTGTCCTACTGCAGCATTTGCTATTAAAAAGAATATAAAAAAAAAGAAATGGGTAATTCTTCATCACTATTTCCTCAATTAAAAAGCGGTATAATTGTATACCGCTTTTTAAAAGGATTTTATTTTACTCGGATTTAATTATTTTTCCTGTTGTTACCTTTTCGGATAATATCTGATAGGTATAAATACCTGAAGGAAGATTACTCATGTCAATTTCAACAAACTACTAATCGTTTTGTTCCATTGACCGCATTATCATTGACATTTCCATCAACTGCAACCTTAGCTGCCTAAGGAAATATTTATAGCTTTCACCATCTATCTGATCAGATAATCTTTAACCATATTAGCCAAAGACAGAGGCATCATTATAGATTATTACTGCTATGCCTGCACTTGCAATACCATCAGTACTTGTATTTATTGTACCTAAAAAACAGCTAATATAAACAAACTGACCATTCCAATATCTTTATCTTCTAAGCAATACCGCTATCATTTTTTACAAACCCCACACCCCCCCTCCACCTTCATTACAATGTTTACACCTGAACAATTTTTACAAGCGGAGCAATATTTTGCCCCTGTACATTTTCCACCTGAACAAGTAGCCATCTGGCTGTTTTTAGTGCAGGAAAACATAATAAGAACAGAGAAAATCAATATGAGTATTTTCGACATGGGTAGGAAGTTTAAAAATTACATTCTATGATAATGTTCATTAGGGAGTATACTTTGAAATAATGTAAAAGTTGTGGGAGTTGTCTAATGCTATTATTTTTCACAAATCCAATTCCAAAGAATTAAAGCGTGAAGCAACTATTCGAAAAATCGAATAGTTCAAAAAGAAGGTTATTGAGAAGTATTAGCTTTATTGCCTAAGCATATCTATCAAAGATCGCATTCTGCCATGCAAACGACGGTATCCTGAACAAATGTAGGGATGCTGATAAGCTTTTAGGATATAAGTATTAGTAAAGAATCTTTAAAACTTGATGAAGAAAATTCCTTTCTACTCCCCCGTTAGCCAGGTGTAAAAGTCACTCATTTTTTCCTTGCTGACCATAATGGATTCGGTGAATGGGATATTCAGAATGATGTTTACCTTACGGGCTAAGTATGAAGAAGCTTCTTTAATTGCATCACGGTTTATGATGTATTGCCTGTTGGCCCTGTAAAATTCATTGCCCACGATTTGTTGGATCTCGTCCAATGATTTGTTTACAAGATAATTTTTCTGATCAAATGTATACAAATGACATACTTCATTCTTGATATAAAACAGGGCGATATCTTTGATTTTAACAGGAATGACTTTTTCACGCTGATACACGAGAATAGAAGTGCTTTTATCCTGAGGACCTCTGGTCAATGTCTGCATAAGCTGCAACAATGCCTGACTATCCAGACTAAATGTGGATTTAAGTGAATGAAACTTGGTGAGAGCTTCCTGTATCATCACTTCATTAAAAGGCTTCAGAATATAGTGAATACCATTGGTCCTGAACGCTGTCAGGGCATATTCATCATAGGCTGTGCAGAACACAATTGGTGCTTTGACATCTACCTGCTGATAAATTTCAAAACTAAGCCCATCACCCAATTGTATGTCGCTGAAAATAAGATCAACCGCAGGGTTTGCTCTAAGATATGAGATAGCTTCCTTTACAGAACTCAATATCTTCACAACATTGGCTTGCGGATTTACATGAATGATTATTTCCCTGAGATCTTCAGCAGTTATAGGTTCGTCTTCGATTATAATAATATCCATTACTCATCAAGAATTTTAAGACTTACCGAATATGCTTTGTCATTCTGGTCAATTTGAACATCATCTCCAGTCAACAACTTGTATCGTTCTTTTAGTATACTGTGACCATTGCCAGTTGAAACTTCTACATTGGTTTTTAGCTGAAGATTATTTTGTACAATAATGCTGTTCCCCTCTTTTTCTATGGTAATGCATAAAGGATTCTCAGGGGTAAGTTCATTGTGCTTTATAGCATTCTCCAGCAAAGGCTGAATGGAGAAAAAAGGTAGTTTCTGATTATAAAACTCGTCACTTTCATTAAGATTGACATGATAGATCAAGGCATCTCCGAATCGTATCTTCTGCATTTCCATATAATCATTACAGATTTTCAGTTCCTCCCTTATAGTAGCCGTTCCGTTTTTGTTTTTGGTAATGGAAACTCTGAGAAAATCTGAAAGCTTTAACAGATACGTTTCAGCACTTTTAGGATCTTTTCGGATGAGTGACTTCAGTATGTTCAGCGCATTGAAAAGGAAATGAGGTTTTATCTGTTGTTGCAGCAGCTGGTTGGTTGTCTCCATGTTGGAAGCTTTAAGTTGTAGCAACTCCATCTGAATCCTGTTTTTTTCATACTGATCAATGACGAAATTATGTATCAGAAAAATGAAAGAATACAACACAAAGTTGGCATAGCTGATAAAGATAGCAAGCTGCCAGGCATTGAGAGGTTCTACACCTGCCCCCGGCAAACTTTTCTGTACAAAGATTCCTGTGTTATGCAGATACAGTAGCAATGCATGCTGCAAGGTAAAGATTATAAGGGTCAGAGGGTATCCCATAGCAAAGGTTTTTCTCCATATCCTTTCACCCGGATATTTCCGTCTTTTATCAAAGAAGGATATCAGACCTATATTGATAGCGAAATAGGAAATAAAAAGTGTACTGAGGGTTATAAATTTGATAAGCAAACCCTTTAAGCTTAGTTCCTGAAAAGAAGTAATCAGCACTGTTCCCACCAGGAAAAAAAGAAACAGCTTTCCACTTTCTCTCACCAGTACCTTAAAAGGAATTGAATATTGCATAGGATTTACTTTCAACTAACTATTATTATCTAAAAACGGAATTTCACTGAATATCCGTAACAATAAAACAAACACTTAAATTTCATTTTTAACAGCCTCGCTAGAACCTGAAAAATAAGATATTCTGCCCTTAGGATTACATACCCGATTCAGGGCAGAATATTTTTACTTTTCCAATTGAACTAATTTTATTCTAATGAAGCTCTTCTGCGAGTTCAGGAATAAGTTCAATTTCTTCTTCATTCATAAGGGCAGCATAGTCCGGTTTTTCTCCTTTTCCAAACCGTTTTCCCAAACTATCGAATATTGAGTATACGACAGGAACTATTACAAGGGTTAGGAACAAGGATGATAAAAGACCTCCTATGATCACAATGGCCAAACCTCTGTTCATATCCGCACCATCACCTTGTGCGATAGCGATAGGCACCATACCTATTACCATGGCAATAGTAGTCATCAGAATAGGTCTGAATCGGGCGTGATTTGCTGATACAAGCGCCTCGTAGGTAGAGTAACCTTCAGCTTTACGATGGTTTGCAAAGTCGACGAGCATGATAGCGTTTTTGGCTACCAGACCGATCAACATAATGATACCCAAGATGGTAAAGATGTTCAGTGTCTGATTGAACAAGGCAAGGAACAACAGTGCTCCGATGAATGACAACGGAATAGAGAACAGAACCACAAAAGGTGTAACGAAGTTGTCATACAGCGCCACCATTACCAGGTAAACCAACAGAATAGAAGCTAACAACGCGATCCCAAGAGATCCGAATCCTTCTGACTGGTTTTCCATATTACCACCCCATTTGTATGAAACTCCCGGTTTGAAGTTCAGTTTAGTAAACTCTGCCTCCCATTCCTGAGCGATAGTACCGGCTGGTTTTCCTACTACCTGTGCTTCTACCGACACAGATGGTGACTTATCTCTTCTTTCAAGAAGTGTTGGTCCGGAACCGAAACTTACATCTGCGAATTGCTCTAATTTAATAACCTGACCATGAGAATTAATGAACTTTAAATCTTTAACATCATTGATAGAGGCTCTGCCTATTTCATCGTATCTGATATTGATGTCGTATTCTTTGTCTCCTGCTCTGAATTTCGTATCGGTGTTACCTGAGAATGCTGTACGCATAGCCATACCCACTGATGCAACATTCAACCCCAGCGAATTCATTTTGTCTCTGTCTACCTTTACATTGATTTCAGGGTTACCGTCTTCTGAGGTCAGCTTGACCTGAGAAGATCCTGGAATGTTGCGTAACAGATTCGCTGCCTGACTAGCAAATTCCATCGCGTCTTCCTGGGTTGGACCAATAATGGTTAGCTTTAATGGTGCGTTCTCAGCTCCCATGATACCTATATTTACGGTTTTAACTTTTGCTCCAACAAGTACTCCTTCCATCTCCCTCTTAAGTTTCGCAGAAAACACTTTGGTAGGTTCTAGTTTAGTGTGTTCCTTATTTACGAAAATATGAATCTCAGATTTGTACTTGGTTCCGGAGGTAGACATCATTCCGTCGGAGGCTTGTCCCACTGTGGTAATCATCCTAACTACTTCCGGTTTTTGAGACAAATAGGCTTCTGCCTTTTGAGTCATAAAGTTGGTCTGCTCAATCGAAGCGTCTTTGTTCATTTCGATTTGCAGATAAAATTCACCTTTATCGTTGCCAGGGAAGAAATCAGATCCGATATATCCTTTTCCTACAAGCATCAGAGAGGCGAAAAACATTACAACAGAGATTGCCAATGTAACTAACTTGTTTATTTTGCTCCTCAAAGACCATTTCAGGATGGAACCGATTCCGGAAGTCAGTCTGTCCAGGCTACTTTCAAATGCATTTAAAAATCTGCCAAACAGCGAACTACTGCTGGTATGCTCAAGTTTTCCAAAGCGGGAATACAACCATGGAACTACCGTAAATGAAACAAGAAGAGACAGCAACGTAGCAATCATCACAGTTACAGTAAATTGACGCAAGATATTGGCTACAAGCCCTGTCGACAAGGATATAGGAAGGAACACAACAACAATTACCAGTGTAATTGCGGTAACAGTAAAGCCTATTTCCCTTGCTCCGTCATATGCAGCCCTTACCTTATTCTTACCCATCTCCATATGGCGGTGGATGTTTTCAATAACAACGATAGCATCATCCACAAGAATACCAACCACCAGAGATAATGCAAGCAGAGACATCAGATTGAGGGTATATCCCATAAGCATCAAACCTATGAATGTCGCAATCAATGACAAAGGAATAGCAACCATGGTAAATGCTGCATTTCGTATACTATGAAGGAAAAGTAGCATAATTGCACCAACCAGTACAATGGCTAACACAAGGTCAAAGATCACATTGTTGGCCGCCTTAAGAGTATAATCAGAATTATCACTTGCTATCTCAATACCAAGGCCCTGAGCTTTGTAATCCTTCTCGATGGTTTGAATGGTACGTTTTACTTTCTCTGAAACAGCTACGGCATTGGCATCTGATTGCTTATAAACCTGTAATAAGATCGTGTTCTTCTGATTGATTCGGGAAATCTTTTTCAGGGTCTTCTATACCGTCTTGCACATCCGCCACATCTCTTAAGCGTATTATAATACCTGCCGGCGTCATAACAGGAAGCTCGCGCAATTCATCGAGCGATTTGAATTTTCCTGAAAGCCTGATGGTAGTTTGATTGTCACGTGTTTTTACATTTCCGGTAGGAAAATCCATGTTGGACATGGCTATGATCTGTTCGATCTGTCCTATTGATAGTCCGTATCCCTGTAGCTTTTCAGGATTAACACTTACCTGAATTTCACGGGCTTCTCCACCAATCATATCTACCTTGGCCACTCCATCTACACGGGCAAATACAGGCTGAATTTTCTGATCCAACAGATCATACAATTCTTTCTCGGAAAGATTGGAAGTTGCTGAAAGCTTGATAATGGGAATATCATCCAGCGAAAACTTATTGAGAGACGGTGTTTCTGCATCGTCCGGCAAATCTTTGACCACCGCATTGATTTTACGCTGAGCGTCTGTGAGTAGGAAGTTGACATCCGCATTACTGTTGAGCGTGATCATTACCACCGACACACTTTCAAATGATTTGGATTCGATCTTTTTAACGTTTTCCAGTGAGGATACAGCATCTTCGATCTTTTTAGTGACCGAGTTTTCCACTTCAGAAGGGGCCGCACCCGGGTAAATCGTCTGAATGGTGATTACGTTCGTTTCAAATTTAGGTACTAATTCATAACCCAGTTGTGAATATGAAAAGATACCGCCCAGCGTAAGAATAGTAAATAGTACTATTATGATACTGGGACGTTTGATGGATACTTCTGCTAATTTCATATGTCCGTGAATTAGTTGATTACTTCAACAAGGGTCTGGTCAAGCAGGTTGATTTGCCCTGAAACCACTACCTTCTGACCTTTGCTGATACCAGATAAAATTTCAATGTAGTCTCCAAAATTTCTGCCTGAAACGACTTGAGTCAGGATCGCTTTTTCGTCTTTTATTACGAATACCTGATTGGAGCTGATGTTCCCCACAAAAGCGTTCCTTGGTACTACCAGCACATCACTTGTCTGATCACTTCCAAAGCGTGCGGTACCGTACATTCCGGCTTTAAGCTCATTGTTAGGGTTGTTTTTAATTTCTATTTCTATAGGAAAGTTAAGACTACCATCAGCCTTCGGAGCTATAAAAGAAACGACTCCGGTCCATGTCTTACCCGGTAACACTGGTGTTTCCACCTTCACCTGCTGTCCTAATTTGATAGAAGCAATATTCTTTTCATCTACATACACTTTCTGCTTCAGAGAGGAAACATTGACAATCTCAAACATCTGTTGTCCCGGAGAAACATAAGAGCCAGCTTCAATAGAACGCTTGTTTACAATACCGGCAAAAGACGCTTTTACATTGACGTCGGAAGCAGTAATACGAGCATTTTGCAGGTTGTTTTTTGCATTTTCAAGCTGCAGCTTCACCTGATCCAGTTGTTGTTTTGTGACACCTCCTGTAGCGAAAGCGCTTTCAAATCGCTCCACTTCATTCTTAGCGTTTTCATATACCGCCTCAGCGTTTGACAGGGTTACATTTAACTTATCTCCACGAATAACAGCCAATACCTGACCTGCAGAAACATATGCACCTTCCCTTACCAGTACATCGGTTACTTTTCCAGAGACTTCTGATGAAATATTAACCTCCTGTTTTGCAGAAAAAGTACCATTGGCAGTATACTGCATATTCATTTGTTTGTAATCAGCAACCTCAGCGCGCACAGCTACAGAAGCGTTTTTCTGAGCTACAATAGCAGTCTGAGCTTCATTTTTCGCTTTGTTGCCGCGAAGCACATAGGCAATTCCTGCAAAAGCTGCCAGTATGATAAGACCTGAAATGATTATTCTTTTCATTGTATAGTTCTGTTTATTCTGTGGTGTAATAAGATTTTAATTCCCCTTTTGCTTTTATAAGTTGTATTTCAGCCAGCTTATAATCCATTATAGCATTGGTATAATTATTTTGAGCGTCGGAATAGGAAGTTTCAGCATCTAACAGGTCGGTGAGCGAGGCAAGACCGTTTTTATAATTGTTTTCTATATTCTCCAGCACTTGTTTGGCAAGAGAAAGATTGGACTCCTGATTGTTAAGTGTAATCTGTGCGTTGTTGATCTGCGTGAAGGCATTTTCAATTGCCAGACTTAATGCCAGTTTAGTATCCTTCAGATCCGCTTCGTATTTTTTAATATCTATCTCAGCTTGCTGTACTTTAGAGCGATTTGAAAAACCATTGAATATTGGTATGCTCAGATTAAGACCAACAGATGAAAATTTAGACCAGTACACATTAGGGTCATTCCCTGCGAAATAAGGGAAGTTTGCTCCCAGACCGAAGTAGCCATAATTCGCTGTGAAGCTCAGGGTAGGATAACTTTTTGCTTGTGTAGCTTTTTTATTTAACCGAAGAAGATCACCCTGTTTTTCCAGAAGTTTGATCTCTGTCCTTTTGTTAATGGTTAAATCTTCTTTTGAATAAAGAATTTTAGGTGCAATGAAATCACTTTCGGACAGAGTGACTTCAGTACTGATATCCATACCAATAAGAAACTTCAGAGAATTTTCCTGCAGCATGGCCGCGTTTTTAAGTTGCTGTCTGGCACTTTTCAGGTTATTTAATGATACGTTGATACGATCAAGATCTATTTTTTTCGCCAATCCGCTTTTCGTCAGACTTTCAATTACATCTCTTACACGCGTGGTATTTTCTATCGTTTGATCAATGGTTTTGATCTGAGACCGGGTTTTAAAAACTTCATAATAGCTGCCTGCAACTTTCTCTACAATTTGTTCATCAGTAAGTTCTGCATTGATCTGATAAAACGCTCTTGTAGATTTAGCCGCTTTTAACCCCTGAAAAACAGCCATGTTAAATAGTTGCTGATTGAGCTGAATAGCAGCGGTCGACTGCCAAGGTCTACCCATTTTTATAACCATGGTCTCCCCCCCCATACTAAGGGCAGTTTGTTGTAGTATAGGGTTATAGGTCAGCCCGCCATTGGCATTGATTTGAGGCAATGCGTTGGCTCTGGCTTCATCGATCAAATAGGAACTGTTCTGAATATCCAGCCTCGATTTGACAGCTTCTGATTTATGCTCCAGGGCGTAATTCACCGCATCTTTCAGCGACAGCTCGGTCTGTGCCCAGGCAAAACAGGTGGTTAGTAAGAGCAGTACCGCTATGGAAATTTTCTTTGTCATCTTAGTGGATTTTTATGAAATTTTTAGTGGTGATAATGGTCCGTGGCTTATTGTAATATTGAATCGCTTCTTTTAGTATCTCTAGTTTTAGCTGGTAAAACAAAGAGCTCTTTTGAGCTTTCCTCTTGTACAAATCTAAGGCATGATGAAGAACCGAGAAATGGGAATTAGGGCGAAACGGACAAAATGGAGGATGAAGTGGTAAGGAAAGCAGGGAAAAAAACAGGAAGGTTTTTCTGATCACATCCAGCGATTCAATCTTGTCAATTATAAGGGATTTTTAGTATTTCACGCTGGTTTAGAAAGGGTAGATAAAAGAAGTTACCGTGAAACGGACAAAATGAAGGGTGAAGCGGAAAGGAAAGCGGGGGAAAATGTCCAAAGTAATTTGATAACATCAATAAATTTATCACTAACAGATTGGAAAACGGGAATTTGTATCTGATTTCAGCTCCCCGGAAAAAGAAACCGGGACAAGACTAGTCCAGTGTAAAACCTTTCTTTTACAGCCTCATCCCAATTACAGAACGATAATATATTTTAACTCGTTATCAAATTAAAAAACCACACTGGTATTACAAGAAAGGACAAAGTTAAAAGATTATATAAACATTTATTACAAGCAGTAATTTTATAATCAATACTTCTTTTGTAGAAATTATATCAATCGATTATATGGATAAGTTAAAGATTTTAATTGCCACCGACTTTTCAGAGCAAGCAAGAAACGCTATGAAATTTGCACTTAAGTTTTCTGATTTCTATATACTTGATATTATTCTGTTTCACTCATTAAACTCAACAGAAATTAATTCATTTGAAACTGAAACAGAAAAACTCAAAAAGGAATCTGATTATGTCAAACGCCAAAGCCCAAATATTCCCGTTAAAACCATATTAGCTAAAGAGGACAATATCCTTAATAAAATAAATGACATAATTGAAACAGATGCTGTGGATTATATTGTAATGGGCACAAAAGGTAATTCAGGTAAAGACTCCACTGTATTCGGCAGTTACATCAGTGATATTCTTATTACAGCAAACTGTCCGGTTTTAGCAATTCCATTAACAAGCCATAATAAAGGAATATCCAAAATACTTTGCTTAACTGAGATGGAAGAGTCGGAGCTTAAAGCTATTGAACAATGCCTGAAACTTTCAAGAATACATGAAAGTGAAATTATATTCTACTTTGTATCAGAGTATGACCAAGGCCAAATTAAGAATAAGGTGTCAAATTTTAAAGAACAAATAAGAACGATCACCTCATATCCTCAAATTAAATTTGTAACTGAACTGTCTGGAAATATTCTAGACTCAATTGAAAACTACACATGTAATAGTCAACCAGATCTCGTTGTCACATTGGGTAAAGAAAGAAGTTTATGGGATAGATTATTCAGCAAGAGAATCACTAAAAACTTATGTTTAGATACTACAGTTCCTATATTGTCATTTCCTCAAAGATACAGATAGTATTAATTATAAAATCTCTTTAAAATCTACTGAAAATAAGCATTGGCAAAGGCTAAAGGAGCCCTAATCCTCCTTAAGATAAGCAGCTGATTATAATACATTTAGTAACATACAACCAAAACAATATAAATTATGAGTAGTTAAAGGATCTGATCTAACTCAATCCAACTATGAAAAACAAAAGTTACATTATTTACAGCTTCTGCCTGATCATATTGGCATTCACTTCAGGCTAGGCCCAACCTGTTTTCCTTAAAGTATTACCAAACAATACAAAGAATTTCATTTCATCCAACGGAACGCTTTATTTTACAGTTGGTGATAGCTTATGGAAATCGAATGGGTCTCCTTCCGGGACTTTTTTTGTAAAAGAAATTGGGGAACCTATTAAAAGACTTACAGAGATAACAGTAGGATCCTTCTTTTATTTTTTGACTACTGAAGCTAGCGGTAAAATAGCATTATGGAAAAGTAACGGTTATGCTAACAACACCCTTAAAATTGCATCTTATCCAGAGATTAATCCTTTGCTAAATTTTAATAATGCGTTAATCCTGGGGATAAATGATGGAATTCATGGATATGAACTCTGGTGTATAAGTTCAGGAGGAAGCAAAACACTCATAAAGGACATCTATCCTGGACCTTCCAGCGGATTAGGAAATGAGATTGTCATCTTCAATGATTGGCTGTTCTTTAAAGGAACATCTCCTTCGGGCACTTAATATATGGAAAAGCAACGCAACCAGCATTACAAATCTAGCCGTTGATGTTTTATTTAATGATTTCAACCAGCTTACAGTCGTAAATACTCAACTGTTCTTTACCAGGAATTATAAAACACCTTCAAATTGCAGAGTTATGGAAAACAAATGGATCAACCCCTACAACGTCTCTTGTATTTCAGGATTCCAGAGAGGATGACTGTCACCTTAATATATCTAATCTTATCAGCTATCAGAACAAATTGGTCTTTGAGCTTATCCCGGATTGTGGTCATGCAGATGTTATTTTGTATTCCTCTAATGGAACGCCAGCTGGTACCGTGCTTTTCAGGTCTCTTCTTCAGGATGGATATATAAGTCGTTTTCTGCTTATTGATAATTTTCTCGTCTTTAAAACTTCTGTACAAGGCGATCCGGGAGTTATTGGCAGAACAGATGCTACATATGATGGCACAGTTCCTTTTCATAGTCTTAATTCTGAACCAACGAGACCATTTGAACGTGTAGGTGATCTTCTTTTCTTTGCAGACAATTCCGATGGTTCTCATGGCAATCCGGATACTCCAAATGGCTACTTTCAACTTTATCAGAGCGGACTCGAATATGACAATACTGAGACATTACAGGACCTATATGGAGGTTCCTATGCTGGAGCGGATAACTTAACTGAGGCTAATAGAAAGTTATTCTTTACTACACAAAATCTCCACAATGAAGCTCCTCCCGAAGAAAAGGCCCTTAAATTGTATTATTATAACCCTTTGATTGCATTGAGCAGAGTTGGCAATTCCGATTTAGTCTCGGATAATAAACTAGAAGTTTATCCTAACCCTTCAGTTGGAACTTTTAATTTCACTGTTCAAAGTAAAAATGATGCTATTGCTAAAGCAGACATATATACTATTGAAGGAATATTTGTAGAAAATTTATTTCAAGGCAAAACTTCTTTTGGTCAGGAAATTGAATTTATCTGGGACGCCAGTAAGTATCAGGAAGGAATGTATATATGTAAATATAACTCTGGGAACGAATTTAAAATAATGAAAATCACAAAGACAAATAAATAATAAATAAAGGCTGGCAGACAGCCTTTATTTTTATTGGAGGATTGACAGCTTTTAAGTAAGATAAAATTATCAACCTGTTTTAGATATTACAGAAAGTTCGTTTGATAGTGGCTTCTGGAATTACCAGAAGAACCAATGCAACTATAGAATTCTACAGTGTAAAGAAGGTTAACATCGAAGATGCTAAAGAATTATCTTCTGATAAGATAGCCCTAGCTGTTGAAAGGGATTAGTATTATTATTTATTATAACAACTTTTACCTAGAATAAAACGCTAGCAAAGGGAAAATATGGGTTACCAGGCAACTAGTAATAGGTTAAGATTCCTACGATTAAACAAAATCAACACCAATAAGGAGTATAAATTGAAATAGATTCAATAAATCATTAGTACGCAGATAAGCGCAAGATATAGTTTATAGCATTATCGTCGGAGTTAATGATTCTCTTTTGAGTTTGCACCCTGCTTCAATAAAGTATAATAAAAGATATTGTGGCCCAAACTGAAATTTGATTTTATAGAAGAAAAAATCAGTGTTTAAATGTGGTCAAGCAGCCCGCTTTTTCCACATTTAAACACTGATAGTAGAAATATTATTGACTAAAATTTAAATGAAATTAGGTTGTAGCATATTTTTCAACATAGAAGAAAGCCTCATTTCACTACAAAATATCTTCCAATTTCCCACTAATCAGAACAACCCTACTCTGTTAGTACCATACGTTTTGTATCTGCTTCCTGACCATCAACAATCAGGGTATAAAGATACAAACCCGGATGAAGCTCCTGAGAGCTTATTTCCAAACTACCCTGCCCACGCATGGTCAGTTCATATTTCTTCAGCTCTAGCCCGTTCATATTATAGACATGAATGCTTGCCTTTCTCACATCAGAAGGGAGAAAGTACTCAATGACGGTCTTACCGGAAAAGGGATTGGGAACGCATTGGGAGAGTCTTACACCTTGTCCTCCGGAAAGAGTATTGGCGGAAGTACGATGACGGAAGCTTTCCAATTCTGTCTTTAATGCCTCTATTGCCAGTTGTTGCTGGTTAATCTTCTCTTGCTGCTTGCTAAGGGTTTGTGTCAATGCAGCAAACGTTGGATCTGATGAAACAGATGAATGGACTGCTGAGCTAGAAGATATCAGCCTTCTAACTGAGATCCTTTTCAGGTTTCCATTATTGTCTGCAACAACCACACTGTCTGTTAAACTTCCGGAAGGTAAAACTCTTACCCTTGTTCCACCATTTACATCCAGAGTTTGTGTTGGGTCAGGCGTACCAATACCTATCAGCCCGGTATTCTTAAGCACCAAGAGGTTTCGTTCATTGCCATTATTATCCCAAAAGAACCGTGTATCGCCACTCTCTGCTCCAAGGTGAGAAAACCAGAAAAAACCATCATTACCACCATCAAAACCAATATCATGACCTAGTGTGGCTCCTGCAGTCATCAGTCTCAAAGTTCCTCTAGATCCATCTTCAATCTGTATTCTTGATCCTGGACTGGAAGTTCCAAGTCCTAGTAATCCATCCTGAGTTAGTCTCATACGTTCTAAATTTCCCGTTCGGAAGACTAAAGGACGGACATCAGTTGTACCTATAAAATTATTAAACGTATTGGTACCTGCATTTCCTGTCAAAGACCAGAAGTTTCCTCCCGGTCTTACTGCCACTGTAAAACTAATACTAAGAGACGTACCTGTTGTTCCCATTGCATCCTTAAGGGCATATGGTACAGCCCTTATGGTATAATTACCTTCTGACTTTATCCATTCACGATAATCCCCGTTGTCGTCTCCCGCAAGAGCAAAGGGTACTCCGTTTTCAAGACTGTAAGGAGCCTCGTTTTGAAAGAACTTAACACTTAATACAGTTCCTGATACATTGGCCCGGATATTTATATGTTCATCTAGATAAATGACATCTCCGTTTACCAGAACTTTAATTGGAGTATCTGTGTCTGAATTAATCAGGGTAAAGGAAGTAACTGTCCCTGCCATGAGGCAGAGATTTAATGACAGTAAACAGATCAACCCCGCAAGAGATAGGGAATAGATTTTTTTCATAGCTATTAATTTTAAGTTAAATTTTTAATTGAATGACTAGCTTACATCGCTTAATTAAAGAAAGTTTGATATTGGATAATACTAAATTTACTTCATCAGTAACACTGCCGGAAAGTAATTCATGGGTTGTTGTATTATCATCTCTCCTTTTACTAACAGGGAAAGGAAAAGCATGGACATTCTATATCAAGAAAATATTAACCCCATAAAGTAAAATAAATAAAATCTTTCATAGCTGACTTGGTTGAGAATTAATATCACTTGCTGTTAAAGAATAATATCCTTCTGAAGCATTCCATGCCCCGTAATCTCAATTGTTATCACCGGCCAAAGCAAACGGTACTTCACTCTCCAATCTGTTAAAAGTCGTCCTCTACCTAATCCACATGCAATTGGCATTTACTCCTTCTACACGGAGAATATCCCGATCAGAAACAGGATCGACCAGAATAAAACCTGTAACATAAGGCACTGGATCAACGGCAACAGACGAGTATACATTGAATGCATACAAGAACTATAATAACACCATGAGAATTTTAAACTGTAATTTTTTCTTCATATCCGTTTTGTTTTAAGTTAAATAAATGAGAGAAAATCATTAACATATTATACTTTTAGCATCATTAAACAGTCTCTTGATTTTTCTTTATAAAGGATAAGTAAAATATGGTACTTTCACCTGGAAGTTCATTAGCTGTTCTTCCAGGCGATATTGTACCTACTTAACAATGTGCATTAAACACAAGTTATATTCATTAAAAACTAAAACGAAACATCAATATTTACTTAAGAATTATTTTTTGAATTTCATTCTTATTATTGATAGTAGTATTCAGAAAATACAATCCTTTACTTTCATCTGATCCATTCCAATTCATATCCAATTGCTCACCTTGTTCAAGGTTTCCATCGAACAGAGTTGACATTAATCTACCCATAACATCATAAATTTCTACCTTTCCATAACCATCCATATCACTAATTACCTGAATGTTTACATTTCCTCCCGAAGGATTTGGATAACAGACAACTGTTGCATTTTTTTCTTCTTCGGCAGAAATCCTTACAGAAGGGTTTATCATGTTAAAAGGTACGGACAATGGAGGTCCCTGAATTCCTGTTCTGTTTGGTCCTGAATATGGCGTAGCGATTATGGTATGTAAACCTGCAGATATCGGAGCAGAGTTATAATCACCATTGTTGTCACCAAATAAACTATATGGGGCAACATTCTCTGTTCGTGTATAACCATCAAGATTTAAATAGACACACCCTGCCTCGGAAGGGTATGTATGCGCTACAATATTTAACTTATAGTTAAGGTAAGTAGGGATATTTACATTTTGTCCAGGGTAAATAGAGTATATCGTTTCATCTGTTTCAGCATTTACCAAACTAAAATGAGATACTACAAATGATGTTGGTGAAGTGACAGTGACATTAACTTCATCCGAAGCAAATGTATTTGAATTATCAAGGGCAATAAGCCGGAATACGTATGTGCCGGGAACAGTTAAATAACTGGCAGTCCCTAGAACACCATTGTTATTTATAACAATGGGTATATCAGCAGGTGCTGAAACAAGATTCCAGTATGCTGTGATCACAGAACCATCCGGATCATAAGCCGATCCATTCAGATTAACTGAATTTTGAGGTAGCTGAATTGTCAGGTTTGGCCCTCCATTAACAACAGGAGGTAAATTTCCATCTGGCCTTACTACATCGAAATGGATAATACTGGATTTTAATAATGTACCTGTTCCACCGGAATTAGAATATTCCCTGGCCTCCAACAGGTAACTTCCTTCCGATACACTTGTCCATGGGTTATAGTTTCCATTTTGATCTCCTGCAAGAGAATAAGGCGCTACATTTTCTGAACTGTATGGCGTTCCGTTTAATAGGAATTTGACACTTCCCGGGGAATGACTAGCGTTGTAACGGATATTAATATTATAATTAGTCAAATAAACTGTCTCGCCTTCGGCCATAAACTTGATATCCTGATCAGTATCGGCATTTAACAGAGTAAAGGAATTATTGGTCACATCACTCTGTATATTCACTCTGATAGATGTAGTAGAAACACCCCCTTCATTATCATAAGCTTTAGCAGTAAGAATGTGTGAACCAAAGGATACAGTATTCCAAAAAAAGGAATAATCTCCATCAGGGAAAGAGACATTTGTGGCCTCCCCCAGCTTGACATTATCAACATAAGCCTCCACTTTCAATACATTGCCATCCCAATCTTTTGCATTTACCCTCAAAGTGATAGATTCCGGAGCTATAAAGGTCTGGTTATTAAGTGGACGAAAAAAACTGATTCCTGGCCTTAAATTCTGATAGGGCGACAACCTCGAACCGGGTATAGGCCTTTCAAGCGTACCATTAGGTAATCTCCACCCAACAGCCAGGTTGTCATTTCCTGAATTTTCTTTATGTAAAGCTTCAATATAATATTTTCTTCCAGCTACAAGATTTATTGATGCTGACTGCTGAGAAGAATACTTATTCCATTCTCTTGAATTGGTAAAATTATCAACATAAGCGATCTTAACTTTATTCTCAGGCAATGCATCTGTACTTAACCAGAGCTCGCTTTTATCGTTGCTGGCAATCCAGAATGTATAAGCTCCGGTTACAGGTACACAAAGATACCCTCGATAACGGGCACCATAAGAATCAGCCACATTCGAGGGGCCTTCTAAAATACTGATGGTTGCAGTGGCAGAAGGTACAACAGAATCCAGTGGTATAGCAGATATATTATTTCCCGCGATGTTGTTCCAGACTTGTCTAAGTATCCCACCCTCAGAAAAGCAGCTAGTATTTGCAGGGTTAAATTTCCAAAGTTTTTTTTATTGTCTGATCAGCTGATGGCTGAAAGAAACCATTCTCATTATAAGTAGTGTAATAAAGAACGTTACTGAGGTTAATAAGATTGGCGCTCCCCTCCATAGAGATGCCATAGAGGCTTCTGAGAGAATTTGTATTGGTAAGATCTGAAATAAACAACTGCTTAAAATCAACGGGACTTTTTAAACCATAAGGATCAGATGTTAGGTCCTGATTAAAGAATATATAATTTCCTACTACTGCTAACTCCGAAGGCCTGTTAAAACCATCACTATAAAACACATAAGTACCTGCAGGAGTCCCATCACTTTTAAGATAACCCAAAAAATGATCATTTTGCCCTGTGGCTCCAAATATTACATTATTATTAACGACAGTAAAGTGAAAAACATAAGTTTCACCAGTATAGAGTACATCTTCAGTAAAAGTGCCACCGTCAGTGCCATCTGTAACTAATAAAGCAACTCTGTCACTAGAGGGAGCAAGCACAGCAAAATACTTTGAGTTTAAAACAGTATGATGCAGAATCTCATAAAACTCACTGTTTATTGTATAGTAATCAACAGTACCAGCTGAGGTTCCATCACTTTTCCACAATACAACATCTGCAACCTGATTATCATAAGTATAGAAATAGATCAAACTATTATCAGCATATAAGAAGTTTTTCCCCCAGGAATATTCATTTACCATATCAAACTCTTTTACCAACACCGTACCGCTACTTGTACTATTCGATTTCCATAGCTGAAAAGAATGGGTAGTTTCATTAGCAAAAAAATAAATATTCCCCCCCCTAGCTATAATGGTATCTGAAAAAAAACCATTGCCTGCTCCAGGATTAACATCCTTTACCAATAAAGTTCCTGATGAAGTTCCATTGGTTTTCCAAAGTTCTATTCCATGAGTGCCATCGTTGGCAGAGAAATAAACAGTCCCTGAAGATGGCCAAGATCCTTTTACAAATCCACTGGCTGAGCCAGGATTGACATCTTTCAGAAGTATGGTACCTGAAGCTGTACCGTCTGTTCGCCATAGTTCTGTACCCGTAGTTGGATTCGCACCAGGAAAGTACAAGTAACTTCCAACACTTAAATAATTTGAGTTACCAACTCCATCACCTGATCCGGGAGAGATATCCTTTAAAAGAATTGTGCCTGCCACAGTTCCATTAGTCCGATACAACTCTTTACCTGTCGCAGTTTCAGTTGCAGTAAAATATAGGTTAGAGCCTAAAGTATGAACATAATTAATATTGCCGATTGAAAAATTTTTAAGAAGAAAAGTTCCCCCACTTGTGCCATTACTTTTCCAAAGCTGATTCCCTGAAACAACAAAATAAAGAAGCCCATTAGAAGCATAAAGTTTGTCAGGATTATTCAAACCTGATTTTACAAAATTTATGTTCCCAACGTTTCCGTCTACCACAAATAAAGAATCATGTGAGGTGAAATATAGCTTATTATCCACCTTTGTAAAATTAATACTAGTCTTTGGTATGATACTAATCAAAGTCGACTGAGCATATGCCGATGCTATTATGAGCAATCCGGACATTAACATGAATATTCGTTTTTTCATAACTTAATTATTTTGGTTAGACAAATAATAGATAAACAATGCCTATAAGGCAAAAGCCATACAGATAGAAATGAATGAAATAAAACTGAAATAAGAATTACTGTGTAACTGTATTTGTATTCCTGGCATTGTTACAGAAAAGAACATATTTCTATAATGCTTCCTTCTTTGTCAAATACTGCCTCAAAAAAAATCTTAGTGAAGAAGGCTAATGGCTTTTCAAGAGTATGAATCATTGATTCCTATAATAAAACAATGAAGTTCATCTCTGGTATCAAAATCATCATTATTATCAGGACTGTCATATACCATATTTTCTCAATTATGATAAGAAACAAAAGATAGTATAAAACTGCAAGATTACCTGTTGCAACATCTTGCCTAACAACAACTTAAACCAAAGTTAAGTATAATAAAGAAACATTAATTGCTTTAAGAAAAAATATTATCTAAAAGTTTTCCACAACAGACTATAAACTTATTCTTTCAGGAAATGATAAAGATTATTCTACCCTCTTAACAAATCATCATTGATTTATTTATATGATTTCCTTATTAAAATGCGCACTAGAACGAATTCATTATCCTGCCTGTTAAATTTTATATGGACAGACCTACATTCTATAAGCAAAGAAGAGAGGTTGTTCATGCTCAGCATAGGGCATGGATTAGCCATTTAAATCTTAATCTTGATGAACTAACTATTTATCAAAATAAGTTAGATGAGATTAAAAAAAAAAAAATATGATTAAGAATAAAGAGGATGAAATAAAATCGCTTTACGAAAACATCCATCTTAAAAGAAAAGAAATTAATGACCTCTTACTTCAGATTAATGCAAATGAAGACGAAGCCGTTTATTCAGGAAAAGTGCATACAAGAAGAATTAGTTATGAAGCATCAGATGAGTATTCTGAAATTGAACATGAGCTAGAGCAATTCGAAATATCCTTTAAAAATTTAAGGAATAATTTTTTAAAAAATTCTTAATAATGATTCTTAAACGAAGACCAAAAACTATTAATATATCACAACAACTCCTTTATATTGAATTAACTTAACGAGTTCTAATCCAACTTTCAATAATGGAAATTTAGAAATAAAATCAGGGGCATCATTCTTCTCCTGTGTTTTTTAATTGTGACAATAAATAATATGCACCATTGATCACAATACTGTCAGAACTGCTTATTTTATCTAAAGACTTGACCTCTACGAATTCTAATTCTGTTACACCTGTTTCAACTTCTTTCATTTCATATACATAAAAATTTTCATTACTTTGCATTTGTTTCTTTTTAAAAACAAAGACATACTTTTTATCTCCAGACTCAACAACAGCCTGTACCGGCAAAGCATTAACCCTAGCTTTTCCTACATCAATAAGTCCATTTACATAAACTCCTGGTACAAGTCCAATTTTCTCGTTATTTAAAATTTCTACATGAACACTTAAAGCTCTTGTTATCGGATCAAATGATTTCCCAACTGCAAATATTTCTCCCATAATTTCTAAATCTTTTTCATTAGGTAAATAAAACGCTACCTTCTGACCAGTCTTTACCTTATACCAGTCTTGCTCATATACCATTAGCTCTGCATGAATATGACTGTTGTCTACCAACTCAAAAATTGTTTTAACAGGCTCTGCAAAACTTCCAATTGTAATATTGACCTTGTTAATATAACCACTGAATGGAGCCTTAATTGGGATTTGAGAAACAATCTTCTTTTTTTCAAGTTCCTCCAAAGAAATTGAAAGTTTCCTTAGTTGATCTGTTAATGAAGCCAGCTTGCTTAATTGGGATTCGTAATTTGCCTCAGTCTGCTGAAATACTTTTCCTGAAG
Organism: Sporocytophaga sp.; assembly: GCA_024707265.1. Lineage (GTDB taxonomy): Bacteria > Bacteroidota > Bacteroidia > Cytophagales > Cytophagaceae > Sporocytophaga. The sequence goes on along the minus strand of JANQAB010000004.1, from coordinate 523,253 downwards.
CTATATTATTATCATAAAGTATTTTTTGACGTTCATAATCCTTTTGAATGAATTTTAAATTGTCTTTAGTTTTCAGGTACTCTTCCTGAATTCTGGTAAAATCAGGATGCTCAATGGTTGCAAGCACCTGATCTTTCTTTACATATTTACCTTCTATTACATAAATGTTTTTTACCACACCTCCCATAAAGGTAGAAATAGACGCAGATTTCTGGGGTGGCAGCTTCAAATATCCATTTGCTTTAACAACACTTTTCAGATCTTTTTTTTCCATCTTTCCAAGTACTACTTTGATCGTTTGATATTGTAGCTGACTTAATTCAACAATCTTCGCCTGGTCAACGGAATCATTAGTTATTGTATCTGAATTTTTCTCAATCTTATTAGAATCAGCCCAATTACAGCTATCCATAAGAAAGACTAGTAAAATACAGTAATTGAAAATAAGGCAGACTTTCATAAGCTATTTTTCTCCAAGTAGATATTGAGCTATAATAATGGATTGATTATAGTAATTTATATAATCAAGATAAGATGCCTTAATCATCAAAGCTCTGGTTAAACTTTGAAGATACTCCAGGTAGCTAATCTCTCCGGATCTATAAGCTATGTCTCCATTATTAATGATCAGATCTGAATTAGGTAACGCATTTCTCTCATAATAAAGAAGGCTATTCTGAAATTTAATGATCTGTTGTACCTGAATAGACATCTCCCCTTCAATATTTTTATGGACAAAAGAGAAATTACTTTCAAGTGCTTTTTCATTCAATTGAGATGCCTGAATCCTGGCCCTGTAAGGGCGATACCATAGTGGAAAAATAAGACTTACCTGTACTGTTTGAAACCGACGACTTATAGGATAAAAAACATCCTGCCCTTCTATATTAGATCCCGGGCCTTTTAATGACTGATTAAGATAACCAATTGCAAAATTCGGAAGCAATCTTGATCTCTCCAGACTAACTCTTCGTCTTCCTTCATCAATCCGTTTTTGAGCATAGCCAAGATTGGGGTTTCCTGATATGTTTATTGAATCACTTATTAAAGGAAAATCGAGCTTACCAAGAGGAAGATCAGGAATAACTATTTGCTCTCTTGTATTAAGCAATACCTGTAATTGCTTTTCTGCTATAATAATATCAGCTTCCACAACTGAAAGTAAATTTCTCACTTCCATTAATTGGGTCTGAGCTGTCATCTTTTCGAGGTAATTAGATTCTCCAGTTTTAAACTTTAAACTAGTGGCTTCAGCAAACTTTGCAAAAAGACTATCTTCATAAAAAAGAAACTTCTTTTTGGACTGAAGATACAGAAGTTGGTAATAACTACTTTTAACATTTTTTATCAGGTCATTTTGGGTAATGGCCATCCTTTTATCTCCTATTTCCAGATTTGCCTGATTCACTTTAGCTTGGTTGATATAAACCTGAGGAAGGAAAAAATCCTGAACAATATTAAAACTATTATCCAGGAAAATACTGTTGTATTGCCCATATTGAAAAGTCATATTGGTTCTGGACAGATCAAATGAAGTCCGTTTGATTGCTCTCAGAGACTGTAATTCATAATCCACTGACTGAATACTTGCATTATTGTGCAAAGCAAAATCTATAGCCTGCTCAAGTGAGAGCGGGCGAGAAATGTTCTGAGCAGAAGATGAACCCGAGTAAAAAAAAACTTCCTAAAATCAATAGAATGAAAAGATAAATTTGAGAATTCGAAGAATTTCCGGAATCATCTTTTCTCTTCTCTTTCATGAAATAAATATATAGCACAGGCAATACCAAAAGAGTCAACAAGGTAGCTGATATAAGTCCGCCTATTACTACAGTTGCAAGTGGTTTTTGCACTTCAGCTCCCGCAGAAGTAGAAATAGCCATCGGAAAAAAACCAAGGGATGCCACTGTAGCAGTCATCAGTACAGGACGTAATCTTAATTTGGTACCCTTTAAAACTCGTTCTTCTACATCTTCAACACCTTCCTTTTTCAATACATTAAAATTACTGATTAGTACAATTCCATTAAGCACTGCGACACCAGAAAGAGCAATAAACCCAATGCCTGCAGATATACTAAAAGGCATTCCTCTAATAGTTAGTGCAATAATTCCCCCAATGGCAGAAAAAGGAATAGCAGTAAAAATCAGTAAGGTCTCTTTAAAAGAATTAAAAGTAAAATAAAGAAGCATAAGGATCAGTCCAAGGGCAATTGGAACAACAACATATAAGCGTTTCTTAGCTTCCTGGAGATTCTCAAACTGACCACCATAGGTTATGGAATATCCCGGTCCGAGTTTTAATTTCAGCTCAGCCTTTTGCTTAATTTCATTCACTAAAGACTCCACATCCCGGTTCCTTACATTTACTCCTACCGTAATTCTCCTTTTGGTTTGCTCTCTCGAAATCTGCATGGGACCTGACTTAAATTCAATAGTAGCAACCTCTGTTATTGGTATCTGAGCTCCTGTGGGTATTGGGATGTATAATTCTTTAATATTATCTATATCTTGTCTGAATTCCTCATTAAATCTTACTACCAGATCAAATCTCTTATCACTTTCATAAACAATTCCCGCTGCTTCTCCTGCAAATGCCATTCTCACAATTCTGTTTAATTCCTCTACAGATATTCCGTACTGAGCAATTTTATTTCTCTTATAAGTCACAAGTATCTGTGGCAATCCGATCACTCTTTCAACATAAATATCTGCAGCACCTTGAACATTTTTTGCAATAGAAGCAAGCGTATTGGCTTTCTCCGCAAGTATATCAAGATCATCTCCATAGATTTTAATAGCTATATCCTGCCTTGTACCAGTAATCAATTCATTAAACCGCATTTGTATTGGTTGCTGAAAACTTGTATTTAAACCTGGAATAGCAGAAAGAGCCTTACTCATTTTCTCAGCAAGCTCATCCTGGGTAGTAGCATTTTTCCACTCATCCTTTTCTTTTAGCATTATGATAATGTCATTGCTTTCAAGAGACATCGGATCTATTGGAATTTCTGATGTACCGATTTTTCCAACAACCCCGTTTACTTCTGGAAACTGTTTTAATAATATTTCAGATGCCTGTAAGGAGGTTTTTATGGTCTGGTTTAATGAGCTTCCAGGTAAGATTCTGGTTTCAACAGCAAAATCACCTTCTTCAAGTGTAGGAACAAATTGTCCACCCAGTCTTGTGAATAAGAGTATAGCCACTACCAACAAAGAAACAGCGATGGCAATAATCAGTCCTTTATGCTTCACTGTATATTCAATGATTGGTTCATAGAATTTGTTAATGGCATCCATAAACCTATCTGATATATTCCTTTTATGTACGGTTTTCCTACTTAGCAATAGTGCTGAAGCCATTGGTACATAGGTAAGAGAAAGAATCAGTGCACCAAGGATTGCAAAACTTACCGTTTCTGCCATTGGGCGAAACATCTTTCCTTCTATCCCCTCCAAAGATAAAATCGGAATATATACCATAAGTATAATTATTTCTCCAAATGCTGCAGACTTTCTGATTTTTGTGGATGCCAGAAATACCTGATCATCCATTTGACTCCTTGACAATTTTTTAACCGATAAAAGCTCTTTATTCAAGCTAATGTTATGAACAATTGCTTCAACGATAATTACTGCTCCATCTACAATAAGTCCAAAATCAATGGCTCCAAGGCTCATCAGGTTGCCTGAAACTCCAAAAATATTCATCATGGAAAAAGCAAACAGCATAGAAAGAGGAATTACCGAGGCCACAACTAATCCAGCACGTATATTCCCAAGAAACAATACCAAAACAAAAATAACAATTAAGCCCCCTTCTATTAAATTTTTACTTACCGTATGAATAGCTTTGTTGACTAATTTACTACGATCAATAAAAGGCTCTATCGAAATACCTTGAGGAAGATTTTTTTCTATCTCCTTTATCCTTTCCTTTACATTTTCTATTACTTTAGCAGAGTTTGAACCTTTCAGCATAAGCACAATCCCACCTACAACTTCACCTTCATTATTTTTGGTCATTGCCCCATAACGAATAGCTGAACCATAATCCACATTTGCAACATCCCTGATGAGCAATGGTATTCCATTTACTTCCTTTATTGAAATTTTCTGAATATCCTCTAAACTGGTTACAAGGCCTAATCCTCTGATAAAATAGCTATTGGGATCTTTATTAATATAAGCTCCTCCCGTGTTTTGATTATTTCTTGATAAGGCATTAAATATTTCAGAGAGGGTAACATTCATACTTCTCAGTTTCTCAGGATTGATGGAGACTTCATATTGTTTGAGATAACCACCAAACGAACTCACATCTGCAATCCCACTAGTCCCTAAAAGCTGTCGTTTAACTATCCAGTCCTGTATAGTTCGTAAGTCCATAGCAGAATACTCTTTTTCATATCCTGAATCGACATTTAATACATATTGGTAAATTTCACCCAGTCCGGTAGTTATGGGAGCCAATTCCGGTACTCCTATTCCAGGTGGAATTTGCCCCTGAGCTGTTTTAAGCCTTTCACTGATTTGCTGCCTGGCCCAATAAATATCCACCCCATCTTCAAAAACAACCGTAACCACAGACAAGCCAAACCTTGAAATAGATCTTATTTGCACTAGCTTAGGGATGTTGGCCATGGACAGCTCAATTGGAAAGGTAATAAATTTCTCTACCTCCTGGGCTGCCAGAGTAGGTGTAGAAGTTATCACTTGTACCTGATTATTGGTAATGTCGGGTACAGCATCGATAGGTAATTTTGAGAGAGAATACAAACCCCAAACAATAAGCGCAATCGTAAAAAAGCCAATAATTATTTTATTCCTTATGGAAAAACTAATCAGGCTATCAATCATAAAAAAATGATAAGTGACAGTAAATATTCAATGCCCTTAACTAAGAATGCTCAATGAATGTTTGATAAAGAAAATTATAATTTGGGAGTAAATTGAGACAAATCAAATATGTCCAATGATTTTTCCAAATCTGCTACTTTGTTCACAACCAATTCAAATCCTCCTTTTCCGAACAGCTTCTGTTCATTTTTTTCAAATTCTTCCCCTAAAGAATCATATTCATTCTTAGATACAATCTTTCTGAATGCAGGAAACAGAACTGTATCTTCCCTCGCTTCATGTGGACTATACATTTTATTGAACATAAATAATAATTCAGCTAAATTTTTATTTTCACCTTCAGTTCGTTTTCTATTCTTACTAAGCATTAAGATTTTATCCGTTATATTTCGCCCTACCTGATGTTGCAGTAATAAGACCTGAACAAGATCTGTTAATTGATTTGCCTTTTGAAAGCGCGGAAAAATATAGTTCTCTTCCTGCTTTTCATGATAGTCTTCTATAAATGTTCTGATGATTTTTGCAGAATTTGTTAATGTCTCACTCGGAAATGATTTTTCATCTATAATATTCATACGACAAGTATCATATATTATTAGTATTCGTTTTAACACTCCATGCTCCTGCATTAAATCTTCAGGAGGAGATACTTCTTTTTCTCCTTCATCTTCATTTATTGAATTTTCCTTTTTAACGCATGCAGATATTAAACCTAATCCACAGATATGGACTGCAGTAGTCACTTTCAGACCTTTTTCAATAAAACTTCTTCTATCAGTATCCATTTATTTAATCTTTATTTACTAAATAAAATGCACTCATTTATTTTTATTTATTAAAAGCACCGAATAATTTCTTTCCATTTTTTTGCTCAGGATTCAACTCCAAACGTAACAAATCAATACAGACTTTACCACTATAAAATAAGTATAAGCAAATGTAATTAAATGAAAGCGAAAGCAATTAATTCTATTAAACAAGGAAGTATGCTATACTGAATAATTACTGATTCTTCAACATTATTTAATAATAGAAAAATATATCTGTGTCCATCTTAAGTTTCATGCTTTAAAATACCGACAACTTTAAAACTCCCTCAACATACATAAGTGCTTATTTTGAGAGTGTAAACATGTTTTTAAGAAAAACTATATTTAGCTCCTTTCGGTTTATTTTTCAATAGAACATTAAAATATTATAATAGTTGGGTATCAAAACTATTATACCATGAAAAAAATAATACCCCTCCTATCCTTTTTTTCTCTTTGCATTAGGCACATGTAAGCAATCATTCGCAGACCATGAAATTATTGATTCAGAAAAGTCAAAAGAATTTTCCCATAGGATTTCAAGAACACTGGCAACTCCATCTTTTACCCTTGTAAATGCCAGCAGTGATACTGATCTCTCAACAATTAAAGAGAGCGATGTAATTTCGGTACTAACGAATCAGACGGTTAACATCAGATATAATTCTATTAAAAATTCCAAAAGCGTAAGATTCTATTTAAACGGATCCGTCTATTCTACAGAAAATACAGTCCCCTATTCTTTAGCAGGAGATGCAAATGGAGACTACAAAACATGGAACTTCAAGGAGGGCAATTATACATTAACAGCCAATGAGTATTCAAATACAGGAGGAGGCGGAACATTATTATCAACATACACTATCCACTTCTCCATAAAATTAGGGACCATCATTATAATTCAAAATGGCAACTTTGAAAATCCAGTTGATTTTAATAATACCTCTTCAACATGGAAAAGAGAAGCTTACCTAACTCAATTTGCCAGCGCTACTTGGTCATCTTCAACTGGTCGAAATAATTCAGGTGCTATTATTTTGGAAGCTGCAAACAATACAGAAAATGATATTGCAGCAACTCAACAAATTCAGGTTACACCAGGAAAACCGTATAGATTAAGTGCATGGGTAAAAACCTCAAATGTACAGAATGGATATGGGGCCAATATTTGCCTTTTCGGAACATGGGAAAGAAGCGCTTCTGTCACTGGTACAAATGACTGGCAAAAGCTTACTCTAGAATTTCTAGCTCCGACTTCTGGAGTTGTAACTATTGGATGTCGCTTAGGATACTGGAATGGAACTTCCCTCGGAAAAGCTATTTTCGATGATATACAAATTGAAGAACCCACAAAGTTTATAGCAGAAGGAAATCACTTAAGATTAATTATAGATCCTGAAGATGCTTCTGGCATACAAGCTACCACTATAACCAACTGGATTGCTAATCTTGACAAAGCTTACAACAGCTATGCGGAACTTATGGGAGCAACGCCATATAATGGGCAAAAAATAACCATCTTTTCTGTAGCTGAGTATCCAGGTGGTGCAGCAGTTGCTGGTAACCCGATTCTTTGGTATAAGCCTTATATAAAATCAGAATTACTGACAATTGAATCAACTGGTAGCTGGACTTTTGGCATAATGCATGAACTGGGACATGATTTTATGCTTGACAACTCCAATAAAAACTGGATCTGGAATGAGGAAATGTTTGCAAATCTGAGAATGTATTATGTTGCAGACAAACTAAATGCCCCTATAGTAATAGGTCAGATGTATATTGGAAGTCAACTTAAAAATCATTATAAAACCTTTGCCACAGACAATTATGACAATACCATCGCAATCGGAATCCCAAGAGGACATGATGGGTTAATGTACACGTTAATCAGAATAAAAGAAATTATTGGCTGGCAGCCTTTCATTAATACCTTTAGCGACCTTAACAATTCTGCTGTTAACCTGACTGGTGATTGGAATAAATTTAACCTGTTTCTTGATAAACTAACGCAATATTCAGGTTATAATGTAAGGGCAACATACCCTGCAGGAGAGCTGGACGTAATCCGTCAGATACTGGGAGGTCCCACAGGTCCTGTTATAACATATTTTAATATTATAGATGCTGATACAGACATTCCTGTTATGACTCTCACTGATGGAAACTCCATTACACTAACCTCCCTTCCACCACATGTCAACATAGAGGCCGTATCTTATCCTCCAGTAACAGGTAGTGTAAAATTTATTTTGGATGGTAAAACCAAAATTGAAAATCAGGCTCCTTATGCATACTTTGGTGATAATAATGGCAATTTCAATTCAGGCATCATTTCCATTGGGAATCATTCCTTATCCGGACAGGCATATTCAGGACTCAATGGCACAGGAACTTCCGGAGGACCATTTGTTATTAACTTTACCATAACCAATTCAAATCTCAGAGTTGATAATACAGAATCAGATATTTCCATTGTTACCAATTGTTATCCCAATCCAGCAAGTGAATATGTTAATATTTCTGTTAAAGCCAAAACAGAGGGTATTACAAAAATAAATGTATACAGCCCAACGGGGGAAAGGAAAAAATCATTATTTGATGGCCCAACAGCATATGAAGAGGAACTAAACTTAGTATGGGATGTCAGAAATGAAAACAAAGGAATGTATTTACTCACAATTGAATCAAATGGGAAAATTTATAAGGAGAAATTAATCATTAAGTAAGTCAAATTTAAATGCATTATAACCTCTCTCTAAGGACAATATTCCTTCAGAGAGAGAGATTTACCTCATCTCATTATCTATCTACTTTAGAACTTCCTTTTAACTTTAAGATGTCAACAATGAAATCTGAATTTATTTCTCCAACTCTTTTTTCGGCCATAAAAATTCAAATTTGGCTCCTTCACCAAACTTACTCTTTACCCATATTCTACCTCCTCTTGCCTCTAAAATAGATTTTACAGTATTTAAACCTACACCATGAGATTGAATGCTCTGACTATGTTTTTCAAACAACTTAAATATATTCTCCTTTTCATTTTCAGGAATACCTGGACCATTATCGCTGAGGGAGAATAAATACTCACTACCTAAATCAGAACAAGAAATTTCAATATACCCCTTTTCCTTATCGTTATATTTTATAGCATTACTCAATAGGTTAAGCAGAACCTGGATAAATAGTATTTTTTTGCCTGAGAATGAAAGTGTACCACAACCAGAAAGTTTGAATTCAAATTTTGCAGGTATTGTAATAAGATTTTTAATTTCACCAAAAAGCTCTGGAAATGAAATTTCATTTACCTCCTTTCCTGATTGTTTCCTCTTTGCTTCTTCGAGTTCCTTGTTTATAAGAAATCTCATAGCAGCAATGCTATCCATCAAATACTGGTGTGTTAATTCTAATTGATCCACAGGCTTTCCCTCTCGTATTTCTCCGATCATTAATTCAATTAAACCCTCTATTCTCGCAAGAGGTGCCTTTAGATCATGAGTTATTGTATAACTGTATTTTTCCAGACTTTTATTCATCAACTGAAGACCGGCATTCTCCATTTGAAGCAATTCTTCCAAATGCTTTTTGTCAGAAATATCCCTTGATGATGAAATTGCATAAAGTTTATTATCTAAACTTAAAGCTGCTAAAGTAATGTCTATTTCAAATTCCGATCCGTCCTTCCGTAATCCCATTACTTTACGATGGGCAGCCATCTTTTTATCAAGAGGATTGGTAAAATATTCCCTTACATGATTTCTATGTTTTTCACGCAAAGAAACCGGAACAAGAATCTCAATCTCTTTCCCCAAAATCTCTTCAGGAGTATAGCCAAACACATCAACAACTTTATTATTGGCTATTTCAATAACGCCAACTTTATTGGTTACAATAATTGCGTCAGGCATTCTTTGAATTAATCCATCCAGCAATCCACTAACATCTGTTATCATAAATCAAAATGGACAATACTTCGTACATAACAGACTGGTGGATAAACTGTTTTTGTAACAAAGAATTCCATTACTATTATAAAGTCTTACGAATTTTGTCGATCAATTAAGTGAAATCAAATTCTAAAGAATGCTGATTTTTAAAAGTATTCTATGAATAAGAAAAAAGTAGAGATTTTGAATATTATAATCTCTTCTTAAGACTATCAAAACCTGAGATGAGGTCAAATAGCTCTTCATCTATCTTATTTTGTCTTAGCCTGTTATACCCGGACTTATAATCATCCAGAAGTTCCTCAATATTTTTTTCCGCTCTTTGCATAGAAGCGAAACGACTTGAATTTTCACTGGATAATGATTCTGCACAAGACTGAAATAAGGAAACAAAAAGATATTCATCAATAAGTGAAAAAAGTACCTCCTCTTTTCTTCCTATGATCTGAGGAATTTTATTTGAAGGCCATTTATTTCTTTTCATCTTTTCCTTCCACTTCAGTTCTAGAGGAAGTACATGTTTTACAGAAGGCTGATATAATGACATGTTTAAAGGTCTGTGATTATAAATTTTTAATGAGTCTCCATCTACCTTCATTTCAGATAAAACATCTAATAGTATTTGACCAACCAAAGGGTTAATTGCTTTTACTGAATTGGGAACTTCATATGTTTTTTTTGGAACAAAACCTGCTTCTTCAAGATCAGACCTTAACTTTTCACCTATACAAAAAATATTCACTTTATAGCTATCACTTTTTATATCCATAATTAGAAATTCTTTCATCACAGAATTAAATTCTCCAACTAACCCCTGATCTGTTCCAAATACAATTAAACAAAGTTTTCCTTTACCTTCCTCGCTTTCTTTAAGATCAACTCCTCTAAAGAAAGCCGACAAACTGACCTCAACTGTCTCATTATAATCCTGCAAAGCTATTACCGCTTGTTCATATTGACTAAGACTTGAGGCCGCAATTAATTTCATGGTTTTCACCACTGAATGCAACTCATAAAGTCCATCTATCTTTTCTTTAAAACCCTCTGTTGATTCCATTTACCAGTCTATTTAGGCATCAACAAAATGCTGCAGATCATCTTTCAATAAACGTACTAGCTTATCTCTATTATGTTCTGATAGCTTTTCACTCAATAAAACAGCCTCTAACTCACCCAAATCTTTAGACCTTTGCTTTATAATACTTTCAGCCATCTTCATTTTATTTAAAGGAATTGAATCAAACAACCCTTCAGTCAAAGCAATTAAAATCAATATTTGTTCTTGTAATGAAACAGGTTTGGACTCCTCCTGTTTTAAACACATTCTAATGCGCTTTCCATGTTCAATTATTCTCTGTGTTCTTTCATCAAGCTTTGCTCCGAATTTTGAAAAATTTTCCAGCTCTTCGAATTGTGAATAGGCCAGCTTGAGATCACCTACTACGGATTGATAAATAAACTTCTGGGCTGCCTTTCCTACACGTGAAACCGATTTTCCTATATCAACTGCAGGCATAATTCCCAATTCAAATAACTTAGGAGATAAATAAATTTGTCCATCTGTAATAGAAATAAGATTTGTCGGAATATAATCGGAAATATTTTCAGCCTCCGTTTCTATTATTGGTAATGCAGTTAATGATCCTCCTCCTAGTTCCTTTTTCAGATGAGTAGAACGTTCAAGTAGCCTTGAATGAATATAAAAAATATCTCCGGGATACGCCTCTCTACCTGGAGGTCTCCTCATTAACAAAGAAATTTCTCTATATGCAAGTGCATGTTGTGTCAGATCATCGTAAACGATGAGCACGTCCCTCCCTTTTTCCATAAAATACTCTGCTATTCTAGTTGCAGCATATGGAGCAATGTATTTTAGCCCGGGTGAGTCGTCGCCCTTTGTTACTACCAATATAGTATAATCTAGAGCACCATTTTCTTCCAGACGACTTATAACCTTAGCTATAGAAGATGCCCTCTGCCCTATGGTACAATAAACACATAAAACATTTTCATTCTTCTGATTAATAATTGTATCTACAGCAATTGCTGTCTTCCCTGTCTGCCTGTCTCCCAAAATCAGTTCCCGTTGGCCTCTCCCAATAGGAATGAGCGCGTCAATGACTTTTATACCAGTTTGCAAAGGAACATCAACAGGAATTCTATCCACAATGGAAGGAGCATCACGTTCAATGGGAAAATTTTTATAATCATCCACAGCAGGCTTACCATCCAATGGTCTGCCCAGTGGATCAATCACACGACCAATTAACTTATCACTAACAGGCACATCAGTTATACGTCCTGTTCTTTTCACTTCATTTCCTACCTGAAGCTTATCACTATTTCCCAATACAATCACACCAACTTCATTATGCAAAAGTTGAAAGGTAATTCCAAACAGATTTTCTGAAAACTGGATAAGCTCATCCACTGATGCTCCCGAAAGACCAGATACCATGACAATGCCTTTCGAAATATTTGTAATAATACCGATATCCTCTATAATTAAATCAGCTGAAAAATCAGCTACTTTATGTGATAGATTATGAAACATTTTACTTGCAGAGCTTTTAAGGTTATTCATTCAGAATTCACTTTTCCGGAATTATTTCGCATCTAACAATGCATTCACACTATTTAAATAATCTTTAATACTCCATGCTACACGATAACCATTGATTATAAGTTCAACTCCACATATAAGGTCAGGCTCAATTTCATAATGAATCTCATCTATATCAGTAATCCTTTTGACAATTGTCTTTAATTGTTCTTTTAACGATGAATTTATTTCATAGGCACTTTTGACAATTGCTATCTGATCTTCAATACCGCTGCTACCAGTTAAGTTCTCACTTTTCACACTATCAATATTATTTAAACGCTCAATAAAATTCTGAGTGACTACCTCCTGAAGATTCAGTGAAGATAGATCTTTAAGGACCTTTTTAGATAAAGAAAAAACTTCCGTTTCCAACTTCTTTACCAACTCATCTATATACTGATCTTTCTCTACTTCAATTGATTTGGTTAAGTTATCCTTTAATTGATCTGACATCTTATATACTTCCATAAAGCTCCTTTTTTTTTTCTTCTTCAACTTCCATATTAACCTTTTTTAAAAAGCTCCTCTTTATGATATTCAAAATCTTCATTTTTCTTCTGAAGATCACTCTGCATCTGCTTTGCTTCAGCCATTTTGAGTTCGGCTGAATTAAGTAAACTTTCTCTTTCCTTTTCTCTGTTTGAGATTGCATTTAATACAGGCTTGTACAGTAACTTTTTAAGCAACCATACAAGTATGATAAAATTTAATATCTGTGCTATTATGGTAAACCAATTAATTTTCATGTTTACTTTCCAGCATTAGAAATGATGTAATTCCAGAACGGATTTGCAAAGATCAGAATCATAGAAACTACAAATGAATAAATGGCCATTGACTCGATCATCGCCAGACCCACAAAAAGCGTTCTTGTAATAGTAGGTGCAGCATCCGGTTGCTGAGCTATTGAAGTCATCGCAGAAACTATTGCTCTTCCTTCACCTATAGAAGGAGCAATACATCCGATACTGGTTGTGAAACCAGCCATAATTATAGAGATCAATGAAATAATAGTTGCCTGATCCATACCTTTTAACATTAGTTTATTTTTCTTTAATCCTGAAGCTGCCGCTATATAAACAGTTGCCAAAACAGTAAATATATAAGCCTGAACCATACCTGTAAGCAATCCCAATATTGTCATAATAACAGGAAATATAAGTGGTGTCAAGCCAACTAAAATGGTAACAATCAAAGTTCCACTCATAATATTCCCAAACAATCTTATTGCAAGAGCAATTGTCCTGGTTAATTCACTTATAATATTAAATGGCAACATAATGAAAGTAGGTTCAATATAGGATTTAAGATATCTCAGAATCCCTTGCTGCGATATTCCGAATACAGGAACCGCAAAAAACACACATACTGCAAGGGCGATCGTTGTGGATATAGAACCGGTAGGAGCTTCATACCAGGGTATTATAATCAGGATATTAGAAGTGACTATAAAAAGAAACAATGTACCGATAAATCCTAAATACCTTTCTGGCTCTTCCAGTCCTATTTCTTTAATTTGTTCTTGAATTACGTCAACCAGAAGTTCAACCATAACTTGCCCCTTTTGAGCTCTTCATTTTCATAAAACTGAAGTATGAAAACAAAGATAGTGCAGTAAGAAGGACCATTACTCCCCAGGTAGTAACGATGGTTAAATCTATTCTTACAAATCCATATTGCCAGAACACAAGATCATCAGGGCTTATTCTCATGATTAAATTCTTTTAAATCAAAGCTCTTGACCATTTTAGTAATAGTGATTCTTGCTAACATGAATCCAGCAAAACATACTAAAAGATTGAACCAGTCTTTATCAAACAGGTAATAAAATCCAATTAATGAAAAGGAAATTCTAAAGATAAAACTACCAAGAAATGCAATACCTGGATTCTTTAGAGGAAGGCAATATTTTACAGTTAGCCAAAGGCCACCATAAAATATTGCACCCAGAAATAAACCTCCTAGAAAGCAGATTATGAATATCAGGTTATTCATCAAAATCCTTTTGTTCTTTTTTTTATTTCTTTATTTTCTTTTTCTATCCAATTCCAGGCTAGCAAACATCCTCCAACCACCCCTGCAACCAATAAAGAGAGAGTCCAGGAAAATTCCTGATGGAACTTCTTATCCAGCCAAAGCCCTAAAAAAATCCCGATAACCGTGGGAAGCACAATTAACCAACCAACGACCCCTATAAAACCAAGTCCAAACCAAACTCCTTTATTTCGTTTTTTTATTTGTTTGAGTTTTCTTAACTCCTTTGACCTGAATGATGAAAACTTGTCATCCCTCTTCATTTATTCCTTAATAGTTAACTCTGCATATTTTTTAATGAAATTACTTTCAAGCAGAGCAATTGTTCTCTTATATTCCTTTTCCTGCTCATCTAAAGTAAGAAATTCACTTTCAATTTTTTTATACAGCTCTCCTAATTCTACTCCTCCAATGACATCTCTTACTGACAGATATACATACTTACCAGTCTTTCTCAAAACGCCCTCATCAGTTGCCAGATAAACCGATCCTTGTGAATCACTTTTATAAAATAATATTCCAGGTACCACTATAGCAACACAGTCAAGTCTATGTGGCAAGTAGCCATACTGACCATCAGTAGTTTCTACGACTAAGCTTCTTACATCCTTTATCTCTGCATAAATCTTAAACGGAAGTAATATTTTAAGATGCATGTGGGAATATCCTTCATCCATTCTATTAGTCATTTAATCACCTCTTCAATATTGCCAATCATATAAAAAGTATCTTCTGAATAAGATTTAAATTCATCATTAAGTATTCTTTCACACCCATTAAGGGAATCTTCAAGGTCTACCATCTTTCCTTTTATTCCACTGAAATTTTCAGTTGCTATGAAGGGTTGAGTTAAGAATCTTTCAAGTTGCCTCGCTCTTCTTACTAATTGCCGATCCTCCAATGACAATTGATCTAATCCTAACATAGCAATAATACCCTTTAGATTCTCATACCTGGAAAGTGTACTTTTAACTTCCTGAGCAATTAGATAGTGTCTTTGTCCGACAACAGAAGTATTAATCATCTTTGAATTTGATTTCAAAGGATCAACAGCTGGATATAACCCTTCGCTGGCTTTCTTTCTGGACAATACAATTGATGCAGCCAAATGAGAAAACGTATGCACGGCAGATGGATCTGTGAGGTCATCTGCAGGAACATAAACAGCCTGGATAGATGTTATTGCTCCACTTGAAGTATTAGCAATCCTCTCTTCTAATTGAGCAAGTTCTGTTGCAAGACTTGCCTGATATCCCAATCTGGATGGCATTAACCCCATCAAACCCGAAACTTCCATTCCTGCCTGGATAAACCTGAAAATATTATCAATAAGAAGCAATACATCTTTATGTTCTTCATCTCTGAAATACTCTGCCATAGTTAATGCGGAGTGGCCTACTTTAAATCTGCATCCGGGAGGTTCATTCATCTGACTAAAAACCATAATCATATCTTTCATAACACCTGCGGCTTTCATATGTCTGTATAATTCCTCTCCTTCCCGACAACGCTCTCCTATACCACAGAAGATGCTGATACCGCTATAATATCCGATCATATTATGTATCATTTCAGTAAGTAGGACAGTTTTACCAACCCCTGCTCCTCCAAACAATCCAGCCTTACCACCCTTTTCCAGAGGCGCTAAAACATCTATAACCTTTATGCCAGTCTGAAATATTTCTGTTTTTGTTACTCTTTCTTCTAATGGAGGAGGAAGCTGATAAATACTTTTTTTTCTTTCAATACTCAAATTTTCTGCAGAATCAATAATATCTCCAAATACATTAAACATATGTCCGAGCAATTGATTTCCAATAGGTATTTCTATTGATTTACCTGTATCTTCAACTGGAACACCTCTGGATAAACCCTGTGTTGAATGAAGTGCAATACACCTGACAATATTTGAGTTCAACTGGAAAACCACCTCAAGCGGTATTTTCTTTTGACTTTCAGCAATTAATAAATTCTGTATCTGAGGCAGGTAACTGTCAAACCAAATATCTACAACACTTCCCTGAACACTGAATACCTTCCCCTTCGTTAGTTTGTTGTTCAATTTCAATTGTATATATTTAGTCTTAGCAAACAACTAACCTTGCAAAATATTGTTTACAACTTCTTTTATTCAGGAATACTTCACCAATATTTATTTATGAATAATCAATTACCACTGCAAAAAAAACAATACCAGTCTTTCTAATTATCAAACTTTCTCTTAAAATACTTATAGCCTTCCAACCATAAAACACTGAAAAATGCTACAATCACGCAGACAATAATCTGCCTCATAGAAATAGGATCTAAAAGAAACAGCTCTCTTGTAAAAGAAAAAATAAAGAATACATATTAGAAGAAAGACAGTAAGACTAATAATCAATAGAATCAAAGGATTTTTATAACTTAATGTTTTAATTATGCTTTCTTTAAATGAACGGTTTTCCAATGTCAGAAATATATTGGCTACCACTATATTAGTAAAAACTAAAGTTCTTATCTGACGTTCTGACAAACCTTCTTTCATGGTATAATAGTACAGAAATAGAACTCCGGCAGAAATCACCAGTCCTTGAATAATACTTATTGACAATTCACTAAAGCTCAAAAAACCTTTAGTTGTAGAACGAGGCTTTGATAGAGAGGCCTGCTTTTCTATTGGTTCACTTTCATAAATAATGGAGCAGGTTGGCCCCATAATAAGCTCAAAAAATATAATATGAATAGGAGAAAAAAATATTAACAATATCCCAACCAAGCAATAAAGGTCCTGTCACTGTTGTTATAATGGCAATATGAATAGACAAAATATATCTTATAGCCTTTTTAAGGTTTTCATAGATTTTCCTACCGGACACTATTGCTAAAAACAAGTTTTCCAGATCATTATCTAATAAGATGATAGATGAAGCCCTTTTGGCAATTTCTGTCCCCTTGGAGCCCATTGCCACGCCTATATCAGCCTTTCTCAGCGCCGGACCATCATTCACCCCATCTCCAATCATTGCAACAATTTCACCTTCTACTTTCAGTGTCTTTACAACTTTTAGCTTCGCTTCAGGAAACATCCTGGCAAAAATTCTTTTATTCTGAATTACTTTAGAAAGCTCATTCTCACGAATCCTTTCTATTTCTGCTCCAGTTATAAGGTCATTAACTCCTTTAAAGTCTATCTCCCTTGCTATTGTCTGAATAGTCTCAGGATAATCGCCTGAAATAATTTTAACTTTGATTCCAGCATCATAAAACCTTTTTAAAACGCCTTTAATATTGCTCTTCGGAGGATCATATAAAGCAATGAGCCCAAGAATAGTCCACTCAAAATCTTTTTGCTCAATTGGAAAATTATCACCATTAAATTGAGCTTCTGCCACGCCTAATACCCGGAATCCATCTCCTGCAAACTTTTTTGCTACCGAAATTATTGCATTTGCATCTGTATCAGACAATTTTGAGTAACGAATAACTGATTCCACCCCTCCTTTACAAGCTACAATCCTATTTCCTTTTTCATTTTCATATATATGGGTCATAACGGGAGGTGAACCAGAGAGTGGATACTCGTGAATCATCTTGTATTGATGCCGCTGATCCGTTGTTACTGAAAGACTATAAGCCTCATGAATCGCTATTTCCATAGGGTCAAAAGGTGCCGGCTCACTTGACCACATTGCATGCGTAAGAACTTTTTCCCCAGAAGCACTCAAATTGTCCAGGCTATTGACCATGCCTTCTGGATAAGTATATATCTTTGCTACAGACATCTTATTTTCAGTTATTGTGCCTGTTTTATCAATACATATTATAGTAGCAGAACCCAGAGTTTCAACGATCAAAGGATCCTTTGCCAGAACGTTTTCTTTTAGCAATCTCCATGAACCTAAAGCCATAAAAGTCGAAAAAGCAACAGGAATTTCTTCCGGCAAAATAGACATAGCCAGAGCCAGCGCAAATAAAAGAGAATTTAATATTTCTCCGGACTTGTAATAATTAATACCCAATACCAATAAAAAAGCAGCAACTCCAGCAAATGCCATTCTGCGGACAAACACCCTCAACTCCTCCTGAAATCTACTCCTTTTCACCTCCATGTTCTCAATGGACTTTCCCAACTTCCCCAACATTGTTCTATTGCCAACTTCTTCTACCTTCAGAATTGCATTTCCGGTTTTCACTGTAGAACCAAAATAAACTTTGTTATGACCAGGTTGAATATTTTTCTCGATGGCAAATGATTCTCCAGTTAAAATAGACTCATCAACTGTAAGATCATGAGCTTCTAGAATCACACCATCAATTGGAATTTGCTCCCCTTCTTCGATAAGAAGAATGTCTCCGACAACCAGTTCTTCAGAAAAAATTTTAAATTCCTTACCATTCCTCACAACTCTTATCTTAGGTTGACTCATCTCCTTTACAGCATCCAAGGCCTCCTTACTCCTTCTTTCCTGAAAAAAAGAAATAGAAGCGACAAGAGCCATAGCGATAAGCATTAAGAATCCTTCTGAATATTGCCCTACCAAAAAATAAATAATACAAGCCGCAATGAGCAATAAAAACATAGGCTCTGTCACGACTTCTTTTAATAGTTTAAAAGTGCCGCGATTTTCCCTTTTGATTTTATTGGCTCCGAATCTTGACCTACTTTCTTTTATCTGAGATTCAGTCAGCCCCGAATAGCGAGGTAATTCTCCTTTCATTGAATGCAAATTCCCAAAATCAACAAATGTTCATAGATATTGATTAAAGCTATTGAACGATTAAAATTTAATAATAAGAAAACAAATGAGCATTCCCTTTCCTCATTTTACTACACCTTTGGGTTTTATCTTTTTTGGTGCTATTGAACATATATAATGTAATGATTTTATACATATTAAAGCAAACATATATACATATTAAAAGTTGCTCCTAGTTATTTGTAGATAAGGAATACTACCCCGAACAGAGCTATAGTCTTGAATGAACGGTATGCAATTTTAAACCTATTATATCTACTACAATTCTGATGCACATAACCACCTTATTATGCGACCTTGATGGTGTACTAACCCGTACAGCAAAGCTTCATGCTAAAACCTGGAAAATTCTTTTTGATGAGTTCCTTAAAAAACATGCCGAACAAAATAATGAAGAATTTCAAGAATTCAATACAGCAACCGATTATCCAAAATATGTAGATGGAATACCTCGTCTGGATGGGATTAGAAGTTTCCTAAAATCACGAAATATTTTCATTCCTGAAGGATCATCAAATGATCCAAACACTTCCATAACTGTTAATGGTTTGGGAAAACAAAAGAATTTATTATTTAACAAGCTCTTGAAAAAAGAAGGAGTAGAAACATTCTCTTCCTCAATCGAAGTGTTGAAAAAATGGAAAAAATCAGGATTAAAACTTGCGGTAGTTTCTTCTAGTAAAAACTGCAAACAAATACTTGAAGCTTCAGGTATAGCAAATCTATTTGATGTTATAGTGGACGGAATTACCAGAGAAGAAAAAAACCTGAGAGGTAAACCTTACCCTGATACATTCCTTTATGCCTGCAAACTATTAAACGCAAGACCTGAGGAAACGGCTGTTGCCGAAGATGCAGCTTCAGGCATAGAAGCAGCTGTAAAAGGAAACTTTGGATTAACTATTGGTATAAAAAATGAGAATAACTTCAATTTACTGAAACAGGCAAAAGCAGATACAATTGTCAATAACCTTAGTGAATTAGTCTATAAAGGAAATATCTTTCAATCACAATAGAAATCAATTTTATAATGAATAACTGGATCTTAGAATATATCGGATTTGATGGAGCCAATGAAGGGCTTCGTGAAGCATTATGTACCCTAGGGAATGGACATATTGCTACACGAGGTGCGGCAGAGGAATCATTTGCTGATGGAATCCATTACCCAGGTACATATCTTGCAGGTGGCTATAACAGGCTAAAAACAGAAGTTTCCGGCAAGGTCATTGAAAATGAAGATCTCGTCAACTGGCCCAATTGGTTATGCCTTACTTTTAAGATGGAAGAAGAAGATAACTGGTTCGATTTATCCAAAAAAAAGGTACTTTTTTACAAACAAACCTTAGATATAAAGCATGGACTCTTAATAAGAGAGATGAGATTTTCAGACAACAAAGATCGTGAAACATCTATAATCAGTACCAGATTCATGAGCATGAACGATCAACATAAGGCAGCAATCCGATGGGAATTTAAAGCAATCAATTGGTCAGGTAATATAGTTATCCGCACATCTCTTGATGGAAACATAAAAAATGAGGGGGTTAAACGTTACCAGAAATTAAATAACGAGCATCTGAATATTATTGACCTTGGTCAATTTTATAAGGACAATATTTATCTGTTAGTTCAAACTAACCAGTCCCGTATATACATGGCTCAGGCATCTTGTTGTCAGGTTTACCAGGATAATGAAAAAGTTAATTTTCATTACGATATCGATAAAATTAAAGGGAAAATAAGTCAGAATATTTATATAAAAGTTATTCAGGAAAAAAGAAACTATAATAGAAAAAACAGTAGCTATTTATTCTTCCAAAGATATAGCAATAAGTGAGCCTCTGGTGGAAGCGAAAAATTCTATTAATAAAAGAGAGACCTTTGACGAGCTAAAAAAAAATCATCAATATTCCTGGAATGTTATGTGGGACCGTTTTGATTTTTATTTTTCAGATTCGGGAAATACAATCTTACTACTTCACTTACATATATTTCATCTGCTTCAAACTTGTTCTCCACATACTATTGGTAAGGATGTAGGTGTACCCGCCCGTGGTTTGCACGGAGAGGCATATCGAGGTCATATTTTCTGGGATGAACTATTCATATTCCCTTTATTGAACTTCCGATTACCTGATCTGACCCAATCACTTCTTAAATATCGCTACCATCGTTTACCTGCCGCAAAAAGACTTGCAAAAAAAGAAGGATTTCAAGGAGCAATGTATCCATGGCAAAGTGGAAGTAATGGAAGAGAAGAAAGTCAAATCCTACATCTTAATCCGATTTCTGGTAAATGGGGACCAGACAATACTTATTTGCAAAGACATGTTAACCTGGCAATAGCGTACAACATATGGCAATACTATGAAGTAACCGGTAACATTCCATTTATGAAAGTTTATGGTGCAGAAATGTTATTGGAGATAGCAAAATTCTTTTCAAGTATATGCACCTGGAATAGTCACAAGGAGCGATATGAAATATTAAAAGTAGTAGGACCAGATGAGTTTCATACCTCTTACCAAGATTCAAAAGAGCCAGGAATTAATAATAATGCATATACCAACTATATGACATCCTGGCTTCTTACCAAAGCAATAAAAATCCTACTGGTTATTGGAAATACCCGTAAAACTGAATTGTTTCAAAAACTAGATTTGAATGAAAAGGCCATTTCGAAATGGGATGAAATCAGCCAAAAATTGTTCATCCCATTTATGGAAAATGGAATTATTTCGCAATTTGAGGGATATGAAAAATTAAAAGAATTTGATTGGAATGGATACCGGAAAAAATACAAAAATATTCAGCGACTAGACAGAATACTAAACGCAGAAAATGATTCTGTCAATAATTATAAGGCTTCCAAACAAGCTGATGTATTAATGTTATTTTATCTTTTTTTCTTCAGAAGAATTAATTGAATCATTTGGGAAATTAGGATATGACTTTACACCCAAATACATTCCGAATAATATTGACTATTATATACCCCGAACATCAGATGGTTCTACGCTTAGCCGAATAGTACGCTCATGGGTTGAAGCCCGTTCTAAACGTGAACAGTCCTGGTTTTTTTTCCACGAAGCACTGATGAGTGATTTAAGAGATATACAAGGTGGAACAACTGCAGAAGGCATACATCTTGGCTCTATGGCAAGCACTGTAGATATCATTCATCGTTGTTATACAGGGCTGGTAATACGAAATGATGTTTTGTGGCTTAATCCCTCTTTTCCAAAAGAAATAGAGTCAATGGACTTGACTTTATATTATAGGGGCCTTTGGTTAAAGATCTATTTTCACAAGAAAGAATGTAAAATTGAAGCAAGTGATGGAGCTCTACAACCGATAACTATTGGGTTTAAGGATGATAAAATACTGTTAAAACCTGGAGCCACTATAATAATTCCTATTCATAGGTAAAAATATTATATTGTATATAAAATCTGAATTATCTATAAGGAGGTTGAATAGACCACTCGCTATTAAGATCAGAAAAAAGAAAGAAGGAAAGTACAACTATCTAAAACGACTTTTACAAATTATGAATTCAACTCTATCACCTTTATATAGCTTCATCTTCCTTATCGGTCAGCTTTCCTTCCGGCTTAGTTTCCTGAAACAATCCTCCTTTAGGATCCAGATAACCTTTATTAGAAATGGGAGTCATAAATATTAAAACAAGAAAATTTACAATACAAAGTACAAGAGAGATCTCCGTTCTTCCGAATCCAACACACATACCAATAGCGGCAGTATTCCAAACACTGGCAGCAGTAACAATCCCCTGCACATCTCCTTTTTCTTTTATAATCATTCCTCCTCCAATAAAACCCAATCCACTTAACATCCCCTGCATTGTGCTTCCAAGTATCGATGGATCTCCATTGCTTAAACTTACACCTTTAGCCAAAATCACAAACCCGCAACTTGCCATTGATACAATGGGGAAGGTACGAAGTCCTGTACTATCCATTCCTCTTCCTCTTTCCCAACCAATAGGTATTCCTAAAAATAAGGCAATAAATATCAGTATTATAGAATGACCAAAGGTCTTCAGGTTAAAACCGATAAATTGCAAAGGTCCATCAAGTTCCATAGGCATTTATTTGTGATGATTCCTAACTTCAAAAGGAAATATTTGATTAGTTCCATTTGAAGTTTCAGTAATACCAATACTCTTATTCCTAACAAATGTTCACTGACCTACAATGCTCTTTATTTATTTCATTTTTAATTTATCCCTTACTTCCATTAAAGCAAAGCCCAGTAGATTTAATCCATTCCACCGTAATGGATTATTAGCTTTGTCATTATCTGCTGCAAGACCAATGCCTCATATTTTATCAACCGGACTTGCTTCTACTATAACTTTATATTTGGTGGAAAGTAAAAATTCTTTAAGATCAGCATGCTGAGAAAATTTATGTAAGTTTCCGGCTACTACAATGTCAAAACGTTTATCAATCCAGACATCTTCTTTATAATTTAATACTTGTCGCCCAATCGTTTTGGCTTCCTTCGGAGATCCTGCAATAAGTATTTTTTCATATGCTTCTTTATCTCCAAACAAAAGTGCCTTTTGAGCCATCATCCAATGTTCTGCTGTTTTGTATGTCACCCCTCTACCTTAAATGGTGCCCCCCACCATTGACTGAAACAAGTTGGCGTTAAATCTCCATTTTTACTTTTTTGATGTCCCCAGAAAAATAAAAACTTTGCTTTTTTACCTTTCGCAAAATGTTCAATAAGCCACTCTAAACTATATGTCATTGTTCATATATAAATTTATAATTATCTAAAAGGATTAACTATTTAAGTTCCGTTAGCAATAATGGACACACTAGATAAAACTCTTAAAAAACCTCACCTAAATCCCTCTCCTGAAGGAGAGGGACTTTATTGCGCATGTTATTAGTTCTATCACGATTAATTCAACATTTTTCTCGTCGATATTCCCTTCTACTTCATGAGAAGGGTCAGGGATGAGGTATTTATTAAGCTTTGATACTGAATTAAATAATTAATCCTATTACCTCATTACTCATCCCAATCACTTTGATAGGTCACAGTTTTATGCCCGTCATTTAATTCCGGTTTAATAATGGATATAGCGATTTCAATCTCTTCACCAAAAATTATCTTGATGTCTTTTGAAACTTTATCTTTCAAGTCTTCACTACTCCATCCTTTAAAGATCAGCTTATAGTCTTTTGCCTGATGCAGTGTAAAGCCCGCCAGCGGGAGCTCCGCCATAGCCCTTGATATTTCAATATTATTAACTCTTTTACCATCTTTTGCATAAAACACTACAGGGTTTCTTGCTTCCAGATCAATCAAATAAGGAATTCCATTTTCTATTTCTAATGAACAAAAATCTCCTGTTCGATACCTTATTAAAGGAAGAAAAGGATTATTACCTCCTGTAATAACCAGTTCACCTCTTTCTCCATAAGGTAACATAATATCTTCATGCTCATTAAATACTTCAAGATACAAATCATGACGAATGGCTCTGTGTCTTTCATTCTCTGCAACAGCAACCATTCTACATTCAGTAAGTGAATAGATGTCTAATACAGGACATTGAAAATAATCTTCCAGACTTTTACGTGTGCTTGCTGTAAGCTTCATAGCTGAAGACACCAACGCTTTGGGCTTTATACGGGGTTTTAACTCTAGCAAATCAATAAATGCAAAAGGATCACCTGTAAGGATCTGAGGATTATATTTCTCAAGGTATTGAGTTCTATGCTCCGGCGACTTCCAATCTGTCGGGTTAAGATTTATCTTCAGTACACCTGCTCCATCCATATAGGTGGATAAAGAAGCATAAGTTAGCGTTGCACTTTGAGAACATATCAATGCTATGCCGACTTTATCAGGACCATAATCAAGTTTAATATTGTATTGATCAAGTATGGATTGCAGCTGAGGAATCCAGCAAGCCTGAGAAGCCGGATCAAATACCACATCCATTGCAGCACCTGTAGTACCTGAAGTCTGATATACAAGTAAATCTTCAAGACTTGCATCATCAGAAACATATTCCCAGGGAGAGGTGCTTATATGACTTCTATTAATAGTAGGTTGAGCGCTAAAGGTTTGCTTTCTGTTTCCGTAATAACTTACAGTCTGAATACACCATGAAACATAAGACTCTACCCAATCGGGCACATTGTCCTTTTCCCAAAATATTTTGTTATTTCTAATGATTTCAGCATACTGGCGGACAGATGCCAGATGATTAAGAGTTAGCCGGTCTCCACTGCTGAAGTTAAACACTGGAGCCAGCTCATCCTGTCTCAGTTTATTAAGAAAAGATAAATCATCTATTAAAGGAAATCGTTCCTTATCCGTAAGCCCGATAACCGGCTTTTTATTCTCTGCCATAAACGTTTGCTGCTTCTCTGGCTTTTGCTTCTTCCAATTTTCTCCGGATCTCTATAATCCTTTCAAATGCATTATTAGATTTTTGAAGAACCTTATTTCTTTTAATCGTATCCAATGCATCAAGTCTTTCTAGGGCTTCTTCTTTCGTTTCTCCATCAGGAATCAGTATGCATCTTTTTAAAGCAAGACGGACAAATTCTTCTGTTCTATCCTCATCCTCCAGCCATTGGCGGTATGGGACAAACGCACTTACTTCAGGTAAGTCCTGAAATAAAAAAAGTGACATCTTATTAGCAAGAGGCTTTTTTCCTTTAAATACCTCAGCAGAAAATAACCAACAGGCAATATGAACGGCCTGCAGATAGTTATCATCAAGACCTTCCATAAAAATTACGGCAGGAAGTTTTGAATCTGCTATGTTAAAATTTCCATAGACTCTTCTGTAAGTATCTCTGATCAGGATCTCTGTAAAACTCATTTCGCCCGACTTTGTATTTACCTCCTGTAAAAACTCCTCCGGACATCTCTTTAAATAATCCACTAATGAATATACATCCATTACTACCTCCTCTTTTTTAAAGTGGTAATGATCCTTTGAAAACCCGGCAGCAAAGGTTAACAGCTCTTGCTCATTTGTAACATAATAAATATGCCAACCCATATTTTTTAATCTTTTCACCTCCTCTTGTCTCCATTGTCTGTTGGAGTGCAGTACAAGCGTACCAACACCTCCTGCATTTTTAAGTGCTCTTTCAATAATCTGCCAGTTGCTTTCCCACTCACCTGTATCTTTTGGATTTTTTTTGGCATCTAGCATACTGAAGATATCATCATCTGTAACGATCACAATATGTGACTTCTTTTTGGCTGGTGTATTAAAAGGAGTTTTCAAACGAGGCACTCCAAATGAATATCCTGTACCAAGATAAGAAGTAAGTAAGGTTAAAACCTCTTTATCAGAAGCGCTAAAGCCTTTGGTCTCCATAAAACTTCCAGGTTCACCGGAAAGACAACCCATCACTTTAGCACCGGCTCTAAGTGCTGATAAGCCTATCACTGTAGCAGCCAAAACAGGCCATGAGAAACGAACTCTGGGATTTCCCATAGAGCCAGAACAATCAATTCCTATGTAGACATCCAAAGGGACTTTCACTTCATCATTATCCTTGTCTTCTCCATAAACTCTTTTTACTGTATTAAATCCTGGAAAAATTTCAGGAGCAGTAATAGCTGTTTCAATCCAGTCAATTTCATCTAAAGAATCTCCTACATCCCAGCTTTCTGTACCTTCCGGCAAGGAAAGAGATGTAGGACTTGATTCTTCCGATGGAAAATCTACTAAATGCGGTAATGCAATTTCACGGTAATAATTATTGATTAGCTCTTGTTCATTTGCATTCGGATTAACCTGTTTTAACAGGTCAATATATTTGCCTGGATTCAGGTATCTTTGCTTTGGCCCTTCGCCTCCATTGTCATTCTTTCCCGGAAGGTACCCCGCAAGTCCTTTACCTATCTGCCCGGTAGCCTCAGTTCTGGGATCAACAATACCTGCAAGTTCTTCTGGATCAATTCCGACCAGACCAGACAAAGTTCCTCCTCCTACTCCTGCTTGTTCAGCATCCAGCACCAGAATAAATGATTGTCTTCCTTTCTGATATTCTTTATCTTCCATAAGATAAGGATACATGAGAGCAGCATAACGTCCGGCTCCATCAAGCCATTCACGGGAATAGCTTCTGATAAGCGATGTAGCCAAAGAAGCATCAGCATCCAACTCAGGAGTAAGTAATTTTGAAGACCTGGCCAGTGTTCCTTTTTTTAGTTTCCAAAGGTATTCATAGGTACGCATGTAAAAGGCCCATACTTTGGAAGTTTCCCCTTCTTTATTGATCTGCTTGTAAACGCCTTCCATATTCAATCCCTTCGTTCTTTGCAGATTGTCATTGATCAGAAGATCTGCATAAAGATTTGCGACGAAAGGTGTTCTGTCTTCAATACCGGCAAGCGCCCATCTTATTCTGGAAAGCATACCGGCATTGTCTCTTAGGTTTGCAGGGGTATAAAAATGATGACCAACTTCATGTGCAAGAATTTCCAGACCAAAATCAACTATTCCTTCTTCCACTATTTTTTGCATGTCAATAACGATTCTATGATCTGTTAACCTGATCATAGCAAAACTACCGGTGAGTCCTTCTTCTGCTGCAAGATCTGATGTAAGACACCATTCCGGTTCTCTTAATTTGACATAAGGGTTCCATAATTGCTTTGCCTGCGGCCAGTCAGCCTTCCATTGCTCAAGAGCTTTTTCTATTGATAGTAACTTACTCATGCAGACCAGCCATAAACGTACAGATAATGAGAACTTCTTCTTGTAAGCACAAATGTTGAGTGCTTTATCACACAGGAAGTGATATCATCAAATGGGATAATATGTTCTCCATACTTTGATTTGAAAAAAGCCAGAGAACCAATATCTGATTTTTGAATAATCGTTTCGGGCATTACAGGAATTTCGGGCAATAACACCTTACCAAACTGATCAGCAAAAAATGCACAGGAAACTTTTCCATCTGTTACAAGTATTTCATTTTCTATGAGAGCCACCAATGGTGAAGATTGAAAATACCCGCCATTCCCTACGAATCCACCGGCCTCTCCGGCGAAGGTACTTTTCTTATATTCAGGCCACTCACACTGTAATGCTTTCTTCAGACTTTTGTCTTCAGGAAAAATAATCTCCTGAAGCTTAGGCAAAACAGACAATTCACTGATGCCCCTGCTTCTCAGGTGTGCCATTCCTGCCTGCCATGCATACACTCTACCAAGCGTAAGTATTTCATCAAGACGATCACAACTACCTATAGAATGGTCCATGCGGGATATCCATGATAACACTTTGTCAGGTTGAAACAACCTGATCGCTTCTATCCCACTGTCAATGGCTCTTATAACTCTTGAAGGATGTGCTATCACAATAGCAGGAATTCTTTTTAAAAGATTCCATGCTGCCATATATTCCTCTTCAAACACCCGTCCTGTATTATTTCCTAATATTCGCAGCAATTCCGAAAATAGTGCATTGAAAACTACAGGTAATTTATCAGGATATGATGCATCTATCTCAATGATCACGGGCTCAATCACCTTGACCATCCAGGAACGAAGAACCATGTTTTCAAGCGGTCCATATTGCAATTCATAAAATCTGCAAAGCTTGTTATAGGCTTCTTCACTTTCGATTAAATGCTGAATAAGAGGTCCATATTTTATTTTTTCCATTGCAACCAACGTCTGTAATTGGTATATCTTTGATGAAGGTATTTAAGCTTAAGTATATCATCGAGCCTGTAACCATAAAGCTTTTTCTCCTGAGCCCACTTGTTCAGCTGTTTCTCTATTTCCAACAGCCTTTTGTCAATCTCTTTCATGGAAACATTTTCGAGCCCTTTTTTGAACTCAGCATCAAAAGCCTCTACAGGATCATCTTTATCCAGGTTCTGACTCATAAACTCTTCACAGGACAGATCAAATACCTTTCTCAGCCAGACGATACGGTCTACTCTGTAGCTTTCATTTCCTGGCTGATCAAAGAATGGTGATTCAAGATGTGGAACCAATGTATCATGAAGAATAAAAGGAAGTATCTGCCTTACATCTTCCAGCTCAACCTGACTATTACCCCTGAAATAAGCCATTGCCTTAGCATATATAATCAGTGTCATGATCTTACGGACAGACATTCCATTCACTGTTTGCGATCCAAGATCTTTCACATGGTCCTTCCCGGTTTCCCGTCCGAATAAGGATTTAAAATCCAGACCGGAAAGCTTTGCCGTGTCTTTGGTCATATATTCCAGTTTATCAGAAGCCGATTCAAAAAACTCAAACTGTCTGCAGAAAAACTCAATACGTTTCCTAACCGGAACAGGTAAAGCTACATTTCTGATCTGGTCATTAACAGTATCCATTTCTTCTTCTGTGAAGATTATTTCCTCAGGAATCATGGATTCAGGCTTATAGTTCAGTTCTATTCTTTTCTGCAGGTCATCAATAAACCTGGTATTAAAATGCAGTGCACGAATAACAATATCTATTCTATCTTTGAGTGCTTCGATAACCTGATAAGTACCGCCTCCTGCATCGTCATTGGCAGTGAGATACCATGCGGAAGGAGGACATTCAAATATCTGATCAAAAATCTCGGCGTAGTTATCTGACAAGACTGTTAACAAAGCAGACTGAGTTCTTGTCGGAATACGGTTGTACTCATCAATGATTTTGATCCTCATGCCAAGCCATTTTCTCCAGGCTATTCTGATATCAGAAGTTTTCTCAGCCTTTACCATATCAGCAGGTAAAGGATGGCCAAGCAAGTCTGAAATAGTCATTTGCGGCTGACCATGTTGAATGGCCCTCAGTACGTCCGTTTTGGAATAACCGGCTAAGAGCCCCATAAGTATAGAAGTGGCTGTTTTACCTCTGCCAGGACCGCCGACTACAAGGCATTTCCCACGAACTGCAAGAGTAAGTAAAGGAACAAGCACAAAACTGGAATAGCTTTGTCCGTTTGGCAAAACCACCTCAACCTTGCTATCGCCGAATACAATTCTTTTGGAGTTTCCATCTTCATACTCAATGTCATAAAATGGACTTATGATGGCAGAATTGGTAATCCAGAAATAAGCCTGACGTAATTTTTCATCCAGTCCACTCTGCCCCTTTTCCAGGGACGAATTTTCTTCACCCTCATACAAATCTCTGATTTCAAATTTATTATTTCCTTCAGACTCCTGAGGATTGGTTGGAGCAGAAGGTACTTTTTGAAACAGTCCAAATGACTTTTTTATAAAATCGCTCATATATTAGTATGCTTTTTTCAGCAATTGCCGGATCAATTAATAATCAAAGTAAAACTGGAAACTTCTGGAAATTCATAAGGACCTTTTTGACCTTATCTACTCTTTCAGCAAGTGATCCATTCAGTAAAATATAAGGAATATTTCTGACATTCAGGTCTTCGATGATTTTCATCTGAAACTCTGATCTCTGCACATCTCCGGATCGGTCCCATGTGTCTTCATAGGGAATATCCGTATCACATAAGAAAAAAAGATCATATCTTTTTTCTACTTGTTGTGCCAGTAACTTTAGCTGATCATTTACCTCATTATGGTAATATAAAGAAAACATATAGGTTGTGATAGCATTGGTGTCGGTAAACAAATATCGATTTGCTTTATATAATTGCTGATCTTCTCGCAGCAGATGCCCTTCTGCTATATCTGTCAATTGATTCAAAGTAAGCCTCCTGTCTGATTGGTGTTGTTCCCAGTATTCCCTGCCATATTCTGGCATCCAGACTGTATTATATTCCTCTGAAAGCTTTTGAGCCAAAGTAGTTTTTCCTGTTGACGGAGCCCCAAGGAAAACAACATTTACGACAAAATCTTTATAAACTACAGGTGACAAATAATTTTTGTGAAGAAAAACATCATCTCTCACCATTGTTCCCGATATCGGCACAATAGTCCTAGCCCTATCTACTTCTCTATTAATGGCTCCTAATGATTTACTCATGTGATCTCCATAAAATTCACTTGAAAAGAAATGAGTTATTTTTCTTCCTTTCAGCAAGCCTGCGATATACTCTTCCTGGATCTTCTTAATTTCAGGTGTATCACCTGTTTCAGAAGGTCCATTTACCCCTTCTATCACTTCAACATTAGGATATAATGTCCGTATCCAGGATGCTCTGACATTTAAAGGAACATCTGTAACCTCAGGAGCATCATATACCACCACGATTACATTATCCGTTTCACGGATAGCAGTTTCTATTAAGTATTGATGGCCCTTATGCAAGGGAGCAAATTTACCAAGAGTAAGTCCGGTCGTTTTCATTTAACCAATATAGATATCATACGGTAGTAGCCTTTACGCCATTCAGCAAGTCCTGTAATAGCAAGAAAAAGGAATAGTACATACAAGCCTGTAGTCCAATAAAGTTCTTTATACCAATATACATAAATAGCCACAATATCAGTAAGGATCCAGAAGATCCAGGATTCAAGCTTTTTTCGGGACAAAAGCCACTGAGCTATAAGACTCGATGACATAATAAAAGAATCCGGATAAGGAAATGAAGCGTCTGTATATAAAGTAAGTAAAAAACCTATTATAAATGTAGCCAACAGACACAGAGCTCCATAGACATATATAGACCTTCCTACAAGACTAATTCCTGACCTTTGATCATTAGTTTTATTTTCACTCCAATGATACCATCCATAAATACTAAGCAGTACATAGATGACATGCAATACCATATCAGCATAAAGTTTAGCTTGATAAAAAACAAAAATATAAAGGAATACCTGCACAAGACCTATGGGCCAGCATGCAATATGTTGCTTTATAGTAAGCCACACACAAATTACTCCGAATATTGTTGCTATGATCTCAATTTCAGACATGAAAACTTAATAAGAATTACCTATTTTTTACTGACTTTAATTACAGATAAGTCCTTGAAAAAATTTCTGACTTGCTCCCGTCTGATAAATATACTACTTATAAAAATCTGAACAACCCTCAATGCAGGAGAAAAATGATGAAATTTAGTATTAGCTATTTATGTTCAGTTAACAATTATGGAAACGTTGGACAAACCTCTCGAAAGAACTCACCTTGAATGTACCTCCTGAAGGACAGGGTCAACTTAAGAAATCCTGATTCAGACAATCTCACAATCACGAGGGATTGAATATCTATAGATAGCTGGCATTGCCTTGGTGCGCCCCCTTCAGGGTCGTATTTCATTGGTTTACTCTTATCTATAAACATTTGACCTCTTCGAGGTCAGAACTTTCCGCTCCCCGGTCGGTGTCTGCACCGGACGGAATCTATCAATCACAGCTTAGCCAAAATATATTCTGTAATCTGTGATAAAAGAATACCTTATCATTTCAAATAAATTAAGGCAAAACATCGATAGTCATCAGCCATTATTATTAGCTGGTTTAGTTCAAGAATAAAAAGGAATAATATTTAAAAAATGCGACCCTGTAATTTTAAAGAAAGTACTTTTGGAAAGATTCCGTCCGGTGCAGACACCGACCGAGGAAGAGCTTCTTCTTGTTAAAAAATTATCACAAGGTTATCTTTAATCCAAAAAAGATATCCTGTTTCTGATTTCATCTTTTCTATTTTCCCAATAAACCTTTAATTCCTCTGCTGACATCGTCCGCAACTGTTTCCAACTGAGGGCAGGGTCATAATAGTAATTTTTGCTTACTTCCTCCATAAACAATTTAGTTTCATTCAAAAAAGTATATACTTCTTTGTAATTACTGTTTTTAAATTCTTCCAACAGGTTGTCAATTGTTGAACTGATGCAGCACTCGTGAAGAATCAGGGATTTGGTAAGTTCAAGAATTGCTTGTTTTTCATCATTCTGAAACAGCGCAATACGCATAAGTAACACATAGGGATAACTTAGAAAACCTTTTGATTGTATTTCCACTTCATCCGTAACATCTTTCAATTCTGACAAAGATGGTTTGTTTATAGTCCCATCATAGGTAAAAGAACAATACTCCAAAAACTCTGCATAACGCAAATAGGTTGAAGGATTGCTTTTCACCTGATCAAAATGTTTTCTATATATAGCCTGAGCTTCCGCCAATGCCTTATCGGCCTTTACTTTTTCCTGGTTTCTTAAATTAATTTCAGCAATCTCTTTCCAAATACCTACAATCTGAGATACTTCCAGTGCAAAATCAGATGAAGCTTTTAACAAACGTTCATATAATGAAATAGTCTTTAACAGAAAATCAACACGCATCCTTGATGATCCGATTCGGTGAAAAAACTCTATACACTCATGTAAATCCATACGAGTAATTTCCTGAGGATTATAAGACAACGCCTTTTCTGCCCAACTTAATGCAAGATCTTCAGGGAATACGTTTTTCAACTTTTTCCACTCCACATATTCTTTAAACTGTTGATAAGCTAAGGCCAACGTATATGAGATACTTGAACCATATTTTCCCTCCAATACCATCATCTCCAGCTCGCATGATTCCCTGGCTTTGAGTTGCATATGCTGCCATTCAACATCATCATTTAAGGGCATGTAAATCAATTGCAGCAAAGTAGACCATGAAGCTTTTTCAGGGGAAAGGGTTATTGCCTTTCTGATTTCATCTAATGCATTCACCCAGTGCAGAAAGGCATGTCGGCGATCCACCTCCATCACCATTTGATGAGCAGTTGAAAGCAACCGGTGAATTTCCAATGCTTCTTTCGGATCAGAGAGAAGATAGTTATTGAAGGCATCAATCGTTTCCTCTAAAATATATGGGACTTTTTCAGGATCTTCTTTGCAAGCTTGCTCCAGCAATATATGCAAAGCAAAGCTGCGGTGCTGCCATTTTTTTCTCCCAATAAATGCTCCATATGTTCAACCATCGGCAATAGATACTGAATACCTACCTCGGTTAACTTGCCACAAGCATGGTCATAGTTCATTTTCCAGAACAATGCATCATATCCGTTTAATGCCAGATCTTCTTTTTCCAACCTGGAAGTATAAACAGTTTTAGTTTGTTCAAAAAGCTGGTCTAAACCGTCTATGTAATAAGTGGAAACACTTTTTTTTATATATTCATGAAAAACAGTAACATCATACGGCTCATCTAACACATCATTCGTAACTATTGTGTGTGGCAGATAAGTCATATAATTCTCATCACTTGCTAATTGAAAATAATCTTCATCAATGAAATAGTATTTGAAATAAACGTTCTCCTGATCGGAGTTTTTTTGTTTACGAAGAATATTAAAGCGAACCTGCAAATTTTCGATAGAACAAAATTCAAAACGGGATATTGTTTCGGGGACTAGTCCTTTGTGCTCGATCACAATCAAAGGAAAAGTTTCTATAGCAATCTTATAGCAAGATGCGATGGCTTGTATGTCGGAAGATAATGAATTCAAATACTCAGTGGCTTGTTCCTCTTGTGGACAAATAGCTACCAGCCATGACTCTGTTTGTTGTTTAACTTCTATAACGTACATAGTGGAAAACGAAATTGCAATACATAAATAAGAAAGGTCAATGCTTCTTATTATATACTATTAATTATTTATATCACTACTCCTATTATTCTTCAAAATAATAGGAGTACCATTTAAAAGATCTTCAGAAATAACTTTCATTATTTTTCAGAAGAATCAATAACTCCTTCTTTCTCAATAATTTCTTTTAAAACATCTGAATCAAAACCATTGGCACGTGCGGCCAATGCATGTTTGAGTGCTTCTTTAGGCTTACATAATTTATAATAAGTTTCCGCTACATTCGCGATATATATGGGATCACCTGGCACATTTAAAGCTGCTTTTTTGAAATAAATTAAGGCTTCTTCATACCGCCTTTCAAAATCCATAGCACAACCACTCAGATTGTATAAACGAGCCAGGGTAATGATATCATGTGATGCTTTATCAATATATAAATTCTGATTTTCCAGGTACGCTCCTACTCCTTCTCTGAGCCATAATAAACGCGCCTGAAGAAAATAAACCTGAGCAAAATTCGGATCAATCACAAGAGTGGACAAAGCTTTTTGCTCCGCCAGATCCCAGTTTTTATTTTTAACATCATTCCAGGCAGATTGTAATAAAGTAAGCTTAGCTTTTTCTTTCAAAGCAAAAATGTCGCTCGTTTCCTTAAACTTTTCTTTATTATGAAGAATAGCAAGTAACAGTGGCTCAACCAATGAAGCTAATTCCGGTCTTTTCTGAATGTGATGATATGCATAAGCAATAATTTCCTGAGCTAAAATGCGATCATGCTCATAAGCCGAATCTAATGCTATATTTCCGGATAAGCGTAAAACAAAACGGGAGATAAAATCCGAACCAAATCCTTCGATACCTGTTTCCCAGAGTTGTTCTATCGTGTTTTCCCAGGATCTTTTATAAGGTTCCAGAGCTTCTTGTAAAGGCCAAAGTGGGCCTTGATCTTCAGCGAAAGAACCAAGCAGACGATTTACTTTTTGCTCCCTGTAAAGGGTAATTAAAAATACATCCTCATCTTCATACTCATCATCTTCATCAAAAATACTATCATATTGTTCATGCATCTTAAGTGCCTTGGTTATTTTTTTACATACCAATTCAGGCATTCGTTCATGACCTAATTTATATAACATCGCATAAACAGGCACAATCTGCTGATCAGCTTCTCTTTGTTTAAATGTATCTGAAGTAGTTTCAAATTCAGAAAGTTTTTCAATTAACTCTTTTTCTATTGGCTTCAAAACCTCTGAAGGAAGCGTAGAACTGTCGATACCATTATTGTTTCCTTTATAAGTATCATAACTGAAACCCTCCGCTAAATTCATACGAAGATACTCCAGAAGGGCTGGATGACTCAGGTGTCCGCAGAGATAGATTATCCTTAATTTTAAAAAATCATTGAAGTGGATAAGATTTGACATCAGAAAGTACCTAATTTCCGTATCCTCACCAAATTCATTCCAAAGCCCGTGAGTATTATTAACAAATTTCCACGTCAAATCCTGATCTATCGCATAATCTGCTGGTAGGTTTTTCAGATTATAATGCAATAGACCGAATTTCATCCCATTATATAAAATATTACGAACAAGTTTGCGGTCAGGAAGCGAACATAAAATTTTGAATGCAGAGGTTCTCAAATCATACGTCTCTTTGATATTTCCAAAATACATATCAAGCCCTCTGGCTTCGTCTTCAACATCCTCAGAAATGTCCGGAGCACAAGCAGGCCCAGATATATATGCTGGCATTGATATTGAATGACAGAAGCTTTCAGTATCATTTTCATCAACCACACACATGGAACTGCCGTCGGTGTCGACATCCTTAGATATATACTTATTTGTTAGTCCACTATGATTTTCAGAGTTTAAAATTCTTTTATTTAAAATTTCCAACAAATCATTTAAGCTTGCTATGTCTTCAGCAATATTCTCATGCAGTTTTTTTATCAGATTTTCGTTTTGACTAAGAATAATCTGTTCTATAGTATCGTGTTTTTTTTCCTTATGTTGACTACGAAATGGCCTCCATGCTTTTGTTGAATTATACATATATGTTGCCTCTGTACCAGCTATTGCCAAAACATGACGAGATGCCATCTGATCAAATAATGACTCGTTAATAAGCTGCTGAATGATAGTATCTCCATCATAAACAAGCTCCATTGTTAAAGGGTTAAATTCCCTTTCAAGCGCAATTGTGCAATAAGGATGTAGATTTAAAGAGCTATAAATTATTGGTAACTTATGAGGCTTAGCTGTGTCCACCATAACTGCCAGACTTGAACATTCATGAAAGTCAATTTGGATTTGCCGATATAAAGGGACATAATGTAAATGCACTTTGCCAATACTAAATGCAGGGTAATATTCAGTCAAATAATGGAAACAATTTTTTACCAATGTTTCTACTTCATTGTGTATATCGATCTTTTCAACAGAAGGACTTAATCCTTTATCCCAAAATATAATTTCATATCCGGAATAAGTTATAAGATTATCACCGCAATAGGCTGTGGCCAGATTACCAACCGCACGTTCGTAAGATAGATTCTCAGCATTTAAACTTTCCCACCAATTGATGTAAGAAGGATCACCGTTATCAAAGTTTAAGGTTGTCAATAAAAATTCTTCTCCCGTACTCATAATCGGAACCTCTGGCTTAGGTGCAAAATAATAGGTAGGAGCCAAATCTTCGCCCACGTAGGAGATCCATTTTGGATTAGATGGATCGGAAATATCAAATACTGACTGACTGACCATAAAGTCGCCTATAAACTCTACATGCATATTCCCAGGAGTTTTATCCTCTACAATGGTAGAAAGCATTACAGGTTTAATATTATCACTGATATCTGCCAGGATCACCAAACCTGCACCTGCGCCTATCACTAACAGACTGTCGTGTATAAATAAATTATAACCACTTTCAATATACAAGGCCTTAGATAGACAGACATCAGGATTTTTCAATTCAAATATTTCAAGATAGTCATTGTTGCTGGCATATAGATACTCATTCGTTAAAGCCAGGGATCTATACTGAGGCTTAACAGTTTTATTTTTATATATGATATTTCTTTTTTCAATTGTATCTAATGTCACAGAATAAGTGATAATACCGGCTTCAGTATCTGGCATATACAATACTCCATTTGAGTACACGCAAGAAGATACTTTAGGGTCACCTGGCAGTGGTATTGACTGAAGGATATTTAATGTCTTTTCTGTAGTAAGCTTTCCCAGGATTAAAACATATTCATTTTCTTTTCTAATGCCAACAAAAGTGTCTGCATTAATCGGACAAAACCATTTATAATTAAAATCATTTAATGCTATTTTATCTGTTAAATGATAACAGTTTTCATAGTTGGCTTTTTCTATTGGAGCCTTTGTATTTTGAGTAACAACCAAAGCATTTTTATTCATAGAGGCCTCTGCTTCTGTTTTCATTTTTCTCTCTTTTAAGAGAAAATTATAGGCCTCAATAATATAATGTGTATCAGCAAGTTCAACCTTCAATATCATTTGTTCGAATGTTTCATAAGCAGGAACATACTGCAAATAAAGCATTGCTTTATCTGGCTGATTAAGCAATACATATAGTTTAGTGAGTAGAACAGAAAGTAAACTTTGTTCCTTACTGTTTTTATACTCAGTAAACAAAGGAATAAATTCTGCTTCCAGCTTCTGTAAATATTCAAACGAAGGGTTTCCTCTGAGGAACCACAAGGCATTTAACAAATCAAGCACTATTTGCTGTTTATTAGCCTCAATATTGGACTGGTATATATCATACGCCTCTCTTTGATTGAGCAAAAACAAAGACACGAGCAGTTGTATTGAATCTGAGGCCGTTTTGTTTTTGGATTTACTAAGCAAGTCATAGAATTCCTGAAAACGCCCTAGATAAAAAAGTTTTGAAGCAAGATAATCTTCAGCCTGTTGATATTGCTTTACTGTTTTGGGCAGAACATTTAAATACTGGCGGAAAGCATCTTCGCCATATTTAAAA
This sequence comes from Sporocytophaga sp., assembly GCA_024707265.1. Lineage (GTDB taxonomy): Bacteria > Bacteroidota > Bacteroidia > Cytophagales > Cytophagaceae > Sporocytophaga. Next base: position 484,745 of record JANQAB010000004.1, on the reverse strand, counting down.
AGCGTTTCCAGATTTTTGTATCTAATTTGTAAATTATTTTCCAATACAAAATCTAACCATTGCTGAAATCCTTTTTCATCGCCCAATGGATCCGGGATTTCGTTTATGTTAAGAATCTTTTCGGGATATTGATTTAAAAAGTTTTCAAAAGCGGCAAACACTTCTTCATTCGATAATTCCCCCTTTTCAATATCATTCCCTTCTGCTGACAATTCCCAATTCTCAAATTCATCTTCTAATCTAACCTTTATTTCGTCGTCTTCTATCCATGCATATTTGATTTCAGAAATATCTACTGCTACTACATCGCTTTTTTTCTCCAACTTTTCATATAAAGCTTTATTGGGAAGAAAAAATTGAAAACCGCTTTCATAAATTTTCAGATACAGACGAGATACCTGATGATTTGGCAAAGATAGTCTTGCTTTATAAAATGGCCCTGCGCCCATCGGGTGATTAAAACCCAGAACGGTAAGATTGTATTCAAGATCATATCGAAGCTTAAATGTAGCAAACCCAACAACGTCGCTAAAATCATCCGGAGTGAAGGAGACAGCTACCACGCGGATTGCAGACTCTATCTGAGACAACAGTTCTTCTCGCAAACAAACCAGATATGCCTTATAAGCTTCTTCCAGGATATGCAAATGACCAAAGGTAAGAGCCGGAGATACTACCTTGTATTTTGATTGATATTCTTTTGCAAGTTCTATATAAGAGCTGCTGATTTCCAATTGATTCTCCAACGCAGTGTCAGCTATACTTAACCACTCCGAAATATCTATTTCGGCTATCATAGTGACACAGTACTCGTCGAAATAAGTATCCCAATCATTCTGAATAAAAACCTTTAGTTTCTCAAAGCCGGTATCAGGAGATAAGATAACCATTCGAAGCTCTGCAGGATCTAGTTGGTCTGAATTTATTGCATGGTGAATTATCTCTTTTAATTCACATTCGATTCTTTCGGTAAGTTGTAATTGCATCATAAGAAAAATCAGGCATTATGAAAATCAGATAATTTCATAATGCCTGACCTGAATTTAAATTATATAATACGAAAAAAAACTAAAGATTTAAAGTACTTTTTCTATAGACTGAAGTAAATCTTCCTTTTCTCTTTCGCCACATAGATTGCCTCTTTTAGCAAGAGCAAGTATTAAGTGTTTATTTTCCAAGGTTGTTTGATTGATTTTAGCTCCCTGAATTTCAATGTTTGTCACATTTAAGGATACTGCTTTTTTGCCCATATCGTCTTTACAGATACTTTTAAAAATAGAGGGCAAAGCTTCTATCATTTGCAACACATGACTTCTGTTTTCCTCCGTTATGGATGATAGCAAAAAATTAATCGGTAATGATCCGGAAACAATTTCCGCCAATTGATCCTCCACCAATTTGGTTCTTCGCTTTAGCTCCAATTCTGAAACGAAAGTGGGTTGATTTAAAAAAATATCCAGATATGTTTTGGGATCAACTAAGGAAATTGCGACGATTTCAGTGCATTGGATGATATGTACATTGGACCTGGAATATACATCAGCCTGTTCTAAAAGGAATAATGTACTCCCCTGAACTAAGCTTTGATAACCGATAACATTGCCCAAAAATCTACTGCCTGAACGTAAAGAAACTTCCAGCTTTGGTAAACTGGAAGTTTCTTTTGATTTGGTTGCTATTTCGGCCAAGGTACTAAACCAGGCTGAAAAGTCTTTGAATAAATAATCCTGATAAGATGTAATCACTATTTATATTACAATAGTTTTTCTACATAAGATGCGATTTGAGAATCGGTATAAGAACTAAAAGTATCGCCAGCCAATTGAAAGTGAAGTGACAGTTTATTGTCTTTCAACTCCATATTCACTGCATCTCTCTGATCCGTATTGGATAAATATATAGTTGACATTTTTTCTTTCAATGCTTCTTTACCCATATCATCAGTGCAGATTTTCTTCACAAAAGATTCTATGTCACTAAATACGATATCAAGTCTTGAAAGCGGATATTCATTATACGCTGTAAATGAAGCCCAGTCAATATCTACCTTGATAGGATAACCTGCTTTATCCTGCAACTTTGTTTCAAATTCAGGTAGTTTATTTGTCTTGATTTCTTCTGCCAGTCTTTTTTCTGCTAATCCCATTTTTTTAAAAATTTTTGTCTATGAACTAAATAAGTTATTATAAGCCATGTATTTGTAACACCTTATAAGAAGCTGTCCTTATAGCTAAAGCATTCACATGATTTCCAATTTATATATTCCAGGAATTTAAAACTGACGTAATTAACAAATGGCATATATGGGTTTATTAACGTTAGAAAGAATCTTACTCTTGAATATCAGACGGCAATGATTGCTTTGAAGCTCAGTTTGGAATAATAAAAGGTATATAATTTAAAAGAACTCATCCTAAATCCCCCTCCTGAAGGACATAGTCAACTTATCCCAATAATGATTCATTAAGTTAACCATGGTCGGGTTACAGGCAAGATTTCTAGCAATATGGTAAAACTATGAAAGTCTGAAAAAAGTCCTGACCTTGAAGAGGTCAAATGTTTATAGATAAGAGCAGACAAATAACATACGACCCTATAGGGGTCGCACCAAGGCAATCCCCAATTATCTATAAATATTCAATCCCTTCAGGATTGTGAGATTGTATGAATCAGGATTTACAGGGTTATAGAATTTACAGAATTTTGGTTATCTCCGCAATGGCCTTCCCATACCACTGTCAACTTAACAAAGCAAAGAATCCTTAAGTGGCCCCCTTCAGGAAAAAAGATTCGAGATGAGGTTTAGTGACTTGGCTATAGGAACTTAATAATTAATCCTACACTTTGATAATTCTCTCGTTTTCCCATCACCCTGATGTTTTAAGCTAAAGATTTCATGTAACCTTAATAATCAACCACTTTAACAGGAATAAAAAAAGTTAACTAGTTTGCTTTTTGTAACATTTGATACATACTCTAAAAAATAAATCAGCTTTCTTGAAGATCAAATTGTAAAGTAATCAGCAAGATATAGAAATATCATCGTCAGCCAAACCCACATCATGGAATACATCCTGTTTGTCCATGACCAAAACAACTATGTTATGAAAATATTTAAAGACTTATTCATCAAACACAATAATCTTAACGAAAGTAGTTTTTACATTTTGTACAGCAATAACACATGTCTGAGTGGTGTTGTAGAGGTTTTACCAGGATCAGATGGTGGATATGTAGAAAATTCAATAATAAAGGAACCAACTATAGAGGGTCGATATACCATAAGAGATAACAGCATCGATCTTCAGCTTCATGATGGTGAATGGGTATCCTGGAAAAAAATCAACGATTACCTATACCAGGAAAATGACAGGGAAGTTATTCGTCTTACCGATTATAATCTGACAGAATCTTTTCTGATTACTCATCAAAACCAAATTCAGAAAAAGATAGAAGCAGTGCAACACGGATATTCTGTACTGGACACTGGTCTGGAAACTGAGAATATCTTTGTCGCCAACTGGTTTCTTGGCAACACATGCAGTTACTCCTGCAGCTATTGCCCATCTTACCTAAATGATGGTTCTATTCCATGGACAGATCTTGAAATTCTGAAAAACTTCATTGATACGCTTTTTGAGAAAAAAGCAGGACAAAAAATTGTAATAGAGTTTACTGGAGGAGAAGTTACGCTATTTAAAGACTATGGGGCTTTATGTTCATATATAAAGTCTAAAGGTGGTGTGATTTCAATGATTACAAACGGCTCAAGAACAATGGACTGGTGGAGAAAGAATGTTCAGCATTTTGATGTCATAGCATTCAGCTACCATACAGAGTTTGCTGACCGGACGAAATACCTGGAGCTTGCCGATTTCCTGAAAGATAAGGTAGACCTGAACTGTAATATTATGACACCTCCGGGCAAACTTGACTTCTGCCTGGAATTGGGAGAAGATATCCGTAAGCTTGGTATCTATACAGTAAACCTGATGCCATTGATAGAAGACCTGGAAGGAGAACTTTTACCTGGCTATACTCAGAATGAACTAGATGTAATAGATCAATTCAACTCTACTACTTCGAAAGAACCTGTTACAAATAAAACAAAGGTTATCAATAAGAGATCTGATCTTTCAAAAGTATATCCTGACGGAAAAAAACAAAAGATATCCCCTCCGCTTCTGGTCTCCTCAAAGGAAAATACATGGTGGGGCTGGAATTGCCTGAGTGGCGTCACTCAAATAGCTATTGATGCTAAAGGAGACATATTCAGAGGATGGTGTATGGTCGGAGGCAAAATAGGTAATATAGGAAATCCCAATCTTACCCTGCCGGACAATCCGGTTTTGTGCAACAAAGAATTGTGTCATTGTCATTTTGACTTCTATTCTAAAAAAAGAAATTATATAAATAAAAAGTTAACTAACAGATATTTTGATTATGTCTTTAATTACAAGTTTTTATTTTCAAGTCTACTATAACAGAATGGAAGTAAACCGATTTCTCTTCGAATGCCTGCTTCCTTTGTATGAAGAGGCTCCTGAAGAGGATGGCTTAAATTTCTTTCATGAAACCAGCTACCGCAGGGGCGATCATTTTAAAGTATATTTCAGATTAAACAAAGCTCTTGACATTGAATATATCAGAAGTCAATACCTTTCCAAAATCCATGCATTCCTTCAGGAAAATCCAAGTAAGGATCTTGATCTGACTTTTTATTATCCTCAGACTTTCTTTCCAAACTATCCCAATAACAGCATTCAGGAGTTTGATATGGACCTAAGGAGATCATTCACTGAAAGCGATTTCATCAATGAAAAACTTCTGGACTTTTTATGCAAGTATACTCCTAAGATGCTGGAAAGCAGAGGAACCTTTGACGACGATCTCGTCTTCGCTACCGGACTTGTATTATCCGACTCTATCATCACCATACTGAGTGATAGCCGTCATGAAAAAGCAGATTTTTCAGAATGGCATTTTAAAGAGCGCATGCCTACAGCTGATTACTTTTCGAGAAAAGACAAGGAACTAAGGAAACTAAAGCAAAAAGAGATCAAAGAAATTGCAGAGCTTATGCGAAGAAGTTTCATTGAACAAAAAGAAACTATTGCCTCACTGATCGAAACTTTTGCTGATGATTTAGAAGATACCGACTTTTACTGGCTTGAGGATTTCAGAAGAGACATTTTAACATTTAAACATATTCTTAAAGAAGAGAAATGCACTTTGCCTGACTGGTTCAAATACACTTCAAATACAAAGACAAGGCTCCAGGATCAGGAAAAATGGCCTGTAATGGCTTGTGTGCTTAAGCATCTATTTGAGACGCTCGGCATACAGGAAGAAAATTGTCTTCAGACTTTATATATGATCAAAGAACATTATAAAGATATTGATAAAAAGTTAGCCTAAGAAAAACCTTAACGTAACTCCTTCTCAATTAGAGAAGAAGTTATGTTAATTGTATCGATACTGAAGGTATATCCATTACCTTTAAATTTCAGCTTTTTATTCTATAATACCTTATCCCGATAATACATTAATGCTTTTCTTGTAACAGGGTAACCATGCCCCAGATAAAATACCTCCAGATTCAAATCCAACAGTTTATCAATACTTGCTTTTACTTCAAGTAAATTATCATGAAACGGAGGTTTCTTCATTCTTGAATGAAAAGCCAAGCCACCAAGCAGAATTCCTGAAGAAGCCAAATCCATTATTATAGCCTGTCTGTCATCAACAACTACAGATAAAGAGCCTGGAGTATGGCCAGGTGTATGTATAACCTTTCCATTAATTCCATAAGGATTCAGATCAAAATCAGTATTGTCTTTTAGAATTATATCGGGCGAACAACCAGGGGCTTGTGTAGTCAATAATCTTCTCTTTAAGATATTCCAGATTTTCTTATTAGGCTTAAGTGTTTCTGCCATACTTTTTCCAGTAATCAAAGCCTGTGCGTCCGACTCATGGACCATAACAGGTACATTCAGAATCTTTCGTAAAGCCCTCACACTCCCGAAATGGTCGATATGGCCATGAGAAATAATAATAAGGCCTATATCCTCCCTCCTTAAGCCTTGTTCATCTATTTGCTTAAGAATTCTTGTTTCGCTGCCTGGAATTCCGGTGTCTACCAATACATGTTTTCTGTCCCCTTTGATGAGAAAGCAATTCATCATCCCATAAGGGAGCACTGATAATTGAATGATCTTTTGCATTGCCTTAATGTTTATGACAATACAAAGGTCATTAACAACCTTAGTTCTTTTACTTGATAAATGTTAGGAAATTTTCTTCCGAATCCGGCTTAATGATTCAGGCTTAATGCCAATATAAGAGGCAATATATTGAATAGGAACGTTTTGAACTATTTCAGGATGGGACTCGACTAATTTCTGGTACCTTTTTTCCGCTGGGAGGGAAATCAGATCATTGCTTCGCTGAAAATTGCTTGCTATTATTTTCTCATAATTAACTCTGCAAAATTTTTCCCAGGAAGAAATTTCCGTAAAGATCCTGATATAATCGCCCCTAGAGATATACAGCATTTCACAATCTGTAATACATTTAAGGTTACAGGTTGATGGCGTTCCTTTCATAAAGCTTTCAAAGCTTGTTATAAGGCTATTAGGAGTACCTATGGATGTTGTAATTTCATTGCCATCATCAAAATGATAAATCCTGGCAAAACCTGATTTTATAAAATAAAGATTTTGTGCAACAGAATTTTCTGCTTCCAGCAGACTTCCTTTTTAAAGGTATCATAATTAAATACCTTCATAAGCATCTTAATATCCTCTTCTGATAATGAAACGGTTTTGGAGATGTATTTTAATAAGGATGAGATAGGCATTTGCTGTAATGTTTTTTAATCCGTTTTTAGTCAATACCAAGGTCATTGGTAAATGATTTTTCTGGTTCTACTTCGTAGTAATCAACACCGATACTTTCTACAGTAATTGCTATTATGGAAACTAAAATTTCATAAATATCTGATATATTTTTTCGATCTATTAATTTTTCATGGTTACGGGCACAGACAGCATCAATAAAATGTCCTGCAGTGACCTTTTCCCATTCATATTTTGGATTCCAAGCGAGAAATGAAAAGACTTTATTATGACCTATACCGGCAATAAAAGGTTTAGGTAATACAAGACCTGTCATTTGGGAAAGAGTATCCCAAACCTTATCATTTAAGGGATCTAATGTTTTAAAAATAAAATCGGAATAAGATATTTCTCTATTAATAAGGTTTTCACTTTTTAATGCATTGTTTATAATTCTGAGGGTTTCCTTCTTTAAATACATATCATTAACCTCAATATTCAGGTATTTAGCAACCACATTAACCATTGTCTGAACTGTATTAATCTTTTCAGCATCACTATCTGGGATCTGAATTCCAAAGTGATTTTCTATATCAACAAGGAGTTGTACACTATCAAGGCCCATAAAAGTAAATTATTGATTGACAATAAATAAAACCTATTTTAGGTAAAGCACAGGTTTTCAAGGAAGAAATAACTTAAAAACTTCCTGTCAAAACCATACTTACCCCAATAATTACAATAGGAATAATAAAAGATAAGATCCAGATGGCAGTAAAAAGAATTTTACCTCCTACCTTAAGATCCTGTATAGGTTCTTTTTGAATAACTGCTTTAACCTGTTCTATTACCTTCTGTTCATTTTCTGAAACCTCGTATTTTCCGGGAGTAATATACTTACTAAAAGCCTTAACATGTTTCCCTATCTCATCACGCACAAGCCAGTACTCTTCATTACTAAGTTCATCATAACTTTTGTTAATGTTAATTCCTTTATCCAGCACCGCTTCCTTTGTCTTTTTTAACTGTGACTGCGCAAATAACTGCAGCATCAGGAAGCCAGGAACAAGCATCAAAAAATAAGATTGAGAAGTGATGGAATAGTAAAAAAGAGCGCCAATGGATACATAACTGAATATACTTCCTATAAGCTCACTTCTCTCAAAGAAGAGACATTTGATGAATCGTCCTCCATCCAGAGGCATGACAGGCAGTAAATTAAATAGGTTTATTAAAACCATAAAATTCACTGTATTGAACAATACATCATTATTATTTACCAGGGCAAAATAATACAATACAGATCCAATCAAAACTCCAGGTAATGGCCCAGCCAGAAGAATTACAGCTGACTGCTTTTGTGAAACCTGCTCTTTAGTACCCGAAACAAATGCTCCGAAAAATGGGACAAAAAACATTGATACATCTTTATAATTGTATGCTTTCATTGCAGCAAAGTGCCCCAGCTCATGAACGAAAATAACACCGGCTAATATTAGTATACTCATCAGCTCCCAGTCAAATACCAGATAAGTTGTAGCAATAAACAAGCCCGCACTGATCAATGAAGGCAACATGGATTTAACCGAATTTTCCTCAGCAGGCTTGTCCGGATAAACTTTCTCGCTAAGTTCCGATGTTATAAGACTTTCTTGCTCTTCCATATAATAAATATTTATTAAAAAAAACTACTCAGGGCTCAATACTCATCGTCAATAACGGAACTACCTTCACATTCCCATGCTGATCTTTTCTGAATTTATACGTATAGTTGTAATGAGTTTCCAGTTTGCTCTCGTTCGGAAGACCATTAATCAGATAGATATTCCTTTCTTCAGAAAAGCTTATCAACTCTTTCAAATAAGGCGCAGAAATCTGTCCTACCTCATCTATAATACAATGAACTTTAAAGTTCTGTGCTGTCTTCTCTGTAGATTCTTTAATGAAAACATTTAATAAGGTAATATATATTACAGCTTTCACAAGCATATCAGTACCTGTAGAGCCTACTCTGTCAATTTTCTCTATCCAACCAGTATCGTTCTTTCCTTCTTTGATTCTAAAGCGCAGCTCAAATAAATCCTGCACTTTAATCTCATCATAATTTTCTTCACTGATGGTTTTCTGAAGGTCGTTCAAAAGCTCTACCGACTTTTTATCAATCTCTGACTTGGCTTTGTTCTCCTGATTAAACAAATTCGATTCTCCATAAAGGAAAGGGTTCTGCTCTCTGAATTCGGCTATCTTCTGCAGCTTTTTCAATACCTTGTTTTCACTGTCTTCAGACTTCAGCTTTATGTATTCTATCAGTTTAGAACTTTCAAATGATGCTCTTCCAAAGTCTGCTTCCATCTTACTGATCATCCGGTTGATACGTCCTTTATGGTCGGTCAATGCTTTTACTTTTGTAGCAATGGCATCTATTAACATGCCATGGTTTTTGGCAACTTCTGCTATGGATGTCTGAATTTTATTTTCATTATAAAACTCCTGCAGGTAATCAGCAAATCTCTCGTATTCAAATTCATTGGCATTGGGATTAATACGGAAATTCAAGTGGTTTTCCGGACGGAAACGTCCTGTAAATTCTGTAATTTTATTTCTGAACTTCTCAAACTGGCCATGATACTCTCCGTCATTTGAAAACAGCTGAGAACAAAGGGCTGTAATACCAAGATCAGAAGGCATGGCAGTAGCAGGTTCTATCAAATGGCGTAAACGCTCATACAAAGCCTTTTCTTTAAAATGCTTTTCAAAATAATCGAGTCCGTCTGTATATTTCTTAAGCTCTTCAAGGAATTTTGAGCTCTCCTTTTCAAGCTGGATTTTATCCTTTTCATAAGCTTGCTTTTCAGCGTTGAAATCCTTTTCACATTGCATCAGTTTCTCATCAAGGATTTCTTTTTCTTTGTTGAAAGATTCTATTTTATCAAACAGTTCCCGCTTATCCTTCTTATAATCATTTACGAACTCTGCGTTCTTTTCAATCTCATCCAGACCTTGCTTAATGCTTTTTATTTCATTCTCCAGGGCTTTAATCTTAGAATTATCGATACCCTTATTCTTTAAGCTCTTGGATTTATCTTCCTGCAGCTGCTCTCTTCTTTCATTAAACTCTTCGAGTTTTGCATCTTTTGATTCCTCAAGTATGGCAGCTTCATCCTCATATTCCTTTTTCGCCTCAGCGATCCGATCCGCTTCTTTATTTTTTAATAGCTTCAACTCATCTTTAAGCGATTCAGAAAGACCTTTCATTGAAGCATTGATTTCAGCCAATTCTTTTTTGATTTCTTCCTGAAGTGTATATACATCTGTGAGATCCTGTTCTCTCTGGGCTTCAGCTTTTCTTTCCCAGTCATTCAAATCAAGAGTGAATTGCTTCTCCTTTTGTTCATCCTGCTCGGCATCATAATCCAATTGAGAAAGTTCATTTTTAAATTGAGCACTTTTCTTACCAATGGTTGCAAGCTTAGATTGTTCTTCTCTGGCCTGTGCTTCTCTGAAATCCAGAAAACTCTGATTCAGTTTAGATTTTTCTTCCAGCAAGGAGGATTTCTCCTGTTCGTATTCCTCAAGAGATTTGGAATGAATTTTAACATTAGAAAGATCGAGCTGAATTCCATATAAAGTATCCAATTCCTTTTGAATCAACTTAGGATTCAGATCTTTGTTAAAGAGAAGTTCTTCATTACAAACCTTGCCTATTGTTTTAGGCCATTCAGGATAATTTTCCTGCAGGAAGCCAAAGAAAGCATTCTGATGTACAGAAAGCTTTTCTTCAATAGTTTTGATCTTCTCATCTATTAAGGCAATTTCTTCTTTATTCTTCGAAGTAAATTGCTCGGCTGTTATCCTGTTCTTTTCTTTTATATGTTCGGCTTCTTTTCTCAGAGCCTCTATCTCTCTGTTTTTAATTTTTGATTGAGCTTCTCTGTCAAGCCTTCTCCTTCCTATTTCACCAAGGTTTTCTTTTATTAAAGTGGTCTCTCTTTCAAAGTACTTCTTCTTTTTTATTTCCTTTTCTGAAAACTCTGCTTTCTGTTTGTCCAGCTCTCTTTTGTGAAGACGCCCTTTATATTGATCAACTGCAGAAGCATTTTTTTCTCTGAGGTTATTTTCACTCTTTCTGAACTCCTCAGCCAGCTTGCTTTTCACTTCCTGAAATTTTCTTTCCTGGGATAAACCCTGACTCGTAATCATATTCAGAAATTCTTTTTTTTTCATTTTCCAGTCCATCGAACAAAGTCCTGAATTGTTGCTCCACATCTTTGAACCCTGCAGTCAATGTAGAATATTCAGTCTCCCTGGCTTGCAGACTGGCTAAAAGCTGTTGTTTCTCCTCTGCTTTCTTAATTAGCTCCTCTATTCCTCTTCCCTGATATTCCTTTTGTTTTTTATCTGCTTCTTTTAGCCTTGATTTAATAGCTCCGATTTCCTGGTTGATTTCTCCTTTCTTCTCCTGAAAGGCATTTTCTTTCCATTTAAATTCCTTGGTTAGAGCTTCTGCCTTTTGTCTGAAGTTTGCTACCTGCAGTCCTAATAAATCTCTTTGTTCTGTAGCATATTTTATTGCCCCTCCAAGTTCTGCAGCAAGTGCCCGTTGTTTGGTTTTAAGATTTTTTATCTGTGAGAAATTATCTTTAATCAACTCTCCTCTCTGAGCATTCTCTTTTCTGAAGAATGTCTCGATATCCTGATATTTCTCTGTAAACTGGCGCAACTGACGTTCGACTGTCTTCAGCTCTATATTGGTATGTTTCGTACTGATAGAGTTTGCAATGCATTCTTTCACAAACTCTGCTTTTATAGAAGCTTCCGAACTCAGGAAAATTGAAGTAATGGCAAGGGGTATATTATGATAGTTGCTATTTCCTTTAATCAGTGCAAACTTCTTATAACGTTTGTCAGGATCTGCACCATAGATTATATTCCTATACCTTTCAAAGGTTTCAATCTGGTCGCTGTAGTATAATTTATGTTCATTAAACCTTGTCAGCACCTCTTTAGGAAGAACTGCTTCATTGTTCACGATATACAGATCCTTATTAAAAGGACTTTCCACAAAACGAAACAACAGTTTGTTATGTCTGTATACCATCACATGGAACATGCCTTCTTCTGTCAGAATTTCATATATGATATATGAATTAGGGTATTGGAAATAATAATCTTCAAATGACTTCTGAGAACCGGAAATACCAAGACCTCTGGTATTGGCGCTGTAGAAGAACAAGATAGCCCTTTGCAATGTCGTCTTCCCCATGTTGTTGGTTCCGACAAAACATGTATTGCCTGCGATCTCTGCACTGGAATAATCCGTATTTGCAATATTGATAAAAATGATTCTGTTAAGAATTCTTTTGCTCTCCATCGTCATCAATAGTTATAAGGGAAATAATAGTTTCAAGATAATGAATGGCATCCATTACCTTATAGGTATCTTCATCTTCCTGTTCAAAAAAGCCGCCATTAGCAAGTGAACCGGCAACTTCAATGACTTTATCTATCAGCTTATCTTTTCTTGACAAAGCAAATATCTTTTGTCTCAAACGCTCATTCGCAAAGCATTCCTCTGCAATCTGAGTCACCCTGTAACGCGTACCTGTAACAGGCTTCACATCCAGACAAGAGAAAAAATCCATTACATCGATAAAGTGAGCAAATTGCTCAAGTTTTTTCTCCATATTGGTATTCGTCTCATCCTGCTGACTGAAATAATAATAGTTGTGTCCACTTTCAAGGTGATAGCCGATATGGGCAAAATACTCCTTCAGTATTCTGAAATTATCATCATGACTGATACAATCATGCAACCTCGCCTGACTTCCGTTAGAGCTGATAAAGTTACCTTTGCTAAGGATCTGAAATATTTCTGCTGTTTGTTTAGGAACCATTTTTGGGAGCTGAAAGCTGAAAGCACAAAGCTTAAAGCTTTAATGTTTAAAATATTTAACTTGTTAAACCTCATCCTAAATCCTTTTTCTGAAGGAGAAGGATTTAAGTACATATATTTTATTTATTCCTCTTTTTTGTTTGTTTTGACTTTAGCTATACTTACTTTTTTCTTCTCATCCTTGAGAGTAATAGTGTTGGGTAATTCAGTCTCAACTTCAAGACTTAAGCTATCAGTTTTCTTCTTTTTACTCTCAGCTTTAAGCTTTCCGCCTTCCGCTTTAGACTTTTTACTTTCAACTTTAAGCTTTACACTTTCTGCTTTCGACTTTCTAACTGTAGCTTCAGACTGTAAGTCCTCCAATTTAACCTCATCACCTTTAGTCATTACAAGTTGAGCAGTGGGTTCTTCACTTTCAGCTTTATGCTTTTCACTTTCAGCTTTAAGCTTTCTGCCTTCCGCTTCATCCTTTTCACTTTCAACTTTTAACTTTTCACTTTTAACTACTTTCTGCTTTTCGCTTTCCGCTTTCGGCTTTATCAAAGCATACCCGACTTTCTGCTTCTGCCCTTTATCATTTGTCAGCTCTATAAAGCCAAACTCATCTGTGATATCCAATTGAGAATCATAGTCTATGGATATACCAACATATAAGGAAATTCTCTTTTCAAGACTTAGCTCACCGATTCTTTCAGGGAAATTATAAGATTGTACAAATTGAAATAGGTCAGCATTTCCTGATTGAAACTTTTCTACAAGTCCTGCGATATTAAGACTTGCAGACTCTTCCTTGTAAGTTTCATAAAAGCCATCAGACATTCTTCCTGCTGGTTTTCTGTCGGTATGCCTTAATAAATGAAGTTTGGAAGCTACCTTTTGCGTAAGTGCTGTCCCTTGATCAGAATAAAGAAAATCAATTGACAATCTTGTTTTCAAAGGAACGCGTTTACGGAACATTAAAGCGTTGGTAGAAGCAACTACATCTACAAAATTGGTTTTATACTTTAGCTCTTCATAGTCCTTTAATTCCTTAAGCCTCTGTATCTTCCTGTAAATTTCAGCCTGATACTGAATTTTATTAATATAGTCGATGATCTGTGCCTGGATTTCATTCAGGTAATCACGGTTTCTGACCAAAGTATATCTTAAATCAAGAATGATAGAGCTTAACTCTGCATCCACAATCGTATTAAAAAATTCATGAGCATCAGAAATGATCTGCTCTGTTTCTTTAATCAGGTTGATGATATCATCCCGCTTTCTTTTGTATTTATCCAGCTCCTGAAGTTTGATCAGGTAATTACCCTGATTCTTATAAGCTTCATCAATATTTTTATGAAGTTTTATGACTTCTCTTGAAGTTGTGGAATTGATCTTCTTAAGGGACCGTTTTATATTCCGGAGAAATCTTGGATTACTATCAATCCTGTAATATTTCAGATTTTCATTGAGAGACTGAATATTATCGTTGATAAAACTGGTGGTAACTTCTCCTATTTCAAGGACTTCCTCTATAAAAGTAATAATCCGGTCATCCAGACTGATGATATTGTTATTTTCATGGATAATTTCGTAAATGGCAAGCTTTTCCAGCTTTTCATCACTCATATCCTCACGGGCGAGGATTTCGGATTTATTAATGGACTCTTTATTTCCAAAAAGCATTTCTATAACCTCCCGATTCTGATAAAGGAGATTGATGAGGTCTTTAATGCTTAAAGGTTGCTTCACTTAAAATACCTGATTATGTTTCACTTAAGGACTAAAAGCAAAATTTTAATTTTTAGTCCACCTATAAAAATAACACTTTTATCCCAGACGATGGAAGGAGAATCAAGGGAATTCTTGCATTTAATTGATTTAATTTAATTGTTTAGAACATCTCATTGATTTTCAATGGAAAATCTTCAATCTAAAACTTTCTCCTAACCAATCATTTAAAACAGTCGATTTTAAGAACTAATTCCTTCACCAAAAAGCAGAACCTTTGAGACACTTCAAATGGTTATGAGATTAAACCGTGAAAGAGATGAGCCATAATACTTTTAGGGATAAGGAAATTAAAAAGATAGACACCTCTACCTTCTTTGAGGAATTAATGGAAAACTCTCAGGCGGCAGGACTGATAGTGATGGATGTTAATGGTATCATTCTGGACAGCAACATAAGTATCCAAAAAGTATTGGGCTATGCCAAAGAAGATTTAACCGGAAATTATTATGACCTTTTATTTGTTCCTGAAGATCGTTTAAGAAACCTTCCGGAAGTTGAACTCAAGACTGTAAAACAAAAAGGCTCTTTCATCGATGACAATTATCTTCTTCATAAAAAGGGGGCTTATATATGGGTTCATGGAGAAAGTATTTATACCCAGGATAATGAAGGAAATATTTTCATTATAAAGGTAATTTTTGATATTAATGATAAGAAGCTTTTAGAAGAGCAGCTGACTCATTCCAATCAGAAATTGGTTAATATAAATAATGATCTGGAAAACTTTGTTTACACTGCTTCCCATGATTTAAAAGCTCCTATCAACAATATAGACGGTCTTTTAAATTCTGTAAAAGATGAACTAGGTGCTGAATGCGAAAAAAAGTTAGAAGATTCAGGTATATTAGAGATGTTTAATACCTCTATTCAAAAGTTTAAGGATACGTTGTTTGACTTGACAACTTTGGGGAAGACACAAAACGGTCTTGCAGAAGAGATAAAGTCCAGAGTAGATTTTAAAGAAGTTCTGGATCAGGTCAAATTCGATCTAATGGATGATATTGAACTGTCACATGCCAAAATTTTTGACTACTTAACTGAAGTATCCTTCATCAACTTTTCTAGAAAAAACCTAAGGAGTATACTTTATAATCTTCTTTCAAATGCTATAAAATATGCTTCACCTGACCGAATACCGGAGGTAATAATCACAACATCAAAAGTGAAAGAAAATCTGATTCTTTTGGAAGTTAAGGACAATGGTTTAGGCATTTCTCCGGAGGATCAGGAAAAAGTATTTTCTATGTATCAACGGATTCATACCCACGTGGAAGGCACCGGAGTGGGGCTTAATATAGTCAAGAGAATTGTAGAAAATAATGGAGGGCAAATTGAGCTGGAAAGCCTGGAAGGCAAAGGATCAACATTTAAAATTTACCTAAAAGAAGAGTAATGACGCTTAATACAGTCAACATAAAAACTTTTATCTGAATTCAGAGTTTCATAATAAACGCTTAATGAGTTTAAACATTTCCGGGAATTCAATAAAGATTTTTGAGAATGGTTCTTTATGCTTTTTCTATTTCTATTTTCCAGATTAACTGTTATAAAAGGAATACCTGAATTAAACATCATAAAAAGTCCATCATATAGTATACACTTATGAATTTAAAGAAAATCTTTGGGGCTATATTAACTTTATTAGGGGCTGCGACACTGTTATATGCTGCTATTACTTTTGTCAATAATAAAAATCCTGAATGGAGAACTCTTATTGTCTGTTCAGTTATAGGATTGATATTCTTTTCATCCGGAATAGGATTGATCAAAGGAATTAAAGATGATAACTGATTAAGGCTTTTATTTTTTTCTTTATTTTTTAACAACACTACCAACTTCCACTTGTATTAGGGTTAACATAATCCTTGAAAAAGACCTCATAAAATCAAATCCTGATCTTTATTCCCTCCTCAAAACATTTTTACTTTATAAAGTATTCTTTCAATACAAGCAGCTATAATTTTCTTATAAATTTATGATAAACAAATTACTTCAAGGAAAGGCGGTTTACCTTTCTATTATTTCGATTCTGCTATTTGGCTTAAATGATATTTATGCGCAACAGGTAAAGTTACCGACGGACACCACTTTCAGTGAGAACTTAAGCATGGACCCGAATAAGGATATGTATCCGGGAGAGGAATTCGATATTCATTTTCAAATGACAGGATTTCCTCCTGGTACTGTTTATACAGCCCTGATCCATAAAAACGATGATGAAATCAATATAGGAACAACAACTACCGGTACTCCGATACATGCAAAAGTTCCTTTGGACATTGTTCCCGGAAGATATGGTATTAAAGTAGTTGCAGCTTCTGGTCTTCCTGCCAGACCCAAAACCATTTTGATAAGAGACTCGACTAGTTATGATCCTTACAAATGGTCCAAAGTGTCAGGCAATGAATCCGGGAAACTTATATTTACCGGAACAGGAGAAAGAGCAGCAGTCTCCAAGCCTCTGGATTTTACACCTGGCGGATTTACCCAAATAAGTTTTAGCTGGCTTCAAACTGCTAATGCAAATTCTGATGTCTATATTGAATATTCCACCGACTATGGCAAAACATGGAATCAGGGTTTAAAACTTTCTACTACCATAAATTACGAGAAATTTCTTTTGTATAACTTCCCCCTGGTGCAAATTCTGATCATACTATGATACGCTTTATTCAGCCAAACTATGTAGAAGGTGCTGATAGCTGGAGAATCAATCTTGTATTAATGGATATGCAAGGGAATGTTATAATGCCTGACTATTATGAAAACATCCATTTTACAGTCGTCGGTCCGACTATTGCTTTAGCCCCACTTCCATCAAGGAAAATTTGTGCGGGTCAATCAACAAGTTATGCATACACTACAAATGGGACATTTCCGGAAGGCACGGTTCTAACAGCACAGATATCCACACCTAATGGCTTATTTGAAAATCCAACAGATCTAGGAACTCTGACTGCTACAACGGGAGGAACAATTGATGTAAAATTTCCTGATGATATCAAAGCCGGCCCTCATTATAGAATAAGAATAGTGGCTGTTGCCGGAGATAAGCATATAAGCGCATCCAACCCCTCACCATATATTGAACTGGGTGAATACCTCAATTATTCAATTACAAAGGATGCAAATTTACTTACTGCTCCGGAGGGAACCTCGTATCAATGGTATAAAGGAAATCAACTACTTACTGATGCGACTGCTAGAACTTATGAACCAATAGAACCTGGAAACTATCACTGCCAGGTTACCGGAAACGATGGTTGTACTTATAATACTTCCTCCATCGATATATCCATCTTAGGAACCTTTAAAAAACTGGCTCCTGAACACTTTACCTTATATCCCAATCCTTCAAGTGATAAAATCACCCTTACATCCTTAAAAGCATTTGAAGGAGAAATTGAGGTAAGTCTTTATAATTCTATTGGAGAAAAAAATTTATGGTCAAAAAGTTAACCAGATAACGCCAACTTTAGAAATAAATCTTGATCAAATCAAAAGAGGACTTTACTATCTGACAATCACTCATAAAAATGAACGTATATATAAACCAGTCATTAAGCTTTGATTCAATACATATCTTTTAAATACCACGGAAAGCCTTATTTATCGGGCTTTCCGTTTTTTTATTAATAGATATATGACATACTTAAATAAAACTGAATTTCCGATCTATCGCTTTAGTGTTTCATAAGACACTTTCGATTTCCCTGAAAACTGGCTAAATTGCATCTTGATTATAGGTTTTCAAAAGGATGAAAGTATCAGGTAACGGAAAAGAAAAAAAAGAGAAAAAAAAATCAAACTTACCCTTTTGGGCCGTATACTTTTATTTACCATTCTTTTCTGTTTCGCATTGTTAATCTGGAATAAATTCAGATTCTTATTTAATAATCAGCCTGTCCTGGACAATAGATTGTATCCGCTTGAACTTGACTCCATTAATGCAACTAAGAAAAAACTTTATAAGAAAAGAGCTGATAAAGCTGAGCTGGAAAAGAACTTTTTGAACCTGATTAATAAAAAGGTATTTCCTTATTGGTATGGCACCAAATGGGACTTCAACGGAACAACTGAAACACCCAATGAAGGAAGTATAGCCTGCGGATACTTTGTTACAACTGTATTGAGAGATATGGGAGTACCGATCAAAAGAAGCAGAATGGCTCAATGTCCCTCGGAAGAGATGATAAGAAGCCTTGTGTTAAAGAAAAATGTTCATCACTTATCCGGCATTGATATAAAAGAATTCGAAACAAAACTGAAACAGTTTGGCAATGGATTATATGTGACAGGATTGGATAAACATACTGGGTTTATTCTACTTTCGAATGAAGGTAATTACTTTATCCATTCAAGCGGCATGTATCCCTTTCAGGTTGTAAAAGAACCATTACTGGAATCAAATGTCCTTATTAAATCAAACTATAGAGTTGTAGGTAAGATAAGCTCAGATGAAGGATTTCTTAGGAAGTGGGTTAGGAATTAAAGATAGAATAAGCGAAGCTAAATATATTGGGTATCTTTATGTGTAATAATTTCCCTTACATCCTTTTAAAAACCATCTTTACATTTTTCCTTTTTTAATCTCTTCAGGAGTTGGGGGGTGTGGTTGCTTTTCTTCAAAAGTCCATGCTGATTCATGCCTGTTGCCCACTGGAGTGGGAGTAATAATTGGCAATTTCTCATCCATTGATTTTTCTTTCCATTCAGGATCGAATTCTTTTGTAAGAACATTTTCCACATATTGTCTAAGAAGAGCCAGGTCTTCGGAAGTATAAAGGGTATTACCTATTTTTAAAGATACCTTATATATAATCAACTTAACACAATGATCAGTAGTAATAAATCGCACCCATCCATAAGGACTTATACACGCAATGGTTAACGAAGCTTTTTTCCCTTTTACCGCCTTATCATTTACAATTTGCACTAGGCTACTTAATTGCTTTGAATCCTGTTCCCCAAAATTATTATGATCAACATTACCAATGAGATCATTCATTTTACTTTCAAGAGTAGTTACCCTGTCTTTTACCTCAATGTAGTGTTTCTCACCACTTGAATCTTTATATTTTAAATCTATATCCTGTTTTTCCATAGCCCCGGAATATGGTACAGTTCTTTGCTTCATCTTGCCAAGTACTGCAGGTTCTCCAGGCATAATCTTATTGTCCTTTAATAGTGAAGCCAAAACCTGTAGCTCTGACAAAGCCCCTGAATATCCACTTTTAGTACAATCATTTTCTAATTTTTTCAGATGGTTAATAAAGCTGTTTTTGTCGACAAGCAACTTAACCAATCCTTCCTCATAACATTCTTTTGTTGTTAAAAACAATAGCTTTAGAAATTTATCTAACTTTCCAACGTCTCCCGCTTCTGTCATTAAAGTGATGATATTATTTTTAACTAAACCACTATTCAGACTCAATTCTTCCAAAATTTTACTAAATAAATCCCAACCCAGAGGTACTAATTCTGCATTAAAATCACGGCCAGAAGTATCAGTTAATGGTTTAGCTTTTTTAAGCTTCTCTAAATCTGAATCCTTTATTTTCATTGCTTCTACTACTTCAGGCATCAAAAGACCTGCCCAAGTTTCCAACTCCTTTACATCTTCAATCGACTTGCCCTTTTTTATCTCATTAAATCTTTTTTGAAGAAGGCAACTTTTTAAAAAGCCTAATTTTCGTTTTGCTTCTATACAATTCGAGCTTCCTATGCTTGAACAATCTTTGGAAGTATTATAATTTTTAATTTCCTCTAATGCCAGTTTGAAATAATTTAACCATACTTCGGTTGTATCACTATCACCTGGAGAATCTCCAAATCTTTGAATTATACCGGAAGAACCTGATAAGGTATTTATGCTTCTCTGAACAGCACTCTGAGGCCCTCCTTTGGTTGACGTTCCAGCTTGTTGTCTGACATGAGTAAGTTCATGAGCTACCAATTCCTGTCCTTCCTTGCTCTGTGGTTTAAACTCTCCCGACTTAAAATATATATCGCTTCCTGTAGTGAAAGCTTTAGCCTGTATAGTTTTATTCAGCTTATCTGAATTATTATCAGTATGTATTCTAACATTGCTAAAATCCGATCCAAATGCATTTTCCATTGGAGCCTTTACTGAGTCAGGCAACGCTCTGCCACTTCCTCTTGAACTTTCTATTTTACCTTCAATATCTGTTTCCGCTTCGCTTATTTCTTCGGGAGCAGCCATTTTCATTATCTTTTGTGAAACTGGTGTATTACCACTTATTGCACTTATATTTTCTGTTGAGGACGTTGAATCATTTGAAGGGTGATTGATTTTACTTACCACACTTTTAGCTACATGATCAGCTTCCTGCTCATACTTATCATTCGGCTGCCCTATAGTGAGTTTAGGCTGAATCACAGGAAGTGTCGCCCCCATACCCATTGAGCTTGCAACCTGTGTTCCATAACCATTATTCTGTAAATGGCCACTTCCCTGCATAGAAAGCATTCCATAGTCTTGACTTACTAGTGAAGATCTGGTCTGTGTGGATACTTTTCTTTGTAATGAAGCATCCTTTTGAGCTTTTTCAAAAGACATAGCACGAATTGAGAAATTAAAAATTCTTTTAAGTTGAAATAAAATTTATTGGAAAGCCATTATGGAATAATATACTTTAGGAACCAGCATTCCACCTCATTACTCACTGAAAATGAAATATATAAAATAGATTTTCTAAATCAAAAAATAAAAAACCAACATTCAAAAAATAGAATTTATTGATGCTACTTTTGGGGGCATTCTCAATTCCAATACTTGGTCATTTTCGCAAATTTCTCAAAAGTATCAGACAAACTGGATATAATAAAGAAATCACAATGTGATTTACCCAAAAAGGTAGCAGAATATAAATCCTACCCAATTCAAACAAAAAGGACCGCTTAAATAAATCAAACGGTCCTTTTTAAACTTAGCTGAATTCGTCTTACTCCATCAACCTTCTCAATATCTTACCTACGTTGCTCTTCGGCAATTCATTTCTGAACACTATATGCTTAGGCACTTTATAGGATGTCAGATACTTTCTGCAATGCTCTTTTACTTCTTCTTCGGTAAGTGACGGATCTTTTTTGACAATAAATGCTTTTACAGCTTCATTGGTTTTATCATCCGGAATACCTTTCACCCCTGCTTCCAATATTTTCGGATGCATACATAAAACTTCTTCTACTTCATTCGGATATACGTTGAACCCACTTACCAATACCATTTCTTTCTTTCTGTCCACTATTCTGAAAAATCCATCTTTATCAATCGCAGCCATGTCACCAGACTTGAACCATTCTCCTACCATAACGTTGGCTGTTTCTTCCTGTCTTTGCCAATAACCTGCCATTACCTGCGGACCTTTGATCCAAAGCTCCCCGGGCTCATCTATGCCTACTTCCTGACCATCATCATTCATAATTTTCAACTCAGTACTTGGTATGGGCAACCCGATCGAACCTAGTCTCATTCTTCCATCCACAGGATTTACGCAGGCTACAGGAGAAGTTTCCGTTAAGCCATATCCTTCAGCAAGCTTTGTCTTAGTTACCTCTTCCCATTTCTGAGCAACTGGCTTCTGAACAGCCATTCCACCTCCGACAGTCATCTTTAGATGCGAAAAATCTACGGTTTTAAACGCTTCCTGATTCAAAAGACCGTTAAACAAGGTATTTACTCCTGTCATCAATGAAAACGGATACATTTTAAGCTCCTTAATGAAGGCCTTCATATCTTTAGGATTAGTGATCAGGATATTTTTTGGCCCCATACTTCATCATCACCAAAAGGTTTGCTGTTAAAGCAAAGATATGATACAACGGAAGCGGCGTGATCACAATCTCTTCTCTTTCTTTCAATACAGGCTTAAACCACTCATAACTTTGAAGCATGTTTGCTACGATGTTTCTATGTGTAAGCATAGCCCCTTTAGATACCCCTGTTGTTCCCCCGGTGTATTGTAAAAAGCATACATCAGAGCCTTTAAGTTCCGGCTTTGTCCAGGATGATGCTTTACCCAACTTTAAGGCATCATTAAATTTAACTGCTTCGGGTATGTTATAAGTAGGAACCATCTTTTTGACATACTTCACCACAAAATTCACGATAGCTCCTTTTAAAGCTCCCTGCATATCTCCTATTTCTGTAATGATTATGTTTTTTATATCCGTATTTTTCCTGATAACCTCCAGCTTATCTGCAAAATTGGCAAGGATCACAATTGCTTTGGCTCCTGAATCCTTGAACTGATGCTCCATCTCACGCTCTGTATACAGCGGATTTGTATTCACTATTATAAGACCCGCTTTGACCGCTCCGAAGATAACTACAGGATTTTGCAATAGATTTGGCATCTGAATCGCAATTCTATCGCCCTGCTTGAGCTTTGCATGGTTCTGAAGATAAGCAGCAAACTGAGTGGAATATTCATCAAGTTGCTTAAATGTCATGGTTTTACCCATGTTTACAAACCCAATAAGATCCCCGTATTTCTTGATACAATCTTCGAAAAAATGCAGTACGGAAGCATACTCGTCAGGATTAATTTCCGGATTGACCTCTTTTGGGTATTGATTTAACCAAGGTTTACTTGCCATGAATATATCTGTTTTAGTAGTTAACTGTAAAAACGAAATCGGAATATAACAGGTTTATCCGGTTTGAAAAAATATTCCGTAACAATGATAAATTATAAAGTTTTTAACAATAAAAAAAGTAAAACTTCTGATAACTAATAAGTAGCAATTTCTGTTTTAAATTCATTTTTCCGTATGTCCTGCTGCAATGGATCTGGCCATTTTGTTGAAAATTAAATGATGGAAAGGCAGCATCAGGTACCAATATAATCTTCCTGGCAGTCCTTTGGGTCTGAAGGTAGCAGTTTGCTGAAGGAAATTCTTATCATCGTGGCGGACGAACTTCCATTCAAGCCAAGCTTCTCCGGGCAGTTTCATTTCTGCAAATAAGAGTAATCGTCCTGCCTTTTTATCAGAAAGAATTACCCTCCAGAAGTCAAGGGCATCTCCATTATAAAGATGTTTAGGATCTCTTCTTCCCCTTCTTAACCCAACTCCTCCAACAAGTTTATCCATGAATCCCCTGATTTTCCAGAGCCTGTCAGAAGCATACCAGCCATTTTTTCCTCCTATGGACCAGAGTTTATCTTTAGCATCTTCAATATTCGTTTTCAGTTCTGTTTCTTGTTTGTCCCTTGAACATCCAAATACAGGAACCTGAATCAGATCCATCATGGAATATTGTGCAGTACTACTGCTAAATGAGTCCTTCCAGCTTGAGACAACCATATTTTCCTCAATTTTTTTGAAGGCTTTCCGAACAGATTCTTTATAGGTAACAGGCTGAATGTTCAATATTTTTTCCAGTTCCTTGTCCTTTGCCACTACATCTATCTTCATGCTTTCTACAAGGTTGACAGCGAGATTATAGGAAGTAGATGTAATGAAATAAAGCCAATAAGAAGACAAGCGAGGAGTCATAAACGGAACATCTATCATATATCTTCTTAAATGCCTTACTTCCGCATACTGGAGCATTAGCTGTTTATAGGTCAACACTTCCGGTCCGCTGATATCAAATGCTTTGTTAATGCAGGGTTCATTCAGCATAACTCCTGTCAGAAATTTTATCACATCTCCGACTCCTATTGGCTGAATCTTACTATGTACCCATTTGGGAGTAACCATGACAGGAAGCTTTTCCACCAGATCTCTTATGATTTCAAAGGAAGCACTTCCGGAACCTACAATGATACCGGCGCGCAGAACAGTTAAGGGAACAGAAGATTCTCCGAGTACCCCTTCCACCATCTTCCTGGATTTCAAATGAGGAGATAGTACCTCTTCATTTACGATACCGGTAAGGAAAATAATCTGTCGGGCCGAGCTGGAATTCAGGTATTGTACAAAATTCTGAGCTGAGGAACGTTCTTTGGCTTCAAATTTACCGATAGAACCGGACAAAGAATGAATCAGATAAAAGGCTACATCAAAATCCAGTGGAGCACGATCAATATCTACAGGTTTTAAAAAATCCACCTCAAATACGGCAACTTTGTATTTATCAAAAGTATCAAGTCTTCTCCTGTCGCGTACACAGCAAATCACCTCATGTCCCTGCTCGAGCAATACAGGTAAAAGACGTTTTCCAATATATCCGTTAGCTCCTGTCAATAATATTTTCATAATTCCGCCAGTTCTAATAGAAAAACATTGTTTAATTTGATTAAGTTAAAATTTTATTTTGATTCGAATTTCCGAGCTTTTGGCTAAAAAGCTCGGAAATCTATATTATAAAACTAATTTTCTCGCAAAATCCAGGAAGTGAACTCCTTTGAGAGCCTCTATTTTGCAAATAACAATAAGATATGCCTGATTTTACACAATCTCCTGAACGATTTTCTTTAAAGAGAAGTAGCATTTTTATTTCTTATAAATTAGGACTACCCGCTACTCTTTTGGGAATCTTTTTTACCCTTTGGTTTCCGGTAATTATTACAAATGAAGGATTACCATTGATGGCAATTATAAGTATTTATGGTAATGCCATTCTAGGATTGATTTTCACACTCTTGTTTGCTCTGGGATATGCAGGATATAAAGTATTTCAAAATTACCCAAGAGAAAAATCTCTTTTAATATCTTCGTTTAAATACTCATTAACAATAAATTTAGTCTGCTGGAGCGTCTTTATTATTATCTCAATTGTTGACAATTTAGAAATGGATATTTTGACTATAATCATTATGCCATTGGCAGGAATGATTCTTTGCACAATACTTGCGACATTCACGGTAGGTCTGCTTATCTGTGCATTAATAAGAGATAGAATAAAGAATTATGCAGAGATCAGAAAGCAGCAAATGAATTTTACAAATTCAGGAGAACATCTATAAATGTACATTTATCTATATTACTGAGACATTAAATGAAAGAGCAAAACTCTATACAATCCTTCGAAAAACTCCTTGGCAAATCGATCTCAGAAATTAAATATATCGAAACTAAATTTCATTACGACATACTATCCGGAGACTGGACAAATGTTCATACAGATGATTTTGTTCTTCATTCTCCGGAATGGGAAATTACTTTTTCAGATGGAGAAAAAATTGTATGTAACAAATCCATTTAGTAACTCTGATGGAATAACCATCCCCAATATGCTCAAGCTTGAAAGTACTTCCAAAGCAAAGCCAAACGATAAAATACACAAAGTTCCTTTTGACTTTGGATGGAAAAATATTATTAACAAAGAAATTATTGGGATAAGATTTTATAAAGGGTCTATTATGACGAAAAAACTTTTTGATTTTTCTTTGAATAAGAAATACAAGTCTATTCAAATTATTCAGTTCTACTTTAAATATAATAGTGGTTCATTCTGTATCTCTGCAATGGATGGAGACATTGGTCGTTCAACTTTTTACCCTAATGGATTCCTATCTGACAGAGTTGGCTTTGTCTTTGACAAAACTATAGCTGAAAGTCTCACAGTTTCAGGTTTAACAATAAACATGAAGGTAATTCATAAAACCTCTGTGAAAAAATAATAATATCCCTTAGATTTAAACTGCCTTGTACAGCTTACGAATGAAAAAAACATTATCAATAATACTATTAACATTCTTTTACGTTAGCCTCTTCGCTCAAACGGCTGAAGATTACCTTCAGAGCGGACTTGAAAAACATAACAAGGAAGATTATTCAGGCGCTATCAAGGATTATTCATTAGCTATCAAAGCTGATAAAAAATTAAAAAACGCTTATTTCAATCGTGGCGCTTGTGAACTGGCATTGAATAACCTGGAAGCAGCTATGGAAGACTTTAACAAAGCCATTGAAATAGATCCGAATTATCCTGATCCACATTATGGCAGAGCAACGGTATTTGCTACTCTGGAGCGATACAGGGAAGCTCTGACTCCATTAGATAAAGTAATCGAGCTCAATGAGAAATTCCCCAATGCATTACTCCTTCGCGGGCAGCTACGGGCTCAGACGGGCAATAAAAAAGGGGCCTGTGACGATTTTACTAAGGCTGATAGACATGGAGAACTGAAAGCCGGCATTTACCTTGATAAATATTGTACTATAACTCCAAGACCTAAGGAAACTTTTATATTGAACTGGCCTGAAAACGAAAACTGGATTACAGGCAACAGTCAGGAAGATGATCAGGTAAAAATTACTGAACTCATTCATGCCAATGAATCTTTAGATAAGTGGACAGAGATGGGTTATATGAGTTCGATCAAAAGTGCAAGAGTTTTGTCGGTAGAAAAAGCAATGAGCATTTTTTACGATCAGGCTAAAGCAGAAGCCCCCAAAGCAAAATTGACCCTATTAGAACAAAGCGATTCTACAGCCCAATATCCATGGATTATTTTTACTATTGAAACACCGGAATTTATTACTGACCATAATCCTGAATCACAGCTATGGTATGTAGTGCTGGGGAATCAGGCATTATTTGCAAACTTTATAGCTGTAAAAGAAGCTGCCTTTCCCAAAGACAAGAGACAAAAATGGATGAGCTTTTTTAAGACTGGGAAAGTGGTGACTAAATAAATTCTCCAACTTTACTTACAATTTTGCTCAAGGTCTTCCCCAGCCTACAGTTTTCTTATCTTCACCGTTGATATCATCAGACCACCATGTATGAGAAACAGGAAGATCCAAGATACCATAGGCAACGAAAGGTGAAGTATTGGAAAATACGCAACAATAAGCCCAATACTGAATGGAACAGGCATCCCCTCAAAATACTTTCCATTACTTAAAGTACCTGTAACATTGAATCTGGCTAACCTTAGAAGGCCCACAGCAATATAAAAAACCAGTACAGCCGTTTCCCAAACAGAAAGATTCTCAATATAAGTAAAAGCAAAAACAACGGGAGCAACAATAAAAGTAACAATATCGCAAAGTGAATCCAGGTTTTTACCAAAATCAGAAGCCAGGTTATACTTCCTTGCTACCCTTCCATCAAAGAAATCCAATATACCACCAGCCACAACAAAACCGGCAGGAAATAAAGGATTATAATTTTTAATACTTAATATAATCGCCAGTGCCCCACAAATTCCATTTCCCAAAGAAATCCAATCCGGCTTGCGTATAAAATTTAATATATTGTTGTTTTGCATTCGTAAACCTTTTCTATTTTACCTTAAAGCTGTAATAGCATCAAAATTACCATTGTTATAATCTATTCTGAACGATAAATACTTAGGATCAATCTTCCCATTCAGAACCGAATAGCGGTAAGTTTGAGATATATTATAACTTGCTCCATTTGGGGTTAACCAAACATCATCTGCAAATATATCATCATTGGAGTTATAAAAGTCCACTTGTATTTTAACATGATTGTCATTGATTCTTGTGATGATGACTTTATCATTAACATTTAAACCATATGTCCCCAGCTGATTATCATAACTTCCCAATGCATAAGTACCAGCAACTTTCTCTGCGTAATTAACATCAATTTTTTCTACTGTGCAGCCCGAAAGTGCCATGACAACCAATAATGTAATTGATAAAAGTATTCTCATTCTAAAAAAGGTTATTTGCTCAATATTAATCAATGTGAAATTTACGAAAAAAAACAGAACATCACAGTTATTATAAAATGGTTATATTCCATTATTGACAAAAAAAAATATCTTTGAGCTATGATCAATTCCTATTCAAGAATCAGCAATTTCTGCTTCATTTGGTGCTTCATTCTTTTGATTTCATGTAATGAAAAAAAGAACCAAGACGTCTTAGAAATCAAAAACATTACAACTTTAAACATGATCAATTCAGATAGTATAAAGAATTTCAAATGGTTTCATGAACCTAAATCGTGGAAGGTAACAAAAGAAGGATTATTGATTGAACCTGATTCCGGATCTGATTTCTGGCAAAGAACGCATTATGGATTCAGGAATGACAATGCCCATTTCTTATATAAAGAAGTTGAAGGGGACTTTGAGATGACAACAACCGTATCTTTTTCTCCCAAACACAGATATGATCAGGCCGGTCTTTGCGTTCGTCTTGATGAAGACAACTGGCTGAAGACTTCAACTGAATATGAAACCAGTGAGTTTTCACATCTTGGAGCAGTAGTAACGAATCTCGGCTATTCTGACTGGTCAACGCAGGAAATTCCTGCAGATATAAGAAGAGTTGAATATAAAATTATCAGAAAAGGCCAAGACTTTGAGATTTATGCAAAGTATGGACAGAAAGATTTTCAGCAGATAAGAATTGCTCATTTACATAAGGATGCTCTAAAGATCAATATAGGATTATATGCCTGCAGTCCTACAGATAAAGGCTTCTCTGCTTTTTTCGAAACTTTTGAGATTAAACAGAAATAAAAATAATGAACTTTTGTAAGATCACTTCCTAGGAAGTTTCACTCTTGAAGAATAGCTGATAGTAGTGCATTTGGCGTGTTTCGTCATATCCCCTTTCAATGAATTCTTTGTTGCCGTGGATGTAGACGTGAAAATTCTTATCCAGTTTTAGAATGCTTTTAAATATCTTCTTGTTGCTTTTAAAAGCCCCGTTGGAGATATTGAATTCATCATAGGTATTGACCTGATTCTTTTCCTGAAACTCATCTTTGTAGGTATTAAAAGCATTTACCATTGTTTCTTCATTTCCCATCACCTCTTCCTGAAACTCATTAAGGTTAAATACTTCCTTTTTGGCAAAATACTGTACAGATCTGTTCATCAACTCAATCTGATCAGCTTTGCTTACCTCGTATTCTTTATCTAAAACTTCATTACAAAACTCTTTGGTAAGCTTCATTAAGTTCTGAGTATGGAAGTAGTTATCTTCATGCTGCTTGATCTTCAGAAAATCATTCTTCCAGTATTGCGCTTCCTGCCCTTTATTGGTATTGTCAACCACGCAGATTTTATATCCTTGTTCTTTATGCGTATTAAAGATCAGGCAGCCCTTATCCAGTTTGTTAATGTTAACACCCTGTTCGTGTTCTATTTCAAAGTTATCAGTATCCTGAAATATACGAAGATAGGTATCCTTATTTTCAGATTTGAATAAACCTATAGCATCCATTACATCCCCGTTCACTACGCTATCTGCAAAGTATACAAGGTAAAATTCACCACCTTTTATGTTATGATGATTGGATTTATCATAAAGATGTTTGGATATGTTAATGGTCTGAAGGTAAAAGCAATCAGGATCATCAAAAATTTTAGAAGCGTAATTGTAAATTTCATTAAGCGCCAGTTCCGTATCATGGAAAAAGTTATAGAAAAGCTCACCTTTAAAGGGTGATAAAAAATACTTCATGAGGAGGTCCTTCACTATAGATTCTTTGAAAACCAAAGGCCCCTTCGACAATTTCATTCCTTCTTCCTGAAGACTGTTTCCGATATTATGGACAACAATATTATGTAACTTAACTTCTGTAAAATCAATCATTTGATCATCTTTGGCTCGCATTTAAAATTAAGCCAGTAACGAATTTAATGATTTCTAATGAAAGCTAAAAGCGGAAGGCGAAAAGCTGAAAGTTGAAAGTAAAAAAAGTAAAAATATGTTTGGAATTCCGAATTGAGTTCGTTGAATATTTTGAGTTTAATAAAATAAATCTATCAAAATATATTTAGGCTGTTTTGAAATAAAATCAAATATTGAATTTTATGGCCCAACGCAGAAAGTAAAGTTAAACTTTCTACTTTAAGCTTTCTACTTTAAGCTTTCTTCAGCATTCAGGAATATTAACCGAAACATTAACTGCCAACCCTCCAAGTGAAGTCTCTTTAAAATTTTCATTCATACCTTCAGCCGTCTGCTTCATTGTGCTGATAACATTTTCCAGACTAACCTTTGCATGATCAGGATTCCCTGCTAGGGCCATCATACTGGCGGTAATGGCTTTAATAGCTCCCATAGAATTCCTTTCAATACAAGGTATTTGAACTAAACCTCCAACAGGATCACAGGTAAGGCCTAGATGATGCTCTGCTGCTATTTCTGCTGCCATCAGAACCTGAGCAGGAGAACCTCCCAGACATTCTGTTAAAGCTGCTGCTGCCATCGAAGAGGACACCCCTATTTCTGCCTGACATCCGCCAGCTGCCGCGCTGATCGTTGCTCCCAATTTAAAATATTTCCCTATTTCTCCTGCTGTAAGAAGAAATCGGCATATATCATCATCCTTTACTTCCTGGCCTGAAAAGCAGATATAATAAAACAAAACGGCTGGCACTACTCCTGCAGAACCATTAGTGGGAGCCGTTACAATACGGCCCATGGATGCATTGACTTCATTGATCGCAAGGGCAAGACAACTGATCCTTGTAATTACTTTTTTAAAATCACGCCCTACTTTCATTGCCTCTGTCCATTCATCTGCATTGCTGTAGTTATGCACTCTCAACAATTGTTTGTTTAAAGCTGCAGCACGTCTTTTCACTTCCAGACCACCAGGCAAAATACCCTCCTGATGACATCCTTCGTATGCCGCCTCTTTCATAACTGTCCACAACTTCATCAATCTTGCCTTTATTTCGTCTTCAGTTCTAAGGATCTTTTCATTTCCAAGCACAAGATCAGATATGGACAAATGATGCTTAAGAGCCGAAGTAACAAGGTCTTTAGGATTAAAACATGGATAAGGAAGCTCTTTATGATCTGCAATCATTGTCTCCGCTTCTCCTTCCTTTACTATAAAACCACCACCTATTGAATAGAAGATATCTTCTGCTATAAGTGCTTCATTTAAAAATGCTTTAAACTTCATTCCATTAGAATGATAAGGCAAAACAGTATTCTTGAGAAAATGAAGGTCTCTAGAGACATCAAATTTAATTCTGAGAGAATCAGGAAAAATCAGCTTATGTTCAAGGTTGGCATTACAATAAGCCTCGAGCAGATCCACCTCAACCTCTTCCGGATCAAGGTCCATCAAACCGAATAAAATAGCTTTGTCTGTACAGTGACCTTTACCGGTAAGCGCCAGAGAGCCATACAACTCCACCTTAATTTCATTAAAAGGAATACCCGATAATATCAATTCATTGACCCATCTTCTGGCCGCTGTCCATGGCCCGAATGTGTGAGAACTTGACGGACCAATGCCGATTTTAAGCATGTCGAATACACTTAAATACCCCATACAAATTGATCTTTGATTATTAATCTTCAATAGGAAATTCCTTACCACAAGAATCACACTTATATACCTTTTTGAGGAATATTGGATAAGTGATGGTTACCAAAGAAAGGATGAACGAGAAAAGGTTTTTCAGGCTTTTACTGGAACTTACAAAATGTACTCTGTCAGAGCCACAAGCAGGACATACCAAACTTTGTTCGTAGGATTGCTCTGTAAGACCCAGTATTTCAAGAGCAAGAAATCTGAATTTTTCATTGATCTGTAATTTGATTCCCCCAGTCGCATTGGCATATAAAGGATTGATCGCCACAATATTCTCGTCTTTTAAAAAACAGGGAATACCAGAATCTTCCAATTTTGCTTTAACAATATTGGCTTCTACAGGATTATCAAACGACTTAATGGTGATCAGTTTCATGCTACCTTTTTAACGAAAAAATAAGAGTAATTAGATTCAAAATTGCCTGTTAAATTATTAATCGGAAGTTAAGAAGCAGATTTAAAACAAGTTAACTTAAACAGAATTTAAAATATCAATGTTAATCAGCTTATTCGAAGCTGAATCCAGCATAATGTTTATCAGGATTTTTAATGTGTTAATAATTAATTTTGGTTTAATATTAAATTGCGTTCTAAAATCAGTTTTATTTATGGCTTGCCCTTTTTGCGATAAAAGAGTTCAGGAAGGTTTTCTTAGTTCAGAAAACTTCGTTGCAATATACAACATAGCGCCAGTCCTTCCCGGACACTCGCTCATTATTCCTAAAAAACATGTTGAAAGCCTGTTTGATTTTACGGATGCTGAAGTAGCAGAATTTATGGTCTTAGGCAGAAAAGTCGCTTTTTTACTTACCAAGGCACTTAACACCGATGCTTTTGACTGGGCTGTACAGGAAAAAGAAGCGGCAGGACAATCTGTACCTCATGTACATATGCATGTTGTACCCAGAAAAGTTGGAGACTTGCCAAATCCGGGAGACTGGTATCAGGAACTGGAAAAAAGCGAAGTACATATTGACAGCGCTAACCGCAAAAAACTCAGCCCTGAAGAGATGAGCAGCATTGTTACAATGCTCAGAAAAAAAACAGCTGAGTTAAATTTAGTATAGTCGTCAGGAAGCTATTTAAATTTTAAATTAAGTCCTGCTGATAAACTCAGGATTTTTAATAAGCTTAGCTTTTCGGACAAACAATAATATAGGTAAGTATCGACTGTGCCGCATTCTATATAAGGCTCTACTCCTTTAAGCTTCCTGTCATGAACAGCAAAAAAGGATTTCACTCCGGTAAAGACTGTAAAGTGAAACGCATTGGTTTGATAATATCCTTTAGGATATTTATCCGGAAGCTTAAGGAAAGAGTTGTTACCTGTCTCCATATTAAATGTTGTTCCAATATACAGCTTATCCTGACCAGCCCTTGATTTAAACACATTTAATGTTCCTTTTAATGCCAGAGTATGAATTGCTTTAGTTGAAAATACCTTGGGCACATATCCGTAAAAGAGTCCCACCCGGACTTTATCTTTTAGTAGACTATATCCTAATCCACCTGATACAAAACCAAGATTGCCTGCATATTGCAAGGTGTATACCCTTGGGATTGCTCTGTATTTTCTTACGGTGACAGAATCAGCGCCAAAGGCTGAGCTGCTGATAGCATATATAAATAGCAGAGAAAATACTTTTTTGATTAACCCACTCATTACAACTTTGATTCTTTAACAATGATATTATCTGACAGAGTGATCTCGAAGAAAGCCTTCTTCAACATACTTGGTACTACTACATAATTCGTCTCATCATTATAATAATACCCTTGATATGATGTATGCACATGTCCGTGAACAGAAAGCTGTACCTTATACTTCTTCATTGTATTTACATAGATCAATTCATCTTCTTTTGAAAACTGATCGCCAAAAGGAGGAATATGAGTAATCACTACGAGTTCTCTGGATCCTGCAGACTTAAGTTCATTTTCAAGCCATAAAAAATCAGGCCTCTTATTACTTTCCCAAAATATATCGTCAAAGAAAACAATCTTTTTACCAGCGGCTTCTATTGAATAATTAAATGCTCCAAACATCTGCCTGTATACCTCTCCTCCTCCTGCCAGATAATCATGATTTCCGATTACTGTGAAGTAAGGCTTATTGAGTCCTTTCATGATTTCCTCAAAAAACTCATATTCTTTCAGTAATCCTTTATCAGCAATATCTCCACCCACCACGACAAAAGATATGTCTCTTCTGTTGTTTATATGATCTATAAATTTTTCAAGCTCTTTATAGTCATAATGAGTATCTGAGATCACTGCAAATTTTATATCATCTTCCGCATCATGCAGAATTTTATAAAGCCAATCTGAATTTTTAGAAATAATATTCTTAAGTCCACCTTTAACCTGAGTAACATATGGACTATACTCAAATACTCCATTACAGGAAGACATTACAAGCAAAAGCAGGATAACAATACCTGCATTTTTTAAATAGATTTTCATAAAATCAACTTTAAAAATTCACTTAGTTCAGAACTTTATGAACCAAATTGTTTTTAAAGCTTTATTAAGAAGTTTTTTCTTTTTCAAAATCTCAATAAGCTTTAATTATTCATATATGGAAGGATATTCATAGTTGAAATCTTTAGCATTCAACTATGAATTACGTCAAGAATCATCAGACAATATGCAGGAAAATGGAAATCAAAAACATTACTAGCCTTTGACAATATTTTCCAGATTTGCCGGAGAATAAAATACCGATTTTAATGTTTTATTATCAGACTTGCGATATACAAGGTACTTGCCTGCACTCTCCGAATAGTAAGCTTCAGTATTATCCAGGTTTTTATAATGAGCAATGGTTTTTTCCGCTTCCTCAACAGTGTGACACACCTTGCTCATGTTGGAACGCTGCACTTCATTAAACAACTCCGGGAACTTCTTTCCCAGTCCAAATTCCAGCACTGCTCCAGACAACACATACTGCAGGTCACATAAGGCATCTGCGACACCAACAATATCTTTATTTTCAATTGCCTCTTCCAGTTCTTTTAGCTCTTCAGCAAGTAAAGCGACTCTCAACTTGCATCTTTTTTCACTCGGAATCAAAGGCTCCGGCTCTATAGGATGTTTAAAGGTCTTATGAAATTCTGCTACGTGGTTCAGTGCGTTAATTGGTTCCATGATTTTATTATAGGATTTGAAAATGAATCAGAATAGCCCATCTATTAGGACTGGCACATCGAAATTTAACCCTTTATTTTCACAGATCCCTTTACAAGTAATAAAGAATTTGTTTTTTTCTTTTTCCTAATGATTCTGAAGCAATTTAAATTTTCAAAAACATGTTAAATCAATCAGCTTTTTTTTCTGGAGCAAATTCAAAATCATCCGTTTTGGGCATATGCTCTATCATATCA
Source organism: Sporocytophaga sp. (assembly GCA_024707265.1). Taxonomy (GTDB): domain Bacteria; phylum Bacteroidota; class Bacteroidia; order Cytophagales; family Cytophagaceae; genus Sporocytophaga. The sequence continues at coordinate 449,618 of JANQAB010000004.1, read as the reverse complement.
AAGATTTCCGGTGGTGGTATTGTGAGCTTCCTGGTATTCAAATCCATCCAGGCTCCTTCTACCGTAATGACAGCAGACAACACTCCATCTGATCTGAATATCTGGTGAACGATCTTCCATCGTGAAGCATCCTTGCGCATAGAGGCTACTTTTATATCAACTGTGACAGAATCGTTCATACCAACTTCTCTTAGAAACTTAGTGTATTCACTAAAAAGAATTGGACCAATCATCAGTTTGGCGAGCTTTTCAACAGAAAAACCGAAGTCTTTAAAAAAACTTACCCTCACCTGGGCCGCGTAATCATTGTAAGCTGAATGTCTTAAATGCCTGTTTGCATCAATATCTGCCCAGATTATCTCATAAGTCTTAGAATACCCCATAAAAACTTTTTCGATTTTAAAAATTATTTAAGGATTTAAACTCATCTGACTTTCAAATAGCCTCGCCACAAGAGCGAGGCTATTGAAAACAGAGCATTAACCTTACTAAAGTTTGTGATAAAATATCAATGACCATTATCCCATCTGCCGATACCTTTTTCAAACATAAAATAATCAATCAGCACATCCCAATGGTCATTGATTAATAATCATTAATTGCCCGGAATGTTAATATAATTACTCATTCCTTTTATTCCGGGACTATCAATAAGATTGACAACTGACACTATTTCTATTCCTGTAATGCTATCGTTTCTATGGGTATCCAACAAATCCGTAAATATTTCACTGAGATTATTGGTTACAGAGACAACCATTCGTTTTTCTTTTGTCCTGTCATCTGAAAACTCATCGTGACCATCAACAGTCTTTGTCAGGTTGTATTCGATCAAAAAGTTGCTTATTCTCATACATTGCTGCCTTTTTCATTTTCTCCCTGACAATGATTTTCAAAAGGATTTCCGCCCCAGCAGTTAGAAAACTTTTGCATGTATTTTTCTCTTTCCTCCGGACTTAGCTTAGCCATTTTACGCTCAAATCTTTTTCTCCAGAACAGATTATGCCGAGGCCCTCCGCAACCTCTCCTTCCAAATCCGGAAAAGAGAATTTTAGAAAGGACAAATAAACCTAAAGCCTGATATATATTAATGGTAGGGCCGTGGAACAAATCCGGTATCAGCCAGTTCCAAAGTTGCATTGTAATGAATCCGAACAGCGCTACTGCAAGGAATCCCAGAATGACAAACTTGATCGCTTTCTTAAAACAAAAACCCATAACTTCTTATTTTTTAATTTCTTTATAAAATTCCTGCAAACGCTTTCTTAAGTGAAGCACTGCATATCTTTTTCTACTGATCAATGTATTTACCGGCTCTCCCAAAAGCTCTGACATATCTTTAAAACTCTGGTCTTCAAACTCGTGCATCATAAAGACTTCTTTCTGCTCTGCAGGCAGCTCGTCTAAAGCCTCTTGCACGGCTTCCCACAACAAGTTTTTGAAATATTCATCATCGGGAGAATTTCCCAGATCCGGTAAGATGTCTTCAAGAAATAACCCTTCATTATCTTTCACAGTGTCATTATAGTCAGTGAAGGTTTCCGGCTTTTTCTTTCTGTAAAGGTCAGTTATTTTGTTTCGAGCCACCCTGAATAACCAGGAGGTAATCTGATCGATGGTATCTATACTTCCTGAAGCTTGAGTAAGTTGAAAAAAGACATCCTGCAGAATATCCTCAGCATCCTCTTTCGCTTTCACCCTCTTTCTGATAAAATTAAACAGCTTACTCCTCTCCTCTCGGACAGTCTGCTCTATTTTATCCTTCTGAGTCTGGGTCATGTATATTGGTATAGATTCCATTTAAGGGTGTTGACGGATAAGTTCAGAAAATATTTTAAGGAAATTTTATTTTTTTCATTTTCCTGAAAATTTTTGATCAAACATATCTGTATAACGTCTTTAATCACTTAATTATCTGAACAATAATTTCCTTCTGCTAATTATAAAATCTTTTTAGAAATAAAATTGACATATGTCAAATAAGCCTATTGAAAAATAATTAAACGTTCTTCTTTGTCTTATCAGTGAAATCTTCATAAGTTTGTTATATACATTCATAACTAGTGCTAACGCTTAAATCCCATATCACGGCAATTATTGCGGTCCCTTGCAGAGACCGGTCCGGGATATGTATTGGCTAAAAGAAACAGGTTTTATTCCATACAGATATAGAAAATCCCGGACAAAGTCCGGGATTTTTTTTGTATCTACTCAAAACCAACTGGAACTAATTGAACTGAAAATTTGGTAGTTATTAAGCCTTCTTAAAAAAATAACAATATGTTACAGGCAGAGAGAAAAACAACTGACTGGCTTCTGATAGGAGCTTTTGCCGCCGTATATATAATATGGGGATCTACATACCTGGGAATTCGATATGCAATTGAAAGTTTTCCTCCTTTTTTCATGGCAGGAACCCGCTTCCTTGCAGCAGGATTAATATTATATCTGACAGGGAGATTAAAGGGAGCTCCTGTTCCTGATATTAAAGAAATAAAAACCTCCACCATTGCCGGATTTCTATTATTGGTATTAGGGAATGGAGGTCTGGTTTGGGCTGAACAAAGGATACCATCTTCAGTAGCCGCACTGCTGATTACGATAGAACCAGTGTGGATCGTCCTTTTATTATGGATGTTTAAAACAGAAAATAAACCTAACCTGCTTACATGGATAGGTATCCTGATAGGATTAGGCGGAATGGTATTTATGACTGGTACAGGGGCTGGTAAAGAACTTATTAAAGCTGATAAATTAAGTATTTTCGCAATATTAATTTCTACACTTGCATGGGCATTCGGTTCTATTTACGGTACTAAAGCAAAATTTCCGTCTTCACCTTTAGTAGCAACAGGATTACAAATGCTTTCCGGAGGTATAATACTGCTGATCATTTCATATTTCAGCGGAGAGTTTGGTAACATCGATCTTGATTCCGTAAGCTCTAAATCTTTATGGGCATTCGTTTATCTGATCATTTTCGGATCATTGATTGGCTTTACAGCCTATGCCTATTTACTCAAAGAGGCACATCCGTCACAAGTATCCACTTATGCCTATGTTAATCCTGTCATAGCAGTGATCCTGGGCGTTTTTGTAGGGAATGAAAAACTTACTACTCAGACCATGTTAGCCGGAGGCCTTATCATAGTTGCTGTAATGGTAATCTGGCTCAGCGGAAGACCCAAAAAAGTTTTAAAACAGTAATATCATTTTTAAAAAGGGGCCCAATCCGGGCCCCTTTTTTATCTCTTAAAATCAACATTTTAGCATCAACTTTATTCATCAGAACAAACATTTGTGTAGATATCGCACGATTTTAAAACTGCCACTGTTATAAAATAAAACCCCGAAGCTTATGAATATCCTGCATGATAGCGTAGAGAGGAAATTCTATACTTTTATAGATGATAAAGAGTATTTCCTCGAATACAATGTGGTGAATGATGACCTATGGGAATTCACGTGTAATTACATATCGAGGATCATCACGAACCTTAAAGAAATCAATGTGCGTGAATCTATCATTGAACATGCACTTGACTACATGAAAAATAACAACATAAAACTTTTTGAGAGCGGATCCTGCTTTGATGTAAGGGATTTTATTGACAGGAAAAAGGAAATTGATTATCTGTTAAACTATGTCATAAAATAGTCCTGGAGAATTAATAATACTCTGAATCATTCCTATAAATTGCAGAAACAAAGTCTCAAGCTTTGTTTTTTCTATTATGGATATCAGAAAAGAATTATTAAAAGAACATTCCAAAGCCCAGATCAATAAAATTTGCAAGTACATAAGCAATGACCAGGAATGCTTCGAAGAGCTGATGAATATTTTCTTTACTGAAGAAACAAGATTAGTTCAAAGGGCTTCATGGGCGGTAAGTACCATTGCAGAAGAACATCCCTATTTAATAAAACCATATATTAAAAGGATGGTCAAAAACCTAAAGAAAAATGCGCATGATGCCGTTAAGCGGAACACCTTGCGCATTTTTCAATTTATGGAAATCCCGGTTTCTGTTCAGGGGGAATTACTGGACATTTGTTTTGATTATTTAATGACTCCAAAAGTTCCTGTGGCAATAAAAGCTTTTGCAATGACAGTAGCTCATAATTTATCTGCAAAGGAGGAAGACTTAATGAAAGAATTAAAAATAATCTTACAAGACCAAATGCCTTTTTCAAGTCCGGCTTTTAAATCCAGAGCACGTAAAATATTAAATTAAAAGATATTACAAAACATTTTTAAAAATCTTTCAGAAGGTTTCAAACAATATGAAATTTTAATATGTTAAATATATAACAACGGGGTTGATGCGGTGAGATAAGGAAAGTGAAGAAAAGGAATAGACCTCGTTCATGGGTTGATAAACAAAAGATAGTCCTGTAAGACTATCTTTTTTTGTGGTATTAATTAAAAATTAACGAGTTATGTCAAACCTATTTTTTTTATTTCCGTTTTCAACTTTAAATCAGTTATAAAAAAATTAATAGCCATGTTAGAATACAGTATTCACATATTAGAAAAAGTCAGTTTTGACAAAAGCCTTTTTGAAAAAGAACTTAACAAATCCATTAACCTTTTAAGTCCACAGGAAACGCTGCAACTAGAAAAATGGGTTGAATACAACTACGGGGATAAATTTCCTGAGATTATTAAGAATTTTAAGAACCTGAATTATTTCTCTTATAACTAATTTATAAGAGCATATAAAAAAATCAGAAGCACAGAAAGCCATTCTGTGCTTTTTTCTTTTAATCAGCTGAGACGTAAAATCATCCTTTATTAAAATAAGTTAGAAGCTTAAATAGAGGCTCTTTAATTGTGATTTAACGCCTCTATTTAAGCTTTCCTTCAACAGGTTTAATAACAACCTACAGATTACGTCTGTTTTAATATAGCTTTTAAACAGATTGTAATGATTTATTCTACAATCTCAATTTCTGTTCTTCTGTTCAACTGTTTGTTATCAGGAGAATCATTAGGCGCAACTGGCTTTGTTTCTCCATAACCTTTATAGGAAAGTCTTTCTGAAGAAACCCCTTTGCTAATTAAATAGTCTTTAACAGCATGAGCTCTGTTTTCAGACAACTTAAGGTTATAATCATCATTACCATCACTATCGGTATGACCAGAGATCAGCATATTGATTGAAGGGTTAGAGGTCAGAATCTCGTGAACCCTTTCCAACTCTGCCTCTGATTCTTTTCTCAGGGTAGCTTTATCGACATCAAAAAAGACATTTCGAAGCACAAATACGGTTCCTTTCTTCAACCCTTCCATGCATATTTCATCATCGATTTCTTTATAATGATCTAGGAATGGAATATCTATGTTTTTTGAATAAAACACATAGCCCGGAGCTTCTACTGTAATACCATAGTTTTTACCTGCAGGCAGGATAACTATGTATTTACCGGTACTGCTATTGGATGAATATTTTCCAATTTCCTTTCCTGTAGCAATGTCTGTTACAATAATACTTGCAGCAACAGGTTTCTTATTATCACATCCATTAATAGTTCCTTTTAACATTACAAGAGAGGCGTCTGCTTTAGGTCTTTCAAGCACATACAGATCTTTTTTCACCCACCCCACCTGCTCTTTCCGAGGAAAAGTAAGCTCTCCTGTTATCAGCAGACCATGAAAAATACACCTCATCATCAGCAGTATTTATTGGATATCCAAGGTTCACAGGTTTAGAAATGACTTGTCCTGTTTCAGTATTAATAGTACAAGAGAAAATATCATATCCCCCCATGCTGTTATGTCCTTTGGAACTGAAATATAGCGTCTTTCCATCAGGGTGAATAAAAGGAGAAAACTCATCTTTTGAAGTATTAATTTCTGTACTTAGGATAGTAGCGGGACCAAATTCTCCATTGGGCAGGCGTTTGCTCATATAAATATCCGTACCACCGATTCCTCCTTTTTTATTACTGACAAAAAACAGTACCTTTTGATCTGCGGTAATGGTTGCACAAGGTTCCCAGAAAGGTGTATTAATATTAGGCCCAAGGCTCTTAGGTTTGGACCAGGCTTTTCCCGAGAGATTGCTTACATATAAATCACCATAATATTTACCTTCTTCAACTTTATAAATAAATATCTGCTGACCATCCGGAGATATTCCAACACATGCATCATGAGATGGAGTATTAATTTCATTGCCCAGCTTTTCGGGAGTTGTCCATTTATTGTCTTTTTTATTGGAAATATAAATATCCTCAAAATACAAGTTGTTAATTTTAAGTCCACCCGTACTATTATCCCTTCTTGATGTAAAAATTAACATGGACTCATCTGCAGACAATGCAGGCATATAGTCCGGGAATGTACTATTGATAACATTGCCAAGGTTTTTGATTTTGACTTCGACCGGAGTTTTAACCAATTCAATACCATTTTTACAATTTTGAATCAAATCATCCACTTCCCTGATTTTTTCCTTTTCAGAAGAACGTAGTGTTGATCTGTAGAGGGTAAGGTGTTCGATTGCCTTATCAAACTTATGTGAAAGGTGATAAGCTTCTCCAAGGTAGAGTTCCAATTCCGATTCTTTGATACCTCCTGCTTTGGCTTTTAATAAAAAAGGCAGAGCTTTTAGCTTTTGATCAGATCTGAAAAAAGAAAGGCTGATTAAATAAGAAACATCCTGATCATTTCCATCCAGACTATCGGATTTCAAAAAGTAAGTCAAGGCCGTTTCATAATCCTCAGTTTTGAAATACTCTAAGGCTTTGTCAGTATATTTTCTGGCGGCCTTTAAATTATTCTGTGCATGTACACTCAGTGCGGAAGTCATTGCAATCACAATCAGGACCCCTCTCAAGAAAAAAGACATATTGGATATTAAATTAAAATTTAGTGTCTAACTATATCACCTACGGATTTTACCGGACATTCTGGTTACTTTTTATTCTATACAGTAATTCAAAATATCACGTTGTACGGCTGGCACATGAAAAAGTGACGTTTTTTATACGTTGAGATAAAAATAGATGGCAATTTCAAAAAATAGATTATTTTTGGAGAACTCATTCTCCCGATAATAAGATTCCATACAAGACAGCGTATGAATAAACGTTAAGTTTTGACAACAAACAATTGGCAATAAATAAATTAAACAAAACTATTCCCTATAGTGACAGCTCTAAATCAAATATTCCTTAAGAAATTCGTGGCTGTATTAATTTGTATTACTCTAAGTTCCTGCCTGACAGGAAAGATGTATAATATGAATGACGCTGAAAAAGAACAACTCAAAGGCTATCATCAGAGAACAGCACAGGAGGTAATTGAAAAAAACAAGAAGAACAGAAAGGCCAATCAAAGAATGGCAGATAAAAATCGTCAGAAACAAAACGAACAACTGGCAGAGCTAAATGCCAATACCAGCAAAGTAAAAAAGAAACACAAACCTTCCGGTCAGTTTAAATTTTATATTTATTAAAAACTTTTATAGAAATGAGGACAAGGCATTCTCCTCATAGGTTTGATTTTTTTCCTTTTGTTAAAAATATAAGTCAGGTTTATCTCATGAGCTCCACCACTTCTTGCAGGAACAAGTCTTGAAACTATAAAATCGTAACTATAGGTAATAGCAAGGTTGTTATACTTCCATCCAACCAATCCAACGATAGACTCATTATTCTGAACGCCTTTTTTATAACGCTTTAACCCCGGAATACCCCTGTACCAGAAACCAGCAATCAATTGATCATAAACACCGTAAACCCCAAGATCTGTCTGATCCGACTTCCCCTGAAATTTATAGTGAACTGTAGGAATCAGGCTTATTTGCTTTTCCTCCTGCAGTGTTGATTTATCAGGCCCTCTACTGAAGTTTATCTGATAGCCAGCAGTAAAGGAATACTTTGCAGGAAGGGGTGCCTTTCCGTTTACAAATGATTGATTAGGTGTATTGATATGATTTGCAGCAAAGCCCACCCAGAGGTTTTCAGTATAAATAACAGCTCCTGTAGATAGATCCATGAATTGCTTTTTAACCTTTCCGTTATCAAAACCAGGCGCAATATTTCCATCATTATCGTATTGATAACTAAACGCAAGATCTGAATAATCAAGAGTTCTGGAAATATAACCTAACTGTAATCCCGGTCTTATTACAATTTTTGAGGTTAAGAAAATTTCATATGAATATGATAAAGAAACATCAGTAGAATTGATGGTATTACTCCCCTGCCAGTCTTTATAAACCTGTAACCCCAGTCCACTTCTATACTTAGAAAAATAGGTATCTGCAGAAAATAATGAGGTTATATATTTTCCATCCAGTTTTGGCCATTGAATTCTTTGATGAAGCACAAGCCTGGTTTTATGCGTACTTCCGGCAAAGGCTGGGTTAACATACAGTGGAGCTCCATAAAATTGGGAGAACTGTATATCCTGACCTGCAGCTCCATTCCATGAAATTGCAAATAAGACAAAAAATACAATTTTTAACCTGATTATCACTTCAATGCAAGTTTTAAAGAATATTCGACGAATTTAACAATTTTTTACACATTCATCACAAATCAACGAACCAGATATTGAAATTCTAATATTTAGAGTTATTTTTATCTCTTTGATAAACAGGTCCACATTGAAATATTACAATGATAACTAATTAATTTTGAATACGTTCATTTTACAGATATTTAAAATTAATATAAAAATAAATCAATTTCTTAAAATCAATTTGATTTTCTAACGCTAGTTTAAATATTTAAGTTATGGGGTTAACTTATACCAAGATTAAAATTTTTATTTTGTCGATGTGCCTTTCAATATGTTTTAAAGCATATTCAGAAGGAACCAGACAATTGATGCCTACTTCTTCGTCAAATGGTTATGTTCAGATATTTGACCTGAACACATTATCGAGACCATTTGCAACTTTTAATGCTCCCGAAGACTACAGGCTGAATATTCAGGTTTGTAATCCGGGTGAAAAAGATATACATGGGTTTTAAGCAAACCAATGATGATGTCTATTTTCGTCTTATGGATGAGTCCAACACCGCTGTACCCATTCCGGGACTAACTCCAGTTCCGGGGACAACGAACACCTACAAACTTCCAAAGTCAGGGGCCGGATATATTGATTCCTATGACAAAGCTTATAATGGCCCTAGTCAGATTGTAGGTGGCGGCGGTTACAATGCTTTGGAATTTACTCCCCCGGGACCAGGTACTTATCACATTGAATTTAACCCCAAATCTTCTACCACTCCTACACCAGAAAAAAGGATCTTCACTTATTTTGATATTACAGTAGCTAACCCCTCTACAAATAAAATTCAAACCGGAAGACTTTGGTCCAAAGCATGGGATTTTACAACAAATGCCGATGCCAACAGATTTGTAACAACGATGTATGTCTATGCAAAAGACAGTATTATTACTTCATTGAATTTTAATGGTATACAGCCTTTCGGATTTTCTATCTCTGCTAACTCTACAGGTACCACCAAAACAGGTAATGCCGAATTTGACAGACAATCTAAAATCGGAAATTATACCTATCCTGAATATAAACTATTCCTTACTGAACCAGACACTAACTGCTTCCCTGTAGGAAAATTCGGAAGCCTCACTCAGGATCCTAAAATTACCGGCTGCGACCCGAACAACAGATGTATAGAAATCTATACAGACAAAACAGGAACTGTTGAAATTCTCTTTGAATTCAATGGCCAGGCGGGTTATCAAAAAGGTACATCAGACATACTTTTCAATACAACAGTAAAAGCTGGATATAACTGTATTCCATGGAATACAAAAGATGGTCTAGGCAATGTCGTACCTGCAAATAAAACCTTTGATATAAATGTTAACTACTTTAATGGATTAACACATTTGCCATTGTACGATGTAGAAAACCACCTAAATGGTTACATAGTTGAATTATATGCTCCTAAAAAAGGAGGAAATGTAGTTCCTAAATTGTACTGGGATGATTCCAAAATTATAGCAGGATCAAACCTTGACGGAACAACAAACCTGACAGGATGTACAGGTGGCTGCCACAAATGGAGAAACAGAGGATTCAACGACTGCGTACCTACCTGTCCCGAATCTATTAACACCTGGTGGTATGCCAATGTAATTGAGAAAAAGCTTAACTATACCGTCCAAAATGTTACTGTAGATGCAGAAAGCAGAAATGCTCCACTTGCACCTAATGATACTACAGTCTGCGCTGATATAACAACATTTATTCTAAGCGGTAAAATTACCGGAGCCCCAGGAGGAAAATGGTCGGGAGGAAATGGTACATTTTCCGATGTTAATGATCTGAATGCTGGCTATACTCCTACTGCAGCTGAAAAAACTGCTGGAATGGTGAAGTTATTTCTCACTTCAAATCCTACTTCAGGTTGTCCATCTGTAACAGATACGATGAGAATATTCTTCACTCCTCTGCCTACTGTTAATGCAGGACCTAATTCCAGCATCTGTTCCAATACAACAACGGTACAACTTTCCGGAGTGGTGACGAATGCTTCTAAAGTAACCTGGACAGGAGGAAACGGAAATTTTATTCCTAACAGAAATAGAGTAAACCCTGTTTACTCCCCAACAAAAGAAGAGCTGGAGAGCGGTTCCATAGAACTTACTTTAACCGCAACAAGTAATGGATTATGCGCTCCGGTTAGTAGCAAAACCAAAATCATTGTTGCACCTCCATCTATAGCAGATGCGGGTAAAGATACTACAGTATGCTCAAACAATGCTGTAATTCATTTAAATGGAAGCATCAAAGGTGGCACAGCAGGAAAATGGACGGGAGGAACGGGAACCTTTCTTCCGGATGCCAATACTTTAAATGCTACTTATATTCCAGGTAAAGGAGAACTGGGTGCGGCGAATATTGTATTAAACCTGACCCCGGAACATAATCCTTGCGGAATTACATCCGACCAAATGATTATTCATCTGACCAGACCACCCAGAGTTGAAGCTGGCCCTGACAAAGAATTATGTAAAAAAGACATCATTCAACTTAATGGTTATGTAGAAGGAGCTACTGGTATTTTATGGACTTCTGAAGGTACAGGAACTTTCAAACCTTCCGCAACTTCATTAAATGCAACCTATGAGCCATCTTCAGCTGATACTGCAAAAGCTTCCATAAAACTATACCTTTCATCAACTGGCAATGGATTGTGTAGTCCGGAGAAAGATTCACTAACAGTTAAGTTCAGACCATCACCAAAAATAGGTGTCAGCCAAAATCTGGTTGCCTGCGAAAACAATCCTAACATAGCTTTAAGCGCTACAATTTCAGGGGCTTCAGGGATTCTTTGGAGCTCAGTAAATCATGGTACCTTCACACCTTCTGCAAGCCATCTGAATGTAACTTATATACCTTCAGCAAAAGATCTAGCAGATAACCTTGCGATTATTAATATCACAAGTGTCGGAAATGATTTCAACTGTAGCGCTTCTACAGAAAAGATCCTTGTGCTGATCGATCCTGCTCCAACTGTTGATGCAGGATCTCCTCAAACAGTTTGCGCGAATAATGCTAATATAACACTGAAAGGAACAGCTACCTTTGGTACATCTGTCACCTGGTCTGGAGGAAATGGGATATTCACTCCAAGTAAAGATAGTCTTAATGCTGTATACACTCCCACTCCAGCTGAAATTGCATCCGGAAAACTGAAGCTAACCTTAACTGCTCAGAAACCTACATGTCTTCCTGTAAGTGATGATGTAGAAATCACCTTCACGCCTGGTCCTGTTGTTGAGGCTGGTCCGGCTCAGAGTGTTTGCGAAAACAATGCTCAAGTAACCCTGAACGGAAATGTAAGTTTTGGAGCCGGTGTATGGAGCGGAGGAAAAGGTACCTTTGCTCCGAATAACACTTCTCTTGTAACGACCTATACTCCTTCCGCAGCTGAGATAACTGCTGGTTTTGTCATACTTTACCTTACCTCTTCAAACAACGGAAATTGTTTAAGCGAGACCGATAGTGTAGAGATAACAATTATCAAAGCTCCGATAGTAACGACTAGTAATTCAATTAGTGTTTGTAAAAATAATCCAACCATTGATCTGGATGGAAAAGTTACCCTCCCTGCCAAAGGAGGTGTGTGGTCTGGAGGTAAAGGAGTATTTTCTCCAAATGCCAATACCATAAAAGCAGTTTATACACCAACAGCAGACGAAATTAATTCCGGTGCTTTGAAACTGACATTAAGTTCTACTGACAACGGTTTATGTAATTCATCCTTTGCTTACCTTGATATAACTTTCACTCCATCGCCTACTGTGGATGCCGGTCCTGGACAGGATATCTGCTCGAATACTGCCGGAATCCAGCTTAGCGGAAGCAAGACAGTTGCCGGAGGAATTGTTTGGTCAGGTGGCAATGGTAAGTTCACACCTGATGCAACAGCAATCAATGTTGTTTATTCACCTTCAGTAGCTGAAGTAATCGCAGGCTCCGTTACTTTAACCATTGTAACAACAGACAATGGCAACTGTAATCCGGTTTCTGATAATGTTACCTTTAGATTGTTGCCAGCTCCGGAAGTAAATGCCGGACCGGATCAGTTTGTTTGCGGTACCGAAACGGCTATTGTATTCAATTACGGAACATTTAAAAATGCAACAGGAACCACCTGGTCTAGTAATGGAAACGGTTCTTTCCTCCCAAGCAATGCAATAATAAACGCTACATATAATATCACAGCAAATGATAAATCCAGAGGTAGCGTCACATTTACCTTAACCACAACAGGTACTGGAGTATGCCCTCCGGTTTCTGACGACATGGTTGTTACATTTACAACAGTACCGGTGATAGATGCAGGCCCGGATCAGTTTATTTGTACCAATGACCTTCCTATTAAGCTTAATGCAATAGGCTCAAGGTCAACCTGGACAGGCGGTTCAGGTACATTTACCCCAGATGCTAAAACACTCAATGCCACATACACCCCTTCCCCTTCTGAATTATTAAGCGGGGTTGTAAAACTTAAAGTTACCACAGATGCAGTAGGATCTTGCCCTCCTGTTTCTGACGAAATAACTTTCAGAATTCCTAAAGGACCGGAAATTGAAGCAGGACCCGATCAGATAGTTTGCGGAAATACTCCTAATGTAGTATTAAACGGAAAAGTAGAAAACGCTAAAGGAGCCCTTTGGTCTACGAATGGAACAGGTTCATTCCTGCCAGACAGAAGCAGCTTAACAGCAACCTACGTTCCTTCCTCTGCAGATACATCAGCGGGAAGTGTTATCCTGACTCTTACCAGTTTAGGAAATGATACATGTTCCCTGGTTTCTGATCGTTTGACTGTTACCTTTAAAGATGCAGTGTTCGTAGACGCAGGTCCTGAACAAACATTGTGCGCGAATGTCAGCGGAATTCCACTTCATGGTGTTGTAATAAATGCTTCCGGAGCAACCTGGTCTGGAGGTTCAGGATCTTATTCGCCAAATGCGACCACTTTAAATGCAACTTATATCCCTTCTGCTGCAGAAGTTAACAATAAAAAAATAGTATTAACGCTGACTTCTTTAAGTGATGGCATTTGCCCTCCGATCTCTGATAAGGTAACCTTTATACTGCAGGATGCACCTCAGGTAGATGCAGGACCGGATCAGTCTGTATGCGCGAATACAAGTTCCATCAAATTAGCCGGTACTTTTTCAAATGCAGGAGGAATTATCTGGAAAAGCTCTGGCTCCGGCACTTTTGCACCAGATGCGTCACAAAAAGACGCTGATTATTATATCTCTTCACAGGACACTGTCATAAAGAAAATCACTCTGACTATCAGTACTACTGGTAATGGTGTGTGTAATCCTGCTGAAGATAAGATGACATTGACCATTACTCCTATTCCAACAGTGGATGCTGGTCCTGATCAGGAGCTTTGCGAAAATGTATCTTCGGTATCACTCTCAGGCAAAATTAATGTTGCCACAGGCGGATCCTGGACAAGCACAGGTACTGGCACTTTTAGTTCAAATGGTATCAAGGCTGTATATAACCCAAGTGCAGCAGACTTAAAAAAAGGAATTCTGACATTCACTCTTACATCTACAGGGAACGGCGCCTGCTCTCCGGGGAAAGATGCGATGACGGTAAAATTCACCCCAATGCCTAAAGCAAATGCAGGAAGTGACTTTACCATTTGTGAAAGCAGTTCCTCTATTACTTTAAACGGAACTATTGAAGCTGCTATAGGTGGAACCTGGTCAACCTCAGGAGATGGTACTTTCGGAAATCGCAATAATGTCAATACTACTTATAACCTGGGTGGAGGAGATATTTCAAAAGGAAATGTCACATTAACTTTAAAAAGTATAGGAAACGGAGCTTGTCCAGAAGCTGTAAGTTCCATAAAAGTAACCATTCTACCTCTACCAAAAGTAAATGCAGGGCCGGATCAGACAGTTTGTGCAGACGTTTCAGAGGTTAGTTTGTCCGGAACAATCACTAATTATTCTTCTGCGCTCTGGATTTCACAAGGTACCGGTACCTTCCTTCCAAATAGCTCAGACTTAAATGCAAAATATAAACCATCAGCCGAAGACATTGCTGCTAAGCAAATAAAAATTACATTAAAAGGTGTAGGTACAGTCCCTTGCGCAACAGTTACGGATGATATGTTGATTAACATTACCCCACTGGTTACTGTAAATGCCGGACCTGACCAAAAAGTCTGTGCCGATGTGACAGGAATTCAACTTGCAGGAAATGTAACTATAGCAGCAGGACAACAATGGAGTACAACTGGTACAGGAACATTCAGTCCTAATGTTAATGCCTTAAATCCAGTTTATACTCCTTCCAAAACAGATAAAGATGCAGGTAAGGTAACATTTAAAATTCTTTCAACCGGAAATGGGACATGTAATGCTGTAACCGATTTCTCAGATGTAATCTTTACGCCTGCTCCGACTGTTAAGGCCGGACCAGATATGGAGATATGTGAAGATGCAACCTCTGTCAGTCTAAATGGAGTTGTTACCATTGCGACAGGTGGAACCTGGAGTACTTCGGGTGATGGAGGATTCAGCCCTACAGCCAATCAGCTTAACCCATCTTATCTTATCGGTAATGCCGACAAAACACCGGGATCTGTAATCAGCCTTATTCTGACCACAACAGGTAATGGCCTTTGCCTGCCTGTAAAAGATACTCTTAATATTATCGTAAAACCACTTTCAGTTGTAAACGCCGGAGATGACCAGGTTGTTTGTGAAGATGTAGCGGGAATAACGCTTACGGGCACAGTTCTCAATGCCACAGGTGGCATATGGAAAAGCTCCGGTTCTGGTACATTCTCTCCAAATGCATCAGTATTAAATGCTACTTATATTCCATCTGCTGCTGAAAGAACTTCAGGAAAAGTTCAATTAACGCTGACTGCAACAGGTACTGGAGTTTGTAACCCTCTCTCCGATGTTATGGAGGTAACATTTGAAAAAACACCAATTGTAAATGCAGGACCAGACATCAATGTGTGTGCAGATATGGGAGAGGTTCAGTTATCCGCTACAGTAACCAATGCTACCGGGGTGAAATGGAACACCTCTGGTGATGGTAATTTTTCACCTGATAATTTTATCAATGACCCAAGGTATTTTATCGGTTACAATGACAGCATTAACAAAAAAGTAATCATCACTGCTACAAGTACCGGAAATGGAACTTGCGCTGCAGTTTCAGATCAGATGATTCTTACGATCAGCCCGATTCCTTCTGTTGATGCTGGACCCGATATCGTTGCATGTTCTGATGTCACTTCAATACAACTTAACGGAAAAGTTAAAGTAGCATTAGGCGGATATTGGATCTCAACAGGTAGCGGAACCTTCTCTCCTAATCCGGATACCCCTGTTGTGGAATACATTCCATCTGCAGCAGATAAACTTACAACAACCTACCTTATATTATATTCAACAATAAATGGTTCTTGTAATTTCTATTCAGATACTTTAGCTCTTAGATTTGATACGAATCCAAAAGTAGATGCAGGCCCAGACCGCACTGTTTGCGAAACTGACTTGCCTATACAGCTGGAAGGTTCAGGTAACAATGCTACCTGGACATCACCAGGAGGAGGAGTTTTCCTTCCAGATGCAAAAGTGACAAACGGTACATATATGCCGACTGCCTCTGAAATTGCTGCCAAAACAGTTACCCTGACAATATCCAGTCCGGCATCAGGAATGTGCCCTGCTACTTCTGATCAGGTTACATTTACTATAATACCTGGTCCGGTTGTTAACGCAGGTTCAATTACAAGCATCTGTAATACTATGACCTCAATAGCATTAGCCGGAAATGTAACGAATGGTAATGTAATATGGACAAGTACAGGTAAAGGTACATTCCAAAACGCAAATGCTGCTTCTACCACTTACAATATTGATGCAGATGATAAACTCGCAGGAGTTGTAACCCTGATACTCAGCTCAGACGGAAACGGGATTTGTAACCCAATCGGTGATACCCTGAACCTGACATTTGATCCGGAAGTAATAGCAGATCCAGGATTTAATCAGTCACTTTGCGCAGATGCACCGGTATTCCAATTAACAGGAACTGCTAAAAATTATTCTTCAATTCAGTGGTCAACAACAGGAACTGGCGGATTAAATAATGCTACTACCTTGACTCCTGATTATACACCATCAGTAACGGAAAAAAATAATCACAGTACTGTTAAAGTTACCATGAATGTAAACGGATTAGGCAATTGCCCTCCGGTAACGAAAGATGTGTTGCTATCATTAACTCCAGCTCCTACAGCTAATCCAGGACTTGACACTATAGTTTGCTCCAATTCTCAGGCTATTCCGCTTAAAGCAACAATTACCGTTGCGGGAGGAGCCGTTTGGTCAACCTCCGGAACAGGAACATTTTCTCCGGGAGCACAAAGTCTGATTGCATCATATATTCCTTCAGAAAATGACAAATCATCCACTGTTACTTTAACTTTGAAAACAACAGGTAATGGAACTTGTGGACAGGTAACCAAGGATAAAAAAATAGATTTTGTTAAAATGCCGGAAGCTGATGCAGGGCCTGATGATACCATATGTGTGAATGCCACTGCCGGAATAGCACTGAACGGTATTGTAAAATCAGTAACTGGTTCCGGAATCTGGTCGGCAATGGGCACTGGTTCATTCAACGCTCCGACAACTACACTAATAAATACCTATACTCCTTCGAACGAAGAAAAACTAGCTGGCAACTTTATACTAGCCCTTAAAACTACAGGTAATACAGTATGTCCTGAAATTACAGATTATAAATCCGTAACCATACAATACTTGCCGGAAGCTAATGCCGGACTTGATCAGAATGTCTGTACAGATATTCCGGGAATTAAACTAAACGGAACATTAACAAGAGCTCTTTCAGGAGAATGGACCACAAATGGTGATGGAACATTTTCACCAGATCAATTCACTTTGAATGCTTCTTATATACCAGGAGCAACAGACAGAACAAAAACCGGAATCATCCTGTCACTGGCCACTAAAGACAATGGAAAGTGCGCACCATCTACTGATCCGCTTAACATCACCTTTATTCCATTACCTGATGGAAATGCAGGTAATGATACAACGGTTTGCGAAGACGCAGCAGTTGTAAGTCTTAACGGATCAGTTACAAACTCTTCTGGGGTTATCTGGACTACAGATGGATCAGGAAAATTCAGTCCTTCTGCTTCATCTTTAATAGCAACCTATCTTCCAGGCTTAAGTGATATCAAAGCAGGAGGAGTAACTTTAAGATTAAATGTCAACGGAATATCGCAATGCGGAGGCTTAACCAAGCTTAAGCAGGTAACTATTAACCCTAAACCTACAGTATATGCAGGACCAAATTTAAAAGTCTGTGAAAAAACAGAAGAAATCAAAGTTGCTGGTTCTGCTACCAATTATACTTCTATTAGCTGGACGAGTTCCGGAATAGGTAATTTTGGAAACGGAAATGTTCTTTCTACAATTTACAAGACCGATCCGACAGATTTTGATGCAGAGGCCATTAATCTGATACTAGAAGTACAGGGCAAACCGGGTTGTAAGCCTGTTCAGGATCAATTAACTGTTCAGTTCGTACCTAAACCAGAAGTGATTGCAGGACCATCTCAAAACTTCTGTTTTGATGCTCCAGAAATCTTATTAACAGGTAAGGTAGTCGATGCAATAAATACAGAATGGGTAAGTTCAGGATCCGGAATTTTCTTACCTGGAAGAAACAGTCTGAACACCAAGTATATTCCATCTCTTGAAGACCGCATTTCAGGATCTGTGAAACTTTCTATCAGAAATACAGATGTTCCATTGTGTAAGGCTGATGAAGACACCTTGGAAATCACCTTTATACCAATGCCAGTTGCTGACCCGGGGCCTGCTATTGTTTGTGATATAACAAATGGGGCCAAGCTAAACGGAAAATTCCTGAATGCAACAGGTGTTTTCTGGACATCGGAAGGAACCGGAACATTCTCACCCGATCCTAAAGACCCGGGAGCAACTTATCATCCTTCTATGCAGGATAAACAGAAAGGCACCATACATCTTAACCTGACAACAACAGGTAATGGAGTATGTAATGAAACAGTGGCTATGACAACCCTGGTTATTGAGCCAAAACCAATAGCAGATGCAGGAAAAGATCTTGATGTTTGTATATCAAGTACTCCCACTATTACAGCCAATTTAACCGGTGATGTATCTTATGAATGGTACAACCTCAATGGCGTACTAATGGGTTCAGGTCCTAATATAATGCTTCCTAACCTAGACAGAGACACAACATTGGTATTGAGAGTGTTTGACAGCAGACCATGTGACCAGTTTGATACCGTTACTGTGAGAGTATTTAACCCTCCTACTATCGGAATGCCGGGTGATACGTGTTTTGATCAGCCTCTGTATGTTGCTGCTAAATTAAGAGATATACCCCTCGTTACCGGTCAGTATATCTGGTCACAGGATGGAAAATTAATGCCAAATCAGACATTGCCAATCCTAAGTGTACCAAGGCCTGGAGAATATACAGTGACCTATGCCTTCGGAAATTGCTCTGTTTCTAAAAAGATCAAAATTAATCCTTTACCAGTGTTAATGGGGTCAGATAAAATTGCATGTGAAAACCGTAGCACTGTGCTAAGCATCTCTTCTACCCTGCCATCATCCAATTATCAATGGTCAGGACCAGGTGTAAATGCAACTACCACTGCTGGTAATCTTGGCATAATTGTACCACTTGATACCAATTTCTATCAGGTAAGTGTTATCACCAATGAGGGATGTAAAGCAACTCATGATATAAGAGTTATCGGAGTTCCTACACCGGTATTCAGCATAAAAGACTCCGCTTTCTGTGCTAATAAAACAGTAATGTTTGTTGCCAGACCGACTAACATCAGTAATATCGATTCTCTTCCTGTAACCTATGAATGGATGAAAAACGGTGTATCCATGAACAACAGCAATGATTCGCTACTCATTAATTCTGAAGGGGCTTATGCTGTAAAAGTTACCATTGGAGAGTGTGATACTTTACTGACAACCAAAATCAAGTTGAATGAAGTACCCAACCCAAGGTTACCGAAAGAACTTGATTTGTGTATGGAAAAGAGAGAAGTGATTAAACTGGATGCAGGACCGGGATTAATTTATAAATGGTCTGGAGATGTAGAGGTTAATAATGATACAACAAGAATACTGTTTGCTACAGATTCAGGATTCTATAAAGTACGTGTAATTAACCAGTATCAGTGTGAAAACGAAGATTCTACAACAATTAAAGATATTTGTCCTCCGAGATTATATGTTCCAACCGGACTTGACCCAAATACAGAAGGAAAATCTACTCTGGATATTTTTGGTAAGTATTATACCAATTTCCAGATTACAATATTTAACCGCTGGGGAGAAGTAATCTTTATGTCAAATGATCCTAAAGAAGTTTGGGATGGGACCTATAGAGGAGAAGTGATGCCGATAGGAGTTTATAACTACATCGTCACGTATGAAGGTCTGAATGAAAAATATAAAGGCCCATACAAAGTAAAAGGTGCGGTTACCGTGGTGAGATAACCGAAATAAACCGAGTGATTATAAAAAGACTGCATCCCCAAGGTGCAGTCTTTTTTTATGTGTAAAAAACATTTTAACTTCTTAAAAATTTTTAATAGGTTTAACTGTTATAAAGAGATAAAACAGTCTCAGGCTTTGAAATTTGTTCGTTTATTCATTTTTATCCTTTTCTTTTCAGGACTTCATGAAACCTTTGGTCAATCCCAGGGAGACTATCTCATTAATGGTCGCCTGGTTGACAGTGTTGATTCAAAAGGGATTTCAGATGCTCTTATTATTAACAAAAACACCAATAAGGTTGAAATTTCTGACAAAAGCGGATACTTCTATTTTAATGCCTCTCTTAACGATACCATCATTATTTACATTCTAGGTTATCGTACAAAACAATTCCCATTGGGAAAAGAAATGGCTTCAAAGCAAATGAATGCCATTAAACTTATCCCCGACATAGAACTACTTAAAAGTGTAGAAGTAATAGGGAAAACCGAAACAAAACAGAAATACAGATATCCTAATAATCAGGAACCTGCCTCCATTATGAATCCAATTACTTTTCTATATGAGCGTTATAACAAAAAGTACCAGCAATATCATAAGGTAGCAGAACTGGAAAAAGGCAAATACTACGAACAGCTCAAAGAATATCGCCTTAACAGGTTATTTATCATGGATATTACCGGAATTAAAGAAGAGGATGTGGATGATTTTATTGGAAAATGTAATTTCGGAAGAGAATTTATTGAGACCGCCTCTGATTATGAACTGATTGTGATGGTCAGAAAAAATTATGAATGGTATAAAAAAACCAAATCAGGGAATAAGAAGCCTAAATACTAGGTAAAAGTTTGCATATATCGAAACATTTAAATATATTTATATAACAATTAGTCAGGATGGCAATTAAACCGGAAGAGCGCATAAAACAGATTGAAAAAATGGCCAAAGCCCTGGGTGACAAAAACAGACTTGTTATCCTACAGACGATTGCAGAAAAAAGGATGTGTGAACTGCACCGAATTTACTGAAATCATTAATCTGGCTCAGCCTTCTGTCTCTCACCACATCAAAATTTTAGTGGATTCCGGTTTGATCAACTCTGATAAAGAAGGTCGCTTTGTGAAATTATGTATCAACAGAGAAAACATTGAGGAATTCAATGCTTTTTTAAATGACATTAACAAATTCTGACTTTTTTTGATTTATCATATTGATACATTTAAATATATAAAACATTCAATTTAAACAGTTAATCTTATGGCAAACGGAACTAAATACCTCGAATTGACAGATGGAAATTTCGATACGGAAGTGATAAATACATCCACCCCGGTGCTAGTTGATTTCAGTGCAGAATGGTGCGGACCATGTAAAATGATGGGGCCCATCATTGAAGATTTAGCAAATGAATACGAGGGAAAGGCAAAGATTACCAAAATTGATGTTGATGTGAATCCTCAGACGACATCAAAATACGGAGTACGCAGCCTTCCTACCCTTTTGATTTTTAAAGATGGAAATGTAGTGGACAAAATTATAGGAGCGGTTCCTAAAAGAGTCATTACTGAAAAATTAAGTACATACATGAATTAAATTAAGAAAAAGGCCGGTCAGTCCCCGGCCTTTTTAGTGGGACGTAGAGACGCCATTTTGGCGTCTCCCTTTCCACCTGAAACATCCTTAATTTACCAGGATTCTTCCTAAACACTGATTTCTGTATTTTTTTTATCGTAGTTCATTATTAAAATTTAAGACGCCAAGCATGGCGTCTCTACTAACCCGACGTTAATTCTGGAAAACAAGTAATTTTTCTCAGAAACCAAACCTTGCTTCATTCATGTTTCCCTTTTAGGAATGGCTAATAAAAGCCGGAGGAAGGGTTATGTACAGAGTTAATAAAAAGCTTGCTGAAATCTTTGAAGCTATAGGCAGCATCTATGAGTTTAAAGGACCTAAAGAAAGATTCAGGTCGATCGCTTATCACAATGCAGCCAGAATAATCAATGACCTTCCCGAAGACATCAGAGACCATATTCAGGACGGAAAATTTATCAAGACTTATGGAATTGGTAAAAGTATTGAAGAGAAAATCTTTGAGTTCCTTCAAACGAATCAGATAAGCTTATTCTATGACCTTCAAAAAAGAAGTTCCCAAAGACTTTCTCACCCTGATGAAAGTTCAGGGATTGGGGCCGGAGACCTTAAAAAGATTTTATTACGATCTTAACCTAAGTACCAAAGAGCAGATCATAGAAGCCCTCCAGGACGGCAGAATCCTGCAGCTTAAAGGATTTCAGAAGAAGAAAGTAAATAATATTTTATCTGCTTTACTTAAGAAAACGGAAACAGAGGAACGACTCCCCCTTTGGGATGCACAGGAGATCAGCACCAGCATTATAAACATGCTTAAAACCATTCCTCAGATTCAATTGATTGATATAGCCGGAAGTCTTCGAAGACAAAGGGAAACTATAGGCGACATAGACCTTTTGATTGCAGCAAAAGCTAAAGATCGTAAAGCTATAATCAGACATTTTGTATCACTGGATGAAGTTGAAAACCTTTATGCTGAAGGTGATACCAAAGCCAGTGTGTATTTCAAATCTTTTAAAAGACAAGTAGACATCAGAATCGTAAGTGAAGACCAATGGGGCGCTGCCCTTCAATATTTCACAGGCTCAAAGGCTCATAACATCCATCTGCGAAAGCTTGCCATTGAGAAAGGGTTTAAGATCAATGAATACGGACTTTTTACTGTAGATGAAAATAAAAAGGTTGCAGGAGAAAATGAAGAAGGTATTTATCATGAACTGGGTCTTGAATGGATGCCTCCTGAAATGCGCGAGGATACAGGAGAAATTGAACTTGCAGCTGAGGGATTAATTCCACAGCTCGTCACCATTGATGATATTAAAGGTGATATGCATACGCACTCCAAATGGTCAGATGGCCACAGCTCTATTGAAGAAATTGCTGACTATATTGCTTCTCACCAACAATATGACTACATCGTCCTTACCGATCATTCAAAATCTGAAATAATAGCAGGAGGAATGAATGAAGATCAATTTATGGAGCAATTGAAAGAGATTAAAAAAGTAAATAAGAAACTTGGCAGGGACCTTATCAAATCAGGGACAGAAGTAGATATACTGCCGGATGGTTCTCTGGATTTATCAGACTCCCTTTTGCAGACGCTTGATTGGGTAGTTGCTTCTATACATTCCCATTTCCATCAGGACAATACGGAAAGGATCATTAAAGCCTGTCGCAATCCATATGTATGTGCCATAGGCCACCCGACTGGAAGAGTACTGGGATCCAGAGAGGGTTACACTGTTGATATGGAAAGAATCCTTGATGTGGCAGCAGAGACCGGAACGGCCATAGAAATAAACGGACATAGCCATCGGATGGACATCAATGATCGTTGGGCTAAAAGAGCTATTGAGAAAGGTGTAGCACTAGTAATAGGCACCGACAGCCATAATACAGGGAATTACAACTTTATGAAACTGGGAGTTGCCATAGCAAGAAGAGCATGGTGCACAAAAGATAATATATTAAATACATCGGACTGGGCAAAGATAGAAGCATTTAAGAGGAGGAAACTTGAGAGGATTTATATTACTCACTAAAAATCTTTCAACTTGTCTTTTAATGATATTACCAAGGGATATTTAATTCAATACCGGTATATTCTTCTTTTCCATTCTTGTATCTGGATATAGAATGTCATTAATAAATCTGTACTGATAACCATGTATTTTTCCGTTTTTATTTTCAGCATACTATGTCGATTAGTTAAGAAAAATTTCGAAAAAAAGCTAATATCTGCATAAATAAAAGAATACTAGTTTTTGTGTTTAACTTCTTACAAACCTAAATAATAAACTCAATGAAAAAGACTACACTACACGTCATAAAATAGGTGTAAGTGTTTTACAAGGGACAGAAAGTTGAAGTTCAAAGAATTGCTTGTATTTTTAATGTGCCAACTAACCAGTTCCCTTCAAAGAGCATTAAATCATTTTTCCGGTTGGTTCATAATACTGAATTTGAGTATCGGTATGTAAGCAATGACGCTTTAATCAGGGTAATGGGCTTTTACAAAATGACCTGCAAAAATATTATGTATATAAAAATTGTTCTCTTTCTATTATTTCTTTTTTGACCTGGAATAATTTTTAAGTTGGCCAACATCATCTTCCTTCAGATTAATCTTGTAGCCTAATTTCTCTCTGTCCTTCCTCTGATGCTTTATTTTTAACTTTAGTCTCTTGAGAAGATAATCCGAATAAGATGGGTCTCTTTCTGTTAAAGCCACGAGCAACTTGTCATAAACAACCTGACTCTCTGCTGATGGTTTTGACAATAAAAATTTACTGGAAGACAATTCCTTTAACAAATAAAATATTGTCTTTTTATCTGCTTTTGAGGTCAGGTTGACAAAGGCATTCAGATCACCTTCACTGTAACCATAGAATCTTGAAAGTTGTAGCAGCCCTTTTGAAATAAGTATGCTGTCCTGAAGTCCTCTGATATAGTTCTGAAAACTGTTAATGTCATCATGCTTATAATTTCTCATCTCTGCAGGAAGGAAAATATTCTTATTAAAATACTCTTCCAGTTTAAGATAAAAATCATTAACACTTTTATTGAATTCGGGAGATCCATCCGTAATTTCATAATCCTTACTCAATTGTTTTATTTCTCCGGTAGAAAGAACCAGGCTGACATCAATCCTATATTTTCCGGATGGCAATAAGAAATTATATTTTCCGATACAATTACTGCTTTTCAGATTGCCGCATTCATTAATAAGAATAGGATAAATGATTACTTCTTCAGATGACACCACAGTCCCCTGATCACTGTTTACTTCACAAACATGTGGAGCATAGGGTTTTGAAGGCGATAATCCAAATTTATGACTTTGGGTTACAGGCACAAATGGTCTGTCATAAGGTGCCACTGACTCAAGATCATAGGCATTTTTCTGATAATTGTAAGAGAAAACTGAACTGTTGGAGTTTCCGCAGATGCTAATATCACCTGAGGTTGAATTTTTAACCTGCAGATTAAAAATGACAGGTTCGCCTTCAAGGAAAATTGATTTATTATCAGCAAACTGCACCTCTACCTGTGCATAACAATTAACTGAAAGAATTATAAAAATCAGATATATTATGTTCATTTTTAAAACTATTTAATTTTAACTAATCAAGAAACCAATCAGCCAAACTACTCATGAATAGCCAATGTGCAAAAAACACTAACCCTATAAAGAATATAACAATGATTTGAAGCTCCTCTTTCTCTGGTTTGTTCCTGAACAATCTAAAAAACAGAAAAACAAAAAAAATACTAATCAACAAGCTATAAAGCAATAAAAGATAAATTATTCCAATATGCACATTCAAGGAAATTTGATTAGGATCAATAGGATCCTGAAGTGGCCAGACATCGTACTTTAACCTAAATCTTATAACTAAAGCATAAAATGCCAATAAGAAAGACCAGGGAACTAGAGGTATCCAGAATGTTTCTTTTTTAAAAAGTAATATTTCCCTTTTCAGACTTTTTATAGGATAAAAATTCTAAGCCTAATTATTTATTATTGGTTAATTGTATGGAATAACCGCCTTAATACGTCACCATTTGCTTATTATATTTATTGCGATAATCAATTGGAGTCATACCGGTTATTTTCCTGAACACATCTCTGAAGGCCTTGGAATCCGTGTAGCCTACATCGAACATAATCTCGCTGATGTTCTTTCTTGTTGTTTCCAGATTCTTCTTTGCTGCTTCTATCTTCACTCTTTGTATATATTCAGTAACAGTGTTGCTGGTCGCTTTTTTAAACCTGCGTTCAAAACTCCTTCTTCCTACTGCGAACAGATCTGACAACTGATCTACAGAGATTTTTTCCTGGAAATTGGTTTCAATAAATTCCTGAGCTTTTCTCACTGGTTCATCCTCATGTTCTTTTTGGCCTCTGAACATTACAAAGGAAGACTGACTGTAACGGTCTATTTCTATCTCAAAATATTTGGCAGCAAGTATTGAAAGCTCTCTGTCTGTATATTTTTCGAGGATGTATATTAGCAGATTCCAGAATGAATTTGCTCCTCCGCTGCAATAAATACCCTTTTCGTCAGTAATGATTTTTTCTGATACTAATATAGCTTCAGGAAACATCTGCCTGAATGCATGCTCTGCAAGCCAGTGGGTAGCGCATCTCTTGCCTTCCAGGAGGCCTGTAGATGCCAGCAGGAATGTTCCTACGCATAAACTTGCTACTTCTCCCCCACTATGGTATTGCTTATTGATCCATGGATAAAAATCTTTATTGGTTTCAACGACTTGTTTCCAGTCTCCGTTCACCGCAGGAATGATGATCAGATCGGTTTTGAAAGAATCTTCAATAGTCAGATCGGGATATACTCTGAAAAAAAGAATCATAGACCTGAGGCTCTTTGTCGATCCCCACCAATTGTACTTTAAACAACGGCTGCTTTCCTTTATTAACAAGAAATTCATTGGCCATTGTGAATGCTTTATATGCTCCTTCTATACAGCCTAGGGCAGCTGCTCCTCTGGGAACCATAATAGATATGTGCTTCATTTGGATTTATACCTGGAAAATCGGAAAACAATTTCTTTCTGATTTTAATTCTGAGAAAATTCAAAATCAGAAAACTAATAAATTAAATTCTAATCATAAACATACAAAAAAAACGTGTCGCAAACAACCCCAGACGAAGGCATTAATCATGCTGTAAAATACTGAAATGACCTTACTGGAAACCGGACAGCCATAAAAATATAAAGGTCTCATTTGTTTAAATGAGACCTTTATTAAGAGAGATAAAACACTTAGTTTATCTGACTATTTTATTAAACGCTTTCAGTATATTTCTTAAAATTATTCAGAATTGCTTGCCAGCCTTGCTGCTGAAATTCTACAGGATTTTCAGATTCTGCATCAAACGTTTCCACTATATTGGTTGCATTTCCCTGTGCAGTGAATACAATTGTTGTCTTTCTGCCATCTGCCATTACATATTCAATCACTTTATTTGTTTCGACATTGGTATATTCACCACCAAAGTCAAAACTAAAACTACCATCTTTCGCAGCCATTGTCGTTTTAAACTTACCGCCTTTACGTAAATCATTTTCCGCATAAGGAGCATGCCAATCGTCAGATGCCTGACACCATTTGGTAATATCTTCTGGTGTATTCCAGGTTTTCCAGACTTTCTCTACAGGTGCTTTTACCAAAGCCTCTACGGTTACAGATATCGGGTTTGTTGTTTCTTTGCTCATAGTCTTTTGGTTTAAAATTGTTATAGACACAAAATTAGTTCAAAACCTTATATTAGAATATTTAGTAAACGACAATCATAAGGGGTAAATACGACAAATTTTGAGGCTCCTACCAGATTGCTGAAATGTAATTTAATTTCATTGATTGACTGGACTCCCGCTAAGTATGTCTTTATGTACTTGTCCGGGAAGCACTCTGTAGACAGGGATCTTTATTAAATACTCTTTACACAGCTTTTTAATTTGCCCGTCAATCTGTTCATTTGAATACCTTGAAGAGAAATGGCCGAGAATCAATGTTTCAATATTGATTTCAGAAACCATCTTTATAACCTCATCCAAATTACTATGTTTGTTTCCGTGCTTATTTATTCTTTCCTCATCTTTTCCCCCAAGAAAGGTCGCCTCATGAATCAGGATTTTCGAATTATCCCATTTTGAATAATCATCCACCGGAGTATCTCCAGAATAGGTAAGTATATTTGTTCTTACAATTTCACTGAGCGCTTCTCTGCCCGATTCTGCTATCAGCTGTTTGATCTTATCCTGAGAAAGTGAAGCATATTCAGGCTTTAATTTTGTTTTAGTCTGATACACTTTATAGCTAAAACTTTTATGTATTCCCCTGTCCGCCTTTACGTGTTCATTTCTGATCGCTTTAACAATCAAATGATCTGCAATCTGAATTTCTTGATCTTCAATAACTGGCTTCCAGATGGTGCCTTTTACATGCGGATCAAACTTCTTGGTAAATTCTTCTATAGCCGGAAAAGAGCCGCAATGAGCAGGATAATGCAGTATAGGATAACCTTCGCGGGCATTCAGCTGATTGAATTGCAGAAGCCCTCCCAGATGATCTCTATCCGCATGAGAAATAAATACATGTTCTACTTTTCTTGCCTTCTGCAACAGAGAAGCTGCCACTCCGTCTCCCGCATCAAACAATAGCCCCAGTTCTTCTATGAAATACCAGGTTGCAAATAACGCTGTTGAATAACCACTAATGTTAAACTTCATAAAATAATCTTAATCACCACTTATAGCTGTAAGAATAAATACTTTTGCATCTGCGTTAATTATTCCTGTTCCATTTTTCAAAAAAACAGGTTGATTTGTTTCCCAATGAGAATGTCCGCAAAACAAGGTTGTAGGACTCAAGCGTTCCAACAATGATGTCATTTTTGGCTCGCCTTGGAAACCTTTTGCTTCAGGAGACAAGTGCGTTAATAGTATATCAGGATCTTTGTTCATTAACCCTGAAAGAGCCTTTAAATAATCAGGCTCAGGCATTCTGTAATTCTTATCCTGACGACCAATTATTCCGCTTAAACCGGCAATAGTTAATCCTTGATATTTGACAATTCCATTTTCAAGAAAACAGATGTTGTCAATTTTATTTAAACTGTCGGATCCATTTTCAAAGCAATCATGATTACCAGCTATCCTTATAACATTGCCGAATATAGAGCTAAACTTTTTCCATACCTCTGACGGATCTCCTGAATCACCTCTTTTTATAAGGGAAGTATAAAGATCTCCGCACAACAGGACCAATACTTTTTCCTTGTCAATTTTGCTGTAATAAAGATCAAATATGGTTTTCAGATTATCCGCCAGATATTCGCCAAGCAGTAAACATTCTTCTTTCACTTTTACCACGCCTTGTAAATCTGATGTCACAATAATTGCATCAATAGCAGCAGGTAAATTTTTTATTATTCCCGAATATATAGGTAAACTAAAGATTTCAGCTTCCGTTCCACCTGAAGGAATTGTAAAATACTGAATACTTTCAAATGGCAGAGCGTCAATCTTGTCTATCTGGAGCATTATCAATTGTCTATTAACTGCTGAGGTTATTCTGTCTCATAATCCAGCTTCACAGTAATAGTAGCTGTTTTTCTTTTAGAAGAAGTGTTAAAAGAACCACCCCATGAAAAATCCTCTGATGAGTTTTGCGCTACAATCTGAAACACGCCTAAGTTTGCATTTTTAAGACGACCAATGCGGCTTCCAGCGTTCTCTGCAATTTTCAAAGCACGAATGTTTGCATCCTTCGTGGCCTCTGCAATCATTTCGATTTTAAGTTCAGAAAGCTTTGTATAGTAGTATTGTGGGATTTTGGAATAAAACTCGACACCTGAATTTATCAGCTCACTCACCTCCCTTGAAATTCCCTCTACTCTATCTACTTCAGAAGATTCAATCTGAACATCCTGCTTTAGCCTGTATCCTATGAAAATTGTTTTAGTTCTATTGCCGGCATCATCATAAACTTCATCAATTTCCTTATCTATGTTAACTGCAGAAAAAATAATGCTACCTTCCTTTATTCCTTTTGAAATCAAATAGTTTTTAATATGCTCACGATCCTTATCCAATGCAGCATATGCCTCTTTAAGGTTAGGATTAATCTTTGAAAACGAACCGCTCCAGACTATCAGATCAGATTCAAAGTCTTTCTTGCCAAGGCCGGTAACACTAATCATTTCATTACTTCTGTTTCTGTTCTTATAAGTATTAGCAAAGATCAGGGCAGTAAAAATGATTGCAATACCTATTATAAGTGAATTTAAATGGTGTTTCATTTTGAAAAATATATTAGAAGATTCATTAATGAAGTTTAGTTCTTCACATACTCTAAAAAAATAAACAAAGGGTAATCTATGATTACCCTTCTATATATTTCCAGTCTTTTATTGGTTCAAAGTCTTTGTAGCACTCAGCTACAGATGGATGTGAAAGTACTGACTCTACTGAGACCTCAGGAATTGCTTCATCTGCAATTCCATTTTTCACAAATATAAAATTAAACCCTAATTCGTTCGCTCCAACCAACCTGTATCCTTTTCTTTCAGCAAGTCTGGCATGGTACTGAAATAGAGTCTTTTAGCAGCGGAAATACGAATTAAATCCATTACTTAGTAAACAATATATGTATTTTTCCTTAATTCTGGTAAAATGTACTATCTTCCTCATTGAAGAGAATCATCACAAGCACCTAATTATCAACTCAAAAATATTACAAAGAATATCATTTCTAACAAATCTTAAAGCAGAGTTGACCAGCTAAAAAAATTAAATTTTACCATTCCAGACTCTGTCACTGGTCAATCGCCTTCCTTTAAGTTTTGAGTATACTTCAACTCCCTCAGGATTATTCAGATCATCTGGAAAATGTATTTCTGTCTTATAACAATCATCAAGGCTTTCAATACGCCACCTAACAAGTTCTCCATAATTATTTAAGTATGGCTCATTCTTTTTATTCTTAACCTTTTCCATTTTTTATAAGCTTCATCAAAAGATTTTGCTTTGATCAGAACCATTCTGTCTTCAATAGTTTGTATCCCTTTCTTTCGTTTTTCAATTTCGATGACTACTGTCATCTTTACACAATAAAACTCTGAAGATGCTTTAGATATCTTTCGTTTTGCCTTATCAACTTTAGTAATGAAGAAATAAGCAACAGATGCAATCTTATTTAATTTTGATAAAGCCAGAAATGGCATCTTTGCTTTTAAACCACTGGGATATCCGGGAGTTCCCGTGATTTCGTATGAAGTAAATAAATTTAACTTTATAATCTTTTCAATCTTCCTCTTTTTATCTTCAGCTACTTTAGTCTTCCTATCTTTTGGGGATAAATGATATACAGTTTTAATATCCAAATACTTGGGATGAATTGAAACTTCAACACTCCTCTTTTCATCAGGAAATCCTTTATCAATAATCCAATCCTCCAGGCCTTTTAATGAACTCATTTATGATCAGAATTAAAATTCAGACATAAATTTATGTTTTTATTTTTAAAAATTAAGAGGGACTGGACCATCAGGAGAAAGAACCTTCTACTCATTCCTTTTTAATCCAAAATCATAACGTTCGTGAACGATTCTTTTCAATATTCCCAGTTGTCCGCAGTGCCACATTGCATGCTTTATATTCCAGTCTAAGGCTTCAAATTTATTTGATGCCGCTGGATGCGGGAATTGAGTCGGATGTAACGGCATGATCAGATCATGATCAGATAAAGACTTAATAATCTCCATTGACTTTTGCTCAACAAGCATCAGCTCTTTCATTAATTGATCCGGTTTATATTTACCCTCTGCATTTTCCGGATTTCCTACAGTAAAAATCTCATCATAATCTTTTAAAGGTATTTGTCTGATGATATCCATCTGATGCCCTTCAATAACCATTACAGAATGGAAATAAACGCTTATTAGAAGATGCCCGACCTGCCAGCTGACATTCGTTTGGATTACTTCCGGAGTTATATTCCACTGATCGTATGGTATAGAAGCAATTAGCCTGTTAACCCATTTATAAGTATCGTCAGTTTGTTTGAGCAAAATTTCAACCTGATTCATTATAATTTGATTTAAGTTTTATACTAATGATAAACCAAATCTAAATGCTTCATCTCGTAAATTTCTTGATCCGAATCAATAATGGCCTGTACTTATTTTATTTCTAATTCTGCTAATGGTTTCAGGAGTTACACCAAGGTGAGATGCAATTAAATATTGTGGTATCCGTTGTGCCAGATCTTTTCTTTGATCGATGAGCTGGAGATACCTTTCTACAGGAGAATGTAGTAAAAGAGATTTGACCCTGTCATGGTTCCTTAAAAATAACATTTCATTCATCTGCCTTGCCATATCTCTGATAAATGGATAATCATTGCCCAGTTTATCCAGACTTTGTCGGGTGATCACGTGGACTGTTGTGTCTTCCACACATCTGATTTCCTTTTCCGAAGGTTTAAAGGTGAGATAACTGTAGTAATTAGTTATAAAACCATTTTCAAAAGCGAACTCTTCAATAATTTCATTACCGTCTTTATTATAAACACACATCATTAGCCCATTTTCAATCAGCCCTACTTTGTGGCAAACCTCTCCTTCTGCTATAAAAACTTCATTTTTCTTTCTTTCCTCCTTAGTGAATTCTGATAAAAAAATGTTAACCTCTTCCTCTGAAAGATTAAAAAGTGTACGAATGGAATCTTTAATATTATTCATGTCTCAAAATGAAAATTGACAATATAAAATTCAATGTAGATATGTTTCTTCTTTATTTCTCTCAATAAATTTTTTTAAAACCACATTTTACTTATTTAATCCATATCACTCCTCATTACACCTCCCAATCAAATAAATTATGATTAAATCTTACACCTAATTACAGATGCATGCATTCTACATTTTCTTTAAAAAAGTACAGGATTAAATTTGATTAATCCACTTTTGAAATTAACCTCAAATTTCATATTTAAACATTAATTAAAAACAAATAGAGCTTCTTTCCTCTATAACTTTTCCCTATTAAACCTAAGGATATTTTAGCCAGCTTTAAGTAGGAATAAAAAAAATTCCACTAAAAATTGATTATTAAATAATTAAGAGTTTAATTTAAACATTAATTGTTTAAACATGTAATTGCAAGAACAAGCTTTTGTCATACTTATTAGTATTTCCGCTTGGGGAAAGATTAATGTTAGAAGGTTTTTGTGAGGATTAAAGCTGGCTCTGAGCATTCAATATCGACTTATAATACCAAATAATAGCATTAATCCAAACTAACAAACCCATGAAAAAACTTACATTATTATTTTTATTTTCAATTTCCCTTTACTCTTGCAAAGATAAAGAGAAAGACAATCCAACTCCGGATAGCACCTGCGACGTAAGTAATGTTACCTATAGCGCTACTGTCAAACCAATCATTTCAAATAACTGTGTCGTTTGCCATGGTGCAGCTCCCATGAATTTAGGCGATGTTGCTACATTGCAGGGAGTAGCTAATAGCGGCAAGCTTTATAAGGTAATAACTCATGCAGACGGAGTACCGGCAATGCCCAAGGGCAAGCCCAAATTATCTGACTGCGATATAGCAAAGATAAAAGCATGGGTAGATGCAGGTGCTCAGAATAATTAATTAATACCACTGATAAAATACTGTAAGAGCGAAAAGAATAAAATTTTCGCTCTCACCCTTACTTGTATTAAGTGTTATCTTTTTTTCAGAGAGACGTAATATGAGCAATGGCCTTGATTCATTTACCCGTATTTAATCTTCTTAAACACTTTACACTATATAGTAAAATTTTAATAGATGAAAATTCTGGTTATTTCAGGGCAATTCAAATCAACATAGTAAAACTTCAAAGGTTGGTATACTTTGACGTACTCTGGCCAAACAATAGTCAGTGTATCCGCTTAAACTTATTATTCTGAAATCTAACAAGACGCTAAAGTCAACTTAGTTATTATGAAACTTATTCGCCATATCTTATTTATCTTCCTACTCACATTAATAGTGAATGGGTGTGCTTATAACAATTTTGAAGAGTTATATCCACAAACTATTAACAACAATCCTTGTGACAGTTCAGTAGCAAGCACTTACAATTTATCTGTTAAATATATTTTATCAAACAATTGCCTTACTTGTCATAGCAGTGATGTTGCTTACGGAGGTGTTGTGCTTGATAACTATGAATCAGTTCGTGAACAAGCTCAGAAAGGAGCATTGATGGGAGCTATCCTTCATAAAAGCGGATATCAGCCAATGCCCCCCGGCACTTCAATCCCTCAATGCCAAATCGACAAAATCCAACAATGGGTTGATGCAAATGAGCCGCAATGATTAATGATTAAAGATGATTATGAAAAAATTTGTATTTGTACTATTAATAT
Organism: Sporocytophaga sp.; assembly: GCA_024707265.1. Classification (GTDB taxonomy): domain Bacteria; phylum Bacteroidota; class Bacteroidia; order Cytophagales; family Cytophagaceae; genus Sporocytophaga. The sequence continues at coordinate 415,469 of JANQAB010000004.1, read as the reverse complement.
TAAATATCTCAGTTAAACTTTGGGCCCAGGAAGACTTATTGAATAGTCTTGAAAACGAACAGCCACAAAGCAAACAATTGGTATTTGCATCTTTCAAAGGAACAAGATTAATTAACCTTCATACAATTGAGACACTGGGAAAGGGGTCCCTGGACTTCAGAATATCACACAGGTTCTCCGATTTCAGTACAGGGGCCTCTAACCTATGGGGATTGGATGGACCAGCAACCATCCGACTAGGATTTGATTATTCTGTTTCTGACAGATTTACTATAGGAATAGGAAGATCTTCTTATGGTAAACTGGCTGATGGTTTCCTTAAATACAGGATACTTAGACAAACAATGGACAATAGTATGCCTGTCAGCCTGACAGGATTGGTAACAATGAATTTATCCTTAGGCAAAGATCCTAATAAAACGGTTTTGGGAGTAGATAAATATGAAAAATTCAGTTCAAGGATTGCTTATATGTATCAACTTATGATCGCAAGGAAATTCAATGAAAAACTCACTTTACAAATATCTCCAACACTTATTCATTACAATTTGGTAATGAACCTTAAAGATAAGAATGACATACTTGCATTAGGTGTTTCTGGTAGATACAAGATCACGAGAAGTATCTCCCTGACCGGTGAATATATTTTCAGGATCAACAATTATACACCCAATCAATCTGATTTATACCATAACAGTGCAAGTATAGGAATGGACCTAGAAACAGGCGGTCACGTCTTCCAGGTATTTGTCACAAATTCTTTTGCAATTAATGAAGTACAGTTCATACCCTATACTACAAGCAGATGGGATAAAGGGCAAATCAGACTGGGATTCAATGTTTCCAGAGTATTTGCTTTGAGCAGGAGTGCCAAAGATCAAAAAGATAAAATTAAAGGAGAGAAAAAATGGTAAAACAAATAATATACATTCTTCTGGTATCTTGTTTAATGCTGGCAAGGATAGAAACGCAGGCTCAAAATAAGATTTACAAAACTTCCACCGGAAAAATCAGTTTTTATTCGGAAACCCCGATTGAAAACATTGATGCTCATTCCACAGCCATGTCTTCTGCCATCAATCCGACAAACAGGGAAGCTGCAGCACTTGTTATGATTAGCAGCTTCAAGTTTAAGAATTCTCTTATGCAAGAGCATTTCAATGAGAAGTACATGGAAAGTGACAAGTATCCGAAAGCAACATTTTCAGGTGTGATAAATGAAAATGTGGACCTGATGAAACCAGGTAACTATAATGTGACAGTAACAGGTAAACTGACCATACATGGAGTAGAGCAGAATCGGACGATAAATGCTAAAATTACAGTAAGTGAATCATTACAGCTTCATTTAAAAGCAGACTTTAATGTAAAACTTGAGGACCATAAAATTAAAGTTCCAGAAATAGTATTTCATAAAATAGCCGAAGTAATAGCTGTAAAGATTGATGCCGATTATACTCTGAAATAACTGTCTACTTAGACCAATCAAGGTTAAACTTTTGATGTTAATTTTTAATATTAATTTTTTAACATAACATATCTCACCATTAAAGAAGAAGGGCTGTTTTTCACCGAAAGACAGCCTTCTTAATTTAAAGAGTTTTTAGGACTTTGCTTAACAATTTATGAAAGCCTTATTTTTATAACCATTAACATTTCACTCAATGCATCCAACTCAGCTTGTGAATCAATAGATAATGTAAATGCATTATCCAAAGTAAGTCCACTATGATCACCGATAAATAACCCCCATTCATCATCATTAACAGAGACGGGAGTTCCATTGACTTTAATCGTTATAGCTGAAGGTGATTTTGCAACAAAAGTAATATGGTCAATATCCGCATCGTTGAGTCCATTTATAAAATATGGTAAGCGGTCTTTTGAAATAGTTAAACTTGCTGATTTATTTTTCCTGAACAGATGCCACACATTAGGCATATCATGTTTCATATTTAAAGCAACATGGAAACCTTGCTCCGTGTTCAATTGCTGTCTGATCTGCTCTATTCTTTCTATCAAAGAACCTTCCGCCAATCCTTTTAAAATGCTCCCTCCTTCCCGAGCAGTATATTTTACATGCAGAATCACATCTGAAATGGTTTGATAATTAAATTGTTTTGCTACGCCAGGATTGGGGAGTTCCAATCTCCATAAACTTATAGCACCACAGCCTTCAAATGGCAGATACCTTTCATCCCTGAAATTCAACTCAAAAAGACCACTATCATTCTGAGCATTGCTGGTTGCCACAGACTGAATAGCTCCAATATTATATATAAATCTTTCGTCATTACCTGGATCTTCAGTATAACCGGAAGTAGCAGCATTGTCCGGATTCGTATTTTTCCGGTAACGGTTATTAATTAAAGACAACTTAGCGCTCACAGATGTATAAGGGCCAGCTATACATGGCATACTAATGCTTACGGATTTTATTCTCCTGAAAAATTGCCCGGCATGGTCCATGTCATACAGGGCTTCAGGTACCTCAAAATCACAAACTCCGGTAGCACGCAGTTTGATTAAAGCAAGAGGATCAAGCTGAGAAAGAGAAATGTGCTTGATGATTTCATACTCTCTTTTGTTTTTATCAAGATAACCCGCCTCCATCCTCTTTATATCGTGCAACAATGCATCAGCAGATTGTAATCCCTTTTTCATACTATCCCAATAGCCATAAGTAATAAAGCTATCCTCATTTCCCAATTCAAACCTATAACTTCTTTCAGCCTTTTTGGCGAAGTCATGAGCCAGTTGATAGGATTTGTAATAAACAGAACTTATCTGCCCTATCATCCAGTCATACAGCTCTTTGTTAGTATATTTCGAACGCATGAATTCATCCGTTTTCTTTGCATTCTCAATTTGTAAGTCATGATTTTTCAAATCCGCTTCAGAAATCCTCTTCCTGATTTCAGCTGATACAATCTGTTTTTCTATACTATCCAATTCTTTTTTCGCTAACCGCTCCTGGAGTTTCCAGTCATCGAAACGTCTGTCATATCCTCCTACTATGGAAGAGCGTGAAGATTCATTAGCAGCTCTAGAAGCCAGGAAAGATAAGATATCACTTGCAGCATTTGAAGCCTGCCCTAAATTCAGACCACCGATTTTAAATTTTGTAACTGGGGACCCACCAAAGCCAGAGGCTCCAAGATCAATATCAGGCAATAAAGATATCAATGAAGCAGCTAATTTGACCGCCTGAGCTGCCTCCTGATAATGATGAGATTTTTCAAGTTTATCGAGACTTAATTGTTCTTTGGAATTTACTTTCTCAATTTGCTGATAATAATTATACCTCTCTTCAATTACCTTCTGAGTTCTCTTCAATACTTCTATTTGTTCCTTGGCCTCCTCTATCTGTAATTTCTTGATATCTCTAGCTGCATTCAATACCTTCAGCTCCAATTCATTTCTCAACAAAGAAAGTGCTTCTGCATCTTTTTTCTCTAATGCTGAGAGTAATGAATTACCAAGGCCACGCACTTCCTGAGCCAATTCTGTTGCTTTCTGTGATAAAATGCTAAAGCGATAAAAAGGCGTAGGTGCATTGAAGCCTGCCAATATGGAAGATAAATCCAAACCGGAAGCTGCTGCTTTCACCAACATTCCAGGATCAATTGGCGGAGCAAACAAGGCTAAACTTCTTTCGATTCCGTCAATGTTCTGGCAATGTCTGATTTTGAACAGACGATCAGCAACTCTGTCCCAATATTCAGACATTTTTTCATTTTGAGGAATGCAGAAGTACAACATCGATAATGTAACCGGCGAAGGAGGCAGTTCCTCTCCTCCTTCTGGTAATACTGATATATCCGGAAGGATATTTTCAAGAGCAATCAGAGCGTTACCAAAGCTATCCAATTTAGCTTCAATTTGGTTATAGGTCTCATAAGGAGGCTTCACTACGGGAGCAACAATTTTTGGCTTAGGTCCTAATAACTTATCGGCAAGAATATACATCTGGGTAGCCTGTGCTACAGATTCCATTGTATCCTGCCTGAATAAGTAATCTCCCCATTCGGTGAGGTTATCGATGTATTTCATCAATAAAGCTTTCTGATAAGCTACTGGCCTGAACCTCGCTATGACATCAGGCCTGAATGGCTTCTTCCTCCATTGCTCTATTGCAAACTCCAGTTCTTTAATGTCAGGATTATTTTTGTCTGCTGTTGCGTTCATTAATGAATCAATCCTCTGAGCTATGTAATCGGATTCCTGATTAAGATAAAAAGGCTTGGTAACCCAATATCTTTGAACACCTGTGCCTGGCAAAGCTCCTGTAGGATTGAACATATAATGAAACCAGGAAAGTGCCTCTTCAAATCGTTGGTTCTTTGTAAGACTTGTGGCAATATGCAGAGGTACACGGTAAAATAAATCCCAATTATATAAACTATAGCTTCCATCACTTGCAAAATCAATATCTTCAATCGGATAGTTGTGAATGATCGAACCATCAGGCTGTTTATAACTAAGCTTGGCCACATGAAGCGGATCTGGGGTATAATTGGCTTTAAAATCAAAAGAAGTGTTCAATTTCAGCTGAGTCTCCCTTTTCATTAAACCAGGAATTCCATCTTTGTACAAGATAGTTCTCAAAGCACAAACCATCGGATGATACATGTTCTTAAACTGCTCTCCATAAACAAGTCCATTTTGCTCCAACGCTTTCTTCAGGTATTCGTCAAATTCCGAATCCCCTGAAATACCAATAAGCATTTGTAAGAATGGATGCAGGGCTTTATAGTGCGTCATTTCCTGAATGATATCCTGGAAATCAAGATCTGCAATAATTCTGTTAATCGCTTCTTGTGTATCTGCAGGTGGATTTGTCTGAAAATCAAGCCTGATTTTTTTCACCCAATTGATGATAGCATCAATCAGTTCGAAAACATCAGAGGCAATTCTTTTTTCATCGTCATTTAATCCTACAACTGATGGAAATTCTCCTCCTGAATATTCCTGTCTGTAAAACCCGGGTATAATGACATAGGCATGCCAGCTATCTTCCATGAAATATGGAAGCAAGGTTCCATAAGGAATTTTTAGATTTCTATACTCCCTGCCTCCCTTAACTGAATTATTTTTTAATAAGAGTAATACGATGAACTGATAAATTACGCTTATCAGGTCAATGATAGTTAGCTGATGAGGATAAGTAATCCTGAATTTCCCGGGAGTTGAATCCAGCAATTTAAAAAACTGAAATGGACTGATTCCATTTTTGACTTTCAGATCATCCGGACTCAAACCAATTAATTCTGTGTAACGCTGAGAGCGTAATTCTGCCTGACTAAAATCAGGAAGAAAATCAGGAGACCAATTGTTTCCTTCAAAGATTTTTTCTGGATACCCTTTACATCCTGCAATATTGAATACACCATTGAGAATAATACTGTCGAAGTCCTGATCATTCCACCAACTGCTAAAAACATGGATCTGGTCGAATAACTCAATAAATCTCAGATTAAATTTTTCCTTGTCCAGTGAATAATATGGAAAAGGATCATAATATCCTGGTGTGGATATACTATCTTTTGACACCAATTTCGGCTGCCATTTCTTATTACTGAATTCGCTAATGGCTAGTTGGATTTTAAGTTTCTTTCTTGGTCTGTCAGGATCAATTTCGTGCCCCTGATCTGAAGTGGAAGGTACTTTCGACTTTTGATCGGGTTGAGCCTCTTCAGTGTAGATCAGCCAGGCTAAATGCAGTCGGCTGTTGCGCATGAAAGCAATTATCTGTTCACCCGTAATATCTAAATCCACTTTCTCCCAGGCAGTCCAGTTACGTTCATTTTCAAATCTTCTATAATAATAAACAGCAGGATCTCCCCCTTGGTGCGGGCTACCACATGCATTGTACGGGTTGGAACATCATACCAGGTCGCTTTCACCTCAAGGAAGGCAATATTATCCAGCTTCTCCAGATAATTTCGAACAGACTGCTCGGCTGTATCATTAGTGAGTTCATTTTGCTGGAGTTCATTGATGAAATCCGTAAGCAGGAAAGATTTATCATCAGCGAGCGTTAAATCATACCAGTTTTCCGGATACAGGAATATTTTCCTGTTGGCTTCCCAAACACGGTAATTCTTCATCCATTTCCATTGATTCCAATCCGGATCTTCCTCTGTATTTGCAATAGCTTCAGGCTCCAGTCCCATCAGGCAGCGTTGTACAAACAGCTGAATACTATTATGAGCCAATACAATACGGGAAGAAGACATACATGCCCCCATTTCAACATCTACAAGAAAATATTCATACAGATCATTTTCATTTTTTATATCAGGATTTGTAGCCAGTAAGTATGTAACCAAAGCATTTCTTTTTTGAGGCCGGATTTTGTCCATTATCTCTTTTAGAGTACTCAGCCAGGTATCTTCATCATATCTGGTTTTGAGGTTGGCGCGGAGATCTGATACATCATTCGTATTCAGTATAGGTTTAATAAAATTAGTTATCTGGGCAATGTTGGCACTTAACTTTCGCATACTTTCAGCACTACCCAGCAAGCGCTTCAAATTGGAAACAGTTTTATAATGATCAGGATTAAAGACTGAAAAGAAATACTGATCAACGGCAATTAAATCCGCTTTGTCATAACCCGTTAACAAAGAAAGAGCTTGCATCCATTCATCCTGAGTTGTTGAAGGAATGAGCACAAGTTCCATTGTGCTGAAAAAAAGAAACCGGATTTTCAGCATCTGAAGGATTAAGAACAGGTGTAAGATCTTTTGTTAGCGATAACAAGCTTATAAAATCCTCATATTGCTGATACGAAACAATAGGTTGTCCTGCCTCAAACGGAATACTATCCAACTCAAACCACCCCAGAGACCTTGCATTTTTAAGAAACCACTCCAATTGATCATTACTTAAATTTAATAGATTGATTAAAGGGAACAACTTATGCAATAAACGAAGGGCTGCATATTGTTTTGAAAATGCTGCTTCATTAATAACCGGAAGGACAGGAATTGGATGTCCGGAATTAATTTCAGCTATATCTATTAATGAATCACTTTGTAAAACATCTGATATTCTATCTGTTCCTGGTACATTTTTCTTCAATACTGCATTGTTTAATACTATTTCAACCTTATCACTATTAGCCTTAAATGCTGTAGATATTGCAGTATTGATGATAGAAGCTCTGCTTTGCTTAAAGAGATAGCCTGAAATTCCGCTAAGCCAGGCCTTGATAAATCCTTTCTGTGCTATTTCAATGTTTGGACCTGTTGCTGAATCTAACGCACTTATTGCTAACTGGATCGATGCGACATCAAAAAGAGTATTTATCTTTTTGTAATTAATAAATGTAATAGCGTCTGTATGTGTGGAACCAGTGTGCAGAACATAATGCTCATCAACCCACGAATAGCTCCATTTTTTTTCAAGGAAGTTTAATATGATAGCTACATCAATTTCATTTAACAAAGATAATTTAGACAAATACGTTTTAAATGTATCCTTTTGAGCTTCAACAGTTATTTCATCGTTGTAAGGAGAACGATTTTCATTGAAAGACTTTTGACTGGCTATTTGAATACTTGAAAGGATTACCTCTATCTTCTCTTGTTTAATCTCACGATCACTTATATTATCAGCTTTATGCTGAAGGTAATATTTAACATCAACAGCTTTTATTGCACCTTTTCCGGCAACCTCCAATTCCTCACAAAACCTGAGCGTATCGCCTGCTGAATTAAAAATATTAATACCGGTAAGGTCCTTTAAAATGAAAAAGTCATCTGCTTTTATCTTAAGCTTCTTCATCAACTTACCCATGGCATACATTCCACTTAGGTTTACAAAACTTAAATCACCATTGGGAAGAGCGGCCACCAATTTGTCAAAATCTGTTTCTTTTATACTTATACAAGTACTGATTGCTTTCCTGAACTCAGCCATTTGTTTTTTGACAACGACAGATTCATTTTCAATTACCTTTTCAACAGCCAGTCCTGGTTCACTAGAACCATTCTTTGACTTATTCTGAAAAATTAAATCATAAAGTGTAGTTGTTTTAAAGGGCAATAAGGTATGGGGTATTTCACCAAAACAGCAAATCAATTCATCTATGGTCAAACCTGTTTTATTGCTAATTTTCTTGATATTTGAAATTACAATCAGACAATTATCATTAAGGAGTCCATTGCCAAGTTTTGCCTGACCGATAGCTTCATCCAATGTTTCAAATTTCCATCCTAATTTTCGCTGCAAACGAATAAAACGATGGATTCTATCCAGTACATCCAGATCAAGGTTCTTTATTTCTTTAGTGGCTATATCACAAGTAAGATCATTATTATAAATAAAAAGGTTTCTGTTTTTATTGATAAACTTCAGTTTAAGGAGTAATTCCAGCTCCTTATACTCAAGACCAGTCCTATCAAGAAAATGATCCACGTGTTTTAAGTAATCTACAACATTGCCAGGTGCAGGCACATTCCAGAAATTCTGCTGGGCTGCATTATCATTAAGAAGCGGGGTATTAACAACAAGTTGTCTATCACTATCAGTAAGACCCAGATATTCAGAAGCAATGGTTTCATGACCGGGAATAGCAGTCTTCTGAAATGCCTGCATGAGATCGGCACGTTTGATTCCAAAGCGCTCAAAGTAAGCATTCGCTTCTGCATGAGGAAGATCAAACGGAAGGTTAAAAGCGAAATTGCTACTCTTTAAAACATCATACGCCTTTGTATTCACATATTCGGGAGCAGCATCCAATTCTTCAGCAGAAGACATAGTTTGCCTCAGCCGATAAATAATAAAATTATTAGCTCCGGTGTTTACAATTTTGCAGACTAACTTATTATCACGTAAATAATGAGGCAAAGTGGAGGGAGACACTATAGTACTTTCTGTTTCATGAATCAATGCATTATCTGTAACAGGCAGTCCTGCAGCTTGTAAAACCGCTAGCAGGCCGTTGGAAATTTTCCCTTTCGATGGATCAGGTCCTGCAACCAGGTTACCAGTAAAATTAATACCCTGATCAGGAGCGATGGCATCTTCAAGAATTTCACAAACTAAGTCAATATATTTGACAGGAATATTTGCATTCTCACAACCTAAGTCAATTTCTCCAAGATCAGGTCGTCTTTTAAACAAGATTGATTTTGCATTGCCGCTGACTACTGTCCTCTTGTCCAGGAATTGCAAAATTTCTACCAGGTATGCAGCAGGGCTATACACCGAACGACAATGTTCACATTCACATGTATCAGTAAGTTTAAAAAGGGATTTTAAATTAGGAAACTCCTTACTAACAGTTTCAATCTTTTTTACCAAAGAAGCATTCTCCAGTGAAGCAATATTCATTGCACTTATGCTGTCATTCAAATCTCCTATGGTAAGCATTGCAGCAGTGTGTTTTGCCTCAGCTTTACGAAATACTTCATTTGCTTCTATCTCTGATAATCCGGCTTTGGGGGCAATTTCTTTCTGGAAACGGCTTTTTCCAATGGAGACAATATTAAATGCGGAATGGATTTTTTCATCCCTCAATGCCATTGTTTTTCCGTAATGAGGAACCAGCTTAAAAATACGTTGAAGAGATTTCAACTCATCTGCCACTGCCTCAGAATTAAACTCATCCCCTTTTTCTTTGAGGTAGAGATCAACATTATCCCTCAGAAATTCGAAATTTTCATGCTTATTAAAAAAAATGACAATTTCTTTTTGATTCTTTAATACAGCTATTTCAGAACGCTCCAATTGTGCTGCAAAAGCTATTGTTGGAAATGCTTTTTCAAATCTTCTTACAACAGCAGAAGCATAAGTGCTGATAGCTTTTTCATCATATGCCCCACTACTTGATTTCTTAATTTCCTCCACCCACTTTGCTTTATTAAAGCGAGCTAGTTTTTTCACATCAGATGTTTTTTCAATCCCGACTTCTTTTACAATAGATACTACAGCTTCCTTGCTAAAATTAAATAACTTGTTCAGGACATCATCCAGATTGTGTTCCTTGGCATCTCCCTTCTTATCAAAGAAATCAGATTCTGAAACTTTCTCAAAGAAAGTATTCAAATCGTTTTTGTTATCAAACAGAAGTTGTTTAACCTCATCCATCTTGACAGGGTCTAAGATCTTTGTAACAAGTTCTATAACCTTTTTAGGATGTACCTTTTCATAATAAACCTCCCCTTCTCTCCTATACTTTTGCAGCGCTTCCAGATTATGCCCAAGATTACGTAATACAGAAATGTCTATCAGATTTTCCTGAACTGCCCCTTTAAGATTTGCTTCAATTTTGCTTGAGTCTGTGAGTGCGATATCATATAATAATGTTTTATCATCATCTCCTAGATTAATAGAATTACGGGCTTTGAAATTTTTGTCTATATCATTGTTCAGTATGGTTCCTTTTCTGAATATACCATAAAAGAAATCTGCATTTATGCCAGTCTCTTTTTGCAGACGATGAGCTACGACAAGATGTTCAAGCTTTTCTGAAGACTGCTCCAATTCTTTTGAAAGAAAAGTTATATCCTTGTGTTCCTTATTTTCCTGTATATCTTCAATGGCAACATTCCCTGCAAGGAATAGTACTTCTTTTACCAACCAGTCAAACTCCACTGTTTCCTTAGGAACCGGCTGTTTGATTGTAATATTTATTTCCTCCCGCTCCCCCGCATTGAACCTGACATCATCCATATCTGATTTATAGAGCTCAACACCTTTTTCAGAGGTTAAAACTTTAATTGCTATATCTGCAGTTTTTCTCCCACGGCCACTCAACTGCTCATGACTCCATGTAACCTCAAATTTACCATCCCTATTGGTAGTAGTACTTGCAAGCAGTTGCCAACTTCGCATATCAACATCATAGATTTCTACTTTTAAGTTTGAAAGAGGTTGCTTGTTGACATCTATAATGGTACCTAGCAAGGTATTGATTTTGGAGTTTGAAGTTGCCATGATGTTTATCCTTTACAATGTTTATTAAAAAATTTTGTTATTTTAATTAATTTGTTCTTTATCGAAATTAAAAACATCCGAGGCCGCCAATAGCTAAGCAGCGAGCTCGGAGTAGTATTAAGAAGAAATCCATAAAGTCGGGATGTTATTGCTAAATGATCATATCCGATCGGTTTGACACCTTTCTTATTTGTGATCATCCCGTTATTACTCAAGTTTCAAAACTTGGCCGATTTTATCTTTTTAACGCTTGAGCCTTTCGACTTTCCATCTCCCACCATCTCGAGTCCCACCCGACCGGATATGCTTGTCAATCTGAGAGGCTATGTTTTCAATTTCCGAAGCCGTTGGGTTCTTTAACCCCTTTAAATGTTTTTGCCATATTTCATGTTGTCGTAGATGGAAACTTTGTCCTAGTCCTGTACTCATATTCCTTCTTGCAGTAGGGTCAGTTATTACGATTAGGTTTTCGAGCCGATTTGGATCCAGGTGTGGCTGCAAATGTGCAAATTCTAATGGTATTCGGTGATGTACATCGCTACCGTATGGAAGACGCTTTCCCCTAGCAGAGGCTGCAATATCGCGTGCTTCCGCACGAAGCTTATCCTTCTCTCCTGAAGTCAATTGGGAGGTGACATAGTTGCGAGTGCTAGTCGTCGATTTTCCATCCTGGTCATCATGTCTACCGGCACCCTTCTTCTTTAGAAGTTTCTTTCCAACTTTCAGCGCCGTGTCGACTGCCACATCCTCAACCTTATTAATTGTATAGTTCTTACCAGCCTGATAGATACCATTGTCCCAAGCATCACTAATAAACTGAAGGGCTCGATAGCCCATGACTATTTTTTTGGGACCAAGCCCCCAATCTAATGCTGTCTTACCCCAACCTAAGACAGTTGAAAACCATCCCTTTTCTTCCTTTGGTGCAGACCCGGTAATGCTGATAACCTCCGTCGTCGACGGTAGCCACCCCTCGAACGTGACGGTCGGCTTGATGCGTGTCACAACCTTCAGTCCTTCATGCTCGACCCGTTCTTTCTTGAAGAGCCAGAACGACCACGCATCAAACCTCGTTTCTTCTGTTTCCCACTTCGAAACCAATTCCGTGACGGGCTTATCCTCATATATCTGTACATAATTCCATACTTGGCCTGATTCGTCAGTGTATGTCCAATGTCCATTTTCCCATTTAGTTTCGTTAAGGCCAGTCCATGATTCAGAATTATAACCACTGGAATCTGAATGAGAAATTGGATTTCCACTACAATAGGCATATAAATTCAAACCACCAACAACACCTATCGGATCTGCACTCAGCCACCTCCCCAACCACGACAAATAATACCTTGCACTATGATATTCCAGCCCAGTCTCTTCATCACGTTCCATGCCGGTATAGCGATATCGTTTCGCAGTGGATCTTATAGCTCCATTATTGGCCTGATAAGCTGTAGTTCCGTAAGGATGATATTCCTCATAGGAAATTACCTGGGCCGAATTATCCAATTCCAATGATGAAGAACCAAGGTGATTGTGAAACTGATACCGCACCAATTGTTTTTCAGTACCATCATCTATATCATTTCTTGTTTCGATCATCACAAAACGATGATCCTCGTCCATAAGACTCAGAGACACTCTTTCAATCCCTGCATGACTTCCATTATGTTTCTTATAAATTTCATAGCCAGCAATGTAAATGCGTTCCTCTTTCTTGCTAGTTGATCCTCCTGCACTGGCCTGATTTTCGGTTATCTTACGGATACGTTGGCCGCTTCCATCATATTGATAATAGGTCATTACAGGAATATTGTCGTCGGTGCAATGCTGCCGCGAAGTCAGCACTACCTCTTCTTTAAAGTTCCAGCCTATCTTTTCCAGATGTGGTAATTCTTCCAAATAACCATGTTGGGCATGATGAGCGTAATTAGTGTAGTCAATCGGATTGCTATTGTCACCAATGAAGGTACGCTTAAGTCTGTTATTGGACGTTTCATATTCGTAACCTCTTGTCCAATTGCCTCCTGCAGCAAGATGCTTCATTTCCATAATATTCCCGACAGCATCATATTGATAACGCTGAGTATAATACCGAACAGCCATGGGATTGCCGGGATTCATATTATGAAGAAATGGCTTGTCATTCCAATTATCACAGGTACTAAAATGTAATGCTGCATTGTTCTCTCTGCCACTTGCTTCCACCAGACGATAAAGGGCATCATAGGTATATTCACTAACCGCATTAATCTGCATGTTGTCAAAAAATACAGTGGGAATAGCGTTATCCTGTATATGGGTTATATTCCCTGTAGCATCGAAGGTATATTGAAGATCCTGAAGGAGGCTATTGTTTTGCCTCCTGCTTACCAGCCTTTTCAGTCGTAAAGTTTCTTTGTCATAAGTGAAATGAGTAATTACATCATTACCGTAAACAATGCGTTCTCTTTGTCCTTTCTCATTGTAGTTAATGTCCTTAATGTATTCTGTTGCAGTTGATGTTCCCTGGTGTAAGACAGCTTCACTATTTAACAAACCACTCTCGTTATAACGGGGAGCAATAACACTACCATCAGGAGTTGCTTGTTGAGTAATCCTTCCCAATGCATCCGTATGAGTAGTAAAAGTAAAAATATCGCTTTCTAAATCTGAATTCAGATTAGGATCAATCCAATTAGCGGTTTCCTTATAGTTTATAAAAAGTCTTCGGCTCGTCGTCTTTGGTAGTCCTTTAAAATCAAATACAGGAGTATCTATTAATCCTCCTGTATCGTAAAGCTTAATTACTTGACCAAAGACATTATCATTTTGTAAAGCCACTTCATTGAATCTATTGGAATCTGTTCTTATACCGGTTAGCAAACTTTCTCCATAAATAATTCTTTCGAAGATATGATTAAGTGCTATTCCGTCTCCACCGATTACTTTACTATGTATTGGCCGATGAGCTTCATCGTAGAAATACTGGAACTCATGGAATCTTTCATCCCAGGTGCGTAAAGGATTTCCTATAACATTGGTTAGCAACCAGCGTTGACCGTTATCCATTCCAGATTGATACACCAGATTCCCCAGCATGTCATATTTATAGGCCATGACCACATTTCCACGGGCATCTGTGACTGAGCGGAGATTACCTTCTATATCAAGGTCTACAAATGTATTGTAATATTCATCTGAATTCGTGATTGTATTTTTATTATGAGCAATAGAGAGAACCGGCCTTGATAAAGTATCCAAATGCATTTGACCGGGAGTATCAGCATGCAAAGAGGTTTTTGCTGCAGCCTGCTGCTCCTTTATTTCTGTGATAAAATCCGGACGAGTATTGTCAGTCCTCCTTTTGTACCAGTCGCTCTCCAGTACATTATCATTGGCATCAGACATTACCTGTTTCCAGCTATCAAAGATTACTGAAGAGAAAGTTCCGTCGGGCATGTCTGTCCGGACAAGACGTCCAATAGCATCATAGAACATTAAAGGGCTAACTCCCGTTTCTACCAGTTCCTTATTGTCTTCGTAATTATTACTGACAGAGAAATAAGGTTCGTATTGTTTTACAACGTTACCTTTATTATTAACAATGGTTTTACCATTGCCAATCCACCTCAATAAGGAGCCGGTATTTGTCTCATCCACAAGAATAGAATTATTCGGCAGAACACGTACTCTCTTTGCTTTACCCGGCTCTGCCTGGACTTTTGTCATAGACACCTGCCCGCCTCCGGAAGAATATTCAAAACTTATCTGAAGCCTCGTCTCCGGATTTACTTCTCCCTTCTCATTTCTGAAATGTGTTTCACGGAGAATTGAGGCTACCGCTGCCGGTTTACCTGTATTTTTGTATATATCAAAATCATACACAAAACGGGCAGTGGCATTTTGAAGTAATTGTCTTCCGATATTGATCAGAGTTATTGAATCAGTAACACCTTGTGGAGTTTCGGGAAGATTAAAGAAATTAAATACCGCTGTGTTTTCTGTTATATCTGTCTCCTCCTTTAAGTTCGATAAATCATCAGCCTGGCTTCCCTTGCCCATTATTGCCATTGCTTTTACTAATCCAAGTTCATCTGTTACAACTTCTGATAGATTTCCATTGATATCCATCATTCTATTCGGTGAAAGCGTTCGGAAATTGAATTCAGAGACTTTGGTTTTATTTCCAAGGACATCTTCCGTTTCTTCCAGAAACAAGAAGTAGCTTCCATAATACTTCACTTTGGTTTTGACGCCAAATGGATCAGTATAAGAAAGAGGAACATAGAAACGATTCTGAGCATCGGTTAAAATTTCTGCCCCTTCTATAAAATGAGTGGTCCCGGAGCGAACCCACCAATCAGAATCGGGATTACCCAATTCATCAATACTGTGACTAAACTTCCCTTCAAGTTCTATTAATGTATCATTTACTTTAGTTCCGAAAATATCGTTCAACAGCTCTGGAGTATAAGCCAGCTGGTAACTTTCAAAACCAATAGCTTTTGTATCCAGAGTCTTTAGGGGCAAAGGTCCAGCAAGGTCATTTCTGTAAAAAAGTGTTTTTACATGCTCTATGAGTCTTCTCTGTGCCTTGCCAATATCTAAAGGCTTGTCTAGCTCGTGATAGGACACCTGAGATGAATTGGCATCATCCAGAATATTTTCAAAATCCCGTAATGAATAATAATCACCTGTTTTGTTTACCCCTTTCAGTTCATAAGTTTTAGCCTCAGCGGGCAAGCGCATCCTATTGCTGTTGCTATCAAAAGCATCGTTGGTAAAGTCATTCTTTGCATACGTGATAACAAACTTATTCTGAGCTTCCTGTAATTCCAGGAAAAGATAGTTATCTGTAATTCTTCTTGGATAAACTATAGAGACAGATTCAAGAACATTTGCATATTCATCCAACTTGATATTTAGCGTATGTGCAATACGTGGATCTTCTGTAATTCTTTCATAGCTGTAGTTAATAGCTTCACTTTCTCTTACTATAAAAACAGCATACCTGTTTTTCCCTTTTGGCTGCAAGAGCTCTATGACACAATTATGAGTAGCAACAGAATAAGGAGTTAATTCTTTCTTCCTGGCATTCGTTGTATTTCCAAACTTACTTGCATCATGCGCAAATACTTCTGAACGCAAGGACATGCCCTTGCATGCACGAAGAGCTTGCTGATATTCCTCAGCGCTAAGCAGATCAATGAATGACGACGGAATACCTTTTGCAGGAATTATCATTGCATCATCCAGTTGCTTCTCATGATGTACAACAGGAAATCCTTGACGAGCCATTTCCTCATACCAATACTCATGTTCGAAATGAGAAAGAATTTTATCGTTACGAAGAAAGGCTCCGGTATGAAACCATTGTTTTGTTATTACCGGTTCCTGATGGAAGTCTGCCTCAGTGATATTGCTCGCACCTGATTTTATCCAATGTTCAAAAGTCTCTGCATCTGTCTGTTCAACCATTCCAAAGCCTCTGAACTCCCTTTCGGGATGATCGTAATAACCATGATGGTATTTATAACTAGAGCTGAATTTATGTCCTGTAATTTTATCTTCTGAAGTTGTTTTCGAAACACAATGAACAGGAAAATGAAGTTTGGTAACCCACGGTTTTCCTGCCAATTTATCTTCAATATAAAACTTCGTGGAGGGAGCATACTCAAAGGAAACTTCCTTCCCCATATTATTCTTATAAGAAACCATCATATGAGGTTTCTTACTGTTCATTAGATCTATAAATTTTAATGGCGCTGTTACATCCTTTGTAAGAGGACTGGACCATACGATACAGGCTACGCCATTCCCTAGTAAATCCGTTACATTAAAATTTGCTACACTATGAATTTCAGGAAAGAAAGGTATTTCATAGGGAGTAGTTAAAAAACTATTACCACTTAAGTTTTTATAACAGGAAAATTTATTTTTACCGAGGTAAATAATATCAGGAATTCCGGAACCATCAATATCCGCAAGCTTAATGAACGAAGGGTTAAAAAGATCATCATGATCAAATACAGGAGCATAATCCATAGCGACCTTTGCTCCGAATTTTCCATATCCAAGATTAGGCCAATAACATACCTCTCCATTACGGATACGAATGATATCTGTAAGTCCGTCTCCTGACATATCTGCGAGGAAAACCGTCTGTTTCAAATCGGCAAAAATCAGATGAGGGCCCGTCTCTTCATCAAAAGGTATAGAAACTTTTTGAGCTTCCATAAACCCTGTTCTCCCATCTGATTCATACCAGGTAAAGACATTATCTTCACTGATGACCAGCTCCGGCTTTCCATCGCCATTCAGATCAATCATCCGGGTAAAAGGATCATTGAAATTGATATGGGGTAATGATTTAAAGTTTCGATGAAGTTGCCATTCATTATCATCATTTAGTTCGAAAAAACCTTTAGGTTCAGTATTAAAGGAGACAAGTTGTTTTCCTCCGTCAGCATCCAGGTCCGCTAACTGAAGGTGAGAACCAAGCCCGGCAAAAGAAGGCTTGGGAGAAATCAGTTTAGCCGCTTCAAAATTACCATCTCCGAGATTGTGCTTATAATACCAGCCATTAGCCTGCTCTGAAAGTATCCCTGAAAGGCCTTCATTAAACAAATCCACAAATTGATATGGAGATTCATCTGTTCCGGAAGGTGCGTGAATCAAAGCTTCCGGCATAATAGATTTCACTTCATTGTTCCACTCATGCTTCTGGTATTCAAATTCGAATGGAGGAAGTTTTTTGGAAGAATAGTTGCCGTCAGATTTTTTGATATAACCAATAGAAGTGATTGATTTCAAAAAAGTAAAATCCTGCTCAGTGGAAGTATCGTATTCAAAATTCAGAGAACGGACAAGGCCATCATATTCGTTTTCGCCTTTAAATTGATGAAACAACAAAACCCTTTTACAAAGCCTTGTAGTGCGAATTTCAAATCCGGATTTATATTCTGAAAAAGCATCATTGCGGAAGTCCCAACTATGAAGCGTTTCAGGATTTTCTATCGAGGTGGTAGTTCCGTAATCGAATACAGTTTTAAATAAATAATCTTCTTCGGAAGGGAAAGAATCACCGAAACTTTTATAAGGAATCTTATTGCCATACAAGACCTTTTTCAGATAAATATTGGTATAAGTGATTGAATTATTTTTGATTCTGTTTTTATTATGAATTAAATTAAGATCAATACCCTCCGGATCTTCTGATTTGTATATATAAAAACAACAATTTCCTTTATCATCAAAAGTAAATTCAGGCAGCCACTCATAAATTCTTTTTCCATCCTGAGGATCTGCTATCCTTGAATTTATTGACCATCCAAACAAAGTTGTGATATTATCTCTGGTAATAACCCGCCATTTAATCTCACCATCTTCTATTTTAGTCCAGCGTTCAATACGGGCAAAAAGGCCTTCTATTCTGGGTTTGAAGAATCGTATGATATATAAGTCATCATCTGAATTTTTCTCATAAATGATATATTCATCATTTTCATCTTTTAAAAATGTCCCATCATCGGCCTTACTAAACTCAGGAACCAAATCTTCAGCTTCTGAAAATTGAAAAATATCGCTATCTGCGCTACTGCTAATTGAATCCAGATATTGAGGAAGCAGCTTTTCTGTTTTACGCTTGATAGAACTTAAATTTAAGCTCCATCCTAAACCAAAATTACCATTGCCTGAACCGGAATTATAAGCTATGGATAAAGCTGGTGTAATTCCTCTGGCTTGAGAAAAAGGTAATGGGATAGAAAAAGAAGCCGTTCCATTCACAGCATTTACCGTGAATTTTTCATCTATTCCTTTTATAGCTCCACCACCTTTGGGTAAAGAAATAGAGGGAATTTCAATAGCATTGGATTTCGTTTTCGCTTTGCCATCACGAAAACTGCTTAAAATTCCAGAGCTATCTGTCACTGCATTTTCAGACATAGCAGAAGCCTTACCTGTAGGTTTTCTTGAGTCCATAGCAAATGTTTAATACTGGTTTATAATTCGTTATATTAAAAAAAATAATCTACACAAGAAACAAGATTTTATATTTTTTTTTAAAATCAACAAAAAAAATTACATACAAAAGTTGATATAATTTCATTTTGGGAATGATATTAATAATGGCTAATTCGATAAAATGAGTTTAGTTATAAATAAACAAAATTCATATGTCTATAAAATTCACCTTATCAAAAACCGCAGTCAACATAGGTAGTGCGCTTTTGTGAAGCGTACAATCTGTGATAGAGAGATCATTTAGATTGTTATAGATTCATATTGAATAAAGCGCCTTCCCATTTGTAATGTGAGAAATTGAGGAAAGATTTAAGAATAGCCAGTTTTTGTAGCTGGCTATTTTGTTGAAAAAAATTATTAATAAGAAATAAATGGATGTGTTGTAGAGAATCGTGCAGTTGGGCACGCGTTTTGAAAAACGCGCTCCAGGCCAGTAAAGTTAAGTGGGGATTAAAAATGGGGAAGCAGGAATGCTTTCTAATTATTAATACACAATTCCCTTATTTATTCTTTCTGTTTATTTATGCAGGCCCGTATATTTAGCAATTAAGTTTTTATCTGTTATCAAATAACCTTCAAATACACCAGTATGATTGGAGTTAATGAAATCAAAAGGATTTTCTTTAAAAGATCCCAGAAAGACATCAATATGATTCCCCTTGATTTTACTACCGACATCTCCTGCAAAAAAATATCCGTCATGTTCAACTAACTTACCTTCCGAATCTGAATACTTTACTCCCTTAGCCATTGGAATATGAATTACAGAACCAATAGGGATAATAAAAGTATCAACAGCAATTGTTATAAATGGGACTAAATTATAGTTCTTACATCCTTTTCCGAAACCACTGCTTAATTCCCAAAGTACTTTACCTGAATTCAAATAATTCTCATAATTCTTGTATTTGATACATTGCCTGCAATCATATTGTATTTCCTTAGACCGGCCAGCATAGTTTAATACATATGTTCTGTTTTCCTTCTGAATAAAAACAGTACCTTCAATAACAGCATTGCACCAATCACATGAATTTAATTTAAACCCTGTCCTCTCTTCTTTTTTATTTAGGAGATCAATACCAGTCTCATTATGCATTAAAGTAGGTACATAGTAATACGTGGCCCAAAGACTGATCTTTGTTGAATCTGATTGCCCAAAAAGGATCAATGTTGAAAAAAGAAAATAAATGAATAGATAGAACTTCATAATTGGTAAAATAAATATACCTAATATAAAGAAAATAGCTCACCTGCTCATTAGTAGTATTCTCAATTTATATTTTTTTTAAAGTATTTATTTTCGAAAAGTTCACTAGTTTCCATATTCAAATTTTGAAGCTATGTTAATAATTACTTTTTAGGTTCGTTATTTGCAACACCTGAAGTTTGTAAAAGCCTGCGATATGCAACTGCCGCATCTGCTTTAGAATTTGCATAGTCCAGATTAGTCAGCAGTTGTTGCACAAATGCATCCAGCAGATCTGTTGTGGTAACCAGGTTATTGCGGTATTTACTTTTTGTTATTCTGTTATTTTCAGTTGCCTGTTCAAGAGCCTGAGCATATACTTCTATTTTCTTTTTGCTCAAAATATATCCCTCGAAAGCCTGGGCTACTTCCATCTTTACCCTGTCATTCATCAGATCCTGACTGACTTTAACTTCTGCCAGACGGATTTTTGCTGACTTTACTTTTGCTCCCGTTTTCCAAAATGAAGCTACATTATAACTAATCCCTAGTCCTGCATTCCATGCATTTGATATGGAAAACAGATTGGGAATATTAGCAGCAAAATATCCTCCTGTTATTTTTAAAGAAGGATAATAATCTGCCTTTGCCATTCTGATTCCTGCTGATGCCGATTGCTCTCTGTATTTTAGAGCAGCAAGATCATGTCTGTTCGAAAGCGCTACCTGTTCAAACTCAGAAAATGTTCTTGCATCATTGATTTCCATAAAAGAAGTACTATCGAGTTGGAGCAAAGTATTATCATCAAGTCCAAGCATAATGTTCATATTAAGATTTGCAAGTCTCTGATTGCTTTCAGCATCCATCAAAGCAAGCTGAACGCTAGACTGCTGAAGCTGCGCTCTGAGCAGGTCGTTCCGAGCTATAATACCGTTCCTTTCAAGATTTTCAAAATCAGCAGTTCTCTGTTCTGCTTGTTTTAAATTTTCTCTTACTATTGAAACTGCTGACTGAGCTTTGTATAAATTACTGTAGGCTGCAACAGTATTCTGAATGACAGCGTCCTTATCATTTTCAGCATCAAGCTTTGTCGCTTCTTCAAGGTATCTGGCTGACTCGATCCCATTTTTTGTTCTGAATCCTGTAAATAAAGGTATTGAGCCACTTACTATAGCATAAGCTGCCTCATTAATATCCGGCGATGCTGTATTGCCTAAAGGACCACCGATTGTCGGCTTCGTAAGTCGTATATAATTTGCAGATCCTGCCAGGTCAGGTAGTCGTCTTTCCCTTGCTTCCACAGTTGAAGCAGTTGCAGATTCCACTTTCACTTTATTTAATTTAAGCTGTTTATTATTCTGCAGGCACAATTCAACAGCTTCACTGAGGGTAAGAAATTTTATACTCTGACCGAGAGATACCTTTGAACTAAGTCCTGCGATAATGAATGCAGCAGCGATTACTCGTTTTTTTAATGGTAGCATTGCTTTCTATAGTCTTTAATGATTTTTAAGTATTCCTGTAATAAAAATTTCATTCAGGTTCTTAATGCGATTTTCAATTAAATCCAGATCGCTTTGTTCTAGCTGATAAGTATCTTTGTTTTTAATTGTAATGCTTCTCAAACCATTCATTGCTGAAATAAACAAATCAGCATATTCAGAGACATCAATATCCCTAAACTCATTATTGTTTACCCCTTCACTCAGAATTTCAGAAACCAATACTACTTCTGATTTGAAAAAATTATTCAGGAGATCCCCTAGAAGAGGTTTTACATTCTCCAGGGGCATTTTAATTTTTCCAAGATTCACAAACACATTCAAAAAATACTCTTGCCGCATATTTGCATACTGAACAAGTTTATTTTTTGCCGTACCCTTATTATCAATAATTTTCTTTTTGATATCGCTTAAAAATCCATCCTCTCTCTTTTTGCAACTGCACTGAATAATGCGTCTTTATCCGCAAATTAATAGTAGATGGAAGCCTTGGACAATCCTACATCCGAAGCAATTTCTATCATGGTTGTCTTTGCAAATTCATAATAACCAAAGCGTTTATAGCAGCATCCAGAATTAAATTCACCTTAACATTATCCGTATTTGAAGAAGTTCAACCATTTGAACTTAATTAATCAGATACACAACTTATTTTTTACAAAAATGCTCCCGGCGGAAGATTTATCTTTTAGGACATTTACAAGAAAAAAAAGTTATAATTCTGAAGATAACCAATGTAGTAAAAAGCCGGGATTAGATAAGTTTGAACTAAATTTTCAGAACTTTTTTATCCAGGAATAAAAAAATCCTCCGGATATATTTATAAAATAAAGACAGAGAGTATTAATACCTTTCTAGCCAAATATCAATTTCCTGACCTCTATATAATAAAATGAATCTTTGAAAAATGTATAAAATTGTCCTCTTTCCTGATTCAAATAAAGTCTGTTATCAAAAAGACTATCTACTCTAAAAATCAAAATTCCATGCTTCTTTAAACTCAGTAATATGGAATCATTGTTAAATTGATAAGAACCGGCAAAGCCATTTTGACCATTTTCATCTGAAAGTATGTATGTCTTATCCTTATTAAATGTTAAAGCAAATTTTTCATGAAGGCTCCCTACTGGGACCTTATTTATAGGAACTTCGCCGCATCCTGAACTAAAAAAATTTAACCGCAGCTTTTCAGCCTTCCATTTTCCTATTAACAAATTATATTCTGATTTCCTTTCCTCAGCAGGCCTGGAGCAACATATACAAAAAATAAAGATTGCAAAAAAAATGAAGAACTTTATTCATTATCTTCTGAATTACTTTTTCTTCTTCGCAAGTGCTTTTTCATTATTCTCCATTATTCTAAACTTGACAATCTTTGTGATCAATCCAATTGGCAAAGGCTTATCTAATGGGAATTGTACCGCCCCTTTTGAGGTTTTATACTCTGTTAATTCATCAGCAAACTCTGTAATACCGGAGTTTGTTGGATAAAAACCGATGTGCTTTTTATAACCAGCATAGTAAACCAGCATTCCGTTCAATTTAAATGCAGGCATATTATAACTGATCACTTCTTCAGCCTTTGGAGCTGCCTTGATAATTGTTTGCCTGAGCTTCTCTAATATTTGTCGTACTTCCTGAGGAAATGTACTTATATATTCATCAACAGTTGTGAACTTATGAGCTTCCATATTTGAAATTTATTTTCCGTGCTTCATAACTTCAGCAGGAAATTTATCAGCTATCAGATTAAGATTGATATTATGCTCAAGAAAGGCCTTTAGGCCATCCAGTACGGTTGTAAAACCTCCTGTTGAATCTTTAATTGCTTCAAGCAACTCATCTCCTGTTTGATTAAACCCAAAGTGCTTAATCGTAACATAAGTAGAACCATCGCTCAGGGTTTTAAAATCAAAATCTACAGTTGTGGAAGGCTCATCCCATTCGATAATGATCTTCTTTCCAGGTATAATCTCTTTAGCAATCACTGTTGTGAAAACGTCATACATTTCCCATTTCCAGACTACTTTCTTACCAACCTCCAGCTTGTCACTTCCATAAGTGAACCAGAAATTCTTTGTAATCTCAGGATCTATAAAGGCTTCAAAAACCTTTTCGGCGGGTTTTCTGATGAGCATTTGACATTCGGAACCTTTCATATTCATCTTAATTTTATTCTATAGTTTCATTTTCCTTTCTTACGTCTCTCCGTAACCTGCTGACCACCTATACCCCAGTTATCAGTCGATACTTCATCAATGACTACAACTGTTGTTTCAGGATTTTTATTAAGAACTATCTTAAGTAGCTCCGTAACACCTTCGATTAACTCAGCTTTCTGCTGCGATGTCACATTTTCATCGGTAATTTTTATATTGACGTATGGCATAATGGTTTAGATCTGAAAAAATGAATCTATAAAAAGATTATTAATTATTCAAACCTTTCTGAATAATAAACACTTGTCCAATAAATGTTTTTAGTATTTTATAGTTAATATCCAGAACAAAGTTTTTCAAATACAAAATAATTCACAAGCAATTTCCTGATCTGAAAATAATTAAACTCATTTGTTCCAAAATTTCTGAACTAAACGAATTGCATAAAAACCTGAATATAAAAAACTTCATTCTGTAAAAGTTTTTTCTTTACGGAACATACACTGATACCTTTTGAAATCCCTGCTTACTTGTTTATTTTTACTTTACAACTACTATGATCATGCAAAGAATTATTTTCGTCTCTCTGATTTTCAGTTTCTGTTTTCTTTTAATCAATTCTTCCTTCAGTCAAGATAGCCTTAGAAATCATTCGGACAATTTAATAACTCAACAAGATACCCTAAAAATTCAACAAGATTCCCTTACAAAAAAAAGAGAAAGAGGATTCCGAAAAAACTCTGACCTGGCTGCAATTTTCTCAGACTCTGCAAAACTTACAAGCAGTGACTATCAAATTCGCATAGAGAAAAATTATGCTATTCTCTCTTTGATTAAAAACAAAAGTGATCTGGGCCCCGGTATTCGTAATATTCAAGGGAAACTTGCTGACAGTGACTCCGCATTACTCGTATTAAAAGAAAATATCCTAAACAACAGTCAGGCTTTGGGTCTCAGAAACCTTCAGATGTTCCGGAGTTTGTTAAATGACATTCATAAAGATATAGCAAAACAGAGTCACCTGCTTGACAGTGCAGAAGCCACTCTTAATAGTTTAAAAAATGAGTTGAAGGTAATGATGAAAGACACAGTCATCAGAAGCCTGATGCGTGATTCTGTTAACAGAAAACTTTTTGCTCCACAGCTAAAGGAAATGCGGGAGGCATGGCGCTCCGGTACTTCCAGATTAAAAGAAAGTATTACACTCATTAATTTACTCCAAACACATAATTCAGCCAATGCTGTAATTACATCTACCTTACTTGAAAAAGTTAACAACCTCCTGCTTACCTCATTCTCCCGAGTATTCAATAAGGAATTTAATTACCTTTGGGAACCATTGCCGCATCAATCATTAAATCAGTTACGGCAATCTTATGAAAAAGCTCGTATTGGTGAACGAAAAGCACTTAATTATTATTTCAAGGACAGCCTTAACAACAGGCTATTCCTGCTTGTTATCGGCCTTATATTTGGAATATGGCTTTACAGAAATATTTACAGATTAAAAACATCAGAAGCATTGGATAAAATCCAATATCTGGAGATTGAATACCTCTATCCTCATTTTATTGCATCATCCTTTGTTCTCATATTTACATTAGCTCCATTTTTTGATCTGGATGCACCTTCTGTTTATATAGAATCGATGCAGTTTTTGTTAATCCTGACTCTTACATTTATCTGTTTTAAAAAGTGGCCAAGAAACCTCTTTATTTATTGGCTTGCAATGGTAGTCCTTTACATATGTTTTTCATTTACCCAATACATATTGCTTCCTGGCCTTATCCAGAGGTTCGGCCTTATCTTGCTCAATGTACTTTCTGTAATATTCGGATCTTTGTTTCTGAGAGGATTAAAAAACCATTTGCAGTTGCGGGGTTTTCTGAAGTTTGTTATTATCCTGCATAATATAATGAACATCCTTGCGATCCTATTCAACGTGTTCGGAAGATTCTCATTATCTCAAATCCTTGGAAACACAGCAATATTCTCCTTTACACAAGCCATCGGTCTAGCTGTATTCAGCAAAATATTCATAGAAGCTATACTGCTTCAAATCGAAACAAGCCGAATCAGACAAGGCTTTAAAACTAATTTTGACTTTCATGCAGTCATAAAAGACTTTAGGGGACTTGTAATGCTTTTGGTTGTACTATTATGGATTATAGTATTCACAACCAATCTGAATATATACAATACTACCAAGGATGCTATTGCCGTTCTTATGACTAAACAACGTGCTATTGGTAGTGCCAGCTTTACACTGGGAGGTGTGGTATTATTTTTCTTCATTATCTGGGTAGCTCACCTGCTGCAGAAATATGTCGGGTATTTCTTCGGAGACACAGGCAATGAAGACATTCAGAACAAAAACCAACGTTCAAGAATGCTTATAGCAAGACTGGTGGTTCTTTGTGCAGGATATTTGCTGGCTGTAACTGCATCAGGCCTTCCTGTTGATAAAATCACCATTGTTTTAGGAGCTCTTGGTGTCGGTATCGGACTTGGTTTACAGAATATTGTTACAAACTTTATATCGGGTATAATTCTGATTTTTGACCGACCACTTCAGGTTGGAGACTCTATAGAAATCGGAGACAAAACCGGGAAAGTGAGAGAAATCGGTATTCGCTCAAGTACGCTTCTAACAAGCGATGGCGCTGAGGTGATTATTCCGAACGGTGACATTTTATCTCAGCACATTACAAACTGGACTTTAAGCAATACACAGCAAAGGCTTTCCATTTCTGTGACTGTAAATGGCAATCAGGATATTGAACAAATCTCCAATGCTATTAAAACAATTACATCCTCTTCATCCTATGTAATAGCTAGCTCTACTCCAAAAATTGAATTTGTCGCCTTGAAAAAAGATGTCTGTGAATTAAAAATACACTTCTGGTGTAAAGATGTTTACAAAGCTGAGGAAGCTAAAAGCAACATCATCTTCCATTTATACAAAGAGCTTGGAGAAAGTAATATTTCAATAAAGGGATAATTTTATCTCGGGATTTCTTATTTCTTATTTCTTAGGCTTTGCCTTCCAAATGTTTCATAAATAAAGGAGCCTTTGGAAGGCATATTTTTTTTTTGAATATATTTTTAGCCTCCCATTGTATACTTCTTAAAAAAACATTCAAACAAACGATAAGTTTATATTCAAGAAAAATCAAAGGCAATGACACCTTAGGGACAATATGCAAGACGACGATAAACCCCAGCTAAGCTTCAATAGGCTTCTTACTAAAAATCCTGTACATGCTTCATTTCTTTTTGCATCTCAGCGTACAGGATTAGCTTTTCAGAGAACACGCCTGAGCGCTGACAGAACTCTGATGGCTGTGATCAGAACGTCTCTGTCTTTGATAAGTTTCGGGTTTACAATTTTTCAGATTTTCTGGCATTTAAAACAAATCCATCACCACTGGAAATCATTTGTCCCCAGAACATTAGGATTCGCCCTTGTTATACTTGGTATCTTAATGTTAATTATTGGAATTGCTTATCATATAATGTTTATGAAGCAGATCCGTATTGAGAGAGTTGAGATGATGAAAAAAGGACTCCTTCCTGATGAAGACAAATTTCCCGTTTCATTCACCTTAATAGTTGCTACCCTCCTGCTTCTTGCCGGGATTTCTGCTGTCATTTATATGATCACCCAGGCAATGAAAGTTTAGCAACCTATCACCTTAAAAAAGACACGACATATCCAGAAACTCCAATAAATATAAAAAACCAAATATAAATTTTAACATAAAAAACATTTTACAACTAAAATATCACAAATCCCCCCCTTCAAATTTTGACCAAAAATTAAAAAAGTTATTTTTATCCTACACAAGGGATTTTTTGTCCTGTAATTTCCCTTGAATTATCCTTTACCTTTAATCAAACAAATCCTATGAAAGATCTTCCAGTCTTAACGATCAGTAATTTTGAGGATTACAACCACTGTCAGCATTGCGGCAATAGTTTCTACATCAGAAATTTTGACAAGCACCTCAAAGACAATTTGTTCTTGGATAAGCCACATGGACATGATTTCTTCATTTTACTTTTCATAACAAAAGGATCAGGCACACATAGTATTGATTTTAAAAATCATGAAGTCAAAGCCGGCAGCTTATTCTTATTGTCGCCAGGACAAGTACATCACTGGAATTTGTCAGCTGATATCAACGGATATATTTTATTCTTTACGAAAGAATACTTCCTTCTGGACTTCAATTACAACAAGCTTTTAACACTACCATTCTTTTATACACATATCAATTCTCCCTGCATGGAGATTAAAGAAGAGGATATTGAAGAGGTATCAAACATATTCAAAAAGATTGACGATGAGTATCTGAACAAAAGGAAATTTTTCCATGATGTTATCAGGCTTAATCTTAAAATGCTACTGATCGAACTGGAAAGAAAGTATACCGGATATCGGCAAGCCCCTGGCTTCATGCAGTACCAGATGAATCAATTGCATAAGCTGGAGACCTTAATTGATGCACATTATAAGGACCATAAACAGATTTCTGAATATGCAAGCATAATGAACATCTCTTTAAAGCAGTTGAATTCTCTATGTAAAAAAGCACTTAATAAAACTCCGGGTGATTTGTTACAGGAGCGATTGATCCTTGAAGCCAAGAGGCTTTTGGTTTATTCAGACAATTCAGTCAGTTCGATTGCTGCCAGTCTTAATTATACTGATAATTCATATTTTATAAGATTATTCAGGAAGCTGACAAACCTGACTCCGGAGCAATTCAGAACAGTTCAACTAACAGAATACATCACTTAGTACTCCAAAGCCTGGCTTTTTGCTTTTGATGCAGACATTAAATTCAGAATAAAATAAAACATAACCCTTTACTAATTAAATTATGATCAGCAAAATCGAAATGACCGAAGCCATCATTGAAGCAAAAGCAAAAAAGAAAACCACATGGACTGAAATATCCAAATGCATTGGTCTTTCTGAAGTTTTTACAACCTCTGCATGCCTTGGGCAGAACACACTTTCTAAAACTGAAGCGGAACAGCTGGGCGCTTATCTGGATTTAAATCCTGAAGTAATAAAATCATTGCAAGTCTTCCCAATTAAAGGGCCTGGTCAAGAAATTTCAACAGATCCTCTTATATACCGGTTCTTTGAAATCTGCTTTGTATATGGACCTACCCTTAAAGAAGTGATTCAGGAAAAAATGGGAGATGGAATTATGAGTGCTATAGATTTTACATTGAATGTCGATAAGGTGGAAGATCCTAAAGGAGATCGGGTTGTGGTAACGATGAACGGGAAATTTTTACCTTATAAGAAATGGTAACAAAATAAATAACAAAGTCTTTGTCATCCTTGCAAAAGGTTCAACTACTTGCAAGGATGCTTTCCATATTGCCAATCCTACTTAAAAACACTTGCAAATAGTTCATAAGACTTTAATCTGTCTTCAAAATCAAATGCTGCATTAACAGCCATAATTTCATTAACATCATAATCATCGGCAAGCGTTGTCAGCTGTTTCCTGAGCTCTTCAGGAGTACCTATTGCAAAGCGTAGACTATTAAAAGCAATCCTTTGTTCCTCAGCCGGACTAAATTTTACATCTTTTATTTCTTCGAAAGTCACAGGATCAAACCGGCCTTTTGTTTCAAGCTGCAGGAATCTGTAATTCAACACAGCTTTCACCTGTTCATTCCTTTCCTTGGAATCGGAGCAAAACATAAAAAGAGCAACCAACACCCGGGGTATTCTAAGTTGTTCAGAAGGTTTAAAATAATTCCTATAAACCTCAACTGCCCTTGCCCCTCCCTGCGGATTGATAAAATGAGCAAAAGCAAATGCCATTCCCAAGTGAGCAGCAAACAAACCACTTTGCCCACTGGAACTTAATACCCACTGCTCTGGAACCCCTTTAACAACAGGAGTTGCCAACACTTTTCCTTTATCAGATTCAGATTTAAGAGAATCACTCAAATACCCTTGAAGGTCCTGAAGCTGTTCAATAAAATCCTGTTCGCTGAAATGATTATGAGGATTAAGCAATGAAGCTGTAAGTCTGTCTCCTCCAGGAGCCCGACCTACCCCCAAATCGATCCGCCCGGGAGCCAGGGCCTCCAGTATTCTGAAATTTTCAGCTACTTTTAAAGCACTGTAATGAGGCAACATAACACCACCAGACCCTATCCTGATTTTTTTTGTCTGAGCTGCCAGATACCCCAATAATACTTCCGGCGATGAACCTGCAACAGAATACATATTATGATGTTCTGAAACCCAGAACCTTTGATATCCTAAGCTATCAGCAAGCTTTGCCAATTCTATTGTAGCAGCCAGCGCCTGCTCTGCTGTCCCCCCCTTGGGGATATGTGACTGATCTAAAACACTTATATACATTTCAATACTTTTAACCCACTGATATTCAACAATAGTACTAACTAATTTGGTTTCCCTTATTTCACAAGGATTCCAGGAGCCTAATGTAAAATACATATTTGCATTTTTCAACACCTAAACTTTAATTTTACCAGTCAACTTTAGAATTACAACAAAAAAAATTTCTACCTTTAAATAACCAATATTATATACTTACGCATGAGAATATTACATATAGCAACAATCTTCCTTATGTCGCTACTTTCAATAGAGTCATTTTCACAAAATAATTTTGATTCTCAAAAAATGGCGGAAAAGACTGTTCAAGAGCTTAATGACCGCATGTTGCTTGCTCCTCAGAAAAAAGATTCCCTCATTCTTATTTTTAATAAATACTATTCTGAAAAACAACTCAATCGAGGCAAAGACAACGAAAAGTTTGCTAAAGCGATAGCGCAAAACAGGGATATGAGTGTAAAACAAGTACTTTCCCCTTTTAGCTATCAGGAGTACCTGAAGTATATTGAGGAACAAAAGGGTAAAGTAAAGACTAAAGACAGAGTAAGACACGGAGAAAGAGAAGGTTCAACCAATCTGATCGATTTTTAACAATACATAGATTCCTATATATTTCACCTTTAAATGAAGAAAAAAATTATTTATGGAGCTTTGCTCCTGCTTATTGCAATTCAATTAGTAAGACCAGAAAAAAATCAAGGTTTAGCAGATACCCCAAATGATGTAACACATCACATTGATGTTCCTGAAAGTACATTAAAAATACTGAAAACCTCTTGCTACGATTGTCATTCGAATCATACCAATTACCCTTTGTATTCGGAGATTATGCCTTTGGGATGGTTCCTTGCAAGTCATGTCAAGGACGGTAAAAAGCATTTAAACTTTTCAGACTTTTCTAAATATTCTAAGAAGAAAATCGATCATAAACTAGAGGAGACTGCTGAAGAAGTTGAAAAACATGATATGCCGCTTTCTACTTATCTGATCATGCATTCAGAGGCGAAGCTAACTGAAAGTCAGACCCAGGAAATCATTGAGTGGGTAAATAGAGAGAGAGCTAAACTGCAGGCTTCGGGATTATAGTATTATAGATAATGGGCTCATAAGCTTAGGAGCCCATTATTTATTATTCTTTCATAATCCAATCACCTCTTTCAAAATGACCATCTTTCCATTCAAGTATTATTCCCTTTCTCCGCTCTTTATACCTTATCATATTTGCAGTCTCATCACTGACACCATCTAAATAGGGTTCAAAATATATCTTTATATTTTTTCCATTCTGAGGCAAATATATCCTGGATTCAAAGCCAACTTCCCTTTTTAACCTGTCAATGTCTTTTGGAAATTCAGCCTCCATTTGCGCATAATCAAAAAATTCATCTTCTGAAATGATCGGACTTGGCAATAATGCTTTATCACATTTTTGTATTCTTTTTGAAGAAGAATAAGTATAAAAATTCAATTCAGAATAACAAACTGTTGCACACTGGTAAATTTCATATCCTAACAATTTTTCACCATTAGATAAATTCCAATAACATAAACTAAATTCAAAGGATTCTCCGGATATAAATCGTCCTTGTATGTAACCCGCCTTTAAATCAATTTTATCAAACCTTAATTCAAAAGGTCCCGGGGGATAACTTTGACTTTCATAATCAGACAAAGCGCTTTTCACCACATTAACATTCCTGGGAATTGAATATGATTTCGATAACATCAATAACAAATCAACTACATTCTGGGAATAGGAATTGAATACCCCCAAGTAAAATAACAAACTCAAAAATATTCTTTTCATGCAAGTAAAAAATTGAAATTTGTAAGAAAAAAATCCGATAAGAAAGAGTATACTATATTACTTTCTTATCGGAATTTGAAGTTTGATTATCTACCTTTCCCGCTTCCCTTTTCCCTTACCGGTCCCTGACGTTGCTCACTACCGCCCTGGCTTCCGGACGGTATATCAGACATATTAGCACCATCTCCTCCACCTCCATCTTTCAAGTCGTCATTATTAATGAGCTTTCTTCTCTTCTTAGGTTTTGCGTCCTCCATAGTTATCTTTCCTATCTTGTAACTAAAGGTTACTTTAAAATTCATATTGTGAAGTACATTGGTACTCTTCTGATTGATAACAGGAGACACAAGCTCACTTCTGATTCTGAATGAAGTATTAAAGAAGTTTTCTGCTCCAAATCCTATGCTTCCTTTATTATCTTTAAGTTGTTTTCTGAAACTGAGGCTATAGATACCAAACCCTCCTTGATAGCCTTGCAACTGCACCTTTCTTCCTCTATAAAAACCGAACAACTGTACTTCCCAATCCTTAGGTAATTTATAACCTGCCATCAATCTGTAATTAGCAACCCACCCCTCATTGTTTGCATTGTATATAGGGTCAGGAACATTGTTTCTTAATACAGCATAATATACATCAGTTCCTCCGTTTAAGCTGAACTTATCAGATAACTTAACATTGGCAAATATACTGAAGCCATAACTGTTTTCACTTCCTATATTCTGATAAGTAGTTACGATGGTATCTCCCTTTACATCTCTTACACTTTGAATAGCGTTGTTAGAGTTTTTTGCAAAAGTCGAAATCGTCAAAGAACTTCTTTTAATATAGGCATTGTAAGCCAATTCAAAATTGTTGGTGTATTCTGGATTAAGCTCAGGATTCCCCAATGATACATTAAGAGGATTCGCAGCCTGAAGGTTGGGATTCAGATATCTTAATGAAGGCCTTTGAATTCTTCTGTTGTAAGAAGCTTTGACAATATTTCCGCTTTTCAGTTTTCTTGATAGGTTGATGCTTGGAACAAGTACACCGTAAGATGGAATATCAATAGATTCGCCCCCGCTTTGAAGCCTTGCATCAATAGTGGTGTATTCATATCTCAGACCAACTTTTGCACTGTACACTTTCTTTAAAGTCACCGTTGCCGCGCTGTATGCAGAAGTTACATTCTGATTGTAATTAAGTCTGTTACTCAAATTATTATTACTCAACTCAGAAAAGGGCCCCTCACTGCCAGGAGCGGAGAAATATTTATAATCACTGGTAACGTTTCTGTATATGTTTTTAACGCCAACCTCAAGCATCACTGTGGAATCAATGGGCGTCTGATAATCAGCCTGAAATGTAGCCTCTTGATTATAACTATCATTTAGGTTCTTTACCCTGCTTAATGTTGTTAGGCCGAAATTGTCCATGATGGAATTGGTAAAGTCATTAACGCTTTTGTTCCTGCTATACAAAGCCATAAAGCTCAACTCCCTCATGGGTTTCTTAAAAAGGTGCGTATAATTTAAATTAAAATCAAGGTTAGTATTGTTGTTTTTTGAGAATACATTTCTTATCCCTATGTTTTCCAATACCCCACTCTGATAAGTTTCTGTAGTAAGATCATCCTGATAGTTCTTACCATTTCTGAAACCAATCTTGGCAGAGGCTGACAGTAAGTTGTTCTTATCAATGTCATAGTCCCATCCAAACTGATAATTGCCATAGCCGTAAAAATTTCTGGTGTTTGCATACTGAACATTTTCATTCACTTCACCAATTTTACTTATTGTTGTCTGAGAGTTTCTAAAACTTCCGGGAGTATTATAACTCCATCTGCCGTTACCTCCCAGAGAAAATCCCATCTTCCCTTTTCTATAGCTGCCGTTCAAACCCAGGCTAGACGCTCTTAATCCAACACTACCATCAATACTCACCATAGCACCTTGCAGATTATTCTTTTTGGTAATGATGTTAATGATACCTGCAGATCCTTCAGCATCGTATTTGGCAGATGGAGAAGTAATCACTTCGACAGATTTAATCATATCTGCCGGTATTTGTCTTAAAGCATCCGCAACACTGGTCGCTGTAATGGTTGACGGTTTATTATTAATGAGCACTTTTACATTTTCACTACCTCTGAGAGAAACATTCCCATCAAGGTCAACAGAAAGCATTGGTACCTTTCTTAGTACATCGGTAGCATCACCACCCTTATTGCCTATATCATTTTCTGCATTATATACGGTGCGGTCAACCTTTTCTTCAAAAATTGGCTTTTCACCAACCACAGTAACTTCTTTTAATTGCTGAACAGTCTGACTTAGTTTTATTTCACCAAGGTTAATATGTTCTTTAGCTTCAGAAACAGAGATTCCTTTGATTACTTTCGTATCATAACCGATAAAAGAAATTTCTATGTTATAGACACCAGCATCAATTTTAGTAATATCAAACTTACCATTTTCATCTGCCATAGTGCCATTTACTGGAGTCCCTGATTCCTGACTTATTAACGCAACTGTGGCAAAAGGAACAGATGCGCTATTGGCAGAATCTATAATAACGCCTTCAATCTTACCTTTACCTTTTGAAGGAGCAGGGATAGCAGTTTTCTCACCAGATGGCAGGTTCTGTGCCATAATGATATTCGAAAATGCTAATAGAACACAAAAAACGATTGAGTACTTCACCTCTTAATTATTTATTTAAAACAGTTTAAAATTAGCATTTAAAGTTGAAAGTATGTAACCATTCATATTTGAAAATCATGAGTTGGTATATTAATTAGGAGTAAACATTCTGAAACTCAAAGATCCTTATAAGGTTATACATGAATAAGATTCTTCAATAAAACTATTTGCCACAAAATCAATTAGACAATAATCCTTTACAACTGTCAAAAAAATACAGAGTCCAAACAACACAAAAAGCTGATAATAAAACACCTAAGCAAAAATATCCTTCTAATTAGCATCTTTTCTTACCTCTTTTACCATTGCAATTACATTTTTGCTAAGTTTGAAGTCTTTAATGTTTAAAAACTGTAAAAAAATAAACATTTTTAGATTAAAAGAATTAAAGATTAGTTAGCGCAGGCAAAACAATTGAAATAAAATATAAATCATGGCGATTTCTAAAGAAGATACCATTCAGGCTATCAAATTATCTCAAATCATTCAAGACCATTTTGACAAAAACAAAAATTGTGGTTCACTTAGTACAAATGACATGTATGAGTTTATCTACAAAAAAGGAATAAGCAACTGGGATAAAAACAGCACTGGTAAATTCAAAGATTTTCTAAAAAAATTATCTAACAACAACGCACTGGACCTGATCCCTCAATGCAGAGCAGAAAGTACTGGCAGATCTGTGAGCTGGTATTTTGAATCTACTCCCGGGAAAGTCATTAAGGCAAGAAAGTTAGTGCCACTTTCTGAAGCAAAAAATATAGTTGCTAACTAAGAAACTGAGACCTTAACCTGGTCTCTTTTTTTTTGCCATTAATCCTCTTTTTTTCAGTATCTTCCGAAATATTTTTACACTTAAATTATCACTTACTATGCACCCTATTTTAAACAGAAATTTATATTTCATTAAAGAGAAAGTCGGAATGTTCAAAGCATCCAATAATTACGACATTTTTAATCCGGAAACGCAGGAATTAATTCTTACTTGTACAGAGGAGAAACTAGGCTTTTTTACAAAAATTTTCAGATTTACAAAATATAAAAGAAACACACCCTTTAATGTTGTTGTCAAAACTACCACAGGGCAAACTGTTTTAACAGTAAAAAGAGGTATTTCGATTTTCTTATCAAAAGTTGAAGTATATGATGAAAAGGATAACCTGGTTGGCAAGTTCAAACAGAAGTTCTTCTCTATCGGTGGTAAATTTGACGTGCTGGATGCCAATGACAATCTTGTTTGTACACTTAAAGGCAAATGGACCAGCTGGGATTTTAAATTTACGAAAGAAAATCAGGAGCTTGCAGAAGTAAGTAAAAAATGGAGCGGACTTGGCAAAGAGCTTTTCACGACTGCTGATAATTATATGCTTTGCATCAGCGAAGTACTTCCGGAAAACGCTCCTGCCAGAATCCTTATACTTGGCGCTGTGATGTGCATCGATATGGTATTGAAAGAGTAAATAAGCTGAAAGCGGAGGGCTAAAAATGGAAAGCCGAAAGTTTAAAGCTTAAAGTTTAGTTATTAATACCATCATGCGGTTTGAATTCGCCAACTGACATGAGAGTAAATCACTAAATTTTCAATTTAAAGGTCTTCTCCCTGAGGAAAAGAATTTAGATCAGGTCTTAAAATAAAATGCCGGTAGTAAAAGCTTGCTTTACTACCGGCAACATTTTATATAGCCACCTTTAAATTACCTGAAAACTTGTAGCGCCTGAAAGTTTCCCATCCAGATAAACCTGCATAAGGTGTTTACCTGGCTTGTACTCGCTTCCTTTTTCAAAAACAAAGTTAATATTTTTACTTCCTGAATATTCAAAATCTTTGTTAACGGTATAGGGAATTTCCGTTTCCCCAACTTTAATCATACCTCCACCTTCAAAAGGATTGTACAATGTTTTACCACCCGGCTCAACCAGACGTACAGTAACCTCTACCCGACCTTTAGAAGATTCAGGAAAAGCTGCCAGCGCTATTCTGAATTTAAGCTTATCCTTAGGCTTCAAAGAAATAGCATCTGCTTTTATTTCTTTGCCATTCACAATAGCTACAATGCTTATTTCTCTTACTTTTAAAGTTGCTTTCACAGGAGCTTTCTTTGAATAAGCGTCTGAGACTTCATCCGTATTTTCAGAATCAAAACCACTGGCAGCATTGGCCTCAAATTCAACTCCAGCTTCTGCTTCTTCAGCTTTTTTTGTAATAACCTCTTCAAACTTCACAAGCTCTTTAATAAGATATTTAACATTCGCTTCATTGCGGGCATACTCTTTTTCCTTTAACTTATGTGTTGCCTTCTGCTTTTGAATTTCTTCAAAAATGTATTCCAGTTCTGTTTCTTTTGATCTCAATTCACCCAAAGCCAAAGCAAATCTGTTCGACGCTTGCTTTACCGAATCTTTCATTACTTCATTCTCCAGTTGCAGTGCTAACAAATCAGCTTTTAACTTTTCAATTTCACTTGATTTTTTAACAATAAGGAGACTGTCCTGTAAGATGCGGTTTCTTTGGGACATGATAGTTGAATTCTTCTCTACTCCTGTATATATAAAGTAAGCCAGGGCTATAGAGATTGATAAAAAAGCTATAAAAAACAGCTTTTTCAGATCACTTTTGGTTGAGTTTTCATTCGTAGACATATAAATTTATTTTGGGAGAAAATTGGGATATGCTTCCATTCCGTGCTCAAGCTGGTCAAGACCTTCAACTTCTTCTTCTATAGATATCCTGATACCTATGGTGTATTTCAGAATCAGAAATACAATAAACGAAAAGACAAATGATGCAAAGCCTGCCGCAGACATACCTGTGAGCTGGGCTATTAACTGATCTACTCCGGCTTTATTTCCAAACAATCCGACTGCAAGTGTGCCCCATAAACCACAGGAAAGATGTACTGACAATGCTCCTACAGGATCATCTATTCTAAGCCTGTCGAAAACCATCACTGAAAACACCACTATCATTCCCGCTACAGTTCCTAATATAATACTGTCAAGCACTCCCATCTGATCTGCACCGGCAGTGATACTGACAAGCCCGGCAAGAATACCATTCAGGGTCATACTCAAATCGAAGGATTTGCTTATTGAAAAAATAGTAATGCTTGCCACAATACCTCCCGCACATGCCGACAAACAAGTCATTACCAATACCCTTGAAACCTCTCCGGGATCTGCAGAAAGCACAGAGCCTCCGTTAAAGCCAAACCATCCTAACCAGAGCATAAAGGTACCAATAACTGCTGAAGTCATATTATGACCAGGGATTGGGTAAATACTATTGCCTTCATATTTGCCAAACCTGGGTCCCAGCAGCAATACAGCCGCCAGTCCTGCCCAGCCGCCGACCGAATGAACCAGCGTGGAGCCTGCAAAATCATGAAAACCTATTGTATTAAGCCATCCATTTCCCCATTTCCAACTACCTATAATGGGATATGCAAAACTCACAAACAATGCTGAAAATATAATAAAGCTGATCAGCTTGATCCTTTCTGCAACAACACCGGAGACAATGGTAGCACAGGTTGCCGCAAACATGCCCTGAAATAAAAACTCAGTCCAGAATGTATAATTGGCACTATAATCAATTCCTTCTCCACCTTCAGGAAGGAAAATTCCAAATCCCTTAAAGCCAATATAATCATAAGACACCCCTTTCTGAAAACCAGGATACATCAGACTATACCCAACCAAAGCAAATGAAAGCAAACCAATGCAGGGGATAATTACATTTTTAAACAGGATATTCGTAGTATTTTTTGCTCTCGACAACCCTGATTCAAGGGTAGCAAACCCCAGATGCATGATAAATACCAGGATTGTTGCGACCATCATCCAAAGGTTATTAGTGACAAAACTACTTTTCTTAATTTCGCTGATTTGAGCAAGTTCTGCACTTTTTGCAGCAGCAACTGAGTCTTTTATAGACTGAATCGCTTGCATAAGTTCTGTTCTGATCAGTTCAGAATGGTAAGAATCGGTTGCAGTGCCATGAATGGTGTCGTAAATGATATCCTGCATATTGTAATAATTTAGATTTTAACAATTTCTGCGACATCGAAAATTACAATTTTCCCATCTCCAACCTGCCCTGTACTCGCTGCCTTTTTTATGCTATTAACTACTTCTTCACAATCTTCTGAAGGCACTATGATTTCCAGGGACCTTCTAGGCACAGAAGCATTATCAACAATAGAAGTCCCCCGATAAGCACCTTTACTTTCACGATGAAAAACAGCATCTTTAACATCGTAATAGGTAAAAATCTCTATCCCGGTTTTGTGCAATGCACTCCGTACTTCTTCAAATTTCGAAGCCCTGATAATTGCCTGAATTTTTTTCATGAAGTTAGAATAATCAAAATCTATTCGTTTTCAATTTATATAATTTTTTTTATATTCATAAAAAAGATACGAAATTTTAAATACTAAAAACTTCCTATTTTATTTACCCTTGTTTTATTTTTGTGAAATTTTAAGATGAATTTGACTGCATATTTTAACAGAAAATTATTTTTTGACCTACTTTTACCTCAAAATGCCTTCAAAATTCGTAATCAAGCTAAAACACTTTTTTTGAACTAAACCAATACAAAAATAGAAGAATAATTAAAAATAATATAAAAATAATCCCAAAAATGAAACAATATAAGCATCATGCAATCCTCATTACCACAAGGCATAGAAAGCTTATTGAAGAATTAAGATTAAAGGCAAAAGAATTTTTCCTCAAAGGTATGCAAGCCAAAACCGGCCATTCACTGGTAGGAGAAATTACCCCCAGTATCATCGGTGACTTTTATACCATGGTAATTTTTCCCGATGGAAGTAAAGAAGGGTATGAAACTTCTGAAGAAGCAGATAATATCAGGGGGAAAATTATTGCTTCTATAAAAGAACTTAATCAAAAAGCTGGAAATCAGGAATTAAGTTTTGTAGAAATATCTTACGGCTCAGATACGGAACCAGCTGCAATTATAAATGAAAATTAAACTATCAGTCCAATATCTCTACTTCATCCACAATATATTTGGTATCTCCTCTCCAATCAAACTGAAAAAACTTTTCATTGTAATGGACTTTCACTCGTTTTCCGTTGAGCAGTGCGTTTTGCAATTTACTTTTCAATTCATCTTCAGAACCTTGTACTGAAAATTTCCAGATATTTGAAACACTCACAGATGGTTGCTGATCATTTAGAACCATCCCAAGGTTGAGTTCGCCTTCGTATGTTTTAAATAGAACTCCTCTCTTACTGAATTTTATCATTGTTCCTGCCCTATATCCATCACTGTAGTTGCCGAATAAAAAGTATCCTCCTACACCAACGATTAACAAAATAATAATAATTGCAATTATCTTAAATTTTGCCATGAGAATCTTAAAATTCTCAGAAAAACTGTCTCACAATACTTTTGTTCTTTAAAGTTGCCTACCTTTGTCTTAGCTAAATATTGTACAGTGCAGCCTAATCCGGAAATTTTAATCAAATTAGTAAAGACAAAAATGCCGTTTGGCAAATATAAGGGCACCTTATTGTGTGACCTTCCTGTCTCATACCTTGAATGGTTTCAGAAAGAAGGATTTCCTGACAACAGCCTTGGAATGATGCTGGCCACAGTCTTCGAAATTAAAATCAATGGTCTTCAGGACATATTAAATAATCTAAAAAAATGTACTGAGCCGGTCTGCTTTAACGCGGCTCAGAATATTTTAAGAAAGCTCGAACTGCAGTTTATTTAGGTTTCTGTACAGTCCATTCTCAACATGGAGCAGCTCGTCATGAGTCCCACATTCTTTAACTAATCCCTTTTCCAGCACTACGATCTTATCTGCATTTCGAATGGTTGAAAGTCGGTGTGCTATCACTATAGAAGTGCGACCTTTCATCAGGCTATCAAGAGCTTTCTGTACTAACAATTCTGATTCACTGTCAAGTGAACTTGTCGCCTCATCAAGGATCAGAATTGCAGGATCTTTTAATATTGCTCTCGCAATGGCTACCCGCTGTCTTTGTCCGCCGGAAAGCTTGACTCCTCTTTCCCCGACAACTGTATTATAGCCTTCAGGGAAGCTGCTTATAAAACCATGGGCATAAGCCTTTCGTGCGGCCTCTTCCACTTCCTCTCTGGTTGCGCCTGGTTTTCCATATGCTATGTTTTCAAAAATGGTTCCCCCGAAAAGTAATACATCCTGAGGGACAAAAGCCATTTGTTTTCTCAATTGAGACAAAGGAAAATTACCAGCATCTTTGCCATCAAACAATAACGCTCCTTCTGCCGGATTATAAAATCCCAGCAGCAAAGAAACCAAAGTACTTTTGCCTGCACCACTTGGACCAACTATGGCTATCTGTTGTCCCAAGTCTGCTTTAAAGCTGATATCTTTTAATATCTGCATTTCAGGTCGGGATGG
Organism: Sporocytophaga sp.; assembly: GCA_024707265.1. GTDB lineage: Bacteria > Bacteroidota > Bacteroidia > Cytophagales > Cytophagaceae > Sporocytophaga. Next base: position 374,361 of record JANQAB010000004.1, on the reverse strand, counting down.
ATAGCTGAAAGCCACATGCTTTAACTCTACAGTTCCTTCAATTCGGAAAGCATCCTGTACAGGTTCATCTTTAATGTTTACATTTTCGGTAACTTCATCAAACAGTTCTTTTACCCTTTGTGTTGCTCCCAATGTTTTCTGCAATTGCGAATATAGCTCCGCAAAACCAGCCATAGATCCACCGATAAAAGCAGTATATACGACGAATGCTGTAAGTTCCCCAAACTGAAGGATATTGGTGCCGTACCATACTACCATTACAATTGCTGCAAAAATGCTGAAAATCATAATGGAAACGAATATCCCTCTGAGCTGCGCACTTTTGATGGCTAGCTTTACCACCTTTTCAACACTGATGCTATAACGATTTAATTCATAGGCTTCATTCGAAAATGCTTTTACATTTGCTATTCCCTGCAATGTTTCCTGAACAATTACGCCAGAATCAGCAAGCTGATCTTGTGCATCTTTGGATTCCTTTCTTATTCTTCTGCTGAAAACTATTGCTACCACAACAATCACAGGCACCACAGAAAGCATTACCAGAGTAAGCTTCCAGGACAGATAGAAAATCAATCCGATACCAATAAGCAACACGACTATCCCTCTAAGCAATTCAGCAAGTACAGAAGAAACGGTATCCTGTATCTGTGAAATATCTGCTGATAACCGGTTAGATAGTTCTCCCACTCTTCTTTGAGCAAAAAACTCCATTGGCATCATGATCATCTGCTTATAAATATCTTTTCTAAGGTCAGCCACAGCATGCTCTCCAACGAAAGAAAAAAGATATACTCTTGAAAATGAAAATACCATCTGAATCGAAAGCACTCCGAGCATAGTGAGTGCAATAAGTCCGGGAGCAATAGCATCTTTTCCAAGACTTATCTGATGTGCATTATCTATAAGCTCTTTCAACAAATATGGAAAAGCCATTGTAGTAACTCCTGAAAGCGCTATAAATACCAGCCCCAGAATAAATCTGTATCGATAAGGTATGATGTATTTAAAGACCCATAAATTTTCTTTGATACTTTCTTTGCTTAACTTAATCTTAGGTAATTCTTCTTTGATAGATCCGTTGCTGCTATAATTGGGTTTTGCCATTAGCTGTCTTTATTTTATTTGTTTTCCTTTAGGAAAGACGTTTGACTTAAGTAAATATTTTAAAACTAGTTTTGGGAAATCCTCAATTTTGACTTGCATACTTTACATAAGCTCATTGATTCTTTATCTATAGTAGTAATAGTCCCTTTCGCATCCTGCATAAAACAAGACTCAGAACTTTCACAATGAGATAACCCAAGAGTATGTCCAATTTCATGCAGAGCATTTTTAGCAATTCTTTCTCTTAACTGAGATCGGCTCTTGAGATTCTTTTTCAATCTGAAATCAGAGATTACACAGGAATTACCACCCAGGTAACCAAGTCCCATAATGCCGAAATCAGCATATTGATCCGTACTTGTTGAGATATCACGGTTTGTCACTCCTATGATCTTATCAAAGCCCTCAGGCTTATTATCTTTTAAGAACTTTATAAGCTTATCCGCTCTGTACCTGTCTCTTGGAGAATAGTAACAAGAACGTGGCAATTGGATTTCCGGCAATATCTCAATATCTGCCGCGTAATAGTTTTGCAATGTTTCTGTTACAATAAAAACCACCTCTTCACTTGTACCATGGAAAGGTTGTATCGCAATTTTAGGTTTTGATGGCTGAAAATAGTAACAGGAGGTTAAATACAAATTAATAAAGACAAAGCAAAGCAGGTGAAATACAATACACTTATTTTTAATCATGAGTTACTTTGAAAAGACACCTTGAGGATAATTGTTAGCATAGGCCTCCATTAAGTTGAATAAAAACCTGAGTGCAATTCGTAACATATCCGATATCATCTCCTCTTTGATCCCGATCAGACCATTGCCTATGGGAAGAAGATAATCCCCACACTCCAGAAACGCTTTAGTTTTTAATGAAGTATTGCCAGGGACTATCGAATTGTAGTGTACGATTATGTTTCGTATTTCTCTGAAAATAACAAGCGCTTCCCAATCTTCTGCTATACTGTTTTCTTTTACAGGAAGTATATTGGAAACAATTGAATAGTATTGATAAATTTTATCCATTGAAGACAACTTTCTTTTGTATTGAGAATGGTCTGTCACTATGATTTCACAAAACTTCCTGAATGAATATTCAAAAAAAGAATAAGCAGTTACAAAAAATGAATTGTGTATTATAGAAGGTGCAAAAGGAAAAATCTGAACATCTTCAAGGGAATATATACTTGCTTCTTTATGTGTCGATAATCCAACTTTTGCCCCTGTAGAGTCCATTACTGCATTAAGAGACAAGTGTATAGACTTTGCACAATTATTGAATTCAGTGTTTAAAATTTGGCTAAATTGTTGCTTGTAATTCATACTGAAATTTTATCACAAACTATCATTTCTTAAATGGCATTTTTTTCAAATTGCTAAATTAAATATCGCAATCTTATTTAATGAAAACCGAGATACAGATGTGGATAAAAATAAAACCCTTAAAATACAATATTTACCCACATCTTTTATTATCGTCATAACATTACAAACATAAAGCCGTATAACAATAAAAATTTATAAAGTTATGAGCTCAGCATTAGAGATAGCAAAGGAAAAACTAAGCGAAATTCATTTTACTAAAGAAGACGTTATAAGTGATCCGGTAAAGAAAAGGCTTAGAAACATTTACTTAAAAAAAGCAGAGCTTCTTGGAAACGCATACAAAGGAAAGGTAAAGATGTTTTTTAAAACACTTGAAGGAAATGTGCTTTGTGTTGAAACCACTATTTGGGAAGCAAATGATGAACATATAACGCTTAAAGGCGGGATCAACATCCCAACAAAGTCTATCCTGGAAATCGAATTTTAATCTGCTTATTAAAAGAAATGTAAATAGCCTCAGACAAGAGGCTTTTTTATTTCTTCTAACTTGTACTTATCAGATCTGAATGTTATTTAGTTCTTATCAGGTAAAGACTTATTCACCCTGATAAAAATCCTGTAAAGCGCCAAAATATACTTCATTCCAGCCCTCTACTATATCACTATAATCTTCGTCAGGTATATTGGTATGTCTCAGTTCTACAGAGGTTCCTTTTTTATCCTGATGTAGAATTATTGTGACGATAGATTGAGCTTCCTGATCTCCAAAAAACCATTCCTGCACAATCTTTTTACCTTCTGTAAACTCTATATTCTTTCCTGATATACTTCCATCCCAAAGAGAAAATTCAGACCCAGGAACAGTGGACATTTCAGCAGGCTCACCTGACCACAGCTGTATGGTTGCTGGATTTGTTAATGCAGCATATACTTCCTCCGGCTCAGCCGGGACAATAAAGTACTTTTTAAAATCTTTCACCTCTTGTTTCCTTTTAATAATGATCAATATAGAAATATAAAAAGCATGCCTGAGGCCAGACATGCTTTTTATACTTTTTAATAATTTTAATACTTATTTAGACAATGTTAAAGCGCCAACACCGATCTTTTTACCATCGCAGTAAAACTCGATAGTGTATTTACCAGGCTTATATCTGCTTCCTTTCATATAAAGGAACCCAGTTGAGTGAGATACATCAAGATCCAAAGTCTGCTTATCAGTATAGAAGGTTTTTTTACCATTAACAAGGAAAGTTTTGTCACCTTCAAACAGAGTGGCACCGCCTGGTTCAATAAAGCGCATATAGATCTCTTTTTTACCCTGAGCAAGATCATTCCGACCAAGAGCAACAGACATTTTAACCTGTTGAACTATCATAGCTTTATAAGCCGGGGCTTGTTTAAGTTCTTTACCACCATGGCCTAATGCTGTAATATGAATTGACTCAACCTTCAATGCAGAAGCTACAGATACTTTCTCTGCCAACTCCGTTTTTTCATTTACAAGTGCTTTGATAGAGTCGTCTTTTTCCTGAAGCTGCTTGTAAAGAGTTTCTTTCTCATACTGCAGGTGCTTGTTTTCAGCAGATAATGACTGAAGACTTGCACTTGCCATGACATAATCCTTTTTGAAGTTTGTTAGCTTTTTATTCAACTGATTAATTGAAAGTTGTTTGTTCTGAATCTGTGATTTTAAATCATCAAGTTCAGCAAGTTTAGCTCTTTCTTCACTCAGCTCCAGACCTAGTTTTTGCTTCTCTGCAATGACGATCTTAAGGCTATCCTGAAGTCTTGTTATCTCTGCTAACTTACCATTAATATCAGCTTTAAAAGTATCTGTTGTGCTTTGCAGCTCGGCTTCAGCAACTTTCGCCTGATCTGCTTTGCTGTAAATAAAAAAAGCAAGCGCTCCTATTAACAACACATTGGTAATCAAACTTACAACTTTTACAAAATCTGTGCCTCCTCCTCCATTTGATTTTGGCTTAGATTCTTTTTTAGCTTTCTCAGGTTTTGATTTTACTTCCGGCTTTGTTTCCTTTGGCTCGGGTTTAACTATCGCCTTTACCTCCGGTTTAGCCTCAACTTTAGCTTCAACTTTAGGTTCCTGACTTGCCTCAACTTTATCCAATGGTGTTGATTCTGATTGTACAACCGGAGCTGAATCAAACTTTATTTCGTCGTTTTTTTTTGACTCAATCTTTGTCTCCTTTTTAACATCAGAACTAGCTGCCTGATTTTTTTGGACATTTGGATCAGCAGGTTTCTTCTTGACTGGTCTTATGATCGGTCTGGGACCATTCATTCTAGGTTCTGGGCTCATGAATTATAAAGCTTTTATTAATTGTACTAAAATGTGATTTTTTATAAAAAGATTGACAATTTACATAAACCGTAAAACATCTACAATGTTTTTTAAGTATAAATCTTTTTTTTTGTTTAAGCAGATTTTTACCCGGCTTAATACATAAAATGACCCTATAAAGTCATTTTAATGGTTTTATTTGATTATTACAACCTTTCATTGAACGTCCTGACAGGATTCCCCGCTCCAGACAGTTGTGCTGATTCCATTGACTTTGGGCTTTTTTTGACGCGACTTCGGCGTTCCAGCCTAAAACTTTGGCTTTCAGTCTTTCGAGTGCTTCAGTTTTATTCTGATATTGAGATCTTCTTTCTGAAGCAACTACTGAAATCCCTGATGGTAAATATTTTGCACGGACAGCCGACTCCGTTTTATTAACATGCTGGCCTCCAGGACCAGAAGCTCTTAGACTTTCAAAGACCACCTCTTTATCATTCCAGACAAATAAATCTCCTAAATCATAAGCCTTTATGCCCACAAACCAATTTTTCCTTTTGTGAAATTTCCTGTAAGGACTTGGTGAAATCCAAAGAATTGAACCTTCCCAATTTGTTAAAAATGCTCTTACACCAACACCTTTTACCAATACTGAAACTGACAATAAAGTACCGTTCAATGGTCCCACCTCTTTATCCACAATATCTACAAAAAGATTTTCTTTCTTCGCTTCTTTAAGGAAGACTTCCAGCACCTTTGCCACCACCTTCCAGCATTCCTCCGGACCACGTCCGGAGGAAATTTGTACTACATATTCATTCATCTTATTCCTTATTCATTCTTACAATTTTTGGAAAAAACTTTCCATGAACATCGACAAGTGACTGCTGAGCAGCCATCACTTTTTCTATATCTTTATATGCCTGAGGTGTTTCTTCCACTGTACCTCCGAGCAGCGTTACTCCTGCTGAAGAAAGCTGCTTCTTCAATGCTGACATAGTAAAGGTTTCACGAGCCCCACCCCTTGATAGCCTTCTGCCTGCACCATGAGATGCTGAATTCAGAGAATCGCTGCTTCCTTTGCCAACAACAAGAAAACCAGGAGAAATCATATTACCGGGAATAATGCCCAATTCACCGTTACTTGCGGGAGTTGCACCTTTTCTGTGCACTATTACTTTTTTATCATTGTGCCACTCTTCCCACGCAAAATTGTGATGGTTTTCAACCTTTACTATTGGCTTTTCTCCGATTGCTTTAGCCAGGTTATAATGAATGCGATCATGGCACGCACTTGCATAGTCTCCTGCCAGGTTCATACTTTCCCAATACTCCTGACCTGCATTACTATCGAGCGACAACCAGGCCAAATGCTGGGCTTCTTTGGGCAGTTTACAAGTCTCCATTGCCATTCTCATATAATGCTTCGCTACCTCAGCTCCAAAGCCACGTGAGCCTGAATGAGAAAGAATCGCAAGATATCTTCCTGCAGAAAGATTCAATATATTATCTGCAAACAGCTCTAACAAGCCAAACTCAACGAAATGATTTCCACCACCAGAAGAGCCAAGCTGCTTCACAGCTTTCCCATGAAGCTTTTTAAGCAAATCGGTATTTTGAAATTCCTTTCTGTCAAGAATTTCATGTTCCTGAGCAAAGGCAAGGCCTCCATTCATACCGAAATGAGTATACTCACTCAATGCCTTCTTTAAATGGTAAGCATTCATTTGAAGGTATTTTTCGGAAAGATCAAATACGGACAGAGCCATTCTGCAGCCTATATCAACTCCCACTGCATATGGAATGACCGCATTATCTGCGGCCAATACACCACCTACCGGTAAGCCATATCCTGTATGAGCATCAGGCATCAGAGCGCCTTGAAGGGCTATGGGCAAACGCATGGCAAGCTCCATCTGCTTCTTGGCATTCCCATCAATATCTTTTCCTCCAAAAACTTTACATAATGAAGGTTCTTCAAGCAAATCATAAGATTCAAATGACTTTGCTTTTAACTTTGTAATAAATGTGTTTGCCAATGCCCTCAACCTCTCATCGCTTAAATATTCAGAAGGGTTTTCTTTTACAAGAGATAGCATTTGCAATATTTCTGCTTTGGCAAAATGTTTAAAATGACGCATCACTGCAGAGATTGCCACACTGCGGGATACATCGTTATGATAACCTATTTTTGTAAGGTCTTTCGTTTTAATAGTTTGTCTTCCCATATGGGTATGGACTTATTATTTAATTTGAAATAAAAATTTTTATGTCCCTTGTCTGTACAAAGGACCTGATATCCTGAGGTCTCTGAGACCATATCAGAAAAAGGATTAGACACCAACATAAAACTTTGGATTTAAGAACAATTAATCATTGAACAATTCTGAAATTATAAATTCAGAAGACGCAAAAAATACCACCCTTTCCGAAGGAAAATTTCTGGAAATAGCTTAGCAGGTAAGGAAATCAGGACTAAAACAGAAATAAATACCGGTAAAAAAACGATATTAATTGCTTCAGTAAAATCATTTTAACAAAGTGTAAACAGATTCATACAGTGTATGACCTTATCACAAGTTACTTTTGATTTTAAAAGAATAAAATAATGAATATCCCGAGCTTATGAACTAAGCTGTCAGTTGAATGGGCGATATGTGGAATAAAGCTTGCAACATGGTATCCTCCTTTCAAAAAATTTAGGGGATTTGCTCTGCAAAGATAGGGATTATTTAAAATAAAACCACTGTAAATGACCTATTTTATTTTTAAACAAAAGTTTCCTCAAAAACTTTAACTTAAAATTGTGACCAACTTGTAAGAAATTACTGGATATTCCCCTATAAATACACCGTATTTTTCCCTACATTTGATCCGTTTTTTACGAAACCTAACCGGGTAACTCAAAAAATTAACCAAATGACCAGAAAATTATCAATTATTCCATTTATCGTTTTAATTGGCATTGCCTTAATTACTTTATTGATAACAGGTGTTCCTAGTGTAAATACAATTGACTATTGGACGAAGTACAAAGACCAGCTAAGTGCCGGAGACACAGCCTGGATGCTCACAGCAGCAGCGCTGGTTCTGTTAATGACGCCTGGATTAGCCTTTTTTTACGGGGGCATGGTAAACCCTAAAAACGTAGTATCTACCATGCTACAAAGCTTCATTTGTATGGCTGTCATATCCGTTCTATGGATTGTTATGGGATTTAGCCTTGCTTTCGGAGAAAGCTATGACGGATGGATTGGAAACCCTTTTACCTATTTCTTTTTTAATGGTGTGGCAGAAGGGAAACCTTGGGTAAATGCACCTACTGTTCCGCTTCTTTTATTTGCTCTTTACCAGTTAAAGTTTGCTATCATTACACCTGCTTTAATTACAGGAGCTTTTGCCGAACGTATCCGCTTCACCTCTTACATCCTGTTTATATGTCTGTTTTTCATTTTCATTTATGCTCCTCTTGCCCACTGGACATGGCATCCTGAAGGAATCTTATTCAGCCTCGGCGTTCTGGATTTTGCTGGAGGAACAGTGGTGCATATGTCTGCAGGCTGGGCAGCTCTGGCTTCTGCTCTTTATCTGCATCAGAGAAAAGAAGCAGAACATAACCCTGCCAATATTCCATTGGTGATGCTTGGAACAGGTTTGTTATGGTTTGGATGGTTTGGATTTAATGCCGGATCTGCACTTGGTGCTAATCAGCTGGCGGTCTCTGCTGCGATGACTACAACAGGTGCCTCTGCCGCTGGTGCCCTTGCTTGGATTTTCTTTGACACTGTGAAAGGCAAAAAGCCAAGTGCGTTAGGAATGTGTATCGGAGCAGTTGTCGGCCTTGTTGCCATTACTCCTGCCGCGGGGTTTGTTACAGTGCCACACTCTATCTTTATAGGGGTTATCGCCAGTCTTATCTCCAATAAGTTGGTAGACTGGAGAACCAGTAAAACAACAGTTGACGACACTTTGGATGTTTTTCCATGCCACGGTGTAGGTGGAATGGTTGGAATGATTTTAACCGGTGTATTTGCTACCAGCGCTGTAAACCCTATAATACCTGATGGCGACAATGGTTTGTTCTTTGGAGAAACAAAACTATTCCTTCATCATTTAGCTGCACTAATTGGCGTTTCTGTTTTCGCCTTTGGAGGATCTTACCTTCTGTTAATGTTTACCAACTGGATTTCTCCATTAAGGGTAACCGAAGATGACGAAAAAGCGGGTCTGGATTCAAGTCAGCACGGAGAAGGTTATTTATCATGGGTAAAAAATGACTTTGAGCATTCATAAACCCTTCAATAAACCCGATCATTTCAAAAAAAATATTAAATAAAAAAAAGGCAGAAGATTTAATCCTCTGCCTTTTTTTCATTTAGTCAAAACTATTAAGCCTTTGTTATTTTCACTTCCTGTTCCTGGAATTGAACAACATCTCCATCCCTCAATTTCTTTCTTTTCTGAGTTTCAACTGCACCGTTTACCAATACTTCTCCATCTACAATAAAAGTATTTGCTTCTCCACCTGTACCTGCCAAGCCTGTTATTTTTAAGAGCTTGTTCAACTCTATAAATTCATAACCCTCTAATTCAAATTCAATCATATTTTTTTTTTGTTAAACAACCTCAAAGGTAATGATAATTTAATTAACTTATCTATCCCTTGCCTCTACACGGAATTAAGAATTTAAAACATTAGCAGGTAAAGATTAGCCAAGCAGATACCTTCCAACCAACTTAAAGTAGAAAGTTGGCTACGACCATAAACTACTCCTTTTTACCTAAGAACTCTTTAATCAATGGAATAGCTAAGGGTTGCCAGTCGTCCTGATTGGACAAAGTTGTAATTTCTCCTAAATACTTTCCATGTCCACCGGGTAAAATTGCAAGCTGGCAATTGGGAATTAACCTATACATCTCAACAGCATGTTCCGGTGTCATCAGGTCTGCATCACCTATTATCAGTAATGTCTTTGCGGTAATGGATTTAAGTTGCGCCTCTTTCCAGTCTTTAAATTCAGCCATTCTTTTGGCACATTTATCATGCATCGTTTGCAAGCCCTGAGGGTTAGAAGATACTTTTAAAAAGGCATCTTTATATTGCTGAGGCATATAATCGATTGTGGCTTTCTTCATAAACTCCCAGAATTCAGGGGGAACTCCACTTCTTTTATACAATGCAGATCCGACAATTATATTATCTACAAGCTGAGGGTGCCGCATCGCTATTTGTAAAGTTGTCATCCCACCATTGCTGAATCCCAGGAAATCCGCCTTTAGGATTTTTAAATTCTTCAGAAGCATGGCCACATCATCTGCATCCTGCTCAAATGTCAGATCAGCACTTCTGTCGCTTGTCCTTCCGTGGGCCTGCAATTCAACACCGATTACTTGCCTATGCTTTGAAAGCTCCGGAATTATTCTTCCAAAAGAAGTTTGGATTGTTGAACCTCCTCCATGAATCAATACAAGTGGTTTTCCTTCTCCATAAATTTCATAATACATCGTCAAACCATTTACATCAGCATAACCGGTCTTTGGAATAATGCTATCTTCTTTGATAGCCATTGAAGAAACATTCTCGTTCATATCCTTTTTCTTAACACTGCAACTGATTAATATTAAAACTACTGCTATAAAATATATAACCTGATGATTCATTATCATTCTTTTCATAAATTTATTATCTGATCTCCTCAGCCAATCTTTCCAGCATTTGTATCCAGCTTGGATAAGCTCCGGTTTTTGTTGCCAGTTTTTGCGAAACTGTTTGCCTAAGTATAATAGTCGTTTTACCATTCTCTTCAGAAAAGGTAATGGAAACCAATGTTTCTATCGGCCAGTCAGGATCCATTCCTACCTTTACAGGATCAACAGTATTTCCATCTTTATCTGACACTACCATGGTAAATTCAATGCGCTCAGGGAAAATAACTTCCTTATAGACACCTTTACACCAGCAGTCTCCATATTGAGGATTATTAATACAAGAAAGATATGCCCCTCCTTTTCTTATATCAAGTTTTTTATAAACAATAGTACAGTGATGGGGTGCAAACCATTTCACCAGTTGTTTTGGATCGGTCCAGGCCTTAAAGACCATTTCCCTGGGTGCATTAAAAGTATAAGTCAGATATACTTCACGATCTGCTGTTGCTTTATTTCTTTCTTCCACTTCTTTTCTTTTTAGTTTGTAAGTCTTCCAGGAAATGATCTAATGATTTAAATTGGTTTGTCCAGAACGCTTTATACTGGTCAACCCAAGTCGATACTTCGCTCAGCTTATCAAGCCGGGCCTCGCAATACCGCTCCCGCCCTTGCTGCCGAATATTTACCAATCCGCATTCTTCAAGAATTTTGATTTGTTGGGAAATAGCTGGTCGACTTATATCAAAGTTCTCAGCAATGGCATTAAGATTCATTGGCTGCTTAGAAAGCAAACCAATGATCTGCCGTCTGGTAGGATCAGCAATTGCCTGAAAAACATCCCTTCTGGCTTCTGCAGTCATTATTGTAAATTTTCTTAGACAAAGGTATATGTAAGTAAATGCTTACGCAAATTTTCACAGAGTTTTTTACAGAAAAAAAATATATCCGAAATGGAATTTATTGATTGAGTGATTAAAAAAATATCCTGAAAAAATGATAACCTTCAGTCTTTGACAGGGCTTTCAGGAACAATGAATTGCATCACTATATCGGCAATTCCGTCGAATTCTTAATTTCTCCCATCACGAATACACTATGAGTACTTCCTATATTCTCTATAGAAGCCAGTTTATTCATGATGAAATTCTGATATTCCGGCATGTCCTTTACCATCACCTTTAACATAAAATCATATTGTCCTGAGACATTATAACACTCTGTCACTTCCTTTAAGGACACTATATCATTTACAAACTTTTTCCCTATACCTTTTTCATGCTGCTTCAAGGTCACATTACAAAAGACAACCAGGCCCATATTCAACTTCTGGTTATCCAAAAGAGCCACGTATTTTCTAACATATCCATCCCGCTCCAGTCTTTTCCTGTTTTCGACAAACTATAAATGTAAATTTTACAACTAATTGATTTATTAGTAATTACATTTTTATGGCTATTGTTTTGGGTGTCCCAGGGTATCTTTTGATTACTTTTGGGGATGTTTATAAGACAAAAGAAGAACAAAAGTGGAGTTATTAGTATTCAAATCATAGATAAGAGTTCTGGCAAATACAAACTACTAAAAACGATTGGTAGTAGTGCTGTACAGACGGAAATAGAACAGTTACTTTCGGAAGCAAAAAAATGGATACAGTCCACTAGAGGAGTCCAGGAATTTGATTTTACAGATTACAAGCAGCACACCGAACTTGTGTTAGAAGGTATTGAACAGATTTCAGTACATGGACCGGAGCTATTGTTGGGCTCAATTTTTAACCAAATAGGCTTTAATAAAATCAAAGATGTTTTATTTAAACAACTAACCTTGGCAAGACTGTGTTTTCCGGCCAGCAAACTCAAAACCACGGATTACCTTTCCAAGTATCAGTATATGGATATTGATGTACAGCAGGTATACCGTTATCTGGATAAGCTTTATGATACTCAAAAAGAATTTGTACAACGTGTTAGTTATGAACATACACTTAAAGTTTTAGATGCAACAATCAGTGTAGTATTTTATGATGTAACAACCATTTATTTTGAAGCAGAAAGTGAAGATGAACTACGCAAAACAGGTTTTTCCAAAGATGGTAAACACCAGCATCCCCAGATCGTTTTGGGATTATTGGTAAGCAAAGGTGGTTATCCGTTAGCATATGATATTTTTGAAGGCAATCAATTTGAAGGACACACGATGCTGCCTGTCATTGATTCCTTTAAATCCCAGTATGGTTTAGAGAAATTAGTTGTGGTAGCAGATGCAGGATTGCTTTCAAAAGAGAATATCAATCGACTACATCAAAAAGGATATGAATATATCTTGGGAGCGCGTATAAAATCAGAACCCAAAGCTTTTAAGGAACGGATATTGGCACTAAAATTAGGTAATGGTGAAAGTACGCTTATAAACAAAGACCAGCAAACAAAACTGATCGTCACTTATTCGGAGAAAAGAGCAAGGAAAGATAGCTATAATAGAGAACGGGGATTAAAAAAACTTGAAAAGCAAATAAAGACCGGTCAACTTACCAAAGCCAGCATCAACAACCGAGGCTACAATAAATTTTTACAGATAAGAAATCAAATAGCTGTAGCCATAGACTTTGTCAAAATAGAAGAAGACAAAAAATGGGATGGGTTAAAAGGTTATTACACCAACACAACGCTTGATAAGGACGAGGTACTTAAACATTATAAAGACCTTTGGCAAATAGAAAAGGCCTTTCGTATTGCCAAGACCGACTTAGAAATAAGACCGATATATCATCGTGTCCAAAGACGCATTGAGTCACATATATGCATAGCATTTACCGCTTATAAAATCTACAAAGAATTAGAAAGGCAACTTAAAGAAAAAAAGTCAAACCTTAGCCCGGAAAAAGCCATTGACATTGCCAAAACAATTTATGCTGTTAAAGTCATACATCCAATTACCAAAGACATTACATATAAGATTATTATCAAAACTGAAGAGCAGAAAATTTTAGCAAAATTGTTCCATTTTTAACTTGGGTGTCCCAGCGACGAAAACAGGAGATTCATTGGCTGCTTAGAAAGCAAACCAATGATCTGCCGTCTGGTAGGATCAGCAATTGCCTGAAAAACATCCCTTCTGGCTTCTGCAGTCATTATTGTAAATTTTCTTAGACAAAGGTATATGTAAGTAAATGCTTACGCAAATTTTCACAGAGTTTTTTACAGAAAAAAATATATCCGAAATGGAATTTATTGATTGAGTGATTAAAAAAATATCCTGAAAAAATGATAACCTTCAGTCTTTGACAGGGCTTTCAGGAACAATGAATTGCATCACTATATCGGCAATTCCGTCGAATTCTTAATTTCTCCCATCACGAATACACTATGAGTACTTCCTATATTCTCTATAGAAGCCAGTTTATTCATGATGAAATTCTGATATTCCGGCATGTCCTTTACCATCACCTTTAACATAAAATCATATTGTCCTGAGACATTATAACACTCTGTCACTTCCTTTAAGGACACTATATCATTTACAAACTTTTTCCCTATACCTTTTTCATGCTGCTTCAAGGTCACATTACAAAAGACAACCAGGCCCATATTCAACTTCTGGTTATCCAAAAGAGCCACGTATTTTCTAACATATCCATCCCGCTCCAGTCTTTTGATACGTTCATGAACAGGTGTTGGCGTAAGGTTAAGCTTATTGGCCAGCTCTTTTGTAGTGAGAGTTGAATCTTTTTGAAGCAACTTCAATAGTCTGATATCCAAATCATCTAATTCCGTCATAGATAAATTTTCTTTTTAAGAACCTTTTAAACAGTAAAAACAGATTTTTATTCTACAAAATAAAACATTATAGATATTATTTTCAATTTTTAAGCAAAATTATAGTATTAAGATCTACCAATATAGATTTGTAAAGAATTTACATCTACAAACAACTATGCTAACACAAAATTTAGGATACCCGAGAATTGGAGCTTTCAGAGAGCTAAAAAAAGCCTCAGAGCAATACTGGTCAGGAAAAGAAAGTCTTCAGAATCTTTTGCTTACAGGAAAAAAAATCCGAGAAGCGAACTGGAGACTTCAAAAGAACGCGCAGATTGACCTTATCCCTTCTAATGACTTCTCTTTTTATGATCAGGTATTGGACATGTCTCTTACTGTAAATGCTATCCCTGAACGTTATCATGAAATAGCGGAAGACAGAAATAACACTGAGACTGATTTATACTTTGCAATGGCCAGAGGCTATCAGAAAGATGGAAAAGATATCATCGCAATGGAGATGACCAAATGGTTTGACACCAATTACCACTATATCGTTCCGGAGTTTCATAAAAATCAAAAGTTCAGTTTGTTTTCAAATAAGATTACCAATGAATACCAGGAAGCTAAGGTATTGGGAATAGAAACGAAACCAGTGATCATCGGCCCTGTATCCTACCTCCTATTGGGGAAAGAGAAAGAAAATGGATTCCACAGAATAGAACTAATCAGAAATCTTCTGCCTGTTTATATAGAAATCCTTGAAAAGCTTGAGAAAATGGGCGCTCAGTGGATTCAGCTGGATGAGCCATTCCTGACAATGGATCTGAGTGACGCAGAAAAAAAGCCTACCATTTTGTTTACGATCAGCTAAGAAAGAAATTCCCTTATCTGAAAATTATGGTTACGACTTACTTTGACTGCACCGGAGACAATCTTGGGCTGGCCGTAGTACTTCCAATAGATGCCTTGCATATAGATCTGGTAAGATGTCCTTCTCAACTTAATGACATCCTGCAGACGTCCTTCATACTTTCAAAAACCTGTCTTTCCCTTGGAGTTGTAGATGGCAGAAATATCTGGATCAATGATCTCGAAAAGTCTTTATCATTTATTCAAAAGGCTGTGGATATATTGGGAGAAGACAGAGTGATGATAGCCCCATCATGCTCTTTACTACACTCTCCTTGTGATTTAGATAATGAAAAAGATGAAACTGTTTTAACTGCTGAAATCAAACAATGGATGGCTTTTGCGAAACAGAAGATTGAAGAAGTTTCAACTTTAAAAAAGCTGGCATCAATAAAGGACCCTAAGGAGCTTGCAAGTGCTCTTAATCCAAACAAGGGTGTTATAGAAAGCAGAAAGAAGTCATCACTGATACACAAACCTCAAGTTAAAGAAAGAGTAAAGAACATTACCGATTCAGACAGCAGAAGAGCCAATACATTTGATATAAGACAAAAGAAACAGGAAAAAGCATTAAATCTTCCTCTATTCCCTACTACAACAATCGGTTCGTTTCCGCAGACTGACGAGATCAGACAACTCAGAGCAAAGCTAAAAAATGGAACATTGTCACCTGAAGAATATGAGGAAAAAGTGAAATCAGAAATAGATCGTTCAGTTGTATGGCAGGAAGAAATAGGTATTGATGTTTTGGTACATGGTGAATTCGAGCGCAACGATATGGTGGAATACTTTGGCGAACAGCTGGATGGTTATGTATTCTCTCAAAATGGCTGGGTGCAGAGTTATGGATCAAGATGTGTGAAACCTCCCATCATATACGGAGATATTGAAAGAAGCAAACCTATGACAGTAAAGTGGTCTCAATATGCCCAATCTAAAACCAATCATTATATGAAAGGCATGCTCACAGGCCCTGTTACCATTTTACAATGGTCATTTGTCCGCGATGACCAGCCACGGTCTGAAACAGCAATGCAGATAGCACTGGCCATAAGAGACGAAGTAACCGATCTTGAAAAAGCAGGTATAAAAATCATTCAGATAGATGAACCAGCCATCAGAGAAGGACTGCCATTACACAAAGCAGACTGGGACAAGTATCTGAACTGGGCAGTAAAAGCGTTCCGAATAAGTGCATCCGGAGTAAACGATGAAACACAGATCCATACACATATGTGTTATTCTGAATTCAATGACATTATTTCACACATTGCAGATATGGATGCTGATGTGATCACGATAGAAACTTCAAGGTCTCAGATGGAGCTGCTTGATGCTTTTGCTGATTTCAATTATCCGAATGAAATCGGTCCCGGAGTTTATGATATTCATTCACCAAGAGTACCGGGCGTTCAGGAAATAGAGCATTTGCTCGAAAAGGCCCTTGCTGTGATTCCCGCCAGAAACCTTTGGGTTAATCCTGACTGTGGATTAAAGACAAGAAAATGGGCTGAAACAGAACTGGCATTAAAAAATATGATGATCGCTACAAAAAAACTCAGACAAAGAGTAAAGGAAACTTCCGGGATTGAAGCTTAAGATTTATTTCTTATAGATTTGAAAAGCCCTTATCATATCCTTTAGAGACGCCATACTGGCGTCTCTCCTTCCACAGGGCAGGACTAAGTAATTCACACACAAAAGATAAGATTTATTATCTCTTTATAGATTCCCGTGGTAGCATATTTAATGCTATTCTTGGTGTGCCTTCTCTACCTGCTTATACTTTCTAAAAAATTGTTTTGGTGCATACATATGTCGTGAGTTGCTGTTAATCTTAATGTTTTTTCAGCAATTCACACATATATAAATTAAGGATTATACAAACCTCTGTGAAGGTCTGTGTGTTTTTTTAGTAGGCCGACAAAAAATATCGTGCATCACCTCAAATACTTTTCCACAACAACAACACTTTTTCTAATCAGTCGTATGTTTCGGAAAATTACAACAACATGAGAAATCGTTTTTTATTAACTTCGGCTTTTATTATTCTATTTACAATACTAACTCAGTTTGCAAAAGCGCAGACTGTATATGTTACTGAAAAAGGTAAAAAATATCACAAGAAGAACTGTTCTGTTGTAAAGGAAGGCAAAAAAGGTCAGGAACTTGCAGAGGCCCAAAAAAATGGCTATGAACCCTGTGCGGTTTGCAAACCTGACGAAGCTAAGAAACAAGAAGCCACAGACCCAAAGAAAAAAAAAGTAACCCTAAAATAACCAGAGGCTGGAGCTGCAAAGTTCCGGCCTCTTTTAGTTATATCCATTCAATAAATTTATTCTACGATAATCGGAGCAGACTTTCTTCCAGCCTGATTGCTTACTTCCAAAATATACATACCAGCTTCTACTCCGGATAAAGAGAGTGTATTCTGAGATTCCTCAAACAGTTTTACAATCCTGCCTGATAAATCCATAATCCTTACAGCATCACCAGACTGCAGACCTTCCACAGATATAAATTCACTCGCAGGATTCGGATAAACAGTTATTTTGCCTGCAGCTAGCTTTTGCAAAGAGGTGACCACAGTTTCTACTTCCAGCAGATTAGAACTTAAAGACAGATCCTCTGAAGCGCGTGCTGAAGGGAAACAGCTTACCCAATGCATTTCAATCTGATAATATAATTTTTCTGTAACAGGAGGATTGATATCTGTAAATGAATAAATACCTTCAGAAACTATAGTCAACAGTTCTAGAGCATCTTTGGACTCTCCTCTGTAAACTGCATATTCGGCTATACCAGCACCTTCATATGCATTCCAGTTGATGGTAATGAGACTTTCCTGTTTATCCTGAAACAGGAAAACAGTTTTATGAGCTTGTGAAAATGGCGTAATGTTTCCATCAACTCCTCTTACCGCAATACTGTATGAGTAAGAAGCCGATCCAGGATTTGAACTGTTATCTGTATATACGCTGAATTCATCAGAGCCAAGACGGCCGATCTGTTTACCATCTCTGTAAATTCTTACACTGTCTACAACAGGATAATCTTCAGATTTCTCAAATACAATTAGATTTTTACCGGAAGTCTTATCATAAGTTGCCATGCACATGGATGGTTGATAAACAGTAAGACTTGCAGGAGTTGATAAGATGCTGCCTCCGCAACTTGATGAAATTTCACAAACAAAACTCAATCCATTTAAGTCAATTGTTGCGTTATTCAATACTAATTTGGATGAATTAGCTCCATCTATGTATTCAGGCCCCGAGCCTCTGTCTGTAAGCCAGGAATAAGATATTCCCCCTCCGGATGCAGAGACCTCAAAAACTGCTGTTCCGTTTTCCCACACTACAATTGACTCTGGATCGGAAATGATATTCGGGTTGTCATTTACTGTAAGCTTTGCCGATTCAGAATAAATATTAGTTTCCCCTCCGTCAGTAATCACACACCTGTACAGACTACCGTTCATTTCTGTTTCTACCGGAGGAGTCAGATAAGAATCTGATTCGGCTCCGTTTATATCAACATAAGCAAAGCCTGTATATACCTGCCACTGATAGGATAAATTTTCTCCTTCCGCATGAATAGAAAATAACGCACCATTACCAATACATACAGCAACATCTTCCGGCTGTTTGGTTATGAGCATTTCATTTGTTTTCAGATTACGA
This sequence comes from Sporocytophaga sp., assembly GCA_024707265.1. Lineage (GTDB taxonomy): Bacteria > Bacteroidota > Bacteroidia > Cytophagales > Cytophagaceae > Sporocytophaga. The sequence continues at coordinate 355,625 of JANQAB010000004.1, read as the reverse complement.
TTTACAGAGGATCTGAGTACTTCTGCTTTTGCCAATGAAGATACAGAAGTTAAAGAAGCTGAGATAAGTAAAGAAAGCAGTAATTGTTTTTTCATCTAGGAAATTTATAAATAAAAGAGTCTACCATTTACAAAAATACGCTTAACTTTCTAATTCTCAAAGTGAATTGATTAGCCCCCTTTTAATACAATTCAATGTCGTTACATTCCTTGATAAAATTTGCAGCATATTTCCTATCAACATTTAAACCGTGTGGATTAACATTGAGAAATAAATCATAAGATTTTTTTTCCACCTGTCAGAGTTTCTCTAAACCTTGCTTACCTTTGTTTTTTCAAAAAAACATATTCACTTGTCATTTAATCCATTATCGATAGACCTACCTGTAAAGGAAATAATTCCTGCTGTACAGGAGCATCTTAGTCAATCAAATACACTTATTGTAAATGCCCCTCCTGGCGCGGGAAAAAGTACTTTATTGCCACTGGCGATTTTTAATGAACCTTGGCTGGAGGGTAAAAAAGTATTGATGCTTGAGCCAAGAAGACTGGCGGCCAAGACAATAGCGGAACGTATGTCTTCTCTGCTTGGTGAAGACGTCGGGCAAACCATAGGTTACAGGATAAGGTTTGAAAATAAAGTCAGCAATAAGACAAGAATAGAAGTTCTGACCGAGGGAATTCTTACCCGCTTCATTCACAGTGATAATAGTCTTGAAGGGGTAGGTCTTGTAATCTTTGATGAGTTCCATGAACGCAGCATACATGCAGACGTTGCAATGGCTCTTTGCAGAGAAGCACAGCAAAGACTGCGTCCTGACCTTCGCATTATGCTGATGTCAGCAACACTGGATATGCCTCAACTGACTCAAATCCTTAAGGCTCCTGTTGCACAGAGTCAGGGCAAACAATATCCTGTAGAGATCATATATACCGGAGAAGCAGATCAGTACCTCCTTCCGGAGATGACAGCTAAAGTAGTCACCAAAGCTGTAAAAGAAAAAGATGGAGACACCCTTGTATTTCTTCCGGGAGAAGCTGATATCAGGCAATGTGAAGGTATCCTGAGAAAAGAACTAAAGGGTTTTGTCATACATCCTTTGTATGGCATGTTGCCACCGGGCAAGCAGTATAGCGCCATTATGCCCGATAAGACAGGAAAGCGTAAGGTTGTTCTTGCCACTTCAATTGCAGAAACAAGCTTAACAATAGAAGGCATTAAGATAGTGGTAGATTCCGGCTTTGGTAAAACATCCAAATTCGATCCTCAATCAGGATTATCAAGACTTGTAACCCAAAGGATCTCCAAAGATTCTGCTGATCAGCGCGCAGGCCGGGCAGGAAGGCTTAGCCCTGGAACCTGCTACAGAATGTGGTCGGAAAACATTCAGGAAAATATGACTGAACACAGAATTCCTGAAATCATGGAAGCCGACTTATCTTCATTGGTGCTTGATATGGCTCAATGGGGAATTATTGATCCGCATCAGCTTACCTGGCTTACTCCTCCGCCGAAAGCGACTCTTGCTCAGGCTGTAGAAACTTTGCATCAGCTGAACGCTTTGGAGAATGGACGTATAACTGATCATGGAAGGAAGATTCATTCGCTTCCATGCCACCCGAGAATTGCGCACATGCTTCTGATGGCAGAAGATGAAAACAGACTTCCGCTTGCTACTGACATTGCTGCAATTCTGGAAGAACGTGATCCGTTGAAAAGAGAAGCTGGTATTGACATTAACCTGAGAATTGAAGCACTAAGAAGATATCGTAAAGAAAAAGGTCAGGGAAAGCAGTTGGGCAGGATTGAAAAGGTCGCAGCCTCTTACAGAAAGCTTTTTGAAATAAAAGAAGATAACGGCCAACAGGATCCTTATGAAACAGGGGTCTTATTAGCTCATTGCCATCCGGAACGCATAGCTTTTGCCAGACCTGGTAATAACGCTCAGTTTCAGCTTGCCAATGGTAAATATGCTTCTGCAAGTCACAAAGACGAACTGGCACATGAATCCTGGCTTGCCATAGCCAACTTAGATGCAAGAGAAGGCATGGGCAAGATATTCCTTGCTTCTCCTTTAAATCCCAAGGATCTGGCTCCGTTGGTTAAAGAACAGGAAGTCATTTCATGGGATACAGAAGATGGTACTTTAAAAGCTTCCAAAGACTTAAGAATAGGAAGTATTGTACTTAAGTCCAAACCCCTTCCCGCGCCTGATGATAAGTTCAGGATTAAAGCTATTTCCGACGCAATCAAAAAAGAAGGAGAATTTTTACTTCCATTTACAGAAGAAGTAAAAGAATGGCAGGAAAAAAATATTTCTATTTAAAAAATCTGAACCACAGGCAGGATGGCCGGATGTAAGCACATCTACACTACTTCTTACAAACTACGAATGGCTGAGGCCCTATCTCACAGACATTGAGCACCCGGACGATCTTTATGAGCTGGATTTGTTGGGAATCCTTCAGAAATTTCTGACAAAGGAGCAGAAAGAAAGGTTATAGAAAAAATAGTCTTCCTTCAAAATCTTTAGTTACACGGGGGGCACACAGTCCAGCCCCCTTGTAATACCAAGGTCTATCCCTCCTTTACTAAGAAGTCGTTTCCCATTAAAAAGATACACTACAAAATCCAGAAGAACCAAAAGTAATGGAATGATAAAAAAAGTAATAACCGCAAACATATTTCAAATTTATTTTAACTCAATTTTATCATTACAAAAGTACCATTACCGGTGGATACAAACATGGGAATAAAACCTTTCCAAAAAACTAATCTCTTCTTAAATCTCCAGGTGCCTGTTACATTTTTTTCAGCCTTTGAAAATGTACCTTCATAGATCAATACAGGATGCTTCTTATTCAGATCAATCTGATGTTCACCATTTTTTTTTAATATAACCATAAACAGGCATCAACTTTTCAAAATATAAATGAGTATCGGTATACCATCCCTTTATCTTCCCCACGCCAGGCGTACCACCCATCTTAGTATTATCCACCACAGTTCCATTAAACTCTGAGCCTCTGACAGTATTGATCTTTATTACAAACTCCACATGATTTACTTTTATATCAGGAAATTCTTCTGGAATATTATAGTAATATGTTCCTTTCCACTCTCCTAGTATTGTTATTTCACCTTCCATTGTTCAGTGATTAAAAAAAAAAATGAATAATGATAAAAAAACTATCAGTTTCTCTACCTATTGTATAATTGAACTAGACTGTAAGAATTATAAATATAGTTCTATTTTATCAAAAGCCAGAATATAAATATGGCTTTTGATAAGGCATATCATTGCTTCTAGAGTCCGAATCACAGCTGGCAAGGAAAATGACAATGAAATAATGGTTGACTTACAACTAAAAATAATTTCTTAACTGACTACAATATATAGAAGCGATCACTGATTCAGAGTTACCGCTCATGCAACGCAAGGATATTTAAGCTTTATATTACAAGTATAAGGTCTGGGAAATATTTGGAAGGCTGATTGCAGAACATATCTTTTGTTCGGTTGAGATAAAAAAAAAGAATATGATCCAGAAAGGACGGAAGAATTGTATCTGAATTTAGCGAAGTCCAAACCTGATATCATACAACATGTACCTCAACATTATACTGCTTCATATCCTGGCATATCTCCGGAACACCTCAGCAGATTGAGAAAAATATAATAACACAAAAAACTGAAGGTATTAGTGAAGATAAGCCAAAGCATCTTTTATTGTTTTGATTAATGTATTTTCTTCATTTGACAACTTTCATTATCTACAGTGGTTAAAAACACACATCAGTATCAGCAAGTATAGTCCGGATCACTTTTTAAACTTTCTTTTAAACATTAAAATGAAACAGTTTTCCCTTGCAGTAAAATATAAAAATAATTGATCAAAGCTATCTAAAAAAAATCACAACAGTTCCCCACCTCAAAGAGTTATCTTATTATTCCAGTATAGTATCTCTTTAATTTAGCTATGAAAACACTTAATCTGAGTATTCTATTTTGTGCACTATTTTTATTCAGAATAGATATCCCTTCGAAAGCCGGAATTGGCAACAGTGGAGAAAAAGAAAGTTACTGGTCAAAATGGAACAAGGGAAAAAAATCAACTAGATTAAGTGGTGCTTTCGATAGCACCAAAACTTATCCTCAACCCTTCCTCACGCTTCATCTTGGTGTTGCACATACGACCAATTTCGGAAATGTTCGGCTGAATTCAGAACAAGCCCAGGGCACCAAGATAAGTTTACGTAATGACCTGGATTTTCCAACAACCACAATTTCTCCAAGGGTGAATGTCATTTTCAACTATGGAAACTTTCATAATCTGGCCTTTGATATGTATAGTGCCAACCGAAAAGAAACAGAGGTCATAAGCAAAGATATAAAATTTGGCAATGCAGCTTTTCCCGCAGGAAGTGAAATCAAAACAACTCTGCGATTAAATTATGCAAGTTTATGCTATTCCAGATTTTTCTTTGATAATGGCAGAGGAAGAATTGCCGCTCTTGCCGGGATTGCAGGAATATTATACCGTATAAATATTAAGAGCACGACAATTGCGGATTTAAGCGAAAAGAAAAGTATTTTTGTCCCTCTGCCTACCATTGGTTTAAACGGATCAGTTTATCTTACAAGAAATCTTTTTTTAAGGGGTATGATAAAGTATTCAGCATTATGGACCAAAAATTACAACTGCAATGTAATAGAGTTCATTCCCTATATTGAATATTATATTTTCAAAAATTTTGGATTGGGAATGAGATATAACTATGGCTATACAAGTTTTGAAAATCTTCCTGACAAAAAATTCAATGGAAGCATAGAGAACTCTTTTAATGCTATTTCAGGAGTATTTGTTTACAGATTCCTTAAAAAAGATTCAAAAGGTTATAACAAGCTTTGGTAAAGACATTTCAGAAATAGTTGGTATCATTTGAACAAACTTTCGCTCTGACTTGATCTTTAGTTTCCTGAATTTCCCTCTATCTTTCTCTCAGAGAGCGGACCAATACTGCATCGGATAATAGTCAGCATTATTATTGTAAAAATGAATAAGGACAGGTACATTTTCCAGGTTTTCATTTTATCAATTCATGTTCCTTTGTAAAAGGTAAAAATAGGTCTCTATTTACACATCAGCTGTTTTTAATAAAAGCTGGTTTATCAGCATCTGTACCAGGTTTGTTCACCCCAAGGCTTCTTTTGATACCCGACTCAGGATGTTGAATCAATTTTACTATCAACTCTGCAACACTTTTGCGGGATACCTCCGTCCCTTGAAAAGGTTCACCCTTTTGGGTGGTTTCATAATCTATTTCATCATAGTCCGTCAACCATGCGGGCCTAATGATGGTATAGTCCAACCCTGAGTTCTCAATAATTTCTGCTGCTTTTCCATATGGACCAAGGTATTGGCTAATCATACTTTTGTTCCATTCACCGAAAGCTCCCGGAACTTCATCATAAATACCAAGAGTGGTAATGAAGATTAATCTTTTCACATCTGCTTCCCTCATAACCTCTACTATTACCATAGCCATTTTATCTACTTCTCCTGCAAGGTTTGCATATACGATATCCTTTCCGGACACTGCCTCTTTTAATTTCAGATGATCAAGAACATCTCCATCAGTCACCGAAACTCGATTAGAATCTATATTTCCAAGCCTTTTAGCGTTTCTCAGAAATAAAGTCAGCTCAATATCTGTTTCTTCTATTAATTGATCTATTGCATGTTTTGCAATCCGGCCACCTGCCCCTAAAATTAATACTTTAGTCATTATGTAAATCCTTTGTTATAGCTATTTAATCCCTCTCCGGTTATGATATCAAATGATATGATAAGTCTTATCAGAGCATTGAAAGATCAGGCAGAATATAATCTGCCTAATCTTCTTCTTAATGCTACTTAATTACCGTTAACCGGTTGATTATATTCTTCATCTGTTACACGTTCCATCCAGAGCACAATTCCCTTCTGAGTATTGGTATTAATTGCAATATGTGTGAAATCACTATCAGGGGAAGCTCCGTGCCAATGTTCCACGTCAGGGGGAACATGAACCACTTCACCTTGTCTGATTAATCTTATAGGCTGACCTCTCTCCTGAAAATAACCGACACCTTCAGTCACAATCAGGATTTGACCTCCCGGATGTGTATGCCAGTTGTTCCTTGCACATTGTTCAAATACTACATTGCTTACCTGACAATGCAACATTCCATCGTTTGGGACTAACAATTTTACCCAGGCATTACCTGTAAAAAGATCTGCCGGAGCTTTTCCACCTTTGGGAAAAATCGGGGGATGAATTTTAGTTATGGTCATAGTCCCTTTTCGTTTTTAATTCAGTTAAATACCGGGAAAGGACCTATTTGTTAAAAAACTTTTACAATCAAAGGAAATACAAGACTAATACATCCTTTAACTTTCTTCATTAAACCGGAAACTGTTACACATCCCAAACTAGAAATTTAAACTTCTACTAAACTGACTAAAGGATTGCCATCTGTTCATTTCAGAATATTCAACTTGCCAATTCTTAATAAAATTGGAAATCTTATGTCCCTTTTATCTATTTCGCCACAATATTGGGTAAGACAAGGGATATAGTATATTTTCACTGATACAATAAACCAATGCTGTATTTTTTTTGTATGGAGCCTTGTTCATTGTTAAGCTCATCCTATGTGGGATATTCTCCATTCACTATGTATAATAGGTAATAGAGTTTTTATGTTCTTTATTTCTCCCTTCATTTTAAGCAAAAGATAACCATCTTGGATTGTTGCTAAAACTTTCAGAAATAAATAAAGTTACAGACTTTGGCAAAAGGTTCCGTTTCGTATTTTTTTTTGCATAATCATTCTGAAAGCCAGAAAGGCAACAATTCTGTCAGGATGATGGGAAGATGTACCGGATAAAATGATTGTTTACCTTCCATTAACCTTGTAAAACAAGGGAAAAACAATAGATTTATATAGATTTAAACATACCCTATAATTGAGCATAAAAATCATTGAAATATTTACAGATGGAAGTTGTCATACAGAAATTAAAACAGGTGGATGGGCGGCATTACTTCTGATTGATAATAAAGAAATAATTCTAAAGGGAACTGTTATGAATACTAGTCATAATAGAATGGAATTGTGGGCCGTATTAAAAGCATTTGATTATGTAAAAAATCAAAACATTAATTTTGACAAAGTCAATATTTACTCTGACAGCCAATATGTCGTGAACATTACTGATAGAAAAGATAAATTAATAAAAAAGGGTTTCTTATCTAATAAAGGTGCTCCGATTCAAAATTCCGATCTGATAAAAGCGCTCATACAACTAATTGAAGGCTATAACATTGAATTGATAAAAGTAAAAGCTCATCTGAAAAAATCAGTTACTGAAAATTACAATCGTAAAGTGGATAAGATTGCCCGCAGCCAGGTAAGGGAGGCCATTACACTTAATAGAAATTCAGGAACTACCGCATAACACCAGAAATTCTCTAAACTATTAATCTACTTCAGTAACCTATCTAATCTTTGAAAGTAAAAAATAAAAGCCTATTATTCTTAATAGGCTTCTTACTTATTTATGTTCGTTTTCTTTCTCTTTATCCTCCTCATGAGGTTCATGTTGCGCAAGCACACTACCGGCTAATGATTTAGCCCTCTTGCTGGAGTTTTCATCCTGAAGTACTCTGGATGCCATACTTGCCAGCTTATCACTTGATGCTTTATGTACCTTTTTCATATAACAATATCTTCTATATTGTTCCTTACTATACAGGGGGAACTATACCTGTCTACTATGAAGACTTAAAGTGTAATGAATCACTCAAAACATTCGAGCCCCTTTATAAAGCAACAAAAATATTTTTTGATAAGTGCAATATCTGAATCATTTTGGTAAATGATTCGTTTGCAAAAGGCCTTCGTCACTCCTGTCTCAGGTTAAGCATGTAAAATAGAAAGAAATTAATCAATCAATATGAGCCAGCTTCTTATGGTCATTAATATGCTTCATCTTCGAATAAACCTTCGCAGTATTGACTAAATAGTCAACAAAATCATCATATTGGTTATTCTTAATAATATCTTCCAGAGGATAAGACCCCTTTTTACCATTATGCTGTATCTTCATCACAATTCCTTTTCGGCTGGAAGAGTATATGCAAAATCCGCCTAATAGAGCCGGCAAGAAAGGAACCATTAATTCTTCTATATAAATCCGTTTAACTCCTGGGTCGTTAAACACCACTTTCAGCCCATAAGCATAATATATGCTAAAAACAATCAGGCTTAATCCAAAAATAAAAACAAAAATCCAGTTCCTGATTAACCTTCCCCTGCCTATTTCCAGTGAGGTAATATCTTTAAAATTGATTGTGCTGTAATTAAAATTACTTCTTAATAAATGAATTCCTGTATCTGATATACCGAACTCTCTGGTAGAGAACTTATAATGCTTCATAGTAAAAATGCCATATAGATTATCTTGAGCTGCATATAAATATAGACAAAAAAAGAGAGTTAATAAAGCCTACATGAGGATATCAGGATATATACGGAATAATAGAACTAAGGCTTGTATCTTATTATTCTATATGAACCTCACTGGTTCAGGTTTCCTCGACCTGGGTTTATGAAAGGCAAGCATATAAAACTATAATAGAAGCTGTTGTTTACCAGTAACAAAAGAGACGACATAGAAAAAGAGACGACAGGCATGGCATCTCTACAGTTTAATGAATCTGTATATATGTATTAATTTATCAATTTCCTTCTGAATAGTAGGCACAATATGATCAGCAGATATCTCCTGGTCATTGGGAACATAGGTCCTGCCTATGATAAAATGATATTGTATATGATCAGAATTGGTATAGTTCCATAAGGCTTGTTCATCCGCAAAAGAGTCAGCCTGCTTTTTCTCTCCTGCTACCTCTATCCAGTAATCCTTGCCCAAACCCTTTAACAGATCATAGAATTTTTTCCTGTACTCTTCACTATTCATTTCCGTTCTGAAATACTCACGATCTTCAGTTCCGCCATTGGGTTTTCCTAACGATAAGCATATCCCGAATTCCTGAGACTTCAGCATTAACTGAATGTTTAAAAGGTCCGTGAGGTTTGCCTTATGAGCATCCAATTCTTTTTTGCTTCTGCCATAAGCAAGCCATATAGTCTTTACTTTATTTTCATAATGAAACACAGGATGAAGGCTGCTTACGATTTGTTCAGGATCATCATTTTCATGAAGCTTAAGTTTATGCAGATGCGGTTTTAACTGTTCATGTAGCTCCAGCAATTTATTCTTCAGCATGACTCTTTCATGGTGTACCAACTGCGTATTTAAAGCAACTTTGCTATTATCCAGCGTTGCGTAATCTTCTGCTTTAAAGTATTGCTTGGAAAAATTAATACCTGTAAGACTAAAGCGACCAGTTATAACATCTGTCAATTGCCTCATATCTTCCTTCGTTGCATTATCCCTAGCTACGATTGAAGGGTACAGCATTTCATATTCTTTAATAATTTTCTCAGACAGATCTTGTCCAAAATCAAAATAAGATCTGAACCAGGCTTTTAAGTCCTCAACATTTCTTTCAACATCTATTTTATAAGAAAGCTCTTCATCATCTTTAAGGCCTCCCAGAGTAAGGCTTCCGGAACCAACGAAGGCTACTCTTTTCCTGAAAGGCAAATCAAAAATGTATAGATTGGAATGGAAGACATTTCGGGTAAAGATCCTCAGTGTTACTCGACCGGGATATTGTTTGAGAATTTTCCAAAGCACGTCAGGATGAGTGGGCAGATCCAGGCCAGTAACAATATCCACATTGCATCGGGGTGACAGATTGCTCATCAGAAGATCAAATGCAGACTCTGAAATAGCAGCAGAGGCTATATAGCAATGCTCGGCTTCCTTTAAAATTTTATTGTTTACCAGTGGAGCAAGTAATTTCTTTATAATCATGTTAAATATTTTAAAACGCAGAACCTGCTTTTTATCTTCAAGAGATATTTAAAAAGCATATCCCATAATAGATGCCTCCTTAAAAGAAACAAGCTTAAATATAATTAAAAGATGCTGGGATGCAATGCTGCTTCATCTCCTATGACCATTTCATATATAATTCCTTTATGCTTTATGGCCTTAATTTAAAATCGGACACTTTAAAAATTAGCAGAACCACTTCATACATAAATCAAAAACAAATCACCCTCATCAACCCATTTAAAATCAACCAATTTAGTCCCCTTCCTCCTTCCCAAATGCATTCAAGGAACAATGGCTTACCAGCCTCTGTTCTCATAAGAGAAAAACTGAAGATATGATGGAAAGCGTTGGAACATTCATAAATGATATCAAAACTAAAATTAATAGTGAAGATTTCAGAGAGGGAAAAATAGCCAAGTTTATTGAAACACAAACGGCTAAATTACCTTCAGATGTGTATTTGTGGGCAGCTATTGGTTCTATGGCAGCTTCTTTAACCTTAAAACTAAACAGAAAGGATAGAGATGCTTTGTTTGTAGGACAGTGGGCCGCACCCTTTCTGCTTTTCGGGGTTTATAATAAACTCGTAAAAACTCACGGACACGAGTGATCTCGTTGGCAGAACAATCTGAACTAATTAAGATAAGCCGAATTGCAATGATATAAATAGTAGCCCCTTTTACGGCTACTATTTTTTTATTCACCTACTGTTTTCTTAACTGCTGTTAAAGAAAGGTTTGGTAAAAACCGTAAACCATCTGCAATTCTTTTAACCCATGGACATTTTGATCATGTAGGAGGTGTGGTAGATCTTATCAGGTAATGGGATGTTCCGGTATATGCCAATCCTCTTGAATTTCCATATCTGACCGGATAGAAAAATTATCCTGACCCTACTGTAGATGGTGTTTTACCGGACTAGAAAGCAGCATGCACCTCTGTAAAATAAACTGAAGACTCTTCATCCTCAAGTTGTAATATCAGGACATGGGACAGCAATGCAAAGCGAGGAACTATCCAATGGGCTGGAAAAACTGATACAAGAATTTGATACTATCGCCATACCTGCACATGGGAAATATGTATAAATATTCTTCTACTCAGAGCATTTCTCATCTTAAAGAGAAAAGCTCTGATTTTCGGAATGTTATACTTGTCTAACCATAAGCCATCAATTAATTTTTGTACTAAGAAACTATACTTTCGACGAATAGCCCAAACCAATATTATTCCTAATCGTATCCTACAGAACCTTAACTTTTAAAATCAGAATTTTAAACCCCAAAATTAAACTTCGAGTACAGCTATTATGTCACTAAATCATTACCCATCAACAATTCCCCAACGATTCTACCCTTTCTGCTGAAACAATCCAGCATAAATAATTAAAAGTCAGAATAAAATTCAAGGAATTATTATATAAACCTATGCTTGATAAAGGAACGTTGCAGCATAATGAAGCCTTTATTGATCCTGTTTCAAATTTTCAATGATATGTTAAGAAATCAAACTACGAAAAGACAAAAGGAAATCATTCATTTAATTTCAAGAATACAAGTAAGATATACTGATTTAGGAAATTATAAATCTCACACTGAAGATAATATAGGAGTACACGTAGTATTAACTAACGGGAAAATTTTTGTCCCTCATATTGCAGTAGCAGATCCTGAATTTGCTTTTCAAAAGCCGGATATGATTGGTTATATTAAAGATTCCTTTAACCCTTTAAAACCTGCCTACTATGACGCTTCCAAACAACCACTTTGGAAAAAATTATTTAACCTAATAAAGCTTAACGATAAAAGTTCAGGAAAGTATGTATTCGAGTAATACTAATCTTAGCAGAACAAATATTTCCCTTTAATGAATTCAACCATCAGACAGGTCATTACTAATGTTAAATGGAATCTATGAAATATAGAAAATGTTCACTATCTCTGAGGAACCTAATGCAATAGTATTAAAATAACTAAAGGCTTTTGTTTATCTCTTTAATCTCAGGAATATGATCAACCAGCTGATCAAAATTAAAACCTCAACAAAAGCATCTCCGAGATAAGTTTTCGCAATCACATTTTTATAGACATAAAACAAGTCTACGAATAAAAGGCTGAGAGCAGATCCGAAAGCAATAATTATTACAGGAACATCTACTTTTTTCATAATTGCAGAAGACAACAATCCTAGGGAAATAGAGGTAATCAATAACCCCACCGTCCTCACCAGCCATATCTCATTTTTAGGCCCGCTTATCACCATGAAGGAATAAATGTGAACCAAAGGCCACACACCGGTTATAAAAAATAACATCCTTGTATCCACAATAACAATATCAGGTATTTATTATGCCCATTCATGTACCCACAGTTTAGCTGTTGTGAACAGGAAAAACTATAACTTTTTCATTTATGTTATGAAGTCGGATAAAATTAATGATTGGTTACTGAAGAGAAGGATGCAAATGAATACAGATAAAGAAGGGTTCCTTTTTGATGTAAGACAAAATATCCTTTTCTAATGATCTTGATATTATTAAAATAATGGGGATATGTTCAGGAATTTGTATAAAAAATCGAAGATGGCGTTTAAACTATTTACAGTATATAGGGAAAATAAAGATTTGGTCCGGACAGCTGTGGATGCAACGAATTATATGACCTTATATATGAAAATTGTTTCTGAAATTTCCAGGAAACAAATGAGGGTAATAAGAATACTTGGAAGATCACTTACCAACAAAACACACAATGAAAAAGGAGTAATATCATTAGCCCAAATAAAAGCTACAGGCACCTTCATACATTATTCCATAGGCATATTCTTTCTCTATTGTTACCATTATCTATGGAAAAACAGAATTACTAAGCCCAATCTTACAGGTGGCTTAACCTTAGGTTTAACAAATGGATTACTGGGCATCTCTGTCTGGTATCTATATATGAACTTACATCGCAATCCTCCGCAGATTGACAGAAAAAGTTATCTTATAAATCTGGTCATTGCACATATCGTTTTCGGAACTGTAGCAGCATTCGAATACAATAGGCGATTACACCTTTCTGAAAGAAAATCAGCTTATAATCCTCAATCATCCATTCAATTCTTGTCATAGAGGAGCAAGTTGATATTCATTCTTTCAGCATTTAAAAACATTGAAGTCTTAACATTAAATGGCTAAAAACTGAAGCAATGGAATATAAACCATCATCATTACCGGCGGAACATCTGGATGAACAGCCGGGCTCTGAAACAGAGATGCGGCTTAAACCTGAGATTATCAGAGGTGACTATAAAGGCAGTGAAAAACTTAAAGGTAAAATTGCCTTAATCACTGGTGGCGATAGCGGCATTGGAAGATCTGTTGCCGTTCATTTCGCTAAAGAAGGTGCAGACATTTCAATTGTATATCTGAAAGAACATGAAGATGCAGAACAAACTAAAAAAATGGTAGAAAAGGAAGGTCGTAAATGCATGCTAATTTCAGGAGATATAGGAGATCAGAACTTTTGTAATAAAGCTATCGAAGAAACCCGCAAGCAATTGGGAGAGTTGAATATCCTTGTCAATAATGCAGCCGAACAACATGTAAAAGGCTCTCTGGAAGAAATAACAGCAGAGCAGCTGGAAAGAACATTCCGCACCAATATCTTTTCTATGTTCTATCTCACGCAGGCAGCATTAAAACAGATGAAAGAAGGTGATTGCGTCATCAATACCAGCTCAGTAACTGCTTACCGTGGAAAAGAATCTTTGCTCGATTATTCATCTACTAAAGGAGCCATTGTAACATTTACAAGATCATTAGCAAGCAGTCTTGCAAAAAGAGGGATAAGAGTTAATGCAGTAGCTCCAGGCCCTATATGGACTCCATTGATTCCAGCTACTTTCCCTCCGGACAAAGTAGAGAGCTTTGGAAAACAAGTACCTTTGGGCAGACCTGGACAACCATCAGAAGTAGGCCCTGCGTATGTATTTCTTGCATCCAAAGATGCGTCTTATATCACAGGACAAGTTATCCATCCTAATGGTGGGGAACCTGTAGAAAGCTGATGAAAAAAATCGGTATACTTAAACCAACAGAGTTGGGTATACCGATTTTTATATTCCATGTACTCTCTCCTACTATTTTCTGATTTACTTTTTCTATAGATGAATAGCTAGTCTCAATGACAGGTAAGAAACTTTCCATTTTTTTAATCAATGAAGAATAAAGTATATAAGCTCAACTAATCACCTTGGCGCAGTATACAATTGAAAATTAAAGCTGTCTCCCTATCGCTTTCGTAAAAAATGATAAGAACGTTTGATACCCAATGAATAAGCTCCTAGAAAAATGATAAACTAAAAAACGCTACTTTTTAAACTCCATAGAACCTATAATCTTCAGAAGTTCCGCATTTTGTTCTTCATCAATATAAGATGAAATGAAAGCCAAACAAAATCCATTTATAATCGTCGCGTAATAATCCTGCTTCACCACTACCCCTGAATAGTCAACTTCTGCATGCATTTTATGAAATGTTTTCCCTCCGAAAACTTCACTATTAAACTCCCCTTCAGTTAATTTATAATTAAGTTGGGTTTGCTTCATAAACTTCCTTGTATGAAACAAATAATCGGCTCCATTTTTAATTCCGGGAGAAGATGATATATTTTCAGCCATCAGCATGAAGCTGGGATTAAAGTCTACAGGAGCTCCACGTTCATATTTAAAAGCAGTGAGAAAATTAGCAGTCTTTACTTCAGCAGCTTTTACTAAAGCTTTTAGTTTTTCATCCTCTCCGGCAACTAAACTCTCTCCAGTCTTCATGATTTGCTGCACTTCCTCCTTTGATTGCACATACCAGCTGAATGGTATGTCCATTTTCAGATTGAAATAAGAATTTGTATAAATACTATCATCCTTAAGGGTACCATAATCAAAATTTTTTGACTTTTGAGCAAACGAATACGTAAAACTGATAATTGATAAAAATACAACTCCTAAAAATCTAGCTTTCATTGATTTGCGATTTAAACTTTTACTAAATAAAATAGTATTATTTATTCAAATTACTTAAAATATTTTGTATTGACAAACCAAATTGTACACAACTTACTGTTGAGATTTTCTTGTCTAACCTCAGATTCAATTACGTTCTTTCAACTGAACAAGTTTTTAAAAATCAGGATTAGCTATTTAAGACCCGTTTACAATGATTGACACATTAGGTGAAGCGCTCAAAAGACCTCACCATAAATCCTACTTTTGAAAGACATGGCGAAAGGAGCAACAGCAAGAGATAATATAGTTTGAAGCCAGGCAAGATTCTATCGATACTTCACCGTGGCCTTCCCCCGATAGGCGACGGTGAGGGGGAAAGTAGCAACAGTTTGAGCAACAGCAAGAGATATTGCAAGACTTAACTTCCCGGCATATTGTACTTTCTTTATTTTGATAAAAACGTCGTTCCCGCCCCTACATAAGTAATTCTCAGCTTGTGCATCGTTCTTGTACATGCTATATACAACATGCTTTTATCTACATCCGTCTTATAGTTCTCTGCTGTCGCAAACGGAACTATCACCTCATCAAATTCAAGTCCTTTAGCCAAATGAGCAGAACTGATATTGACGCCTTCTTTAAAAGCGGTTGACTCATCTGTAAGCAAATGAACTCCTTCTGCCTTTAAAGCATTATAAGCCTTCTCTGCCTGTTGCTGTGTCTTGCATATAATTCCGAGAGAACGATTCTCTGATCCTCTGAAAGCAATGATCATTTGTTTAATGGCCTCAATCTCCTCTTCTTTGCTATTAAAGCCGGATACTACTGGCTCCTCCCCATGCCTTTCCATCGGGATGATATCAGGATTTGGAACGATACGCTGAGCAAAAGCAGTAATCTCCATGGTTGATCGGTAACTTCTGTTCAGCTTTACAATATCTGCTGATGGAAATACTCTTTCAATGGTTTCTGCTGATGAAGCACTGTATGGGTTTACGGTCTGACTGATATCTCCCAGAATGGTCATTTTGCAGGGAAACAATCTTGACAATACTGCATACTGAACAGGAGTGTAATCTTGCATTTCATCAATCAGCAAGTGTTTTACTCTGTCGAATGTACTTATCCCCTCGAGACGTAAACGGAAATAGATCAAAGGAAAAACATCCGCATATTCTAACCCCGTTTGCTGGTCTGTTTTGAACAGGTCTGGTCTGCCGATCCATTGATAAAAGTCTTTGTAGAGGTCAAACACATTGTTAAACCTGAACATGCGGGGTATAGATTCCCAGATCCTTGCCTTATCTCTTCCTGTAAGCTTCTGCCCTTTGGCCTCTCTGACAAATGTCTGGATGTCTTTTACTACAAGATCAAACCTTTTTAACATAGGCATCCGATGGTATCCCTTAAACTTCTGAAGTGTGAAATGAGCCGGAACTACCGTCTGACCGATCTTAAGATCTGTAGATTTAAAATAGTTATTCTCTACATGGAGAAGGTACTGATTCAGCTTGCTGAGGAATTCAAATGATGATTTAAACTTAATACGTTCGATAAAAGCAGGATCGTGCGCATCCAGCAAACTGGATACCTGTTCAAAGAATGTTTGGAACTTGTATTTCTTTTCAAGCAAGTCTGAAGCCAGCTCTTCCATGACCAACTCAGGAATGTGCTCTTCCCCAAGCTCTGGCAGGACGTTAGAAATGTAATCGGCAAAAACTTTGTTTGGAGAAATGATCAGGATATCTTTTGCAGCAATGCTATCTCTGAAGCGATACAACAGGAAAGCAATTCTGTGCAGTGCAATAGAGGTCTTACCAGATCCAGCTACTCCCTGAATCACCATAATACGGGATGTATCGTTCCTGATAACGGCATTCTGATCACGCTGGATGGTTGCCACGATGTTCTTCATCTTGTCATCAGATGATTTAGCCAGCTCTTTCTGGAGCACATCGTCATGAATATTCACCTCGTTTTCGATCATAAATTCCATGCGGCCATCTCTGATTTTGTATTGTCGTTTTAATACAATCTCTCCCTGAACTGTCCCTGAAGGTGTGGTGTAAAATGCTTCACCCAATTCAAAGTCATAGAACATGGAGGATATCGGTGCACGCCAGTCATAGATCAGGTTCACACGCTTTTCCATATCTGCAAAGGAATAGATGCCGATATAAACGGGCACTCTTACCTGATCATTGCCAATAAAATCTATTCGTCCAAAGTAAGGTGACTGACTCAGCTTGATCAGTTTTCGTTTTCTTTCTACTGCTGCTCCTCCCGTAAAGGCCATTCGGTTAATAGATTGATCGGCAGCAACCATTTCAGCCTCATCCATGCCCGACTTCTGTTCATGGATGTATTGCTTTTTCTGCCTCATCTCTTCTGAATATTGCTTTACAGTTTCATCTATGTACTTAACAGCCAGCGTGATTTTTTCTTTAATCTCTTCAAGATATTCTCTTTCTTCTTGCTCTGTCGCGTTGATCATTGGAATAGTTTGGGAAAATGGACCACAAAGATAGTATCAAAATCCGGTGTCTGGTAGGGTATTATGGATTATAATTTAAAAAAGGTGATAATCATTTATAGGTGCTTTGAATACAAGCGAGGCATTTGCACCTACTGAAGATGGTGATGCATCTCTTTTCAAATGATTGGGATTGGACAAGTAGTATATTAACACCAATGTGGGATATGCTGGTTCAAGCGTCTTCGCTTGAAATCAGTGGTATTTTCTTTTATTACTAACAATACGCTAAAATGTCTGAACCACTGATTTAAAAATGATTATTTTGATTTATATGATTTTTGACCACTGAATAAAAAGGATCATATTGATTGACATGATTTCCTGAGTCTGCAATTTTAGAATAATTCGATTTCCTAGATGAATTAATCATAAAAATCATTTCAATCACAAAAAATCAGTGGTATTCCTTTTATTATTTACAATACGTTTAAATTCTAAACTCTTTGCCCCAAAGTTTATCAATAACCCTACTTCAAGATTATATGCTTCCAGATAATTAAGGGCTTGAGCTAAATGTACCGGTTCCAGTCTGCTCACTGCTTTTAATTCTACTGATATAATTCCTTCCACTAAAAAATCTACTCTTCTTGTGCCTATATGTTTGTTCTTGTAATAAATAGGCATATTGTGTTCTCGGGAAAATGTAATTCCACGCTCCTCCATCTCTATCTTTAACGCTTTTTGATAAATTACTTCCTGAAATCCGTTACCTAAGGATGAATGGACCTCCATGGCACATCCTATCACTTTTGATGTCTCATGGGAATACTTATATTCTTGTTTGATCATAGCCGGGACCACTGATTTAAAATTGATTAACTGACCACTGATTTAATAATGATTACTTTGATTGACATGATTCTTTGACCACTGATTAAAACTGATTATTATGATTGATATGATTTTTTGATTCTGGGAAAATTCGCTTGCCTTATGACATCATTCTAATCATTGCTCAATCCCAAATAACCTCTGCCAATGATTTAAAAAGATTACTTTAGTTTACATCATTTCCAGAGCCTGCGATTTAAGAATAATATGATATCCAAGATGAATTAATCATAATAATCATTTCAATCATAAAAAATCAGTGGTTCAGACTTTTTTGCTTTAAACGCACACTCAGAATTGCCTAGCTGATTTTACTTCTGGTTGAACTATTGCAAGATTATAATTTTTAAATTAAATAAGCAATGGAATCTCGGCAGAATACATCTCAATGAGGTGTGAGGTATGATCACTTCTGATACTCTATTTTAGTAACACGCCAGACAAATTCCCCCGCTCCTGTTTTCACTACTACTTCATCACCCACTTCTTTTTTTCATCAGGGCGACGGCCATAGGTGAGTCTATAGAGATGTAGTCTTTGGTGGTATCAAAGATCTCATCATACCCCACTATCCGGAAGCGTTTTTGTTCGCCTTTGTCATTTTGAATCTCTACCCACGCACCAAACATTACTTTGCCTTCCTGGAAAGGTGTATAATTCACGACTTTCAAATCAGTAATACGTTTCCGTAAATAAAGCACGCGCCTGTCGATTTCCCGCAGTCGCTTTTTATTGTAATGATAATCTGCATTTTCAGAACGATCTCCAAGACTTGCAGCCCAAGCTACCTTCTGCGTGGTGTCTGGCCGTTCAACGCGCCATAAATGATCCAACTCGGCTTTTAATTTTTCTAAACCTTCAGGAGTAATTAAGAGCGTTTTCATGTTGACTTGTTAAAAGGTTAATGTGTGTACTTACTGGGTCGGATTTGCAATCCGGGGGCTCAATATACAATATTTACAGCAAAACTTTTCGGTCACAATAATCTCTACTCCCAGGCTGAGTGGCGCACCGGCCGGGATCTCGAATAATGTATTTAACCTGAAAGTAAAGAGTATTTCAAGTTTTGTACATCTGGATGGCTTTCGGTCTCTGCGTCACCATAGGTCAACTTAACATTGTTCTGTAAACCATAATAGACGTTGGGTCATACTGAGCCCTACAAAGGATCTGGTAGCCAGAAAATAACTTGCTATTTAAATAACCATTCTGCCAGTTAGCTTAATTTTATTCATTTTGAAAGTTCAGATGCTTCACAAGTTCAGCATGACAAAGTAAAATTCTGTCAAGTTGACGGCTATGGGTGGGCCGCAGACCCAGGAATAGTTGAAGGCAAAACTTTAAAATGTTGGCTCAACTCTGTTGATCATGTTATAAAAACCAGTTAGGCTATAAATCATTGGTTTTCAATATAAGTAATTAGTAACTTTGCAAAGATCTTATTCAAATTGCTATGGAAATTATTTCAATAAGTAACCAATCAGATTTTGCGAATCTTTATAAACATATCCAAAATAAAAAGCTACAAGGGAAAAAAAATCCAGATAGATCTTAGTCATTTAGAAACCGAAATTACTCCATCAGGAGTCATCCTAATAGTTATGTTTGTGATATTTCACAAGAACCTGGGATGCTCCTTGTCTTTAATTGAACCCAATGATCTTTCTATCAGGAATTATTTAAGAGATATTAAGATAAGAGAATTCTGCCAGAGAAATTATCAACAATCACAGGAGTTGGAAGCTATTGATTCTGTTTATGCATTTCCAATCTGGCGTGTAGAAAAACAATATCTAAATGAATATATAATCAAAGTTTCTACCTACTTCAAATCAATTGATCCATCAAAAGACTTTACAATTTTTGAGCAAGCCATCGCAGAATTGGTAAACAACGTATATGATCACTCCCAATCGGATTTAGGTGCTTATATTTTTATTCAATATTACCCTGATAATAAACTTATAGAAACGACAGTTGCGGATCTTGGTGTTGGAATTCCGTTTTCAATTAATAACTATTACAGAAAATCAGGAAAACCTCCATTAAATGATCATGAATGCTTGCTACTTTCCTTAAAACCAAACTTTACGACACAATCAATCCCTCAAAACAAGGGAAAAGGACTTGACAACGTGCGATCTTTTATTTTAGCCAATCAGGGGACTCTTTTAATATACTCAGGAACAGGATTCTATAAAATTAAAAAAGAGAGCCAGGAAGAGGTATGTGATAATCCAATAAACTATTTCAAGGGTACAATCGTTAATTTATCAATAAATATTGCTAACTTACCTGAATTCGAATCGGATTTTATTATAAACGATCTTTGGTAACTATAAAATCATGAGATTAAAATTAACAGATATCGTAACTGAGACTTTTACTAATAGCGGAGGATTTCAATTATTCTCTGTACTTGATCCTCATGTAAAAAATAATAATCCGATAGAATTATCTTTCAAAGATTCCCACGCTCTGTCAAGTTCTTTTTTAAATTCTTCAATTGGAGAATTAATTTCAAAATATGGCTTTGAGGCTTTTAAAGCGAATGTTAAACCTGTTGAATTGACAAAAACACAGGCTGAAATTCTATTGTCTTATATCAGATCTTGTGGAATAAAGGTTTAAGCTCCTGAATTATAAAAACCAGACTATACATATTGGTCTCTTTTTCTCTTGTCCCCCTGCTATTTTCTGCGTCGTATCTGGCCGTTCAACATGCCATTAATAATCCAACTCGGCTTTTAATTTTTCTAAACCTTCTGGAGTAATTATGAGCGTTTTCATGTTGATTGGTTAAAAGAGTAAGGCTTATATAGCTTTTACCGTTGTTATATTATCCAATATATGCCCAGTGAAAACATTAACAAAAAAGTATATACTATAATACCGGCAATATAGAATCCTCTGGGAAACTTTTTGGTATACGGTAGATTCTGATATGGCAATAAAGAAACCAGGCTACCTAATGATATACTTATGATTATGGCTATAAATACATAAAACATCAACCAGTTTAAATAAAAGGTCCAATAACCATTCATCATTGAAAATATTGTTAGTAGTGTGATATCAATCACAACCAATACCAAAAATAAATACAATAATAACCGTGGTTTTGAATTTTTATGAATATCCTCTTTTATCATTTAGCTAGATGTTATTTTTTCGTTTTTAAAATTATTAATTTGCCTGTAATTACTTCCAATATCCGTAAACATTGATTTAGAATTTTATAAAAAGTATCAACTTATACTATCTGGAAATGATTTATAATCTAAAAAGATCCTTATTCAACTTCTGATTAAATATGACCTCAACATTAGTTCCTTCATCAATATTGCCATCTTTTATGAATTCAGTTTTATAAGGATATGGAATACCATCAATCTCGTTATATTCCTTGATTTTGTAAACATAAGGCTTCTTGTTTAATACCTCACAAAACACCAATAATCCGTTTTCATTATTAAATCCCCCAACAAATTGAATTCCCTTGAATCCGGTTACTTTAATCATTGAACATTCAATTCCATCAATAATCGAATCAGGCAAAGCATGCATTTTATAACCCCACGTATGATAATACAGGCTTGGAAAGAAATATAATTCATCATGAAATAAATCTACCATATCCTGATCCAAAGGAAATTTTTCTCCATTAACAATCTCTACTCCTTTACCATCATTAATAATAGTCTCTGCCGTTCCGGTTCCAAACGAAATTACATTTTTGAACTTATTCGGAGCTTGAGAATACGAAGAAGAAGAAAATGAATATTTTAAACTTTTAACTTCCGACTTAACACATACAGTTTTTATCTTCAATAATCTATCTCTCCCTCCAAGTGCCTCTATATATCTATCTATAACAATCTGTGGATTGGATGGCTCCTTCCATTTTAAATTCAGAAACAGAAGCGATAAAACCATAATAAAATAATGACTTTTCATAGGGTAATCAGAATAATGAATGTTTTTTTAAGTGAAAGATTTAAACTAAAAACTGTAAGCTTTTTTAGGACTAGGCCAATTCTTAAACCTTGGTTCAGGCATTTTCAGCCAACTCTTCAAGCTCCTCTTTAATTTTCTTTATCAATAGAAAGGCTTGTCGGGATTATCCCACAGAATAGAACCTTAACTCATCAAATTAAATAACTACACTTCTAATATCTCCAACTCATTTAATATCTTCTTTTGAATATTGATTTATCAAGGCGCCATAAATGATCCAACCCGGCTTTTAATTTTTCTAAACCTTCTGGAATAATTAAGAGCGTTTTCATGTTGACTTGATAAAAGGGTAATGTGTGTACTTATTAGTTATGAGGTCAGTATTATGACCTGTCAGGGACAGGCCAAAGAGCAGACATCGTGAGAAAGTAGAAAAAAAACCATATAAGAGCATATATCAAAGTTAAATGGCTTATTAGGCTAATAACTTTTCTAACTTAGCTTTCCATTTTTCCCAATCTTTCATTTCTTTCATCTGTAAATCGATAAACTTTTGTGTATGATCATGATGAATAAGATGACAGAGTTCATGTATAACAACATACTCAATGCACCCTTTAGGTGCTTTTATTAATTCAGGATTAAGTATAATCTTTCCTTTCGGTGTACAACTTCCCCACCGGGTTGGCATGTCTCGTAGTACAATAGATGAAGGTTCTACTTTGTATTTCTTAAACTTTTCAATAATCGGTTGTGCAATTGCATGAAGCTTTAGTTTTGCATTTTTCAAATACCAATCATTTACCAATTGTTTTACTTTATTTTTGTCTGTCGTGGTTACTACTATAAATTTCCCTTTTAGTTTTACACTTACAGACTTCCCTTCGTTTATCTTTAACCGATATTGCCTACCAAGATATAAATGAGTTTCTCCGCTAATAAATTTTCGTGCAGGAGTTTTCGGATGAAATGATAAAAAGAAGCTCTGTTGCCTTATAATCCAGGGTGCTTTCTTTTGAAGCTTTTCTTTGATTTTATCCAATGAAGCATCTACCGGAGCTTTCACTAGAACCTCCAAATCTGAAGTAACAGTGATACCCAACGACTTCCTATTTGAATACTCCAATCGGAAATCTATTTTCATAGAACCAAATTGAATGAATGATTCCATTATTTATATCGGATTTTAGCTACCTCAATGCATTTATCTGCAATTTCATCCATTTCTTTGAATGAAAGATCTAAAGAATATTTATCCCTTACTTCATCTATCAGATAGTCTCCAATCTCAATTAATAGTTTGCCTGTGATATTCGTTTTGTATTGCCAGTCAATAATGGGTTTATTTTTATCCAGTACAGCTGATTTTATCAGTTCATCTACCTGTAAAGCGGTTTGAGTAGCTATTTCAATTTTAACACCATTTTCACGTACTTTTTCATAAAGAGATTCAATCGTTAATCCATAAAAAGCTTTGGCTACATCTTTATCTCTTAGGATTTCAGGAATATCGATATCTGTATGCGAGAGAACATTGTCCATAATATCCTGAACTCTATTTAGATATTGAGTCTCATTGATTCGCTTAGCTTCGTAGTCTTCAATGGTTTCTTTCAGCATCTGAGAAAACTTCTTATAAAATGCTGGATCCTCTTCCATCTTCTCCGAGATGTGTTTGGCTGTTCTACTTGCAATCTTGTCTGCTTTCGCAGCTTTCCCTATTGTATTTTCTAATTCCTCCTGGAATTTCTCCTTGTCAAAAATATTTACCAATCCCGTGATTGTTTCTACCTTTTCTGTGGTAACGTGTGTATCAATCAACTTCTGAATTTGTCCTTCGTATTGCTTGAAATCAATTGTATCACTATAGCGTTCCACCACCGCCAAACGCAGCTTCAAAAACATCGTTAGGTCTTCTTTATATCGATTAATAGTGCTTTCATCAGCTTCTTTGTGAAACTGAATGGATGAGAGAGCTAACTTTAACGCCTTGGCAAATGCGGCTAACTTGTCGTAAAATAAAACTCTGATAGCTTCATCTTTCAGTAATACTTGATAAGCTTCGGCATCTCTTTTATTGACAACTGTTTTAAAAATGTCCCACAATTCAGAATGTTTCTGTGGTAACTTTTTAACCTCTTCATTAATGTTTACCAAAGTACCTTCCAAATCTTCAGCGTCAAAATCTTCAAAGGTGGAATACATTTCCAACGCATTGTCCAGATTTTCTATGACACCATAGTAGTCGATGATATAGCCGAAATCTTTATCCGGATATACTCGATTTACTCTGGCAATGGCCTGTAATAGTTTATGACTTTGAAGATTTCTGGTGAGGTATAATACGGTATTTTTAGGCTCGTCAAAGCCAGTTAGCAATTTATCTACGACAATAATAATTTCAGGATCAGTTTGATTTTTAAAACGATTGATGATATTCTTTTCATAGGTTTTTGCATTCCCATGCTCATCCATCATCTTTTTCCAGAAACGGTTTTCCTTTTCATTAGATTTTTCATAAGCACTGTCCTCTCCCTCTCTTTCATCAATAGACGATATCAACACTTCACTGGTCACAAGACCTATTTCATCTAAAAACTCTTTGTAGCGAATGGCATTAACTTTTTTATCGCAAACCAATTGGGCTTTGAAAGGTGTACCTTTCCAGTTGTCTCGGAAATGCAAACTGACATTCCACGCTATAGCATAGAGCTTTTGTTCGGCACTGTTCAGTTGATCGGCTCTGCTGAATTTCTTTTTAAAGTCTGCTTTCTGATATTCATTTAATGGCTCTGATACCATACCGAAAAAGGTATCTAACGGACCTGCGTTAACTGTTTGTCTTGCCAGTCTTCCTTCATATAGTAGTGGTACCACAGCCTTATCTTTTACAGCCTGGTCAACAGTGTAGGCATCAATTATACCTCCAAATTTCGTAGCGGTACTTTTGTCTTTCTTAAAAAGTGGAGTTCCTGTCAATGCGACGAAGCAGGAATTGGGTAAAGTCTTTTGCATATCCACGTTGAAGGTTCCGTGTTGGGTACGGTGACCTTCATCTACCAACACAAAAATATCATGACTTTCCAGTGGTGCTTTAATTTTCTTCACTGCCGCGACAAACTTATTGATGATGGTTGTTACAACTGCGTCACTTTTGCTTTCCAACAATTCAACCAACCGCTGGCCTGTAGTAGCATTATTAACATGCTTACCACATTTAATAAAAGTTTTTGTTATCTGATCATCTAAATCTGTTCTGTCTGTAACAAGCACTATCTTGGGATTACGAATAGACGGTTCCATGGCAATAGCTTGTGCCAGCATCACCATAGTTAATGACTTACCGCTACCTTGCGTATGCCAGATAACTCCTCCTTTTCTTCTGCCTCCATCAATCTCCAGCATTCGACGCATGGATTTTTTAATAGCAAAAAATTGCTGGTAGCGGGCTACTTTCTTTTCTCCATTGTCAAATAAGATGTAATTATAAATAATATCCATCAAACGCTCAGGTCTGCATAAACCATACAGATATTCATCCTGAACAGTTGGTAATATGTTTTCCTTTTCCAGCGCATCAAAGTAACTTCGTACGTACTTGAAACGGTCAGAAAACAATTTATCTTTTTGCTTAACGGACAATGGTCTGTTCTTTAAGTCCTGTAATTCTTTTTTGTAACTTGTTTCTTCTTCATTTGTCTGAAATTTTTCCTCCCAATGAGCCCAAAACTTTTCAGGAGTGGCATTCGTCGCATAAGAGGCTTCCTGATTAGCTATACTCAGGCTAAGTTGTGTGTAAACATATAAGGCACGAATACCATCTTCTTGCTGGTTACGCAAATGCTGACTGATAGCCTGTTTTAAAGGATCTTTCATGTCGGGGCGTTTACATTCTATGACACAAAGAGGAATACCATTTATAAACAAAATCAAGTCAGGGATATAATGCTCTTTGCTCGTACTACGCATCACACGATATTCTTCCGTTACATGAAATACATTGTTCTCCAGATTTTTCCAGTCTATATATTGTAGCGTAATGCTTTTTTTATCACCATCAAAACTTTGCTCAAAGGCTTTACCCAAAGTGATAAGATTATAAGCAGCTTCGCATGCATGAATATACCCCTCGTTCATGGGCAACTCTTTCAAAGCCCGAATACCATTTTCGATATTGGCATCGCTGATGTAAGTGGTTTTAGTAGAGCTAATTCTTTTTCGGAGTTAATTTCTTTTAATTGCTTACGCAAAATATCCTCCAGCAACACGTTACTTGTTTTGCTTCCACGCAATTTTTCAGCTTCTTCTGGACTCAAATAAGTATAGCCTAACTTTTGCAATAATTGCAAAGCTGGTATCTGACTTATATGATCTTCTTTGAAAGAGGGGGTTTCCATTACTTTTTCTTTTTTCCTTTTGCCGATTTCGATTCTTTCAATACTTTCTTATCATCTCCGTCAAGCTTTCGTTGTATTTTCTTTACATCTTCTGCCGCTGGAAGATTTTCAGGTTGTATCCCCCGATCAAGTAGCATTTTCCTAACGGCAGAACTATTATCTACATGTTCTTTTTCTATAGGATTGTGTCCTTTCAAGTCTTTATTCTGAACATTTAAACTTGTCATCTCGGCAGCAAGATCTTTGGCTTTAATGCTGATTGTAGGAAGAAAATCAGCTAGCGGTTTGCTATCAGGAATTCCCATCTTCTTTTTGAGTGATTGGGTATTTAATCTAAAGAGGGCTTGATCACCTTTTGACCGAATGATACCAAATCCTTTATTATCCACACCTCTTTCGAATAAAATACCAGAAAGCTGTCTTTCCGTCTGACTGAGCTTTTCCCTTGCTTTTACTCTTTCATATTCAAGCATACGCTGCTCAATAATCTCAGCCTTACGTGTTTGAACTGCAAAGTAGTTTTGAGCAAATGAAATTTCAGGCTTACGGCTATCTCCATTTTGAGCTACCAGATAGCAGGCATAGCGTGTAAGTGCTATATCATCTATTTCTTTTTCAGCGCCTTTGGGCATGGGGATCGTTTTCCTGACGTCAGGAAAATGATAAATTTCTTCCTCACCTGCATTTTTACATGCTTCTTTTGCTTTTTCTATAACTTTAAAAAAATTTTCCCATTTTGTGTATCCAAGCAATTCCTGCAATTCTCTGGCACTCCAACATTCAACGCCTTCCAGTTCTGATGCGGCAGATTCAAATTGAGCCACAAGTTGTTTTATTTCTTCTGTTTTCATCTTGTTTATTTTTTAATGGCCAATCTCTTTTTCCCTGTCATCAACATCTGAGTCATCCACTTTTTCTGTTCTTTTAGTTGACAACTTTTCCTCTTTAAAAGTTGAAGTTCTTTATCAGCGGTTTGCAATACTTTAGCTATGGCTGTTTGCTCTTCGAGTGATGGGTAAGGAATTTTAACTGTGCAAAAATCATCATAGCTGATTTGTTTTCCATCTCGAATACCAATTACTGCAATTGCTAATCTTCCTATAAATTCGGAAGATTTATAATATTGCTTATAAAATTCTTCATCTATCTGAATTTTAGGCTTCAAAACGATATAGGCTGGGCTAACTATTCCTCTGTAATATGAATACTCCAAACCTCCTTGAAATGATCGGAGGCTAATTACAAAATCGCCCGGTTCAACAAGTTTATACCCAGTGGTTGATCCTTCGGGCATAGTAACTCTACCTTCCAACATAGATCTCGGAATTATACCTCTGTCTTGTGTTGCAGAAAGTAATTCTTCGTTTTCAAATCCTTTTAGGGTTACACTTTTAAAAACTTCACCTGCTCCTAATTTCTTCCACTCCCCACTAAACCCCTTCAACCTTTTCCTACCTGTAAGCAAATTTTGCATCAACCATTTCTTTCGGAGTTCTTTTTGAGCAATTAATTGATTGTTGACATTTATTACATTGTCCATCAAACTGAGAATGTGGGCTATTGCCTTTTGTTCAACAAGTGGAGGTAAAAGAATTTTAATTCTTACCAATTTCTCTACAGATAAACCAGGTTGGGCTGAAGATTCAGAAAGTCTATTTAAATTTTGGAATTCAAGTTTATATGCAAGAAATGAATTATCATTTTCATTATTGGTCTGAACAGCAATTGCATGCTCAGATATATAATTTTTACCTGTAACTCTTACTATATTTCCACATAATGCACCTTGTCTTCCTATTAAAAAATAATTTCCATCATGTGTATAATTTTTAGTATATCCCCGGAGGCCATTCCCACCATATACTGCATATTCTCCATCTTCAAAAATATTTTCTGAAGTGATTCCATTTCCACTTTTAAACGTGCTGCATACTTCCCCAAGCCTTTGTATTTTCCAACCTCCTGGAATTTTAGAGTTTCCTGTTTGCCCTTGTGTCATTACCTCAATCCATTTTTCTTTGTATTATAATCAATATGCTCATAAATAGCATTTGTCAGCTTATTTACAATGCCTGTCATTTCACTTTCAGTTAAAGGATTATGAAGCAGACGTTCATAAAGCTTGGTTTGTTTACGAAGATTGTTTTCTGAAAATTCATCAACATACACTTCATATTTTATCTGATCAAATTTGATCTCGATGCTGTAATTACAACCAAATGTCTTTAAGCCACCTTTTATAAGCGTACCATAAAGCGTATTGAAAACTAGACTCGTTCCAAGTGAAACAGCGTCAGACTTATTGCTTAGAAATTCTGAATTCAATCTTTCAATAATTTCATCAGAAGACTCATTAACAAATGGAACATATCCTCCAGTGTTCAGACTTATATTATGTTTGGTGCCAGTAAAAAACTTGTTAAATTTTTGAATTTCAGGAATTGCCTTTTTAATCAAATCACCCACCCAGGTATTTAACATTTGAGAAAAAAAGTCTGCATTTAATCGAATCTTTACCTCATCATTAGGATCAATAGCCTCCAATTCTTTTTCAAGTAACGCAATCTTTTTATCGAGATCACCAGGCTCATCAATAGGTTTACCTGCTAAGGCATCTAATACAATTTTCTGTGTCTCTAAAATTCGTTGCCCGATGAACTCATAAAACAAATCAGATTCTCCTCCATAAGCCTGAACATCAGCTAACAGTTGATAATAGCTTTTTTTAGCTTCATCTTTAATAATAATGACAGGATATCCGCAAGCCAGTAAAAGTATATTCGTCAAAATCCTTGCAGTTCTTCCATTCCCATCATAAAATGGATGTATCATTAAATAATCTATATGAAACTGACTAATCATCGCAACAGGATGTAGCATTATTTCACCTTTAAAAAATTTATCAAAATAAGCATTCGTTCTATTAAGCAGGTCATGAATTTCTTCAGCTACTTTCCCTGGAGATGTAAAATTAATTTTCTCATTCTGGTAAGTGATGATTTCATTCGCATAAGATTTCCAATTTCCGATTTCCTTAACCCTATCAGCATCTTCCTCATACATAATAGCCTTATGAATATCCCGAATTCTCCTTTCTGATAAACGAGCTTCACCTTTGCTCATTCGCAATACCTCACGAACAATGGTATCATGGCCTTTCATTTCAAATACATCCTTAATGGGTTTTCCACTTACGTCGATATTACCCACCATTACACTCCGGGTTTCCTCTTTTGTAAGCGTTCCCCCTTCCATACGATTAGAAAAGTAATTCCAGTCTAAGCGTAACTTGTAGTTAATCTTTTTAAGAATATCAAAATTAAAAGTACCATAAGAAGTGATTTTCTTTTGATTCTCATCTATCGTATGCAATATCTCCGTAAGTTTCATCATGCTTATTTTATATATCAGACTAACCCATTAATTCTTTAAGATATTTATTCAATTCTTTCTGCACAGTTTTCAACTCACCTTCCAGTCTGTCAATTTCTTCTTGCACTGCGTTAATATCCACCTCTGCTTCTTCTTCAAATGTATCTACATAGCGGGGTATGTTAAGATTAAATTCGTTTTCCTGAATCTCTTCAAAGGTTGCTACATAGCTATATTTATCCTCCACAATACCAGCTTTAAGTTTGCCACCATTGAAGTCTCTGTAGGTCTTGACAATATGTTCTATATCAGAACTCCGCAGTCTGTTTTGATTTTTAGCACTTTCATAATGCTTGCTGGCATCAATAAACAGTACATTTTTGTTTTTGCCTTTACCTTTATTGAAGATTAAAATCGCAGCAGGAATACCCGTACCAAAAAACAAGTTCGCAGGTAAACCAATTACAGCTTCCAGTAAATTCTCATCAATCGTTTTCTGTCTTATCTTTCCTTCGCTGCTACCACGGAACAATACACCATGTGGTACAACTACACCCACTTTTCCTTTTCCCTCATAAGTGGTTTCAATCATATGGCTGATAAAAGCCCAGTCCCCTTTACTTTTAGGGGGCACACCTCTCCAGAAGCGGTTATATTTGTCTGTTTCCGGGTCATAGGAAACTACAGTCTTCTCCCCGTCCTTATCTTCTACCTTACCCCATTTATCAAGCGAAAACGGAGGGTTAGCCACAACAGTATCGAATTTCATCAATGCATCGCCTTCTTTCAGCTTAGGGTTTCGAATAGTATCTCCCCAACGAATAGTAGCATTGTCAAACCCATGTAGAAACATATTCATCACGGCCAAAGCCCATGTACTGCCATTGGCTTCCTGTCCATAAAGTGAAAAATTATCAGAACCGACTTCTTCTCCTGCCTTAATTAATAGAGAGGCTGAACCACAAGTGGGATCGCATATACGTGAACCAGGGGCAGATTTGGTAAGTTTTGCAATTAACGTAGACACTTCCTTAGGTGTAAAAAATTCACCAGCCTTTTTTCCCGCATCACTTGCAAAGTTCTCTATCAGGAACATGTATGCACCGCCAATGATATCATTCCCTTGAAGGTGGGAAGGCCGTAGATCTAAACTTTCTTTATTAAAATCAAGAAGAAGGTTTTTAAGCCTGGTGTTTTTATCCTTCGTATCACCCAATACGCTGCTATTGAAATTAATATTCTGGAATATTCCTGCCCCGTCTTCACTATACAATTTTTCACGATTTGCTTCTTCCAAGTCTTCTAAAGCAACATCAATCAACTCACCAATATTTACTTCGTTTCTATGCTCGTACAGAAAGTTGAAATGACTATGCTCCGGTACAACAAAACGCTCATGTTGCATGGCACGTTTGGCTCTATCTTTATCTCCTTTATATTTTTGCAAATAAGAATCAAACTTATCATCGTGCACATCACTTAAATATTTAATAAAAAGCATTGTAAGCACATAGTCCTTATAAACACTGGGATCAATGCTGCCACGGAATGTATCACAAGCTTTCCAGACAGCATCATTAATATCTTTTTGACTTATTTTAGCCATGGTATTTACTTTATTGCGTTGATGATTTGTTGTTGAATTTGTTTTTCTCTAAGGATTTCAATTTGCTGCTTTAAGCTTTTTTCATTGTTCCTTAGTTGAGTTATTTTTAAAATAGCACTTTGCGTTTGTAAGTCGGGAATCAAAATTTCCAATTCTTCCAGTACAGCTTTCGAAATGGAGACAATGGCCGTGCCGATTGCTTGTCCCTTTAGGAATTGCTGTGATTTTGGATGATTAATAAACCATACTAAAAACTCAGGCATTATTTCACCTTTAAATTGTTCTTGTATGCGAATCACAAAAAATGAAGTTGAGGCTACTGCAGGAGGATTTTTACTTTCATACCAAGTCGCAAAATTTTTTGAGCCTTTGGCTGCAAACAGAATATCTCCGTGTCCAAGCAAATGCTTTTGAGTAAGATTATCCCCTTTTAGATTAGGATGGAGAACGGAGTTTAATTGCCCCAATTCGTCAAAATCCTTAGCCTGCAGATAGACAATTTCCCCCTCAGAAGCAGTCTTAGCAAAAATTCCTGTTTGAATAGTTGAGATTTCCCCTAAAGTTTTTTTCAATTTTTTTCTTTTGTAAGAACTCTACAAAGTTATAAAAAGTAATTCAAAACACAACAATTTATACAAAAAATATTAAGTACAAACTCTACAAACTACAAAACTCAAATATATTGTTCTACGCAACAAAACTAAAAAACACTATATATCAACTATTTAACAACAAACTATCCTTATTTATTAATTACTACCCCATAAAAAACAGATTTACTCCGCATCAAAAAAATCAGAATCAATTTCCTTTAACTCATAGGTAGACTTAACGGAAACTCCCAGATTATAATCAATCATATATTGAGCCAGCTCAACTCCATCAATTAATACAATTTTGGTTTCATTTCTTGGAACGTATTCTCGTGCGTCTGCGGTAAAGGTTGATGTTGTTATGAATACTCCTTTCTTTGCTCCCTGACCAGCCAATGCCCCTACGAATTTCTGAATTTCAGGCCTACCAATGGTAGTATTATCCCAACGCTTTGCTTGAATATATATAATATCCAAACCTAATTTATCTTCTTTGATAACCCCATCTATGCCTTCATCTTTTGTAAGACGAGTTTGAGAGCCTGCATCCTTTAAAGATCCTCCGTACCCCATTTTCACCAACAACTTCACTACTAATCCCTCAAAAAATGAAGCCGGCATTGCCTTGATCTTGACTAGCAAATCCTGAGCAAGCGTCTTTCTCAACTTTTGATAAGCATAGTCCAATGTATCTTGTGGAGTATTCTTATTTTCAGTTAGTTCAATGGTTGTATTTTGATCCGTAGATGGTGAAGTTGCTCCGATGAACTCCAAATATTCAGGATACTGTTTTAGCAAAGACATATTTACCAGCGACGGATTGCTCTTTAATAAGTCTTTCCCACGATCTGTTATTCTAATAATGGACCTTCTTGGTGATTCCAGCAAACCAGCCTTTTTCAAATGGGTTCTCGTCCATCCAACCCTGTTTTCAAATACTGGCTGAAGGCCACTTGCCAATAATTGCTTCTTCTCATCCTCCGTCAAATGAAAATGCAGAGATAGTTTATCAATCATTTCACGAATAGAATGTTCCTTGCCGTCTCCGATGAGTTTAAGAAAAGGAAGCATTATGCTTTGAAAATCTGGTATTGCCATAAAAATTATTTGCTCTTCTTCTATCTTCTAGATTATATAAAATTATGAATATTGTAATTTCAAATTAGAACTTAAAAAATTCCTCTCTCAACGTTCAATAAGATTAACTTCTTGAAGGGAATCTTTGACTTTTAAAATAGCCTCTTCAACTTTTTTAACAATCTCAGTTATTTTAGGCCAAAGTTTATCTAAAATTTCATTTATCTTTTTATCATCATCAGTTGATAAATCATCAATTCTAAATGGCTCATGAGTTATAAAAAAGCTCAACCATTTTTCCCCATAGGGCTCAGTTGCTCCTTGAACCGACATTAAGGCTGGCTTAAGAATGGCACGAGCCTTTTCATTCCCTGGAGAAATTGTACAGTAAAATTTTATCTTATTTTTGGTCCACAAATAATCAATTTCAAACAAAAAAGCTTCTTGTTTTGACCACCCAATAGAGCCATGTCCTTTAGGAATAATTTCATCCAGTGCTGGAGTTAAAAATCTTACATATCCTTTGTTCGACGACCCTTCTCGCCACCCCGACAACGCACCTTTAGCTTCAAAAATATTTCCTGAGTTCACTTGCTTTATCTGGTTTATTTTGAATTATAAACTCGAAAAGATCTTTATGATTCAAGTATACTTTTCTTGCAAGTTCATTTGCTTCACTATTGTTAGTTACATTCATCTTAATACTTGTTATATAATCTTGAATATAGGTTTTTACTGAGGTACTTAATGTTGAAGAATATACAGCCATTATTCCTTCTAAAATTTCGACTATTCTTTCATACGAAAAATCAATGTATGAATCAGGATCTGAAGATGTAATCCCATATGCACTTAGAAAAACAAAAACCTTAGAATGATTGGGGAAATGAGTATGTATAATCTTTTTATATTTATCCAATTGATTGCTATGCTCTCCCGACTCAAATTTATTTTCAATTGCAATAACAAATTTTTCAGTTTCAACTACAATATCAATATTATTCCATTCTCTGTAAATATTAGCTTTCCTTAAATCTATTCGGGGAATATCAACAATAGATACCCCTTTAGACTTTTGATCAAGAAATAAATCTCTTAATATTCGCGTCAAAAATAGATCACCTAAGCCATGCGTTTCATTGGGATCTAATAACCATGAAAGAAAATTTGAATGTCTAATTTCATAATTAGTAATCTTGAGAGCTGAAAAAATATTAGGTTGTTTAATAAGCAAACTTAATTTGTCAAAGTCAGGATCAGATAAAATATCTTTATAAAACTGCTCAATTTGATTTGAGTTCATAATTATACTTAGTTAAAAAATTCATCATTTTACCTTTTACCCTTAATCTGATTTAAAGGTTTTAAATTCTTTGCCCCCCATCTGATAATTGCAGCAGAATTTTTTAATGCTGACTTCTGAGTAAGATTGTTATACTCACTTTCAGACAATACATAAAGAACATCCTTCATTTCAACATTTTTTTTCTGCAAACCAACTTTTAAATCAGCTTTAATAAATTGGCACTTTAGATCAACTCTATAAGAAAGATCAATTTCGAGTAATTTAACCAGCATCAATTCATTGCTACCCCAAGATTTTTTACAAATTAAAATATCTCCCATTTTAACTGGCAGTGATTTCAATAGCTTTTCCTTCTTTTCTATATCTGCATTAATACTCGCTACATGAGTTTTGATTTTTTCTTCCAGAAACTTCTTACTCTTTTCATTATTAATTTGACCACTTTGAAATATTTCATATACTTCATATATATTGAAATAGCGAATATCTTTATAATCCTTAATAAATTTCAACTGAAACTTTTTAATAACTGCAACATAATACTCTCCTTCAAAAATAATTTTAAGATCACTCTCTAGTAAAATATAATCATTTCTATTGTCTGAAGAATTACGACTAATATCAAGCTCTTGCAAATAGAGGTCAGTAGACACTTTTTCTTCTATACCTTCGCCGAAAATCTGATAAAATGCGCTCTTTGAATAATCAAGTTTATAAAGAAAATTATCTAAATATTTTTCATGCGGCAAATCCCGAGTAGATATAATAGTTAATTCTATATTTGAATCATTTAAAACTCTTTTAAAAAGCTCGCAGAAAAAAGCAGTAGCGGTTTTATATAAATCAAAGTTTTTTTGGAGATCCCTTAAATAATTATTGTCTGTTAATTGTCCGGAAACAAACTGTTCACCGTTTGTATTGCTATATCCATTAAGAGATAAGTAAGCTCTATAATTCTTATGATCATTTTCAGAATATTCGTGTCTTGGTTTAAATGGAAGCATAAAATTGTGCTTAATATCTACATAAGTCCGAAAATAAGGCCTTCCATAGCTATCACAAATTTCAGGTCTTACAATAACCTCTGTAATATTCTCCTTATACTCGTTAATGCTGGATATTTTTTCTATGAAAAATTTAGACAAAACATTTATATCCATGTAATAAAAATAGTTTAATAAAAGCCAATTAAAACACTTTAAAAGTCAAGAAGGCATTCACACAATAGACTTTATTTATAATAGGTGTACTTTACCCAAACCTCTCCTCACAAACCCTCTTCACCAAATCCCTCAACACCCCAATCCTTCCACTCAAATACTCCAAATCCTCTTTCGTAATGGTGTACCCCTTCTTATACCTCGCATCAATATACGCCTTCTTCAAAAGCTCATAACGATCAATCTGATCCTGGGTTTCTTTGGGGAATACAGCTCGGAATTCTTTGTTGATCACCGCGGCGGTTTTGCCTAATTCATCAAGGTCATGGTTCTTGCCTTTATAGTGGGTGAAGACTAAGGCTACGGCAGAATACAAGCTTTCTGTGGTTTGATGAAGAAGAAATGCTGCTTTATTGTATAACCCTTCTTTATAACTGAAATGATATAGCATTAAAAATTCTTCAGCGCTGCCCATCCATTGCTTATACTCCTCCTTCGCCCTTTTAAGCACCGCCTCAGGATTTACCTTTCCTGGAGTTGCAAGCGTTACTTCACCGGAA
This sequence comes from Sporocytophaga sp., assembly GCA_024707265.1. Classification (GTDB taxonomy): domain Bacteria; phylum Bacteroidota; class Bacteroidia; order Cytophagales; family Cytophagaceae; genus Sporocytophaga. The sequence continues at coordinate 319,227 of JANQAB010000004.1, read as the reverse complement.
TCGTATAATACAATCCCCTCACGGATCACATCGGTGAAGAAATAACTACCGGCTTTGAGTTCTTTATTGATGAAGTCAGCGCTGTGGTGGATGGCTGTAACTGTGGTAGACAATTCCAGCTTTTTCAGCTTTTGTTTAGTCTTGCGCCATCTGGTGCTGGAGACATTGCCCAGCTCTTCAGAAGTAATGACCAGAATATCGTAATCACTTTTGAAAATCAAGCGGTTACCTTCTTCTACTTTTTCCTCCTCCGCCCAGGTATTCCTCGCATAACTCCCGAAAAGCAGCAATTTAGCAGGCTTCATCTTTTCCACGATCAAGTCGGTGATAAGTTTCAGTTCCTCCTGTTTGTATTCCGGCAAAAAATCTAACCTGGTAATCAATGAGTTAAAATTATTTTTCCTAAATCTCTAAGTTAGAAAAAATCGGGTAAATAATCGTAAAAATAATTTGTAATCAGTACTTACGAAGTGCTACGATTAGTGAAGGATCAGATGAGAATTGAGCTTCAGCAATTTCTACCAGCTGATAAAACAAACAGGTAATGAAATAAGTATGATGAGCTGATTATTTTTACTATACTCACCGATTTAAAAATTTAATACTAACCAAAAAATTTAGCAAATTCTATTGGTTTTTAAAATCTAATAAATAGTTTTGAAGATCTTTTTCAAAACTATGGCAAAAAAAATTAACAAAATTATCATAAAAGGAGCTGATTGGGAAGTTAAAAAAGTTGACTTTACCTCTCCTGAAATGAAAGCCAGCATTGAAAATATATTCCAAAAACAACAGGAATCCATACTAAGAAAAGCAATTGATCCTTCTAAATTAAAGTCTGTTGTAAAACTTTAAAAGAGTGAAAGTCCTTTCATACTCCGAGGATATCCTTGCTCAGGAACTTTCCAATGACAGTACCCCAGTCGATGTCATTCAAAATAAGCGACAATATTTATATTTAAAAGAATATTTAGGAACTCAAGGTCTTAAAATAAAAACCATTGTAATTGAAGATAAATATATCAGTAAAGACTACTTAAAAGATTTTGCTGCTTATTACGCTACTTGCTTTAAAGATTATAAAAAGTATTGCAAGAGAATTCATTTTTTCACAAATACATTTAGTCAAGTAGACTTAGAAAAGTTTTTACTTTCAGATACAAAACAAGCTCATGAATTCTGGAATAACTATGCCGGATTTTTAGTTGTCAAGCCGATACCCGTAACTGTAATAGGAACAACAATATTTAAAAACTATCCTAAAGGTAAAACAACCGGAGAGCGGAACTTTTGGGGAACACGATTATACCCGATTCATCTTTTCGGTAAAGAGTTAATGATTGATTCATTAGCATTTCAGGAACAAGACACTGTATTGAGTGCATGCGCAACAACTGCAATATGGAGCATGTTACATAAGGCCTCTGAAGACTATACTATAGTTTTAAAGACACCTGGTGAAATCACTAAAGATGCAGGTGAAACTGTTCCTAATAAAGGGAGGCTGCTTCCAAACAAAGAAGGACTTGAAATAAGTCAAATGTGCAAAGCTATTGAAAACTGTGGTCTGGAGGTTGAAATAAGATTGCCAATAAAAGGAAGTGAAAAAATAGATAATCAGTATTTGCAAAAGATTTTAAATGCATACTCTTCAATAGGAACTCCGATCATTTTAGTAGTTCAAGTTCCATCAGGCTTTAAAGACGATAAAGAACCGAAGAATCGGTTAGATAATGTGAGATATGGTTTACATGCTGTAACAGTTTCCGGATTTAAGAAAAAGGCATTATCAAATTTAAATAAAGATGTAAAAACATCATCTGTTTATAAACTTATTGAAAAGATTTATTACCATGATGATCAATGGGGGCCTTTTGCAAGAGCTGAGTTTTCAGGAATATTTGATTTGGATACCTCATGGACCAAATTTCACGAAAGTGGTATAAAACCACCTACTTATGTTGAAAGCATAATCATACCCGTATTTTCGAAAATAAGAATATCTTATGATGATATTGAGCCTATCATCAGAACCATTGCGACTATATATGCAACAGCTTTTGAAAATATTCTCGCACCAGGTTTTGTGTGGGACTTAAGAGTAATGTACAGCGAAGATTTTAAAACTGAAATAAAAAATAGTGACTTAGATAATTCACTAAAAATTTCCTATTTAATAAAAAGTTATCCTAAATACATTTGGGTTGGAACGTGCTACAGTAAAGAGAATAGGATTTCAGATTACATCTTTGATGCTACAGATATATCGAACGCCATGTATGGGATAGATGTCATCATTCACTATGATGAATTTAAAGATTACTTATTAAAATTTTTGAAGACAAACAATACATACAAAAGCATATTTAAAGGTTTATTTAAATCTGATTATTATCAATTCATTATTGACAAGTTAAAAGATTGATACTGTAAAGTAACTTTTTTTTAATCTCACAATAGCCTTCATTTCAAAACGAAGATACACTCTGAAAATCCTAAACATCCGGGATTTATTTGGGATATTTCAGTTCTAGCTCCTAAGATCTCTTTGCGGACAAAGAAAAACGCCTATTCTTTCAGCTCAAATAATCCTGGTCTTCTTTCGTAATAGTGTAGCCATTCTTGTACCCCAATAGTCCTCGTTTCCTTAACGTGAATTTTCGAGAATAGCGATTGTATCGCTAGCACACTAATTCTAAGATCCGAGGAACAAAGGTTTGTAGAACCTCTAAATAGTTCTGATACAGTATACTAAAAAGTGCTACCAGTTATTGCTCCGAAAAGATTTGAGGATCATTTCAAAATTCGATATTTTGGCAGGAATAAATCTTTTTACAAATTGAAATTAAAGTACATTCTCACAATCCTCTTCTGCTTCTCTTCAAATTTAATTTTTGGACAAAAAGAAAGAACGACTTCTATTTACCTTAAACATAATAATTTAAATACCTCTCTGATTGAAGAACGTTCTTATGACAATCAGGACAGACTTGTAAGAGTAGTTAAGTACCATTACAAGTCTTACGGTCAGAACTGCCTCGACAGTTCATATTATCATGAAACAACAACTTACGAATATGATGCGAATGGAGAGCTGGTCAATGAATCCGATTATCATGGGAGCAAACTGAACAGGCAAATTGTTAAATTAAATGATCACAATTCATCCATCACTAAAAGAATTACTTACTCCACAGAAAGGGAATCCAAAAATGGAAAGATAGTTAATACACCAAAGTCTAATACAACCATCCTCGAATGGGTAAAATTTGAGAAAGGGAAAATAACGGAAAAGAGAGTGTATCCTGACCCGGACTATTCTAACAGGTATCTTCAGGAAAACTGGACCTATAAAGGGCCCCGATTACAACAATACACCTTTCAAAATCAACTATCAGACGGAATCTTTAAATCAGCTTACCTGATCTCTTCAAATGAAAAAATGACCATAAACTACAGGGCTGACCGTGACAGCATGCCTGAAAGGATTGAGATCAGTCATCACTATGAAGATGCAGATCCCTACATCAATAGAATTGATCATTTTGACCTGGAAGGAAGGCTGGTTGAAAAAAAAGAGTTTGGAACCTATAAATCCTATACAACTCATGAAAGATATTATTATGAAAAAGACAGATATGGATATTCCAACCGAACATTCCAAACAATGGATGAACAGATTGACGAGATGCGTTGCGGTGATATAGAGGTCGGCCATGAACCTTCCGATTATGAATGGATCATTTATAACATAGACACCACTTATTCCATAATAAACAGGGAAAAGAATTTTGCTTATCCTGTCTTTGAACAAAGCAAGTATTATACAATTGGCTATAAAGATCCGGAAGAATCGTTCAGTTATATATACCAAAATAAAGATTCTATTTTATTCTCAAATACTATATTAAGAGAAGAGAAACAAGAGTATGATAAGGAGAAAAAGGTACTTCGTTTAATTACCTATGGGCAGGAAACCGATAACTCATGTAAGCATTCCTATGGAAAAATTTCAGAAACAGTCATCGACTCTCTAAAAAAAACTAAAACCAGAATAATCTATTACAACCCAGAATACGATAAGCGCCATTTGATAGAGACAAAATATATTCTTGACTGGTCTACGGAAAAAGACATCAGAAAAGAAGAGTACAGTCCTTTTACAGGGAAAATCAATCTTATCACTGTTTATGGTTATAATAAATACGGAGAGCTGATATCCGAGAAAGACTCTATTGCAACAAATAAAAAAAGACGAACAGTTCAGCATGAATATATGGCTGGTCGTCTGAAATCCAGTAAAACCAATATCAAAGATAACTCTGAAATACTAGAGCAATTTGAGTATGCTCCGGATGGAAGTTTAAAAAAATCTGAAAAGATAACTACCTATAAGAAAGGCGATGACCAGTATGGTGATATTACAATCTATGAACCCGACGGGAGCTGCACTAAGATTTATATAAGTAATCTGCAAAAACCTTCTCACGAAAGGGATTCATCCGTTGTTAAATACGATGCTAAATTAAAAATTGTGGAAGAAAGGAAATATTCTAAAACCATACTTTTCAGTGGTTACTTTGATGAATATAATGAGCGTGGACAACTTACCAGAAGTTACAATAAAGAAAAAGATATGGATATTCATCTCATATATGATAAGGCAGGAAGGCTTGTACAAAAGAAAACATATCATACAGGAGATGCAATAACCCTTATCAAAAAGAAAATAAATAAAACTGATAATCCATATCTGCTAAAAACTGACGAAGTATATATTCATAATTTTTCACCTGCAATACTGGAGACATGCAAACACTTTTCTGTGAATAAAAAGGAAGATTAAAGCTTTACCTGCTCATATAGTCCTCGCTTGCAGCGAGGATTTCCGAGAATAGCTCAACTCCTCGGGCGTTGGCACACCACAGCCGTCAACTTAAAGAATCATTACTTTGTCATCTGAGCTTGTGAAGCATCTGAGCTTTCAAAATGAATAATATTAAGCTATCTGGTAGAATGGTGGTTTAAATAGCAAACTATTTTGTGACAATCATCAGATCCTTCGCAGGGCTCAGGATGACAAAACAGCTGGGTGTTGTTTACTAAACAATGTTAAGTTGATGGCTATGGTGGCGCACCTGACGGAATCTCGAATAATAATCTACCATAATTTTAACCAACTTCTGGTCCGATGCTTTCTACATTTTTAAGGATTAGGATCTAAATATTTGGGTAAAAATACAATTCCTTCAACTCTAATACCCTTGTATTTTTTCCGATTAAGTTGGCAACGAACATTTTTGACTTCGTTTAAATACTCCCATCTGCCTTGATCTCTTGCAATTAGTCGATAATCTTTATCGGACCTTATTTCCTTTTTCCATTTTTTTAATTCACCTCTTTTGTAAGATGAATAACCTATACTAAATGAGGAAATTGTATCATTAGGATCTTCTTTATAAAAACCAATTATACCAACCTCTCTTTGATACTTTTTTAAATTGGTATAAACTATAAAATCTATAAAAGTTTTGCTATATGAAGTATCGACACTTTTTAATCCAAGTTCTGAAAAGAATTCAATATTTTTCTTAGGAGAAATATCTAATCGTTGACGCCATTCCTCAACAGTGTAGTGGTTTTGGGAGAACGATAAAACCGGAATAATTAGAAAAAATAAACATTTGGTGATCATAAGAAAATCAAGTCTTCTTTAAATTAAGCTTATTTTAATAGAGATAAAAATCAAACTTGCCTGGTTTGAAAATTAAACCTTTCCCTAAACGAGGCACGACGTGGCTATTCTTGGCATTATGTTCCATAAAAAAATTATTTATAAATATCACGATATTTTCTGAATCTTTGTATAATAAACTGTATCTTTTAATGGCATATAAATACATATACGCATATGGTTTCTTTTAGAAGGGTAAATATTCCGTATTTGTATTTAACAAACTTATTAATGAAAAAATATTTCCCTTATATTCTTCAATCCATTCCGCTATTGCTTGCCCTCCTGCTTTCCGGATTGCTTCCTGAATTTCATTTAACTTCCGTAATTGATATTCAATTTCACGATACCTATGTGGTCATTCAAAGATGGGAGGCATTTATGCTACTATTTCTTGTCATAGGACATATAATGAATCTGTTGATCGCCTTCATCAATAAACTGAATAAAATAAGCTACAACATCTTGTTTCTTCTGTTTAACACAAGTATATTAATCTTCATAGTATACACTTCATCAATAATAGTTTATAGCCACCTTCAGGATTCTATATTTGACAAAATGGAGCCGGACCAACAGCAATTAATCAATTCTATTTTGAGTAAAACCATTACAAACGCAGTGATTATATTTGGTATTTTTCTCCTGATGGAACTGTTCGTTTTGTATAAAACCATTCGGTTAAAAAGGGCTGTCTATTTCTAAAACTGCTCCCTGGCCGGTAGCACACCGGACCGAATCTTGAATAATGGTCTAAACTTAATTTTAAACTTGAAAGTCATTCAAGCTAGGTACATTTGGAAAGCTTTCGGTCTGTGCGCCACAGACCGAGGAATAAGATATAATCAAAAATAGCCGGTTCCTTGAGAAACCGGCTATTTACATTTATGAATTCATCTGATATTATCAGGAATAAATAGGCCCATGCAGATGGTGCCTTGGCTGATATGGCGAAACCAGACTCGCATTGTAATAGGTACGTGTTATAATAAAAACACCATTTGAAAATTGAACAAAACCTCGGAGAAGAGCCATTGGTGCCTCATATTCCGGTCCTGTACCACTGAGTTTTTCCCTAGGCCACGCCAGTAAACCGTTCAACATTGACAAGCTAAGCTGTGTTCCTTTTAAGGCAAGCTTTGTACGATCTTCATTTGGAGCCTGAGAGCTCTCTAATTCATCTGACTGAAGACACAGATCCGGAATAACCGCCATGAGCACTGCAAAAGCGGAGAAACACGTATCGAATTTCCCACACTTTTCCCTGATATCTTTACCCATCATTGTACCACTGAGAAACGTAGACAATCTGACAAAGTCCGTAATTCTGGGAACGACCATCAAAGCGGCAAGCTCTATATCGATCTTTTGCCGGCCTGTTAACTGATCATTCCGGTTGGCCTGTATGTATTGCGCCATCGCAGCAGTAGATACAGTATAGTTTATCGTATCAGATGCTAATTTCAATGATAAGAATAAGGGAACCAATGGAGATTGGGTAATCCGGTGAAACTCCATCCCTCCATATAAGAACGAGGAGATGATCTGATAGGCTCCCGATATTACTCCGAGGCGTGTCTGTTCTTCATGTTCTGCAGGAGACATTGCTGTGCGTGTAAGAGCAGGATTGACATCGGCAGTTGCAGCAAAATTCATTGCCCTGAACTTTGTTGTTCCTGAGAAAGTAGAATTAACCTCTGGCAGACTTTTAAAAGGCGAATGACTGAATAGATTAGAGATAACGGCTACCGGAATAGAAGCTATCAGTGACATCACTTCTATAAGGTTGGGAGACTCAACCGATTGATCTATATATTTCTTGTACAACGCTCCGATAAAAGGAAATGGCACCGAGATACACAATACATCATGAAGCAATTCGAGCAGACCAAATATCAGGTCAATAAGCAGATCCATGGCATGCTCCAGCAAATGGATCAGCCCCGTGGCAATCTGTCCCACCGCATTGATCATTGCATCCAACAGGGTTTCAAATGTTACATTTTCAAAGTAGCCTGCCACCAGGTCAGCCGTCGCCTTTATATCCGGAAGGAATGCCTGAGCATCGTCTATCAGACGCTGAAACAGCTGCTGTACCCTGGTTCCTAGATCCGAAAATGTCGTGTGGCTAGTTAGATTTCCACCTTCCAGCGTAAGGTTATCCATTGCCCAACGCAACTCTGGCGCATCACTGTTAAATTGTTTGTCACCAATAGTCATGGTCTCGGACGATTGCCTGTACTGATCAAGGTTGTACTGCCCGCGGATACCATTAAAACGGTTTTGAAGATTCGTCAATGCACCGGTTTTAAAACGCAGTTTGTTCTCATACTTCTCCAGACCAAGCTCCTGAATGGCAAGCTTTCTTAACTCTCCTACTTTATCTTTCGCTGCCTGACGTTGTTGTAGCAGCATTTGAAAGCCACAATCAAAGTTATGCTTGATATATTGCTGAGTTTTCCTGATTGTATTCCAGTCAAAAACATAGCCAAGCCATTCCACCACATCATCCATTGTGATGCCAAGCACATTTTCGAGTACCCAGCCGATTGCCTTTACCGCTTCGGAAGCAATAGTCATGACAACATTATAAATCGCATCGCCGATACGCACGATCACGTAAATGACATTGTCAATAACTTTGACAAAAAATTCTTTGATTGCTTTAAAGGAATCATTCAAACGATCCCAGAAGCCATCAAACTGATGTATGGTAGACGAATCTATTCCATGTTCCTTGCAACGCCGTTTACATTCCTCAATCTTATTGTGCGCATCATCATCCACAAAATACCTGGCGGCTGCACCTTCAATAGAAATTCCAAAACAGCAATCCCGTAGTTTATGAAGACTTGTATCTCTACCTAAAGTGACGGCCGCTCCATGAAGTTCAACATAAACAAAGCCATCCATTTTGGGAACCGTTTCAAGACGTCGCTCAATGCCTTTAAGTTGATTGATCATTTTTGACGCGGCCTCAAGGGACTGAGTGTCCCGTCTTACATGTGATTTGCCACTCAAAGCTTTACCAATGGAATTGGCATCGTTTCCCAGTTGGGTAAGTTTTTGAAGAACAAGTTCCGGAGGATTAATAACAATACGATGCGGGTGTACAGGATTACTTGGATTGATGAAGTCCAGATACAGAACGGTTGCTGCGATGGTTGTAACAGGCATGGTAATCGTAAAACAGCTCCTGAATTTGATACATTCAGCATAAAAGGCAAATTGAGCCCTATATTAGCAGTCCGTATTGCCTTGGTCACCGCCAAATCTCCACCAAGACCAATAGTAACCGGATAAGGAGCAGAGAGTCTGGTATAGCCAAATTGTAGTTTATTAGGTCCAACCCTGACTGAAATGGAATAAGAGTTTGTCCGTTGAAGAGTACCCGTCTTCGGGTCATGTGAAAATGTTTCAATAAGTTCGGCGCTGACTTTAACATCAAAATCAAGTTTCGGTTTAGCCGGCCTTTTAACATAGTCCTCTGCCGGATGATATTCAAGGCAAAAATCATCGTTTTTATCCTTGGTTACGTTACCAAGGCTTTTTCCTGAAAGATTAGTACAACTGTCATCAATCTTTTTGCCATCATACCAGTCAAAAGCAGCAACGTTACCAGAAGCTTTGTCCCCTTTGCTGATCATATAGCACTGCATATAATCATCATGCTTTTCCGAGTACAGATAAATCCATCCCCAGTGATTGGATTCATTTGAGCCAGGATCTCCTATAGAACCCAGGAGTTTTTTCTCATTAGGCAAAATCTTAATACCTTTTTTTGGGATGGCTTCCCAATCGCTACCATAAAATCGATCAGGTTCGCAAGGAGGAACACTGAACTCAAGAGTTTCACCAGAGTTGTTCTTTAAATACAGATTTGTGCGTGACATATTTTTTGAAGGTTAATATTGGTGTCCACTTCCCGAACAAGCATTATTTTGAATCTCTGCTTTTTCGGGTGGTTAATAGTCAGCACAAATGTTAATAAAAATAGAACACAAAAAAATATTAAAACCACTTATTATGAACATTTTGCTAACATATAAAAGAATAAAAAATAGTCCAATAGTCCTCGCTTGCAGCGAAGATTTTCGGAAATAGCGATTGCATCGCTATTTCCGCATAAGGTAGATACTCGATTAATAATCTAATTCAAAATTCAGTATCTTTAACCTTATGTCAAACCATGACCTGAATGTTTTAGGAAGAAAAATAGCCATACTATCATTTATAACAGGAAGTTTAATTTTTCTGCTTTATTATTTTACATCCTTTTGGGGACTCTTTATTGCTGGATATCTCTTCATTGCAGCTGCAGTCATAGGAAATTCAATAATTCTCATTGCACTATTGATTTCAACCTTTAAAAATAAAGAACAGCGCAAAAGTAATCTGCTTACCTCTTTCCTAATGTTTCTCAATATTCCGGTAGCAATATTTTACTTCTGGCTCGTGACAGTTTTATCAGACACTATGAGAATCACCTTTATCAATACTACAAATTCTCCATTAACCTCAATAGAAATAACCGGTTGTGAGTCTAAGCATATTAACCGATTAGCTCCGGATGAAAGTGAAACAGTCTGGATTGCTATACCTCATCCCTGCTCCATTGAAATCAGATATATGATGGATGGAAAAATTAAAAATGAAGTTGTGGAACCATATGTATGCAAGTCAATGGGCGATAAACGAGATCATAGAATCGGAGATCCTACTAATAACTATTAATATAAAACATATGCAACTCGCAGTAATCCCCTTTATACTTATCCTAATAATGCTTGGGTGGTTAGTGTTAAGAAAACCCAATCCGACCAAATATCCACCTGCGAATTCCGGTTCTATCTTTTATCACGAGGATGACTATAGACAAGTAGAAATCGTACCATCTGAGAACTTTAATGAGTTAATAAAACAGGCTGACAATATTCAGGACTTTGCAGAGAAAAATTTTGATGGCATAGGCTATACTGATATAATGGCCAGAGAAGACTATGGATTAAAACTAAAAGACAGAGGTATACCTGTGGCTGAATTGGAAAAAGTCTTATTAAATCTATCACTGCCCAGGAAGACTTCAGTGACAACAGGAATCAGTCCGGGAGAAATGATCAGTAAAAATACATTGGGGTATGGAGAAAACTATGATGGACTTTTCTTCCAATTTGAATCAGACATCGTATCGTCCATCTGGATTGTCGGAACAATTCCCACAGATAAAGACAAAGTAATTGACACACTGCATGTATTAGGTCTTCAATGGAATCTGCTATTAATGGATTGGAATTCATGCGAACTGGTTGACCTGAAAGACAAAGAACAAGTTATTAAATATTTAAGTTACGAGGATTCAGAAGAATAGAAACTGCATCTTTATTCACACAAAGAACCAAGAGTAATACTCGATAGTCCTCGTTTCCTGAACGAGGCTTTCCGGGAATAGCGATTGCATCGCTATTCCTGGATAAATCAAGAGCCCCCCTCATCTCACTTCGGCGCTTTCAGAAAGGTTACGCCCTGCCTAGTAACTACCCAAAGGTTATTATCTTTATCGAAGTCAAAGTCTCTGACATCATCATCAGGCAGTAGTGAGTTGCTGGAATTGTAGATAGTCCATTCCTTGCCGCCCCACAAGGTTAGTCCATATTGATAGGATCCCAGCCACAACCTGTTCTTTTTATCGAACTTTCCGAAATCAAAACCATCATACCTTCCAGGTATACTTGTGACAAACTTCCATCCTAAAGGCTTCTGGCTTTTGTCCAGCTTAAAAATTTTTTTTGATAAGTCATCATTTATAGCCCAAAGATTATTGCTGCCATCGCAGAAGATATGGGAGAATCCAAAGTCGCCCAATGAATTTTCTGGCCTGCCTTCATTATGATAAATTTTTATACCATCATCGGAGATCCTTGCAGTGCCTTTAGGATTTATATCATCATATATAGCACTTAGGGTAACCTTTTCAGGAATGTATTTGCTGGAAATCCAAATCTCTCCATTCTTATCACAAATCAGAGTAGATTCATTTATCATAAATTGTTCAACCGGAAACCTGATACTTTCTTCGCTATCTGTTATAGTGGAGTATCGGAAAAGCATGTTTTTCTTCGCATACCAAATGCTCCCACTTGCATCAATAGTGTAGTGAACAAACCTCTCTGGATACACCTTCCACTTTGTACCATCTGTTTGAGCTATTCCCCATGAGCGTTTCGGAGAATTTTCCTCTCCATTGATCCAGATATTATTCCGCGAATCAATAGTGATATCAGCGACATCCATTCCAGGCAGTCCGGAATTCGTTGTATCAAGATTACTCCATTGCTTACCGTCATAGACAAAAATTCCTTTGTCAAACGAGCCTACCCATATTTTACCTGAAGAATCGACGGCCACACTGGACAGCCTTTGGGATGTGATCCTGTTGGATTGTCTGTCTATCGTCTGAAGCTCCTCACCTGGCGTTAATTTTTTCAGATTATTTTCTCCAATGCACCATAATGTTCTGTCTATACCTAATTCCAGATTTTGGAGGAATGTTACATCAGCCCTGCGGTTCTTTGTGTTATAAGTCTTCACAATGTTGTTTGCTATCTTTGCCAGCCCCATCGCACCTCCAACAAAAACTTCCCCCGAGGATCCGGCAACAACAGAAGAAATATAAGTTCCGGTAAAATATTTTGCTACAATGGTTTTTAGTTCTTTATCAGCAAATACAATCAGTCCCTTATCAGTGGCGTACCAACAGCGTCCGCTTTTGTCAATACAGAAATCTGTGATATTGTCTTGGGGAATGTGGGAGTTCTGAGAATTGAAATTCTTCCACTTTCCTTGTGCATAATGAAAGAGGCCATTGTATTCTGTGCCACACCACAAATTACCATTACCATCGATATAAATGGATGTTATTTGACGAGGAGAGTCTTCGAGTAAGACTATTGTATCTTTCGTTATTTTTACCAGGCCGTTTGTTATTCCTGCCCATACCACTCCATTACCTGCAGACTTTAAACAAGTAATACTGCTATAATTTAATGGACGCTCTCCGTAAGGATAATGCCTTATTGATCCGGGGGAATATCTGTATAGACCATTTCCGTCAGTTCCTATCCATATCTGCCCTTGTTCATCAGCTTCAATACTTATAAACTGCCCTGTGGATTTACCATATTTCAAATCAGGTATTTGGGTGAAGATCCCGCTAACTATATCATATTTAAAAATGACCTGGTTTTCACAAGCCCATATCACATTATTTCTTATTGAAATATCATTAATAGAGGAATTGGGTAGGAAAACCTCGCCCTCAAAAAGTTGTCCGGATACAAATTTCGGAATAAGGAACAGCAGAAATAGTAATTTTTTCACCGTATTGTCTTTGAACTGAAATATTTACGCTATTGACAAAGATAGGTGATTTAGCTAATGAATATTACGGTCATAGTATTTTTTTCTGACCACGGCGTCTCTTTACTCCAATAGTTCTCCTACTCGCCTGCGGTGGCCATCATAGGTCAACTTACTGATGATACTAGTAAAAAAAGCAGTTTCCCTGCTATATAAAAGAGAAGTAATAATGGAAAAAGCGAGCAACAGGTTTGCAATCATTGCCACATCTTTATTCTTAACCACTCGAAATATTAATTAGCAGTATTATTCAAAACATCCCTTCCCTTCTTTTAAAAAAGAAAAGTGTCCTGTCTATTGATTGCAACAAACAGGACACTCATGGATTAAAAGACTTTAACTTTACCAGTATAAAAGATCTTCTATCTTACCAGACAAGTTAAACTAAACTGCCATTTATTCTACCTTTCAACAACTAATTTACCGGATGCAACAGAAGAATTGTCTTTAAGGATCCGATAGAAGTACAAGCCTGAAGGGAGTTGATGTTCAACTTTGACTACATCGTTTTCCAGTTGATACTCCCGGACTTTATTACCGTTCTGATCATATAAAAATAAAGCTCCTACTCCATTTAAGTTTATGTTAAGTATGGAATTTCCGCAACAGGATTTGGATATAACTTATTAGCTGAAGATACTTCTTCTTTCACATTCAACACTTCTGTATTTTTATTTGGCTTAAACAGTAAATTACTCTTTGATGAAACTTCTGTTGAGCATACAAAAATTATGGAGTCATCAGGAGTAATAGAAAAGTCTCTTATATATTCCCTACCAGCAACACTTCTATAGGTTTGCCATATCAGGTTTCCTTCAAAATCTATCTTTTTTGAGGTAAATGAACCATAGTAGGAGGCTTCCGATACTTCATAAAAATATATACCATGATCGTTGCCTTTGCTCCGCCCGATTGAACCTGCAATTTTCTTAGTCCAAACAGTATCTAAATTTTCATCAAGCATAAGCAATAAACCGCTGGAAGTTGTAGCATATAAATTTCCATCATTTACGGAAAGACCAGATATGTCGGAATTTATTTCAAATTGATTTACGTTTTCAACAACCCCCTGTTTATTATATTGTACAAACCCGATAGGATTGGTCCTCTCAGCATTTACTTTGTGCCCGCCAACAACATATCCCCCATTAAACTCAATTGCTGTAATAGAAGTAAAATCAACCAAAACCTTATTCCAGAGCAACTCCCCTTCACTATTAACTTTGATAAGGTTGCAGTCATATCCGGCAGCCCCAAAAATCAAAAAATTACCCTCATTGTCAATAAATAACCTTGACCATTCCGGAATTTCAAGATATTTGCTCCACAACAACTCTCCATCACTATTAAACTTCCTTATGTTAGCATTATTATCAATAAAGACCAAATCATCGTTTGGCAATACAACTCCTACAGGATTGAACGTCCCTGTCTGAAGGTTCTTTTTGTAATACATTTCCCCCTTAGAATCAAATCTGACAAACTGAAATATATGTTCACTTCTATAGTTAACGAAACTAATTAAGGAAGCATAGTCCCCATTACTCAATGGTAAAGCTTCATTAAAATATTCCTCATAGTATTTCTCAATAGACTGTCCTTTGGCAAAAGTAAAAAGATGAAGGATAATTAAAACAGATAAAAGTTTTTGCATAAAATTTATATTAATTTATTAGTTAAAGGCAATACTATTAAATTTTATCAGAAAATTTAATTCTGAATCATGTAAAATATTACTTACCAGGCTTAACTCCTGCCTTATAGCCCTGGTTTCTGAACGAGTTTTCAGGAAAATAGTTTCCTCACCAAAAACTCAATAGTCCTCGTTTCCTGAACGAGGATTTCCGAGAATAGCGATTATATCGCCTGCAAACCGATTCTTATAAGCCACTGTTGAAAAATCATCACTTAAGTTGTACTGATTATGAAAGGTTTCGACCTGTGAGACCGAAGAGTATATATACTAACTGTTTCTTTGGTGGCCGATTTCCTTATCTATGTAATTTACCCTAATTATTCATTCTGATTCAGTACCTTTGTTCCAGGCATTAGTCTATATATAATAAAAGTAAAATCCATAAATCATGACATCTTGTTATTGCGGCTCCGGCTTATCTTTTGAATCTTGTTGCGAACCTTTCCTTCTGGGAGACAAATCACCGGAGACAGCAGAGCAACTAATGCGATCCAGATACTCAGCGTATATTGAAGCAGATGTGAGGTATATACTCAAGACCACACATCCCTCTAAAAGAAAATATTATTCAGCAGCAAGCATAAAAAAATGGGCGACAACAAGCAAATGGATAAAGCTGGAAGTTATCGCAACGGAGAAGGGTTCTGCAACCGACGACAAAGGCACAGTTACTTTTAAAGCATATTATTTTAATGAAGATAATCTATCGGTTGTTCATCATGAACATTCTTATTTTATTAAGGAAAAGGGGAATTGGTATTTTCTTGAAGGCGAAGTAAAAGAATAATAACTGCTTTTTAACCAATAGACCAATAGTCCTCGTTTTCTTAACTAGGATTTCAGAGAATAGCGATTGTATTGCTATTCTTCATATAGAATTAAGAGCAAGTCTAGCAATCTACCTAATTACCTTCATTAACTGAATCTAATAACATTTCAAAAAAGGGCGCAATTTACCTGGTCATCCTGAGCGCAGCGAAGGATCTGATATTTACAGAATGGTTGGTCATTTAATCTTAAGTCTGTCCGGATTTATCAATTCATCCAATCATCATTATCATCTTCCTCACGTCTGACGATCTTGCCTATAATCTCATCAGCTTCTTTATCGCTATATGTTCCATAGCCATTTACAAATATACCTTTCACCCCGTCCTTAGTATTTCTCATGGCATATAAGACAGCTTCATCTTCCAGGTCATTCTGCCCTGTGAAGCGATAAGTCTTGTCGATCACAATGTCATTGAGATTGATCTGTTCACCACTTTTTTTATAGGAAAGACCAACCTCGAACAAGTTGAAATCTTCAACATAACCTCTGCTTCTTAATACTTCTATTACTTCTGTTAATGTTTTCTCTGTATTTATCATATAATTTTGCTTTTATTCAGTTTTGCTACAATAGTCCTCGTTTCCTTAATGAGGATTTACGAGAACAGCGATTGCATCGCTATTTATAAATAGAATCAAGAAAAACCAACTTCTTTAACACAATCTAAGAATGCAAAAAAGTTTAAACTTTCCTTGGTCCTCCAGAACACTGCGTAGGATCTGATAGTCACAAACTGATTCGCTACTAAAACTGCAAATCTGCCAGATAGCTTAAACTCATTCTTTTGAACACTCAGATGTTTCGCAAGCTCAACATGACCAGAAAATATTAGACACCTCCTATATCCTCGTTCAATGTTTCACTAAAGCCAACCATACTCCCTTAATAGAATTACCTCTTCATAAGGGTTTAACAAGTGTACCATTTTTTTAAATAAAAAAAAAGCAAACAGCTCTCTTCCTAAGAGTATAAGCGCCAAGAGTTTGTACTCTATATATAACATCAGGACATAAATGACAGTAAGTTCATTAACTCTCAGTCTATCAAATCAATAAACTCAAAGCCCTATCAAATCATTTTTTCCACACAACTCAAAACTCATTTCCACCTCACCTTCAATGCCTGGTGAAACTTCTCCAAAATGTTGTACCTTTGTGTACTTACTAACTATAATACATGGAAGACCTTCCTAATTTATATGACAGGCTTGGCCCTGCTAATCTGCAGCTTTTGGTAGACTATTTCTATGATCTGGTATTTACCGATGAACAACTGGCTCCGCTTTTCAGCAAAACACCTAAAGAGGTTATCAAAAACAAACAGTTATTATTTCTTACTCAGTTCATGGGTGGACCGGCTGCATATTCAGAGCTTTATGGTCATCCTAAAATGAGAGCAAGACATATGCCTCATGAAATTACAGAAAGCAAAGCTATTGCATGGCTTAAGTGCATGAATAAAGCAGTATACCAACTGCCAATAGACGAACAATTAAAAAAAGAGTTATTTTCAAGTTTTCCCAAAATGGCCTTCCACATGGTGAATACGGAGGAATAAATAATCCTCATAATATAACATCATCACCGGTCGAGGGATTATAGTAGAATAAAGAGACGCGCTTTCCTTGGTCATCCTGAGTCTGCGAAGGATCTGATAGTTACAAAACAATTTGTAATTTCAATCTCCTGCTTCATAAACCTTCATCGATATTCCCCAGGGCTACTCTTTAACCTTTATAAGCTCGTTACCATTCCATTGATAGATCGTGTTCTTTGTAATTACCTTTGCTTTTTCGGGATCTGTATCACTATCAATATTCGGATCATCATAGCCATTGGAAACATATTGAATGACAACCATATCCTCGATAGGAATACTAGAACCAACAGGATACGGGAAAACCCTTAAATCGGCTTGCTCCCAGTTAAAAATATTCTGAACATCAGCATCCGCCACCAACAAAACTTTACCATTATAAAATTTCAAAGGGATGTATGCAATCTCTATGTTATAAAACCCTCCTTCTCCTTCTGAACTTACAATTGTGACCTGTTTCAGTTTACTTCCATCATCCAGTATAAATTCTTTCATCCCTCCTCCCGGGCATGATTGGCGATAGGTTTCATAAACGTACAGCGCTTTGAAATTCCCTTCATCGGGATGCTGACTTGTCGAAAGAGTTGAATTAATCACTCTGTTGAATCGATATCCGCTTGCCAGATATTTTGTTTTATAACGTTCAAGGATTTTATGGTCAGTAAGTGAAAACCTTATTATTTCAATTATCCTGAGCCGGTATTCATTCATAAGAGTATCTGATGCTCCTATTATGAATCCATAATCAGAATCATAGACTTTTTCCATGTAGTCAGCAAGGTCTTTGTCACGGAGGTATCCAATCTTTGTAACATCTTCCGGATGCATGACAGAAATCCACCTTTCTCCCTGTGCATTAAGGCTCTTTATACCTTCTATACGTCGGATTTCTGAGCAAAAAGGGAGTAAAGCTAACACAGTGCTGTTTGTATCAGCCGCAGCGTATACAGGAGTATTCTCTGAGAATGTAAAATCTGATTTACCAGCTCCATCATCCGAATAGGAAGATTGATATCCTGACATTCTTTCCTCTCCTCTTATCTGCTTTCGTAGAACAACTTTGAGGGAGTCAATATTTACAGCAGGTGGACAAGGCTTGTCTGAAAATTCAGCATATTTAACATTATCTTGCCTGTTCATACAGGATGATAGAATAATATTATAAATTATCACTATAAAATAAAGAGCTGAAGTTTTGCTGTTATAAAAGATCATATTTATTATAAAAGAACCGCAATATGGGTTAGAGCTTTATTGATAAAGAGGTACTAAAACAACAACAACAATATACTTTGACACATACAGGTATATTATTGTCCCTATATTTTCTGCATCTAAGAATTCCGAGAATAGTAATTGCAAAACTATACTCCTGAAAATTTTTAAAACGGTTACTCTACTTTTATTTCACACGCTGAACTACCCCATTAATCAATCTGAATTTCAGACCTTTATATAAAAATCCCTTTTCTGTTTCCGGCTGCTCAAGATTTTCTATATCTTTTTCAATTGTATAAATAGGCCAATGATATTTATGTGCAAGTTCCAGGTATAATGGAGAAATTCCAGATTCCGCACCACATAATACGATTTTGATTCTAATATCTTTCAAGTTTGAAGCCAAAGATGAATCTCTTGGAAAAGCGAAATTATCTGCAATCCAAACCACATCCATATCACGACCAAATTCGTTTACTCCTTTTAAGATCGCTTCAAAATCATTTTCAGGAAAATCACCTCCACAACCAGCACGGACTACTTCAATTGATTTATCTACCAGGTCATCCATAGAAGGGTCTTTTAATAGATAGATTCCACCTGTATTTCCTATTTCTTTCACCCTTGAATTCCATTGCCCATATGGAACCTTATTATCATCACCATCATTAAACAGCACATAGTTCGCAACACGGTTTGTGTTCTTCTTCTTATTGAGAAATTGCCATTTTATTACCTGGGTAAAATATGGGCCCATACTTCCCGTATAATCGCATACAATCAGCATATTTTTCCAGTTAGGATTACGATTAAGTACAGAAATAACAGTAGTATCAAACAGAGGAGACTCAGCTACATTTTTAATTTCTATATATCCCAAAATATATTCACATAAGGTACTGTCCAGTCCTGATAAAGGATCTTTTCCCTCCAGTAAATTCATTAACATTATTCCATCTTTATAACCACTACTTGATTTATAATAAATAATAAAGCCATGAAAATAAGTTCTCGCAACATCTACTGAAGTTGCACCTGTTTGTTTTATAAATACCCATTTAATTCTGCTATCCTTAAATAATTCAGGAAACTTTTTCTTCAAATCATCCAGTCTCTTATAATTAAGGGTATCGTTACTGAAACCTTTTGCTTCTTTAAAGCCCGTATAGTAAAGCTCAATTTTTACAACAGGTGAAGTGGATAAGATTTTCTGATAACGTTTTGAAATTGTAACTGAATCGGAAGAAAACGAAAATGGAATTTGAATAAAATTAAGTGGAGATAGAACCGTCCCCAACTTTTTTATATTTTTCCTTTCAATTTGCAAGTCTGCATATCTGTCATTTCCAGCTATAGAGCTATAGTATAAAGAAAGAGTTAAAAATAAGACGAGTAAATATTTCATATAAAAATTTAATCATTCAATTTATTCTGTCAATAGGTTCCCCTCTTAATTAGGCTGACAATAGTATTAAGATCTGGTTGAAGGTCTATCAATTTACACTTACCATTCCATGACTAGACCTCACGGAAACCTTTCTGTTTTGAGGCTTGAATCAAACCACGGGATTTAATCGCTCAGTCATTGCAGAAAAACAACTGATCAATACTTTACAAACCGCTTATTCCACTTCACCTTATCAGAATGTATTCTAAGGAAATACAAACCCGATTTAAAATCATGGATATCCAGATTATAAGTTTTTACTTCTGATAAAAGACTGCCTGTATAGATAATTTCTCCTTCAGCATTTATGATATCAAATGCTGTTGCACCTGTTAAATCAGCTTCAACACTTAAATTGATGTAATCATTAGCAGGATTCGGATAAACTTCAATACCTCTGAAATCATCCATTGCAATTGGCAGGCTGGTTAAAACCTCGAAAGCACAAGCAAAATTTTCTGCAAACGAATAAACTCCACCGCATGTATTCTTGTCGTGATTAATGGACCAGGTCATCAATCCAGCAAGATCCGGATAAGAAGCAGTTACGGTGTAGCTAAAATCCGAAGGTTTGGAAATTTTACCCTGCAAATACTGCACTGCTCTGCAAACATCCTCAGGACTATTATAACCAGAGCCTGTCCCCAGACAACTACTAGGGATGGCAGGAAGACCTATCGCTACTTTAGAAGAAGGAAAGCCACTGTAAACGCCTTTATTCCTCAGCAAAGGGAAGCCTTTGATAATACTTTCCGTCATCGATGTAATGTAATCAGGATCACTGTTATCGAAGTAAACAATCCCATCTATGGCGTATGTACCACCGGTTGCACCTCCTGCATTGTAGTACTGGCAATGAAGCAAATCGATTTCATCTTTTAAGCTCTCGATAATGGGCAACATAGCGCCTCCATTGTAAGTATCCATCTGATAAGAACTCATTGCACCCATTAAATAGATGGTCTCAGGAGCCATTGTGAGCAACATCTTTTTGCCAGTGGCATTTTTATAATCACTCATCAATGTTTTTATTGCGTCTATAAGATTGATCTGAGCAGGCGCAGGATCATCCATTGTCCAGGATGATCCGAAAGCCATGGAGGTGGATTCAAAATCTATGTCTATTCCATCGAACTTATAATTATACTCCTGAAGAATGGCGTTTACCGAACTTATAAACTCTTGTTTAGCCTCCTCACTATCCAGCCTGACAGGATCATTGCCTCCTCCCAGACTTAACACAACTACTTTCCCTTTTGAATGAAGCACATCTATATCTGCCATAAATGCACTCTTACTATAATTCCAGGGCAAGCTGAATGTAATTTTTGACAATGAAGAACCTTCAGTAGTTCCAAAAGCCAATTGTATTACATTGTAAGCATCATGGATATCCGTAAGCTTAAGATCCGTTGACCAGTTTTGCCAATAACCGACCAATGCGGGCTTAGGAATCTGAGAAAACGCCTTGAAGTTAAAACCTATCAAGAGCGAGAGAAGTGTTGTATATAACAGTAATTTCCTATTCATATCAATTTTGAAAATTCTTCAGAATACAGAAAATAGTATCAGAAGTATGTACCTTATTCAGAGTTTAAAGACCTTCTATCTTCTATTCAAATCCAAGAGAAAATCTCTTTTGAGTTAAATTTACCAACTTTAAAGAGCTATACCTCTCAGGGACAATTATCTTATCCTTTCCCAGGATGATGATTTGTGCAACAAAATTTACCTGATAATAAGTATTTTTCTACTTAATATATAACCATCCTTGTTTATTCTAATATTGTAGAGTCCATTGACAATGGGATCTAAAAGTTGAATAAATGTTTTCTCATCTGTTAAGGGGCCCTCCAAAATTATATTTCCTACAACATCACTTAAAACATAAGTATACCCATGCACAAACGTACCTATATCTATTGTAAATGTTCCTGAAGAGGGGTCAGGATAAATATTGCATAAAATTCTATCATGCTTGGAATCTATTCCATCAGGCAACAGAGTTACAGCTTCTGAAGGATTAGAGTAATAAAACAGGGACCTTTTTGTCGCAATCACAGTATATGTATATGTTTCTCCGGCAACAAGATTTGTGTCAATATAGGAAACGATATTACCGGGAATATGATCTGCTATAATTTGATTTCCAAAATTATGACCTCTCATAATTGTATATTCTTCTGCTTCTGGAGACCTTGTCCACTCAACCTTTATTTGAGAGGGCGACAAAGCCGTTGCTTTTACAGTAGGAATATTGGTTGAAGGATCAAATTTTACAACTGTGAAAATAGCAGATATAGTATCCATACATAAACCATAAGTATAGGTATAGACTATTTTATGTTCGCCTACCCCTGCCAGCTCCGGGGAAAAAAAGATAACCTGCAATAATACCTTTGCCAGACAGTTTTCCATTTATAGGAAATACAGATGGTTGAATTACTCCCCCATTAAGTTCGTAATTCAATGGAGCATCTATATACATTTGCTGACCTTTCGCAAAGGTTATATCCTTTGTTAACGTGTCCAGCTTATCAGGATTGATATTATCACTAATCTGAAAAATCAGATGAGGAGGAAGATTTTCCGGGACTAACCATTGGACATAGCCGGAGTCTGCAGGAAAATCTCGAACTATTGGAATGAAGGTCTTTCCCGAATCTGCCGAATAATTGATATCAACTGAATTGACTCCTTTAGCCATCCAGCGGATCCCCATAATGCTTCCCCTACAATGAGAATGATAGGTAATCTCCTCTTGAAATTTCAAGCTATATTCACTTCTAATCAAAAAGGATTTATTGGTAGCACTAAAACAAGCACCATTCTTCACGACATACTTTAAAGTATGATATCCCGTACCCAAAGTAGTAGGAGAAAACGATTTAAAGCCATTAAATTTTCCGTCAATATAAAATTGTCCACCAGATGGTATTTCAGAAGGAGTAACAAGTAAATCACCAACATAATAGATGGAATCCAAATTTGATACTACAGCTTGTTCAATTTGAAAATTGACATTTAAGCTTACGGAATCCCGTGTTGTACCAGATGAAATTTTTAAGACAAGTTTTTGATTTAATCCATTAAAAGATTCTGGTATAAGCCAATCATAAAAACCTGCATCAGCATTTAAGTTCTTTTTAATCGATTCATAAGTTTTTCCGGAATCTATTGAATAATCAATATTCACAATAGCATTTCCAAAGTTCAACCACTCGATTCTCATTGAGTCACCTTTACAGGACTTAAATGATCCCGTGGGAGAAGTTATAACGATGCTATCTCTGGAATAGCCTCCACATATAGGCACTTCGGAAATGCATCCTGCAGAACATTTGCCTGACACGTTGACTTTAAATAATTTTATATTATGATTATCAGAATCCGGACGAAACGGATTACTATATTCCATAGGTGTTCCGGTCCATATCATTCGATCTTTCAGCATGAAGTATATATTTCCGCAATTATCTTTTTCCATTTTTGTTGCAATATCATAAGTGGATCCACCAATAAGGTGCATCTTAAGTAAAGATCCGACTTGATTATATATTGCTATAAATGCATCAGATTTTCCATACGATTTAAATGCCTGGTCTTCTTCATTGTGTGATCCCAAAATACCTCTTTCATTTAAAGTTCCGTAGATTACAATTTTTCCATCAACCAATTCAAGACTATTGGGGAAGACTCCTTCAGAAAGGGTATACCAGATCACTTCATCAGAAGGAGATATTTTTATAAGAAAAGAGTTTTTCAAAGACCTTAAAGTATCCGACCCGATAATGATAAGTGGAGCATTATCATGATATAAATATTCATACCCCCAGCTTCCTGCAACATACTTATTCCCAAACTCGTCTACTTTGATTAGCTTAATAAAATCAAGGAACAAACCATCATTGTTTATTATTTTTATTATGCCCTTATTTCTTATCCATCCACGATACTTGTTATATGTAGCTATAAACTGATTATTTTGTATTCGATTTGGGGGAATAATATCTTTTGCTTCACTTAAATTCTCATTGCCATTTCTATAATCACCAGTACCAATTATTGCTGCCATCATATGAATGTTATCCTGACAGTCATATACCATTTTGGGAGATACTCCAATGACTTTCCATGCGTCGCCTCCGCTCCCCCTAATGTTTAAAAAGTTAAGGATAGCCATATAGATAGGGTTACCCAAAGAAAAAGAATTAGGATTTTGCAAAGAAAAATGATTAATGTAATTTCCATCAAGATCTACTTCTAGTATATTTGATGTAGTGCCATTATAATTTTCCAAACCTATATTTTTCACAATGCCACCAGGGAAATTGCATTTAAATCCATTTATGGAAGAAGAGATTGAAACAAAAACACTATTATTTTTAACAAAAAGATCTGTAGGAGAAATTTGCGAGCCAGTTCCCCAAACCTCCCAGATAACTTTCCCAGCTGGGCTTAGCTTAATTAAATATGCTATGGATAAATATGATTCGTTATTTTTTAATATAACTTGATTTCCCAGATTCAATCTCTTACCTGTAAACATCCCCGTCAGATAAAGATTCCCATCTGCGTCGGAATCAAGGGCTACAGAGGTACTAATTTCTTCTTTACAACTGGGTATTGATGTTGGCTCATTGTAGAGACGCCATTTAACCTGACCATCAGAGCCGATCTTATAGAGAAATAAATTGGACACTGAACAGTTTAGTTTTGTGCAGTACCCGGTAAAATACCTATTACCGTCTTTATCAATTTCAAGATCTGTTACAGTATGACTATATAAATCGGATAAATTATCTGGAAGAACGACTGAGTCACAAATAGCCAAATCTGAAAGCTTTCCGGTCTTTGCTATCTTGATTCTGGTTTGAACGCTATCTTTGCATCCTATGAATGTTGAGGCAATTAGTTTAATAGCTTTCTCTCCTACTGTTTTGTATTCTATATTTAATGTATTATCAGGATTAGTGAATTGATATGCTGGTATATCCGGACTGAACCTCCACTCAAACGATGATCCAGTTGAGGTATTGGTAAGTTGAATGGTATCACCTAGGACAGACAAAGGTTTATCTGTTAAAAATTCGGCCTTTACTTCACTGATATTGACCTTGGCCTTTTGTATCATTGCACTTGACTCTGCCCAACAATTATTTTTTTGATAAATCAGAAACTCTCTATTAAATGTCATCCTTCCTGTTGGAAGCTTTAGCGTATCACCATTTCCTAAATAATACTTTTCATTTAAATAATATTTTACGGTCTTTTGCGAGTTTAAAATTAAAATGGAAGTTGAATCACCTTTGCAGACTAAAGTATCAGAGGCAATAACCGGCCGTCTGCTATCAGGAAGTTCCAATATAAATACAGGCAGATCTTTTGATATATTCTTTATCCCGCATTCATTAGATTTTTCAGCAAGAACCTGTAAATGCCCTCCTACAGGAATTGGCCCAGTAGGTAAAGATATTCGATTTCCATTACCAAAAACAGAAGATCCGACCTTTAAACCATTTATTCTAAGATAATAGGCAACTCCAACTTCACTGGAATCCACATAAACATTTGCACCTGAGAATTCACAAACGGTATCCTGAATACTTGCGATTAAAGCTTTCTTTAGCTTCAGGGAGATTGGGGTTATCACTTGGGAAATTGTATCGCGATAATATCCATTGAAAGCAACTAATGAAAGGGTAATAGACTTCGTACCAAAAAATGAAGAAGTTAAGTTGTATGAAGATGACACAATTTTGTTATCAACTAACCATGAATAAGAATATCCAGATGGACCTTCATTAAAAAATGTATTTGATGAATCTTCACAGATAAATGTATTATCAAAACGGAAACGGGCAAATGGAGCAACATTCCCTCCCCCATTGCTGGTTCTGATACACTTTCCCCCCTGGCCTAATGCTATCCCAGTATTGCTGTCAGTAAAATAAGTTGTATATGTATTCTTACCAGTATAGCTTGTAGGTTGACGCTCCCATAATTCCCCACCGGTTGTTGTCTTATAGATATAATCGTACCCTCCTGCATATACTATATCTTTATCAATAACAGTAAGGGAACTGAGATAATCGGTGAAATATGTTTTTTGTTTAGTCCATGTGATACCTGCGTCAACTGTTTTATAAATTGATCCTGAACGCCCAGCTGCATAGCCAATATTAAGATCCGCAAACTTTACATCAATAAACAATTCTCCTTCAATCCTTTTAGCTGTCCATGAATTACCATTATCAGTTGACTTAAGTATTACATTATCTCCGACAATATATCCTGTATGATTGTCAATGAAAACAATAGAATTTAAATTACTGTTATAATTTAAATTCATTCTTGACCATGTAATTCCTCCATCGTTGGAATAAAGCGCTATTCCTCCTGTTCCTACTGCATAACCCTGCATCGGATTTTTAAAGAAAACAGAGGATATGTAAGACTCACCTAATCCTGGAAACTGTGGACCAAGATATGGGACGCTCCAATTCTCTCCACCATTCACTGTTTTTATAATAATAGGAGCCAGACTATATATATTCCAGCCTGAAGCAAATCCGGTATCCTTATTTATAAAGAAAACAGAATGAATTTTATTACCGCCAAAATAAAGCAAATCAGAACTCTGATTAAAATTATTTTGCCAGCTTTGTCCACCGTCATCAGTCTTGTAAAGCCCTGCAGTTGCAACCCCTCCGGCAAATCCATGCTGTTTATCAACAAAATGTACTGAGTAGATATCAGATTCTGAAGGGAAATCACCATTAACCCATTGAGAAAACCCTGAAAAATAAACAAATAAGAAGGTTAACCCCAAAAATATCGATTTTTTCATCTATAAAAATTAATAAAGTATCTATAAAGATAGAGTTTAAAATGGACAATATAAAAACAGAACACTCCAAAACTTCAGAACTCTTAATGCCCAAACAATTACCAATAATGATAAATAAAATTTTACCAAATCCCTTCATAGTTTTGGACTCGAACATTCTCCTCTGAAAGGACTTTCTTGAAATGCTGGCTAGGACGTAGCAATAATGTAAGAATGAAAGCAATCCTGCAATATTGATTTTACACCTGTCCCATCATATTATCAAACCTACTTACTCCACTCCTTCCCTTCGATATCATTTTCGAACGCCTCTATCCTTCTTTTATCCTGCATTGTTACAAACACTCTTTTTCCATCTGATCCCCCAAAGGCAAGATTGGTAGGCTTTTTACCCCGTAGTTTTATTTCTCTTACTAACTTCCCTTCTGGTGACAAAACAGCAATAACGCCTTTTCCGTAACGGGTTATATAAAGGTTACCTTTTACATCCACCCTCATCCCATCCATACCAAAATCAGAGAATTTATAAAACAGTCTTTTACCAGATATATTCCCGGTGCTGTCAACATCATATACCCAAACATTTCTCTGCACACTCTCATTTACATACAGCTTTCTGTTATCCGGACTAAGCTCTATACCATTGGTAGTGCCCATATTTTTTTCCAGTAAGAAACTCTTTCCGCTTCCATCTATTTTCCACAACTTTCCTGTCGAATGCTTCCAGTCAGGGTCCGCGGTAAACAGAATCCCTTTATCATTTATGGCAATATCATTGGGCTGATTCATTTTGTCATCATGAGCAAATACTTTCACTTCTTTAGTTTCCATATCAATCAAAAGAACATTATGCTTTGTATAATCGGCAACAAGCATTTCACCTTTTTTATTAAATCTGATTCCATTTCCCACGCTGCCTTCCGGAAGGTCAACAAACAGCTCGACCTTTCCTCCCGGTCTTACAACAGCTATGTTTCCTTTCTTCTGAAAATTGACAGTATATAAATTTCCTTTAAAAAAATATGGGCCTTCTATACCTATGCTAAAAAGAGAATCCGTATAATATTCCGACTTAAACAATTCTTTTTCAGGGGCTGAAGGTGTTTCTTTTTTCTTTTCATCCTGTGCACATGCCTGAAAACTGATGATAAGAATTAAATACAGGTAAAACAGCAGGTTAGCTCTATAAGTCATTTTAGTTCTGATTTAAGGCAAGATAAAAGAAAAACCTTCGTCATTCAATTCTTTACTTTAACCTTTTTTTTGTAGGTTTGTTTACTTTTAAAAAATAAAAATTATGAATCGTCATTTTTTTAATTCTCTCGTAATCAATACATTCATTGGAATTTTATTCCTTTATTCATGTTCAGGAGAAAAAGCCGCTGAACAAAAGGAAACAAAGGTTGCTGCTCCGGATAGCGCCATTAAAGATAATCCACAGGAAGTGAAGGTGGCCGAAAAAAAAACTGTTACACCCCTTCCTTTACCTGATACGTCTCCTATTAACTTTACCGAGCAAAAGATTATTCACCCTCGTGGAGATACCTTCAATCTGTACCTTCCCGAAGGCTTTGTCATAAAGCCAGTGGCATGGGGTATGAAAAGAATAAGGTTTATGGACTTAAGTCCTGACGGAAGACTGTTCCTAACAGATATGTATAACCTTGAAGACAATACCAAGGGTAAGATCTATATACTGGATGGATGGAATGATTCTTCTATGACTTTTACAAAAAAAACGGTGTATGCCGAGCAGCTTAGAAATCCCAATAGTCTTGCATTTTATAAAGACAATAAAGGGAAAGATTGGCTGTACATAGCACTCACGGATAAACTTATCAGATATCCCTATACAGCAGGTTCAGAAAAACCTGAAGGTACTCCTGAAGTATTGGATACCTATCCGGATTATGGACTTAGTTATAGATATGGAGGCTGGCATTTAACCCGAACCATTCAGTTCGGAGACAATGGCAAACTTTATGTTTCTGTAGGAAGCAGCTGCAATACCTGCATAGAAAAAGAAGACGTGAGAGCTTCCATCATAGAGATGGATCCGGATGGTAAGAATAGACGTATCTATGCACATGGTGTCCGCAATGCAGTTGGTCTTGCATGGGCAAAGGGCAGTCTGTATGCTTCCAACATGGCTGCAGACCATCTTGGTAAAGATAAACCCGATGATGCAATGTTTTTAATAGAGGATGGTAATCACTATGGCTGGCCGTATTGTTACCACTGGCAAAGCAAAGTTTACGATGATCCGAAATACGATACTTCGAAGACAAAAATATCCGCCAAGTCAGTTCCAGGCGCTTTCAGTTATTTCGGAGCACATACTGCCCCATTAGGCCTTGCGTGGTTTGGCGAAGAGAAAGCGGATGATGCTTCACTTAAAAATTATTTTCTGGTGGCACAGCATGGTTCTTATAACCCCACTATGGCTATGGGTTATTCGGTACAGCGGGTAAGAGCGAATACTCCTCCAGAAGATTTTATAAAAGGGTTTCTTGATAAAGATGGGAAAATACACGGCAGACCCTGCGGTATATATGCGTTAGGTGAAAACAGATTTTACGTGACAGATGATAAATTCGGAACACTATATTTAGTTTATAAAGAAGAGGAATAAAATAAATCACAAAGTGAGTCTTGCCATAAGGCAGATTCACTTTAAACAAATTGTTATAAGTTAACTGTACCACTTTTATCTCTTGCTGTTGCTCCTTTCTCCTTCAGGCTTTTATGTTATTTGTCTGATCTTAACTATAAACATTTGCTCTCTTCGAGCAGAGAAGCATAATTTCATAGAAGACACCATACCTAATTATAAGTAAGTGTTGAAATAAATGCTTTGAATCAAAAATAAGAAGTCTATGAATTGTTAAAACATTAAAAACCGAATTACTTAATTCCTATTATCATTGAGATACATAATTAGCATGTATTCAAGTTATTTTAATTTGTGTATCGATTGATCCTGCATCACATTAAGCCAAACTCCTTACACAAAAGAATAGGTATACGATTAAAGAAGATTAGCCTTTCTTCAAAAGTCAATATGTAAGCGGAAAATCTGCATTATTTTTTTATTAGTTTAAACCTTTTTTATATTTACCCTCCCGAAGGAATTAGCTGTGTGAATTTAGCTTATACCTATCAAGATCTTTTGTTTTTAGGAATAGGTGTTAAGGTTCGTTTAAAGAAACAAACCATATCCCTACCCTACTCCTAAATAACATCCTCCACAAATTAAGTACTCCGCCTTGCTGAACTTATAAGCAGCAAAGCTTTTAAAAGAATAAAAATATAATTATCAGCTAAGCAGCAGATTGCATGGTATTTTGATTTGTAATTATCAGATCCTTCACGGGACTCATGATGGAAAAGCATTTGATTGAAACATAATTATATCATCACATGCAGATTTTAACAAATGCAATGACTCATAAAGTTAACTAATCCACAAACACATTATTAATCATGAAAAAAATCAGTTTACTTTTATTCTTCTTTGTGTGCTTCCGGGCATACAGTCAGGACAACCAATTTCAGGACATCACCAGTTATAATACAGGACAAGCCTTTACCTGCATTACATTAGATTCAAGTGGTAATGTTTGGGCAGGAACCAATAAGGCCGGTATTTTCCATCTTGACAAACGCAGCAATCCAGGTGCAACATTTAGTGTACTTACAGAAATTGGAAGTACCCCTGTCTCCAATTATACAATACAGACCATAGCGGCAGACCAAGTAGATAAGGTATGGATTGGCCATGCTGGTATTGGCGGATCTTCAACAGGTGGCGGTGGTATGGAAATGATTAATATCAATAATTTTTCAGAAGCCCGACACTTTTCTCCTGACAGGAATGCTGAATGCTATTCCTTCCTACAAAGAGATGGAATTGCAAGTTTAAATATAAGCAGTATAGCTGTAGATCGATTTAATACCGTATGGAGCGCTAACAGATCTCATTACATTGTTTCAGGCTCAGATTTTATACTAACACCAGGAACATTTTCCTATAAAAGACAAGGAGAAAATCTTTTTACTTCCTATAGTACCTGGTCTGATTACAGGAATGGAGATGAGGCTCCTGAACTGCCTTATCCCGCATACACGTGTAACGTGCCAGCCTCTGCAACTCCTGGTTCCAGAAGATGCGAATCAATTGCGTGCAGTGACGATGAGGTTTGGGTGAGTGTATATCCCTATGAATACACAACAAGTAGAAAAGCACCAGGAAAGGTTGTTGATACTGAGTATTTTCCGGCAAGAATAATTCGCTACAATCTCAATGGCCAGTTTCTTGGTTCCTTTACATTTGAAGACCTGGGCGCCTCACAAGGTGGTGTATTCAAAGCAATTTACCTGACTCCCCAAGGTAATGCCTGGGTTGGTCTGAGCGCTGGGAAAGGTTTTGCTGCAAAAATAAAAGACTGCTGGATATTATTAAATAACGAAACCCTGCCAGATGTATTTCTTCCAGACGCAGACGTAGGACTCAACGCTATTTGGGGAAACAACAGCGGTCAGGTTTTTATTGGAACGAATAAAGGACTAATTGTATATAATGGATTGGGTAAACTTGATGATCCGTCATCCTATACACTCTATAATACTTCCAACAGTGGTCTTAGCTCTGACAACATTACCGGAGGCGTATCTGAAAAAGATACCGTAATATGGGTTGCTACTGACAATGGTATTCTTCGTATCAAATCGGATAACAACTTTTCTCTGGAGGATGATTACTCGGTTTGTAATGACAGAGATATGAATGAGATTGAAGCACAAACTCCGAAAGACAAATCAAGACCAGACTGGCATGAATACCAGATTACTACAGTGATATGTGATCAGAATGATCCAAACAGCAACAATTGCAATGCGCAATATGTGTATAATTTAATGAAGAACGATGTTACCCTTACCACTCCAACCCCTTTCGATTATCCATATGACAATCTTTCTGTTCTTCTTCTTCTGAATCTTTCAAAAGAAGAAGCAGAAATAGTATTGAACAATGTTCAGGAGTGGAGTGACACAGAAGGAAATGGAAACAGCTTTGGAGGAATTAAAAACATAAAGCAAATCCTGTCTACCTGGATGAGAATTAAATATTACTGCACGAACCCTATCACTTGTACAGTTCAAGGTGGAATTCCACTTGTAGGAGAAGCAATGCATACGAGGCAAGAGCTGTTTAACAAAGCAAAGGCCGCTAACAGGACAGATGCTTCCCCTTGTGCTTCTTATCAGCTATACGACAGTCCCAATATTATAATAGACAGATTGCTGTATAAAAAGACTGCTAATAAACGTTTATGCGGCGACAGACTTGAAAGCGCGGACTATGATCCAGTCAAAGTATTCCCTGATGATAAAAACCTTACAATTACGAATTATACAAGAGAAGGGCACTTTCTTCACCCAGGCAAAGTTGAACGAAGGGTTGTAGAAGAATGTGGCCAGGTAAAAGTGGTCACCACAGGTACCGGCCTGAACTATTGTGCAGAGATTGATAAAAATGACCCAGATATAGAGTTTGCTGCCATACAACAAGGAAAAATGAATGGAAATGGTAACATCGTAATCGGGTCAATCCTTTTTAAGAACATTGACATACGTCTTAAAGAGAAATTTAAAACCGGCAGAAATCCAATACTTCATTAAGATCCATACATATAAAAAGAAATTTCACCATGAAAAATATATTTACTTTAATGCTTGCATGCATATTAATACATCAGGCAAATGCACAGCAAACAAGTTTTTTTGACCAGACGTGGAAAGTAGCTGAACAAAAAATAGTTTACAGAGATCAACATATACATCATTATCACAAAGATTCTCTGTTTAATCATGTCGATTTCTCAGGAATATCCTTCAGGTTTGCAGAAGACGATAGCTATGAAAGACTGGATGGCGACAGCACCTATAAAGGAACGTATAGAATATTTGCACAAGGTGATAGCATTGAAATTGACGATAACATATACTTTCTTGAAGCACTCACTGATGACAAGGTAATTATTCGAAGCATAATGCTTCAGCTCTCTGAAGACTATACATCACTTGATACAGCTTATATATACCTTACACTCTATCCTTATGTTATAACAGGATTACATAATCGTGCAGCAGCAGAAATCCTGCTCTACCCTAATCCAACGATAGATGAACTTCGGGTTGAATCCGCATCACAGACCACTTCAATCGGAAAGGTTCGTATGCTAACGATCCATGGAAGACTATTATCTACAACAAATGGATCAGACCAACCCTATATTTCCGTCAATACCTCTGATCTTCCTGAAGGTATTTATATTCTTGAAGTTTTGGATAAACGAAACAATCGTATTTGCATAAGGAAGTTTAGCAAGAAATTATAAAAGATAATGGGAGATTAAAGCACTTTAATAGTTTAATCTCCCATTTTGCTAAACAGTATCAATCCTTTTACACCATTCCTTTAAGCTGAGTAAGTGTATTTAAAGGACCTTCAACCAGAAATAAATTTACAATAGCAACAGGAATATTCCCTCCCGGATCTCCTTTAAACTGATGAATAACCTCTGTTGCATGCTCATTAATCTTTTTTAACTGCCATTCACCTTCAGATACTGGCATTCTCACAATGTCTTCCACATCCTTTCTGGAAATTGTATTTCGAGTTATATGGATAAATATAAGGTCATTTGTACGTGTTGCAGATAAATTCATTACAGCATCCCTGTTTTTAAAGGGAAACGGCATGCTATATTCGATATGCATAGTCACGGTGTTATCCTGCAAACCAATTTGTTCAGATTTCTTACAATGGTCATACCATTTAGGATATGTTTTAGTATTCAAAATAATTTTTTCGATCACATGCATATTGGCTTCGAAAATTGTTACTGCTTTAAATTCTTTTATAGGAGAATCTTTGCTTTCTCTTGTATAAACTTTAATTCCATTTTTTTCTTTAGCAAGCGTCCAGTCTTGAGCAAAAGTCGCAAAATATTGAAACAGAAAAGCTATTATAAGTAGCCCTTTTGGATTAATTTTTTTATTCATTTTACAGTAATTTAAAGAGTTGTAGATGTCTTACTTCAAAGCCATTCTTTTATAAATAATCCTTTAGCTTTTCAATTCCTTTCTGACTTTCCAAATATTAAAAAGGGCCAACATAAGAAAAATTAAGGGAATATAAGGTGGCTTGATTTTAAGAGGAAGGACGTCTGCAGGCACCTCTGGATGCATGTGAACATAAACACCAGTGGTCATCATAAAGACAATTAAAGCTGATGAAAGAATTACGATAAGGCCATAAACATTCTTTCGCGTGACAGTACTAATAGTAGCATAAAGAAGAAGTCCTCCGGCAGTTATTTCACCGGTGATACCAAGTAAATAGGATAAATCGCCCATACCACTGTTAACAATCTGTGTGGTATACCATGATTTAAACGGATTAAAAAACTTTAATACTCCGAACATTAACATCGATGTTCCCAGGAATACATTAATCGAGAGTAGCTTTTTCATAATGATTTATTTATCAGGAAGATTAAATTCTTCAATATGAGACAAAGCTAATAATGTACCCACTAAACAATAGGGACAAAAAAAGCAAAAATCAGGATTTTTTGATCAACTTATGAAATAGATCTCGGAGGCACTCCAAACTTTCTTTTAAATAATCTTGAGAAATACCCCGGATCATTAAACCCAAGGTCGTAGGCAATCTGACTTAAAGGAGCTTTAGATATAAGGAGAAGTTCCTTCGCCCTTTCCAATCTCTTATTATTAATATAATTGACAGGGCTGTCCTTATAAATTTCTT
This sequence comes from Sporocytophaga sp., assembly GCA_024707265.1. Taxonomy (GTDB): domain Bacteria; phylum Bacteroidota; class Bacteroidia; order Cytophagales; family Cytophagaceae; genus Sporocytophaga. The sequence continues at coordinate 284,601 of JANQAB010000004.1, read as the reverse complement.
TAAAGGTTCTTGTAAAAGTAGAATTGCTCATATTGCATAAACCTGCAAGCTCGCTTACCGGAATACCAGTATACAGCTGACTTTCTATCACCTCCTTCAAGGAAACAGATCTCGGATTATATAACATTGAAACTATTTCTATTACAGATTCTGCATAATTGGTCTGAACCAAAATTAAAATCAATTCCTTAAGTTTTAATTCGAGAAGTTCCTGATTTATAAATCCGGGAGACTCAAAGTAAAAATCAAGGCTTTCTATAAATTTTGAAAGTGTAAGATCAGGAATGACTTTTCTTGCAAATACATCCTCTCTATTCTGAGCAATATAAGATGGCAATTCATTTCTATAGATACTCTTTAAAATTTCCTTATGGAGATGAATGGCATATACTTGAATGGGTAATTGTTCCGAACTTTTCATCCACTCAACAAAATAACTTCCGCATTTCAATAATACAGCTTCTTTTGATTGAATCAGCAGTTTTTGATTAGGCGAATGAAGGGAAGTCTGTTGTCCGGAAACGTAAAGAAAACAACCCTCATCCTCAAAAATAGCCTGATACCTGAATGGTGGCTCTATTCTTATTTTTTCAATTACAGTCTTATCTCCTATAGAAAAAGTCTTACGCTCTATTATCATTTCCGGAAATATGAAAAATTAAATCATCAGAACAAAAGGAAATATTCAGAGTAAGGTTTTTAATTTTCTACATAAAAGATCGGTTAGCATACTCACTAAGAACCTTACCCTAAAATTCTTTCCTTAATCAGATGAAAGCTACATGTCTGAGTTTAGTTTTTTCTTCTATGCATATAATATCAATCTACAAACGTCACAAATTCTTCTTTCGGTGTTCTCCACTTTTTAAGATTCACCAGCCAGTCATTACCTTCATCTCTGTACCCTATAGGCATAATGACCACACTTTTCAGTCCTGATGCATTAAGCCCAAGGAACTCGTCCAGTTTAGCATTATCAAATCCTTCCATTGGGGTGGCATCCACTTTTTGTTCAGCCGCAGCTGCAATGGCCAGTCCGAATGATATGTAAGCCTGTTTGGCACAACGATTTTCCTGCCATTCTTTTCCTAATGGCTCATATAGGCCCAGAAGCATTTTCTGATAATCTTCATACGTGTTATCAGGCAGACCTCGTTCCCTAGAAGTTTTCAGAAAAACATCCCCCACCCTTTCTGCCGAATAGCCATCCCAGGCAGCCCAGACGAGCAAGTGAGAGCAATCCGTAATCTGACTTTGATTGAAGGAAAATTCCCTGATTTGTTCCAGTTTCTTTTTGTCACTGATAACAAAAATCTTATACGGCTGAAGCCCCGATGATGAAGGTGCATATCTTCCTGCCTCCAGGATGTAGTCCAGTTTCTCTTGAGGAACCTGTTGTCCGTTCATTTTCTTTGCAGCATACCGCCACTTTAAGTTGTCTAACAGAGTCATCATATAATTTTTTTAAATGTTGATGCTGTAAAACTAGAATGAATTTGTTTAACTTGGTAACAAAGTATCAAAAAGTAACAGTAACCTTTAAGTAACCAGGTAACTTATGACGATAAAGAAATGTCCTGATGGTGAGTGCAAAAAGCAGATAATGGCTGTTCATGATGCAATGGACGTATTAACCGGTAAATGGAAAATATCCATCATCGCAGTTCTGTGCTATCATAATAAAAGAAGATTCTCTGATATTTTAAAAGACGTTAAAGGAATATCCAATAAGATGTTGAGTAAGGAACTCAAAGAGATGGAACAAAATAAACTTATTAAAAGAACTGTACTGGACACTCAGCCTGTTACAGTTCATTATGAGCTCACTGAATATGGTCAGAAACTACAATCTGTAATTAAAAATTTGTCTGACTGGGGAATTGAACATCGCAAAGAAATTATGGGCAAGTGATTGTAATAGCTGTATCGCTACTGGTATCATTATTCTTTGGAATAATCCCTGTCAATATATGAAGTTTGTACTTTTGAATCATATATAAACAAAGCCCTTCGAACAATCCGAAGGGCTTTGTTTAATTGAAGAGGTGGATCGCCTTAGTTTTTAGTAAATCTAATACTTTCACCTTTATCTGTCTGAAGCATATAAACACCAGATTTCAAATGTGAGACATCAATTGTATGTAGTCCATCAGAGACATTGACATTTCCTAATTGCTCTCCAAGCATAGATAGAATTCTAATTTGCCCAGCCTCTTTTAACTCTACATGTAACAGAGAACTTGCTGGATTAGGATAAAGGTTAGTTACCTTTGAAACTCCTCTTCCATTGAGGGACGTAATAGCTACGTTTTCCACATTAGACATTCCAGAACATCCATTTTTATTTGTAACAAACACTTTATAACTACCTTCTTCCTGTACTTCTAATGTTTGCAAAGTTGCACCTTCTATTATCTGATCATTTTTATACCATTGGTATGTTTCATAAGCTTCCGTAGATAAAACATTACCAGACGCAGTAATGATAGGATTTAAAACTTGTACAGAAACAATTACAGTATCCTTTACCATACATCCCAACCACTCTCCAGCTTCTAGTACATATGTACTAGTTTGAAATACAGTGTCCTTAAATGAGAAAGGCATTCCACCACCATATATATCTCCTCCAGAAACTATTTGATCACCTTTGTAAATATTATGAGTAACTGCATCGAAACCACTAAATTCAACAATTTCACCAGGACAAATTTCAGTTTTATTAGCTACGAAATTCAATTCATATTTTGGATAAACCCAAACCCATTCTGAACTTCTGCGAGATGGACATGATCCAGGTGCCTCATAGGCAACATAATACATTTTATTTACTGACAAGGTAGGTGTTACAAACACAGGACCTGTAGCAATGGCTGTCTCACCTGTTTGGCTTTCATACCAATTAATTGTATAATCATTTTTCTCCTTAACTTTTAATGTAGCGTTACCTGATTCACCACAAATATTTCCCTCAAGATAATCTGTAGCTGACTCGGGCATCGGCAAAGCTTCATTTACAGTTATAGAAACTGGAACTCTGTTGGAATGACAACTACCACTAATACTATCAATAATGTAGAAGGTAGTGCTAGCATTTAAATTTTGAGTGGTATATTTATCATTTATAGAAACGCGTTTTCCAGTGGCATCAAAAATATAAACAACCTTATTAACAGATATCTGAACACTTTCTCCAGGACAAACAGAATGCTTACTTGCAACCGCTACCGGGTTTGGCAAACATTTAACACTATACAAGTCAAAAACTTCTGTAGCAGAGAGTGTACGGTCATAAATAAAAAGCTCGTCAATATTAAAATTAGCCCCCTTGGCTCCATTTGAATTCTCCCCAATTCTAAGAGGAGAACTTACTGAAGATGAAAGATCTAAAGTAACATCACCTAAAAATACTCCATCTATATAGATCTTATGCGCATTTGATGCATGATTATAAGTTACAGCAAGATGCATCCAGTCATGTTTAATTTCGGTATAAAATCCAACTGAATATGTACCATTGCCAATAATAAAAATTTTTGAAAGAGTGTTGTATGAGATATAATAAGATTTCCCTGAGGTACCATGACTAAACAACTGAAACTCTCCTTCCCAATCAGGTATCTGAACCCAAAAAGCAACAGTTCTGTCAGTACCTCCAGCAGGCAGGTTATTGACAACACTATATATTGCATACATATCACTTTCAACTTTATAGGCTGAACTGCTATTCCCAAAACGATCTTGGCCAAAATGACTAAAACCACTTATAGTATAAGTTGAAGTCGAATTGGATAATGTATTATCGAATGAGAAATGATGGACCAGATTGGCAGAAGGTTGTGAAAATGTTGGATGGACCAAACAACAAAGCCAGATAAACGCAAAACCTCCACATTTCAATATTTTGTAAAATAGATTCATAATTATAATAGTTTAATTTAAGTTCAAAAGTATCACTATAGTTCGCAAGGCATTCATGTATTTCCCGAGTGAAACTTAAAGTTTACCAAAGTCAATCTTCTATGATATATGACAGTTATAGAATTTGACACATTCCTTATATCTAAGACCCACGCTTCTTCATTTAAGTTTTTTTCTATGCATTGAAGTATCCATTTGATATTAAAACTTATCGGTGAATCAAATTTCATCAGCAATAGAGGGGGAGGAAATGTTACTTTACTATAACAGGACTTTCTTGCCTATTTAATACCTCCCAATACGGATATATTTTTTTGGGTTACAACTGGTGTAAGTATTTATAGCATTTTAATGTAATAAAAGCAAAAAGCCCTTTGTTTACACAAAGGGCTTCTCTACCACCTTGAAGTGGTTAGACTTAATTTTTAGTAAATCTTATACTTTCACCTTTATCTGTTTGAAGCATGTAAACTCCAGTGTTTAAGTTCGAAACATCAATGGTAACCGTTCCTGCAGGAGCAATATATGTTTCTAATTGCTCTCCGAGTATCGATAAGATTTTAATCTGTCCTGCCTCTTTTAACTCAACATATAATATTGAATTTGTTGGATTAGGATATAGATTCGACACCTTTGATATACCTTTTTTATTAAGTGAAGTGATGACCACACTTTTTGCATCAGACGTTGCAGAGCAGCCATTGTCATTAGTTACCAGCACGCTATAGTCCCCATCTTCAGTGAATTCATAAGTTTCAGCAACTTCGTTGGTCAAGGCTATCCCATCTTTAAACCATTGATACGACTGGTACTCTTCTTCTGTAGACAAGATCGTTCCATTTTGAATTATAACAGGTTGCGGAAGTTCGTTTACTGTAACAATAAGAGTGTCAGCGCTCATACATCCAATCCACTCACCCACAGTTAGGATATATTCACTGGTTGATTGAGGGCTATCTGAATAGGTAAAAGGCCCCAAATAAAGATCACCGGAAGTTACAGCATTGCTGCCTTTAAAGATGGTGTAACTTACATTGTCAAAACCACCAAATGATACAGTCTCTCCTTTACAAATTTCAGAATGGTCTGAGGTAAAATTAACTACAGGTCTTTTATATACTTCGACGAAAAGTTCTGTTCTGGCAGATAGACAATATCCCTCTCCTTCATATGCGGCATAATAAGATTTAGATCCTTTAACATTAGGAAAAGTAACGCTTGCCCCTGTAGCTATGGGATTCCCCCCGGTTCTTGTATCATACCATTTGGTTGCTAAGAACTCATGCGGTTCAACAGATAGCTTTGCTGTACCGCTATCACAAAGGGTTATATCAGAATAATCATAGACTGTACTAACTGGCTTGTTTGCTTTTGGCTTTACATTTACTGTCACCGGAACCATATTAGACAAACAGGATCCTGCCCCTGCCTGAATATAATAGGTAGTTGTTGCGTTTAAATTTGGAGTTGTATAAACATCATTAAAAGTCAAAGCGTCTCCACCAGCTGCACTTGCATAAACTCTTACTAAAGCTGAAAAGTTTAAAATAGTACTTTCTCCTGAGCATATAGGATTAGTAGCAATTGTAGTTACAGGATCAGGCAGGCATTTAAGATTATATATCTCCTCAACTTCTGTTGCCGTAATTGCACGATCGTATATAAACAAATCATCTATCTTGAAACCTTTAGATGTAAATGATGAAGTACTTCCTATTCTGCTGACAGGATTTGTAAGCGTATTTAAATTTAAGGTTCCCTCATGCTTTTTAACACCATTAATATAAGTAATAAATTTTTCTTGTTCGTAGGTAACCACAACATGCCTCCATTGAGTGCTTGAGCCAATACTTGGGAATACATAATTTACTCCATCACCAACAGACATCGTACCATTGCCATTGTTGTAGGTAATTACAAATCCATTACCGGATGGTCCATAATTAAACAAATAATAAGTTCCGGAAGCGGTTGGTATCTGAAACCAAAAAGCTACTGATCTTGCAGCACTTCCTGTTGGCAAGTCTGGGATTCCTGCATTGGTTATAATATCAGCATCATTTAGCACATAGTAACTTGTTTGCGCTATAGAGAACCGGTTTCCTGTGAAACTGGTTCCTCCGGGCATGGTATGTGTGGATGCAGAGTTACTAAAGGAATTATCAAATGGATAATGGTGGATCAAACCATTCTGAGATTGAGCCTGTACAATCCCCGAAAGGCATGTACCTGCCAGCACCAGTGTATAAAAATTTTTACATAAAGATTTAAAGTAGTTTTTTTTCATATAACTCAAATTATTAATTACAGATTAAATAAATCAGACCGCTTATATAAGCGGTCTGATTTTTATTGACTTACAACAAACTTTGGGGCTTTTCCAGCCCCAGTAGTAACATAATAAATCCCTGGAGAAAAACTTATTAAAGAAACAGTATTTACTCCAATTACCCCATTTTCTGTAAAGACAACTTCACCTAATAAATTAGCTATAGAAAACTCGGTATTCTGGGAAAGCATAATATTCAACTCTTCCACAGCAGGATTGGGATAGATACTACTGATATATCCTGAAGCAAGTTGCTGATCAATAGAGGTAGTAGGTACAATCGGAGGATTATCTTCACCGTATTTTGCAAGATACGCCTGGGCCTTGGAATAACTTCCACCTTTTCCCCCCACGTAGACAAAATTGTTGGAAGGAATAACTTTCATATCAGTCACTGTACAATACGAAGAATCCGATACAAATTTCCATTTTGTATTGGTGCCGTCTTCTTTGTCATACGTTAACATAGTAACCCAATAGTCAAGTGTATAACTACCAATAGAATGTCCTATCATCACATACCCTTCACTAGTTTCACCTACTGCAAAAGGATAATCTCCATCCGATGTTCCATATCTGTTTTTCCATAGGATCTCACCACTGTCGTCTAACTTTATGATCCACATATCATACTGACCTGTTGTGTAATTAAATTCACCACTATTAGAGTTGGATTCACCACATAAAACAAACCCATTATCAGAGGTTTCCCGAATGTCCTTACCCTTGTCGTAATTATTCCCTTCCAGTATTTTTTCCCATAAGATTTCACCGGACTGGCTCAACTTTGCTACCCACATATTGGTAGCATAATATTGATCAGCATAATAATTATCCGTAGGTGATTGGTAACCTATGCAAATAAAACCTTTATCAGAGGTTTCCCTTATTTTGGTGATTCTGTCGCCTTTAGTATCTCCTACAACCATGCTCCATTCTATTTCCCCGTCTGCATCAAGTTTTAATATCCAGGCATCTTCGTTTCCTTTTGCACCAATAATATCTCCATCAATTGAATTTGTTAATCCACCCACGATGCATCCTCCGTCTGATGTGGCACTTACAGAAAATCCATAATCTTCTTTACTTCCTCCATATAATTTCTGCCACAGTATTTCTCCGTTCGTTGAATTAACCTTGGCTACATATAAATCATTTCCACCTTTACTAGAAATATTGGTCCCCCTAATAATACTAGAGCTTCCCGCCGCAACAATATTTCCATCCTTTGTTGTTGCAATGGAATAAAAAGTAGAACTTGAATTACTACCTGAATAATCTTTTCTCCAAAGGGTATCACCATTTATATCCACTTTCATCATCATGGCATTTTTAGTGTACTGCCCTTTGGATGAACCTCCTATTATGTACTTTCCATCATGTGTAAGATCCACAGCTTCAAAATTTTGCTGAGGCTGTGCATAATAGTGATCCCAGTTTAGATCAGGAATTTGGGCGAAACAGAAGTGGCCTGCAACAATTGCCATTAAACTCAGTAAATGTTTTTTCATTCAATTAAAATATAGGTTATTAAATAATTCTAACTATTTATTCATTGTGTGATAGACGATTCAGAGGATAAGTATTATATAGAATCAACTATAGTAATAGAATGGCTGCCTTTAAAAGGCAGCCATCTCCCCTTTCGAGTTAACCAGTTATTTTACAACAACCAGTTGACCACTTGAATTATTTCCGGCTAACACGTAGTAAGTTCCTGGAGCAAGACTACTTACATCAATAGTAGACTCGCCAGGAGCAGCCTGTTTCATCAAAACAGTTTCGCCTAATACATTCACGATTCTGATCTCCATTGGTTGAGAAATAGTTACTTTAAACTCTGTTGCTGCAGGATTTGGGTAGAGGGTTAAGGCATTGGACTTCTGAGGGTTGAAGATATTGGTAACACCTTCATTATCGGTTCCTCCGAATTTCATAAAGTATGATCTGTAGGTACTATAAAAAACCTCCGTCTGTACAGCACCTATACCACCCACAAGCATATAGCCATCATCATGAGTTTCAACAATGTCAAGCATCTGATAACCGTAGAAATCACTGGTATTTTGAAGTGTTTTGTTCCAAACCTCTGTTCCTGAACTTGATAATTTTGCAATCGTAAGTGAAGACATCAGATATACTTTATTCTGACTTGTTCCCATGTATATAAAGTCACCATCTTCTATTTCTTTTACAGAGAATATTCTGTCAATGCGATTGGTAGCCAGGGCATGTTTCCATTCTACAGTTCCGGATGAGCTTAACTTTAGAACCCATCCATCTTCCTCACCTGCGTTAGTTGTAAATTCACCATTAGATGATTTGGCAAAGCCACTAAGAATATAACCTCCATCAGAAGTTTGCTGACCAACGTAGCAGTGGTCTTCAATGGTTCCACCAAATTTTTTATTCCACTCTTCAGTCCCGGATGAATCTACTTTTACCACCCACATGTCATTAGTCGAGGTTCCAAAAAATACATAACCACCGTCTGTTGTTTCCTGAGCTCTGTAGGCATAGTCATTAGAGCCAGTTCCAAAATTTTTCTCCCAAAGCAGTGTTCCATCTGTATCTATTTTAAAAATCCATGCATCCTGACCACCATTATTGGCCGACACATCGTCTGTTTTGGAACCTGAGGTTCCTCCTACAAGATACCCTCCATCCGTTGTTGGCCAGATGGAATATCCATAATCAGGCATATTGCCTCCATATCGCTTAGCCCAGATAACATCCCCATTCGAGGTGTCTATTTTCATTACTCCAACATCATAATATCCCCTTGAAGCTGTAAAGTAATCTATTGTTGGAGACTGGATTGAACCAACAACCACCAGATTACCATCGGCATCAATTTTCACATCCTTTCCATAGTCATAATTGGGTCCTCCAAAAATTTTTGACCACTTCGTATTACCGTAATTATCAATCACTGCCACCATAAAATCTCTGTTATTATCAGAGACTTCTCCTACAAATTTATTTCCGGCAATGGCGTAACCTCCTGTTGCTAATGGTGCAATAGACTCAATCATTCCCCAATGGGGAGAATTGAAATGCTTCGTCCAGCTTAAATCAGGGCTTTGGGCAAAACCAAAATTGAATGCAGCTGCAAGTAGTGCGGTACTTAGTAAAGATTTCCTCATAATTAAACCATATTTGAATTCTGATTCAATATATGGTATAACATGCCGAAAGGTTTTTAATATTTTCCTAACAGCGATTCAGAATTTCCGAAAGACGTAATCATTAGGATTTGTGGTGGCATTAGGATTTTAATGCCAGCCTATCTAAAAATAGTTTGCGGTAACTGCGGGCTACTTCAGCACTCTTTCCACTTTTAAAGATGATAGTGCCTCCCTCTGATTTTTTTTTATATGAAATGATATGCTGTAAACTTACGAGGTAGGATCGATGAACCTTTACAAATACATCAAAGGATTGAAGCATATCATCAAAATAAGCCAATGGCTTTGTTATCACTTTATGTACCCCTCCGGTTAAATGGATATAGGAATAAGACCTGTCCGCTTCAATATATTCAATATCATTAATGGGCAGATAATCATATCCATAACCTAGGGGTATACAAAGGGTAGAATTATCTTTTACAGTCAAATTACTCACAAGCACCTTTAGCCGTTCGAGCGATTCTTTCATCAAAACCTTTTCTCGTATTTTAACCAATGCCTCCTGCAACTCTTGTCCCCGTAAAGGCTTTACCAGGTAATCTATAGCCGAAAGCCTGAATGCCTGAATAGCATATTGATGAAATGCTGTTACAAATACCACTTCAAATGTAACTTCTTCTTTTACAAAATCTTCCAGCAATTGCAATCCTGATTTACCCGGCATTTCTATGTCAAGAAAGACGACATCAGGATTCTCTGAGCGTATCAGCAGTACAGCCTGATCAACATTTTCTGCCTCTCCTGCTATTTCAATATCCCCTGCAAGGTCGGCAAGCATCATCCTCAACAACTCTCTTGCCTGAGGAGCATCATCTACTATAATACATTTCAAAACTGTAAAATTATTGTTTATACTTAAAGGTTATGTTTATGTTAGTTCCCATCGCACTTCCATCTTCATCCTGTAGATCTTCTGTTTCCACATTTATATTCATAAATCCTTCTCTGTTAATTAAATCTATTCGATGTTGAATTGCACTGGTAGCAAATGATTGCTTATTATATTGGTTTTGACTTTTGAGCTCTTCTGCTTTCTTTCGACCTATTCCGTTATCCGATAGCTGAATAAGAAGTGTATCATCTTCTATATGTACTACTGAAACAGTTAGTTTTTTAGATCCTTTTTTTGTCCTGAAACCATGCTTGAAAGAGTTTTCTATAAATGGCTGTAAAAGCAGGGTCGGAACCTTTAAATAATTTAAATCCAGGCTCTCGTCAACATCAAACAAACAGGTAAAATCATCTGCCACCATCATGGCTTCTAAATCTATATAGAGCCGTAAAATTTTCAATTCATTTCCAAGCGATGTATACTGAACACTACTCATCTCTAATACCGTACGCACCAAATGAGAAAAGTCATCCAGATAAACCAATGCCTTTTCTTTATCATTTCGATAGATATAACTTTTGATTGAGTTTAGCACATTAAATATAAAGTGCGGATTCATCTGAGATATCAAGGCACTCTGCTGAGCAACACGCAATTCATTTTCAAGACGTATGCGCTCAATTTCCTTCTGCTGCCGGCGCTTAAGTTGTTGTATTCTGTATTTTAAAAACAGTATTGCTCCTATAGAAAAAATCACAAACAAGAGCATTGTAAACCACCAGGTTTTCCAGAAGGGCGGCTTTATATATCCTTGAAGAACTATTTCCTCGGATGGAATATTGCCAATACAATCAAGTACTTTCAATTCGATAATAAAAGATCCGAAAGGAATATTCTGCAACTCAATTTTGCTGATATTTCCAGGTAGAGTCACCCAGGATGTGTCAATGTTCTTTATACGATAGGCATACTGAAATTTACCCTGACACATGTATAGCACTGCTTCAGGATATAAGACAAGTGTTTGTCCGAATTTTAACTTCAGATTTAAATAGTCTGAAGAAACCTCCTCATCTATACTTACTTTTTTAAGGTATACTTTTGCTGATGTTTCAAGGCTGCTTTTATTCTCCTCCCCAATAGGCATCATCTGAAGGCCCTTACCTGTGCAAAACCAGATGATATCATTGACTATTACAAGATCCTGAATATTATCAGATGCAATTCCTGATAGTGCGTTAAGTTGCTTCCATTGAAGAAAGTTTAAATCAAATAGCCATAGTCCCTGGTTGGTCGCAACATACAGACAATTTTCGTAGTACCTGAATTTTACTGCTAATACTCCTTGAGGCAATTGTCCTATGAAACGGGCAGACTTATCATTGCCGATTTGATACACAGAACCGTTAAAAGTAATAAGAAAAAGTTGTTGATGAATAGTATCCGCATCAATTGCCAGCACTTGACGGCCAGCTAAAAGCGTATCATTCAAAACCCATTTTCCGCCATTTTCAACAAGCTGTAGCAAACCATCATTAGTAGCGACCCATAGGTGTCCGGGATTTGGGGCATACACAAAATCTCTTGCCCAAGAGTTATGAAGAAGCTGATTATTTAAATATGTTCCATGTGAGCTTGCAAGGAATATATCGTCGCCTATCCTGCATCTGGCTTTCACAGCTTCAATCCGGTTTATGCTTGATTTTAATTTTTCATCCTTTAGTCCAAACATGTTATTGTTTTGATTGAACCAAAGTGTTTGTTCCTCATGATCGAAATCCAGACTTTGAATGTCAGCGCTGATGCCTGTGTTATACGTTTTTAATGTATGATTAAAAGCGTTTAACTGTCCCAGCATCCCACTAGTTGAAGTAAAATAGATGTTCTTGCTATCCGTTACAATCCTGGATAACCGGTCATTTGAGAATAAACCGTATTCCTTGTTCCAGACAAGAGAGCTGAGATTGGGAACCCTTAATAGTCCTTCCTGTAATGTAGTAAACCAGTAATTCCCTTCCTTGTCCAGTATACAATCAGAAAATGCTATTTCAGGATAATATATAGTAACAGAATCTTTTGCAACATCATAGCTGATTATTCCCTTATACGTGCATATCCATAATTTTCCATCATTTAAATCTCTTACACTATTGATTTTTCTGTTATACAGCAACGAACATATTTTTTTCGACTGCAGAACTTTCAAAGTATCACCGGAATACTGATAGATATTATTACCATCCTTGGAAAATATCCACAGAGTATCATGATAAACTATCAGGTCATGTTTTCTGGGAGATGCAGTATTAAAATATGCGTGTTCAAATAATTGTACACCGCTGTAATCCAGTTTACCTATACCTTCAGGACTAATAAAAAACAGTTCATCTTGCCCGGATATTCTGGAAGCTTTGGCAACAGGGCGGTTCTTATCCTGTTGAGAGGTTTTATCCGACCGATATATAAGCTTCCACTTCTTATCCTTTTCATTATATGCGGAAATTCCATCCAAATGGCTTGCATATATATTACCCTTGGTATCAGAGGTCAGGTTGATGATATCTGTAAGCCCCGGATTGGGAAGGTCTTTAAGACTATCTCCTTCAATATAAAATGTCTGAGATTTAAAATTAAAACAGTAAAGTATCCCTGAGGAAGATAATGTTAATCCTGTAACAGAGCGCGATCGTTGTAAGCTTGAACGATAAGGAGTATAACGGATGCCGTCAAACTTATACAAACCTGCCCCACAGCCCAGCCAAATGAATCCCTTCTGATCCTGAAGGATACTATACACTTCATTAGAAGGCAAACCGCTTTCATTATCATAAGCAAGATACTGAGGGTATTGTGCGTATGACCAAAATGTAATAAGTAAAATTGAACATAAAATTAATACGGATCTCAAAGGAAATCTTATTTTTCGTCTGAAAGATTATATTTCAAACGGCAAAACAATAAGAAAATAAGGGATTTCCACATCATGGAAAGCACTATGCAATAAATTCTAAGTAAGATTTCGCTTCAGATTAATAATTTAAACTGCTAAAAATAATTCAAAAAGGATCAGTGAGCGAAATTACATAAAGACTAATATTATTTTACTATAATTAAAAATCTCATTATCAGAATCAGAAATCCGATATTTTATTGCAACACCAATCTTTCTTCAATTTGATCAATACTCTTACCAAAGTAATAAATACAAAGTTTATGCGATCTTTATAAAAGATCTTCCTGATTAACTTATCTACCAATCAAACATAAACAGAGGACCTACTGAATAAAAAAGAATGAGCACTTTAATACGCCAGGCTCACTTTTTATTTCAACACCATGTCTGAGTTCGCACTGCGTGTTTCATTTCACTATGAAGACAAAAAGATTTTATAGCTTTCAATAAGTTATTAGTCTTTATCATTGACAAAATAACGATCTTCCTCACTATGGCTTAATGGGGCTGTTGCAATAATTCTCAGTTTTTCATCCGAAAGATTCTTAAACTTATGCACCTGATGTGGGTATATGGTAAAGGAATCTCCCTTATTCACTTTATCTTCACTTTCCCATATTACACCATCCCCGGCCTTTGTTCCCAAGAACACCACTCCTTCTCCGTTCAGAATAAAATAAGTTTCAATATCTTCCTTGTGATAATGAGCATGAATAAATTCTCCTTTACGAAGCTCAATAGCAAACAAAGACATCTTTTCATCTCCTGTCAGAAGGGCTAGTTCTACACCTAATTCTTCATCTTTAGGGAGGCTCTTTAATTTATTTTCTATGTTAGAAATATTCATTTGGTTAGATGGTTAGATGGTTAGGTTCTTATATCTCCCCGTTACATTTGACTGGTTCAGTAAACCCGTCATTATGGGGTAACACTATAATTCAATTGTTCATGGTAATGTTTGTTGAATTGGGAATTCATTCAGTTCTTTCCCTATAAGAACTACTGCTTACTTTATAAGTATAAAATTTCTTCAATATATCAGATCTCTTAAACAACTAATCGTCTTTAATTAATTAAGGCCACAAAATATCTGAAGAAATGCCATTGAAATAATTTAAGAAGGTTAAAATTATACATCAAAAAATCTCACAGGAAAATTCACATACGTCATTCGACCAATGGCGAACGAACCAAAACTTACTGAAATGCAATAAATTGCACCTTACAAATAATTCATCTTTTAATAGAATATAAGAATATTTTTTTACCTTTCGGATCGTCAAAACAACTATTATATGGAATCAAACATTATATCTACTGTATTTTTGCCATTGGCATTAGCCATTATCATGCTAGGATTAGGCTTATCCCTTACACCTGCCGACTTTAAAAGAATATTAGCAAACCCTAAAGCGATGGTCGTCGGGTCATTCACCCAATTAATTTTATTACCATTGCTAGGTTTCGGAATAGCTGCCCTCATGCTTAAAGAATCACCTGAACTTGCAATAGGGCTAATAATTCTAGCTATGTGCCCTGGAGGCCCGACATCTAATTTACTTACCCATATTGGAAATGGAGATACGGCACTCTGTATTTCTCTGACTGCAATATCCAGTATCGTTAAAATATTTACCATACCTATAATGGTTAATATTGCAATTGAACTATACCTGGGAGAAGGACAATCTATTCAATTGGATGTAGCTTCCTCAATAATTAAAATCTTTACGGTAACAATCATTCCTGCATCTATTGGAATGATAATTAGGGCAAAAAACGAAGCGTTTGCCAATAAGGCACAGAAGCCAGTAAAAATTATGTCTGCGATCTTTCTTGTATTAATTATCCTAGCCGCAATATTAAAAGAACGTAATCAAGTTATTGGATTTTTCTCAATTGCAGGACCAGCTGCATTCATGCTTAATATATCTGGGATGACTTTAGGATATTTTATTCCACAGTTATTAAATCTATCTGCTCAGCAACGCATTACAATTAGCATAGAAACCAGCATCCAAAACGGAACCCTTGCTATAGCAATTGCAAGCAGTCCGCTAATGCTTAATAACTCTACCATGGCTATCCCTGCAGCCGTTTATAGCATTATAATGTTTATCACTGCAGGCATATTTATTGCTGTCATTAAAAGAAGATCAGAAGAAAAGCAACTGGCTTAATAGTTTATTTCTCTAATGTCCTCAAAAAAATGAAAGCGTTTGAGGACATTAATTGTATAATGTTTACCTGATTTTGAAGAAGAACATTTTCACAATCTATATAGATTAAAATAAAAAAGGAGCTTGTTTTGAAACAGACTCCTTTTTTATACAATTATTGTTAATTAACTATAGCTACCTATTTAACATAAGCCTCTTTACCAATTGCATCTTACCGGAGCTATACTTACAAAGATAAACTCCCTGAGGAAGGTTCTTACTGTTCCATGTGAATTGAACCATATCTCCTGCAGAGGTGTGAGCATCCAGAATGGTTTCTATCCTGCTCCCATCTAATCGGAATATTTCAGCTTTGGCAGCACCGGACTCCTTGCTCTCTAGCGAAAATGTAAAACTTTCAAATGATGGATTGGGATATACCTCCAATGTTATGCTCTCTTGCTTTATATCATGTGCTACACTCAAAACATCTGCCGTTTCTATCACCTTAAAATTGATGGTCAAAGGTGTTCCTGCTGTACCTGCACCGTCCGGCAATGAATATGGTGTAGCTGTAAGTTCATAGTCACCCTCACTTATAAGCCATGAAGTATAAGTAGAATTAGCGTATCCTGCCAATGTATATGGCCAGGCATTTTCAGTTCGGTACACATTTCCATTCAACTTAAATACCACACTTGCATAAGTACCTGTATCATTGTATCTGATGTTTACATGAGGAGTTTGATTCATTAAAATATTATCTCCATCCTTTAACCAGCTTATGTCCTGATCAGTGTCTGCATTTACCAGAGTGAAATATGGAGCATTATCTGAAGGCTTTATAGAATTGTAAAACCATAATTTTAATGGCTCAGTCGAATTCTTTTTACGAGTTGTAAAATAAACTTCCGGCTGTCCTATTGAAGCACTGATATTCCTTGTATTGGCAAAAGATATTCCGAATATCTCTTTTAATGACCTTGTATTTTCTTTATTCAAGTCGGTCTGGTAAAACTCATCTTCCGCCGATAGATCATCGGGATCTCTGGAATTATCAATAAAAAATAAAGTGCTTCCATTAGATGAATGATCCATATCATAGAAATAGTTAAAAAATGGATGAAAAATAATTGGCCCAGGAGATGCTCCATCATACTTTATCAGCGGACCAGGAAAAGCATTATTCCCCTCATATGTGATCAGAATCTGATCGTTCACTATTTCAAAAGGATACACCCATGCATCATGCTCCAATATAGTGATTTCCTTTGTACCATTAACAGTTCCATCACTTGAATACAAATAGGATCTAAGTCCATCATCTTCCAGGAGAAGAAAGTAGAGTTTTCCCTTGTATGCAATGAAATTTCCTAAGTCCTGATTTATTTCACATTTATTAAACGACCTTACCAGAATTGTTCCTTCTGTTGTTTTGTCTGTCTTCCATAGATTTACTATTCTGTTATATTCTTCACACCGATCACCATCCAAAAAAAACAATGTGCCATTGACATCTGTAAGTTGCCAAGCTGACACTGATTCCGGCAAGTCCAAAACAAGAGTTGTTCCGGCTTCTGTCCCGTCAGTTGTCCAGAGATCTCCATCATCAGGCCCTCCATATCCGATAAAATATAGCTTTCCATCAGACAATTCAGGAAAGCTTTTCAATCCTGTTTCAGCCCCTGGCGCTACATCTTTTACTATAGACAAGTTATCGAAGCGATCAAGTTTCCAAAGTTCCATTCCCCGAACACCGTCATCTATAGCAAGTAATAAATCATTATTGTAACTCATAATAGGTCGGATATAGGGATATGCTGCAATCTTAACAGTATTAGTACCTGTTCCATTCGTCTTCCATAAGGCTTTCAGCCCATCAGACTGCTGTGTTGTAAAAAAGATAAAGGCCCCAAACGGGATATTTATAATTTCTAAAAAAGGCTCATCCGTTTTCTTTATAAACCTGGTTCCCTCAGTTGTTCCATCTGAAATCCAGAGAGAATCATTGCTTGTAAAAAAAAGTCTACCTTCAAAATTTGTAAAATTCTTGCTGGCACCTGGAATAACCTTCATAAATACAGGCTGAGCAAAAGAGCTTTTGATAAGTGATATACTTATAAATAGTATAATCATTAAGGTCACATTGCAAGTTGTTTTTTTCATGCTATTAATATTGATTACAGAATACTTTAATTGATTGTTTAATATGCCCCTCAAATGCATACACCTAACAAACTTCAATTACATAGGAATGTTATTCATACAAATTTCCGCATGGATCGATTTAACTTCTTCTATAATCCCCTTTTCAATCATAAAAATTTGAAAAAGGAACTTTCATCCTCTCAATGACTTTTATCTAAAAAGATTATCGAAGATCACTTGTTTTTACCTTTGGATGAGCTGATTCATTCACTTTAGGTGATAATCAGAAGTACCAAAAATTCCTCCGACACGTTTTATTACCAAAGCACATTTAGTGTTGAATAAAAAAATATTTCCGTTTCGGGTGATAATTGAATCGTACATTGCACTTATATAATAAAAATCAAAACTATGTCAGAAATATCAGTTTTAAAGGATTTCCAGGAAAAGCAGTTGCTTTTTATGGAACTTTATAAAAAGGCCTTTCCGGCAGTTGCAAGGTATATCAGCAGAAAAGGAGGCAATTATGAAAAGGCTAAAGACATATTCCAGGATGCTTTGATTATTTATTACGAAAAGCTGGTCTCTGGCTCCTATTCCCATATCAATAATGAAAAAGCTTACATCCTGGGAATTGCTAAACATCTTTGGTGCAGAAAACTTGAAAGCAACGAAAACAATGATACAATTGAAAATGCTTTATCAGAACCAGAAATAACGGAAACAAACCTTTCCTCAGATAAAATCATGCGTCTTTTGGAAACTGCAGGACAAAAGTGCATGGATATGCTGAGAGCATTTTACTATTATAAGGCGTCTATCTCTGAAATAGCACAACACTTTGGTTATTCAGGAACGAGATCTGCTACAGTGCAGAAGTATAAGTGTATTGAAAAAATAAGAGAAACAGTTAAAGAAAAATCTTTGGCATATGAGGACTTCATTGAATGAAATCAGGGAAATAGAAGAATATCTTTTAGAATATTCTCCACCTGAATGCAGACTGGTATTCGATGCTAGAATGCTACTACAACCTGAGCTGCAGGAAAAAGTAATTGAGCAGAAACAGATTTATGATCTGGTAAAAAAATATAGCCGTAAACAACTGAAAACGGAAATTGAAGCAGTACACGACAAATTATTTACTGCTCCTGAACACAAAACCTTCCGCCAAAGGATCTTTAACTTATTTACTAAATCTTAATCTTCCGTTATGACAATACAAGCAAACGTCATTCCTATGGTCATTGACAGCAACAGCCATGGAGAAAGAGCATATGACATATACAGCCTTTTGCTAAAGGAACGCATTATATTTCTGGGCACAGCTATCGATGATCAGGTTGCCAATCTTATTGTTGCACAGTTGTTATACCTGAACAGCCTTAGTCAGCATGAACAGATCAACATGTATATCAATAGCCCAGGTGGAAGCGTATATGCAGGTTTAGCCATCCATGATGCAATGAAAATGATTTCTGCCCCGGTATCAACGGTTAGCGTAGGATTTTCAGGAAGTATGGCAACAGCATTACTTACTTCAGGAAGCAAAGGCAAAAGATGTGCACTGCCACATGCAACTATTCATATGCATCCTACAAGCGGCGGTGCGAAAGGTTATACAGAAGATGTCAGGATCTCTACACGAGAACAGGAACGAATTCAGGCGCAGTTATTCCATATTATTGGGAACAACACGGGTCATAGCTGGCAGGAAATAGAAAGTTTCTTTTTAAGAGATAAGTACCTTAATGCCCTTGAAGCAAAATCCTATGGCCTTATCGATGAAGTTCTGGGAGATACCAGTGATCTTATAATGCTTAATTCAAATGCCCAAGAGGTGCATTTGTATCAAATCTGATAACTCATTCCTGACCAACAACATCTTCAGATTACCTATCAAAACCAGATAAGAAGTTCAATTGAAAAACTTATCTGGTTTTCTCTTTTTGGAAAAAGGAATCATTAAAGACCCAGGTCTTTTAAAAGAATTCAAGCTATTCCGTTTATATGGGCATCAAGCCATTACAACCAAGTCATGATCAAATACCTGCCTAATCTTACATTGCAACAGATATCACATAAAACCTATTTTAAATTTATTATATTCGTATTCATTATTTAATTTATTATCATATAATATGCGTAGTATTCCTTTATTTTCAGCTCTGATTTCATTTGTAGTATTAATTGCTTCAATTTTGATTTTTTATATTTTCACTGAGCGCATCGATGCCGGGCATGAAGGCATTTTAGTTCGCTTGTATGGTTCTGAAAAGGGAGTCCAGGATGTAACAATCGTGACGGGAAGAGTTTGGTACAACCCTCTTACTGAGAGTGTTTATGAATTCCCGACTTATGTACAAACTGTTGATTATCCCAAATTCACAGTTAATGCTAAAGACGGCTCTATCTTTGATGTAGACCCTACGCTTAGCTTTAAAGTGAAAGACAATCATTCTCCGGATATCTTTAAAAAATACAGAAAAGATATTGAAGTAATTACTAAAACTACTCTATTCAACTACATTCGTGATGCGTTCAGAATTGAATTCAACAAGTACTCCACAGATAGCATTATCAGCAATAGAGAGATGTTTGAAAATGCTGTTCAAAAACACATGCAAATGCTCCTTGATAAAGAGGGTTTTCAATTGGAGCAGATGACTTCAGGTATTCTTTATCCTGAATCAATAACACAGGCCATTAATGCTAAAAATGCAGCCATTCAACAAGCAATGAGAGTAGAAAACGAATTGAAAGTTGCACAGGCACAAGCAAGAAAACTTATGGTACTGGCAGAAGCGGAGGCCAAAGCCAATGAATTGAGAAAGCAATCATTAAATCAGTTATTGATCCAACAACAGTTTATTGAAAAGTGGGATGGTAAAACGCCTATCTACGGTCAGGCACCTTCTTTTTTCAAATCTATTAATTAATAGATTTCTTGTCTCAAGTAGAAGTCTGACTGACTTCTGCTTGAGACAGATTATTAGTTACTGCTATAGCACTTTTTTATTTTCCTTTATTTCCAGCCCTACTCAATTTCCAGATTGCCCCATTTTTAGTAGTCCATTTCTCAAGGATATTTTTATCTGAAAGTTCATTTAAATGTTTTTCACTTTCATTCCTTGGCATGCCTGATAATTCTGAAAATTCTTTTGCAGTAAGGGAATTATATTTCGCAAACAAAGTTTCCCAGTTTTTATTGTATTCATTCTTTGGGGCTGAGGGATATAGCTTAAGAACAGCTATTTCGTAAAATGCATAAGGCTTTAAACCGTATAAAATTTCTTTACTTCCTTGATTATCTAAGAAAAACATGGTAGGAAACCCTCTGACACCATACTGTCGTGCGAGCTTCAGATCTTCTTCAAAAAGCACTTTTGCTTTTCCTTCAAAATCCATTTTCAGTTGTGCAGCATTTAGTCCAACTTTATTAGCAGCTGCTTCAAGGTGCTCCCATTTGGTAATGTTCTTTTTCTGTAAAAAAACCATTTCACGGATTTCTCTTAAAAACAAAATGGCAATGTCTTCCCCCTGCAGCTGAGCTGCCTTAAATGCTATAGATGGTGGATAAGATGAAGGTAAAGGATCGTCCAGCCATACATCACCGTCAATGGGCATGTCATAATGTGCACTCACTTCATCCCAGTGATGAGCAACATCAGAAGGTTTGCTGATTCCGCCACTATTATAACTCCAATCAGACAGCAATCCACCCATCCGGTATTCAATTTCAATACCACTGCCATATTCCAGCTTCAGCTTGCGCAATTGTGGTTCTATACCCCAGCAGGTTGAACATATCGGGTCTGTGAAGTAAATTACTTTAACCGGTCTGGCATTTTTTTGTACTTTAATTTTTGCACTACCAGCACTGTCAGGAATTCCACAGACTCCTTCGACCGGATCGCATAAAAGAGGATTCTTATTTGTCTTATCAGTCATAACCATATTGTTTTTTTGTCCCTGACAGCTTATAAAAATAGCTGTTACAAGAGTGAATATATAAATATTAAAACCTATTACCATTATCAATCATTTTATAAGAATTGCACCTATAGTTATTGAACGCCACAAACGAATGTCTTTGACTCTTTAACAGCTTTATTTATTTCAAATTTATTATACGCAAAGCATATAAGTGGTATCAGTTTCCAATTGGAAACTAGTTTACAATTGGGAACTATTACGATTTTTATTAACTTCATAAGAAATAGTTTGCATGACCTAAATATCAAATGCCATGAAGAAGCAACCAGTAGTGAATAATACAAATATCTGCAGGACAAGGATAAACGCCATTAAAGACACCATGGATATATTATCCGGCAAATGGAAGTTTCACATTCTTGGAACCTTGATGCAAGGTGGAAAAATGCGCTTTATGGATTTATTGCGGGAAGTCGATGGTATAGCTGCCAAAATGCTCTCTAAAGAGCTGCAGGATATGGAAATGAATAAACTAGTCAACAGAACTATTCAAAACACAAAACCAATCACTGTAGAATACGAGGTCACTGAATACGGCAGAACTTTAGAACGTATTATTGATGAAATTGCTATATGGGGAATTGAATACAGGAAGGGGCTTTATGAAAAAAACAGTTAGATGTACAACTGGATAAAACCTGTTGATAAACAACAAAAAAGAGTACTAGCTGTATACCGATCTGATTTTTTTAATAGGAAAACTTCAGGTAAAACTTAAAAGACCTCACCCTAAATCCCTCTCCTGAAGTAGAGGGACTTTAATGTTTATGTTATTAGATTATATCACTATAAATTCAACATTTTTCTCATCGACAGATTCTTCACCTTCAGAATTACAGTATTTAAAAATTTCCTTTTCAATAAAATAATTCCTTTTCCATAGTCACTAAAAAATCATTAAATTGGTAACAAAAGACAACCTAAACTTCAAATGAATCTTTTATAATTACTACAAATGAACACTTTAAAAAGAAATCATTTTTCCCTCAGCAATTTTTTATGTGCTGTTCAGACTTAAAGAAAATATTAATCAGATTTTAAATGATATTGAAAACATGTTGTCAAAGTAAGTATGACACATGTAATATAAAAAAGCATTATAATAACCACCGGATTGAAAAAGCTAAAAGATTTTGTTAAATGCATAAAAAGGGAGAAAGACCACTTCAAAACAAGAAGAACTCCGTCCCAATTGGGCATTTCCATTTTTGATTCCATAGATTACGTACCTGTAGAAGAATGGAATAAGATCGTACCAGAAAGTAAAGGGTTAATGCGTCATCCTTACCTTACAGCCATTGAAAACTCTTCAAAAGAGAAAGAACAAAGCAGGTACGTTTTAATGTATAAAGATAAGAAACCGGTTGCTGCAGCCATTTTTCATATAGTAGTCATTACAGGTGAAGATTACCGATGCTATGACAATAAAATGCATAAACTGGAGAAATTTACCAACACCATAAAGGATAAGGCAAAGCTACGCATGCTGGTTTGCGGACATACCCATATCAGCGGAGATCATGGATTTATTTATTCTTCTGACATTACATACAAAGAAGCTTTTCATGCATTGGCAGATGCTAGTTACCAGATAAGACGCTCAGAGAAGCTGAGAGGTAAAATCAATCTTCAATTGATCAAAGATTTCTATGAGGACGAATTTACCACTTCTGCTTACCTTGCTGTCTTCAAATACCGACAGTTTAAGGTAGACCCCAATATGGTTCTAAAGATAAAACCTGATTGGAAATCTTTTGAGGATTATCTTAATGCCATGAATAAGAAGTACAGAAAGAAGGCCTTAACCACTGTCAAGAAGGGAGCAGAACTGAAGAGAAAGAGCTTAACTGCTGAAGAGATACAATCCAACTTTGATAAAATTCAGATGCTTTATTCTAATGTTGCAGATAAAGCAAAAGTTCGTATCAATCATTTTGATGTTTCTTATTTGTATCAGTTAAAACTGAATTTAAAAGAAGAATTTGAGCTGGTTGCCTTTTACCTTAATGAAGAAATAGTAGCCTTCAACACCTACATATACTGGGGGAATAAATGTGAAGCACATGTAATCGGTATAGATTATGACCTGAATAATCAATACTGTATTTATCCGAATATCCTCTATGATTATGTAAAAGTCGCGATCGAAAAGAAAAAAGACACGCTGATCCTGGGAAGGACTGCTATGGAAATGAAGAGCAATATCGGAGCAGAGCCTGCTGAAATGTGCTGTTATGTGCGGCATTCAGGTCCATTGTTTAACAGGGCATTAAAACCGGTTTTTCATTACATTAAACAAACAGAATGGACACAGAGAAGTCCATTCAAAGAAGTCGATACCGTTGAGAGTGATAATTGAAATAATTTTTAATAATAGCATAGAACAACTTACTGAATCTTCCATGAATTTTAAACTTGTATTTTTTGCATTAGCAATAATCCACACAAATTTTATTTTTGCACAGACAAAAAAGTTCCAAATCGGACTTGAAGGCGGACCCAGCCATGCCTCTATCGATGGAAAAGATAGATTTAAAAATAATCATAACTCAAAGGTTGGATATGCCGTTGGGCTTTCTCTTCAATATGATGTATCGAAAATCTTTTCAATAAGAACGGGGGTTGGATTTGAGAGAAAAGGATACAAAATGAGTTTATATAACCCCTTGATAAATGTTGATGCCGGAGACCTTCGCTTTCATTTTGATTATTTGACAGCCCCACTACTTGCAAGGATTACATTAGGCAATAAGTATAAATTTTTCGCCAATGCCGGCCCTTACTTTGCATACTTACTTAGTTTTAATGACTCGCGCAATTTCACTAAGCATTATCCTGAAAGCTGGAAACAGTATTACAAAAGATTTGACTGGGGCATTACAGGCGGAATTGGTGGAGCAGTAGAATTGACCAATAACTTATCATTGACATTGGAAGTTCGATACAACTTGGGATTGAATAATTATATTAAAGAAAATCCCTCCCTTCCATTTAAGTCCTATATTAATTCTGCCGGCCTAATGGCAGGAATAGCGTATAAGCTATGAGTGTAAATGAATGGGAGTGATTTAATCTAAAACAAGATTAAATCACTCCCATTTCCTTAATAAGAATATTTTTCCCCTAAGCTTTATATTTTTCTTTTACCATGATACCTTAATGCTTTCATGTAAGGCAAAAGGGTAACCCAATTTCTTCCGTTGACCTTAATTGAAGGTCAAATACAATAAATTAAAATTACCTGAATTTATGAGTTACCTTGAATGTTTTTATAAAAAAGGAATTGATATGAAAACAGAAATTCAGGAAGGAAGAACTTGCACATTAGAATTAGATCCTGATTCTGCTGCTGCGATAGAATATGGAAATCAATTGTTTGGTAAAGTCGTCGGTAGAGATGTGATCGATGCTTCTCAGGGAACTTTAAATGAAATGTATCAAACTCAAAACGCCCTACCGGTAGTGGTTGTTGAAGGACCGGAAGGCTTTCACTGGAGAGTTCCCGAAAGGGATATCACAAAAATAGTTTGTACTGATGATGAACTTTGCTGAATCAATCTAATCTTACTTGTGCCTTTGCCAACGGCCGAAGGAACCAATACCTGTGACTTGTATAATTGGGACATTATAATAAAATATTTAAATAGCCCTGCTCAAACAGGCTATTTAAATATTTTAAAGTTCGTTTTATTTATAATACCCCACTATTAGGATATAATTTATTTTGCCTGGCAACTAATGTTTTTTTTTACGGCACCCACCAATTACCCGAAATATACAGAAGGCACAAAAGATTGTAGCTATCTTCAAAATAACCGTCCTTCATATCTTTCATAGTACTCCAGCCTTCATTCAGAAACTCCTGACTACCTTTATCACAGGTCGCTGCAGCCACCAAAGGTGCAATAAATACTGACGATTCATAATTGTTACCCTGCAGGTCATTTCCATTTAAAGTATAACCTGCTTTAATATTTGCAGGACTGTTATTACTTTTTAACTTGGCCCATTTGACCATTCCGGAAACCGCATTTTTGCCTCTTACATCACCATAATGGGCATAATCCATCACAAATCTTAATGGAGTGCGACAAGCATTATAATAATAATTTCCATCATTAGGTCCTTCAAGAAAACCAGGACCTGCAGGCTTTACAGGTATTCCTGTGGCAAAATCCGGCATCAGGTTAGTCGTGACCGAGTAGTTCTTCTGTATAGCTGCAATCATTTCATAAGTTGCAGTAGCCACACTATCCCAAACCATATCGCCGGTAGCTTTTTTAAATGCTTTAAAATGAGTTAACATCCAGTCAGAGGGGCGGGTATCTTTAGAAGTCTCATTTTTCCAGTCACCAAGATTCAAACGATAATCATTTGTAATATAACTTGTTCTGATACCTTTAATGATCATCCTTTTAGCTTCTGAAAGATAATTTATACTTCCTGAATTTCCCCATTGCTTATGGGCGAGCAGTAATGAATATGCTATATCCAGGTCCCCGTCTGTAGCAGAACCAAAGTGCCCCTGAGCCATTTTATCATCAGCTACGACCCATCCCATCAAATGACGGTTTCCAGAGCTTTTATAGGCTCTGACTGTCTTTAATAAGCCATCGAATATAGCCTGAGCATCGGGATCATATCCGGCCATGAGTGTTGCAATGATCATTCCGTAACCTTGTCCCTCCGATGAACCAAGAGGAGTGAATCCTTCCGGACTTCCCGTAATCTCTCCTTTTACATAATATCCTCCTGGCAAAGAACTGAGATCGTTTTTCAGATACTTCTTTTTCCAGTAATCATAAAAAGCTTTTACTGATTCATCCATCTCTTTCTGAGACACATCCGAAGGTTTTATACAGCCAGGATAGGTCAGAGCTTGAGGATAGGGCTTTGTTTGCCCTGCTGCATTAAAAGAACCTATTACAATAGCGCAAACCAGTAATATATACTTATTCAATAACATAGAAAATTTTCCTTAAAGGTATTCTGCTATCGAATCTAAGCATATAAAAAGAAACAGGCAACACTATATACCTAAAACCTGCTATCAGAGCATTCATTAAAAAAAGATATTAATTCAAACTGATCAGATTCATATCTCCGAAAATCTTAGTAACATAGCATCATCAAAGTACTCTAGAGACATGAACGATTTCAAAAAATTAAAACAGTGGCTTCAGCACGTTTCTTTTCTTACGGATTAAGATTGCAAAACCTTTGAACCTTATCTCGTCAATAGGAAAGCAAAAGCAAAGGAAAACATATTGATACAAGGGCTGGTATGTAAAGAGATAGGATTTATAAATTCCGGGGCTTTCAGAATTTTTTACTTATCTGAAGGAAATGAAATCAATACCCACTTTGGCTTTGAAAATGATTTTATAGTTGACTATGATAGTTTTCTTCAGGAAAAAGCCAGTCGACATTTTATCCAGGCACTGGAAGACAGTGAACTTACAACCATTAATTTATCCGTACTTCAAAAGGCTTACGACAGTTCACACAACTGGGAAAGATTTGGAAGAATCATGGCTGAATCATCCTTTAAAATCATCAATGAACGTGTAGAAAGTTTTCTTTTTATGGATGGGGAGCAAAGATATCTTCAGCTATTGAAAAAAAATCCTCAGCTCTTTGAAAGGGTTCCCCTATATCATATAGCCTCTTACCTTGGAATACAAAGAGAAAGCCTGAGCCGATTGCGAAGAAAAATTATTTCGAAGGAACGATTGTAACATTTATCAATTTATTCCCTCCTATTTTTTTTGACTTTTGAGGTGTAATTAAGTTTCACCTAAAAAGTTTATATGATGAAAAAAATTAAATCCATTATCACTGCCATTACGCTCTTAACCCTTGACTCTTGCGGATCCTATAAGAAAGCAACGATCCCAACAAGTGAAAAAGTTATTATGAATGACACCTATACGATCATATGGAATGGAGTGAGTCATGCATATAGATATGAAAACAATAATTGGGTAAGAGACGAGCAATATGACTATCAGTTTGCCGTCATTCAAAAGCGATATGACAACCTTTGGAAGTCTGTCAAATTCTTGCACCGAATTCATCCGGAATATGACGGGAAGGCTGGAGAAAGGGATCAGACCATGTATTTTGAAGTGGCATATAATAGTCTTGTCGATAGCAACAATGTAAAATCTTCCATTATTTCCTCCCTTGGCAATGGAACCGGGTTGAGTGATCCGGAATTCAGGAACAGTCAACTTACCATGTATGTAAGCAGCCCAGACTTCTTTCTCCCCTATAATAAATTCAGAATAACTCAGCATTATAACTATGAAGAAGGAATATTAACAGAAACGGTAGAGCTGATAAAGGAGAAAAACGGAATAGAAACTCCGTTTATGAAAAATGAAGAAACTGCATGGTTTTACATTAAAGGAAAACTGGATAAAGCCCCAACGGTTTTCAGACAATGATTGTTGATCAAACAGAACATAAGTATTTTAAAAAAAAGAGCCACTTCATAATAATTTTGAAGTGGCAATACTGATAGGTTTGAAGGTTTTCCCTGCCCTGTCATTGGTTGATTTTTAGGTGCAAGAAGAATTTAAAGATCACCTCGTCACAAGGACAAGACATCTAAATAAATATATTCTTCAATTGCTGAATATCCAGAGGCTTTATGAAAACATGTTCAATGTTTTGCTGACCTATCTTTTCATAATTCAAAGTGTATTCAACAACTGAAGTCAATAAAGCAATTCTTGTCTCATTTTCTCTATAGCCAGAATGATTCCTGATTCGGTCTATTAATCCAAAACCTTTTTCCCTGTTATATAAGATATCCACCATAAGCAGGTCTGGAAATTTACCATGGACCAAACAATAATCATTCAAACTATCAATAGCGTTTTCACTATTAGCAAACCTATATTCAGATGCAATATTATAAGTCTTGAAAATCCGCTCCGCTATCCAGTTGTCGGTAACATTATTATCAATTACCATTATACATTTTGGAATCTGCATAGTTACCAATTTTAAATAATAAAAATGGCTCCTATGAAAGGCAAAATCAATACTCTAAATAGAGTATTTCCTATACTTACTTTAGAGTATTTCCCTTACAAAACAGGACACAATGCTAACTTTCAATAAGTTACAAAACTAATTTACTTTTTTAAAGAAGGACCATCCTGACGGATTCTAAAAGCTAGTCCCAGATTAAAAATAAAGCCATCATGGGTCTTTTTAAAAACCGGATGTGCTATTCTCTCCTTATTTTTGTTGTATACCTCATATTTCCGGCAAAGGGAATGGCCGAATTCACCAAATGCAACTATATATTTTTTTATGTAAAAGTTGAGGAAAAGCTTTAATTGCATTTGCCCCCAGAATTTGTCACCATTTCTAACAAAAGCATAATTTTCTCCATCATGAAGCCTGTAGCTGGCAGTAAGGCATTGATAGGAAAGCCCCGAATAAAGCTTTGAGGTTGCTTTATATTCTATTATCATGTAACCAGGCAAAACCCCAAAGATATTTAACCTTGGCAATGGCTTCCACTCCAAACCCAGTAAAGGCATATAAAAATTACCAAAAAACTCTTTATTATAATATCCTCCAAACTTATATTGAAGATTGGCACTTTTTACATACGTAAAAAGCAAAATACCTCCTGGTTGAAATGATCCACTACTTACCTTAAATTGATCAGAACTGATTTTGGGCAAAACAACAAATAATGTTTTCCACTTGGTGTTCTTCCAATTCTTTAAATAACCTAATTGAAAATTAAATGCATATAGATCTTTTTTTCCATGTGCAGAATTAAAACTCAACTGATCAAAGACTCCACCTGTCAGTATTACATCTTTATTCTTTAATGGAACAGGAATATTCAAGCTGAGATAACTTTCTTCAACACTAAGCTTGTGATCATCCCCATAATATTTAACAGGAAGAAAATTTTGATACTTCAGATTTATTATATCAATATATGGTTGACCTAGCACATTTGCTGAATATAACAATACAAAAAATAAAACACTTAGGGCAGATTTCATATGTCTTATAGCCCTTATTTAAGCAGGTACATCCAGTTTACTTAATAACTCCACCTGCTTCTTTACATCAACCTTTTCAAAAATATTTCTGACATGTTTCGCAACAGTTTTATCAGATATATATAAAAGCTCTCCGATACTTTTATAGGTAGCTCCTTTAGCAATCAAATTGATTATTTCTATCTCTCTTGTCGTAAGGTTATACCTTTGACAGTTAGTTTCAAATTTATTCTGACTATCTGATTTAATGACATCTGTATCACTTTCTTTCTGAAGGTTTTTATATGCACTATTTATCAAAGCGATTCTTTGCTTTTCAAGATTCAACAAAATTGAATCAATCTTTGCTACCAACTCATCTGCCAGAAAAGGCTTCTGTACATAATCAACAGCCCCTAAATAAAGCCCTTCCATCTTTGACTTAAAAGAATCTCTTGCAGTCAGAAAAATAAAAGGTATATGATTTAAATGGTTCTTGCTCTGTACTAATCTATATAGATCAAAGCCATCTCCATCGTTCATCATAACATCCGAGATTATAATATCTATGTAAGGTACAGTCTGCATCCTATTAAATGCTTCATTTCCGCTTGTTGCCGCTATTACATTAAACTTTTCACTCAGTTTCATTGAGAGATAATTAAGCAATGCAATATTATCTTCAACAACTAAAACACTTCGCCTCTCTGCATTAAACTTGGCTTGTGGTATTTTTAACGCATCAACATTAAAATACATGTCTTTTGATTCTAACCTTAATGGTTCCTTCAGGTACCCTCTACAGATTGGAATTTCTATAATCATATTAGTCCCCGCTGTCATGACCGGGTCGCTTTCTATTCTAATCCCTCCACCAATACTCTCAACAATCTTTTTTACTATTGAAAGACCGATACCGATTCCCTGAATGTTTTTATGGCTTGAATTTATTTTATAATAAGGCTCAAATATCTTTTCATGGAGTTCCGAATGTATGCCAATACCATTATCTCTCACTGCAAATACCAATCTTTCACCATTTTTTTTGAGAGATATTTGTATTACGCCATTCAAAGACGTAAACTTAATCGCATTTTCTACTATATTATTTATGATCCTGTATATACCTTCCGGATCAGATTTTACTATCAGGTTATCTTCCACATAAGAGGTTAGGAAAATACCTTTCTTATTGGCATAAGCTCTGTAAAGCTCTATATTATTATTTAATATCTCACTGAAATTACAAATCTGATCATTAAAATAAATATCATCTCCACGCTTGATTTTCTCTAAGTCAAAAAAATTATTTACATCTCTGGTTAATTTCTCAACGCTTCTTCTAATAATTTTTAGTTCTTCTGTTGCTCCATGTTTGCTTATATACTCTTCAAGATAATTCCTTATAAGTGTAATAGGAGTTTTGGATTCATGAGCAAGATTAATAAATGTATTTGTTCTTCTTTCATTAGCAATTTCAAGTTCCCTTGTTCTTTCTATTACCTTTAATGTTAAAGTGTAATTTAACTCCTGAAGCATCTTTTGAGAATCTAACAACATATAGTATTCTGCCCGCGATTGCTTAATTGATTTGCGGATAAAAAGAACAGTCATCACGAAAAGTCCCAGATTTGTACATATTACTTCCACTACCTGACTCCCATTATGAAAGTCCAACAGTGGTATTAACAAATCATTTATATCATTTTCAAAAAATGCAATAACCGGAAGTGTCAACCAAAAACTAAATCCCAAAAGCACTCCTATCATTTCTTCCCTACAACTCTCATCTCGGCATGACTGATATTTTTCTCTAAATGATTTTGCTAAAGAAAATAACATAACAATAACATATATAAAAGGAATTACCACTACCAGTTTCCTTGACATTTCCAAGTCTCCAGTATGTACATATGGAAGCAGAAACAAAAAAATAAATGGTAAGACTATAAAGATTAGCGACCCCTGAAAGGCATAAAACCTCATTTTCGACAAATCCAGTACTTTGTATATATAAAAAATAAAATATAATGACATTAATAAGGCAACTACATATGCAACTATATTCTGCATTGCAATTGGAATATCTATTCGGTTATCGGGAAACATTGCTCCGACAATATTATATTGGATTAAAAGGAAAAGAAGGATCAGATAATACAGTCTGCTTTTATCTGATGGTCTTGACAGAAAATATATAATCTGATAAAAAAAGAAAACCAGCTCAAATAAAGAGATTAAAAAAGTAATTATATGAATTTGCGTTCCAAATACAAGCATTCCTGTTAGTTTAGAAGATTAATCATTATTTCTCCTGAATAAAAATAATTGATGAGGTAAGTGTAATTCATTAAACAGTTCAAATCCCAGATTTTTATAAAACTTTACATTATCGATCATTGAGGTCTCTAAATACACTGGTTTCTTCATCATCCGTGCTTCATTTATAATTTCATTAATCAATGAACTTCCTATTCCATTTCTCTGATAATCCGGATGAACTCCAACAAATCTTAAATAAAAGATAGAATGTTTGGGATAATTACTTTTAACTTTCGATTCTCTGGACAGAACTTTGGGAAGTCTTTCCGGACCTATACAAGAGAATGCCAGTCGTAGATCATTCATGACAGACTGAAGTGAAACCTTTTCCTGTTCGGGAAATAATATGAGTGCACATGCATTACGATCTCCGGAAAGGTAAACTTTACCATTCTGAAAACAACTATCGAAACAATATTCCATCAGCCTGCGAATTCTTTCTTTCCTTTTTCCATCCTGCTTTACGACATAATTAACACTTATATTCTGGTCAAATGATGCGCTTAATATATCCACCACAAGAGACTTATCTTCAATCCTGGCTGTTATCATAATATTTATCCTGATTAGGGTAAAGAATAATATTCTATTAACTTATTGAAAATCTGTATTGACAAATCTAAAATTACTCATCGATATCTTCAAACATTTTACAATAAAAATCAAAACAATCAATTATTTTTCAAGCATTTATACCATATAATTGCAATATTCCAGGATGATTGCAATATCAGCGGAATGCATTAATCCGGGATTGAAAGTATTTATCTCTAAAAAATCTAAAAAATCATCTGAAAATCTTTACGGATTCATTATATGAAAGAGATATCCTGCAATAGCGCCTCCTGCAATGATCCAGGTGGTATTGAGTTTTTGGAATCCAAATACTGTAATGAGAGAAGCAATTGCAATGAACCAGCTATTCAGGTCGATCAAAACACTTCTGCAAAGCTGGAAAGTAACCGCCAGCATTACTCCAATAGCTCCTATATTTACCCCATCCAGAAAAAAACTCATGATCCTGGATTTTCTTAGTTTAGGAACAAATGGATTTAACACAAGGACAAAGCAAAAGGAAGGAAGAAAAATGCCTATTGTAGCAATTACAGCTCCAGGCAGGCTATCCATCTGATAACCTATAAATGTCGCTGTAGTAAATAAAGGACCGGGAGTAAATTGTCCAAGGGCTACAGCATCCAGCAATTGCCCCTGGGTCAGCCAACCTGTCTTATCTACAAATTCTGCCTGCAGATAAGCTACCAATACATATCCGCTACCAAATAATGTAGCCCCAATTTTTATAAATATCCAGAATAATTCACCTAGAGTAATGTTTTTTGCAAAAGGAATTAAGGAAATTATAAATGGACTAAAAGATGAGAGGTTATGAGGTTTTAGCCAATCTTTTCCGGAGAACCAGATAATTGCAAGAAGTCCTGCGCATAATAACGCATATATCTCGTTAATACCTGCCAGAGAAGCAATCACCACTCCTGCACCTATGAGACCAAGCTGCCAGCTTTTCAAAGCGGTTCTTCCAAGTTTAAAAATGGCATTGATGATTACAGCAATGATAGCCGGTTTAATACCATAAAGAAATGGTTTTACTTCGGGTATACTTCCATAACTTGCATAAAGCCATGCTAATATTCCCATGATAAGGGCTGCTGGAAAAATGAAACATATTCCTCCGAGGAACAATCCCGGAAGTCCTGCACGCTCATGACCACAATGCATGCTCATCTCCGTTGAATTCGGACCGGGAATCAGATTGGTAGCGCCTATTAGATCAAGAAAATGCTCCCTGCTTATCCATTTCCTTTTGTTGACTATTTCTTCTTCCATCATGGCAATATGTGCAGCCGGCCCTCCAAACCCTATAATACCAAGCTTCAGAAACACATAACAAACCTCTTTTATTCTTACTGTATCCATTTTCAAAATATACTAAAAACCGCCTTAATATTGATTTAAACACTGCTTTTCTGAAAACCGGAAAGGCTTTTCAGATTTAAAAAAAACAATACTAATATCTTCTAGTCAACATTACTAATAAGAAGAATTAATGATTTCAACTGATCGGAAATCCTTGAGATATATCAATTCCATAAACCAAAAATATTAATAATCTCACCAAATGGAATATCTCCTCGTTTATATTTTCTCTTTGCCAGTAAATCCTTAAAAAATTTGTAAGACCAATAAAATGGCAGCACCCAGACCAGGACAAGGTTCATACCCTTTGAATACTTATTTACACCCTTGGAATTAAGAATGTATAATGAAGTAACAAAAGAACAGAAGAAAGAAATAACTAATAATATGCAGATAGCGGCTATTAAGTGAGATACCACTGCTTTCAGTATTTAGGAGTGAGACTATCAGTCTTTGAAGAAACCATTTTTCCCTTTTTAATCAGTAATGAGGCTTCTTTAGTATCAGGAAGATTGCCTTTCTGGTATTTTTCTATCTGTTCAAGAGTCAGCAGTATTTTTAATACAACAAGACGATCCTCAATTGTTGAAGAATGCTTTGAGAGTTCATCCTGCAAGCTACTATGTTTGGATATAAGATGCTTATACTTTTCTTCATTACGAAGGAGCAATTGCTCAATTTTCTTCCTTAGAATACTATCTTTAATTGCTTTAACAAATGAATTGGCATCTCCATAATATTCTCTGGACTTATCATCATATTCATCAAAACGATTTAAATAATTCTGATGTCCTTTATTGAACTCATCCCTGCTCTCTTCAAGTTTTCTTAACTCCGGATCCCTTTCCAGTAATTCCTGATATAATTCACCAACAAGATTTATTTTCCCTCGTGATTTAAAACTGCTAACATCTAATTCACCTGATTTCTGAAGCGCTTTAGGAGTATCTTTCATTGCCTCAAATTTATCTTTTCCATTTTCTTCGCATGAGAAAAATAGGACCACAAAAAAAATACAACAATATTTCAATTTTAACATATACGCCTTTTAAAATTTAACAAAATAAATATTCTAAAAATTAAATCAACAAATCCTTACCAGTTTATCAAAGGCCATATTATACCTTTAAGAAACCATTTATGAAATAAAACTGGAAATGGTAATATCAAACCTGCAAATACCCAGCATCTGGCTAACAGCTTATTCTTTAACATACCATTATACTCCAGTTTCCTTTCTATAATGATAAGAATGCCCTGAATAAAAAAATACAACAATGGAAGTCCGTATCCAGCCTTTACGGGAACACTGATTGCCACTTCATGCAAAAGACCTGAAAAAACAAAAGCTGCAACCATAGCAGCTTTCTCGCCAATTCTAGGCTTAAGCGGACGGTACAATGCTATCGCTGTCATTTCTGAAAAAGCAAGGTTCCAGCGCTTTCCCCAAAACTCAGCAAGGCTAACAGATTTCATAGGCTCTTTGAATAAAGTCCTTGTATCTGCACCTTTTGACCTCCATAAACCTGCGCTTATATTTAATATTCCAAAATGCAGCACAAGGCTTAATCCAACAAGAGCCAGAGCAGTGGACAATACCTGAAAGATCTCTTGTGATAAATTGTTATATATATAGCAGGACAATAATATCAATCCTGCACCTGCAACTATTCTCTTCAGACCAAATTTAACCAGTTCATCACCTCCTTTCAGAGGCCTGGAGCCAAGGGTTTCAAACAGATTCGGTCTCATACCAAACCAACCTGCAACAAAAGATATCCATTGTATAAAATGAAGCCTGTTCGCTTTTTCCTTATAATACTCAACAGCGACAACAGTCTTCATTCCGAATAAAGTAACAAGTATGATACATAACATTCTTAATACAGGAGGGAATGCCTCAGATAAACGCTCCGTTAAAAACATTCCCAAGGCAAGTACTGCCCATGCAATATTTATAGACACCTTATAATGAACTGACCTTACAAGGACATATCCCACTAAAACTGTCATGATCAATATTACAGCTACTGATAACAATCCTGTAAGATGAATGGCGGGAATCATATTAAGCAGTTTAAGAGATATTCGAATAAAAAACCCAAAGATAGATGATTGAAAAAAATACAAACATCGCTACCAATCCAATCTCTCCCCACAGGTATATCCATCCTTTCGGAGCTGAAGCTCTGTCAAAATAAAAAGAATTGAATGACTATCCTTGCACTCCAATACAGTCCTATAAACAGGCTAACTACAGCTGCCAGAAAAGAACGATCAGCAAGGGCTTCAGGAGCAAGAAGGGATAATATACCGAATGCCAGGTTTGTCATAAGAATATACCCCGCATAAGTCCAGAACATCTGCCTGATGAGTGGAGCAACCATAGAGAGTTCTTTCTTCCAGTTCAGCATGGTCGGGATCAACAGACTACCTATAACAAGTATAATTTGTAATAAGCCCGCAACTTTAATCAGACAATGTAATGTTTTCATAGTAATGACTTGCTTCCGGTGATGCCCGTGGCACAAGAATAAAAATATTTTTTATACGAAACTTTTAAACCCGCCTTCTGAAAAAGCTCCATTGCTCTAGTGCAATCTTTAAATTTCACAGTGTAGGCCGCTGACATTAAAAAATCAATTTATACAAAATAAAAGCAGTACTTCAAATCAGCACCAAAATACAATCTGCATTATAATTGCAAAAATGCTTACTACAGCCATCAGGCTAATTATAAGAAAGGCAATTGCTTTACCTTTTCTGTCTTCATGAGAAGTTGAAATCATTTCCATCAATGTAAATAAAGTCTTCGTACTTCTCCATGAGAAAACCACAAACAGGGCGGCAACAACCATTATTCCGGCATACTTTGCTACAGCAACCTGATTGAACATCAATACTGAAATTATAATTGAGATTACCCCTGAAGTACCTCCTGATATTAGAGCTGTTTTAGCTTTGAGTCCGATAAAAATAACCGAAACAATTCCACACAAAATAAGGAATACACCATATGCAGCTAATAAATTCACAACTACCTGATTACACATATATCATTCTTTTTTTCTCCAAAATTAAGTTAAAATTCAGATCACCAGCTTAATCCCGGAATTAAAATTTGACCCAGGTCGTGATTGTCTAACCGATAAAATTATAAGCTTTTCTTCAAAATACTGAAGGATAAACAGTTTGACAATAACGAACAAGACAATAAGTAACCCTTCCTCTTGAGCAACGATTTTAATTGATCTCCCCCTGTATTTCCTTTTACTTTTTCCGATTAAAATTCCACCTAGCAAGAAGCTAATTTCAAAAATTTAATTGTGTTATTCTAATAACCCGTCATTATAATTTTTACAACATTACATTGAATTAATTCAATTCACAGTTATACGTTTTATTTCTTTTTAACAAAAAAATACGCTCATATTTATTTTTAAAGGCATTATCACCTAATTTCGTACTCTTGCTGAAAGCATTAGAATAAAGTTTAAAACACCTATGAGAATTAAAGTAGTTTTATCACTTTTCATTCAGTTAGTTATCTTGAAAAGTGTATTTTCCTCTGAGTTACCTCCCGGATTTATTGAACAGGAAATTGCCACAGGACTTAATCCGGTTTCCATTACCAAAGGACTTAATAACATCATTTACATCACGGAAAAGAATGGTAAAGTAAGAGTGGTGCAGAATGATGTATTATTATCAAGCCCCTTGTTGGATATAGAAGTAAACGACTTTAATGAAAGAGGTCTTATCAGTATTGCACTGCACCCTGACTTTTTCAACAATGGATACTATTATGCTTACTACTGTCCCAAAAACAGAAACAAGAACAGAGTTGTGCGTTTTACTGCCACCAATAATGGAAGGGCAACCCTTCCGGGAAGTGAAGTGCTTCTGATTGAGCTTGATACTCTTGTAGGTGGTATCCATAACGGGGGATGTCTTAAATTCGGAACAGATGGAAAGCTTTACATTGGGACCGGAGAAGGTGGTGTTGCTACAAACTCTAAATTGCTAACCAACACATTAGGCAAAATACTAAGGATTAATGATGATGGATCCATACCAACAGACAATCCTTTCTATAACGATCCGGCTGTAACAGGTATAAATAAATCTATATATGCTTATGGATTAAGAAATCCTTTTGCCTTTGAATTTGATGCTGCTGGTCAATTGTATACTACAGATGTAGGAGGCAGTACTGCAGAGGAAATCAACAAGATACTTCCCGGTAAATTTTACGGATGGCCTGATAGAGAGGGTAATTCCGGGAGCACTTCTATAGCAAACTACCAGGGACCTGAATACTTTTATACTCACGAAGGTGGCGCTTGTGCTATCATCGGATGTTCCTTCTACAATCCTTTAAACAAGACATTCCCCGCCGAGTATACAGGTCAGATCTTCTTTGGCGATTACTGTACAGAAAAAATATACTCATGGGATCCCGTTACCAAAATAAGAACCGACTTCGCAATAGGTGCTAATCGTCCGCTCTGGTATCTTTTTGCTGATAACGGAGACATGTATTATGTTGAAAGAAATGGCGCAGACGGAGGATCTGCTGGCGCAAACACAGTCAGTTACGATGGAAAATTATGGAAGATAAAATACACCAATTCCAATGAAGTATTTATTAACCAGAATCCTCAAAGCAGCGCTCTCGTAGTGGGAGAAAATGCTTTTTTTACCATTACCGCTTACAGCAACCTTCAACCACTTGCTTATCAATGGTATAAAAACGGAGTACTTATAGAAGGGGCTACAAATGACTCTCTAATTGTGCAATCAGTTACAATTGCTGATAATAATGCAATTTTTAAATGTGTGGTGTCAAATAGCGTTTCAAGCATCACTTCAGCAGAAGCCACATTGACAGTGATCCAGAACACGCGCCCTGTTCCGGTGATATCTTCTCCACTAGCGAACTTCAAGTACAAAGCAAACGATGTATTAAAAATTTCAGGCACAGCTACTGATGATGAAGATGGGGCACTTTCCGGAGCTTCGCTATCATTCTGGGTTGATCTTCATCATGACACCCATACACACCCCGCGCTGGCTCCTACAACAGGAACCAGCCTGCCGATCAGCTTTACCGTACCCAACAATGGAGAAACTTCTCCTAATGTATTCTTTCGTGTATATTTAAAAGCTACCGATTCAAAAGGCTTTTCTTCCACAACGTATACAGACGTTTATCCTCAACTGGTAGGCATTACTGTTAACTCCAATGTTGCGGAAGCAAAAATTAATTTTGATGGTACTTATCATTTTGCAGGAGAAACAATTTACTCGGTAAAAGGAATTATAAGAAGCCTTGAGGCTCCTATGGTAATTTCAACTACTAACAAGACCTGTATCTTTACCGGATGGTCTGATGGTGAAACTTCCAAACTTATAACATTTGCCACACCAAATACAGATTTGAATTTATATGCATCTTATGATTGCGATGAAGTTGGCTATACCGGAGATGGCCTGACCGGAACTTATTCTGATGTAGCTTCCATAAGCATAAATGCAGATGGTGTCAGACTTAAAAGAGTTGATCCTGAGATTAACTTCAACTGGCAATACGACTCCCCTGACATGGGAACAATAGATGACAATAACTTTAAGGCTGCCTGGGATGGATATATTGATATCCCTGCTGCAGGTACTTATACTTTTTACCTGAACTCTTTCTACAACGATTATTGTAAGCTTTATATAGAAGATCAGGAGGTCATTAATAAAACTTCTGGGGACTATACAGGAGTTGAATATTTCATGGAAAAGTCAGGCACTGTTACTTTCAGCACTCCTGGCAAGAAAAAAATAAGAGTCACGTTTGAAGAAACAGATTGGGTCGCAGCTATTGAATTGCTCTGGTCCGGATCTTCCATTGCTAAACAGATTGTGCCACAAAACAATCTCTTTACAAATACCAACCTTACTTCAGGTAATGGCCTTATCGGTTCCTACTTTGGTGATGTAGCTACACTGAATGGTATATCCCCTAAATACACCCAGACAGACACACAAATCGACTTCAACTGGGCTGCTGGTTCTCCCAATGAAAGTCTTCTTGGAAACGACCTTTATACTATCATATGGAAGGGTTATTTAAGACCTCCATTAGATGACAATTATACATTCACCGCAAATGGTGATGACGGATTTATGTTGTTAATAAACAATGATACCATCATTAATCAGTGGCATGACGGAATCATTGAAAACAAAGAAAAAACTGTTCACCTTAATGGAAGAACTTTTTATCCTTTTGAATTCAGATATTATGAAAACGGAGGTGATGCTAATGTTAAACTACAGTGGGCTTCTTCATTGATAAGCAAAGCAGGAATAGAAAAAAAATATTTGTATACAAGCATTCCGGCAGTTACCTCTAATTCGGAATTTTTATCTGAAAATACATCAATCGGCAAGCTTGCAAGAAGCGGATCGGAAATACGATTATTAAGTCAATCTGATTTCATTGAAAAATTTGAGATCTTTAATGGTAACGGTAAAAAAATAATCTCAGGAACCAATGAAATCCAAAACCAATGGATAGATATGAATAACTATTCTGATGGACTGTATATTATTCAGATTATTGATAAAGGAAAACCTGCTATAATCAAGTTCATGAAATAATTTCATCTTTTAAAAAGATTAATATAAAAAAAGACTGTCAGACAATTCTGACAGTCTTTTTTTATAACTATAATAGAATACTATTACTTCTTCACTGCGATCTTTTTCTTTATCACCTTATGGTCGGTTACTCCATAGACAATATAAACTCCTTCTTCAAGATATTCGCTAAGTTTATTCGCATCTAGTGTTAATTCCCCTTTGTATGCGATCTCTTTACCTTGAAAATCATAAAGTTTTAAGGATAACAAAACCTCCTCACTGGCATTTACCTGACTTTCATCAGATGCACCAAAGCCAGCCTCTTCCAAAGCTGCAGAAGGACAACCTCCTACTTTCAGGATCTTATCGTATTGTTTATACCAGGGACTTACCGAAAAATTCACCCCTGCACTGATATTAACAGAAGATATGTTTGAAGCATAAGTTATAAACACTTTACTCTTATCTAAAGGATCTACTTCAATAATTGCCTGAGCATTAGTCCACCAGCTGATATTGGTAAATGGCGCTTCAGGAGACAGCACGAAAAGATACTTTTGCCCTGCTACCAAACAAGAAGGACCATTTATCCCTGTAGACAGTGTATTTTCAACTTTTACAGTTACTACAGATGAGGTTGTTGTCCCTCCATTATTGTCAGTTGCAACTGCTGTCAAATCGTAAGTCCCTGCAGTAGCTCCGGTAATTGTAAAAGTATAAGGTGCTGTATTATCAGTCCCTAACAGCAAAGATCCATTGTAAAATGCTACACTTGTAATCATACCATCTGCATCTGAGGCGCTTGCAGTAATGGTAATATTTGCCGGAACATTAAAAGAAGCATTATTGAGTGGACTGGTAATTGAAACGACTGGATTCTGATTGACAGCCGGAACTACTGTTACTGTTACGGTATCTGTTCCTACTCCTCCATCATTATCTCTGACATTTGCAACAATTTTATAAGTACCTGCTGCTACATTTGTCCAGATGATACTATATGGATTGGTAATGTCAGTTACCGTTACTC
Source organism: Sporocytophaga sp. (assembly GCA_024707265.1). Taxonomy (GTDB): domain Bacteria; phylum Bacteroidota; class Bacteroidia; order Cytophagales; family Cytophagaceae; genus Sporocytophaga. Next base: position 243,131 of record JANQAB010000004.1, on the reverse strand, counting down.
CTGCGCCCGAAAAGGTAACTCCGCTTATTGTTCCGTCTACGTCAGATGCTATAGCTGTCACATTGATTGTTGCAGGAGCTGTAAACACTGCATTGTTCAAAGGAGCTGAAATTCTAACAACAGGATTTTGGTTGAGAGCCGGAACTACTGTTACTGTTACGGTATCTGTTCCTATTCCTCCATTGTTATCTCTGGCGTTTGCAACAATTTTATAAGTACCTACTGCTACATTTGTCCAGGTAATACTATATGGACTGGTCACGTCTGTTACCGTCACTCCTGCGCCCGAAAAAGTAACCCCGCTTATCGTACCATCGTAATCAGTTGCTGTAGCTGAGACATTGATTGTTGCGGGAGCTGTAAACACTGCATTGTTCAAAGGAGCTGAAATTCTAACAACAGGATTTTGGTTGAGAGCCGGAACTACTGTTACGGTTACGGTATCTGTTCCAACTCCTCCATTGTTATCTCTGGAGTTTGCAACAATTTTATAAGTACCTACTGCTACATTTGTCCAGGTAATACTATATGGACTGGTCACGTCTGTGACCGTTACTCCTGCACCCGAAAAGGTAACTTCGCTTATTGTTCCGTCTACGTCAGATGCTGTAGCTGTTACATTGATTGTTGCAGGAGCTGTAAACACTGCATTGTTCAAAGGAGCTGAAATTCTAACAACAGGATTTTGGTTGACAGCCGGAACTACTGTTACGGTTACGGTATCTGTTCCAACTCCTCCATTATTATCTCTGACATTTGCAACAATTTTGTAAGTACCCGCTGCTACATTGTTCCACGTAGTAGTATATGGACTGGCATTATCAGTTACTGATGCTCCGGCTCCGGAAAAGGTAACCCCGCTTATCGTACCATCTGCATCAGATGCTGTAGCTGAGACATTGATGGTAGCAGGAGCTGTAAACACTGTATTGTTTAAGGGAGCTGTAATTTTAACAACAGGATTCTGATTTGGCAAAACTGTTACTGTTATTGTATCTGAGCCTAATCCTCCATTATTATCTCTGACAGTCGCATATATTTGGTAAGTACCTGCTGCTACATTGTTCCAGGTAGTACCGTAAGGACTGGTATTATCAGTCACTGATGAACCAATACCGGAAAAAGTAAACTTCGCTTATCGTACCATCTGCATCAGATGCTGTAGCTGAGACATTGATGGTAGCAGGAGCTGTAAACACTGCATTATTAAGTGGTGCTGTAATTCTAACAACCGGATTTTGATTGACAGCCGGAACCACTGTTACAGTTACTGTATCTGTTCCAACTCCTCCATTATTATCTCTGACATTTGCAACAATTTTGTAAGTACCTGCTACTACATTGTTCCAGGTAGTAGTATATGGACTGGTATTATCAGTTACTGATGTACCAGCACCGGAAAAGGTAACTCCACTTATCGATCCATCTGCATCAGTTGCAGTAGCTGTAACATTAATGGTTGCAGGAGCTGTAAACACTGAATTGTTTAAAGGAGCAGTAATTCTAACAACAGGATTTTGATTAGTCTGCGCTACAGGAATAGTACCTGATATAAAATATTCCCCTATAGAGGAATAATCCGAATAGCCGGTAGTTGCAGGATCTCCCTGCCCGGTTCCATCAATATTCAAATAATAAGTTCCTGCTGAAAGGTTTATGTTAAATGAAGCATTTAAACCATTAATAGCTGTAGGTCCCGTCTGACTGCCCGGAGCAGAGGCTGTAGGATTGGAAGTTGCCAAAGTTGTTCCTGCTGCATTTTTAATGGTAGCAACTATATCAAGATTAGGAAAAGATGGAGAAGGATTAATTGTTAATGTAACAGTTCCACCGGATGTCGTAAATGAATAGATGTCCACATCCGTTCTTTGTGAAATGATGCCATAGTTTTGAGTATTGGAAACAGCTCCGGACTGAGAAACAATCAATGCTTTAGCTGTAGCATTGGTATTACCTGCTTCATCTGTTCGAAAACCAAATCCATTTCCTGTTCCTGCAATAATTGTTATATCATCCTGAGTTTGATTGGCATTTGCATATTCGCCGCGACTCCATTGAACTAACCCTTTAGAATAACCTACCCCCATGATTGGGGCCCAAATGCCATGACCTGAATAATAATCCTCTCTCGGAGACGTTCTGCCATCATGAGACAGACCTAATGTATGTCCAATTTCATGAGAACCAGCTTCTCCTGCTCCTTTAGTACCGCTATTGAAAACCCAGCAAGGAGTATCATCAGTCCATCTGAAAGAATTAACGTATGCAACACCACCAGCTCCGGGAGAAGCCGTGTTGGTAGGAGTAAATATACATCTTATCCTTCTGCCTCTGGGAGCAGCATTAAACACAGCTTCATTGGTTGTAACGTTGATATTAAAAGCCCTGAAATCCTCACTGATCATTCTCCAGATATTGGTAACTTCTGTTTCTGAAAAATTTCCAGGCAAGGCATTGATGGTATTTCCTCCATTCCATCTTGTCCCCGTCACAACCTGTCCGTCAAAGTCCAGGTAAGCAACAGCAGTCACACCAGCCAGACTTTGCAGATTATACACTGCTGATCCTGATGGCGGAGCCTGGACTGGCAACGCTCGTTTTTCAGCATTAGCTGCTTTATCAAAGTCAATACAGATTACTTGATTAATATCTTCTTCCTCTACAAATACATCACCTTGTTGAGAGAAATATCTGAACGCTTTTTTATCAGAAGGAATTACTACATGGCCACTCAGTTTCCCGTCAACAATAGAGAAAGAGACTGATGATGCCTCTTTGTTCTGAACTTCCCCATAAATGAATTCTTCACCATCAATAGTTTTTTTGAGATTAATCAAAGCTAAAACTGAATCATTGGTAACAGGAATAATACTTTTTTTAATTTTGCGGGTTTTTATCTGAGATTCTGAAAGGTGAACCGAATTGTAGAACTCATCCACGCTCCCGATTTTAACAGGAGTAGTAGCAATATCCTGAGCCTGGGTACCGCTTAAGATGAAAAAAGACATAAGAACACTTAGAAAATATTTATCCCTTATAATCCTATGAAAACTCCTAATAATTTGTTGACTAGGTCTTTCTTGTTTCTGTTTCATCATATCTTGTTAGGTTAGCTTAAAACTGGTTTATAGAAATTCGAAATTGGACTCATAATGACTTTTCCGCTCCATTGAAAAATGAAGGAAAATATTATAATATTTTTTTCAGAACATTCATTTTTATTGAATACCTGAATTTCTCCGATAAATACACTTAGAAACTTTAACTGAAACAGAGCTTATATAATTAAGCTCATAACTTCATAAAACCTGGTACAAGTAAAAATTGCTCCTGCACCTGAAGCATACTCCAAACTGATGTTTAAAATTATGTCTGGCCAAATCTGCCTTTTCTATTTGATGATCTGAAATGCAGTATTTTTTATTGTTATAAATTAACAAATGCCATCGCAATCCATTTGCATCAGAAAAAACATTAAAAGATTCTACCAAAATTAGACCATCATTCTATTATTCAAAATCTTAAGGATTATAAAATAAACAATTTACCACTATTAATACAAAAAAAAATCCAAATAGTTATAAACATACTTATATGTCTTTCAGGCAATTTAAGACTAACTTTCTTTTGAAGGATGAGAAAGGTCAAAAGAACTACGTTCTCCTGGTTGTTTTATTTGATATCTGACCTATCGTTTACTGCTGTGTCTTTAGAATAAAAATCCCTATAAAATAAAATACCGCAGATGAGGTATATAGAGACGCCATGTATGACGGACGTCTCTATATGAATCAATTAATGTCGGTTATATTATTAATTCTGTATTCCTAAAATCATTAGAATAAATGCAAACTCCTGAGCTATTTCCTCATACACTTTAAACCTTCCTGTAGTGCCTCCGTGACCGGTTTCCATGTTTGTTCTAATGCAAAGCAAATTATTATCAGTCTTTAAATCTCTTAGTTTTGCGGTCCATTTTGCCGGTTCCCAATACTGAACCTGTGAATCATGCAGACCTGTAGTGATAAGTATATTCGGATATTCCTTAGCCTGTATATTATCGTATGGTGAATAAGATAACATATATTTATACGAGGCCGCATTCTTCGGATTGCCCCATTCATCAAACTCCCCGGTTGTAAGAGGAATAGATTCATCCAGCATGGTGCTGACCACATCAACAAAAGGTACCTGGGCAACAATTCCCTTAAACAGATCCGGTCTCAGATTCATCACCGCTCCCATCAACAAACCTCCGGCGCTACCACCTTGCGCAAACAATTTATCCGAGCTGGTATAGCCTTCCTTTATAAGATGCTCTGCACAACTGATAAAATCAGTAAATGTATTCATCTTCTTAAACAACTTACCATCTTCATACCAATATCTTCCCATCTCCTGCCCGCCCCTGATATGAGCGAGAGCGAATACAAAACCTCGATCAAGAAGACTTAGTCTTTTTTGAAGAAAACTCTGGATCTATGCTTATTCCATACGATCCATAGCCATACAGCAATGCCGGATTATTTCCATTCAATGTCAATCCTTTTTTATATACAACAGACATCGGAATTTTTGTCCCATCGTTAGCTACAGCCCATATTCTTTCTGTTTTGTACTCTGAAGGATTATAACCTCCTACTACAGTTTCTCTTTTTCTGAGAATCTGTTCTCCTGTCCTCATGTTAAAATCATATACCGTATTGGGAGTTGTTAATGAAGTATATCTAAACCTTAGCCACTCAGTATTTATTTCATAATTATCCTTTGTAAACACCGTATAAGCTGTTTCCTCAAAGGGAAGATATTTTTGCTTGCCTGTGCCATGTTCAATAATACTTATATTAGTGCTTGCATTATATCTTTCACTTAGGACAAAAAAATCCTCGAACACATCAATATCTTCAAGCAGTACATCTTTTCTGTGAGGAATTACCTCTTTCCAGAACTCTTTGGATGTCTTTGTATCAGCAGTCTCCATAAGCCTGAAGTTAGGTGCATCCAGATTTGTAATGATATAGAACTTATCATGAAAGTGCTCTATCTGGTATTCCAGTTCACTTTCTTTCGGAGTAAATTCAGTGAAATCCCCAAGGGGATTGTTTGCATCCAGAATTCTGTAATAAGATGCTAGTGTGCTGGAGGACCCTATAATGAGAAACTTTTTAGACTTTGATTTTTCAATAGCTGTGTAAAACGTCTCATCTTTTTCGTGATAAATCAGCTTATCAGCTTCCGGATTATCGCCTATACTATGACGATAAATACGATCAGGCCTTAATGTTTCCTCATCTTTTTTAGAATAAAAAATCGTTTTATTATCATTTGCCCAGGCAACGTACCCTTCTGTATTCGGAATCGGATGTCCGACATATTCACCGGTTGTGAGGTCCAAAAAATAAATAGTGTAAATTCTCCTGCTTACGGTATCAAGGCCATATGCCAGCGTGGTATTGTCTTCACTCACAGACAGACCGACTACATTATAATATTCATGCCCCTCTGCCATCACATTAACATCCAGAAGTATTTCTTCCTGAGCTTCAAGAGATCCTTTCTTTCGGCAATAAACTGGATACTCCGAACCTTCGCTATACCTGACGTAATACCAGTAACCATTTTTAAGAAAAGGGACACTTTCATCCTCCTGTTTGATTCTGCCCGTCATCTCTTCATAAAGCTTGCGTTGCAACTGCTCAGTAGGGTTCATGACTTGCTGGAAATAATCATTCTCAGCATTAAGATAATTAAAGACCTTTTTCGTTTGCTCATCTTGTTCTTCCGAATCTTTTTGCTCATCGCTTAATCGCATCCAGAAATAAGGGTCATTTCTTGTACCGGCATCTGCAACAACCTGATAATTTATCTTCTCTGCAACTGGAGGAGTATTACTATTCAACTGATTCATTGGATTTAAATCTCATTTATTTTTTAACCCGATAAATATCACCATTTAAGAAGTTAATTCATAATAATTTCATTGGCTTTAACCCAAAGCCTGCCGAACCACCTGATTCTGACTGTCAGATATTTATCTATCAACTCTAATATAAAGTTGAAATCAGGAAGAAAAAATACTATTACCTGAAACAAACATTTTCAATATGCGGCGGTACTTAACCAAACCTCCGATACCATGAGCATTCAATCCAAAAGTATAGTATTTGTTACCGGCGCATTTGTTACCAATGCCTGTTGGGAAGACTGGGTTCCGTACTTTGAAAGCAAAGGCTATAAAGCAATAGCCCCTCCCTGGCCATTTAAAGATGGCAGTGCGAAAGAATTAAGAGACAGACAACCGAATGATATTGATCTTGCAGAACTCACCTTAAGTGAAGTGGTAGATCATTATTCAGAAATAATCAAACAATTACCGGAGAAACCAATTGTAATCGGCCATTCTCTGGGAGGTCTTATGACTCAGATTATTGTTAACAGGGGCCTTGCAGCAGCGGGCATTGCAATTCATCCTGTTCCACCATTGGGTGTTTTTCCCTATGAGTTTTCCTTTTTAAAGGCAGCATGGAAATCATTAGGAATATTTACATCACTAAAAAAAACTTATATGATGTCCTTTCCGGACTGGCAATATGCATTTGTAAATGAAATGCCACTTAAAGAACAAAAGGATGCGTATGAAAAGTATACCATTCCTGAATCCAAGACTGTAGCACGAGGAGGACTCACCTCCGCCGCAAAGGTAGACTTTGATAAACCTCATGTGCCCCTACTCATAACTTCGGGAAACCTGGATACTATTACTCCGGCTCATCTCAATAAAAGGAATTTTGACAGGTACAAAAAAAATGGATCAGTGATTGAGTATAAAGAATTCCAGGGAAGAAACCACTTTGTACTGGGACAACCCACCTGGAAAGAAGATGCAGACTATATCCTGAACTGGCTTAAAAAAGTATAGAGGATTTGTAGCATATGCTACAAATCCTCCTGGTATATTTATTACACATCAAATATTCTTCTATAATTTCTGAAGTTTTCTTACATAGTTATAAATACTTGCGCTCAAGGACAGAAAAGTATAAACAACTCATATCCAATCATCAATATTTTATAGACATTCCAATTGTTACAAATATCCTCAGAGGAAAACGTCAGCTTTAGCACTCTTTTTTTTTAACAACAGACACAATAAAACTATAAAACATTGACATCGTACATGCAAAAATATTAAGTGAGTTGTTTAGTAGTTCGTAATATCTGTATAATGTCTTCTGAAAATAGTTTTAAATCAAAATACAATAAGCTTTTAATCTCCACCATTTCAGCTACAATTATCTTAGCCTGTATCCTGGTATACACTATTATATCCATCAAAAAAAGTAAAGAGAACGCATCAACATTATCTAAGGCTTTATTTAACCTTTCTCAATGCGAGTCTTCTTTCCGGAATTTTATAATGAATGCCCGGCATGACTCCACCTATGCGATAACAGGAGAAAGCATGGATATATCTTCCATCATGAATTATGCAGAATTGTTTAAGAAAGATATGTCATTACTGGAAACTTCCTTAAAAGGTAAAGACCGTGATACATTATTGAAGATTAAAGCTAATTATGATTCCCTGACTTCGGTATTCCTAAAGGTTTCGCAACTGTTTAATGAGCGTGGTTTTAAAAATCATGGTATTGAAGGTCAAATGCGAAAGTCTGCACATATTCTTGAAAAAAGCCCTGATACAGACAAAGCTCTTGTGTTCACCCTTAGGAAACATGAAAAAGACTTTCTTATAAGAAAGGATAAAATCTATATAGGAGCATTTGATCAGACAGCTTCTGATCTAGAAATACAAATTAATACGCTCGCTGATTCTGTTGCTAAAAGCTACCTGACCAAAACCTTAAAGTCCTACCAGACTACCTTCCATGAAATAGCAGAAATAGAATCCGAATTAGGCTTAGAAAAAACCCAGGGGTTGATTGGATTTTTGTATTTCACCACAAGCCAGAATATCAACAAAATTGATAGTTTAAGAAACGCTTTTGAAATCAAAAGTACTAATCTCATAACTACAACGGTATTTGTAATTCTTTTTCTCTCATTAGGTTTGATTGTAGTAATCTATTTGGTTCTTAACAAATTCATAAAACCAGCATTCGAACCAATTCATGATATACAGATCAGAGCTACTGAAATCAGTGAAGGAAATCTGTCTGTAAGGTTTGATGATTTCAGAAATAACAATGTACTTAAAGACCTGATAGTTGGTCTTGAAAAGATTGTATTCAGGTTTAAAACTACCATGAACCAGGTTGAAGCTGTTAGCTCCCGTAAAATATTAACAGAACTACCATTAACTTCAGATAAAGACGAGGTTGGGAAAACAGTGAATCTTATCATTAAACAACTTAAGAGTATTGATGATGATGAGCAGCAAAGAGCCTGGCATAATGAAGGGCTGGCTATGTTTGCAAATTTACTGAGAATCCACATCAATGATGCAGAAGTTCTATATGACAACTTCCTGAGGGAAATGGTCAAATATGTAGATGCCAATCAAGGCGGACTTTTCATACTTGAAGAAGATGAAGATGAAAGCTATATGCTGATGAAAGCCTGCTATGCATATGACAGAAAAAAATTCATCAACAAAAAAATCAACGAAGGAGAAGGACTTGCCGGTGTATGTTGGCAGGAAGGTGAAACTATATTCATGACTGAAGTCCCCGATAATTACATGTATATAACTTCAGGAGTAGGCGGAGCATCTCCATCCAGCTTAGTGATCGTACCAGTTAAATTCAATGATAAAATATTCGGGGTTATAGAATTAGCTTCATTCAAGATAATTCTTACTCATCAAATCAAATTTATAGAGGCCATAGCAGAGAGTTTCGGATCTACAGTTCATAATATGAAGACTGGAGCCAAAACCCGTTCATTGTTAGAGCAGTCACAGATTATGACTGAAGAACTTCGTGCTCAGGAAGAGGAAATGCGTCAGAATATGGAAGAGCTTCAAGCGACGCAGGAAGAAATGGAAAGAAATGTGAGTTCTTTGAAATCCATGACAAAAGAACTTGAAGTAAGAGAAAAGATATTCGGATTAACGACCATTCTTTCTGAATCAGATAAGTATGGAACTATACTTGATATTAACTCAAAATTCATTGAAGTATCCGGTTATTCAAGGGAAGAGCTGATAGGGAAACCTCATAATATTCTTAGAGATCCTGATATGCCCAAAGAACTGTTTAAACTCTTCTGGGAAACTATTAAGTCAGGAAATATATTTAAAGGAATATTGAAAAACAGAGGCAAAGGTGGCATTGTTTATTGGGTGAGCGCTACTATTGTTCCCATAAAAGATGAAGATGGGAATATTGTAAAATACATAGGAGCCCGCTATCATATTGAAGATGAAAAGTTTGCAGAACACATGTATAACAAACAAGCAAGTGATCTGGGACATCCATTGTTAAAATAACAATTCTTAATCCATGAATTAAATGAAGACTCCGGAGTTATTGCAATTTACAATAGCTTCGGAGCATTTATTTTTTAATAAATATTACATTATATAAATCTTTAGCAGTCTCATTATATCTCCCCTGCATTTTATCGAAATTTGTTCTTGTTTAATAAGTTCCAATTTGGCCTGTGCTAAAGTGTTTGTATATTTAATAGCCAGGAAATGAAAAACAGGATAATCTTTACATTAATTATAATTTACTTTAGCAGTATCACCTGTACTATTGCAAAAACGCCTTCTTTAAAATTAAACTATATTACAGACGATTCTCTTAAGTATACTTTTTCAACTGTTTCAAATCTTTTTATACAATCTCCTGAAAAATTTAACATTGCAGATAATACAGTTAATATCAGACTTAAAGCAAACAAAATTTGGATCATCTTTCCGGCTAAGGATTTGCCTGAAAATGGAATCTTACTTGTAAAAAATTCTTTTTTAGATCACATCACAGCACATTTCATTAAAGACAATAAACTTATAGAAGTTAAAGAATCCGGAGACCTTTTACCATTCATTTACAGAGATTTACCCGTAAATTTTCCCAACTTTTATATTCCCAAAAACACAGAACTTATTTGCCTTGATATACAAATCAGAGGCCCAATGAAAGTTCCTGTTGAGATCTTCTCTGAAAAAGAATTCATAAACGATCTTCAGCAAAATATATCTCTTCACTTTCTTTACCTTGGTCTAATCATTCTCACGATAACCCTCACGGTTACATCCTATTTTTGGCTTAAAGAGAGTTTATTCCTTTACTACGCACTTTCCATCAGTGCAACAGGGTTTCTCACTTTACTTAATTTCGGCTATGCCTTTCAGTATTTCTGGCCCGAGACTCCTGTAGTGAATCAATATTGTTTTATATTCTACTTGTTTACTACTTTCCATTTAGTATTTATAGAAAAGTTGTTACTGTTGAAAAAATATTCTAAATGGCTTTATTTTACATTTAGAGTATTTTATGTAGTCAACATAGTTTCATTTAGCATCAATACGTTTTACTATACCACATTAGTAAATGAAATTATTTTTTCGGTATTCTGCATAGGTGCTTTATTGCCGATCTTTGCAGGAGTTTATTTATTTAAAAAATTAAGGAGAATTGAAAAACACACCATTAGCTTTTTTTTAACGGGCAGTATATCTTTCTTCCTTGGAATTCTAATTTATGTCTTTACCCTAAATGGAGCTATTCCTTTGAATGTTTTCACAGACAACTCCATACAAATAGGATCTGCCATTGAAATCATCTTTTTTTAACCTTGCAATACTGAGCAGACTTAAATTATTTAAACTGGAAAAGGACAGCATCATCATGGAACAAAAACACTTCCTTGAAACTGAAGTAATGTCCAGAACGCTTGAGCTGAGAGAAAAAAACATTCTGATAGAGCTTAAAAACAAAGAACTGAAGGAACAACAAGAACAGCTCGAAAAAATAGTAGAGAAAAGAACCAGCCAGTTAATTCAACTTAACAAAGATTTAAACGACCGTAACTTCAGGCTGGAGCAATTTGCCAATATTACAGCCCACAACCTCCGAGGCCCTGTTGCCACTTTGCTTGGGCTATGTGAACTGTTTAATGAAAGTGCGCCGGCAGATCCTCTGAATGCAAAAGTTATTCATAACGTCAAAGAGTCGTCCCTAAAGGTTGATGGTATCCTCAAAGACCTCGCATCATTGCTGGATCATCATAGAAACACAGATACTATGATGGAAAAGGTAAAATTTGAAAAAGTATGTCTTGAGGTTATTGATCTTCTTGAAAATGAAATCTCAGCAAGTGGTGCTGTAGTCAACTATGACTTTTCTGAAACAGCTTTCACTCCTGCAATTCCATCTTATCTTAAGAACATATTCTTTAATCTTATTCTTAACAGCATTAAATATTGCAGAAGACACTGTATTCCTACCGTTAATATCAGATCCTATACTGAAGGAGATTATCATTTTATTGAATTCAGGGATAATGGAATAGGCGTAGATCTAACATTATATAAGGAAAAGATTTTTCAACCTTATCAACGTTTTCATCTTGAAATTCCAGGCAAAGGTTTAGGCTTGTTTATCACCAAGACACAGATTGAAAGTATGGGTGGGAAGATATCTATCGAAAGCGAAATTGGAATAGGAACAGCTTTTACAGTCGCTCTGCCCGCTTCTATATCAGCAGAGTATAAAGAGGAGCTGTCTTTAAAAGAGAACAATTAAAGACAAGCTCCTGTAACATTTTATTTATAGGTAATTTTAAAAATCGTTCCTTTCACATCATCAGATATATATAAAGATCCATCCGGTCCCTGAACCAGTCCGCAAGGTCTGTGCTTCGCATCGCCGGGTGATTTGACCACCTCAGTACCTGCAAAGTTATCTGCAAATATTTCCCAGGTCCCTTTAGGTTTGCCATCTTTAAAGGGCACAAATGCTACAAAGTAACCATTTTGTTTTAAAGGCGCTCTGTTCCATGAACCATGAAATGCTATAAATGCTCCGTTTTTATATTTGGCAGGAAACTGATCTCCAGTATAAAACAGAAGTCCATTAGGAGCCAAATGTGCCGGAAATACGATGAGGGGATCAATTGCATCTTCACCACCTGTTTTCTTTCCATCTCCACCATATTCAGGTGCAACTTTTTTTTTGCTCTGAAACTGATCATAGTAAACATATGGCCATCCTGCATCGTCGCCTTTGTTGATGGCATACATCGTTTCCGCAGGCAACTCGGCACTTTGCTTTTCACTATATAAGTTGGGATATAATTGAAACAACTGATCTCTGCCGTGCTGCATGACATATAGCTGATTGTTCTGATTATTCCAGTCAAGGCCAACCACGTTTCTCAAACCTGTTGCGTAACGCACTCCTTCCGCATAACTTTGATCAGTCTTATCAGATTTAAACTGCCAGATACCACCAGCTGAGTCAAGAATCGGGCAAGGTTTTATCCCCTGAGAACCATTGACTCTATCCTTCTCCTGACAAGCATTGGAAGGAGCACCTATGTTAACATAAATATTGCCATTGTTATCAAGTGTTATGGATTTGGACTCATGCTGCCTTCTGGCCACCAGCCCCTTTACAATTTTCTCAGGACTTTTCTGGTTGGTAACCTCTCCTTTATCATTAAGTATATATCTAAATACTTCTTTATTGGAAGAAGCATAGAGGTAATTATCTTTAATTGAAATACCTGTTCCACCATAGTCACCAAAGCCTGATATTTTATCAGCTTTCCCGTCTTTGTTTTTGTCTTCAAGGTATAACACCCCACCTTTATCCGAAGGCCTGTCCAGTTTTACGTAAACATTTCCTTGCTTGGTCACAGCGATATGGCGTGACTTCCCAAGATTGTCTGCAACGATTGTTCCTTTGAATCCCTGAGGCAGTTTCAAGCCTGTCTTACCCGGATCATTGACAAGAGTAGCTGCTACGTATCCATTGGCAGAATCACTATTAAATGACTGCGCTTTACATTCGGCCTGAAGAATCAGAAAAGCCAGTACTATCAGAATTACCTTTTGCATGGTCTTTAAAATTATATAATGTTATTAATTAATCATTCAAGTTTAAAAATATAGTCAACACATTCAATTACCAATCAGATGAAATAAAACCCTTTTATATTGCCACTATTTTCTGCACCCTTCCTATTTGTCCGTTTACAAGACGAACCTTTATTCCCCTGTGATGTTTAGGCGCACTTGTTAGGATATTTTTCACTACTCCCCTCGTTAATATACCCGTCTTTTGGTCCTTTTTTAAAACTATATCAACCAAAATTCCAGCTTTAATATTGGTTCTGATCTGATTTTCCATTCAATGATTTTTTTTTCTAAAATAAATGATCTGAAAATGTTATAAAAATTAAATACGATCATAAATCACATTATATTTTTTAAAATAGATTAGATATATTGTGCTGCTGTACCACAAAAGGATTAAATCTTTTCAAAACCAGGCACAAAATGAGCTCTAAGACAATTTCCGGCAACATCATTGACATCGAAGGCAGACGTATTTATAAAGGCAATATAACTATATCCGATGGACGTATTGAGAAAATCGGAGAATCAGCAGAAGTCAGTGAAAATGTATATATACTTCCAGGTTTTGTTGATGCTCATGTTCATATAGAAAGCTCAATGCTGGTACCGTCTGAATTTGCCAGACTTGCCGTGTTGCACGGCACTGTAGCTACTGTGTCCGACCCTCATGAAATTGCAAATGTCTGCGGTATGGAAGGCGTTGAATTTATGGTGAATAATGGAAAACAGGTTCCGTTTAAATTTAACTTCGGAGCCCCTTCCTGTGTCCCTGCAACTTCCTTTGAGACTGCCGGTGATGAGATCTCTGCAAAAGACATTGAAACGTTGTTAAAAAAGCCTGAAATAAAATATCTGGCAGAAATGATGAACTGGCCAGGTGTACTTTTCAATGATCCCGTTGTATATGAAAAGATCAATATTGCAAAAAAGCTGGGAAAAGTGATAGACGGACATGCTCCCGGACTTAAAGGAGAGCAGGCACAACAATACATAGCTGCAGGCATTTCTACAGATCATGAGTGCTTCACTGCTGAAGAAGCTTTGGACAAGCTGAAGTTTGGAATGAAAATTCTTATAAGGGAAGGCAGTGCCGCTAAAAACTTTGAAGCGCTTATTAATCTTTTAAATGATTACGAAAATTCAATAATGTTTTGTTCGGATGATAAACATCCTGACAACCTTGTGGTAGGTCATATCAATGAGCTGGTACAAAGAGCACTCGACAAAGGAATTGATCTCTATAAAGTTTTGAAAGCAGCCTGTATAAACCCGGTAAAACATTATGGACTGGAAGTTGGCCTTCTTAAATCCGGGGACCCGGCAGATTTTATTATCATTGATAATCCTAAAGACTTTAATATTCTTAAAACCTATATAAATGGTGAGCTTGTAGCTGAAAATAAAAAGAGCTTTATAAAACCAATTCCAGTATCCCCGATTAACAGATTTAATACGCCTTTGAAGACGGTTTCAGATTTTAAGATAGCATCTTCATCAGGAAAAACCAGAGTGATAGAAGCACTGGATGGCCAACTGATCACCAGATCCATCGAAACAGAACTACCACTTGAGAATGGTTATGTACAATCCATTCCAGAGAAGGACATATTAAAGATCACTGTAGTCAACAGGTATAAAGAGGCTGTTCCTGCAAAAGCCTTTATCAAAGGGTTCGGCTTAAAACAGGGAGCCCTTGCTTCTTCCATAGCGCATGATTCCCATAATATAGTAGCTGTTGGAGTAAACGATGAAGATATTAATAAAGCGGTAAACGAAGTGATCAAAAACCAAGGCGGTATTTCTGCTGTTTATGACGGCAAACTGTACTCATTATCTTTGCCGGTTGGTGGATTAATGTCTGCAGAAGATGGCTATGTCGTGGCTGACAAGTACACAGAGCTTGACAAAATCTCCAAAGCGATGGGAAGCACGCTTACTTCACCATACATGACTTTGTCTTTTATGGCTTTGCTGGTGATTCCATCTCTTAAACTCAGCGACCTTGGACTATTTGATGGAGATAAGTTTGAATTTGTATGCTAAAAGCGGAAAGCTAAAAGCGGAAAGTTAAAAGTTAAGCATTAAGATTAGATAGTAAAATTTTTCTTTGTGTTCCTCCGTGTCTTCTCTGTGCACTCTGTGTAACAGAGATTCATTTAGGGGGGCTTGCTTTCTAAGCCTTCAAGTTATGCCCACAACAATAACAATATTCAGAATCATCTCTATGACCTTCTTTGTTGCAATGCGCACATACTATTCCATTGAGTCTATTATGTTCTTTATGTTTGCGTTTTTCCTTTTTATTAGAATTACCAGCTCCTTTGGCAATTTCAACACCAACAATTCCGGTCGGCACAGCAATGATGCCATAACCAATAACCATCAAAATCATCGATAAAAACTGCCCTAAAGCAGTAGTCGGCACCATATCTCCATAGCCAACAGTGGTAAGTGTAACAATGGTATAAAACACACTTCTTGGAATACTCGTAAAACCGTTTTCAGGTCCTTCGATATAATACATCAGTGTTCCTATTAAAATAGCAATAATCAAAACCGTATATAAAAAAACCATAATTTTTGCACGGCTTGCCAATAGCGCAACTTTTAATTTTGAAGATTCCTCCATAAATTCCATCAAGCCAAAAACCCGAAACAACCTTAATAATCTTAAAATTCTAAGACTGCTCAAGATATGGCTCCCACTAATAAAAACGGCGAGGAACATTGGCAATATGGACAGTAGGTCTATAATACCATAAAAACTAAAAATATATTTTAACGGTTTCTTGCTGACAAAAACCCTAAGTGCATATTCCATAGTAAAAATGACGGTAAAAATCCATTCCAACACTATCAATTCTGTGTGATAAGTGCGGTCAATATCTTCAATTGTTTCCGCCATTATGGTAAAAACACTAAGCAAAATGGCTATTAACAAACCAACATCAAAGGCTTTTCCGGCAGGAGTGTTTACGCCATAGATGATGATATAGACTTCCTGTTTGAATCGATCTAGCTTGCTTTTATGATTTTTTATAAAGTCAGGCATAACTGTAAAATTCCTACTTCAACACTAATTTTTATTCTCTTTTTTGTGTTGTCTGCTTAAAACCAGATACCCCAAAACTCCACCAATGGTAGAGGCAGCAAAAATTCCGATTTTAGCTTGAACCCTGAAAACTTCATCCATAAAAGCCAGCTGTGAAATGAACAAAGACATTGTAAATCCTATAGAAGCTAAAAGCCCCAACCCAAAAAGATTTTGTAAATTCATACCTTGGGGGAAAGATGCTATTTTTAGCTTAACAAAGATCCATGTAAATCCAACTACTCCTACTACTTTACCAACCAACAATCCTAATGCTACCCCAATAGCAATATTGTTACTGAGTACCTGTTTCATATCAATGTCCAAAAACGGAACACCTGCATTGGCTAATGCAAAAACGGGTATGATCAGAAAGGTTACAAACGGATGCATAACATGTTCCAATCTTTGTAACGGTGGTATTGCATGTTCTGTAGTTATTGAAACTTGTTCCAAAATATGTAATTGCTGATTTGTCAATGTCGGGCTGTCGTTAGCGTCAGCTTCTGCGAATTGGGTAAGGTAATTTTTAATCCTTGCAATGAATACATCTTCTTTGATTTTCACATCAGCAGGTATGGTAAAAGCCGCTAATACTGAAGCAATAGTAGCATGAACACCTGACAATAGAAATGCCATCCAGACACCACCTATTCCCAATAAAGCATAAAACAGGACACTTCTCACCCCCACTTTGTTGCCTATATACATTGCTAAAAGGATAATTAATCCTATAGCTAAATTCGTAATGGAAATATCTGATGTATAGAATAATGCAATAACCAAAACAGCACCCAGGTCATCTACAATAGCCAAGGCTGTCAGGAAAATTTTAAGTGCTAAAGGAATACGATTGCCTAATAGATACAATACCCCCAGAGCAAAAGCAATATCTGTAGCCATTGGAATTCCCCAACCGCTTTGCGTTTCTCTCATAGGATTCAGAGTAATATAAATTATAGCTGGAATAAGCATGCCTCCGATCGCAGCAATTATCGGAAGCATAGCTTTTCGGGGATTGGACAATTCCCCCGCTACAATTTCTCTTTTGAGCTCTAACCCTACAACAAAAAAGAAAATAGACATTAGTCCATCATTTATCCAATGATGGATGCTGTACTGCAAGTAAGTTTTTCCGTCAAATTGAAAACCTATGATATGTTCAAAGAAGTGATGGTAAACATTGTACCAGGGAGAGTTGGCTAAAATCATCGCAATAATCACGCTTATAGCCAAAACCAGTCCGCCTGATTTCTCCAGTTGTATGAATTTCTGGATAGGTCTTACTACTTTTTCGATTGGGGCTTCCTTCAAATTTGTCAATTCTCCGTTATTTAATTAAAATCTAAATTTGTATAAGTATCAATTTCGCTAAGCAAAATTATCAATTTATTTCTTAATCCCTTTGCAAAAACCAAGCTATCTTTGTTGGAGAAGAGCTAATAAATTAGAGCCCAGTAAATAAATAGGGAAAATTTAATCCTTATGAAAAATTATTTAAAATAACAAATAGCCTTCAATAGACATTTTATCCCAATCGATTGTAAGAAGATTAAAAATCCTTTCTCCGATGCTTGAATTTAAAAGCTCAATAAGCCAGAGTCATTTTTTTTTGATTTCGCTTAATCCTTTAATAGTAAACAATCCTGTCTTTAATTCCATACGCTCTACTTAGCTCCTTCATCTTCTCATAAAAGGCTTTTCTATAATAATAAGGAAGTTCACTGGAATTTTTAAAAAGCTTCTCATACATTTCCTGCAACTCCGGATAATACTTTTCAATGGCATTCAACACAAGCGTTTTGCTATCCGTTTTGTCAACTCCAAAGAGAGTAATAGTAGCTGGCATAACGTAATCTGCATGTAACTCCTTAAATGTCTTGAAAAACAAATGAATATTTTCGGATGTATCTGAAATATAAGGGATCAATGGCATTAAACTGATCCCAGATAAGAAGCCATTACTTTTAGTTGCCTTAAATGCCTCCAGTCTTTTAGATGGAGGTGTAGCGCCAGGCTCGAAAAATCTTTGCTACCTGATCACTTAAAGTTGAAAAAGAAAACGATATAATTGCTCCTCATTGTAACTTCCCTCCAAAATCTGAAGGTAGAATTGCCGTTTTGTCAATTTCATGTAAGATATCAAAATCCCGGATTACAAGATCTGATTTTGTAATGATGTGCACAGGAAATTTATAATGTGCTATAAGCTTTAGTGCCTGGCGGGTCAGCTGATACTGCTCTTCTATTTTTAAATATGGATCCGTTGCAGAAGAAACAACAATGAAACCATATTGCTGCTTTTTTGATCTTAAATAAAGTTGTTTTTCAAGCAGCTCAATCCCATTGACCTTAACAGAAATGCTTTCTTCAAGATTTTCTCCATACTTGCTGCCTCTTATATAGCAGTATAAGCAATTGAAAGAACAACTGCTATAAAGATTTATAGTATAATCGTCAAGGAACCAAGGATCACGTCTCTTGGTCTTATTTAATATGGTCTTTAATTCTATTTCCCTTGGCATAAGCATTTCTTTCAAGACCTATTCTGACTTTTGTCCGGAACCATGCTCCTGTTTTTTCAGGATCATCAATATGACTACGAAACTTTAGGATAATTTGCGGATGGAATTTAGCTGTTGTCTTAGCTGCCCATCCGATACCTCTTTTTATTTCACCATCTTTAGCATTTGCGAGGCTTAGAAGAAGTTTAAAGAGTTCCTCCGTTTCTTTAACAGGAAGTCCCTTTTTGATTGCATAATGCGCTCCCGGACCAATGGAACGTACAACAAATGGACTTGCATTATTTGATAACTGATAAAGAAAATCTAATGCTTCAGTTTGATATTGAAGCAAAGCAATACCAAATACGCGTTCCCCTATGATATCAGCCACATACCACTCTTTGCCCTTCTGAATACATTCAGCTGCTTTATTCATAGCTTGAATAAAATCTATTGAAAGCCACCTTTGCAGTATTATACCGATAAGTACATTACCTCCTATTGTATTGAACTTTGCAATATCCGAACAAAACTCAATATGTTTATTTTCATCAAGTCTTTTGAAAATATCCATTGCACAATATTCAAGCAATGGAAATTTAACTTTAGTAAGTAACAATCTCTGATACACCTCAGTTAAAAACGGCTTATAACCGTTCGTATCCAGTGCTTCAAAGCACAGTTGCAGCTCAAGATTAAGGTCGTTTTTTCTGGAAATTAATTTCATTCGATGAGCAATTGTGAATATATACTTTGAGATTGTCTAGCATTTTGAACTTTATTCTTAATTTCTAACAACTGTTTGGAGAATCTTCCACCACGACGTCCAATATTTTTTAAGTGCTTGTTGAAGGGCGTTTTTAAGCATTATAAGCACAATGTACAGCAAAATACAAATTATTGTGGAGTACCGCAGAACTGTAACCATTCAAACCAGACGACTAATCTGATTTGATAGTCATCGATGCCTTTAATATTCTTAAACTCCTCTATCAGCGCAAATAGTTTCAACCTCCCACTTGACGACATCAGAAGCGTTGTCTGGAATGCCTCTATTTTTTGCTAGAGCATGTACTTCAAATTCTTTCCTGATTATTCTTTTGGAATAACCAAACAAGGTCTCAGTAATCTCATCCACACTGTCAATAACTGAATCAATACTCATCCATGCCAACCATGGATAGTCTTCGTTTCTTTCCTTTTCTGCATAGTATGGTCTGTATTCAATCCAACCTCTGGTTTCCATCATTTTGATTCTCGTTTAGTTATTGTATGCAACTTTGTTTATATCAACACTGGGTGCGTATATTCCATTTATCCTCAAAAATATTCATTTATGGAATAATATTTTAAAAGTGAAAGTTCTGTCGTCCGAGCTTTTGCCCTCCATTTTATCACCTAAAAGTACCGGCACCCGAGCTTTGACCTCCAAATTATGATCTAAAAGCTACGGCATCTTTTAACTCAAAATTATTCCCAAAAGAATTATAACGAAGCCCAATGGAAACTAAAAAATATTAAAGCTTGATGAGAGGAAATTAATGAAGCATTCAGTAGGCCACCAACAAAAAAGCCCTCCGATATTTGGAAGGCTTTATAGGAATTTATTTAAACTTTATGAAATTCTTTATATATCCTAAAGATTACAAACCGTATGGGTGTTTGTAAGATCTGGAACTTTTGATCTGAGGCATGTAAGTAGCGACAGTTGCTTTATTTGAAGCTTTGCCTGAATTAAAGCTTTGCTTATAGTTTTCTTTTACGGTTACCTCACTAGTTTCAATTGAAACAGGATTTCCAAGCTTATTCTCCTTCGCATATTTAGCTTTATGAGCTTGTTTATAATTGTTGATGGAATAAGTTGGATCATTATTTACCCCATTTTGTGCAAAAGATACCTGAGCTGCAAGTACCATTAAGCCAGCAATTATCATGTGTTTCATAACAGTTGTACGTTTTGTTTTCTACAATAACGCATTTTATACTGGCTTTGTAAATCACAAAAAACACCAACAAGGTATAGGTATTTACACCGATAAATACATCAGTATTTACCCTGATCAAACTAATCTATTCGGGTGAATTACTAAGGCGTATCTTTTCAGCATATTGATACGATGTGACTCCACTGTTCTGGTACTGATCTATTAATCTCGGGTTCGTAAGCAACCTACCTGGTATTAAATCCCTTTGCTACGAACTGTAAAAGGCTCTAGATTAGGGATACTCATAAAAAAAGCCCTCCGTTTTTTGGGAAGGCTTTTATAGGGAATTTATTTAAACTTTATGAAGTTCTTTATATATCCTAAAGATTACAAACCGTATGGGTGTTTGTAAGATCTGGAACTTTTGATCTGAGGCATGTAAGTAGCGACAGTTGCTTTATTTGAAGCTTTGCCTGAATTAAAGCTTTGCTTATAGTTTTCTTTTACGGTTACCTCACTAGTCTCAATTGAAACAGGATTTCCAAGCTTATTCTCCTTCGCATACTTAGCTTTATGAGCTTGTTTATAATTGTTGATGGAATAAGTAGGATCACTATTTACTCCATTTTGCGCAAAAGATACCTGAGCTACAAGTACCATTAAGCCAGCAATTACCATGTGTTTCATAACAGTTGGACGTTTTGTTTTCTACAATAACGCACTTTATACTGACTTTGTAAATCACAAAAAACACTAACAAGGCATAGGTATTTACACCTGTAATACGAATCTGTATTTACCCTTAATAAACTAATCTATTCGGGTGAATTACTAAGGCGTATCTTTCAGCATATTGATACGATGTGACTCCACTGTTCTGATACTGATCTATTAATCTCAGGTTCGTAAGCAACCTACCTGGTATTAATCCCTTTGCTACGAACTGTAAAAGGCTCCAGATTAGGGATACTCATAAAAAAAGCCCTCCGTTTTTTTGGGTAGGCTTTTATAGGGAATTTATTTAAACTTTATGAAAATCTTTATATATCCCAAAAATTACAGACCGTATGGATGTTTGTAAGATCTGGAACTTTTGATCTGAGGCATGTAAGTAGCGACAGTTGCTTTATTTGAAGCTTTGCCTGAATTAAAGCTTTGCTTATAGTTTTCTTTTACAGTTACCTCACTAGTCTCAATTGAAACAGGATTACCAAGCTTATTCTCCTTCGCGTATTTAGCTTTATGAGCTTGTTTATAATTGTTGATGGAATAAGTAGGATCACTATTTACTCCATTTTGTGCAAAAGATACCTGAGCTACAAATACCATTAAGCCAGCAATTACCATGTGTTTCATAACAGTATTCGTTTTGTTTCTGCCAAAAAACACTTTATAACGGTCTTGTAAATCGCAAAAAATACTAGTAAAACACTACAGGTTTCAACCCATATAAATACCAGTATTTACCCTGTCATCCTTAGTCTATTATATTAAGTTTTATAGCTTTTTTGATCAATTCTGCTGAATTGCTTACGCGTAACTTTTTCAACATATTGATACGATGCGACTCAACTGTTCTGATACTGATCCCAAGTTCATCAGCAATCTGTTTGGTACTAAAACCTTTTGCGACAAACTGTAATACTTCTTTTTCCCTAGGAGTAACTTCAGAAATCTCAAGGGCTTCAGGCTTTCCGTAGTTTTCTGCCAGAAGATTCACCACAAACGGACTGAAATATTTTCCCCCATCGTAAACAGTCTTGATCGCCTTTGCCAGTTCTGCATTTTCTATATTTTTAAGCAAATAGCCCTGGGCACCTATTTTGATTGCTCTCAGTACATACTCCCTTTCTTCATGCATCGTCAGCACGATGAATTTAAAATAGGGATTTTCCTTTTTCAATTGCTCCATGGCATCCAGTCCACCCTGGCCAGGCATGGTGATATCAGTAAGGATCACATCATGTTCAATGTCATGAGCCATCTTTACCAGATCCTGCCCGTCTGTTGCTTCACCAACAATCTCAAAGGCTTCATTCTTTCCAAGTAATGTTCTGAATCCTGCTCTGATCAAGGAATGATCGTCTGCCAGTATTAATTTAATCTTACTCATATTTAATCTCTGTTTATGGGGATTTCAAGTTCAGTAACGGTTCCCTCCCCTTGAATTGATTCTATATGCAACTCACCATTCAGCAATTTAGCTCTTTCATTCATACTAGTTAAGCCAAATCCTCCCCTTTTTATTACATCAGCTTTATTGAATCCGATTCCGTTGTCTTTTAGTTTCAGATAGAGATAATCTTCCTGCTCCATAACATCCAAATAAACATCCGTTGCTTTCGCATGCTTGATAATATTATTCAATCCCTCCTGAACAATTCTGAAAACAGGAACGCTGACTTCAAAATTCAAAGGCTTGTCGGTTTCTTTTATATAAGTAAATTCAATATTCAATCGGGAGTATTTTTTTACATTATCGCACAAACCTCTCAGACCTGCCTCTAAGCCAAAATCCACCAGAACGCTAGGCATTACGTTATAGGAAATTCTTCTCACTTCCCCTATTGTATTATTAACAAGATCCAGTACGTCCTGTTTTTTCTTCTTGTTTTTCTTTATCCTTTGCCTCCATTGCATCTAGCCGGAGCTTCACCACTGTTAGCAATTGTCCTATTCCGTCATGAAGCTCCCTTACAAATCGTTTACGTTCATTCTCCTGTCCTTCCAATAATGCAGAGGCCTTTTCCCTTACCAGCCTTACTTCTCTTTCCTGAAGCATTTTAATCTTATCCCTCATACTTAACAGAGCAAGTCCCAATGTATCCTTGTCACTCAGGATTGTAAAAGTTGCTTCAAAATTTCCTGCTCCGGTCTGATGGGCAAATTCCGTCGTCCTTTTGGTTCCTTCAACCAGCTGTCTTGTAGCCTCAGTAATCTGAGCTATCTCGTCATTCCCTCTGGATTCAATCGGTGCTTCTGGAACAACTCCTTTTGACAAACTCATGATGATATCTTTTAGATACAAAATCGGATTTGAAATCGCATTCGAGATAAAATAGGTAACAATCAATATCAATACAATAAGCACTACCGTAATCACGATGATATAATTTTTAAGTTGATTAATCGGTTTGACAGCTTCCTGATAGTCAATTTCGGAAATTATTGCCCAGGGGAGTTCAAAGTTTAATTTTCTATAAGCACTTAATACCTTAATATCTCTGTAATCCTGTAAAATATGCCTTCCTTCTTCTTGTTTAAAGACATTCTTAACAGCCTCTGTATTTACAGATATTTTTAAAGGAAAGCTATCAGGGAAAAATCTTGATACAGAGCGCATTCTTTTGTCAGATGCTACCAGATATGATTCCCCCGTTGTTCCCATTCCGGTTCTCTCGTATAAAATTTTCTGAAGCTTAGAGAAGTGTTCTTTTATAACAATAAACCCTCCCGGATGTAAAGGATCTTTTTGGGAATGCAATGGAATAATATATAGCAATACCGGTTGACCAATATGGTCATATTTAGATGCATCAAAGTACACAAAGTTCTTATTTGAAGCTTTTAAACTATCCACTCTGGCCCTGGTAAATTCTTTTAAAAAAGTAGTATCTGGATTTAAAGAATAAATGGCGTTCAGGTTATTATCAGTTATAATAATATTATCAAAATCATAAAGACTACCGATATTGTTCAATTCGCTTTTCTGATGATCATCCAGGTAAACTTTATGTTTTTCGATATCAGCAATGGCGTCTGTTTTCTCCAGAAAATCTGTCCGACCAAATAAAAAAATCAGATTCCTTTGTGTTCGGTTAAAATAATTCTCCATTTGATTTTTTTTGAGAATATTAACCGAAGACAATTGATCCAGAGTTCTTTCTATCAGCGAATTTTTAAGAATATTATAAAACAAAAATGAAAGGATAAGGACTGAAAATAATCCTATAGCCACATGTGAAATGAAAATTTTGTAGAAAATCCGCATGCTTGTTAAATTTTATAAGTCACAAGTCAAATATTAACATTTTGAATATAAAAAAACATTTTTTGAATTATAAAATCTTAATAGGATATTTAAAATAAGGTAAAAAGAAAAAGCCTGCCTTACGGCAAGCTCTTCCTACTTATACTCAAAAAACACAATCGTTATTGGATTATCCCTAATCCTCCTTTATAATCATTAAATTTTGGAAAGATCACCTGCGGATCTTTAACCAGATTTCTCTTGACCATTATTTCACTCAAAACGGTTCTATAATCAGTTGTTACAGCAAGGTCTACCCCATTATCCAGTTGTTCATTTGCAAGCCCGGGCCATGATCCGTACATATTTCCTCCGTTGACATTTCCTCCTAGTACCATCATTACACTTCCGTACCCATGATCTGTACCTCCGCTTTTATTGGCTTTAAGCCTTCTCCCGAATTCAGTCATCAGCACAATCGTCACTTTTTTATGATAGGCATGGATGTCATTGTAAAAAGCATTAAGGTTCCATGACAAAGCCTGTATCCATCTCGGAAATTTCCATTCCTGATTATCATGCATATCCCAGCCATCGTAATCTATGGTTGCAATCTTTAGCCCTGCATCCATTTTAATAAGCTGGGCTACAGTCTTGAAGGAACTTGCTAGTTCCTCTCCAGGCCATGAGCTGTAATAATCAGCAGATTTATCAGGAGTGTAGGAATCAAAACTTAACCCTTTTGATGATTTGGCAATATGTGCAATATTCTGAAGCGCTCCTTTACCAGATCGATGTACAAGAGAATTACCAGATCCATACATTTCTGAAAGCATATTAATAAGATCCGGACCAAAATCCAGACTTAGATTTTTCATTTCAGTAATATTCATTTGCTCCATACTTCCAAGTAAAGACGCCGGGGGGATTGACCCTATTGCATAAGCAGGAACTATATTACCTTTATGAAATGACTGAAGGTATCTGGCAAGCCAGCCTTCTGAAAGATTTTTATCACTGTTACTTCCAAGCTCCATCAGATCCTGAGCTTCAAAGTGACTCCTGGTACCGTTGGTAAGTCCTGCAGCATGAATCAAAGCAAGGGATTTATTTTCATATAATTCTTTTAATGCATAAGCTTCCGGATGTAATCTGAAGTCAGCCTGAATAAGATTCTGATTGATCTTTAAAGCATCTTCCTGCAAGGCCATCTTGCCTCCCCTTGCAGCCCTGTAATTACTGTCGTCTATAGGTGCAAGAAAATTCAATCCATCCATACCTCCCCGGAGAAATACAACAACTATAGTTTCTCTTGAATCATCTTCATTTAAAAAATAATCCGAGCCTAATCCTGTTGTCATCAGGTATTCTGCACATCCTTTTATAAGCGATCTTCTATCCATAGTTATCGGGTTTGGAATTCTGGAGTTGACAATAAGAATTGAGCAAGCATGGTTAGCTTTTGCTCCAATTGTGTTTCATTGATTGTTGGTATTGAATCAGGTGCTGAATTATCTGCAAGCATGGATGCAATTCTGGTGCGGTGTTTTTCCTGAAGCCCGATTCCTGTTAGTTTTTCAGACCAGTAATCAGCAATAGCCTGATATGAAAGCCCTCCCGGAGTCTGTTCAGCAAATTTGAACTTAAATACACCCATCCCCTTCCAATATAAGATTGAACCGATAGTTCTCCATCGCGTTAGCATAGCTCCCGGCCCCATCCAATAACTATCTTTATCAGGATGCCCTGTAGGTGCGGGCCACATAAAAGGTTTGTAACCCATTCCCATGATCTGCCATTGCAGCATCATAGTGGGGGTAAATTCAGCTTCTGTAGCCCTTGCGACTGAAACAATGAATTCATATGGTCGCTTTACCTTTTGTCCTTTATAATTCACAAATTCAGGAGATTCAAAAATCGTCTGCAAGGTAATTTTTATCTGATCAGAGGCATGGATATTTTGCAACCATACAGCTTGAGCCTTACTCAGCAATGATGCAGGATAATCGTCTCCCATAAAACGGAGTAAAAACTTTCTGCAGATGTTTTTCGCAGTTCCGGAATGAAAAGCCACCAGATCCAAAACTTTCCTGCCATCATACATGGCTGGCATATTCGACTTTATCTCATGACCGAGTATTCTTTTCTGATAGTTATCGTGCCAGGCGTCATAATAAAAAAACTCTCCGGTATCAGGAAATTCCTCCCGACCTCCACCCCTCCAGATGAAACTCCCATCAGCGACTGTCCATCCGGTGAAGGCTCTAGAAGCTTCATATACATCCTCGTCAATATATCCAACAGGTTTTCCCTCCAAAGCACCTGGAACATCTCTCCATCTGTCATACAGGGTGTTCATATAGTGTTCCGAGCCCAGAGTATGAAGCTCAAAAAGTTCTCTTGCATAGTTTTCATTGGCAGGGCTGGCCTGACTGGATTTATTGTTGAGATAATAAAGCATAGCCGGACTTTTAGCCACATCTTCCAAAAACTGGCGAAAATTTCCAAAAGCGTGTTTTCTGATAACATCCCTGTCATACGTTGGCATACAGCTTCCCATAGCCATATCACCATTTACTGTTACATTAAAATGGTTGTGCCAGAACTCAACCATCATTTCCTTTAATTGCCAGGGACTGTAAACTGCACGGATCCAGTTGGCACTCACGACTTCCATACCTGGCCTTATCCATTCGTGCCAGCCTTTTTCTTTTACCTTCTCAAATTCTTTTCTGCAAAATTTAAGATCTTTATCAAGGTAAGTAATCGGTCTCCATTCATCGACATTATAACCATTATAGTCATATTTAATATCCAGTTGGGTTTCCTGAATACGTTTGAGTATTTCCGAACTATCTTCCTGAGGTGCGTTCAGCTGCTCTTTTATATAAGACTGGAAACCGTTCTTTTTAATATTATGAATATCTTTCTTTGAGGGACCATAAGTAACCTTCCCCAGCAAATTCCATATTTGATCCTTTTGCCTTTGATTGGTTTCAAAGTTAAACTCCAGGGGTTTCGCAGTAAGCAATTTCTCAGGAAGAAGAAAAGGAATTGCCATGAGTGATCCGGCTTGAATAAATGTCCTTCTTTTTATCATGAAGTTTTCTTTTTTATGGATTATCAGAAATTAGAAAAAGACAAATTCCAATAAGAATTTTATAATTTCCTTAACGCTAAAAGTAGGTTTTCGTCCCTGAAAATGCTTTGCTAAAAAACTAAAAGGCTTTGCAAAAAGCTAAAATGGGGTTAATAAGAAGTATTTTCAACTAATTGTTGATTTTTGATCCTGTTTTCTGAAATCGTTTGGTGAGCATTGTTCGGATTCCTTAAACACCCTGTTGAAATGAGAGACATTTCCATATCCCACTTTGTAGGCAATCTCTGAAATCTGAAGGTCAGAGGTTTTCAGCAGTCGTTTTGCTTCAGCAATTCTGAGACTATTGAGAAACTGCTTGAAATTCATCTCTGTTTTCTTTTTGATCATTGAAGAGACCTTTTGTTCATAGATCCCTGTAGCATTCACGACATCTAAAATTGACAATTCAGGATTAGAATAGTTAGAAGTAATATATTGAAAAACAGCTTCCTCTTCTTTTTCAAAATGGTTCAAAACCTCCGTTTTCTCATAAGTGAATTGTACCGGCACAACAGCCTTTTCTTTTTTCCTAAATAAAAAAAAGAGAAAAATGTAATAAGCCAGACAACCGACTACAGCATACAAAATAAAAGGAACAAGGCTTTTATAAAAAATCAACTCTTCTATTTCTATATGATCTTCCTTATCCAAAGGAATAGATAAACAATTGGATATATTTATATAATGTACTTTAGAGTAATCTGATTTACCAATTTCATTCTCGGTTTTCTGATTGATAGTAAACCACCATTCAGGAGTTTCCAAAATGGAAAAATCTGTAGTTATTTCATTAAAGTCTTTATCGGAATTAATTATAACCTGATTGTTTTTATATGAATTGAAATCTTCATCCCTCGAATAGTTTTGAATATTTGTACCTATGGCCAATTTAAGCCTCTTTCCCTCTTTAGCCTTTAATTTCAATTTAATTTCATCAAAGCTGGAGAGATCAATAAACTTCGGATTTATAGGAAAAAAAGTTATTCCGGAAAAAAGGATATTCCACGCCTTTTTTAAGAGTATACCTGAAAACAATTTTGTCTGTTGTTTTAATCTCCTCTCCTACAGAGTTTCCACCACTATTCCTGTCATCAAAGATCCCATAATACAATTGTTTGTCTTGGGGATCGTCTAAGCAATATTGGATTAAATTTAAAGGCGATTTATAGTAAAAAGGAAAAGTCAGTAAAATAATTGCAAAGGGAAGAAGTACTAATAAAAACTTTAAGTTCTTATTGAAAAAAGTCAGAGCAAATTGGAACCAGGCAGCTTTCATCAAATTTCAGTCTGTGCGATATTAATAATACCAAAGGATAAAATTACAAAACATTATTATCCTTTGGTATTATATCTGAAAACTTTAACGATGAGTTATCTGAGAATATATACCTCCTGAGGTATTTTGTCCGAAAGTTTAATCAGTTGGCTACAAACTTTAATCCTGCAACGGATAGAATCAGAGTGGCAATAAAAAACAGCCTCCAGAAATCAGTAGGTTCTTTGAAAAATATCATTCCTACAATTACAGTGCCTGCAGCGCCTATCCCTGTCCATACGGCATAAGCAGTTCCCATCGGAATACCCTGTGAAGCTTTATTCAAAAGAAAAAAGCTCATAGAGATACAAATGAAAAAACCCGCTGCCCAGATCAGGTTTGTAAAGTTTTTTGATAAGACAAGGCAGGTAGTGAAACCAACTTCAAACAAACCCGCAATAATTAAAATGATCCAATACATGATTTTGCAAATTTTTTAAAAATCAGCCTATGTGCATTAGAAACTTATAATGCCAGGCTAAAATTCCTTTCTGCAAAGATCAGAAGACCCTGGATCATATTTTTTAGCTTATGTTAAAAAACATTACGCATCCGTATTTTCAACCATACAGGATTACTGCAGTACCACCGGAACGAACTTCGTTTTGACGTTTGCTTTTAAATCACTTAGAATGGAATATAACCCGAAATAGGTTCTGTTAATATACAGTGAATGCCTTGACCCTCTTGCTACTTTTGAATTACGGACTTCTTTCAGATTTGAAACATAATCTGTATAAGCATATATTTCTTTAAAGTATGTTTCATCACCGAAGTCAAACTGCTCCTGAGTAAATGGTAAAGTAAGCAAGTCTACCATCTTATGGAAAAGGCGGGAAAAAAATTCCATATCTTCTTCAGTATCATCCGGATAGATCAATTCCAGATTGGTATAGATCTGTTTCCATTTCGATTCATCCTTATAAATATCCCTGTTCGTCAGTCTGAAATAGTTTTCATAAAAAAACTCCGGAATTTCCTTTACACAACCAAAGTCAAATATGCCGACAGTTCCATCATCACGCATAAGAAAATTACCAGGATGTGGATCTGCATGAACTTTCCTGAGGTGATGTACCTGATAATGGTAAAAGTCCCAAAGCGCTTGTCCGATTTTATTTCTGACTTCCTGAGAAGGATTAGAATCTACAAACTCCTTCAAATGCTTGCCTTCAAGCCAGTCCATTGTGATGATTCTTTCAGAAGACAGCTCCGGATAATACTTCGGGAAAACAAGATTCTCTATATGGCTACAGGATTCTGATAATTCAATAGAACGACTTACCTCTAATTTGTAATCCGTTTCTTCAAGAAGCTTAGATTCTATTTCTTCAAAATATTTATCCATTTCTACCTCTTTCATTCCGACCAGTCTTATTGCAAATGGTTTCACAATCTTGAGATCAGAACTCACACTACTTGCCACTCCCGGATATTGAATCTTTACCGCCAGACTCTTTCCGTCTTTTACCGCTTTATGCACCTGACCGATTGAAGCAGCATTGCAGGCATGCATATCGAAGTGGTCATACAATTGCTGCGGGCTTTTGCCAAGGGTTTTATTAAATGTATTTACTACAAGAGGTCCTGATAATGGAGGAGCGCTGTATTGAGAAAGGGAAAATCTGTCAACATAAGCAGTTGGCAGCATTCCTCTGTCCATACTCAACATCTGTGCAACTTTAAGGGCACTACCTTTCAGGTTGCTTAGTGTATTGTATATATCTTTAGCATTGTCTTCATGCAAATCTTCCTTTGTTAAAGTAGGGTCCAGTAGTTTTTTGGTATAATGCTTCACATAATTACCTCCGACCTTGATACCTGCGCTGACAAAGCGGGTAGCCCTTTCAACCTTTCCTGTGGGAATGTTTTCCTGCTCTTTCATCATCTTACTTTTTAGTCAGTAAAAATTTTCCGAAGTCGATAAGGCTGTCCATGGTATGTTCTCCGATAAGACGAAAACTCAGATCCACAGCCTTTTCAATAGCAGCATCAGTCATTTCAAAATTGTTGCTGGTATCTTCAACCCAGTAATTCAATACAAACAATGCCTGAAGCCAGAATCCATGTTTATATTTATCAGAAATATACTTTCGTTCTTTTACCTCCCTTGATTCAACTCCTTGTTTAATCAGAGTATCGACATATTTGTAAAAGGCATTTTTGAAATCGTCGAGAACATTGTTTTTAGCAATTTCATAAAGTTTCAGATTGTCTTTTTTCAGAAGGACGTAACTTCTGTTTTCCCTCATTTTCTGAATCCACACAAAATAGAAAGCCAGCAACTTTTCGCGGGCGGAATAATTTTGATAAATAGGATCCTGCTCTAATTGAGTGAGGGAAGATTCAAATACCTGTAGCCAGAAATCGCGCTCAATGGCCTCAAGAGAATTATAAAATCCGTAAAATTCTGATTCAGTTATATTTAATAGCTTACAAAAAGAATATACAGATGTTGGAATTTTACCGTTTTCAAGAAGATAGACTTTATAAGTCTCCAAAATTTGCTGTTTGTCCATAAAAAATAAGTTTAGATTGTTCTATAATAATTGGATAACGCAGATTCCCTGCATTCTATTCAAATTAGGGAACAAGGATTTGAAATAAAAGATTTGTATTGATAAAATATTTCATTCAGCCCCCTGAAAAACTTTTTCTCCTCAATTCTAAAATACATTCGCTTTCAAAACTTTTATTTAGAATTTCTCTGAATTGTATTTGTAATTAGTCTAAATATCCTTAAAATTGCACCCATATTTAAAATTAGTCTAAATAACCGTAGAATTTTTTAATAAAATCAAATGAAAACAAAATTACCACTTGCATTTTTGGCATTAAGCCTTGCAATTACTGCCTGTAAAAAGGATAAAGATGATCCTACCCCTGCAGAACCTGGATATCGTACTACAAAGGTGGATTACAATGCTTTAACTGCAACTACTTCATATAATTCACCTCTGTTTTTTGATAACAATGGAGATAGCACGGTGGATCGTACTGAAGGAAGAGTAAGACTTAGAATGCTGAAAGCTATTGATGCTTATGGTAAATCCGCAGCTGGTGAAACGAAAGCTATTTCTGCTACAGCTTTGGCCGGAATGTTTGCGAACACTAACAACTCATTTGTTGCCCCTTATACTGACTTAAACTCAAGTACTTTGCAGTTAAAAAGTGTAACTGCAAGTTCATTTTCACAAGCAGATCAGGAATCCGTTCACGAGGATATTATCATGGCTTTTGATGAAATAGCAAAGGCTAGTGAAAGCGCCGCTGAAACAGCTGAAGATGGGAAAGCCGGAAAACTTGGAACTTACCTTGTTGATGAGTATGGAATCGAATGGATACAGGTGATTTCTAAATCACTTATCGGTGGCCTTCAACTGGATTATATCGGAAACGTACTTTTGAGCTCAGGACTAGATGCTAATAACACTCAACTGGTAGCAGGAAAAAAATTATACTCAGCTAGAGCATAACTGGGATGAGGCTTATGGTCTGTTGACGGTGAATGATATCTATGCAGTTACAGCAACTGATGCTTCCAAAGACCCAAATGAGTCATTTTTAGGATCTTATGTTTGGGAGTATAATAAAGAAGGATACAAAAAACTTCATGCAGCATTCCTGAAAGGCCGTGCAGCAGTTATAAACAATGACAAAACAGTTCTTAAAGCTCAGGCTGACCTGATCAGAGCTGAATTTGAAAAAGCAATAGCTTCTGCTGCTTTAGGATACCTGGGAAAATGGAAAACAGGTGCCACTACTGCTGCTAAAGCCCATGCAATTGGTGAAGGAGTTGGTTTCATCTACTCTTTAAGATTCTGCAAAATCAATGGGGCTGACAGCAAATTCTCAGACGATATTCTCGATAGTCTACTTGAAGAAGGTTTCTGGAAACTGGATAATGACAAAGTTAATGCAGCGTCTGACGCAATTAAAGCTAAATTCAACCTGTAGTTATAAAATAGAAAAAAAGCTCATTATCTTTGAAGGTTCTGAGCTTAAACTAAGATAAAATTTCAGATAGAAGTGGTCGGTTTATCGGGATCGATCGCTTCCATTTTTCATTAAAAATACATGAAAAACACCAACCTTCTGACTGCCAAAATATTACTTCTTTTTGTAATAATTTTTTTTTCATGTTCAAAAGATAAGGACAATACCGACAATAATGTGGATGGCTTTGACAGAAGCACCATGCTTACTTTCATTGCGGATGATATCATTCTTCCCTCCTATGCGGGATTTAAAATTAAACTGGACGCAATGACAGAAAAGTCAAACGACTTTACTACCAATCCGACTTCCGGAACTTTAAGCGCCTTCCGACAGGCTTGGGTTGAAGCTTATACAGAATGGCAAAAAGTAGAACTGTTTGATGTCGGACCTGCAGAAAGACATACTTTGAGAAACTTTTTCAATATCTACCCGACAACTATACATTCAACGACTACTATCAATGGGACAAATAATGGGATCATTGAAAATATTGCCAGCGGAAATGCAAACTTAAATTTACCCTCCAACTACACTGCTCAGGGCTTCCCGGCATTGGATTATCTTTTGAATGGTATCGGAGAAGGTGATGATGCCATCCTGGCTGAATATACTACCTCTACAGATGCCAATGCAAAACTGGCCTATGTAAATAAAATAGTAGATCAGATGAATTCTAAATTTAATCAGACCTACAACGAATGGACGGCTGGATACAGAGATCAATTCGTCTCTAAAACGTCACTTGACATATACTCTTCTACTTCTCTTTTGATTAATGGCTTTGTCCTAAACTATGAAAGATATATCAGATCAGGAAAAATCGGAATTCCTTCCGGGGCAATGTCAAGCAACCCAACCGCCTACCCAAGTGATGTAGAAGCTTTTTATAAAAAAGACTTATCCCGTACACTTGCAATTACCGCACATCAAGCATCTGTTGATTTTTTCAACGGTAAAAGTGTAAAAACAGGTGTTGAAGGTAATTCCATTAAGACTTACCTGGATGCAATCGAAGCTAAAGACCTTAAGTCTGGCAAGCCGCTGGCCGATACGTTAAACGGACAATTTAAGGCTATCGCAACTGCTATGAATGGTTTAAATCCTGATCTGGAAACGGAAGTAAGAACAAACAATCAGGCAATGATCGCTGTCTATAGTAAATTGCAGACAGCTACGCGAATGCTGAAAGTAGACATGACTTCTGCTATGAGCATTACCATCACTTATACAGACAACGACGGAGACTAGTAGTAAATCTTATAAACAGTTATGAAAACCTATTTCGAAAGAACCGTTTCTGCTGCACCTTTGGCAGTTTTCAGGATCGGACTGGGTTTTATGCTGCTGTTTGGGCTTATTCGTTTCTGGAGTAAAGGCTGGATTGAAGATTTATATATCAATCCGAAATATTATTTCCCGTTTTATGGATTTGAGTTCATTGTTCCCTTAGGAAAC
The DNA here is from genome assembly GCA_024707265.1 of Sporocytophaga sp. Taxonomy (GTDB): domain Bacteria; phylum Bacteroidota; class Bacteroidia; order Cytophagales; family Cytophagaceae; genus Sporocytophaga. The sequence continues at coordinate 208,685 of JANQAB010000004.1, read as the reverse complement.
TATACCTATCTTCTGTTTGCGGTTTGCGGTTTATCTGCTTTGTTTTTTGCGCTGGGATTATTCTACAGATTGACCAGTATCAGCCTTTTCTTGAGCTTTACCTATATTGAACTGATAGATAAAAGTACTTACCTTAATCATTATTACTTCATCAGTATGATATGCCTGCTGATGATTTTTTTGCCTGCGCATGCATTCTTTTCTATTGATGCTAAAATCAATAAGAATCTTCATTCAGGATATGTCCCTGGTTGGACACTTGATAGCATTAAATTATTTGTAAGCATGTTGTATTTCTTTGCAGCAATAGCCAAAATTAACAGTGACTGGCTTTTGCATGCCCAGCCTTTAAAAATATGGCTGATTGCAAGAAACGATATGCCGCTTATCGGCTTTTTATTTAATTATAAATGGACTCCCTATTTGTTTAGCTGGTTTGGTTTTCTTTATGATCTTACCATTCCCTTCCTTCTGTGGAATAAAAAGACTAGACTGTCAGCTTATGCTGCCGTTATAGTATTTCATTTACTAACATCTCTCCTATTCCCAATCGGGATGTTTCCCTATATTATGATTGTCACTACTCTGATATTTTTTTCAGAGGACTTTCATTTAAAGCTGCTTTCTCGTTTCAACAAATTATTCAAGGGATCTGAGGAATTTATTTCTACTACCAATAAATGCTCATTCAAACAATTAAATCAGAAGGTAATTATTGGTGTGTTCGCATTGTTCTTCTTTGTTCAAATTGTATTGCCTTTCAGATATCTGTTATATCCCGGGAAATTGTTCTGGACCGAAGAGGGTTTCAGATTTTCCTGGAGAGTAATGCTTATTGAAAAGTCAGGATATGCAGAGTTTAAGGTAATAGATGCTATATCCGGGAAATGGGTCATAGTAAACAACCATGAATTTCTCACAAAACTTCAGGAAAAAATGATGGCCACACAGCCGGATATGATTCTGCAATATGCACATATACTAAGGAACCATTATGAAAAAAATGGTTTTGAAAAACCACAGGTTTTTGTGGATTCATATGTAACGCTGAATGGAAGACTCGGAAGGGTGCTGGTTGATCCGAATATCGATCTGGCATCCGAGGTGGAATCCTTTAATCACAAGTCCTGGATATTATCATACAATGATTAAGTATACAATATTAAGTTTATTTTTGGTTTGCCTAGTTTCATCAAACCTCTTTGCGCAATATAATTTGTCAGGGATTGTGCTTTCTCTTCCTGATAGTTCTGCCATTAAAAACTGTAATGTTTACCTGAACGAAAAAAGTATATCTGCATCGACCGATTCTCTGGGAAGATTTGAATTCAAAGATTTGCCTGCCGGCCAATATACACTGGTAACTTCTTTTCTGGAGTATCATACAACTTATCAAAAGGTTTCTATTAATAAAGCAGACACTTATGTAAGGGTATGCATGAAGTCTGTCTATAGTGTATTAGATGAGGTAGTTGTGAAGCACTCCCCTGTAGACGAAGGTCACTTGAGAGCTGTTGAAAATATGGGAATCTATGAAGGTAAAAAGTCTGAAGTGATCGTTCCGGATAAACTGACTGTAAACCTCGCAACCAATAATGCCAGGCAAATATATTCACGTGTTGCCGGATTGAACATATATGAAAATGACGGAGCCGGTCTTCAGCTCAGTATTGGCGGAAGAGGTCTGGATCCAAACAGAACTTCTAACTTTAATGTCAGACAAAATGGATATGACATTAGTGCTGACGCTCTAGGCTATCCTGAAAGTTATTATACACCAACTGTTGAGGCTATAGAAAAAATTCAGATCGTTCGCGGTGCAGCCTCTCTTCAGTATGGAACTCAGTTTGGAGGTTTAGTAAATTTTGTTTTAAGAAAACCTGTAGACGATAAAAAGATTCAGCTTGTTGCCAGGCAAAGTGTGGGCTCCTACGGTTTCTATAATGCCTTTACAAGTCTTAGCGGCACTGTTGGAAAAGTTAGTTATTACTCCTTTTTCCAATATAAAAGAGCTGATGGCTGGAGACCAAACTCCGGTTTTGATGCTTATAATTTTTACACTAATCTTAATTATAAGCTTTCTCCCAAATCCACTATTGGCCTTGATATAACGTTAATGGATTACCTTGCACAGCAAGCCGGCGGACTAAATGACGCTATGTTTAATAAAGATCCCAGACAAAGCAACAGAGCCAGAAACTGGTTCAAGGTAAACTGGAATCTTGCTGCGATCCATTTCACCCACAAATTCAATGCTTCCAGTGAATTTAATATCCGCATGTTCGGACTTTCTGCCTCAAGATATTCTTTAGGATTCCGACCTATCAGGGTTGAATCACCTGACGACAATAGCAAGCGAGATCTGATCAAAGGAGAATTTAACAACTGGGGCGCCGAAGCAAGGTTTCTAAAAAGATATACGATTGGTCCCAAAAACATGGTATTGCTGGTTGGAGGACGTTTTTACCATGGATTAAATCATAGCACTCAGGGATTAGGTAGTGCAGGTAAGAATGTCGATTTTAATTATATACCAGACTACCAATATAAATCTCCGAATTCATCCGATTATCTTTTTCCAAATAACAATGTAGCATTATTTGCAGAAAACATCATTTACCTTTCTGACAAATTTTCCATCACACCTGGAATCAGGTATGAGTATATCAATACAACATCCGATGGAACAGCAATAACTCTTGTAACCAATAATGCCGGAGTTGTCAGAGACACGAATATCGTTACTGAAAACAGAATTAATGGCCGACAATTTATTCTGGGAGGAATCGGATTTTCATACAGGCCAACATCCAGAATCAATACTTACGCTAATATATCTCAGAACTACAGATCTATAACCTTCAGCGATATGCAGATTGTAAATCCATCATCTGCTATCGATCCTAATCTTAAAGATGAAAAAGGTTATTCTGCTGATGTTGGAATCAGAAGCGAGCAGACAAATGCTATCATATATGATCTGAGTTTGTTTTATGTTAACTATGCTAACAGAATTGGTGAAAGGCTAGCATCAGATAAATTTGACAGGCCCATCAGAGTAAGAAGTAATATCGGGAAGGCTGTCATGACAGGAATTGAGTGTTATCTTGAAGGTGAATTCTTCAAACTTTCAAAGATCAGAACAGAAAACTGGAATGCGTCAGTATTCGTTAACCTTGCATTGATTCACTCTAAATATGTAAAAAGTGAATTGCCAAGAGTAAAAGGAAGTCAGGTTGAGTTTGTTCCAAAAGTAAACTTAAAGACAGGTTTAAGAGTCGGATACAAAAATCTAAAAGCATCATTTCAGGTCACACATCTGTCTGATCAGTTTACCGATGCAACCAATGCATCATCAAAACCTGACGGAACTGGAAGTATTATGGGACCTATCCCAGCTTATACAATCATGGATTTCAGCGTGTCTTATGCCTATAAAGTATTTAAACTGGAAGGCAGCATAAACAACCTTGCTAACCAGATGTACTTTACCCGCAGAGCTACAGGCTATCCAGGACCGGGAATTTTACCTTCGGATGGAAGGGGGTTCTATCTGACGTTGCAGGTGAAGATATAACTATTCAATTCTATTCTTTTGAGAAAACTTTCAAACAATATACAAAGCACTCTCAAATGTCTGTACTATTTTTCTTAGTGTATTTTGGTAGTTGAAGTAGTTAAACTCTGTCTTTATTTTATCAAACATCTCTTTTATCTGAGATTCTGAGGATGTCCAAAAATATTTAAGATGAAAAGAATCATTAATCAGAGATAAATCTTCCCCATAATACAAATCTATAAGCTTTTCATCTCCCAGTTGCTTAATATAATCCCCCATGAGATTCAACAAATCTATAAATTTCAAAGCATCTACTGAAGTACATTCGAAAAGATAATTCTGGTCATCGATAAACCTATAAATAATATTGAAGTCAAACTTTGATACTTCATCCTTTAAATGAAATTCTTTCATCCACGCTAAAGTTATTTCTACATCAAATAACAAATCAATATTATCATTCATATAGCAGAGTAAATCACCTATCTGATAGAAACATACAATTCTGTTTTGGTAGTCAACAAGAAACTTATCTTTATCAGAATCAGTCTCATCCGTACCCCACAAAAAATAATACACAGAACCCTTAAATTTTAATTCTATAATGAATTTCAAGAATTTCTGTGAAGCATCTGATGCAGTCATGATAGTATCTATGCCTTCTTTTATTATTGACATATGAAGATTTAAATGTAATCTTTCATTCCTTAAATCAACAAGGCCTGTAAGAAAGAGCCATCCCTATTCACCCAGGAAGGATATGGATCTATCATACAATCTAAAACTTTGAGATCCTCGCATTAGAATTTACCAGCACTCTACTTATGCCTCCTGTAGTAAGAAGGTTTCCTTTGTCTTTATTCCAGTAATCTTTTGCTGACAAACCTTCTCTGTTTTTAATCAGAATTTCTTCAGCTGGTAGTTGCCCCCAACCAGTAAACTGTACGACATTCAAATTACTGATTCTTGAAAGTAGAATGCTTCCATCTTTGGTTTTAGAAACCCATCCGTCTCCAACTTTTGATAGTGATTCATCCATATAAACAACATCGGCCTGTAAGGCATTTTCACCATCCTCATAAACCATCAATCTGCCATGGTCTTCATACCAATATTCAAATGTAATAAGGTCAGGCTGAGACTCGCGTGTTACCTTTACCTTATATATATTTGATTTGCCAATTTTATTTTCAATGGATTTCGTAACATTATCTTTTCCTGAAGCTGTAGTCTCCTCAAATATCCACTCATTTCCAATCTTAGTAAACGGAAAATTGCCAAAAGTAATCGGATATGATGCTCCGGTTGGTGATGTAGTTGAAACGGAATAATCTGTAAGTTGAATTGCAGCTTCAGTATCAACAGACCCATTACCAATAAATCCGACTGTAGGGGAATAATAATTAAAGCTTGTACTATTTCCGGTGACACTTCTGACTTTTATTGCATCTGTAATCCATCCCTTGCCAGTGTTCACTTTTGTATTGACAGAGTCAATAGTTAAAACAGAGCTTCTTCCATATTCATCCGTCACATTCCAGGTTGTTCCCTCCGGATGATTGAATTTACAAACCACCACATAAGAAGCCGGATCTCTCAATCTGATTGATCTGGAGAAATTTCCATCTTTTAATGCATAGTACACTGCCGGAAATATTGTGTCTATAGTCTGAGAGTAATTCCTTATCAGAAAGGTGTCCTTACCAGCCTCTTGTTCTACAGCAGAAGTGACCGTTTCCCCTGAATAGCTGTAAGTATAAGAAGTTCCTACTTTAAGAAAGACTACCCCATTGTTCAAATCAACCGTCGCATCTTTATCTTTTTTACAAGACATTGATATGAAAATGATTACTAAACAAACAACCAACTTTAAACCTTTAAACTTGTACATATTGAACTATTTGAGATAAATAAAAATACTGCTCAGAGAGCGGATATTCAAAAATAAAAAAAGGTAGTTTCCTCCAAGGTACAATTCCCTAGCAAAAAAATTATATAATTTCACACAAATCACTCGCAAGAAGGGCTTAATAAACTATCATATAACACTTTAACCGGAATACTCTCGTAGTTAACTTACTTACTTTTTCATTTTTTCCTAAAAAAAACATTTAGCTTATTTTTATAAAACAGACCTTTTTCGCGAGCAGGATTGTTTTTTATATAGGCAAAGGCCTTGAAAAAATTACCAGTCATTTTAACTTCTAATAGGATGGATAAATTAAAATTAAAGGGTAGTTGGAATGAAATGAAAGGCAAATTAAAACAAGAATTTGCGGATTTAACTGATAATGATCTCCTTTACGAAGAAGGAAAAGAAGATGAATTTATCGGCCGACTACAAAAGAAAACTGGCAAAACAAAAGATGAAGTACGTGCCCTCGTTTTTGATTCTGAGTACCATGAATAACCAGCAATTATTCATGTATTAATAGTTTATAATAAATCAATATAAAGAAAGCCCCTCAGGTGGGGCTTTTTTATTTATTCATTTTTTTTGAGTTTAGATCGTCCTCCAAACATTTTAATATTGTAATTTTGAGCCCTCATTCAAATTCAAATGAACTGGATAATACTTCTACTTGTATTTATTGCCGGAGCTGCAACGTCTATTCAGGCTGGGGTGAACGGTACACTGGGAAAAAAAGGTGGGCGCTCTGGAGGCAGCTTTTATATCGTTTCTGGTAGGCACTATTTTTCTTTCTATTTTATTGGCCTTTTTGAGAAAGGGTAATATCATGTCTGCTCTTGAAACTCCAAGATGGCAGCTTACAGGTGGCCTGCTGGGAGCTGTTTATATCCTTATCATGGTAAATGCTGTTCCGAGAATAGGTATTGCTGCTGCACTGGTTACACTCATTGCGGGACAACTGATCACCAGTACCTTAATAGACCACTTTGGATTTATAGGTGATAAGCAGATCCCAATTGACTGGAAAAGAGTAACCGCCATTATTTTGTTGGGATGTTCTATTTATCTATTTCATAAAAAGTAAAGATCCGATTGATGGCATCGATTGAAGCGATAGCACTTGGCTGGCGCGCGTTCAATGTCGTTTAGTTAAGGAATTCCTATTGTTAAATAAACTGAATTAAGTACCTTTGGATAAATAAGAGTAAAGTTGATTGTGCCCTGTTTTTAGAAGGGCTTTTTTCACACACATTAAAAACTATTGATGATGAAGAATTTATCAATAGAAACAAAACAAGTGTTAATTCTTTTACAAGGAATAGAAAGCTAACATTTAAGGCTTTACTGATTAATCTAATGAGTTTTACCAGACCAAGCGTAAAGACTGAACTTGATCGTTTTTATAAAACTCTATCCAAATCTTCCGACTCTTTTGAATCAATTTCAAAAAGCGCATTTACCCAAGCTAGAAGAAAGTTAAAACCAGAAGCATTTATTGAGCTAGCACAAGCTCAGCTTTCTTATTTCCAAGATCACGCCCCCAATAAAAAAGACCTGGAAAAATAAACGGGTAATTGCTATCGATGGGAGTTTACTAGTCCTTCCTTATTCAGAAGAATTAAGCACCTCATTCGGTGTAATGAAGAATCAAAAAGAACTTAAAGTAGTTGGAGCAAAATGTTCAATGGCGTATGATGTGTGTAATGAGTTGATTTTAGATGCATCTATAGGCCCAAGAAAGAGTTGTGAGAAAGAGTTAGCAGTAAATCATTTGAATCAATTATGTCCGCAAACGGATATTCTTGTATTTGATCGAGGATATCCAGCATTGTGGTTGATGGGATTATTAGAGAAGCGAGGTTTTAAATATTGCTTTCGATTAAGTACAGCCTGGAAGGATGCGGTAAGTTCGGTAAGCGGTAATGAGACTGATATTGACTGGTCAGGGAAGAGAAGATCCGATAAGGATTTAGGAAAACTTAGAGAATATAATCTACCTCTGGAGATATGTGGATTAAGACTAGTGTCAATTGAACTTTCTACTGGAGAGAAAGAAGTTCTTGCTACAAACCTAACTGATAGGTCAAATTTTGACATAGATACTCTTAAAGAACTATATCATTTAAGATGGGGAGTAGAGGAAAGTTATAAAATGTTAAAACAAGTTGCTCAGGTAGAGTATTTCACTGGAAAAACTGTTCTAGCAATCAAGCAAGATTTTTATTCCCGGATATTCACACTCAATATGGCTTCTATGGTTGCCACACAGGGTTTATACAAACATAAGCAAGAGAAAGAAAAGAAAAATAAATACAAAGTTAAGCCAAACAAGACTCAGGTTTTGGCAAAAACAAAAGACTTCTTAGTTGAAATATTTTACACAGTAAACCCACGAAAGTTGCTGGAGCAGATGATAAAACTACTGGAAAAGTGCTTTGAAATAATTAGGCCAAATAGAAGTTTCCCAAGGCCAAATACAGCTACAAGGAGGCATCATAAACATACTAATTCGAAAGGTATTTAGCTTAACTTAACGACATTGGGCGCGCGTTTTCAAAACGCGTGCCCCACTTCACTATCCTCTACAACGATCATATAAGAAACGGTTATTAATCAGCCTTATTTCAACTGATGCCTTCGCTTGAAGCGAAGGCATCAGTCACTCATTTTGGGGGAACTTTTAAAATTCCCTGATTAAAATAACTTTCATCACACTTACTTTATCTGCCATTCTCAACTTCTTCTTTTTCATTAAGTTCGTTGTCTCTAAGTACTATTATGAAAAGATTGTGAAATCGGCTGAGTTGGATTCAACCTTCATTCAGGCTTGCTATAGACTTGCTCCCACACCTCTTTAGAGCAATTAAAATAGAATTGGGTTGACATACTCCTGCTTGAAAATCCTCCTCCTGCGAATATTTTCCAAACGCAATTATTCTTATATCGTCTAACAGAATAAGGAATGACTTTTATAGTAATAAGATTAGTAGTATCATACAACTGAGATGACAAAATTCTCAATACTAACCTTTCGTTCTTTTTTTGTGATTAAATCACATATATCGCATTCACTTGTATATTCTAAGTTATATCCCAAACAGCTTGAAGGAAGATTAAATCGATTTCCTTCTAATGAAACTAGAACACTATTATACTTAATGTGCTCTTCATAAACATTATATCTATCTATTTTAATAGAATCCGATAAAAATTCTTTTAATGCAATAGCATATAAATTATTTTGTCCATTTACTTCATGAAAAAACGCAATAAATATTGCTGATAGGAAAACTCCCTTAATCCATTTAATTAAAACAGAATACATAAATTCTTTTTTCCTTCGTAGGAAGCCCTGTAATTTCCCTCAGTCTTTTGTTTATTTAACTTAGCCTACTTTTATGTTTAAGTTTGATAAATTTAAGTCAGCTCCGTCTCGTAATGATAATTTCCTTGGCCATATATTCTTTCTGACAGTTACAAGGTCCCTTTAAGTAAAATATCTTTAACGCTTTCCTCTTTCTCAAGGCCAAATCTATTCTCCAAATCACTCTTTAAGTATAAAAATATTCTTTTATTTTGCTCCTCACTTCCAGAAAACATATATATTGACTTATTAAGTAAAACAAAGATATAATAGGTAGGTCTCCCTCACGGTTCGAAATCCGAATATCCCGTTACAACTTTTTTCTTTTACTAAAATTGGTATTAAAGAAATATCATGAATTCCTTTGATACCTTTATACTTGTTCAGTTCTTTAGGCAGGATGTAACTTTTAGGCAAATGATTTTTATCCAAATTAGGAATTAATGAATCTAAAATATTTTCTTCACATAAACACCTTCTTACTTTATTATATTGATTTTTACTAGAAAAATCTTCTTTTGTAAAGCGAATATAATTTTCCTTTATATATAACAATTCTTACAACAAGAAGATAGAATCCCTATTATAACAATCTAGGTTAGTTTTAATTTTTTCACTTTCCAATCCTTTCTTTTAAACATTACCAACAGTTATTCTGGCTGCAGTTTCTCCAGCTCTTCCTATGGCTTTTTTCAAACAGATGCCTTCGCTTGAAGCGAAGGCATCTGTCATTTATTTCTATTAATACCAACCACTGCAAATAATGATAGTCAGTTATTTCTTCTTTTATAAATTAACCTTATTATCATTTAAAGCATTTTGTCTCAGCTTTATTTTTTTCCTGCTCTACCCATATATCTAGTTGTTCCTTTATCAATTCCTGATGCGCCTGCTCAATCAGATGAAGCGTCTCTTTGTTATTTAAAATTTCCTGGCCTACCTTTTCCTGTTCCATACTGGCAATCAGAGTAAGGTGGTTGTTGAGCTTTTGATTTCTTAAGCTAATAGAAGAAATTTCATCTATTTCATAATCATATTCAATGGTTTTCAGGAGATGATCATATGGTCCGAAGGGAGACAATAATTTGGCAAAAATAGGTGCAATTTCTATGGAAATTAATAATAGAACAATGGCCAGCGACGGACCTAAAGGCAGGTCATGCAACGCATTCAAACGCGCCATTAATCCGTTTGAAAAAGTAGCTTTCAGTTCTTCCTTGTATTTTATCTTGTCATTTTTCAGCGCTTGAATTTCCTGATTAATTAAACCGATACGACTATCATTCTCAGCTTTCAGTTCCTGATATTCTTTGTCAGATTTTATGTATTTTTCCTGTTTGCGCTTGCATTCTGAACCTTCGCCTTTAGCGCCGGTACCGCAAGAACCTTCGCATTCGCACTTATAATCTGCATAATATTTTTCTCTTTGTTGAAAACGTTCCTCCGTCTTAGCAGTCAATAATTCTATGGCATCTGACTTTACTTTTATTTTTTGCTCATACAATAGATCCATCTCTTCGGTTTTCTTCATTCCTGTATAATGCATTTGTTCATTTATCTCCTGCTCAAAAATTTTAAGCTCCAATGGTTTTGAAATAACAATGGCCAGGAATATAGCCAGCAATAATCTAGGAGTAACTTGTTTTAGTTGCCCGTATTTGCCCTCGCTTTTTTTAATAGTAGAAACAATAAATCTATCTAGGTTAAAAACAAGACTGCCCCAGAACAAACCCAATACAATAGCTAGAGCAATATTATTAAATACCGTATACAAAGCATACCCACCTGATAAAGAAGCTAGCATTCCGGTAAAAAAAACAGTTGCACCGATGCTTGCATATTTATTATGTTCTGAGGCAGGACAACGCTGAAGAATATTTTTGTCTGCAGCCGAACAAAATATAAAAAAATTCTGCAACGGACTAAAGAGAGTCGTTGGTGTTTCTTCTGTTTGATCTAGGGTGCTCATAATATGATTGTATTGATTGAATAGCTTTAATTATCCCCTTTCTATGAGAATATGTCTCTTTTAAAAAATTAAACAAACCTTCCTTTAAAGTATTTAAGGTGATTTTCTCCTCACTGAAAGAGGAACGTTCCTGAAATATTTTTTTTCTAAGTTTAAGGTACTCTTGTTTTTTGAATGCGGGAAAATTTTCTGTTTTTTCATTAAGCAGAAGTGGAATAGATATTGAATACCTATTTGTTTCAATAGGGATAACTGATATTAAATTTTCTTTATGCAAAGGGATGGGAAATACCAGGAGTTGAATTTTCCTGCTAAAGGTCTTGTTAAAGATCAACGCTTTTATTTCTATTTGAAGCGAGGAGGATGGAATAAAAGTAAACTCTCCTACAGTTTCTGATTTGTCAAAAGGAAGAATTTTCACTTCCGTAGCCTTGGGTAAATTCCATGTCAGTTTTACCTGATTCCCTTTAGATACGCCATATACGTGTGGATGAAGATCTGAATTTACCAGACTGTTGTATTGCTTCGTCCCTTCACTGATGTACCCAATATCATAAGTAATTTCAGGATCAGTTTCCGATACTCTTACCTGTATTGCTTTAAATTTAAATTGATGTTTATTGGAAGCTCCAATTTTTATGATAGTATCTTGTTCAAGTTTGATTTTTTTTCTACCATAAGCTTCTACCTCTCCTAGTCCCTGGACAATAACCTTGAAGGCACCATCCACTTCCCAGTTCACTTCTACAGTATCACCTTTCAAGATTAAGGGTTCTGATACGTTAAACCTTATACTTATATCTTTTCCTATTAAGTAAGGTTTGCCCTCTTGTCTTATTCTTTGAAATTCGATTAGAGCATTTTGAAAAACAAGACTATCCTGATCTGTTTCTTGGATGGCTTCCCCCTCTTCAGTAGCATAATAAATAAATTCTCTAAAATCGATTAGACACTTCCAGTTTTTTGTAGTTGCATTGTTGTTTATTAAAAATACACTTCCACCTTTATTAATCAGTTCGCAGCATTTGTTAAATATGAAGGGATTCTCTTTTAAAAATATTTTATTCTCCATATCCAGGAACAGCTCCAGTGCTATTCGTTTTTCAACCAGATTGATGCAGGACATTAAAATATCACTGGTAACTAGATTTCCCAAGTGAATCATCAAGGCATGCTCAGCCTTTTTTATCTCCGCTATCAGTGTCTGATTTTTATCTTTCATTTGCCTAAAACAAAACTAAAACCCTGTTAATATACAAAAAGGCTAAATAAAATCCTCTTAGCTTTTTTAGATTTCAATATGCATCAATAAAAGTTGAAATCAATGAATATGGATAAGGGTTGCAGTGGGTAGCCCGTAAATTATTAATCTGGCTTATTTCAACTGATGCCTTCGCTTGAAGCGAAGGCATCAGTCAAATATTTCTCTTAAATCAACTTTAGCGATAATCGCATTGTTGCTTATTCTATTCTTTAAACTCCTTTTGAATTGACATTCCGTTTTCTTAATTATCGTTGAATTAAATAAAATCCAATCGCCAAGCCCGGAAATCTCCGATTGCAAACTAGGACTATAAAAGCTAAAAGAGTCTTAAATTATTTTAAAAGAATAGATTTTTGTTAAATTAATAAAAATCACCCCACGAATTCTTGAAATTCAAGATATTCAGTTGTAATTTAAGGTTGGCTTGTATTTAGGAATTTGTTTAAATTTAGAGAAATAGGTAACAATTGATTAAAAATGGAAACAGATAATAGCACTCGGTCGATAGCAGCTGATAGAGGATCAATATTAGATAAATTTCAATATTATTTTAATGGAATAGTCAGACTGATTTTGGCGAAAATTTACTTGAGGAGATGTAAAAAGGTAGGCAAATTACCCTCCCTAAACGGTATACCCAGAATAAAAATCAGAGGGGATGTATACATAGGGGATAGGGTAAGAATCTGGTCCAATATTGCAAAATCTAAGATATTTGTTCGAAAAGGAGGTACTCTCGTAATAGGTACAAACTCCAGATTAAATGGAGTGCATCTTGGAGTTTCCAACAAGGTTATAATTGGAAATAACGTTAGGATAGCTGCATATACAATTATTTTTGACAGTGATTATCATCAAGTGACCGATCATTTTTCTGAAGAGGGTAAAACAGGAGCTGTTATTATAAAAGATAATGTCTGGATTGCAACCCGATGCATGATACTTAAGGGAGTAACTATCGGCGAGAATTCTGTTGTTGCGGCTGGCGCTGTTGTAACTAAAAATGTGCCGCCAAATTGTGTAGTGGCAGGCATGCCGGCAAAAGTTATCAGGAGACTGCATCCTGAAGAATTTGAAACAGTACCTTAAGAAGGTAAATAATAATTAAAGATCAATGTCGTTTAGTTAAGGAAATCTTATATTTTTTTATAACTCATGCTATGCTTCTTTTTAGGTCGTATTTTTCTTGGGTTTCTCCGCCCCTTCCTAATAATATCAATAGTTTTGGAGACAATATTGTCAAATGCTTTAATCGCTTTTGAACCTGTTTTTTTCAAAAATAGAGCTATAGGTAATTGAGAAATTGAGGCTAATGCTTGAACTCTATTAACTTTATAATTTTCCTTTTCTTTTTTTATTTGTTCTTCAACAGGATGCGTAAAGGCTGCCGATAGGTTCATCAAGAAGATTTTGGAATAAAAGTCTTGTTTAATTGCCAGGGCAGTTTTTCCTGAAAAAGTTTCTATCTCACACCAATTTTTCAATGTTTTATAAGCTTCTTCAACTCCCCATCTATTATCGTAAAGATCATTAAAATCCGATGGCTTTATTTTCTTATTCAGAACTGATGTACAAAAAACTCTATTGCCAGATTTTATCAAACGCACTTTAATAGAACCATAATCAGTTTCAAGGATTATGATTTTATCTTTTGCTTTTTCCTTTTGGAATTCATCTACTACATTACACCAATTATCCTTCATCCTAAAAAGGAAATCTGCATTTTTATTTTTAATGCTCCACATTAAGTTACGAGATGCATAATAACGATCAAATACTAGCAGATCGTCCTCCTTGACTTTGGATAAATGTTCATAGCAAAGAGATGCTGCACTGGTAGAATATCCGCCTATCTGAGCATCCACAGTGATACAATTAAGTGGATCATATAGCAATGAAATCCGAGCCATACTTTGAGGACTATCGGCATTTGGGCAAAGCTATTTACACCAAACTCTTCTACAATACAAGAATGAAAAGGAAGTTTTATGGTCGAACCATCTACTGCCAGTACTCGATATTTATCCCATCCATAAGCTCCTCCATTTTCATAAAATTCGTCCTGGGTCGGCTGATCCAGTTCTATAAAAGCTTGATACTTTAATTGGGCACGAGCCTGAGTCAAGGCTCCTTTGGTGATGCTACGTAATTGAAATTCATCGCCGTTCAACTTCTGAAAGAAGTCATCAAATTCTCGTTGAACAGACTTTAACATGGGATGCGCTAATAGGACTATTAAGTTGACAAAATTTAATTTTCGATTTCTAGTAAAACTGCTCTTTCTGAACTTGTTATTGTTCTCAAATCGCTTTTCATGAAGTAAAGTATAAATTTTATCAATTATGTTTTCACGGAATTTAAGGCTTTTTATACCCCTTATTATTTATCAAATATCCGAAGTTTTTTCCTAAAATTATAGCTTAACTAAACGACATTGAATTAAAGATTTAAAATTGAAAGCCCATTTATTAAGATCTAAATGGGCTTTTTGGATAAGTATAAACTGTTTCTAAAAACTTGTTTCTATTTGAATCTTCTCCCCACATTTGCGTGACTCGTGAATTTTAAGGCATAACTCAGTAACATGCAAAGAAAATGCTCCATCCAACAGCAAAGGTTTGTTATGAAGTGCCGCCTCTGCAAGATCAGATATACCTAATAAATAGTCCATCTTTATTTTATCAGGAATTAACCGGAAAGGTCTCTTTTTCGGATTTATTAAAGGAAGCTTTTTATAAAAAAGACCAAATGCTTTTTTAAGGAACCAGTTATTTATGATCCATTGCTTTCTTTCCGCTTTTAATTTTAAACTGGTATAATTTTGATACTCTACTGCTATCTGGTTGTCCCAGGAATCTCCTACTTTCAAAATTCCTTTATCGCCGATCACGGTGAGTGTGCGATTCATAGGAGCCAATAAGCCACAGGTAAGTCTTGTAATTACTCCGCTTTTATGCTCAATGCAGGCTACAGAAAAATCTGGAGTAGAAGTTGGTTTTATAGAGTCCATTTTTTGTGAAATCAGGCAATGCGAAAAAGCAGTAACATGTACTGCTGGACCAAACATGGCCAATAACCAGGTAAGGCAATAACCAATATGTTCTATAGTACATCCTACCTCAAACTCTTCTTCATAAGGCCATGGCACTCCAAGAGAATTTTTCCAGTTTTCAGGATTCATAAGGTGAACAGGTCCATCATCCATTTCAGCATAAACCAACTTTACTTCACCGATCTTTTTTAGCATTGATGGCAGTCCATAAAGTTTTTACAGAACTTGAAAGTGAAGAACATGGTGCATTGCTTATTAATAAACCGTTTTGTTCTGCCAGCTCTTTCAATTCCTTAACTTCTTCGACGTGCATGGCCATTGGTTTTTCGCAGTAAACATGTTTGCCATGTAATAACGCCTGTTTTGAAACTTCGTAATGACTGTGAGGATTAGTCAGATTAAGAATAATATCGATTTCCTTATTTGCTAACATGCTTTCATAGGAATCATAGAGAGGCACTTTATAATGATTTGAGAATCTCTGAGCCCTTTCTTTGATCAAATCAAATACCCCAATAATTTTAAAATTACTGTAATCTTTTACAGTACGCATGTAATAATCAGATACGAAGCCGGAACCAACTAGTCCCACGTTTAAAAAATTACGGTCTGAATTCATAGTTTTTATTATCGTTAGTTGAAGTGATTATTCTTATTGGAGTTTACTCTCTTATTTGAACAAGTTCTTCTTTAGGGTATTTGAAATCGGCCTGCTTTCTAACAGCATCAAGGATTTCCATCACCTCTATGGTGGTATTAAGTGAATGTAAATCACTTTCGGTTTTATTAGCATCTAAGCAATCATTAACCTCTATAATCTGATACTGATACCCATTGCCTTTAAAAGGAATAATCATTCTTTTTGATTTTGCAGGTAAGATTCTGCGAATTTGTTCTACCAGGAAAGGAGCAAATTTTAAAGCTGAAGGAAGGTTGAAATAATTTCTTCTCGCAGAAAGTCCTGTATTTGGCTCTGGAGCTCCAGGAGTAGCAAAATAAGTTATTTCAAGTGTTGAACTTCTATAAAATGGCGCACATAATTTAATCGAACCTTTTTCACCATATACAACAAATTCGTTATTCAGATTGGCTGAATAACTTGAAGTCAGACTGGCTAATGCTCCGTTTTTATATTTCAGGCCAACGCTGGCCTGAACGTCTACACCTGATGATCCAAGTGTCAGACTACCGGTTACTTCATCAGGTTTTCCAAGTATGGCGTATGTTAAGGCAATGGGATAAATACAAAGATCTAATAATACTCCTCCACCTGCAGCAAGATCAAAACTTCGCTGTTGATGTGATATATTGCCAAAGCTGCCACAGATCATTTTTATATTACCTATATGATCCTCTTTAATCAGGGATAGTAACTTCTGAACAGATGGAATAAAGCGTGTCCAATAGGCTTCCATGCAGAAAAGATTTTTTTCTTTGGACAGTGCTCGTATTTCTTTAGCCTCTTCAGCATTTATAGTAAACGGCTTTTCACAAAGCACATGTTTGCCGTTTTCGAGGCAGAGTTTGATTATTTCTGCATGAAAACTATTGGGTAATGCTATATATACTATATCAATGTCCTGATTCTTTATCAGGTCATTGTATGAATCGTATACATTAGCAATTTTTAAGTGTGTGGCAAAGAAATGAGCCTTGGCTTTTGATCTTGAACTTACTGCCACTATTTTATTTCCTTTTACTGATTGAATTGCATAGGCTAGTTCAAAAGCCACAACTCCAGTACCTATAATTCCCCAATGAAGCATATCTAAAAATTAGGTTGAATTCCAAGATACAGATTTTTTATAATTTCCGATCAAAACTAGAAAATTATTTTCATTTTAACATAATGATTATAAGCAATATAGAAATAATATAGTTCGGCCTCTTCTTTAAAGATTGAATTAATCTGTAGATTATAATTTCAAGTAATATCAGATCAGGATGTAAAAACAATCACCCTTAAGGATATTAGTTCATATTGAATTGAAAAGAATTAAGTCAAACATTGACCATAATTTGTAAGGTTCACGAGGACTATAGCAGGGGACTTGAACTTTTCGCGTTCAGCTTTGTACTTTCCGCTTAGAATTCTTTTAACTTTAAACTACTATTAATCAAATATCGACTGAATATCTTCTCTGGACAGGTTCATCACAAAGCTTTCTTCTGTTGTGATGAGTTCTTCGGCTAGCGTTAGCTTATTTTTCTGAAGGTTCAGAATTTTCTCTTCTACAGTATTCTGAGAAATAAATTTGTAAGTGAATACCTTATTCTTTTGACCTATCCTGTAATCTCTGTCTCAGCCTGTGCTTCAATCGCAGGATTCCACCATGGATCAAGGATGAATACATAGTCTGCGGCAGTGAGGTTAAGTCCTACTCCACCGGTTTTCAGACTTATCAGGAATACTCTTACACCTTCGTTCTCCTGAAAATATTCTACCTGGGCCTTGCGGTCTTTTGTGGAACCATCGAGATAAGCATAGGTTACTTTCTTTTCATCAAGATAATTTGTGAGAATAGACAGGTGTTTAACGAACTGACAAAAGATAAGTATCTTGTGGTTCTTGCTGATTGCGTTTTCAAGAATGTACAGCACATCTTCCATTTTGCCCCCTCTGGTTAAGTTTATCTAACTTAAGCCTAAAGTAAGTCTATTGACTTGCGGGTTATATTGCAGAAATAATATTTCAAGCAGATAAATGAATTAAAAGCCTGAATATTTATTTCTATAAAACCTCGTTACTTTCTAAATCATTTCCTCAATCTCTCGCATTACAAATGCGAAGGTGCTTTATTCATTGGTTGTTTTTTTATCTTCTATACTTATCTCTCTATGACAGATTTTACTATCTAGAGGCGAGCGACAGCCTTCGAGGAAAACAAAGTCGAGTAGGCAAGGGCATTTCAGCCCAAGCCTCTCACAGAACCGTACTTGACAGTCTCCCGTCATACGGCTCTTCTAATTCATTTCAGATTCCAGCTCCTCCCACAATTATGGTTGACCAGTTCATCTTACGAATTAGCTAACTCCTTCGCTCCATTTCCATTACAGAAACTTCTACACTACTACGAATTAGTCCGCCCCTGAATACAACATCGGTAATCCTGTGTTTCCCTTTGTCTTTTCCCAACTCCTCAGGAGGATGATTTACAAAAAGACCAGCATTCATATTCAGGTTCCCGAGTTCCATATAAAAGCCTGAGTAAAAGTCATGCCACCTTAATGACGACCGCCACATAGCCAGTAGACAGGTATCTGCAATGCTTATCCCTTAACCCCGCGAGGTCTTGGTTTTGACAGTAGATTCGCTTTCTCGACACTTCTTCAATGGTTCACTTGCGTTCATCTCTTTTACTCTCACATAACTCCTCTTGGAGCCTTTTCCCTGACCGCTCAACACCTCACCATTGCCTGTGAAGCGCCGCAGGGTTGTTTATTGGCTGTTCCTGTAAACTCGCCAATGAAGGGCCTTCCTTCATCTTTTATATAGCATTGAAAGACTTTATTTAGTGCCGTCTTTCATTCTCGGCACACCGCGGAACAGCTGGGAGTAGCCCGTAAGTTATTAATCTGGCTTATTTCAACTGATGCCTTCGCTTGAAGCGAAGGCATCAGTCTACCACTTGGCTGGCACGCATTTTCAAAACGCGTGCTCCACTTCACTATCCTCTACAACAACATCATTATTTATTCTTTTTACTTCAAAATAAAAAGTAACTATTTTATGCTATTCTTATCAATACAGACAATTTTAGCTTCATAAGGATTTACTCTTGACTTAAGATCAATTATCATCGAATCTTTATCAAATCTTAGTTTTCCATCAGCAGATTGAAAAAATCAAACACTCTGATCTTTGAAAAATTGGATGGCGAAATATTTCAGAACCTAAACAATATAACTTCTCATTATCAATCCTGATAAAAAAATTATAACTATGAGAATCTTGAACTTTTTTAAAATCCAAAGAAAAGGAAGCCTTACTATGAATATAACTACGAGTCCGTTCAGCTTTCATACTGATCTCTTTATTATCCTTTATATATAAATGATGAAATCCGAATAAATTATTGGCAAAATCAAAATTCATAGAAAATCGTCCCAATGAGTCTATCTTTTTAGTAGATGAGTTTATAGTAATCGAATAAAGATACCATTCCTTTGAAAATCCCATTTCCTTTTTATGATAATATTTAGCGCCTCTGCATCCTCCTAATAAAAGAGCAAGGTTTATAATAATAAATAAAGGTTTATTTACCACTTGGAAATAATTCATTCTCATTAAACTTATGATTAGTATTATCTCTTCTATCTGTACTTTCAAATTTCTTTCGTTGCAAATATCTTACAAGAGCATTAGGCTGTGATGCATGTAAACAAAGTATCCTACTTTTGATTTAACATCAACTATCCCATTTTCATCCTCTCAGAGTTGGCCTAAGTTATATAACTTAAGCTAGCTCCGGTGCCAAATCACCTGTCTTTGGTTGTTTGTTATATTGCTCAGGAGTTAGTGTCTTGTCAGGGGACAAGTCACGGATTAGAAAGTTTTTTTACTAGATATTATTGAAGACTGAATTACGATTTTGATTTACCTCTTTAAAACAGAAAGTTGATAAACTTGCTCTCATTTTGGGGCTTAAGTTAGTTAAACTTAAGACAGCTCCGGTGCATTTGTTGGGACCTGACAGTTATGGGGTAGAGTTATTACACCATTGTTCTAACTTTGATTTCGCATTTAGGTTACCCAACCTTATGGACATTTTTATATCTTCACAAGCACCTTCACTATCACTTATTTTCTTTTTTATAAGTGCTCTTAAATAGTACTTTCTAGCATCTTTTTGATCAAAGCTTATAACTTTTGTAATATATTCTATTGCTAAAGAATCCTTCCCTAATTTCTCTAAAGATCGTACTTTCCCAATATTTGCTGAATTGTTTCTGGCGTTTATTTCAATAGCTTTTTCATAAAATTTTAATGCTTCGAGATAATTACTATCTCCATAAAAACTACAATCTCCCATACCAACATATCCCCATTCATTCTTACTATTAATTAAAAGTAATCGATTAAAATCACTTCTGGCACTAATAAATGCTCCGATATTTCTTTTTGACTCACCTCTCAACCATAAAGAAGTTACATTATTGTAACAATTGGAATCTGCATTTTCAAGTATATTAATTATTGTATCAAACTTTTCAATAGCAATCTCATATCGTTGAGAATTATAGTCCTTCAATGCACTTTTAAACTGAGGGCCTAAAGAAGAACATAATTCTTTTCCCCTTTCTTCAAACGTACAAGATGTTAACAATAAAAATACTAAAAAAAAGATTCTTCTCATTTTAAATGTCCTCCGATAGGTGTACCATCTTAACTGCTTTTGATATAAAGTAAGAAATGAATCTGGTTCCCAATTTCCACCAACATTATTACCAGCCTCCCTCTGACTTAAGTTTATCTAACTTAAGCCAGCTCCCGATTCATAAGTAGATTGGAGCCGCAAGGAAATTGAAGCACCAAACCCTACATCGCCTCTTCCAGCTCCTCTTTGGAAACTTTAAATATACAGATTCGGGGGAACCTTCCTGCGATCCAGGTAGTGCCTGCAACAACCAGACTTTTATCATTGGCAACTGTATAACCTGCCAATGTATAAGGATTCATTGAGCCCAGATATTTATTACCTAAAAGCATTCCACTATTTACATCATAAAAATACAGAGCAATTTGTCCTGATTTGGTATCAGAGCCGTAAACAAGCGTATTGCCATTGTTTAAGGCACAGTTTTTCAGGACCACATTGGCATCAGGTTTCAGTTCAAACATTTTATTTCCGGGGATGTCAGAACTGGAAGAAACTGCATTGGGTGCATAGTTCAGTGTGACATTCGGAATAAAGAAATTATCACCATAAGCAAACCGTGATATAGCGAACCCATTTCCTTTAAAGACCAGGCTGCTGATCACTCTTTCATCCTGATAACCTTGAACCAAACCCACTCTTGGATTTCTGTCCGTTGAAAGCATATCGAAGAAAACAAGTGAAAGTGTGTATCTATAAAATGCATTGAAATAATAGGTGTTACCATTTAACTGTCCACAGAAAAAAGGAAGGTGTTTGCCTTGCCCACTTAGGTGCTCAATGATGGCTTGTTCAGCGTCAAAATCTCCAAAACCTATGTCAAATGATTTCTGATTGAGTATGGTTCCTCCGGTACTTATTCTTGAAACAACAGTCCTTTTATCTTCTCTGTTATAACTAAGCAATGTAAGACTGTTATTATCTCCATTTAAGGAAGCATAAAGCGGGTAAAGCAAACCTAATCCTGCTACCTCTATTGCCATGCCTGCTTCATCTATTTTCATGAGTTTTGCTTCCAGACTCAGACGGTCCATGCAGAAGAAAAAAACCTGATTCCCAACTTTCACCAACTGATTCACCGGGTTAACATAATCAGAAGGAACATTTTGCTCAGAAACAAAATTTCCTTCTTTGTCGGTCTTCATTACATAAACGCCTTTAAAAGGAGACTCAGCAACCTTCCTTCCTCCTAGGATTAGAAAGCCCTCATCTGCAGCCTGCTGAATATCGTAGGGAATATATTCTGATGTAATATCAGAATGATCATAGATCTTCAAAAAAGTCTCGGGCCTTACATCTTTATTCTTCTTGATATCACAAGATGTAAAAAAAGAATAATTAAAGCACCTAATAATACTGTAATCCTGTTCATTCCTGCACTATTATCTTGATCTGAAATTATTTGCATTGACATACCTCATTGGAAGCAGACATCCCAGATTAATGCTGATATTTCTGAGCTTCAGATCATCCAGCGCATCGCCCGCTCCGCTAAGAGCGTTATTGGTATATCTATTCTTTCTGTTTGTAATGTTATTGGTTCCCAAGCGGTAATTGACATCCAGTAAGACCTTAATATTTCCTACATCATAGCTCACACCTGCACCTGCCATAAATCCAATAGAAGATCGGATAAACAAATCCTTTGCACCAACCATGATATCAGGCTGCTTAAATTC
Organism: Sporocytophaga sp.; assembly: GCA_024707265.1. Taxonomy (GTDB): domain Bacteria; phylum Bacteroidota; class Bacteroidia; order Cytophagales; family Cytophagaceae; genus Sporocytophaga. Next base: position 186,508 of record JANQAB010000004.1, on the reverse strand, counting down.
AGTTCCTCCGGAAGCCATATCGGTACCGTTGATTTCAACCTTTTTATTTGCAACGCTCAATATACCATAGTAAAAACCTGCCTGCACATAAGGCTTTAATAGCATTCTTAAGTATGTCGTATTTGATTAAAAGCGGCAATTCTATATAATCCAGCTGATGATCCTGTTTATAATTCAAATCAAAAGTTACAACGCCCGAAGTATCTTTCCATTCATATCTGTTGCTGTAGCTAAATCTCTGTCTTCTATAATTTGGCTGAAAGCTCAGCGAAACGGTCTTATAGGTAAAGGTAAGTTCAAGTCCTGCCAGTGCACCTGCCCCCTTAAAACCATTATACTTTTTATCAAGACTATTTGGTTCCCCTTCGGTAGAACTGAATACGGAATACCTCTCACCAGGCTTTACTTTAGAATAACTAAGACCTCCTCTCACTCCTATCCACCACTGCTTCTCAAGGAATTCAGCATTCCTTCTGGAAGTCGGAGTTCTCCTCCTGCTTCCCTGAGCATTTGCATCAGTACCAGCAAGAAGAGACACAAAAAAAACAGCAAAAATAAAATACGGTAAAATACGATTCATGTACTGGTGTTACTTTAGGATTACAAGTTTCTTAACATCTTTTATCGAACCCGCCTTGATCTCATAATAGTAAACACCAGAAGGAATATCACGAAGATCCACCATCTCTCTGTGCTCACCGTATCCACGTCTTTCATTAAAGACATTTTTAACTATGCTGCCATTCGCATTCAGAATATTGATTTCAACATTTGTATCAACAGTTATATTGAATGATATAGTGGTAGCAAAACTTGCAGGATTAGGATAACAACTGCTGGTTCTGATTCTCTTATCCAGGAAGTCTTTAACAGAAGTAACATCGGGATTTACAATCGGAAGTACTGTGCCTTTTCCGGGATAATCTCCCCATATAGTTCCGAATTCCGCATCTACTTTCGCCGGATCTACGCAGAGCCATTCTTTCAGAATAGAGGAATAGATTTGTCTGTAATCCACCTGCATTTCTACATTATCTTTAGAAAGATCGGGATTATTACCCACCACACCTGGTATGACGCCTTTTCCGAAGAGCATTACAGGTGCTCCGGAACCATGATCCGTTCCATAACTTCCGTTAGAATAAATCCTTCTTCCGAATTCAGAAGTAGTTACAGTCAACACTCTGTGATCAATACTTCTCAATTTAAGATCTTCCTGAAAAGCTCTCATGGTCGCAGAAATATGATACATCAAAGCAGCATGGTTACCGATGGTATGATCATTGGCTTCCACTTGTTGTGCATGTGTATCAAAACCTCCGATCTTTACCAGGAACACTTTGGTTTTGCATCCACCGCTGATCAGATTGGCAATAATTTTAAAATACCCTGCAAGAGGATTTTTAATTCTGCCTCCCGGTGCGCTCAGAGGATATGTCGTAGGATAAGTAACACTTGGGTCAAACTTTTTACCTTCATTATACACAGCCAGAAGTCTGTCATCATACTGATCTGTCTTCTGTTCCAGGTCCAGCAGCCATTTCATTTCCTTTCCATAAGGAGAGCTACTGAGACTTGCCGGAGGAATCCCTCTCGGGTCTACCCCTTCCACATCATCAAAGCCTGGAAGCTCATCGACGAGGTTAAAGAACTGTTGAGGATTATCTATAGCTAAACCAGTAGATATATTATCACCCTGATGAAATATAAGAGATACTTCGCTACCGAATTCCAATGCCAGCGGGTCTTTCATATTGTCATTAGGGAAATTATCAGGATAAACCAGAGGAGCGTAGTGGTCTTTCAAGTAACGACCTACCCAACCGGAGCTGATATAATCATTTGAACTGCCCCCCATGAACATGATATCTCTGCTTCTAAAGTGCGAACCATTATGATGTTCGTAAGATACCCCCTGCACAAAACTCACCATTCCCTGGTCATATAAGTCTTTCACACCTACCATATCAGGATGCAGACCGACAGATCGTTCAGAGGAAAGAGAACTATCCAGCAATATAAATTTTCGATTTCCATTTTCAGGTATCGCAATATTAGGACGCACATTCTGATAATTATCATAATCACCTGCAGGTATCAGCATATTTAAACCATCGTTGCCTCCATGCATCTGAAGTATGATCAAAACCCTGTCGTTAGGGCATTCTGCTGCAAGTCTTTGCAATGGAGATGCCATAGACATAGATTTAAAAAATATACCATCCAGTGCAAAGGAAATCGCGCCAAGAGCGGGTAATTTATTAATAAAGTCTCTTCTTTTCATAAGACTGTTTTTTCCTGATTAAAATAACTGATATTCTGGAGACTGTAACATGGCATTTAAAAGGTACTGCAACATACCTCTCGCATCTTCTTTGCTTTCGGGTATGGTATCAGCATTGTTCCAGCTGAATTCCCAGAATGCTTCCGGACCTTGTGGCAACCCTTTTCCAATTACAAAAAACTGTGATTTGAAATAATTAAGACGCTCCGTTGTAATCTCTGTTCCTGCCTGTGACATTGGCAAAAGGTAAGATGCCAGTTCATTAATCAGGTCATCAGGATTTAATGCTACACTGGCAAATCTTTGCTGAATAAATGGAAAAATATCTATTTTAATTTCTTCCATTTTATCAATACTTATGTTATCGTAAATAAACTTATAACGTTGTGTAAGTGTATTGGCAGAGATCCAGTTTCTGTTGTATAAAGGATATTGAAAATAAGCATCGTAGCCCGCAACATCATAAGGATTCAGGAAATACATTCCCTGATTTTTCATAGACTCCAGAATCTTACCTGTCACCTCATAGAACTGTTCGGCTTCCGTCTGAGGATCCGGCAAATTGTATTCAAAGAAGCTTAGTGTATTTAAAACCAGGTCAAGAGGAGACTTGATCAAAGCTCCGAAATTATTATCATCTACTGAAGCTGTAGCTGAATCATAGAAATGCTGACTTTGCAGTAGTTCCATAATTACAGGTTGCAGTTTAAAATTATTGGCAACGAAGGTATTTGCCATATCGGCAATGATACTGTTATCAATAGTTTGTGTGATTTCATGGTATACATAAAATCTGTATATCCTTCTGCAAATATTTCTCACAGTTTCCTGTTGAGCATAAACCATTTCCACAAGCTGATCCAGCTCATCCAGCATACTTGCTTCTGTTGCCTTATCTCCAAAAAGCAAGGTTGTATCCGGAGTAATAACAGTATTTCCAAAACGATCGCTGAATTCTTTAGGATCATTATCATGTTGATTGGCGACGGTGCCTGTACCTTTTATTTTCACCCTTGGCAATTCAGTGTCTTCATCTATGGTAAGAAAAGTAAAGTCTGTATCATAGCCTGAAAATACACGGGCAGCAGCTTGAACATCCTGTTCAGTAAAATAAATATAGTCACCGGGTATAGTTGAAGGCGGCACATGACCAGGAAGACCTTTACCTATCGTATACAATTCCAGAAACTCTCTGGCATAGTTTTCATTCGGTCTCCCCTTCACATTGAGTCTGCCATCCAACAATACCAACATAGCATTATCAAGGGAGATTTTCTTTGTCAGCATTTTAAAATTCCATAAGGGATCCGGCTCATTGTCGAAGGCAAACTTTCTGAACAATGCATTCTGAAAATAGAGTGCTCTGCTATTATTTACTGTTTCCTGAATGGTGGTAAAATGGGTATGAAGCAGAAAAACTATTTTTTTCTCTGGTCAGAAATGCAAGTTTCTGAGAAGGTTCAATTCCTGTTCCTCCGAGCATCCCCAGCCACCATTTTATAAAAAAACCTTGCAGATCCCCCTCCTCGCTATCTCCGGAGACTGGCAATGTATTAACCCAGGTTATTCCTGTGGCAGGATCCAAAGGAGGTAAAGGATCAGCGGTGGTAACAAACAATTGTTGTATTGCCTGAGATGCAGTAAGACCAGACATTGCATCAATATCTGCTTTGGTACCTCCATATGTTGCCCGTCTTAACAAATGAGCAGCATTTTTCTTTCCCAATACTCCTGTAAAAGGTGCTAAAGGCATATGTAATTAGGTGTTAAAAGTTTGAGAATCTTTCCCCGCGTAACGAAATGGGTTTACGCTTTATCAGGGTGAAAGATTCTATCATTCAATAATTTCTACAAAAAATATAATTTTAAAAAACAGATTCAAAATTAAATTTCCCCACACCTCAGGTAACAAGGGGCTTTTCCAGACCTGATAAGATTGATTTTCAGGAATTAATACAATTTTTAAGGTGTCACAAATTTATCGGCTAGATTATTCTATCTTCCTGATAGTAAAAGTTTTTCCATTCAAAAGAATTGTATCTCCTGACTTTTTCCCGATCAGTAATGCCCCGATAGGAGATACTGGTGACACGGCAAAATATGTCATTCCTTCCAGATCCAATTTCCCTGCGCTAATAGAGATATAAAAATTCCCCTGATCTGTAAAAACAAGGCTTCCCGACTGTATCGTTTCTGTAGTTTTTTCCGGATTTATTTGTGAAAGGACGTGCTTTAGTTTCATTGCTTCCGCTAACTGGACAGATTGCTTTTCAATCTCAAGCTGCATCATTGCTCTTCCAGTCTCATATTTATCTCCTGCACTACTTTTGGTTTCTTCATTGGCAGCAAGCTGAGCATGTTCAATAGCTTTTTGAGATGAGGCTATTCGCTGTTCCACAAAAGCCACACACAATTCGTACAATTTTATTTTAACCGACATCAAATAATTTTAAAATGGATGGTTCTTTTTATGAAAATACTTAGTGATTATTACTTATATCAGGATATAAATGAAGAAGTCTTCCGGTGAGGGAAGACTTCTTCATTTAAACTTTTAAAGCCACTTATTTTTTCTTTTCTTTCTTCTCAGCTCTCTTCTCTTTAAGCGTCTTAGTTGGCTTTTTCTTAGTTTCTTTTTTGGCGTCTTGTGCTTTTGACATATTGGTAAACAGTTAAGATAAAATAATATTATGTTTAACGAATCAAGCTTAGTTTAATTTTTAATATTTTCCAATTTAAACGAATTATTTTTTTATAAGTTCCCTTACTCCGACAAAAGTTAAAATCTTTATAAAATATGAATTTCATTCGCTAAGTTTAGTTTATAAAAGAATGAATTATCAAATCGGTATGCTTGAATTACAATTACTTCATCACTCAATTGACAAACAAATTCAGACAAATAAAGGCAAAAATCTGTATTACTTTGACAGAGACAATTTATTCAATTTCTGGAAAGGTAATAACCTGCTTTCAAACAGACATCAGTTAGCAGAAATATTATCAGATGATTCCGTCCGGGAAGATCTTATTGATCATACAATTTCAAAAGTGCTTCGTGAATTCTTTCATACCAATCAGTACATTACCGTAAACGAGAGGGATAAATCCATTCTGAGAAAAGTCTATAAAAAATTAATATCTGAGCTCAGTGACCCGCAATTAATCTTATCAGACATATCCTCCAGGCATTTTACAAGATTGACGACTTGGTTGTCATACTCTAATCCGCATATAGAAAAGATTAATCATCGTGACAAAAAATCCGTTGCCGGAGTTGTATGCTCTGAGTATTCGGCAGAACTGCAGTTGGAACTTCTGGATATCAACCCGGGAAAACTACTAGAACCTATTCTGGATATTGGCTGTGGAGAACATGCACATTTATCTGCTTTTCTAAAGGAGAGAGAGCTCAATGTTACCGGGATAGATCGGCTTCTAATTAAAAAAGAAAGCTGGCTGTCTGAAATCAGCTGGTTTGAATTTGAACTCAAACCGGATACCTGGGGCACTATTATTTCCAACCTTTCTTTCTCAAGTCATTTTTTTAACAACCATTTAAGAGCCGATGGATCATTTCTGGAATATGCTGAAAAGTACATGGAAATTTTACAGTCTCTGAAACGCGGTGGTTCCTATCATTATGCTCCCTCATTGCCTTTTATTGAAGAACATCTTGATAAAAAAACTTATAAAGTTGAGAGAAAAATCATCAATAAAAATTACGAGCGAACCATTATTACCAGGCTTTGAGGCATTAAGGAGTCAACAGATCATAATCATCAGATTTATCCTTGAGCAATACTCCTGAAATTTTTCTTTTTAATGATTCATTTACAAGAAAGCTTAACTTCTTTGCTGCCTGTGCATATGATAACCCCTTATTATGAATATTTGAAATACAGTTCCGGGACTCATCCGTCAGGCCCGGGACAGGATTATAGGTAAAATAAATCCCCATGCTGTCCGGCGTACTTAAACCAGGCCTTTCCCCTATCAGGACAACAACCAATTTTGTTTTTAAAAGAAATCCGACTTCATCACCAATAGCAACCCTCCCATACCTCACAACTGCAAGCGGTGAATAAGAATAGGCTGCATTACGAACCATAAACTCAGATAAAAATCTAACAGCATGATGATGAATGGCAGAAGCAGATAATCCATCACAGATTACAAAAGCGATATCAGAAGGCAGTGGATTTAAATCGCTGAGCAAGGATGCCGAAGAGGTGTTTAATTTCCTGCCCAGATCAGGCCTGTAAAGGAACTCAGCTTTATTGTTGATTTCAGACTGGAGATAATACAATGGCAATTCCTGCCGGGAAAACTGCTCACTAATTAAATTCTCATCCAGTTCTTTTTGTACTGCATCTTTAGCTTCTGCAAAACTAAGCTGAAACCGGAGCTGATCGGTAGTTGCAATGCTGGTGCCTGAATTTCTGAGGCCTATACGGGCATTGGTAAACTTTTTCAGGTTATTCCAGAATTCTTCTTCTATCATAAAAGGTTAATAAGTTTTGTAAGATCACGCGTTCCTGAAAGTGTAAAATCAGAGTTCATGATTTTCATATCAGACAGCCATTTCACAAATTCCGGAGCAGGCTTTAACCCCAATAACCTTCTAACATAAAGGGCATCATTAAAGGATGTACTCTGATAGTTCAGCATAATATCATCAGCACCAGGCACTCCCATTATATAATTACAACCTGCTGCAGCAAGCAGCGTGAGCAGATTATCCATGTCGTCCTGATCCGCTTCTGCGTGATTCGTATAACACACATCACACCCCATAGGCAGCCCCAGCAGCTTGCCGCAAAAATGGTCTTCGATACCAGCTCGTATAATTTGTTTTCCGTTAAATAAATATTCCGGACCAATAAAACCGACTACTGTATTTATCAACAAAGGATGATACTTTCTCGCAACGCCATATGCCCTTGTCTCTATGGTCTGCTGATCTAAACCATGATGTGCGTTTGCAGATAAGGCACTTCCCTGGCCTGTTTCAAAATACATGACGTTACTACCAAGCACTCCTCTCTTTAAACCCAATGTGGCCTCATAGGCCTCCTGAAGCATAGACAAATTAATACCAAAACATGAATTTGCCTTTTCAGAGCCTGCAATAGACTGAAATGTCAGATCAACAGGATAACCTTTCTCTACCAGCTCCATTGTTGTTGTAATATGGGACAGCACGCATGACTGAGTAGGAATATTCAGCTTTTCAATCAAAGCATCCAGCATAATTAAAAGTTCACCGGTAATTTTAAGACTATCCGTAGCAGGATTAATCCCGATGACAGCATCTCCGCTGCCTTTGAGCAAACCATCAATCACCGACGCTGCTATTCCTTTTAAATCGTCAAAAGGATGATTGGGTTGTAGCCTTGTCGAAAAATGCCCCTTAAGTCCTAGAGTATTTCGGAAGCGGGTGATGACTTCACACTTTGAAGCAACCAGAATCATATCCTGGATACTCATTATTTTGGATACTGCTGCTGCCATTTCGGGAATAATACCGGATGCAGTGGCCTTCAGTATATCAGAAGTCGCCGATTCACTAAGCAGCCAGTCTCTGAAACCTCCGACAGTCAGGTGACTTACAGACTGAAAGGCTGCTGCATCATGTTCGTCTATAATCAGTCTTGTAACCTCATCCTCTTCATAGGCTATGAGATGTTCTTCCAGAAACTTTTTGAGAGGAACATCAGCAAGAAGCATCTTTGCTACTACCCTTTCTTTCTCAGTTGAAGCAGCAATACCTGCCAGCTGATCGCCTGAACGCAGCATGCTGGCCTTGGCCATAAGGTCTTTAAGATCTCTGAATATATAAGTCTGACTTCCCGATAAATATTTATAGGCCATAGATTAAATAGGTCAACTATTAAAAATTGAAAGAATAATTTTTCCCAAAGACGCCTTCAAAAGCATTATTAACATTCCATTAAAACCTCACCCTAAATCCCTCTCCTGGTTGTGGCCAGGGAAGTCCATGGCACCGAGATAATCAATATCCTGTAAATTCTAAAATTCTGTAAATTTTAATTCAGACAACCTCACAATCCTGAAGGGATTGAATATTTATAGAAAGCTGAGCATTGCCTTGGTGCGCCCCCTACAGGGTCGTATGTTATTTATCTAATCTTGTCTATAAACATTTGACCTCTTCAAGGTCAGAACTTTCTATGGTCAACTTAAAGAAACTTTCCTTTATTAAGTTTACGGTGGTTTTGAAAGTCCAAGACGCTGGAATATATCCAATATCCTGTTAATTCTAAAATCCTGCAAATCCTGATTCAGACAACCTCACAATCCTGAAGGGATTGAATATTTATAGAAAGCTGAGCATTGCCTTGGTGCGCCCACTACAGGGTCGTATGTTATTTATCTAATCTTATCTATTCTATAAACATTTGACCTCTTCGAGGTCAGAACTTTCTCAGACTTCATGATTTTGCTCTATTGCTAGAAATCTTGCCTGTCCCCCAATCATGATCTGCCTAAAGAATCTTTATTTTATTAAGCTGATCTTGGCCTTCTGGAGTTTATTAGCCATATCAGTTTTTCAAATTCATTTTTATCGTGGACTGTTCCTTCTCTTTCAGGAGAAGGGTTAGGGATAAGGTTACAAAACCTTACCCTCAAAATACTGAGGTATAAATATTTATTTAAAATAAAGAAAAAGATTCAAAAAATAAGGAGAAATAAAAAACGAAGACTTCTTTTTCAGGTTAATCTAAAAAGTTATACTATGAAGGGAAACTTCGTGTTATTACTGCTTTGGATTTTACTGGGATGCCACGTAGAAAAAAAACCGAATTCTGAAGGATTGGCCCCAGAAGATGTCATTTTTGAGGCAAAGGAAATAATCCCCGAACCTGAGCAGGAAACATATATTGGCATAGTACCCTGTGCTGATTGCCCGGGTATCAGGAAAGAACTGATTCTCACACATGATCCGGGAAAACAAGAAGGAGATTTTGAATTAAAACAAAATTATCTGGATAGGGATACTACTATTTATCTGACCAAAGGCTATTGGAAAAGCACCATCGGAAATGAAGATTCACAAAATGCCATACTCATTCAGACCTATCCGGAAGGCCAGAAAAAAGCAGACAACTATCTTAAAATCACAACAGAACAATTAGTTGATTGTGGTAAAAAAACAACACTTCCTAAAGATCAATATTCTTATGTATTGTTTAAAGTAAAGAAACCTTCAGTCAGGATAAGTGGCTATTTCAGGTACTTTGCAGATGCTGCAACATTCAGGAAATGCAAGGCAAAAACACCTATGATAGTAGAACCTTCGATTTTATACAAATATGCGGAACAGGTATATTTGCATCAGCAAACCAATCCCGGAGAAGAGTTATATTTTACGATTGAAGGCTATACAGAAAAGAAACCTACTGAATCAGGAGAAAACAGAGAATATCTGACCATTACTAAAGTACTGGATATCAAACCCGGGTTTAAATGTCAGTAAAACAGCTTTAATATGTGATTGCAATATCAATATTTGTGTTTATCTTTCGTTAAAAAAATATGAAAGATCTATATAAAAGCACTTTAGGCAGACTAAGAATAGTGGGCTTTATAGAAGGCCTCTCCTATCTGGTACTTCTTTTCATTGCCATGCCCATCAAATATATCGGAGGAATCCAGGAGCCTGTTCGCATGACTGGAATGGCCCACGGATTACTCTTTGTTCTTTATGTTTTATTGGTAATACAATCAACCATTCAATATAACTGGACGATCAAAAAAGCTTTCATTGCATTTCTTGCTTCTCTTGTTCCATTCGGTACGTTCTATGCAGATATGAAGCTGTTCAGAGAAAATGAAGAGGCCAGAGCTTAAGTCTTCGATTCTTAGTTGAGAAATCTTACCTGGGTCTTTGTCCTCATCTGAAGATAAAGATCCAGTAAAAAATCCACGTAGTGATTCTCCTTAAGACACACCGTTTCACTGTTCACCTTATAACAAAATCCTGAAGGAGACACTCTGAAAGAGATTACTTCCACTTTATCTGTAAGATTCAGGTGAACAAGTATTTCAGTAACACTGGTGTTTGTATCGCCTTTTATAATTTTATAGTACTGAGGTTTGTATTCCGAAATAACCGATTGTTGATTCAACCAGTCCAGCATACTTAAAAAAGCCTTTTTGTCTATCATTTGAGAAGATTTTCCAGGTTCAAAACCCAAAATGAATTTCTTTCGTTCCACTTTCCATAAATCTTCCCGAAAATACCTGCTTTACAAAGTAATATGCATAGATTCTATTTTTTTATCCATAAACACTGAAGCAGCAGCATCGAAGCTGGATGTAGAGTCTGTAGTATAAAAAGTACAAGTGCCGCCTTTAGAACATTTCGCCTCCATTTCAGGATGCTTGAAGAGATAATCTTTAAGACTTTTGGCAACAATTTCTCCCTGGGACACCAATTTAACTTCAGAAGGAAGGTAATTCCGGATTTTCTCTGTAAGCAAAGGATAGTGTGTACACCCCAATACCAGGGTATCTATTTCTGAGGATTTTGATAAAATATTTCTGATATGCTTTTCAATAAAATAGTCAGCACCCGGACTATCATATTCATTATTTTCCACCAACGGAACCCACATCGGACAAGCTTCCTGGAAAACTTTTATTTCAGGATAAAACTTATGGATTTCAATAGGATAAGAATTTGATTCTATAGTACCCTTCGTTCCCAGAATACCAACATGCCGTGTTTGTGAAACTGAGCCTATTATTTCAGTCGTTGGCCTTATTACACCCAGAACCCTTTTCCCCGAATCTATCGCATTTAAATCCTGCTGCTGAATACTTCTCAAAGCCTTAGCCGAAGCAGTATTACATGCCAAAATGACCAGATGGCAGCCTTTATCAAAAAGATACATTACGCATTCAAGCGTATATTGGTAAACCGTATCAAATGACCTGGTTCCATAAGGAGCCCTTGCATTGTCGCCCAAGTAAAGGTAATCGTATTCAGGGAGTAATTTTTCAAACTCTTTCAGAACTGTTAAACCTCCAAAACCAGAGTCAAATACCCCAATCGGCCCTTTTTCCATGGATTATTATTTATAATTAGTGCGGAAGCGAAATAAGTACAAATTCCATAAAGATTAAAATATTTGTTTACTCACTGTTGCTTCGGAAAACAATTTTTAAGTAAAATTATTGCATAGTGGTATTCAAAAAAATAAAATTCCATATTTGCCAAAAGACAACAAATAGTCTACTAATTTTCTAGAGATTAAAATTTTAAGTTTTTACAATGTCGCAAAACAAACCACACTTTGAAACCCTTCAACTGCATGCAGGACAAGAGGTTGACCCTACAACTCAATCAAGAGCTGTACCTATCTATCAGACTACCTCCTATCAGTTTACAAGTTCGGAACATGGAGCTAATCTGTTTGCACTGAAAGAGTTTGGGAATATTTATACCAGAATAATGAACCCCACCACAGATGTCTTTGAAAAAAGGATGGCTGCACTGGAAGGTGGAGTTGCTGCTTTGGCTGTCGCTTCCGGCCAGGCTGCTCAGTTCATTGCATTAAATAACATACTTCAGACTGGCGACAATATTGTCTCTACCTCCTATCTTTATGGCGGTACCTACAATCAGTTTAAAGTATCCTTTAAGAGACTTGGCATTAATGTGAGATTTGCTGATGGAGATAAAGCTGAAGCTTTCGAAAAACTTATAGATAAGGATACAAAGGCCATATACCTCGAAACCATTGGTAATCCAGGGTTTAACATTCCGGATTTTGAAGATATTGCCAAAGTGGCTAAAAAACATGATATTCCTTTGATTGTAGATAATACATTTGGTGCCGGTGGTTATCTTTTCAGACCACTTGAGCATGGAGCCAATATTGTGGTAGAATCAGCTACCAAATGGATTGGTGGTCATGGTACAAGCATTGGTGGTGTTATTATCGACGGAGGTAATTATAACTGGGGTAATGGAAAATTTCCTCAGTTTACAGAGCCTTCAGAAGGTTATCACGGATTAAAGTTCTGGGATGTATTCGGAACAAATGGTCCTTTCGGAAATATAGCATTTATCATTCGGGCTCGTGTTGAGGGGCTTAGGGACTGGGGACCAGCATTAAGTCCATTTAACTCTTTCCTTTTACTTCAAGGATTAGAGACCTTGTCATTGAGAGTTCAAAGACATGTTGACAATGCTTTGGAATTAGCTAAATGGCTGGAGAAACATCCACAAGTAACTTCAGTGAATTATCCTGGGTTGGAATCCAGCCCTTACAACAAATTAGCTAAGAAGTATCTGAAAAACGGATTTGGAGGAGTATTGTCTTTTCAGATAAAAGGAGGAAAAGAGACAGCTGACAAATTTGTCAATTCTCTTAAACTGGTTAGTCATCTCGCTAATGTCGGAGATGCCAAGACCCTGATCATTCATCCGGCTTCCACTACACACCAGCAGTTAAATGATGCGGAACAAAAATCAGCTGGGGTAATACCAGGTCAGCTAAGAGTTAGCGCAGGAATAGAACATATTGATGATATAAAAGCAGATTTTCAACAAGCATTTGATGCTGTTAAATAATTTCAGAAGCCCGGACTCAAAACCGGGCTTTTATTTTTATAATGTTTATTAAGCCTGACTTCAATCCTGCAAAGGGCTCCACCCTATGCTGACAATCCATCATCCCCTCCGGAGGCTTGAAGAAACTCTGTTGTGTTGCATCAACAAGCCCTTAAGAAGGCTTTTGGGCGACATCTAGTTAAATCTCCACGTTTTAGAGCTATATAAAAAGATTCTGTTAAGTTGACAGCTATATCCTGAAAGAGAAGGACTATAATTGTTTTATTATTTACTCTCTGACTAAAAGATTTTCTGCCGGAAGATAAATTCTGAATGTAGTCCCCTCTCCTGCTTTACTTTCTATGTCAATAGACCCTCCTGCATTTTCAACTATCCTTTTAACAATATACAGCCCCATTCCAGAGCCCTCTACATGAGCATGCAATCTTCTGAACATTTCAAATACTCTTTTTTTATTTTCCTGTTTTATACCTAATCCATTATCCTTGGCAAGAATTACGATCTTATCATTTTCTTGAAAAGTTCTGACATCAACAACGGGAGTCGTATTGTTTTTCCTGTATTTGATAGCATTTGAAATTAAATTATAAAAAATACTTCTAAGATTCTTTTTGCTGAATTTGATAGCTGAAACATTAAACTCCAGATTTATCTTAGCTTTAGCATCATTGATAATCCTTTGCATATCCTGCGTTACTTCATTCACAACTTCTGAAAATTCAACTACTTCATTGCTCCAATCCTTTTGTTTCTGAATCTTTGCAATTTCAGTAAGATCATTGATTGTTCTTCCAAGCCTCAATAAAGACTTATTCAATAAATCAATCAGCTCATTTCTTTCAACTTTATTCTCATCAGCGACTTTTAATGCTTCAACCAATCCTTCCATATTGGATATCGGAGCCTTAAGATCATGAGATGCCGTATAAATGAAGTTATCAAGGTCTACATTGATTTTTTTTAACTCTTCAACCTGTAATTTTTGCTCGTGTATGTCAGTGCTTGTACCTACCCACATCTCCACTTTGCCATTTTTACTGGTCTGAGGAAATCCTCTTGTAAGATGCCATCTGTACTCCCCATCGATTTTTTTAAATCTATGTTCTATTTGAAAAGGCTTATGTTCCTGAAGCAATTGTGTAATGGTTTTATCATCTTGTACTTTGTCTTCGAAATAAGTAATCAGATCTAAACCGTGTTTCAGAAATTCATCAATAGTATAACCGGAATAAACCTCCCAGTTATGACCGAAAAAATTAAAACTTCCGTTTCCATCTGCAGTCCACACTTTATCCGGCATGGCTTCCAGAAGAAAGTTTTTTGTTTCCAGGTTCTTTGCAATAGTTTCTTTAGCTTTTTTTCACCAGTAATATCTTTAACCTCTACCAATGTTCCGAGCGGAACTCCATTTTCAAGGATCGGATTAGCAGAACACAACGCAGGGAATAATCTTCCATCCTTACTTATCAGCGTATCCTCCTGATCGTGCACATGATTACCCTGGAGAATGATTTGATAAATGTTCCGGCCAGGATCAATTTCTTTATATTGCCCTTTATGGCTTTGATGCATAACATCGTAAAAAGTTTTGTCTCTGAAATCTTCAGGTTTATATCCGGTAATCCTTGTTACTGCCGGATTAATAAAGGTAACAAAGCCTTTTCTATTGATCACAAATATCGCAGCAGTGACGGTGTCAGTGATCGTCTGCTTAAGTCTGTTCCCCCTTTTAGCTTCGGTTCTTATGAGCATGATAAAAAATATCAGAACACTGATTACAGATCCTCCGATAAGAATTAACAGGGCATCATTTGACTCTCGTCCTCCGAAAAAAGGTTTTGAAGAAATATAGATAATCCAGTTTGTTCCGCCAACATGGATGCTTTCATACTTCTTAAATTCTTCTCCTTTATTTTTCTTAGCTCCATTCTCTATTGTAGAAAAAAGTAAAGCATCTTTAGTAAGTTCTTCACCATTATAAATTTCAATATTCAGATCACTGAACCTCGCAGGAAGCAATGCATTAAATAAATCACCCGACCTGAAAGGGCTATAGACAAATCCTCTGATCTCATTTCTTCTTTGTTCTGTTGTAAGCAGATCACTTGATGCTATATTTTTAGAGTTATAAACAGGAACATAAATTAAGAAACCTGGCTGTTTTTCGTCTCCGGTTTCCTGAACCAGAGTGAGTTTTCCTGTAAGAGTGGCCTGACCGGTTTCCATAGCCCTTTCCATAGCTCTCTTCCTGACAGGTTCACTGTACATATCATAACCAAATGCTCTGAGATTCCTGTCAGTAAATGGTTCAAGATAGATAATGGATGTATAGATTTCTCTCTTCCCGGGAGGAGTGACAGTATATGAAGGAAAGCCACTGGCGCGGATTTCGTTAATATGCTTCTGTAATTCATCTGGCTTTATGAAGACCGTATAACCAATTCCCTGAATTCCAGGGTAGTTCTGATCTACATCAAGACTTGAAATATATCGTTTCCATTCATTTCTGGTAATTGTATCTGATGATTCAATGAATGCCTTGCCACCTTTAAGGATTTGAATATAATCCAGAATTCTGTTATTTACTGCTGTTTTTACCAGGTATGATCTCGTTTCAAAATATTCTGTTTTTTGCTGATTTGTCTTTTCTTTAACCTGGATATAAGAATATAAAACTAAAAAATAAATGATCAGAAAAGATATGACCGGAATAAAATACTGCCTTAGTAATACACGTATTTTATTATACATTTTCATCACCAATATGTAAAGTTATCGTTTTTTTTAACTACTCAATTTTTCATTTCCGAAAATGGTATACATTCTGTTTTGCTTATCTTAATTGCCCCAAAGCTTTCAATTATACTCAATCCGATAAAAAGGATATTACTTTTCATTTCTGATAAACGGTTTAAATATATCTTTTACTATTTCCTTTTCTATTTCAGAACTCACAGCACGCCAGACAAACGTAATAAATTCATCTGTATCCTGCCGTTTATATGATAAGGGCACCATTGTATTCTCATTATTCTTGATAACTATATTTGCAATTTTTGACTTAAACTTCTTTTTGTCTCCTGATCTGCTAATCTTATTAATCTTCAGATCCTGGTAGACTAAAGCAAATGCCCCTTTGACTTTGCCGCTTTTAACTTCCATGTTAATCGATGGTATCGATATGGTTCCTGACCTTACCTTCATATTTGAGAATTGCAGAATGTTGTTAAACTTTCTCACATCAATTGGAGCTAGTACTCCCTTAAGCGTGAAATCAAAAGACTTTCTATACAGCGGATATCTGATCTCGATATCCATCACTCCCTGATTCATGATTTTCGATTGAATGGTAAATACTGAGCCGGAAGTATCTCCTCTATTCCGATTGGAAAGGTTTTCTATTTTTAAATGTATATCATTAAAAGTAACCTGGCCTTGCCTATTATTTTTATCATCAAATACTTCGTAAACGATATCACTGTTGATCAAATCAAACTTCTGTATATTCAGGTAAAAGCCCAGCTCTTTAAGTAGTTCATTAGGCATTTTACCTTTTTTTGAATTAGAGGTTTTGATATTTTCATTATTGTAAATTTTAAGCTGCATACCTGAGGCCTTTAGCAACTGCATTTCCAGACCCGTCCCTCCTATAAGCCTGTGAAAGTTCACAGATTCTCCTTCTATCTTTTCAATATTATTATAAAACGTAATAGAATTTTCTGCTTTTTTATGCATTTGAGAAAGAGAAAAACCACTTAGATAAACCTTCCCATCACCTGTAAAAGCTTTCAGATGTTTCACTTTCAGCTCAAGGTGCTGAGGAAACATTCTTGTCATATAGTTTTTAACACCAAAATTTATTTCTCCCCAATAATTGCTTGCTTTAATCGTTTCCGTGCTTATTGCAATATCTTTTGCCAGCATTAGTATATCTTCTGCACCCTGCTCCACAAGGCCTTTTGCTGTATAAACCTTAAAGCTAACCTTCCCTTTTTTTAAGCTTAATGTTGTTATTCTAAAACTGTTACTTATATATGGTAAAAACTTTGTCAGCATGTCTGCTATGCTCCCAGAGCTCCTGTTTCCAGTAATTTTAGAGGTAAAATCAATATCCGGAGCCTGGATAAAAAGTTGTCCGATAGCGATTTTATTTTCTTTGAAAAAGAGTGGAAAATCTACTTTGTTAGCCTTTATATATTTTACCTTCGCTTTGTACTTTTCTTTGTCCATTTTTTTTAATGGAGTAACTTTAACACCATACATAGCTAACAAGGAATCTTCATAACTGCCTAGAAATTGCTTTACCGAAATTTCAAATAAACTGTCACTATTCACAAGCTTATAGTTACCAATATTAAATTTTACTTTTGTGGTAAACAAAACATTTCTGGAAACTCCGGTATCTATGCGAATATCGAACATATCAAGAAAAATACTATCCGCGAACTGCTTAGTAGTTCCTCCTTTTCCTTTTAAATCAACAGCCAGAGCTCCTCTGTTAATTTTAAGCTCATCAATATTAAGAGACCCTGCAAAACTGGCAACAATGCCAGGAACAACATCCAGAAAACTATAACGGGCTACTTCAATTGTATCTACAGGGATATTTCCTTTAAAGGAAAACTTAGGATCCTGTATTTCTATTCCGTCTACCTTTAATGCTCGATCCAGTATATAAGTCAACCACTTTACATTTTTGACAGTTATCTTTTCAGCGCTTACCTCTACATCAGAATGATTTCCCCTTGATTTTCAAGTCTGATTTTCCTCAGAATCATGGTATCCTGAAAGATGTGTACATTACCGAAATAGGCATTCCCTTCTAACAGCATAAGACTAAACTTATCAAACTCCACCAGATAGAGCCCTCCGGAGGATTGATGTACAGAGTCTATAATTTTTTTCTTTACTATAGGAGTGATAAAAATATTAACAATTAAATAAATCAAAAACAAGATAAAGACAAGGCCAGACAAGGTTATTCCCAAAGCTTTTAAAAGCTTCATTGATATTCCTTGGTTATTTAGCTGATCACTCATTATAATCTATATTCAGAACTAACCTTTACCCGAAGAAACTGTTTATTTGTCGCTGGGATAAAAAAAAAAAAAAAATGAAATCTCTACCCGTTCATCCGAAAAAAACAGGCTATAAAAAGCCAGTAAAAGAAAATACAGAAAGGAATGTAACTGGAAAGAATAATAAATACGGCACTCTGAAAAGACACTATAACTGTAATATATCCAAACTGTATTATGGCAAAGCAGGGTTTAAAATCAATAATAAGTTTTCCGGTAGAAAGGATAAGTTTTCTCTTTGGGAGAAATAGTGGATAGAGAGAGTGTGTGTGAGTGTGAGTATAAAGGGGGGGAATAAAAATAAAGCCCATCCGGGGAGGGTGGGCTTCAAGGTAAGTAAGGAATAAGCTTTGCTATTTAGGTTAAACTAAGGAAACATTTACAGCGTTGGGGCCTTTCTTACCCTGTTTTACCTCAAACCGCACCTTGTCATTTTCTCTGACCTGGTCGATCAGTCCACTTGCGTGAACAAAAATTTCTTCTCCGGATTTTTCATTTTTAATAAAACCATATCCTTTGGAATTATTGAAGAACTTAACAGTCCCTTGTAACGTTGAAAGTTGTAGCATTGACATTAGATTTTAATAATGCTACATCAACCCAAATTGAACCGGAATGTTTAAAAGAATTTGATTATTTTTTTCTAATCACATTTTTCCGGAACGCCTTTGTCTTTCACAAGAGACATAAAACCCTCAAAATCATAAAGATCCTTATCCAACAAATGTGATGGTGATACATTTTTCAATGCATTAAAAATAACTTCTGTTCTGTCGGTATATTCTTTTTCCCAATTCGCAAGCATTTTTTTGATTACTTGCCTCTGCATATTTTGCTGCGATCCGCAGAGATTGCATGGGATAATCGGATAAGCCTTTGCAACAGCGTACTTTTCTATTTCTTTCTCTTTACAGAATGCCAGCGGTCTGATCACAATATGCTCCTGGTTATCAGTTTTGTATTTGGCTGGCATTGCTTCCATTTTTCCACTGAAGAATAGATTCAGAAAGAATGTCTCAATGATATCTTCTCTGTGATGTCCTAATACGATTTTTGTTGCTCCCAGTTCTTTTGCTGCAGTGTATAAAGTACCTCTTCTTAGTCTTGAACAAAGGGTGCAAAGCGTTTTTCCTTCTGGCGTTTTTTCTTTGACAATGGTGTAAGTATCCCGCTCTATAATTTTATAAGGTACACCTACGCGAGTCAGGTATTCAGGGAGGATGTGTTCCGGAAAATCAGGTTGTTTCTGATCCAGGTTCACGGCTATGATTTCAAAAGAATATTTTCCATTTTGCTGAATATGCATAAGGATGTCCAACATGGTATAACTATCCTTTCCACCGGAGAGACATACCATAATCTTATCCCCGTCTTCAATCATCTTATAGTCCTCTATCGCGTTCCAAACAGCTTTTCTAAGCTTTCTTTCGAGTTTTTCGAATTCAAAATCCTGATTTTCCATATTTCAAAGCAAAACTAAATGCAAAGTTTCTAAAATAGTCTTGCTTAACCAACTTTTTATACAGATTAATCAGTAAACTTATGGCTAACACCTCAAAATCAAGCCATATCAGCTTTATCGAAAATCAGAAGGAGGTGCTTTAAAGTATAAATTAAAAATGGTGCCACATCCCGGTTCACTCTGCACTTCAATCTTGCCATTATTTTTTTCCATAATGCTTTTTACAAGAAATAGCCCGCCTCCTAATCCATCTTCAACATTATGAGCTTTTCTGAAGACCTGAAAAATCCTTTTATGATCCTTTGGGCTTACACCTATTCCATTATCGCAAAAGCTTAGTAAAAGACTTCCTTTTTTTATCTGTGTTTTAATTACAATTCTGACATTGTTTCCCGGAGTTCTGAATTTAATTGAATTTAAAAGTAGATTTAGCATTACAGATTTTAATTGCTTTCTTGAAAAATGTACTGCTGATATCTCAAATGCTTTTTCTACATTGAGCCTGATATCGGATAATCCAGGATTCAAATCATCCAGGGCTTCATCTAACACATCGGAAAAATTTACGGATTGCTTTCGTTCTATCTGATCTGTATTGTATATCTCAGAGATTTCAACCAGAAATTCAATTGTCTTTTTTATCTGGGCCAAGGATGTATGAAGCATCTCAGTGAGTAATTCTACTTCTTCGCTGTCCCCTGCAACCTCCAGCTTCACCTCTTTAAGCAGCCCTTCTATATTAGAAACAGGTGCTTTTAATTCAATATAAACTTTGTTGATGAAATCATCCAGTTCAGAATAAGCCTTCTTCAGATTATAATCTTTTGCTTTCAATTCAATGAATGACCTTTCCACATTTGCCATACTCAGACTATTATCATCAAAATATACAGGAGTCACCGCTTTCTGCTCAAGGGCTTTTTTAACCGCTTCAATCTCCTGCTGACGAAGTATAAAAAAATCTTTTAATATCAACCCTTCCTGCACTGCATAGAAATGGTTCATTTCTCTTATTACCTCAGAGACTTTATTTATGTCTGTTGAATAAAATATTACATATTCAATAATAGAACTTCTTATAACATTTACTCTTAATGAAAAATTTTCTACCTGAGCTTCCTCGAATTTGTAATATTTATTTATTGGAATATTTTCACCTGTGTAAATTGATTTGAGATACTCTTCCATTGCTGCACGAAGACAATAAAAATCATTTGCAGGCAAATCATTATAATACAGCCTCAGGAAATGATTTTGGTCAGAAACTATTTTTTTTGAATACTCAACAGTTATATGATCCAGGTAATTTTTATATAGATAAAAAGCAAAGTCTCTGAAATGAGTATAAACCATTAGATCACTTATTTATTAAAAAGTCCCCCCATTACTAATTATCAATAACTATGATATTCCTAAAATGTTTTTAAACAGTCTAACTGTTAAAAAGTATTCTGACAAGAATAGGTTAAACAGTTATTGCCTGAGAAAGCTATCCGAATAAAGTTTCTTCCGGAAGATAAAACCCAAGCTTTTCTACCTCTTTTCTTGTGTTTTTATAATTGCTATGTAAAACAGTTTTAATCCCGAGCTTTCCTGCAATTGCTGCCATTAGTTCTCGCTCTTCGATATACACTACTTCGCTGGAATCAGAACCTGATATATCAAGCGCTATTTTGTAAAACTCAGGATCAGGCTTACAAAGCTTCAGATAAGAGGAAGAAATAAATGTGTCGACGAAATCATGAAGCTTAAATTTTTTAATTCTAAACTCATTAAGTTCTCTTCCTTCATTGTTGAGGGCTACTATTTTCAATCGGAAATGTCCTCTTAAAAATTTTATGTATTTGATCATCTCCTCATGAGCACTTGAATGCCCAAAGACAAAGTTTTTAAATTCATCACATCCGAAATTTCTTTCCGTAAAAAAAACGACATACTTAATATATTCATCCAGACTGATTTTTCCGCAATAGTATAGAGATGCAACTTCTGTATGCCTGAACAAGACTTCTTCTCCTTCTATTCCAAAATAGTTTACCGAATCTTTAACACAATTGCTATCCCAACTATTTGATAATAATACACCTCCAATATCAACAAAGACGGTTTTTATAACTGGTTGTGACTGTTGCATCAACTTTAGAAAATCTGAATCGTTCATTTGGCTAACTTTTGTTCTATGGAAAGATTTGATTAAAGAATTAACATTAATTTAAAAACCTGTTTTTATATTGAAATGTTACCGGTTTTACCGGTTGAAAGAGGTAATTATAAGATTCGTCATAAATCGAGGATCAGGCTTTTACTGTAAAATAAAAAACGGATCCCTTTCCGACTTCTGATTTCACCCCTATTGTTCCTCCATTTTCTTCTACTATCTTTTTTACAATAGACAAGCCCAGACCAGAACTACTGATACCTGGATCATCGTGGGCAATAGTGAATTGATCAAACAGTTTACTTTGATATTCTGATCCTATCCCTCTTCCATTATCAGAGACCAGAAATTGATAATAATCTCCCTGCCTGTTGCAATCTATAATTATAAGTCCTTCCGATTTGTCCATATATTTGATAGCATTGCTGATAAGATTCAGAAAGACTTGCAGGAGGGATACCTGGTGGTATTGGACAGTATTCGGAAGGTTTTTCGTAATCTGTATTTTAATACTCTTTGGTGGCTGGAGGTTTTCAATGATATGATTGACAAGATCATAAACTTTAACAGGCTCTTTCATTTTATACTCTTGCCTTGCAGATTTAAGCACATCATCAATCAATTTTTTCATATCAAGGGATTTTTCCTTGATCATTGCAAGCATTTCATTTCCCTGGTCATCTAAAGGTTTATTTTTATAATCCTCTTTTATAAAATCTGCCAGGGGCATAATAGAACTTAATGGTGCCTTCAGATCATGAGAAATCACATAGGCATATCTTTCAAGTTCGAGAATCTTGTGCTCCAGCTTTTCCGTCATTTCATTGAATGTCAACCCTAACATTCCGATTTCATCTTCAGATTTCACTTCGACTCTTTCGGAAAGTTCTCCTTTATTGATCAATTGAGCTGTTTTGGTTAGCCTCTCTATTGGTTTACCGATATAGCGGCCAATGATATATGCAGGTATAGTAAGAAAAATCACCAGAAGTAAATTCAATAAAATGAGGATATCTGAGAGCTCCTTTACAGGTTTTAAAGCTTCTTCTTTGGTTATCTGAGTGACGAGCCCCCATCCCAGTTCTCCTATATACCTTGTTGCAGCAAATACTTTTTCCTCATTATAGTTATGCATGTCATGTATAATCCCTGATTCTCCCCTAAGGGCTTCTTTGATAGCTGTACCCTCAATATCATTATTATACTTCATTGTCGTACTCCTGTCATGTCTGAGTGGTACCAGATATATAGCTCCGCTATCCTGTTTTTCACCAAGTAAAGTTTCTCCTGTTTTGCCCAACCCAGTTGAATCATCCATTATTTCCATAAGGTCGTCTCCATTCATATTTGATAGGACTACCCCGGTCATGATGCTGTCTTTATTATAGATAGGAGCCGATATGTAAAAATTCAGACTGTTATTTTCATCATAAGAAAACATGTCAAAAAAAATCTTATTTTTTTGCGCCAGCAAAAAGGCTTTCTTTTCTATTGCAGAAATTGGAGGAAGCGTATCAGGCCTTGTTGAAAAAAGCAAACGTCCGGTGCTGTCTAATACGCTGATCTCATTTACTGTTGGAAATCTTTCATTCAGCAAATCAACGGCATTAAAAAAATCCCTGTCCAGTTTATTTTCTTCAAAAGCGTCTTTAAAGAGCTCCACTTCGGATATGAAACGAATAAGATATATGCGCCTTTGAATAAATTGATTGATATCTATAAACTTGGCTTCAGCAATGGACTCAAGTTGTCTTTCTATCTGCTTGACAAATGTTTTTCTTACATAAAAGGAGTAAATAAAATATAACAAAGTAATCAGTATAACTGCAGCAATAAAAATTATAAGGGATAGCTTGTATTTAATTTTCATACGATAAAAGAAACTCCCATGTGAAAATATTTTGATTATATCATTGACCGATCAATTTGCTTTGAAGTGTTATGTTAGTAAATAACTTCGATATCTTTTTTTCGGTAAAAAGCTTCCAATACTCCTCACCTATTTTGTCAGGATTGTATTTTTCATCATCTGCTCGGACGATGCCGCTTATCGTAATAGTTCCGACGTAAATCCTTTTTGCAAGCAAAGCATGATTGAGAGAAACAGCGAGATTTCTTATTCCGGCTTTACCAATTGCCAGTGAGCCGTATTGGGGTATTGGATGGATGGACAATCCACCTCCTGTAAGAAGGATACTTCCTGACCCTGGTTCCATGTCAGGAATAACATATTTAACAGCAGTAATTACGTTTGCTACATTAATTTTAAAATCCTCTGTAAGCGATTCAGAAGTTTCATTGAGGATGTTACCGGCTTTTAATCGTGCGGCATTATAAACGAGGACCTGGGTTGCGCCTATAAGTTCTTTTATCTTTTTTAATGCTGCTTCTATCTCTTCAGGTAAGGAGGCATCTGCAACAGCATAGCCGGCATCGATCCCTTCGTATTCCAACTCCTGTACCAACTTTTTAAGTTTATCTTCAGTTCTGGCAATTAGAGCAACGGTATAGCCTTCTTTTCCAAACTTCCTTGCTACACCTAAACTCACACCTTTTCCTGCACCGATAATTGTAACTACTTTTTTCATTATGCTGAAGAAGATTTATTCTTTCAGATAATAAAAAATCAATGTTTTTGTTTTAACAATTACCAACTTATTCATTCTGTTATTTAAGAACTACAGGATAACATAGAGCAACCGGCCTTCTGAGTTGCCCATTCCGGGCGTTTCATAAAAAATTCGTCAAAATCCTTTGAATATGGATGTTTTAAAGCCAGCTGAAGCCTTAGAAATAACTGATTTTCTCCTCGCTCCAATTCTTCTATTGCCTTATGAAGAAGATAATTTCTTAAAACATAACGGGGATTAGTTTTAGCCATTTTCTTTAAAGACTCTTCCCGGGTTGTATTGTTTGCTGTTATTCTCTCTCTCCAGGCTTTAATTGCTTGTAATAAGGATGTTCTTATATCCGAAGACAGGTCTTTATAAAAAGCTTCTTTGAAATGCTCAACTATCTCTTCATCTGTTGTTTGATCTGACTTCAGCTCTGCAAGCAACTGGTAAAAAATTGTCATATCGGGCTCAACAGAAGAAAGCATTTGTTCGAAACGATTGATAAAATCAAGATCAGAATCTTTTACCGAATCCAGGCCCAGCTTGTTTCCCATCATGACATAATACTTCTGCCAGAATATATTTTCATAACTTTCAATAGCTTCCACTAAAGGATCTGTAGTTTCGAACAGCGGAACCAAAGCATTGGCAAGACATCCCAGATTCCAATAGGCTACGGATGACTGGTTTCCGAAGGCATACCTCCTCCCCGGAAGGTCGGTAGTATTGGGCGTAAAATCAGGATCATAATTATCAAGGAAAGAATAAGGCCCATAGTCGATAGTCAGACCGAGAACGGACATATTATCAGTATTCATTACTCCATGTACAAATCCCACTCTTAACCATTCAACTATAAGTTCGGCTGTTTTTTCCACCACCTCTTTAAACCATCTGATAACTCTGTCTTCCCCCTTAATATGAGGGTAATAGCGATCAATTGTCCAATCCACAAGTCTGGTTAAATTGGCAACATCTTTTCTTGCTGCAAGCATTTCGAAATTTCCGAAACGGAGAAAACTCGGAGCAACCCTCATTACAATGGCCCCTGGCTCATACTGAGGATTCCCATTATAAAACATATCCCTCATGACCATATCTCCGGTGGTAACAAGTCCCAGCGCTCGTGTAGTCGGGACTCCAAGGTAATACATGGCTTCACTCATCAGAAATTCCCTGACAGAAGATCTTAGTACCGCTCTTCCATCAGCTCTTCGGGAATAAGGTGTAGGTCCTGCACCTTTTAGTTGAAATTCCCAGCTATCTCCCTTTAAAGTCTGCCATTCACCCAAAGTGATGGCACGTCCATCTCCTAACTGTCCGGCCCAGTTACCGAACTGATGACCGGCATAGCAGGCAGCATAAGGGTACATGGTAGGTGTTATCAAATTTCCTCCTAAAATTTTCACATCCTCTTCAGAGGGAATCTCGAGACCCAATTGATCGGCAAGGTCATCTGACCAACCGATCAATTGAGGATTTTTAACAGGTGTAGGAAGCGCCTTACTATACAGTACTCCGGGAGTCTGTCTGGAAGTAAGATCTCCACTATGATCTCCATTGAAGGAGTTTACAAAATCTTTATTATATTTTTTCGAACTTAAACTATCCATGGACCTCCCGGCTTTACGCTCTTTTCTCTGAAAACAAAAATCAGATGCTTTTCATTGTTTTATTTCGCTTTCTTTACAGGCGTTTTTACAGGAAAACCTCTTTTTTTCATCAATGCATCTATTTTAGGATCTCTGCCTCTGAAACCACGATAGCCGATTTCCGGATCAATGGTATTCCCTACTGAAAACACATATTTGGAAAGTCTTCCGGCAACATTTTTATCATAAGGACCATTTGCTTCGGTAAAGGCCTGATATGCATCTGCAGTAAGCACATCAGACCATAGGTAACTGTAATACCCTGCTGAGTAGCTGTCCCCACTGAAAATATGAGCAAACTGAGGAGTA
This sequence comes from Sporocytophaga sp., assembly GCA_024707265.1. Taxonomy (GTDB): domain Bacteria; phylum Bacteroidota; class Bacteroidia; order Cytophagales; family Cytophagaceae; genus Sporocytophaga. Next base: position 160,344 of record JANQAB010000004.1, on the reverse strand, counting down.
CGGTGACGCATCACCAATTCTCTTGGCATTCCCAGATCTTTTAAAGTAGCTGTTTCGAAGGAGTCCGGATTAATTTTCGGAAGCTCAGACAAATGAAGCTTCATATCAATTAAAGCACTGGCCAGGTACTCTGTTGTAGCAAAGCCTTGATTGAAAGTTGATGCCTTCTTTATTTTTTCAGCAAGCGTGGATGGAATCGGTTTTCCTGTCTGATAGTGAAGAGCAAAGCGCTGCAATACCTCAGGAGTAGACAACCAGTGTTCCAATAGCTGTGAAGGAAACTCCACATAATCACGAACTACATTTGTACCGGAAAGCGAAGGGTAAGTAACATTGGAAGAAAGGCCATGCAAAGCATGTCCAAACTCGTGGAATAAAGTAACAGCATCATCCCATGATATTAAGATAGGTTCTCCTTCTTTTCCCTGAACGAAATTGGAGTTATTTGAAACAATTGTGGTAACATTTCCGATGAGCTTCTGCTGATCTCTGTAGGCGTTCATCCATGCTCCTGACCTTTTGCCTTCACGGGCAAAAGCATCAAAATACCAGTATCCGACGTGAGCACCGGTTTTCTTATCTTTTACTTCCCAGACACGTACATCAGAATGATTTACAGGAATATTGGAAACAGGAGAAAACTCAAAGTTAAAGAGTTCACCTGCAACCCAGAACATACCTTCACGCAATTTTTCAAGCTGAAGATATTGTTTAACTTCCGTCTGATCCAGGTCGTAGCGGGCTTTTCTTACCTTTTCAGCATAATATCTGTAATCCCATGGTTCAATCTTAATATTGGCGCCTTCTTTATCTGCCAAAGCCTGCATGTCTTTGACCTCTTCGTGAACTCTTGCCACAGCAGGTGTCCATACTGCTTCCATTAATTCAATGGTGCGCTCCGGAGTTTTAGCCATGGTATTTTCCAGGCGCCAGTGAGCATGTGTTTTAAATCCAAGCAAATGCGCTCTTCTTGCTCTCAGCTGAAGGATTTCGGTAATGATGGCATTGTTGTCATTTTTATCTCCGTTGTCACCTCTGTTTACAAACATCTTCCAAACCTTTTCCCTTAGCGCTCTATTAGAAGCATACGTAAGGAAAGGATCTACCGACGATCTTGTATTGGTGATCACCCATTTTCCTTTTTTTTTCTTTTTGGCAGCTGCATTCGCTGCTGCATCTATAAGAGATTGAGGAAGACCGGCAAGATCTTCTTCCTTCTCAATAACAACTACTTGCTCTGATTCATCTGCAAGGAGGTTCTGGCTAAACTTGGTAAACAAACCTGCAAGCTTTTGATTGATCTCTGAAACTTCCTCCTTTGCTTTCGGGGATAAAGCCGCTCCGGCACGGACAAAGTTGGTATAGTATAGCCAGATCAGTCTTTGCTGCTCAGGGGTAAGTTTTTTCTTTTCGGGACCATTATAGACTGCTTCAATTCTTTTGAATAATTTCTCATTCTGAGTTATTTTATCATAAAATGCAGCCATGACTGGTTCCATCTCCTGCTCCACTTTCTGAAAGGCTTCATCGCTCATTGTAGAGCTCCATATCCCGTAAATCGTTTGCACCTGCATGAGCCTCTGACCGGTTTTTTCCATGGTTGCAATGGTATTCTCGAAAGTAGGTTTTTCGGGATTGGAAGTAATACGATCTATTTCAGATAGATTCTCCGCCATGGCAGCTTCAAGGGCGGGTTTAAAATTTTCTGTTTTAACCTTATCCAAAGGAGGAAGTCCACCATTCGGCCCTTCCCATTTTTTAAGCAAGGGGTTATTACTTAATGCAGTATCTACAGGGTTGAAATTGGATGTTAATGACATATCAGGACGGTTTAAAACTGTATCAGAAAGAGCAGGAAAACTGCTCACAGCTGTCGCGCAGAAAAAATGACGCGTAAATTACCTTATGAATCATATTGAATACTTTAGAAAACGTTAGGTTATACAATCGATTAAAAGTACAAATTAAATCGGGATTAAGCATTAAATCGGGATTAAGCATTAAAAAAGTGATCTGTATTTATCATCTCATTAGAATGTACAATAAAATAATGGATGATAATGATTAACAGGATTTCTCAATGGCCAATGATTCATTGCTTCAACTGATTCCTGCATTAAGAGATTTCTATGTCGATTGTTTGTTTATGGAAGGTATTTTATAAAAAATATAGTGCTGCAACGTTGGCTATAAATCAGAAATATACCTTCAAAAGTTTCTGAGTCAAACCTTAATAAAGAGGCCAGAATCAAATCCATTATATGCATCATCAATATACCCATGAGGATTACAAACGATTTGAGTACCACCAATTTTATAAAAGGAAGGTTCATGAATATGCCCATGTATCCAATAATCAGGTTGATATTTAAGAATCAGACCTTCGAGATCTGAGGCATAAGCAGCTGAAACAATATCTTCTCTTAACCTATCCGGAATTGATTTCTTGGAAGGTGCATGATGACTTATAACTATATTTTTCTTTGATAAGGAGTTGGTTAAGCTTTCTTCCAGCCACTTTAAGGAAGTTTTATGAATATGATAAGTATCTATTGTCCTCAACTTAGAATAAGATGGATCTCTGCGGATAAACTTATAATCATTCATTTTGCTCTGAACCAAACCTCCCGTATAGCGGGGATTTCCAAACAATTCAAAATTTGTCCAGAGTGTCGCTCCATGAAATGTAATTCCATCCAATTCTATTGAATTATTTTCCAATACATGTACATGAGTGTTCTTTGCAAGGTCTTTGATTTTATTTAACGTTTTGGGGTAACTGCCTTTGTAATATTCATGATTACCTAAAACATATATGACAGGGGTCTTTATTTCGGAAAGAATCCACTGAATGCCTTTTATACCAAGATTTACATCACCTGCTAAAATTACAAGATCGGCTTTATCAAATTTAATTTCGTTTCGTCCAAACTCGTGATGCAAATCACTTGCAACTTGTATTTTCATTTCATCGCTAAATATCAAAAATTAAAATCTTCCAGCTGCATATTTGTCTTTCATTACTGAAATTTAAATTACACAGAGACTCTCAGAGAAGACACAGAGGCACACAGAGTAAGTCACCTGAAACATCTGATTGCCTTTATCAATTTAAGGAATTATTTTCTTAATGATTTTCCCTGCATATCTATGTGAAATGATAAGCTCTTAAAGGTAAAATTTACTAATCATTTAAATTTCCAGAAAAATTCATCGCTTCTGGCAGAATTTAGCAAACAATTTCTTTATTTTTGACACTGCCATGGTAAATTATTGCAAGAAAATTTTTCCATCTGGCTCTATTTGATATGATTATCCTGAAAGTTAACGGCTTCCGGGGAAGCCTTATCATAGTACTTTAAACTCTTGTATTAAAAATTACAACATGAAAGTTTCAGGTTTTACAATCATAAGAAATGCTATTAAGTATGATTTTCCTATTATAGAGGCAATAACCTCTATCCTGCCTATCTGTGATGAATTTGTTGTGGCCGTTGGAAAATCAGAGGATGCAACTTTAGAACTGATCCAATCAATCAATTCCCCTAAAATAAAAATTGTAGAGACTGTATGGGATGAGTCTTTAAGAGAAGGGGGAAAAGTACTTGCAGTGGAAACCGAAAAAGCCTTTCACGCGATTTCTCCTGACGCTGACTGGGCTTTTTATATTCAGGGTGATGAGGTCCTTCATGAAAAGTATCTTCCTGAGGTTAAAGCTGCAATGAAGCAATATAAAGACGACAAAAGAGTTGAAGGTCTTATCTTTGGGTACATCAATTTTTACGGGTCTTACAGCTATATTGCCGATTCTAGGAAGTGGTCAAAAAATGATATCAGAATTGTAAGACCTGATAGATCCATCAGATCATACAAAGATGCGGTGAGCTTCAGAAAAGACAATGGAGAAAAATTAAAAGTAAAAAAAGCAGGTAATGCCATCATGTATCATTATGGTTGGGTAAAGCCTCCGGATGCACAGCTTGAGAAAAGAAAGAACTTCGAAAAGCTATGGCATGGAGATGAAACCGTAAACAAAATGTTCGACAACAAAACAGAGTTTGACTATTCTCAGATAGATTCTCTTTCTCACTTCAACGGAACACATCCGGAGGTTATGAAAGAAAGGATTAACAGAGTAAACTGGAAGTTTTCCTTTGATCCTACCAAGGGTATTAAGCTAAGTCCGCGATTAAGAATACTTAATTTTATATACAGGACTACAGGCTGGAATATAGGTGAATTTAAAAATTATACTTTGTTGAAATAATCATTCAATTAAGCAAAAGTAAAAATCCCCTCCGAGATGCGTTTCCGAAGGGGATTTTCATTTAATCAACCTTCTGATAATTAAGCATCCAGTTTATTCCGTATTTATCTTTAAGTTGTCCGAAGTAAGCTCCCCAGAACATATCGGATAAGGGCATGATCACTTCTCCACCTTCAGATAGTGCCTTGAAAATTCTTTCTGTTTCCTTTCTTGATTCTGGCTCCACGTTGATGTGCATGTTATTACCTTCCACCAACTTGAATCCCATGCTTTCAGGAGAATCGGTGGCCATCAGCACATGTCCGCCCAATATTGTCAGTTCAGCATGAATGATAAGCTTTTTATCAGCTTCGCTCATAGGTGGAGCCCCAGCAGGGAGATCAATATCCCCGAATCTCTTTAGACTTACTCCTGTGAATTTTCCATTAAATACTTTTTTGTAAAAGTTAAAAGCTTCTTCTGTTGTTCCGGGAAAATTCAGATAAGTGGTAACTCTGGCTTTATTACTTGTTTTATTTTCTTTGCGTAAGCGGAATTGTGTATTAAGATAATGATCAAGATTTTCAAGCCCTGCTGTGAAGCCTTCTTTAAAGCCCATTTTTATGGTAGCTTCCAGATCCTCCAGCTTATCATAGCTGATCTCTATATTAACAGTTGTTGTCTCATCGGTTTGCTTAAACACATTAGACCAGGTAGATCTAGGAAGATCTTTATTGATATTTCCTTTCTCATCACAAAACGCATCAAGAAGCACAAACTGCTTCCGGGGCTTAATCGATTTATAATCGGCCATGGCCCAATGTTTATCTCCTTCAGGACCTATCATGCAATAAAGCCACATTCCACCTTCCCTGAAGTCCATTGATTTGGTCTCAGCTCTGTAAGGCTGTGGAGCCCACCACTGGTCAAGCAGTTCGCTTTCGGTCCATGCGGACCATACCATGTCTACAGGAGCATCAAACTCTCTTTCAACTTTGATTTTGTTGTTGGCCTTATCAACAGTGAAATTCATTAATAAAGTGTTCTTCATTTTTTATCGGATTTAAGTTTGGCTAATACTTTATCAAGCTGGTTAAAGCGCTTCTCCAACAATCCCATGAACTGCCGGAGCCATTTTTCTATTTCCTGCATTTTATCAGGTTTATATGATAATAAATTTAACGCCTTGTTGTTTCTGTTTTAACTATTTGCATTCTTATGCTTTGACACAGCCTGCTGCTGGCCGAATCAGCAATTCTTTAAAATACATCTCCTTTTTATTGCGCAACCAATCAGTAGCAAATATATACGCAACCTTTTGATTGCGCAAGTATTTTAGTCTTTTTTTACAAATAATTCTAAATTGCTCTATTGTTTTAAATGGTTTCACATGTTAATCAAGAAGATATGTTTTAAAAATCATTAAACCTAAATGACCATATTACATATCAAGCTCACCAATAAATGAAAATTAATAGCAGTACTTTTCTAGTATTAGCCCTACTCTCACTCTTCCTGTATTCCTGCTATGCTTTCACTGGAATATATAGTTTGCAACAAATCTGGCCATCCTGTCAGATTGAAAATTCATGATTACCAAGTACGTAGATTCGATTTTATAAAAGACACAACAATTGTCTTAAATTCTGGTGAGGAAATCAGGGTCTCAAGCAAGGAGAAAATAGGATTTCCCTGGGAGACCAAAAAAATTTTCAAAAAATAGCCAGGGGTTGACAATTTTGAAGTAATCATAAACGACTCTTTCATTTCAATTGACAAAGGTCCTGATAAGTGAAAATATAAAAATGGCAAAAGCTTTTTCTATATTGATTGATCAACCTTATCTGCTTTACTCTGATTTTTATAGTGAACCCCTAATTCATCAATCTTATACCCTTGAGGATAGGAATCAACCGTTCTTCTGGTTCTTAATACAGGTTTTCTCCTTGCCGGCAGGAATCGCATAAAAACCTTTCTTAAATTCATACCTGCATTAACCAAATGGATTATAAGCGGTGACGGTTTCTTTAATTTCAATGCATTTAATAATGGTTCATCCATCAAGGCATACATAAATGGTCTGCACATCCCCCACATAAACTTCGGAAAGAACCAGCCCAGCATAAGATTAACAGTCGCATCAGCTACTTTTCTTCCTCCTTCTGTGTATCCGAAGTTAGCTTTTTCATAGGCAATATTCATATCCAGCATTGCTTCAAAGGTTTCGGGTATATCCTTTATCCCCATCCTCACTCCTATCTCATACCATATTTTATGCCCCGCAATGTTTTCATGGGTTGTAGCTTTTCTGTATCCAAATCTCTGATTCCATCTGTATGGTTCCATCACAAAAGTTGATAACACATAACGCATATCATCATTGGAAATTTTAAACCTGCCATGCATACCATTAATGCGGCCAAGAGCAGCTTTCCCTCTTTCACTGTCATATCCATGTTCAATGATTTCGCTTAACAAAAGATCCGTATCATCATAACGCTTTTGGGTTCTGTGTTCAAACTCTCCGGTATAATGAAGCAAATTGCCAATAGCAGGTATCGCAAACGTTCTGAACAGTGCAAACTCCAATGCTCTGGTGTTATCCCATGGAAAATCATAAAAAGAATTCAGGTGGACTATTTCTAAATGATCCTTGATTGGGTCCAGAGCTAATATTTGTTTCAGTATTTTTTTGCGGTTCATTATTTTATCAGAATAAAAGAAAAACGATGTTCACTTATAAAATATATCAAGCTACTCTCTTATTATACTTACTCCTGTATTCTGCAGGAGAAAGGCCTGTAATTTTCCTGAATACTTCCCGGAATGCTTTATCATCAGCATAGCCAACATCTGTCATAATTTCAAAAATTGGTTTACGTCCTTTTTCCAGTTCTTTTTTTGCCGCTTCTACTTTGACCCTTTGAAGATACTCCCTGGGGGTATTACCTGTTGCTTTGATAAACCTTCTGTCAAAACTTCTTCTACTGATCGCCAATTCTGAGGCCAGATTTTCAAATGAAATTTTGGCATCTATATGTTCTTCAATATAGGCCTGCGCTTTGCCGACCATTTCATCTCCGTGACTTTTTTGTATGTTAAAAATAGTAAAATGAGTTTGTGCTGTTCGTTCCATATCTATCTGAAATACTTTTGAACAATATACCGCTACTGATCTGTCAAAGATTTTTTCTACAAGATAAAGAATGAGATTTAAAAAGGAATAAGCACCACCATTGGTATAAATACCATTTTCCTCAGTAATGATTTTATCTTCGGCAATTTTTATTTCAGGAAACATTCTTCTGAACTCTTCTACTTTATTCCAATGAATAGAACAATTTTTCCCATTCAATAGTCCTGTAGCGGCCAGCAAAAAAGCTCCTGAACAAATACTGGCTACTTCAGCGCCATTCCGATATTGTCCGTATATCCAATCTACAAGTTCTTTATTATTGTTAACAACCTTTTGAAAATCGTCTATGAGTGAAGGGATAATCACCAGGTCTGTGCTTTTGATCGTCCTGATATCACTGGGATGGATAGCCAGGTAGTTTCCATGGGCCTTCAGTTCTGTCATGAAACCTGCAATATGAATATCCAGTTTAGCTTCGTTGCCGGCCTTTTGCCAGTAATCATTTGCTCTCCGAAGGATTTCGAAAGCTCCTCCTATACTGTTCAGATTTACGCCGCAATCCGGAACAACTATCGTTATGTTTTTCATATTTCTTAAATCCAATATATAGAAAATAGTCCAAATTAACCATGTCTGAAGTCCATTTTGACCTTCATCAAACAAATGCTCTTGTAGTAGCTTTGTCTGATATTAATCGAATCAAAACTCACAGAAACATGAATACCAACGATTACACAACAAGCGTCCTGGTTAACCAATCTCCATCGGAGGTGTACAGGGCCATCAACAATGTACGAGGCTGGTGGTCAGAAGAAATAGAGGGAAGCACAGACAAACCCAATGATGTATTTATGTATCATTATAAGGATGTACACATTTGCAAAATGAAATTAATTGAAGTAATTCCCAACCAGAAAGTGGTGTGGCTTGTATTAGAAAACTACTTCAATTTTACACAAGACAAAAGTGAATGGGTAGATACTAAAGTCTGTTTTGAGATCACTGAAAAAGGGCAACAGACCGAACTTCGCTTTACCCATATTGGCTTAGATCCTCACTATGAATGTTACGAAATATGCCAGGAAGCATGGGGCAACTATATTCACAATAGCCTTCGAAAGTTAATAGAAACAGGCAAAGGAGAACCTAATCCTAAAGAAGGAGGCTTCAATGGAGAAATAGTAAAAAAATGGAAACTTCAATCATAATGTAGTTTTCGTAAAAAAATCGATACCAAGATCATGATGAAAAACCCAAGCTATACAACAGCCATCCTTGTAAACCAACCTCTGCACAAAGCATTTGAAGCAGTCAATAATGTAAGAGGCTGGTGGACTGAAAACACCGAAGGCAAAACGCGTCAATTGAATGATGAGTTTGAAGTCCGATTTGGTGATGTACATTACTCAAAACAGAAATTAACGGAAGTTATTCCTGATACTAAAGTAGTCTGGCTGGTCACCGACAGTAAACTGAATTTTGTAAAAGATCAGCAGGAATGGACCAATACAAAGATTGTTTTTGAATTTTCCGAATCAGAAGGAAAGACACTGGTTCGTTTTACACATGATGGTCTAGTTCCGGCTTATGAATGCCATGAAGCCTGCACAGGCGCATGGAGCGGATATATACATGATAGTTTGAAAGAACTTATTGAAACTGGTAAAGGTAAGCCGGAACCCAAAGTCAATTAGGCCTTACCAGCACCTCTTTATTGAATAAAAGATGACTGTGTAAATAGCAGTTATCTTTTATTCAATTTCATATTTAAAAATCGGATGAACGGCATCTATTGTATTTTCCGCATGGATCAGCTCATGAATCAATCCTTCTTTCATGCCATAAACCCAGCCATGTACTTTAAGTGTCTTTTGCTCTAATGCCAATTGCACCACTTTAGTTTTGCATAAATTCTTTACCTGCTCCACAACATTGATTTCCACCAGACGATTAACCTTTTCTTCTTTTGTAGGTAATGCTTCAAGCTCATCTATATTTTTAACATAAATCTCCTTGATATTTCTTAGCCAGTTGTCTACATATCCGTATGCTATGTTATCCATAGACGACATAATGCCTCCGCAACCATAATGTCCGCATAAAATGATATGCTTTACCTTCAGAAATTTCACAGCATACTCTAAAACACTTAATAGATTAAGATCGGTGTGAATAACCATATTGGCAATGTTTCTGTGCACAAATATCTCGCCTGGTGTAGCTCCGGTTATCACCTCACATGGAACCCTGCTATCTGAACATCCTATCCATAAATATTCCGGCTTTTGAACCTGACTTAATTTTTCAAAATAGTTTAAGTCTTTTTCTAATTGTTCAGCAGCCCATTTTCGATTTCCTTCAAGCAATTTATTATAACTTTTAATCATATGCGGAGAGATGAGTAATATTGGAATTGAAATTAAATTTATGACTAATCATCCAATAAATTGAGTCTTTAAAAAAATAAATAAACAACCCACTGAAATCCTGATCAATAAAAGTTAAAACACTAAAAAAAATCGTGACTCAACAGGGAATTATTCAAAATTAATCCAGATAGTCAGATTCGAAGAGCATTTTTTGAGCCTAATGCCATTTTTCAAATCAATATATGATAAAATGTAAAATATCAATTCCTAAAAATGGCCCCCCTAGTGATATTGAAAATTTATAGTTTAAATGTGATTCAACAGGAAACAAGCCGAAGAAATGGCCCAAAAAAATGAATTAGAAAAAGCCAGCTAAATAGGACCAGCTCTTTCAGTTGATAGAATTAAATTATTCAGCAAAAATAACGCTGAATTTAAAATCTGATGTTTCTGTGAAATCATCTTTAACCATTGCATTGAATAATTTAGCGGAAGCTGTACCTTTTACCAGATAACGTGTCTTATATGTATTAGTGGGATCGTACAAACCATTACCACTATATGGAGTAATTGAAGTTACTTTAATAAATTTACCTTTAGGCTGAGCAGCAAGACCCGTTGAATAATATTTATCCTTGATTTTTATTGTAAGTGAACCAGCACTGCCAAGAGTGTCTTTACCACTTAATTCAAAGTTATATGTACCAGCTTTTATAACATCTTTTATCGCCATTGGCTTGCTACAGTCTGCACCTTTCGTAACTGTTGATTTAAATTTAATAAACACCATAGTGTCCTGTTTTTGATTTTCCAAAGTACCGGTATATCCGCTAAAACATCCAGCCTTTGTCTCACCTGAGGTGTTACGAATTTTATTTTCTACCGAACCGTTTGGAGTTAAAGATAATTTTATGTCACCTAATGTACCACTCACTGAAACAGAATTTTCAGGATTTGATGATGATGATAAAATGCAGCCTGTAGAAAACATGAATGCAAAGAGAAAAATTTTTTTCATATAAATGGTTATAAAATATTTAGAGAATAAATTTAAAGAATAAATTTTAAAAACAATTCAAAACATAAAAAAACAGTCTGTTATCGTCGTAATTTATAGCAATCAAATAAATTTAATAGGATTACCCATTTAGATCGCTTGCTTTATTATTTGAGAATATATAATTGGAGATCCCCCATCATTCTTTTAAGAATATTCTCAAGGATATTCTTTCTAAAGTTTCTTATGTTATGTTAAATCTGTAGAAATATTCATCTTGGTACTTATTCATATACTCTTTGTTACAATATGAATGAACTCCCCGTATCCAGTTTTGAAAATTCCTTATTTGGATATGGTGCATCTTAAAATTCTCTCCTTTTTCTGACAGTTTCTGTTTTAGATTTGGATATTCTGTTTTAAGGGGGTTATATCCACTCCATCCATCTGTTTCCATTTGCATCCCTTGCAATATGTTGTTCAAATATAGGTTTTAATGAGCTACAGGAATAATCCGTAATGACTTGTGCATATCCTCTTCCGGCAGCTCCCTGCGATGTTCGATGGCTATTACTACTCTGACCTTTTCTTCACTGACACTTCTTCCTTGCTCCCCTTTTTTCGGAGTGCCTATTTCAAATTCATCTACGTGAACTTCATCTACCAATGGATGCTCCAGGCTACTTTTCATAGCTTCCTGTACCTTTTGCCTGAACAACCATGTTGTTTTTTTGCTGCAATTGAAATCTTTCCACCAGCCAAACACTATTTGCATCTTTCTTACTGGTAACTATTTCATACAACATCTCAAAAGCTAATGATATAGAAAATTTTATCTTGTGAAAAAGGGTACCTGATGTTGCGGACTCATCATATTGACACTTGGTACATCTTCTACTATATGGTTGCTTACCTCGGGAATAGGTTGTACTCTTACAACCTTTACATTCATAACCATCCGCCCATTTTAACTCGGCTAAATATTGTAAACATGATGAATTATCAGGATACTTCTCTTTGAATTCTTTACGGCTAAGACCCTTATCTATTTTCATTCTTCTTTTTTTGGGTAAAAATAGATAGCATCGACGCAACCTGCATGCGTTCAGATACTTAAATAGGAATCCTATAAATTTATTGTCTTGCTGAACATCGATACTGACAACAGATGCAAATAAATCAGATTTAAAAACTCCATTCACCCCAAATGTAGAATCAATTTTAATCTGTGCCTGTACAGAATATTGAGTACAAAATAGGAAGCTACTAAAAACAAGTAATTTTTTAAGCATAAGCTATCTTAAAAAAAGTTTTGAATAAAAGTAGTAAATCCAAATTTACGTATTTATCCACTAGCAAGTTAAAATTTCAAAAACTAAAAAAAAACGTTACTTAAAAACTCATATATAGTCGCCTGCCTAAGATAGATCAGTTGACAGTTTTTAATTTGATGATAAAAATCAAATCTATTAAACTTAAATTGCCAAAGTCCACTCCTAAATATCGCCCCACAACCTTCTAGTAACTAGACAATTCGCTATTCTTGCCGCTTTTCACTATTTTAAAGTCCTTTTTGATAACTCATGTTTTAATAATTTTTAAACTTTTACAAAATCATACTATATGAAAAACTTTAAACTACTTACTATTTTAATATTTGCTTTCATAGTCGTTACCTCCTGCAATAAAAAAGGAGATCCAGGCCCGGCTGGTCCTGCCGGTAATACAGGCCCTAAAGGAGAACAGGGAGACCCTGGCACATCTAATATCATGTATTCCGATTGGTTTCTATATGACCCTACTTACATTACTCAGAATTTCTCATTTATAAGTATGGAGGTACCCGTTCCCCAGCTTACCGATGAATTTATAAATAACGGAGGTACCGTTTTAGTCTTTTTCGGCAGTAAACCTGAAGACCAAACTTCTGTAACCGGTATAAAACCCTTACCTACATGGGGCAAAGAAGGATATCAGAATGTACCGGATCCTAATGCGGTGTACTTTGAGCTGGATTACACATATAACAAAAGCTTACTTAACATCTCTTTCATCGTTACCCAAAACCTGTCTAAACTTACAGACAGATATTATTTCTTTACTAATGTATTCAAACCAGATAATATACGCTTCCGATATGTGCTGATACCAGGAGGTGTTAAAATCAATCAAAGGGTTGATCAGATAGATTTAAAGAATTATCAGGAAGTAAAATCATATTATCATCTTCCTGAATAACAGCTTCATGCTTTATTCCACAATGCCAGTTCAAAGGACTGGCATTTTTTATTTCCAGACTAATTACCAAACATTTAACTAAACCTCCTTTTTTGAGGACTGCAAAAAATTTGATAGATTGTCTACTGCCAGATCAAAACATCTCTCGTTTCGATAGTATTAACTATTTCAATAATCATATAAACTATTATCAAAAAAAAAACAAAGTTTGTTAATGTTATGAAATACATCAAACTACTCTTTTTACTGACATTACTTACAAGCGCTGATCTCTTCGCTCAAAAACAAGTCTACATTCCTCGTTTTATTACGAATGAGAATATGGATTTGAATAACCCGAATAGTCAATGGTGTTATTGCAGAAGCAGCCAAACCGACAATATAATAGTATTCTGGGAGGCTGGATTCGGAAGCTATCCTACTAATGCGGCAAGCCCTTATAATGTCAACCTGAGTACACTTTTAAGTGTAGCAGAGAAGAGCTATTCATTCTACCTTGACAGCCTTAAATTTGCCATTAAAGGATCATCAGTAACTGATAAGTATAAGCTTATGATCTTCTTAACCTATTCTACCGAATGGGCAGCTTATGGTTCCGGTCAGGACGACCAGGTCGGAACTTTACATGTAAATCCGGATGCGGCAAGAATCGACAATGTACTTGCCCATGAAATCGGGCATTGCTTTGAATACATCACAGGATGCGATACCCAGGGCGGCTATAGATATGGCTTTGGCCCCAATGGATCTGGCGGAAACGGGTTCTGGGAGCAGTGCGCACAATGGATTGCTTTTAAAGTATATCCTCAGAAGCAGTTTACAGAAAGTGATTTTAACAATTATCTAAAGTACAATCATTTGCATATTATTCATGAGACACCTCGTTATGCAAATTATTTCATCCAGGATTACTGGACTTTCAAAAGGGGAAAAAACTTTATGGGGCGCTTATGGAGAGAATCCCGTTCTCCCGAAGATCCTGTGGAAACCTATAAACGCCTTAATTCACTTACCCAGCATCAGTTTAATGATGAGATTTATGAACATGCTGCAAGACTGACCACATGGGATATTCCAGCCATCAAGTCATACGGAGCTAATTATATCAACAGAAGAGCACAGGTAAAAATGACGCTCCAACCTGATAACTACTGGCAACCGGACTCTTCCGTTACTATAGAAAACAACGGATATAATTGCATCAAATTAAATCCCCCTGCAGCGGCAACAACTGTGATTGTTGACTTTAAAGGACTTGCTGGAGAGGCTGGCTACAGAGCACTCAATGTTGATAAGGGAGGTTGGAGATTTGGTTTTGTTGCATTATTGCAAGACGGAACAAGAGTATACAGTAATACTGCTACAGCAAATGTGCTAAACAATATTAATCCTGAAACAACTCTTTCATTTAATTGCCCAGACAAATGTGAAAAATTATGGCTGGTAGTATCTGGAACACCTCAGCAGCACTGGAGACATGCCTGGGATGACAATAACAGCAATGATGAACAATGGCAATATAAAGTCAAATTCCAGAATACCAATCTTCAAGGGATCATTAATGCCCCTATCAAAGACATTACCCTTACCTATAATGCCGTTATGAAGCCTGCAAGTGATTATACTCCGGTTCAGATTGCTCTGAGTTCAAACAGCATCAGTGAAGCCTTCGCCATGCCAGTAGAAGATATTGCCAAAAACTTCTGATCTAGCATCACTTATTTTGGCATCAATCCGAATGGAAGTACCAATGCTACCTCAACCGCCAATGCTCCCGGACACTGGTTTAACAATACAGGCCAAATAATAGCCTGGGGAAATCGTGCATATATCTATATTCAGAATTAAATATAAATACGCTTATAGCTAACATAGTCCAATATCCTTCCAGATCAAAGGATGGAGATCAACACACTATTAAACAGGCTTTTAAATATACCAAAAGCGCCAATGAGTCTGCACAAGTAACACTTATCTATAATATCAGGATACAGGAAGAAGTTGTAGCTGGAGTTGTTCCTGATAAAGCAGGCCATAGGCTTAATGTCTACCCCAACCCTACTACCGGTGTGATCAGATGGGATGTACAACAAGACTGGCAGCTAATGAATGTAACAGGACATGAATTTAAAAAAGGGAATGATACTTCCCTTGATTTTTCTGGATATACCAATGGTTTTGGTTTGTATATACTAAAAGTAGGAAACTTTACTACACCAGTTATCAAAGAATAAAATTTCTCTCTCATTTAAGAATATCCTGCAGAGTATTATCTGCAGGATATTTAAACAAAAAATACAAGGTCTTTCAGCTTCAGGTTGTTTTAGAACACCGGGGATTCCTGCACTTTTTTACAGTTAATGACTCAGACTAATCTCCGCTTTCAACTTTAGAAAAGACTCATTCTCTAAAAAACTGAAGCTTAAAAATTTACAAAGATTTTTTATAACCCTTATGATGGTTTTCATATCAAAAATCAAATGCTCCCAACGGCATCCCTTTTAAAGCAATCACTACAGCCAATCCCTTTAGGGGAACAAACAAACATAAACAAACATGTCAGGTTTAGCTTTGTGAATCATGTTTCTCGAGAATCAGTAAAAATTTGATGAAACTTAACTTCTGATTCAATGGAATTTATATAATTTTGAAAATTATCTATGAAGGGAAGATTTGAGATCAAATAAAATTATGTCAACATTTAAGAATGTTATAAGACTGAATGAATTCACAGGCAAAGGATATTTTTTTTTACTGTTACTGCTGTCAGCTTTCGTTTCAAAGGCACAAGACTCAACACAAGTACAAAAGGATACTACAGCCAAGAAGACTTATTATGTAGAGGCAGGTTCATACGGGACCAAAAGAGACCCTACACCTCCGGAATACTCCAGACAGTTTAATAAAACCGGAATAAAGGGAGTTGAAAAAATAAGCTGGCTTGATGTAGGTCTGGATCACAGAACCCGTTTTGAATATCGTCACTATGATATAAGAAGGCCATTTCTTACAACAGATTACCCTATACTATTCAGAACACGAGCTTATGTCGGCATAAAGGAGATATTAGATCCTTTTCGATTTGCAGTAGAAATGAGTGATGCCTTTAGAGTACATAGCAAGTTTGCCAGGGACAACAGAGACTTTAACCGGGTAGAACCCATTTCCCTTTATGCTGAACTTCATTTTAAAAAAAGCTTTAGGCATAGATCCCTATGGAAACAACAGACCTGCCTACGTGCGATTCGGAAGACAGAATTTTGAATTTTTAGACAGGAGGCTGATCGGATCAAACCAATGGCGTAATACAACCAATACTTTTACCGGCTTCAGAGCTGCTTTAGGACAGGATAAAAATGACTGGCAACTTGACTTATTAGCATTAAAGCCATTGGTCAGGCTTATGACTGAATTGGACACAGCCGATCATAAAAGCCAATTTGGAGCGGCTATCTTTCATTGGAGAAAATGGTCCAACATCATTACCATTGAACCTTATCTTTTGTATTTAAGACAAAAACCTAACTCTCAGGACACCACACGAAACCGTCGTGTTTATAACATTGGAACAAGGGTATATGGCTGGCTGACCAAAGAAATAAATTACGATGTAACATACAATCAGCAATTGGGAACAGACAAAGATAAAAAGCAAAGAGCTTATGCGATCACTGCTGAAATCGGTTATAAATTTCAATATGGATGGAAACCCCGGTTCAGTTTATTCTATGGCTATGCTAGCGGCGATAGAAACCCTAATGACGATGTTAACAACAGGTTTGAACGTTTCTTTGGATTTGCCCGTCCATGGTCTGCTGATGACTATGTTGTAATGGAAAATATTATAGCCCCCAAAGCAAGAGTAGAGTTCGAACCGGGAAAGAAAATAAAAGCGGATATTTCTTATAGCTTCTATTGGCTTGCCAGCAGGACAGACAGGTTTAACAACTTATTTAATGTCCCTCCTAACGAATACGCTGAAAACCGGGATAAAACCGGACAAAGCGGAGCTTATCTCGGGCATGGTCCGGATGGCCGTATAAGGTTTGAAGTTTTAAAATTTATCAAGGCAGCCATCGGATACTCACATTACTTTAACGGAACCTTCGTTAAAAACAGACAAGAAGTTGAATACAACAATTCTACATTAGGGTCAAATTTCTTTTATGTAGAAACCATCGTTAACTTCTTTGATGTTTTTAAAAAGTGGTAATTATTTAAATAAGGACAATATTGGGTTCGTCATCTTTGTTTAGAAAAGCTCTGATGACGAATTACTATTTTTTTCAACATACTCTAATTATCAACCCATTAACAACAAACCAGTCTATTTATAAATTATTTGAATTTCATAAAATAATTTATATTTGCATAAATCAACTTTATCAAAAGTCCGTATAGCAATATATCATATCAAAAAGAGTTTTCTGATATGAATGAACACCAATCCTTTACACATTATGCTAAGAAAATTAAGCTTACTTTTTTTGATTGCAGGAAGCATTTTCATGACTTCCTGTGAAGAACTGGGTATAGATCCTTCTCTATCTCAGGACGAAGTCGTTCAGGGGTTAAAAGAGGCCTTAAGAGTAGGAACAGATACTTCCGTGACCATGCTCAACAAAACAGACGGATATTTTAAAGATGAAGCAGTTAAAATATTACTTCCTCCAGAAGTTCAAATGATACAGAACAATCTGAATTCCCTAGGTATCTCTGCTGTTGTTCAGCCACTGATCGATCAATTAGTATTAAAGATTAACAGATCTGCTGAAGATGCTGCGATAGAAGCAAAACCTATATTTGTTAATGCTATAACCAACATGTCCATTACAGATGGTTTAAGTATCCTGAATGGAAGCGATTCTGCGGCTACAGCATATTTAAGAACAAATACTTATTCAGATTTAAAAGGTCTGTTTGCTCCTAAAATAGATAATTCTTTAAGTAAACCTCTTGTAGGAAACGTTTCAGCAGCCTCTACTTACGCACAAATTGTTGAAAAATACAACACAACAGCTGAAACCTTTAACAAAGTACCATTTGGACCAAAATTCACGATTGTTAATCCTTCTTTAGGTGATTATGTTACTGGCAAAGCACTGACAGGATTATTTATTAAAGTGGCAGACGAAGAAAAAGCAATCAGAACGGATCCTGTTGCCCGCGTAACAGACATTCTGAAGAAAGTATTCTCGAAATAACCATCTTAAGTAGTTTAAATAAAAAATACCTGAAGAAAATTCTTCAGGTATTTTTTTTATCTACTACAATTAATTTTTACAGAATGCCTCTATATTCTTTTAACTACAAAATGTTTTATCTGTTATGCACTAATTTTTGCTTTGTAAAACATTCATCTACTTCCAAGATTCCGGTATTGAGACATGACCTAAACAAGTGTCCGAGAGCAGGCATTTCAATATTCAATGGAATAAAAGTTGAAAAATTCTAAAATGATCTGCTCTCTGAAGAATCAGATACGCAGATCATCTCTATAATTATCTAACAATCAGCTTTTCATTATTGATTAAACCATCCGAAATAATCTGAATCATATAAATTCCTACTGGCGCCTTACTCAGGTCCAGTTGTAAATTATCTGAACTCAGATTCTCTTTAGAGTACACAATAACTCCCTTATCATTAAATACCCTTAATAGGTTGATATTTTTTGCATCATTAAATTTAATCTGCACATTACCTTGAGTCGGATTAGGGAAAACAGCAAATTCTTTTTCCTTTCTATTCTCCACTCCTGTAACGATGTCGGTAATTGCTGAAGCAGGACCTACATAATCCGAATGACTTGCTGTATTAAAAGCATACACCCGATAAGTGTATTCCGTTTCTGCATTTAAAAAATCATCTATATAGATTGTCCCGGAAAATACAGTATCAATTATTTCAAAGTCAACTGACCCAGTACACAATCTTTCAATGACAAAACCTGATTCATCCGATGAATTATCCACCCATAAAAGCTGAATCTGACTGGAGGAAATAGCAGTTGCTTCAAGGTTTGAAGGTTTGACAGGAGGAGCAACAAACGGTTTAATATTGAAGATATTGCTTTTCTGGGTACAGCCATCAGGAGTGGCTATCTCAAGATAATAAGCCCCAGATCCTGATTTCGTAATTGCATATGTATCATCCTGCAACTTAACATTATCTTTGTACCATGAGAATGAAAGGTCAGGCCTTCTGCCCATTGCAAGCAGATTGTTTCCACTTTCATATATCCTCGCCAATCCGGAAATGTCCTTTGCTCCGGCATAAACCAAACTTTTATCTCCTGCATAAATCGCTTCATATATTCCATACTTAGAAGGCTGGGCGTTATATATAACAGGATCTTTGAGTGTTGATACAAAATTATCAGGCCCCGTCCAGGAAACAGATTGCCCTTCAGGCATAGTACTATATAATTTTATCTCCCCTCCATTACAGATTGGTTTATCTGCATATGTCCAGAAATAATTACAGTTCGTAGTAAAGTCCCAGCCTAAATTATTAGATATATCAGTACTGTTAAGCCCTGCAAAAATCTTTGCTCCCCCAGCGGCCTTCATATCTTTAATATGGAGATAATCGAGGCACAGTGTACCGGTAGACTTATAGACGCTTGCCTGCTGACCTGCTGTTTCAGATGAAATAAAAATTGGGAACCCAGGTTTACCATAGGCATCAAATTCATCATTAATTATTAAGCTGTCGCCTGCTTTTATAGTTACAGAACTACCAGGATCCAGTTTCAAGTAATCAAATTTAGCACTGTTATAAAATCTGACCTTATAAGAAAGTAATACAGACTTATTGATAAGATAATTTTTTCCACTCAGAAGCAAATTTTCAGATTCGCAATAATATTCCTTGACCTGACTATTCACCAATGAATGCTCAAAATAATCTAAAGTATCTACTGTTATTCTATTGACCACACAACTTTCTAAAAAGAGATAAGCCCTGACGTCTCCACCTTCAAACATAGATCCATTCATAAAATGGATATTATTAAATTCAATTGTCTTGATTTCGTTCTCAGAGATTTCGTATTGCATACGGGAAACCATAAAATAAAAATACAAATCACCAGAATAGCAGTAGATATCTGAATTGGTAGCATTTAAGGTTAAACTATCATTTTGTACAAATAATTGATTATAAGCATAAATTTTAGAATTACTTATATCCACATTTACAGCATTCCCTGTACCTATCAGAAGACTAGCAGTACAATACAAAGCATTTCCATTAAGAACAATATTACCTGAACTCATCCCTACAGATTCCGCAAAAACGTCGTCCATGAATTCAATTTTCTTCTGAGCATTTAAACTTATGGATGCCAATCTAACACCGCATGTCTTTAGTTTCGAATTTGATATTGCGTTTAAATTTACATTTATGCTGAAAATCATAGCTGAGTCAAGTATCAAGGATCCATTGATGTTGATAACAGAACCTTTTACTTCCGGATAGTACCTGACACTTGTCCAGGTCATGTCTTTACATGAGGCAGATCCATCAATGGTGACCTTTTGCTTAAAATCATAAAAAGAGTTTTCATCAAAGATGACATCATCCAGTAGCGAAGGAACACAATTTGCTGGTTTTCCTCCACTCGTATAGGACCATTTTTTCTTATCTGACCAATTTCCATTTCCTCCAATCCAATAGAACATGATATTTTGAGAAGACTGAATATTCCAACCGCTGTTTCCACCCTGGTCAATCGAATTAGTAGCATTAAAAGTAGCACCTCCGGAAGCTGTAATATTTTTGAGGACAAGGTGATCAAGTGTTAACACGCCGGAAGGTTTGCTAATAATTGCCTTCCCATTGATACCTGAAATCTCGGTATGTACACAGGACGGATTTACAATAACTATATTATCAATATATTGTGTAAATGAGCCATACAGGCCTATCCCCTGACCGGCTTCCAGCTTCAGGGTTTTAATTGTATTCTTATCACCCGAAAGTTGACTTTTCTTTTTAAGATACAATGTCTCTATTGTTACCCCAGAACCATTAATATAATTCGCTACCGAATGTATGTTTACAACATTAAAAATATTATTTGTCCCAAGGTTTAACCCGTAACCATAAAACTCCACCTTTGAAGTTCCGGCATCAATAGAAAGCGGACTGGTGGCAGTTTGTGATAAATCAAGTGAAGATCCTACGGAGAGTGTTGAACTTCCCAGAATCAGTTTTCTTGCCCCTCCCGGTTCAAAAGATTCGGGTTCAAATGAGGAAGAACAGATTACTTTTTTATTATTAGTGTTTAATGTACCGGAAACAAAATAAAATCTCATTGCCTGCAATGAATCATCAAGGATATAGGAACCATTGCAATTGAACATAATTATATTCTTAAAGTTTGTTTTTGCAAAATCAATTCTGTTATTCAAACTCCCAGACATAAAGCTAATTCTGTAAACTCCAGAAATGTCTGTTCCTTTTTTAAGAAATAATGAACCATAGATAGAAATATAGCCCTTAATAACTGGAGAGTATTGTACCCCTCTCAAGTCTATGGTTCTACAAACAGCATTATTGCCCAATGCGATTATCTCATTATCCTTAGTAAAGGAATTTTCATCAAAGATAACATCATTGAGTGCTGTGGGAATACAGTTAGCAGGACCCCCACCGCTTGTAAGAGACCAGTGAAGGGGATCGATCCAGCTACCGGCTCCTCCGATCCAGTAGTAAGTCGCTGATGATGCAGATGAAATAGTAATCCCTTTATTATTACCAAGATCAACGGAATTATAAGCTTTAAAAACTGCTCCGCCTGTAAATTCAATCCCTCCAATGCTTACAAAGTTCATATTAAGTTCACCTGACTTTTTTATAAACTTTCCTTTACCAAATATTGTAAGGTAATGACCACAATCCGTTCCTGTTAAATTAGTCTGGTCAAGTTCTATACTTTCATCCGAATCTTCAATTTCCAAAGATCTAAGATTGAAAAATTCAGATTGCTTTATTAAAACTTTCCCTCTTACACTTATCGCCTCAGCATTTGAAATAAGCTTATCGATGGTCACATTAGTATTACCAAATCCCAATGCCGAACCTTTTTTATCATAGTAAACTGTTTTGATCTTCAAAGTTCCGTAAATACCCATAGTATATGTTCCAAAAACAGAAGGCGGCCCAACAGCAACGGTATCTAAAGAGATCGAGATATAGTCATAACTCTCAACATGCTGGGCTGTGATTTTAGAACCTGAAAAATCTGAAGTCAGTTTTTCTCCTACCACATTAAATCTTTCTATTATCGCTTTGGTATTAAGAAAATTTATGGATCTTACATTCGGATTTTTAGATATGAATTCATACAGCCTTATCTTCTTTCCAGCAGCATTTAGTTTTCCATTTTCAAGTATAAATGAATATGCACTCAAAGAATCGGAAATCATCCACTCCCCGGTTGGAGAATCTAAAATGAAATTCCCACAATTATTGTATAAAAATCTTCCCCCCCCCTTTGTGCGATTGTGTTTCCTGTATTTGATGACTTTAAAATAAATTTCCCCGAATAATCTACTTCAAGATTCTGGTGAAACCTTATACTCCCATATATGTTAAAATTAATGTTGGTATTCCCACTAAGTTTCATGGATATACCATCAATATCAAAAGACAGGTTATTACAACTAATAACTGTTTGGTCAAGAGTAACCTGAAATGCCTTCGTGTGAGAATTTGAATCAAAAATAACGTTATCAAAAGCTGATGGAACTATGGAATGAAAATTAGTCCCTCCCGAGGTTGTAGCCCAGTGCTTTTGATATTCAGACCACTTACCAGTCCCTCCAACCCAATAATAATCAACAGCATGAGTCAACCTAGGTAAAGCAAATAAAACAACAAGCAGTAAGTAAAAAGATAATTTGTACTTCATAAAATTTAAGATTGCAAACAATGTCTATACGTTTTTTTTTCTAATATGTAAGGTCAATACTATAAAAAGTCTGATTCTAAAAATCCAACTTATATGAAGTTACAATTACTTTCTCAATCTTCTATAAAACTCTGCCCAATTTCGATATAAAAACCAGCACCTTGTATCAAAATCTTTAACAACTCCTTTCCTAAAAATTTGATCACCCTTAATTCAAGTCAATTTATTTAAAATCAAGGTTATTACATCAAAACTCTAAAAATTCACGGGATATTTAAATTTCTCCTGCCCCCGGAAACAAATTCTCAAAAGCCATGTTCTTTACTCATCGAAAGTAATTCAATGATTATTAGTCGCTTACTATAGAAATACAATTTGCATTATTCATCTCAATTGAATTAAATATCTATAAAATGAAAATAGATCAAGCTTTGGTAAAAGAATTTCAATCCGGGTTAAGAGGTAAACTGATTCTACCGGATGATAGTGAGTATGAGAATGCACGTAAAGTGTACAATGGAATGATCAGTAAAAAGCCTGCTATGATAATAATGTGTGCAGATGTTGCTGATGTCATCAATTGTGTAAATTTTGCAAGGGAGAACAACATACTTCTCGCAGTCAGAAGTGGTGGACATAATGCGGGAGGATTAGGGATATGCGATGATGGGTTGGTTATCGACTTGTCCCTTCTTAAATATACCAAGGTTGATCCTCAAGCGAAGACGGCAATTGTTGGGGCAGGATGTACATGGGGTGATGTCGATCATGCTACCCATATTTTCGGACTTGCATGCCCCTCTGGGATTATTTCCACTACAGGTGTAGGTGGACTTACCCTCGGAGGCGGTATTGGTCACCTTACCCGTCATTATGGACTTACTATTGATAATTTATTATCAATAGATCTCGTAAAGGCAGATGGAAATTTTATCACAGCAGATGAAAAACAAAACCAGGATCTGTTCTGGGCTGTCAGAGGAGGCGGAGGTAATTTTGGAGTTGTTACAGCATTTAAATTTAAGTTAAGTCCTGTTAATGTTGTTTTCGGTGGTCCTATATTATGGGATCTGAGTGAAACAACAGAAGTCCTGAAATGGTATCGGGAATTCATTCTAAAGGCACCTGATGAATTAAACGGCTTTTTTAATTTTATTACAGTTCCTCCCGTAGCACCGTTTCCAGAAAGTCTTCACATGAAAAAAATGTGTGGAGTAGTATGGAACTATACAGGGCCTTTGGGAAAAGCAGAAGAAATATTCAAACCTATAAGGAACTTCAGAAAACCAGCCCTTGACCTTACCGGCCCGATGCCTTACACAGCTTTGCAAACTATGTTTGATGATCTTTATCCTACAGGTTATCAATGGTACTGGAGGGCAGATTTCATTAAAGAAATTCCGGATGAAGCTATAGAAATCCACAAAAAATTTGCCTCAAAGCTACCCTCTTTGCATTCCACGATGCATTTATATCCCGTTAACGGTGCTGCTTCCCGTGTGGGTAAAAAAGATACTGCATGGACATTCAGAGATGCTAACTGGTCAATGGTAATCGTAGGTGTAGACCCCGACCCTGCCAACAAGGAAAACATAACCAAGTGGACCAAAGAATACTGGAATGCATTGCATCCTTATTCTGCAGGTGCAGCCTATGTTAATTTTATGATGGATGAAGGTGATGCCCGCATAAAGGCCACCTATGGCGACAACTACAACAAACTTGTAGAAGTAAAAAATAAATACGATCCTGAAAATTTATTCAGAGTGAATCAAAATATATTGCCATCTGTACAGAAGGTAAAGGCATGAAGGATGATCATGAGGTAAATGTTCAGACAGCAAGCATTTTCTTACTAAGATATTTTACAGATAAATAAAACAAGGATTTAAAATAAAAGACCATTACATCGAGGTCTTTTATTTTAATTATATAATATCATCCTTGAATGACAAATCATAAGCCTTTTATTCTAAAAAATCAAAAAGAACTTGCCTTAAATTTACTCTCGAAAAGGAAAAGATTTCTTTGATAAACATACAAAATTTTGTCAAATGAGAATAAAAAGAAAATAATCTATTTAAATCTCTTTTTATATTGTCTTTCAAACCTTTTGTTTGGGGAAAAATTCACTGGAAGATATAAATCCATATTAACTTTTTGCCCACATTTAAAACCAGGAGTCCAAACTTTAAGAAGCTTAACAAGACGAATGGCCTCACAATTCAAATCATCCCCTATACCTTTAACAATTATAGCATCTGTCAATGTTCCTGTTGTATCAATTGTAAACTTTACTATAACTTTGCCTCCTATACGATCATGAAGAGCAGACTTTGGATAAACCAAGCTATCTTTAAAAATTTCTGACATTCCAGCCATACCAGCCTCGAATTGAGGTAAAACCTTATTCTGACAGCTATCTTTCTTATTTTGAAAGGTCCTATTATCCAAAATATCATGTTGGCATAAAGCACACTTTACATTTATCATTATCAATAAAAAAAACAATATCTTAGCAAATACCATTGTATATTCTCAACTACTATTAATTCCTATCTAAAAATTCAATATAAGAAAACCTAAAGATAAATTCTACTTCACTTTCTTCTTTCTTTCCACAGCCCTACCCGCCATATAATAATTCGATCCATCAGTGGCTTCTGAATTGGTAGATGCATCATATCCAACTGTGAACTTATCAGGATCTGCTTCCTTCAGATGAATTAAGGCTCTTGTATTGAGTTTGCTATATCCGTAAAAATACACATGATTTTTATCCTTGGCATAATATCTTTCAAGAAGCGTAAACGTAGCTACATCTGCACCATCTAATTCTACAAGAGGTTCCGCTTTCTCGTACAAAAGGAGATAGACATTGTTTTTATCTTTGCAAAACAAGTGGTCTCCATTCCTTACGACTTCAAAGCTTGGTACATCAACTGGAATATTAACCAGTTTATTAAAAACAAATATCGAAGCTTCATCGGTTGCAATTCCTTCTTCTAAGAACATGAACTTTTCAGGATTTGCTTTGGGTAAAATTATATTACCATAATAGACGTGGTTTCTGTCTTTTCCATAGATACTCTTTATATGCTGAAAGGTACCTACATCAGATCCTTCAATCTTCTTGGCATTGTAATACACATTCGCCTTATCTTTCCAGTAAACAGAGCTCTCTACATCTAAAGGACCCCGTCCAACTTCTTTAATAGGTGTAAAAGTCACAGGATCCGCATCTTTCACTAACTTACCCATATAAAAAACATGTTTACTGTCTTTTGCATAAAATTTATCATCCGCAATAACAGAAAATGATACAGGATCAGCTTCAGCTATTTTATTCCCATCATAATATACGAAAGTATCATTCTTAAAATATCCATTATTCTGTACTCCCCTACCCAGATTAATAAGCATTCCAGGTATTCCATATAAAAAGATAATGATGCCGGAAACACATGAGACTCCGATAAGCCAACCTGTTACATCCATCCCCCAGAAGGTATAATCCAGGAGTTTAAGGACTGCAAAAACAATAACCGGATAGCCCAATATAAACGTTGCAGATAACAATGAAGACCTGTTATTCCTAAAATCAGGAGCAGCCATCATCATAGGAGACATCATCAGCGCAGGTGGCCAGGGCATTAGAATTAAAGTGATAAAGATATTTATTACTGTAGACACGGATATTTAGATTTTAAAATGCAATTTACAATAAACAAGCAATGTTTCTGAATGGATCAGAAATTCAATAGTACAAAAACAAATAGAATACTATATTTTAACATCAATTTTTATAATCGGATATGTGCATGAGTCCATTTTATTAAGGCCTAAAGCCTACTTTTTTATTCCTTATGAATCAAAACTAATTTACTTCCATTCCATTGATAGAATTCTGTAGTGTTTATTCTTTTTGTTTTAACATTACCTTCCTTTTCTATTATTGGTTCTTTTTTTAGAGTTGAAAATGGCTTGTTCAGTTTTTCTTGTCTTAATTATTACTTCCTCCTTTGGAACTGTTATATTGACTGGGAATGACTTAAATTTCAATGTATCATAAATATATCCCCAATTGCTCACATCAACAAATTGTATATCTCCATCTGCATACTTTACAGGAAAATAGACATTAGACTCATAACGATCAAATTGTGTAATATCTTCAATATTATCATAACCTGAAGTTGAAACTACAAAAAGAGAATCATTTGAATCAACAACAAAATCATCATATCTACCCCCTCCGCAGTATGGTTTTATACTTGAAACACGAAAAAGGATATTCACATTTTTCCAATTATTATCGATAGGTTTAACTACATCAACATCTGAATTTGTATTAATTGTGTCTATAAATTGCTTTTGAGTTAATGAATATTTGAAAATCCTGGATGCAGATTGAATATTAGATTCTACAAAAAATTTATTATTATTTTTATCCCTTAAACTATGTCTTACAATATCCGTTGCCTTAACATAACCTTTCTTCTGATCTAAATTAATTTCATACCATTTAAATGATGTGTAATGGGAGTATGAGTACCTTGAACCATTCTTATCAGTTAAGTAAGCAACTTTAACCTCCTCTATATCTCCTTCTCTTATTAACTCTAAACTAGTATTAAAAGGTAACACTTGCATTAACTCACTGGTTGTATCAGGCATTGCGTAAACATTTGTAGAAACAGAAAAAGTAACAGGATTTAATACATTCCTAAAAAAACTATCTTCAATACCATTCCACGCAATCACAGCATCCTTCTGATTTGATTTATTTGAAATAGAATCTGATTTCAGGTTATCTGGACTTGACAATACTATTTGAGTACTATCGGAAGACTCACCACTTTTATAATCCTGTGATTCATTACAACCATTAATTACCGAAACAAGACCTATTAACTGTAACAACTTTAGTACTTTCATATACTCCATCATTCATTTTAAACTCCATCCAAACTTTCATTGCTATATTTGCCTCTTCTAAATTATCCATTTCAATCTTTTGATCAAATATTTACCTGACTTTATATATCAGGATTCGATTTGCGTATCTAATAAATAAACTGCTAAGGCTTCACAGATCAAGGAAGCAAATATGCTCTTTTACAAAAATAAGCAACAACTGCAACACACTATAATTCACCGGATTCACAATTAAAAACTTCTATAAAGGCTTAATTTTCAACTTTTAGTTTTTTAAACCCGTATATTTAGAATCGTTTTGAGTGTTTTTCACCTATCCCTTTTTGTATGAAAAAATATTTACTTACTTTTCTTTCTGCTATACTTCTTTCTTCCAGTCTTAATGCTCAAACAACGGACACCTATGTTGTAGCAGATAAGCCAGCCGGACTTTCTTCCTGTGTTGATTCTATTATAACATTAGAAGATATTTTCAAAATTGCAGAAATCCGTGATCTCAATGACCCGAATGACGATGTAAGCATGTATAAAATGTTCCGTCTCGAAGGATCTGTCATTACAACTGATGAATTAACAAATATTCATTACAGTGATTATCCAAGTGTATTTATTAAAAAGATGAATGCCACCAATATGCATCGCGGGGGCATTCAGATTTTTCTGTATCTGATCACACCTCCAACATCCATGTTCAGTGTGGATACTATCACATACACGGTGGATAAAGGAGCTACTGTAAACTTTACTCCTGACTTCTTTGCAAAATTCACCTTTTTCAGCAGTGGCAAAGACTTGACCAGTTTAAATGAACGTATTCTCTTCACAGACGAATCTATAGGAACCGAAGCTCCGATAGGTACTAATTTAATCTGGTCAATTGTGGGTAAAGGAAAATATAAAATCAGGGTACAGGTTGCCGTGTGCGACCCTACTGATTATTACTATGACAGTATTTATGTAATAGTAAATGAATCTCCTTGTCTTAAACTGGAAATTAAAGATATGCCATCTCTATGCAGAGATGAAGTAGTAGACATTACCCCTTATGTATACCTGGATAATCATGTAGCAACTTCTTCAGATCTTTCACAAATGACTTTTATTAATAAAAGTTTATTAGGAGGCCCAGGAGAGCCTTTTGATCCTGCTGCTATGGACATGACCCAATTGGTTGATAAAACAAGTCGTTACCCTCAGATCCTAATAACTTATCAGCCAAATGTTGCTTTAGGGATGTGCACAGATTACACTTACATGCCTACTTTAAAAGTACCTACTAAATTAATTACTACAGATCTTATACTTACTAAAAATAATTTTGGCACTACTGTAAATTATATTGTTGAAGGTGATTACTATGGATTCAATGACGTGTTCAGTAAGGATGTATTTAAAAAGTTATACGTTGACAACTTTACATCTGTACATGCAGGTACGGTGATGGACTTCTATTCAGACGCCGCATTGACAGCTCCGGTCTCCGGGAACAACTTAACTCCCGGCACCTATTACATCGCTGCTACAAATCCGGATTGCACTAATGACAGCACACTATTTACAGTAAATGTAAAAAACAAGGATTTTGATATTTTCTGGCAATCGGCTCCTGCACTTGGTAAGGGATATTATACATTTACTGCACCTGTGTATAGCGGAGCTACTTATTCTTGGATTGTCTGGGGTGGTTCTGTGATATCGGGAAATAATACCAATCAGTTAACAGTATATTTTTCTGAAACTGCATCACCATCCGTACTTGCTCAATGCACAATCACACTACCCGCTGCCCGTACAACTATTAACGGTAATAATTTAAATTC
Organism: Sporocytophaga sp.; assembly: GCA_024707265.1. GTDB lineage: Bacteria > Bacteroidota > Bacteroidia > Cytophagales > Cytophagaceae > Sporocytophaga. The sequence goes on along the minus strand of JANQAB010000004.1, from coordinate 130,681 downwards.
TTCAGTGTATATTACTTCTAACGAAAGCGGTGATAAAGAAGAAATAAAACCAGGTATTACAACTCCGGTGATTTCAAACTATTCAGGAACTTCGCTTAAGGCTTATCCGAATCCGGCTTCAGATATATTTACATTGTCTGGTTCTGGCTACTATGATGTAAAAATCTATAATTCAGTTGGTCAATTGGTATATTCAAATTCTTCTTATAAAGCAGAGACTCCTATCACTGCTTTAAATAAAGGGTTACATGTGATACATGCAACACAAAATGGGAATTCAGAAAGCTTAAAAGTTATCATAGAATAATATGCATCACCAATAATCTTATCAACAATCATAACTCAATAACAAAAAAGATCTGAACATAAATATTCAGATCTTTTTTGTTACTAACAACTCATCATATTTCTGCTTTGTCATAAGTCATGAATTATCAGACCTGGGGCTTTATTTCTTTTCCTTCCGAATCTGACTTACCGTTCATGTATTGCTTAATTACATGGGTTAATTGTTCAGGTGCATCTTCCTGTATATAAGTTTTGGAGTGGTTAATTTCAATCCATTGAGCGTTGGGAAAAACTTTTAACAGCTTTTGCATTTGTTGCTTTGGGAACAATGCTATATCCCTATTGCCCCACACAATAAGGACAGGAACTTGAAATGTTCTGAGTTTTTGTGCTGCCATAAGGGTAAAAGATGGATGCCAGTATTTAACTGCTTTTTTAAAATCTTTTCTGATGGCACTGTTTTGTATGAATGACGCAAAATATCCACGCCTTAACTCCTCGGTAGTTACAGATAGAGATAACTTTCCAAACATTAAAGGATGTTTCAAAATACCTTTAACTCTTAAAGACATACTCATGAGTGATAAAAAGAAAGGAACACGAACAGCATAACGCAAATAAGCAAAAGAAGGAGGAGGAAAAACATCTGCCCCTTCACAGTTTGATAATACCATCCCTACAACTTTCCCTGGATAATAAGACGCGAATACTTGTGCATAAGCTCCTCCGGTATCATTCGCAATGATCGTACAGGACTTTATCTGTTTATAATCCATCAAATCCTTAATTATATGAGCTATGCCGATGGGACTTAAATCAATATTTTCTCTAATTGGTATCTGATGCCCGCCCAGTGGAAGATGCGGAACAATGCATCTATAATATTTACTCAACTCTGGTAACACCTTTCTCCAGGTATAACCATTGGCCAAAGCCCCATGTAAAAAAATCAATGTCTGCCCCTGTCCTTTTTCCCAATAAGACAAGCCTTTGCCTATAGGTGCGGTTTTTAAATTTTCTGAATATTCTGTAAAAGAAATCATTTCTCTGCTTTTATTTTTTCAAATAAAAGCACTACGCTAAAAATGATTCCAGGACAAATGTCCTTCTTTTATACTTTTTTTCTATCAGAATTTCTTTTCGAAGACGTGTCAGATGTCTGTTACTGATTCCCAGATAAGACGCGATATAATGCAAGGGAACCTTTTGTAGTAGCATTGGGCGCTCTTGTTTCAGCCTTATATACTTTTCCTTAGCTGATTCATTCTTGATGGCAGATGCATGTAATTCCATTTTCAGATATTCCTGTTCAGTCAATAACCTTCCTATCTCACTCCAGAACAGATGTGTATTAAACAAATGTTGCAAATCATTTTTATCAATCACAAGCAATGAAGTATCTTCTAAAGCCTGTATAGAAATAGCAGAAGGCTCTCCCAGTAAAAAGCTCTTAAAAGAAGTTTCCATATCGTTGTCTGCGCAGAAACAATAAGTGATATCCTCTCCTTTTTCATTTATATAAAATGATCGCAATATACCTTGATATACATAAGCCAATTGATTGCATACATTACCCTCTCTAACAAAAAAATCACCTTTAGAAATCTTGTGCTCTTTAAAAAATAGGTTTGCAGAGTCAAATATATTTTCATCGATGATAATAAATCCTGATAAAAGCTTTTTAAACGAATGCCACATACATTTCTAAATCAATTTTAATAAACGAATTATATTCAGCTAATTCAAGTTATATAACTCAATCGCTTTGAAAAAAATCTTCCAATTCGCATCATTACTCGTAAGTGACTGATAAAAGAAAACTCCTTTTACCGCAATACTAATCTTGTTGGCTTGGTAATTCCATATGCAAAATCGGATAGGGTTTTCCAAACCCATCTAAATCAGAAACGGATGTTATCGTAAAACCGCAATGATTATAAAAGCCGACTGCTTCAATATTATCTTTATTGACATCAACTTTTGTCACGTTAAGTTTTTCTATCGCAAATAATAAAAGCTTTTTGCCAATGCCTTTTCCAATTTCGTTTGCAGTAACAAACAACATCTCTAAATTATCATCACTAGTCCCGACAAATCCAACAATCTGAGATTTTTCATTTTTCACACAATGTAAAGTTACATTATCAAAAAAACCTGGAATAAGTTCTTTATAAAAACTAAAATCTTCCATCTTTAAAAAATGATGTGTTGCTTTCACAGAAGATTCCCAAACAGAAATTAACTCTTTATACTCTGAGTTCTCTACTTTATAAATCACTTTTTTCCTTTCTTTAGTGTTCCTCAAATTTTAATCCTTCCAGTATGAAGCCCCATGGGATTCTGTTACAATTGCTAGTTCCGTCCCCTGTGCTGTCCGCAATATCTGCATTGCCTCGCATATGGTGTACGTACTAACTTTTTATATTTAGAACGATTATTGAAAACTATTTTATCCTTATAATGATTCATTAGTATTCCTGCAACTTTATTATTTTCTTCTTCAAACTCTTCTTTCTGCAGATAAGGTGCCGCAACTTTGAAATAAGGTCTGGAGGCAATAGATGAAAATAATAATTAATCAAGTAGTCTATGATGTCTCTTTCCATTGATATACATCACTATTTACCAGGCAATTCATTCTTCATTAATCACAACATTATGCTCTTTTGCCTTTTTTTCAACCAAATCCATTTTATTCAAAGATTTTAATTTTGATATGAGATATTTCATGAGCAGCTTACTATCTTTTAGGTATTCTGAATTAGATTCTAGATAAAGTTTATGAGCTGTAAATAGATTATCCAATGCTTCTTCATCATCACCATTTACAGACAGCATTTTAGCAAGTCCATAGTACCCCTCAGGATTGTCCGGATATAAGTATTTAAGCAGTCTATAGTTTTTTATTGAATTGTTATCATCTTTAATAAAGGAATAGGTAGCTGCAATATTCATTATGGCGATATCTCCTTCCGGGAAAATATCAAGAGATTTATTGTAATACTTAATAGCTGTTTTATATTCTCCCAAACGACGATAACATACCGCTATATGATCAATGGCATATACGAAATTATTATCCAGCTTCACGGCCAGTTTAAATTCCTTTATGGCATCCTGATAATCACCTTTTTCCATAAGGCTATTTCCTTTATCATAATGTTTATTGGCAGCATAGCTGGAAGACCTTTTATAAAATTTCCTTCTTTTTTCCTTAATAATCAATCTCCTGACATTATCACAATGGACAGGTAGAATTTCATTTGCTGCTTTTAAGGTTTCTCTGATTCCCTCTACTGAGCCTATTACCTTTGTTTCTTCAGGAGCTCCTTCCAAGATTAATATTGTAGTTGCGGAAACAATACTGGACTCAATACTATCCAGGAGAACATTATAATTATTAATTGAATCCAAATACGTACATGCCATTATAGCAATCTTTTCGGCTAAGGTTTGTCCTTGTGCAAAAGAGATGGAAACAACACTAAAAATCAGGACCAGAAAATATTTCATATATATTATTTTAAGTCTTATCAATAATTTAAAGTTAATCCTTTTATAAATCAAATAGTACATTGTAAAATTAAATAAAAATTTTAATCTAAATCTGTTTTGATAAAGAACAAGACAAGAGCTAAATATCACGTCTGTGCAGTTCTCTCCTTTTCCCTAGTTATCAATTACCTTAGTTGCTTTGATCAAATCTATTTTCTTTCTTTTACCAACATAGGTTCGATGTTTTTCGACCATGAACTTCTTGGCTTCATGAAAATTATTCATTGATTGAATTACAGAATTTCCTTATCCGTTATTCTGCAAATGATCCGACAATATAAAACTGCCTTCCATATAATGTCAAATTTTGAGGAATTGTAACCGAACGATTATTTTTGCATGAAGCAGAAACATGTGCCTTTTCTGATGCCATAGATTTGAGAGGAGTTATTTATTGACACCGAAAACATTTAGAGTAAGTACTTATCAATACCACGAACTCTACAGATATACAAGCAATTACACATGAACAAATCCTAAAAATTGCTCGCCACCATGATTATACTTATTGAAATCAAATCTTCGTACACAACTAATCACTCATCGTTTTAAATTATATTTTTTATAAAAATCACCGTTGAGCTTATATGTATTTTTCCTATATTTATTATATTTTATTCAAAAATCTAATATAAACGAGTATGATTAAAAATTTTTTAGCTCCTATTTTTGTTTTCGTCAGTTTAATTGCCAATGCTCAGGATTCCCTGGTACTTCACTTGCCGTTTTCAGGTAATGCAAACGACATAAGTTCTTATAAAAATCATGGAATTGTGCATGGAGCAAAGCTAACTGCAAATCGTTTGGGGCAGCCTAATGAGGCATACCTTTTTGATGGCATTGATGATTACATTGAAATTCCTGATGCCCCATCGTTAAATCCTGCCAATATTACGCTTGCTGCATGGGTCAAAGTAGATTCGATAATTTCTCAAACACCTGATATTATTCGTAAAAGTATCTTTTCCAATGCTACTAATGAACAGTATATATTAAGACTTGCATATTATAATACGCCTCAGACATGTATTAAGGTAAATAGTACCTGTGTATATAATCCCAATGGATGGACGACGAATACCAGTCCGGTAAAAGTTTCTCTGGAAAACTGGCATTTTATAGTTGCTACTTTCGACAGCCTTGCATTAAGGTTATATACAGACGGAAAATTACTTAGTGAAGAAAAACTATCTTCACCTGCTCCGATTGTAAAGTGTGGTAGCAATATAAGAATCGGTACAGCCTGGAGAGATTATCCGAATTACTTCAAGGGTATAATAGACGATATAAAAATTTTCAATAAGGCTTTGGATGAATGCGCGATTAAGGCCCTATATCATGAAAATGATCTTTCCCTGGTTGTTCATTTACCTTTTTCAGGAAGTACAATGGATGAAAGTTCCTACGAAAATCACGGAATAGTTTATGGCCCTGAACTTACCAACGATCGTTTCGGAAATCCTAATAGTGCATATAGCTTTGATGGTATTGATGATTATATAGAAATCCCTGATGCTCCTTCGTTAAACCCTGCCAATATCACTCTTGCTGCATGGGTTAAAGCAGACTCTGTGGTCTCCCATACGCCGGATATTATTCGCAAAAGTTCATTTTACAATGCTACTGATGAGCAGTATTTATTAAGACTGGCATTTCATAATAAGCCTCAAACAGCTATAAAGGCAAACACTGCCTGTGAATTCAATCCCAACGGATGGACTACGAATACCAGCGCTGAAATTGTTCCACTGGAGGACTGGCATTTTATAGTTTCTACTTTCGACAGCCTTACTTTAAGATTATATGCAGATGGAAAATTAATTAGCGAAAAAACGCTTTCTTCTCCTGCTCCGATTGTAAAATGTGGTAGCAATATAAGAATTGGTGCGGCCTGGAGTGATTATCCGAATTATTTCAAAGGTACCATAGATGATATAAAAATTTATAACAGAGCATTAAGTGACTGTGAAATAAAATTATTATTCAATTCTAAACCTGATGGATCTACGGTTGTTACTTCAATTTCTTCCGGTGAAGATAAGCAGGGAAAATTCATAGTTTACCCCAATCCGGTCGATGGAGCAATGCTTTATTTAAAAGATAATGACCTGAAAAATTTCAACTTCGAAATCACCACCATTGACGGAAAACAAAAATTAAGAGGTAAAAATCAAGAAGGAATCAATATATCTTCATTAACTCCTGGAACATATATTATTTCAATATTAAATGAAAAGAATAAAGTAATGTCATCAGGACAGTTTATCAAAAAATAGATTTATTATAAAAAAAGAGGTTGAGAAATCAACCTCTTTTTTTATACCCCATAGGGATATAACCATTTTTATTAATTCATTTTTTACTTCTTAATTTCTCGTCCTCGGAAATTGGACTATATACTTCAAGTGTAATCTCTTATGGTGTTATATGTCGCAGGATTGAAGAAGTCATTTTGCTTCTACATCAAAATTTTTCTCCAGTTTACCATCAAGGTATAAATTTAAAGTAAACCCCTTTTCGTACCTCATGAACCAACTCTCACGATGCAATTCTTCACATATATCTTTTACATGCCGCCCTATTAGCATTAATAATGCAATTTGTATCAATCTTTCATATTTGCTGAAATTAGGAAATATACCAAGCATATTCCATTCAGTACTTTCAATTTTACCTGCATTGGGTTTATACTTTACATTTCTTTGATTTCTATTCTCTGAACCATATTCAACGGATGCTATCACTTCGTTAGATTTTGTTTTCAACAGTATCCTGATTTCTTCTATAACCTCAGGCTCCCTTAAAAAAATAATCCCTCCTGCGAAGGTATTAAATACCCAATACCTGCCTTTTGACTTATAAAATTCGAAATCATCTTTGAGTAACTCATGATGATCTTTTTTTAAACTTTCAGAAATTAATTTATAAGCCATGTCTAATTCTTCGAAAAGCTTTTCGCCACTTATAGACAAACTTATTTTTTCTATATCACTGAGCAATGTTTTCATGTATATGAATGGAGCAATACTTTTCAATCTTCCGGATTAAGTACCTTCCAGCCATATTGTGTCTTATAGGTGTTCAATCTCTGAACAGACTTTCCACCATCGGGATAGTAACAGACTTCTGTAACAATTAAATGATTCTCGCTTATCTTTTCTCTTTTTGGAAAGGCCCTGATAATTCCTTTAAATTTAGGCATTCCACCATCCTGAAGAGATTTAATAAATGAAAGTTTAAGTACTTCAGCAGTTTGCGCTACAATCTCTTTTCCCAGGTCTCCTTTACACAACTTAGAAAGCATTAACTCTGCTTCTGCATGAAAATCTTTACAGGCTATTGCCTTTTCGATATTATCTTCATCAAATGCTTCTTCAATTAGCAATATCGCCCCCTCTGGAGTAGTATCAGAAGATAAGAAATAATCTTCCCCATCATCTACTATCATTCCTCCTAATCCTTTATCAAAATTTTTCAACTCCTTTTCTGCTAAGGTATCTCTGATAGCCCTGATTGTATAGCCTCCTATTAATCTGCCATTTTCAATAATCATCCAGTCTGAAACCAATTCCGTGTCAATCCCAATTTTCTGGTTGAATTTTACATTGGTAACATCGATCGGATCATTTCCAACAAGACCAAACAAATTGCCTTCTTCATCAAAACTTGGTTGTGTAAGCCAAATATGTTCCACCGTTTTCCCATCAATTATTTTCACTTTAATTGAAAAATATTGCTGTCCTGGTTTCGGATTTGTCAAAGACTTTTCAAAATAATGAAGGGTCAATTTAGCCTTTTCAATTGCCCAATTCATTTTTTTCATCTGCAGTCTCCACCCCAATTACATCTGGTTGATTGGGCCTTTGCCGTACATTTTGGCTATTTGATTTTTTCCCAAACAGTTTTAAAAATAGTCCCATTGTGTTGCGTTTATTTATAAAGTTAATGATAGTACAAAACCTAAGTTACTGATTAATGACAAGGATGAAAAAATTCGCAAAAATGAAATAGCTTTTATTATAGCCACGGCCTATGTGATTACAATCTTAAAAGTTTTTGATGCAACTCTCTTGTTTTTGTTAATATCTTATCCTACCAATCCATTGTCGTTTATGGAATTAAGCTCAATAAATAAAGGATGGATTGCACCCGTTGTACCTTTACTTAGTTCAGATCTTTAATATATATAGAGGATACTACCTCTCATTCAATATCCTTTTTAAATTCAGGTATAATACTCGATCTCCCATTCCATTCACCAAATTCTGAAATGGGGCTAAATCTTAATGTTGTAAACTCAATATGGAAATCTTTCCTTTCTCTTTCTTTCATTGCATCCCAATGCCTTTTAGGATGAGATACAGCACTACGACCATAAACCATATCCGTCATTTCTTTTTGTGATTTCCAAACAGAAAAGGTGGAAACGGTACGAGGGAATCTAATTGATGCTAAAGACAAAGTTGTTCCGGGATGGTCACGAACTAATTTTTCGACAGGTCTTCCCCAGTATATGAATCGCGGGATTTCAAATAATTTCATACGTGCAAGGGTTACCGCTACGACCGGACCGTCATAAGTATCAATGTGAAGGTTCTCTTTAGGGATTTCAAAACCGGTTATATTCCCCCATTGTCTTATAAAAGTTAATCGAGTGTGCCATCCTTTTGCTAATATATTACCTAAAGGATTATTCTCTAAAAACTGGTCAATAGCTGCTTCGTTTTCCCACTGAGCAAATACAACAAGTTGCCTGATTAACATGCGAGATGGAGAAAAAAATGGCAGATCCTAATGTCATAGAGATCATGCAATCAGCGTGAATCAGACCTGGAACATTTTTGGGCGTAGGGGGAAATAGAAAAGCTTTAAGAGCAGAGATATAAGATGTTTTTACTAAATGGTAACTGAATACACTCATGATTTTAGAATTAATGACAATTCCTCTTTTGTCGGCTTTATAATCAAGTTTCTTATGGACTTAATATTTAGATGATCTTACAAGGACTTGAATAATCATATATATAAACAGATTCGTTCCTCCAGTCAAAATAAAGTAAAGCTCATCATCATTTGAATGGAACAACAGTCATACTTGGAGATCCAGGCTTCATTTCTTAACAACAACTGAAATCAAAGTAGTCGGCTATTGCTGGTTGTTTCATTATGGAAGGACTATAAACATTACTCAATATTTAAGCATAAAAATGAATACCTCTTTTAGAACGCGGCAACTGTATAAAAAATAAAAACCCTCGTACATACAAGGGCTTTTAACTTTATAAAATCACAATTCAAATTTGCCTATCAAAATTCATCCGTCGCAACTTTATTCAATCAAAGCTGATTGAATGTCGCTTCTGCAAACTCTGCTAATGAAGGATCCCTTGCACCCATCATTAAAATGACGTCTCCTTGTCTTGCTTCTTTTGCCAGGTAGTCTGGCATTTTACTACGATCTTCAAACAGCAGAGCGTTTTTACCTGCCCTAATCACCTCATTAATAACCACATCAGAAGATATATCCTTAGATACTGTTCCCCCTGCATAATATACGTCTGACATCAGAAAGTAATCTTCCGGTCTTAGTGTCTCAATGACTCTTTCCGAAAGTTCTTTGTGCATGAATCTCAAAGGACCGTATCCATGAGGCTGAAACCATGCAAATACTCTTTTACCTATCTGCTGACAACTGCGGATAGCAGCCTGCACTTCGGCAGGATTATGAGCAAAATCATCAATGAGATAAACCCCTTTTTTCTCTCCTACCAATTGTGTTCTCCGGAAAATCCCCACAAATGATTCCAAGGCTTTTGCTGCCTCTTCTATAGATACGCCTGCCATGTAAGAAGCGGCTACAGCAGCAGAAGCGTTTTCCATGTTATGCCTTCCTATTACCGGAATTCTAAAAGGTACACCGTTAAGGGTAAATTGAATTTCAAAACCAGTTTGTTTGAAATTTTCCACTACGAATCCTGCACCAGGCTGGGTACCGAAATCGTTATTAGTATCCTGCGAAAGATTTCTTGTCAGCTCAAGATCATGATTGACAATAAACTTACCTTTCGTATTTCTTTTAAAAGTCTGGAACAACTCTATCAGCTCTTCAAACTCTTTATGGTCCCTGTCTATGTTCAACACAATTCCGATTTCCGGGATATAGTTAACGATAGATCCATCAGATTCATCTGACTCGATCACCAGCCATTCACTACCACCTACCCAAGCATTTCCGGGAAGATTCATTTTCTGTAAAACGGTAAGACCTGCACCCGTAATAAGAGAAGGTGATTTCGCATTTTCCTGAAGTATATGAAAGATCATCGCCGTAGTGGTAGACTTTCCTGAAGTCCCTCCAATAGCAATTGTTTTCTTTTCAGAAGAAATAGCTGCAAGTAATTCTGAACGTTTAATGATCGGGATACCCGCTTCTTTGGCCTTTTGATATTCTACGTTGGTTTCTTCGATAGCAGTGGAGACAATTACTGCCTGAGTTTTTTCATTTATGCCCGAGCCATCCTGATAAAAACAATCAATCCCCAAAGCCTCAAACTGCTCCTGGATCAGCATTTTTTTATCTTTGTTAAACAACCTGTCGGAACCACCTACTTTTTTCCCCACGCCTCTAAGGTATTGAGCAATGGCACTCATACCGGTACCGGCAATTCCTACAAAAAAGTAATTATCAATTGATTGAGTATTAAATTTCATATAAAGACTTAAGTAACAATAGCCAAATTTAAACAAAGAAAACGATTATATATCTAATATGTTAAAAGATAAGGGAATAAATGAATGTTTTCAAATCAGGAGATCACTACTTTGTGAGAAGAATTAAATATTCAGGTCCTTCATCCTACAAGTCCTGTAATATATCAAGTCAATTGCTTGGTGTATTCAATGAAAAGAAATCTGGTATTGTATTTTCTGTTCTTTTTGGTGTTTTAAGAAATTCAACTCTCCATTCTGTAATCCTTTCCTCTTTTACATGAATGTATTTTCCAGGCTCAGGTTCGTCAATATATTCTTTCTGTAGGATTAATGCTAATGGTTCTTCCGCTCCGATTGTCATGCTTGAAAATTCTAATGCTTCGTCATACGTAGCAAACACATAATAGTAATCAACTCCGTCTTCAAAATCTTCCGCTCCATTTCCAGGATGACACCATACTCGATATTCTAATACTTCATCCCAGACATATCCTCCGCCTGACTTTACCAATGGCGGGGTAGTTTCCTATTTGATCTTTATTAATTACCTCCGGATACATTATCTGTTCTTAGTTGTTTTAGTTATTATATGTTTTCTTGTGAGGAAAGGGATCTGGCATTATTGTCTGCCCACTATATAATTCAGTTCTGTTACACCACAATCAAATTGACGGGTAGTTAACAAGTTTAGTTTTATCCTCTCTTTGATGTCTACAAACAATGGAATACCTTGCCCAAGAATAATTGGATTCACAAATAGCCAATATCCGTCAATTAAGTTTTGTTGAATAAGTGAATGTGTTGCTGTCGGGCTGCCAAAAAGTAAGATGTCACTACCACTCTCTTGTTTTATTTCATTTATTTTATCAGCAAGATTGTCATTAATAATTTTTGTATTAGTTAAACCCTCTTCTTTCCTTGTTTTTGATAAAATAACTTTGCGAACATTCTTATACCATTTCGAATGTTCAATATCGTGCTTAGTCGCTGTTGGCTGGTCTGCTGCTGTTGGCCAGTAACTTTCCATCATCTCATAAGTCACTCTTCCGTATAGAGCAGTATCACCCTGGCTTATCCGTTTTCCTACATGATCAAAAATTTCCTCATTAACTTTAATCCAATCCATTTCACCCCTAGGGCCTGCTACAAAACCATCAAGTGATATGTGCATAAATGAAATTATCTTTCTCATATTGTTCTACTTTAATTTTGTTTATGATTGACAAATATCTACAGAAGCTAAAGTTGCTTTGTGCTCGAATACTAATCTTTCCTCAAGTCCATATATGCAATTCCAAGTACTATTCCGATTATTAAAAGTCTGTATTTCTTTTTCAGTCTTGCCATTTATGATTGGAGCAAACGTATATTTCAGCAAAAGGTGTATATATTTTTTCATTTATATTTACTCAAATTACCAAAATCTAAATGATATTAAGCTATCCCATAGAGACTTTTACACGATTAATATTGATAAGCCCTCAGGCATGTGTGTATAGATCTGTCATTTTTCTGTTGAGTTCAGTTCATATACATATTATTTTCAAGATGATTACTATTTTTGTAAAGAATGTATTAATGGGCTAAATAAAAACAAAGGAAGTTATGTTTGAGAAAGTTTGTAATTGGTTTCGTGAGCACGGGATCTTATTAAGTAGTGAAGAGGCTAATTACCTGAAAAAAATCACCAAAGAAATTATCATTCCCAAAAACACCATCATCATGCACCAGGGCAAACCGGTAGAACGTCTCTTTTTTCTCAATGAAGGAATAGTACGTTTGTACAGGTTTCATAACGATATAGACTCTACCATAGACTTTGTTTCCTGGAATGAATTTGTGTCGTCTGTGCTTTATATAGTAAACCGTCAACCATCCCCCTGTGCCCTTGAAACACTTACTGAAGTCAGGGCATTGTATTGGGATCGTGAAGAAGTCCTCAACATACAGAAAGAGGTAAAATGTGCTGGCAAAGTTGAAAACACTTTGCTTGAGATATTATTAAACTGGACACAGGACAGGGAAATAGACCGCATGTGTCTGACCCCGGAAGAACGCTACCTTAAGCTGATAAAATGCCATCCTTCAGTTGTGCAGCAAATACCTCAGAAATATATTGCATCCTTCCTAGGTATTCACCAGGACAGCCTTAGCCGTATCCGTAAAAAAATCTCCCGTCAAAACTGACAAGTGTCAGATTAACTTTATCTCCTATCTCCTACATTTGCATCTGCGAAAAGGTTTTATGCTTTTGATTACCCCTGAGCTACAATTACATACCACTACAATTGTGGTTCAGGGAATGAAAAACATAAGCCCTGAACAACTTAATGCGATCACAACAGATAGTAACCCAAGAGATGTATTTGAAGTATCCTTTCTCTAAGTACCTTTTTAACTCAATCAGGAATGGTCGCCATAAAAGTAATTTTATTTTCACCTTATGAAAGTGCATTATCTCTGATGAAGTTTTTATCAGATAAGATACATTTCGCGCTTAAGATAAAGTAAAACGAATCAACAAGATGTACGACTATCAATATTACTTCCATCACTGATGAGAAGAAAGGAACCCTATTGTTTACATTTTCACTATAATATTCAAAACTATGAAAAAACTCTACGCTCTACTAATGCTGTTCCTGGCAGTATTCCTCTCAAAAACTAATGCGCAAGATCTTCAATGGGCTAAAATATTTAACCCTCCCGGTGGTGGTGTTAAGGACTATATAAATACTAATACTCATTGCATAGATCTCAGAGAGAACATCTATACTGCAGGAAATTTTTCAAACACTATTGATTTCAATATGGGAGGAACACCTCATATAGTATCTTCATCTCAAAACAATGAAGGCTATATTGCCAAGTACGATATTAATGGGTCTGTAAAATTTGTACAACGCCTCAATGGATACTATGCCATGCCTCACAGTATTATCACAGATAACAAAGGCTTTTTGTACGTCACAGGATATCTTTCTAATGAAACCTATTTTGATCCTGAAGGCGCTAACTTACTTCTGTCCCGAGGAGGCTTTCTAGCCAAGTACGACACTTCGGGCAACTTTGTATATGCCCGTAAAATTGGGGACTGGGGAATAAATATTTTTATAGATAATGAAGACAATGTTTATATATCCGGTTTCTACAAGGAAGGAGATGACATGGATCCCGGAGAAGAAGTATTACATCTTCCTGCTTATGGAGAGAATGATATATTTTTTGCTAAATTTACTCCTGAAGGAAATCTTGTTTTTGCCAAAGGTATTGGAAGTGACAGAAACGATACAGGAGGTAATGATTCTGATTGTAATATCGCTGTAACCTCCTCAGGTGAAATTATCCTGTCAGGGACTATGATCAGCGGTAACATGGATTTTGATCCGGGAGAAGGAACGGAAATCAGAACTACTTATAACCAGACAGGATACATAGCCCGCTACACTTCTGAAGGTGAATTAATAAATGTGGGTATCATTCAGAATATCAACTACAGTTATATTCACGACATGATTCTCGATGCTTCTGACAATATTTATATTACAGGTTCTTTCAGTGGAACACTTGACTTTAACTTTGATCCGGATGTTGCTACCAGACTTGCTTCTCGGGGGATGCAGGATATTTACTTTGCAAAATACGATCCTGCTCTTAACCTGATATTTGCCAAAGGCACAGGAGGCACCTCAACAGACCGTGGATATAATATTTTATTAGATGTTCTTGGGTTTATTAATGTCATCGGAGACTTTTACAAAAGTACAGACCTGGATCCTTCATCTGAGACCAGAAATTATGGATCAGGCACGAATACCTATCACTTCTTCATAGCCAAATTCAATGCAGAAGGAAATTTTATTGATGCCAATTACCTGATAGGACCGATTGTTCCAACACCTGTAACCATAAGCTCTTCAGGAACCATTTGTTTATCTGGATGGCTGAGAGGAGATATAGATTTCGACTTTAGTGATGAAACTTATATTCTTTATCGAAATTCCTCCAGCAGTTCTTTTCTGGTTCAATACAAACAAACTCCGGAATTGAAGCTGTGGCATAATGAATCTGTCAATGCCGGAGCAAATATCTATGCAGGAACTTCTGAGGTTGGAGCAAGTTCGGAGACAAAAGAGTTTTACATTAAGAACACAGGTGATTGGAAACTGGATTTTACCCAAGCCCCCGCTATTACTCTCTCCGGACCGGCTCTTTCAGATTATCAAGTAGATCTAAGCCTTCTTGGTACATATGTTACATTAGGCGATTCGGTGAAATTTACTGTAACCTTCACTCCTTCCGAGGTTGGAGAACGCACAGGACAGCTAACGATTCATAATAATACGATCCTAACACCGGAATTTTCAATAAACCTGACGGGCTCAGGTACTCCTGTAACCAGCATTACACATGCTTCTGAGAAGAAAATAGTTCTTTATCCTAACCCTTCATCCGATGGCTATATCACTATAAAATCATCGGAAAGTTTAACAGAGGTCACTGTAACTAATTCCATCGGTCAGAGAGAGGTATTCCATTCGGATACTTTCACCACTTCACTAAAAGGAATTCTTACTCTGGTGATTAAGACCACTTCTAATGTATATGTAGATAAAATCTGTATACAACAGTAAAGTGATTTTTTATATTTTTTATAACGGCCTGACTCTCACAGGCCGTTTTTTTTATTATTAAATAGCCATCATATGATCTACAAATAATAATAAGAATCACTACTTTTTTTTAATTTGAACGTATTAGAAAAATACAGCTTCCATTTAGTCATAACGAAAGACAGGCCTGGATCAATCTTTTTTACTTTTTATATCCAATCAAAATTTAAGTAAATTCCAACAACTTCCTTCTATATGACAGAAATGATATTCGAAATACTTCAAAAGCCTTTTGTGCAGATGTTATTATTTTTATGCTTAACAATCCTTTCCGTTCTTATTATTAAGCCTAAAAACTGCGACAAAACCTGGAATATAGCAGGCATTGTTTTCATTGGGTTTATACTTGTAAACTCCTTATTAATTTGTACAGTATCTAATAACTGGACCTATTATTTTTCCTCAATTCTATTTTCACTACTTTATCTGATCATTATTTCTATTATAATACCTGCACTTATAAAATTATTAAAAATTGAAGGGTCAGGTGAAAGTGCCATGATTTTTATCACCATCATCTATCATCCTGTATGCTTACTTATGATGCTATTTTTGAAATGGACTTACTTTAAACTTTTTTAACAACATAAGTTGTTATAGTGTCTTCCTTCTGAAACATGTCCCATACTGCTCTATATTTTGAAATAGCCCTATTAATCCATTGGCATTATACTCCTGAGATGTAAACCTATTTCAGAAAAAAATAGTGGGAGTAAAGTTAAATGAACTAAGTCCGGCGAAAGTCAAGCCGGTATTACTAAACTAGACAAAAGAGAGAAATCCAGGGTTTCAACTGAGTGGATTACACTGAATCAATATAAACAATTTTATAATCATCACCTGCAGAAGAACCAGATGTCCAGGATTTGCTATTTTTTTTTAATCAATCTTTCAAAGAACTATTGCTCTAATTACTAGACGTTCATTGATATCTACAGTGGTTTTAATTTATACATCCAAGTGTATTAACCCCTCACTTATCGAACAAAAATTATCATTTTTCCAATATTTTTTTTTAGTTTGCAAGAGTTTCTGAAAAAATTTAACCTGATTCTTAAATCATTAATCGTTTTCTGATCAATATATGGAGTTATACTATTCATTTTCTGTACTAATTGTTTTAGCCTCACTGTTTGCTTACATCAATCACAAATTTATAAAATTGCCATCCACGATCGGAATTATGTTGATGGCTATTATAGTTTCCATAATCATTCGATTTGCTGGTGGCTCGATTTTTCCTGATACAACCAAAAAACTATTTACACTGATCTCAGAATTGGATTTTACTGAAGTACTCATGGGTGCAATGCTTAATTTCCTTCTCTTCGCAGGTGCAATACATGTGAACTTTGTCGATCTTAGAAAGCAAAAGCTGCC
Organism: Sporocytophaga sp.; assembly: GCA_024707265.1. Classification (GTDB taxonomy): domain Bacteria; phylum Bacteroidota; class Bacteroidia; order Cytophagales; family Cytophagaceae; genus Sporocytophaga. The sequence goes on along the minus strand of JANQAB010000004.1, from coordinate 114,074 downwards.
TGTACTTACCTTTTCCACTATCAGTGTCATAATATCAACTTTTGTAATAGGGTTTAGCTTATCTTATGTCATTCCTTTCTTTGGTATCAAACTCCCATTTTTGTATTGTCTGCTATTTGGTGCGCTTATTTCCCCAACAGACCCGATTGCGGTGCTTGGTATATTAAAAAAAGCCAACGTCAGCAAGTCCCTGGAAACAAAAATAACAGGTGAGTCTCTTTTTAATGATGGTATAGCGGTGGTGCTATTTGCCGTAATATTACAACTTACACATACACCCGAGGCGTCTATCTCGCTTGGGACCATTTCATGGTTATTGGCAAAAGAAGCATTAGGTGGATTGCTATTGGGTGTACTGCTAGGATACTCTGCATCAAAAGCAATGAAAGGCATAGACGATTATATTGTATCGGTACTCATTACATTGTCTGTAGTGATGGGAGGTTACCTCATTGCACATGCAATTCATATCTCCGGTCCTCTTACCATGGTTGCGGCTGGTCTTATTATCGGGAACTATGGAAAAAGAGAAGCTATGTCTATCGTTACCAAAGATTATCTTACAAAATTCTGGGAACTGCTTGATGAAATTCTTAATGCTATTTTGTTCCTGTTCATAGGATTTGAATTACTACTAATTCCTGATTTTGAAACTTACTGGCTTATTTCTGTTGTAGCGATAGTTGTAGTGCTATTTGCCAGATTTGTATCGATATGGATACCAATGTTAATTGTACCATTTAAACCCAAGCTCAGTAAAGGATCTCTCATTATGCTTGTGTGGGGTGGATTAAGGGGTGGAGTATCTATAGCCCTGGTACTTTCAGTTACCGATCCGGATTACAAAGAACTACTCTTGGAGATGACCTATTTCGTAGTAGTATTTTCTATAGTAGTTCAAGGATTAACAGTTGGCAAACTTTCCAACAAGGTCAAATTAACTGAACCAAGTAAAAAGCCTCAGGCGTCTTAAAAATAATTTGAATCGGGATTTATCGGATTAATAGATTAGTAAAATTTGACTTTATGCCTGTAAATTCCGATTCAAACAGAATAAGCCAATTGCATTGGACAAGTGTGATCTAGGAACCCTATAAGCCTGCATGACAAAATCCAGAAACAAGTCTCAGGTGTCCTAAGACTTATATCCTTTTTAATGAAATCCTTTTATAGATTCTTTGGAAAAAGTAAAGGTATTGTGTCTTTAATCACCTTTATGGACTGTCAGTATCCAAGTCTAATACTTCAGATTGTCATATCTGCTCCCGGAAAGATATGACGATGATAGATCTCAAAAATTAAGTAATTCTTTAAAATTGAACCTCGTATATGAACATATGCCCGGTATTTGAATTAATGAAGTAAGTAGATCCTTGACTTCCTTCCCATATTTCGTAGCCTTTAGGAGGATTAAACCACTTTGGAGCATCATTAGGTATATCAGGATTAGATTCTGCATGGTGTAACCCGCTATCCTTAGCAAAACTTTTTGCCCATTTAGCTTCAAGCTCCAGATACATAACATACTCTTGTGTAAAATGGCTGGAAGACTTATATTGTCCGTTTAATACTTTCGTTCCAGGTGATGGTTCTCTTTCAGCCCAATAACGGTAAGTATCCAATCCTCCCAAATGTATATCATCATCTGCCTCTGTTATTAATGAAATTGTTTTATCAATAGATTTCTCTATTATTTTAACCCCAGCATATATTGATAAAGAAATACTTATAATCATTGAGGATAAAAAACATGTCAACCATATTGTCCTTTTCCTGTTATCTTTTCTTTTCAGAATAAAAAAATAAATGAGGTAAAAGTCAATAATGCGAAGATTGATATAATTACGAATAAGAAAAGTCCTTTAAGCAGCCACATTGTTTCGTTTGATGATATATAATTAGTTTCCTTAAAAAAGAAGGTAAAGGACTTGCCAGCAGTTATACTTACTTATTCGGACCTTCAAAAATATACAGAGTCCCGTATTCATTGCTTTTAAAATTACCTCCTGCAAAACCTCTTTTAATAAGTTCCTCCCTTATAACCCGCATTACAAACCAATGACTAACTATAAGAATATCCTTTTCATTATTTTCAATTACATTGTCTACAAAAGCAATGATTTCATTCTTAAATCTGTCAGTATCATTATTAGATGTAAATGATATCATACGAACAATAAGTCCCCACATCAGAAAGGGCAACTTCAATCCGTCTGATAAACGATGTAAAATATCTAATTCTTTCAGTTCTGTTATTTCTGTGATAGGTCCACTGTATATATGCCTTGCAGTGTTTATAGCCCTGACCATTGGGCTTGAATAACAGCAGTGCCAATTGATACCTGATAAGGCCATCGGTTTATATGCTAAACTTACTGTGTTATCATACCCGGCAAACCATTTTACTAAATCTGATTTTGAAAGTAATCTCTTTTCCGGGAAAGGATGATTCACCTTGAAGTGCCTGACTAAACCTATTTTCAAGTGATTCTGATTTTCTTTATAATGTTTACTAATGCTTTGGTATCTCTATCGCTCAAAAGGACTACCTAAAGCAAATTTAGTAAAAATGTTTATTAATACACCTTTAGGCTTCTGTCAGTTGCAGGCGTAAGCGTGAATGAAATTGATAATGGTGAAAAGTGAAAAAAATATGGAAACCGTCCATACAAACGAAACTCTTGTTTCAGCGTAGGATTCTCATGCTCAAAAGGTGAAATCTCTGAATATTCGTCCTGCCTGCGGTAACTCAAAGCAAAAGAATATAACCATTCGTTTGGCATCTGATGATAAAACTCCTGATTCAGAACAAAATCTCCTGCTAGAAAAACGGATCGCAATTATCAGGATTGCTTTTTCTTCCTAAACCTATATAGGACATTGATTGCCAACCTTTGCCTTTCATTGTATCTGATTCCTGCCGTATGCCTATGGCAAACCAATCCGCCGTGCGGGCTTTACCTTCACCGGGAGGACTGATTTGCGCAAAGCATTGGCCAATAACCCCAACTAAAAACAACAGGATTATAAACAGATTTTCCAACTTAATCAGCTAACTTACTGAGTACATTCCCTTCACTATCAAACGCAACTTTCCACTCTTCTGTAAGTTTTTTCAACTCCAGCGTATACGTTGCTTTATCACCTTCACTGATCTTTTTCACATCATCAACACGATAAGAACTATATTCACTATTGATTTTCTCTAACACTTTTTTTGGCAAATCACTTTTAGAAATTTCCTCTTTGTGTCGTGTCACTTTTCCTGTTTTATCAAACCAAACGTCGTGGTCTGTTCCCAGCAAACCTGTTTCAAATTCAACTTTGTACTGCTCTCCGTCCAGCTCCCATTCTATATCATTAGCCTTTGGAAATGTTTGTTGAAAGTTGTTTACAATAACCGAAGGAACCTGGCTTTGAGATATGTCTTGTCCGAAAGCGGTTGTTGCAAAGCAAGTGAATGCAAACGAAGCGATTAAAGCTATTCTTTTCATGGTCTTATATTTTAGATTCGAAAAATTATTATACTAAGTAACGACTACATCCTGGAAGGACTTGGGAATACGTTATGGTTCGTAAATAATTCTCACAAACGAACTGTAACTTTCGTTGTGTTTATTTACAGGAATGCCTATAACCACGCCCACAGCCAGCTTTGAAGTAAGTTTCATTTTAAGCTGCGGACGAACAGTCAATTCAAATTTCCCTTCATTGATTTCCTTGTTCAGTTCTACACCAATAAAATGTTTGGTTTGGGGAATAACATAATGAAAGGAAGTGTTGACCTGCCAGTTCAGATGAATTGCATTCCTTGCAAAATCATGTTCCAGCAACGAGCTGATATAACTCAATGTGTGAAAGCTGTTTCCCCAACGTTTGGCTGCCACAAAAAAGGGATTATAAACGGTGCTAGTCAAAAAGTTTATTTTGCCATAGTTTTTAAATTCGGTAAACTCAATAATTTGTGTATAACCCACTGCCAATGTGGTTTTGAGTTTTGTTGAAACGAAAAAAGAATACTGAGATGACAATCGCAAACATTCTAATTTGTGATTGGGAATTTCCGAATTAGGATTTGTCCTTTTGAAAAAAGATAAATCGGCTTCCACTTCAAAACCCAGGCGGTTGATCGGAGCAAATTCATACTCCACTAAAAAAGCGTGTCTTTTGTAATTGGTAATGTTGGTAAAATCAGCACCAAAGTTGATTTCTTTTTCACCTTTTCTTGCCCCCAGATCTCTTACAAGATCTAAATACAAGGGCTCTGCATGTGAAACCTTATCTGGTTTCGTATCGGTTTGAGCAATACTATTGATTACAAAAACGAAAATTGCAACAACAGTTAGATATGTTTTTATCACGGTCACGATGTAAAGTAACAACGTGATGTAGGGAAAGAATTGGGAACTGAAAAATTATCTAAAACGAATTGTAAACCAATGCAAACTGTTTTCGAAACGATATGAAATTGAAAAACCATACAGCTCGCAAATTGCTTTTACGATGGTTAAGCCAAGTCCTGTGCCGCTTTGATCGCTTTCAGATTTGTAAAAACGTGAAAATACTTTCTCTGCATTTAAAGGACTTTCTATTCCGGTATTGCTGACGTGAATGGCATCTTCCAAAATATTAACGTTGACATTTCCATTGGAAACATTGTGAAAAATAGCATTTCGCAATAAGTTGGAAACGATAATGTTTGCAAGCGAAACATCCATTTGTATTGTCAACTCTGCACTTTCGAAGACATTAATTTTTACATTCTTAAACTCTGCAATTTCTTCCAAATCATTTACGCTTTGTTTTACAAGCTCATTAAGCGAAATAGTCCGGTTGTCCAAGAACTGTTTGTTTTCAATCTTTGTAAGCAGCAATAAGGATTTATTCAGACGAACCATGCGGTCTATGAGGCTCATTACTTCCGCAATGTTCTCAGCCTGGTCTGGTTGCAGATTTCCTTTTTCAATCAACAACTCCAATTTGTTAGTCGTTATTGCCAATGGTGTCTGCAGCTCATGTGAGGCATTTCCGATAAACTGCTTTTGTTGCTCATACGTTTCAATATTTTGCTGCAACAGAATAGTTACGGCTTTTTGTAAATCAGTAAATTCTTTTGTTTTGGTACTTACTTCAGGGAAATTCTTACTGCTACCTATCCTGTAATTTTTGAGTTGGTTCAGAAATGAGTAAAATGGTTGCCAGAGTCGTTGCAACACAAAATTATTTATGAGGATAACTACCGTTATCAAAAGCAGGTAAAGGCCAATGGCTTCACGAAGTAACTCCCCTACCAAATCATCTTCTTCAACCATTGAATTGATGATTTTCAATTCATAGTAATGTCCCTTATTTTCAAAAGCTGTTGTAAGCAAGCGAACCGGCTCCAGTTCCGGGCTTTCATCGTCTGCATCCTGCATATACATCAAGGTATCCAGGTATTTATCTTTTACAGCAAGCGCTTGCGATTGGGAGATTTCATGAATGGCAAAAAAGCCTTCGTCAAATGCTCTTTTCTCCAAAACGCTTGTGTCCTTTTTGTGCCTGGTAAACAATTTGTCGCTTGTAGTTGTCCAGTCCTTCATCAATGCTTTCTTTTATTTCGCGAAGTATATTAAAGTAAAACACAACTGACCATAATCCGATGATAAAAAACAGCGAAACAGAAAGGTATATAAGCGATTTGTTTAATAATTTCATTTTTCAGTCAGCTTGTATCCGATACCATAAATGGCTTCAATTTCAACCCCGGCATCGGCGGATTGTAATTTTTTCCGCAGGTTTTTTATCTGGTAATAGATGAAGTCAAAATTGTCGGCCTGGTCAATGTTGTCGCCCCAAACGTGTTCTGCCAATGCGTTTTTTGTCACCAGACGATTTTTGTTGAGCAAGAAATAATTCAGAATATCAAACTCTTTTCGGTTTAACGGAACATTTTCCTTGTTTACAGTGAATGTTCGTTCGGTCAGGTCTAACACTATATTAGCAATTTCAATGGTATTTTTCCCATCTAATTTATTCCTGCGTAAAACGGCTTTTATTCTTGCGTTGAGTTCGGCAATGTGAAAAGGCTTTGTCAGATAGTCATCTGCACCGAGCTCGAGTCCTTTCAGTTTATCGTCAAGAGAGTCCTTGGCAGAAATAATGATGACATTTCCCGACTTCCCCTGATTTTTTAGTTGTTCCAGCAGTTCCAGTCCGCTCCCATTTGGCAACATAATGTCTAGCAGGATGCAATCGTAGTTGTACACTTCGATTTTTTCACTTGCCGAAAGATAGTCGCTTGCGGTTTCAATCACAAAATGTTCCTTCTTCAATGAAGCTACTATCGTTTCCCTTAAATCTTTCTCGTCTTCAACTATCAGAATTTTCATATCAACAAATGTAATGATTGATTTAGGAAAGAGTTGGGAATTGACATTTTTTTCCTAATTACACTGATTATTAAACTAATTACTATTAATTTCCATTCAACACTATCGACTTATTTATTTCAGCCCTCCTATCGTTGAATTAAATGGTAATAAAGGAAATTTACCCGGAAATTTGTAAAAGGTTTCTATTGGCTTAAAAAGCACCTTTTCGGGCCTGAAATATTGATTTATATCTGGTAAAAATTTGAATCGGAATAATCGGATTAGCGGGATTTGATTTTAAATCCAATAAGCGTTTATCTGATGAATAGAGATAAATTAGGTTAGGTCGTGACAGGTAAGAAAGACCTTAAAACAGTTCTGAATATTTATTTTTTTGCCATTACGATTACAACTGAGTCCCCCAAGAACCAGGTAGCTGTATCTTTTGCAATTGAATAAAATATCCCCTTACCAAGAAGAAGATAAAGGTGACTTTCATTAACACTATCAACACGAAAACTTAACCAATCAATTGTATGGTTATTCAAATCTAATATGCTGTCTTTTAAAGCAAATTTACCAGTAAAAGTCGCTCCGTTATCATTGTGAAAAACGAATGATGAATCCCGATTTAAACCTATTGAAAAATCGATATTAACTTTATCTTGAGGAATTTTCACCTCACCAAGTGGCGCATCTATAATAGCATGAACAAATGAGGCTTTGAAACTTTCAACCTCCCATTTTCCAAATATATTATTGCTAATAGTTCCTTGGCTTCGCCCAGATGAACATGAAGACACATGTGGTACCTCTTCTTTATCTGGATTTTCATGAGATGAAACAATTTCCTTAAAAGCATTCTTTGTCTGGTCTGTACTCTTGTTGCTATTCTTACAATGGGCAAAAAGAATAAGAAAAAGTCCGATTAATATTGAATTCCTAACCATCATTTTGGAGATAATAATACAAGGGCAAAAATTTACTTCAACCTTGCTAGACTCATAATTTAAAGAAAGCCTGCATTCAAATCAAATATAAAAAGCCAGAGCTATTTTTTATTACACCTTAAATTGCCTCAAGTGATGATCATTATGTTTATATGCAAATACACCAATTTGCTCTCTGGTCATTTTACCAAAAAAGTCGTGGATAAAGTTGACATTCGAAAAGTTTTCATAAGCTTTTATTTGTTGTATCCACGTTGCAATTTGAGCTTCAAAATCACCATCCTTTTCTTTGACAGTAAAGCCTTTTCCTGCCGGCATATTTCTGCTAATTGGCTTGTCATCTTTGGTGTTACTCTTCAAAGCCATTTTACCAAACAGCTTTCCCCAAAACTCTTGTTTGTATACACAATCCTCTTTCCCTAGCACCCATTCGTTCCAGATATTGCAGTGTCTGGCCATCTGATAAACATTCATTTTACCCCAAATTGGTATGCTATTATCCTTTAGCAAATTAATTCTTTGAATCAATTCATCTCTTGTAGCAGGATCAAATGTTGTTTTCATTGTCAAAGTTATTTATGGGTTGCAATGAAAAGTAATTTCCTGAATCATCTTTGAATAATGCTTCAGTCCCATAGAATTCTTTTGTAGGTGCTTTTATAAATTCGACGCCTTTGGCTTTAAGCTCCTCATAGGTAGCAAAAATGTCTTTACATGTTAGGACACCACAGCCGAAAACGCCTTTTTTGATGAGGTCTATCAAACTCTCTGCAACTTCTTTAGGAAACATTTTGCTCACTCTAACAGGAAACAAAACCAATTGCAAATCAGGTTGGTCAGGAGGAGAAACTGTCAGCCAACGCGTTCCAGGCCCCATTGGAATATCATCTACAAGCTTGAATCCTAATTTATTAACATAAAAGTCATAGGCGCTGTCTTGATCTATAACGTGAATGTTTGTTATCGTCATTTTTGAAATCATTCTCTTTTCTGTTTATTGGTTATTCAATGCAAAGTTCGGCAATGATTTACTTTTTTACTTCTTCAAAATTGCTATTCTCTGACCAGCCATGCATAAAAGCATAACACTTCGGCACAAATGCCAGAGGCTTTTCTTGTATATTCTTTTTTCGCTGTCTGAAGTCACTCGCATACTGATTGGGTGATTTGCCAACCGCTTTTGTAAATAGTCCACTGAATGTACTAAGGCTGTCATAGCCAACTAAATTACAGACGGCACTTATCATGTTACCTTGTTCCAGAAGTTGCTTTGCTTTCTCTATTCTAACCTTTGTCAGATATTGGTGAGGTGTTTTTCCATAAATGGATTTAAAAAGTCTTATAAAATGAAATTTGGAAAAATGGGCTTCGTCTGAAATATTGTCGAGGTCAATTTTTTCTGAATAGTTTTTGTCAATATATAGTTTAGCCTGAACAATTCTTCTATATAAATAAACTTTAGGATATTGTTCTGTTGTCATATACTTGTTTGTTCAAAATTTTCAGGTCGTTATGTGCTGCTTTCTTATCAACTTATATTTGATAATATTTTTTTAATCAACACAATTTGTCCTAAATGATAATAACTGTGTTCAATCATTCCTTCAATATTTCTTAAATACGTTCCATGCATTTTATCGACAAAATCTTCACTAAGTTTTTCTTCAGGAATTCTTTCAACTAATGAAGCAAATTCTTCTGAATCATTCCAAAATTTTGTAAGAAAACTATCCCATTCTGCTTGTGATTTCATTTCTGAAAAACTAAAACTATACTTATTTTTAATCTCTAAATTTCCACCAAGAAAAACATTTTTAATTCCGTAGATGTAATAATGGATATGCTGTGCAAGACTTGAAATAGTATTAAGGTTTTGAAATTTTGTTGTTGCAACTTCCCAATCAAGATATTCCAATTCTTTTTTAAAATTCGTGTTAGCAATCCAAGTTCCACTTAAAATTACTTCACGAAATCTGTTTGCAAGTTTTATTTGAATATTCATATCTTATTTATTTCTTTTAACTGTTAGAAAAGATACACTTTAACGCCCTAAAATAAACGATTCAAAAGACCAATGATTATCTTTTAACTTTTTTATTAAATCACATTTCCACCTTACGAATTATCATAAGATAGCTATCCTAACAATATTTAATTGTTTCTGGCTAAAAACAAACTATTAAAATTCTTCAAAAATACAAGTATCCTTATAACAAAGGTTCCTTAGAGATACAAAGTGCCGATTCTATCCTGTGAATACAAAGTTGAAGAGCGAAGAGGTTAATTTTTCATATTGAAATCCGAAGTTTTAGACCTTTCTCTTCAAATCCATTTTTCTTATAGAATTCTATCGTTCTGGGCCATTCAGTTTTATTAGGTGCACCGACTTCAATTTTCTTCCAGCCTTTTACTCTAGCAAATTCTAATGCATTTTTAATTAAAGATTTTCCAATACCCACACTTCTCAAATTTCTATCAACATATAATTCTGTTATTACCCCAAAATCGCCTCCATTGTATATTGCAGTTGCTTGAGCAATTGTTATTACTCCTATTGCTTCATTTGTCAATGTATTTTCAGCAATGTATCCAGCAAAATTATCTCGAGATAAAAGTTCTATGTAAGTATTTTCAACCTTTGAAGAGTCAATAATGAAATTACTGCCACTTCGTTCATTCAAATCCTTTAGTAATTCACAGATTAATTTAGAAACTAATCCGGAATCATCCTTGGTCGCCTTTTTAATTGTGAAGGTGGTCATTCTTTATCAAGCTTACAAAACATGTTCTCATTAAATGCGAATTAAAATACCTACATAACGGTTCAAATTTACTCATAGCAATTGTTGCTGAAAGACTTATATATATGCATCCTTCATAAATATTAGTTTTTTTTACAATTGCCTTAATTTGTCTAAACTGGGATCATGGGATAGACAAGATTAGCTAAAATCTTATTTATAGGACTCAGGTTGAAGACCAGATGTTTTCTTCATTCAATCTATGACTACTATTGATTTTCTTCAAACCATTTCACAATAGAAGGCATATTCCTTTCAAAACCACCAGGGATGAAGAAATTCAATACACCTGCTTTGTGATCGGTTTTGTTTTTGAAGTCGTGAATTGTATTTGCAGGAATTCTCAGGAAAGTTCCTTTGTTTGCATCAATCCACTTGTCTCCGACAAGAAATGAAATCGTACCTTCCAACATATAAAAAACTTCATCATTGTCTTCGTGTGAATGCGCCCCCGGTCCATCTGAATTCGGTTCCATCCACCATTCAGAGATGCTGTATTTTTCCTTAGTTTCATTTTCGTCAGCTTTGAAAATGGCGGTCATTGTTCCGCAGTTATAAATACGCCCTTGTCCTTCAGTCAAGATTAAAGCTTCTGTATGATCGTTCTTATGTTTCATTTTTTGTTTTATTTATTATCCAATAAACCTTCTGGCAACAGGTTCAGCCTTTCAAATTCCAGCATTAAATTCTGTAAAAATCAATTAAATATATACAAAAAACGTCAGAAGAAGCACATGTCCTCCTGACGTTAATGTTTGTGTATTCACATTGCTTCACTTAATTTGGAGAATGAAGACCAATTTTGTTTCCTTCCGAATCAAGTAATACAGCAAAGTATCCGCTCTCATCTGCGTGAGATGTTTTAGGTATTATAATTTTTCCGCCATTGCGCTCAACCTTATCAAGAACTACCTGAAGATTATCTCCGGCGTTCAGATAGATGGTCACACCTTCAGCTGAGGGTTTATATCCTTCTGCCTGAATAATAACTCCTGAAACTACCTGCCCTTCATAAGGGAAGATACCCATTTTCATGTCAGGCATTTCCATTCTCTCTATTTTAATGTTTAAAATTGCCTGATAAAAATCAACTGCTCTGGAAATTTCAATTGCAGGAATTTCAAAAATTGAAATATGGCTTTTCATATGAATTGGATTTGAATGAGTTAATGTATCTTTGGTTGTAATTCCAGAATTTACCTCGTTGGGATTTGTACAAGAATTAAGACAAAATCCCATGAGCAGTGTTGCGAAAACAATATTTTTTACTGGCATTGTCAATATGATATGGTGATTGAAAATTTATACAAATGTAATTCGAGGTAATACGGCAAAATTGTAAAAATGCGACAGTATCAGCTTTTTTTGTAAAGAATTGAAGAAAGAGCCATTTTCTCATCTTTCAGGAACTCTTTTGGTGTAAGTCCGGTAAACTCTTTGAAGTCCTTAATAAAGTGGGCCTGATCGTAATAATCACTCTCATAGGCAATGTCAGTTAAAGATTTTGTTGATTGGTTCAGCAACATTTGTATAGTCGCCTGCAATCGAATGACCTTACTTAATTGCTTTGGACTTAAACCAATTTGTTTTTTAAAGTTTCTTTCAAGCTGTCTTCGCTTTGATTTTTCGTCTTTCAGAATGTCATTTAAGGGCTTACTCCCTTTTGATAAAAATAGTGTGTCTATGGTAGATTTAACTATGTTATCAATGGTAACTTCGTCCTTTTGTCTTTCAAATAAAAATCCTTCAACTATTCCAATTCTTTCTTCAGTGGTATGAGCATGAATGATTTGTTGACTTAATTTTTCTGCTTTCTCCTCTCCGAACAATATGCTTAAAGGTGTTTCTTTATTACAAAGTTCGTGAAGAGGAAGGTCTATAAAGTTTGCGAAACCATATGGATAAAATCGAACAGCAAATGTATCCACAAAACCTGTCGGCTCAATATAGAACTGCTCGGTGATTGGTCCAAGCAACATTTGCCTGGGCTGAATTATAAAATCAGTTTCCGATGTGTACCTTTTGATGTCATCTCCAAGAATAAAGCACATATCAACACAACCGTCTGGTAAAATAAGTTGTGGTTCGGTATTCTGTTGTGCAGGAACCTCCAATGCCCAGTAGCATTTTACTATTGTTGCTAAATCTATATGTGGTTTAAATGTCTGATAATTCATTTACCTTGGTTGATTCTAAGAGTGATGTACGTTATCCAAAACATTCATAGACAGGGGATAAATATTATCGATTTGTATTCATCCTTCGGTCTGCTAGTTCTGTCGGTGTCAGTCCGAATTGCTTTTTAAATGCGAAAGAAAAATGTGATAAGTTTTCAAAACCTGTTTCTAAATACACTTCAACAGGTTTTTTATTTTTTTCAGTCAATTGATAATACGCTAACTCCAGACGTTTTTGAGTTAACCAACGTTGTGGTGTACTATTGTAAATCTTTTGAAAATCACGTTTGAAAGTTGTCAAACTTCTTCCTGACAAATAGCTGAATTTTTCCAAAGGCATATTGAACATAAAATTCCTTTCCATAAACCTTGCTAAGTCAATCTTATACGGCTCCTCAAAGTTTGCTAAAACGCTGTCAATATCTTTGTCTATCGTTCTAAGGATAGAAATGGCTTCTGTTATTTTTAATGAAGCAATATTCTCCGGAAATTTTTCCTGCACGTCAAAGTAAGGAATCAGTGAAGCAAGGCAACTTTCCAATAATGGATGTTTGTCAAACCTTCTGATTTTTTGCATTGCAGAAACTTTACTTTTTACGTCCAGGTTTGCGTAAAACTCCCGTAATCGGGCAATAGACAGGTGCATCACTACCGACTTATGTGGCAGTCCGTCTTTAGGATAATTGATAATTGTGGCTAACTGATTTCTGGGAATAAGAAAGATGTCGCCTGCCTTAAACAAATAACTTTTGTCTACCTGAATAATCTTTGTTTCGCCCGAGATGAACCACACAAGCATATGGTGGTCAAACACGACTTCCGTTTTAAACAACTTATCTTCGTAAGAAGAAAGCTTTATATCGTCTGTTATGTACTTTAAATGGAACTCCATATTGCCTGTGCAGTTGCAAATTTATAAATATCATTCAACTTTAAATGCTATGCCTGTCAACTTTTCGCTTAATTTCCACAAACTCTTTGCGCTGTCTTCTTCCAGAGAATAAGCTTTTACCCCTGTTGAAATTTGTGTTTCCATAGCCAGCTCAGCGATTTCGGTGTCTTCGCAAAACACACCGCCAATGTTATTTAATTGAGGGCTTGTTGCACACCAGATTGTTGTAGATGCCCCTTGCGGAATTGATTTCAATGAAGCGGCCACTTCAGGAAACAAATTTCCTTTTTCATCGCAAAAGCCCATTTTCACAAATAACTCTAAAGGTGCTTCCCTTGCCAATTCTGTTCCTGCTATAGAACCAGGGTGTAATGAGTATGCTCTTATACCGAACTCTTTTGCGCGATTATCCAGTTCAAGAGAGAACAAATTAACAGCAGTTTTTGATTGACCATAACCTTGCAAGGTTTCGTATTCACGCTGTTCAAAGTTCGGGTCATCAAAATTGAAAGGTGCAAACTGATGTCCTTGCGAAGAAACGTTTACAATTCTTGCTCCGTTAGCCTTCTTTAACGCAGGCCATAATCTGGCAGTGAGATGAAATTGAGCCAAATAATTTACTGCTAATTGAGATTCAATTCCACGAATGTCCCTGCGTAACGGGACCCACATAATTCCTGCATTGTTGATAAGCAGATGCAAAGGTCTGCCTGAAGCTAAAAATTTATCAGCAAAGGCATCAATAGAATTATGATCGATTAAGTCCAGGGCTTCTATTTCTACATTAGGTATACCATGTAGATTCTCCTTTGCCTTTTCTATGTTGCGTGCAGGAACGATAACTGTTGCCCCCGCACAGGCAAGCGTTTCTACTGTTTCCAACCCAATACCAGTATTGCCACCTGTTACAATAACAATTTTACCTGTAAGGTCAATATCTTTTATGACTTCTGCTGAAGTTGATTTTCCGTTGAAGCCCGAACCGATTGGTTTCTGGAGTGCTCCGTTGTAATTAGATTGTTTCATTTTTTTATAATTTTTATGAAACAAAAATAGAGAAGATATTGTGGGGTTACTTTGTTTAAAAGTCCGAATATACTTTGTTCAAAAGGTCGTTTTATTGGAGATTTTTTTTCAAGTTAAGGCAGCCCCAATCCGAATAATTAATATATTCAAAGAAAATACGTAACACTGTACCATTTTTTAAATCAAGGTATTACATTTCAACATTCAAATTTTACCTTCTATGATTATTTAATGCTAATCCCAATTCTATTAATATCAGAGACGTTACAAAAAATAAAGCGTACCCTATTAAATCCAGAACAAAGTTTGCTTTTCCTATCCCTTCTTCTTGAAATGAATACAGAAACCTCATTGTGAATTTTATAGCAGGAAAAGGGATCAAGATTAATGAAATGATTAAGATTATTTTTATCCACCATTTCATCTTATATATAACTGGAATAAGAATAATTGGCGATAAAATTAAGCCAATCAGCATTCCCGCTTGTCCCTGGTCATGTAAGCCATTGAATATTGTATTAATGCTTATTATAACAATAGCAAGTGAACTTACTACATACAAAAAATGTCTTACAAATCTATAATCCATTAATTATCTTGATATATTTATTATTAACACCTAATAGCTCTGAAAATAAACACTAATCTTTCAGTTCAAATTAATTCTCCTTTTCACCTATTCTATGCTGAATTAAGTCTATGAATTCCGTTTCAAAAATTTTCAATCGTTCATTAACTAACGCTTCATTTTTTTCAACATTCTCTGCGCCTTCACTTATTACCATTCCTTTATCATCATAAAGATAGGAAATAAATATTGAGGAATTCTCAGGCTGCGTATCCCAATACTCCTCTCCGCCATAATACCTGAAAGTATATTTATTCGTAGTTCCGCCTCCCTTTATCAATACAGTAAGGTATCCTCCACTATTATAATAATTATTTTCCTTACTGGTATCAAGTTGAATATTTCGATTATTGGCAATCTCCTCTGCTATAATTTCCTCCAATCTGTATTTTGAAACATTAAATGAGTAACTTTTAATCGAACCATGAGTGCCTGCACTAAAAGGTGTAAACATATAGATAATATATTTATATATGACTCCTGCTATAATTAGCAGTCCGACAATTATTGATCTAAAAGTTCTCACTACTATTGGTGTCTACTGAAATTGTTAAAACTTTGTCTTCACTCGAATCGATGAGATTATGGAATAGACAGGATTATCTTTGATCTTATTTATCCATTAATCCCATAAAATCATGACTAAAAAACGCAGCCCGGAAAATTCCGGGCTGTCATAGCTTCATATTCCTGCCCCACCTAAAATTTCGAATTCCTGTCCTTTTGTTGGTTGCCCGTCTATTAGCGGCATCGCTTTCATGATGAGTTCCCTTACTCCTTCAACTTTTAGAGAATTATCATGATCTTCTTTGCTGTCCCAGATTTCTGTAACATAAACGTCGTTTGTGTCACTTTCAGCCTTTCCGATTACATAAAGTTTGCAACCTTTTGCAGTTGAAACAAGTTGCGCTGCCTGCAGCAATATACCAGCAAGCTCGTCTCTGTGTCCTGCTTTCGCAGTGAGTTTTCCGTGAAGTAAATATTTGTTTGTCATATATTTAAAATGATTTATATGTGATAGTTGACAACTCTTTAGAGTTTAAATTCATAGCAATTAAAGGTTCTACCCCTATCATCTGTATTCGATTCTGTTAATATCTTACCCTGATCGCTAAACACCTGCATAATGTATTCATCCTCGCTGATAGATAGTTTAGAGATTACTTCTTTGCTGTCGACTGAATAGGTCCAAAAGTTATTTTGGTTCCATAGGTAAATTATTCCATTGTCAACCGTGAATGATTGAAAATCAAAACCTATATCAAGGTCCATACTATTTTTTAAATCTCTAATGTCAACAACTCTAATTTTATTCATTGGTGTAATACGCCAACTCTTCCCCTCACCATACTCTATAAAACCCAACCTTAAAACAGCAATATCATTATTGTAAAACTTGACTGAATGAAAAACGTCTGTAGATAGTAAATCAGCTACAGAATTCTCCTTCAAATTATACAGAACAACCTTTCCCTTGTATCCGCTAAAAATGTAATATTCCTGATTGTTTTTTTTAAAAATTCCACTGCATGGACCTATCTTCTTCTTAAATCCTTTTTCATTTTTGTAATTATAAATAAATAAAAACTCCCCTCTATGGTTCATCATTAGTAACGAATCCTGTTCATCTGACACGACATAATCATTATACTGCTGTATCCCTTTTTCAAATTTCTTATAGACCTCTAGCGTGTTTCTACTCACCTGAAAGATTTTATTATTTGTAACAGCAAACAGATCGATCTGATTAGCATTAAAAGTCAGGCACCGAACATTATTTTTTATGGATACAGATTGAATTTCTTCTCCTGTGCACAAACTGAATTTTCTCAATTTCATTGAGGCGAAGCTGGAACCCCAGCCATCACCAACATATAGCCAGTTCTTTTCAAATGGATCAATAACAGGAAATAGTCCGCCATAAATTCCATTTTTTATGTTTGAAGTCCAGATCTTTGAAATCATTCTTTTCTTTACTTATTCTTAATGGTTGTCAATGGTTCGGAACCTCTCGTACCGCTGGATTTACAGATTATAAAGTTGAATTTACTATTGCTCAAAATCATTTTCAATTTCAGTATCGTCCATTTGTAATGGCAATAATTTATCAGAAACCTTTTTTTCTGATTTTAAACCCAAATTTTTCAGTTGAATAGCCTGACTTATTACATTTCCTTTTCCGGTTTTAAGTTGTCCTAAAGCGCTATCATAGGCTTTTTGAGTAGCGTTTAACTTGTTGCCAATCTCCTCGAAGTTTTCGGTAAAACCAACAAATTTTTCGTAGAGCAATTCACCACGCTTAACAATATCCATAGCATTTTTATTCTGCCATTCACGTCTCCATAAGTCAGAAAATAATTTAAGACAGGCAATTAATGTCGTTGGACTCACCAACAATATTCTTTTGGAATACGCATAGGACCACAAATCAGAATCACCTTGAATGGCCAGTAAATATGCAGGTTCTATTGGTATAAACATCATTGTGAAATCCAATGAGGTTTCAATGTTGTCATACTTCTTTGAACTTAGTTGATCAATATGAAGCTTGGTAGCATTAAGATGTTCTGTGAGAAATCTACTTTGCTCTTCACTGTCTTCACAGGCAGAATAATTGTCATAAGCAATTAAAGAAACCTTTGAATCAATGATAATGACTCTATCATCGGGGAGTTTTACTTTGACGTCCAACCTTTGGTTTTTGCCCTCCTCATCTTTAATTGATTGCTGAACGAAGTATTCTCTGCCTTTCGTTAATCCTGAGGATTCGAGAATTCTTTCCAAAATCATCTCACCCCAGTTGCCTCTTTTCTGTGCTTTACCTTTTAAAGCACTAGCAAGGTTGTTGGCTTCTGCGCTTACTTTATTCGTTTGTTCAATCAAACCTTTTATTCTTTCCTCTAAAGAAGTCCGTTGTTTGGTATCTTCAGTGTGCGTGGCCTCCACCTTCTCTTTGAATTTATTGATGTCTTCCTTAAGAGGATTTAAGAGGGTTTCAATGTTAGTCTTATTGGTCTCCGTAAAGCTTTTTGATTTCTCTTCAAATAACTTGTTGGCAATTTTCTCAAATTGTAAATGAGCAGTTTTCTGAAGCCCTTCTACTTCTTCTTTTTGAGTAGATAGCTTTTCAGACAAGGCCGCATTATTCGCCGTTAGTATGCTGACCTCTGCTGTCAGATCTGTTATCCTTGTTGTAAGTTCTTCAATTTGTATGACCTGTTTATCATTTATTTCATTCTGCTTTGTCAGGTTTTCAGTTAATGACCTGTTATTTGCGCAAAGTTCAGAAATCGTTTGTTTGTGAATGTTTATATCGTTTTGCTGAATTCTATTCGTTTCACGCTCAACAGCTAACTCATGGGAGAGTTCACTTATTTTCTCTCTGCTATTGGTAAGCCTTACCTCCAGTGAACTTACTTCTGGTAAAAGTTGGGTAACTTCATTTTCTTTTGAAGCCAGTTTGTTCGAGAGTTTGTCATTTGACTCTTGTAGCATTTTCACCTTACTCTCAGACAGTTTAAGATTAGTGATCGCCTCATTATGTTGTAGAGCTAATTCATCAAATTCTTCTACAGAAACTTTTTTTGATTTATCAAGCAAATTCAGGATGATGTAGGCGATTACACCACCAACAAAAATTCCGGCTATTAAACTTATAATGTCCATTTACTATCGATTATTTAATCTTTATTCTCAATATATCGGTTTTACAACCAATTATCGACAAGACTACGTTCTTTATTCGCTATAAAAGTGCAATACTATTCAGTAAAGATAAAGATAGCAAAATATTAAGTCTTAGATAATAGTGTCAAGTTGATGGCTATTCTAAAATCATCAGAAATTTACGTCATACATTAAAAAAAAGCCAAAGTGTTATTTAACGCAACAGACTTTATCCAATAGATTTAAACCCATACAATCAATTAATTATACCCATCCCCTGATAAGATACCTAATAATAAAACAATTCCCCAAACATTTTATTTTGTTTAAATATTGAGCAATCCTATCTTTAATGCAATTGGAAAATTATCTTTCATTAATAAAGCTTTATCTCACTAGTTATAACGTATCTACTTATATGACCTTTAAGGAATACTCAGATGTCTTTCAGAACATTATCAGCAAATCTATAAATGAACAACTTCCTCCTTATAAAAAGGAAGGATACCTGGAATATACCCGCCATAATTGGGAACAAATGAATCGGTGGTTTAATGAAACCCATGAGTTGTCTGCCCCTTTAAGAAAAGCATTGGAAAATATTAAAAGCCCACAACAATGGATTTTGATTACCGAACCCTGGTGTGGAGATGCTGCACATAACGTGCCTTTCATAGAAATGGCAGCTCGAACAAACCCGTTCATTGCCCTTTCTTATGAACTCAGAGATGCTGAACCCCATAGAATTAACCAATACTTAACCAATGGAGGAAAATCTATCCCTAAGCTAGTCATTAAAAATGAAAATGGAATCGATTTAGCTCAATGGGGTCCCAGACCTGCTGATTGCCAGAAAATTTATTCAGCTCTTGCCAGTGAAAAAGCCTCATTTGATAAAATAAAAACTTCCATTTTAAACTGGTATGATTCCAATAAAGGACAAGATATTCAGGAAGAGTTAAGCCAGGTGCTTTCTGCAATAGTTTGAAAAGTTAAAGTAACAAAGGGTAGCTCCAACTGTTACCCTTTGTGAATAGACGTTTTCACTCTCTCTTTATTCACTTTTCAATTAAACTAATTTTGTGTATTCAATTCATTATAAATTCTAAAAATAGTATCACAGGCCTATGCTGCCAATACATCCAGAATTCATTTTGCTTGGATGCAATACGATGTTATTTTTTGAATTCGATTACCTTCATTAAACTCGTAGATATCACAAGCCGAAACGAATGACAGGCGTTTATTTGCCTTCTTAAATTCTGCTGTTCCGTTGATTGCTACTTTATTATCATCCGCAATAACATGATAGGTTTTAAAGTCAGTTGTTACCGATTTAAAGTATTCTCCAACATGTTTGCAATTCTCTACAATAGCCTTTTTTCCAACAAAACGCACATCTTCAACTATTACCCATTCTGCATCCTCAGCAATATAATCATAAATACGGTCAAACTCCCCTATAGAAAATGCTTTTGCTATATCTGTCTTTGTCATATAATTATTCAGTTTAATTATGGTTATACTTTTTTACAATGACTAACACCCTCTTCCTACTTCCTCTGGTTTAAAACAATAAATACCAAATTAATCAATTATTCCATTA
Organism: Sporocytophaga sp.; assembly: GCA_024707265.1. GTDB lineage: Bacteria > Bacteroidota > Bacteroidia > Cytophagales > Cytophagaceae > Sporocytophaga. The sequence continues at coordinate 93,975 of JANQAB010000004.1, read as the reverse complement.
CAACAAGAGGTCTCATTTCTCCACTTCAGCCCCGAGATGTATGCTCATTTTATACCGGCTAATACACCTCACTGTAATGTACTACAAAATAACACGATGCATCTTAATAAACAAGTCTAAAATCTCTTCTCATTTGGGAATAAGTTATAAAGCTAAGGTGACACTATACAGTCTGATACATAGCTCAAAAGTTATCTGTTTATGCCTCTTTAACATCGTTTTGAAGGATCCGTATTTTATTTTAACTTCGGTCATGATTTACAAATTCAGCGTTTTATCCAGGAGGTTTTCAAACTTTTTAATTTTCACTTGTATCATTTTAATGTTTTTTCCTTTGGGATTATTCGCTGCAGGCTACTATATTTTAGGAACTTTGATTTTCTCATTACTGCTACTAACCCCAATCACTCTGGATTATACATGCGAATCCAATTTTGATAAAGGAGTTTATATTTTCAGAATAAATTACCTATTGTTAAGACTGACTACTGAAACCTATAACATATCTAACTTCAATGTATATGCCTATAAAAAACAATCGAAATCCTATAGAAATAATAAAGGGTTGTTCACTACTTATTACGACACTACCTTAAAAGTTTTTGATTCTAAAAGGAAAATAAGAAAAACAATTGCAGTAGGAGATGAATCGGATGTTAAAAAGGTGATTAATATACTTAAAAGAAAAGGATACACCTGGAAGAAAGTAATTCTCTAACGCCCTGTTTTAAATCTACCGAAGTTCTTCTAGGGCTGAAGCATACACTACATTTTACCTGCCAATAAATGATTTATGTCATTTTTTCTTATAGCATATGTCAATTAAAAGTCTTTTTGTGCTGGCTATATTTGAAACCGATTGAGCTAAATATAAATTATATGGAGAAAATTTTTCAGAATAAAGTTGCCATTGTTACCGGCGGAAGCTTCGGTATCGGACAAGCTACTGCCATTGCATTTGCCACACGTGGCGCTAAAGTAGTAGTAGCTGATTGTATAGAAGATCAGGAGACTATCGATACAATTAAGAACCTTGGAGGTGAAGCGCTGTTTATTAAATGCGATGTATCGAAAGCCAATGAAGTGAAAGCTATGGTTGAAAAAACAATTTCAACATTCGGAAGGCTTGATTATGCTTTTAACAACGCCGGGATTGAAGGCGGTTCTGCAACTACAGATGAATGTTCTGAAGAGAACTGGGACAGAATCATCAATGTAAATCTAAAGGGAGTCTGGCTTTGCATGAAATATCAGATCCCTGAAATGCGTAAAGCAGGAAAAGGTGCGATAGTAAATTGTGCCTCTATAGCAGGATTGGTGGGATTTCAAGGATCACCCGGATATACTGCTTCAAAACATGGAGTGGTGGGATTAACCAAAACTACGGCCCTGGAAAATGCAAAACTTGGAATCCGTGTCAATGCGGTTTGTCCAGGGGTCATCAGAACTCCTATGATAGATCGCTTTACAGGAAAAAGTAAAGAAGTCGAAAAACAGTTTGAAAATGCCGAGCCGATGGGAAGATTGGGAAATCCGGAAGAAGTAGCAGAAGCTGTAGTGTATCTTTGTTCTGATGCTGCTTCATTTATCACAGGGCATTCTTTACCCGTGGATGGTGGTTGGATAGCACAATAGTAATCTGAATATATTTTTAATAAAAATTTTAACCATTTCAATAGCGGACTTCTTGCTCAACATATACGTCACAAAACATGAAGTCCGCTATTGATTAATTACCCTAATTTTGTATTGATTTTTCATAAACTATCATAAGCAAGTATAAAAAACTATGAGAGATAAGAAGATCTATATAGAAAAAGCTTCCGGTGAAAAGGTTATCTTTTCAGAAGAAAAACTTAGAAGATCATTATCCAAGGCATGCCAAAACAGGAAAACAGTTGATGAAATAGTTGAATCGATTGTTAATGGTCTTGTTCCTGGTATGAGTACACAGCAAATCTATACTAAGGCATTTGATCTATTAGCGAGCATATCCAAGCCCTCTGCTGGGAAATACAAATTGAAAGCCGCAATCATGGAATTAGGTCCATCCGGTTACCCTTTTGAAAGATATATTGGGGAAATACTGAAACATCAGGGGTTTGATGTTCAAATCGGTCAGATTGTACAAGGGCATTGCGTGAATCATGAAATTGATGTCATTGCCATAAAAGGTGATAAACACTTTATGGTAGAATGTAAATTTCATAACCGTCCGGGCTTCCAGTGTGATGTCAAAATACCGCTTTATATACAGGCACGTTTTGAAGATGTAAAAAAGCAAATAAAAACCCTTCCTGGTCATTCTGAAATGTTTCATCAGGGATGGGTAGTTACTAATACAAAGTTTACAGGAGATGCCATTCAATACGGGAAATGTATTGGACTGAATCTGATTGGATGGGATTACCCTGATCAGGGAAGCCTTAATGATTTGATAGATGCATCCAACTTATACCCATTAACTTGCCTTACTACTCTTACCAATATTGAAAAAGAAAAATTACTTGAAAGCAAAATAGTTCTTTGTAAAGATTTATGTAATGATGAAAAGATATTGGAAATTATAGAAATTAGTCCGAGAAGGATACCGGAAATTATGAAGGAGGCAATTGCCTTGTGTCACGATATAAACCATCAAAAAAAATTCAAATAGGTTATAAAGAATGAATCTGTTGTATAAAAAATAAGCTCTTCTTTAAAAACCTGAAAATGGAAACTCAGTTTTGATCGGAGTATTTTACTCAATCACAGAAGTAATAACGAAAGGTCACAGACAAAAAGTAGCCTAGCTATTTTATTTCGTTTTCAAGTATTGATTTTAATTGTAGTAGATATTTTTTCATATCACTGTTTGTCTTATAAGAAACGATAAATTTTGGTAAAGCAAAACCCAAAGCAAATTTTACTATGCTTATGTCAAACTCAAGGAGATAAATAATTTCACTTGTAGTATCGGATATTTCTTTTACTTGTCGTTCGCTTTTTAAATAAAACCTGGAAATTTCAGATGTCTCAAATATCGCAAGTTTATTTTTTTCATACTGAACACATTGTAATTCTATCAAATTATCAGCTGCTTTTTTTGACAAGTAAGAATATTCAGAAACTGTTCCCCCCACTTCCAAAGCGCCATTGAGTATTGATTTATTTATTTCTGTTCGCCACAAGTTGTCGTTGCCTGGATTAACAAAGAAATCAAATACTCTTTCTACATTCCCGTGAACCAATATTGTCCCTGAACTTTTGATGAGCTTTTTATTTGTCATTTTAATTGTCATTGTCATTTTATTCTTTCTTGGCCTTGCCTTATGGATGGATGTATGCACTTGCCTTTGTTATCCTATGCCCCGAGAAGGATCTGATAAATACAACATGATTGGGTAATTTCAACTGACAACTTTCCGGATTACATTTTCTTATCCTTTTGGAGAACTCTCATACTTCACAAGTTCAGCATGACAGAAATATCATTTACCTTAATTCCAATAAAACATGTATTCCATCTTTCCTAATACTCCTGTATTCCAGGTGCAATGATTAAAAATATATTTTTTTCTAAATAAAGAAAACGATATTATTGTAGAAGTTTATAATTTACTACTACAGAATGATTTATGAGCAATATAATAAAATACCAAAGGGAAGCATTGCTGGGTGTTTTCCTCGCGGCCATATCTATCCCTTTTGTTTGCTTGTTTCCCCAAGAAAAACAAAATGATCTGTGGGGTATTCTGCTTGTTGTTATTGCCTCCGATTATATCGGTTTCGGAATTATGGACGGAAGAATGAAGCAAAAGTTGATTGAGATTGCGATATGCACCGGGTTTGTTGTTCTAAGTGTTTTAGGACTTTGGTATTCTGCCTGGTTTCTTGTCATTGGATATGTAGGACATGGTATATGGGATTACATCCACGATCACAGATTAGTAGTGACAAAGATAAAAAGATGGTATCCTCCTTTTTGCATGATCTATGACTGGCTCATTGGAGCGTGGTTGTTATATACAGTCATTCGCTAATCTCCTTATGGTGCTGCGGAGATCTCCGCCAGCGAACAAGCCCCTGATCATTTTTTGAAAAATTTCCTTCTAGCAACTATTTCTCCACCGTCCACTAAACACGCCAGGTATATTCCGCTAGAGCAAGGAAAGTCAATGATCTCTTCATCTTGAGAAATGCTATTTTCCGACACCTTGTTACCTTGTAAAGTATACAGAATTATTTTAGATTCTTTGCTTAAATATTCCGACGCAACTTTCACATGAAGCTCATTTTCAGATTCCGGGAAAGAGAGCTTTTCAATAACAGGTGCAATATATTCTCCCTGAGAAATAGCAGTAACCAGCGTTTCATTATATGTATCAGATATCTCTTTATCTGTAAGCTGCCTGTCATATATTCTCACTTCGTCTATTGATCCTTGAAAATAATTGATTCCGGCATTAGAAGCTCCCACCGTAGCACTTATACTTTTAGCAAGACCTGATGGAAAAAGAGCACTGCTACTGCTAAAATAATTTCCTCCGATGTAACACTTAGTAATATAGGTTACATTTTCTCCATTATCCTGCTGCCCAAATGAAAACGCAAAATGAAACCACTGTTCAAAATTATCACTGGAACTCAGCGAAGAGCAACTGGTACTTCCTTGATCTGGAGTTAAAGAATAACCAGCTGATTTTTGAAATTTAAAAATTGAATTAGAACTTGGCTCCACCAATAAGGAGAATTCAACCTCATCATTTCCAATTGTCAGAATGTTTTTCCTGTCAGTAATTTTTGGTTGAACACTAAGCTTATACCAGGCCATTATGGTAAATTCTTTATTTGTAAAAACTATTTCAGGTATATTAACATAACTATTTATACCATTGAAACTACATGAAGAATTATCTCTGTATTTCCTGTCCACTGCAGGCGTTACATTAAATGCCTCTCCATGATTGCCTTTACCGCTATAATCATTAGTATTTCCATCTAACGGATAATAAACTATAAGATTTTCAGCGGCTGTCTGTGCATTTACTTTAGGTGAAAACAACAAAACAGCCAACATTAGAGGGATAAGCTTTTTCATACTTTTATGATTCTTTTTTGGAGCCATCACATACTACTGTTTGTATGTTAGTCACATTTGCATACATGAGACTCGATGGCCATTCTGAAGCAACCGGAGCCACATCAGCGTTAAAATCATTTTTATTTTACATTCGATTTAGCACAACCTAGTCCGGCCCAAAACTCATCAGGATATTGTAACTTGATTGGCTCGGTTTCTTTTTCATCCAAAGAGACGAATTCCATCTTCAGGTTTAATTCATAGACAGAATCAAGTCTGGTATAATCAACATTGCTTATCATAGAAGAATCCATAGGCGAAAGAAATTTCAACTCTGACAAAGAATTCGGATAGCGTCCATTTCTTAATTTATGCAATTCGATCTCAGCAATGGCTTTTTTAAATTCCATTTCCGCCATCATCTGATGAGCGCCAGAAAGCCCTTCTGTCATTTCTTTTTTAACATTATCAGGTATGCATGCCGTCATTAAACAAATGAGTGTAAAGACTAAGGTATTTTTCATTCAGGTTAAATTATTTATGCTTGTACTAAAACTTATTTATTTTTTCTTTTATAGATAAGAAGTTATTAAATTCTGGCTCCATTCTAAAAACATGTTTAATTTCTTGAATTATCTAATAATTCCCCTATCAATAAAATTGTAAAAATGAAATTTAGAACATATCAAACATAATATTAGCCATAATATATTCATTTGTTACGGTGTATCAATCTTAAGAAGATTTAGCAAGTCTTTGAGTTCTGAATAAGGTGCTGTTTCGTCAGTTTCCCACTCATTTTTATCTCGCATGCGTGACTTTACAGCCTTTATGCTTTCAGGTCTGCTTTCTTTTAAGACCTTAAAAACCAAATTTCTGGTCGGAAAGTCTGTCGGGGTGTAATACATCCAGACATTTATTAAAATTTCCAACTCCTCTTGGTCTGTCACTTTATTTAAAGACTCAAGGCTTTTTGTCATTAATTCTTTGTCGCCTTGCGAATCTGTTGATTCCTGATATTTTACATAGTCATCAAAAACAGATTTAATATTCTGCATTGCCTTTTTACTCTCTGTTGCATTGGATTTTTCCTGTCCACAGACCGTCATAGAAGCAATAACTATGAATATCAATATAAATGCTATATATTTCACTGTCGTCATTTTTACCAGAAACATGAATTACTTTTCCTTCCACCATTCCATTTCATTATATCCATAATTAAAATCTGTCCAACCGTTTTGCTTATACTTTGGGTTAACACTAAATTCTCCGGTACAAAAATCTAGTTCACGACTGTCAGGTATCCTAAAATTCCCCCAGTTACATCTTTTTGTTTCTCCCGTTTTATAGCTTATCCAATTGGCTTCAACTTGGTTATTATAAAAACCATCAGCAATCAACATTAGCGCGTTATAGTGAATCTTATCTTTAGAGTCAAAGTAAATATCAGTTGATATCTTGCCTTTAATAATCCCTGAACCTGCTTGGGTTTTATCTTCCTCAATGTAAAGTTGTCCTGTTATTAAACCTTGTCGGTATTGAGGAAATCCAAGGTCTATCATTAAACTTGACGAATCATACTCGGCTGCAACAACAGTAATTGTTCCTTTGAAACTGCATATATTCTCTTTCACTTTCGTCTTTCCTGTAATCTGGTATACGTAAGGATCAGACTTACTTTTCGAAATTGTAGCTAGATGAATCTGATTTTTTTGATAGTTGGGGTCAATATAACCGACAGGTTCAGGCCTTTTGTACCTTTCGTTAGCGTCATCAATTATACTATCGGGCAAAAAAACCTTCGAAAGATCATAATTCTTAATCTTAATGTAGAAACTAGTCCCTTGTTTATTTTGCCCCAAAGAAGGTATGACAAAATAGATTGTTAAAAAGTAACATATTACACGATGTATAACATATCTCATCTTAGTAAGATTTGACTCTAACTTATTTAATAAGTAACCGATGTGTATATTTTTTTTACACATACCAATTTACCGATTTCTCTCTTAAGTTCAAATTCCCAAATGAGCTTAAATTGAGATTGCTATTACCTATGCTCACAAATGTAAGTATGTAAGACCATTTCTTACATACATCACCAAATCTTCACTAAATAAGGTAAGCTGAAATGGATCTATTCCGAGTCATTATTTTTATCTTAACTTGAATTCCATCTCCCTGCCCCATCTTAACTTTCCGATCATTTACCAACTGATATAATATTATTTCTAATATCCAATACTTCCCCATCAGCATTTATTATAACAGTTCTATTTTTAAATCTTAAATCATCTGCTAAAATATCATTTATTCGAAGTTCCGCTATTGATTTATCCTGATTATAAATAAACAAACACTCTGAATGTATCATATCGCCAAATCTACTGATTTCATATCTTGTCAACATTCCATATTTATTATACCAAAACTTTTCAAAATCTCTGTCAGTTGAATCAAGATAGAAAGTACCTTTAGATTCTTTCCATACTTTTTCACTTTCTTCTTTTGTCCAATTGGTGTAATCACTTACCCATTCGGAATATGAATCAGGTTCTCCTAATAGGTCTTTTTCATCCGGAGTATAAGATCTAATAAATAGTTTCTTACATATTTCCCTATACTTTACTGATGTAAAAGTATATTCAGTACTATCATCCCGACAATCCTCACACCTTAGCCCATCATTAAACGAGTTATCATACTTTTTATAGTGACATGCCCAAAGCGCAAAGGTTAATATCAATACCGCTGATTTCATCGTTATTAAACAAGACAAAGCACCTGTATTTTTCATTTTGTGTAAATTCAACCCCAGGACTCACAGAAGAGGATCAGTCTACATTTCTCATATACTTATTCTTCTGAATAATAGAAAATTAACAAGCAATAAGATTGCCCTTTATCCTTTTTAATTATATTCAACTATAAGATATATAAAATCTATAAATCCAGGGGCAAGAGCAGTGTTTAGTGAACATTTTTATTCCTCCTTTCCAACCTGAAAATTTATTATACTTCCTTCCCGGAGTTGTTCTCCGCCTTTTAGAGTCTTGCCATTTGAACTCATTGAAATAACAATAGGAAAATTATTTTCAATTGTGTCAATTTTCCCAATGAGGAAACCGGCGTTTGTAATATTAATTATTCCTTCTTTTGCTGGTTGGTCAATTACGTTAGGTATGGTTATTAACCCAGGGATTTTTCTATTGTAGGTAATCGATATAGTTCTGTTAGGTTTGACTTCCGAATCAGGTCCCGGAAACTGATTTACTATTATCCCCCGTTGTAATTTTTTATCATAAATAGAATCATTAATCTTAAAATTCAATTCTTCTATGTTGGGAATTTCATCAACCGGTATCCCAATCAGGTTTGGAACTTTAATGCGTTCATTTCTTAAAGTATATAAATCCAAAAATTTAAATACGCCTATGAATCCTATAATTGCTATAAGAACAATCATTAATAAATTTCTGACTTTTGAACTCATGTTTTTTTTCATCTATTAGCTTAATATTAACAACAATTGACACTAGCTGCTTTGAGCGTTCGGCATCCATTGTTCTATTATTGATACATACCTTTTGAACACACCCCTCCAGCTTAATTCTTCTGTGGCGGACATACAAGCTCCCATAGATGTCCATCCGGATCAGACATATATCCGATGTATCCTCCAAAAGTTTCGTCAATAGAAGCTTTGTTAGTTATAATTCCTCCAAAGATTGGTGCATTTTCCAATGCAGTATCGACATCTTCTTTACTTGTTAATGCACAGCTTATAATTGCTCCGACATTATCCTTTGGAAATTGTGCTCCACGACCTGCTTTTCTGCTGTATGCTTCAAAGGCACTTGTTTCCATAAGAAACATTGAAAGATTGGGAAGCTCGATTGAGATCATGCCATCTTCATTCTTAAGGTCAGTAAGTCCAAATACATTTTTGTAAAACCGAATTGTATTATCCGAATTCTGGATAGGTAAGCATACAACTGTAGTCTTTATATTCATAGCAAAATTCTTTAAGGTATTCTTGTTCGGTATTTGTTAGTTACAATGATTGCCACCTTTGTATATGCACGAGAGGCTTATATCATTATATGTTCCACAAATTACTGAAATACCATTTACATTCAAACTATCCAGGGGGCTTTGTATACGGTTGATGTATTTGATACTCTTTGTACCACAAATTAGCTTCCTAAATTGTGTCTTTGTAATAAGATAAGCAGAAAAACATATAGACACTGAACGCAGACAATTTTCTAAACTAACCTAAAATTTTGATTCCCATTTTTATACTCTGTCAGAGAAAGGTGGGTGATAAGTCACAGAACAATGAGCTACAGAAAAGTACAGCCTATTAAAAAAAATTCCGGCCCATGAAACCACAGGCCGGAACGATAAAATTAAAACACCATGATTATTTAATTTTTTAATAAGGGCAAAACCTTATGGCTGTTATCTGCAAAGATAAATTTGATAAAATAAATTCCATTAGGAACCTTTAACTGATCAAGATTAATAGTATTCTCCTGAGTGTTATCTGTAATTCCTCTATAATAAATTTTCCCTGTCAGATCATATACTTCTACTTCAGCTTGTTCTTCTATGCTAATGTTCACAGAACCTGTAGCAGGATTAGGAAATGCAGATGCCACACGTAATGGTCTGGGACCAAATGTAACGATTACATTGACTGTTACTGGAACTCCGCTGACCCCGCTCGCATTTGTTCCGGAATAAGGTGTTGCAGTGATTGAAAGTTCATAACTCCCTATACTTGGAGAATCTCTAGGACCCAAATCTCCGGGAGCAAAATCCCCGTTATTGTCACCATAAAGTGCATAGGGTGCTTTGTTTTCGATACGATGAACCGGTAAATTTTGCAACCTAAATGTAACACTACCTCCAGAAGGAATATTACCTACTGCCCTTATATTCAGCTCAGGAAGTAAATTAAGCCTAATAACGTCACCGTTATTCAGTTCGGTGATGTCCTGATCCGTATCGGCATCTACGAGGACAAGTGCGCTAATAGAAGGAACGGATGGAGGAATTCCGGTGGTATCTACAAAATGTATTGAAAGTGTAGTTTCTCCAAGCAGAGTAGCTCCATTAAAAGCTCTTGCTTTTACAGATTGGGTCAGCGGAGAACTGTTAGGTGTGTATGGAAGAAAATCTCCGTTTCGATCTCCACTCAGAGAATAGGGAGGCACTATTTCTGAAGAAAACGGTAAGTTCTGAATTAAAAACTTCATATTATTTACTGCTCCGGGATTGGGAACGTATTCTGCACGAATGGTAATGTGCGAAGTGTTTGAATAGTAAATTGTATCAAAATTATGCAGATCTCTTACATCTGTATCTGTATCGGCATTTACAAGAATTAGGCGAACCTGTCCTAATGACAAAAGACTTACGTTCATTAGAAGAAAAACAATGAGGTACATTTTTTTTGTTATCATAATCTTGCTTGTTTAGATGATTAATAATAAAATCTGAATGTTACTTTAAGTAGTAATATTATATTATGATTTAATGAGGTATCATACCGTAAATTACCAAATCATTCAATTGTTCATAAATGTTAATAACTTTCAGTATTTTAACTACTTACGCTGTATAAAAAGCAATTCTCCACTGATTATTGAGTGAAAATCGTTTGGCATCTTCAAGTGGCTTTGAAAAAAAATAACCACTTAAATTAATCGGGGTGATTTATAAAAATGATTCCTTAGAGACCTGCGAGGTGTTACAGGACAGCACCATTCTATCCTCATCTCCTCCTCCTCTGATTTTACCTTAACAGCCTAAGAAAAGATGATGCAATGCTTTTGTATTTTTGTTATTCTGCAAAATGAAGTATTTGAGTTTCTCTAAGACATGCATTATTCGTGGACTCTGGATAAAGTAAGATTTTTATTCTCCAATTTCTATTGAAATTTCACCGGTTTCCTTATACCCGATCATCTTTAACATCCTTTCATTGTCTCCATATTCTGTTTCAGATTCAATTTTACCATTAGCATAGTAGGAAATAAATTTTCCAATCCGCTTTCCGTTTAAATATTGACTCTTCAATTGGAACTTTCCATTTGGATGCCACATATAACAAACTCCCTCTAATAATCCATTTTTATAATTATTCTCAATTGCCTTAACTCCATTCTGGTGAAACGATTCACACTTTCCGTTGAACAAATTATTACTCGTTTTCAAATATGCTCTTTCTTCTCCATCAAACTTAAGCTTTGAGCAATCAACAACTGAACTATTTGATAAGAAAAGGAAAATTAAAATTGTGAAAACTGTTATCTTCATTTTTCAACGTTAAACTTATTTATACAGCCACACTCTTCTCCAGGGCCTGTCCCCATAAGACGATATCATTCCATTACAACATAACCTCAACATCCTCTGGAATAGGTTATAAAAGAATAGCCAAAAAAGAATGATCTGCATTTTTATATTCTGTCCGAGGAATAGATTTACAATTCTTGTAATAATGGTAACTCTTTTAAAAGTATCTCCCTTTGTCCATTTTCTAAGTATCTCGGAAGCATAACAAGCTTTTCTACTTTTTTTAATGATAGTAATGGCTTAATGTCATAGTTATTTTTTTCAACATTTAATGCTAATTTCAAATATCTCAAATTGGTAAGTCTTGATATTGGTTCCATACTTTTGATTACTTGTCCTGTCCCACTCATTTTTCCGTGATCTAAAAATAGCTCTTCCAAATTTGTTAAAGCTGATAATGGTGTCAAATCGTACAGATTATTTATCTCGTGGATATATAGAGTTTTCAGATTTGACAAACCTTCAAGAAAGTTTATGTTTTCAACTTTCTTAATACCCGAAAGAATTAATATTTCAAGATTTTTCAAACAAGATAAATCAGGAATTTCACTTTGTTTATTTGTGCTTATTTGAAGATATTTTAAATTCGGCAATGACGAAAATACCGCAAGTCGTTCATCGTCAATTTCTCCTAACCTTATTGCTTCTATATTTGGATGATTATTTAAAGAAGTAAGATTTGTATACTTCAATTTAAACTTTTTCAAAGGAGTGGACATCTCCAGAATTTTAGTATTATTTAGAACTGCTGATAAATCAAAAACTCCTTTCACAGCTCCTTCAAAAACACCCAAATGTGCATAATGACCCGATGGACTTTTATTTTCTAATAAGTAATTATTCCAATTCATTTCTTTTTTTAGTTTAAAGTCTGCTGCAGTTGTATTGCAGGTTATCAGCAATTTGCATAATACATATAAATCTTCATCTCATTATACCCATTATTTCAAATAGCCTGGACCACACATGGGGGGTAGTTTATTTTTTTACGACACTATAGCTCCAGTCCGACCCTAGGACATATTCTTTTGGAATCAGCGACTTCATTAGTTTTCGCCCTATAATGTATATAACAACACCACTAATTACCATAATAGGAAATTGAGGCTGTGAGTATAGTTCTGTTTTCCCAGTAATAGGTGGCATTATGATAGGAAGGATAACTAATTCAGCCCCGACTATGATTGATACAAATGCTGTCCAGAACGTAGCACCTCTGTGACGTACACTGCTGTATTCAATTGACTCGATATCATTCAAGGGTAAAAGTGTAAATCCATAAAATCCCAATTTTATTTCTTTATCGGTTAGTTGTGGTGCCAATGATGAGACAATAATGGTGTCGGTCAAAAATGCTTCCAGTACAACCTGCATCTTTGCAGTGTCACTCTTCATTTTAATTGTCGCGAATGTACCTTCCTTTATCTTCTTAGTTTTCTTCTTTGAATTGCTGGTCAGTATGATTTGTCTTTTTTCAAAACAAGTATTTAGTTGGGAGTCGGTTAGTCCAAGATTTTTTACGTCCTCAATTGTCTGTCCGAAAGCGGGAATGAAATTTATAATGAAAAGTAGAATGACTAAGTATTGTTTCTTCATTTCTTTGATTTGATATTTTTCTCCATTGAATTTATTGCACCTTCAGTAGCATCTAGTAAAGTCTTCGGTAACGCCGGGGTCATCTCATACAAATTACCGAATTGTGTTCCATGCCTTGAAATAAGTAAAACTTCCTTTGTCTCTTTGTCGAGTAAGGTAAGTTGTACTTTGGAGTCTGTCACCATGTTATTTGGATTATTTAACTTCCAGTCAGCAACTAATAATGCGTCAACTGGTTCATTGGTCACATATGATTTGATAATTAATTTCTCATTTTCCATTGTGTCCAGTATTACTACTTCGAATAAGCCCTTCTTTTCGAGTTCTTCAATCAAAGTCCTGGTAAATGCCTCTTTGATAATCTTATGATAAGGATTTCTCGGCTGGTCAAATCTTTTAGTAATGAGTCCAACTGTCTTTATATCCCTAGCTTTTCCACTGTCGTAAACCTTTGTCCTTGAGCCCAATGCAGCGCAAGACATCAAAAAAAAATAGTTATTCCAATAATTCCGTATTTCATTTTACTCTACCCTTCTTTAAAATTAATTTACCTTTACCCCTTTATATGTACCAAATTATTGAATTCTAACCTATATTCAAACTATCTTAATAGCCTGGCTTAAGGCATAAACTTAAGCAAAAGCCGGGACAAATTTATCCATTAAACTCTCTTTCATCAACAACTATCCAATTTCAAAAATAGCCCCGCTTTATATCGAGGCTAGTTTTCAAAATGGCACTTGATTTTTGTTTCTCTGTATAATACCCTCAACAAATAAGCTTGAGAAAGATAAGGAAAATCACATCATCACCTGACTCAGACAATTTTCAGCTTCTAACCAAAGAATGCTCTGTATTTTTATGTTCTGTCGGGGGACAGAACATGGATGGGAATTATATTTTTTTAGCAAAAAGTAATACTCCGTATATTTATATGTTCCATCGGAGGACAGGACATAAATGACAAGACACAGGGCAAGGAAAAGGATTCCATCCTGCAAAGACAAAGGCTGGAGAAAGAGCTTACATTATTCTTTTAAATGAAAGTATGCCTGGTAAAAATTCTCAGCATAGAAAAAAATGACAACTTATCTTAATCAAAACAAGTACACATATAAAAAATGGCTTAACTCAAACATTATGTCTTGTTCCCGGAAACCACTTTACCTATTATCTCTTTGGGGCATTTCTTCTATCGTGCTCAGCAGTTGTGCTGCAAATTATCAGCGCTACGGAAAAACACCCTGCGAAAATCTTTCAGCATCTAATGAGTCACTTAGAAAAATTGCTCTTGAAACAGGAGTGAAGGCCGAAGATATTGCATTGACAGATTACTCCTTGAAATACAATACAAAGAAGGAAATCGTATTTTCTGATATCAAAAAAGTAATCGTAACAACTGGTAGAAAATCAATTGCTAAAGGACGTAAGTACAGGCTTATTGTGGTGATGAAAAACAGCCTCAAACGGCATCACCTGATTACTTTTGATTATTTCCTTGCTGTTGATGCATACAGTACGCTGGAATGCGCTGCAGGTATTCCTGCAGGCCAACCAACAAAGAATATAAATCTTTCATCGCCCAACCTTATCCCTCAACCGTCCCAACCATTGTCTCTTTCCGAAAAGTATGAACTTATCGCAAAATTGAAATCATTACTAGACTCAGGTACTATAACTCAACACGAATTTGATGCAGAAAAGAAGAAGCTATTGGAATAATGGTAGACCCAAAGCTAATCATAGGTTGAGTGTTACAGTCCAGGTAACAGCCCCCTTTTTATTCATAACGCTTCTCGTCAATACCTGTCTCTGGTACTTTGCCATTTTGGATGAAAGAATAGGGCTCAAATCCCTTATTCTGATTTTCAAAATAAGACTTTTTATATTTCAAGTATAATATACCTTCAGACAAATAACCTACTATTTCTCTCGTTTTCTTATAGTAATGGGCATCCTTTGTAAACCTCAAGCTGTCACCATCAAATTTATAATAGCCTCTGATCTCACTAGTTTCGAACATGTTGCTCCGAATCTTTAAAGTACTGTTTACCAATGCACCACCCCGAAGTTTACCATTTTTATGAAATTGATATACGCTAACATCACTCTTTCCATATTCGTCTTGGTATATATGGTAATAGATGCCGTCTGTTCGTAACTTCGATGAATCTGGTAAAACAAAATTCTTGTCATAGTACTCCATAGCCTTATCACGCGGATGGCCAAAACCCCATTGTTTCCTGCAAGATGCAATCAATAAAAAAAATGTGCACAGTATTGCCGACCAGATCAACTTCATAATATTATTACTTTTCTAAAGATTTGAATGGTAAATAATCATGGGTTGACTTGCGTTTTCAAATCGTGTACACAACTGCACTACCCTACCTCCCCGTCGTGTGCCGCCACAATAGGTCAGCTTAAGGTTATTTAGTTAATACCACAACCGGAAAGCTGTTCATCCTGAGCCCTGCGAAGGATCTGATAATCACAAAATGATGTGTAATTTCAATCTCTGCCAATAGCTCCATTTTCATTCTTTTAAAAAGCTCAGATATTTCTCAAGCTCATATACAAAGGAAAGATTCCTTAAGTTGACTATGGTGTCTTCACGGACCTGAGAGCAATATTTGACTTATGCCCGTTCTTCCCTCGGCAATGGCCCAAGCTTCGATTTCTTATTCATAATCATATACCAAAGAATTTTGAGCACTAAACCCAAACCACTCTTGTTCCTCATGTATTCCAGGTCGGTTGCTCTTACGTCTATGTAATCGGGGGCCTCTTCCATTAGTCCTGTTTTGCTTCCAGGTGTTATGGTGCCTCGCAAAAGATCGGTTCTCCGTTCTACAATGAGATTGAAGAAAGGCTTTGGGCTGTTAAAAAAAGTACGAATCAATTCAGGTGTGATATGCTTCACTCCGTTATTGTCGATATGCCCACACAAGGCAACAAAAGATTGCCATTGAATATGTCCTCTAAATCGAGCTTGATTTCTTTGAATGAACCCCTTTGCTTCCCGAAGGCCATTCCATGCTAAATAAGGCTCCGCCTTTTGTGTGGTAACAAATGCAGCCAATACATCATGCGTTAAGCGGTTGTCTTTAATTCCAAATTCTGCGCTTATATGCTGAAGCCTTTGAATCAACATTTCCATTCTGGCGGGGTCAACACCTTTTGTTGTATGAAATACCCTGCTTGAATTCGCACCTTGTCCCCAACCCTTTACGCAATTTGCTATATCCGTCTCGTTCTCTTTGGATGCAGTTTGCTTTTGGATCCCGGTTCGCGCCAAAAAACTTACGAGTTTCATCCACATGTTGTTTTTGAACCCCAGGCCCTCCGCGCCAAATAGTCTATCGGATGTTGACTTGGTGACAATAGCTTTCTCATTACCGAATGGCCAGAGGTGACGCTCAATACCAGGTTTAAGATCAACTTGATCTTCCAACTGCGGTTTGTTTTGTTGGGGATTAGTCATTAGTGATTCAGGGTTGATACCTATATGATGTTAATAAGAGTACAAAAATGCAAGTTCTGGTTCATATCAAGTTAATGAAAGTGCAGAAAAAAATATTGCCTTCGAATTTCTTAATTAAAGCATGTTCAATAAATCTTTCATGTGATTCCACTTTAAATGAAACATCTTTGCAATATCAATTTTCAATGTGTAATCAGAATAAATTTTCCTTGAAAAATAAACAATCTTATCAATTTTCCCCAATTACAAAAATAGCCTCGCTTTTTATCGAGGCTATTTTTCAAAATGACTACTTGATCTTTTGCTCTGTATGACAAACCTCAACGGATAATCTTGATAAAGCTCAGAAAAATCGTATATCACCGTACTCATATAATTTTCTTCTTTTAGTCAAAGTAATGCTCTGCATTTTTATGTTCTGTCGGGGGACAGAACATGGATGAAGAGGCGTTCCTCCCTTGAGAAATCAGGCGATGCTGTCTACTCGACTTGCACCTTTTTAAAATTTAATACACTTAATCCGTTTTCCTGATTTATATACTGCGATTACGATTTGATCTACGTTTGGATTATTTATTATTTTTCCATTAATGTCTGAATAATATATAATTGAATCAACTTCTGTTTTCTGACTATTTAAGGTCAAACCTGTTAAAATATTGTTAGTTGAAATTAAAAAATCATCAATTTCAACATTAAAATTTGGCCAGATTATATTATTATCAGCAATAAACTTTAGATGAAGAAAGTCCTCTTTTGCCAGAGTCCCATTGAAATCCAATTCTAGTGCAACTGTATTATGACCAGGAAAAATCTTTTTTGATGTAATAGTATTTTCAGAAGTGAATGGATATTTATTTTTTGAAGTAAAAACATCTAAAGTTATTGTATCATCCGAAATCATAACCATTGAAACAACAATAGATTGATTTACTTGAAATGAATCAGATGGAATTGTGATGTTAATGTCACTACTAGCAGGTATTCTCATTGTTCCTTTACCATTCTCTATAGAGTAACCTGGTGCTGGATTCGTTAAATTAAAAAACCATCGATCTGAAGTATTTAAATTGTCAAAGTTTTGAAAATACAAAGTATCTGTTTGTGAAAATCCATTTAATTGAATCAATAAAAGTGTAATTGTTAAAAATAAGTTTTTCATTATTATGGTTTTATTGGCGCTAACTTGTTCACATACGCATTAGGTGCGCATATATTTTATTATTATGTACCTAAAATACTGAAATCTAATCGACATTCAAACTATCCGATGGGTTTTTATTCGGCAGACTGGCACTCTCCTTTTGGCTGAATCTTTTAATCTACCTCCACGCCATATACCCTCACAGGAAAGAACCTCGCCATCACTCCTTAACCAAAAATATTCTCTTTAATCTGTGTTGAAGGTTTATTTTTTTATCATCTGTCAAATAAAACGATGCAGACTTCTCGGGTTGAAGTCTATCTACCTTCAACCCATAAAAATGAGAGCAAGTTTCTTAACTTGGGGGCTATTACCCTATAAACACTACATCAATCAACCTTTTCTTTCCTGAATATTTGATCGCACTTGAATAGATATAATCTTCCGGACACCTTACCATTCCTGATTTAACTGGATTGTAATTATTATCACTCTTAGCGGCTATGGCACTGTTCCAAGAAATCCCTCCCCAATTTTGAGGTCGTTACCCGAATCTCCTTTACGGATGTATGCTTGTAATTTAACAAGTCCTCAATGCTTGAATTTATTAAATTAAACTCAGGAATTAACTCTTCGTCTCCATCGAAGTTTTCAGCAATAAAAAAATCAATATACTTTTTTTCATATGCTGCTTTTAGTACCTCTTTGAAAGTGCCAAGAGGATCCTTTTCTGATTTTCTAATTCGACTGTACTCCGAGAAACATTCCCAGACATAATAATAATCATCTAAAACACTATCAAGTATTATAATTATATCGTCTTTGTATTTCATTTATTTTAAGGGTGGATTGCTAAAAAAATCGATTTCGTTTTTTATTTTTTCCACTGGTTGAATCCTTTGACTTCTGCCTCAGCAATGGATAAACTTGAGAAAGATCAGGAAAACCATATCACCACCAAACTATGATCATTCTCTTCCTTTTGACCATGTAATGCTCTGCATTTTTATATCCTGTCAAGAGAGAGAACAGGGATGATAAACCACAATCAAGGAGTGTCCATAAAAAAGCAAATGCTAAACAGAGAGTATTTATTATTATTCAATTATCACTCCCTTCTTCGCAATATGAAAATTGAGATAGTAAAATTTCCTTTCTGATTTCTATTTTTTTCTTCTTTCCAATTCAATAAGTATGCATGTTTTATCAATTTCCAGTCGTTGAGAAATGAATCAAATTTGAAAACATATAAAATTTTTTCTTCTACAGCCCCTATATCTTGTACAATTATTATAGAATCATTTTTAATATCCAAAGAATAAAGAGGAGAAGGAGTGCCGTAACAATCAAATATTTTCTTTAGTTTTTCATCCTGTAAATAGGGATTATAATTATCCTGTTCAAAGCGAATTGGTAGGATGTTGTCAAATTGTTTAAAGAAGGTAAAAGTAGAATCTGCATTCCTATTATAAAATATCAAAAAAGATGTATCTCCAATTTTTTTCGTTCTTTTTTATGACAGAGCAAATAAAATCATCTAAACCATCCTGATTGAAATCTATGGGTTCTACCCTACTATTTATATAATAAATTAAATATTCATTAGGAATGCATACCTCTTTTGGTATAAACCTCTGATATTCTAATGAAAGAGTCTCCCTATTACAATTCCCTTTTTGTCCTAACAAAGTAAAGGGAAAGATTATATATACTATTAACAGAATTCTATTCATAAACAGAAATTTCAAAAGATTGAATCAACCCAACTATAAATAGATTTCAAAATAATCGATAATATTTTAAATTAGTGGTAACGATTCGTGTCTGAAATGTACCAGGTTTATAAGCACTAAAGGATCCACCTACACAGAACTCGGCTGAGAAAGACCAGAAACCAAACTATGACAATATTCTGCCTCTAACCTAAATAATGCTTCGCATTTTTATGTTCTGTCAGAGGACAGAACATGGATGAAAAGTTATAGGTCAAAGAATAGACACACGGGACGGGGAGCAAAATAACCATTCTATTTAACAATATTCACTTCCTGTATATCTACCAGATAAGGAGCATTTAATCTCGAAATGATTTTATACTTTTCAGGAATAGAGTCTGTATAAACAACTCCTTTAATCACAACCTGATTTTGGAAATATTTTTGTATAACATTAAAATCTAGTTTTGATGTATTTTCAAAACTTCCTATATATACAAAAGAAGAATCTTCCAACTGCATTCTAACCGGCACTCTTTTTCATAGGATCCGAAGATAAGAGATTACCTCTCACCTCTACCAATTTACCTTCCTGCTTCTTTAGTTGTTCTGACGTTGTGATCATTTTATCCATCTGGCTTTGGCAATTATAGAATATAAAATACAATATAAGGATACAATATTTTCTCATGACTGTTTTCTCATGTTAAATTAATTAGAAAAAAACTTATTCATTACCCATCCGGTTTTCCCTTTATGAATACCATCCGTTACTTCTACCTTTCTCCAGTTTATACCCTTTCTCAAAGTTTTTACTTTTGTTCCTGATGCCAGCTTTTCTATAATATCATACTTGGCAGGATCTCCTACTAAGTGCGTATTAGGGGCATTGATTGTTCCAATGATCAACTCAGAATTTTCTACTACAAATGTGGTATACTTGTCTCCATGTCCTCCAAGTTCTTCTCCATTATGAAAATGAAAATCCTGCTTCTTACTGGCCGGACCTAGCAATACATAATACCACCCTGTATCTCCACCTGCATTCCCTGCGAAATTCTCGATAGTCATATCATCATCTTTACTATTGAAAATTACTGTGGCGAAGTGAAAATTCCATACACTTTTTCCTCTGTAATCAAAGTTGTCGGCATCTTTATCGGTACCAATTGTAAGTCCCTGGCCTACTTTTGCTCTTGCGTATCCATTGATTCCATATTTCTGACTTATCCTGTCCTGTTCGCTCTTTGAAAGCTTATAGAATGCATTCATGGCATCCAGTCCTGACGAATGGCTCTGACTAAACTCACTTTTCATAATTCTTAGGTATATATCAGACTCCATATCACCTGTAGTGGAATTGATTCCATGACCGCTTCGATATGCAGATTCTCTGGTATAATTTTCAGTTCCTTTTTCACGTGTGACGCCAACGAACTTATCATTTTTAATACCAACACCCTCCATGGCAGCAGTCCCGCAGTCAGCAGTAAGGGTAGCGCCTCCTCCGGTATCAGATTTTGCTTTTACTTCCTTAAGTTTTTTAATGCTCTTGCCATCATTGGGTGATTTTCCCGAAATTTCAGAAGCGCCTACCTCAAGACGGACTTTCGAGTTTCGATTTTTCAGAATATCATTTGCTTCTGTAATTTTTGACTGTTCGGCCCAGGCCTGCTTGGTATGATTTCTGGCCGCAAGTGTTCCATCCTCTGCCACTGCCAGATCTTCACCCAAAGGGTTTTCCCATCCTAATGACTGATCTTTACTTTGATCATCTTTAGAATACAGAGAATATCTCTGGACTGTATTATTTACTGAAGTATAATGAGGTTTTGTATCAACTTTTTCAGCCTTTATATTTAAAGCTTTTTGTCCCATATCATCAGCTTCTTTTTCAAGAGAGGAATCATCGTTTACTGACGTTCCTTTCAGCTGGGTGGTGGGCTTCACTCTGCCCTGTCTTTGCTGAACAATATGCCAGGCTTCATGTGGTAAGTGTTTTTCCTGTCCTGGTGCCAGGTGAATATCATATCCCTGGGCGTATGCATGGGCATTCAATTGAGCGGGGCTGGATGAATTATAATGTACATTTACATTTTCCATTGAAACTCCCGAAAGACTTTCTATCCCGGACTTTAATTTGCCAGGCATTTCTGATGTATTATGAACTGAATTTACAGCTGTTCCGTCACCTCCTTCTTTCATCTGCACAGCTTTCTCTTCTTCGTCTTTCTTCATCTGTGTTGCTTTCTCATCTTCATCCTTCAGCATTTGTGCAGGCTCCTCTTCTTCCAGACTTTTGGTTTGTGCTACTCCAAACGCTTCTTTATTAGCTTTTCTTTGTGCTGTAATTGAACTACTGGTATTAATAGACTCCTGAAGGCCCTTACCTTTACTCGTCATGGAACTATGCTCAATCGTATCAAGAATCTTGCGCTGGGCAGCAGATTGCGGCCTGCTATCTTTTATGTTAACAGATGCAGATGAGGAATGATTATCCTTAGCTTGTATGTCTTTTGATTCATGAGCATGTAACTTCATAAGTCCTTGGTTGATTAAAGTTTTATTAATAAATAGGATTAGCTATTTGAGTTCCGTTAATAATAATGGACAATTAGATAAAATACTCAAAACGACCTCACCCTATATCCCTCTCCTGAAAGAGAGGGACTTTAATGTGTATGTTATTAGCTCTTTCTTTTTTAATAACATTTAATTTTTTTCCTTGAACTATTCCCTTCTCCTTCAGGAGAAGGGTTAGGGATGAGGCCTTTGGCTTTGATACGAAAACTAAATAATTAACCCTATTAAAACTGTATTATGTAAAAATGAAACTATCAATAAAGTCAGTTATGTTGTTTTTTCCTTCTTTAATTAATTCTTTCCGAACACCTGCAAATATGTCTTCCTGTAAGATCACATAATCTTCTCTACTCAAGGCCTTCAGACCACAAAACCTAAGGACGTTGGTA
Organism: Sporocytophaga sp.; assembly: GCA_024707265.1. Taxonomy (GTDB): domain Bacteria; phylum Bacteroidota; class Bacteroidia; order Cytophagales; family Cytophagaceae; genus Sporocytophaga. The sequence goes on along the minus strand of JANQAB010000004.1, from coordinate 71,633 downwards.
ATGGCCCCTCCGGAAATATCATAACTTTTAGCTATGCCATGAAGGTCCACTTTATCAGAAAGACTGAAAGGGCCGCTCAATGCATTCTTCCATAACTTCATCCTAAGTTCGACAGAAGGCATCGGGAAATAAATCATTGATTGAAACCTTCTGGCAAAGGCATCATCAATATTAGACTTTAAATTGGTTGCCAGGATAACGACGCCGGGAAAATCTTCTATCTTCTGAAGAAGGTAAGATATTTCCTGATTGGCATACCTGTCTTTCGAGTCCTTTGTAGCAGTCCTTTTACCAAACAAAGCATCTGCCTCGTCAAAGAATAATATCCAGTTTTTATTTTCTGCAAGATCAAACACATTGGACAGGTTCTTTTCGGTCTCTCCTATGTATTTTGAAACAACCATAGAAAGATCTATCCTGTAAACATCCATGTTGTTCGATTTACCAAGCAGAGAAGCTAGCAGAGAAGCTGTCAGTGTCTTACCGGTTCCCGGAGGTCCATAAAATAAGGTACGATAGCCTCTTTTTATTTTTTTACCGATATCACCTGAATTAAGTAATGTATGCCCATATTTAATCCAGTTATTGATTTCCTCTACTTCTTCCAGAACATCATGATCTAAAACCAGGTCTTCCCAATTCATTTTAGTAGAGAGCAGGGATGCTGGGAATGACGGGCTGAAATCCGGCCTGTAGGTCTCTCCTGTTGTAAGAAAACTCAAAAGTTCCTTGGAAACATTCAGAGACCTGCTGAAGAAAGGATCACTTTCATTCTTGCTTTCAAGTATAATAATCTGATGTTTTCTAAGATAAGCAGACTCGTTCAGTATTTTGTGTAAGTTAAATCTTGCAATCAGATCGTTACCTGCGATTATGAATGCCGCTGTTTCTGCGGTGGGAAGAAATCCATTGTGAATACCACCCTTTGTACCTCCGAACTCTGTAAATTCCCGGTCATAATTTGAGTTTTTTAAAAAGAAAACATCCAGTACCTGTGGTTTTACATGAGGAATAAGGGCCATGATCAATACCAATCTTTCTATGACTCCCATTTTGTAATGATGTACCAGAAAATAATAATTGGAATGATCTTCTGAAAGGTCCGGAGCCTCCGGAAAAATATTTCCATAGTCATTATCACCATTGAAATAGCTTTCAATCCTTTTGTTTACTACACATTCAAACCAGGCGATCTCTTTATTCAGGGAAACAGTATTCTTCTCTAAGATTGACAATTCCATAAGATACTTTAGGTTATAATAAAAAGTTAAGCTGATATTATTGAAAGCCCGTCTGCAGCTTATCTTATTTATTCCAACATGCCGGCCAGCTGCAATTAAGAAATGATATTACAAAATACAAAAAAAGTAAATAAAAACAATATAACGCAATGTCTAAAAGCAGAATACAATCCTAACAGTTTGCAGCTACATGCATGCAGGGATTTTTAGCACTGAACTTCTACGAAGAACTGAACTTTAAATTTAGCACTTTCCTGTCCTACGAAGCACGCTCCCCCTGCTTGGGTATAGCTGGATACCTGAGGTTCTTTTCATTGTTCCATTAGCTAATGGATATATTGGTATTTTTATTGGTGTGATGAATTTCCTGTTTTTTTATTCTTTGATAAATTTCTTATTCCCACCCCCTTTAGGTGTAGTTATTTCAATTAAATACATACCAGTTGGAAGTGCTGAAATGCTTACTTTGTCAGTATTTTCTCGTAATAATTCTTTTCCTTGCAAATCCAGAATGCGCACAGATTGAATATCCACTGCACTTTGAATGGTTATTTCATCCTTGGCAGGATTTGGATAGATGGAAATGAACTGATTTATATTAATTTTATTAACGCTGAGAATGTTTATTGTGAAACAAGCTGAAGTATCTATACATCCTTCAGGAGAAGTTACCTTAACTGCATACGTTCCGTTTTGAACAGGTGTAAATGAAACCGCATTTGCTCCGCCTATTGGTGTATGGTTATTATTACAATCCAGCCATTGGTAAGTATATCCTGCCGCTGCAACTAACGTTCCAGCTTGCTGAATAACACTTACATCAGGTAAAGGGTATTTGGTCACCCATATTTCCTGCGAATTACCATAACATTCTGCATTTTCTTGTGCAACAAGATAATATTTTCCAGGTTGGGTAACAGTTAATTCTGCTGTTGTTGCCGAACTTCCTATTGCCACTGTTCCTGTGGGTGTATTCCAAAGATAAGTAAGGCTTGGGTCATTCAGGTTGGCTGAAAGTGTGATGTCCTCTTCCCCACATAGTATTGTAGTTGCAGGAGTGATTACAACAGGGTTTGCAGTATTGCAAAGACCATATTGCACCAAGAAGCCGTTAAAGTGCGTATTGGAAGGGGTAGTCCACTGATATCCAGATCCAAAGTTTGCTGCATTTCTGAACATGCCCCCTACCCAGATATTACCACCTTTCTGCGATTGGCAAAGAGAAGTGGGTGTAACATCAGAACCCGTTCCCAGTGGTAAATCCCAAAGCAATGTTCCGTCACCTGTGTATTTTTGGAGCAGCATTCTGCTTGCTCCTGTTGAAGCATTTGCTCCTAGTGCATAAATATTTCCAACTCCATCTGTGAGCAGCTGTTTAAAAGCATCATTATTTGTTGTTTGGTATGTTTTCACCCAATCTATTCCGTAATTCGGTGTTGCCAGTTTAAAGGCTACTGCGTCACTGTTGTTATTTCCGGAGCCGTTGTAGGAAGAAGCCCCAATCGTTATGTTTCCGACATAAGCTCCTCCAATAAAAACATCACCCACAGGACTCACAGTGAATGCATTCAAATTGGATTTAATCCCATGTAATCCAGTTGTTACAGTGATATTTATGCTTACATCCAAGCTATCTAAAAACTCTCCCGCAGCATCGTAACGGTATAGGCGTTTAGGATTATTGGCGTTTCTGTTAGACCACCGGTAAAGGTTACCCGAAGCATCGGCCTTCACTTGTTCCGTCCCGAATAGATTTTGGGCGTATGCTGCTCCTGCTAATTTTTTTGACTGTAATACATCTCCTTCAGGACTGTATTTCGTTAGAAACACCGATATATTACCAGTGTTGTTAGTTAATGTACTACCTGGGGCAAATAAAATAGAATTCAGAAATCCTCCAGTCATATTGATGTTACCATCTAAGTCGAAATGAATTTCATTTGAATGAGATAAATCTTCCGGATAGTCATATGGATGAGAAGTTTTTCTTACCCACAACACATTGCCATCAGCGTCTAATTTTGCTAAAAACATGTTATACTGAGTCCCCGAAATTGGTGATTGGGTAGTGGTGTCAGTCATATAATAATCGTTTAAAACACTAAACCTGTAAGTATTAAATGAGTACAAGCCACACAAATAAATATTTCCTTGTCCATCTACCAATAGTTTGTTATTGTTTACGTTCTTAGAGTAGAATGATAGCGATATATTTAGCATGGATTTTGCCCAGATGATTTGTCCATTAGGATTGTACTTGGCGATATAACCATGATTATTTGTGAAACCATTATTATATTTTGACGATATGCTGAGACCATCAATAGTAAATGTCTGACCTGTGAACCCACCTGCTAGATAGCTGTTTCCTTGCCCATCAATAGCTGTAACAGGATCAAGAACTCCTGGGGATGTGTTATTGCCGATGCGTTTCGCCCAAGCAAAGTCGGGTTCGTTTTGGGCAAAGGTTGGTAAAATGTGAGCAAATAAGATTACAAATAGCAATGTAGAAGTACGTATGTAGTGTCTTAGGGTAATCATAGTACGTGTCTTTTAGTTTTTTATTATTTTTTGTTCTTGTTGGTTAATTGGATTCCTAGCTGGCGCCCGTTTGTAACGCGTTCCCAACTACTCTCTTCCTCTTCAACATACGCTCTAAACTATATCAAGCAGTTTCCTACCTCAAGAACTCTATCTCAATTAATCTCTTGCTGAACTAAATCAATAATCTTCTGGATTCTCTAAAGCTGTCGGCCGTTTGTAATCCGTTCCCTACTACTCTTCCTCTTCAACATACGCTCTAAACTATATCAAGCAGTTCAATTACTTAAAGAACCCTATTTCAAATAATCACTTGCTGAACTAAACCAATAATCTTCCGGATTCTTTACGATCATATCCTCTACGGCGTTATTATAAATGTAATCTTATTTCTGATTCATAAATGAAACAGTTTCTCACCCTTTAACTTTTCTTTCGTCTTTTCAAACGAGCTGGCAAGTATTATAAAAACAACTTCTTCCTATCGCTTATTTAGAGTTTACCCAAAAGCATCTGCCTAAAAAACATATCCTCAAACCTTTACAAATATTGGACGTAGACAGCATAAGTTTCTCACATAATGAATTAAGAGAAACAAAAGTAAATCATGAAGAATTATTAAGATTACCAACTGACAAACAAACTATTAATAGCCACACTACACCTTTAAAGAACCAGCATTCCTTCCGGGTTAAAATTGTCGCACTAAATGTATTGAAAGTCAGAGTACTGTTTCACTAAAAGACAGGGGATTCCTGAAAAGAACAGTTATTCAATAACTTCTTTACACGCATCCACCAGTTTGTACAGAGTTTATAAATTCAAAAGATTAATTCAGGTTTTCATATCGAAAAATCAATAAGAAATCACGATTTCAGTTTTACCGGAACATCCACATAAATAATATATATGATTAAAACTTTACGATTATTACGCAAAGCAAGTCTCTTACTTTTAGTATGTTTTACTTATTCTGCAACTATCACAGCAAATGGAAAAACCAGCTACACAAGTCTCGGAAGTGAAAAAAAGTCTTACGACGATGGCGACGACTTGTACACCCAAAATTGGTTTGACAAATTTTGATGGAGTATTTAGTACTCTTACCCAATTAAATCAAGGCACAGGTTCTGCTACTGGAACCGCTGAATGTTTTAATTTTACTTCTGTAACTGAGAATCCTGGTCATACTGCCAGAGTTTCAGGAACCAATATAAGTGGAAATGCAATCATGTTACTTCAAGGTATTGGAACAAGTCCAAGTGCAAATCTTAAAAGAGTAATTATTGCCTCCAATGACGGAAGTGAGTTTTCATTTAAAAGTATAAAAGTTGCAGCATTGGGAGCCTTTGGTGATTGGGATATCGAATACAAAGGCTATAGAAATGGCTCCGCGGTTCCTGGTGCAACCTTAACCCGGTCAGACCTTATAGCAAGCGCATGGAATACAGATAACTTCTCTGGTGTTTCTGCATTTAATAATGTAGATGAGATTAGAATTGAATTTACTGTAGTCGGTTCCTCCTACCAGAATTTCAGAATTGATGACATTGAAACTGGCGTGGCTGTTCCAGGCAGTGCTGCTCCCACAATATCCACTAATTCTATTACTACCTTCGATGTCACCTCTGCCACCCTTGGTGGAAATGTCATCTATGAAAATGGAGCTACCGTGACCGAACGTGGAATTGTGTACAACACCACAGGAACACCCACTACATCAAACAACAAAGTACAAATCGGCAATGGCATCGGTAGCTTTTCCAGCAATGTCAACGGACTTACTGCCGGAACCAAATACTATGTCCGTGCCTATGCGATAAATAGTGCAGGCATAAGCTATGGAGATGAGAAAACTTTCACAACCTTAGTTCCCAATACCGCACCAAGCAAATCGGCGAATACAGGTGCTTCTCTGAATAATGGTGCTACTCATACGATTACTCACTCTGAACTGAAGTTTACTGATTCGGAACAAACAAATCCGGCAGATATCAAATATATCATTAACGCATTGCCTGCTCACGGTGCAATTAAAGTGGGAGGGCTGAACTTAACCACGGGTGATAAATTCTCTCAACAAAATATTAATGACGGCAGTGTGGCTTATGTACATGACGGAAGCCCATCAATATCCGACAACTTTCAATTCGATGTAACTGATGGACAAGGTGGTACTGCAGCAAATATTACATTCAACTTTACGATTAGTTGTGCTCTGAAAGCCTCAGTGATTGCTCAAACTTCTCTGGCTTGCCATGGAGGGAATACTGGATCTGTTACTGTACAGGCAACTAAAGGAGCAGCCAATTATAGTTTTGTATGGAATAATGGTTCCACTACAAACAATACATCTTCGGCAACTAATTCTATTACCAGTCTGGCTGCCGGAACGTATTCGGTAACTATCACCGACGGAAACAATTGTACCGCAACTGCTTCTACTACTCTTGTACAACCTGCTAATCCTGTATCGGCTGACATATCCAGTAAAACGGATGTGTCTTGTAATGGAGGATCCAACGGATCAGCTACTGTATCAGCTTCCGGTGGTACTGCTCCTTACTTCTATTCATGGTCGCCTACTGGAGGGACTGCTGTTAAGGCTTCCGGCTTATCGCCGGGTAAGTATACGGTGACAGTTACGGATAATAATTCTTGTAAGACTACAGCAGATGTAACAGTGGCTCAACCGATGGTTTTATCGGCTACCATAACAAGTAAAGCGGATGTATCTTGTAATGGAGGATCCAACGGATCAGCTACTGTATCAGCTTCCGGTGGTACTGCTCCTTACTTCTATTCATGGTCGCCTACTGGAGGGACTGCTGTTAAGGCTTCCGGCTTATCACCTGGTAAGTATACCGTGACGGTTACGGATAATAATACTTGTGAGACTACAGCAAATGTAACAGTGGCTCAACCGACGGTTTTATCGGCTAGCATAACCAGTAAAACAGATGTATCTTGTAATGGAGGATCCAACGGATCAGCTACTGTATCAGCTTCCGGTGGTACTGCTCCTTACTTCTATTCATGGTCGCCTACTGGAGGGACTGCTGTTATAGCTTCCGGCTTATCACCTGGTAAGTATACCGTGACGGTTACGGACAATAATACTTGTGAGACTACCGCAAATGTAACAGTGGCTCAACCGACGGTTTTATCGGCTAGTATAACCAGTAAAACAGATGTATCTTGTAATGGTGGATCCAACGGATCAGCTACAGTATCAGCTACCGGTGGCACTGCTCCGTACTTCTATTCATGGTCGCCTACTGGAGGGACTGCTGTTAAGGCTTCCGGCTTATCACCTGGTAAGTATACCGTGACGGTTACGGATAATAATACTTGTGAGACTACAGCAAATGTAACAGTGGCTCAACCTACGGTTTTATCGGCTAGCATAACCAGTAAAACAGATGTATCTTGTAATGGAGGATCCAACGGATCAGCTACAGTATCGGCTTCCGGTGGTACTGCTCCTTACTTCTATTCATGGTCGCCTACTGGAGGGACTGCTGTTAAGGCTTCCGGCTTATCACCTGGTAAGTATACCGTGACGGTTACGGATAATAATACTTGTGAGACTACAGCAAATGTAACAGTGGCTCAACCTACGGTTTTATCGGCTAGTATAACCAGTAAAACAGATGTATCTTGTAATGGAGGATCTAACGGATCAGCTACAGTATCAGCTTCCGGCGGTACAGTTCCTTACTTCTATTCATGGTCGCCTGCCGGAGGGACTGCTGTTAAGGCTTCCGGTTTAACGGCGGGTAAGTATACCGTGACGGTTATGGACAACAATTCTTGTGAGACTACTGCGAATGTATCGGTTAATGAGCCAGAAACTATTAAAACTAGTCTGCAAGAAGAGGCTTGCGGTAGTTACACATGGACCAATGGCAAGACCTACATTGAGTCAGGCATTTATATCCAAACAATGAAAAGTAAAGACGGGTGTGATTCTATTGTAGAATTGGATTTAATCATTTACCCAACTATCGAAGTCAGCCTAACTAATACTGACAATGTATTATCAGCTACCGGTGAGGGTGTAGATCGTTTTCAGTGGTATAACTGTGATACAAAAACTATCGTTGCGAAATCTGACATCCCAACATTCACCGTTAACGATATAGGAATGTATGCTGTAATTGGTACTTCTGTTGATGGTTGTACAGACACTTCAGATTGTATCGCCATAGCTCCTATTCTAGGGTTCAATGCTTCTAAAGCGATGGCAGAAGTAAAATTATTTCCTAACCCTGCTTCTAATCGATTAGAAATTCACTTTCCTGACAATACCGCTACTATTGAAATATACAATGCAAGCGGTACGAAGGTACTACAGTTAAATAATTTTAATTCAGGAAATGAGTTATTCTTAGAGCAATTTAAAACAGGGATTTATCAAATAAAAATCACGACAGCGACAAACAGTTGGAATAAGACTGTCATAAAACAATAGGATAACATTTCTAACTTCTGTCCAAATACAAAAATAGCCCCGTTTTATCGGGGCTATTTTTGTATAATGAGTACTCTTTATTTATTTGTTACATAAACACGTTCTTTAACCGGAACTTTAACATCCTCCAGCAAATGTTTTGGTCTTCCGGTCATACCTCCCAAAGCAGCTGAAATACCGCCTAAAATTAGTCCGATCGCGCCAAAGATTCCTGCCTTAGATGCAACCAAAGATATTTCTTCCGCTTTTTGTCTATTCTCTGGGTTCTGAACTTGCTCCTGAATTCCTTCTTTAGTAATACCTCTTTGGTCTAATTCCTGTGATATTTTTTCTTTAACTTCTGTTGGATTTATATTTTGTTGTCCGGCAATGGATAAAGATTTACTTAACGTATTTCCTATAACATTAAACGTACCTCCAATTGTTGTTGTTAATAGAAAAAAACTAAATAAAGTAAATACAGACCAGGTCAGAACGCCATGTGCAATTCCTTCTTCATTCCTAGGCATACCAGCGAGTCTTCCCGCAACATAGCCACCCAAATATAAAGAAATAAGCATACTAGCACCCCACCATATCACCGCACCTACACCTAACCCTTCCATAGGATTTGCCTCCATAGGATTTATGGCTCCTATTCCTATACCCAGACCTAATAAACTAAAAACCATTTGAAACACCAAAGCCACTACTACACCTGCAATGATAGCTCCCCATGAAATCCGTTTTATTACTACCGGTCCTCTTCCTTCATAATCGCCAGATGATGGAATATTTCTTGATTCCCGACTTTCTCTAAACATAAATACTTTCCTTTCTTTTATAGAACATGGGAATAAATAAAATCGTTTTCATTCGCTAAGCTATGGGGAAATTACATATACTTTCGCCCATTTTTTAAAAAATTGCTTGAATGATTATGGAAGCAGATTCATTCTAATATTAGGTCAATATTGAGCTTTAGACAAAAGCAATCACACTTCGGTATAACTGGGAACAGAACATGGATGATAAATCACAGCCCACTAGTACAGACCAAGGAGTAGTCACAGGCCAAGGAGGCGGAATAAATACAAAGTTAAGCCAAACAAGACTCAGGTTTTGGCAAAAACAAAAGACTTCTTAATTGAAATATTTTACACAGTAAACCCACGAAAGTTACTTGAGCAGATGATAAAACTACTGGAAAAGTGCTTTGAAATAATTAGGCCAAATAGAAGTTTCCCAAGGCCAAATACAGCTACAAGGAGGCATCATAAACATACTAATTCGAAAGGTATCTAATCCTTAACTTAACGACATTGAGCGCGCGCGAGAAGAGGGGTTAGATGAACTTAAGCCAGACAAAAGCTCTCAGATCTTCGTTTTTATATTTCCCTTCCAATTAGTACCAGCCTCTTTTACGAAGTCACCAACAACCTCAAATTCCCTTCCCTTTTCGTATTTATCAGTTGGTTCTTGAAGTTTAACTAAATCTTTTCTCCTTGGATCATAAATTCCATGCTTTATGAAATTATATCTTGCTTGAGTTAAACTTATTCCATTATTCGCTCCCCCTATTTCATCTGCACTATCATTATCTTGTCCGTCATCTTCCCACCAACAAACTACACAGATCTCATAATTACCTCTTTCTCCAATTGTTCTTGAACCACAACAAGGACATGGAGCAAGTTTTAAAGGTTCTCCCTCTATCAAATCTATATCTAAATTCTTACAAAGAAATTCATTTGATACTCCCATTAAACTATTCTTTAACCAAATTAATAATACATGGTCATATTTTGGGGAACTCGGATTATCTCTTAATTCTCCTCTTTCAAATTCATCAATTATTTCATTTGAGAGTAAATTCCAATCTTTACTTTCACTCCAATCCTCCAGAATCATAATTTCAAGTTGCTCGGCTCTTTCTTCATTAGACAGTTTTTTTAACTTATCTATTGCAAATTTTTCTATTGCTTCTTCTCTTTTCATTTTTCCTTCTGGCTGAAGTGCCATTTGACTTTTCCATAAATGTAGGTACTGCAAAGTATTATCTTATAAACTAATCTTTACCCTTGTCTCATTCAATCACTACTTCCAAAAAAAGAATTACCCATTAAAATAATAATCAAATTCAAGTAATGCTCTTCCTTCAAGCCCAAAATAATGCTCAGCATTTTTATGTTCTGTCGGGGACAGAATTTGGATGAGAAGGCGCTTTATTCAATATTCATCTTTACTTTCTAAACATATCCATCTATCACAGATTTCACTCGATGCAATCGAGCGACAGCCTAGCTTATATTCCTTCTATTGATTCAAAAACTCCTGTATCAATTTCAATTTTATCCGAGCTGAACTTAATTAAATCCCCAGTCAATTTTGCCTTAGCTTTACGGTTTTCTGGAAATTTTAATCTATGTATATTTTTATCTTTTAATTTTATTTCAAGTTTACAAGAGTACCTTTTTTCAATAAAAATAATTTTTTCTATTTCAGATTGCTTTATTTTTAAACTGGAATCTTTCGAAAAAATAGTTATTTCATCCTCTCCAATATCAATCACTCCTTTTTTACTAAAATCAACTATAAAAATCATCATGCCAAAAGCACCTATTACTACTCCCCCAAAAATTACTTTTAAGAATATTATCGGAACCATTTCTTGATAATAAAAGGCTTTCAATTCTCCAGGCATTTCTTTAACAGGGAAATTCACAACTATCAGCAATAACAATGCGATTCCTCCTATAATCATTAAAATTTTCCCTGTTTTTTTAAGGGATTTATCTTTGTATATAATGTCTATTTTATGTTTCATTTTAGTGCCATCTAACTATTAGTATTATTGCATTTGCATGTTTAATGTGCTTCACTATCCACTGAGATGAGTAATTACTCCTTTTATTTTATTCTATTCCCAAACACTTAGCCCAAATACAAAAATAACCCCTCTATTATCGGGGCCATTTATCAAAATGTGTATTTGATCTTTTCTTCTTCTGTATCACAAACCGCAAGTCAATAGACTTGCTTTTATTTGTAGGCTTAAGTTAAAAACTTAAGCCAGACAAAACGCCAGACTTAGCCCAGAGGGGTTTCCCCTTGTCCAGGCTGTATTAACTCTGGACACTTTACCGTTTAGATACTCTATATTCCGCAACATTCCGCTTTTATCAGACCTTATTTGTGTGATATAGCAGTCTTTAAAGGATGTGCTTATGGGATCAGGATCATTCTTCTTCTTGCAAGAAATACTGAACAATAAAAAAAATATTACAATCAACGATGGTTGTAGTTTCATAAATAAAAGTTTAAATAAAATTTTAGCACAATTTAGACTTTAGATTGACCGAGTGCAAACATTCAATACACATTCTACTCCAAGGTTCCAAAAGCTTTGTCCCTTCTCCCCGGTCTGTGCCCTCACAGGACGGAATCTTTCAATCACAGCTTAATCAAAATATTCTCAGTAATCCGTTTTAAAGGAATATCCATAAATTAATAAAGAGATCCAATTAATGTTCTTACTTTAAGTCCAAAATAATGCTCCGCATTTTTATGTTCTGTCAGGGGACAGAACATGGATGAGGGCTTAAGTTAAAAACTTAAGCCAGGTTACACACCAGAATTATCCCAGAAAGGCTATCTCACTAATGTAGCCTCAAGTTCTATCTTTAGAGTTTCAAACAAACTTTTGACTTCGAGTAATGTTGTCGTTTGTTTAATTCCGTTTTTTTTCTACCCAACTTTGAAAAATATCAAAATTTTCAAAAAGCTCTGACGTAGAAGTAGTATAAATATTGAGACGAACGATGTTGTTCACTTCAAAATTTGCTCTTTGAATTACCAATTCAAGGTTCTCGATTGTTTGAATCAATTGATTTCTCATATCTTCGTTACTCGATATACCTTGGTCATTTATTGCCGTTTGACCAGAGATATACAATGTACTATCTACATTTTTTACTTCTACAGCCTGAACATAACTTCTGGCATCTTGCCATGACCAAGGATTTGTTATTATTTTTTCCATTGCACTAAATATTATAGTTAGTTTCTAATTATTTAAAGTGCAAAGCTCTTTCTTTTAGCAAAATAATTAGCGTGACATATCTCACTTTTTATTTTGGCTTGTAATAAAGTCTGCTAAGTGTTTCTCGTGATACACCCAAATAAGAAGCTAGTAGTTTTTTAGAAATTCGTTGGTGGAGTGAGGGATATATCTTTAAAAATTGTTCGTATTTTTCCTTTGCATTTGAAGTAAGCATTGAAATAATTCGGTTTTGATTAGCAATATGTCCTGAAATAGATTTTTCAAGGAAGAAGTGTTCCATTTTCGGAATAGTATTACATAGCTTACGATAATCCTTTAATGAAAGGCAAAGAACTTCGGTATCTTCAATGCATTTCAAATTTAGAGTAGCTTTAGATTCACGAAAATATGCATTAAAATCAGTTTCCCACCAGTCTTCCATTGCAAAAGAAATGATATGTTCGTCCACATTATTATCTAAATAAAAAAGTTTCACCAATCCTGTCTGTATAAAAAAAACATCATCAACTTTTTCATTTTCTTTTATGATAAAATTATTCTTTTTGAATGCTATTGGACGAAAAAAGGCTTCAATCATGCTAAATTCATCATCAGTTATTGAAATCTCTTTTTCTATATGTTTTCTTAGACTGTTCATGCTTTGGAGGTTGTATTAAAATATCGCATAACTTGTTTATATACACACCAGGTGCGTACATTTTTCATCTATATGTACCAAATTACCCAATTCTATCCTATGTTCAAATTGCCTAATGGACTTTCTATGAGGCTTATGCTTATTGGAACTTACATGTGTGTATATCTCAATAGGTTTCACACACTGCCAATACAAAGCAAGTTAAAGACAATAATCACTAGATTGAGTGTGAGTAAAAATAATGCTCCGCATTTTTATGTTCTGTCGGGGGACAGAACATGGATCATAAGTTACAGGCCAAGGAGTAGGCACACCGCGGGCAAGTTGAACTTAGCGCAGATTGCGTCTGGTGAAGACACCAGCCGGGGAGTTGTACACTGTATTTTTAATCCTATTGTGGCTTTTCTCTTCTTATGAATATTTGTTCTGGTATGTCGTTAAACACAAATTCGGTTACCTGACATAACCACATGCTCTTATTGATTTCTCTTCCTTCGTAATTTTTCAAAAAATAATATCCACCCCCTATATAGGGGTCACACTTTTCTGTCAACTCCAAAAGATCGGCACTTTCAAATTTTTCCTTAGAAATCAAAAGATGGACTTCATTCGTATTGTCGGACATTATATCAAGCATTTTATCAGCTCCGTCAACCATTTGTAAGTCGCCAATACTTCCTCCTTGCTCGATAAATTCAGGAAGGTCTACAAACCATTCCATACCCGTTTTATAAAATCTGAAAATTCTCATTTATCTTTTGGTTAAACATCAACTAACATCTGGCTGAAGTCTTTGACTTCTGCCTACAAATGTAAGCAAGTTTTTAACTTGCGGGCTATTATCCATTAAACTCTATTTTATCAACCGCCTTAGCCAAAATATAAAAATAGCTTCTCTTTTTATCGACGCCATCGATCAAAATGTGTATTTGATTTTTTCTTTTTCCACATATCAAACCGCAAGTCAATAGACTTGCTTTGATTTGTGGGCTTAAGTTAAAAACTTAAGCCAGACAAAACGCCTGACTTAGCCCAGAGGGGGACTTAGCCCAGAGGGGCCAGACAAAACGCCAGACTTAGCCCAGAGGGGGGCTTTTCAATATCTGTTATTATTCAGAGTCCTCAGATCCTTCACTATCTTCATCATCATATTGTTTATTCCTCCTCATTCTTTCTACACATTGGCAGTCATCCCTATCACATCCCCCCTCGCATTCACATTCGTTACCACATTCATCTTCTTCTCCACAATATTCGCATTCTCTAGAATCATGTGTTCTTCTTTTATATTGAGGGCGTACTTCAAATAATTTAACATGTTTCAAAGGATAAACTATGCGTGATGTAATATTTCCTGAGGTATCATAATTTACTTCTTCTCCATCTTTAATTCCGTCCTTGTAATGATTTATCTGAGTTAATCTCCCTTGCCGGTCATACCATGTAGCTTTACCGATAATTATTTCATTTATAGTATCATCAGCTAAGTATCCAGTCCATTGTCTACTACCGTTTGAATAATAATCTGTAATTGTTCCTATATATTTGCCATTTTTATAATTTATAACCCTATAATATTCAACAATCTCAAGGTTATCTGTCCTATTAAAATTCCCATCCAAGAAGATTGTCCATTTCCCTGTTCTTTTCCCCAATTTATTGTATTTGTTCTTCGATTTAACTGTATTCAGGAATTCGACTTTTTTAATAAGTACTGAATCATCTAATGGAATTGAATTAAATTGATTTGACTGATAAGAATTATTTTCATAACTCTTAGGTTTACAACTAGCCAATATTAAAATAGCTACAAAAAAGTGTAGTATGATTTTCATAATTTTCAAGTGACACCTACATTTTAATATTCACCCCTCTGGTTGAAGACTATCTGACTTCAACCTACAAATGTAAGCAAGTTTATAACTTGCGGGCTATTATCCATTAAACTCTATTTTATCAACCGCCTTAGCCCAATTGCCCCCCTCTTTTTATCGACGCCATTTATCAAAATGTGTATTTGATTTTTTTCTTTTTCCTCATTACAAACCGCAAGTCAATAGACTTGCTTTAATTTGTGGGCTTAAGTTATAAACTTAAGCCAGAGCGGGATTTTTTAGTTTATCTGCATTATAAACCGCAAGTCAATAGACTTGCTTTTATTTGTAGGCTTAAGTTAAAAACTTAAGCCAGACAAAACGCCAGACTTAGCCCAGAGGGGCACACCTTAAGCCAGATGAACAGTTAACCAGACTTATCCCAGAGGGGGGAGCTTATTTTTATGCATATAATTTGTCTTTTATTGTTGCCATTAAACAGTCCATAGAGCGACTTCTATGCAGTTTATAGCAAGACTCTAACAAGGCTTTTTTATTATGTTTTATGAGTCTGTTTTTATGACATAAAAACCGCAATAACAAAGCAAATAAACTCTTTCCCCTTATCAAAAGATCGTATTTTGCAGTCAATAAGCTGATAACATGAGTATCGGGTGGTGTATAATTTATATCTCTTAAAAAATCTAATTTCAATTTATGTTGCTCACATAAAACTTCATTAGGATGAGTTGACAAATTAAAACCAAGATTTCCTTTTACTTTCTCTACTTCAAATCCATAGTATTGAATAAAATTTGAAATCGCTAGATTAAAAAAAGATGCTTCTTTTTTATCTAAAAGTTTTTCGATTTCTTTACCGCAATACAAATCATTTTCAATAGAGTATCCATTTGTCCAAATAATATCTTCATAAATTGGTGGTATAGTTCCATAAATATATGAATCCTTATCTGCAATAAATAAAGTTTTAATATTTAAGAATTCATTCCTTCTTAAAAATACCTTAAGTAAGGTATCTCTTCCATTACAGGGTAAAAAATTTGCATTGTCTATACCTATTTCTTCTTCTATCCATCTATAGATAATTACATCATCTTTACCTTCTACAAGTACTGTTGTTAAAGATGAACGTTTTAAAGTGTTGACTATTTCGTCAACTGTTAAGTCTAATGCCATAAATTAAAATCCTCTATCATCTGATAACATTATTTCCTTATCCGAATATTTAGAATAAATAAAAGGACTATGAGTTGCCATAAAGAACTGATTATTTCTACTTTGATTCATTAATGTCGGAACCAACGTTCTTTGCCAATCAGGATGAAGACTTAATTCTGGCTCATCAATAAATATGGTATTATTTTGAGTAAAAGCGTTGTAGCAAATAAAACTCAGCATTTGTTTTTCTCCTGCTGAAAGTTTATCTGACGAAATCGCATTACTAACATCCCCTATAGTCAGATTGCTAAGATGTATACCTTTATGTTGAAAAATTTTTATGACTAGCTCAGACAACATAGTAAATGGTTTTAAGAAACCTTCCCTCTGAATCTCCATTGTTTCAATATCTATTTGAATTTCACTCAATATAGATTTTTCATCTTTGGTTCTATTTTTTATTTTTTTTATTATTATATCTGATTTCTCCTTTTGTAGTTTATTTATATTAGAATTAATATTTGAGTATTCTACATTTAATAATGAAACAATATCATCAGTTGAAATGGATGCTACAAATTTATGGTTCCCTAAAGAAAGTCTTAATGATAACTCACTTAACGCCTCTTTAATTGAATCTCTTCTTGAATATCTATGCTCAATCGAATTATCCATTGAAAATCCACCTTCAATTCGGCGAAATGTTGGGAAAAAGACAGTTGGTCTAGATTTATATTGAACATCCAATAATTTATCATAAATTGCTCTTGGCCTTCTCAATTCAAAATCCCTTAATATTACATCTGTCAATATTATTGGCTTTTCATCATTGATTGTAATATTAAAACTCCCCTTCTCAAATTCCCTTTGAACAGCTACTGAGAATTCACTTGTAATAAGTTTTACGTAAGAAAAGTTTATCTCCTTAAATAGGTTAAGAAATTGCCCAGAGTTTAAATACCAAATTAATTTTAAAACAGTTGTTTTGCTAGATCCATTCTTTCCCGTGAAAAGATTTAAATCTGATTGAAATTTTAAGTTTAAATCTTGACGAAAATTTAAATCATATACTTCTAATGCTTGAATCATATACAGTTGCATTTTAATTAGTCTAGATACTATTACGAATTTCATACACTTACCTCTAAAATCTATCCATTCAACCTTTAAGATTAGATTTTATAGATAAGAATAAAAAATCATCATTACATTACACTACTCCCCTTCAACCTCTCAATCTACCTTCTGCCCATCAAAAATCTCCTCCAGCAACTATATTTTAAACTTTTGCATTTGTTCTTGCAACACTGGACTGAGGCATTTTCTGCTTCTAGCCAAAGTAAAACTTTACATTTTTATAAATAAGTCACAGGCCAAGAAAAGATCACAGACCAAGGATTATAGATGGCTATAATGAAGACTCAGGACGAGGAGCAGTTTTTTTTAACTTTCCCATGAATCACCTAACTCTCGATCTAAAGCCTCTTCTCTTTTTCTTTCTTGCTCCTAAATCAGATGAAGCTCTTATATTCAGTGAATATTGTCTTACATTTTCTGAAGCGGTTGAATTATCTCCTTCTGTTTTTTCAGTATTTAAATAATCATCAATCGAATTTCCAAACCTCAACAATATTTCACCTAATTCTTTTCGCTTTGATTCATGTAGTGGAAATAAATTTTTCTTCTTTGAAAAGTATACGAACAAAGTATAAAAATCTGTTTTCTTTACCCACCTTGTATATCCTATATTAGGCAGTATACCTATAATTTCCCTAAGAACATAATCAAACATTTCCTTAACTTTAGATCGCTCTGGAAATTCTTCTTCGTACAATTCGTAATATTTATCCAATGAAACTTTTTTATTTTGAAGTCCATGTAAATAAGCAATTGTGAGTTCACTTACAAATTCAACATCCAACATTCTCTTTATATCATTCGATGTAAAAATATCAAGCTTTGACCAAATCTCCATATCAGCAACTTCATTCATTGTTTGAATGAAGGGTCCCCAATAAGTGGCCTGCCTTAACTCTTGAGGATTTAAAGCAACATTATTCCTATTTAATCTTTGAAAAATATCTCGAATCTCCGCATCCGATATTTCTGGCAATAATCTAACTACAAATTGGTACCCAAAAACCTTCTTCTTTTGATCAGGCTTTAAATCATCAAATGATATATCAGCAAATGCAGGACTATCTTTCGCATCAATTGAGAAATTACCAAAGATAAAATCTAAGCATGCTGTAATTCTTTGCTGCCCGTCAACTACTACATATTTTTTGTCACCATTTTCATCAATTAAATCTTGTAAATATATTTCAGGAATAGGATAACCATTTAGGATAGTATCCATTAAAAAACTTTGTTGTTTTGGGGTCCAAACAGGGTTCCTTTGAAATGGAGGTTTCATTTGCAGTTGTCCCAATTCATGAGCTTGCTTAAACCAGGAGATATCCCTGTGAGTTGTTTGTAAAAAATTACTCATTTAAATAGTTTTTAATAAGGTATCTTTTAATTTATTAATGCAGCCATTTTGATAAGCTCTTAAAGCTTCAAAGTCTTTATAAATTCTAAAATTAATGGTTCTGTCAATTGTAGGAGTCGTTTTTTTCATTTCAGTGATTGCATTCGTCCATTCAATTCCAAATGGTAATATTTGAAGTATTTTATCAGTGGCAATAGTCCCCCAATAAATTAATCTATTTCGATGATCATCCACTGCATTTTTTTCTTTTGGTCTCAACTTATGGATTTTCACTCCCATATTTCTTAGATAATGCCACGAAGCATCAAAATAATGTGAAGATATTACTGCAACATCAATATCCGAATCAGAATCAAACTCTTTAAAATTTTTATCTGGATTTAGGCTATATCCAACAGATGAACTTCCAATAATCACAATAGATTTACTATCAACTTGAATCAATTGTGACAATTTTTCCTTCCATGAAATATAGTCATCTAGATTATCTCCAAAAATTAATGGAACTCTCTCAATAATCCATTTAGAAGTTATTGTTGATACCGGTTTTTGTAAAATATCTTGTATCAGATCTTCTTTCATCCGCTTATTATTTTATAGCGTTAGTGATTTCCTCCCACATAGATTACTTGAAGGGACAGCTTCAGATTTACCATCTTTTGAATAAATATTTTATTTGCTGCCTTTATTTTTTTCTATTAGTGTTAATAGAATCATGTAACATGAATTCTTTCCCTTACTAAGAATCCTAAAAATACAACATCAAAAACTTTCACTTCAAAACAAACACTCCTACGAATATACATTAGAAGTAGTTACAGGTCAAACTCTTTTAATTTATTTCAACAATACCTAATTTTAAATTCAACACATAATTCTATAAATTAAGACCTTGACATCAAAATCATCTCTCACAATCCCTATTATTTTCAATAATTGTCAAAATATGATCAACAAGCTGAATAAAGACTCCTTTGTCCATTAAATTATTTAACTTGTCTGACGAAACTATAGTCTTGTTTGTTTTTATTAATTCAGCTTTCACATTTTTCAAATCAATAATCAATTGAGTCTTATCAATACTACTGATTGCTTCCTTTATATCATCTTCCCAGAATGAAAAAGCATCCAATCCGCAACATTCAGCTACACATTGAGTCTCCAGCCCAGTCCAAAAATCATAAGTTGATATAAGTAGCTCATCAATTTCAATTATCTCACTATTGTTCGATGGATTGTTATTAACCCAATTGATCCACTTATTTTCTCCTATCCTTATACCTTTGCTCGTAGTCATAATCCATTCTTTAGTTTTCTTCCAGCTTTATAAAACCCAAAGTTTAAAAATCGCTGGCATTGTATAGGCTTGAGGTATAATTTTCTTTTTAAGTATCATTCAATTATAAATTCCGGCACCCCTGCTGAATCGCAAACTGTTATAATTATAACACTCTTTGGATATATAAATGAACAATCTTTAATTGACATCCCAATTATCTCTTTATATTTTAAGATCATTTCACTTCGATCAATTTTCAAAGACTCCTCTCCTAGTTTAATATAATTTAAATCGGGTGTCCATTTTATATCAAACAACCAAATTTCGCTTGATTTATCAACCCAATCATATCCTTCCAAATAAATTTCATATCCATCAAAGACTCTTTGAATTCCAAAATTTAATGCAATAATATCAACAGGAAATTGATCAGGAATATTAATTAACTCATTCCACCCCTTTAATGTATTTAGAATTTTTATTTCTATATCCATCTTCTCCTATTGATTTATTTTTTGATAATGCAAAATAAAACCACAACAACGCAACCAAACTGCGCAATAAAAAATAACTTCAACTTTTCTTAAAAATCTTCTTTATCAAATGAAAATGCCGGACAAAACTACCAATCTTTAGCTTTATCCGGCTTTTTACAACATACAAATCTCTTACTTCTCCCCCTTCAACCGCTCAATCTCCTTCTTCTGCATTTCCACCAACTCCTCCAACAACTTTATCTTATCCTCATAAAGCTTTTTCTCATTCTCTGAAATTGCAGAATTATTTTGAACGAAATATCCGCTTCCGTAAGATTGATCTCTATTCGTGATATTGAAAAATACGCGTTCATCAAACGCCAATATATCCTGCACACTCACCTGAAGCACCTTCGCAATCTGCTCCAGCCTCTCCGGGCTTACCGACACCTCATCTGTTTCAATCTTGCTGTAGCTGGGTTGGCTGATGCCTAATACCTCAGCCATGTATTCCTGTTTCAGACCTTTCAGCTCTCTTACTTTCTTTATTTTATTTCCTAACGTTAGCATAACTCTTTAAAAATCAACCCGATACTTACCTTATAAGATATTCTTTTGTTGTGAATATTTTATTCTTGCCATGAATAAAATACCACTTATTTTTGATCTTATATACAAAACTAATAAAATCAGCCATATAAGGAAATATCAGTCCGGCCCTCATAAATGGTCGAATCAACTGAAATCTATTTTTAAAACGTCTAAAACCAGCTAAAAATGAAACACACAACCGGCTTGCTCTATGTGGATAGTGAGCAGCACAACCTAAATGCTTTCCGTGCTTATTTCCGGGAATTCAAGGAATATAACATGCATCTGTTCAGGACAGGTATTGATGCGCTATTTGCCCTGCACACTGAAAAAATAGATATCATCATTGCAGATCAGACCAGGCCGGAGGTCACAGGATTTGAATTTGTGAGTGCTGCACGTTTTAAGGATTCACCACCGCTCATTATTGCACTCACTGTTCATCCGGATACCTCTACACTGGATTTGGCAATGGAGCAAGGTACGCTTTTCCGGTACTTTGGAAAGCCTGTCGACTTCCAGGAGCTGCACCTGGCTTTGATAGATGCTAAATTAACCATGATCAACAGACCTGATAACCAATAAAGCTATGAAAATATTGAAATATGCCCTGTTCCCTGCCCTGTTTATCTACGATCTCATTGTGGTCACCATTGAGTTTAAAAGGGAAAAACTGCCACTGACGCCCTTTGTATTCCTTTCGCTTGGCAGAAGAAAATGGTTGGAATAAAGTTGAAAGTCGAAAGCTTAAAGTTTAAAGTATGTGAGCAAAGGTCAATGAGATTTAAAATCGTAGTTCAGACATCTAAGACCCACTAATAAGCTTTAAGTTGTAAATGATGTCAAAAAATCTATGGAATTTGAAATCGTGGTTCAGATAATTGATGTACTTCGTAAGTACAATTTCACACTTCTGAGCTACGACGTCGGACCTCGGAGCTACGATTTCGGACCTCAGAACTACGACGTCGGACCTCGGAACTACGATGTCGGACTTCGGAACTACGACGTCGGACTTCGGAGCTACGATAGCGGACCTCGGAACTACGACGGCGGACTTCGGAACTACGATGACGGACCTCGGAACTACGACGTCGGACCTCGGAACTACGATGTCGGACTTCGGAACTACGACGTCGGACTTCGGAGCTACGATAGCGGACCTCGGAACTACGACGGCGGACTTCGGAACTACGATGACGGACCTCGGAACTACGATGACGGACCTCGGAACTACGATGGCGGACCTCAAAACTGCGATTTCGGACTTACGATGTCCGATTATCTTATTTAAACTTAATATTGCCGTTATAAGAATGTTTTTTTTTTAACCTAGATCTCCCCAATTCTAAAATAAAAAAGCCCATTCTTTCGAATGGGCTTGTGATCTACAAATTGGTTGCTGGATTATCTTCTGATTCTGCGGGCCTACTCCTGCTTGCAAAATGTTTGGACAATTTTGAAACTGTGTCGGTAAGGTTGCTGTTTCCTCGGGCGGCCTGTTTCAGAAAACCATAACACTGATCTGTCAGCGTTATCGCTTCATTGCCGGCGGCCATCATGGTATCGCTTATTCCTTCAATGACTGGCTGAATGTGCATGTTGATTTCTGCAAGATCAAGATACAACTTTGCTCTGTAATAATAATCTTCCGTGTCTATCACGCCTGGTATTGTTTTAGGATTTGCTTTCACAGCAATCAAAACGTCATTTACATAACCTTGTCGCTTTTCAGCGACTTTTCGAAGAGTTTTTCTTTCTTCATTAGACAGGTTGACTACAAAATCAAGTTCTGCTTTCAGTTCCTGAATTTTGCTGATGATTCTTGCCACTCTATCGGCATCTAGCTTTGCGGATATTTTCTGGTATCCCATAGTAATTGAAATTGTTTAAGGGTTGATAAATAAATTATATGCTTAAAAAAATTAAGTCTAAAATCTATGAGCATGTTGCAGGAAGAGATTCATTAGCTGGTGAATTCTATTTGCAAAAGCTGATCGTGGAGCATAATTAAAAAATAAAACACTCAATGTCAAATGTTTTCACAAATTATTCATACCATAAAGAAAGTTTACGACATAGTCCTTATAAACCCTTCTGGAGCTTTATAAACTATATTTTTAAGCTTTCGGTTACCAATTTATAAACTGGGAAAATGGGAAATGGATATCAGGAATAGAGGAACGCTGGCGGATCGACCAAAGGAGATCCCCGCAAGAGGATGGAAAGATATATTTCTAAGGGTTAAGGATGAATTTACGAATGATCATATCAGCATAGTAGCAGCGGGAGTTGCGTTTTATTTCTTTCTGGCGCTTTTCCCTTTGATGAGTGCTATGGTTGCCATATATGGACTTGTATTTGACGCTGCTCAGGTAGAACAACAATTGAGTCAGTTAAGTGCAGTAATGCCGCCACAAGCTCAGGATATCATTGGACCACAATTACATAAGATAGTCAGCGCT
The DNA here is from genome assembly GCA_024707265.1 of Sporocytophaga sp. GTDB lineage: Bacteria > Bacteroidota > Bacteroidia > Cytophagales > Cytophagaceae > Sporocytophaga. The sequence goes on along the minus strand of JANQAB010000004.1, from coordinate 48,403 downwards.
CCTCAGCAGGGTCTTGGTTTGGCATTGATTTTCAGCATCCTGCTTAGCTTGTGGTCTGCTAATGCCGGAACCAAAGCGCTTTTTGATGGTGTTAATATAGCTTACAACCAAAATGAAGAAAGAAATTTCTTTAAGTTAAACGGGATAACTCTTGCAGTTACACTGGGGGGAATATTGGTAGGATTAATAGCTGTAGCATTGGTAATCGGTTTTCCGGCTATCATTGATAGACTTGGATTGCCTTCTACTATATCAGATATCATTTCATTGGCACGCTGGCCTTTGCTTTTTGCATTCATCGTTTTTTCATTATCTGTCATATATAAAATTGCACCTGACAGAAACAATCCTAAGTTCAAGTGGGTCAGCTGGGGTGCAGGTATAGCTGCTGCCTTATGGATCGGAGCTTCTCTTCTGTTTAGTTTATACATCAATAAATTCAGTGATTTTGATGCTACCTATGGTGCTATAGCTGCTGTCATAATCCTAATGCTGTGGTTTCAGATTACAAGTATTTGTGTTCTTCTCGGTGCAGAAATAAATTCGGAAATGGAACACCAGACGGCTAAAGATACCACTGTTGGTGAACCAGAGCCGCTGGGACAACGGGGAGGATATCATGCCGATCGTGTTGCTGCCGGAACAGAAGAGGTAGATGAAAAGGATATTCCTGATGAGGAAAAAGACCGACTCAGAACCAAAAGAACAGAAACTAAAAACAGGGATAGCGTTAAATTGGAGAGATGGCTTAGAAATAGAAACAGAGATCAAAAGGCTAGGGATAAAAATGATTAAAGCGGAAAGCGGAAAGCTTAAAGCTGAAAGTATGACAAAGGTCGATGAGATTTGAAATGTGGTTCATATATCTGACGCACTTCGATAAATATCATTTCGGACCTAAGAGGTACTGATGATTGGATGGAAATTTCCTGTTCCAATTTCGTAGAGACGCCATGCTGGCGTCTCCCTCTCCACCATGTACGATATTATCCTTTTCATCAGAATCATCCAAAAAGGGAATTAAAGCCTACAATTAGCATTATGACCGGATAGAATTATCATATTTCTCTTTATCACAGTTTCTGAGACGCCAGCATGGCGTCTCTACACCATGTACAATATTATCCTTTTCATCAAAATCATCCGAAAAGAGGATTAAAGACATCAATTAAACATGAGGATTGGATAGAATGATTCCATGTCTTTTCCCCAGCCGTAGAGACGCCATGCTGGCGTCTCCCTATCCACCATGTACAATGTTATCCTTTTCATCAGAATCATTCGAAAAAGGGAATTATAAGACATCTATTAAACATGAGGATTGAATAGAATGATTCCATGTCTTTTTCACAGTCGTAGAGACGCCATGCTGGCATCTCCCTATCCACCATGTACAATGTTATCCTTTTCATCAGAATCATCAGAAAAGGGAATTAAAGACATCAATTAAACATAAGGATTGAATACAAGGATTCCATGTATTTTCCACAGTCGTAGAGACGCCATGCTGGCGTCTCCCTATCCACCATGAACAATGTTATCCTTTTCATCAGAATCATCAGAAAAAGGGAATTAAAGACATCTATTAAACATGAGGATTGAATAGAATGATTCCATGTATTTTCCACAGTCGTAGAGACGCCATGCTGGCGTCTCCCTATCCACCATGAACAATGTTATCCTTTTCATCAGAATCATCAGAAAAGAGGATTAAAACCTACAATAAGAATTATGACCGGATAGAATTAAGATATTGCTCTTTATCACAGTTTCTGAGACGCCAGCATGGCGTCTCTACACCTTCGCTCCCCTGACGTGCCACGGTGTAGATTACAGTTATTATATTTCACAAAAGTCTTTTACTGAACAGGCCTACTTCCTGACGATCTTCCAGACAAACCGGTTTTCTTCATTTTCTATCATCAGAAAATATATACCCTGGGCCAGACCTTTTCCAATTCTTATTGACTCTGAAGCATCGCCGCTTTCTACCAATGCACCTTTAAAATCAACAATGCGATAGGCAAAATTTCCCATTCCTTTCAGCGAAAAACCTTCTTCATTCAAAGGATTCGGATGCGGTTGAAATGAGATGATCTCTACACCATCAAGACCCGTGACAATTGTTTGAACTGTAATACTCACTGTATCTGTTCTGGTACTTAAGTCATCGGTATCAAAAGCTTCAGCATAAAATGAATATTCTCCTGGAAACGTTGGAGTCCACTGGTAAGAAAATGGTGCAGTATTTACTGTGGTGAGCAATTTGCCGTCTTCATAAAAAGATACACCGATGATATTTCCGTCAGGATCGGTTGCATCTGCAGACAGTGTTAATTTCTCGTCAACACTTATGGTTGTCCGGTTACCTGGAGAAGTTAATGTGATCGCCGGTGGTTGTACCTGAACCACCTCTTCAAAAACCATATAATTCAGATTGACATAGTCCACATTTCCTATGGTCAATCGCAGGATGTGTTCCCCTGCAGACATTGGCAATTCTTTAACAGAAATAGTTGTCCAGTTTTGCCATCCAGAGGTGTTTGGTATGGGTATAGATGAGGTTAAGGCGTTCCCGTCAATTGTTAAATTAACCGTTCGTCCATCGCCATTGCAAGCTACCCTCAGAGCAAGATTGTATTTTCCTGTTTTAGCTACTTTTACACTGTATTCAAGCCATTCACCCGCTGTTGCATATCCTATATTGTATCCTCCACCAGCATCAGTACAGTTTTCAATATCAACATCCTCGTCAGTCCGGTAATTTACCAATGGAGTAACACTGCTTCCCGGTGTATTGTCCAGATAAGCAAATCCGTTTCCTCCCAGATCAAATTCTTCTGATTGAATGGTACCTGGAATAGTATGAGACTGATAGTTATAACCAACCTGTGCAATTGCGGTCCTTATGATTTTACCAGACGAAACAACTTTGTTATTGTTTTTATCAGTGACTTCTGCTGTAACTGTATAAACACCCGCTGTTCTGATATTCAAAGTGGTGGTAAAAGGAGGAACAGTCAGCGTTTTTCCAGACTGCACACCATTGACAAAAAACTTCAGATCATTAATTGCTGATGGGTCTGAAACATTTGCACGAACCAACACATCTGAAGGATTGGCAACCACTGTATCTTTGGCTGGAACAGCAATTGTAACCGAAGGTGTATTCACCGATGGCTCTAAATAAATGCGATAGGCATAAAAAATACTTGTTACATTTACAGGCACTGTCACAGATCCATTGTTCACATTAAAAACAGAATTGGAAATCAATGATGTACCAGCTACTGGAATATCCTTACCAGACCATGAAACATATTCCAGCTTTACCTTGACACTGCTGCCGAAATAGGCAGGAATTCCGTTTATTTTTACAGAAGCATTTCCTGTGAAATTTCCACCAATGCAGATGCTGGCATATTTACTAACATCGTCTAAACAACCAAAACCATCCAAGCCTTCACTAAAATCGTTAGGGGAGTTACCTGTACCATGTTTCCGGTCATATCTCCGTACCATTTGTACAAATGCCATCCTCCGCCTTTCTGGTTATTGGAAGTCAGCAAACTTCCCAGTCTGCCTGGCAGGTTGGTAAACCACCAGGAGATACAGGCACTTTCCACACCATGTCTTTCGAATTTACTGATAAATGGTACAGAATACCCTGGACAACCTTCATTGGGATCACTCGTTTTTGAAGAATATTCATTAATGCTGATTGGCCTCGGAGAAATTCCCAATTCCTTTTCAAGCGCACGGTACTGGTTGTATGCGTTTACAAACCCACCTGCTCCCCATTGATGCCAGCAGACAACATCCGGAATACAATTATTAGCCTTGCAGAAGGTCAGGAAATCACGCATATAGTTATTGTTGTAATATGCCAGTGACGGCCCGATTATTCTTGCACCGGGATCCATCGAACGGATCAGATCAAAAGTAGGTTTCCAGCAGGTGGTGTTAAAGTTTCCGTTAGATGCGTTCCAGGTTCCCTGAGGTTCATTCCAGATTTCGTAACCATCATAATTAGTTCTACCTGAAGCTTTCTTTGCATTAATTACTTGTTGGCAGATATTTAAAAAGGATTGAGTACCGGGCCACTTATATGGCCATCCAGGCAAAACATCAGGCAGACGTACCTGCACCTTGGCTGTGGTGTTTTGCAGTCGTTCAGAAACTTTTATAGCATCACCGACAGGCTGTTGTTTTCCCGAACCACTTTGTGCAGGATTGGCAAAAACATGTGGCTTCAGAGGAGCGACCAGATTAGCAATATCGGATGGCAAGGTCTCAATGACTCCATATAAAGAACCAGATGCACAGTGTGTAACAGGTCGGATTTTATTGGATAAATTGACAGTTATTGTGTTTTGTGCATGTAAATGAATATTCAGCATATTCACCAATATAAATAGCAGACCAATTTTATTCATATCAATCAAATCTTATTTCCGGTTTAAATGGAATTTTACAACTACAATCAGCTGCTTAAAAAGGTAAATTAAAAAGTTCTTTTTTTTCATAATGTGGTTTTATGAATATGACTATGCATTATTACACAGGCATACACTATTAGCCTTTTCCCCTCCCCGGACGGTGTCTGCACCGTCCGGAATCTCTCAATCACTACTTGACCAAAATTTTTTCTGTAATCTGTGATAAAAGAAAATCTTTTTTTATAACCTTTATAAAAAAGTTGATCCAAGATTATATAATGCAGCACGTTTGGAAAGATTCCGTCCGGTGCAGACACCGGCCGTGGAGGATCTGTGGTTTTGATAGTACAAAACGCTGGAATAACCAATATCCTGTTAATTCTAAAATCCTGTAAATCCTGATTCAGACTATCTCACAATCCTGAAGGGATTGAATATTTATAGATAGCTGGCATTGCCTTGGTGTGACCCCTACAGGGTCGTATGTTATTTATCTGCTCTTATCTATAAACATATGACCTCTTCGAGGTCAGGCTTTTCTCAGGCTTTCATAACTTTACCCCGTTGATAAAAATCTTACCTATCCCAATCAACTTGAAGAATCTTTACTTTGTTAAGTTGACGGCTACGATACAGACACCGGCCGTGGAGGAAGAATTATCATATTCGACTCCCCGGACGGTGTCTGCACCGTCTGGAATCTCTCAATCACTACTTGACCAAAATTTTTTCTGTAATCTGTGATAAAAGAAAATCTTTTTTTATAACCTTTATAAAAAAAGTTGATCCAAGATTATATAATGCAGCACGTTTGGAAAGATTCCGTCCGGTGCAGACACCGGCCGTGGAGGATCTGTGGTTTTGATAGTACAAAACGCTGGAATAACCAATATCCTGTTAATTCTAAAATCCTGTAAATCCTGATTCAGACTATCTCACAATCCTGAAGGGATTGAATATTTATAGATAGCTGGCATTGCCTTGGTGCGCCCCCTACAAGGTCGTATGTTAATCGTCTGCCCTTATCTTTAAACATTTGACCTCTTCGAGGTCAGGCTTTTCTCAGGCTTTCATAACTTTACCGCGTTGATAAAAATCTTACCTATCCCAATCAACTTGAAGAATCTTTACTTTGTTAAGTTGACGGCTACGATACAGACACCGGCCGGGGAGGAAGAATATCATATTTCTCTTTATCACAGTTTCTGAGACGCCAGCATGGCGTCTCTACGAGGTGCCCGACTATATCGCCCGGGGAGGAAGTAGAGTTTCTCCTATTTTATGCGGGTTAACAATGGGGTCCTAAACTTATTTCTGTCCGTCTCGCATCCTTGTGTTAAGAATGATTTTTCAATACATCCAACTCCAACATAAATGTAAGTCCAACAGCCTTTTTCAGAATTGTCAATATATTCAACGGAGGCATAAACATTTTCTTCTTCGTCCTCAAAAGTTCCTTCTGCTCCTAGATAAAATACAGGTTCAAGTTCTGCTTTTCCTTGTCTTTCATTCGTTTTAAGTCCATTCGAAACCTCATAATAACTATACACTAAAGTCGAGTAGTTTATGCGTTTAACTATAAGTACTGATTTTTTACTATCCTCAGCGGTTGTATAAGTTACCTGTTCATTGAGTGGCAAGTCTGTAGGAATGATGATATGTCCAACTTGGTCATTGTTCACTATTATCGTATCATCAATGAGTGTCACACTTTCATAAATGCTATGTCTTTTTTTAAACTCCTTCAGAAATATTTGAGAATACGTTGTTTCATCTTTTATAAAAAAGGTTGTTTGTCGATTTCCTGAAGATTTAGTTTCCTCTTTTGCTTCAACTGAATCTAAGATTATACCTGCCTGATTTATGGTTTGTGATTGGTCAATGTTCTTATTCTTGAACAACTTATTTCCACAAGAAAAAAAAGTTAAGGTAAATATGACTGATAGTAGTCTCAAGGTCATCTTTAAAAATGTAATTGTGTTTTTCCTACTGAAAGAAGTGGTAATGGAAGACATATAACCTTTACTTTTGCTTAACCATTAACAACGTTAATTTCGAATTCATTTGAAGCAGTATAGAATCGTTTGATATTTTCAATATCTTACTTGGCATCCATTTATCTTTTGCTTTGAGATTAAGCGTTTCATTATTTTCTATTTTCCATTCTCCATTGATGTAGGAATATTCACTACTGCCTTTTCTCAGCTTACTTTCTGTATAGGTGTTGTCTCTCTTAAATTCTGTTCTTACTTCACTTGCTATGCCCATAGTTACCATATCAAGCCCCAGGTCTTGTTTCGTTTCACTGTCAATTACAGTTTTCCAAATCCACGTCCCGATTAACTTATCAGCTAAATCCGATTGAACTTTTGTGGTGATTGTCGCACCTGACAGTACCAATATGGCAAGAAGTGATATGGATAAAATTTTTAATTTCATGATTTTGTGGTTTATAAATTGTTTTTCCTTATCCTTCAAAGCATAATTTCCCTTCCGAGCTTTTAATTTCTATACCTGTCAATTTTTCCTCTATTATTTTATCTTTTAATTTTTGAGAAATATATAAATTCTGGTCAAATGCAGAAATCATAAAGAGGTCTAATGACTTATCAAATGTATTACCTAGTGTTACTTTATTCGCTTTTAATTGACCATATTTGTCTTCATTTTCTGAGAAGTCCAGATAATCTTGATAATTGTCCAATTTTAAGTCTTTCCAATTACTAAATTTAGTTTTTTCGAATACTACTTTTCCCCTATAATCAGATTCAATTAAATGAAACCAATAATAAGTATGAGTATCGTCGTCTTTAATCACGGTCGACTTAAAGAATTTATGCTTAGGTAAATTAAAATCTGACAGTAAAGATTTAAATTTTTCGCTTAAAAACAATCCCCTACCTCCAATGAAAGCATTACTCTGTAAGTCTGTTATTTTTGTCCTTTTTCGCACTACAAAAGAATCTAATTCGGGTACAAAAGGAGGATTTAAATTTCTGTGCTCGTAAAGCTTATATACGCTATTGGGCCCATTGGGATCATATTCCTTCGTCACATTCTGAATTTGTGGAAAATCATTTCCGGTCTCCATTGAATCAGTTGAGTTCGAAATTATATAGTAAGTATTGTTCATTGTTATAAATCCTCTATACCAGTTTAACTTTGGGCGGTGGGAATTATTTTTTTAATTTAGTACTTAAAAAAATAAAACAGTAATTTTCATTATAGTGCATCAGTTCATCGATCCATACCTGTTAGAGTAGCGTTCTCATTACCTCAGCTTTTCCGTACCATGAAAAAGTGTTCCTAATTTGTCCGTTATAGTCTTATACGAAGATTTGTCAACAACAGTAAAGACATAGGCATCCCATCCAAGATCCAAAAAAAATCATCCTTTTAGTTAATGGTGCCAGGTCTTTGTCGAAAGTTTTTAACAGGTCAATTATGAATTTACCATCTCGTTGTTTTTCTTCGTCACCAGCCTCTCTAAGGGCATTTACATTTTTCCAGTCAGTCTTGATTTGTAAGTTCTCTTCTAAGAAGCGCTCAATCTCCCCCTCATTTTCTTCAACACGCCAATCAACCAAACACAGCTTTTGTCTGCTATCTCCGAATATATAAATTGCTTCAATTGCTTTGAGTTTATCCAAGTCTTCAAAATTATCATAGTCGTCTAAAAGTTCTTCGTTGGCTAGGAATGTTTTCTTGTCTTTAAGGAATAAGTTTAAAAAAGCTTCAAAGTCTGTCCTAAGATCAGGAAATAGGAGTTGCCCAGCTTCAATAAGGTCAGCGTTATTAATTATAAACTTCCCTTTATTGCTTCTGAATACTTGAATTGCTCCAACAGCTATAATTATCAAAATTACGATTACTATGTATTTCATATATTTCTTTTTTCCTGTCAGACTAAGCCTGTTTATAATAAATGGAACAATATATATTGCACTAACTTTTTAATCCTAAAGGTTGATTATTATGGCTTCTAAATAGTATTATAGCCCGTAACGTTACTTCTTATAAATAGTATTCAATTTTATTCTCCCCAAGTCCTCAAAAGAATCAACGTTTACCTCATTAATCAAATACCAGCCATCATTAAATTGCTTATATATCTTCACCTGATTTGGAAAAATATAATCAAACGTATCAAATTCATTCTCCGGATTCTCCGGAACTTTCTTTGGTATTTCAAAAGCATAATATTCTGAATTGGTTAATCCATCAGCTATTCGATTTTCTTTATAATTAGCCCCTTCTTTTAGATCTATGACTCTATCACTAAATACAACCAGGTCGTAATGCTTATTTTCAAAACATTGTGCCATAAGGAAAGGGCCTGTAGAATCAGAAAAAGCAACACCTTGAATTCCTCCTTGCCAAATCTGAAGAGAATCACATTCTGATAAAAAATCAAATTCAATCTTTTTTAATTTGTACTCTGTTTTTATCGGCTCAATTGTATTGCTTTGAGAAGTATCAATACTTTTATATGTCGTGTCATTACCGTTCGAATTGGATTTCTCTTCAGGCGCTCCTTTGCAGCAAATGAGTAAGAGGAGTCCTGATATTAACAAATGATGCTTTTTCATTTCAATAGTTATTATTTATTCATTGGATTAGTTATTTAACTCCTGTATCAAAGCTAATAAAGCTAATAAACCTCATCCCTAACCCTTCTCCTGAAGGACATTTCCCTCAACTTAAACATTGTTTATTTAACCGCGACCAGTTGCTTTGTCATCCTGAGCCCCGCGAAGGAGCTGATAGTTACAAAATAATTCCCTAAATAAACCACCTATCTTCCAGATAGTGACTTTTCTTTAAAATACTTTAAACCCAATCAACAGCGATAGCCTGGAAAAATTTGTTGTGTATGTTTTCGAATTTGTAAGACTTCTCTGAGGGCAATACCTGATTTCAGCGCTGATCCTATTGTTCTCAATTCCTGCACCCAAACCAAAACTATCTTTAGCTTCAAGGTTCTTAAAGCTATAGTATCCCATAGGTTCATTTCCTGTCACCAGAGACGAATTAAATTTCAAAGTCATATTTGTTATAAACAACCCGTTTACGAAAAGCTTAAGTTTTTCACTTAAAAAAAAGTAATGCCGAATACCAATTGGAAACTCTATACATGAATATTTAATTTTCCCTAAATCATTAGAACTGTTTTTTCCTTTAGAATTGAAATATTGATAGGTGGGTTCAAAAATTACGCTCCACTTGTTCTTGTAAAATGGCAACACAAACTCTGTCTGTAAACCTACTCTGAAAGTTAGCTTTTTATCGAAGTCGATTTTGTAAAAATTATCCTTTAAACTGAAGGTGGAATAACTAAAACCTGGAGTGATTCTTAAATTAAAGAGATCTCTTTTCTTTTTAACCTGTTTAGGAATAGTGTCGCCCATACATTCATTATATTTCTGGAAATACTTTTCAAGTTCCTTCTCTTTATAGGAAATGTTTTCGAGGGCGTTTGCCGATATTGATTTATTGCAATTAACATTTAAGAATAGCTGCTGACGAAACATAGCATTAGTTGCGATGAAACCATCAGCAGTATAATATTCCTTATAAACCAATTGCTCTATGGGCAAATTATTTACTTTGTAAAACAGCTTTGAGATTCCTGGATCTCTATAAGAATAAAGCGTTGCAGCCCCCTCCTCAACTACCCTTAAAAAGAGCTGTTCCTCTACATACTCGGGATTTCTTTTATTACTTAAACTACTCAGCTCCTGACTCGACCTGTCAATCTTAACATTGGCACGAACATATTTTGCCCCATTATAAATGCAAAATTCAGTTACAGAAGAGATATCTTCCTCCTTAACTTCATCGGTTTCACCCAACTTGTATTTAAACTTTAAGGGATTATTTCTCCAGTCGGAATCTTTAATCAAACATTCTGTTTTTTGATTTTCGGAATCAATAAAATATCCTTTTTCAAATTTTATCTGGCTATAAGAATGAAATGAAACGAAAAGTAAAAGAAGTAAAAATCGGAATTTCATAAAATGTAATTAAAATAGTAATGCTACAAAAGTAAATAAATTTTTAAAAAAGTCATTTTTAGTACTACGATAAAGTATTATTGCCATCAGACCAAAATGCCTCTTCTCCTTGTATTTCAAAGATTTAAATTTCAAAAACAACATTGAAATATGACCCTGTTTAATTTCAGCTATTGGTGGTCCTGAAAGTGACCTTCTAACAGGGTTTATTCATGATTAAAGGACTCAAGCTATATCCCCTCCTAATACTTCCTTAATCGATTACAACGGGTAAAAATGGTATAAAGAAGGTTAATTTAATAATGCTTACAGGTACTCTGATAAAAATATATTACTTAGAACATGATGATATTAATTGACTACTTCCCCTCTTTACCATAGCTCTTGAGGCGCCTGCATGGCGTCCCAACAAGACGCCCTACTGCCCTTTACCCTTCCTGAAATCTAAATCATAATACAGAGAAACAATAAATCCCTTATTGTATTCAAAGACGAATTTTCCAGATTCTTTTCCTTTATGCAGATGTTTTGATAGTTGAAAAAAATAGCCTCCTTCAAATTTAAAATTTTCTGCAACCTGATAGCCAAGGCCAATAAAAAGTCTGTTCTGATCAAAGCAGTTTCTACCTGTATTTCCACCAAACCGAATAAAAATTTCCTCATAGGCCGTCAGATATGGTTCCTTAGCATCGACTGTATTTCCCTTAAATGCAAAATCAACCTTTAACTGATACCTGACTCTATTCCTATAATCCCATCCGGTAATCTTATGACCGGTACTATCTGTAAGCTGTGCGACAAATCGCTGCTCTAATCTTAATCGGTTATCAAGTTCAAATTTCCAAAATGGAATTTTTAATTTCAGATCTTGATAGATCCTGCTTTCGGGATAAGGTTCTTTACTGCTTGGATACCCGCCGTATGGATAAGTCTCTACGAAGGTATATCCCACTGCAAAGGAAAGGGATTCAGTTATACTATAATTGACGCTTGCCCTGGCAAGGAACTGTTGCCAGTTCGTGATAAAATTTGTCCTTCTCCATATACATTCTGTATGCAATTTAAATTTGCTGCTTAATTTATGATCACCGAAATAAGAATACCAACCGATATTATTATAGTCTTTAATAATTCCCTGTGCCTTTGTTTCCATCAGACAGAAGGTTAATATCAAAAATATCAGTGTGACTTTCATGGAAAAGGGAATAGCTATTGATTAATTTATCATATTCATTCCATTGGAACACGATTGTCACAACTTTGTTTAAGGTTGAAAAAAGTGAGGTAAATGGGAAGAAATGTAGGGAAGGTCCTTAAGTTATGGCTAAGGAATATAAATGGATTCAGAAGGTTATTTTTCTCTCGGTAACTGTCTTTATTATGGCTGTCAAATTAATTTAACGAACCATAATCAGCTACTTGGGTCATCCTGCTAAGGACCTAATAGTTACAAAATAATTTGCTAGTTGCTCACCATTCTGCCAGAAACCTATGTCTTATATCGTTTAAACTTATGCTTCTGATATCGTTCCTAGCGCTCAGGTATTTTTGCCATTTATCAAATTCGTATAGTTAATATCTAAAAAAAACATTAATGCTCTACTGTATTTACGGAACCCAATAATTCCCAGTCTCCATTATTATTTGTCCATCTTTCATTCAACGAAGTAGAATTTTGTTTTAACAGCTGGTCGCCGGAAAACTTAAACACTGCAGTGCCAATAATATTATCACCATTAATCAAACTACTTAAGTCTTTCAGGAAATTTTGTTGATTTTGAATGGCACCTCCAACCTTATTTTGAATCATAACTGTAAGATTCTTGATTTCCTCTTGAGTAATATTTTTAAATTCAAGTGTTGGGATAACATTATTTAACACCTGCTGAATACCTTCATATAAAGCCTTATGAATGACTGTTGCTTCATCTGCTGATATAGTATCATCTTCCATCAATACCACAAAGCAACCAGCCAAAGCAGGTATATCACCAGTTCCCGTTTTTTTGATGGTATCAGGAACGGGTATAGGGGTTAACGTCATTTCATTTAACCCAACAGCCGATGGTATTGGTATCGTATCACCGGCATCCACATCTGAGTCAGCTAAATTACCATGACTGCCTGGAGTCGAAAAAAATAGTAGCTGTACCTTCTAACAGTAATGAATCATTTAAACGGCAGGTTGTGCCATCCATCTTAAAAAAGACTGTCCACATATAAGGTTCTGCATTCCCCCATCCTCCTGCTTCATCATGACAATGAAGACGATCAAAATGAAATTTTACTTTTAAATTATTTCTCTTAGTTGTTAAACCCTTAATATTTGATATCATTTGCAGTCCCACTGGTATGTTATTAAAGCTTTTTGTTATGGAATAAAAAGGAATTGAACCACTGTCCTTTGCTTTTTTCACTTCGAAAATCCGAGCAGTATCGGTAACAGAGAGACCTTATCAAGACCTCTTCTGCAGTAAGATACGAATTTCCTAAGTGCTACAAATTTAAAAAAGTCTGTTTTGTTAATGTTTTCTGCATGGCATAGTTCTAATATTTAGAATTCATTATTAAATGATCCTCAATTCCATTGGAAGATACATTTCAATAACCAGCTAATAAAAAACTGGTCCTTTCTTAAAAAATTATAATCAACCAATTAATTTATTAATGATCTGATGCTTCGGTTTTATAAGTCTTATCTCAATCTGATCAATACGGTTATCTTACTGCAATATCTGATTGATATGACAAATTTGCAGAGGTAAAAAATATTCCGAAATACCGTAAACAGATAGAAAAGTAAAATACCATTTTACTGGATAAGAGGTCTGGTAATAGATAGGGTTAGGTTCCGGCAAGGAATAAAGAAAAAAATGAATTCTATTGCTTTAATACCAAGAATTCAATTAGATAAAAAGTCGATTTTCACTCAAAGGAAATAAAAGTTATTAATATCTTCATATATTTATTTGATCCTATTAATACTCCAGGCCAATTCATATCGGGATAAAAATTCATTATAACAGACTACCACATTCTCCAGGAAAATTTCCACCTATTTATTGCACTCATATAACAGATTACGATCAACCACAGGAGAACCATCATTAACACTTTTACTTATTTCTGTTGCATAGCCATTGGAATTGTATTTATAAAAGAAGGTCTCCGATGAAGGTTCTTTTCCTTTCCGCCATTCTGTAACCTTTTTTACCGGATTCTTATTAACCTTACCCCATCCATTAATATCAGGCCTTCCATACTGATCTATCTTTGATTTATTTTCGATTCCGGAATAATACTCATAGATGCATTCTCTGTAAATACCTCCTGTTGGATAAGGCGATAAGTCTTCATATGTAAATTTTATAACATTTCCATCCGATATCACAAACTTATATAAATAACTGTATACATTTACTGTCTGATTAGGACCACTGATCGTTTTAGCATGATGAAGGGCTTGAGTACAATAACCATCAGGATCATAAGAATAATAAGCTGTATCAGTAATAAAAGAATCATCCCAATTGTCTTCATGAATTAGTTTTACCTCCCTGCCGGCATTGTCAAAATAACTAATATTGCGTGCTGTTTCTTTTCCTTCTTTATTATAAGTAACTGAAGTTACCCTAGAATTACCGTAAATAATATCAACATATGATGCATTGGATACATTATACAACCGGGAAACTTTATTTTCAGAATTATGAGTTAATTCAACCGCCAAATTAATGTCCGGATTAGACATTTCTATAAGTTTACAATCATTAAAAGTGCTTTTTTCATTGCTATCTTTATCCTTTTTGCACGAAGAAAAAAATTACTAAACAGAATAAAAGTGAATGGATTAAAAGTAAAATATTATGTTTCATATTTGTATAAATATCGCTTTATAAATCAAAGTTACTTAAATCAAAGGATAAATTATTGTATTATAAAAAAAACACTTCAATACTTAAAGAAAGACCATTGCAATTGGAATAGAGTTTAGCTTCCATATTCATTATTCAAAGGTCAATTAAATTTGTATTCATAAAAAAAGTAGCCCCACTTCTTATCAGGGCTACTTTTCAAAATATGCTTATTTAATTTTCTCTTAAAAATCTGCTTTCATTGGAACAACAAGTTACACTGCCTATTCAGATTTGACGCGCCTACTCTAATTTTTGACAAATGTGGAAGAGTACACAGTTCCGCTTTCATTTACAATAACCATAGAATAAATTCCCGAAGAGAGTTCTTTTACGCTAATGCCTTCTTCATTTGATACAAAATAAACACTTAGCACTTCTTGGCCTTCATAGTTATAAATTTTGTAAAAAGAATTTTGAATACCATCATTAGCAATCTTTATTTTATCATTTGAAGGATTTGGGAATAGACTTACAATAGAATTAATTTTATTTTTATTTATTCCCGAGACGATTTGCATAGGAGTTCCCCATTCATTTGTCCCTTTTTTGTAATACACTAATTTCCTCATTTTCCAGGAGGGCGTAGGAGCTAAAACCATCCCACTATAATAAGGTCCTCCTAGCCCTTCAATATATACATTCTCTATGCTTGGCTCATAACTTTGTGTATAGCATGAATCAGGTGATTCCTCGGTATCATAAATGAAATGTTTAAAATAAAATAAAAATTGACGTCTTATGTCAAATATAATCAATCTCATATTGAAATTTTTCAACTCCATTATTTCTAAAAAAAATACCCTTATCTCCAGCATATAGCAGTCTTTGCAGTTCGGGTTTCAGAGTAGCTATAAAAACCTTCTTTTCTCCCTCTTTCTGTAAAAGAATATTTTAACATTTTTTTCTTTAACAGCAATACCTATTAAGCTATACCCAAAAAATTCAACAACTAACTACTCAAATAGTTAAAATATTTCCATTATTATTAAAGACTTGATCTGAGGTAACCTAACAAGTTAATACTCTAAAAATTTAGTTTCTATAAAAAAGAATCAGGGTCTAAGATTAAAAAGATTAAAGTTATTTAAAGTAAGGCCTCAAAGCATTTAATAGCAGTATCTCCGTTAAATTCAATTACAAGAAAGTGATAGTAGACGTCAAAAAATCAATATGAACTTAATACATTTCATATTCTATGATAACCGAAAAAGTATGAATATTGGTACCAGGATTTCTTCGCCCGATACCAATATTGGAAAACAAACTATTTAATTTCTACTATTGTAAACCAGATCGTATCTCCTACATTGGTAACCGTAGTGAATGAACCTGATCCGTTACCTTCAGCACCCCAGGTTGATAAAGCAACAGCACCTGCATAGCTAAATACTGTTGGAAAACTTAATCCTGGAAATGAACCTGAAGACCAGGAAATTTTATATTGCTTGTTTGGTAAACGCTCTAAAGTATATCCTGATCCAATGGCACTAGTCGCATTTATATATCCTGTAATGGTTTTAACACTCACTCCTGCTACACCTTGAGGGCCAGTCGGTCCCTGCGGACCTGTCGCACCTTGTGGGCCTGTGGCTCCAGTTGGACCTGCCGGACCCTGAGCACCTGTAGCACCTTGAGGTCCCTGTGGGCCTGTTGCTCCAGTTGGACCTACCGGACCTTGTGGTCCCGGTATACTGCTACCAGATGTTTCCGCATAAAGGGCATAAGGAACACTTAATAATTGAGAAACGCTTGTGATAGTGTAATCAGAACCACCTGCAGGATCAATTTCTGTTTTTATAAAATAAGGGCCTTTAGACCAGTCTATAGTTGCAAAACTTCCGGATATCACATCTCCTCCTCCTATTGATATACTCACCAGACCATTACTGTTGCTCCCGGCCTCATGTGCTTCAGTGTAAACTTCTGCTCCGGTTGATGAAGTTTGAAGAATACTTATTTTTATACCTACTGATGTATTGGATACCAGCTCATTATTGATGTTTCTCACCACAGCCTGGTAGCTTAATAAATTCGGAGCCTGCGCATAAGCTACCTGCAGACTGATAATAGCAATAATTATTAAGTAAAAGTATTTTTTCATGACTTAAGAATTTTTAATGATTTTAAAAGTTTTTAGTTCTTGTTTCTTTCTGAAAACTTTCAACAGATAAGTAGTATTGGAAAGGTTTTCAAGGTTAATGATTGTAGAGCTACTGATCACAGAGCTTTGTTGAAGTACATTACCGGTTATGTCCAGAAGAACAAAACTCAGGTTATTGGTACCTATTTCATCAACCTTTAGTGTTACATGATTTGCAGTAGGATTGGGATAAACCTCTGCCAGTAAATTAATCTCCGGGTGATCTACTCCAGACACTACAGTAACATAAGCATGTTGAACGCCAGCGGCAACAGAGCCCGACGTACCAGATGAAGCTTCGAAGTTTGTCAGCCCGATCGAATAGCTTACTGTTCCTCCGCTGCCGGAACCTTCTCCTCCAGCGGTAACAGTATTACTCTGAGCATTTACTCCAAAGATTCCCAGGCTAAACAAAATACTTAATGTTACTCCCTTTTTAGATGATTTAAGCATAAGAACATTTAAGATTTAGTAATAGGGATTATAAGAATTTCAATTCAATAGAAGTTAAATTTAAGAAATTCAATCTATTAGTAAAAATGTAATCAAGGGAGGAGAGGCGCTTTTCGATAAACTATTGAGTAGAAAGCGAAAAACAGAAGATTGAAGGCTGAAAGGAAAAATACCACAAACTTCCGTAAAGCCTTAATAATCTGAGACATTATAAACCAGAAGCGAAAATCTATAAATCAAAGATTATCGTGTTTATTCGCTAATCCACTAAATCTCTGAATATAAATGAAACTAAAGAAAAGAGAGAGCCTTAAGCTCTCTCGTAAAAAATGCCAAAACAAACAATTTATTTTTGGAGGTGGGTGTATTAATGATGGTTATTTTATTTGACTTCTTCTTTGAAAGTTTAAGAGAGAGGGAGCCCTGAACTCCCTCTTAAAAAAATATAATCAACAATTATTCTACAATTACTTTCTGAGTGA
Organism: Sporocytophaga sp.; assembly: GCA_024707265.1. Lineage (GTDB taxonomy): Bacteria > Bacteroidota > Bacteroidia > Cytophagales > Cytophagaceae > Sporocytophaga. The sequence continues at coordinate 30,958 of JANQAB010000004.1, read as the reverse complement.
CTTTACCTTGCTCAGTTTCTATATGAAGGATGAGCATACCTTTTAACTGAGTCTGAATACGATCTACTGCGTTGTGAGTTTCTTTATTGCCAAGCATGTCTGATACAGTTATTGAAGTAATATCTGCTGCGTTGCTGAAATTGATGACGCCATCAGTACTAACAGTTGGGTAAGCAAGGACTTTATTCATAGAAGATGCGTCCATGTTTATGTTGAACCCTTGCTCTTCCGCAGTGATTGCAAACTCATCTGCACGGGCACCGGTACCGATATTGTCAAACAAGTTGTAAGAAGGATATGCAGTTACCTGATTCAGACCTGCTTCTATCGCTGATTTCATTGTCCAACCGCAATCGTCGTTGGTAGGCTTGCTATTGATGATTACTGCATAACTTACACCATTTGGCAGTTCAACAAGGAATGATCTTGAAGATCCATGACAACCATTGTGGTTCTGAAGGCTTCCTGAAACTCCCCATCCGAATGCATAGCCAGAATTCAATGTTGATCCGGTAGTCATTGTAGTATGGTTTGCAGCAGTTAAAATATCTGAAGGTGAAGCAGCACCATCAACTCTGTTTAAGAATTTCAATAAATCGATCGGACGAGCAACCCATCCTCCAAAACCAGCCCAGAGCTGAAGGTTCATATTTGTAAGCGGCGTATAGTTCATCTCTCCTGCTTTTGGATTACCGTTAGCTTGTCCTACATACATCGTGGATCCGATACCACTTTTGTTCAATACATTTTCTCTGATATAGGTTTCATATTTTTTACCACTTACTTTTTCAATGACTCTTTCAAGAATGAAATAGTTTGTGTTTGAATATTCAAATGCTACGCTGGTATCTGTCAGCACCAGGTCATTTGCTGCCAATAATACTGCCATTGCATTATCAGGAGTTTTAGTTGCATCCCAGAATACTGACTCCCCATTGCAAGTCCTAAGACCTGATGTATGGTTCAATAAATGACGTACTCTTATTCTCCTTAATGAAGGTTTATTTGCAGGTACAGTATATTGTGAAAGGACTCCGTTTGCACCGAAGACAAAAGATTCTTTAGAGAGAAGGCCTTTCTGGATCAATGTCATAATACCTACTGAAGTAACAGGTTTAGAGATACTCATAATACGTCCTGGCTGATCAGGAGACATTTCTTCACCTACAGTAGGATCTGCAGAGCCATAACCTTTAGCAAATACCAGTCTTCCGTTTTTGCTAATAGCAAGAGAAAGTCCTGTAACACTCTGACTGGAAATATAATTGTTTACAGCATTATCAATCTTGGCCATGTTAGCGCTGGTGAAATTGGTATTAGTCCAGAATCCATTGAATTTAGAGCTGGTGCCGGATGCGAAAGCATTCAACAATACTGGTTTATAGCCTGAGTAATAATGATTATCAAAAACGTATTGATAATTTGCAGCAGTGATTCCATGTCTTGCAGACCATAAAGGTGTACTGACCTTCTCCCATACAGCAGCATATAGATCTGTGCCACCTTTGTTATATCCTGAGATTCTCTTGAGGATATATCCCTGAGAAGTATAAGTATTAAATGCGCTCTGATATTGAGCAGCGGTTAAATTATGTCTTGCAACCCAGGCTCCGCCTCCGGAAACCACTTCCCAGATACCAGCGAAGTATTCAACGCCGTTTACAACGTAACCGCTGATATAAGTAGGACGATACCCCTGAGCTGTATAAGTATCGTATACAGCCTGATATTGAGCAGCAGTCAGGTTATGTCTTGCAATCCAAGCGCCACCTGATTTCTTTTTCCCAGATAGCAGCAAACTGAGCGACTCCGCTTACTGCATAACCTGATATTAATGTAGGTCTGTATCCTTGAGATGTATATGTATTAAAAGCTGTTTGATATTCTGCAGCAGTCATAGAGTGCTTTGTAACATAAGCCCCGCCTGAAACCTTTTCCCAAAGAGCAATGTATTTTTCAGCTCCGTTGGTGGTATAACCATTTACAGAAGTTAGTCTGTATCCATTAGCTGTGTGTGTATTAAATTCAGTCTGGTAGTCTGCAGGACTTAATCCATGTCTGGCAACCCAAGCCTGAGCGAAAAGTGTTCCCGGAAGGAGAACAGAAGCAGCAACCGCTGTTAAAAGTCTGTTAAGGAATTTAGATCTGGTTTTCATTTTAGTATTGGTTCTTTATAGTGTTTTGTTAGGTTTTAAACTTTTAGTTTATTCAGATAAAGAGCAACCCGGCATTACCCGACTATCTGATTGACGTTACAAATGTGCAGCTGAAAAAAGGATCTTGAAATACCGTAAAGAGATAGAAAAATAAAACACCTTTTCACAGGAGAATTCCCTTATGATGAACCTTTTATAAAGCTAAAGAATATACTCTGTCTTAATAATAATATTCTTGTATAGACTTTCTTCCTATTTTATAAAATCAATAATCCCTGTCAGATTCTGAAAAAAATGGTATAACTTTCGGAATAAATATTCCGGAAGCATTGAGCAGACGGCATGAACTTAATATCCTGTGAATAATTACAACCCCAAAATAAGAGAAGTAAACGTTATCCGTTATGTTACGCCTCTCCGCGAGGGAGGCTCTCTGCCTGCCATAGTTGAGGCTGATGACGACTTTTTATATGTGGTAAAATTCAGAGGTGCAGGTCAGGGAATTAAAACCCTGGTAGCGGAACTTATCGCCGGGGAAATAGCCCGACTTCTGGGCTTTCTGATACCAGAGATTGTCTTTATCCATCTTGATGAAGCCTTTGGGCGCACAGAGCCTGATGAAGAGATTCAGGACCTTCTGAGAACGAGTGAAGGACAAAATCTTGGACTTCATTATCTTTCAAGAGCCATTACATTTGATGCCCTGGTTACCAATATAGATTCTGAGCTTGCCTCTCAGATCGTATGGTTCGATTGTCTGATCATGAATGTAGACCGTACTGCCCGCAATACCAATATGCTTTCCTGGAATAAAGAGCTTTGGCTTATTGATCATGGAGCATCCTTTTACTTTCATCATTCTTGGCCCAATCCTGAAGAGCAAGGGAAAAAGCCATTTCCTCAGATAAAAGACCATGTCTTGCTTTCCAAAGCATCTGAACTGGATAAGGTCAATGAAGCTTTTAAAACTAAACTCACACCTGAAAACATACAATCCATAGTGGCCCTGATTCCTGATGAATGGCTGTTAAAGGCTGAATCACCTTTTGATACTGTTGAAGCGCATAGACAAGCCTATGCAAAATTCCTGGAAACACGAATCGCTAATTCTGAAACCTTTGTAAACGAAGCGAAAAATGCAAGAAAAGCAATTGTTTGAATATGCAGTCATTCGTGTGGTACCAAGGGTTGAACGCGAAGAGTTTTTAAATGTAGGAGTTATATTATTCTGCGCATCGCAGGGATTCCTGCAAACAAAGTATGAGTTGAATCAGGAGCGGCTAAAGGCTTTTTGCAAAGATATAGATATACCTGAACTGGAAGAACGACTCCGTGCCTTTGAAAGAATCTGCGCAGGAGGCAAACAAGCCGGACTAATCGGAAGTCTTCCTCTTTCCGGAAGATTCAGATGGTTGACAGCAAACAGAAGCACCATCGTCCAGACTTCAGCTGTACATCCGGGACTATGCAGCGATGCAAATGAAACACTTACAAGGTTACTGGCAGAATTGGTTCTATAGCAATCAGAGGGTACTTAGTCTATTAATGAAATAGTTTAGAAAGAGCACTTAAATAGAAGTAAAAATTATTACCTGTTAAAGGAACTTTTTTCAAACAATACCTTCAGGATAATTTCCTATCAATCTGACAGAATAACTGCCAGAAACGCCCCTACCATCATTCCACTAAAAATCAACAAGTTATAATTTATTTAAAGACTAAACAGCTCAAATATTGTTCTCTATAAAAACAGTTTTCAATGTTGGCACGTAGTTCGCTTTAATAGATATAATTATAGGAAGTAGAATTTGATTAAATCGAATTTACTTTTCTAAAATATAATGGGGTTTTATTCGTCTAATAAATAAATATACTGCTATGATCGATTTTAAGGAGTACACATTGCAGAACGATGGAAAGCATGTGTTTATAAGCACCATTAGTGGAAAGACTGATGGAATGCTTACCGGAAGCAAAACAGACCTGGAAGGAAACATTACAGCCCTTGTACTCCGGAAATATTTTCACCGCATTGAGGTGCCAACAGAGGAAATTCTGAATATCAGATTGTCTTAAATTATTCTTAACTGAAACATTATTACAAAAATCAAAAAGCTCTCATAATCTGATTATGGGAGCTTTTTTTATTTCCTGCCTGATCTCAACAAATAATTCAACGCATATATCTAAAAAAGCAGGACGTGAGGCTCCGCCCCACGCCCTTGACCTTCACTTGAACTTAAAAAATTTCACTTACAAAACTTTCTTCTTTAGCCGGTTCCTTTACCGGTGTTTTAACCCTTTTAGCAGATTTATCTTTTGAAAGATAAGTATACATAGCAGGAATTACATAAAGCGTAAACAATAATGATATCATTAATCCGCCTACGATAACAATCCCCATTCCCATCCTGCTTTTTGCCGCAGCGCCAAAAGCAATCGCTATAGGCAATGCTCCTAATGCTGTAGCCAGACTTGTCATTAATATCGGCCTTAACCTTGCGTTTGCGGCTTCCAGGGCAGCTGTGCGCACATCCCTTCCGGATTCTCTTAGATGATTGGCAAATTCGACTATAAGGATACCGTTCTTTGTTACCAAGCCTATTAACATAATCATCCCTATCTGACTGAATATGTTATTGGTCTCGTTAAAATACCATAGTGATATAACACCACCGGCTACTGCCAGAGGCACAGTAAGCATGATGATGAAAGGATCTACAAAACTTTCAAACTGTGCAGCAAGAATTAGATATACCAGAATCAAAGCCAGTACAAAGATGTAAGATGTATTGGATGAACTCTCTGCGAAATCCCTTGCCTGACCTATCAACGCGGTGGAAAAGGAATCATCCAGCACTTTATCTTTAATAGCATTCATTGCCTTCACACCATCACCAATAGTTTTACCCGGAGCAAGTCCTGCTGATATAGTAGCAGCCTGATACCGGTTATATCTGAATAACTGAGGCGGACTGCTTGACTCCTCAAACTCTACCAGATTATCAAGTTGAATTAAATTCCCGGAAGTATTTCTTACATAAATATTTTTCAAATCGACAGACTCATTTCTATTTACTCTGTCAAACTGGCCTATGACCTGATATTGCCTTCCATTCATAGAAAAGAAACCGAATCGTTGACCACTTAAAGCAAGCTGTAAAGTCTGAGCTATATCAGACACATTTACTCCTACTTCCCTGGCCTTTTCGCGGTTTATAAGAACTTGAATGTCTGGCCTGTTAAATTTTAGATTTACATCCACAATTGAAAAGGTAGGATCTTTCTGAGCTTCATCCATAAACTTCGGAAGATATTCCTCAAGCTTTTCAAAATCGGGAGCCTGAATTACATATTGTACAGGTAGCCCTCTAACGCCTGTATTGATAGTCTGATCCTGTCCCACCTGAACTTTAGCTTCTGGAAACTTTTTCACGAGCTGATTGATCTTATCTACAATCTCCTGCTGGCTTCTGTCCCTCTTATCAGGATCAACTAATGGGATTCTTGAAAAACCTGAATTAACACCACCGGAACTTGAACCACCCGGACTGGAAGCAGTAATAGCCATGACAAGTCTGTTTTCAGGAATCGAATCACGGATCAGTTGCACATACTTTTGCATGAACTCGTCTGTATATTCATATGATGCACCTTCCGGTAAAGTCATTGTAATACGCAACATACTTCTGTCTTCTGTAGGAGCAACTTCAGCAGGAATGATCTTCCATATAAAAACTGTACTTACTACCGCTACTCCCAAAATAATAAAGGCTAACCAGCGATGCTTGAAAAAGGTATCAAGAGATTTTGCATAGGATGCATTCAACCAGATAAAGAATGGTTCCGAATAGGTATAAAATCTGCTCTTCTTAGTATGATCATGCACCAGCCATGCATTTAGCATAGGAGTTAGACTCAGCGACACGAAAATTGAAATCAAAACAGCAGATGATACAACAATTCCGAATTCCTTAAACAGCTTTCCGACAAAGCCTTCCATGAATATGATCGGAAGGAATATAGCAGCAAGAGTAATTGAAGTAGAGATAACCGCAAATGTTATTTCCCTTGAACCTTCTATAGCTGCCTCAAATGGGGACATGCCCTGTTCAAGTTTCTTGAAGATATTCTCCGTAACAACTATCCCATCATCCACAACCAATCCTGTTGCAAGGACTATAGCTAGCAGTGTAAGTACATTGATAGAAAAACCGAAAATGAACATTATAAAAAATGTTCCCACCAGAGATACCGGAATATCTATCAAAGGGCGCAGTGCAATAGACCAGTCTCTGAAGAACAGATAGATAATCACAACAACCAGCAAAATTGCGATGATCAGAGTTTCTGTAACCTCTGTAATTGATTTTGTAATAAACTTTGTATTATCAGTTGAAACGGCGAGCTTAAAATCAGGAGGTAGTTCATTCTGAAGTTGTTCAAATCTTTTATAGAATTCTTCTGCAATGTCCGTATGATTCGCTCCGGGCTGAGGAACAATGGAACAGCCTAAACTTGGAATATCATTGATTCTGAAAGCAGATTCTTCATTTTCAGCGCCCAATCTTGCATATCCTACATCCTGCAGACGTACAACCTTGCCAGATGATGCTTTAATAATCATATTATTAAAGCCCGTTTCATTCTTGAATTTTGCACTGGCTTTTACAGTCAATTCCGTTCTGTTGCCTTCCAGTCTTCCTGTTGGTAACTCAACATTCTCTTTATCCAATGCCAGTCTTACATCCTGAAGAGTTACTTTAAATGCAGCAAGCTTTACCGGATCCAGCCACAATCTCATGGCATATTTCTTCTCTCCGAAAAGATAAACATATCCAACCCCTTTGATGGTCTGAAGTCTTGGCAGAATCATGTTGTCTACATAATCATTCAACTCAAGATCTGTCATTTTATCATTGGTAACTGTCATTACAATGATATATTCTCCACCCACATCTTTGCTTACCACCGGAGGAGCATCCAGATCCTGAGGCAAAGAACGCAAGGTTTGAGAAACCTTATCTCTGACATCGTTTGCAGCTGTTTCGAGGTCCGAATCAAGATTAAACTCTACTGAAATTGAACTTGAACCAAGGCTGCTGGTAGAAGATATAGACTTAACGCCTTCAATACCATTCAAAGCCTTTTCAAGTGGATAAGTAATCTGAGCCTCAACGATCTCAGCGCTTGCCCCGGCATAGGAAGTCCGCACGGAAACCATTGGCGCTTCTACAACAGGAAACTCCCGGATACCAAGTGCCCTGAATCCCATAAAGCCAAAAAACAGAATGATAAGATTCATCACAATGGCTAGTACAGGCCTCTTGATACTTATTGTTGATAAACTCATAAGTCTGCTATTCCTCTCTGTTTACTGCAACTCTTTCTTTTGACTTTACGACTTTAACTTTAGCCTCATTCTTAAGTCTGAAGTTTCCATTGATCACAACCGAATCTCCAACTGAAATACCTGATATAATCTGAAGAAAATCTTCTGTGCGGATACCGGTTTTGACTATCTTTTCTTTAGCTATGCCATCCTTAACAACAAAGACAATTTTATTATTAGTCACAGGAACGATTGCTTCTGTAGGAACAAATAAGGTTTTAGAATTTTCATTTTGTTTTAATTCAACATTTACGAAGGTCCCCGGTAAAAGCTTCCCACCGGTATTTGTGCAAATTGCGTGATAGCGGATACTTCTGCTATCTGTATCTACAGCAGGATCCTTTATAATTATTTTTGCAGTAAAGACATCTTTCAAACCTTCAGCTCTAAACTGAATCTGATCACCAGTCTTAACGATAGCGGAATATTTCTCAGGAAGATAAAATTCAATTTTAACAGGGTCTGTCTGGTAAATAGACGCAGCAGTAACAGCTGGGGTTATATACGCACCCGGACCAATAGAATGGATGCCTATCAAACCGTTAAAGGGTGCTCTGATTTCTGTTTTGGCGATCTGTGTTTGCACAAAAGCGCTGTCAGCTCTGAGAGTTAAAAGAGTTGCCAGAGCATTGTCATATTCCTGTCTGCTAATACCATTTATTTCCAATAGCTGACGTTGTCTTTCTTCATTGGAGGAAGCAAGTTTTATCTGAGCTTTCAGCTTTGTTAACTGAGCCTGATATTCAGCATCATTTACTTTCAATAAAAGCGTTCCGCTTTTTACAAATTGACCTTCAGGTAGGTTCAGATAAACCACCCTTCCACTTGCCTCAGCTTTCAGTTCAGTAGCTTCATTGGCAAGTATGGTACCTGTAGCATAAACTTTAGGTTCAATGCTTTCATTCCCTACAACGAATACAGAAACCGGAGTAGATGGCTTTTCCGGAGTTTTATTTGTAGTAGTTGATTTTCCCTTATCTGATGTAAAAAATTTTGCTTTTATAAATATCAAAGCACTTAATATCGTTGCTATAATGAAGTAGATTTTAAATCTTCTCATTGCTTAATTTAATTGGTGGTGGATTAAAATTTCAAATTCAAAATAAAATAACCTTGTTCTGCTCCTGAGTAATGGGCAGAACAAGGACATTAGGAGTGATCATCCAATATTTATTTTTATATTAAACAGCTACCTGATTATATTGAGGCTCCTCCAGAAGTTCATCATGTAATACAGGTTCAGGAAGTTTACTCTTAAGTTCTTTAACGGTATATCCCCCAGTCTCACCGACCTCGTCGTAGAATTCAGGACCTCCTAAAGCCAGTTCACTTCCCACTTTCTTCGATTTAAAGAAAGGCCATAAGAACTGAACGTACCATTCTTCTTTGAAATAGTGCTTCACACCATATCCTGCAGGATATTGTCTTGTTATAAGTCCTGTACCGAAGATGAGATCCCAGATAAAGAACATGTTTCCAAAATTCCCTTTATAGTGCCCCACACCATCATTAGCATCTGCATGATGAGCATGATGTGTTGCAGGAGTAGAGATTAGTCTTTCAAGAACCCATGCTATAGGATGCAAAATTCTGTATTTATAAAAAGGTTTATCCCATGCAATACTTGAATGAGCTGATAATGTAATAAACGATTTTAATACTTTTACGAACAAAGCAGGGAAGCCAAGACCAAGGAATACCAATGTTGCAGTTACATAAGTCTGTGAAAAGAAAACAGTATAAATTACATTTTGCCTGCTGGCCATGGCCATTCCCATATAATTTGCGGAATGGTGTGTTCTGTGAAATCTCCACAACCATGGAATTTCATGATGAAGACGATGATACCAGTATTGAGTAAGGTCATCTGCCACTGCTATGATAACAAATCCGAACCAGAAAGGTACCCAAGCAAAAACCCCCATCATACCCGGAAATAATACAGGCAAAGCTTTAAGGCTGAAGAAAGCAAAAACAGGAGCTAACAATATCTTAGGAGCTGCATAACAGATTAAATCTGTAGCTTTTTCATTTTCATCCCAGTCATGTTTATCATATCTTCCTACAATAAACTCTACGATACCTAATACGAAAAGGAATACAGGTAGCCCCCAGGAGCTAAGGTTTTCAAATACTGATGTAAAGATGTCTTTCATAGCTTTTATTTCTTTTTATATTTGTCAAATTGACCATAATATGCTTTTTGGTCTTTATTCTTCCATGGCTTTTCTCCTGTGACCTTCAGGTATAAAAACAAAGCCACTACAGGCAGTGAGTACAACACTATACTCAGCAGAGCATTCCTGATAATTCTATTTCTGATTGAAGGATCTGGTGCGGACATAGCTTAATCGTTTAGGTTAATACTTGATTCAACTTTTGATTCAACTTTAATATTTGACGGAGCTTCTTGCTCTTCCTGAAAAATACTGGCTGTAAGCAGCAGACCTCCAGCTATAATGACCACCGGAGCAAGGTATATCAATACTGTTACTCCTATTTTTTTGATAAGCAACCAAGCATCGCTAAGTGCTATATGAAGTCTCGATTCTTTAATCATATAAATCCTATCGGTTAAGTAGATTTTTATAAACAAAAAAAAAAAAAAATCGTATAAGTAAACCTTCCTGTTAGTTTTTTACTTTTCGTATGTACAAAACTATTTTGATGAATTACTAAATGAATTGATTAATGTTTTTCCATCTGGTGGCTTAATGGAATGTAAAGATATATCATTTACCAATTGTATATTTTTCCAATCGGCCAGAATACCACCAGAGTGGCCATTTGAATGAGGTTCATTGATTTTATTTCCTTAATATCCTGAATAGTATATGAAAAATTGTTTTTGGTTTCATACCACCAACAATTAGAGAAAACGATATTTTACCAGGCTTTTTATATCTTTAGCAACTTGACTATGCAGATATCTATAAGAAACATTATCATTTTAATCTTTGCTCTCCAAACGTTGTCTTTAAAAGCACAGATGAGCTCTGATTCTTTGGCTACTATTGAAATCAAAGCAAGCAGAACCAATTCTGATCTTAAGTCAATACCTTCAGCCACGACCCTCATAGGCAAAGAACAGTTTCAAACAAGCAGGACCGGGATATTTATGGAAGATGCTTTAAGAAATGTGCCCGGGGTATTTGTTCAAAACAGAAATAATTTTGCTCAGGGAGAAAGAATTATTATCAGAGGTCAGGGAAGCAGATCTGCATTTGGCTTGAGAAATATAAAAGTGTTTCTGGATGGGATTCCGCTTACCTCTGCAGATGGAACAACTCAACTAACCGGAGCAGATTTGTATTCCATTTCATCTATAGAAGTTTTAAGAGGCCCATCATCCCAGATCTATGGAAATTCTTCCGGAGGCGTGATTTATCTTAAATCTGACCTTCCTGCTCAAAGAGGATACTCTTTTGAGAATTATCTTATTTCAGGTTCTTACGGCCTATTTAAAGCTGGCCTCCAATTTAGTAAAGCCAATAATAAATCATCTCTTCTGGTAAGTGGCAATGTTACAGATATCAAAGGCTACAGAGAATTTTCAAATGCACGTTTTTATACGTTGAACATGGCTTTGAAAAAGAAATTGAAAAAAAACTATACACTTTCTTTCATCCAGAATATCTACTACGCTCCCTATCTCTACAATCCTTCAGGATTAACGTATGCAGAAACTGCTGATCCGCAAAAGACCAGAATGGCTATTAAGAAAAATGCCAGCGGTAAAACATTGCTTCAGGCAATCAGTGGTATAAATCTGACAAAAAAGTTATCCGACAATCAGGAGCTTGATCTTTCAGTCTATTATATTGGCAGAAAGCTCAACAATCCTCTTATAGGAAGATATATTGATCTTACAAGACATTCAGGAGGTGCCAGATTTGCCTATATCAAAAAAATTGATCTGGATAAAACTTTCATAAACATAAGAACAGGGATAGATTATGAGTTTCAATCTGATAAACGTTCTGAATTTGAGAATAAAGGTGTTACGGATAAAGATCTGGCAGACCTTCCAATACAAGATCTCATTTCAGCTGTAGCAAAAGGAAAGCTTCTTTTAAAACAGAATGAACATATCCATAACGGAGGATTATATGTCCTTTCCGATATTGAAAGACAAAGACTAAAACTGACACTTGCATTAAGATATGATTTGATTAACTTTTCAGTAAAAGATCAATTGACAGATTCGATTAACCAGTCTGGCAGCAAGACCTTTAATAAATTAAATCCCGGAGCTGGTCTTACATATAAGGTGAATGAATATTCAAATATTTATTCCAATTTTTCAACATCCTTTCAAACACCTACTGCAAATGAATTTAGCAATAATGTAAACGGCAGTGGCTTCAACAAACAGCTCCAACCTGAAAGAACGCGTAGCGGCGAGGCAGGGATCAGAATATTCAAAACTCTATATTACATCGATGTGGCAGCTTTTTATGTAAGGACCAACAATCAGCTTATACCCTACCAGACAAGTTCAGGAGGCGATCAGGTCTTTTACCGAAACGCAGCAGCGACACAGAACAAGGGATTAGAGATAAGCGGATTTGTAACACCTGTAAGAGGATTAAAATTAAATCTGAATTATACCTTAATGGATTATACCTTTGTTGATTATCAATACAACTCCAAGGGGCAAATACTTCAGCTGAAAGGGAATAAAGTACCTGGAACAGCCAATCATAGAGTTCATTCCGGTTTTTCTTTTATCCCGGTTAAAAATTTCATTTTTGAAATGAGCGGACAATGGAACGGAAAAGTCTATACCAACGATCTAAACGGCTTTGAGCCAGGATCTGCAAGTACCGGTGCATATATTAATAAAAATTATTGGACATTTGACACAAAGGTTGGCTATACATTTGAAGCAGGTTCACTAGCTTTTAATATCTTTGGAGGTATAAATAATCTATTTAACAGAAATTATTCCAGCTCTGTAATACCCAATGCAGCAGGGCAAAGATACTTTGAACCCTCTCCCACTAGAAATATTTATATGGGTTTAAGGACATCTCTTAAGAAGGAGAAATCAAAATAAGATTTCTCCCTTTATAACTGTTACAGCTTTACCCGTGAGGTAGACCCGATCATTATCAAGTAATACTTTAATTTGTCCTCCCCTTTTGGAAGCCTGATAAGCATTGAATAAATTCTTTTCCAGAACATGACTCCAGTAAGTAGCAAGCATACAATGCGCAGAACCCGTCACAGGATCTTCATCAATTCCAAAGGCGGGTGCGAAGACCCTTGAGACAAAATCATATTCTTTATCTCTTGCCGTAATGATCACAACAAAATCACCAATCTTTAATAATTTTTCTGAATCAGGATGGAAGTTTTTTACTTCATTGCTACTATTAAGCTCAATCACCATATACCCTTGATCTGATTCTGCAAAACCAATCAGATCAACTCCGAGCTGGGCCTTTACCAATTCTTTGGTATTAGTGTTACTTCCTTTGATAGCAGGGAAGTTCAGCTGAATATGATCTCCTACTTTCTCTGCGGATAGGATTCCTGATAATGTATGAAAATATATTTTATCTGACTTTATAAATCCTGCCTGCCACATAATATGCGCCGTAGCCAGAGTTGCATGTCCGCATAGTTTTACTTCTTTTTCCGGAGTAAACCATCTGAGATTGTATCCATCATTAACGGGATATGCAAAGGCTGTTTCTGCAAGATTCATTTCATTAGCAATCTTCTGCATCAATTGTTCTTCCATTGGACTATCCAGGATCATCACACCAGCAGGATTTCCTTTGAATGCCACATCTGTAAATGCATCAACCTGATATATATTTTTCTTAGACATATTTAATTGTAAAAAATGGATAAATTATTTCTTATAAATCAACCAATCTCCACCAGATACTAAAGGAAGAGATGGAGCCGTATTTTCATTTAAGATATACATGTAACAATCGAAACCTGGTAATACTTTCCTCCTATACTCTTCCCCTTCATGCTCATCCAGTGATACTAATATTTCTTCATTAATTTCAAACATATCACCTGTTATGATATCTGCCGGATCTGCAGTATAGAAAGCAAAAGGATATTCTCCTGCATCATACAGTTTAAATCCGGTGACAGTTATTCCTTCCTCCAGCAATTTGCAACCACTCATAAGATGATATGCTGCCCCTCTTTTTCTTAAGGTTCCATATACAAATATCTTTTCAATCTTCACATTGTAAAGATACATACATATCGATTATCTAGCTATCAGTTCTCCTAAATCTTCCGTTTAATGCCTCCACCATTCCATATGATGTTTATGCGTTTTAAGATAAGCTCCCTCCTTGTAGTAATGATCATAAAAATCAAGATCCAGGTGATGAGCCTGAAGGTAGGTAAGACAAAATATGGAGGGAACAGTACCCGGAAAACGTTCATAAGTATCATATATATACTGTGCCATGGTGCTTACACATGCGATAAATTCTTCGCTGTGTACTTGAGCGCTTGATCTGATTCTGGATGATTCTTTCCAGGGCCCATCAGTATCTTTATGATAAGGACCACCTACTCCAAATTTTCTCTTCACTAATGCCCTGGTAGCCTCTTCCATCGTTTTAAAGTGAGGAGGACAAAATCCTTCAAATACTCCGGGAAGACCTGTGATATCAGGTAAAGGATATTTAGGGTTTTTATTAAATGAAAATCCTAACCCGGGCACATCAGGATTTCCGCTTGCTCCCAGTATTGAAAATCTGTCTATTCCATCAAACATCCACCCGCCTAAGCCCATTGCCTGAAGCATTAGCATTCCTGCATAACATGATGCAGAAAGTTCAGCAGTTGCTTCTGTAAGAGCATACTGCTCTACAAAAGTCAAAGGATAGGGATTATTAAGATTTACCAGATTGCTGAATTTATCAAGACCTGGAATAGAACGGCCTTTAATATCATCAAATATACAATACCCGTTCTGTACAGCGAAACAGAGTAATGCAAGCATATGCTGGGCAATATCAGCCACCGGAATGATCAAGGTACTCCCGGGTTTATTAACACACCAGGTATTATGTGGCTCCATATAAGGTTCAGAATTCGGAATATAAAGTCTTTTATCAGAAAGCCTGATCTTCCTTTCTGCATGCATTTCCAGCCAATACTTAAGATTGAATCTATCATCATCGTAAGAAACAAGTGAAGGAGCATCTCTGGTTGGCAAAAAATAAACTCCAAAATCATCCGTATAAAAAAATTCTGAAGTATGGAAACCTGCAGCAGAGGGAAAAGTCCTCCCCCCGGCAGCAGCAGAGTAATTAGCAAGATGCGGAGCATATTTCTCCGTTCTGTGAATCATAGAATGCCAGCCTGTATTTCCCGCACAAGAATTTAATAAAAGCATTTGTTCCAATGCATCAAGGGGAACAGGAGCTTTGGATGATTTAAATTTTAGAGGACCATCAGGTAGTTCAGCTCCCAGAGAGAACCTTCTTGCCCGTCTTCCATATAAAGCTTCAATAAGCGGAAACTTGATAGTTTCTTCAAGTCCCCTGGGATACTCTCCGAGGTTTTCTATCATTGTCCTTCTTCTTCGCATAGCACTATCACTGAAAGACACTCCAAGGTCTTGCAAAAAGGCCCCTGTAGATAGTAAAAATGAATTCCATAATGAGTTGATATTCCTTTGCCCAATGTTCTCCATATATTGAAAAGTCTAAGAAAGAAAAATTACAGACAAAGGGCTGTTTTGTTCATTTATATATTGATATCTGCAACTGCCTGATTCCACACCTCCCCTTACTGGTACACTCTGATACAAAAGTACTTACACCCCGCAACAAACAGTAGACAAAAAAGACAGGTTTTAATTTTGAGGGGTAGAGAGGTATTGATGAATACAACTATTACCAGGGTAATTGATTTATTAAATATTGTATTGAGTCATGAAAGCGAACAAGCGTACAGAAAATTTAGAAAAGGGAGGAAATACACGTTCATTTCATAAAAATTTCTATTACGAAAGTGAAGGAAGTGAATTCATTGCTGAAAAATCAAATGAGACAGACGATGCTCCGGGAGAGATGATGAGTCAATTTACAGATTTCGACAAAGCCCGAGGGTACGGGAAGAAGTTCTGAAAGGCATGGGAGGCCCTAATAAGGCCTCTTTTTTCCAACACGGTTTTACTCTCCTTGAAGGTTAAAATTCGGGACTCCATCAGGATATGCTATAGCGGGCATATAAGAATAGTTAGGATTCGATTCCGGATTCGGAGATTCTGGGTCCAGATCATCTTTTACATTGGACCCAGGTGCATGAGGTATAAAGGGCTTTTCCAAAGAAGGAATACCTGTTTTATTTTTTATTTTGATTTTCTCTTCCGGCTCCATAACTATCATTAATTAATTATCCTGAATATTATTTCTAAAAACTGATTACAAACTTTCCTTTTGTTCGTAATACTCTAATGTTCTTATATATAATCTACAGTAACTAAGTCGTAATAATTCCCGTACTCTAAATTAAATCCAATTTTGTTTTAATTTTCATTACTATTATGTATCTTTACTTTGATCGAATTAATAGGTGGATCTTATGAAGTATTTGTCATTTTTTACTTTTCTTTTTTTATCGCTGACTTCATATTCTCAGGACTTTAGAAATGCCAAATGGGGAGATTCTCCTGAAAAAGTTAAAGCGAATGAAAAGGGTGCTTTGTTAAGTGAGAATCTCGAAAAGAACAGACACAAGAATCTTTCTTTCGTTGAATTTTCGGATTCCTCGTACTACTTTACTTACACTTATGTTTTTCATGAACTGAAGCTAATAGGGGTAATTAGCAAAAGAGCTTATTTATATGAGGAAAACTCTAAATATAAGGCATTGAATATTTACAAGGAAACACTTGGCTTATATCAGAGTAAATATGAAAAGATATCCGAAGGTGCCCCTTTATCTGCAGAAGAAATTAAAGGGTTTCAGATAAAACTTCCGGATAAGACAATCTATGTCAGTGTAAAGAAAGAGAACAACGATTATTTCCTGACTGAATCGGTATTTAAAAGGGCAAAATAATTAAAACGAACAATTCTTCAATCACTAAATTGTCCGCTTAGCTTTTACCCATTATTTTGCGTCTATATTTTTAAATTGACTTTTTGCATCTTAATAATTAATAAAGTAATTTATTCTTTGTCTTGGCAATCCTCAGAGAAGCACGTTTTGCTATGTCTGTTTTATTTTCATGAGTAAAATTAAGATATAGTTATCCAAGCGTTATGCTATCATATGTCATTACTTAAACTTTTAAAAGCCTTCATCTACTAGGGAAACAATGGCTAGAAAGGACATATGAAAAAAAAATCTTGTCGAAATCCAATAAATGTTTTGTGTATTTTTTTTAAAATCATTTTTTATTTATTTTCGCTCAAAGTAATTCTTCAATAAATAAAATTTTCATACAGATGTCTGAATTTGCAGAACTAATTCTTGATGGTAAAAGCTACAAGTTTCCGATAGTAGTCGGAACAGAAAATGAGAAGGCTATTGACATTTCCAACCTCAGAAGCGCAACAGGGTTCATCACTCTTGATACAGGTTATAAAAACACCGGAGCTACCAAAAGCTCAATAACTTTTTTGGATGGAGAGCTTGGAGTATTAAGTTATAGAGGTTACCCAATTGAACAACTTGCGGAAAAAGCGTCCTTCCTTGAAGTAGCCTACCTTCTGATTTACGGAGAATTACCAACTGCAGATCAGTTATCCAATTTTTCAAGCAGAATTACAAAGCATACAAATCTGCATGAAAATTTCAAAAAAATATTTGATGGCTTTCCTTCCAATGCGCACCCTATGGGCGTGTTATCCTCTCTGGTAAGCTCTTTAACAGCATTCTATCCCGGAGCTATTGATCCTGATGCTAATGCTGAAGTTCTTGATCTTACTATTGTAAGACTTATGGCAAAACTTCCTACTATTGCAGCCTGGTCATACAAGAACTCTAAGGGACAGCCATTAATGTATCCAAAGAACAACCTGGATTATGTTTCCAACTTCCTTTACATGATGTTTGCATTGCCAAACCAGGAATATGTAATTGATCCGGTTGTTGTGGAAGCTTTAAATGTTCTGCTTATTCTTCACGCAGACCACGAACAAAACTGCTCTACTTCAACAGTTAGAATTGTAGGTTCTGCTCATGCAAGTTTATATTCGTCTGTTGCAGGTGGAATCAATGCCCTTTGGGGACCGCTTCACGGTGGTGCTAATCAGGCTGTGATTGAAATGCTTGAGGCAATCAAAAACGATGGTGGTGATGTAAAAAAATACATCGCTAAAGCAAAAGATAAAAACGATAACTTCAGGCTGATGGGCTTTGGTCACAGGGTTTACAAAAACTTTGACCCTAGAGCTAAAATCATTAAAAAAGCCTGCGACTCTGTACTTGCTAAACTTGGCGTAAATGACCCTGTACTTGAAATCGCTAAAGGTCTTGAGGAAGCAGCATTAAATGATGAATACTTCAAGGAAAGAAAATTATATCCTAACGTAGACTTCTACTCAGGAATCATATATAGAGCATTGGGTCTTAGAACTGACCTGTTTACTGTAATGTTTGCCTTAGGTCGTCTGCCAGGCTGGATTGCTCAGTGGAAAGAAATGAGAGAGGACAACGAGCCAATCGGAAGGCCAAGACAAGTATACATCGGTGCTAATACAAGAGAATTTGTTCCGATCGATAAAAGAAAATAAAAAAAAATCCCGGTCTTTAAGGCCGGGATTTTTTTATTTATTTTACTGTTGCTCTTCTAAATCGTTATAATTAACACTCAATTTTGTCTTTGAGCTTATTCAACTCTTCTATAAACTGATCCCTTACTGCCTTTGCAAAAGGATTTTCTCTTTCTATAGTATAAAAGAGATCCAGCGAATCCTGCCCAAGATTTCCTTTAATATTAAGTAAGAATTGATATGCTGGTGTCTTTTGCTCCACATCAGGAATATCCATCTGATTTACAGCCCTGCCTATAAAGTGGGTCAATGCCTGAACATAAGCCATTTGCTGATCATGCACCAATGGAGTTCTTTCGAGTACGTTTAACTTCAGCTCCTGACCAAAAAAACGTATAAGATTACCGTTCTTTTTGGTTCTTACCGGGCATACAACAATATTTAGACCAGCAATACCATTTTTACCGCTTTGAGGTCCAAATAAAGGGTGTGTACCGATAATATCAACATTTTCCGGCAAATACTTAATCATTAGTTCTACAGGTTTTACCTTAACTGAGGACAAATCAAAAACCAAAGACTTAGGTTTAACATAATCTTTTATCCGAATCAGCAAATCTTCAAGGTATTGCACCGGAACTGCCAGAGCTAAAAACTCCTTTCCGGAAACTTCTTCAAGTGCCCCCCACCTTACTCCAAGCCTCTTTGCTTCTAAAGAAAAATCCTTAACGTCGAAGACTGTTATATCAAAATATGGCTTTAGATATGGAATGATAAATTTTCCAAAACTTCCGAAACCAATAAATCCTAACTCTTTCATTTTAAAAGGTGAAAATATAGATCAAAAAGAAAATAATTGTTCATTAAATAATACAAAGATGCTCTTTTTATTTTTAATGAAACGCTTTTTTTTGACTTTTTGATACTCAATCTGCATATCCACCTTTTACTTTTTAGTCTTTTTTCAAAACTACACTCACAGGCCGGGAATAAACACATTGGCCATTATTGTCTACCAGCTTCAATCTGTAATATGTAATAATTGACTCATTAATTTGATCTTCCCAGGAAAATTTTCCTGAAGCTGAATATTCGGGAGTTATAATACCTTCTTTTCGAAAATCTTTAGCATCATAACTTTTTTCTATTTCAAAATGACTTAACTGATCTGTAAGTATTGCATCCCAATATAACTTTACAACTTCATTTTCATAGTTGGCTTTAAAATTCAACCTTCCCTGAAACCCCAAATAAGATAAATCAAACCTATCCTGCTCCGCCTGACTTTTCTTTCCTTCTATAAAACATCCTGTACAATAGACATTCTCATGTGCATGCTTAAGTTCCCGCACCAGATCAAAAGTAAGGCCTCCTTTTAAACACATTGATTTTAAATCTGTCATTACCCCGGGCACTTCCACTTTTCCATTATTGATCAGAGTTCCTTTATTGATTACCGAACTTACCTTGAGTCTTCCATTAACTATAACCTTACCGGTTTCCAGAATTACTAAAGGATTAGCCCCAAGATTCAGATTTCCATTTTCATTGATCACAACTACTGACACCAGACTAACAGGGGCATCATAACTGATTGAATGGTTTATAAATACTGTATCTTCAGGTTTTAAATTAGGGATAAATCCACCTTCCCAGATTCTGGAATTCAACATACCATCTCTGACGGTATTATACACACCCGCATGCGCTACGTAAGAAATTATTGATAATAGAAAAACATGTATGAAAGTTCTCATAGAAATTAAGCCCAACAATAATTGATGTGACTATAATTGAAGAACTTAAGCAAAAAAAGTAAAGTTAAGAAAAAAATAATACTGTCTTAAACCACCTAAATTACAATAGCTTAATAAGCCTGTTGAACAATTCTCCTATTTTTTCACAAAACTATCCAATAACCTGCAAAAACCAGACATCGTAAAAGAAGATGTTTCCCAAAAATAATTGCTTATGAAAATCAGAAACTTACTTATTGCTTTCACTGTAGTTTTTTCAATGGCCTCCTGTTATGGACACAGAACCTGCCCAACCTATCTGAAAAAAGATCAAAAGGAAATCAAAACTGAAAAAGTCAAAGTGTAAATAAAAAGGCTACCTCAAAATGATGTAGCCCTTTTATTTTTATACCTTTTTAATTTTTAAACTTGCCTTTCAGCATTGCCAGTTTATCCTCAAAAGAAACTTCTTTTTCTGTTTCCTTTTTATCCTTTGCTTTTTTAGGTCCTTCAGTGACAACATTACCCTTCATTGAAAGCGCAATCCTTTTTCTCGCGAGATCTACTTCAATAACAGTAACTTCAACTTTCTGATGAACCTTCACTACTTCAGAAGGGTCTGACACATATTTATCTGCAAGGTGACTTATATGAATAAGTCCATCCTGGTGAACACCTACATCCACAAATACTCCAAATTTTGTGATATTCGTTACAATGCCAGGAAGTTTCATACCGATTCTCAGATCTTCAGGTTTTTCAATTCCGGAAGCGAACTCAAATGCTTCAAATTTTTCTCTGGGATCACGACCCGGTTTCTCTATCTCTTTTATTATATCCTGAAGGGTTGGCAAACCGATTGTATCTGTTACATATGACTTTAGATCGACAAGTTTTCTCAGATCCGATTTTTTCATCAGATCTGCTACAGAAGCTTTAAGATCTTTGGCCATTTTGTCTATAATGTGATAACTTTCAGGGTGAACCGCTGAAGCATCTAATGGATTGTCACCATTGTTAATCCTCAAAAATCCTGCTGCTTGTTCAAAAGCTTTCTCTCCCATTCTCGGAACTTTCTTGAGCTCATTCCTGGACTTGAAAGCTCCATTCTGATTTCTGTAATCAATGATGTTCTGTGCCAGCTGAGGGCCCAAACCTGATACATAAGTTAATATTTGTTTGCTTGCAGTATTTACTTCTACCCCAACATTGTTTACACAACTTATAACTACATCGTCAAGACTTGACTTCAAAGCATTTTGATCCACATCATGCTGATACTGCCCCACTCCTATTGATTTAGGATCTAACTTAACAAGTTCAGCAAGTGGGTCCATCAATCTTCTTCCAATAGAAACTGAACCTCTGACAGTTACATCATAATCCGGAAACTCTTCTCTTGCAACATCCGATGCAGAATAAATTGACGCACCGCTTTCGTTAACCATTATAACTGGTATGGCTCTTCCGAAATCTATTGAACGGACAAATGTTTCTGTTTCTCTTCCTGCAGTACCATTTCCAACAGCAATTGCTTCTACCTGGTGAGTTTCACAAAGTCTTTTAATAATTGAAATTGCTTCTGCTACTTTTCTCTGAGGCTCGTGAGGATATATATTTTCATTGGCCAATAACTTTCCTTGTCTATCAAGACAAACCACCTTGCAACCTGTTCTAAAACCAGGATCTATCGAAAGCACTGCCTTTTGACCTAGTGGAGCAGCGAGTAAAAGCTGACGAAGGTTTTCCGCAAAAATCTGAATAGCATCATCATCTGCTTTCTTTTTTGCTACCAAGCCTAACCTCAGTTTCAATACTTGGCCTTAAAAGCCTTTTATATGAATCTTTAACTGCTGTTTTTACTTGGCCGGAAGCCGCGTTTCTGCCTTTTACGAATATTCCTTCAAGTACTTCGAGCGATGTTTCTTCTGCTGGTTCGATATCCAGCATTAAAAACATTTCTTTCTCACCTCTTCTCATAGCAAGTAATCTATGAGATGGTACTTTAGAAATGGCTTCTTCAAACTCGAAATAATCTTTATATTTCTGCCCTTCTTCCTCTTTACCAGGAACTACACGGCTTCTAATCGTTCCCTGTTTATAGAATACTTCTCTTAGTTTTGCTCTGGCTTCCTGATTTTCACTTACCCACTCTGCTATGATATCTCTGGCACCAGCAAGTGCTTCATTTAAGTCTTTTACATCCTTCTCAAGATTAACGAAAAGCTCTGCCTCTCTATCGGGGTCAGCAAGCTCTTGTTTAAATATAAGCTCGGCAAGAGGTTCAAGTCCTTTCTCTTTCGCAATCGTGGCTTTAGTTCTTCTTTTTGGTTTATAAGGAAGATACAGATCTTCCAGTACGGTCATTGTTTCTGCATCATTGATCTTAGCTTCAAGCTCAGCAGTAAGTTTACCCTGTTCTTTGATAGACTTGATGATGCTTTCCCTTCTTTTATCAAGCTCGTCCAGTTGGATGCTTCTGTCCCTGATTTTAGTAATAGCCACCTCGTCAAGACTGCCTGTAGCTTCTTTTCTGTACCGGGATATAAATGGAACGGTACCTCCTTCTGCTAATAACTCCAGTGTAGCTTCAACGGATTTGGGAGAAACATTCAACTCCCCAGCAATTTTTTAAAACATGTGATACTTGCATTCAATCAAACTATTTTTAAAACCTTATTTTTTATTTTTATTTGTTTTTATCTGTATGGGTCTAACAATATACCCCTGCTTTACCATAAGATTCAAGACCCCTTCTTCTCCAGGCAAGTGGGCTGCTCCTATACCCACAAATACTGGATATTCATTGATAATATCCTGAATTCTTTCACTCATTACGTAATTTCTCTTGATTAATAAAGACCTGGTAAAATTGTCACTTAAATCAAATTTCAGAAAATAGTTATATAAGCTATCCAGATCTCCTGTATTATATATTTTAACCAGTTCATCAGCACCTTCTTCCTCTGCCGGCGCTTCCAATGATTCAATGAGCATCTCGGCCTGTTCTGTCAACGGTATTTCATCCAAAGCTGCAATCTGTTCAGAAGGACTTTCAATGCCTAACAAAACCATTTGTTTTTCTTTGGCCAGATCCTGAAAATATTCATCCAGAATTTTACCCTTACCTTTTTTAAATGAGCTTTCAGAAATTAAAGACGCTGTAAATATAGGTTTAACCCTATTGATAAGTCCAGCGAAAACCCCTAGGCTTTTTCGCGCTTTTCGTTTTACCTGTTTATATTTTTTTTTGCCAATGAGCATTTTAAGGGTAGTATCACCCGGCATAAAAATCTGGGAAGCCAGCTCACTTTTGTTAATTTTATCAAGTACTATTTCCCCGGCAAAAGCTTTACAATTGTTAAAGCAAATCATTAAAGAGTCTCCGAAATCAAATACTCTTTCGTCTTCAACATGCATTGTACCATAGATATAGGAAACATTTTTATTATCAGGACTTTTCACCTCCCACAATAAAGATGACTGAGCCTTCAAAACACCTGAAAAACAGATCAATAAAAGGAATAATGTGGTTCTGATTTTCCTGAACATAATACCTGATAAGTTGACAAATGTACTAATTGCAAAAAAGAATTTACTCACATACACGATTTCTTTTTTTCAAACTTTAAAGAGCACTTTTTAACAAAATCTTTCTCAAAGAAGTTGATTTTTTAGTGGGAAGAAATTAAGAAGGCGTATGAAAAATTTGTTTTTTCTATTAGTAATGATGTTGGCATGGCTCAGCCAGGCGGCAAATGCCCAAAATAAAACACAGATTAAGCATTCTAAAGCTGTAAGTAAGTCCTCAAGAGCTGATCCTGAAGAGAAAGTAAGCAGGGAAGACAGAATATCAGCCCGCAACAGAGATGAAAGGATCAGAACTCAGTACAACAAAAGAATGCTCAAAATCAAACACAACAAAAAGCATTTTGGGAATGCGGGTAGTAAGAAATACTTTAATACCAGAAAAACCAAATTCAGCAGATCAAAGACTAAAAGAGAAACTGCATCTTTAACCGATAACAGAGGAAGAAGAAGATCAGGTTGGTATTAATATTAAAGTGTTAGTTATTCCAAAAAAAGTTTAAATTTGGGTGAATTATAAATGGCAGGAATATAAATTCTGCCATTTTCGTTTTAAATTCACTATATGAGCTTAAAAAAGATTTTCATTATCTCTACCTTTATTTTTGCAGGAATTCTGATCTTCAGCAATTTAGCACAAGGCCAGGATGACAATAATGGCTCCAAGAGAAGAAAAGGAAATACGCAGAAAGATCTTGATAATGCTAATTCAGATGTGGAAAAAGACAGGATGAGCAAGGAGCAAAAAGCTTATTTGAAAGATCAGAAAAAAGCTCAGAATAAGAAGAAAAAAGAGCAAGAAAAGACAAGAAAAAAGGCTGACAAAATAGCCAGAAAACGATTAAATAAAGCCAAGGGAAAAACTTCTAATAAAAAGAAAAAATATATTAAAACGCATTAAAACGGCCGACTTAGAGAAAAGACGGCCATCATTATTTTAAAGGAGTTATTAGTTCTCCTCCGTTCCGAAAACAAGTTTAGGATAAATAAACCAGTTTAATCTACCCAAGTCTCCACTTACCTCTTCCCATTTGTCAATATTTAAAGAAATTTCCAGAACCCCGGAAGTAGGAATGTTACCAATCACTTCTTTGGTCAGATATTCAGCCATATAAGTTAATGAAGGATTGTGTCCAAAAATCATAATTTTGTTTTTTTCAGGACTTACCCTGCTAATAACAGCCATTAAATTTCTGACCGAAGCTTCATAAAGCTCTTCCTCATAAACAATTTTATCCAAATCATATTGAAGCTGCTCTGCCATTAATTCGGCTGTATTTTTTGCTCTTACTGCCGGACTTGATAAGATTAAATCCGGAAGTACCTGCATTTCATGAAGTTTTCTACCCATTTTAGGCGCGGCTGTCAAACCTCTGGTATTTAGCTCTCTTTCAAAATCTTTTTGTCCCGGTATCGACCAATCCGACTTTGCATGCCTGGCAAGGTAAAGTATCTTACTCATAATCAATGGATAAATTAAAATGTAATCCTACAAAAATATATAACACCGAAAGTACAAATTTATCTGAATATGGCACTAAAAATTTTTGCAAAGTGTTTTTTTAAAAATTTTTAATCATCTTTGGCCCAAATTGCTTTTGATTTAAAGTCATAATTAGTTCAATGTCAAAAAATTTAGTTATTGTTGAGTCGCCTGCGAAGGCTAAAACCATAGAAGGGTACCTTGGAAAGGATTTTCTTGTAACATCAAGTTATGGACACGTTAGGGACCTTCCCAAGGGAGATAAGGCGATCGATATAAAAAATGGCTTTAAGCCGACATATGAAATCTCTGATGACAAAAGGGATGTTGTTTCACAACTTAAAAAACTTGCGAAGGAGGCCGAAACGGTTTGGTTAGCGACCGACGATGACCGCGAGGGTGAAGCTATTTCCTGGCATTTGAAGGAGGCTTTAAATCTAAATGAAAAAAATACCAGACGTATTGTATTCAGGGAGATCACTAAAAATGCTATTCTGAATGCTATCCAAAGTCCGAGAGGTATTGACCTTGACCTGGTTAATGCTCAACAAGCAAGACGGATACTGGACAGACTGGTTGGTTTTGAGATTTCTCCTATTTTATGGAAAAAAATAAAAACCGGTCTTTCTGCAGGTAGAGTACAATCTGTAGCTGTAAGATTAGTGGTAGAAAGAGAACGTGAAGTTGAAAAATTCAATACAAAAGCTGCGTTTAAGGTTTCTGCCGAATTTATCGTAGATAAAGGTAAAATACTTAAAGCTGAACTGGGAGAGCGCTTCAATTCTGAAGATGAAGCTATGGATTTCCTAACCAAAGTACTTGGTGCTGAATTCAGTATCAAAAATCTGGAGAAAAAACCTGCTAAAAAATCTCCTGCTCCTCCTTTTACAACATCGACACTTCAACAGGAAGCCAGTAGAAAAATGGGATTTTCTGTTGCTCAGACAATGACTTTGGCTCAAAGACTTTACGAATCAGGAAAGATCTCTTATATGAGAACTGACTCTGTTAGTCTGTCTCAGGATGCCCTAAATGCTGCAGAAAAAGAAATTACCAAAAGCTACGGACCTGAATTTGTTAACATAAGACAATATCAGACCAAATCAGCAAGTGCTCAGGAAGCTCACGAAGCAATAAGACCAACTGATTTTTCCAAAAGTCAGGCTGGGGAAGAAAGAAATGAGCAACGTCTGTACGAACTGATCTGGAAAAGAGCAATAGCTTCTCAAATGGCTGAAGCTCAAATTGAGAAAACAGTTGCCACCATTGCCATTTCAACTGTTCCACAGACGCTGACAGCAACAGGTGAAGTAATCAAATTTGAAGGTTTCCTTAAAGTTTATATTGAGTCTTCTGACGATGAAGAGTCTGAAGAAGACAACAGCAGCATGCTTCCTCCTCTCACCGTTGGGCAAAAGCTTAATCTGGATGAGATGAAAGCTGTAGAAAGATTCTCAAGACCTCCTTCAAGATATACCGAGGCTAGCCTTGTGAAAAAACTTGAAGAAATGGGAATCGGTCGTCCTTCTACCTATGCTCCAACCATCTCTACTATTCAGAAAAGAGGTTATGTGATTAAAGAAAACAGAGAAGGAAAAGAAAGAAAATACAAAGAACTGTCACTGAAGAATAATACAATTAATACAAAGGAAAGAACAGAAATTACCGGTCAAGAGAAAGCGAAATTATTTCCAACAGATATGGGAATGATTGTAACTGATTTCCTTGTACAGTATTTTCCTAATATCACGGACTACTCTTTCACAGCTACTGTTGAAAAAGAGTTTGATGAAATAGCTTCTGGTTTAAAGAAGTGGGAAAAAATGCTGGAGACTTTTTATAATTCATTCCATCAAAAAGTAGAATCGACAGAAGCTATCGACAGATCTGTAGTTCAGACATCCAAAGAACTGGGCACACACCCTGCTACCGGTGAAAAAGTAATCGCAAGACTTGGTCGATTCGGACCTATTGTTCAGATAGGTGAAGCTGATGAAACTACTGGAAAAAAACCTCAATATGCCAGCTTAAGAAAAGGCCAGTTAATTGAAACTTTAAATCTCGAAGATGCACTTGAACTGTTCAAGCTTCCAAGGGAAACAGGTTTCTTTGAGGATAAGGCCATGACAGTGGCTATAGGAAGGTTTGGACCATATATTAAACACGATAATAAATTCTATTCTCTGGGAAAAGAAGATGATCCGTTGGAAATAACTGAAGAACGTTGTATTGAACTGATCCTAAATAAACGTAAAGCAGATGCTGAAAAGCTTATCAAAGAATTCCCTGAGAACGAAGAAGTAAAAGTACTTAACGGTCGTTGGGGACCGTATATCGCAGTCGGAAAGAAAAACGTAAAAATTCCGAAAGACAGGGAACCTCAGAGTATAACTCTTGCTGAAGCACTTGAATGGGCCGAAAGCGTTCCGGAAAAGAAAAGTAGATTCGCAAGGAAAGGAACTGCTGAACCTGCTGCCAAGAAAACAGCCGCGAAAAAAGCCACGGCTAAAAAAGCTGCAGCAAAGAAAACAGCGGCTAAAAAGACTGTAGCTAAAAAAGCAGCAAAGAAAAAAATAACAAAAAGGTCCATGCAGAAACATGGACCTTTTTTATTTTCGATTCAAGGACTTTTAGAAATGAAAAAAAATTGTTGTATTAACCGGAGCCGGAGTTTCAGCAGAAAGCGGAATATCTACTTTCAGGGATGCTGGAGGATTATGGGAAGGTCATGATATAATGGAAGTGGCTTCTCCTGAAGGTTGGAGAAAGAATCCCGCACTTGTACTGGAATTTTATAACCTCAGACGGAAAGCTGCACTTGAGGCTCAACCCAATGCCGGGCACCTAGGTCTTGTGACTTTGGAGGAAAAATACGATGTGACTGTTGTTACGCAAAATGTAGACAACCTCCACGAGAAAGCAGGTTCTTCAAAAATAATCCATTTGCATGGGGAGCTTTTTAAATGCCGTAGCACCTTAAATGAAAACCTGGTCTATGATATGGACGGCTGGGAATTAAAGCTTGGAGAAAAATGTCCGCATGGATCTCAGTTAAGACCGCATATCGTTTGGTTCGGAGAGATGGTACCAATGATGGACAAGGCCATGAAACTGGCTATGAAAGCTGATATCTTTATTGTAGTTGGCACTTCCCTACAGGTATACCCTGCTGCAGGCCTACTGGATTATGTAAATGAAGATGTTCCTGTTTATGTAATAGATCCCAATATGCCATCAGTAAGAAAACGTCCCAATCTTCATTTAATAGAGGAAAAGGCAAGCACAGGTGTAGAAAAGGTTGTAGAAATACTAATGAGTTAAGATCTGAACTCTCCATTCTTTTCCGGAAGCATCTTGGCTACAATGGTTAACCTGTTCCAGGCATTAATCGTGATAATTGCCATTATGATCTGAGAAAAATAATGCTCATCAAAAAAATTCATTGCTTTGGCATACACCTCATCCGAAACATGGTTTTCCCTGATCAAAGTTACCTCTTCTACCAGGAACAAAACAGATCTTTCATCTTCAGTATATAAATTTGAAGTTTTCCATGCGGCAAGTCCGTATATCCTTTCTTCTGCTTCCCCTGACCGGCGAGCTTCTCCGGAATATTTATGAATGCTGTAGGAACAACCATTGATCTGAGAGACTCTTATTTTGATGAGATTTTTATGGTTATTGGCTAAATCGGAACACTTAAGATATTCATCCAGAACATTAAGAGCCTGTATTGCTTCCGGCGCAACTTTCCCTATATTTAGCCTGAAACTCATTTTGATTAATTTTTTAAGAATAAAGTATTTCCCCATTCAAATAAGCTTAATGGAAAAAAAATGTTTAATAAAACAAGCCTGCTGAATACCTATTTTCCTTTCTTCAAGTTGACTATAAAACATATTTTCAAATAAGAGCAACTATGGATTCACTCATTTATAAAAGCGTTGAGAAAGAAACTTCAAATTGTAATCTTGAAATACAGGGACAAATACCTGAATGGCTTTCAGGGGATCTGATCAGAAACGGACCAGCCAAATTTGAAGTTGGAGCATACAAGCTGAACCATTGGTTTGACGGGTATTCCATGATTCATAAATTTTCCATTCAAAATGGAAAAGTATCCTACAAGAGTAAGTTTCTTCAATCAAAAGATTATATAAGAAGTACCTCCGCTAATTATATAAAAAACAGAAGCTGGGGAACAGTTGCAGATCCTTGCGCTTCCATATTCAATAAGTTTTTCAGTGCTTTCTCCAAACCTGAAGCATCAAATGCAAGTGTAAGCATTTTAAAAAACGGCAATAGAATAGCAGCTGTATCAGACTTCTCCTCTATGGTTGAGTTTGATTTTAATACACTTGAAACCAAAGGAGATATTAAATTTTCTGACCAGTTCGGAAATGACTATATGTTTAGTGCAGCACATAGTTGTTATGATCCTGAAACCAAAGAAATTTATAATTGCCTTGGAAAGCCAGGCCCAAAAGGAAACTTCTCTTTCGTCAAAATTTCAGAATCAACATTTGAAAGAAAACCTTTTGGATCCTTATCTGCTCCCAAGCATACTTATTTCCACAGCTATGCCTTAACTAAAAATTATTTCATATTCTTAGAACAACCGTTAGAGCTCAACATCTGGCAACTTATGTTCAGCAGGTTCCTAAACAGACCTTATGAAGCCTGCTATCACTGGAAGCCTGAAAATGGTACTAAATTCCATCTCGTAAATCGCATAACCGGAGAAGTTAAAACCTTCAAATCTTCCGCCTTCTTTTTCTTCCATACAGTAAATGCTTTTGAAGAGGGTGACGAAGTATTGATTGATCTTTGCTTGTACAAAGACCCTTCGGTTATTAAAGATCTTTATTTGGATAAACTCAAACAAAATGGTCTAAAAAAAGGAAAGCATGAGTTTACTTTACAGAGCTATAATAAATTTACAAACAGGAACAGTAGATCTTATTCAGCTCTCAGACGTCTCTCTGGATCTGCCTTCCTTCAACATGAAAAGGTCATGCAAATCTTATAATTTTGTTTATGGACTTGGACTAAAGGAAACCCAGGATATTGAAGTAAATAACCAGCTGGTGAAAATAGGTATCAACTCAGGAGATGTAAAAGTTTGGTATCATAAAGGTATGTATCCTTCTGAACCTTTATTTGTAGAAACTCCCGGAGGTTCTTCAGAAGACGACGGTATAATTTTATCCGTGGTACTTGATTTACAAAAGCAATCTTCTTTTCTTTTACTATTAAATGCAAGTGATTTGACTGAAATTGCAAGAGCATATGCTCCGGTGCACCTGCCGATAGGTCTGCATGGAATGTTTTACCATAAATAAAAAGCATACATATTAATTCAAAACATAGAATGTCACGTATCATCGATCTCTCCAAAACCATTGAATACAACAAAAAAGATCCATGGTTTATGAGGATAAAAATCAAAAACAAAGTTCATAAAAAGAGTAAGTTTCTTATCCGTTTTTTTATTGGTCTTCCAGCCCGGTTATTCCCTTCAAAGTTCACAGGGTGGGCAGATGATAAAATCGTTGGCATGGGTGTACATGCTACTACACATATTGATGCTCCCTGGCACTACTCTGAAACTGTGAATGGAAAAAAAGCAAAGACCATAGATGAGGTTCCACTTGAATGGCTTTATGGTGAAGGAATCGTTATTGATATGAGTCATAAAGCGGATTTTGAAATCATTACAGTTGATGATATACAAACAGACCTAAAAAAATCAGGAGCCGAACTAGCTCCGGGGAAAATAGTCCTTATTAAAACCGGTCGCTCAAAGGTGCAGGGGGAAGATTATGTAAATAAAGGAACAGGCATGAGCAAAGAGGCCACAGAATGGCTGATTCAACGGGGCATAAAAG